>CAWIEX010000001.1:0-14329 GCA_963835295.1 uncultured Actinomycetes bacterium
CACGAAGCGGTCGCCCGCCCCGCCCAGCTTGTGCCGCAGCCGGCACGCGTGCGAGTCCAAGGTGCGCGTGCTGCCCAAGGTGCGAAAGCCCAGATCGTGCGCAGCAACTCGTCCTTGGTGAACACGCGCGTCGGGTCCGACGCCAGCGTGCGCACGAGCGCGAACTCCTTCTGGGAGAGCTCGACCGGCACGCCGCGCAGGCGCACGACGCGCGCCACCGCGTCGACGTCGAGCTCGCCCACGCGCAGCCGCCCCGGGCGCCGGCGCACGTCGGCCCGCCGCAGCAGCGCCTCGACCCGCGCACGCAGCTCCGGATGGCTAAAGCGGCTTGCCTTTGTGGACACTTCTTGACGGCCTGTTCGGGCCGATCCAGATCCCCGAGCTAGGTGCAACGGCACGCTCGCGCGGGCTGGGCGTCGGCGCAGACCGGGCGCAAACGTACGAGATCGCGGCGCAGGTGAGCTCGACCCCGGCGCCGCCGCGTGCGTCGCGCCTGCGGCACGGTGAGAGCGCGTGTTAGCTGCGTGACACTGCGGACGCATCTTGGTCAGCAGTGCTCAGCAAGTCGTCATCGGCGTCCGATACGGGAGCAGGACCACCCGCTCGACCGGCCCCGCGTGTGACCTCCGGTAGATCACCTAACGCCCGACGGAGAAAGTACGGATGCGAGCCGTCTCCGACGCGCCCGATGGTCGCTCGTGGACCGGGCCGTCGGTGACCTCGTATGGGGCAGGCGCGGCGCACACGGGAGGCGGCAGGCCGTCCACGAACAGAAGTTCCATCATCACCAAGGAGGGCACCATGAGGTTCCCACGGAGGGGGGTCGCGCGGCTCGTCGGCGTCATGCTGTTTGGGGGCGCCCTGGCAGGGTGCGCGGCCACGGAGGAGAGCGGCGGGTCGTCGGCCTCGTCGGCATCCACCGACGGCTCGAAGGCCGCATGCGTCAACCGAGCCACCGACGACTGCACACCGCACGTCGCCATGGGTCACCAGGTGCGCGTCGACGCGCTCTACTGGAAGGTGACCAGCGTCAAGACGGCCGAGTCGATCGGCGACACCGAGTACGGCCTCGGCGAGAAGGCCGACGGTCGTTTCGTGATCGTCAACCTCAAGGTCCGCTCCGACCGCGATGAGTCGGCCACGCTGACCGACGAGATCGTGCAGATCGAGATCGACGGCAACACGTACAAGCCGGACTCCGACGGCACGATCGCCGCCATCGGGAGTGGCGCAGATCCGTTTTGGTTCGACGACATCGGGCCCGACGCGACGATGCGAAGCAAGGTCGTCTTCGACGTCCCGCCGTCGGCGCTCTCAAAGCAGATCTCGGTCCGCTTCGGCGAGCTTGGCTTCGGCACGACCAGGGGCTACATCGACCTACCGCAGGCCGCGCTGTAGCAAGTGACAACGGTCGGACGTGCGCTCACGGATCGGCGTCCGGCCCTCTCGCCCACCGGGGCGAGTCCAATCAACCCAAGGAAGGGGCCTACCTATGCGTAAGCTCATCACCATCGCCACCACGGTGGCGCTTCTGGCCGTCCCGACCGTCGCGAGCGCCGCCTACGGGCAGCAGCCTGGCTTCGACGTAGCCAACGGCAACACCGTCTGTGCGGGTCACGGCTCGTTCGGCGCGTTCGGCGCAAATGGCGATGTCGTCCACGACTTCGGGATCAACTACCCCGGCTCGAACGACGCGCCGGGCGCCAACGGCTACCAGACCGGCCTGAACAACTCGGGGCTCTGCGGCAACCGCACTCCGTAGGCGATTCTCGACGGAACGCGATACCCAAGCGAGCGGACGGGGGCAAGAAAGCGGCCCGCGACGCGCTATTGCAGTGACCGGCTACCAGGCCGGGGCGGCGGACGTCGCCCCGGCCTCCGCCGAAGGGGGCCCAGTTCCCGAGTATCGGTCCTGACCGTACGGGCGCTCGCGCGACGCCTAGCGGTTCGACGCGCAGCCCCGCTTTACTGAACGGCTTGCCTTTCGTGGGCAGTTCTTGGCGGGTTGCCAGTTCCGCCCGACCGAGGAATGCGCCGGGCAGATCCGTCGAAGGTCGCTCGAACGCGCGCAACGGCGCCGCCGACAGCGACTGCGTGAGACCGCGCTCCATGCCGCGCGTCGGGACGGCGATGACTTCCGGCGCAAGGATCGGGCAGGGGATCGACCAGCAGGGCGCGCAGGGCGTCGACGAGGCCGTCGGTGCGCTCGGCTCCTTGGAGGTGCAGCACCAACTACGCGCTGCTCGCCCGCTGATACGCGTGTCCCGCCCGCAGCACGGTGGCGTCGTCGAAGTGGCGCCCGACGATCATCATCCCGATCGGCCGCCCGTCGGACATGCCGCACGGCACGCTGAGCGCCGGGTTACCCGTGACGTCGAACGCGGCGGTGTTGTGCAGGTTTCCCAGCGCGGCGCCGATGACCTCCATGAGCCCGCCGCCGGTCGGAAACGGCATGGCCTTCATCGCGGTGGTCGGCAGCACGAGGACGTCGCAGCGCTCGAGTGCCGCGGCGTAGGCGGCGCGCAGCCGGCGCCCGAGGTTCTGGGCCTTGGCGTAGTAGTGGTGGTGGTAGCGCTCCGACAGCCAGTGGCCCATGAGGACGGTCATCTTCACGGTGATCGAGTACTGGTCGGCGCGCTCGCGGCGCGCGCGGCCGTAGAAGTCGACGAGGTCGGTCGTGTAGTGGCCCTTGTGGTTGGTGCCGAAGGCGTCGCCGCGGACCATGAGGTCGGTGGCGCCCTCGAGGGCGATGGCGTTCCAGATCGCGAGCCCGTCGAGATGCATGGGGACCGAGACCTCCTCGACCACCGCGCCGGAGCGCCCGAGGACCGCGGCCGCCTCGCGCACGGCCGCGTCGACGTCGGGCTCGGACACCTCGGGGATGCCGAAGCCCTCGCGCAGGATCCCGACCCGGACCCCGTCGGCGCCGGCCTCGAGCGCCGGCACGTACGGCTGCGTGCGCACGCCGATCTGCCGCGGGTCGAGGCCGTCCTCGCCCGCGATCGCCTCGAGCATCAGCGCGCAGTCGGCCACGGTGCGCGCCATCGGGCCGATGTGGTCGAGCGTCAGCTCGATCGGGAAGATGCCCGTGTAGGGCACGAGCCCGTGCGTCGGCTTGTGCCCGCAGCAGCCGCTCCACGACGACGGCAGGCGGATCGAGCCGCCCTGGTCGCCGCCCAGCGCCATGTCGGCCTGGCCGGTGACCACGACCGCGGCGCTGCCGTTCGACGACGCCCCGCACAAGTAGGCGGGATCGTGCGGGTTGGTGGGCTGGGGCTCGGGATAGCCCGTCAGCCCACCGCCGTCGAAGCAGAAGGCGGGGACCGCCGTCTTGCCGACGATGTGGGCGCCGGCGTCCAGCAGGCGCGTCACCACCGTCGCGTCCTCGCGCGGCACGTAGCCCTCGAGGATCGGCGAGCCGTTGAGCATCGGGACGTCGGCGACGCAGACGTTGTCCTTGACGCCGACGGTGCGCCCCGCAAGCGGGCCCTCCGCAGCGCCGGGGATGGAGCACCGCCAGCTCCAGCCGTTGGACGGGTTCTCCTCGCCCGTGGGCCGGTGGCCGGTGTCGGCGCGCGCGTACTTGACGGGCAGCGTCTCGTCCTCGAGCTCGTCGAGGCGGGCGTAGCCCGCCGCCGTCGGCTCAGCGAGCGCGTAGAAGGCCTCGACCTCCTCCTCCGTGAGGTGGAGCTCGAAGGCGCTGGCGACCTGGGCGAGCTCCTCGCGGGACGGTGGCTGGATCGGCATGGACGACCTCCGGGAGACGCGGCGAGTTGGCCGCACGCTATCGGCCGGCGCGCGCCGCGGCGTTCAGGATCCGGCTATCGCCCCGATGAGCGCGCGCTCGGCGACCGCCGTCCGCGCGGGCGCGACGAGCGTGCCCTCCGGGCGGCGGGCCGCGTCGTCGAGATCGTCGGCTGTCCAGATCGCTTGCACAGCGGCGGCGGGGAGTGCCCGTCGTCGTATCCACGAGGGAGACTTCGACGAAATCATCGTCTCGACGCTTCCCAAGAAGCGCTCGAAGTGGCTGCGGCGCGACCTCATCCGCCAGATCGAACGTCTCGGACTGCCCGTGACGGCCGTCGTCCCGCGACAGCAGTCGCTCATCGACGCCCTCGACGAGAGCGACGACATAAAAGCGAAACATCATCGGCGCAGGCGGGGGCACGGCGGGGGCGGGGGCGTGGGCATCTGACGTCGCGCCCGGGCACCGGCCGTGCGCTCCCGCTTCGGACGACACGGTCGTCTCCAAGCCCGGCTGTGATACGGCCATGCGAGGTCGGACCCGCCCGGTAATCGGCCTCGCTTGGGGCCGCGAGCTGGGCGGGGTGCTGCGGCGTAGCTCTGTGCGTTCGGTACGCGTGGGTTAGTGTCGCTGGACCAGGGGAGCATCGTTCCCCGCCGATACGAGAAGAGGGTCGGTCGATGGCCGGAGAGCAGAACGTCGAGACCGCCAAGGCGGCCTACGCCGCGTTTTCAGCG
Source organism: uncultured Actinomycetes bacterium (assembly GCA_963835295.1). Classification (GTDB taxonomy): domain Bacteria; phylum Actinomycetota; class Thermoleophilia; order Solirubrobacterales; family Solirubrobacteraceae; genus JAOPZW01. The sequence goes on from CAWIEX010000001.1 coordinate 4,483, forward strand.
GGTGACGCCGAGGCCGCGATGGCCCGAATCGCGGACGACGTCGAGTGGATAACGCCCGGCAACAGCGCGATCAGCGGCACCGCGAAGGGCAAGCAAGAGGTCGGAGCGTTGTGGGCGCAGCTCGCCGCGAAGGGCTTTGCCACCTCGCCGCAGTATTGGTTCTCTGACGAGGATCGTGTCGTCGTGCTCACACAGATCACCGTCGGTGGCGAGCAGGCAGACTCAGCAGACGTGCTCACCTACCGTGACGGCCGGCTGGTCAAGTTCCAGACGGCAGGAGACACCGCGCTCTTGGAGCGCGTGTTCGGCTCCAAGTAGCGCTCAGACCGGGGCCCCGCTCGGGCGGTACAGCGGGGAGACACGCGCTCCCTGCGGCCCGCGAGCGACAGCGCCCGGCTTGCGCTGTCTTCACTCTGAGGCAACACCGACAGGGGCGCCGCCGTCGCGGGGTTGCTCGGTTGGATGACGCGCGGAAGCGAGCCATGCCGGGAGAGGCTGTCGTCAGCACCAATGGCCGCACGTGTCGGTGGTCCCTTAAATGCGAAAGGCCCGGGCTACCGGGCCTTCGCAGTGACGTGGGAACGGAGTCGCGTCCATTAGCCAGGACTGCCGCCACGCGCCTCGCGTAGCGCCGCCCTTGCCCTAACGAGCTGGCGGTTGACCGTCAGCCAGCTGACGTTCAGCTCTGCGGCGATCTCGTCGTAGCTGCAGCCGGCGACCTTGGCGGCCAGGAAGGTGCGCTTGCGCTCGGGCAGCCCCGCGAGCAGCTCGAGCGCCTCGAGCGCCTCGCCGTGCTCGCCCGCGTCGGCCCGTCGGCAGCTGGTCGACCGGGCGTGCTCGCCGACCCCGTCAGGGTCGATGGCACTCATGAGGACGGTCACGCGATCGCATTGGGCGAGGCGAATGGCCTCGCGTCGCCCGACGATGCGCAGCCAGCCGACGATGCTGGTGCGCTCGGGCTGGCGGGCGAGCAGCTCGGCCCACGCGAACGCGCAAGCGTCCTCGATGATCTGAGGCCGGGCGGGGACGTCGCGTGCGATGAGACGCAACAGGCGCTTGTGGTGGGCGCGGGAGAGCGCCTCCTCATCGCCGTGCGGCATCGGAGCGGAGGTCTGCGAAGCGGTGGCGGCCATGCCGCCTCCTTTCTGGTTACGAGGAGACGCGGGGCGCCGCTAAAGCGACGCCCTGCGTCGTCAGGTGCAGCTCCGACCGAGGTCGTCCGCGCGGGACGCCCGATCGGACTGGGGGAGGGGCCGCGTGCGGCCGTGGGGTGAGCCCGGCCGCCAAGCGCGGGCGCGTTGAGGGCGACTCAGCTCTGCGCGTCTGCGGCGGTCGTGCCTCGGCCGCGGGTGGTCAGCCAGACGTCGGCTGCCTGGGCGGCCTGGCTGCGGTCCTCAAGCGCCAGTCCGCGCTCGGCCAGCCGAGCGAGCTTGGCATCGTCGACCCCCACGCCATGCGCGTAGTACAGGCGGTCGGCCATCTCGGCCGCCTGGGTCGCCGTGAGGGCGGCGAGGTCGGGCTGGTCGTAGTAGAAGCGGCACAGCTCGACGACCGTGCCGGTCGCCACCGCGCTGTCCTTCGCGGCCTCGGTGAGCGCGCGCAAGCGCTCGGTCACGACCCCGGCGTCCTCCTGGTCGCCGTTCTGTGGCGCCTCGGGGAGGCGTCCGTCGGTCTCGCCGTCGTCCGCGACGGGGGCGATGTCGGCGTCCGGGTCGTCGACGCCGAGCTCGTCAGGGGTGTTAGACCGCGGCGCCGGCCGTGAGGTCGGGGCAGTGCAGGCCGACGCCGTTGGACATCGCCCGCGCGAACTTCATGTTGCGCGGGAACCTCATGTGGTTGGAGGGCTTGCCGGCGCGCGTGGGCTTGTCGAGCTCGGCGCGCTTCGCGTCCTCCTGATCGAAGGTGACCGTGGGCTCGAGCTTCTGGCCGTGGCGGTAGAAGTCGATCGCGGAGCGCTCGTTGGTCCACTCGACAACCTCGTAGTCGTAGACGGCCGACTGCCGCACCAACGCAGCGAGGATGCGCGCGCCGATGACCGGTTTGCCCTCGATGATGTGGATGTCGGACATCGCCGCGAACGGCCCGATGCCCAGTTCGCGGCCGGCCAGGACCTTGACCACGGCCTGGCTGACGCGGGTGATGTCGGGAAACAGGCCCGAGCGGGCCATGACCTGGCCGATGGCCAGCGGATCGGTCATCGGGCCGACGGGCGGTTCGCTCGTCGGGGCGGCGGCGCCGCCATTGGCGGGCGCCGGGAGAGCCGGGGACATGCGGACTCCTTTCAGAGCAGCGATGGATGGGATGGGCGCCTCGCCACGGGGACGAGGCGGCGGCGCGCGGCGGGCGCGCGCCGATGGCTGAGCGCGGCGTCCGGCTCACGGCTCGATCACGAGTCGCAGCGGCTCGGCGGCGAGCAGCATCTCGAGCCGCTCGATGGGCTCGAGGTAGCCGACGATCAGGTCCCGCAGCACGGCGCGCACGGCAGCGCGCGCCGAGCGGCGATCGTCGCCGCGGCTGATGGCCCCCAGGACCTGGGGGATGTGGGCGATGACGCGGCCGTCGGGCTCGTCCTCGTAGAGGACGCTGAGGCCGATGACGAGCGGCGCCTCCGGTGGGGTGGTGGCAGTCATGCCGCCGTGCAGAGCGATGCTGGCGGCGGGTTGGGATGGTTGGTGAGGTCCGCGGCGAGTGGGCCCCTGGTTCCTGCGCTCGGTCGAGGCGCCCAAGCGGCACCTCCCAGCTGCAACCGCGTGTAATACAATGGGTCACACGATGGCACGATCAACCGGAGAACCCGGATCGACGGAGACAGGGGCCCGGGGTGTGCAGCGCTCGTTCCGCCTGGCGCCGGAGACGCTGCGGCTGTTGTCGGAGCGCGCGGACGAGACGTCCGAGACGCGCAACGCGCTGGCCGAGCGGCTGATCTCGGAGGGGGTACGCACCGACCGCCACCCGCTCATCGCCTTCCGACGCGGCGCCTCGGGGCTGCGCCGCCCCGCCCTCGCGGGGACCCGGCTGGACGTCTGGCAGGTCATCGACACGGTTCGGGCGGAGGGCGGCGACGTCGCGGCGGCCGCGGCGTACCTGGGGATTCCGGACCGGCTGATCCGCGCCGCAGTGGACTACTACGCGGAGTTCGCCGACGAGATCGACGCCTACCGCGCGGACGAGTTGCGGTTTGCCGAGCGCGAGCGCGAGCGCTGGGAGCGTGCCCAGCGGGTGCTCGGTTGAGGCTGCTGCTGGACGAGCACTACGCCGATGTGATCGCCCAGCGTCTGCGCGAAGCCGGACACGACGCCCAGACCGTCTCCGAACGCGGCCTCAAGGGACTAGATGACGAAGCGCTCCTGGTTCTCTGCGCCGGCGAGGACCGCGCCTTGGTGACCAACAACGTCCGCGACTTCGTGCCGCTCGCCCGCGCGTGGGCGGCGGCAGGGCGCGAGCATGCCGGGTTGCTGTTGACGGCGGATGCCAGTCTGCCGCGCCACAGGGGCGGCGTCGGACGATATGTGACGGTGCTCTCGGCGCTGATGGACGCGTACCCGGGCGTGCGCGAGCTGGGCGATCAGGTGCGCTGGCTGCCCTGAGCTCCTCCGCGCGCCATCGTCGGCGGGGGGCCTTGAGCAGAGCCAGGCCCACTCACGGCTTGGCTCGTCGCGACGACGCGTCCAGGTCGGCCAGGTAGCGCGACGGTTCGCGCGGGCGGCCGCCGCGCTGGCGCGCCCAACTGGCGTGCAGCGTGCGCTTGGCGCGGGTGACGGCGACGTAGGCCAGGCGGCGCTCCTCGGGCTCGATGCCTTCCCGCACCGAGCGACCATGGGGGAGGAGGCCTTCCTCGAGGCCGGCGATCCACACGTGATCGAACTCGAGCCCCTTGGCGCGGTGGACCGTCATCACGCTCGCCGCCTCGGCCTGGTTGCGCGAGTCGCCTGCGGCGAGCGTGAGCCCGGCGACGAAGTCGCCGAGGTCGGGACGCTGAGCGTTTGCCTCGTAGGCCCGCGCGAGGCGCACGAGCTCGCGGAGGCGGTCAAGTGCACGCCGTGAGCGGTAGCGAGCCCGCTCGCTGCGGCTGCTCTGGACTGTGCGCTGCAGGCGCTCCGGCTGTCGCGAGGCCACGAGGGCAGCGACGACGTGACGCGCTGCGTCGCGGGGCCGGCGCTCGACCCAGTCGCTTACGCCCAGCACTCCGGCGCACAGCTCGCGCATGGCCTCGCTCTGGCGCGGTCGCAACGCAGCGAGCGGCGAGCGAGCGCCGTGCTCGAGCAGCGAGCGCTGCCGATCGCCGTCGGCGTGGGCGAAGAGCGCCCGGCAGGCCGCCTCGCCGACCCCCGCTCCGGCGGCCCGCGCGACGCGCGCGAAGGCGAGCCGGTCGCGCGGGTTGGCGACCAGGGACAGGGCGGCGAGGGCGTCGCGGATCTCGGCGCGCGCACAGAAGCCGAGCGCGCCGGCCACGTGCACCGGGACGCGGGCCGCCATGAGTGCCTGCTCGATGCCGGCTGCGAGCTCGTTGACGCGCACGAGCACGCACAACTGCGAGGGGGCGCAGCCGTCCTCGACGTGCGCGCGCGCCCACGCCGCGATGCGCAGTGCCTCGTCGACCTCGTCGTCCCAGTCCTCGACGGCGATCGGGTCACCGGTGGGCCCAGTGGGAGCCGCTTCTCGATGCGACCGCGGTTGGCGGCGATGAGTGCGTTGGCGGCCCTGAGGATGGTCGCCGTGGAGCGGTAGCTCCGCTCGAGGGTCACGACCTCGTGCTCGGGGAACTCGCGTGCGAAGGCCGCGAGGTTCTCCGCGCTGGTGGCGCCGCGGTAGGCGCAGATCGACTGGTCCGGGTCGCCGAGAACCATGAGGTAGCGGTGCTCGACGGCCAGCAGCGAGACGATCCGGTACTGCGCGCGATTCGTGTCCTGGACCTCGTCGAGCAGCACGTGGCGCCAGCGCCGCCCCAGGCTCGCTCGTAGGCCGGAGTCCGACTCCAGCGCCACCGCGGCGTAGAGAAGCAGGTCGTCGAAGTCGAAGGCGGCCGAGGCGCGCTTGGCGCGCTCGTAGGCCAGCAGCCCGGCCCACGCGGACGCGCGGTCGTCCTCGGGCTGGCTGAGGGCGGCCTGCCATGGAGAGCTCACCCGTTGGGCGGCGTCGCTTGCCAGCGCCCGCACCGTGGACGGCGTCGCCACACATTCCACGCTGTCGGCCAGGGCAGCGCTCAGCACGCGGCGCGCCTGCTCGGTGTCCCAGATCGAGTAGCGCCCGTGGCGGGCAAAGCGCGCGGCGCAGCCCCGCAGCACGGCGTTGGCGATGCGGTGGCTGGTTCCGACTGTGATTCGCGCGGCCAGGTCGGCGCCGAGCGCACGCTCTAGGCGCTCGGCGATTTCGCGGGCCGAATCGTTCATGAACGTCAGCGCGCAGATCTCCTCGGGGTGCGCATGGCCCGAGGCGATGAGCCACGCCACGCGCGCGACCAGGACTCGGGTCTTGCCCGTCCCCGCACCGGCGATGACGGCCATCGGGCCGTGCGCGTGTTGTGCTGCGACGCGCTGGCGGTCGTCGAGGGACGCCAGCGACAGGTCTGCTGAAGCCATGACGGCCCTCCTGAATTGGAATGGATCCCGCGCGTGCGCGCGAGGAGGTGAGCGCCGGCGCAAGACGCCGGAGGCGCAGACGTGGCGGCTGTGGCGCGGCTGGCCGTCGGGCGGCGAGCGCCGCGCGGAGCCATGGCCTATCTGCGCACGACTGCGCAGAAGCGGCAACGACTTCGCGTCAATCTGCAGCACATCGCGCGGAGCGGCAGACACAGACCTACCATCAAGCGCTCACGACACAAAGCGCCCCGGGCGACGCTGGAACGTCCCCGGGGCCGGCACAGGAGGAGCACCTCCCATGCAGCACCAGCCTATGTGCGGACCGCCCGAGGCCGCACCATTCTTCGGCAGCCCGGCGCACGACCTCCAGCGCCGGCTGCTGCTCGAGCTCGTCACCACGCCACCGCCGGCTGGCGACCAACTGGACCGGCTGGCCCGCGCGCTGGGCGCGAGTCGGCGCGAGATCGAGGCCGCCGTGCAGGACCTAGTCGACGCCGGCCTGGCCGAGCGCCACAGCGACACCGTCCGAGCCAGCGTCGCGGCCCTGCGCTTCGAGGCGCTGTGGCCGATCCACGTGTGAGCGGCTGCGGCGACGAGCCGGACGTGACCGACCACGAACAGGTCCAGCAGGCCGCGCTCGCGATCCTGCTCGACGCGTACCCCGCGCAGCTGTCGGTCGATGAGCTCGCGCGCGAGCTGACCGACCGCCCCGACGAGTTCGGGCCGCGCGACGCCATCGAGAACGCCGTGCGCGACCTCGTCGGCGCCGGCCTTGTGCACCACCACGGCCCGTTCGTGTTCCCGACGCGGGCCGCGGTGCGCTTCGACGAGCTGCAGACCTGACCGGCCGGCCCCGCGCCGACCGAGGGGCGGCGCGGGGCTCGGCGGTTGCCGGCGCGACCGTCTAGGCGGCAAGCACGAGGTCGAGCGCCCGGCCCTTCACGCCGCTCGGGTCCTCGACCTTCCGAACGAAGGCACCCTCGGGCGTGCGGGGGCGGCCGTGGTGGTCGTGGAACTCCACGATCGCGTTGAGCGCACACCACTTCGACCCGGGCGACGCCCCGACCGTGTCGCCGTGGCGAAACAGCTCAAGCACGGTTTCTCGCGCGCGTGCGCGCGAGGCGAGCGCCCGTCCGCCGAGCGCCGTGTCGTGCGGGTAGAGCTCGGCGAGCACGTCGCGCAGCGCGTGCTCGCTCATGGGCTCCAAGGCCAACCGGTCGCCGAGGCGCTGGAACTGGCGGTAATACTCGACCGTCAGGCCCAGCACCGCACGTGCCTCGTGCAGCTGGCCGGTCGGGTCGCCGACGTGACGCACGCGGTACACCGCCCGCGCGCGCTCCAGGGCGAGGCGCACGGTGTTGTTGCACACCGCGCGCACCGGGGTGGTCATGGCCCGTATCGCTCCGGTTCCGGTGTGCCATGCCGAGAGCACGACGTAGGGGTGGACCTCGTCGCCGCCGACGGTGATGTGGTCGGGGCAGCTTGGCCGTGATGAAGACCTGCCGCCCGCCCCACAGCGAGCCTGTGGTCTCGAAGATGAGCTCCGAGCCCAGCAGGTTGGCCAGGAATGCGAAGCAGTCGCGGTTCTGCACCACGACGTAGTCGTCCGAGACGACGCCGAGGACCTGGTCGGTGTCGTCGCGCACGGTGGCGTGCACGCCGTCGACGAGACGGCCGTCCCTTCGCTGCAGGGGCTCCTTGACCACCGACCAGGTCAGGCCGCAGGCGCCCAGCGCCTCGTCGAGCGAGCACGGGGTGTGGTCGAGCACGACGCCGAGGCCGTGCCATGCCGGATGTCGCACGACCATGAGGAAGTCGCGCGCGGTGATGCCGTGAGCCATGAGGCTCACCTCCTTGGTTGGTTGATGAGCGCGCCGCGAGCGGGTCGCCCGCGATGCGAGCCGCCGCCGAAGTGGCGGCGGCCAGGTTTGGCGTCGTGCGCCGCCGGGCGTCAGCGGGGAGCTGAACGACGCCCGACGCGTGTGTGGCGCCAGTGGTCGACGACCCACGCGGCCTTGACGGTCCGCGGGGCCAGCGGGCGACCGAGCATGCGGACGCGCAGTCGCCCCGGGTCGCGTTCGAGGACGACGGCGTGGTAGGGGAGGCCGTCGTCGATGCGCACGATGTCGCCGGGGTGGACGTGCGTGAGCTTCATGGCTTGCCGTCCTCTCCGACCGAGCGGCGCCCGCTGAGACGCCGCTGCGCGCCAACGAGCCCCAGGTGGCCCACGGCGTGCGCGACCTCGCGTCGCCACCGTGGTTCGAGGTGGGCGACCAGATCGAGTCCTCCCTGGTCGTAGGCGCGGTGATGCACGCGGCACAGGGGCACCACGCAGTCGGCCTCGTCGCAGCCGCCGAGCGAGCGCGGGACCAGGTGGGTCGGGTCGATGCGCGTGATTGCGCCGCACACGAGGCAGCGCAGGCCGGCGACCTTCGCGCGTTGGACCGTCGAGGCGGGGGCCACGGATGTCCGCTTGAGCGCGGTGGAGCGGCGCAGTGCGCCGCGCTTGAGTCCTGAGCGACGCCGCGGTCCGCGTCCGCGGCGCAGCGGCGTGCGCCTCATGCCGCTCCCTCGCGATCCAGGGAGTGCGCGTCGGTCAGCGCGTAGCCCACGCCCCACACGTTGATCACCCAGGAGCGGTCGCCGTGGGCGCCGAGCTTGTGGCGCACGCGGGCGACGTGGGAATCCAGCGTCCGCGTCGAGCACTCCGCGGGGTAACCCCACAGCTGCTTGGTCAGCTCGGCCTTGGTGAAGACGCGCTCGGGCTCGGCCGCGAGGTGGGCGAGCAGGGTGAACTCGCGCTGGGTCAGCGCGATTGGCTCACGCGCCAGCCTGACCAGGCGTGCGCGCGTGTCGATCTCGAGGTCGCGCACGCGCAGGATCTCACCGCGGCGCGAGCGCCGCCGGCGCAGGAGCGCCGCGATGCGGGCACGCAGCTCCGGACAGCCGGCGGCCTTGGTCACGACGTCGTCGGCGCCATGGTCGAAGGCCCGCAGCACGTCGAGTGCTTCGGCCTCGGCGCTGAGGACGAGGACGAGCACGTCGGGGTCGAAGGGCCGGGCGCCGGCGCGGACATCGTCGAGCAGGGCCAGCGCGTGGCGGCGCTCGGCCAGGTCGCCGAGCACGACGACGGCGGGCGCCCGCGCCTCGGCGAGCGCGAAGACCGCGTGGAGCGTCCGGGCCACCACGGCCTGGTAGCCGTCGGCGGCCAGCTGATCGGCCAGGAACGCGGTGGTGGGCTCGTCGGCGTCGACGAGCAGGATGGTGTGAGACATGGAGAACCTCCTCTACGGGGTTCGGGATGGAGCGCCGCGGATGCTCCGCGGCGCCGGGGGTGTGGGCTTTGCTCTGAGAGGCCTAAGTAGGCATCTCAACGCCGCGGGGTCTTGCTCTCTCGACGAAGCGCCTGGGACCCAATATGGTCCACATGGAGGCGTCGCGAGGAGCGCGTGATGTCACGAGAGTTGCAGCCATGGGGCGGCGAGGTTCAGGTGCCCCGATGGATTCGCCGGTTGTTGCGACGGCCATCGCCGAGCGATACCTTCGAACGGATACACGAGGCGCGGCAGCCGCACTACCCCGAGGTATCGGTCGCGGAGAACGCTGATCGCGCAATCTTCGGCGCGTGGTCAGAGGGCCACCCCGGCAACAAGGCCGCAAAGCGTCCCTAGTTCGTCTGCCGTGAGCGCCCCGGCCCGCACGGCTTGGGCAGCGCAAAGGTTCCGAGACGGGTTCTAAGAGCGGCGGTCCGGGGCGGGCGGCACGTCGCGGACCTCGTGGCCGGTGATGGCCGCGATGTCCTGCAGGTCGACCGGGCGCCCGGCGCGGAGCTTCATGGCGATGAGGTCGTCGACGTGGGCGACGTGAATGTCCTGGTCGCCCATTCGTGCGGGCTCGGCGCGAGACCGCAGCGTCGCGTAGTCGACGGCGACGAGATCCTGCAGGATGTCCAGGATGCCCAGGTCGGTCGCGAGGCCGAGGTCGGCTCCGCTGGCCAGTGTCTTGGGATCGCGAGGATCGAGGTCGAGCAGGTGGGCGTCGACGCCGCGCAGGTGGGCGTCGATCGCCCCGAGCGCTGTGGCCAGGCGGTCGTAGTTCAGACGGGTCGGCTCGGGGACGATGTCGAGGTCGAACGTCGCCCGCCGCGAGCCGTGCCGGATCGCGGCGATGCCGCCCACCACGACGTAGTCGACGTGGTGGTCGTTGAGGACCCGGGCCAGCTGCTCGGGGCGAAACGGCCCGGGCTGGGGGCCCTCGGCCGGGTCAAT
>CAWIEX010000002.1:0-678506 GCA_963835295.1 uncultured Actinomycetes bacterium
GATCCTGAACGCCGCGGCGCGCGCCGGCCGATAGCGTGCGGCCAACTCGCCGCGTCTCCCGGAGGTCGTCCATGCCGATCCAGCCACCGTCCCGCGAGGAGCTCGCCCAGGTCGCCAGCGCCTTCGAGCTCCACCTCACGGAGGAGGAGGTCGAGGCCTTCTACGCGCTCGCTGAGCCGACGGCGGCGGGCTACGCCCGCCTCGACGAGCTCGAGGACGAGACGCTGCCCGTCAAGTACGCGCGCGCCGACACCGGCCACCGGCCCACGGGCGAGGAGAACCCGTCCAACGGCTGGAGCTGGCGGTGCTCCATCCCCGGCGCTGCGGAGGGCCCGCTTGCGGGGCGCACCGTCGGCGTCAAGGACAACGTCTGCGTCGCCGACGTCCCGATGCTCAACGGCTCGCCGATCCTCGAGGGCTACGTGCCGCGCGAGGACGCGACGGTGGTGACGCGCCTGCTGGACGCCGGCGCCCACATCGTCGGCAAGACGGCGGTCCCCGCCTTCTGCTTCGACGGCGGTGGGCTGACGGGCTATCCCGAGCCCCAGCCCACCAACCCGCACGATCCCGCCTACTTGTGCGGGGCGTCGTCGAACGGCAGCGCCGCGGTCGTGGTCACCGGCCAGGCCGACATGGCGCTGGGCGGCGACCAGGGCGGCTCGATCCGCCTGCCGTCGTCGTGGAGCGGCTGCTGCGGGCACAAGCCGACGCACGGGCTCGTGCCCTACACGGGCATCTTCCCGATCGAGCTGACGCTCGACCACATCGGCCCGATGGCGCGCACCGTGGCCGACTGCGCGCTGATGCTCGAGGCGATCGCGGGCGAGGACGGCCTCGACCCGCGGCAGATCGGCGTGCGCACGCAGCCGTACGTGCCGGCGCTCGAGGCCGGCGCCGACGGGGTCCGGGTCGGGATCCTGCGCGAGGGCTTCGGCATCCCCGAGGTGTCCGAGCCCGACGTCGACGCGGCCGTGCGCGAGGCGGCCGCGGTCCTCGGGCGCTCCGGCGCGGTGGTCGAGGAGGTCTCGGTCCCCATGCATCTCGACGGGCTCGCGATCTGGAACGCCATCGCCCTCGAGGGCGCCACCGACCTCATGGTCCGCGGCGACGCCTTCGGCACCAACCACAAGGGCCACTACACGACCGACCTCGTCGACTTCTACGGCCGCGCGCGCCGCGAGCGCGCCGACCAGTACTCGATCACCGTGAAGATGACCGTCCTCATGGGCCACTGGCTGTCGGAGCGCTACCACCACCACTACTACGCCAAGGCCCAGAACCTCGGGCGCCGGCTGCGCGCCGCCTACGCCGCGGCACTCGAGCGCTGCGACGTCCTCGTGCTGCCGACCACCGCGATGAAGGCCATGCCGTTTCCGACCGGCGGCGGGCTCATGGAGGTCATCGGCGCCGCGCTGGGAAACCTGCACAACACCGCCGCGTTCGACGTCACGGGTAACCCGGCGCTCAGCGTGCCGTGCGGCATGTCCGACGGGCGGCCGATCGGGATGATGATCGTCGGGCGCCACTTCGACGACGCCACCGTGCTGCGGGCGGGACACGCGTATCAGCGGGCGAGCAGCGCGTAGTTGGTGCTGCACCTCCAAGGAGCCGAGCGCACCGACGGCCTCGTCGACGCCCTGCGCGCCCTGCTGGTCGATCCCCTGCCCGATCCTTGCGCCGGAAGTCATCGCCGTCCCGACGCGCGGCATGGAGCGCGGTCTCACGCAGTCGCTGTCGGCGGCGCCGTTGCGCGCGTTCGAGCGACCTTCGACGGATCTGCCCGGCGCATTCCTCGGTCGGGCGGAACTGGCAACCCGCCAAGAACTGCCCACGAAAGGCAAGCCGTTCAGTAAAGCGGGGCTGCGCGTCGAACCGCTAGGCGTCGCGCGAGCGCCCGTACGGTCAGGACCGATACTCGGGAACTGGGCCCCCTTCGGCGGAGGCCGGGGCGACGTCCGCCGCCCCGGCCTGGTAGCCGGTCACTGCAATAGCGCGTCGCGGGCCGCTTTCTTGCCCCCGTCCGCTCGCTTGGGTATCGCGTTCCGTCGAGAATCGCCTACGGAGTGCGGTTGCCGCAGAGCCCCGAGTTGTTCAGGCCGGTCTGGTAGCCGTTGGCGCCCGGCGCGTCGTTCGAGCCGGGGTAGTTGATCCCGAAGTCGTGGACGACATCGCCATTTGCGCCGAACGCGCCGAACGAGCCGTGACCCGCACAGACGGTGTTGCCGTTGGCTACGTCGAAGCCAGGCTGCTGCCCGTAGGCGGCGCTCGCGACGGTCGGGACGGCCAGAAGCGCCACCGTGGTGGCGATGGTGATGAGCTTACGCATAGGTAGGCCCCTTCCTTGGGTTGATTGGACTCGCCCCGGTGGGCGAGAGGGCCGGACGCCGATCCGTGAGCGCACGTCCGACCGTTGTCACTTGCTACAGCGCGGCCTGCGGTAGGTCGATGTAGCCCCTGGTCGTGCCGAAGCCAAGCTCGCCGAAGCGGACCGAGATCTGCTTTGAGAGCGCCGACGGCGGGACGTCGAAGACGACCTTGCTTCGCATCGTCGCGTCGGGCCCGATGTCGTCGAACCACAACGGATCTGCGCCACTCCCGATGGCGGCGATCGTGCCGTCGGAGTCCGGCTTGTACGTGTTGCCGTCGATCTCGATCTGCACGATCTCGTCGGTCAGCGTGGCCGACTCATCGCGGTCGGAGCGGACCTTGAGGTTGACGATCACGAAACGACCGTCGGCCTTCTCGCCGAGGCCGTACTCGGTGTCGCCGATCGACTCGGCCGTCTTGACGCTGGTCACCTTCCAGTAGAGCGCGTCGACGCGCACCTGGTGACCCATGGCGACGTGCGGTGTGCAGTCGTCGGTGGCACGGTTGACGCATGCGGCCTTCGAGCCGTCGGTGGATGCCGACGAGGCAGACGACCCGCCGCTCTCCTCCGTGGCCGCGCACCCTGCCAGGGCGCCCCCAAGCAGCATGACGCCGACGAGCCGCGCGACCCCCCTCCGTGGGAACCTCATGGTGCCCTCCTTGGTGATGATGGAACTTCTGTTCGTGGACGGCCTGCCGCCTCCCGTGTGCGCCGCGCCTGCCCCATGCGAGGTCACCGACGGCCCGGTCCACGAGCGACCATAGGGCGCGTCGGAGACGGCTCGCATCCGTACTTTCTCCGTCGGGCGTTCGGTGATCTACCGGAGGTCATACGCGGGGCCGGTCGAGCGGGTGGTCCTGCTCCCGTATCGGACGCCGATGACGACTTGCTGAGCAATGCTGACCAAGACGCGTCCGCAGTGTCAGGCAGCTAACACGCGCTCTCACCGTGCCGCAGGCGCGACGCACGCGGCGGCGCGTGGGTCGACCTCACCTGCGCCGCGCTCTCGTACGTTTGCGCCCGGTCTGCGCCGACGCCCAGCGCGAGCGTGCCGTTGCACCTAGCTCGGGGATCTGGATCGGCCCGAACAGGCCGTCAAGAAGTGTCCACAAAGGCAAGCCGTTTTAGCTATCCCGAGCTGCGTGCGCGGGTCGAGGCGCTGCTGCGGCGGGCCGACGTGCGCCGGCGCCCGGGACGGCTGCGCGTGGGCGAGCTCGACGTCGACGCGGTGGCGCGCGGCGTGCGCCTGCGCGGCGTGCCGGTCGAGCTCTCCCAGAAGGAGTTCGCGCTCGTGCGCACGCTGGCGTCGGACCCGACGCGCGTGTTCACCAAGGACGAGTTGCTGCGCACGATCTGGGCTTTCGCACCTTGGGCAGCACGCGCACCTTGGACTCGCACGCGTGCCGGCTGCGGCACAAGCTGGGCGGGGCGGGCGACCGCTTCGTGGTCAACGTGTGGGGCGTGGGCTATCGCCTGGTCGACGGGGCTTCGGCCGAGCTCGCCGCGCCCGAGCCGGCCCCGCCGCTGGCGCCGGCGGCCGCCGTGGCGGCGCTGCCCGCGCTGGCGGTCGGCCGGCCGCTGGATGCGGCGCTGCTCGCGCCGTGGCTGCTGGCGGCCGTGGCCGTCGGGCTGGGTGCGTTCTGGCGCCTGCAGCTGCGCCGCGGGCGCGAGCTGGTGGCACGCGCGTGCCACGAGCTGCGTGGTCCGCTCACGGCGGCGCATCTCGCGCTGCACGGCGGTGCGCGCCACGGGGAGCCGCCCGCGCACGTGGTCGCGGTCGAGCGCAAGCTCGACCGGGCCGCCTCGCGCTCGAGAATCTCTCGGCCGCGCGCCATCGGCGGCGTGCGCCCGACCGCGACGAGGCCGTCGACGTCGGCGACCTGCTCGCCTACCACGCGCTCACCTGGCGCATGGTCGCGGGAGTCTTCGGCTGCCGGGTCGAGCTCGTCGAGCCGCGCTCGGGCGCGACCGTGCGCGGCGACCGCGTGCGCCTGACGCAGGCGGTGGGCAACCTCGTGGCCACGCGCTCGAGCACGGCGACGGGCGCGTGCGACTGCGGGCGCGCGCGCCGTCCATCACCTCCCGGCCCGCCGCGCACCGGGCGCTACGGCGTCGACCCCGCGGCGCTGGAGCGGCTGGCCGTTCCCGCGATGGAGGCGGCCGCCGAGGGTGAGGTCGCGATCATCGACGAGCTCGGGAAGATGGAGCTCGCCTCGCGGCGGTTCCGGGAGGCGGTCTCGGCCTTGCTCGAGCAGCCGGTGCCCGTCGTGGCGACGATGCAGAGCGCGTGGCACCCGTTCACGGATACGCTCAAGCGGCGCAGCGGCATCGAGACCCTGCGCCTGACCCGCGCGAATCGCGACAACCTTGCGAAGGCGTTGGCGGACCGCCTGCGGAGCGCCCCGATGAAGCACCTCTACCTCCTGCGCCACGCGAAGTCGAGCTGGAAGGACACCGGCCTCCCCGACCACGATCGCCCACTCGCCGGCCGCGGCCGCCGCGCGGCGAAGGCGATCGCCCGCCACCTGCGCGACCACGGCATCGAGCCGGAGCTCGTCCTGTGCTCCACGGCGCGCCGGGCGCGCGAGACGCTCGAGCGGATCGAGCCGGCCCTGGGCTCGCCCGCCGTTCTGGTCGAGCGCGACCTCTACGCCGCGAGCGCACCCGTACTCCTCGGGCGGCTGCGGAGCGTTCCCGACACGGTCGAGTCCGTGATGCTGATCGGCCACAGCCCGGGCCTGCAGGACCTCGCACTCGACCTGGCGCGCCCATCGCCCACGGCGCGCGAGCTCGCGACGAAGTACCCGACGGCGGCGCTCGCGACCCTCACGATCGGGGCGTCGAACTGGAAGCGAGATCGACCACGAGACGGCCGAGCTCGTTGCGCTCGTGCGACCGCGCGACCTCGAAGGCCGCACGGGGTAGTTCGCCGGCTCGCCGCGTGCGCTCGGCTGCGTGCGCCACTCGCTGTCGCGTCTTGGATCTTGCGCGGCGCCAGCCTAGTCGCGGGCGCCGACCTGCACCGCGGTGCCGTCGGACTCGAACAGCCCCTCGACCGAGAAGTATCGCTCGCCGGTGTCGTAGCAGAACGTCAGCACGGTGCTGTCGTCGGGGATGTCGGGCAGCTTCTGGGCGACCGCGGCGAGGGCGGCGCCCGAGGATGGGCCGACGAAGATGCCCTCTTCGCGGGCGGACCGTACCGCGTACGCGTACGCGTCCTCCTCGCTGACCGTGATCACGCCGTCGAGCGTCTCGGTGTGCAGGTTGGCGGGCACGAAGCCCGCACCAATGCCCTGCAGCCGGTGCGGGCCCGGTTCGCCGCCGCTGATGACCGCCGACTTGACGGGCTCGACGGCGAAGGTCTGCAGCTTCGGGAAGCGCTCCTTGAGCGCCTCGCTGACACCGGTGATGTGGCCGCCGGTACCGACGCCGGTGATGACGAAGTCCACCCCATCGGGGAAGTCGCGCAGGATCTCCTGGGCGGTCGCCTCGCGATGGATCGCCGGGTTGGCCGGGTTCTCGAATTGCTGCGGCATCCACGCGCCGTCGATCTGTGCGACGAGCTCGTCGGCGCGAGCGATCGCGGCCTTCATGCCACCCTCGCGCGGCGTCAGCTCGAGGCGGGCGCCGTGGGCGGCCATCAGCCGCCGCCGCTCGAGCGACATCGACTCGGGCATGACGAGGATCAGTCGGTAGCCGCGGACCGCGGCGACCATCGCCAGGCCGATGCCCGTATTGCCGGACGTCGGCTCGATGATCGTGCTGCCCGGGCCGAGGAGCCCGCGGCGCTCGGCGTCCTCGACCATCGAGAGCCCGATGCGGTCCTTGATCGAGCCGCCCGGGTTCGCCCGCTCGGCCTTCATCCACACCTCCACCCGCGGCCGGTCCGCGAAGAGGCGATTGATGCGGATGTGAGGGGTGTCCCCGATCGTCTCGAGGATGCTCGCAGCCTTCACGTTGCCTCCGTATCCCTAGATGTTGAACTCGAGCGGCTCGTCGTCGCGAGCTCCCGGCTCGACGCGCGCGGTTGGGGTCACGACCGAGTGCGCCGGGACGCTGCGTGTCAGCCACACGTTGCCGCCGATGCGGCTGCCCGCGCCGATGACGGTCTCGCCGCCCAAGATCGTCGCGTTGGCATAGATCACGACGTCGTCGCCGATCGTCGGGTGGCGCTTGGTGCGCGCCATGCGCTTATCCACGCTCAGCGCGCCGAGGGTGACGCCCTGGTAGAGCTTCACGCGCGCGCCGATCACGGCGGTCTCTCCGATGACGATGCCCGTGCCGTGGTCGATGGCGAACGACTCGCCGATGCGCGCCGCGGGGTGGATGTCGATGCCGGTGTCGCGGTGAGCGCTCTCGGTCAGTACGCGCGGCACCAGCGGCACCTCACAGCCCTGGAGCTGATGCGCAAGCCGGTAGACAGCGGTCGCGAAGAAGCCCGGGTAGGCGAGGATTACCTCGTCGACGGAGTGCGCGGCGGGGTCGCCGTCGCAGATCGCCTGGCCATCGAGCAGCAGCGCCGCGCGGATGTCCGGCAGAGCCGCGAAGAACCGTTCGACGACCGCGTCGGGATCGGTGCAGTCCGCCTCGGGCAGCCGCAGCGCGTCGACCAGCAGCGTGCGCAACGCGGCCAGCTCGTCGGCCACCGCGCCGGCGCGGCCGCCCACCTCCGCAGCGAAGTGTGGGAACAACAGCTCCAGGGCCCGGTGGATGAAGCGCTCAGCGAGCTCACGCAGCCGCGGCGGCAGCGAGTAGTCCTCGCGCTCACGCGCGAGGTGCTGCAGGAACGAGGCAGTGCCGGTGCGCTCAGGGACGACGGCCATGCGTTGACAGTAGCCGCGTCGCAGCTTCGGCGCCCCCAGATGCGAAGCCCCACCACCGACACGTCGCAGGGCATCGGCTGAGGCGGCCTCGACGAGCGCACGATGTCTCGTCCTCCGGACGTCGATCGACCGCACGACGGCACCGGCGTTGGGTGACATTTGCGGCGATTGGATGGCCCCGAACCCCCACGGACACATAGGCAAGACTCGTAAATGATGATCTCCCAGGGGCCGCGGTGGCCGCGGGCTTGATCTGCAGTTGACGATTGGTTGACACGGCCGCGGCAAGCGCGGGCAGGGGCGGCGGCATCGGCTGGCGCGATCCCCCTAGTTTCATACTCTGCCGCGATGCGGATACTTGCCGCGTGCTCTCTCGGCGGCGCCGGCCATTTCAACCCGCTGGTGCCGTTTCTGCGCGCGGCTCGTCGCCGCGGAGACGAGGTCCTGACGGTGGGGCCGCCGGCGTTGCGCGAGATGGTCGAGTCGGCGGGTTTTCCCTTCCGGGCGGGTGGCGAGCCGTCCGAAGAGCACGTCGCCGCGATCAGGGAGCGCCTGCCGGTCGTCCCGGCAGCCGAGGCGTCGGTGCTGGGCAACCGGGAGCTGTTCGGTCGGCTAGCGACCGAGGCGATGCTGGCGGGAATGGAGGATGCGTGGGGCGACTGGGTTCCCGATCTGGTGCTGCGCGATCCGACCGAGTACGCCTCAGCAGTTCTCGCGGCTCGGACACGGACGCCGATCGCCCAGGTGGCCATCTCACTGGCCGAGGCGGAGGCCGGATCGATCGCCGCGGCAGCCCCCGCACTGGAGAAGCACCACCAAGGCTTGGTCTCAGAGCTGCAAGCTCAGCCCTACCTGACGCGCTTCCCAGCGTCGATCGACCCGTCACCCTTTGCGAACACGGTCCGGTTTCACGAGCCCCCGGAAACGCCTGTGTCACTGCCGGACTGGTGGCGCGGCTCGGACGCGCCGCTGACCTACATGACCTTCGGCACGGTCCTGGGCCACATGTCGATCGCCGCCGAGACCTACCGGATGGCGCTAAAGGCAGTTGAACGAACGAACGCACGGGTGCTCTTGACCGTGGGCCGCCGCTTTGACGCATCAACACTGGGGCCGGTCCCGGCAAACGTCCACGTCGAGCCCTGGATCGACCAGGCGCGGGTGCTCGACCATGCCGACCTGGTGGTATGCCACGGCGGCTCAGGGACCTCGCTCGCCGCCTTGGCGGCCGGCGTCCCGCTCGTGATGGTGCCACTCTTCGCCGACCAGTTCGAAAACGCTCGACGTATCGCGGCCACACGAGCCGGACGGGTCGTGGAAACCCAAATCAGCACCGATGCGGGCCGCTCGATCAGCGCGGCGACGGCGCCCGAGATCACCACAAGCATCGAGCACGTGCTCGCAGACGCCACATACCGCGACCAAGCACGAGCCATCGCCGCCGAGATGGCGGCCACCCCGACCGCTGAGGAAGTCATGTCACGCCTGCCGAGCGGGCATCGGTGAACTGAGTGAGTATCGTCGCTGTGCCTGCGCAGACTGCGCTTGACTATGCGGCTGAGTAGCCGCGCCGGGCCTTAGCTAGGTCGCCCCGCCTGCTGAGCTGCGTCAGACGGGTGGCCACCGAATTCCGATTGAGCCCCAGGGCCCTTGCCACGTCGTTCGCGATGGAGCCCGGGTTTGCGGCCACGTAATCCACGACACGGGCCCGAATGTCGCCCCGCGGCAAACCGGAACGCCGCGGCGCTGCGGACGGCCCAGACTGCCGACGTCGGCGACGATCGCGGGCTGCGGGCGCCGCCGGCACCCCGTTCAACGCATCGAACGCACTTTGCAGGTCGCTCGCTTCTCGCGCGAGCGGCCGGAGCTCGTCGAGGCGAGCATTGATCTTTTCGCGGATACGGTCGAGTAGAGCCGGCATGAGCGCGACTCTCGGGAGCGGCACAAGCCGCAGGCGCGCTAGCGTCGCGTCATGCCTACCGCGCCCTGGTGCCGTCC
The DNA here is from genome assembly GCA_963835295.1 of uncultured Actinomycetes bacterium. GTDB lineage: Bacteria > Actinomycetota > Thermoleophilia > Solirubrobacterales > Solirubrobacteraceae > JAOPZW01. The sequence goes on from CAWIEX010000002.1 coordinate 9,190, forward strand.
GGAGATCTACGAGTTCTTCGACCGCTGGCGCCGGACCTGTCTCGGTCGTGACGGCGCGCTGTTCTCCGAGGGCGTCGTGTGGAGCGACGAGAACCTCGGGACACTGCAGACAACGCTGGGCGCTGAGATGCTCGGTAGCGGCACGTTCTTCGAGAAGCTGCGTGCGCAGCTCGCTTCGCATCCGCCGGTCGTTCGCCAGCTCGGGGTGGAGATCGTGTATGTGGAGTACCTCGGTGAGCTGGACACGAACGGCGCGACGAAGCAGAGAAATCTGGGTGCGCTGCTCGACGTGCTGCCGGACGGCGTCACGATGCCGGACCAGCTCCGGGAGATCCTGGATGGCGGCATCGCGAGCTTCGGGCCGGGAAAGCGCTACCGCGACGCGTACGTGCGGTTCCTGCTGAAGCTGGCGCGGCGCGCGAAGCGGCTCGTGCGGGAGACGGGCCCGGAGGCGCTGGACGACCCGTGGCGGTTTCGGGAGGTCGTCGGCGCCGTGCGGACGACGACGGACGGCCTCCAGGCGAACGCCGTCCTGCACGCGTGCTTCCCCGACGAGTTTGACGTGATGATCTCGGGTCGGCACCGCGAGAAGCTGTTGGGGTGTTTCGCCGATGCCCCGCTCGTTGCGGAGGCCGACGACGAGGATCGCAAGCTGCTCGCCGTCCGCGAGCTGCTCGCCTCGGCCGTGCCTGAGGCCATTGACGACCCGTACGCCGACGCGGTCCGAGCGATGTGGGATTCGCCCGACAGCTCGGAATGGAACGACCTCGTCGCGCGGATCGGCGCCGAGCTTCCACGCGTGACCGACGACGGGACCGCGCCGCACGAGGGCATGCCAGATGCGGACGCCGACCTCGTCGAGCGGTTGCAGGGCATCCTCGGCGCGGCGCACGGCTGGGACCAGATCCTTCGGGAGGCGGCGGTGCGCGTCGCCGCTCGCGGCACGACGGTCGGATCGTGGGGGGCGCTCGTCCCGGCGCTGCGCAGCGCGGCCCGACGCACTGCCCGCCAGCGCCCGCGGCGGCGACTTCGCGGCTGGCGTCGCACGGTCGGTGACCGGGCCGCCGCGTGCGTCCGGACTGCGGCCGGTCACTGCCGAGCTCGCCTCCGAGCTGCTCATGAAGCAGAGCTGGCTGCAGCGCCTCGTGGACCAGCTCGCCGCGCGCCGCCAGGTGGTGCTCTACGGACCGCCCGGGACCGGCAAGACGTGGTTGGCGCGCCGGATCGCCGCGCACGCGTTCGAACCGGACGACGTCCGGCTCATCCAGTTCCACCCGTCCTACACGTACGAGGATTTCGTGGAGGGCTATCGCCCGACGACCGAGAGCGGCGTCCTGACGTACTCGCTCGTCCAGGGGCCACTGCGTGAGCTCAGCGAGCGCGCGAACGAGCGCCCGGAGCACCCGCATCTGCTGATCGTGGACGAGATCAACCGCGGGAACCTCCCGAAGATCTTCGGGGAGCTCTACTTCCTGCTCGAGTACCGCGACCAGCCTTTGCGCCTGCAGTACTCAGGTCACGAGGCGTTCCGGCTGCCGGCGAACCTCTACATCGTCGGGACGATGAACACCGCGGATCGCTCGATCGCGCTGCTCGACGCCGCCCTCCGCCGGCGGTTCGCGTTCATCGAACTGTCCCCACAGGCCGAGCCGATCGAAGGCCTGCTCGAGCGGTGGCTGGAACGCCACGGGCTCGACCCCGAGCCGGCCGTTCTCCTCGAGACTCTCAACGCGATGCTGATCGAGGCCGACGGCGACCGCGACCTCGCGATCGGCCCGTCGTACTTCATGGACCGCCACGGGACCGCGCCGGACGTCGAAACCGTCTGGCAGTACGACATCCTGCCGCTGCTCGCCGAGCGCTTCCACGCGATCGCCCAAGAGGTCCCGTCGCGGTTCGGCCTCGAGGCCGTGCGCAGGGAGGCAACGCTGCGCGCCGATGCGATAGACCCCACGTCCGCGACGCCGTGACACGGCTGTTCGAGGTTCCCGCGTGGGGCACCCGACCGTACGCACTCAGCGCAACGGAGGCCGCCGATCTCCACGCAACGGGGCTCGTGCGCGTCGAGGTCGGGGCGGCACCCGGCATGTACCTGCTCCGGGGGCTGACGTCGGTCGGCGTCGCCGCAGGCCCGGACTGGGAACTGCGGGTCGCTTCGCACCTCGACGTCCACGAGGTGATGTTCCTGCTGACCTACGCGCGCGACCCGACGGGCTGGCGCCGGAGCCAAGCCCAGTTCGCCAGCGCGCGGACGCTGCTCGCGGCGGTCGCCTGGGGGTTCGCGGCCACGGCCGAGCAGGCGCTGCGGGCCGGCCCGCTTCGCGGATACCACCGCTTCGAGGAGACGACAGCCGTCCTGCGGGGACGGGTGCGCGTCGGCGAGCAGCTCGCGCGGGGCGGGCTGCCGCTGCCGGTGCGCGTCGCCCGTGACGAGTACGACCTCGACGTCGCCGAGAACCAGGTGCTTCTCGGCGCCGCACGGCTGATCTCCCGGCTGCCGCTCGTCGCCCCACGGGTGCGCCCACGGCTGCGACGGATCGTCGAGCTCCTCGGCGAGGTCACGCTTGTCAGCGACGTACGGTCGCTTCGCCCACCGCCGATCACGCGGCTGAACCGCCACTACGAACCCGCGCTGGTCCTCGCCGACCTCGTGCTCCGCGGGACGTCGGTGAGCAGCCGCCCGGGCGCGAGGCGCTCGGTGACCTTCGCGTTCGAACTGCACCGCGTGTTCGAGGACTTCCTCGAGGTGGCTCTCCGCGCGGCGCTCCGCCGGCGGGGCGCGCAGCTCGTCCGGCAGCCCAAGGGACGCTCGCTCGACTATCAGCGGACGCTCGGGCTCGAGCCTGACTTCGTCGCGGTCCGCGACGGCCGGATCGTCACCGTCCTTGACGCGAAGTTCAAGCGCCTCGAGCGGGATCTCGGCGGAGACGCTTACCAGCTGCTCGCCTACCTCCTGGAGTTCGGCCCGCGAGCGGGCTTCCTCGTCTCGGCTACCGGAGCACGCAGCAACCGGGGTGTGCGCGCTGTGGACAAGATCCTCGGCGTTCGCCCGCTCGCGCTAGATCAGCCCGCTGAAAGCGTTCTCGCGCAAGTCGATTCACTCGCGGCCGAGGCGATTCGGGACGACCCATGGGCCGAGGACGACGCGACTGTCCCAGGCGACATCTCACGGTCCGCGGCGTTGGAACGCGGTCGGCGCGTCTGCTGACCACATCGTTTAGGCACTCCGGCCGGATTCAGTGCCCAAATCCATGCTCGAAAGCGACTAAAGCGACACGGCGTGGCGCACATCGCCGACGTGGTGAGCGTCGACGCGCGACGCTTCCGCGAGGCATCGTGCGAGAGCCGCCGGGCGGACGACGCACGCCGCCTCACGCGGCCATATTGGGACCACGCGGATCGGCGTGGTGCGCAGGGTACGCTCGCGTGATGTTCCGGCGCGATGGGCCCCCCAATGCCGGCGTCTACATCCGGCATGTGCTTGAGCCAGTAGCGGCAGAGCTGGGAGTCGACTACGACCGCGCACACTTTGCCGCGCCCAGCGACGAGCCCGCGCTGGCGTTCGAGGTGCTGCGCTGCGGCCAGCAACTGCTCATGGCCTTCACCTACGCCGACGGATGGTCGACGACCGGGGGCGGCTTGTCGAAGAGAGAAGCTCGCAAGGCCGCCAAGTACATGCAGACCGCCTTACTCGGGGACTCCGGGCGTGACGCGATCTCGCAGATGGCACAGGGCTACGCACGCGCGATGGCGATGGTGTGGCGCCGAGCGGCCGACAGCGGCGACTACGCCGAGGACGCCGCCTCCTTGCATCAGCGGGCCGCGCGCAGCGAACAGGTGGGAGCGCTGGCCGGGCGCTACTGGCCCGTGGACGATCCCCATGGCCTGCTGCCTTTCGTCGTCTCGGCTGAGCAGAACCGGTTCTTCGACCCAGATAACCCGAACGCGATGATCGACCTGCACGCCTACGCCGACCGGGCGCGGGCAACGGCCGAGGCGCTCGCGCTGGCGGTCGGTGAGCGCTACGACGAGTTCGCCCAGGGATCATCGGCCCGCTCATGGCGTTGGATCTGGAGCACGCCTCCGGGATGCTCGCGGACTGGAACCTGCTCGGCGAGTACTGGAGCAACCTGCTGTCCTCAGACCCGCTGCCGTATCGCGAGATCGTCGCCCGTGTCGCCGCCGAACGCGGGCGCGATGAGTTCGAGCCGCCGCCCGGCATCCATGTACCGGAAGGCATGGCCGCCGTTCCAGTCGAGCAGATCACAGAGTGGGCCGGCCAGCTCGTTGACGAAGCCTCTCAGATGGCAGTCAGCAAGAAGGCCCCCGACTTCGTTGAGCTGTCCGCGAAGGTGGCCCTCCCGAGCGTCTGCGGCCGTGACCGCCCGCACACCTTCGCCGCCCCCACCAACTTGCTGGGCTACAACCTCTTCCTGCTGGGCTACTGGTGCCGCTCCGCCGAGATGCAGGCGGTAGCGGCGGACGAGGTCGCTGCCGACGTCGCCAGCTACCTCCGCGTCGCTCATGACCGCGGCCTCTGGGGCGAAGACTGGTTCGTCACGCTCGGCGGCGCGTCCCACGCGCTCGCCGGACTCGCTGAAGGGGTGGACGGCGTGGGCCCGAGGAGGTCGCGACGATGTCCGACCTCCTGCGTATGGTCGAGCGTCCGCGGGAGAAACCCGATGTTCGTCGAGGACTACCTCGCCCGCGAGCACCCCGGCGGCGAGTCGGAGGATCCGACCGCGCCACCGGTGGCCGGCGGCGCGGTCTGACCTCAGGTTGTTCAGCGCACGGGGCGGAGGAAGCGGTCGACCGCGAGGTCGCCGATCCTGTGGCCGTGCTTGATCCCTTCGTCCACCGCCTTGCGGAAGTGGAATCCGACAAGGATCCGCGAGATCCCGTTCTCCTGCGCGGCGGCGGAGAAGGTGGCATAGCTGCGGGTCACCGGTGACGGGTCGGCGCACGTGCTCCCCGCCGGCAGCGTCAGGCTGCAGGTCGTGAAGCCGATATGGTCGGTGCCGAAGAACCGCTTCAGGACCGTCGAGCCCGCGCCACCCTGGACGGCGTGCGCCGAGTCGTAGTCCGGAACCGGAGGCGTCGTCACCAGCGGCGTCCATGTCGGGTCGGCGCTGGTGCGCGGGTTGCCGTCGGCGTCCGCGGCGCGGATCGCCGTGACCGGCCGCCAGTAGTTGTAGTGGTACTTGGTCTCGAACGAGCTGACGTAGCCGTCGGCGAGCGCCATGTTGAGCAGAGCGAACAGCCGCGACTGCGACCATGGATCGCGTCCCGCCGAGACGGTTCTGGCGATCCGATTCCACTGCAGCGGCGAGCTCTCGACCCAGAACAGGGCGATCTCGGTCTGCTCGGGGGTGCGCGCGCTGGGAGTGGTGACGCCGTCGCCACCCAGAGCCTTCACCTCGTTGAGGTCGGCGGCGTACTTCCTGCTGGTGACCGGGTACGGCGGGCCCGGCCGGAACTGCGAGCTGTCGTCGAGCACGAACGGGGTCACGTCGCCCCACCCGGGCGCGAACGCGAACGGGCGATCCGGCGTGAAGCGGTACTCGCCCGGATCGGTGCCCTGCGGGAAGTCCTCGACCACCAGTGGCGTGCCTGAGCCGTCGGCGGCTCTCAGGGCGAGGATGGCCGCCGCAGAGGCCTGCCCGACCTCGATGCCGCGCGCCTTGTGCCGACCATCCGGGATCGCGGCGAGGGCGGCCGTGTAGTCCGCCTCGACGCTCGCCACGCCGGTGTCGACGCACGCGGGCGGGAAGGGAGCGGAGATCTGGCGCACCAGCGCGACGAGCACGTCGTGGGCGGCCGCTGCAACGGCGGCGTCCGGCGAGGCGCCCGGCTTCGCGGTGGCGTTGAACGCGTACGGACGCGAGCGCCGGTCGATGGCGTTCAGGGCATCGTGGATGGCCAGGTGCGTCATCGCGTACATGCGCGACTCGTGCAGCGGGTCGTCGCCGGGAGAGATGCAGGCCGCGATTGCGGCCTTCCCGGCGTTCGCGTTCCAGACGCTGACGGCGTCGGAGCCGGGCGTCCGGTGAGCGCTCGCCGGGGCGGCGACAGCCGCGAGGGCGGTCGCCACCGTGGCGGTGGCAAGGAGCGAGCGCATCATCGCGGCACCGGCGCCCGGTGACGGGAGACGTACGCGACGCCGCCCAGGGACACGAGCACGATGACCGCGCCGGCACCGCCGGCGCCGACCGCGGCCGAGCCCCAGTCGAAGCCCTCGTCGATGGTGCGCACGACCGAGGGGGCCGCGGGCGCCGGCTCGGAGGTCTGCGGGTCGGCGATGGGCTGGGCGGTCGCCGCCGGGGCGGCGAGGGCGCCGGCGACGAGGCCCGCCACGAGCAGGCGGGCGATTGGGTGAGAGTGATGAGTGATCATGCCGCGCAGCGTGCTCCCGAGCCGGTAGACGCCCGGTCGAGGCTCGGTTTACTCGGCGCACCTACGGGGAGTAGGGTCGGTCCGGCCATGCCCCGATCCCGCTGCACAGCGTGGATCTCCACCTTCTAGGGCCCGTCGAGGCGGTCCTGGACGGCCGACCGCTCGCGCTCGGCGGTCCGAAGCAGCGCGCGGTGCTGGCGATGCTGGCGCTGCGTGTCGGGCACACGGTCTCCGCTGACCGTCTCGCCGAAGGGCTCTGGGGTGAGCATCCGCCGCCCAGCGCGCCGAAGATGGTCCAGCTCTACGTGTCGCACCTGCGCCGGGTGCTCGACGGCAACGGCGCAGAGATCGTCACCCATGGGCGCGGCTACGAGCTGCGGCTGACCGATGGCGACGTGGACGCGGCGCAGTTCGAGCGCCTGCTCGGCGAAGCGCGCGCACGGAGGGCGCTTGCGCTGTGGCGCGGGGAGGCGCTCGCCGACCTCGCGGACGAGCCGTTCGCCGCAGCCGAGATCCGCCGGCTCGACGAACTGCGTCTGCACGCGACCGAGCTCGCACTCGACGCGGACCTCGAGGCGGGGCGGCACGCCCAGGCGATCGGCGAGCTCGAGGCGCTCATCGAAGCGCACCCCCTGCGCGAGCAGCTGCACGCGCGACGTATGCTCGCGCTGTATCGCTGCGGACGACAGGCGGAGGCGCTCGAGGCCTACCGGCAGGCGCGCGCGGTCCTGGTCGACGAGGTCGGTGTCGAGCCGGGCGCCGAGCTGCGGCGCCTGCAGGATGCGATCCTCGCGCAGGACCCGGCGCTCGATGGCGCCTCGGGCCCGCGGCCCACTCAGTCAACGCCGCCACCGGCGCGTCCACCGCCCTACTGGCGCCGTGCTGTGCCGCCTCCATCGCTTCCGGCTCAGCTGCAGCCTCGGCCCGCGATGCCATTCGTGGGACGGACCGCGGAGCTGGGCCGGCTCGCCATGCTGCCCGACCGGGCGCGCTCCGACGGGCGGCAAATCGCCCTGGTGGGTGGCGAGCCGGGCAGCGGCAAGACGCGGCTGGCGAGGGAACTCGCCCAGCACGTCACGTCCGACGGGTTGAGCGTGCTCTACGGCGCCTGCGACCCCGCCGTGCGCACGCCCTACCAGCCGTTTGTCGAGGCGCTTGAGCCGGCCCTCGCGGGACTCGACGCCGACGAGCCCGAGCCCGGCGCCGACCGCTACCCGGCGTCCTTGACCCGCCTCCTGCCGGGGGTGCGCGCCCAAGCCGGGGACCCGATGGCTACGACCGCCGATGTGGAGACCAACGACCCCGATGCCGAGCGCCACGAGCTGCACACAGCGCTGACGGCACTGCTGGCGAGGCTCGCATGCCACTCGCCGGCGTTGCTCATGCTGGATGACGTGCAGTGGGCCGACGCATCGTCCCTGCTCCTCCTGCGGCACCTCGCACGGACGCTGGGGGCGACTCCGATCGTCGTGCTGGTGCTGTTCCGCAACGGCGGTGGCGAGCTGCCGGAGGCGCTCGTGTCGACGCTGGCCGAGCTGCACCGGCTGGACGGTGTGGAGCGGATCCGCTTGGGCGGGCTCAGCGTGGCAGACATCCAGGAGCTCGTGCATCGCAGCAGCGACTCCGTGTGGGATGCGGACGGCGAGCTCGCAGAGCAGCTCGTCGGGCTGACCGACGGGAACGCGTTTCTGATCGGCGAGGTTTGGCGGCACATGCTCGACCGGGAGGGCGGGCCGGGGCGATCCTCGCCTGCAGACGCCGCCATCCCGGAGAGCGTCCGCGAGGTGATGGCCGATCGCGTCAGCGGCCTGACGCCCGCGCTGGGCGAGCTCCTGCAGTTGATCGCCGTGAGCCCGCGCGGCATCGCGCTCCCGGTTCTGCGCGCGGCGGCGCTGATGGACAACGACCCGCTGCTGGGCGCGCTCGACGAGGGCCTGCGTTCCGGGATGCTCGACGAGATCCGGGACGCGAACCTCGTGTACCGCATCCGGCACGAGCTGCTACGCAGAACGGTCTACGAGCGCCTGAGCTCGTTCCGCGCAGCGGCGCTGCACCTGCGCGTGGGCGAGGCGCTGGAGGCGATGCCCGGGGGCCGGCGCGACCGGATCATCAACGAGCTCGCGTTCCACTTCCGCGCTGCCGCTCCGATTGCAGGGAACGGCCGCGCGGTCGCGTACGCGCTCGAGGCGGCGGCCCAGGCAGAACGCTCCCTCGCCTTCGCCGAGGCGGCAGGTCGATTCGAGGAGGCGCTCGCCCTTGGCGTCCCCGACCTCCCCGCCGAGGCGGACGTCCGCTGCCGGCAGGGGCTGGCGTGGCATCTCGCCGGCCGGTCCGCCGAGGCGCTGGAGAGCTTCGCCACAGCCGCGGCGGCGGCGCGCGAGTGCGTCGACGAAGCGCTGCAAGCCCGCGCGGCCATCGGATTTGAGACGGCCTGCTGGCGCCCGGGCACCGACGACCCGCGTGCCGTGGCCCTCCTGCAGGAGGCCGCCCGCGGGGTCGCTGCCGAGCCCAGTGCGCTAAGGGTACGCGTGCTCGCGCACCTGAGCCGCGCCCTCGCCTATCGGGGCGACCACGTCGCGGCCGGCAAGTGCTGGTCGCAGGCGGTCGCCATGGCCCGGCTCGTGGCCGACCGGGGCGCGCTCATGGTCGCGCTCTCCCACGCCGCCTGGACGCGGGGGTCGCGAGCGCTCGACGAGATCCTGGCCGACCTCACGGAAGCCGTCGAGCTGGCGCGCACGCTTCCCCACGACCCCCTGTCCGACGTCGCCAGGGGCATGCGCATCGCGCTGCTGATCGAGGCCTACGCGATCGATGAGGCCCGCGCGGACATCGCCGCGCACCGCGAGCTGTCGGAACGCGCCGAGCAGCACTTCCTCGCGGTGATCGTCGAGCAACACGACGCGATCCTTGCGCTCTGCGATGGCCAGCTCGACGCGGCCGAAGCGGCAGCCACCCGTGCCGACGAGATCGCCCGCAGGGTCGAGGGGGCCTCCTCGGGGGTGTACGGCATCCAGATGTTCAGCATCCGCCGCGAGCAGGGACGACTCGGCGAGATCGCGCCCCTGGTCCGCCTCATCGCGTCGAGGGAGATGGAAGCCGACAGCCTCTGGCGCCCGGCGCTTGCCGTGCTCCTCGCCGAGATCGGCGACGTCGAGGCGGCGCGCCGCGAGCTCCAGAAGCTCGTCGACGCCGGCCTCGGGACGGTTCCCCGGGGCGGACTCGGTGTCGGCGGACTAACCTACGTGGCCGACGCATGCGCCCTCATCGAGGACGCCGCGCTCGCGCCGCCGATCTACGAGCAGCTGCTCGCCTACGAGGGGCAGAACACGGTGATCGGCTCGGCGGTCGCGTGCTACGGCGCCGCCGATCGCATGCTCGGCGCGCTGGCGACGGTCATGCAACGCTGGGACGCCGCCGAGCGCCATCTCGAGAACGCACTCGTCCTCAACCGGCGTATGGGATCGCCGACCTGGATCGCGCACACACGATACGAACGCGCGCGGCTGACTGTCCGACGCGGTCGGCCGCATGAGTTCGAGCTGGCACGGGAGCGAGCAGCCGAGGCGCTGGACGCGGCGCGGAGGATCGGGCTGCGCGGGCTCGTCGCGCGTATCGAACGCCTGACCGCGAGCCTGCCGGCCGCGACCGCCGGCGGCACCTGAGCGAGCACACCCGTCGCCCACCACTTGCACAGCGTCCTGCGCAAGACCGCACCCAAGACGTCCACGTACGCCGTCCGGCACGGGATCGCGAGGACCTAGCGACGCCGGCCCCAACGCGCATAGACTGGGCCATGCCCCTGTACGTGATCGAGCGCAACTACGCTGAGCGACTCGACCCCGATGCGGAGGGCGTGCGCGAGCTGGAGGAGATCAACGCCGACGAGGGCGTGCGGTGGGTGTTCTCGTTCCTGACGGCAAACAAGCGCAAGTCCTACTGCGTCTACGAGGCCTCCTCGCCCGACGCCATCCTCGCCGCCGCCCGCCGCGCGGGCCTGCCGGCCGATGTGATCGTCGAGGTTGAGCGCGTCGAGGCCGCGATGTTCGCCTAAGCGCCAACGCCGGAAGGACCGCCAGACCCGCGCTCGACGGTCGGACACCTCGACGCTCCTCCTCTACCCGAACACGCAAACGTGGCGACACCGAACGCGTGCTTGCGCATGACTGCGAGCGTCTCTGCGAGCACGCGCTGGGCTTTCGCATCGGACGACACGCGAGTGCGCCGTCTGGGCGCGACGTGACGACCGGATCGCCTTGCCGTCTACAAGGGTTGTTGCCCGCATCGCCGGGAGGGCCATGTGAGGTGCGGCACGCTCCCGTCTCCGTCGGTCATGAGAACTCCCGACCGAGGGCTGGTGCTCGCGGTCCCAAGCGGGCGTCTGCCAAGATCGTCTGAGACACCCGTCGTCGTCCCGAGCGGGCGTCTCTGGCGGCCGCGCCCATTCGCTCGCATGTGTTGAGGGCTGTCGCGCACAGCTCGAGTGTCGTCCGACGGATCTATGAGCAGCCGGTGATGGGCCAGCGCTTTGTCGCGTGTGATCGCGAGCGGTCGTTTCTGATGCCGCGAGATGTGTGGGAGCCGCTGCCGGAAGGCCACCTCGCGTGGTTCGTCATCGACGCTGTCGGTGAGATGAACCTCGAGGCGTGTTATGCGCCTCCCGGCCTGCCCGACAGGTCGGGGGTTCGAGTCCCTCGTCCGGCACTGCGCCAAGGCCCCGTAGCAGAGGGCTCTTGGCCTTCTGCTGGGCGCCAGGTGGGTCGTCGAGTTCCGCCGACTTGAGGCCAAGACGCCTCTGAGGCGTGGGTCGAAGCGTTCTGCCCACAGCACGCGCGGGCGTTGTCGTTGCGAAGCCTCACCCACGACGTCACCGCCGGGATGGGACGCGATCGGACGCGGCGGCCGCTCGTGCTCGCCGCGGACGCCGGGGTTGGCGTGCAGCGCGCGACCGCTGAACTCGGCGAGCACGCCGGCGAGGAACTCGCGCTCGTCGAGGGACTTCTGGAGATGCAGCACCCGCCCGCCGCGGCCGCCGGTCCGGCGCGGCGAACACCCCGAAGTTCGACAGGTGCGCATCATCGCCGCACTGCGGTGCGGCAGCGTTGGTCCGCCGTGACCAAGCGAGAGGGGCGGGCTGCCACGGCAGGGGAAGGCATGGGTCAGCGCCCGCACGGCGGGTGATAATCGTCGGGGTGAATGCCGTGGCAGAGCTCGAACGGGGACGCGAGGCCTATTCGCGCGAAGCCTGGCTGGAGGCGTACGAGTCGCTCTCGCGGGCTGACCGGGAGGTCTCGCTTGCGCCTGACGACCTCGCACTCCTCGCCACCTGCGCGTACATGATCGGTCATGAGTCCGAGTACCGCGACCTGCTCGAGCGCGCGCATCGCGTCCACCTGGAGGCAGGTGATGAGCTCGCCGCCCTGCGCTGCGCCTTCTGGATCGGCGTGACTCTCGCGAGCCATGGGGAGATCGGGCGTGCGAGCGGCTGGCTGCGACGCGCTCGCCGGCTGCTTCAGCGCCAGGAGGGCGACCGAGTCGAGCACGGCTACCTGCTGCTGCCGACGGTGTTCGAGCAGGGGGCGAGCGACGACTGGGAGGCGGCTGCTGCTACCGCTGGCAAGGCCGCCGCGATCGGAGAGCGCTTCGGCGACCCCGACCTGTTCGCCCTGGCCACTCATGAACAGGGCGAGATCCTGATTAGGATCGGGCGTCTCAACGAGGGCCTGGGCCTTCTGGACGAGGCGATGGTGGCTGTGACCGCGCGCGAGCTCTCCCCAATCGTCGCCGGGATTGTCTACTGCGGCGTGATTCTTGCCTGCCAGGCTGCCCACGAGGTCCGCCGCGCCCGGGAATGGACGGCCGCCCTCTCGGCCTGGTGCGCGCGCCAGCCCGACGTCATTGCGTTCACCGGCCGCTGCCTCGTGCACCGGGCTGAGATCATGCAGCTCGAGGGCGAGTTCTCGGATGCCCTGGAGGAGGCGCGCCGAGCGGCCGAGCGCTGCCTTCGGGGTGAGAACCCCGGCGCGGCGGGGGAGGCGTCGTACCGGCAGGGCGAGATCCACCGACTGCGCGGCCACTTCGGCGCAGCCGAGGCGGCCTATCGGGAGGCGAGCCGGCTCGGACACGAGCCACAGCCGGGCCTTGCTCTGCTGCGACTCGCCCAGGGCGAGCCCCACGCGGCGGCGAGCACGATCCGTAGGGTGGTCGCGGAGACGCGAGAAGCCGGCAAGCGGGCGGGGGTCCTCCCGGCCTTCATCGAGATCATGCTCGCTGTCGACGACATCGAGGCCGCCCGCGGCGCCTGCCGCGAGCTCGAGTCGATCGCCGCGGGTCAGGAAAGGGGCGCCCTCGGGGCGCTGGCGGCGCAGGCGCGGGGCGCGGTCGAGCTCGCCGCGGGCGACGCGGTCAGCGCGCTGGCATCGCTTCGCCACGCAAGGGACGTATGGCAGGAGCTCAGGGCGCCCTACGAGGCGGCCCGCGTGCGTGAGCTCGCCGGCCGTGCCTGCCGTGTTCTCGAGGACGAGGACACGGCGAAGCTGGAGCTGGAGGCGAGCTGCGCGGCGTACTCCGAGCTGGGGGCGTCGCCGGATCTCGCTCGGCTGCGATCACTCGGCGGTGGTCCGCGGGGCGACGTTCACGAGCTCACCGATCGCGAGCTTGAGGTCCTGCGCCACCTCGCCGCCGGCGACACGAACAAGGCGATCGCCAGCGAGCTGGTGCTCAGCGAGCGCACCGTCGATCGGCACGTGAGCAACATCTTCGCCAAGCTCGGCGTCTCCTCACGTACCGCAGCCACCGCCTACGCCTACGAGCACCGGCTGCTCTGACCGCCGGTGGGTGAGATCACCCACGCCGCCGAGGCGCGGACGTTGGGTGGCTTCGCCGATGCGCGGTTGGGGGCGACGGCCCTACCGTCGGTCGGCCGTCAGCGCACAAAGGAGGCCCGAGATGCCGAGCGTGTCCAAGGACAAGGCCGCGACTAAGGTCACGTGGGATGGCGTCGACATCGACCACGCCGATCTCGAGGGCGGCTACGCCGTGTGCTTCGAGAGACACACCGCCGACGCCGACCTCGCCCCGCTCTTCCGTGGTCTGCCCGAAGACCGTGCACAGCTTCCTCGCTGGGGCTATGTGATCGAAGGCAGGATCGGCTTCCGCTTCGCCGACCGCGAGGAGACCTATGGGGCGGGTGAGGCGTATTACGTCGGGGCTGGCCACACGCCGGTCCACTACGCGGGCACCGAGATCGTCGAATTCAGCCCCACCGCGATCCTCAACGAGACGATCCCTGTGGTGCTGAGGAACCTCGACGCCAGCGGGATCGCGGTCGAGATGCGCGAGGCCGGCGCCGATGTGCAGGCCGGGCGATGACCGCCGGAGGCCCGGGAGCGGCGGTCGGGCTTCACCCGCCGACGCCCGACGCCGAGGCGCGTGAGCGCGTGCTCGCCGGGCTTCCGGTGAGCCGACGGCGACTCGATACCGCCGGCGTCTCCACCGCGTTCCTTGAGGGCGGCGCCGGTTCGCCGCTGGTGCTGCTGCACGGCGGGATCGCGTGCGGCGGCGCCTACTGGGCGCCCGTGATCTCGCGCCTTCTCGAGAATCACCGCATCGTCGTGCCCGACGTGCCCGGTCTTGGTGAGTCGGAGCCCCTCGGCCGCCTCGATGACGAGGGCTTCGCCCGCTGGCTTCGGGAGCTGATTCGCCTGACCTGTGAGGCGAAGCCGACCCTCGTGGCGCATTCGCTCGTCGGGACACTGACCGCCCGCTTTGCCGCGCATGGAGATTCGCTCTCGCGGCTGGTCGTCTACGCCGCGCCCGGGATCGGGCGTTACCGGATGCCGCTTGGGCTTCGGATCGTCGCGACGCGGTTCGCGCTGCGGCCGAACGAGCAAAACGGGGAGCGGTTCGAGCGATTCGCGCTCCTCGACCGCGAGCGGACCCGTCGGCGGGATCCTGCGTGGTTCGATTCGTTCAGCGCCTACACGCTTTCGCGCGCGCGCGGCCCGCGGGCCAAGCGGACGATGAGCGCGCTGGTCAGGGCCGGGACGACGCGCGTGCCGGACGTCGAGCTGCAACGGATCGCCATCCCGGCGGCGCTGCTCTGGGGACGCCACGACCGGATGACTCCGCTGTCGCTCGCCCGGGCGGCGAGCACGCGACTGGGCTGGCCCCTGCACGTGGTTGACCATGCGGCGCACGTGCCTCACATCGAGCAGCCGGCGGCCTTCGTCGATCTGCTCACAGACGTGCTGACACGGGACTCGAACGCAACTCTGGGCACGAGGGAGGCGGTTGGATGAACTACAGGCTCGCCTACGCGATCGGCTTTCATCCGTGGGAGGATCTCGCCGAGCATCCTCCCTTCGCCGGCAAGCTCCTCGAGCTGGTCGCCCGCGAGGAGGACGGGCACGGGCCGCCGCACGGCCGCGCGCTCGATCTCGGTAGCGGTAGCGCGGTGTGGGGCGTCCGGCTCGCGCAGCGCGGCTGGGACGTGACCTGCATCGACATCGTCGAGAAGGCCCTGCGTCGCGCCCGCGAGCGGGCCGACGAGGCGGGCGCCGCCGTTCGGCTCGTGCGCGCCGACGTGACGGCACTGCGGGAGGCAGGCCTCGGCTCCGGCTTCCGATTGCTCCTCGACACCGGCACCTTCCACGGCCTCAGCGACGCCCAGCGCGAGGCGATGGGCAGAGAGGCGAGCGCCGTCGCCGCCCCGGACGCCACTCTGATCCTCGACTGCTTCGCGCCCCGGCGCAGGGGCCCCTGCCCGCCGGCGCGAGCCGCGCCGACGTCGAGCGGGCCTTCCCCGGCTGGGAGATCACCGACGTCGAGGTGGCGGACACCGAGCCCGACGCGCTCGCGCGGCTCATGAAGTTCGACGAGCGCTTCTATCGCCTGCGCCGCACGGTCGAGCACCCGCGGCGCGCCAGCGCCGACCAGGGCTACGCCGAGAAGCTCGAAGCGATCGCTCCATTCGTCGAGTCAGTCGCAGCGGATGGGCGGTACGAGGCCGTCGAGGACCACACCCTCCGATGACCGGCAAGGACCCGCCCTCTTCCTCCACGGCTGGTCCCCGACCCAGCTGTGCTGGGTCCGGCAGCTCGAAGACCATCTCGCCGAGGATCCCCACCTGGGCCGATCGATGACGCAACCGGTTCGCATCGAGGTGAACAGGCGCTTCGGTGTCCCGCTTCGGGAGGGATTCGACTACATAACCGATCCGAACAACTGGCCGCAGTACTGGCCCGACCTCGTGCGGATCGAGCCCGGGTCGCGCTGGCGAGAGCCCGGGGACCGCGCGCGGCTCGTACTGCGGCTCCTCGGCAGGCCGGTGGAGCTGGAGATGACGCTTGGCCGGCTCGCTCCATACAGCGCGGTGGAATACACAAGCGTGCAGCGCGGGCTGCCCGATGCGCGTCACGAGCGCCACTTCGAGGACGCCGACGGCGACCTGGCCTACCGGATCGTCGTTTCGTACCAACCACGCCCCGGCTGGCGCAGCGTCTTCGACCGCCTCCTGGTCCGGCGCGGCATCTTGCGTGCGGCGCGGAAGACCCTCGCCAACCTCGACCGTCGCTTCAGCGAGGCGGGTGCTGAGTTTCAATAGTGCGAGCACGTCGAGGCAGGCCTCGCTGCTCAATCGAAGGTGTTCGACCAGTCACGCCGTGCCGATGCGTGTCAGGCCACTCTCTCCGCGGCTCGCGCTGTTCTGCGACTCGCGCGTGCCCGAGGAGGACCGCGACGAGCTCCGGCTCGCGGCGACGACGGTGACCCGTGCTCTCGCGGACATCCTGACTCCTCTGACGAACCCACGGACGCTCCAACCGGGAACGCCTGGACGCTCGGGTCCTACCACCACGCCCGGGGACACGCGGAATGCTGTGCGGCCGCGAGCGCGGTTGTGTCCAACGACGTGTCCAACGAGGCCGGATTCCCGATTGTTAAGCCAAATATGGTAGGAATCGTAATCCGAAGGTCGGGGGTTCGAGTCCCTCCTCCGGCATCCAGCTGAGCAACTCGGCGCGCGTGGCTTGGCTTTCCAGAGCCGTCTTCTAGACTCGCGAACGTGCAGCGCGCGGAGGCTGGGACCCCTCCACGAGCTGGATGATCTGCGCGAGCTCGGTCGTTGGTGTCCAACCGCGTGTCGAACGTATGCAGGCGAGTGCCCCCCATTCGAGCGGTGTCCGCCGCCCATGCAAGCTACAAGCGCCGGGCGCGGAGGCCCGGCGTCATCTGGCGCAAGCTAAGCGGGCCGGTACCGGCCGTCCGCGCTTCCCCTTGTCGTCGATAGCGGCACTGCCGGGCGAACGATCCGGCGCGAGCGGAGCGCAATCGCTGGCAGGCGGAGATGACTTGTTCGCGGAGGCGCAACGGCCCCCGGACGCGCTCAGCGCCGCGTCCGCGCTGGCCGGGCCGAGCTTCACGCTCTCGGCGGCGTGCACGGACGCGCTGCGATCGGGCCGTATGCCACGCCCCAGGGACGCGTGAGCCAGCGCTCGCACCGCCGGCGTTCCCGGCGGGCGCCGGCAACCCGGCTCACGCGCATCGACGGTGAAAGCGATCGTTCCGTTACGCCGCTTCTGGGTTGGGCTAGGGCGCTTGGAGGATTGCGCACCAATCTGGTTCGGGCGCCGTACCCTTTGCGCTGGAGTGCACGAGTTCGCCGGTGGTGAAGACGAGGTGCGCAGGATCGTCGAGCGTCGAGGTGTCGAACGAGAGAAGCTCGTAGGTGAAGCTTCCACCGGCGTGGGTGACACGGCCGAGCCCCGGCACGTTGTTGTGATTTGTCGTGCCGTCGACCGTGTATGTCTCCGCGCGCAGATCGTAAGTCTCAGTGCGCGGGCTGGCTCCTGACTCGAAGCCGAGGACGGCACCAGTTGCGTCGTCAATCAACCACAAGGTGCCGGAGCCCTTGACGAAGCGCACTGCCTTAATCGGCTCACCGTTGTCGTAGTACACCCGGAGCGTCCCTTGATCACGGTAGCTGAGCTCGACGTGCGCTGTCCCGCACTGGAATGCCACCGGGTCGAAGTCCCGCAGGTCGATCCGCTGGCCCGGTGGCGTCTCGTCGACGAACGGAGTCTTCGTTGGCGATTCCGCGGCTGCCGACGACGCCGTCATCAGACAGACGAGCGCCGTCGCAGCGGCCAGCAGCCACCGGCTGCGTGCGGACGTGTAGGCGTGGCCGGGCAGGAGACGAGGCGGTGGCGCCGCTGCGGTTAGTGCGAGTGGCAGTCGCATGAGGGCCTCCTCTTGTGAGCTGGGCAGGGGATGCTGCGGGAGCGTTGGCGTAGCATGCTGTGACGCCGCGCGGCGGCAGCGCAGGGCGGCGCGCCCTGGCCCCGCCAGGGCCATGGACGGCCAGCCGATCCAGGGTCCGTGCGGCGCGGTGGGACGGGCTGTGGCGGCGACGTCGGCATCGAGGGCCGACGCTAGTTCGGGTCCCGACGGCCCGAAACCGTCAAAACCCTGCACTTTGGCCGGCGGGATCCTCTCGTCCTGGCAGTTTGCGATCGGCGCCCGCTGCGCCGCCGTGCGCGTCGAGGTCCCAGAGCGCGAGCTCGGTGCGCGATCGCACGCCCAGCTTGCGAAACACCTGGCGCAAGTGCGCCTCCACCGTTCTGGGGCTCAGGAACAGGGCCGCCGCGATCTCCTTGTTCGTGCCACCCTCGGCCACCAACTCGGCAATCCGCCGCTCGGTCGCCGTCAACCCCAAGCCGCCGGGGCGCCGTCCGCTGATGCGGGCCAGCTCCTCCTCGGCGCGCTGACTCCACGGCGCCGCTCCGAGCGCGTCGAACATGCGGAGCGCCTCGCTAAGCGTTGCGCGCGCCTCCCGCTTCCGCTTGGCCCGGCGCTGCGCGGCACCAAGATGCAGCACCGTGCGCGCGCGCTCGAACGGCATCGCGACGCGGGCATGCTGCTCGACGGCGCGCTCGAACGCGGCGATGGCGGCGCCCTGGGCGCCGGCCGCCGCCGCGAGAAGGCCGCGGCCGCGCTGCGCGCCGGCGAGCGCCGACGCGCGATCGAGCGCCCGGCCGCGCTCGTCGAGCCAGCCGACCGCCTCCTCGGCGGCCGGGAGGCCGCCCGTGGCGACGAGCGCTTCGATCTCGTCGGACACGAACGGAATCGCGCCCGGCTCGCCGACGCCGGCCGCCACGAGCCGCGCCCGCAGCGGGGCGAGTCGCTCGTCGGCGTCGTGTGGGCGGTCGACGAGGAGATCGAGCAGCGCGAGCGCCCAATGCGCATGAATCCGCGCGACGGCGACCGACCGCTCGCCGACAAGCGCGAGCGCGCGCTCGGCATCCCCGCGCGCATCGGCCGGACGTCCGGTGCAGGCGCGGACCAGCGCCCGCACCGCCAGTGCGATCGCTTCGTTGGGTCGCTCGCCGGCCTGCACGGCCGCGTCGACGCCTGCGGTCGCCGTCCTCTCGGCTTCGGCCCACCGGCCAGCGACGAACTCGGCGAGCGCCAGATGGGCGAGGACCGTCGGGATGGAGCCGTCATCGCCACGGTGAAGGGCCTGCTCCTGCAGCGCCTGAAAGAGGGCGATCGCCCTCTCGGGCCGATCCGTCCACAGCGCCACGCCGGCCTGGTGGATGCTTGGCCAGCCGAATACCCGCCAGCCCCACGCCTCCGGGCCGAGGTCCTCGGCCTTCTCGAGGGTCGCATCGGCGTCCGGCGCGCCACGCAACGAGGCGACGTACCCGACGCCGCACAGGTTCTCACTGAGCGCAACGACGTCGCCGCGGCGCCCGGCGACGTCGACCGCCTCCGCGGACAGGCGCGCCGCCTCCCCGAGATCCTCGAGCATGAACATGAGGGCGGTCGATACGCAATTCAGCGCATGCGTGCGCACGGCCGCATCGCTGCCGATCTCGGCGAGCGCGCCCCGCGCGAGCGCCGCGCCGCGTGGCTGGTCACCTTGGAACACCTCGACCCACGCGAGCTCGGTCAGGGCCTCCGCGCGCGCTTCCGGAGAGGACGCGCCCAAGGCGGCTTGCTCGAGCACCGCCCGCGCCTGCTCGGTGTCGCCGGCCGCCCAGTGGTACCGCGCCGTGCAGATCGCCCTCCGGTCCCGGTCTGCGGCCGCGTCCAGGGGGGTCAGGCGACGCGCCTGCTCGCACAGCTCCCCCGCCACCGCGCAGGCGCCGCGCTCCTGCGCGCGCGCTGCGGCGCGCTCGAGGACGCCAGCCACCTCGCCATCGGGACTCTCTGACGCGAGCGCCAGGAGGCGCGCGCGCTCGTCCTCGTCCGCGACGACCGCGGCCAGCCGCCGGTGCAGCGATCGCCGACTCAACGGGTCGACGGCCTCGTAAGCCGCCGCGGCGAGCAGCGGGTGCGAGAAGCGCAGGCGGTCGCCATCGAGCTCGAGGACGTGCGCGGCGAAGGCTGGCCGAAGCGGCTCATCACCGCCGGCCAGCGCGGTCACGAGCGGCAACGTCGGCTGCGAGAGCGCCGCGATCGCCGCCAGCACGTCGCGCGTCGCAGCCGGAAGCTCAGCGATCCGCCCGGCCACGAGCTCCACCAGCCGCTCGGGGAGCGGAGGCACCCGCCCCGCGGCGAGCACCGCTCGCTGCCGGTCGAACGCCGAGCCAACCTCCAGCGCGAAGAACGGATTGCCACCGGAGACGGCGTGCACCCGCCGCAGCGCGGGCAGCGGGAAGACCACGCCCAAGCGGCTACTCAACAGGTGATGCACATCTTCGAGCTCCAGCGACCCAACGGTCACGCGGCGCAGTGGGTCGAGGCCCACGAGCGCTCGCGGTACGGGCTCGCCCGTCCGGCGCGTCAGCAGCACACCCACCGGCTCGCTCCTGAGGCGCCGCCAGAGAAACGACAGCACTGCGGCCGAGGCCGCATCCAGCCACTGCACGTCGTCCACCGCGATCAGCACCGGCTGCACGGCGCCGAGCGCTCGCGACGCGGACAACACGGACACCGACACCACGCGCTCGTCCAGCGGCGCGCGTGGCCGCTCTAGCAGGAACGCCACGCGCAGCGCTTCGGCCTGCGGCAACGGAAGCACGTCGAGCACCTCGTCGAGGACGGTGCCGAAAAGATCGCCCAGCCCGGAGAAGGCGAGCCCCGCCTCCGCGGCCGTGGGGCGTGTGACGAGCACCCGACACCCGCGCTCGCGCGCCAGTTCGAGGCCGGACAACCACAGCGTGGTCTTGCCCACGCCGGCGCCGCCCTCGAGCGTGAGCGCCGCCGGACCGCCCGCGACCGCGTCAGCGAACTCTCGCAGCTCGGCGCGCTCGGCCTCTCTGCCAATGACACTGACCGACCACTCCGCCACGTCCGGCCGACCCTAAGCCGATCCACTGGCCTCGTCCAGTCAACGTCAGGGCGGGTCAGCGCGAGTAGAGCTGCTCGGTTCAGTCCTGCTTTCTCTTTGGAAGTGGGTTGTTGTCAAGGGGGGCGGTCTTGGTGGTCGGCTCCCTGTGGCGAGCGGGGTGCTCATTTCTCTTTGGGCGCTTGGGTCGTCGCAGAGTGTTCGTGGGAGCTGTCTCGGCTTCTCAATTCCATGCGGGGCCGTCAGGCGGCCAGAAAGCAGCGGGAGCTTGCCGAGAAGTTGGTGGAGTCGTTGATGCGCGGGCGCGCAGGCTTGAACGGCTGCTCGCGCGAGAGGACGTGCCAGGCGGCGATCAGGACCTTGCGCGCGACGGCGGACTTGGCCGGGTTCTTGCCCGCGCGTTTGGTGATGTCGCAGTAGAGCTCGTGCCACGGGTTGGTCGGCCGCCAGGACTGGTGGGCGGCCTCGACCGCGGCCCAGCGCAGCGTCCGCGAGCCGGCCTTGGACAGCGCGCCGGTGCGCGAGCGATCACCGGACTGACTGACCCGGGGAGCCAGGCCGGCATAGCCGATGAGCCTCCTTGGCGAGGAGAACCGTGAGACGTCGCCGATCTCCGAGGCGATCGTCAGCCCGAGCAGATCGCCGATACCGGGGATCGTGCGCAGCAGCATCACGCGGCGGTCGGCCGCGGCGAGCGCGCGCAGCTCGCGCTCAAACGTGTGGCATTACTCGCGGCCGAGGTGGCCAATGCTGCCGTCAAAGCGCGCTTGCGCCGGGGCCGTGGTCTCTGAGACGCTCTCGCCGTGGCCACCCGGCGACAGCGGACCATGGTCGAACGTCTCGCGCTTCGCGTCACCGGCGCAGACGTCCGCGGGCCAGCGCTGCGGGGACCGACGGCGATGGCGCCCGTCGCGATCGGTGCGCTCGCGGCCGGCGCGGTGGCAATCGGCCGGCTGGCGCTCGGCCGGGTCAGCATCAAGCGTCTGACCATCGAGGGGCGCATCCTCGCCGCTGATCTATATGACTGTTGGCACGGTCCTGGGCTACATGTCGATCGCAGCCGAGACCTACCGCATGGCGCTCAGCGCGGTCCAGCGGATGAACGCACGGGTGCTGTTGACGGTCGGTCGCCGCTTTGACGCATCGACGCTGCGACCGGTCCCGACACATGTCCGCGTGGAGCCTTGGATCGACCAGGCGCGGGTGCTTCACTAGGCCGACCTGGTCGTATGCCACGGTGGCTCGGGGACGACGCTCGCCGCGTTGGCGGCCGGCATCCCGCTCGTGATGGTGCCTCTCTTCGCCGATCACTTCGTAAACGCTCGACGGATCGCGGCGATACGAGCCGGACGGATCGTTGAAACCCAAATCAATACCGGCGGGGACCGCTCCATCAACACGGCGGCGGCGCCCGAGATCACCAGAAGCATCGAGGACGTGCTCGAGGACGACACATACCGCGAGCGAGCACGAGCCATCGCCACCGAGATGGCGGCCACACCGACCGTCGAGGAAATCCTGACACGCCTCCCCGAGCGGGCATCGTGAACTGAGTCCGCCAATGCCGCGATCGTCGCGAGCAGGCTATGCGCTCGCAGCCTCCCGCGTCGGCGGTGAGCGCTTCGGGCGTGTGTGAAGGATCCGACCGGGCCGAGATCGGCGCGCGAGGCTGCCAAGATGCTCGGCCATGGCGCGCCGTCCCGCGGACACGATCTCGGTGCTCACGTACCGCACGGGCGTGCAAGACGCGAATCTGGCGGGCAACGTCCACGGCGGCTGGGTGATGAAGCTGTGCGACGACGTGGCGGTGATCGCTGCAACGCGCCTGGCGGGAGGGCGCGTGGTGACCGCCGCGGTGGACGCGATGAAGTTTCGCGCGCCGGTAAAGGTCGGCGATGTGATCACGCTGCGCGCGACCGTCAACGCCACCTGGCGAACGTCGATGGAGGTCGGCGTGCGCGTCGACGCCGAACACGTGCCGACCGGCGACGTCACGCACACCTGCACCGCCTATCTGACGATGGTCGCCCTCGGCGAGGACGAGAAGCCGGCGCTGCTGCCCGCGCTCGAGCCCGAGACGCCCGAGGACCAGCGGCGTTGCCGCGACGCCGGCCACCGTCGTGAGGTCCGGCTCGCCGCGCCGGGCGAGCTGCGCCGCGTCACGCCCTAAAGTCGCGAACGTCGGGCCGCTACCCGCTTATCGCGACGAGCGTTTTCGCCGGGACGCGCGATGACGAGGTCGGCCACGCGCTCGTCCGCGACGTCGACCTTGCCCGCAGCCGGTTCGAGGTCGGACGCTCCAAGACGGCCGCGGGGTTGCGCACGATCGATCTACTGCCGGTGCTCCACGACATCCTCGCCGAGCACAAGGCCGGCCACAGCGGTGGCCTCGACGACCTGCTCTTCCCGACGGCGCGCGGCGGCCGGCGTGACAAGGACAACATCAACAAGCGCGTGCTCAAGCCCGTGCTCGAACGGGCCGACGAGCTGCTGGCCGACCGCAGCCAGCACCCGCTCCCACGCGGCGTGACGCCCCACAAGCTCAGGCACACCTTCGCCTCGATCCTCATTGCGCTCGGCCGCGATCCCCGGCATGTCATGGACCAACTCGGGCACACC
This sequence comes from uncultured Actinomycetes bacterium, assembly GCA_963835295.1. Lineage (GTDB taxonomy): Bacteria > Actinomycetota > Thermoleophilia > Solirubrobacterales > Solirubrobacteraceae > JAOPZW01. The sequence continues at coordinate 32,489 of CAWIEX010000002.1, forward strand.
GACCCGAAGTTCACCCTGCGCGTCTACGCGCATGCCATGCGGTTCTCAGAGGACGAAAGCGCCCGTCTGAAGTCTCTAGTGGAGGGCCATGATTGGGCACCATTGGGCACTGGCACCGGTGAGGGGATCACTCCGAACTCTGGACTTTCTAGTGGGCGCGGCGGGTTTCGAACCTGCGACCTCTCGCGTGTGAAGCGAGCGCTCTCCCACTGAGCTACGCGCCCCAGGGGAACGGGGATTGTAAAGGCCGCGGGGCCACCGGCGGCAGCCGCGGTGTCGGTCGGCGAAAGGGCCGGAGGCGAGGGCGGTGCTCGACGTTCGGCGGCGCCGGCGCTTGAGCGCGTACGCCCGAAGTGGACGAATAGCGAGCCGTTCAACCCTAGACTTCTGCCGCTTGACGTGTACATTGCACCGACGAACTCGGGCACGGATGTCCCGGGTGGGGTGAAGCGCTCCGGCGGTGGGGACCGCGGGAGTCATACGTTGGGGGTGACGTCTCTATGACCATTCGCGCCTCGCGCGAGGTACGGCTGACCGTAGCCGTGCTCGTTCGGTCAAATCTCATCGCGTAGCTCTTCGAGTTCCCGGCCGCGCATGCGCGGCCGGGCAACCGCACGGCAAACCGCCCGGCCCATCTCGGTCCGCGCGGCGCCGCCGCGCCCATAAGCCTCGCCGCGTCGTGGTGGCGATCGCCAGCAGCAGGTTTCTCGGCAGTGGCATCTGGCCCGAAGGATCGGGCGGATGGCCCCTGCCGGCACAACGTAACGACAAGGAAGTCAACTCATGTCTCGAATTCGCAGGCTACGCATCGGACGGGGCGTGCCCGTCATGGTTCTCGTGGCGCTTCTCAGCGCGGTCATGGCGACCAGCGCCTTTGCAGCGACCAGCGTCGTCAAGCACGGCACCGCCTCGTCGGTGACGGGCAAGAAGAAGGCCAAGAAGGCCAAGAAGACCAAGAAGGCGAAGAAGACGGTCGCGCACAGCGGCGTCGGTGGCCCGCAGGGGCCGGCCGGCCCGCAGGGCACTCCCGGCCTCACGGGGCCGAACGGCCTGCAGGGCGCGGTCGGCGCCGTCGGCCCGCAGGGCCTCAAGGGCGACCAGGGCGTGCAGGGCATCCCGGGCGTCGAGAACGTCCTCCCGCTCGCAAGCGGCGACCTGCGCTGCTCGAAGGCGGGCGGCTGGATCGTGACGTTCAGCAGCGGCGACACCGTGCTGATCTGCAACGGCAAGGAGGGCGCTCAGGGCCTTCAGGGCGACCGTGGCGCGAACGGCGACAACGGAGCCAAGGGCGACAACGGAGCCAAGGGCGACAACGGCGCGAACGGCGCCAACGGCAACGACGGCCTGAACGGCTCGAACGGCAAGTCCGCCTACGAGCTGGCTCGCGACAACGGCTTCACCGGCACGTTCGCCGAGTGGATGCAGGCGCTGCACGGCCAGGACGGCGCCAAGGGCGACAAGGGCGACACCGGCGCCCAGGGCAACCAGGGCGATCACGGCGACAAGGGCGACACCGGCGCCCAGGGCAACTAGGGCGATCACGGCGACAAGGGCGACAAGGGCGATCAGGGCTCCAACGGCTCTGACGGCAAGGACGGCTACAACGGCCTCAACGCCTACGAGCTGGCCCAGGACGCTGGCTTCACCGGGTCGTTCACGGACTGGATCCACTCGCTCAAGGGCGAGAAGGGTGACCAGGGCAACCAGGGCGACCACGGTGCCGACGGCAGCAACGGCAGCAACGGCGCGGCGGGCCAGGACGGCGCGGCGGGCCAGGACGGCGCTCCCGGTCTGTCGGCCCACCAGCTGTGGCTCGAGCAGGGCAACACCGGCACCGTGGGCGAGTTCATGTCCTCGCTGCACGGCGCCAAGGGTGACAAGGGCGATACCGGCACCCAGGGAGCCAAGGGCGACAAGGGCGACAACGGTGCCCAGGGCGCCAAGGGCGACAAGGGCGACAACGGCGCTCAGGGAGCCAAGGGCGACACGGGCGACAAGGGCGACAACGGCCCGCAGGGCGCTCCCGGCCTCAATGGGGTCGCCGCAGTGACGGTCGTCACCGCCACGGCTACTGGCGCCAACTCGGCGGACGTCTCGTGCCCCGCCGCGGCTCCGATCGCCACGGGCGGCGGCGGCAACGCGCCGTCGATGTCCCAGAACCAGCCCAAGCTGGTCAGCGGCAAGGCGACCGGTTGGCACGTCGACGGGTCGAACGGCTCCAAGACGGTCTGGGCGCTCTGCGTCCCGGCCAGCTAGGGCCAGGTCACATCCGGGAGGACCGAGGGCCCCGCGCGAGCGGGGCCCTCGACGTTTCAGTGCCCCCGCGCCGCCGAGCCGCTCACGGAGCCGGCGGCGACGCGCGCGCCGCGAAACGCACGCTGAAGCGCGCGCCGCCCAGGGGCGAGTCGCCGACGTCGATGCGCGCGCCGTGGTGGCGGACCTGCTGCTCGACGAGGGCGAGGCCCAGGCCCGAGCCCTGGCCGTTGGTCGATTCCAGGCGGGCGAAGGGCGCGAAGATCCGCTCGCGGTCAGCGTCGGCGATGCCGGGCCCGTCGTCCTCCACCGTCAGCAGGGCGCCCTCGTCCTGCCCGGGGCGCGCGGGGACGAGCGTGACGCGAACCTGGCCGTGGGGACGACCGTGGCGGACGGCGTTCTCGACGAGGTTGTCGGCCAGCACCCGCAGGCCGGGCTCCCAGCCCTCGAGCGCGACCGGCGTGTCGGGCAGTTGCGCGCTGAGGTCGAGCCCCGGGTGGCGCTCGACCGCGGCCGCCGCAGCAGCGTCGACGACGTCGGCGAGATCGACCTCGGTGAACTCGAATGGCCCGGCGTCGCCGCGGGCCAGGGCCTGCAGGCCGTCGAGGAGCTCGACCAGGCGCCGCTGCTCGGAGAGCGCGTCACGGATCATCTCGGCGCGGCGCTCGGGCGGGAGGTCGAGATGGCGCTCGAGCGTGGACAGCGTGGCCTGCACGCTGGTCAGCGGCGTGCGCAGCTCGTGCCCCGCGTCGGCGGCGAAGCGCCGCGTCGCGGCCAGGGCGCGCGTGCGGTCGGCGGCCGAGCGCCCCAGGCGGGCGAGCATGGCGTTGAAGCTCGCGGCCAGCGAGCGCAGCTCGGTCGGGCCGCCCGGCGGCACGCGGCGGTCGAGGTCCTCGTCCTCGGCGACGCTCGAGGCCACGGTGCGCAGCCGCTGCAGCGGGCGCAGCACGAGGTCGGCGGCCAGCCAGGCGCCGGCGGCGGCCGCGAGCAGAGCGACGAGGCCCAGCGCGAGCAGCCGGCGATCCAGCGCCCCCTGCCGGTCCTCGAGCGACGCCAGCGACGTCACGATCTCCAAGCGCGCGAGCCCGCCCAGGCCCTTGTCGTGCAGCGTGGTCACGTAGGCGCGGTAGCGCTGGCCGTGCGACGTGAAGGTCTGCAGCCCGCGCTTCAGCCGGGGATGCGCGGGGGTTGGTGCGCCGGTGTCGAGCAGGACCGTCCCGCCCAGCGAAAGGCGCAGGGACGTCCTCGTGGCCGCCAGCACGGCATCGAGGCGCTTGTCCCGGGGCGGGCGCTCGTCGTTGATGGCCGCCAGCGCGGTCGGCCGCGACAGCTCCGCCGATCGCTCCAGGCGGTCGTCGAGGGCCGAGCGCTCCGAGGAGTCGACGTAGTGCGAGGCGACCGCCCCCGCCGCCAGCAGGACCGCGGCGACGATGAGCGCGACGCCGAGCGTGAGGCGACCACGAAGGCTGCGCACGGCCGTTCAGCTTCGCAGGACGAAGCCGATGCCGCGCACGGTGTGCAGGACCCGCGTCTCGCCGCCGGCCTCGAGCTTGCGCCGCAGATAGCCGACGAAGACGTCGGCGATGTTGGTGCCGGGATCGAAGGTGTAGCCCCACACCTCCTCGTGCAGGCGCTTGCGCTCGACGACCTGGCCGGGATGGCGCATGAGGAACTCGAGCAGCTCGAACTCACGTCGCGTCAGGTCGAGCTCCCGCTCGCCCCGCCGCGCGCTGCGCGCCCGGGGGTCGAGGCGCAGGTCGCCCGTCTCGAGCGCCTCGCCCTCGCCGGCCGGGCGCCGGCGCAGCAGCGCCTGCAGCCGCGCCACCACCTCCTGCATGGCGAACGGCTTGACGATGTAGTCATCGGCGCCCGCCTGGAGCCCGCGCACGCGGTCGTCGACCTCGTCGCGCGCCGAGAGGATGCAGACCGGCACCTGATCGCCGCTCTCGCGCAGGCGGCGCAGGACCTCGAGGCCGTCGAGGTCGGGCATGCTCAGGTCGAGCAGCACAACCGCGGGGTGCACCCGCTCGGCCGCCTCCAGCCCGGCGCGACCACCAGAGGCCGGCACGACCGAGAAGCCTTCGAGCTCGAGGCCCGCCGCTACCGTGCGGCGGATGGCGTCGTGATCGTCGACGAGGAGGACGACCGGCCCGGCGGGGCCGTCATCCACGCTGGACGACCTCGCAGTCGCCCGCCACGTCGTCCTGGCGATCGGCGATCACCCGGTCGCGACCGGGCCCGCAGGTCACGTGGTCCACGACGCCGTCGCGTGCGCGCACGAGGTCGTTGCCCAGGCCGGCCGCGATGGTGTCCGAGCCCGGCCCGCCGCTGATGCGGTCGTTGCCCGCGCCACCCAGCAGCGTGTCGTTGCCCGAGCCGCCGGTGATCACGTCGCGGCCCGCGTCGCCGAAGATCGTGTCGTTGCCGCGACCGCCGTTGAGGCGGTCGTTGCCGGCGCGGCCGGTGATCCGGTCGTTGCCGCCGCGGCCGTTGATCTGGTCGGCTCCGGTCGTGCCGATCAGGTCGTCCCCGCGGGGCGTCCCGGTGACGCCCCGGGCGACCACCACCCCCGGGAAGGTGAGCAGGGCGATGACGATGAGGGCGGCGGCGCGGTGGAGCATGTCCGGGAAGGATGCCCTAGCGCGGCGCGAGGCCAACCGCACAGGCGTAGCTCTCACGGTCTTCTCACGGAGTGTGAGGACTTCCTGAGAGCAACGCGGCGAACGGTGCAGAGCGGGTGATCCTCCTCTCCGCACAGTAAAGCGACAGGAGGACCAGCCAGTATGCACGTTCGCAAGTCACTCATCGGCGCCGCCGCGGCGTTCGCCCTCATCCCCGGAACCGCGCTCGCCGCGACCATCCAGGGCGGCCCAGGCAACGAGCACCTTCGTGGTACGAACGTCGCCGACCACATCGACGGCAACGCCGGCAACGATCACATCCATGGCTTGGCAGGCAACGACGAGCTCATCGGCGGCGCGGGCAACGACCGCGTCTTCGGTGGTCGCGGCGACGACACTATCCGCGGCGTGCAGGGCAACGACTGGCTCAACGGCGGGGCGGGCGACGACACCGTGGTCGGCGACGCCAACGGCACCGGCGACCTGACCTCCTTCGACCGCATCTTCGGTGGCTCGGGCAACGACAAGCTGTTCGGCGGCGACTCGCGCGACCGCATCTCCGGTGGCCCCGGCGACGACGTCTCCTACGGCGAGAACGGCAACGACCGCATGAACGGCGGCACCGGCAACGACATCCAGAACGGCGGCGACGGCAACGACACGATCTTCGCCAACATCGGCAACGACACGTCCTACGGCGGCAACGGGAACGACACCCTGTGGGCGCTGGCCCGCAGTGACGTCCACCCCGGCCCCAACGGCGAGGTCGATCAGAGCGGCGACGCCCTCGACGGCGGCCCCGGCGACGACACCTTCCGGACGCGTGACGGTGAGGTCGACCTGATCACCTGCGGCGACGGCAACGACACCGCGCTGCTCGACACGGCCGACGTCATCACCGACGCCACGGCGGCCAACCCCAACGGCTCGTGCGAGCGCGTCGTCCGCCAGGCGCCCAAGCCGAAGGACTCGAAGACCGAGGACGCGCAGCAGTCCCCCAAGGACGCCCAGGTCCAGAACTAGGTCCAGCAGACAGGCAGGACCGAGCGAAACGGGGCCCCACCCACCTTCGGGGCCCCGCTTTCGCGTTCCTGGGCGCGAGCGCTGGGTACAGCCCAGGCCATGTCGCTTCAAGGCAAGGTCGTGGTCATCACCGGGGCGTCGGCGGGAATCGGGCGCGCCACGGCGCGCGAGATGGCCCGCCGCGGGGCACACGTCGGGCTCATCGCCCGCGGTGCCGAGCGGCTCGAGGCCGCGCGGCGCGAGGTCGAGGAGCACGGGGTGCGAGCCTGCGTGGCGCCGGCCGACGTGGCCGATCCCGAGCAGGTGGAGCGGGCCGCGGCGCAGATCGAGTCGGAGCTCGGGCCCATCGATGTGTGGGTCAACAACGCGATGGCGGCCAAGCTCGCGCCCGTGATCGACACCCGGCCCGAGGAGTTCCGCCGTGTCACCGAGGTGACCTACCTGGGCAGCGTCTACGGCACGCAGGCCGCGCTTCGCCGCATGCGCGCGCGCGACAGCGGAGTCATCGTGCAGGTCGGCTCGGCGCTCTCGCGACGCGGCATCCCGCTGCAGGCGACGTACTGCGGCGCCAAGCACGCGCTCAAGGGCTTCCTGGACTCGCTGCGCGTCGAGCTGCTGCACGACAAGTCGAAGGTGCGCGTCGCGCTCGTCCAGCTGCCCGGCCTCAACACGCCCCAGTTCGGTTGGGTCCGCACCGATCTGCACCGCCACCCGCAGCCCGTGCCGCCCATCTACCAGCCCGAGATCGCCGCGCGCGCGATCGCCTGGGCTGCCGAGCACCCCAAGCGCGAGCTGTGGGTCGGGCTCCCGACCGTCTACACCATCCTGGGAGAGAAGTTCGCCTCAGGGCTCATGGACCGCTTCCTGGCCCGTACGAACGTCAAGGCCCAGCAGACCGAGACTCCGATCGTCCCCTCCCACCGCGACGACAACCTGCAGTCGCCGCCTCCGGGCGACTCCGGCGCGCACGGGCGCTTCGACGACCAGGCCAAGGCGCGCAGCCCGCAGCTGTGGCTGGCCACGCACAAGCGCGCGGTGGCCGGGGTCGCGGCTGGGGCGGCTGCCCTGGGGACCACCGCGCTCGTCGGCGCTCGGCGCTGAAGACGGCGACAGCGATGCGCACCGGGCCGACCAGCGACCTGTGGTGGAAGAACTCCATCGTCTACTGCCTCGACGTCGAGACCTACCACGACGCCGACGGCGACGACTGCGGCGACATGGCCGGGCTCATCGAGCGCCTCGACCACGCCGCGCGCCTGGGCGCCACGTGCCTGTGGCTGATGCCCTTCTACCCCACGCCCAACCGCGACGACGGCTACGACGTCGCCGACTACCTCGCGGTCGATCCCCGGCTGGGCGACCTCGGCGACGTCCCCGACGTCATCCGCCACGCCCGCGACCGCGGCCTGCGCGTGATCGTCGACCTCGTGGTCAACCACACCTCCGACCAGCACCCGTGGTTCCGCGCCGCGCGCGCCGATCGCTCCTCGCCGTTTCGCGATTACTACGTCTGGAGCGACGACCCCGAGTCCGAGCAGGGGACGACGCCCGACAAATGGACGTGGGACGAGGAGGCCCGGCAGTTCTACAACCACAGCTTCGCCCCCTTCCAGCCCGACCTGAACATCGCCAATCCCGCGGTCCGCGATGAGATCGCGAAGATCGTCGGCTTCTGGCTGGCGCTCGGCGCCTCCGGCTTCCGCATGGACGCCGTGCCCTTCCTGGTCGAGGAGGTCAATGCGCGCGGCATCGACCCCGGCGACGGCAAGCGCTGGCTGCACGACCTGCGCGAGTACGCGATGCGACGGTCCGGCGAGGCCATGCTGATGGGCGAGGCGAACGTCGCCATGGGCGACATCGAGTCCTTCTTCGAGGACCACGGCGACGCGCTGCACCTGCAGCTCGGCTTCCTCATCAACCAGCGCCTGTGGCTGGCGCTCGCGCGTGGTGAGGCGAGCCCGCTCGAGGACCTCATCCGCCGGCTGCCCGTGCCGCCCCGCGACGCCGGCTGGGGGACCTTCCTGCGCAACCATGACGAGCTCACGCTCGACAAGCTCGAGCCGGCCGAGCGCGACGAGGTCTTCGCGGCCTTCGCACCGCAGGAGGACATGCGGATCTACGGCCACGGCATCCGCCGCCGGGCCGCGTCGATGCTGGGCGGCGACGGCCCGCGCCTGCGCATGGCCTGGTCACTGCTGTTCTCCCTGCCGGGCACGCCGGTGATGCTCTACGGCGACGAAGTCGGGATGGTCGAGGACCTCGCGCGCGAGGGCCGGATGAGCGTGCGCACGCCGATGCGCTGGGACCTCGTGGCCGAGCAGGCGCGCACGTCGGACTCGCTGCTGCGCTTCGTGCGCCGGCTCGCCCACCAGCGCCGAGAGGCGCCGGAGCTCGGCTGGGGCGCGAGCACCCTGATCGAGAACGAGCCCAAGGCGCTCTTCGCGCGCCGCTCGGACTGGCAGGGATCGACGGTGTTCGTCGTGCACAACCTGTCCGCCGAGCCTGTCGTCGCCGAGCTCGACCTCGGCGAGGACGTCGTGGGCGTCGACGACCTGCTCGAGCTGCGCGACCACCACGTCGACGGCGGCCGCCTGCGCGTGGAGCTCGACGCCTACGGCTACCTGTGGCTGCGGGCGGTGCGGTAGGGCCGGGCCCGGTTCGTCCGCGCAGCGCTTGCGGCGCTGCTGAGCGCTTACAGCATCACCGAGGGAAAGCGGAGTGGCGGTGGTCGGCGCGCTCGCCGCTCCGCCCGCGTCGGCGGTGCCCGGCCGGAGGGCCGCGGAGTCCCTGCGCGATTCGAGCGCGGTTCGCAACACGTTCCGAGGCGGGCCGGAGGGCGTGGTCGAGATCGACCGCGATTATTTAGGTCAAACGCGCACACCCCCACAGGCGGCTCGAGAGATGTTGCGAAACACACGCGCTTCGTGCACCGATACGCACACGCCCGAGGACGACGCGCGCCCCGAACCGCCCCCAGCCTCCCTTCCCCTCGATGATGCTGTTAAGACGCCGCGCCGCGCCGCCCACACACAGCGGAAGACAGCAGACGACGACGGGGCGGCCCTTGCCGGCCGCCCCGCTCGTCATGGTGCTCTCTACCGCTGGATCGGGGGAGGTCGTCAGATCGGGAGCAGCGGGCCGGTGAAGGCCTCGGTGCCCTGCGCCAGCGTGACGCCGAAGCCGCCGGTGCTGTTGGCGTACGCGAGCTCCTTGGCCACGTCGCCGACGCCGTTGCTGGCGGCCAGCGGCGCGATGGCGACGGTGCTGAGGACGCCGAGCGCCTTGCCGCTGGCGTCGAGGAAGGCCGACCCGGAGTCGCCGGGGATGCCGGGCGTGACCGTGTAGACCGTGTGGCTCCAGCCGTTGCCATCGTCGCCGACGCTCTTGCCCTGCTTGGGGCTGAGCTGGGTGATGCCGCCGCGCAGCTCGGAGTTGCCGTAGCTGAGGACCGTGTCGCCGGTCGCCGTCCCGCCGCTGTGCACGCCGGTCGGGCCGCCCCAGAACGGGATCGACGGGTTGACGCTGCCGACGTCGGCCGGGTCGACCTTGACCAGGGCGAGGTCGTTGTAGGCGCAAGTGTCGGCGTCGGTCTCGCCCTTGGACTGCATGGTCAGCCACGAGTTGTAGACGAGGCTGCCCGGCTTGCTGCCGCCGATGTCCACCGGGGTGCCGATCGGCAGCGACCCGCTGGTGCAGCCGTTGGTGTCGGTCGACGTCCCGGTGCCCGAGCAGTGGGCGGCCTGACCGAGGTAGACGTTCGATGCGTCGTAGAAGACGAAGTTGGCCGTGCACTGCGCACCAGCCGTGAAGGTCTGCACGCCGGGATGGATCGTGGCGCTGGACGCCGGCGCCCAGCTGGGCGCCGCCGAAGCCGGGCCGGCCACGATCGCGCAGGCGAAGACTGCGAGCGCGAGGGCCTTCGAGAAGCGGTACTGCATCGTCGGCTCTACCTCCTGGAGTGTTGGGGAGCCCCTTGGTACGCCCTAACGCAGGGTTCAGACCGAACTTGCGGTGGGCATGCCAGGACCAGCAAGCGAGAGAGGAGGACCACCCCAGATGTCCACCACCGCCGCTGCCCGCGTCATGGCCCGTGGCCGTCACATCGAGCTGCGTCTGTGGGAGCGCGATCCGGCTGGTCAGCGGGCCCTCGAGCCCGACGAGGCGCACGAGCGCGTCAGCTACGTGCAGGCCGGGGCACTGATCGTCCTGATCGGCGACGACCCGCCGCTGGAGGTCCACGCGGGCGACTCCTACGTCGTCCCGGCCGGCTTGGGCTGCACGTTCGAGGTGCTCGAGCCGGCCATCCTGGTCGAGGCGATCAGCCCGTCGGCCACCGTTGAACTAGATTCAGGTCTGTTTACCTACGTACTTGGTTGACGCGGCGTCCAGTTGGGGTAGTAGGCCGGACGTGCCAGAGTCGACCCTCACCGCCGCCGCCGCACTCGACGCGATCGACGAGGGGGTGCTCGTCCAGGACGCCGAGACCCAGGTGGTCTACGCGAACCGTGCCGCCGGCGAGTTGCTGGGCGTGGATCGCGAGGAGCTGCGCGGGCGCTCAGAGCTGCCGACGCCGAGCGAGTGCCTGTCGGAATCGGGCGAGGCGCTCCCCGAGCGCTGGCCCGGTGCCGAGGCGCTTCGCACCGGCCGCCCGCAGCGTCCGCGCGTCATGGGCCTCCAGCGCCCCGACGGCGGGATGCGCTGGGTGCGCGTGTCCGCACGGCCGATCGGCCGCTCGGTGCTGACGTCGATGCTCGACATCACCGCCCTGCGCAACGCCGAGGAGGACGCCGCCACCCTCGCCTCGCGCCTGAGCGGGGACCGCAGGCCGAAGGGCGCACAACGGCAACGGCAACGGTCACAAGTCGGGCAAGGGCAAGGGCAACGGCGTCCTCTCGCCCCGTGAGCATCAGGTCGTCGAGCTGCTCGCCAGCGGCAACACGGGCGAGGAGGTCGCCGAGCGCCTCGGCATCTCCCCGGCCACGGTGCGCGTGCACGTCCGCAACGCCACGGGCAAGCTGGGCGCCAGCACGCGGACCCAGGCGGTCGCCATCGCGGTGGCCCGCGGCGAAGTCGCAGCGCCCTGAAGACGGCGTCAACACCCATTCAACTTGGCGCAGTGCCGCGCCGACTACACGGCCGTGGCCTCCCACGGACCGGCGAAGACGTTGACGCCCGGGCGCTCCCGCGCCCTCGTCGCGCTGGCCGCGTTCGGCGTGCTGGCGCTCGCCGCCAGCCTCGCGCGCTCAACGCTGGGCCTCGGCGCCCCTGGCCTGGCCTGGGAACTCATCTTCGTGGGCGTCTACGCCGCCGCGGCCGGCCTCTGCCTGGCTCGCGCCGCCTGGGTGCCGGCCGAGCGCGCCACGTGGCTGTGCCTCGGGCTGGGGATCCTGCTGCACGGCAGCGGCTGGCTCGTCGACTACCTGGGCTACGACAGCCGGGCCCCCATGCCCTCGTGGAGCGATCCGCTGTGGCTGGGCGCCTACCTCGGCTTCTACCCGGGGATGGTCCTGCTCGGGCGCGAGCGCTTCGCGCGCCGCGGGGTGGGGATGTGGCTCGACGGCCTGCTCGGTGGCCTCGCCCTGGGCGCTGTCACCGCGGCCACCGCGCTGCAGGCTTCCCTGTCGAGCCTGGACGCCGCCGGGAGCGCCGCCGTCACCGGCGCCGCCTACCCGCTGGCCGACATCGCGCTGCTGACCTTCCTGGCCACGATGTTCGCCGGCGCGAGCTGGCGCCCGAGTTACTCCGGGCTGGCGCTCGTCGCCGGCCTGCTGATCCTCGTCGGCGTCGACACGACCTACGCGGTCGACAGCGCGAATGGCGGCTGGTTCGCGGGCGGCGACTACGACCCCGCGTGGTGCCTGGCCATGCTCGTCCTCGCGGCGGCGGCCTGGCTGCCCTCGCGCCGCGCCCCGGTCATGGCCAGCCCGCGGCGCGGCCTGATGTTCCCGTCCGCCTTCGCGGCGATCGCGGTCGGCGTGCTCGTCTACGGCCAGACCGTGCGCCTGAACCCCGTCGCCGTCGGGCTCGCGGTGCTCGCGCTGCTGACCGTCATGGTGCGCATGGCGCTGCTGTTGCGCGAGACGGCCACGCTCGCGGTCTCCCGCAGGCTGTCGCTCACCGACGACCTCACGGGGCTGGCCAACCGGCGCGCGTTCACCGCCGAGGCCGAGGGCACTGTCGCCGACGGGCGGCCGTGCGCGCTGCTCATGATCGACCTCGATCAGTTCAAGGAGCTCAACGACACGCTCGGGCACCACGTCGGCGACGAGCTGCTGCGCAGCGTCGGCCCGCGCCTGAGCGCGACCATGCGTCCCGGCGACGTCGTGGCCCGCCTCGGCGGCGACGAGTTCGGCGTACTCATCAGAGACGCCGACACCGAGTCGGCCGCGGTGGCCGCGGCCCGCCTGCGCGCGGCGCTGGGGCGCGCCTACGCGCTGGCCGGGATCTCGCTGCACGTCGGGGCGAGCATCGGCATCGCCACCTTCCCCGAGCATGCGCAGGACGCCGGCACGCTGCTGCGCCACGCCGACGTCGCCATGTACGAGGCCAAGCGCGGGCGCCTGGGCCACAGCGTCTACGCCTCCGAGGGCGACCACCACAGCCGCGACCGGCTCGAGCTGGCCGGCGAGATGCGCCACGCCCTGGCCCACGACGAGCTCACGCTGCACTACCAGCCCGTGGCCGACCTGGCGACGGGGAAGCTGCTCGGCGTCGAGGCGCTCGTGCGCTGGCGCCATCCCGAGCGCGGGCTGCTCGCGCCCGGCGCCTTCCTGCCCGCCATCGAGCACACCGAGCTCATGCGCGAGCTCAGCCGCCGGGTGCTGGCCATGGCCATCTGCCAGGCGGGGGCCTGGTTTCGCCTGGAGCGCCCGTGGCGGGTCGCGGCCAACCTGTCGGCCACCGATCTGCTCGACCGCTCGCTGGTCGACGACGTCTCGGCGCTGCTGCGCCGCTACGGCACGCCGGCGGGCCGGGTCACGCTCGAGGTCACCGAGAGCGTCCTCATGACCGATCCCGCCCGCGCCATGAAGGTGCTGGCCGAGCTCCGCGGGCTCGGCGTGCAGCTCGCGCTCGACGACTTCGGGACCGGGTGGTCGTCGCTGACCCACCTGCAGCGCATGCCCGTCCACGAGATCAAGATCGACCGCTCGTTCGTCGCCGCCATGGCCACCGAGGCCAACTCGGCCGCGATCGTCTCCTCCACCGTCGACCTCGCCCACGCCCTGGGCCTGCGCGTGGTCGCCGAGGGGATCGAGGACGAGGCGACGTGGCGGCGACTGCGCGCCGTGGGCTGCGACGCCGCGCAGGGCTACCACCTCTCGCGACCCCTGCCCGCCGCCGAGTTTGAGACCACCGCGGACGAGATCGCCGAGCGCTCGCGCGCCGCTGCGGGCGTCCCGTTGTCAGCCGCCTGACCCGCATCGTCGGCCGTTCAGCGTTATTTTGGCGCCGTTCATATCGAACGGTCGTCCATTCAGGTCTGGAGAGGCCTTACCATGGTCCTCGATCGGAGTCCGCACAGGGCAAACTCGCCGCGAGGCGGGGACGCAAAGCCAGAGGTCTCTCGCAGACGGCTCGGCTACCGGCTCTCCAGGGGCCCGCACCACGGACGGTGTGTGACCTGGCAACAAGGAGGCCAACCCATGCATGCACCAAAGGACTTCGCCCATGCCGCGGCGGTCGAGCGCATCCTGAGGGCGCACGGGGTTGCCTCCCCGCAGTGTGGGGGTGGGGATCGATCCCACCTCGGCGACGTCCCGCCGTGGGGGCACGGGACGGCGCCGGGGATGGGATCGCAGAGCCTGCGGGCGATGCGCCCGCAGCCCGGGGGGTGCTGAGGGGCAAGACCCTTCAGCAAACGCAGCGACGGGCCGGACGGGAGACCGCCGGCCCGTCGCTCTTTTCAGGGTCAGAAGCGGTCGGGCGAGAAGGGCGCCGGATCGACGATCGGCGCCTCGCCCACGTAGAGCTGGGCGACCAGCCGGCCGGTGACGGGGCCGAGCGCCACGCCGGCGCCCTCGTGCCCGGTGGCCAGCCACAGCCCCGCCACGGCGCCCGAGGGCCCGATGGCGGGCAGGTGATCGGGCAGCCACGGGCGCAGCCCGGCCCACGCGGCGTCCACCGCGAGCCCGCGCAGGCCGGGCATGAGCGCGAAGGCCTGCTCGAGCATGGCGGTGCTGACGGCGTCGTCGACTGAGAGGTCGAAGCCGCGCCGCTCGCGGCTCGAGCCCACGAGCACATCGCCCTCCCACGTCGTCTCGAGCACCGTGGTCACCTGCAGGCCGGCGTCGACGCTCGCCACCGAGCCCAGATAGCCCGCCTCGACCACCTTGTGGCGGATCAGGCGCTCGTCCCGGGTGGCGGCGGCCAGGCGCACCAGCTGGCCCTTGCGCGGCTCGAGCGGGAGCGCGAGGCCGGCCGCCTCGGCCAGTCCGCGGCTCCATGGCCCGGCGGCGATGACCGCCGCATCGCAGGCCAGCACGCCCTCGCTCGTGCGCAGGCCTCTCACCCTGCCGTGCTCGACCGCGATGGCCTGCACCTCCACGCCGGCATGCACCCATGGCAGGGCCTCCGCGAGCGCGCGGGCGATGGCGCGCGGCGCGCATTGCAGGTCGGCCGGGTAGAACGAGGCGCCGACGAAGTCGCCCGTCAGCGCGGGCTCCATCGCGCGCACGTCGCCGACGTCCAAGAGATAGCCGTGCGCGCCGGCGGCGCGCAGATGCTCCACGCGCACCGCCTCGCGAGCCCACGTCTCCTGCGCGCGATGGACGACGAGCGCCCCCTTGCGGCGGATGCGGGCCGTGTCGCCGAAGAGCGCCTCGAGCTCGTCGTAGACGCCCAGGCCGGCGAGCGTGAGCTCGAGCTCGGGGCCGACCCCCTTGTCCGAGCACAGGACGTTGCCCTCGCCCAGCCCGGTCGTGGCGCCCGACACCTCGCCGCGGTCCAGCAGGGCGACGTCGACCCCGCGGGCGTGGAGCTCCCACGCGGTGGCGGCGCCGACGATGCCGGCGCCGATGACCGCCACCTCGCACGGCTTCACAGGGCGAAGCCGGCCGGGAAGGGATCGCGTTCGTCGAGCAGGTACTGGCCCATGCCGGTGATCCACGCGCGCCCTGTCACCTCGGGCACGACGGCCGGCGCGCCGCCGACCTCGACCTCGCCCACGAGCCGGCCCGTGAAGCGCGTGCCGATGATCGACTCGTTGACGAAGGCGTCGCCCAGGGCGAGCTCGCCGCGCGCGTGCAGCGCCGCCATGCGCGCGCTGGTGCCGGTGCCACATGGGGAGCGGTCCAGCCAGCCGGGATGGATCGCGGTCGCGTTGCGCGCGTGCGCGCCGTCGCGGCCCGGCGCGTGGAAGACGACGTGATGGCAGCCGGCGATGCGCGCGTCGTCCGGGTGCACGGGCTCGGGGACCGCCTCGCGGATGCGCGCCCCCATCTCGATCAGGTCCCCGGCCCGCGCCGGGTCGACCTCGATCCCGACGGCCGCGGCCTCGACGAGGGCGTAGAAGTTCCCGCCGAAGGCCATGTCGTAGGGCACCTCGCCCACGCCCTCGACGACGGCGACCTGGTCGGGCGCGTGCATGAAGGCCGGGACGTTGCGGATGGTCACGGCCTCGGCGCGCCCGCCGGACACGGCCACGCGGGCCTCGACCAGGCCGGCCGGCGTGTCGAGGCGCACGACGGTCTCGGGCTCGCACACCTCGACCATGCCGGTCTCGACGAGGACGGTGGCCACGCCGATCGTCCCGTGGCCGCACATCGGCAGGCAGCCGGAGACCTCGATGTAAAGGACGCCCCAGTCGGCGTCGTCGCGCGTCGGGGGCTGCAGGATCGCTCCGGACATCGCCGCGTGCCCGCGCGGCTCGCGCATGAGCAGCAGGCGCAGGTCATCGCGCTCGGCCTCGAATCGCAGCTTGCGCTCGAGCATCGTCGCGCCGGGCAGCGGCCCCACCCCGCCGGTGATGACGCGCGTCGGCATCCCCTCGGTGTGGGAGTCCACAGCGGCGAAGTAGCGAGATGCCCTCAAGCGGCGACCCCGACCCCGAGGGTGGTGAGGGCGTCGCGCAGTGCGGCGCGCTCGTCGTCATTGAGCGGCAGGCGCGGAGCGCGCGTCGGGCCGCCGGCGTAGCCGACCTCGTCCATCGCGGCCTTGAAGTACTGCACGAGCTTGGGCGTCATGTCGAAGCGCCCGAGCGGCAGCAGCCGGCGGTAGACCTCGCGGGCGGCGTCGAGCTCGCCGGCGCGGCAGTGCTCGTAGAGCGCGACGCACTGCGCGGGCGCGACGTCGGCCACGCCCGTGACCCAGCCGGTGGCGCCGGCGCAGAAGCCCTCGAGCGCCCAGTCGTCGCCGCCGACGAGGACCTCGAGGTCGCTGGCGTGCAGCAGCGCCGGGATGCGGCGCACGTCGCCCGAGCACTCCTTGACCGCGACGACCTGCTCGTTGGCCTCGGCGATGCGGGCGATGACGGCCGCCGGCATGTCGACGCCCGAGGCCTCGGGGTTGTTGTAGAGCATGAGGGGCAGGCCGCTGTCGGCGCCGACCGCGGCGTAGAAGGCGACGAGCTCGGCCTCGTCGGCCCGATAGCCCAGCGGGGGCAGGCACATGAGCGCGACCGCGCCAGCCTCGGCGGCGTGGGCCGCGTAGGCGCCGGCCTGCTCCGCCGTGCCGGCCGAGACGCCCGCGATGACCGGGACGCGGCCGTCGACGGCCTCGACGATGGCGGCGATGACGTCGCGGCGCTCGCGCGTGCTCATGCTGCCCGCCTCGCCCATCGTGCCGGTGCCGACGATGCCGTGCACGCCCGCGTCGAGCAGGCCGCGCACGTTGGCCTGCAGCGCCGGGGCGTCGACCTCGCCCGAGGGGCCGAAGGGGGTCGTGACGGCGGGGATGATGCCGGGGAAGCGCACGGGTCTCTCCTAGGTGAGGGTCATGTAGCGCCTGACGCGCTGGATGTGCTGGGTGGCGAAGAAGGCGGCGGCCTCGGGGTCGGTGCCCACGATGGCCTCGTAGATCATCCGGTGCTCGGCCGCGTGCAGGCGCGCGCGCCCGGTGACCGCGACCGACTCGTCGCGCAGGCGCTGCCACAGCGGCTGGTCCATGACCGCGGCGACGTGGTCGGCGAGGGCGACGAGCACCGGGTTGTCGGTCATGACCGCGATCTGGCGGTGAAAGAGACGATCGCACTCGTTCCAGTCGGGGCCGTCCGCGTCGTCGCCGGCGCGGTCCATGCGCTCGAGCAGCTCCTCGGCGTACGGGTCGGGGCGCCCGTGGCGGGCGGCCAGCGCGGCGACCCGCGGCTCGAGCAGCTCGCGGGCCTCGAGCAGCGCGGTGGGGCTCGCGTCGTGCGGCAGCGCGATCGCGCCGTCGCCGGCCGCGGGGGCCTGGACCCGCTCGACCGCATCGGCCGCGACGAACGAGCCCGATCCGGGGCGCGTCTCGATCACGCCGTGGACCTGGAGCGCGGCGATGGCCTCGCGGACGGAGGAGCGGCCGACCTCGAGGCGCTGAGCGAGATCGCGCTCGGACGGCAGCCGCTCGCCGGGGCGCAGTAGGCCCATGCGGATCTCGCCGGCGATTCGGTCGGCGATCCGCTCGTAGAGCTGCGTCGCCTTGAGTGGCCCTAGATTGGTTTGATCAACGAACTGAATGAGGAAGAATTGGTTTGCGCTGCGGTCCTGGTACCGTAGCGGCCGTGTCAAGCACCTTCCATGCCGTCGATCCCAGCACGGGCGAGCCCGGGGCCGCCTTCGAAGAGGCCACCCGCGCCGACGTCAACGAGGCCGTCAGCGCCGCAAGCGAGGCCTTCAGATCGGGGGACCTGCGCGATCCGCAGCGGCGCTCGGGCTTCCTGCGCGCCGCCGCGGCGCGCCTGCGCGCGGCGGGCGACGAGATCGTCGCGGTCGCCGGGGCCGAGACCGGCCTGCCCGAGGGGCGCCTGCGCGGCGAGCTCGAGCGCACGGCCGGCCAGCTCGAGGCGTTCGCCGCGGTGGTCGACGCCGGCGACTACGTCGAGGCCATCATCGACACCGCCGACCCCGACGCCAAGCCCATCCCGCGGCCCGACGTCAGGCGGATGCTCGTGCCCATCGGCCCGGTGGCGGTCTTCGGCGCCAGCAACTTCCCGCTCGCCTTCTCGACCGCGGGCGGCGACACCGCCAGCGCGCTCGCGGCCGGATGCCCGGTGATCGTCAAGGGCCACCCCTCGCACCCGGGGACGAGCGCGGTGGTCGCGCGCGAGCTGGCCGCCGCCGCGGCCGAGAGCGGCCTGCCGGGCGCCACCTTCGCGCTGCTGCAGTCCAGCGGCTTCGAGGTCGGCGAGGCGCTCGTCGACGAGCCGGCGATCGCCGCCGTCGGCTTCACGGGCTCCTTCGCGGGCGGCAAGGCCCTGCACGACCGCGCCGCGGCGCGCGAGCGCCCGATCCCGGTCTTCGCCGAGATGGGCAGCGTGAACCCGATCGTGGTCACCGAGGCCGCGCTGGCCGAGCGCAGCGAGGCGATCGCCGAGGGCCTGGCCGCCTCGGTCGCCTCCTTCGGCGGGCAGCTCTGCACCAAGCCCGGCGTCGTCTTCGTGCCCGCCGGCGAGGAGGGCGATGCCTTCGCGACCGACCTCGGCGCGCGCCTGGCCGCCAGCGAGCCGCAGGTGCTGCTCAACGAGCGCCTGCGCGACGCGCTGACCGAGCGGGTGGCCGAGCTGGACGGCCTGGCCGAGCCGGTCGAGGGCGCCGCGACGGCCGCCGAGCCGGGCTTCCGCTTCCACCCCGCGGCCTACCGCGCGGCGGCGGGCGACGTGCGCGAGCACCCCGAGCTGCTCGAGGAGCGCTTCGGGCCCGTTGTCCTCCTGCTGACCTACGGCTCGCGCGAGGAGCTCCTCGACGCGCTGCTGCTCGTCGACGGCCAGCTCACGGGCTCGGTCCACGCGCAGGCCGACGACGCGGACCTGGTCGCGCTGCTGGCCACCGCGCTGAGCGCGCGCAGCGGGCGGCTGATCTTCGACGGCTTCCCGACCGGCGTCGCCGTCACCCACGGCATGCACCATGGCGGGCCGTACCCGGCCACCACGGCGCCGGCGCACACCTCGGTGGGCATGACGGCGATCCGTCGCTTCCTGCGCCCGGTCGCCTTCCAGAACGCGCCGGCGCACGTCCTGGCGCCCGAGCTCCAGGACGCGAACCCGCTGGGCATCTGGCGGCGCGTCGACGGGGAGCTGACGCGCGAGCCGCTGGCTCAGGCCCGGTAGTGCACGACGCGCACGGCGACGCGCGCCGGGCGCGTCGGGTCGCCGAGCGATAGGAAGTCGCGCACGGTCGCGCTGTGCGCGCAGAACGGGCAGCCGAGCGGATCGGCCGGCGCGGCGGGGCCGGCCGCGAGCGCGACCGGGGCGTCGCAGCGCGGGCAGGCGAGCGTCCCGCTGGCCAGGTGCCCGGCACGCGCGACGAGGCTGTCGGCCCTGGCGCCCGCGAGCCGCGTCACGGGCTCTGGGCGAGCTGGCTCCGAGCCGTCGAAGTCGCGCTGGAAGGACACGCCACGAGTGTAGGGCGGCGCTCCGTCCGGCCCCGATCGTCGGGATACTCGTGATGCGTATGACGCCCGTCGTCCCGGCCCGGCCGTTTCTCGTCGCGATCGTCCTCGCCGCGCTCGCCGGGGGCGGGATCGTCATCGCCGTCGAGCTGGCCAGCGACCACCAGACGGTCAGGGCCGTCTGGGCCATCTTCGCGCCGGCAGTGGGCTGGAGCTTCATCGGGACCGGGCTCTACGCCTGGCGGCGCCGGCCCGAGAGCCGGATCGGCGCGCTCATGATCCTGCTCGGCTTCGCGTGGTTCATCTACACGCTGCAGGCCGCGAACTCCCGCCTGGTCTACACGGGGGCGCTGGTCGTCGGCGGCCTGTGGGGCGCCATCTTCCTGCAGCTCGGCCTGAGCTTCCCGACGGGCCGGCTGACCACCGGGCTGGACCGCACGCTCGCCATCGCGGGCTACTTCGTCTTCCCGCTGGCCTTCGTGCCGGCGCTGCTCTTCGCCAGCCCCCACGACCTCGGCTGCGACCGGTGCCCGACCAACCTGCTGCTCATCCGGCACGACCGCAGCCTGGCGACGGTGCTCACCGCCCTCGGCGCGCTCTCCTACCTCGTCCTCTTCGCCATCGTGCTCGCCTGGGCGATACGGCGCTGGCGGGCGACGCCGCCCATCGATCGCCTGCAGCTCACGCCGGTCTACACCTTCTCCCTGCTGACCTTCCTGCTCGTCACGGTGGCCCGGGCGGGCGTCGGCAACGCGGCGTGGTGGGCGGCGTTCATCGCGACGGGCCTGATGCCCTTCGCCTTCCTCGGCGGCCTGCTGCGCACCCACCTCTCGCTCCTCGACGCCGAGCTGCGCGCGAGCCTCGAGGAGCTGCGTGCGTCGCGCGCGCGGATCGTCGAGGCCGGTGACGCCGAGCGACGGCGCCTGGAGCGCGACCTGCACGACGGCGCGCAGTCGCGGCTGGTCGCGCTCAAGCTCCTGCTCAGCTCGGCCCGCCTGCGCGCCCGCCGCGGCGCGGACGATCTCGACGCCATGCTCGGCGAGGCGATCCAGGAGCTCGACACGAGCCTCTCGGAGCTGCGCGAGCTGGCGCGCGGCATCCACCCCGCCGTCCTCACCGACCACGGCCTCGAGCCGGCGCTTCAGGCACTCGCATCACGCGCCCCCGTGCCGGTCGAGGTGCAGGTCGACCCCGAGGAGCGCCTGCCCGGCAACGTCGAGAGCGCCGCCTACTTCATGGTCTCCGAGGCGCTGGCCAACGTTGCCAAGTACGCCGAGGCCACCGAGGCCGCGGTCGCCGTCCGCCGCACGGACGGCCGCGTGATCGTCGACGTCTCCGACGACGGCGTCGGCGGCGCCGACCTCGCGCGCGGCTCGGGCCTGCGCGGCCTGGCCGACCGCGTCGCCGCGCTCGACGGGACGCTGTCGCTGGAGAGCCCGGCCGGCGGCGGGACACACCTGCACGCGGAGATCCCCTGTTCTCCGCCGGCGTGACCGACGCGGAGATCCCCTGTTCTCCGCCAGCGTGACCGGCGCGGAGATCCCCTGTTCTCCGCCAGCGTGACCGGCGCTGCGCGGCGCTTACGGCCGCATCGAGGGAAGGCAGCGGCGTCGGTCGCAGCGCCCGCGGTCGTCCTCCGCGCTAGCCGTCCTGCCTTCTGGTCGTCCTCCGACCCCAGGGCAGGACACCTTCGCCGCGTCACGTCGGCGCGCGGAGTTCCGGCGCGGTTCGCGCGTCTTTCGCAACACTTTCCGCGGGCGACAGAGGGGGTGGGCTCTCTTGGGGGTCATAGTGACCCCGAAGAGAGCCCACCCCCCGGCGCGTCTCCAAAGACTGTTGCGAAACACGCGCGCTTCGTGCAGAAAGGCGCACACGCCTGAGGACGACAACGCGCGCCCCGAACCGCCGGCCGCCTCCCGTCCCCTCGATGATGCTGTAAGCGCCGCGAAAAGCCACAAACGCCAGCGGCAACCGCTAGCGCGAGCGGAAGTCCCAGTCCAGTAGCACCGGCCGCGACGACTCCCGCCCACCCGCCCGCGCGTACGTCGCGTGCGCCGCGGCGTTGTCCGCGTCGGCGAGCACCCACATGTCGTAGCAACCCGCCTCCCGGGCGGCTGCCGCCAGGGCCTGCACGAGCGTGCGGCCCACGCCGCGACCGCGCGCCGGCTCGTCGACCCCGAGCTCGTAGAGGAACATCTCGGTCCCCTTGTCGGGGTGGGTCAGCTCAACGCCGGAGACGAACCCCACGGGGGTGTCGGAGTCGTAGGCGACGAGTAGGTGATTGGCGGGCTCGGCGAGGAAGCGTTGGGTCGCCTCGGGCTGCGGCGCGGCGTCGAACAGCGTGCGGGCGGCGTGGACCGCGTCCTCGTCGCCGGGCCCCAGGCGTCGCACCTCGATGTCCATGCCCGCAAGCTACTGGGCGGACTGCATGGCCCCGAAGATGTTGCCCTCGGTGTCCTTGAAGTAGGCGAAGGAGCCGACGTTCTCGAGCTCCTGGCGATCGACGACCTGCTCGCCGCCGGCCTCGGGGACGGCCGCCTCGACCGCGGCGAGGTCGTCGACGCTCACCGTGCACACGAAGGCGGTGACCGCCTTGCCGTCGACGGCGCCGCGGCGCTCGACGATGGCGCCGTTGATGCCCGGCTCGCCGTCCGCGCCGGTGGTGATCAGGCGGTAGTCGACCGGAGCGCCCTCCCAGCGCCGGACCTCCCAGTCGAAGACGCGCTTGTAGAAGCGCTCGGCGCGGTCGGGATCGGCGGCGTGGATCTCGAAGTGCACGACGCGGCCCATCGCGGCGAGCCTATACCGTCAACCGCATGGCGTGGCTGCGACGACAGGTGCACGCGGCGGGAGGCGTCCTCGTGCGCGACGGACAGGTGGCGCTCGTCCACCGACCCAAGTACGACGACTGGCCCTGCCCAAGGGCAAGCTCGAGGAGGGCGAGCCCTGGGAGGACGCCGCCCTGCGCGAGGTGCGCGAGGAGACGGGCTATCGCGGCGCCCTGCGCGAGGAGCTCAGCTCGGTGCAGTACACGGACCCCAAGGGACGCCCGAAGACCGTGCGCTACTGGCGGATGGACGTCCTCGACGGCGAGTTCGAGCCCAACGACGAGGTCGACGAGCTGCGCTGGCTGGGCCTCGACGACGCACTGGAGTGTCTGACGTACGACCACGACCGCGATCTGGTGCTCATGGCCCTGCGGCATGCTGCCGACAACGATTAGGTGCAGCATCGTCACGAACACGTCTACGTCGAGACCGACCGCCACCGCATCTCCGGCGTCCTGACCCTCCCCCACGACGGCTATCGCAGCCGCCTGTCGGACTTCCTCAACGCGTCCGAGCGCGACTTCATCTCGCTCACCAGCTGCGTCGTCGAGCTCATCGGGCGCGACGGCCCAGGCACCGAGCACCCCTTCATCGCCGTCTCGCGCCGGCACATCGTCTTCGCCATCCCGCTCGGCGAGGCCGACGCGGCGCTCGCCGCATAAGCGCCACACTTGACGGGCGGTGACGCTCGACTTCGTCCTTCACGACGCCGTCCTGCTGGCGATCCAGGCCTCGCTCGTCGGCCTGACCGGCGCCGGCATCCCGCGACGGCTGCAGCGCTACGCGACCGCCCGCTGGGCGCTGGTCCTGCCCCTCTCGATCGCGGTCGTCGTCGGTGCCATCGCGGCGCTGCCCAACGTCGCCGACGTGCTCACCTGGGTGGCGCTGATCCTCGTGCCGCCCGGCGCCGCCCTCGCCCTCGGGTGGGCCATGCGCGGCGCCCGGCCGCCCCTCGCCCTGCTGGCCGCGCCGCTGCTGGCCCTCGCCTGGGCGTCGCAGACCTCCGCGGCCGGCGAGCTGGCCGGGGCGGCCCTCGCGGCGCTGAGCTGCGTGACCCTCGGGCGGCTGCTGGCCGGCGCCGCGCCCGGCCCGTGGCTGAAGGCCGGGATCGTGGCGATGGCGATCGTCGACGCGATCCTCGTCTTCTCGCAGAACCTCCAGCAGCCGAACGCCGTCCTCAATGCCGCCGTTCCCGCGCCCGGCCTGCCCCAGTTGCAGTACGCGAGCTTCGGCCCGGCCAACCTCGGATACGGCGACCTCTTCGTCGCCGGCGTGCTCGGCGGCGTGCTGGCCGTGGAGGGCGCGCGCGCCTGGCGCTGGGCGCTCGTGACCTGGGCGCTGGCCGAGGCCTGGACCCTGCTCTTCTACGTCACCGACACGATCCCGGCCACGGTGCCGGTCGCGGTCGCCCTGCTCCTGCGCGAGCTCCTACGCGCCCGCCGGCCGCAGCCGGACGCGGTCGGGGGTGAGGTCGCTCACGGAGCTCACCCCTAGCAGCGCCAGCGTGCGCACGAGCTCGGCGCGCAGCAGGTCGTGAGCGTGCTGGACGCCACGCTCCCCGGCGGCCATCAGCCCATAGCAGTAGGCGCGCGCGACGAGGCACGCCCGGGCGCCCATGGCGACGGCGGCGACGATGTCCGCACCGGTGAGGATCCCCGAGTCGAGGAAGACCTCGGCGCGGTCGCCGATCGCCTCCACGATCTCGGGCAGCACCTCGAGCGGCGTGGGCGAGAGGTCGAGCTGGCGCGAGCCGTGGCTGGAGACGACGACGCCGTCGGCGCCGAGGTCGATGGCGCGGCGCGCGTCCTCGGCGGTGAGGATGCCCTTGACCACCAGCGGCCCGTCCCACAGATCGCGCAGCCAGCCGATGTCGGCGTCCTTCAGCGCGGCGTCGAAGAGGCTGGCCACGCGCGCGACCGTGGTCGGCGGCGCCTTCAGCGAGGCGAAGCGCAGCGGCTCTGTCGTGAGCACGTTGGCCCACCACGACGGGTGCATCGCCATGTCGCCCAGCGTGCGCAGCGTCGGGCGCGGCGGGAAGACGAGCCCGTTGTGCACGTCGCGCAGGCGCGAGCCGGCCACCGGCACGTCGACGGTGAGCGCCAGGACATGGAAGCCGGCGGCCCGCGCGCGCCCGATGAGCTCGGCACTCGCGTCGCGGTCGGGCCACATGTAGAGCTGGAACCACTTCGACGCGGTGGGCGCCTCCGCGGCCAGGGCCTCGGGCGTGACCGTCCCGACGGTCGACAGGCCGGTCGGGATGCCCACGCGCTCGGCCACCCGCGCCACCGCGCGCTCGCCCTCGTGGTGGAACAGGCGCGTGAAGCCGGTCGGCGCGAAGGCCAACGGCATCGAGGCGGGGCGTCCGAAGATCGTCGTCGAGGGGTCGACGGCCGAGACGTCGCGCAGGATGCTCGGCACGAGCTCGACGCGCGCGAAGACGTCGCGCGCGCGGCGCAGGCCGATCTCGGTGTCGGCGGCGCCGTCGGCGTAGTCGAACACTCCCCGCGGCGCGCGGCGGCGCGCGATGGCGCGCAGGTCGGCGACGCTCGCCGCGCGCGCCAGGCGCCGCGCAGTCGGGTCGAGCTCAGGCCGGCGCGGCGCCAGCAGGGGCCGCAGCTCCGACCAGCGTGGCAGGCGACGCTCGGTCACGGGCCCGGGAGCCTAGCCGAGCCCTCAGCAGGCGCGCGAGCAGCAGCTCGCGGTCGCTCATCGCTCGACCCAGGCCCGGATCTGGTCGTACACCGCGGGGTGGTTGAGCAGGTCGAAATGCGTCAGGCCTCCGAGCTGGTGGCCGTCCTCGATTGCGAAGCCGACCTTGCGCCTGCGACCCTCGCCCGAGGCGCTGGGCACGCGCACGAGCAGGTCTCCCAGGATGATGTGCAGGTCGCGCACCATCGTTCCCGCGCCCGCCAGCGTGCGTCCCGCGAGCTCGCCGATCGCCCTCATCTCGGTGCTGCGCATCCACGGCAAACCGTAACGCTGGCGCGGACGGCGAGACGCCGCCCGCGCGGCCCAGGGCGCGCATCGCGCCCTTGAACTCGCCGTGCCCGTTCGCTACGGTGGCCGTCATATCGACGACTTTCGATATGACGAGCGCGCTTCCCACCCTCCCCGCCGGTCCCGCCGCCAACAGTTGCTGCGCGGCGGACGTCGGCCTCGACCGCGCGCTGGACGCAGCGCGAATCGCCGAGATCGCCGGCGCGCTGGCCGAGCCGGTGCGGGTGAACATCCTCGACGTGCTGCGCCGCAGCCCCGTTGCGGTGTGCCAGTGCGAGCTCGTGCCGCTGTTCGAGATGCCGCAGTCGACGCTCTCGCATCACCTCAAGAAGCTGGTCGAGGCCGGCCTCGTGGTGGTCGAGCGCCGCCACCGATGGGCCTACTACTCGCTGCCCTCCAACCCCCTCCAGGAGCTGACCGCATGGCTGAGCTGACGACCCCCGACCCCGTCCGCGCGCAGGACGACATCCGCGAGGTCGTGCGCGAGAAGTACGCCGCAGCCGCCCGCGCGGCCGCCGACGCCGACGACGCCTCGTGCGGGTGCGGGCCGGGCGGGTGCGCGCCCAGCGTCTTCGGCTCGGCGCTCTACGACGGCACCGACGCCGAGGGCGCGACGCCCTCGGCCGTCTCGGCCTCGCTGGGGTGCGGCGTCCCAACCGCGGTGGCCGACCTGCACGAGGGCGAGACGGTGCTCGACCTCGGCTCCGGCGCCGGCGCGGACGTGCTCATCAGCGCCCGCCGGGTCGGCGCGTCGGGCCGGGCCATCGGCTTGGACATGACCGACGAGATGCTCGAGCTGGCGCGCGCCAACGCGGCCCAGGCCGGCGTGGGCAACGTCGAGTTCGTCAAGGGCTACATCGAGGACATCCCGCTCCCCGACGCGTCGGTCGACGTCGTGATCTCCAACTGCGTGATCAACCTCGCCGGCGACAAGGCCAAGGTGCTGGCCGAGGCGGCGCGGGTGCTGCGGCCCGGCGGGCGCTTCGCGGTCTCCGACGTGATCGCCGACCCCGACATGGACGAGGCCACGCGTTCGGACATGGCCGCCTACACGGGCTGCGTCGCGGGCGCCCTGACCGAGCAGCAGTTCCGCGCCGCGCTGAGCGCGGCCGGGCTGACGGACGTCGAGATCCGCGAGACGCACCGCGTCCACGAGCGGGCCGCGTCGGCCATCGTGCGCGCCCGCAAGCCCTCGGCCTGAGGGCTCGGCGCGAATGGCCACGGCGCTCTTCGTCTGCCGCCAGAACGCCGGGCGCTCGCAGATGTCCGCGGCGCTCTTTGAGCAGGCGGCCGGCGGGCGCCACCTCGCGCTGTCGGCGGGCACCACGCCCGCCGACCGCGTGCATCCCGAGGTCGTGGAGGTCATGCGCGAGCTGGGTGTCGACCTCTCCGACCGCGTCCCGCGCCGGCTGACCCAAGAGCTGGCCGAGCAGGCCGACGTCGTGGTGACCATGGGCTGCGGCGACGAGTGCCCCTACATCCCGGGCAAGCGCTACGTCGACTGGGAGCTCGAAGATCCCGCCGGCCGGGCCGTCGACGAGGTCCGCGTCATCCGCGACGACATCGCGCGGCGCGTGCGCGAGCTGGCCGCCGAGCTCGACGCCGACGGCGAGTCGGGGCCGGCCCTGTCCGTGCAGCTGTACTCCGTCCGGGCCGAGCTCGCCGTGGACCTGCCGGGAGCACTGGCGCGGCTGGCCGACACCGGGTTGCGCCGCGTGGAGCCGTTCGACCTCACCGCGAATCCGCGCGCGCTGCGCGAGGCCCTGACCGCCAACGGCCTGAGTGCGCCGAGCGCCCATGCGACCCTGAGCGACGGCGCCGACCTCGACCGGGTCTTCGACGCCGCCGCGACGGTCGGCGTGCAGACCGTCATCCACCCGTTCAGCCCGCCCGAGCAGTGGAGCTCGAGGGAGGGGGTCAGCGCGGTCGCGCAGGAGCTCGGCAGAGCGCACGCGGCCGCGGCGCCGCACGGCCTGCGGATCGGCTACCACAACCACCACTGGGAGCTGGCCACGATGCCCGACGGCCGGACGGCGCTGGAGCATTTCGCCGACGACGTCGGGCCGGAGGTCGTCCTGGAGCTCGACACCTACTGGGCGGCGGTCGGCGGCCAGGACGTCCCGGCCCTCCTTCGTCGGCTCGGCGACCAGGCGCGGATGCTCCATCTCAAGGATGGCCCGATCGACCCGGACACCGCGACTCAGCTCCCGGTGGGCAGCGGCGCGATGCCCGTCCCCGACATCCTGCGCGCCGCACCCGCGGCCGAGCTCGCGGTGCTCGAGTTCGACGACTACGCCGGGGACGTGTTCGAGGGCATCGCCACGGGCTACGGCTACGTCACGGGGCTCGCCCGCCGCTGAGCCGCCGGCTCAGGCGGCCCCAGGCACGACGCTCGCGCCGATGCGTCCGTTCGAGCCGTGAGCGCGCTCGCTGCCCTCGAGCACGACCTTGAGCGCATTGGTGGATGCGGCATCGGCGAACGTGTCGTACGCGCTCATCGTCTCGCCGAGCGCGAAGTGATGGGTGGCGAAGATCGTCGGGTCGAGGCGACCACTGGAGACCAGCTTCATGAGCCGCGGAATCGTGTAGGTGTCAACCAGTCCGGTCGTCACCGTCACGTCGCGGATCCAGAGCTTCTCGAGATGGAGTGTCGCCGGTTGCCCGTGGACGCCGATGTTGGCCACGCGCCCACATGGGCGGATCAGCTCAGTCGCCAGCTCGAACGTCTGCGGCACGCCCACCGCCTCGAACGCGACGTCAGCGCCGAGGCCATCGGTGAGCTCCATGACCGCAGCGAGTGCGTCCTCGCGACCGTTGTTGATCGTGGTGTCGGCGCCGAATCGCACTGCGCTCTCGAGCCGGCTGTCGGCCAGGTCGATCGCGACGATCCGCCCCGGGGTGTAGAGCCTAGCGGTGAGGATCGCCGCCAGCCCGATGGGCCCGGCACCGACGATCGCCACCACGTCTCCCGGGGTCACCATGCCGTTGAGCACACCCACTTCGTAGGAGGTCGGCAGGATGTCGGCCAGGAAGAGGACCTGCTCGTCGCTGAGCTCATCGGGGACCTTGTAGACGGAGTTGTCCGCAAACGGCACGCGCGCGTACTCGGCCTGGAGCCCGTCGATCGTGTGTCCGAAGATCCACCCGCCCCCGCCGAGGCACTGGCCGTACCGGCCCTCCTTGCAGAAGCGACAGCGCCCGCACGCGCTCACGCAGGAGAGCAGCACGCGGTCGCCGACGGCGACCGTGCTCACCCCTGCTCCGATCTCCTGCACGGTCCCCACCGCCTCGTGACCGAGCACCGTGCCGGGCGTGGTCTCGGGCACGTCTCCCTTGAGGATGTGCAGGTCGGTGCCACAGATCGTCGAGGTGTCGATCCGGACGACGATGTCGGTCGGATCGACGATCGTCGGATCGTCCACTGTGTCCCAACCGCGCTGGCCAGGACCGTGGTAGACAAGCGCCTTCATTTCGATCTCCTGCCTCTGGTCGAGCTCGGCTGCGGTTGCAGCCCGATGCCGCTCGTGTGTCCCGACGGTAAGCCCACGGGGGCCGACCCGGCATCCGGAGCCGCCCTTAGGCCTGCTGCGGTCTTCTACGGACGCTTGCCTGTGACGCGCGCTCGCCCTGTCTGGGCCACCTCCGCCGCGATCGCGGCGAGACGCCCCGGGCTGTACCAGGCCGGAGTGAAGCCGTGAGCGTTCGCGCCGTGCGAACAGGCGCGGGAGACGACGTCCTCGCGGCTCGATGAGACCAACTCCACGTCGCAGCCGATGGGATGCGCATCGGCGCACCGCAGTCGAAACTCCTCGTGCGTCGGCTCTCGCGTCGCGAACCGCCCCTGCGCAGCGGCGGGCCGCTCCCCGGCAACGGTGTCCCCAGGCGAGTGGTCAGGCTGGTCCTGTGTTACGGCGAGAGTCGACATGGCGGGGCTCCAATAGTGGACCGCTCGGCGCGTGCCTCTGACGGTCATCGCGCCCTGCCCGGCCGCAGGCTGGAGCCGGGACTGCCGGCCTCGCCGAGGGTCGGGGCGAAGCCACGTCTGATCGTACACCTCCGCGGGCTCGGCGCGAGAGGAACCAACCAAGCCGGGTCTCGCCAGACCACGTCCGGCTCAGACGGAGAGGGAGGGATTCGAACCCTCGAACGAGGTTAACCCCCGTTACGCGATTTCCAGTCGCGCCCGTTCAACCGCTCCGGCACCTCTCCAGGCGCCTGGAAGCGTAACCGCTCAGGTGGCGTGCCAGAGCCCGCGGGCGCCGCCCTGCGCGGCCACGGCCGCGCTCAGAGCTGCCAGGCACCGCCGCGCAGGACCGGCACGTCCTCGCCCGCCGCCGTGACGCCGGTGACGGCCACGTCGTCGCCGCCGATCATGAAGTCGACGTGGATCGAGGAGTGGTTCAGGCGCGGGTGGTCCTGCTCGCCTGCCGTGAACCGGTAGCTCTCGCCCAGCGCGATGTGCGACGCGGCGTTCTCGTCGAGCAGCGTGTCGAAGAAGACGGTCTCGAGCTTGCCGATGCGCCCTTCGCCGTCGACGAGCGCGACCTCGCCCAGGCGCGACGCGCCCTCGTCGCGGGCGGCGTAGCCGCGCAGGACATCGGCACCCGCCTCGGCCTCGATGCGCACGGCGCGCCCGTCGCGGAACTCGACCTCGAGGCCCTTGATGATCGAGCCGCCGATGACCAGCGGCTTGGTCGCGCGCACGACGCCGTCGGTGCGCTGCGGGTCGGGGGCGCCGAAGACCTCCTCGGAGGGGAGGTTGGGCATGTGGACGATCCCGTCGACCGTCTCGAAGCGCGCCGCCATGAAGAGCGTGGTGGGCAGCAGCCCGACCGTGAGGTTGGTGCCGGGGCCCTCGAAGCGCAGCGCGTCGAAGCGCCGCTCGGTCACGCGCTCGGCGATGGCGACGAGGAAGTCCGCGCGCTCCTTCCAGGCCGCGACGGGGTCCGCCTCGTCCAGGCGGCAGACGTGCAGGATCTGCTCGGACAGGCGGGCGAGCGCGTCCTCGTCGGACAGCCCCGGATGGACCTGGCGGGCCCAGCCGCTGGTCGGGTAGGGCACGATCGTCCAGTTGGTCGTGCGCTCGTTGACCACGACGCCGGCCTCGCGGACGAAGGGCAGCTGGTCGCGACCGGCGCGGCGGGGGTCGAGGTCGTCCAGCAGCCCGGGCGTGGCGGGCCCGAGAGCCCGATGCGCGCGCAGCGCAGGCGCCCTAGCTCGAGCAGCCGGTGGCCATACCAGGGCGGCACGTAGTCGAGCGTGTCCTCCTCGGCGTCGAGGATGCGCGCCCGCTTGACGTGCATGTCGAAGTACTGCACGTCGACGAACTTCGCGCCGTGCTGGTAGGCCTTGGCCGCCAGCGCGCGGACCATCGCCTCCTTGCCGAGCTCGGCGCCGATCGCGACGATCTGGCCCTTCTGGACGTTGGCGGCGAACCCGATGGCGAGATCGGCGAAGCGCTCGAGGGTGGCTTGGTCGAAGGCGACGCCCGCGGTGGTCGACATCCCGGCACCGTAGCGCCCGAGGCCTCGCCGCCCGCCGCTCGTCAGGCGTCGTCGACGAGGTCGAGCACGCGCTCGACACCAGCTACCGCGAGGATGCGCTCGATCGAGGCGCCGGGGAGCGGCCGCACGATCAGGAAGCGCTGCTCGGTGCCCTCGACGCGCGCGTGGGCCGAGACCAGCACGCGCAGCCCCGTGGAGTCCATGAAGTCCAGCTCGCGCAGGTCGACGACGACGTCCTGCCCGTCATCGAGCCGACCCTGGATCGCCGCTTCGAGGTCCGGCGCGGTGGCCAGATCGAGCTCGCCACGGATGACGACGACCGCGCGTCCGTCGCGGTCGGAGATCGAGATCGAGAATCCGGTCGGGTCGAACGCCATGCGGCGAGGGACACTCTAGTCGGCTGGCGTGTCGTAGCGCTCGAGCCGGTCGAGCGCCTCCTCCAGCGCGTCGAGCTGCTCGCGGGCCTGCGCGATGTGGGCCTCGAGCTCGCCGGCGGCCGCGAGCAGGCGTCCCGCGGCGCCGGCCTCGTGGATGGGCGGCTCGCACGGCGCCTCGGGGTAGGGCGGGGCGACGGGCTCGGCGGGAGCCTCGGGCGCCGGCGCAGCGGCGGGCCCGGAGGGAGCCTCGGGCGCCGGCGCAGCGGCGGGCCCGGAGGGAGCCTCGGGCGCCGGCGCAGCGGCGGGCCCGGAGGGAGCCTCGGGCGCCGGCGCAGCGGCGGGCCCGGAGGGAGCCTCGGGCGCCGGCGCAGCGGCGGGCCCGGAGGGAGCCTCGGGCGCCGGCGCAGCGAGAGGCTCGCGGCGCACCGCCTCGATGCGCGCCACGGGGCCGGCCGGCTGCACCATCGCGGCCTCCTGCACGACCGGCGCAGCAGCGGCCTCGGCCGGCGCGACAGGCTCCGGCGCCGCGACAGGCTCGGCCGGCGCGGCCGGCTCCGGCGCCGCGACAGGCTCGGCCGGCGCGGCCGGCTCCGGCGCCGCGACAGGCTCGGCCGGCGCGGCCGGCTCCGGCGGCGCGACGGGCACCGCCACCGGCTCCGGCAGGGGCAGCGACGCGGCCTGCGCCGCCGCGGCAGCCGCCTGCGCGGCCGCAGCGGCCGCCTCGGCGGCTCGCAGCACGGCGTCGGCGCGCTGGGCGGGCGTGGGCGAGTCGGAGCTCACGCGGGCGATGCTAGCTTGGCCACATGTCGCCCTTCTGGATCTGGACGCAGGTGGCCATCTGCGTCTTCGTGCTCGTGGGCATCGTCATCGCCATCGTGAAGCTTGCCTAGA
Source organism: uncultured Actinomycetes bacterium (assembly GCA_963835295.1). Classification (GTDB taxonomy): domain Bacteria; phylum Actinomycetota; class Thermoleophilia; order Solirubrobacterales; family Solirubrobacteraceae; genus JAOPZW01. The sequence continues at coordinate 64,504 of CAWIEX010000002.1, forward strand.
CTGCGGCGCCATGTTCGCCTCGATCGTCGTGGGGACGGACGGATCCCAGACCGCCCGGGAGGCGGTCAGCCAAGCGGTGGAGCTGGCGCGCCGTCACGCAGCGCGCCTGGACATCGTCAGCGCCTATGAGCCGGTGCCGGCCGGGCGCCTGCGCGAGGAGGCCCAGCAGGTCCCCGGCGACCTGCAGTGGATGGTCAACGCCCGGGAGGACGTCGACGCCACCCTGCGCGAGGCGGCGGCCGAGTCGGAGGCCGCCGGAGTCGCCACCGAGACCTACGCGCGCCAGGGCGACCCAGCCGACGCCATCCTCGACGTGGCCGAGGAGCGCGGCGCTGACCTGATCGTCGTGGGCAACAAGGGCATGACGGGCGCCAAGCGCTTCCTGCTCGGCTCCGTGCCCAACAAGATCAGCCACCACGCGCCGTGCAGCGTGCTGATCATCCGGACCACCTAACCGACAGGCGTCCTGGTGCCGCGCAGGGCGGCGGCGGCGTCGACGAGGCCCCCGGCGTAATAGCGGTCGCGCCCCGGCGCCCCGAGATCGCGTGCCGTCTCGGTCAGCCGCTGGGCGACCTGCTTCGTCGTCGGGTGCTGGCCGAGCGCCTTCGACGCGAGGAGCAGCGCGATGACGCCGGTGACGTGCGGCGCCGCCATCGAGGTCCCCTTCAGCCCGATGCGCCCGCTGCGATCGTGCGGGACCGAGAAGTCGCCGTACCGGCCACGCTTGAAGCTGACCTGCTGGACGTTGCGTCCCGCCTTGGCGTTGGGCGCGCAGTGGGGGTCGTTGGGCAGCGAGGCGTCGCTGCCGCCGCCCGGGGCGACGACGTCGACGCCGTGCCCGAAGTTCGAGTAGTCCGCCAGGCAGCCGTGCTCGGTCGTGGCCCCGACATAGATGATCGAGTCGTCGAGCACCGTCGAGGGGATCTCGGCCTCGCCGGAGTTCCCCGCGGCGACCACGACGGGCACCCGGTGCTGGCCGGCGTAGCGGATCGCGTCACGCACGTCGGGCGAGCTCGTGATCGTGTACGGCCGCCCGCTGAGCAGGTCGAAGAACTCGACCGAGAGGTTGATCACCCGGGCGTCGTGGTCCACGGAGTAGCGGATGCCGCGGGCGATGGCCGACGAGGTGCCCTCGTCGAGGGAGTCGAGGACGCGCACGGGCATGATGTCGGCCCGGTAGGCGACGCCGATCATGCCGAAGTGGTTGTCGGCGGCCGCGGCGATCGCGCTGGCGACGAACGTCCCGTGCCCGCTGCGGTCGTTCGGGTAGCGATCGTTGGCGACGAAGTCGTAGCCGGGGCGCATGCGCTTGGCCGGCAGGTCCGGCGAGCGGCGATACGGGGGGCGGTTGGCGTAGGCCACGCCCGTGTCGACGACGGCGACCTTGATGCCCGCGCCGCCCCTGGCCCCCAGGGTCGCGAGCTGGGTCCAGGCGCCAGGGACGTCGATGCCGAAGGGGCCGACGAGGTCCCACTCGACCGCCTGCCAGCCGCCCGGCGTGCCGGCGGCCTGGGCCACGCCGGTGTCGTCGAAGTCGGCCGGCCGCGCCACGTAGCGCGGCCGCGCCGAGACGACCCCGGCCCGGCGGCGCAGCGCCGGGAGCGCGCGCCGGGCCGCATCGGCGTCGGCGTAGTGCACGACGGCCCGGTGATCGCGGTAGCGCACGACGACCTGGCCGGTGTCGAGGTCGGCCTGAGCGCTCGCGCTCATGGCGAGCGCGCCCAGCAACGAGCTGAGGAGGATGACGGTGAAGCGACGCATGCGCAGGAAAGGGCAGTTGCCCTCCTGGAAGGACAACAGCCCAGGAGCCCAACAGTCTCGCACCATGCCCGTCGCGCGGACGTAAGGTGATGGCGTGCCTGCGGCAGACCGCTTCTTTCCTCGCGACGAGTGGTTCATGCGCCTGGCCCTGCGCGAGGCCGAGCGCGCGCTCGAGCACGAGGACGTGCCCATCGGCGCCGTCGTCGTGCACGAGGGCGAGGTCGTGGGCGCCGGCCACAACGAGCGCGAGCTGCGCCAGGACCCGACGGCGCACGCCGAGATCCTGGCGCTGCGCGAGGCCTCGGGCGCCCTCGGCTCCTGGCGCGTGCTCGACAGCGTGCTCTACGTGACCCTCGAGCCGTGCGCGATGTGCGCGGGGGCGATCGTGCTCGCGCGCGTCCCGCGCGTGGTCTACGGGACGACCGATCCCAAGGCCGGCGCCGCCGGCAGCGTGCTCGACGTCCTCTCGCACCCGCGCCTGAACCACCGTCCCGAGCTGGCCGGCGGCCTCCTGGCGGCCGAGTGCGCAGCGCTGCTGACGGGCTTCTTCGGCACCCGCCGCTGAGGGCACCGCGGGGGCGCCAACTACGGCTGCGGACAAATGTCCTACACCTGTCGGCCCTTTTGGCCGATGAGGGGACCATGTTGGACATCCCTTTCACGACCGAGCCCCAGGTCGAGTCACCTCACGCGGGCTGGGACCTCACGTCGGTGGCGCCGGTCGGCGACGCCGATCCCGCCGACCAGCTCGCCGAGCTGTCCTCCGCCGTCGCCGCCATGGTCAGCGGCGTCCACCGCGCCGTCCTGGCCTTCAGCGGGGGCGGCGCCCGCACCGCGATGGGCACCGCCGCGGTGTCCTCGCGCGTGCATCACATCCGCACCGAGCTCGAGGGCGTGGCCGTCGCGGTCGAGGCCCTGCACAGCGGCGCCGAGGACGCGGCCCTCGCGGGCGAGCAGTCCGCGCGCATGTGCGGCGATGTCGCCGCCGAGGTCGAGCAGGGAGCCGCGGTCCTGGCCCGGGTCGTCGAGGCCGTCGAGGCCATGGGCGCCCAGCGCGAGCGCATCGAGCGCCTCGCCGAGCAGCTCGCGGAGATCGCCACCTTCTCCGGCGTCATCAAGGAAGTCGCCGACAAGACCAAGCTGCTGGCGCTGAACGCGACGATCGAGGCCGCGCGCGCCGGCACCCACGGCGCCGCCTTCCGCGTCGTGGCCGACGAGATCGGCAAGCTCGCGGCCGACAGCGAGGCCCAGACGCGCCGCATCGCCAGCGTCGTCGCCGCCACCCACTCCGACCTCGACCCGCTGCGCGAGGCGATCGACGCGACCCGCGCCCACGGCGACGGCGTGGCTGACGCGCACGCAGCGCGTGAGACCGTGCGCCGGATCGGCGAGCTCGCCGAGCAGCTCACCGAGCCGGCCGAGCGCGTCGCGGCTGCCGCCGAGGAGCAGCTTCAGGCTCTGGGCGAGATGTCCGGGCACATGCAGGGCAGCGTCCTCGCCGTGGCCGAGGTCGACGAGCACGCCACGCAGATGAGCGCCCAGGCGCTCGACCTGTCCTCTTCGGCCGAGGATGTCTACGAGCTGCTGCAGCCGTTCTGGACGGACTCGTTCGTGGACCGCGCCGGCGACGTCGCCCGTCGCCTCGCGGGTGAGATCGGCGGCGTCCTCGACGCCCTCGTCGACAGCGGGCGCATCTCCCTCGCGCAGGTGCTCGACCCCCGCTACGACGAGATCACTGGTCCGCGCATCGCCGAGCTGCGCCGGCTCTTCGACGTCTCGCGCGTGCCGCTCAGCGGCTTCGACCCGCCCAAGTTCTCGACCGGCTACGACCACCTGGTCGACGAGCCGCTCATGGCCGTCTACGACCGCACGCTGGCCGAGAACCCGTGGCTCGTCCTGGCCGCGGGCTCGGACCTCAACGTCTACGCCCCCGTCCACGCGCGCCCGTTGTGCTCTGACTGGACCGGCGATCCTTCGAAGGACCTCATCGGCAACCGGATCAAGCGCATCCTCACCGACAACCCGGCGCTGGTGCGCGCCAACCGCGTCGGCGTCGGCCGCGAGCTGCCCCACCGGGTGCTGTCGCGCGCCGAGATGCGGGCGGCCGGCTGCGACCTGACCGAGCCCGCTGGTGGCGAGCACCGCCGCCTCGTGCAGACCTACGCGCGCGACACGGGCGCGATCTTCACCGTGCTGTCCGTTCCCGTGTACGTCCACGGCGAGCGCTGGGGCGCCGCCGTCATCGGCTGGGACCCGGACACGATCACGACCTGAGCGCGGCGCCGCGCCCGGCGCCGCTACCCTTCCTGCTCCCCGTGACGGGTCCCGTGGAGGGGTGCCGGAGTGGTTGAACGGGGCGGTCTCGAAAACCGTTGTGCGTCATTGGCGCACCGAGGGTTCGAATCCCTCCCCCTCCGTCTCCGTCTGCGATCGTAGGCCGCGCCCGAGGGGCGAATCCGGTGCCGTCCTGCCTAAGTGTCGTGATGCGACCTCAGGGCAGGACGGTAGAGCGGGAACTCGCGCGGATCGCGGACGGTCAACACGGCGTGGTGACACGCGCGCAGCTCCTCCGGGAGTCCGCTCAGACTTCGAGCGCCGCCGCCAGCACCGCGCGGTGCGCGGGGCGCGCCGCGGCGTAACGCTCGCGGCCGGCGTCGGTGAGGCACGCGAAGATGCCGCGTCGGTCCTCGGCGCACATGGTGCGCATGACGAGGCCGTCGCCCTCCAAGCGCGCGACGACGCGCGACAGGGCGCTCTGGCTGAGGTGCACGGCCTCGGCCAAGTCCTGCATGCGGCGCTCGTCCTTCTCGCCCGTCGCGAGGCGCTCGAGGACCTCGTACTCGCTGACACCCAGGCCATGCTCGTGGAGCGAGCGCTCGAGCGCGGACGTCGTCCGCGCGTGGCGGTCGAGCAGAGCGCGCCAGGCCTCGACGAGGCGGGTGTCGTCTTCCGGGCTGTTCAAGGTGCCGCGCATTATAGCGCTCGGTGGCAATTTTTGCGTTCACATCAGATGCACATAGAATTTATGCGTCTGCATGTATTCTCTCTGAATGCTTTCCCGCATCTCCTCCTCCAACCTTCTGCTCGTCGTGCTCTGCGGCGTGCTCTTCCTCGACGGGCTCGACGTCTCGATGGTCGGCGTCGCGCTGCCCTCCATCGACGCCGACCTGCACCTGACGACCTCACAGCTGCAGTGGATCGTCTCCGGCTACGTGCTCGGGTACGGTGGCCTGCTGCTGCTGGGCGGCCGGACCGCCGACCTGCTCGGCCGGCGCAAGACGCTGCTCATCGCCCTGGGCGTCTTCACCCTCGCCTCGGCCCTGGGCGGGCTCGTCGACGACGGCACGCTGCTCGTCGTCACGCGCTTCTTGAAGGGCGCCGCGGCGGCCTTCACCGCGCCGGCGGGGCTGTCGATCATCACGACCACGTTCGCCGAGGGGCCCGAGCGCAACCGCGCCCTCAGCATCTACACGGCGACGGGCGCCAGCGGCTTCTCGCTCGGCCTCGTGCTCGGCGGCGTGCTCACCGAGCTCGGCTGGCGCTGGACCTTCCTGCTCCCCGTGCCGATCGCGCTCGCGCTGCTGGCCATCGGCCCGCGCGTGATTCCCCACGATCGCGGGGCGGCGCTGTCGCGGCGGCGCTTCGACGTCCCCGGCGCCGTGACCCTCACGACCGGGATGCTGCTGCTCGTGCGGACGATCGTCGAGGCTCCCGACCAGGGCTGGGCCTCGGCGCAGACGATCGGGGCCTTCGCGCTGAGTGCGATGCTCCTGTCGCTCTTCGTCGCGATCGAGCGACGCTCCTCCGCGCCGCTCGTGCGCCTCGGCATCCTGCGCTCGAGCTCACTGGTCCGCGCGAACCTCGGGATGATGACCATGTTCGGCGCCTACGTCGGCTTCCAGTTCGTGATGACGCTGTACCTGCAGACGCTCAACGGCTGGTCGGCGATCCAGACGGCGCTGGCCTTCCTGCCCGCCGGCCTGCTGGTCGCGCTCCTTTCGACGCGGATCGGCCCGATCGTCGACCGCATCGGCACGGCGCGGCTGGTGGCCCTGGGCGCGCTCTCGTTCGCCGTGGGCTACACGGCGATCGCGCTGCGCGGCATCGACATCGCGCCGTCCTACGTCCTCGAGCTCCTGCCGACGATGCTGTTGCTCGGCTTCGGCTTCGCGCTGAGCTTCCCGACGCTCAACATCGCCGGGACCAGCGGCGTCGGCGACCACGAGCAGGGCCTCGCGTCGGGGCTCGTGCAGACCTCGTTCCAGGTCGGCGGTGCCATCGGGCTGGCCGTCGTCAGTGCGATCATCACCGGTCAGGCCGGCGGCTCGACCGACAGCGGTGTGATCCTCGACGCCTACCGCACGGCGCTCGTCGTCGTCACCGGGGTGGCGATCGCCGGGCTGGCCATCGCGCTGTCGGGTCTGGTCCCGCAGCGCGAGGTTGCGGTGGCCACGGCCGACTAGGGATTGCAGTCCGTCGATGCTCTCCGCGCGGCGTCTTGCGGCGCCGCGCGGCCAGGGCATCGAGGAGAGGAGCCGGCCGGCGGGTCGCGGCCCGTGCCGTCGTCCGCAGGCGCGTGCGTCTTGCTGCGCGAAGCACGCGTGGCTCGCAGCACTGTCTTGGAGACGATGAGGGGGTGGGCTCGCTTCACGGCGACTATGGCCGCAAAGAGAGCCCACCCCTATCAGGCCGCGGAAGATGTTGTGAGAGACGCCCGAACTGCGACCGCCACTCCCGTTCCCCCGATGATGCTGTTCGCGCCCTACGGAACGAGCACGACCTTGCCCACGTTCTCCCGCGCCGCGAGGATCCGGTGCGCCTCGCCCGCGCGGTCGAATGGGATCGCCGCGTGCACGACGGGCGCGATGGTGCCGTCGTCGAGGAAGGCGCTCAGCGGCTCGATCCACGGCGCCAGCGTGCCGCGGTCGTCCCACAGGCGCTTCATGTTGATCCCGACGAACGACTTCGATTCGCCGATCTGCTTGAGCAGGTCGAAGCCGCGCATCATCCGCAGGGCCTGAGGCAGCGCGCGGCGCAGGCTGCGCGTCTCGCCCTCCTGGACCGAGGAGGCGCCCAGGCCGACCAGCCGCCCGCCGGGACGCAGCAGCGCGTTGGAGCGCTTGAACGACGCGCCGCCGATGCCGTCGATGACGAGGTCGTAGCTGGGCAGCTCGCGCCACCAGCCGTCGCGGCGGTAGTCGATGGCGCGGTCGAGGCCGAGCTCTCGCAGCCGCGCGTGCTTGCCCGGCGAGGCCGTGCCGTGGACCTCGGCCCCGCCGCGCTTGGCCAGCTGCAGCACGGCGATGCCGACGCCTCCGGCGGCCGCGTGGACGAGGACGCGCTCGCCGGCGCGTAGCGAGCCGTAACCGTAGAGCGACGCCCACGCGGTGGCATAGACGACCGGCACCGCGGCGCCCTCCTCGAACGACAGGCGCTCCGGCAGCGCGATCCCGTCGGCCTCCGCGACAACGACCTGCGACGCGTAGCCGCCGAAGGCCGTCCCGGCCATGACCCGCTCGCCGACCCGCCCCGCGTCGACGCCGTCACCGACCGCGCCGATCGTGCCCGCCACCTCGTAGCCCACGACGCACGGTGGCTTCGGCGCGTCGGGATAGAGCCCGACGCGCGCCAGCGTGTCGGCGAAGTTGACCCCGGCGGCGCGGACGTCGATGCGCACCTGCCCGGGCCCGGGCGACGGCTCGGGACGCTCGTGCACCTCCAGGACGTCCAGGCCGCCGTGCTTGGCGATGACCACGGCGCGCACGGCGGCGAACCCTAGCTGCGTGTGCGGCTGCCCGTACCTCCAAGATGCCGGGTGGCCCCGTCGTCGGGCGGGCCGCAGAACGCGAAGCTGCACGCATGCTCACACCGAAGGTCACTGAGCTCACGCGAGCGGGCAGCACCTGGGTCCTCCTCCCCAACAAGGTGTCGCCCGCCTCCAAGCGCCCGGCCGCCGTCTCTCTCCCCGCCGGTCGCTGACCCCCGCGCGGCGCGCCCGCCGGATCGGGTGGGTGGGATTCCCATCCGTTCGGCGGGCGCAGCCGACACTCTCCTGCTCGCCGCGGAGGCCCTCCGTCCGGGCGATTGACCGCCGCGAATGGTGAATCCACGTGGATCGGTGTTTCCCGCCCGCGGTGCGCGCGCCTACGCTGCGGCGCCCGATGCCCCCAGCGATCTACACCTACACCGCGGCCGCCAACGGCCTGTTCGTCAACTCCTACCTGGTGGAGGGCGACGACGGCGTCGTCGCCATCGACGGTACCCTGCTCGTCTCCGACGCGCGCGCCTTCCGCGCCCGGCTCGACGCCCTGCGCAAGCCGCTGCTCGCCGTCCTCGTCACGCACGGCCACCCCGATCACTTCAACGGCGTCGTCGAGCTCGTGCGCGGGCAGGGCGACGTCCCGATCTACGCCACGCCCGAGGGCAAGGCCGTCATCGACGAGGTCGCCGAGCCCAAGCGCGCGCAGTGGTCTCCCACGTACGGCGACGAGTGGCCGGCGCAGACCGCCTACCCCAACGCGACCGTCGATGACGGCGAGACGCTCACCATCGCCGGCCTGCGCATCCGCGCCCACGAGCTCGGGCCGTGCGAGTCGGCCAGCGAGGCGCTCTACGTGGTCGAGGGCCCCGACGACGGCGCGCCCGTGGCCTTCACCGGCGACCTCTTCTACAACGCCCACCACAGCTACAACGCCGACGGCTTCACCGCGGCATGGCTCGACGCGCTCGACCGCGCGCCCGCCCTGCTGGCCGGCATCGACACGCTCTACCCCGGTCACGGGCGCCCGGCGGGCGCCGAGGCGCTGGACGCCCAGCGCCGCTACGAGCTCATGCTGCGCGAGACGGTCCGCAACCTGGCCGACGGCCAGCCCGCGCTGTCGGACGCCGCGAAGGAGGAGCTGACCGCGCGCATGTCGGCCTTCCTGCCCGACCCCGCGCTGGCGTGGCTCGTCGGCCTCAGCGCCGACGCGGTCGCCGCCGAGCTCGCTGCCGAGTCGCAGGCGGTGAGCACGTGAAGCGCGCTCTTTACCCTCCGAAGGGTGCGCCCTGAGGTTCGCCACCTCGCCTACTTCGTCGCGCTGGCCGAGGAGCTCAACTTCACCCGCGCCGCCGCGCGGGTCAACGTCGTCCAGCAGTCGCTGAGCGCGGGCGTCGCACAGCTCGAGGCCACCGTCGGCGTCCGGCTCTTCGAGCGCACCACGCGCCGGGTGCGGATGACCGCGGCCGGCGAGGACTTCCTCCCACGGGCGCGCGAGGCGCTCGCGGCCATGGACCTCGCCCTGGCGACCGCCCGCCGGCACGCCGACGGCGCCGCCGGCCAGCTCGTCGTCGGCTTGAGCTCCACCACCGGCCTGCCCGCCACGCCCGCGCTGCTGCGCGCCTTCGGCGAGCGCTACCCCGAGGTCGCGCTCGAGGTCCGCCACTTCACCTTCGCGGACCCGTACGCGGGCCTGCTCACCGGCGAGACCGACGTCGCCATCGTGCGCCCGCCGTTCGCCGCCGCGCTCGAGCTGCACGAGCTGGCGCGCGAGCCGCGCTACGTCACGCTGCCCTCCGACCACCCCCTGGCCGACCGCGAGCAGGTCGCCTTCGCCGAGATCGCCGGCGAGCCGTGGATGAACCTCGAGACCGACCACGTGTGGTGCGCGTTCTGGATGTGCGCCGAGCACCGCACGCGCCCGGCCCGCGTCGGCGCGATCTGCACGTCGCTCGACGAGCTCTTCGAGGCGGCACGTGTCGGACGCGCGCTCGGCCTCGTCCCCGAGTCCGTGGCCCGGTCGCGCGCGTGGCCAGGGCTCGCCTTCGTGCGCGTGGCCGACGTCGAGCCGTCGGTCGCCGCGATCGCATGCCGCCCGGGCGAGTCGCGCGCGGCGGTGCGCAACTTCATCGCCCTGGCGCCCCCGCCGGCTACTAGCTGACCGCGTCGCGCTCCGTGCGCTGCACCGCCAGCTCGCCCTCGGCCAGCTGCTTGCGCAGGACCTTCTTGTCGAACTTCCCGACACTCGTCTTGGGGACCTCGTCGATGAAGGCGAAGGCGTCGGGCAGCTGCCACTTCGCCAGACCGGACGACAGGTGCTCGCGCAGGTCGCCGGGCGAGACGCCCGCGCCCTCGGCCAGCGCCACGCAGGCCAACGGCCGCTCGCCCCACTTCTCGTCGGGCATGGCGATGACGGCCGCCTCGACCACCCCGGGGTGGTCGACGAGGAGCGTCTCGACCTCCACGGACGAGATCCACTCGCCGCCGGACTTGATGAGGTCCTTGGCGCGGTCGGTGATGCGCACGAAGCCCTGGTCGTCGAGCTCGCCGATGTCGCCCGTGCGCAGCCAGCCGTCGTCGGTGAACTTGTCATCGCCGGTCGGGTCCTCGTAGTAGCGCGCCGCGACCCACGGCCCGCGCGCCTCGATCTCGCCGGCGCCCTCGCTCACCCGGATCTCCGTCCACGGCACCATCCGCCCCTGCGTCGTGCGGTAGGCCCAGTGCTCCTCGCCCTCGTCCGCGCCCGCCGGGGGCCGGGCCACGGTCACGATCGGGCTCGTCTCGGTCATCCCCCACGCCTGCAGGATGCGCACGCCGTGGCGCTCGAAGCCCTCCATGAGCGTGCGCGGCACCGCGGAGCCGCCGCAGATCCCGCCGCGCAGCGAGCTGAGGTCGCCGCCGTGCTGGTCGACGTGGGCCAGCAGCGCCCCGAGCACGGTCGGCACGCCGGCCAGCAGGGTGGCGCGCTCGGCCTCGGCCAACCGCGCCAGCGGCTCGCCCTGCAGGAAGGGGCCGGGCAGCAGCAGCTCGGCGCCCGTGAGCGCCGCGCCGAAGGGCAGGCCCCACGCGTTGACATGGAACATCGGCACGATGGCGAGCACGCGATCGCGCGACGAGAGCCCGACGGTGTCGGCGGTGCAGATCGCCGTCGAGTGCAGCGACACCGAGCGGTGCGAGTAGAGCACGCCCTTCGGGTTGCCGGTGGTGCCGCTCGTGTAGCAGAGCGCCGCCGCCGCGCGCTCGTCGATCTCGGGCCACGCGAAGTCGCCCTCGCCGGCCTCCTCGAGCAGCTGCTCGTAGGAGAGGGCGCCCGGCAGGGCGTCGAGGTCGCCGTCGCCCATGACGACGAAGTGGCGCACGCCCTCGAGCTGGGGCGCGAGCTTGGCCAGCGGCTCGACGAGCGAGCCGTCGACGAAGATCACGCCATCCTGGGCGTGGTTGACGATGTAGACGACCTGCTCGGGGAACAGGCGGATGTTCAGCGTGTGCAGGACGGCGCCGTAGGACGGCACCGCGAGGTAGAGCTCGTAATGGCGCTGGTTGTTCCAGGCGAAGGTCGCCACCCGGTCGCCGCGCTCGACACCGAGGCGCTCGAGCACGCGGCCGAGGCGGTCGACGCGCTCGGCGACCTGCGCGTAGGACGCGCGCACAGGGCCGTCGCCCTCGAGCGTGACCACCTCCTGGTGTGGATAGCAGCTGCGCAGCCGCCGGCGCATGGCCCCGACGGTGAGCTGGAAGTCGTTCTGCATCAGGCCCTCGAGCATGGGGCCAGCGTAGTTACTCGCGCAGCTTCTTGTTGATGTCCGCGATCGTCTGGTTGATCTGCGCCTGGACCTTGGTCACCGCGCTGACGAGATCAGCCTGCGCCTTGACGATCGCCTGCGGGTCGTTGTCCGAGAACGCGCCCTTGGCCTTGTCGATCTGCGCGCCGTAGGCCGACACCTCGGCGATGAGCCTGTCGTGCAGGGGCTTGACCTTGCTGGGGGCCTTGACGGCCCGGAAGTCGGCCACCGCCTTGTCGATGGCCTGCCGGAAGCCGTCGAGCGTCTGGCGATCCTGGGCCGCCGTGCTCGTCGAGGTGATCCGGCCCGAGAGCTGATCGAACTTCGTGGCGAACTCGCTCTGGGCCCGGTTGACCGCGTCGACGTAGTCGTTCGCCGCCTTGGTGTCCGAGCCGCAGCCGGAGGCGACGAGCGCGAGAGCGACGACGATGAGACCCGGCCACAGGCGGCGCACCCAGCGAGGGTAGCGAGAGGATCCGAAGGGCGGTCCGGCGAACGGCTAGCCGAAGAAGACCTCGGCCGTGTCGTAGAGATCGTTGTCGAGCAGCTTGGGCTCGGCGACCGCCTCGGCCAGCGCCACCAGCGCGATATCGGTGCCGCGCAGCGAGACCATCGTGCCCCACTCGCCGCGATCGGCGGCGGCGACGGCCTTGACGCCGAAGCGGGTGGCCAGCACGCGGTCATAGGCCGTCGGCGTGCCGCCGCGCTGGACGTGGCCGAGGATCGTCATCCGCGTCTCGAACCCGGTGCGCGCCTCGATCTCGCGCTCGAGCTCGACGGCGATCCCGCCCAGGCGCGCGTGGCCGAAGGCGTCGGTCTTCGTCCCGGCGGTGGTGATGCCGCTGCCGTCGCGCGGCGTTGCGCCCTCCGAGACGACGACGATCGAGAAGGTCGACCCTCGCGCGTGGCGGCGCTTGATCCGCTCACAGACCTCGTCGATGTCGAACGGGCGCTCGGGCACGAGGATCACGTCGGCCCCGCCCGCTATGCCGCTGTAGGCCGCGATCCAGCCTGCGTGGCGGCCCATGACCTCGAGGATGATGACGCGGTTGTGCGACTCGGCCGTGGTGTGCAGGCGATCGATCGCGTCGGTCGCGATCTGCACCGCGGTGTGGAAGCCGAAGGTCACATCGGTGCCCGCCAGGTCGTTGTCGATCGTCTTGGGGACACCGACCACCGGCACGCCCTCGGCCGCCAGCCGCGCGGCGACGCCGAGCGTGTCCTCGCCGCCGATGGGAATCAGCGCATCGATGCCCTCCCGCTCGAGCGTCTCGCGCACGAGCGCGGTGCCGTCACCCTCGCCCTTGTAGGGGTTGGTCCGCGACGTCCCGAGGATCGTCCCGCCGCGATGCAGGATGCCAGCGGTGTTCTGGGCCGTGAGCTCGACCGTGTTGGACTCGAGGACGCCGGCCCAGCCGTAGCGAAAGCCGATGATCTGGTGACCGTGGCGGTTGACCCCGGCGCGCACGACGCCACGGATCACCGCGTTGAGGCCGGGGCAGTCGCCGCCCCCGGTGAGGATGCCGAAGCGCGCCATAGGGCGCCCATCCTGCCAAACGCGCGCGGCGCGGGTAACGCGATTCGACACCCATGCCGCACGTTGACGGTTTTCAGGCTCGCGCGAGGCTCAGGACGACGCCCTCGCCGGGCGCCAGCAGCAGCGACCTCGCGACGGCCTCGCCGTCGCGCTCGCGCCGCGTGCCGATCGCGACCGACCCCTCGGCCGGGAGGCTCGCCGCGTGCGAGCCGAGGTTGAGCGCGACCACGAAGCCGTCGCCGCGCCGGTAGGCCCACAGCCCGTCTGCGACCACGACCTGCTCATAGCTGCCCGCGCGCAGGTCCTCCTCCGCGCGGCGCAGGGCGATGAGGTCGCGCGTGAGGTGCAGCGCGGAATCGGGGTCGCCCTTCTGCTCGGCCACGTTGACGCCGGCCAGCTCGCCGAGGGGCAGCCAGGGCTCGACGCCCGGCGCGCTGAAGCCCGCGCCCGGCTCGGCGCTCCACGGCATCGGCGAGCGCGCGCCGTCGCGGCCCGGGCGCTCGGGGTCGTCGAGCAGGCCCACGGGATCGACGACGCGGTCGCGCGGGATGTCGGCCTCGGGCATCGCCAGCTCGTCGCCGTAGTAGACGACGGGCGTCCCGCGCAGGGTCAGCAGCATCATGAGCGCGCAGCGCGTCAGGCCAGGGTCCCCGCGCGTCCAGCGCGTTGGGAAGCGCTCCATGTCGTGGTTGCCGAGCGTCCACGTCGGCCACGCGTGCTCGGGCAGGAGCCTCTCGGTGTCGGCCACGATCGGCGCCAGCTGCTCTGCCCCGAAGTCGGCCAGCAGGAAGACGAAGTTGAAGGCCAGGTGCAGCTCGTCGAGGTCGTCGCCGTAGAAGCGCATCAGGCGCTCGAGGTCGAGCACCCAGGTCTCGCCCAGCAGCACGCCGTCGTAGGGATCGGTGACCGAGCGCCAGCGGCGGAAGACCTCGTGGACCTCGTCGCGGTTCATCGAGTACTCCAGGCGCTGGCCCAGCGCGCGGTGGTGCTCGGTGTCGTCCTCGGTGGCCGGCGGGTTGTCGCGCAGCTCGCGGTCCTTGACGATCCCGTGCGCGACGTCGACGCGAAAGCCCGCGATCCCGCGGTCCATCCAGAAGCGCAGGATTTCGTCGAAGGCCTCGCGCACGTCCTCGTTCCACCAGTCGAGGTCGGGCTGCTCGGGCGTGAAGTTGTGCAGGTACCACAGGCCGCTGGCCTCGTCGCGCCTCCACGCCGGGCCGCCGAAGTTGCTCATCCAGTTGTTGGGCGGGCCGCCGTCGCGGCCTTCGCGCCAGACGTAGAAGTCGCGCCGCTCGCGGAACCACGGGTGCTGGTCGCTCGTGTGGTTGGGGACGAGGTCGAGCAGGACCTTGATGTCGCGCTCGCCGGCTCGCATCACGAGCTCGTCGAGGTCCTCCAGTGTCCCGAGATCGGGATGGACCGCGCAGTAGTCGGAGACGTCGAAGCCCCAGTCGGCGTTGGGCGAGGGGAAGGTCGGGTTCAGCCACAGGCCGTCGACGCCCAGCCACTCGAGGTGGCCGAGGTGCGCGGTGATTCCGCGCAGGTCACCGACGCCGTCGCCGTCGGAGTCCGCGAACGAGCGCGGGTAGACCTGGTAGAGGACGCCGTCACGCCACCACATGCGCCCCGCCATCCCACTCGTTGCGCAGGGCCCACACCGCGCCGACCGTCCACGCCTGCACGAAGTTCGACAGCGTCGCCACCTCGGGGCCGGCGTCGGTCACCGCGTAGAGCTCGGGGTAGTGACCGATCCGCTCGACGCCCGCCAGCACGCCCTGGCGCACGCGCTCGGCAGCCTCGGCGTGGCCGGCCGCGCGCAGCCCGCCCCAGCCCAGCCACGAGTCGAAGGGCCAGACCGAGCCGCGGTGGTAGGACTGCGGGTCGAACTGCGGGTGGCGGTCCGACAGCGTGCGCAGCCCGTAGTCGGTGAGCACGTCGGGCTCGGCGAGGCGCTCGGCGGCGCCGGCCACCGGCGCCCCGGCCCACAGCAGCCAGCCGAGCTGCGAGCCGGCCCCGCGCACGGGCCGGTCGTGCGCGTCGAGGGCCATGGTCTCGGGGTCCCACGCCGCGCCGATGCGCGCGGCCAGGGCGCCGGCGGCGTCCGCGTGGGCGCCGTCGCCCGACAGCTTCGCCAGCCCGCGCAGCCCGGCGAGCGCCGCGGCTTGCGTGTCGGCGTCGGCCACCGGCGGCTCGGGGAGCGAGCCGTCCTCGTGGAGGATGCCACTGCCCTGCGACGGCGAGCCGATCGGGTCCGTCGAGTCGCGCCAGCCCTGCTGGACGAGGCCCCCGGGGGCGCGCCGGTGCCAGCGCAGCAGGCCGCCGCCGCGCTCCAGCGCGCCCAGCAGCCAGTCGCCGGCCGCGCGCCAGCTCGGCTCGAGCTCGGCCGCCAGGGCGCCGTCGCCCGTCATCGCCAGCACGTGCAGGAAGAGCGGGGTCGAGTCGGCCGAGCCGTAGTAGCGCAGCTCGCCTTCGGGCAGCTCGAGTCCGAGGTACCCCCGGCGGGCGACGGAGATCGCGGGGCGCACCTCGTGGACGATCTTGCCGGGCTCCTCGTCCCACTTGACGTCCTCGCGCGTGCCCTGGATCGCGGCCAGCGCGCGCAGGGTTGCGGCCGCCACGTCGGGCCGCGCCGGGAGCACGGCCAGCGCCGTGATCAGCGAGTCGCGCCCGAAGAGGCAGTTGTAGCGGCCTGGATCGCCCTCGCCCTGCGAAGCGCTGGAGGCATCGGCCCAGCCGTCGGGGGCCAGGACCTCCGAGAGGCCGGGCACGTCCTGCACTGTGGGACCCGCTCAGCCCTTGACGGCGCCCGCGGTCAGCCCCGCCACGATGCGCTTCTGGAAGAGCAGCACCATCACGATCAGGGGGACCGAGATGACCACCGATGCTGCCGAGATGCTGCCGTAGGGAACCTCGTGCTCGGTCGCGCCTGTGAAGAACGCGATGGCCGCCGGGACGGTCCTCGCCTTCGAGGAAGACGTGAGCGTGACCGCTAGCAGGAACTCGTTCCAGGCACCGATGAAGGTCAGGATCCCGGCCGTGGCCAGGCCGGGCGCCGCGAGCGGCACGACGACCTTGCGGAAGGCCTCGAAGTGCGTCGCCCCGTCGACCAGCGCCGCCTCCTCGAGGTCCTTGGGGATCTCCCTGAAGAAGGACACCAGGATGTAGACCGTGAGCGGCAGGGCGAACGTGAGGTACGGGATGATCAGCCCGATCCACGTGTTGAACAGGCCGATGTCCGACCACAGCTTGAACAGCGGGGCGGCGATCGCGATCTGCGGGAAGGTCGAGATCGTCAGGACGATGGCGAGGATCACGAACTTGCCGCGCAGCTTCAGCCGCGCCAGCGCGTAGGCGCAGAAGGATCCGACCGCGAGCGCGAGCGCGGTCGTGGTCAGGGCCACGACGGCGCTGTTGCGCAGGGCCTTGGTGAAGTCCGGGTTCTTGAAGATCTCCTGGTAGTTCTTGAGCGTCGGGTTGGGCGGGATGAGGCTCGACGACTGCAGGTCGTTGCCGGTCTTCAGCGAGATGCTGATTAGCCAGTAGAACGGGAAGAGGCAGAAGAGGACGATCGCGGTCACCGCGAGCCACATCCACCACGGCATCTTCCCGCGGCTACTGCGCGGCTTCTTCTTGGTCCGCGTGCGCGCGCGCGTTGCGGCCGGTGCGGTAGCGGCTCCAGCTTCCATCGCCTACTCCTCCGCCAGTCCTCGAAGGTTCCCGCCCACGAAGCGGATGTACGAGAAGGAGACGATCATCACGATGATGAACGTCAGCACCGCCATCGCCGACCCCAGGCCATAGATGCGGTTCGTGGCGAACGTCTCCTGAGCGATCGTCGACAGCGTCGACGTCCCGTTCTGGCCCTGGGTCAGCACGTACGGGAGGTCGAAGATCCTCAGCGCGTCGAGCGTGCGGAAGATCAGCGCGACGAGGATCGCCGGGGTCAGCAGCGGCAGCGTGATGCGGGTGAAGCGCTGCCACGTCGAGGCCCCGTCGACCTCGGCGGCCTCGTAGACCTCGCCGGGTATCACCTGCAGGCCCGCCAATATCAAGAGAGCCATGAAGGGCGCCGTTTTCCAGACGTCGGCGAGGATGATCACGATCAGCGCCTGCGGCTCCGAGCCCAGCCACACCGTCTGCGTGCCCAGGATGGTGTTCACGAAGCCGTAGGGCGACACGAACATCGTCCGCCACATGACCGCCGTGACGACCGTGAGCACCGCCCACGGCACGAGCACGGTGGTGCGCAGCAGGCCCTGCCCGCGGAAGGCCGCGTGCATCGCCAGCGCCATGCCCAGGCCGATCAGCAGCTCGAGCGTCACGGACGACACCGTGAAGATCAGCGTGTGCCTGAACGCCGCCCACCACTCGGAGGACTGCAGGGCGTTTGAGTAGTTGCGCAGGCCCAGCGAGCCCGCCCAGCGCGAGAGCCCCGCCTGGCGGACGCTGTACTCATGCAGCGACAGCCAGATGGCGTAGATGATCGGGTACGCCGCGACGATCGCGATGAGGATCATCGACGGCGCGACCATCAGCTTCGCCAGGCGGCGCTCCGGGATTCCCTTGGAGCGCCGCCGCTGCGTTGGCGCGCCGACTGTCTGGACAGACGCGGCTTCCATGGTTCTAACTCACTTGGGTCAGAAGGTCGACAGTGCGCTGTTGATCTGCGAGTCCGCCTTCTTCAGGGCGTCCGCCGCGCTCGTGCGACCGGCGAGCGCGTCGTTGACGTTCTTGTAGATCGCCTGCGAGATCTGCGGGTAGACGGCCGACACCGGGCGGGCCTTGGCCTGGCTGAGCGCCTGCAGGAGCTCCGCCGCATACGGGACGGCCTTCTTCACGTCGGCCTCGCTATAGACGGAGGGGATGACCGCCGCCTGCGAGTACTTGAGCAGCGCGATCTTCTGGAACTCGGGCGAGGCGTAGAAGTCGGCGAACTTCAGGGCCAGGCCGGGGTTCTTGGTGTACGCGCTGATGACGCTGTTGTGCCCGCCGAGGATGCCCGCCTTGCCGCCGCCCTCGAAGGACGGAAGCGGAGCCACCTTGTACTTGCCCTTGACCTTGCTCGGGCTCTTGTTGTCCGCGGCGTAGGCGTAGGTCCAGTTGCGCATGAAGGCGTAGCGCCCACTGGTCCACGCCTGGTCGGTCTCCGGCTCCATGTAGGTCGTCACGGCCTTCGGCGCGGCGCCGCTCTTGATGCCGTCGACCATGAGCTGCAGCGCCTTGATGTTCTCCGGCGAGTTGATCGTCGACTTGTCGCCGCCGTCGTTGAGGACCGTGCCGCCGGCCGCGAAGGCCAACTCGAGGAAGTCGCAGGTCAGGCCCTCGTAGGGCGCGCCCTGATAGACGAGTCCACCCTCGGACTTGGCCTTGGAGTAGACCTCCTGCCAGGTCGTCGGTGCGGAGAGGCCCTTGTCGGTCCGGTAATAGATGAAGGCCGCGTCGCTGGTCTCCGGGACGCCCCAGTACTTGTCGGCGTAGTGCACCGTCTCGAGTGGCGCGCCGATGTACTTCGACTTCTGCGCCTGGACGTACGGGGTGAGGTCGTAGAGCCACTTCTGGCTGGCGAACTCCGCCGTCCAGATCACATCCGAGCTGAAGACGTCGCAGTCGTCGGACTTGGCCTGCTGGCGCTGGATGAACTGCGAGCGCTGCTGGTCGGCCGACGCCGGGAACTCGGTGAGCGTGGCCTTGTAGCCCTGGGCGCCGTACTTCGTCGTGAAGTCCTTGACCACCTGCTTGCCGATGCCGGTCGTGTCCTTGCCCTGGCAGAACTTGACCGTGCCCTTCGGCGGGTTGTCCAGGGACTTCGCGTCGATGACCTTCGCGCCCTCGACCTTGACGCCGCCGCCTCCACTCGTGGACGCGCCGCCGCCACCGCCGCCGCCCCCGCCGCTGTTGTTGTTGTCGCTGCCGCCACATGCGGCCAATGCGACGCAGCAAGCGAGCGCCGCGCCTATCCCGAACTTGACCTTCATTCGCTCCTCCTCCTCCTGATGCGACGTGCCCCTCTCCAAAGGGCGCACCTAGCTAGTGCGATGGGTGCCTTACCCGGCCACCGGACGCAGTGAATCACTCCCGCGCGAAACTCAGACAGCCACGAACGCGATCGCCGCGAAGTGCACGGCGGCGGCCGCGATCACGAGGGCATGGAAGACCTCGTGATAGCCGAAGACCCGGGGCGCGGGATCGGGCCGGCGGCGCGCGTAGACCACCGCGCCGACCGTGTAGAGGACGCCGCCCGTGGCCAGCAGGGCGACGGCGAGGACGCCCGCGCGGTCCCACAGCTGGGGCATCATGACGATGGAGACCCAGCCCAGGGCGACGTAGAGCACGGCAGTCAGCCAGCGCGGAGCATCGATCCACAGCAGGCTGACGACGACGCCGGCCAGCGCGCCGCCCCACACCACGCCGAGCACGGCCCAGCCCAGCGCCGGCGCCAGGACGAGCAGCGCGAACGGCGTGTAGGTGCCCGCGACGAGCACGAAGATCATCGAGTGGTCCAGGCGCCGCAGCCACGCGTGCGGGCGCGGCGACCAGTCCACGCGGTGATACAGGGCGCTGGCGCCGAACATCGCCGACAGCGACAGCCCGTAGACCAGCGCCGCCACGCGCGCCTCCCCGCCGCGCGCGAGCACGACGAGCGCCGCCGCGGCGGCCAGGGCGACGTAGAAGGCGTACTGATGGCTGACGCCGCGCAGGCGAGGCTTCACCGTATCGAGGGTACGCGGTTTGCGCCCGCGATCTCGTAGCCGGTGAGCCGCCTAGCCCGGCGCGCCGTTCTGCCCGACGCCGCCGCGCAGGAGATAGGCCGAGTGCAGGAGGTCGGGGTTCTCCCGCAGCTCGCTGGCCATTCCCGAGAACTGGATCCGGCCGCCTTCCATGATGTACGCGCGCTCGGCGAGGCCGAGCGCCACCGTGGCGAACTGCTCGATCAGCAGCACCCCGACGCCGCCCTCGGCAACCTGGCGGATCGTGGGAACCAAGCGCTGCACCACCACCGGGGCGAGGCCGAGCGAGAGCTCATCGATGAACATGAACTTCGGCCTCGACACGAGCGCCTGGGCCAGCACGAGCATCTGCTGCTCGCCTCCCGACAGGAGGCGGCCGGGAACGTCGAGGCGCTTCTCGAGCTCTGGGAAGAGCTCCAAGGCCGTCTTCAGACCCGCCTTCGCGTCGGAGCGGGAGAGGGCGTAGGTGGCGACGCCGAGGTTCTCCCGCACCGTGAGCAACGGCAGCAGACGGCGGCCCTCCGGGACGATCGCCACGCCCGCCTGGCGAATGCGCTCGGGACGCCGCGACGTGAGGTTGTCGGCTCCGAGCGTCACCTTCCCGCCGGCGGCGCGCAGGACGCCGCCCACCGCGAGCACGAGGCTCGACTTGCCGGCGCCGTTCGGGCCGAGCAGTGCCGTCACCTCGCCGCGCGTGACCTCGAGCGACACACCGTGCACGACCGGACGCGAGCCGCGCTCGACCGTCAGGTTCTCGAGCCGCAGCGCGGCGCCGGCCTTGTCCTCGGACGGCGCCGCTGCCGTGACCTCGGCCTCGCTCACACGGCCACCGCCTCGATGCCGAGGTAAGCCTTCTTGACCTCGTCCTTGCGCAACACGTCCTGGGTGTCCCCCGAGGCGATCAGCTTGCCGAAGTCCAGCACGGCGGTCTTGCTGCAGCAGGCGGACACCAGGCTCATGTCGTGGTCCACCAGGATCACCAGCGCGCCGAGCTCGTCGGGGATCTTCTGGATCACCTGGCTGGTGCGCACGCTCTCCTCGTCCGGGAGACCGGCGGCCGGCTCGTCGAGCAGGATCACGCGGGGCTGCCCCACGACCGCGCGCGCCAACTCGACCAGGCGCCGCTCGCCGGCGCCCAGGGTGCCGATCTTGGTCTGGGGGTTGCCGCTGAGCCCTACGAACTCGATCGCCGACAGGACGGCCTCTCGGCGGGAGCCGCCTTCCTTGGAGGAGTGCTCGTGCACCATCGCCACGTTGTCGTAGATCGAGAGCTCCTCGATCGCCTGCTCGGTCTGGAACGTGCGCCGCACGCCCCAGCGCGCGCGGCGGAAGTGGGCCATCGCGAGCAGGTCCTCGCCGAACGCCGTCACGCTGCCCTCGGCGGGACGCACGAAGCCGCTCAGCACGTTGAAGAAGGTGGTCTTCCCCGCGCCGTTGGGACCGATGAGCCCATTGGTGCCCGCGTCGAACGTGATCGTCATGTGATCGAGCGGCGTGACGCCACCGAACCGGACCGTGAGGTCCTTGATCTCGATCAACTCGCCCCCTCCCGCGTCGGTGGCTTGGCCCGGCCGACGACTCCGACGATCAACCGCCCGAGCTTCGCCATGTCGCGCGGGAACTGGTACACCAGTCCCTGCGGCGCGGTGAGGAGCACCTGGAGCACGCCGGCTCCGAAGACGATCGTGAGCCAGTCCGCCGCAACGCCCCAGTTGTTGAGGAGCGCGGGCAGCAGCTGCATCAGCAGTCCAGCCAGCACCGCTCCCCAGAGGCTGTAGATGCCGCCCATCAGGACCACGGCGAGCAGGGTGATCGAGTCGCTGGTGGGGAAGGTCGTGATGAAGAGCTGGCCGGAGTTCGCCGCCAGCAGCCCCCCGGCGACGCCCGTCAGGAACGACGCGAGCGCGAACGCCCACATCTTGTAGAGCGTGACGTTGACGCCCGCGGCCAGCGCCGCCGATTCGCTCTGCCGGATGGCCGCCCACGCACGGCCGGGCTTGGCGCGCACGTGGATGAGCGCGATCAGGAACATGACAGCGGCCACGATCACCGTGTAGCGCAGGTAGGCGGTGTCGCCGCCGGCGATGTCCGGACGGCGGATGTTCGCGTTCCCGCGGTCGGTCTCCAGATGGCCGAGGAACCCATGGCCGCCGTTCGGGAAGTTGGTGGCCCTGAGCACCACCGTGATGGCCCCGGCGAGCATCAGCGTGATCAGCGCCAGGTAGAGCCCGCTCAGCCGCAGGGCGGGCAGCCCGACGAGCGTGCCCAGGACCATCGTGATCAGGCCCGAGCCGAGCAGCACGATCGGGAACGGCAGGCCGGTGGCGAAGAACAGCCGCGCGGCAACCCACGCGGCGAGAGCGAGCAGTGCGATCTGCCCGAGCGACACGAGGCCGGTCCTGCCCATGAGGATGCCGAGGCCCAGGGCGACGACGGCGTAGATCGCGACCGACGTGCAGACCGTGACCCAGTAGCCGCTCAGCAGCTGCGGCAGGAGCAGCACGACGAACAGCAGGAGCACGACGATGATCACCGCCCGCACGCGCTCGCCCGCGTCGAGCTGAGGCATCCGGACTCGGCGCGCGCTGCGTGCGCTGGTGGTCCCCGCGGCGCTCACCTCAACCTGCCCTCCCCGCCAGGGCGCTCCCGCGCCGGCCGGAGAGGACGAGAAGGGCGATCGTGGCGAGCACGAACGGCGTCATGTCGCGGTACTGGGAAATCGACGCGATGGGCGTGACCAGGGCGTTGACGAGGCCGATCACGATGCCCGCTGCGAAGGTGACCGTGATGGATCGCAGACGGCCGATCAGCGTGGCGGCCAACGACGAGATCACGAGGAAGGTGAGCGTGGCGGCGTCCAGACCCACGAGGTTGGAGAGCAGCAGGCCGCTCGCTCCCGACAGCAGCCCGGAACCGAGCCACGCCGCCGCCTCGACCCGCCGCACCGGGACGCCGAGCGTGGCCGTGATCTCGCGGTCGTTCGCCAGCGCGCGCATCGCCGTGCCCGTCTTGGTGAAGCGCAGGAACAGCGCGGTGACCGCCATGACCCCGAGGCCGAAGGCGACGGCGATGACCTGTGTCCAGTTGACGAAGATGTCCGAGACCTCGAACCCGTGGTTCGAGGTCGGCAGGATCATGGAGCGGGCCTTGTCGCTCCACACGAGGTCCATGATCCCCAACAGGATCAGCGCCAGCCCCAGCGTCGCCGTGGCTTTCACGAGGGGATCGCGGCCCGAGAGCGGCGGGCCGAAGATCACCCCGTAGAGCAGCGTGACGGCCCCGCCGAAGAGCACGCAGACGAGGAAGGCTGGTCCCTGCGCCCAGCTGTTGACGTTGATCAGCTGCCAGGCGAGCAGGGCGCCCATGGCTCCGACGGCGCCGAACGCCAGGTTCAGCACACCCGTTGCCCTGTAGAGGACCACCATCCCGACTCCGGACAGCGCATACACGCCGCCCAGAGCCAGTCCGGTGACCACGAATGGCTTGAAGTCCTCGATGCTCGGCATTCGGAACCTTGGACGCCCTCTCCCTCTTGCGCTACGTGTCTAACCCACCACCTAGGAGCCCGGGACCGGGGTGCCCGGCTTGGTGAGGTCGGGCTGGTCCTTCTCGATCTTGCGCACCTGGGCGATCGCGGGGTCCGCCTCGGAGATCGGGATGCAGCCGTCCTTGATCACCATCTTGCCGTTCTTGGGGGTGGTGGTCCAGTCGACGTTGTTCGGCAGATGCAGCGGCGCCTCGCCGTAGTACCACGGCTTGCACAGCATGTCGGTCTTGAACCCCTTCAGGTTCTTGATCGCCTGGTTGACGTTCTTGAGCGTGTACTGGTCGCCCTTGACCGACTGCAGCGCCATGACGAGCTGCTGGGCCATGACGAAGCCCATCTGGCTGAACGAGCCGAGACCGCCCGTGACCTTGCTGCCGTACTTCTCGAACACCGCGCGGTACAGCCGCGATTGCGGCCCGTCGGCGTCCGTCACGTTGAGCTCGGCGTTGACGAGGAGCTTGCCGTCCCACTGCTGACCGAGGGCCTTGGCGACGAAGTCCGTGTTGCACGGCGTCGAGCAGGCCCACGCCTTGACACGGTCCTGCAGGCCCTGCTGCTGCGCGGCCTGGAGGATCTTCAACGCCTCGGGCGGCGTGAAGTTGAGCACGACGCCGCCGTCCGTGCCGGCCGCCTGCACCAGCTTGAGCGCGATCGAGTTCGCATCCTGGATCGGCACGTTGTCCTTGAACTGCGTGATCGGCACGTTCAGGCTCTTGGCCACGGTCGCGGGACCCGCGGCGATGTACCCGGTGCCTGGAACGTTCGACTGGTCGAAGGCGATCTTCTTCGCCCCCGCGCGCACGACGCCCTGCAGGGCGCCGTCCGAGCTGTAGCGCGGGCCCATGTTCGGAGCGGCGCTGTTCGACGTGCCCCAGCACTCGGGCGCGATGCCGGCGTCGAGCTCGTAGATGCCGAGCGACTCCCAGTACTTGTGGTCGACGGCGCACTCGATGAGGCTGAAGCCGCCGACGACCGCGACCACCTTGTCGGTCTGGATCAGCTTGTGCGCGTAGCCCGCGATCTGGGACGGGTTGGTCTGCTCCGTGTAGACCTTGTACGTGATCGGGTGGCCGTTGATGCCGCCGTTGTCGTTGACGCAGTTGAAGTACGCCTGCGCCATCGACGCGCCGTCCGTGAAGTCCGTGCCCGGCTGCTTGGTGACGATCGCGCCGACCCTGATCGGCGATCCGGTGGCCTTCGTGCCCGGCTTGGTCCCGCACTTCGTCACGTCGCCGGCCTTCTTGGCGGTGGTGGTCGCGCCACCGCCGCCGCCACCGCTCGACGTGGTCTTGTCGTTGTTGCTGCTGCCGCATGCGGCGACGAGCAGCGACAGTCCGGCCACGAGCACCGCCAGCGCGAGCGCTGGCCGGTACCTGTCCCAGCCGAAGATCGTCTTCACCTGACCCTCCTCCTCCTCACGACTACGGTGCTGCGCCCTTGGTTCGCCAAGCGCACAGCTGTACGGAAAACGAACCTACTCGCTCGACTCGCGCGCAGTCAAGGCGCCCCTACCCCCTGTTGGGGGGAGTTTGCACGGGCCTCCGGCGGCCATCGTGTTCACCTTTGACATACGCCTTGACGCATTCGGAAGCCGAAGGTAGCCTCGAGTCGGGTGCGCCCAGCGCATGATCGTTCGCTATGCGCACAGGCACCGTCGAGCGGTCCAGAGCCAGACGGGAGGGTCAGCATGCAGGAGGCGTCCGCCGCGTCGAGCACCTTCGAGGTCCCAGAGCCCGACCTCACGCCGCGCGAGATCGTGGCCCGGGCCGCGGCGATGAGGCCCGAGCTGCTCGAGCGCCAGCAGGAGACCGAGGAGCGCACCTTCTACGCGCAGGACACGCACGAGGCGTTCGCGCGGGCGGGCTTCTACCGGATCCTCCAGCCGCGGCGCTTCGGCGGCTACGAGTTCGACCTCGAGACCTACTTCCGCGTGATCATCGAGATCGCGCGCGGCTGCCCGTCGAGCGGGTGGTGCCTGTGCCTCGGCGGGGCCCACGTCCTGCAGGTCGCCTCGATGTACGACGAGGCGGCCCAGGCGGACTTCTTCGGGCCCGACGGGCACTTCGTGTGCGCGTCCTACGGCGCCCCGGTGGGCGTCGCGCAGCCGCGCGACGACGGCTACGTGATCGGCGGCAAGTTCTCCTACGCCTCCGGGATCCCGTACTCGACGCATTTCATGGGCCAGACGCTCCTGCATCCCGAGGACCCGCAGGACCCCGGGCTCATGTTCGTCATCCCCGCCGAGCAGTACGAGCGCCTCGACGACTGGCACGGCGTGCTCGGCATGCGCGGCAGCGGCTCGCACAGCATCCAGATCGACGACGCGTGGATCCCCGCGTCGCACACCGCGCGCGTCTTCATGGTCGACCTGCCCGTGGAGGGCGGCACCGTCGGCTCGCGCCTGCATGGCAACCCGATGTACGCGGGGCGCACGCTCGGCTTCTTCCACGGCGAGTTCGGCGCGATCATGGTCGGCTCGGCGTATGCGGCGCTCGACGAGTACCAGCGCATCATCACGTCGCGCCCGGCGACCTGGATCCCGACGATGAAGCGCTACGAGCTCGTCGACTACCAGCGCTATCTGGGCGAGGCGATCGCGGAGATCGGGTGCGCGGAGGCCGCGGTCCTCCAGGGCGCGCAGCAGTGGATGGAGCTCGCGCGCCAGAACGTCGAGGAGGACCGGCCCTTCACCGCCGAGGACGACGCGCGGCTGGAGGCCCTGCAGGCGACCGCGTGCCGGATCGCGTGGCATGCCGTCGAGGGCATCCTCTTCCGCACCGGAGGCTCGGCGGGCGCGCGCGACGGCCAGCGCATGCAGCGCTACTGGCGCGACATGTCGACGTACTGGAGCCACAACACCCCGGCCCAGCGCGACTTCCTGCTCACCGGCCTCGGGCGCCGGCGCCTCGGGCTGCCGATCGTCCCGCCCGGGCCGGACCCGGCGGCGAGCTAGCCGGCCAGCCCGTAGAGCGCGGCGGCGTTGCCGCGCAGCACGGCCTCGCGGCCGGCATCGTCGAGCGCGTCGAGGAGCACGTCGAGGTTGCCGTCACCGTGCTCGTGGGGGAAGTCGCTGGCGAAGACGAGCATGTCGCGGGCGTCGAGCATCTCGGCCAGCTGCGCAGCCTGCTGTGGATCGGCCGGGAGCTGGGCCGGCGCGGTCGCGGCGCGGAAGTGCCGGCGCACGTACTCCGAGGGCTTCTCCTTGACCCAGGGGACCTCGCGCCAGATCGCCTTCCAGTCCTTGTCGAAGCGCCACAGCAGCGGCGGCAGCCACGCGAAGCCGCACTCGAGCAGGACGACGCGCAGCGACGGAGCGCGATCGAAGACGCCCTCGGAGACGAGGCTGAGGACCTGCGCCTGGGCGACGATGGCCGAGTTGCCCAGGTAGTCCTCGAAGTAGCTGTGGGTGAAGCCGGTCGCCGTCGCGGCGTTGCCGGCGCGCCCCCAGGCATGCAGGGCGAGGACGAGGCCCTGGGCCGCGATCGCCTCGTGCAGCTCGTGGAAGCGGCGGTTGCCCCAGCGCATGTCGCCGCGGATGGGGACGAGCACGCCGACGAAGCCGTCGTGCGCGCCGAGCCGCTCGACCTCCTTGATCGCCGCCTCGGGGTCGAGGGTGGGGATGGTCAGGTACGCGCGCAGGCGCTCGTCGCGCTCGAGCCACTCCGCGCGCAGCCAGTCGTTGATCGCGCCGCACAGCGCCGCCTCGTAGTAGCCGTTGCGGCTGGCGTCGAAGGCGGTCATGCACGTGAGGACCGCGTGGCTCACGCCCCAGGGGTCGAGCACGCGCTCGCGCAGCGCGTCGAGCTCGCCGGGCGGGGTCGGGCCGCTCGACGGGTAGCTGCCGCTGAGGTCGGGCGAGAGCCGCATCCCGGCGTTGGCCAGGTAGTCGCGCCAGTAGTCGTCCATGTGCACGGCGAGGGCGTCGATCGCCGCGGGCGCGACGTGGACGTCGGCGTCGATGGCGCCCTGGGTGGGTGGGCCCGTGTTCGGCGCCACGACCGTCATGACCCGAAGCCGTAGAGGCGGCAGGCGTTGGCGGCCATGATCTTCGCCTTGAGCTCCTTGGGGACCGACCGCGGCAGGGTCATCGCCGGCGAGTCGAAGTCCCAGTGCGGGTAGTCGGAGGCGAACATGATCCGGTCGGTCATGCCGGTGAACTCGAGCGCCTGGACGAGCTGCTCGGGATCGTCGGGCTCCTCGATCGGCTGGGTCGTGAACCAGAAGTGCTCGCGGAAGTACTCGGAGGGCCTGCGGTCGAGGTGCGGCACGTCGTCGCGCATCGCCGACCACGCGGCGTCCATCGACCACATCAGCGGCCCGGCCCACGAGATGCCCGCCTCGACGCACACGACCTGCAGGTCGGTGAAGCGCGCGAAGACGCCCTCGGCGATGAAGCTCATGGTCACCGCGGCCATGGCGTTGGCGTAGCCGACGTGCTCCTCGAGGTAGTACGACGGCCACCCCGTGCCCCAGTGCTGCTCGAGCCCGCCGGTGTGGACGACGAGGGGCAGCCCGGCCTCGGCCGCCGCCGCGTAGACCGGCCAGTACTTGCGGTTGCCGAGCGGGTACTCGGCCGTCGTCGGCAGCAGGACCTGGACGAAGCGCGGGTCGTCGGCGTAGCGCTCGATCTCGCGCACCGCCAGGTCGGGCGACTCGAGCGCGATGTTGATCGTGCTGTGCAGGCGCTCGTCGCGGTCGAGCATCGCCTCGCGGACCCACTCGTTGACCGCGTGGCACAGCGCGCCGGCGTAATCGGGCGCCTCGGCGCCGAAGCTGTGGCCGTGCAGCGGGATCAGGACCCCGTAGTCGACCTTGTGCTCGTCGAGCAGCTGATCGCGCATGAGGTCGAAGTCGCTGCCCGGGAAGCCGCCCTCGGGCCACGAGTCCACGCGGTAGCCCTGGTTGCGCACCCGCGGGTACATCTGCGGCGGGTTGGTGATGCGCACGCCGTAGCGCTCGTAGCGCGCGCGGAACGGCTCGTCGAGGCGCTCGGCGATGTAGCTGGGCAGCGGCGCCGGGTGGATGTCGGCGTCGACGAGCTTGACGGCGCGCTCGCCGGCCTCGGTGGTGGCCTGCTCGGCCTGGGGCGTGGTGCTAGGCATCGATGACAACGTAGTCCTCCTCGACGTGGACCGGGAACGTCTCGGCGACGTAGGGGCCGGGCTCGCGCCCGGCGAGGTGCGCGCCGGGCTCGACGTCGACGTCGTAGCTCTTGACGCCCGGCTCGCCCGGGCCCATGAACGACTGGCCCGTGGCGAGGTCGTACTCCCAGCCGTGCCACGGGCAGGCCAGCAGCGTCGCCTCCGCCTCGAGCTGGAAGTCGCCCGGCCCGCTCGACCGCGCCCACGGTGCGACCCGCCCCTGGCACAACGGCCCACCCTGGTGCGGGCAGCGGTTGCGGATCCCATAGAACCGATCGCCCACGCGGAACACGCCGATCGACCGACCGCCGACCGAGATGATGCGCCGGTCACCGGACTTGAAGTCGTCAACGGGCGCGACGACGACCTTCATCGCGCTCCCGCCCCCGGGCAGTGGTCGCATGGCGCACACATGTCCGACAGGCGAACACGCTATCGCAGGCCCGCATTCCTTGGTTCTGTCCGTGTTCGCGCGCGACTATGCGCGGCGCTTTACAGCCTCACCGAGGGAGGGTGAGCCTGCCGGCCTGTGCCGCTTCGATCGGCGAGCGGCAACGCGCCAAGGACCCGAACCACGTGTGTTTGCATCCGGTTTCCGGACACAAACCCAAGCGGTTCGCGCCTGCGCGGACGCGGGCGGCTCACCCTCCCTCGATGCCCTGGCCACCAACGCGCGCGGCAGAGCAGACGCGATGGCGCCCGGCGCAAAGCGACGGCGGCAGAGCAGACGCGACGGCGCCCTACGCAGCCGCGCCGCTGCGAGCGGCCTCGATCGCCTGCCACACCCGCATCGGCGTCGCCGGCATGTCGATGTTCTCCACGCCCAGGTGCGAGAGGGCGTCGACCACCGCGTTCCACACGGCGGGCGTGGCGCCGATGGCGCCGGACTCGCCGATGCCCTTGGCGCCCAGCGGGTTCAGGGGCGAGGGCGTCTCCGTGCGCGACGTCTCGAACATCGGCAGCTCGGCCGCGGTCGGCAGCGCGTAGCTCGTGAGCGAGCCGGCGACGCAGTTGCCGTCCTCGTCGTAGGCGATCTCCTCGTAGAGCGCCTGCGCGACGCCCTGCGCGATGCCGCCGTGGATCTGCCCCTCGGCCAGCAGCGGGTTGGCGATCTTGCCGGAGTCGTCGACCGTGACGTGACGGATGAGCTTGGCCAGGCCGGTCTCCATGTCGACCTCGACGACGGCGACGTGGGCACCGAAGGGATAGCTCGAGTCGGGGGTCTCGAAGTCGTTGATCGCGTCGAGGCCCGGCTCCATGCCCTCGGGCAGCTTGGAGGGGTCGGCGGCCGCCTTGGCCAGGTCGGCCCAGGAGACGGTCGCCGACGGCGTGCCCGCGACGCCGAGACCCTGGCCGGGCACGACCTGCACGTCGTCGACCGCGGCCTCGAGCAGGTGGGCCGCGAGCTCGCGGCCCTTGGACAGCACCTCGCGGGTGGCGTTGATCATCGCGCTGCCGCCGACCTGCAGCGTGCGCGAGCCCATCGTGCCCATGCCGCGCGGGACCTTGCGCGTGTCGGAGTGCTCGATGCGCACGTCGTCCATCGGCACGCCCAGCGTCCACGACACGAGCTGCGCCCACGTCGTCTCGTGCCCCTGGCCCTGGGGGGAGGTGCCGGTCTTGACCGTGACGATGCCGTCCTCGCCGACCGTGCAGGTGCCGACCTCGACGCCGAGGCCGGTGAGCTCGACGTAGGTGCACAGCCCGATCCCGAGCAGCTTGACGTCGCCGCGCTCGCGCCGCGAGGCCTGCTCGGAGCGCAGCTCGTCGTAACCGGCGGCCTCGAGCACGAGGTCCAGGGCGCGCGCGTACTCGCCCGAGTCGTAGGTGGCGCCGGCCACCGTCTTGTGCGGGAAGTCGTCGGGCGCGATGAAGTTGCGCCGGCGCAGCTCCGCGGGGTCCAGGTCGAGCTTCTCGGCCAGCTGGTCCATGGCGCGCTCGACGAGCGCGGTCGCCTCCGGGCGCCCGGCTCCGCGGTATGCGCCGATCGGCGTGGTGTTGGTGACCACGCAGCGAAAGCCGAAGTCCACGCGCGGGATGGCATAGACCCCGGAGGCCATCTGGCCGGTGAGGAAGGGCATGATCACCGCGTCGCCGGGATAGGCGCCGCAGTCGGCGATCACGTGGACGCGGATGCCGACGAGGGTCCCGTCGCTGCGCGCGCCCAGCTCGACGTCCTGGATCTGCGCACGCCCATGCTGCATGGCGATCATCGTCTCCCAGCGGCTCTCGACGTAGCGCACCGGCCTGCCCAGCCGCAGCGCCGCCGCGGCCACCGCGGCCTGCTCGGGATAGGCGGCGATCCGTGCGCCGAAGCCGCCGCCGACGTTGGGCACCGTGACGTGGACGGCGTCCTTCTCGAGGCCCAGCGCGCCGGCGAAGACGTCGCGGGCGGTGTGGGGCGCCTGCAGCGGCGCCCAGATGCGCACGCCACCGGACTGCGCATCGGGCACGGCCACGGTCGCCGAAGGCTCCATCGGCACCGCGGCCAGGCGCTGGTTGATGAAGCGGCTGCGCACCACGACGTCTGCGCCCTCGAGGGCGCCCTCGTCGGCGTTGCCGCCCTGGAAGGCGAGGTTCGATCCCTTGTCGGCGAAGAGCTGGGGCGCGCCGTCGTCGAGCGCGCGCTCGGGGTCGACGACGATGTCGAGCGGCTCGATGTCGACCTCGACGAGCTCGGCGGCGTCGACCGCCGCCGCGCGGCTCTCGGCCACGACGACCGCGATCGCCTCCCCCTGGAAGCGCACGACGTCGCGCGCCAGGGTTGGGCGCAGCATGTCGTCGGGCGCCATCGGCCCGGGCGGGAAGGGCCCGAGGTCGAGGTCGGCGCCGGTGAACACGGCCGCGACGCCGGGGGCCGCCGCGGCGGCCTCGGTGTCGATGCTCAGGATGCGACCGTGGGCGACCTCCGAGCGCACGAAGTGCGCGTGGAGCGCGCCGGCGGCGTCGACGTCGTCGGTGTAGGTGCCCGTTCCCTGTATGAGCGGCGGGTCCTCGCGGCGGCGCACCGCCGTCCCGTACTGACC
This sequence comes from uncultured Actinomycetes bacterium, assembly GCA_963835295.1. Classification (GTDB taxonomy): domain Bacteria; phylum Actinomycetota; class Thermoleophilia; order Solirubrobacterales; family Solirubrobacteraceae; genus JAOPZW01. The sequence goes on from CAWIEX010000002.1 coordinate 95,784, forward strand.
GTTGACAGATGCGTCCGAGGCGGGCATGCCGGGCAAGCTACAGCAGCGCCAGTTAGCGTAGAAGGGTCCCTGATACGCCCCGAGAGGAGTCGCCATGGCGGCCGACGCCACCATCGAGCTGCACCTGCCCCAGGACCTGCTGATCGGCGGCGGAGCCTCCGACGACCTCGCCGAGCACGTCGCGCGCATCGGCATCGAGCGCCCGCTGGTGGTCTCCGATCGCTTCCTGCTGGACAAGGGCCTCGCCGGGCCGCTGGTCGAGCGCCTGCAGGCGGGCGGCGCGGCGGTGGCGGTGTTCGGCGAAGTGCAGCCCGACCCGACGCTCGACAACGTCGAGGGCGCGCTTCAGGCACTGCGCGACCACGAGGCGGACGGGGTCGTGGCGATCGGCGGCGGCAGCCCGATGGACACGGCCAAGGCGGCGTCCGTGGCCTTCGCCAACGCGGGCGACGTGCGCGACTACGCGGGCTACGACCAGGTCCCCGGTCCCGGCCTCCCGCTCGTGGCGGTGCCCACGACGGCCGGTACCGGCAGCGAGGTCACGCGCGTGGCGGTCATCACCGACACCGACCGCGACGTGAAGATGATGATGCTCGACGGCCACCTGATGGCCCGCGTCGCGATCTCCGACTACAGGCTGACGATGAGCACGCCGGCGAAGCTGACCTCCTGGGTCGGCGTGGACTCGCTGACCCACGCCATCGAGGCCTACGTGTCCAAGAAGGCCACCGTCCTCACCGACATGCTGGCGCTCAAGGCGGCGCGCCTCATCGGCGCGCACATGCGCCGCGTGGTCGAGAACCCCGACGACGAGGAAGGGCGCGAGGCGATGATGCTCGGCGCCACGCTCGCGGGCGCGGCCTTCTCGAACGCCAGCGTCGCGCTCGTGCACGGCATGAGCCGCCCGATCGGCGCCCACTTCCACCTCGCCCACGGCCTGAGCAACGCGCTGCTGCTGCCCACCGTGACCCGGTTCAGCGTCTCCGGCGCGCCCGAGCGCTACGCCACCGTCGCGCGCGAGATGGACCTCGCCGGCGCCGAGGAATCCGACGAGGTGGCGTGCGAGCGCCTGGTCGAGGAGCTCGAGGCGCTCAACGCCGACCTCGGGATCCCGTCGCTCTCGGGCGCCGAGGTGGATCGCGAGCACTTCGAGCGCGTCGTCCAGGACATGGCCCAGGCGGCGCTCGACAGCGGCAGCCCGGGCTTCAACCCTCAGCCGGCGACCAAGGAGGAGATCGTCGAGCTCTACCGCCAGGCCTACTGAGAGGCGCGCTCGGCGCGGGGGTGTTCAATTCCCCTTGACATTCGGGGCCCGGGAGAAAGCATCGCTGAGCGCCGAACGACTGTGCGCATGGCGAACAGAGGGGTCAGATGAACGTCTTCGACGACATCCAGTTCTATCTCTTCAACCACCACCACTACATCGACGACCCAGCGGACGCGGACCGCTACGACTCGACGTGGGTCAACTACCCCAACGGCAACTTCGACGCCGAGGTCGCTCACGAGCTCTACCAGCGCTGGACCCGCGAGATGCTGCTCGCCGAGGAGCTCGGCTTCGACGCCATCGCCGTCAACGAGCACCACCAGACGATCTACTCCATGCAGCCCGCGACGTCGGTGCGCGCGGCCTACCTCGCCGCGCTGACCAAGCGCGTGAAGATCCTCGTCGCCGGCGTGCCGATCAACCTGTCGTGGCCCTCGCGCGTCGCCGAGGAGTACGCGATGCTCGACGTGATGTCCAACGGGCGGATGGAGTACGGCTTCCCGCTGGGCACCGGCATGGAGTACTGGTCCAACGCCGGCCAGCTCAACCCGACCACGGCCCGCGCGCGCTTCCGCGAGAACCTCTCGGTCATCCTCAAGACGTGGACCGAGGACGGCCCCGTCCGCCACGACGGCGAGTTCTACAACTACCGCTTCCTCAACGTGTGGCCGCGCCCGATGCAGAAGCCGCACCCGAAGATCTACATCGTCGGGTCGGGCAGCCAGGAGACGGTGGACGTCGCCACCGACTTCCGCGCCGGCTACTCGATCGTCTTCACCCCCATCGAGCAGCAGCTCAAGGCGATGGCCAACTTCCGCGAAGCGGCCGAGTCCAAGGGCTGGGCCGTGCAGCCGGAGGACACCATCTTCACGGTCATCTGCTACGTCGCCGACACCGACGAGGAGGCCGTGCGCGAGGCGCGCCCGCACATCGAGAAGTTCTTCTCGTGGTTTCACCGCGTCCCGCCGCAGTTCCTCTCGCCGCCTGGCTACGTGTCGCGCAGCGAGTTCCTGCGCCGCGCCCAGTCGGCCGCGCTGGCCGACGGGACGCACGCCACATGGGAGGACATGGTCTCCATCGGGCGCATCATCTGCGGCTCGCCCGACACCGTGGCCGACACGCTGTCGCACTGGGCGCAGGAGGCGCAGTGCAGCCGCATGCTCATGGTCCTCCAGCACGGCGACATGCCCGAGTGGAAGGCCGTCAAGAACATGCACATGTTCGCCAAGGAGGTCATCCCGCGGGTGAGGGCGCGGTCGAGCAGCGGCGAGGCGGCCAAGGCCCTGGCGGGGGTGAAGTAGCGATGGCGTCCTACAGCGAGGAGCGCTTCAACCTGCGCGGCATCGAGACCGTCGTGCAGATCGCCGGCGAGGGCGACCCGCTCGTCTTCCTGCACGGCGCGGGCACCGTCACCGGCTTCGACGCGCTCCTGCCGCTGGCCGAGCGCTTCAAGCTCATCGTCCCCTTCCACCCCGGCTTTGGCCCGTCGGCCGACGACACCACCGTCGACGACATCCACGACTACCGCCGCCACTACCTCGACCTGCTCGACGAGCTCGGGCTCGAGGAGATGGCGCTGGCCGGGCACTCGATGGGCGGCTGGCTGGCGGCGAACTTCGCCGCCGACCACACCGAGCGCGTGTCGCGCCTGGTGCTGGCCGCGCCGTTCGGGATGCGCGTCGAGGAGCATCCGACGACCGACTTCCTGGCCATCCCCGGCGACCAGCTGCCGCCCTACCTGACGGCCGACATGTCGATCTTCGAGGGGCACGTGCCGATGCCGCCGACCCCGGAGTTCCTGGCCGACCGCTATCGCGAGAGCACGTCGGCCGCGCGGCTCATGTGGACGCGCCCCTACGACCTCAAGCTGCATCGCTGGCTGCACCGCCTGCGGATGCCGACGCTGATCCTGTGGGGCGACGCCGATCGGCTGATCCCCGTCGAGCAGGCCGCGGTGTGGGCCGACCTCGTACCCGACGCCGAGGTCAGGACGCTGCCCGGCGTGGGCCATCTCATGTTCGACGAGAGCCGCGAGGCCGTCGACGCGCTCGGCAGCTTCGTGGCCGAGGGGCTGACGGTCTGATCCGGATAGCGCCGGGGTGTGCGCTTTGCGCACATTTGTGCGCATCGTGGCATGGTGAAGGTACAGTGAGCACGCCATGAGCTCGGGGCGTGATCGTCGGCAGTCGCTGCAGTCGCTCGAGCGCGGCATCGCGGTCATCCAGGTCTTCTCGCGCGAGAGCCCTGCGCTGACCCTGAGCGAGGTGGCTCGGATGACCGGGATCACGCGCGCGACGGCGCGCCGGATCCTGCTCACGCTCGAGGAGGTCGGCCACGTGCGCTCCGACGGGCGGATGTTCTCGCTCACCCCGCGCGTGCTGTCGCTGGGCTGGGCCTACCTGTCCTCGCTGAACCTGTGGGAGACGGCCCAGCCGCTGATGGAGGAGCTCAGCGAGCGAACCAACGAGTCCTGCTCGGCGGCCACGCTCGACCTGCCAGACGTCGTCTACGTCGCGCGCATGCCGACGCGGCGCATCATGACCATCTCGCTGGGCGTCGGCTCGCGGCTGCCGGCGCACTGCACCTCGATCGGGCGCGTCCTGCTCGCGGGCCTGCCCGACGACGAGCTCGACGCGTTCCTGGCCGGGGCCGAGCTCGAGGCCTTCACCGAGCGCACGATCACCGATCGCGCGCGCCTGCGCGCCGCGGTCGACACGGTGCGCGCCGAGGGCTGGGCGCTGGTCGACCAGGAGCTCGAGATCGGCCTGCGCTCGATCGCGGCGCCGCTGCGCGTCGGTGGAGCGACGATCGCCGCCATCAACCTGGCCGCCGCCGCCCCGCGCGTGCCGGTCGACGAGCTGCGCGGCGTGATGCTGCCCGAGCTGCGCCGGACGGCCGAGCTGATCTCGGCCGCGCTGGAGCGCTCGCGCCGGCCGGTGGAGTCCGTTGCCGTCGCGACGGCGAGCTGATGGCCGTGCGCGCCGGCGTTTGCCTGCGGCCAAAAAACGCCCAAGTTCCGGGTGGCGTTGGTAGAGTGGCAATCGCCGTACAAGTGTTCGCAGAGCGCACAGGAGGAGACGAGTCCTATGCCCAATAAGGGCACGATCCGCGGTACCCACCACCTGACCTTCTGCGTCGGAGGGGCGCAGGAGGACTACGACTTCCACGTCCGGCTGCTCGGGCTCAAGAGCGTCAAGAAGACCGTCCTCTTCGACGGCGAGATCCCGATCTACCACCTCTACTACGGCAACGGCGTCGGCGACGCGAGCACGCTGCTGACGTCCTTCCCCTACCGCCAGGCCGGCTGGATGGGCAAGCGCGGGACCAACCAGCTGAAGACGCTCATGCTCTCCATCCCCGAGGACGCGACCAGCTTCTGGGTCGACCGCTTCAGCGAGAAGGGCATCGAGCACGAGGTCGTCACCCGCTTCGGCAAGGAGCGCGTCTGCTTCGCGCACCCCTGCGGGATCCCGTATGAGCTCGTCGGGGTCTCCGACGACTCGCGCACGCCCTACGAGGCCCACGGCGTCACCGCCGATGTCGCCATCCGCGGCGCCTACGGGACGACGTGCTCGGTTCGCGAGCCCGAGCTGCAGTCCTTCTTCATCACCGAGGGCATGGGCGGCGGGCAGACCGGCTCGGAGGGCAAGCACCACGAGTTCACCATCGGCAACGACGAGGGCCACGGGCGCATCCTCGAGCTCGTCGAGGAGCCCGAGCTCCCGCAGGGCTCGTGGACGTTCGGCGAGGGCACGATCCACCACCAGGCCTTCGACGTCCTCGACGCCGACAACCAGCAGGTGGTCAAGGACTGGCTGGTCGGCCTCGGCTTCACCGACGTCTCGGAGTCCAAGGACCGCGGCTACTTCTTCTCCATGTACATGCGCAGCCCGGGTGGGGCGCTGTGCGAGCTGGCCTGGTCCACCGAGGCCGGCTTCACCATCGACGAGTCCGTCGAGGAGCTCGGCACCCACATGTGCATCCCCCCGCACTGGGAGGACCGCCGCTCCGAGATCTCGCAGCTCGAGCCGATCGAGACCGACGAGGTCGTCCACTCGGGCGCCTAGCCCGAGCCTCAAAGCTCCGCACCGGCGGGCCGGGGGCGCAAGCGCCCGGCCCGCCACCTCTGCGCCTGTCGCTCTGGGACGCTCGGGTCCGCGCCGCCGGGTGCCGGCCTCCGCTCGCCCCGGCGGTCGCGAACAGCGCACCGAGGGGGAAGAGCCCGGCGCCCGATCGGGAGCGGTCACTTCGCGCCTACCGCGCTGACTTGACTAGGGTGGCTACTGGCCCCAGAAGTCAGCACGCTAGGCCTAGCGTGGTCGATTGGTGGCCCAGGAGAACACCAATCGACCATCGTGCGCGCGCCGCCCGCGCCGGGACTGCTTCCCCTCGGTGCCCTTCGCGACCGCGGGCGCGAGTGGAAGACCGGCACGCGGCGGCGCGGACACGAGGCCCCGGCTACCGCACGTGCACGCCCGAGATGGCCCGGGCGACGACGAGCCGCTGGATCTCCGACGTGCCCTCGAAGATCGTGTAGATCTTGGCGTCGCGGTGCCAGCGCTCAACGGGGAACTCGCGCGTGTAGCCGTTGCCGCCGAGGATGTGCATCGCGCGCTCCGTGGCCCACAGCGCCACCTCGCCGGCCTTGAGCTTGCTCATCGAGCCCTCGGCGTTCTCGAACGGGACCGCGTTGCGCCCCATCCACGACGCGCGCCAGACGAGCAGGCGCGCGGCGTCGATCTCGAGCTTCATGTCGGCCAGCGCGAAGGCGATGGCCTGGTTCTCGATGATCTTGCGGCCGAACTGCTCGCGCTCGCGCGCGTAGTCCAGCGCGTACTCGTAGGCGGCGCGGGCGATGCCCAGGGCCTGCGCGCCGACGGTCGGCCGCGTGGCCTCGAAGGTCTGCAGCGCGGCCTGCCCGCGGCCGCCGCGGCCCTCGCGTGCGCGGGCCAGGCGCTCGTCGAGTTTCTCCTTGCCGCCGAGCAGGCACGACCCGGGGACGCGGCAGTCGTCGAGGTGGACGTCTGCGGTGTGCGACGCGCGCAGCCCGTGCTTGGAGACCTTCGCTCCCTGCTCGAGGCCCTTGGTCCGAGGCGGGACGACGAAGGCGGCGTGACCGCGCGAGCCGAGCTCGCGGTCGACCGAGGCGATGATCACGTGCACGCTCGCGATGCCGCCGTTGGTGGCCCACGCCTTCTGGCCGTTGAGGACCCACTCGCCAGCGGCCTCGTCGTACCGCGCGGTGGTGCGGATGGCCGAGATGTCCGAGCCGGCGTCGGGCTCCGAGGCGCAGAAGGCGGCCACCGCCGGCGCCTCGACGGTGCCGAAGCACTGCGGGATCCACTCGCCGATCTGCTCGCCGGTGCCCTGCCCGAAGATCGCCGCCACCGCCAGCGAGGTGCCCATGATGGACATCCCGATGCCGGCGTCGCCCCAGAAGAGCTCCTCGTTGACGATCGGCAGCAGCAGGCCAGTGGGGTCCGCGTAGAACTGCGCGAGCGCGTCGAGCCCGTAGAGCCCGATCTTGGCCGCCTCGGCGATGATCGGCCAAGGCGTCTCCTCGCGCTCGTCCCACTCGTGCGCGGCCGGGCGCACGACGCCCTCGGCGAAGCCGTGGACCCAGTCGCGGATGCCCTTCTGGTCCTGCGTGAGGGTCAGCGAGAAGACCGGCTCGGCCTGCTCGGGGGGCGTGGCTTCTTGGGCGGCGGCGGCGGACATAGACGGAACGCTACCGTTCAGAAGAGCGTCGTGCGCCGCCGATCGGGCGACCTGAAACCTCGCCTGTGCATTCGGAGTCCTGACCTATTGACGACCCCCGACCCCGGGAGTACGGTCCCGGGTCGGGTTGCGCACACTTGTGCGGGATGCGAACAGCAGGAGCAGGAGGAGGGAGACCATGAGACACCGGGTCAAGCCGGTCGTTCTTCTGTGTGCCGTCGCGGGGTCCGTGGCCCTCGCCGCCTGCGGCGCCAAGACCAACAGCTCATCGACGTCGAGCGGCTCCAGTACCGCCGCCAAGGGCGCCAAGCAGGGCGGGTCGATGACCGTCGTCCTCAACTCGGGCTACGACGGCGCCTGGCCCGCGGGGCTCGACCCCGTGACCAACACCAACGGCGCGGCCAACCAGAGCCTCATGAACTCGATCTACGGCCAGCTCATCGAGTTGCACGAGGGCGGCAAGCTCGTGCCCGGCCTGGCGAGCGCCTTCAAGTTCTCCAACGGCGGCAAGACCTTCACGCTGACCATCCGCCCCGGGGTGAAGTTCTCCGACGGCACGCCCTTCACCGCGCAGGTCGTCGCCGACCACATCAACAAGGTCCTGAAGTCCCCGTGCACCTGCCGGCCGACGTGGCCGGTCAAGTCCGTGAAGGCCTCGGGCGACGACGTGGTCATCGACTTCAAAGCGGTGTACGCGCCGGCCGCGGCGTCGTTCATCGACTCCAACGCCAACTGGGTCCCCTCGCCCACCGCGGTCAAGAAGCTCGGCGAGCGCAAGTTCCGGGTCATGCCCGTCGGCGCCGGGCCGTTCACGGTGGTCAGCGACAAGCTCAGCTCCCAGATCGTGCTCAAGCGCAACCCGACGTACTTCAAGAAGGGCCGCCCCTTCCTGGACCAGCTGACCTTCAAGTCGATCGGCGGCGACGAGGCGGCCTACCAGGCGCTGCAGGCCGGGCAGGCACAGGCCTACGAGAACCTGTCGACGCCCTCGCTCATCGACCAGATGAAGAAGGACCCGAAGCTCCAGGTCACCCAGCAGCTGTCGACCTCGCCCTACAACATCCAGCTCAACACGAACGCCCCGCCGTTCAACAACCTCAAGGCGCGCGAGGCGATCTACTACGCCACGGACTCCGAGGCGATCCGCTCGAAGCTCTTCCAGAACCGCTATCCGAGCACGCAGGGCTTCACCGCGCCGGGCGGCCTGTTCTTCTCGGCCGACGTGCCCGGCTACCGCACCTATGACCTCGCGAAGGCCAAGGCGCTGGTCAAGGAGCTCGGCGGGCTGAAGACGCAGCTCGGCACCATCAACGTCCTCGTGGCCAAGCAGACGACGCAGGCGCTGGCGAGCCAATGGGCCCAGGCCGGGATCAAGACCGAGATCAAGTCCTATGACCTCGGCCCGCTGATCCAGGCCTTCCAGTCCAAGAAGTGGACGGCCATGCTCCAGACGGCCGGCTCCTACGACCCGGCCGCGGGCGTGGGCGTCGCCTTCCGGTACGCGTCCCAGTCGCCGTTCAGCGGCGTCAAGGACAAGAAGCTCGACGCTTTGCTCGGCCAGGCATCGGGCACCCTCGACCAAGGCCAGCGCAAGTCGCTCTACGACCAGGCGGCCAAGTACATGAACGACAAGGCCTACAGCCCGTTCCTCTTCGCCTTCGCTCCGGCGAGCGTCGCCGCGAAGGGCGTGACCGGGCCCGGGCTCACCACCGCGCTGACGTGCGTCGTCGTCACGCCGAGCATCCTCTACGACGAGGTCTCGATGGGAGGCGGCGGGGGCGCGTGACGGATCAGGCCGTACGGCCGGGGCCGGCGCTCGCTCTGCGCTCGCCGGCCCTGCGCCTCGTCGGCAACCGCCTGGCGACGGCGGTCCCCGTGCTGTGGGGCGTCACGTTCCTGACCTTCGCCGTCATCCAGTTGCTCCCCGGCGACGCCGCCCAGCAGCTGCTGGGCATCAACGCCACGCAGGAGCAGTTGCAGGAGTTCCGCGACAAGCTCAACCTCGACGACCCCTTCCTCGTCCGCTATTTCCACTGGCTGGGCGACGTCCTCACCGGCAACCTCGGCCACTCGCTGGCCAGCGACCAGTCGGTTACCTCGATCATCAGCGGCGGCCTGCCGACCACGCTCGAGCTGCTGCTCTACGCCCTGGTCATCTCGCTCGCGTTCACCGTCCCCATCGCGCTGGTGGCGGCGCGCAACCCGGGCGGCTTCGCCGACCGCATCGGCATGGTCACGAGCATGGCGGGCCTCTCGGTGGCCAACTACGTGCTCGCCGTCGTCCTCGTCTACGTCTTCGCGGTGAGGCTCGGCTGGTTGCCGGCGATCTACACCAACAACACCGGCACGCTGGGGGAGCTCATCAAGTCGCTCACGCTGCCGGCGCTCTCGATCGGCTTCCCGCTCTTCTGCTTCTACACGCGGCTGCTGCGCGCGGACATCCTCGAGCAGATGCAGGGCGAGGACTACGTCGTGACCGCGAAGGCCAAGGGCGTCGGACCGTGGCGCGTGCTCGTCCGCCACGCGCTGCCCAACTCGCTCTTCGGCCTGCTGACGATCGTGGCCCTCAACCTGGGGACGCTCATCGGCGCCACGGTGATCATCGAGCAGATCTTCGCCGTGCCCGGGATCGGCCACTCGCTGCTGGAGGCGATCAACAACCGCGACGTGCCGGTCGTCGAGGGGATCGTGCTCGTCCTCGCCGTGATCGTCGTGGTGGCCAACCTGCTGGCCGACGTGCTCTACGCCGTGCTGGACCCGAGGATCAGGTATGAGCGCGCAGCTGCCTGAGGCCGAAGCCGGCGCCGCCGCGACGCTCGCGGTCGCCCCGACCGTCGCCGAGCCCCCGGCTCGCGGCTGGACGCGCAACCTCGACGTCATCATCCCGGGCGCGCTCATCGCCCTGCTGCTCTTCCTGTGCTTCGTCTGGCCCCTGTTCGGGACGGTGCCACCGCCGACGGGCGGCAACATCCTCGACGCCAACCTCCCCTCCTTCTCCTCCGGGCACCCGCTCGGCACCGACCAGGTCGGCAACGACCTCTGGTCGCGGCTGCTCTACGGCGGGCGCAACTCGCTGGAGATCGCCTTCGCCGTGAACGTCATCGGCCTCGTGCTCGGAGGCCTGCTGGGCGCCTTCGCCGCCTTCTGGGGGTCGTTCGTCGACGCGGTGATCATGCGCGTCCTCGACGTGCTCATCGCCTTCCCGTCGCTCGTCCTGGCGCTGGCCATCGCCCAGAGCCTCGGGCCGAGCAAGCTGCACACGATCTACGCGCTGTCGTTCTTCAGCGTGCCGGCCTTCGCGCGCCTCGCGCGGGCCCAGACCCTGCGCCTGCGCGAGCGGCCGTTCATGCTCGCCGCGCGGCTCGCGGGCACGCGGGCGCCGCGCATCCTGCTGCGCCACATCACGCCCAACATCATGCCCGCGCTCGTCACGTTCGGGCTGCTGGGCATCGGCGTGACCATCATCCTCGAGGGCGCGCTGAGCTTCCTGGGCCTCGGCATTCCGCCGCCGCAGCCGAGCTGGGGCAACATGATCTTCGAGGGCCAGGCCGTCCTCTCGGCCGAGCCCAAGCTCGTGCTCCTGCCGAGCGCCTTCCTCTTCGTCACCGTGCTGGCCTTCAACCTCCTCGGCGACGCGCTGCGCGCGCGGGGGAACGCGTCGTGACGAGCGGCGAGGCCCCAGCCGACGTCCGCGTCGAGGTCGGCCGCGTCCCGGCGAGCGGACCGCTGCTCGAGGTGCGCGACCTGCGCGTGGACTTCCGCCACGGCGGGCGCGGCCTGCGCGCGGTCGACGGCCTCAGCTACGCGCTCCCGGCCGGGCGCACGCTCGCCGTGATCGGCGAGTCGGGCTCGGGCAAGACCGTGAGCTCGCGCGCGATCATGGGGCTGCTGCCCCGCAGCGCGACCGTCTCGGGCTCGGTGCGCTTCGACGGCGAGGAGCTGCTCGGGCTCTCCGACAAGGCGATGCGCCGCCATCGGGGCGCGAACATCGCGATGGTCTTTCAGGACCCGTCGCGGTCGCTCAACCCGACGATGCGCATCGGCGCGCAGATCGCCGAGGCGGTGCGCGCCCATGCCAGCGTCGACCGCGGCGCCGCGCGCGAGCGCGCGCTGGAGCTGCTCAAGCTCGTGCGCCTGCCCTCCCCCGAGCAGCGCCTGCACGAGTACGCCCACCAGCTCTCCGGCGGGATGCGTCAGCGCGTGATCATCGCGATCGCCCTGGCCTCCAAGCCCCGGCTGCTGATCGCCGACGAGGCGACCACCGCGCTCGACGTCACCACGCAGGCGCAGATCATGGAGCTGCTGCGCGACCTGCAGCGCCAGCTGGGGATGGCGTTGGTGATGATCAGCCACGACCTAGGCCTGGCCGCCAGCTTCGCCGACGAGATCGTCGTCATGTACGCCGGCCGCGCGGTCGAGCAGGCGCCGACGCGCGAGCTCTTCGCCCACGTGCGTATGCCCTACACGAAGGCGCTGCTCGACGCGATCCCGCGCGTCGAGCGCCCGCCGCACACGCCGCTGCCCGTGGTCGCCGGCCGCCCGCCCGACCTGGCAGCGCTGCCCGCCGGCTGCCCGTTCCACCCCCGCTGCCCGAAGGCGCAGGACCTGTGCCGCGAGACGGCGCCGCCGCTGGAGGAGGGCTCGCCCGGCCACCGCTGGGCGTGCTGGTTCCCGTGCGAGGACGGGGCATGAGCGCCAACGGCGGCGAGCCGCTGCTGTCCGCGCGCCACCTCGTGCAGGAGTTCGTGGTGCGCGGCCATGGCGGGGTGAAGGGGGGCGTGGTCCAGGCCGTGTCGGACGTCTCCTTCGACGTGCGCGCCGGCGAGACCCTGGGCGTGGTCGGCGAGACCGGCTCGGGCAAGTCGACGCTCGCGCGCTCGGTGCTCCAGGCGCCGCGGCCGAAGTCGGGCTCCGTGCACTTCCAGGGCCACGACCTCGTCGGCCTGAAGGGCCGCCGGCTGCTGGACGCGCGCCGCTCGCTGCAGATGGTCTTCCAGGACCCGTTCGGCTCGCTGGACCCCAAGTGGCGCGTGGCGGAGATCGTCGAGGAGCCGCTCGTCGCCTACGGGGTCGGCAGTCGCGAGGAGCGCCGCCGGCGCGTGCGCGACGTGCTCGACACCGTCGGGCTGGATCCCGACGTCTACGGCAGGCGGCGCCCCCGCCAGCTCTCGGGCGGTCAGGCCCAGCGCGTGGCCATCGCCCGCGCGCTCACGCTCGACCCCGCGCTCATCATCTGCGACGAGGCGGTCTCGTCGCTCGACGTCCTCATCCAGGCCCAGGTCCTCAACCTCTTCGAACGCCTGCGCGCGGAGCTCGGGCTCTCCTACCTGTTCATCGCCCACGACCTGGCGCTGGTCAAGCAGGTCTCCGACCGCGTCGCGGTCATGTACCTCGGGCGCCTGTGCGAGCTCGGCCCGGCCGAGGCGCTCTACCGCGAGCCCTTCCACCCCTACACGGTCGCGCTGCTGGCCTCGATCCCCAGCCCCGACCCCGACGCGCCGCCCGCGCAGGCCCACGCGGCCATCAGCGGCGATCCGCCTTCGCCCATCGACCCGCCCAGCGGATGCCGCTTCCGCACGCGCTGCCCGCGCGCGCAGGAGCGCTGCGCCATGGAGGTGCCCGAGATGCGCGAGCTCGCCCCCGACCACGCCGTCGCCTGCCACTTCCCGGTCGAGCGCGGCGCCGCCCAGCCGTCGTGACGGCGACGCTCCCGGACTACCGCACCGACGATCCGGGGATCCGCAGCCTGCCGCGCGACGCGCTGCGCGCCCTGCAGGACGAGCGCTTGCGCGCGCTGGTCGCCTACGTTCGCGAGACCTCGGGCTTCTGGCGCGAGCGGCTCGAGCCCGCGGGCGAGATCCGCCGCGTCGCCGACCTGGCCGCGATGGCGCTGACCACGCGCGCCGAGCTCGGCGCCGAGCAGGCCGAGCACCCTCCCTTCGGCGACTACACCTGCAGCCCGCGCGAGACGTGGATGGGGATCTTCACGACCTCGGGCACGTCGGGGCGCAAGCTCAAGCGCGTCGTCTCCTGGCGCGACTGGCGGCTCATGGTCGGGATGCTGCACCGAAACCCGGCCCCTCCGCACGGCGAGATCTTCATGCTCCTCGGGCCCGCGGACGGGCTGCTCGGCCCGTCGGTCGGCGTCGAGGCGGCGCGCCAGCGCGGGAGCATCCCGGTCCTCGCCGGCATGTGGGACACGCGCACCAAGGTGCAGGCCATCGCCGAGCTGCGGCCGGGCGTCATCGCCGGCGCGGCGTCCTACATCGTCCATCTCTCCGAGGTGGCGGCCGAGATGGGCGTCGACCTCTCGGCGTGCGGGCTGCGCGCCGTCACCTCCTTTGGCGAGCCGGGGGCGGCCATCGACGCCACCCACGCCACCATCGAGCAGCGCTTCGGCGTCGAGCAGATCGTCGACGGCTACGGCCTGACCGAGGTGTGGCCGCTGGGCGGCAACTGCCCGCAGTCGCGCGCCCTGCACATCCCCGAAGACATCGTCGCCGTGGAGTGCATCGACCCCGAGAGCGGCGCCCCGGTCGCCGAGGGCGAGCCCGGCGAGATCGTCCTCACGACGTTGGTCGGCGACAGCCACCCGCTGCTGCGCTACCGCACGCGCGACGTCGGGCGCCTCGTGTTCAGCGAGCCGTGCGCCTGCGGGAGCACCTTCGCGCGCATCGAGCGCATCGAGGGTCGCACCGACGACATGATCTGGTACCGCGGCGCGAACTTCTTCCCTTCCGCGGTCGAGGAGATCGTCCGCCGCCAGGAGGGCCTCTCGCCCGAGTACCGCATCGTCCTCGACGACGGCCCGCGGGGCCTGCCCGTGGTCACCATCCAGGTCGAGGGCGACGCCCAGGCTCACGCGCGCGTGCGCGCGAGCCTGCGCGGCGGGCTGGGCGTCAATCCCGAGGTGGAGGTGCTGGCGCCCGGCACCCTGCCGCGCGCCGAGCAGGGCAAGGCCAAGCGGGTGCTCGACCGAAGGAGTCACGCGACATGAAGGCAGGCCGGTTCGTCGTCGACACGCACGTGCACGCCCAGCGCTTCGCGGCGGGCAAGGGGATCTCCGCGCGCCCGCCCGAGACGACCGGCGGCAGCCAGTGGGGCACGCTGGGCAAGACGATGTCGGGCCTCGAGCCCTACGACAACACGCCGCGCCTGGAGTACGACATGGACTGCTACGGCGTCGACATGTGCGTCCTGCTGCCGGCCTTCGGGATGACCGACGAGCTCAACCTCGAGATCGTCGAGCGCGCGCCCGACAAGTACGTCGCCGCCTGCGGCGCGACCGAGTACATCCGCCGCTGCCGCGCCGGCGCGGAGGAGTGGAGCATCGACGGCGTCTGCGCCGAGCTCGACCGGCTGCTGGGCACGGGCAAGTTCGTGGCCATCGGCGAGTCGCTGCCCTACATGCCCGCGCCGTGGGACAAGACGGCGCTCGTCAGCCGCGTGGACGCGATCGCGAACCTCTTGAAGATCGTCGAGGTGGCCCAGCAGCACGGCGTCGCGGCCCGCATCCACACCGGGATCCCCTACGGCTACACGGCCGCCTACTCCTACGGCCCCATCGGGCCCGCGAACGTCAACCCGCTGTGGATGCTCGACATCGCGTCCGCCTTCCCGGACGTCAACCTGATCTTCGACCACGGCGGCGTCCAGGCCGGCTGGTGGGAGCGCTTCTACGAGGAGTGCCTGGCCGTCATCGCGGCCAACGACAACGTTTACGTCGAGACCGGCCTGTGGTGGCGCGAGCTCTACGAGAAGCCGCTCATGGACCCCAACATCGGCCCGTCGAAGCTGCTGTGGGGCACCGACTGGGGCGCGAGCATGCAGATCTACTCCCAGCCGGGGCGCTACCCGCCGAGCTACGCGGTCCAGCTGCGCGGCGAGGGCATCCCGCACTATCAGGTCGACTACTGGGGCTGGAGCCTGCGCGAGCTGACCTCGCTGCGGATCGCCCAGGACGACATGAACCTGATCCTCGGCGGCAACGCGGCGCGCGTCTTCGGCCTCGACGTGCCGCACACGCGGCTGTTCAAGCCGCCCTCCGACCAGGTCGGGCGCAAGCGCTAGCGCGAACGGCGAGACACGGCCGCGCGGGCTCCTACGGCAGAGCAGTCGTAGGTGGTACCGATGACCGCGGCGGCCGGGGGCGACAGTCTGGTGGCGTCGACTGCTCTGCCGTCGAGGGCTCAGGAGGTCGGACGATGATGTATCGGTCAGGCAGGTGCCACGTGGCCCCGGTCGCGCTGTTCGCACTCGTCGTCGCGGCGGCAACACCCGCCCGGGCGGACACGCTCATCCAGCCGCTCAGCGCAGCGCGCAACCTCGCCCAGGGCGGCATCTCGACGAAGGTGCTTCCGAGCGGACAGATCGTCCAGGGATCCGGCTGGCTCGCCTGGGCGCAGCCCGTCGACCGGGGACGCTGGCGCCTGGTGGTCCGCTCGCCGCAGGACGTCACGACGTCACCCGCCATTCCCGATTTCGGCGCGGCGCCGGACCCCGACATCGGCTCGGACCGCGTTGGCGGCAGCGGCCTGCGACTCTTCGTCGTCTACAGCCGGTGCGCGGGCACCTCTGCGATCGCCGGCTGTGACGTCTACCGCTACGACGTCGTCGGCGGCACCGAGGAGCGGGTCACGGCGATCTCGAGCGCCACCGCCAGCGAGACGGCTCCGAGCGTCCGCTCGGGCCTGTGGTCGTTCGTGCGCCGTGGCTCCGGAGCGTCCCGGCCCGGCGTCTACGTGTCCACGCCGCGCGGGGGTGTGCGGCGGCTGTCCGGGGTCCTCGCGCGCGAGACCGCGCTGGGCGCCGACGGGAGCCGCGTCGCCTACGCCTACAACTCATCCAACGGCGGCGGTGTCGCAGTCCGGCGCCTGTCCGGGGAGGGCGGCGTCGTCGTCGCGGCGACGCGCCAGCCGGCGGTGCCGGCCAGCCTCGTCGGCACCCGCTACAAGTACGGCTGGCTCATGCCCGCCGGTGGCCTCGGACAGAGCGTCATGTGGTCGAGCAGGTTGAGCGGCCGCACGACCTCGGTGACGGTGTCGTCCGGCCGGCGCAACCTGCCGGCCTCGACGAACAGCATCACGACGAACGGCCACGTCCCCGACAAGTACCTCGCCGACACGGGCATCTTCACGCTGAGCCCGCCGCTCTTCTAGCCCGAGCCTCGCTCGGAGTCGCGGACGCCACCGACCGCTTTCCAACCCGCGCCGCGGGCCGGGCTAGGCGTCGACGGGCGCCGGCGCCTGCGGGTGCGGCTGCTGCTGCGGGTGGCGCACGCGCACGAGCCCGACCAGGGCGATCAGCGCGCCAGCGAAGGCGAACGCCGCGCCGACCACGAAGGCGTGCCGGTAGCCGCCGGTCAGCGCTTCGGCGTCGATGCCTCCGGCGCCGGCGAGGTCGGCCGTGCGCTGGGTGGCGATGGTCGCGAGCGCGGCCAGCCCGAGCGAGCCGCCGACCTGCCGCGAGGTGTTGACCAGGCCCGAGGCCAGGCCTGCCTCAGAGCGCGCGACGCCCGCGACCGCCGCGATGGTGACGGGCACGAAGGACAGCCCCAGGCCGGTCGTGGTGATGACGCCGGGCAGCAGGACGTCGCCGACGTAGGAGCCGTGCGGCGAGAGCCCCGTGAAGAGCAGCATCCCCGTGCCCAGCAGGGCCATGCCGAGCGCGAGGATCGGCCCCGGGCCCAGGCGCGCCGACAGGCGGGCGGCGAACGTCGAGGCGACGATGATCGCACCGGTCATGGGCAGGAAGCACAGGCCGGTCTCGATCGGGGTGTAGCCGAGGACCTGCTGCAGATACAGCGAGAGGAAGTACCACATCGCGAAGACCGAGCAGCCGAGCAGGAAGACCACGAGGTTGGCCGCGGTCAGCGTGCGCGAGCGGAAGATCCCCAGGGGTACGAGCGGCCGCGGCGCGCGGCGCTCGATGAAGAGGAAGAGCACGAGCAGCGCCAGCCCGGCGCCGGCGACCTCGAGCGTCGGCCCCGACGTCCAGCCGTTGACGTCGGTGCGCACGATGGCGAAGGTCAGCAGCACGAGGCCTGCGGTGACGCTCAGCGCGCCGGCGACGTCGAAGTGGCGCTCGCCCGCGGCCTTGCGCGTGCTCTCGTCGATGAAGCGCATCGCGCCCATCGCGCCGAGGATCCCGACCGGCACGTTGATGAAGAGGATCCACTGCCAGCCCAGCAGCTGGGTCAGCACGCCGCCCAGGAGAACCCCGGTCGACCCGCCCACCGCGCCCATCGCGCCCCAGTAGCCGAGCGCGCGGTTGCGCTCGTAGCCCTCCTCGAAGGTGGTGGTGATGATGGCCAGCGTGGCCGGCGCCACCACGGCGCCGCCCAGGCCCTGCACCGCGCGCGCGGCGGTGAGCATCCCCTGGCTGGTCGACAGGCCGCCGGCGAGGGAGGCGACCGCGAAGAGCAGCATCCCGGCCACGAAGACGCGCCGGCGGCCCAGCAGGTCGGCCGCGCGACCCCCGAGGAGCAGGAAGCCGGCGAAGGTCAGCGTGTAGGCGTTGACCACCCACTGCAGGTCGACGGCCGAGAAGCCGAGGTCCTTGCGGATCGACGGCAGGGCGACGTTCACGACCGAGATGTCGAGGATGACCATGAACTGCGCGAGGCAGGTCAGGGCCAGGATCCAGCGCTTGCGGGCGGCGTCGGGGGGTGATTGCACCTACAACCGAAACTAGCAGGACGGCGATAGCGTGCCCGGGCCATGACCCCCGAGACGCATCGCTTCGCCGACGACGGCGCGATCCCCAACAGCCGCCTGCCAGTGCTCGTCTACCACGGCGTCGAAGAGCCCGAGGCGCGCTTCGCCCGCCATGGCTGGGGCGGGTCGTGGCGCGACGGCATCTTCGACTTCCACCACTTCCACAGCACGGCCCACGAGGTGCTGGGCATCCTCGCCGGGCGCGCGAGCGTGCAGCTCGGCGGCGCGAGCGGCAAGCGCTTCGAGGTCGCCCCCGGCGACGTGCTCGTGCTCCCGGCCGGCACCGGCCACTGCCGCATCGACTCGAGCGCCGACCTGCTGGTGGCCGGCGCCTACCCGGCCCGCCAGAGCTGGGACCTGCGCCGCGGCGATCCCAGCGAGCACGACGAGGTGCTCGCCAACATCGCCGCGGTCGCGTTGCCCGAGACCGATCCCGTGCTCGGCCCCGACGGTCCGCTCGTCGAGCTCTGGCGCTAGCCCGGCACCGGGAAGGCCACGGGGCTGCGGTAGCCGTTGCGGTCCACGGCGCGCACGCCGACCTGCACCGCGCCACACCACCTCGTAGCGAGGAGAGGGTATGTCGCGTGCCGAAGCTGACGAGCTTCGCGATGCCGCGCGTGTCCGCCTGCGCACGCGCGGCCGGCCGCTGGCGGGCGGTGGCTACTTGACCGTCAGGTCCGCGTACTGCCCGGCGGCGTAGTGGCCCGGGAGATTGCAGATCAGGGCGTAGTGGCCGGCGGCCAGCTTCAGCTTCAGCGCCTTGGTCTGGCCGGGCTTCACGCTGCCGATCTCGCCCACGTTGCCGGCCTCGTCGGCCTTTCCGCCCTTCAGGAGATCCGAGGCGGGCTTCGACGTCTTGAGGACGACGAACTCGTGCTCGACCTTGCCCGCGTTGCTGACGTTGAAGGTCACGGCCCCGCTGGCGACCGCTGCCGGCTTGGGTGCGACGTTGAACTCGCTGAGCGTGACCGCGCTTGCGTGCGCCAGCGCGGCGGCGGCCGGCGCCGGGGCGACGACGGGCGCCGAGACGGACACCGTGTTCGACGGCGTGCCGTCGAGCTTCACGGCCACGGCGACGAGGTTGGCGAGCGCGATGATGAGCGCGAGCCCCGCGAAGAAAGCGAAGCCGCGGTAGACGCGACTGGCCTCCGCGCGCTGGGCGCGCAGCTCGTCGCGGATCTCGGCCAGGGCGTGGGCGTCGGCCGACCTGGCCGGCGCCGCGAGCTCGGGCAACGCCTCCTGCTCATAGGTCTCCATGTCGACCGGCATCTGAGGCTCCCTTCCCGAGGAACTGCGTTCGGGTGATTGAACGCCCAGGCGGCCGCCGCGCCATCCGTCAGCCCCCGCCGTCCGCCAGCGGGAAACCCGGAACCGCGACTGGCATGCTTCGCGGCGTGAACGGCCCGGCGACCGTCGTCCTCGGCGTTGACATCGGGACGACCAGCGCCAAGGCGGTCGCCTTCGACGCCGACGGCCGCGAGCTGGGTCGCGGGGAGACGGGCTACCCGTTGCTCGAGCCCGAGCACGGCCAGGCCGTGCAGGACCCCGTCGTCGTGGTCGAGGGCACGCTCGCGGCCATACGCGCCGCCGCGGCCGGCGCGCGCGACCGGGGGGCGCCGATCGCCGCGCTGTCGTTCAGCGGCGCCCTGCACTCCCTCGTGGGCCTCGACGCGCGGGGCAGGGCGCTCACGCCGCTGGTGACGTGGGGCGACATGCGGGCCACCGAGCAGGCCGCGCGCCTGCGCGCCGAGCATCCCGAGCTGCACGACCGGACCGGCACCCCGCTGCACCCGATGTCGCCGCTGCCCAAGCTGGTGTGGCTCGCCGAGCACGAGCCCGAGACGTTCGCCGCCGTCACGCGCTGGGCTGGGATCAAGGAGCTGGTGGTCGCCCGGCTGACGGACACGTGGGCGGTCGACCACTCGGTCGCCTCGGGCACCGGCCTGCTCAACCTGCGCGCGCTGGACTGGGACGCCGAGGCGCTCGCGATCGCGGGCATCGAGGCCGAGGCGCTCTCGCCGCTCGTGCCCGCCACGCACCGGTTGGAGCTGGCCGCGGCGCCCGCCGCCGACCTCGGGCTCGAGGCGGGGCTCGCGCTCATCGTCGGCGCCGCCGACGGTCCGCTGGCCAACCTCGGCCTCGGCGCGGTGCACCCCGGCGTGGCGGCCTGCTCGATCGGCACGAGCGGGGCGCTGCGCGTGATGGTCGAGGGCCCCGCGGTCGATCCCCAGCGGCGGGTCTTCTGCTACGCACTGGTGCCGGGGCGCTGGATCGTCGGAGGGGCCATCAACAACGGCGGCGCGGTGCTGCGCTGGGCCGGTGAGGCGCTGGCGCCCGACCTCGGCCCCCATCCCGAAGCGCAGCTGCTCGAGCTGGCCGCGACCGTGCCGGCCGGCAGCGAGGGGCTGCTCATGCTCCCCTACCTGATGTCCGAGCGCGCCCCGCACTGGAGCTCGGTGGCGCGCGGCGCCTATGTCGGGCTGACCCGCCACCACGGCCGGGCGCACCTCGTGCGCGCGGGGCTCGAAGGCGTCTGCCTGCAGCTCGCGCTCGTGCTCGCCTCGGTGCGCGACGCGGGCAACGAGGTGCGCGAGATCCGCGCCACCGGCGGCTTCGCCCGCAGCGAGCTGTGGCGCCAGATGCTGGCCGACGCGCTGGGCATGCCGATCGGCTTCGCCGCCGGCCGCGAGGGGTCCGCCTTCGGTGCCGCGCTGCTGGCGATGGATGCCCTCGGGCTGGTCGACGGCATCGAGTCCGCTGCGCAGCTGGTGGACATCGAGGACGTCGTCGAGCCCCAGGAGGATGCCGCCGACGTCTACGCGGACCTGCTGCCCACCTTCGCCGCGCTCTACGACGCGCTGACGCCGGCCTTTCGCGCCCTGGAGCCCCACCGCTGAGCCGTGCGCTCGGCGGCCCCGGCGCGTCCTGCCCCTGAGAGGTGCCTGTCACGCCGGGGCCGCGATGGACGTCTGGCCGGGGGGGGCTTGACCGGCGGAACGACGTCTCGAGCGCGCCTGTGCAGTGAGTAAGACGTCGCGTCGGCCTCCATCCTTCCCGTCCACCCACGCAAATCGGCGGTCCACGACGGCGTTATACGAGCGTGTACGCCTCTGTCCGCAACGTGCCCGCCGAGGTCATCGCGGCACCCGCCGTGCGCACCGGCCGCCGCCGGATCGCGGTCTCGCGGACCGTCATCCTGCTCGGCCTCGTCAGCCTCTTCACCGACCTCTCGCAGGAGATGGTCACCGCCGTCCTGCCGCTGTACCTGACCTACCAGGTCCGGCTCAGCCCGCTGCAGTTCGGCTTCATCGACGGGATGTACCAGGGCGCGACGGCGCTGGTGCGCCTGCTCGGCGGGCTCGTGGCCGATCGCAAGGAGCGCCACAAGGAGGTCGCCGCCACCGGCTACGGCGCGTCGGCGCTGTGCAAGCTCGGCCTCGTCGCGGTCGGCGGAGCGTGGCTGGGGACGACGGCCGTCCTGCTCGTCGACCGCCTGGGCAAGGGCATCCGCACCGCGCCGCGCGACGCGTTGATCTCGCTCGACAGCGAGCGCGCCGGCCTGGGCCGCTCCTTCGGTGTGCACCGCGCGCTCGACACGGTCGGCGCCATGCTCGGCCCGCTCGCCGCCTTCGTCCTGCTCGCCCAGCTCCCGGGCCAGTACAACACGGTCTTCCTGGTCTCGTTCTCGATCGCGCTGATCGGGCTGGGGATCCTCATCCTCTTCGTCGAGAACCGCCGCGACCGCGAGCCGGTGGCCGATGAGCTGGCCGCACCGGTGGCGCCGAAGGAGCACGTCACCTTCCGCGCCGCGATGGGCCTGTTCCGGATCACGCGCTTTCGCGTCATCGCGCTCGTGGGCTCCGGGCTGGGGCTGCTGACCATCAGCGACGCGTTCGTCTATCTCGTCATCCAGCGCCAGACCCACCTCGACGTCAAGTGGTTCCCGCTGCTCTTCCTGGGCACGGCGATGGCCTACCTCGGCTTCGCCGTCCCCATCGGGCGGATCGCCGACCGCGTCGGGCGCGGGCGCGTCTTCCTGGCCGGGCACCTGGCCCTGCTCGGCGTCTACCTCGTGCTGCGCTTCTCCGACCTCGGCGCGGGCGCCGTGCTGTGCACGCTCCTGCTCTTCGGCCTGTACTACGCGTCGACCGACGGGGTGCTCATGGCCCTGGCGAGCCCGACCATCCCCGAGCGCCTGCGCACGAGCGGCTTCGCCCTCATCACCACCGGCACCGCGACGACGCGCTTCATGTCGTCGGTCGCCTTCGGGGCCATCTGGGTCGCGTGGGGCTCGCAGGTGGCGATGCTCATCTTCCTGGTCGGCCTCGCGGTCATGGTGCCGGCGGCAGCGCTCGCCCTGCGCAGGCATCCCGAGGCGGCGCCGGCGTGACCACGACGACCTCCCGGGCGCGGATCGTCGCCTTCGCCGGGATCGTGGCCGTCGCGCTGCTCGTGGCGGTGGCCGCCGTCGTGCTGGGCGCCGGCGGCAAGACCCCGGTCGCCGCCAGCGCCGCGCACGCCGTGCCCGTCTCTCGCGCGCTGATCGACGCGCCGCACATCGTCTTCCGCGACACGTCGCGCGGCGCCGCCTACGGGCGCGTCGGGATCGTGCCGCTCGCCCACCCCGCCGCCCGCCCCGCCATCACGGGGCTGACCTGCGATCGCGTCTACGTCGCCGGCGGGCGCGGCCTGTGCCTGCTCGCCGATCGCGGCGTGATCACGACCTACAAGGGCGTCATCTTCGACGCGCGCACCTTCCGCCCGCAGCACAGCTTCTCGCTGCCGGGCAACCCGAGCCGCGCCCGCGTGTCGGCCGACGGGCGCCTCGTCGCCTACACCGTGTTCGTGGTCGGCGACGGGTACGGCAGCCAGGGCTTCTCGACGCGGACCTTCATTCGCGACGCGGCGAGCGGGCGCGAGGTCGCCCAGCTCGAGCACTTCACGACCTACCGCGACGGCCACGTGATCCACGCCGCCGACTTCAACTTCTGGGGCGTGAGCTTCGCGCCCGACGACAACCGCTTCTACGCGACGCTCGGGACGGCCGGGCGGACCTACCTGGTCCAGGGGGACCTCGCCCGCCACCGGGTGAAGGTCCTGGTCGAGGGCGTCGAGTGCCCGTCGCTCTCGCCCGACGGCACGCGCATCGCCTTCAAGCAGCGCGCGGGCGGCGGCATCGGGCCTGTGCACTGGCGCCCGGCGGTGCTCGATCTGGCGACGCTGCGCTCGCACCCGCTCGTCGAGACGCGCAACCTCGACGACCAGATCGAGTGGTTCGACAACGACCACGTCTCCTATGGGCTGCCGCAGAGCGCGTCCTCGCCGGTCACCGACATCTGGAAGGTGCCGGCCGCGGGCGGCGGGCGCTCCGAGCGGGTCCTGGCCGGCGCCTGGTCGCCGGCCGTCGTGCGCGGCTGAGCGCTGGCGCTGTATCAGCCAACCTGATATTGATCGCCGGGTGGGCCAGACCGAGCCAGCGCGATCAGGCGTCCGGGAGGCCGGCGCCGAGCATGTGCACGCAGCTGCGCAGCGTGCGCTCGAAGGCGGCCAGCTGCGCGGGCGAGAGCTCGCGCGTCATCTTCTCCTCGAGGCGGTCGATCTCCGCGTCGCACTGCGAGAGCACGCGGCGGCCCTTGGCCGTCAGCTCGACGTGCATGATGCGGCCGTGGTCGGGCGCCGGCGCGCGCTGCACGAGGCCCTTGTTCTCGAGCGTGCCCAGCATCTCGATCATCGACTGCGGGGTGACGTACGAGCGCCGGGCGAGCTGGGCGTTCGAGAGCCCCTTGCCGGTGCGCAGGACCGACAGAGCCGTGAACTGGGTCGCAGTGAGCCCGTGAGGCGCGGCCATCTCGGCGATCTCGCGACGGATGGCACGGTCCAACCGCGCGATGACGTAGCTGATCCTCGCGTGGGGACCGATGTGCTCAGGTCCCTCCACCGGCTCGGCCATCGGGCGACGCTACCAAGCCGGCCGGCAGACCACACCATCCCGGAGGCTTTGCATCCATGAGTGCCACCGCCGTCACCGCCGCCGTCGTCGAGCGCGGGGGCGCGCCGTTCGACCTGCAGAGCGTCGAGCTCTCGGCCCTGCAGGCCGACGAGGTCCGGGTGCGGATCGTCGCCTCGGGCATCTGCCACACCGACCTGCTCATCCGCGACGGGACGTTCCCGACGCCCATGCCGGTCGTCCTCGGCCACGAGGGCGCAGGCGTCGTCGAGGAGGTCGGCGCGGCGGTCACCCGCGTCGAGGTGGGCGATCACGTGGCCTCCACCTACGCGTCGTGCGGCGGCTGTCGCCTGTGCGCCGTCGGCCATCCCTTCCATTGCACGGAGTTCTTCGAGCGCAACTTCCTGGCCACGCGAGCCGACGGCAGCACCGCGATCTCGCGCGGCGGCGAGCCTGTCCACTCGCACTTCTTCGGGCAGTCGAGCTTCGCGACCGGCGCCGTCATCCCCGAGCGCAGCGTGGTGGCCATCCCCGACGACGTCCCCTTCGAGGTCGTGGCGCCGTTCGGCTGCGGCATACAGACCGGCGCGGGCGCCGTCATCAACGTCCTGCGCCCGCTGCCCCACTCGTCGATTGCCATCTTCGGCGCCGGCGGCGTGGGGCTGTCGGCCGTCATGGCGGCGGTCGTCGTCGGCTGCTCGCCGATCATCGCGGTGGACGTCCGCCCCGGGCGGCTCGCGCTCGCTCGCGAGCTGGGCGCCACGCACGTGGTCGATGCCGGCGAGGTCGACCCGGTGGAGGCGATCGGGGAGCTGGTCCCGGGCGGGGTCGAGGCGAGCCTCGAGACGAGCGGCGTGCCCGGCGTGCTGCGCCAGGCCGTCGACGTGCTCGGGCCCGACGCGACCTGTGGCCTGATCGGGGCGCCGCCGCTGGGCACCGAGGAGGGCATCGACGTCAACGGCGTGCTGTCCGTCGGCCGCGGGATCAAGGGCATCGTCGAGGGCCACAGCGTGCCCGAGGTCTTCATCCCCAAGCTCATCGAGCTCTGGCGCGCGGGCCGGCTCCCCATCGACCGCCTCGTGCGCGCCTACGACTTCGACCAGATCAACCAGGCGGCCGACGACGCCCTGGCCGGCGAGGTCGTCAAGCCGGTCCTGCGCATGGGCTAGACCAGCCGGGCCAGGGCCGTCGTCGCCGCGGCGACGAGCACGACGGCGATCAGGGGCAGTCGCAGGACGAGCGCCAGCCCGGCGGCGGCGAGGCCGACGAGGCGGGCGTCGAGCTCGATGCCCTGCCCGCCCGTGCTGACGGTCTCGTAGACCACGAGCGCGCCGAGCAGCGCGGGCGCGACGAGCCCGACGACGGCGGCCCCGCGGCCGGACAGGCTGCGCCCGCCGAAGGCGACCGGCCCCACAGCGCGCATGATCGCGGTGCCCGCGAAGAGGACGGCGACGACGATCCACACGGTCGTCACGCGCTGCCCCGCAGACCGATGAGAGCCGCCAGCGACGCGGCGATGATCGGCACGCCTGGCGGCGTGAACGGCATGAGGGCGAAGGCGATGGCGGCGCCGGCCAGCCCGGCAACGATCGCGCGGCGGTGGCTGGCCTCCTCGAACAACAGCGCGAGGTAGAAGGCCACGAAGATCGCGTCGAGGCCCAGGCTGCTCGGGTCGCCGAGCACCGGCCCGGCGAGGACCCCGACCACGGTGCCCGAGACCCACGCCACGCCCTGCACGGCGGT
This sequence comes from uncultured Actinomycetes bacterium, assembly GCA_963835295.1. Lineage (GTDB taxonomy): Bacteria > Actinomycetota > Thermoleophilia > Solirubrobacterales > Solirubrobacteraceae > JAOPZW01. Next base: position 121,174 of record CAWIEX010000002.1, read on the forward strand.
GGCGCCCATCAGCAGCCCACGATCGAAGCTGCCGTCGCCGCGGCTGGCGATGACGAACGAGGCGTCAACGATCGTCAGGCCCTGGGCGGCGCGGGCCAGCGGGCCGCCGCGCAGCGAAGGGCCGATGGCGAAGCCCATGGGCAGCCAGCGCGCGTTCAGGAGCATCCCGGCCGTGATGGCGGCCAGCGCGCCGCCGCCGGCGGCGAGCACGCTGAGGGCAGCGAACTGGGCGGCGCCGGAGAAGACGAGGATCGACATGGCGATGGGCGCCGCCGGGCCCATGACGGGCCGCGCCAGGACGCCGAAGGACACGCCGAGGGCCAGCGTGGGGAGCAGGAGCGGCAGCCCGGCGCGCACGCCCGCGCTGACGTTGCTGTGCTCGTGCATCTGGGGTACCTTACCTATTTACGGTTGCTAGCGGTAAGACCAACGAGGCGCGTGTCACTCCGGAGACGATCAAGCTCTGGGGCGGCGCCCTGTGCCTGGACTTCGCCAACAGCGTCGACTGGTCGTCGTCCGGCGAGGCGCTGACGCCGAGCACCGACGCGCTGCTCACCGCGCGCGACCTGGCGCGCTGGGGCCGCCGGCTGGGCGTGGTGCGCGGGCGCCCGCCGGTCGTCGTCGACGACGAGCTCGAGGCCGCGCGCGCCCTCCGGCTCGTCCTGCACCGGATCTTCTCGGCGATCGCGGAGGGTCGGCGGCCGCGGCGGGAAGACCTCGAAGCGCTCGCGCGCGACCACGCGTCGGCGGCGGGCGCCGCGCGGCTGGCGCCCGCGGACGACGGCGCCTGGCGCCTGACGTGGCCCGCGGCGGAGCCGCGCGTCGTCCGCTTCGCCGTCGCCGTCGACGCCGTGGCGCTGCTCGCCGACCCGGCGCGCCTGGCCCGCGTCCATCGCTGCCCAGGGCCCGCGTGCGGCTGGCTGTTCCTCGACACGAGCGGCCGGCGGCGATGGTGCTCGATGTCGACGTGCGGCAGTCGGGTCAAGATGCGCCGGCTCTACGCGCGCCGGCGGGAGGCCGATCGCCGCCAGTAACGTGTCGGCGCGATGAGGGGCGCGCTGCTCGTATGCGGGACGGCGTCCGACGCCGGCAAGAGCGTCGTGACGGCCGGCATCTGCCGGTGGCTGGCCCGCGCCGGAGTCCGGGTCGCGCCGTTCAAGGCCCAGAACATGGCCAACAACTCGGCGGTCACGGCGAGCGGCGCAGAGATCGGGCGCGCGCAGGCACTGCAGGCGGCGGCCGCGGGCGTCGAGCCCGAGGCAGCCATGAACCCCGTGCTGATCAAGCCCTCGGGCGAGCGCCACAGCCAGGTCCTGCTCATGGGCCGCCGCTACGCCGACGCGGACGCCCGCAGCTATCAGGACCTCAAGCCCGTCCTGCGCAAGGCGGTGCTCGATGCGCTCGCCGACCTGCGCGCGCGCTACGAAGTCGTCGTCTGCGAGGGCGCGGGCAGTCCGGCCGAGATCAACCTGCGGGCGGGCGACCTGGCCAACATGGGCCTCGCGCGCGCGGCCGACCTCCCGGTCGTGCTCGTCGGCGACATCGACCGCGGCGGCGTCTTCGCGTCGCTCTACGGCAGCCTGGCGCTGCTCGAGCCCGACGACCAGGCGCTCGTGGCCGGCTTCGTCATCAACAAGTTCCGCGGCGACGACACGATCCTCGCCCCCGGGCTCGAGCAGCTGCACGCGCTCACCGGCCGCCCGACGCTCGGCGTCCTGCCATGGCTGGAGGGGATGTGGCTCGACGCCGAGGACTCGCTGGCGCTCGAGGCGCCGCGCCCCGAGGCGGCGGCCGCCCTGGGTGGCGACACCCTGGAGGTCGCCGTGGTCCGCCTGCGCTGGATGAGCAACTTCACCGACGTCGACGCCCTGACCGCCGAGCCCGGGGTCAGCGTGCGCTTCACGCGCTCCCCCGCCGACGTCGAGCGCGCCGACCTCGTGCTCGTGCCGGGGACGAAGGCGACGGTCGAGGACCTCGAGCGCCTGCGCGCCGGGGGCCTCGACGACGCGCTGGCCCGCCGCGCCGCCGCGGGCGACCCGATCCTCGGCGTCTGCGGCGGCTACCAGATGCTGGGCGAGGCCATCGAGGACGAGGTCGAGAGCCGCCGCGGCACGGTGGCCGGCCTCGGCCTGCTGCCCGTCCGCACGCGCTTCGCCGTCGAGAAGCGGCTGCGCCGCGTGTCAGGGACGGTCGCGCTGGCCGGCGGATCGCCGGCCACCGGCTACGAGATCCGCCACGGCGAGCCCTCGCGCCACGGCGGCGAGGCGATGATCGACGACGGCACCGCGGACGGCGAGGGCTGCGCCGTCCGGGCGGTGCTCGGCACCTCCTGGCACGGCCTGCTCGAGGGCGATGCGGTCCGCCGCGGCCTGCTGGCGTGGGTGGCGGCGCGCCGCGGCCGGCGCTGGATGGCGGGGACCGAGCCGTTCGCCGCGGTGCGCGAGCGCCATCTGGACCGCCTCGGCGAGCTCATCGAGGAGCACGTGGACGTCGGCGCGCTGGAGGCCGTGATCGAGGGCGGGGCCCCGGCGGGCCTGCCGGTGGTGGAGAGCGGCTTGATGGGTCGCGTCCCCTGAGGTTGGTCGTCCGCGCTGCGCTCGGCGGCGCTTCGCGACCGGGCACCGAGGGGAAGCAAGGTTGGCGCAGCGCGGCCGCGAGCGGGTCGCTTTCGTGGCAACTGTCCTGCCCTGCGGTCGTCCTGCGACCTCAGGGCAGGACGGTTCGCCCTTTCTCGCCCCGGACCCGGCCGAGCGCGGGCGGCTCAACCTCCCTCGGTGATGCAGGAAGCGTCGCGTGGTGCGGCGAGCGCTCGCGGACGACCTACGCAGCCGGCAGGTTCACCCCGCGCACGGTCCACCGTCCGTCATGCGCATGCAGCACCGTCCGCGACAAGGGCGCAACATCGAAGCGCCAGAAGGCCTCAACCGGCGCATCCAAGGCGCACACCAGCGCCGCGCGGATGACCCCCGCGTGCGTGACGGCGACGACGCGCTGACCATCCCCCGCCCGCGCCGAGAGCCAGCCCTGCACCCGATCGAGCAGGGCGAGCAGGGACTCGCCGCCGTGCGGCGCCGCGGCGGGGTCCTCGATCCAGGCGGCGACGGCGACGGGGTCCTCTTCGTCGAGCTCGGCCAGCGTGCGCCCGGCCCAGGCGCCGAAGTCGCACTCGTCGAGCTCGGGTGCGACCTGCGCGTCGAGCCCGAGCGCCTCGGCGGTCTGGCGCGCGCGGGCCGCCGGGCCGGTCCAGGCGACGTCGGCGCGATCCAGGCGCGCGCGCAGCGCGCGGGCCTCGTCGAGCGCGCGCGCGTCGAGCGGCTCGTCGAGCGGAAAGGCCGAACGGCGGGTCGCCTGCGACGGGGCGTGGCGGATGAGCGTCAGTCGTGTCGTTGAAGCCGCAATTTGCGGAGACTGCCGTATCGAGGCCCGGGAAGGCGCCGAGCCGTTCGATAGGTTGGCCGCAATCAGCGCGACGGTGCGAGGAAGCCGGTGTGAAACCGGCGCGGTCGCGCCACTGTGACCGGAGCTGCGAGCTGCGGAAGCCAGGGACTCGTCCGTCGCGAACACCGCTGAAGGGGACGCGTTATCCCCAGGAGGTCCCGTATGCACGATGCAATCCCCGCGCCGTCGCCGCTGACCGAGCGGCTGTACCCGCCGGCGATCAGCCTGCGCGAGATCTGGCCTTACGCGCTGCTGGCGGTCGCGCTGCTCGTGCAGCTCTACTTCGTCGGCGCCGACCAGGGCGCGACGTCACTGGTGCAGGGCAACTTCGTGCACGAGTTCGTGCACGACGGCCGTCACCTGCTCGGCTTCCCCTGCCACTGAGCCGGGGGTCGCGCCATGATCCGCACCCTCCTCATCTGGGGGCTGCTTGCCGGCCTCTGCGGAGGGCTGCTCGCGACCGGCTTCAGTGAGGTCGCCGGCGAGCCCGCCGTCAACCAGGCCATCGCCTTCGAGGCCTCGAGCGCTGCCGCCGCCGGCGAGCCACACGAGCACGCGGTCGTCTCGCGCGGCACCCAGCGCACGATCGGCCTGCTCACCGCGGCCGTCGTCTACGGCGTGTCGGTCGGCGGCCTGTTCGCCCTGGCCTTCGCGTTCGCCTATGGACGCATCGGGCGTGCCAGCCCTGCGCGCACCGCGTTGTGGCTGGCGGCCGGAGCCTTCGTCGTGGCCTTCCTCGTGCCCTTCCTCAAGTACCCCGCCAACCCCCCGTCGGTGGGCGACCCGGACACGATCGGCAGGCGCACGGAGCTCTACCTGGCGATGATCGTCTGCTCGCTGCTGGCCGCCGTGGCGGCGCTGCGCATCCGCGCGTGGCTGGCCGCGCGCCGCGACCCGACGACCGCGACGATCGTCGCGGGGCTGTCGTACCTCGCGGTGGTCGTGGCGGCCGCGCTGATCCTGCCCGGGGTCCACGAGGTGCCCAAGAGCTTCCCGGCGACGACGCTGTGGCGCTTCCGCGAGGCCTCGATCGGCATGCAGGCGGTCCTGTGGGCCACGATCGGCGTGGTCTTCTCGGTGACCGCCCAGCGCGTCATGGTCGATGCGCCGGCGCGGCGGCGGGCCGCGGCCACCGGCCTCGTCGCCTCGCCGGGCGACTGATCGCCGCGTCGTGCTCGTCCTCCTGAGCACCGCCGACACGGAGATCCTCGCGGCGGCTCACGCGGTGCGTGATGACCTGCCCGAGGGCTTCGGGCCCGTGCGCTGCGCCAACCCCTACGGCGTCGAGGACGTCGACGCGTTCCTGGACGAGCTGCTCGACGGCGCCCGCGTCGTCGTCGCGCGCCTGCTCGGCGGGCGCCGGGCGTGGCCGGAGGGCGTCGCCGCTCTGCGGGCGCGCTGCGCGCGCGACGGCGTGGCGCTGCTGCTGCTCGCTGGCGAGGCCGAGCCCGACGCCGAGCTGGCCGAGCTCTCCAGCGCGCCGGCGGCGACGCTGGCCCAGGCCTTCGAGTACCTGCGCCACGGCGGCGTGGAGAACACGGCCAACCTGCTGCGCTTCCTGGCCGACACGCTGCTGCGCGAGGGCCACGGCTTCGAGGCGCCGCGTGCGCTGCCCGACCTCGGCGTCTACGTGCCCGGGCGCGGCGACGTCGCGCTGCAGGACGCGCTGGGCGCCCACGATCCCGCGCGCCCGACCGTCGGCCTCGTCTTCTACCGCTCGCACCGGGTGACCGGGAACACCGCCTTCGTCGACGCCCTGGTGGCGGCGCTCGACGCGGCGGGCGCCGACGCGCTGTGCGTGTGGGCCTACTCGCTGCGGCCGGACGCCGACGGGCGCGTGGCCGCACTCGAGCTCTTGCACGGGCGCATCGACGCGCTCGTCACGACGGTGCTGGCCTCGGGGGGGTCGACCGCGGCAGACGCCGCGGTCGACGGCCACGCCGACTGGAGCACCTGGCGCGCCGAGGCGCTGGCCGCGCTCGACGTGCCGGTGATCCAGGCGGTCTGCGCCACCAGCAGTCGCGCGGCGTGGGCGGCGTCGCCCGCCGGGCTGACCCCGCTCGACGCCGCCATGCAGGTCGCGATCCCCGAGTTCGACGGGCGCATCGTCGGGCCGCCGGTGAGCTTCAAGGAGCCGCTCGAGGGCGAGTCGCCGGTGGGAACGCCGGTCCTGCACTACGCCCCCGACCTCGAGCGCTGCGCGCGGCTGGCGCAGCTGGCCACCGGGCACGCGCGGCTGCGGGCGCTCGACCCGGCCGACGCGCGCATCGTGATCATGCTCTCGAGCTTCCCGACCAAGCACGCGCGCATCGGCAACGCCGTCGGCCTCGACACGCCGGCCAGCGCCATCGCGCTGCTCGAGCGCCTGCGCGCGGCCGGCTACGCCGTCGAGCACGACTTCGCCAACGGCGACGAGCTCATCCACGCGCTGATCGCCGCCGGGGGCCACGACCACGACTTCCTGACCGACGAGCAGCTCGCGGCCGCCACCGGGCGCCTGCCCGTAGCCGGGTACGAGGCGTGGTTCGCGACGCTGCCCGAGCAGCTGTGCGAGGCCGTGATCGCGAAGTGGGCCCGCCGCCGGGCGAGTGGTACGTCGACGGCGAGGACCTCGTGCTGGCCGGACTGCGGCTCGGCAACGTCTTCGTCGCCATCCAGCCGCCGCGCGGCTTCGGTGAGAACCCGGTCGCGATCTACCACGACCCCGAGCTCGCGCCGGCGCATCACTACCTCGCCGCGTACCACTGGCTGCGCACAGGCTTCGGGGCCGACGCGATCGTCCACCTCGGTAAGCACGGCACGCTCGAGTGGCTGCCGGGCAAGGGCCTCGGCCTGGGGCCGAGAGCGCCCCCGACGCCGCTCTCGCGGGCGTGCCGCTCTTCTACCCCTTCGTGGTCGACGACCCGGGCGAGGGCGTGCAGGCCAAGCGCCGCGCGAGCGCCGTGATCGTCGACCACCTCGTGGCGCCCATGATGCGCGCCGAGACCTACGACGAGCTGGCCCAGCTCGAGCAGCTGCTCGACGAGTACGCGCGCTGCGAGGCGCTCGACCCGCCCAAGCTGCCGGCGCTCGCCGGACGCATCTGGACCCTGGTGCACGAGGCCGAGCTGCACCACGACCTCGACCTCGAGGAGGCCGAGCCCTCGCTCGAGGACTTCGGCGCGCTCATCGAGCACGTCGACGGCTACCTGTGCGAGATCAAGGACCTCCAGGTCCGCGACGGCCTGCACGTGCTGGGCGCGGCGCCCGAGGGCGAGCAGTTCGACGGGCTGCTGGCGGCCATCCTGCGCCTGGGGGCGCGCGAGCGCGTGCCCGGGCTGCGGCGCGCGATCGGCGCCGCCTACGGGCTCGACGAGCCGGCGCTGCTCGAGGGCGCCGGCGCCGTGGTCGTCGATGCGCCGCCGGCCCTGCTGGCTCGCTTCCCCGGCCCGTCGACCAGCGGCGCCGACCTCGTCGACCGCCTGCACGACGCGCAGCGCGCGCTCATCGCCGCCTTCGGGGCCACGGGCTACGAGCCGGCGGCCGCAGCCGCGACGTGCGCCGAGGTCCTCGGCCACGAGGACGCCGGGGTGGTGACCGCGCTGCGCTTCGCGGGCGAGGAGGTCGTGCCGCGGCTGCGGGCGACGACCGACGAGCTCGACCACCTGCTCGGCGGCCTGCGCGGGCGCCACGTGCCGGCAGGCCCGTCGGGCTCGCCGACCCGCGGGCGCGTCGACGTCCTGCCGACGGGCCGCAACTTCTACTCGGTCGATCCCAAGGCGCTCCCCAGCGACCTCGCCTTCGACGTCGGGCGCCGGCTGGCCGACGCGCTCCTGCGCCGCCACCTCGACGAGGACGGCGCGTACCCCGAGACGGTCGGGATCGTCGTGTGGGGCACGGCGGCGATGCGCACCCACGGCGACGACGCGGGCGAGATCCTCGCGCTGCTCGGCGTGCGCCCGGTCTGGAACCCCGAGACGCGCCGCGTGGTGGGGCTCGAGCCCGTGCCGCTGGACGAGCTCGGGCGCCCGCGGGTCGACGTCGCCGTGCGCATCTCGGGCTTCTTCCGCGACGCCTTCCCGGCGCTCGTGACCCTGCTCGATGACGCCGTCGCGCTGGTCGCGGGGCTCGACGAGCCGCCTGAGGACAACTTCGTCCGCAAGCACGCCCTGGCCGATCGCGACCGCCTCGTGGCCGAGTTGGGCCAGGACGCGGCGTGGCGGCGCGCGACCACGCGCATCTTCGGGGCCAAGCCCGGCGCGTACGGCGCCGGCCTGATCGCGCTGCTCGAGACCGGCAGCTGGCACGACGACGCCGACCTCGCCGCCGTCTACGAGGCGTGGGGCGGCCACGCCTACGGCCGCGGCCTGGACGGCGTGCCGGCGCGCGACGCGATGCGCGAGCAGTTCGCGCGCATCGACGTAGCGGTCAAGAACGTCGACAACCGCGAGCACGACGTGCTCGACTCGAGCGACTACTTCGCCGAGCACGGCGGGATGGTCGCCTACGTGCGCCACGTCGCCGGCCGCGACCCCAAGGCGGTGATCGGCGACTCGGCCGACCCCGAGCGCGTGCACGCGCGCTCGCTGGCCGAGGAGTCGCGGCGCGTCTTTCGCTCGCGCGTGGCCAACCCGCGCTGGATCGCCTCGATGATCCGCCATGGCTACAAGGGCGCCTTCGAGCTGTCGGCCACCGTCGACTACCTCTTCGGCTACGACGCCACCACCGGAGTGGTCGAGGACTGGATGTACGAGACGCTGACCGAGAAGTACGTCCTCGACGAGGACGTCGCCGACTTCATGCGCCGCTCGAACCCGTGGGCGCTGCGGGCGATCTCCGAGCGCCTGCTCGAGGCGGCCGAGCGCGGGCTGTGGGAGAAGCCGGAGGCGCTGACGCTCGAGGCGCTGCGCGGGGCGTACCTGGCCGCCGATGGCGAGCTCGAGGAGGCGGCCACATGAGCGCAGCCGTCTTCCCCTTCACGGCGATCGTCGGCCAGGAGGCACTGGGCGAGGCGCTGCTGGCCTGCGCGGTCGATCCGCGCATCGGCGGCGTGCTCGTCCGTGGCGAGCGCGGGACGGCCAAGTCGACCGCCGTGCGCGCGCTGGCGCCGCTGCTGGGAGAGGTCGAGGTGGTGGCCGGCTGCCGCTTCAACGCCGACCCGGCGCTCGACGGCGCGGACTGCCCGGACGGCCCGCACGACGGCGCCGGCGTGCAGCGCCGTCCTGTCGCGCTGGTCGAGCTGCCCGTGGGCGCCACCGCCGACCGGCTGCTCGGCTCGCTCGACCTCGACCGCGCGCTGCGCGACGGCGTCGCCGCCTTCGAGCCCGGCCTGCTGGCCGCGGCCCACCGCGGGATCCTCTACGCCGACGAGGTCAACCTGCTGCCCGACCACCTCGTCGACGTGCTCCTCGACGCCGCCGCCATGGGCCGCGCCCACGTCGAGCGCGAGGCGATCAGCGTCTCGCATCCGGCGCGCTTCCTGCTCGTCGGGACGATGAACCCCGAGGAGGGCGAGCTGCGCCCGCAGCTGCTCGACCGCTTCGGCCTCAGCGTCGACGTCGCCGCGAGCACCGATCCGGCGCAGCGCGTCGAGGTCGTGCGCCGACGGCTGGCCTTCGACGCCGACCCCGACGCGATGCGCGCGCGCTTCGCCGGCGACGAGGCGGCGCTCGCGCAGCGCGTCGCCGGCGCCCGCGAGCGCTTGGGGCGCGTCGTGCTCGACGAGCGCACGCTGCTGCTCATCGCCGGGATCTGCGCGCGCCTGGGCGTCGACGGCATGCGCGCCGACATCGTGTGCGCGCAGGCCGCCCGCGCGCTGGCCGCCCTCGACGGCGAGGACGCCGTGGGCGAGGGCCACGTGCGCCGCGCGGCGCGCCTGGCGCTGGCCCATCGCCGCCGGCGCGGGCCGCTGGAGGCGCCGGGGCTCGACGACGCAGAGCTCGAGCAGGCGATGGACGAGGCCCGCGGCGACGAGCGCGAGCCCGACCCCGAGCCGCCGAGCGGCGACGGCAACGGGAACGGCTCGCGCAACGGGTCGCCCGAGCGCGCCGGCTCCCACGAGCGCGCGGACTCCCCCGAGCCCGCCGCGTCGCCCGGCGGCGAGCCGCGCGGCCTGCGCGCCGCAGCCGACGCCGCGCCCCACCCCCACGCCCCCGCTCCCGAGCGCGCCGACGCCCCCGGGGCGCCCGCTCGCGCCCCGTCGCTCAGCCTCGCCGGCGTCGGCCACGGAGCCGCCGGGCGGCGCAGCCGCGCCACCGGCGCCGGGGGCCAGCCCGTCGACAGCCGCGAGCCACGCGGCGCGGTGACCGACCTCGCCGTCGGCGCCAGCCTGCGCGCCGCCGCGGGGCGCCGCGCTGTCGCGGCCGGGCCGACGCTCACGCGCGCCGACCTGCGCGAGCACGTCCGCGCCGGGCGCGAGGGCAACCTCGTGGTCTTCTGCGTCGACGCCAGCGGGTCGATGGGCGCGCGGCGGCGCATGGCCGCGGTCAAGGGCGCGATCCTCGGCCTGCTCCTCGACGCGTACCGCCGGCGCGATCGCGTCGCCCTGGTCACCTTCCGCGGCGTGGGGGCGCAGATCGTGCTCGCGCCCACCGGCAGCGTAGAGCGCGCCGCCGCCGTACTCGGCGCGCTGGCCACCGGCGGCGCGACGCCGCTGGCCGCCGGCCTGCGCCGCGCGGCCGAGCTCGTCACGCTCGAGCGCCGCCGCGACCCCGAGCGCCGCGCGCTCGTCCTCGCCGTGACCGACGGGCGCGCCAGCGGCGACGGCGGGCTCGACGCCGCGCGCGCGGCCGCGGCCGACCTGGCCCGCGTGGCCGACGGCGTGGTCGTCTTCGACGGCGAGGAGGGCCGCGTGCGCCTCGGCCTCGCCGCCGAGCTGGCCCGCGCGGCCGGCGCCCAGCTGCTGCCCCTCGCCGCCCTGCACCCGACCGCCCCCAGGAGGGCCGCATGACCGAGATCGCCGACATCGGCAGCGCCGATCCCCAGCGCCGCAAGCCGCGCGACCGCCCCCTGCTCATCGTGCTCACCGGCCACGGCAAGGGCAAGTCGACGAGCGCCTTCGGGATGCTCATGCGCTCGTGGGCGCGGGGCTATCGCTGCGGGGTCTTCCAGTTCGTCAAGTCGGGCAAGTGGAAGGTCGGCGAGCACAAGGCCGCGCGCGAGCTGGGCGGGATCGACTGGGAGAAGATGGGCGACGGCTGGACGTGGATCAGCAAGGACCTCGAGGAGTCGGCCGACCGCGCCCGCGAGGGCTGGGCCGAGGTCAGCCGCCGGATCGCCGACGAGCGCTACGAGTTCCTGCTCCTCGACGAGCTCACCTACCCGGTGAAGTTCGGCTGGCTCGACGAGGACGAGGTCGTGTCGACCCTGCGCGACCGTCCGGGCTTCCAGCACGTGGTCGTCACCGGCCGCGACGCGACGCCCAAGCTGATCGAGGCCGCCGATCTCGTCAGCGAGGTGGTCAAGGTCAAGCACCCGATGGACGAGGGGATCCGCGCCCAACAGGGGATCGAGTGGTAGCGGTCCTCGTCATCCCCGACGGAGCCGCGCAGCCGCTGCGCGCCGGCGCGCCGACCGCGCTCGCCGTCGCGCGCACGCCGGTGCTCGACGCCCTGGCCACGACGGGCGAGGTCGCGCGCGTGGCGGTGACGCCCGCCGGCCTGCCCGCCGGCAGCGAGGCGGGCGTCCCCGCGCTGCTCGGCCACGCGCCCGCGCGGGCGCTCGGGCGCGGGTGGATCGACGCGGCCGGCTACGGCGTGCCCGTCCCGAAGGGCATGGTCCCGTGGCGCGCCGACGTCCGGCGCGAGGACGGCTCGCGCGCGAGCGCGGGCATGGCGCGCGTGATCGCCGCCGCGCTGGGCGGCGCGTGGACCCACGGCCACCGCCTGGTCCTCTTCGCCCCCGAGGGGTCCGCGCCCGCGGGCGGCGCCGGCGTGCGCGTGTGGGCCGACGGCGCCCGCCTCCCCCGCGCGCTCGACGACGCCACGGTCGTGGTCGCGGCGCGTGGCGCGGCCGCCGGCTGCGCGCGCCTGCTCGGCGCGGCACTCGTCGTCCCCCCTGGAGCCACGGGCGACGTCGACACCGACCTGCACGCCAAGGCCCGGGCCGCGGTCCGCGCGATCGAGCGCGGCGCCCGGCGCGTGGTGGTACACGTCGGCGCCCCCGACGAGGCCGCCCATCGCCGCGACGCCACCGCCAAGGCGCAGGCGCTCGAGGCGCTCGACGCCGCGCTGCTGGCGCCTCTGAGCGACGCCGTCGCGCGTGCCGGCGGCACGCTCGCCGTCTGCCCCGACCACGGGACCGACCCGCTCGACGGCACGCACGACGCCGACGCGGTCCCCGCGTTGCGCTGGGGCCGTGGGATCGCGCCCGCCAGGCGGGCGGGCTCGAATCGGATGACCGAGGCGCACAGCGCCGGTGCGCCGGTGCGGCCCGCGGCGTGGCCGCTGCACGGCGCCGCGCGTCTGGAGGCGGCGGCGTGATCGCGCGGCTGGTCATCGGCGGGACGAGCTCGGGTGCCGGCAAGACGACGGTCGCCACCGGCCTGCTGGCGGCGCTCGCCGCTCGCGGCCTGCGCCCGACGGGCTTCAAGGTCGGCCCGGACTTCATCGACCCCAGCTACCACGCCCTCGCCAGCGGGCGCCCCGGGCGCAACCTCGACGCCTTCCTCTCCGGGCCGGAGCGCATCGCACCACTCTTCCGTCACGGCAGCGCCGGGGCCGACATCGCCGTCGTAGAGGGCGTCATGGGCCTCTACGACGGCGCGTCGGGCCGCGGCGAGCTGGCCTCCACCGCCCACGTGGCCAAGCTCCTGCGCGCGCCCGTCGTCCTCGTCCTCGACGCCGCCGCCCTCGCGCGCTCGGCCGCGGCCATCGTCCACGGCTACGCCAGCTACGACCCCGACGTGGACGTCGCCGGCGTGATCCTCAACCGCGTCGGCAGCGAGGGTCACGCCCTGCTCCTGCGCGAGGCCATCGAGCCGCTCGGCGTGCCGGTGCTGGGCGTGCTGCGGCGCGACGACGCCCTCACCGCGCCCGAGCGCCACCTCGGCCTCGTGCCGGTGGCCGAGCGCGGGGCGCGCGCCCGCGAGACCCTGGGCAAGCTCGGCGCCGCGGTCGAGGCGAGCTGCGACCTCGACGCGCTGCTGCGCCTGGCGCGCGCCGCGCCCGACGAGCCGGGCGCGCCGTGGCGCCCGGATCCGGGCGCAGAGCCCCTCCCAGCGCGGATCGCCGTGGCGCGCGGGCCCGCCTTCTCCTTCCATTACGAGGAGAACCTCGAGCTGCTGCGCGCCGCGGGCGCGGAGCTCGTCGACCTCGACCCGCTGGCCGACGAGGCGCTGCCGCCGCGCACCGGCGCCCTCGTGCTCGCCGGCGGCTTCCCCGAGGCCTACGGCGAGGAGCTGTCGGCCAACTGGGCGCTGCGCGCCGAGATCGCCGCCTTCGCCGCGCGCGGCCGGCCGATCATCGCCGAGTGCGGCGGGCTGCTCTACCTCGCCCGCGAGCTCGACGGGCGCCCGATGTGCGACGTCGTCCCCATCGCGGGCCACATGACGCCGGGCCTGAGCCTCGGCTACCGAGAGGCGACCGCCGCCGCCGACCATCCCGCGTGGCCGACCGGCACCGAGGTGCGCGGCCACGAGTTCCACTACTCGCGCGTCGAGCCCTCCGCCGACCCGCAGGCCCCGGCGTGGACGCTGCGCGCCCGCGGCGTCGAGCGCGCCGAGGGCCATGTCGTCGGCGCGGTCCACGCCAGCTACCTGCACACCCACTGGGCGGCCACGCCCGGCGTCGCGGCCCGACTCGTCGCGGCCGCCGCCGCTGGCATGCGCCGCCGCGAAGAGGCTGTCGCATGAGGCCCGGAACGCTGATCGGTGTGGGCGTCGGTCCCGGCGACCCTGAGCACCTCACGCTCAAGGCGCTGCGGGCCCTGCGGGAGGCAGACCGCGTCTTCGTCCCCGAGACCGGCGCGCGTCTGGGCGTCGCCGGGCGCGCCGAGGTGATCGTCGCCGAGCACGTGGCGGCCGAGCGGATCGAGCGCGTGCGCTTCGCGATGGGCGACGACGGCGCGCGGGCGCGCAACTGGAACGCCGCGGGCGAGGCCATCGCCGCCGTGGTCCGCGCCGGCGGCCGCGCCGTGTTCGCCACCATCGGCGACCCGAACCTGTACTCGACGTTCACCTACGTCGCCCACACCGTGCGCGAGCTGGTCACGGGCGTCGAGGTGCGCACGGTCCCGGGCATCACCGCGATGCAGGACCTCGCCGCCCGCTCGGGCACGGTGCTGGCCGAGGGCTCCGAGCCGCTGACGCTGTTCCCCTACACGGCCGGCGACGGCCGCCTGCGCGGCGCGCTCGGCAGCGGCGACACCGTGGTCGTCTACAAGGGCGGACGCCATCTGCCCGAGGTGCTCGACGCCGTGCGCCACGCGGGCCGCCTCGACGACAGCGTCTACGGCGAGCAGCTCGGGCTCGCGGGCGAGGAGATCGCGCGCGCCGACCAGCGCACGGGCAGCGGGCCGTACATGTCGACGGTCATCGTGCCCGCGCGGCGCAACGGCGATCGCGGAGAGAAGCTGTGACGGCGGCCGCCCACGGCGCCGAGGCGGTCGGGCCGGTCGAGACGGCGGTCCATCGGCTCGCGCCGCAGTGCAAGGTCGCGGCGCTGCTGGCCTTCGTCGTCGCGGTCGCGCTCGTCCCCTACCGCCACGCCTGGCCCTACGCCATCGACGCCGCGCTGCTGGCCGTGGTGGTCGTCGCCTCGCGCACGCCGCCCTCGCTGCTCGCGCGCCGGCTGGTCGTCGAGATCCCCTTCGTGGCCTTCGTGCTCGTGCTGCCCTTCGTCGCCCAGGGGCCGCAGGTCGACGTGCTCGGCGTCGGCGTGGCGCGCGACGGGCTGTGGGCGGCGGGCGGGATCGCGGCGAAGGCGACCCTCGCCGTGCTGGCCACCGGCGTGCTCGCTGCCACGACCCCGGTGCCGGAGATCGTCGCCGGCCTCGAGCGCATGCGCGCGCCGCGCCAGCTCACCGCGATCGGCGGCTTCGCGCTGCGCTACCTGCAGCTCGTGCTCGACGAGCTGGGCCGGCTGCGCAACGCGCGCATCGCCCGCGGCGACGACCCGCGCTGGCTGTGGCAGGCGCGCACCGCGGCGCGCTGCGCCGGCGCGCTGGCCGTGCGCTGCCTGCAGCGCGGCGAGCGCGTGCACGCCGCCATGCTCGCGCGCGGTTACGACGGGCGCATGCCGGCCACGGGCCTGGAGGCACCGGCGCGCCCGCTGGCGTGGGCGGCGGCGCTCGCCCTGCCGGCGATCGCGGCGGCGGCGACGATCGCCGTGCGGGGGCTCGCGTGACCGACCTGCGCACGATCGCGCCGCACGAGCATGTTCGGGTGGATGAGCCGCCGGCCCTGCTCGTCGTCGGCCACGGCAGCCGCGACGCCGATGGCGTCGAGGAGTTCTGGACGCTGTCGCGGACCATCCGCGAGGTCGCCGGAGAGCTCCCGGTCGACTTCGGCTTCATCGAGATGGCCGAGCCGCTGGCCGATCTGGCCATCGACCGTCTCGTCGAGAGCGGGCAGACCGACATCGTCTCGGTGCCGCTCGTGCTGCTCGCCGCCGGGCACCTCAAGAACGACGGGCCGGCCACGCTGGCCCGGGCCCGCCAGCGCCACCCCGGCGTGCGTTTCCGCATGGCCCGCGACCTCGGCATCGACCCCGTCGTGCTGGCGGTGGTCGAGGACCGCATCCGCGCGGCCATCGGCGAGGCCGACCCCTCCGAGGTCGGCGTCGTGCTCGTGGGCCGCGGCTCCAGCGACCCCGATGCCTGCGGCGACCTCTTCAAGTTCGGGCGCCTGCTCGCCGACGGGCGCGGCCTCGGCACGGTCGAGCCGGCCTTCGTCTCGGTCGCCCGCCCCGACGTGCCGGGCGCGCTCGAGCGCTGCCGCCGGCTGGGCGCCCGGACGATCGTCGTCGCGCCGCTGCTGCTCTTCACGGGCGTGCTGGTGCCCCGCATCTACCGCCAGGCGCAGGACTGGGCGGCCGAGCACCCCGAGATCGACGTGCGCGCCGCCCCCCACCTCGGCCCCGACCCGCGTCTCGCGCGGCTCGTGCTCGAGCGCCACCGCGAGGCCGTCGTCGGCGACGTGCGCATGAACTGCGACCTGTGCACCTACCGCGTGCGCCTGCCCTCCTACGAGGACAAGGTCGGGATGCCGATCTCGCTCACGCCGCACGGCGACGCGCCGGCGCGCGGCAAGCGCCGCGCCCGGCGGGCGACGCGCGCGCCGCTGGCGCCGATCGAGCTCGCGCCGCGCCGCCCCGGGCTGCGCCCCGCGCCGGCGGTCGCGGTGCCCGCGGGGACGCCGCCGGCCCTCGACGTGCGCGGCCTGCGCTTCGCCTACCCCGACGGCAGCCCGGCACTCGCAGGGGTCGACCTGCAGGTGGCCGTCGGCGAGCGGGTCGCCGTGCTCGGCCCCAACGGCGCCGGCAAGACGACGCTCGTGCTCCAGCTCAACGGGATGCTCGAGGGCGGCGAGGGGACGATCGCCGTCGGCGGCCTCGAGCTGGGGCCCGCACGCGCGCCGAGGTCCGCCGCCGCGTGGGGATCGTCTTCCAGGACTCCGACGACCAGCTCTTCATGCCCAGCGTACGCGCCGACGTCGCCTTCGGCCCCGCCAACCTGGGGCTGCGCGGCGAAGGGCTGCGCGAGCGCGTCGACGCGGCGCTGGAGCGCGTCGGGCTCCAGGACGAGGCCGACCGCGCGCCGCACCAGCTGTCGGCGGGACAGCGGCGCCGCGCCGCGGTCGCGGGCGTGCTGGCCATGGAGCCCGACGTGCTCATCCTCGACGAGCCCTCGTCGGCCATGGATCCCGCGGCGCGTCGCGAGCTCGCCGACGTGCTCGTCTCGCTGCGCATCACGACGCTCGTCGTCACCCATGACCTTCCCTACGCGCTCGAGCTGTGCCCGCGCGCGCTCGTGCTCGACCGCGGCGTGGTCGTCGCCGACGGCGCGACGCGCGAGGTCCTCTCCGACGAGGGCTTCATGCGCGCGCACCGCCTCGAGCTGCCGGCCGGCTTCAACCCGCTGAGCGCATGACCGGGCGGCTGGACATCGTGGGCCTGGCGCGCGGCGCCGATCACCGCACCGCGGCCGCGGCCGCCGCCGTGCGGGGCGCCGAGGTCGTGATCGGCTACGGCCCCTACGTGGACCAGTGCGCCGACCTGCTCGGCGGCCAGGAGGTCGTCCGCGGCGCGATGGGCGAGGAGGCCGCGCGCGCCGACGAGGCGCTGCGCCGCGCCGCCGCCGGCGCGCGCGTGGCCCTCGTGTCGAGCGGCGACGCCGGCGTCCACGGCATGGCGGCGCGCACGCTCGCGAGGGCCGCCGAGCTGGCCGGCGACGAGCGGCCCGTGATCGAGGTCCTCCCGGGCGTGACCGCGGCGCTGGCGGCAGCGGCGCTCCTCGGCGCGCCGCTGGGCGACGACTTCGCCGCGCTCTCGCTCTCCGACCTGCAGATGGCGTGGGAGGTGGTCGAGCGACGGCTGACGGCCGTCGCCGCCGCCGGGCTCGCGCTGGCGCTCTACAACCCGCGCTCGCGCACGCGGACGTGGCAGCTCGAGCGCGTGGTCGAAGTCCTGCGCGAGCACCGCGCGGGCGACACCGCGATCGCGGTGGTCACCGACGCCGCGCGGCCCGGCCAGCGCGTGGAGCGCGCGACGCTGGCGACACTCGGCACCGAGGCGGTGACGATGCGCTCGCTGCTCGTCGTCGCCGGCGACAGCGGCCGGGTGGCGAGTGGGTGGCTGGTTGCGGAGCGGGGAGCGAGCCACGAGCGCTCGACGCCTGCCGAGCGCGGCGCGGGGGTGCCGGCGTGACCGTCACGCTCGTCGGCGCCGGCCCCGGGGATCCCGCCCTGCTCACCGGCGCGGCGCGCGACGCGCTCGCGCGCGCCGACGTCGTCGTCTACGACCGCCCGTCGCTCGACGAGGTCGTCGCGCTGGCGCCGGCGGGCGCAGAGCTGCACTGCGTCGGCCTGGCGCCCGGCCAGCGCGCGCTGCCCCAGGCCGAGGTCAACGCGCTGCTCGTCGAGCTCGGCCGCCGCCACGACGCGGTCGTGCGCCTGAAGAGCGGCGATCCGTTCGTCGCCTCGCGCGGCGGCGAGGAGGCGAGCGCGCTGCGCGAGGCCGGCGTCGCAGTGCGGGTCGTGCCCGGCGTGTCCGCCGCGCTGGCCGCGCCGGCGGCGGCCGGCATCCCGCTCATGCTGCGCCAGCTCAGCGTCACGCTCACGGTGGTCGACGGCAACGATGACCCCGAGCACGGCGCGCCGCCCGACTGGGAGGCGCTCGCGCGCCTCGGCGGGACGCTCGTGATCCTCACCGGCCGCGGTCACATCCGCCGGATCGCCGCGAGGCTCATGGGCGCAGGCCTGTCCCCTGACACGCCGATCGCCGCCATCAGCGCCGCGAGCCGCGGGGCGCAGCAGGTCCTCCGCGGCACGCTCACGGCGCTCCCCGCGCCACTGCCGCCGCCGGTGACCTTCGTGGTCGGCGCGGTGGCCGCGCTCGATCTCACCGCCGCCACCCCCGCCGCGCCGCAGGACGACCACGCGCCGCTCGGCGCCCGCCACCCAGTTCCCGCTCTCGCGCAGGCCGCCGATGCACATCCCTGACGGCTTCCTCAGCGGCGAGGCCGCCGCGCTCGGCGGCGTGGTGGCCGCCACCGGGCTCGCCGTGTGCGTGCGCCGCGCCGGGGCCGAGCGGCGCGAGCGCGACCTGCCCATCGCCGGGCTCGCGGGCGCCTTCTTCCTCGTCGGCGACGCGCCGATGTTCCCGGTCACCGTCGGCACGCAGGGCCACCTGCTCGGGGGCACGCTCGCGGTCGCCCTGCTCGGGCCGTGGCTGGGGGCGATCACCATCGCCGTGGTGTGCGCCGTGCAGGCGCTGGCCCTCGGCGACGGCGGCGTCACCGCGCTCGGGCTGAACATCGTCGACCTCGCGCTCGTGCCGGCCTTCGTCGGGTACCCGCTGCTGCTCGCGCTGCGCCGCCTGCTGCCCACCACGGTGAGCGGGCTGGCGACCGCCTGCGGTCTGGCGGCCGCGGTCGACGTCGTGCTCGCCGC
This sequence comes from uncultured Actinomycetes bacterium, assembly GCA_963835295.1. GTDB lineage: Bacteria > Actinomycetota > Thermoleophilia > Solirubrobacterales > Solirubrobacteraceae > JAOPZW01. The sequence goes on from CAWIEX010000002.1 coordinate 139,697, forward strand.
GGGGATCTTCGTGGTCATGTTCGCCCTCGGCGCGGTGGTGCCGATCGACCTGCGCGCGCTGGCGGCCAGCACGCTCGGCGCCTACGCCGTCATCGCCGTGATCGAGGGCGTCATCACCGCGCTCATCGTGCGCGCGCTGCTCGGCGTGCGACCCGACCTCGTGCGCGTCGCCGAGCCGCTGCGCCGGCGAAGGCAGGCGCGCGCGCTCGCCCCGCGCGGAGAGGTCGCAGGATGACGGGCCACGTGACCTTCGTTGGCGCCGGGCCGGGGCGCCCGACCTGCTCACGCTGCGCGCGGTCCGCGCCCTCGGCGAGGCCGACGTCGTGGTCTGGGCGCGCAGCCTCGTCGACGAGGCGATCCTCGAGCACGCGCGCGCGGACGCCGAGCTGGTCGCCTCCGACGACCGCACCCACGACGACGTCGTCGCCATCTACGCGCGCGCGGCGCGCGACGGCCTGCGCGTGGCCCGCGTGCACTCCGGCGATCCGACGCTCTACGGCGCCCTGCACGAGCAGATCGACGCCTGCCGGCGGCTCGGGCTCAGCTACGACATCGTCCCCGGGGTCAGCTCGCTGGCCGGCGCCGCGGCCGCCCTCGGGCAGGAGCTGACGGTGCCCGACGTCGCCCAGACGCTGATCCTCACGCGCCGCGCGACCCGGACCACGATGCCGCCCAACGAGCAGCTCGTCGAGCTCGCCCGCCACGGCACGACGATGGCGCTCTTCCTCTCGGTCCGCCGCCCGCGCGAGCTGCAGGCCGAGCTCATCGAGGGCGGCTACCTGCCGGCCACGCCGTGCGCTGTCGTCTACCGGGCGACCTGGCCCGACGAGGTCGTCCTGCGCTGCGCGCTGAGCGAGCTCGCGCAGACCATCCGCGGGGCGAAGATCACCACGCAGGCGCTCGTGATCGTCGGCCCGGCGCTCGACGACGGGGCGGTCGCCGGCCGCTCGCACGTCTACGACCCCGGCTACGGCCACCGCTACCGGCCCCTCGGCCGGCCCGACCGCTATCGCCCGAAGGCGGCCCATGGAGCAGGCTGAGTACCCAACCTCGGGCTCCGCGCTCGGCGGGCATGAACTACGCGAGCCGAACCTCCCGGCCAGCGCGCGGCGCATGGCCAACAGCAAGCTGCGCCGCGGCTGGACGACCGGCACGTGCGCGACCGCCGCGGCCAAGGCCGCCTGCCTGCTGCTGCGCGACGGCGACGCCCCGGCCGAGGTCGCGGTCCCGCTCCCGCGCTCCGATCAGCGCCCGTCCTTCACGCTCGAGCGCTGCGAGCCCGACGGTGACGGCGCCATCGCGGTGGTGGTCAAGGACGCGGGCGACGACCCCGACGTCACCCACGGCGCCCACCTCACCGCGCGCGTTACGCTGCGCGACGCGCCGGGGCTCGAGCTGCGCGGCGGCCCCGGGGTCGGCACGGTCACGAAGCCCGGCCTCGGCCTCGAGGTCGGCGGGCCGGCCATCAACGCCGGGCCGCGGGCCCAGATCGCCGCCGCGGTCGCCGAGATCTTCGACACCGACGAGGTCGGTGTCGTGGTCGAGGTCAGCGTGCCCGGCGGCGAGAAGATGGCCCGCCGCACGTCGAACCCGCGCCTGGGCATCGTCGGCGGCATCTCGATCCTCGGCACCACCGGGATCGTGCGCCCCTTCTCGACCGCGGCCTGGCGCGCGAGCGTCGGGCAGGCGATCGACGTCATGGACGCGCAGGGTGAGCGCACGCTCGTGCTCACCACCGGCGGGCGCAGCGAGCGCGCCGCGCGCCGGCTGGCGCCCGCCCTGCCCGAGGTCTGCTTCGTCGAGGTCGGCGACTTCACCGGCTACGCACTCAAGCGCGCGGTCGCGTTGGAGTTCGAGCATTGCCTGTTCGTCGGCATGGTCGGCAAGCTGTCCAAGCTCGGCGCCGGCGTGCTGATGACGCACTGGACGCGGTCGAAGGTCGATCCCGATTTCCTGGCCGCGCTGACCGCCGAGGCGGGCGGCGACGACGACGTGGTCGCGGCCGTGAGCGAGGCCAACAGCGCGCGCCACGCGTACGAGCTGTGGCAGGCGGCGAGCGTCGCCCGTGCCCCCGACCTGCTGTGCGCGAAGGTGGCGGCCAACCTCGCGACCTACGTCAAGGAGCGGATCGCCGTCGACGCGATCATGGTCGACTTCGAGGGCGCGCACGTGGTCGGCGCGAGCCCCGGCGCGCGCGACCGCGTGGACACGGAGGCGCTGGCGTGATCGCCGTGCTGGGCGTCGACGGGGGCGCGCTCCCGGCCGAGAACGCGGAGCTGCTCGCGCGCGCGACGCTCGTGATGGGCGGCCGGCGCCACCTCGAGGCACTCGCTCCCCCGGGCGCCCAGCAGGTCGCGCTCACCGGCGAGCTCGAGCCGGCGCTCGAGGCGCTCGAGGCCCACGGCGGCGAGGCGTGCGTGCTGGCCAGCGGGGACCCCGGCTTCTACGGCATCGTCCGCGCGCTGGCAGCGCGCGTCGGCGCCGAGGCGCTCGACGTGCGCCCCGCGCCCTCGTCGGTGGCCGTCGCCTTCGCGCGCCTCGGTCTCGCGTGGGACGACGCGCTCGTGGTCAGCGGCCACGGCCGTGACCCGCGCGCGGCCCTGGCGGTCGCCCTGCGCCACCCGAAGGTCGCGATCCTCACGGCGCCCGCCGCGACGCCCGCCTGGTACGCGGAGCGCCTGGCCGGCAGCGGGCGCGAGCTCGCGGTGGCCGAGCGCCTCGGCGAGGGCGACGAGCGCGTCGTGCGCGGCACGCCCGAGGAGATCGCGCGCGCGACCTTCGCCGAGCCCAACGTCCTGCTCGTCCTCGACCCGGCGCGCGCCGGCAACGGGCGCGCGCGAGTGTGGCCGCCGCGCACGCCGCCGGGCTGGGCGCTGCCCGACGAGGCCTTCGAGCACCGCGCCGGGATGGTGACCAAGGCCGAGGTGCGCGCGCTCGCGCTGGCGCGGCTCGGCCCCGGGACGGGCGACCTGGTGTGGGACGTCGGCTGCGGGAGCGGCTCGGTGGCCATCGAGTGCGCCCGCCTGGGCGCCGCCGCGATCGCGATCGACAGGGACCCCGACGCGATCGCCGTCGCGCAGCGCAACGCGACCGCCCACGGCGTGCCGCTACAGGTGGTGCAGGGCGAGGCGCCGGGCGCCCTGGCCACGCTCCCCCATCCGGACGCCGTCTTCGTCGGCGGCGGCGGCGCCGACCTCGACGCGATCCTCGACCTCTGCTGCGCGCGCGCCCGGCGCGCGGTGGTCGTGACGCTCGCCATCGTCGAGCGCGCCGGGCCCGCGCTGCAGCGGCTGCAGGCGGCCGGGCTCGAGGCCGAGGCGACGATGCTGCAGGCCAGCCGCCTGCGCCCGCTGGCCGGCGGGCACCGGCTCGCGGCCGAGAACCCCGTCGTTGTCGTGTCGGGGCTACGGCGATGACCAGCCTCGTCGTCGGCGCCGGCTGCAGCCGCGGCTGCCCCGCCCAGGAGCTGCTCGAGCTGATCGGCGCGGTGCTCGACGAGGCCGGCGCGCAGCCGGGCGCCGTGCGCGCGCTCGCCACCGTCGACCGCCGCGCGGACGAGCCGGGCATGGTCGCCGCCGCGCACCATCACGGCTGGCCGCTCGTCACCCACCCGGCGACGACGCTGCGCCACGTCGCCGTGCCGACGCCCTCGGACGTCGTCGACGCGCACGTCGGCACGCCGAGCGTCGCGGAGGCGGCGGCGCTCCTCAGCGCCGGCGGCCCCCTGCTCGTGCCCAAGCGCCGCTCGGCGCGCGCGACCTGCGCCCTGGCGGAGGCCTCGTGACTGCGAGGACGAGCGTGGACGGAGCGCAATCGACGATGGGCGAGTTGCGGCGCGCTGGTGGCATCTTCGTCGCGACCGACGCCTGCAAGGGCTGCGGCGCCTGCCTGGCGACGTGCCCCGAGCGCGCGCTGCGCCCGGCGCCGGGCGGCTGGCTGCTGCGCCGCGAGGCCCCGCTCGTCACGCTCGCCGACCGCTGCACCGGCTGCGGCGAGTGCATGGAGATCTGCCCCGCCGACGCCTTCGTCGAGCGAGTCGCATGAGCCACGCGGTGCACCCCATCGAGGCCGAGAGCTACCGGATCCTGCGCGCGCGCGTGGACCTCTCGCACCTGCCGGCGCTCACGCGCGCGGTGACCGAGCGCGTGGTCCACGCGTCGGCCGACCTCGAGTACGCCGACACGCTGCTGGCCGACGAGGCCGCGCTGCGCGCCGGGCGTGAGGCGCTGCTGGCCGGCGCGCCGGTCGTGTGCGACACGCGCATGGTCGCCGGCGGGATCACCCGCCGCGAGGCGACCGTCCCGCTGCTCGATCCGCGCGCGGCCCAGCTCGCCGCGAGCGACGCCATCACCCGCACCGCCGCCGCCATGCGCCTCGCGGTCCAGGAGACCGGCGCCGGCGCCGTATGGGTCGTGGGCAACGCGCCCACGGCGCTCTTCGAGCTGCTCGAGCGCCCCCCGGACGACCCAGCGCTGATCGTCGGGCTGCCGGTCGGCTTCGTGGGCGCCGCGGAGGCGAAGGCGGCACTGGCGACCTCGGGCCTTCCCTGCCTGGCCAACCGCGGCGAGAAGGGCGGCTCGGCCGTCGCGGCCGCGGCCGTCAACGCGCTGCTCTACTTCGACGAGGCCGCGCCATGAGGCTCGAGTGGCCCGACCACGCGCTCCTCGCCACCCTGCCCGTCGCGCACCGCTGCCTGTCGAGCGCGGTCCTCGGGGGCGGCCTGACCAGCGCGCGGCACTGGCTCAACCTCCAGGTGCCCCACGACTACGCGCGCACCGACCCGGAGGCTCACCTGACCGAGGTCGCGCGGGCCAACGCGCTGCACGCGACCGAGGTGATCGGCATGCTCACCGCCGCCGACGTGCGCGCCGGCGTGCGCCGCGATCGGGGGCCGGCGAGCGCCGTCGCCACCGTCGGCATCGGCCAGCCGCTGGCCGCGGCGGGCCGGCGCCCGCGCCCGCTGCCGCGCGTCGGGACCATCAACGTGTTCGTCGTCGTGCGCCAGCCGCTGAGCGACGCGGCGCTCGTCACCGCCGTCCAGACCGCGACCGAGGCCAAGGCCCAGGCGCTGGCCGACGCGGGTGTGCGCGCCCTCAACCATCACGGGCCCGCGACGGGCACGGCCACCGACGCGATCTGCGTCGCGACGCCGCCTGGAGCCGAGGTCGCCTTCGCCGGGCCGGCCACGGCGATCGGCGCGGCGATCGCGCACGCCGTCCATGGGGCGGTGCTCTCGGGCGCGCGCATCCACCGACGCACGGTGGCCGCGCGGGGGCGCATGGCGTGAGGCGACCGCTCCTCGGGCCCGAGCTCGACCCCTCGCGCGCGGCCGACCGCGCCGCCGACCCGCGCGGCTGGCGACTCGACGACGCCGCCCGCGCCGCACTCGCCACCGTCATCGACGGACGCCGCGACGTGCGCCGCTTCCGCCCCGACACGGTCGACGACGCCCTGCTCGACCGGGTGCTCGAGGCCGCCCATCGCGCTCCGTCGGTCGGGCTGTCGCAGCCGTGGCGCTTCGTCGTCGTGCGCTCGACGGAGACCCGCGCGCGCGTGCGCGCGCTGGCCGAGCGCGAGCGCGCGCGCCAGGCGCCGCGCTTCGGAGCGCGCGCTCGCGCCTTCCTCGACCAGAAGGTCGAAGGCGTCCTCGAGGCGCCCGTCGGGGTGTGCGTGTGCTGCGTGGCGCCGCCCGCGGGGACCGAGGTCCTGGGCCGCTCGACCATCCCCGCGACCGACATCTACTCGACCGCCTGCGCGATCCAGAACCTCTGGCTCACCGCGCGCGCCGAGGGCCTGGGCGTCGGGTGGGTCAGCTTCTACCGCCCCGACGAGCTGCGCGCCGTGCTCGGCATCCCCGACGCGGTGGAGCCCGTGGCGTGGCTGTGCGTGGGCTGGCCCGACGAGCGCCCGGTGCGTCCCGGCCTCGAGCGCGCGGGCTGGGCGCGGCGGCGTCCGCTCGGCGACGTCATCCACCACGAGGGCTGGCCGGCCGCCGACACGCCGCCCACGGGCGCACCGATGCCCAACGCCCGCGCACGCATCGCCGCGCGCGACCGCGCCGACCTCCTGGTCAAGCCGGCCGGGAGCCTGGGCGCGCTGGAGGACGTCGTGGAGCGCTGGAGCGCCGCCACGGGCGCGCCGCCACCGGCGCCCCTGCGCGCCGCCCACCTGGTCTTCGCCGCCGACCACGGCCACGCCGCGCGCGGGACGAGCCTGTTCGACGACGCCGTCTCAGGCCAGGTCGCGGCCGCGGCCGCCCGCGGCGAGACGGCGATCGGCGTCCTCGCGCGCGCGCGCGAAGAGACCCTGGTCGTCGCCGACGTCGGCTTGCGCGGCCCGACCCCGCCCGGCTGCGTCGACCGCCGCTGCGCCGCGGGGACGTCCGACTTCGTCGCCGGGCCGGCGATGACGACGGGCCAGCGCGACGCCGCCCTGGCCGCCGGCGCCGAGCTGGCGCGCGCGCTGCTCGCCGAGAGCGGCGCCGACTGCCTGGTCCTCGGCGAGATCGGGATCGGCAACACCGCCACCGCCGCCGCGCTGCTGTGTGCGCTGACCGATGCGCGCCCGCAGGAGGTCGTCAGCCGCGGCACGGGCCTCGACGCGCAGGGCGTGGAGCGCAAGACGCGCACGGTCGCCGCCGCGCTGGCGCGCGTGGCGAGCAGCGGCGCGGAGCGTGGCAGCGGCGCGGAGGGCGGCGGTGCCGCCGACGCCCTGCGCCAGCTCGGCGGCCTCGAGCTCGCCGCGCTCGTCGGCGCGCTCCACGCCGCCCACGACGCGCGCACCCCGGTGATCCTCGACGGCCTCGCCGTCGGCGTCGCCGCGCTCGCCGCCGTGCGCCTGCGCCCGACGTGCCGCGAGTGGCTCGTCGCCGGTCACCGCTCGGCCGAGCCGGCCCACGCGCTCGTCCTCGCCGAGCTCGGGCTCGAGCCGCTGCTCGACCTGCGCCTGCGCCTCGGGGAGGCCAGCGGCGCCGCGCTCGCGCTGCCGCTGATCGAGCAGGCCGGCCGGCTGCACCGCGAGATGGCGACCTTCGCCGAGGCCGGCGTCGATGGGCCGTAGCGCGGGCGTCGCGCTGCTCGCCGGCGTCGCCCTCGACGAGGCGCTCGGCGACCCCGCGCGCCTGCACCCGGTCGCCGGCTTCGGCGCCGCGGCGGCGGCGGCCGAGCGCGTGGTCTATCGCCCGTCGCGCGCGAGCGGGGCCGCGTACGCCGCCGCGGCGGTCGCCCTCCCCACCGCGCTGGCCGTCGCCGCGCAGCGCAGGATCGGCCGGCGCGCGGCACTGGCGGCCGCCTGCCTCGCGGTCACCCTCGGCGGGCGCACGCTGCGCCGCACCGCCCTGCGCATGGCCGACCTGCTCGACGCCGGGCGCCTCGACGACGCCCGCGCGCTCGCCCCCTCGCTCGTCGCGCGGCGACCGGACGGGCTCGGTGCCGCCGAGCTGGCCCGCGCCACCGTCGAGTCGCTGGCCGAGAACACCGCCGACGCCGTCGCCGGCCCGCTCCTGTGGACCGCCGTCGCCGGCGCGCCGGGCGCCGTCGCCTACCGCGCGGCCAACACGCTCGACGCCATGGTCGGCTACCGCGACGAGCGCTACCGCACCTTCGGCTGGGCCGCCGCGCGGCTCGACGACGCGCTCAACTGGCCGGTCGCCCGGCTCACGGCCGCGGCCACCGTGGCCGCCGCCCCGCTGGCCGGCGCCGACGCCCGCGCGGCGGCCAGCGCGTGGCGGCGCGACGGCCACCGCCACCCCAGCCCCAACGGCGGGCAGGTCGAGGCCGCTTTCGCCGGCGCGCTCGGCGTACGCCTGGGTGGGGCCAACCGCTACGGCGACGCGATCGAGCACCGCCCGCACCTGGGTGACGGGCGCCCGCCGGACACCGCCGCCATCCGCCGTGCCGCGCGCCTGTCGGCCTGCATCGGCTGGCTGCTGGCTGTCGCCCTCGCCCTCGTGGCCGGGAGGCGCGCGTGAGCCTGACCGTCGTCCTCGGCGCTCGCCGGTCGGGCAAGAGCGCGGTGGCCGAGCGGCTCGCCCTCGCCACCGGCGCCCCGGTGGCCTACCTCGCGCCCCTCACCGTGACCGACCCCGAGCTCCAGGCGCGAGTCGCGGCGCACCGCGCACGGCGCCCGCCCGAGTGGCGCACCGTCGAGTCGCATGACCCGCTCACCGCGCTCGACGACGTGCTCTCGGGCGAGACCGTGCTGCTCGACTCGCTGGGCACGTGGGTCTCGGAGGTGCTGTGGCGCGGCGGTGCGCTCGAGGACCCGCCGCGCGGCGACCCGAACGCCGCCATCGCCGAGCTCGCCGACGCGGTCGACGCCTTCGCCGCTCGCACGGCGGTGCGCCCCGAGGCCACGGTCGTCGTGGCCGAGGAGGCGGGTTGGGGCCCGGTCCCGCCCGACCCCTCGACGCGCCGCTGGCTCGACGCGCTCGGCGATGCCGCCCAGGCCTGCGTGCGGCGCGCCGACCGCGCGCTGCTCGTGGTTGCCGGCCGCGAGATCGAGTTGCCATGACGCGGCACGCTGACCCCGCCCCGAGCACGCGAGCGTCGGACGTCGACCTGCACCTGCACGGCGACGCGCTCGCGCGCGGCGCCCGCGACGACCTCGCCGTCAACGTCCTCGCCGGCGGCCCGCCACCGTGGCTGCGCGACGCAGTAACCGCCGCGCTCGCCGACCTCGGCGCCTACCCCGACGAGACGGCCGCCATCTCCGCCGTCGCCGAGCGCCACGGCCGCAGCGCCAGGGAGGTCGTGCTCCTCAACGGGGCCAGCCAGGCCTTCTGGCTCGCCGCCGCGCTCGGGCCCCGGCGCCCGGTCTGCGTACACCCGTCTTTCACCGAGCCCGAGGTGGCGCTGCGCGCCGGGCGCCGCCCGCCGCGCCGAGCCGTCCTCGACGCGCCGTGGGAGCTGCGCGCCGCCGAGGTCCCCGACGACGCCGACCTCGTCGTCGTCGGCAACCCGACCAACCCGACCGGCGTCCTGCACCGCCGCCACGAGCTGGCCGCCCTCTGCCGGCCCGGCCGCGTGACGCTCGTCGACGAGTCGTTCATGGACTTCGTCCCCGGCGAGCCCGAGACGCTCGCGGCCGAGGGCGGCCTCCCGGGCCTCGTGGTCGCGCGCAGCCTGACCAAGCTCCACGCCATCCCCGGCCTGCGCGCCGGCTACCTGCTCGCCCCCGTGCCCTTGGCCGCGCGGCTGCGCGCCCAGCGCCCGGCGTGGTCGGTCAACGCGCTGGCCCTCGCCGCCGTCCAGGCCATCGCTGTGCATCCCGAGCATGCCGAGGCCGCCGCGCTCGAGACCGCGCGCGCCCGCGCCGACCTCGTGGCCCGCCTCGCCGAGGTCCCCGGCGCCACCGTCCACCCGGGCGCCGCGAACTTCGTGCTCATGCACCTCCCGGCAGGCGGCGCGGCGGCGCAGCACCTGCGCGAGGACGGCATCGCGGTGCGCCCGTGCGCCTCCTTCCCCGGCCTCACGGCCGACCACCTCCGCCTCACCGTCCGCGACCCCGGCGCGCACGAGCGCGTCGCCGCCGCGCTGCGCGGCGCTCAGCCCGACGCGATCCGCCGCTCGCTGGCTTCGATGCGGTAGTCGTTGATGCTCGCGTCGCGACGGCGCATGAGCCCGGTCTCCTCCTCGAACTCCCAGTGCTCGTTGCCGTGGCTGCGCCACCACTGGCCCTCGGCGTCGTGGCACTCGTACTCGAAGCGCACCGAGATGCGGTTGCCCTGATAGCACCACAGCTCCTTGCGCAGGACGTAGTCGAGCTCGCGCGCCCACTTGCGGCGCAGGAAGTCCTTGATCGCCTCGCGGCCGGTGAAGAACTCGTCGCGATTGCGCCACTGCGAGTCCTCCGTATAGGCGAGGGCGACGCGCTCGGGGTCGCGGGTATTCCACGCGTCCTGGGCGACCTGAACCTTGCGCAGCGCGCTCTCCTCGTCGAACGGCGGAAGGATCACGGGAGGACCGGTCATGTGCGAAACCTGCCAGAACTCACACAGCCTCGCTCGCTCATGGTAGGGATGCGCACGGCAGGGGACACGCGCGATCATCGGAGGACGGGTCATGAGGAAGGTCGTGTCGGTTGCGTTCGCCATCGTGGCGGCGGCGGCGCTGTGGGTCACGCCCGCGCTCGCGGACGGGCCGGGGGTCGGGACATCCAGTGTCGTCAGCGTCGGCGACTCGGCCATCTCGGGCGAGGCCGGCCGCTGGGCGGGGAACACGAACGGCTCGCCCAGCAACGTGGACGCGCTCGGCCCGACCGCGTACTACGACGCGGGCAGCTCGGAGGCGATCCACGGCTGCCATCGATCCAAGGCGTCGGAGATCGGCATCTTCGCGGCGTCGGCCAACCTCGCCTGCTCGGGGGCGCGCACCTACACGCAGCCCTTCAGCAGCGGCAGCGACTTCAAGCCCGGCCTCGACTTCTACGACGACGGCGCCGGCCACATCGGCCAGGCCCGGGCGCTGCAGCAATACGCGGCCAGCCACAACGTGAAGATGGTCGTGGCGCTCATCGGGGCCAACGACTACGGCTTCGCGGACATCGTCCAGCAGTGCGTGCTCGACTGGCTCACCTCGCCGTCGTGGTGGAAGAACTACTGCCACGACGACTCGAGCATGACCTCGAAGTTCACCGCCGCCAACGTGGCTGCCATCACCACGCGCGTCGCGAACGCCTTGCTCAACCTGCGCACCGCGATGCGCAACGCCGGCTACGCCGACGCGTCGTGGAAGCTGCTCGCGCAGACGTACTCCTCGCCGCTGCCGCGCGGCGCGCAGATCCGCTACGCGCAGAGCGGCTTCACGCGCCAGAACGTGGGCGGCTGCGGCGTCTGGAACGCCGACGCCGACTGGGCCAACGACACGGTCGTGGCCACGCTCAACGGCACCGTGCGCAACGCCGCGGCGGCCACCGGCATGTCGAACATCGCGCTGTTCGACGCCCAGAACGCGCTCGTCGGCCACCGCCTGTGCGAGAACACCGACGGGCTGCTCGAAGAGCAGGGGCTGGCCAGCTGGCGCTCGGCCGGCGCGGCGGACCGGTCGGAGTGGGTCTCGCAGATCCGCACCACGACAACGCTCTTCGGCCCCTACCAGCTCCAGGAGGACGCCCACCCGTCCTATTGGGGCCAGCTGGCGCTGCGCAACTGCCTGCGCCAGGCCTACAACGCGGGCGCCCCGCGCGGCGGGACCTGCACTCGCACGACGACCGGGCTCGACGCCCAGGGAGAGCCGAACATGAGCTTCGGCTAGCCAGCCGCCTCCGGAGCGTCCAGGAGCGCGCGCAGCTGGCGCCCGGCGTCGCGCAGCACGCCGGCGTCCTGCCGCGCGCGGGCCAGCACGAGCGCCCCCTCGAGCGTCGCGATGGCGAGGTCGGCGCGGCGCGCCGCCTCGTCGCGGGGAAAGCCGGCCGCCTCCAGGCGCTCGCGCAGGGGTGCCAGCCAGCTCTCGAAGCTGGCCTGCACCGCCGCGCGGATCGCCTCGCTGCGCGGCGTCACTTCGAGCGCGGTGGTCGCCACGGGGCAGCCGCGCTCGAAGTCCGACGCCTCGAGGCCGGCCGCGAGCAGGCCCGCCAGCGCCTCGACGGCGTCGGCGACCGACTGCTTGGCGCGCAGCAGATGCACGACCGCCGCGGCCACCTGACCGCCCGCCTTGGCGATCGCCTCGGCCCCGATCTGCTCCTTGCCGCCGGGGAAGTAGTGGTACAGCGACCCGCGCGGGGCCTCGCTGCGCTCGAGCAACTCGTTCAGCCCAGTGCCGTGGTAACCCTGGCGTTGGAGCAGGTCGACGGCGGAGTCCAGCAGTCGATCGCGGCTCGAGGGCGGCATCGATCTCTAAGTAGACCGATCTTCATAGCGGCCGTCAAGGCGGCGCTGCTCTGTCACGCCGCCTCGGAGTAGGCGAGCTCCTCCGGGCGATCATCGACGGCCGGCACCTCCTGCAGCGCGACGCGCTCGGAGCGCAGGACGAGCATCGCGACCACGATGGCGGCGACCACGAGCCCGGCGCCGATGGCGAAGGCCAGGTGGTAGCCGCCGGTGAGCGCCGAGGCCGCGCTGTCGCCGTCGGCCAGCAGATGGTTCGAGCGCGAGGTCGACAGCGTGGCCAGCACCGCGAGGCCCAGCGCGCCCCCGACCTGCTGGGTCGTGTTGACGAGGCCCGAGGCGAGGCCGGAGTCGGCGGCCGTCGCGCCTGACATCGCGAGCGTGACCAGCGCGGGGAAGGCGATCCCGGCGCCGACCCCGAGCAGCACCAGCGCGGGCAGAAGGTCGGTGACGTAGTCGCCGCCGACCGGCGCGCCGGTGAGCAGCAGGAGCCCGGCGACGAGCGCCACGAGCCCGGGCAGCAGCACGGCGCGGGCGCCCAGCCGGGTGATGAGCCGCGCGGAGAAGCCGAGCGACAGCACGCCGATGGCCGCCGAGACCGGCAGGAAGGCCGCGCCGGTCTGCACGGCGCCGTAGCCCAGCACGCGCTGCAGGTAGAGGGTGCCCATGAAGAACATGCCGAACATCCCGGCCACCATCAGCGCCTGGACGACGTTCGCGCCCGAGACGTTGCGCGAGCGGAAGATGCGCAGGGGCACGAGCGGCCGGCTCGCGGTCGCCTGGCGCGCGACGAAGCCCGCGAGCAGGGCGACCGCCGCGGCGCCGAAGCCCAGCGTGTGCGCCGAGCTCCAGCCGTGGTCGACGGTGCCGACGATCGTGTAGACGCCGAGCATGAGCGCGGCGGTCACGAGGGTGGCGCCCGCGACGTCGGCGCCCTCGCCCAGGCCGAGGCCGCGATCGTCCTCGAGCAGCCGCACGGCCAGCACCGCGGCCGCGACGCCGATCGGCAGGTTGACGAAGAAGATCCAGTGCCAGTTGATGGCCTGGGTGATGAGGCCGCCGGCGAGCAGGCCGATCGAGGCGCCGGCGGAGGCGACGAAGCTGTAGATCCCGATCGCCATCGCCTGCTCGCGCGGCTGCGGGAACATCCTCACGATCATGCCGAGGATGACCGCGGAGGCCATCGCGGCGCCGACACCCTGCACGAAGCGCGCGCCGATCAGCATCGCCTCGGTCTGCGACACCCCGCACAGCAGCGACGCGAGCGTGAAGAGCGCCAGGCCGGCGAGGAAGACGCGCTTGCGCCCCAGCAGGTCGCCCATCCGCCCGGCCAGCAGCAGCAGGCCGCCGAGGGCGATCAGGTAGGCGTTGATGACCCAGGCCAGGCTCGACTGCGAGAAGCCGAGGTCACTCTGAATCGTCGGCAGCGCCACGTTCACGATCGTCTGGTCGAGGATGATCATCAGCATCCCCGCGCACAGGACGACGAGCGCCACCCAGCGTGAGCGGTCGGTCGGTGTAGCGGTCATCGGTTCGTCTCCTGGTCGTTGAGCACCAGGTAGAACCGTAGCAGATAGTTTTGTTCGGGACGATCTCTTACGGATCGACTACGGCGCGCGCACCGCGCGACGGCGCACCGGGCGCTCGCACTTGGCCGGCGTCGACAGGCGCCCGCCCGCCAGCTGCGCGAGACCGGCGACGAACGCGTCGCGCTGCCCGGGGGGAAGCTCGGCGAGCACCTCGTCATAGATCCCAGCGACGATCGCGTTGGCGTCATCCACGATCCGCTCGCCGGCCTCGGTCACGGCGATGATGCGCGCGCGCCGATCGGTGCTCGACGGCCGGCGCTCGGCCAGCCCCGCCCGCTCGAGCTCATCCATCGTCACGACCATCGTCGTCTTGTCCAGGGCGCACTGCTCAGCCACCTGGCTCTGGGTCAGCTCGCCGCTGCGCGCGTGCGCGAGCACGCAGTGCGCGCGCGGGGAGACGCCGAGGGCCTGGAGCTTCGCCGTCATCTCCGTCTCCAGCGCGTGGCTGGCCTGCCCGAGCAGGAACATGAGGTCGACATCGATCTTGGGACGGCGCTTGACGGCAGTCGCGGCCATGATGTGATGCTAGCAAGACGTTCTATTGCAAAATCGTCTTGCGCCGGAACGACCCGGTCCCCACCCGAGGAGCGACGACGTGAAGTACATGCTGCTGATCTACGAGAACGCCAACACGCGCCAGACGTTCCTCGGCGAGGAGGGCGAGGCGCTGATGGCCGAGGTCGACGCGATCATGAAGGAGCTCACCGAGTCCGGCGAGCTGGTCGGCGGCGAGGCGCTGGCCGATCCCTCGAACACCCGCACGATCCGCGTCGTGGACGGCGCCCCGGCCATCACCGACGGGCCGTTCGCCGAGGCCAAGGAGCACCTGGGCGGCTACCTCATCGTCGACTGCGAGAGCCCCGAGCGCGCGGCCGAGATCGCCCTGCGCTGGCCGAGCGCGCGCTTCTCGCCGCTCGAGGTGCGCCCGCTCATGGACAGCGCCGGCGCGGAGATGTGAGCGCGCCCGACGACCACGTGGACCTCCTGCGGGCGCTCGCGCCGCAGGTCCTCGGCATCCTCGTGCGCCGCTACGGGCGCTTCGACGCCTGCGAGGACGCGGTGCAGGAGGCGCTGCTCGCCGCGGCGGTCCAGTGGCCGGCGGAGGGCATGCCGGAGAGTCCCCGGGGCTGGCTGGTCACGGTCGCCTCGCGCCGGCTGACCGACCAGCTGCGCAGCGAGCACGCCCGCCGCCGGCGCGAGGACACGGCCGCCGCCCAGGTGCCGGCCGACGAGGCCTTCGCGCCGGCGCCCGACGACGAGCCGCCGCCCGAGCACGACGACACGCTGACCCTGCTCATCCTCTGCTGCCACCCCGCCCTGTCGCCCGCGTCGCAGCTCGCGCTCACCCTGCGCGCCGTCGGCGGCCTCACCACCGCGCAGATCGCCAGCGCCTTCCTCGTGCCCGAGGCCACCATGGCCCAGCGCATCAGCCGCGCCAAGCAGAGCATCCGGGCGGCCGGCGGCGGCTTCGAGATGCCGCCCGAGCCCGAGCGCACCGAGCGCCTGCGCGTGGTGCTCCACGTCCTCTACCTGATCTTCAACGAGGGCTACATCGCGAGCTCGGGCCCAGCCCTGCAGCGCGGCGAGCTCACGCGGGAGGCGATCCGGCTCACGCGCGCCGTGCACACCCTGCTGCCCAACGACGGCGAGGTCGCGGGGCTGCTCGCCCTCATGCTCCTCACCGACGCGCGGCGCGCCGCGCGCACGAGCGCCGACGGCACGCTGATCGCCCTCGCCGACCAGGACCGCAGCCGGTGGAACCGCGCCTACATCGAGGAGGGCACCGCGCTCGTCACCGACGCGCTCGCGCGCGCCACCCTCGGCCCCTACCAGCTGCAGGCGGCGATCGCCGCCGTCCACGACGAGGCGCCGAGCGCGCAGGACACCGACTGGCCGCAGATCCTGGCCCTCTACGAGCTGCTGGCCCGCGTCGCGCCCAACCCGATGGTCACCCTCAACCACGCCGTCGCGGTGGCGATGGTCCACGGCCCGCGCGCCGGCCTCGAGCTGCTGGCCACGCTCGACGCCGACGAGCGGATGGCCGGCCACCACCGCCTCGACGCCGTCCGCGCGCATCTGCTCGAGATGGCCGGCGACCACGCGGCCGCGGGCGCGGGCTACCGCGCAGCGGCGCGCCGCACCACCAGCCTTCCCGAGCAGCGCTATCTCGAGGCCCGCGCCGCGCGCCTCGACCGCGGGGCGTCCGCGAGCTGAGGCTCACCCGTCCGGCGCGAGGATCTCGTTCCACTCCCTGATCTCCCAGCGGCGCACGACGCCGTTGAGCACGAACGGGTCGTCGTCGACGAAGGACTCCGCCGCGGCGCGGGTCGGGAAGATCGCCATCGAGCCCTGCTCCTGCGGGTCCCCGAAGGTCCCGACCATGAGGATGTCGCCGCGCGCGTGCCACTCCTGCAGGCGCGCCTGGTGAGCGGGGAAGTGCGCCGGCGCCTTGCTCAGCACGTCGTCGGCGGATTCGTACAAGAGCACGTACTTCACGACGCGGAGCCCTCCACGCCGGCGGCGAAGGCGGCCAGGGTGGCGTCCCACGCCCCGGGGGCGCTGAAGGTCTCGTGCATGCGCTCGGCGTCGGGGCCGAAGCGATCGAGGTCGCGGTGCTCGAGCTCGACGCGCGTGCGATCGGGGCCCTCGGCCACGAAGCGCACCTCGACGGTGGTCACGAGCGAGGGGTCGTACTTCCATTCGGCGCTGATCTGCCACGTCACGACGACGCGCTCGGGCGGCTCCCAGGCGGCCACGTAGCCGGTCGACGTCTCGCTGCCGTCGGTATGGCGCGTGTACCAGCGCCCGCCCTCGCGCGGCTCGACGACGACCTGCTCGATCGGCGCGCTGCCGATGTGGTGCTCGCTCGGCCACCAGCTCGTCATGCCGGAGGTGAAGACCTCGAAGGCCCGCTCCCGCGGGACCGGGACGACGACGGACCGCTGGATCGACTCGATCGCCTGGATCATGTGTGCTGGCCTTTCTGCTCTTGGGCTGCGGACGCGAACGAGGCCAGCGACCGCTCCCAGAACTGGTCCAGGTAGGTGCGCAGGACCGCCAGGCCCGCGGTGTCCACCTGGTACACGCGGCGCGTGCCCTCCTGGCGGTCCACCACCAACCCGACGTCCTTGAGCACCTTCAGGTGCTGGGAGACGGCCGGCCGGCTCACTGGCAACTCGGCCGCCAGCTCGCCGACCGGCCGGGGGCCGTCGGAGAGGCGATCGAAGATCGCCTGCCGGGTCGGGTCCCCCAGCGCGGTCATCATGTCGGCTCCGTTCGTCATGACTAACGGTAAGTTACCGCTGACGGAACGGTTCCGTCAAGGACGACCGCGGGCCCTGCTCAGTCCTTGCGCAGAGCGTCCTTGACCTTGTCGGCGCCCTTGTCGACGGCGTCCTTCGCCTTGCCGGCGGCGCGATCGGTCTTGCCCTCGTTCTTGAGGCTCTCGTCGCCGGTCAGATCGCCGGCGGCCTCCTTGACGCGGCCCTTGGCCTCGTCCGTGTTCCCACTCATCGTCCACCGTCCTTGTGGTTGGTACTGATGTCAAGGACGTCCCCGCTGGCCACGTTGCGCAAGCGCCGACGCGACGCGCGCCGGCGCCTCGGCTCAGGGCAGGAAGAGGCCGCCGATGATGCGGCGGATGTCGAACAGGTTGGTGTTGGCGTCGTACACCGTCACCCCCGGGGGTCGCGTCGCCGTCGCAGGCGCACCGTGAGCCAGGCGCGCGCGACCAGCAGGCCGGTGCCCGTCCCGGCCAGCGTCGGCAGGATCTCCTCCACCGGCACGCCGCCCACGTGCGCGACGATCACGAGCGCGTCCTCGTGCCGCGCTGCGAGGCGGCGACGGCCGACAGGGCCGCCTCGAAGACCGTCGCGTTGTCGTACTCGTCGTGGAGGTTCCACCACCCGTAGGCCTGTGTCTGGGGGTAGCCCTCGGGCGAGTCCTCCCACTCCTCCTGGCGGCCGAGCGCGGTCATGTCGAGATAGGCCCAGGCGCTGCCGAGCGCCTCGTCGCCGCGCGCGTTGATGAAGTAGGTGCGGAAGAGCCGGCCGTCGTCGTCGCGGTAGAAGGCGTTGGTGCCGTGCCACTCGTCCACGCCGAAGTCCTTGTCGAAGTGGTCGGTGATCGTGTACCAGGGGATGTCCCAGCCCATCCGGGCCTTCCAGCGCTCGATGTCGGCCTGCGGGGCGCGCGAGACGTACGCGAGCGTGGTGTCGCGTGCGTTCAGGTGCGCCAGGTGGGCGACCTGGTCGGCCATGAACGAGCAGCCGCGACAGCCGCTCTCGGGCCACCCGGCCACGCCGGGCTCGAAGAAGAACCGGTAGACGATCAGCTGGCGGCGGCCCTCGAACAGGTCGAGGAGGCTCGCCGGCCCGTTCGGGCCCTCGAAGCGGTAGTCCGTCTCCACGGCCATGCGCGGCATCCGGCGGCGCTCGGCCGCCAGGGCATCGCGAGCCCGGGTCAGCTCCTTCTCCTTGACCAGCAGTTTCGCGCGCGCGTCCTCCCACTCCTGCGGCGGCACGACGGGTGGCATGTTCATGGGTTTCTCCTCGTTCTCTCTCGTGTATTGGTCAGGCGATGGCCGGCTTGCGCGGTGCCGGATCGAGACGGTCGGCGAGTCCCCGCAGGCCGCGCACCGCGGCGCGGCGCACCGGGGCCGGGGCGGCCGCGGGCGCGGCGGTCACGTCCTGGCCGGCGAATTGCTCCGCGACGCGGTCGCGCGCGAGGCTGGCGGTGATGGCGGCGAGGTCGATCATGGTCGGCTCCCTTCGGCTCGGATGTGGGCTACAACAAGACGTCGCAGCCGCAGGGCCGATTTGGACAGCCTTCGGAGAATCCGCTCAGCGCTGCGCGCGCAGGCGCCGCTCGAGCTCGGCGCGCTCGACGGCGTTGGCGCTGAGCGCGATCGCGCGCTCGTACGCGCGCGCGGCGCCCTCGGCGTCGCCGGCGCGGCCGAGCAGCTCGGCGTGCGCCGCGTACAGCGGCTGGTAGCGCTCGAGCGCCGGGTCGGTGAGCAGCGGCTCGAGCAGCTTCAGGCCCGCGGCCGGCCCGGCCGCCAGGCCGACGGCGACCGCGCGGTTGAGCTCGACCACCGGCGATGGGTTGAGCCGGCCCAGGGCGCCGTACAGCTCGGCGATCTGCGCCCAGTCGGTGTCCTCGGCGTCCGGGGCCTGGATCTGCAGGGCCGTGATCGCGGCCTGCAGCTGATACTCGCCCGGGCGCCGCAGGTGCACGGCGCGCTCCAGCTTCGCCAGACCATCGCGGATCCGGTCCTGATCCCACAGCGACCGGTCCTGGTCCTCGAGCGCGACGTACCGGCCGCTCGGATCCACGCGGGCGGCCCGCCGCGCGTCGTGCAGCAGCATGAGGGCCAGCAGCCCCCACACCTCGGCGTCGTCGGGCATCAGCCGGCACAGCAGCTCCCCGAGCCGGATCGCCTCGTCGCACAGCTCCTCGCGCACGAGCCGGTCGCCCTCGGCTGCCGCGTAGCCCTCGTTGAAGATCAGGTACACCACCCGCAGCACGCCGCGCAGGCGGTCGGGCAGCTCGTCGTCGCCCGGGACCCGGTAGGGGATGCGCGCGTCGGCGATCTTGCGCTTCGCACGGACGATCCGCTTGCCCATGGTCGGCTCGGCGACCAGGAACGCGCGGGCGATCTCGCCGGTCGTCATGCCCCCGAGCGCGCGCAGCGTGAGCGCCACGCGCGCGGGCATCTCCAGCGCCGGGTGGCAGCAGGTGAAGACCAGCCGCAGGCGGTCGTCGACGATCGCGCTCTCGTCATCCACGGGTGGCTCCACGTGCTGGGCGTCGAGGCGCGTCAGCTCGGCCAGGCGCTCGGCGCGATCGGCCACCGACCGGTTGCGGCGCAGGCGATCGATCGCCCGCCGCCGCGCGGCGGTGGTGATCCACGCCCCCGGATTGGCCGGTACCCCGTCGCGCCGCCAGACCGTGACCGCCGCCTCGAACGCGTCCTGCACCGCGTCCTCGGCCAGCTGGAAGTCGCCGACCTGGCGGATCAGGGTGGCGAGCACGATCGCCCGCTCGTCGCGAAAGGCGGCGGCGACGGCGACGGAGACCGCGTCGGCCGACCGAGCGTCTCGGCTCACGCCAGGTATTCGACCGCCTCGTCCGGCAGGTCGGCGCCGGCCTCGCGCGCGACCCTCAGCCACTCGTCGGCGGCCATGACCGGGCGCACCTCGATCGTCGCCCAGGGCGCCATCGGCAGCCGCGCGGCCAGCTGGAGCGCTTCGTCGAGGTCGGCGCACTCGAGGATGTAGTAGCCGGCCAGAGTCTCCTTGGTCACCGCGAACGGGCCGTCGACGATCTCCGTCTCGCCATTGCGCACGCGGACCGACGTCGCGCTCTGCACCGAGTGCAGCCGCCGGACGCCGACCAGCAGCCCGGCCTCGCGCAGGCTGCGGTGCAGCTCCACGAACATCGGCAGCTGCTGCTCGCGCTCGGCCTGCACGGCCGGCTCGACCTCCTGCTCATACACCAGGAACATGTACTGCGACATCGCGCCTCCGACGCTCGTGATCCTCGCCGCACCTTATGCGGCCTCACCCTCACGTCGCACCGCGGACGAGCGTTTGGACAGACGCGGCCCCGGAGTTTCTCGGAGACGCGCGCCCGGAGGATTCGGGCGATCAGTGCGCGCGCAGGCCGTCGAGGGCGACGGCGAGGATGCGATCGACCTGGCCAGGCTCCGCGTTGGGGATCGTCGCGATCCCGCCGATCATCCGCACGACGTCCATGAAGCGCACGTCGGGACGCACGTCGCCGGAGCGCTGCGCCGCCTCGAGGAGCGGCGTGCCCGCGTCCTTGATCGCGTGGCGACACTGCAGGAACATCGCCGACCCCTCGTCCATGTAGGCCATGAGCTCGCCGGCGAGCGCCTTCTTCGTCGTGGCGTAGTCCGCGAAGCGCCGTAGCCAGCCCGTCAGCGCCTCCCAGGGGTCCAGTCCTTCGAACTCCCCTGCGGCGCGGCAGATCCCCTCGACCTCCTCGAAGTACACGGCCTCGAGGAGCGCCTGGCGCGTGGGGAAGTTGCGATACAGCGTGCCGATGCCGACGTCGGCCCGTCGGGCGATCCCCTCGAGCGAGGCGTCCTCGCCTTCGGAGGTGAAGGCCTCGCGGGCGGCCGCGAGCAGCTTGTCGTAGTTGCGCGCCGCGTCGGCGCGCTTCGGACGCTGGATCGGGGCGGGTGTGGTGAGTTCGCTTGACAAAGCGGAGGTAGCCTCCGTATAGTTCCCCAGGAAGTGGAGGCAGACTCCACATTTACCGGAGGATGTCTCCATTCTAGCGCTCTCGCTCCCCACTTCAAGGATCCGCCCGGCAATGACCCGCCTTCGCAGCCGCCCCGGAAACCCCACCGTCGTCCTCGCGATCGTCCTCACCGTCCAGCTGATGATCGTGCTCGACGCGTCGATCGTCATCACCGCCCTGCCCCAGATCCACACCGATCTCGGCTTCTCGCCCACCGGGCTGTCCTGGGTCCAGAACGCCTACACCCTGACCTTCGGTGGACTGCTGCTGCTGGGCGCGCGCCTGGGCGACCTGCTCGGCCGGCGCCGCGTCTTCGTCGCCGGGCTCAGCCTGTTCGTCGGCGCCTCCCTGCTCGGCGGCTTCGCCCAGTCGGAGGCCTGGCTGCTCGGCGCCCGCGCCGTGCAGGGCATCGGCGCCGCCATCGCGGCGCCGTCGACGCTCGCGCTGCTGACGACCACCTTCGCCGAGGGCGTCGCGCGCACCCGCGCGATCTCGATGTACAGCTCGGCCTCCGCGGCCGGCGCCAGCATCGGCGTCCTGCTCGGCGGCCTACTCACGGACCTGCTGTCGTGGCGGTGGGGCCTGTTCATCAACGTTCCCATCGGCATCGTCATCGTGGCGCTGGCTCCCATCCACCTGCCGGACACGGCGCCCCGGCGCGGGCACCTCGACCTCGCCGGCGCCGCCACCTCCGTCGTCGGGATGACCACCGTCGTCTACGGCTTCATCCGCGCGGCCACCGAGGGTTGGAGCGACCCGATCACCATCGGCGCCTTTGGCGCCGGGCTGCTGCTGCTTGCCTCGTTCCTGCGCGTCGAGCGCCGCGCCGTGCAGCCGATCACGCCATTGCGGCTGTTCGCGAGCCGCACCCGGACCGGCGCCTACGTCGCGCGCATGCTCGCGGTCGGCGGGATGTTCTCGATGTTCTTCTTCCTGACCCAGTACCTGCAGGACGTGCGCGGCGAGTCGCCGCTGCAGGCCGGCCTGTCGTTCCTGCCGATGACGCTCGTGCTCTTCGCCCTCGTGCGCGTCGTCCCCCGCGTCGCGGCCCGCATCGGCGACCTGCCGCTGCTGGTCGGTGGCCTGCTGCTCGCGGCCACCGGGATGGCCTGGCTCAGCCAGATCACCGAGACCACGGGCTTCGTGCTCGGCATCGGCGCGCCGCTGATCCTCATGGGTGTGGGCATGGGTGCCGCCTTCACCCCGCTGACGACGGCGGGCATCCACGCCGTCGCACCCGAGGAGGCCGGTGCGGCGTCGGGGCTGGTCAACGTCGCACACCAGCTCGGCGGCGCGATCGGCATCGCCGTCCTGGTCAACGTCTTCGCCGGCGCCGGGGGGCGCAACGGCTCGCCAGGCGACTTCGCCCACGCCCTGTCCACCGCGCTGACCGGTTCCGTGATCTGCATCCTGCTCGCCGTGACCGTGGTCATCGGCGTCATGTGGCGCCCGGCCTTCGCCGCGCTGCGCGCACCGGCACGGGCGAGCTGATGGCCGGCGCCCTGACACAGCCCACGCGGCAGTTCGAGAGCGAGCGCGAGCGCCTGCGCCGCCGCCGCGAGCGCCACGTGCGGCTCGCGGCGGACCGCGCAATGACGGAGGTCGCGTTCGCGCTGCGGGCTCGCGAGCGGGACCGGCTCAGGGTTGCGCCGTCGTCTCCTCGGGGTCGCGAGCGGGACTCTCGCCTCGGATCGGCAGCCAGTAGAAGACGTTGAACGCGACGATCACGGCCACGCCCAGGACAGGCACCAGGGCGCCAAGCAGGGCGCCGGTCGCGAGCCAGGCCAGCGCGAGCTGAAAGCGCCTGCTGATGGCCGTCGCGCCCGCTGGGTCAAGGGCTCTGCTGAGCAGCCGGCGACGGCGCGCGTACTGCCAGACGGCGTTGAACGTCAGCGCTGTCACGCCGAACGCGATGCCGTAGAAGGCGACGGCAGTTCGCTGGCCGTCTCCGCTGCGCAGCGCGCCGGCCAGGACGGAGGTGGCGAACGGAAGGAACGCCACGACCATCAGCAGCAGGGTGTTCAGGAGCAGCACGACCCGGTCGGCCGCCCGGATGTGGTCGAACATGACGTGGTGGTTGGCCCACACCTGGCCGATGAACAGG
Organism: uncultured Actinomycetes bacterium; assembly: GCA_963835295.1. GTDB lineage: Bacteria > Actinomycetota > Thermoleophilia > Solirubrobacterales > Solirubrobacteraceae > JAOPZW01. The sequence continues at coordinate 162,480 of CAWIEX010000002.1, forward strand.
AAGGTGAGGGCGTAGGCGAGGTAGGACGGCCAGAGCGCGACGAGGCCGTGCAGCAGGTTCCTGTCGTCGGTCGGGGGCCTGATCTCCAGGACGAGGAGGGTGATGGTGATGGCGAAGACGCCATCGCTGAACGCCGCCAACCGCGTGGTGTCGCGGGACACCGAGGGCGAGTCGGCCCCCGCCTTGCCACCGGGCGCCCGCGCCATCGCGAGCCAGTGCCCCCAACGGGTCACCGGCCGGTCACAGATCGAGCACCACGTCGTCGCGTGGCTGGGAGCAACAGATGAGCGCGCTTCCCTCCGCGGGAGGCTCGACCGGGTCGGGGCTGTAGCCGACCTCGCCGGCGATGAGGGTGGTCTCGCAGTTGTGGCAGACACCGGTCCGGCACGACCAGCGGACGGGTACGTCGCAGGCCTCGGCGAGCTCGAGCAGGCTGGTGTAGTCGGGGCTCCACGGGACGGCGAGGTTGCTGCGCGCGAACTCGATGGTCGGGCCGGTTCCGGGTTGACCGGCGGGCGGGTGGGGCGCCCTCGCAGGCGTTGTGGCGATGCCGGGCGTCAGGCTCGGGGAGGGCCCGAACGGCTCGGTGTGGATGCGCGAGGCGTCGATCCCCATGGCGGCCAGGCCGGCGCTGATCTCGTCCATGAACGCGATCGGCCCGCAGAGGTAGGCCTCCGCGCTTCGCGGTGGCTCGAGCTCGGCGAGCAGCGATGCGGTGAGCCGACCGACGTTGTTGAAGTCGCGGCCTTGTAGGTCGTCCGGGCCCGGACGGCTGTAGAACACGTGCGTCCGCACATTGGGGAGCGAAGCGAGCAGCGCGCGCGCCTCGGCAGCGAAGGAGTGATCGCGACTGCTGCGCGCGCCCTGGAGCCACCAGATCTCCCGGTCGGAATGCTCCTCGGCCAGGGCGTGCAGCATGGCGAGGACGGGAGTCGTGCCGATGCCGGCGCTGATCAGCATCACGGGGGCGTTGGTGGCGTCGAGGAGGAAGGTGCCGCGAGGCGCTGCGATCTCGAGTTGGTCGCCAACCGTGATCCGGGCGTGCAGATAGCCGCTCGCGGCGCCGTGCTGTTCGCGCTTGACGGTGATCCGGTAATAACCCGCCCCGGGCGGTCCCGACAGGGAGTAGTTGCGCAGCACCGACCTCTCCTGCCCGTCGGGGCGCAGACGCACCGTCAGGTACTGGCCGGGGCGCGCCGCAGGGAGCGGCCCGCCGTCGGGGGCCTCGAGGCGGAGGTCGATCACGGAGTCGCTCTCTCGCTCGATTCCGGTCACGGTCAGTCGTCGGAACCCGGGCCACGCCGGAGGCGGGCTGGCCGTTGTCAGACCGGCGTTGCCGCTGCCGGGCTCGCCCTCGGCGAGGGCGCGAAAGGACGCTTGCCAGCCCGGGCTGAGGGCAGGGATCCGCAGCGCTCGGAGCAGCTGCTGGCGCGGGTGCCCGGGGAGATACAACAGCGCATCGACTTCGGCGACGGTCATCGCCTCCGGACCGGACGCGAGCTTGACGATCTCGTCTCCGGCTTGGACCTCGCCCTCCTCGAGCACGCGGAAGTAGAAGCCCGGCCGCCGGTGCGAGACGAGCAGGGCGGGGATGCGCGAGTCGTTCATGCGGATGCCCACGCGGTAGCAGGTGACGCGGGGCTGGGTGACTTCGAAGACGGCAGTGCCGATCCGGTACTGGTCGCCGATGCACACCTCGTCGTCGCCCAGTCCCTCGACGGTGAAGTTCTCGCCGAACTGCCCGTGGACGAAGTCGCTTCGGCCGAGCTCGCGCTCCCAGTACCGGTAGGAGTCGAGCTGGTAGACGAAGACGGCGCGCTGTTCGCCGCCGTGCCCGCCCAGATCGCCCTGGCCGTCGCCGTCGACGTTGAGCTTGCGCACGCGACGTGGTCCGACCACCGGGTCCTTGAACACGCCGGTGAAGACGGTCTTCCCCTGCCACGCCACGTCCTGCGGCATGCCCACGTTGACCGAGAGCAGGGTGCCGACCGCCGACGCTTCGGCTCGCGCCCGCTCGCCTGGTGGCGATCCCACGCTCATGCTTTAGCCGGTAACCCTCTGACCTTGTCCCACCGGGCGCTGAGTCAGCCCCACCAGTCGCGCTGACCCTCCACGTCCCCACGCGGATTCTCGCCGAGATTGGGCGCACCGAAGACGAGGATCTCGAGGCCCGCGGGCCCGGCCTCGTAGCCTCGCCACGTGCCGGGCGGGACACGCACCACGTCCCACTTCTTGACCTCGACGATCTCGTCGTCGAGCTTCATCCGCCCGCTCCCGTGCACGACCACGTACACCTCCTCCTGCTCCTTGTGCGTGTGGCCATACGGGAAGCGATAGTCGGGCGGGATGCGCTGGTAGCTGAGGCCGGACTGCTCGAGCTCGAGCGCCTTGCTTGCGAGGCGAAACTCCAGGTCAGGCGCGCCGTCGAAGTTGGAGCCGACATCGTCCAGATCCTCCTTGAGGTTTCTGAGCGTGAACGGCACCGCCGCGATCCTACTGGGGCTACTCGGCGCCGCCCGCCAGCTTCGTCAGGAAGGACGGCATGCGGCCAGCACCGAAGTCGAAGAACCGCGCCCACACCGGCTCGATGGAGATGCGTGCCATCTGGTCGTACAGCGACCTGACCTGGCTCTCGAACTCCGCCACCTGGTCCGCGGGCAATGCCTTCTTCGATGCCGCGAGGTACTCGTCGGGGACGCCGTTGGCGATGTCCACGCTTGCGAGCCCACGCACCAGGAGCGCCTTTGCCTCCGTAGGCGTGTCGCCGACATCGATCGTGATCGCGACGTTGGGACGCGACGACAGCGCCTTCACCTTGGGCGCGGTCGCCGCCGTGCAGACGACGATCTGCTTCCCGTTCCAGTAGAACCCGATCGGGATCACTCGCGGGAAGCCGTCTGATCCGTTGTAAGCGAGCCGGAGCAGCGTCGCGGAGGCGAGCAGGCTCCGCGCACCGGGATGCTCGAGCTCTTCGGTGATCTCCTGCGGGTCCATGACCTTCCTTTCTCTGGAGTCGGTGAGCTACAGCTCGGCCGCGCGAGCGCGGGCGGCCTGACGGACCAGGTGGTCGCGCTCGGCGACGTTCCTCGCGCGCCGGGCGGCCTGGACGTACGCCGTGGCGGCAGCGGGCAGGTCGCCGTCGAGTTCGTGCAGGTGGCCGCGGACGGCATGCCACCGGTGGCGGTCGCCGAGCACCTCGCGCAGCCGATCGGTCTCGAGCAGCCCCGCGGCGGGACCGGCGACGTGGCCGACCGCGACCGCGCGGCCGAGCACGGCGGCCGGGTCCTGGCGCACCGGGTCGTCGGTGAGGGCGACGAGGTCGTCGTACCAGGCGAGGACCTGCGGCCAGTCGGTCTCCTCGGCGCTGGCCGCGTCGTCGTGCAGGGCGGCGATGGCGGCCTCGATCTGGTAGCGCCCGGGGCGCTGAGCGGCCAGCGCCGATTGCAGGACGCGCACGCCCTCGGCGATCTCGCGGGTGTCCCACAGGCCACGGTCCTGCCGGTCGAGCGTGACGACGCGACCCTCCGAGTCGAATCGCGCCGGGAGGCGGGCGTGGTTGAGGAGCATCAGTGCGAGCAGCCCGCGCGCCTCCGGCTCCTCGGTGGCGAGGGTGAGTTGGCGGGCGAGCCGGATCGCCTCGCGCGCCAGGTCCACCCGGGCGGGCGGGCCAGAATGCGCGGTCGTGTAGACGAGGTAGAGCACGCGCAGCACGACGGCGAGATCGCCGGGCTGGTCGAGCCGGCGCCCCTGCAGGGCCCGCTTGGCCCGGCTGATCCGCTGCGCCATCGTCGCCTCCGGCACGTAGAAGGCGTCGGCGATCTCCTGCGTGGTGAGGCCGGCGACGGCGCGCAGGGTCAGCGCCACCTGCGACGCGGGCGCGAGGTCGGGGTGACAGCAGCAGAAGAGCAGGAAGAGGGTGTCGTCACCCTCCTCGGTGATCACAGGCCCACCCGCCCTCGGCTCCGCGTACTCGGTCTTCTCGCGACGCTGACGGGCGGCCTCGCTGCGGCGGGCGTCGACGAGCCGCCGCGTCGCGACCGTGGTCAGCCACGCGCGCGGGTCGCGCGGTGGATGCTCGGGCCAGACCCGCAGCGCCTCCAGCAGCGCCTCCTGGAGCGCGTCCTCGGCGGCGTCGAAGTCCTCGCCCCGGCGGACCAGGACCGCGAGCACCCGCGGGACGGAGGCGCGCAGGGCGCCCTCGCCCAGCTGTTGCGTCGGCTCGTCGATCACGCCGGATCAGTCCTCCGACGGCGCCTCGGACATGATCTCCCGGACGTCGATCCACTCGTACATGGGCTCGCCGCGGGGGCCGGGCTCGGAGGAGAGGTAGGCCGCGAGCTCGACCGCACGCTCGCGCGATTCGACGTCGATCATGTACCAGCCCGCGATCAGGTCGCTGGTCTCGGGGTGCGGGCCGTCGGTGGTGACGGGCGCCGCGTCGGGGCCGCCGTAGCGAACCCAGGTGCGCGCCGGCGTGAGCGCCTGCACGTCGACGTACTCGCCGTTCTCCTGCAGCAGCTCGCTGACGTGCCTCTGGAAGGCCATGTGCGCCTCCACGTCCTCGGGCGCCCACTGGTCCATCGGCGGGAAGGGATGGTGCGGCTCCGGGCCGCCGCGGTAGTGCTTGAGCAGCAGGTACTTGGGCATCGTGGTCTCCTGGTGTCGTGGGCCGCGCCTATCGGGCCTTCACCTGGTGAGCGGAGCGGGCCGACGGTTCTCGACATGCAATCACTCATTCGGCTCCAGACGTCGCCTAGGGGGAACGCCTTGCGGGCACTCCGCCTGCGTACGGGCGCCTTTCAGAGCCCGCGTCAGCGCTGGGTGTCCCGCGAGACCATGTGTCGCGGTGAGGAGGCGCTATGCGGGACGGCCCGGACACCGTCCGAGGATGGCCTTGCCGGGCGCGCGAGCGCGCCCGCAGATCCTTGCTCCGGCGCGGGTCCGCTCCCGTACCTGACCGGGCTCCGGCCTCGCGCAGCGCGCCCGAGAGGATTCGAACCTCTGACCTTCGGTTCCGTAGTGCTGAACGACAGCCCGCACGTAGCGGGGGCCTCGCGTACTCCGGGTCCCGGCCAATAGACCCGGCCGAGACTCTACGGGAGGTACGACCCCGCTGGGAAGTGTTGGTCGGCGCCGTAGGCCCGTCGCCGGGAGGGCTCCTCACCAGAGGTTGTCCCGTCCGTCGTGGAAGTTCGCGGCGGCGGTCCGGTGATGGTCAGCTGATGGTGGCGAGCGTATCGGCCTCCTCGCGGGTGGTGTTGGGAGCGGGCGCGCGGCGGGCTGCGAGGTCGTGCTCGACGGCGTTGGCGAGCTTGGCGAGGTCGGCGTAGCCGATGATCTTGCGGAACTGCCGTTCGGCTTCGAGCATGCCGGCGGCCGTCCAGCGCAGGCACATGTCCCCGGACTGCCAGCGCTTGACGTTGCGCGACGTGCGACGCGTGAACTCGATCATCGACTCGCACGGGTTCGTGCTCTCGAGCGTGCGCTTCAGGCGGCCCTTGATGCCGAGGCGGGTAAGCGTCAGCGTCTCCTCCAGGCCCTCGCGCAGCGATGCCGCGGCACCGGGGTGGCTGTGATCGAGCTCGTCGGCGAGCTGGCGCAGCCCGTCGAGCGCGAGCGCGTGGTTGTCGCTGGCCCACGCCCGACGCAACCTTGTCTTCACCGGTGGGCGGTCGCGTTCGGGCAGGTGATCGAGCACTCCTCGTTCCTTGTGACGGACACAGCGTTGGACGGCGACCGGCCCGAACACCTCGTTGACGGCGGCCCGCAGCGCCTTGGATCCGTCGAGCACCACGAGCACGCCCTGCTCGACGTCCAGGCCGCGGTGCACGAGGTCTGCGAGCAGGTGCGCGGTGACCGTCTTGTTCTCCGTCGAGCCGTCCCATAGGCCGAGCGGGACCTTGATCCCGTCGGTCGTCACGCCCAGGCACACGACGCAGCAGCGGCCCTTCAACTCGATCCCGTCAAGCATCAGCGCCGCCAAGCGGATGTCGCCAAGCGGCCGCGACATCAGCGCTCGAAGGTGCTCCCCGGTCCTGCCGACGAACTCGCGCGAGACGGCCGACCTGGAGGTCGAGCGCTCGGCGTTGACGACCTCCCGGCCGACCGGCTCACGCGTGCGCGCGAAGCGCCGCGTGCTGACGCCGGCCAGCATCTGCTCCAGCACCACCCGCGTCAGCGGGTCGCGATCGGCGAAGTGCGCATACGTCGCCAGCCCCACCTCGTTCTCGCCATCGACGGTCCTCGCCCGCGGCCGGCTGACGCCAACACGGCGCCCGCCCAAGGTGACCTCGCCGGCCTCGTGGCCGTGGCGCACCGCGGCCCGGTCGGCATTGCGCTTGCCCTTCGGGCCCACGACCTCGTCGACCTCCGCTTCCATCATCTCGCTCAGCACGCCCAGACCGACGCCGACGCTCAACGCCAGCAGCCCATCCTTGGCAGCGTTGACGAGTTCGCCGAGCGCCTCCTGCACGCTCGACGGCAACGCCAGCTCCTGGCTGGCGACCTGCTCCTGCTCTACGGTCCCCACGGCGGTCCCTTCGTCTCGGTGGACTTGTTCGCACCCGCCACGGTCGCTCAGCGGCCGGACGAGGCGATGGGACCGCCACCTACGAAGTTCCACGAGCTACGGGACAACCTCCCTCACCAGCGACGGACCGTCAGGCAAGCGGGACTCAACCGCGTCGGGAGCGTAGCCACCGCCGGACTAGCCGGAGAGATCGACGATCACGAGGTCCTTGATCGCGGGGTAGTTGAGCGCTGTCGCGTCCACGTGATGGACCGCCTGTAAAGAGATGCCCTCTGCCTCGGCCGCTTCGCGCGCGGCGTCGTACCACTCACCGAACCACTCCCGCGCGGCTGCGCTGGGCTCGCCGGTGTGGAGCACGACCATACGGACGGCGCGCGGCTCCATTCTCGTCCCGTCCTGGATATCGAGCCGAACCTCCACAACCTCGCGCTTGAGCGTCTTGCGCTTGCCCTGGGTTGCAGCCTTGCGGTGCTGGCGCAAGTGCTCTGTGACCGTTTCAACGAGACGGTTCGCGAGCGCTGGACGCGCTCGCAGGTGCCCGAGGTGCTGTCCGAAGCGGTCGGCTGCCGCCTCGCTCGCGAAGCCCCTGATCGGGCTCAGATCCAGCAGGACGTTCTTTTCGGCGCACCCTTCGATCCGCAGGTCCGCATACCAGTCTCCAGGCGGCAGTTCGGGGCCGTCGAGCCGGAAGGTGCTCAGCCCGAGCCGCGTGTCGTCCGCGACCATGAACACAGGCGCGTACTGGATCCACGGCTTGCGACGCGGCAGCCCCTGCTCGTCGATGTCGCAGGTCTGCGACGTGATCACCGCGTACTCGGGTGGGGGATCGAGGACCGCTAGCTCGTGCTCTCCGGTGGTCTCGCCGTCGGGTTGGTCTCCGTACAGGACGTGACGGTCCGTGGTGACGTAGGCGGTGTCTGGCGGCCACGGGATCACGTCGCCCTGGCGAAGGTCGTCGAGCGCATTGACGACCTCCTCTGGCCAGGGGTCAGCGATCCGAGCGTCGAACACCGGTCGCTCGCTACCGTTGTCGGCGCACCCGGACGGTGCGGCGTCCGCCAGGGAGTCGTTCGGGAAGCGGGCTGGTGGGAAGGTCCTCGTCGCCCGACCGTGACGCACCCATCACGAGGCGATCGGCCGGACGGCTATAGATGAGATCCGCGAAGCGCGCCTCCGCCTCGGCCACCCGGTTGTCCTTGATCAGCGCGAGCGCGGAATCGTCGCCACCCTGCGCGAGCACGCGATGCGCCTCTGGCGCGCCGAGTGCGTCGACGAGCTGCCGCACGAAGGCGTGCGCCTCGTACAAGCGACGGGCGAGCCGCGGTTGCGGCGGACGGCCCTCGCGCCGCCACCCGTAGGCAGTCTTGTCACCGAGCCCGAGCAGCTGGGCAGTCTCGCGATCGCTGAGACTGAGCCAGGTGCCAAGCTCCTTGAACGCCGTCCACGCAGCGGGAGGCGTCGGCGGATCCGCATTGCTTTGCGGGGTCTCGAAGGTCTCGCCAAGGTGTCCGAGGAGCAGGTTGCGCCAGTGCTTGAGCGTGGTGGCGAACGCGATGTCGTGGCACGTCTCGAACCTGACGAGATCGATGTCGTCGAGAACGACGGCAGGCGTGCCCTCCGGGTCGAAGTAGTGGAAGACGGTCACGTCCCTCGGACACACGAAGGCCTGGTCACGGCGCCGCAGGCTGCCGAGGCTCAGCGGCTCATGCTTGGCAGCCGCCCACACGTCGACACTGAGCGCAGTGGCTGAGCCAACTGTCACGAGAGCACCCACATGTCCGCGCATGGCCTCGACCACCGTGACGCGCTTGGGGAGGTCGGCCCCGGTGATCGGGGTCGTCTGGTCTTCGAGGTCGACGAGCACCGCGTCGGGCTCAACCTCGTGCGCTTCGATCAGCGTCATCGGAGCGCCTTAGCTGTAGCGGGCGTGATCGACGCTTGGAACAGCTTGAGGGCCTCGGTGTTGAACAGGTCGAGGACGCCCAGGATCGCCGCTGCCTCGAAGGGGCGCACTTCCTGGCGGTAGACGTCGTAGTCCAGGACGTACTCCAGGTCGCTGTCTGTCGGCAAGGTGCCGTGCGCGAAGCGGCACACCACGCCATCTCCCAGGTCGAGCATGATCTGCTGCTGCTGGTTGAGGACGACGGGACCGAGCGTCTCGTGCCCAAGGAGACCGTGCAGCGCAGGCTGAAGACGATCAGTCCAGTCGGAGGGCCGTTCGGCGCCATCGCTCTCCATTCGATCGACGTAGCGCAACCCGACTCGCAGTTCGATCTCGGGAGCGAAGTTCGCGACGACGAGGCCGAGTGCGCGCTCCGCGGTGGCTCGGAAGCCATCCCACGTTGTGTAGCGCCGGGTCTCGACCGAGAGCGAGTCCGGCATCAGGGCCACGATGAACCCGGTGTCCGCGGAGATGAAGCGCCAGCCCTTGACGGGTTCGCCGCCCGTGACCTGCTGGGCGCCATCCGCGGTGACGACGACGTTCACAGGAGACGGCCCTTCGACAGGCTCCACCTTCCATCGCGCATCGTCGCCTGCTTCGAGAGCGGCCTGGAAGTCGAAGCCAACCTTGCTGGAGGCAGCAATCACCGGCCGCTGGTCGAAGCGGACCTGGAACACGACGAGGTCGAGCGGGGACTTGCCCAGCTGCGAGCGGTCGGGGTCGGGCAGGTCGAGCAAGGGATCCCTCTCTAAGTTTTGAACACTTCCTGAACAAGGATACGGCCTCCCCGCGACAGCGTCGAGGGTTTCGACGCTCACTGGACGACAATCCGAGCTGCGCCGACCGCGGCGGGTCCTCCAACGCCTCGGACACCTCCAGCAGGTCCCCCAGCCTCGTCCCCGGAGGCGATAGCCCGCAGGCGCTTCCACAGCCACCAGCCGTAGCCGGAGCGCTCCGACTCGGCGCCGACGTAGAGCGCGTCCTCGACCTCGGCGCCGCGGATCGCTTTCTGCAACCAACTGACCAGCTCGCGGCTGTCGTAGCCGCGAGCCGTCAGCGGACCGTCGCTCACGACGCCTTGACGATGCCGCGCTCCGTCAGGATCGCCGCGAACGCCGCCTGGCGAGTTGGGTGCTCGGTCTTCGCGCGGCCGACCTTGCCCGCCTCGTCGGCGACCGCCGCCGCCCACTTCTCGCCGTCGCACAGCACCTTGCCGACAACCATGTCCTCGGCCTCCGGGACCGTCACGGCGCCGTCCTTGGCCAGCGCCACGCGCACGCCTTCGATGCTCATCTGAGCCATGTTCTGCTCCTTGCTGAGGGGCCGCCCACTGCGGCCCGGTCCTTCTTTCTCGCGCAGACAAGCGCCGAACGGAAGGCGCTTCGGGTCACGAGCACGAGATTGCCCGCGAGCTCGGCTACCCGGGCGGGCGGGCTATCACGGCAGGCGCGGGGTGAGATCCCTCGCCGCGTTACCAAGCGTTCCGCCAGCCGCTTCGGTGTCGAAGCGTGAGACAACGTTCACGCGGTAGCCCCGGACGGGGTATTTCCGGACGATGCGGTCCGCGTTCGCGCTGAAGCGACCGAGGGCGACGAGCGTCGGGTCGAAATGCCCGTGCGCCACGTGCCCTCGCGGCCGTCTCGTTCCCTGTACAAAGCGGGGCATGATTTCGAGCACGATCCCCAGGAACTGGGCAAGCAGCATTGGATAGATCACGAGCGCCTTCGACTCAATGAACGTCTTCAGGTCCGCGTTCGCGAAGCCGGAGAATGCCTTGCCCAAGGGCTTGGCAGCCGCCATGGCGCCCCCCTTCAGTACGGCAACGTCGACTACGTAAGCGCCTTCGTCTCCAGCAAAGGCACCGCGCACCTTGGCGTTCGTGAGGACCTCGAAGCGCTCCGTCCCCCGGCCGACCTCGTACCACGAAAAGTTCCACGCGTATCCACTTGAGCTCTTCTTGATCCGAAAGCGTCCTCTCGCCAACAGGTTCTGTGGCGTCACGCGATATCCGGCTTGGGCATAGCGCTCAACAGCAAGCAGAAGCGCCGCGTACTCGAGAAGCGCGGAGCGTTTCCCGACGATCGATTCGAACGTCGTCCGATGCCGAGTAGCGACCTTGCGAAGGCCGCTACTCAGCGCGCGTAGGTCTGCGTTCGCTGCCGTCGGCAACTAGCTCAATCGCGTCGGAGAGGCGGGAGGCGTAGGGCGGGACCCCAGCCTGAGTTAGCAGCGATGTCAGCTCGGTATCGAGTCGGCGCAGGTCTCCGGCGTACTTGCTGCGCGGATGAATGTCGTCGCGTCCGACCATGAGCCCCTTCACCTGAGCGCCCTCGACGGGGCCGTCGAACCCGCGGCCTGTGGCCTGCACCAGCGCCAGCTGTCCGCCGACGATGTCTCGAAGGTGCATGACCGCGGCGAGAAAGACCACACGATCTCGCTGCGCCCTTTCCAACCGCACGCCCATGTCCTCGGCACGGTCGTCGGCAACCTCCTCGATGAACCTGGCGTAGCCCATGACGTCGTCGCGGAGCTGAATAGGGAGCGGTTCCACTGCGTGGCGAAGGAGTCGCCTGCTCATGCGTCGACGCGGGTGGACCTCATTGGTTGAAGATGAATACCGGATGCCAGCCGTGCGCGCGTCCGGAGGGCCAGGAATGCCCCATCGGGGATGGGTCGACTCCATCGCTTGGGCGCGACGGATGGGGGCCCCACTTCACCCTGACCTTCACCCCGGGCCTCCCTCGGCACCAGCGCGGCCGCCTCGCGCGGACACTGAAAGCGCTGGTATGCAGGGGAAAACTCCGACGCGCCCGAGAGGATTCGAACCTCTGACCTTCGGTTCCGTAGAAGGTGGCCCTCGCGGGCGCGTATGCCGTGTTCATCGAGAACTACCTGCACGGCAAAGGATTCCGAAGAGGACACGAGCGGACAGCAAGAGCCATGCGGAGACGCGATTTGCTCCCACCTCATTCCCACCCCTGTTCTCACCGAAGCCCGGATCGGTCCCGCGCGAGCGCTTGCACGTGCGGTCTGTGGCGAGGTTGGAGAGCCCGGACACGCAGAACGCGGCGCGGCCGAAGGTGCGGTTGCGTCCAACGGCTTGTCCAACCGGCCTCGAATCCCCGATGCCTAGGCCAAAACGGGCGCGAATCATAATCCGCGTGTCGGGGGTTCGAGTCCCTCCTCCGGCACTGCGCCAAAGCCCCGCGACAGCGGGGTCTTTGGCGTGCTAGAGCCGTTTTAGACATCGACACGGCGGAACTCAGGCACGTCGTGGCGACCGCTACGAACCGCTGCGTACGCCCGGAGGCTGTCGGCCGCGGCCTCGCTCATCGGGGAGGAGCACGCGGCGCCACCCGGACCACGGGTGCGCCCGGGCGACGGGCGGCGATCGCCCCGGCGGCGGGTGGCGATCGGGCTCCCGTGTCGGCCGATCGGAGTGTTGTCTCGATCGCGGCCGCGCCCCCGTCAGCATCGGGCCGATGAACCCTCTCTGGGCGTCCCGACGCATCGTCGCCACGTCCGCCAGCGTGCCGCTCGCCGCCCTGGCCATCGCCGCCCGTGGCGGCGGCAGCGACAAACCGCGGCCACGGAAGACCGCAAGCGGCCGGCCCGCGACCATCGGGCTCGAACCCGCCGGCAGCCTCGGCAAGGTGCTCGTCGACTCGCGCGGGAGCACCGTGTACCCATTCCGCAAGGATTCCCGCGGCAAGAGCGCCTGCGCCGCCGCCTGCGCCGCCGCGTGGCCGCCCGCACGCGCGCAGGCCATGCCCGTGCCGGGGCCGGGGCTCAGCGCCGCCAAGCTCACGACGACGGCGCGGTCCGACGGCGCGCCACAGGTGCTCTACAACGGCCACCCGCTCTACCGCTATACGGGCGACGCGAAGCCGGATGATACGAACGGGCAGCGTGTGACGGCCTTCCGCGCCGCGTGGTTCGCCGTCTCCGGCGCCGGACAGGTCGTCTCGCGTCCCGCATCCAAGCCGGGTGGCGGGAGCATGTCCTGACCATGGTGTCGCCGAGGCCGCATCGGGTGATCGTCGTCGGCGGCGGCTTCGGCGGCCTCCAGGCCGCCACGCACCTGACCACCGCGCCGGTCGAGCTCACGCTGGTGGACCGGCGCAACTTCCACCTGTTCCAGCCCCTCACCTACCAGGTGGCCACTGGGGCACTCTCGCCCGGAGAGGTCTGCTACCCACTCCGCGCGATCTTCCGGCGCCACCAGAACGTCCGGGTGGTGCTCGGCGAGGTCGCCGGCTTCGACCTTGACCGGCGCCGGCTGGACGTCCGCCCGGTCGTCGGCGAGGGCGTCACCCGCTCGCTGGAGTACGACACGCTGATCGTCGCCGGCGGCTCGCACTACTCCTACTTCGGCCATGACGAGTGGCGCGACGGGGCCCCGGAGGTCAAGTCGCTCGAGAGCGCGCTAGCCGTGCGAGCGCGGCTCCTCGCTGCCTTCGAGGCGGCCGAGCTCGACGACGACGAGGCGCGCCGCCGTGCCTGGCTGACGTTCGTCGTGGTCGGCGCCGGGCCGACCGGGGTCGAGATGGCCGGCCAGATCGCCGAGCTGGCCCGCGACACGCTGCGGCGCGACTTCCGCTCGATCGACCCGCGCCACGCGCGTGTGCTGCTCGTCGAGGCGGCCGACCGCGTACTCACGGCGTTCCCTCCGTCGTTGTCACGGCGCGCCGCCCTCCAGCTCGAGCACCTGGGCGTCACGCCGGCGCTCGAGCGCACGGTCGTCGGCGTCGACGAGCAGGGCGTCACCGTCGCGACCGCCGGCGGCGAGCAGGAGAGCTTCGAGGCACGCACCGTGATCTGGGCTGCAGGGGTCACCGCGTCGGGACTGGCGCGCCGCCTCGCCGAGCTGACCGGCGCCGAGCTCGACCGGGCGGGCCGCATCGCCGTCGAGCCCGACCTCACGCTGCCCGGGCACCCGGAGGTGCTCGCGCTCGGCGACATGGTCCGCGTCCGCGACGCCCGGGGAGAGCCGCAGGTCCTCCCCGGCGTGGCGCCCGTCGCCATGCAGCAGGGCCGGTACGCCGCCGCCCTCGTCCGCGCCCGGCTGCGCGACCGGCCGAGTCGGCCGTTCCGCTACCGCGACAAGGGCAACGTCGCAACCATCGGTCGCGCCCGGGCGGTGGCGGACCTGCACGTGGTCCGCCTCAGCGGCTTCCCCGCGTGGATCACATGGCTCGTCGTCCATCTCTTCTACCTCGTCGGCTTCCAGAACCGTCTGCTCGTGCTCATCAGCTGGGCGTTCAGCTTCGTGACACGCGGTCGCGACGCGCGCATCATCAGCTCCGAGGCGCCACAAGCGGAAGCTCGACGAGATGGCCGGTGCGCCGGCCGGCCCGACTCTGGATCCTGAGCGTCCCGCCGACCGCCTCGACGCGGTCCGTGAAGCCGACGAGTCCCGGTCCGCGCGCCGGGCCCGGCGAGCGCAACCACCGGCCGGATCAGCCCATCCACCTGGGGCTTCTCCGCCTCGGCCAGGGTGCTCTCCAGAGACGCCGGGCAGCAGCCTGCGCGCCACCGCGGTAGCGCGGACGCCTGAGCTCGACCGGCGCCTGGCGGTCCTTGCCAAGGACAACGAGCGGTCCTTGAGCAGCCGCGCCCCCTGGCCTGCGTCGTCGCGCGGCCGGTCGATCCGGCTCGAGCGCGCGCCGGAGCGTCTCCCGCTGGCTCCGGCCGCTGACCGTGAAGCCGGTCGAGGCGGATCGCCCCTCAAAGCGGGGGGTTGAACCCGCGCGCGAGAAGCGCGAGCAGGTTGCCGCGAGCCTCCGCGAGGATCCGCTTCCGCACGCGCTCGTCGAGTGGCCGTTCGTCCCGATCCTGCCGCGATCGTGCTGCTGGCCCGGGCGCAAGGCCCCATCGCGCGCCCTCTTGGACGATCGCGAATCGTTGTCGAAGGGTCGCCGGGCGCCGGTCAACCTGAGCTCATGTCGCCCTGTCCTGAGTTCTCGGAAGACGAACCGGACGAGGCGGCCGCGGCCCTCGAGGACGCCACTCGGGACGCCGCGTAGGCGAGCGGCGTGGGCGTCCTTCCACATCCCGCTGGTGTGCTTCGGCATCGCCTTCCCGGTGATCGTGCTGCTCATGGAGTGGTGGGGGCAGCGCACCGGCGACCCGCTGTGTCGGACGATCGCGCGCCGGTGGAGCCGGGTGATGATCGCCCTGTTCGCGATCGGCGCGATCACGGGCACGGTGTTGAGCTTCGAGATGGGCGTGCTCTGGCCGAACGTCACGGCGACGTTCGGCGGCGTCTTCGGACTCGGCTTCGCCATCGAGGGGTTCTCGTTCTTCCTCGAGGCGATCTTCCTAGGCATCTACGCCTACGGCTGGGACCGGCTGTCGCCGCGCATGCACCTGCTCAGCGGGATCCCCATCGCCGTCACGGGATTCCTCGGGTCGTGGATGGTCATCTCGGTCAACGCGTGGATGAACCACCCGAGCGGCTTCCGGCTGGTTGCCGGCCGCGTCGTCGACGTCCACCCTGGAAGGCGCTCTTTGGCAACGACTTCCTCTGGCACGAGCTCATCCACATGTACATCGCCGCGCACCTGGTCACCGGCTTCATCACGGCCGGCGTCTACGCGGCCGCGCGGCTGCGCGGGCGCTGGACCCGCTACGAGCGTGCGGCGATCGTGCTGCCGCTGATGATCGCCGCGCTCGCCGCGCCGATCCAGTTCCTCGCCGGCGACTGGGCGGCGCGCACGATCAGCAGGGACGAGCCGACCAAGCTCGCCGCGATCGAGGGCCTGGCCAAGACGACCGAGGGCGCCCCGCTGCACGTCGTCGGCCTGTACGAGCACGGGCAGGTCCGGTACGGCGTGCGCATCCCGAAGCGTGCCGGACGCGCGGCTGACGTCCGCTAGTGGTGCGGCGACGCTGTGCGCCGGCGTAGATCGGTCACCTCGCTCGGCCTCGGCTGGCAGGGGCCGGGCGGTTAGGCTGTTGCGAGGCTTGCCCGCACGATCTGCGGGAGTTCGCGCCAGGGCCGGTCCAGGCGCTCGCCATCGACGAAGAAGGTCGGCGTCGCGTGGACTCCAGCTCTGCGGCCGCCCTCGATGTCGGCGAGGACGCGCTCTCGAAACGTGTGCTCGCGAAGGGCCGCGTCGGTCTCCGCTGGGTCGAGCTCAAGTCGCCCTGCCACCGAGAGCAGGTCGTCGTGTGAGAACCGCCCGCGCGGTGCGAGGAGCAGCGAATGTGCGTCCCAGAACTGCCCGTGCACGCCAGCCATCTCGGAGAGCTCCGCTGCGACGTCCGCTCGAGGATGGAGCGCAGGCACGGGGAAGTGGCGCCAGACGAAGCGGAGGCCGTCGAAGCGGTCGAGGAGCGATTGCACCGGCCGACTGGCTTGGAAGCAGTACGGGCATCCGAAGTCCCCATACTCGACGAGCGTCAGCTTGGGGCTGCTCGAGCCGGTGACGTGATCACGCTCTCCGACCGCGGGCAGGGCGCTTGAGGCCGAGGTGTTCACCCGACCAGCGGCCTTTCTGCATCCATCGCGACGACCTCGTCGGCTCGCACGATGGTCGCAAGCACGTCGTTGAACGCCTCGGTCAAGCTCGCTCGAGCCATCGCTTCCATACAAGCCGGGTTCATAACGGCGCGTCGCACGGTCAGGTTTCCGGGTCCTCGTCGTCACCCGCGCCGTAGCGGTCGTCGTCGAGGCCCGGGATCTCTTCCGCGCGGAAGCCCGCGGCGTCCCGCCAGATGGGGTCGGTGCCGTGCTGGTCCCCGTGCTCGGCGTGCCTGATCAGGTCAGCCTCGGCCACGTCGAAGCCCTCCGATTCGCCCTCGCCCGCCTCGATCAGCGGCGCGATCGCGGGGTCGACCTCGTCGTCGGGGTTCTCGGGCCATCTCGGCATGTCCTCAGCCTCCTCCCGCCATTCGCTCTTGTCGATCGCGAGAGCGAATCGGCTCAGAGCAACGGCGTCTGCTGTTTACGCGTGCACGACGGGGCAACGTCGACGCATACAGGATCGATGGCTCTCGACGTTACGTCCGCGCGCTGCCGACGGCGATACGTTCTGCCGCCGCTGTGATCGCGAATGCGACTCGTTGCTCGGAGCGTCTCGAGTCGCTCTCGTTACGGCGGGCGTGGAGTACGACGTCCTCGCCGAGAAGCTGCCCGGGTGCGTGCGCCCGCCCCCATGGGGAACGATCGCGCGTGGCGATCAGGCGCTCGCGAACCGTTTTCGCCGCTCCCCGTGCTTGACCGTAGGTTCCGCTCCATGTTGAGCAACGAACCAGGAACGCATCAGGGGTGCGAGTTGCCAGCGGGTGCCCGAGCGCCTCGTGCAGGCCAAGGGCAGCGCCGCGCACGGGTCTTCGAGGCCACCGCGGACGTCGCGCAGGGGACGAACACGGCGTCCTGTCGAAGGTCGGTGCGTGCACGCCGGTGTTCGTGCGCTTCTCGGCCGTGGCGGGTGTCAACAGGAGCTGAAAGGTGCACCAGGATCAGGAAGCGAAAAGTGCACCGCCTGGGGTGCTCGGTGGAGGGGTTCAGACGGAGGGCCGTAGGCCCGGAGCCTGGACCGCTGGTGCTGCGCCGGCGGCCCGCTCTTTGAGCCGGTCGCTCTTGCCCTCCCTCAGCCGCCGGTCACGCGAGGACGCCGACGTTCTGCCCCAGCAAGACACAGCATCCCGGTGCTGAACATCCGCTCGAAAGGAGCGCATCGTGACTAGCCCGAACGGCGTCGGGTCCGACGGGCCTCGGACGAACTCCACCGCGGGGATACAGCGGCTCCTTTTCGTCTCTGACGCGGCTGTCGCCGACGTCGACGAGCTACCGCCCGTCGTCCGCGCGATCATCGACGCCGCGACCGAGGTCAATGTCCTTACGCCGACGCTCCCCGGACGACTGGCCTGGCTCGCCGATGACGTGGATCGATTCCGGCACTACGCCGACGAGCGCCTCGACAAGGTCCTGAGCTACATGCACGCGATCGGCGCGGACGCGGGCGGCACGGCTCGCCGTGGAAGCCTCCTCACGGTCATCGCGGACGCAGTCACGGCGTTCGAGCCCGATCACATCCTGATCGCCCTGCACGTCTCAGAGGACGCCAACTGGCAGGAGCGCCGGCTCATCGAGCACGTCGAGAACCGCTTTCGCCTGCCGGTCACCACATTCGCAGTCGACCCCGCCGGGCACACTCGCTCCGCCGACGGTCCGCTGCTGCTGTGCTACGAGGGATCCGCGGATGCCAAGCACGCGATCGAGCACGCTGGGAGCGTGCTGGGCGGTCGCGATGCGCTGGTCGTGACCGTTTGGCAACCGACGCCCGCACTGCGCAGTTCCGCATCCGCCGGCGCGACCGACAGCACGTTCGACTTCGTCGAAGTCCATCGCGCCGCCGCGGGTCCCGGCGAGCGCGTCGCCCGCGACGGCGTTCGCATCGCGCAACAGGCAGGCCTTCCCGCCAAGCCGGTCGCCGTCGAGGCCACCGGATCGGTGTGGAAGACGATCATCGAGATCGCCGACCGCCACGACGCCGCCATCATCGTCATGGGATCCCGCGGATTGACCGGTCTGCGGCCGATGCTTCAGGGGAGCGTCTCGAGCGCGATCGTGCACCACGCCGACCGACCCACGATGATCATCCGGCAGTCCACCCAGCAGACCGGCCGCTCCCCACACTGAGCATGTGGGTTCTCAAGACGTGGGATCGCTTGGACGGCCCGCGGTCTGCGGTCGGTCGTCGATCGTGGCGAAGCCGCCGACGATCGCGTCGCATGGTCTTGCGCAACGACGGTCGCGGCACTCCGCTCGCCACGCTGCTCGCTCAGGCGCCCGATGCGATCAGAGGTGACGGCAGCGCCCCCGCGGTGCTCATGCGCGAGGCGTATGTGTGGGCCCTGCAGAAGCCGGTGCGCCGGATCTTCTACAACATCGCCGTCACGACCCTGTCAGTGCCCCTCGCCATGATTCTCGGAACCGATTTGTTGCTCCAGGGGGCGGCTCGTGCTCTCGGCCTCAGCAACGGCTTCTGGCGCCCGGTGCAATCCCTCCACCTCGGCCATCTCGGCTACGGCATGGTCGCCGTGTCAATCGCCCTCTGGCCGGGCGCCGCAATCGTCTGGAACAAGCGCATCCAACCAAAGGAGTGAACATGAGCGTCGAAGAGATCCTCGGAACGCATCGGCGTCCACTCATCGCCGACGTCGCCACACTCGCGGCGTGCATCGACGAGTGCGCCGCGTGCGCCGCGACATGCACGATCTGCGCCGACGCGTGCCTCGCTGAGCCCGATATTGAAGCGCTGGCTCGCTGCATCCGGCTCTGCCTCGACTGCGCCGACGCGTGCGTTGACGCCGGGCGCATCCTCAGCCGCCAGACCGACCCTGACGCGGACACGCAGCTCACGGCGCTCAAGGCATGCCTGGCCGCGTGTCGCGCCTGCGCCGCGGAGTGCGAGCGTCACGCGCATCACCATGAGCACTGCCGTCTGTCCGCCGAGGAGTGCCGCCGTTGCGAGCGCGCCTGCGATGAGCTGCTCGCGGCGCTTGGCGGCGCGTGACGGTCAACCTGACACGTCACGGATATGTGCCGACCGGCGCGTTCCAGCGCTGAGGACCGGGCGCCCGAGACTCGGGGCTCCCTGGGTCCCCGCTAGGGCCTCGCGGACGCGATCCTGCGCTGCCTACAGCACCGTTCTCGCATGAACACATCGCAGTCCCGCGTGGTCCGCGAGGCCCTGATGGCGTCGCGCGTGCGGTGGTGCGGGAGCTCGTTGACCGTCGGCCCGCAGACGAACCGCCCTACCCGGCCTGACGGATCCGTGGGAACGAACGTCTGGCTTCGCGCGCGTGCGCCTGTTGTAGAGCTCGAGGGGGGTCATCTCGCGCCCGCTCTATCACTCCGTCGTACGGTGCCACCGGTCCAGGGCGACCGCGTATCGGTTGATCACGAGCTCCGATTGCCGGTCGACCGATGCGCGGCCATGCTCAGCCCATGTCGCCAATCTCACGAGGCTTTCGGGGCCGCCGGGTGGACGTCGATTCCGCGCGCGTGCCGCCGGGTCAGTACGTCACCCGCGACTTTCCGGTGCTGTCCGCCGGACCGACGCCGCACACGCCGCTCGATGAGTGGAGCTTCACGATCAAGGGCGCCGTCGACGATGCGGTGTCGTGGCCGTGGGAGGAGTTCATCGCGCTGCCGCGGGAAACGGTCACCGCCGACATCCACTGCGTCACCAAGTGGTCCAAGCTCGACACCACCTGGACCGGGGTTTCGGTCGACACCCTGCTCGAAGGCGTCCACACCGATGCCGGCTACGTCACCGCCTGGTGCGACGGCGGCTATACGACCAACCTCCCGCTCGAGGACCTGACCGGCGGCCGGGCGTGGATCGCTTACGAGTACGGGGGCGAGCCGCTCGAGCCCGAGCACGGCGGCCCGGCCCGGCTGCTCGTCCCGCATCTGTACTTCTGGAAGAGCGCGAAGTGGGTCCGCGGGCTCGAGCTGCGCGACCACGACGAGCCCGGCTTCTGGGAGATCTACGGCTACCACAACTACGGCGATCCCTGGAAAGAGCAGCGCTACCAGGGGGACTGATCGTGGCGCCGGCACGAATCGCCTGGCGGCTCGCCGCCGTCAACGACGTGATCGTCGAGACGCCCAGCACGAAGACGCTGGTCCTCGATGCGCCCGGCTGGCCCGGACACCTCGCCGGCCAGCACGTCGACGTCCGCCTCACCGCCGCGGACGGCTTCCAGGCACAGCGCTCCTACTCGATCGCCTCGGCACCCGAGGACGCATCGCTCGCGCTGACGGTCGAACGACTCGAGGACGGCGAGGTCTCGCCGTACCTGACCGACGAGCTCCGTCCCGGTGATGATCTGGAGCTGCGCGGCCCGATCGGCGGGTACTTCGTCTGGCGCAGCGAGGACGGCGGTCCACTCCTGCTCGTCGCCGGCGGATCCGGCCTCGTGCCGCTGATGGCGATGCTGCGCCACCGTGCGGCGCAGTCGAGCACCGTAGACACGCGGCTGCTGCTGTCCGCGCGGTCGAGCGACGACGCCCTTTACCGCGACGAGCTGGCACGGCTCGCCGCCGGCGACGGGCTCGCCGTGCATCAGACGTTCACGCGCGAGCCGCCCGCCGGCTGGTCGGGCTTCGCGCGCAGGGTCGACGCGGACATGCTGAGCCATGTCGGCCCGCCACCGTCCCAACGGCCACGGATCTTCATTTGCGGGCCGACCGTCTTCGTCGAGCGAGCGGCCGAGCTGCTCGTCGGGTTGGGCCACGACACCGCCGCGATCCACGCCGAGCGATTCGGTCCCACGGGAGGATGAGATGAGCGAAGACGCGCGATGGCTGGACGGCAACGCGCTGGGCGGTCTGCTTCAAGAGCTGTTCGGCGCGGAGATGACCGCCGCGCCGCACACGTGCCAGTCGTGCGGCGCGGAACGCGCCGTCGCCGCGCACCGCGTGTACCTCGGCGCGGGAACGGTCCTTCGGTGCCCGGTCTGCGGGCAGATCGCGTTCGTCGCGGCAGCGCTGCCAGACCGCTATGTGGTGCACCTCACCGGGACGTGGCGGATGGAGATGCCGCGCTCCTAGCTCGACCCACAAAGGAGAACGACAATGGCGTCATCTGCAACCTCGAGTCATCTGCCGGCGCTGGCCGAGCCGCACGAACGGCAGGCGATCGCTCACGAGCTCCAATCCACGATGCAGGAGCTCGTCGACCTGTCGCTGATCGGCAAGCAGCTGCACTGGGCCGTGGTCGGACACGCCTTCCGGCCAGTGCACGAACACCTCGACGAGCTCGTCGCGTCCTGGCGCGATCTCGCCGACGTGGTCGCCGAGCGCGCGGTCGCCCTCGGGTACGTGCCGGACGGGCAAGCTCGGGCCGTCGCGGCCGGATCACCGTTGTCGCCGGTGGCGGCCGAGGCGACCGAGAGCCACGCCGTGGTAAGGGCCATCGCCGACCGGATCGCGCAGGTCAGCGAGACCGCGCGCGAGCGGATGGACCGAACCGCCGAGCGCGACGCGGTCTCGCAGGACGTGCTGATCGAGGTCGTGCGCACGCTCGAGCACCAGCAGTGGATGCTGCGCGTGCAGCTCAGCGATCGCGCCTGAGGCTTGAGCCATCCAGCTTCATCGCGACCACGGCTCGGACGCCCAGCGCGTTAGACCGGGATGCCGACCAGGATCAACACCGTGCCGCGCTGCACGGCCTCGGCGCCCGTCGCGCCCGCGATCCACACCGAGAACCCCATGGCGAGGGCGATCGCAGCGATCCCCCCACGTGGGCACTCGCAGGACCCCCACGTGGGCACTCGCAGGACGACCCCGAGCGGGCGCCGTGGTGCTCTGTGCTTACTCGACGGTGAAGCGACAGGAGGTCGCGAGCGGGACGATCGACAACGGCGATGCGGAACGATAGGCATTGAAAGGATGCAAGATGGCTGATGATGTTCAGGTCGCGAACCGCCGGCTCGACGCGAGCGGGAACGAGGCGCTGATCGCCATGGCCCGGATGGGCGCGGATGCGTTCGGGTACAAGGCGGACCTGCGGATCGACCGCGGCCTCGCCCAGCTCCTGCGCCTGCGGGTGTCGCAGCTCAACAACTGCACCTACTGCCTCAACTTGCACTATGAGGCGGCGCGCGAGGCGGGCATCCCCCGGGCCAAGATCGACACTCTGACCGCGTGGTGGGAGACCGAGCTTCACTCCGAGGCCGAGCGCGCGGCGCTCCGCTACGCCGAGGCGCTCACCCGCGTCGCCGACACCGATCGAGATGCGGCGTTCCAGCGCTTCCACGACGCGCTCGTCGAGCACTTCGGCCCGGAGGAGATGCTCGAGATCGTCGGCGTCGTCGTCAACATGAACGTCTGGACCCGGATCAAGCTTGCCGAGGGCGCGATGCCGGGCCGGGCGGATTGAGCAGCTTCCGCAGCCTCCGACGTCGATCTGGTGGGCGAGGGGGCTCGAGTCCACGAGCGTCTCCCGCGACCATCCGGTCGGCCGCGACCATCCGGTCGGCCAGCTGCGACTCCTTCGACACCGGGATGAGCCGGTCTTGCCGAAGCATCAGAACACTTCGTGGCCCAGCAGCCGCTTACGACGGACGACGATTGGCCAGAGCTCAGTTGCGATCGGCGGAGCCGCGTGTTCCAGGCGGCCGCGGCCCGGCTGGCTAGCCTCGAAGCGCCGATAGCGGGCTGACGTCGGGTCGCGGGAACGTCCTCCCGGGCCGTGAGAATCGGGATTGCTGAAGATCTCGACCTCGACCCAGGAGGACACCCAGTTGGTGAAGCAGCGGTTCGTCTCGAAACGGTAGAAGTGACGGCGGACGGAGAGGGGCTGGTGTCGCACGCCGGCGTGGCGCTGGTGGTCGAGCTGGCCGACAGGGTCGGGCTGACCGCGGCGCTGTCGGAGGCGTTGCCGGGTCGCGGGAGCGTCGGTCGGCGCACGACCCCGGGCGGGTGCTGCGGGATGTGGCGGTGATGCTCGCCGACGGCGGCGATTGCGTGACCGACATCGACGCGTATCGGGGTCAGGAGCGGCTGTTCGGCGCGCGGGCGTCGGAGACCACGACGCACCGGGTGCTGAAGTCGATCGACGAGCAGCTGCTCGCTCGGCTGCGTGGCGCCAGGGCTGCCGCTCAGGCGCGGGTGTGGGACGCGGTTGCGCATGCCGGTGTCCTTGCCGGCGCGGATGCTGTCCTCGACCCTCGCGCGGCCGCGGTGGCGCAGCTCCAGCGCGGCGATGTCCTGGCCGTCCTGGTCGGTGAGGAAGCAGGTGTGCCGGTAGCCGTGTTCGTCGAAGATCGTGAATTGCGCGCCGGGATGCGGCCGCTCGCGCCGGACGATCAGCCGGGATCCCTCGGGCCAGGCGGTCAGGTTCAGACGGTCGGTCAGCTCCGCGACCCACGCGCCGTCCCGAGCTTCCCCATCGCCGTTGATCGCCTGCTGCCACGCGGTTTCCGGGACCTCGAGGATCGCGGCGCGGACCGTTTCGCTGAGCTCGTAGCCGACCGAGAAGCGGATCTGAGCGTCCCGGCAGTCGGCGGTGAACGCGTGCGTGCACCCGCCGATGTCGGTCCGGACCAGGATCTCCCGATCAAGGTCCTCGGCCGGCAGCTGCTCCAGCGCGAGCCCGAGCACGGTGAAGTGATCCTCCGCCGTGTTCGAGCCGGCGTTCCCGGGCCGCAGGATCGCGGCCAGCGCCTCACCGGTCTCGTCCAGCCAGCAGCCGAGCGGATGGAACCCGTACTCGTGCTTGTAGTTGCCGGCCGCCCGCTCCTTCTCCGCATGCGCCGTCAGCAAGGTCGCGTCGATGTCGAGCGTGATCGACTCCGGGCGAGCGCCCGCGTCCCACACCCGCGCCCGAGCGGCAGCCCTGGCGCCACGCAGCCGAGCGAGCAGCTGCTCGTCGATCGACTTCAGCACCCGGTGCGTCGTGGTCTCCGACGCCCGCGCGCCGAACAGCCGCTCCTGACCCCGATACGCGTCGATGTCGGTCACGCAATCGCCGCCGTCGGCGAGCATCACCGCCACATCCCGCAGCACCCGCCCGGGGTCGTGCGCCGACCGACGCTCCCGCGACCCGGCCAACGCCTCCGACAGCGCCGCGGTCAGCCCGACCCTGTCGGCCAGCTCGACCACGCAGCCGATGCTGGCCTGCCCCCAGACCAACCCCCGCAGCATCGAACAAGCAACACCATCGCGGAAAACCGGCCACCCCGGGCGCCGCCAGACGAGCGAACTTCATCCCAGTTCACCCCCGCGCGACCAAGTCGCGTTCACCATCGCGGCCAAAACGGCGGATCGAGGCTAGGCGGCGGCCCGGCTGGCTAGGCGGCGGTCTCGCGGTGTGGCAGCTTCCAGCCGGGGCGCGGGAAGTGGCAGGTGTAGCCGTTCGGGTAGCGCTGGAGGTAGTCCTGGTGCTCGGGCTCGGCCTTCCAGAAGGGGACGGCCTCGCTGACCTTGGTCACCACCTTGCCGGGCCACAGGCCCGAGGCGTCGACGTCGGCGATCGTGTTCTGGGCGACCTCGCGCTGCTCGTCGCTCGTATAGAAGATCTCGGAGCGGTAGCTGGAGCCGATGTCGTAGCCCTGGCGGTCCTTGGTCGTCGGGTCGTGGATCTGAAAGAAGAACTCGAGGATGTCTCGGTAGGAGATGCGCTCGGGGTCGAAGACGATTTCGACCGCCTCGGCGTGACCCGGATGGCTTGTGTAGGTCGGGTTGTCGTTGTCCCCACCGGTGTATCCGACCGTGGTTGAGATGACTCCATCGCGATGGCGCAGCAGCTCCTGTACGCCCCAGAAGCAGCCCGCAGCGAGGATGGCGGTCTCGGTGTTGTCGTTGTCGTTCATGGTGTCGTCTTTCCTTCGAAGTTCCGTTCCGGCCCAGCAGGGATAGTGCACCCGTCCGAAGCCGAGCTCATGATGATCCTCTTTCGCGAGACCTCCCAGCGGCGTGCGCGGCGTCGGCCGGCCGACAGGACCGGGAAGCCACGCCTTAGTAGTGACCCGGCGGGAGCCGCGATGGATCGATGTCGTCGCGGCAACGCCCGCCGAAGCCACGGGAGATCGGAGTCATGCGTCAACGTCAACGATTTCTTACGGACGAACGCGGATGATCGTCTGCCCGCTGATCCGCTCGGTCCGATTGAAGGCGGCGACGGCCTCGTCGAGGGTCGCGACGTTGCCGATGTTCGTCCGCAGCCGTCCGTCGCGCACCCGCTGGACGACCTCACCCAGTTGGGCACGATCGGCCTCGACAACGAAGTCAATCGCCAGGCCGTCGGCGGGCCGCGCCTCGGGCGGCCCGGCGATGGTCACGAGCGTCCCTCCGGCCCGGATCACGCCTGCGGACCGCTTCTGGATGTCGCCGCCGATGACGTCGAAGACCAGGTCGACCTCGCCGACGTCTTCCAGCGCGTCGTTCTCGAGGTCGACGAATTCCATGGCGCCGAAGTCGAGTGCCGTCTGACGGTCGCCCGCGCGCCCGGTGCCGATGACGTACGCGCCAGCCTCGCGCGCGAGCTGCGTCACCATCGACCCGACTGAGCCGGCCGCGCCGTGCACGAGCACGCTCTGCCCTGCCTGAAGACGGCCATGCTCGAACAGTCCCTGCCACGCGGTCAGACCCGGCATCGGCAAGCTCGCGCCCACCGTGAAGTCGACGTCGCCCGGCAGCGGCGCGAGGTTGCGTGCCTCGATCGCCACATACTCCGCCAGCCCGCCGCCGCGATGGGAGTCCGTGAGGCCCAACACCCGCTGTCCCACCGACAGCCCCGTCGTGCCATAGCCGAGAGCGGTCACCACTCCGGCCAGCTCCTGCCCAGGGATCGACGGCGCCCGGTCCCGGCCGAGGCGATCGGTCCAGGTCGAGGGCCACGTCAGCTCGCCCGACGTGAATCCCGACGCATGAACCTGAACGACGACCTCGTTTATCGCCGCTTCCGGCTCGGGCCGCTCCACCAGCGTCATCCCGGCCGCTCCCGCGGCCTGGTCCGTCACCACGATTGCCTTCATCCGGCACCTCGCTATGCCCTCATCCGGCCGCTCGCCGAGTTCCTTTCCCTGGGTCGGGTCCTCAAACGGGGTTTCACCGACCTCCCTGCCCCCCGTCGAATCTTCATTCGGCCGCTCGCCGATCGTGGCTCCTTGGGTCGGGCCTTCGTATGGATCGTTCGACAGTGACATGCGACTCTGTCCTTTGCTGAGGTGATGGGTACTCGAGCGCTTCGGATTCGACGCTAGTCGGTTGCTCGAACGCCTCAAAAGGCGATGGGTGATCGCTCGATAGCACTGTGTTATCGGGTCTGGTGCGGTGAGGGCTCGGCGGTTGGCCGCGTTATGCCGGGTGAGGAGCTCGACCCACTTCGCCGCCCTGGTCCTCGTCCGACGCCAGTCGGTTTGGCCTACCAGCACCCGGGATCACCGGCGTGGCATCGCCGGACGAGCTACGCTCGCGCGATCAGCCAGAGGAGCCGGACTGCGTGGCCTGTGCCGGGAGCTCGTCCGGCGCGCGGTTTCGGTCAGCTGGCCCCGCGATCGGGATCTCGACCTCGATGCGCGTTCCGCTTCCGGACGGGCTCTCGATCTTGATACGCCCTCCGAGCGCCTCGATTCGATCCCTTAGCCCGGTCAGTCCCGATCCCCGCCTCGGATCGGCTCCGCCGACGCCGTCATCGCGAATCGCAAGTAGAAGCACGTCGTCCTCGATACTGAGGGAGACCCACACGCGCGTGGCGTTCGCGTGTTTTGACGTATTGGTCAGTGCTTCGGAAACGGTGTAGTAGGCGGCGACCTCGACTTGGTCGGGGAGCCGGTTCTCGAAGGGTACGTCGAGCTCGACGCGAACGGCGGACCGACGTCCGAGTGCTTTGAGCGCCGGCGAGAGACCGCCCGCGGTAAGTTCGGCTGGATGGATGCCTTGTGACAGCTCGCGGAGCCCGTCAACGGCCGTCTTCAACCCCTCCGCGACGCGGCTGACCTCGGCGCGCAACTCGTCGGATCCAACAGGAACCTTGGCCTCGGCCCTTCGAAGCGCAATGGCAAGCGTGACGAGCCGTTGTTGCGCCCCGTCGTGCAGGTCGCGCTCGATCCGACGGCGCGCGTCGTCGCCGGCCGCGACGATGCGCGCACGCGACGCGGCGAGCTTTGCTCGGCTGTCGGCATTAGCGATCGCGGTGCCCAGGAGCTCAGCGAACTTCTCGAGACGCTTCTCCGCGTCGGCGGGGAGATGTTTGTTCACGTCGGTTACCGTCACAAAGCCCCATTGCTTCCCCTCGACAACGATCGGGACGCCGACATTTGAGATGGCGCCGATCTCGCGAAGCACGTCAGCCATGGGGCCGGAGACGTGTTCGAGTCCGTTCCGCTCGAGCCGCACGGGGCGACCGGTCCGGTAGACCCCGGTCGATGCCATGTAGTCCTCGAGCTCCCAGCGCGACCCGATCGAGATCCCTCGGATGCCGTCGCTCACACCGACAACGACCATCGCCGATCCATCGGGTTCGAAGCGCCCCACGCACGCTTGCGTGGAGCCGAACAGTTGCGCCATTTCGTTGGTAACCGCGGAGAAGATCTCCTCGGGGCTGACGCCGCGGGCCACCAGCGTGGCCACCCGCCGCAGCGCCGCCTGCTCGTCGGCCAGCTCGCCGGCTCGCGCCTCCGACGCTGCCAGTTCGGCGCGCGCCTCGTAGTTCGCGATTGCCGTGGCAATGAGGTCGATGAAGTCGCGGAGGCGATTCTCCGTGCCCGCGGGAAGCACCGTTCCTAGCCGCGAGAAGACGCACATCTTGCCCCAAACGGCTCCATTGACGACGATTGGACCCGCACAACCGGAACCGAGGTCCGCCGCCCGCGCAACCTCACCGACTGTTCCCGGAGATGTCGATAAGTCGTCGACTCGCGCCGGCTCGTGCGTGTCCAAGATCAGAGCGGTGAGGGTTCCAGGATCTGGTGGCATCGGCGTACCGATGCCGAGGAATTGCCCCGCGCCCGCGAGATCGGGCCCAAATGCCTCACCGACCGTGACTGCCGTTCCGTCGGGCTCGTAGCGCGTGACGATCACGCCGGGCACATCCAAGGCAGATGCAACCTCTCGGGCGACGGTCGAGAAGAGCTGTTCTGGCGCCGGCGCGCGGGCAAACGCGGCGAACAC
Organism: uncultured Actinomycetes bacterium; assembly: GCA_963835295.1. Classification (GTDB taxonomy): domain Bacteria; phylum Actinomycetota; class Thermoleophilia; order Solirubrobacterales; family Solirubrobacteraceae; genus JAOPZW01. Next base: position 190,587 of record CAWIEX010000002.1, read on the forward strand.
CTCTGCCGGAGGCGATTCCTGCGCAACCATGGTCGCGACCCGACGCAGGGCCGCCTGCTCGCTCGCGAGCTGCGCGAGTTGCTCGCGGGCCTGGCTGTCGGCGATTGCGGTCGCGACCAGCTCAGTGAATCGGGCGAGACGCTCCTCGGTGCCGTCGGGAGTCGGTTTGCCCGGGCGGGCGCCCGCGGTCATGAACCCCCAGATGGAGCCTTCGACGACGATCGGGACGCCGACCGCCGAGACCATCCCGCCGGCTCTCAAGGCGGCGCCCAGCGGTCCCGGCATCGTCGTGTAGTCCTGCTTCCGCGCCGGGCGCCCGGTGGCGAGGATCCTCCCGGCCAGGCCGTCCTCCTCGACGGGCCAACGACTGCCGACCGTGAAGGTCGTCTCGCCGGCGATGCTCACCATCGTGAACATCCGGTCAGGCTCGTAACGCTGCAGGGCCACGACAGGCACATCGAGGACGTCCGCGGCCTCCTTGGTGACGGCGGCGAAGAGTTCGTGGGAGCTCGCGCCCTTGGCGACAAGTATCGCGACTCGGCGCAGGGCGGCTTGCTCCCCGGCGAGGGCGCGAGCACGCGCCTCGGAGGCGGCCAGTTCGGCGCGGCTCTCGGTATTCGCGATCGCGGTGGCCACCAGCTCGGTGAACTTCTCAACCCGCTTCTCCGCGTTGGCGGGCGGTTGGTCATCCCCTTTCCAGCTTGCGCCGATCATGCCCCAAAGCGCGCCGTCGACGACGATCGGCGCCCCGACCGTGGCGTTGACGTTGTCGCGACGGAGTACCTCGGCGATGCTGCCGCTCCCCCCCTCCGCGAAATTGAGTCGCGCCGAGCGTCCCGTGCGCAGGATGCGGGCATTCACGCTGTCGCCGTCGAGCGGCAGACGCACTCCGGTGCGGACGATCTCAGGGCTCTGGCCGCGAATCGCGAGGACCGAGATCTCGTGCTCATTCTCGTAGCGGGCCAAGCCGACCTGGGCTGCACCGAGCAGCTGGCCCACCTCGGCGACGACGGCGTCGAAGACCTCAGTGGGCGCGGCTCGCTCGGCGACGAGCGTCGCAACTCGTCGTAGCGCCGCCTGCTCCTCCACGAGCCTTGACAGCTCGTCACGCGCTTCCGCGTTGGCAATTGCCGTCGCGACCAACTCGGTGAACTCCCCGATCCGCGAGTCGGTCTCTCGCGGAAGAGGCTCGCTCTGACTCGTGACGGCGATCAGCGTGCCCCACAGCCGCCCTTCGGCGACAATCGGAGTGGCGACGCTCGAACGAATGCCCAGGACACGCGCCATTTCGGCGACCGGGCCCGTGGCCTTCGCCCAATCGTCGAGGCGTGCGGCCTCCCTCGTTCGAAACACCGCGGTGACGACGTTCTCGCCTTCCAGCCCGAGGCGTGTGCCCAACGGAGGCGGGTCCCACGGGGTGTCTGACTGTGCGACGAGCGTGGCCGTCCCGTCGGGTTCAAAGCGAAGCATCCCGACGGCCTCCACGTCCAAGACGCGCGCCACCTCTTCCGCGACCGTTTCCAAGAGCTCGACCGGCGAGGCTTCGCGGGCTACGAGTGTCGCCACGCGCCGCAGCGCCGCCTGCTCGTCAGCGAGCTGGCTGAGCGCAGCGCGCGACTCGGCGTTCGCGAGCGCCGTCGCGACAAGCTCCGTGAAGTCTGCCAGCCGCGCCTCCGTGTCTTGCGGAAGGGATGCGCGTCGCGGCGCGAGAAGCATGATCGCGCCCCACACGCGGCCTCCGACGACAATCGGAGTTCCGACCGCAGAGCGCATCCCTGCCGCTCGAACCACACCAGCGCCGTCGCCGGGCGTCTGCGCGTAGTCCTCGACGCGCGCGGCACGGCCGGTCTGCCGGATCGTTGCCAGTAGTCCCGGCGTGTCGAGCGGCCAGCGCGAGCCGATCGGGAACGGCTCATCGTCACTTTCGCTGAAGCCGCCTAGCACGACCGCGGCGGTTGGCTCGTAGCGGATGAGCCTGACCAATGGGACGTCGAAGACGCGGGCGATCTGCTCGACAACGACGGCCACGATGCGGTCACGTGACGACTCATAGGCGACGAGGGTTGCGACCCGCCGAAGGGCGGCCTGCTCCTCGGCGAGTTCACGCAGATGGTTCTCGGCCCGTTTCGTCGCAGAGATGTCGCGCAGCGCGCCGCAGATGAGGACCGGGTCGGCCTCGACCTGGCTTAGCGCCAGCTCGACAGGAAATTCGCTGCCGTCCGCGCGCATGCCCGTCAGCTCCACCCGGCGTCCGAGCATGCTCCCCTCGCGGGTCTTCACGAAGCGAGCGAAGGCGGCGGTGTGGCGCTCGCGAAGCGAAGGCGGCACGATCAGCTCGGCCATCGTCCGCCCTAACGCCTCCTGACGGGAATAGCCAAACGTCCGTTCGGCGGCCGGGTTGAATTCGACGATCCGGCCTGACGCGTCCGCCACGATGACGCAATCGATTGCCGCCTCCAGATATGCGCTCAGGTGGTCCCCCGCCCCCGGGCTGGGCACGCCGCTCTCGAGGTCCCCGGCGCACCCAGGATCGCGCGCGCGCGACGGGGCAGCTCGCTTGCTGGCAAGTTCGCGAGCCCGCTCTTCGGCCCATTCGAGCGCCCCGCCCCGAGCTGCCCTGGCGCGACGTGAGCCTGGCCGGCGGACGAGATAGGCCTCGCCCCGACCCAGCGGCTCCGCCACGGCGAGCGATCCGTCGCCCATGGCGATCTCGCCACCGCTCTCGGGAATGTCGAGTGGCTTTGGGTGCGCCCCGTCGTCGCCGATAAGCGCGTAGCCCTCTCGGTTGACGAGCAGATCGCTGGTCTGCGTCGTGAGGTCGCCGTAGCGACGTCTCAGCCGGGCGTCCTGGTCGCGCCGCTGCTCCAATAGGCATTGCTCGGTCGTCCTGGCCGCAGTAGTCACGAGCTCGAGGCTTCGAGGATGCGCGATCTTCCAGGGGCTTGTGAGGTCAATGGCCCCGACGAGTCGGCCAGAGACCGAGTCGTGTATCGGCGCGCCGGAACAGACCCATTCGCGGTGGTGGTGGCTGAAGTGCTCGAACGCGAACACCTGCACAGGGTGGTTCTCGGCCAGCGCCGTACCGACGCCGTTCGTGCCGTTGACCGTTTCGCTGCACCGCGCGCCCTCGACGAGATTCATTTCGGCAGCCAGTTCCTTCAGCGACTCCGGGCCGCCCAAAAAGAGGGTGAGCCCGGACGGATCGGTCACCTGGACCATGCTGTTGGACTCCTCGGCCAGCAGCTGAAGTGGCTCTACGAGCACGTGCCTGAGCAATCCGAGCGGATGCTCGAGCCAGCGCTCCCGCGTCTCGGACGGGTCCGCCTCGATCGAGGGCAGCAAGTCGGTCGGGTCGAGGCCCGTGGCAAGCACGCGCCGCCATGACTCGACGATCATCGGCCGCATTCCCGCCGTGGCCCGTGGTGGAAGCTCCGGATCGAGCGCACCGCCGACAAGGAGACTCTCCCAGCTCCGTTGAATCTGCCGGGCGCGCGCGAGTAGATCGGTCCCCGCTTGGACAGCCAGCCAGGGCGATGGCATGGGCCAATCCACTATACGCCTGGGCCCACTTCCGGGCGACCGCTCATGCTGTCGTCCGACCGGCGTAGCGCACTCTGTCCTAACCGGCAGGCTCGGCCTGGCTCCGCCGAGTGTGCTGCGGGATACTCTCGCCGTGACCGAAGTCGATCCGCGCGGCATGCGAGTCATCGTGGCCGAGGATGACGTGTTGATGCGCGAGGGCCTCGCGAGCCTGCTCGAGCGGGGCGGGTACGAGGTCGTCGGCCGGGCAGGCGACGGGTCTGAGCTGATCCGGCTCGTTCGCGAGTGCCGACCTAATCTGGCCGTCATCGACATCCGCATGCCTCCAGATCATCGGACGGAGGGCCTCCAGGCCGCGCACCTGATCCGCAAGGAATTTCCGCAGACGGCGATCCTGCTCCTGTCTGCGCACGTGGAGGTGTCGCAGGCGATGACGCTGCTGGCAAGCGGGCGCGGGAGCGGCTACTTGCTCAAGAGCCGGGTCACCGAGCTTGACGAGTTTCTCGACGCCGTTGCACGCGTAAGCCGTGGTGGATCGGTCGTTGACCCACTGCTTGTTCAGGAGCTCGTGACGGCGCGGGAAGTGGGTGATCCGCTCGAAGAGCTGACGCCTCGCGAGCGCGAGGTGCTCGCGCTGATGGCGGAGGGACGCTCGAACGCCGGCATCGCACGACGACTCTGGATCACAGAGGGCACGGTCGAGAGACACGTGCACAGCATCATGATGAAGCTCACGTTGCCCGGGAGCGATGACGATCACCGCCGTGTGCTCGCCACGATCAGGTTCCTCGACGCTCACCAGACCGGCTTGTCTCACTCGTAGCGGAGGCGAGCATCCGGCGAATTGCCGCCCCTGAGAGCTCCGTCTTTGGGAGGAATCCGAGGGCCGAACTCTGCGCGATCAGCTCGGCGAATGCCCCCTCGTCATGGGTGGAGATCAAGATCACGTTCGGGACCGCAGGCCCTGGGGTGTCCCTGAGCCGGGCCGCCAGGGTTAGGCCGCTGTCTCGGCCGAGGTCGATGTCGATGAGGGCAACATCCGGTCGTAGCTCGGCGATCTGCTGAAGCGCCTCAGCGGCGGACGCCGCGCCTCCGACCACTTCTAGCTCCTGCTCCTTGAGCAAGCCGCCCATTTCTTGCCGGAAGCTCGAGTTGTCATCGACGATCAGGCATCGAATGGGCATGGCAGCTTTAAGATCGCAGGAACCGCCGTGCCGCACATGTGCGCTAGCCCACAAGCCGCATGTGTGCGCTAACCAGCAAGCCGCCGATGTGCGCTAGCCCACGCGGGCCAGCCTGCATGCCCCAATGTGGGTTTGCCTGAGGGGCGATTTGTGCGTTGACCTTGAAGACACCGACCCTTGTATCGCCCATGCTCCACCGGTGTCCCAAAACCTCAGCAGCGGCGGGCCAGCCCCCGGAGCGCCAGTAGCGCGACTCCGCTGGGTCGTGCGCGATCTGGACGATGTAGCGGGAGTCGAACGAGGCCAGCTGTCGCCGAAATGGATCGACGCTGGAAGCCGAACGCTGCGCGAAACGTGAAGGCTGGAGGAGACCGTGGAGCTTCGTCATCTCAGGTATTTCGTAGCCGTCGCCGAGGAGCTGCACTTCCGCCGGGCGGCTGAGCGACTGCACGTCGCTCAGCCCGCGGTCTCAGAGCAGGTACGCAAGCTCGAGGCCGAGCTCGGGGTGCGGCTGTTCGACCGCACGCAGCGGAACGTTGCCCTGACGGACGCGGGGGCCGCCCTGCTCACGGAGGCATACCGGGTGCTCCGTCAAGCAGAGGTGGCGCGGGTGGCGGCGCGCAGCGCAAGCGACCGGCCGAGGCTGCGGATCGGCTACGTCCCGACCGCCCTGCGGGCCAGCATCCCGCGAACCTTGCGGCGCCTTGTCGCCGCCATGCCCAACCTTCAGACGACGATCGAGCCGGGGCCCGGTCTCCAGCTGGTCGACGCGGTGCGAGCCGGCGAGCTGGATGTCGCAGTCGTGTCGCTGCCGGTCCCGACGGCCGGAGTTCGCGTGACACCGCTCGGTGAGCAGCGAGCCGTTGCGGTGTTCCCCGTTGATCATGAGCACGCCGTGAAGCCTCACGTCGCCCTGGAGCGGATCGCTCCAGAACGCATCATCGTGCTCCCCCGCGATGCCGACAGGCCGCTTTATGACGCCGTGTTGGCGGCGTGTTCGGCCGCCGGCGTTTCGCCGACGCTGATCGAGATGCCAGACGGTCAGGTCGATCGGATCTTGCTGGCGGTTGCGTCGGGAGCCGGGATGGCGATGCTCCCCGAATGTGTCGCCGAGCGCTACGCGGATGCAGGCGTTCGTTTCGTCCCACTGGAAGGCGAGAGCCCGGCCTTGACGACCGGCATCGTCTCCCCTCCGCACACCGAGCACCTGCCGACCGTCGCCCTTCTCCGAGCCGCGTCGCGCACGCTCGACCAGCGCCCGCGGATCGCATCGGACAGATCCTTGGTCGCCGCATGAGAGTACCTGCGTCAACCGCGATCAAGCTTCAGGCCGCGGCGTGCGCCGGCGGTGCCGTGGTCTGCCTGCGGCTTGGCGCAGCCGGTCGTCGCGCACATGCCGCGGCCCAGGCCGTTCACCCAGGCGCCACGGGCACGAGCGGTGGCGGCGACCACCGACCTGACGCGGAGGCGGGCGCGAGCCTGGCCGAGCTCGCGTACGAATTGCTGGACGCCCACACCGACACAGCGCAATTGATCGACGGCCTCCCATACGACCCGTCCTGGGCAGCACACCTCGACTATCTACGCGCGCTCCAGCGCAAGGGTCGGGAAATGCTTGCACGCACCGCTCCCGAGGAACTCTCGCCTTGCCGTTGGGACGACGTGGGGTCGCTCGATGTTCGTTGAGCTCGATACGCGACACGGCGACGGCCTCACGGTGACGCTTGAGTGGGAGCGCGAGACCGGGCACACCCAGATCGTCGTCCACGACATGCGGTCCGACGGACTGATCGCGTTCGTCGTTGCACCCGTCAGCGCGGCCGACGCGTTTCGCCACCCGTTCAGGTACGCGCCATGATCTGGGGCGCCGCCCGCAGACGCGCCTGCGTCGACGCAGCTGTCGCCGCTTACGCGCAGTGGCGTTCCGAGCGCGACGCAGTCCCGCGCCGCGTATCGCGTCTGGAGCGCCGCGGGCGCGTTCGGCGAGCCGCTGGCGTTCGAGACATATCAGTCGGCGCTCGACCGTGACCAGCGCGCAGCAACGACGTACGCCGGCCTGATGAGCCGCGTTGGGCACCTAGCGGAGACCGGTCTCGCGGCATCAGTTGGCGCTCATGCAGGCGCTCCCGGGAGCGTGGTAGCGCGATGACGACCACGGCGCTGGATCGACCGCAGAGGCTTGCGACGGGCGGCGCTTCGAGCCCGCGCACGGCGTTCGTTCTTTCGGGCGGCGCGGGCCTCGGGGCATTGCAGGTTGGCATGCTCGAGGCGCTGTACGAGCGGGGCATCACGCCTGACTTTCTGATCGGCACCTCTGTCGGCGCGCTCAACGCCGCTTTCGTCGCATCGCGGCTCCAGTCCCCGCAGACAGCGACGGAACTAGGCCGAGTGTGGCGCGACCTTCAGCGGCAGCACGTCTTCCCGTTCAGCATGAGTGCGCTCGTCGGCGGCGTGTGCGGTCGGCGCGATCACCTCGTGTCAGATCGCGAGCTGCGGCGACTGATCCGAAGGTACATCCAGTTTGCGGACCTCGCCGATGCGGCTATCCCGCTCCATCTGGTCGCGTTCGACCTGATCGAGGGACGCGAGCTGCTCCTCTCCGAAGGTCCGGCGGTGGAGGCCATCGCTGCGTCTGCGTCGATTCCGGGGATTTTTCCCCCGGTCGCGATCGGCGAGCGGCGGCTGATCGACGGCGGCGTCGTCAACAACACGCCGATCTCCCATGCGGTCGAGCTCGGCGCCGAGCGCATCTACATCCTGCCGACGCAAGCGCCGCACGACCGACCCACGCGCATCCCGACCGGCGCGCTCGACGCGGCCATTCAGGGAGTCCATCTGCTCGTGGGCTCTCGGGTTGAGGCCGACATCGCCAGATATTCGGCAGAGGCCGAGCTGATCATGCTCCCCGCGCCAAACGCCGGGTGCGTGCAGCCCACGAGCTTCGAGCACTCCCACCGCCTGATCACCGACGCGCGGGCGGCCGCCCGGACCGCGCTCCAGCGATCGACCCGCCGCGCACACCTCCGGCTGGTGAGCTAGCGCCATCCGGCCTCGGCTCTGCCGACGCCCGAAGCGAACATCCCATGCCGCTGGGCTGGCTGACGATCATTGCACGGCACTCGATCGCGGCGCGTCTGGTTTCCGCAGCCGTGATCCTCTACGACATCTACGCGCGGGGGCGGCGCCAGCCGGTTCGTGTCATCGAGGCGGTGTGGCGAACCTCTGCGCTCTACACCGGGCCGCTCGGCTGGTTTATCTATGCCCGCCTGGGCCGGGTGCGGCTCCTTGTTGCAGCACGCTGATCCGCGACGGCGTCAAGCACGCGATGCACCGACCTGTGCCGGCAGTGCGGCGAGAGAGCGAGTTCGACCCGGGGGTGGGTCATCGGAGCTGCTGGTTTCACGCCAGGGCGCTTAGCGGCGACGCTCGTCTTGGCACGGGACGTTGCAGGCCTCGGTGGGACGCGAGGAGCTGCGCATCGCCGAGGGTGCGATCCACGACCCGAGACGGAAGCCACGGTCGCTTGCAAGCTCCCGTCGGCGCTCGCGAGCTTGGCCGGCGCGGTGTAGCTGACGGAGTCCGATCCCGGTTCTCACGCACCGGCACCTTCAGGGGTAGGTCTGGGCGCCTACAGCGCGGCGTGCATGATCGGCCTTGTTCGATACCGGCTTCATGCCGGCCTGCCAAGCACCGCCTCGCCCTCAACCGCTGGGGACGATGGGACGCTCGCCCGGCGAATCACAGACTGATCAGGGCCAGCTATCGGGAGGTCATGCACGCCGCTTGCGAGCACTGACCCAGGCCGCACACTAATTGGCGTGAAAGCTAGAGAACAAACGAGGCGTCCGCCGGGACGACCGCCGGTCGCCGGAGGCAATCACTGATGGACGTGGCCTGCTTCTGCGGCTGTCGTTTCCCGTGCGCGGGGGACCTTGGTACATGTCCGGGCTGCGGCGAGCACGTAAGCCTCAGCCGCGTTTCCGACGCGGAGGAGAAGCAGATGCGTGCCGAACTGGATCTACTGCTCACCCATGGTGCGGCTACACATGAGCGTGGAGTGCGACCTGCTGGGGGCAAGCGACATGGAGCATGAGTTCTCCAACGAGTGCCGAGCAAGAAGCGAAGGCAAACCTCCGGACCTCTGCGTCGGCATCCAAGAATACTCGACAATCCCCGTACCGGAACTCAACGAGAGGCGGGAGGGGCGTCATCAGGCCCTGCTCGGTGTAAGGGGTGCGTTCGGCCCCGTGGCAGGCGTCGCCCACTCGGGTGGCCGCGCGTCGGCTGGGCGCCGAGGGTCTCATCATCGAGCAGGTGCCGATCTCGGGTTCGTCTGAACACGGGTACCTCGTCAACGGTCTTCCTTTGGTGACTGCGAGCAAGCGGATGACTATGCGGTCTGGCGAAGTCTGGTTGGCAAGCGCGCGGTAGCCCTCGTGGATGGCTGGCGCACCCATGATGGCGAGAGGCTATCGAGGCATAGCCAGGAGCTCTTTGCGGGGCGAAACTCGGCCGTACCGTTGCCCGCCAGCGAGCCAGAACGAGTTGATTGCCGGCGCCGCCCAGGCATGATCTCGATCCCGCGAGGGCTGCCGATTGTCCAACGAAAGGTTCCACCATGTCTGCCGCGGCCACGGTGGCAAACGAGAAGCCGTCACGGCGAGTAACTCTGTCACGACGTGCGTCGTTTTGGGCGGCGGCCGCATTCGCGTTCCTGGCGTTCGCCGCGAGCACCGCGGCATCGCCCCTTTACCGGGTCTATGAGGACAAGTTCAGCTTCGGCCCGCCAACGCTCAGCCTGTTGTTCACGGTCTACATCGTCGTCCTGCTGGCCACGCTGCTGTTGTTCGGCTCGGTGTCTGATTACACGGGTCGTCGGATGGTGATGCTGGCGGGTCTGGCCTCGGGTGCGGCCGGGTGCGGCCTGTTCCTCATCGCCCACGGGGTTGGGCTACTGTTTGCCGCCCGTGCGCTGCAGGGTGTCGCGGTTGGCCTCATCTCCGGAGCGGCCAGCGCGGCGCTGTTCGATTTGCGACCAAGCGGCGGTGCTGCAGCGGTCGTCTCCAGCGCGGCGCCCACGGGCGGCCAGGCCCTCGGCGCACTCGGCGCGAGCGTCCTGGCCCAGTACGCTCCTGCGCCGACCCACCTGGTTTGGTGGCTGTTACTCGGGGCGTTCATCACCGGCGTCGTCGCCGTACTGGCGATGCCAGAGCCTGGAACGGTGCGCCCCGGCGTTGTGAGTTCGCTGCGGCCGCACGCCAGTGTGCCGCAGGACGCCAGGGGCGCCTTCGCTACGGCGGTGCCAGCGCTCGTGGGAATCTGGGCACTCGGCGGCTTCTATCTCTCGCTGGGACCGTCACTTGCCGCGCAGCTGCTGCACTCGACGAGCCTGCTTTGGGGCGGAATCTTGATATTCCTGCTCACCGGTCTCGGGGCCGCAACCTCGGCCTTGCTCGCCAGGAAGAATCCGTCAGCGGTGATGCTGGGCGGCTGCCTGGTTCTGATCGTCGGAGCCTTGGTGACGTTCGCCTCGATCGAGACCGGCGCCTCAGCCGTCCTGTTCGTCGGCACGGCGATCGCAGGGCTCGGCTTCGGACCGGCGTTCATGGGCGCCTACCGCGCCACGGTCGCCGCGGGCACGTCCCACGATCGGACGGGGCTGATCACGGCGATCTACATCGTCAGTTACGTGGCAACTGGCATTCCGGCCCTGCTCGCTGGCATTGCTACCTCGCACTACGGTCTGCGCAAGACCGCACTTGTCTATTCGGTTGCGGTCGCAGCCCTGGCCGCGGTCGCAGTCAGCCGCCTCCTGGCCCGTCAGACGGTTCCCGGACAGGCGGAGCATGGAACCCGCCATGCCGACGCGCCTCCAGGGCCGGGCACGGTGCCACCGTGCGCGCCACTCAGGCCGCGCACCCGGCAAGCCAAAGCATGAGCGCCGGGCACATGGCAGTGAGCCCAGCCAGACCAGCCACCCACCGCCTGAGGCGATCAGGGATGTGAGCGAGACCGGGAGCGAGCTCCGGCGCACGGTGGGCCCGTCACCCAATAGATAAACGTGAGTTAGGAGGAATCTGGATGTTCAAACACATCGCTGTCGGCGTGGACGGGCGCGAGGGTGGTCGCGACGCGGTAGCGCTCGCGAGGCTGCTGGTCGCGGTGGGCGGGAAGCTTACGCTCGCGTATGTCGTTGCGCCCGATGCGGGCGCCTACCGCGGCACCAGCGACGTGACCGAGGCTCCCGACGGACGGCGTGCGGAGGCGCTGCTAGAAGCCGTGCGCGGGGAAACGGGTGTCGAAGCGCACCTCCGCGCGTACGGATCCTCGTCTGTGGGACGCGGCCTGCATGAGCTGTGCGAAGTGATCGGTGCCGATCTGCTGGTCGTGGGTTCATCCCGTCGCGGAGTGCTCGGGCGGGTGCTGGTCGGAGATGACACCAGCGCCGCGCTGAACGGCGCGCCGTGTGCGATCGCGATCGCGCCGAGCGACTACTCACAGCAGCCGGGCAGGACACGCGAGATCGGGGTCGGTTACGACGGATCACCCGAGAGCGAGCACGCACTTTCGGTGGCCCGGACGCTCGCCGTCGTGTGGGCAGCCAAGCTCTCAGCGCTCGAAGCGGTGTCGCTTCCGTCATACGCCTTTGTGGGGCCAGTAGCGACCGATAACCCGCCCCAGCGCCTCGTCGAGGATGCCCTTGAGCGAATCGCAGGCCTGGGCGGCGTCGAACCGCACGCGGCCTACGGTCAGCCTGCCGAGGAGCTAGCGCTGTACAGCGCATCGCTCGATCTGCTGATCGTAGGCGCGCGCGGCTATGGCCCGGTCGGACGCCTGATCCACGGAAGCACCTCCCAGCATCTTGCGCATACCGCCCGTTGCCCGCTCCTCGTGCTGACCCGCGCCGCCCACGCGATCGAGATAGATGAAGCGGCACGACAAGGTGGGTAGAGCACGCACCATGGCGCCGGCGGCGCGGCCACCCTCCAGCACGTCCTCGCCTCGCACCAGCGACCACACCGTCGGGGGGGATCGCCGAACACACCGCCCCAGCCAAGCCAGCAGCCAGGACGTCACTTGGAACTCCCTGGTAAAGATGGCCGCTCATGCAGGCATCGGCGCACGCCCCGGACTGCGTCGGATTTCGCAGCGCTGCACGGGCACAAGTACGCGCTCCTGGTCCGCGCCAGTTGGGTTCCTCCTTCAGGCCGCTACAGCATCTTGCGCCGTTGGGACGAAGACTGCGGCCCGGTCGATGTCCTCTGGCCTATAGCTCGCGTGCTCGCCGGCGTCGCGTGCTCGCCGGTGGTGGCGACGATGGAGCATCAGGGTCACTACCCCGGCGGATGATCCGGCCATCAGGACGACGGCAAACGAGACGCCCGGGAGCGTCTCGACAGCGAGGCCGGCGCAGGCCCCGATGACCGCGCTGTTGACCACACCGACCATGCCCGCCGTCGTCAGCATGAGCTGCCACGTGCTCGGCCCGAACCGTTTGTCGTGCAAGAGGCCCTCGGCGCGTGGCCCGTGAACCATCAGGAGAAACGGCTCGAGTTCAGGCGCGAGCCCGAGGTAGAAGGCACGCAGACGAGCGATCCGCTCCGCATATGCGATGTCTTCGATGGAGGACTGCACCAGACGCTGGAACGTCACCGCGCCCATGAACGCCAGCACCGGCAACAAAATCAGTGCGAACGCGTAGAAAGCCGTCCCGAGGCGCGACATCTGGCCGATGAACGCGAGCGCGATCAGGTTGCTGGACAGCGCGGCCAGGTAGATGCTCCCGCGACCGTTTGCTTCCGAAACCGTTGCCACCCGAGCGGTTTGAAGGTTGGAAGTGCTCCGTGGTCGCGAACGTGACAGCCGGCCCGAGGCGGTCGCCGAGCCGTCGAGTGAGCGCCGCCTGAACGGACGCACCCGACGCAGTCGATTCCGTCGAGCCGTTGCTTGGCCGGATGCAGTTGAGGCCCGCCACTGTCTCCGAGGATCGCCTCGGCCCCATCGAGAACAAGAAGAAGAACCGATCGAGCCATACCGGTCGGGTCGCCAGGGCAGGATCCTGGTCGACTCTTCGGTCTGCGTCGTGCTCACGAACATCGCGGCGGAGTGCGGCCCGCCGCGTGAACGAGCTCGGGCCTGGGGCCGGTCGCGCGTGCCCGTGAAGCGGGCAGCCTTCCCCGCAAAGATCGCCGCGGACGCGTCTATCCCGGCGAGCGAGGAGGCACCGACGGCTTCCGCGGCACGATGCTGACCGTCGACGGCGGACGGTGGGCCGCTTGACCGCTCCTTCGACGTTCACGCGGGCTCGAACAGGCGGCCGCGCCCTCTGATCGGCGCGCGATATCGCGCAGTCGGACGGAACTGTTGTGGCGGACCCCAGCGGTCGCATCCTCGGGGTCCCTTACAAGCGCGAGCGGCGCAACTCGTTGCTCGCCCAATGTCCGAAGGAGAAGGTCGTGGAAGACATCGAACAGTCCCGGCGCCTGACTGACCGCCGTTCCTTTCTGCTGAAGGGCGCCGTGGTGGGAGCCGGGGCCGTCGGCGCGAGCCGCTTGCTGACCGCTCCGCGCGCCTCCGCCAGTGGGGGGCTCACGAGTGGGGACGTGGCCATTCTCCAGTTCCTGGCCGCGGCCGAGCTCCTCGAGGCCGACCTGTGGGAGCAGTACAACGAGCTCGGCGGGATCCAGGACAGCGAACGTCCCGGCGGAACCGGGAACAAGGCCTACACCAGGGCGCTCTCCGTACTGGACAAGGACATCTCCCAGTACATCCACGACAACGCCGACGACGAGCAGAGCCACGCGAACTTCATCAACGCGTACCTGGCGGCGAACGGCGCGGACCCCATCAACCTAGACAAGTTCCGCACGCTGTCCAGCAGCAAGGCGACCGGCGCCCGTCAAATAGGCCGGTTGACCAACCTGATGGAGCTGACCATTGACACCAGCTGGTGGACGCGCTACCGCAGCGACTCGAAGAACCCGGACCTGGGCGACACGCTGCCGCAGGCCGTCCCGGACCTGGCCGTGGGCAGGCACCCGGCGATCCCGCGCAGCGACGACGATCTGACGCCGCATAAGCATCTGCAGGCAATCGCCAACACGGCCGGCTTCCACTTCGGCACGATCGAGCAGGGCGGCACGAGCCTCTACGCCTCGCTCGCGCAGCGAGTGACGAGCCCCGAGGTGCTGCGCATCTTGCTCAGTATCGGCCCTACGGAAACGATGCACTTCCAGACGTGGCAGGACAAGGCAGGCAACGCTCCGCCGCTGACCGACCCCAGCACCGGGCTCACGTTCCCCGACCTGAACGCGCGAGGCGAGCTGTTCAAGCCCAACCGGATCATGCCCGAGCCGACGAAATTCCTCGATCGGAAGTTCCCGATCTGCTCGATCATCCGGCCCAGCAACACCGAGGGCGCCGCCCTGGGCGCGGCGAAGGCCCTGACTGCCATGGGGCTGTTCAACGGTCAGGCGCCGGAGTTCTTCGCCGGCGTCAAGGCGCTCGCGGAGGCAGCGGACGCCGCGCATCGTCAGTGACCAGCGACGGCTGTGCAGTCGACGCCCGCGGCCGCACGCAAGCCGCGACAGCACGACGGGAGGCCCGCCGAAGCGGGCCTCCCGGCTTTGCCGTCCCCCGACGGGAAGCGATAGCGATGCCCTACCGGGCAATCGCCGACGGTGCTTGAGCGGGCCCCGGCGCCCCTACTGTCGGACGACAGACCCGAACCACAAGGACCACGCGATGATCGAGAACCTCCTCAGCCCCACTCACCTGCTCCTGATCCTCGCCGTTGCGCTGATCGTGCTCGGCCCCAAGCGACTGCCGGAAGCAGGGCGCGGGCTCGGCTCGGCGATCCGCGGCTTCAAGGACTCCCTCTCCACGCCCGAGCAGCACGAGGAGCAGTCAGCGATCCAGCCGACGCACGAGCCCGATCAGACGCCCGGCGCATAGCCCCGGAGGGTGCGATCCGGATGGAAGCGTTCCCGCTACGCGCTGTCGCTCACGACGAGCGCCTCACACTGACGGAGCACCTCAGCGAACTGCGAGCACGGCTCCTGCTCAGCGTCGCGGTGCTGGCGGTGCTGTTCGCAGGATGTCTGTGGCAGAGCCGGTCGCTCCTGCACGTCCTAAACGCACCGCTGGCGCAACTCAGAAACAGCTCGCCAGCGGAGGGTGCCGGCAGCGAGCTGCCGAATGCGCTAGCGCGCGGCGCCGGCGCATTCAGCCAGCTCGCGCACGCCTCCGCCCTATCCCCAGCTGACCAGCGAGCCGCGCTGAACGCGGCCCGTTCCCTCGCCGCCGCCAGCCGGTCGCTCGCGCGGCCATCCGCGCGAGCGCCGGTCACGCTCGGGCTCGGCGAGCCCTTCTCGACATCGATCACGGTCGCCTTCGCCTTCGCGCTGCTCCTCGGACTGCCGTTCCTGCTCACTCAGGCGTGGGCCTACGCCGCCCCGGCTCTCGGTCCCGCCGAGCGGCGTGCGGTGCGCCCGCTCCTCGCCGCCGCGCCCGTGCTGTTCGCCGGCGGGGTGGCGTTCGCGTATTTCCTCGTCCTCCCGCCGGCCGTCAAGTTCCTGCAAGGGTTCAACCACGGCGCCTTCGACGTCCTGGTTCAGGCCCGCACGTACTATCGCTTTGAGCTCATGACGATGCTCTGCCTGGGGACCGTCTTCGAGATTCCGGTCCTCCTGCTGGCCCTGGGTCGCGTGGGCATCCTCAGCTCGACCACCCTGCGCCGCCATCGCGGCTACGCCATCATCGGGCTCTCGGTCCTCGCCGGCCTCCTACCAGGCACAGATCCCGTCACCACGGTGCTCGAAACGCTGCCGCTCATCGCCCTCTACGAGGCCACCATCGTCGTGCTCAGGTTCAACGAGCGCAGACGCGGCCGACGGCAAGTCCCGGCCGAATAAGAGTCACGGCCCAGCGGCCGGATAGCGTGCGGTCTGTCTGGCAGCGCCGCCCGGGGGAGGTGCGCCAGATGGAGGCCCAGTCGTTCGCGGTCCACATCCGCTTGACCGCTTCGGGATCGCGTTTCCCGGCGCCAGCCGCTCGAGGGCGATCGCCGAGGTGACGGCGTGAGGGTGGGTCGCCGGCAGCACCGCCACGGCGCGCTGCTCCCCAAGTGGTGTCACGCGGAGGCCGGTCGTCGGTGGCAGACTGGTGATGACAGCGTCGAGCCGCCGCTCACGGACTTCGTCGATAGGTCGGAGCGAGGGCCGGTCGTGAGGTCGACGTCGACGCGCGGCGCCGAGCCGGCGAGCCGGCGCAGCTCGCGCGGAACGCTCGCGGGGAGCGAGTCGGGCAGGTAGCCGACGCGTAGCCGCATCGTTGCCAGGTCGCCAGCGTTGCGCGCGGCCTGGTGCGCGACTTCGGCGTGCCGCAGCACGTGCCGCGCCTCCTCCAGCAAGGCGACGCCCGCGACGGTGATCTCAACGCTGCGCTGGTTGCGGTCGAAGAGCTTGACCCCGAGCTCCGACCCGAGTTTGCGCACCTGCTCGCGCACCTGCTCGCTTACTGCGGGTTGCGTGACGTCAAGACGCTCCGCTGCCTGCGGAGTGCAGTTCGTCGGCGACGGCGACAAGATATCTCACATGCCGGAGCTCCATTGCGGCCCTCACCCACGCTGGCGTGAAATGGCACTGGTATTGGCGGGACCGGTCCCGCCCGGATGCGCACATCCGCGCGTGAGCTCGGTGACCTTCGGGGTGAGCATTGGAACCTCCCTTGCGGGTCGCTTGCGACGGGCCGCCGGGGCACCAAGCCGACCTCCACGTCCGAGCAGCCTCACTGCTCGGACGAGCGTCGGTCTCCGACGCCGCCAGCAGCATCACAGCGACACGCGTCTCGCCTCGTCGCCGCTCGTCGACGACCGCGATGCTGGCTTCGCGCTCGAGCAGGACGAGCAGCCCTGCGCCCAGCGGCATCTGCAGCCCCAGATCGGGGAGGGGCGCCGCTCGGGCGGCGCCCCTCCCCATCGATGGTCACATCGCCGGGGCGGGCTCGTGCAGCAGGATCCCGAACTGGTTGGGGTCGGCATCGCCGTCGTCGCGGGGCACCAGGAAGTACTCCGCACCTGCCGGCTCGAGCGTGACGAGCAGACGGGCTTCGTCGCCACGCACGGTCAGCCCGTGCGGAACGTCCTTGGGAAGCGCCGCGTACGACCCGGCTTCGACGTCGATCCGCTGGTCGCCAACGAATGCGGTGATCGATCCGTCGAGGACATACAGCGTCTCGTCTTCGCGCGTGTGGGTGTGGATCGGCGGCTCGTCGCCGGCGCGCAGATGCCACTCCACGACGGCCCAGTCGCCACGGGCCTGCTCACCGGCAAGTTTGAGCTCGGTGCTCGAGCCGCTGCTCTTGGTGACTGTACGCCCGGCGCTGGGCCCAGTGAGGACGGGCTCGGCAAGGGACATACATTCCCCTTTCTAGTTATTAGGGAGAGAACCGGTTGCACGGTCCTCCGGATCAGCCAACGTACGCCAATCGGACCGCGAGGACGGTCCCGTTTCGCGATCGTCCGAGAGCGCTTCGAGATCGCCGAATCCGACACCTATTCGCCTGATGACTTACCAGTAAGGCGTGCGGCCGGGCCGCCGACGACGCGACCGTAGGATCGCTCTACCGGATCGCGTGACACGGGCCCCGTGTTGCCGCACCGCGCGCACGCGCCATTGTCATGCCATGGGTTCTTTCGCTGACAAGGGGCTTGGAGCGCGGGGGCGTGATATCGCCGGTGGCAGGAGCTACCGGGGCGAGCGGTCGCCATCGGAGTGCTTCGTGTACGTCCTCGGCTCGGACGGTCCCGAGCCCCTGACTCCGCGAAGCTGGGATCCTCGCGCGTCCTTCTCGTGGGGGATCCCAGGCGTCGGTGCGCAGGAGCTGGCTTGGGCGGTCATTCGCGACGCCACGGGTGACTCGCGACTCGCTGACGACTGGTGCGCGGACCTCAGTGGCGAGATCGTCAGCCGGCTTCCCCTGGACGAGTTCTGGCTGAGGGCCTCCGACATCGTGGCGTGGCTGGACGCGAGCCCGGTGGCCTCGGCGATCGGCCGCCGAGCACCGCAGGACTCGTGCGAGCGCGCCGCCCCTCCGAGTTCTCGTCGTCGCCGTCGTTGCTGACCGCCGGCCGGCGGCGACCCGGTGCGGTCGCCGGACAGCCGCTGGCAGCAGCACCGTGCCGCGCTGGGCGTCAGTATTGGTCGTCAGATAGAGCCTGAACGGAGCCTCTGTACGGGCCTGCCCTGCGTCGTTCAGAACGTCAGCGTCACAGCACGGCCGCCGGTACCGGAGAGCACTGTCGCGAGAGCCTCCGGGGCAGCGGCAGCGGAAAACACGCGGCCGGGCTCGATGTCGAGCGTGCCGCTGTCAGCCCGTTCCACCAGTTCTCGAAGCTGGGATCCGTCGGGTCTGACGTACAGGGACGTGATCGTGATCTGCCGCTCGCCCGCAGGTGGGTCCCCGGTGATCGTGGTGAGGCGTCCTCTGTCTCGGACGAGGCGCACCGCGGATGCCGCTCCTCCCGGCGCGGCGTTCACCGCGGCGTCGAAGCCGTTAGCGCCGGCTGTGGCCGCGGCTGCATCGGCCCACTCCGGATCGTGGTAGTCGACCACGTGCGCGGCGCCCCGTTGCTGCAGCCTCGTGTGGCTCGTCGAGCTCGCTGTGGCTGTGACGCGTGCCCCGCGCGCTGCCGCGAGGGCGACGAGCAGGCCTCCGCTGACGCCGCCGCCTCCGTGGATCAGGAGCGTCTCACCTTCCTTGATCTCGACCGCCTCGGAGAGCGCCTGCCCCGCGGTCAGCGCCGGGACGGGGAACGCGGCCGCGGCCGCCCACGACATCGCAGCGGGCTTCCTCGCCAGCAACGCGGCGGGCACGATCAGCTGCGGCGCCCACGTTCCCCCGGTGCGCAGCGGGAGCGGATGGGTGAGCACCTCGTCCCCGGGAGCCCAATCGTGGACGGCTGCACCCACCGCGGTCACCACGCCCGCCGCCTCGACGCCCAACGCCATCGGAGGCGCAATGCCGACATCCCACCCGCCCTGACGGACGATCTCGTCCCAGTTGCCGACGCCTGCAGCCCGTACCGCGATGAGCGCCTCGTCGTCGGCGAGTGGCCGAGGGTTTGGAAGCTCGATATCCGAGACGGGTCCGCCGATGCTGAGGATCCCGGCGCCGCGCATCACAGGGATCTCCCGCAGGCACGGGTCGGCACCCGATGCGTCTGAACAGCGGCACTCTCGGGCGTGGTGGGGCACACCAGGTGCTTTGCGTTAGTGGGCATTGGAACCTTCCCTTGTCGGCCGGCGCGCTGGGCGCAGAACGGCGTCGCGGTGGTCAGGTCGGAGGGAGGGACGCCTCAGCTTGCTTGGCGTTGTTCCTTCTCAGCAGCACGCTGGAGAGCAGGCCCAGCGTCGCGCCGAAGATCCCGTGGCCGACCCACCAGCTCCAGTGCGGCGTCGAGCTGTAGAGCGTCTGGATCTTCTGCGTATTGATGATCCAGCTGATGAGTATCGCCTGGACGGCGATGCCGTAAGCGGCTCCGAGCACGGCTGCTGCGACGAGGTTCGGCCGGGGACCGAGGAACGCGGTCAGCAACGCGACGCCCATGAGCCCAAGGATCAGCGAGTTCCCCAGGTGGCCGACGATGCCGCCGACCACCGGGATGAGCTGGAAGCTGCCGTGGAAGTGGTGCACGCCGAAGACGACGCTCCAGATGCCCTCCGGCGGTGTCCACAGCGTCTGGTGGATGCCGGGCACCGCAGTGGGGTTCTGGGCGATCGCGGCGACGACCATCTGCCACGCGGCCATGATGAAGCCGGCGGCGATTGCGGCGAGCGCACCCGCCTGCAGGACCTTCGTTGTGGCAAGGCTCGCTGGCCGCGAGGGCCAGCGGACTTCCCTTTGGGCGTGGGCCTCCATTGCGATAGCTCCAATCGGATCGCGTGTCGTTCGTATGGGTTGACGCGACCACCAAGGAAAGTGCAGGGTCGGGGCCGCTCGAGAGCAATCGACGATCGCGCGATCCATGCCGGGTCTCAGCCCCGCCTGATCAGGCGGGCGTAATCGCACGGTCATCCAACGCTGTTGTCGCGGGTCGCCGCATCGTTAGCTGCGGTTGTCCAGCACCGACCGGCCGTTCACGAGCCCGACGCGCCGGGCAAGGGTTGGTCCGCAGCGAGGGAGATGACGGACGCGACGGGCGTGGCGCCACTCGCGGGGCTGTCGATCCGAAGCCGAGCGTCGAGGACGGCAAGCCGGTCACGAATCCCCAAGCGACCACTACCATCCGGCCGCGCGCCGTCGACGCCGTCGTCGTATATCTCGACGCACGTTGTTGTTGTGAGAGCGCCGCGCGCGAAGGTCGCGGCGCGGTCGTCTCAGCGCCACCAGGAGGAGCGATGTCACCGATCAAGGCCCGGCTCGTGGATCTCTTCGATGCCTACGGCTGCTCGCCGTTGCTCGCCGCCGGCGCGACCGGTGTCGCGGGCAGCGCGCCTACCGCTGCGGTCTCGCGATCGAGGAAGGCGCCGAGCTCCTGGATCGTGCTCATCAGCGGCGCGGGGAAGATGACGGTGGAGTTCTTGTCGACGGAGATCTCGACGAGCGTCTGCAGGTTGCGCAGCTGCAGCGCGAGCGGGTGGGCCTTCATCACGTCCGCGGCGTTGGCCAGCTCGCCGGCGGCGAGCGCCTCGCCCTCGGCGGCGATGATCTTGGCGCGCTTCTCGCGCTCGGCCTCGGCCTGACGGGCCATGGCGCGCTTCATGCCCTCGGGCAGCTGGATGTCCCTGAGCTCGACGACCGTGACCTGCATGCCCCACTCCTCGGTCTGGACATCGAGGATCTCGCGGATGTTCTGGTTGATCGCGTCCGTCTCGGACAGCGTCTCATCCAGCGTGTGGCGCCCCACGACCGCCCGTAGCGTCGTCTGGGCGATCTGGTTGATCGCCGCCGAGACGTTCTCGATCGCGACGACCGAGCGGATCGCATCCGCGACGCGGTAATAGGCGACGGCCGAGACGTCGACGCTGACGTTGTCGCGCGTGATGATCCCCTGTGACTCGATCGGCATCGTGACGATGCGCAGGGAGACGCGATGGACGCGATCGACGAACGGGACGAAGGCGATCAGCCCGGGGCCGCGCGCGCCGCCCCTCACGCGGCCCAAGCGGAATATCACTGCGCGTTCGTACTGCTTGAGAATCCGAACCGACAGCGCCAAGCCAGTCAGCAGGACGAGAAACACTGCAACTACCACGTAGACGACCATGTCGCCTCCTTTAGTTACTGTAAGCGCATCTGCGCCGCGCTTGCATCAGCGCGAGTAGCCGTTGGCGCTGCCCCCGCTCGAGCCCGTGCCGTTGACGCGAGCGCCCGCGAGGGAAAGTGCGAACCAGCCGCCGCCGAACGCCGTCAGGCCCTGGCCGTTAGTGTCGCCGGGGTTCTGGTCGCCGGTGTATGTGTACAGCGGGTGGCCGTTGTAGGTGACCTGCGGCGGGCCGTCTGAGCGCGGGCTCGTTCCGACCTTCGACGCGGTCAGCCCCGTGCCGATGACCGGTGTGCCGGTGGCCCGGAGCGGCGGCCAGGCGGCCGCGTACGCACCGGTGCACGCGCTGTTCGTCGGCGAGTCCTTGGCGAACAGGCACAGACTGCGACCGCGGGTGTCGTCGAGGATCTTGCCGAGGTCACCGTTGTTCGCGACGCCGAAGGTCGCCGGCCGACCGTTGGCCGTCTGCGGCGGCGCAGTCGAGCCGGGCCCGTCGTTGCCGCCGCCGCCGCAGGCGGCGACCGCCAACGCCGTGAGCGAGACGACTGCCGCGGCGGCCCGGAACGTGATGCGCTTCATGACTACTCCTCTGCGTGGGTGATCGAAGGGTCAGGCAGCCCCGGCTCTAGGGCCTCGTGCGGGTCCGAGACCGAGGGCAGGGTCGCCGACAGCGCGGGGAGGTCCACCTCCAGCGCGCCGTTTGAGGTACGGCCGTGGCCTTCGGCCCGCCAGCCGGTGACGTACGCTTGGGCGGTACAGGGGATCCGCCTGTCTTCAGGCATGTCTGGCTCCCTTGGGATGAGGTCGTTCCGGCTCTCACCTGACGGTGAGCGTGCCGTGCATGAACGGGTGGATGCTGCAGTGGTAGCTGTAAGTCCCGACCTTGGACAAGGTGAATGTCGCCGAGGACCCAGGGTCGATGTTCCCGGTGTCGAAGCTGTTGCCGTTGTCGGCCGTGGCGGTGTGCGCGGTTGTGTCGTGATTGGCCACGGTGATTCGCGCGCTCTGCCGCACGGTAAGCGCTCCCGGTGTGAACTTGAAGTCGTTGATCGTGACGGCCGCCGCGCCCGCACTTTGGCCAGACGGCGACGACGCCGTCGTAGCGCCTTGCGCGGTGTCTGAAGCGTCCGAGTTCCCGCAGCCTGCGATGAGAGCGGCGACGGCGGCCGTGGCGCTGAACGAGGTGGTGAGGTGACGTAGCGTCACGGCATGCTCCGTTCGAGTGCCGGGTTGACGAATTCCGCCCGACCGTACGGGCGGGCTATGCCGCACCAACATGCAAATCCTCACGGCTGATCGCGAGCCGCGATGACGCAGCGGTGGGATGATGGCCGCCATGGACGTCCTCGGCCCGGTCTTGCGAGGCGTGGCGCGGTCGGCACGCTCGCGATGGACATGCTCTGGCACGCGCGCGATTGGGACGACGGCGGCGATAGCCGGCTCCGCGACTGGGAGTCTCGAGCGAGCTGCAGAGTTGGGACGACGCGCCGGCGCCCGGGAACATGGCCGCAAGATCATCGAGGCGGTGACCGGCCGCGATGTCCCTTGTGGCGCGCGCGCGGCGCTGAGCAACGCCACCGAGCAAGATCTCGGCATCAGCGACCGTGGCTTGCGTTCCGCACGTTAGGCAGCCATCGGAACGTCCGCGGCGGCGTCCGGGCCGCACGCCCAGATGTCGTCCAGGAGCTGCTGCGCGCGCCGCGGCGTCCAGCGTTGGGTATCGATCAGGTCGTCCGTCAGCACGGCCGCGGCGGCGACCGCGTGACGCACGTCAGCATCGTCCAGATCGCGGCAGAACAGCAGCGTGTCGGCCGCCTCTCGGACGCATTCCTGCTCGGCAGGCCACAGCTCCGGGGCGCCCAGGCCGCGGAGCGTCTTCATGACGCGGCGGTAGGCCGCGGCTCGCATGCTGGTCATGCCGTGAGGATCGCGGCTGCCGGCGCTCGCTCAATCGTTTCTCAGTCGCCTGCGAGTGGCGCTCGGTATCGCAGCCCCCGCCCGCGCCCGGGGACGAGGGGTGGGCGGGCGCGGGCGGGGCTGTCGGCGGGCTCAACCAATGACTGATCGAGCCGGTGCCCGCATCTCGGGAGGGGAGCCGGACGCGGACCGCTGCGGCGCCGTCCGGTGACCTGCTCGGAACCCGGCGCCGACCAAGGCCGACGCTAGGCAGGCAGCCGAGGCCCGCCAACAGCGAGCGCCGATCGTTCGATAGCTCTCGCTTCTCGCGCGGGCAGATGATCGCGAGCCGCACGCGAGTGAGCACTGCTCGTTGTTGCAACGCGGACGGGGCGCGCGAAGGTCACCCGCACGCAGGTCTCAGCGCGATCTAGGAGGAGCGATGTCAGCCGCCAATGCGAATGTCTTCCCGGTCCACTGGCTCTTCACCGGCCCGATCGGGTCGGACAGCGTCGCCGTGCGCAGTGCACGGCTGGAGGATTTCTTCGACGCCTGGGTGTTCGCTGCGCGCGACGCCGAGCTCGCGCTCAGCGCGTGGACGTTGAGCACGAACAGCGAGCGCGGGGATGCGCACGCCGTCTATCGCGCCGCGCTGGATCGCGAGGAGTGCGCTGCGGCAGTTCTTGCGACAGCGGCGTCCTCATGACACGCAAGCAACGCATGCGATAACGGCGCAACTGACAAACGGACCAGCGGTGCCAGAGCTCGGGGCCGGTTGCCATGACCAGCGCCTATCGCCGAGTCATCGAGACGCTCCGCGACGAGCAACCCCCGCATGCGCTCGTGGCCTCCGAGACACCCTGCGACCGCCGCTGGTTGATCGACGGCCAAGCCAGCCGATTAGTTGATCGACGGCCAAGCCAGCCGATTAGCTCGACGCAGGGAGATCGTGCATAAGCGAACTCATCGACGAGCGATTGGTGGAGGAGGAGGCGATCGACGCGTACGCTGACCAGTTCGTCAGGCGCGCTCCCCGGGTGCGCGAGTCCGCTCCTCGGGTGCGCGAGTCGTGAGGCTTTGGCCGCGGTGGCGCCAAGGCGGGCCAGCGTCGCGAGTAGCCAACCAACCTGTTCGCCGCCGGGTCCATCGCCTCGCCTGCGATGAGCTCTCGACCGGAACGCTCCGGCTATGCGCCGGCCGTTCAGCTGCGGCGCGCCGCCGGCAGATGCCGTGCCCCAGGCACCGAGCGCTCTCCGGGCCTCCAGCCCCAAGCGCTTCGAGGACGCAACCTTCCGGCTGCGATCCGGAGCACTGAGTAGCCCCGACCCACCCTGAGGCACGTACTTCGCGCTCGTATCGACGAACCCAAGCAGCGCGTCGAGCGACCCCAGTCCAAAGATGTGTCGAGCTTCGACCACTTGGTCACGCAGTGGATGTCCACGGTGACAGTCTCGGGCGGCAGCGCAACAAACTCCTCCCACGGCCACGACACCGACGGCCACGACACCGACTCTTCGACGGCTCCTCGCACTGTGAAGCTCCACTCATCAAGTGGCGTACGTGGTGTCGGGCTCGTGCGATCCGTGGCATTGCGGCTCCTCCTCTGGGCCGTTGGCTCGGTTGCGGCGCGCTCACGAAGTAGGCGGACGATCTGTCAGTGCCCGGCTCGACTCGAGCGGCCCGCGACTGATCGTGTTGGTATCACGCCCGTGCGGCATGTACGGGGTGACCCGGTTGACGCTGGCCAGTTGGAGCCGCGGACGGAGGGTCCGGGTCAGCGCGACGGGCCGACCGGGCTGTGATCCGGGGGTTCTCGATGTGACGAGGGCGAGGCTTCCCTGCGCCCGCCGTCGATTCGCGCGGACCGCCCTCCGCCTTCTACGCGCTGCCAGTCCGAGCAGGCCTAAGACTTCCAATGATGCGTAGTAAGCGCCGGCCAGAACGATGATGAAGCCGCCCGGGACGATCACAAAAAGGATTCCGAGGACTAGCAGTATCGGAAGGAAGAGCAGGAACGGGAAATAGGCGAATGGGAACCACATGGGGACCGTTAGATGCAATTGAGGGGTGATTGGAACAATGCAGGTCGGCCGACGTGAGTGCCGATTCGTCTGCTGTGGCGACCGACGTGAGAGCGGCGCGGTGAGCCTTCTTACGCACCCAAGGATGCGTCAGCCGATGGTCCGCCACAACCGCGTTGTGCGACTGCGCGATAGGACGACGTGATCAATCGGCGACTGATGGTTTGCGTTGATCGCTCGATCGCCGCCTGCTGTTGAAGCGGGTGCGTCAGGCCGGATAGTCGTGACCATGAATCCGCGAGCACCCTCGCAGCTTGAGAGCCGCACGGTAGGCCCGACGAGGGCCTCGCGCGTCGGCCGCGCCGCCGAAGCGACACGCGATCGACCAACACCGAGCCGCGAGATGACGCTCAACTTCCGAAGTGGGAGCTGAGCATGCCGCGGCTCAGCCGTACCCGGCTGCGCAATCAGGCCCGGCGAAAGAAGCGCCTCGCCGCTCGCCGGCACAGCCGCCGCGAGCACCGGCAAGCACGCAAGAAGGGCTCGGGCGTCGGTTCAGCACGAACCGAGTGATCGCCTCGGGTCTCACCTAGGAGGAACCGTGTCCAACATCGCCTTCGAGCACATCACCAAGCGGTACAGCGACGGCTTCGAGGCCGTCAAGGATATGAACATCAACATCCATGACGGAGAGTTCATGGTCCTGGTCGGCCCGTCGGGCTCGGGCAAGTCCACCGCCCTGCGAATGGTCGCCGGGCTGGAGGACATCACTGAAGGCGAGCTCAAGATCGGGAACGAGATCATCAACCAACGCGAAGCGAAGGATCGGGACGTCGCGATGGTCTTCCAGAACTATGCGCTGTATCCGCACATGACCGTGCGGGAGAACATGGGATTCGCCCTGAAGCTGGCGAGGACCCCGCGCAAGGAGATCGACGCAAAGGTCCTAGAGGCGGCGCGAATCTTGGGCGTCGAGCCGTATCTCGACCGCAAGCCGGCCAATCTCTCAGGCGGCCAGCGCCAGCGGGTCGCCATGGGTCGCGCCATCGTTCGCAACCCGAAGGCCTTCCTGATGGACGAGCCGTTGTCGAACCTTGACGCCAAGCTGAGGGTGCAGTTGCGCACCGAGATCTCGCGCATCCAACAGCGGCTGGGAACGACGACGCTCTACGTGACTCACGATCAGGTCGAGGCGTTGACCCTCGGCGACCGGATCGCCGTGATGCGAGCCGGAAGGCTCCAGCAGGTCGGGCGTCCAGCCGACCTCTACGAGCATCCGGATAACGTGTTCGTCGCGGGCTTCATCGGCTCTCCGTCGATGAACTTCCTGCAAGGGCGCCTCGACGGCGGCACGCTGCGCCTACCCATCGGCGAAGTGAGCGTTCCCGATGGGATGCGGCGGCGCCTCGAGTCGGGGCGGGGGGGCGGCCGGGGCGGGGTGATCGTCGGCATCCGTCCGGAGCGCTTCGAGGACGCGAGCCTGGTCGCGGACCGTTCGGGTGGCCATACGTTCAAGACCACGATCGACGTGCTGGAGTCCTTGGGCTCTGAGCACTACGCGCACTTCACGGTCGAATCACAACAGGTGTCCTCGAGAGAGCTGGAAGAGCTCGCGCGGGACTCTGGCGCGGCGGATCTGGGTCAAGGCCGCGACGGGGTCCAAATCGTCGCGCGGCTCGCAGCGGCGAGTCGTGTCATGCAAGGTCAAGAAGCAGAGCTGTGGTTTGATACGACGCAGCTGCACCTGTTCGACCAAGAGAGCGGGCACAGCCTGCTGGCGAGCAACGGCGCACGAAGCATCGCCAGCACACGATCGTCGCTCTCCTAGAACGCGCAACGTTGGTGCGGGTGTGCGTCTCGGCCAGGAGAAAGGGTGGCGAGGGATGTCCTGGTCAGGCTGGTCGGGATCTTCCGACGCATGCGCGTTGCGGAACACGACGAGATGGTGACCTACGACGAGACTGAGTGGAAGATCGGCTCAACTCGCGCCGATTCCGATTCATGAGCCGCTTGTACGGCCGAGCGACCAGAGCAGTTACGAAGCCGTGGCACATGTATCCCTGGGTTGCCTGTTCGGGCCCGGCTTCGACACCGCTACGGAAGTTGCCCTGCTCGTGACGGCGGGCCGTGGCGCCGCCGGCCACCTGCCGTTCGTCGCAATCATGTGCGTGCATGTGCGTGCCGCGGACGCAACGGCGGCGAGACGGCTCCACCAGACGAGCTGTCTTGCGAGCACGAGGAACAGAAGCCAGGTGGGGGCCAGCGCCCCGCGT
The DNA here is from genome assembly GCA_963835295.1 of uncultured Actinomycetes bacterium. GTDB lineage: Bacteria > Actinomycetota > Thermoleophilia > Solirubrobacterales > Solirubrobacteraceae > JAOPZW01. Next base: position 217,765 of record CAWIEX010000002.1, read on the forward strand.
CCGACGGCCAGAAGCATGACCGAGCGAAAGCTGCGGCGGTGATCACTGGAGGGCGAGCAGCCCGCACGTCTCGAGGAAGGGCACGGTGAGGCAGTGCAGGATCGGCCCCACGACGAGAGTCAGAACGAGGCCCCACGACGAGAGTCAGAACGAGGGCTCGCCCGACAGCCAGCATGCCCGCTCGTGTTACCTATGACCACCGTGTCGATCTGCTGGGTCCCCGAGCGCGAGCGTGTACGTTGCGACGAAGAGAGAGCCGAGGGCGATCGTCACTGCAAAGACGAGCGCGGTTCGGCTCGACGTCGACCAGCGAGACATGTTTCGGAGATCAGCGAGCGGTGCTCGGAGCGGGCGCTGATCGCAGAAGCCCGGCCTCGCGGGCGGTTCCAATCACCCGCGCGACACGAGCGAGACGAGCTCCCTGCGCCCTCGCGACCACGAGCGTCTCCTCACCGGGCCCCTCGGCGCGGTGGTCACTCGTGAAGGATGTGCCGTACGGGTTTCCGCCCCCGTTGAAGACTTCGTGCACCGTGTACCCGAGCGGGAGCACGATCGCCCCCCAGTGGTACAGCGTGTTGTTGAGGGCGAGGATCGTCGATTCCTGCCCGCCGTGCTCGGTCTGCGAGGACGTGAACCCCGTGGCGACCTTGTCGATCAGCCTTCCCTGCTGCCAGAGCTCGCCCGTGAGGTCGAGGAACAGCTTCAGCTGCGCGGCGACGTTGCCAAAGCGGGTGGGTGTGCCGAAGGCGATGCCGTCGGCCCAATCGATGTCCTCGAGCCGTGCTTCGGGTTGATCTTCGATCTCTGAGCGATGCCGGCCCCAGTACTGCTTCACCGAGATGAGCATCTCCTGGTTCAGCTCGGCGACGTGGCGGAGCCGGACCTCCGCGCCTTCGCGCGCGGCTCCCTCGGAGACCGCGCGCGCGAGCGCGTGCACGTTCCCCGTGGCGCTGTAGTAGACCACGGCGACGCGGACAGGACGTTCGGCCTGGATCATCCGAGCACCTCGTCTTCGATGTGCGGGATTTCGAGTCGCCACGCGCCGGACAGGTGGGCGATGTGGCGGCTCGGGCGCGTCGCCACGCCGAGCGCGACGGCGTCGCAGGTCGGGTAGCGGAGGACCGGGCCCGCCCCGAAGTTGAGGCGATGAGCGCCGACCGCGTGGACAGCGCCGCACGATGGGCATCCACGCGGAGTGTCGGTCACCTCGGCGCCGAACAGCTCCTGCAGAGGGCCGCCAAGCGCATTGCCGTCGAGCCATCGTGCGGCTTCGTTCATCTCATGCTCCTCTCGGACCGGATCGCTCCGACGCGGATGCCTGGCGGAGTCGCCGACCTCCTCGCGCGCGTCCGCTCTGAGGGAGGGGTCATGATCGGCGCTCGTGGAAGTCATGCTCATTGCCCGCACGGAGTCAGCCAGCCGGTCGCGGCTGGAATGGACGCTGGCGTCGCGCGCGTGCTCGCTGTCCGGATCGACGCGCTTACGCACTTCGAAAGCCAACACGTGCGCGCGGTGCTTCACAACAAGCCCCGACGCTGAGTCGATCTGCTTTTCCTATCGCGACTTCGCGCGAGAGTCGTCTCGGGCGGCGCGGCATCGTTGGTGCGGATAGCTCATCGCCTGCTCCTATGGCGCGATCGGCAAGCAGGCTTGCGGTCGTCCAACCCGCCCGCAGGATCGTGGGATGCGGAGATTCCTTGTAGCGGAGACGGCCGGATGATCAAGCGAGGGCACCTGCGCAGGCTGGTTGCGGCCGGACCGATCAACGGTGCGGCCGAGGGGCTGCAGGCGCTGTTCGGGGAGGCGGCCGAGAACGAGGCCGACGCCGCCGTCATCGTCGGCGATCTCGCGGCACCGGGGGGCGGCAAAGAGAGCTTTCGGGCGATCTTCCGGGCGCTCGGCGAAGCGCGGCTACCGACATTTTGGGTGCCGGGCGCCGCGGACGCACCGCTGAGCACCTACCTCCGCGAGTCCTACAACATGGAGCTCGTGTATCCGCACCTCCACGGGGTGCACGGGACCTTCGCGATCGGCCCGAGCCACGTGCTGTTTGCCGGGATGGGCGGCGAGATCGTGGACGAGCCGAAATCCACCCGGCTCGAGGACGAGCGACTGCGCTATCCCGCCTGGGAGGTCGAGTACCGACTCAAGACGATTCGCGAGCTGAAGGACTACGAGAAGGTCTTTCTGTTCGCGACGCATCCGGCGCACAAAGGCCTGCACGGGGCCGGGAGCGAGACGCTCGCGGAGCTCATCAACACATATAGGCCACAGCTCGCGGTCGTAGCGGGCAACGGGGTCGCGGAGACGCGGCTCGGCAGGACGCTCGTGGTCTGCCCGGGCCGGCTCGAGCAGGGCCACTACGCGCTCATCGATCTGCACGAGCTCTCCGTGCAGGCGCGGACATTGGGCGAGCAGGCGTCGCGCTGACCCGAGCCGGGGTCAAAGCGCAGCGCTCGTGGCGACCCCCACGTCGGGCCAATCACACGCTGACTGATTCCTCGCATTGATCGGGCGATCGCCGGCCGCAGTTGCGATGCGAAGGAGTTCCAATTCACTTGGCAATCGCGCCAACCAACCAGGAAAGGAATGCGCATGTCATATTCGTTGGGCTTCCTGCGTCGCGGTCCAATTTCGCCGCGTGTGCACGGAACGCTCGATTACCTCCTCGCGGCAACCCTGACCGTCGTGCCCCTCGCTGTCCACTTCCACGACACAACGGCCACCGTGCTGATGCTCGTTCTGGGTGGCGCCGCGACCCTGCTCGCGATCGGCACCAACTGGTCAACCGGCATCATCCGGGTCCTGCCGCCGGTCCTGCACGGCGTCGCCGACATCGGTGCGACGATCGTCTTGATCGTCGCACCGTTCGTGCTCGGCTTCAGCGACCACACGGTCGCGACCGTGCTCTACGTCGCGATCGGTGCCGGCGGGCTCGGCGCAACGTTGCTGACTCGCTTTGAGTCCGATCTCGAGCCAGCCATGCGCGCCGCTAGCGCAGGGGCCGCCGTCTGACCCCTACCAAGCAGGCGGTGGTCCTGTCCGGCGCAGGGCCCGGACAGGACCGTCTGCCGTCTGCCGCTACTGGCCGACGTGATAACGGAAGCTGAGGGAAGGCATCATGGCACCCAAGCCGAATCTGCAACGGCTCCACGAGGCTGGGGTCTCGATCTGGCTGGACACGCTGTCTCGCCAGTTGCTCGAAGGCGGCGAGTTCAAAGCGCTGATCGGCGACTACGCCGTGACCGGCGCGACATCCAACCCAACGATCTTCGCCAAAGCCATCACGACTTCCGACCTCTACGACGACCAGTTGCGTCGCTTGCTCTCGGCAGGTCAGCGGGACCTACAGGAGTTGTTCTTCTCGCTCGCGCTCGATGATGTGCGAGAAGCAGCCAGGCTGCTCCGCCCGGAATACGATCGCACCGGGGGTGCCGACGGTTTCATCTCCTTCGAGTGCACGCCGGACCTGGCCGACGACACCGAGGCGACGATCGCACAGGCGCGGGATCTCTGGGAGCGGCTCGATCAACCGAACGTGATGATCAAGGTCCCCGGGACGAGCGCCGGCGTCCCGGCGATCGAGGAGCTCACTCGCCAAGGCGTCAACATCAACGTCACGCTGCTGTTCTCGATCGAGCGCTACGAGCAGGTGATCGACGCCTACCTCCGTGGCCTGATGGCCCGCGCCGAATCCGGCGCGCCCCTGGACAGCGTCAGGTCGGTGGCGTCGTTCTTCCTCTCACGGATCGACGCGAAGGTCGACCAGCGCCTGCCCGAGGGCTCGCCGCTGCGCGGTCGCGCAGCACTCGCCTCCGCGCGCGTCGCCTATCGGCGGTACCTGGCGAAGTTCGCCGGTGCGGAGTGGGAGCGGCTCGCGGGCCTGGGCGCCAAGCGCCAGCGCCCGCTGTGGGCGAGCACCGCAACGAAGAACCCCGATTACTCCGACGTGCTTTACGTCTCGGAGCTGATCGGACCGGATGTCGTGAACACGATGCCCGAGCACACCCTTCGCGCATTCGCCGACCACGGCGAGATCAAGCCCACGCTGGAAGCGGACCCGGCCGGCGCTCAACGCACGCTGGCGGACGCTGCTGCCGCCGGAATCGATCTCAGCAGCGTCACAGCCGAGCTCGAGCGCGAAGGCGTCAAGTCGTTCTGCGACTCCTACCACGAGCTGCTCGACTGCCTGGAGAGCCAGCTCGGCATGCTCGCGACGTCATAGGTCGCTGGCGGTCCCTGCCGTCAGCGATCGCTTGGCAGCTCGGCGAGGACCGCGGCGTTGTCGTGACCCGGCTGGAGACGCGCCAGTCTCGTTCCCGCCCGTTCCCACCCGGCGGTGCCGCGGTCGTAGCTCGGCCAGAATTTGGCTTACTTGAGCCCCTTGCTTAGCGCGCCCGAGAGGATTCGAACCTCTGACCTTCGGTTCCGTAGAAGGTGGCCCTAGCGGGCCCGTATGCCGTGTGTTCATCGAGAACTACCTGCACGGCAAGGGATTCCGAAGAGGACACGAGCGGACATCAAGAGCCATGCGGAGACGCGATTTGCTCCCACCTAGTTCCCACCCCTCGAGTCCCTCCTCTGCCATCAACGCCAAGCCCAGCACGCGTGTTCTGGCCCTTGAGCGCCGCGACGCCCCGCCCCAGGTGCTGCCCGTGATCGACGCGATCAAGCGGCTCTGCAGCAGGTCGCGCTGGGGAGTAGCGGCCGCTCAGAGACGAACCCTCGCTGGCCTGGCATGCTGCTCAACGCATGGAACCGGAGACACTCTTTGCTCTGGAAGGTCTTGCCACGGCGGCCCAGGCGGCGGCGGCCGGCTCGACGCCGGCGCGCCTGTCTCAGGCCGAGACGGAATACGAGCGGCTCCGAGCTGGGGCGAGCGCATTGAACGCGCGCCACGGGTGGGCCACCGACGACGAATTCGAGGCCCTGTTGCCGACCATCGCATCGCGTGAGGAGGTGAGAGCCCTCAACGAGCAGCTCTCTGCCCCAGGGTCGGCGGCTCCCGCCCCGCAGCCGGCAGAGCTTGTCCGCCTCCTGCTGCTGGACCTTGCCGGCTGGGCGACAGGTATCCGGCTCGCAGGCCAGGCGTTCGACGCCGCGCCGCCGGAGGGGTAGCCGCGGGGGGCCTCAGCACGGGCATGGGCGCGCGTGATGGCATCGGCACCTGACTCTCCGCTCGGCGGCTATATCCGCCGGCGGCGCGAGCTGCACAAACTCTCCCTGCGACAGCTGCCGACCTGGTGGGGATCTCCAATCCCTACTCTCCCAGATCGAGCGCGGGCTGCGCGAGCCCTCCGAGAAGGTGCTTGACGCCATCGCCCGCAAACCTCGAGCTCTCGCGGAGCGCTCTCCGAGCAGGGCGCGCGCCGTCGCGGCGAGGAGGAGGACGGCGGGGAGGAACCGGCCGTGGTGGCGGCGATTCGCGCCGATCGCACGCTGAGCGCACGTCAGCGGCAGGCGCTACTGGAGGTGGACGGCGCCTTCACGGCGCGGAGCAGCCGGCGTCGGAGATCGGAGCGCTGAAGGCCGCGACGCGGGGAGAGGGAGCGTCGCGGCCCGTGCGCTCCGCTAGGAGACGAACTCGCGCGCGGCGCCGGCGTAGGCCTTGGTGACGTCACGCGTGAAGTCGGCCTGGGCCGTGGCCACGGTCGCCAGCCACTCGACCTTCGTCGCGCCAGCGGCCTTCTCGTACGAGTCGGCCAGCGACAACACGGCCTTCTCGTAGGAGCTCAGGTACGTGGCGCCGGCCTTCTTGCCGTTCGCAACGGCCTTCTCGTTGAGCTCGGCGACGCGCTCGGCGGCCGTCTCGACGGACTCGGTGATCGGATCGGTCTTGGTCTGGGTGGCCATGTGGCCTCCTCTTGTTCGACGGGACTCGTTGGGTTAGCTGGTTAGCTGAACGTTATGCTAAACAGCTAGCGACCTGATGTCAATTCATCTCGAGCAAACGCTTGCGTGGCGGCGATGCGCGGGGCCTCGGGATCAGGCAGCCCGGGACCCGAAGCGCTCGCGCAGCTCTCGCTTGAGGACCTTGCCCGAGGGCGTGCGCGGCAGGTCGCTGACGAAGTCGACCGAGCGCGGCAGCTTGTAGCCGGCGAGGCGCTCGCGCGCGAAGGCGGTCAGCTCGTCGGCACTCGCGACCGCGCCCGGCCGCAGGACGACGAGCGCCTTCACCGTCTCACCCCACCGCTCGTCTGGTACGCCGATGACCGCAACCTGGTCGACCGCGGGATGTTGGGCGAGCGCCTCCTCGACCTCGACCGGGAAGACGTTCTCACCGCCGCTGACGATCATGTCCTTGATGCGATCCGTCAGGAAGAGGTATCCCGCGTCGTCGACGTAGCCGCCGTCGCCGGTGCGCAGCCAGCCGTCGGCGCTGAGCGCCGCGGCCGTCTCCTCGGCCCGGTTGAAGTAGCCGGCCATCACGTTGGGCGCCCGCAGCCAGACCTCACCGACGTCGTGTGCCCCGCATGCCGCCCGCGTCAACGGATCGACGATCCGCAACTCGACCCACGGATACGGACGGCCGACCGAGCGCAGCAGGTGCTCGCGCGGCCCGTCCGGATCATGGTCGGCCGCGTCGAGCTGCACCGCGGCGCCGGTCGTCTCGGTGAGGCCGTAGATGCCGAAGAGCGCGCAGCGAAACGTGCGTAGCGCCGCCTTGAGCACGGGGGTCGTGATCGGCGATGCTCCGTACGCGATCGAGCGCAGCGCCGAGTAGTCGCGCTCCGCGGCGCCCGGCACGGCCGCGAGCATCTGCAGCATCGTCGGGACGAAGACTGCGTTGGTTACTCGCTCGCGCTCGAGCACGTCGAGCACGGCTTCGGCCGCGAACTCGCTGACCAGGATCGTGCTCGCACCGTTCCACAGGCCGAGGAACGCCCAGCCGATGCCGCCGATGTGGAACATCGGCAGCGGCGTGAGGCTGACCGTGTCGGCGTCGAAGCCCCAGCGCGGCGACGTCTCGGCGGCGGCCGCGAGGTTGCGGTGCGTGGTGAGGACGCCCTTGGGGACACCGGTGGTGCCGGACGTGTACATCTGCACGACCGTGTCACCCGAGGCGCCGCGATCGCCGGGGTCGACCGGGTCGTGGGCGGCGACCCACCGCTCGTAGGCCGGTCCCACCTCGACCGTGCGCAGCGGCGCCGGCAGCGCGCCCGCGATCGCCGATGCCGCGTCGGCGAACGCGCTGCCGGCGATCAGTAGCGGCGCGGCGGCGTCGGCCACGATGCGGGTGAGCTCGGGCACCGCCAGCCGCCAGTTGAGCGGCACGAGCACGGCGCCGATCTTGCTCGCCGCGAAGAGCAGCTCGATCACCTCGGGGCCCGTCCGGTCGAGGTGCGCGACGCGCGAGCCCGGGCCGACGCCAGCGGCAAGCAGCGCCTGCGCGAGGCGGTTGGAGCGCTCGTCGAGCGCGCGGTAGGTGAGCGCCCGCGAGCCGCGCCGGATCGCGATGACGTCACCACGCTCGGCGCCCTGGCGGCGGATCACATCGGCGACGCGCAGCTCGTCGCCAAGCGCCATCGGGACGCTCACCGCTGGCCCTCCCCCGCCTCCGCGAGGAACGCGGCGATCGCGTCGTCGACCTCTGGCTCCTCGGTCGGGTACAGGTGCCCCGACTCCTCGAGGATCTGCAGGCGCGCGCCCGGGATGCGCTCGGCGAGCACCTGCGCGTTGGCGACCGGGATGACGCGGTCGTGACGGCCGTGCACGACGAGCGTCGGGGCGGCGATGCCCGGCAGGCGGCCGTAGCAGTTGTGCAGGCCCGCCGCGAACATCTGCGCGCGGTACGCGCGCTCCGCGAACGGGTGCGCGAGCCGCTGCGCGATGTCCTCCTCGATGCGAGCGACGTGCTCGCTACGGCAGCGGGGGCCATAGATGAACGGGACCGACGCCCGGGCCGCGTCCTCCGCGCGCATCCCCATCCGGCTGCGGTAGAACGCCATGACCTCCTCGTCGGCGCGCACCGTTCGCGGGCCGCCCGCGTTCGTCGCACCGAGCACGAGCGAGCCCACGCGCGCCGGGTGGCGCAGGGCGAGCTGCTGGGCGACCATGCCCCCCAACGAGAAGCCGTAGACGTGCACGCGATCAAGGCGCAGGTCGTCGAGGACCGACACGGCGTCGTCGGCCAGTGCCTCGGTCGTGTACGCGTGGCTGAACGCGCTCGAGTGTCCGACGCCGCGGCTGTCGAACGTGATCACACGCAGGCGGCGCGAGAGCACCGGCACGGTCCGCCACCATGCGCCGCCGCTCAGTCCGAGCCCCGTGATCAGCAGAACGGGGTCTCCCGCGCCCGTGCACTCCCAGTGCAGGCGTGTGCGCCCGTCGGAGGCCGTGGCCATCCCCGACGCGCCGCTCATACGTCGAGGATCCAGCGCGCGGTTGAGACCTGGACGGCTCCGACATCTCGCATGAGGCCGGCGTACAGCGCGACGATCGAGCGGGCGGGCGGGAGGTGGACCGCCCGCGCGGCGGTGACCTGCGCGTCCGCGGCGGAGCGGATCGCAGCCTCGTAGGCGTCGATGTAGGCGGCCGCGCCACCCCACGGGCCGAGTGCGGTCTCCACGAGCTGGCGCGCGCCGCGGACGACGGGTTCGAGCTGGGCCTGCATCGGTTGCATCAGCGGCTCTCGACGATGCCCGCCGCTGCCATCGACGCCCACTGCTCCTCCACCGTGTGGGCGAGCACGAGCAGGTCGCGCAGCTCGCCCGATCGATCGCGCACGTGATCGATGAGCAGCGCCTCGGGCTCGAAGCCGAGCGCGACGAACATGGCGATCAGCGCTTCCTGGTCGGCGATCACCTCGACGACCAGCTTGGCGACCCCGAGCTCGAGCGCCTCGAGCACGGCGTGGCGCGCGAGTGCCTGTCCGACGCCGCGGCCGCGGTGGTCGGGGTCGACGACGATGCGGACCTCCCCCACGTGCCGCGACCATCCGTGCAGCGGGATCACCGCGACGTAGCCGACGACGTCGCCGCCGTCGAGCGCGATCGAGCGCGCGTCGGCGGGCCGCACCCAGGCGGCGACGACGTCCGGATCGGCTACGTCCTCCTTCAGGAAGGTGCGGTCCGCGTCGGGAATCTCGTCGAGGAAGCGCTCGAGCGCTGCCCGGTCGCCGGGCTCGATCCGCCGGATCTCCATCATGCCTCCTCGCCGTCGGGGCGATCGTCGCTGTGGGTCGTGATCCATTCGGTGAGTCGGGGCATCGTGTGCTTGAAGGCGGACTTGCCGGTCCCGAACGTGACGTGGCCGCCCGGCAGTCGCAGGGCTTCGCGGCGCGCGGGATCGCCCACGAGGCGCAGCGCGGGCTCGGTGGCATCTGCCGGCACGACGTTGTCGCGCTGCGCCATCGCCACGAGGACGTCGGCGCGGACCCGGTCGAGCGCGATCTCGCGGTACCCGACGCGGATCGAGCCGCTCATGAGCGCGTTCTCCCTGACGAGGAGCTCGACGAGCTGGCGGAACGCCGCACCCGGGAAGGGCACGTGGTCGCGCGACCACTGCGCCATCGCCTGGAACCCCTCGACGAACTCGTCGTTCCAGAGGTGCTCGAGCAGCGTCGCTTTCTGCGCGATCTCCGTGGTCGGAGCGAGCATGTAGAAGCCGCTGTAGAGAGCGTCTGCCGGGACGTTGCCGGTGTCGTCGATGAGGTCGTCGGGATCGAGCCGGCCCTCGCGCAGGAGGGCGACCATGGCGCCCATCGCGCAGAAGTCGATCGGCGTCGCCATCAGGATCAGGTTGCGCACGCGCGCCTCCGCGTGGCCCGCGGCGTACAGGGCGGCGATCACGCCGCCGAGGCAGTAGCCGGCGAGGGTGACCTCGTCGCAGCCCGTCTCGCGCCGGACCGCCGCCAGCGCGCGCGGCAGGTAGCCGTCCACGTAGGTCTCGAGGCTGTTGTCGGCATCGAGCTCGTCCGGGACGCCCCAGTCGAGCATGAAGACGTCGAGGCCGGCGTTCACGAGGTACTCAACGGTGCTGTTGCCCGGCCTCAGATCGAGGATGTAGCTGCGGCTGACGAGGCTGTGCACGATCACGACGGGAGGCCCGTAGCGCACGCCCGGTCCCCGTCGGTAGCGCCACAACTCGGCCTTGCCGCTGCGCCAGACGACGTCCTTGGGCGTGACGCCCAGCTTGGGGCGATGCGTGCCGCGCACATAGCGAATGCCGTTTCGGGCCCGCAGGACCGACCGCTCGACGTCGCGGGTGACGCGCCCGACGAGGTCACCCGGATTCAGCGACGGCGCCATCGCCGGGCTCACCGGACCCCGTCCCGGGCGTCATCGAGCGCCGCGAGCTCGTCCGTCAGCGCGTTCATCCGGCGCTCGATGCGCGAGAGCTGCTCGCGCACACGCCGGATGTCGGTCCCGGCCGGCAGGTTGAGGAAGTGCAGGCCGCGCCGCGAGACGCCCTCCACCGCTCCGATCGCCCGCGCGCGAGCGCGGTTGGCCTGCGAGACGACATCGAAGTAGGTGTCGCTGTGCACGGCCGACTCGATCGGCCCGCCGATGGCGCGCTCGAGGCGGTAGATGGCCTGCAGCCATAGCGGTTGTCCGGAGCTCATGGCGAGCATGGTACAACTAAATTGACATGACTTCAATTTAGTTGATAGCGTGACCTCGTGCGCGACGACGCTTTCATGATGCAGGCCGTCCAGTTGACGGACTGGCAGCAGCCCGCCGTCGTGCGGCAGGTCCCGCGACCGCGGCCCGGCCCCGGCCAGGTTCTGCTCGAGGTGCGCGCCGCCGGCCTCTGCCACTCGGACCTGCACCTCATGCACTGGCCGGCCGGGGCGGTGCCCTACGAGCTGCCGTTCACCCTTGGCCACGAGGTCGCCGGCACCGTGGCGGGACTCGGGCCTGGCGCCGACGGCGTCGACGTCGGGGACTCCGTGATCGTCTACGGGCCGTGGGGATGCGGGCGCTGCACGCCCTGCAGCGTCGGTGAGGAGCACCTGTGCGAGTTCCCCGGGCCGGGCGGGCGCGGGTCGGGCCTGGGCCACGACGGCGGCTTGGCCGAGTACATGATCGTGCCGTCGCCGCGGCTGACGGTTGCACTGGGCAGCCTCGACCCCGTCGCGGCGGCGCCGCTCGCCGACGCGGCGCTCACCCCGTACCACGCAATCCGCCGCGCGTTGCCGAGCCTGCGCGAGGGGGCCAGCGCGGTCGTCATCGGCGTGGGCGGGCTCGGTCACGTCGCCGTCCAGATCCTCCGGGCACTGACCTCGTGTCGCATCGTCGCCGTCGACCGGCGCGAGCAGGCGCTCGAGCTTGCCGCGCGGGACGGAGCGCACGCGACGCTCGCGGCCGACGGTCTGACCGCGCGCGAGGCGCGCCGGGCCGCGGGCGGGCGCGGGGCGGCGCTGGTCATCGACTGCGTCGGGGTCGAGCAGACGCTCGAGCTCGCCGCCGGCATCGTGGCCCCCGGCGGTCACGTCTCGATCCTCGGCGTGGGCGGCGGGACCTTCCCGATGCGCTTCGGCGCCGTGCCGTTCGAGACGTCGGTCGTCCTGTCGAACTGGGGCACGCGCGCCGAGCTCGCGGACGTGGTCGCGCTCGCGCGTACCGGTGCGATCCACGTCGACGTCGAGCGCGTGCGGCTCGCGGACGTGCCCGCGGCCTATGAACGCCTCGAGGCCGGTGCCGTGTGCGGCCGGCTCGTCGCCGTACCGCACGCGGGTGTCCGCTCATGAGGCTCGACGGCAAGGTCGCGGCGGTCACCGGCGGCGGGTCCGGGATCGGCCGCGCGATCTGCCTGCGGCTCACCGCAGAGGGCGCGCGGGTGGCGGCGCTGGACATCGATCTCGCCGGGGCTCAGGAGACGGTCGATGCCGCCGCCGGCGGCCTCGCCCTCGTGGTGGACGTGAGCGACAGCGCGGCCGTCGACGCGGCCATCGCCGAGGTCGAGCGCTCGCTGGGACCGCTGGACATCCTCGTCAACAACGCCGGTGCGGTCGGTGGCGCTCACCTGCGGCGCGTCACGCCGCTCCTGGAGGCCCAGCGCGCCGAGCAGGCCGCGGGTCGCGTTCAGACGCCCCTCGACGCGCTCGTGCGGATCACCGACGACGAGTGGCGCCAGCTGCTGGCGGTACACCTCGACGGCACGTTCCACGGGACGCGCGCGGCCGTGCGCGTCATGGCCCCACGCGGGACCGGCGCGATCGTCAACATGGCATCGGTCTGCGGCATCGAGGGATGCACCGGCCACCCCCATTACTCGGCGGCCAAGGCCGGCATCATCGGCTTCACCCGATCGGTCGCGAAGGAGCTCATCGTCCAAGGCGTCCGGGTCAACGCGCTCGCGCCGGGCCATGTCGACACGAGCCGCCTGCGCGGCGAGCTCGACGCCAGCCGCCGGGCGATCGCCGCGAGCACGCCCGCCGGCCGGCTTGCCGCGCCCGAGGAGATCGCCGCGGCGGTCGCCTTCCTGGTCTCCGACGACGCCGCCTACTTCGTCGGCGCGACGCTGAGCCCCAACGGCGGGCTCGTCACCGCCGTCTGATCGGCGCGGTTGGAGCCATCGAGCAGCGCGCGGGCGGCAGTTCGGCCCTCGGCGATGGCATGCGCCACGCGTCGAGGGACGATGGCGTCGCCGATGACGATCGCGCCCGGAAGGTCGGCGACGAGCGGGGCCAGTCGCGCGGGTGCCGTTCGCCGACGACGATGACCGCGTCGGCCTCGACGCGCTCGGGTGCTCCGCCGCCGGCCGGCCGCAGCGCGACCGCGCCGTCCCCGAAGCCGGCGAGCGAGGTCAGCGGGCGGATGTCGAGCCGGATGCCCGTCAGCCGCGGGAGAAGCTGGGTGCGGCTCTCGGCCGGGATGCCCATGGCGAGGGCCACGCCGGGAGTCACCAGCGTGATCCGCTCGACCCCCGCGGCGACGCCCACCTCCACGGCGCTGATGGAGGGCCACCATCCGAATCCGTCGTCCACGACAACGAGGTGCGACGCGCCGCGCAGCCGCTCGGGGCCCGCAGCCAGAGCCTCGGAGGACGTCGAGGCGAAGCCGGGGTCGCCGACCACCGGCAGCACCTCTTCGGCGCCGCACGCTACGACGACCGCGTGGCACTCGTGCAGATCGTCGGCCACGGCTTCTACGCCGAGGCGCAGCGTCACCCCGGCCGCCCGCAGCCCTGCGCGGTAGTAGTCGAGCAACGCGAGCCAGCCCTGGCGATGCGGGGCGGCGGCCGCCGTGGCCAGCGCGCCGCCGACATCCGTCGTGCGCTCCCAGACGACGACGTCGTGCTCCCCGGCTCGCGCGAGCGTGAGGGCGCACTCGAGCCCCGCGGGCCCGGCGCCGACGACACCCACCCGGCGCGCCCGCGCGGGGGCGCGCGCGCCCAGGATCAGGGGCTCGGCCGGGCGCGACGGTTGGCCCGGCGGCGCCAGGTCGGGATTCACGGTGCACAGCAGGGTCGGCTCGAAGGTGCGGCAGTCCTCGTTGCACGCGACGCACGGTCGGACCTCCTGCGCGCGACCGGTCAGGACCTTGAGCGGCAGGTCGGGGTCGGCGATCAGCGCCCGCGCCACGCCCACGAGGTCGGCTCCCGCGGCAAGCGCCCGCTGCATCGTGACCGGGTCGCGGAACGCCTGGGCGACGAGCAGCGGCCGATCGGTGAGCGCGCGCAGAGCCGCGACGTCCGCGAGCAACGGGGGCTGCTCGGTGGCCATGTCGCGCACGTAGCTCCCGCGCATCCCGACGGTGAGGTTCACGTAGTCGACGCTGGGCGGCAGGAGCGCCAGCAACTCCCCCAGCTGCTCGAGATCGAGTCCGGCGTCGTGCGCGTCGCCGACGGAGAGGCGGATGCCGATGAGCGTTGACGGGCCGGCATCGCGGATGGCCTCGACGATGCGCCAGACCGGCTCGGCGCGTCCGGCGGCGTCGCGCGCGGACGGCCGACGGTTGGCGACCGGGGAGAGGAACTGTGCCAGCAGGTAGCCGTGGGCGGCGTGCAGCTCGATGCCGTCGAAGCCGGTCTCGAGGGCGTGCTCCGCCGAGACGCGGTGGGCTTGCACCAGCGTGGCGATCTCCGCGTTGCCGAGCGCGCGCGGGGCGGTCGGCTCGCGCCGCGAGCGCACCGCCGACGGTGCGACCGGCGCGTAGTAGCGCTCGGCGCCGAGCGTCTCGCGGCCGAGGTGCACGAGCTGCACCAGGGCGACCGCGCCCGCTGCGTGGATGGCGTCCGCGCGACGCCGTAGGCCCGGCTTGACCTCGGGCCGCCAGGCTTCGGTGAAGTTCCCGCGCCGGACGGTCGAATCGGCCGACACCACGGTGCCTCCCGTGATGACCATGGCCGCACCGCCGGCCGCCACGCGACCCCAGTACTCGGCGTCGCCGGCGACGGGGAGACCGTCGGCGACCGCCCCGCTGCCGTGCGCCGTGGCCACGATCCGGTTGCGCAGCCGGACATCGGCCTTGAGGTCCAGCGGGTCCCCCAGGCGCGCAGCTGGCGTCATGCCGTCGTCGGCGCCGCGACCGCCGGGGCCGCCGCCGTGGCCGCGAGCGAGGCGCGCAGCGCGTCGGCGCAGCGCTCGGCGATCATGATCGTCGTCATGTTCGTCGGCACGGCGGGGATCGTCGGCATGATCGAGGCGTCGACGACGTGCAAGCCCTCGAGCCCATGCACCTTGCCGCGCTGATCGACCACCGCCCAGTCCGCGCCCGCCTGCCCCATCGCGCAGGTTCCGGCCACGTGCGCGTAGGTCGTGGGCGTGCCAAGGATCGCCGCCGCGATGGCGGCGTCGCTGGTGACGTCGGGACCGGGCCACAGCTCGTCGCCGACGTACCGTTGCATGGCCGCGGATCCCACGATCGACCGGATGATCTTGACGCCCGTGACCATCCGCTGGAGGTCCTCGGGGTGATCGAAGAGGTTGAGGAAGATCCGCGGCGCGACGTCGGGGTCGGCCGCCGCGAGCTCGAGATGCCCGATGGAGTAGGGCCGCACGAGTCCCATGCCGACGAGGATCGCGCCCGGCTGCAGGGTGAACGGGACGAAGTTCAGATCGATCTGATCCTGAACATGAGCCCCGGAAGCGCTGCACGCCAGGAACGCCTGCAGCGGAGGCGTGAGCCCGCCGACAGCGTCGGCATCCGTCGTCCAGGTCGGATAGAGCATCGGGTGGTCGCGCAGGTTGCGCCCCACGCCCTCCAGGTGGTGCACGAGCGCGATGCCGAGGCGCTCGAGCTGCCCGGCCGGCCCGATGCCGGAGCGCTGCAGGATCGTCGGGCTCCCGATCGCGCCCGCGGCGAGCACGATGACGTCCGCGTGGATTCGCTCGCCCGACGTGAGGACGACCGCGCTGGCGCGGCCGTCGATCAGCTCGACGCGGTCGACGGTGACGCCCGCCCGGATCTCGAGGTTGGGGCGCCGGCGGGCCGGAGCGAGATACGCGATCGCCGTGCTCTGCCGCACGCCATCGACCTGGTTGACGGGCAGCGACCCCGCTCCCACGGCACCCGGCGCGTTGAGATCCTCGACGATCTCGTGGCCCGCCTGCGCGCACCCGTCCAGGAACGCCCGCATGACCGGGCGCAGGCTCTCGCCGGTGAAGCGGCGGATCGGCACCGGGCCGCCGGTGCCGTGCCAGTCGCCGCCGGCGGCGTCGTCCTCCGCGCGCCGGAAGTAGGGCAGGACCGCGTCCCACGACCATTCGTCGTTGCCCAGGCCGACCCAGCGATCGAAGTCGCTGCGGTAGGCGCGCATCGCATTGCTGCCGTTGACGGCCGAGGAGCCGCCGACGACCTTGCCGCGCGGAACGGGCACGACGCCCGGGGTCTCGATGCCGAAGCGCGGCTCGGTCGCCGTGGTCGCGACGACGCCTGCCGACTCGTAGCCCCAGTCGTGGTCCATCCCTCCGAACGTCCAGGCGCTGCGGATGTCCTCCGGCATCTGCTCGACGGACGGATAGTCCGGACCGGCCTCCAGCAGGAGCACCGAGATGTCGGAATCCTCGCTGAGCCGACTGGCGAGGACGCCGCCGGCCGAGCCGGCACCGACGATGACGACATGACGCGACATCAGTGAACCTCCCTCAGCCCAGCGACGGCCCGGAGACCGCGACGGACTTGAGCTCGATGAAGCCGTCGAGCCCCTCGCGCCCCATCTCGCGCCCGATGCCCGACTCCTTGTAGCCCCCGAACGGCGTGTCGGGGTCCACCGTGTAGGTGTTCAGCGCGAACGTGCCGGTGCGAACGCGGCGTGCGACGGCCAGCGCGGCGTCCTCGTCCTCGGTCCACACGGTGCCCGAGAGGCCGAACGGCGAGTCGTTCGCGATCGCGATCGCGTCGTCGACGCCGTCGTGCGGGATGACGACCGCGACGGGACCGAAGATCTCCTCGCGCGCGACGCGCATGTCGTTCGTGACATCGGCGAAGAGCGTGGGCTCGACATACCACCCGCGGTCGAGGTGGGCCGGGCGCCCACCGCCGACCTTCACCGTGGCGCCCTCCTCGGCGCCGATGCGGATGTAGCCCTCGACGCGATCGCGGTGCCCACGCGTGATCATGGGACCGATCACCATGTCGCGGTCGGCGGGATCGCCGACCGGCAGCGCGGCGATCTGCTCCGCCAACGCGTCGACGATCTCGTCGTAGCGCGCGCGGGGCGCGAGGATGCGCGACTGCGCCGTGCAGATCTCGCCCTGGAGCATCGCCACGCTGCACGCGACGATCCCCGGCACCGCCTTCTCGACGTCCACGTCGTCGAGCATGATGGCCGCGGACTTGCCGCCCAGCTCGAGCGTGACCCGGCGCAGGTCGCGACCGCAGAGCTCGGCGATGCGCTTGCCCACCGGGGTGCTGCCGGTGAAGCTGACCTTGTCGATGCCCGGGTGGGTGACGAGGCGCTCGCTCTCCGGCACATCGGCGACGAGGACGTTGACGACCCCGGGCGGCAGGCCCGCCTCCTCGACGGCCTCCGCGAAGACGTAACAGGCCAGCCCGTTCTGCACCGGCGCCTTGAGAATCACCGTGCAGCCCGCCGCGAGGGCCGGCGCCGCCTTCTGCGTGCCCAGCGTCAGCGGCCCGTTGAAGGGCGGGATCGCGGCCACCACGCCGACCGGCTCGCGCAGGACCAGCGAGCATGCCGCCGGGCTCAGGCGCTCCTCCTCGAACGGGTACGTCGCACAGAGGTCGGCGTACGTCCTGAGGTTGATCGAGGGCATCGCCGCCATGTAGCCCTCGGAGAAGGCGATCGGGTACCCGTTCTCCTCCACGCCGAGCTCGGCGAGCTCGTCGCTTCGCCGATCGAGGTGGTCGGCGAGCCGGCGCAGCGCGGCGGCCCGCTCGGCCGGTGACCAGCGCGGCCACTCACCGTCGTCGAACGCGGCCCGCGCGGCGGCCACGGCGCGATCGACGTCCGCCGGGCCCGCGAGCGGCACCTGGCCGATGACCTCCTCCGTCCTTGGCGACGTCACGTCCGCCCGCCGGCCGGAGTCCGCGGCGACGAAACGGCCGTCCACGAAGATGCTGTCGTAGGTCCTCGTACGAGTGTCCAGTTGCATGGTCTCTCCACGTTCTCGCTTACCCGAAGTGACTTCAGTCTATCCGGACTAGCGCGAGAATAACAAGGCAAACCTAATCGACACGACTTCATTTCAGCGGTATGCTGCTGCTCATGGTCAACGGCAAGATCGGATTGATCACGGGTGCGGGGCAAGGGATCGGTCGCGCCATCGCGCTGGAGATGGCCCATCAAGGCGCCGCGGCCGTCGCGGTGGTTGACCGCAGCGCGCAGACCGCTGCAGAGACGGCCGAGCTCGTCCGCGACGCCGGCACGAATGCCGAGGCGATCGTCTGCGATCTGCGCGACCGCGATCAGATCGAGGCCATGGTGGCCGGAACGGTGGCCCGGTTCGGCGGCCTTGACGTCCTCGTCAACAACGCGGGAATCATCGAGACGTCCCTCACCGACCAGTGTGCCGTCGACACCCTGCCGGAGGAGGTCTGGGACGCTGTCTACGAGGTGAATCTGCGGGCCGTGTGGCTGGCGACGAAGTTCGCCGCCCCGCACCTGCGGCGCTCGACCTGCGGGCCGAACATCGTCAACGCGGCCTCGGTCTCGGGCCTCACCGGCTTCCCGCTCGGCCCCATCTACTGCACGAGCAAGGGCGGCGTCGTCCAGCTCACGAAGGTCACGGCGGTCGATCTTGCGCCTACCGTGCGCTGCAACTGCTTCTGCCCGGGCGTCATCGCGACCCCGCTGGCCCGCGGGCACGTCGAGGCGGCGGAGGACCCGGACGCGGCCATGCGCAAGCTGGTGGCTCCCCAGCTCGTCGATCGGCTGGGCACGCCTGAGGAAGTCGCGAAGCTCGCGTGCTTCCTGGCCTCCGACGACGCGGCCTTCATCACGGGCGGGATCTATCCCGTCGACGGAGGAGCCCTCGCGTGGATCGGTACCCGATGACCGGGCGCGAGGTCCACGTCGTCCGCTATCCGCGGGGCGAGGTGCGCGAGTCGGACTTCCGTGTCGTCGCCTCGGATGTGGACGACCCGGGGCCCGGCGAGGTGCTGGTGCGCAACATGTGGACGTCGGTCGATGCCGCACACCGGCTGCGGCTGCGCGAGAAGGCGCCTCCCGGCTACTTCGCGGCGTTCCCCCTCGCGCGCGCCATGGACGGGATCGCGACCGTCGGCGAGGTCGTCGCGTCGCGCGCCCACGGATTCGAGGTCGGCGACACGGTGCGCCACGCGGCCGGTTGGCGCGACTACGCGCTCATCGAGGCCGGGAAGGCTGAGCTGGGCGGCGTCGGAACGCTGACGCGGGTGGATACAGACGCCGTGGCGCCCGAGGCCTATCTCGGCGCCCTCGGTGGCAGCGGCCTCACCGCCTACGTGGGCCTCTTCGATGTCGCGGGCCTCCGGGAGGGCGACGTCGTCTGGGTCTCGGCCGCCGCCGGCTCGGTCGGGAGCCTCGTCGCGCAGATGGCCAAGGCCCGCGGCCACCGCGTGATCGGGAGCGCCGGATCGGACGCCAAGGTGTCCTACCTGCTGGACGAGCTCGGCCTCGACGCCGCGTTCAACTACAAAGCCGGTCCCCTACCAGCGTTGCTTCGCGCCGCGGCGCCCGACGGCATCGACGTCTACTTCGACAACGTCGGCGGGGACCACCTCGAGGCGGCGATCGGAGCGCTACGGCGACGCGGTCGCGTCGCCCTGTGCGGCGCGATCTCCGAGTACGACGCGTCGCGGCCGGCGGCGGGCCCGCGCAACCTCTTCCTCGCCGTCGCCAACGACCTCACCCTGCGCGGCTTCCGTGGCAGCAGCCACGTCGACCGGACCGGCGAGACGACGCGAGCGATCGCAGCCTGGATGCGCGAGGGACGCATCCGCTGCCGGCAGACCGTCGTCGACGGGCTGGAGCACGCCCCGGAGGCCCTCGCCCGTCTCCTGCGCGGCGATACGACCGGCAAGACGGTGGTGCGGATCGCGTAGCGGCCGTCGCGGAGGAGCACCAGCCGGACTGCGTGCTCCCGCGCGCCGGGCGAAGTCGCTGCGGTCGATCACCTCACCGAAGGGCGATGGCGTCGCCGCCCCATGGAGTGGCGCGCTCGTCGTCCTTGAAGCGGTCCGGCAGCTCCTCGATCATGTTCCACGTCGCCCCGAGCCGGCCGAACCCGACGCAGAAGGCGGCGATCGTGCCGAGCTCGACGATCTCCTCCTCGCTGAAGTGGCGGCGCAGGTCGTCATAGACGCCATCGTCAATCGCCAGGTGATCGGTCGCGAGCAGCTCGCCGTAGCGAATGGCGGCTTGCTCGGCCTCCGTGAGATCGGACGCCTCGTAGGGTCGCTCGAGCGAACAGACAAGCTCCTCGGTGAGGCCGTCGGCGATCGCATCGGGATAGCGGACCGCCATGCACGTCCGGCACTGGTTGAAGAAGGCGATGCGCAGCCGCACGAGCTCCAGCAGGCGGTCGGGGAGCAACCGGTCGGTCCATAGCGCGGCGTGGAAGTGGGCCAACGCCTTGGCATGCCCAGGCCGGTGGGCATGGACGCGCAACAGCCCGAGCTCCAGTGGAGTCCTCTCGTCGGCCGCCACCAGATCGCGCAGCTCAGGATCGAACGCCTCTACGGGCACCATCTTCAGACGGGTCCCCTGCTCGACGGTCGGTGCGCCCTCATGTCGTGTCGGCACGGCGTCCCTCCAAGGTCGAATTCGGACTCCAACGGGTCTTACTAGAAGTGACCTCAGTTAAGGTACGGGCAATGAACGGGCTCGTCAAGGGTCAATAGACGCCCCGATTGCTCTGAACTGAAGTCACACTGGGACGGCGGGGATCGGATCGGCGACCCTGCTGCTGTGAGGCGTCGGGCCCCGCGGACCCGTCGCAGCCGCCGGTCAGAGCAGCAGGACCGGCTTGATCGTCGCGCCGTTCCCCGCGTCGGCGACCGCGTCGTCGATGGCGTCGAAGTCATAGGTGCGGATCAGCTTCTCCAGCGGCAGCCGCCCCTCGGCGTGCAGGGCGAGCAGCCGCGGGACGAACTGCTGCGCCACCGCGTCGCCTTCGATCACGCCGCGGATCGTCTTGCCGCCGCCGATGACGCCCTGAACGTCGATCGCGACCTCCGGCGTGCCCACGCCCACGAGCGCCAGCGTGCCCAGCGCAGCCAGTGCGGCGATGGCCTGGTTGATGACCGTGCCGATGGCCGTCGTGTCGAGGGCGTGCGTGGCGCCCGCGCCGGTGAACTGGCGAATCGCGTCGACCACGTCGTCGCTCGCAGGATCGATGGTCGCCGTCGCCCCGAGCTCCGTGGCGATCCGCCGGCGATCCGCGACGGGGTCGACCGCGATGATCGTGCCCAGCCCGGCGACCTTGGCCGCCATGACGGCCGACAGGCCCACGGCGCCGGCGCCGAACACGACGAGCGACGCGTCGTCCGCGGGACGAAGGACGTTGAGGACGGCGCCGGCGCCGGTCTGCACGCCACAGCCCAGCGGCGCGGCGACGCGAAGATCGACGTGATCGTCGACGACGACGAGGTTGGACTCGTAGGCCAGAGCGTGCGACGCGAAGCTCGACTGCCCGAAGAACGACCCGTACACGGGTGAGTCGCCGCGGCGCATGGTCGTCGAGCCGTCCGGGCGCGAGCCGAGCGCGTTGAGCGTCCTGAAGTCGCGGCAATAGGTCCGGTGGCCCGCCGCGCACTCCCGGCACGAGCCGCAGCTGCGGTAGCTCAAGAGGACGCGGTCGCCGGAATGGACCCCCGTCACGTCCCGACCCACAGCCTCGACGACGCCGGCGCCCTCGTGGCCGAGCACGATCGGCGACATCGTCTGGGGCCACAGCGCCTTCATCGTCAGGTCGGTGTGGCAGACCCCGGCGGCGTGCAGCTTGACGAGCACCTCGTCAGCGCGGGGCTCGTCGAGCTCCACCTCGGCGAGCTCGAACGGCGCCTCGGCACCGTTGGAGAGCGCGGCCCTGATCTTCATCGCGGTGCCCACGAACTAGACATACTGAGTAGTCACTATAACGTTGAGCTAGCGATGAGACAGAGCAACGACAAGGACGGCAAGGGCTTGTCGCTCCGCGACGAGCAGAAGCGGCTGACGCGTCGGCTCCTGGTCGAGGGCGCGCTTGCCGCCTTCGCGCGCAAGGGCTACGCGGCGACGACGATCGAGGACATCGTGGCCGAGGCCAACGCCAGCCGCGCCACCTTCTACCTGCACTTCAAGAGCAAGGCGGACGTGGTCCTCGTCGTGACCCAGACGCTCGGTCGGCGCTGGCGCGAGCTGTACGTCGAGCTCACCTCCGGCGAGCGCCTGTCGCGCGACGAGCTCTACGCCTGGCTCGACGCCATGGTCGGCAACTACGAGACCAACCGCGCGAGCCTGGACGCCATGAACCAAGCCGTCGCGATCGAGCCCGAGGTCGCCGAGGTGCGGCTGGCCAGCATCCGGGAGACGATCGCCGTCATGGCCCAGTCCATCCAGCGGTGGAGCGGCGCCGACGAGGAGGACGCCCGCATCCGTGCCGCGCTGCTGCTCGCGCAGATGGATCGCTTCTTCGACCTGTGGGTCATCCGCGGCCTCGCGTTCGACAGGGAGCGCGCCTTGGCCACGTTGACCGACCAGTGGCTTGCGGTGCTGGGCGCGGGTGCCCGGAAGCGCACGCCCGCGAGACGGTAGAGCTGCTTGCCAGACAGCTTGCTTGTTAGCTAGACACTCTGTATAGTCAAGCCATGGGCGCGCCCGCAGCGATCGCTGGTCTTGGCATCACCGAGATGGGGAAGGTCTACGGCCGGACGCCCTCCGACTTCGCGGGCGAGGCGATCGCGCTGGCGCTCGAGGACGCCGGCCTGGAGGCGCGTAACGTCGACGGGCTGCTCATCAACGCCAACCACTCCCACGAGATGGCGCCGACCCTGCAGTTCTCGCTCGGGTTCGTGGATCTCACGCTGTTCAGCGCGATGAGCGCCTTCGGGTCGACCGCCGGGTCGATGCTGCAGTACGCGGCCCATGCGATCGAGTCGGGCCAGGCGAACGTGGTGGTGTGCGTGTACGCCGACGCCCCGCTGACGAACGGCGCCTCCATCTCGGAGTCGGCCTATGGCGGGAGAGGCTTCAGCGCCCCGGGCTTCGCCGGGCTGCGCTTCGCCTACGGCGACTACGGACCCGCCAACTCGATGTACGCGCTGGCCCTGCGGCGCCACATGCACCTCTTCGGGACCAACCACGACCAGCTCGGGGCGATCGCGGTCGGCCAGCGCGAGTGGGCGCTGATGAACGCGCGCGCCCAGATGCACAAGCCGATGACGATCGACGACTACCACGCCTCGCGCTGGGTCGTGGAGCCGCTGCACCTGTTCGACTGCTGCCTGGTCTCCAACGGCGGCGTGGCGGTCGTCATGACGTCAGCGGAACGAGCGCGGGACCTGCGCCAGCCGCCGGTGTACCTGCGCGGCTTCGGGCAGTGCGCGCCGGGCGACACCGCGCGGGCGGAGCGCGAGCCGGCGGTCCACACCGGCGCCGCCACGTCCGGGAAGCTGGCGCTGCGGCAGGCGGGGATCGAGCTCTCGGACGTCGACGTCCTCGAGCTCTACGACTGCTACACCTACACGGTCCTCGTCACCCTCGAGGACTACGGGTTCTGCGAGAAGGGCGAGGGTGGCGCCTTCGTCGCCGACGGCAAGCTCGGCCCCGGGGGCGCTCTGCCGTGCAACACGGGCGGCGGCCAGCTCTCCTCGTACTACATGTGGGGCTTCACGCCGCTGGCGGAAGGGGTCATCCAGGCGCGCGGCCAGGGCGGCGAGCGCCAGGTCCGCAAGCACGACCACGTGCTCGTGTCCGGCAACGGGGGCGCCCTGAACTTCCACTCGACCACGATCCTGAGCACCCACGAGGGAGAGGCCCGCGGATGACGACGACGACCGCCCATGCCAAGCCGGTCCCGGTCCCGGACGAGGCGAGCGCCGCGTTCTTCGACGGCGCGCTGCGGGGCGAGCTGATGCTCCTGCGCTGCCGGGTCTGCGCGACCTTCATGTCGCCGACCGCGTACCTCGGCGTCCCGCCGCGTCCCCGCTGCCTGAGCTGCTTCTCCGGCGACCTCGAGTGGGCGCCCTCTAGCGGCAGGGCGACGCTCTACAGCTTCGCGATCATGCACCAGCTCTACGACGAGGCCTTCGCCGCCGAGATCCCCTACAACATCGCCGTCGTCGAGACCGAGGAGGGCGTCCGCCTCACGAGCCAGGTCGTCGACTGCCCCAACGAGCGGCTGGAGATCGGCATGGCGCTCGACGTCACCTTCGAGCGGATGAGCGACGAGGTCGCGGTCCCGAAGTTCAGGCCCCGGTCATGAGCTACTCCCACGTCATCTACGAGAAGCGCGGGCACGTCGCGCAGGTGACCCTCAACCGGCCCGAGCGGATGAACGCCCTCGACCGCCATTCGCACGTCGAGCTGATCGAGATCTTCGACGACTTCGCGCGCGACGACGATGCGTGGGTGGCGATCGTCACGGGTGCCGGCGAGCGCGCCTTCTGCGCCGGCAACGATCTGAAGGCGACGGCCCGGGCGTCGGCCGACGGGGAGCAGCGCGTCGACTCGAGCTCGCGCTTCGCGGCCATCACCCGCGCCTACGACTGCCCGAAGCCACTGATCGCAGCGGTCAACGGCGTGGCCGCCGGCGGAGGATTCGAGATCGCCCTCGCCTGCGACATCGTCGTCGCCGCCGATGGCGCTCGCTTCGGCCTGCCCGAGCCGAGGGTCGGGCTGATCGCCGGCGCGGGCGGCATCCACCGGCTTTCGCGACAGATCCCCCTCAAGCAGGCCATGGGCATGCTGTTGACCGGCCGCCTCGTCTCGGCCGATGAGGGCTGCCGGCTCGGCTTCGTCAACGAGGTCGTGCCGGCGGCGGAGCTGATGCCGGCGGCGCAGCGATGGGCGAGCGAGATCCTCGAGTGCTCTCCCCTGCTCGTCCAGCTCACCAAGGAGTCGGCGTGCGATGGCTTCGGCCTCCCGGTCGACGAGGCGATCGCCCGCGACTGGGTGCAGCGGATCCCGCGGCTGCTGGCATCGCAGGACTACGTCGAGGGGCCGAAGGCGTTCTCCGAGCGGCGCAAGCCGGTCTGGACGGGGAGCTGATCCCGTGAGCCTCAAGCTCGGCCTCAACACCGGCTTCTGGGCCTCCGGTGCGCCGTCGCCGGCGGCGCTCGAGGCCGTCAAGGAGGCCGAGCGCCTCGGCTTCGACTCGATCTGGACGTCCGAAGCCTACGGCTGCGACGTGCTGACGCCGCTGGCCTGGTGGGGCTCGCAGACCGAGAAGGTCAGGCTCGGCACGGCGATCATGCAGATGAGCGCTCGCCGGCCGACCGCGGCGGCGATGGCCGCGATGACCATGGACCACCTCAGCGGCGGGCGCTTCATCCTCGGCCTGGGCGTCTCGGGCCCGCAGGTCGTGGAGGGCTGGTACGGCGAGCCGTTCGCAAAGCCGCTGGCCCGCACGCGCGAGTACGTGTCGATCGTGCGCAGCGCCATCGCCCGGCAGGAGCCCGTCAACTCCGGCGGCGCGCACTACCCGCTGCCGGTGGATGGGCGCGAGGGGATCACGGGCCTGGGCAAGCCGCTGAAGTCGACGCTGCACCCGCTGCGCGAGCGGATCCCGCTTTGCCTCGGCGCCGAAGGACCCAAGAACATCGCCCTGACCGCCGAGATCGGGGACGGCTGGCTCGCGCTGTTCTACTCGCCCCACCACGACGCCGAGCTCTACCGCCCGTTCCTCGAAGAGGGGTTCGCCCGGCGCGACCGGCCACACGACGACTTCGAGATCCACGCGTCGATCCCGTTCGTCGTCCACGACGACGTGGAGCAGGCCGCGGACATGATCCGCCCGAGACTTGCCCTGTACTTCGGCGGGATGGGCGCTCGCAGCATGAACTTCCATCGGGAGGTCCCGGTGCGGATGGGCTACGAGGCCGAGGCCAGGAAGATCCAGGAGCTCTACATGGACGGCAAGAAGGCCGAGGCGGCCGCCGCCGTACCGACGAGGCTCGTCGAGCAGCTCGCGCTCATCGGCCCCGCGGACAAGATCCGTCACGACCTCGAGGCCTGGCGCGAGTCGAGCGTCACCTCGCTGCTCATCGAACCAGGTCCGCCCGAGCGGCTGCGGCAGGCCGCGGAGCTCGTGCTCGGGTAGGGGCTGCCGTGTCTGCGCATCGCCCGACCCCACTCGACCGCGTGCGAGTGATCGACATGGCCGATGGCAGGGGCGAGATGTGCGGGCGCCTGCTGTCGGACCTCGGGGCGGACGTCATCCGGGTCGAGCCGCCGGGCGGCGCCGCGTCGCGGACGCAGGCGCCGCTGCACGATGGCGTGAGCCTGCCCTTCGCCACCCAGAACGCGGGGAAGCGCGGCGTCGTCATCGACCACACGATCGCGGATGGTCGCGAGCGGCTGCTGCGCCTGTTGGACGACGCCGACATCTGGATCGAGACCCGAGCGCCACTGGACACCGACGTCGTCCGCGCACGGAACCCGGGCCTGGTCGTGCTCTCCATCACCGACTTCGGCCTCACCGGCCCCTACCGCGACTGGGTGGCGACCGACTGGACGCTGTTGGCGATGGGCGGCGTGTTGAGCCGGTCCGGCCTGCCCGGCTCCGAGCCGCTGATGCCGCCCGGAGACTTGGCGCTGCAGGTCACGGCGATGCAGGCGACGTGGGCAGCACTGGTGGCGTACTGGAACAGGCTGGAGAGCGGCCGCGGCGACCACATCGACTTCTCGCTGTACGAGGCGACCGCGCAGGCGATCGACCCCGCCATGGGGACCGTGGGCACGGCGCAGGTCGCCGGCTACGCGGAGACGCGCGACCGCCCCGCGCCCGGTCCTTATCCGATCTTCCGCTGTCGCGACGGCCACGTGCGGGTCGTCCTGCTGGCGCCGCGCCAGTGGCATGCGATGCGCGCGTGGCTCGGTGAGCCGGAGGATCTGCAGGATCCCGAGCTCGAGACGATTCGTGGCCGGGCGCTTGCCTCCGACCGCGTGCATGCGGCCTTCGAGCAGCACTTCCGCGAGCGCGACAAGCACGAGCTGACGCTGGAGGGCCAGGCGCGCGGGGTGCCGATCGCGCCCGTCCTGACGCCCGCCGACGTGCTCGCGGCCGAGCATTTCCGTGCCCGCGGCGCCATCGCCCGCACCGAGCTCGCCCGCGGGATCATGGCCGACGCACCCACAGGCTTCGCCGAGATCGACGGCTGCCGCGTGCGGTCCGCTCGCCGGGCGCCGGAGCTCGGCGAGCACGACGACGAGCTGTTCGCCGAGCCGGTGCACGGACCCGACGTGATCGGCGCGCACGCCGGCCGTCCCCGTCGGCCGCTGGAGGGCCTGCGCGTGCTGGACTTCGGCGTCATCGTGCTCGGGGCCGAGCTCGCGCGCCTGTTCTGCGACCAGGGCGCCGAGGTGATCAAGATCGAAAGCCGGGCGTTCCCCGATGGCGCGCGCGTCTCGCCCGTGCACTTCGCGATCGGCCATCGAGGCAGCAGGGGCCTGGGGGTGAACCTGCGCACCTCTGAAGGGGTCGACGTGATCAAGCGTCTGGTCGCGCGCTCCGACGTCGTGCTGGCCAACTTCAAGCCCGGCACGCTGGACAAGCTCGGACTCGGGGCGCCGGTGCTGCGGGAGATCAACCCAGGGATCGTCGTGGTCAACAGCAGCGCGGTCGGCGCCACCGGCCCGTGGAGCACGTGGATGGGCTACGGCCCGCTGGTGCGATGCGTCTCGGGGCTGACCAGCCTGTGGCGCTATCCCGAGGACGACGGGGGCTTCAGCGACAGCACGACCATCCATCCCGACCACTACGCCGCCCGCGTCACGGCGATCACGGCGCTGGCGGCCCTCATCGGCCGTCGGCGATCGGGGCGCGGCGCGGAGATCGCGACGTCGCAGGCCGAGGCCATCCTCATGCAGATCGGCGGGCTGCTGGTCGAGGAGTCGTTGCGACCCGGCGCGGTCCATGCCACTTCAAACGCCGGCCGTCACGCCGCCCCTTGGGGGATCTACCCGTGCGCCGGCGACGACGAGTGGTGCGTGGTGACAGTCCGCGACGACGACGACTGGCGCCGCCTTCGCAGCGCAGTCGGCGACCCCGACTGGGCGCAGGACGAGGACCTCGCCGCCACGACCGGTCGCCTCGCGCGGCGCGCCGAGCTCGACGAGCACCTGACGGCGTGGACGCGCGAGCGTGCGCCGCGCGAGGTGACCGCGACGCTCCAGGCCGCGGGGGTGCCGGCGGGCTTCATGCAGCGAGCCGGCGAGTACGAGGACGACCCGCAGCTCCAGGCGCGCGACTTCCTGCGGACATTCGAGCAGCCGGGCCTCGAGCCGATGGCGATCGAGCACGCGCCGTTTCGCTCCGAGCTGATCCCGGCGCCGGCCAACTCGCCGGCGCCTGAGCCGGGACAGCACACACGAGAGATCTGCGCGAGGTTGCTCGGCATGGATCCCGACGATGTCGATCGCCTCGTCGCGAGCGGCGTGCTCGAGGAGCCGATCGAGAGCCCGGATGCGGGGCAGCCCGCGCTGCCCGGGTGACCCGCCTCAGTCGTCGATCAACGCGATGGCCTGCTCCGGGCAGGTGCCCGCAGCGTCTTCGGCAGCTTCCAGCAGGTCGGCGGAGACGTCGATCGTCTGGTCACGGATCGTGACGTAGCCCTCGTCGTCGAAGGTCAGCAGGTCCGGGGCGACCTGATAGCAGCGACCGTGCCCCATGCAGCTCGCGCCGTCCACGGTGAGCTTCACGGCGTCACCTCCCAGGCCAGCGGCAGGCGGATCAGCGTCATCATCGAGCCGCCGCCGCGCTCCACGAGCTCGTCGTCGGTGGCGACGTGGAAGTCGGGGATGACCCGAAGCCACTCCTGCACCGCCAGCGCCATCTCGCGGCGCGCGAGGTGCGCGCCCAGGCAGCGGTGCGGGCCGTTTGCGAAGCCCATGTGGTGGTTGCGCTTGCGATCGATCACGAACTCGCCGGCGCGCTCGTAGGCGCGCGGATCGCGGTTGGCGCCCGACACGAGCCCGTAGACCATGTCGCCCTTCTTCAGGCTGGCGCCGTGGAACTCGATGTCGCGTGTGACCTTGCGCCCGTCCCCGAAGACGATCGTGTAGTAGCGCAGGACCTCCTCGACCGCCGACGGGATGAGCTCGGGCTGGTCGATCAGCATCCGCCGGTGCTCGGGATGGGTGGCGAGGTGCTCGAACATGTACCCGAGCTCGGCACGCGTGGTGTCCAGCCCGGCGAGGACGAGCACGGTCAGCATGTCGAGCATCTCGGCATCGGTGAGCGGGCGGTCGTCGTAGGTCGCGTGCAGGAGATGCGAGGCGAGGTCGCCCGGCCGGGGTTCGGGCTCGCCACGACGGGCCGCCAGCGCGGCCACCCAGTACTCGCGAATGCCCGCGAGGGCCTCGGTCATGCGCTCCAGCCCGGCCGGATCGCCGCCGAAGCCGCTGAAGAAGTCCTCGACCCACGGCACGAAGAGGTCGGCGTCGGCGGGATCGATGCCGATCACGCTCAGGAACGCCTCGGTGGGAAAGCGCAGCGCGAACTCGCTGACGAAGTCACAGCCGCCCGTCGAGGCGACCTCCTCGACGAGTCGCCGGCAGAGCGTGCGCATCCTCGCTTCGGCATCGTCGATCGCCCGGGGCGAGAACCAGGGGTTGAGGATCCGCCGGTACTGGATGTGGTCCGGGGGATCGATCTGCGTCGGCACGAAGCGGTATATCGGATCGGGCTGCCACGGCGTGATCGACTCGCTCGAGAAGATCTCGGGGTTCTTGTACATGTCACGCACGGCGTCGTAGCGCGTGAAGACCCAATAGCCCTGGGCGAAGGTGTTGAAGTACAGCGGGCTCGCTTCGCGCAACTCCTCCGCCAGCTCCCAATGGCACCCGGCGGCCTGGCTCCCCGAGAAGTCGCGGTGCATGACCGGACAGCCGCCCAACTTGCGCCCGACCGGTTCCGCGGACGTGGTCTCCGTCATCTCGCCTCCAAGGCTGAAAAGAGCATTAGCTGACCTGAAGTGGCTTCAGACTAACATGCCCAAGACGGCGTGTCCATCCGCTCTTGTCCGAAACCCTTGAGCTCAATGCATGCGTTTACTAAACTCACTTCATGTCGATTATTGAACAGCCCCTGCGCGTGGCCATCGTCGGGTCCGGGCCCTCGGGCTTCTACGCGGCGGGGTCGCTCCTCGCCCACGAGGACCGTCCGGTGGAGGTCGACATGCTCGAGCGGCTGCCGACGCCGTGGGGGCTCGTGCGCTCGGGCGTCGCACCCGACCACCCGAAGATCAAGTCGGTCACGCGCGTGTACGAGAAGACGGCCGAGCACCCGCGCTTTCGCTGGTACGGCAACGTCGACGTGGGCCGCGACGTGTCGCGCGCCGACCTGCTCGAGCGCTACGACGCCATCGTCTATGCCGTCGGCGCCGAGTCCGGCCGTCCGCTGGACATCCCGGGCGCCGACCTGCCGGGGGTCGCCCCGGCCACCCAGTTCGTCGGCTGGTACAACGGCCACCCCGACCATCGCGACCACGACTTCGACCTCTCAGTCGAACGCGCGGTGGTCATCGGCAACGGCAACGTCGCCGTGGACGTCGCGCGGATGCTGTCGCTCTCGCACGACGAGCTGCGCACCACCGACATCGCCGATCACGCGCTCCAGGCGATGGGCGAGAGCCGCATCAGCAGCGTCACGCTGCTCGGCCGGCGCGGCCCGGTGCAGGCCGCCTTCACGACGCCCGAGCTCCGCGAGCTCGGCGAGCTGGAGCGCGCGGACGTCGTGGTCGACGCCGCCGATCTCGCCTTGGACGCTCACAGCCTGGCGGCGCTCGAGGACGAGGCGTCACCCACGACGAAGCGCAACATCGCTGTGCTGCAGGGCTTCGCCGACCGCGCCCGCGCCCGCGACGCGCGCCGGCCCCGGACGATCGCGCTGCGCTTCCTGCGCTCCCCGGTGGAGATCGTCGGCGACGGCCGCGTCGAGGGCGTCGTCGTAGCGGTCAACGAGCTCGTCCTTCGCGAGGACGGGACGCTCGCCGCGCGCCCGACGGGCGCAACCGAGACGCTGCCCGCGGGCCTGGTGCTCAGCTCGATCGGCTACCGCGGAAGGCCCGTCACCGGGTTGCCCTTCGACGACGCTCGCGGCCTGATCCCCAATCACGAAGGCCGGATCGTCGGCCGCGAGCGCGAGTACGTCACGGGCTGGATCAAGCGCGGTCCGAGCGGGATCATCGGCACGAACAAGAAGTGCGCGCAGGCGACCATCCAGGGCCTGCTGGCCGACCTCGGCTCGCGCGGCGAGCGCCCCTCGGCGCGGGCCACGGCCGACTGGCTGCACGAGCGTCAGCCACGGCTCGTGACGGGCGAGCACTGGGCTTCGATCGACGCCCACGAGCGGGGGCTCGGAGCGCCGGCGCTCCGACCACGCGTGAAGCTGACGCGCGTCGCCGAGCTCCTCGCGGTCGCTCACGGCGCTTGACGCCCGCGCCCCGAGCGCCTGTCAGGACGTCGACGCCGCGCCGCCGCGCAGGTGGTCGGCGGCTGCGGCGGCCCAGGTTCCCAGACGGTCCCAGAGCACGCTCCGCGTCGCGGCGAAGTTGTGGCAGTGCGCGCTCCCGCCCAGAACGAGGACGGTCACGTCCTGGCTGGCGCGGTAGAAGGCGATGTCGTCGTGCGGCCGCTCCGGGACGTCGCGGTCGCCGAACGCGATGAGCACCGGGCACGTCAGGCGCCCGGCGTAGGTCGCCGAGTGGCCGGCCAGGAGCGCGCCGACGTACGACTGCCGAGGCCACGCGCTGGCCTTCTCGTCGTCGGCCGCGATGACCTCGGCCGGAACGTCGGCCGCATGCAGCCAACCATGGTGCGGCGCGCGCGGAGCGGCGCCGTACCCCGCATCCCAGCCCGTGGCGAGGAAGGCCTTGGCCTGGTCGATGGCAGCCTGCATCGGGGTCGCCGCATCCTCGTTCTGGCCGCTCGCCGGGCCATTCTCAACGACTTCCTTCCCGCCATGAGTGAACCCCAGGTTCGCCACGGCGTCGTAGCTGCCGTGAAGCGCTTGCTCGACGATGGCAAGACAGCCGCCGAGGGAGTGGCCGACGGCAACGAGCGGGACGTCCTCGAGCGGCGCCACGCGGCTGTCGAGCTCGCCGACCGCCATGAGGGTGCGCAGCTGACGGACGAACTCGGCGGCCGCCGCGGCCATCGTCTCCAGGTTCACGGCGTCGACGTCGGACGGCCGAGAGCTGGCGCCCACGCCCAGGGGATCGACGGCGATCACGACGAAGCCGCGATCGGTCATGTGCTCGGCGAAGCTGTATCCCCGATGGCCGGGGATGTGCATGTCCCAGTACGCCCTGCTGTACGAGCCACCCGGCCAACACACGAGGACGGCGCGCGGCGGCCCGTGCTCCGGCGAGGGCACGTGAACCGTCGCCGACAACGTGTTCGTCTCGTCGGCGAACGGCAGAACGGCGGAGACGTCGACGGCGAGCTCGACGGGCTGGAAGATCGTGCTGCTCACGGCTGTGCTTCTCCTGTGGGAACTGCCAGGCGGACAGAACCGGCGGCGCCGGTCTCGTCGAGACCGGCGCCGGACGGCGGGATAGGGGCTACTTGCCCCAGAGCTTCTTCCACTGCTCCTGGTAGTCCTTGACGAGCGGGAACTCGCTGCCCGTCGAGATCAGGTTGTCCTTGGTGATGAGCATGTAGGGCAGCTGGGCCTTGCGATCGACGTCGATCGGCTGCCCCGTGAAGAGCCGGGCGAGAGCGTCAGCCCACACCCACGTCTGGTCGATGTTGCTGAACGCCATCGCTGCGTGGGTCTGGCCCGAGGCGATGTACTGGTAGTTCTCGGCGTCGCCGACGTTGACGATGAGCTTGACCTTGTTGGCCAGTCCGGCCTGGCGGAGCGCCGCCGGCACCCCGACGTTGAGGGCGCCCAGCGAGTAGGCGACGTAGTTGATGTCCGGGTGCGCGCGCAGGTACGAGACGACGCGGTCGGGCACGTCCTTGCCGATCGCCGTCAGCGGGATGTCGATCTTGTCCAGCTTGCAGCCCGCGCAGAGCTTCGCGTAGTTCTGCTCGAAGTACTGCCGCACCGGCTTGAGGATGTTGTAGACCGGCAGGTCCACGTAGAGCGTGTGGGCCTTGCCACCGCTGTCCTTCGTGATCCAGGAGGCGAGGATCTGCCCCTCGGGCCCCAGGTCCTTCGGCTTGGAGAGGATCAGGTCGATGCCGCCGCCTTCGACGTCATCGGTCGAGGACTCGACCACCGGGATCTTCATTTGCTGCAGCTGCTTGAGCTGCTGCGAGAAGACCGCGCGCGGGAACCCGCTTGCGACGACCGCGTCAGGCTTGTCGGTGACGGCCTGCTTCCACGCCGCCTGAACGCTCTCCGGGGTGCCCGCGGTGTTGATCTGCTTGACCGTCCAGCCGAGCGTCTTGGCAGCGTCGTTGAGGTTCTTGTACAGCGACGTGCACGCCGTCACGCCGCAGTTGATGAAGTCGATCCGCTTCCCTGTGGGGATCGACTTGCCGATCGGCTGGCTGACGGGGATCTGGGTCGGGCGCTGCGCCCATTGGGCGGCGAGCTTGTCCGCCGTCGTGAGGTCGCCCTTCGATGACGCGCTGCTGCCGGCGGTCGACGAGCCGCCGCTGCTGCCGCTGCTGCCGCAGGCGGTCACCGCCACCGCGGCGATGGCGAGCAGCGCAGAAAGCACCGCGAGCCGAGCCGGTCGCGACCAGCGGCTGATGATGGATGTCATGGGACTCTCCTCCGTGTGTGGGTTGTGGGTTCTGATCTGGTGGACGCGGCGGTCAGGCGGCTACGGCGGCGCGCCGGCGCAGCCGCTTGGGCATGCCGACCCGGCCCGAGGTCACGGCGAGGGCGACGATCAGCACCAGGCCGGTGAAGACGCTCGTCGACCATTGCGGGGTCGACGCGAGCGCGAGGCCGGTCGTGCCCGTCCCAAGGAGGAGCACGGCGATGACGGTGCCCCACGCGTTGAACCGGCCGCCGCGCAGCTGCGTGGCGCCCAGGAAGGCGGCCGCATACGCGGCAAGCAGATACGGGTCGCCCGCGGTCGGCGAGCCGGAGCCGATCGCGGAGGTGAAGACGATCCCGGCGACGCCGGCCAGCAGCGACGACGTGACGAGCGAGAAGAAGCGCAGCCGATCGGTCGTGACGTTCTGCAGGCGCGCGGCGTCGGGGTTGAAGCCGGTGGCGTACAGCCGCCGCCCGGTCGCCGTGTGCTCGAGCACGAACCAGATCGCTCCGGCGATCAGGAGCAGGTAGAGCACCGGCAGCGTCAGGCCCGCGATGTCGGTCTGGGCGATGCTCGAGAACGGCGTCTGCAGGAGCTTCACGCCCGTGATCGACTGGTCGTTGGTCACCATGGTGATGAAGGCCTTGATCAGCGATCCGGTGGCCAGCGTGCCGATGAAGGAGTCCACTCCCAGTCCCACGACGACGAAGCCGTTGATGAGGCCGATCGCGAGCGCCGCCCCGAGGGCGAGGAGGACGGCCGGGACGACGCCGACGCCGGTGTGCGCCACGAAGTGCGCGACGGTGACGCCGCTGAGCGTCATCGTGAAGGCGATCGAGAGGTCGAACACCCGCGCGGCGAGCGGGATGACGACGCACAGCGCCATGAGCCCGGTGACCGCGTTGTTGTTGAGGATCTGGTTGAAGGTGGTCTGCGTGAGGAACGTGTTCGGCACCCAGATCGCGAAGACCAGGATGATGAGCACCCACACGTAGACGGCGCCGATGTTGCTGAAGGAGAGCGCGCGCCTCCACTGGGACGTCGGCCGCGCCGGGCGGCCCTCGGCGGGGACGTGCCGTTCGGAGACGGCGGCGGGCGCGGCGGTCGTGCCGGTACTCATGTCAGTCGCTTCCTTCCATCGCGTGGAGCAGGTTGGGTTCGGTGATCTCGTCGCCGGTCAGCTCCGTCGCGATGACGCCGCGACGCAGGACGAGGACGCGCGTGCACATGCCGAGCAGGTCGCCCTCGTCCGATGACGAGACGATCACGGCGAGGCCGGCACGGGCCTGCTCGGCGATCAGGTCGTAGAGCTGCACACGGGTGCCGATGTCGACGCCCGCCGTCGGCTCGCACAGCGCGAGGACGGAGGAGTTCAGGGCGAGGCAGCGCGCCATCACGACCTTCTGCTGGTTGCCTCCGCTGAGCGTGGTGATCAGGGTGTCGAAGCCGGCAGTCCGGATGCCGAGGCGATCGATCCAGCTGTCGACGAGCTCGGCCTCGCGACTGGCGCTGATCGCCGCGCGACCGCGCAGGCGGCCGATCAGCGGCAGGGTGAGGTTCTCCTTGACGCTGAACGCGCTGATGACGCCCTCGGTCGTGCGGTTGGCCGGCACGAGTGGGAAGCGCGGTGCGTCGTCATCGCCCAGGTCGATCCAGGCGTCGGATTGCGCGGGCAGCCGGAGCGCGCCGCTCACGGAGCCCTCCCAAGCGCCGGCGATGGCGTAGGGCAGCGTCTCGCGGCCGGATCCGGGCAGGCCGGCGATGCCGAGGACCTCGCCCTCCTGGAGCGCGAAGCTCACGCCGCGCAGGACCCCAGCGCACAGATCGCGGACCTCGAGCTGCGCGCCGCGGGCGCCGCTCGCCGCCTCAGGGCGGACCGAGATGTCGACGTCCTCGCCGACCATCATGGTCGCGAGGGTCTGCGGTGTGAGGTCGGCGACGTCGCGCGTGCCGATGAGCCGGCCGCCGCGCAGGACGGTGACGCGATCGGCGAGGTCGAAGATCTCGTTCATCCGGTGCGAGACGTAGAGGACGCTCGTGCCGGTGCGCCGGACCTCGCGCACGATCTCCAGCAGCTTGTCGACCTCGGTGTGCGGCAGCACCGCCGTGGGCTCGTCGAGGACGAGTACGCCGCGGCCGCCCTCCCAGCCCTCCAGCGCGGCGGCGATGGCCACGATCGTGCGCTCGACGGGCGTCGCGTACATCAGGGGACGGTGGACGTCGATGTCCACGCCGAACCGGCCGATGAGCGCGCGAGCGGTCTTCTCCTGCGCTGACCAATTGATCGACCCGAGCCGCGTGCGGGCATATCCGCGGCTGAGCGCGAGGTTGTCCAGCGCGCTGAGCTCGGTCACGAGACCGAGGTCCTGGTGCACGAAGCGAAGCCGGTCGTGGCGAGCGTCGGTCACCGCCGAGAGGTCGAACGGCTCGCCGTCCAGCCAGGCGAGCGCGCCGGGGTCGGCGTCGTGATAACCGGCCAGCGTCTTGATCAGCGTCGACTTGCCGCAGCCGTTCTGGCCGACGAGCGCGTGGATCTCGCCGGGGGCGATCTCGAGGGCGACGTCGCGCAGCGCACGCGTGCCGCCGAAGGTCTTGGACAGCTTCTCGAGCCTGAGCACCGGCCAGCGCACTGATGCGACCGAGCCCGACGCGGGACCTGCGGCCTGGATCTCTTGCAACATGTCTCTCCTCCGAGGTTCCGGCTTTCAGAGCTCCGGAACACCTGAACTGACTTCAGATTGGCCATCGTAGCCACATCCACGAAGAGAAGTCAAGTCACTTCCTTTCCGCGGCCCTGAGGCAAGCTGGCAAGGCAGCCGTGCAAAAGAGGCCACCACTCCCCACGACCTGAAGTCATGTGGGACTATCGATCGGGCGAGCGGTCCGAGCGGGCGGCGCTGCCGCCCCCCGGCATGCTCCACTGCGCGCCGCCGTCGACGGTCAGGATCGAGCCCGTCGTGTAGCTCGAGGCGCCACTGGCCAGGTACAGCGCGGCGCCGACGATCTCCTCGGCCAGCCCCGCTCGGCGCAGCGGAAAGGTCCGGGTGCGCACGGCCAGGACGTCCATGTCCCAGTTGCGCGAGATCGTCGTGAGGAAGGGCCCGGGCATGATGGCGTTGACGCGGACCTTCGGGCCGAGGGCGTCGGCGAAGCCCACCGTCATCGCGTTGAGGCCGGCCTTGGCCGCCGAGTAGGGAACGATGTCGCCGGTCGGGCGCACGGCGCCGGTGCTCGAGATGTTGATGATCGAGCCGCCGTCGCCCGCGGCCATGCGCTCGCCGATGAGCGCCGACAGCCGGAACGGGCCCTTGAGGTTCACCCCGACGACCTTGTCGAAGAGCTCCTCGCTCACGGCCGAGAGCGTCGGGTACAAAGGCGACACGCCGGCGTTGTTGACGAGGACGTCGACGCGTCCAAACTCGCGATAGGCGGCCTCGACCAGCCGCTCGAGGTCATCCCAGCGCCCGACATGGCAGGGGCAGGCGAACGCGCGGCCGCCGGCGGCTCGCAGCTCCGCGGCGACCTTGTCGCACGCGTCCTCCTTGCGGCTCGTCACCACGATGTCGGCGCCCGCCGACGAGAACGCGCGCGCGATGGCGAGCCCCAGCCCGCGCGTGCCTCCGGTGACCAGCGCCACTCGGCCGGAGAGGTCGAACATCGCCAGCGCGTCGTTCGCTGGCTTCGGGCTGATGTCGGCGGACTCGTGCAGGTCAGATCACCTCTGATGGATGCGCGCCGGAGCCGGACGCCGGCGCGCCGGGCGCCGGCCGGGAGTCGTCTGCGGGGCACGCGCGAACGGGCGTCCGGCGTCGGTCAGCTCGAAGACGGACCCTCCGCCGCCGGTGCGCTCGGCGACGTGGCCGCCGGCGAGCAGCAGCTCGAGGTGGCCCACGACCTCCCACACGACCAGCAGCGGCTGCCCGGCGACGGTGCGGGCGGGCCAGAGGCGGCTGGCGATCGCGAACGCGGTCCTCGGACCATCCTGCAGGATCGCCACGATGCGCTCGCAGCGCCGGTAGTGGTCGAGGAGCCGGGCCTCCACCAGCTGGGCAGGGTCGGTGACCGGGGCACCGTGTCCCGTCAGCAGACGCGTGAGCGGCATCTGCGCCGTGCGCCGGAGGTTGTCCAGGTAGCGCACGCGCGAGCGCGAGCGCCCGTCCTGGGCCCGATCGGGCGCGTTGATCTCGGTGTTCGAGGAGATCCTCGACAGGAGGTGGTCACCGCCGAACGCGAGCGCGTCGCGGTCGTCGACGAACAGCGTGTCGGTCGTGCTGTGCCCCGGTCGCGCGACCACCCTCAGGCTGCGCCCGCCCGCCCGGATGTGCTCGCCGTCGGCGAGCCGGCGGTCGGTGCGGAAGTCCTCGCTCGCGCCGCGGATGAAGTCCCAGAAGCCCTCGTCGTCCGCCACGACCTGGTCGGGGACGCCGTGATGGGCCATCAGCCGGTGCGCGAACGTCCGGTCGCGCTCGGTCTCGGCGACGTAGCGCTCGGCGTAGTCCGCGACGCGGTCGAGCACGGCGACGGTGGCGCCCGAGCGGCGCTGGATCGTCGCGGCGAGGCCGACGTGGTCGAGGTGGTGGTGGGTCGCGAGCACCAGCTCGATGTCCTCCAGGCGCAGGCCCTCGCGTCGCAGGCCGTCCTCGAGCGCGGCCAGG
The DNA here is from genome assembly GCA_963835295.1 of uncultured Actinomycetes bacterium. Taxonomy (GTDB): domain Bacteria; phylum Actinomycetota; class Thermoleophilia; order Solirubrobacterales; family Solirubrobacteraceae; genus JAOPZW01. The sequence continues at coordinate 255,668 of CAWIEX010000002.1, forward strand.
GCGCCGTCGTCGCGTGGACCGGTGTCGATCAGCGTCAACGGGTCCCCGCGCAGGAGCCAGGCGTTCACGGAGCCCACATGCGCGAGGGGAAGTTGGATGTCCACAATGCCGGGCATGAAGTGACTTCAGTATGGCAGAAGATCCGGGGTATGCATATGCCCTCGCCCGCTCGACCACAGCCCGACCGGCAACACACTTGCCAGCGGGCGCCTACGTGTATATGATCTGAATTCGATTTGGTTTCTAACTCTGGGACGGAGCTAACGACATGACTGTGCAGGCAGAGACGAACGGGCGCCCCACGACCGAGGAGTTCGTGCAGTACGAGGTCACCGACGGCGTCGCCACCATCTGGCTGAACCGCCCCGAGGTCAAGAACTGCGTCAACTGGGGACTGCTGACCCAGCTCGGCGCGGCGCTCGAGCGCGCCGAGGAGGACGACGACGCGCGCGTGGTGCTGATCCGCGGACGCGGCCAGACCTTTTGCGCGGGCGCGGACCTCAACATGCTCGACTCCGAGTTCCTGGGCACGACGAACAACTCCGTGAAGATCGCGCAGGTCTCGGCGCGCACGTTCGACCGCGCGTTCAACCTGGGCAAGCCGACGATCGCCGTGGTCGAGGGCCACGCCGTCGCGGGCGGCTTCGAGCTGATGATCTCCTGCGACTTCGCCATCGCGGCCGACGACGCCAAGATCGGCGACTTCCACATCCGCCGCGCGCTGTTCGGCGGCGCCGGCCCAATCTACCGCCTGCCGCGCTACATCGGCCTGCGTAAGACCAAGGAGCTGCTCTTCACCGGCAAGCTGCTCTCGGGCAAGGAGTGCGAGGAATGGGGGCTGGCCAACGTGTCCGCGCCGACCGACCAGCTCGAGCAGGCGATCGCCGACTTCGTCGCCCCGATGAAGGACAAGAGCGCCTTCACGATGCGCATCACCAAGCTCGCGGCCAACCGCGGTCTCGACGGCGACACCGAGACGCTCATCGCCCTGGAGAGCATGACCTGCAACGTCGCCCACCAGTCGGATGACGCCCGCGAAGGCGTGCAGGCGTTCCTGGAGAAGCGCGAACCCGTCTGGAAGCACCGCTAGCGCCAGGCGAGATCATGGACTTCGCCTTCGACGCCACGACGCTGGAACTGCGCGAGCGGCTGCTCGCGTTCATGGACGAGTGCGTCTACCCAGCGGAGCAGCGCTTCCGCGAGGAGGTCGAGCAGGCCGATGACCGGTGGGGCACCCCACCGGTCATCGAAGCGCTCAAGGCGCAGGCGCGCGAGCGCGGCCTCTGGAACCTCTTCCTGCCGCCGATCCACGAGCACGGCGCGGGGCTGACCAACCTGCAGTACGCGCCGCTGGCCGAGATCACAGGCCACAACCCGTGGATGGCGCCGGAGGCGCTCAACTGCTCGGCCCCGGACACCGGGAACATGGAGCTGCTCTCGCTGTTCGGAACGCCCGAGCAGAAGGCCCGCTGGCTGGATCCGCTGCTCGAGGGCACGATCCGGTCCGCGTTCTCGATGACCGAGCCGGATGTCGCGTCGTCTGACGCCACGAACATCGCGACGCGCATCGAACGCGACGGCGACCACTACGTCATCAACGGGCGCAAGTGGTGGACGTCGGGGGCGATGTCGCCGCGCTGCGAACTGCTCATCGTTATGGGCGTCACCGACCCCGACGCCGAGCGCCACCGCCGCCAGAGCATGATCCTGATCCCGAAGGACACGCCGGGCGTCCGCGTCGAGCGCTCGACGAGCCTCTTCGGCTACGACGACGGCCCCCACGGCGGCCATGCCGAGATCGCCTACGAGGACGTGCGCGTCCCGGCGTCGAACCTGCTCGGCGAGGAGGGCGAGGGATTCCGCCTGGCCCAGGAGCGGCTCGGCCCCGGGCGCATCCACCACGCCATGCGCACCATCGGGATGGCGGAGCGGGCGCTCGAGATGATGTGCCGGCGCACCGCGTCGCGATCCACGTTCGGGCGCCCGATCATCGAGCACGGCGTGGTGCAGCGCTGGATCTCCGATGCGCGCGTGAAGATCGAGCAGGTGCGCCTGCTCGTGCTCAAGACCGCGTGGCTGATGGACACCGTGGGTAATCGCGGCGCGCGCGTCGAGGTCTCGGCCATCAAGGTGGCGGCCCCCGACGTGGCGACGTGGGTGATCGACCGGGCCATCCAGGCTCACGGCGGCGCCGGGGTGTCGCAGGACCATCTTCTCGCCGAGCTCTACGCGGTGGCGCGCATCCTCCAGATCGCCGACGGACCCGACGAGGTGCACCACATGGCGATCGCGCGCCGGGAGAGCCGCCGCCACCGCGAGTCGGTCGCGGCCTGACCGTCAGCGGCTGGCGGCCCGGGAACGCGGCGCTGCCTTCGCCTTCCGCGGCCTCGCGCCTGCGCCCACCACGTCCATCGGCAGCCCCGCGACGGCGAGGCAGCGGCGGACGTAGAAGTCCGCCACGTCGGCGAGCGCAAGGTCGCCGCCCGGGCGGTACCAATGGAAGACGCTGTTGTAGAGGCCGAGGATCGCGCGCGCGAGCATTCGTGGATCGGCCTCGGGAATCGCCCCCTGCTCCATCCCGCGCGTCAGGAAGGTCGCCCACACGAACTCGAGGTCACGCGTCCGTGACCGCGCCAGCTGTCGCGCCTGCTCCTCGCGAGCCGACGTGCGGTGCACCCCGACGAGCACCTGCTCGGACACGAGCAGCCGGTTGCGCTGGACCTCGTGATCGGAGAGCTCGAACGCGCCCTGGAGCACCGCCGTGAGCGCGGTCACGAAGTCGTCGTGCTCCCTGGTGATCCGCTCGAACTTCTCGCGATCGGCCTCGAGGGCCTCGGCCATGATCTCGTAGAGGCAGTGCAGCTTGGACTCGAAGTAGTGATACAGCGCCGTCGAGCCGATGCCGACCGCCGCCGCCACGTCGGCCCACTTGCTGTGCTCGTAGCCCTCGCGCCCGAACAGGTCGGTGGCGACCTCGAGGATTGCCTCGCGCTTGTTGCGTGACGACGGGGCCGGCGCGCGGCTTGCGGTGGCGGTCTGCGATTGGCGTGGTTGCGGCAAGGCGTCTCGTTCCTCAGTTGAAGTCGGGTGAACGATATCACTGGCGGCGGCGACCGCCCGCAAGTCCGCTTGCGGAGCCAAGTCGCGGATGCTAAACTGAACTGACTTCAGATGAACACCACCGAGATCAGATCCACCCCCCATGCCCTGGACGGTCGCGTGGTCATCGTGACCGGCGCGAGCTCCGGCCTCGGCGAGCAGCTCGCCCGCGCCCTGGGCGCCGCCGGCGCGACCCCGGTCCTGGCCGCGCGGCGCGAGGACCGGCTCGCAGGCCTGCGCGCTCAGCTGCCCGGCGCCGACACCGTGACGTGCGACGTCACGCAGGCGGCCGATCGCGAGCGCCTGGTCGAGACGGTGCTGGAGCGCCATGGGCGCCTCGACGGGCTCGTCAACAACGCCGGCGCCGGCGCCACCGGCCCGGCGCTGAAGTCCAGCACCGACGCATTCGCACGCGTGCTCGACCTCAACCTGACCGCGCCGTTCGCGCTGTCCTGTCTCGCCGCCGCCCAGATGCGCGCCGGCGGCGGCGGATCCATCGTCAACGTCGCCTCGGTCATGGGCCTGCGATCGATCGGGGAGATCCCCGACGCGGCGTACGTCGCCTCGAAGGCCGGCGTCATCGGTCTCACGCGCGAGCTGGCTTCGCAGTGGGGCCGTCACGGGATCCGGGTGAACGCGGTCGCGCCGGGCTTCTTCGCCTCCGAGATGACCGCCGAGCTCGGCAACGACCCGGAGGCCTTCCCGGAGTTCCTGCTCGCGCGCACGCCGCTGCGCCGCGGCGGGCGTGCCGGTGAGCTCGACGAGGCGGTGCTCTTCCTGCTCGGCGCGGGCAGCAGCTTCGTGACGGGCCACGTGCTCAGCGTGGACGGCGGGATGTCGGTCCGATGACCCCTCCCCCGCCTCCGCCGCCGCCCCCGCAGCACCCGACGCTCCTCAACCGGCCGCTGTCCATCTGGCGCCTGACGCGCTGACGCGCGCTCAGGCGAGGAGGTGGCGGCCCGCATCGACCAACGGGGCGACGAGGCGCTGCGCGTCGTCGAAGCCCGAGCCGAGCATGGCGCCGCCGGCGGCGCGGGCGGCGATGCCCTGGCAGACCACCGCGAGCTTGAAGAAGGCGAACGCCTGGTACCAGTCGGCGTCGGTGACGTCGAAGCCCGTCTGCACGGCGTAGCGCTCGATCACCTGCGAGCGCGTCGGGAAGCCCTCGGCCGCGGTGACGGGTGCGACGATGCGCGCCGCGGCCAGGACCGCGTCGTCCGTCTCCTCGCTCCAGAACGCCAGCAGCGCCCCGAGGTCGGTGAAGGGGTCCCCGAGCGTGCTCATCTCCCAGTCGAGCACCGCCACGATGCGGCCCGCCGCCGTGGGGTGCAGCACCGTGTTGTCGAGCCGGTAGTCGCCGTGGACGATCGCTTCCGCGCGCTGGGGCGGCAGCGTGCGCACGAGCCCGTCGCGCAGCGCGTCGAGCGCCGGGAGCTCGTGCGCCGTGGAGGCCTCCCACTGCTTGGACCAGCGCCGCAGCTGGCGCTCCATGAAGCCCGCCGGCCGGCCGAAGTCCTCGAGCCCCACGGCGGCCGGGTCGACGGTGTGCAGCTCGGCGAGCACGTCGACGAGCGCCTCGCCGATGGCCGCGCGCCCTTCGGGCGCGTCGGCGTACCCCGCGGGCAGCGCGTTGCGACAGACGTGCCCGACGACGCGCTCCATGACGTAGAACGGCGCCCCGAGCTGGCTGTCGGCGCCGCCATGGTGCAGTACGCGCGGCACCGGGACGGCCGTGCCCTCCAGCGCGCTCAGCACTCGGTGCTCGCGGACCATGTCGTGCGCGGTCGGCAGGATGTGCCCGAGCGGCGGGCGGCGCAGGACGACCTCGCCGGCGTCGCAGGCGACGCGGTAGGTGAGGTTGGACTTGCCGCCCGAGATGAGCGCGACGTCGCAGCGCTGCCACCGTGGATCGTGCAGCGCGTCCGCGAGCAGGGGTCCAACGACATCGGGCTCGGCGCCCGTCGCGATCGCCTCCAGGCGCTGGGCCGTTGGGTCGTTGAATCCGGTCGCGGTCGTCGGCGTCATCGCGTGCGCTCCTCTTGTCAGACGACGGGCTCGGGGACGGCGCCGGCCGCGAGCGCCCGCCCGAGCGCGCGCTCGTGGTGGGCCGCGTCGCCGAACTGCTGCTCGCGGACGACGATGCGGCGCAGGAACCGGTGGGCGGGGTGCTCGGCCGTCACCGCGATGCCCCCGAAGACCTGCATCGCGCCGTGGGCCACCTCCCGGGCCGCGCGCGACACGTACGCCTTGGCGATCGACGCCGTACGTCCAGCCTCAGCGGCGTCCTCGTCGAGCGCCGCCGCCGCGTAGAGGACGGACGACCACGAGCTCGCCTGGCGCACGTACATGTCCGCCATCAGGTGACGCAATGCCTGGAAGCTGCCGATCGTGCGGCCGAACTGCCGCCGCTCGCCGGCGTAGCGGCAGGCGTCGTCGAGCAACCGCCCTGCCGCCCCGACCGCCTCGGCGGCGGCCATCAGCGCCCCGATCGTCGCCAGCCGCTCGAGCGCCTCGCCCGCGAACGGTCCGGCCACGATCTCGGCGTCGGCGAGGTCGACCGCGTACATGGGAACGGTCGCGTCGAACGCGGGCTGCGCGGTCAGGGTGACGCCGGGCGCGCGGGCCGCGATGACCGCGACTCCCACGCCGTCGGGCCCGGAGACCGCCACGGCGAGCTGCTCGACCGCCTGCGCGTGCTCGACTCCCGCCTTGCGCCCGCTGAGGACGTCTCCGGCCGGGGTCGGGTCGACGGTCGTCCGCGGCGCTGCGTTGGCCCAGCTCGATCCCGGTTCGAGCAGCGCCAGCGCGGCGGCGTCTTCGCCATCGGCGAGCGGCTGCACCGCGAAGCGCAACGCGGCGCTCCCGAGGTATGCCACGGGCGCCAGGTGCGCCCCCAGGGCACGGGCGATGAGGCACAGCTCGACCGCGCCGAGCCCGTCTTCGCCACCCACGGTCAGCGCCCCGAAGTCGACGAGAGCGCGCCACAGTCGGTCGCGCGCTGCCTCGTCGCCATACGGCGCGTCGGGGGCGGGGCTCCACTCGCGGGCGAGCAGCGTCTGCACCGATTCGGCCAGCCAGGTCTGCTCGTCGCTCAGCTCGAGGTCCATGACCTACTCCTTGGGCAGGCCGAGGACGCGATCGGCGATGATGTTGCGCTGGATCTGCTGCGTCCCGCCGTACACGGTCGCCGCGCGCGAGTAGAGATAGGTCTCGTACCAAAACTCGTTCTCGGCGGACGCGGCCGGCTCGGCGTGCTGCATCGTCGCCCCTAGGACCTCCAGCGCGGTGGCGGCCAGCCGTTGCTCGGCCTCCGCCATGAGCAGCTTGACGCTCGAGCTGTCGGGGCCGACGGCGCCGCCGTTGAGGAACTCTCCCACCGTCCGATAGGCGTGGTGGCGCAGCACCTCGATCCCGATCAGCGCGCGCGCGAGCGCGACCTGGACCTCCGGGTCGTCGATCAGCGGCTCGCCGTCGAGCGTGCGCTCGGCCGCCACGCGCACCGCGCGGTCGAGCCACGTGCGCAGCTTGACCTGGCGGGGGAGCGCGGCGGTACCCCGCTCGTGTCCCAGCGTGTGCATCGCGATCTTCCACCCATCGCCGCGCTCGCTGAGGAGGTTCTCCTTGGGCACGACGACGTCGTCGAGGAAGAGCTCGCAGAACTCCGCGTGGCCGGTGATCTGGGTCATGGGCCGCAACTCGACGCCGGGCGAGCGCATGTCCACGATCAGCATCGAGATGCCGCGGTGCGTGGGCACGGTCTCATCGGTGCGGGCGAGCACCCCGCACCAGCGCGCGAACTGGCCCCAGGACACCCACGTCTTCTGTCCGCTGAGGACGAAGTGGTCATCGCGCTCGACGGCGCTCGTGCGCAGCGACGCGAGGTCGGACCCGGCCTCGGGCTCGGAGAACCCCTGGCACCAGATCTCCTCGGCCGAGAGGATCGCCGGCACGTAACGGCGCCGCTGCTCGTCCGTGCCGAAGCGCAGCAGCGATGGGCCGAGGACGTCGAGCCCGACGACGTTGATGAACTCGGGGGCGCCGGCAGCGGCGAGCTCCTGATCGATGACGATCTGCTCGGCGGCCGGCCCTCCCCCGCCCCCGAACTCGCGCGGCCACGCGCGTCCGACGTAGCCGGCTTCGTGGCAGCGCGCCTGCCAGTCGCGCAGGACCTCCATCCGGTCCTCCAGCGACCGCGGCAACCGCGTCGCGTCCGGGCGCTCCGCAGCGAGGAAGGCCCGGATCTCGTCCTGGAGCCCGCGCTCTGAGTCGGTGGCGGTCAATCGCATGAACTGAGATCGTATCAGTATCACTAGTACGGGACAAGATCGCACCCCATCGAGCCGGTTCGTACGAACCAGCTATCAATTCGATCTCACTTCAGTTACTCTGTTCCTCGCTGCGTGACGCCGCGCCGGCGACCGAGCACAATGAGCAACCGAGATACGGAGACCGATGAACCCATGTCGACGCTGAGCTTCCAGCCCGAGGCGGAGCGCTTCTACGCGGAGGGCCACTGGCGCTCGGGCGACCTCTGGGCTGACTTCGCGGCCCGCGCCGAGGCGCAGCCCGGCAAGGTGGCGCTGATGCTCGACGACCGGCGGGTCACCTATGACGAGCTGCGGCGCGCGGCCATCGCGCTGTCCGCACGCCTCGCCGCCGGGTCCGTGGCGCCGGGCGATGTGGTGATCCTGCTGGGTCGCCACTCGATCGAGGCCGCGATCGCGCTGCTCGGGTGCCTTCACCGCGGCGTCGTGCTCGCGCCGCTCCCGCCGATGTTCAACATCACACAGCTGTCGGCGCTCAGCAACCAGACGCGCGCGAAAGGAATCATCGCCTTCGGCGGTGAGAAGGAGATCGCCAAGTGCGAACTCGTCGCGCACGACGTCGACCACCTGATCACGCTGCGCCCGGAGACGATCGACGAGCTGATCGCCGAGGAGGCGCCGGACGACCGAACTTCCCGCGATGCCGACGACCTCGCGCTGGTGATGCACTCCTCCGGCACGACCTCCGCGCCGAAGGGCATCGTGCACTCGAGCAACACCCTTCGCTACGCGACCGAGGGGATCTGCAGGCGCTGGCAGCTCTCAGGCGACGACACCTACCTCGTCGTGTGCGAGTTCGGCTTCGTGGGCGGCCTCGTGTTCGGCTACTTCCCCGTGCTGCTCAACGGCGGTACTGGCGTGCTCGTGAACCGCTGGAAGGCCGAGGAGGCGCTGCGCCTCATCGAGGAGCACGCCTGCACCTACGTGCTGCTGATGCCGACCCACGCGGCCGACACGCTGCAGGCCGCGCAGGCCACGCAGCGCGACCTGTCCTCGATGCGCGTCGTGGCCGCGCCGGGCTTGACCCCTGAGCGCCGCCTGGCGATGAAGGAGGCCTTCGGTCTCCCGCCGCTGGCCGACTATGGCCTCTCGGAGGTCCCCGGGCACGCCGCGCACGGCCTCGACGAGCCCGAGGCCAAGATGATCACGACGGAGGGACGGCCATACGACGGCACCGAGATCCGCATCCTCGACGCCGACGACGCCCCGCTGCCGACCGGCGAGGTCGGCGCCGTGGTCGTCAACGGGCCAAGCCGCTTCCTGTGCTTCCTGGGCAACGACGACCTCACCCGTGACTCGCTGACGGGCTGGGGCGGCTACCGCACCGGGGACCTCGGCTATCTCGACGAGGACGGCCACCTCGTGTACGTCGGGCGCAGCAAGGACATCATCCGGCGCGGCGGCGTGACGGTCGTGCCCGCGGAGCTCGAGGCCGTGCTCCTGCGCCACCCAGCGGTCCACGACGTGGCCGTCGTCCCGCTGCCCGACGAGCGCCTCGAAGAACGCGCGTGCGCCGCGCTCGTCCTCAAGCCCGGGCAGCGCGCGCCCACCCTGGCCGAGCTGCAGGAGTTCCTCGATCACGAGGGCGTGGCCAAGTACACGTGGCCCGAGTTCGTCGAGATCTTCGACGAGTTCCCGCGCACGCCGTCGCTGAAGGTGGTCAAGGCCGACGTCGTTCGGCAGATCCTCGAAGGCTCGCGCGTTCCGGCCTGAAGCCGTGCCGGCTGTGACGTTGGGAGCTGCCTTGTCGGCCGCTGAGACCCCTGGTACGCTGTAATTGAAATGAGTTCAGATCAGCACCAATCCGACCCGAACGGCCCGGCCCCGCGCCGCGGACGTGCGCGGGTCGAGGGCGCCAAGCGCACGGAGATCCTCGCCGCCGCTACGGAGCGCTTCGGCCGCAACGGCTACGAGGACACCAAGTGGGCCGACATCGCGTCCGACGTCGGCGTCGGGCCCACCGCGCTCTACCACTACTTCGAATCCAAGCAGCACTGCCTCTACGTGATCATGGACCAGGCGATCGAGGGGTTCCGGTCGCGCTTCGAGCTGTTGAGCGCCGACGGCGCCGATCCGCTCCAGGCGCTCGTGTCGGTCATGGAGGACTGCTTCGAGCTCTCCGAGCACGACGTCCAGCGCAACCGCGTCCTGGTCGCGGAGCAGGGCCTCCTGTCGCGGCGCAGTAACTCACCGCGCGAGGAGGAGGCCCGTCAGGCCGCGCGGTCGCGTACGCGCGACCTCGAGTTCGCATGGGCCAGCTTCCTGTCGCACGCGATGGCGCAGGGGACGATCCCCAAGAGCGACCCGCGGCTACTCACACGCGCGATCCTCGGCCTCTACAACAGCGTCTGGCACTGGTACCGCCCGAACGGGATCGTCACGCTGAGCAGCGTCGCGGCGTTCTTCACCGACCGCTGCCTCGCGCTGATCGGCGTGCCGCCCGAGGCGACGGGGCGCGCGAGGGCGGCGGCGTGACGTTCTTCGAGCGCTACTTTGCGGCCCTCGACGGGCCGGACCCGCACTCCTCCCTCGAGCTGGTCGCCGACGACGTCGAGTTCGCGATCCAGTGGGCCGACGGCAGCGACCGCGTCAGCCGCCAGTTCGTCGGCGGCCTCGAGGACCTGCGCGCGTTCATCGACGCCGGCGACATGCGCGACTGGGCCCACCACGTGCTCTTTGGCGGCACCGCCGGCGACGTCGAGTTCGCCCTCGGCGAGACCCGCTACGACAGCGGCGAGCGGATCGGGACCTTCCTCGCGGTGGCGCAGCTGGACGCCGACGGCCGGATGGCGCGCTACATGGTGGCGCGCTCGCCGGCGATCGCGTTCGAATCCGGTCTGCGGATCGATGCCGGGGCAGACTGACTTCGTCGCCGTCGCGGACGGCCTGATCGCGGGCACCGCCGACGCGCCGGAGCTCATCGGTTCGCGATGCCGCAACTGCGGCGTCGTGGCCTTCCCGCGCCAAGCGTCGTGCGCGGCGTGCACGACGCGCGACGTCGAGGAGCGCCGCCTCGGACGTCGCGGGACGCTGTGGACATGGACCATCCAGTGCTTCGCGCCCAAGTCTCCGCCGTATGCGGGCACGGCCGAGGACTTCGAGCCCTACGGCGTCGGCTACGTCGAGCTCCCGGGCGAGGTCCGGGTCGAGGCGCGGCTGACGGAGGCCGACCCCGCCCAACTGCACATCGGGATGCCGATGGAGCTCGTGCTCGTCCCCGCTCCGGGCGACGGCGGCGCGGTGACCTTCGCCTTCCGGCCCGCGGAGAACGGGGAATGAGCACGAACGACGGCGTGGCGGTCGTCGGCGTCGGCATCCATCCCTTCGGCCGCCATCCCGGCGTGTCGGGCCTCGAGATGGCAGCGGTCGCCGCGCGCGCCGCGCTCACCGACGCGGGCATCAGCTGGGCGGAGGTGGACTTCGCCGCGGGCGGATCGGACGCGGCGGGCAACGCCGACACGACAGTGTCGGTCCTGGGCCTCACCGGAGTGCCGTTCATCAACGTCCGCAACGGCTGCGCGACCGGAGGGTCCGCGCTCGCGACCGCCCACGCGATGCTGTCGGCCGGCTCGGCGGACGTCGCGCTGGTGGTCGGCTTCGACAAGCACCCGCCCGGCGCGTTCAACCCGCTGCCCGAGGACTGGGGCCTTGGCTCCTGGTACGGCGAGACCGGCCTCATGCTCACCACGCAGTTCTTCGCGATGAAGATCCAGCGCTACATGGCCGAGCACGCCATCAGCGAATCGACGCTCGCCAAGGTCGCGTCGAAGGCCTTCGACAACGGCGCGCGCAATCCGAACGCGTGGCGCCGCCGGCCGCTCTCGGAGGAGGAGGTGCTCGCCTCCAAGATGGTCAACAACCCGCTGACGCAGTACATGTTCTGCTCGCCGGGCGAGGGCGCCGTGGCGCTCGTGCTCGCTCGAGGCCAGCACGCGAAGGCCCTCGCCCGCACGCCGATCCACCTGCGCTCGGTCGCCTTCCGGACGCGCCGCTTCGGCTCCTTCGAGGTCTTCAGCCCCTCAATCCCTATCGAGTCCGCGCCGTCGCCGACGGCCGAGGCGGCGGCGGCCGCGTTCGAGCAGGCCGGGATCGGCCCCGAGGACGTCGACGTCGCCCAGCTTCAGGACACGGAGTCCGGCGCGGAGGTCATGCACCTCGCCGAGACGGGCCTGTGCCGGCACGGCGAGCAGGAGTCGCTGATCCAGAGCGGCGCCACGCGGCTGGACGGGCGCCTGCCGATCAACACCGACGGCGGCTGCCTGGCCAACGGCGAGCCGATCGGCGCCTCGGGCCTACGGCAGGTCCACGAGGTCGTGCTGCAGCTGCGCGGCGAGGCCGGCGAGCGCCAGATCACCGGCCCGCACAGCGTCGGGTTCACGCAGGTCTACGGCGCCCCCGGCGTCAGCGCCTGCACCGTGCTCAGCTGCTGAGACCTGGAAGGATTGCGCGCCGTCAGCTCCCCTCCGAAAGGTCTCTCACATGCCCGATCGCGCCGCCATCGTCACCGGAGCCTCCCGCGGGATCGGCTTCGCGCTAGCCGAGGCGTTGGGCGAGGAAGGCTACGGCCTGACGGTCTCCGCCCGCAAGCCGGACACGCTCTTCCAGGCCGCCGAGAAACTGCGCGCCAAGGGCTACGACGTCGAGGGCGTGGCCGCCAACATGGCCGACGAGGACGCGATCCGCGAGGTCGTCGCGCGCCACGGCGAACGATTCGGACGCCTCGACGTGCTCGTCAACAACGCGGGCGTGGGGATCGGCGCGGCGGCCGCCGATCACCAGACCAAGTTCGTCGACATGCAGCTCGACGTCAACCTGCGCGCGATCGTCCTCTTCTATCGCGAGTGCGCGGACATGTTGCGAGCCGCCGGGAGCGAGCACAGCAACGCGCTGGTGGTGAACATGGCGTCGTTGGCGGGCAAGTCACCGCAGCCGTGGCTGTCGGTCTACGCGGCGACCAAGGCCGCCGTCGTCGCCTACACGTCGGCGATGAACAAGGAGCTCAACTCCGAGGGCATCAAGTCCGTCGCGTTCTGCCCGGGCTTCGTCGACACCGACATGACCGAGTTCATCAGGGGCACGGTCCCCCCGGAGGAGATGCTGCGAACGAGCGACATCACCGCGGCCCTGCGCTTCCTGCTGCACGTCTCGCCGGCGTGCGTCGTGCCGGAGATCATCTTCCAGCGTCCGGGCGAGGCGATCTAGGCGCGCCGCTTCCGGCGCTCGGGGCGCAACATCAGGGACCTTTGCACGAGTTCTCGCTGGGACGGGGCGGCGCTTCGCGCGGGTGCACCTCCGCCGGCCGTCGCGACGAGCGACAGCGCCGGTGCAGCGGGCGATCGTGGCGTCGCGGCCCTGCGGTCGTGGGTGATTGGCGTCGGGTGCATCGTGGATGAAGCTAGGAGCGCCGTCCCGCCGCCGGCATCATCGATGCGCCGGTGACCGCCGCACCGGACGCCATGGGACCGCCGGGAACATCGCGCGTGCCCGGCTGCAGGTACGTCCCGAGCGACGACGCGGTGACGCTGTGTGCGCGTGGGGCGATCTGCGTGACCCGCGGGTACATGAAGGCGTGCGTCATGGGATCGCGATCTTGGTGCCGGCCGGCGGTCGCCGGAATCGCCTGAGCACGTCCGCCGGTCGACGCGTCGAGCGCGCGGGCTCGCCGGCGGTGCCGCGAGCCAATGCCTCACGCCCTACGCGCTGCAGACCGCGGAGGTAGTCGACATGCGCTCTCCACCGCAGATCGCCCTCGAGCCCCTCCGCCAGGCGCACCGTGTCGTCATGAGCATCGAGAAGCTCATAGACCACGAGCGCCAGCACATCGCCCTGGTGATCTGCGAGAGCTCCGCGGGCGGGCCGGGTGGTGGATCGGTGTCGGCGCGTTACCAACATGACTTCAGTTCAAATTACACCTCCCTGAGAACCCTGTCAAGCGCCCGGCAACGAGAGAGCGCGCGGAGAGCGTGAGACTGCGTCACACGCGAAGAACCAGCCCGAGATCGGAGTACTAGATCGCAGCACGGACGCTTGGTTCGCTGGCACGAGGTCGTCGCTGCTGCTCATCCTGCTGGCGTCTCGGTGATAGAGCCACGGGCTCGAAAACCGTCGACCACACAACCGGCGGGCCGGGTCGACCCGTAACCGCTAGCCAGGCCTGGAGACGCGCCAGTCTTGTTCGCACCCGTTCCCACCCGGCGTCCCGCGCGGACGAATCCCGGCGCAGGACTTGGCTTCCTAGAGCCCTTTCCGAAGCGCGCCCGAGAGGATTCGAACCTCTGACCTTCCTTTCCGTAGACCGACAGCGAGTACGCCGACTTTGGCTCTAGCAAGCCAAATCTCGCCTCTCAAGTCGCCAAATAATCGCCAGAAAGTCGATGTCGCCGCCGTTTCGCGCGGCAGACAATCGCAGTTGCCCCCCATACCCACTTCCGGCACGTGAGCGGCAACACGCGCGACGCGGAGGCAGACGACGGCGTGTCGTCCAGATGCGCGCGCCCGAGTGCCGGTCCGGCGCGCGCCTGCTCCGGACGAGGTCCCAGCGCCAGGTGCCGCGGCCGCCTGACGCTCGCATCGAAAGGACGGAGCAGGCGTGAGGTCAGCGTTCGCCGAGACGCGTGCGGCTCGTAGCTCGAGGAGCCGGCCAAGTGCGGCGGCCGTTGCGGCCCCTCAACACCCCACACTTTTCAAACCGGCGCGACTGGCCACATTTCAACCGGCCTTGACAACCGAGATCGGCTTCGGTACCGACGGCGCTGAACCCGCCCAGCGACGGCAGGTACTCACGACCAGACCACCGACGGTCAACCCAGCGGTTCGAAGGTGGCCGTGAAGTGGCGCAGGGCCGCCGGCTCATCGACTATTCGGTAGCCGGTCAGCTCATCGGCCCCGCGGGCGACGTGCTCGCAGACCTCGATCACGTAGTCGATGTGGCTCTGCGTGTATGTTCGGCGCGGGATCGCGAGCCGCACCAGGTCGAGCGGGGCAGGCACCTCCGAACCGTCCGGCTGGCGGCCGAACATCACCGTGCCGATCTCACAGCTGCGCACTCCCCCTGCCTCGTAGAGGGCGACCGCGAGCGCCTGGCCGGGGTACTCGAGCGGCGGGATCTGCGGGAGCAGGGCCCGGGCGTCGATGTAGACGGCGTGCCCGCCGACCGGCCTCAGCACGGGCACTCCGGCCCGCTGCAACGCCTCGCCGAGGTACCCGGTCGAGCGGATCCGGTATCGCAGGTAGTCGTGGTCGACGACTTCGCGCAGCCCCTGCGCCAGCGCTTCGAGGTCGCGGCCGGCCAGCCCGCCGTATGTCGGGAAGCCTTCGGTGAGGATCAGCAGGTTCCGGCACTCGCGTGCCAGCTCGTCGTCGTCCATCGCCAGCCATCCACCGATGTTGCCCATCGGGTCCTTCTTGGCGCTCATCGTCATGCCGTCGGCCAGCGATGCCATCTCACGCACGATGTCGGTCACGTCGCGGCCAGCCTGCCCCGGCTCTCGCTCCTGGATGAACCAGGCGTTCTCGGCGAAGCGGCAGGCGTCGAGGAACAGTTGTTTACCGTGCGCCTCGCACACTTCGCGGACCGCGTGCAGGTTGGCCAGCGACACCGGCTGACCGCCGCCGCTGTTGTTCGTGATCGTCATGAACACGACCGGGATGTCGTCCCCGCGCGCTCGCAGCAAGGCATCCAGTGCCTCGACGTCCATGTTGCCCTTGAACGGGTGGTCGGCTTGAGGGTCGCGGCCCTGCGCGATCAGCAGGTCGACGGCCCGCGCCCCGGTGTACTCGACGTTGGCCCGCGTGGTGTCGAAGTGCGTGTTGTTCGGCACCACTTTCCCGGGCCCCGCGAGCACGCTGAAGATGATCTTCTCGGCCGCCCGGCCCTGGTGGGTCGGGATCACGTGCTGGAACGGGAACAGCTCGCGCACGGCGTCCCGGAACACGTAGTACGACGGCGAGCCGGCGTAGGACTCGTCGCCGTGCTGAATCGCAGCCCACTGATCGCGGCTCATCGCGCCCGTCCCCGAGTCGGTGAGCAGGTCGATCAGCACGTCCTTCGCGTGCACCTCGAACAGGTTGTAGCCGGCCCGGACCACGGCCTCCTTGCGCTGTTGGCTCGTGGTCATGCGCAGCGGCTCCACCGAGTGGATCCGGAAGGGCTCGATGATCGTGCGGAACGTCGGTGCGCTCATGCCCCGCGACGGTACTCGCCGACCGCACCCAGGTACTGATCGCCTATGGGATATGACTCTCGCTGCGGCCAACCTGCCGCCGAGGCCAAGCGAGGAGCCGCGCATGTCAGACGCGTTCGACTACATCGTCGCCGGCGCGGGGTCAGCCGGATGCGTCCTGGCCAACCGGCTGACCGAGGACCCGGCCACGCGGGTCCTGCTGATCGAGGCCGGCGGCCGCGACCGGAGTCCGAACATCAAGATCCCGGCGGCCTTCGTCAAGCAGTTCCACACCAAGCTCGACTGGGATTTCTCCACGGAGCCCGAGCCGCACGTCGACGGCCGGTCGCTCTACGTGCCGCGCGGGAAGAGCCTGGGCGGGTCGAGCTCGATGAACGCGATGCTCTACGTCCGCGGGCGGCCGCTCGACTACGACCTGTGGGAGGCGCAGGGCGCCGCTGGCTGGGGCTGGCGGGACGTGCTGCCCTACTTCATGAAGTCAGAGGACGACGTACGAGGCGCGTCTGAGTTCCACGGCGCGGGCGGGCCGCTACGGATATCGAACCAGCGCTCCCCGCGCGCCGAAGTCGACCGCCGCCTGATCGCCGCGAGCGAGGCGGCGGGCATCCCGAGAAGCCGCGACTACAACGGTCCCGAGCAGGACGGCGTGGCCATGTTCCAGGTCAACCAACGCGACGGCCGGCGCTGGAGCGCCGCCGACGCCTTCCTGCGCCCAGCGCGCGAACGGCCGAACCTCGAGGTGATGACGCGCACGCGGGTCCTTCGCGTCGATCTCGAGGGCGACCGGGCGGTCGGCGTGCGGGTCACGCGCGGGCGCGGGCGCGAGCGCTCGATTCGAGCCGAGCGCGAGGTGATCCTGAGCGCGGGAGCGATCCAATCGCCGCAACTGCTGCTCCTCAGTGGCATCGGCTCGGCCGACGACTTGCGGGCCGTCGGTGTGGAGGCGCGCCACGATCTGCCCGGAGTCGGGCGCAACCTGCAGGACCACCCGTTCGTCACGCTCATCTGGGAGGTCTCAGAGCAGAGCACCCTCTACGGCGCCGACAAGCCCAAGCCTCTCGCCGAGTGGGTGCTGCGCCGCACGGGACCACTGACTTCGACCGTCGCCGAAGTCGTCGCCTTCGTCCGGACGCGCCCCGGGCTGCCGGCGGCCGACGTCCAGTTCCACATGGGCGCCGCCTACTACGAGGATCACGGCGCGGAGACCTACGATGGCCACTGCGCGGTCATCGCGCCCGTGCTCGTGTCACCGCAGGCCCGCGGCCGGGTGTGGCTGCGATCGGCGGATCCCACCGCGAAGCCGCGCATGATCACGAACTCCTTGTCCGAGCCCGACGATCTGCGTTCCCTCGTCGACGGCATGCAGCTGGCGCGAGAAATCGCAACACAGGGCCCCATGCGCGAGATCATCGTCTCAGAGCTCAAGCCCGGGCCCGACCAGCGCGACCCGCAGCGATCTCGAGGCCGACCTGCGCCGGCGCCTGATGCTGATCTATCACCCCGTCGGCACGTGCCGGATGAGCGATGAGGGCGATGACGCGGTGGTCGACTCCCGACTTCGCGTCCACGGAGTCGAGAACCTGCGCGTCGTGGACGCATCGGTCATGCCCGTCATCCCCGGCGGGAACACCAACGCCCCGACGATCATGATCGCCGAGCGTGCGGCGGACCTGATCCGGGGACGCGCGACCTGAGTCGCAGGCTGGGAAGATGCGGCTCGTGAAGCGCTGGGCTCAACCGCGAACGTCGCCGAGCGTGTGAGCGTGGCCGCCACGGCGACGTCCACCGCACTGCGAGAGCAGCTGGAGGGGGTGGTCGGGCGCAACCATGTGCGGACCGATGAGGGCGCGTTGCTGACCTTCTCGACGGATGCGACGCCGCTGGAGCGCGGTCGTCCCGATGCGGTCGTGTTCCCGGCGACAGCCGAGGAGGTCGCCGGGGTGCTCCGCCTCGCCAACGAGCGGCGGGTCCCGGTCGTGCCACGCGGGTCGGGCACGAATCTGAGCGCCGGGACCGTCCCGCACCGCGGCGGCATCGTGCTCGTGCTGACGCGAATGAGCAAGATCAAGGAGGTCAGCGACGCGGAGCTCGTCGCGGTCTGCGAGCCGGGCGTGCGCACGATCGAGCTGGCGCAGGCGGCGGCCGCGAAGGGCCTCCTGTTCCCGCCCGACCCGGGCAGCCAGACGGTCGCGACCGTCGGCGGGAACGTCGCGGAGTGCTCGGGCGGTCTGCGCGCGCTGAAGTACGGCGTCACGCGCGACTACGTGCTCGGCGTCGAGGCGGTGCTGCCGACGGGAGAGATCATTCGCAGCGGCGGGCGCCTCGTGAAGGACGTCGCCGGATATGACCTGCGGCGACTGCTCTGCGGGAGCGAGGGCACGCTTGCGGTGATGACCGAGCTGACGCTGCGGCTGGTGCCTGTGCCCGAGGCGTCCGGCATCGGCATGGCCTACTTCCCCGATCTCGCCGACGCCGCCCGCGCGGTGTCGCGGGTGCTGGCCTCCGGCATCCTCCCGGTCACGCTCGAGTTCCTCGACCAGGTCTGCATCGGCGCGGTCGAGGACTTCGCGCACATCGGGCTCGACACGTCAGCCGGCGCGCTGCTCATCTTCGGGCAGGACGGCCATCCCGCTGTGATCGAGCGCGACCTGCAGGCGATGGCGGAGGCCTGCGTGGCGGAGGGAGCGACGGAGGTGCGGATCGCCGACTCCCCGGAGGCGGCCGCGGAGGTGCTGGAGGCGCGCCGTGCCGCGCTGCCGGCGCTGTCGCGCCTCGAGCCGCTCACCCTCCTCGAGGACGCGACGGTGCCCCGGGCACGTATCGCCGAGATGGTCGAGTACATCCAGGAGGTCGCCCAGCGCCACGACCTCAAGATCGGCACGTTCGGCCACGCGGGCGACGGCAACCTGCATCCGACCGCGGTCCTCGATGCCGCGGACGAGGGCGCGGTGGACCGGGCGCACGCCGCCTTCGATGAGATCTTCGCGCGGGCGATCGAGCTCGACGGCACGATCACCGGCGAGCACGGGGTCGGCAGCGTGAAGCTGCGCTACCTCGAACGCCAGCTCGGCGCCGACCACATGGCGCTGTTGCGGCGGATCAAGGGCGCCTTTGACCCCAACGGCATCCTCAACCCCGGCAAGCTCGGCTCATGAGCACGGCAGACATCGCGCCCGAGACCGTCCCCGAGCGGCGCGGGGTGTTCACCCCCGAGCTGCTCGACCGCTGCATCTCCTGCGGCTTCTGCCTTCCCGCCTGCCCGACGTACGAGCTGACCGGCGTGGAGACGTCATCGCCGCGCGGGCGCATCAACCTGATGCGGGCGCTCGAGACGGGCGCGTTGGCGGACGACGATCCCACCGTCCTCGACGAAGCGTCGTTCTGCCTGGGCTGCCGGGCGTGCGAGCCGGTGTGCCCGGCGGGCGTCCAGTACGGCGCGCTGTTGGAGGAGTGGCGTGACCACCTGTGGAACGGGCGGCGCCGGCCCTGGAAGGTGCGGCCGCTGATGTGGGCGGTGGACTCGCCGCGCCGCGTCCGCGCGATCGGAGTCGTGCGCCGGCACGCCGGCCGCCGCAGCGATGCGCCAGGGCCGGTGAACCTCATGCTCGGGTGCTTCGAGCGGGTTCTGTATCCGCGGGTCAGCCGCGCCGCGCGTGAGCTGGTCCCCGAGTGCGCGGCGCCGACCGACCAAGGCTGCTGCGGCGCGCTGCACGCGCACAACGGAGCGCTCGAGCGAGGCAACGAGCTGGCCGAGGAACTGGGCGAGGCGCTGCCCGGGACGATCGTGACGACCGCCGGCGGATGCGCCGCGCACCTCGCGAGCGTGCTCGGCCCTGAGCGCGTCAAGGAGCTCTCGCAATGGCTGGTCGAACGCGAGCGCCCGCCAGCGGAGCCGGTCGACGGCCGCCCGCGGATCGGGCTGCAGGACTCCTGTCACCTCCGCAACGCGCTGGGCGTCTGGCGCGAGCCGCGCGAGCTGATCGCGCGCGTCGGCGAGTACGTCGAGCTGCCGAGCGCCGCCGCCTGCTGCGGCGCAGCAGGGTCCTACGCGATCGTCCGCGCCGACGACAGCGCGCGCGTGCTCGACCGCCATCTCGACGAGATCGCCGACGCAGACCTCGACATCGTCGCGGTCGTCAACCCGGGCTGCTACCGGCAGCTCCAACAGGGCGTCAAGCGACGCGGGCTCAGAACGCGCGTCGTCCACCTCGCCGAGCTGCTGGCCGGCGAGCAATGACGCGCCGACGCCCGTCGGGACCGTACTCCTCCACACCGGCGTCGGGATTCCTGCCGATGTAGGCGCGGGCGCCGTGGTGGGCTGTTTGACGCCAGGTGACGATTCCGGGCTTCCAGCCGCAGCACCGATGACGGAGGGAAGGTGACGCATGGCCGCTGAATACCGGTTATAAGGAGGCCCGAGCGATCTCGGAGGCGGCCCGTGAGAAGGATTGGAAGCTGCCGAGTTTCGGCAAGAGCCTCTATCTCGGCGACTCTCAGCGTGAATTGATCTCTCCGCAGCCGGAACTGCCGGCTGAGGTCGTCGAGAAGGGTGAGCGATTCCTGGCGGCCCTACGGGCGTTCTTGGAGGACAACGTCGATCCGCAGGCGATCGAGCGCGAAGGCAGGATCTCCGACGAGGTCGTCGCCGGACTGAAGGCGGTTGGCGCCTTGGGCATGAAGGTGCCTGAGCAGTACGGCGGTCTCGGGCTCTCGCAGGTCTATTACAACCGCGCGATGATGCTGGCCGGGACCTGCCACTCCAGCGTTTCCACGCGATCAAATCCGACACCCACCCCACCAGCAGCCGGTCTGCGGGGGGGGAGGGGAGCGGGAGCACGGGCCGCGCCGCGTATGCTCGCTGAGTGCGGGTAGCGCTCTTTGTCACCTGCTTCAACGACACGCTCTTCCCGGGGACGGGCCGGGCGGTCGTCGAGTTGCTGGAGCGCCTTGGCGTCGAGGTGGAGTTCCCGGAAGCGCAGACGTGTTGCGGGCAATTGCACACGAATTCGGGCTATGCCGATGACGGCGGCGCGCTGGTAGAGCGCTTCGAGCGCGTCTTCGCGGGCTACGAGACCGTCGTGTCGCCGTCCGCGTCCTGCGTCGCGCACCTGCGGGGACACGGGGTAGAGCGCGTCTTCGAATTGACCGAGTTCCTCGTCGACGTCCTCGGTGTCGAGGACGTCGGCGCCGTCTACCCGCATCGCGTCGCGTACCACTCGACCTGCCACTCGCTGCGGCTGCTGAAGATCGGCGATCGCCCGCTCCGGCTGCTGCGCGCCGTCCAGGGCATCGACCTCGTCGAGCTCGAGGGCACGCGCGAGTGCTGCGGCTTCGGCGGTGTCTTCGCGGTCAAGAACGCCGACACCTCGATGGCGATGCTCTCCGACAAGCTGCGCCACATACTCGACACGGGCGCCGAGGTCTGCACGTCGGCCGACAACTCGTGCCTCATGAGCATCGGCGGCGCGCTCAGGCGCCAGCGCGCCGGCGTGCGCACCGTGCACATCGCCGAGATCCTGGCGGCCCAGGAATGAAGGGTTTCCCGGCGGCCGCCCACGAGACGCTGCAGGACGCCCAGCTGCGCCGCAACATCGGCAAGGCGACCTCCACCATCCGGGCCAAGCGCCAGCTGGCGGTGGCGGAGGTTCCCGACTGGGAGGCGCTGCGCGACGCGGGGGCGGCGATCAAGGCGCGCGCGATGGCGACGCTGCCCGAGCAACTCGAGCGCTTGGAGGCCTCCGTCACCCGCGCGGGGGGCGTCGTGCACTGGGCGCCCGACGGTGCCGAGGCGAACCGCATCGTGGCCGGCATCGCCCACGACCACGGCGCGCGCGAGCTGATCAAGGTCAAGTCGCTCGCCACGGACGAGATCGGGCTCAACGGCGCGCTCGCCGAGCAGGGGATCGAGGCGATCGAGACCGACCTCGCGGAGCTGATCATCCAGCTCGCGGGCGAGTCCTCTTCGCACATCCTCGTCCCGGCGATCCACAAGAACCGTGCGGAGATCCGGACGCTGTTCGAGCACACGATCGCCAAGGGCGAGCATCTCGGGTGGGAGGCGAAGGACATCGCCGAGGCCGCCCGGCGCCACCTGCGCGAGAAGTTCCTCACGGTGCCGATGGCGACCAGCGGCGCGAACTTCGGGATCGCCGAGACCGGCACGATCTGCGTCGTCGAGTCCGAGGGCAACGGGCGCATGTGCACGACGCTGCCCGAGGTGCTCGTGACCGTGATGGGGATCGAGAAGATCCTTCCCGAGTGGCGCGACCTCGAGGTCTTCCTCCAGCTGCTCCCGCGCTCCTCGACCGCGGAGCGGATGAACCCGTACACGTCGCTGTGGACCGGCGTGCGCGAGGGCGACGGGCCGAAGGAGTTCCACCTCATCCTGCTCGACAACGGCCGCACCGACGTGCTCGCCGACGAGGTCGGCCGCCAGGCGCTGCACTGCATCCGCTGCTCGGCGTGCCTGAACGAATGCCCGGTGTACACGCGCGTGGGCGGCCAGGCCTACGAGTCCGTCTATCCCGGCCCGATCGGCGCGATCCTCACCCCGCAGCTGCGCGGGCTCGGCGAGGCGCCGACGCTCCCGTGGGCATCCTCGCTGTGCGGTGCATGCTACGAGGTCTGCCCGGTCAAGATCGACATCCCGAGCGTGCTGATCCACCTGCGCGCGCGCGTGGTGAAGGAGGAGAAGAGCCACACCTCTCCCGAGCACCTGGCGATGGCGGCGATCGGCAAGATGTTCGCCTCGCCGAAGCGCTACGAGCGGGCGCAGCGCCTCGCGAAGCTCGGGCGCGGCCCGCTCGGGCACCTGGGTGGGTCGGTACCGATTCTGAGCGGCTGGACCGCGATGCGCGAGCTGCCCGACATCCCCGACCAGACGTTCCGCGACTGGTGGCGCGAGCGATGAACTCCGCGCGCGAGGGGGTCCTCGGGCGCATCCGCTCGGCCCTCGGCGACACGGCCGTTCCGCCCGACGTCGCGCGGGACTACCGCCCGGCCGGCGCCGAACCCGCCAACGTCGACCTCTTCTGCGAGCGCGTCGCGGACTACCGCGCGACGGTCCACCGCGTCCCGAGCGGGGGCCTCGGTGAGGCGCTGGCTGCGGCGTGCCGCGAGCGCGGGGCGACGCGGCTGGCCGTCCCGTCGGATGCCCCGGCCGACATCGAGGGTGTCGAGTTCGTGCGCGACCACCCGCCGCTGTCCGCGCGCGACCTCGACCGCGTCGACGGCGTGCTGACGGGCTGCGCGCTCGGGATCGCCGAGACGGGGACGATCGTGCTCGACGGCGGCGGACGCTCCGGCCGGCGGGCGCTGACGCTTGTGCCCGACTACCACCTGTGCGTGATCGACGAGGCGCAGGTCGTCGCCTCCGTGCCCGACGCCGTCGCCCACCTGGCCGAGGCCGCGCAGGCCGGGCGGCCGATCACGCTCGTCTCCGGCCCGTCGGCGACCTCCGACATCGAGCTCGACCGCGTCGAGGGCGTCCACGGGCCGCGGACCCTCGAGGTGTTCGTTCTTGGTCCCATGACCGACGCGAGGAGGAAGCATGCTGACGATCAACGGCATCGATGAGCTGAAGGCTCACGCGGGGGACGACGCATCACAGCTCCTATCGATTCATTCCAACAGTGCGCTCGCGCGAGACAACACTCTCGCGCACTCGTTGTCCCTCCGCAGGGAATGGCGAGCGACCGAGCGGGGGTCATCAGCAATGCGGCGAACCGCGCCCGCGGTGCGTAGCACGGCGAAGCGGGACGTCGTCGTACCGGGCCCGCGCTCCGCGCTCCCTCCTCACACCGCGCGCACCTCGAGCACGAGACCGGCGACGGATGTCGCGGCGCGGTTAGGCGTCTCGCGCATCCACGCCAACCCAACACGCGCGACCATCCCGGCGACTCTCGCCGGCCGCCGCGACGCGCTGGCTCGATAAGGCATCGAGCAGCAACCTCGGTCGTGACCGGATCTCGGGCAGCGGTGAAGCGCCTGAGGTCACGGAAACCCAGCGATCTTTGAGACGGTGATCCTCGGCGACTTGACGACGACCAGGACCTGGCCCGGTTGGCCGGTGGTGGAAGCCGCGTGGCCGCCCCCTATTCGCCCACCACCATCCAGTCGAAAAGGCCCGTGGACTGAAGCAGGACGATCACGCACATGGCCAGCAGCAAGATGAGGCTCCAGCCGAGCACGCGCCGGAAGACGTCACCCTCCTTGCCCGCGAGGCCGACGGCGGCGGCGCCGATGGCGAGGTTCTGCGGCGAGATCATCTTCCCCAGCACGCCGCCTGACGAGTTCGCTGCGGCCATCAGGGTCGGCGACAAGTCCGCATCCTTGGCGGCGGTCACCTGCAAGGCGCCGAAGAGCGCGTTCGATGACGTATCCGAGCCGGTGATCGCCACGCCCAGCCAGCCGAGGGCCGCGGACAAGAAGGCGAAGGCGCTGCCCGCGCCGGCGAGCCACAGCCCGAGCGTGGCCGTCTGGCCCGACTGGTTCATGACGTAGGCCAGTCCGAGGACAGCCGCCACGGTGACGATCGCCCATTTGAGCTGCGTGAGCGTGGCGGCGTAGGCGCGCAGTGCGTGCCGCGGGTCAAGCCGTAGCGCGAGGGCGGTGAGCACTCCGGAGATGAACATCAGCGTGCCGGTCGCGCCGAGCCAGTTGAAGTTGTACGTCACCGATGAGATCTGCTCGCCGTCGGGGTTGCGGATGTCCAATCCCGGCCAGTCGAACATCTGCGTGGGCTCCGCGAGCGCGTCCTTGATGAAGCCGATCTGGGCGATTGAGAGAACGGCGATGATGATCGCGTAGGGGGCGTAGGCCTCGATGATGTCGAGGCGCGTGTCATGCGTGGCGTCGCTGCGGCGGCGCACCATCTCCTCGAACTTGGCGTCCTCCGTGGCGCCGCCGGCGATCGCGGGCCGTGGCCCGCCCCGCTCGCCGATCAGCGGCTCGGAGGGCTGCCAGACTTGCAGCAGCGCGACGACCGCGCCGGCGCTCAAGAGCGAGGCGACGACGTCGGTGAGCTCGACCGAGACATAGTTCGAGCAGACGAACTGGGCGAGCGCGAACGTGCCGCCGCATGCGACCGCCGCGGGCCAGGTTTGGCGGATGCCGCGCTTGCCATCGACCATGCCGACGAGGATCAGCGGCACGATCAGCGCGAGCAACGGCGTCTGGCGGCCGACCATCGCGCCGAGATCGTCCTTGGGCAGCTCTGTGACGCCGGCCAGTGTGATGATCGGGATGGCGATCGCACCGAAGGCGACGGGCGCGGTGTTGGCCACCAGCGCCACACTGGCGGCCTTAATCGGCTGGAGGCCGAGCGCGAGGAGCATGACGGCGGAGATCGCCACCGGCGTGCCGAAGCCGGCCAGCGCCTCGATCAGGGCGCCGAAGCAGAACGCGATGATGACCGCCTGGATGCGCTGGTCGTCGGAGACGCTGGCGAACGAACGGCGCAGGACGTTGAAGTGGCCGCTCTCGACGGTCATGGTGTAAATCCAGATCGCGTTGATGACGATCCACATGATCGGGAACAGCCCGAAGGCCGCCCCCTCGAGGCCGGAGTCCAGGGCCTGGCCGAGCGGCATGTCGTAGATCACGATGGCCACCAGGAGCGCCACGGAGAGGCCGATGAGCGCGGCCCACTGGGCCGCCATGCGAACGACGCCGATGAGCACGAAGAGCACGAGCAGCGGCAACGCCGCGAAGATCGAGGACAGGCCGAGCGAGTCGCTGACCGGGTCGAACACCTGGGTGTACATGGACTGGCCCCTTTCTCCTCCGTTCATCACCTGACGGACCCCAAAACCAGCAGGGGAGTGCAGCAGGATGTTTGCCGCAGACCGTCCTGGTTTCCGGATGCTCTCATACGATGCGTGGTTGCGGATCGACCTTCTCAGCACGCGCTTCAACGACACGCTGTTCCCGCAGACCGGGCGGGTGGCGGTGGCTGGGCGCTCGGGCTGATTCGCCGCGCGCGCAGTGCCGTGCGGGCGTAGTGATGTTGACCGCATGCAGGTCTGAGAGAGGGAACGAGGCGAGCCGAGCCCCGCGGCAAGACCGAGCAGCAACTCTTCGATGAGCAGATCGCACGAGCGTCCGGGAAGACCGTCGTGATATCTCGACGGCCTGGGCATCCTGGCCGCGCTGGTGATGTCCACGGTCGCGCTGGTCATCAGCGCCGGCAAGAACACCACGACGGTCAGGGTCGCAGCCACACCGACCGCGGGGCAGACTGCCGGCACCGGGCAAACCGGCGTCAGCGGGCAGGCTCCCCAGCTCACGGGCGATGCGCTTGGCGCTCAACTCTTCGTCTCGGGAAGCCCGACACCGGCGCCATCGGCTGCGGGTCGTGCAACAGATGAAAGCGCAGGTCCCAGCGGGACGATCGGCCCAACCTCGACAAGGAACTGACGTCCGATCCAGCCTCGGCGAGTCCGTGACAGGCGTCGATGTAGCGCGCACAATCAGTAGATATGACGCCACATCCCGAATCCCTGAAGACCGAGGTGGGCGTCCGCGAACTGCACGACCGCCTCAGCCGCTACGTCCAACACGTCCAGGGCGGCGCCGAGGTCGTCGTGACGATGCGTGGCCGCCGCGTCGCGCGCCTCGTCCCGGTGGATGAACTCGACCCCCTGGCGGATCTGCGCGCCCGCGGCCCGGTTCGTGAGCCGACCACGCCTCGTCACCCGCGCGGACGGCGCGCACGGCTCAAAGCCGCCAAGCCCGTGTCCGACCTCGTCGCAGACCAACGGCGCTGATCGTCTACTTCGACACGTCGGCGCTGATCAAGCTATCTTCGACGAATCCGGCTCCGAGCTCGCCGTGGAGCTCTGGGACCGAGCCGACCTCCTCGTCTCCAGCCAGCTCGTCTACCCCGAAGCACGCGCCGCGCTCGCCGCCGCTACTCGTGCGGGCCGCATCGACGCTCCGACGCATGTCAGCGCGGTCGTCACGCTCGAAGATCTATACGCCGAGCTGCGGATCATCGCGATCGACGAACCACTCGCCCGCCAGGTCGGCGACCTCGCCCGCCAGCACGCGCTGCGCGGGTACGACGCCGTCCACCTCGCATCGGCGCTGAACGTCGAAGGCGACGACATGCTGCTGGCAACGTGGGACAACGCGCTCAACGCCGCCGCGCGCGCAACCGGCCAACTCGTCGCCAACGACACCGGCTGACCGGGCGCTTAACGCAACACGAGCGCCGAGGTCACCCGCCGCAGCGGCGGCTCGTCGATTGAACACGACCTTACGCCTGCGGTCTGGGAGCCAGCGCGGAGGTGGCCAAGAAAGTCGCCAGAAAATCCAACCGGCGACGCGTGCGCACCGAAAACCGCTTGAAACCGCCGCCCGCACGATTTGACCTTCGATCGTTGAGATCGAAGGTCAAACCAGCGGAAATACCAGCGCCCATGCGGGTTTCCGAGCGCGCCCGAGAGGATTCGAACCTCTGACCTTCGGTTCCGTAGACCGACGCGCTGGGGCATGATTTGGCTCTAGCAAGCCAAATCTGACGACTCAAGTCGCCAGCAAGTCGCCAGAAAATCGAAATCGTCGCCGAAGTTTGGAGGCGACGCGGACACTTGCTGTTCCTCGCCCGCCGTCCGGCGTCGGCGCATCGGCGGCTCCGGCCCGGCGATCCGGTCTCGCCAAAGCGCCGTCCGCTCGCCCGGTGGTCAGTCACCCCGCCACCGAGTCGTGCGCGCGTCCCAGGTCGTCAACTCTCCGCTGATGTCACCGATCAGGGTGTCGACGAACTCGCTGACGTCGGCGAGCAGGTCGGCCCACAGCTCCGGCGCAGGGCGCTGGTAGGCGAGGCGCCTGAGCATCGCTGAGTAGGGCACCTGGCGATCGGGCATGTTCGCCAACGCCTCCGCAAGCGGGACCACGTCGTGACGTCGATGCGCGGCAACATCGTCGATCGCAGCCCGCAGGGTTCGCGCCGAGATGTTGAGCGACCGGCTCAGGACCCAGACGTCGGCGAAGTCGCGGTCGCGTGTGTTGAGCTCGCGGCGGCTCATCATCGTCGCGATCTTCTCCGCAAGCGTCAGCTCAGGCGCGTACGAGCCGAGCCGGATGGTGCCGGTGCCGAGCAGTTCGGGCAACTCGATCACGACGGGACGGTGCGGGTCGCCGAACGAGAAGTCGAGCGTCGTTGTGACCCTTGCCGTCGACAGGAGTGCCTCGAGTTTGACGCGGACGCCGTGGTACTCGGCGCTCTCGCGCATGAGCTCGGTTCTGATCGTCTTCGCGTCGAAGGCCAGCCCATCGTCGAGCGCGACGGCAACGATCTCTCGCACGGCGGTCGCGATCGCGGCTTCGTCGTTGGCCACGCCGACGGTCGCAAGGTCGGCGTCCTTCGTCATTCGACGCGCCGAGGTCGCGGCCATGAGCATGCCGCCCTTGAGCGTCATGTTGGCGGCGTACGGGGAAGCGGCGAGTCGGCGCAGGAAGCCCTCCACGGCGTACACGACCAGCAGCGCGCCGGTGTTGCCGCCGTAGTCGTTTCCCGCGAGCGCCTGCAGCGCGCGATAGACCTCTCGCCCGCGCTGTTCGCTCACGCGAGGATCACCTCAAGCGCCCTAGTCATTTGCGATGCGCCACCGAGTTGGCGGGCGAGCTCGGTTAGTCGCAATGGTGCGGCGTCGGCGCGACGGATATACCGCTGCAGCGCCGCAAGCGCCACATCGCGACCCGCGATGCGCTGCAGGCGCATCGCGTCGACGACGCATCGCTCCGCGGAGTAGATCCAGAACGCCTCGCCGGCGTCCGTGTGCTGTTGCAGCCGGTCAAGCGCGAACGTGGCGGCGGCGAAACGATGCAGTCTCGTTGCCGGCGTGTCGATCGTCGGCCAGTGCGCACCACGCGCGACGGCGAGGTCGATGGCTTGGGGGAGCTCATCCGAAAGGTCCCAGTAGGAGAGCCCGGAGTTCAGGCAGATCGTCGCTTGCGGCGCTCGCGCGGCAAGCGCCGCGAACTCGCTGTACATCGCAGGGCCGCTGTCGGCAGGCTGCATGACCCCGCGGGAGATCGTCAGCAGCAGACCCTCGTCGCGAAGGCGATAGAGGATGTGCCGGGGGATGCCCGCATCCCCCGCATCCCGGACGCGGAACGGCTGATTGCCGAAGTGCTCCTTGATCTGTTTCAGGGGTTCCGAAGCCACCAACAAATCCTAACCACATTTGCTGTTGGTGGTCAGTTTTTGTCGTGTTAGGTCGCGAGCAGGGCCTTCAACGTCGGCGAAGCCGACGCCGCCGGAGCAGTCATGTCTCGTCGGATGCGAGAGCGCACTCTGCGTCGGTCAGTTCGATGCCCGCGTCGCGGAGCAACTCGACGACGCGATCCGCGGTGTCGTCAGGGAAGTCGGGTGCCCAGGAGACCAGCAGGTCGTCGTCGCGGATGTGACGCTCGGCGGACTTGAGCGCCTGGAGAATCCCGAGCCCGAGACCGCGCGCGGCCTCGATGAGGCCGAGACTCGCCCGCCGGCTGATGTCCTCGAGCCACGGCTCGACGGCCCCTTCGAGCAGCGACCAGGCCGCTTCGGTCGGTTCGACATATCCCATACCGCGTTCGCCCAACGTTGGCGGCGAGGTCTTCTTGGTCGAGCGCGAGCAGCGCCGCGAGGACGGCATTCGCGACGTCGTCGGTCTCAACCCGCGCCAGCCGCGAGCGCGCCGCACGTTCGGCGCGGTCTTCGAGTTCGTGGTCAGCGGCGACGAGCTCATCGAAGATGCCGGCCCTTTCGGCCTCGCTCGACAGCGCCAAGGCCGAGGGGGTCGCCCCCGGGGCGCTCATCGTCCCTGCCACCGGCGGTACGCGGCGACGACGACCCCGAGCTCGCTTCCGGGCGCGAACGTCAGGTCGGCCAGTGCGACCTCGTGCTTGGCGCCGTCACGCAGCACCCGCGCGGTCAATCCAGTACGGGCGTCGGGTCCGCACCCGACGCTGATCAGCTCAACCGCGGCGCCGGCGATCGCCGCGCGCTCCCCGCGGACGAGCGCTTCCTCCGCGCCGACGAGGAACCCTCCGAGTTGCTCCTCGTCACCGTAGGCGTCGACGGTCAGCTCCTCGATCAGCCAGTCCAGCTCGGCCGTGGTGGTCATGCGGTACGCAGTGCATCGAGGTCGGGGATCAGGCCGCGCCGCAGAGCTTCGTCCTGCAGATCGGGAGGCAGGGTGCGGGCGTCGACGATGATGCCGCCCGCGAGTTCGACCAGCCACGCCACCGGATGCTGCTCGATCATCGCCACCCGCGTCAGATCGGGCTCGAAGATCCCGATGTCAAGCAGCCGGTTGATGATCACGGCCTTGTTGGCCATCGTGGTCTGCATGACGCCCAGCGCCTCGGCGAGTTGCTTGGCCGTCATGTGCGGTGTCTGCGTTCGGTCGAACAGGAAGTTGACCTGGCCGGCGGCGTAGATCGCGCCCGCCGCCCAGATCCTCGCGTCACCACGCACGATCGGGGAGGGCCGCTTGCCCGCCAGCCGCGCCACGAGCCTTCTCGTGATGAGGCCGTACTCCTCGTCGAGGTGCTCCCGGCACGCAGCGTCGGTGATATCGATGATCTGCTGCGCCCGATCACGCAGCCCGGCGGGGATCCGCAGGTCGTCGGAGGGCATGGCGGAAATGCTCGCGCGCGCACCGGACGCACACCAGCGAAGCCGGCCGGCGCTACGCGAGCCCGAGCGTCAGCTGCTCGCGAGGCGGCTGCTGAGGCGGACGGAGCCGCTGCAGGACCCTCACGGACCTCGATCGCGCCGCGCTGCAGGCAGCCCTCGGCCCACCCCTCGCGCCCGACCAACGACGCCACAAGGAAGACGTGCCGACCCTGCTCCAACGCTATCCGCGCCTGCATGCGTGCACCTGACGGCGCGCCGGCTTCGATGACAACCGACCCCAAGCTGATGCCCGCCATGACCTCGTTGCGCATCGGGAACGTGGAGCGCGTTGGCAGCGCATCGCCAGAACTGCGAGATGACCGCCCCCGACTCGGCGATCCGATCTGCCAGCGCGTTCTCCCTCGGGTAGGTACAAAGGATGCCCGTCCCGACTACGGCGATCGTGCGACCGCCCGCGCTGAGCGTGGCGGTGTGCGCCTCGGTGTCGATGCCTTTGGCCAGGCCCGAGACCACGGTGACGCCACCGGCCACAAGTTGCTCACCGAGTCTCCGTGCGCGCGAGCGACCCTGGTCGGTGGCGTCGCGCGTGCCGATGACCGCAACCGAGCAGGAGTCCTCGCCGCGCAACTCGCCGCGGTAGAACAGAAACGGACGCGGGCTACGAAGCACCCGCAGGTTCGCGGGATACTCACCGTCGAGCACGGTCACCAACCGCGCTCCGACGTTCGCCTCCGCCGCGCCAACCGCCTCGCGCGCACGCTCCACATGCCGATCGAGGGCCGGCAACCCCCGCGCGAGAGTGCGCCGAGTCGCCTCACCGGCTCGCGTCCGCTCGGCGATCTCGCCCTCAAGCAGACGTGGCAGCGCGCCGGCGCGAAGCGCTTCGCGGGCGATCACGCTGCCGCTGACGCCCTCGATCGAGCACAGCGCGAGCAGTCAGAGGTTGACGTCGCCGCCGAGATCGAGCGCGGCGTCGCGGTTGCCGTCGGCCGCCGTCAGGAATGGTGAACGGCGCGCTGCCGATATCCGCTCGTCTGGGCGCTCGGACTCCATCGGCGTCAACGCTAATCTCCTTCACGGACGCCCCGGACACGCCGCTGTCTCCGCTCATGGAGGCAAGCGCCCGGGGCTTTGTCGTTCCTGGACACCGACGCTGCCCAATCGCGTGCGGTCCGGGCGCTCCGCAACGATGCCAACGTGACCACGGCTTCGACGATCGACCTGACGCGGGCGCGCGAGCGACTCGTCGAGCTCGACGACGAGCGGGCCGAGCTGTGCCGGACGATCGCCAGCATCGAGGCCACCACCGGCGGCCCGGACGTCACGACCGCGGAGGGCCGCGTGGCGCTGTTCACGTCGCTGTTCCGTGGACGCCCAGATGTGTTCGCGACCCGCTGGGAAAGTACGAAGAGCCCGGGGAAGTCTGGATGGGCGCCACGGTGCTTGAACGAGTGGCGACCGGGCGTGTGCGAGAAGCCGAAGGTCAAGTGCGCCGACTGCGCCAACCGGCGCTTCGTTGCGTGGTCAGAGGTTGAGGCGCGCCGCCATCTCGAAGGGCGCCAGACGGCCGGCATCTATCCGCTGCTGGCCGACGAGACCTGCTGGCTGGTCGCCATCGACCTCGACGGCCCGGGCTGGCGTAAGGACGTCAGCGCGCTTCGTGACAGCGCCGGCGAGTTGGGCATCCCGGTGCTCGTTGAGCGTTCGCGTTCGGGGAGCGGTGCGCACCTGTGGGTGCTGTTCTCACGACCCGTGAACGCCCGCGCGGCGCGCGCCGTCGGGACGCTGCTGTTGACGTGTGCGATGCGCCGCCGGTCGATCTCGATGGCCTCCTATGACCGCGTGTTCCCCAACCAGGACACGATGCCGGCCGGCGGGTTCGGCAACCTGATCGCGCTGCCACTGCAGCACGCCCGCCGTGCCGAAGGCTGCACGGTGTTCCTCGGCGAGGATCTCGAGCCATGCCCCGACCAGTGGATCTATCTCGCCGGCGTTCGGCGACTGGACGGCGAGCAGGCCGAGCAGATCGCGGCTGATGCCGAAAGCGCCGGCGGGACGCTGGGTCTGCCCGAGCGCACCGCCACGAAGATCCGCGCACGCCCACGTCAGTTGACGCCCACACCGTCGAGCGCGATCGAGATCTGTCTGACGGGCCGGGTCGAGATCCCCGTTACCGGAATGTCGCCCGATCTCCGCGACCGCCTACGGCGAACCGCGGCCTTCGCCAACCCGGAGTTCTTCGAGCGCGAGCGCGCACGGCTGTCCACATACAAGACGCCTCGCGTCATCGCCTGCCACGAGGACTCCGGCGATCGACTGCTCCTCCCGCGGGGTTGTCTGGAGGTCGTCGTCGACGAGCTCGAAGCAGCCGGCGCCAGCGTGACCGTCCGTGACGAGCGCAGCGACGGCGCCCGGATCTCGCTGAGATTCGCAGGGACCCTGACATCGCCACAGCAAGCGGCCGTCAGAGCGATGGCAGCGCACGCGAGCGGGATCCTCGTGGCGCCGCCCGGTGCCGGGAAGACCGTGATGGCGACCGCCCTCATCGCCAACCGCGCCAGATCGACGCTCGTGCTTGTGCACCGTCGCCCGCTGCTTGAACAGTGGGTCAGCCGGCTGGCCGAGTTCCTGGACATCTCGCCCGATCAGATCGGATCGCCGGCGACGACTCCGGGCGCCAGCGGCATCGACGTCGCGATGGTCCAGACGCTCACCCGTCGCGAAGTTGTCGACCTCTCGCCCTACGGCCACGTCATCGTCGACGAGTGCCACCACGTCCCAGCCTTCTCGGTCGAGCGGTTGCTGCGTGACCTCCCGGCACGCGCCATCACCGGCTTGACCGCGACCCCGCAGCGCCGTGACGGACACCACCCGATCATCACCATGCAATGTGGCCCCGTCCGGCACACGCTGACGCGCTCCGAGCAGATCGAGACCGCGACCCGACGAGTGCTGGTCACCCGCGACAGCGGGTTTGATCCGGCGCGGCTCCCTGTCGATCCGGGCATCCAGGAGATCCTCAGCGCGGTCGCCGCCGACGAGGACCGCACACGACGGATCGCTGACGACGTCGTGGCGGAACTGGCCGAGGACCGCTTCCCGCTGGTGCTCACCGAGCGTCGCGAACACCTGGACGCGATCACCGAGCTCCTGAAGGCCAAGACCGAGCGCGTCGTTGTTCTGCACGGCGGCATGGGTGTCAAGGCGCGACGTCGTGCCGATGAGATGCTCGCCAGCGACGGGCCGCGCATCGTGCTCGCCACCGGCCGATACATCGGCGAGGGCTTTGACGACCCGCGCTTGGACACGCTCATGCTCGCCATGCCGATCGCGTGGAAGGGCACGATGACCCAGTACGCCGGTCGGCTGCACCGCCACCACGACGCCAAGCACGAGATTCGCATCGTCGACTACGTCGACCAAGCCGTCCCCGTGCTGCGCCGCATGCACGCCAAGCGCCAGAAGGCCTACGCGAGCCTCGGCTACACGACCGGCTGACGATCGGCAACGGCAGGGCGCGAGCAGCCGCTCGGTCAGATGCAGGCCGCCGACGATGCACAGCTCGTCGGGGCGGTCCCGAGCGCCCCGGCCAAGGTCAGACACGCCGCGATGACCTGAGCGGTCTTCTGCGCGCGATAACCGGCTGCCGTCGATCGCCTGTCGGTCAACGACGATCCGACGTGACCACCCGCATCAGATCGCCGCAGACTTCCCGCCACCGCCAAGGTCGCCAAGAACGTCGCCAGAAAATCAACCGCACGCGCCAGAGGCATCGAATAGCGCCTGAAACAGCTGGCTCGGCGGCTTGACCTTCGGTCGTCCGGACCCGAAGCTCAAATGAGCAAAACCCCAGCATCTATGCGGGTTTAGAGCGCGCCCGAGAGGATTCGAACCTCTGACCTTCGGTTCCGTAGACCGACGCTCTATCCAGCTGAGCTACGGGCGCAGGGCCGCGTGAGCGGCGACGTTCGAGTCTAGCGAGCGGGCGACGGATCGGCCGCCTGGACGGAGAGGGCGGGATTCGAACCCGCGATGGAGTTTAAACCCCATACTCGCTTAGCAGGCGAGTGCCTTCAGCCACTCGGCCACCTCTCCCGGTCAGTCGGGGCAGTGTAACTGCGCAGCAGCTCGATCGGCCGGTCGATGGTTGGGTCCGGGCCGGCCCGATCGGCGCGGGCGCGGAGCTCCCAGCCGACGCGCCCGTGCTCGGTGGCGATGTTTGGCAGGGCATCGTCGGGCAGCCGCAGCGAGAAGGCCAGGACGGCACCGTGGGCGAGGTCGCCCTCGGCGACGACCAGGGTGCCGGCCTCCCGCGCGACCTTCTCGAAGCTCCCCGTGCGCTCGACGAAGGCCAGGCGCACGGAGAGCGAGCGCGCGCGGCCGCCGTCCTCGACGACGACGCGCCCGCTCACCGCGGCGCCGGGAGCGAGCGGCTCGCCGTCGACGTCGAAGCGGAGCCTCACGGCGCCACCCACAGCGGCACGGGCTCGGCCACGCGCTTCTCGCCGACCCGGCGCACCACGACGGCCCAGCCGAAGGAGACGCAGTCGCCCTCGTAGGAGTAGGGGCCGTCGGCCGGCAGCGCGAGCTCGACGCGCTGCCCCAGGGCGCCGTGCGGCGCCGGCGCCCACTCCTGCCAGACCGCGGCGCTGTCGGTCACGCGGCTGCGCGAGTCGTTGCCGATGCGTCGCCACACGTCGTAGGACTGCGTGCAGACCAGGCCGACCTCGAGCTCGCCCTCACCGGAGGCCATCGCCGCCACCCGGTCGCCGCGGCGCAGCTCCTGGCGCTCGACCTGGAGCTCGAGGCCCGCCGCGTAGCGCGGCCGCGCGCCGCGCCACAGCGTGCGTGCGAAGAGCCAGAAGAGGGCCAGCGCGGCGACGGCGCCGAGGAGGAACGGCCACGAGGGCGGCCCGCCCGGAAGCGATCCGAGCACGAGCCCGAAGCCCGCGACCACGGCCGCTGCCACCACGCCGGCGACCACGAAGGCCGGCGCCGCACAGCCCCCGAGCGTGCGTCCGGTGGCCGTCCGGCGCGACTGCGGACCGGGCTCGCACCCGGGTGGCAAGTGGGGGTGGCCCTCCCGCGCGACCGTCATCGAGCGCGCATCATGCCCGTCGCGCGGGCGCCGCGAACCCAAGCGGTTACGCTGGCCGCGATCGGAGGGGTGGCAGAGCGGTCGAATGCACCGGTCTTGAAAACCGGAGTCCGTTCACGCGGACCGCGGGTTCGAATCCCGCCCCCTCCGTCGCGTCGCCGGGCGCGGGCGAGCTGAGTCCGCTCGGCGCCAACCTTGTGCCGTTCGCCGCAAGAATCCATGCGTGGTGCTTGCGACGAGCGGGCAAGTGGCACCATCATTCGCCGTGGTGCTGCAGCAGCGCCGGAACTACAGGTCGCACACTGACGCGGAGCTCGCGCGGGCCTTTCGGGTCCTCGCCCACCCGCTGCGGATCAGCGCCCTGCGCGCGTTCGCGGTACGCGACGAGCCGCTCGCTGCGGGCGACGTGGCCTTCATGGAGAACGACGAGATCCCAGCCACGACGGTGCGCCATCACCTCCAGCTGCTGGTCGAGGCGGGGCTGCTGCGGACGGTCGGGCCGCGCTCCCACGGGGCGCCCGGACGACCCGCCCTGCGCTACGTCCTGACTGACCTCGGCACCGAGGTGCTGCCGTTGCTGCATACCGCTGCAGCGACCGCCGCCCCACCCCGCCGCACACGTTCGGTTTGACATCCGCCCTCGTGGTCGGGTAGGCAAGCGTCCGTGGCGTTCGCCGAGCCCCAGTTCGAGCTCTCCGAGGAGGACCTCGACGAGCGCACGCACGTCATCGCGATCGCCGGCGAGATCCACGTCTCGACGGCTCCCCGCTTCAGTGTGCTGCTCGAGGAGGCGGTCAGCCGCGGCAAGACCGCGGTCGTGCTCGACCTCAGCGCGGTGGAGTTCATCGACTCGACCGGGCTGTCGGTGCTGCTCAACGGGCTGCGACGCGTGACCCGCCAGCGCGGGCGCATGGCGCTCGTGTGCACGAACCCGACCGTGCTGCGCCTGTTCGAGATCACGCGCCTCGACGCGACGTTCGACATCCACCCCAGCCGCGAGGCCGCGCTCAGCGCGGTGCGCTCGGCGGAAGGCTAGCCGGCGCCCCGTAGGGGACGAGGGCCTCGGGCAGCTCGACGCTGCCGTCCTCGCGCTGGCCGTTCTCCAGCAGGGCGATCATGTGCCGCCAGGTGACGGCGGTGCCGTTGAGCGTGTGCACGACCTCCGGCCGGGCGTCCGACGGGCGGTGGCGGATCTGCAGGCGACGGGCCTGGTAGTCGGTCGTATTCGAGGTCGAGGTCAGCTCGCGGTAGCGCTCCTGGCCGGGCAGCCACGCCTCGCAGTCGTACTTCTTGGCCGCGCTGGCGCCGAGCTCGGCCACGCCGATGTTGACCACGCGATAGGGGATCCCGAGCTCCTGCATGATCTCCTCCTCGATCCCCAGGAGGCGCTCGTGCTCCTCGGCCGACGCGGACGGCTCGACGAACGAGAACATCTCGAGCTTGTCGAACTGGTGCACGCGGAAGATGCCGCGCGTGTCCTTGCCCGCGGCCCCCGCCTCGCGCCGGAAGCACGACGAGAAGCCGGCGTAGCGCAGCGGCAGGCCGTCCACGATCTCGCCGGCGTGCAGCGAGGCCAGCGCGACCTCGCTCGTGCCCACGAGGTAGAGGTCGTCGTCGGGCAGGTGGTAGATCTGCTGCTCGGTGTCGGGCAGGAAGCCGGTGCCGTAGAGGGCCTCCTCGCGGACGAGCACCGGCGGGATGACGGGCTCGAAGCCGTGGCCGATCAGCTTCTCCGTCGCCCAGCGCACGAGCGCGAGCTCGAGCAGGACCATGTCGCCGCGCAGGTAGGCGAAGCGCGAGCCCGACAGGCGGGCGCCGCGCTCCATGTCGATGCGCTCCCCGGCCAGCTCGAGGTGGTCGGCGCCGGAGGCGCCGGCCTCGCCCACCTCGCGCACGACCTCGTCCTCGTCGGCGGCCGTCGGGTCGGGCAGGTTGGGCAGCGAGACGAGCACCGCCTGGAGCTCCTCCTCGGCCCGGCGCGCAGTCTCGCTCAGCGCCCTGACCTGCGCCGAGACGTCCTTCATGCGGGCGATCGCATCGCTCGCGTCCTCGCCCGCCTGCTTGGCCGCGGCGATCCCCTCCGAGGCCGCCTTCTGCTCGGACCGCAGCCGCTCGGCCGCCGCCGTCGCCTCGCGCCAGCTCGCGTCGAGCTCGGTCAGCTCGTCGACGCGCTCGGCCAGCTCGGGCGAGCGCCGCGCCAGCGCGGAGCGCACCGCGTCCGGGTCGCGGCGGATGAGCCTGATGTCGAGCACGGCCTACTGCTCGCCGCCCTGGCGCTGCGGCGTGAACGACGACGTCCGGGACTGCCCGGCATACTTGGCGAGGAACGCGGCGATGTCGTCGGCGTCTTTTCCGACCACGATGTTCTCCGGCATGATCGCGCCCGAGAAGCCGCCGTTGCGGATCGCGTAGAGGACGTTGTCGCGCGTCTCGGGGCGGGTGTCGAAGTTCGGCCCGTCGACGCGCTCGCGCTCGCGCACGTTGAGCGTCGTCCCCTGAGCGCCGACGACGTCGAGCGAGTGGCAGCCCGAGCAGCGCTCGGAGAACAGCTGCGCGCCGTGGCGGACGGTCTGAGGCTGTGAGGCGATCTCAGACGAGATCCCCTGCGAGCCGCAGGCGGCTGCTCCCGCGGCGACCACGACGAGCGCGGCGGCGATGGCTGGACGGCGTCGGCCCATGTCGGGCGCCATCATACGTAAGGTCATGACGGGCGGACGCGTCACGCTGCTTCTCCTCGCGCTGGCCGCCGTCCCGGTGAGCGGTTGCGGCGCGGCGGTCGCCTATACCCGCGCACCGGACCGCCGCGTCGAGGTGCGCCTCGACGAGTACCGGGTGCTGCCCGAGCACATCGAGGTGCGCGCCGGGCGCGTCACCCTGATCGCCCACGACGACGGCCGGCTGACCCACAACCTCGCGGTCGTGCAGTTCGAGCGCCCGCTGGGCACCGAGCGGGAGAAGGCCTACGGCGATCCGACCAAGACGCTCTTCCCGGGCGAGACGGGGCAGACGACCGTCGACCTCACGCCCGGCAAGTATCGCCTGGTCTGCACGATCGCCAACCACGACAACCTCGGCCAGTACGCAGAGCTGAAGGTCGTTCGTTAGGGGGGAGCCCGGCACCGACCAGGTTGCCGCCGTTTCGAGACGGTTGCGATATGAGCAGAGAACCGTCTCGGGCCGGCGCCGGGCTCCGCCCAGATTTCGCCGTTCGCGCGCGCGATCCTTCTACGCGGTGCCCCAGGCGCGCAGCGCGAGGAAGGCCACGACGAAGGCGCCGGCGGTCATCACGCCCATCTCGCGGCGCACGATGGCGAGCACCACCGAGCGCTGGCCGGTCTCGTCGAGCTCGCCGACGGCCTGCGCGCTCTCCAGCCCGGCGTCGTCCAGCACCGCCTCCGCGGAGGTCACCCGCAGCTGCTCGGCGACGAACGAGACCGCGATCGGCAGCAGCGCGTAGAGCCAGTAGAGGCCGTCGGCGGGATCGAAGCCAAGGGCCGCGAGCACGCCCGCGACGAGCGCCTGGACGACCAGTAGTGCCTGGCTCAGGCGGCACGACACCCAGAACGCCGGCGACGGCTGCACCCGCCACCAGCGCCACGCTCCGAGCACGCCGGCCACGAGGCTCGAGAAGGCCGCGGCGAGCGCGGCGGCCTGGGCGACGTGCGTCATCTGCCACTAAGTATCAAGTCGTTACAAATGGTGGTAGAACCCAGCCCCTCCCGCGATGCTCCGCTCGTATCTGCCAGCCGTCGTGTTCCTGTGCCTCGGCACGGGCGTGGGCCTTGCCTTCGCCGTCCTGAACACGTACCTCGGGCCCCAGCGCCCTCCCAAGGTCAAGAGCAAGGCCGACCCGTACGAGTGCGGGCTGCCGTCCGACATCCGCCAGGGCTTCCGCTTCGGGATCAGCTTCTACCTGATCGCGATGCTCTTCATCCTGTTCGACATCGAGGTCGTCTTCCTCTACCCCGTCGCCGTGCAGCTGCGCGCGTTCGGGAGCTTCGCCCTCGTGGAGCTGATCGTCTTCATCGCCCTGCTGCTCGTGGCCTTCGTCTACGTGTGGAGGAGGGGGGCGCTCGAATGGAGATAGTCAGGCGCGAGAAGACGGGCGCGGACGAGTTCAAGGTCCGCCAGCGCCGCGCGCAGCAGATGCTGCGCGGCGAGCTCGAGGGCGACGAGCTCGAGCAGCACGTCCGCGAGTCGATCATCACCACGACGCTCGACAAGGCCGTCGGCTGGGCGCGCGGCAACGCGCTGTTCCCGATGACCTTCGGCCTGGCCTGCTGCGCCATCGAGATGATGTCGATCGTCGCCTCGCGCGTCGACGTGGCCCGCTTCGGCTTCGAGGCCTTCCGCGCCTCGCCGCGCCAGGCCGACCTGCTCATCATCTCCGGGCGCATCTCGATCAAGATGGCGCCGGTCGTCCGGCGCATCTACGACCAGATGCTCGAGCCGAAGTACTCGATCGCGATGGGCGCCTGCTCGTCGTCGATGGGCGTCTTCAACAACTACGCCATCGTCCCGGCGGACAAGTTCATGCCGGTCGACGTCCACGTGCCCGGCTGCCCCCCGCGGCCCGAGGCGCTCATGCACGGCATCCTGCGGCTGCGGGCGATGATCCAGGACGACCCCAGCCTGGGCTGGCGCGAGCGCTACAACGCCGTCGGCACCGAGGAGCTCGTGCCCGACGCGCCGACGGGCGGGCCGGCCGTCAACGTCTATCCGCCGGGGGACACCGCGGGTGCCTGACGC
The DNA here is from genome assembly GCA_963835295.1 of uncultured Actinomycetes bacterium. GTDB lineage: Bacteria > Actinomycetota > Thermoleophilia > Solirubrobacterales > Solirubrobacteraceae > JAOPZW01. The sequence continues at coordinate 295,748 of CAWIEX010000002.1, forward strand.
GACGGGCCTCGAGCTCCTGGCCCAGGAGCTGCGCGAGAGCCAGCCGGACGCCGTGCGCGACACCGAGCACTTCCGCGGCAAGGCGGCGCTGCACGTCGACCCGGCCGCGGTGCGCGCGACGCTGCTCTTCCTGCGCGAGAAGGGCTTCGAGTTCCTGGCCAGCGTGCACGGCCTGGACTACTACCCACAGGAGCCGCGCCTGGGGGTGCAGTACGAGCTGCTGAGCATGGCCAACCTCGACCGCATCACGGTCAAGCTCCGCGTCCCCACCGACGCCGCGCGCGTGGAGTCGGTCACGGCCGACTGGCCGACGGCCAACCACCAGGAGCGCGAGGTCTTCGACATGTTCGGCGTCGTCTTCGACGGCCACCCCGACTTGCGCCGGATCCTCATGCCCGAGGACTACGAGGGCTTCCCGCAGCGCCGCGACTTCCCGATCGGCGGCGAGCCGGTCCTCTTCACCAAGGACGAGGCCTTCGGGCGCGACTACACGGCATGACCGAGATCTCCGACTACCGCCGCCAGGAGGACGCGATCGACGTCAACGCCCCGCGCCAGCCGGTGGTGCAGGGCGAGGGCGTCGAGCAGGAGCTGCTGACCATCAACTTCGGCCCGCACCACCCCGCCACGCACGGGGTCCTGCGGCTCCTCGTCCACCTCGAGGGCGAGGTCGTGCGCGACCTCAAGCCAATCATCGGCTACGTCCACACCGGCATCGAGAAGACGGCAGAGGACAAGAGCTATTGGAAGGTCGTCCCCATCGTCGAGCGGATGGACTACCTCGCCTACTACTTCAACGCGATGGCCTACTGCGGGGCCGTCGAGACGCTCGTGGGCGTCGAGGTGCCCAAGCGCGCGCAGTACCTGCGCGTGATGCACCTCGAGCTCAACCGCATCATGAGCCACCTGGTGTGGCTGGGCACGAGCGCGCTGGACCTCGGCGCGATCTCGATGTTCTGGTACTGCTTCCGCGAGCGCGAGACGATCCTCGACCTCTTCGAGATGTCGTCGGGCCAGCGCATGCACACGCGCTACATCCAGGTCGGCGGCGTGATCGACGACATCCCCGCCGGGTTCGGCGAGCGCCTGCGCGCGTTCTGCGAGATCATGCCCGACCGCATCGACTCCTATCGCGACCTGCTGGCGAAGAACGAGATCGTCCTGCAGCGCCTGCGCAACGTCGGGGCCCTGGGGCAGGAGGAGCTGCTGGCGCTCGGCGTCACGGGCCCGCTGCTGCGCTCGGCCGGCTACCCGTGGGACCTGCGCAAGGCGATGCCGTACTCCTCCTACGAGGACTTCGACTTCACGATCCCGGTCGGCACGCTGGGCGACAACTACGACCGCTTCTTCGTGCGCATCGCCGAGATGTACGAGTCGGTGAAGATCATCGAGCAGTGCCTCGAGGGCCTGCCCGAAGGCCCGTTCATCACCGAGGACCGCAAGGTCGCGCTCCCGCCCCGCTGGGAGCTCGCGACCTCGATGGAGGCCCTCATCCACCACTTCAAGCTCGTGACCGAGGGCTTCCGCGTGCCGCCGGGCGAGGCCTACTACCCGATCGAGTCGCCGCGCGGCGAGCTCGGGTGCTTCGTGCGCTCCGACGGCTCGAGCAAGCCGGCGCGCGTGCACATGCGCGACCCGTCGTTCGTGAACCTGCAGGCCACCGCGCCGATGGTCAAGGACCTCTACATCGCCGACATGATCGCGACCCTCGCGGCGCTGGATCCCATCCTCGGAGGAATAGACCGGTAATGGCGATCGACCCGACACGCGTGCCGCGCTTCGGGCACGGCTCGCGGGTTCCCGGCTGGGACCAGGCGGCGGACCTGACCAAGGACCCCGAGGAGGTCCCCGATCCCGCCACCACGCCGGTGCCCGAGGAGCTGCGCACGGCCATCGAGGCCTACATGGCGCGCTACCCCGACCCTCGCTCGGCGGCGATCCCGGCCCTGCACGCGATGCAGGAGATGTACGGGTGGTGCACGCCGCAGGGCATGGAGCAGGTGGCGTGCGTCATGCGCCTGACGCCGGCCTATGTCATCTCGGTGGCCACCTTTTACGACATGTTCTTCACGCAGCCGGTGGGGCGCCACGACGTCTTCGTGTGCACCAACATCTCCTGCTCGCTGCGCGGCGCCGACGAGCTGTTCGCTGCCTTTCATGAGCACGGCGGCAACGACCCCGAGCTCAACATCCGCGCCTTCGAGTGTCTGGGCGCCTGCGACATGGCGCCGATGGCCTCGATCGACGGCAACTACGTGGGGCCGATCCGCCCCGACGAGGTGCCCGGCGTGCTCGACGCGGTGCGCCGCGGCGAGGAGCCGCTGCCCGAGCGCCAGCTCGAGGGCATGAAGTCCGCCGACCCGAGGGCCGCCTCGTCGTGAGTGAGCTGCTGCTGTTCAAGGACATCGACGAGCCCGATCTTCATCAGATCGCGATCTACGCGCGCCGCGGCGGCTACGAGGGCCTGCGCAAGGCGCTGTCCATGACGCCCGCCGAGGTCCTGCACGAGCTCGAGGTGTCGGCCATCCGCGGGCGCGGCGGCGCCGGCTTCGCCATGGGCAAGAAGATCTCCTTCCTGCCCAAGGGCACGATGGACAAGTACCTCGTCTGCAACGCCGACGAGTCCGAGCCGGGCACGTTCAAGGACCGCGAGCTCTTGCAGAAGAGCCCGCACATGCTGATCGAGGGCATGCTCATCGCGGCCTACGCGGGCGGCATCTCGCGCTCCTTCATCTACATCCGCGGCGAGTACGAGCTGCAGGCCCAGCGCCTCGAGGCCGCCGTCGAGGAGGCCAGGGCCGCCGGTTACATCGGCGAGCGCATCCTCGGCTCGGACTTCACGCTGAGCATGTGGGTGCACCGCGGCGCGGGCGCCTACATCTGCGGCGAGGAGACGGCGCTGCTGGACTCGCTGGAGGGCAAGCGCGGCAACCCGCGCCTGAAGCCGCCCTTCCCGGCCAACCAGGGCCTCTATCAGGGCCCGACGCTGATCAACAACGTCGAGACGCTGGCCACCGCGCCGCACATCCTGCGCATGGGCGGCGAGGAGTACGCCAAGCTCGGCACGACCGGCTCGACCGGGACCAAGCTCGTCTCGGTCTCCGGCCACGTCAAGCGCCCCGGCAACTTCGAGATCGAGCTGGGCATCCCATCGCGCGACATCATCTACGGCCTGGCCGGCGGGCCGCCCGACGGCCACGAGGTCAAGCTGTGGTTCCCCGGCGGCTCGAGCGCCCCGGTGCTGACCAAGGACGACCTCGACCTCGCCTACGACTTCGACACGCTGGCCAAGGCCGGCTCGATGCTGGGCTCGGGTGCGATCATCGTCGTCGACGACTCGACTTCCGTCGTGGACGTCGCGATGAAGACGGCGAAGTTCTACCGGCACGAGTCCTGCGGGAAGTGCACGCCGTGCCGCGAGGGCACGAACTGGACCGTCAAGATGCTCGAGCGCGTCGACTCGGGCGAGGCCACCCCGATGGACCTGGACATCATGGCCGCCGTCCAGGAGAACATCATCGGCAACTGCCTGTGCGTGCTGGGTGACGCGATGGCGATGCCGATCGGCTCGATGATCGCCAAGTTCCGCGACGAGTTCGAGGCCCATATCGAGGCCGCCCGGGCGCGCAACGAGCGCGCGACCACCGACGAGGCGCCGCCGGAGGCCGTGATCCAGGGGGCGGTGGCCTAGTGCCGCGCCCCGAGCAGCGGATGATCACGCTCTCGATCGACGGGATCGAGGTCACGGCGCCCGAGAACGCGATGCTGGTCGACGCCGCCAAGTACGGCGACGTCGAGATCCCGGTCTTCTGCTACGAGCCCAAGCTCGGCGCCCCGGTGGGCGCCTGCCGCATGTGCCTCGTCGAGGTCGAGGGCATCCCCAAGCTGCAGACCGGCTGCTCGACGCCGGTCAAGGACGGCATGGTCGTCCACACCCAGACCGACCGCGTCAGGCAGGCGCAGGAGGCGGTCGTCGAGTTCCTGCTCATCAACCATCCGCTCGACTGCCCGGTGTGCGACAAGGGCGGCGAGTGCCCGCTGCAGGACATCTCCTTCGGCTGGGGCGGGGGGCGCTCGCGCTTCATCGAGCCCAAGCGCCACTTCCAGAAGCCGCTCGCCCTCAGCCCGCTGGTCGCCATCGACCGCGAGCGCTGCATCCTCTGCTACCGCTGCGTGCGCTTCAGCCAGGAGATCGCCGAGGACTACCAGCTCATCCTCGAGGAGCGCGGCGCCGCACACCTACGTCTCGACCTTCGACGGGCACCCGTACGTCGCGCCCTTCAGCGGCAACATCATCGAGCTGTGCCCGGTGGGCGCGCTGACCTCGCAGCCCTACCGCTTCCGCGCGCGCCCGTGGGACATCGAGGGCTCGGGCTCGGTGTGCGGGCTGTGCGCGAGCCAGTGCAACGTCAGCTTCACCGTCCGTGACGACCGCGTCCTGCGCGTGCTCGGGCGCGACCACCCCGAGGTCGACGACGGCTGGCTGTGCGACCGCGGGCGCTTCGCCTACCAGTCGATCCACGTCGACGAGCGCGTGACGCGGCCGATGATCCGCGACGGTGGCGAGCTGCGCGAGGTCTCCTGGGAGCGCGCGCTCGACGAGGCGGCCTCGGCGCTGCAGCGCGCCAACGGGCGCGTCGGCGCGATCGCCGGCGGTGTGACGACCAACGAGGAGGGCTTCCTCCTGCAGCGCCTGATGCGCGAGGGGCTGCAGTCGCCCGATCTCGACTCGCGCGCGGGCGGGGCCCTGGCCCTCGGGGTGCACCGCGCGCTGGGCGCCCCCGGCGCGCAGGCCACGGTGGCCGACCTCGAGTTCGCCCACTCGGTGCTCGTGCTCGACTGCGAGCCCGTCGACGACATGCCGATCGTCGACCTGCGCATCCGCAAGGGCGTGCGCCGCCACGGCGTGAAGCTCGCGGTGGCCACCAGCCGCCCGTCGTCGCTGGATCGCAACGCCGCCTCGAGCATCCGCTTCGCCCCGGGCGGCGGCGAGGCCTTCCTGCTCGCGCTGTCGGCGGCCTTCGACCTGGGCCGGCGCTCGGAGGCCGAGCGCCTCGCGCAGGCGGCGGGCGTCGAGTTCGACGCCCTGCGCGCGCTGGTGCGCACGCTGCAGGCCGGCGAGGACGTCGTCGTCCTCTACGGCGAGCGCCTGGTCTCCGGGCCGCGCGGCGCCGAGGCCGCCCGCGCGCTCCTCGACCTGGCCGGGCGCCTGAGCCTGCTCGGCGGCCGCGAGGGCGCGGGCCTGCTCTGCGTGCCCGCCTCCCCCAACGGGCGCGGGCTGGCCGAGGCGGGCGTGCTGCCCAACGCCGGCCCCGGGTTCTCCGAGACCGCGCCCGGACGCGACGCCGCGGCGATCGCGGCCGCCGCCCGCGAAGGCGAGCTGACCGCGCTCTACCTGCTGCACGCAGACCCGGTGACCGAGCTGCCCGGCCGCGCCGGGTGGGAGTCCGCGCTGGAGCGCGCCACCACCGTCATCGCCCACGCCAACTTCCTCACCGACGGCGTGCGCGAGCACGCCACCGTCGTGTTCCCGGCCGAGAGCTATGCCGAGAAGGAGGGGACGCTGACGCACCCCGACGGTCGCCTGCAGCGCCTGCGCGCGGCGATCGGCCATCCCGGCGACGTGCGCGCGGAGTGGTCGGTCATCGCCGAGGTGGCCCGGCGCGTGGGCCTGGATCTCGGCCTCCTCACCGGGCCGATGGCGACCGCCCAACTCGTCGCGGCCGTGCCCTTCTACGCCGGGCTGACCCTCGACGAGATCGGCGGCAGGGGCGTGCGCTGGCAGGCCCGCGACGCCGCCGGCGCCTTCCCGGCCGCCGAGGCCTCGGCGCCCGAGGGCGAGCCGCCGGCCGCGCCGGTGCCCAACGGCCGCCTGCGTCTGGGCACCTTCCGCTCGATCTGGAACGCCACCGAGGTGCGGGTGTCGCCCGCGCTGCACTTCCTGCACCCGCAGATGCGCGTGGAGATGGCGCCCGCGGACGCCCAGCGCCTCGAGCTCTTCCAGGGCGACCACGTCGTCGTCGGCTCCGACGGGCAGGTGGTCGACGCCACCGTCACGCTGCGCGCGGCCACGCCGGAGGGCACCGTCTTCCTGGAGACCAACGCGCTCGAGGGCCCGCTGGTGGAGGTGCGCAAGGCGTGACAGGCCTGCCCCTCGCCGAGGTCGGCTATTTCGAGCCGTGGTGGATGCAGATCCTCAAGGGGATCGTGATCTTCGCCGTCGGCCTGCAGCTCGTGCCCGTCGTGCTCGTCGTCGAGCGCAAGCTCCTCGGGCGCTTTCAGAACCGCTACGGGCCCAACCGCGTCGGCCCCTTCGGGGTCCTGCAGCCGATGGCCGACATCATCAAGCTCATCACCAAGGAGCAGTTCCGCCCGCGCACGTCGATCGGCTGGCTCTTCGCGCTCGCGCCGCTGATCTCGATCATGACGGCGGTCGCGGCCTTCGCGATCATCCCCTTCGGCGACACGGTCGACATCTTCGGCACCAAGACCGGGCTCTACGGCCTCGACGTCTCGATCGGCCCGCTCTACCTCTTCGCCTTCGGCGCCGTGGCCTTCTACGGGATCATGCTCGGCGGCTGGGCCTCGGGCTCGAAGTACTCGTTCCTCGGCGCGATGCGCGCCGCCGCGCAGCTCATCTCCTACGAGGTCTCGCAGGGGCTCGCGCTCGTCGGCGTGGTCATGACGGCCGGCACGCTGTCGCTGACCGGGATCGTCCACGCCCAGGAGGGCATGTGGTACTTCATCCCGCAGCTCGTCGGCTTCCTCATCTTCCTGACAGCGTCGTTCGCGGAGGCCAACCGGCCGCCCTTCGACCTCGTCGAGGCCGACGCCGAGCTCGTGCAGGGCTACATGACCGAGTACGGCGGCGCGCGCTTCGCGTCGTACTACTTCGCCGAGTACCTCAACGTGCTCGTCGTCTCGGGCATCGTGACGACCGTCTTCTTCGGCGGCTGGCTGCTGCCGTTCGGGATCGACCCGCCGACGTGGGTCGACCCCTTCGTGGTCCTGGCCAAGATGAGCTTCGTCGTCATCTTCTTCATCTGGATCCGCGCCACGCTGCCGCGCCTGCGCTACGACCAGCTCATGAGCTTCGGTTGGAAGGTGCTGCTGCCGCTGGCGACGATCAACGCCTTGGTGACCGCGATCGTGGTGGTGGCATGACTCCCAAGTGGGATCCGGCGAACGAGGACGTCGTGGAGGTCATCCGCAGCCCGCAGCCCAGCGGCCCTGGGGGCACCTACCGCGCCTTCGGCGAGACGCTGCGCGGGCTGAAGACGACCTTCCGCCGCGGCGTCGTGGCCGGGGTGACGACCTTCCAGTACCCCGAGGAGAAGGTGCCCGTCTACCCGCGCTTCCGCGGCCGGCACCGCCTGCACCGCTTCGAGGACACGGGCCTGGAGAAGTGCGTCGGCTGCTCGCTGTGCGCCGCCGCCTGCCCGGCGGACTGCATCCGCGTCGTCGCCGCCGAGAACACGCCCGAGCATCGCGTGAGCGCCGGCGAGCGCTACGCGGCGGTCTACGAGATCAACCTCGCGCGCTGCATCTTCTGCGGCTACTGCGAGATCGCGTGCCCGTTCGACGCGATCACCATGGGCAACGACTACGAGATGTCCGACTACGAGCGCCCGGACCTCATCTTCACCAAGGAGATGCTCCTGGCCGAGCCCTTCGAGCGCGCGCCGCTGCGCCGCGAGGGGGAGTAAGACCCCCGTAATCCCATGGCCGAGGTCTTCTTCTTCATCGCGGGCATCGGCGCCGTCTGCGGCGCGGTCGGGGTGGTGATGGTGCGCAACCCCTTCTACTCGGTGCTCGCGCTCGTCTTCCACCTGCTCTCGCTCGCGGCCCTGTTCCTGCTGCTGCAGGCGCAGTTCGTCGCGGCCGCGCAGGTCGTCGTCTACGCGGGCGCCGTGATGGTGCTCTACGTCTTCGTCGTGGCCTACGTCGGCGGCGCGGACCCGACCAACCTGCGCCCGCCCGTGGGGCGCGGCCAGCGGGTGGTCGCGGTGCTCTTCGGGCTGGCGCTCTTCATCGAGCTGGCCATCGCCGTGCTGGGCTCGGGCCTGAAGGCGATCTCCACCGACGGCCCGACCGTGAGCGCGACCTTCGGCAGCCCCGAGAACATCGGCCAGCTGCTGCTGACGCAGTTCCTGCTCCCCTTCGAGGTTGCCTCCTTCCTGCTGCTCATCGCCGCCGTGGGCGCCGTGGTCCTCGCGCGCCGGCGCGGCGGCATCGGCGCCGACGAGGAGGATCGCGTCGCGGTGATGGACTTCCGGCTGCCGCCGGACATCGGGACCATGGCCGAGGCGGTCGGCGGGCGCAGCACGCGCGAGCCGCTCGAGCTCGGCTCGGGGGGCGGCGAGACGAGCCGTGGGCGAGACCCGGAGGGCGGCTGGTGAGCCTCGACTGGTACCTCGTCGTCAGCGCGCTGATCTTCTCGATCGGCGCCGCCGGCGTGCTCACGCGCCGCAACCCGCTCGTCGTCCTGCTCTGCCTCGAGCTCATGCTCAACGCGGCCAACATCGCGCTCATCGCCTTCTCGCGCATGTGGAACAACGGCGACGGCCAGATCTTCGCGATCATCGTCATGGTGGTGGCGGCCTGCGAGGTGTGCATCGGCCTCGGTCTCGTGGTCGCGCTGTATCGCCGGCGCCTGCCAATCGACATCGACGAGATCCGGGAGCTGCACGGCTAGCGATGCAGACGAGCGCGTGGCTCATCCTGCTCTTCCCGATCGCCGGCGCGATCGTCATCGCGCTGGGCCACCGCGCGATGCCCGACCGGGTCATCGGCCTGGTCGGCACCACCGCCATCGCGGGGGCGTTCGTCGCCGCGGTGGCGACCTTCGTCGCGCTCCAGGGCCGCGACGAGGACGCGCGGCAGGTCGTCTACGTCGCGTGGGACTACGCCAACACGGTCGGCGTCGACGGGAAGATCTCGATCCTCGTCGACCCGCTGAGCGTCTTCATGGCGCTGGTGGTCACCGGCGTCTCGACACTCATCCACCTCTACTCGGTCGCCTACATGGGCGGCGATCGCGGCTACGCGCGCTTCTTCGCCTACCTGAACTTCTTCGTCTTCTCGATGCTCGTGCTGGTCATGGCGGGCAACTTCCTGCTGCTCATCGTGGGCTGGGCCTTCGTCGGCGCGGCGTCCTACCTGCTCATCTCGTTCTGGTACCGGCGCACGACGGCGACGGCAGCCGGCATCAAGGCATTCGTCATCAACGTGGTCGGCGACGTCGGGCTCGTCCTGGGCACCTTCATCATCTTCCGCCACTCGCACACGCTGGACTTCCTAGGCACCTTCGACTCGGCCTCCAGGGACTTCGCCTCGCACAACGGCGCGCTCACCGCCGGGCTCATCCTGTTCCTCGTCGGCGCCTTCGCGAAGTCCGCCCAGATCCCGCTGCACACCTGGCTGCCGGACGCCATGGAGGGCCCGACGCCCGTCTCGGCCCTCATCCACGCCGCCACCATGGTGACGGCGGGCGTGTACCTGATCGCGCGCATGCACCCGCTGTTCGAGCTGTCCTCGACGGCGGCCACGGTCGGGGCGATCATCGGCTGCGTGACGCTGCTGGTGGCCGGGACGATCGGCCTCGTCGTCACCGACCTCAAGCGCGTCATCGCCTACTCGACGATGTCGCAGATCGGCTACATGATCATGGGCGTCAGCGCGGGCGCCTACGTCGCGGGCCTCTTTCACCTGATGACGCACGCGTTCTTCAAGGCCCTGCTCTTCATGGCGGCCGGCTCGGTCATCAGCGCCATGGGCGGCGAGCAGTCGCTGGACCGCATGCGCGGCTTCCGGCGCGCGATGCCCTTCACCTACGCCTGCTTCGTCATCGGCGGCCTGGCCCTCGCGGCGTTCCCCGGGTTCTCGGGCTTCTTCTCCAAGGACGAGATCCTCGGCGACATCGCCGCCCGCGGCGGCGGCTGGTGGGTCTTCTTCGTCGCCGGCTACATCGGGGCGATCCTCACCGCGATCTACACGTGGCGGATGATCTTCCGGGCCTTCTGGGGCGAGCCGTGCCCGGAGGCGCGCGAGCTCGAGGAGGGCCACATCCACCACCCCGAGGCGCCCTACAACCCGGCCAACGGCGAGATCGAGGACACCGACGTCGGCTTCCCGGGGCCAGAGCACGCCATCGCCGAGCGCGAGCTGCCGATGAAGGGCGCCATGAGCGTGCTGGCCGTGCTGGCCGTGATCGGCGGCGCGGTGCAGATCCCCTTCGTGACCTCCGCGCTCGAGCACTTCCTGGACCCGACCTTCGCCGACTCGCGCCTGGACCTCTCGCCCAGCAACGGCCTGGTCGTCGTCGGGCTCGTGCTCGGCGCCGTCCTGGCGATCGGCGGCATCTGGATCGCCTACGTGGTCTGGGTGGCGCGACCCGGGACGAGCGCGCGGATGCTCGAGCGCTTCTCGTTCCTGCACCGGCTGTTCGTCAACAAGTGGTACTTCGACGAGCTCATCGACCTCGCCGTCGTGCGGCCCTCTGCGTGGGTGGGGCGCTTCGGCCAGCAGACCTTCGAGCGCGTGGTCATCAACGGGCTCTTCGTCGGCGGGACGACCGGGATCGTCAAGGCGGGCTCGGCCGCCGCCCGGGCGCTGCAGAACGGCTTCCTGCGCGCCTACGCCGCCCTGCTGGTGCTCGGCCTCGTCGCGGTCGCCTTCTACTTCCTCATCCAGAGCTCGTGACCGCGCGCCATTGCTCGACAACCGTGCCGGTCCCCTCGCGAGGTGAGCCCTCGCGATGAACCTCACCATCCTCGTCTGGCTTCCCCTCGCCGCGGTCGTCGCGGGGCTCGTGCTGCCCGGCACCGAGGCGCGCTTCGCGGCGCTGCTCGGCTCAGCCGCGGCGCTCGTGCTCGCCGTGGTCCTGCTCTTCCGCTTCGACGGCGGCCAGCCGGGGCTGCAGTTCGTCACCGACAAGGTGTGGATCAGCCAGCTGGGCATCCACTACAAGCTCGGCGTCGACGGCCTGAACCTCTTCCTCATCGCGCTGGCGGCGCTGCTGTTCTTCGCCAGCGTGGCCTGGGCGGCGCTGCGCGAGTGGGAGCGCCCGCACCTGTTCTTCCTCTGGTTCGGGCTCGCCGAGAGCGGCGTGCTGGGCGCGCTCATGGCCCAGGACCTCGCGCTCTTCGTGATCTTCTTCGACGTCATGCTCGTGCCGTTCCTCTTCCTGGGCGGCGGCTGGGGCAGCACGCCCAACCGGGTGGCGAGCATGATCAAGCTCTTCATCTACACGCTCGTCGGCTCGCTGCTGATGCTCTCGGCGGCGATCGCCACCGGCGTGCTCGCCCCCGGCGACAACATCAGCTTCGACCTCATCCAGCTGGGCTCCAACGCGCGGCGGCTGCCCACCGGCTCGCAGGAGTGGATCTTCCTCTTCTTCGCCGCGGCCTTCCTGGTCAAGATGCCGGCCTTCCCGCTGCACGGCTGGATGCCCGACGGGTACAAGGCGATGCCGCTGCCGGTGCTGGCCGTCTTCTCGGGGATCCTCTCCAAGGTCGCCGCCTACGGGTTCCTGCGGGTGGTGCTCCCGGTCTACCCCGACGCCAGCGCGCACTTCCAGGAGCTCATGCTGCTGATCGCGCTGGCCTCGATCCTCTACGGCTCGGTGCTGGCCTTCACCACGCCCGACTCGCGACTCATCCTCGGCTACTCGTCGGTGGCGCAGCTGGGCTTCATCACGCTGGGGATCTTCTCCCTGCAGGACACCGGCGCGCAGGGCGCGCTGCTGCAGGCCTTCAACCACGGGCTCGTGGTGGCACCGGCGTTCTTCATCGTCGCCCTGCTCGCTGCCCGCGCCGGGGGCTCGGAGGACATCCGCCAGATGGGCGGCATCGCCTTCCGCGCGCCCGTGCTCGCCACGCTGTTCCTGATCGTCGCGCTGGCCAACCTGGCCATGCCGGGGTCCTCGAACTTCGTGGGCGAGTTCCTCATCCTGCTCGGGGTCTTCAACGCGAAGATCGTCATCGCCAGCGTCGCCTTCGTCGGCGTGGTGCTGGCCAGCGTCTACACGCTGCGGCTGTTCATCCGCGCGATGCACAACCGCGTCGGGCCGCACGTCGTCTCGCGCGAGATCTCGTTCGGCGACGGGCTCGTGATCGCGCCGCTGGTGGCGGTCATCCTCGCCTTCGCGCTCTACCCACAGCTGGCGCTCGACCGCAGCGAGGCCTCGGTCAAGGCCTCCGTCAGGGACGCCAAGGCGATGAGCCGATGACGCCCAAGGGCCCGCACATCGACTGGGCCGGGCTGTCGCCGCTGCTCGCGCTGCTGGGCGCCGCCACCCTCGTGCTCCTCCTCGGCCTGCTGCGCCCGCGCGCGGTGCGCGAGGTGCTGGTGCCGGCGCTCGCGCTGGCCGGCTTCCTCGCCGCCATCGGCCTGGGCATCTGGCAGTACGGCGAGCAGAAGGACCTCGTCGCCGGCGCCCTGCGCCTGGACGACCTCACGATCGTCCTCTCGTTCGTGTTCAGCGCGGGCGGGGCGGCGGCGGTGCTGCTGTCGTGGCGCGCGGTGGCGCCTCGCGAGGCGGCGCACGGCGAGTACTTCGCGTTGATGCTGACCTCGGCCGCCGGCATGTGGGTCCTCGTCGCCGCGCAGAACCTGGTCACGCTCTTCCTCGGGCTCGAGCTGCTGTCGATCCCGCTCTACGTGCTGTGCGCGACCGAGATGCGCCGGGCCACCTCGCTCGAGTCCGGGCTGAAGTACCTCATCATCGGCTCGGTCGGCTCGGCCACCCTGCTCTACGGCCTGGCCTTCCTCTACGGCGCGACGGGCTCGACGGACTTCTCGGGCATCGCCGGCGCGGCAGGCGACGTGACGAGCGATCCGCTGCTGCTCACCGGCATCGCCCTGAGCATGGTCGGCCTGGCCTTCAAGGCCTCGGTGGCGCCCTTCCACCAGTGGACGCCCGACGTCTACGAGGGCGCCCCGACGCCGGTCACCGCGTTCATGGCCGTGGCCACCAAGGCGGCCGCCTTCGGCGCCTTCCTGCGCCTCTTCGACGTGGCCCTGCTCGACGCCAGCGCCGACTGGGCGCCGGCCCTCGCCGTCCTGGCCACCATCACCATCGTCGTGGGCAACGTCGGCGCGCTGGGCCAGAGCTCCCTGAAGCGCCTGATGGCGTGGTCGTCGGTCGCCCAGGCGGGCTACATGCTGGCCGGCGTCGTGGTCGCCACGCGGCTCGGCGTGCAGGCGACCGTCTTCTACCTCGGCGTCTACCTGATGATGAACCTGGCCGCCTTCGCGGTCATCGTCATCCGCGAGCGCGAGACCGGGCTGGGCGACGACATCGCTTCCGTCCAGGGGCTCGGCGCCCAGCGCCCGCTGCTGGCGATGGCGATGACCCTGGCCATGCTCGGCCTGGCGGGCATCCCGGCCACCGCCGGCTTCATCGGCAAGTTCTATTTGATCGACGCGGCCATCGACGGCGACTACGCGTGGCTCGGCGTGGTCATCGTCATCGGCTCGATGATCTCGCTGGCCTACTACCTGAGGGTCGTCGCGGCGATGTGGATGACCGAGGCACCGGTCGCCGGCACCGCGCTGCAGACCTCAGGACGGCCTGCGCTGGCCGGCGGCTCGGCCGAGGCCGACACGCCCCGCATCGAGGTCGAGACGTGGTTCGTGGCGCTCGTCTTCGGCGCGGCGACCCTCTTCTTCGGCATCCTGCCCTCGCCGCTGTTCAATCTGGCCGTCCAGGCCGGGCGCTCGCTGACGCACCTGTTCTAGGCGGCATCAGGCTGCTGCCCTGAGGCGGGCGAACAGGTCGGTCAACGGGATCGGAGGCGCGAGCTCCTTGGGCCGCGCCTCCCCGTCGTCGTTGAGCCATCGCACCAGGGTGACCTTGCCGTCGGCGATCTCCAGGCCGGTGATGTCGCGGTCGGGGAAGCAGCAGCAGCCGGTGTTGAAGTAGGTCGGGGGGTCGATGGCCGGCGGCGTGTACGGCGCGCGGCGGCCGATGGCGAGCAGCCGCTCGAGCTCGGCGCGCAGCGGCGCGAGCTCATCGGCGCCGGCGCCGCGCGCCCGCGCCTCGTCGAGCTTGGCCTGCAGCGCGCTGGCGTCGCCCGCGCCGGGGGCCGGCGGCGGATGGTCGGGGAAGACGGGGTGGTGCGTGTGGCCGGCGATCATGGCCGCGCGCTGGTCGGGCGGCGCCGCGAGCGCGGCGCGCCGGCTCCAGCGGAACATCGCGATGTCGTGCTTGGCGCGCAGGTCGTAGTCGCTGGCCGGCGTGGTCGACAGCCAGCCCAGGCGGTTCTGGATCTGGCGCCACACCCACCGCAGGACGAGGCGCGAGAGCCCCGCGCCGCGGTCGCTGAGGTCGGTGCCCTGGTGGCCGTGGACGAGGAAGAGCTGGCCGAGCTGCGCGTCGCCGTCGAGGACCCTGAGCTTGAGCGCCTCGAGCACCTCGATGCCGGGCAGGAGCGGGCCGAGGTGGGTCTTGACCTTGCCCGCGTCGCGCCAGTCGATGTCGTGGTTGCCGAAGAAGCGCGTCAGCCCGGGGCCGTCCATGAACGCCTTCTCGAGCTTCAGGCAGTCGGGGTAGCGGGGCAGCACCTCGCCGATGTCGTTCTCCCACAGCTCCTCGACATCGCCCAGGAGGTAGAGCTGGTACCCGCGCTCCAGGTACCAGCCGAGGGCCGCGCTGTAAGCCGGCTCGCAGCGCTGGAAGTCGTCGGCGCCGTCGCGGGCGCCGCGGTGCAGGTCGGAGAGGATCACGAGCCGCAGCCGCGCGAGCTGCACGTCGCGCGTGCCGGCGGCCTTGAAGGCGCGGTCCAGGCCAGTGGCGACCTTCTCGTCGTACTCGCTCTGGCCGAGCTTGGCCGCGGGCTTGAAGAGCTTCACGATGAGCTCTCCGCCAGGCGAGCCGCCTCGTCCTCGCGCATGCGCTCCTGGCGGCGCACCCGCTCGGGCACCACGTCCTCGCGGGGGGCCGCGGGGCGGTAGTCCAGTCGCTCGACCCCCAGGGCGCGCAGGACGGCGCGCTCGACCGGGGAGTGCTCGGCCGGGTCGTCGCGGTCGAAGCGCATCGGCTGCTTCAGCGCGATCGGCGGGTTGGTGATGAGCCGAGCCGTGCCGCCGTGGTTCTGGGAGGACGCGTGGAGCATGTAGGGGTGCATGAGCACGACGTCGCCCAGGCGGCCGGTCGTCTCGACGAAGGTCGAGCACTGCGCGATCAGCTCGTCGTAGGGGAACTCGTCGGGCAGCACCCCCTCGCGCCGGCGCTCGAGCAGGCGGGCCACCGGGGCGACGGAGTCGGGCGCGATGAACGTGCCGCCGCCGCGCTCCTGGATGTCCGACCACATGACGATCGTGAGCAGGCCCTGCTCGGGCGAGTCGAGGAAGTGGCGGAAGAAGTCGCCGTCCTTGTGCCAATCCGGGGACGCCGCCGACGGCGGCTCCCACGGCCGATCGGCCCCGATGCCGAGGTTGGCGATGAAGCCGTTGCCCCACGTGTAGGGCTGCTCGATGCGGTCCTCGCCGCCGAGCAGCTGGCACGCGGCGCCCCACACCTTGGGTGCGAAATCGGCGACCTCGACATGGCGCAGGCTCGGCATGTGGACGCGCTGCTCGGCCCACGTGCCGGGGTCGTCGCGGTCGTAGCCCAGACGCACCCAGGCCTCGTCCAGCCAGGGCTGCGCGTCCGCGTGCGTGAAGCACTCGGCGATCC
Organism: uncultured Actinomycetes bacterium; assembly: GCA_963835295.1. GTDB lineage: Bacteria > Actinomycetota > Thermoleophilia > Solirubrobacterales > Solirubrobacteraceae > JAOPZW01. Next base: position 311,427 of record CAWIEX010000002.1, read on the forward strand.
GCACGTAGCCGTGCGCGACGAACGACTCGATCTGCTCGGCGCTGAGAACGGTGTCGGTCATCGGTGTTTCCTAGCACGGACGGGCCGATCGCCGCGAGCGCTACGCTGTCTGCCATCGAGCTCGAGGCGCTGGCCTGACGTGCCCGCTACAGGAGGGCCTCGCCCCCGGCCGTCGTCCGCACCCCCCTGGCAGTTCCTCATCCGTGCGGTGGCCGTCATCACCGGCCTGACGATGCTGCTGATCGTCGACGTGCGCGGCGTGGCGTTCTACTTCGCCTGGGCGCTCATCGTCCTGGCGCTCGCGACCGAGGGCCTCGGCACCTTCGTGTACTGGCGGCGGTCGCGCGCCAACCGCGGCTCCTGACTTCCGCCGCGCGCCATGCGAACATCTGTTCGTGTCGAGTGACATCACCATCCTGCACGCGGACCTCGACTCGTTCTATGCCTCCGTCGAGCAGCGCGACAACCCGCGCCTGCGCGGGCGGCCCGTCATCGTCGGCGCGGGAGTGGTGCTCGCCGCCAGCTACGAGGCCAAGCGCCACGGGGTGCGCACGGCCATGGGCGGCGCAGTGGCCCGGCGGCTGTGTCCGCAGGCGGTCGTCGTCTCGCCGCGGATGTCGGCCTACTCGGAGGCGAGCAGGGCCGTGTTCGAGATCTTCGCCAACACGTCTCCGCTGGTGGAGGGCCTGTCGATCGACGAGGCCTTCCTCGACGTCCGCGGGCTCCAGCGCATCGCGGGGCCGCCGCTCGACATCGCCGTCCGCCTGCGCCACCAGGTGCTCGAGCGCGTGGGCCTGCCGATCACGGTCGGGGTGGCGCGGACGAAGTTCCTGGCCAAGGTCGCGAGCGCCCTGGCCAAGCCCGACGGCCTGCTGGTGGTGCCGCCGGGAGGCGAGCTCGCCCTGCTGCACCTGCTGCCCGTCGAGCGGCTGTGGGGCGTCGGGCCGGCCACCGCCTCCAAGCTGCGCGACCATGGGATCACCAGCGTCGGCGAGGTCGCCCGGATCGCCGAGCCGGCGCTCGTCGCGATCGTCGGCCGGGCCGCCGGCCGCAAGCTCCACGCGCTGGCCCACAACCGCGATCCGCGACCGGTGAAGGTCGGCGTGCGCCGGCGCTCGATGGGCACGCAGCACGCGCTCGGGCGCCGGCGGCGCTCACCCGCGGAGCTCGATGCGGTCCTCGTCGGGATCGTCGACCGCATCGCCCGCCGCCTGCGCGCCGCCCGCCGCGTCTGCCGGACCGTGGTGCTGCGCCTGCGCTTCCACGATTTCACGCGTGCGACGCGATCGCACACGCTCCCCCACGCCACCCAGCAGACCGAGCCCATCCTCGCCACCGCGCGGTCGCTGCTCGCCGCGGTCATGCCGACCATCGAGCGCCAGGGCCTGACCCTGCTCGGCATCGCCCTGACCAACCTCGAGGACGCCTCCGACGTGCAGCTCGTGTTCGCCTTCGAGCGGCGCCACGCAATCGACGAGGCGCTCGACAGCGTCCGCGACCGCTTCGGCACCACGGCCATCACCCGCGCGGTGCTGCTCGGACGCGATCAGGGGCAGTCGGTGCCGCTGCTGCCCGACTGAGGGGCTCGCGATCCACCCGAGCGGGTAGGCCGCCCCCATGGCCGACGAGCACGACGACCCCGTCCCCACCGACGACCCCCGTCAGACCGGGGTGAGCGAGCAGAACGCGGAGGAGGGGCCGCACCCCGGAGCGGGGCCGGGCTCCGCAAAGCCCGGTGACAGCGGGCCGTCCCCCGATGCCCCGGACACCTCGCACGACGAGGAGGGCGACTCCGAGCAGGCCACCGGCAACCCGAGGTCCGCCGGCTAGCGGCCCCTCGCGGCCGTCCGCCGCAGCGATCGGGCCGCTCGCGTCCGGCCGCTGACAAGGTTGGAAAGAACTCGGCCCGACCTAGCCGAACGGGGAGGTCCTACCCGCACGGGTGGGGTAGCTTCGGCGAATGCGCAGGGAACTCGCCCTTCTCGTCACTGTTGCAGGCATGCTCGGCTGGTGCGCCGCACCCGCCTCGGCAGACCCCAACATCCTGGCGAAGTGGACGCTCGACGAAGGGGCTGGTCAGGTTGCCGGCGACGCCAGCGGCCACGCCAACACCGGCGTGCTCGGCGCGGCCGCCGACCCCGACGCCGCCGATCCGGGCTGGATCCCCGGGCATGCGGGCGGCGCCGCCCTCGTCTTCGACGGCACGAACTACGTGACGATCGCCAACACCGGGCTGCTCGAGCCGCCGCGGCTCGCAGTCGACGCGTGGGTGCGCCGCTCGGGCTCGCCGGGGCGCTGGCGCTACGTGCTCTCCAACGGCTCGCTTCAGTGCAACCGCAGCGCCTACGGCCTGTACTCGGGCTGGAGCGGCGGCATGGGCTTCTACGTCTCGGGGGCCACGGAGTACGTGATCTCGCCCGAGGTCTCGCCGGCCATCGTGTGGGACGGCGGATGGCACCATGTCATCGGCTCCTACGACGGCGACCGAGTGCGACTGTGGATCGACGGCTCGCAGGTCGGCGCCGGCACGCCCGCCACCGGGCCCATCGTCTACACCGGCAGCGGCGGCATCTACATCGGCACCTACCGCGGCTCGTGCGACCTCGGCTTCAGCGGCGCGATCGACGACGCCACCGTGTGGGACGACCGTCCCGCCGAGGCGGCGACCGGCCCCGTGATCGACCCGGTGGCCGACGCGCCGACGCACATCGCCGTCGGCTCCGGCTCCGGCTCTGGCAACAGCAGCACGGCGCCGGGGGCGACCGCGCCGAAGGCAAAGGGCTGCCTGCGGGTCTCGCTCAGCCGTCACACGATCCCGATCCGCCGCAGGACGAAGCTGGTGGCGACGGTCCGTCGCGGCAGCCGCCGCGTGGCCGGGGCCCGCCTCGTGGTCAGCGGCAAGGGCGTCACCACCACGGGCCGGCGCACCACCGACCGCAAGGGCAAGACCAAGCTGGCCGTGCGCGCACGCAAGGCCGGGCGCCTCAAGGTCACGGTCCGCGGCCAGAAGTCCGGCTGCTTCGCCACCACCATCCGCGCCCACTAGGACCGCGTGGCAGGATGCGCGCATGCGCATCTCCGCCCGGGCCGACTACGCGGTGCGCGCCGCAGTCGTGCTCGCGGCGGCGGGTGACGGGCCGACGAAGGGCGAGGCGATCGCCCAGGCGCAGTCGATCCCGCTGAAGTTCCTCGAGAACATCCTCGGCGACCTGCGCCATGCCGGCCTGGTGCGCAGCCAGCGCGGCGCCGACGGCGGCTACTGGCTGGGCCGCCCCGCCGCCGACATCACGGTGGCCGACGTCATCCGCGCCGTCGAGGGGCCGCTGGCCTCGGTGCGTGGCGGCCCGCCGGAGGCGGTCGAATACAAGGGCGCCGCCGAGCCGCTGCAGCAGGTCTGGATCGCGGTCCGCGCCAGCCTGCGCGGGGTCGTCGAGCGCGTCACGCTGGCCGACGTCGCCGCGGGCCGCCTGCCCGCGCGCGTGGCCAAGCTGGCCGAGGATCCTGAGGCGTGGGTGACGCGGTAGCGGCCGAGATCGCGGCGACGGACTACCACACGGCGGGCGAGCCGTTCCGGATCGTGACGGCAGGGGCCCCGCCGATCGCCGGGGCCTCCGTGCGCGAGCGCCGTGAGCGCGCGGCCGCCTCCGAGCCGGTCGAGAAGGTCCGCCGGCTGCTGTGCCACGAGCCACGCGGGCACGCCGACATGTACGGATGCTTCCTGGTGGCGCCCGACGACGACGGCGCCGACCTCGGTGTCCTCTTCTGGCACAAGGACGGCTACTCGACCGCCTGCGGGCACGGGACCATCGCGCTCGGCGCCTGGGCCGTCGACTCGGGGACGGTGGCGGCGCCACGCGACGGCGAGGTCGACGTGACCATCGACGTGCCCTCGGGCCGCGTCGTCGCCCGCGTGCGCGTGGACGATGGGATCGTCGAGAAGGTCGCCTTCCGCAATGTGCCTTCCTTCGTCGTGGGGCGCGACGTGCCCGCCGCGGGCGTCACGGTCGACGTGTCCTATGGCGGCGCGATCTACGCCTCGGTTCCCGCCTCGCGCTTCGGGCTGCGCGTGGTCCCCGACGACCTGCCGGCGCTCATCGCCGCCCGCCGCGCAGTCAAGCAGGCGCTCGAGGGCACGGAGGTCGCGCGCCACCCCGACGACGAGCGCCTGTCGGGCATCTACGGGACGATCCTCTACGAGGAGGTCGGGCCCCTGCACCAGCGCAACGTGACCATCTTCGCCGACGGCGAGGTCGATCGCTCGCCGTGCGGGTCGGGAACGTCCGCGCGCTGCGCGCTGCTGGCCGCCGACGGCCTCCTCGGCCCGGGCGACGCCCTGCGCCACGACTCGATCGTCGGCTCGACCTTCACGGCGCGCGTGGTCGGGTCGGTGGCCGACGGGGTGCTCACCGAGGTCGAGGGCATGGCCTACCGCACCGGCGAGCACCGCTTCGTCCTCGACCCGCGGGACCCGCTCGGCACCGGCTTCGTCCTGCGATGAGCCTGCCCTTCCTCGCCGCCGCGGACGTCGCCGAGCGCCTGAGCGCGGCGGCCGCGATCGACGCGCTGCAGGACGCGCTGCTCTGCGGCCTGGACCCCGAGGCCGACCCGCCGCGCGGCGCGCTCGCGGTCGGCGCCGGCGAGCTGCTCGTGATGCCGTCCGCGACGGCGGACCACGCCGTGGTCAAGCTCGTGACCGTCGGCGGCGAGCCGCGCATCCAGGGCGTCTGCGTGGTCTTCGACGCGACCACGCTCGCGCCGGTCGCCCTCGTCGACGGCATCGCGCTGACCAACGTGCGCACGCCGGCGGTCTCGGCGCTCGCCGTGCGCGCGCTGGCCTCGCCCGACGCGCACCGCCTGCTCGTCTTCGGGCGTGGCCCGCAGGCCCACGGGCACGTCGAGGCCATCCGCGCCGTGCGCCCCATCGAGCACGTCGACATGGTCGGGCGCGACGCCGGGGGCGTCGACGAGCTGGTCGCGGCCGCGGACATCGTCTGCTGCGCCACGACCGCGCGCGAGGCCCTGTTCGACGGCTCGCTCGTGGCCGACCACGCCACGGTCGTCGCCATCGGCTCCCACGTGCCCGACGCGCGCGAGGTCGACGACGCGCTCGCCGGGCGGGCGACGGTGGTGGTCGAGTCGCGCACGTCGGCGCTGCGCGAGGCGGGCGACGTCATCGGGGCGATCGCGTCGGGCGCGTTGCGCGAGGACGAGCTCGTGACGCTGGCGGACCTCGTGCGCGGCCGGGTCTCGGTCCCCGCCGGCCCACGGCTGTTCAAGAGCACCGGGATGGCCTGGGAGGACGCCGTGGTGGCGTCCGCGCTCGTCCGCTGACCCGTGCGCGCTGCGGCGCACGCCGAACCGTCCTGCCCTGCGATTGCCCTGCGACCACAGAGCAGGACACTTCGCGTGGACGAGCGGACCACGGCGCCTGTCGGTGCCCGCCGGGGCGCGCGCTAGCATCGCCCACCCCGTGCAGCACCCCGTCGAGACCTTCACCGAAGCCGAGCGCACCCGCCTCGCGCCCCACGTCACGAACCTCGACCGTCCGGTCTTCGCGCTGGTCAACCTGCCCGAGACGGTGAAGGGCGCGTTGTTCGCGCGCTACTCGCGCTACCAGGGCACGCTGCGGCGCCTGTTCCTCGACGAGTTCGCCGAGTCGGTGAACGAATTCCCACCCACCCACGTCTGGGAGGGCGCCGAGGGCCGGCGCGCCGCCGAGCTCTACGAGCGCATCTTCCTCGGTTACGGCGACGACTCGGTGGCCCAGCTGGGCGGCGCGCATGTCGCGGTCGAGTGGGTCTCCAACGTCCTGACCAAGGTCCTCCAGCGCCCGCGGCTGGCGGCCTACCTCGAGCAGTCCACGCGCTACATCCCCTACGACACGCCGATGCCAGGCGGCGGATATCGCTACTACCGCGACCCCGAGCTCGGGCCCCGCTACGAGCACGCGATGGACGCGGTCTTCGACGCCTACTCGACCGCGCTGCCGCGCGTCGCGGCCTGGGTCGAGAGCGAGTTCCCCGGCGACGACTCGCCCGCTCGCCGCCGCGCGATCCAGGCCAAGGCGCTCGACCTCCTGCGCGGCCTGCTGCCCGCCGCCTCGCTGTCGCACATGGGCATCTACGCCAGCGGCCAGACCTACGAGCAGCTCATCCTGCACCTGCTGGCCCACCCGCTGCCCGAGGCGCGCCGCTGCGGGCAGATGATCCTCGAGGCCGTCCAGGCCGTCATGCCGAGCTTCGTCACGCGCGTGGAGCGCCCCGACCGCGGCGGCGAGTGGATCGCCTACCTCGAGGGCCGCGAGCGGGCCGCCGATCGATGGGCGCGCCGCCTGGGCCTCGATCGCGAGTCCGAGCCCGACGCGCGCCCGTCGGTGCGCCTCCTGCACGTCGACGGCGACGAGGACGCCCTACTGGCCGCGTTGCTCTTCGAGGCCGCCGGCGTGGGCGAGGAGGAGACGCGCATCCGCCTGGCCGCGCTCTCGGGCGCCGAGCGCACGGAGCTGCTGTCCGACCTCGTCGGCGTTCGCGCCAACCGCCGCCACCGGCCCGGCCGCGGCTTCGAGGCGCTGCGCTACCGCTTCGAGATCGTCTCTGACTACGGCGCCTTCCGCGACCTCCAGCGTCACCGGATGCTGACCGTCCAGTGGCAGCGCCTGACCCCCCACCTCGGCGCGGGCGTGCCCGACGAGGTGCAAGCAGCCGGCTGCGGCGACCTCTATCGCCACGCGCTCGAGGTGTCACGCAGCGAGTGGGAGCGGCTGGTCGGCGAGGGGCGCGAGCGCGAGGCCCTCTACGCGCTCTCGCTGGGCTACCGCATCCGCTACGTCCTGGACCTCAACGCGCGCGAGGCGATGCAGCTCATCGAGCTGCGCTCCGGGCGCGAGGGCCACCCCAGTTACCGCGCCGTCGCCCACGAGATGCACCGCCTCATCGCCCAGGTGCACCCCGCCGTGGCGGGGGCCATGACGCACGTCGACACCGAGGCCGAGCCTCGCCTGGAGCGCATCCTCAGCGAGATGCGCACGCAGGCGAAGATCGACGCGCTCAGCGGGCGCTGAACCCCCCGAATCGCCTGCACAGCGGGCGTCGCGGGCACTGAACGGCCGCTCGACACTCAGGCCCATCTACGTCGACATCGAGGCGAAGAACCCCGTATTCATCGGAATTCGCCATTTGACACATCACCGCCGTGTGTCGAACAGTTGCAACTGCGTGTGCGCCCTGGGGTGAAATCGCCCGATGCCTTCCAGCGCACTACTCTTCCCCGGCCAGGGGAGCCACGCCGAGGGGATGGACGAGCCCTACCGCGGGAGCCCTCTGTTCGAGCGGGGCCTCGAGGTGCTCGGCTATGACCCCTTCGAGCGGCTCTCCGACGGCACTCGCTACCAGCAGCCCGCGCTGTTCCTGTGCTCGGTCGCCGCCTGGGACGCGTGGCGCGAGGAGGCCGACGAGGAGGCCGAGGCGAGCGCCGCCGCCGGCCACTCGCTCGGCGAGTACGCCGCCCTGGTCGCGGCCGGCGCGCTGCAGTTCGAGGACGCGGTGCGCCTCGTCGACGAGCGCGCCTCCGCGATGGCCGACGCCGGCGAGCAGAACGCCGGCGGCATGATCGCCATGCTCGGCGGCGACGGGCGCAGCGTGCGCGCACTGGCCTCGCGCCTGGGTCTCGTGGTCGCCAACGACAACGCCCCCGGCCAGCTCGTGCTCAGCGGGGCCATCGACGCGCTCGACGAGGCCGAGGAGGTGGCGCGCGAGGAGACCGGCGCCCGGGCACGCCGCCTGGACGTCACCGGTGCCTTCCACTCGCCGCTCATGGAGCCCGCCGCCGAGCGCCTGCGCGCCGCCCTCGACGCGACGCCGGTCGCCGAGCCCAACCGCCCCGTGTACTCCAACGGCAGCGCGGCGCCCTTCGTCGACGTGCGCCGCGAGCTGGCCGAGAACCTGCTGCGCCCGGTGCGCTGGCGCGAGACGCTGCTGGCCCTGCGCACCGCGCGCATCGAGCGCTTCGTGGAGCTCGGGCCCGGCGAGGTCCTCACCGGTCTCGTCAAGCGAACCCTCCAGGTGGCTGCGTGAGCATGGCGGCGACCGCCGAGCACACGCCCACACCTGCGATCGCCCGGCGCCTGGCGCCCCAGCGCCGCCGCGGCATGACCGCCGGCATCTTCGGCATCGGCGCCGCCCTGCCCGAGCACGTGATCACCAACGCCGATCTCGAGAAGCGCCTGGACACCAACGACGAGTGGATCGTGCGCCGCACCGGCATCCGCGAGCGCCGCCACCTCCAGGGCGACGAGACGCTCGCCGACCTGGCGACGCGCGCCTGCCTGCTGGCCCTCGACGACGCGGGGCGCACCGGCGCCGAGGTCGACCACGTCATCGTCTCGACCTTCACGCCCGACCGCGTGACGCCGGGCCTCGCGCCCGAGGTCGCCCGCGTCATCGGCGCCGACCGGGCCGCGGCGGTCGACCTCAACGCGGCGTGCGCCGGCTTCCTCTACGGCCTCGATCAGGCCGCCGCCCTCGTCGAGTCCGGCCGCGCGTCGGTCGTCCTCGTGTGCGGCGCCGAGGCGCTCAGCCGCGTCATCGACCACGACGATCGCTCGACGGCCGTGCTCTTCGGCGACGGCGCCGGCGCCGTGGTCGTCGCCGGCGGCGATCTCGAGCTCGGCGTCGGCGGCTTCGTGCTCGGCGCCGACGGCGCGCAGGCCGACCTGCTCTACGCCGAGCGCGACGAGCGCGTCCTGCGCATGCAGGGCTCTGACGTCTACCGCCACGCCGTGCGGCGGATGACCGCCGCCAGCCGCGAGGCGCTCGAGCGCGCGGGGCGCACGGTCGAGGACATCGACCTCTTCGTCGCCCACCAGGCCAACGTCCGCATCATCGAGGCGGCGGCGGCCGAGCTCGGCATCCCGCGCGAGAAGGTCGTCGTCAACGTCGACCGCGTGGCCAACACGTCCTCGGCCTCGATCCCGCTCGCACTGGAGCAGGCCGAGCGCGAGGGCCGCCTCAAGCCCGGTGACACCGTCGCCATGGCCGCCTTCGGCGCCGGCTTCGTGTGGGGCGCGGGCATCGTGAGCTGGAAGGAGCGCGTGCATGTCTGCGCCTGACGGCAACGATGGCTGCGCCCTCGTCACCGGCGGCACGCGCGGCATCGGCGCCGCCATCGCCGAGCGCCTGGAGAGCGACGGCTGGAAGGTCGCGCGCCTGAGCCGCACCTCGGGCGACGTGCAGGCCGACGTCAGCGACCCCGAGCAGGTCCAGGCCGCCTTCGAGGCCGTGCGCGAGCGCTTCGGGCCGATCCTCGTGCTGGTCAACAACGCCGGCGTGCGCCACGACGGCCTGACCATCCGCATGCCGGCCGACGAGTGGCAGGCCGTCGTCGACACCAACCTCTCCGGCGCCTTTCATTGCACGCGCCGCGCGCTCGACGACATGCTCAAGGCGCGCTGGGGGCGCATCGTCAACGTCTCGTCGGTCGTCGCCGAGCGGGCCAACCCGGGGCAGGCGAACTACGTCGCCGCCAAGGCCGGCCTGCTGGGCTTCACGCGCACCGTCGCGCGCGAGATGGCGCGCAAGGGCGTGACCTCGAACGCGGTCACCCCGGGCGTCATCGAGACCGACATGACCGCCGACCTCGACGGAGGCCTCGTAGAGGTCGTGCCGGCGGGTCGCGTGGGGCAGCCCGAAGAGGTCGCTGCCGCGGTCGCCTTCCTCGTCTCCGAGGAAGCGTCCTACGTGAACGGCGCCACGCTCTCCGTGGACGGAGCGCTGGGCGCATGAACAAGAACCCAAGGAGGCCCTGACATGGCCAACGTCCCGTCCGATCAGGAAGCTCTCGACGCGATCCGCGAGGAGCTCGCGAGCATCAAGGTGCCCGGCGCCGAGAACGCCGAGGCCGACCAGACGTGGAGCGACCTCGACGTGGACTCGCTCGACCTGGTCGAGGTCGTCAAGGCGCTCGAGGACCGCTACGACGTGCAGATCGCCGATGGCCGGCTGAAGTCGATCGCCACGGTGGGCGACGCCGCCGCGCTCGTGCAGGAGCTCACGCGCGAGAAGGCTGGTGCGTCCGCGTGACGGACATCGTCATCACGGGACGCGGCGTCGTCTCGTCGATCGGCGAGAGCCCCGACGCCTTCTTCGAGGCCCTGCTGGCCAAGCGCTCGGGCATCGCCGACGGGATCGGCGCGTGCGTCGACTTCGACCCCGAGGTCGCCATGTCGCCCAAGGAGGCGCGCCGCAGCGACCGCTACACGCAGCTCGCGGTGGCCGCGGCGATGCAGGCGGCCGAGGAGGCCGGCCTGCCCGACGGCGTCGACCCCGAGCGCCTGGGCGTGCTCGTGGGCACCGGCGTCGGCGGTCTCTCCACGCTGCAGAACGAGTGCCAGGCGTGGCTGGAGGGCGGCGACCGTGCCGTCTCCCCGCACTTCGTGCCGATGATGATGCCCAACGCGGCCGCCGGCACGATCGCGATGCGCCTCGGCGCCCACGGCCCCGGCTTCAGCGTGTCGAGCGCGTGCGCCACGGGCGGTCACGCCATCGGCGAGGCCGCGCGGATGATCGCGCGCGGCGAGGCCGACGCCGTCGTCGCCGGCGGCACCGAGGCCGCGCTGACCGGGCTGTGCATCGCCGCGTTCAAGCGGATGGGCGCGCTCTCGCGCGAGGGCGTCTCGCGCCCTTTCGACGCCGAGCGCGACGGCTTCGTCATGGGCGAGGGCGCCGGCGTGCTGGTGCTCGAGCGCGAGGAGCACGCGAAGGCGCGCGGGGCCGAGATCCTCGCGCGGATCGCGGGCTACGGCGCCTCCAACGACGCCTTCCACATCACCATGCCCGAGGAGAACGGCCGCGGCGCCTCGCAGGCGATGCGCGCCGTGCTCGCCGACGCCGATGCTTCGGCGAGCGACGTGGGCTACATCAACGCCCACGGCACCTCGACCCCGTTCAACGACAAGATCGAGACGCACGCGATCAAGCAGGTGTTCAACGGCTCGTCGACACCGCCCCCGGTGTCCTCGACGAAGTCCCACATCGGTCACCTGCTCGGCGCCGCCGGCGCCGTCGAGGCGATCGTGTGTATCGAAGCGGTACGCCGCGGTGTACTGCCTCCGACGATCAACTACGAGTCGCCTGACCCGGAGTGCGATCTGGATTACGTGCCCGAGGGGCCCCGCGAGGCACCAGGGCTCGAGCTGGCTCTGTCGAACTCCTTCGGGTTCGGCGGACAGAACGCGTGCCTGGCCGTGAGGAGAGCATGACAACGCGTCATCGCTCGACAACGGCACCCGCCCACCCCGAGAGGAAGCCCTCGCGATGAGCGCCGTATTCGATGTCGCACCTGAGCATCTCGTCGCCCGAGCGCGTCTCGAGCTGCTCTTCGATCCCGGAAGCTTCCGGCCCACCCGCTCGCTCGTGGGCGACGGGGTCCTGACCGGCTCCGGCCGCGTCAACGGGCGCGTCGTGTGCTCCTGGGCGCAGGACGGCGCGTTCAAGGGCGGCTCGCTGGGCGTCCGCGGAGGCGAGACGATCGCCCGCACGATCGAGCACGCCGACAAGCTCGGCGTCCCGGTCGTGGGCTTCCCGCACTCGGGCGGCGCTCGCCTGCAGGAGGGCGTCGGCGCGCTGCATGCCTACAGCGCGATCTTCCGCGCCCAGGCCCTGGCCAAGGTGCCGCAGATCAGCGTGATCGGCGGCCCGTGCGCCGGCGGCGCGGCGTACTCGCCGGCCCTGGGCGACCTCACGGTCATGGCCGGCCACGACGCGAAGATGTTCCTCACCGGCCCGGCCGTGGTGGAGCGCGTGACGCGCGAGAAGGTCACGGCGCTCGAGCTCGGCGGGCCCAAGGTCCACGGGCGCAACGGCGTCGCGCACCTCTTCGCCGAGCACGACGTGCACGCGGCCGAGATGGTCCGCGCCGCGCTGGCCCACCTGCCGTCCAAGGCGGGCGGCGGGCTGCCGCTGTACCCGCCGGCCGACCCCGCTCCGGGCGACCCCGGCGAGGTCCTCCCCGCGCGCGAGCGCGAGGTCTACGACGTCCGCGACGTCGCCGCTCGGCTCATCGACGACGGGGAGCTGCTCGAGTTCGGTCCCCGCTGGGCGCGCAACCTCGTCGTCGGCTTCGCCCGCATCTCGGGCGCGCCGGTCGGCATCATCGCCAACCAGCCCAAGCACCTGGGCGGCTGCCTGGACGCCGAGTCCTCGCAGAAGGGCGCGTGGTTCGTGGACCTCTGCGACCGCTTCGGCCTCCCGCTCGTCGTGCTCGTCGACACCCCCGGCTTCCTGCCCGGCGTGTCGCAGGAGCAGGCTGGCGTCATCCGCCACGGCGCGTCGCTGCTGCGGGCCTTCAGCGTCGCCACCACGCCGCGCATCACGGTCACCCTCCGGGCGGCCTACGGCGGCGCGCACATCGTCATGAACTCGCGTGACCTCGGCGCCGACCTCACCATGGCCTGGCCGCATGCGAAGATTGGCGTCATGGGCCCCCGTCAGGCCGTCGAGATCGTCAACCGCCGCGAGATCGCGGCCGGTGCCGATGCCGACGCGCTGTCCGACGCGTACGCGGCTGAGCACCTTCCGGTGCGCGTGGCCGCCTCGCGCGGCTACGTCGACGAGGTCGTAGCGCCGAGCGAGACGCGCGAGCGGATCGCCTTCGCGCTGGAGGCCGCTAGGTGACGCCGGCGGCGGCCGCCGCACGCCGGGCGGTCCAGACGCGCAACGCGACCGAGGAAGCCATCCTCGACGCCGCGCGCGCCGCCCTGGCCGAGAAGGGCTTCGAAGCCCTGACGATGGACGCGATCGCCCGCAAGGCGTTCGTCTCACGGACGGCCGTCTACTTCTACTTCCCCAACAAGCGCGCGGTCGTCGACCGCCTCATCCAGCAGTGCTTCAGCGAGATGTACATCGCGGCGAGCCCGTACCTGGACGGCGACGGCGATCCGCGTCGTGAGCTGCGCGCGTCGCTGGCGCGCGTGGTCGCGCTGGTCAACAACAACGCTGGGCTGCTGCTGCTGGCCGCCCAGCTCTCGGGCGCGCGCGGCGAGCACCTGCCCGAGGAGTGGGAGCCCTTCATCCTGCGCTTCGTCGAGCGCGCCGAGGCGCGCATCGCGCGCGACCAGGAGCACGGCATCGCGCCCGACGACATCGCGCCCCGCCTCTCGGCCCAGGCCCTGCTGGCCATGGTCGAGAACCACATCACGCGCGAGCTCGTGCTCAAGCGCGGCGACGCGAACGAGTCGATCCGCACGCTCGCTGAGCTGTGGTGGCGCGCGGTGTACTCGCGGCCTGGGGCGGCGGCGCCGGCCTGAGATTGTCGTCCGCGCTGCGCGTGTGGCGCTGCGCGGCGCGAACTGCATCATCGAGGGAGGGTGGCCCGCCGGCGCGGGCGCTCGTCCGCCGGCGCGCGCGCTCCCGTGGCGGAAGCGCGCTGGATTAGTGCTCCCCTGCGACACAAATCCAGCACGCTTCGCGAAGAGTGGTCGATTGTGTGGCTCCTGGCCACACAAACGACCACCGTGGAGCGGGAACGCACACGGGAGGGCGGCAGCGCCGGGACCGCTTCCCCTCGGTGATGCTGTTTGCGCCGCGAAGCTACTCGGCGTCGGCGGACGACTCGGCGTCCGACGCGACCATCGGCCCCGCCCCGACCGCGTGCACGCCGCCGTCGACGTGCAGGATCTCGCCCGTGATCGCTCGCGCCAGCGGCGACAGGAGGAAGAGGCAGGCGTCGGCCACCGGCGAGGGGTCCGCGAGATCCCAGCCCAGCGGGGCCTGGCGCTCCCAGATCTGCGCGAGGCCGTCGAAGCCCTCGATGTTCGAGGCGGCCACGGTCTGCAGCGGGCCCGCGGCGACGAGGTTGGAGCGCACGCCGCGCGGGCCGAGGTCGCGCGCGAGGTAGCGGTTGATCGACTCGAGCGCGGCCTTGGACACGCCGGCCCAGTCGTAGGCCGGCCAGGCGACGCTGGCGTCGAAGTCCAGGCCGACGACGCCGGCCGACTCGCCGCGCTCGAGCAGCGGCAGCATGGCCGCCGCCAGCGCCTTGAGCGAGAAGGAGCTCGTCTCGAAGGCGGCCACGGCCGAGGCGCTCGGCGTCTCCAGGAACCTCCCGCCCAGCGCGTCGGGGGGGACGAAGGCGATGGCGTGCAGCAGGCCGTCAAGGCGGCCCCAGCGGTCGTCGAGCGTCCCGGCGACGGCCTCGAGCGCGTCGGGGTCGTTGACGTCGAGCTCGAGCACCTCGGCCTCGGTGGGCAGGCGCTTGGCCATCCGCTCGGTGATCCGCATCCCGCGCCCGAAGCCGGTGAGGATGACCTCGGCGCCCTCTTCCTGGGCGCGGCGGGCGACGGTGAAGGCGATCGACTTGTCGGTCAGCACGCCGGTGATGAGCAGCTTTCGTCCGTCGAGGAGCATGCCTGCACAACTACCTCGTGAGCGCCACCGCGCGCCATGGGTTCGACGCTTGCCGGGCCAACGTCGAACCGTTCGGGTAGGGCGCGGCGCGGCTCCGGCGGCCTAAACTGCCTGCATTCCGTGCGGTGCGAGCGCTCGCCGGGCGCTCGTGCCGCACATGCGTCCGCGTCCTGCCCACGGGCGTCAAGTGCGAGCGGCGCTGCTCCGAGGGCACTGGCATGCGGATCCTCCTCCCGCGCCTGAGCCTGCTGCAGACGTTCGGCGTGGTGAGCCTGCTGGTCATCATGGCCATGGGCGCCACCCTCGGCACCCTCCTGCACAGGCGCATCGAGCGCCGCGCCCTCGAGGACACCCAGCGCCTGGCCGTGACCATCGCCCACGTCGGCATCGCCGGCCAGCTGCGCGACGGCGAGCCCGACAGCGGGCCCCTCTCGCGCGAGCGGATCGCCGCACTCGACGGGTGGTTCACCTCGAGCGGGCTGCTGCGCGGCAAGCTCTACGACCACGGTGGGCGCATCATGTGGTCCGACGACCACAAGTTCATCGGGCAGGACGCGTCGCGTCACGGCGACGTCCGGGCGGCCCTCGCGGGCAGCACCGAGGCGCACGTCGAGGCCGACGCCGACGAGCTCGGCGCCAAGGGCCGCTTCTTCGAGGTCTACGTGCCGATCCGCGGCGGCGTCTTCGAGAGCTACATGTCCTACGAGCCGACCGCGCGCGCCATCGCGTCGGACACCCGCTCACTGCTCGTCGCGCTCATCGGCGGCCTGCTGCTCCTGTGGGCCGGCCTGTTTCGCATCGTCGCGCGCGCCTCGCGCCGCCTGCGCCACCAGGCGACGCACGACACGCTCACCGGCCTGTCCAACCGCGCCGAGCTGCACGAGCACGGGGCCCGGGCGCTGGCGAACGCCGCCCGGGACGGCTCGCTCGCCGCGCTCATGCTCATCGACCTCGATCGCTTCAAGGAGGTCAACGACACGATGGGCCACGAGCAGGGCGACCGCCTGCTCGTCGACGTCGCTGCGCGCCTGCGCCAGCTCCTGCGCGGCGACGACATCCTGGCCCGCCTCGGCGGCGACGAGTTCGCCGTCCTGGCCAATGTGCCCCACCGCGGCGCCGTCGGCGAGGTGGCGACCCGCCTGCACCGCGCCCTGGCCCTCCCCTTCGACGTCGGCGGCGTCGCCATCGAGCTCGGCGGCTCGATCGGTATCGCTGTGCAGCCCGACCACGGCGAGGACGTCTCGACGCTCCTGCGCCACGCCGACGTGGCGATGTACGAGGCCAAGCGCACGGGGTCGCACATCGAGACCTACGCCACCTCGCGCGACCCCTACTCGGCCGAGCGCCTCACGCTCCTGGGCGAGCTGCGCCACGCCCTCGATCACGACGAGCTCGTCCTGCACTTCCAGCCCAAGGTCGCCCTGAGCAGCGGCAGCGTGATCGGCGTCGAGGCGCTCGTGCGCTGGGAGCATCCCGAGCGGGGGCTGCTCGGCCCGCACGAGTTCCTCGGCCTCGCCGAGCGCACGGGCCTCATCGGCGACATCACGCGCTGGGTCCTCGACGCCGCGGTACGCCAGTGTGCGGCCTGGCGGCGCTCGGGCCTCGAGCTGCCGGTGGCCGTCAACCTCGCCGCCGCGAACATCGTCGACACGACGCTGCCCGAGTCGGTCGCCCACATCCTGCAGCGCTGGGAGGTCCCCGGCCGGCTGCTGGAGTGCGAGATCTCCGAGGACACGGTGATGGGCGACCCGCGCCGCGCCGGCGACGTGCTCGAGCGCCTGCGCGAGCTCGGCGTGCGACTATCGCTGGACGACTTCGGCACCGGTCACTCATCGCTCTCCTACCTCAAGCGCCTTCCCCTGGACGAGGTCAAGATCGACCGCTCGTTCGTCATCGGCATGGCCGACGACCCCTCCGACGCGGCGATCGTGCGCTCCACCATCGACCTCGCACGCCATCTGGGCGTCGCGGTCGTCGCCGAAGGCGTCGAGACGACCGAGGTCCTCGACGTGCTCGCCGCGCTGCACTGCGACGTCGCGCAGGGCTTCCTACTCAGCCGTCCACTGCCGGCGGCGGAGCTCGACGGCTGGCTCGCCGCGCGCGCTTGAGCGCCACCGCGACCGGGAAGAGCCTCGGTAGTGCCTCCCTCGCTCGCAGGCTCGGTCGAGCTGACGTTCGATGACGGGCCTGATCCCGTCTGGACCCCCGCCGTGCTGGCGGCACTGAGCGGCTCGTCGCTGCGGGCGACGTTCTTCGTCATCGCGTCGCGCGCCGCGGAGCACCCGCAGATCGTCGCGGCCATCCGCTCCGGCGGCCACGCCATCGAGCTGCACTGCCACGAGCACGTGAGCCACACCGATGTCGACCGGGCGGCCATCGAGCGCGACACCGAGCGGGCGCTGGCCACGCTCGCCGACCTCGGCGTCACGCCGCGCCGCTGGCGCACGCCCTGGGGCGCCCAGGCCACGTGGACCGAGGAGATCGCCGCCGCGCACGACCTCGAGCTGTGCGGATGGGACGTCGACACGCACGACTGGCGCGGCGACGCCGCCGAGGCGATGCTCGCCTCCGTCGGGCGCCGAGCTGCACGCGGGCGCCGTCGTGCTCCTGCACGACGGCCTGGGCCCAGGGGCGCGGCGCCAGGGCTGCGAGGAGACCGTCCGCTTCACGCGGATGATGGCGGCCGAGTCGGTGGCCACGTGAGCGCCGACACGGTCCCCGCGGTGCAGCGCGCCTTGGCGCAGGTCGCCGCAGGAGCCGCCGCCCGCGACCGCGAGCCCGCCTTCCCGCACGACGCCATGACCGCTCTGGCGCATGCCGGGGCGCTCGGGCCCCTCGAGTCGATCTCCGGGGAGTGGCAGCTCGTGCGCGCTGTGGCGCAGGCCGACGGCTCTGTCGGGCGCATCGTCGACGGCCACTACAACGCGGTCGAGCGCATCGCGCTGCTGGCCGACGAGCCGCTGCGCAGCGCCCACCTCGAGGAGGTGGCGGCCGGCCTCCGGTGGCTGGGGGTCTGGGGCGCCGACCCGGTCCCCGGCGAGGGCGAGCCCGCGCGCGTCGTGCGCAACGGCGACGAGTTGCGCCTCGAGGGCGTCAAGACCTTCTGCTCGGGCGCGGGCGGGCTCCACGGGGCGCTCGTCGTGGCCAGCGACGGGGACGCTCGACGCGTCGCCTACGTCGACCTCTCCGAGTGCGTCGAGATCGACCGCTCGTGGTTCGCCGCCGCTGGGATGCGCGCGTCCGAGAGCCACCTCGTCCACTTCCACGGCGCGCGCGTGCACGCGCTGCTCGGCGGGCCGGACGAGCTGCTGCGCGACCCCTGGTTCGGGCGCGACGCCATCCGCACCGCCGCGACCTGGGCCGGCATCGCCGACGCCGCACGCGCCGCCGCGCTGGATTCGCTCGCGCCCCGCGCGCTGGCCGGCGACGACCTCGCTGCCCTGGCCGTCGGGCGGATCGAGACCCATGCGCAGACCATCGACCTGTGGCTGGCCGAGGCCGGCCGACGCGCGGACGCCCACCCCGACGCCGCGATGCGCACCCTGTCGGTGCACCTGCGCGAGGCGGTCGCGCGGGCCGCGCAGGCGCTCGTCGACGAGGCGCTGCGGGCCGCCGGGTCGCGCCCGCTGGCGCGCGGCGGCGCCCTGGACCGCGCCGCCCGCGATCTGCGCATCTTCCTGCTCCAGCACCGGCTCGACCCGCTGCTGATCCGCGCCGGACGCGAGGCGGTCGACCGATGACCCTCGGGCGCGAGAACTTCGAGGCCCGCTACGCCGCGAGCCCCGACCCGTGGGACTTCGAGACGAGCGCCTACGAGCACGAGAAGTACGAGCGCACGCTGGCGGCGCTCGGCGACCGTCACTACGGGCGCGCCTTCGAGGCGGGCTGCTCGATCGGCGTGTTCACGCAGATGCTCGCCGAGCGCTGCGACGACCTGCTGACCGTCGACATCGCGCAGGCCGCGGTCGACGCCGCCCGCGAGCGCCTGGCCGACCGGCAGCACGTGCGTGTCGAGCGCCGCACCCTGCCGGCCGAGTGGCCGGCCGGCCCGTTCGATCTCGTCGTCTGCTCAGAGCTCCTCTACTACTGGGACCGCGCGACGCTAGGGGAGGCGCTCGGCGTCATCGCCGGGTCGGTGGCCCCCGGCGGGCGCTTGGTCGCGGTCCACTACCGCCCGCCGTCGAGCATCGACCCGCTGACCGGGGACGTCGTCCACGCGCTGCTGCGCGAGCGCCTCGGGCTCGCGCACGTCGAGTCCGACGCGAACGACGCCTTCGTCCTCGACGTCTTCGACGCATGAGGCCCGAGCAGCGGATCGTCATCGTGGGGGGCGGCCCCGCCGCCCTGAGCACCGCGCGCAGCTACCGCGAGGCCGGCGGTCAGGCGTCGGTCGAGCTCATCTGCGGCGAGCCGCACCTCCCCTACCAACGCCCGCCCCTGACCAAGGACTTCCTGCGCGGCGAAGCCGATGTCGGCGACCTCCCCCTCGAGACCGAGGACTGGTTCGCGGCGCACGCGGTGTCCGTCCACCGTGGGCGGCGTGCGGTGGGCCTCGATCGCGAGCGCCGGCGCGTCGCCCTCGACGGGGGCCAGGAGCTCCACTACGACGCCTGCGTGCTCGCCACCGGCTCTGAGCCCCAGCGCCCGCCCGTGGACGGCGCCGACGACCCCGGCCTGCACACCATCCGGACGCTGGACGACGCCCTGCGCCTGCGCGCCGCGGCGCAGCCCCCCGCGCGCGCCGTCGTCGTCGGCGCGGGCTTCATCGCCTGCGAGGCGGCGGCGTCGCTGGCCAAGCGTGGGCTCGACACGGTGCTCGCCGCGCCCGAGGAGCTCCCGCAGGCGCACCGCCTCGGCGAGCGAGCCGGTGAGCTCATCGCCACGCTGCTGTGCAAGGCGGGCGTCGAGCTGCGCCTCGGCGCCGAGCTCGAGAGCATCGCGCCGCGCTGGCGCGTGCGCCTGGCCGGCGGCGAGGAGCTCGCCGCCGATCTCGTCCTGCTCGGAACCGGCGTCGCGCCCCGCAGCGAGCTGGCGGCCTCCGCGGGCCTCGACGTCGAGGACGGCACGGTGCTCGTCGACGCCTCGATGCACAGCTCCGACGCGGCCGTGCTCGCCGTGGGCGACATCGCCGCGGCCGAGCACGCGCGCGCGGGCCGGCGCCTGCGCGTGGAGCACTGGGGTGACGCGCTCGCGCACGGTGAGGTGGCGGGCCGCGCGCTCGCGGGCCAGGACGCGGCATGGACAACCGCGCCCGGCTTCTGGACCACGATCGGCGACCACACGCTCAAGTACTCGGCGTGGGGGGACGGCTTCGAAGATGCGCGGGTAGAGGCCGAGGACGACGGGCACGTGGTGATCCGCTACGTGCAGGATGGCCGAGAGGTCGGCATCCTCACACTGGGCGACGACGACGCCTACGAGGCGGCCCAGGAGCGCCTGGAGGACGGATGAGCCGACTGCGAGCGATCGTCGCCATCCCGGCGCGCGACGAGGAGGCCCTCATCGGACGCTGCCTGCAGGCCCTCGCGGCGCAGCGCGGCGTCGCGCGCGACGCCTACTCCGTCGTCCTCGTCCTCGACGGCTGCACCGACGCGACGCGTGAGCGTGCCCTGCAGGCAGCGGGCGACCTGCGCCTGCACCTCGTCGAGAGCCCGCCGCTCGGTGTCGGAGCCGCGCGCCGGCTGGGCATGGAGATCGCCTGCGAGCGCCTGCTGGCGGCCGGCGCCCCCGACGGCCTCGTCGTCACCACCGACGCCGACTCAGAGGCCGAGCCCGGGTGGCTGGCCGCAATGCTGGAGGCCGCGGCCGGCGGAGCGCAGGCGATCGGCGGCGACATCGACGTCGAGGGCCTCGACCGCGGCGTCGCGCGGCGGCGGCAGGCGCGGCTGGCCGCGCGCCTGCGCGGCCTGCCGGGAGCCGCTCATCCGCATTTCAGCGGCGCCTCGATCGCGGTCACCGCCGAGGCCTACCGCCGCGTGGGCGGGCTGGAGCCGCGGGCGGCGCTCGAGGACGAGGCCTTCGCTCGCGCGCTGGCCAGCGCGCGCATCCCCATCGCGAGGATCGCCGGCGCGCGCGTGCGGACCTCCGCGCGCCCCGCCGGGCGCGCCTTTCGCGGGCTGGCCCGCGACCTGGCGGTCGACGCCTGGCTGGAGCGCAACGCCTATGGGCCGTGCCGGCTGACGCCCGCGGAGCTCGCCGCGCGCAAGACCGCGACGGTCTCGGTCGTGGTCCCGGCCCGGGAAGTGGCGATGACGATCGGCCCGACGGTCGACGTGCTGCGCCGCTTCCTCGACGCGGGCGCCGTCGACGAGCTGGTCGTGGTCGACGCGGCCTCGGGCGACGGGACGGCTGAGGTGGCGCGCGCCGCCGGCGCCACGGTGCTCCAGGAGGACGACCTCATGCCCGCCTTCGGGCCATGCCGCGGCAAGGGCGACGCCATGTGGCGCGCCCTGGCGGCGACCGCCGGGGAGATCGTGGCCTACGTCGATGCCGACAGCGAGGATTTCGACGAGCGGATGCTCACCGGCCTGCTCGCGCCGCTCTTCGCGCGTCCCGATCTGGCCCTGGTCAAGGGCGCCTTCCAGCGGCCGTTCGCCGCTGGCGGCGACGTGCTGCCCGGCGAGGGCGGCCGCGTGACCGAGCTCATGGCCCGCCCGCTGCTGAACCTGCATCGCCCGGGGCTCGCGGGCTTCGCCCAGCCTCTGGCCGGCGAGGTCGCCGCGCGACGCGAGCTGCTCGAGCGCCTCGCCGTCCCCGTGGGCTATGGGGTCGAGATCGCGATGTTGCTCGACGCCGAGCAGCTGGTGGGCCTCGACGCCCTCGCGCAGGCCGATCTCGGCTCGCGCCAGAACCGCCACCAGCCCCTCGACGCGCTCTCGGCCATGAGCTACGCCGTGCTCGTCGCGGCGTCGAGGCGGCTGCTCGGCCCCGAGGCGGTCGACGCCCTCGCCCCCGGCCCCTACGTGCTGCCGCGTGCCGGCGAGGCCGACCTGCGCCAGGTGCCGGTCGAGGAGCGCCCACCGCATGTCGGCGCGTCGCGCCCGCACGTGGCGGGTACGGCGCCCGCGTGAGCCAAGCGCGCATCACGCCCTATCGCGACGGCCCGCTCGTCGTGCGCGGCCCCTTCGTGCTGGCCGACCAGGACGGCAACGACATCGAGGTCGGGCGCCAGACCATCGCCCTGTGCCGTTGCGGCAAGTCCCGGATCCGCCCCTTCTGCGACGGGACGCACAAGACGATCCGCTTCAGCGCCCCGAGCGGCGCCGAGGACCGCGTCGTCCGCTCCGGCTAGGCCGCCAGCTCGGGCATCCGCTGCGCCAGCAGCGACGAGCGTCCGGCGCCCCACGCGTCGAGCAGGTGCTGCGCCCAGCGGCCCTCGACCTCGACGAGCGCGCGGGCGCCCCAGAGCACGTCGCCGGCGAGCGCCGGCTCCGACCGGGCGAGGCCGCCGGCGAGATCGACCGCCGCCAGGTTCTCGTGGACGGCGTCGGCTTCGACGTGCTCGTCGAAGAAGTCCGTGGCCCGCGGCCCGAAGCCCAGTCGCCGCAGGGCGTTGGCGTAGCGGCGGTTGGGCAGCGAGGAGGTCATCTCGAAGGCCGCGAGGTGCCCGATGATCGCCCCCCGCCAGCGCCGGTGCAGCCCGAGGAGCGACATGAGGTTCACGGTCGCGAGCGTCACCCCGGGGAGGCGATCGACGTAGGCGCCGTAGCCCCGGTCGAGTCCCAGCTCATCCATCGCCACCGCGAAGAGCTCGGCGTGGACGCGGTCCGGGCGCCCGCCCCCGTACTCGTCGGCCTGGATCTCGACCAGCGCGGCCTTCGGCGGCCCGGACAGGCGGGCGATGGCCCACGAGTGCGGGTCGGCCTCCTTGAGCTGGTAGGCCGAGCGGTGCATGACGAACTCGAGCAGCTGCTCGCGCGAGCCCGTGCGCTCGAGGTAGGTCGAGAGCGAGGGGCCGTCGTCGGCGTCGAGCACGGCGCGCAGGGCGAGGTCCATCTGATCCGGCGCAGGGCCCGACGCCGGGGGCGCCCCGAGGGCCGCCAGCAGCCCTTCCTCGAAGATCGTCTCCCACTCGCGGCGCAACCGCAGCAGGGACGGCTCCCACTCCCAGCGCTCGTCGACCCCGGGCAGGCCGCGGTAGTGCAGCTCGTAGCAGAGGTACAGCGCGAGCTGAAGGTCGTCGTCGCCCAGGGGATCGGCGACGTCGAGGGCGGCGGGGAGGGGCAAGTCGTGGACGGCCTCCCGAAGGTGCTCGAGCAGCAGCGCTGAGGCGTCGCCGCGGGCATCGGGGAGAAGGGACATGGCGAAGGCGCTACCCGAGAAAGAGCTTCGCCAGCCATGGAGCCACGGCGCGCGCTCCCCCGCCCTGGCCGGCGACGGCCCGCTGGCGGGCGGCCCCGTTCGTGTCGAGGCCGCTCGAGGCGAGCGCCAGCTCGGCCGCGCACCCGACGCGGGCGGCCACCCCCGCCAGCTCCTCGAGCAGCGCGGCCGCACGCTCGCGGGTCGGGGCGACCTCGCCGGTGATCAGGTCCGCCATCGTGCCATCGAGCCCGTGGCGGCAGGCCGACCAGCGATTCTCGCCGATGCGCCACGTCGGGGCGGTTGCCAGCGCCTCGCCCGCCTCGTGACGCTCGGCCAGCCACGCCACCAGCGCGTGGACGACCGCGGCCAGCGCGGCGGTCTCGGCCACGGTGGTCTGCGTGTCCGGCACGCGGACCTCGACCGTGCCGAAGGCGGGATGCAGGCGGGCCTCCCACCACCATTGCGAGCGATCGGCCATGACGCCCGCCGCCTCGCCCCACTGCAGCGCGGTGTCGAGCTCCTCCCACGAGGACATGGCCGGCGGCACCCCCTGCCGCGGCAGGATGTCGCACAGCTTCGGGCGCACCGAGGCGAGGCCGCTGTCCACGCCGCCGTAGAAGGGCGCATTGGCGCCGAGCGCCGCCAGGAGCGGCAGGTAGGAGCGAACGGCATTGAAGACGGCGAGGGCGCGGTCGGCCGGGCGGACGGCCACGTGGACGTGCAGCCCGAAGACGAGCTGCCGGCGGGCCACGGGCCCGTACTCGCGCAGCAGCGCCTCGTAGCGCGCCCCGTCGCTGAGGACCCCTTCGGCCGCGGCGAAGGGGTGCGCGCCCGCGCCGGCGAGCCGAGCGATGCCGTCGGCCGCGGCGGCCAGGTCGGCGCGGGCCTCCGCCAGCGCCTGCGCCGCCTCGCCGACCGTGGGCGCGGGTGCCAGCGCGATCTCGAGCTGCGCCGCTGGCAGCTCGGGCTTGAAGCGCGCGTCGCCCTCGACCCGCTCGAGGACCGCGTGCGCCCGCGGGGCGAGGTCGAAGGTCTCGGGGTCGAGCACCATGAGCTCCTCCTCGACGCCCACGGTCATGGGCGCGTCCGCCTCGAAGGCGGTACGCAGGTTTGGAGGGCTCGGCATGGCGGATAGCTCCCCGTTCATGAGGCTCTTCACGCTCCCGGGGGTGTTCCGTCCCCGCTCGGACAGCTGGATGCTCGCGAGCGCTCTCGTGGACGAGGGGCTGCCTCCAGGGGCGCGCGTGCTCGACGTCTGCACCGGCAGCGGCGTCCTCGCGATCACCGCAGCACAGCGCGGGGCGCACGCCACCGCGGTCGACATCTCCCGCCGGGCCGCGCTCTGTGCCCGACTCAACGCCCGCCTCAACGGGGTTCGCGTCCGCGCTGTGCGCGGCGACCTCCTGGCCGCGGTGGGCGACGAGCAGTTCGACGCGATCGTCTCCAACCCGCCCTACCTGCCGGGCGATCCGCAGCTGCCTCAGAGCGGCGCGCAGCGTGCCTGGGAGGGCGGGCGCGACGGCCGCGCGGTGCTGGACCGTCTCTGCGAGCAGGCGCCGCGCCACCTGGCGCCGGGGGGCGTCCTGCTGGTCGTGCACTCCTCGCTGTGCGGGACGGACTCCACGCTGGGCGTGCTGCGCGAGCAGGGTCTGCGCGCCGACGTGGCGGTCCGCCACCACGGCTCGCTCGGCCCGCTGCTGCGCGCCCGCGCCGCAGAGCTCGAGAGCCGCGATCTGCTGGCCGCCGGCGAGCGCGAGGAGGAGGTCGTGGTCGTGCGCGCCGCGGCCTAATACTCGTAGAAGCCGCGGCCGGTCTTGCGGCCGAGGTGCCCCGAGACGACCATCCGCTTCATCACCGGGGGCGGCGCGTACTCGTCGCGCTTGAACTCCTCATACAGCGAGTCGCACACGCTGTAGAGGACGTCGAGGCCGATGAAGTCGCACAGGGTCAGCGGCCCCATCGGGTGCCCGCAGCCGAGCTTCATGCCCTCGTCGATGTCCTCCCGGCTGGCGAAGCCGTCCTCGTACATGCGCACCGCGGCCATCAGGTAGGGGACGAGCAGGAAGTTGACGATGAAGCCCGAGCGGTCCTTCGTTCTGATCGCCGTCTTGCCGAGCTGCTCGGCGAAGCCGATGGCGCGCCCCACCGTCTCGTCCGAGGTGTCGAGGCCTATGACGACCTCCACGAGCTTCATGACGGGGACCGGCGAGAAGAAGTGCAGCCCGAGAACGCGATCGCGGCGCCCGGTGGCGGCCGCGAGGCCGGCGATCGGGATCGACGAGGTGTTGGACGCGAGGATCGCCTCGGGGCGGACCGCCGCGTCGAGGTCCTTGAACGTCTTCGCCTTGATGGCCGCGTTCTCGACGATCGCCTCGACCACGAGCTCGGACTCGGCGAGGGCGTCGAGGTCGGTCGACCACTCGATGCGCCCGAGCAGCGCCCCGCCCTCGTCGGCGGTCAGCCGCTCGCGCTTGACCGCGCGCGCGACCGAGCCCTCGATCGACGAGCGCGAGTGCTCGAGGGCCGCGGCCTGCGGCTCGTAGAGCCTGACGGCCACCCCGGCCCGCGCGGCTGCCTCCGCGATGCCGGAGCCCATGAAGCCGGCGCCAACCACGCCTATCTTTGTCACGTCTCGCATGAGCGGCACCCTAGCTGCACGATCCCGTCACCGGCCCGTAGCCTTCGCCGCCCGCATGTGGTGGCACGAGTCGGTCGTCTACCAGATCTATCCGCGCTCGTTCGCCGATGCGTCCGGCGACGGCGTCGGCGATCTCGAGGGACTGCGCGGGCGCCTGGAGCACCTGCGCTGGCTCGGGGTCGACGCGCTGTGGCTGTCGCCGATCTACCGCTCGCCGATGGCCGACTTCGGCTACGACGTGGCCGACTACTGCGACGTCGATCCGCTCTTCGGCGACCTCGCGACCTTCGATGCCATGCTCGCCGAGGCGCACGCGCGCGACATCCGCGTGCTGCTGGACTGGGTCCCCAACCACACCTCCGACCAGCACCCGTGGTTCGTCGAGAGCCGCTCGTCGCGCGACTCGCCCAAGCGCGGCTGGTACCGCTGGCACGACGGCAGGCCGGACCGTCCGCCCAACAACTGGCCCGCGGCCTTCGGCGGCGGCCCCGCGTGGACCTGGGACGAGCACACCGAGCAGTGGTACCTGCACACCTTCCTGCCTCAGCAGCCCGACCTCAACTGGGACAACCCCGAGGTCGTCGAGGCGATGCACGACGTGCTGCGCTTCTGGCTGGACCGCGGCGTCGACGGCTTCCGCGCCGACGTCGTGCACCTCATCGGCAAGGACCCAGCGCTGCCCGACATCCCCGAGACCGACATCGTCGGCAGCCACCTCGACGTCGTCGGCACCCACGACTACCAGGGCACGCACGCGCTCCTGCGCGCGATCCGCGCGGTGCTCGACGAGTACCCCGGCGACCGCGTGATGGTCGGCGAGGTCAACCTCACGAGGACCGAGCTGATCGCGCCCTACCTCGGCGACAGCGACGAGCTGCACCTCGCCTTCGACTTCGCGTCGCTGAGGGTGCCGTGGGAGGCCGGCGCGTGGCGCGCGCGGATCGCGCACGTCGAGGAGGTCATGGGCGAGCGCTGGCCGACGTGGGTCTTCTCCAACCACGACCAGCCGCGCATGCGCACGCGCCTGGGCGGCTCGGAGGCGCGGGCCCGCGCCGCCGTGCTCATGCTGCTGACGCTGCGGGGGACGCCGTTCCTGTTCGCGGGCGAGGAGCTGGGCTTGGAGGACGCGCGCGTTCCCCCCGATCGCGTCGTCGATCCCGGCGGGCGCGACGGTTGCCGCGCCCCGATCCCGTGGACCAGAGCCGCCGACCACGGCTGGCCCGCCGACCCGTGGCTGCCGTGGCCGCCCGAGCCGGGCGCGCGCAGCGTTGAGGCCGAGCGCGCCGATCCGGACTCCGTGCTGCACCTGGCGCGCGCGGCGCTGGCGCTGCGCCGCGACTCGCCCGCCCTGCACCGCGGCGAGCTCACGCTCCTTGACGACGCGCCCGGCGGCGTCCTGGCCTACGAGCGCAGGGCAGGCGACGACCGTCGGCTCGTGTGGGTCAACTTCGCCGGCGCGCCCGCGGCGCTGCCCGAGGGCTGGGTCGTGGAGCTGGCGACGGCGGACGCCGGCGACGGCCTGCCGCCCGACGCGGCGGCCGTCCTGCGCCCGAGCGACGCCATGGCCTAGGCGCGGCCGAACGGCCGGCCTGACCGGCTATCCCCCGCTGATCGTGCCGCTCCCGGTGACCCTCTGGGTGACGTGCGAAGGGTTGCCGCCGTACAGGACGGTGCCGCTGCCCGCGACCCTCGCCTTGAGGCTGTGGGTGGCGGTGAGCATGATGCTGCCTTCGCCATCGATCGCGGCCTTCGCGTCGCGCGCGATGAGCCCGCGCAGCATCGCGGTCCCCGCACCGGCGATCGTGACGTCGAGCTTCGTCGTGGCCCCGGTGACGTCGACGTTGCCGCTCCCCGGCATCAGCACGCTCAGGGCCCGGCTGTGGATCCCGGTCACCGCGATGTTCCCGGCGCCCTGAAGGCTGACGGCGTCGAGGGAGGGCACGCTCACGGTGACGAACATCGGGCTCTTGGCGTTGAGGTTCCCGGGCGTCGTCCCGACCACGAGCCTGCCGGAGCGCACGCGCGTCGTGACCCGGCGCAGGAGGTTGCGGTCCGCGTGGACGACGACGGACTGCTTCCCGCCGACCTCGACGACGACGTTGTTGGCGCCGGCCAGGGCGACACCGGTGAAGGGGGGAAGCGAGCGCGCCTGCGTGGCCGCGTCGCCCGAGCCGGTGCCCGCGGGCGTGCTCGTGTCGCGGAAGAAGACCCGGTCGACGAGCAGCGCCATGAGGATCGCGGTCAGTAGCAGCGCGCCGAGCGCCATGAGGGCACGATGCGGGCCTCCCGCCCGTCTGGGCCGATGGAGTGTCGTGTGCCCGGTGCTCATGGTTCGCCTCGACCTCTGAGGTTCTCAGCGTCCCGGGCCCGCGCGCATCCGAGAGCGTCCGCAATGAGCGGCTCGAAACTACGGATCTCGCGGTTACGCCTCGGCGATCAGGCGCTGCGCAGGGCCTCGGCCGTGGCCGCATCCGCCGGGAAGAACGACTCGATCGCCAGCTCGGCCACCGTGATGTCGACCGCGGTGCCGAAGGTCGCCACCGTGCTGAAGAAGCGCAGCTCGCGGTCGTCGGCGGCGCGGAAGACGAGCGGGACGAAGACCTCGCCCCCGGCCCCCTGGTGGTCGTCGGCGTCGGGCGGGCCCGGGTAGCCGCTGACCTCCTCGTACAGCGCGGCCAACGCGGCGTCGCCGGTGACCGAGGCCTGGTGGCGCAGGCGCTCGAGCAGGTGGGCGCGCCACTCGGCGAAGTTGACGATGCGCGGCGCCATCCCCTCGGGGTGCAGCGCCACGCGCATGACGTTGACCGGCGGGGCGAGCAGCTCGGCGGCCACCCCCTCGGTGAGCAGCGCGATCCCGCGGTTGGCCGCGACCATCTCCCACCAGCGATCGACGACCGCGGCCGGGTAGGGCTCGTGGCCGCGCAGGACGAGCTCGAGCGCCTCGCGCACCGGAGTCATGTCGGGGTCGTCGAGGGGCCGCTCGCCGTAGAGCGGGGCATAGCCGGCGGCCAGCAGCAGCTCGTTGCGGTCGCGCAGCGGGACCTCGAGCTGCTCCGCGAGACGCACCACCATCTCGGCGCTCGGGCGCGAGCGACCGCTCTCGACGAAGCTCACGTGGCGGGCCGAGACGCCGGCGTCGAGCGCGAGGTCCATCTGACTGCGCCGCCGGCGCCGGCGCCAGTCGCGCAGCAGCAGGCCGACGCCGGAACGAACGCTCACCTCGGTCATTGTCGCGACGATAGCGCCGCCCCCTGGGCCCGGCACTTACCCCGCGGGTAATCGACCACACGACCTGCCGCTGGCACCGTGGGCGCCGTCAACCGATCCCCGAGGAGCACCACCATGACCCAGCTGACCACCGTCGTCGACAGCTACATCGCCATGTGGAACGAGACCGACCCCGCGCGCCGGCGCTCCATCATCGAGCAGACGTGGACCGAGGACGGCTCGTACGTCGACCCCAACGCCGAGGTGTCCGGGGCCGACGGCCTCGACGCGCTCGTGGCCGCCGTGCAGGACCAGTTCCCCGGCCATCGCTTCGTCCTCGCCTCCGGGCCGAGGCCCACCACGACCGCGCGCGTTTCACCTGGCAGCTGGTGGGCGAGAGCGGCGACGCCGTGGCGACCGGCATGGACGTCGCCGTCGTGGCCGACGACGGCCGCCTGCGGGACGTCACCGGCTTCCTCGAGGCCGCGTAGGCGCCTCAGGCGGGCCCGGGGCTGGCGCCCGCGAGCGCGACGTAGGAGCATCACGCCATGCCGATCACGGACGACGCCGGGTTCACCCGCGACGAGGTCGGGCTCGCGCTGCGCAACCCGGGCATGCCGCTCGAGGCCCTGCGCCGCCCGATCACGCCGATCGGCATGCACTACGTGCTCATCCACTTCGACGTGCCCGAGCTCGACGCCGCCGCCTTCGAGCTCGTCCTCGACGGCCGGGTGCGCGCCCCGCTGACCCTCACCCTCGACGACCTGCGCGCGCGGCCCGCCGTGACGATGGCGGTGATGATGGAGTGCGCCGGCAGCGGGCGGGCGCACCTCGCACCGCGACCGGTATCGGCGCCGTGGCACGACGAGGCGATCGGTTGCGCGGAGTGGACCGGGACGCCGCTGCGGGGCGTCCTCGAGGACGCCGGCCTCTTCGACGACGCCGTGGAGCTGCTCTTCACCGCGCACGACCGCGGCATCGACCAGGGCGTCGAGCAGGACTACCAGCGCAGCCTCACGGTCGAGGAGGCGATGAGCGGCGACGTCCTGCTCGCCTACGCGATGAACGGCCAGCCGCTGCCGGCTTCGCACGGCTTCCCCCTGCGCCTCGTCGTGCCCGACTGGTACGGGATGGCCTCGGTCAAGTGGCTGCGCTCGATCACCGCCATCGCCGAGCCCTTCGAGGGCGTCCAGCAGACGCTGCTCTACCGCTACCGCCGCTCGGAGGACGAGCCGGGAGACCCGGTGACGCGCAAGCGCCCGCGCGCGCTCATGGCGCCGCCCGGGATCCCGGAGTTCCTCTCGCGCGTGCGCCACGTCCCCGCGGGCCGCACGCTCATCGAGGGCCGCGCGTGGTCCGGGGGCGCCGTCGTCGACCGTGTCGAGTTCAGCGCCGACGGCGGGCAGACCTGGGAGGACGCCCGGCTCGGAGCGTCCAACGGCCGGCACGGCTGGACCGCGTGGTCGCACGAGTGGGAGCCCACCAGGCCCGGCGACTACGAGCTCTGCGTGCGCGCGACCGACGCCGCCGGCGAGGTGCAGCCGCTCGACAGCACCGAGGCCTGGAACCGCGGCGGCTACGGCGTCAACGCGGTCCAGCGCGTCGCCGTGCGCGTCGCGTAGACGGCAGCCTGGCCACGCGGCCCCGCTTGCTCAGACGTGGGCGCTGACGAGGCCGATCCCGGCGAGCACGATCGCGACGCCGGCGGCCTGGCGGGGCGCCACGCGCTCGCCGAGCACCATAACCGCCAGCACCACGGTGGTCACCGGGTACAGCGAGCCGAGGACCGAGACCGTGCTCAGGAGGCCCTGCGTCAGCGCGAAGGCGAACATCGCGTTGGCGGCCGCGTCGAGCAGGCCGACGGCGGCGACAGCGGCGAGGTCGGTCCGCCCGGCGCCGACGCGCGGGCGCATCAGCGCGAGCGCGAAGACGAGCACCGAGACCGACGTCGACCGGTTCAGGGCCACCGCCCACACGGCGCCCGCCTCGTGAGCGGCAGAGTCCATGCCGACGAAGAAGCCCCCGAAGCACAGCGCCGCGAGCACGGCGAGCGCGGCCCCGGGCAGAAGGCCGTGCGGGCGCGGGCCCTCGCCGGAGCCCGGCTCCGCGCAGGCCAGCGCCGCGCCCAGGAGCACGAGGCCCATGCCGACTCCGGCGGCGGTGGACGGGCGCGCGCCCGTGAGCACCGACGCGGTGACCGGCACGAGCGCAGCGGCGGACGAGATCGGGGCGACGACGGACATCGGCCCCATCGCGAGGCCCTTGTAGAGGGCCGCGAAGCCGACCAGCTCGGACACGCCGGCGAGGGCGGCCGCCAGCGCCGCCCCGCCCGGCGGCGGCGCCTCGCCGGTGACGGCCAGCAGCCCCAGCAGCAGCACGAGCCCCGCCACCTGCGAGCCGACGAGCACCGCGAGCAGCGGCATCCGGCGGCTCGCGAGGCCCGCGACGAAGTCAGATCCGCCCCACGCGACGCTGGCGCCGAGCGCCAGCGCCAGAGCGAGCATCAGGCCACCGCGCGCTCGAGGCGAAGGTGGGCGCCGCGTGCCTCGAGCGCCGCCGGCTCGGCCACGACGAGCACCGTGCGCAGCGTCGGGTCGGCTGCGCCGCGGACCACGCCACCGTGCGCGAGCGTGCGCTGCAGGGTGGCGAGATTCGCCGCCGTGAGCCGCTCGCCGGGAAGGACGTTGGGGATGCCCGGCGGATAGGCGGCCAGGCACTCCGCCGCGATCCGGCCCTCGGCCTGCGCGATCGCCACGGGCACGGGCGCCGCCAGGAACGCCGCCCGCGGCGACAGGGCCACCTCGCCCCAGGGCGCCGCACGCTGCACGTGAGGGCGTCGAACTCCGGCCCTACCCCCGCTGGAGGGAGGACGACCGACGCTCGGCCGCGTCGCTGCCGAGAGCGCCGCGACGAGGGCGGCGCCGGAGGCCGCGACGTCCTCGCCGAGCCCGAACACCGCGACGACCACGTGCTCGCCGCACAGCTCGACGTGGAGGTCGCCGTCGCGGCGCATCCGCCGCGCCACCTCGTAGCCGCTGACCCCGGCGGCGCGCACGTCGACGCACACCCGCAGCGGATCGATGGCCGCGACGCCGAAGCGCCCCACCACGCGCTCGTCGAGGACTTCGAGCCCGCGGATACGGCGGATCCCGGCGCGCAGCCCTGCGAGCTCGGCTACCGCCGCGCGCAGCAGGTCGCCGCCCTGCACCACCGCGTGGCGGCGTGCCGCGTCCAGCGAGGCGAGCAGCAGGCTGCTCGGGCTCGTCGAGGTGACGAGCCGCAGGGCGCGGTCGATGGCGGCCTGCTCGAAGCGCCCGCCGGCGCCGAGATGCAGCATCGCCGACTGGGTCAGGCTGCCGGCGTGCTTGTGCGTGCTCGAGATGACGAGGTCGGCGCCGGCGTCCAGCGCGTGCTGCGGGAGCGCGTCGCAGAAGGCCAGGTGCGCGCCCCACGCCTCGTCGACCACCAGCGGCACGCCGTGCGCGTGGGCGACGCGCGCGAGGCCGGCGACGTCGGCCGCAGCGCCGTGGTACGTGGGCGAGACGACGATCGCCGCCGCAGCGTCGGGCGTCGCGGCCAGCGCGGCGTCGAGCGCGCAGGGCAGGACGCAGTGCGCGACGCCGAGGTCGATGTCGACCTCGGGGGCGACGAAGGTGGGCTGCAGCCCGGCGAGGACGAGGCCGTCGATCGTGCTGCCATGGACCGTGCGCTGCACGACGACGCGCTCCCCGCGCTGGGCGATGGCCAGGCAGGCCGCCACGTTGCCCTGCGAGGCGCCGTTGGTGAGAAACCACGTCTGCCGGGCGCCCCAGGCGTTGGCCGCCAGGCGCCGCGCCTCCTCGTACGGGGCGAGCCCGCCGCGCGCCGCGACGTCGACGCCCTCGATGAGCGTCGGCAGGTCGAGCCCGAGCGCGCCCCGCGCCAGCGCATCGCGCAGGCCGCCGTCTGCTGCGCCGCCGCCCTTGTGGCCGGGCACCATCGCCCGCTGCGGGCCGCGCGCGGCGAAGGACTGCAGCGCCTCGAGATACGGCGCCGCGTGCTGACAGGGATGAGGGCCGCGCTCGGGCATCGCCGAGCACTGGAGCGCCCCCGCGGGCGTCGTGATACGTCGCTAGGCCTGCGCGCGTGCCGTGGCCTGCTCGCGCTCGCGCAGCTCGATGCGCCGGATCTTGCCCGTCAGTGTCTTGGGCAGGTCGGGGACGAACTCGATGCGGCGCGGGTAGGCGTAGGCCGACAGGCGCTCGCGCACGAAGCGCTTGATGCCCTCGGCCAGCTCGTCGGAGGGCTCGTGGCCCTCGCCGAGGACGATGAAGGCCTTCACGACGTTGCCCTTGAGCTCGTCGGGCGAGGCGACGGCCGCCGCCTCGCGCACGGCCGCGTGCTCCAGGCAGGCCGACTCGACCTCGAAGGGCCCGATGCGATAGCCGGCGGCGATGATGACGTCGTCGGCGCGCCCGGCGTACCAGACGTAGCCGTCCTCGTCCTGCATGGCGGCGTCCTTGGAGTGAAACCACTCGCCCCCGAAGGCGTCCTCGGAGGCCTCAGGATTGCGCCAGTAGCCGAGCGGATAGTGGGGGTTCGAGCGCGCGCGCAGGCAGATCTCGCCGCGCTCGCCCTGGGCGACCGGGTGCTCGTCCTCGTCGAGGAGCTGGACGTCCCAGCCCGGCATGGGCTTGCCCATCGAGCCCTCGCGAACCTCGAGGAACGGGTAGTTGGCCACGAGCGGATAGCTCTCGGTCAACCCGTAGTAGTCGAGCACCGTGAGCCCGTACTGGTCACGGAACCAGCGGATCGCCTCGGGGTTGAGCGGCTCGCCGGCGGAGCACACGCGGCGGAACTTCTGCGGATAGCGGGTGCCGGCGTCCTCGATGGCCATCATCGCGCGCATCGCCGTCGGGGTCGTGAAGACGTTCGTGACCTCGTGGCGGCTGAGGAAGTCGAGCTGCTGGGCCGGATCGAAGCCGCCCGTGCGCTGGAGCACGACCTGGACGGCACCGAGGCGCCACGGCCCGAGCAGCGGCGAGATGCCGGCCGCCCACGCCCACTCCCCCATGCCGTGGAAGCGCTCGCCATCCTGGACCTCGTGGCAGTAGACGAATTCCTCGTGGGCGAGGACGTAGCGATGGGCGTGGACGATGCCCTTGGCCAGACCGGTGGTGCCGCTCGTGTAGTAGAGCTGCGCCGGGTCATCGGCGGCGGTGTCGGCCGTCTCGAAGTCGGTGGAGGCGCCCTCGAGCAGCCGGTCGTCGAGCACGAGGATCTCGTCGACGAGCGACGGGTCGAAGCGCCCGACGTTGGCCTCGTCGGTGACGAGCACCCGCGGCTGCGAGTCGCGCAGGCGGTGCGCGATGCCGTCGTCGCCGTAGAGGACCGACATCGAGAGCAGGATGCCGGCGTTCTTCCACGTGCCGAAGAAGACGGCCGCCGTCTCGGGCGTCGGCGGCAGCACGACGGCGACGCGCTCGCCACGCTCGACGCCATGGTCGCGCAGGACGTTCGCGGCCTGGTTGGAGAGGTCCTGCAGCTCGCCCCAGGTCACGTCGCGCCGGGCGCCGTCGAAGCGCTCCCAGATCATGGCGTGCTTGTCGCGCGGGTGCTTGTCGCAGACGTCGGCGGCGATGTTGTAGCGCTCGGGCACCTTCCACTCGTGCTCGGCGTACAGCTGGTCGTAGCGGCTCATGCGCGCATTCTTGCTCACCATGTCTTCGCGCGCTCGCGTTGTGGCGTCGGGCCGAGGGTGACGCTCAGCGGGTCGAGCTCGACCGCGGCGAGGGTCGGCACGGCGTTCGCGAGGGCGGCCAGGCGCACGACGGCGTCACGCAGCTCGGGCGCGCCGGGAGCGAGCTCGTCGGCGTCGACGTCGGTGAGCGGGGCAAGGCGCCATTGTGCCTCGACGCCGATCAACGGGCCGAGATCCGGGTCGGCCACCATGCGCGCACCCGCGGCGGCGCCGGGCTCGAGCCCGACGGCGCTCAGCAGGGCGCGCGCCCGCTCCTGCGAGAGCGGCCCCTCGCCCGCGGCCGCGGCGACGGCGCGCGCGGCGTCGAGGTCGAGGCCCTCGACCAGCGAGGCCTGGCCGAGCGGGCGCGAGAGCCAGTCGCGCCGGTCGGCCGCCAGGGCCAGCGCGCGGACCGCGGCCTCCGGGAAGCGGTAGTTGGGCACGCGCCAGCGCGGACGGCGCGGCAGCTCGCCGCCGGCCCCCACGACACATGCCAGCACGGGCTTGGAGGCGTCGCGCGTGGCGTCCTCGAGCGCCTGCAGGCGCTCCGCGGGGTCGCCGGCGCCGAGCTCGACGTGCAGGACGAGCACGGCGTCGACATGCTCGTCGTCGAGCAGGGCGGCGATCGCCTCGAGGTCGTCGGCCACCGGCGCGCGCACGCCGAGGTCGATCGGGTTGCCGAGGCGATCGGCGCGCGGGAGCGCCGCGGCCAGCCGCGCGCGCGTCTGCTCGCCGGGGGCCGCCAGCTCGAGGCCGCGCGCCGCGCACGCATCGGCCGCCACCACACCGAGGCCGCCCGAGTTCGTCACCACGCCGACCCGCCGCCCGTGGGGCAGCGGCTGGCGCTCGAGCAGCTCGGCGACGTCGAACAGCGTCTGCGTCGTCTCGACGCGCAGCACGCCGGCCTGGCGGAAGAGCGCGTCGGTCGCCGGGTCGTCGAGCGGGCGCCCGCGCCCGCCCTTGACCGCGAGGATGGGCTTGCGCCGCGACACCCGTCGGGAGACCTGCGAGAAGCGCCGCGGGTTGCCGAAGGACTCCATGTAGAGCGCGACGACGGCCGTGCGCTCGTCGTCGGCCCAGTGCTCGAGCAGGTCGTTGGTCGACACATCGGCGCGGTTGCCCAGCGCGACGAAGGACGAGATGCCCAGGCCGCGAGCGGCGGCGTGGCCCAGCAGTGCCAGGCCGAGCGCACCCGACTGCGAGGACAGCGCGAGCCCGCCCGGCGCCACGCCCACGCGGCCGATGAGGGCGTGCAGGCTGACGTCCGGCTGGGTGTTGACCACGCCCAGCGCGTTGGGCCCGACCAGCCGCAGCCCGTGGGCGCGGACGGCGTCCAGGACGGCCTCCTCGCGCTCGCGGCCCTCGGGCTCGTCGGTGTCCGAGAAGCCCGCCGAGACCACGAGCAGCACGCGCACGCCGCAGCGTGCCGCCTCGCACACGACGCCCAGCACCTCGGTGGCCGGCACCGCCACGACCGCGAGCTCCGGCGCCTCGGCCAGGTCGCTCAGCGAGCGCGCCGCGCGGGCGGACGCCACCATGCCGCCCTCTGGGTGCACCGGTACCGCGACGCCGGCGAAGCCGCCGGCCACGATGTCGCGGAAGATGGCGCCGCCGACGCTGTCCTCGCGGTCGGAGGCGCCCACGACGGCGACCGAGTCGGGGGCGAGCAGCGGGCGCAGCGAGGCCACGGCGGCGACGTGGGTGCGGTCGGCCCTGCGCTCCTCGTAGCGCTCGGTCGCGCGCAGGTCGAGGGAGAGGTAGACCTCGCCGTATTCGGTCTGGCGGCGGGTGTCGAAGCCTGCGCCCGCGAAGACGCCGAGCATCGCGCGGTTGCCGGCCATCACCGCGGCGTGAAAGCGCGTGATCGAGCGGGACGCCGCGATCTCGGCGAGCTGCTCGAGCAGCCGCGTTGCCAGGCCGCGGCCGTGCATCTCGTCGGCCACCGCGAAGGCGACCTCGGCGGCCGTGGGCTCGCGGAGTCGCTGATAGCCCGCGACGGCAACGACGCGCCCGTCGAGGTGCGCGAGCAGCGTCACGCGGGCGTCGCCGTCGACGCGGGCGTACTCGCGCGCCACGACGCCGGTGGGCCGGGGGCCATGGAAGCGCCAGTAACGGCTCTCGGGCGCGAGCGCGTCGAAGAACGCCTTGATGTCGGCCTCGTCCTCGGGCCGGGGCGAGCGCAGTCTCAGCGCGGTGCCATCGCGCAGGATGACGTCGCGGACGACCGGCCCGCCGGTGGCGTCCGTGGCTAGTCCTCGCTGTCGGCCCGCTCAGCGATCTTCTGCTTGAGCTCGTCCATGATCGCCGGGTCGCGCAGGGTCGTCACGTCGCCCAGCTCGCGGCCCTCGGCGATGTCGCGCAGCAGCCGGCGCATGATCTTGCCTGAGCGCGTCTTGGGCAGATCGCCCGACCAGATGATGCGCCGCGGTCGCGCGAGCTTGCCGATGCGCCGCGCGACGTGCTCGCGCAGCTCGGTGACCATGTCGTCGGAGCCCTCGAGGTCGCCCTCCAGGGTCACGTAGGCGACGATCGCCTGGCCGGTGTCCTCGTCGGCCATGGCGACGACGGCCGCCTCGGCCACCTTGCCGTGCGCGACGATGGCGGACTCGACCTCGGCCGTCGACAGGCGGTGGCCGGAGACGTTGATCACGTCGTCGACGCGCCCGACGATCCAGAAGTAGTCGTCGGAGTCCTTGCGGGCCGCGTCGCCGACGAGGTAGTTCTCGTTGCCGAAGCGCGAGAAGTAGGTCTCGACGAAGCGGTCCTCGTCCTTGTAGAGGGTGCGCAGCATCCCCGGCCACGGCCGGCGCAGCACGAGCAGATCCTGCTCTTCGGTGAGCTCGTTGCCGTCGGAGTCGACGATGGCCGCGTCGATGCCCGGCAACGGCTGGCCCGCCGACCCGGGCTTGGCGTACTGGGCGCCCGGCAGGGTGGTGATCATGATCCCGCCGGTCTCGGTCTGCCACCAGGTGTCGACGACCGGGCAGCGCTGGCCGCCGATGACCTTCCAGTACCACAGCCACGCCTTGGGGTTGATGGGCTCGCCCACGGTGCCCAGCAGGCGCAGCTTGGAGAGGTCGTGGCGCTCTGGGTACTTGGCGCCCCACTTGATGCAGGCGCGGATGGCCGTCGGCGCGGTGTAGAACAGCGTCACGCCGTAGCGGTCGCACAGCTCCCACCAGATGTCCTTGTCGGGATAGTCGGGCGCGCCCTCGTACATCACGGAGGTCGCACCGTTCATGAGCGGGCCATAGACGATGTAGGAGTGGCCCGTGACCCAGCCGACGTCGGCTGAGCACCACCACACGTCCTCGTCGGGCTTGAGGTCGAAGACGTACTTGTGGGTCCAGGCGACCTGCGTCAGGTAGCCGCCGGTGGTGTGCAGGATGCCCTTCGGCTTGGCCGTCGACCCCGACGAATAGAGGATGTAGAGCGGGTGCTCGGCGTCGAGCGCCTCAGCCTCGCACTCGTCGTCGGCCGCCTCGAGCGCCTCGTGGTACCAGACGTCGCGCCCGTCCTTCATGTCGGCGCCCTCGTCGGTGTGCTTGACGACGAAGATCGTCTCGAGGCTCTCGAGCTCGCCCATCACCTCGTCGACGGCCTGCTTGATGGCCGCCGTCTTGCCCTTCCGGCGGGCCCCGTCGACGGTCACGAGCGCCTTTGCGTTGGAGAACTCCATGCGCTCCTTGACCGACTCGGCGCTGAAGCCGCCGAAGACGACGTTGTGCGGCGCGCCGATTCGCGCGCACGCGAGCATGGCCACCACGACCTCGGGGATCATCGGCAGGTAGATGCCGACGACGTCGCCGGCCTCGATCCCGTGGTCCTTCAGCGCGTTGGCGAAGCGCTTGACGTCGCGCAGGAGGTCGTCGTAGGTGACGTCGCGCTCCTCGCCCTCCTCGCCGCGCCAGTGGAAGGCGACGCGCCCGCCCAGCCCGTTCTCGACGTGGCGGTCGAGGCAGTTGTAGGACGCGTTGAGCTTGCCGTCCTTGAACCACTTATAGAACGGCGGGTCGGAATCGTCGAGGACCTCCTCGAAGTCGGTGAACCAGTGCAGGGCCCTCGCCTGCTCGGCCCACCAGCCCTTGAAGTCCTTGGCCGCCTTCTCGTGCTCGGAGAGATCGGTGATCAACGCCGACGAGACGAAGTCGTCCGGCGGATCGAAACGCTCCTGATCGAGGAGATCGCCCAGCTCTTGCTCGAGGGTCGTGCTCTGGCTGTCCGCCATGTCCTGTCCTCTCTTCGACTGCCGCCTTGACCCATCCTTACCCGAATCATGCCGCGCCGACGATCCGGTCGTCGGCGCGGCGTGACCGATGTCAGCGGTTGAGTGGCACCACGGGCAGGACGACGCGACCGAACGTGCTGTTGATGACCGCGGCGAACGACGCGTACCAGGCGGCCACCGCGGTCGCGAGGCCGACGTAGCCACCCCACTTGATGATGTTCTCGTGGCCGCCGGAATTGCCGATACCCAGCAGGATGAAGGTCGCCGTCAACAGTACGAAGACGAGGGCGACCGCGGCAGTGGTCCGCAATGAGGCGACGGTCATGTACGCCGTGAAGATCGCCCACGCCCAGAGGTAGAGGCCGATGGCGTGACCGGCGTCGGCTTCCGGAATCTTCGGGGCATAGAAGACGACGAGCGCCCAGAACGAGATCCAGAAGGCGCCATACGACGAGAACGCCACCGCGCCGAACGTGTTCCCGGTGCGGAACTCCCACATGCCGGCGAGGAGCTGCGCAAGACCACCGTAGGCCAGCGCCAGACCCAGGACCACCGGTTCGCCGCCCGAGCTGACGAGCTTCGCGTTGAACATGCTCAGGACGAACGTCGTCATGGCGAATCCGGCGAGTCCCAGCGGACCCGGGTCCGCGGGCGTCCAGCTGGCCGTTGGCCGCTCGCCCACTGTGGGGTCGCGCGACGGGGGCTGAGGCCGAACCGTTCCAGCTTCCATGAGATCCCCTCTCGGTTGGAGGTGCCGATCCCGTATTTGCCCTTTAACGATCGACTCCTTCGGCCGGGTTGTCCGTCATCGGACACCGGTCGGCCGTCGAGAAGCCGCGCTCGGCCGCTCAGGAGCGCCGCTTGCGCTTCTTCTTCTTCGAGGCGCTGTGCTCGCCGGGGGCGGCCGGGTCGGGCCGGCGAGGGCTGGGCGCCTTGGGCGGCGGGGTCGCCGGCGCGCCGCGCCGGCCCGTGCGCTCGTCCTCGCCCTCTGACGCGTCCCTGTCAGCCTGCGCCGCCGCGCGCTGTTCACGCAGCTGCTGCTGGCTCGGCCACGGCTCGGCTTCGCCGGTCGCCCACGCCTTCGGCGTGCCACTGGGCAGCCGTCCCAGGAAGAGCATCCCCAGGGCGGCCAGCCAGAAGACGCGGATGATGCCCTGCTGGTCGATGGGCAGGATCGGCGCGACGGCGACCCCGACGATGACGCCCAGCACGCCCATGAAGCGCGTGAGCAGCCCCACGCGCATGGCGTTGAGCGAGATGATCGCGATGCCGAAGCCCAGGGCCAGCGCGGAGGTCTCCCAGATGAGCTGGCCGACGAGGGTCGCCGTGGGGCTGAGCGCGTCCGTGGCCGCGGAGTTGGTCTTGTCGACGGCGTCGACGAAGCTGCGGGCGCCGAGGTAGCGCGCGACCTCGGACACGGCCCGGCCGACGCCGAACCCGACCGAGCCGACGGCCGCGAGGATGAGCGCGATCTGGGGCATCCCGGGGCGACGCGCGCGGGTCGCGCGGAACAGGTAGGCCATGGCGAAGAAGATCGCCAGCGACCCGAGGCCGTAGACGATGGCCCCCAGGATCGGCACCCACGGGTGCTGGCCGACATCGACCGCGAAGGCCGAGATGCGCCCGGGCGGGATGGGCTGGCCGTTGGCCGTGTGGCCCATCGCGTCCACGACGGTGACGATCTTGTCGTCGAACTTGCTCGTGCTCGGCTGCCCGAGCGTCGTCAGCACGACGCCGAGGATCGTCAGCAGCGCGGCGGCCAGCGCGGCGAAGCCGGCGCGCTGTCGGCCGGCCGCCTCCTCGGCGAGGATCTCCTCGGGCGTCATGCGTCCGGACCGGGGCCGACGCGGCGCTGCTGCGGCAGCGCGCTCACGCGGCGCGCCGGGGCCGGCGTGTCGAGCGCGTCGCGATCGACGGCGCGCGACAGGCGATCGCCGGCGGCGAGCAGCAGGTCGAGGAACGGCGCGGCGACGCGCAGGCCGGCCTCGATGCGCCCGCGCCAGGCGAGCTGGGTGGGTGTGGGCGGTGCCACGGGCGCGGATTGTATGTGGCGAGGGGCGGTCCTCGGCGCCGGCCTGGATCTCGCGCGGAGGTAGTCTTCCGGCCGCCATGGAGATCCGCGAGGTCATGACCGAGTCGGTGGTCACCGCGCCGCCCGACGCCCCGGTGCGCCACATCGCCGAGCTGATGCGCGAGCGCAACGTCGGCTCGGTGGTGCTGATCGACGACGAAGGGCTGCCGATCGGCTTCATCACCGACCGCGACCTCGCGGTCAGCGTGCTGGCCGACGGCCATCCGGGCGACGCGCCGGCCGGCGGCCACGCCTCGGCCCCCGTGGTCACCGGCGCACCGGGGATGGACGTCACCGAGGCGACCAAGCTCATGGTCGACAACGGCGTGCGGCGACTGCCCATCGTCGACGGCGACAAGCTGACCGGCATCGTGACCCTCGACGACCTCGCGGTGCGCATCGGCGACCTCGAGATCGCCGCCAGCATCACGGCTCAGGTGACGCGCGCGGCGCTGCCGGGCTTCTACTTCTTCGACCGCGGCGGCTGAAGGCTGCCGTCCGCGGGGCGGCTCGCGGCACCGCGCGGCCACGATTTGAGCGAGCCGTCCTGCCTAGCGGTCGCTCTGCGACCACAGGACAGGACACTTCCGGCGCGAGCGCGCTCGCGGGCGCCGCGACCCGCCGCCACTCCCTTCCCTCGGTGATGCAGTAGACGTTGCGCGGCGCCGCCGGCGGACGCGGGCGCCTCAGCAGCGCTGGACCACGCGCACCGCCGGCGGGGCGACGGGCAGGCGGCGGGCCTTCACGGAGCCTGCAACGAGCCCCGGCGCCCGGGGTGACCGGCCCGACGCCCGCTCAGAGGTCAGGCGAGCAGCGTGCGCGCCGCCGCCACGAGGTCGCCGTCGTCGGCGCGCCGCGCGGCCGGCATCAGCCCGGCCAGGGCGTCGGCCGCGGCCACGATGTGCCCGGGCGACCCCGGCCCGGTCAGCACCACCACGGGCAGGTCCATGGAGCGCAGCTCGCGGCGGGTGACCGGCCAGCTCGCCAGCCCCGCGTAGTCGGCGAAGAAGGCCCGGTGCGCAGCGCGGGCGCGCGCGAGCCCCCGACCGTCGGCCCGCCCGCCGAGCCACGCCTCGACCCCCGCCTCGGGCCCGCCCTCGCGGACCGCCGCCTCGAGCTCGGCGTGCTGGGCCGCGAGCCGCTCGGTTGCCTCGGGCACGAACATGAGCAGCGGCGGGTCGCGGGCCACGGCGGCTCGCACCAGGGCGCGATGGCGCTTGGCGAGGTCGAGCGCGACGAGCGCCCCGAAGCCATCCCCGCACACGAGCGCCGCGCCCGGCTCGAGCGCTCCGAGGACGGCGGCGGCATCTTCGGCCTGCTCCTCCACCGTCGTGCCGCGATAGGGCTCCGGGGCGCCGCTCGAGCCGTAACCGCGGCGGTCGTAGGCGATCACGCGGGCCTCGCCGGCCAGCGCCTGCGCCACCGGCGCCATCGCCTCGGCATCCGCGGCCAGGCCGTGGATGAGCAGTACCGGCGCCCCCGAGCCGTGCTCGACCACGTTGAGCGCGACGCCTGCGCCCTCCACGCTCGGTGCCATGGCTAGGATGGTGGCATGGAAGGTTTTGGCGGCATGTTCGGAGACCCCGACGAGCTCCAGCGGCGCATGGCGGAGTTCGCCGATCAGCTTCAGGGCCAGCAGCGGCTCGCGTGGGCCGACAACGCGATCAAGCTCGCCGTCGACATGACGGTCGCGGCCATCACGCGGGTCAACATCCAGGGCACGACGGCCGAGCAGGCCGAGCAGATCCGCACGGTGATGGCCACCGTCTTCCCCGAGGCCGTCACGCTCGTGCGCGAGGCGCGGCAGGGGCTGCAGTAGGCGCTTCGGCGGCGTCCGCGCCGCTGCCCTCGCGGTCGGCGCGCCCGGCCTCGATCACGTCCTTGAACGAGCGGAACTGGAAGATCGTCGCCAGCGCGACGAAGCCGATCGTCAGCGTGAAGACCGCGATCGCGATCTGCTGGCCCACCGAGTAGGCGGCGACCGTGGCGCCGGACGCCGTGCCGGCGAAGACCTTGACGAGGAAGGCCTGCTGCACGCCGGCGCCGCCCGGGGTGAAGGGCACCGCCGCGGCCACGGCGTTGACGCCGAGGACGAGCAGCACGTTCTTCACCGACCCGCCGATGTTGAAGGCCTCCAGCAGGAACCAGAAGGCGGTGAAGCGAAAGCACCACGCTCCGAGCTGCACGAGCCACACCTCGCGGAAGTAGCGGCGGCGGTCGCGCAGGATGGTCAGTCCCTGGCGCACGCGCGCCCAGAACGCGCGCACCCGGCGCGAGAGCAGCGCGAAGCCGGCTAGCCCGAGCACCCCGCTCAGCGTGATGAGGAACAGGGTGAAGCGCAGGTGGCCCGCGAAGAACGACAGGTCGAAGGCGCCGAGGCTCGCGAAGTCCGGTGGCTTGGGGAACACGCCCTGCGTGAAGGCGAAGGTGAGGATGAAGACGCCCATCGTCGCGTCGAAGACGAGCTCCACGAAGGTCGCCGCCGCCACCGCCGAGTAGCTCGAGCCGGGGACCGAGGTCTTGGTCAGGAAGAGCCGGATGACGTCGCCGCCGCGCGCCGGGATGACGCTGTTGAACCCATAGGCCGCGATGTAGGCCGCCCAGATGCGCCGGAACGCGATGCGCTCCTGCGGGTAGGCGGCGCGCAGGATGTGGAAGGCCGCCCGCGAGCGGACGGTCAGGTAGAGGCCGAAGGCGATCAGCGCGATGAGCAGCGCGCCGAAGTGGATGTCGGCCAGGCTCGAGAAGAACTTGCCGACGGCGTCGAAGAAGCTCGAGATGTCGTCGCCGAGCGAGGCCAGGGGCACGCGATCTAGCTTAGGCGGCTGCCGCCTCGAGCCCGAGCGCGAGCCAGACCGCGGGGTCCGCCAGCGAGGCCGCCACCACGTCGGCGTCGAGCGTGACGCCCGGCACCGAGGGCACGCCGATGGTCAGGGCCCCGGCGGCGCGCCCGGCGGCCAGCCCCGTCGGCGAGTCCTCGAGCACGGCGCAGTCCGAGGGCGCGGCCCCGAGCGCCACCGCGGCGGCGACGTACGCGTCCGGCGCCGGCTTGGGGCGCGCGACCTCCTCGCCGGTCACGAGCACCGTGAAGGCGCCCTCCAGCCCGGCGGAGCGCAGGCCGCGCTCAACGAAGCTCCGCGGCGAGTTGGAGACCAGGCCGACCGGCACCCCGGCGGCGCGCAAGGCGCTCAGCAGGTCCACGACCCCCGGCATCGGCTCGACCCCCGCGGCGACCTCGACGAGGACCAGCTCGTGGAGCTCGGCGTTCAGCTGTTCGCCCGGGACGCCGAGCATCGCCTCGAGCTTGGCGGCCGCCACGGGCGGCGCCGTGCCGAGCAGGCTGCGCTTGTGCTCCATGGTGAAGGTCGAGCCGTGGCGCGCGAAGAGCGCTGTCTCCGCCCGCGTCCAGGCGGGCTCGGTATCGAGGGTCAACCCGTCGTTGTCGAAGAGGACCGCGGCAAGGGGCATGCGCGCTATCGTCGCGCACAATGAGCACGCCCGACCCTCCGCCCAAGGAGCGCGACCTCAAATCGAAGACGATCGCGGCGGTCGCCGTCGGCATCC
Organism: uncultured Actinomycetes bacterium; assembly: GCA_963835295.1. GTDB lineage: Bacteria > Actinomycetota > Thermoleophilia > Solirubrobacterales > Solirubrobacteraceae > JAOPZW01. Next base: position 355,554 of record CAWIEX010000002.1, read on the forward strand.
TGCTCCTCGCCTTCGGGCTCTCCAACCGCAGGGACGTCGCCATCAACTGGCTGGTGGGAACGACCGCCACGCCGCTCATCGTGGTCATCGTCGTCAGCGCCGCGCTCGGAGCGATCCTGGGCGCCGCCGCGGTCAGGGGTCGCTCGAAGCGAGCGGGCTCACATGACGTGTGACGAGCTGCCACCCGGCTGGCCGGCGCGCCCACACGTCGGTCATGAGGAACGGCTGAGTGCGGTCCGCGCCGTCCATGGAGCCGCGCTGCACGTAGCGTGAGCGGACCACGGCGGCGCCCGGCCCCAGCTCGATGACCTCGAGCTCGTCGAAGCGGTACTCGTCGATCGTGTAGCGCGAGGCCGTGATCTCGAGGTACTCGGCGCGTCCGCGCACCTCGTTGCCCGGCCGTCCCGTGGTCAGCGTGAACTCCTGACCCAGCAGCCGGTGGAGCGTCGCCAGGTCGCGCGCGGCGACCGCCGCCTGCAGCTCGCGCTCGCGCGCCTCGATCTCGTGCACCGGCCGATCGTCCCCCTAGGCCGAGGCGTAGGGCTCGAGACCCGCGCGGACGGTGGCTGGGATCTCCTTCTTGGCCATCGTCGCGGGGTCGACGAAGACGTGGACCATCCGCCCCTCGACGAGCAGCTGGCCGTCGCGGCGCACCGTCGCCGCCATGGTCATCGAGGTGGTGCCCAGGCGCTCGATGGCCAGCTCGACGTCGACCTCCTCGTCGAAGCGGGCCGGCGCGCGGAACCTGGCCCCCGCCTCGACCACGACGACGTCCGTGCCGCCCTGCACGACGCTGGCGTAGGAGCCGAAGGCCGCCCGCCACATCTCGGTCAAGGCGATGTCGAAGTACGAGAAGTAGTGCGCGTTGAAGACGACGCCCTGCGGGTCGCACTCGTGGAAGCGCACGCGCAGGCGGTGGACGAACACGATGCGCGCAGGCTAGCGGCGGGCCCACACCTCGGCCAGGCGCACGACCGTCGCCGCGGCGGTCGCCATGTCCTGCACCGAGGCCCACTCGCGCACCGAGTGGTACTCGTGGCCGCCGGTGAAGAGGTTCGGCGTCGGCAGCCCCATCGAGCTGAGCATGGAGCCGTCGGTGCCGCCGCGGATCGGCGTGCGCAGCGGCTCGATCCCCTCGTCGCGGATCGCCTGCTCGGCCACCTCGACGATCTCCGGGAAGGGCTCCACGTGGCTGCGCATGTTCGGGTACTGCTGGCGCACGTCGATCTCCAGCCGCGCGCGGGGCTCGGTGGCGACGATCTCCTCGGCGGTCGCGCGCAACAGCGCGACGTGCCGGGCGAGCAGGTCGTCGTCGAAGTCGCGCACGATCGCGCGGATGACCGCCTTGCCGGCGGTGGCGGAGACGTCGTAGACGTGGATGAAGCCCTGGCGCCCCTCGGTGGCCTCGGGCGTGAGGTCCGCGGGCAGGGCCGCGAGCAGGCGCCCGGCCAGCCGCGCGGCGCTGACGAGCTTGCCCGTCGCGAAGCCGGGGTGGACCTCGACGCCGTGGATGGTGACGACCGCCTCGGCCCCGGTGAAGGTCTCGTCCTGCAGCTCGCCCACGGTCGACCCGTCCAGCGTGTAGGCGCACCGGGCCCCGAAGCGCTCGATGTCGAAGTGCGAGGCGCCCCGGCCGATCTCCTCGTCGGGCGTGAAGCCGATGCGCAGCGTCGGGCGCGGCAGCTCGGGGTGCGCGGCCAGGTGGGCGACCGCGGCCATGATCTCCGCGACGCCGGCCTTGTCGTCGGCGCCCAGCAGCGTGTCGCCGCTCGAGGTCACGATGTCGTGGCCCTCCTTGCCGGCCAGCTCGGGCATCGCCGCGGGATCGAGCACCGTCTCGTTGCGCGGCAGCTCGATCGGGCCGCCGCCGTAGGCGCGGTGGACGATCGGCTCGACCCCCTTGCCGGGCGCGTCGGGGCTCGTGTCGACATGGGCGATGAGCCCGATCACCGGCGTATCGCCGTCGACGGTGGCGGGGAGGGTGGCCATCACGTAGCCGTTGTCGTCGAGCTCGGCGTCCTCGACGCCGATGGCCTTCAGCTCCTCGACGAGCATCCGCGAGAGGTCGAGCTGCCCCGGCGTGCTCGGGGTGCTGCCGTTGCCGTCGCGGCGCGACTGGGTGTCCACGCGCACGTAGCGCTGGAAGCGGTCCAGGAGGTCGGGGGCGAGCTCCTCGGCGAGCGGAGAGGTGTAGGGCGCCATCGCCCTGGAGGCTAGCTGGCTCTAGGCGGCGCTGAGCGTGCCCAGCGCGGCGAGGACCTCATCGTCGTGCGTCTTGGGCGAGGCCTTGGGGATGACGTGGCGGATGATGCCGTCGGCGTCGATGATGAACGTCGCGCGCGCGTTGCCCATGTAGGTGCGCCCGTACATCGACTTCTCGACCCACACGCCGTACTGCTCGGCCACCGCGTGGTCGGAGTCGGCCAGCAGCGTGAAGCCCAGCCCCTGCTTGTCGTGGAACTTCTTGACCGCCTTGACCGGGTCGGGCGAGACGCCGAGGACGGTGGCGCCGGCGGCGTCGTAGTCGGCGCGGTGGTCGCGGATGCCGCACGCCTGGGTGGTGCACCCCGGCGTGTCGGCCTTGGGGTAGAAGTAGAGGACGACGAGGCCGCCGCGCAGGTCGGACAGGCGGACCGGGTCGCCGTCTTGGTTGGGGAGCTCGAAGTCGGGAGCGGTCTGGCCAGATTCGATCATCCGTCGATCCTACGGAGCGAGCGTTGCCCGGTGACCCATGGGGGCCGGCGACGGCGTGGCGCCGGACACGTCGTGCCCGGCGCCACGATCAGCGCCTACCGGATCGCGGACCCGCGTGGGACCGTCCGGCCCAGCTTCGCCTTCGCGTTCTTGGGGGCCGCGTTGTCGCCGGCCCAGATCACCGACTTGTCGAACGCCATCCGTACCGTCGTGTCGGCGAACGCCTTCGACACGAACGTCATGACGTTCTTGTCGTTGTTGTCCAGGTTGTCGCACCACCGGAACGGGTTGTCGACGCATCCGCCGTCGAAACTCGGGATGTTGCCCTCGAAGTTCCCGGTGTAGCCGCCGAACATATTGACCTCGTCCTGGCTCTTGCAGCAGTCCTGGCCGGTCAGCACACCGCTCGCGGGAACCCCGGCCATGTTGAAGCTGAAGGCGTCGGTACCCACGGGCGAGAACGTCTCGTGCTGCTTGCCGATCGAGTCGAAGTAGTTGATCAACTGGTCACGAGCGACGAGGGAGGGCGCATAGACCTGCGGGGGGAACTGCGTTGACACCGTCCGCCCGAACAGGTCGACGCCCGCCGGGTCGAGGACGCCGATGATGTAGTTCGGCGTCGCCGTGACGTCCGCATCGAGGTCGTAGCGGATGCGGCCGAGCTCGCTCGGGCTCAGGTTGTCGACGTAGTAGTGCGAGCCCAAGAGGCCCAGCTCCTCGCCGCCGAACCAGATGAAGCGCAGCTTGTTGCGCGGGTGGACCTTCTTCATGTTCTGGGCGATGTCGAGGATCGTCGCCGAGCCCGACGCGTTGTCGAGCATCCCCGCGCCGTAGATGGCGTCGAGATGCGCGTCGACGACCAGCACGTGGTTCGGGTCGCCGCCCTTGGACTCCGCGATGACGTTGTAGTCATCGCGATTCGGGTCATGGATGCCCTGGAAGTCGAGGGACATGTGCGGGAGCGCCGTCGAGTTCGCCACGGCCTGCTGGTACTGGTTGTAGAGGTCGTTGCCGATGTCGAAGGACGTGAAGGCCACCGGGATGGTCGGGACGCCCGTCAGGCTTCCCGAGAACACGGAGGTGCGCTCCGGGGTGTTGCCCTCGTTGAAGATGATCACCCCCGACGCGCCGGCATCTTGGGCGTTCTGCACCTTCTGACTGAACGTGCAGGTGCCGCGCTGGATGAGCGCGATGCGTCCCGCCACGAAGTCGCTGAAGTCGGACGGATCGCAGCCGCTCGTAGAGCCCCCCGTCGGCGGGATGAGCGTATGTCCGACCGGCTGGAGATCGGCACTCGTGGTGCCCATGCTCAGCCCGGGATTGAACTCGGTGGTGAGTCCGTAGTCGTGAGGGGTCGGTGAGACCTCGCTCATCGTCGGAGTGGTCGTGAAGACGAAGTAGTCGAACTTGTACGTCTGGATCGTGACGTCGTAACCGGCCTTCCTCATCAGCCCGGCCACGTAGTCGACCGACGCCTTATAGCCAGGCTCGCCGGCGTTGCGCGAAGCGTGGCCGTCGGGCCCCGGGTTGGCGTCGGCGATCGCCTGGAACGCCTGCATGTGCCGCCACAGATCGTCGGTCTTGACGCACGCCACGAGCTTCTTCGGCGTGTCGTTCGGACGCGCGTTGCACGCGGCCGACGAAATTGCGCCGGCGCTTGCCGGCACGAGAAGCCCTGCGGCGACGAGGCAGAGCGAGACGAGCCACGACTTGGACAGTCGCAACCTCAGGTGGTGTGGCATGAGACCCCTCTCGTTGGAGCGGAACGCGGAGTCGGGCAACCAGACCGCTGTCCTGCCAGCCAACGGGGCGGCGCTCGTATAGCGCATCGCTCAATTCCCGAGCGAGGTGGAGTTGAAACTCCCGCAGCTCCACCTTCGGGGCAGCCCGGCGACTACGGCGCTCGAGTCACTTCAACAGGCGCGAGAGGCGGCGGTCCTTGAGCACGCGGCCGCCGGTCTGGTCGTGCGGGCAGTAGCACATGACGTAGTCCTCGTAGTGCACGGCCTCGATCGTCGCGCCGCAGCGCGGGCACGGCTCGCCCTGGTGGCGATGGACCTCGAGCGGCATCGGGAGCTTGTCGGGGATCGGCAGCGAGACGACGCGCTCGTAGTGCTCGATGGCGCCGTCGAGGCGCTCGACGCACGCCTCGCGCAGCGTCTCGGCTTCCTCCTCGGTGAGGTCGTCGGCGCGCTTGAAGGGCGAGAGCATGGCGGTCCACAGGATCTCGTCGACCCACGAGCGCCCGATGCCGGCGACGACGTGCTGGTCGCGCAGGACCCCGTGCAGCGGCCGCGCGCCCTGCGCGGCCAGCAGCTCGCGCAGCGGCGGCGGGTCGGGCCAGGCCTCCGGCCCGAGGGTCGCGAGCGCGTCGTCGTCCGCGACATCTGGCGCGCGCAGGACCTTGACCCACGCGCGCTGGCGCGTGCCGAACTCGCGCAGGCGCAGCTCGTTGCCGTCCGCGAGCCGGACGAGCAGGCGCGACGTGCGATCGCGCAGCGAGGCGCGCTTGTCGAACAGCTGCAGGCGCCCGGCCGACATGAGGTGCACGAGCAGGGCGAGGTCGTCGGCGAGGTCGACGACGATGTGCTTGCCGACGCGCCGCACGCCGGTGACGGCGGCGCCCTCGATCGCGTGCAGCGGCGGGTCGAAGGTCTTCAGCGCGTTGATGCCCGGCGCGAGCGCCGATTCCACGACGACACCACGCATCGCGGCATCCAGCCGGCGTGCGGTGATCTCGACCTCGGGCAACTCGGGCACACCCTCATGCTAGTGGCGTCCCGCAGCGGCCCAGCGGGGCTCAGAGCACGCGCACGATGGTCTCGACGACCCGCGGGTCGAACTGCGCGCCCGCCCCGGCCCGCAGCCGGCGCAGGGCCTCGCCGCGCGGCAGCGGCTTGCGATACGCGCGCTCGCTGGTCATCGCGTCGAAGGCGTCGACCACGGTGACGATCCGGGCGGTCAGCGGGATCTCGTCACCGGAGAGCCCGTCGGGGTAGCCCGAGCCGTCCCAGGCCTCGTGCGTGGCGCGCACCGCCGGCGCCAGGTGCTGCAGGCCCGCGATGCCCGCCAGCATCTCCTCGCCCTCGATCGTGTGCCGGCGCATGCGCTCGCGCTGGCCTTCGTCGAGCGGGCCGGGCCAGTCGAGGATGTGGCGGTCGACCGCGAGCTTGCCGACGTCGTGCAACACCGCGACGAGCTCGACCTCGGTCGCCTCGAGGGCGTCGAGCCGCAGGCTCTCGGCCACCAGCCGGGCGTGGGCCGCGAGGCGATGACTGTGCTCGGCCGTGGGCGCGTGATGCAGGCGCAGCTCGAGCGCCAGCGCCTGGACCGCCTGCGCCATCCATGGAGCCTCGGCCAGCATCGTCATCGTCCCTGCCATGGGCCATGGGAGGATGACAGTTCCAAGCGGTGCTGCCGGAGACGCGCGACGAACGGCAGCCTGCGGCCGACGAGCGGTGCAGGTCTCGTTGCGCGGCCGGGTAGCGTCCTGTGGGATGGCAGAGCGTCTGGCGATCGTGGGTGGCGACGCGGCGGGGATGAGCGCCGCGAGCGCCGCGCGGCGCAGGGAGCCCACCCTCGACGTGGTGGCGTTCGAGCGCGGGCCCTACACCTCCTTCTCTGCATGTGGGATCCCGTTCTACCTCGGCGGCCTCTTCGAGGACTCCGACCGGCTCGTCACGCGCTCTCCCGACGAGCATCGCGAGCGCGGGATCGAGGTCCACACGCGCACCACGGTCACGGAGATCGACCTCGACCGTCGCGTCCTCACCGTGCGCGACCAGAGCGGCGAGGAGCGCACCGAGGGCTTCGACCAGGTCGTCCTCGCGACCGGCGCCGAGGCGGTCGCGCCCGACGTGCCGGGCGCCGACGCGACGGAGCCGGCGCGCACCATCGAGGCCGCCGAGCGCTTCCGGTCCGCCCTGCAGCGAGGCGGCGACAGCGCGGTGGTGATCGGCGCCGGCTACATCGGTCTCGAGATGGCCGAGGCGCTCGTGCAGCGCGGCCTGAGCGTGACGCTCGTCGAGCGCGCCGGGCAGGTGATGGCCACCCTCGACGAGGACATGGCCGCGCACGTGCAGGACGCGGCCGAAGGGGTCGGCATCGACGTCCGCCTCGGCGCCGAGCTGCAGGAGGTGACCGAGCACGCCGTACGCGTCGACGGCGAGGAGCTGCCCGCCGACCACGTCGTCATGGCCACCGGCGTGCGTCCCGCGACGGGCCTCGCGCGCGACGCCGGACTCGAGCTCGGCGAGAGCGGCGCGCTGCGCGTCGACGACCACCAGCGCTGCCCGGGCCACGACGGTGTCTTCGCCGCCGGCGACTGCGTGGAGTCCTGGCACCGCGTGCTCGAGCGCCCGATGAACGTCCAGCTCGGGACCCATGCCAACAAGCAGGGGCGCATCGCCGGCGCCAACGCGACGGGCGCCGACCTCGCGTTCCCGGGCGTGATCGGCACCGCCGCCTCGAAGATCTGCCGCTACGAGGTGGCGCGCACCGGCATCACCGAGCGCGAGGCGGCCGAGGCGGGCATCGACGTGCGCGCGGCGGTGGTCAAGGACCGCACCCGCGCCGGCTACTACCCGGGCAGCGGCCCGATCTGGGTCAAGCTCGTCGTCGCGCCCGACGGGCGCCTGCTCGGCGGGCAGATCGTCGGCACCGAGGGCGCGGCCAAGCGCATCGACGTCCTCGCCGCGTGCATCTGGACGGGGATGGCCGTGGACGAGCTCGAGCTGCTCGACCTCTCCTATGCCCCGCCGTACTCCGGCGTCTACGACCCGCTGCTCGTCGCGGCGCGGGCGGCGACGAAGGCCTTGTAGCTACGAGGCGCGCGCGCAGATCCGCTCGAGCTCGCGCGGGCGCAGCAGCACGATGAGCTCACCGCGAGTGCCATCGAGGCGCACCGCCGCGATGCCGCCCTTCTTGAGGTCGATCCGCCCTCCGGTGAGGTCGTGGACGACCTGCGAGAAGTCGGGCTCATGGCCGACGACGAGCAGGCGCTGGTCGGGGCCCGCGGCGCCCAGCAGCTCCAGCGCGTCGGCGACGTCGAAGCCGGCGAAGAGCGCCGCGTGGTCGATGGCCTCCACGCCGAGGGCCTCGCAGGCCAGCACCGCGGTGTCGCGCGCGCGGACCTTGGGGCTCGTGAAACAGAGGTGAACCTGGGCCTTGAGCGCGGCCAGGGCACAGCCCGCTATCCGCGACTGCTCGCGGCCGCGATCCGTGAGGCGGCGGTCGGCGTCGGGTCGCGCGTCGTGTGGCTCGGCCTCGCCGTGCCGCAGGAGCCAGAGCTGCTGGGCCATGCGCCGGGCAGGCTACCCAGCGCGGCCCCTTTCATCGCTTGCGCTTGAGGCTCACCCGCAGGGCGTCGCTCGTCCTCAGCGGGCCGGTCGGCGCGCCGTACGGGTCGGCGGGCTGCCAGCGGAAGCGGTAGTCGGCGGTCGCCTTGACCGTCTGGCGCAGGGTCCAGAAGCCGCTGCCGTTGGTCGACAGCACCTTCACCGTGGTCCAGCGCCGCCCGCCCGCCTTGCGCCGCTGCACGGTCACGCGATGCGTCACCCCGGGGCGGACCTGGCCCCACAGGCGAGCGCTGCGGCTGCCCGGGCGCTGGTCGATGAAGAACGGGTTGGCGAAGGTCTTCAACGCCGGCTTGGGCTTGTCGTTGACGAAGCGCAGGCCCGACTGCCAGCCGGCGTACGGATCGCCGCCGGTGCTGCGGCGCACCGGCTCGTCGCGCCACTCGTATTGCGTCAGCAGGCGGACGCGCGGGTCGCGATAGGCGAGGTAGGCGCCCTGCTGCAGGTAGCGCGACTGCTTGGCCAGCGAGACCCCGCGCGTGCGGTCGGGCGGGCGGGTCTGGTAGCCCCACTCGGTGAAGTACAGGGGGAACTTGCCGCGGCCGGCCTTCTTGAAGCCGCCCGTGCGCTGCGTGGCGTCGAGGGTGCGCTCGAGCCGCGGGACATCGCCGATCGAGGCGTTGTCGAGGACCGACTGCTGCTCGTTGGGCGCGAGCTTGGTGGCGTGCGGGTGGTAGGCCAGGCCGTCGGCGGTGAGCGCCTTGAACCCCGCGCACAGTCCGCTGCGATCGCGCTTGAGCGTGACCTTGACGCAGCCCATCGAGCGGATGAAGGCCAGCGGGCGCGTCCTGGCGTTCTGCTTGGTCGCGTTCTCGCCGTTGGGCGCCAAGGCCCCGAAGAGCACCGCCGAGGTGGGGTCGACGGTCTTGATGGCCGGGTAGGCCGCGCGGACGAGCCTGCGGTAGAGGTGCGGCGCGTGCGGCGTGCAGCGCTTGCCCTTGCATGTGTTCTGCGGCTGCAGCCACAGCGGCAGGTTGGGCTCGTTCCAGATGATCCAGCGATCGACCGCGGCGGCGTAGCGCAGCGCCGCGGCGCGCGCGAACTGGGCGAAGAGGTCCGGGCGCGGCTTGTAGCGGACGTTGTGGCGCCCGGGCACCTGCGAGGCCCACACGGCCCGGCCCGTGACGACGAGCATCGGGTGCAGCCCCGCCCCGCTGACCAGGTCGACCGCGCGGTCCACGCGCGACCAGTCGTAGCCGGGGCTGTTCGGATCGGCGGAGTCGAAGCCGGCCGGCGCCCTGACCTCGGAGTTCGCCGGGGCGATGGCCTGCCACTGGACGAAGATCCGCACATCGTCGATCCCGGCCGCGGCCCACTGCGCCACCGTCGCGGCCGCCTTGGCGTCGCTGGGCTCGTAGAGCACCGCGGCGTCGTCGGCGATCCCGGTCTCCAGCGACGCCGAGGCGTGCGCGGCGACGGGCATCGCCAGCAGGATGACGGCGACGAGAGCCGTCAGGAGGCGCGGGAGTGAGGTCATCTGGGTCCGAACGCGATAGGGGGACGAGGGTTGCGGTCCGTGCTCATCGCCCGCCCCCGCGCTCCAGCCGCCGCGCGACGAGGCGGAAGGCCGCGAGAGCCGGCTTGGACACGGGCCGCCCGGCGGGGTCGAGCCGCCGCAGGCCAGCGTAGTCGAACGAGTCGCGCCCGCCGATCGCCGGCGAGAGCCACGTGTACCAGTAGATGGCGGCGATGTGATCGGGGCGGCGGCGCGCGGCCAGGCCGACCAGGGCCTGGCCCAGGCGGGCGGCCTGCCCGGCCTCGCTCATCTCCCAGCCATAGTTGAAGGTCGAGTGCCCGAGGCCTGAGGACCACGATACCTCGGACAGTAGGAGCGGCTTGCTGCGATCGCCGTAGCGGCGCATCTGCGCGCGCACCAGCCGCACGATCTTCAGGACGTTGGCCACCCGCTTGCTGAACGGGTGCACCGCGGCGAGGTCGAAGAGCCGGCCGCCGCCGGCGCGATAGACGCGCCCCAGGTCGAGCCACGAGCGGTTGGTCAGCCCCGCGAGCACGACCTGGGCCGTCGGGTCGGCCGCCTTGACCGCCTTGCGCGCGACACGCAGCAGGCGCACGTAGCCCGGCGCCCAGTCCTTCTGCGCCCAGTACTTGCCGAGATCCGGCTCGTTCCAGATCTGCCAGCGCCGGATGGGTTGCGCCCGGAGCTCCGGGTGGGCCTGCCAGAAGACGCCCGCCGGCCCGTAGCGCCCGATGAGCGCGGTGAGGAAGGCGGCGTACTCGGCGGGGTCGCGCGGCGGCGAGCTCGGCACCGCGGGGTTGCGTGCCGCCCACCCCGGCGCCCCGAGCACGACGGGCAGCACGTCGATGCGCTGCTGCGCGGCCGCCGCGACGAAGGCGTCGAGGCCGGTGAAGTCCTGGGCGCCGCGCACCGGCTCGATCGTGCGCCAGTCGACGGCGATCCGGGTGCTGCCCACGCCGGAGGACTGCATGAGCGCCAGCTCGCCGCCCAGGTCGATGGTGGGCGCGAACAGCGGCCCGTCGGACATGACGCCGAAGAACGAGCGGGGCACCGCGGCGGCGGCCGGGCCGCAGAGGGTCAACGTCGCGACCGCGACGAGGGCGGCGAGCAGGGCGCGGGATCGGCGGTGGCGAGGTCTGGTCAACGCACGGGGTAGGGCGGCGGGCCGGTCTCGATGATGCCCGTCCGCACGCCGCTGTGCTGCATGTAGCCGGCGTACGCGACGATCAGCACGGCGAACGCGGCGAGGGTGGCGAGACTCAGCCGCCGCTTGTCGCGCAGGACGAAGGCGCTCGCGGCGTAGAAGATCGGAGCGGCGAGCAGGATGATCCGCCCCCAGTCGAGCGCGAAGGTCATCGACACGACGCACAGCGCCACGAGGACCAGGCCGCGCTGGGCCAGGCGCATGTCGCGCAACGCCAGCGGGGCGATGAGCCACAGCGGCCCGTAGACCGTGAACATGCGCCGCAGCTCCGTGGCGATCTGCTCCAGGCCGTCGCGCAGCACGTCGAAGCGACCGCCGAGCACCGACCCCCCGTAGCCGGCCACCTGCTCGCGGCCGACGGTCGGGATGGCGAGGCGCAGCGCGAGGTAGATCGCGATCGCCGGCGCGGAGACGATCGCCACCCGCTTGAGCGCGTCGGCGTCGACAGGCTGCTCGGCCCAGAGGGCGTAGGCCAGCGGGATGAGGAACATGGCCGACTCGCGCGTCAGGGCGCCGATGGCCAGCGTCACCGCGAGCGCCCGCGGGCGCTCGTCGATCATGAAGAGGACGGCGGCGACCATGACCGCGACGGTGGCGACGTCGACGTTGCGGCCCTGGCGCAGGCTGACGATCAGCAGCGGCGGGGAGAGCGCGAGGCACAGGGCCAGGCCGAGGGCCAGCGCCGGCGGCGCGCCGACGCGCTGCACCAGGACGTAGAGGAAGCCAGCCGAGATGCCGGTCGCCAGCCAGGCCAGGAGGCTGAACGAGAGCGTGTGCCCGAACGGCAGCACGTGGACGATCGTCGGCACCAACACCCGGTAGGCGAACGGGAAGGTGTGCGTCGCGAACGGGTCCTGCGCCATCCGCTCGTAGATGAGGTCATCCCCGCGCGGGGTCGGCTCGTCGCGCACCAGCGCATCGAGGATCACGATCGCCGCGACGGCCAGCGCGGCGACCGCCACGGCTCCGTGCGAGCGGGAGATCCGGAGGGTCGCCGTCACGCGGTCGCGCAGCTTAGCGGCGCGCCGTGGGCGACGGGGGCCGGGGCGAGGCTCCTATCATCGGGCCGGTGTCCTCCCCCGAGACAGCGGTCGCGCGCGGTGGCGCGCTCGTCGCGCGCATGCGGCGCGGCGTCCGCCACCCGGCCAACTGGCTGCAGCTGGCGCGCTTCTCGACGGTCGGCGCGACGGGCTATGTCGTCAACCTGGCGACCTTCACGGTGTGCCTGAAGCAGCTCGGCCTCGATTACCGTCTCGCGGCCACCACGGCCTTCCTCGTGGCCGTGACGAGCAACTTCGTCTGGAACCGGCGCTGGACCTTCGAGCCGTCGCCGCGCGCGCGTCACCTGCAGGCGCTGCGCTTCTTCACCGTCAGCGCGGTCGCCTTCGTGCTCAGCCTCGGGCTGCTGCAACTGCTCGTCGAGCCCGGCGGCCTGCCTCACGTCCTCGCGCAGGCGCTGTCGGTCGCCGCGGCCACGCCGGTCACCTTCGCCGGCAACAAGCTGTGGACCTTCGCCTGACGCCTCCGCGCTACTTGTAGGCGCGCGTCGGCGTCCCGCGGAAGGTGGTGCCGTCCGGCGCCGTCCACACCAGGCGCCACTGGCGTCCCTTGACGAACGAGGCGCGCTTGGTGAAGTAGCCGCGCGCGTCGGTCTTCACCGTCGTCAGCGCGTGGAACGAGCCGCCTCCCCCCGAGCGGAACTCGATCCTCGCGGTCGTCGCGCCGGTCGCCGGGCGCACGAGGCCCCACAGCGAGACCTTCGAGCCCGACTGCCTGACGGCCAGCGGCAGCCGGAAGCCGTCGTAGGCCGGCTTGTGCTTGCCCTTGTAGGTGAACAGGCCGGTCTCGAAACCCGGGTAGCGGGCCAGCAGCGGCACGCCCGCCTTGGGCGAGTCGTCGCGCAGCAGGTACTGCGAGAAGGCGACCACGCGCGGGTTGCCATAGGCGATGCGCTCGGAGATCGCGCGGTACTCCGACTGGCGCTGCAGGCTCACGCCGCGCACCGGGTCGGGGGTGCTCTCGATGCCGAACTCGGTGAGGTAGAGCCGCAGGTGCCCGGTGATCGCCCCCGCCTTCGCCGCGCGATCCAGCGCGGTCGGCAGCCGCGAGAGCACGCCGATGGTGACGTCGTTGGGCTGCGAGGGCTTGAACGTCGGGCCCTGGCCGGTGGTGTACGCGTGATGGGCGTAGCCGGCCGCGTGCACCTTCGCGCATCCCTTCGAGGTCTTGTGGTACTTGGAGTCCAGGCACAGCACGCCGCGCAGGAAGGTCAGCGGCGCGACGACCTTACCCGTGCCGCGCGGCGAGGTCTCCCCCAGCAGCACCTTGGCGGACGCCTGGCCGGCGTCGGCGAGCCCGCGCTGGGCAGCGAAGTAGAGGTTGCGGTAGATCCGCGGCGACAGCGGCGTCTTGTGGGTCGAGTACTGCGGCAGCAGGAACTGCGGCTGGTTGGGCTCGTTCCAGATGCTCCACGTGTCGACCTTGGCGCCATAGCGGGTGGCGACCGCGTGCACGAACTTCTGAAACTCCGCCGGGCTCGGCCGCGTGACGCTGTCGCGGGCGCCGTTGGTGGCCCACCGCGGCACCGGCCCCGAGACGGTCAGCAGTAGCTGCCACCCGCGCGCCTTGATCCCCTCGATCACCGGGTCGTAGGCGCCCCAGGCGTAGCTGGCGGGATCGGTCTCGTCGAACTTCGGCTTCACGCGGGAGTCGGGCTCGGGCGCGACGTCGTGCCAGTAGAGCACCACGCGCATGGAGTGCACCCCGAGCGCCGCGATGTCCTTGAAGGCCTGGTCGCGGGTGGCGGGGTCCTTGAGGTCGCTCGTGGCCTCGAAGGTCAGCGTCTGACCGTGCGAGGCCTGGGCGGCGGCCGCGACGAGCAGCGCGCCGGCGGCGCACACCAGGGCGATGAGGGTTCCGATGCGTCGCATGAGGATGGGCACGCCTCAGGAACCACCCGGGGACCGCAAAGGTTGTGGTCCCTCCTGCAGCGGGTGCGTTCAGGGCGCTTGTGACACCGTAGCACTAGGGTTTCCGGCGGTGAGCACCCAGGCCGCCCCGGACGACGTCGTCCGCACCCACGCCGAACGCGCGGCCAACGAGCGCGAGCCGCTGCTCGTGCTGGAGCCGCTGATGGCCTTCCTGGACGCGCACGCGCTGGGCAGCGGCGAGGTCGAGGTCGAGCCCGTCGGCGAGGGCCATTCGAACGTGACCTACGCCCTGCGCCGCGACGGCGCCGACGTCGTCCTGCGCCGCCCGCCGCGCGGCCCGCTGCCGCCCAGCGCGCACGACGTGCTGCGCGAGGCCCGCGTGCTGTCGGCGCTCGCCGGCCGGGCGCGCGTGCCCGCGGTGCTCGCCGTCTGCCACGACGCGTCGGTCATCGGCGCGCCCTTCTTCGTCATGGAGCGCGTCGAGGGGCACGTCATCACGAGCGCGGTCCCGGACGCGCTCGACAGCCCCGACGACCGCCGGCGCATCGGCGAGGAGCTCGTCGACGCGCTCGTCGAGGTTCACGCGGTCGACTGGCGCGACGCCGGCCTCGAGGGCTTCGGCAAGCCCACCGGCTACCTCGAGCGCCAGCTGCGCCGCTTCCTCGGTCTGTGGGAGCACAACCGCACGCGCGACATCCCGGCCGTCGAGTCCGTGGGCGAGTGGCTCAAGACGCACCTGCCGAACCCGTCCCCACCCACCCCGGCCACCGTCGTGCACGGCGACTACCGCCTGGGCAACACGATGATGGCCCCGGCCGCGCCCGCCCGGCTCGTGGCCATCTTCGACTGGGAGATGGCCACCATCGGCGACCCGCTGGCCGACCTCGGCTACCTGTGCACGCTCTGGGTCGATCGCCACGACCCGTCGGGCGGCATGTTCGAGCTGTCGGGCGTCACCCGCGAGGAGGGCTTCCCGCTGCGCGGGGAGCTCATCGCCCGCTACGAGGAGCGCTCGGGGCGCTCGATGACCGACATCCGCTGGTACCGCACGCTGGCCCTGTGGAAGTCGATCGTCTTCATGGAGGGCAACTACAAGCGCGCGCTCTCCGGGGCCACCGACGACCCCTACCTCAAGGGTTTCGGGGAGGGCGTCATCCAGCTCGCGGCGCGCGCGGAGGCGCTGGCCCGTGGCGGCTGAGCGCAGCGCCGCCCTGCTCGACTGGGGCGGCGTGATGACCGGCGACCTGTTCGGCTCCTTCCGGATCTTCTGCGCCGACGAGGGCCTCGACCCCGACGTCCTGGCCAACCTCTTCCGCCACGACCGCGACGCCCGGGCGCTGCTCGTCGACTTCGAGTGCGGGCGGATCGAGGAGGTGGACTTCGAGCCGCGCCTCTCGGCCGTCCTGGGCCTCCCCTGGCACGAGGGGCTCATCGACCGCCTCTTCGCTGCCGCGGCCCTGGACGAAGCGATGGTCGAGGGCGTGCGCGCGCTCCACGACCGCGGCATCGCCACCGGCCTGGTCTCGAACTCCTGGGGCACGCGCCGCTACCCGCGCGACCTGCTGGCCGAGCTCTTCGACGGCATCGTCATCTCGGGCGAGGAGGGCTTCCGCAAGCCCGACCCGCGCATGTACGAGCTCGGCGCGCGGCGCATCGGGGTGGAGCCGAGCGCGTGCGTGTTCGTCGACGACCTGGCGTTCAACCTCGACCCCGCGCGCGAGCTCGGGATGGCCGTGGTCCATCACACGGCAGCCGAGAAGACGCTGGCGGAGCTGGAGCGGCTGGTGGGGTAGCGTCCGCGCCGCGCGGCGGCGCCGCTCGGCGCTTAAAGCATCACCGAGGGAAGGGGTCCCCCGCCGCGCCCGGCCGGGCCGCGCGGGGCGGAAGCGTGCTGGATTGATGTCGCAGTACGACACTTATCCAGCGCGGTGTGACCACAGTGGCGCTTTGTGGGGCCAGGAGCCCCACAAACGACCACCCTTCCCGCAGCTCGGTCCGGAGGACGACCGCCAGCGGGTCGCGCTGCCCCGGGTCCGCTTCCCCTCGGTGATGCCGTAAGCGCAAGCAGAGCCGCAAGCGCAGAGCGGACGACCGCCCGAGGGGCCAGACGGTCAGCGCAGCGCCGCCAGGTCCTCGTCCTCGGCCGCCCAGGCCCGCGTGCGCTCGTCGCCGGCGAAGGCGATGTCGAGCGAGCGCCGCGCGTCGTCCAGGCGGCCGGCGCGGGCGTGGAAGCAGGCCAGCTGGTAGTGGATGAGCGGATGGTCGGGCCAGTCGGCCAGGCCCGCGCCCGCGATCTCCACGGCGCGGTCGAAGTCGCCGGCATCGTAGGCCGGCTGGGCGGCGTAGTAGTGCTCGAAGGGCGAGGCCGGCAGGGCAGCGCCCGGCTTGCCGCCGAGGGCGAGCACGCGGGTGCGCGGCTCGGCCGCCACCGCCTCGCGCATCGTGCCGACGTCCACGAGCACGCAGGTCCCGGCGGGCGCGTCGACCTCCTCGCCGTCGACGGTGAAGGTCGCGCGCCCGTCTAGCACCAGGTAGAGCTCCTCGTGGGCGTCGCCCGCGCCGGTGGTCGTCTCGTCGTGGCGCTCGATGAGCTCGTCGCCGGCGCTCTCCGCCTCCCACAGGGCGATGCCGAAGCCGGTCACCCCGAGAGCACGGCGGAGCGGCAGCCACGTCAGCTCCCCGACGCGGACGCGCTCGACGTCGTTCAGGTTGGCGACCCGGTAGGCGACGAGCCCGATTCTATGCGCCGGCGCAGCTCCGCCCCGCGCCCCGCGGCGACGGCCCGGGCGGCGCGCGCCTCGGTCAGCTCGACCCCGCGCGCGGCTGCCAGCTCGAGCAGCTCCTGGCGCTCCTCGCCCTCGCGGGCGGCGCGCGCGAACAGCCACCCGAAGAGCAGCAGGGTGAGGATCGAGCCCTCGACCATCATGATCGCGCCCGCGGTGTTCTGGTCGGCCCCGGGCGAGATGCCGTGCGCGCGCTCGCCCGCCGCGTAGACCCCGAAGAAGACGTGCCCGCCGAAGACGAAGACGTTGCCCAGGATGGCGCCAGTGAGGCGCACGGCGATGATGTAGCCCAGGCGCGCGAGGTTGCCGAACCAGGCCGGCTTGGGCAGCGGGCCCAGCAGCGCGAGCCACATGTTGAACCCGCACGCGACGAAGCCGAAGTGCTGCAGCGCGTGGACGGCGGGGTGATGCACGGCGCCCTCGTGGAAGTAGGGCACGTGCCAGAGGTAGAGGTTCAGCGCCCATAGCGGGAAGGCGACGAGCGGATGGGCGAGCACGCGCAGGCGGTCGAAGAAGCCGATCCGCAGCACGGGCGCGAGCACCGGCCCGGTGAGCCCGAGCACGAGCAGCAGCGTCCCGAGGTCGCCGATGACCAGGTGCTCGACCATGTGCGCCCAGAAGAGCTGGTCGGCCAGCGAGCCCAGCGACGTGAAGGCCACGACGATGAGGCACAGCCCGCCCAGGAAGCACGCGCGCCGCCAGCCGGGGACGGCGCGCGAGGTGCCGGCCAGGTGATGGGCGCGCAGCGCGTAGAGGACCCCGGCCACGGTGGCGGGTCCCAGCTGGAGGGCGACCTCCATGACAGGGAGGCTAACCCGCGGCGATCATGGCGACGCCGGCCAGCGCCGCGACCACCCCCACCTGCTGGAGGCGGCGAATACGCTCGCCGAGCACGGCCCGGGCGAGGATCAGCGTCATCACCGGATAGAGGGAGCCGACGACCGAGACGATGCTCAGGGCGCCCTTCGTGTTGGCCACCGCGTAGAGCGCAGTGGCGCCGCAGTCGAGCGTGCCGGCGGCGACCAGCGTCCCCGCCGTGCGCCCGGTCGGCGGGCGCATCCCGCGCCTCCACGCGAAGAGCGCGAGGGCCGGCACCGGGACGCTGCGCGACAGCACCAGCAGCCACAGCACGGAGTCGTCGGCGGCCGCGTCGGACATGACGAAGTACGAGCCGAAGCCGACCGCCGCCACGAGCGCGAGCGCGACGCTGAGCTTGCCGGCCGCCGCCCGCTCGACGTCGTCGTGCTGCTCGCGCGAGGCGAGCAGGACGCCGACGAAGGTCACGGCCAGCCCGACGGCGACGATGGTCGCCAGGCGGTCGCCGGTCGCGATCCCCACCACGACGGGGAGCGTGACCCCGGTGGCGCTGATCGGCGCCACGATGCTCATCGTCCCGATGGCCAGCGCCCGGTAGAAGCAGCCCAGGGCGATGACGCCGCCGATCCCGGCGACCACCGAGAGGATCGCCGCCCGCGCGCCCGGGAAGGGCTCGCCGGTCGCCACGATGATCGCCAGCACGCCGGCGAGGCCCGCGCCCTCCACCACGCACAGCACGACCGCGACGGGCACCCGCTTGCTCTGAAGACCGCCCAGGAAGTCGGCGACGCCCCAGCAGCTCGAGGCCGCGAGGGAGAGCAGGACAGGGACCATGCGCGGCCATCCTGCCAGGACTGCTTCGGCCCCGCCGCGCAGTGGAGGGGTCGCGACGGGGCCCGGTCGGCAGTGCACGCGCTCCGCGCGCTCAGGAGCTACTTCAGAGAGGTGAAGTTGAGATCCCAGCTCGTGGAGTACTGGTTGATCACGCCGCGGACGTTGGGCGCCTCGACCGTCGGGATCTTGTCCCACAGGTAGACGATGCCCGGAGCCTGGGCCGTGACCATGTCGTCGATCGCGCCCCAGGCCTTGTTGCGCTCGGGGCCGGCGGGCAGCAGCGCCGCCTTGCCCATCGCGTCGTTGATGGCCGGGACGTTGAGCTGCGTCCAGTTGGAGTTGTTGGCCGGGATGATGTTCTTGCCGTTGAACACCGCGTCGAGCACCGCCTGCGGGTCGTTGAAGTCCTTGAACCACCCGACGTTCGGGCAGATCGCGATCTTCTGCGACGGCACGTTGCAGAACTTCGTGTACAGCGTGTCCTGAGGCACCGCGCGGAACTTGATCTTGAAGCCGAGCTTCTCGAACTGGGCCTGCGCGACCTCAGCGGTCTTCTTGCCCGGGTCGGCGTTCGAGGCCACCATCAGCAACTGCGCGGAGTCGGTCCACATGCCGTTGGCGTCGATCGGCAGGCTCGGGTCCTCCTTCTTGGCGGCCAACATGTACTTCTTGGCCAGCGCCATGTCGCCGCTCGGGTTGGCCATGAAGTCCAGCGACGGGCCCTTCGCGCCGCCGGCCTCCTCGAAGCCGGGGAAGTCGACCGGCAGGAAGTGCGTCGCCAGGTCGCCGGCCGCGGTGCCGCCGCGCGTGAGCTGCAGCGCCTTGCGGTCCGACGCCGCCACGACCGCCTTGCGCACGTTGAGGTTGTCGAACGGCTTGATCGTCGAGTTCATCGAGACGAAGCGGTAGCCGCCGCCCGGGATGAAGGCGATCTGGTCCTGGTTGTGCGTGACGGCCTGCTTGATGACGGGCGCCGGCGTGGTGCCGTCGCCCTGGACGAGGCTCTGCCCCTTGAGGATCCGCCGCGACGAGGAGACGGCGTCGTCGTTGCCCTCCTCGATCGTGATCGAGTCCAGGTAGGCCGGGCGGTAGTCGGTCTTGGCGTCCCAGTTGGGGTTGCGGACGAGCTCGATGCTCTTGCCCGGGCTGCGTCCGACGAGCTTGCCCGAGCTGTCGTTCTTGTACATGTACGGGCCGGTGAAGACGACGTAGTTGTCGTAGGTCGAGGGCGTCTTCGCGTCGAACTTGCTCGCGTACTCCTCCGGCACGGGCGTGGAGATCGGCATCGCCAGCGCCTGCGAGACGAGCGCCGCGCTCGGCCCCTTGAGCTTGAAGACGATCGTCGACTCGTCGGGCGTCTCGATGCCCGGGATGTCCTTGATCTCACCGGGCTTGGTCGGTGCGCCGACGAGGTCGGCGAAGTAGACGGTGGCGTAGGGCGAGGGGACGTGGCTGCTGAACGCGCGCTCGAAGCCGTACTTGATGTCCTTCGAGGTGATCTCGCGATTGACGGGCGGCGAGAACTTGATCCCCTTCTTGAGCTTGACCGTGATGGTCTTCTGGTCGCTCGAGATCTGCGGCTCGCCGTCCGCGATGTCCGGGCGCGGCTTGTCCTTGTCGCCGGGGCCGTAGGAGTACAGCCCACGGTTGACCGCGTAATGGATCATGTAGCCGAAGGCGTAGTAGGTCTGGCCCGGGTCGACGTAGTCCACGTCGCCCGCCGCCAGCGCGATGAGATGACCGCCCTTCTTGCCCTCGCCGGGCGCCGCGCCGCTGAACTTGCCGTTGGCGGCGCTGGACTTCGTCGTCCCGCTGTCGCTGCCCGAGCCCGAGTCGCTGCCGCAGGCGGCAACGCTCAGGGATATGCCCGCCGCCAACAGCAGCGGGAGAACCCGTCGTACGTGCAAGTGATCCCTCCTCAGGGGTCGTGGGACACCCCGAAACCTGCCTGAGGGGCCGTAAAACCTCCGTGAGTAAAAGTGGCGTAACGGGCGACCGCGCGGACAGCGAGGGCCGCGGGCCTACGCCCGCGCCGGCGTGCTGACGATCGCCTCGGCCGTCGCCGCCGAGGCCATCGGCAGCGAGACCGTCACCTCGAGGCCGCCCTCGCGGCGGGCCAGCACCGCGACGCGGCCGCCGTGGGCCTGGGCCACCGCGCGCACGACGGCTAGGCCGAGGCCGTAGCCGCCGGTCGAGCGCGCGCGCGAGGACTCCAGGCGGCGGAACGGCTCGAGCAGCTCCTCCACCGCCGCCGGATCGATGCGCGCGCCCGGGTTGGTGACCTGCAGGACCGCCTCGCCGCGCTCGATGCCGGTGCGCACACGCACCCAGCCGACGGCGGCGTTGTAGCGGACCCCGTTCTCGATGAGGTTCTCCGCCAGGCGCTCGAGCAGCACCGGATCGCCCACGACCGGGGCCGACAGGAGAGCGGCCTCGAGCTGGAGCGGGCCCCCGTCGGCGAAGGCCTCCTCGCGCTCGAGCGTCGGCGCCACGATCTCGGCCAGGTCGGCGCCGCGCGCCTGCACGATGCCCGCCTCGCTGGAGGCCAGCGCCAGCAGGGAGGCGATGAGCCGCTCCATGCGCTCGTTGGCGTCGCGCACGACGTAGGCCATCGCGCGCAGCTCGTCGCGGTCGGCGTCGGGGTCGTCGAGGGTGACGTCAAGCTCGGTGCGCACGATCGCCAGCGGCGTGCGCAGCTCATGCGACGCGTTGGCCACGAAGCGCCGCTGGCTTTCGAAGGCGGCTTCGAGGCGCTCGAGCATCGAGTCGAAGGTGTCGGCCAGCTCGCGCAGCTCGTCGCGCGGCCCGTGGAGCGCGATGCGCGCGTCGAGCGTGCGCTCGGAGATCGACCGCGCCGTGGAGGTGATGCGGCTGATCGGGCGCAGCGCGCGGCCGGCGACCATCCAGCCCGCGGCCACGGAGGCCAGCGTCACCAGCAGCAGCGCGCCGCCGAAGGCGAGCAGGACGTGGCGCAGCGCGCGGTCGTTGGCGGCGTTGACCTGCGCGGCGTAGGCGTTGCGTGCCTGGACGTAGGCATCGCGCTCCGCGGCCGAGAAACCGCGCACCGGGCTGGCGTTCTCGGGCGGGAGCCCGGGGAGGATCTTCGCCCGGATCGTCGGCGCGCCGGACTTCACCGGCGTGAGCTCCTCCACGGCCACGTGGACCTTGCCCTGCTCGTCGCGGAACTCGTGGCGCACGACGGCGTAGGAAACCGTCAGCAGGACCGTCCCCATCGCGATGAAGATGGTCGCGTACCACGCCGTGAGGCGCAGGCGGATGGAGGGGCGCGGAAGGCGCACGGGGCCTCAGCTCAGACGGTACCCGGTACCGATGACCGTCTCGATCACCGCCGGCGTGCCGAGCTTGCGCCGCAGATTCATCACCGTCACGCGCACCGTGTTGGTGAACGGGTCGACGTGCTCGTCCCACACGCGCTCGAGGAGCGTCTCCGGGCTGACGACGGCACCGTCGGCGCGCAGCAGCACGTGCAGCACGCCGAACTCCTTTGGGCTGAGCGTCACCGAGCGGCCGTCGCGTGTGACCTCGTGGCGGGCTGGATCCAGGACCACGCCGGCGCGCTCGAGGATCGGCTTCTGGGCCACGGCGTGGCGGCGCTGGAGCGCATGCAGCCGGGCCACGACCTCGGCGAAGGCGAACGGCTTGGTCAGGTAGTCGTCGGCGCCGAGGTTGAGCCCCTCGACGCGCGCTCGGACGTCGGCGGCAGCCGTGAGCATGAGGATCCGCGGGGGGCGCTCGGCGCCCACGAGCTGGCGGCAGACCTCGTCGCCGTGGACCTGGGGCAGGTCGCGATCGAGGACGACGACGTCGTAGTCGACGACGGCCGTGCGCCGGAGCGCCTGGTTGCCGTCGAGCGCGATGTCGACGGCGAATCCGTTGCGGCGAAGGCCGCGCGCGAGCGCCTCGGCGAGCCGGGGCTCGTCTTCGGCAATGAGGACGCGCATGGGCACCGTGAACGTAGTGTGACCCAGATAACGGCCACGTAAAGCGCGGACGGCCATCCAGGCGCAGATCTTGATATCGGGATATCCCGCGGCTATCCTGCTCGCATGGCCAAGCAGCGCAAGCGCCGCGACGACGAGACGGCGGCCCTGTTCGTCCGCCTCCCCCTCGAGGAGGCCGAGAAGCTCGATCGCTTCGCCTTCGAGCGGCGCCTGCCCAAGCGCGACGTGGTGCGCCGGCTCGTGGCCGAGCGCCTCGACGACGCCGACGTCCTCTGGCACCGCCCCGCGCCGCCGCCCTTCACGCGACCGCTGCCGCCCGACGCCGAGGTGGTCGTGGGCCGCGCCGACTTCGTGCCCGCGCCCGCCCCAGAAGTGCTGACCGTCGAGCAGGCGGCCGAGCTGTTGCAGACCGAGCCGGAGGCCGTGCGCGCGCTGGCCGACTCCGGCGAGCTGCCGGCCCGCAAGATCGGTGACGACTGGCGCTTCCTGCGCCGCGCCGTGCTGGCGTGGCTCGGCGCCACGGCGCCGCCCGACGCCTAGCTACTCGCGCTTGCCGCGCCCGTAGAGCACGCGGACGAGCTTGCCCAGGACGCCCGTCATCCTCGCGCTGTACGGGTACATGTGCAGGTCGCGCTTGGGGTGCAGGCGCGAGGTCAGCAGCGCCTGCTGGTGGGCGTACTTGCGGATGCCACCGGCGCCATGGCGATGCCCCATGCCGCTCTCCTTGACGCCGCCCATCGGCAGCTCGAGCGCGGAGTAGTTGACGAGCGCGTCGTTGATGCACACGGCGCCCGCCTCGATGCGGCGCGCGACCGCCTCGCCGCGTGCCGCGTCCTTGGAGAACACGGAGGCCCCCAGCCCGTACCTGGAGTCGTTGGCCAGGCGGATCGCCTCTTCGGCGTCGGCCACCTTCATGATCGGCAGCGTGGGACCGAAGGTCTCCTCGCGCATGCACTCCATCGTGTGATCGACGTCGACGAGGACGGTCGGCTCGTACCAGTTGCCGCCCTGGCCCTCATGGCCGCGCGCGCCGCCGACGAGCACGCGGGCGCCCTTGTCCCGCGCGTCCTGGACGTGACGCTCGACGATCGCGACCTGGGGCGGGAAGGTGATGGCGCCGACGTCCGCCGTCCCCGGTCCCGTCGAGCGGTCGTTGCGCAGCGCCCGGGCCCTCTCCGTGACCTTGGCCACGAAGTCGTCGTAGACCGGCGCCTCCACGTAGACGCGCTCGATGCTCACGCAGGTCTGCCCGCCGTTGAACATCGAGTAGTACACGGCATGATTGGCCGCGCGCTCCAGGTCGGCGTCGGCGAGGACGATCATCGGGTCCTTGCCGCCGAGCTCCAGCGACACCGGCGTGAGGGTCTCGGCCGCCCGCATCATGATCTTGCGCCCCGTGGGCGTCGAGCCGGTGAAGCTGATCATGTCGACCTCGTCGACCACGGCGGCCCCGGTCTCACCGCGCCCGGTGGCGACCGCGAAGACCCCGACCGGCAGGCCGCACTCGCGTAGCGCCTCGGCCAGCAGCAGGCTCGTCAGCGGCGTCACCTCGCTGGGCTTGAGCAGGACCGCGTTGCCCGCGGCCAGCGCGGGAATGCAGTCGCCGAACGAGTTCGTCAGCGGGTAGTTCCACGGGCCGATGACGCCGACGAGGCCCAGCGGCCGGTAGCGCAGGACGAGCTTCTTGCCCTTCAGCAGCGGCGAGGCGGTCTTGATGCGCTCGTCGGCCAGGAAGCCGGCCGCGTGCTTCGACCAGAAGCCGAAGGCGTTGGCGCCGTACATGACCTCGGCGATGAGGGCGTCCTCGTAGGCCTTGCCCGTCTCGGAGACGATCGTCTCGATGACGCGCTCGGAGTTGTCGACCAGCCACTTCTGGGCGCGGCGCAGGATCCGCCCGCGGCCCTCGAAGCCCAGCGCCTCCCACGCCGGCTGCGCGGCGCGCGCGGCGCGGGCGAGCTCGGCCACCTGCTCGGCGGTCATGTCGGGCACATGGGCGATGACCTCGCCGGTGGCGGGGTTCTCGACCGCGATGTCGCCGGCCGCGGTGGCGGTGCCGGTGGTCGCCGGGTGCTCCTCGACGGTGGCCACTGCTCTCGCTCCTGCTTCGTTTGACGGTGTGTCGAACACTACCGTGGGTCGTGATGTCGCTCGCCGCACCAGACCTCGTCGCCCCCGTCGTCGCCTTCCGCGCGTGGCGCATCGTCGACGGGCGCCTGCTCTCGCCCTACATCCCGTGCCGCTGGGAGGGCGCGGTCATGCACGCCGAGTGCTATCCGGCCAATCGCGCGCTGCTCTTCGGGCGCGGCTGGCTCGACGGCCCCCATGAGCCGCCGCACCGCGACTGCCAGTGCGGGATCTACGCCTACCACCGCCCCGGCGTGCAGACCTATTACGGCGAGTTCGAGTGGGTCGAGGGCATCGTCTCGGTCTGGGGACGGGTCGAGGCCCATCGCGACGGGCTGCGCGCCCAGCACGCGCGCGTGTGCGCGCTGGCGCGCCGTCCGGGCGTGGCGGCCATCGCCGCCAAACTCGGGGTCGACCTCGTCGAGCGCGACGAGCTGGGCTCGGCGGCCGGGCGCTACGGCGCGCCGCTGCCGCCGACGCTCGTCCCCTAGGTCGCGAAGGTCACGGTCTCGATGCCGATCGGCTCGACCGGGCGGTCGCGGCCGTCGGTCTGCGTCGAGCCGATCCGCTCGACCACGTCCTGGCCGCCGGTGACCTGGCCGAAGACCGTGTGCTTGCCGTCCAGCCACGGGCACTCGTCGGCGGTGACGATGAAGAACTGCGACCCGTTGGTGTTCGGCCCCGCGTTGGCCATGGCCAGCGCGCCGCGGACGATCTTGTGGTCGTTGATCTCGTCCTCGAACTGGTAGCCGGGGCCGCCCGTGCCGGTGCCCTCGGGGCAGCCGCCCTGGATCATGAAATCGGGGATGATGCGGTGGAAGATCAGCCCGTCGTAGAAGCCCTGGCCGGCGAGCTCCTTGAAGTTGCTGACGGTCTTCGGGGCATCCTCGTCGAACAGCTCGAAGGTGATCTCGCCTTCGCTCGTCTTCATCACGGCCTCGGACATGGGGACTCCTGGGGGAGCTCGGGAACGGGAAGGTGGGCGCGGGCGCTCAGCCGAGCAGCTCGAGCTCGGTGATGCGCAGGCGCGGTCCGTCGGTGGGCGGCTGGGTGAACCACAGCAGCACGTTGCGGTACTTGCTCGTGCCCGCGCCGAGGACGATCTTCTGCTGGCCGTCGTCCTTGGCGCCGACGTCCGAGACGTCCTTGATGTGGCTCCAGCGCGTGTCGAGGATGTCGGGCGGCGGCGTGGTCTCGTCGGTGGCGTAGATCTCCACACGGAAGCCCGGGGTGGGCGTCTGCAGGTTGATCTGGCGCACGCCCTGGAGCTTGCCGAGGTCGACCACGTAGCCGACGGCGACCTGCGTCGGGACCGTGGGGTCGACGTACCACGACGTCGCCTTGTCGCCGTCGAGCGCGCGGGTCGTCTCGCCGCTGTCCTTCGCGCGCTTGAACGGGTCGTAGACGGTGCCGGCGTCGCCGTTGACCTCGATCGGCTTGGGCCCGGTGTCAGCGGGCGTGGTGGTCGTGCCGGTGCCGGTCGTCCCGGTGCCGGTCCCGGTCGTGCTGGTGTTGGTGCCGGTGCCGGTGGTGCCCGTGCCGGTGCCGGTGGCCGTGGTGGTGGCGGGCGTGGAGGTCGTCGGCGTCGGCGTGATCGGCGAGCCGGGCGTGGCGCCGGCCGTCGGCGTCTTGACCTTCGGAAGCTTCTTGGGCTTGGCGGGCGTGGTCGCGGTCGCCGGCGGCTGGGTGGCGGCCGGCGGCTGCGTGGTCGCCGCCGGGGGCGCGGCCTGCGCCGCCGCGGGCGGCGCGGGCGCGGGCGTGGAGGCGGTCTGCTTGGGCTGCGAGTCGCCCGTCAGGGCGGCGTAGCTGGCGCCCACGGCGCCGAGGACCAGCAGGAGCGCCAGCGCGATGACCGTCGAGGCGGCACGCCAGCCGGGGCGCTCGCCGAGGCGCCCGGGCGCCGCGGCGCCGCAGCTCAGGCACCAGTCCTGCTCAGGCTCCATCGGCGCGCCGCACAGGCGGCACGCGTCGGTCGCTCCGGGTGTGCCTGCCGGCTGCTCCGGCGGGCTCTGGGGTGGGGCCTCCGGAGCGGCTTCGGGCGCAAGGACAGGCTCTGCCTCGAGCAGCTTCACAGGTCCAGGGTTGCACACACTGTGGGGAACGCGCAAAGCGCAGGCGCGGTTGCGGGCGGTGTGCGGACCGCGGGCGCGCTCAGGCGCGCGCGATCTCGAGGCGCAGCGTGGTGCCGTTGACCGGCGTGCCGTTCACGGACTCGACGACGCGCTCGGCGTCGCTGAGCGGAACGCTGAGGAACGAGAAGTGCTCGAGCACGCGCACGTCGCGCACCGCCTCGCCGTCGATGCCCGCGGCGCTCGTCACCGCGTGGACGAGATCGGCGACCTCGACGCCCTCGGCGCGCCCGACGCCGGCGACCAGCTTGGCCTGCGGCTCGTCACCGTCGCGCGAGAGGTGGGGCTTGGAGTGCCGGCGCGGGCGCTCGGCGACCGGGGCGGGCGTCGTGCGCGCGCCCTCGGCCCACGGCGTGATCCCGGTGCCGATGTGACGCTCGATGGCCGCCAGCTCGCGCTGCTGGCGCGGCTCGATGAAGGTGATGGCGCGGCCCGCGCGCCCGACGCGGCCCGTGCGCCCGATGCGGTGCACGTAGGCGTCGGGGCTGGTGGGCACGTCGAAGTTGATGACGTGGGTCACCGTCGAGATGTCCAGGCCGCGGGCGGCGACGTCGGTGGCCACGAGGATCGGCAGCCGGCCGCCCTTGAAGGAGAGCATCACCCCGTCGCGCTGGCCCTGGGACATGTCGCCGTGCAGCGCCTTGACGTTCAGGCCGCGGTCGCGCAGGCGCCGGTAGAGCTGGTCGCAGCGGATCTTCGTGCGGGTGAAGACGATGGCCTGATCGGGGCGCTCGGCGCGGAGCACGTCGACGAGCTTCTCGGCCTTGTCGCCGGACTTCACGTCGACCGAGAACTGCTCGACGCTGTCGACGGTCAGCGTCGCCGACTTGACCTTGACCGTGACCGGGTCGTAGAGGTAGCGATCGGCCAGCCCGCGGATGGGCGGCGGCATCGTCGCGCTGAAGAGCGCGGTCTGGCGGCTGTTGGGCGTGATGGTGAGGATGCGCTCGACGTCCTCCAGGAAGCCGAGGTCGAGCATCTCGTCGGCCTCGTCGAGGACCACGAAGCGGCAGCTGTGCAGGATGAGGGAGGCGCGCTGGATGAGATCGAGCACGCGCCCGACGGTCCCCACCACGATCTGCCCGCCGTTGCGCAGCTGGGCCTGCTGGGAGCGGATCGGCGCGCCGCCGAACACGGCGACCACGTCGACGCCCTTGGGCTGGGCGTAGGCGCGCAGGGCCTGCGTGACCTGGATGCACAGCTCGCGCGTGGGCGTGAGCACGAGCCCCTGCACCTCTGGCTCGGAGGGATCGACGTGCTCGATCATCGGCAGGCCGAAGGCGGCGGTCTTGCCCGAGCCCGTCTGCGCCTGGCCGATCATGTCGCGCCCTTCGAGGAGCACGGGGATGGCCTGCTCCTGGATGGGGCTGGGCTGCTCGTAGCCCACGTCCTGCAGCGCCTGCAGGGTCGATTCAGAGAGGCCGAGGTCGGCGAAGGCGGTCACGTCCGTTGCACTCTACGAGGTGCATTGTCACAATGCGTATGTCTGCTGTGACCGCTAGAGGCATATTATGGCCAGTGTGAAGAGAACGTCGATGTTCCTGGACAGGGATCTCGTGCGCGCCGCGGAGGTGACGCTCGGCACGAAGGGGCCGACGGAAACCGTGCACGCCGCGATGCGCGAGGTCGTGCAGGTCGAGAAGCGTCGCGCAGCGCAGAAGCAGCTCCTGGAGCTCATCAAGCGCGGCGAGCTCGTCGATTCGGAGTACGCCGAGAACTTCTGGCGCTACCGCCACCCGGAGGCTGAGTGACGGTCCTCGCGGACACGAGCGCGTTCATCGCCGCGCAGCGTCGGCGCGCGCCGGCCCTCGCTGCTCTCGCGCCGTTCTTCGAGGACGGTGACCTCTGGACATGCGACGTCGTGCGGCTCGAGCTGCTGCGCGGTGCGCACAACCCACGAGGCATGAAGCTGGTCAACGCCCAGCTCGACGAGCTCCTCAATGCCCCGATCGACGGGGAGGTCTGGAGCCGCGCGAAGGAGGTCTACGAGGGCTTGGCCCGCCTCCAGGGCGGGCGCCACCGCGGGGTCCAACCCACCGACGTGCTCGTGGCCGCGGCCGCGGAGGCGCAGGAGCTCGTCGTGCTCCACGACGACGCTCACTTCGACCTCATCGCGGAGGTCACAGGCCAGGAGATGGTGCGACTGCCGAGCTAGGCGCTCGGGTCGAGCAGGACCTTTCCCGTGGTGCGGCGCTCGGCCAGGTCGATCTGCGCCTGGCGGGCATCGGACAGCGGGTAGGTCGCCCCCACCACGGCGCGAAGCTCGCCCCGCGCCGCGCGCGCGTAGAGGTCGGTGAGCGCCTCGTCGACCATCCCCGGGCGCCCGATGCAGTGCATGAGCCAGAAGCCCACCACCGCGCGCGAGCGGGCCATGAGCTTGCGCGTATGGACCTCGTTGCCCTCGCCGGAGGCGATGCCGTAGCTCACGAGACGGCCGAACGGCGCCAGCGCGGCCAGGCAGGCGTCGAAGACCGCGCCGCCCGCCATCTCGAAGACGACGTCGACCTGCCTGCCCTCGTTGGCCTCGACGAGGCGCTCCTTCAGGCCCTCGGGGCCCGAGTCGATCGCGACGTCCGCGCCCAGCTCGAGCGTGAGCTCGCGCTTGGCCTGCGTGGAGGCCAGCGCGATCACGCGCCCCGCCCCCATCGGCCTGCCGAGCTGGACGGCGAGCGAGCCGACCCCGCCGGCCGCGGCGACGATCGCCACGGACTCGCCGGGGCCCACGCGCCCCGACGTGCGATACAGGTGCCAGGCGGTCAGGCCCTGGATGAGCAGGGCCAGCGCGGTCCCGTCGTCGACGCCGTCGGGGATCGGGAAGGTCAGCGCCTCGGGCGCCGTCGCGTACTCGGCGTATCCGCCGGTGCCGCTCAGCGCCACCACGCGCTCCCCGGTGCCCTCCCGCACGCCCGCGACCTCGCCGCCCGGCACGAGCGGCAGCTGCTGGGCCGCGAGGTAGTCGTTGTTGCGCTGGTGGGTGTCGGCGAAATTCATTCCCGCGCGCGAGACCCTGATGAGGACCTCGCGCTCGCCGGGCTCGGGGACGGGCAGGTCGACGAGCTCCAGGACCTCGGGCCCGCCGAACTGCGTCTGCTGGATGGCGCGCATGGGGGCGGGATCCTACGCCCGCGCCGAATGCGTAGGCTGCGTCGCCGCATGACAGCGCGCCATTGCTCGACCGTCGTCACCGGCAACTTCGAGAGCAAGTCCTCGCGATGAGTCTCACCGTCGTCGGTTCCATCGCCTTCGATGCCGTCAAGACGCCCTTCGGGGCGCGCGAGCGCATGCTCGGCGGCGCCGCCACCCACTTCAGCCTCGCCGCGTCGTTCTTCGACGAGGTGCGTCCCGTCGGCCCCGTGGGCGACGACTTCGGCGCCGAGGACTGGGAGGTGCTGCAGACGCGCGGCACGATCACCGACGACGTCGAGCACGTGCCCGGCGGCAAGACGTTCTTCTGGGCCGGCGAGTACAGCGAGAACCTCAACGAGCGCCTGACGCACGTCACCGACCTCAACGTCTTCGAGACCTTCGAGCCCAAGCTCTCGCCCGCAGCCCAGGCCTGCGACGTCCTCTTCCTGGCCAACATCCAGCCCGAGCTCCAGCTCGGCGTGCGCGAGCAGTGCGACCGGGCCCGCTTCGTGGCCATGGACTCGATGAACTTCTGGATCGAGAGCGCTCGCGAATCGCTCGAGCGGACCATCCGCTCGGTCGACTGCCTGATCCTCAACGACGAGGAGCTCGAGCAGCTCACGGGCAAGCCGACGACAGTGTCGGCCGCCGAGGAGCTGCTGAGCTGGGGGCTGCGAGCTGTGGTGGCCAAGCAGGGCAAGTACGGCGCGGCGCTCTTCTCCGAGGACGGCTTCTTCGCCCTGCCCGCCTATCCGCTGGCCGAGGTCATCGACCCTACCGGCGCCGGCGACAGCTTCGCCGGCGGCTTCGTCGGCTACGTCGCGGCCCAGCGCGACGAGACGATCGACCACGACCTCCTCGCGCGCGCGATGGCCTATGGCACCGCGCTGGCCTCGTACAACGTCGAGGAGTTCGGCACGGAGCGCGTGGCGCGGCTCACGGCCGACGAGGTCGCCGCGCGCGTGGCCGACCTGCAGGGCATGACGCGCTTCGACCTCGCCCCGCTCACCCTGCGCGGCTAGTGTGGTGATGCATTAATTCGGGCGTAGCGGGTATGGGGGGTTCATGCCGACTCCCGTGCCCGTTGCCGTTGAGTTGACCGGGGCAGAACGTGCCCAGTTGGAGAGCTGGGCGCGGCGTCACACGAGCGCGCAGGCGCTCGCGTTGCGCTCGCGGATCGTGTTGCTGGCCGGCGACGGTCTTAACAACACCGAGATCGCGGCGCGGCTGGGAATCGCGGTCAGCTCGGCTCGCAAGTGGCGCAACCGTTTCGCGCGGCTGCGGCTGGACGGTCTGACCGATGAACCGCGCCCGGGGCGGCCGCGAACGATCACCGATGACAAGGTCGAGGAGGTGATCATCAAGACGCTCGAGACCACGCCGAAGGACGCCACTCATTGGTCGACGCGCTCGATGGCGCGCGAGGTCGGCCTGACGCAGTCGGCGGTGCTGCGGATCTGGAAGGCGTTCGGCTTGCAGCCGCACCGCCAGCAGCCCTGGAAGCTCTCCCGCGACCCGCAGTTCATCGACAAGGTCCGCGACGTCGTCGCGCTCTACCTCAATCCGCCCGAGCGCGCGGTCGTGCTCTGCGTCGACGAGAAGTCCCAGATCCAGGCGCTGGACCGGACCGCGCCGATCCTGCCGATGCTGCCTGGCGTCCCGCAGCGCGCAACCCACGATTACAAACGCGCCGGCACGTCGAGCCTCTACGCCGCGCTGGACATCACCACCGGCAAGGTCATCGGCCGGCTGCACTCGCGCCACCGCGCGATCGAGTTCAAGCAGTTCCTGCAGACGCTCGACCGCGAGGCCCCCACCGACCTCGCGGTCCACCTGGTGCTCGACAACTCCTCCACGCACAAGACGCCGGCCATCCAGCGCTGGCTGACCGCCCACCCACGCTTCGTCTTGCACTTCACCCCCACCAGCTCCTCGTGGCTGAACCTGGTCGAGCGCTGGCTCGCCGAACTGACCACCAAGAAGCTGCGCCGCGGCGCACACCGATCCGTCCGCGAGCTCAACGCCGACATCCGCGCCTGGATCGAGACGTGGAACACCAGCCCGCGGCCGTTCGTCTGGACCAAGACCGCCGACCAAATCCTCGAATCCATCGCCCGCTACTGCGAACGAATCAACGAATCACGACACTAGCGCCACTACGACACTCGGCCAGCGGCCGCGTACGACAGGCGGCCACGGCCTGCCCGTTATGGCAAGCGTGGCCCCGCGGCTGACGATGTGAGGGACAGCGCCCATGGACGGGCGTGCTCGACCACTCACAGCACGGATGCTTCATGACCTTCACCGCGTCGCGGCGCTCGCCGCTGCCTGCGCGGCTCTCTGCGCGACCGCGGCCCCAGCCGCGGCTCGACCCGACCCTCAGCTCGCCAACCAGTGGGCGCTGCAGGGCGACGGGCCCATGGGCGCCGCCAGCGCCTGGACGCAGATCACCGGCGGCGACGTCACCGTGGCGGTGGTCGATACCGGCGTCGACCTCGCCCATCGCGACCTCGCGCCCAACCTGTGGGCCAACCCCGGCGAGGTGCCAGGCAACGGCATCGACGACGACGGCGACGGCGTCGTCGACGACGTCCACGGCGCCGACTTCGTCAACGGCGACGGCGATCCGTCCGACGACAACGGCCACGGCACGCACGTCGCAGGCATCGTCGCGGCGCGCGGCGACAACGGCGTCGGCGTGGCCGGCCTGGCCTGGCGCGCGCGGATCATGGCAGTCAAGGTCCTCGGCGCCGACGCCTCGGGCGACATGGCCACCGTGGCCGCGGGCGTGCGCTACGCGGTCGCCCACGGCGCGCGCGTGATCAACCTGTCGCTCACCGGCCCGAGCCCGGGCCCCGACCTGGCCGCCGCCGTCGACGCGGCCGCCGCCGCCAACGTCCTCGTCGTCGCGGCCGCGGGCAACGCGCATGCCGACGACGACGTGGTCGCCAGCTACCCCGCCGACCTCGACGCGCCCAACCTCGTGGCGGTCACCTCGTCCGACCAGCGCGGCGTCCTGGCGCCCTCGGCCAGCTTCGGGCGCTCCACCGTCGACCTCGCCGCGCCCGGCGAGGACATCCTCTCCACCGCGCGCGGCGGCCGCTACGAGCTGCGCTCGGGCTCGTCGATGGCCGCGGCGCAGGTGTCCGGCGCGGCGGTCCTGCTGATCAGCGCGCGGCCCGCCCTCGGCTGGCCGGGCATGCGCTCCGCCCTGCTGGGCTCGGCGCGGCCGACCTCCCTGCCGGTGGCCGCGGGGCGCCTGGACGTCGCCGGCGCGCTGCGCCGCGTGCTCGGTGCCAAGGCCGGGCGCTCGCGGGTGAGCGCCGAGCACCGCAGCGCGGGCCGGCTGCGCCGCCCTCCGCGCCCACCGCACCGCCCGCGCCATCGCGCCGCCGTCGCGCGCGCCGCCGTCCCTCGGTAGAGACGAACGCCGCGCGTGCACCTCGCCCGCGCCCGGGGTACAGTCCCTCACGTGACGTGGGGCTTCCTGTGGCTCATGTTCGCCCTCAAGATCCCGATCGTGGCGCTGCTGTGGATCGTCTGGTGGGCCATCAAGGCCGAGCCGGAGCCCGAGCAGGAGCCCAAGGGAGGTGACGGCGGCACCAAGCACCCGCGCCACCCGCGCCGGCCGTTCCCGCGCCACCCCCGCCGCGGGCCGCACGGCGATCCGGCCCTCCCGGCCCCACGGCGCACGCGCTCGGTGGTCGTCCGGGCCAAGCGCGCCGGCCACGCGTAGGGCGCTCGGACGCCGCCCGCTGGCAGACTTCGGCCGGATGCCCCCGACCTCGGTGCTCTCCGACGGGACGATCCGCCGCCTGGTGGCCGAAGGCCGCGTGCGCATCGAGCCGTGGGACGAGGCCATGGTCCAGCCGGCCAGCGTCGACCTGCGCCTGGGCAGCTCGTTCCGCGTCTTCCACAACCACCGCATCGCGGCCATCGACCTGGCCGACCCGCCGCAGAACCTGACCGAGCTAGTGGAGGTCGGCGACGAGGAGTCGTTCGTCATCCACCCGGGCGAGTTCGTCCTCGGGCGCACGCTCGAGCGTGTCGAGCTGCCCGACGACCTCGTCGCCCGCATCGAGGGCAAGTCGAGCCTCGGCCGCCTGGGGCTCATCGTCCACGCCACCGCCGGCTTCGTCGATCCCGGCTTCAAGGGGACGCTGACGCTCGAGATCACGAACCTCACCCGGGTGCCCATCGTCCTGTGGCCCGCCAAGCCGATCGCGCAGCTGTCGTTCATGACCCTCGACCGGGCTGCCGAGCGCCCGTACGGGCACCCCGACCTCGGCTCGCACTACCAGAGTCAGGTCGACGCCACCGAGAGCCGGTACGAGGGCGGCCCCGCCCGCCAGGTCAGGTAGGCTCGCGGCCCATGGTCCACGCGCTGCTCGTCCTGGCCGCCGAGAAGGCCGAGCCCTCCAAGACCGGCTTCTACGTCGCCGGCGGGGCGCTCGCCGCCTGGGCGATCGTCCTCGGTTTCAGCGGCCTGCGCAGTCCCGACTTCCCCGGCAGCGAGCGCGGCTCGCGCGGCGTCATGGCCATCAGCGCGGTGCTCGTGGTCGCCGCCATGACCGCGGCCGTGCTCACCTCCTAGCGCAGCTCGAGCCCGTACTCCCGCGCCCACGCGCGGACCTGCTCGCCACTCGCGCGCGCGAGCTCGCCGCCGGTGAAGCGCCGGTCGCTCGTGACCTCGGCGCGGCAGAAGGCGGCCGGCACCAGCGCAGCGGCGTCCTGCATGGTGGTGAACTCGGCCTCGGCCAGGTGGAGCCCCTCGAGCTCGCCGTGGAAGATGTCGACGCCGTAGGGAGCGATGCTCAGCCGCGACTTGCGCAGGTCGGCCGCGGGGAGGCGCGCGACCACGGCGTGCTCGGCCTCGGACAGGTAGATCGTGGTCAGCGCTCCCCGTCGCGCACCCTCGTCGGGCTCGGGCAGCTTCTGGGTGAGCTTGAGCTGCGTGGGCCCGCCGACCTGCGCCATCCGCCGCAGCCGCAGCCGCGTCCCGTCGAGGTAGCGATCTTGGATCTCGTCGACCGCGAGGACGTCCGCGCCCTCCGGCACGCCGGCCAGCAGGAAGCGGCGCTCGATCTCGA
The DNA here is from genome assembly GCA_963835295.1 of uncultured Actinomycetes bacterium. Taxonomy (GTDB): domain Bacteria; phylum Actinomycetota; class Thermoleophilia; order Solirubrobacterales; family Solirubrobacteraceae; genus JAOPZW01. The sequence goes on from CAWIEX010000002.1 coordinate 390,077, forward strand.
CCCGGGCGTACTTCGACGGCATGGCCAGATCGTGACGGATGTCATGCCCAGGTCCCGATGCGCGGCACTACCGGGGCGCGGCGCGCTGCCCGATCCTGGATCGCATGCAACCTGCGATCGAGATCGACGGCCTGCGCAAGGCCTACGGCGACGTGGAGGCGGTGCGCGACATCTCCTTCTCCGTCGCCGCTGGGGAGGTCTTCTGCCTCCTCGGCCCCAACGGCGCGGGCAAGACCACCACGACCGAGATCCTCGAGGGCTACCGCGCCCGCAGCGCCGGCGAGGTGCGCGTGCTCGGCCACGATCCCGAGGACGGCGAGCGGGCGCTGCGCGAGCGCGTCGGCATCGTCCTGCAGGAGGCCGCCGCCCAGGCCGAGCTGACCGTGGCGGAGGTCCTCACGATGTACGGGCGCTACTACCCGCGCCGGCGGGCGGCGGGCGAGCTCGTCGAGCTCGTGGGCCTGGCCGGCAAGGAGGGCCAGCGGGTCAAGCTGCTCTCGGGCGGCCAGCGCCGGCGCCTGGACCTCGCGCTGGCCCTCGTCGGCGACCCCGACCTGCTCTTCCTCGACGAGCCGACCACCGGCTTCGACCCGTCGGCGCGCCGCCAGGCGTGGACGACGATCAAAGACCTCTGCGCGCTGGGCAAGACGGTCTTCCTCACCACCCACTTCATGGACGAGGCGCAGGCGCTGGCCGACCGCGTGGCCGTCGTGGTCGACGGGAGCATCGTCGCCCTCGGCACGCCGGCCGAGATCGGCGGCCGCGACACGGCGCCGACCGAGATCGACTTCACGCTCCCGGCCCACGTCGACCTGAGCGACCTGCCGGCGCTCGACGGCGCCGAGGTCACCGAGACGGCGCCAGGGCGGGTGCGCGTGATCACCCGCGAGGGGCTGCGATCCGCCCACGAGCTGACGGGCTGGGCCCTCGAGCGCGGCCACGAGCTGCGCGGCTTCGCCGTCAGCCAGCCCTCGCTGGAGGACGTCTACCTTCGACTGACCGAGAGCCAGGAGGCCACGACACGATGACCGCCATGTCCGAGACCCTCGAACGGCGGGCGGGTGGGGATGGCATCCGCGACGAGCGCACGGGCGACGTGGCCCTGACCGCGTGGCAGGTGGCCTACGAGCAGCGCGCCTTCTGGCGCAACCGCACGCGGGCCTTCTTCTCCTTCGGGATGCCGGTCATGCTCCTGCTGCTCTTCGGCGCGCTCAACAGCGGCGGCAGGATCCAGGAGCTCGGCAACATCCCCTACGTCACCTTCTTCCTGCCGGGCATCCTGGCCTACGGGATCATCATCACCCAATTCATGAACATGGCCGGCGGCATCGCGATCCAGCGCGACAACGGGCTGCTCAAGCGCATGCGCGGCACGCCGCTGCCCGGCTGGGCCTACGTCGCCGGGCGCGTCGGCTCCACGGCGGTCATCTCGATCGTCATGACCGTCGTCATGCTGATCATCGGGCGCGTGGGCTTCGACGTGCACCTGCGCGCCGCGGCGGTGCCGGCCGTCATCGTCACCGTCCTCCTCGGCGCGGCCACCTTCGCCGCCCTGGGCATGGCCGCGGTCATGCTGATCCCCAACGCCGAGGCCGCTCCGGTGGTCGCCAACGTGCTGATCCTGCCGCTGTCCTTCATCTCGGGCATCTGGTACCCGCTGACCGGGGCGCCGGACTGGCTCGTCCACCTGGCCAACGTCTTCCCGGTCGCGCGGCTGGCGAACGCCCTGCACGTCGCCTTCGACCCGCTCAACCACGGCTCGGCGTGGTCCGGCAACGACCTGTTCGTGCTGGCCATCTGGCTGCTGGTGGGCACGCGCCTGGCGATGCGCTTCTGGCAGCGGGAGATGGCGCGCTGAGCGCGCAGGTCCCCGATCGCTTCAAGGTGCCCGCGGCGCGCGTCGCGGGCATCTTCGCGATCTTCATCTCGCTGCCCGCGGTCATCGGGCTGCTCGGCGACGAGCCCAGTGCGGGGCGCGTCGCCGCCGTCGCCGCCGCGCTGGTCGTCTTCTTCGCCTTCTTCTTCCAGGCGGTGCGCGGCCGGCTGCACCCCAGGCCACCGGCCGTTGTCGCGCGCGCCTACGTCATCGACCTGGCCATTGCCGGCACGCTGACGGTCGCCGACCGGCCCGACTGGAACCTGCTCTTCTACTACGTGGTGGCCATGGGCGCCCTGCGCCTGCCGCGGCCGTGGAACGTCGTCGTGCTGCCGATAACCTCGCTGGCGGCCGGCCTGACCGCGACCGCGGGTGGCGGCAACACGAGCGCGGCGTGGGGCCAGGCCCTGGGCCTGCTGGGGATCGGCGCGGCGATGGTCGCCATGGGCGAGATCATGCGCACCAATCGCGAGCTGATGGAGGCCCGCGCGGAGGTGGCGCGCCTCGCGGTGGCCGACGAGCGCGAGCGCTTCGCTCGCGACCTGCACGACCTCCTCGGCCACTCGCTGTCGGTCATCGCGCTGAAGGCCCAGCTCGCGCAAAAGCGCCTGCCCCACGACCCCGAGACCGCCGCGGCCGATGTGGCCGACATCGAGACCGTCACCCGCGACGCGCTGCGCCAGGTGCGCCAGACGGTCAGCGGCTACCACCGCCCTGCGCTGGACGCCGAGCTCGAGGGCGCGCGGACGGCGCTCGGCGCCGCGGGCATCGACGCGACGATCGAGCGCCCGCAGGTCGCGCTGCCGCCCGACGTCGAGGCGGTGCTGGCCTGGACCGTGCGCGAGGCGGCGACCAACGTCATCCGCCACAGCGGCGCGCGCCACAGCGCGATCCGTCTCGTGCCGGCGCTCGGCCAGGCGGCGGTCGAGGTCGTCGACGACGGCGAGGGCGTCCTCGGCGCGGTCGCGGCCAACGGCGCGGGCCACGGCCTCGCGGGGCTGGAGGCGCGCGTGCGCCAGGCCGGCGGCCGGCTGGAGGCGGGCCCGCGCGACGACGGCCCCGGGTTCCGGGTGCGGGCGGTGGTGCCGGTAGAGTCGGCGCGGTGATCCGCGTCCTGCTCGCCGAGGACCAGGCCATGGTCCGCGGCGCGCTTGCCGGCCTGCTCTCGCTCGAGCCCGACATCGAGGTCGTGGCCCAGGTGGCCCGCGGCGACGAGGTGCTCGAGGCGGCGCTGGCGCAGCGCCCCGACGTGGCCCTGCTGGACATCGAGATGCCGGGCGCCGACGGCCTGGAGGCCGCCGCCCAGCTGCGCGACGCGCTCCCGGAGTGCAAGGTCCTGATGCTCACCACCTTCGGCCGGCCGGGCTATCTGCGCCGCGCCATGGAGCAGGGCGCGGCCGGCTTCCTGCTCAAGGACGACCCCGCCGAGGAGCTCGCCCGCGCCATGCGCCGGGCGGTGCGCGGCGAGCGCGTCGTCGATCCCGGGCTCGCCGCCGCTGCCCTCAGCGAGGGTCCGAGCCCGCTGACCGCGCGCGAGCGCGAGGTGCTGGCCGCGGCGCGCCAGCACGCGACGGTGGCCGACATCGCGTCGGCTCTGCACCTCTCGCCGGGAACGGTCCGCAACTACCTCTCGGCCGCAATGGGAAAGGTGGGAGGGCGCAACCGCGCGGAGGCGATCCGCGCGGCCGAGGAGAAGGGGTGGCTCTGAGCCATCGTGTCTACCATCCCTGGAACGGACAGCGATTCAGAGGGAGCATCATGAGCACCGAGACCGACACGAAGGCCGCCGCCGGAGACGGCGTAGCCCAAGACGGGCGCGGCACGCTGTCCGTCACCGACAACCGCACCGGCCGCAGCTACGAGATCGAGATCAGCGACGGCACGGTGCGCTCGACCGACTTCCGCCAGATCAAGGTGTCCGACGACGACTTCGGGCTCATGACCTACGACCCGGCGTACATGAACACCGCGTCGTGCCGCTCGGAGATCACCTACCTCGACGGCGAGGCCGGCGTCCTCCAGTACCGCGGGTACCCGATCGACCAGCTGGCCGAGCAGTCGACGTACCTCGAGGTGGCCTACCTGCTCGTCCATGGCGACCTGCCCACGAGCGCGCAACTCGAGGAGTGGGTCGGCGAGATCACGATCCATACCTTCGTGCACGAGAACGTCAAGGGCTTCATGCAGGGCTTCCGCCACGATGCCCACCCCATGGGGATGCTGCTGGGCTCGGTCGGCGCGCTGTCGACGTTCTATCCGGATGCGAACGACATCAAGGACGCCGACAACCGCCACATCCAGACCATCCGGCTGATCGCGAAGATGCCGACCCTCGCGGCCTTCGCCTTCCGCCACAACATGGGCCAGCCGTACGTCTATCCCGACAACGACCTGGCCTACAGCGGCAACTTCCTGAACATGATGTACAAGATGACCGAGCTCAAGTACCAGCCCGATCCGAGGCTCGAGCGCGCTCTGGACATCCTCTTCATCCTCCACGCCGATCACGAGCAGAACTGCTCGACCAGCGCGGTGCGCAGCGTCGGCTCCTCGCAGGTCGATCCGTACTCGGCCATCGCGGCCGGGGTCGCGGCGCTCTACGGCCCGCTGCACGGCGGCGCCAACGAGGCGGTCCTGCGCATGCTCAAGCGCATCGAGAGCAAGGAGAACATCCCCGACTTCATCAAGGGCGTGAAGGAGGGCAACGAGCGGCTGATGGGCTTCGGCCACCGCGTCTACAAGAACTACGATCCGCGGGCCGAGATCATCAAGAAGGCGACCGAGGACGTCTTCGAGGTCACCGGCAAGAACCCGCTGCTCGACATCGCCACCGAGCTCGAGAAGATCGCGCTCGAGGACGACTACTTCATCTCGCGCAAGCTCTACCCCAACGTCGACTTCTACTCGGGGCTGATCTACGAGGCGATGGGGCTGCCCGTCGCGATGTTCCCGGTCATGTTCGCCATCGGCCGCACGAGCGGCTGGATCGCCCAGTGGCTCGAGATGGTCCAGGACTCCGAGCAGAAGATCGCCCGGCCGCGCCAGATCTACTCGGGCGCGCGCGAGCGGGACTACGTGCCGATCGACCAGCGCTGAGCGACCGCCGCAGCGCCGGGCGGCTCAGTGACGAGCGTCACGCATGCCACGGTCGGGCGGGCGTACCGTCGCTGCCGTGGATGTTTGCCTGCGCAACGGTACGAGAGTCCTCATCAGGCCCATCACGCCCGATGACAAGGCTCTGCTCGTGCGCGGCATGGCGGCGCTCTCGCCGCAGAGCGCGCGCCTGCGCTTCCTGGCGCCCAAGCATCGCCTCACGCTGGCCGAGCTGCGCTACCTGACCGAGGTCGACCACGTCAACCATTACGCGCTCGTCGCCGTCCTCGCCGACGACCCGACCATGATGGCGGGCGTCGGGCGCTGGGTGCGCGACCGCGCGCACCCGGACGCCGCCGAGGTCGCTGTCGTCGTCGGCGACTGCTACCAGCGCCAGGGTCTCGGCACGGCGCTGGGCGCCGCCCTGGCCGACGGCGCCCGCGCGCTCGGGATCGGGCGCTTCAGCGCCGCGATGCTGGCCGAGAACACGGCCGCGCAGCGGCTCTTCGCCCACATCTCGGGGCGCCTGAGCACGCGCGTCGACCGCGGCACCTACGAGGTCGTCGCCGACCTCGCGGCCTGAGGGTCTACGCCGCCGCCATGTGGTGGCGCAGCTGCTCGAGCAGGACGTCGGGCGGGACGGGACGTCCCAAATGGAAGCCCTGGGCGAGGTCGCAGCGCAAGCCGGCGAGCAGCGCGAGCGATGCCGCGTCCTCGACGCCTTCGGCGACGACGCGCAGACCCAGGTTGTGGCCGAGGTCGATGGTGGAGCGCACGATCGCGAGGTCGTCGCCCTCGTCGCTGAGGTGCTGGATGAAGGAGCGGTCGATCTTGAGCTCGTGTACGGGAAGACGGCGCAGGCGGGCCAGCGAGGAGTGCCCGGTCCCGTAGTCGTCGAGCGAGAGCGAGATGCCCATGGCGGCGAGCCGGTCGAGGGTGGCAATCACGCGCTCGGGGTCGGTCATGATCGTGCTCTCGGTGATCTCGAGTTGCAGTGCGCTGGCAGCCACGCGCTCCTCGTCGAGGATCCGGGCGACATCGTCGACGAGCTCGGCGTCCACGAGGTTGGCCAGGGAGAGGTTGACCGCCACGGCGATCGCGAGCCCCTGATCGCGCCACAGACGGCCCTGGCGCAGCGCCTTGCGCAACACGAGCAGCGTGAGCGGGCGGATGAGGCCGGTGTGCTCCGCGAGCGCGATGAAGTCGCCGGGCGGCATGAGACCGCGGGTCGGGTGGCGCCAGCGCACGAGCGCCTCCACCCCAGCGAGGCGCAGATCGGTCGTCGTGAACTCCGGCTGGTAGTGCAGCTCGAACTCGTCGTGGAGGGCGTCGTGCTCGCTCTCGAGTGCCTGGCGCGCGAGCTGCCGGTTGATGCGGCTCAGCAGCCAGGTGAGGAAGCCCAGCAGCAGCAGGCCGAGCGCGAAGGCCAGCGGCGTGGCGGCCAGGACCGAGCGCTCGGTGCCGCGCAGGTCGCGCAGGCTGCCCGCCGCCACCTGGGCGTGCGCGCGCGCTGCCGTGTCGACCTCGGAGACGATGACCCCGAAGCGCGGATCGACCTGCCCGCCGTCGATGGCCAGGACCAACTTCGCGTCGTGGGCATCGACCGCGGCGAACATCCGGTCGAGCGCCTCCAGATAGCTGCTGTGGATCGCGAGCAGGCGGGCGACGAGCACTCGGTCGTCCGGCGTACCGATGCGGCTGACGTCGGTCAGCGCGGCTTCGAGCTCGCGCGCGGCACGCTCGTGCCGGCCGCGAACCTCGCGCCCGGGCTCCAACCGGTACTTGCGCTCCAGCGACTCCTCCTCGCCGACGGCGAAGCGAGCCCGCTGATAGACGTCGGACAGGGCGCTCGAGGCGCTGACGTGTCGCGCCGCGCCATCGGTCCGGTGTGCGGAGACGATCCCGAAGCCGCTCAGCAGGAGCAGCACGAGCCAGCCCGCCCAGGGCTGTGCGATACAGCCTCGGATTCAAGGCGACTCCATCTCCCGGTGATCGTCTGTTGGTCAGGGTCCTTGAGCGCGTTGCGCGATTAGGCTGCGGCGGCATGGCGGCCTACAAGCTCACGGTCCGCCGCCGCGGGGGAACGGCGCGCGAGCGCTTCGCCTCGCTGCCCGAGGCGCTGGCCGCGCTGGAGGCGCGCCTCGACCAGCTCACGCCGGATGAGCGGCGCGGCCGCGAGCGCGCGCTCTCGCGCGAGCTCGCTCCGGTCGAGCAGGTCGCCCTGCGCGGCGAGGTGGCGGGGCCCGGGGTGCGCGGCGGCGTCGACGTGCGCGGCGACGGCTCGGCCGAGGCGTTCACCGGGCGCTGGCGGCGCGTGCTCATCGAGCGCGAGGCCGGCGAGACGGCGTATGACGCCCTGCGCCGCGCCCTGGGCGCCTAGCTCTCGCTCGCGGCGCCCGTCAGGCGCCGGCGAGGACGCGGGCGAGGTCGGGGAGCGTCTCGCGCAGGTCGCGCCGCCAGTAGGGCCAGTCGTGCGTGCCGGCCCCGTAGTCGTCCCACACGTGGCGGATGCCGAGCGCGCGCAGCCGCGCGTGGAGGCGCACGTTGCTGGTGTGCAGGTAGCGCTCGAGCGCGCAGGCCGGGCAGCCCGGCTTGGTGGCGCGGCGATCGAACGGGCCGGGCCGTCCGTCGCCGGTGCGCAGCTCGACGAGCGCGAGCGACCGCAGCCGCGCCGCGAGCGAGATCGGCAGGTGGGCGCGCCAGCGCGCCTCGTTGGCGCTGCGCTCCCCCCACGCGTCGGCTGACCCGACCTCGAGGGCGCCCGAGAACGAGGCCGCGGCGGCGAACGTGCCCGGGTGGCGCGCGGCGTAGCTCAGCGCGCCGTAGCCGCCCATCGACAGGCCGGCGATCGCCCGCCCGCGACGCGTGGCGATCGTCCGGTACGTGGCGTCGATCCACGGCACGAGCTCGCCCACGTGGTAGGTCTCCCACCGCGGCTGCACCGGTCTGGCGCCCTGGTACCAGTCCGTGTACCAGCCGTTCGCGCCGCCATCGGGCATCACGACGATCATCGCCGCGCGGGCCGTGATCGCCTGCGCGTCGCCGTACCGCGTCCACGACCGGTAATCGGAGTCGGCCCCGTGCAGCAGGTAGAGGACGGGATACCGGCGCCCGGCGTCGGCGCCGTAGCCGGTCGGGAGCAGGACGCGAACCCGCGTCGGGTCGCTCAGCGCGGGCGTGCGCAGCGTCCAGTCCTCGACGCGCGCGCCGAGGCGCTGGCGGCCGACGACGGTGATGGCCCGCGCGCCCGTCGGCGGGCTCGAGGCGCGCCGCGTCCCGGCCGTGGTCGCGCCGGCGTGGTCCTTCGCCGTCCCGCCGCAGCCGGCCGCGATCGCAGCGGCGGCGACGAGGGCGAGCGCGCGGCGGCGGGCCATCGCTCAGCCGGGCAGCACGAGCGCGGTACCGTTGGCGCGCAACCAGCGCTGCGGTACGCGGTAGCCCGGGCGGTGGCGCGCGAGCAGCGACCAGAAACGGCGCGAGTGGTCCATGACCACGAGGTGGCAGGCCTCGTGCCAGACCACGTAGTCGAGGACGTCCTCGGGCCCGAGCAGCAGCCGCCAGTTGAAGCTCATCGCCCCGGTCGTCGAGCACGAGCCCCAGCGCGTGCGCTGCTCGCGGATGGTGAGCTTCGTGTACCTGGCGCCGAGGGCGCCGACCGCCTCGTCGAGGCGCGGGCCGATCTCCGCGCGGGCCGTGCGCCGGTACCAGCGCTCGATGGCCGCCCGCGGCTCGTCGGCCGGGACGAGCAGCTCGTCGCCGCGGCGGTGCGCGCGCAGGCGGCCGGCCTCGGGCGAGAGGGCGAGGTGCGTGCCGAGATAGGGGACGTGCCCGCCCGGCACCGCCAGGCGCTCGCGCGCGGCGCGCACCTCGGCCAGGCGGCGCTCGATCCACGGGCGCAACTCGGCGACGGCCAGCGCCGCCTCGCGCTCGCGGGCGCGCGCGGGGAGCGTGACCTGCACGCCGTCGTGGGCGTCGACGGCCACGCGCACGCGGCGCGCGCGGGTCGAGCGGCGGATCGTGTAGTCGAGCTCCACGGATGGTCAGCTTAGGGCGGGCTGCCGTCGGCTCCCCCGGCAGACGCCCTTCACGCGTCGGGCGCGCGCCAGGCCACCGCGAAGGCGATCGGCTGGTCGCGCAGCGAGGCCCACTTGGGCTTGAGCTCGAGCCAGGCGTCGTCGATCACGCGCTCGCGCATCTCGACGAGCGTCCAGCCGGCCGCCAGGCCGGCGCTCACGTGGTCTGAGAGCAGGTGCACGTAGGTCTGGATGGCCACGGCCTCACCCGACGCGCTGTCGTAGTGCGTGGGCATGCCCGAGGCCATGATGAAGTGCGGGTGAAAGCCGACGAGCACGTAGGCGCCGCCAGGGCGGCCGAGGCGCCGGGCCTCGGCGTAGAGCGGTCGCACGTCGGCGAGGTGCTCGTCGACCAGGCAGGTGACCACGAGGTCGTAGGCGCCCGACGCGAGGCCGGTGTCGGAGACGTCGGCCTCCACGAGGCTGGCGTAGACCTCGCGTGCGCGGGCCACGTCGAGCATCTCGGGCGTGAGGTCGACGCCGTCGATGGCGGCGACGCCGCGCTCGCGCAGCCACGCGCCGGTGCGACCGGTGCCGCAGCCGAGGTCGGCGGCGCGCTGCAGCCTCTCCCAGGGGACCTCGCGCAGCGCCGCGAGGAGATGGATGTCCATCGCGTCCTCGACGGTCTGCTCGTAGGTCGTCACCCACTCGCCGTAGCCGCTGCGCACGTCGACCGTCCGGTAGCCCCGCGTGTCGAAGGCCTGAAAATCCGTCATACGTATTAGTGTTACAGGACCCGCAAGGTGGCGAGGCTCGTGTCGCGCGCGACGATCGAGCCGCCCTTGTCGCGGGCCTCGATCAGGTACTCGACGGCGTCGGCGCTGACACGAAAGCCCTCGAGGATCAGCGGGATGCCGGGCGGGTAGACCTCGACCTCCTCGGCGGCGACCTTGCCGATCGCCTCGCGCAGCGAGACCTCGTGGCCGATCGACTTCGCGTAGCGGCGGGCCAGGTAGGGGTGGATGACCGGGCGGTCGTCGATCGCGCTGAACGGGTTGGTCGGCATCGGCTCGCGCGCGTCGCCGGGCAGGCAGTGGCCGACGAGGATGTCGTGCAGCGCGTCGACCGTGTCGGTCACCGCGTCGGGGCCGAGCTGGAAGGTCGTGATGAGCGTGATGGTGTGCAGGCCCGCCTTCTCGATCACGATCCCGCGCGCGACGAGCGCCTTCGCCACGTCGTAGCCGCTGAGGGCGTAGCGGCTGAGGCCCACAGTCGTCTTGACCAGGTCGCAGCTGCCGATGCGGTCCCCGTGGCTGGCGATCCACCCGGGCTCGTCCATGCGGTCGAGGTCGGGGACGCGGGCGTGCAGGGCCTCCTTGAGCTCCAGCGTGCGCTCGATGGCGCGGGCCGAGCTCGTCCTCGCCGCGCGCGGCCAGCGTGCGCACCGCCGCGTCCGCGCTGGCCAGCAGGTGGTAGCTGGGCGAGTCGCTCCTGGTCGGGGAGGATCGACGGGGTGCACCAGCGGTGGTAGCGCGTGACGTGCTCGTTGAGCACGCGTACGCTGGGGCTCGGTGTGGGCGTCGTCTCGAGCACGTCGCGGAGATAATCACCCCGTGGCCCGGTCCGTCGTACGCCTTCCCAACGACGTGCGCTCGCCCTTCGATGTCTACGTCAACGGTGTGCGTCAGCAGCTGGGCGAGGACTACCGCGTCCACGAGGGCGCGCTGATCTTCGAGCGCGAGCTGCGCAAGGACCGCATCAGCGGCTGGCGCTGGTTCCTCGGGGCCTGGGGCGTGGGCACCTATCGGCAGGACGACAGCGTCGACGTGCGCTACCAGCGCGCCGACGGCTCGCCGGCGCTGGCCGAGAAGCTCGACATCGAGCTGCGCTAGACGGGGGTCGCCAGGCGGACCGGCACGCCGAGGGCGGTGCGGTCGCGGTCCCAGGGGCGCCAGAGGCGCAGGTTGCTGAGGATCGCGCGCGTGGCCGGGGAGCGGTTGAGCGTGTAGAAGTGGATCCCTGGCGCGCCGTGGGCCAGCAGGTCGGCACACTGCATCGTCGCGTAGGCGACGCCGAACTCGGCCACCGCCTCGTCGCTCGCCCTGCGCTGGTGCAGGTCGGTGAGGACGTGGTCGGGGATCGTGGCGCCGCACATGCTCGTCACGCGCGAGAGCTGGTTGTAGGTCGTGATGGGCAGGATGCCCGGCACGATCGGGACCTCGATGCCGATCGCGCGGGCGCGGGCGACGAAGTCGTAGTAGAGCGCGTTGTCGAAGAAGAGCTGGGTGATGAGGAAGCCGACGCCGGCGTCGACCTTCTCCTTGAGGTAGCGCAGGTCGTCCTCGGGGGAGGTGGCGTGGATGTGGGTCTCCGGGAAGCACGCCGCGCCGATCGAGAAGCCCGGGTAGTTGCCGCTGATGAGCTCCACGAGCTCGCGCGAGTACTCGAGGCCCCCCTCGGTCTTCGTCCACTCCTCCTGACCCTGCGGCGGGTCGCCGCGCAGGGCGAGGACGTTGTCGAAGCCCAGCGCGCTCATCTCGTCGAGCGTGGAGCGCAACTCGTCGACGGTCGCGCCCACGCACGTGAAGTGCGCCATCGCCTCGAGGCCGATCTCGTCGCGGATGCGCGAGACGATCTCGAGCGTCTTGCCGCGCGTCGAGCCGCCGGCCCCGTAGGTGAGGCTGACGAAGTCGGGCGCCAGGGGGCGCAGGGCGGCCAGCGCGAGGTAGAGGTTCGCCTCGCCCTCGGGCGTCCGCGGCGGGAAGAACTCGAAGGAGAACACCGGGCGGTCGCCCGCGGCGTAGATCTCGTCGATGCGCATCGCGCCCATGGTACGGCGGCGGCGGTCAAGTTCGGGGCCCTGATGCCGATCCACCGGGTGCGGGCAGTCCTCGTGCTTGTGTGCGAGCGCTCCCCCGTTCCCCCTGACGATGCTCGACAACCTCCTCTCCAAGGTCATCGCCGCCGGCCTGGCCGCCGGCGTCTTCCTGCTCTGGTGGCCCGCCCACCTGCCCTCCGCCGGAGTGCAGTGGCTGGTCCTGCGCGGGCTCGCCTGGACGCTGGCCTTCGAGATCCTCGTCCTCAGCTTCGTGCCGTTCGAGCGGATGGCCACCCGCGCTGTGGCGCGCCGGCGCGAGGGCAGTCGCGCGGCCCGCGTGCGGCGCCGCCTGGCCGCCGCGCCCGCCCCCGCCCGGGCGAGCGGCGCGGTGATGCTCGCCTTCACCGGCCTGCTGGTGCCCGGGTTGCTCTTGTTGCACAGCGGGCGCCTGCCGGCCGCCCAGCCCGTGGCGCACACGACGAAGGTGGTGCGCAAGGTGGTCGTGCGCAGGGTCGTGCACGAGCGGACGGTGCTGGTGCGCGAAGCCGCGCCCGCGGCGCCGGTGAGGTACGCAGCGAGCGCAGCGTCCGCGACGGCCGCGGCCGCTCCGAAGGCGGCGGCGAAGAAGACCTCGACGTCGAAGGCGGCTGCGCCGTCACCGACAAAGACCGCCAAGAAGACGACGCCCTCGACGCCGGCGCCGACGACGAAGACCACCCCCGCCGCCCCGGTGCTCCCGGACCCGCCGGCCGCGGCCGCTCCAGCTGATCCGCCGGCCGCTGCGGCTCCGGCCGACGCCATGGCTCCAGCGGGCTGAGGTCCGTCCGCGCCGCGTCTTGCGGCGCCGCGCGGCCAGGGCATCGAGGGAAGGGAGGCTGCGGCGGTCGGGACGTCGGGTGCCGTCCGCGAGCGCGTCTCGAGCCCGGGGGGGTGGGCTCCATTGAGAGTCACTATGACCCCCAAGCGAGCCCACCCCTAGGCGCCGCCATGGTGGGCTCGCTTTGCGGCGACTACGGCCGCTTTGAGAGCCCACCCTCTGCGGGCGGGCGACGAGGTCGAAGTCGCGGACGCTCGCGGCGCCGCGACTCCTTCCCTCGGTGATGCCGTTCGCAGAGCCGCTTACGCAGCGGCGACCGGCACTCGTCGTCCGGCCCGCAGCACCACCAGAGCCACCGCCACCGTCGCCAGCACGCACGCCGAGGCGACGACGAAGGCCAGCTGGTAGCCGGCGACCAGGGCGTGGTTGGCCGTGAAGCCCTGGGCGGTCAGCGTCTGGGTGCGGTCGGTCGCGATGGCGCCGAGCGCGGCCAGGCCGAGCGCTCCGGAGATGTAGAGCGAGACGTTGACCAGGGCCGAGGCGACGCCGGCGTCGCGGGCGGGCACGTCGGCCATCGCGATCGTCAGCAGCGGCATGAACGCCGTCCCCGCGCCGAGGCCCATCAGCAGGAAGGCCACGAAGACGGTGGGGAAGTACGGGTCGCCGGCGCCGGCGGTCGAGAGGACGAGCAGTCCGCTGGCCATGATGACCAGGCCGGCGAGGAGCGGGCGCCCCGCGCCGAAGCGGCGCACGAGCTTCGACGTCGGGCCGACCGAGAGGGCGGCGACGACCAGCGTCCAGGGCAGGAAGGCCTCGCCCGTGGCGACCGAGCCGTAGCCCTGCACGCGCTCGAGGTACAGGGCGCCGAGGAAGAAGCTGCCGTACATCCCCATGCCCATCATCGCGCGGACCACGCTCGAGCCCGCCAGCGTTCGCATGCGCAGCAGGCGCAGTGGCAGGATCGGGTTCTCCAGGCGCGCCTCGAGGGCGATGAAGCCGGCGAGCGCGGCGAGCGCCACGCCGCCGAAGCCCAGCGTGTGCGTCGACGCCCAGCCGTAGCGGGGCGCCTCGACGATCGCGTAGACCCCCATCGCCATCGCGGAGGTCACGACGATGGCGCCGAGGATGTCGATGCCCTGGCCCAGGCCGATCCCCGGCCGCTCGACGACCAGCGCGCGGACGGCGAGGGCGGCCAGCGCCCCGATGGGGACGTTGACGAAGAAGATCCAGTGCCAGTCGATGGCCTGGGTCAGCGCGCCGCCGGCCAGCAGGCCGATCGAGCCACCGGCGACCGAGACGAAGGTGTAGAGGCTCATCGCCTGCGTGCGCTCCGCGGGGTCCGGGAACTCGGTGGCGAGGATGGCGAGGATGACGGCCGAGGACAGGGCGCCGCCGAGACCCTGCACGAAGCGCGCCGCGACGAGCATGGTGCCGTCCTGGGCGAGGCCGCAGAGCGCCGAGGCGGCCGTGAAGACGGCTAGTCCGATGAGCAGCACCCGCCGACGGCCGATGAGGTCGCCGAGCCGCCCGGCGACGAGGAGGAAGCTGCCGAAGGTGATCAGGTAGGCGTTGACGACCCAGGTCAGCGAGGACTGCGAGAAGTGCAGGTCGGTCTGGATCGCGGGGAGCGCCACGTTCACGATCGTCGCGTCGAGCACGATCATGAGCTGCGCGAGCAGCACCGCGCCGAGCGCGGCCCAGCGGCGGCGCTCGTCTTGGAGGAGTGAGGAGAGGTTCATCACAGGCATGTTGATCGTCACTGTATCATGGATGATCATCATGATCCAAATCATCACCCGAACGCTATTCATCCACTCGGCGCTATCCATCCTGGGCGCCGCTACGATCATCGAGGACCCATGGCTCCTGAGCAGACACCCGGCTCGCTCGTGCTCCTGATCCGCCTCACGCGGCTCGTCTATCGGCGCGCGACCGAGGAGGTGCTCGGCATCCGCCTCAAGCAGTACATGGCGCTCAACCACCTGGCTCAGACGCCGGACGTCAGCCAGCGCCAGCTCGGCGAGGCGATGCACCTGGACCCCAACAACACCGTCCTGATGCTCAACGACCTCGAGGCCGCCGGGTGGGCGCAGCGCCGCCGCGACCCCGACGACCGCCGCCGTCACGTCGTCGAGATCACCGCCTCGGGCCGCAAGGCGCTCGCCCGCGCCGAGCAGGCTCTGGACGGGCTCGAGGAGGAGGTCCTCGACGGCCTGAGCGCCGACGAGCGCGCGACGCTGCGCGAGTTGCTCGCGCGCGCGGTGGCCGACGTCCCCGCGGCCGTCTAGGCCGCGGGCTGCCAGCGCTCGGGGCTCGCGCCGTCGCCCTGGGCGCGCCCGATGACCTGCAGGTGGCGTAGGTAGCAGAGCGTCTCGCTCAGCCACCAGTTCGCGTTCATCGGCGTCATCGCCTCGCCGAACACGCGCGGGACGGCGTCGAACGCGGTCACCGCTCCGTCCTCGCGCAGCACGTCCTCCAGGGCGCCCAGCCGGCGCGCGATCAGCTCGCGATTGGCCGCGATGTGGCCCTGGACGTCGGTGAACGTGCGCCCGTGGCCGGACAGGCAGAGCCGCGCGTCGAGCGCCTCGACGCGATCCAGCGAGGCCAGGAACTCGCCGGCCGGGTCAGGCGAATACCCGTAGTCGTAATAGGGCGAGACGCGCCCCAGCAGATGGTCGCCCGAGATGAGCAGGCGCCGCTCGGGCTGCCACAGGCACACGTGCGACGGCGCGTGGCCCGGGGTGAGCACGACCTCCCATCGTCCGAGATCGGTCTTCACTACGACGCCCGGCAGCAGGTCGCGGGCGGGCTCCACGATTCCCGCGATGCCGAACGGCTGCCCGCGCCGCGCCTGTGCCCACTGGCGCAGCGGCTCCTCGGGCACGCCGGCCGATCGTGCGATCTCCAGGCGGCGCTCGGCGGCCGCCTCGGGATCGTCGACGCTGGCCGTCATGTGCCCGTGGTCGGGGTGCATCCACAGCTCGCAGCCCGCGCGCTCGACGATCGTCGCCGCCTGGCCGTAGTGGTCGGAGTGCGCGTGCGTGCACACGACCAGGCGGACGTGCTCGACCTTGAGCCCGACCATCTCCAGCGCGCGCTCGAGGTTGGCCATCGAGCCCGGCTGGTGCATGCCGGTGTCGAAGAGGACGATCCCGTCGCCCGCGGCCACCGCCCAGGCGTTGCAGTGCGGCACGCCGGGCCACGGCAGCGGCAGGCGCAGGCGCCAGACGCCGGGCAGCAGCCGCTCGCCGCGGCCGACCTCGCGCTTGCGAGCGGGAGCGGTCATCCAGCAGGGACCTTATGCATAGAGTGGGCGCGAAGCCCGGAGCCCGACGAGGAGGAACGACCATGGCCACCGACGTCGACCAGACGGCCGAGACGGCGCGCGTCGCGCGCGAGTACTTCGAGGCGCTTGGGCGCGGGGAGCGCGACGCCCAACAGCGCTACTACGCGCCCGACGCGCAGGCGAACCTCCACGGCGTCCTCGGCCCCGCCGGCCGCGAGGAGATGGCGGCCTTCTTCGCCGAGCTCTTCGACGCCTTCCCCGACTGGCGCTTCGGGATCGTCGAGACGGTGGCCGAGGGCGACGGCGTGGCCGTCCGCTGGCACGCCCAGGCGACGTTCGCCGGGCCGGGGCGCTTCATGGGCTTCGAGCCCAACGGCGCGCGCGTGAACCTCGAGGGCGTCGACCTCGTCCGCGTGCGCGACGGGCGGATCGCGGTCATCGACGGGTACATGAACGGCGCCGAGCTCGCCCGCCAGCTCGGCGCGCTGCCGCCGCAGGGCTCCGCCACGGAGGAGCGGATGGCCAAGGCCTTCAACCTGACCACGCGGGTCAAGCGCCGCCTGGCCAGCGGCCCCGAGCCCGTGGCCGACGGCGTCTGGGTCGTGCGCGGCGGCTTCCCGAGCAAGGCGATGAACGTCTACCTCGTGCGCGACGGCGACGGCGTCATGCTGTTCGACGCCGGGATCAAGGCGATGACCGGCGCCGTCGCAGCCGCCGGCGCCTCGCTGGGCGGGATCACGCGCGTGCTCCTGGGCCACGGGCACCCCGACCATCGCGGCGTCGCCCCGTACCTGGGCGTGCCGGTGCTGTGCCACACCGACAACCGCGAGGACGCCGAGGGCGACGGCGGCCTGCGCTACTTCGACTTCTCCAAGCTCAAGCCGTACGCCAGGCCGGTCTTCCCCTACCTGCTGAGGATGTGGGACGGCGGCCCCGTGACGATCGCCGCCACGGTGTCCGAGGGCGACCAGATCGCCGGCTTCGAGGTCGTGGCCCTCCCCGGACACGCCCCGGGGCTCATCGGCCTATGGCGCGCGGCCGACCGCCTGGCGCTGGTCAGCGACTGCTTCTACACCCTCGACCCCCAGACCGGGATCCGCGGCCGTCCCCGCGTCCCGCACGAGGCGTTCAACCACGACAGCCAGCAGGCGCGCGCGTCGGTGCGCAAACTCGCCGCGATGGAGCCGGCCGCCGCGTGGGCCGGCCACGCCGACCCGCTGACCGGCGACGTCCGCGGGCAGCTCGAGGCCGCGGCTGCTACCACGTAGGGCATGGGCAAGCGTGGCCGCGCACGCGGCAAGGTCGAGAAGCTCAGCGCCCCCGAGAGCGAGTACGTCTCCGCCCACGGCGACGTGCTCGTGCTGCGCGGCGCCCTGACGGCCAAGACCCGCGTGCGCTACCACGAGACCCTGCACGGCAACGTCCTCTCCCAGGAGGACGCCTGGCAGCGGGCGACCGAGCTGCTCTTCGAGCACCTGGCCGTGCGCTGGGTCGTCTCCGACGTGCCCACGGAGGGCCAGCGCGAGCTGCTGATGCGCCTGCGCGTCGCCACCCAGGAGGAGCGGCGCTGGATCCGCGACGTCCTGCGCGCGCACCTCGCCGAGCACTTCCCCGACCTCGAGGCGCCGTGACTGCGCTCGAGCCGGCTCCTTTCGCGGACCTGCTGGCCGGCTACTGCCTGGAGGTGCAGGGCGGCGACACCGTGCTGGTGCGCTCGACCTCGCTCGCGGCGCCGCTGCTGCTCGAGCTCCAGCGCGCGATCCTCGAGCGCGACGCGTGGCCGCTGCTGCGCGTCGAGCTGCCCGGGCAGACGCCGTCCTACTACGCGCACGCGCGCGATCGCCACCTCGACGACTACCCCGACCTGGCCCTGACCGAGGCCAAGCGGATCGACGCGCTGGTGGGCATCCAGGCGCCCGGCGACGTGCGCGAGCTCACTGGCGTGGACCCCGATCGCATCGCGCGCTACGCACGCGCGCGGCGCCCGATCCGCGAGGCGACGATGAAGAAGCGCTGGTGCTCGACGCTCTGGCCGACCGAGGCGCTCGCCGCGCAGGCGGGCATGGCGCTCGAGGGCTTCGCGGCCTTCGTGCGCAGCGCGCTGTTCCTCGACCAGCCTGACCCGTTGAGGGCCTGGGGCGGGCTGCGCGCCTTCCAGGAGCGCCTGATCGGCCGTCTGCGCGATGCGCGCGAGCTGCGCCTGGAGGCCGAGGGCACCGACCTGACGCTCAGCGTCGCCGGGCGCACGTGGGTCAACTCCGACGGCAGGCGCAACATGCCCAGCGGCGAGGTCTTCACCGGCCCGCACGAGCACAGCGCCAACGGCCGCGTGCGCTTCACCGTCCGCTCGGCGCCGGCCGGGATCGACGTCGACGGCGTGGAGCTCGAGCTGCGCGACGGCGAGGTGATCTCCGCCCGCGCCGCCGTGGGCGACGACTACCTGCAGCGCGCGCTGGCCACCGACGACGGGTCGCGCTTCCTGGGGGAGATCGGCATCGGCACCAACTTCGGCATCGCGCGCCCGACCGGCACCATCCTCTTCGACGAGAAGATCGGCGGCACCGTGCACGTCGCGCTCGGGCGCTCGTATCCGGAGACGGGCGGCAAGAACCGCTCCGCGCTGCACTGGGACCTCATCTGCGACCTGCGCGCTGGCGGGCGCCTGAGCGCCGACGGCGAGGTCGTGCAAGAGGCAGGGCGCTTCAACCTCTGACCCGCGCCCGCCGTTCGTCTCGCGCGGGCATCCGTTCGACGCTCAGCCCCAGGCACAGGTGGGAAAACCGCTGGTTTCGCGGCCCGGCGTCGTTGGGGCTGGTGTTCGCGGTCCCACAGGAGGTTTCTCGTGCGCAGGATGCTTTGGGTGGTCGCCGCCGCTACGGCGGCGAGCTTGGTGGTCATGTCGGCCTCCGCCTCGGCGGCGGGCTGGAACTGCTCGGCCACCGCGGTGAGCGGGCCGCCGCTGGGCACGCCGGTCACGGCCAACGTCGGCCAGACGACGTGCAAGGCGGCCAGCGGGGGGGCGAGCCTGCCGGCGCTGCCGCTCCCGCTGCAGGCCAACGTCATGTCGGCGCGCACGACGCTCGACGGCCCCGCCAGCCAGCCGGCCCAGCAGACCGCGGGCGCCACGGGCGAGGTCGCGAGCCTGTCCGTCGGCGTGCCCGCAGGCTCCGCGCCCATCCCGACGACGACGATCCCGGTGCCGGGGCTGGGCAACGTCGACATCACGCAGGCACTGGCCTCGCTGCTGCCGCCGCCGCCAGACCCGCTGCTCGGCGTCAAGCTCTCGAGCGCGACCGCCTCGGGCAGCTGCGTCAACGGCAAGCCCGCGCTGACGGGCTCCTCGCACGTGCTCGGCCTCACCGTCGCCGGCCAGGAGCTGCCCGTCGATCAGGCCCTGTCGCAGGCGATCACGGCGATCGGCGGCGGGACACTCGACCCCTCGCAGCTGACCTCGCAGCCGCTCCCGGCGCCGCTGAACCAGATCCCGCTGGCGACGCTGCAGCCCCTGCTCGACGCGCTGCCGGACATGGCGATCCCGCCCACCCTCGCGCAGATCCGCGTCGCCCCCGGGTCGCAGACCGTCCAGAACGGGACGCTGACGCAGAAGGGCCTGCAGATCTTCGTGGCCCTCGGCGGCCAGACCGTGGCCGACCTCACCCTCGGCCAGGCCTCGGTCTCCCAGGGCGACGTGGGCTGCGCCCAGCCCGTCGCCGCGGCCCAGCTGCAGTGCACGAAGCGCAAGCTCGCCCTCATCGACGTGCTCGAGCGCACCGGCTACGCGCGCCTGTACGGCGCGGCCGACCGCTCGCTCATCGGCAAGCGCGTCAACGTGGTGGCGTCCTGGAACCGCAAGACCGTCGCGCGGCCCGTCGTGCGCAAGGACGGCACCTTCCTGGCCAAGGGCAAGCTGCCGCCGTTGGCGCTGCGCCACTCCAACCGGGCCCGCTACCAGGCCAAGATCGGCAAGGAGCGCTCACTGCGCCTCAAGCTCTTCCGGCGCATGCTCGTGACCCAGCTCTCGAGCCACAAGGGCAAGGTCACGATCAAGGGGCGCGTCGTCCTGCCGCTGGGCTCGCCGATCCAGAAGATCACGATCAAGCGCCGCGTCTCGTGCACGAAGAACGTGGTCGTCAAGTCGCTGCGCCCCGACAGCAGGGGCCGTTTCTCGATCACGCTCGGCGGTCCGCCGAGCGGGCAGGCCGCGGTCTACCGGCTCGCGACCAAGGTGCGCAAGAACCACAAGAACCGCAAGCTGTTCCCCACCTTCACGCTGCCGCGCGCGGTGGCGCTGAAGCGCTAGGGGGCGCCTGGTCGAGTCAGGCGGCGGGCGTTCCGCCCGGGTCAGACGCCGTGCCCGTCGCCTTCTTGGAGGCGTGCGGAAGCTCGTAGACCTTGTGGTCCGCGCCGGTGCCGTACACGTGGAAGGTTCGCCCGCCGCGCTGGACGATCTGGAAGTCCTCGCCATCGCGAGGGCTTCCGGTTCGATTGATGAAGTGGCCCTTGTCCGGCCCCGCGACGATCTTCTCGTAGTGGTGGCCGGCGACCTTCTCCGTCTTCTCGTCCGCGGGCCGCTTGCTGGCATCGGCCAGAGCGGCCTTGAAGCCCTCGCCAAGGCCCGACAGCGACGCGGCGGCCGTGCTCGGGGTGGCGGTGGAGGCGCTGGGAGCGGAGAGGATCGAGACGACGTTGCTCATCACCCGTGGTCATCGACCCGTGGCGGGCTGGACTTGAGCCGCGACTAGGCTAGGTGGCCGTAGTAGGGAGAACCCCCGTGCCCATGACGCCCGCTACCTCCATGGCGCACACGACGGCCACCGCCGACGATACATCCATGCTCGCGCTGCAACGTCCCGCTGCCCTGCTTCGCCAACTCGGGCTCGACACGGTCTACCTGCTGCTGGCGCTGCCGATGGGCATCCTCACCTTCACCGTGGTCGTCACGGGCTGGGCCGTGTCGCTGGGGCTGGCGATCACGCTGGTCGGGCTGCCGCTGGCGATGGTGACGATCTACGTCTCGCGCTGGCTGGCGTGGGCCGAGCGCCGGCGGGCCGCGCTCGTGCTGGGCGAGACCATCAACGGCGTGTACAGGTCGCCCACCGGCGGCTTTATGAGCCGCCTCAAGGCGCTCTTCTCCGACCCGTCGACCTGGAAGGACCTCGCCTGGCACCTGCTGCTGCTGCCCGTCGGGATCGCCGACTTCACCATCGCGGTGACCGCGTGGTCGGCCTCGCTGGGCCTGCTGACCATGCCCGCCTGGTGGTGGGCGCTGCCCGAGAACGACCCGACCGAGCTCGGCCTCTTCCAGGTCGACTCGTGGGGCTACGCCTTCCTCGCGATGGCGATCGGCATCCTGCTGCTGCCGCTGGCCGCTGCCCTCGTGCGCGGCACCGCGGCCGCCAGCGGCGCGCTGTCGAAGATCGTGCTCGGGCCGAGCCGCCGCCAGCTCGAGCAGCGCGTCGAGGTCCTGGCCCAGACGCGCGCCGGCGCCGTCGACGCTGCCGCCGCCGAGCTCCAGCGCATCGAGCGCGACCTGCACGATGGCGCGCAGGCGCGCCTGGTCGCGCTGGCCCTGGACCTCGGCATGGCCGAGGAGCGCTTCGATCGCGATCCCGAAGGCGCTCGCGAGCTCGTCGAGAAGGCGCGCGGCGAGGCGCGGCTGGCCATGGGCGAGCTGCGCGACCTCGCGCGCGGCATCCGCCCGGCGCTGCTCTCCGAGCGCGGCCTGGGCGAGGCGATCGGCGCCCTGGCGGCGCGCACGTCGCTGCCCACCACCGTCGAGGTCGACCTGGACGGGCGCCTGCCCGCCCCGGTCGAGCTCGCCGCCTACTTCACGGTCGCCGAGGCGCTGACCAACGCGGTCAAGCACGCCCGGGCGCGCAGCGCCAAGGTGCGCCTGTGGCGCGAGAACGGGCGCCTGCGCATCGAGGTGCGCGACGACGGGCTCGGCGGCGCCAACCCCAACGGCCACGGGCTCGACGGCCTGCACAAGCGCCTGGCCGCCCTCGACGGCACGCTGGCCATCGCCTCGCCCGTCGGCGGCCCCACCGTGCTGTATGCGGAGGTCCCGTGCGCGTCGTGATCGCCGAGGACCTCGCGCTGCTGCGCGAGGGCATCAGCCGCCTGCTCAACGACCACGGCTTCGAGGTGGTGGCCGCGGTCGCCGACGGCGAGGCCTTCCTGGCCGCCGTCGACGAGCACCGCCCCGACGTGTGCGTGGTCGACGTGCGCCTGCCGCCGGGCTTCAAGGACGAGGGCGTGCGGGCCGCGCTGGAAGCCCGACGGCGGATCGAGGGGCTGCCGATCCTCGTGCTGTCGCAGTACGTCGAGCGCACCTACGCCGCCGAGCTGCTCTCCGACGGGCGCGGGGGCGTGGGCTACCTGCTCAAGGACCGCGTGGCGGAGGTGCGCGACTTCGTGGACGCCGTCCGCCGCGTGGCCGAGGGCGGCACGGCGCTCGATCCGGAGGCGGTGTCCCAGCTGCTGGGCCAGCGCGACGACGGCCCGCTGGACGAGCTCACCCCGCGCGAGCGCGACGTGCTCGAGCTCATGGCCGAGGGCCGCACGAACGTGGCCATCGCCGAGGCGCTGGTGGTGACCGAGGGCGCCGTCGAGAAGCACGTCTCGAACATCTTCATGAAGCTCGGGCTGCCGCCCTCCGAGCACGACCACCGCCGCGTGCTGGCCGTGCTCACGTGGATGCGCGGGTGAGCGGTGCGGTGTCGGCCGGCGCGCTCGACACCGCGCCGCCCCCGCGTCGAGCCGCGACGGAAACGCCGTGACCATGCCGTACTGTCCCCGCCATGGAGCGCCGCACCAAGATCGTCGCCACGATCGGCCCCGCCTCGCGCGATCCCGAGGTGCTCGTGCGCATGGTCGAGGCCGGCATGGACGTGGCGCGGTTGAACTTCTCCCACGGCACCGCCGAGATGCACGCCGAGACCGCGCAACGGGTGCGCGAGGCGGCGGGCCGCGCCGGGCGCCCGGTGGCGATCCTCCAGGACCTCCCCGGCGCCAAGCTGCGCATCGGCGCGCTGACGGACGACACGGCAGAGCTCGCGGCCGGCGACCGCGTGACCTTCGTGTGCGGCAACGGCAGCCCGCCCGGGGACGCGCGGCGGATGTCGATCGCCTGGGACGGCCTCGCGCACGCCATCGACCCGGGCGAGATTCTCTACCTGGCCGACGGCTCGGTGCGCCTGCGCACGGTCGCCGTGCGCGTCGGCGACGGCGAGATCGACGCCGAGGTCGAGGTTGGCGGCACCGTCGCCTCGCGCCAGGGCCTCAACATCCCCGGCCCGCTCGACATCCTCCCCGCGGTGCCCGAGGAAGACCTCGAGCACCTGCGCGCCGGCCAGAAGATCGGCGTCGATCTCGTGGCGCTGAGCTTCGTGCGCCGCCCCGAGGACGTCCTCTTCGTGCGCGAGCACACCCGCACGCCGCTGATCGCCAAGATCGAGAAGCCGCAGGGCGTCGAGCGCGCCGAGGAGATCCTCAAGGTGTCCGACTGCGTGATGGTCGCCCGCGGCGACCTGGGCGTCGAGATGCCCATCGAAGAGGTGCCGATGATCCAGAAGCGCCTGCTCGCCCTCGCGGGCAGCATGGCGCGCCCGTCGATCACGGCGACCCAGATGCTCGACTCGATGGTCACCTCGTCGCGCCCGACGCGTGCGGAGGTCGCCGACGTGGCCAACGCCATCCTCGACGGCACCGACGCGGTCATGCTCTCCCAGGAGACCGCGGTCGGCCATCACCCTGCGCTGGCCATCGAGATCATGGCCGCCGTCGCCCGCACGACCGAGCGCGAGGCGCCGTATGAGAGCTGGACCTCGATGCGCGTGCGCCGCGACGAGCGCGACCCCGCCTACACGATCGCGCACTCGGCCTGTGTCGCCGCGCGCGAGCTCAGCCTCGACGCGCTCGTCGTGCCCACGCTGAGCGGCCGCTCGGCGCGGCTCGTGTCCGCCCACCGTCCCAACGTCCCGATCTACGCCCTCTCTCCGGGGCGCGAGACGGTCCGCCGCTGCGGGCTCATGTGGGGCGTGAGGGCCGCCTCGATGCCACGCCACGAGGTCACCGAGGCGCTCATCGCCGACGCCGCCCGCCGGGTGGTGGAGCTCGGCTGGTGCAAGCGCGGCCAGCGCGTCGGCATCACCGCCGGGCTGCCGAGCGGCAAGCCGGGCACCACGAGCATGTTCCAGGTCCAGGAGGTCTAGGAGGGCGAGGACGGCGGCGCGTCGAGCCGCGCGCGGCGCAGGTCGCGGCGCGCCAGGACGAGCCCGACGAGCGCCATCGCGACCAGCACCACCACGGCGGCGACCGCCTCCGGCGAGCGCAGGTTGCCCAGCGAGCCGCCGAGCGCCGTGTAGGCGAACGCGCGCGGGGCGACACCGATCGCCGTGGCGGCGACGAACGAGCGCAGGAGGATCGGCGCCAGGCCGGCGGCATAGTTGACGAGGCTGTAGGGGATGCCGGGCGCGATGCGGGCGTAGAGCACGCTGAGGAAGCCGCGGCGCCCGACCCACACTCGCAGCGCGTTCAGGCGCGGGCCGGCGAGCTCCTGCACGGCGTCGTGCGCCCACCAGCGCGACAGGGAGAAGGCCAGCGCGGCACCGAGCGTCGCCGACACGATCGAGACCGGCGTGCCCAACGCGGTGCCGAAGAGCAGCCCGCTGGCGCCGGCCAGGAGCGGGCCCGGGAAGAGCGCCACGGTCAGGCACGCGCTGATGGGGATGAAGAGCAGCGGGCCGGCCGCCCCGAGCGAGTCGATGCGATCGCGCACGCTGTCGGCCGACAGCGAGCCGCTGAGCGCGATGACGAGGAAGGCCGCGCCGACGAGCGCCACCAGGGTGAGCAGGCGCAGCCGGGGATCGAGGACCTTCACGCCGCGAGCGGCGGGCGGCGCGCGTAGAACTCGGCCTCGGCGGCGCCCAGCTCGGTGACCGGGTCATCGCCGTAGATCCATTCGCGCGCGATGCGGTGCCAGTTGGCCGTCGCGCGCAGCTGGCCGAGGACGGCCAAGGTCAGCATCTCCAGCCGGCGCCCGAAGAGGTGGTCGGGCGGCAGCGTCTCGTGGCGCATCTTGCCGAAGTGGCGCGAGCGCGGATCGCTCATCTGGATCATGACCTCCGTGGCGATCTCGGGCGTGAGCTCGATCTCCTCGTCGCGCGAGTACCACCAGGTGAAGTCGTCGAACTGCTCGAGGATGCCGGCCTCGGTGTAGTAGCTGGGGTCGGCCATCCAGCCGCCACGGTGCAGGTGCTCGATGAGCTCGCGGCCGCGGCGCTCGATCCCCAGCCGCTGGCTCTGCAGCTCGAACTCGGCCGCGTCGGCGGTGATGCGCTTGAAGAGCCCGAAGTCCAGGAAGGCCATCCGCCCGTCGTCGAGCAGCAGGCAGTTGCCCGGGTGCGGATCGCCGCTGAACTGGTGGTGGCGGTACATGCAGCCGAAGTAGAAGCGGAAGATCGTCTCGCCGATGCGATCGCGCTCGTCCTGCGGGAGCTGCTTCATCTCCTCGAAGCCGCGCCCGGCCACGAACTCGCTGACGATGACGCGCTCGTGGCTGAGGCTCGTGACGACGTCGGGGATGACGATGAACGGGTGCCCGCGGAAGATGCGCGCCAGGCGCCGCTGGTTCTGGGCCTCGAGCTCGTAGTCGAGCTCCTCCTCTATGCGCGAGCGGATCTCGGTGCCCAGCGCCTTGGGGTCCAGGCCGGGCGCGACCGACTTCATGAGCCGCAGGATCATCCCCAGGTTCTGCATGTCGGAGCGCACAGCGGTGTTGACCCCGGGGTACTGGACCTTGACCGCGACGTCGCGCCCGTCCTCGAGGCGCGCCTTGTAGACCTGGCCGATCGACGCGGCGGCGATCGGGACCGGGTCGAAGGTCTCGAAGACCTCGTCGAGCGGGTCGTCGTACTCCTGCTCGAGGACCTTCTTCATGTCCTTGAAGGAGACCTTGGGCGCCGCGTCGCGCAGCTCGGCGAGCTTGGCCTGGAACTGCTCGCGGAACTCCTCGTCGACCAGGCCGACGTCGAGGAACGACATCACCTGGCCGAGCTTCATGGCCGCGCCCTTCATCGTCCCCAGGGCGGCGACGATCTGCTCGGCCGTCTCGAGCTGGCGCTTGGCCAGCGCCTTCTGCGACTCGTCGTCGTTGCGCGTCAGGTTGGCGGCGCGCGTCCCGGCCTGGCGCACCGCCTGGCCGGCGGCCAGCCGTCCGACCGTGGCAGAGCGCCGCAGGCGCGACGTCGGGATCGGCTTTTTCTCGCGTCGGGCCACCACGAGGCAGGCTAGCGAGCGCCTGCGGACAGGCGGCCGCCAGGTGGTTGGTTCCGCGGCCACCGTGCTCGCATGTGCGCGGAACCAACCATCTAACCCCGCTCGACCTGCGAGCCGCCGACGATGTCGTCGGAGCCGTCGGGCCAGCGCACCCACGCCTTGTGGCCGCCGTCGTAGTCGTCGCCCAGCAGGACGAGCGTGGCCGGCTCGCCCATGGCGGTGCACGGCGCGTCGCCCTCGGGGTCCAGCCCGCGCCAGACGCGCACGAACGCGTTGTGCTCCCACTCGTCGGCCACCGTGGTGGGCTCGGTGTGCCCCGGGCGGATGACGGTCTCGGGCGGGAGGGCGAGGAGCACGTCCATGATCGAGTGTTTGAGGTCGGCGTAGGTGGTGTGCCCAGGGGCGCGCACGCCGCCGACGGAGTTCTTGAACAGGGTGTCGCCCGTGAACACGTTGCCCTCGACGAGCAGCGAGAGCATGCCCTTGGTGTGGCCGGGCGTGGCCAGGGCCCGCACCTCCAGGTCGCCGACCTTGATCGTCTCGTCGGGGGCCATCTCGCCGGTCACGCCCTCGACGCGCTCGTCGGGGTGCGAGAGCACCTCGAGGTCCGGCCAGCGCTGGGTGAGCTTGCCCAGCTCGTCGACGTGGTCGTGATGGTGGTGGGTGAGCAGCACGTGGGTCGGCGTCATGCCGTGGCGCTCGGCCGCGGCGACGAGCGGGCTCACCGGGCCGCCGGCGTCGACGAAGAAGCCCGCGCCGCCGGGCTCGCCCACGAGATAGGTGTTCGACAGGAACTGGGGGTGCATGGAGCGCTCGATGACCATTGCGGCGGAACATTGGCAGATGGGCTTCGCAGCTAGGCTGCGGGCCATGCCCGAGCTCATCCACACCTGCTACCGGATCGGCGACATCGACCGCTCGGTCGCCTTCTACGAGGCGCTCGGCTTCGAGGAGCTGCGCCGGATGCCCATCCGCGACGAGGCGATCAACGTCTTCATGGGCCTGCCGGACGACGGCGCTCGCCTCGAGCTGACCTACAACCACGGCGTCGACTCCTACGAGCTCGGCACCGGCTACAACCACATCGCGATCACCGCCTCGGACCTCGACGCGACGCTGTCCAACCTCGCCGAGCAGGGCATCGAGCCCGAGAAGCCGCCCTACACGGTGCGCGACGGCGGCAACCGGATCTGCTTCGTCAGAGATCCCGACGGCTACCGGATCGAGATCATCGAGACGGGCTGAGGGCGGCCGATCGATCAAGGATCCTGCGCATTGGGTCGATACGACCTCCATGCGCAAACTGATTCTTGCCTCGCTCGCCGCCGCCGGCCTCGCGGCGCTCCCCGCCGCGGCACCGGCCGCCGTGAGCAAGCGCCACTGCGACCGCAGCTACCGCGGCGCGTGCCTGAAGCCGAACGTCAGCGACTACGACTGCGCGGGCGGCAGCGGCAACGGGCCGTACTACGTCCGCGGCCCGATTCGCGTCGTCGGCCGCGACCACTATCGCCTCGACGCCGACCACGACGGCATCGCCTGCGAGTAGCGCTCTCTCCGCGCCGGGCCTCGTCGCAACACTACGCTGCGCGACATGGCCGAGCAGATCGCCGTCGCCGACCTCGGGTCGAACTCGTTCCGCCTGGTGGTCTTCACGGCGGCCGATGACTGGTGGAAGCGCACCGACGAGATCTACGAGGCGGTGCGCATCGGCGAGGGCCTGGCCGCGACCGGCGAGCTGGGCGAGGCCGGGATGGCGCGCGCGCAGGCCACGATGGAGGTGTTCGCGCACTTCTGCTCGGCCAGCGGCATCGAGCCCGACGCCGTCCTGGCGGTCGCGACCTCGGCCATCCGCGATGCCTCCAACTCCGCGCAGTTCCTCGAGCGCGCCCAGGCGGCCAGCGGCCTGCGCGTGCGCGTGCTCAGCGGCGAGGAGGAGGCGCGCTACGGCTACCTGGCAGCGGTGAACTCGACCACCCTCTCCGACGGCGTCATGCTCGACATCGGCGGCGGCTCGATGCAGCTCGTGCACGTCGTCGGCCGGCACTCGCGCGAGCTCGACTCCTGGCGCCTGGGGGCAGTGCGCATGAGCGAGCGCTTCCTGCCCGGCGACGGCCCGGCCAAGCCCAAGCAGGTCCGCGAGCTCGTCGGCTACGTCACGGCCAAGCTCGAGCGCGCGCCGTGGCTGGGCCGCTGCGGCCCGCGCCTGGTCGGCATCGGCGGGACGATCCGCAACCTCGCCGCCGCGGCGCAGCGCGACCTCGAGGTGCCCGAGGCCGGCGTCCAGGGCTACGTCATCACGCGCGAGGAGCTCGACCGCCTGGTCGAGGAGCTGGCCTCGCGCCCGCCGGCCGAGCGCGCCAAGTTCCCCGGGATCAAGCCTTCGCGCGGCGACATCATCCTCGGCGGCGCGATCGTCGTGCAGACGGTGATGGAGGTCGGCGGCTTCGAGGGGCTGGAGGTCACCGAGGCCGGCCTGCGCGAGGGCGTGTTCTTCGAGCACCACCTCGGCGGCGACCCGCCGCTGTTCGAGGACGTGCGCCACGCGAGCGTCTGCAACCTCGCCGCCCAGTACGCCATGGACCCCGAGCACAGCCCGCACACGGCCCACGTCGCCCGCCTCGCCCTGGGCCTCTTCGACGAGCTGGCCGCCGCGGGGGTCCACGGAGGCGACGCCGTCGAGCGCGAGCTGCTGTGGGCCGCCGCGCTGCTGCACGACATCGGCATGACCGTCGACTACGACGACCACCACAAGCACTCGCGCTACCTGGTCCTCAACGCCGGCCTGCCGGGCTTCGAGCAGCGCGAGCTGGCCCTCATCGGCCAGGCGGTCCGCTACCACCGCAAGGGCACGCCCTCGCTCGGGCCCTTCGCCCCGCTGGCCGTCAAGGGGGACGAGGAGCGCCTGAACCGCATGTCGGCGTGCCTGCGCCTGGCCGAGGACCTCGAGCGCTCGCGCGACCAGCTCGTGCGCGCGGCCCACGTCGCGGTCGAGGACGGCACGGTCCGCCTCGACCTCGACTCCGACGGCGACGACCGCGTCCCGCGCTGGGCCGCGGGGCGCGAGACCGAGCTCTTCGCGCGCGCCTTCGATCGTCAGCTGACGGTCTGACGGCGCCCTCGATCGTCAGCTGACGGTCTGAGAGCGGTCAGCGCAAGTTCGGGCGCGGGGCTCCGTTGGGAGCCTTCGATCCCGATCCCCCTCGAGCCGATCGCCACCCTCAGGCGGTCGGCTCGCCGGGGCGGCCAGGGCCGGCCGGGACCTCGAGGGGCTCGACGGGGGCGCTGATCGCCTCGACCTCCTCGATCTCGAGCTCGGGCGGCTCCATGCCGTCGCACACCAGGCGGAAGGCGCCGGTGCCGACCTTGGGATCGCCCTCGAGCACGAGGCCGGCGATGGTGTCGCCCTCCTCCCACTGCATCCGCTCCATCTCGAACGGGTTCATGCGCACCGTGTGGGGCGGGAACGGGCACCTGGCGTTGTGGTCCGCCTTCGCCTTGGTGATCGCCTCGAAGTTCTTGCCCTCCGCGCTCATCACAGGAACCGTAGCGGCCGCAGGCGGCCGCGTTGAGACCGCCCGCTGGGCAGGCTCATAGCAACACCCCGGGATTGAGGAGCCCCTTCGGGTCGACCGCGGCCTTGGCGGCCCGCAGCGCCGCCGCGAACGGCTCGGGGCGCTGGAGGTCGTACCACGGCCGGTGATCGCGCCCGACCGCGTGGTGATGGGTGATCGTGCCACCCGCGGCGAGGATCGCGCCGGAGGCCGCGCTCTTCATCTCGAGCCACTGCTCGAGCTCACCGCCGCGCCGCGCCGGGGCCAGCACGGTGAAGTACGGCGCCGGGCCGTCGGGATAGACGTGGGTGAGGCGGCAGGTCACGCGGCAGCGCTCGCCCAGGGCCGCGCGCGTCGCCCCCACGACCGCCTCGTGGAAGGCGGGCAGGCGCTCCCAGGTGATCGCGGTCTCGAAGGTGTCGGTCAGGATCCCGAGGCGCACGAGCATGTCGCGCAGATAGGGCATGCGCAGGAAGGCCTCGCGCCACGCGCCGGCGCCGTCGCGGGCGCCCGCGGGCTCGTCGGGCTCGCCCCCGTGCGCGCGGCAGAGCTCGAGCGCGCGCGCGAGCCCGTGCTCGACGTCGTGGTCGGTGGACTCGAAGCCGAGTACGAGGACGGCGCGCTCGCCGTCGCCGGAACCGGTCTGCTGCGCTTCCAGCGCGTCGATGAGCCGGCAGTTGGCGGGCCGCAGGCCGGCCTGGGCCACGGCGCGCACCGCGTCGGCGCCGGCCGGGAAGGACGCGAAGCGCACCGTGCGCCCGGCGCGGTGCGACGGGCGCGGCTGCACGCGCACCCACGCCTCGGTGATGACGCCGAGGATCCCCTCCGAGCCCAGCAGCATCCGGTCGGGCGACGGCCCCGCGCCCGAGCCCGGCAGCCGTCGCGAGGCCCACGTGCCGGTGGGCGTGATCGCGCGCAGCGCCTCGACGAGGTCGTCCACGTGGGTCGGGCCGACGGCGAAGTGCCCGCCGGCGCGCGTCGCGATCCATCCCCCGAGCGTCGAGAGCTCGAAGGACTGCGGGTAGAAGCGCATGGTGAGCCCGTGCGCGCCGAGCTGCTCCTCCAGCCGCGGGCCGGAGGCGCCGGCGCCGATGCGCGCCGCGCGCGAGACCGGGTCGACCTCGAGCACGCGATCGAGGGCGCCGAGGTCGAGCGACGCCGCGCCGTCGAAGGTGCCCGGGATCCGCGGCTCGACGCCGCCGACGACGCTCGTGCCGCCGCCGTAGGGGATGACCGCGACGTTCGCCCCCGCCGCCCATTCGAGGGCGGCCTCGACGTCGGCCTCGCGGCGCGGGCGGATGACGACATCGACGACGTGCTCGTAGCGCCCGCGGAAGGCGCGGACGGTGTCGACGTAGGACTTGCCGAGGCTGTGACACGCGCGGTCGCGGTCATCGGTCGAGCAGAGGGCGGCCAGCCCGCTCGGGACCGCGACCCGCGGCGCGGGCAGGGCGGGGGTGGGCAGCGGCTCCTCGACGTCGGTCGAGCCGAAGCCGAGCGCCTGGACGACCCCGGGCGCCGCGGCCCGCGCCTCGGCCGCGCCGATGACCGCGTCCTGGAACCCCCACCCCCAGCGGTTGCGTACGCGCGCCATCGCCGGGGCGATCCTATGCTTGAAACGGAAGCTGATGCCCGACGACGCTGCCCTCCTCGCCCGCGGCCCGTGGCGCCCCGACGACGTCGAGGTGCACTGGAGCGACGTCCTCTACGACGCCCCGCCCGCGCGCCTGCAGGCCGCCGACGCCGCCATCGCGGCGCTGCGCGACCGCGGCTCGCCCAGCCACGACGGCCTGGCGGCGCGGCTGGTCAGCCACTCCGAGCAAGACGGGAGGCTCACGATGCACCTGCAGCCCACGCGCTGGGCCCTGCGCCTGGTGGAGGGCGACGCGTCGCTGTCGGTCGCCGCGCTGTGCATCACCCGAGCCGCCGACGGGCGCTGGCTGGCCGGGCGCCGCGCGCCGTGGCTGTCGTCGTGGGCGGGGCGGTGGGCGCTCGGTGCCGGCGGCGCGGTCGACGTCGGCGAGAGCCCGGTCCAGACGCTGACGCGCGAGCTCGACGAGGAGTGGTCGGTGGCCCCGGAGCGCGTGCGCTGCGAGGCGCTCGTGCGCCTCCCGCACCGGCTCGTGATGTTCATCGGCCAGGCCTGGCTGCCGGAGGGCGCCACCGTGACCCCCGACGACGAGCACGACGCCTACGCGTGGTGGCCGGCGTCGATCGACCAATGGCCACCCGAGGCCGACGAGCCGCTGCGCCGCATGGCCGGCCTGCTGGCGTGAGCGTGAGCCTCTCCTTCGACACCCTCAAGCGCCTCTCGTTCACCCACTCGGCGATCTACCTGACGCTGCTCGTCGTCTGGATCGTCCCGGGCCTGCACCCGCTCGAGTTCGTCTTCGGCATGGCCCACGGCCTGGGCTGGATCGCGATGTGCGTCCTGACCCTGACCGCCGTGCGCGCGCGCGTGATCCCGCTGCGCCTCGGCATCGCCGTCGCCGTCATCGGGGCGGTCGGCCCGTTCGTGGGCTCCTACGAGTTCGTCCGCGAGGAGCGCCGCCGCCAGGCGACCGCGGCCTGACCCTCACGCGGCAGCGCTCGGTCAGCCACCGCGCCGTGGCGACCCATTCGCCTGCGTAGCCCGCCAGACCGTGCAGCAGCAGCGCCGCCGGCCCCTCGCCGCCGAAGTCGAGCGCCGCCAGACGGACATCGCCGTGCACTAGAAGCATGGGACGAACCGGCAAAGGGGAAGCGTCCATTAGGGCGTATTAGTCCAGCGTCTTGCGCCCGGGAAGGGCGCTACAGTCTGAAATCAGAGCAATGGCGGTCAACACCACAGTGCAGGTCACCCTGCCCCAGATGGGCGAGTCGGTGACCGAGGGCACCGTCCTGGAGTGGCACAAACAGGAGGGGGATTCCGTCGAGGCCGACGAGATCCTCGTCGAGATCTCCACGGATAAGGTCGACGCCGAGGTCCCCTCGCCCGCCAGCGGGACCGTGGTCAAGATCCACGCCGCCGAGGGCGACACCGTCGACGTCGGAGCCGTGCTGGCCGAGATCGCCACCGAGAACGGCGCGGCGCCCGCAGCGGCCGCCACGCCGGAGGCGCCGGCGGCCGAGCCCGCCGCCAACGGCGACGAGCCGGAAGCCCAGGCGCCCAGCGAGGCGCCGGCCGAGACCCCGAGCGAGGCCCCGGCCCAGCCCGAGGCCGACGGCGACGGGCAGGCCGCGACCAGCGGCGAGGTCATCGACATCGTCACCCCCGCGGGGGGCGAGTCGGTCACGGAGGGCACGATCCTCGAGTGGTCGGTCAAGGTCGGCGACGCCGTCGAGGACGGCCAGGCCGTGGTCGAGATCTCCACCGACAAGGTCGACATGGAGCTGCCCGCTCCCACGGCGGGCACGATCACCGAGATCCTCGCCGCGGAGGGCGACACGGTCACCGTGGGCCAGGTCATTGCGCGCATGCAGATCGGCACGGGCGCGGCCAAGCCGGAGAAGCAGCCGTCGGGCAACGGCGCGGCGGGCGCCGAGGCGGCGGCACCCACCGCACCGGCCATCCCCGACGACGCCAAGGTCTCCCCCGTGGCCGCCCGCGTGGCCGCCGCCGAGGGCATCGACCTCAGCTCGGTCGCGGGCAGCGGCCCCCACGGCCGGATCACGAAGGCCGACGTGCTGGGCAGGATCGGGAACGGCAACACCGCGGCAGCGCCGAAGGATGGCGACGGCGCCGCGCCGGCCGCCGCACCGGCGACCGCCGACGGCAGCTCGACGCTGCTCAAGGGCGGCGCGGCGATGCTCGCCCGCTACATGGACGAGAGCCGTGCGATCCCGACGGCGACCTCGTTCCGGACCATCACCGTCACCGCGATGGACACCCGCCGCAAGCAGCTCAAGAACGGCGGGCAGAAGGTGTCCTTCACCCACCTGATCGCCTACGCGATCTCCCAGGCCGCGCAGCACGACATGCCGGTCATGACCCACCACTTCGACAACAGCGACGGCAAGCCGCATCGCGTCGACGACGGTCAGGTCAACCTCGGCATCGCCGTCGACGTGGAGAAGAAGGACGGCACGCGCACGCTCATGGTCCCCGTCATCCGCGACGCGGGCCGCAAGAACTTCGCCGACTTCAAGGCCGCCTTCGACGGGCTCATCGAGAAGGCGCGCACCAACACGCTGACCGCGGACGACCTCACGGGCGCCAACATCTCGCTCACCAACCCCGGCGGGATCGGCACCATCGCGTCGGTCCCGCGGCTGATGGTCGGCCAGGGCACGATCGTGGCCACGGGCTCGATCGCCTATCCCATGGGCCTGCAGAACATCGGCGACATGATCGGCGCCGAGAAGGTCATGACCATGACCTCGACCTACGACCACCGCGTCATCCAGGGCGCGGAGTCGGGGCGCTTCCTGCAGGTCGTCGAGGCCTACTTGCAGGGCGATCACGGCTTCTACGATGGCGTCTTCGCCTCGCTCGGCGCCGAGCTCGGCCCCCCGCCCGTGCCGCCGGCCCCCGCCGCGGCGGCGGCCGCCGCGCGCGACGTCACCCCCGCCGCGCCGTCCACCAGCGCCGCGGTCGACGAGCAGATGCTGCAGGCCGTGCAGGCCGCGACCTCGCTGCTCAAGGCCCACCGCACCCACGGTCACCTCGCTGCCCGCTTGGACCCGCTGGGCACCGAGCCCGAGGGCGACCCGGCGCTCGAGCCGACGACCGTCGGCCTCACGCCGGAGGTCATGGCCAAGATCCCGGCCAAGATCTTGCGCATGTACGTGCCCGGGGCGACGCTGGCCGACGCGCTCCCCCACCTGCGCGAGACCTACTGCGGCACGATCGCCTACGAGATCGAGCACATCGCCAGCCACCGCCAGCGCATGTGGCTGCGCGAGAAGATCGAGGGCTCGGAGTTCCGCAAGCCGCTGACCAACGACGAGCAGCACGCGCTCCTGCAGCGCCTGGTCGAGGTCGACGCGCTCGAGCGCTTCATGCACAAGGCCTACCTGGGCCAGAAGCAGTTCTCGATCGAGGGCCTCGACATGACGGTCCCGATGCTCGACGAGATCATCCAGCTGGCCGCGGCGCACGGTGCGCGCGAGGTCGTCGTCGGCATGGCGCACCGCGGCCGGCTCAACGTGCTGGCCCACAACCTCGGCCGCCCGTACGAGACGATCTTCGCCGAGTTCGAGGGCGCCTCGACGCTCGAGGCCGTGACCTCGATCCCGCAGGGCGGCACCGGCGACGTCAAGTACCACCACGGCGCACAGGGCACCTACCAGCTGCCCAACGGCGACGCGATCCTCGTCAACCTCGAGTCCAACCCCTCGCACCTGGAGTTCGTGCACCCGGTGGTCGTCGGCGCCACGCGCGCCGCGCAGACCGGCCGCCAGGGCCCCCACGCCCACCGCGACACCAACGCCGCCGTGCCGATCGTCCTGCACGGCGACGCCGCCATGCCCGGCCAGGGCGTCGTGGCCGAGTCGCTGAACCTCCAGGCGCTCGACGGCTACAAGGTCGGCGGGACGATCCACCTCGTCCAGAACAACCAGGTCGGCTTCACCACCGACCCCGAGGACGCGCGCTCCACGCGCTGGGCCTCGGACATCGCCAAGGGCTACGACACGCCGATCATCCACGTCAACGCCGACGACGTGGCCACCTGCGTCGCCGCCGTGCGCCTGGCCTTCGCCTTCCGCGAGGAGTTCGGCCACGACGTCGTCATCGACCTCATCGGCTACCGGCGCTTCGGCCACAACGAGGCCGACGAGCCGGCGTACACCCAGCCCGAGATGTACGCCAAGATCAAGGCCAAGAAGCGGGTCAGCGAGCTGTGGGCCGAGAGGCTGGTCGAGGACGGCGTCCTCACCCAGGAAGAGGTCGAGCAGCAGCGCCAGGACGTCTGGGACGAGCTCACGCGCCTGCACCAGGACCTCAAGCAGCAGATCAAGGCCGCCGAGGACGCTGGCACCGTCGAGCAGGCTACCGGCGAGTATCAGCTCGATCGCTCGCCCTCGCCCGAGGTGCAGACCGCGGTCTCGCCCGATCGCCTGCGCAGCCTCAACGACGAGCTGCTGCGGGTCCCCGACGGCTTCACGGTCCACCCCAAGCTTGTCAAGCAGCTCGAGCGCCGCCGCCAGGCCGTCGGCGCCGACGGCGGCATCGACTGGGCGCACGCCGAGTCGCTGGCCTTCGCCTCGCTGCTGACCGAGGGCGTGCCGATCCGCCTCACCGGCCAGGACGCCGAGCGCGGGACCTTCTCCCAGCGCCACATGGTCCTGCACGACGCGAAGACGGGCCAGACCATCTGCCCGATCCAGTCGCTGCCCGGGGCGCTCGCGCCCTTCGAGCTGCACAACTCGCCGCTGAGCGAGATCGCCTGCCTGGGCTTCGAGTACGGCTACTCGGCCGAGGCGCCCGAGACCCTGGTGCTGTGGGAGGCGCAGTTCGGCGACTTCGGCAACTCGGCGCAGGTCATCATCGACCAGTTCATCGTCAGCGGCCTGGCCAAGTGGGGCCAGACGACGCGCCTGACCCTGCTGCTGCCCCACGGCTACGAGGGCTCGGGCCCCGAGCACTCCTCCGGGCGCCTGGAGCGCTTCCTGCAGCTGGCCGCCGAGGGCAACATCCGCGTGGCCAACCTGACCACGCCCGCGCAGTACTTCCACCTCCTGCGCCGTCAGGCCCGCATCGCCAAGCAGCGCCCGCTGATCATCATGACCCCGAAGTCGCTGCTGCGCCTGCCGCAGGCGACCAACCGCCTCGAGCACCTCTCCGAGACGCGCTTCTTCCCCGTCCTGGGCGAGCCGCGCGTCAACGCCGAGAAGGTCACGCGGCTCGTGCTGTGCACCGGCAAGATCTACTACGACATCGTCGGGCACCCCAGCCGGCAGGACAACGAGGCGGTCGCCATCGGGCGCGTCGAGCTGCTGTATCCCTTCCCCGAGGCGCAGATCCTCGAGCTGGTCAACAGCTACCCGAACCTGCGCGAGGTCGTGTGGGTCCAGGAGGAGCCGCGCAACATGGGCGCCCGCGCCCACATGTCGCCGCGCCTCATGCAGATCCTTCCCCAGCACCTGAAGTTCGGCTACATCGGCCGTCCCGAGCGCGCCTCGCCGGGCGAGGGCTACCCCGCCGCCCACACCGGCGAGCAGAACCGCATCCTGCGCACCGCGCTCGACCTGGCCCTGCCCGTCACCCTCTATCCGGCGAAGCTGCCGGGCGATCGCTGAGCGTGGCTCTGCCGCGCGCGGTCGTCTTCGACCTCGACGACACCCTGCTGGACACGACGGGCCTGGAGGCCGAGATGCTCGTCGGCCTGTGCGCGGCCGTCAACGAGGAGCTGCCGGGCGTCGAGCTCGACCACCTGCGCGAGCGCTACCGCGACGGCCGCGACCACCTCTACGAGCGCGTGCTGCGCGGCGAGATCGACATCGCCACCTACCGGCGCCTGCACCTCATCGCGGTGTGCGAGCCGTGGGGCGAGCCGTCGGAGGCGCTGCAGGAGACGGCCGTCCGCCTGCGCGACGAGCAGCTCGGGCGCTCGCGCTTCGTCGAGCACGCCATCGAGCTGCTGCACGGCCTGCGCGAGGCTGGGGTGACGACAGGCCTGCTCACCAACGGGCCCTCGTGGATGCAGCGGCGCAAGGTGGAGCTGCTCGGCCTCGAGGCGCATCTCGACGCCATCGGCATCTCGGAGGAGCTCGGCGCGTCGAAGCCGGACCCGGCCGCCTTCAGCGCCACGCTCGAGCTCATGGGCTCGGCGCCGGACGACACGGTCATGGTCGGCGACCACCTCGACTGGGACGTGCGCGGGGCGCTGACCGCCGGGATGCGCGGCGCCGTCTGGGTCGCCGGCGACGAGGACGAGCGCGAGCCGCCGCCGGGCGCCCTGAAGGTCGCGCGGCTGGGCGAGGTGCCCGCCGCGCTCGCGGCGCTGGCGTGACGTCACTCGCCGCGTTCGGGCCCGGGCGGGTCAACCTGATCGGCGAGCACACCGACTACAACGACGGGCTCTGCCTGCCCTTCGCGATCGCCCGCGGGGTGACGGTCCGCGCGCAGGCCGTCGAGGGCGGCCGTGTGCGCGCGCACGCCGCCGACCTCGGCGAGGACGACGACTTCGACGCCGCCGCCCCGCCCCACGACGGCAAGGGCTGGCGGGCCTTCGTGCGCGGCACGGTGGGCGAGCTGCTCGCCGCCGGCCACGCGGTCGGCGGCGCCCGCCTGGACATCGCGGGCGACCTGCCGCGCGGCGGCGGCCTGTCGTCGTCGGCGGCGCTCTCGACGGCGCTGGCGCTGGGGCTCCTGGCGCTGAGCGACGAGCCGGAGGGCGATCGCCGCGAGCTCGCGCGCCTGTGCTCGCGGGTGGAGAACGACTGGGTCGGCGCGCAGACGGGCCTGCTCGACCAGATCGCCGCGCTCTTCGGGCAGGAGGGCCACGCGCTGCGCCTCGACTTCCGCGACCTGGCCATCGAGCCGGTAGCGCTCGACCTGCGCGGCTGGTCGCTCGCGGTCGCGTCATCGGGCCACGAGCACGTGCACGCCGGGTCGGGCTACAACGACCGCCGCGCCGAGTGCCGGGCGGCAGCCGAGGCGCTGGGCATCGCCTCCCTGCGCGATGCCCCGCCCGACGCGCCCGACCGGCTCCCCGCGCCGCTGGATCGGCGCGTGCGCCACGTCCTCACCGAGAACGCGCGCGTGGAGGCGGCGGTGGCCGCGCTGCGCCACGGCGACCTCGCCGGCCTCGGAGGGCTGCTCGACGCCTCGCACGCGAGCCTGCGCGACGACTACGAGGTCTCGATCGACGCCGTCGAGCGCACCGTGGCGCGGCTGAAGGACGCCGGCGCGGCCGGCGCGCGGATCGTGGGCGGCGGCTTCGGCGGCTCGGTGCTCGCGCTCTTCCCTCCGGAGGCGACCCCGCCCGAGGACGCGCTCGTCGTCGAGCCCGCGGGGCCGGCACGGGTGGTGCAGCCTCCCACCTAGATGGCGAGCCTCGCGGCCTTCATGGGCCACACCTACCGCACGCCGTCGCGGCAGGTCAGCTTCCTGTGCCGCCCGCATTGAGAGCAGCGGGACCGTTGGCACGCGACAGCCGTTCGGCACGTCCTGCGCTGAAGCCCATCGCGCCGACCCGAAGCTGAGCCCGCCGGCGATGGCCAGACGATGGCCAACGCCGGCGGGCTGGACAGCATCACGCCGCCTGAGGCACGACGTCAGCGCCGCGGATGCCCGCCTCCGCGAGCGCGCGCTTGGACTCGACCAGCAGCCCCGAGGCGATCGCGCCAGCGGCTGCCACGGCCGCGAGCACG
This sequence comes from uncultured Actinomycetes bacterium, assembly GCA_963835295.1. Taxonomy (GTDB): domain Bacteria; phylum Actinomycetota; class Thermoleophilia; order Solirubrobacterales; family Solirubrobacteraceae; genus JAOPZW01. The sequence goes on from CAWIEX010000002.1 coordinate 429,106, forward strand.
TAGAAGGCCACACCGAAGCCGTGGGTCAGCGCGGGGGCACTCGCCGGGCCGACGCCCGGATGCGCGGCCACGTAGTGGCTGGTGGAGGTCGCCGCGACCGTCGTGGCGGCGGCCACGCCGATCGCCCCGCCGATCTGCTGCGCCGTGTTGATGAGCCCCGAGGCGACCCCGGCGTCGGAGTGACGGACGCCGGCGAGCGCGCCGATGGTCATCGGGATGAAGCCGAAGGCCATCCCGATCCCGCTGATCAGGAACGCTGGGAAGAGGTCCCAGAAGTAGTGGCCCTCGACCGGCAAGCGGGCGTAGAGGACCAAGCCGCCGCTCACGAGCAGCAGCCCGGTCGTCAGCAGGGGCCGGATCCCGACCCTCAGGGCGAGCGCCTGCGAGACGTTGGCGAAGACGATCACCGCCAGCGTGAGCGCGACGTAGGCGACGCCCGTCTGCAGCGCCGAGTAGTGCAGCACCTGCTGCATGTACAGGGTGAGCAGGAAGAACTGCGAGAACACAGCGGCGCCCATCAGCAGCCCGGCCACGTTGGAGCCGGACAGCGTGCGTGAGCGGAACATCCGCATGGGAAGCAGCGGCGCCTTCGAACGCAGCTCGATCGCGACGAAGGCCACCACCAGTGCGGCCGAGGTCGCCAGCAGCCCGATCGTCTCGGTCGTGCCCCATCCGTGCTGGGCGGCGCGAGTCATGGCGTACACCAGCAGCATCAGCCCGCCAGTGATCGAGACAGCGCCTGGGACGTCGAAGTGGCGGTGGGCCACGTCGGCGACGCTCTCGCGCACCAATCGCGGCGTGAGCGCCAGCACGAGCGCGCCGACGGGAACGTTGATGAAGAAGACCCACGACCAGCTGAGCGAGCTGGTGAGCGCGCCGCCGAGCAGCACGCCCGCCGCGCCGCCGCTACCGGAAACGGCGCCCCAGATTCCAAGGGCGAAGTTGCGCTCTTTGCCCTCGGGGAAGGTGGTCGTCAGGATCGACAGCGCGGCCGGGGAAACCAGCGCCGCGCCGAGCCCCTGCAGGGCACGGAAGCCGATCAGGGAGCCCTCCGACCAGGCGAGCCCGTCGAGCAGCGAGCTCGCGGTGAAGAGCGCCAGCCCGGCCATGAACAGGCGCCGCCGTCCGAGGAGGTCGGCCATGCGGCCGCCCAGGAGCAGGACGCCGCCGAACATGATCGAGTAGGCCGTCACCACCCACTGCAGATTCTCCTGGCTGAAGCCAAGGTCCGTCTTGATCGTGGGCAGCGCGACGTTGACGATCGCGACGTCGAGCACCACCATGAACTGTGCGGCGACGATCACCGCCAGCGCGTACCAGCGCCGGCGGTCGGGCCGGCTCTCGGTCATCGAGTGCAGGGGGGCTTGCACCTCGACCTCCTTCTCAGTTGTCTTTCTGGCAGGGTGCCGGGTGGCGGCTCGGCGGCCGATACGGCGTGCCAGCGTCGGCGGGTGCGGCTATCACGACTCCTGCCGCAGCGGGTGTAGGCCGCCGCGATGCCGTGATGCGGCGTGACCGTAGTCGGCGGCAGCGGGGCTACGCGAATTCACGGATGACGGGCGCCCACACCGGGCTTACGGTCGTCCGAGGCGGTCTACGAGGGAGGTGGATCATGAAGGCCGCATCGTTGGTGGCAGTCCTCGCCGTCATGGCGGTGCCGGTGGTGCTTTTCGTCGGCATAGCCCTCGGGCCAACACTCCTGGTCCTCTTGCTGATCGTCGCGTGCGCCGCGCCCTTCCTGCTGGTCCTGGGCGCGATATGGCACCACGCCGGCAGGCACTAGGCAGGTCGTCGGTGGTCTGACCTCGGCGCCGGGAGCGCGTCCGAGACACTGGTGGCGACGATCCCTGCCAGGCGCAGAGCACGGAGCACGAGGGCCTCGAGTTACGACAGGCTGGCGTCGGCCAGAAGCGAGGGTCCCGGAAGCCGGCGAGGCGGCGGCTGAGCCAGGCGCGGCGGCGCGTGAGCGCGGCCGACTCGCGGACGGCATCGTCTGGCACATGCGCCGTGCTAACGTATAACCTAATGGTTGTAGGTTCGGAGAGCGAGCGGCCCGACGCGCTCTTCCACGCGCTGGCCGATCCGACGCGCCGCGACATCCTCGCCGTCGTGCTGCAGGACGCGCACTCGGTCTCCGACCTGGCCCGCCGCTATCCGATCAGCTTCGCTGCCGTGCACACGTTTGCCGATGAGATCGTCGATCCGTGTGCCTCCCGGGTGTTCACGAGGTTCGCGTTTGGGTACGGCCAAGACCCGGTCGCTCCCGTCGTCGACACTGGCGTAGTCATCGTGTGTGTCTTGCAGGCGACGCGAGCCGTCGCATGCTTACCGGCACCGCACGCGGAAACGAGCACGCTGGCCGCGGCCAGCAGGGCGACCCCCAGCGCGGTGTAGCTCTTCGACTTCGGTCGCATCTGATTCAACTCCTGCGGACTGGACCCCTGGACCCGGCGCGTGGCGCCTGGGTCCGCGCGGGTTGGATCGGGCGCCGGCGGTGGGGAGCGGCTTGCTGGCTAGAGCCCATTGAGCAAGCCGCGGAGTGTTTCGGTGTACGCGTCGAGCGCAGCGCGTCCGTGGTGGGTCAGTGCCACCGAGGTTCGCGACGCCGGGCCGTTGCCGGTCTTCTCGCTGGTGAGGTAGTCGGCGTCCTCGAGCTTGCGCAGGTGCGTGATCAGGTTGCCCGGCGTCAGCCCGATCATCTCCCGCAGGCGAGTGAACGAGAGCGCGTCACCCTCCGGGAGTGCGGCCAGGGTGGCCACGATCTGCAGCCGCGCAGGGACGTGGATCAGCGGGTCGAGCGTGTCGGCTGTCATGCGTCTGATCGAAATGCGCGGAGCAGCCAGGCCTGGACGGCGGCGTACCCCAGGAGCGCAGCACAGAGGCCTACGCCGTCGCTCAACCACACCCCGCGGGATCCTGCGAATGCGCTTCCGGCGGCGACGAGCATGATCGCGATCGAGAGGCCGAGTCCCGGCCAGTCCTCTCGTGCCGCCGAGCGGGCTGCCCCGAATGCGCCGAGGACGATCAGCGTTGCCGTGGCGACGTACACGCCGTAGACGACCGCGTCACTCGCCCCGTCGTGCGCCAGCGCTCCCATGACAACGTAGACCGCGACCAACGCCACCGCCAACGCCGCTCCCTCCGCGCGCCGCTGGCGCACCGAGCGCCCAGTGACGCCGGCCTGGGCGCGGCGATGGGCGTAGATCACCGTGCCGATCCTGATCAGCACGACGGCGTACAAGACCACCAGTCCCGCGGGGGTCGGCGCCTTGTAGGGGTGCTGTGTGCGGACCGACAGCCACACTGCGCCGAACCCGACCAGAACCGCCGCCGCAGCGAGCAGTGAGAGCCACGGCGACCTGAAGTCCAATCCGCGCTGCGCTTGCCGTTCGGTCTGCACCAGCAGCCTCGCCGCCACCCTGGGGTCCAGGCCGGCTCCGCCGGCTGATGCGCTGTCCTGCGTCCGCGGCATCATTGCCTCCCTTGAGTTTGTGTCGCAAAGCTACTACGGTTTGTGGCACAAAGTCAAGAAACGCGCTCGCGAAGTGCGCGCGCCCATCGAGGACCGCAGAGTCGCGCGCCTCGCGCTCCTCGGGACCGCAGCGCCTGCTCTGCCTCGGCGAGGCAGAGGCGCCCGCGAGCACGAGAACGCAGGCGACCCGCCTACGCTTGTAAACCTAGGCTTGACAAGAAGGGCTTGTAAAGGTTACCTTGACAGGCATGGATCAAGTCCGCTCGCCGATCCAGCTCGACCGCGAGGTGATGGCGATGATGCTCGCAACCAACGTAGAGCTGGTCGCCGAGGTGCTGCGTGCGGACGAGCAGTCGCCGGGCCAGGTGATGCGCGCCATCGCCGCGACCCGGAGCCTCGACATGATCGTCGAGGACACCCTGCACGCGCTCGTCGCGCAGTCGCGCGTAGCTGGCCACACGTGGGCCGAGATCGGCGATGTGCTGCGCGTCAGCCGCCAGGCGGCGTTCCAACGCTTCGGCGGCGGTGGTCGCCCTAACCCCGAGGACGCGGAGATCGCGACGCCGGTGGAGGGCGCGGTCGACCATGCCGTCCCGATACTCCAGGCCTTCCTCGACGGCCGCTTTGACGACGCGCGGTCGACGTTCGGGGAGCGGATGCTGAAGGCCTGCTCGCTCGAGTTGCTGGCCGACGTCCGCGAGAAGGTGCGTCGCGAAGCCGGCGAGGTCCAGGCGCTCGGCACGCCGGTCGTGTCGGTACGCGATGGCTACACCGTCGTCGATATCCCCGTCGCGCTCGAGCATGCCGACGGATTTGGCCGCGTCGTACTGGACGCCGACCGCCGGGTGGCCGGCTTCTTCATACGTCGAGCAGAGGTCGTCTCGTGAACGAGCGCCCTCCGCACCTGTCCGCGCTCCGGCTTCTAGCCGGACTCGTGGTGCCGTTGGCCGCCTACGTGGTGATCCGCGCCGCGATCGGATCGGCCACCGGTGCGCTCGCGATCACCGAGGCGGTCGCCGCCGCCTGGCTGCTCGTCGTCGGAATCGCGCGCCACCGGCTGGACCCGATCGCCGTCGTGTCCACCGTCACCGTCGCCATCGCGCTCGCCGTTTACGCACTGACGGGCGGCGACCCGCTTGCGCTCAAGCTGCGCCGGGGCGCGGTCACCGGCACACTCGGGATCGCCGCGCTCGCCTCGGTCGCGCTCGGCCGTCCTCTCCTGCTACAGGTCGCCAAGCACATCGCGAAGCTCAACCCGGACCGCCGGCCCGAGATCGAGGCCAGGCTGAGCGAGCCCGAACGACAGCGGGCGGTGACGATTCTTACCGCGATCATCGGACTCACGTTCGCGATCGACGGCGCCAGCCAGATCACGCTCGCGCTCACCGTCCCGACCGGAATGTTCGTCGCTGACTCGACCGCTGCGCGGATCGTGGTCCTCGGCATCGGCCTGACCTTCACGTTCTCGTACTTCCGCCACCAGAAACAGCAACGCGAGAGAGAACACTGACCCCCCAGGTTCGAACCCGACAGATACGCTGCGGTCGGATCGCCATGAACGGGGCACAGCACGGCGTCGGCTACGCGCCACTCGCAATCGGACGCACTCGCAAGGCACGACCACGACCGGGGCGTCGCCGAATGCGTCACTTCGTCAACGCCCGTGCGCGAGCGCACGTGCCTCGCGTCTTTCACAGCGAGGCAGCACCGCCCGGCCTCGCGATTGCTCACGCCGCTCGTGCATCAACGCACCAGAGCGGCCGCGGCTACAGCCACGCTGCTTTTCGGGGCATGAAACTGCTCTTTGAGGGCTCCTGTGGTGTCCGGCGGCGGGCTTAGGTTCGACCGACTGGGACGAGGGGCCTTTGTGGGAGAACGCAGGTTGGGCAGGCCGTTTTGGACGATGGGCGAGTTGAGCCCGGGCTTTTCGGTGGCCGCCCCTGCGACTTGCCCGGTTGCGCTGCGAGCGCGGATCCGTCGATGTCGTTTGCCCACCGGTTCTCCAGCTTGCCCACCGATAGTGAGGAGGAGACGTGAGAGCGGTAGCTCTGGACGTGCATCGCGACTTCTGCGAGGTGGCGATCGTCGCGGAGGGCCGGTTGCGCTCGGCCGGGCGGATCGCGACCACACCGCAGGCGCTTGAGCTGTTCGCGCAGAGCCTCGACCCGCGCGACCACGTCGCGTTGGAGGTGACGGGCAATGCGTGGGCGATCGCGGCGATCCTCGAGCCGCATGTGGCGCGGGTGATCGTCGTCTCGCCGAGCGACACCGGGATCCGCCAGGCGCGCGCGAAGACCGATCGCCTCGACGCGCGGGCGCTGGCGAAGCTGCTGTGGGCGGGCCAATTGGATGGGGTGTGGACGCCGGATGAGCGCATCCGCGCGATGCGCCGGCGGCTCGCGCGCCGCGCTCAGTTGGTGCGGGCGCGCTCGCGCGCGAAGAACGAGATCCACGCGGTGTTGATGCGCTGCTTGAAGGGCCGCCCGCCGGCGTCGGATCTGTTCGGCGTCAAGGGCCGGGCCTGGCTGGCCGAGCAGCGGCTGGCGCTCACCGAGCGCGAGACCGTCGACTCGGCCATGCGCCAGGTCGCCTTCCTCGACGCGGAGATCGCGCAGGTCGAGCGCTTGATCGCCGCGGAGGCGTTGTCGTGGCCGGAGGTCAAGCGGCTGATGACCGTCCCGGGGGTCAACGTGATCGTCGCGGCGACGTTCATGGCCGCCGTCGGCGACATCCGCCGCTTCGGCGACCGGCGCAAGCTGACCGGCTATCTCGGCTTGGATCCGCGCGTCAGACAGTCAGGCGTCGGGCCCGCCACCCACGGTCACATCTCCAAGCAGGGCTCAAGCAGCGCGCGTCACGCGCTGGTCGAGGCGTGCTGGTCGACGGTGCGTCAGCCCGGGCCGATCGCGGGCTTCTATCAGCGCGTTCGGGCGCGTCGCGGTCACTCGATCGCCATCGTCGCCAGCGCGCGCAAGCTGGCGTGCTTGTTCTGGTGTCTGCTGACGCGCGGCGAGGACTACGCCTTCGCCCAGCCCTCGCTGACCAAGAAGAAGATGCGCCGTCTCGAGCTCACCGCCGGGGCTCCTCGCTGGCAGGGCGGCCGCGGCGTCTGGGCGACCAACGAGACGATGCGCCACGCCGAACGCGAGCTCGCGCTTCAAGCCCAGCGCGCCTACGAGCGCACCGTGAAGGACCGCCAACAGGCGGGCGCGAGTGCGACACCGGGCCGCGCATCTAGTGGCTCCTCAAAGGAGCAGGTCGCGCGGCAGACCTCAAGGCCCAAGTCTGCGCTTTGACTCGTCGTCACTCGCGCCCGGCTGAACTTTCCCACGACAGGCGGTGGTCGATCAACCGCACTTGACTTTCATCCGTCGTCCGCAGCAGCAGCGCGAATGGCCGCGTGCGACTGTGCTCCTGACAGCCGCGGCGAAAGCCCAGCATGCAAAGCGGTAGTTGTGCCCATCGAACTGGCCAGCGGCATGACGCGCGAATCCGATCAGGGAGCCGAACATCGAGCTGACATAGTCTTCGGGCGATGGAAGCCCGGCTGCTGATCTCCTGTGCCGACCGCCACGGCATCGTCGCGGCCGTCTCGGGCTTCCTGGCCGCGCGCGACGCCAACATCGTCACCTCCGACCAGTACTCGACCGACCCCGAGGGCGGCGCCTTCTTCATGCGCATGGCCTTCACCGTCGAGGCGCTGGACGAGGGCCTCGTGCAGGCGTTCGCGACCGAGGTGGCCGAGCCCTTCGCGATGGACTGGCGCATGGACGATGCCGGGCGGGCGAAGCGCGTCGCGGTGCTGGTCTCGCGCGAGGACCACTGCCTGCTGGACCTTCTCTGGCGCCGGCGGCGCGGCGAGCTGCACTGCGAGATCCCGCTCGTGATCTCCAATCACCCCGACCACGCGAGCGATGTCGAGGGCCTCGGAGTCCGCTACGAGCACGTGCCGGTGGTCAAGGGCGAGAAGCCCGCGGCGGAGGCGCGCATGCTCGAGCTGCTCTCCGGCCTGAGCCTCGATCTCGTCGTCCTCGCCCGTTACATGCAGATCCTCAGCGGCGACTTCCTGGCCGCCGTCGGCTGCCCGGTGATCAACATCCACCACTCGTTCCTGCCGGCCTTCGCCGGAGCCGACCCGTACCGCCGCGCGCGGGAGCGAGGCGTGAAGGTCATCGGGGCCACCGCGCACTACGTCACCGAGGAGCTCGACGCGGGGCCGATCATCGAGCAGGGCGTGGTGCGCGTGACCCACCGCGAGGGCGCCGACGCCCTCGCGCGCATCGGGCGCGACGTCGAGCGCACCGTGCTCGCCGGCGCGGTGGGCCTACATCTGGAGGACCGGGTTCTCGTCCACGAGAACCGGACCGTGGTCTTCTAGAGAACGTTCGGGGGACCCGCCTCGGCGGCCGTTACTCCTCCGCGGCGTCCCCATCGGGACGGGCCGCCTTCGGCACCCCTAAGCCGTAGGGACCTTCTCGCGCGTCGCGCGCACGAGCGCGGTGACGTGCTCGGCCAGCTGGCCGCGCAGGTCCTCCTCGCGCAGGTTGCCGTACTCGTCGAACTGCGCGTGGGCCTGCATGACCGGGAGCTCGCGGTCGACGACCTCGGCGCCGATGGCGCCGAGCACCTTGCGCACCTCCGCCTGCGCCCACACCGCGCCGAAGAGGCCGGTGCTGGCCCCGATGACGGCGGCGGGCTTGCCGCGCAGGACGTTGTCCGCGACCGGGCGCGAGGCCCAGTCGAGCGCGTTCTTGAGCACGCCCGGAATCGAGTGGTTGTACTCGGGAGTCGAGATGAGGACCGCGTCAGCGCGCGCGATGGCGTCCTTGAGGGCAAGGACTCCCGGAGCGTGGAGCTCGGGCACGTCCTCGTCCGCGTCGTAGGGGGGGACGTCGCGCAGGCCATCGAACAGCTCGAGCTCGACTCCGGGCGGCAGCAGCTCTGCCGCCGCCCGAAGGAGCGCCGTGTTGTGCGAATCCCTGCGCAGGCTTCCTGAGATGCCGAGGATCCGCATCTCGCCTTACGCCTCCTGGCGGACGAACTCGAGGTGGACGGCGAGGGTGACCTTCTTGCCGAGCGCCTCGCCGCCCTTGGGCAGCGGCGCGTTCCAGTTGAGGTCGTAGATCGAGCGGTCCACCTCGGCCTCGAGCTCGACGCCGACACGGTCGTTGCCCGTGACGTCGGCGACCGGGCCGATCAGGGTGCCGGTGGCGGTGACGGGCTGGGTGATGCCCTTGACCGTCAGCTCGCCGTCGACCTGCACGCTGTCGTCGGCGCCGCGCCGCACGGAGGTCGAGCGGAACTCGATGTTGGGGGTGTTCGCGACGTCGAAGAACTCGGCGGACATCAGGTGGCCGCGGAAGTCGGGCTGGTCGATGTCGATCGACTCGGCCGGGACGGTGCCCGTGAGGGCGATGTCGTCACCGTTGGCGACGAAGGTCGCGTCGATGTCCTTGAAGCTCGTGCGGAAGGTCGAGACGACCATGTGCTTGACCGCGAACGAGGCGGTGGAGTGCAGCTTGTCGAGGGCCCAGGTGCCCTCGAGCGTGGAAGGAGCGGCAGCGCTCATGTTGGGGATTCAGCCTCCTCAGACTGGTATACCGATTGCTCGTGCAACAATCTAGCAGGAAGATAGTTGCGTGTACAACATTCTACCCGGCAGCCCGCTTGTTACACGTTGTTGGGCCCGTCCAGCGCCGCGCGCAGGGCGGGCGCTCCGGGGGCGATCTCGGCGTCCAGCCGGCCCAGCAGCTCCTGCCAGCCGGGCTGCAGGCGGATCGCCTCGCGGACCCGCTCCACCGCCGTCGGAAGGTCGCCCGACTGCGCCGCGGCCAGGCCAGCCCAGAAGAGCAGCTCGTGGTTGCCGGGCGCCAGCGCGCTGGCGCTGCGGTAGCGCTCCCCCGCCTCTTCGTGGCGGCCCTGGCCGACGAGGTCGTCGCCCTCGGTGGCCAGCGTGTAGGCGTCGGACAGGTCGAGCAGGCGGTCGAGCTCGGCCAGCGGCTCGGCGTGGTCGTCGACGCGCAGGTCGACCGTGCGCCGCCAAGGCTCGCCCTGCGCCGGCGCGACGACCAGCGCGCACGACTGACGCCCGCGCGCGTCGCCGCCACGCGCCTCGGCGGCGTGCAGCGCGGCCACCAGGCGCCGGGCCAGCGAGCCCGTGGCGGCCTCGAAGGCGTGCGCCATGGCCGGCCACACCTCGGGCGAGCCCATCATGTTGGCCTGCGCGCTGAACTCGTGCCCCTCCTGGTGGCCGGCGTGCGCGATGCAGCCCTCGCCGGTGTAGGCGGCCGCGTTGCCGTGGGCGTCGACCACGGCGACCTGCCGGAAGCGCGCCAGCTCGTCGTCGCCCACCAGCTCGTCGAGGGCCTGACGGGCGCGGGCGCCCGCCGCCAGGGCGTCGAGGGCGCGCGGGCCGTAGGCGGGCTCGGCGATCGACTGGGTGGCCACCGCGCCCACGCCCGGGCGCACCCACGGCACGATCGGCCCGACCGCGAACCAGTGCGACTGCACGGCCACGCCGAGCTCTCCGGACCGCGGATCGCGCGCGACGATCGAGTAGGTGCCCCACCTCGGCATGGCGCGAGAGCCTATCGTCGCGCCGATGGCCACCCCCGAGCGCATCCTCGACCGCGTGCGGGCCATCCCGCCGGGCTTCGTGCGCGCCTACGGCGACGTCTCGCCCGGCGCGCCGCGGCGCGCCGGCGCGGTCCTCTTCGCCTGCGACGACCCGACGGTCCCGTGGCACCGCGTCGTGCGCGCCGACGGCTCGCTGGCCAAGGGCGAGCGTCAGCGCGCGCTGCTCGAGGACGAGGGCGTGCCCTTCCGGGGGGCGCGAGTGGACATGGCGGTGGCGCGGTTGCCTGAGTAAGCGCCGCCTCGTCAGAAGCTCTCGACCCGCGCCGCGCCCTCGCGCAGCGCCGCCAGCGCGGCGGCCAGCCGCTCGCGGATGGCCGGGTCGGCGATCAGGCCGTCGTCGCCCACGTCGTCGCGCGTGACCGGGATGCGCACGCAGGCCTCCTCGACGACCTCCATGCTGATGTACCCGACCACCTTGCGCAGCGAGTCGTGCGCGTCGGCCCCGCCGGAGGGGGCGGCCGGGCCGGACACGTTGATCCACGCGATCGGCTTGCGGTAGGCCTCGCCGCCGCCGACGAGCCACTCCAGGAGATTCTTGAAGGAGCCCGGGAGCGCCCCGGCGTACTCGGGCGTGCAGACGAGGATGGCGTCGGCGCGCCCGACGGCGGCGCGCAGGTCGACGACCGCGGCGGGCAGGTCGTCGCCGTCGTCGTCGGGGCTGAAGTGGGGCAGGTCGCGCATGCGCGCGAAGAGCTCGGTCTCGGAATCGATGGCCTGCGCCGTGCGCAGGAGCGCGGTGTTGGTCGAGCCGTCGCGCAGGCTGCCGGAGATGAGGAGCAGGCTCATCGCTGCAGTGTGCCGGTAGCGTCACGCGGGCGATGTGGCTGCAACGCGAGATCACGCTCGAGCCCCGGCCGCGCGGCTTTCACCTCATCACGCGCGAGGTCGAGCGCGCCCTGCCCGAGCTCTCAGAGCTCGACGTCGGCCTGTGCCACCTCTTCATCCGCCACACCTCGGCGTCGCTGACGCTCAACGAGAACGCCTCGCCCGACGTGCGGCGCGACTTCGAGACCTGGTTCGACGCGGCCGTGCCCGAGGACTTCCGCGGCTGGACGCACACCCTGGAGGGCCCCGACGACATGCCGGCCCACATCAAGGCCTCTGTGCTGGGGCCTTCGCTGTCGATGCCCGTCGCCGGCGGGCGCCTGGCACTGGGGACGTGGCAGGGCATCTACCTATGCGAGCACCGCGACCGCGGTGGCGCTCGCTCAGTGCTGGCCACGCTCAACGGTCAGTCGCGCCGCGAGCCGTAGCGCGTGGCGCGCAGCTCGCGCACGTCGGCGGGGACGCCGCGCGGCGCCGGGGCGATGAGCTCGGGCTCGATCGGCGTCTGCAGCACGGCGCCGTCGACGATGTGCACCCGCGCCGCGCGTGCCTGCGGGCGCGCCGAGACGACCCGCTCGAGCGCCATGTCGCGGAAGAGCAGGCCGACGCCGTCGTCGGCGATCCACCCCGGCGGAAGAGTCCCGTCGGCCACCGCCGCCAGGTAGACCGCGCGCCGCGCCGGCTCGGTGTCGGCGTGGACCGACAGTGAGCCGGGCAAGAGGCCCAGGCCCGGCGTGGGCTCGGGCGCGCCCGACGAGGTCGTCACGCCGCCCTGCAGCCAGCACATGGCCCCGGCGCTGAGCCCGGCGAGCACGACGCCGCGCTCCCACGCGTCGCGCAGCATGCGGTCCAGGCCGTGGACCTGCCAGATGGCGAGCAAGTTGCGCATCGAGCCGCCGCCGACGTAGATGACGTCCTGCGAGAGGACCACGTCGCGCAGCGGCCGGCGCAAGCCGCCCATGCGAAAGAGCGAGAGCACCTCGGGCTCGCACGGGCGATCGCCGAACGCGGCGTGGAAGCGCGCGATCTGGTCGCGCGGGTCCCCGCTGGCCGTGGGCAGGAAGAGGATCCGCGGCACCGGGGCGCCGGCGAGCTGCAGGACGAGCTCGTCGAGGCACGGATCGCCCGGCGGGGCGGTGAAGCCACCGCCGCCCAGAGCCAGGATGGTCCTCACGCGACGAGCGCCAGCGGTGCGCCGAGGTCGACGGTCGGCAGCTTGCGCTCGACCACGCGATCGCCGCGCAGCGCGACGCGCCAGCCGCGCTTGCCGGGGCGCGAGGCCACCACGCGGTGCAGGTCGGTGCCGACGAAGTGCAGCGCGGCGCCGTCGTCGGCGGCGTAGCCCGCGCACATGCCGTCGCGCACGAAGCGCCGGTACTCTTGGCGCCGGCACGGCTCGCCGTCGTAGTGCACGCAGTTGGAGTGCGGCAGCAGCCCGAGCCCCTCGACCGCCTGCGGCGCGCCGTGGAAGGCCGTGACCGCCTCCGAGAACCAGCACAGCGAGCCGGCGCTCAGCCCACAGAGCACGACGCCGCGCCTCCATGCCTCGGCCAGCGCCACGTCGATGCCGTGCGCGCGCCAGGCGCCGAGCAGGCTGATGACCGATCCGCCCCCGACGTAGACGAGGTCCTGCTCGAGCAGGTGCTCGCCGGGGTCGCCAGTGGCCGCGGTGCGGTCGCGGCGGAAGAGCGAGAGGTGGCTGGGCTCGCAGCCGAGGCCCGCGAAGATCCGGTAGAAGCGCACCACGTAGTGGTCGGCGTCGCCCGAGGCCGTGGGCACGAAGCACACGCGCGGTCGCTCGACGCCGGTCAGGCCGAGGACGTAGCGGTCCAGCAGCGGGTTGCCGGCGTCCATCGAGAACCCGCCGCCGCCGAAGGCCACGATCTGGGACAGTCGCTCCTCCATCTCGGGGACGATAGGCGGCCCCCCTGGGCCCGCCTTCCGCCCGGTTGTCCAAGGCGGCTTCGACGCTCGGTCCTACGCCGGCTGGGCCGCGTGCTCGGCCCGCGGAGCGCCGTCGGGATGGTCGACGACGACGTCACGCGCCAGGCGCGTGAGCAGCGCAGCGAGATCGGCCTCGCGCTCGGGCGACCAGCCGTCGAGGAGCTCGGCCAGGCGCTCGCGACGGGCGGCGACGAGCCGCGCGAGCGCGTCACGGCCGGTGTCGCTGAGCACGATCGCCTCGCCCGGGCCCTCGACGTAGCCGAGGTCGCGCAGCTCGCCCAGGCGCGCCGCCACGCGCCCGGCGTCCACGGAGTGCCGGTCGGCGATGGCGAAGGCGTCCGTCGGCCCGTGCTCGCCAACGCGCCCCAGGACCCAGCACTGGCGCGCGGTGAGCTCGAGCCCGGCCTGGGCGCACAGGCGCTCGAGGATGCGCTCACGGCTGTCGCGCCGCGCCAGCGTGGAGAGCGCGCGCTCGATCTCCGCCGCCGGGTCCTCGTGCTTGGGCGCGGCGAAGGCCTCGCCGACGCCCGTGGCCTCGATCGTGCGCCGCAGCGGCCTCTCGGGCAGTAGCCACGCCAGGACGAAGGCGAGCCCGGCGATCGGCGCGCACACGAGGAAGATCGTCGTCAGCGCGTCGGCGTAGGCGGTGACGAAGGTGAGCTTCAGCGCCGGCGGCAGGTTGGCGACGCTGCCGGCGGTCACGCGCCCCGAGGCCGCGGCGGCCGGCAGGCCGGGGATCCGGTCGAGCTCGTGGGCCAGCCGGTTGGAGAAGATCGCGCCGCAGATGGCCACCCCGAAGCAGCCGCCGATCGAGCGGAAGAAGGTCGCGCCGGCGGTGGCCACGCCGAGGTCGCGGTAGTCGGCGTCGTTCTGGACCGCGAGGACGAGCACCTGCATCACCAGGCCGAGGCCCAGGCCGAGGACGAGCATGTAGAGCGAGCGCTGCATGGCGGAGGTCGACGGGGCCATCGTCGAGAGCAGCACGAAGCCGACGGCGAGGATCGCCGTGCCGGCGATGGGGAAGGGCTTGTAGCGCCCCCAGCGCGCGATGATCTGCCCGCTGCCGATCGAGGTCGTCAGCAGCCCGAGCATGAGCGGCAGCAGCTGCAGGCCCGAGGACGTCGGCGAGGACCCGTTGACGACCTGCAGGAAGAGCGGCAGGTAGGTCGTCGCGCCGAACAGCGCCATGCCGACGATGAAGCCCATCGCGCTGGCCACCGTGAAGACGCGGCTGGAGAAGAGGTGCAGCGGCAGGACCGGCTCGGGCGCGCGGCGCTCGATGGGGATGAGCAGCGCCGTGGCGATCACGGCGAGGACGCCCAGGGCGATGATCTGCCACGAGCCCCAGGGGTACGTCGCGCCGCCCAGGCTCGTCGCGAGCACGAAGGACCCCGCCCCGATGCTGAGGAGGATCGTTCCGCGCACGTCGACGTGCACCTCGCGGCGCTGCGCCGGGACGTCGAGGGCGATCGCGATGGCGGCGAGCGCGACGAGGCCCACGGGCAGGTTGACGTAGAAGATCCAGCGCCACGAGGCGTTGTCGACCAGGAAGCCGCCGATGAGCGGGCCGGCGACGCTGCTCAGGCCGAAGACGGCGCCGAAGACGCCCTGGTAGCGCCCGCGATCGCGCGGCGCGACGACGTCGCCGATGATCGCCTGGGCGAGGACGATGAGCCCGCCGCCGCCGAACCCCTGCAGGGTGCGGAAGGCGATCAGCTCGCCCATGCTCTGGCTCTGCCCGCACAGCGCCGAGCCCACGAGGAAGACGACGATCGAGGCCTGGAAGATCCGCTTGCGCCCGTAGAGATCGCCGAGCTTGCCGTAGAGCGGCGTGGAGATCGTCGACGCCAGCAGGTAGCCGGTGACCACCCACGAGAGCTGGTTGAGGCCGCCGAGCTCCTCGGTGATGGTCGGCAGCGCGGTGGCGACGATCGTCCCGTCGAGCGCCGCGAGCAGGACCGCCAGCATCAGGGCCACGAAGACGACCGTGACCTCGCGGCGCGTGCGCGTCGCCGGAGCCGGCAGCGCACCCGCCGCAGCGGACATGTCGGTCAGCTTAGAGCTAGCGCCCCTGCCACACCGGGTCGCGCTTCTCCGAGAAGGCGACCGCGCCCTCGCGCGCGTCCTGCGAGGTGAAGACCGGGCCCGACAGCTCTTCCTGGCGCTGCCAGAACTCCTCGTCGCCCCAGTCGAACTGCTGCTGGAGGATCGCCTTGGTCGCGTCGAGCGCCAGCGGGCCGTTGGCGGCGATGGCCGCCGCCAGCTCGAGCGCCGCGTCGACCGCCCCGCCGCGCTCGGCCAGCCGGTTGACCAGCCCCAGCTCGTACCCCCGCTCGGCCGTGATCGTGTCGCCGGTCAGCGCCAGCTCCATCGCGACGCCGTAGGGGACGCGGCGCGGCAGGCGCAGGAGCGCGCCGCCGGCGGCGACGAGCGAGCGCTTGACCTCGGGGATCCCGAGCTTGGCCTCGCGCGCGGCGACGATGAGGTCGCAGGCCAGCGCGACCTCGAGCCCGCCGGCCACCGCGAAGCCCTCGATCGCGGCGATGAGCGGCTTGCGCGAGGCGCGCTGGACGATGCCGGCGAAGCCGCGGTCGCCGACCCACGGGCGCTCGCCGGTCACGAAGGCCTTGAGGTCCATGCCCGCGCAGAAGCCCGCGCCGGCGCCCGTGATGATGCCGACCGCGAGGTCGCCGTCGCCGTCGAGCTCGTCGAGCGCCGCCGCCACCCCTTCGGCCAGCGCCAGGTCGACCGCGTTGCGCGCTTCGGGGCGGTTGAGCGTGATGAGCAGGACGCGGTCGCGGCGCTCGGTGAGGACGGGCTCGTGGGGCATGGGCGGACGATATAAGTCGCCCGATGCGCCGCGTCGCCGAGGACGTCTTCCAGATCCCGCTCACGCCGCGCGACGGGGTCAACGCCTACCTGCTGGGCGACGTCGTCGTCGACGCCGGCGCCAAGGTCAACGCCAAGCGCCTGATCAGGGCGCTGCACGGCCACGCCGTCGGCGCCCACGCCCTGACCCACGGCCACCCCGACCACGCCGGCGGCACCCGGCGGCTGGCCGAGGCCTACGACGTCCCGGTCTGGGTCGGCGAGCGCGATCGCGACGCCGTGGAGACGGGGCGCCCGCCGGCCCCTCACACGTGGGCCGAGCCCGCCGTGGCGCGCTTCGGCGCCTTCGACGCGGTGGCCGTCGCCCGCTCCCTGCGCGAGGGCGACGACCTCGGCCACGGCTTCACCGTGCTCGAGACGCCGGGGCACTCCGATGGGCACGTCGCCTTCTGGCGCGAGCGCGACCGCACGCTGGTCCTCGGCGACGTGTTCTTCAACATGCACGTGCTCACGACCGTCCCGGGGCTGCACGAGCCGCCGCGGATCCTCACGCGCGACCCGCGGCGCAACCGCGAGAGCGCGCGTCGCCTGGCCGCGCTGGAGCCCGAGCTCGCGCTCTTCGGCCACGGTCCGCCGCTGCGCGACCCCGCGGCGCTCAAGGCGTTCGCCGACGCGCTCGAGGCGCTCGGCTAGGCGCCGAACAGGGTCAGCTCGGGCTCGCGCTCACCGCGGAGCACGGCGAGGTCGACCTCGACCCACGCGATCCCGCGGGCCTCGGCCAGGACGCGCGCCTGCGGCTTGACCGCCTGGGCGGCGAGGACGCCGCGGCACTCCGCCATCGCGGGGTCGCGGCGGATGCGCTCGAGGTAGCGGGTGAGCTGCTCGACCGCGTCGATGGTGCCGATGCGCTTGATCTCGACGGCGATCCAGCAGTCCTCGTCGTCGCGGCACATGAGGTCGACGGGGCCGATGTCGGTCGGCCACTCGCGGCGCACGAGCCGGAAGCCCTCGCCGCAAAAGGCCGGCGCGGCGGCCAGTGCCTCCTGGAGGTCGGCCTCGACGCCGTCCTTCTCGAGCGCCGCGGCCTCGCCCATGTCGTGCTCGACGTCCGACAGCACTTCGGCGATGCGGATGTCGAGCCGGTCCTCGCTGGCGCCCGCGCGCTTGCGCACCACGATGCGATCGGGCTCCTCCTCGATCACCGTCGGCGGCGTCATCCAGTTCGATGGCTTGAAGCCGCCGTGGTCGGCGTGGACCATCACCGACCCGTCGCTCTTGACCATGATCAGCCGCAGCGCCTCGGGCAGGACGGCGGACAGGCGGCCCGAGTACCGGACCTCGCAGCGGGCGACGATGAGGCGCATGGCAGGCTGCGCAGCCTACGGCCGTCCGCAGACATAAAGAAGGCCCCGACATCCGTGCGGGGCCCACCCGACCTTTGTCGGCACGTCGGTGGGCCACCTTTAGCCCTCTTCGAAAAGCTGGCGCGTTGGCGCTATCTCAGGCGAGGCGAACGCCCGCCGTGCGCAGGCTCACGTCGCCCCGGCGGCCGCCCAGGCCGAAGCGCGGCTCGGGCTCCTCGGCGCCGCGCAGCCAGGGCTCGAAGCGCTCGGCGAGCGCCGGGCCGTGCTTGAAGCCGTGCCCCGAGCCGCCCCCCAGCAGCCAGACGCGCCCGTCGTGATCGGGGTGCGGCGCCATGACGAAGTGCATGTCGGGCGTGATCTCGTACTGGCAGGCGCGATGGCCGACGAGCGGCGCCCGCGCCAGGGCCGGGAAGCGCCGCACGACATAGTCGCGCGCCAGGCGCTCGTGCTCGGGGACGGGGACGCGCTGCATCGTCTCGGGGTCGCACGGCGGCCCGTCGACGTCGGGGGAGACCTTCACGCCGCGCCCGTCGAGGTCGCCCAGGCCGTAGGCCGCGCCGTCGTAGTCGACCCAGCCCGGGACGCCCGGGGTGCGCCAGGCGGCCGGCGCCGCGAAGTAGAAGACGTCCTGGTGGGTGACGCGCAGGTCGAGCAGGCCAGGGAAGAGCGGCGCCAGCCACGCGCCGCAGGCCCACACGACGCGGTCGGCCTCCAGGCGCCGGGCGTCGTCGAGGACGACCGCCGCGCCGTCGGGTCGCGCCTCGGCCAGCTCCAGCCGCGCGCCGGCCGCCACGGCCTGCGCGGCGAGCGCCTTGACCGCGTCGCGGGCGCGCAGGATCCCCGCCTCGGGCTCGAAGAGCGTGAAGCGCACGTCGTCGACGGCGATGCTCGGGAACAGCTCGCGCGCGTCGACCCGCGCGCACGGGATCCCCTCGGCGCGCAGGACGGCCTCGCCGGCGGCCTCCCAGCCGTCGTCGCGGCGGGCGAGCCACGCCACGCCCGAGTCGACGACGAGGGCCGGGTCGATCTCGTGCCACAGCGCCCAGGCGCGGCGGGCCGAGCGCGTGTGCCAGGCGTCGGGGCCGTGGCAGGAGCGGATGATCCGCGACTCGTCGCCCGAGCCCGCGCGCACGTGCCCGGGGGCCACGCGCTCGACGAGCACGACGTCCCAGCCGGCCAGCGCGCAGTGGCGGGCCAACGAGGCGCCGAACACGCCGGCGCCGACGACCACGAGCGAGGGGCGGCTGCTCACCGCCCGCAGGCTAGATGGTCGCCCGCGCCGGCGGCCTGCCGGCCGCCGCGGCTCAGTGCTTGACGCGCAGCGTCTTGGAGAGTGCCCTCGAGGCCTTGTAGGGCGCGACGTTGACGTACTTGACCATCGCACGCCACGTGCCGGCGCCCTTGAGCCTCTGGCGGAAGGTGAACGGCTTGTTGGCCGGCTTGAGGGCGCCGTGGATCGTCTTCCACTTGCCCTTGCGCTTCTGCTGCCAGTAGACGCGGACCTTGCCCGACAGGCCGGGGCTCGCGGTCTTCAGCACGCGGCCGGAGACCGACGCCTTGCGGCCCTTGCCGACCTTGACCTTGCCGAGCTTGACGCGCGTCTTCAGCGTCGCCGGGAGCGTCTTGACGCGCGTGACCGCCACGGACTTCGTGACCGTGTTGCCCTGCGGGTCGAGCGCGATGACGGAGATCGTGTGCGGGCCGTAGGACAGGGCCTTCGCGCCCTGCCAGTCGAGCTTGACGGCCTTGCCCGAGCCGACGTCGGCCCCGGTGAAGTTGCGGATCTCCTTGCCGTCGGCCTGGAAGGTCATGCGCGCGACGCTGGTGGCGTCGGTGGCGACGGCGCTGATGGTCAGCGTCTGCACGTACTGCTCGCTGGTGCCCGGCGCGCTGATGGTCAGCGCCGGCGGGTCGAAGTCGCCGCACGGGCCGCTGAGCTGATCGCCCTGCGTCGCGACCGAGTGGAAGGCGTCCCAGGCGGGCTTGTGCGAGCCGTCGGTGCGTTGCAGGCCGTAGTGGTTGAGCTCGTCCGCGTAGGCGGTGGTGTCCTTGAGGGTGAACCACAGGCCGGCCTCGACGTAGGGGTAGCCGGCGAGGCAGTGGTAGGCCGCCCTGAGGTTGTCGGCCTGCCCGGCCTCGGTGACGCCCGCGAGCTTCTGGCCCGCCCACGTGCCGCGCGTGCAGGTCGACGTCGTGCTCGTCCACCCCAGCTCGGTCATCCAGATCGGCTTGGCCCCGTCGCCGTTGGCGGTCATCACGTCGTGGACGGTGCGGAAGCCCAGGAAGGTGAAGCGCGCGACGTTGCCGGCCTCGCGGTAGAACGAGCTCGGCGGATCGACGAGGCAGGCGTTGTCGGTGTGGACCCCGACCGCGTCGAAGGAGGCGCCGGCGCCGGCCGCGTAGACCTGCCCGAGGAAGTTGTAGTTGTTGCCGGTGAGCGGCCCGAGCAGGACCTTGGCGCCCGGGTCGGAGAGCTTGATCGCCGGGTAGGCGGCCTTGAGGATGGCCGCGTAGCGCGCGGCGTCGACGGCGGCGCCCCAGAAGTCGGTCTCGTCCTCCTCGTTCCAGATCTCGTAGGCCGCCGCGCCGCCGACCGACCGGATCTGGGCCGCGAAGGCTGAGGCGTCGGCCGCGAAGGCCGACGGGTCCGGCGGCTGGTTGGTGCCGTTGGCGTTGCCGGTGATGACGAAGACCACGTTCATGCCGCGCGCGCTGGCCAGCAGGGTGATGCCCTTGAAGGTCGCGTAGTCGTGCAGCTGATCGCCCTTGGCGAAGACGCGCACGAGCTTGGCGCCGGTGGCCTGGGCCTGATCCATGGCGGCGGCGTCGGGGAGGCCGGCGATGTTCACGCCGGGCGTCGCGGCCTGTGCGCCCGTGGGGAGGACGAGCAGGAGCCCGGCCAGGAGGGCGGGAACGAGAGAGAGGCGTCGCATCAGCAGACCATCGTCCGCGGGGCCGCGAAGCTTGAGCCTCGCGGATGCGATCCGACGCATGCACGCTAGGTTGAGCGCCATGTCCCGCACCGTCGCCTCGATCATCGCGGGCCGCCCGGCAACCGACGCGCCCGGCGGCCATGAGACCTCCACCAACCCCGCCGACACCGCCGAGACCGTCGCCGACGTCCTGCTGGGCGATGCCGCCACCTTCGTCGCTGCGTGCGAGGCCGCGCGCGACGCCCAGCGCGAGTGGGCCGCCGTGCCCGCGCCCGTGCGCGGCCGCGCGATCCAGCAGCTCGGCCGGCTCGTGGAGGACAACAAGGAGGCGCTCTCGCGCCTGGTCACGCGCGAGATCGGCAAGCCCTACGCCGAGTCGCTGGGCGAGGTCCAGGAGATCATCGACACCTGCAACTTCTTCGTCGGCGAGGGGCGGCGGCTGTACGGCCAGACCGTGCCCTCCGAGATGTCCGACAAGCAGCTGTTCACCTTCCGCAACCCGGTCGGCGTGGCGGCCATCATCACCGCGGGCAACTTCCCGGTCGCCGTGCCGTCCTGGTACCTCGTCCCCGCCCTGCTCTGCGGCAACGCGGCGGTGTGGAAGCCGGCCGAGTACGCGCCGGCGACGGCCGAGGCGCTGGCCCAGCTCTTCCTGCACGCCGGCCTGCCCGACGGCGTCCTCAACCTCGTGCTGGCCGACGGCCCGCAGACCTTCGCCGGCCTCGAGCAGGCGCTGGGCCGCGGCCTGGTCGACAAGGTCGGCTTCACCGGCTCGAGCGCGGTCGGCGCCGAGATCGGCGCGCTGTGCGGACGCCACCTGCAATCGCCGTGCCTGGAGCTCGGCGGCAAGAACCCGCTAGTCGTCATGGCCGACGCCGACCTCGACCTCGCCGTCGAGGGGGCGCTGTTCAGCGGCTACGGCACCGCCGGCCAGCGGTGCACATCGCTGGGCACGGTGATCGTCGACGAGCGCGTGCACGACGACTTCTTCGCGCGCCTGAAGGCAGCGGTCGAGGGCGCGGCCATCGGCGACCCGGCCGAGGACGTGCTCTACGGCCCGATGATCCACGAGCGCTTCCTGGAGCGCTTCGAGAGCGAGTGGCTCGGGCTCGTCCGCGACCACCACAGCGTCCACGGCTCGACCGCGACCGGGCGCATCACCGCGGCCAGCCCGCGCGAGGGCTTCGTCGGCAACGATCCCGAGAAGGGGCTCTTCGTGCACCCCACGCTCGTCGACGGCGTGCGCGTCGACGACGACCTGGCCAACACCGAGACCTTCGGCCCGCTGGTCGGCGTCGCCTCGTTCGGCGACTGGGAGGAGGCCATGGCGCTGGCCAACGGCCACGGCTACGGCCTGAGCGCCTCGATCTACACGACGAGCCCGCAGAGCGCCTTCCGCTATCGCGAGCGCATCGGCGCGGGCATGGTCAGCGTCAACAACTCGACCAGCGGGGCGGAGGCCCACCTGCCCTTCGGCGGCAACGGCAAGTCCGGCAACGGCTCGCGCCAGTCGGGCATCTGGGTCATCGACCAGTTCACGCGCTGGCAGTCGCTGAACTGGGACTACGCGGGCAAGCTGCAGAAGGCCCAGATGGACGTCGCCGACATCGAGGGCGACCTCGACTACCGCCTCGACGAGTAGCGCCGCGAGCTAGGCGCCCGCCTCGCCCTCGAGCAGCGCCGGGACGGTGCCGGCGAAGCCGGCGACGATGAAGGCGAAGAGCGCCACGACGCCGATCGCGTGGGCCCAGCCCGCCTCGGCGACGGTGAGGAAGCCGATGCCCGCGACCGCGCACGCCGCGGCCACGCGCCCGAGCAACCCGGGCGCGGCGGCGAGCACGAGCTGTCGGGCCGCCGCGGGCGTCGCCGCCTGCTCCTCCTCGCCGTGCCCCAGCCGGCCGCCGAGGGTGAGCCGGAAGAGAAGCGCGAGCGACGGGAAGAGGATGACGGCGCCTCCGAGGACGGCGACGGTGATCGCCACCAGCACGTCGTGGGGTGCCGCGGCCTGCTTGACGGTGAGGCCGGGCAGGAAGATGGGCGACTGGGCGAGCGCCCAGCCGGCGACGATGGCCGCGACGGCCAGCCCTGCGGTGTAGCGGGCCGGCTCGAAGCGTCCGGCCGCGACGAGCCCGAAGGTCGCCAAGCCCGCGAGGACGGAGACGATCAGCGCGGGCAGGCCGTCGCCAGCGACCAGCTCGTGATAGAGGCGGTAGGCGTCGTGGTGCAGGACGACGAGGCCGGCGATGGATAGCACGCCCGCCACCGCGCCCGCCCCCAGCGCTCGGGCGCGGAAGGCCGCCACGAGATCGGCGTCGTCGCGGCGGGCCGCGTCGGCGGACAGGTAGACGGCGGCCAGGTAGGCGCAGAAGGCCACCGCGAGCGCCCCGATGAAGATCGAGGTCGGGTTCAGCCAGCTCGTGAGGAGGTCGCCCTTCGCGTTGCCGTAGGGCACGCGGCCCGTGGCGAGGCCGCCGATCGCGGCCCCCAGCGCGAACGGCGTGAGGACCGAGGAGACGGCGGAGGCGGCGTCGATGCGGCCGATCTCACGTCGGTCGGACGTGCCGCTGCGCAAGGCGTAGGCCGCGCCGCGGACGATGATCCCCAGGCCGGCCACGAAGAGGGCGACGGACAGCGTCGAGGCCAGCGACCCCAAGGCCGCGGGGTAGGCGGTCCACGTCACCGTGAGCACGAAGATGAGCCAGACGTGATTGGCCTCCCACACCGGCCCGACCGCCGTGTGGGCATGCTCACGCAGGGCGTCGCCACGCTCGCCGCGGCCCGTGAGCGCCTGCCAGATCGCCGCCCCGAAGTCGGCCCCGCCGAGCACGACGTAGAACACGAGCCCGAGGAGGACGAAGACCATCGGCAGCTCTTGCAACGACATGGCGTCAGTGCCCCGCCGGCGGTGAGGTCGCGACGCCGGGCGGCGACGCCACCAGCGTCTCCGGCAGCGGCGCGCGCGCCAGGCGCCGCAGGATCCACACCACGCCCGCGCCCACCGCGAGGTACACGATCCACAGGGTCGCGTAGCCGACCGGGATGCCGCCGGCGCCGGTCACGGCCTGCGAGGTCGGCATCACGCGATAGACGACCCACGGCTGGCGCCCGACCTCGGTCACGGTCCACCCGCAGATGAGCGCCACCACCGACAGCGGGCCGGCGGCCGCCAGGCCGTAGTAGAACCAGCGCCACTCGGGCAGGGCCCGTCGGCGCACGCGCAGGTAGAGGACGATCACGCCGAGCAGGGCGAGCAGTGTCCCGATGCCGACCATGGTCTGGAAGCAGACGCGCACGATGTTGACCGGCGGGCGCTGGGCGGGCGGGACGGCGTCCAGGCCCTCCACGCGCGCGCTGGGGTCGTGGAAGGACAGCACCGAGAGCATCTTGGGCACTGCGATGCCGAACTTCACCTCGCCGTCGTGGTACCAGCCGAGGACGTGGAGCGGTGCGCCGCTCTCGGTCCGGCCCAGCCCCTCGAGCGCCGCGAGCTTCGTGGGCTGGGACTCGGCGACGTCGCGCGCGGCCCAGTCGCCGACCAGCACCTGCACCGGCGCGGCCAGCGCCGCGATGGTCAGCGGGACGACGAGCGCGGTGCGCTCGTAGCGGCTCCAGCGCCCGCGCAGGCGCGCGATCGCGTAGGCCCCGGCGACGACGAACCCGGTGACGATGTAGCCCGCGAGGTACATGTGGACCAGCTCGTGCCACAGGTAGCTGTTGGCGAACAGGGCGTGGAAGGGCCGGATGTCGACCGCCTCGCCGCGGACGAGGCGAAAGCCCGATGGGTGGTTCATCCACGCGTTGACGGCGATGACCATCCACGAGCCGCTGAAGCCGGTGAAGACGATCGGCAGCGCGCTGAGCATGTGCGCGCGCGGCGACAGGCGGTCCCAGCCGTAGACGTAGATGCCGATGAAGATCGCCTCGAGGAAGAACGAGAACCCCTCGATGGCGAAGCCCAGGCCGAAGACGCCGCCGAAGGTGGCCGTGAAGTTGGGCCACAGCAGCCCCATCTCGAAGCTGAGGATCGTGCCCGTGATGACCCCGACGGCGAAGAGGGCGACCATAACCCGGCTCCAGCGCCGCGCGATGGCGAGGTAGAGCGGGTCGCCGGTGCGGTGGCCCAACCACTCCATGACGAGCACCATCACCGGGAAGGCGACGCCGAAGCACACGAGCGGGATGTGCACCGCGAAGGACAGCGCCTGCATCTGGCGCGCCTGCAGCAGATGGTCCTGCTGCACCGGGCCCAGCGCCTGGGCCAGCGTGACCAGCGACGGCAACGCCACCCCGCGAGCCTAGTTCACGAGGCCGGGCGCCACCAACGCTGGCGTCCGCCCTAGTACCCGGCGCTGACCACGTTCTCGAGCTTCTCGCCGGCCGCGTAGCGGCGCAGCTGCGCCGCCGCCAGCGCCCACGCCGCGCGGTCGGCGGCCGGGGTGTCGCCCGCGCTGTGAGGGCTGATGATCACACTCGGCGCCGTCCACAGCGGATGGTCGGCGGGCAGCGGCTCGGGGTCGACGACGTCGAGCACGGCGCGGATGCGCCCGGTGTGCAGCGCCTCCACGAGGGCGCCGGTGTCCGTCGTCGCGCCGCGCCCGGCGTTGACGTAGAGCGCGCCGTCGCGCATGGCGGAGAGCTCGCGGGCGCCGACGGCGGCGCGCGTCGCGTCGGTGAGCGGCAGCAGGTTGACGACGACGTCGGCCTGCGGCAGCAGCGCGGGCAGCTCGTCGGTGCCATGGATCCCGTCGCGCGCGCGGCGGGCGACGCCGACCGCCTCGCAGTCGAAGGCCGCGAGCATCGTCGCGAGGGCCCGGCCGATGGACCCGAAGCCGAGGACGAGCACGCGAAGGCTCGAGGCGTCGCCCAGCTTGACGAGCTCCCAGTGCCGGCGCGCCTGCTGCTCGGCGACCTCACGGGCACCCTTGGCGTCGGCCAGGATCGCGGCCATCACCCATTCTGCCATCGCGCGGTCGCGCGCGCCGCGCGCGCTGCACAGGGTCACGCCGGCGGGCACGCGGTCGGCGATCCAGTCCACGCCGGCCGACAGCACCTGCACGACGCGCAGCGCCGGGATCTCGTCCAGCGCCGGCAGGTCCTCCCAGCGCGGTACGACGAACTCGACGTCGGGACCGGGCTCGGCGACAACCTCCACGCCGGGTGGGGGCGGGCCGAGCTTGTCGCTGTCGTAGGCCCAGACCTTCACGCCGCGGGGAGCACGCGCGGGAGCGCCCGGCGCAGGCGCTCGAGGAGGTCGGCGACCTCGCCGTCGTCGCGGTTGAGGTCGAGCGCGCGCTCGGCAGCCGCGATGGCGTCCGAGATGCGGTCGGTGCGCGCGAGCGCGTGCGCATAGCGCGCCCACGCGGGGGCCGAGGCCGGGTCCAGCAGCGTGGCCTGCTCGGTCGCGGTGACCTCGGCGCCGAGGTCGCCCGCGAGATGGTGAGCGAGGGCGAGGTCGAGCAGGCCCTGGACACTCGGTCCCAGCCGGCGGGCGTGCTCGAGCGCGCTGATGGCTGCCTCGCGGTCCATGAGGCGCAGGCGCAGGCGCCCGACGCGCTCCCACGCGTCCGCGTCCTCGGGGCCGCGCGCCGCGGCGCGGTCGGCCGCCTCGGCGGCGAGGTCGATGGCGCCCATGTCCTCGTAGATGCGCGCCGCGAAGCGATGCGGCGCGGGGCGCTCGCCCTCGACGCGCGCCCAGTCGCGCACGGCGCGGCCGGCGGCGCTGAGCTCGCCGGCCTGCCAGAAGGCCAGCGTCATGAGGCGCAGGACGGACGGGTTGCCGGGCTCGGCGTCGCGCGCGTAGATGAGCCGCTTGGCGGCCAGCGGGTAGTCGCCCTCGGCCAGCGCGTGCTGGGCGGCGGTCATGAAGCGCTGCACGCGCTCGGCCCCGGGGTCGGGCTTGGAGAAGTCGACGAACTGCAGCGAGCCGGCCGGGACCGTCCGCACGCCGGGCGAGAACTTCACGCGCGCCCACTGCTGGACGTCCTCGCCGCCGCCGGTGAAGTAGATGCCCGTGACCGAGCCCACGCCCCACTCCGGGTAGCTCAGGCAGCGCGCGTAGCGATGCACGACCGAGTGGTCGGGCACGCGCGAGCCGAACGGGTCGTGCTTGGCCTGGTCGGCCGCGTGCTCGCGGGCGCGCTGCTCGGCCTCGTAGGCGCGCCGGCCCTCCTCGGCGCGGGCCTTGCGCGTGGCCGCGGCGGAGACCTTGACCGCGTTGCGCGACACCCGCCCGCCACGCGAGCCCTCGGCCAGCGAGATGAGCTGATCGGCCGCGTCGTTGATCGCCTTCAGATGGCGCTCGTGCTCGAACTGGCGCCCGGGGGGCGCCAGGTCGGGGTGCCAGACCTTGGCCAGGCGGCGGCGCGCCAGCTGAACGTCGCGCTGGTCGAAGGGCGGCTCGATCTCCAGGAGAAGGAGCGCCTGCTCGATGTCGAGCACTGCGGGCATGAGCACTCGACGATAGCGCCGAGAGGGCTCAGGGGACGAGGATCGGGCGCAGCACGGCACACGCCGCCCCGAGCGCGATGATGAGGGCCATGCCCGACCTGTCAGACCGCATCGCCCTCGTCACGGGTGCCAGCCGGGGCGGCGGCGCCGCCATCGCCGCCGTCCTCGGAGAGGCCGGCGCCACCGTCTACGTCACCGGGCGCTCCTCGCGCGCGGGCGCGCACACCGACGACATGCCCGGCACCGTCGAGGACGCCGCGGCCGAGGTCAGCGCGCGCGGCGGCACCGGGATCGGCGTCGTCTGCGATCACACCGACCCCGCGCAGGTGGAGGCGCTCGTCGCCCGCATCGAGGCCGACCACGGCCGCCTCGACGTGCTGGTCAACAACGCCTGGGGCGGCTACGAGCAGTACGACGGCGCGAGCTTCACGGCGCCGTTCTGGGAGCAGCCGCTCGAGCGCCGCTGGGAGAGGATGTTCGGCGCCGGCGTGTGGCCGACCATGCTCACCAGCCACCACGCGGCGCCGCTGCTGGCCCAGGGCGGCCTCGTGGCCTGCACCATCGCGTGGGCGCAGGGCGCCTACACCGGCAGCGCGTTCTACGACGCGGCGAAGGCGTGCATCGCGCGCTTCGCCTTCGCGATGGCGCACGACCTGCGCGAGCGCCAGGTCACCGCGGTCGCCGTCGCGCCGGGGTTCATGCGTACCGAGCGCGTGATGGCCGCGCACGCCGAGAACCCGTTCGACCTCGCGCAGACCGAGTCACCCGAGTACCTGGGGCGCGCCATCGGCCACCTCGCGGGCGACCCCGACCGCAACGCGCGCACGGGCGAGCTGCTCGCGGCCGGCGACCTGGCGCGCGTCTACGGCTTCACCGACGTCGACGGCTCGCAGCCCGAGGCGTTCACGATTCCCGACTGATCCGCAGGATCGCGGGGACGACGACGTCCCAGTCGCGCCGGTCCAGCTCGTGGCCGCCGCCCTCCAGGGTGAGCAGCTCGGCGCGGGGGATCTCGCGCGCCAGCGCCTCGCCGTGGCCGAGCGGGAAGAGCGGGTCTTCGGTCCCGTGGACGACGAGCGTCGGCACGTCGAGCCCGCCGAGGCGCTCGCGCCAGCGCTCGCTTCCCTCGGCGGCGTAGGCGTTCTTCATGCTCGACTCCATGTTCGTCGTGCGATCGACGACCCGCGCGCTGAGCGCGCGCGCGCCCTCGGCGTCGAACGGGCGCGAGCGGCTCGCGCATGCGCGCCACTGCTCGGTCAGGTACTCGATCACCGCGGCGCGATCCGACCAGTCGGGCTCGGCGATCGCGGCGAAGGCGGCGCTCGCCTCGTCGCTCATCGGCGGAAGGTCGGGATCGGGGCCCGCGGGGCTCGTGGCGACGAGCGTCAGCGACGCCACGCGCTCGGGGTGCTCGAGCGCCAGGACCTGGGCGAGCGCGCCGCCGGCCGACTGCCCGACGACGTGCGCCCGGGGGAGGCCGAGGGCGGCGATCAGGGCCGCGGCGTCGGCCACGAGGTCGTCGCTCGTGTACCCCGGCTCCCCCGGCGGGTAGCCGGTCGACTGGCCCGTGTCGCGGTGGTCGTAGCGGATGACGTAGCGCGGCCCGGCCGCGAGGCGGGCGCAGAAGTCGTCCTGCCACCAGTCCATGGAGGCGCCCGCTCCCATGATGAGCAGGATCGCCGGGTCGGTCGGGCGGCCGAACGTCTCGACGCAGAGATCGACGCCGTTGACCCGCACTAGTCGATCAGCCGGCGCTGCAGGAAGACGATCGCCAGCCGCCACATCACGAGGCCGAAGCCCACGATGACCGCGAGGTGGCCGACGTCAGCCCAGCCCTGCCAGCCGAAGGACGCGTGGCGGACGAGCTGCACGCAGTGAAAGAGCGGGTTGAAGTTGCCCAGCACCTGCGCCCAGTGCGGCAGCGAGGTGAGCGGGAAGAAGGTGCCGGCGACGAGGAAGAGCGGCGTCAGCAGCGCCGCGCTCACGTAGCTGAAGCCGTCGATCGACTTGACGATCCCGGCGATCATGATCCCGCACGAGCCCCAGCCGAAGCCGGCCAGGAAGCCGATGAAGGGCACGGTGAGCATGCCCCACGCCGGGTCCAGGCCGAAGACCATGCCCACGAGCAGCGGGACGCTGCCGTAGGCGCCGGCGCGCCCGGCGATCCACAGCGCCTCGGCGGTGACGAGCTCCTCGGTGTCGACCGGCGCGGCGAGGATCGCGTCATAGGTCCGTTGGAACTGGAACTTGACGAAGGTCCCGAACATGGCGGGGAAGACGCTCGCGAAGAGCACGCCGGTGGCCACCGTACCGGTGGCGACGAACTCGACGTAGTCGTAGCCGTCGACCGTCGTGACCAGCGAGCCGAAGCCGAAGCCGAAGGCGATCAGGTAGATCGTCGGCTGGACCGTCGAGGAGAACGTGGTCGACTTCCAGAAGGACGAGAAGTTGACGACCTCGCGGACGAGGACGCCACTCAGCGCCGAGCGCTCCAGACGACCGTTCACGCGATCTCCTCTCCGGTGAGCAGGACGAAGACGTCCTCGAGGTTGGCCGGCCGGCGCTCGCCGTCGAGGCCGTGGCCGTTGCCCAGCACCGCGATGCTCGTGCCCGTGCGCCGCGTGCGCAGGCCCTGTTCGCGCGCGGCGCCCTCGACCTCGCTCAGCCGCGCCGGCGGGCCGTAGACCTCGACCGCCTCGGCACCCGCGTGCTCGGCCACCAGCGCGGCCGGCGGGCCGACCGCGACCGCGCTGCCGTGGGACATGATCGTCACCGTGTCGGCGAGGCGCTGGGCCTCCTCGATGTAGTGCGTCGACATGAGGATCGAGGTGCCCTCGCTGCGCAGGTTGTCGATCAGCGCCCACAGCTCCTGGCGCACCTGCGGGTCCAGGCCGACGGTCGGCTCGTCGAGGAGCAGCAGCCGCGGGCGGTGCACGAGGGCGCGGGCGATCAGCAGCCGGCGGCGCATGCCGCCCGAGAGCCGGTCCACGCGCGTCTCGCGGCGGTCGCGCAGGTTGGCGAGGTCGAGCGCCCAGTCGATCGCCGCCCGGCGCTCGGCGCGCGGGATGCGGTAGAGGTGGGCGAAGACGAGCAGGTTCTGCTCGGTGGTCAGCGTCACGTCGAGGTTGTCGAGCTGCGGGACGACGCCGCACTTCGCGCGCGCCGCCTTCGAGTCGCCGGGCAGCACGTGCCCGAGGACCTCGAGCTCGCCCTCGTCGGCGATGGCCTGCGCGGTGAGCATCTTCATCGTCGTCGTCTTGCCGGCGCCGTTGGGGCCGAGCAGGCCGACGCACGTCCCCTCGGGGACGTCGAGATCGAGGCCGGCGACGGCGATGATCGCCCCGTAGCGCTTGACCACGCCGCGCAGGCGAATGGCAAGACCCCTGGACACGATCCCTGACCGTAGCGAGCCGCGGGCGCCCGCGAGGTACGGCTGCCCCCAAGCACGCAGCGCTGGTGATGGGCAGGACAGGGGCCGCGCTGACGATCAGCCGCCGGCCGACGCCACCGAGTCCTTGCACTTCGGTACGAGCGCCGTGATCTCGTCGCCCGCGGCCTTGACGCCCTCCTCGGCGCTGGAGGCCTTCGGGATGTCGCCGACGATCTCGAGCATCGACTTCGCGCAGTCGGCGGCCGCTCGCGCCCTGGCGCCGAGCTGGCGCTTCTCGGCCTGCGCCTGCTCGGCCTCGGCCTCGGCCTTCTTCTGAGCGTCGGATGAGCTGGCGGCCTGCGCCTTGGCCTTCTCGGCGTCCTGCTGGGCCTGGTCGGCCTCCGCGTTGGCCTTGTCGACGTCCTTCTCGAGGTCGTCGACCTGGGCCTGGTTCTCGTTGAGCTGCTTGCGGGCCGCAGCGAACGCGGCTGCGGCGCCGGCGAGCACGCCGACGCGGACGCCGTCGTCGTCGGACCCGGTCGTCGTCTGGGTCTCCTGCGTGGTGGTCTGCGGCTGGCTCTGGACGTGGACCTCGGTCGTGCTGGTGGTGGTCGTGGCCTTCTGCTGCTCGGCGTGGAGGTCGGCCTTCGCGTCGTCGGCGCTCGAGCGCTCGTGGAGAGCCCAGATGCCGAGCCCGATGGCGAGCACCGCGAGCCCGGCCGTGGCCCACAGCCACGGGTTGCGTGCGCGCGTGCGGTGCTCGGGCGCCTGGTCGCCGGCCGCGGGCTCTGATGCGGGCGGAAGCTCGGACATGCCCACGCCACCTTCGCGCGTGCGCCGGGGCCGGTCTATCGTGCGCACACGCCTCTCGACGAGAGGCCAGCGCGTCGATTGCGCCGTTCGTCTGGCTTCCTGCCCGTTGGGGTGGGAGTCTTGCGCCATGTCGCAGCAGCTCGCGCCCGAGGGGGCGCGGCTTGGCGGGATGACCCGGCGCCCGCGGCCTGGGGGCGGAGGACGCCCGACGGTGCGTTTCGCGATCGCGTTGTGCCTGACGGTCGCGTACGTCGCGTTCAGCGTCTGGGTGTCGACGCCCTGGAGGTCGGACCTTCGTCAGGCGATCGGCCCGGTCATGGCGTGGGTGATCCCGATCTCGCTCGCCTATGTCCCGGGGGTGCTGATCGGCTTTCTGGCTGCCACGCTGCTGACGGTCCGCTACCGCGTCCCGCCGCCGCAGCCGCCGACGGGGTCGTGGCGGGAAGGGGAGTGGCCGCCGGTCACCCTGGTCGTCGCCGCCTGGAACGAGGAGCGGGCCATCGAGCGGACCTTGGAGCGGATCGCCGGGCTCGCCTATCCGGGCCCGCTGGAGGTCGTCCTCGCCGACAACAACTCGACCGACCACACCGCCGAACGCGCACAGCAGGCAGCGCAGCGACTCGGGCTGCGCTACCGGCGGATCTTCGAGCCCACCGCCGGCAAGCACCACGCGCTCAACGCCGCGCTCGAGACCGTCACGACGCCGCTGGTGACGACCGTCGACGCGGACACCCTGCTGCACCCCGACGCGCTGACCTATCTGGTGGCGCGGATCACCAGCCGCCCCCAGGGCCAGCACGTCTGCGCCTGCGCCGGAGCCCTGGTGGTCGAGAACGCCACCGGAAACCTGCTCAGCCGGATGCAGAGCTGGGACTACCGGCTCGGGATCAACGGCGTCAAGCGCATGCAGGCGGCCTACAACAGCGCGCTCGTCGCGCAGGGCGCGTTCTCGGCCTACTGGACCGACGACGTGCGCGCCGTGGGCGGCTGGCCGGACGCGATCGGCGAGGACATCGTGCTCACCTGGACGCTGATGGACTCACGGGGGATCGTGCAATACGAGCCCTGCGCGCTCAGCTTCACCGCCGTTCCCGAGAACTTCACGCATCTCATGCGCCAGCGCTCGCGCTGGGCGCGTGGGATGTTCGAGGGCCTGCGCAGGAACCCCCCGGCCCGTCAGCCGCGCGTGCTGGCCAAGTTCGTCGCCGGCATCGACTACCTGATCCCGGTGCTGGACTTCGGCTACGTCTTCTTCTGGATCCCGGGCGTGATCCTGTTCATCGCCGGCTACCCGCTGATCTTCTCCTGGTGGTCGATGCTGGTGATCCCGATCACCCTGATCATCTTCGGCCTCCTGCGCCGCTGGCAGGAGCGCCACGTCTTCCGCCGGCTCGATGTCCATCCCGAGCAGGATCTTCGGGGCTTCTACGGCTACCTGTTCGCCTATCAGGTGCTGACCTCGTCCGCCGCCCTGCGCGGCTACGTCCAGTACGTCACCGGAGCTGCGCGCCGCTGGAAGTGACCGCGGGCCGGTCCCGGCTACCCTCAGGGGCCGATGGCTCACCAGTACATCTTCCAGATGTACCGCCTGTCGAAGGTCTATCCGCCCGACAAGACGGTGCTCAACGACATCACGCTCGCGTTCCTGCCCGGGGCCAAGATCGGCGTGCTCGGCTACAACGGCGCCGGCAAGTCGACGGTCCTGCGCATCATGGCCGGGCATCGACACCGAGGTCCGCGGCGACGCGCAGCTCGCTCCGGGCGCCACGGTCGGGCTGCTCGAGCAGGAGCCCCAGCTCGACGAGACCAAGGACGTGCGCGGCAACGTCGAGGACGGCGTGGCCGAGACGCGCGCGCTGCTCGACCGCTTCAACGAGCTGGCCGCCAACTACTCCGACGAGACGGCCGACGAGTTCGCCGCGCCTGCAGGCGCAGATCGACGCCGCCGACGCGTGGAACCTCGACACCAACGCTCGAGTACGCGATGGACGCCCTGCGCCTGCCGCCGGCCGACGCCGACGTCACGCACGCTCTCCGGCGGCGAGCGCCGCCGCGTCGCGCTCTGCCGGCTGCTGCTCGGCGCGCCCGACCTGCTGCTGCTCGACGAGCCGACCAACCACCTCGACGCCGAGTCGGTCGCGTGGCTCGAGCGCCACCTGGCCGAGTACAAGGGCACGGTCGTGGCCGTGACCCACGATCGCTACTTCCTCGACAACGTCGCCGGCTGGATCCTCGAGCTCGACCGCTGGCGCGGCATCCCCTACGAGGGCAACTACTCGAGCTGGCTCGAGCAGAAGCAGAAGCGCCTGGCGCAGGAGGAGAAGACCGAGAAGGCGCGCCAGCGCACGATCGCCGCCGAGCTCGACTGGGTGCGCCAGAACCCCAAGGGCCGCCAGACCAAGCAGAAGGCGCGCCTGCAGCAACTTCGAGGCCCTCGTCGCCGAGGAGCGCAACGTCAAGCTCGACGAGGTCCAGATCCACATCCCGACCTCGACGCACCTGGGCGACGTCGTGGTCGAGGCCGAGGGCCTGCGCAAGGGCTACGGCGACAACCTGCTCATCGAGGACCTCAGCTTCTCGCTGCCGCCCGGCGGCATCGTCGGCGTCATCGGCGCCAACGGCGCCGGCAAGACGACGCTCTTCCGGATGATCACCGGCCAGGAGCAGCCCGACGCGGGCACGCTGCGCATCGGCGAGACGGTGCAGATGGCCTACGTCGACCAGTCGCGCGACGCGCTCGATCCCGACAAGACGGTGTGGGAGGAGATCTCCGCCGGCATGGAGCAGATCAAGGTCGGCGACCGCTGGATGAACTCGCGCGCCTACACCGCGGGCTTCAACTTCAAGGGCTCCGACCAGCAGCAGAAGGTCGGCAAGCTCTCCGGCGGCGAGCGCAACCGCGCTGCACCTGGCCAAGCTGCTGCGCTCGGGCGGCAACCTGCTGCTCCTCGACGAGCCGACCAACGACCTCGACGTCGACACCCTGCGCGCGCTCGAGGAGGCCCTGCTGAGCTTCGCCGGCTGCGCGGTGGTCATCTCCCACGATCGCTGGTTCCTCGATCGCGTCGCCACCCACGTGCTCGCCTTCGAGGGCGACTCGCAGGTGACGTGGTTCGAGGGCAACTTCGAGGCCTACGAGGAGCACCGCCGCGCGCTGCTCGGCGACGAGGCCGACCGCCCGCACCGCATCACGTACAAGAAGCTGACGCGCACCTAGCGCGACGAGCGGGCCCGCGACTTCTCGCCCTTGCGCGTCGCGGCCGCCTTCTTGGCGGAAGCGCTGCGCTTGGCCGCGTTGCGCTTGCGCGTGCGCGCCGCCTTCTTGGCCGCCTCGCTGCGCTTGCTGTCGCGGTTGAGGACGCGATCGCGGATCGCGTCGCTGGCCGAGCGCAGGTCGGCCAGCGCGGTCTGCGCGAGGGCCTCGGCCCGCTTGCCCTTCTTGGAGCTGGCGCCGCCCGAGACGGCCTTGGCGACCTTCTTGCGCACGCCGCGGGCTCGCAGATGGTCGAAGAGATCGTCTGCTTGCTTGTTCTTGGCCATGGGACCGTGCTGCCCGGGTCGGTGCGCCGGCAATCGCCGCCTATGCTGCGAGGACGATGCCCGCCGACGTCTGCATCACCGAGTACACGGACCCCGGGTGCCCGTGGGCGTACAGCGCCGAGCCCTTCCGACGGCGGCTGACGTGGCTCTACGGCGACCGCCTGGAATGGCGGGTCAAGCTCGTCGGGCTGGCCGAGAGCCCTGCCGAGTACCTGGAGAAGGGCTTCGCCCCCGAGAAGCAGGCGCGCGCCTTCGCCTCGATCGCGCGCGACCACGGGATGCCGATCGACAGCGCGGTGCGCCCGCGCATGGCGGCCACCGTGCCGGCGTGCCGCGCCGTCGTGGCGGCGCGGCTGCACGCGCCCGAGGCCGAGCGCGCGCTGCTGCGCCGCCTGCGCATCCGCCACTTCTCGGGCGAGCTGCTCGACGAGCCCGAGACGATCCACGGCGCCGCGCGCGACGCGGGCATCGACCCCAACGACCTCGATCGCTGGACCGGCCAGCCCGCGGTGGAGGAGGCCTTGCGCGAGGACATGGCCGACGCCCGCCACCCCATGAGCGCGGCGCGCGTCCTCGACGCCAAGCTCGCCAACTGGTCGGGCGGCCGGCGCTACACGTGCCCGTCCTACGAAATCGTCCGCACCGCCGACGGCACGCGCATCGCGGTCCCCGGCTTCCAGCCCTTCCCCGTCTACGACGTCGTCACCGCCAACCTCGTCCCGGGCGTAGACCGCCGCGAGGCGCCCGACGACGTCGAGGAGGTCCTGCGCTGGGCCGGCATCCCGCTGGCCTCCAAGGAGGTCGCCGTGGTCTGCGACATCTCGGTGCAGGACGCGCGCGAGGCGCTGGGCCACGTGGCCGACGAGCAGCACGTCGGCTTCGACGGCTTCTGGAGCCTCAACGGAGCTCGGTGACCGCCTCGCCGAGCAGGGCGATGGCCGTCTCGAGCTGCTCGTCGGACAGGTAGGGCGCCGGCCCGAGCCGCAGCCACGGCCCGCGGCTGTCGGTCAGCACCCCGCGCTCTGAGAGCGCGCGCTGCAGCTCGCTCGCGTGCGGCGAGCGCAGCGCGAGGAAGCCGCCGACGCGGTCGAGGTCGAGCGCCCGGTCGCGCGTGACGATCGCCTCGTCGATCCCGAGGGCGTCGAAGCCCGCCGCCAGGAGGTCGATCTGGCGGCGGTACGACGCGCGCAGGCGCTCGGGCGTCAGGCCCTGCTCCTGGAAGAACCCGAACACGCGCGCCGCGCGGTAGTGGCTGGTCGGGTCGTAGGTCGCACCCGCGAAACGCTCGGCGCCGCGTCCGTAGGCCACGCGGGACGGGTCGTGCTCGGCGGCCAACGCCCCGAACTCCGCGTACCAGCCGGTGATCGCGGGGCGCAGCTCCTCGGCGTGGGCGGGCAGGCGCAGGAAGCAGTTGCCCTCCCCGAGCTGCAGGTACTTGTAGCCGCCGCCGAGCACCCAGGCCGACCCGAGCCCCTGCTCGTGGAGGGCGAACGGGACCGCGCCCAGCGCGTGGTAGGCGTCGACGACGATCTCGGCCCCTCCGCGCGCGCACGCGCGCGCGAGAGCCTCGAGGCCTCCGATGATGTGCGCGGTCTCGAAGAGCACCGCGGACACGAGCACGGCTCCGGTGCGCTCGTCGACGGCCTCGGCCAGGCGCGCGGCCAGCGTGTCCGCCGGCTGCGCCGGGACACGGACGACCTCGAGCCCCGCCTCGCTGAACCGCGCGAGCTGGCGGCGCAGCGTGTGGAACTCGCCGTCGGTGCTCACGAGCCGCGGGCGCGCGCGGAGGTCGAGCGCCGAGAGCAGGCGGATGACGAGCTCGTGGGTGTTGACGCCCAGCGCGATCTCGCCGTCGGGGTCGCCGAGCAGCGCCCGGAAGCCGGCGCGCACCTCGTCGGCCTTGGCGAAGGCGCGCCCCCACTTGCTCGTCGACGTGGCGCGCGGCGTCGTCGAAGGCCTCGACGTGACCGTCGAAGGCGACGTCCGGCCACGCCTGGTGGGAGTGCCCGGACAGCAGCAGGCGCTCGGCGACGCGGAAGCGCGAGTAGTGCGCGGCCAGCGGGTTCACAGCCGGCCGCGCACGGCCCACAGGTCGGGGAAGGCCGCGTCGAAGAGCGTCGTGCGCAGGTACGCCGCGCCCGACGAGCCACCCGTGCCGGCCTTGTCGCCGATGGTCCGCTCGACCATCTTGACGTGGCGGTAGCGCCACTCCTGAAGGCCCTCGTCGACGTCGACCAGGCGCTCGCACACCTGGGCCTCAGGGCCGTCGACGCGGTAGACGTCGACCAGGAGGTTCTGGACGGCCTCCGACGGAGCCGCCGGATGGGTGACGTCGCGCTCGAGCGCCGCGCGCGGGACGCCGAAGCCCTGGGCCGCCAGGTAGCGCAGGAAGGAGTCGAGCAGGCTCGGGCGCGCCATTGCGTCCGCGATCCGCTGGCGCGCCCGCGACCCGGGCGGATAGTGGTCGGCGGCGCGCGCGTCGCGGCGGCCGAGGACGGCCTCGAGCTCGCGGAACTGCGCGGACTGAAAGCCGCTGGCGGCGTCGAGCCGGTCGCGGAAGGTCGTGAACTGCCGCGGGGTCATCGTCTCGAGCACGTCGATCTGCGCGACGACGGTCTTGAGGATCGTCAGCACCCGCTTGAGCGTGCCGAGAGCCCGGGAGCTGTCGCCCATCTCCAGACGGCGCTGGAGGTAGGCGAGCTCGTGCAGCAGCTGCTTGAACCACAGCTCGTAGACCTGATGGATGATGATGAACAGCAGCTCGTCGTGCTCTTCGGAGCGCGGGCGCTGGGCGCCCAGGACGTCGTCGAGCGCCAGGTAGGACGCGTAGGTCAGCGCGGCTGACTCGTCGCTCGTCATCGCGCGCCTACCTTAGGCCAGCACGCGAAGCAGGTCGTGCGCGCTGTCGAGCACGACGTCGGCGCCCTCGAGCTGGGCGGCCGCGTACGGCCCCGTGGCGACCGCGATGCAGCGCACCCCGTCGGCGCGGGCGCAGGCGATGTCGCGCGGCGTGTCGCCGATGATCACCGTCTTCGCGCGCGGGTAGCCGCCGGCGCGGCGGCGGGCGATAGCCGGCAGGTCGAGCCGATCCTCGCTGTCGGAGCCGAAGCCGCCCTGGCCGTGCTCGAAGAAGCGCCCCAGCCCGGCGCGCGCGAGCTTGAGGTGGGCGATCGGCTCGAGGTTGCCGGTCAGGACGGCCAGGCGCACGCCGTCGCGTGCCTCGAGGGCCTCGAGCACCTCGACGATGCCGGGCGCGACGTGGGCGCTGAGGTCGGCGGGGCACAGGCGCGCGTAGGCCTCGGAGGCCGCGACGCGGAAGTCGTCGCGGCCGGCGTCGAAGCGCTCGGCGCTCACTCCGCCCAGCAGCGCGAGCTGGCGCGCGATCTCGAGGTCGGTGCGCCCGGCCGCCTGCAGCGGCCCGTCGGGGCGCTCGTTCAGCCCGTAGACGGCGCGCATCGCCTCGAGCACAGCCTGCGCGTGCGCGGCGGAGGCCTTGAGCAGGAGGGTGCCGTCGATGTCGAAGAGGCAGAGCACAGCGCGCCATTGTGCCCGGCCTGCGCGTGCGGCCCGCGCTAGGCGCGCTCGGGAGAGGAGCCCGGCAGCGCCCAGCGCTCCTCCAGGCGCCCGAGGCGCCACACCGCGAGCGCCACCGCCCACGTCGCCACGAAGAGCGCGACGACGATGTAGCCCACCGAGTTGAGGTCGATCCCGGACACCCAGTCCCAGAAACCGCCGCGCAAGCTCAGCTGGTCAGCCGCGATCGAGAGCAGCTCGATGGTGCCGATGATGAGCGCGACGGCCACCGAGAGGGCCGTGATCGTCAGGTTGTAATAGACCTTGCGCACCGGCTGGGAGAAGGCCCACCCATAGGCGAAGTTCATGAACGAGCCGTCGATGGTGTCCAGCAGGGACATCCCGGCAGCGAAGAGGACCGGCAGGCAGAGGATCGCGTACCACGGAAGGCCCGCGCCGGCGGCGCCCGCGGCCAGGAAGAGCAGCGCGACCTCGGTCGCCGTGTCGAAGCCGAGGCCGAAGAGGATGCCCAGCGGGTACATGTGCCACGGCTTGCGGACGGCCCGCGTGAAGCGCCCGAGGAAGCGGTTCATCAGGCCGCGCGACTGCAGCAGCTCCTCGAGCTCGTCCTCGCACACCGCTCCGCGGCGCATGTCGCGGAAGACCCGCAGGATGCCCACGAGGACGACGAGGTTGAGGGCGGCGATGACGTAGAGGAACGTCCCCGAGACGCCCGTGCCGATCAGGCCGGTGACCGAGTGCAGCGTCGAGCCGTCGTCCTGGACCGGCCCCGCCAGCGCCTTGACGCCCAGCGAGAGCAGCAGCGCCAGCACGAAGACCACGGTCGAGTGCCCGAGCGCGAAGAAGAAGCCGACGCTGAGCGGCCGGTGGCCCTCCTGCATGAACTTGCGCGTCGTGTTGTCGATGGCGGCGATGTGGTCGGCGTCGAAGGCGTGGCGCATGCCGAGCGTGTAGGCGGTGAGGCCGACGCCGGCCGTGAAGGCGCCGCCGGCGCCGAGGCTGAAGTGGTGCGGGACGACGACCCCGAAGAGCAGCCCGAAGCCGACCACGTGCAGGCCGATGACCGCGGCGGCCAGCCCGCCGGCGCGCGCCCACTCGGCCGGGCTCAGGGCGGCGCGGATGTGCGTCAGCATGCGTCGGCCTCCGAGGCGCAGGCCGGGCACAGGCCGGCGATCGGGAAGTGGGTGAAGCGGGCGCGGTAGCCAATAGCGTCGAGCACCGCCTCGCGCACGCAGTCCAGCGCCGCGGGCGCCAGCGGCGCCGCCTCGCCACAGCCCTCGCAGAGGACGAACTCGCGCGGGCGGCCGGCGGGCTGGTAGCGCCCGGGCCCGTGGCCGAGGTGCACGTGGCGCACGAGGCCGAGGCCCTCGAGGACCTCGAGGTTGCGATAGGCCGACGCGACGTCGCCATCGCCGGCGAGCTCCTCGGCGCTCAGCGGCCGGTCGGAGTCGAACAGCGCGTGGAGCAGGAGCCGGCGCGCGGTGGACAGGCGCAGGCCGCTGGCGCGGACCGCGGCGAAGGCGGCAGGGGCGGTCGACGCCCGCGCCGCAGGCGTGAGGTGTGCAACGGTCACGAGAGACTCCTCCTGGTCGATCGCCCCACCCGCATGGCGCGTTCTGGGTGCTATTGCGCACGACCCGCAGGAGCGGATCACAGGACGGTCCGTCCAGCCTGTTCCGCGCGGGCGCCGGCGGCGCTGCCGGGGAGCTACACGCGCTCGCGCGAGGCCGCCCAGCGGTCCTCGATGCGCCCGAAGCGCCAGACGGCGAGCGCCAGCGCCCACGTGGCGACGAACAGCCCGAAGACGACGTAGCCGAGCGCGTTGAGGTCGATCCCGGCGACCCAGGCCCAGAACCCGCCGGAGAGCTCGAGCCGGTCGACGGCGATCGAGAGCAGCTCGATGGTGCCGATGACCAGCGCCACCGCCACCGACAGGCCGGTCACCGTGAGGTTGTAGAAGACCTTGCGCACGGGCTGGGAGAAGGCCCACCCGTAGGCGAAGTTCATGAACGAGCCGTCGATCGTGTCGAGCAGGGACATCCCGGCGGCGAAGAGGACCGGCAGGCAGAGGATCGCGTACCACGGCAGGCCGCCCGCGGCCGCGCCCGCGGCCAGGAAGAGCAGGGCGACCTCGCTGGCCGTGTCGAAGCCCAGGCCGAAGAGGACGCCGAGCGGGTACATCTGCCACGTCTTGGTCACGGCGTTGGTCAGCCGCCCCAGCAGACGGCTCATCAGCCCGCGCGAGCGCAGGAGCTCCTCGAGCTCGTCCTCGGAGTACGTCCCGCCGCGCATGTCGCGCAGCACACGCACGATCCCCACGAGGACGACCAGGTTGAGGCCGGCGATCACGTAGAGGAAGGCGCCCGACACGCCCGTGCCGATCAGCCCGGTGGCCGAGTGCAGGGTCGAGCCGTCGTCCTGAACCTGGCCGGCGACCGCGCGGACGCCGACGGCGAAGAGCAGCGCCAGCGCGAAGACCACGGTGGAGTGCCCGAGCGAGAAGAAGAAGCCGACGCCGAGCGGACGCTGGCCGTCATTCATGAGCTTGCGCGTCGTGTTGTCGATGGCGGCGATGTGGTCGGCGTCGAAGGCGTGGCGCAGCCCGAGGGTGTAGGCGGTGAGCCCCACGCCGGCCGTGAAGGCGCCGCCGGCGCCGAGGCTCAAGTGGTGCGGGACGACGACCCCGAAGAGCAGCCCGAAGCCCACGACATGCAGTCCGACGACTGCAGCCGCCAGGCCGCCCGCGCGCGCCCACTCGGCTGGGCTCAGCGCGCCGCGGACGCGCCCGATCACCCGTGGCCTCCCGGCGCGCACGCCGGGCACAGGCCGGCGAGCGGGAAGTGGGTGAAGCGCGCGCGGTAGCCGACCGCCGCGAGCACGGCCGCGCGCACGTCGTCGAGCTCGGCGGGCGCGACGGCGCGCACCGCGCCGCACGACTCGCAGACCACGAACTCGCGCTCGCGGCCAGCCGGGTGGTACAGGCCCGGGCCGTGGCCGAGGTGCACGTGGCGCACGAGCCCGACCTCCTCGAGGACCTCGAGGTTGCGGTAGGCCGAGGCGAGGTCGCTGTCGCCGGCGAGCTCCTCGGCGCTCAGCGGCCGGTCGGCGGCGAAGAGCGCATCGAGCAGCTCGCGGCGCGCGGCGGAGACCCGCAGCCCGCGCTCGCGCAAGACGGCGGCGGCGGCGACGGGCGTCTCCGCCTCGACGGCCGGAGTGAGGCGCGAAACGGTCAAGGTGGACCCTGCGGCGAACGTAGCGCGGCACCCTCGCAACTGCAACGAGGTCGCAGTTGGCGGTAATTCAGAGCACCCTAGGCACCGCCTGCGCGGTCAGGGCCAGGCCGACGGCGACGATCGCGATGGCGCTGAGCGCCGGCAGCACGGCGAGGGCCCGGCCCACGCGCGCGCCGCTCAGGCGCGCGGAGACGCGGCCCGCGGCCACCACGAGCAGCCCGAGGCCGGTCAGGGTGGCGGCGAGGCCGGCCGAGAAGGCGACGATGAGGACGAGGCCCAGGCCGATCTGGTGCTGGGCCACCGCGCCGAGGAGCACGACGAGCGCCGACGGGCACGGGATGAGCCCGGCCGACGCGCCCATCGCCAACAGCGCGCGCGGGCGCAGGTCGCCGTGGTCGTGGTGCCCGTGCCCGTGCCCGTGCCCGTGCCCGTGGTCGTGGTCGTGCTGGTGGTCGTGGTCGTGGTGCACGGGCGTGCGCGCCCGGCGCACGCGCGCCCGCGCGACCGACGCCCCGACCCCGAGCACCAGCAGCCCGGAGACGAGGTTCAGCCACGGGTAGAGGTCCTCCGGCAGCACGTAGGCCGACAGCGCGAGCGCCACCGCCCCCAGGGCGAAGACGCCGATCGTGTGCGTGACCGTCACCGTCAGGCCGAGCGCGACGGCGTGGCGCGCCGTGCCGCGCGCGCCGACCAGGTAGGCGGCCACCATCGCCTTGCCGTGGCCGGGCGACAGCGCGTGCACCGCGCCCCACCCGAAGGCCGCCAGCAGGAGCAGCACGAGCACGCCCTGACCGGTCGCCGCGCGCTCGAAGACCGAGCCGAAGCGGTCGCCCGCGCCGCGGTCGGTCGTCGTGGTGCCCCCGCCGCCATCGCCGCGCGGCGCCGTGACCGTCCCGCTGCCGGGGCTCACCCGCAGGTGCGCGACGGTGCGATTGGCCGGGCTGGCGAGCAGCGCCGTCGGGTAGACGCGCAGCCGCCGAGTGGGGTCGGCGCTCGTCACGTCGCTGCGCACGGCCGTCCCGCGGCCGGGCTCGACGAGCACCGCGCGCCACCCCACGCGCCCGGCGAAGGTCGCGTCGCGCACCACCACCGCGCCACGGGCCGCCACTCGCGCGCTCAGCAGCAGCTCGACGCGCGTGGTGCGAAGGCCCCCCGCGCCCCGGGGGAACGAGATGCGCCCGCCCGGGCGCAGGGCCAGCGCCACGGGCCGGCCGCCGATCGCGACCGAGAGACCTCGCGCCACCTCGGCGCGCTTGCGCGCCAGCACGCGCGTCGGCGCCAGGCCGCGCTCGCGGAAGGTCGGGATCTCGGCCTGGTCGAGCACATAGCGCACGTCGACGCGGTCGCTCGACGCGCGCACGACGGTCAGGTGGTTGACCGAGAAGTTGCCCAGCGGGTGAGCGCCGGCGGGGGCGGCCAGCGCGAGGGCGGGGAGCGCGAGGGCGGCGGCGAGCAGGACGCGCGCCGTCGCGGCGCGGGCCAGGGGACGAAGCGCCAGGCGCCTCATCGCAGCGCCTCCCGCAGGCCCGCGCCGAGCGCGGCGCGGCCGGCGCGCGCGCCCGTCAGCCACCGGGCCGCCAGGCGCGGCCGGCCGGCGGAGCGCGCGATGAGCCCGGCGTGGCTCAGGAAGGCCGGATCGCGCGAGCCGAGGGCCAGCGCGCGCCGCGCCCACCCGAGCGCGGCGCGCGAATGCCCTCCGCGATGCAGGGCCCACCCCAGGGCGTCGGCCGAGCGAACGCTCGGAGCCGCGGCCCAGGCTCGTCGGCCGAGAGCCACGGCCCGGCGCGGGCTGCCGTGATCGGCCTCGAAGAGGGCGAGCTCGACGTCGGCGTTGACGCCGGCTCGCTGCTGGAGCATCGTCTCGACGCGCACGAGCGCGAAGCTCTGCGCCGCATCGGCGCGCCGGCCCGCCGCCGCCTGCGCCTCGCCCAGGGCGATGACGTAGCTCGGCAGCGGGAGCCGATCGACGACGCGCTGCAGCCGGGCGATGGCCGGGGCCAGCCGGCCGCGCGCCACGTCGGCCTGGGCCAGGCCGGCCTCGGCGGCCGGGTAGCGGGGCACGGCCTGCAGCGCCTCGCGGTACTGGC
Organism: uncultured Actinomycetes bacterium; assembly: GCA_963835295.1. GTDB lineage: Bacteria > Actinomycetota > Thermoleophilia > Solirubrobacterales > Solirubrobacteraceae > JAOPZW01. The sequence continues at coordinate 472,133 of CAWIEX010000002.1, forward strand.
GCATGGCAGGGCCGATCCGACCCTTCTGCAGCTCGAGGCCGCCGAGCAGCGCGCGCACGTAGGCGTCCTGCTCGGGCGCCGCGCCGCCCGCCGACGCCGCGGCGCGCATGGCGGCCAGCGCGCCGTCGAGGTCCCCGTGCAGCTCGCGGAAGTAGGACACGCGCGCGTAGGCCGCGAGGTCGGGCTTGCGATCGACCATCTCCTGCAGCGCTCGCTCGGCCTGGGGGTAGCGCCCAAGCTCGACGAGGGCGTCGACGACGACGTCGAAGGGCGCGATCGCCGTCGGCGCCAGCGCGCGGGCCCGTTGCGCATCGCGCAGCCCCGCGCGGAAGTCGTGGCGCGAGAGCTCGAGGGCGCTGCGCTGGGTCAGCGCCCCCGGGTCGGCGGGGCGCAGTGACAGCGCGCGGTCGACGGCGCCCTGAGCGCGGGCGTAGAAGCCGGCGTCGCCGGTCTCGCGCACCTTCTGCAGGTACGCGCCGGCCAGCAGGGTCCAGCCGTCGGCGCGCTTGGGCGCGGCCCTGACGGTGGCCTGCAGCGCGCCGATGCGCTCGTCGGTGGACGCGTCGGGCGTCGGCGCGGGCGGCAAGGCGGCCGCGGCCGGCGACGCGGCGGGCGGCGAGCCGCCGCGCGCGGCGAGGACGAAGACGGGGAGCGCGATGGCGAAGGTCGCGACGAAGCTGATGAGGAGGCGGCGCATGGGTGGGTGGCCTCGGGGTGGAGTGGTGCTGGCTGGCGAAGCGCGGAGCGGGCGGGGCAGATGCCCCGCCCGCCCGTCGCCTCCTCCTAGCGGGACCCCGCGGGGTCGCCGGGGACCGGCGCGTGCGCCGGCTCGGTCCGCTTGAGCTGCGAGTCGAAGCCCGCGGCCGGGGCGGCGAGGTAGGGGAACGAGGGCCGGAAGGCCTCGTCGTTCTGGTCCACGCCGTCGCCCAGGGGCAGCTTGTTGCCCTTGAGGAAGCCGCCCACGACGCGCTCGGAGATGTCGACAACGTCGTCGGTCAGGCGGCGCCCGTTCGGGAAGCCCTGGGTGTCACCGCCGAGGACGCCGAAGCGGCTCGGGTGCGGGTTCGGCGCCACGCCGAGGTTGATCTTCAGCGTGTCGGTGGGGGGCGCGCCCGGGGCGATCTGGGTCAGGCCCGGAATGCCGGTGAGCAGCGCCTGAACGATGTCCGTGCGGTTGCTCTCGGGCACGTTGAGCCCCGGGAACAGGATGTTGATGACCTTGGCGAGCTCCGGCGAGAGCACGTACTTGCCGAAGTTCTTCAGGTCGTCGGACGGCTGGGTCGCATTGAACCTGTCCTTCTGACCCAGAGGGATGACCACCTCGTTGACGAGGGGGTTGCCCAGGCGGCTGACCTGGCCCTCGCCGTGGTCGTCGGAGACCCGCTGCCCGCGCTTGGACGCGCTGGACGCGGCGTCGGCGGCCACCGGGCTCTGGCGGGTGACCTGCAACACCGGGCGGTACGTGGAGGCCCACACGCCCACGACCGCGTTGGCGGCCTTGGCATCAGCCGGCGTCTTGTGGTCGCGGGTCACCTCGGCCTTCGGCACCTGCAGGGCGATCGTGTGGACGTTGTAGCCAGCGAGGTCGTCCTTGCCGCCACCCTGGTTGCCGGTGCCGACGCCCGTGCGGCCCGGCATGTCGATGTTGATGGCGTCGAAGGTCGAGCCGAGATCCACGAAGAACGGGTCGTCGACCTGGCCGGCGAAGACCTTGCCCCCACCCGGCAGACCCTTGATCGCCTGGTTGGCGACGGCGTCGTAGTGGGGGAACGTCTTGGGCCCGACGTTGTTCGGCGCCGTGGGCAGGCCCTTGGCCAGCAGCTTGCTGCTCACCAGATGGCCGCGCTCGTAACGCTCGCGCCAGACCGAGTAGGTCTGCACGAGGTTGAGCTTCGGGTCGTTGACCGAGCTCACGCCCGGCAGCGCGTAGAGGAACGAGTTCGGGGTGCGAACCTTCGTCTTGAACTTGAACCGGTAGCGGATGTCGTACCTGCCGTCGCCGGTGTTGTCGACGTTGAGGTAGTACGACGCCCGGTCGTCGAAGCGATAGAAGTTCGGGCCGCCGGCCGGGTCCTCGAACGGGATCCAGTTGCCGATCAGGGTCACCGAGCCTGGGGCGTCGGGGGCCACGAAGGCATAGACGTCGGTGTCGTCGGCCGTGGGGTCGAGCGACGAGAGCGGTGCTTCGCGATGGCTCGAGCCCGAGCCGGCGGTCACCGCGAGTACGCCTGCCGACAGCGCCGCGAGCAGCGCCACCGTCAGGATCGCGAGCTTGCGCATGAAGCTGCTCCTCCTTGGGAGGTTGTGGGACATCACAGCGGCAATGACGCACGCCGCAGCACCGCGGATCACATAAATCTCCCTGCAACTTGGCGCTTTCTGCGAGCGCCATGCAGGTGCGAGCGAGTCGCAGGAGCGAGGCCTAGGGCAACGCCGCGCGCAGGGCCAGCACGCGGCCCAGCGAGGCCTCGAGCGCGGAGCGGTCCACGCGCCCGGAGCGCAGGCCGCCGGCCAGCGCCCTCGCCGCGCGGTCCGCGCCGTCGTAGGTGCGCGCGAAGAGCAGCAGGTCCACACCCGCGCGGGCCGCCGCCAGCCCCGCGCCGCTCGCGCCGCCGCGCGAGGCGAAGGCGGGCGCCTCGAGGTCGTCGGAGATCGTCACGCCCTTGAAGCCCAGGCCCTCGCGCAGCTCGCCCTGCACCACGCGCGCCGAGAGCACCGCCGGGGCGCGCGACAGCGTCGGGTAGATCGCGCTCGAGAGCATGACCAGGCCGGCGCCGGCCCGGATCGCCGCCGCGAACGGCCGCCGGTCGACGGCGCGCAGCTCGCGCAGCCCGACGCGAATGCGCACGTCGCCGAGGTCGGTGTTGGCCGGCGCCGCGCCGAAGCCGGGGAAGTGCTTGGCCGTGGCGGCCACGCCGCCGGCGCGCAGCCCGCGCGTGAAGGCTGCCCCGAAGCGCTCCACCCGCTTCGCGCTGAAGCCGAAGCCCCGCCCCTCGGCCTGCAGCGCGCTCTCGGGGCGCACGACGTCGACCACCGGCGCGAGGTCGACGTTCATGCCCGCGGCGCGCAGCGTCGCGGCGGTCGCGCGCCCCTCGGCGAGGGCGACCGACGGGCGCCCCGTGGCCGCCATCGCCGGGGCGCTGCGCGACGGCGCGCCCGGCAGGCGCTGGACGCTGCCGCCCTCCTGGTCGACCATGAGCAGCAGCGGCGCCCGCAGTCCGGCTGGCCGCGGGACGCGCCGCAGCGAGCGCGTCAGCGCCCGCACCTGCGCCGGCGTGCCGAGATTGGCGCCCAGGAAGATGACCCCTGCCGCCTCGCCGCGGCGGATGCGCGCCAGCAGCGCCCGCGGCGGTGTGCGCCCGGCGAAGGGGAAGACGACGTGCTGGCCGGCGAGCTGCGCGTCGGAGAGCCGCGGGCCCGGCCGCGCCGCGGGCGAGCCGGCCGCTTTGGCCCCGCTGTCCGCCTTCGGCGCGGTCCTCCGGCCGCCCGACTCGTCCTTGGCGCCGCACGCGGCGAGCGCCAGGGCGACGGCGGCGAGCGCGGCGGCGCGGGCCCTCACCGCGCGAAGCTGGTCTCCGCGGTCAGGCGCTGCGCGGCCGCGGCGATGAGCCGCGCGGCGTTGGCGACGTCCTCGAGCTGCACCATCTCGACCGGCGAGTGCATATAGCGCAGCGGCAGGCCGATGCCCCCGCACGGGATGCCACCGCGCGAGAAGTGCATGGCGTCCACGTCGGTGCCGGTGGAGCGCGCGGAGGCCTGGATCGTGAACGGGATCGCCTCGGCCTCGGCCGTCTCGTAGAGCAGCTCGACGACGCGCGGGTTGAGATTCGAGCCGCGCTCGATGACCGGCCCCGAGCCGAAGGGGTGCGCGCCGAGCTCGTTGACCTCGACGCCGGGCGCGTCGGTGGCGTGGGTGACGTCGACCACGATGGCCAGGTCGGGGCGCAGCGCGTACGCCGTGGTCCGCGACCCGCCGAAGGTGGTCTCCTCCTGCACGGCGGCGACCGCCACGACGTCGCCGGGCGCGCCGCCGGCCTCCGAGACGAGCCGCGCGGCCTCATAGGCGACGTAGCAGCCGAGGCGGTTGTCCATCGAGCGTGCCACTGCGCGGTCGTTGGGCAGCTCGACGGGCTCGCCCTCGATGACCGCCACGTCGCCGACGCGCACGAGCCCGCGCGCCTCGTCGCCGTCCTTCGCGCCGATGTCGATGTGCAGCTCCTCCAGGCGCGCGACCTTCTTGCGGTCGTCGTCCTTGAGCAGGTGGATCGGCTTGCGCCCCACGACGCCCGCGATCTCCCCCTCCCGCGTGGCCACGGTGAGCCGCTGTCCCACGAGGATCTGCGGGTCCCACCCGCCGACGCCCATGAAGCGCAGGAAGCCGTTGTCGTCGATGTGCGTGACGATGAGGCCGATCTCGTCGATGTGGCCCACGATGGCCAGCGTGGGGCCCTCGCCCGTCCCGGGGACCCTCGCCCACACCGACCCCATCACGTCGGTCGTGACCTCGGCGTAGGCCGAGGCGGCTTCGCGGAAGGCGGCGGCCGGCGCCGTCTCATAGCCGGACGGGCCGTGAGCGGTCAGCAGCGCGCGCAGGACGGGAGGGATCGCCATCGGCGGGGACCCTAGATGATCGCTCGCCTAGCTATCGATCGGCCGCGAGCGCAGGACCGAGAGGCCCGAGTGCGCCGGATCGCCGTCGGCGGCCTCGCGCGAGATGTCGAGGACGGGGAAGCGCCGTGGGCTCGCGGTGACCGGGAGCTCGACACGCGCGCGCCCATCGGCGCCGACCCGGAAGCTGCCGAGGGCGACGAGGTGCGTCGCGTCGCGCATCATCCAGACCTCGTAGAAGCCGCCGTCGCTCACGCGCGGCAGGCCGCTGACCGTCAGCTGCATGGTGGTGGCGCGCAGGCGGGCGGCGGCGTGCGCGCCGCGGGGACCGTCGCCCACGGCCGCGAGCGCGACCTCGCGCCCGGCGACGGGGCTGCCGTCGCCGCCGGCGATGAGCGCGACGAGGGCCGTGGCGAGGGCGACGAGCATCAGGGCCGCGGCGGCCGCGAGCGCGGGGCGGGGCACGAGCCCCTGGGCGAAGCGGCCGGGCCAGCGCCCACGGCGGCGCTCGACGGGCGCGCGCCGCTCGGCGACCGTCGCGCGCAGCGGCGGCGGCGCGGCGAGCTCCCACTCCTCGCGCCCGAGCGCGCGCAGCTGCGCGGCGACGTCGCGCAGCTCGGCCGGGATGTCGTCGTGGCGGCGGGTCACGCGCCCTCGACCTCGATCATCTCGCGCAGCCGCGTGAGGCCGCGCACCATCCGCGCCTTGACCGTCCCGAGCGGGATGCCGGTGGCGGTGGCGATCTCGCTCTGGCTGAGCTCGTCGTAGAAGCGCATCCGCAGCAGCGCGCGCTCCTCCTCGGGCAGGCGGCCGAGCAGCTGAGCGATGCGCCAGCGCTCGAGCAGCGCGTCGGCGTCGGCCTCGACCGTGCGGGAGTCGGCGCGCTGCGGGTCGCGCGGCTCGGGCACGCGCCGGCGCAGGTGATCGATCGCGCGGCTGCGCGCGATGGTCAGCACCCACGTCAGCAGCCCCGCGCGGCGGGCATCGTAGTCGCTCGCGCGCCGCCAGACCTCGGTGAAGACCTGCTGCTGGACGTCCTCGGCGGCGGCGCGGTCGCCGAGCATGCGGACCAGGAGGCCGAAGGTCGCCGCCCCGTAGGCCTCGTAGGCGGCCGCCAGCGCGTCGCCGTCGCCGGCGCGCAGGCGGGCGGCCAGACGCCGCTCGGCGCGATCGGGGGCGCGCCGGCGCTCATCGCCCGCGGCCGGCGCGGAGGCGAGCGCTGGCAGCGTGAGCGCGTCGACCGGCATCTCATCCATCACCTACGGCTACGGGCGGCGAGCGGTTGTGGCGCAATCCGACGCAACCGAAGCGGCCCCCGCCCTCGGAGGACCGGGCATGTCCACTCTCACACGCACTCTCCGCGTGGCGGCCGCCGGCGCCCTCGTGGCGCTCGCCGTCGCCGCGCCAGCAGGGGCCGCCACGGTGAAGCTCGCCGGCGGCTCGACCACCCTGAAGCTCGACGCCGGCACGGCCAGGGCGCTCGAGGGCCTCGGCGTGTCGGTCACGCCGATCTCGCCGGCCAAGGCTGGATCCAAGGGCGTCTCGTTCCCCATCACGGGCGGCTCGATCGACCCCGCGACGGCGGCCGGCACGATCACCCACCGCGGCGGCCTTCAGCTGCGGGCCGGCGCCACCCGCGTGCGGCTGACGAGCTTCACCATCGGCGTCGACAGGACGCCGTCGATCTCCGTCAAGGCAGGCACGGCCCGCCTACACGCGTTCACCCTCTCGCTGGGCAAGGCGAAGGTCACGCGCGCCGGCCTGAGGACGCGCGTCTCGGGCGTCGCGGTCAAGCTCAGCGCCAAGGGCGCGGCGGCGCTCAACAAGGCCTTCGGGGTCCGGGCGTTCACGCGCGGGCTGCGCGTCGGGACCGCCACGGTCAAGGCCACTCCCGAGCAGATCGCCTTCACCGGCGGGGCGACGTCGCTGGCCCTCGATCCGGGGGCCGCGCAGGCGCTGGCCGCGCTGGGCATCAGCGCCGCGCCGGCGGCGCCGGCGACCGCGAACCCCGACGGCAGCCTCGCCTTCCCCATCACCGGCGGCAAGGTCGACGCGAAGTCGCTCGCCGGCAGCATCACCCACAGCGGCGGGCTGACGCTGACCAAGGGCGCCACGGTGGTGACGGTGAACGACTTCGCCATCGCGACCGCCCCCGCGCCCAAGCTCACCGCGCTGCTCGGCACGGCCCGCTTCGACCTCGCGGCGCTCGACCTGAGCGCCGCCAAGGTCGCGATCTCCGGGCGCACGGTGACCGTTGGCCCGGTGACGGCCAAGCTCACCAAGGCGGCGGCCGACGTGCTCAACCAGGCCTTCGGGACGACCGCCTTCGCCGAGGGGCTGACCCTCGGCACCGCCACGGTGGCCGCCAACGCCGCCTAGACAACCCCCCGACGGCAGCCCCCGGTCCCGCGCAAATTGCGGGCTGGGGGCTAGGCGTACCGCGACACGAAACCGCTCATGCGAGCATCATGAGCACATGATCCGGGTCCTCGTCGTCGACGATCATCCCGTTCTGCGCGCGGGGCTGGAGGCCGTCCTGCGCACCGAGCCGGGCTTCGTCTGCGTCGGCACCGCCGGCGACGGGCACGAGCTGCGCGCGGCCCTGGGCCAGACCCGGCCCGACGTCGTGCTCCTCGATTGGCGGCTGGGCGACGAGGACGGCCTCGCGCTGTGCCGCACGTTGCGCGCGGGGCCGGCGCCGCCGGAGGTGGTGCTCTACACGGCCACGGCCGACCCCGGGCTCGACGGCCAGGCGCAGGCTGCCGGCGCCCACGCGGTGGTCGAGAAGAGCGCCGACATCGACGATCTCTTCGACACATTGCGGCTCGCGGTACGCGGCGGGCGCCAAGCGGCGTAGAGCGCGCCGAGTGGCGCCTCGCGTCGCCGAACGGCGGTAAACCGCCGTCGAACGACCGTCCACTGGACGGCCAGGAGCTATCGGCGGGCTGTCAGGGCGCCGAACTGACTCGTGTCGGCGAACCGTGTCTCCAGGACGCGGCTCGGCTGCCGACCAAGAGCAGGACCCGCGCCGAGCGCGGGTTGACATTGACGAGGGGGTCCCTGACTTGCCGTATGTACTTCGACCGAGAGGGCTGCGCACGGGGCTCACCGCTCTGCTGAGCGCCGTCGCGGTCTTCGTGGTGCCGGCCGCCGCCCAGGCGGCGTGCGCATCGACGCCGACGACCAAGCCGTTCCAGGTCTTCGGCGACTCCAACAACTACAGCCTCGCGCCCAACGCCGGCTTCGAATCCGGTGCCAGCGGATGGTCGCTGTCCGGGGCGCGGGTGACCTCGGGCAACGAGTCGTGGTCGGTCCGCGCGGCCGGCGACTCGAAGTCGCTGGCCATCGACGCGACCGGCACCGCCGTGTCGCCGCCCGTGTGCATCGACATCTCGCGCCCGACCTTCCGGTTCTTCGCGAAGCGGACCAGCGGAACCTGGGGCGCGCTGGCCGTGAAGCTGCGCTGGCGTGACGCCAACGGCGCCACGAACGAGACCGTCGTCGGCTCGATCGGCACCGGCACCGCGTGGCAGCCCACGAGCCCGCTGAGCCTCGCGAGCTCGCTGCCCCTGTGGAACCTCGATCAGACGCTGAGCGTCCAGCTCGTCTTCGACCCCGAGAACTACGGAGGCTCCTGGGCCATCGACGACGTCTACGTCGATCCCTACGGGCGGGGATGAACGCAGGGGACGACATCCGCAGCGATCGCGCCGCCGAGCGACTCCTCGAGGAGTCCTGGGAGGCGCGGTCGCGCGGGGTCGACCGCCGCGAGCTCCTGACGGAGGTCGTGGCCGGTCTGCTCTTCGGGCTGGGCGCCGTCGCGCTCCTGCTCGTGCCCGGCGCGCTGTCGGGCGTCGACGTCGGGGCGGCCCTCGTGCTCGTGGCGCTCTACACGCTGGTCTCGCGGGTCGAGTTCCCGGTCGGCGCCGGCTTCGTCTTCCCGTCGCAGCTCGTGCTCGTCCCGATGCTCGTCCTGCTGCCGCCGGCCATCGTGCCGGTGCTCGTGGCCGCCGGCCTCGTCCTCGCGCGCCTGACCGACCTGGTGCGCCGCCGCGGCTCGGCGCTGCGGCTGCTCTTCGCCATCCCCGACGCGTGGCACGCCCTCGGCCCTGCGCTCGTGCTCGTCCTCGCGGGCGCGCCCCAGCTCGGCCTCTCCAACCTTCCCCTGCTGGGCATCGCGCTGCTGTGCGGCTGCCTGTTCGACGCCGCCTCGGCGACGCTGCGCGAAGCCGCCGCCCGCGGCATCGCGCCCCACCTGCAGATCCAGGTCTTCGCCCACGTGGTCATGGTCGACGCCTGCCTGGCACCGATCGGCTTCCTCGCCGGTCACACCGCGCTGCACCACCTGGCCGGCGTCCTGCTCGTCCTCCCGCTCGCCGGGCTGCTCATGCTGCTCGCCCGCGATCGCCGGGCGCGCATCGAGCAGGCCCAGAGCCGCCTCCAGCTGGCCATCCGCGAGCGCAGCCGCCTGCAGTCGGCGGTGCGGCGCATGGGCGACGCCTTCGCCGCCCGGCTCGACATCGACGCGCTGGTGGACATCATGCTGCGCGGCTCGATCGAGGCGCTCGACGCCGACACGGGGTCCCTGCGGCTGGTCGGCAGCCCGCCGCTTCAGGTCCCGCCCGACGCGACCGACGACCTACGCCACGCTCTGGACACCGCGGCCGAGGCGGCGACCGCCAGCGGCCGGACCGAGCACGCGCACGACTCCGCCGGCTGGGCGATCGCCCTGCCCTTCCGCGTCGGCGGGCCCGAGGGCCTGCTCGGCGCCGTGGCCATCGCGCGCCGCGAGCGCCCCTTTCAGGACGACGAGGTCGCGCTGCTGACCGAGCTCGTGGCCAAGGGCCGCACCGCGGCGGCCGACATCCTCGGCCACCACGCCCTGCGCGAGCAGGCGATCAGTGACCCCCTGACCGGGCTGGGCAACCGGCGCAAGATGGCCGGGCACCTGGGCGAGTGGTTCGCCACGGCCGACGAGCGCTCGCCCCTGCTGCTCATGCTCTTCGATCTCGACGGCTTCAAGTCCTACAACGACACCTTCGGCCACCCCGCCGGCGACGCGCTTCTGGCCCACCTCGGCATGAAGCTCGCCGCGTCGGTGGCGCCCTACGGCGAGGCCTACCGCCTCGGCGGCGACGAGTTCTGCGCCGTCGTGACCGTCGAGGAGGACCGCCTGGAGGAGGTCATGGCCGGCGCCTCGCTCGCGCTGAGCGAGAGCGGCGAGGAGTTCTCCATCACCGCCTCGCACGGCGTGGTCCTGCTGCCGCATGAGGCCGCGACGCTCGAGCAGGCGCTGCAGCTCGGCGACGAACGCATGTACTCGCACAAGCACGGGCGCTCGGGCGCGCGCGAGCAGGCGCGCGACGTCCTCATGCGCACGATGCAGGCCAAGAAGCCCGACCTGCGCGAGCACTCCAGCGAGGTCGCCGACCTCGCCGTCGCCGTCGCGCGGCGGCTCGGCATGGACGGCGAGGAGATCGACGAGATCGCGCGCGCCGCGGAGCTGCACGACGTCGGCAAGGTCGGCATCCCGGACGTGATCCTCGACAAGCCGGCCGGGCTGGACGCCACCGAGTGGGAGCTGATGTACCAGCACACCATCCTCGGTGAGCGGATCCTCAACGCGGCGCCCGCGCTGCGCCCCGTCGCGCGCATCGTGCGCTCGACCCACGAGCGCTGGGACGGCCAGGGCTACCCCGACGGCTTGCGCGGCGACGAGATCCCGCTGGCGGCGCGCGTCGTGGCGGTCTGCGACGCCTACGACGCGATGACCACCGACCGCGCGTACAGCACGGCCGTGGGCCACGATGCGGCGTGCCAGGAGCTGCGCGACATGGCCGGCAGCCAGTTCGACCCGCAGGTCGTCGCCGCCTTCATCGCGGAGATCGCCGAGCGCGCAGCCACCGCGCCGGGCCCGGACGGCGGCGAGGCCCCCGTGCAGGTTCTCGCCGATCGCGTGCGCACGCTGCTCGAATCGGCCAAGCTAGGGGCATGCCACCCATCTCCCGCGGCTTCCACGGACGCCGCCAAGACGACGCCGACGCCGCTCGCCTCCCACCCGGCCAGTACCTGACCCCCGACTTCCCGGTCCTGTCGGCCGGCCCGACGCCCCACACGCCGCTTGACGAGTGGAGCCTCACCGTCCACGGCGCCGTCGACGAGGCGGTCTCCTGGACCTGGGACGAGCTGCGCGGGCTGCCCGCCGAGACCTTCACCGTCGACATCCACTGCGTGACGAAGTGGACCAAGCTCGACACGGCGTGGACGGGCGTCTCGGTCGACACGCTGCTCGAGGGCGTCGCCACCGAGGCCGAGTACGTCACGGCGTGGTCGGACGGCGACTACACCACCAACCTGCCGCTGGAGGACCTCCGCGACGGCAAGGCGTGGGTCGCCTACGAGTACGACGGCGAGCCCCTGCATCCCGAGCACGGCGGCCCGGCGCGACTGCTGGTGCCCCACCTGTACTTCTGGAAGAGCGCGAAGTGGGTGCGCGGCCTGGCCCTGACGCTCGACGACGAGCCGGGCTTCTGGGAGGCGGCCGGCTACAACAACTACGGCGACCCGTGGCGCGAGCAGCGGTACTGGGGCGACTGATCGGCCGCCGGCCGATCGTCTGGCGCACGGTGACCGTGCGCGAGGTGGTCGCCGAGACGCCGCGCGCGGTCACGGCGGTGCTCGACGTGCCCGACTGGCCCGGGCACCGCGCCGGCCAGCACGCCGACGTGCGCCTGACCGCCCAGGACGGCTACCAGGCCCAGCGCTCGTACTCGATCGCCTCGGCGCCGGAGCTCGACGCGCTCGAGCTGACGGTTGAGCTCATCGACGACGGCGAGGTCTCGCCCTACTTCGTCCAGGAGCTCCGCGCCGGCGACCAGTTCGAGCTGCGCGGGCCGATCGGCGGGCACTTCTCGTGGGCGGCCGACGACGGCGGCCCGCTGGCGCTCATCGGCGGCGGCTCGGGCGTGGTCCCGCTCATGGCGATGCTGCGCCATCGCGGCGCCCGCGCCGCCGACGTGGAGGCGCACGTGCTCGCCTCGGCGCGCAGCGAGCAGGACGCGCTCTTCCGCGACGAGCTCGAGCGGCTCGAGCCGCGGGCGGGACTGCACGTCGCCTGGACCTTCACGCGCACGCCGCCGCCGGGCTGGGGCGGCTACGCGCGGCGCGTCGACGCCGCCATGCTGGCCGAGGTCGTCCCCGACCCCGACGCGCGGCCGCTGATCTTCGTCTGCGGCCCGACGCCCTTCGTCGAGGCCGTGGCCGACCTGCTGGTCGACGACGGCTACGACCCGCGCACCATCCACGCCGAGCGCTTCGGCCCCACAGGAGGATGAGATGACCGAGGTCCACACCGACGCCAACGGCGTCGCCGGCCTGCTCAGCGAGGTCTTCGCGGTGGAGGTGACCACCGTGCAGCGGCGTTGTCAGTCGTGCGGCGCCGAGAACGCGCTCGGTGCCCACCGCGCCTACCACGGCGCGGGGGTCGTGCTGCGCTGCCCGGCCTGCTCGGATGTCGCGATGCGCATCGGCGTGGCCGAGGACCGCCTCGTGCTCGAGTGGCGCGGGACCTTCACCGCGCCGCGGCCGGCCTAATCGAGGGTCAGGACCGAGCGGATGCCCTCCTGGCGCTCCATCGCCGCGAAGGCCTCGTTGACGTCGTCCAGCGGCACGCGCGCCGAGATGAGCGCCTCGAGGTCGAGCTCGCCGTCGAGGTACGCGCGCGCCAGCTCGGGCACGCGGTCGCGGCCCTTCGCCCCGCCGAACGAGGCGCCCGCGATGCGCCGCCCGGTGATCAGGTAGCGCGGTATGACCTCGAGCAGCTCGCCCCGGCCGGCCACGCCCGCGACCGTGCACAGCCCCCAGCCCATGCGCGCGGACTCGACGGCCTGGCGCATGACGGTCACGCTGCCGGTCGCCTCGAAGGTGTAGTCCGCGCCGAAGCCGTCGGTCATGTCGAGGACCCTCTGCACGGCGTCGTCGCCGCCGACGAAGGTGTCCGTCGCGCCCTGGCCGCGCGCCATCGCCAGGCGGTCCTCTGAGAGGTCGACGCAGACGATGCGCTCGGTGTGGCACACGCCGCAGGCCTCCAGGCGCACGAGCACCTCGCCGGCCTTGGGCTCGGCGAGGTCGACCTCCTGGACCACCAGCGGCGCGCCGAACTCCTCGAGGACGGCGGCGCGGATCTTCATGGCGCGCGACCCTATAGGTGGGCCCGCTCGACCGTCCCCTCGATGAGGCCGTAGGGCTCGGTCGTGGCCTGGAAGACCTCGTTGGCGTTCTCCAGGCGGAAGCGCGACAGGTCGTAGAGCAGGTGATGGCGATTGGGCAGCGACAAGCGCACGCGTTCGATCGCTTCGACGGCCTTGAGCACGGCCCGGCCCATGCGCCGCAGGGTGAACTGCACCGATGGGCTGTAATGGTCGCCGAAGGCCTCGAGGATCGCGTCGCGCGCCGCCTGCCAGGATGCCGCGTAGTCGATCCCGCCCTCGGCGTAGGTCCAGCGCGCGCTGACCGCGGTGGCGAGGATGCGGTCGTCGGTCTCGGGCAGCGTGGTCAGCTCGTCGCGCACGAAGCCCGACCAGCCCGACCCGGTCGTGCGCAGCACCTCGAGCCCCTCGACGCCGGCCTCGATCCGGCTGCTGTGGTCATCGCCGGTGACGATGGCGATCCGCTCCCCGCCGGCCCCGCGCTGGAAGGCGTGCTCGTGCTCGCCCAGCCGCGCCCACGGGTGCTCGACGAGCCGCACCTGCGCGCGCTGCACCGTCGGCCCGGTCACGACGAAGTGCTCCACGAGCGCGCGCCCGAAGGCCTCGAGCTGCGAGACGTCGTGCTTGGCCGCCAGCGCGTAGACGGCGTTGCGCATGGTGTCAGTGGCGATCAGGGCGCTGTTGTCGCCCTCGTCGTGGGCCGCGCGGAAGTCGCCGTCGAGCATCACGTCGACCGTGACGTCTGCGAGCTCGTGGCGGCCCCCATCGCGCACGACCTTCACCAGTCGGATGGCGGACTTGCCGTAGTTGCTCTGGCTGAGGACGAAGGTCATGCGTCAGCTCCCTCGGTAGGTGCTGTAGCCGAACGGGCTCAGCAGCAGCGGGACGTGGTGGTGCTCGTCGGTCGCGACGGTGAAGACGACGGAGACCTCGGGGTAGAAGGCGGCCTCGCCGCGGTCGCGGAAATAGGCGCCGGTGTCGAAGGTCAGCCGGTAGCGCCCGGCCCCCGCGGAGGCGCCCTCGGCGACCAGGTCGCGCAGGCGCCCGTCGGCGTCGGTGGCGCCGCGGCCGAGCTCCTGCCAGCCGTCGCCGGTCGCGCGCTCGAGCACGATCGGCACGCCGGCGGCCGGCCGCCCACGGGCGGTGTCGAGCACGTGCGTCGTGATCATCGTTCGAGCTCCTCGAGGCGCAGCCGTGCGATCTTGGCGATCTCGGCCAGGGCGATCTCGACCTCCTCCTCGGGCTCGTGGCCCAGGCGCTTCTGGCCCCAGGCGAGGATCGACGCCTTGGTGTGCTCGCGCACGCAGACGACGAGCGGGAAGCCGAAGCACTCGCGATAGGCGGCGTTGAGCGCGCGCCAGCGCTCGGCCTCCTCGGCGGTCAGGTGCTGCAGGCCCGCGGAGGCCTGCTCGCTGGCCGACGCGGCGGTCAGCTCGCCGGCCTGCGCCTCGCGCCCGGCCAGCTCGGGATGGGCGCGGATGAGATCGAGCTGGCGCTCGCGCGGCGCCTCGCGCACGGCACCCACCAACGCGGCGTGCAGGTCGTCGACGCCGGTGAACGGCCCTTCGGCGAAGGCTGCGCGCGCGACCCACGGCGAGCCCTCGAAGATGGCGCCGTAGCGCGCGACGAAGGCCTCTTGCGCGTCGAGACCGACGAGGTGCTCGGGGCGCACGGGGATGCGCGCCAGCGCGCGGCCGGTGGCGGCGCGCAGCGCGGCGGCGATGGCGGGGGGCGTGGAGATGTTTGGCGGCTCGCCCACGCCCTTCAGGCCGTAGGGCGCCACGGGGTCGGCGTGCTCGAGCAGCTCGATGCGCACCGGCGGCATGTCGAGGATCGTCGGCAGCAGGTAGTCGGTGAAGGAGGCGTTGAGGACCTTGCCGTCGACCACCTGGACCTCCTCCATCAGCGCCAGCCCCAGCCCCTGCGCGCTGCCGCCCTCGATCTGGCCCTCGAGCGCCTGCGGGTTCATGGCCTTGCCCACCTCCTGGGCGGTGGCCAGCTCGACCACGCGCACGAGCCCCAGCTCGGTGTCGACGTCGACCACCGCGCGGTGGGCCGAGAAGGCGTATTGGACGTGGGCGTCGCCCTGGCCGTCCTCGTCGAGGGGGTGCGTCGGGCGATGGCGCCACTGCACCGTCTCCTCGATCGCCTCGCCCTCCTCGAGCACGGAGGAGATGATGTCCCCACCCACCGCCACGCCGCGCTCGGCGGCCAATTCCTGCAGTCGCTCGCGCACCGCCTCGCACGCCGCCTTGACCGCGCCGCCGGTGACGTAGGTCTGGCGCGAGGCCGAGGTCGACCCCGCCGAGCCGACCCGCGTGTCGGCGTCGAGCACGGCCACCCGCTCGACCCCGAGCTCGGTGCGGGCGATCTGCGCCTGGACGGTGACGATCCCCTGGCCCACCTCGGCCGCGGCCGAGTGGACCTCGACGAGCGGCTCGCCGCCCTCCATCGACAGCCGCACGCGCGCGGTGGAGTAGTCGTCGAAGCCCTCCGAGAAGCCGACGTTCTTGATCCCGATCCCGTAGCCGACGCCGCGGCGCACGCCCTCGCCGTGGGTCACGTTGGCGATGCCGCCGGGCAGGATCCAATCCCGCCCACCCCCCTCGGGCGGCATCGGCATCGCGCGGACGCGCTCGAGCAGCTCGGCCACCGGGGCGGGCTCGCCGACGCGCTGGCCGGTGGGCATGCGGCTGCCGGGCGTCATCGCGTTGCGGATGCGCAGGTCGACCGGGTCCATGCCGAGCGCCGCGGCCAGCCGGTCCATCTGCGCCTCGTGGGCGAAGGCGACCTGCACCGCGCCGAAGCCGCGCATCGCGCCGCACGGCGGGTTGTTGGTGTAGACGACGTAGCTGTCGATGCGCGCGTTGGCCACTTCGTAGGGCCCGCAGGCGAAGCACGCCGCGTTGGCGCACACGGCCGTCGAGCTCGAGGCGTAGGCGCCGCCGTCGAGCACGATCCGGGCGCGCACGAAGACCAGCCGGCCGTCGCGCGTGGCGCCGTGCTCGTAGCGCATGGTGCACGGATGGCGGTGGACGTGGCCGTAGAAGGACTCCTCGCGGTTGTAGGCCATCCGCACCGGCCGTGCGGTGTGCAGGGCGAGCATGCAGGCGTGGATCTGCATCGAGAGGTCCTCGCGGCCGCCGAAGGCGCCGCCGACGCCGCCGAGCGTGAGGCGCACCTTCTCGGGCGGCAGGCCCAGCGACTCGGCCACCTGGCCCTGGTCGACGTGCAGCCACTGGGTGGCGATGTAGAGGTCGACCCCGCCCTCGCCGTCGGGCACCGCGAGCCCCGACTCGGGCCCGAGGAAGGCCTGATCCTGCATGCCGATCTCGTACTCGCCGCTGACCACGACGTCGGCGGTGGCCTCGGGATCGCCGTGGTTGATGCGCAGGTGGCGCAGGACGTTGCCGGTCCCGTGCAGGCGTGGCGTGTCCGGCGTGTCGGGGTGCAGCTCGGGCGCGCCGGGGGCCATCGCCGCCTCGGCGTCGGTCAGCGGCGCGAGCTCGCGGTAGTCGACGACGATCGCGTCGGCCGCGCGGCGCGCCGTCTCCGGGTGGTCGGCGGCGACGATCGCCACCGGCTCGCCCTGGTAGCGGACGTGGTTGATGGCCAGGACGGGCTGGTCGGGCACCTCCATCCCGTAGGTCTTGCGCCCCGGCACGTCGGCGTGGGTGAGCACGGCGTGGACCCCGGGGATGGCCAGCGCCGGGCCGATGTCGATGCCCCAGATGTCCGCGCGCGGATGTGGGCTGCGCAGCGTGGCGCCGTGGAGCATGCCCTCCATGCGCATGTCCGAGGCGTACGCGAACTCGCCCTTGACCTTGGGGATGCCGTCGGCCCGGAAGGTCGTGATCCCGACCTCGTTGGGGCGCTGGACCTCGCGCTTCTCGCGCGTCGGGGTCTCGGGGACCACGGTCATGCCGCGGCCTGCACCCGTTGCAGGAGCCGCCGGCTCTGGGCCGCGATGTCGCGCGCGACCTCGTCGACGTCGGCGGTGCGCAGCTCGGCGCCCTCCACCACCGGGCGCCCGCCGACGAGCAGCAGGTCGACCGGGCGCGGCGCGCCGAGGACGAGCGCCGCGACGGGGTCCTCGATCCCCGCGTGGTCGAGGCCGTCCAGGCGCCACAGCGCGACGTCGGCCAGCTTGCCGGGCTCCAGCGAGCCCAGCTCGTCGTCGCGCCCCAGGCAGCGCGCGCCCTCGATGGTGGCCAGCGCCAGCGCGCCGCGGGCCGTCATCGCCGCCGGGCCGCCGGCCAGTCGCGCGTAGAGCAGGGCCTCGCGCAGCTCGACGGCCAGCGCTCCGGACTCGTTGGACGCGGCGCCGTCGACCCCCAGGCCGACCGGCGCGCCGGCGCGCGCGAGGTCGGCCACGGGGGCGATGCCAGCGCCCAGGCGCCCGTTGGAGCTCGGGCAGTGCGCCACGCCGGTGCCGGTCGCGCCGAAGCGCGCGATCTCCTCGGCGCTCAGGTGGACGCAGTGCGCGAGCCACACGTCGTCGCCCAGCCAGCCGAGGTCCTCGAGGTACTGCACGGGGCGCACGCCGAAGCGCTCGACGCAGAAGACCTCCTCGTCGAGCGTCTCGGCCAGGTGGGTGTGCAGGCGCACGCCGCGGCGCCGCGCGAGCACCGCGGTGTCGGCCATCAGCTCGGGCGTGACCGAGAAGGGCGAGCACGGCGCCAGCGCGACGCGGACCATCGCCCCCGGCGCTGGGTCGTGGAAGCGGTCGATGGCCGCCTCGCTGGCCGCGAGGATCGCGTCGCGGTCCTCGACGATCTCGTCGGGCGGCAGTCCGCCGGCGGACTGCCCGAGGTCCATCGACCCGCGGCACGGGTGAAAGCGCACGCCGAGGCCGCTGGCCGCCTCGACCTCGACCTCGAGCAGGTCGCCGGCGCCGGCCGGGAACACGTAGTGGTGGTCGGTCGAGGTCGAGCAGCCCGAGCGCGCGAGCGCGGCCAGCCCGGCTCGCGCGGCGGCCCACTGCACCTCGGCGTCGACGTGGGCCCACACCGGGTAGAGCTCGACGAGCCACTCGAAGAGCGTCGCCTGCTGCGCGAGGCCGCGCGTGGCCCACTGGTAGAGGTGGTGGTGGCAGTTGACGAGCCCCGGGGTGGCCAGGCAGCCACGGCCGTCGACGCGGCGGCCTTCGCCCTCCGGCGCCGGGCCCTCGCCGACGGCGACGATGCGGTCGCCCTCGACGACGAGGTGGCCGTCGCGGTATTCGGTCCCGGCGGCGTCGAGCGTGGCGATCGCGCAGCCTTCGATGACGATCATGGTCCCCTCCGCGGGGCATCCAGCCCCGCGTCCTGATCGCGTCGTTCGGCCTCCGGCCGCCCGAGATCCAGCCTCCCCGCGGCCAGCCGGACCGCGTCGAGGATCTTCTCGTAGCCCGTGCAGCGGCACAGGTTGCCGGCCAGCGCCTCGCGGATCTCGGCGTCGGTCGGAGACGCGTTGCGGGCCAGCAGGTCGTGGCTGGCCACGATGAGCCCGGGGGTGCAGAAGCCGCACTGCACGGCGCCCGCCTCGACGTAAGCCTGCTGGACGGCGTGCAGCTCGTCGCCCGCCGCCAGCCCCTCGACGGTGACGACCTCGCGGCCCTCGGCCTGCCCGGCGAGCACGAGGCACGCGCAGACGAGCTCGCCGTCGAGGTAGACCGAGCACGAGCCGCACTCGCCCTGCTCGCAGGCGTTCTTCGAGCCGGGAAGGTCGAGGTGGTCGCGCAGGGCCATGAGCAGGCTCTCGCCCTCCCACACGCCGTCGGCCTCGCGCCGCTCGCCGTTGACCGTGAGGCTCAGGCGCATCGCTGCTCCTCCCACGCCCAGGTCAGCGTGCGCCGCGCGAGGACGCCGAGCGCGTGGCGGCGGTAGGCCGCGCTGCCGCGGACGTCGTCGATCGGCGCCGCGGCGGCCGCGACGAGCTGGCCGAAGCGCCCCACGGCCGCGGGGGGCAGTGCCCCGCGCCCTTCCCACAGGCCCTCCTCGTCGAGCACGCCGGCGATGAACGCCTCGGCCTCGCCCGCGCGGATCGGCGTGGGGCCGGCGGAGCCGATGCAGGCGCAGACCGCGCGGCGCTCGGGCCAGACGGCCAGCGCGAGCGAGCACACGGCGATGACCATCGCGTTGCGCGTGCCGATCTTCGCGAACTGCTGAGGCCCCGTCGCGGCCGGGAGGTGGAAGGCGGCGATGAGCTCGTCCTCGCGGGCGGACTGGCGCTTGGGGCCGGTGACGAACTCGGCGATCGGCAGGCGGCGCGTGCCGGTGGCGCTCGCCAGCTCGACCTCGGCGTCGGAGACGTAGAGCGGCGGCAGGCCGTCGCCGGCCGGCGAGGCGGTGCCGAGGTTGCCCCCCACCGTCCCGCGGTTGCGGATCTGCGGCGAGCCCACGGTGCGCGAGGCCATCGCCAGGCCGGGCAGGCGCTCGCCGAGCTCGTCGATGAGGCGCGTGTAGGTGACGCCGGCGCCGATGCGCAGGCGCCCGTCGTCGGCGCCCCAGTCGCGCAGCTCGGGCACGCGCGTGAGGTCGAGGATGGCCTGCGGGCGGGCGCGATCGAAGTTCAGCGCCACCATGAGGTCGGTGCCGCCGGCCATCGGGACCGCTTCGGGCTGTGCCGCCTTCATGGCCAGCGCCTGCTCCCACGTGTCGGGCGCGAGGATCTCCACCGTTCGAGCATGATGCACGGATGCAGACCTCACGTGGCGTCCGGGGGCTGTCGTTCACGCTCGTCACCCCGGCCAACCACTACCCGAGCCGCCTGCCCGCGTTCGGCGACGCGCCCGTGGTCAAGCTCGTCACGCCGCGCATGGGGCCCTCGCGGATCGGCGAGTACCTCGTCTCCCTGCCGGCCGGCGCGGGGACGGCGCGGCCGGTCGAGGCGGGCTTCGAGACGTTCCTCTACGGCCTGGAGGGCGACGCCGCGGTCCTCGCGGGCGGCGACGCGCTGGCGCTGCACGCGGGCGGCTTCGTGTACCTCCCCGGCGACGACGTCTACCACGTCGCCGCCGGCGAGCACCCCGCGCGCCTGCTGATGGTCAAGCGCCGCTACGAGGCCCATCCCGACCTCCCGGCGCCGCGGGCGCTGTCCGGGCACCGCGACGACGAGCCCTTCGCCGACACCGACGTCCCCGGCTTCCGCCGCCGCGAGCTGCTGCCGACGACCGACCCGGCCTTCGACTTCAACATGAGCCTGCTGGCCTTCGACCCGGGCGTCGGCCTCGACAAGGTCGAGATCCACGACGAGGAGCACGGCCTGTACATGACGGCTGGCGGCGGGACCTACCTGCTCGAGGATCGCGAGCTCGAGGTGCGCGCCGGCGACTTCATCTACATGGCGCCGTATTGCCCGCAGTCCTTCGTCGCCGGCGACGAGCCCTCGGAGTACCTGCTCTACAAGGACGTGTGGCGGGACGGTTTCTGACGATGTTGCCGCTCAACCCTTCGTCCAGACCGCTGAACCCGTGGATTGCGCCGGTCGATACCGGACGCACAGAGAACGAAAAGGGCAAACCCGTCGCGAGGCGGGGACGCAAAGCAAGAGGTCTCCGATTCGGAGATGGCTCGGCTGCCGGTCTGCTGACCACCACGTCACGCCACCATGCGCACGCCCTTCGCCATCTCCCGCTCCGCCCTCCTGCTCGGGGCCTCCCTGGCGCTGGCCCTCGTGGCCGCGCCGGCGCACGCGGCCGACACGCCGTTCGCGCCGCGCTTCGCGCAGACCGTCCGCGGCGACGTCACCGCGGTGGGCAACACGTC
This sequence comes from uncultured Actinomycetes bacterium, assembly GCA_963835295.1. GTDB lineage: Bacteria > Actinomycetota > Thermoleophilia > Solirubrobacterales > Solirubrobacteraceae > JAOPZW01. The sequence continues at coordinate 492,696 of CAWIEX010000002.1, forward strand.
GATGACGTGCCCCGCGGCCGCCGCCAACTGCGCCGCCGCCCAGGGCGGCGGCGTCTACAGCAACAACGACTTCACGATGGCCTACGTCGACGCCGACGCCGACGCGACGACGACGCTCGACTCCTCGGCCGCCACCGTCACCCTCCCGGCCGGCTCGACGGTCCTGTGGGCCGGGCTCTACTGGAGCGGGCACTCGAGCAGCGTCAACCGCGACAAGGTCCAGTTCAAGGCTCCCGGCGCGGGCAGCTACGCGCAGCTCACCGCCGCACCGGCCGATCTGCTCACCTCGAGCACACAGGCCGCGCGCTACCGCGCCTTCCGCGACGTGACCGCCCAGGTGGCGGCCGCCGGCGCAGGCACCTACTGGGTCGGCGACGTGCAGTCGACGACGGGCAGCGACCGCTTCGCCGGCTGGGCGCTGTTCGTCGCCTACCGCCACAACGCGCAGCCGATCCGGCGCCTCAACGTCTACGACGGGCTCGGCACGGTCGACTCGACGCACGCCTTCCAGACCACGATCGCACCCTTCCACACGCCGGCCACGGGCACCGTGACCACGAAGGCCGGGCTGCTGACCTTCGAGGGCGACGCCGGCATCGCGAGCGAGACCGCGGCCTTCAACGGCCACGCGCTGACCGACGCGCTCAACCCGGTCGGCAACGTCATGAACTCGACGATCGAGGCGGGCGGCGCCAACTTCACGGCCAAGACGCCCAACTACGCCAACCAGCTGGGGATGGACCTCGACGTCTACGCCAACCCGGGCGCGCTGGCCAACGACCAGAGCTCGGCCATGCTGGCCTTCTCCTCCACCAACGAGTACTTCATGCCGTCGGCCTTCTTCCTGGTCTCCGACGAGGGGCCGGCCACCAGCACGGGCGCCGGCCCGACGGTCGGCGCCCCCGCCGGCGGCGTCGCGCACGACGGCGAGACGCTGAGCGCCGACCCCGGCACCTGGAACGGCACGGGCACGCTGACCTACGCCTACCAGTGGCAGCGCTGCGACGCCAACGGTGACCACTGCCAGAACATCGCCGGCGCCACCGGCAGCCACTACACGCCGACGGCCGCCGACGTGGGCAACACGGTGCGCGTGGTCGTCACGGCGACCAACGAGGCCGGCACCTCGACGCCCACCGCCTCGACGCCGATCGCCATAAAGGCCTCCTCGGCCCCGGTCAGCACCACGCCGCCGGTCCTCTCCGGGCCGGCCGCGCAGGGCCACCCGCTGACGGCGAACCCGGGGAACTGGAGCGTGCCAGGGCCGGCGACCTACACCTACCAGTGGCAGCGCTGCGACGCGACGGGGGCCAACTGCGTCGACATCCCTGGCGCCACGGACGACACCTACACGCCCACGGCCGCCGACGTCGGCCACACGCTGCGCGCGGAGATCACCGCCACGAACGACGCCGGCACGGCCAGCACAACGACGACGCCGAGCGCGCCCGTGCGGGCGGCCTCCGATCCCGGCGACCTCGCCGGCGTCGCCGGCGGCCTGATCGACCAGACCAGCTGCCAGCAGCTCGTCGGGGGCGCCAAGTACCGCCGGGTCGCGCTCGCCGGCATCGGAACCGTCCGCGTGCGCGCCTACACGACGGGCCCCGCGCTGCGCTCCTCGCCGCTGCGGCTCACGACCGAGGTCACCGGCGGCAAGGCCAAGGGCGTCAGCTACCAGCTCGACGGGCGCGCGATCGGCGCGGCCAACGACCCGCGCCATAGCGCGACCCTCACCCCGGCCCAACTCGGAAAGGTCGGCCTGCACACGCTGCGGACCGTCGTGCGCGGCCGTCGCGGCGCGGCGAAGACCGTCGCCCTCACGCTCGAGACCGAGCCCTGCCAGACCCGCTTCACCGCGCAGCGCTGGCGCACGACGGCGGGCGCCGGGCTGCGCCTGCGCGTCGATTCGCGCACCGCCCTGACGCAGCTGTCGTTCAACGTGCCCGCGGCGCTGCTGCCGGCGCAGGGCGCCGAGCGTCGCCTCGCCGGCTTCATCCGCCTCTACGTCGGCGGGCAGGCCAAGCCGCTGCGCTACAAGCTCTGGCTGCCGAAGAAGGGCGCCGCGCCGCGGATGCTCGCCGGCGCCGGCAAGCCGGCCGTGAGCTTCGGCAAGGGCGGCCTGCGCGTCACGGGCCTGCCGCTGCGCACCGCGGTCGCGGAGGTCACGCTCTATCGCGTGAGCAAGCTCGACCATCCCACGTCGCCGCGCGCGTACGCCGTCAGCGCCCGCATCTCACGCGAGGGCGCCGCCGCGGCCGAGACGCTCGCGGCGACGCCCAAGCCGCCGCGCTGAGCGTCGGCTCGCCCCCGCGCCGCTCGTCCGCTGGCGCTTGCGGCGCCGCGCGGCGCTTGTGAACAGCGGCATCGAGGGAAGGGAGGCGGCCGGGGTCCGGGGCGCCTGTCGTCGTCCTCCGGCGTGTGCGCCTTGGGGGTGCAATCGCGCGTGTTTCGTAACAGCTTTGGAGAGGCCCGAGGGGGTGGGCTCCATTGGGGGTCACTATGACTCCCAAGAGAGCCCACCCCCTCTGGCCGCGCGTGAAGGTGTTGCGCAAGGCGCTCGAAGTGCACAGGGGCTCCGCGCCGGCCACCCGGCCACCGCCGACGCCCGCGGAGCAGCAAGCGCGCCGGCCACCACTACTCCCCTTTCCCTCGATGCGGCAGTAAGCGCCGCCAGCCCCACACACGCGACGCGGACGAACCCCTTCAGGCCGCCAGCCGCGACAGCGTCCCGGCCAGCACCTGCACGCCGCGCTCGAGGTCGTCCGGCGCGGTGTACTCGTCGGGGTGGTGGCTGACGCCGCCGGCGCTGGGCACGAAGATCATGCCGACGGGCACGCGGCGGCCCATGATCATCGCGTCGTGGTAGGCGCCGCTGGTCATCATGCGCAGGGAGAGCTCGAGCTCGCGGCAGGCCTCCTGCGCCGCGGCCACCACGCCCGGGTCGCAGGTCACCGGCACGTCCTCGACGATCGGCGTCACCTCGACCTCGAGGTCGCGCCGCGCGCCGATCGCGCGCGCGGCGGCCATGATGCCCGTCACCACCTGCTCGCGCGCGTCGAGGTCGCTGTCGCGCACGTCGACGTCGAGCTCGACCTCGCCGGGGACGACGTTGATCGCCCCGGGCCGCGCCCGCAGCACGCCCACGGTGCCGACCGTCGTCCCGCTGGGTGACTCGCGGGCGGCGCGCTCGAGGGCGACCATCGCCTCGGCGGCGCCGGCCAGCGCGTCGCGGCGCAGGCCCATCGGCGTGGCGCCCGCGTGGGTGGCGGCGCCGCGGAAGGTCAGGCGGAAGTCGTGCGGCGCGGCGATGGCGGTGACCACGCCGACCTGCTCGCCGTGGGTCTCGAGCACGATGCCCTGCTCGATGTGCAGCTCGACCAGCGCGTGCACGCCGGCGGGATCGATGCGCGCGTCGCCCAGGCGATCGGGATCGAAGCCGGCCGCGCTCAGCGCCCTGGCCATGCTCGTGCCGTCGCGATCGACGAGCCGGTCGAGGTCGGCGCGCTCGAGCTCGCCCGCGGCCGCGCGGCTGCCCACGCAGCCGGTGCCGAAGCGCGGCTCCTCGCCGGCCCAGGCGACGACGTCGATCGAGCGCCGCGGAGCCACGCCGCGCTCGCGCAGCGCGCGCACGGCCTCGATGGCGCCGAGGACCCCCAGGACGCCGTCGTAGGCCCCCGCGTTGAGCGTCGTGTCCACGTGCGAGCCCGTGATGAGCACCGGTGCGTCGGGCTCGTGGCCCTCCCAGAGGCCGAAGAGGTTCCCCACCGCGTCGAGCCGCGTCTCGAGGCCCGCGCCGCGCATGCGCTCGGCAACCCACTCGAGCGCGCTCGCGTAGGTCGGCGTGTAGACCTCGCGCGTGATCCCGCCGGCCTCCGGGTCGTCGTTGAATCGCGCCAGCTCGGCGATGGCGTCGTCCAGGGCGCTCACGGCGCACAAGCCTAGGCGCCGCGGCGCAGCACGCGCCCGCAGGGCTCGCCGACGGCCCGCCCGTCGAGCGCAATCGTGCGCCCGCGCAGGATCGTGCGCACCACGCGGCCGCGCAGCGTCCGGCCCACGAACGGGCTCAGCCGATGGCGATCGAGCAGCTCCTCGCGGGCCACCGTCCACGTCGCCGCCGGGTCGACGAGCGCCACGTCGGCGTCGGCGCCCACCTCGAGCGCGCCCTTGGCCGGCGCCAGCCCGAAGCGCCGCGAGGGCGCGGCGGCGAGCAGCTCGGCCAGCGCGTCCGGCGCCAGGCCGCGGCCGACCACGCCCTCGTCGAAGAGCAGCGCCAGCAGCGTCTGGGCGCCGGCGATCCCGCCCCACACGGCGAAGAAGTCCTCGCCCTGCTTGAGCGCCGCCGGCGCGGGCGAGTGGTCAGTGGCCACGAGGTCGACGTCCCCTGCCCGCAGCGCGTCCCACAGCGCCTCGCGCTCGCGGGCGCGGCGCAGCGGCGGCGCGCACTTCGCCACCGCGCCCAGGCGCTCGGCGTCGTCGGCATCGAGGACCAGGTAGTGCGGGCACGTCTCGCAGCTCACGTCGACGCCCCGCGCCCGCGCCTGCGCCACGAGGGCGACGCCGCGGCCGCTGGAGACGTGGACGACGTGCAGCGCGCAGCCCGTCTCGGCGGCGAAGGCGATCGCGCGGGCGATGGCCTCGAGCTCGGCGAGGACCGGGCGCGACGCCAGGTAGTCGCGCACGCCGACGCGTCCCTCGGCCACCGCCCGGCGCGCCAGGCGGGCCGTGAGCTCCTCGCTCTCGGCGTGCACCGCCACCGGCAGCCCCAGGCGCGCCGCGCGCTCCATGCCCTCCAGGAGCGTCAGGTCGTCGGCGGCCTCGAACTCCTGCACCCCGCTGGCCGCCATGAAGGCCTTGAAGCCCACGACGCCGCGGGCCGCGAGCTCGTCGAGGCGGTCGCGGTCGCCGGGGACGAGGCCGCCCCACAGGGCGACGTCGACGCGCGCGACGCCCCTCGCCGCCGCGACCTTCGCGTCGAAGGCGGCGCCGTCGATGGTGGGCGGCACGGCGTTGAGCGGCATGTCGATCGCGCAGGTCGTCCCGCCCGCCGCCAGCGCGGCGGTGCCGGTGGCGAACCCCTCCCAGTCGGCGCGCCCGGGCTCGTTGAGGTGGACGTGGGCGTCGACCACGCCGGGCAGGACGAGCAGCCCGCGCGCGTCGACCTCCTCGCGCGCCGCGCCGCCGAGCTCGGGCGCCGACGGCGACGATCCGCCCGTCGGCCACGGCGAGGTCGCGCTCGTCGCCGCGGATCAGCAGGTCGACGTCGCTCACCGCGCGAGCCCGCGGACGAAGCCGTGCAGCACGTCGAGCGCCACCGCGACGTCGGCCTCCTCGACGGACTCGTCGGGGTGGTGGCTGATGCCGCCCGCGCAGCGGACGAAGAGCATCGCCACCCCGGTCAGCTCCGCGAGCGCGACCCCGTCGTGGCCGGCGCCGCTGGGCAGCGTGACCACCGGCAGCCCGCGCTCGGCGACCGCGGCGGACAGCGCCGCGGTCAGCGCGCCGTCGGCGGTCACCGCCGGCGTGCTCATGACCTCGCGCCAGCCCACCTCGACCCCGCGCGCGGCGCCGATCCGCCGCGCCTCGGCGCGCAGCCCCGACACGGCCGCCTCACGCACGACGTCGTCGGCATGACGGACGTCGAGCGACGCGACCGCCGCCCCCGGCACGACGTTCGCCGCCCCGGGCCGCGCCTCGAGCCGGCCCACCGTCGCCACCAGGCCGGGCTCGGCGCGCCCCGCGCCCTCCACCGCGAGCACCCACTCGGCCGCCGCGCAGGCGGCGTCGTGGCGCGCGTCCATCGGCACCGTCCCGGCGTGCCCGGCGCGCCCCGAGAAGTCGAGCTCGGCCCGCGAGGCCCCGGCGATCGCGCTGACCACCCCGACCGGCACGCCGCGGCCCTCGAGCACAGGCCCCTGCTCGATGTGGACCTCGCAGTAGCCGAGCAGCGGCTCGCCGCGCCGGGCGGCGCCGGCGACGTCCTGCGGCGCGCCCCCAAAGGCGCGCAGCGCGTCGGCCACGGTCACGCCGTCGTCGTCGACGAGGCCCAGCAGACCGGGATCGAAGCTCCCCGCCACGGCGCGGCTGCCGAGATAGGCGGTGCCGTAGCGCAGGCCCTCCTCGTCGCTGAAGCCCAGCACCTCGATCGCGAAGGGCAGCGCGGTCCCCTCCGCGCGCAGGCGCTCGACGCAGGCCACCGCGACCAGGACCCCGAGCGGGCCGTCGAAGGCGCCGGCGTCGCGCACGGTGTCGAGGTGCGAGCCCAGCAGCAGCGTCCCCGCGGCCCGGTCGGCGCCCTCGATCCGGCCGACGAGGTTGCCGGCCGCATCGGTGCGCACGGCCATTCCGGCCGCGGCCATCCACCCGCCGACGAGGTCGTTGGCACGCGCCATGGCCGGCGTGGCGAAGCGCCGCGTGAGACGGCCCTCCTCCTCGCTGACCGCGCTGAGCTCGCGGCAGCGCTCCATGACCTGCCGCGCGAGGGCCGGCCGAGAGGCGGCGTGTGCTTCCATGGAGATCGAGGGTAGGGAGCCCCGTGATGGCAAGCGAGCAGACCTTCCACCAGCCGACCGTCCTGCGCATCAACGGCGCCGAGCACGAGCTCGTGCTCGACACGCGGGCCACGCTGCTCGACGTGCTGCGCGAGCAGCTGGGCCTGACCGGCGCCAAGAAGGGCTGCGACCACGGGCAGTGCGGCGCCTGCACGGTGCTGCTCGACGGGCGCCGCGCGAACGCGTGCCTGCTGCTCGCGGTCACCCTCGACGGCCTCGACGTCGTGACCATCGAGGGGCTGGCGGCCGACGGCGCGCCGCACCCGCTGCAGGAGGCCTTCGTCGAGCACGACGCGTTCCAGTGCGGCTACTGCACGCCGGGGCAGATCTGCTCGGCGGCGGCGGTGCTCGACGAGGCACGCGCCGAGGGCGTGGCGCTCGACGACGACGAGATCCGCGAGCGCATGAGCGGCAACCTGTGCCGCTGCGGCGCCTACGTCAACATCGTGGCGGCCATCGCCGACGTCGCACGATGAGGCCGTTCGCCTACGAGCGGGCGCGCGACGCGGCCGGCGCGCTCGCGGCCAGCGCCGAGGCGCCGGGCGCGCGCTATCTCGCCGGCGGCACGAACCTCGTCGACCTCATGAAGCTCGGCGTCGAGCAGCCGGCCCGGCTCGTGGACGTGTCGCGCCTGCCGATGGACACGGTCGAGGAGCTGCCCGACGGCGGCCTGCGCATCGGCGCCAACGTCCGCAACAGCGACCTGGCGGTCAGCGAGAGCGTGCGCGAGCGCTACCCGCTGCTCTCGCAGGCGCTGCTCTCCGGCGCCTCCGGCCAGCTGCGCAACCGCGCCACGATCGCCGGCAACCTGCTGCAGCGCACGCGCTGCGCCTACTTCCAGGACGTCTCCAAGCCGTGCAACAAGCGCATCCCCGGCTCGGGCTGCCCGGCGCGCGAGGGCGATCACCGCAACCTCGCCATCCTCGGGCACTCGTCGGCGTGCGTGGCCACGCATCCCTCGGACATGGCCGTGGCGATGGTCGCGATCGGCGGCGAGGTGCACGTCCTCGGCCCGCGCGGCACGCGCACCATCCCGCTCGGGGGGCTGCACCGGCTGCCCGGCGACGAGCCCCAGCGCGACACCGTGCTCGCGCCCGGCGACCTCATCACGGCGGTCGAGCTGACCCCGCTGCGCTACGCCCGCCGCTCGCGCTACCGCAAGGTCCGCGACCGCGCGTCCTTCTCCTTCGCCGTCGTGTCGCTCGCCGCCGCCGTCGACGTCGGCGACGGGACGGTGCGCGACTGCCGCATCGCCTTCGGCGGGCTCGCCCACGCGCCGTGGCGAGCGCTGCGCGCCGAGGAGCTCCTGCGCGGCGCACCCGCGACGCCGGAGAGCTTCGCCCGCGCGGCGGACGCCGAGCTCGAGCAGGCGCTCCCGCTGCGCGACAACACCTTCAAGGTCGCGCTGGCGCGCAACCTCATGGTCCGCACGCTGTCCGAGCTGTGCGAGGCGCCGTGATGGCCGGCACGCTCGACCGGCCGGCGGTCGGCGCGGCGATGGCGCGCGTCGAGGGCTTCGAGAAGGTCACCGGAGCGGCGCGCTACGCGGTCGAGCACGACGTCGAGGGCGTGGTCCACGCGTGCGTCGTGCAGTCGACCGTGGCCAAGGGCGTTGTGCGCGGCGTGGACGCCGGCGCGGCGCTCGCCCTCCGCGGCGTGCTCGCCGTGCTGTGGCACGAGAACGCTCCGCGCGTGGCCAGCGACGACGACCTCGAGCTCGCCGTCCTGCAGCGGCCCGACGTCGCCTATCGCGGCCAGATCGTCGCCGTGGCCGTCGCCGACAGCCTCGAGGTCGCGCGCCAAGCCGCTGCCCTCGTCCGCGTGGACTACGACGCCGCGCCCCACGACGTCGAGCTGACCTCCGATCACCCGAAGCTCTACAAGCCCGACAAGGTCAACCCGGCCTTCGACACCGACACCGAGCGCGGCGACGTCGAGGCCGGCCTGGCGGCGGCCGCGACGACCATCGACGCGACCTACAGCACCCCGGCCCAGCACAACAACCCGATGGAGCCGCACGCCACGCTCGCGCTGTGGCGCGACGGCGACCTCACGCTCTACGAGTCCACGCAAGGGGCGCCGATGGCGCGCAACACGATCGCCAAGGTGCTGGGGCTCGAGCCCGAGCGCGTCCGGGTGATCGCTCCGCACGTGGGCGGCGGCTTCGGCGCCAAGGGCACGCCCAAGCCCAACGCGATCGTCGCCGCGCTGGCCGCCCGCCACGTTCAGCGCCCGGTCAAGCTCGCGGTCACGCGCCAGCAGATGTTCGCCATCACCGGCTACCGGACGCCGACCATCCAGCGCCTGCGCCTGGGCGCCGACACCGACGGGCGCCTGACCGCGATCTCGCACGAGGTCTTCGAGCAGAGCTCGACCCTGCGCGAGTTCGCCGAGCAGACGGCGGTGCCGACGCGCACGATGTACGCGGCGCCCAACCGCCGGACCAGCCACCGGCTCGCCCGCCTCGACGTGCCCACCCCGACGTGGATGCGCGCGCCCGGGGAGACGCCGGGCATGTACGCCCTGGAGTGCGCGATGGACGAGCTCGCCATCGCGTGCGGGATCGACCCCGTCGAGCTGCGGATCCGCAACGAGCCCGAGGTCGAGCCCGAGAGCGGCGTGCCCTTCAGCTCGCGCCACCTCGTTGCCTGCCTGCGCGAGGGCGCCGAGCGCTTCGGCTGGAGCGGCCGCGACCCGACGCCGGGGCCCGCCGCGAGGGCCGCTGGCTGATCGGCACCGGCGTCGCCTCCTCGACCTACCCGGCCCGGCGCCGGCCCTCGCAGGCCATCGCCCGTGTCGAGCCCGACGGGCGCTTCGTCGTGCGCATCGGCGCCGCCGACATCGGCACCGGAGCGCGCACGGTGCTCACCCAGATCGCCGCCGACGCGCTCGGCGCCGACCCGGCGCTGGTCACCGTGGAGCTGGGCGACAGCGCCCTGCCCTTCGCCATGCTGGCCGGCGGCTCGATGGGGACCGCCTCGTGGGGCTCGGCGGTGGTCAAGGCCTGCGCGCTGCTCTCTGAGCGCCTCGGCGAGGTCGGCGGCGAGGTGCCGGCCGCCGGCTTCGAGGTCAGCGCCGACACCGCCGACGACGTCGCCGCCGACGAGCGCCTGGAGCGCCACGCCTTCGGCGCGCAGTTCGCCGAGGTCCGCGTCGACGTCGACACCGGCGAGGCCCGGGTCCCGCGCCTGCTCGGCGTCTTCGCCGCCGGGCGCATCCTCAACCCGTTGACCGCCCGCTCGCAGCTCATCGGCGGGATGACCATGGGCCTGTCCATGGCCCTGCACGAGGAGAGCATCCTCGACCGCGAGTTCGGCGATTACCTCAACCACGACTTCGCCCAGTACCACGTCGCCGCATGCGCGGACGTCGTGCAGCTCGAGGCGACCTGGCTCGACGAGGACGACGCGCACCTCAACCCGATGGGCGCCAAGGGCATCGGCGAGATCGGCATCGTGGGCACGGCGGCCGCGATCGCCAACGCCGTCCACCACGCGACCACCATCCGCGTCCGCGACCTGCCGCTGCGCCTGGACCGCCTGCTCGAGGCCGGCCTCAGCGCGGCAGGGTGAAGCGAAAGGCGCTGCCGCCACCCTCGGCGGGCTCGACCCAGATGTGCCCGCCGTGGGCCTCGACGACGCGCCGGCACACCGCCAGCCCGATGCCCGTCCCCTCCGTGTCGCCGTGGACGCGGGCGAACATCCGGAAGATCCGGCTCGCGTGGTCGGGGTCGACGCCCAGCCCGTTGTCGCGCACGGTCACGACCCACTCCTCGCGGTGGGCGTGCGCGAAGACCTCCACGCGCGGCGGCTGCTCGCCGCGGAACTTCACCGCGTTGCCGACGAGGTTCTGCAGCAGACGGCGCAACTGGCGCACGTCGCCGTCGATCTCCGGCAGCGGCCCGACCTCGAGGGTCGCGCCGGCCGCGTCCAGCCGCGCGCGCAGGTCCTGCGCGACCTCGGCCATCACCTGGCTGAGCGCCAGCCGCTCGCGGCGCAGCTCCCCGGCGCGCGCATAGGCGAGCACGCCGTCGATGAGCTCCCCGGCCCGCTCGGCGCTCGCGCGCAGCAGGCGCAGGACGTCGTCGGATGGCGGCTCGTCGGCTCGGCGCTCCAGCAAGGTGACGAGGTGCGTGATCCCCGAGACCGGCTCGCGCAGGTCGTGGGCGACGACGTCGGCGAAGCTGCGCAGCTCGGCCTCCATCCGCCGCTGGTCGGTCACGTCGGTGAGGAAGACGACGAGGCCGTCGCCGAGCTTCGCCGTGCGCTGGATGAACGTGCCGAGCATGTAGCCATCGCCGAACGGCGTGTCGTAGGTGATCTCCCGGACCCACGGCTCGCCGTCGTCGCACACCCGGACGTAGGCGTCGAAGGCATCGCTGCCGCGCATCTGCGGCAGCGCGTCCAGCAGGGTGTAGCGGTCGGGCATGCTCGCCACGAGGCGGAAGCTGCGCATGATCGAGGGGTTGCCGTAGCCGAAGGCGAAGTCGACGATGCGCCCGCCTTCGTCGCGGATCGCCCACAGCACGCCCACGGCCTCGGGGAAGCTCTCGAGCAGCGCGCGGAACCCCTTGGCGCCCTGCTCGCCGAGCAGCGCGGCGAGCTTCGGGTCCTCGCCCCAGGGTTCCGGCTGCTTGTCGGCCATGCGCCTACGGCACGAGATCGTACGGCCGTTCGGTGAGCAGCTCGTAGCCGTCGTCGGTGACGAGCACCAGGTCCTCGACGCGCATCCCTCCATGCTGCGGATCGACGGTCCCCGGCTCGACGGCGACCACGTCGCCCGCGATGAGCGGCGCCCGGCCCGTGCGCCCGAGCGCGGGCGCCTCGTGGACCTCCAGGCCGACGCCGTGGCCGAGCCCGAAGTAGAAGCCGTGCTGGAGCGTCTCGCCGGGCTTCTTGGTCCGCTGGGTGGGATGCCCGGCGGCCTCGAACACGTCGCACGCCGCGCCGTAGATCTCGACGCCGGGCACGCCCGGGCGGGTGGTCGCGAGCGAGCGCTCGTGGGCCTCGAGCACGAGCCGGTGCAGGTCGGCCACCGCGTCGGTGATGTCGCCGCGCACCCACGTGCGGGTCATGTCGGCCCAGCAGCCCGAGGCCTCGTCCTGCGGCCACAGGTCCAGGCAGATCGGCGCGTGCGCGGGCAGTGGGCCGCTGCCGGCCTCGTGCCCGACCGCGTCGCCGGGGCGCATGGGCGCCACGATGATGTCGTCGGGAGCCGGCGCGCCCAGGCGCGCGCAGACCTCGCGCACGCGGGCGCGCAGCAGCTCCGAGGTCAGCACCTCGCCCCCGTGGCGCAGCCCGTCGCCGTCGATCTCGGCCTCGCGCAGCACACGGGCGCACTCCTCCATGCCCGCGACCGCGGCCTGCGCGGCGCGGCGGATGCCGGCCAGCTCGGCGTCGGTCTTGTGGCGCCGGCGCTCGACGAAGAGCTCGTCGTCGGGCGTGAGCTCGATGCCCTCGGCCCGCAGGCGGTCGGCCACCGCGAGCGGGAAGTCGGGTGGCACGGCGGCCGCGGCGATCCCGAGCTCCCGCGCGGCGCGAACGTACAGCTCGCGATCGATCTGCTCGTAGGACAGCCCCTCCGCGATGAGCTCGTCGCGGCCGAACTGCTCGCCGAGCAGGCGCTCGAGCTCGGGCGCCTGCTGGGCGATGCGGTCGACCTCGAGGACGTTGGTGAGGACCGCCCGGCGGCCGTCGATCTCGAGGTACAGGAACGCGTCGCCGATCCCGAGCGGGACCTCGTGGCGCAGCTCGGGCGAGCGCAGCGTGTCGCCGCAGATGAGGATCGCGGGCATCAGGCGTCGCTCCTCATCAGCGAGCGCAGGACGTACTGCAGGATGCCGCCGTGGCGGAAGTAGTCGGCCTCCTTGGGAGTGTCGATGCGCACCCGCGCCTCGAACTCCGTGTCGCCGGCGCGCACCGACACGGTGCGCGGCAGCTCGCCGGCGTTCAGCGGATCGGCCAGGCCGGTGATCGAGAACTCCTCCTCGCCGCTGATGCCCAGCGACTCGGCCGACTCCCCGTCCGGATACTGCAGCGGCAGCACGCCCATCCCCACGAGGTTCGAGCGGTGGATGCGCTCGAAGGACTCGGCGATCACCGCGCGGACGCCGAGCAGGTTGGTGCCCTTGGCCGCCCAGTCGCGCGACGACCCCGAGCCGTACTCCTGGCCGCCGAGGACGACCAGCGGCGTCCCCTCGTCGGCATAGGCCATCGCCGCGTCGTAGATCGACATCTGCTCACCGTCCTTCCTGGTCACTCCCCCTTCGGTGCCGGGCGCGAGCTGATTGCGCAGGCGGATGTTGGCGAAGGTGCCGCGCATCATCACCTCGTGGTTGCCCCGGCGCGAGCCGTAGGAGTTGAAGTCGCGCTTCTGCACGCCGTGCTCCTTGAGGTAGGCGCCGGCGGGCCCGTCCTCCTTGATCGAGCCGGCGGGCGAGATGTGGTCGGTGGTGACGCTGTCGCCGAGCTTGGCCAGCACGCGCGCGCCCTCGACATCCTCGACGGGCGTCGGCTCGGGCGGCAGCCCCTCGAAGTACGGCGGCTGGCGCACGTAGGTCGAGTCCTCGTCCCAGGCGAAGCGGTCGCCGGTCGGGACCTCGAGGCCGTTCCAGCGCTCGTCGCCGTCGAAGACCTCGCCGTAGCTCTTGCGGAACATGTCCGACTGCACGGCCTCCTCGACGGTCTGCGCGATCTCCTTGGTCGAGGGCCAGATGTCCTTGAGGTAGACCTCGTGACCCTCGGCGTCGACGCCCAGGGGATCGTCGACGAGGTCGATGTCCATCGTGCCGGCGATGGCGTAGGCCACCACCAGTGGCGGCGAGGCCAGGTAGTTCATCTTCACGTCGGGGTTGATGCGCCCTTCGAAGTTGCGGTTGCCGCTCAGCACCGAGCACACCGCTAGGTCGTGCTCGCCGACCGCGGCGCTGATCTCATCCGGCAGCGGGCCGGAGTTGCCGATGCACGTCGTGCAGCCGTAGCCGACGAGGTTGAAGCCCAGCTCCTCGAGCGGCTCGGTCAGCCCCGCGCGGTCGAGGTACTCGGTCACGACCTTGGACCCCGGCGCCAGCGACGTCTTGACCCACGGCTGGCGGGTGAGCCCGCGGGCAGCGGCGTTGCGGGCCAGCAGGCCCGCGCCGAGCATGACCGACGGGTTCGAGGTGTTGGTGCACGAGGTGATGGCGGCGATGACGACGTGCCCGTGGTCGAGCTTGAACGTCTCGCCGTCGAGCGTGACCTCGGCCGCGGTCTCCGAGTGCTCGGCGATCACGGTCCCCGCCGCCACCGCCGGCGCCGAGGCGGGCTCGTGCGGGTCGGCATCGTGGCCGGGCGCGCCGTTGGCCGGCGGATCGGAGGCCGGGAAGGACTCGGCGATCGCCTCGTCGTGGCCGTGCGCGATCTGCTCCTCGGCGTCCTGGCCGATGAGGTCGGCCAGGGCGGCGCGGAAGGCGTCCTTCGCGCCGTGCAGCGCCACGCGGTCCTGCGGGCGCTTGGCGCCGGCCAGCGAGGGCTCGACCTCGCCGAGGTCGAGCTCGACGGTGTCCGAGAAGGTCGGCTCCTCGGCGTCCTCGTCGTGCCAGAGCCCCTGCTCCTTGGCATAAGCCTCGACGAGCCCGATGAGCTCCTTGGGCCGCCCCGAGAAGGCCAGGTAGCGCAGCGTCTCGCGGTCGACCGGGAAGATGGCGCAGGTCGAGCCGAACTCGGGGCTCATGTTGCCGATCGTCGCGCGGTCGGCCAGCGGCAGGCGCGAGACGCCGGGGCCGTAGAACTCGACGAACTTCCCCACGACCCCCTTCTTGCGCAGCAGCTGGGTGACGGTGAGGACGAGGTCGGTCGCGGTGGCGCCCTCGGGCAGCTCGCCGTGGAGCCTGAAGCCGAGCACCTGCGGGATGAGCATCGACATCGGCTGGCCCAGCATCGCCGCCTCGGCCTCGATGCCGCCCACGCCCCAGCCCAGCACGCCGAGGCCGTTGATCATCGTCGTGTGCGAGTCGGTCCCCACCAGCGTGTCGGGGTAGGCCATGCCGGTCTTGTCGTCGACGAAGACCACGCGCGCCAGGTACTCGAGATTGACCTGGTGCACGATCCCCGTGTCGGGCGGCACCACGGAGAAGTTGTCGAAGGCGTCCTGGCCCCAGCGCAGGAAGGCGTAGCGCTCCTGGTTGCGCTCGAACTCGCGCTCGGCGTTGACGCGGAAGGAATCGCGGGTGCCGAAGGCGTCGACCTGCACCGAGTGGTCGATCACGAGCTCGGCCGGCACCAGCGGGTTGATCCTGCTCGCGTCGCCGCCCAGGTCGGCCATCGCGTCGCGCATGGCGGCCAGGTCGACGACGGCCGGGACGCCGGTGAAGTCCTGCATGACCACGCGCGCCGGCGTGAAGGCGATCTCCTCGCTGGGCTCGGCCTTCGCGTCCCAGCGCGCGAGCTTCTCGATGTCGTCCGCCTTGACCGAGCCGTTGCCCTCGGTGCGCAGCAGGTTCTCGAGCAGCACCTTGAGGCTGAACGGCAGCCGGGCCACGTCGAACTTCGACTGCAGCGCGTCGAGCCGGAAGATCGTGTGCTCGGAGTCGCCCACCTTCAGGGTGTCGCGCGCTTCGAACGAGTTGGGGTGCTCAGCCATGGTCAGTGTCCTTTCAGGCGTCGTCGGGGAGCAGCACGAAGGGTTCCCCGCGCGGCGTTGTCAAGCTCCGGAAGTGTCGGTCGAAGGTCAGGATGCGGTTCGTGCGCAGCAGCCCGGCGAGCGCGACCAGCGATGCGTCCGTGAGTCCGAGCCAGGGATGCCGGCGGGCGATCGCGACCGTCTCGGTCAGCGCGTCAGCCCACCAGCGCGCCGCGTATGCCCCGGCTTCGAGGTCGTCCCACAGCGTCTGGCGTGCCCGGGCCCCGCCGCGGCGCTCGACGAGGTAGTCCATCTCGGCCACCGCCAGCGGGGTCGCCACGAGATCCTCGTCGGCCGTCGCGATCCACTCTGCCACCAGCCGATGGTCGGGGTCGGCCGCGTCGTACAGCGCGACGACGAAGTTGGTGTCGAGGACGACAGTCAATCCTCGCCGAAGCCCTCCATCATCTTGTCCCAATCGCGCCGGACGCTCAGGCCGTCGTCGCTACGGAAGATGCCGACATGCGGCTTGGGCCGCCGTGGCTTCTGCATCGCCGCGGCCAGCGTGCGTCGGATGAACTCGGCTTTGGTGAGGCCCTCGTCGGCGGCTCGGCGGGCGAGAGCCTCGTCCAGATCGGGATCCAGATAGAGGCTCGTCTTCTTCACCCTACGTAGGGTACCGCACCCTGTCGCCCGGTGGCGGGAGCCATCAGCAGGCGCGCGGTGGTGACGATTGCCAGCAGGGTCATGATCACCGCGCTGGCCACGCACCACTGGCAGATGGCGTCGATGCTGAAGAGCTCGCGGTAGGTCAGGTACGCGCTGAAGCCGAAGCCCGCGAGGGCGAAGAGCGCCCCGGCGATGAGCGCCTCCTCGCGATCGATGAACAGCGTGACGAGGATCGCGACGTAGCCGACGAGGCCGAGCACGGCGACGGGGACGCCGGCGAGCTTGGACCACTCCGAGCTCTGGACCTTCTCGCAGTCACCGCCGAGCCCGCAGACCGGCTTGATGCCCTCGTAGTGGATGTAGGTCAGGTAGCCCGCGACGCAGAGGCCGACCGCGGCCAGGACGATCGCGACGAGCCGCAGCCGCCGGTCGGTGGCACCAGCGCGCCGCAACTCGCCCAACGCCGCCTGGTCTCCGCCGGCGCTCGCCCTCGCAGTCACGCCTGCCCCAGCACCCCGTCGATGGCCTGCTTGAAGGCGGCCACGTCGGTGGGCCCGGCCTGGACCTGCCGCAGCGCCCCACCGCGCTTGCCGACGAAGACGGTCGGCGTCGACTGCACGCGCAGCTGGTCGCCGATCGCGTTGGCCTGCTTGATCGGCGTCAGCGACGCCGCCGACGCAGCAAAGGCGTCGGACTTGGCGGAGTCCACTCCGGCGGCCTTGTCGATGCTGTGCAGGAAGCTCGGCGTCACGTAGCCCGAGTTCTCCTCGCCCTGGTTGTAATAGAAGACGTCGATGAAGTTCCAGAGCTTGTTCTGCTGGCCCGCGCCGGCGGCGTGGCGGCCCGCCGCCACCGAGTCCTTGCCCAGGAAGGCGAGGTCGCGGAACTCCATGCGGACCTTGCCCGAGCGCACGTAGTCCTGCACGAGCTGGGGCAGCGTCTGCAGGCTGTAGTCGCGGCAGTAGGGGCACTGCAGGTCGGCGAACTCGACGAGCCGCACCGGGGCGCTCGGGCTGCCGAGGTGGATCCCGCTCTGCGGGATGCCGGCGAGCATCTCGGCCGACTCCTTCTGGCCCGGGATGGTCCCGGTCGCCTTCTGCGCGGCGCCGGGGCGCGTCTTGGCGCCGTCGGAGCCGCCCGAGCTGACGACGATCGCCACCACCACGAGTACCGCGGCGGCGCCCAGGACCGCGAGCAGCGTGCGCAGGCGCCGGCGGCGCAGCGACGCGGCAGCGTCGGCCTCCTCGGCCTCGAGGCGAGCGGCGCGCGCGGCGTCGCGGCGCTCCTGCTTGGTGGGCTTCGGATCGGTGCTCATGCTCTCTCTGGTTCTCGGCAGGGGGACGCGGGCCTTTGCGCCCGCCACCCTATGGTGGCGCACGGCGCGTCAGGCCGAGGTCAGGGGTCAGGGTGGGCCACCGCCCCCGCGGGGGGAAACGGGAGCGGCGGCCACCCCGGTCAGCGCAGAGAGGGGGGCGATCCTGCGCGTGTCACCGGCTCAAACGGCCGCCAAACCGAAATCTTGCGCGTTAAGTGCTCAGACACGCTCGGGCGCGCGACCGAAGCGCCCGCCGCGCGAGCGGCGGTCGACCTCGAACCAGACACGGCAGCCCTTCGTGCTGTCGACGCCCCAGCGGGCGGCCAGCTTGGCCAGCAGCTTGAGGCCGTAGCCGTCCGTCTCGACGTGCTCGGGATCGAAGCCGGCGCCCGGGTCGGCGACCTCGACGCGAGCGAAGTCGTCGTTGAGGCGGGCGAAGAAGACGATCCGCTGGTCGGAGCGCAGGGAGGCGTGGCGGACCGCGTTGCCGACGACCTCGGTCGCCAGCAGGGTCACCGTGTGCTCGATGTCCTCGTTGAGGCCGTGGGCATGCAGGGCACGCCGCGCGAGTCTGGCCGACTCCGGGCGGGGCTCGAGAGCCAGGAGCATCTCCCGGGTATCAGTAACTGTCGGCACTTGGGCCAAGGCTGCCCCGTGCGCGGCGCGCCTAACCCTTGGCGGGACCTCTGTGCGTCAGCGCACACACACCTTTATGCCCGCCATACTCCGGGGCGTGCGCAGCGGCGTCGCGATCGCCCTCTGCATTGCCTCCCTGATGGCCGCCGGCTGCGGCTCCGGCGAGATGCACCGGATTGCCGAGTGGAAGACCGGGCCGCCGTACATCCCGCCGCCGGAGCCCGGGCAGCGGGCGGCCGCCGGGCAGGCCGCGAGCACGCCCGGCACGGCCTCGGAGGCCGCGTCTCAGAAGGCCGCCGAGGCGGGCTCGGCGAGCGGCGGCGGAGCCCCGAGCGACGCCCAGGTCCGGCGCGAGCTCGAGCACGCCTTTGGGTCGCGTGCCGGACGGGCCATCGACGCCGCCGGACTGGGCTCGGGAGGCCTCGCCACCATCCCGCCCGCCGCGCCGGCGCGTGTGGCGGCCATCATCAACGCCGCCAACTCCGTGGCGCGCAAGCCCTACGTCTACGGCGGCGGCCATGGGCGCCTGGCCGACGAGACCTTCGTCGACACGGCCTACGACTGCTCGGGCTCGGTCTCCTTCGCCCTGGCGGCGGCCGGGCTGGTGGACAGCCCGTTGGACTCCTCCGCGCTGGCGCGCTTCGGCAAGGCCGGCCCCGGACGCTGGGTGACCATCTACGCCAACGCCGGCCACGCGTTCATGACCGTGGCCGGGCTGCGCTTCGACACCTCGGGCCGCGACGCCGGCGGCTCGCGCTGGCAGGCCGACGCGCGGACGGTGGCGGGCTTCACCGTCCGTCACCCCGCGGGACTGTGAGAAGCGCGACGCCCCACCGCGCGCAGGCGCGACGGGGCGTCGGGGACAGCGTGTGCTGGAGGCTGCCGGTGGCTAGGCGGCTTCGCGCAGCGCGGCGAGGTCGTCCATGTCCTTGAGCCGGTTGAGGGCCGAGGACTCCAGACGCTCTGCCTCGCGGGCGCCGATGCGCAGCTCGCGCTGCACCTGGGCGCGCGTGCGGGGCTCGCCGCTCGTGCCGAAGCGCAGCTCGATCACCTTGCGCTCGTTCTCGGGCAGGCGCTGAAGCGCCTCCGAGACCGTCTCGGAGACCATCGTCTCGTGCACTTCCTCCTCGGGCGGAGGGGCCTCGCCGGCCTGCAGGTCGCCGAGGGTGGCCGAGTCGTCGTCGTCGCCCAGGCGCATGTCGAGGCTCGAGGGGGTGCGGTCGACGGCCACGATGGCCTCGACCTCCTCCACCGGCATCTCGACCGCGGCAGCGATCTCGTGGGGCTCGGGCTCGCGCTCGAGCTTCACCGCGAGCTCATTGCGGGCGCGGCCGACCTTGCGCGCCTTGGTGGCGACGTGGGCGGGCAGCCTGATCGTGCGGCCGGTGTTGTCCAGGCCGCGCTGGATGGCCTGCCTGATCCACAGCGTCGCGTAGGTCGAGAAACGGAAGCCCTTGCGCCAGTCGAACTTCTCGGCGGCGCGAATGAGGCCCAGCATCCCTTCCTGAACGAGGTCGTTGAGGGTCAGACCGTGGCCCTGATAGCGACGGGCGATCGAGACGACCAGTCGCAGATTGCAGTTGATGAGCCGCTCCTTGGCGACGAGATCGCCTCGCTCGATGCGCTGCGCGAGCTCGAGCTCCTCCGCAGGGCGCAGGAGACGGAACTCGTTGGCGCGCTGCAGGAGTTGATCGAGAGCGTCGGCGTGAACGAGCGCCTCGTCTCGGAGGGGGTTCTTCGTTTCGAGCAAGATCCTCCATCTGGGGTAAATCCGATTACTACAGTTGGTATTCTACCCTGAGTTGGTTGCTCGCGCAACCTCCTGAGGGTCGCCCTCCCTAAACGCCACCGCGAGGGGAAAGATGCGGTGCCGTTCGCATGAGCTACCCCGTCCGCCCCAGGACGTCACGGGCGTGGACGGTTAGGCGATGTTAGGGCCGCCACCTTCGGCGAACCTTTCGCCAGGCTGAGAGGAGCCTCACACTTACCGTCTCTGCCAGGGGGCGAAACGTTTCAGCCGGGGCGACGGGCGTCGCGACTGTGCGCGATGAGGTCGCGGTACCAGGCTCCGCTGCGCTTCAGCGTACGACGCTGGGTGGCATAGTCGACGTGCACGATGCCGAAGCGCTTGTCGTAGCCGCGGCTCCACTCGAAGTTGTCCATCAGCGACCATGCGAAGTACCGGCGGACGTCCACGCCGTCGGCGATCGCGCGGGCCACGGCGTCGATGTGGCCCTCGAGGTAGGCGACGCGGTCGGGATCCTCGACCAGCCCGTTGCCGGCCGGCGGGTCGTCGAAGGCCGCGCCGTTCTCGGTGATGGCGATCGGGACCCCGTAGTCGCGCTGCAGGCGCACGAGCAGCTCGTAGAGGCCGTCGGGCTCCACCTCCCAGCCCATGGCCGTCAGCGGCGGCGGCCCTCCGACGAAGGCAACGCCCATCGGCTCCTCGCCGGCATCCGCGCGCACGCGCGAGGGGAAGTAGTAGTTGACGCCGAGGAAGTCGATCGGCCGGGCGATGACCTCGAGGTCGCCATCGCGGATGGCGTCGATCGGGCCGACGCGGCGCTCGAAGTGCTCGAGCACGTCCTGCGGGTACACGCCGCGCAGCACCGGGTCCAGGAACCAGCGGTTGAGGTGGCCGTCGTAGAGCCGCGCCGCCTCCTCCTCCCCGGGGGCCGCCGGGTACACGGGCGAGAGGTTGAGGGTGATCCCGACGTCGCCCGGCAGCGCCGGCAGTGCGAGCCCGTGGGAGAGCAGCAGGTGGTGGCTGACAGCTAGCGCGGTGGCCCAGTTGCGCACGCCGGGCGCGAAGCGGCCCTGGGCGTGGCCGGGGAAGGTCACCACCCACGGCTCGTTGTGGGTGATCCAGGTCCGCACCAGGTCGCCGAGCTCGCGCGCCATGTGCTGGGCGTACTCGGCGAAGCGCTCGGCCGTGTCGCGGTTGGCCCAGCCGCCCGCGTCCTGGAGCGCCTGCGGGAGGTCCCAGTGATAGAGCGTCGCCGCCGGCTCGATGCCCCGCTCGAGCAGCCCCTCGACCAGGCGACGGTAGAAGCGCACGCCCGCCGGGTTGAGCGGCCCCGCCCCGTCGGGCTGCACGCGCGGCCACGAGATCGAGAAGCGGTAGGACTCGAGGCCCAGGGCGGCCATGAGATCGAGGTCCTCGCGCCAGCGGTGGTAGTGGTCGCAGGCGACGTCGCCGGTATCGCCGTTGGCGATGGCGCCCGGCACGCGGCAGAAGGTGTCCCAGATCGAGTCGGCGCGCCCTTCCTCGTGCGCGGCGCCCTCGATCTGGTAGGCGGCCGTGGCGGCGCCGAAGCGGAATCCTGGCGGGAAGCTGGGCACGGGGCGGGAAACCTACCGGCGACCCGGCCGCCGGCGGCTCTGGATGGGTGGGAGCGAGTTCCCGATCCGGAGCCGACGGCGGCCGTGGGGCCGTGCGAGGGGCGAGCCCCTCCTACTTCGACCCGCGACTCCCGCGGCCGGTGCGCAACGGGCCGGGTCCACCCGTCGCGCACCGCCGCGGCTCCGCGCCGCTTGTTGGACGCGGAAGCCTCACCTGAGGGCGAGCGTCGTGTCGGGGTCGAAGAAGTGCCTGTCGCGTCATGAGCTCGCACCTGCCGTGCGGACGCGGGCGATGAAGTCGCGGTACCACAGCGCGCTCTGCTTGGGGGTGCGGGCCTGGGTGTCGAAGTCGACGTGGACGATGCCGAAGCGCTTGTCGTAGCCCTCCTCCCATTCGAAGTTGTCCAGCAGCGACCACACGCAGTAGCGGCGCACGTCGACGCCGTCGGACATCGCGCGGGCGACCGCGGCGAGGTGGCCCTGCAGGTAGGCGGTCCGCTCGGGGTCGTCGACGTGCCCGTTGGCAGCTGGCGGGTCGTCGAAGGAGGCGCCGTTCTCGGTGATGTAGATGGGCAGCGGCCCGTAGTCGCGGCGCAGCCGGGTGAGGACCTGGTGCAGGCCGTCGGGGTCGACCTCCCAGCCCATGGCGGTCGTGGGGGGTGAAGCCGGCGTCTGGCGGGCCTGGAGGGGCAGGGTGCCGGGGGCCGCGGCGATCCGCTGGGGGTTGTAGTAGTTGACGCCGAGGAAGTCGATCGGCGCGCGGATCAAGGCCAGGTCGCCGTCGCGCACGGTCTCCGGCGGGCCGTACAGGCCCTCGTAGAGGGCGAGCATGTCCGCCGGATAGGAGCCGCGCAGGACGGGATCGAGGAACCAGCGGTTCAGGTGGCCGTCCATCCGGCGCGCGGCGTCGCGGTCGGCCTCGCTGGGGCCGGCGGGGTGGAAGGGATACTGGTTGAGCGCGATGCCGATCTCGGGCAGGCCGCCCAGCTGCGCGCGCAGGGCCCGCAGCGCCAGGCCGTGCGAGAGCAGCAGGTGGTGCGACGCGCGCAGGGCCGTGGGCCAGTGGCGGATCCCCGGCGCCTTGGTGCCGTACGCGTGCCCGAGGAAGGCGACGACCCATGGCTCGTTGTGGGTGATCCACTGCGAGACCGCGTCGCCGAGCTCGCTGGCCACCAGCGCCGCGTACTCGGCGAAGCGCTCGGCGGTGTCGCGCTCGGCCCAGCCACCGCGGTCCTGCAGGGCCTGCGGCAGGTCCCAGTGGTAGAGCGTGGCGATCGGCTCGATCCCGCGCTCGAGCAGGCCCTCCGCCAGGCGCCGGTAGAAGTCCAGGCCGCTGGCGTTGGCCGCCCCGCGCCCCGCGGGCTGCACCCGCGGCCAGGCGATCGAGAAGCGGTAGCTCTCGAGGCCCAGGTCGGCCATGAGGTCCAGATCGGACTCCCAGCGGTGGTAGTGCTCGCAGGCGGGCTCGCCCGTGTCGCCGTTGGCCACGGCGCCCGGCGTCGCGCAGAAGCGATCCCAGATCGACTCGCCGCGGCCATCGGCGTCCACGGCGCCCTCGATCTGGAAGGCCGCGGTCGCCGCGCCGAGGCGCAGCGTCGACGGGAACGCCGCGGCGTCCGGCTCGTCGCTCAGGCCGGCGACATGTGGCTCCGCCGCGGACGAGGTCATTTCACGCCGCCGGCGGTGAGGCCGCGCACGATGTAGCGCTGCAGGGCGACGAAGGCGATGACCACCGGGGCGCTGACGACGATGGAGGCGGCCATGAGCTGGTTCCAGTAGACGTTGCTCTGCGAGGAGTAGTTGCGCAGGCCGATGGCCAGCGTGCGGGTCGCGTCGGTGGTCAGGATGGAGGCGAAGAGCACCTCGCCCCAGGCGGTGATGAAGGCGAAGATGGCCACGGCGACGATGCCGGGCAGGCTGACGGGGATGAGGATCCGAAACAGGGCGCCCAGCGGGGTGGCCCCGTCGACGAGGGCGGCCTGCTCGAGCTCGCGCGGGATGGAGTCGAAGTAGCCGACGAGCATCCAGATCGAGAACGGCAGCGAGAAGGTCAGGTAGGTGATGATCAGCCCCAGCCGCGTGCCGTAGAGCGCGACGCCGGTGCTGCGCTCGAGGTTGACGAAGATCACGAAGAGCGGCAGCAAAAAGAGGATCCCCGGGAACATCTGCGTCGACAGCACGGTCAGGGTGAAGGCCGACCGCCCGCGGAAGCGGTAGCGGCTGATGGCGTAGGCCGCGAAGATGGCCAGGACCACCGAGCACACGGTCGCCGCGAGCGAGACGATGAGGCTGTTGGCGAAGTAGCGCCCGAGCGGGATCGTCTCCCAGATGTCGACGTAGGGGCGCAGCGTCACGTGCGACGGGATCCACGTGAAGTGCGAGCGCACGTCGCCCAGCGGCTTGATCGAGGTCACGACGATCGTGTAGAGCGGGAAGATCGTCACGAAGGACAGGATCAGCAGCCCCAGCACGCGGGTCAGGCGGCTCTGCACGGTCTCACGCATAGCCCTCACGCCCGATCCGGAAGAGGCGGATGTAGAGGACCGAGACGATCATCAAGAAGGCCAGCAGCAGCACCGACATGGCCGACCCCAGCCCGAAGTTGAGGTTCACGAACGAGTTGACGTAGATGTGCAGCGAGAGCAGGTCCGCGGCGTGCGGCGGCGCCGGGCCAAACAGCACATAGGGCGTGTTGAACTCGTTGAACGTCCACAGAAAGAGGATCAGGATCAGCACCCCGGTGACCGGCGCCAGCAGCGGCAGGGTGATCGAGCGCCACTGACGCAACGCGCCCGCGCCGTCGACCGCCGCCGCCTCATAAAGCTCCCTGGGGATGCTCTGCATCCCCGCCAGCGTCATGAGGAAGGCAAACGGCCACAGCCGCCACACCGTGGTCATCACGATGCTCCAAAACGCGTTGCTGCCCAGCAGCCAGAACGGCCGGCCGTGCGCGAGGTGCAGGTCGTCGACCAGCAGGGTGTTCAGCGCCCCGTTATCGCGATCGAGCATGAAGCTCCAGCCGATCACCGCCACGTAGACCGGCATCGCGTAGGGGATCAGGAACAGCGTGCGAAACCACCGGTGCCCGCGAAACTCGGAGTTGACGATCAGCGCGCCGAGCATCCCCAGCCCCCACGCCAACGCGACGACCAGCACCGTGAACGCCACCGTGATCTCGAAGGAGTGCAGGATGTCGCGCCCGATCGGCGAGCGCAATTGCAGCGCGAGGTCGTAGTTGTTCAGGCCCGCCCACGGCGCCCGCGTCCAATCGCGGATGTAGAACTGCGTGAGCTTCAAAAAGCTGATCCCCACCCCAGCCAGCAACGGGACGATGTGGATCAGCAGCTCGAAGCACAACGCCGGCAGGACCAGGAGGTACGGGAGCTTCTTGCCCTCCAGGACCCGGAGCCGTCTCCGGCTCCGGGTCTGGCGGGTCGCGGGCGCGCTGGTGGGGGTGCTGGGAGAGCTGGGAGTGCTGGCGCTCCCTGCGCGTCCGCGAAGCGACGACACGGTCGGCTTACCTAGCCCGCCGCCGCCATCTTCTCGTTGGCATCGCTCAGCGCAGACTTGACCTGCGCCTCCGTGACGTTGCCCTTGCTCGCCGCGGTGGCCACGAGGCCCTTCACCGCCGCGCCGATGAACTGCTCCATCTGCCCCTCCTGCGCGATCTCGGGCATCGGGGCCGCGTGATCGGCGAGGATGGAGTTGTAGGTCTTCAGGTTCGGCGAGCTGAACGCCGGGTCTTCCTGGGCCGCCTTGACGACGGGCAGGCTGTTGAACTGCTGGTTGAGGGCCACCTGCTCGGCGGGGGAGGTCAGGAACTTCACGAAGGCCAGCGCCGCGTCCTTGTGCTTGGTGTTCTGGAACACCGACACGTTGATGCCGGCCACGTGGGTCATGATCGGGTTGCTCGACCCGTCCAGGACGGGGACGTCCGCCACGGCGAAGTCCTTCATCCCGGCGGCCTTGAGGTTGTTCTCCGTGTTGTTCTGGGAGATGAGCATGCCCGTCTTGCCCTTGGCGAACAGGTCGCTCGCCTCGGGGCCCTGGGCGTAGGTCGCGTCGTTGGGCCTGACGACCTTGTTCGCGCCGATGAGGTCGACGTAGGCCTTGACCGCCTTGACCTCCTCGGGCGAGTCGAACTGCGGCTTGTCACCGGCGAACAGGTCGTGCTTGAGCTGCTGGCCGAGGATGAACGCGAAGTGCGCGCCCTCGCTGATGGAGCCGCCCTCGAGGGTGACGCCGTACTGGTCGGGCGGCTTGGTCAGCTTCTTGGCGTCCGCCACGAACTCCGACCACGTCTTGGGCGGCGAGCTGATGCCCGCCTGCTTGAACAGCTTCGTGTTGTAGAACAGCGTGTACGCGAGCCCATAGAGCGGGACCGAGGTCGGGTCCTTGCCCGGGGCACCGGTGGCCGAGAACGACGTGGACAGGAACTTGTCCTTGCCGCCGATCTGGCCGAGCGTCCCGCCGTCGAAGGGCAGGAACGCGCCCGTCGCCTGCAGCGACGCCGACCACGTGTTGCCGATGTTCAGGACGTCAGGGCCCTTGCCGCTCGTGGTGGCGGCCGTGATGTTGTTGAAGAGGTCAGCCCAGCCGATGACCCTGAGGTTCACCTTCACGCCCGTCTGCGCTGTGAACTTCTCGAGCTCGGGCTTGAGCAGCTTGTAGTCGCTGGGGACGTCCTTGGCCTGGTTGGACGCCCAGTAGGTGATCGTCTGACCCTTCAGGCTCTTGGTGCCCGCCGTCGTCGAGGACGACGACGAGCTCTTGTCGTTGCTGCCGCCACAGGCCGAGACGACCAGGGCGACTATGACTGCGACGAGCCAGGGGGCCGTCGCGAGCTTCCTGCGCATGTTTGTCCTCCTCCTGCGCGAAAACGATTTTGGTGAGGTCGCTCCCGTCGTGATACCGGTGCCGTCCGCCACCCCCTTGCTAGGCCCCTGAGGGGGGCGCTGTGGTTGACCCGCGGACGACGAGCTCGACGGGCAGGGTGACGGCGTCGGGCTCATCGCCCTTGCCGCCGATCAGCGCGATGAGCGCGCGTCCGGCCTCGGCCCCCAGGCCGGCCTTGTCCTGGCGCAGCGTGGTGAGCGGCGGATGGACGTGGCCGGCGAGCTGGATGTCGTCGAAGCCGACGATCGACATGTCCTGCGGCACGCTGCCCCCGGCCTCGGTCACGGCGCGGGCCGCGCCGAGGGCCATGAGGTCGGAGGCCGCGACCACCGCGGTCGGGGGCTCGAGCAGCGCGAGGAGACCAGTCATCGCGCGATGCCCGCTCTCCACGTAGAAGTCCCCGTAGGCGACGTACTCGTCGCGGTAGGCGAGGCCGAGAGCCTGGACCTCGGTGCGGTAGGCGCGCAGGCGCTCGGCGCCCGGCGCCGTGTCGAGCAGGCCGGTGATGGTGGCGATCCGCCGGTGTCCGAGCTCGTGCAGATGCCGCATGGCCAGGGCGATCCCGGACTGGTTGTCCGAGATCACGTACTCGGTCGCGGGACCCACGAGCTCGACGTCGACGCCCACGCAGGGCAGCTCGGAGCGGACCAGGCGGCGGACCTCGGGGTCCTCGGGATCGACGTCCATGAGCACGACGCCGGCGACGTTGTGGTGGCGCGCGCGCTTGAGGAAGGAGTGGTCGCCGTAGCCGTTGCCGGGTCGCTCGCTGGCGAAGAGCAGCAGGTCGTAACCTCCGGCGCCGATCGCGTCCTTGAGCCCGACGAGCACCTCGTAGAAGAAGGGGTTGCTGAACGGATCCGGGTGGCCCTCACCGGTCTCGAGGAAGACGCCGATCAGATGCGAGCGCTGCGTGACGAGGCTGCGGGCCGCGGCCGCCGGGGTGTAGTCGAGCTCCTGCGCCAGGCGGACGATCCGCTCGCGCGTCTCGGGGTTGACGTCCGTGTAGCCGTTCAGCGCCCGGGAGACCGTGCCGATCGACACGCCGCTCAGGCGGGCCAGCTGTCGGATTGTCACTCTCTGATCGGTCATCAAAAACGTTTTTGGAACTGCGGTGCGCAGTCTAACCACATCAAGGCGGGCGTTGTCAAGGTCGGGGGCCGATTTCGGCGCCGTCGCGCGCCGGCCACGAGCTCTGCAGCCGCGACGCGATGTCCGCCCTACTCTCTGCGTCGTGACCGGCGACGCGGTTGGCGTGGTGGCGGCGACGACGCTCGCCTCCGGCGTGGAGTTCGTGGAGGCGCTGACCATCGTGCTCGCGATGGGGACGACCCGCGGCTGGCGCTCGACCCTGATCGGCGTCGGCGCCGCGCTGGCGGCGCTCGCGGTCATCACGGCGCTGGCCGGCTACGCGCTGAGGTCCTGGCTGCCCGAGGCCTTGCTGCAGCTCGTCGTGGGCTCGCTGCTGCTCATCTTCGGCCTGCAGTGGCTGCGCAAGGCGATCCTGCGCGCCGCCGGCCTCAAGGCGCTGCACGACGAGGAGGACACCTTCCGCGAGGAGGTGGAGGCCGCGCGCGCCGCCGGCGAGGAGCGCCGCCTGGGCCTCGACTGGTTCGCCTTCGTGGTGAGCTTCAAGGGCGTCTTCCTCGAGGGCCTCGAGATCGTCTTCATCGTCATCACCTTCGGGCTCAACGCCGACTCGATCGCGCTGGCGACGGTCGGCGCCGCGATCGGCGGCGTGATCGTCCTCGCCGCCGGGCTGGCGCTGCACAAGCCGCTCGCCCGCGTGCCCGAGAACACGATCAAGTTCGTCGTCGGCCTGTTGCTCAGCACCTTCGGCACCTTCTGGGCCGTAGAGGGGCTCGGCTGGTTCGGCCCCGACGACGCGAGCCTGCGCTGGCCCGGCGGCGACGCCGCCCTGCTGGTGCTGCTGGCGGCCTGGTGCGCGCTGGCCTGGGCGACGGTCAAGCTGCTGGCGCCGCGCGCGCGGCAGGAGGTCGCGTAGTGCGGTTCGTGAAGGGCTTCGGGCGCTTCTGGTGGGACTTCATCGTCGGCGACGACTGGCGCATCGCCGCCGGGGTGGTCGTCGTCCTCACCGCCGGCGCGCTGCTGGTGGCCAACACGAGCGCACCCGACGGCCTCGTCGCCGCGCTCGTCGCGGTCGGCATCGTCGTCGTGGCCATCGGCAGCATCGCCGCGTCGGCTCTGCGGGCGCGGGGGCGCTGAGCCGCCACAATGCGCGCATGACCCGCGACGAGGACCTCAACGTCGTCGGCGGCGAGCTACTGGCCTGCTCGCGCGACCCGGTGACCGGCTTCTACCGCGACGGCTGCTGCGCGACGGGGCCCGAGGACGTCGGCAGCCACACGGTCTGCTCGGTCATGACGGCCGAGTTCCTCGAGTTCAGCGCCGTCGCCGGCAACGACCTCTCGACTCCGCGCCCGGAATGGGGCTTCCCGGGGCTGTCGCCCGGCGATCGCTGGTGCGTGTGCGCGGCGCGCTGGCTCGAGGCCCACGCAGCCGGCTGCGCGCCGGCGGTGGTCCTCGGCGCGACGCACGCGCGCGCGCTCGAGGTGGTGGGCATCGAGGACCTCCTCGCCCACGCCGCGCAGGTCGACTCCGTCGAGTAGCGGCCTCGCGCCGCGTCAGGCGGTCGCCGGGCCGGCGCCGTTGCGCAGCAGGCTGCCGCGCCCCGTCGGCCACGGCAGGCAGTTCGTGCCCGAGCCGGGCACGCGATAGACGTCGAGGCCGTGGTCGAAGCTCGAGAGGACGATCTCCAGGCGCCCGTCGCCATCGAGGTCGGCGATCGACGGCGCCGCCGGGACGCCGATGCCGTTGCCGTCGCTGCCCTGGTGGCGCAGGCGGATGTCGAAGAGCTTGCGCCCGGCGGCGGAGAGCACCACGAGGCGCCCCGAGCGCGGCGCGAGCGCGTAGGTGCCGAAGACGAGCTCAGGCGCGCCGTCGCGATTGAGGTCGGCGGCGACGACCTCTGAGGCGAAGGTCTTGGGCTTGCCGTGGGCGTAGTCATAGCGCCACAGGCGCCTGCCGGTCGGGCCGACCGCGTAGACCGCGCCGTCGGCGACCGGGGCGACGATCTCCGGCCGACGATCGCCGCTGATGTCGACCACGGTCGGAGCGGGGATGGCGCTCGGCGGGTAGTAGTCGCTCGGGCCGCGCACCGCCGGCTTGCGGGTCAGCGGCAGGTTGGTGAAGCCGCGGTGGCGCCGAGCCGAGCGCGCGCCGCCGTTCTGCGCGCCGTCGAGGACCATGAAGGCGTAGTTCTGCGTCTCGTAGGGCTCCTTCATCTCGGCGTTCGGCAGCCCGACGACCTCGTTGTGGCCGTCGCCGTCGAGGTCGGCCACGGACGGGGGCGACGCGGTCCATTGCAGCCAGCGCGTCTTGCGCACGTCGGGCCACGGGCCGACGTGGCGGTGATACTGGTTGGCCTCCACGGACGGGCTCAGCCAGCGTATGAACTGCCCCCACCCCAGCCGGGCGCCCAGATGATCGCTCTGGCGGTTGGTGAACCACGGCGAGGCCAGCACCGACGTCCCGTCGTGGTTGAAGACGTTGATCTGGTGGTTGTCGAAGGTGACGACGATCTCGAGCTGCGGGTCATCGTCGAGGTTGCCGATGCCGACGTTCTCGCCGTAGGCGCCGTAGCCGTGGTTGCCGACGCCGTTGAAGTCGGCGTCGTTGCCGGGCCCGGGCAGCGCGTTGTAACGCGGCCACGCCGGCGTCGCACCCGCCGGTTGGTACGGGTGGCCCGCGGCGTCGAAGACGAAGACCTGCGACCCGGTCTGTGATGTGTTGGTCGTGGTCACCACGACCTCGACCTTGCCGTCGCCGTCGAGGTCGGCCGCCGCAAGGCCGCGCGCCTCGGGGCACTGCCCGCCGCTGCACGTCGATGCGGGCCACCCGGGCTTGACCTGGAGCTGGCCGCCGACCAGGTCGTACGCCGCGACCGTCCCCTCGTTGCCGCCCACGACGATCTCGGGCACCTTGTCGCCGTCGAGGTCGGCGACGACGCCGGGCGCGTAGACGCGCCCCTTGGTCGCCGTCCCCTTGCCGAGCAGGTGGCCGTTGGCGTCGAAGACGAAGGTCGAGTAGTCGGGCGCGACGATCTCGAGCCTGCCGTCGCCGTTGAGGTCGACGAGCCCGGGCGAGGAGAACCAGCCGGTCTCTCCGGTGGCGATATGGCGCACGAGGCGCGGAGCCGAGACCTTGGCCTTGTGCTTGGTCCTCACGCAGCCCTGGGCCGCCGCGTCGGCCGCGGGGGTGGCGCTCGAGCTGCCGGCCATGGTCAGCGAGGCCAGGGCGACGAGCGCCACGACCACGACCCGGCGCGACCGGTGCGAGCCCCGTCGCATGGCCGGCACCCTAGCGCCGCGACCCCGGCCCTCGCGGGCCGGGTCGCGGCGGGGCACGCTCAGGCGGGAGCCGCGGCGACGGGCGCCGTGTCGGGCTCGGCGTCGGCGGGCATGAGGATCCACGCGACGACGTAGGCGATCGGCGTGAAGGTGAGGACCGCGACGGCGCCGATGATGCGCGCCACGAGCGGGTTGAGGTCGTAGCGGCGGGTGTAGGCGGCGACGACGCCGCCCAGTATGCGGCCCTCGCGGGGCCGCGACAGGCCCTTCTCGGCGAACCATGCACGGGCTCCGGCGAGCGAGGCGTCGTGGGCGTCGGCCTTGTGATCTGCGGTGGTGGTCATTGCGGGTTGTCTCTCTGTTCTCCGGGACGGGCCGGGTTCGATTGCGTGCGACAACCATCGCCTGTCCACGTCTCGTCGCCCAGTGGGACAACCGCCGGCCGGCCGGGAGCCAGCCGGTGGTCATCCCCTAAGGGTCATCCCGGGGTGGCGGCGCTTCCCCGGCGTCCGCCGCGCGCTCGGAGGCAGCGATCTCGCGGTCGATGCTGCCCTGCTCGCGCGCGTCGTGAGCATGACCGCGCGCGTCGCCGGCCTTCGCGCGCGCGACCCGCTCGCGCTCGCGCTCCTCCGCGGTGCCCTCGCGCTCGTCGGCCAGCCGCTCGCGCTCGTCGGCCAACCGCTCGCGCTCGTCGGCCATCTGCTCGCGCCGGTTCGCGGTCTGCTCGCGCTGGTCCGCCCGCCACTCGCGCGTCTCCGCTGAGCGCTCGCGATCCTTCACGCGGCGCTCGCGCTCCTCGCTGGCGCGCGGATCCTCGGCCACCGCCCAAGTCTCTCACGCGGCGGCGCGACCGCCGCCATCTCGCTCGCCCCAGGCCCGTGTCACGTCATCAGATGCACGGCATTCTTGTCTTCGAGGAGCATGTCCGTTCAGGCACCGGCCGCGAGGAGAACGCAACGGCGGTCCGTTCCGGGACGAGCCGGTGTCCTTATCCGTGATGACCGCGACCGAAAAGCCGATGAGTGATGCCGTGCTCGCACGGGCGCGCGCGGGCGACGAGGCCGCGTTTCGCGAGCTCACCGAGCCCCACCGGCGCGAGCTGCAGCTGCACTGCTACCGCATCCTCGGCTCGGTGCACGACGCCGAGGACATGGTGCAGGAGGCGCTCCTGGCCGCCTGGCGGGGCCTCGAGGCGTTCGAGGGCCGCGCGACCGTGCGCTCCTGGCTCTACACGATCGCGACCAACCGCTGCCTGAACGCGCTGCGCGCCCGATCGCGCCGCCCCCGGGAGGTGGCGGTCATGGCAGGCCTGCTCGAGCCCACACGCCGGGCCGAGCCCGTCTGGCTCGAGCCCTACCCCGACACCCTGCTCGAGAGCGTCCCGGACCGCGCCCCGGGCCCGGCGGCGCGCTACGAGGCCCGGGAGTCGGTCGAGCTGTCGTTCATCGTCGGCCTGCAGCACCTGCCGCCGCGCCAGCGCGCCGCGCTGGTCCTCGGCGACGTGCTCGGCTTGCGCACCGCCGAGGTCGCCGAGATGCTCGACACCGGCGAGGCCTCGGTCAAGGGCGCCCTGCAGCGCGCCCGCGCGACGCTCCGCGCGCGGCTGCCGGCCGCCGACCGCGAGCGCGCGCCGCAGCCGAACTCCGCCAGCGAGCGCCGACTGGTCGGGCGCTTCGCCGACGCCGTCCTCAGCGGCGACGTCGACGCCATGGTCACCCTGCTCACCGACGACGCGCTGCTCACGATGCCGCCCCAGCCGCTCGAGTACCAGGGGCACGACGCGATCACCACCTTCATGCGCCAGCGCGCGGAGGTGCGCGGCGCGCCGCTGCGCTTCGTGCGGACCCGCGCCAACACCCAGCCGGCGTTCGGCTGCTACCTACCGCAAGCGCACACCGCGACCGCCCGCCCGTACGGGCTGTTCGTGCTGACACTCGAGGGCGACGCGATCGCGGGGATCACCTGGTTCTCCGACACCGGCCTCTTCGGCCACTTCGGGCTTCCAGAGACCCTGCCGAGCCACTGAGGCGGGGCGGGCGGCGGGCCCAGCAGAACCGTCGTGCCGCGTCCTCTACGCTCGCCGGGTCATGACCGCGGCGCTTCGCGAACGGGCCCTGTCGATCGGGGCAGATCCGCGCGACACGGCCGACGAGCGCTTCCGCAAGCGCCTCCTCGTCGCGGTGGCGGTGATCATCCTCCCGATCGGGTTCCTCTGGGGCTGCCTGTACTGGGCGTTCGGCGAGGAGCCGGTCGCGCTCACGCCGTGGGGCTATGTCGCCGGCTCGGCGCTCAGCCTCGCCGTCTTCGCCAGGACGAGGAACTTCCCCTCGCTGCGGGCGTCGCAGCTGCTCCTGATCCTGGTGGCACCCGCGCTGGGGACCGTGATGCTCGGCGGCCTTCGCGAGTCCAGCGCGGTGATCCTCTGGTCGCTGCTCGCCCCGCTGGGGGCCGTCGCGCTGGACCGTCCCGGCCGGGCCTGGCCCTGGTTCGCGGCCTTCGTCGCCACGGTCCTGCTCGCGCTGGCCTTCGCCGAAGTCGTCCGCCCCGATGGCGCCGACCTGCCCGACGGCTTCGTCCGGACGTTCGACGTCCTCAACATCGTCGTGGTCTCGTTCGTGGCGATGCTGTTGCTGGTGACCTTCGCGCGAGGACGGGACGCTGCGCAGGCACGTGTCGAGACGCTGCTGCTCAATGTCCTCCCGGCCGAGGTCGCACAGCGGCTGCAGTCTGACCCCAATTCGATCGCCGACCATTTCGACGAGGCGAGCATCCTGTTTGCGGACGTCGTCGACTTCACCCCGCTCGCCGGCGGACTCGACGCGCGCGAGGTCGTAGGGCTCCTCGATCGCCTCTTCACGAGCTTCGACGAGCTCGTCGACCGCCACGGCGTCGAGAAGATCAAGACGATCGGCGACTGCTACATGGTCGCGGCGGGCGTCCCCACACAGCGGCGCGATCACGCACAGGCGCTGGCAGAGCTCGCCCTGGAGATGCGCCACTGTGCGAAGACGTGCCTCCCCGAGGACACCGACCACAACGTGCGGCTGCGTATCGGCATCAGCTCCGGGCCGGTCGTAGCGGGT
Organism: uncultured Actinomycetes bacterium; assembly: GCA_963835295.1. Classification (GTDB taxonomy): domain Bacteria; phylum Actinomycetota; class Thermoleophilia; order Solirubrobacterales; family Solirubrobacteraceae; genus JAOPZW01. The sequence goes on from CAWIEX010000002.1 coordinate 526,150, forward strand.
GTGATCGGACGTCGCCGCTTTCTCTACGACCTCTGGGGCGACACCGTGAACATGGCGAGCCGCATGGAGTCGCACGGGACGCCAGACGAGATCCAGATCACCCGCTCGACCTGGCAGCTCGTGCGCGACGACTTCGTCACCGAGCCGATCGGGGTCGTCCGGGTGAAGGGGAAGGGCGAGGTCGACACCTGGCGGCTCGTCGCCGCGCGCGCCGGTCACGTCGGCACCAGCAGCCGGTCCGTCAGCGGCGCACCGGCCCCCGAAGCCGCGACCGGACGACGCGTGTCCTGAGCGGGAGCGACGGGACTCGACCCCGGACATGACACCCCGCATCGATATCAGGCTTGACGGCCCGTGACGGCGCCGGATCGGGCCGGCCGCTGGCCCCGGCCCCGGGGAACGGGGACTGGAGGACGAGCCAGCGGTGGTCGGGTCTACGATGAGCCGCCAATCTCAGAACGGAGGCCCCGTCTTGTCCAGCTCACGTGCTCGTGCCACCGCGCTGCTCGTGGTAGTCGGTGCGGTGGCGGTCGGCGTCGCCGCATCGTCGTCGGCGTCGACATCGACGTACACCGTCACGCCGAAGGTCGCGTCCGCGTGGATGAGGGGCTACATCAAGGCCTGGGAGACGCGCGACGCCGACGCCGCGGCCGCGCTGTTCACCGCGAACGGGGTCTATCAGGACACACCGGGCGATCCGGCCTCCACGTTCAAGGGCCGCGAGGCGATCCGCAAGTACTGGTTTGACATCACGCGCCCGCAGTCGCATATCCACGGCCTGCAGGGCAAGCCCATCGTGCAGGGCAACAAGGCGTCGATCGAGATCTGGGTGCGCTTCAAGGACCCGGAGTTCAACCCCAAGGGCGACCACGCGATCACGCTGCTCGAGACGAACATCCTCACATTCTCGTCCAACGGGCTCGTCTCGAAGAACGTCGAGTACTACCACATCCTCAACGGGCTCCACGCGCCTCCGCCAGGCTGGGGCGCGTAGGCCTCCTACGGACAAGGAAGCGACCGCTCCCTCGTCCGTAGAAGCAGAACACCCCGCTGAGGGGCGGGGTGACGATGACGGGAGCGACGGGACTCGAACCCGCGACCTCCGGCGTGACAGGCCGGCGCTCTAACCAACTGAGCTACGCCCCCGAGCGAATCGGGATGCCAAGTGTAGTGGCGAATCGGCAGCGAAGGCCGGGTCCCTTAGATGCCCTTCGGCCTGGCCGAGGTCGGCGTCATCGCCGCGGCGATCCTCGAGCGCTTCCGCCTCGAGCTCGCGCCCGGCTATCGGCTGCAGACGCGCCAGATGCCGACCATCGGGCCCAGGCACGGGATGCCGATGGTGCCGCGTGCGGCCAAGGGCGCGGTGGGCGGGCCGAATTCGAGCCCGCCCTGGCCGCGTGAGCGCTACCTGCCGACCTTCACGGTCAGCACGCCGGAGCCGTCGCCCTTGGAGCGGAAGTCGCCCGCCCACTGGGCCACGAAGCGGTTGCTGCCGCGCCTGACGCGCCAGCTCGTCGTGTAGGCGCCGTTGGCCGCGGTCTTGACCGTCTGGTGCTGCCAGCGGCCCGAGCCGGGCGGCAGGTAGCTCACGGTCACGCGCTCGTTGCCCGCCGTGGGCGACAGCCTGCCGGTGACGGTGATGCCCGCGGGCTTGCTCAGCTTCCTGTGCTTGGTGGTGATGGTCAGCGAGCTGGCCTTGCCGGCCTCGCCGCTGGTCGTCGTGAACAGGAAGCTCGACTGGCCGCCGAGCAGGTAGTCCGTGCCGCCTGGGGCTGCGGCGATCCCGCCGGCCTGGATGCGCTCGGACACGACGAACTGCGGGTGCCAGGTCCCGCCGCGGTCGGTCGTCTTGAGCAGGAAGCCCGACTGGTCGGTGACGTCGCCGAAGCGGTCGATGACCAGGTAGCCCTTGGTCTTCGACGAGAAGGCGATCCCGTAGGCCTTGTCCGTGCCCGTCCCGGGCAGCGCGGTCCACGACCTGCCCGCGTTCGCCGTCCGCCACAGGGCGCCGCCCTGGGCCAGGAAGTAGCCGTTCTTGGCGTCGAGGAAGTCGACCTGGATGACCCGGGCCGGCCTGCGGTTCACCGTCGGCTTGTGCAACGCCTTCCACGTCTTGCCGCGATCGGTCGAGCGCAGCAGGTCGCGCGAGCCCGAGGCGAACAGCGCGCTGCCGGCGCGGTCGATCGCGTCGAGCTTCGCCTTGACGACGTCCTTGCCCTTGACGGTCGAGAACGTGTCACCGCTGTTGGTCGACCGGCGCAGGCCGGTCGGGCCGGCGAGGATGACGGTCGACGTCGTCGGGGCGGCGAGCTGGAACGGGCGCGCCGTGGTCCCGGTGTCGAGCGACTTCCACGTGGCGCCACCGTCGTTGGTCCGGAACAGGCCGCCCGCCGAGTCCAGCGCGTAGCCCACGAGCGCGGTCGGGAAGGCGACGTCGACGACGTCCTCCGAGGTCGCGACGTTGCCGCGCGTCCACGTCCTGCCGCCGTCGACCGTCTTGGCCAGCGACCCGTTGTCGCCGGGCGCGAAGGCCGTGCCGGCCTGGCCGCCGGCGCGCACGCGCGTGTAGCTGCCGCTCAGGCGCCCGCCGATCGGGGCGAAGTTCAGCCCCGCGTCGTCGGAGACCGCGGTGGCCCCCGTGGCGCCGCCCGCGGCGATGCGCGTCGCCGAGGCGAAGGCCGCGGCGAAGATCGGGTCCTGCGAGGGCGTCACCAGCCGTGCCGTGGCGCCGCCGTCGTCGGTGCGCACGAGCGCCGTTCCCGGCTCGGTGGTCATGACGCAGAGCGTCAGCGACACGCACGAGATCGAGCGCAGGTTGGTCGGCGGGATGCCGATGTCCTTGGGCGTCCACGTCGCGCCGCCGTCCCTGGTGACGAGGAACAGCGAGCCGTCGCCGACCGCGAAGCCGTTGTTGGCGTCGAGGAAGAAGAAGGAGCGCACGGCGCGGGTGGTGTCGCTGATGAGGCTCCACGAGTTCGCGCCGTCGGTGGTGCGGTAGATCTTGCCGTCCGAGGTCGCGCCCAGGCCGATCTGATCGGTGAGGAAGCGCAGGTCGATGGGGGTCGCCGTCCCGCCCGGAGCGCGGGTCCCGGGCAGTGGGTTCTTCTGGGCGAAGGTGTCGCCGTTGTTGTCCGTGCGCAGGATGGTGCCGTCCGTGAGCGCGAGGAAGCCGGTGATGCGGTTGACGAACCAGCCAGCCGCGAACTGCTCCTTGCAGCTGGACTCGACCGGCGTGAAGGCCACGCGCGTGAACGTGACACCGGCGTCGTTCGAGCGGCGCGCGACGCACCCGCCGGCGGCGAAGACCGCGTCGGGGTCGATGGCCTGCACGTCGGACAGGTTCGTGAAGGTGCCGCTCAGCAGCCCGGTCCACGTCGCGCCGCCGTCGGTCGTGCGCAGCAGCGTGCCGAAGTCGCCCGCGGCGTAGCCGTTGGCCCCCGCGAAGGCGAGCGAGCGCAGGGTGTTGCCCTGCGGCAGCGGGTTGCCCCACTGCCAGCCCGAGGACCCGACCTGCACGCTGGCCGGCGCGAGCGCCGGGACTGCCGCCAGCAACGCGGCCGCGCAGGCCAGCGCTGCGCTCAAACGCAATCGCTTCATGGAATGTCCTCCTGCTGAGATGGACCGCATGGGGGCCTCAACGGCGACCCCCGACCGAAGTTACGACGACGCCCGGGCGCGTTCCTACGTCAGCTCGCCCCGGTGAGGCGCGCCTGCAGGCGGCGCATGCCGGCCAGCCAGCGATCGTAGTCGCCGGCCTTGCGCTGGAAGAAGGTGAGCACCTCGGGGTGCGGCAGGATGAGGAAGCGCTCGGCCCGCAGGCCCTCGACGACGACGTCGGCGACCTGCTCGGGCTCCAGCATGTCCCCGGCCGCGGCGACGACACCCGCGGCCAGGCGCAGGTCGTCGGGCGCGTCGTCGGGGACCTGGGTCATGCCCGTGCGCACGCCCATCGGGCACAGGCAGCTGACCCGCACGCCCCGGTCGCCGTAGGTCACCGACAGCCACTCGGCGAACGCGACCGCGGCGTGCTTGGTCACCGCGTAGGGCGCGGAGCCGATCTGCGTGAGCAGCCCGGCCGCTGAGGCCGTGGCGAGGAAGTAGCCCTCGCCGCGCTCGAGCCACCCGGGCACGAGCGCCTTGGCGGCGTAGAGGTGGGCGCGGACGTTGACGCCGAGCGCGAGCTCCCAGGCCGCCTCGGGGGTGTCGAGGTCGGTGCCGACCGCGACGCCGGCGTTGGCGCAGAAGAGGTCCACGGGGCCGAAGGCCTCCTCGGCGCGGGCGACGAGGGCGACGACCTGCTGCTCGTCGGCCACGTCGCAGCCCACGCCCAGGGCGCGCGCGCCGATGTCGCTCGCCACCGCCTGCGCACCGGCCTCGTCGAGATCCGCGACGACGACCCCGCGGGCGCCCTCCTCGGCCAGCCGCCAGGCGATCGCCCGCCCGATGCCCGACGCCCCGCCGGTGACCACCGCGACCCTGTCCGTGAGCTCCATGGGCGCCATCATCGCCGCAGGCGAGGGTCGGGCGCTTTGCCGCTAACGTTGCGGCGCGCGCGTAGCTCAGCGGTAGAGCATCGCCCTTACAAGGCGAGGGTCGCCGGTTCGAGCCCGGCCGCGCGCACTGCCGGACCGGCGAGCTGCCAGGTTCGAAGCCGCGGCGCGCACCTAGGATGCCGCGATGGACGTCGGCGAGGTGGTCGCCATCGCACTCGCCGGACTCGCGGCGGGGGCGATCAACACGGTGGTCGGCAGCGGGACTCTCATCACCTTCCCGGTGCTGCTGGCCTTCGGCTACTCGCCCGTCACGGCCAACGTCTCCAACACGATCGGGCTCGTGCCGGGATCGCTGTCCGGAGCGGTCGGCTACCGGCGCGAGCTCGAGGGCCAGAGGCAGCGCATGCTGCGCCTCGGCGCGGCCTCGCTGCTCGGCGGGACGACCGGCGCCGTGCTGCTCCTCGTCCTGCCGGCCTCCGCCTTCAAGGCCATCGTCCCGGTCTTCATCGCCATCGCCCTCGTGCTCGTCGTCCTGCAGCCGCGGCTGAACCAGATGCTGGCCGAGCGCCAGGTCAGCCGAGAGAACGAGGGCGGCCTCTGGACGCCGCTCGGCGTGTACGCCGCCGGCGTCTACGGCGGGTACTTCGGCGCGGCCCAGGGGATCCTGCTGCTCGGCATGCTGGGCGTGGCCCTGCCGCAGGGCCTGCAGCGCACCAACGCGCTGAAGAACGTCCTCACCGCGATCGTCAACGGCGTGGCCGGGGTCTACTTCGTCTTCGCGGCTCACGTCGAGTGGGCGCCGGCGGGGATCATCGCCGGCGCCTCGATCGTGGGCGGCCAGATCGGCGCCCACTACGGGCGGCGGCTACACCCGGCCGTGTTGCGCGGCGTGATCGTGGTCGTGGGCGTGTTCGCCATCGTGCGCCTGCTCGTCACCTGACGCGCGCGCGGCGAACGTCGCTCGGCAGTGCTCGGAGCAGAAGAAGTACGTGTGCCCGTCGCGCTCGAGGCGCAGCGCGGTGGCCCGGTCGACGCTCATGCCGCAGACCGGATCGACCGCGCCGCGGCGCACGGTGAGAGCGATGAGGGCGACGAAGATGAGCGTTGCGAAGACGTTGAGCACGAACTTGTAGTCGAGCTCGATCGAGCCGAAGACGTCGCCGGTCGTCGGCCGCACGTCGGGGATGAGGCCAAGGGCGCTGAAGACGAGGTCGACGACGAGCGCCGCGAGGATCATCGTCACGAGCATCAGCGCGCTGATGCGCAGCGCGAAGGAGGTGCCGTAGTACTTGCGGTAGGCGAAGACGATCGGCAGCACGATGAGGTCGGCGAAGATGAAGGCCATCACGCCGGCGAAGCTCAGGCCACCCGACCACAGCACGGCGGCCAGCGGGACGTTGCCGACCGAGCAGACGAAGCTCAGCACGGCGATGAGCGGGCCGATGACGGCGCCCCACAGTGTCTGCACCGCCGCGGGCGCGTCTTCGAGGAAGAGGCCGTTGAAGAAGTCGTCGCCCAGCAGCGCGATGAAGCCGGCGAGCAGGAACCCGGTGAGGATCTCCTTCCACAGCATCTGCCAGTCGCCGCGGAAGTTGTGCGCGACGTCGGACCACGCCTGAGCCGAGGTCAGGCGCTCGCGCCAGGGCAGTGCGGTGCCGACGGCGTGGTGCTGGTGGCCGGCGTCTGCGCCCACGGCATGCTCGCGCGCGACGACCTCGTCGCGGGGCGAGACGAAGAGGCGCAGCAGCAGCCACATCAGCGCGATCATCACGAGGCCGCCGAGGTACTCGGCGAGCGTGAACTGCCAGCCGATCAGGACCCACAGGACGAGGCCGAGCTCCCACACGAGGTTGGTCGAGGCGAACTGGAAGGCCAGCGCCGACGCGGTCGAGGCGCCCTTCTGGAACAGGCTCTTGGCGATCGCGATGGCGGCGTAGGAGCACGACGACGACGCGGCGCCGAGCCCTGTCGCGCGCGCCACCGGGCGCAGGCCGTCGCCGGCCAGCGCGCGCTCGACGCGGTCGCGCGGCACCCACGCCTGGACGATGGCGGAGATCGCGAACCCCAGGACGAGCGCCCACCAGACCTCCCAGGCCATGAGCACCGCGTTCCAGAGGCCGTCGCCGACCTTGGCGATGACGTCGGCCACCTGGCGCTCAGCCTCGCCGCATGAGGCGCCCGACGGCGGCCATCATCTCGTCGGTGCGATCGACGCGCTGCTCGCCGTCGGCGCCCATCACGCAGTGGCGCGCGTGGTCGTCGAGCAGGCCCAGCGCGACCTTGTCGAGCGCCGCCTGGACCGCGCTGATCTGGGTCAGGACGTCGATGCAGTAGCGGTCGTCCTCGACCATGCCCTGGACGCCGCGGACCTGGCCCTCGATGCGCCGCAGGCGCTTGAGGAGCTGGTCCTTGCTGGCGGTGTAGCCGTGGGTTTCGGTGGCCATGATCTTCAGTCTACACCCCCTAGGGGTATGGTCACGCGACAATGTTCGACCATGGATCGTTCCGTGCTCTGGCGAGCCGCGCTCGTGCAGGCCCTGGCCGTGGCGGTGCTCTCGATCGCGTTGGCGGTCGCGCTGCCCCATTCCTTCTTCGAGGACTGGGGCTGGCTGGCTGGCCCCGCCGCGTGGATCGTCTGCGCGCTCGTGACCGCGCGGGTGGTCGGGCTCCCGATCGCCGGGACGCTCATCGGCGCCGCGCTTGCCGGGCTGCCGAGCATCCTCGCCGTGGTCCTCGGCGTGCACTGGCTGGGCGCCGTGCTCGCGATCGCCGTGTTCGCGCTGTGGTGCGCGCGGCTGGCCCGCGACCGCGGGCTGGCGGCGCGGGCCGCTTAGCATCCCCGCCATGGATCTCGGCTTGAACGGCAAGGTCGCGCTCGTCACGGGCGCGTCGAAGGGGATCGGGCGCGGGATCGCGACCGAGCTCGTCGCGGAGGGCGCGCGCGTCGCGATCTCCTCGCACTCGCGCGAGCGCGTCGAGGCGACGGGCGCCGAGATCGGCGCGGCGGCCTACGTGCACGACACCTCCGACCTCGACCACGCCGCGACGCTGGTCGCCGACGTCGAGAAGGCCCTCGGCCCGATCGACGTCCTCGTGTGCAACACCGGGGGGCCGCCCGGCGGCCCCGACGCTCTAGGCTTCACCCACGAGCAGTGGCAGGCGGCCTATGCCTCGCTCGTCCTGGGCCCCATGGCGCTCGTCCAGGCGGTCGTGCCGGGAATGCGCGAGCGCGGCTTCGGCCGCGTGGTCAACGTCGCGTCCTCGGGCGTGCGCGAGCCGATCCCGAACCTGATGCTCTCCAACGCCCACCGCATCTCGATGCTCAACGCGTTCACGACCATCGCCCGCCAGGTCGCGGCCGACGGCGTGACGCTCAACACCGTCCTCCCCGGCCGCATCGACACCGACCGCCTGGCCGAGCTGCTCGGGAGCCGAGAGGCCGCCGTGGCCGCCGCCGAGCAGGAGGTCCCCGCCGGCCGGTTGGGCACCGTCGAGGAGTTCGCGGCGGTCGCCGTCCTGCTCTGCTCGGCCCGGGCGAGCTACGTCACGGGAGAGACCGTGGCGGTCGACGGCGGGCTGCTGCGGTCGGTGTTCTGAGCCGTTCGCACTAAGCGACGAAATACCCCCAGGGAGAGTCGAACTCCCGCTGCCAGCGTGAAAGGCTGGTGTGCTAACCACTACACCATGGGGGCCGGTCCAGAGCAGTCTAGAAGCCAGGTCCCGTCCGATCCTCTTGCGAACATATGTTCGTGCGACGGAAGGACGAGGCTCGCAAAGAGGCACAGCGACTACGCCGCGAGCTCGGCTGGTCGCTCGCCCGTATCGCACGCCAGCTCGGAGTCGCGAAGTCGTCCGTGAGCGTGTGGGTGCGAGGGGTGGAGCCGCCGGGTCCGCCGAGCCCGCCGCCGCGACCGCAAGATGCCATCCCCACGATACGCCTGCGCGTGTGGAAGTCCGGGCAGCTGCGGCGCTGCGGCCGGTGCGGGCACCACCTGCCTGTCGAATGCTTCAACCGGCACCGCGACGGGCTGCAGTGGTGGTGCCGGTCCTGCTTCGCCGCCTACTTCCGCGAGCGAGGCGACACACACCGGCGACAGTCGCACGCCGCCAAGCTCGCGCGGCAGCGAGCTCTGAGGGGACAGGTGCTCGACCATCTCCGTCACCACTCATGTGTCGATTGCGGCGAGGCCGATCCCGTCGTCCTCGAGTTCGATCACGTCGACGAGAAGACCGCGAGCATCTCTGTGCTGCTCTCCCAGGCGGCGACGTCCAAAGCCATCGAGGCCGAGATCGCACGGTGCGAGGTCGTGTGCACCAATTGTCACCGGCGGCGGACGGCAATGCGGGCCGGTTGGCGTCGCGTGTCGGCGTCAGAGGCCGTGACTCGGCCGTACCCGTCCTGGACCGTCGAGCGAAACCTGGCGCATGTCTACGAGGTCCTGCGGTGCAGTGCGTGCGCCGACTGCGGCGCGACCGATCCGCTGGTCCTCGAGTTCGACCACATCGGCCTCAAGCGTGCCTCCGTCACGCGCCTGGCGTGGTACGGCTGCAGCCTTGCCACCATCGACGCCGAGATCGCCAAGTGCGACATCCGCTGCGCGAACTGTCACCGTCGTGTGACCGCGAGGCGCGGCGATCATTTCCGCTTCCGCGTCCTAAGCTCTGCGGCGCCCCCGTAGCTCAGTTGGTCTAGAGCAAGCGGCTTTTAACCGCAAGGTCGAGAGTTCGAATCTCTCCGGGGGCACTCGCGCTTCCGCGCCCGCCAGCGCCACCGCGGCCTCCGGGTTGCGGGCGCGGACGCGGCCGAGGGCCAGGGCGAGGAGGCCCGCCGCCGCCGACGGGATGGCCATGAGGACCCAGGCGGTGTGGAAGGTGGACACGGCGTCCTCGGGGCGCGGCGTGCCGATGACCGCGACGAGGACGGCGATGCCGAGCACCGCGCCGATCTGGCGCGAGGTGGCGGAGATGGCGCTGCCGGTCGCGAAGCGCGAGGGCGGAAGCTCGGCGACCGCGGCGCTGCCCCAGGCCGCGAAGCTCAGGCCGACGCCCGTGCCGGTGAGCAGCGTCGCGGGCAGGAACTCGCTGGCGTAGTGCGGCGTGGCGCCCGTGGCGGTGGCGAACACGAGGCACCCCGCGGCGAACAGCAGCCCTCCGGGCAGGGCGACGACGCGCTGGCCGTAGCGGTCGGCGAGGCGCCCGCCGACGGTGGCCGACAGCGCGGCCATCAGTGGGCCTGGCGTGACCGCGACGCCCGCGCGCAGGACCGACCAGCCCCACACGCTGGTGAGGAACAGGATGTTGGCCAGCAGCACCGCGTAGAACCCGAGGGCGAAGAGGAAGACGCCCGCGTTGGCGACCGCGAAGGAGCGCACGCGCAGCAGCCCCAGCTCGATGACCGGCGCCGGGTGGCGCGCCGAGCGCGCGACGAAGGCCGTGAGTACGAGTGCGGAGGCGACGAGCGAGGCGACGACGGGCGCGCTGCCCCAGCCCCAGTCCTCGCCCTTGACGATCCCCAGCGAGAGCAGGCCGACGCCGGCGACGAGCAGCACGATGCCGGCGATGTCCGTGAGCGGGCCGGGATTGGGCTCGCGGCTCTCGCGCAGCAGACGCCGCGCCGGGATCAGCGCGGGCAGGCCGATGGCGAGGTTGACGAAGAAGACCCAGCGCCAGCTCGTGGCGTCGACGAGGACGCCGCCGAGGGCTGGCCCGGTGGCGGCCGCGATGCCGCCCGTGGCGCCCCACAGCGCCGTCGCCGTGGCGCGCTGCTCGAGCGGGAACTCGGGCAGCAGCAGCGCCAGCGAGGTGGGGACGAGGATCGCGGCGCCCGCGGCCTGCACGACGCGCGCGGCCACCAGCACCTCGACCGAGGGCGCCAGTCCGCACACGACTGAGGCGGCGAGGAAGGTCGAGACGCCGGCGAAGAACATCCGCCGCCGGCCGAGGCGGTCCGCGAGGCGGCCCGCCGGCACCAGCAGGGCGGCGAAGACGATGTTGTAGGCGTTGAGGATCCAGGACAACCCGGCGAGCGACGTCCCGGGGAACGACGCCTCGATGTCCGGGAAGGCGATGTTGACAATGGTCACGTCCAGGAAGCCCATGAAGACCGCGACCGACGTGACGAGTAGGACCTTCCAGCGTTGCTTCATGCAACTGACCTTATAATCATGCGTTGCGTGACGCAACTCTGGAGGGCTACACTGGTCGCGTCGGCCGGTTGAGGGACCGGCCGCGAGGAGAGGGAACCAAGCCATGCTGCCCCGTACCTACGAAGACCAGAACTGCTCGATCGCCCGCGCGCTCGAGGTGCTCGGCGACCGCTGGACGATCCTCGTCATGCGCGAGGCGTTCATGCGCGTGCGCCGCTTCGACGACTTTCAGCGCAACCTCGGCGTCGCGCGCAATGTCCTCACCGACCGCCTCGGCCGCCTCGTGGACGAGGGCATCCTCATGCGCGTCCCCTACCAGGAGCGCCCCGCGCGCTTCGAGTACCGCCTGACCGAGAAGGGCCTCGACCTGTGGCCGGTCATGATGGCCCTGCTCCAGTGGGGCGATCGCCACTACCCGCCCGAGGCAGGGCGCCCGCGCGTCGTCCGCCATCGCGACTGCGGCGGCGAGGTCACGCGCCACCTGACGTGTGAGAAGTGCGGCGCCGAGCTCGGCCCGCGCGACGTCGTCGCCGAGCCAGGCCCGGGCGCGCTCGTCGCGGCCTGAGCGGCGGGCGACGAGCGGGCGAGGTGGAGAGCTAGCTGCGCTTGGCGGTGCTGCGGCTCGCGGGCTTCGTGCGCGTGGCGGGCTTGGAGTTCGAGGATCGCGTGGCCGGCTTGGCGTTGGCGCGCGACGCCGGCTTGCTGGCCGCGCGGGCGGTCGTGGCTCGCGAGCGCGCGCTCGTCGTCTTGGCCCGCGAGCCGGACGCCTTCGCGCGCGAGCTCGTCGACTTCGCGCCGCGCGTCGTTGCCCGCGGCCGGGACGCGGTGCGCCGGGCGGCCGGGGCCGCGCCGATCTCCGCCACCGGGACCTCGTCGTGGACGACGTCCAGCGCGAGTTGGTCCATGAGGCCCACGAGGAAGTCGGCCATCTTCTTCTCCTCACGACCGATGTCGCGGGCGAGCTTGGCCGTCTCCTTGTCGCCGACCGCCTTGGCCAGCGCCTCGATCACGCGGTAGGTGGCGATCTCCTCAGCCTCGTCCTGATACTCCGTGCGCGCGTTCTTGAGCATGCGCTCCTGCTGGCCGGTGCCGCGCACCGCATGCAGCGGGCCCTGGACGACGGCAGCCGCGCGCTGCACGGCGGCCTTCGCGCCGATGGCGCCCTTGACCACGGCGTCCGGGCCGGGCAGCGACACCGTCTCGGCCTCGCCGCCGAGCGCCTTGATGCGGCGGGCCACGAGCCGCGCGTGAGCCTTGGTCTCCTTGAGGTGGTCGCGCAACCGCTTCTTGTAGTCGGCGCGCGGGGTCATCGCGATGTGGGCTTGAAGGGCGATCTCGAGCCTGCGCTCAGTCGCGTAGGCGTCGTTGAGGTATTGCACGATCTTGGCGTCGCGCTCATTCATCTCTTTCGTGGGCATGACCACCGGCCTACCCCGTTGGGCTCAGGAGATTCACCGTCTGGCGGAGAGCCGGACGAGCAGCAGCTCGATCGAGCGCTCGAGCTGCTCGATCGAGGCGTCCTCGACGCGGCGCACGCCGCACGAGCGGTTCAGCCAGCGGTTGATCTCGGCATGGCTGCCGCCCTTGGTACGGCGCAGGTCGGCCACCAGCCGGTGGCGCTTGTCGCGCAGCAGCGCGCGGCGCTCGAAGGCGGGCATCGTCGCCGCGTCGGGCTCATCGACCGCCGACGGAAACGACGGCGTGGGCGCCGGCGCCGGGCCGGTGGTGGGGGGTGGGTGGGCGGGTCCGAACAGGGCGAGCTGGGGCGCGACGTCAGCCGCCACCGGGACGAAGGCCTCCACCTCGCCGCGCTCGCTCGCGAGCCGGGCTTCGACCTCGTCCAAGGCCCTGTCGTCCGCCTCGCCCGGCGGGCGCAGGACGTGGCGCAGCTCGCGCTCGACCTCGGCGGCGTGCGCGCGCAGGCTCGGGTCGGCGGGCAGGAAGAGCCAGCTGCGGTCGAGCGGGCGCCCGGGCAGCGTGCGCACGAAGCGCCCGACGATCTGGCGGAACACCAGCGGCGTCTTGGCCGCCGTCGCGTAGACGCCGACGCGCAGGCGCGGGATGTCGACGCCCTCGCTGACCATGTTGACGGCGACCAGCCAGCGCTCGGTCGAGCGCGTGAAGGCCTGGAGCTTCTCGGCCGCGCGCGCCTCGGTGTGCAGGACGACGGTCGGCTTGTGGCCCGTCGTCTCGCGCAGGACCCGTGCCACCGCGCGCGCGTGCTCGCCATCGGCGGCCACGACCAGCCCGCCCGCGTCGCGGTGTCCGCCGGCGCGGACCTCCTCGAGGCGCTCGTGCGCCGCGGCGAGGATGCGCGGGAGGCCGTCGGCGAGCTCGAGGGAGATGGCCGTGCGATAGCGCCGGCCCGCCTCGCGCGCGGTGACCGCGTCGGCGAAGGACGACTCGACGAGGTCGTCGCCGCTGCGCCACTGCAGGACGCCGTCGTAGGGGACGAAGGTGACCGGGCGGCAGATCCCGTCGCGGACCGCGTCGGCGTAGCTGTAGGAGACGTCGGGCGTCGCGACGCCGTCGTCGTAGCGCACGCCGGGGATCGGGCACTGGTCGGAGCGAAAGGGCGTCCCGGAGAGCAGCAGCCACCGCGACGAGGCCCCGAAGGCGCGCGCGAAGCCCTGGCCCCACGCGAGCTCCTCGCCGAGGTGATGGGCCTCGTCGGCGATGACGAGCGTCGCGCCGCCGCACTGCCGGGCCCAGCGCTCGGCCACGCTCGCGACCCGCGCGTAGGTGACGGCGACGCCGTCGAAGTCGCGCGGCGGGCGCAGCTCGCTCGCGTCGGGCACGAGGTGCACGCCCAGGCGCGCGGCGGCGCGCGCCCACTGACGCGTGAGCGGCGTGGTCGGGCACACGACCGCCACGTGGCGCACGACGCCCGCCCTCAGCAGCGCCCGCGCGTGCTCCAGGGCCGGCCGGGTCTTGCCCGCGCCGGGCGCGGCGGCGACGAGAAACGGGCCGTCGCCCCATGAGCGCATTGCCACGAGCGCGCGCTCCTGCCACGCCCGCAGAGACGTCGCGGGCTGGCGGCTGGACCGGGGCACGGACGCGGCATCCTGCAAGCCGCGCCGGACGGACCCCGTCAGGCGGTCACGTTGAGGAAGGGCTCGACGCGCCAGCTCGTCACGAGGCCCGCCGGCTGGTAGGGGTCCTCGGCCACGAACTCCTCGGCGGCCGCCTGCGCCTTGTCGGGGTCGTCCTCGCGCAGGACGATGAGGCCCGCGTGCGGCGGGTCGCCCACCCCGCCCGCCATGGCGATGCGACCCTCGTCGTGCCAGCGCTTGATGAGGCCGAGGTGGCCCTCGCGGTGCGGCGCGCGCCGCTCGACGACGTCCTCGACGTACTCGTAGAACAGGATGTGCAGCTTCTCGGGCACGGCGTCACCCTCCGATGAATGCGTCGGCTTCGATCTCCACCATCATGCGCGGGTCCAGCAGCGCGCTGACCTCGAGCATGGCGGTGACGGGACGGATGTCGGCGAAGACCTCGCCGTGGGCGCGCCCGACGGCCTCCCACTGCGCGATGTCGGTGACGAACATGCGCGTGCGCACGACGTCCTGCAGGCGCGCGCCGACCTGGGCGAGCGCCGCCTCGACATTGGCGAGCGCCTGCTGGGCCTGGACGTAGGCGTCGCCCGGGCCCGCGATGGCGCCGTCCTCGGTCGTCGCCGTGCAGCCGGCGACCCATACGTGCGAGCCCGCGCGCACGACCCGGCTGTAGCCGACGATCGACTCCCACTCGACGCCCGATCCGTGGCGCTCGACGGTCAATGGCGGAAGTGGCGCTGGCCGGTGACGACCATCGTCACCCCAGCCGCGTCGGCGGCGGCGATGACCTCGTCGTCGCGCTTGGAGCCGCCGGGCTGGACGATCGCCGTCACCCCGGCCTCGATCGCGAGCGCGGGGCCGTCGGCGAAGGGGAAGAAGGCGTCCGAGGCCATCGCCGCGCCGCTGAGGTCGTCCAGCGGCGACTTCTCGACGGCGAGGCGTACCGCGTCGACGCGGCTCATCTGCCCGGCGCCGATGCCGACGGTCGCGCTGTCGCGGGCGAGCACGATCGCGTTGGACTTCACGTGGCGGCAGACCTGCCAGGCGAAGAGCAGGTCGCGCCACTCGTCATCGGTCGGCGGGCGGCCGGTGACGACCTCCATGCCCGTGCGCTCGGCGTCGCCCTGGTCGCGGTCCTGCACGAGCAACCCGCCGGTGACCTGGCGCATGTCCTTCTCGCCGAGCAGCGGCAGGCGGCGCTCGCGGTCCTCGAGGATGCGCAGGTTGGGCTTCGTGGCCAGCACCTCGAGCGCGCCGTCGTCGAAGCCGGGCGCGAAGAGCACCTCGACGAACTGCTCGGCGATCGCCCCGGCGGTCTCGCGGTCGACGCGCCGGTTGAGCACGACGACGCCGCCGTAGGCGCTGAGCGGATCGGACGCGTACGCGCGTCGGTAGGCCTCCAGCGCGCCCGACCCGGTCGCGACGCCGCACGGGTTGTTGTGCTTGACGATCGCGCAGGCGGGGGCGTCGAAGTCGCGCGCGACGGCACGCGCCGCGTCGAGGTCGAGGATGTTGTTGAACCCGACGGACTTGCCGCCGTGCTGCTGGACCTGGCTGAGCACGTGCGCGCGCGAGCCCACCTGCGAGTAGAAGGCGGCGCGCTGATGCGGGTTCTCGCCGTAGGGCAGGTCGAGGACCTTCTCGTAGGCCCGCACGTGCAGCTGCGGGAAGTCCTCGCCCTTCTCGGTGAACCAGCGGCTGATGGCGATGTCGTAGCGCGCGGTGTAGGAGAAGGCCTCCGACGCCAGGGCCTCGCGCGTGGCCATGCTCAGCGTGCCGTCGGCCTCGCGCAGCTCGTCGAGCACCGCGTCGTAGCTCTCGGGGTGCACGACGACCGCGCAGAAGGCGTGGTTCTTGGCCGCGGCGCGGATCATCGTCGGCCCGCCGATGTCGATGTTCTCGATGACCTCGGCCTCGTCGGCGCCCAGGCGCGCGGCGGTGCGCTCGAAGGGGTAGAGGTTGACCACGACGAGATCGACGTACTCGATGTCGTGCTCGGTGGCGGCCCGCACGTGCTCGGGGTTGTCGCGCACTGCCAGCAGGCCGGCGTAGAGCTTGGGGTGCAGCGTCTTGACGCGGCCGTCCATGATCTCCGGGAAGCCGGTGAGATCGTCGATGGTCCGCACGGCGACGCCCGCGCTCTCGAGCTCCTGCGCGGTCCCGCCCGTGGAGACGAGCTCGACGCCCAGCTCGGCGAGGCCGGTCGCGAAGTCGACGATCCCGCGCTTGTCGGAGACGGACAGCAGGGCACGGCGGATCCGGACTGCTCCGGGCTCCGTGAGTGGCTCCCGCGCCCCGGTGGAGGAGTGCTCGGCGATGCTCGGAGCATAGGGGAGGCGCGTGTGTCAGAGCGCCCTCGCGAGGGAACACCGGACGCTACGCCGTGAACCCGCACAGGAGATCTGAGCATGGAGCAACGTACGACGACCGACCCTGAGCGCGAGCTCGAGCGCACGGGCGACGAGCTCGAGGAGCGCATCGACAAGGTCGACGACCGCATCGACGACGCCCGCCAGGAGGCAAAGGCGCGCCGTGAGGAGTCCCACCCCGAGGAGGACGTCGCCGGGGACTGGGAGGACACCGACGACGACTCCGGCGGCGAGGACGCTGCGGGCTTCGACGATCCCGAGGCCGACGAGGACGAGGACGACGACTAGGGGCCCGGCTCCTCGTCGATCACCACGCGCCGGGGGTGGCCGGCGTCGCGGCGCAGGCGCCCCGCCGCCATCAGCGCGACGGCGCGCGGCAGAAGCTCGTGCTCGATCGGGCGCAGGCTCGCGCGGACCGCGGCCGGATCGCGTGCGTCGGGCAGCTCGACCGCGCGCTGGAGCACGATCGGCCCGGTGTCCACGCCCGCGTCGACGAGGTGCACCGTCACACCGAAGACCTTCACCCCGTGCTCGAGGGCCTGCTCGATCGCGCGCACGCCCGGGAAGGCCGGCAGCAGCGAGGGATGGACGTTGAGGATCCGGTCGGGGAAGCGCGCCACGAAGCCGGCGTCGAGGATCGCCATGTAGCCGGCGAGCACCACGAGCTCGACCCCCTGCTCGGTCAGCCAGTCGCCCATGGCGGCGTCGCGCGCGGCGCGCGCCCCGAACTCCGAGCGCAGGAAGACCCGCGACGGCACGCCCGCGGCCCGGGCGCGCTCGAGCGCGCGCGCCGAGGGCTGATCGCAGGCCACGGCGACGACCTCGACCTCGCGGCCGTGGACGCCGTCGAGCAGCGCCTGGAGGTTCGTGCCCTCGCCCGAGGCGAGGACGCCGACTCTCATGGGCACCGTCACGCTCCGCCGTCGGCGGCCACCAGCTCCGCTTGGCCCAGCCGCAGCTTGGGGTAGGCGCCGCCGGTCGAGACCAGGCGCCCCTCGTCGAGCAGCTCGTCCACGCGCGCCAGCACCTCGTCCGCGCGCAGGTGGGCGAACGTCCCGTACGAGGGCAGACCGTCGTAGGCGTTCTTGCGCACGGCCTGCGAGCGCCCGCCGCGCAGGATCTCGACCGTGCGCGTGCGCCCGACCGACGGCTCTGCGCCGGTGACCACGTCGACGATGGCCGCATCGAGATCGCCCGCCGGAGGGCCCCCGGCGACCGCTCGGCGCGCGGGCGGCGCGGGAACGAGCTCGGGCGCGCAGACGTCGCAGCACGGCACCTCGGCCTGCGGCTGCGCGCGATCGCCGAAGTGGCGCAGGATGGCCGCGCGCCTGCACTCGGCGCCCTCCACGAAGGCCCACACCGCGCGGTACTGGCGCCAGCGGGCGCGCTGCGCATCCCCGGCCGACGACCGGCACGTCGCCCGTGCCCGGCCGTCGAAGGCGCCGAGGACGCGCCCGCGCAGGCGATCGATCGGCGCCGGCGCCGGGCGCACGACGCCGGCGCGCGCGAGATGGCCGACGATGGCCCGCATCCGCTCGGGCTCCGGATCGCCGGCCGCCGACACCGGCAGGTCGTAGCGGCCGTCGACCGCGGCGCGCAGCAGCGTCCCGGCCACCGCCTCGAGCGCCGCGTCGTCCACCTCGGCGCGCTGGATGAAGAAGACGTGCAGGCCCTTGTCGCGGCTCTCGGCGAAGAGCAGGGCGCGCGACGGGAGGCCGTCGCGCCCCGCGCGCCCGGCCTCCTGGTAGTAGGCCTCGACCGACCCCGGCACGGTGGCGTGCGCGACGGTGCGCACGTCGGACTTGTCGACGCCCATGCCGAAGGCGTTGGTGGCCACCACGACCTCGACCTCGCCGTCCATGAAGCGCCGCTGGGCCTCGGAGCGCTCCTGGCGCCCGAGGCCGGCGTGGTAGGCCAGCACCTCGGTCCCCAGCGCGCCCTCCAGGGCGCCGGCCAGGTCCTCGGTCTCCGCGCGGGTGCCCGCGTAGACGATGGCCGGGCGCGCCCCTTCGTCCGCCAGCGCGCCCGCGATCCGCGCGCGCTTGTCGGCGGCGCCGCGGCACGGCACGACGGCGAAGGACAGGTTCGGCCGATCGAAGCCGGTGGTGACCCGCACGGGCTCGCGCAGCCCCAGGCGCGCCACGATGTCGGCCGCGACCTGCGGCGTCGCCGTGGCGGTCGAGGCCACGAGCGCCTGCGCGCCCAGCCAGCGCGCCGCGTCGGCGAGGCGGAAGTAGTCCGGGCGGAAGTCGTGGCCCCACTGCGAGACGCAGTGCGCCTCGTCGACGACGAACAGCCCCACGTGCGCGGCCTTCAGCGCCTCGGCGAAGCCCGCCGACGAAAAGCGCTCGGGCGCGATGTAGAGCAGTCGCACCTCACCGGCGGCGGCGCGCTGCATCACGGCGCGGTTGGCCCCGGCGTCCTGCTGGGCGTTGACCACGGCGGCGCGCCCCGGGGCGACGCGCTCGAGCCCCTCGACCTGATCCTGCATCAGGGACACGAGCGGCGAGACCACCACCGTGAGGTCGTCGCGCATGAGCGCCGGCAGCTGGTAGCACAGCGACTTGCCCGCGCCGGTGGGCATGACGACGAGCACGTCGCGCGCCGGGCCCGGCCCCGTCAGCGCGCGCACGGCCTCGGCCTGCCCGGGGCGGAAGGCCTCGAAGCCGAAGAGCGATCGCAGTGCGGTGTGGGCGGCGTCCATGGCGGGCGTCCGACCATAGCGGCGGCCCCGGCGGGCACCGCGGCGCGGGAGCCGGTCTGCGCAGTCCCGTCGCGAAGTCGTCGCTAAGCGCGCACGAGCGGCAGCTCGAGCGAGAACTTCCCGCCCGCCTCGTCGCTGCCGGCCAGCGGGTAGTCGCCCGTGAAGCAGGCGTCGCAGTGGGTCTC
Organism: uncultured Actinomycetes bacterium; assembly: GCA_963835295.1. GTDB lineage: Bacteria > Actinomycetota > Thermoleophilia > Solirubrobacterales > Solirubrobacteraceae > JAOPZW01. The sequence continues at coordinate 545,103 of CAWIEX010000002.1, forward strand.
GCGCTCGCCGCGCACGGCCTCGTAGACACCCGCCAGCGACAGGTAGGCGAGCGAGTCGGCGCCCAGCTCGGCGGCGACCTCGGCCTCCGTGCGCTCGTGGGCGATCATCTCCTCGCGCGTCGACATGTCGATGCCGTAGTGGCAGGGATGGCGGATCGGCGGCGCCGAGATCCGCATGTGCACCTCGGCCGCGCCCGCGTCGCGCAGCATCTGCACGATCTGGCGCGTGGTGTTGCCGCGCACGATCGAGTCGTCAACGACCACGAGCCGCCGGCCGCCCACGATCTCTGGCAGCGGGTTGAACTTCAGGCGCAGGCCGTGCTTGCGCAGCTCCTGGCCGGGCTGGATGAAGGTCCGGGCCACGTAGCGGTTCTTGATGATCCCGTCGTCCTGGGGCAGGCCGGCCGCCCGCGCGAACCCGCGCGCCGCGGGGTTGCCCGAGTCGGGCACCGAGATGACGAGGTCGGCCGTCGGCGCGGGCGCCTCGCGCGCCAGGATCTCCCCCATTCGCCCGCGCGCGGCCTGCAGGACGTCGCCGCCCATGCGCGAGTCGGGCCGCGCGAAGTAGATGTACTCGAAGACGCAGAAGGCCTCGCGCGCGCCCTCCACGACCTGACGGGTGCGGATGCCGTCCTCGCCGATCGAGACGAGCTCGCCGGGCGCGACATCGCGCAGCCGCTTGGCCCCGATGATGTCGAAGGCGCACGTCTCGGATGCGACGCAATAGCGGTCGCCGATCATGCCCAGCGCGAGCGGGCGCACGCCGGCGGGGTCGCGGAAGGCATAGATGCGCTTCTTGGTCATGACCACCGTCGAGAAGGCGCCGTGCAGGCGCGGCATGACGTCGGCGATCGCGTCCTCGATGTCATCGGCCGGGTGGGTGGCCAGCAGCGCGGCGATGATCTCCGAGTCCGACGTCGAGCTGAAGGTGACCTCGCGCTCGCGCAGCTCGGCGTGCAGCTCGACGGCGTTGATGAGGTTGCCGTTGTGGGCGAGCGCGAGCTCGCGGCGGTTGCCGCCCGCGCCGTCGCTGCGATGGACGGGCTGGGAGTTCTCCCACTCGTTGGAGCCGGTGGTCGAGTAACGGACGTGGCCGATCGCCAGGTGGCCGCCCAGCGCCCGCAGGTCGTGCTCCTTGAACACCTGGGAGACGAGGCCGAGCGCGCGCTGGGTGATGATGTAGCCGCCGTGGTCGGCGGCCGCGATCCCCGCGGACTCCTGCCCGCGATGCTGGAGCGCGTACAGCGCGAAGTAGGCGAGACGCGAGACGTCGTGCTCGGGGCCGTAGATCCCGAACACCCCGCACTCGTCCCGCGGTCCGTCGCGCTCGTCGAGGGGTGGCTGAGCCACGGCGCTGAGCGTAGCAGTGGGGTCGGGCGTGGCTACGCGGGCGCGGGCACGCTCTCGCCGAGGCCGACCCGCGCGTGCAGGCGGCGCAGCACGCGCGGGCTCCACCAGTTGCGATCGCCCAGCAGGGCCATCAGGCTCGGGACCAGCAGCGCCCTCACGACGAAGGCGTCGACGAGGACGGCGACCACGGCGCCGACGCCGATCTCCTTGAGGAAGACGATCTGCGACGTGGCGAAGGCGCCCATCGCGACGGCGAGCAGGACCGCGGCCGCCGAGACCAGCCGGCCGGTCGCGCCGATGCCCGTGGTGATGGCCCACGGCTGCGAGAGGCCGCGGTCGTGCGCCTCCTTGATCCGTCCGATGACGAACACGCCGTAGTCGGTCGAGATCGCGAACGCGATGGCCGCGAGGACGAGGAAGTCGGCCTCCTCGATCCCGCCCTGGCTCGTGTAGCCCAACAGCGACTCGAAGCGGCCGTCCTGGAAGATCAGCACGAGCGCGCCGGTGGTGACTCCGAGGGTCAGGAAGCTCATGACCAGCGCCTTGATGGGCAGGACCGCGCTGCCGGTCATCAACCACAGCAGGACGAGCGTGGTGAGCACGAGGATGGCCAGGGCGATGGGCAGGCCGGCGACGATGGCGGCGTGGCCGTCGGCGAAGCGGGCCGCGTTGCCGCCGACGTCGACCGCGAACGGCGGCGAGAGGGCGCGGATGCCCTTCACCGCGTTCTGCGCCGCGTCGTCGAGCGGCGAGCCTGGCACGACGGCGTCGATCCGCCACGTGGATCCATCGAGCCGCTGGGGCGCGGACACCGAGCGCACGCCGTCGACCGCGCCGATGCTCGCCGCGTACCGGTCGACGGCGGCACGCGCGCCAGCGGGCGCGTGCACCGCGATCACGACAGGGTCAGAGCTCAGCTGCGGGTAGTCGGCCGCCAGCCGATCGTCGACCGCGCGCGCGGAGTGCGAAGTCGGCAGGATCCCCGCGTCGACGCCGGTCCACTGGGCGCGCAGCGTCGGGATCGCCACCAGGATCATGGCCGCCGCGGTGACCGCCGCCACCGCCCCCGGGCGCCGCATCACGGTTGCCGTGATCCGTGCCCAGCGCGTCTCGGCCGGGTTCGGGACGCCGTGACGCGGCATCAGCCTCGTGCCCATCCGGGTGAAGAGCGCGGGCAGCAGGAGCAGGGCGACCGAGGCGGCGACCAGGGCGACCACGGCGCCGCCGATGCCGATCGACTTGAGGAACTGCTGCGGGAAGACGACGAGCGAGGCCATCGCCGCGGCCACGGTGAGCGCGCTGAACACGACCGTGCGCCCGGCGGTCGCCATGGCGACGCGGACCGCACCCGGTACGTCGCGCCCCGCGCCGAGCTCCTCGCGGAAGCGCGACACGAGGAACAGGGCGTAGTCGATGGCGAGACCGAGGCCGAGGCCGAAGATCACGTTGAGCGAGTAGACCGACAGGCCGTACACGCTGTCGATGAGGCGGACGACCACGAACGAGCAGACCACGGCCAGCAGCCCGACCATCAGCGGAAGCGCGGCGGCACGGCCCCCGCGGAAGAAGATCAGGGCGAGCAGCGCGAGGAGCGGGAACGCGAGCAGCTCGGCGCGCCCGAGATCGCTGCTGACCTGGTCGCCGATCTGCTCGCCGGCGACCGCGGGGCCGCCGAGGGTCACGCCCGGCACGTCCTTCAGGCGGTCGGCGGCGCCAGCCACGACGGCGCCCTCGTCGGCCGACGCCTCGAGCGTCGCGGTGACCAGCGCCGACTTGCCGTCCGCGGCCACGAGCGCCCGGCCGCCAGGCCCATCCGCGGGCGTGCGCACGACCGCGACGCCGGGAGCGTCTTCGGCCACGCGGGCGACCTGCGCGATGCGCTCGCGCGCCTGTGCGCTGCTCGCGCCCTGCGGCGTGTCGACCACCGCGATGAGCCCAGGGGACGCGTCGAGGCCGCTGGCGTCCTCGATCGCCTGCCTCGCGGCGACCGACGACGAGCCGGGATCCTCGAACCCACCGGCAGAGTCCAGCTGCCCGGCGACGGGCCCGCCGAAGACGGCGGCGACGAGGAACACGACCAGCGCCGCGATCAGGGTCCGGCGTGGCCGGCGGCTGCCGTGCTCGGCGAGGGCGTTCAACATGGTCGAGGGCTCCTTGCTGACGGGTGGGCGACGACCGGGAGGCTAGGCGCGCGGCGCCCGCGCATCGTCGGCCTGCGCGACGAACCTGCCGCTGCACCCCAGGCAGTACGAGGCGCCCGACGTACTCCCCTGGCAGTACCCGGCCGCCCTCTCCTGAGACGACGACGACGGGCTGCACGGCCGGTACCGTGACCGTCAGATGAGCCGTGTCCTCAGAGCCGCCGACACGCGCGAGCTGCCGCTCGTCCTCGTGCTCATCGCCGCCGCCCTCGCCGAGGGCCACTGGAGCGAGCAGTCCGCTGGCCTGTCGCCGCTCGGCGTCCTCGCCGCGGTGGCCATCGCCCTGCCGCTGCTGTGGCGCCACCGCGCGCCCCAGATCGTGCTCGCGCTCGTCGTCGGCGGCGTCTTCGCGTGCATGGCCACGCTGAAGCCCGGTTGGACCGTCGTCGCCGTCTCGGCCGTCGCGATCTACAGCGTCGCCCTCTACGGCGATCGCGTGCGCACGCTGGGAACCGCCGCATGCGTCCTCGCCGTCACGGTCGCGGTCATGACCCTGTTCTCGGATCGGGGCCTGCTCAGCTACGACGCCCTGACCCGCGTCGGCGTGCTGCTCATCGCCCTGGTCCTCGGCGACGCGGTGCGCAGTCGCCGCACGATCGAGCTGGCCGCGGCCCAGCGCGAGGCCGAGCGCGAGCGCCGCGCGCATACTGAGGCGGAGCGCCGCCTCGCCGACGAGCGCCTGCGCATCGCGCGCGAGGTCCACGACGTCGTGGCCCACGCGATGGTCGCCATCAACGTCCAGGCCGGCGTCGCCGCCCACGTCCTGCACAAGCGCCCGGGCCAGGCCGAGACCGCGCTCACCGAGATCAAGCGCGTCTCGGGTGCGGCGCTCGACGACCTGCGCGCCACCCTCGGCCTGCTGCGCGACGAGCACGCCGCCGCGCCGGTCTCACCGACGCGCGTGCTGTCCGGGGTCCCCGACCTCGCCGCGCCGTTGCGCGCTGCCGGGGTGCGCGTCGACGTCGACCTCGACGGCCCGGAGGACCGGGTGACCTCGCCGGTCGGCGCCGCCGCGTATCGCATCGTGCAGGAGGCGCTGACCAACGTCCTGCGCCATGCCGACGCCTCGTCGGCGGCGGTGCGCGTGGCCATCGGCGCGAACCGGGTCGAGATCGACGTCCGCAACGACAGCGTCGCCCCCTCGGCCGAGCCGCCGCCCGAGAGCCCCGGCAACGGGCTGCGCGGCATGGCCGAGCGCGCCGAGGCGCTGGGCGGCCGCGTCGAGGCCGGCCGGCTCCCGGACGGCGGCTGGCAGGTGCACGCCGTCCTGCCACTGGCGCGATGATCTCCGTCCTGATCGCCGACGACCAGGCCCTGGTGCGCGCCGGCTTCGCCGCCCTGCTCGAAGCCGAGGACGACCTGGAGGTCTGCGCCGAGGCGTCCGACGGCGAGGAGGCGGTCCGGCTCGCGCGCTCGCTGGCGCCCGACATCGTGCTCATGGACGTCCGGATGCCGCGGATGGACGGGCTCGAGGCGACCACGGCGATCACCTCTGACGAGCGCCTCGCCGAGACGCGCGTCGTCGTCCTCACCACCTTCGAGCTCGACGAGTACGTGTTCGGCGCGCTGCGCGCGGGGGCCAGCGGGTTCCTAATGAAGGACCTCGAGGCGCCCGACCTGCTCGCCGCGATCCGCGTGGTCGCCGAGGGCGACGCGCTGCTCGCCCCGCGGGTGACGCGGCGCCTGATCGAGGCCTTCGCCCGCTCGCCCGAGCGGACGCTCGTGTCGCCGCCGGCCCTCGACGAGCTCACCGCGCGCGAGCGCGAGGTGCTCGCGCTCGTCGGGGCCGGCCTCAGCAACGGCGAGATCGCCGACCAGCTCGTCGTCTCCCCGCTCACCGCGAAGACCCACGTTTCGCGGCTGCTGATGAAGCTCGGCGCGCGCGACCGCGCCCAGCTCGTGGTGGTCGCCTACGAGAGCGGGCTCGTGGTGCCGCGCGGCCTGGCGTAGCCACTCGCCTCAGTGACATGGAGCACACCGCGGAAGGCGCAAGCGCCCCGCGCGTCCTCTCCTCCCGATAGGGATCACAACGAGGGAGTTGCATGACTGCTTCATTTCTCAGGCGCGCCACGCTCATGGGCGTGGCGGCCGCACTCGTGGCGGCAGGATCGGCAGGCGCAGTGATCGGGCTGCCGTCCGACGGCTCTCAGGTCAACAACGACCCGGCGGCCGGCATCGACCCCAACCAGAACGCTGGGGTCTCAGACGTCGTCGGTGGATCGCTCGTCGCCGGTGGCCCGCGCGTGCCGTGGGCCACCTTCGAGCAGAAGGCCGGCAGCGCCCAGCGCATCTTCGTGCGGGCGTTCAAGAACGGGCAGTGGGTCACTCAGGGTCCATCGCTGAACATCGACCAGAACGTCGAGGCGGAGGCGCCCTCGATCGACTTCGCCGGCCCGGGGCGCACGGTGCCGTGGGACGCGTGGTACGAGCCCAACGCGGCGCTCGGTGGCGAGAACCAGATCTTCGCCAGCCGCTTCGCGGCCGCCGCCAACGTGTGGCAGCCCGAGGGGCAGGACCGTGGATCGGGCGTCCCGTCGCTGAACATCAACACCGACAAGGAGGCCGAGAACCCGTCGGTCGCCGGCGGGGCCGCCGTGGCGGGCGCCGATCCGGTGCCGTGGGTGGCGTGGGAGGAGCAGGACGGCAACGTCAACGGCTCCGGCAACCACGACCAGATCTTCGTCTCCAAGGGCGTCAAGCAGGCTGCTCCGAACGCACCGTGCGCCGGCTTCAAGCCGTCGGCCAACGCGAGCGTGAGCAACTTCTGCTGGCAGCAGGTCGGCCTCGATCGCCTGGCCAAGGACGGCGGCGCGTCGCCGACCGGCGACCCGACGCTGAACATCGACCCCAGCCGTAACGGCGTCCAGCCGGACATCACGTTCACCGGCCCCGGCGACACCGTCGGCTGGACGGTCTGGTACGAGAAGGACCCGAGCAACATCGGCCTGCGCAACAACGAGCAGGTCTTCGCGGCCAAGATCGTCAAGGACGCGAACGCCGACGGCGGGTTCCACTGGCAGGCCGTGGGCAACGGCACCGCCGGCAAGGTCAACGTCCTCGACACCTCGGGCAAGGGCTTCGGCTCGTGCGCGGAGTCGACCGACGCTGAGGACGCCTGCTCGCTGAACAAGCTGGCCGGCAACGATGCCGAGGATCCCCGCGTCGCGACCGGGACCCTGACGCCGGGTGGCGTCACCGTCCCGTGGGCGACGTGGTCGGAGGACGTCGGCGGCCACCACGCGATCTTCGTGTCGCGCCTGGTGGGCGGCGATCACTTCGAGCTGTTCAACGCCGGCAACCCGGTCTCGGGCCCGAACGAGGATGCGGGCACGCCCGACATCACGTTCTTCGGCAACACGCCGTACGTGTCGTGGACCTCGGGCAGCGCGACCGACAAGCGCGGCTTCGTCGGCCACTTCGACGCCTACGGGCAGTTCGTGTCGGACACGCCGGGCGGCATCCGCCTGACCAACGCCAAGGGCATTCAGGCCGGCCCGCCCGCGTCGCTGATCGACGAGGCCCGCGTGGCGCTCTCCTCGAGCTGCACCGCGGACCCGTTCACGGCCGACGGCACCACCTGCGCGCCGGCCGCGGTCAACGCCGCGTTCGACACGTTCACGACGGCGGGCACCCCGCAGCGCCTGTACTCGCAGGCCCTGACCGGCGGCCCGAACTGCGTGCTGTTCTACAAGTGCGACCTGGACATCCATGTCCACCGCCACCACCGGGCGAGCATCATCGCGAAGCTGCGTCAGCGCCACTTCGTGGGGATCATCGTCGACAAGGTGGGCAAGCACGGCAGCGTCAAGCGCGTCGGCCGCGTGCCGCTGGGGACCCACCCCCGCAGCACGCTGCGTCTCGCGTGGGACCTGCGCGTCAACGGCAAGCCGCTGAAGGCCGGCCACTACCGCGTCACCCTGCGCGCCCTGGACAAGAAGGGCAAGGTCCTCGGCCTCACCAAGCCGTTCGACCTGCGCGTGAAGTAGCGGCCTGACCGAGAGGTCTCGGCTGCTGGCGGCGGGCGTCCTTCGGGGCGCCCGCCGTCGTTCTGCCTCTCCGCGTGGCGCCTGTATCACTGCGTGGCGCCCAACTGCAGCATCGAGGGGAGGGAGTCCGCGGCGGTCGGTGCGCGGGTGGTCATCCTCGAGGCGTTGGCGCGCGTCGACGGGAGCGTCGGATGGACGCTTGTCGGGTTTGTCGGGCCTATCCCGACAAACCCGACCTCGTCTGTTTCCGCGGCGCGTTGGCGCTCGACCGCGGAACGAGTGGCGAGTTTGTCAGCCTGAGGCAGACAAACTCGCCACTCGTTGCTCGCAGGCGAGCGAGCGGCACGCGAACGCAGCCGCAGGCGCCCCGACCGCCGCTGCTGCTCTTCCCTCGATGATGCTGTAGGCGTCGCGCGGCGCCGCACGCGTCAGCAGCGAGACCGCCCGCCAGCGCCATAGGGTTGCCGCATGCCCATGCTCTGCCTGGCCGGGACCTTCCGCATCCTGAGCACGGAGCCCGACGGCGACTCGATCCGCTTCTACCCCGACGACCCCGCCGCCTGGGCGCTCGTCCCCGGGTCCAACGCGGTGCGCACCAACGCGGGCGGCGGCGCGCAGCTGCGCCTCGACGGCATCGACGCGCTCGAGACGCACTACTCGCCCCGTGGCGGCGGGCCGCTGCACCAGCCGGTCGACCTGGCCCATCAGGCGCGCGACGAGCTCGTCCGCTGGCTGGGGTTTCGCGGGATCGAGCGCACCGGCGAGACCGTCACCGCCGCGACGCCCGAGGAGCTGCCGGGCTACCTGCTCACGCGCGGCGCCGACGTCTACGGGCGATGCGTGGCGCTGATCGGTCGCGGCGACGCCTCGGCGCCAAGCGGGACGCAGGCGATGACCAGGGTCGCCGACCTGCGCCGTACGGCGAACCATCGGATGATCGCCACGGGCCTCGCCTATCCGACCTTCTACCTCAAGCTCTACGCCGACCTGCGCGCCGAGCTGACCAAGCAGGCGCGCCAGGCGCGCGACGCCAAGAAGGGCGTGTGGGCCGGCGACCGCACCCAGAAGGGCGTCGACGTCGAGGGCCTCGCCACGCTGACCGACGAGGCGGTGCTGCTGCCCAAGCTCTTCCGGCGCCTCGTCGACTACCTCGCGATCAACGACCGCGACGTCTCGCTGGACGGGTTCCACACCTATCTCGAGCAGCGCCAGGACCCCGTCTTCATCCTCTCGACCGGCACCTACACCGGCTTCGACTTCGTCGTCGACGTCCGCGGCCAGGTCGTCAAGCTGACGACCGAGCCCGAGGACCTGGTCTTCCAGGAGGCGTGAGCGCCTCAGCCGGAGGTGTGCTCCTGGACGGCGACGAACGCGTGCTTGCGCTGGCGGACCGGGCCGCGACTGCCGTAGCCGCACGCCATCGCGATCGCCTTGCCACGATAGGTCTGCCCGGTCCCGGTGAGGCAGTGCCACGGCGCCGGCGCGTCACCGGTCGCGAACTTCTTGGCCGCGGCAACGGCCTTCCCGCACGACACGCCGCGCAGCGCATAGACGCGCAGGACGTCGCCGCCCGCCCCGCTGAAGGTCGAGCACGTGCGCGTCGCGGCATGGCCCGGCGCCGCGGGGACGACAGCCACGGCGACTGCCGCGATGACGCCGGCGAGGGCGGAACGGTGGTGGCGCATGTGCGCACCTTCGCACCGTAGGACTGCAGCGGCTAGGGGAAGAAACGCCCCAACGCCTCGTGGGCCTCGTGCAGCTCGGCCAGCGCCCAGCGCGACGTGTCGCCCGCGATCGTGAGCTCGAGCGCGTCGCCGCCGACCGTGCCGAAGACATCGAGCGGCACGGATCGACCCAGCGCCTCGAGCGCCTCGCGCGGACCAGAGACGACGAAGCCGACCGGGCGCTCACCGAAGAGGTGGCACCAGGGGTCGTCGCTGGGGCCGAGGTCGAGCGTGGCGCCCAGGCCGCCCGCGAGGCAGCACTCGGCCAGCGCGACGAGCAGGCCGCCCTCGGCGACGTCGTGGCACGAGCTCAGCGCGCCGGCGCGGACCGCTGCGCGGACCGCCTCGAGCACCGCGCGCGCCTGCGCGAGATCGACCGCCGGCAGACCGTCGGGCAGCGGCTCGCCACACAGCTTGGCCAGCTCGCCGCCCGCCAGCGACGGGGCCGCGTCCCAGCCGGCGAGCGCGATCGCGTCGCCTGCGCGCGCGAACCCGAGACGGCCCGCGCGCCGCGCGTCGGGCAGGCGGCCGACCATGCCGATGACGGGCGTCGGGTAGATCGGGCCGGTGACGCTCTCGTTGTAGAGCGAGACGTTGCCGCCGGTGACCGGCACGTCGAGGGCCCGGCAGGCGTCGCCCAGGCCGCGCACGGCCTCGGTGAGCTGCCAGGCGATGTGCGGCTTCTCGGGGTTGCCGAAGTTGAGGTTGTTGGTGACGCCGAGCGGCTCGGCGCCCACGCAGGCGAGGTTCGCCGCGCACTCGAGCATCGCCGCGATCGTCCCCTGGTAGGGGTCGGCGGCGACGCGGCGGCCGTTGCCGTCGATCGACACGCCGAGGCCGCCGCCGTCGGGGAGCGCGAGCACGGCGGCGTCGGCCTCCTCCGGCCGACGCACGGTGCGCGACTGGACGATCCAGTCGTATTGCTCGAACAGGGGGCGGCGCGAGGCGAGGTTGGGCGAGGCCAGCAACGCGAGCAGCGCCTCGTGCACCGAGCCGCCGCGCGCGAGCGTCGCCGCGGGCGCGTCGTAGAGCGGCGCCGCCGGGCGCTGGGGCGCGAGCTCGTACACCGGGCAGTCGTCGACGAGCGCCGCCACCGGCATGTCGCCCACGAGCTCGTCGCCGCGGAAGATGCGCATCGCCCCGGTGTCGGTGACCTCGCCGATGGCCGTGCCGTGGACCTCCCAGCGTGCGCAGACGGCCAGCACGTCGTCCAGGCGCGCCGGCTCGCAGACGCACATCATGCGCTCCTGGGACTCGGAGACCATGATCTCGAAGGGCTCCATGTCGGCCTCGCGCAGCGGGACCCGCGCGACGTCGAGGTCGATCCCCACGCCGCCCTTGGACGCCATCTCCGACGCGGACGAGGTCAGCCCGGCGGCGCCGAGGTCCTGCAGCGAGACGAGCAGGCCGCGGTCGAGGAGCTCGAGCGAGCACTCCATGAGCTTCTTCTCCGCGAACGGGTCGCCGACCTGGACGGTCGGGCGCTTGTCGCCGTCGGCCTCGTCGAGCTCGGCGCTGGCCAGCACCGAGGCGCCGCCGATGCCGTCGCGGCCGGTCGAGGCGCCGAAGAGGACGACCACGTTGCCGACGCCTGCTGCCGCCGAGCGGATCATGCGCTCCGTCTCGGCCAGGCCGAGCGCCATGGCGTTGACCAGGCAGCTCTGCTCGTAGGGCGCCTCGAAGTAGACCTCGCCGCCGATGGTGGGCACGCCGATCGAGTTGCCGTAGTGCCCGATGCCGGCCACGGCGTGGTCGAGCAGGTAGCGCGAGCGCCCCGAAGCGTCGGGCTCGCCGAAGCGCAGGGAGTCGAGCACCGCGATCGGCCGCGCACCGAGGGCGAAGATGTCGCGCAGGATGCCGCCCACGCCGGTGGCGGCGCCCTGGAAGGGCTCGACCGCGCTGGGGTGGTTGTGCGACTCGACCTTGAAGGCCACCGCCAGCCCGCCGCCGACCGATACCGCGCCCGCGTTCTCGCCCGGGCCCATGACGACGTGGCGCCCCTCCGTGGGCAGCGTCTTGAGCAGCAGCTTTGAGTGCTTGTAGGCGCAGTGCTCGCTCCACAGCAGCGAGAACATCGCGAGCTCGACCTGGTTGGGCGCCCGCCCGAGCTTGTCGACGATGAGCGCGTACTCGTCGCGCGTGAGGCCGAGGGCGACCGCCTCGTCGATCGTGGGCAGCACGGCCGTGTCAGGCATGGGCCGCCACGACCGCCGCCGACGCGAAGAGCTTCAGCCCGTCCGCGCTACCGCCGCACAGCTCGTCGACCGCGTGCTCGGGATGGGGCATGAGGCCCATGACGTTGCCGGCCTCGTTGCAGACCCCGGCGATGTCACGGGCCGACCCGTTGGGGTTCTCCCCGGGCGCGTAGCGCAGGACGACCTGCCCGCTGGCCTCGAGCGCGTCGAGCTGGTCGTCGGGCGCCCAGTAGCGGCCCGTCGTGTGCTTGCACGGGATCGACAGCCGCTCGCCCTCCTCGCACGCGCGCGTGAAGACGGTGCCCGCGTTGAGCACCTCGACCTCGACCTGGCGACAGCGGAAGCGCAAGCCGACATTGGGCAGCAGCGCGCCCGGGAGCAGGCCCGCCTCACACAGGACCTGGAAGCCGTTGCAGATCCCGAGCACCGGGCCGCCCTCGCGTGCGAAGGCGATGACGTCCTCCATGACCGGCGCGAAGCGCGCGATGGCGCCGACGCGCAGGTAGTCGCCGTAGGAGAAGCCACCCGGGACGACGACGGCATCGACGCCCTGCAGGCCGCGGTCGGCGTGCCACAGCAGCACCGCCTCCCCCACCCGCGAGGCCGCGAGCTGCGCGTCGACGTCGTCGCACGAGCCCGGGAAGCGGATGACGCCGAACTTCACGCGGCGGCGGGATCGCCCGCCACGATCTCGTAGTCCTCGATCAGCGGGTTGGCCAGCAGCCGCCGGCACATGTCGTCGAGCTGGGCGGCGTCCTCGACGTCGAGCTCCACCAGCCGTCCCACGTGGACGTTCGACACGCCCGAGAAGCCCAGCGCCGGCAGCGCGCGCTCGACCGCGATCCCCTGCGGGTCGAGGATCCCTGCCTTGGGGCGGATGAGCACGCGTGCCCTCAAGGCGCGGTCCTCGCCAGCCAGTCGCCGAACGGCTCGCCCGTGATGCGCTCGTAGGCCTCGACGTAGCGCCCGCGCGTGCCCTGGACGACGTCGTCGGGGAGGGCCGGCGCCGGCGGCGCCTTGTCCCACCCAGACCCTGCGGCCCAGTCGCGCACGTACTGCTTGTCGAAGCTCGGCTGGCCCTGGCCGGCCTGGTAGCCGTCGGCCGGCCAATAGCGCGACGAGTCGGGCGTGAGGACCTCGTCGCCGACGACGAGCTCGTCGTCGTCGTCGAGCCCGAACTCGAACTTCGTGTCGGCCAGGATCACCCCGCGCTCGCGCGCGTGCTCCGCGGCGAAGCGATAGAGCTCGATCGACACGTCGCGCACGCGCGCCATGAGCTCGCGATCGCCCACCAGCTCCGCGGCGCGGTCGAAGTCGATCGCCTCGTCGTGGCCCTCGTCGGCCTTGGTCGACGGGGTGAAGACCGGCGTGGGCAGGCGCTCGGACTCGCGCAGGCCGGGGGGCAGCTCGATGCCCGAGACCTTCCCGGTGGCCTGGTAGTCCTTCCAGCCCGAGCCCGTGATGTAGCCGCGCACCACGCACTCGACGGGCAGCATGCGCAGCTTGCAGACGGTCATCGCGCGCCCGCGCACCTCGTCGGGGACGTCCTCGGTGGCCGAGACGTAGTGGTTCTTGACGATGTGCCCGGAGCGCCCGAACCAGAAGGCGGACAGGCCCGTGAGCACCGCTCCCTTGTCCGGGATCGGCGTCGGATGCACGACGTCGTACGTCGAGATCCGGTCGCTGGCGACCATCAGGATCCGGTCGCCGAGGTCATACATCTCTCGGACCTTCCCGCTGGCGATGAGCGGAAGGTCGGTTACAGGCGGCACGGACCGCAGGCTACCAATGCGTTCGGTCCCCTCCGCACCCGGGTAGGTCCCGGCTCGTGATCGCCATCGTCGTCATCGTCATCGTCGCCGTCGTCGCCGTCGCGGCCTGGCTCGCCTACCGCGCCTCGGCGCGGCGCCGCCTCGAGCGCGAGCGCGCCCGCGAGCGCCTGAGCACCGAGGCCCGCGGCCATCGCCAGCAGCTCGAGGCCAACGCGGCCCGCGCCAGCGAGACCGCCGAGGAGGCCGAGCAGCGCCTCGAGCGCGCCGACGAGCACCGCACGGAGGCCGAGCGCCTCGAGCGCCAGGCCGCCGACCACAAGCGGCTCGCCGGCGAGGAGGAGGCTGCTGCCGAGGAGCTCGAGGCCCGCGGAGAGCGCGCCCGGCAGGCGGCAACGCGCCACGACGAGCGCGCGGCCGAGGCCGAGGACCGCCTGGAGCAGCTGTAGGGCTGTAGCTCCGGCCGTCCACGGCCGATACCGAGGGCGTGGACATCCGTCTCTCCGAGCTCGTCTCGGCCCTTTCGCATGCCCTCGACGTCACCGGCGGCCAGCCGATGGGCCACGCCGAGCGCACCTGCCTCATCGGCCAGCGCCTGGCCGACGCGGTGGGCCTCGAGTCCGCGCAGCGCTCCTCGCTCTTCTATGCCCTCCTGCTCAAGGACGCCGGCTGCTCCACGACCGCGGCGCAGATCGCCACCACCTTCGGCGCCGACGACCAGCAGGTCAAGCGCGACAGCCGCCTGATCGATCTGCAACGGCCGCGCACGGCGCTCGGCTACCTGCGGCGCAATGTCGCGCCCGGCGCCCCGCTGCGCCAGCGGGCCCACCACCTGCGCGCCGTGGTGGCGATGAGCCGCGGTGGGGTCGACGAGCTCGAGCGCATGCGCTGCGAGCGCGGCGCCGACATCGCGCGCGGCATCGGCCTCGATGAGGACGCCGCGGCCGCCATCACCCAGCTCTTCGAGCACTGGGACGGCCACGGCCACCCGGGCGAGCGCGCGGGCGCGGAGATCTCGCTGCTGGCCCGCATGGCCTGCCTGTCGCAGACGATGGAGGTCTTCTGGCAGCAGGGCGGCGCGGCCGCCGCCTGCGACGTGGCCCGCGCGCGGCGCGGCACCTGGTTCGACCCGGCTCTCGTCGACGCCGTGGACGAGCTCGAGCGCGACGTCTGCTTCTGGGCGTCGCTCGAGACACCCGACGTGCAGGCCGTCGAGCCCGCCGACCGCGTGCTGCGCGCCGACGACGCGCGCCTGGACCGCGTCGCCGAGGCCTTCGCGGGCATCGTCGACGCCAAGTCGCCCTTCACCGCGCGCCACTGCGAGGGAGTGGCCGAGATCGCCGACGGCATCGCCGCCACGATGGGCCTCGACGACGCGACGCGCCGGCTCCTGCGCCGTGCCGCGCTCCTGCACGACCTGGGCAAGCTCGGCGTCTCGAACCTCATCCTCGACAAGGCCGGCCCGCTGACCGACGGCGAGTGGGCCGCGGTGCGCCGCCACCCGCGGCTGTCGATGATCATCCTGCGCGCCGTGCCGGCCCTCGCCCCCGTAGGGCGACTGTCGGCCACCCACCACGAGCGCCTGGACGGCAGCGGCTATCCGTACGGGCTCACCGCGAGCGAGCTCAAGCTCCCCGACCGAATCCTCCAGGTCGCCGACGTGACCGACGCGCTCACAGCCGAGCGCCCGTACCGCGAGGCCCTGTCGCCGGACGAGGGGCTGGCCATCATGCGCTACGACGCCGGCAAGCGCCTCGACGCCGACGCCTTCGCCGCCGTGGAGTCGTGGCTGCCCCACCGGCCCGCGCGACTGACCTCCGTCGCCTGATGGACATCCGCCTGTCGGAGATCGTCGCGGCCCTGTCGCACGCCCTCGACGTCACCGAGGGCCAGCCGATGGGCCACGCCGAGCGCAGCTGCCTCATCGGGCTGCGCATCGCCGACGCGGCCGGCCTCGACCCCGAGCTGCGGTCGTCGCTCTTCTACGCGCTGCTGCTCAAGGACGCCGGCTGCTCGACGACGTCGGCCATCACCGCCGAGGTCTTCGGCTCCGACGAGCTGCGCGTCAAGCGAGAAGGCCGCCTCGTCGACCCGATGCGCCCGGCCCACGCGCTGCGCTACCTGAACCGCACCATCGCCCCCGGCGCGCCGCTGCGCACGCGCACCCGCCACCTGCGCGCGCTGGTGGCCATGGGGGTCGACGGGGCGCGCCAGCTCGGCGCCATGCGCTGCGAGCGCGGGGCGAACGTCGCCCGCGCGATCGACCTCGACGAGGACGCCGCCCGCGCCATCCACGAGCTCGACGAGCGCTGGGACGGCCACGGCTACCCCGCGGGCCTCGCCGGCGAGGCCATCTCCCCGCTCGCGCGGATCATCTGCGTGGCCCAGGCGATGGAGATCTTCTGGCAGCAGGGCGGGGCGCGCGCCGCCTGCGCCGTGGCCCGTGAGCGCCGCGGCACGTGGTTCGACCCCGCGCTGGTCGACGCCGTGGCGGACTTCGAGCGCGACGGCGCCTTCTGGGCCTCGCTGCACGAGCCCGACGTCAACGCACTCGAGCCGGCCGACCGCGTCCAGCGCGCCGACGACGCGCGCCTGGACCGCGTGGCCGAGGCCTTCGCGACGATCGTGGACGCCAAGTCGCCGTTCACGGCCAGCCACTCGGCCGGCGTGGCCGAGATCGCCGAGGCGATCGCCGCCACCATGGGCGTCGACCCGACCACCTGCCGCCTGCTGCGCCGCGCCGGCCTGCTGCACGACGTCGGCAAGCTCGGCGTCTCCAACCGCATCCTCGACAAGCCGGGCAAGCTCGACGAGGAGGAGTGGGCGGCCGTGCGCCGCCACCCCGAGCTCTCGCGCATGATCCTGGCCTCGGTCCCGGCGCTGGCCGATGTCGCGCGCCTGGCCGGAACGCATCATGAGCGCCTGGACGGCAGCGGCTACCCCGACTGCCTCACCGCCGCCGAGCTCGACCTGCCCGACCGCATCCTGCAGGTCGCCGACGTGGCCGAGGCGCTCAGCGCCGAGCGTCCCTATCGCGCCGCGCTGCCCATCGACGAGGTGCTGGCGATCATGGGCCGCGACGCCGGCCCCAAGCTCGACGCCGGCGCCTTCGCGGCGCTCGAGGCGTGGCTGCCGGGCCGGCGCGCGGCGCTCGCCGACGCGGCCTGACCGCGCCGGCGGACCGATGAGTCTGCGGCCCTCGAGCAGTCGTAGCCTGTACAGGTACGACACAGGAGGCAGGCGATGACTGAGCACAACGAGCACGAGGACGCGCGCGCGTGAGCGCCTCCGCGTCCGCCTCTGCCGCGCAGCGCCGCGCGACGCCGCTGCCGGCGACGGCCCAGATCGGGCTCCTCGCGGGACTGCTCGCGGTCGCCGCGGCGTGCTGGGCCCTGACCGGCCAGCGCATGGCCGGCATGGATGCCGGGCCCGGGACGGCGCTCGGAGGGCTGGGGTGGTTCCTCGTCAGCTGGGCGGTGATGATGGCCGCGATGATGCTGCCGGCCACGGCGCCGATGGCCGTCGCGCATGCGCGCGTGCGGCCGCGGGCGCGCGCCCGCGGGACGCTGAGCTTCGCGGCCGGCTACCTGCTGGCGTGGATCGTCGCCGGCCTCGTCGCCTATGCGTTGATCGAGGGCGTGCGCTCGCTGCACGTCGGCTTCCTCAGCTGGGACGAGGCGGGGCGCTACGTCGCGGGCGGCGCCATCCTCGCCGCCGCGCTGTTCCAGGTCACGCCGGTCAAGGACGCGTGCCTGCGCCGCTGCCGCGACCCGCGCGCGGCGCGCAGCGGGCTCGCGCACGGCGCCCACTGCATCGCGTGCTGCTGGGCGCTGATGGCGGCGCTCTTCGCGCTGGGCGTGATGAGCATCGCATGGATGGCCTTCGTCGCCGCGCTCGTCGCCGCCGAGCGCCTGCTGCCGTCGAAGCTCATGGCCAGGCAGGCGGTCGCCGTCGTCCTGGCGGTGCTCGGGCTCGGCGTCGCGCTCGCGCCGGGCCAGGTGCCCGGGCTGACGCTCCCCGACGCGCAGGACGCGGCGGGGATGACGATGACGATGCAGCAGTAGGCCGGCGCTCAGGCCGTGGCGTGGTGCGCGTCGGCCACCGTGGCCGCCGGACGCCCGCGGATGAGGTCTGAGGCCTTCTCCGCCACCGCGATCGTCGGCGCGTTGGTGTTGCCGCGCGGGACCGACGGGAAGATCGAGGCGTCGACCACCCGCAATCCCTCGACGCCGCGCACGCGCAGCTCGGGATCGACCACCGCCAGGTCGTCGGTCCCCATGCGGCACGTGCTCGTCGGGTGGTAGATCGTCTGGCCTGTGTGGCGGATGTGCGCCTCGAGGTCGGCGTCGCTGTCCGAGGCCGGGGCGCTGTGGGCGATCTGCGCGTACTGGGCCAGCGGCGCGGTGCGGGCGATCTCGAGGCCCGCGCGCAGGCCGGCCACGGCCGAGCGCATGTCCTCGGGCTCGGCGAAGTAGTTGTGCAGGATGAACGGCTTGGTCGTCGGGTCCGGCGAGACGACGGCCACCTGGCCGCGACTCTGCGGCTTGATCACGCAGACCGACAGCGTGAAGCCATGCGCCGGCGGGGGCAGCAGCCCCTCCTGCTCGTGCATCGCGGCGACCATGTGGAACTGGACGTCGGGCGCCGCCAGGTCGTCGCGCGTGCGCAGGAAGCCGCCCGACTCGGCGACGTTCGATGAGAGCGGGCCGCCGCCCTGGGCCCACAGCGCGAGGTTCTCCTCGGTCAGCGCGTCCTTGAGGCTGACCGGCTCCTCGCAGATGAAGGTCGCCCCGAAGGCGGGGTGGTCCTGAAGGCCGAGGCCGACGCCCGGGAGCTCGGCGACGGTCGGGACCTGCAGCAGCGCGAGCTCGTCGGGGCGCCCGATCCCGGACAGCCAGAGGATCTGCGGCGAGAGGTACGCGCCGGCCGAGACGATGACCTCGCGCTCGGCGCGGAACTCGAGCAGCTCGCTCAGCCGCGAGCCCGCGACGCCGACGGCGCGGGTGCCCTCGAAGAGCACCCGGTGGGCGTGGACGTGAGTCTCGACAGTGAGGTTCGGGCGGTCCATGACCGGGTGCAGATAGGAGACCGCGGTGCTGCCGCGCCGGCCGTCGCGCGTCGTGAGCTGGTACCAGCCGAAGCCGTCCTGGCGCGTGGCGTTGAAGTCCTCGCTGGCGGGGAGCCCGCGCGCTGCCGCCGCGTCGAGGAAGGCCTCGGACAGCCCGGTGCGGGCGAGCGAGTCCGAGACGCGCAGCGGCCCGCCGACGCCGTGATGCTGGGAGGCGCCGCGCGTGTTGTCCTCGGCGCGCAGGAAGTAGGGCAGCACGTCATCCCAGCCCCACCCCAGCTCCGACCACTCGTCGTAGTCGGCCGGGTTGCCGCGGATGTAGATCATCGCGTTGATCGACGAGGACCCGCCGAGCGTCTTGCCGCGCGGGAGATAGATGCGGCGGTCGTCGAGACCCGGCTCGAGCCCGGAGCCGAGGTCCCAGTCCGAGCCCGAGCGGTAGTTGGCCGCGAAGGCGGCCGGGATGTGGATGAAGTCCGCCGTGTCCGGCGGCCCGGCCTCCAGGAGCAGGACCTGCACATCGGGGTCCTCGCTCAGCCGGTTGGCGAGCACGCAGCCCGCCGAGCCCGCGCCGACGATCACGTAGTCGTACATGGCGCTCACCCTCGCGCCCGCTCGACGCTGTGTCAACTCGCGACTGGGGCGTCCGCTGGCGCGATCGCGTCGAGGCGCTCGACGACCTCGCGCGCGTGGCGCGTGTAGTGGGCGAGGTCGAAGATCTCGTCGAGGTCGAGGCCGAGGCCGCGGGCCGCGAGCAGGTCGCGCAGCGGGGTCGCGGTGTCCCACGCGCGCTGGGCGTCCTCCTGCACGATGCGGTAGGCGTCGTCGCGCTGCATCCCCTGCTCGACGAGGGCGAGCAGGACGCGCTGGGAGAACAGCGCCCCGTGGGTGAGCTCGAGGTTCGCGAGCATGCGGTCGGCGTGCACGACGAGGCCGTTGACGACGCGCAGCGCCAGGTGCTGGAGGTAGTCGATCAGGATGGTCGAGTCGGGCAGGATCACCCGCTCGGCGCCCGAGTGCGAGATGTCGCGCTCGTGCCACAGGGCGACGTTCTCGACGGCAGCCGAGGCGTTGCCGCGCAGCACGCGCGCCAGCCCGGTGATGCGCTCGGTGGTGATCGGGTTGCGCTTGTGGGGCATCGCGCTCGAGCCCTTCTGGCCGGCGCGGAAGGGCTCCTCGGCCTCGCGCACCTCCGTGCGCTGCAGGTGGCGCACCTCGGTGGCCAGGCGCTCGAGGCCCGCACCCGCCAGCGCGATGGCCTGCAGCAGCTCGGCGTGGCGGTCGCGCGGGACGACCTGGGTCGACACCGCCTCGCGCTCGAGCCCCAGCCGCCCCAGCACGCGCTCCTCGAACTCCGGGCTCGTGGCCGAGTAGGTGCCGACCGCGCCGCTGATCGCCCCGACGCTCGCCTGCGCGAACGCGCGCTCGAGGCGCTCGGCGTTGCGATGCGCCTCGAAGGCGAAGCCCGCGAGCTTCAGGCCGAAGGTCGTCGGCTCGGCGTGGACGCCGTGCGTGCGCCCGACGCACACGGTGTCGGCGTGCTCGCGCGCCCGCGCGGCCAGCGCGGCCACGAGCTCGCGCGCGCCCGCCACCACGACCTCGCCCGCTGCCTGCAGCTGCAGGGCCAACGCCGTGTCGAGCACGTCGGAGGAGGTCAGCCCGAAGTGGATCCAGCGCCCGCCCGGGCCAGCGCTGGCCTGCAGGACGTCGACGAAGGCGGCCACGTCGTGGTCGGTGACGCGCTCGCGCTCCTTGACCGCCTCGACGGTGAAGGTCGCGCCGCGGATCGCGTCGAGGTCGGCCTCGGTCGGCCCCTCCATCTCCTCGCAGGCCGCCACCTCGACGCGCCGCCACGCCTCCATGCGCGCCTCGTCGGTCCAGATCGCCCCCAGCGCAGGGCGCGTGTAGCGCTCGATCACGCGGCGAACTCTAGATGCGAGGCGGCTGGATCGGACGCTCCGGCTCGGTCGGGCCCGGCGGCGGCGGCCCCAGCCACGGCACGTGCGCGCGTGCGCGCGAGTCGAAGAACAGCAGCGTCCCGAAGATGGCGGTGAGCGAGAGCAGCCCGGCCTGGAGGAAGACCTGGGCCGACGTGTAGATCACGCCGTCGTCGATGCTGCGGACGATCGCGCCGACCACGGCGCCGAAGATCCCGATCAGGAGGCCGAAGGCCAGCAGCACGCCGAACGTCCGCCACCAGCGGGTCTCCACGACCTCGGCGCTCCGACGCAGGGCGTCCACGGGGCCCAGCCCGTCCACGACGGCGGCCTGCGCGGCGAAGTACCACCGCACGCTCAGCCACACCCCGGGCACGATGAGCGCCACGAGTCCGAGCGCCACGCCGATGCTGTACAGCACCACGGCGCCGAGAGCGGCGGGCAGCCGCGGCGCCGCGCGGCGCAGGGCGGCGCCCACGGTCGGCTCCTCGCCGCGCGCCAGGCTCTGGACCACGACCACGTGCAGCGCGGTCACCAGCGGCGGGATCACGACGGTCCCGAGCGCGAGCGACGTCGCACTGGCGCCCGTCGAGGGATCGGCGCGGCCGCCATCGGCCAGGAACCCGCCCCACACCCCGTCCACGAAGATGACCACGGGGGCCACGACCAGCAGGGTCAGGCTCAGGAAGGTCGCCAGATGGCGTCCGAAGAGCTCGAAGGTCAGCCCGATGAGCTCGCCGAGCGTCCGCGGCCGGTCGAGCCCCAGCCGCACCGGTCAGCCGCTGAGGATCCGCGCGGCCAGGTGGCCCGCGTTGCGCGCGTTGTCCAGGCCGACGCAGGCGACGGGCACGCCCGGCGGCATCTGCACGATCGAGAGAATGGCGTCGAGGCCGCCCATGGCGCTCAGGCGGCTCGAGAGCGGGACGCCGATGACTGGCAGGTCGCTGTGGGCGGCGGCCACACCGGGCAGCGCCGCGGACAGCCCGGCGCCGGCGATGATGACCTTCAGGCCGCGCATGCGGGCGTTGCGGCAGTAGTCGGCCACCGTGTCGGGATCGCGGTGCGCGGACATCACGCGCACCTCGAAGTGGATGCCCTTCTCGGAGAGCACCTCGCCGGCCTTCTCCATCTCGGGCATGTCGGACTTCGAGCCCATGATGATCCCGACCAGCGGCGCGTCGACGTCAAGGTCGTCGAACTGGGTCTCCGGCTCGGTCTGCGTGATGGCGCCGGTCTGCGGCGCGCTTTCGCTCATGTGCGCTCCACGGCCCGCAGCGCGATGTCGCGTCGCAGCTGCCGGCCCTCGAAGGTGATCAGGTCGGCGGCAGCATAGGCGGCGTCGCGGGCGGCAGCCGGGCCGTCGCCGAGACCCGTGACGTTGAGGACGCGCCCGCCGGCGGTGACGATCGTCCCCCCAGGCCCCGGGCCGGTGCCCGCATGGGTGACCTCGGCGTCGTCGGGGACCGCATCGAGGCCGCTGATCACGTCGCCGGTCGAGGGCGACTCGGGGTAGCCGCCGGAGGCGAGCACGACGCTCACCGCCCAGCGCTCGTCCCACTCGGGGTCGTCGCCCGCCAGGCCACCGGCGACCCTCGAGCGCTGCAGCAGGTCGAGCAGGTCCGAGCGCAGCCGCGGGAGCACGGCCTGCGTCTCGGGGTCGCCGAAGCGCACGTTGAACTCGAGCACGCGCGGCCCGTCGGCCGTGAGCATGAGGCCGGCGTAGAGACAGCCGTGAAACGGGGTGCCGCGGTGGCGCATCTCGTCGACCACCGGCTGATGGATCGTGCGCACGTACTCCTCCACGCGGGCGCGATCGACGCCGGGGACCGGCGAGTAGGAGCCCATGCCGCCGGTGTTCGGGCCGCGGTCGCCGTCGAAGATGCGCTTGTAGTCCTGCGCGGGCGCCAGCGGGACGGCCGTCTCGCCGTCGCACAGCGCCATGAGCGAGAGCTCCTCGCCCTCGAGCGCCTCCTCGACCACCACGCGCCCCGCTCCGAAGCGCTCCTCGACCAGGAAGGCCTCGAGGGCCTCGCGCGCCTGCCCCTCGTTCGCGGCGATGACCACGCCCTTGCCGGCGGCCAGGCCGTCGAACTTGATCACGACCGGATAGCGCTCGACGGCCGCCATCCCGTCCTCGACGGTGCTCACCGCCCGCCACGTCGCGGTGGCCACGCCCGCCGCCTCCATGACCTCCTTGGCGAACGCCTTGGAGCCCTCGAGCTGCGCGACCGCGCGCGTGGGGCCGAAGGCCGCGACGCCGCGCGCGGCGAGGAGGTCGACGAGCCCGTCCACCAGCGGCGCCTCGGGCCCGACGACGACCAGGTCGACGCCTTCGGCGGCGGCCGCCGCCGCCATCCCGGCCACGTCGTCGACGCCGACGTCGAGCAGGCGCGCGTCGCGCGCGATGCCGGGGTTGCCCGGGGCGCTGAGGACCTCGGGGCCCTGCGGCGAGCGCCCGAGCGCGCGGACGATCGCGTGCTCGCGCCCGCCCGCGCCGACGACGAGGACCTTCAAAGGCTCGCGATGAAGTCGTCGACCGGGATGGCCGCGAGCGTCTCGTAGCGGACCGTGCCGCGGGAGCCCAGCTCGAGCGAGACGCGCGCCATCGTCTGCTCGTCGGGCGCCTCGACCACGTTCACGAAGTCGTAGCGCCCGAGTGTCGCCCACTGCGCCTTCACCGTCGCACCGAGCTGCTCGATCTCCTTGTTGACCTCGCGGATGCGCTGCGGGTTGTTCTTGATGGTCTGGACGCCCTCGGGCGTGAGCGTCGAGAGCATGATGTAGGTGGGCATGGCGGCGTTGTATCCCATCGGGCGCCGAGGCGCATGGCGCCGGGTCAGCGCGCCGCCCGGCCGCGGCCCTAGGCCACGGCCGGGGTGACCTTCTCGGCCACCGAGAGCACGAGCTCGCCGTCGCCGGCGTCCACGCGGACCGTGTCGCCCTCGCGGAAGTCGCCCTCCAGGATGGCCAGCGCCAGCGGGTCGATCAGGCGCTTGGCGATCACGCGCTTGAGGGGGCGCGCGCCGTAGGTCGGGTCGTAGCCGAGGTTGCCCAGCAGCTCGCGGGCGCGGTCGGTGAGCGTCACCTCGATGCCGCGGGCGCGCACACGGGTGACCAGGCGCTCGACCTGCAGGTCGACGATCTGCGCGATCTGCCCGCGGTCGAGGCTGTGGAACTCGACGATGTCGTCGAGGCGGTTGATGAACTCGGGCTTGAAGTGCTCCTCGGCCCCGAGCCGGCCGCCCGGGATGTTCGAGGTCATGATGAGCACGACGTGGCGGAAGTCCACCGTGCGGCCCTGGCCGTCGGTCAGGCGCCCGTCGTCCATCACCTGCAGCAGCACGTTGAAGACGTCGGGGTGGGCCTTCTCGATCTCGTCGAGCAGGAGCACGGAGTACGGGCGCCGGCGCACGGCCTCGGTCAGCTGCCCGCCCTCGTCGTAGCCGACGTAGCCGGGCGGCGCGCCGACCAGGCGGCTGACGGCGTGCTTCTCCATGTACTCGGACATGTCGATGCGCACCATCGCGTCCTGCGAGTCGAACATGAACTCGGCCAGCGCGCGCGCCAGCTCGGTCTTGCCGACGCCGGTCGGGCCGAGGAAGAGGAAGTTGCCGATCGGGCGATCGGGGTCGCTGAGCCCGGCGCGCGAGCGGCGCAGGGCGTTGGAGACCGACTCGACGGCCTCGTCCTGGCCGATGACGCGCTGGTGCAGGCGCTCCTCCATGTGCACGAGCTTGGCGACCTCGCCCTCGAGCAGGCGGCTGACCGGGATGCCGGTCCAGCGCCCCACGACCTCGGCGACGTCGTCGGCGTCGACCTCCTCCTTGAGGAAGCGCGCCGCGCGGGGCTCCACCTGCTCGGCCTCCTGGAGCTGGCGCTGCAGCTCGGGGATCTCCCCGTGGCGCAGCTGAGCCGCGCGCTCGAGGTCGGCCTCGCGCTCGGCGCGCTCGAGCTCGCGATGGGCCTGCTCGAGGCGCTCCTTGACCGCCTGGACCTTGTGGATCTCGTCCTTCTCGGCCTGCCACTCGGCCTTCATGGCCGAGCTGCGCTCGCGCAGGTCGCCGAGCTCGCGCTCGATGGCCTCGCGGCGCTCGACGCTCGCCTCGTCGGTCTCGTGGGCCAGCGAGGTGAGCTCGATCTCGAGCTGCAGGACGCGGCGGTCGACCTCGTCGATCTCGGTCGGCAGCGAGTCGATCTCGATGCGCAGCTTGGAGGCGGCCTCGTCGATGAGGTCGATGGCCTTGTCGGGCAGGAAGCGGTCGGCGATGTAGCGGTCGCTGAGCGTGGCCGCGGCGATCAGCGCGGAGTCCTGGATGCGCACGCCGTGGTGGACCTCGTAGCGCTCCTTGAGGCCGCGCAGGATGGCGATGGCGTCCTCGACGGACGGCTCGCCCACGAGCACGGGCTGGAAGCGGCGCTCGAGCGCGGCGTCCTTCTCGATGTGCTTGCGGTACTCGTCGAGCGTGGTGGCGCCGACGGCGCGCAGCTCGCCGCGGGCGAGCATCGGCTTGAGCAGGTTGGCCGCGTCGACGGCGCCCTCGGCCGCGCCGGCGCCGACGATGGTGTGCAGCTCGTCGATGAAGAGGATGACCGTGCCGCCCGCGTCCTTGATCTCGTTGAGGACGGCCTTCAGGCGCTCCTCGAACTCGCCGCGGTACTTCGAGCCGGCCAGCAGGGCGCCGATGTCGAGCGCGACGACGCGCCGGTCGCGCAGCGACTCGGGCACGTCCCCGGACTCGATGCGCTGGGCGAGGCCCTCGACGATCGCCGTCTTGCCGACGCCGGGCTCGCCGATGAGCACGGGGTTGTTCTTGGTGCGCCGGCTGAGGACCTGGATGACGCGACGGATCTCGTCGTCGCGCCCGATTACCGGGTCGAGCTTGCCCTGCTCGGCCTCCTCGGTCAGGTCGCGCCCGAACTTCTCGAGCGCCTGGTACTTGTCCTCGGCGGACTGGTCGGTCACGCGGTGGGGCCCGCGGACCTCGGCGATGGCCTTCTCGAGGTTGACCTTGTTGACGCCCGCGGCGCGCAGGGCGTCGCCCGCGCGCGAGGGATGGGCGGCGAGAGCGAGCAGCAGGTGCTCGGTGGAGACGTACTCGTCCTTGAGACGGCGCATCTCCTCCTCGCCCTCGCGCAGGACGCGCACGAGCTCGCTCGACGGGCCGGCGGCCTCGCCGCCGGCGGTCAGCGTGGGCATCGCGTCGAGCAGGGCGTTGACCTCGCCGCGCAGTGCGCCGGCGTCGGCGCCGAGCTTGGCCAGCACGGGGACGACGACGCCGCCGTCCTGCTCGAGCAGCACCGCGAGCAGGTGCTCGGGGGTCACCTGCGGGTTGTGGCGGCGCTCGGCGAGCTGGCCGGCCGCGGCGATGGCCTCCTGGGCCTTGATGGTGAATCGATCAGCTTGCATAAGAAATCTCAGTCGAGTTAACGCAGATTGTAGCGGGTCTCTCGCCCGCGCTTGCGCGCCCGCACCGGCAGGGTACGCCTCCGCACATGAGCGACGAGACCGAACAGCACGCCCCGCCCCACGACGACGAGGCCGACGAGCCCCTGGGCCCGATGACGCCGGACGACGAGACCGAGCTCGGCGACACCCCCGAGGCCCACGACGAGGTCTCGCCCCACGACCTCCCTCCGGACCATCCCGGCCGCCAGAAGGCCGAGGAGCTCGCGGGCGGCGAGGACGGCACGACGCGCGGGAACACCTGAGCGCGGTCTCCGCGTCGCGTCGGCGGCGCTGCTTGCGCTTACAGCATCACCGAGGGAAGGCGAGTCCGCCGCGTCTGGGCGGGCCGCGCCGGGTGGCAAGCGTGGTCGATTAGTGCTGCAGGACGACACTTATCGACCACCGTGGTCGATTTTGTGGCCAGCAGCCACACAAACGACCACGCTTCGCGAAAGCGTGCTGACTTTTGGGGCCAGGAGCCCCCACAAAGCACCATCCTTTGGGCGACCCTCCCCGCGGAGGACGACCGCGAACGGTCGAGCCGCCCCAGGTCCGCTTCCCCTCGGTGATGCAGTAAGCGCGGCGCAGCGCCACAAGCGCAGCGCGGACGACAAGCGCCGCCGCAGGCCTACGACTCGCGCTCGACGCGGATCGAGCGCACGCCAGGGCGCGCGTCGTCGGCGCGAATGAGGTCCGTCGTCGCCTTGTAGGGGACGAGCTCGGCCTTGAAGGACTTGCGCACCCGCTCGATCTCGGCCTCCATCTCGGCGCGCATCTCGGCCGAGCGCCGCTCGAGGGCCTCGAGGCGCCGGGTGGCGCGCTCGAGCTGCCCCTCGAGCTCGAGGACGCGCTCGACGCCAGCCAGGTTGAGCCCGAGCTCGGTGGTCATCTCCTGGATGCGGCGCAGGCGCTCGACGTCGGCCTGCGAGTAGAGCCGCGTGCCCTTGGGCGAGCGCTTGGGCTCGATCAGCCCGCGCGTCTCGTACATGCGCAGCGTCTGGGGGTGCATCTCGGCCAACTCGGCGGCGACCGAGATCATGAAGACGCCGCGCTCCTGCTCGACGATGACCCGCGTGGTCGTGCGGCGCCTCATGAGAACAGCCTCGCGCGCGGGTTGCCGTTCATGACCTGCGACAGCTTCTCGACCGCCTCGGACTGCTCGTCGCTGAGGCTGGCCGGGACGTCGATGACGAAGCGGTAGTGGATGTCGCCCTTGGCCTTGCCGCCCAGGCGCTGGGGGCCCTCGCCGCGCAGGCGCTGCACGGTGCCGTGCTTGGTCCCGGCCGGGACGCGCAGCTTCTTGCGCCCGCTGAGCGTGGGCACCTCGACCTCGGCCCCGCGGATCGCCTCGGGGATGGTGAGCGGGACCTCGACCTCGACGTGGTCGCCCTTGCGCTTGAACACCGGGCTCTCACTCACGCGCGTGATGACGTAGAGGTCGCCGGCCGGGCCGCCGTTGCGGCCGGGCTCGCCCTTGCCGGCCAGCCGGACGCGCGAGCCTTCGCGCACCCCGGCGGGGATGTTCACGCGGTACTTCTTGACCGTGCGCACCGAGCCGGCGCCGTCGCACGTGGGGCACGGGTCCTCGATGATCGCCCCGGTGCCGCCGCAGCGCGAGCACGGCTGGGAGATCGAGAACAGCCCCTGGCCCTGGGACTCGATGCCGCGGCCCTGGCAGCGCGGGCAGACCTTGGGCGACGTCCCCGGCTTGGCGCCGGTGCCGTGGCAGGTCCCGCACCGCTGCGAGGTGGGGACGGTGAGCGGGATCTGCGCGCCCTCGACGGACTGCTCGAAGGAGATGGAGACCTCGGCCTCGAGGTCGCGACCGCGCTCGGCGCGGGGGCCGCGGGCGCCGCCGGTGCGACCGGCACCTCCGCCGCCGCCACCGCCGAACAGGTTGGAGAGGATGTCCGAGAACGAGCCCGCGTCGAAGCCGCCCGGCGCCCCGCCCGGCCCGCCGCCGGCGAACATGCCGCCCCGGTCGTACTGCTTGCGCTTGTCGGCGTCGCCGAGGACGTCGTAGGCCGCCGAGATCTCCTTGAAGCGCTCCTCGGCCTGCTTGTCACCCGGGTTGCGGTCGGGGTGGTACTGGCGCGCGAGCTTGCGATAGGCCTTCTTGATCTCGTCGTGCGACGCCTTCTTCTCGACGCCGAGGACGCTGTAGAGGTCGCGCTGGGCCACGTCTTCCCCTAGCCGGCCACGACGACCTTGGCGGGCCGCAGCACGTCCTCGCCGTAGGTGTAGCCGGCGCTGTAGACCTCGACGATCGTCCCCGGCTCGGCGCCCTCGACGGGCTGCTGGGCGACGGCCTCGTGGCGGTGCGGGTCGAAGCGCTCGCCCTTGGGCGAGTCGGGCTCGATGCCGACGCGCGCCAGCGAGCCGAGCAGCTCGCTCTGCACGAGGCGGATGCCGTCGGTCAGGTGGTGGTCGCGGTTCTCGGGCTGGGCCTCGGCGGCCGCCAGGGCGCGCTCGAAGTTGTCCAGCGCCGGCAGCAGCTCGCGGGCGAGCTTGAAGATGCCGCGCGACTCGGCGGCGCCCACGTCGCGGCGCGCGCGCTTGCGCACGTTGTCGAGCTCGGCGACCGCCCGCAGCCACTTGTCCTTGTAGTCGGGCTCTTCGGGCACGGGCTCCTCGGGCACGGCCTCCTCGGGGACGGCCTCCGGGGGCGCGGCCGCCTCGGGCGCGAGCTCCTGCTCCTCGGACACGGGCTGCTCGCCGGCGGTCTCCTCGACCGCCGGCGACTGAGCCTGCTTCATGTCCTGCTCGGGCGTCACGACTTGCCCTCGTCCACGACCTCGGCGTCGACCACGTCCTCCTCCGTCTCGGCGGCCGGCTCGCCGGCGCCGTCGGCGCCGTCGGCGGTCGCGCCGTTGCCCTGGGCCGCGGCGGCCTGCTGCTGGGCGCGCTCGTACATCGCCTCGGAGACCTTGTGGAAGGAGGTCTGCAGGGCCTCGGTCTTGGCGTTGATCTCGTCGGGGTCCTCGGAGGTCAGGGCCTCGCGGACCGTCTTGATGGCGGCCTCGATCTCCTCGCGCGAGGAGGCGTCGACCTGCTCGCCGAGGTCCTTGAGCTGGCGCTCGGCCTGGTAGGCCGCGTTCTCGCCCGTGTTGCGGGCCTCAGCCAGCTCGCGGGCCTTGCGGTCCTCGTCGGCGTGGGTCTCGGCGT
This sequence comes from uncultured Actinomycetes bacterium, assembly GCA_963835295.1. GTDB lineage: Bacteria > Actinomycetota > Thermoleophilia > Solirubrobacterales > Solirubrobacteraceae > JAOPZW01. The sequence goes on from CAWIEX010000002.1 coordinate 573,944, forward strand.
CGGTGACCATGTTGCGGATCTCCTCCTCGCTGAGGCCCGAGCCCGCCTTGATCTCGATCTTCTGCTCCTTGCCGGTGCCGAGGTCCTTGGCCGACACGTTGAGGATGCCGTTGGCGTCGATGTCGAAGCCGACCTCGATCTGCGGCACGCCGCGCGGCGCCGGCGGGATGCCGGTGAGCTGGAACTTGCCCAGCGACTTGTTGTAGGTCGCCATCTCGCGCTCGCCCTGGAGCACGTGGATCTCGACCGACGGCTGGTTGTCCTCGGCGGTGGAGAAGATCTCCGACTTGCGCGTCGGGATCGTCGTGTTGCGCTCGATGAGCTTGGTCATGACGCCGCCCTTGGTCTCGATGCCGAGGGTCAGCGGCGTGACGTCGAGCAGGAGCACGTCCTTGACGTCGCCGGCCAGCACGCCGGCCTGGATGGCGGCGCCGACGGCCACGACCTCATCGGGGTTGACCCCGCGGTGGGGCTCCTTGCCCGTGAGCTCCTTGACCTTCTCCTGGACGGCGGGCATGCGCGTCATGCCGCCGACGAGGACGACGTGGTCGATCGTCGCGGCGCCCTTGTCCTTGGCGTCGTCGAGCGCCTGGCGCACCGGCGCCACGACGCGGTCGATCAGGTCGGAGGTCAGCTCGTTGAGCTTGGCGCGCGTGAGGCGCATGTCGAGGTGCTTGGGGCCGGACTGGTCCGCGGTGATGAAGGGCAGGTTGATCTGCGTCTCCTGCGCGGAGGACAGCTCGATCTTGGCCTTCTCGGCCGCCTCGTAGAGGCGCTGGAGCGCCATCGGGTCGGCCTTCAGGTCGATGGCCTGGTCGCGCTTGAACTCAGCCGCCAGCCAGTCGACGATCGCCTTGTCGAAGTTGTCGCCGCCGAGGTGGTTGTCGCCCGCGGTGGCCTTGACCTCGAAGACGCCGTCGCCGATCTCGAGCACGGACACGTCGAAGGTGCCGCCGCCGAGGTCGAAGACGAGGATCGTCTGGTCGGACTCCTTGTCGAGCCCGTAGGCGAGCGACGCGGCGGTCGGCTCGTTGATGATGCGCTTGACGTCGAGGCCGGCGACCTTGCCGGCGTCCTTGGTCGCCTGGCGCTGGTCGTCGTTGAAGTACGCCGGGACGGTGATGACCGCGCTGTCGACCGTGTCGCCGAGATAGGCCTCGGCGTCGGCCTTGAGCTTCTGCAGGATCATCGCGCTGATCTCGGGCGGGCTGTACTGCTTGCCGCCCGCGTCCACGCGCGCGTCGCCGTTGGGGCCGCTGACGACCTTGTACGGGACGATCGACTCCTCCTCGCGCACCTCGGCCTCCTTGCGGCCCATGAAGCGCTTGATCGAGAAGACGGTGTTCTGAGGATTGGTGACGGCCTGTCGCTTGGCGACGGTGCCGACGAGGCGGTTGCCGTCCTGCGCGAAGGCGACGACGGACGGGGTCGTGCGCCCGCCCTCGACGTTCTCGATGACGGTCGGCTCGCCGCCCTCGAGGACGGCCATGCACGAGTTCGTCGTGCCGAGGTCGATCCCGATGGTCTTGCCCATGTGGTGAGGACTCCTTGCCTGCTCGTTCTCTACGTTGGAAATCTCAGTCTGAGGCTAGCAGATCATCACCCGCCCCCCGCGCACGGGAGCGACGGCGCCCGAGTGGTCGCCGTGTGTCCCACCACACACGGCGAACGGGTCGAATGACGCGGTGAGCGGCGCTCGCCGGACCTAGCTTCCCCTGAGTCACGCGGCTCCTCTCACCGACCTCAGGAGGTCACATGTACCGCCGCCTCATCCCCGTCCTGTGCGCACTCGCCGTTGCCGTCGTCCCGGCCACGGCACTCGCTCAGCCGGCGCAGGAACCGTCCCCCGCCGCCACCCAGAGCGGCGTCGGGTACGGCGACACCAAGTACGACCTGCAGAACCAGTCCGACCAGAAGTCCCCGACCGGCGCGTCGGCCTACGAGCGGGCGATCTCGGGCGACACGAAGGGCGACCTGCCCCGGGCGATCGCGCCCACCGGCGCGCCCGCCGCCACGCCCACCCAGCCGACCACGCGTGTCTCGACGCCGACCGCGTCCGACGACACGACCAACGGCTGGCGGATCGCCGCCCTGGCCGAGGCGGCCGTCCTCGTGGCCTTCGCGCTTGGCGGATACGCCCTCGTGGCACGCCGCCAGAACCGCGCTCCCCACATGGGGGTGTAGAGGAGCGCGCTCTGAGGGGGCGGGGCCGCACGCGGCCCCGCCCTCACAGGGTCTGCGTGCGGAACGGGCGCAGGCCGCGCGCTCGGTAGTTCGGCAGCGCCGCGGGGCCGTCAAGGGTGCACGTGTGCAGCCACACGCGCGGGGCCAGCTCGAACCCGCGGCTCAGCGCGTGGGTGAGCAGGAAGCCGCCCAGGCCCTGCCCGTGGAAGGCGGGCAGCAGCCCGAAGTAGGCCACTTGGACGCCGTCGTCCTCCTCGCGCAGCTCGTAGTAGCCGGCGCGCTCTCCGGCGACGGTCGCCACCCAGGTCTCGACGCCGTCGGCCCAGGCCTGCCACTCGGCATCGGAGCGCGCGAGGTGGTCGGTCCATTGGTAGTCGTGGCCGACCTCGGCGTAGAGCCAGCGGCTCAGCGCGCCGTCGGGCGGCGCCACCCGGTCGATCGCGACGTCGTCCACGCGCGGCGGGCCGGCCGGTCGCAGCCCAGCGGGATCGTCGAGCTCGAGATAGGTCCGCACGACGGGCTCGGTCACCCCGGATATGTTGCCGACCGCGCCGCGCCGGCTCCTGTGGACCTCGCCGACGCTACTCGCGCCGCGACGGGCACATCCGCCTCAGCGCGCAGAGCGCGCACGCCGGGCGCTGGGAGTGGCACGTGCGCCGGCCGTGGCGCAGGAGGTTGACGTGGAACTCGAGCTCCGCGCCCGGCGGCGTGATGGCCAGCATCTGGTCGTGCAGGCGGTCGAAGGGCGCCCCGGGCTCGAGCAGGTGCAGGCGCATGCCGACGCGCGAGACGTGGGTGTCGACCGGCACGTCGCGCAGGCCGTAGGAGAAGAGGAGCACGCAGGCGGCCGTCTTGCGCCCCACGCCGGGCAGCGCGGTGAGGTACGCCTGCGACTCGGCGATCGGCGCCTCGCGCATCCATGAGAGATCCAGCGGATCGCCTATGGCCTCGAGGATGGCCCTGATGCGCACCGACTTGACCTTCGAGATCCCGCCCGGCCTGATCGCCTCCTCAATCTCCTCCACGGGCGCGTCGCGCACCGCCTCCCAGGCGTCGAAGCGGTCGCGCAGGCGCAGGAAGGCGACGTCGCGGTTGCGGTCGTTGGTCGACTGCGAGAGCACGGTCAGCACCAGCTCGCCGACCGGGTCGCCATGGGGCTCCATCACGGGGATCCCGTACATCGCGCGCAGGCGCTCGCGCACCGCGCGCACGCGGCTGGCTCGGGGTCGGCGCCAGGGGGTCGGCACGCGGGAAGTATCGTCCCCGCGCCGATGGCCCCGGTCACCGAGCACCACGACACGCTCAACGATCAGCCGCTCTTCTGGCGCAGCGCCGAAGGCGGTGAGCCGCCCGTGCTCTATCTCCACGGCGTGCCGACGAGCTCCGACGACTGGGTGAGCTTCCTCGAGCGCACCGGCGGGCTGGCCCCCGACCTGCCCGGCTTCGGGCGCAGCGGCAAGCGCGGCGACGGCGACTTCACCATGCCGGGCTATGACCGCTTCGTCGAGGCCTTCCTCGACCACGCGGAGGTCGAGCGGGTCCGCCTGGTCGTGCACGACTGGGGCGCGGTGGGCCTGCTCTGGGCCCAGCGCCACCCCGACCGCGTCGAGCGCCTCGTCCTGATCGACGCCGTGCCGCTGCTGCCCGGCTACCGCTGGCACCGGGTCGCGCGCCTGTGGCGCATGCGCGGCGTCGGCGAGGTGGCCATCGGGCTCGCCACGCGATGGGCCTGGCGGCGCGCGCTGCCGCAGCCCCTGGCCGACGAGTCCTGGCCGCACTTCGACCAGGGCACCCAGCGCGCGATCCTGCAGCTCTACCGCGCGAGCCCGGAGGACGCGCTGGCCCGGGCCGGCCTCGATCTCGCCCGCATCGACTGCGCGGCGCTCGTGGTGTGGGGCGATCGCGACCCCTACCTGCCCGCCGGGTTCGCCGACGCCTACGCGGACGCGCTCGGCGGCGAGGCGGAGGTCCTGCACCTGGAACATGCCGGGCACTGGCCCTGGCACGATCGGCCGGATGTCGTCGATCGCATCGCCGCGTTCCTGGACGCCTAGGGCCTCCCCCGCGTGGGCGCTGGCCGCCGTCGTCGCTGCCGCGTTCCTCGTGCTGCGCCCGCCCAGCGCGGACCTCGCCGCCCAGGACTACCGCGCCACCCTCGGCTTGGCGCTGTGGGACAACGGCTGGTACGGCGGCCATCACATGCCCGGCTACAGCGTGCTCTTCCCGCCGCTGGCCGCGCTCCTCGGCCCGCGCCTGGTAGGAGCCCTGAGCGCGGTGGCGGCCACTTGGCTCTTCGAGCGCCTCGTGCGCGACCTCGACGGCGGGCGCGTGGCCTCCCTGTGGTTCGCCGCGGCGAGCGTCACGAGCCTCGTCACCGGACGGCTCACCTTCGCGCTGGGCGTCGCGGTCGGCCTCGCGGCGGTGCTCGCCGCCGCGCGCGGGCGCAGCGGCTGGGCCTGCGCGATGGCCGCGCTGGCCAGCCTCACCAGTCCCGTGGCCGCGGTCTTCGTGGCGCTGGCCGCCACGGCGTGGTGGCTGGACCGGCCGCGCTGGTGGCCGGTGGCGCTCGCGACGAGCGCGCTGGTGCCCGCCCTCGCCCTGGTCGTCGCCTTCCCCGAGGGCGGGAGCTTCCCGTTCGTGGGATCGAGCTTCTGGCCCGCGCTGGCGGCGTCGGTCGCCGTCGGCCTCGTCGTCCCGCGCGAGGCGCGCGTGGTCCGCATCGGCGTGGCGCTCTACGCCGTGGCGATGGTGGCGAGCTTCGCCCTGGCCACGCCGATGGGCGGCAACGTCGTGCGCCTCGGGGCCCTCTTCGCCGGGCCGGTCCTCGCCGCCCTCGTGTGGCGCAGCAACCGCCGTGCGCTGGCCCTGCTCGCGCTGCCGCTGCTGTACTGGCAGTGGGTCGCCCCGGTCGACGACTGGGCGCGGGCGGCCGGCGACCCATCCGTGCACAAGCGCTACTACGCCGGGCTGCTCGGCTTCCTGGGCGCGCAGCGCGGCGGCCCCTTCCGCCTGGAGATCCCCTTCACCGACAATCACTGGGAGTCGCGCTGGGTCGCGCCGCGCGTGCCGCTGGCGCGCGGATGGGAGCGCCAGGTCGATCGCCAGCGCAACGCGCTCTTCTATGACGGTCGTTCGATGACGGCGGCGCGCTACCGCCGCTGGCTCGACGACAACGCGGTGCGCTTCGTCGCCCTCGCCGATGCGCCGATCGACTACTCGGCGGCGCGCGAGGCGGCGCTGGTCCGCGAGGGCACCCCGTACCTGCGCGAGGTCTGGCACGACGCCCACTGGCGGGTCTTCGCCGTCGCCGGGGCCACCCCGCTGGCCAGCGGCACGGCGCGCGCGACCGCGGTCGAGCCCCAGCGCGTGCGCCTGACGGCGAGCCGGCCCGGGCTGGTCGATCTGCGCGTGCGCTTCACGCCGTACTGGCGGATCGCCACCGGTCACGGCTGCGTCGGGGAGGGGCCCGGAGGCTGGACGCGCCTGCGGGTGCGGCGCCCAGGGCCGGTCGTCGTAGAGGCATCGTTCGCCGTGGGCCGCGTGCGCGCGAGCGCGCCGCGTTGCACGGATTGAGGCCGGAGAGCCACCGCCGCCGGCGAAGGACAACCGGAGGAAGGTTCCTGTTAGGTGTGGTTAGCCGTCCTTCCGGGCAACCGAGAGGGTCATTAACATACGTGTACCAATGCTCTTGGCCCGCGCCCGTTCCCTCCAGGCGCGCCTCCTGCCCCACGGTCCCGTCGACGTGGTGCGTCAGGTGCTGCTCTTCGCAGCCGCGTACTACGCGTACCGGCTGGTACGGGGCTGGATCGACGACCCCCAGGGCGCCACGGTGGCCTTCGCCAACGCGCGCCACCTCATCCACTTCGAGCAGACGATGGGCTTCTTCGTCGAGCCCAGCGTGCAGGCCTGGGCCTCGACCAAGCCGGCGATCATCGACTTCGCCAGCTGGGTCTACCTCAACTGCCAGACCTCGGTGACCCTGGGCGCCCTGGTCTTCCTCTATCTGTTCCACAACAAGAGCTTCTACTTCGTGCGCAACATGTTCATGGTCGCCATGGGCATCGCGCTCGTCGGCTACACGGTGATGCCGACCGCGCCGCCGCGCTTCTTCCCGGAGTGGGGCTTCCTGGACTCGGTCTCGGACTTCACCGGGGTCAGCCACGACTCGGTCGTGGCCAACGCGCTCTTCAACCCGTATGCGGCCGTCCCGTCGATGCACGTCTGCTTCGCGCTGCTCATCGGCGTCACGCTCGCGCGGCTGTCCAAGCACCGCGTGACGCGCATCGCCTGGGCCCTCTACCCGCTGCTGGTGACCTTCGTGATCGTCGCCACCGGCAACCACTTCCTGGCCGACGCGATGCTCGGCGCGCTCACCGCCGGCCTCTCCGCCTGGGCCGCCAGCTGGCTGGCCCGCGCCCGCCCGACGGCCTGGGCCTTCAGCGCCGCCGCCAAGGCCTGATGGCCACGCCCGCGCAGACCCCCCGGCCCCGTCGCCGGGAGCCCGGCGTGCGCCGCGACGCGATGCGCGACCGGCTCATCGAGTCGCGCCTGACGCCCAACGCCATCTCGCTCACCGGGTTCGCGCTCAACGTGGTCGCGGCCGTGCTCGTCTGGCAGGAGCTCTTCATCTGGGGCGGGATCGCCTTCATCGTCGGGTCGGTGTGCGACACGCTCGACGGGCGCTACTCACGCATGTCGGGCAAGGGCACTCAGTTCGGCGCCTTCCTGGACTCCACGCTCGATCGCATCGAGGAGGGCATCGTGCTGACCGCGGTGGCGCACGTCTTCGCCGAGCGTGGCCAGGACTTCGCCGCGGCGGCGGTCGTCGTCGCCGTGCTCGCCTCGCTCATGGTCAGCTACACCCGCGCGCGCGCCGAGGCCCTCGGCGTCGAGTGCAAGGTCGGCATCGCCAACCGCGCGGTCCGCGTCGTGATCCTCTCGGCCGGTATCGTGTTCGCCGACCTGGACCTGCTGGCGCCGGCCGTCTATGTGCTGGCAGGCCTGGGCACCATCACCGTCTTGCAGCGGATCCTGCACGTGCGCAAGGAGCTCACCCGGCTCGCGCAACCGCCCTCCGATCTGTAACCGGCGGTCAACGACGGGGTTGGATCCGTCGGAAATACATCGAAGGGAACTTCACCTTGAGCACCAACGGCAACGGCGCTGCGGCGATCGACGGCGCCGCGACGAACGGCAAGGCCCGCTACCAGCACGACAAGGTCCGAGTCGCCATCATCGGCGTCGGCAACTGCGCGAACTCCTTCGTGCAGGGGGTCCACCACTACCGCGACGCAGACCCCAACGAGCGCGTCCCGGGCCTCATGCACGTCGACCTCGGCGGCTACCACGTCAGCGACATCGAGTTCACCTGCGCCTTCGACGTCAACAAGACGAAGGTCGGCAAGGACCTCGGCGAGGCGATCTGGGCCGACCCCAATAACACGATCAAGTTCACCAAGCTTCCGAAGAAGCTCGGCATTCCCGTCCATCGCGGGATGACCCATGACGGCATCGGCAAGTACGCCGCGCAGAAGATCACCAAGGCGTCCGGCGAGACGGCCGACATCGTCTCGATCCTCAAGGAGACGCACACCGACGTCGTCGTCTCCTACCTGCCGGTCGGCTCCGAGCAGGCGACCAAGTGGTACGTGGAGCAGGTCCTCGAGGCCGGCTGCGCGTTCGTCAACTGCATCCCGGTCTTCATCGCGCGCGAGGACTACTGGGACAAGCGCTTCAAGAAGGCCGGCCTGCCGATCATCGGCGACGACATCAAGTCCCAGGTCGGCGCCACCATCACGCACCGCGTGCTGGCCCGCCTCTTCCACGAGCGGGGCGTCAAGCTGCGGCGCACCTCGCAGCTCAACGTGGGCGGCAACATGGACTTCTTCAACATGCTCGAGCGCGAGCGCCTGGAGTCCAAGAAGATCTCCAAGACCAACGCGGTGACCTCCATCGCGGGCCTCGAGATGGCCGCCGACGACGTCCACGTCGGCCCCTCGGACTACGTGCCGTGGCTGACCGACCGCAAGTGGGCCCACATCCGCCTGGAGGGCGAGGCCTTCGGCGGCGTGCCGCTCAACGCCGAGCTCAAGCTCGAGGTCTGGGACTCGCCCAACTCGGCCGGCATCGTCATCGACGCCGTGCGCTGCCTGAAGCTGGCGCTCAACCACGGCGTCAGCGGCCAGCTCGACGGCCCGAGCTCGTACCTGATGAAGTCGCCGCACAACCAGCGCCCCGACGACGAGGCGCGCGACGCGACGGAGCGGTTCATCGCCAAGTACGCGCGCAAGCCGGGCACGACGCCCAAGGGCCGCAGGGCCCCGGCCCGAAAGGCCACCGCAAAGGCCTAGCAAGGCCTGGTGCGGTTAACCGCCTCATCCGCCGGGTGGACGCCGAGATGGTCCGCTCGGCCGACGACGGCGGGAAGCATCCTGCGTACCTTGCGTCATGACGACATAAGGAACCGCGCAGGCTCCGCACCTCTCCTCCAGCGGACGCGGCACTCTCCTGCAGAAGCATCGCGACTACGGGCCGCCCATCGGGCGGCCCGTCGCGTTGCCACGACCGCGCGCCTCCCCGCGCGGCCCGCGTGCGCCCCGTCGGCTAGCGTGCGCCCGTGGCCGACGATGCGGCGCTGCGAGCCCAGCTCGCCTACCTGGAGCGCAGCTCGCCCTTCTACCGCGAGCGGCTGGCCGGCGCGCAGTCGCTCGCAGGACGTCCCGCTGCTGACCAAGGCGCAGCTGCGCGCCTCGCAGGCGGCGCGGCCGCCCTTCGGCGAGCACCTGTGCGCGCCGCCCGAGGCGCTCGTGCGCCTGCACGTCACGTCGGGGACGACCGGCGACCCGGTGGCGATCGGGCTCACGCGCGCCGACCACGAGGCCAACTCGGCCATCGGCGGCGCCGCCTTCGCCATCGCCGGCGTGCGCGACAGCGACGTCATCGCCCACTGCCTGAACTACGCGCTCTACGCGGGCGGCATCGCCGACCACATGGCGCTCGAGGCGAGCGGCGCGACCGTCGTCCCCGTGGGCGTGGGCCACTCACAGCGGCTGCTCGACCTCATCCCGCGCCTGGCGCTCACGGCGATCTACGGCACGCTGTCCTTCCCGGCGCACCTGGCCGGCCGCGCGCGCGAGGCGGGCATCGACCCGGCGGCGCTCGGCCTGCGCCACATCGTCACGGCAGGCGAGCCCGGCGCCGGCCTGGGCGCGGTGCGCGCGCAGATCGAGGCCACCTGGGGCGCCTCCGTGGCCGACAGCTTCGGGATGAGCGACGTGTGGTCGACCATGGCCGGCGAGTGCGAGGCGCGCCAGGGCCTGCACCTGACCACCGACGGCTGGGCGATCCTCGAGCTCGTGGACCCCGGGACCGGCGCGCCGCTCGCGCTCGAGGACGACGCGTTCGGCGAGCTCGTGTGGACCCACCTGCGCCGCGAGGCCTCGCCGCTGCTGCGCTATCGGTCGGGGGACCTCGCGCGCGTGTGGACGTCGCCGTGCGCCTGCGGGCGCAGCGGCACGCGGATCCGCATCGAGGGGCGCGTCGACGACATGCTGCGCGTGCAGGCGGTCAACGTGCACCCGGGCGCGATCGGCGCGGTGCTCGGGCGCTTCGAGGGGCTGGGCCGCTACGCAGTGGTGGTCGACGGCGATCCGATCGTCCCCCCGCTGCGCGTCTTCGTCGAGACGGCCAACGGGGTCGACGGGGTCGACGCAGCGCTGCGCACCGAGCTCGGTGCCCGCTTCGAGGTGCGGGCGGTGGCGCCGGGGACGCTGCCGGTGGGAGAGCAGAAGACGCGCGTCGTGTACCGCACGGCGCGGGGAGAGGCACTCCAGTTCGCACGCCCCCTCCCGCAACCTGACAACACTTCGCAACGACTGGAAGGGGAGGCCCCGTGGGCCTGACGGTGACCGTGAGCGAGCTGGGGTCGGCACGCGTGGTGACGTGGGACCGCCAGGCCAATCGCAACGCCTGGACGCGCGACACGATCGAGGCGATCGCCGACGGCATCGAGGCCGCGGGGGCCGACGAGAGCGTGCGCTGCGTCATCGCGCGCGGCGCCGGCGAGCACTTCTCGGCCGGCGACGACCTGTTCTCCGCCATCGACGCCACGCCCGAGTCGTGGGCGGCGACCGTCAGGGCCTTCCAGCGTGTGACGAGCGCCACCCTCGCCGCGCCGGTGCCCGTGCTCGCGGCCATCGACGGGGTCTGCATCGGCGGCGCCCTGGAGTTCGCGGCCAGCTGCGACCTGCGCATCGCCACCAACCGCGCGCGCTTCGGCACGCCCGAGGTCGGCATCGGCCTGACCTACACCAACGCCGGGTCGCACTTCCTGCCCTCGACCATGGGCGAGACCGCCGCGCGCGAGCTGCTGCTCACCGGCGCGCTGCGCGACGTCGCGTGGGCCGAGCGCCACCGCTTCGTCAACGAGGTCGTCCCGGCCGCCGCCTTCGACGAGCGCGTCGCGGCCTGGGCCGCCGGCTTCGCCGACGTCTCGCGCGCGGCCGTCGCCCGGACCAAGGCGATGCTCAACGATCGCTTCGGCGACCTGCTCGGCGCCGCCATGGAGCGCGAGGAGCGCGCCTGCATCGAGCTCTTCGACGGCCCCGACGCCCCGGCCGCGCTCGCGTCGTTCGCCGAGCGCCGGCGCTAGCGGGCGGGCGCCGCAGGGCTATCCTGCCCGCGGTGCCCGAGCCGCTGTCCATCGCCCAGGTCACCCCCTACCCCTGGGAGGACCGTCACGACGTCAACACATTCGTCGCGCGCGTGTCCGACGAGCTCGCGCTGCGCGGGCATCGGGTCATCGTCGTGGCGCCGTCGTCCTCGCGCGCGCTCGTGCGCGAGTCGCGCCGCGCGGTGCGCAACGCCGCCACCGAGCCCGCCCCCGGCGAGGTGCGCGTGCTGGCCGTGGGCGAGGCGCTGCCGCCGCTGCCCGGCCGCCGTCGCGCGGCGCTGCCGATCGATGTCGCGCGCACGATCTCCGACCTCTTCGAGAGCGCGGCCCTCGACCTGTGCCACGTGCACGAGCCGTTCGCGCCCAGCGTGGCCAGCACCGCGCTGCGCCACTCGCGCGCGCTCAACGTCGGCACCTTCCACGCGCCCACCGAGCGCGTCGTCGCCACCCAGGTCGCCCGCAAGGTCGTGCAGCTCGTCTTCGGGCGCCTCGACGCGCGCACCGCGACCTTCGGAGCCACCGCGGACCTGCTGCGCCGCTTCTTCCCGGGCGACTACCGGATCGTCGCGCCCGGCGCCGACCCGCTGGCGCGACCCGAGCGCAGCGACGACGCCCCCGTGCGCATCGCCTTCGTCGAGCAGGAGGAGCGCGGGGCCCTGCGGCTCTTCCTGCGCTCGCTGCGCCGCCTGGACCCGGCCTTGCGCTGGGAGGCGGTCGTCCACTCCGAGCGCGGGCCGTCATCGTCGACGCCGCTGCGCGCCGACCTGCTCGAGCGCGTGCGCTTCGTCGACGACGCCGACGCGGCGCTCGCGGGCGCCGACGTGCTCGTCGCGGCCTCCGACGGCGTCGCCCCCGCACCCGGGCTCATCGCGCGCGCCCAGGCGGCGGGCGCCGTGCCCGTCGCCTCGCGCCTGGCCGTCTACGAGGAGGCGCTGGGCGACGGCGAGGCCGGGCTGCTCTTCGAGCCCAACGACCTCGAGACGCTCACCGCGCAGCTCGGGCGGCTGGTGGTCGACCGCGATCTGCGCGAGCGCCTGCGCGCGGCGGCGCGGCCGCGGCCGTGGAGCGTGGTGGCCGACGAGCTCGAGGCCCTCTACCGCACGCTCGCCGCGCGCCGTCACGGCACCCGTGGCAACGCCGAGATCGCCCGCAGGCTGGAGAGCCGGCCCAGGATCGACGTCGACCTGCACATGCACACCGACCACAGCCACGACTGCGCGACGCCGGTCGAGGTGCTGCTGGCCACCGCGCGCGCCCAGGGGCTGGGCGCGATCGCCGTGACCGATCACAACGAGGTCTCCGGCGCGCTGGAGGCCGCGGCCAAGGCCGCCGACTACGGCGTGAAGGTCATCGTGGGCGAGGAGGTCAAGACCGCCCACCAGGGCGAGGTCATCGGCCTCTTCCTGAAGGAGAAGATCCCGCGCGGGCTGACGCTGGCCGAGACGGTGGCGGAGATCCGCCGCCAGGGCGGCGTCGTCTACGTGCCCCACCCGTTCGATCGCATGCACGCCGTCCCCGACTACGAGCACCTGCTCGACGTCGTCGAGGACGTCGACGCGATCGAGGTCTACAACCCGCGCGTAGCCATCGGCTCCTTCAACGAGGAAGCGGCGCGCTTCGCGGCCAAGTACCGCATCCTGGCGGGCGCCGGCTCGGACGCTCACGTCACCCAGGGGCTGGGCTCGGTGCGCGTGCGCATGCCCGACTTCGACGGGCCGGACGAGTTCCTCGAGGCGCTGCGCGCGGCCGAGATCGTCACCAAGCCGTCGAGCCTGCTCTACGTGCAGGCGCTCAAGTTCCTCGAGACGAAGGCCACGCCGCCGGGTGCGCGCGAGCGCCGACGCGAGCGCCGCGTGCGCCGCGCGATCCGCAAGCCGTGATGCAAGCGCAAGGACGACCTGCGGACCCGTCGAACCCCGCAGGACCCATGCCCGCGACCGACGACGAGATCCGCGAGAAATACCTCGAGCGCGCCATCCGCGAGCTCAACACCCTGACCCGCGAGCTGCAGAGCTGCCAGCATTGCCCGCGGGGCAACCTGATGCCCGTCCTGGGCTCCGGCCATCCCCAGGCCGACGTCTTCCTGCTCAAGTACGCGCCCGCCGCCAGCGAGGTGGAGGAGGGCGTCGCCTTCTACGGGCGCAGCGGGACGGCGCTCATGAAGTCGCTCAAGCGCCTGGGCATCGACCCGCTGGCCGTGTACGGGACCCTGTGCGTGAAGTGCCCGGTGAGCGACCCGTCGCTGGCCGACCCGGCCTGCATCGCCCGCGTCCTCGAGGAGCTGGCCATCGTGGCGCCCAAGATCGTGGTCGTCATGGGCGAGGACGCCCTGGCCGCGCTCAACGACCTCGACGTGCCCCTGGCCAAGACGATCGACCCGGAGCTGGGCGTCGTCCAGTCCTTCACGCCGGCCTGCGAAGCGCTCTTCGTGCCGAACATCGACGAGGCCCTCGACGAGGAGGCCGCCAAGCGCGAGTTCTGGTCGGCCTTCAGGGTGCTGGGCGAGTGGTACGAGGACCTGCCGCCCTACTAGCCGTTGTCGGCGCCGCCCTCGCCTACGTCCTCGTCGCCCCGGAGCTCCCCCAGCTGCACCCGCCGGAGCTCTCGGCGCTGGTGGCGTCCGCGATCGGGCTGACCCTCGTCGTGGCCATCGTGGCGGGGATGGCAGCGATGGCCGACTCGCCCCTCACCCTCTTCCCCGCCGTGCTCGGCACGGGGCTGCTCGTCGCCGCGCTCGACGCCAACGGCGTGGCGGGGGCCGCGACGCCGTTCGAGGTCGTCCTGCTGTGCTGCCTGGGGATCGCCTTCGCCGTCGCCTTCGACGTGCCGGCGCTCGCCGTCGCGCTGCCGCTCTTCCTCGGGGCCATCGACGTCGTCCAGGCGCGCGGGGGCGGGTCGGCGGGTCTGTTCACGCTGTCGACCTCCAAGCCCGGCGACGTGCTCACGCTCGACCTGCCCGACTGGGGCACCGGGCTCGCCGCCGCCCGCCTGAGCGCCACGGACGTCGTCTTCCTCGGCGCCTTCGCGGCCTACGCGCGGCGCCTGCACCTGCGCGAGCGCGCCGCCGAGGTGGGCATGCTGCTCGGCCTGCTCGTCGCCGTCGCCTCCGAGGTCCTGCTCGACACCGAGCTGCCGACGATCGCGCTCATGGCGGCGGGCTATCTGGCCACCAATGTCGACCGGCTCGCGGCACTGTTCGCGGGTCGCACAGACGAGTAACGTGGGGCCCATGGACCTCGAGGAGAAGACTCTGGAGCAGGTGGGCGATCGCTGCGAGGAGTGCGGGGCCAAGCTGACCGAGCGCGAGCTCGAGCTTGTCCTGGAGTCCGGCGGCCCTGCGCTGTGCACGGTGCACGCGCAGGAGGAGGTCCCGGTCTCCGACGAGGACGCGCTCGAGGAAGAGGTCTAAGCCCAGTACTCGATGGCGCCGGCGATCCTGCCGTCGTGCAGGTCGTAGATGCCCGCGCAGCGCCGCTCGCCCACCCGCGCCTCGATAACCGCGGCCTTGCCGTCGACCACCGAGCGCCGCACCTCGATCTCGCCCTCGCCGCTCGCGGCGGCAACGCGATGCGCGGCGACGTACTCCTCGACGCCCAGCTGCGTGCCGTCGCCGGCGCGCTCGATCACGGCCGTCGCGTGGAACTGGGCGCGCACCGCCTCCCAGTCGTGGCGGGCGAGCCCGCGCCACAGGCGCTCGGCGGCGTTCACGGCACCTCCAGCACGATCTTGCCCAGCTTGGCGCCGGCCGTGAAGCGCTCGTAGGCCTCGGCCACGGCGTCCAGCGGGTAGGTGGCGGCGATCGGCACCCGCAGCGCGCCGCGCTCGAAGAGCGCGAGCACGTGGCGCTCCATCGCGCGCGCGGTGAGCGCCTTCTCCTCCAGCGGGCGCGGGCGCAGGGTCGAGGCGCGCACGGTCGCCCGCTTGCCCATCATCGCGCCCAGGTGCAGCTCGGCCTTCGCGCCGCCCCCGATGCCGATGACGACGATGCGCCCGCCGGTGGCGAGCGCCTGCAGGTCGCCGGACAGGTTGGGAGCGCCGACGAGCTCGAGGACCACGTCGAACGGCCCGCGCTCGGCGAAGCCCGCGGGGTCGATGACCTCGTGGGCGCCCAGCTCGGCCACCCCGGCGCGCAGGTCGGCATTGCGTACGCTGGCGGTGACGTGGGCGCCGGCCGTCGCACCGAGCTGCACCCCGGCCGTGCCGACCCCGCCGGCGGCGCCCTGCACGAGCAGGCGCTCGCCCGGACGCAGGCCGCCCTGGGTGAAGAGCGCGTCGTGGGCGGTGGTGAAGACCTCGGGCACTCCGCCGGCCTCGGGGAAGCTCAGGCCGTCGGGAATGGGCATGAGCTGGCGCTCGTGCACCGTGGCCAGCTCGGCCTGCCCGCCGCCGCCGACGATGGCCATCACGCGGTCGCCCTCGGAGAAGCGCTCGGCTCCGGCGCCGAGGGCCGCGACCTCGCCGGCGAGCTCGAGCCCGGGGATGTCCTGAGGCGATCCGGGGGGCGCCGGGTAGTGCCCCGCGCGCTGGTGGATGTCGGCGCCGTTGATCCCGGCCGCGCGCACGCGGACGAGGACCTCGCCCGACCCCGGCTCGGGGTCGGGGTGCTCGGCGACGAGGACCTCGCCGTCGCGGATGGTGGCGGCGCGCATGGACGCGGAGTCTAGGCGCGGCGCCGCGCGGGGGTACCCTCCGTCGCATGGCGCTTCCCGTCGACGCATGGAAGCTCGAGGGCATCTCGCCGCGGGCCTATCAACACCCCGCCGACCGCGCCGCCACGGCTGCGCTGCAGAAGGTCCCATACCTCGACGAGGTGGTGCGCAAGCTCATCGCCCTCGGCTACGAGCGCGCGCTGCGCGCCGCGGCGCTCGGGCTCCTCGGTGCGCCTGGGCCAGGAGCAGCTGCCGCACATCTGGGTCCTGCATCGCCAGAGCTTCCACGCGCTCGACCTCGAGGCCGTGCCCGACCTCTACATGACGCAGTTCCCCATCGCCAACGCGGCGACGATCGGGACCGACCGGCCCGTGGTCGTCCTCAACTCGGAGCTCGTGCGGATCCTCGACGACGACGGGCGCCGGGCGGTGCTGGCCCACGAGGCCGCGCACGTGCACTCGGGTCACGTGCTCTACCAGACCGCGATGCTGATCCTGCTGCGCGTCGCGACCGGCGTGCGACTGCCGCTTCTCGCCGGGCTGCCGCTGCTGGGCATCCAGCTCGCGCTGCTCGAGTGGTTCCGCGGCGCGGAGCTCAGCTGCGACCGCGCCGCCGCGCTGGTCACCCGCGACCCGATGGCCGTCTGTCGCGCGCTGATGGTCATCTCGGCCGGCGAGGCCTCCGCGGACCTCAACCTCGACGCCTTCGTCGCGCAGGCCATGGAGTACAGCGAGGACGGCAAAGGCCTCGAGCGCCTCACGCGCCTGCTGGCCGACATGGGCCTGACCCATCCGATGCCCGTGCGCCGGGTGCGCCTGCTGCTCGACTGGGTGCGCGAGGGCGAGTACGACCGGATCGTCGCCGGCGAGTACATCCGCCGCGGCCACGAGCCGCCGCTGCGCGAGGAGGCCGACGCGGCCCAGGAGCACTACGCCAAGCGCGTGTCCGACGCCTTCCAGCAGGCGGGCTCGTCGATCGGCGAGGTCGGTCAGCAGCTGAGCGACTGGCTGGGGCGCCAGCGCGCCAGCGGCGGCGACGGCCCGGAGGACCAGGGCTAGGCGGCGGCGGCCTGGTCGGCGTCGCGCAGGCGCTCGACGCCACGGCGCAGCACCCGGCAGACCTTCATCTGCGACATGCCCATGCGCCGGGCGATCTCGCGCTGGGACAGGTCGCCGGCGTAGTACAGGCGCATGACGTCGCGCTCGAGCGGCTCGAGCAGGGCCGAGAGCTCGTGCAGCCACGCGCGGTCGAAGGCGCGGCGCAGCCCCTCGTCCTCCGCCCCGAGCTGATCGCCGACCGTACGGTCCTCGGCGTCGGAGTGGGCCGGAGCGTCGAGCGACAGCGCCCAGCGCCCGCGGCGCGCGTCCTGGGCGGCGATGACGCGCTCGACGGAGAGGTCGAGGTGCTCGGCCAGGTCCGACGTGGTCGGCGCGTGGCCGAGGGTCGCGCTCAGGCGCTCCGTGGCCGAGAGCAGCTCCAGCCACGTCTCGGCCGCCTCGCGGGGCGGGCGCACAGCCCAGGTGTGGTCGCGCAGCCAGCGGCGCATCTCCCCGATCATGGTCGGCACGGCGTAGCGCAGGAAGTCGGTCCCGAACTCGGGATCGAAGCGCTCGAGCGCCTTGGTCAGGCCCAGCGCGGCGGCCTGCTCGAGGTCCTCCACGTAGCCCGTGTGGCGATAGCGACGGGCCAGGCGCCGCATGATCGGCCGCATGCGCGCGACGAGGTCCTCGCGCGCGGCGAGGTCGCCGCCGCTGACATATCGGCGCAGCAGGTCGTCTTCGACCCGGCCCACGCCGGACCGCATGTGGGGGGTGGTGATGCGCGTGACCCGTACCTCTCCTCCGCCGCCGGCGACGCTCCTCCCCGTCGGCCGCAAAGCTGTGGAACCGGTTCCAGGCTAACGCCCCGGCCACGGCTGTCAAGGCGTGGTGCGTCGAATTAAGTCACTGGTTGCGAAACCGTGCGACGCACCACAACTTCGAGCGCCGGCAGCCCCGGCGGCGGCTCGCGCGGGGAAGACGTCTCCTCGCCGTCGAGCGCCGCCAGCAGCAGGTGGGCTCCGAGGCGGCCGGACTCGCGCAGCGGCTGGCGCACCGTCGTCAGGCCGATCGCCGCCGCGAGCTCGATGTCGTCGAAGCCGATGACCGACAGGTCGCTGGGCACGGAGAGCCCCGAGCGCGCAGCCGCGTCGAGCACGCCGAAGGCCTGCACGTCGGAGGCGGCGAAGATGGCCGTGGGCCGCCGCCGCAGCGCCAGCAGCTCGCGCGTGAGCTCCAAGGCGCTCTCGCGGCCGTGCGGGCCGCGCCTGACATAGCGCGCGGGCAGCGCGACGCCGGCCTGACCCATCGCCTCGCGCATGCCCTCCAGGCGCCGCTGGCTGGAGGCGAACGCGAACGGGTGGTTCTCGACATCGCCGACGAAGGCGATGTCGCGGTGCCCGGCGTCGAGCAGATGACCCGCGGCCATCGCTCCGCCTGCGACGTCGTCGATGGCGACGTTGGGCACCAGCGACTGCGCCACGTCGACCAGGACCGTCGGGACGCCGTCGCGGTGCAGCGCGCGGACCTCGGCCGGCGTCAGCGGCAGCGAGATGACGATCACCCCGTCGACCCGGTCGCGGCGCGCGAAGCGCCGCAGCGCCGCGCGGCGCTGGTCCAGCGTCTCGATGTTGAAGAGCGTGAGGTCGTAGGCGCTGCGCCCGACGACGTCGTCGATGCCGCGTAGGCGCTCGACCACGGAAGGGCTGGTGAAGAAGGGGGCGATCACGCCCAGGGTCTGGGTGCGCCCGAGCGAGAGGTTGCGCGCGGTCGCGCTGGGGCGGTAGCCCAGCTCGTCCATCACCGCCCGCACGCGGACCCGTGTCGCCTCGGCCACCCCGGCCGAGTCGTTGAGCACGCGGGAGACGGTGCCGATGCCCACGCCCGCGCGCTCGGCCACGTCGCGTATCCGCGGCGCACGCGGTCCCGGGCGATCCGGAGCGCTGGCCACGCCGCGAACAGGTACCCCCGCACACGAGGGGTGACGCAGCAGCGGTTCGGGCGAGGACGAGTGCGGGCGCCTCTACTCTTGGGGCATGGCCCGCCACCAGCTGCGCCCGCTGTTCGACCGCGTGGTGATCAAGGAGCTCGAGCCCGACCGCATGCGCCAGTCGGGGCTCGTGGTGCCGGCCGGCTCCCACGAGCCGCCGCCGCAGCACGGCATCGTGCTGGCCATCGGCCAGGGCGTGGACTGGTGGGAGGCCGCCGGCGTGCAGATGCCCGTACGGCCCGGCGACCACGTCGTCTTCCCGGCGTCGGCCGGGACCTGGGTCGAGGTCGACGAGGAGCGCCTCCTCGTCTGCCGCGTCACCGAGCTGCTGGGCGTGCTCGAGCGCGTCGAGCAGTCCCTGGGCGACGCCCGACTGGGCGACGCGCTCGGGGAGGGCTGACCGCGGGGAGCGCCGGCTGGGCGCCGGCGCTCCCGGCGAAGGTCAGCGGCTGGTCGTGAACAGGGCCTTGAGGAAGCTCCAGATGTCGGCCACCGGCAGCGCGCGAGACCAGATCTGCACACCGTCGACGTCGCCGACGAAGAACAGGTCGCAGGTGCCGCCGTAGTTGCCGATGACGCCACCGCCGTCGGGCGGGTTGTAGACGATGGGCGTGCTCGAGGGGGTGCCCGAGCCGACCTGGACGCCGTCGATGAACAGGCGCACCGTCCTGCCGTCGAAGGTGCCCGCGGCGTTGTGCCACTTGCCGTCCCAGATCGAGGTCGGCGCCTCGGGCGAGCGCACGAAGTTCTGCGACCCGTCGCCGATATAGAAGGCCAGCCCCCCGTTGTCGGACGTGTAGAGCCCGTACGAGCCGCTGTAGCAGCCGTTGGCGCCCTTGCCCACGACGTACTTGTACTGCCCCGGTGAGCTCGTGCCGCGGATCCAGGCCGCGACCGTCACGTTGGCGGGCTCGAGGCTCGTGGAGTCGGGGATCCGCACCATGTCGTTGCCGCCGAAGCTCAGGGCGGAGCCCGCGAAGACACCGCGGATCCAGGCCGGGTCCTGATCGTCGACGCCCGCCGAGTTGCCCAGCGTGCCGTTGTTGCCATGCCCGGACCAGTCGTGGATGACCTGCCCTGAGCCTTCGTTCATCGGCCACCAGCCGACGAGCGGGAAGCTGTCCGCACCAGCCGCGGCTGGGAGGACGGCGAGGGCTGCGGCCGAGAGGGCGGCAGCCAAGATTGAACGTGTCCGTACGCGCATCGCGCCATTGGACCCGAATGTTCGATGTCTTACACCGGCCGGAAGGCCAGGATCCTGCGAAGGCTCAGACGCGCTCGAGCAGCGCCACGCACTCGATGTGCGGCGTCTGCGGGAACATGTCCACCGGGCGCACGCGGCGCAGGGCATAGCCGGCCTGCACCAGCTGGGCCGCGTTGGGCGCGAGCGTCGTCGGGTTGCAGGAGACGTAGACGATCCGCGTCGGGGCCGCCTCGACGATCCTGCGCACGATCTTGGCCGAGAGGCCCGAGCGCGGCGGGTCGACGACCAGCACGTCCGGGCGCCCCGAGGTCTGGATCATCTGGCGCAGCGCCAGGCGCACGTCGCCGGCGAAGAAGCGCGCGTTGTCGATCTCGTTGCGGCGCGCGTTGGCGATCGCATCGGCGATCGCCTCCTCGACGATCTCCAGGCCCCAGACCTCGCCCGCGCGGGGCGCCAGCGACAGGCCGATGGTCCCGATGCCGCAGAACAGGTCGTAGACGCGCTCCCAGCCCTGCAGCCCTGCGTAGTCGGCGGCCAGCCCGTACAGGCGCTCGGCCATCTCGGTGTTGGTCTGAAAGAAGGCGTCGGCGCTGATGCGAAAGCGCAGCCCGCCGAGCTCCTCCTCGATGGCCTCGGTCCCGTGCAGGACCTCGGAGATGCCTCCGGCGGTGGTCTCGCCGACGTCGAGCGCACGCGTCCACACGACGCTCCCAGCGCCCACCGCCTCGGCCAGGCCGTCGAAGTCCGATGCCACCAGCCCCTCGTCGGACGTGACGATGCGGACCTGCAGCTCGCCGGTGCGGCGACCCTCGCGCACGACCAGGTTGCGCAGCAGGCCCGTCTGCGCGCGGCGGTCGTAGGCGCGCAGGCCGCGCTCGCGGCACCACCGCAGCGCGGCGCGACGCGCCACGTTGCCGGCCTCGGAGGCCAGCAGGCAGTCTTCGACGTGCTCGATCTGCTCCCAGGACCCGGGCGCGTGGAAGCCGCAGATGAGCTGGGGTGGGTGGGATCCGATTTCCGCGGTGCCGAACGAGTATTCGAGCTTGTTGCGATAGCGCCACTGCTCGACGGCGGGGACCAGCGGCTCGAGCTCGTAGCCCTCGAGGTGGCCGATGCGCTGCAGCGCGTCGCGGACCTGCTCGGCCTTGATCGCGATCTGGCGCTCGTAGGGCAGCACCTGCCACGGGGCGCCCGGATGCGCGGCGACCGCGTCGATGCGCTCGGGGCCGGGCTCGAGCAGTGCGACGGTCCGCGCCTCGGCGTAGGCCTTCTTGCGCTTGGTCACGACGGCGCGCACGGTGTCGCCGGGGACGGCGTCGCGCACGAAGACGACGTAGCCGTCGCGGCGGGCCACGCCGGCGCCGCCGAAGGCGAGGCTGTCGACCGTCAGCTCGAGCTCGTCGCCGCGCTCGACGCGGGTCTTCGTGGGGGCGTCCATTGCCCCCAGCGTAGTTCAGGCCAGCTGCTTCTCGATCGCGCTGAGCACCGACTTGCGATTGTCGTTGCGCTTCTCGTGGTCGCGCACCTTGCGCAGCTGGGCGGGCGTGAGGTCCTTCAGGCGGCTGACGATCTGCGGCGCGTTGAGCTCGTCGTAGAGGGTGATCGGGAAGGACGGGCCGACGCCCACGCGACGGCGCGCGCGGTCGACCTCCTGCAGCACGCGGTCGCTGGAGAGCGCCGCGCGGTCGCGCCCGCGGCCGAGGAGGTGCTCGAGGTCGGAGCGGAGTCCGTCGGCCTGCGAGCGCCCCGCGGAGAGCAGGCTGTGGGAGAGCTCGGTGGCGTCCTTGCGCGTGATGCGCCCGCGCTTGACGGCGTCGTCGAGCGTGGCCTTGACGCCCTCGGCGGTGAGGACGACGCCCTTGCGCAGCGTGTCGCGCAGCGCGGTCAGGCTCGCGTGCACGGCCTCCTCGAGCGCGGGCGCCCCGGTCGCCGTTGCGCGGCTCGCGCTCGCCCGGCTGGCCGTCGCGCGCTTGGCCGCGGGCTTGCGCGCCGCCGGGCGCTTGGCGGCCGGCCCGCTCGCGGCGCGCTTGGCGGCCGGCTTGCTCGCCGCGGCGCGTGAGGAGGCCGGCTTGGCTGCGGCGCGCTTGGCGGCCGGCTTGCTCGTCGCGCTCTTGGCGGCTGGCGTGCGGGCGCGACTCGAGGACGGGCGTGACGACTTGGGCTGCGGCATACGGCCTCCCTCGGGCACGGACAGGACGCGGCGGACCCTAGTACCCGGCCGGCGCGCGTGCCTACCGGCCGCCAGGGCCGACGAGCAGGCGGTAGCCGAGGTCGAGCTCGTCGCGCTCGAGCAGGTCGGCGTGGCGGCGCGCCCAGGCGCCGCTTTCGAGATCGGCGCGCAGGCGGGCGAGCCCCTCGGCCAGCTGGTCCTCGCCGCGCTTGGCCAGCGTCGAGATCCCAGCGCGCACGGCCGGGTCGAGGTACGCCTCGGGGCGGCGCCAGAAGGCGCTGAAGAAGCCGTCGCGGCAGTCCCACGGGATCGGGACGACCTCGACCTTGGCGCCCAGCGCCGCGGCCTGGTCGGCAAGCGACGGGAATATCGCGACATCCTCGTCGACGTTGTTCGGGAAGTACTCGGGGCCAGCCACATGCGCCCCGCGTACGTCGGGTCCCAGGAGAAGACCACGACGCGATCGCGCGCCACGCGCCGCAGCTCGGCGGCGCCGGCCGGGAAGTCGCTCCAGTGGTGGATGGTGAGGACGGCCATCGCGGCGTCGAAGCTCGCGTCCTCGAACGGCAGCGCCTCGGCGCTCGCCTGCACCGCGGGCGCGGCGCCGGGCGGGCGCTGGGCGATCATGACCGCCGACGGCTCGACCGCCGTGACGTCGCGATCGGGCGGCTCGTAGCTGCCGGTGCCGGCGCCGACGTTGACCACCGTGCGCGCGTCGCCCAGGGCGTCCCAGATGCGCGCGGCGATGCGCGGGTCGGTTCCGCGCGTCGCCGTGTACGTCCGCCCTATCGTGTCGTAGCGAGCAGCCATTCCAGGAGCGCCTTCTGCGCGTGGCGGCGGTTCTCGGCCTCGTCCCAGATGCGCTGGCGGGGGCCGTAGAGCACCTCGGCCGTGATCTCCTCGCCCGGATGGGCGGGCAGGCAGTGCAGGGCGATGGCGTCGGGCGCGGCGCGGTCGAGCAGGGCGTCGTCGATGCGGTAGGGCGCCAGCGCGGCGCGGCGCGCGTCGGCCGTCTCCTCGTCGCCCATCGAGACCCACACGTCGGCGTAGACGGCGTGCGCCCCGCGCACCGCCTGGGCCGGGTCGGTCACGGTCTCGACGCCCTCGAGCTCGTAGCCGGGCGGCGAGGAGACGACGACCTCGACGCCCGCCAGGCCGCCGAGCACGACCAGCGAGCGCGCGACGTTGTTGCCGTCGCCGACGTAGGCCAGCTTGAGGCCCTCGAGCCGGCCGAAGGCCTCGCGCAGCGTGAGTAGATCGGCCAGCGCCTGGCACGGGTGGTGGCCCGCGGTGAGCATGTTGAAGACGGGGATCGTGCCCGCGGCGGCGAGCTCCTCGAGCAGTGCGTCGGGCCCGGTGCGCACGCCGATGGCGTCGACGTGGCGGGAGAGCACGAGCGCGGTGTCCCTGACCGACTCGCCGCGCGAGAGCTGCATCTCGTCGGGGCGCAGGATCATCGGATGGCCGCCGAGCTCGACGACGCCGGCCTCGAAGGACACTCGCGTGCGCGTCGACGCCTTCTGGAAGACGAGCGCCACGATCCGGTCGCGCAGCGCGTCGGACGAGTGCGGCGCCGCCTTGAGCTCGGCGGCGCGATCGAGCAGCGCGAGCAGCTCGTCGGCGCTCAGCTCGGAACCCGTGAGGAAGTGGCGCGGCAAGGCGGGGAGGATACGTAGCGATGCTGGTGCTGACCTGGAACCTCTTTCACGGGCGCTCGGTCCCCGACGCGCCGCGCGAGCAGCTCGCCGAGTTCGCCGCGCGGCTCGCCGCCTGGGAGTGGGACGTCGCCCTGCTGCAGGAGGTGCCGCCGTGGTGGCCGCCCGCGCTGGGGCGCGCGAGCGGGGCGAGCGCGCGCACCGCGCTGACCTCGCGCAACTGGGCCCTACCGGTGTCGCGCTGGGCCGCTCGCCGGCGCCCGGACATCGTCAAGTCCTGGGGCGGCGGCGCCAACGCGATCCTCGTGCGGGGCGAGGCGATCGGCGAGCACCGCGTGCGGACGCTGCGCACGTGGCCCGAGCGGCGCGTGGTGCACGGCGTGCGCCTCGCGCGCGGCTGGTGGGTGGGCAACCTGCACGCCACGGCGCACTCCGAGGCGCGCGCCCGGGCCGACGTCGACCTGGCCGCCCGGACGGCGACCGAGTGGTCGGCGGGCGCGCCCCTGGTGCTCGGGGGCGACCTCAACCTGCGCGCCCCGGTCGTCCCCGGCTTCACGCGCGCGGCGGGCCACAGCGTCGACCACCTCTTCGTGCGACTGGCGAACGTGGCGGCGGCGGGGCGTACGCTGGATCGCGGCCCGCTCTCGGACCACCTCCCGTTACTCGCGGAGGTCGCCTAGGAAGGAACGACCCGAGGAGGCGTCGTGATGAACATGAGACGAATCCTGCTCGCGCTCTGCGCGGTCGTGGCGCTCGCCGCGGCCGGCTGCGGGAGCTCCAACAGCAGCTCCACCAGCAGCGGGTCGAGCTCCGGCGCGTCGACGGCCGCCGCGTCGTCCTCGGGCGGCGGGGTGACGATCAAGATGCAGAACATCGCCTTCGACCCCAAGGCCGTCACCGTCAAGGTCGGTCAGAAGGTGACGTGGACCAACGAGGACACCGTCGACCACAACGTCACCTCGCAATCGGGCGAGACCATCAAGTCCGGCAACTTCGGCAAGGGCGGCACCTTCTCGTTCACGCCCACGAAGGCCGGCACGATCAAGTACGTGTGCACGATCCACCCGGGGATGGACGCGACGCTGACGGTGACCGGCTAGCCGCTACCCGCGGGCGCGCAGCCCGAAGCCGCGCAGCATGAAGAGCGCGCGCTCGCCCAGCGTGCCGCGCGCGGGCAGCACGCCGAGCTGGACCGCGGCGTCGTAGGCGTCGAAGAACGCGCGCACGTGCCACAGGCGCTCGCGATCGGGGTCGAGCTCGCAGTAGGACACGAGGTGCATGACGACGAAGCGCCCGGTCGGGGCGAGGCCCTCGAGCTCGCCGCGATGGGTGCCCAGCAGCTTGCACGGCGCCGCGACGAAGCGCCCGTCGGTCAGGCGCGCGCCCGTGCGCTCGATGCGCGCGTCGGGGAAGGCCGCCCACAGGCGCGCGGCGTGGTCGCCGACGGCGGCGGCGCCCTCCAGCGGCTCGCCGCACAGCGGGTCCTCGTAATGGATGTCCGGCGTGCTCAGCGGGATGAAGGCCGCCCGGTCGCGCCCGACCCACGCCGCCTGCCAGCGGTCGATGAGGTCGTCGATCACTGCACCGGCGGCGTCAGGTCGGCCATCCCCGCGTCGGGCGACGAGGCCTCGGCGTGCAGGCGCCGCGGGATGCGCCCGGCGCCGCGGGCCAGGCGGCCGGCCTCGACCGCGGCGCGGATGGCGTGGGCCATCGCCACCGGGTCCTGCGCGCGGGCGATCGCGCTCGCGCACAGTACGCCGTCGCAGCCGAGCTCCATGGCCAGCGCCGCGTCGCTCGCCGTGCCCACGCCGGCGTCGAGGATGACCGGCACCCCGGCGCGCTCGACGATGAGCGCGAGGTTGTAGGGGTTGCGGATCCCCATGCCCGACCCGATCGGCGAGCCCAGCGGCATGACGGCGGCGCAGCCGACGTCCTCCAGGCGGCGGGCGAGGATGGGGTCGTCGTTGGTGTAGGGCAGGACGACGAAGCCGTCGGCCACCAGCTCCTCGGCTGCCAGCAGCAGCTCGGGCGCGTCGGGCAGCAGCGTGCGCTCGTCGCCGATGACCTCGAGCTTGACCCAGTCGGTCTCGAACGCCTCGCGCGCCAGGCGCGCGGTGACGACGGCGTCGCGAGCGGTGTAGCAGCCGGCGGTGTTGGGCAGCAGCTCGACGCCGCAGTCCTCGAGGACGTCGACGAGCGAGCCGCGCGCCGCCGGATCGATGCGCCGCAGGGCGATGGTCACGAGCTCGGCCCGCGTCGCGCGGATGGCCTCGGTCAGCGTCTCCAGGCGCGGGAAGCCGCCGGTGCCCAGGATCAGCCGCGAGCGCAGCGTGCGCCCGGCGATCTCGAACGGGGTGTCGGTGATCGGTATCTGCTCGGTGCTCAGGCCCACGGGGTCTCCCCTCCTGGCGGTTGCGTGCCCTACACGGGTGTGGTCGGGGATGGTCAGCCTCCCTGCATGGCGGACAGCGCCTCGACGCGGTCGCCGGTATCGACGCGGTGCGACGGCCATTGCGCCCTGGGGACGATCTCCCCGTTGACGGCGACGGCGACACCGCGGGCGCGCTCCTCGACCCCGAGGTCGGCCAGCAGCTCGACGATCGTCGCGCCGTCGCGCTCGCGCGGCTCGCCGTTGAGGACGATCACGAGATCGCCTCCGCCGGGGCGACGGCGAACCGCTCGGGGCCGAAGGCGTGGTCGATCGGCTCGCCCGCCAGCTCGGCCACGACGAGCTCGGCGGTGACGGGCGCCAGCAGCACGCCGTTGCGGTAGTGCCCCGTGGCCCACACGATGCGCGGGTCGCTCGGCGATCGCCCGATGACCGGGGCGTTGTCGGGCGTGCCGGGGCGCAGGCCGGCGATGGCTTCCTCGATCTCGAGCTCGAGCACGCCGGGCACGAGCTCGGCGGCGTCGCGCAGCAGGTCGTGCACGGCGAGCGCGGTGACCGCGGTGTCGAAGCCGCGCTCCTCCTGCGTCGCGCCGAGCACGTAGCGCCCGTCGCCGCGCGGCACGAGGTAGCCGGGGCTGGGCTGCCCCCAGCGCACGATGCGCTCCAGCAGGCCCGGGCCGGCGGGGTCGCGTAGCCGCAGGGACTGGCCCTTGACCGGGCGCACGCGCGCCTCCTCACCGAGGGCTCCAGACCACGGCCCGGCCGCCACCACCACCTGCTCGGCGGGCAGCGCGCCGACGTCTGCGACCTCGACGCCCGTGCGCAGCACCGCCCCGGCGCGCTCGGCGGCGAGCGCCAGCGCGGCGCACACCAGGCGCGGGTCGGCGGAGTGGTCGTCGGGCAGGCGCAGGGCGCTGCGCATGGTGGGCGCGAGCGCGGGCTCGAGCCGGCGCGCCGCGCTGGGCAGCAGCGCCTCGACGCTCAGCCCGAAGCGCTGGCGCAGGTCGCGCTCGCGCTCGAGCGCCTCGGCCTCGTCGCGATCGCGGGCGAGCATCAGCGTGCCGCACGGGCGGTAGCCGACGTCGATGCCGCTGACCTCGGCGAGCTCCGCGGCGAAGCCCGGCCAGCCCCGCGCGCTGCGCAGCCCGAGGTCGAGCAGCGGCCGCTCGCCGGCGTCGGCCTCGGCCACCGGCGCGAGCATGCCCGCGGCCACGCGCGAGGTCCCGGCGCCGAGCTCTGAGCGCTCGAGCAGGAGGACCGACAGGCCGCGCTGTCGGGCGCGCCACGCGACGGCGAGGCCGACGATGCCGCCGCCGACGATCGCTACGTCGTAGCTGTCGCTGTCCTGAGGGATGTTGTCGCGTCCTCTCGCTTCGCCGGCATGACCCGGATCAGCTCCTGACGGTCGGCGGCCGTGGTGCCGCCCTCTCAGCCCAAACGAACGGGCTCCCGTTGACCACCGATGGTAGCGCGCGGGCTTGCGAGACTGTGGGGGTGGACCGCCGAGCACGCCTGCGCGATGCCCGCCTGTACTTCGTCGCCGACCGCGGCGGGATGGAGCACGCGCTGGAGGGCGCGCTGGCCGGCGGCGTCGACCTCTTCCAGCTGCGCGACAAGGACGCCACCGACGACGAGCTGCTGGCCGCCGCCGCGACCGCGCACGCGCTGTGCGAGGCCGCCGGCGCGCTCTTCCTGCTCAACGACCGCCCCGACCTCGCGGCCGCGAGCGGCGCCGACGGAGTGCATGTCGGCCAGGACGACATGCCGGTCGACCGCGCGCGCAAGCTCGTCGGCGACGACGCGCTCGTCGGGCTCTCGACGCACTCGATGCAGCAGGCCCAGGCCGGCTGTCGCAGCGGCGCGGACTACATCGCCGTCGGCCCCGTCCACGCCACGCCGACCAAGGAGGGCCGGCCGGCGATCGGCGTCGAGCCGATCAAGTACGCCGCCGCGCACGTGTCGATCCCGTGGTTCGCCATCGGCGGCCTCGACGCCGGCACCGTCGGCGCGGTGGTCAAGGCGGGAGCGCGGCGGATCGTCGTCGTGCGCGCGCTCGCCCACGCCGACGATCCCGAGGCCGCGGCGCGCGCGCTGCGAGCCGCCACGAACGGCGGGCGCCGTGGGTAGGCGCAGCCGCAAGCGGCGCCCCGGCGCGGGGCCCCCGGTCGCGGCGCCCGCGCCGCCCGAGGCCCCGC
This sequence comes from uncultured Actinomycetes bacterium, assembly GCA_963835295.1. Classification (GTDB taxonomy): domain Bacteria; phylum Actinomycetota; class Thermoleophilia; order Solirubrobacterales; family Solirubrobacteraceae; genus JAOPZW01. The sequence continues at coordinate 602,089 of CAWIEX010000002.1, forward strand.
CGGCGGATCGCATGCGCCGCGGCTACGCGCGCGCCGAGGAGCGCAACGCCGCGGTCCGCGCCGAGCTCGAGCCGCTCGGCCCCGGGGAGCGCCCGCGGCCGCTCGTGATCGCGGCTGCGCTCGCCGCGCTCCTCGCGATCGCCAACGTCGTCGCGTGGGTGGCGGGGCTCGACGTCGAGGGAAAGAAGCCCGGGGCCTTCGGCGTGGTGCTCTTCGCCGTGCTCATGCTGCTCGCCGCCTGGGGGATGTGGGAGCGGCGCTATTGGGCCGTGCTCGGCTTCGAGGCGCTGCTCGCGATCACGCTGTGCATCGCGGCGCTGTCTCTGCTCGTCGCGTCGAACCTGGCGGCCGTGGTCCTGTGCGTCGCCATCCTCGGCCCGGTCGGCTGGCTGTTCTGGAAGCTCATCCGCGTGATGGGCAGGCTCCAGGCTCCGCAGCGCGTTCGTTAGATTCAGGCGCCCTATGGCTGACTCCCAGTACGACTGCGTCGTCATCGGCTCGGGCCCGGGCGGCTACGTCGCCGCCATCCGCGCCGCCCAGCTCGACATGAAGACCGCCGTGATCGAGACGGACGTGATCGGCGGGCGCTGCCTGAACTACGCCTGCATCCCGGCCAAGGCCGTGCTGCGCGTCGCCGACGTGCTCGACGAGGTCCGCGACGCCGGCGACTTCGGCATCACGGTCGGCGACCCGGAGGTCGACTTCGGCGCCGTCATGGAGCGCCGCGCGAAGGTGGTCAAGACGCTGACCGGAGGCGTCGCCGGGCTGTTCAAGAAGAACAAGATCGACTACCTCGAGGGACACGGGGCGCTGACCGGCGCGGGCACCGTGCGCGTCGGCTCGAGCAAGGACGGCGACGAGATCGACGCGTCGAAGTGCATCGTGCTCGCCACGGGATCGGTCAAGCGGCCCATCCCCGGCACGAAGTTCGGCAAGCGCGTGATCGGCACCGAGGAGGCGTGGGCACTGAAGCAGCTGCCCAAGACGATGGTCGTCGTCGGCGCCGGCGCGTCGGGCACCGAGATCGCCTCGGCCTACGCGCGCCTCGGCGTCGAGGTCACCCTCTTCGAGGCCCTCGACCGCGTGCTGCCCATGGAGGACGCCGACATCTCCAAGCTCGCCGAGCGCGGCTTCAAGAAGCAGGGGATCAAGGTCCACACCGGCACGCTGGTGGAGAACGTCGAGACGAGCGACACGAGCTGCACCTTCTCCTTCAAGGGCGAGACGGGCGAGGCCGACTGGCTGGTCATCGCCGCCGGCCGCGCCGCCGACACCGAGGGCCTCGGGCTCGACGACGCCGGCGTCAAGACGGCCGAGAACGGCCTGATCGAGGTGGACGGTGCGCTGCGCACGAGCGCCCAGGGCGTCTGGGCCATCGGCGACCTCGTCCGCGGCCCGGCGCTGGCCCACAAGGCCTCCGACGAGGGGATCATCGCCGTCGAGGACGCCGCGGGCCTCGAGACGCACCCGATCGAGTACGTCGACATCCCGCGCGCGACCTTCTGCAACCCCAACGTGGCGTCGTTCGGGCTCACCGAGGAGCAGGCGCGCGAGGCCGGCCACGACGTCACCATCGGCAAGGTCCAGTACGGCGCCGTCGGTGCCGGCACGGTCTACGGCGACCGCAGCGGCCTGATCAAGATCGTCGGCGACAAGCGCTACGGCGAGCTGCTGGGCGGCCATATCATCGGCTCGAAGGCGACCGAGCTCATCCAGGAGCTCGTCAACGTCAAGCTGCTGGAGGGCGGCTACCCCGAGCTCGCGCGCATCATCCACGGCCACCCGACGCTGAGCGAGGCGGTCATGGAGGCGGCACGGGCAGCGGATGGCTGGCTCATCCACGGCTGACGCCCCCGCCTTCTTCTTCGACCTCGCCTCGCCGGCGGCGTACGTCGCCGCCGAGCGCGCGCTGCAGCGCCACCCTGGCGTCGAGTGGGTCCCGGTCCTCGCCCGCGAGCTGCCAGGCGCCGAGAGCTGGGAGGCGTTCCGCTGCGCCGAGGAGCGCAACATCGCGCTGGCGCACATCGAGCGCACGGCGGCCGAGCAGGGGCTGCAGCCGGTGCGCTGGCCCGACCCCTTCCCGTTCGACAGCCTCTTCGCGATGCGCGTCGCGACCTACGCCAAGCAGATCGGGCGCACGGTGGCCTTCGCGCTGGCGGCCTATCGCCAGGCCTTCGCCGGTGGGCGCTCGCTGGCCGAGCCCGACAACGTGGTCATCGCGGCGGCGGCCTGCGAGATGCACCCGGCCGCGGTGATCAAGGCGGCCCAGCTGCGCAGCGTCGGCGAGCGCTTGGAGCAGGCGACGGCTCGCGCGATCGCCCTCGGCGTGCGCGACGTCCCGGCCGTGTGGGACGGCGAGCGGGTGGTCGGCGTCTAGTGCGGGCCAAGGGGCGCTATCGGCTCGTCGTGCGCCGCGAGGGTCGCGCCCCGGCCGTGCTCGCGGCGCCCGAGCGCGTCGACCACGTCGAGATCATCGACGTCGACGAGGGCGAGACCGTCCTCTACTGGGACCTGCTCCCTCGCGACGCCAAGCGCGTCATGACGATGATCCGCGCCGACCTCGACGCCATGGACGCGCGCGAGTTCTTCGAGCGCTGGGCCTCGTTCGAAGGCGACGCGGACCTGCGCTGACGCGGGCGAGCTCCGGCGGGGTCGATCCGGCACGCAGCCTTCGTCACCGGCGGAAGGCAGCGTCGAACCGCTGGGGACGCGCGGTCAGGACGACGTCGCCGGTCACGGCAGGGACGCCATTGCCGCGACACACGTGCTGACGGGGCAAACTGGCGACCCTGCGCTAACGTCCTGCACGCGATGGCCGAACACCCCCTTCCAGAGCGCAACGTAGCCCGCGAATGGCTGCAGACCATGATGCTCATCCGCCGCTTCGAGGAGCGCGCGGGAGAGATGTACGCCAAGGCCAAGGTCGGCGGCTTCCTGCATCTCGCGATCGGCGAGGAGGCGACGATCGTCGGCTCGGCGCGCGCGATGCGCGACGACGACTACCTGATCTCGACCTACCGCTCGCACGGCCACGCGCTCGTGCGCGGCACCGACCCCAACGGCGTCATGGCGGAGCTCTTCGGGCGCGTCGACGGCGTCTCGAAGGGGCGCGGCGGGTCGATGCACATGTTCGACCTCGAGAAGCGCTTCATGGGCGGCTACGGGATCGTCGGCGGCAACCTGCCGATCGCGGCCGGCTTCGGGCTGGCCTCCGACTACCTGGGCACCGAGGACGCGACGCTGTGCACGTTCGGCGACGGCGCGTCCAACCAGGGCACCTTCGGCGAGACCATGAACCTCGCGGCGCTGTGGAAGCTGCCGGTGGTCTTCATGGTCACCAACAACCAGTTCGGCATGGGCACCGCGCTCGAGCGCCACTCGGCCGTGACCGACCTGCAGGTCAAGGGCGAGGGCTTCGGCGTCCCCGGCATGGAGTGCGACGGCATGGACGTGCTCGACACCTTCCACGTCACGCAGGAGGCGCTGCGCATCGCCCGCGAGGAGCGCCGCCCGGTGCTCGTCGAGGCCATCACCTATCGCTTCCGCGGCCACTCGATGGCCGACCCCGAGGAGTACCGCACCAAGGAGCAGGTCGAGGAGTGGCGCAAGCGCGACCCGATCCTGCAGTGGGGCGAGCGCCTCGAGGCCGAGGGGATCGTCAGCGCCGACGAGCGCGAGCAGTTCGACCAGGACGCGCTCGCGCAGGTCGACGACGCGGTGGCCTTCGCCGACGAGTCCGAGATGCCGGCGCCCGAGTCGCTCTACGACGACGTCTACGTCCTCGGCGGCCAGGTCCGCGGCTGGTACTCGGTCGACGAGCGCTCGGCCGGCGTGCACAAGGGCGAGGACGAGCGCGAGCTCGCCGAGCAGCACGTGAGCTCCAACTCGGACGGCAACTCGAACTCGAGCTCGAGCGAGACGGGCGCCGTCGCGCAGCAGATGACGGCGGCCGTCGAGGCCGGAGAGGACACCTGAGCATGGCCGCCACCGCACAGCCCCAGCAGTCCACCGGCACGCGCGTGCTGCGCTACCGCGAGGCGCTCAACGAGGCGCTGCGCGAGGAGATGCTGCGCGACGAGAACGTCATGCTCATGGGCGAGGACATCGGCGTCTTCAACGGAGCCTTCAAGGTCACCGCCGGGCTGCTCGAGGAGTTCGGCGAGAAGCGCGTGCGCGACACCCCGATCTCCGAGAACACGATCGTCGGCATGGGCGTCGGCGCGGCCATGACGGGCCTGCGCCCCGTGGTCGAGCTCATGACCATCAACTTCTCGCTGCTGGCCTTCGACCAGATCGTCAACCACGCCGCTCACATCCGCTACATGTTCGGCGGCCAGGTCAGCGTCCCGCTCGTCGTGCGCATGCCTCAGGGCGCCGGCCACCAGCTCGGCCCGACGCACTCGCACTGCTTCGAGGCCCTCTTCCTGCACGTGCCCGGCCTGCTCGTCGCCGTGCCCTCGACGCCGGCCGACGCCAAGGGCCTGCTCAAGGCAGCCATCCGCGACGACAACCCCGTGATCTTCATCGAGCACGAGTACCTCTACGGCCAGCGCGGCGAGGTCCCCGAGGACGACGAGCACCTCGTCAACTTCGGCGAGGCCGTCATCCGCCGCGAGGGCTCCGACGTGACCATCGTCGGCATCTCGCGCATGGCCTCGACCGCTCAGAAGGCCGCCAAGATCCTCTCCGAGGAGCACGGCATCGAGGCCGAGGTCATCGACCCGCGGACGCTGCGGCCCCTCGACCTCGACACGATCCTCGCCTCGGTGCGCAAGACCAACCGCTGCGTGATCGTCGAGGAGGGCTGGCCCCACGGCGGCGTCGGCGCCAACCTCGCCGCGCTCGTCCAGGAGCAGGCCTTCGACGACCTCGACGCACCCGTCGGGCGCGTCACCGGCGCAGACGTGCCGATGCCCTACGCGAAGAACCTCGAGCAGATCGCCTTCCCGCACGAGCCGCAGGTCGTGGACGCCGTCCGCTCGACGTTCCGCGACCTGTAGCGGCCGGCGTCCAGAGCATCGGGCCGGCGCTCAATAGCGCGCCTGGAAAGCCGATGACCACTGTGTGCCCGGCCAAGGACGCACCGACCCTGCCCTGCTTCAGAAGCTCACCGCTGCGCGGGTCCTCGAGCTGACGCCGGACATCGCGGTCGTCACCGATTACGAGGGGACCATCCTCTTCGCCAACGCCGCACTCGAGAAGCGCGTCGGCCTCCCGGTCGACCAGCTCGTCGGGGAGCTCGTCGGCGACTACCTGCATCCCGAGGACCGCGTCGCCGCTGTGCCGGCGTGGCAGGAGCTGCTGGGGGGCGCACGCGACGGCCTCGAGCTGGCGCTGCGCTTCGGGTCGGCCGACACCGGCTGGCGCTGGTGCCTGGGCAGCGTCGGCATCGACCGCGAGCTCGGCGTCACCATCGGCACCTACCAGGAGACGACGGCGCTGCGCGACGCGGAGGAGCGCTTCCAGCGCGCCTTCGAGGACGCCGGCATCGGCATGGCCATCACCGGCACCGACGGGCGCTTCGTGCGGGTCAACCACTCCCTGGCGGCCATGCTCGGCCGCGAGCCCCATCAGCTGGCCGGCGTCGCTGTACGCGACATCACCCACCCCTCCCACCACGAGGACGACGGCGAGGCGATGCGCGCGCTGGCCCGCGGCGAGCGAAACACCTATAGCGCCGAGAAGCGCTACCTGCGCGCCGACGGCAGCGAGGCGTGGGTCGCCCTGCACGTGACCGTCGTGCGCGACGCCGACGGCGGGCCGCAGTACTTCCTCTCGCAGATGGCCGACATCGGCGAGCGCCGTGCCGCCGAGCAGGCGCTGGCCCAGAGCGAGGAGCGCTTCCGCACGCTGGCTTCCGCCTCGCCGGTCGGCGTCTTCGCCGTCGCCGAGGACGGCCGGCTCGCCTATGCCAACGAGCGCCTGCGCGAGATCTTCGACATGCCCGCCGGAGTCCTCCACGGCGCGCCGTGGCTCGAGCGCGTCCCGGCCGAGGACCGCGACCGCCTCGTGGGCGAGTTCCGCCGCGCGCGGGCGCTGGGCGAGCGCACGTCGCTCGACGTGCGCGTCGCGGCCGGCATCGACCGGTGGGCGCGCATCCACATGGCCCCCGTCTCGAAGGGGCCCGATCAGCCGACGGGTCTCGTGGGGACGATCGAGGACGTCACCGTCGAGGTGACCGCGCGCACCGCGCTGGCCGCCCGCGAAGCCGAGTACCGGATGCTCGCCGAGCACTCCACCGACTTCCTGTCGCGCCACACGGTCGACGGCACCTTCCTCTACGCGTCGCCCGTGTCGCGGGCCATGCTCGGTTGGGACGCGGAGGCGATGCTCGGCCGGACGCCCAGGCAGCTGGAGCTCGACTACCCGGACGACATGGAGATCATCGAGCGCCACTGGGTCGGCGCGTTGCGCGAGGAGCGCTCGCGCACCGCCGCCTACCGCGCCCGCCGGCGCGACGGCTCGATCGTGTGGCTGGAGACGACCTTCCGCGCCGTGCGCGGCCCCGGCGGCGAGGCGCTCGAGATGGTCTGCGTGTCGCGCGACATCTCCGAGCGCAAGAGCGCCGAGCTCGAGCTCGCCCACCGCGCGCTGCACGACGGTCTCACCGGCCTGCCCAACCGCACCCTGTTCCTCGACCGCCTCGGCCAGGCGCTGCGGCGCGCGCGCCGGCGCGACCGCGGTGTGGCCGTCGTCTTCCTCGACCTCGATCGCTTCAAGCTCGTCAACGACTCGCTGGGGCACAAGGCCGGCGACCGCCTGCTCGTCGATGTGGCCATGCGCCTGAGCTCGGCGCTGCGCCCGTCGGACACGCTGGCGCGCTTCGGGGGCGACGAGCTGACGCTGCTGTGCGAGGACATCGGCGACGGCGAGGACGCGCGCGCGATCGCCCAGCGCCTGCTGGAGACCTTCGCCGAGCCCTTCCTCGTGCAGGACGGCGAGGCCTTCCTGCAGGCGAGCGTCGGCATCGCGCTGTCGCGCGACGGCTTCGAGGCGCCCGAGGACCTCATCCGCGACGCCGACGCCGCGATGTATCGCGCCAAGGCGCGCGGCCAGGGCGTCGAGCTCTTCGACGAGGCCATGCGCCAGGACGTGCACGACCGCCTCGCCCTCGAGGCCGCGCTGCGCCGCGGCATCGGGCGCGGTGAGCTGCGCCTGCATTGCCAGCCGCTGGTCTCGCTGGCCGACGCGCGCATCGAGGGCTTCGAGGCGCTCGTGCGCTGGGAGCATCCCGAGCGCGGCCTCGTGCCGCCCGGGTCGTTCATCCCGCTGGCCGAGGAGACCGGGCTCATCGTCCCCATCGGGGCCTGGGTCCTGAACGAGGCGTGCGCGACGCTGCGGCGAATCATCGACGAGACCGAGATGACGAGCCTGCAGGTCTCGGTCAACGTCTCGCCGCGCCAGCTGCAGCAGCCGGACTTCGTCGCGCAGGTGCGCGCGGCGCTCGACGACAACGGCCTCGAGCCCAGCCGCCTGGTCGTCGAGATCACCGAGAGCGCGATCATGGAGGCCGGCGCCGCGACCATCCTGCGCGCGCTCAAGGACCTCGGCGTGCGCCTGGCCATGGACGACTTCGGGACCGGCTACTCGTCGCTGGCCCACCTGCGGCGCTTCCCGCTCGACGTCATCAAGGTCGACCGCTCGTTCGTCGCCGGGCTGGGCGACGGCCAGGGCTCGTCGATCGCCGGCGCCATCATCTCGCTCGCGCACGCCCTTGGCCTGCGCACGGTGGCCGAGGGCATCGAGGACGACGAGCAGCGCCGCGCCGTGCTGGCCCTGGGCTGCGACGTCGGGCAGGGCTTTCACTTCGCGCGGCCGATGCCGGTCGACGACCTGACACGCCTGCTCGCCACGTCGAACTGATGCCCGTCCCGCGACGCGGAGCGGCTCGTGGGTAGCATCCTTGCCATGCCCGACGTCGTCATGCCGCGCCTCTCCGACTCGATGGAAGAGGGCACGATCCTCAAGTGGCTCAAGGCCGAGGGCGACGAGGTCACCCGCGGTGACGAGCTCGTGGAGATCGAGACCGACAAGGCCACGATGACCTACGAGGCCGACAGCGCCGGCACGCTGTCGATCGTCGCCCAGGAGGGCGACACGCTGCCGATCGGCGAGGTCATCGCCCGCATCGGCGCCGGCGGCGAGGCGCCGGCCGGCGATGGCGCCCAGGCCGAGGCGACGCAGCAGGCCGAGGCGTCGGGCAACGGCGGCCGCAGCGAGGCCCCGCCCGCCGCCGCGCCGGCGGCCACGGCCGAGCCGCCCGCCGCCGCGCCGGAGCCGGAGCCGGAGCCCGCGCAGCCCGCGGCCGCTGAGGCCGCGCCGTCGCCGGAGGGCAACGGCGGGCGCGCGAAGGCCTCGCCGGTCGCGCGGCGCATCGCGCGCGAGCAGGGCATCGACCTCTCCGCGCTCCAGGGCACGGGCCCCGGGGGGCGGATCGTGAAGGCCGACGTCGAGGCGGCCGCCTCGGGCGCCGCCCCACAGGCCGCCCCGCAGGCCGCCGCGCCAGCCGAGACGGCGCAGGCCGCGCCCGCCGCGCCGGCCGAGGCCCCGCCGGCGGCCGAGCCCCAGGCCGCTCCCGCCGCGGCGGCGCCTCCGCCCCCGCCCGCGGGCGTCGCGGAGACCGGCACCGCCAAGGGCGACGTCAGCGTCCAGGAGCTCACGCGCACCCAGCAGGTCATCGCCCGGCGCATGGCGGAGTCCAAGGCCACCGTCCCCGAGTTCACCATCGCCACCGATGTCGACATGGAGGGCGCCGTCGAGCTGCGCAAGCAGCTCAAGGCCGCGGCCGAGACGCTCAGCGGCGACGTGCCCTCCTACAACGACATGGTGGTCAAGGCGTCCGCGCTGGCCCTACGCGAGTACCCACGCGCCAACGGCTCCTACAAGGACGGCCACTTCGAGCTCTACTCGCGCGTCAACGTCGGGGTCGCCGTCGCCGCGCAGGAGGCGCTCGTCGTGCCGACCGTGTTCGACGCCGACCGCAAGTCGCTGGGCGAGATCGCGCGCGACGCGCGGGCCCTGGCCGAGCGCGTGCGGGCCAACGCCGTCACGCCGCCCGAGCTCTCGGGCGGCACGTTCACCGTCTCGAACCTCGGCATGTTCGGCGTGACGGAATTCAGCGCCGTCATCAACCCGCCGCAGGCGGCCATCCTCGCGGTGGGCAAGATGGAGCCGCGGGCCGTCGTCCGCGACGCCGAGATCGTCGCGCGCAACGTCATGACGATCACCCTGGTGTGCGACCACCGGATCCTCTACGGCGCCGACGCGGCGCAGTTCCTGGCCCGCATCAAGGCGCTGCTCGAGCACCCGATCGCCCTCGCGCTGTAGATGCCCGGCATCGACCTGCGGGCGTTCGAGTCGCCCGACGAGGTGCGCGAGTTCGAGCGTGGGCGCTTCGAGGTCGTGCGCATCGGCGGGATGGTCGTCGGGCGCGCGACCTACGAGCCCGGCTGGCGCTGGTCGCAGCACGTGGGCGGCGATCCAGACTCGCGCTGCGCTGTCGAGCACGTCGGCCTCGTGATCTCGGGCCGCGCCGCCGTCCTCATGGACGACGGCGAGGAGCGCGTGATGGAGCCCGGCCAGCTCTTCCACGTCGCCCCTGGCCACGACTCATGGGTCGTCGGCGACGAGCCCTACGTCTCGCTGCACTTCCTGGGCGCGGGGGACTACGCGGCGTAAGTCGTCCGCTCTCGCCTGCGTCGCTGCGCGGCGCTTACTGCATCACCGAGGGGAAGCAGCCCCCGCCGCGCCCGGCCGGGCCGCGCCGGCGCTAAGCGTGGTCGATTGCTGTCGCAGGAGAACAGCTGTCGACCACTGTGGTCGATTGTGTGGCCAGGAGCCACACGAACGACCATCCTTCCAGCAGCTCGGCCGGAGGACGACCGCCGACGGTCGCGCCGCCCCGGGTTCGCTTCCCCTCGGTGATGCTGTAGGCGCGAGCAGCGCCGCCAACGCCACGCGGACGACCGCGGCTTACCGCCCCGAGCGCATCACCGCCGCGTTCGGCCGCTGGTCGGGATCGCGGGTGACGCCGGGCGGCGACTGGTCGGTGTTGACGAAGACGCAGAAGGCGCGGTGCGGGTCGGAGCCGGCGACGCAGGTGCGGTAGAGCTCGGCGCCCTGCTTGATCGTGTCGAGGTGCTGGACGTTGGCCTGGAACTCGTGCGGTGCCTGGCTGATGAAGAACCGCCGCGCCGCCGCCGCCTGCCTGTCGAGGTCGGCGTGCGCGGCCCGCACGCTGGGGTGGTGCGCGACGCCCAGGGCCACGACGAGCGCCCCGCCCGCGGCGACCAGGATGGCCCCGGCCCGATCGGTCGCGATCACCGACGGCATCCCCGGCCGGCGCCGGCGCAGCCAGCGCCCGGCGAGCGGCGCGGCGACCGCGACGACGAACAGGTTGGCGAAGCCGGCGAGCAGGACCGCGGCGAACAGCCCCGGGCCGTCGTCGCCCGATACGGGCAGCCGGTCGAGCAGCACGGCTTCGACCACGACCGCGGCCATGAAGGCCGGCCACAGCATCGCTCCCCGCAATCGCCAGCGCAGACGGGTCTGCCACAGGGCCTCGCCCATCCTTCAAGGGTAGGGGTCAGCTACCCTGCTGAGCCTGGAGTGAGAGGCGCCCCCGCGCGGTCCGGCGATCCCGGCCACGGGTGCGAGGCTCGGGCCCTACGCGCGGCGATCCCGCGCGGGCCCCTACCACGAAGGGAACAGCAGGCCCGATGGCAACCAAGACGGCGCGCGCCGACGCGCCGGGCGAAGTATCCGAGCACCTGACGCTCGACGATCGCGTCGCCCTCCTGCGTTACATGCTCCTCATGCGGGGCATCGAGGAGCGCGCGATGAACCTCTATCGCCAGGGCAAGGTGCCCGGCTCCTTCTACGACGGCTTCGGGCAGGAGGCCGTGTCGGTCGGCTCGACCTTCGCGATGGGCGCGCACGACCGCCTGTGCATCCTGCACCGCGACCTCGGCGGCCACATCGTGCGCGGCGTGACGCCGGCGCGCATCCTCGGCCAGTACATGGGTCGCGAGGGCGGCGTCACTGGCGGACGCGACGGCAACGTGCACTTCGGCGACCACCGCGTGGGCTGCGTCGGGATGGTCTCGATGCTGCCCGACATGATGCTCGTCGCCACGGGCATGGCGATGGCCTTCAAGCTGCGCGGCGAGCAGCGCTGCTCGATCACCTGGTTCGGCGACGGCTCGACCTCGCGCGGCGACTTCCACGAGGCCATGAACTGGGCCGGCGTGCAGAAGCTGCCGGTCATCTTCGTGCTCGAGAACAACCAGTACGCCTACTCGACGCCGACGACCAGCCAGTTCGCCGTCGATCCCGTCGAGCGCGCCGCGGCCTACGGCTTCCCGGGCGAGCCCGTCGACGGAAACGACGTCGAGGCGATGTTCGAGGCCACGCGGCGCGCCCGCGAGCGCGCGCTGGCCGGCGAGGGGCCGACGCTGCTCGAGGCCGTGACGATGCGCATGCACGGCCACGCGGCGCACGACGACATGAAGTACGTGCCCAAGGAGCAGGTCGAGGAGTGGCGCCAGAAGGACCCGATCGACCGCCAGGAGGCGCGCGTGCGCGAGGCCGGCGTCGACACCGCGGCGCTGCGCGAGGAGGTCAAGCAGGCCATCGACGCGGGCACCGAGGAGGCGCTGGCCATGCCGATGCCCGACCCGGCGACCGCCACGCACCGGCTCTTCCACGACGACGAGGACGAGATCCTGCTCGGCGACGGCAACGCGCCCTGGAGCGGCTTCGCGGGGGGTGCGTCCTAGTGGCCACCATGACCTACCTGCAGGCGATCTCCGACGCGATGCGCCAGGAGATGCGCCACGACGAGCGCGTCTTCGTGATGGGCGAGGACATCGGCGTCTTCGGCGGCGCCTTCAAGGTCACCGACGGGTTCATCGACGAGTTCGGCCCCGGCCGCGTGATGGACACGCCGCTGGCCGAGTCGGGCATCGTCGGCACCGCCGTGGGCGCCGCCGTGGTCGGGATGCGGCCGATCTGCGAGATGCAGTTCGCCGACTTCGTCTCCTGCGGCTTCGACCAGCTCGTCAACGTCGCGGGTAAGATGTACTACCGCCAGGGGCTGCCGGTGAACATCACCGTGCGCCTGCCCAGCGGCGGCGGCTTCTCGGGAGGCCCGTTCCACTCGCAGAATCCCGAGGCGTGGTTCATGCACTCGCCGGGGATGAAGGTCGTCGCTCCCTCGACGGCGCAGGACGCCAAGGGCCTGCTCATCTCGGCCATCCGCGACCACAACCCGGTCGTCTACCTCGAGCACAAGCATCTCTACCGGCGCGTGAAGGGCGACGTCCCCGACGGGCTCTACGAGACGCCGCTCACCGCCCGCATCGCGCGCGAGGGCGCCGACCTGACGGTCATCGCCTACGGCGCGATGGTCCACACCGCGCTCGAGGCCACCGAGGACCTCGACGGCGCCTCGGTGGAGGTCGTCGACCTGCGCTCGCTCGTCCCGCTCGACGAGGAGGCGATCCTCGCCAGCGTGCGCAAGACCTCCAAGGTGCTCATCGTCGACGAGGCCAACCAGACGTGCGCCGCCGGCGCGCAGGTGGCGGCCGTCATCGCCGAGAAGGGCTTCGAGGACCTCGACGGCCCCGTGCGCCGCGTGGCCACGCCCGACGTGCCGATCCCGTTCTCGCCCCCGCTCGAGCAGGCGCTGCTGCCGAGCGTCGATCGCGTGAAGGAGGCCGCCCGTGAGCTCCTCGAGTACTGAGACGCTGGTCGACGTCGTCATGCCCCAGATGGGCGTGTCGGTCTCCGAGGGCACGATCGTCGAGTGGCGCAAGCAGGTGGGCGACTGGGTCGAGTACGAGGAGGCGATCGTCGACATCTCGACCGACAAGATCGACACGGAGGTGCCGTCGCCCGCGGCCGGGCGCGTGGCCGAGATCGTGGTCGAGGTGGGCACGACGGTCGACGTCGGCACCGTCCTCGCCCGGCTGGCGACCGACGCCAAGCCCGGCCAGGCGCACGCGTCCGAGCAGAACGGCGCCCCTCCCACGAGCGAGGCCGCGGCGGCCAGCGGTGAGACGCCGGTGCAGGCGACCCCGACGCCGTCGCCCGAGCCGGGCACGGCCACCCCGGACGAGGCGCCGCGCGCGCGGCGCGCGGCCGGCGCCCGCCGCTACTCGCCGGTCGTCCAGCGCATCGCCGCCGAGCACGGCGTCGACCTCGACCAGGTGCACGGCACGGGCCGCGAGGGGCGCGTGCGCAAGCAGGACGTGCTCGCCCACCTCGAGTCCGCCGGCGCCACCGCGGCGGGCGCGGCCGACGCCCCCGAGGCGACCGAGCCGCCGCTGCACATCGAGTCGCCCTACAAGCCCGACCCGCCCGCGCCCACGCCGGCCGCCGCGGCGCCGCCCACACCCGCTCCCGCCCCGGCAGCGGCCGCGGCCGCGCCGGCGGCCTCCGCCGCCTACCAGCCGCCCGCAGCGGCCCCGCTGTCGCGCATGCGCAAGCTCGTCGGCGAGCACATGAAGCGCTCGCTCGAGACGGCGGCCACGTGCACGACGTGGATCGAGGCCGACATGTCGCGCGTCGAGCGCGCGCGCCGCGAGGCCGGGCTGACCGCGCTGCCCTTCGTCGCCCGCGCCAGCATCGACGCGCTGCGCGAGTACCCCGCGCTCAACGCGTGGCTGGAGGGCGACCAGCACACCGTCCACAGCGACGTCAACCTCGGCATCGCGGTGTCGCTGGGCGAGGACGGGCTCATCGTGCCGGTCATCCGATCCGCGCAGGACCTGTCCGCCGAGGGGCTCTCCAAGCGCATCAAGGAGCTCGCCCGCGCCGCGCGCTCGCGCCAGCTGCGCCCCGACGATGTCCAGGGCGCCACCTTCACCATCACCAACCCGGGCCAGTTCGGATCGGTCATGGCGACCCCCGTCATCAACCAGCCCCAGGTCGCGATCCTCGACCTCGAGGCGGTCGTGAAGCGCCCCGTGGTCGTGACCGACGAGGACGGCAGCGACTCGATCGCCATCCGGCCTATGACCGTCCTGGGTCTGTCCTGGGACCACCGCGCGCTCGACGGCGCGTTGGCGGCGCAGTTCCTGGCCGCCGTCAAGCGGCGGCTCGAGAGCCTTGGGTGATTGGTCCGGCATCCGCGGAGCGCGTGCAGGCGGGTGCGGGGGACGCCGGATCAGTCACCCAGCCAGGGTCACCGGCAGCCGCTCGTCGTGCGGACCGAGCACCCACTGGTCGGTCACGGTGGCGCGGTAGAGGCGGTGGCGGGCGGGCGCAGTCACTTGCGCCATCCCCCACACGCTCAGCCCCTGCGCCTCGGACTCGCGCGCGAAGACCTCGAGACCGTCCTCCCGCGCGGCGCCCGTCAGCTCCCGCGCGACCGCGGTCATGTAGACGGCCGCGGCGGAGCCGACGGGCACCTGCGAGTCGAAGATCACGATGCTCACCTCCGGACGGACCGCGATGTTGCGCGAGTGTCTCGCCGCGGGCGACGAGACCCAGAAGAACTCGCGGTAGCCCGCGGGCGCGAACCAGACCGGCGTCACCCACGGGTGCCCGCTCTCGTCGGCGGTGCCGAGGGTCATGTAGCGGTTGGCGTCGATGACGGCGCGCGCGCCGGCTGCGGGGTCGCTCATGTGTCCAGACGTTGACGCAGGACGGGCTTGACATCGACGATCGGCGTTCCGTCGATGGCCTCCAGGTTGCGCACCCGGACCCGCGCGCCCTCGACCGACACGACCCGCACCGGGTGCAGGCCGATCGGGTTCGGGCGATCGGGGGAGCGCGTGTTGAAGACGCCCTGCACCGGGTTGGCCGGATCGTCGCGCGGGTGCACGCGCAGGACGTCGCGCTGCGCGCGATCGAGCCACGTGAGGACGATGAGCTCGGCGCCCGGCCCGATGCCGTCGAGGGCGTCGGCCACGGCCGGCTCGAAGACCAGCCAGGCGTCAGGCGCCCCCTCGAGACCCTGCTTGGGCGCCGACGCCCGGTCGGTCAGCTCGGACTCGACCCGTCCGATCGGCGTGAGCTCGATCACTGCGCGTCCCGCACGGGCTCGTAGACGAGGATCAGCGTCTCGCCCGCCGGCTTGGCGTCCATCAGGCGCAGCGTGCTCACGTCGCCGTCGCCGGCGAACATCCGCTTGCCGACACCCAGCACGGTCGGGAAGACCATGAGCCGGTACTCGTCGACGAGGTCGTTGGCGCGCAGCGCCTCGACCAGCTGGGCGCTGCCGTTGACCAGCACGTCGCCGCCCGGCTCCCGGCGCAGCTTGGTCACCGTGTCAACGAGCGTGTCGGGCTTGACGACCACCGAGTTGCTCCAGTCGGCCGTGTCCATCGAGGACGAAACGACGTACTTGCGCATGCCGTTGAACTTGTCGGCGAACTCGCCGCTGCGCGACGGCCACGCCTCGGCGAAGCCCTCGTAGGTCGTGCGGCCGAGCAGCAGCGCGTCGGACGCCATCACCTCGTCGAGCTTGAACTTGTCGCCCTCGGGCCCGCGCTCGAACTTGAAGGCCCAGCCGCCGCGGTCCCAGCCCTCGGACCCGCCCGGGTCCTCGAGGACGCCGTCGAGCGAAACGAACTGCGATACGACGATCTTTGCCATCTCCATCTCCTGCGCTCTCGTTGGTGTGCGTCTTAGACCGCGGGCGCCGACGAAACTCGTCGGTCACCCGCCGATCGGCGGCCCGATCTTCGTGACGGACGGAATGGGCAGCATGGCCCAGGCAGGCGGAGCGACGCCTTGCGCCTCCGCGGCCCTGCGCGCGAAGTGGCGCTCGAAGCCCGCGGGCGTGCAGGCGATCAGAAAGCGCGCCGGCGCGTCGCCGCGATTGGTGAACGCGTGCGCGACGCCGCCCGCAACGAAGACGAGCTCGCCGGACCCCTTCGTGACCAGCTGATCCTCGACCTGGAAGGTGAGCTCACCCTCCAGGACGTAGAACATCTCGTCGAACGCGTGGTGGTGCAACGGCGGCCCGGTCGCCCCGTGGGACATGCGGTTCAGCATCACCCCGACCCGCCCGTCGTTCTGCTCGCCGTGGACGACGACGTTGAACTGATCGCCGGCGGGCGCGATCGGCGTGGCCGCGGCGACGTCGCCGCGTGCGCCGATGTGCCCGCCGACCGTCGTGACCGGCGGCGTCGGCGCCAGCGCCCACGCCGGCGGGTCCTCGCCGGCGGCCTCGGCCGCCAGGCGGCCGAAGTAGGCCTCGAAGCCGGCCGGCGTGCACAGGAGCAGGTAGCGGGCCGGCGCCTCGCCGAGGTTGGCCAGCGTGTGCGCCACGCCGCCGGGCGCGAAGGCCACCGCACCCGGCCCCGCGACGAAGAGCTCGTCGCGCACCTGGAACGTGACCTCGCCGTCGAGCACGTAGAACGCCTCGTCGAAGTCGTGGTGGTGCAGCGGGGGGCCGTCCCAGCGGCCCGGCAGGGTGTTGTCCGTCACGGACAGGGCGCCGCCGGACTGCTCGCTGCGCAGCGCGACGGCGGTGCTGAAGGCGGAAGTCATCTGATCCTTCCTAGGACTTGTGGTTGGCGGTCTGCAGCGGGAGCTCGGGCAGGCGCAGCACGACGAGCAGCGCCAGCGCGGCGAGTGGAGCGGCGACCAGGAACACCGCCTGGACGCCGTCGATGACGTCGGCGCGCACCGCGTGCGCGGCGTGCGACGAGCCGGATTGCGCCGCGAACACGGCGCCGAGGACAGCGGCGCCGACGGCCCCGCCGAGCGCGCGGAAGAACCCGGTCGTCGCCGTCGCGACGCCGAGCTCGCGCCGCTCGACGCTGTTCTGGACGGCCACGACGAGGATCTGGGTGACCATGCCGAAGCCCAGGCCGAAGACGGCGAGCGCGATCCCGGTGGTCACCTGCGACGGGTGGCCCGCGAAGGCGGCGAGCAGGACGAGCGCCGCGGTCATGAGCCCCAGCCCCGCGATCGGGAAGCGCTTGTAGCGCCCGGTGCGCACCATCGCGCGGCCGGAGAGCGTCGTCGAGACGGCGATGCCGAGCATGGCCGGGATCAGCAGCAGGCCGGCCCCGGTGGGGCTGGCGCCGGTCGTCGTCTCCAGGAAGAGCGGGACGAAGACGGTGACCGAGAACAGCGCGGCGGTCGCGAGGAAGAGCGCGGCGCTGGCGATGGCCACCGGCCCGGTGCGCAGCAGGTGGAAGGGGACGATCGGGTCGGCGGCGCTGCGCTCGCGGACGAGCAGGGCGCAGGACAGGATGACCGTCGCGACGATCAGGCCCACGATGGCGGCCGAGTCCCAGGCGTAGCGCGAGCCGCCCCAGATGCAGGTCAGCATCAGGGCGGTGGTCGCGCCGGCCAGGAGCACGGCGCCCGCCACGTCGAGCGGGCGGTCGGCGCCCGCTGCCTCCGGCGCCGGCAGGCGCAGGTGCAGGCCGGCGAGGGCGACGGCGCCGAGGGGCAGGTTGACGAGGAAGACCCAGCGCCAGCTCGCGTGGTCGACGAGGACGCCGCCGATGAGCGGGCCGACGATGGTCGCGACGGCGAACGTCGCGGCGATGTAGCCCTGGTAGCGGCCGCGCTCGCGCGGGGCGACGAGGTCGCCGACGGAGGCCATGGCCAGGGTCATGAGGCCGCCGGCCGCCGCGCCCTGGACGGCGCGCAGGGCGATGAGCTGCGTGATGTCCTGCGCCGCGCCGCACAGCGCCGAGGTGGCCACGAAGACGAGCAGCGCCACCTCGAGCAGCAGCTTGCGCCCGTAGCGGTCGCCGAGCTTGCCCCACATGGGCGTGGTGGCGGCCGCAGCGACGACGTAGGCCGTCACGACCCAGGACACATCGGTGAGGCTCCCGAGGTCGCCGGCGATGACGGGCAGCGCGGTGGCGAGGATCGTCTGGTCGAGGACCGCGGGGAGCATCGCCAGGACGATCGCCGCGAAGGGCAGCGTGACCCTCGGGACTGCGGGACGCTCGGCGGGGCGGGTGGATGCGGGGTGCTGCAGCGTTGCCTGGCTCATTGTCGGCCTCCTTCGACCTATCGCTCGTGCCGCCACAAACTTATAGCAACCCTAGAATTAGTGCGCAACTATATTTTTGGCTGGTACACTTTTCGCCATGAGCACGGTCGAATCGCCGCAGCTCGGCCTGCGCGAGCGCAAGAAGGAGCAGACGCGCCAGCTGATCGCCGAGACCGCGCGGCGGCTGTTCAGCGAGCGCGGGTTCGAGCGCGTCACCGTGGCGGAGGTCGCCCGGGCCGCACAGGTGTCCGAGCAGACGGTCTTCAACTATTTCCCCACCAAGGAGGACCTCGTCTACTGGCGGCTTCAGTCCTTCGAGGACGAGCTGCTTCGGACGATCCGCGAGCGCGCAGCGGGTGAGCCGGCGCTCGCCGCCTTCGGCCGGTTCATCCTCGCCGAGCGCGGGCTGCTCGCCAAGCACGACCCCCAGGCCCGCGCGGAGCTCGCGGCGCTCACGCGCATGATCGCCAGCAGCCCCGCCCTACTGGCCCGCGAGCAGCAGATCTTCGCCAGCTACACCGCGTCCCTGGCGAACCTGCTCGCCGAGGAGACGGGCGCCGAGGCCGCCGACGTCAGGCCGTGGGTCGCGGCCAACGCGATGATGGGCGTGCACAGCTCGATCGTGCATCACGCGCGGCGCCGGGTCGTCGAGGGCGCGCGGCACCCGAAGCTGGCGGCCGAGGTTCGCGCCCGCGCCGAGGAGGCGCTCGCGCTGCTCGGCGACGGCCTCGAGGACTACGCCGTCAAGGGCTGACCCGTAGCGCCGCGATCAGCAGCCCCGAGGCGGCGATGGCTGTGGCGGCGCGCGCGTGGTTCCACGGCATCCAGTCGGAGAGGTAGCTGCTCCATCGCGTCGCCGCGTCGGCGGCATCCGGGTCGACGTTCATCAGCGCGTCGTTGAGCGGGACGTTGGCCGCCATCGTCACCACGATGGCGCCGACGAGGTACAGGGCGCAGCCGGCGAGCACGAGCGCGGCGGGCCCTCGCCCCACGAGGTCACGGCCCAGGCCCCGAGGCCGACGCAGGCCAGCGCCGTGCCGAAGAGCGCGGTCATGAAGACCGGGGTCACGGCGAGCTTGTTGATCGAGTTCATCGCGCGGATGCTCTGCCCCGGCGTGAGACGGTCGAGGGCGGGCATGACGAAGGACGAGAAGGCGAAGAAGACGCCGGCCGAGAGGCCGCAGCCGAGGGCGGTGGCGAGGGTCAGGTACTGGACGAGGCGGCTCATGCCTCGTAGTGAAGAGCGCGCGACCGAGACCGTCCATGGCCAGATCGCGCGAGTTCATGCGCGAGCGTCTACGTCACGTCTGGGTCGCGACCTCGACGTGCTGAGACCAGTCGGGATCGATGGCGTCGAGCTCGGCGCCCACGTCGACGTCGTGCCCGGCCCCCTCGAAGGTGAAGATGCGCGCCGTCTCCCCGTCGCGGGCGGCGAGCCGGGTGCGCTCCTGGAAGGCATCGAGGATGCGCTCCGCGTCGGGGCCGACCTTCGTGATGACCAGCGTGTTGGGCATGACGACGATGGTGCCATCATGGGGTGATGGCAGGCGAGCTGTGGACGGTGAATCTCGGCCTCGTCGATTACCGCGAGGCCTGGGCGCTGCAGGAGCGCGTGCGCGCCGCGCGCCAGGCCGACGCGATCCCCGACACGCTGCTGCTGCTCGAGCACCCGCCCGTCTACACCCGCGGCCGGCGCTCCACCCCGGGCGAGCTCGCGATGGGCGAGGACTGGTATCGGATGCAGGGGATCGACATCGTCGACGTCGACCGCGGCGGCCTGCTGACCTACCACGGCCCGGGTCAGCTCGTCGGCTACCCGATCATGCGCGTCGCCGACCTCATGGGCTACGTGCGCACGATGGAGCAGGCGATCGTCACCGCGCTCGTCGAGGAGGGCGTCCCCGCCCCGCGCGGGCGCTCGGGCGACGGGCGCGACTTCATCGGCGTCTGGACCGCCGAGCGCAAGATCGCCTCGATCGGCGTGCACCGCTCGCGCGAGGTGACGACGCACGGCTTCGCGGTCAACGTCGACAACGACCTCCAGCCCTTCGAGTGGGTCGTGCCCTGCGGCCTGCCCGACGTGCGCATGACCTCGGTCACGCGCGAGCTCGGCACCGGCGGCCACTTGCCGTGCTTTCGCAAGCGCATGGCCTTCCGCTTCGCGGAGGCCTTCGGCCGCCGCCAGCGGCTGGTGTCGGCGGCGCGCCTGGAGGCGGCGGTCGGCGCCGCGCCGGTGGCGGCATGACCTTCGTAGAGCTGGGCGTCGACGACGCCGAGCGCGGCCGCGCCTTCTACGAGGGCGTCTTCGGGTGGCGCTTCACGCCCGGCCCCTCGGGCAACGGCTACATGATCCACACGCCCGAGGGCCACGCCGGGATCCACGGGGGCGACGCCGGCGCCTCGCCCTACGTCTTCTTCTCGGTGCCGGACATCGAGGCCGCGATGGAGCGGGTGCGCGAGCGCGGGGGCACCGTCGAGGACATGGACGTCGAGGGCGACGAGGAGTCGCAGGCGAAGTACGGGCGATTCAAGCTCTGCCGCGACGACCAGGGCTCGCCCTTCGGCCTGCACCAGCCGGCTTAGGCCGGCAGGTCGTCGGGCAGCGGGATCTCCTGCGGCGACGCGCCCTGCGTGTCGTCCCAGGAGATGAACGCCCGGCCGTCGCGCCCCGCGTGCTCGCCCTCGCCGCCCAGCGCCACCATCACGAGCCGCTCGGGCCCGCGGTTGACGAGCTGGCGGCGGACCTCGGGCGCGACCCGCACCAGCTCGCCGCGCTCCACCGTCTGCTCCTCGCCCTCGATGACCAGCGTCAGGGCCCCTCGAGGACGAGGTAGACCTCCTCCTGGCGCTGGTGGCGATGGATGCGCCCGCGCTGGCGCGGCTCGAGCACCAGCTGGTTCATGCCGAAGCTCGTCACCCCGAGCGCGCGGCGCAGCGAGACGAAGCGCTCCCCGCCGTCGGGGTCGAGCTTCGTGCGGGACGTACCGGTCTCCATGGCCCCCGATCCTACGACGGGCACGGCAGCGCCCGCAGCCGCGCGCGGTAGCGGACCATCGACGCGTGCGCCCAGTCGCCGTGGGTCTGGTGGCGCAGCGCCGCGACGCGCTCGCGGTGGTAGGGCGAGGTGAGCGACTCGTTGTGGCCGATGACGTTCTTGACCGCGATCCCGTACCGGCAGCGCAGCCAGCGCGTGAGGCGCAGCGAGGCGCGCAGCTCGCGCGCGTTGCCGAGGATGTCGCCGTCGCGGAAGCCGACGTGCTCGATGCCGATCGCGGTGTAGTTCAGGCCGACCGTGTGCCGGCACATGAGCGAGAGCGGGACCATCTGCACCACGCTGCCGTCGCTGCCCACGACGAAGTGCGAGCACACCTGGGGCAGCTCGTGGAGCTCCACGTCGGGGAGGTCGGGAGCGAAGGTGGCGAAGACGGAGCTGGTCGAGCCGGCGACGGCGACGTGCTCGACGATGACCTTTGGGTCTCGCAGGCGGTAGTCGTCGATCCCGTAGTGCCGTCGCGCGTAGGCGCGCATCTCGCGCTTGCGCCGCGCCGGGTAGGGGATGTAGTGGCGGACGATGGGCGGTGGCGGTGGCGTCGCGGCGGGGAGCACGGACCCTGAGTTGTATCGTCCGAGGCCGTGACCCAGCGCGAGCACAAGACGCGATCTCGCGCCAACCCGGGCGGGATGGACGTGCTGCAGGTGCTGGGCAGCGAGGTCCACGGCCTGCGGGATCGCAAGCCCTCGTGGTTCAAGGTCCCCGCGCCGGGCAGCTCGCGCTACCGCGAGCTGCGCTCGCGCATCGAGGCCGAGAACCTGCACACGGTCTGCCAGGAGGCCGCGTGCCCCAACATCGGCGACTGCTGGGACCGCGGCACGGCCACCTTCATGATCCTCGGCGACACCTGCACGCGGCGCTGCGGGTTCTGCAACGTCAAGACCGGCAGGCCGACGTGGAACGACCCGCTCGAGCCCGCGCGGGTGGCGCGCAGCGTCGCGCGGATGGGGCTGCGCCACGCGGTCATCACGAGCGTCGACCGCGACGACCTGCCCGACTACGGCGCCGGCGCCTTCGTCGGCGTCATCCGCCAGATCCGCCGCCAGGCGCCCGAGTGCAAGGTCGAGGTCCTGACCCCCGACTTCCGCGGCCAGGAGATGCCGCTGGCCAAGGTCATCGCCGAGCGCCCCGACGTCTTCAACCACAACGTCGAGGTCGCGCCGCGCCTGTACCCGGTGGCGCGCCGCGGCTCGCGCTGGGAGCGCTCGCTGCGCGTGCTGCGCAACGCCAAGGCCATGGGCGGCGACGAGGTCGTGACGAAGTCGGGGCTCATGGTCGGCCTGGGCGAGACCCACGAGGAGATGGTCGAGGCGTTCGGCATGCTGCGCGAACACGACGTCCAGGTCCTCACCGTCGGGCAGTACCTGCGGCCCACCGAGCAGCACCTGCCCGTCGTGCGCTACTGGCATCCCGACGAGTTCAAGGCCCTCGAGCAGGCCGCCTACGCCCTGGGCTTCGACCACATCGCCGCAGGCCCGCTCGTGCGCTCGAGCTACCACGCCGACACGCACATCGAGCAGGATCGGCCCGGCGTCGGCCCCCTCGCCGCGACGGCCTAGGAAACGCTGCAATCCATCTGTCGTGCTGAGCCTGCCGTCGAGCTGGCGCGTTTCCGACCGCGCATCGCATAGGGGAAGGGATGGGTACCAAGGCGCCGATACGTTCGGCGCCCCCGGTCCTGCTCGACGCTTGGCCCGTCGCCCGTTCCCCATGCTCGCCGCGCTGCTCAGCGCGGCCGCCGTCGCCGGCACCCCCGCCGCAGCCACCGCCGCGGGCAACTGCGTGCCGGCGCCCAGCTGGCCCGCCGACCGGGCCGATCTCGCCGCCCAGGTCGTCACGCTGGTCAACGCCCACCGCGCGCAAATCGGCCTCGCGCCGCTCGCCGTCTCCCCCACGCTGACCGCCGCGGCCGAGTGGAAGGCGCGCGACATGGCCGCCTACGGCTACCTGGACCACGACGACCCCGCCCCGGACCCCCGCACGGCGGACGAGCGCGTGATCGCCTGCGGCTACCCAGCGACCCAGTGGGGCGAGAACATCGGGACGGGCTACGCCACCGCCCAGGCCGTCGTCGATGCCTGGCTGGCGTCCCCCGAGCACCGGGCGAACATCGAGCGCCCCGAGTACCGCGCCACCGGCGTCGGCGCCGCGGGCGCCCCGACGATGTACTGGGCGCAGTCCTTCGGCGCCGTGGCGGACGCGGGCAGCGTGGTCGCCGCGCCCGTGGCACTGCCCATAGGTCCCGCCAGCGCCGCCACACCCTCCGCCAGCACCGCGCCCACGGTGGCGGCGCACCGCTCGGGCACCAAGCGCCCCGTGCGCGTCACCTGCGCCCAGCGCGGGCACGGCGTGGCCTGCCGCGTGCTCGGCCGGCGCGGCACGACGGTGCGCATCGCCCTGATGCGCAGGGGGCGGACGTTCGCCCGCGCGCGCACGCGCATCGCCGCGGACCCGGTCCGGGTCGTGCTGCGCGCGATGCGCCCGCTGCGCGCCGGCCGCTACGCCCTCATCGTCCGCGCCGGCTCCCCGTCCGGCGGGCGCGAGCGGCGCATGAGCATGGTTCTGCGGTAGGCCCGCTCGCTGCGGCGGGTAGCCTTCCCACGCCCTGTTCCCGATCAAGGACAACCTCCCGACCGATCGCACGCCGATCGTCACGATCGCGCTGATCGCGATCAACATCTTCGTCTACCTCTTCCTGCAGCCGAAGTCGGGGATCGACTTCACCGGGCAACTCGCTGCACCAGGACTCCCTCACGCACTACGGCGCGATCCCCTACGAGATCACGCATCCGGGAGACCAGTGCGACTTCACAGGAGGCGGCGTGGCGTGCGAGGGCCAGTCAGGTGTGCAGGGCACCGCCGAGGCGCAGCTGCCGACGGTGCTCACGCTCTTCACGGCCATGTTCACCCACGCTGGCCTGTTGCACCTCGGCGGCAACATGCTCTTCCTGTGGATCTTCGGCAACAACGTCGAGGACTCCATGGGGCCGGTGCGCTTCCTCATCTTCTACCTGCTGGCCGGGATCGCGGCGCTGGCGCTGCAGACGGCGATCAACCCCGACGCGGTGGTGCCCACGCTGGGCGCGTCGGGCGCGATCGCGGGCGTGCTCGGCGGCTACATCGTCCTCTATCCCCGCGCGCGGGTGCTGACCTTGATCTTCCTGATCATCTTCTTCACCTTCATCGAGCTGCCGGCGGTGCTGTTCCTCTTCATCTGGTTCGCCCAGCAGGCGGTCTTCGCTGCCGTCGGCCTGACCAGCCCGAGCGGCAACGGTGGAGGGGTCGCGTACTTCGCCCATGTCGGCGGCTTCGTCTTCGGCCTGCTGGCCATCAAGCTGTTCGCGAAGCGCCTGAGCGCGGCCTACGGCAAGCCGAAGTACCCCGTCTACTGATGCGCGGGGCGATCCTGGTGGTCGCGCTGGTCTCGGTCGGCGGCCTGCTCTACCTCACCGTGCACGCGGCGCTCCAGGGCGGCGTCGACATCCTCACCGTGCTCTCGGGGCTCGTCCTCGCCCTGTTCGGATTCGGGATCGTCGGCGCCCTCCTGCATCCTCCGGACTGATGAGGCGCGCCGGAGCCCTGATCGCGGTCCTCGCGCTCGCCGGCTGCGGCGGCGGCGGCAGCGGCAGCAGCCAGCCTGCGCACGGCGGGCGCACCGAGGTGGCCGCCGCGCCGCTGCAGGTCTCCAACGGGCCGGCGCAGGCCGCCGACCCGGGGAACCGCCCGCTCGCGCTCGGGCTCACCGGAGCGGCCGACCCGGTGCACGTGACGTTCAAGCACCCGCCGCGCAGCGGCCTGCTCTTCGACCTCGACACCGGCGCGGTGCTGTGGCGCCACCAGCCCGATCGCGTGCTGCCGATCGCCAGCCTGACCAAGATGATGACCGCGCTGCTCGTGGTCGAGCGCGCGCCGCCCGACGCCAAGGTCCGCGTGACCAAGGAGGCGCTGGCCTACAAGGGCTCGGCGGTGGGCGTGCTGCCCAAGGGCAAGCGCATCAAGCTCGAGACCATGCTCAACGGGCTGCTGCTGCCCTCGGGCAATGACGCGGCCATCGCACTGGCCCAGCGCATCAGCGGCACCGTCGCCGCCTTCGTGGCGCACATGAACGAGCGTGCCGGCGACCTCGGCCTCGCGTGCACGCGCTTCAGCTCGCCCGACGGCTTCGAGGACGCCGGCAACCACTCCTGCGCGATCGACCTCGCCGAGATGGCGCGCGCCGTGCTCGACCGCCCGCGCCTGGCGCGCATCGTCGCGCGCCGTCGCGCGGTCCTGCCCTTCCCCATCAAGGGCAGGCGGATCTACCTGTTCAACAACAACCCGCTGCTGCGCACCGGCTACCCGGGGACGATCGGGATCAAGACCGGCTACACCGACGCCGCGGGGCGCTGCCTGGTCGCGGCGGCGCGCCGCAACGGGCGCCGCCTGGGCGTGGTGCTCCTGCACTCGCCCGACCCCGGCAGGCAGGCGACCCAGCTGCTCAATCGCGGCTTCGCCGCCGAGCCCTGAGCGGAGAGGGGGGCGTTTGCGCCCTAGGTGACGGCCGCGTCGGCCACCAGGACCGCCAGGTCGCGCGCCTGCCACGCCACCCGCCCGCGCAGGCCCGCGTCCTGGAGCCAGGCCAGCAGGTCGGGCACGGCCTCGGGCAGGTCGAAGCCGGGATCGAGCGGCGTCACCACGTCGGCCGGGTCCTCGGGCACGATGACGTCGGCCATGGCGAAGCGGCCGCCGGGCGCCAGCACGGCTGCCACGCGAGCGAAGAGGTCTGCCTTGGCGGTCGCGTCGAGGTGATGGACGGCGAGGGCCGAGAAGACGAGGTCGAACGGCCCGTCGGGGAGCGGGTCGCGAAGATCCTGCAGGCGCAGGTCGGCGCCGGGGAGGTCGGCGACGGCGAGCATGTGCTCGCTCGAGTCCACGCCGGTCAGGTGGGCGTGCGGATGGCGTGCGAGCACGCGCCGCGCCGTGACGCCCGACCCGGTGCCCAACTCGAGCACGCGCCGCGCGTCGATCCCGTCCGTCGCGCGCGCCAGCTCGTCCTGGATGCGGTCGTAGTCCGGGACCTCCGCGCGGACCATCTCCAGGTAGCCGTCCGGATCCCAATGGAACTGCCCCATGGGCAGACGGTACCGAGCGCTAGCAGCAGCGCGCGCGCGGATTGTCGTTGCGATCGTCCTGGCGCCAGCGCTCGAAGTCGCGCCGCGACATGACCATCGCCCCCGGGTGCTCGCGCCGCACGTGCTCGACGTAGCGGTCGTACGCCGTCTCGCCCGCCGCCTCGCGCAGGTACCAGCGGATGCCATGCACGAGGTGGCGAAGGCGTGCCTCGACGGGCGCGGGGCTCACGGGCCACCTCTCGGGCCGGTGGTCTCGGACTCGCGCGTGAAGCGGTCCGTGCGCACGGCGCCGCCGTCGCCGGCCGTCGCCCCGGCGAGCGCCGCGCGCTCGTCGCTCGTGGGGAACAACCCGGCGGGCGCGAAGAGCTGCGACTCGACGAACGGCGTCTCGGTCGTCGACAGCGGCTGGCGGCTCGCGATGACCCGCAGCCAGATGCGCGAGGCATCGAGGATCACGACGATGATCATGGCAGCGAACAGGGCGGCCAGGATCCCGTCGACGGTCGAGTTCGTCACGACCTGATGCATGTCATCAAGGCTCTTCGCCGGTGGGAGGACCTGACCCTTGTCAAGCGCCTCCTGGAACTTGTCGCGCTGGGCGAAGAACCCGATCTTCGGGTTGTCGGAGAAGACCTTCTGATAGCTCGCCGTGAGTGTCACCACGGCGTCCCACGCCAGTGGGACCCCCGTGACCCAGGCCCACTTGAGCCGCCCGGACTTGACCAGGATCGTCGTCGCGACCGTCAGCGCGACCGCCGCCAGCAACTGGTTCGCGATGCCGAAGAGGGGGAACAGCTGGTTGATCCCGCCCAGCGGGTTCGTGACGCCGGTGTAGAGGAAATAGCCCCATGCGGCGACGACGATGGCGCTCGTCAGCCAGACGCCAGGCTTCCAGCTCACACGGCCCAGCGGCTTCCACACGTTGCCCAGCGTGTCCTGGAGCATGAAGCGCCCGACCCGAGTGCCCGCGTCCACCGTGGTGAGGATGAACAGGGCCTCGAACATGATCGCGAAGTGGTACCAGAAGGCCTTCAGGCCGTTCCCGGTCGCACCGGAGAAGATCTCCGACATCCCGACGGCCAGCGTCGGCGCCCCGCCCGTGCGCGCCAGCAGCGTCTGCTCATGGACGTCGCGCGCCGCGGACGACAGCGCCTGCGGCGAGATCTGGAAGCCGAGCCCGTTCACCGCCTGCGACGCCGATTGGACCGTGTTGCCGACCACCGCGGCAGGCGCGTTCATCGCGTAGTACAGGCCAGGATCGATGATCGACGCGGCGATGATCGTCACCGCGACGAAGGACTCCATCACGCGCCGTAGCCAAAGCGCACCTGCGCACGCCCTGGACGGCGTGGAGGCGATCAGCGCGTGGAAGCCCGACAGCGCGCCGCCGCGACAGCACGGCGGCGGGGTACAGCTCGCCGCCGATGAGCACGACCGGGAGCGCGAAGTGACGGCGACGCCTACATGACCGGGGCGAGAGGCTGCCGATCGCCAGCAGCGCGGTCACGGTGAAGGGCACAGGGTCCCACGGGACGCCGGCATTGGCGGCACCGAACGAGTGGCGCAGCAACGCAGCGGCCAGGAGGAAGAGAAAGGCCGGTCCGGACGGCTGAGCCGGCGCTCCATGAGCACGATGGGGAGCACCCCGACGGCGATCGCCGCGCCATACATGAGCGGATCGAGGGCGCTCCCGATGGGAGCCACGATGAACGCGGCCGCCAGCGCGCCGGCGAACGGCGCCGACGGCGGCCGGTCAGCACGCCGCCAGATGAGCGCGGGGTGATCCACGCTCGCCTTGACCGGCGCGTGGGCAAACCGGAGTGCTAAAGCGGCGTTTAGAGCTGCTCGAGGATGCCCGGCAGCGAGTCGCGGAAGTTGCCCTCGACCAGCGTCGAGGCCGCGTCGCGGTCGCCCCGCTCCAGCGCCTGGATGATCTCCTCGTGCTGGTCCACCGAGCGGCTCACGAAGTCAGCAGCCGCCATGTAGTTGTACTCATAGCGCAGGAGCAGGCGCTTGAGCGGACGCAGGGTCGAGAGGAGCTGATCGTTGCCGCAGTGACGCACGAGCTCCTCGTGGAAGGCGTAGTCGTGCGTGGCGGCGGCCATCGCGTCCGAGCGCTCGTCGGCCATCGCGGCGTTGATCTCGCGCAGGCGCTCGACCGCCTCGGGCGGGAACTCGGGCGTCGTGCGGACCGCCAGCCCCTCGAGGAGGATGACGACGGGATAGCCCTCGCGGACCTCGATCTCGCTCAGCGGGGCGACGGCGAAGCTGCCCCCGTCCTCGGGCCGCACGAAGCCGTCGCGCTCCAGGCGGCAGAGGGCCTCGCGCACGACTGACGGATCGACCTCGAGCTGGCCGGCCAACTCCTCCTCGTCCAGCCGCGCCCCGGCGGCCATCTCGCCGCGCACGATCCGGCGCTCGATCTCGGTCCAGGTGCGTTCGCGAGTGCCGTGCCCCATGGGGGTCGAGATTACCTAGTGGACCCGCGCGATTGGCAATGGCGGCGCCGGCCCATCGCACGCCTACGTATATTCCCGTGGACCGACTGGCCAGTCAGCCAAAGGAGCACGCGTGGACCTGAACGACACCCCACAGCAGGCCGAGTTCCGCCAGAGGGTGCGCGCCTGGCTGCAGGAGCACAAGGCACAGGCGCCGGAGGCGCGCAGCACGCGGGCCGGAGCCGAGGACGACGCGTACGTCGACGCCCGCCGGCGCTGGCAGGGCCAGCTCGCCGAGGGCGGGCTGGCGGGCGTCACCTGGCCGGTCGACGTCGGCGGCCAGGGTCAGGGGCCGATCGAGCAGGTCATCGTCAGCCAGGAGATCGCGCGGGCGGGCGTGCCGGGCATCCTCGACGTCATCGGCATCGGCATGCTCGGGCCGACGATCATCGCCCATGGCACGGAGGAGCAGAAGGGCCGC
This sequence comes from uncultured Actinomycetes bacterium, assembly GCA_963835295.1. Taxonomy (GTDB): domain Bacteria; phylum Actinomycetota; class Thermoleophilia; order Solirubrobacterales; family Solirubrobacteraceae; genus JAOPZW01. The sequence continues at coordinate 631,139 of CAWIEX010000002.1, forward strand.
TACCTCGCGCCGATGCTCCACGGCGACGAGGTCTGGTGCCAGCTCTTCTCCGAGCCGGCCGCCGGCTCGGACCTCGCGGCGGTGCAGACGCGCGCGCGCAAGGAGGACGACGGCACCTGGGTCCTCAACGGCCAGAAGGTGTGGACCACGAACGCGCAGTTCGCCTCCTTCGGGCTGCTGCTCGCACGCACCGACCCCGAGCAGCACAAGCACAAGGGCCTGACGATGTTCGTCCTGCCGATGGATGCCGAGGGGGTCACCGTCCGCGGCCTGCGCCAGATCTCGGGTGAGGCCGAGTTCAACGAGGTCTTCCTCGACGACGTGCGCCTGCCCGCCGACGCCGTCGTCGGCCAGGTCAACGACGGCTGGCGGACCGCGCTGACCACGCTGATGTTCGAGCGCGTGACGATCGGCCTGGGCTCGGAGGGCATGGGCTACAAGGAGGACCGCTTCGCGCGCGCCATCGCCGCCGACCCGGACGCCCGTCGCGACCCCGAGATCCGCAAGCGCCTGGGCGAGATCGCCGTCGAGCTTCTGGCCATCAAGTTCACCGGCTACCGGACGCTGACCGCGCTGGCCAAGGGCCAGATCCCCGGCCCGGAGGCGGGGCTGGCCAAGGTGACGACGGTCAACGCCGCCATCGCCGCCGGCGAGCTCATCGCCGACGTGCTCGGACCCGACGCCCTCGACGAGGACGATCAGTGGGCGTACATGATCTCGTTCCTGCCGGGGCTGAAGTCCGCGGGCGGGACCGAGGAGATCCTGCGCAACACGATCGGCGAGCGGGTGCTGGGGCTGCCGCCCGAGCCGCGGCTGGACAAGGGCGTGCCCTTCAGCGAGCTGCGCGCCAAGGAGAAGGAGGCCGCGGCCGTATGACAGCGCGCCGTTGCTCGACGAGCGCCACGCCCAACTCGGAAGGTAGGTCCTCGCGATGAACTTGGCACTGTCCGACGAGCAGGAGTTCCTGCGCGAGGCGGCGCGCGGCGCCCTCTCGCGCGTGAAGACCATCGAGGGCGCCCGCGAGGCGCTCGAGGGCGGCACGCTGCCCGACCTGTGGCCGACGGTGGTCGAGGCCGGCTGGCCCGGCCTGCTCGTCGACGAGGACCGCGGGGGCGCCGGGCTGAGCGCCTTCGACGCCATGCTGGTGGCGCAGGAGTGCGGGCGCGTCCTGGCAACCGCGCCGCTGCTCGGGCTGCTCCCGGCCAGCGCGCTGCTGCAGGCGGCGGGAGACGAGTCGCTGGAGGCGGTGGCGGCCGGCGAGGTGCGCCCGGCGTGGCTGCCCGCGCGACCGCCCGGCGACCTCGTCGAGGGCTGGACGGTCGACGCGCGCAGCGGCAAGCATCGGCCCGACGCGCCGCGCGCGACGGTCGACGGCGCCGACGTGAGCTTCACCGGCGAGGTGGCCTGGGTGCCCGACGCGCCCGGGGCCGACCTGTTCGTGGTCGTCGGCGTCGACCAGGCCGGCGCGCCGGTCGCGGGCGTCGTGGACGCGAGCGCCGCCCAGGTCGAGGCGCAGACGCGCTACGACGCCACCCGCTCGCTGGGGCACGTGAGGCTCGAGGGCGCGGCCGCGCGCCGCCTCGACGTCACCGAGGCGCAGCTCGCGCGCGCGTGGTACCTGGCGCAGGCGCTGCTGGCCGCCGAGTCGCTCGGCGCGGTGGAGACCGCCCTGGAGATGGCTGTCCAGTACGCGAAGGAGCGCTTCACCTTCGGGCGCGCCATCGGGTCCTACCAGGCCATCAAGCACGGCCTCACCGAGGTCCTGCGCCGCCAGGAGAACGCCCGCTCGCTGCTGTACTACACGGGCTGGGCCTTCGACGACCAGCCCGAGCAGTTCGCGCTGGCGGCCAGCGCGGCGCGCTCGGCCGCCGGCTCGGCGCTCGACTTCGCCGCGCGCCAGAACATCGTCACGCACGGCGGGATCGGGGCGACGTGGGAGCACGACGCGCCGCTGTTCTTCCGCCGCGCGCAGCTGTGCCGGCGGCTGCTCGGCGGCACGGGCGACGCCACCGACCGCGTGGCCGAAGAGCTGCTCGCGGCGGCCTGAGCGCCGCGAACAGCCCGCAGGCCTGTCGCCGCGGTCAGCTCTTGCCGATGGTCAGGAAGTTCAGCGGGCAGAAGAGCAGCGTGGCGGGGTCGCTCTTCGACTGGGCCGGCGCGACGGCGGTGAAGGCGTAGACGAGCTTGTCGGCCTGCACCGGCGCGTCGGTGATCGGCTCCGCGACCGCGGTGGCCGCCGAGCCGTCCGCCGTGCGCGCGGTGAGCGTCACCGACCGCGCCTGCGCCAGCACCGCGGCCCCACCCGCCGGCGGCGCGGCGCTCTTGAGCACCAGCGTGGCCGCCAGCCACGGGGTGCTGGCCCCGGTCCTGGTCGTCGGGCTCGCGGTGGTGCCCGTGGCCGTCAGGACGCGGTCCTGGGCCAGCAGCTCCATGTCGCCGGTCGGGGACACGTTGGTGCGCACCGTGTAGGTCGGGTCGCCGGTGAGCGCGTTGCCGAAGCCCGAGTCGGCGTAGAAGCCCATCGCCAGCTCGCCGGCCGCGGTGCTCGCCGCCGTCGCCCCGGAGGACACGTTGCCGGCCGCGCTGGTCGTGCCCGTCGCCGTCTTGAGCGCGTCGACCACGCCTGCTCCCGCTGCGGTCGACAGGCCCGAGTACTCGAGCGCGCTGGCGCCGATGTCGGCGCTGCTCGTGGTCGTGACGGTGACCGTCGGCCGGGTGCCGCCGCCCGCCGTGATCGGAGCGCTCCACACGCTGAGCTCGGTGTCGTCGGACGCCTTGACCGACGTCAGCTTGGTGTAGGTGTTGCCGGCCGAGTCGGTCACGCCCGCCGCGGTGGCCTTGCCGTAGCTCCACACGCCCACCTGCACGATCAGGCGGTTGCCCGTGGTCACGGCGGCCGTCGGCTGGAGCGCGAGGCTCGCGGCCACGCCGCGCTTGTTGACCTGCTGCACGAACGCCAGCGCCCCGGCAACGGGGGCAGCCGGGGTCACCGGGTCGGAGGCCGCCGACTGCGCGCTCGTGCCCACGGCGTTGGTCGCGCTGACCTTGAAGGTGTAGGCCGTCCCGTTGGTCAGCCCGGAGATCGTCGTGCTCGTGGCCGCCGGGCTGCCGGTGACGTCCTTGGGCGTCTGCGCCGTCGAGCCGATGTACGGCGTCACCGTGTACTTCGTGATCGTGCTGCCGCCGTCGTCCGGGGCCGACCAGGTCACCGTGGCCTGGCCGTCGCCGGCGGTGGCCGTCGGCTTGGCCGGCGTGCCCGGCGCCGAGAGCGTGCGCGACATCCCGACCATGCTCGCCACCGACGGGACGCCCTTGTCGTCGACGATGAAGAGCATGTAGGTGCCGGGTGGGGCCAGCGCGGCGGCCGCGGGCGCCTGGACGGTCAGCGAGCCCGAGTTGGCCGTGAAGCTGAGCGGGACGAAGTGCTGGTCCATGTCGCTCTGGTGCGTGTCGGCGCCAAGCGAGACGAGGTTGACCGAGCGGATCGACGCCGCGTCCGGGGTGCTGACCGTGAAGTTCGAGCCGTACGTGGCGCCCGCCGGGGCGTTGGCGATGGTCGGGCGCGCGCCGTTGAACAGGTACGGCGGCGAGTAGAACTGGGCCGAGAACTGGCCGGGGCCGGTGCCGCCGTTGTAGTGGCCGCCGCCGGCCACGAGCACGCGGCCGTCGGGCATCAGGACCGCGGTCGAGTGGTAGTTGCGGGCCGCGGCCATGGCGCCCACGTTGGTCCACGTCTCCGTGGCCGGGTCCCAGATCTCCGCCGTGAGCACGCCGCTGGTGACGATCGACTGGTCGCTCGAGTTCTCGCCGCCGACCGCGAGCACGGTGCCGTCGGCCAGCATGGTCAGCGTGTGGTAGATGCGGGCGCTGTGCATCGAGGGCACGGTGCGCCACGCCGGCGTGGCGGCGGTCAGGTCGATGGCGGCTGCGTTGGCCTTGGCCGTCGTCGACGTTTGCACGCTCGGCGCCCCGCCGCTGTAGAGGATCTTGCCCGGGCGGTACATGACCGACGAGCCGTTGACCACGCCGCTGGCGCCGCCGACCGGCGTCCACGTCTTGGCGGCGACGTCGAGGAAGAAGGAGTTGTCCTCCTCAGGCCCGATGGTGAAGACCTTGCCGTTCGGGGCCAGGTAGCTGAACGGGTACTCCTCCTCGTGGACCTGCGGCGTGGAGACGCCGGTGAGCAGCGTCCACGTGTCGGCCGCGGGGTCGTAGACCTCCGGCGTGTCGGCCCACGTCGTCTGGTTGGTCGAGTTGCCGCTGATGGCCACGTAGCGGCCGTCGGCGAGCTCGGTCAGCGACGGGTACCAGCGCGGCCGGTTCATGTCGGCGACGCGCTTCCACGTCCCCGTGGCGGGGTCGAAGATCGTCGTGTCGGCGAGGCCGAGGTTGCCCGTGGTGTAGAGGCCGTCGCCGCCGGCGGTGAGGATGCGCCCGTCGGGCAGGTGGACGTTGCCCGAGCAGAAGATGCTGCCCGGGGCGTTGATCGTCGTCGGGAAGGTCTGCGAGGTCGCGTTCCACACGGCGGTCGGCTCGGGGTTCTGCCAGCCGTCCCAGATGAGCAGGTTGCCGTTCTTGAGCAGGACGGAGTGCACCGCGACCATCGGCCAGTTCATGAGCGCCGACCACTGGCCGGCCGGCGAGCTCGCCGGCGTGACCGGGTTGGAGGCGACCGACGGCGGGCTCGTGCCGTTCGTGTTGGTGGCCGAGACCGTGAACGTGTAGGTCGTGTTGTTGACGAGGCCCGTGACCGTCGTGGTCGTGGCCGGCGGGTTGCCCGTCACGATGGTCGGCGTCTGGGCGGTCGTCCCGACGTAGGGGGTGACGGTGTACTTCGTGATCGGGCTCCCGCCGTCGGCGGGCGCGGTCCAGCTCACCGTCGCCTGCCCGTTGCCCGGCGAGGCCGTGACGCCGTTGGGCGTGTTGGGCGGGCTCGGCGCCGCGGGCGCCGAGGTCTTGAAGATGATGGTGGCCGCGAGCCACGGTGTGTTCGCGCCCGTGGCGGTCGTGGGGCTGGCGGTCATGCCGGCGGTCGAAAGGACGCGATCCTGGGCCAGGAGCTGCATGTCGTTGGTCGGCGAGACGTTGGTACGCACGCTGTAGGCGGGGTCGCCGGCCAGCGGGGTGCCGAAGCCCGAGTCGGCGTAGAAGCCCATCGCCAGCTCGCCCGCGGTGTTGCTGGCCGCGGTCGCACCCGACGAGACGGTGGTCGCCGTCGACGTCTTGCCGGTCGCCGTCTTGAGCACGTCGACGACGTTCGTCCCGCCGGCGCTCGACAGGCCCGAGTACTCGAGCACGCTGGCGCCGATGTCCGCGCTGGCGGTGGTCGTGACGGTGACGGTCGGTCTGGTGCCCGCGCCGGCCGTGATCGGCGCGCTCCACACGCTGAGCTCGGTGTTGTCCGACGCCTTGAGCGAGGTCAGCTTGGTGTACGTGTTGCCGGCCGAGTCGGTCACGCCCGACGCGCTGGCGTTACCCGCGCTCCACACGCCGGCCTCGACGATGAGGCGGTTGCCGCTCGAGATGTTGGCGGTGGGCTGAAGGGCCAGGCTCGCCGCGACGCCACGCTTGTTGACCTGCTGCACGAAGGCCAGCGTGGTCGGGGGCGCCGTCACCGGCGTGACCGCGTTGGAGGCCGCCGACTGCGCGCTCGTGCCCACGGCGTTCGTCGCGCTGACCTTGAAGGTGTAGGCCGTCCCGTTGGTCAGCCCCGAGATCGTCGTGCTCGTCGGGGCCGGGCTGCCGGTGACGTCCTTGGGCGTCTGCGCCGTCGAGCCGATGTACGGGGTCACCGTGTACTTCGTGATGGCGCTGCCGCCGTTGTCGGGCGCGGTCCAGGAGACGGTCGCCTGGCCGTCGCCCGGGGAGGCCGTCGGCGCGCTGGGCGTCGCCGGCGCGGTCGGCGGCGGCGCCGGCGCGCCGGTCTTGAACACCACGGTCGCCGCCAGCCATGGGGTGTTCGCGCCGGTGTTCGTGGTCGGGTTCGGCGTCGCGCCGGTGCCGGTCAGGACCTGGTCCTGCGCCAGCAGCTCCATGTCGCCCGTCGGCGACACGTTGGTCCTCACCGAGTAGGTCGCGTCGCCCGCGAGGCTGTTGGAGAAGCCCGAGTCGGCGTAGAAGCCGATCGCCAGCTCGCCGGCGGCGGTGGTCGGCGGCGTCGGGCCGGCGCTCACGAAGGCCGCCGCGCCCGTGGTGGCGGTCGACTGCGCGCTCTGGTCGACGGCGGCCGCGCCGGCGGCCGTCGACAGGCCGGAGTACTCGAGGACCGCGGCCCCGATGTCGGCGCGGGCGCTCGTCGTGACGGTCACCGTCGGCTTCGTGCCGCCGCCGGCGGTGATCGGGGCCGTCCACACGCTCAGCTCGGTGTTGTCCGAGGCCTTGAAGCCCTTGACCTTGGTGTACGTGTTGCCGGCGGAGTCCGTCACGGCCGAGGCGCTCGGGTTGCCGGAGCCCCACACGCCGACCTGGACCACGAGCCGGTTGCCGGTGGTGATGTTGGCGGTCGGCGCCAGCGCGACGCTCGTCCCCACGGCGCGCTTGTTGACCTGCTGGACGAACTCGGGGACGCCCGGCGTGGCGGCCGGCGCGGGCAGGGCAATGGCGGCCAGGACCGCGGCGGCCAGCAGCAGTGCGGGGAGCGCCCACGTGAGCTTCACGTGTCGCGGTCCGTGTCCGCCGCTCGTCGTGGAAACGGCGCCGGCCGTATCGGAGATCACGCCGAGCAACGTCTCGTGACGTCTGTTTCTTGCGTCGGCGCGACCGGCCGTCAGCCCGCCGTGAAGCCGAGGATGAGCTGGGCGGCCTCGAGCGGGACGTCGAGCTGTGGGGAATGGCCCACGCCGCCGAGCTCGACCCAGTCGGCGTGCGGGAGCCATTCGTGGCGAAAGCGCGCGGCGGCCGACGGCCACGGCAGGAGCCGGTCGCCGGTGCCCCACACGACCCGCACCGGGCAGGCGATGGCCTGCGCGTCGAGCTCGTCGTAGCCCTCGCGCAGGCCGTGCTCGATCAGCGCCGGCGCACCGGCGGCGCTCGCGACGGCGAGCATCTGGTGGGCGATGAGGTCGGCCGGGATGTGCTCGCAGCTCGAGACGACGAGCCGCGTCGCCCGGCGCCGGCCCTCCGCCGTGGCGACGATCGCCTCGACGTGCGGCGCCGTCGCCCTGGCCTGCTCGTGCAGCTGCGCCTGCAACCCGAGGACCTGCGGCAGGAGCGGGTCGCCGGCCGCCCAGCCTCCTGCGGGCGCGAAGGCCACCACGCTGCGCGCGCGCCCCCGTGCGGCGAGCTGCAGCGCGACGAAGCCGCCGAGCGAGCTGCCCACGAGGTGCGCGGTGTCGAAGCCCGCGTCGTCCATGGCGCGCTCGACGGCGTCGGCCATCGTGTCCCCGTCGGGCGGCCCGTCGAGAGGCGGCCCGCCCGCGTGCCCGGGGAGGGTCGGGGCGAGCACGTCGTGGCGGCGCTCGAGCGCGGGCAGCACCAGCTCCCATGTCCGCCACGTCTCCAGGAAGCCGTGCAGGCAGACCAGCGGCGTGCCGTCGCCGCCGCGGTGCGCCGGTGTGAAGGCGCGGTACACGGGTCCTAGGTGGCGCCGAGCTCAGCCAGCCGGCGCTCGAGCAGGCGCCGCTCGGCCTCGTCGAGGTGGTTGGTCAGCGTCGGCTGAAGCGGCCGCCGAATGGCACCCGACCGTGCTCGGCGTCATCGAATGCCGCCAGCAGCGGGTAGCAGAGCGCTGCGTAGATGGCCAGGCCGACGCCAATGTCGACGAGCACGTTGTCGGAGATCTCAGGCACGAGGTGCACGACGAGATACCCGAGCAGGAGCAGCCCACCGACAAATCCCAACCGGCGTACGTAGCGGGCGACCATCGCGGGATCATCGCCGAAGGGGCGCGCCTCGAGCAACGAATGCGGACGGTTCGATGGAGCCGACGGGATCGAACCCGCGACCTCCTGCGTGACAGGCGAGGCCGGGCGATCTTGGCATAGGGCGGGGCAGGGCGTCTTCCGGCTTGGCAAGCCGGATCTCGCGGTTTGCGGCCTGGTCGGGAGTGTTGGCGCTGAGAGTGATTCTTGGGCCGCTTGGACGCGCTGTGGACGCGCTGACCCGGGCACGCGTGCCGCGGCGTGACGGCGCGTGCAATCTGGGAAGGTCCGGTGAACGTGCCGACGGCTGACGGTGGGGGGGCGAGATTTCGTCTGCCCCCCTTCTCCGTCCGAAGCGAGTCACTGGTCGCGCGTGCGCAAATGGGTGCGCGCGCTGGTCCGACACCAGGAGGGTGAGCGTGAGACGGGCTGCGCGTGAGCGAGGATCGTCTGCGGGCGCAGGCGCCATGTCGGTCCGCACGTCTGGATCGATGCTCCGTAGCGCCGGGCGGGTGGTGCTGTGGTTCGTGGTGGCGCTGCTGCTGGTCCGCGGCGCCGGCGACGTGCTTGCGCGGTGACGCGCCCCCCGCCGGCGACGGCACGCGCGCCGCGGCGATGTCGTGGCCGGACGATGAGGCGCGCGCGTTCGCGGTCGACTTCGCGCGCGCGTACCTGAGCTACTCGCCGCGTCACCCGGATCGTTACGCGCGCGGGGTGTTGCCGTTCGTGTCGGCGGAGGTCGCGGGCTCGATCGTGCCGCGGTTCGCGCGGCGCGGCTCGCGGCAGGTCGTGCAGAGCGCCGTGGTCGCCCGGACGGCCTCGCGCGGCGGCGGTCGGGCGCTGGTGACGGTGGCCGCGACGGTCGTCGGGCGCAACGTGAGCACGCGGTATCTGACGGTGCCGGTGGCGCGCGACGCGGGCGGCGGACTGGCGGTCTATGACCTGCCGTCGTTCTCGGCGCCGCCGGCGCGCGGGCACGTGGCGTCGCTGGAGCTCGAGCCGGTCGCCGGCTCGGAGGGCGCGGAGGTCGAGGACGTCCTGGCGCGGTTCTTCCGGGCGTTTCTGGCGGGGCGCTCGGCGGATCTTGAGTACTTCGTGCCGGCGGGGGTGCGGGTCGGCGCGCTGGCGCAGCGCTACGAGCTGGTGGGCGTGGACTCGGTCGAGCAGGTCGGCTCGGGCGCCGGCCCGACGCGGACGGTGCTGGCGACGGTCCGAGCGCGCGACGTGCGATCGCGCGCGGTCTACCCGCTGCGCTACCGGGTCCGGCTCGTGCGCCGTGACCGCTGGTACGTGGCGGCAGTCAACACGACAAGAAGGAGCGATGAGGATGCGCAAGTTCACGTTGTCGGTCACGGCGGTGGCGGTGTGGGCGTGGCTGTCGGTGGCGCCCGGCGCCGGCCGCCGGGGACGGCGAGCAGGTCGGCGAGAACCTCGGGCATCTGCTCGGCGGGTGGGCGAAGAGCCTGTATGTCGGGATCGCCGGGCTGGTGGCGCTGGTGTTCCTGCTGAACCGGCGGTTCGCGGATCTGGCGGTCTTCATGATCGCCGCGGTGCTGGTGGGCGGGTTCGTGATGGCGCCGAACGACATCGCGTCGACGGTCCGCGACATCTGGCACACGATCACGGGGTGACGGGGCGATGGCCGAGCGGCTGGTCGTGCGCTCCTACCGGCGCGTGTTCGAGGTCGACCGGCGGATCTACCGCGTCGATCGCTGGGCGCTGCCGGTTCCGGGCGGCGTGCCGTTGCGGGGCGTGGCGTACTTCGCGGTGGCGCTGCTGGCGGTGGTGGTGGCCGGCGCGCTGCCCGGGGTCGGCGCCCTGGTCGGGCGGCTTGTCGGCGCCGCTGCGCTACGTGGTGGTGCCGCTGGCGGTCGCGGTGCTGGGGACGCAGGCGGCGCCGGACGGCCGGGTCGCGCACCGCTTCGCGTGGGAGTGGCTGCGGCTGCGCCTGCGCGCGCGGCGGCGCTCGGCCGGGCGCGCCGTGCCGCTGGAGGGCGAGCCGGTGGCGTGGCACGGCGTGGTCGCGCGGGCTGGGACGAGAGCGCGGCGACGTTGCGTCGCGGCCGGTTGCGGGGCCGGCGCGGGTGACGTTCGCCGTCCCGGTCGCGGTCGCGCCGGCGCCGGGGCCGCGTGGTCGCGCGCCGGCGACTGGGGGCGAGGTGGCGCCGAGGTGGTGGTCGGCGCCGGCCAGGTGCTGGAGGTGCGCCGATGAGCGGGCTGCCGTTGCGCTACGTGCACCAGAACATGCTCGTCGGCCACGGCGAGGCGCGGGCGGCGCTGTTCCGGGTGGCGACGGTCTCGTATCCGTTCATGGCGGGCGCGGACAAGCGCGAGTGGCTGCGGCGGCTGGCGCGGTTCGCGTTCGCGGTGGAGGCGGACTTCTCGCTGTGGCGGGTGTGCCGCGCCTATCCCGCCGAGCGCTACGTCGAGCAGGCCGAGGCGATGCTCGACGCGCGCCGGCAGGGCCGCAGGCGTGGCGGTCCTACCTGGGCGGGCACGAGGCGCATCTGCGAAGCTGCGCTCGTTCGTGCCCGAGGTCTACCTCGCGGTGTCGCTGGAGACCGAGCGCGCGTCGCACTCGGCGCGGGGTGCTGCGCGGCGTGGACCGCGTGCGCCGGCGGGTGGAGGCGCTGTTCGGTGTGGCCGCGGTGCCGCCGATCGCGGCGGCGGAGATCGAGGCGCTGATCGCGGCCGAGGAGCGCGCGTTTCGCCGCGCCGAGGGGTGCCTGCCGGTGCGTCGCGCGACGACCCGCGAGCTGCAGTGGCTGCTGCGCCGCGCCGCGTGCCGCGGGGTCGCCGAGCCGGTGCTTGACGAGCACTGGCAGCCGAGCGCGCTGATGGTCGAGACGCCGGACGGGCGGCCGGCCTACGAGCCGCTGGGGACCGATCTGGTGCGGCACGCGAACGCGCCGATCCTCGAGGAGGACCGCGCGCTGGTGGTCGACGCGGCGGAGGGCCGTCGTATCAGGCGATGCTGGCGGTCGGCGCGCTGCCCGAGGAGGCCGAGTTCCCGGGCTGGCGCGGAGCTGTTGTTCTCGCCGCTTGAGGCGGTGGAGTTCCCGGTCGACTGCGCTGTCGCACGCGCGCTGGATCGGCAATCGCGAGGCGGTCACGCGCGTGCGCCGGCGGATCGTCGACGCCGACAACGCGTTCTCCGAGCAGCTGACCTCCGCGCACGGGCCGCTGTCGTTTCACGCCGAGGAGAACCGCCAGCTCGCGCGCGAGCTCGACGCCTACCTGCAGTCCCACGAGCGCCCGCCGCTGCTGAACGCCGCGATCTCGCTGGCGGTCGGCGCGCCGTCGCGCGAGGAGCTCGAGCGCCGCGTCGAGGCGCTGCGCGCACCGCTTCGGGACGGTCGCGCTGCACCGGCCGCTGGGGCTGCAGCCGGCGCTGTTCCTCGATCACCTGCCGCGCGCGGACGGCGGGACGGTGCGCGACTACGCCGACGTGTTGACGATCGAGCAGTTCGGCGCGCTGATGGCGATCGGCACCCACCAGGCGGGCTCCGAGCGCGGCGTGCTACATCGGCCGCACGGTGACCGGCGGGCCGCGGCCGGTGCAGTTCGACATCACCGAGGCGTCGCGGACCGGGCGGCCGCCGTCGATCCTGCTGGCCGGCACGCTGGGGTCGGGCAAGACGATCGCCGCCGAGCTGCTCGCGTTCCAGGCCGAGCGCCGCGGCAGCCTGGTCGTCGACGTCGACCCCAAGCCCGACCACAACCTCGAGGGGCTGCCCGAGCTCGACGGGCGCGTGCACGTGATCGAGCTCTCCGGCGACGAGCGCTACCGCGGCCTGCTCGACCCGCTCGCCGTCGCCCCCGAGGCGCTGCGCGAGGACCTCGCCAGCTCGTATCTGATGGAGCTGCTGCCGCAGGCGCCGCCGGCGTGGGAGACGCAGATCCGCAAGGCCGTCCGCGGCGTGATCGAGGACGCCAGCACCCAGCTGCCTGCGCGTGCTCGACAGCCTCACGCGATCGGCGGACACGGACGCCCGCGCCGCCGGCGAGGCGCTGGCGGTGTGGGCGGACTCCGGGATCGGCCGGCTGGCGTTCGGCGACGGCGCCCGCGCGCGCGTGTCCGCGCAGCGGCCGGTGACGACGATCAAGGCGCGCGGCCTGAGCCTGCCGGCGCCCGGGGCGCCGCGCGCCGACTACGACCAGGCCGAGCGGCTCGGCGTGGCGACGCTGAAGCTGATCGCCGCCTACGCGATGCGGCTGGTGTCCGGCGACCGGTCGGTGCACAAGGTGGTGCTGTTCGACGAGGCGTGGTTCCTGCTCGCCAGCCGCGACGGGCGCCGGCTGATCGACCGCCTCAACCGGCTGGGCCGCGCGGAGAACGCGACGCTGATCCTCGCCACGCAGCAGCTCGCCGACGTCGGCGAGATCGAGAACCTGATCGGCACCCGGCTGATCTTCGGCCAGGAGACCGCCGCCGAGGCGCGCCGCGCGCTCGAGCTGCTCGGCCTCGATCCCGACGACCGCGCGCTGGTCGAGCGCGTCCGCGGCTACCGCCGCGGGCGCTGCCTGATGCGCGACATCGACGACCGCGTCGCCGAGGTGCAGATCGACCCGGTCTACGAGCACCTGCTGGCGATCCTCGACACCTCGCCCGGCGCCCAGCCGGCTGGGAGGTGGCCGCGTGAGGCGCCGGCTGTCGCGCGCTTGGCTGGGCGCTGCTGCTGGTGCTGCTGGCCTGGCCGGCCGCGGTCGGCAAGGACCTGGGCACCGACGTGCTCGGGAACATCTCGCCGCAGTCGCAGCTCGGCGGCGGGCTGGTCGACCGCTATCCGCTGAGCGCGTACGCGCTGGACTACCACATCGACGTCGGGATCACCGAGCTCGACGGCGTGCCGCCGACGATCGCCCAGTGGGCGGCCGCGCAGCTCTGGAGCCTGACGAGCTTCCTGGTCAAGACCGTCATCGACCTGTTCACGTGGGCGTTCTCGCTGGACCTGCTCGGCGGCGGCCCCGCGGCGGGGCGGGGGCGCGCTGGCGCCGGTCGCGGACGCGATCACCAGCCTGTATGAGAACGTCATCGGCGAGGCGTGGATGGTCGCCGCGATCGTCCTCGCCGGCATCTGGGGGATCTGGAAGGCGCTGGTGCAGCGCCGCTACACCGAGACCGCCGGCGCGCTCGGCGTGTCCGTCGTGTTCGTGCTGATCGCGCTGTTCTTCGTCTACCAGCCCGAGCGCACGATCGGGCAGGCCAGCCGCTGGACGAACACGCTCTCGCTCGCGTTCCTGTCCGGGCGCCAACCGCGGCACGCTCGACGACCCCGCCCAGGCCAAGCGCCACGTCGCCGACCAGCTCTTCGGCGCGCTCGTCTACCGGCCGTGGGTCGTCCTCGAGTTCGGCGGGCTGCGCCACTGCGTCGACACCGACCACCTCGACGACGACGGCTACCCGCGGCCGGTCGCCCCGCACGACCCGGCCCGCGACGTCTGCCGCGACCACCTGCGCCAGGGCGCCGACGGCCACGGCGGCTACGCCCCGCGGTTCCTGCGCTACCCGGCCGGGTCGGAGGAGCGCAACGCCGAGTACGACGCGCTGCGCAAGGGCACGGCCCGCCGACTCGCGACGGGCAGTTCCGCGGCTACCAGGTCGACAAGACCGACTCGCCGGCCGTCGACATCCAGCAGGAGCACGGCGCCTACCAGCGCCTGACGCTCGCGTCGGTGTTCTTCGCCGGCGCGCTCGGCGCCGTCGTGCTGCTGGGGTTCCTGTCGCTGGCGGTGATCCTCGCCCAGGTCGTCGCGCTCGTGCTGCTGGGCTTCGCGCCGGTCGCGCTGGTGATCGGGATCTTCCCGCGCGCCGGACACGACTTCTTTCGCAACTGGCTGGCCAAGCTCGCGACCGCGGTCTTCATCAAGGCCCTGTACTCGCTGGTGATCGCGATCGTCGTCGCGGTCTCCGCCGCGCTGCAGGCGTCGACCGAGTCGCTCGGGTTCCTGTTCTCCTTCGGGCTGCAGGCGATCTTCTTCTGGGCGATCTTCGTCTACCGCAAGCAGATCACCGCCCGGCTCGTCGCCGCCACCACCGGCGCCGGCTACGACGGGCGCATGCCACGGATGACCGTCGTCCAGCGCGCCGGCGACGTCGCCACCCGGCCGTTCGTCGCGCTCGTCGGGATGCGCGGCCGCGGCGGACGCGACGACACCGCCCGCCAGGAGAGCGCGCTCGCCGGCGTCCCGCGACGGCGACGAGCAACGGCGCCGCGTCCGCGGACGGCCTCGACCACCACGACCCGCGTCCCGATCCGGTCGCGGCCGGGAACGGCAACGCCCACGGCGCCCGGCCGGCCCTCAGTCCCGGCGCGTCGCCCGCCGCCCGTCCGTCGGGGGAGCTGAGCGGCAACGGCGCCGTTCGTCCGCACCCTGCGGCGGACGGCCGGCGGTCCGCGTTCGCGCCCACGTCACCGAGCCCGAGCACGAGCTGTCGCCCCGCGCCTCACACGAGGACGTGATGCGCCGCGCCCGCGAGCTGCGCGAGCGCCAGCGCGCGACCGCTGACGACGAGGCGGAGCGGCGTGATCGACCGCCTGCGCGCGTTCCTGAACCGGCCGCTGCGCGATGCCGACCGCCGGCGACTGTTCGTGGCCGCCGTCGCGGTGATCCTCGCGGGCGCCGGCGCACTCGCCCTGCTCGACGGCCCGCCCCCGCACAGCGCCTCAGGCACGCCGCTCCTCGCCCGCTCCGCTCCGCGCCGCCCGCCGTGGTCCTCCCCGCCGAGGACGCCGCGCGATCGATACGCCCAGCGAGGAGGGCGCACCCCGCCCAGAGCTCGAGGGCTCCCGCGCCGACGTCGTCGCCACCAAGCGAGCGGCGCGGCGATTCCTCGCCGGCTACCTCCCCTACACCTACGGCCAGCGCGCGCTCGGCGGATCGCCGCGGCCAGCGCCCAGCTGCGCCGCCGGCTGGCTGCTCAGCCGCCGCGCGTCCCGGCGCGCGAGCGCCGCCGTCACCCGCGCGTCGTGCTCGTGCAGTCCAACGGCGTCGGCCGCGGCCGCGCCGAGCTCGTCGCGCTCGTCCGCGACGGCGCGCGCCGCTACACCGTGCCGCTCGAGCTCACGCGCGGACGCGCGGCTGGACGGTCACCGCCGTCGGGAGCTGACGGTGGCGCTCCCCCCTCGCTGCCGCCGCCGTTGCCCGCCGCCGCCTCGCGCCGGCCGCGCTCGCCGCGCTCGCTCTCCTGCTCGGCGTGCTCCTGCTGGTCGTGATGGGCGTCCTCGGCGCGATCTTCGGCCTGCGGCCGCTGTTCTCCGGCGGCTACCGCCCCTCCCAGCTCGCGCGCGCCGAGATCCCGGCCGAGTACCTGCGGCTGTACGTCGCGGCCGGCGGCGCTACGGCATCGACCCGTGGATCCTCGCGGGGATCGGCGTCGGTCGAGACCGACCACGGCCGCTCACCGGCCCCCGGCGTGCACTCCGGCGTCAACGCGTTCGGCTGCTGCGCCGGCCCGATGCAGTTCTCGGTCGTCGGGTCGCCGAGCACCTGGGATCGCTACGGCGTCGACGGCAACGACGACGGCCGCACCTCCGCCTATGACCCCGCCGACGCGATCCCCGCCGCCGCGCGCTACCTGCGGGCCTCCGGCGCCCCCGACGACTACCACGCCGCGCTGTTCGCCTACAACCACGCCGAGTGGTACGTCGCCGAGGTCCTCGCCAAGGCCGCCGAGTACCGCGGCCGCCCAGCCGCCGCCGGCGGCACCCCCGAGCTCGACTCAGGCGCGCTCAGCGACGTGCTGCGCAACCCGCGGATCACGCTCACGCCGATCCAGCAATCAGACCTGCGCTCGGGCGCGATCGACCCGCGCCTGATCGCCACGCTCGCGTGGATCGGCCGCCGCCACTCCGTCGTCATCACCGCGCTGAAGTCCGACCACTCCCGCTACACCGTCGACGGCACCGTCTCCAACCACACCGCCGGCCGCGCGATGGACATCGGCGCCGTCGACGGCGAGACCTGCCGCGGCACCCGCACCGGCCGCTGCGCCGACCTCGTCCGCGAGCTCGCCGCGGTCAAGGGCCCGCTGCGCTCGACCGAGCTCATCTACTGCTGGGACCCCGACGGCCCCGCCGACCCGCGCGGCTTCGCCCGCGCCGACCACTGCGACCACATCCACTTGGGCTTCGACGGATGACCGACCCGCCCCCGGACCACCCGGGCTCTCCCCCTCGGTGCCCGCTGTTAGGACCAACCGTGCAGATCGCTTCGGCAGAGCGGGTACGAGTCGGGATGCGCGGTCGTCGTGCATGAGGAGCATGAGCCGCTCAGAGCAAGCGGACGAGTGCTCGAATCCCTGCTCCGCGGCCGGTGATGATCCATCGAGCTACCACGATGACCTGGGTGGTAACCCAGATCATGAACATGAACGCCGCGCCCATTATCACTCGGTCGGCTACCGCGATCTCATCTTTCGGTTCGTTGTGCTTCGCACGACCGCTGGTCCGCCAGCGCGCGAGCTCGGCGGTACCGCGAAGGCCAGCTTTGATGGCCAAGACTTCCCGGAAGGCGACGGCCTCGGGCGTCACGTGTCACTCGCCGTGGCTGAGTGGCCAACGCACGGGCGCCCTGAACTACTCCGCCTGCTCGTCGCGACCGGCGGGAGAATGCGAGTCTCGGCATGTGCGGTCGGCGTTGCCGCCGACCGCCACGGAGCCAGTCCCAAAAAGACTGGCGAGTCCCTCCAGGACGAGCTGAGCGAATATGTCCACGGCGCGAGCATCGTCCGGCTGAGCGAAGACATGCGTTGGATGGCTACCCGTGTCCGGTCTCGACTATTGCATTCGGGCAATGACCCACAGAACGTTGTCCACGGTCGGGCTGGGGCGCGGATCGACGATGCGGGTGTGGGTGTTGCTCCCGCCACGCGCGCTCTGAAGGGAAGGGCGGGAGTGGAGCGTCGCCGGCTATCGCAGGGCTTGGGCGCTGCCGGGCGCTGCCTGCTTGCGCTCGGGGTGCATGCCGCGAAGGCGGCGACGTCCAGAGTTCGTCCGGCACGGCTTCCATGGGGCTGCGCCGCAGTGGGGACACGTGACAAGCAGACCGGGGACGCTCAACGGCAATGATCGACGGCTCGTCGGCGGGAGACGGGCTGCTCACGGGGTTCTTCACGGCGTCAGAGACCGTACTGCGACCTGAGAGCGGACGCGCGTGCCTTCTGTCTGCGAACCGACAGAGAGCGGTCTGCGGAGCGTGGCGAGTGGTGGTCGCGCTACATGATCTGGGGTCGGGCTGGCCGCGGCACCTGGCGCTTGACGACTGACGCGTCCTCGGGGCCTCCCTGGCGCTGGGGCGTCCGCGAGGACGGCCGCTTGCGGCCGCCCGCAGTGGGCGCCGGCGGCGAGCGAAGCGAGCCGCCCTTGAAAGACGTAAAGAAAGTCCTCGCAGCAATCAGTGGACGGGCGCCCGTCGCGTCCGGAATGCTGGCTTAAGGCCCGAGGCGATCTGAGCATCCCGTGAGTGAAGTGTCGGATGGACGCGGGAGCGAGAGCGAGGCGTCGGCTTGCCCGATGGAGCACTGGGATCAGCACACGCTCGACGTAGAGACGCGTCAGCCGCGAATCCTGCACTTCGCGCGTGTCGAGGCGCGCTCGATCCTCATCGCGCTGGCCGCGGGCGAGGGGCTGCAGGATCACCAGGTCCACGAGCGCGCATATGTCGTGGTCATCGCCGGTGAGGTCGACCTTGCCGGCGCCATCGGAGGACCCGGACTCGCCGCGGTCTTCGAGCCCGCCGAGCGCCACGCTGTGCGGGCCCTGAGCGACGCGCGATTGCTGCTCGTCCTGGCGCCCTGGCCCGGGGAAGGCCCCCCCGGGCGCCCGCGACACCAGCGACGCTCTTAAGCGAGGCAAGTGCTCGTCCGACTACAGTGCCCGCATGGGTCGCCCTGTGATCGGCGAGGCGACATGGTCGGCCTCCGGAGAGGGCGAGCGACTGTGGTTCGTCGTAACCCTGGCCACCATTCGCGTACCGGGCGAGGCGGTCGGCGGCCGTTACGCCCTGATCGAGTTCCTCTTTCCCAAACACGCCTCGCCGCCGCGTCACACCCATCCTCAGGACGAGAGCTACATCGTCATCGAGGGTCACCTGACCGTGCATGCGGGCATCGCTTCGACCTGGAGACCGGCGGCGCGGCTACCGTCCCCATTGGAGTCCCGCACACATTTCGAGTGGACAGCGAGACGGCGCGAGTCCTGGTGCTCAGCACGCCCGGCGGGCTCGAGCGGTTCGTGCGCGACGGCGGGTTCCCAGCAACCGCTCCCACCCTGCCCCCGACAGACGCACCTCGCCGATCCGCCGAAGAACTCGCTCAAATCTTTCAAGCGCACGGGCAGATCAACGTCGGCCCACCCCTGACGCCCGACGACTGATCCTGCTCGCGCAACGCGGCACTCTGGAGCTAACTAAGGCGGCGTTTGATCTGCTCGCAACCGGCCCCCGGCAGAGGAAGGATCGCATCACGCGTGTCCTCACCGACGGACGGGAGACAGACATCTACGGGGCGGTGCTCACCGCCATCGCGGCCACGGGGCCGCTGACGGCGCTGACCTACACAGATCTGCGCGGTTCGCTCCGAGACGTCCTGGCGAGCGAGCCGCCTCAGCGGAATGAAGTCACGCGCGTACTGGATGAGATGACGAAGATCGCGCGGGAGAAGATCGAGGGCGAGCCGGTCGTGGACTACGACGAGGAGCTCAGCACGCTCTACATCTCCGACCCGTTCTTCGCCTACTTCCTGCGCTGGGGCGCGGCGCAGACGTAGACGCACAAGCGCCCGCCGGAGCGGACGCTACGTGATGCGCTAGTTGCCCCCCGGCACTCCGAACCCCCCGCCGCCGCAGTCCACGGCGTCCTTCCCCGCTGAGTAGGCGAGGTTCGCGGCGACGCCCACGGCGATGAGGACGAGGAGCACCAGCGCGGCGGCGATCAGGGCGGTCCTAATGGCGCTCGCCTTAGCAGAATTAGGGTCGTTCTTGCTTGATGGTGGTCATGGTTCCCCCCAAGGAGCCGTGGGGTTGACAACCAACGTCCTCCTATCCCGAGTGAATAGCCAGGCTTCGAGACGAAGTGCGCCGCCCTCACGCGGCGGCAACGACGCGCGGCGGCAGCTCGACGCCGCGTGTCACCACCGGGTCCTTGACGAATGTCTCCTGTCAATTCGGCCTGTCAGGTTCAGCTCGGGCCTTCCGTCCCTCAGTACGGGGCGGGGATGGAGACCGTGGCAGGTACCGCCCGTGTACCGCTCGCTACGGTGGTCGGATCGCGGAGGAACTGCACATCCCGGAGGACGTCCGTTGGCGGAGGCGCTTGGCGTCTCGTTGGTGCAGGTTGCGCGTGCCGTCGAGAGGGAGCAAGCCGGCTAGCCGACGTGCATCGCGAGTCGGCTCGCTCCAGGAACCATCGAGCGGGACGCCAGTCGGCGCCCGTGCGACCCCCGACGGACGACTGCCTCGGGCGGCGCCGCTGGCGTCAAGGCCGGACGGGCCACTTGGCGACGTGCCCCAACGGTTCTCGGAGCAGGTCGATCCAGGACGCAGGCGGTTTGCTTGACAGAGCAATGCTGGGCGGCCCAGGCCTACATAGACCGTGGCCGCCCAGCGACCAACGATCTTGTCAGCAGCTGAGGGGTGGGGAGCGGGACCTTCGTCCCGCTGCCCACGTACTCCAGGGAGTCCGCGGGCTCGTTGACCACCAACTGGAAAGCGTTGGCGGCCACCTTGGCGCCTGCGACTTCAAGGAGCCTGCGTCCAACGCCCGCACGGCCGAGACGCCATCGCCGATCAATCCCGAAACGTACTGCGGGCTCGCATGAACGCCGTCGATGCACTGAAGCACAATGAGAGCGCCGCGGCTGGCTGCGTCAGCCGTCGGAGTACATGCCTCGGAGACACCGTTGTCGTCCGCCTTGGCGTATGTGCTCTCAGCGCAGATTTCTCGATCGGTGGGCACGGCGTACACCTTCCCGAGCGTCGACGCCACGGCCAGACGAGAATCGCTCACCCGTGGGGTGCCCACGGCGCTGCGCGGCTCCCAGGCCGTGGGCAGCGCATCGTTCGCAGCACGCGGTCGCCGCAGTACCGCGAACTCAGGGCTCGGAACCCGGACTGGGATTTGCGCCGCACGCTCGCGCTGGGCGGCCGCGCGGTCGAACGGTGCCGGATTCGGATCGACTATGTGGTTGGGCCGGTCGCCGGGCCGCTGAAGGGAGCGGCGATGGCCACCGCGCCCACAGACACAGCCACCGCGATTGCGGCAGCGATCGGCGCGATCTTGCGTCTCATCACGTCACCACTCCTCGTACATGTGGGTCGTCCAGCAGCACAGATTCGTGGGGCTGTCGTTCTTTCCCCACGAGTAGGTGCCGGTATCGCCAGCGTAGTGGCGATTTGCAACGCCGGTCCCGTCAGTACAGACGACAGGCCCGTAGTTGGAGCCATCGCTCGTGCGGGTGAGCTTGATGCACTCGATCACGATGCCGGAGTCGTTATATCCCGAGAGGTACGAGTAGTTGTGAGCCACGCCTCGCGACTGCCACTGCTCATCGGCCGTAGGCGTCAGATCGTAGCTGAAGCTGGACGCCTCCGCTGACGGTGCGGCGACCGCCAGCAGCGCTGTACTGATACGGCGCTCCACAAGCTACGGACGCCGCCGCGCTGCGAGAATCGGCGGGCTGACCGGCGCCGATGCGCGCGGCCACCCGGCCCCTTTCCCTCTGTGACCCCCCCTTTGCTGCATGGAAACCTCCCTCCGTGTGGACAATGTGCGTGTCAAATGGCGAGCTCCCAAAATGACCGGTTGACAGGGAGACACTATGCACCGTCGGAGGTGTCAAAATGTTGACAAGGCGCTCAGCGGATGGCTCCTGGCGGCGGGCGGCTGAGATGATGCCGCTCAACCGTGGTTTTGACACCCGTTTCGCCCCGCCGTCGGGGTCTTATCGTGCCGTTGCCGAGTCGCCATGGACGCTATTCTGAGGGCGTGTCGGCTGAGGCCCTGCTCGGGTTTGTGTCGTGATCGATCCGGTAAAGCCCACAGATGACAGTCGCGTGCCGCCGATCACCCCGCAGCTCGCGCTGCGGGTCGCGGTGCTGGGCGGCATCGCCTTCGTGCTCTTCGCGATCGTCTTCTTCCGCCTGTGGTACCTGCAGGTGCTCTCCGGCGACCAGTACCTCCAGCAGGCGCGCGACAACCGCGTGCGCGAGCTGCGCGTGCAGGCGCCGCGCGGCGACATTCTCGATCGCAACGGCCACGTGCTGGTGGAGAACCGCGCCGCGACGGTCGTCCAGCTCGATCCCGAGAGCCTGCCGGCGGCCGAGCGCAACGCGGCCGCCACTTGGGGCCAGGAGGCGACCGCGCGCTCGCGGCGGCGAAGGGCAAGAAGGGCCCGCTGATCGCCATCCCGGCGCCGGCCACGGCGCACTTCGCCGATCGCGTCCGGAGGCTCGCACGCGTGCTGAACATGTCGCCCAAGACGATCCAGGAGCGTGTCGTGCGGTCGCTGGCGACGCTGCCCTACGCCAACGTGACGGTCAAGGTCGACGTCGACGTCCCGCGGCGCAACTACCTGGTCGAGCATCCCGAGCGCTTCCCCGGCATCGACGTCGAGCGCAAGTTCCTGCGCCGCTACCCGCAGCACGAGCTCGCCGCCCAGCTCGTGGGCAGCATCGGCGAGATCGACGACAAGGAGCTCGGGCTCAAGCGCTTCAAGGGCGTCAAGCAGGGGACGGTGATCGGCCAGGGTGGGCTCGAGCGTGCCTACGACGGCTTCCTGCGCGGCGTCGACGGCACGATGAAGGTCACCATCGACGCCCTCGGGCGGCCGAAGGGCTCGGCTGCCGGGCACGACCCGGTGCCCGGGCGCTCGGTGCGCACGACGCTCGACTCCGAGCTGCAGCAGACCGGCGAGAAGTACCTCGCGCAGACGATCAACCAGGGGACGGGCACCGCGGGCGGCTTCGTCGCGCTGGACCCGCGCGACGGCAGCATGCTCGCGCTGGGCTCCTATCCCACGGTGAACCCGTCGATCCTGTCCAAGCCGTTCTCGCAGGCGACTGCCGATCGGCTCTTCGGCGACAGCGGCGGCGCGCCGCTGTTCAATCGCGCGATCAGCGGTTCCTATCCGACGGGATCGACCTTCAAGCCGATCACGGCGCTGGCCGCGATGAGCACCGGCGTCGTGCAGCCCGGCGACATCATCGACGACCGCGGCTGCATCAAGATCGGCACGGCGGGCCAGGAGGCGTGCAACGCCGGCAAGGAGTCGCTCGGTCCGGTGAACATGACCAGCGCGCTGTCGAAGTCCTCGGACGTCTACTTCTACACGATGGGTCAGCGCCTGAACGCCCTGGCCGGCCAGCCCTTGCAGAAATGGGCGCGGCGCCTCTGAGGGGCCACAGCACCGGCATCGACACGCCCGGCGAGTTCGCCGGCACCATGCCCGACCGCGCCTGGCGCGATCGCCTGAACCGCACGGAGGCGGCCTGCCGCAAGAAGCACCACATCTCGCCCCGCGCGTCGGCGGCGGCCGCGTTTGCCAACGGTTGCGGCGTGGCCGACGGCACCAACCGCCCGTGGACCGAGGGCGACGAGGTCAACCTCGCGGTCGGGCAGGGCGACCTGCAGGCCACGCCGCTGCAGATGGCGGTGGCCTACTCGACGCTGGCCAACGGCAACCAGCGCGTGCGCCCGCATCTCGGCGCCGCCGTCGAGGACTCCGGCGGGCGCCTGCTGCAGCGCATCGAGCCCGGTGCGGCGCAGCACGTGACGATCGATCCCGCCGTGCGCAGCACGATCCTCGACGGCCTGCACGATGCGATGATCCACGGCACCTCGGCCGACGTGTGGAAGGGCTGGAACCAGGATCGCTTCCCCGTCTTCGGCAAGACGGGGTACCGCCCAGCGCGCCGGCCACGCCAACGACCAGTCGTGGTACGTGTGCTTCGTCATGGACCGCGGGCGCCCGATCGTCGTCGCGGTGACCGTCGAGGACGGCGGCTGGGGCGCCGAGGCCGCCGCGCCGATCGCCCGCGCGATCGTGTCCAAGTGGTACGGCCAGCCGATCAAGTTCATCGTCGGCCAGTCGCACACGCGCTGAGCGGCGACACGGCGTCGACGGCCCGGCTGGTAGGTGCCCACAGGCGTGGCCGCGAAAGCTCGGCTGAACCGGCCGCTGAACAAGCGTTTCGAGCGGCCTGCTATCCTGCTCGGTTGGCGGACATAGATAGGCATGGGCCGACTCCAGGCCCTCCACGAGTCGCATGGGCGTGCGGTGCGTGCGTATGCGCTGCGGCGGACTGACCCGACGACGGCCGATGACGTGTGTTCCGAGGTGTGGACGGTTGCCTGGCGGCGGCTCGAGGGGGTTGTCGGCCGGTAAGCGCTGCCGTGGCTGTTGGCGGTCGCGCGCAGGGTGCTGGCGAACAAGCGACGCGGTGAGCGTCGACCAGCCGCGCTTCGCACACGGCTCGCAGCTGCCACGGACATCGACGTCGGGGTCATCGACATGTCGGCTGACGCGGCGCTTGGTCCGGCGTTGCGGCGGCTGCGGCCCGCGGACCGCGAGGCGCTGCTGCTGGTGCTGAGCACCCGGTTCTGTCCGGACACCCGATTAGACCGCGGAGGTCGATGATGTCGGGAGTCATGGAGGGTCGGATGGAAGGCAGCAGCGGCGGGGAGTCGGAGGGTCGCGCTCCGGCGCGCCGGACGGTCGCCCGGAGGGCGGCCGGGAGGTGCGCTGGAGCGCGCGCCGCAAGCAGGAGGTGGTCCTGCGGCTGCTGCGGGGCGAGTCGCTGGATGCGCTGGCGCGGGAGACCGGCCAGGCGGCCGGGACGATCAGCGGGTGGCGTGAGGAGTTCCTCGCCGGCGGGCCGTGAGGGCCTGAAGTCGCGGCCGGCGCCGGTGGAGGACCGCCGGCTGGCCGATGCGCAGCGCAAGATCGGCGAGCTGTCGATGGATCTGGACATCCTGCGGGCGCTGCTGGAGGAGGTCGACCGCCGCCCTCGGTCGCCGAGGCGCTGAACGTCGCAGGACGGCTGGAGGCGCCGCTGGCCCGGGTCTGCCGGGTCGCCGGCGTGTCGAGGTCGGCGGCGTGCGAGCAGCGCCGCCGACGCAGCCCCTCGGAGCCTAGTGCTCCACGCCACGCCGGCGGCCCGGCCCGGTCGGCGCGATGCCCGACGACGAGCTGCTGGCCGCGATCCGCCGGGAGATCGCCGAGTCGCCGTTCGTCGGCGAGGGCCACAAGAAGATCTGCGCCCGGCTGCGGCTGCGCGGCATCCGCACCAGCCGCAAGCGGGTGCTGCGGCTGACGCGCGAGGCGGGGCTGCTGGCGCCGACGCCGCAGGTGCGCAAGCGCTCCAGCCGCCTGCACGACGGCACGATCACCGATCGACGTCCCCGACACGCTGTGGGCGACCGACGCCACCGAGGCGCAGACCCGCCAGCGAGGGGCGCTGCGCGGTGTTCGCGATCGTCGACCACGCCTCCGGCGAGGCGTGGGTCGACGCCGCGCCGCAGGATGGACCGCTGGGCCGCCGCCGACCTGCTGCGCGAGGTGACCACCGAGCGCTTCGGCTCGGTCGAGCAGGCCGTCGCCGCCGGGCTGGCGCTGCGCTACGACGGCGGCCCGTGCTTCCGCTCCGACCACTACCAGGCCGAGATCGACCACCTCGGCATCGCCCGCTCGCCCGGCCTTCCACTACGAGCCCGAGACCAACGGCTGCGTCGAGAAGTTCATCCAGACGCTCAAGGAGCAGGTGCTGTGGATCGAGCGCTTCGACACGCTCGAGCGAGCTGCGCGCCCGCGTCCGCCGCTTCGCCCGCGACTTCAACGAGCACTGGCTGCTCGAACGCCACGGCTACCGCACCCCACGCCAGGCTCGCGACACGCTCCGTCAGGCCGCCATGGCATGATCACCGCGTTCACCAACCAAGTGTCCGGTGAACCGGGGGCGGCGCAGGTGGCGTTGTTGCTTTATGCCTATGCGCGCGGTATGCGGTCGTCGCGGGTGATCGAGCGGGCGTGTTAGGAGGATGTCGCGTTTCGGGTGATCGCCGCGCACAGCAGCCCGATCACGCAACGATCGCGCGGTTCGTGGAGCGTCACCAGCAGGCGCTGGCGGGCTGTTCGGCGCGGTGCTACGGCCTCTGCGCGCAGGCCGGGCTGGCGAAGGTCGGGATGGTCGCGGTCGACGGCACGAAGGTGCAGGCCAACGCCAGCCGCAACGAGAAGCTCGATTACGAGCAGATCGCGCGGGAGATCCTCGAGGAGGCGATGGCGATCGACGAGGCGGAGGACGAGCTCTACGGTGATAGCCGCGGCGACGAGTTGCCGCCGGAGCTGGACAACGCCCAGGGTCGCAAGAAGTGGCTGCGCGCCTGGAAGCGCAGCTGGATGATCAACGCTCAGCGGACCCGCAACCGATGCCGCGCTAACGCCCCAAGCGCCTCAAGGAGGCCAAGCGCCGCCTCGAAGAGGAGCTCTGGACCGAGTCCGCGCCAACGCGGCCTATGAGGACTACCGGGCGCGCGGGGTGATGAAGAACGGCCGGCGCTTCGGCGCGCCGCCCAAGCCCTACACGCCGCCGGCGGTTCCGCAGGGCAAGATCAATCTCACCGACCCCGACTCGCGGTTGGTCAAGGGGATGCGCGGCTGGGTCCAGGGCTACAACGCCCAAGCCGCGACCAACGAACAGCAGATCGTCGTCGCGGCCGAGATCACCGTCGACAGCCCTGACTTCGGCCACCTCGAGCCGATCCTCAACGCCGCGCGCAACGAGCTACAGGCCGTCGGCGTGCCCGACACGCCGGAGGTTGTCGTCGCTGACGCCGGCTACTGGCACCAGGACCAGATGCAGCGCATCGTCGCCGACGGCACCCAGGTGCTCATCCCGCCGGACTCCAGTCGCCGCAAGGCTCCCAGGCCGGGCTGGGACGGTGGCCTCTACGCGTTCATGCGCCGCGTCCTGGACACCGACCGCGGAAACGAGCTCTACCGACAGCGACAACAACTCATCGAGCCGGTGTTCGCCCACACCAAAGTTCAACCGGCGGCTTCGACCGCTTTCACCGACGAGGCAGAGCCGCCGTCGGACCGAATGGCGCCTGATCGCCGCCACCCACAACCTGCTCAAGCTCCACCGCCACCAGATGGCCGTCGCCTGAAGACGGCGGCCGACCGCGGGCCGCGGCCACGGGCCACCCGCCGCGCCCCCCATCCCCGCTAACGCCGCGGACTTACACGACAGTGTCCCTGGCCGCTCGCGGCCGCCTCGGCGGCGTGAAAATCCAAGGGCGGGCAGTCGCCAACCGCTCCCCTAGGCCGTCGGCGTGTCCGCGGAGGGGGCTAGGTCCGCGTCGACCTTGACAGGATTGGCGCCGTGGGCCACATGTTGCCACCGGCGGCACGTATTTACACCTCAGCCTCGCGTGATGGCGGCAGCCACACACACGACCCGAGCAGGCCCACTATCGGGTCGTCCGAGATGAAGGGGCACGGCAGTTGCCCGAATCGTCACCAGGGGAGCGGAGACGCTTGATCGCGCAGCTCGCACGATTGCCTCGATGCGGTCGGCGGCGTCGTTCACGTTTGGTGCTCCCAAACTCGCACGACGGCCCAGCCGGCATCGTTGAGCGCGGCATCGTTCGCACGGTCGCGCTCGACGTTGCGCGCGAGCTTGTCGCGCCAGTAGTCGGCGTTGGCCCGCGGAGCGGTCGAATGTTTAGAGCATCGATGCCAGAAGCACCCATCGACGAACACCGCGACTCGCTCTCGGGCGAAGACAATGTCCGGGCGCACCGGCCGGCCGGCGGCGGCGAAACGAAAGTCCTTGCGGAATCGAAGACCGCGGGCGTGGAGCTCGGATCGCAGGCGGCGCTCGCGCATCGTGTCGGCGCGCCGGTTGGCCTCCATCGTCCGCTGCGCGCCGACACTGCTCGGGCGGGGCGCAGGTCGGCTCACGCCGCAGACCGTTAGTCGGTCAGCTCTTGGAGCTCGAGCTGGACGACGACCGTGGCGGAGATGGCGTCTCCCTCGCCCTCGGGGCCGAAGCCGTCGTTGGTCTTGCCCTTAAGGTTGATTCGGCTGGGACTGCATTCGAGGCCAGTCGCAATGTTGGAGCGCATCTCGTTGACGGCTGGCGTGATACGTGGCGCAGCGCAGAAGATCGTGCAATCGAGGTTGATCACTCGGGCCCCCTCCCGCGCCATCACCGGCTGGAAGCGGGTGAGGAACAGGATGCTGCGAGCGTCCTGATCCGCCGGATCGTCTTCGGGGAAGTAGTCGCCGAGCGAGCCGAGGCCCAGTGCTCCCGCGAGCGCATCGATGATGGCGTGGGCGACAACGTCGCCGTCCGAGTGGGTGTCGAACCCGCGGGAAAAGTCCGGGAACTCGACGCCACCGAGGACGGTTGGACGTCCCGGGTGCAGTCGATGAATGTCATATCCCCAACCGATTCGGATCATCGTGAACGCGGCGCGGGTCCGCTCGTCGGGTTGCCGAAGCTTTCGGACGCCCCGTTGAGGCTACCGCGCCGGTCTGGCGCGCCGACCGCCGCGATCCGCGGGCGAGCATCGGTTTCAGAAGTCGAGCCGACCGTTGCGGTAGCTTCCGCAGGGACGTTTCAAACGTCCCCCTGGTCCAGCGATGACGGGAGGCCGGCATGGCGAATGAGCGACTCCGACGAGCGATCCAAAGCGCTGGCCTGCGCCTGGACGATCTCGCCGCAGAGATCGAGATCGATGTCAAGACCGCTGAGCGCTGGGTGACGAAGGGCCGTCTGCCCCATGCTCGGAACCGGGCACGGGCCGCTCAGGTGCTGGGCGCTGACGAGCTCGACATCTGGCCTGAGGCAGCGGAAGGCAAGAACGGCCGGAACGCAAGCGACGGGGAATTGGTCCGGCTCTTCGCCCATCGCGGAGCGGTCCCGCGCGATCGCTGGTACGAGCTGCTCGAGGCGACGACAGCGCGGCTGGACATGCTGGTCCATGCGGGGCTGTTCCTGCCCGACGGCCGATCCGACTTGGCGGCGCTGATCCGGCAGAAGAGCGAAGACGGCGTCAACGTGCGACTCCTCTACGGAGATCCGGAATCGGAGGCGGTAGCCATGCGGGGCGAGGAGGAGGGCATCGGTGATGGTCTCGCTGCTCGCATCCGGCTGGCCCTGGTGTACATGCGCGAGGCGCTCGAGGCGCCCAACGTCAATGTGCGACTGCACGACGCGACTCTCTACAACTCGCTTTACCGCTTCGACGACGACCTCTTGGTGAACACGCACGCGTACGGCACTCCGGCCGGCCAGTCACCGGTGCTGCACCTGCGGCGGCTGTCGGGGGGGCGACTGTTCGACCACTACATGACGAGCTTCGAGCGCGTTTGGCAAGCCGCTCGTCCGGTCGCCGAAGTGTCCGAGGATCGCTTCGTGCGAGCGTAAGCATGGGACAGCGGATCGACTTCCTCGACGACCCGCAGGCCCCGCCGGCGAACAGCCTCGTCCCCTCGGTCAACGTCGCGGTCGTCGATGACGAGGGACGACTTCTTGTGATCCGGCGGTCGGACAACGAGAACTGGGCGCTGCCCGGCGGCGCGATGGACTGTGGAGAGACGATCGTGCAGGCCGCGGTCCGCGAGACCAAAGAGGAGACGGGAATCGACTGTGAGGTCACAGGCCTGGTCGGCATCTACACGAACCCTCGCCACGTGATCCTCTACACGAGCAACGGCGAGGTTCGCCAGGAGTGCTCGATCGTGTTCGCCGCCCGCGCGGTCGGCGGCGAGCCAACCCCGAGCAGCGAGTCGCTGGATGTCCGGTGGGTGCCTCCCGGGGAGCTCGTGGACTTGTCGATGCATCCGTCGATGCGGATGCGAGTCGAGCACTATCTCGAGGAGCGCGAGCACCCGCACATCGGGTGATGCACGTCGGGGTACGGACGACGCCCCGTACAGTGATCCGGATGGATTTGGTTGCCTGGTCAGCCGAGGAAGCCAATGAGCGGCTCTTGGGGATCGGGAACCGCTGGGCGCACACGCAAGGAGTAGTAGCTCGCGCCCAAGCCCTCGCGCAGACGGTCCCGCCGGCTGATCGCGAAGTGCTTCTCGCGGCGGCGTATGTCCACGACATCGGCTATGCGCCCGACGTCCGGGACACGGGATTTCATCCGCTGGACGGTGCGCGCTGGCTTCGGCTTCGCGGCCAAGACCGCCTAGCCCGCCTGGTAGCCCATCACAGCGGGGCAGTGTTTGAAGCCGAGGCCCGCGGGCTAGCGGCGGCGCTCGCCGAGTTCGCAGAGGAGCGCTCGGCCATCGCGGACGTCCTGACGTACTGTGACCTCACGACGGATCCCGACGGGCTCGAGATTGCACCCGTGAAGCGGTTGGCCGAAATCGAGTATCGCTACGGCGACGACAGCGACGTGGCTCGAGGAAAGCAGGCTGCGGCGCCTGCGCTCGCGGCACTCATCGCTCGCACCGAAGACCAGATCGCGCGAGCTCGCACGGCGGTGTAGCGCTCGTAGATCGGCGCTCTCGTGCGAGCGCGACCTGCGCAGGGACGTTTCGGCGCCGCCAAGACGTCCTGGAGGTGTCCCCTCAGGCGGTAGAGACGTCTCGACGCTTGCCGCAGCCTTCGTCGTGTTCGAAGAACTACAGACGAGGAGGCGATGGGCAATGCGTTTACCGATCGACACAAGCCGGCTGAAGTTCCTGGTGGTTTCGGACGCGGAGCCGCTGCGCCAGTACGAGGAGGGCAAGCCCCGCGAGGCGTGGGCACCGCGCACCGACGTCAACGGCGAGGTGCTCTGGCGGGTCCAGCTTGTCGCTCTGGGCGACGGTGAGGCGGAGATCATTCGCGTTGCTGTTCCGGGCGATCCGAAGGTCGGCCAGGGCGAGATGGTGGCCGTCGACGGCTTGACGGCGCAGCCGTGGGAGATGGAGGGCCGATCGGGAATGGCGTTCCGTGCCCAGGCTGTCCAATCGGCCGTGCGGCGGCCGGCCGGGTCGGGCGAGAAGGCCGCGGCGTAAGTGCCTGAGTGATGTGGCGGCGGTCTTCAGTGGTGCGCGTGGTCGACGTTGACGCACGCGCGCGGCGGCGCGCACAGAGCCGGAGCGATCTCGAGGATCTCGTGGTCGGCCTGCTGTGGGCCCTGTTCGGCTGGCGCGTCGAGCTGCTTGGGCTCGTCGTGCTCGTGATCGCCCAACGGCTGCTCGCGCACGCCGTCGGTGATGTCGCTGCGCTGGCGATTGTGCTCGGCCTGGTCGGCGCCGCGCTGGCATGTCGGCCGGTCCGGGCGCGGGTGGGGCGGCTTGGTCACGCGATGGGTGTTCGACGGGCGTGGGCGGATGCCGCGATCGATGCCGGCGTGGCGCCGGGCCCGTTTCGGTGCCCTGCTGTCTTGTCCGTTGATCGTGTCGCCGCCGGTGATCGGCTGCGGGTTCGTGTGCGGCGGGGCCTATCGGTGCCCGAGCTCGAGGCGCGCCGAGAGCAGCTGGCAGCGTGCCTGCGCGCGCGCGAGGTCCGCGTGAACCGGGTGTCTGGTGACGCTGCCGAGGCCGACGTGCTGCTGGTTCGGCGCGACCCGTTCGCGGACGCAGCGCCAGTGCGCTGGCCTTGTGCCAATGCCGACAGGGCGTCGTTGTGGGAGCCGATCCTGATCGGCGTGGATGAGGAAGGCGAGGACTTCGCCGTCGACCTGGTCGAGCGCAACGTGCTCGTCGGCGGCGAGCCCGGCGCCGGGAAGTCCGTGGCGCTGTCGATCGTCGCTGCGGCTGCGGCGCTGGATCCGAGCGCACGGGTGTGGCTACTCGACGGCAAGCTCGTCGAGCTCGCGGCGTGGGCGCCCGTCGCCCAGCGCGTCGCCGGCCCGGACGGCGCCGAAGCGCTCGCGCTGCTGCGCGACGTTCGGGCGGAGATGGACGACCGCTATCGCGAGCTGCTCGCGCGCGGGCTGCGCAAGGTCCGCCGCGAGGACGGGTTGCCGTTGCATCTGGTGGTGTGCGACGAGCTCGCGTTCTATCTGACGCTGCCGGACAAGTCGCCAGCGCCAGGAGTTCGCCGAGCTGCTGCGCGATCTCGTCGCGCGCGGTCGGGCGGCCGGCGTGATCGTGTGCGCGGCGACGCAGAAGCCGGGGTCGGACGTCGTGCCGACGTCGCTGCGCGATCTGTTCGGGTTCCGGCTGGCGTTGCGGTGCAACACGCCGCAGGCGTCGGACACGATCCTCGGGCAGGGCTGGGCGTCGGCCGGCGCGGACGCGTCGACGATCCCCGGCGGCCAACGCGGCGTCGGCTACCTGCTCGCCGAGGGGGAGCGGCCGATCCGGGTCAAGGGCTTCTACCTCGGCGACGACGACGTGACCGCGATCGCCGAGCGCGCGGCCGCCCGCCGCGCAGACGCCTGGCTGGCTGGCTGCACACCCGCCGCTGACCCGGCGTCAGACGGCTCGACGGGAGTGACGCAATGACCGCGCCCTCTGTCGCCGCTGCCGACGGGCCGATCGGCCCGGTACTCGAGCAGGTACTCGAGCGCGCGGCGGATCCCAAGCAATGGGAGCGCCTCCGAGCGCCAGATGCGCTCGACGGGGTACTGCCGGCGGCCGGTGCGGCTGCGCGGCCAGGTCGACGCCGTCGACGTCGCGACCGGCGAGTGCCGCACGGTCTACTCGACCGAGCCAGAGCCCGACAGCAGCCTGCTGAAGTGCTGCGGCAACCGGCGCGAGGCGGTCTGCCCGTCGTGCGCGGAGACCTACCGAGGCGACGCCTACCAGCTCGTCGCCGCCGGGCTGCGCGGCGGCAAGGGCGTCCCCGAGTCGGTCACTGAGCACCCGACGATGTTCGTGACGCTGACCGCCCCGAGCTTCGGCGCCGTGCACTCGCGTCGAATGAGGAACGACCGGGCCCAGCGCTGCCGCCCGCGGCGCCGCGCAGAGCTGTGCCCGCATGGGCGGCGACTGTCGTGCGGCGAGGTCCACGCCGAGGACGACCCGCGGCTGGGTGAGCCGCTGTGCGCGGAGTGCTTTGACTATGAGCGCGCGGTGATTTGGAACGCGCTCGCGCCGGAGCTGTGGCGGCGGACGGCGATCCAGATCCCGCGAGAGCTCGCGCGCCTTGCCGGCGTGTCGCACCGAGAGCTTCGCCGCCGCGTGCGCGTGTCATACGTGAAAGTCGCGGAATATCAGCGCCGCGGGTCGCTGCACTTCCATTGCGTGATCCGTCTGGATCGCGCGCAGCCACGCGACAGCGCCGAGCTGGTTGAGACGCCGGATCCCGCGTTCTCTCGTGATCTACTGTGCGAAGCGGTCCGCGCCGCCGCCGGGCGAGTGTCCGTCCCCGCGCCGGAGTGCGAGGGGACGTCTATGGGCGGCGAGGTGCGCTGGGGGCTCGAGCTCGAGACGCGACCCCTCGAGGCCGCCGCCGGCGAGGCGTCGAAGTGCGCCGGCTACATCGCCAAGTACGCGACGAAGTCGACCGAGGTCGTCGGCGGGCTCACCTACCGCCTGGGCGCGGGCGACATCGCCGCGCTGCGGGTCCGCGATCACGTGCGCCGCTACGTCGAGTGCGCGTGGCGGCTGGGCGGCGACCCCGACCTTCGCGACCTGCGGCTGCGCAGGTGGGCACACACGCTGGGATTCCGCGGGCACTGCTTCACCAAGAGCCGTCGCTACTCCACGACCTTCACCGCGCTGCGGCGCGCACGACACGAGCACATGGTGCGGCGGGCACATCCGAAGGGGCGTCGTGATCCGTGGGGCCGGCCGGTCGGCGACGGTGCCAGCCGGGAGTGGTCGCGCTTCTCGCTGGTCGGGATCGGCTATCGCACCGCGGGCGACGCGTGGCTTGCCGAGTGCGCCGCGACGAGAGCCCGCGAGGAGCGCCAGGTCGCGCGCGAGGAGCTGCGCGCCGCGCGAGTGGCAGAACTGCAGAGCAACGGTCCATGACGAGATTGGAGATTGGGATGGTCCAGGAGCGCTACATCACCGCCCGCGAGGTCGCCGAACGTGTCGGGCTCTCGCCCGACACGGTGCTTCGCTACTACCGCGAGGGCCGCATCCCGGGCCGCCGGCTCAACGGCCGCATCCGGCCGGTCCGGTTCCTATGGAGCGAAGTTGAGGGTGCGTGGGACGGACACGCCCAGATGAGCATCGAGGACCGGGTGGCGTGACCGCGCAGCGTGGATCGATCTTCCGTACGGAAGGCGGGTTGTGGGCGATCCGGTATCGCGACGCCCACGGACGGCGACCCCAGGAGACGGGGTTTCGCACGAAGGGCGAGGCGCGCGAGGCGCTGGAGGAAGCGCTGCGCCGGGTCCGGCTCGGATCGCTGTACCGGCCGACGGTCACCCTGCGCGAGCTGACCGACGCGTACCTTGAGCAGCATCAGGCGGCGCCTTCGACACTGGCGTGGCTGCGCGACAGCATCGGCCCTGCGCTGGCGCGCTTCGGTGATGACTCGATCGGCTCGCTGAAGGTCGATCAGCTCGCCAAATGGCGGGCGTCGCTGCCGGCGGGCAAGCGCTATCGGGCGCACCGGGCGCTGCGCCAGGTGCTGCAGGCCGCGGTGCGCTGGAAGTGGGTCGAGGACAACCCGGCGTTGCTGATTCGGAATCCCGCGCCCAGGCCCGGTGAGATCCACCCGTTCGAGTCGTGGAAGGAGATCGACGCCATCGCCGCCGAGCTCACAGGAACCTCGGGTGCGCTCGTCGTCTTCCTCGCCGGGAGTGGTGTGCGCCCCGAGGAGGCCTTCGGCGGCGAATGGCGCGACGTGGACCTCAAGCGCAACGTCTTCATGGTCCGCCGCGCGTTCGCAAAGGGGCGGATGAAGGACTACACCAAGACGACGGGCTCTCGGCGAGCGGTCCCGCTACGCGCGCGCGTGATCGCTGCGATGAAGGGGCTCGACGGTCGTCGCGGGATCTTGTTCCCCGCCTCGGGGGGAGGTCGGATCGACATCAACAACTTTCGCCACCGGGAGTGGACGCCGGCCGTCGCGGCGACGGGGATCGCGCACCGGCGGATCTACGACCTGCGCCACACGTACGCCTCGTGGAGCCTCGCGGCGGGCGTTGACATCTTCACGCTGGCCCGGCGGATGGGCACGAGCGTGAAGATGATCGACCGCACCTACGGGCACCTGATCGCGGGCGCGGACATCTACGAGCGCGAGCTGCTGGACGCTTTCGACGAGGGCCGTTCTCCGGCCCTTGGACGCTATTTGGACGCGGAAGGAGAGGATGATGCCGCGTAGAAATGACTGGCGGCGGACGGTTTGCCCGATGGTTGTGGGCTTTTTGGGGGAGTGGAGCCAGCCGGGATCGAACCGGCGACCTCCTGCTTGCAAAGCAGGCGCTCTCCCATCTGAGCTATGGCCCCGCGGCGGGTTCGAGTCTAGCGGCCGTCGGTTCAGCCTTCCGTCCAGCAGACGGGCCGGATCGTGAAGATCGGGACGGGTGCGGCCGACACTTCGACGGCATAGGCAGCGCGTCTTGTGTTGGGGAACGGGAGGCGCGCGAATCGCTTCCGCTTGCCACGGAGGGCCAAGCACACCGCGGGCGCGCCTGCGGCGCCATGACCGGGCGCCACGGCGCGCCCGCCCTGGCCTGCGCTACAGCTCGATCTCGCCCTCGGCGAGCAGGACCACGTCGCCGGCGACGCGCACCCGCTCGCCCGCCTCGCACATGAGGCGGCTCGGGCGGCCCATCGCCTCGCCCTGGACGATGTCGACGCGGGCGGCGCCGGTGCGGGCGTTGAGGTAGGCGCACAGCGGCCCGGCGGCCGAGCCGGTGGCCGGGTCCTCGATGACGAGCCCGTCGGCCGCGAAGTAGCCGCGCGCCTGCGCGGCGTCGTGGGACGGGTCGTACGCCGTGAGGTACACGCAGATGACCCCGAGCTCGCTCAGGAGCGCGTCGAGCAGCGCGTTGTCGGGCCGCGCGCGGCGCAGGACGGTGTCCTCGCGCGCCGGGATCATCAGGTGGGCCAGCCCGGTCGAGACGACCTGGGGCGGGAGCTCGGGGTGGGCGTCGGAGGCATCGAGGCCCAGCGCGGCGAAGACCCGCCCTGGGTCGACCTCGTCGCCGAAGACGGCGGGCTCCTGGAGCATCGACGCGCGCGCGACGCCGCTGGCCCCCAGCTCGACGTCCACCGCCTGCAGGCCGGCCATCGTCTGCTGGACGTAGTGCGCCTCGGTCTCCGCGCGCGCGGACGCGACGGCGACCGCCGTGCCGAGCGACGGGTGCCCGGCGAAGGGCAGCTCGCTCACGATCGTCCAGATGCGGTTGCGGTAGTCGGCGCCCGGCTCGGTCGCGGTCTGGACGAAGCTGGTCTCCGAGAGCTTCGTCTCGCGCGCGAAGGCCAGCATCGTCGCGTCGTCGATCCCGTCGGCGTGGTGGACGACGGCCAGCCCGTTGCCGGTCAGCGGCCGCGACGTGAAGACGTCGAGCCACGTCAGGCGCCTGGCCACTAGAAGTCGAAGTCGCGCGGAGGCTTCTGCTCGAACCAGAGCCGGTCGTGCTCAGGCGTCTCCTGCAAGAACTCCGGCGTCTCCTCGAGCACGTCTTCGCTGTCGGGCTCGTCGTCGGCGGGGACGACGTCCTCGGCGGGC
This sequence comes from uncultured Actinomycetes bacterium, assembly GCA_963835295.1. GTDB lineage: Bacteria > Actinomycetota > Thermoleophilia > Solirubrobacterales > Solirubrobacteraceae > JAOPZW01. Next base: position 666,585 of record CAWIEX010000002.1, read on the forward strand.
GGCGCCTCGGCCCCCGGCGGCGGCGCCGCGGGCTCCGCCGGCTCCTCCGGCCCGGCCGTGGCCGCCTCGACCTCCTCGAGCGAGAACTGGCGCGTCGGCTGCTCGACCTCGATCGGGGGCTCCGGCGCGGGCGCCGGGGCCTCGTGGCCCACCGGCTCGGGCTCGATGTGGTGGATCGGAGCGTCGAGGCGCTCCTCGGCGATCACCTCGTCGTGCTCGCCCGTGTCGTCGACGAAGGGATTGTCGTCCGCGACGGGCGCCGGCGCCGGCTCCGCGGTCACGGGCTCTTCGACCGCGGCGGGCGCGGGGTCGCGACGGGCGGGGCCCAGCGCCTCGTGCTCGAGGCGCGCGACCTCGCCCGGGTCGGCGCCGTGGCGCCGCTTGAGCTCGAGGTGTTCCTTGATCGCGTCGTCGAGCAGTCCCATGACGGCACAAACCCTAGCGACGCAGGGCGCGATCTACAGCTGGGGGGAGGCCTCAGCCCGCACGGTGCGGTTCTTGCCGGCGCGCTTGGCACGGTAGAGCGCCTCGTCGGCCGCGGCGACGAGCTCGCGCATGTCGTCGGCCGAGCCGGGCAGGGTCGCCACCCCGAAGCTGGCGGTCACGCGCAGCGCGCCGTCGCCGTCGAGCAGCGGCAGGGCGAGCTCCTCGATCCCGGCGCGCACGCGCTCGGCCAGGTTGTAGGCGCCCTCGAGGTCGGTGCCGGGCAGGACCACCGCCAGCTCCTCGCCGCCGTAGCGCGCCGGCTCGTCGATCTCGCGCGAGGTCTCGCGCAGCACCCGCGCCACCTCGCGCAGCACGAGGTCGCCCTGCTGATGGCCGTAGGTGTCGTTGACGGCCTTGAAGTCGTCGAGGTCGAGCAGCACGAGGCCCACCGGCTGTCCGAAGCGCTTGGAGCGCTCGACCTCGGTCGCCATCGCCTCTTGGAAGCGGCGACGGTTGAAGAGGCCCGTCAGCTCGTCGGTCACCGCCTGGCGCTCGACGGTCTCGTGCAGGCCGACGTTCTCGATCGAGACCGCAGCCTGCTCGGCCAGGTAGTGGAAGAGCTCGCGCTCGGCGGCGCTGAACGGCCGGTCACGGCGCGCCACCGAGACGACACCCGAGACGCGGGCGTGGACGTCGTCGCCGCGACGCATGGGGTGCGAGAGCGCCCCGACGCCGTCGACGGTCGCCTCGCACGGCTCGCCGGTCTCGAGGACCTTCGCCTCGGCCGCGCGCACGGCCTCCTCGAGGCCGTCGACCGACCCGGTGAGCGCCACCTGCTCCAGCGGCGAGTTCGCGTTGGGCCGCACCGAGGCGCGGCCGGCGTCGGCGCCCACGCCGTCGACCGCGGTCCTGACCACGATCTCCAGGAGCCCCTCGCGGTCGAGGTTGGCGGCGAAGGTCTCGCCGATGCGGCGCATCGCGTCCTGCAGGCGCGCGCGCTCCTGGTTGAGCTCCTCCAGGCGCTCCTCCAGCTGGCGCGACATCTTGTTGAACTCCTCGCCCAGCGCCGCGAACTCGTCGTGGCCCTCGGTCGGGACCTCGACGGTGAAGTCGCCGGAGCCCAGGCGCCGGGCGGCCTGCAGGAAGGCGTCGATCTGGCGCTGCAGCGAGCGCGAGACCAGCAGCGCGAAGGTGAAAGCGAGGACGAAGAAGCCGGCCAGGATGCCGGCCGCCAGCAGGCGGCCATTGCGCACGGCGGTGGACTCCATCGCCTTGGGCGCGAGGACGGCGACCCGGTCGGTCTCGCTGACGAAGCCCGGCGCCTTGAACGAGGCGGCGTCATAGCGCTTGTCGCCCACCTCGAGCTCGCCGTGGTCGTCGGGTATCGACGCCGGGTCGACGCCCTTCACCGACGAGGCCAGCACCGGTCCGCCGACGCGCTGCACGACCGCCCCGGACCCCGTCAGGCGCGAGAGCCGGCCCGTGTAGATCGACGGCTCCTGCGCCGAGACCTGCAGAGTGCCGAAGGCTCGGTTGCCCGCGCCGACGAGCTTGCGCGACGCCGGGAAGACGGCGGTCTTGCTGCCCGCGTCGGCGATTGCCTGGCTCCCGCGCGCGAGGACGATTCGGCGCACGTTCTCCTGCCTGAGCAGCGTGCTCAGGCGGGCCTGGAGCGCCGCGCGGTCGTTGGCACGCAGCGCCTGCGCCAGCGCCACGTCGCGGCCGATCCTCGCCGCGGCGGCCTGGGCGCGGTTGACGTCCTCGTGGTAGAGGTTGATCGCCGAGCTGTTGGCGGCCGCCAGCCGGGCGTCGGCCTTGCCGCTCTCGTTGTCGGCGATGAGCCGGAAGAGGACGAACGCCACCGCCACCATCGGGACCACGACGATGAGGACGAAGAACAGCGTCAGCCGATTGCGAAAGCTCATTGGCGTTCGTGTGCGGACGATAGCCGCGTCCCCGGCCGGCCGATCTACCCGGACCCCCCAGCGCCCGAACGCGGGCTACACTTGGCGCCCCACCCGGGGCTATAGCTCAGTTGGGAGAGCGCCTGGATCGCACCCAGGAGGTCGGGGGTTCGAGTCCCCCTAGCTCCACTCTCGCGAAGCCCCTGCAACCGCGGGGGTTTCGTCGTTTCGGGAGCGCCGCGGATCGCCGATGATCGCGCTCCATTTCAGGCACTAGTGCCTTTGGGCGAAGCGCGCGTGCCTATCTCGTTGCGGGTAGTTGGCGTCTGGCTGCGACTACTGCGCCAGTACAGCGCCAGTGATACAGCACCCCCTCGCCTCCCCGCGTGCGGCAGTCCGCTCCCACGTTTGCGTGCATGGGCCCGACACCCGCCACACTGCGGCAACCCAGCCGGCGCACGACGACGAGCAACGTCAACGCGGGTGTGGTCGACGTTGCAACAAGTCGGCGGCCCGCAGCGGGTGCTTGACATGGGTGCGAACATACGTTCGCACGCTCCATGATCACCTCCGGCTGTCGTCTAACAATCCCTCCCGCTCCGCCATCCGCTTGGTTAGCCCGACCCATACGTCCACTTCGGCGCGCCGGTCCTCATCTAGAACCTCCTCCCAGACGAAGGCCTCCTCGAGGCCCTCGAGCGTGGCGAACAGCCGGTCGCGCTCACGCCGCTCGAACAACAGCACGCATATGACGTCGCGCCGCGATCGGGTCACGATGAGGTGCCGCAGGGCCTGCGTCGAGCGCAGAGCCGCAATCAAGCCGGGGCGTGCGCGCCCGACGCCGGGGAACACCACCAGTGCCTTGTCGAGATCCCCCGACAGACTGCGCTCGTCTACGAGCAGCCACGGCGTGATCGCGTCGCGCACGCGCGCGGCAGCTCGATCGAGCCCGTTGCTGCGCAAACGGACCTGCAGTTCATCCCGCAGCCAGGCATCGCGCACCCCGCGGGCCGACCCGAGGCCCGCCAGCCGGCTGGCGATGTGGGCGGCGACGGCGGACGCCGCCTGCGGCTGCGTCCGCGTTCCGACCGGCGTCCGTGTCATCGTCCAACGCACATAATGAGGAGATCTCCTCATTATCACACGAAGCCCTAGGATGCCTGAATGAGCCTGCCCCTCCCCGACTCGCGCGACCCCAAGCAGGCTGCGGCGATCACGATGTCCGCTAGCCGGTTCCACGACGTTGTGGTTGGCGCTAGCAAGTTGCTGCACGGCACCGACCCGGATGACACCGACACCGCCGCCCTTCGCTGGGCGCTCGACCTCCTCGACTGCGCTGCCTCCACGGAAGTCCTCTTCGCCATGCCGTCCTCCCAGCAGCTCGCCACGGGCGGCGGGACCGTGTCCGCGATCCGCCGAGCCGCTCGCTCCCCGGAGTCCGAGGTCGCACTCGACCGCGTCCGCGACGGGCTCAAAGCCGCGCTAAACGGGCGGCGCGACGACGAAGTTGCTCAGAGCATGGCCGGGCTCCGCATGCTCTTTGCGATCGTCTCCCGGTTCTCCCTGCAGGCCGAGGTGCAGCGTGCGAGCGAGCGCGAGACCGACCCGTGGCCGCCTCGGTCGACGCCAGCTTCGCTTTTGTAGCTGCGAGCGTCCTGCGCGCCGCGCGCCTGCAGCGCGCCGCGTGCCTCGCGGTCCTAGCCGACGACTCCAGCGCCGGCGCCCACGGGCTGGCCCGTCACCTCGACCGCGCATATGAAGCGATCGAGCAGCGCGTGGCCCAGCGTGAGGCGCGGTTCGCCATCGCGCCCGATAACGCGGTCAAAGAGGACGCCGTGGTCGAAATGCGCCAGATGGTCTGGCGGGTGCGCGACCTCCAGAGCAACCTAGCGTGGCTCGACGCCGCCGGCCACGCGCCGATCGACCTCGGCACCGCCTACTACGTCGAGGACGCCGCCCGCGCCCTCGTCGCCGGCAATGTCGAGGTGACCGTCGTCGCGACCGAGCAAAGCTCGTACGCGACGACGTCGAATCCCTTCGAGGCCCTCATTCGCGGCTGGAGCGAGCCGCCGACGCCCGACGAGCCGGTGGTGGTCGTGGTCTTCATCCCGCGCCGCGAACAGCACAGCGGGCTACTGCACCCGCTGATTGTCCACGAGCTTGGGCACGCCGCTGACAGCGCGCACGGCCTCGTCGACCGGATTTGGACGACAGCGCGCAGCCGGAAGCGCTTGGCGGCGCGCTTCGCCAAGGCGGCCAGCGCGTTCGCGGAGAAGAAGAAGATCGATCCGAGCGAGGCCACAGACCACATCGCAGAACGCTTGCGCGCCTGGATCACCGAGTCCTTCTGCGACGCATTTGCCACCCACCAGCTCGGACCGACCTACCTGTACTCCTTCCTTGCCGAGGTCGTCGCGGCGAGCATCGACAATGCAGGGCCGGTCCATCCGCCACCGCGGCAGCGTGTCCGACACATCGTCGAGCAACTCGACCGGCTCGGCTGGGCGGGCTTCATGGCCGACAGGGATCCCGAGCTCGACCGCTGGGTTCGTGAGCTTACGTCCGAGGCCCCGGACTATGGTGGGGTCGCGGCGTTCCTGACGTGGGCAATCGACGACCTGGGCGCGGTCGTGCGCAAGGAGGCCGAGCGCCACCTGCGCGGTCGAATCTTTGTCCCAAACCCCGACGAGCTCGACGAGGTCTCACAGCTCCTCGCGATCCGCGTCCCACCTGCGCAGCGCAGCGCCACCAATGCTGCGATCACACCCGCCTCGATCATGCTCTGCTGCTGGCACTCGGCTCTGGAGGGTGCCGGGGGAGGGCCGTCGGCTCTCGCGATCGCTGCCGACGCTAAAGAGCTGGCCGAGTTGCTGCCCACCGCTCTTAAGCTCAGCGCTCTCGTCAACGCTTGGAGCTGACGTGGCCCTCCTTAAGCACGAGGCCCTAAAGGAGGCGATCGAGGCAGAGGACCTCGACCGCCGCCTCGTGATCATGCCGCTGCTCGACCCTGACAGGCAGATCGGCCCGGCGTCGGTCGACGTGCGCCTCGGCACCGAGTTCCGCTTGCTCCGGCGCATTGAGGGTCCCGGCATCGACCCGGCCAAGGAACTCGACCCCATACTGACCCGCAGCGAGGAGCGGGTCTCGGTCCCCTTCGGTGCGCCGCTCTGGCTCCATCCGGGCCAGTTCGTCCTCGGCGCCACGCTCGAGTACCTCCGCTTCCCCGCGCATCTCGGTGGCTACGTGGTCGGGCGCTCCTCGTGGGGCCGCGTAGGGCTCCTGGTGGCCACGGCGATCATGGTGCAGCCGGGCTTCGCGGGATGTCTCACGCTTGAACTGGTCAACCACGGCGAGAGCCCGATCGCGCTCTATGCTGGCAGCCGGCTCGCGCAGTTGGCCGTCCATTCGCTCGACGGTCTGACCGAGCACGGCTATGCGGGCAAGTACGTTGGCCCGACCGGTCCCGAAATCTCCCGCCTCGACAAGGAGCGGAAGGAGATCGCCGAGCTTCCACGCGGTCGCCCGGCGGCTGGCCGGCAAAACGGCCTAGCCGCAGGCCTCCGATCTTGCGGCCGCATCCCTAGGGTCGACAATGCTTCCGGCTATCGGGGTCTCGCCGTGGACGAGGGCTTTTAGGCGTGCCCGTTCTCCTGGTTCGCGGCGCATGAGGTGGGTGTAGACGCGCAGGGTGAATTTGGGGTCAGTGTGGCCGAGCTGGGCCATGACGGAGGCGGGGTCTTCGCCAGTGGCGACGAGGATGGAGGCGAAGGTGTGGCGCAGCTTGTGGGGGGTCAGGCCGGCGGGGAGCGGCGGGTGGCCTTGCTGGGCGAGCAGCTCGTCGGCGCGGGCGATGGTGGCGGCGAGCACGCGGTTTCTGAGGTTGTCCTTGTCGCGCAGGCCGCCAGTGTTGGTGGGGAAGACGAGGTCGTCGGGTCCGACGTGCGGGCGCGGGCTTTGTGGGCGGCCAGGTCGTCGCGCAGCAGCGGCAGGAGCGGGATCTCGCGTAGGCCGGCTTGGGTCTTTGAGCGGCCGATGTGGATGCGGGCGTTGGCGAGGTCGACGTCGCGCCAGCGCAGATGGCAGAGCTCGTGGGCGCGCGGACCGGCCAGCAGGAGGGTTGAAACGATCGCGCGGCGATCGCTGGACAGCCAGCGCGGGTTGGCGTCGAGGTCGCTGGCGGCGTCCAGGAGCGCTTGGATGTGTTGGGCGTTGTCGACGTGCACCGGGCGTCGGGCCGGACGGCTTGAGTCGCCGGCGGCGCCCGGAGGCCGGGTTGGCGGTCATGTGGCCGTATTCGACGGCGAGCGCAAGGACGGCTTGGAGGACGTCGATGGTCTTGTTGATCGATCCCGCCGACAGGGGTCGTAGGACCCGGCCGTCGCGGTGAGCAGCGGCTTGCCGTGGTCGATGGCGTGCGCGGCGTTGTCGGGCCTGGGTGGTCTTGTAGCGGCGGTAGTCATCGACGGCCTCGATCGTGATCTCAGGACAGCCGCCAGGTCGCGAAGTACGGCAGCAGGTGATACGCCAGCGCCCAGTGGTCATAGCGATGGGTCGCCGGTGAGATCTCGCCCTGGCGGTCGGCGAGCCACCGCGACGCGAACACATGGAAGGTGGGCTCGACCTCCGGCGCGTCGGTGCTCGTCCCACGCGGCGGGTGGGCGGTTGCGGTCGGGTGGGATCCAGGTGCCGCGACGTACGTCGGCCATCACGTTGGCCAGCTCCTGCTCGGCGCGCTTGCGCGTCCAGCCGTCGCTGCTCGTTGCCGAGGGTCAGATAGCGGCGCTGTCCGTAGGCGATGAAGCGCAACGCGTAGCCGCGGCCGTGCTTCCACCTGCGCTCAAGGACCTGGCCATCTCTGCTTCGACCCATTCATCTCCCTCCCTCGGCGTCGCTCACGAGCCCGCGCAGCACGAAGCCACCCGGACTGCGGGCGAGCATCGGCTGGCGGTCGCCGTGCGGACCGGGCGGTTGGCCTACGACGTGTCCGCGAAGCCGGCGCCCGCAGGTGGGCGACGCCGACGTGCGGGCGCGTCGACCATAGCTCTGCAGCGGCGCGGCAGCGAGTGGTTCGCACGAGCAGGGCGCGACGGCGCCGCCCCGGGCTCGTGGCGTTCGAGGACGCTCACGGTGGCTCCTGGCGCGACGAACATACGTGTTGCAGCTGACCCGAGTGCGGCACCGCGCGGACGGTATCCGTCGTGGTGCACGCTGTTTGCTGCGACCGCGATGCGGCGCCCGTCGACGGTCTTCAGTGCTCCGGTGGGTTGTCGGCCAGGAGTTGGAAGGACTCGATGACCCAGTCGCCGAGCAGCGCGACCTGGGTGTCGAGGGTCGTGGCCGCCAACACCTCTTCGGGATAGCGGAAGCGGAACAGGCGCCACGACCACTCGTTGACGTATTCGAAGCCGTCAACGCGTCTTCGGGCTAGCCATGCGGCATTGTCTGATAGCGCGGCGGGATTGTCCTTGGCTAGCCAGAACGTGGCACCCGAAGCGAAGACCCAAGCGTTACGCGGGTCGTCACGGCTGGTGTCCTTGAACAGCCCCCACTCCAAGGTGCTGCTGCGCCAGAGCTCTGAGGCGTCCAGGCCGCCGTTGCGGGTGAGGCTGTAATGCGCCCAGTAGCCGAGGCTGTAGTCGGGCTTCTGGCCGCCCTTCTTCTTGCCGCGCGGTCCCCAGTGTTCGGTGATGTGGTCGTCGGTGAGCTCCATGAGCTTGGCTACCGCGCCACCGGCCGCCGGCTCGGCGCGCAGCACAAACGCATGCTCGGCGGTCAGCAGCTCTTCGTCCATAAGACCCTCCTCTCGCAGGAACGCGAGGTAGTCGATCAACAGGAAGTGCTCGACCTCGCTCAATCCGGGGCGCTTGGTCCACCGGCGCACGACCTCGGCCACGGCCTGCCAGTGCACGACGGGCATCGTCTGGGGAACGTCGGTGATGTCCGGCACGCTCTGGCGCGGGGCCAGGACGAGAACAAGGCGATGGTCGGCGTCCCGCAGCGCGATGTCAGTCTCGTAGTCGGTTAGCTGCGTTCCGTGGACGCCGGCGCCGTGCTTGATCTCGACCCAGAACAGGAAACGGTCGCCCGACGCCGATGGCTGCGGCGAGAGCTGGATTTCAAGGTCAACGAATTTGCGCGACGCGGTCGTGCGTTGCGTGTCGATGCGCAGACGTGGCCGCGAGAGCGCGCGCAGCCGCCCGAGCATGGCTTCGAGCCCGTCGAACGTGACCTGCCACCCGGTGGCCTCGGCCTCATCGTCGGCGTCGAAGAGCCGGTCGTTGGCGGCGGTCGCCGCGGAGGCGAGCACTGCGTCGATGACGTCATGGGCCAGGCCGTCGACGCGCTCCAAGACCGCTGCCGTCACCACGGTCAAGCGGTCCTCCCGCGGCATCTGCTTGGTCCCGACGCGATGCCGGGTGAGACGAGGTCGAAGACAGCGACGTCACGCTATTCCAGAACGACGCGGCCGTCGCCGCGCACGCGGACGATGAGCACATCATCGGCGATCACGACACCATCGAGCTTGCCGCGTCCGAAGGCCAGCACCCCGGAGCGCTCTCGGTCCGGTCCCACACGTGGGTCCCAGCGTCCGCGCATCTCGCGCCCGCGCAGTACCGCGTCGACGTGGGCTCGCTCGGGCGGGAACAGTCGCTTGGCCGTCCGCGGGAAGCGCACCTGGCCGGCCGACACGTCGCGCGCGGTCACCCGTTGAGAAACCGTCTGCCCGTCCGCGCGCAGCTTCGGCTCTCGCCGCCGGCTTGGCCGCGTGCGGACGTACCGTGCTGCGCGTCGCCGCCGGGCGAGCGCGCCTCATTCGGGGCCGCCGGCGAGGTCTCCCGTCGCGCCGGTGATGCCATGGGCCTTGATTGCCCCGGAGGCGGTGCGCAGGTTCGCGAACGGCGCGACGCGCTCGCGATCGTGCAGCGCGCCACGCGACCGCGACGAGACGGCGTTGGCCCATGCAGCGAAGGGCGCTCTCCTCCGCGGTCGAGAAGTCGGGGGTAGCGGCGAAGTGGACCCATAGCTCGTCGAGGACGCTCAGCGTCTTCAGCCACCACCCGCCCGCGTGCGGCTTTCGCGCCCCCAGCGGCGTCTTGTAGTACTGGCCCACCCGCGTGCGAACCGACCGACTCGCCAGCCCGATGTAGAGCACGACCTCATCGGCCAGCCAGAAGCGACGCAGCCGGTCGACGAGCTCGTGCAGCGGTGGGCCGTTCCCCGTCCAGCAGCAGTTCCGGACGCACAGCGAGCAGATTCTCCAGGCGCGCAGGATCGATCGGTGCATCGGCACGCGCGCTCGCCATCGAGGCGATGTCGTCCGTCAGCGACACCACGTACACGCCCGCCTCGGACTGCGGGACAGCGGTGTGCCAGCGCACGACGCCGGCTGGCGGCACGCCCGCCGCGGCGAAGACGTCAGCGACCGTGCTCGGCATCAGCGCATCGTAGGCGCCGCCGTGGCCTCAGAGCGGGCCAGGGCGCCGGCTCTACGCGGGACGCACGGCTCGCATACGTGCTGCGCGCCTCTTGGTTGCTCCCGCGTCCGCGCTGGGCTTCCTCGAGCAGCAGAGTCGGGCTGCAGATTTCCGCACGGACGACGCACTTATCCCAGACGCATGGAGATCTCGCCGGAAGCCCCCGCGGCACCGCGCCCGTGTCTATCGGCGCTTTCCCCGTGCGGCGACCGGGGGGCAATCGAACCTTAGGTCGAACCGAACTGCGAACCCCAGTGCGAACCAACAACGACCGCGACTCAGCCCCGCCGAAGCGCTCACGTCGGCTGGGTTGCGCCCCGAGCCGAGGGGCGACCTGCGCGTACCGCCGAGCAGAACGCGTGTCCCTTCTTGGAGTCCGGGACCCGTTCTCCACGGAGCGCGTCGCGGTGAACCGCGAGCGAGCCGATGAGCCCTTGCGGGAGATGGTGCGCCGCCCGCCTCGACAAGGAGCGCAAAGAGATCGCCGAGCTCCGCCCGGCGGTCGCCAGCGTAGCGGTCGGACGCGGAGCGGGGTCTGGACGCGATACGACGGCGGCCAATGTGACCGCCTCCGAGCTCAAACGTACTGTTCGGCGATCTCCGCGAGCTCTGCCACTCCGCCTCACGAAGCGTCTCGACGTCCTCGGGCGTGACCGGTCCGCGATCAGGCTCGTCCACGTCACGGACGGCTTCATGGAGCTCGCGTCGACGATCGTCGTCGCTGAAAGGCTCCGCCGGCACCTTGCGGTCGACGTCGTTCTCGTGGTTGATCTCGCTCATGGCCTTCCCTCAAGCATCGGCGTTCTCAACCGTATCCTTTACCAGGCACGGCCAGCGTGACATTCATTCCTCACCGGCCAGGGCAGCCTCGCAGGTGCGGATGATGGAACTGAACTCCTTCGTTCGTTGAATGCCATCGATTGCGCCGCCTTTCCTCTTCACGAGCACATCGATCGCGACCACGCCCCGAACTGGGTGTCGGGAGAATCGATGCCGTCTGAGGGGAACGGCGAGCACCGCATGGTAGCGGGCCGTTTCTTCGAACTCGGCCCAGCTGAGCCGAAAACGGTCGTCGCGCTTCAGGCCACACCACAACTGTTCGGTCGGGTACAGCTCTCGCACGCGCTCCAGGTCGGCGAAGCGCGACTTCTTCCGCGCCCACGCCTCGCCAATGATTCCCTTCCCCTTCGTCCACGTGATGGGCGTCTGATGCCGCGGTTGTGCCACGACGATCGCCGCGCGCACGAGCCGGCGAAAGCCGACCATGCCCTTGATCAGCCAGATGTTGACGCCGATCTCGTCGTGCTTGAGCTTCGTCTCCTGCTGGATCAGTCGCGCGACGCTCTGGGCCGCGGTCTCCAGCTTCAGCTTTTGGCTCTGCTTGCCGAGGACGCTACGAAAGCCGAGGGCAACGAAGAGGCTCCCGAGCCCCGTCACGATCGAGAGGGCGACGAAGATGACCTCGCCCGGCCGATCGTCCCACCACCCAGCCGGCCAGTCAGTTCCCTTCGCCACGTTCACGGCTGCGAGGGCGACCACCAGCACCGCGGTCACCGTCGCACCCGGCCGGCGGAGGCGTCGCAGGAAGTCCATGACAGCGCAACCGACGGGGATCAACCCGCGGCTGAGCCGCTCGTGAAAACTTGGATCGTCGCAATCGCCCAAGGGCCGCCGGACTCGGTCGTTGGAGTGGCAGCTTACGGCAGCCCCAGCTAGTCGCTGTCCGACCTGGGCCTGCGGCCAACCACCCGTGGCGACGCAACGGGCGCGGTCTGCCCCAGGATGCCCGAAGCCAGCTCGCGCAGGCTCAGGACCGCGCCCCGAGGGCGGGATCTGACCGGTGACGTCTCGGCTACGGGTGCGCCTCCGAGCCGAGCCCGAGCCGCGTCGCCTCCGCGGGGCGCCCGTCCGTCATCGATGAACTTCCGACCTTCATGTCCACAACCTCCCTCGTCACGCATAGGGCTCGCTTGCATTCAGGCACTTGTCGCCCAGAGTGCCTGACTCCGGTTGAATCGGCGCCCATCCACGCAATCGGCCGATTAGAGTCGCTTCCGGGGCCACCGGAAACCCGTGGTAATCCCTATCTTTTGACCTCCCGAAGGCGCGCAGAGCGC
>CAWIEX010000003.1:0-59134 GCA_963835295.1 uncultured Actinomycetes bacterium
GTCGGGCTGGCCCCGAGGCCCTCAGCCCTTGCGGCGGCGCGCCATGCGCGCCTCGAGGATGCGGGCGGCGGCGCCCGGAGCGACGCGGTCCACCGTCCTGTACGCCCAGCGCGGCGGGCGCACGACGAGCGCGCTGTAGGCGCTCGCCGCGAGCTGGGCGCGGCGGATCGCGGCGCCGTTCGCCGCACCGGCCGTGAGGGGGCGCTCCTCGTCCAACACCGCCTCGATGCGCGCGGCGAGCGCGGCGTAGCCGTAGCGGCCGCTGAGCACGAGGTCGCGGTGGGCGCGCTCGGCCAGCCGTTCGAGCAGCGCATGGTCGCCCAGGCACTCGACGACGGCGTCCGCGTCGGCGAAGTCGGCCCGCACGGGCAGGTAGTGGACGTCGGGCTCCAGCATGCCGTCGTAGTCGCCCTCCACCAGCACCTGCGCGGACTTCGCGACCGCCGCCTCGAGGTGGCGGGGACCGATCGCGCCGAGCCGCGTGCCGTCCCAGCCCTCCGGCATGGCAGCGTCGAACTCGTCGAAGGTCAGGCCCGGGCGCTCGGCCAGCAGCTCGTCCTCGCGGGCCACGAGCTCCCCGCGGAGGTCGATCGCGCTCGCGCCGCTCTCGCTCCCCAGGACGGCACGGGTCGAGGCCACGAACGCAAACCAGCGGCTGCCGAGGATCGCATCGCGGGGGTCCACCGACACGTCGACCCGCAGCCCGGCCGCTCGTGCGCGCGGGCCGAGCTCGTCCGCCACGCGCAGCTTCGCCTGGCCCAGGCGGCCGAACCGCGGCGACAAGGCCTCCGCGCGGTAGGCCAGGTCGAGCGGGCGGCGCGCGTGAGGGAGCACCACGCCGGCCTGACGTGACGCCGCGCGTTCATCGACGTATGCCGTCATCGCGCGCTCGAAGCGGGCACGACGCGCCATGCGCGGATAGAGCCGTTCGCGGTGCTCGGCCCGTAGATGGAGAACACGACGTCGACGCCGAGCTCGTCGAGCCAGTCGTCGAGCACGTGCGCGTGGTTGTACTCGTCCTGCGGGAAGGCGAGCTTCAGCGCGGGCGACGAGGCGACCCACGCGAACGAGGCACGCCGCTTCTCAAACCCGGGCGCCCAGCGGGCGACGAGCAGCGTGTTGTCGAGCACCAGCGCGTCCACCCGCAGTTCGCGGATCGGCCGCGGCACCGGGTATCCGGCGTTCCAGTAGACGACCCGATGACCCGTCGCGCTCGCGTCCAGGGCGCGCAGCTTCTGGCGCAGAGCCGTTCGCATGGGGCCCGGCGCCGTGTGCTGGAAGAGCACAAGCAGCGTGCGCGGCGTGCCGTCGAACGCCAGCGAGCGGGGGCTGCCGGCGCGCCAGAGGGATGCGCTCACGGGCCGCGGTACCGCGGCCGCTCGCGCAGCCAGCCGCGCAGCCGCATCATCAGGTCCGCCAGCCAGGGGGCATGGCGCGACGCGAAGCGGTGGGCGAGCCGGGGCGTGCGGATCACGACGCTGCTGTAGCCGTCAGCGGTCGCGTTGGCCGCGCGCCATGCTCGGGCGCCGCGCGAGCCGCGCTGCGGCCGGTCGCCGGCGACCTCCTCGACCACGGTCTCCACGTGTGCGGCGAACGCCCCATAGGAGTAGCGGCCACTGAGGATCAGGTCCTCCCAGGCGCGCTCGGCGAAGGCCTCCGTCTCGGCCGGGTCAGCGATCCGCTCCAGCGCGTCGTCGAGGTTCGACAGGTCCTCTCGCAACGGCACGTAATGACGATCGGCCGCCAGGATGCCGTCGTACTCGCCCTCCACGAGGAGCTGCGCGGTCTTCGTCTGCGCGGCCTCGAACAGGCGCGGGCTGATGGCCGTGAAGTCGTAGTCGTCCCAGCCGGGCGGCTGCAGGGCGGAGAACTCCTCGAAAGTCGCGTCGGGGTGCTCGGCACGCCAGGCCGCCTCGAAGCGACGCAACTCGCCATAGGGGTCGAGGGCGCTGGAGCCGCTCTCGGTGCCGATCACGCAGCGGCCGCTGGCCAGGAACTCGAACCACGCGTCGCCGTACTTCGTATCGACGATCCGCGTCGAGATGTCGGTGCGCAGGCCGTGTGCACGCGCCGCCGGGTCGACGATCTCGGCGATCCGGTGCTTGAGCTGCCCGTGGTGGCCGACGTGGAAGGGCAGGTTGCGCGCGCGGTAGACGATGTCGAACGTGCGCCCTGCATGCGGCTGCGGCAGCGTCTCCACGGCGCCCGCCGCGCGGTCGTCGACGAAGCCGGTGTACGAGCGCTCCATCCGTGTCCGCGCGCTCGTCCGGGGATAGAGCGTGGGCCAATGGCGCTCGTCGAGCACCGAGAAGACGCAGTCGAGTTCCAAGCTCTCGAGCCACTCGTCCAGCGTGTGGGCGCAGACGTATTCGTCCTGCGGCATCGCCAGGCGCACGGCGTCGCTGTCCCGGATCCAGTCGAGGCTCGACCGCCAGCGCTCAAACGGCGCTTCCCAGCGCATGCAGAGCACCGAGTAGTGCAGCACCACGACGTCGAAGGGGTAGTCGCGCACCCAGCGCGGCACGCCATGGGCTGCGTTCCAGCGCAGGACGGCGTGTGGCGTCAGCGAGTGCTCGAGGAAGCGCAGGTGCTGAACCGTCGTCGGCCGCATCGGCTCGGCCTCGGCGTGCAGATAGAGGATCAGCCAGGCGCGCGGCGTCGCGTCGACGGCGGAACGCGTCCAGGGTGCGCCCCCGCGCCAGACGCGCGTCGTGCTCGCCGTCTCCGTGGCCGTCATGGCGGCGATGCTAGATGAAGCGCCCGGCACGGCTATCCTGGCCCGCCGTGGCCGCCCAACCCGGCATCGACGCCGCGAACGCCGGCTTCTGGGACGAGCTGTGCGGGACGAACCTGGCCCGCGAACTCGATATCACCGACGCCTCGCCGGACTTGCTGGAGCGCTTCGACCGCGCTTACCTCGAGCTCTACCCGTACCTCGCCGGCTATCTGCGCGCGCCGGACATGGCCGGCTGCCGCGTGCTCGAGGTCGGCCTCGGCTTCGGCACGGTGGCCGAGCTGCTGGCCCGGGCCGGTGCCGACTACCACGGGCTCGACATCGCCGAGGGCCCGGTGGCGATGGCGCGGGCGCGGCTCGAGCGCGTCCCTGGGGCGCGGCCCGCGCAGGTGCAGCAGGGCTCGGTGCTCGAGCTGCCCTTCCCGGACGCCTCGTTCGACCGCGTCGTCTCCATCGGATGCCTCCATCACACGGGCGACCTGGGGCGCGCGGTGGCCGAAGTGCGGCGGGTGCTGCGGCCGGGCGGTGAGCTACTGCTGATGGTCTACAACCGCCACTCGGCGCGGCGCGTGCTGCTCTGGCCGCTGCTGGCCGCGCGACACCGGCTGGTGGCCGGCGCGCCGACACCGGAGGCGTGGCTGCGGCACGCCAACGATGGCGACGCGGACGGCGCCGCGGCGCCGCACACCGACTTCGTGAGCGTGGGCGAGCTGCGCGGCCTCCTGCACGGCATGCACGACGTGCGCATCGACCGGCGCAGCATCGACCGCGTGCCGCTCGGAGCGCTGGAGATCTCTCGCGCGCGGCTCATGCGGCTGGGCGTCGATCGCCTGGTCGGGCTCGACCTGTACGCCACGGCACGGGCTTGACGGCGGCTAGGCTGCCAGCGTGACGACGGTCGACGTCTCCCAGCGCAATGCCGCGTTCTGGGACGAGCTCTGCGGCTCCCACTTGGCGCGCCAACTCGGCGTCCGCGACGCGTCCCCCGCGAGCTTGCCCGCTTCGACGCCGCCTACCTGGCCCTCTACCCGTACCTGCTCGGCTACTTCCAGCGAGAGCAGGTCGAGGGACGGCCGGTGCTCGAGGTGGGGCTGGGCTACGGGACCCTGACCGAGGCCCTCGCCCGCATGGGCGCCGACTATCACGGGCTCGACATCGCCGCCGGGCCAGTGGAGATGGCTCGCCACCGGCTGGCCGGCGTGCCCGGCGCGCGGCCCGAGCAGGTGCAGCAGGGCTCGGCGCTCGAGCTGCCGTTCTCCGACGCCTCGTTCGACCTCGTCGCTTCCATCGGCTGCCTGCACCACACGGGCGACCTGTTCGGCGCCATCCAGGAGGTCCGGCGCGTGCTGCGCCCCGGCGGCCGGCTCGTGCTGATGGTCTACAACCGCCGCTCGCTGCGCCGCCTCATGGCAACGCCCGTCTGGGCGCTGCGCCGCCGCCGCGACCGCGCGGGCGCCGACGAGGCGCTGCGCGCCCGCTACGACGCCAGGGCCGACTGCGTCGCCGCCCCGCATACCGACTTCGTGACCGCGCCCGAGCTGCGCGGGCTGTTGCGCGGTCTCCACGACGTCCACGTCGAGCTCCGCAACATCGAGGGGGTTCCGGTCCGCCATGTGTCGGAGCCCAGCCGCTCCGCGCTGATGGCCCTGCGGGTCGACCGTCTGCTCGGGCTCGACCTCTATGCCACTGCGCGGCGCTGATCTCCGTACCTGCCGGCACAGTTGCGCCCGCCGCGCGAGCCTCGGCGAGCCGGCGCTCGAGATCGGGCTCGGGTACCGAACCGTCTCACAGCGACTGGCCCTGGCGGGTTCGAGTACCACGGCCTGGATATCGCTGACGGGCCCGTCGAGATCGTCCGCGAGCGGCTGCGCATGCTCGGGGCCTATGACGCCAACGGTCGGCGAGGTGGCGCCGGAAACGGTGTTCGTGACCGTCCGTCAGGTGCGCGATGATCTCTTGCCCGGATTCGCTGAAGTACGGATTGAGCGTCACAACTTCGATCCCACCCCGCTTTTTTGATTGGCGGCCACACGCTGTGGCTGAGCAGGGACCGCGCGCTTCGGACGATCGCGCGCGTGCTCGGGCTCGACCTCGACATCCACGTCCGCAAGTAGCCGCGCACTAGGCCGACGGAGCGGCAGGCCCAATCGCCGCCGGATCCACAGAGACGCACGACCGACGACTGCGCGGAACAGGTACGTGAGCGTGGTCATCGACCAGCGAGTGGCCACCCTCCGTCGGTGACCGAGATTCACCGCCTGTGAAAGCGCGGCACGCTCCGAAGCTCCGGTCTCGAGGCTCAGCCCGGCGCCGGTCAGCTCGCGATCGACGAGCTCGACCAGTCCGGCGTAGTCGTAGCGGCCCGACGCGATCAGGTCCTCGTATGCGCGGTCTGTGATGCGTCGTCGCTGTTCCGGGTCCTGGATGATCGCGACAACCTCATCGAAGTTGGAGAAGTCCTTGGCGAGCGGGACGTAATGCACCATGGGCTCCATGGCGCCGCTGTACTCGCCGTCGAAGAGCACCTGGCAGATGCGGAACGCGGCAGCCTCGAAGTGGCGCGGTCCGAGCGTGCGATACGGGATGTTCCCGTCCCACCGGCCGAGCGCCCGGCCTGGAGCTCCGCGAGCGTGGGCTCGCGGCCTTCCTGGCGATAGCGGAGGTACTCGGCGTGGCACTCGTCCTCGAGATCCATGAACGAGACGCCCGACTCCACGCCGAGCGTCGCCCGCGAGCGGCCGAGGCAGCCGGTACCACGCGTCACCGTAGAGGCGGTCGACCTCGGAGGTCTCGATGTCGACGCGCAGCGACGTCGCCGCCGCGAGTTCCTTGAAGCGCTCGCCGATCACCCGCTTCTCCTGCGAGCCGGCGCCCATGTGGGGCGGCAGCGGACGCCCGCGGTAGGACACGTCGATGTCGCGCGCCTCGTCGGGCAGGGCGAAGCCGCGCGCTGCGGAGAGCAGGCCATCGTCGACGTAGCCCGGGAGGTTGAAGATGGCGCGGGCACGGGGCGTGTATCGCCCCCACACCTCCGGTATGTGCTTCGGGCTGACGTGCGTGAAAACAAGGTCGATGCCGAGCTCGTTCACGAAGCCGAAGCGCTTCTGGCAGAAGTAGAACTCGTCTTGGAAGAAGGCGACCTTCAGCGTCTCGGGTCGGCTCCCGAGCCAGTCGAGGAAACGTCCGTCGAGGCGATAGCTGCCGGAGCCGAACAGCGAGTAGTGCAGGATCACCGCGCCCGGCACGACGTCGTCGAGGCCGGATGGAAAGCCGAACTCGGTATTGATCTCCCAGACCGGGAAGCGCGAGAAGCGTTTGAATGAATGGATGTGCTCTCGCACCGTCGCCGCGTCCTTGAAGAACAGGAACGACGGACGGTGGTAGAGAACAAGGACCGTCCCGGGCTGCGTCATGGCCATGCCGTCGGGCGCAGGTGGTAGACGCCGCCGATCCCGGCATGGAAGCCCCGGATCATCGGGCGCCCCCAGGCGTCGAATGAGAGCGACCGCAGGAAGTCGCGATGCGGGTCGCCGAGCCGCTCGTCGGAGATTGCGCCTGCCCAGTGCGTCTCCAGCTGGCGCAGCTCATGCCGCGACAGGTAGCCGCCGACGTAGCGCGCGCTCAGGCCGGCGCGCTCGCAGCTCGCGATCATCTGCGCGGGGGCGTAGTGGCGCGAGATCGGGCAGTCGACGCCGTCGGTCAGGCGCCGGAATGCTTCATCGAGGTCAAAGCCGGCATACGCCTCGTCATGGAGCATCTTCTCGTAGGCCACGTACAGGTGCAGCCAGACGCTGTCGCTGTTGTAGACCATCACGAATGCACGGCCGTTGGGCCGTAGTACGCGGCGGAGCTCGGCCAGCAGCTCCTCCGGCGAGCTCGTGTGGTGAAGCACCCCGCCGCAGTTCACGTAGTCAACGGAGGCGTCCTCGAGCGGGATCTCCGGCCGGTCGTCACGCACCTGCTCGAGAACGACGCGGGCAGGGTCGATGCCGTGAAGCGCGAGCCGTTGCGCCGCGAGTCCGAGCGCGGTCGCCGAAACGTCCAGGCCGATCAGCTTGGATGCGCGACTGTAGAGCGCCAAGCCGGTCAGGTCATCGCCTGGGCCGCAGCCGTAGTCGAGGACGGTTTCCCCGGCGTGGTCCCCCCAAAGGCCGGAGAGCTCGCGGAACAACGGGTACTCCGCGAACCGCCATTCGAGGTAGTCGGCCGACGCCTTGGCTGTCGCGAACGGCCTGGAGTTGACGGTATGCCCGGTCCAGTAGCGATCGACGGCGGTGTCCCTGCGGCCATCGAGCTGGACGACACGCCGGGGTGGCGCTGGCGTCGGCCCTCCGTCGCCCTTGCGCAGGCGCCTGATGCGCGCCGTCCAGCGGCTCACGGCCCGTCGCTCCCCGGCCAGTGGCGCCGCGCCCAAAGCTTGACGTTGACGATCCGCCAGAGTGCGAACTCCAGGCTCGCGTCGGTCTGCGCGGCGTCGATGAATGCCCGCACGGCGGCGGGGTCGAACCAGCGCTCCTCGGCGCTTGTTGCGTTCGCCGCCAGCGCGTCGCGGTACGCGAGCGCGAATCGTCCCGCCGCCCGGGGGTCCGCGCGGAAGCCGAGCTTGTCGCGGCGCGTCCGGATTGGCTCCGGAAGGACGCCCTTCATCGCCTCGCGGAGGAGCCGCTTCGTGTCGGCTCCGCGCACCTTCGCCTCGGCCGGGAGCCGGAATGCGAGCTCGACCAGGCGGTGGTCGAGAAACGGTACGCGCGCCTCGATCGAGTGGGCCATCGAGTTGCGGTCTTCGTAGCGAAGCAGCGACGGGAGGCTCGTCTGTACTTGATGGCGAAGCAATGCCTGGAGGTTGGTCGGCAGCGGCTCGGCCGTCGGCGCTTTGCTGAGGAGCAGCTCCGTGAGCGCGCCACCGAGAGGCGGCGCGATCGACGGCGGTTCGTGCCTGTCACGCGACCGCACCCGGGCCGCGACGGTGCGAGCGCGTGCCGGGAACAGCCCGGTGACGCTATTCGCGGGCAAGGGCCACGTGCCGAGCCGCCGGCGGTGAGTCCAGCGCCAACCGCGCGTAGGCGAGCGGTCGTCGGTCGCTCACCATGCCGGCGGCGACGGTCGCGAGGTAGCCGTGGTACCCGCCGAGAACCTCATCCGCGCCTTGGCCATCGAGCATGACCTTCATCCCTGCCGCGCCGGCTGCCTCGAAGACGAACCACTGCGCCGCGATGCTGGTCGAGCCGAACGGCTCATCCTGCAGGCGGGCGATCGTCTCGAGCGATGCCTCGAACCGCTCGGCCCTCGGCCGCACCTCGTCGAGCACGACGCTCGTGCGGTCGACCACCAAGTCCATCCACGGCCGCTCGGAGACCGATGCGTCTGGCGGGACATAGCCGAAGGCCCGATGGCGGTAGCTGGGTGGCAGGAGGCCGTTCGACCTCAACGTCGACGCCGTGCAGACGATCGACGAGGAGTCGAGGCCGCCGCTCAGGCAGGTCCCGACGGGCACGTCGCTGCGGGTGTGGATGCGGACGCTGTCGCGGAAGAGCTCGCCGAACCGGCCCGCTGCGTCCTCGCCGGCCTGCTCTGCCTCGCACGGCAGCTCCCAGTAGCGCTGCGGCTGTGCGCGGATCGGATCGTCGAGCGCGACGTCGAGCAGATGCGCGGCCGGGAAGACGGCGGATGCCTTCGAAGAACGTCTGTGGCCCGGTATCGGCGCCTGAGAGCAGGAACCCGGCGACGATCGCCTCGTCAGGATCGGGCGTCGGCGTCGCCGCCAGCAGACCCTTCACTTCCGACGCGAAGCGAAGCGCGCCCCCGGCCTGCGTGTAGAAGAGCGGCTTGATCCCGAAGCGGTCGCGGCAGAGCACGAGCTGCCGTCGCTCGACGTCCAGCAACGCGAAGGCCCACATGCCGACGAAGCGCTCCAGACACGACGGTCCCCATTGCTCCCATGCCTGCAGGACGACCTCGGTGTCGCCGGCGGTCCGAAAGGTTCGGCCCCTGCGCTCGAGCTCGGAACGCAGCTCGACGTAGTTGTAGAGCTCGCCGTTGTAGACGAGCGTGAAGCGGCCCGACGCATCGCGCATCGGCTGGGCGCTGTCGTCGGTCGGATCGATGATCGTCAGCCGGCGATGCGCGAGTCCGGCGGCGATGCGCGCGGGTTCGCCGGCCTCTAGCGCCTCGCGCCGTACCAGCCGACACCCGTCCCCGAGTACGAGGTATCCCTCGCCGTCGGGGCCGCGGTGCGCCAGCGCGTCGCCCATGGCGACCAGCGCGCGCGCGTCTGTTCCGCGGGGATCCACGATGCCGGCCAGCCCGCACATGGTCAGCGCGCCTCCCGGGCGGCGAGGACGCCCGCGATCACGCGGGCGAGTTCCCTCTCCTCCGAGCCCCAGGCCAGCTCTTCGCGCACAGCTTTGAGGTGGGCACGACGCTCAATGAGCTCCTGGGGGGCTTCCAGCAGACGCCGCACGGCCGCGGTGATCGATGTCTCGCTCTCGGGGTCGATCTCCCAACCGACGCCGTAGCGTTCGGCCAGCTCCCGCAGGTCGACCAGTGCGGTCGGGTAGAGGACAGGAACACCTGCCGCGACCGCGAGGAAGAACCCGTTCGGCAGAGCATGGCGGAGGTTGACCGAGCTCGGGTAGTACGGAACCGGTGCGAGATCGGCCTCTGCCAGCAGCGGCACGATCTCCGTCGGAGAGACCGGCGGGACGAGGTGCGTGCGGTCGGCGACCCCGAGCGAGGAGGCGGTGGTGAGGAACTCCTGGTGGTGCCCGCCGACGAACACCAGGTGGACCTCGCTCAGGCAGCTCGGTCACGGCGCGCAGCAGCGGTTCCACGGCCATGCCTCGCTTGAAGTTGCCGGCGACAGCCAAGATGAAAGCGTCCGGTCCGAGGCCGAGTCGCGTGCGGATGCCCGGCGCGCTCCGCGAGTCGAGGCGCACGTCGTGCCCGTTGCGGACGACGCTGAAGCGCTGCCCGAAGCGTGCCTGCGCGTGTTGTGCAACGCCTTCGCTCACGGTCACGCAGGCGTCGGCACGGCGTGCGGCCAGGCGCTCGATCCGATCCCAAATCGCCCAGATGACGCGATCCGCGAACGGCAGGGGACGGCCGTCCTGGCGCAGCGTCCAATAAAGATCATGCGCGTCGTAGACGTACGGCGTGCGACCCACCCGGCCGCGCCACCAGACGGCAGGGAAGTGGTACTGGCTGTGCAGGTAATACAGGTCCGCCGCGGGCAGTGCGGTGGCCATGGCCCGAGACTGGCCGACGTAGTTGCGTACGAACGTCGCGAGCGGGTGCATCACGCGGAAGACCGCGCGCCAGGGTGCTCCCACCACGCGTCGGACCGGCTCGGGCGCGCGGGCGGCCAGCCGGGCAGCGGGCGGAGCTGCGGCGACGGCGGCCTCGGTCCAGCCGCGCAGCCCGACCGCTTCGGAGCCGGGCGGCTGCGACCCCGCGAGGGTGATCAACTCGAACGGCAGGCCGTTGCGCAGACCGGCGCTCGGCTCCGCCTCGATGACGATGGAGCGGTAGCCGAGCCGCGCCATCGAGGCCGCGGCCTTGAAGGTCCTAGAGTCGCGCTCGACGGCGATCGGTGTGACGGAGACGATGGTCTTCCTGCCGTCGCTGCGGGGCGACTCTCGTCTGCGTCGGGGCACGAGTGCCGCCAGACGCCTGAGCGCAGCGCGCGCGAGCGCCACGGGGACCCGCGACTGCCAGCGCAGTACGTAGGCGACGCGAGCCCACGCAAGCCGCTCCGCGGCCCGGTTCAGCAGGAACGCGACGTGATCGCCGGGCCGCGCGGAGGTGACCGCGGTCGTCACCCCGAAGGCCGCTTGCTCCACCTCCGCGACCATCGCACGATACGTGTATCGGCCCGAGGCCACGACGTCGCGGTGGGCCGCCTCCACGATACGTCGCCGGCGTTCCTCGTCCCCCAGGGAGTCGAGCACGTCGTCGAGGTTCGAGAGATCCGAGCGGAGTTCGATGAAATGGCGGCCCGGCTGCAACACGCCGTTGTAGCTGCCTTCGACGAGCACCTGGCACGTACGGGTCGCGCACGCTTCGAGGTGCCGCGGCGAGATCGCGAACAGCGCGAGCCGGCCGTCCTCGCCGGGGAAGCACGCGCGCTCGATCTCGTCGAAGCCCGCGTCGGGATGCTCGGCGGTGTAGCGCTCGGTGCGCTCCTTGATCGCGCCGTCGAAGTCGAACACGCTCGCACCGCCCTCGATGCCGACCGTGTAGCGGCAGCGTGCGAGGAACCGGAACCAGTCGTCGCCGAGCAGCGTGTCCTCGTCGCGAGTGGAGACGTCGAGCCGCAGCCCGCGCCGAGGGCCGCGCTCGTTGACGGCGTCGGCGATCGTCCCCTTCAGGGTGCCGTGCCGCCCGAGCCACGGCGCCCCGCGCCAGGCGCGGTAGCCGATGTCGACGTCCTGCTCGCGCGTGGCCTCGACGATGCGCTCGATGCGCGCGACCGTGCGATCGTCCAGATAGCCGGTGAGGACGCGGTGAAAGCGGACCCGCTCACGGTCGACCGAAGGGTAGATCTTCGGCCACTCCGATTCCGGCGCGACCGAGCACACCACGTCGATGTCGAAGTCGTCGATGAAGTCGCACACGAGCTCGCTGCGCAGGAACTCGTCCTGTGGCATGGCGACTCGTACGCCGGTGAGCGTCTTGAGCGGTGCGACCCGCGCGCACATCTGCTGGAAGAGCTCGGGAACCCAGCGATTCGAGAGGAACGTCGTCTGGAAGACGATCAGGTCGTAGCGGCGCCGCAGGATGTGACGCGGCACCTCCTGCACCCTCGCGTTGAGATGGAAGACTCGCCGCGGCGAGTAGCGCCGGAAGGCGAGCAGGTGGTCCTCGACGGTGCTGCGCAGCGGGTGCGCGAACAGGCCGTAGACGACCAGGATGTTGCCCGTGGGGGATGGCGTGCTCGGCATGCTCGGTTCGAAGGACGCGCCGGACACGGCCGGGGTGCGGTCTTTCACCGCAGGGCAAGCGCGCCGCATCGATACTACGAGGCGCCCGCGCGTCTCGGCAGCACGTGCGCTACTCTGCCCGCCCTCTAAAGCCGGGGCTCGTCGAACTCCTGATGTGTCCCCTCGACGGCGCCGCGCTGACGAACCCGGGCGGCGATTTGACGTGCGCGGAGGGCCACCGCTTCGCGGTCCGCGACGGCATCCCGCGGCTCGTCCCGACGACCCGGGTCCGCTCGGCGACCAGTCGGGAACCTTCGACTCCTTCTCGGCCAAGTGGTCGCGAGTCGACGACGAGGTCCGCCAGCGCGTCGAGGCACAGCATCGATGGTACCTCGAGCGCTTCGGCTTCGGCGACGAGGACGGGCTACGCGCGTTCCTCGCCGAAAGGGGATGGTCCTCGAGGCGGGCACCGGCCTCGGCGGCGACGCGGCACGCTTCGCCCGACTCTCAGACGCCACGGTCGTCGCGCTGGATCTGAGCGAGAGCATCGAGACCGCGCAGCGTGAGTTCGGCGCCCCGCGAACCTGCACTTCGTCCAGGCGGACTTGCTGCGGCCTCCGCTGCAGCCGGCTCGTTCGACTTCATCTCCGCCGACCAGGTCGTCCATCACACGCCGAACGCGCCGCGGCGGTCCGCTCGCTCGCCGGGCTACTGAAGCCGGGCGGCGTGTTGGCGTTCTATGTCTATAAGCGCAAGGCGCCGCTACGCGAGTACGCCGACGACTACATCCGCGAGCGCACGACGAAGATGGGCGTCGAGGAGTGCATGGAGTTCAGCGCGACGATGAGCGAGCTCGGGCGCAAGCTGTCGGACCTCGGCCACGATCACGCTCGAGCACGACATCCCGCTGCTGGGGATCGAGGCCGGCGAGCACGACGTCCAGCGGCTGATCTACTGGCACTTCCTCAAGTGCTTCTGGAACGACGACTTCTCGCCCAACCTCAACGATCTCGTGAACTTCGACTGGTACCACCCGCCGTACGCCTCCCGCCACACGGAGGCCGAGGTCCGCGGCTGGTGCGACCAGCTCGGGCTGACGATCACCATCTCGATCCCGGCGACGCAGGCATCAGCGTGGTCCGCGCGTCGGCAGTGAGACGCCCCGAGCACGCGATCCTCGGGCTGGTCATCCGGCTGGGACGCCACGGTGCGGCCCTCCGGCCCGGTCGCGCTGGTGGTCGCCGCAATCGTGCAGCCACAGCATCGCGAGCTCGTCTGGGGGCCCACGCCGCTCATCAACAACAAGTACTGGTCGAACGCGATGCGCAAGGCTGGCTGGCCGTCGATCACGCTGATGACCCACCACTACCCGGCGAACGAGCGCGCCGACTATGACCGCTACATCCCGGACTGGTCCCAGCGTCCCTAAGCCGCTAGCGGCGACAGCTCGCGCCGTACGCGGGCTTCCTGTACGTCATGCGCAACGCGTCGGTGGTGCACATCCCGTTCACGGGCGGGCCACTCGGCGCCACGCGCTTCTGGAGGCTGGAGGCGCTGCTGCTCGCGCGCGGGGATCAAGACGGTGGTCATCCCATACGGCGGCGACTACTTCATGTACTCGCAGATCATCGACCCGGTCTTCCGCAACGGCCTACTGATCAACTATCCCGCGGCCGGCCGTCGCGAGGCGGCGATCGCGAACACGTGCGGTACTGGTCGCGCGAGGCCGACGTCGTGATCGGCGCGGGGCACTGGATGGGCTGCCGCGCTGGGACGTCCCGGTCGGCAACGCGCTCTGCGTCGACATCCGGCTGGCCCGCAGGGCTGTACTCGGACGCGAACGGCCGCTCGGGGCGGGTGCGGATCATGCACGCCCGAACCACCGCGGAGTCAAGGGCACCGAGTTTCTGATCGAGACGGTCGAGAACCTGCAGGAGGAAGGCCTGGACATCGAGCTGGTGTTCACGGAGGGCAGCCGAACGAGGAGATACGTCGGACGATGCAGGAGGTCGACATCTTCGCCGACCAGTTCATCCTCACCGGCTATGGCTTGGCCGCGATCGAGGCGATGTCGTCCGGGCTGCCGGTAATGTGCAATCTCGAGGACGATTACGTGATGCGGGTGTTCCGTCTGTACTCGTTCTTCGGCGAGTGCCCGATCGTGTCGGCGTCGCCGGAGCTCCTGCTCGACCGCCTCCGGTTGCTCGTCACCGGCCCGAGCTGCGACGCCGCTCGGCGAGGCCGGCCGCCGCTACGTCGAGCGCTACCACTCCGAGAAGGCGTCGCAGTACCTGTTCGGATCGATCTACCGCAAGCTGCTCGACGGCGAGGACGTCGACCTCATGAACCTCTTCCATCCCTTGCGCTCGCCGTACGTGCGCAACGGCACCCGGGTCGAGGTGCCGGCGCTCAGCGCGTGAGCATCGCCTGGCGCAAGCTCGGTCGTCTGTTCCACGCCGAGGGGCAGCGCCCATGGATGCAGACCCACACGGCGGTGCCGACCCCGCTCGTGCTCGACGACGACCGGCTGCGGATCTACTTCGGCACGCGCGACGCGCGCAGCGGCCGCACGTCGGCTGGGTCGATGTCGAGCCGGGCAAGCCGCCGCGCGTCGTGGCGTAGCGACGCAGCCAGCACTGACTCCCGGCCACCCGGCCACTTCGACGACAACGGTGTCTACCCCGGGCCGGTCGTACGGCGCGACGGCCGGCTGTGGATGTACTACGTCGGCCGCAGCAACGGGACGCCGCCGCTCTACTACATGGCGATCGGCCTGGCGGTCAGCGACGACGGCGGCGCGACCTTCGAGCGCGCGCGCGAGGCGCCGTTGCTGGCCCGCAGCGAGGTCGACCCGTGGATGGTCTCAACACCCTTCGTGCTGGTCGAGGGACGCTGGCGCATGTGGTACGTGTCGGGCCTGGGCTGGGACTGAGCGGACGCAGCCACGCTCGTACTACCACGTCAAGTACGCCGAGTCCGCGACGGGCTCGACTGGCGGCGTGACGGCACTGTGTGCATCGGTCTCGAGGGCGGCGAGACGAATATCGCGGCCCGACCGTGCTGCCCCGCGCCGGGAGCTATGAGATGTGGTACTCGCGCTACGCGGGCGACTACCGCCTCGGCTACGCCAGGTCGGAGGACGGCACGCATGGACGCGACGCGACGTCGAGGCGGCGTGCGACCGGGCCAGAGCCATGGGACGCAGTGGGGATGGCGTACCCGGCCGCGTTCGTGGTGGCGGGGCCGGCGCCACCTCCTCTACAGCGGCAACGGGTTCGGCCGTGACGGCGTGGGCCTGGCGGTGGAGGGCGATTGACGCTCGCGATCACGCTCGACGTCGACTGGCACCCGACTTCGCCATCAAGGCGGCGGCGGAAAGGCTCAGCGACGCGGGCGTCCGCGCGACTTGGTTCGTCACGCACTCGAGCCGGGCGATCGACAGGTTGCGCACGCGCCCGACCTCTTCGAGCTGGGCGTCCACCCGAACTTCTTCGCAGGCAGCAGCCACGGCGACTCGCTCGACGAGGTCCTCGCGCACGTGAAAGGCCTCGTGCCCGAGGCCCGCAGCATCCGGCCACACGGCCTCTACCAGTCCTCGCGGGTGCTGGCGGCGATCGCGCGCGACGAACTCCTGCGGGTCGACGCGTCGCTCTTCCTCCCGGGCCACCCGCATCTACGCCCGGTCCGCCAGTGGCTGCTCGGCACTTCGATCACGCGCATCCCGTATTTCTGGTCCGAGGATCATGAGATGGAGCGCCCGGAGCCGACGTGGTCGCTGCGCCGTTGCTGGCGGAGGAGGGCCTGAAGGTGCTCAACTTCCATCCGATCCACGTGTACCTCAACTCCGCCACGAGGCCCCGTAAGCGCGCTCCAGGCGGCGAGCGCTCACTCTCGAGCGGCGAGGCCGTGGCCGAAAGGCACGTACCACGGCGGGGCAGCAGACCGTGTTTCAAGAGGCCGTCGAGCACCTGCAGCCCGAGGCGGCTCCCAGACTCTGGCGGAAATCGCGGGAGACTCTGCGTGATGGCGATCGTCGAGGCCATCGCCAAGGAGCTTGAGGGCAACGACCGCGAGTTCCTCGGCCGCGTGTGGGGGCAGGACCCCGAGGTGTACCGCGAGCGCCTGCGGTCGATCGGGTTCACGAGCCGCCGGCGAGTGCTCGACGCCGGCGCGGATGGGCCAGTGGGCGCGCTGCCTCGGCGAGCTCAACCAGCCGTCGACGCGGTCGACTGGTCGGCGGCGCGCGTCGACGTGAGCGGGCGGCTGCTGGCCGCGGCCGGGCGCGACAACGTCAGGGTCCAGCACGGCTCGATCGAGCAGCTTCCATTCCCCGACGCGGCCTTCGACGCGGTGTTTTGCTACAGCGTCGTCTACGTCAGCGACTACGGCGCAGCCTGGCGGAGCTGGCGCGCGCGCTCGCTCCGGAAGGCCTGTTGTACGTGAAGTCGAACGGGCTCGGTTGGCACGTGGCCAACATCGTGTCCGGCCGCGGGTCGGGCTACGCCGCGCGCGCCGCGCCGGCGCCGAGGCGCTCGGGCGGACCCTGCGCTACCGCCTCAGGAGCGCACGCGCCGGCGGCGAGCTCGTGACTTCGAGCGCCCGTCTGCGCCGGATCCTGCGTCCAGCGCGCCGCTCGCAGCGTCGTCGCGGGCGACGGCCACGCGGGCGATCGCCACGCGTTCCATCCCGTCAGCTTCTTCCCGGCGAAGCGCTACGGCCTCGAGTACGTCTTCGAGATCCTCGCACGAAGGAGCGGCGCGTGCTTAGGGTGGCGTTCCTCGGACGGGGGACGCTTGGGATCCGCGTTCTGCGGCGGCTGTTCGGCCAGCCGAGACCGAGGTCTCGGTCGTGCTCACTTGCCGCCCGAGCCCCGAGGTCGGAGCTGCTGTGGAGGATTTCGCCGTGCTCGCGCGCGAGCACGGCGTGCCGATGCACAAAATCGACGACCTCAACGCGCCCGAGGCCGTCGACATCCTGCGCGGCGCCGACGCCGACCTGGGCGTCGGGATCTCGTGGCTACACATGCTGGACGAGGAGGTCATCGGCAGCACCCGCGCGGGCATCCTCAACATCCATGGCGGTCTGTTGCCGATGTACCGCGGGAACGCATGCGGCAACTGGGCGATCCTCAACAGCGAGTCCCGCATGGGGGTCACCGTTCACCTGATGGCGCCAGGCGAGCTCGACAGTGGGCCGATCGTACGTCAGTCCGAGCTGCCGATCGAAGCGATACCACGATCGGGGATCTGATGGCGGCCGCCGAGGACCTCGGCGTCGAACTGGTGCTGGACGCAGTCGAAGATTTCGCCGCGGGCAGGACCGCTCCGGCCGCAGGACGAGCGCGAGGCATCGTACTGCTACCCGCGGCTGCCGCGCGACGGTGAGATCGACTGGAACTAGCCGGCCGCCGATGTCGAGCGGCTGGTCCGCGCCACCGGCCGGCCCTATCCCGGCGCGTACTCGTAGTACGCGGACGTGCGCGACGGGGGCCGCGTGAAGAAGCTCACGATCTGGCGGGCGCAGCTAGATGAGCCGCCCGTTCCGACCATCTATGCCGTGCCGGGGCACGTACTCAAGGTCGACGAGAGGCGCGCGCTGTGCTTTGCGGCGACGGCCGCCTGCTCACGATCGTCGAAGCCGACGTCGACGGCATGCGCGTCGAGCCGCGCGAGGCGTTCGCCACCGTGCGCCAGCGCCTGGGGTTGGACGTGCAGGGGCAGGTCGCCGTGCTCTCGCGGCGGCTCGAGCGGCTCGAGCGCGAGCTCGCCGGGCGCTCCGAGGGCGCCCTGGGCTAGCGACCGCGAGGCTCGCCGCGACGCGCTGGACCTTCTCGTGCAGCCGCACCCGTGGCACCACACCGAGCTCGGCCTGCATGCGTTCGACCCGCCGCGACCAGGTCACCGTCGACCTCCGTCGCGCGATGGCGCACGTTGGGCTCGATCCCGATCGGCTCGCCCAGCAACGCCACGAACTGCGAGATCGACACGACGTCGGGGCCGGCGAGGTTGACGACGCCGGAGACCGTGCCGGTAAACGCGGGTTCGAACACCCACACGGCGTCATCGACGTGCAAGGATTGATGCGCAGCCCGCGGTTGCCGTCGATCACGATCTCCTCGCGGCGCTGGATCTGCGCGGCGAGCCGCGGCATCAGCATCCGACGCTGACCCTCACCGTGACGACTCCGCGCAACAGGTCGTGTACCCGTCGAGCAGCATCTCGGCGGCGTACTTGGAGCGGAAGCAAGGACGGCCCGGCCGCACCTCGTCGTCCTCCGCGAAAGGGGTCGACGAGTAGCCGTAGCGGCCGCCGGTCGAGACGAGCACCAAGGCCTCCGCGCTGGCTGCGCGCGCCCATTCGAGCAGCCGGAACGTGCTGTAGACGTTGACGCAACATGTCGGCGGCGCCGGCATGGAAATCCTTGTAGCGCGCGGACTGGGCGAGATGCACGATCCCGTCGACGCGCTGCGGCAGCCGCGCGTACGGGAGCGGTTCGCTGAGATCCTGTTCGAGCCAGTCCACGGTGTCGGCCAACCGGTCGGCGCGGGGCCGCGCGGCCAGGGCGACGACGTCGTGACGCGCCGCTAGGTCGGCGACGAGTCGCTGCCCGCCGAGCTTCGCCCCACTGAGGGGCGAGGAACGATAGCGGCCACGGTGTCGCGCAGGCCCTCGGCGGGCGAGATTGTCGGCACGACGCCGAGGAGCTGCCGCAGGCGCCTGATATCGGCGACGAGGTCGCCCGGCGGGTGGGACGCACTGTGCGTCACGGACGGCGACCGGCCGAGGAGGTCGCCGATGCGGTCGACGAGGTCGGTGATCGTGATGCCGTCTGGTCCAGCGACGTTGATCGTCGCCGAGGCGCCGGCGTCGAGGGCTGGTTCGAAGGCGCGGACGGCGTCGTCGACATGTATCGGGTTGATGCGCAGCCCCGGGTCGCCCTCGATCACGATCTCCTGCCCGGCCTCGACCTTCTCGATGAGCGTTGGGATGAGCATGCGCGTCTGTCCCGGTCCGTAGACGAAGAAGAATCGGAACACCGTCACCGCGAAGATCTCCGCGTAGCTCCCGGCGAGCAGCTCGGCGGCGCGCTTGGAGCGGAAGTAGAACGGGTCGGCCGTGGTCCTGCTCGCTCTCACGGATCGGACGGGGTGGTAGTCGTAGACGCCCCCCGTGGAGGCGAGGACGAACGCCCGGGCGCCGGCACGGCGCGCGTAATCGAGCAGGCCGGACGTCGAAGCGACGTTCACGGCGAACATGTCGTGCGCTCCGTCGGGGAAGTCGCGGTAGCGGGGCGACTGTGCGAAGTGGACGATGCCGTCGACGCGGTCGGGCGAGCTCGCTCGGATCGAACGCGCGCAGGTCCTGCTCGATCCACGTGCAGTCCTCGGGCGCTCGCGCCGGGCGGCGCCGCGAGACGGCGTACAGCTCGTGGCGGCCGGCGAGATGCTCGATCAGGTGGCGGCCGACGAACCCCGTGGCGCCAGTGACGACCAGCCTCACGCTCGCTCCTGTCCGTCGAGCTGGACGGCGATCGTCCACTCGTAGAGGGGGTAGTCGTGCAGGAGCGTCACGTAGCGGGAGAGCTGCGCCGGCAAAAAGAGAAGAAATGCGCCGGATCGGCGTAGAAGAGGTCGTCCTTGCGCCAATCGACGTAGGTAGTGAGCAGGTTGAACGCAAGCCGCGGCGCGAGTGCGCCGCCAGCTCCAGCAGGCTCTCCTCGACGTACCGTCGCCACGCCTCGTCGGTCGCCCCCATGCGGACGTTGAAGGTGCCCGAGACGAAGGTGAAGTCGGCGGTCTGCGTGACGTGGGCGCCGCGCACCCACTGGGCACGGTCGTCATCGACGTGGCCCGCGCCGCGGCGAGCATGTCGGCGCTTATGTCGTAGCCGATGTATGCGCTCAGCTGCAGGTCGGGGCGCGCGTCGAGGTATCGAAACATCGCTCCGTAGCCGCAGCCCCAGTCGTTGACCGTGAGGGCGTCGGCCGGCGCATGGCGCGCGATCACATAGGCGAGCTTGGCGAAGCGCAGCCGTTGCGCCTCGGGGTCGGGCCAGCCGACGCTCGCCGAGCTGGGCCCGTGCTGCGCGAGGTTGGCCGTGTAGAGGGCCTCGACGCCGGCGAGCGCGTCGGAGACCTGGCGATCGTCACCGGCCATCACATGCCGACCTCGTCGCTCGAGCGAGGGTGGGGCTTGGTCCGCTGGGGGACGTAGACCTCGCGGGCCTCGGTCGAACGCATGATGAGCGCGCCCGCGCCGATGACGTTGGCCTCGCCGACGGTGATGGCGTCGCGGCACGTCGCGTTGACACCCAGGAAGCTGTAGCTGCCGATGGTCACGTGGCCTGAGACGACCACGTGCGAGGTGATGAAGCAGTGGTCGCCGATGGTGACGTGATGACCGATGTGGTTGCCGCTCCACAGAACGCAGTCGTCGCCGATGGTCACGAACGGCTGGATCGTGTTGTCCTCGAAGATGAAGCAGTTGTCGCCGATCTGCGTGTCGCCCCACGTCGTCGCCTTCGAGCTGACGTAGGTGATGAGCGCGTAGCCCTTGCCCCTGGCCTCATCACAGATCGCCGCGCGCACCTTGTTGACGCCGGCGTAGCCGACCGCGACGAACATGTCGTGCTCGGCAGGCGGATAGCGCTCGACGACGTCCTCGAAGGCCACCACCGGCAGTCCCGCGAGCTCGGTCGTATCGCCCAAGTGGTCACCGTGGACGGTGAAGGCGACGACCTCGTGCGGGCTGTCGTGGGCGAGGTAGAAGTTCACGCACTCGGCGAAGCTCCCGGTGCCGAACACGACGACGTTGGCCATCACGTGCCTCCTGCGGATCGAAGGGCGGAGAAGGGCGCCACGTAGAAGTGCCCGAAACGCGCGCGCAGCTCCTCGGGCGGGCCGTCGAGCAGCGAGTCGTCGTTGACCTGCACGAAGTAGCGGTACCGGCCCTCGCGTGCACCCCACTTTCGCTTGAAGCGAAAGACTCCGTCCTGCGACGTCCACGTCCCGCCCCAGTTCCAGCGCCGGCATCCACGGCGGGCCGCGCCCGCCATGGCTTCGGCGAGCACGACCGCGAGCGGTTGTTCGGACCGGTGCTCGTGGTCGACGGCGGGGGTGAAGTACTCGACCGTCCCGTTGAAGTAGAAGAGCAACAGCCCAGCCACGACCGTCCCGCCGAGCAGCCCGACGTAGACGTCGTAGTCGGCGCCCGCCTCGAAGTGGCGTGGCACCGCGGCGAAGAAGCTCGCATCCTTCGCCAGGCCGCCGAGCGCCTCGATGTTGGCGCGGTGGATGGCGGCCACCGTGCCGAGCTGCTCGGCGTCGGCCGCCGCAACGATCGCGGTGCGCCGCGCCTTGCGGACGTTGCGTCGCGCGCTCGCCTCTATCAGCTCCATCAGGGCGCGATCCTCGTCGGGCGGCGGCGGGAGGTCGGTGACCTGGCTGACGCGCTCGTCGGTCAGGTTGTGCGCGGGCTCGGGCGGCTGGCTGTCGAGGAACGGGTTGGCCACCATGGTCGCTGCCAGCGTTCCCGTCGCGGTCGCGCGCTCGTCGTAGGCCGCGATGAGCGCGGACGCCACCGCAGCGCTCTGGGACAACACCGAGCCGTGGCTGCCGTAGAACGGCAGCGAGTTGTACACGCGCGCCCGCTCGTCGCCCGTCCACAGCAGCGGGAGGACCCCGCGCACCTCGCCGCCCTCGCTGGCGACGAGATACTCCTGCTCGGCACTCGAGGTGCTCCACGAGCAGGTCGCGGTAGGCGAGTGAGTGGTAAACGAGGGCGCCAGGCGCCCGGGCGACGAAGTCGCGGTAGGCGGACTCGGTCCCAGCGGTGAGGGTCGCGACATCGATCATGGGCGCCGCCCGTTCAGGAACGTCTGGCACCAGTGCTCGAAGGTGAGCAGCGACCACAGCAGCAGCCGCCGGTTGGCACGACCCTCGAAGTGGTCGTCGACGAGCCGGCCGACGGCCGCCGGATCCAGGTACTCGTACATGGCCGAGTTTCGGTTGAACACGAGCTTGCGCACGTAGTCGATGCTGTCGCCGCGGAACCAGCTCGCGTCGGGGCCGGAGAAGCCCTGCTTGACCTGATTGGTCACGCGCTCTGGCACGTAGCGCTGCATGACCCGGCGCAGCAGGAGCTTGCCGTCGCGGGTGCGCTCGAAGTAGCGCTCGTTCTTCGGGCTGGGCGTGTTCTCGTCGAGCTTGACGACGTCTCCGAGGTCGCGCAGCTTCAGGCGTATTGGCACGCGCTGGGCGAAGTCGACGAGGTCGTTGTCGAGGAACGGGACGCGACTTTCGAGGCTGTGCGCCATGCTCAGCTTGTCCTCGACCACGAAGAGGCCGGGGAGGAAGGTCTTGGCCTCGAGGTAGAGCGAATGGTTGACGTAGTCCTCGGGACTGGTGGGCAGCTCCCTGTCCGGGAACTGGTCGCGGAAGATGTCGATCGTCCGCAGATCGGCCACCTCGCGCCAGACGGCCGGCGCGAAGAGCTCGCGCAGGACGCTGTTGGGCACCAGCCGGTGCCAGAAGCCGTAGTACTTCTCGATGTAGTGGTCGAAGTCGTCGTTGACGACGGCGCGGTAGTAGCGCCACGGGTAGCCGGCGAAGAGCTCGTCGCCGCCCGACCCCGACAGCGCGACCTTGACGAACCGGCTGGCCAGGCGCGCGCCGTAGTAGTTGGGATAGCTCTGCCCGACGCGCGGGTCCTCGAGGTGCCAGACCAGCGAGGGCAGGCAGCGCTCCATGTCACCCGACTTGAGCACGACCTCGTAGTGCTCGGTGCGGAACTGGTAGGACATCGCCTCGGCCTTGACGCGCTCGTCGGTGGCGACCTCCATGCCCATGCGCGAGGTCATGTCGAAGCCGACGGTGAAGGTATTCATGTACGGCAGCGCCTCGGCCGCCAGCGCGGTGATGCTGCCAGAGTCCATGCCGCCGCTGAGGTGCGCGCCGACCGGGACGTCGCTGACGAGCTGGCGCCGGACGGCCTGGCGGAAGAGCCGGTCGAGCTCCTCCTCGTACTCCTCCTCGCTTGCCGGCGGGCCGTCGGGCTCGCGGAAGTCGAAGTCCCAGTACTGCCGCGGGCGCGCGCCGTCGCGATCGGGGCGAACGGTCAGGTGGTGGCCGGGGCGCAGCAGCCGGACGCCTCGAAGAGAGTGCCGTCGGTGAAGATGTTCTGGAAGGTGAAGTACTCGAGCAGGTGCGGCAGGCTCAGGCGGGCGACGAGCGCCTCGTGCTCGAGCATCGACTTGATCTCCGAGCCGAAGAGGAAGACGCGCCCGAGGTCGGCGTAGTAGAGCGGCTTGATGCCGAAGCGGTCGCGCGCGAGGAACAGCTCGCGCATCTCGCGGTCCCAGATCGCGAACGCGAACATCCCGTTGAAGCGCTCGACGCATGCCGGGCCCCAGGCCGGCGTAGGCGTTGAGCACGACTTCGGTGTCGGTGTGCGAGCGAAAGCTGTGGCCCGCGGCGCGCAGCTCGTCGCGCAGCTCGGCGAAGTTGTAGACCTCGCCGTTGTAGGTGATCCAGTGGCGTCCGTCGTTGGAGGCCATCGGCATGGCGCCTGCCGGCGACGGGTCGATGACCGCCAGGCGCCGGTTGACGAGACCGACCGGCCCGTCGACGTACTGGCCCTCGCCGTCAGGCCCGCGGTGGGCGATGATGTCGCCCATGCGCCGCAGGAGCGGGCGCGCTACAGGGTTGCCCGAGCGGTCGAGCACGCCAGCGATGCCGCACACGACTAGCCCTCCTCGAAGGCGCGCAGCAGCTCTGAGACCACTATCTCCTGCTCGGCGTCGCTCATGTCGGGATAGAGGGGCAGCGCGAGCGACAGGCGCTCGGCGACCACGGCGCCGGGGAAGTCCTCGTCGCGGAGGTCGTAGCGGCGCGAGTACAGGCCGGTGGAGACGGGCGCGTGCGTCCCCTGGCGGGTGGCGATGCCCCGCTGCTCCATGCGCAGCATCATGCGGTTGCGCCACTGATGCAGGCCCGCGCTGGCCGCGAAGGCCGGCTCCTCGGGCGCGAACAGGCAGCAGTAGCACTGGTAGCCGTGGACGTTCCCCTCGGGAGTGGTGGGCGTGCGCAGCCACGGGACGTTGGCCAGCGCCTCGTCATAGAGCGCGGCGCGCCGGCGACGCTCGCCGAGGATCCAGTCGGCGCGGTCCATCTGCGCGCAGCCGAGCGCCCCTTGGATGTCGGTCATCCGGTAGTTGAAGCCGATCCGGTTGAAGTCGGCGAGCAGGAACGCGCCCTCGGCGCCGTGGCGCGCGAGGTCCGAGCGGTCCGCGCCGTGGTCGCGCAGCGAGCGCGCCAGCTCGTCCCATTCGGCGCGCGCGGTGGTGAGCATGCCGCCCTCGCCGGTGGTGATCGACTTGCGCGGGTGGAACGAGAACGCGGCGAGGTCGCCCAGGCCACCTGCGTGGCGCCCATCCTGCCAGGCGCCGAACGCGCACGCGGCATCCTCGAGCACCCACAGCCCATGGCGCTGGGCGATCGAGTTGACTGCCCTCATGTCGGCGCACAGCCCGAAGAGGTGGACGGGGATGATGCCCACCGTGCGCGGGCCGATGAGGGCCTCGATCTGCGCCACGTCGACGTTGAAGGTCGCGAGGTCGACGTCGCAGAAGCGCGGTGTCGCCCCCATGTACTCGACGACGTTCGCGGTCGAGACCCAGGTGAAGGCGGGGACGATGACCTCGTCGCCCGGCTCCAGCCCCATGATCGCGACCGCCAGGTGCAGCGCGGTCGTGCACGACGTGGTGGCCACGGCGTGGGGCACCCCGGCGTAGGTCGCGAAGCGCTCCTCGAACTGGCCGACGTACGGGCCCTGCACGACCCAGCCCGTGCTCAGCGGCTGCTGGACGGCCTCGAGCTCGCGCTGGCCGAGCGCGGGCTTGGCGATCGGGACCCGCAGCGCCTGGGCGGCGCGGGCCCCGGCGTCGGCTCTAGGCACTCGGTCCGACCGCGGCAGCGCGTTCGGCCCGCCGCCATTCGACCACCGACTCGAGGCCGTCGCGGAGCCCCACCTCGGCGCGGAAGCCCAGCAGCCGCTCCGAGAGCTCCGTGCTCCCGACGCGGTTGGTCACAAAGACCTGCTCCTGCGGGAGGTACTCGGGCTCCACGTCGCTGCCCGTGATGTCCAGGATGGTGTCGACGAGCTCCTGGATCGTGGTGGGCACGCCGGTCCCGATGTTGAAGAAGGTGTCGGAGACGTCGGCCTTGAGCGACAGGATGTTCGCGCGCGCCACGTCGGCAACGTGGACGAAATCGTAGGTGTGCGAGCCGTCGCCGTAGATGAGCGGCGGCTGGGCGGCCTCTAGGCGGTCGAGGACCTTCATGATCACGCTGACGTACGCGCCGTGGTAGTCCATGCGCGGACCGTAGATGTTCATGTAGCGGTGGCCGACGTAGTCGAGCCCGTGCTGCTCGTTGAACGCCCGGAAGAACTGCTCGCCGGCGATCTTCGTCGCCCCGTACATAGTGCGGTTGTTGAACGGGTGCTCCTCGGTCATGGGCTCCTCGACGGCGTTGCCGTACACGGAGGCCGAGGAGGAGTAGACGACCTTCTTGACGCCGGCGTCGTTGGCCGCCTCGACCACGTTGTAGGTGCCGACCACGTTCGCCTCGACGGCGCGCCGCGGCTCGTGGACGCACTCGTACAGCCACAGCGCGGCGAGGTGGAAGGCGTAGTCGGTGGCGTGCATCAGGTCGCCCAAGAGGGCCACGTCCTCCACGGAGCCCTCGACCAGCGTCACGCGCTCGTCGCCCAGCGCGCCCACCAGGTTGCCGCGGCTGCCGCGCACGAGGTTGTCGAGCACGACGATCTCGCGCACCGGCTCCGTGAGCAGCTGGTCCACGATGTGCGAGCCGACGAAGCCGGCCCCACCGATGACCAGGATGCGTGAGTCTTCGATCGAGGGCATTCGAGGTTTATACCAACGGGTGTGCGACGCGAACGGTGCGGTGTGAATCTTCATCGCGGCGTCATCGGATCATTCCGACGTGAGCCCGACTGGCATTTCGAGCCCCGTCACCGAGGCATCGGACCGGTGATCGTGGCGACGGCGCCTTTGAGCCGTTCGGGCGAGCACTGTGGAGCCCGCGTCCCGTGGCGTCACGTGTCGACCACTCGCTGCATCGCGCTGTGGTGCTGGCGCGTCTGCCAAACCGAACTCGGCGTATGCGCGACGCACGCCGTGGATGGGGTGGAACGCGAACATCTTCACGCCGGAAACGCGAAGCGCTCATCGACCCGGTTCGGCGTGCGCGGGCTCGCGCCAGCGCGTCTGACGCCGGCACCGTACGGGATCGGGGCCACGCCCGCGACTAGGAGCAGTCGACGAGGCTGCTGCTCGAGTCAACGACGCGCCGCCGACCCAGCCGCCCGAGCACGGCTATCACGCAAGTCAGTAGCCCGCCACTCCGCAGAGCCCGTCACGCCAGCAACCCGCGGTAGATCTCATCGAGGCGTCGCGCACCGGCCTTTGCCGAGTGCCAGCGCAGCGCGAAGCGCCGCCCGCGCTCACTCAACTCACGCCGCTTCTCGGGGTGCTCGACGAGATCCTTGAGCACATCCTCGACGGTCTCCGGGGTGGCACTGACGACCGGCAACTCGTCGATGTAGCTGGGGATCTCCCCTCGCATGCGCTCAAGCCACTCGGGGCGCAGGTAGCAGACCACCGGCTTGCCCAGCATGAGGGCTTCGCGCACATTGGAGCCGAACCACCCGAAGGTCAGCATGTCGACCACGATGTCGGCTTGGACCTGGACGAAGCGGACGTCGCGGTTCGACAAACCGTGGACGAAACTCAGCTCGACGTCGTAGCCCTCCGCCTTCATCCGCTCGATGAGCGGCAGGTAGATGTGGCTGGACTTGATGTTGCGACCGCCCACGGTGCGTTGCTGGAAGTTGCCCACGCCGTGGTAGATGCGCACCGTGCTCGCCGGCAGGTCCAGCCGCCAGCGCTCCGGCACGTCGAGGTCCGGCCGCCAGAAGTCCGGGTCCAGGCAGAAGAACTGCGGCACCTCGTGCACGGTGGGGTCGTCGTTGTAGTCCTTGCGGTTGTCGCCGGTATTGCATTGAAAGTGGGCCAGGCGGTTGCGGTTTCGCCCCCATTCGAGGTTGCGCTCGTCGCTGCAGATGTCCGGGCGCTCGCGCCAAGAGCAGTCCAGGCACACGGGCCGGTCGCCCCACGACCCGAACGAGGTCTGCGACACGCCGTCGAGGCACCCGTTGTTGGAGTAGACGATCTTCTTGCCCAGCCGCCGCAGCAACTCGATCTCGGCATACGGACGGAAGTGCTCGGCGACCCAACTATGCAGCGGGTGGCCGAACCGGAGGCCGTTCTGGTTGGAGAAGTGGAAGATGTCGTAGCGCGGGATCGACCGCAGGTAGAACCCGAGATGGCGCGCGATCCCACGGCGCCTGTGCGCTGGGTCGTACGAGAACTGGTAGTCCTGCCCGTGATAGAAGCCCTGGGTCTCGGGTGCGGTGTCCCAGTTGAGGACGTCGGCCCGCCAGCCCAGCTTGCGCAGCTCTCGCGAGAGATACCAGGCGTGGTAGTAGCTCTGACCGGCAAAGAGCACGCTCGGGCGCCGAGGCTGTCGCTTACCCGGTCTCATGAGGGCGTCCTCGTCGCCACATCGTCTCGCTGCAGGGCCCAATGCGTCTCAGTGCGCACGTAGCCCCGCACGGTGGCGGCGTAGGTCTCGCCTTCGCCGTCGGAGACCCCGACGTCGAACTGCAGCACGCGTTCGACGAGGTCGACGGCTGCGCCGGTAATGCCCTCGTGCACCCCGAGGTCGATCACGAACTCACCAGGGAGGAGGCCGGGTTCGAGCTCCACGCGCAGCTCGTGGGTCCCTGCTTCGAGCCGATCGGGCGTCCGCCCGCCGTCGGTATTGAACGCGGTTACGATCCGCTGCCCCTCCACGGCGGCGATGCCGACCTCGAGGACGGCCTCCTCGATCGTCGTGCTGACCTCGAGCTCTGCCTCCAGGACCATCCGCTGATTGAGCAGCAGCGAACCCGTCGGCGGCCCGCCGTCCGCGCCCAGCATGCGCGCGCGCGTGAAGCGCGCGGTTCCGGTACCGACCCTCGGCACCTCGTCGGGTATCACCGTCTCCCCGCCGTGCTGAACCGGGTCGACGCCGCTCAAGTAGCCGGCGATCACCTGCGACACTGGGCCCTCGCCGGTGATTTCGCCTTGCTCGACCAGCATCACCCGGTCGCACAGCCGCTCCACCCACGCGAGGTTGTGGCTGACGAACACGATCGTTCGCCCCTCTTCGCGCGTCAACTCGCGGATCTTGTTCATGCATTTCCGCTGGAACGCAGCGTCACCGACCGCGAGGACCTCGTCGACCAGCATGATCTCCGCGTCCAGGTGCGCGGCGACAGCGAAGCCAAGCCGCACGAACATGCCGCTGGAGTAGCGCTTCACGGGCGTGTCGATGAACGTCTCGATGCCCGAGAACTCGACGATTGCGTCGTAACGGCGCTCGATCTCCTGGCGGCTGAGACCGAGGATGGCCCCGTTGAGGAAGATGTTCTCGCGGCCGGTCAGCTCGGGATGGAATCCGGTCCCGACCTCGAGCAGGCTGGCCATCCGTCCGTGCAACTCGATGCGCCCTTCGGTGGGCAGCGTAATCCGCGCGAGCAGCTTCAGCAGCGTGCTCTTACCGGCGCCGTTTGGACCGATCAGCCCGACAACCTCGCCTCGCGCGACCTCGAGCGACACGTCGTGGAGCGCCCAGAACGGCTCGCTCGCGTTCGTCTCGCCAGCCGCCCCACGGCGCAGGATTCGCCGTAGCCCATGGGCCATATGTTCTGACAGCAGCGTCCCGCCTGCGCCCGCCGCGCCGCGGTAGTAGCGCTTGCTGAGATGCTGCACTCGGATAGCGACGTCGGACACGGCTCAGATCACGTCCGCGAAGCTGCGCTGCGGCGCGCCCGAAGTACAGGACTCCGGTCACGATCAGGACGGTCGACTCGACCAAGGGCACCAGGATGAGCAGCGTCGGGAAGCGGTGCCCCGGGCAGGACCATCCAGCGCATCAGCTCGAGGACGCCGACCATCGGGTTGAGCCCGTACAGCACGTGGTACTGGGCCGGCACGGTGCTGAACGGGTAGACGATCGGGCTGATGAAGAGTCCCAGGAGGACGATGAACGCCACGAGATTGCCGACGTCGCGGTACTTGACGTTGATCGCGGAGAGCCATAGTCCGAAGCCGAGGGCGACCGCGAGCACGAGCGGGACGAGCAGCGGCACCATGACGACCTGGACGGGCGGCATCACGCCGTAGGCGAGCGTCACCAGCACAGCCACGACCATCCCCACGACGAAGTCGACGGTCGGCGCCATCATCGACGAGAGCGGGATGACGAGACGCGGGAAGTAGACCTTCGAGATCAGCGGAGCGCTGTCCACCAGGCTCTCGGAGATCTTCGAGAGGGCGGCGGTGAAGAACAGCCAGGTCACCATCCCGAGGACCGCGAAGACGGGATAGGGCACGTCGGTGCCGGTGTCGACGTTCGTCAGCAAGTCGAAGAAGATCGAGAAGACCGCGGCGAACGACAGCGGCTGGACGAGCGACCACAGCGCTCCGACGAACGACTGCTTGTAGCGGACCGACACGTCGCGGCGCGCAAGGACGTAGAGCAGCTCACGATGCGACCAGAGCTCGCGCCAATCGGGCCACGAAGCGCCCGTGGGCGGCTCGATGACGGTCACCGATGCCTCGGCCGCGTCGGCTGCCTTCACGCCGCGGCCCCGTCCAGCTCGGCATCCGCTCCGCGTGGCGCGCCATGCACGACTCGATCCAGTCGATGTTCTCGCGCGTCCACTCGATCGTGCGCTCGAGGCCGTCACGCAGGTCGACCTCGGCGCGGAAGCCCAGTTCGCGCTCGGCCTTCGCCGGGTCGCCGTAGCGCTGGCCGGAGTGATCCCAGTCGCGCGCGGGCGCGAGGGCGATCGGCGTCGGGTTGCCGGTCAGCTCGTTGATCGTCTCGGCCAGCTCGCGGATCGAGGTCTCGCGGCCCGAAGCGAGGTTGTAGATCTCGCCCGCGCCCCCGTCGCAGGGCGCAGGCCTGCAGGCCGCGCGCCATGTCCTCGACGTAGATGAGGTCGCGCGTGGCGATCCCGCCGTTCTCGACGGGCAGCGCCTCGTGCTTGAGCGCGCGGTAGACGAACGTCGGGGTGACGTTGCGCCAGACGGTGTTGACCGTGCCGCGCCAGCGCCCGGCGCCCAGCACCTCGCCCGGCCCGTAGACGTTCTGGAAGCGCGCCTTGACGAACGGCAGCCCGTAGCGCGAGGTGTAGTAGTTGCCGTAAAGCTCGCCGATGATCTTGGAGATCTGGTAGGGCGAGTCGAGCCACAGCGAGACCGGGGAGTCCTCGGTTGTCGCCTCGGCGCCCTCGAAGGTCTTCTCCGCCACCGTGCAGCCGGCCGACGCGTACACGACCGCTTGGAGCGAGCCGGCGATGTCCTTGAGGCGCTCGCAGAGCTTGAGCGTGGTCAGCGTGTTGTGCTCGTGGTCGGCCAGCGGGTCGGCCATCGAGCTCTGGTTGCCGTGGAAAGTCGAGAGATGAAAGACGAAGTCCAGGTCGTCGGGCAGCCCCGCGAGCACGTCGTCGTCGTTGATCGAGGCTTCGACCAGCCGGACCCGGTCGTCGGCCGGGACGTTCTCGCGCTCGGCCGAGAGCAGGTTGTCGACCACGAGGACCTCGCGCGGATCGTGGTCTAGCAGCGAGCGCACGAGGTTGGAGCCGACGAAGCCGGCCCCGCCGACGACGAGGATCCGCGCGCCGCTGAACGT
The DNA here is from genome assembly GCA_963835295.1 of uncultured Actinomycetes bacterium. GTDB lineage: Bacteria > Actinomycetota > Thermoleophilia > Solirubrobacterales > Solirubrobacteraceae > JAOPZW01. The sequence goes on from CAWIEX010000003.1 coordinate 30,472, forward strand.
CCGCTCACTCACTGCGTGGGGACCTTCAGGTGCGTGAAGGTCTGCTCGATGCCGTGCTCGCGGTAGTACGCGATGGCGCGCGCCACGCCCTCCTCGAGCGGCGTGCTGATGCTCCAGCCCTCGAAGTCCTCGTGGGTGCGCGACGGGTCGAGCAGGATCGTGAAGGCGTCGTCCTCGCCGCGCGGGCGCACCTCGACCTCCTCGTCGAGCTGGATGTCGAGCGCCTTGGTCGTGGCGTCGAAGAGCTCCTTGATCGAGAAGTCCGAGCCAGAGGACACGTGGTACTTGCCTTGGCCCTTGCCGTCGAGCGCGAGCATCACGACGTCGATCAGGTCGTCGACGTAGATGAAGTCGCGCCGCGTGTCCATGACGAAGCACGGCTTGCCGGCCGTCAGCCGCTGGAAGAACGTCGGCAGCGGCCCGGAGATGTTGCGCGGCCCGTAGGCGTTGGCCAGCCGGAAGGACACGTAGTTGGGTAGGCCGAGCTCGATGTACTGCTCGCCCGCCGTCTTGGAGATCGCGTACGACGAATCCGGCCGGACGGGGTGGCCGAGCGTGACCGGCTGCTCCTCGGGCTGCGTGCCGTAGCAGAGCGCGGTCTGGAAGTAGATGAGGCGATCGAGGCCGGCGGCCTGCGTGGCGCGGACGACGTTGGCCGTGCCGAGGGCGTTCGTGCGGACATCCTCGGCCCAGCCCTCGGGATCCTTGTACGACGCGGCGGCATGGACGACGTGCGTCGGCGAGAAGCTCTGCGAAGGCGCTGTCGACCGCCCCGGCGTCGGCGATGGTGTCCTCGACGATCGTCAGGCCGTCGCGGTCGGTCGAGGTTGTCGCGCCTGCCGGTCGCGTAGTTGTCGATGACCAGGACCTCGTTGCCCGCGTCCAGCAGCCTGTCGGCCAGATGCGAGCCGACGAAGCCGCCGCCTCCCGTGATCAGCACCTTCATGGTGTCGTTGTCGTCCTTTCGTCTGTCAGAAGTCGCTTGAAGTCGTGCTCGCGGTCGTGAAAGGCACGCTGCCACAGCTCGAGGCTGAGCATGCCCCAGACCTTGCGTCCGAACCGCTGCTCGCCTTCGAGCTCGGCGAGAACGCGGGCGTTGTCGACGAGCGGGCGACTGCGGGCGCTCTCGCTGGAGAACACGTCGCCGAAGAAGTCACGCGCCGGACCCGCCATCCAGCTCGTCAGCGGCACCGGAAAGCCCATCTTATCCTTCCGCTGGGCGATCACGTCCGGCACGACGGCGCGGGTGGCCTCCTTGAAGATGTGCTTCATGGTCCCGTCCTTGAACTTCGAGTCGGCGGGGATGGTGGCGGCCAACTCGACCAGGCGGTGGTCCAACAGCGGCACGCGCGACTCCAGCCCGTGGGCCATCGAGACGCGATCCTCGACCTGCAGCAGGGCCGGAAGCAGGGTCTTGAAGTCGAAGTGGGTCATCTTGTCGAAGTACGACTCGTGCCCCACGTTCGACCCGTTGAAGATCGTCTGGAACGTCTCGAACGGCTCGTAGGCGCCGAGCGCGTCGAAGTCGACGATGCCCTCGAGATCCGGCGCGCGGTTGATCAGGCGGAAGTACCGCGCGTCGAGATCCTCGAAGAGCCCCTCGCGCCAGAAGTGCTTCAGCAGCGGCTTGTACTGCTCGAGCGCCCCGAGGTTCGGGATGATCGACTCGTACGTGACGACGAAGTTGCCGTTGTGCATCGTGCCGTCGATCGCGGCCTTGATGCACTGCTCGAAATAGGCGATGAGATAGCGCGTGTAGCCGCCGAAGACCTCGTCGCCGCCCTGACCGCCGAGGATCACCTTGCACTGCCGGCTGGCCGCCTGAGAGACCATGAACTGCGGGAACGAGCCAGGGCCGGCCGCTGGGTAGTCCATGTGGTAGGCGACCGATTCGATCGATTCCAGGAAGTCCTCGACGCCGATGTCGACCTCGTGCAGATCCAGGCCGCGCCGGTCCGCCAGGGCGCGGGCATACCGACTCTCGTCGAAGGCCGTGTCCTCCGAGAACTTCCCCGTGAAGGCCTTCATCGGCTCGCCGGCCGAGTAGACGCTCGCGACGGCCGCCACCGAGCTCGAGTCCAACCCGCCGCTCAGGTAGGCGGCGACGGGGACATCGCTGCGCAGGTGCAGCCGTACGGACTCGTGCAGCAGCTCCTCGATCCGCTCCTCGAACCAGCGGCTCGTGTGCTCCCAATCGAGCTCGTAGTAGACCTCCCAGTAGCGCTCGTCGGTCACCGTGCCGTTCGAGACGACGAGCCGGTGACCGGGCAGGAGCTCGCGGACACCCTTGAAGAGGGTCTTGCCGGCGAGGCAGAACTGGAAGGCGAGGTAGTCCTTCAGACCGTCGGCATCGGTCTCGATGCGCGGAAGGAACGGCATCAGCGCCTTCGCCTCCGAGGCGAAATAGAGGATGCCGTCCACGACGGTGTACACGAACGGCTTGATGCCAAAGCGATCCCGGGCGCAGAAGAGCTCTGCGCGCCGCTCGTCCCAGATCGCGTACGCGTACATGCCGCGCAGCCGGTCCAGGGAGGCCTGGCCCCAGCGACGGTAGGCGGCGAGCACCACCTCGGTGTCGCAGTCGGTCAGGAAGCGCTCGCCGCTGAGCTCGGCGCGGACCTCGGGGTAGTTGTACGTCTCCCCGTTGTAGGTGATGACGTTGCCGGCCTCGTCGGCCATTGGCTGGTGGCCGTGGGCCAGGTCGATGATGCTCAGACGGCGGTGAGCGAAGCCGACGTGACCGGCCTCGTGCATCCAGAACCCGGCGTCGTCCGGGCCACGGTGGGCGATCAGATCGTTCATGACCTCCAGCCTGCGCTGGAGGTCGGGCACCGGGGTGCCGCTCAGGGAGACGATGCCGGCTATGCCGCACATGGATCAGGGACAGGGGTGGTGGTGGTCAGGCTGAATGCCGTGGATAGGCGGGACGAATCTCATGCCGGTCACTGAAGAACGCGCGACCCACGGCGTGGATGCGCAGTTTGCGACTCGATCGCGCCCGCCCGGCAGGGCGATTATTGCGGACGAACTGCTCTTCGACCTCGCACGCGAGTTGCCTGGCGAGATGAAGATAGGAATAGCACTCGTAGCCCAGGTGGCGGTCCGAGACCACGAGCCCGCACGCCAGCCGGCGACGATGCGCGCTGCGGCCGTGTCCCGACAGCTGCGTCGGCGCAGACGCGCTGCCGCCACGAGACCCGCGCGTACGACTAAGGTGCGGCGCCCTCATGGCGGCCGACCCTGCACAGGCTCCCGACGCCCTCGTGAGCGTGGTGATCCCGAGCTTCGACGAGGAACGCACGATCGAGGAGATCATCCGGCGGGTCGCGGCAGTCCCCTTCCGTACCGAGATCATCGTCGTCGACGACGGCTCGACGGACGCCACCGCCGCGATACTGGGTCGCCTGGCGGGCGAGATTCCGCAACTCACGACGCTGGCACAGCCCGTCAACCGCGGCAAGGGTGCAGCGGTCCGCATGGGCATCGCGCAGTCGCGCGGCGACATCGTGGTCATCCAGGACGCCGACCTCGAGTACGACCCCGCCGATCTGTCGCGCTTGCTGGACCCGCTGCTGCGCGGGGTCGCCGACGCCGTGTACGGCACGCGCCTGCGTGGTGGCGAGCCGCAGCGCGCCCACCTGTTCTGGCATTACGCCGGCAACCGCTTCCTGTCGCTGCTGACCAACGTGCTCTTCAACACGACCATCTCGGACATGGAGGTCGGCTACAAAGCCTTCCGCGGCGAGCTCATCCGCGGCATCGACCTCGTCTCCGACGACTTTCGCTTCGAGCCCGAGGTCACCGCGAAGATCCTGCGCACGCCGGGCGTCCGGTTGTACGAGGTTCCGATCGCCTACTACGGGCGGACCTTCGCCGAGGGCAAGAAGATCACGTGGCGCGACGGGGTCAGGGCCCTGGGGGCGCTCCTGCGTTTCCGCCTCCGCGCCTGAGCGCGTGCACGACCTCGAGCGGGACGGCGTGCAGCGCGAAGGCCGCCGCGGAGAAGACGACGAGCGCCACGGCGGCGCCGGCGATGTCGCCGATCGGCAGTAGCAGCCCCGCCGCGGCGCCGGCCGTGCCCGCCGCCAGTATCCGCGCCAGCCGCCCCAGCGGCGGGCGCAGCGAAGGACGGGCGCGCACGAGCATCGTCGCGGTCGTGGCGGCGAGCACCAACTCGCCGATGACCGCCGAGATCGCCGCGCCCTTGGCGTCGAGGACGGGGATGAGTGAGGCGCCGAGTAGGAGCGCCGTCGCCAGCGCGACGCAGTTGGTCAGCACCAGCGCCCGCTGCCGGCGGATCGACACGAGGCCCGTGACCCACACCTGGGTCAGGAAGGCGCCTAGCAGGGCGAAGGCCTGGATGCGCAGGACGTCGGCGGCCTGGTCGTACTTGCTGCCGCCCAGGACGTCGAGGATCGGTCCCGCGGCGATCACGAGCACCAGCACGATCGCGACCGCCGTGAGCAGGGTCACCTCGGCGAGACGCTGCAACGCGTAGGCGAGCCGGGCCTCGTCGGCGCCACCCGCGTGGGCGAGAACAGGGAACGCGCTTCCGAGCATCAGCAGCGGCACCGAGACGAAGACCTCGAGCACCCGGTAGGAGCGTCGCGAAGTACCCGGTCTGCAGCGGGCTGGCCAGCAGCGACATGAGGATGATGAGGGCGCGCACGTAGAGGACGTTCACGGCCAGCGAGAGCGCGACCGGCGCCGCCTCGCGCAGGATCGGCATCCACTGGCGCGGTGCGAAGTGCGGCCAGACGCGTCCGGCGGCTCCGGCCAGCGGGATGGCGAGGGCGAGGCTCGCGGCGCCGGCCGCCACGTTGACCGCGAAGAAGGCCAGGAGCCCGGCGCCGACCACCGCGAGGATCGCCATCCCCGCGGCGGTGACCAGCTGCTTGATCACCTCGGTCGCCGTGACCGCTCCGAGGCGAAGCTGCACCGAGAGCGGCACGGTCAGCGTCGCGGCGACGTTGGCGACGACGACGCCGGCCCCGCCGATCACCGTGCCGAGCACGAGCGTGTGGTCATAGCCCGCGAGGAGGGCGAACCCGGTGGCCGCGATCACGCCGATGGGCGTGATGGCGAGGCGCATCGCGACGATGTCGGCCAGCAGCCGGCGGCGCTGCTCGTCGGTGGCGGCGATCGTGTACTCGCGCTGGCCGATCACAGTGAGCCCGGCGTCGGTGAGGCCCCCGACGATCGCCAGCAGCGACATGACCGTGACGTATTGCCCGACCGCGACGGGGCCGAGGTAGCGCAGGAGCACCACCGAGGCGGCCGTCGCCGCGACGGTGCCGACGATGTAGCCCCCCGCACGGAGGAGGCCGCCGCGGATGACCTTTCCGCCGGCACTGCCGGCGCCGAGGATCGCTTCGGTTTCCTCGACGACGAATGTCGTGGTCTCGGTCTCGTCCAAGTCAGTACCGTCTTCGCGCATGCTCGACCCCAGGCTCCTGCGCGCGGTGGACCGCCTGCGCGCGCGGGTCGGGATCGACCGCGGACGCGATCCTCGCACTGGTCGGCTGACCGGCGCGCTGACGGGGCGCGAGGCGATCGCCGCCGGGTGGGCCACCGTGGGCGCCCACACGTACGGGTCCTTCAAGGTGCACGCGGGCCCGGGCGACCGGGCGTCGCTGCGGATCGGCGCCTACACCTCGATCGCCGAGGGGGTCGAGTTCGCCCTCGGTGGCAACCATCGTCCCGATTGGGTGTCGACGTACCCGTTTCGCGTGGCCTTCGGGCTGCCGGGCGCGTACGAGGACGGTCATCCGCGCACGGAGCAGGACGTCGTGGTGGGCAACGACGTGTGGCTCGGCCACGACGCCCTCGTGCTGCCGGGCATCACCATCGGCGACGGCGCCGTGGTCGGCGCCCGAGCGGTGGTCGCCAAGGAGGTACGGCCCTACGCGATCGTCGTCGGCAGCCCGGCGCGCGAGGTGCGCCGGCGCTTTGACGACGAGCAGGTGCAGGCGCTGCTGCGGATCCGCTGGTGGGAGTGGCCCGAGGACGTCGTTCGCGATCGCGTCGCTCAGTTGTCCAGCGGCGATGTCGCGGGCTTCATCGCCGCGCACGATCGGTGAGCCCGCCGGCCTCGGCCACATCGTTGCGCGCATAGAGGATGTCGAAGGGCGACAGGGCATCGACGTCGATGTAGCGCTCCCCGAGGATGGCCTCGATCGGGCCGCGGTCGACCTCCGCGTCGCGCATCTCGACGAGGACGAAGCGTGGGGCGTGGCGCTCGAGGTCGAGGCCCGCGAGGGCCTGCGCTTCGTAGCCCTCGACGTCGAGCGACAGCAGGTCGACCTCGGGCGCCCGCACTTCGTCGAGGATCGACGACAGGGTCCGCGCTGGCGCGACGAACTCGTGCGGTGGCTCCTCCTGGCCGACCGCATGCGCGGCCGCGACCCACTCGTCGTCCGCGTCGCGGCCGCCCACGACCACGGTCATGAGCCCGCCGAAGCGCAAGCTCACCTCGGAGTCCGGGAAGCCCAGCGCAACGAGGGCGGCGCGCACGACGTACGAGCCGGGACGCTCCCGCGTGCAGGCCCGTGCGAGCTCGGGGACCGGCTCGACCAGGACACCGCGCCATCCGTGCCGGCGTTCGAGGGCGTAGGTGTTGGACTGGGTGTAGCCGTCGTTGCCGCCGGCTTCGACGAAGAAGCCGTGACGATGGGGCAGGTAGCGCTCGAGCTGGCGGTCCATCTCGTGCAGGGCCGGATAGGAGGCCGAGTAGTCGCCTCGGGCCTCCATGCGCCGGCGCTTGGTCCGCGCCACCCAGCGCCGCGAGCGAAAGACGACGCGGCGCAGCCCCGCGGGCCCGCTGGCGAGAGTCTTGACGACGGCCACCCGCCATGGGGAGGTGGTGGGCAGCGACGGCGACGAGGACATGGGCGCCGACGCCCTACTCGAGCTCGAGCGAGGTGTACAGCGCCCACGCCAGCGCGAGTGGTGCGCCGAGGACGAGCAGGACGGTGAGCGGCCACAGCAGCCAGAGCGGCACGAAGCCGCCGGTCAGATCCGAGGCCCGCCCGAGGATGGTGCCGGCGCGGCTGATGATCGGCTGCTTCGGCGGCGCGCCGAGGAAGGTGATCGCCGGATCGACGGCGCCCGCCGGCTTGCCGTCGATCGTCGTCGCGGGGAGCGTGGCCGACAACGGCTCGTCGGTTCCCATCAGGCCGACGGCGCGCCGGCCGGTGTTGCGCAGGCAGAGCGCCCCGTCCGCGTCGCTCGGCGGGGCAGGGGAGACGGTGCTCTCCACGTTGGTCTCGACGCCGGGCCGATAGCCGGCGAAGCGTCCGGTGCCACGGTATCCCGCGCCGCGCAACTCGATCTCCAATGGCGAGGCCTGGGTGCCGCGCGCCCGGAGCACCATCCGCACGGTCCGCAAGGCGGGCTCCAACGGGACCGGGCTGATGCACGCCTGCTCCCCGCGGCGCACCAGGATCTGCTTGCTCGACTGGAAGCCGACGAGCGACGGGGTCGACAGGACGTTCGGATGGTCGTTGGTGAGATGCGGCAGGTAGAACCACAGCACGCCGACCGCGAACGTCACCACCACGAGGATGGGTGCGAGCAGCCGGTTACGCATAGAACCGATCCAGACTGAGACCTACGCCTCCGATGGCGAGTAGCAGCGCACCGCCGAGCAGGATTCCGGCGAGCGCAAGGCCGAGGCGCCGGGGCAGCGACGATGTCACCCAAGCGATCGCGCAGCCGTAGAGCGCGACGGCGGGAAGCAGATAGCGACCGGTGAGGACGGGGTCCGTGCTGCCGCGCAGGTTCATGTAGCTGACGAGGTGCAGGAGGCCCATCAGCCCGACGAAGAAGACCAGGCAGACCGCCACCTCGCGCCAGCGCACGACGACCACGTGCCAGCGGGCGACGATCGTCGTCCACAGCGCGGCCAAGCCGATCCCGGCGGCGACCTGCAGCCCGTCGAGGACGATCGGTCGGTAGCTCACGCTGAACGACGCGAAGGCGCTGAAGTAGGAGTCGATGTAGACCTGGCGGTAGCCGTATTCCGCGGGCCCGACCTTCGCTCTCATCGCGCTGAGCTTCGGGAGGTAGAACTGCCACAGGTACTCCACGAACTGGCGCGGGCTGAAGCCGCCGACCGGGTTCTCGGAGATCGCCCCGCCCGCGTGTGCCTGCGACCACGCGATGCTGATCGCCACCCCGGCGAACCCGATGCCGACGACCGCGGCGCTGAGGCCCAGGGCGCGGCGTCGCCCCGGCCAGGCGCGCAGCAGCGCGATCCCGAGGGCGACGACCGCAAAGGGCGGCAGGAAGAGCCCTCGCGGGTGGACGATCGCGCCCAATCCGGCAAAGGCTCCCAGCCACAGCACGCGTCCCAGCGTGGGGCCGTGGCGGACGAGCCGGATGCCCATCAGCAGCGCGCCGGTGGAGACCATCACCAGCATCAGGTCCGGGTTGATGATCCCGGCGCCGAAGCCGAGCTTGGGCTGCAGCGCGACCATCCCCGTCGCCAGCACCCGGACCCAGGTGCGCGCGAAGAGCTCGGCGGCTATGAGCCACGTCAGCCAGACCGTGACGACGAGCAGGAGGGTCGTGGCGAGGCGCATGAAGAACAACCGCCCCAGCAGCGAGCGGGCGGGGGAGAGCTCGTAGGCCACGGCCTCGTAGGCGTAGTACACGGGCGGGTAGTTGGCGGCGGCGTTCGGGCCCGTGCCGTCCTTGCGGGCCGCCGCGGGCAGCGCGTCGAGCTCTGCCTTGACCCGATCGACCGCGCTGACCGTCGGCTTGCCCTCGGGGTGCAGGAGGATCGGCGCCAGGTTCAGACGGCCGTAGTAGAGCGTCCCGGCTTCGGTCGACACCGATCCGGTGCCGCTCTGGCGGCTGGGCGCGTGGTGGTTCTCGGCCAGGTCCTGCGCGTAGGCGAAGTGCGCGCTCTCGTCGGGGCCGTTGAGCGGGGCGGTCACGACCGCCCACGCGACACCGTGGGCGGCGGCGAGGACGAGCAGCACGACGAGCGCCGGGTGAAGGGCGCGTACGGGCGCGACCGCGCGGCGGACGACGCCGCGGGGCTTGCGCGCACGCCGGGGCGGCTGGGTCGCGGCGGCGGACACGGAAGCCGGCAGTGTACGGGCGGCGCTGCAAGGAACGATCCGCGCGCTGCGACTGCGGGGGCATGGGCTAGCCTGTGCATGCGCGGTCACCGAAACCTCCGACCGCGTTGCGCGTTCTTGCCCGGGGTAGGACACGCCTCCGCCCGTTGACACCGTCCACATGAGCAAGTTCCTCGCCATCGTCCCCGCCTACAACGAGGCCGGCGCCATCGCCGGCACGGTGTCGGAGATCCGTCGGCACGCGCCGGATTTCGACGTGGTCGTGGTGGACGACGGCTCGACGGACGAGACGAGCCGCTTGGCCGGAGCCGCCGGCGCGCGCGTCATCAGCCATCCCTTCAACCTTGGGATAGGCGGTGCCGTGCAGTCGGGGTACCAGTACGCGCTCGAGCGCGGCTACGACGTCGCCGTCCAGGTCGACGGCGACGGGCAGCACGATCCCCGGCACATCCCGGTCCTGCTCTCCCACCTGCGCGAGCACCCCGACCTCAACATGGTCACCGGCTCGCGCTTCCTGTCGCGCACCGGCGAGGGCTACCGCTCTTCGGTCTCGCGCCGGCTCGGGATCCGGGTCTTCTCCAGCGTCCTGTCGCTGGTGACGCGGCGCCGCGTCACCGATCCCACGTCGGGCTTTCGCATGACCGACCGGCGTGGGATCGAGCTGTTCGCCCGCGACTACCCGCACGACTACCCCGAGGTGGAGGCCGTGCTGATGGTGCACGCCCACCGCCTGAGCTCATGCGAGCTGCCCGTGAGCATGCGCGAGCGCCGGTCGGGGCGGTCGTCGATCGGCTCCACGCAGTCGGCCTACTACATGATCAAGGTGCTGTTGGCCGTTTTCGTCGGCCTGCTGCGCGCGCGGCCCGAGGTGGCAGCGGGCGATGACGCGCCCGTCGTCGCGGAGCACGCGATCTGATGGACGACCGGATCCAGATCGTCGCGATCATCGTGACCGGAGGCCTGTTCTTCCTGGTCTTCGAGCTCGTGCGCCGCAGGCGACTGATGGAGCGCTATGCATTGCTCTGGCTGTTCGCCACCGCCGTGCTCCTCGGGCTTGCCGTGTGGCGGGGCCTGCTCGAGCGCGTCGCCAGCGCCGTCGGCATCGTCTACGCCCCGTCGGCCCTCTTCGCGGTCGCGTTCGCGTTCGTCCTCGCGCTCCTGCTGCACTTCTCGCTCGTGATCTCACGCCTGGCCGACCAGAACAAGGTGCTCGCCCAGAAGCTGGGCATGCTGCATGAGCGGGTCGCCTCGCTCGAGGCCGAAGCCGAGGCGGGCGCGGTTGGCGAGAGCGAGCCCGCACGGGTCACGCGGGATCTGACGATCACGCGCTGACATGCAGGCCCCTGCCGCGCTCGCGGTGGTCGTGGTGTGCCACGACAGCGCCGACGCGGTGGGCGCGACACTGGCGCCCCTGTGCCGCCAGCTGCGCCCCGAGGACGAGCTGGTGGTCGTCGACAACGCGTCCCGCGACGCCACGATCGACGTCGTGCGGACGGCGGCCCCGCGGGCGACCGTCGTCCGGAACGAAGAGAACCTAGGCTTTGCCGGTGGCTGTCACGTCGGCGTCCGCGCATCGCGGGCGCCACTCGTCCTCTTGCTCAACCCCGACGCCGTGCCCGCACCAGGGTGTCTCGACGCGCTGCGCGGCTGCGCGAGCGAGCGCCCGGAGTGGGGCGCGTGGCAGGCGCTTGTGACAATGGCCGGCGGTGAGCTCGTGAACACGGCCGGCAACGTCGTGCATTACCTCGGCTTCGGCTGGGCCGGCGACCTCGGGCGCCCGGTCGCCGAGGTCGACCTGCGTACGCACGAGGTCGGCTTCTGCTCAGGTGCGGCGCTCGTCGTCCGCCGCGAGGCGTGGGACGCCGTCGGGGGCTTCGACGAGCGCTACTTCATGTATGGCGAGGACCTCGATCTGTCACTGCGCCTGCGCCTCGCCGGGTGGGGGCTCGGGATCGCGCCCACGGCGCGTGTGGCACACGACTACGAGTTCTCCAAAGGCGACTACAAGTGGTTCTATCTCGAGCGCAACCGCTGGTGGACGCTCGTCGGCGCCTACCCGGCGCGCCTGCTCGTGCTGCTCGCGCCAGGCTTGCTCGCCTTCGAGGTCGCGCTCGTGTTGGCCGCGTGGCGCGGTGGCTGGCTGCGTGCGAAGCTGCGCGCGCAGGCGGCCGTGATCCGCAGCGCGCCCGCGATGCTGCGCCGGCGCCGCGCCGTGCAGGCCACCCGCCGCATCGAGGCGGCGGCGTTCGCCGAGCCGCTGGCGGCGTCGATGGACTCGCCCTACCTCGAGGCCGCGGCAGGCGTCCCGGGGGTCGAGGCGCTGCAGCGTTGGTATTGGCGTGCCGTCCACGCGGCCCTCGGGTAGCGGTGCACCTCGGGCTCGACCTCCTCTTCCTCGTTCCCGGTGCTTCGGGCGGTCGCGAGACGTACGCCCGCGAGTTGACCACCGCCATCCGCGAGCAGCGCGACGATCTGCGCGTCACCGCGTTCATCAACCGCGAGACGGCGGCCATCGGCCATGGCTTCTGGAGGGATCTCGCCGACGACGTGGTCGTGCTGCGCGGCGCGTCGGCCCTGGACCGGCGCCGGTGGGCGCTCGGTGAGCTCGTCATGCTGCCGCGGGCGGCGGCGCGCGAGAAGATCGAGGTGCTGCACTGCCCGGCGAACTTCGCGCCCCTGTACGGCCCCTTCGCGCGCGTAGTGACCCTCCACGACTTGATCTTCCGGCGCTTGCCCGGCACCGTGCCCACCCCGCTGCGGTGGGGGACCGAAGCGACCGTCCCGCCCGCGGCGCGCCGCGCGCACCGGATCATCACCGGCTCCGACGCCGCTCGCGACGACATCGTCGCCGAGCTCAACCTGAAGCGCGAGCTCATCACCGTCATCCCGCATGGGATCGCGTCGCCGCCCAAGGTGGCCGAGGCCGCGGTCGCCCGCACACGCGAGCGGCTGCGTACCGACGGTCGCCCGATCGCGCTGTCGGTCGCGACCGACGTCCCGCACAAGAACCTCACGGTCCTGGCGCGCGGTCTGGCTGAGCTGCCTGCGGACGAGCGCCCCATGCTCGTCTTCGCGGGCTTCGGAACGGACTCGGGCGAGCTGCCGGGCCTGGTGGACGAGCTGGGCCTCGCCGAGGACGTGCGCGTGCTCGGCGCGGTGGCGCCGGACGACCTGGAGGCCCTGTACGCCCAGGCCGACGTGCTCGTGACCGCGACGCTCTACGAGGGCTTCGGGCTTCCGGTCCTCGAGGCCATGGCGCGTGGGGTGCTCGTCGCGTGCTCGGACCTGCCCGTCCTGCGCGAGGTCGCGGGCTCCGACGCCGAGCTGCTGGACCCGCGCGATCCCACGTCGATCGCAACCGCCCTTCGGCGGCTCCTCTCTGGCGGCGCCGAGCTGTCGAGCCAGGCGCGAGGCCGGACGCCGGCGCGCCGCGCGCTTCACCTGGGAGGCGGCGGCGGACGCAAACGCTGCGCGTGTTCGACGAGGCGGTCGACGCTAGGCAGCGTCGGTGACGACGAAGACGCGGTTGCTGTACGGGCTCGGGTCGTCGGTCACCTCGGTACGCGGCCGGTAGCCCAGCCGGAACCGCCCGTAGTCGATGACATCGGCGGGGCGATGGCGATGGCGAGCGAGGACGAGCCGGCGGAACTGATCGTTGACCTCGCGGAAGTCGCCGTGGAACAGGAACCGGACGGTCCCGGCGTGCCCTCCGAAGAGCGATTCCAGCTCGTCGAGCGTGGGCAGGCCATGGCCGAGGTGCTCGGCGAGCCACGGGTGGTCGGAGCCGGCAACGGAGCGGTACCACTCCTGGATCTCGTGCTCGGCGGCCTCGTGCTCGGGCGTGCCCAGCGGGCAGCAGAGCACGGCGCGACGGCTCGTCACGCGCAGCATCTCGGTGACGAAGCGCGGCCGGTCGGGCGGCAGGATGTGCTCCAGGACATCGAGACTGGTCGAGGCCTCGAAGGTCGCGTCGGCGAACGGCAGTCCATCCGGCTCGACGATGAGATCGGCCGGCTCGGTGACGTTGACGGCGAGCACGCGCGTGGACGGAAGGAAGCTCTCGAGCTGGCCGGGGAGGCCGCCGACGTCTACCAGTTGGGCGGGCGAACCGACGAGGTCGGCGACGATGAGATGGCGCTCCCAGGTGTCCGGGGCGCTGAGCACGTGGTCGGCCACCAGGGCGCGCAGGCGCTGCATCGGTCGACGGCGAGCCACAGGGATCACACGCTAGCGTCCGCCTCTCGATGGCGGCCTGGTGGCTCATCGTCCTGTCCTGGAACGGGCGCGAGGACACCCTCGCCTGCCTGGCGTCGCTGGCTGCCCTGCGCGATAGGGACACCGAGGTGGTGGTCGTCGACAACGGCTCCGCCGATGGCTCGGTGGAGGCGGTCCGCGCCGCGCACCCCGAGATCCACGTCGTCGAGAACGGCCGCAACCTGGGCTTCGCGGGCGGCAACAACGCCGGCCTGCGCTACGCCTTCGAGCACGGCGGGCAGTGGGCCGTGCTGGTCAACAACGACGCGACGCTGGCGCCCGACGCCGTCGATCGCCTGCGCGCCGCGGCGGTCGAGCATCCCGCGGCCGGGATGCTGGCGGGCAAGGTCTTCTTCGACGAGCCACCCGACCGGATCTGGTTCGCCGGCCAGCGCTTCTGGCCGGCCTTCGGCTACTCCGGGCGCCCGCGCGGCTACGGCCGGCGCGACGGGCCGCGCTACCGGCGCGCCTACCGCACCGACCGCGCGGCCGGCGCCTTCATGGCCGTCTCGCGGCGGGTGGTCGACGCCGTCGGCCTGCTCGACGAGGACCTCTTCGCCTACGTCGAGGACGTCGACTGGTGCTGTCGTGCGCGGGCGGTCGGCTTCGAGATCTGGTTCGTGCCCGACGCGGTCGCGTGGCACCGCGTGTCGGCCTCGACCGGCGGCGAGCGCGCCTCGACCCACGCCCTGTACTACGGCGTGCGCAACACGATCGCGGTCTCCGAGCGCCACCTGCCCCTGCCACGCCCGCTGCGCGACCTGCGCCGCTGGCTCATCCTCGCCGTCTTCCTCTTCCAGGCCTTCGCCCTCTCCGAGCGCCGGCGGCCGTTCGCGGCCGCGGTGCGCGACGGCTACCGCGACGCGCTCGCGGGGCGCTTCGGCGAGCGCCCCGCCGCGAGCAGCTCGGCGTAGACCGCGCGCAGGCGCTCGGCCGCGGCGGCCGAGGAGAAGCGCTCCAGGCGCGCGCGGTCGACCTCGGCGCGGGCGGCCGGCGCGGCGGCGACCGCGTCGGCCAGCGCCTGGGCGAGGCCGAGCCAGTCGCCCGCCGCGACGAGCGTCCCGTCGGCCCCGAGGACCTCGGGGATCGCGCCCGTCGAGCACGCGATGACGGGAGTCCCGGCGGCCAGAGCCTCGACGAGGACCATGCCGAACTGCTCCTCCCACCCGCGCGTCGGGAGGCTCGCGAGCACGAGCGCGGAGGCCGAGGCGTAGAGCGCGGGCATCGCGTCGTAGGGGACGGTGGGGCGGAACTCGACGCTGTCGGCGACCCCGAGCTCGCGGGCGTAGCGCTCCAGGCGCTTGCGCTCGGGCCCGTCGCCGACGACGAGCAGCTCGACGTCGGTGTGCGCGGTCCCGGCCAGCACGCGGCGCAGGGCGGCGAAGGCGCGCAGCACGTCCTGATGGCCCTTCTCCCACACCAGGCGCCCGGCCGAGAGGATCCGGTGCTTGGCCGGCGGCTGGGACGGACGGGGGGCGGAGGCGAAGTGCTCGAGGTCGATGCCCGGCGGGGCGACGGTGATGCGCTCGGGGGCGACCCCTTCCAGCAGGAGCGCGTCGCGGGCGCGCTCGGTGGCCGGCAGGAAGCGGTCGCCGGCGGCCAGCACGCGCTTGCGGTACCCGCGCTCGCGCGGCCAGCGATAGGTCGAGCGCCAGGCGATCGTCTCCCACACGGTGAGGGCGAGCGCGAAGCCCATGCGCGCGCGCAGCTCGGCGGCCTGCGCGGCGAACCACGTGCCGATCTCTGCCGCATGGACGATGTCGGCGCCGGCCAGGTGGCGGTCGAGGTCGCGATAGCGCTCGCCGAGCGCGTAGGCCGCGGCGCCGGCGACCCGGGAGCCGGGCAGCGCGTCGCGCGGCGTGCGTGCCTCGACGACCTCGAGGTCGAGCCCTGCCACCTGGTGGACGTTCGAGCCCGTGACCAGCACCGCGACGTCGTACTCGTCGCGCAGGCGCTCCCACGGCCGCAGGTCCCACACGTTGGCGTGATGGCCGCGCAGGAGCACGACGCGAGGGCGGCCGGCGGCGCTCATCGCTGGGCCAGGACGTGCCACTGCAGGGCCAGGAACTCGCGCGCCGCGCCGCGCGTCAGGCGGTCGAGCGTGGCCTCGCGCCCCATGAGCGCCGGCGAGGACGCCACCACCGGCCAGCCGGTGCCGGCCAGCAGCGCCTCGATGTCGCGGCGCGTGAACCAGCGCAGGTGCGTGCGGTCGCGGTGACCCCAGTCGGTGTAGCCGAAGGTGCCGCGCAGGACGAGGTCGCGCATCAGCGTCCAGTGGCGCGCGTTGGGGACCGAGACGTGCGCTCGGGCGCCGGGGGCGGCCAGCGGCACGAGCGCCTCCAGCACCCCGGCCGGGTCGACGACGTGCTCGAGGACGTCGTAGAGCACGAGGGTGTCGAAGGGCCCCTGCACAAGGCCCTCACCGAGCACCTGCTCGACGGCCCCGACGTGCACCTCGTCGAGGATCGCGCGCGCCCGCTCGGCCGAGGGCGTGTGGATCTCGATCCCGACGATCCGCTCGGCGCCGGCGGCGCGCAGCGAGCGCGCCACGCCGCCCGCGCCGCAGCCCACGTCGAGCACGCGGCCCAGCGGTCGCGGCAGCTTGGCCACCACGTCGGCGCGCTCGTTCTCGAAGTAGCCGGAGGCGGAGGTCTGCTCGTAGCCACAGGTCATCGGCACGGGGCAGGGTACGGGCTGCGCCCCGCGGGCCGCCGGTCGCGTCCGGTACGGTCCGGCGGTGGACGCCGACCTCTCTGACCGGATCGGCCTGGCTGACGAGCGCTTCGTCCCGGGAACGGCGGACGGCGAGCTAATTGAGGTCGAGCACTTCGTGCGCTATCGGTGGGCCGCCCAGCTGGTCGCAGGGCGCAGGGTGCTCGACGCGGGCTGCGGCGTCGGCTACGGCAGCGCGATGCTCGCCGAGGCGGGCGCCACGGAGGTCGTCGGGGTCGACCTCTCGGCCAAGGCGGTCGCGGCCGCCGCCAGCGGCGCGCCCGCCAACGCGTCCTTCGTCACCGGCGACGTCCACGCGCTGCCCTTCGAGCCAGGACAGTTCGACGTGATCGTGTGCTTCGAGGTCATCGAACACGTCGAGCACCAGGACGAGGTGATCGCCGAGCTCGTGCGGGTGCTCGCACCGGCTGGCGTGTTGGTGATGTCCTCGCCCAACCGTGACGTGTATCCGGCCGGCAACCCCCACCATCTGCACGAGTACGTGCCAGAGGAGCTGCGCGCGGCGCTGGGCGCGCACCTCGACCACGTCGAGCTGCGCCGTCAGCACGCGTGGCTGGCCTCCGCGGTGCTCGACGACGAACACGCCGCGGATGCCTCGATGCAGGAGCGCGGCGACGTGCGCGTCTCGAAGAGCGCCTGGCGCGACCCCGGATCTGAGCCATACACCATCGCCTTGGCGAGCCGCGAGCCCCTGCCGGCGACGCTCTCGGCCGTCGCGCTGGGCGACTTGATGGACACTGCTCTGGGCACCGAGCTCGAGCGCGCTCGGACCGAGCTCAGCGCCCTGCGGGCCGTCGAAGCCCAGCTGCGCCAGGACGCCGCCACCCTGCTGGCCGAGCTCGACGACAAGCGCGCCGAGCTGCGCAACGTCTACGGGTCGGTCTCGTGGCGGCTCACCGAGCCGCTGCGGCGCGCCAAGCGCCTGCGCGGCCGCTGAGTCGGCTCGGTCGGTGCTCGAGCCTCGTCCTCGCGCAGAGCGCCGGCGTACGCGACGAGCACCGTGGCCGCGACCCCAAAGACGAACAACAGCCCCAGCGGCCAGAGCAGCCATCCGCCGATGAACGGAGGACGGAAGATCCCCATCCGCGACACGATGGTGGGCAGGCGGTGGGCGATCGAGGTGCGCTTGGCCTCGTAGAACGCGAGCCACGGATTCGATGGGAGGGCCTTGCCGTCGAGCGTGCCCGTGACCGGCCCCGGCTCCGCCGTGGTGGTCGCGAACAGGGCGACGGGCCGCTTGCCGACGTTCGTCACGCACGAACGCACCAGGACGTCGCGACGCGGCGCCGGCACCGGGACGTTGACGATCCCTTCGTCCTTGTAGGCGGACGGCGCCACGTGCACCGTGGTGTGGTAGGCCTGCCCGTCCAGGGTCAGGCGCAGCGGAACCGTCGGCTTGCCGTACGTCTCGACCTGGAAGAGTGCCCGCTCGCTGTGGGTGTCCAGCACGGCGTCATGCAGGCACGCGACCCCGTTCGGCTTCATGCGCACGAGCTCGACCGAGACCACGGACGGCGGCTGGGGAATGGAGGCCGGATAGGCGCGCTGCTTGGTCAGGTATGGACGGCCGATCGCGACGGCGGCGACGAGCAGGACGGTCGCGCCGGCCAGGGCGCCGAGCACGGGCCACCTACGCATAGAAGCGCTCGACGACGATGCCCATCGCACCGAGCTGCAGGAGCACCAGGCCGCCGAGCACGATGCCGCCGGCCACTGCGCCAACGCGTCTGGGCAGCCACGAGACGGCGAGCGCGATGCCGAGCCCGTAGATCGCGATGAGCGGAAGCAGGTAGCGACCCGTCGCCACCGGGTCGCCGGCGCCGGAGGCCAGCGAGCGGTAGGCCGCGATGTGCATGTCCAGCATGTAGGCGATCGCTCCGGCCGCGAAGACCGCGAGGACCCAGAGCGCGGTCGATCGCTTCGACACCGAGCGCAGGCGCACTGCGAGGCCGATCAAGGCGAGCACGACGGCCGCCATCGTCAAGCGTGACAGGAGCGTCATCACGCTCGGCGAGAAGTAGACCTCGAGCTGCGCGAAGGTGCCGTAGAAGCGGTCGATGAACACATCGCGGACCGTCCAATCCGGGCGGAACGTGGTTCCCATGAACCAGAGCTTGGGCAGGTAGAACTGCCACAGGTAGGAGCCGAACTGGCGCACGCCCTTCACGGTCGGAGGCCCGAGCGTGGCGTAGCGCAGCACCGTGTAGCCCGCGGCCAGCGTCACCACGCCGGCGGCGCCGGCGAGCGCGAGCGCGGCGCGTCTGCTCGGTCGGCGCCAGCGCCACCACGCTAGCGCGAGGACCAGCGCGGCCGGTACGAGGATCGCGATCCCGCGCCCGTGCGTCAGGCACGACGCGACGCAGAGCACGACGATGCCGGCGACCCTGCCGCGTGTGGCGCCCTCCATCACCACCCGGATGGCGAGGTAGAAGAACGCCGTCCACAACGCCGCCAGGAACACGTCGGGATTGACGACGGCGGTGAGGTGCGTGAGCTGGGGGTTGAGCGCGACCCCGGCAGTGGCGAGAACCTGGAGTGATCGCCTGGGCAGCAGCATCCCCGCGATGGCCCAGGTCAGCGCCACGATCGCAAGCAGAAGCGGGATGTTCGCCAGGCGCATGGCGAATTCTCGATCGAAGAAGTCCAGCGGGTACGTCGCCACGTAGGGCAGCGCGGCGTAGAGGTAATAGAGCGGTGGGCTGCCCATCGCCGATGCGTAGCCGCCGTCGGCGCGGTCGGCGTGGTTCGTCCGCGGCGGCTGTCGCCTCCAGAGCTCGACCGACCGCTGTGATCCCGGTGGGCGCGCGAACGGGTTGCGCGACTCGGCCAGGATCCCGCCATAGATGGCCGCCGCGTTGAGCTCCGTCGAGATCGAATGGCCCGGATTGCTCGGCGTCCCTCCCGGATAGAAGGGGATCGAGCGCGTCTCCACCATTCGCTCCGTGTAGGCGAAGTGGCTGATCTCGTCCGGACCTTCCAGCGGTGGCAGCACGATGGTCCAGGCCAGCGCCTGGATGGCGGCGACGGCGAGCAGCGCGAGCAGCACCGGGCTCGGCTTCGGCGCAAGGCGTCGACGCGCCCTCGCGCCAGCGGGGGCCGGACGGGTGGCGCTGGAGGTGTCGTCGCGGGACAGGATCGACATTCGCGGGCCGTTCACCCTAGAGGCAGGTGTGTCGGCGGCGTCGCGCCGAGCGAGGGCGCGACCGTGCCCCGGGTTGGCGCTCGGTACCGTGTCGGAGCGTGCCGCGCCCTGATCGATGGCCGCTCGGGTTCCGTTGCCTGGTCGTCCCCCATACCCTGAAGTGAGTGCAGGCCAGCTACCGCATCTCCGCGCTCGTCCGGTGACAAGCCGCCACAGCGATATCACGGTCATCGTGACGAACTACAACTACGGCACCTTCCTCGAGGAGGCCGTGGAGAGCGTGCTGGCCCAGGAGGGCGGGCCCCTCAGGTCATCGTCGTGGACGACGGGTCCACGGATCCGTACACGCTGGAGGTCCTGGACCGGCTGCCGGAGAGCGTCCGCCTGATCCGTCGCGAGAACGCCGGCGTGGCAGCCGCTCGCAACATCGGGATGGCCGCCGCCGAGACGCCCTTCCTGATGATCCTCGACGCCGACGACCGTCTGCGCCCGCGGGCTCTGAACCTGCTGCGCACCACGCTCGAGGCGGACCCGACGCTTGGCTTCGCCTACGGCATCACGCGGTTTTTCGGGGAGTGGGAGGGCGAGATGACGATGCCGCCCTATGACCCCTACAAGCTCCTGTACCGGCACACGATCGGAACGACGTGCCTGATGCGGCGCGAGCTCGTTGCCGCGGTCGGCGGGTTCGACGCGGCCTTCGGTGGATACGAGGACTGGGAGTTCTGGCTGCACGCTCTGGAGAAGGGGTGGAAGGGACGGCGCGTCGAGGAGATCACCTTCGAGTACCGCCGCCATGGCTCGACGAAGCTCGCGGGCGACCGGCTCGAGTACCGGCTCTGGTTCAAGCGCCTGCGCGACAAGCACGCCGACCTCTACGCGCGGCGCGGCGAGCTGGCCCGCGACTCCGACCTGTCGCCCGTGGGCCGCGTCGTCTATCGCTGGTGGTGGGGCGCACGTCCCCTGCCCGCGCGCCTCGAGCACTGGCTGCATTCCCTGCTGTGGGGCGTCGGGCGCTGGCGCTCTGACCGCTAGGGCCCCAACAGCCTGCGCTTGATCGGGCGCGTCACGGGCTGGGCCATGATCAGTGCGCGCCGAACCCCCTTGCGCCGCCGCCACGCCAGAACGGTGCGGATCCCGGGCAGGCGCTCGTAGCGGTCGACCTTCCACCTCAGCGCGTTGCGGTTGGCCTCCAGGAAGCGCTGCTCCTCGATCCCCGCGCGCACGTCCGCCATCAGCCGGGCGAGCGCGGGCGTCGGATCCGGCTGGGGGACGCTGCGGATGGCGTGCAGCGCGCCGGCCATGAACTCGCCGGCCTGCTCCCACGTCGGCCAGGTGCGCGCGGTGTCCAGGGCGCCCAGGCGCAGCCGGTGCAGCAGCACGCGGTCCCGGGCCAGCAGGTCCAGCTGCCGGGCGGTCCCGCGCGGGTCGTCCCAGTCGCAGACGAGAGCGTTGACGCCGTGCTCGACGTACTCGTCATGGCCGGTGACCTCGGTGGTCACGCACGTCGCGCCCATGTGGAAGGCCTCCAGCGGAGGCCCGTACATGCCCTCGACGCGCGAGAGCTTGACCAGCACGTCGCTTTGCGCGTAGAGCTCGGCGAGCTCGCGCTGCGGGAGCGGCCCGACGACGCGGTCGGCCCCGTCGGCCACGAGGCCGACGCGATTGGGGGCGACGACGGTGAGCTCGTGCGGCTCGCGCATCTGGCCGGCGGCGGCGACGGCATCGTTGACACCTTTGAACCAGACGTTGGCATTGCCCTCGACGAGGACGCGCAGGGGTCCGTCGACGCGTGGCTCGAGCCCGGCGGGCGGCGTGAAGACGCGCTTGTCGATCCCGTTGCGCACGAGGTGACACGGCGCGCTCGGGCGCAGGCCGGCGAGCGTGTCGGCGATCCAGCGCGCCTCGGTGATGAAGCTGACCGGGAGGTCGAGGACGAGCCGCGCGCCCAGCCGGTCGGCCTCACCGGGCCGGTAGAAGCGGTCCTCGAGGCTCTGTACGAACGAGGCAAACCGTTCGGCCTGCAGCTCGAAGAGCGAGAACGCGGTCTCCCACCACGTCGAGACCGCGATGTCGTACCGGCCCGTGCGCGCCTCGTCGAGGGAGACGACGGGCAGCCCCTCCAGCGGCTCGTGGCTCCAGTGCGGGTCCTCCTGCTCGCGGGCGAGGACGAGCGTGACGTCGAAGCCGTGGCGGTCGTGGAGCTGGCGCGCGTGGGCGACGACGACCCCGACGCCGCCGCTGAGCTGCAGGTCGTTGACGAGGAAGGCGACCTTCACCCGGCGCTCTCGGGCGGCTGGGCGCCGTTGGCGGGCGCGAGCTGTGGGCGGGCGTCGAGCGCGGCGACCCGCGCGCGCAGCACCTCGAGCTCGGCGGTCCGGCCGCGTTCGTGGTCGCGCTCGGCACTCAGGTCGGCCGTCGCGATGGCGGCCGAGGCCTGGACCCGTTGCGCCCGAGGCCCGAAGGCGAGGACGAAGCCGGCCGGCGGTTGGGCGCGCGCGTCGACGTCGACGCCGATCGTCAGCTCGGCCGTGTCGCCCGTGGGCACGAGCGCGGCGCCGCGCAGCGCGACGAGGTCGAACGCGACGTGATCCGCAGGGAGCAGGCCGCGCAGCTCCGCGACCGCGCCCTCGCTCCAGACGCTGCGGCGCCCGCCGGCCGCACCGTCCGCCGCGGCGTCGTTGGGTAGCGCCAAGACGACGGTCGCCCCGCGCTCCGTCGACAGGCTGACGAGCGTGTGCACGACGCCGGCGAAGCTCGCCAGGCGCTCGAGCACGCCGGCGCATGCGATGACGGCGCCCTCCTGAGCCTGGTCGCGCAGCGCCGCGACCAGGGCGTCGCCGTCGGGCGGGTCTCCGGCCAGCGCGGTTGCGTCGAGCGGGACGCCATCGCCCGCGAGCGCGCGCACGACGCGGTCCACGAGAGCGCGCTCGGGCGTTGTCGCGGGACCCGTTGTCTCCTCGTGAGCCGGCATGGGCAGGGATGGTAGCCCTAGGGTGTCGCGCCATGGCACCGCGGTTGAGCGACCGCAGCGGCTCGCGCGACAACGTCTTCGACGTTCTGCGCCTGGCCGCCGCGCTGGCCGTACTGCTCTCGCACTGCTACCCGCTCACGGGTCGCGACGAGCCGGTCGCGCGCGTCGTCGGCCAGACGTTGGGCGACCTCGGGGTGTCGGTCTTCTTCGCCATCAGCGGGTTCCTCGTGGCGCGCAGCTGGGCCTCGCAGCCCGGGATCCGCCCCTTTGCCGCCAAGCGCGCGCTGCGGCTGCTCCCCGCGCTCGTGGTCTGCGTCTGGCTCTTGGCGCTCGTGCTGGGTCCGGTCGTCACGGAGCTCTCGCTGAGCGACTACCTCACGACGCCGCAGACCTGGATCTACCCACTGCGCTCGAGCGTGCTGATCACCTTCGCCGGGCGCTTGCCCGGCGTGTACGAGCACAACCCGTTCGCCAACGCCGTCGACGGCTCGCTGTGGACGCTGCCGCTGGAGGCGTGCTGCTACGTCATGGTCGCCGTGCTCGGCGTGCTCGCACTGCTGCATCGCCGGGCGCTGCTCGCCGCGGCGGCCGTGGTGGGCCTCGTCGCCCTGTCGCCGCCGGTCGACATCGCCTCTCACCTGCCCGGCGGCGCGCAGGACACGGCCGCGGGAGGGAACGTCCAGATCGTCATCCACCTCGTCGTGGTCTTCCTCGTGGGCTCGCTGCTCTTTGCGGCCCGGGAGCGCGTGCGGCTGTCCTGGTGGGTGGCCGCGGCGCTTGCCGTTGTGTGGGTCGTGTCGTGGAAGAGCGCGTGGGTGACGGTCACGGCCTCGCTCTTCGTCCCCTACGCGATCCTCGTCATCGCCTACCGCGCCCCCCGCGGCCTCAACGCGCTCGTCCGGCCGGGCGACGTCTCCTACGGCGTCTACGTCTACGCGTTCCCCGTCCAGCAGACCGTCGCTCTGGCCTGGAAGGGAGTCGGCCCCCTGGGCATGCTCGCGATCGCCACCCCGGTCACCTACCTCCTCGGTCTGTCTTCGTGGCGGCTCGTCGAGTCGCGCGCGCTCGCGCTCAAGAGCCGCGCGGTCGGAACCTCGCGGCCGCGACCGGTGACCTCCGCGGCCGAGGCGTGAGGCTACCCTTGCCCGCGCCCATGCTCGCCACGACCGACCGGCCCCTGCGCCTCGCTTTCGTCGGGCAGTCCACGTTCTTCGAGGCGTGCGCCCTCGACGACGGCGTGGCCGTGCGCTTCGCCACGAGCTTCCACGAGTTCCGCGGTGGTGCGGAGATCGCCCCGCTGCTGTCCTCGCTGTCGGCGCTCGCGCCTGACGTGATCGTCGTCTTCCGCCCCGAGATCATCCCCGCGGGGGCGTTCGGCGGCCTGCGGGCGACAACGGTCGGTTTTCTGACCGAGCCGCTTCCGCGCACCGGCAACGGCCGAGGGGCCAGCCACAGGGACCTCGAGCGCCGGCTGTGGGAGCTCGGCCAGGTCGACGGATCGAACTTCGACCGCATCGTCGCCTTCGACCCGCTCATCGCGGAGACCGCCGATCGTGTGCTTCCGGTCTGGCGCGCGATCCCGCTGCCGGTCTCCGATCGCTATTACCGCCCCGTCACGGCGCCCGACCCGACCGCTCCGCCGCTCTTCGTGGGCCGCTCGACCGAGCACCGCGAGGCGATCCTCACCGAGGCCAAGCACCGCTTCGACGTGCTGCACCTCGCCTTCGGCGTCGGCGCTGCCCGGCTGGAGCGCGTCATGGACGAGCACTGGATGGCCATCAACATCCACAACGAGCCCTACCCGAGCTTCGAGAACCGCGTGTGCCTGCACCTCGCGGCCGGCCACCTCGTGGCTAGCGAGACACTGAGCCCGAGCCACGGGCTCGAGTCGGGCATCGACTACCTCGAGTTCCAGAGTGGCGACCAGCTCGCGCGAATCCTGGCGACCCTGCGCCGCGACGCGACCGTGTGGCACTCCGTGCGCGTGCGCGGGCGGCGCAAGGCCGAGCAGTTCCGCGCCTCGCGCGTCTACACGCGGCTCGTGGCCGACCTCGTGGCCGACGTGCGCGCGTTCGGCTCCGAGCGCGACGGCGCCCGGGTCTAGAGCTCTTCGGCAACGCGCGGCGCTGCGCGCGAGAAGACGACGTAGCCGCCGACGCAGAACGCGATCGCGACCAGCAACGGAAGGGTGATCCACAGCCAGCCACCCATGGCGGCGCCGAGGCTCGGGTGCGACGCGTCGACGAACGCGTAGCGCGCCTGCTGGAGCATGGCGGCGAACGGGTTGAGCATCATGAGCCGCACGACCGACTCGCTGGCCTTCTCGCGCACGAGCGAGACGGTGTAGAAGATCGGCGTCACGTAGAAGACAATCTGCAGGACCACGGTCCAGATCGGCTCGATGTCGCGGTAGCGCACGAAGAGCGCCGAGAGCAGCATGGCGATGCCGGCCGCCCAGGCGACGAGGACGGCGAAGATCAGCGGCATCTCCAGCCACGTCCAGCGCGGCTCACCGCCCGAGGCGATGAGGAAGATCGTCACCGGCACGAGGTTGAGGGCGAGGTTGAAGCACGCGGTGAGGACCGTCGCCATCGGGACGGCCAGGCGCGGGAACTCGATCTTGCGCACGAGGTTCTCGCGGTTGACGAGGCTGCGCACGGCACCGCCCGTGGCCTCGTTGAGGAACGAGTACATGACGATGCCCAGCAGCAGCGCGACGGGGTAGAAGCGCTCGTCCCCGCTGAAGTTCAGCAGCACGCTGAAGACCGTGTAGAGGACGCCAAAGAGCATCAGCGGCTGCACGAACGACCACAGGTAGCCCAGCGCGGAGCCGAAGAAGCGCAGGCGCCAGTCGGTGACCGCCAGCGCCCAGGTCAGCCGCAGCAGGCGGCGCGGGTCGTTGCCCAGCGCGGTGGGACCCTTGATCGGGGCGCCGAGGCTCTCGACGCCGAGGGAGGCGCCGCTCATCCGGCGACCTCTGGTGCCGGCTCCTCGGCCCGCTGGGATCGCGCGACGTCGATCTCGAAGGGCAGGTCGACGAGGCCCTCGGGGCGATGGGTTGCCGTGACCATGACCGAAGCGAAGCGCGGGCGGCGATCGTGCCAGACGAGCCCGCCGTCGCTCTTGGCCACGGCCGGGGTGACCCAGTAGCGATCGGGGGCGAGCAGGTTCGTGAAGCGCAGCGCGAAGGTCAGCTCCTCGCCGGCCTCGAACACGCCCGAGCGTTGGGCCGTGAGGTTGTTGGCGCCCCATACGTGCTCGCCCGCCGAGTTCTCGAAGTTGACGCCCACGAGTGGGTCTTCGAGACGTCCGTTGACCCGCACGCGGGCGTGGAAGCTGCACGGCCGGCGCGCGCGCAGGACGTCGGCGCGCTGGCCCTGCTCATCCTCGAACCAGGCCTCGACGATCTCGGCCCGGCCGTCGCCCAGTCGCGCCGCCGGTTCGCCGTCGGCGCCGCGGTGCGACAACGGTGTGTCGACGGCCTCGTCGCCGGCCTCGCGTGCCTCGGCCTCGCGCGCGTCGCGCGAGAAGTTCAGCTGCAGGTAGCGATCCCCGACGCGCGCGGGGGCGCCGAGCTCCACCGGCCGCCCGTGCTCGAGCAGCACCGCGCGATCGCAGAAGCGCTGCACGGCGTTCATGTCGTGGGTCACGAAGAGCACCGTCGTGCTGCTGCGGCGGATGCGGGCGAACTCGTCGTAGCACTTCTGTTGGAAGGCGGCGTCGCCCACGGCCAGGACCTCGTCGATGAGCAGGATGTCGGCGTCGACCTGGATCATCACCGAGAAGGCCAGGCGCACGAGCATGCCCGAGGAGTAGTTCTTCAGCTTGAGGTCGGCGAACTCGCGCAGCTCGGCGAAGTCGATGATGTGGTCGTAGCGCGCGCGGGTCTCGCGGGGCGAGAGCCCGAGCATCGTCGCGTTGAGCATCACGTTGTCGTAGGCGGCGAGGTCCATGTTGAAGCCGACGCCGAGCTCGATGAAGGTCGACATCCGGCCGTCGACGTAGATCCGCCCGCGGTCGGTGCGGTAGATGCCGGCCAGGCACTTCAGCAGCGTCGACTTGCCCGAGCCGTTGCGCCCGACGATGCCGAAGAACTCCCCGCGCTCGACCGCGAAGGAGACGTCGCGCAGTGCGCGAAGGTCGTCATGCCCCGCGCTGCGAAATGGGTGCAGCGCACGCTCCTTGAGCGTGTGCACCTGCTCGCGCGGGATGCGGAACGTCTTCGAGACGCCATCCACCACGACTGCGGGACGGGCAGCCATCAGACCCACAGGGTATTGGCGCCTACGGTTACGCCGCCTCACGCACTGCCGTGCGCAGGCCCGTCTCGACCTGCCGGGCGGCGGCCGGCCACGTGCGCCCGGCGGCCCAGCGCAGCCCCTCGTCGCCGAGTCGGGCGCGGCGCGGGGCGTCGTCGAGCAGCGCCTCGATGGCCTCGCACAGCGCGATCGGCTCGGGCGCCGCGAGGGCTGCCGGGCCGTCGGCGCCGTAGGTGGCGAGCATGCTCTCGCTGGCCACGTCGACGCAGGGCAGGCCGCAGGCCAGCATCTCCTGGGGGATGAGCGAGGGGTTGGTCAGCGACAGCACGAGCCCAACGGTCGCCTCCGAGTACGCGCGCGCCAGCGCCTCGGGCTCGAGTACGCCCAGCGCGCGGTAGGGAAACGGCGTCGCCACCGGGCGCGCCTCGCCGAAGAGCGCGATCTCGATCTCCGGCCGGCGGCGATGCAGCTCAGCCAGCGCCAGGAGGCCGAGCGGCACGGCCCGCCGCGGGGTGACGGCGCGCGCATAGAAGAGCACGTGGTCGGTGCGCCGCTCGACCTCGGCGGGCCGGTAGCGCGCGTGGTCGATCCCCAGGTCGAAGCTCGTAGCGCTGGCCCCGTAGCGCGTGCGCACCAGGTCGGCCAGCCAGGGCGAGGCGGCGATGCAGTGAAGCCCCTGGCGGTAGGTCCACTCGGCCCACTGGCGCTCGGCGGACGTTGGGTAGAACTCGGGCTCGTGGTCCTGCACCAGGTAGGCGCGCGCGCTCACCCCCGGCAGCCGCAGGACCTGCGCGACGGTCTGCCAGCCGGTGGCCATGGCCACGTCCGCGCCCTCCCAGCCGCCGAAGCCGACGCGCACGGGGCCCGCGAGCGGCCCGAAGAACTCCGTGAAGAGCGCCGCGGTCTCGGCCGGGCTCTCGGTCGCGTGGCGGCGCTCGTCGTCGAGGACCCAGACGGTCGTGCGGTGCCCGGCGGCCTCGAGGCCGCGCAGCAGGTTGGCGATCGTGGCGTGGCCGCCGCTGCCGCGCCGGAAGGAGGGGACCACCGCCGCGACGCGCAGCGACGTGGCATCGGCGAGGGCCGCGGCGTCGCCGCGCAGGGCCACCGGCCCCTCGGCCATCGCCTGCGCCTGGCAGGAGGGCAGCACGACGCGCAGCGGCCCGGGGTCGGGGCCGCCGGCGAGCCGTCGCCGCACCCGCGCGGCCAGTGATCGCCGGGGCATGGGGCAGGCAGGCTATCCATCGGTCATCCTGTGGCGGTCCATGCGCCAGTGGATCCGCATCTCCCCGGAGCGCTACTTCGTGGTGGCCGCCGTCGCGCTGGTCGCGCTGACGGTCATCGTCTTCACGGGCGCCGCGGTGCGTGTCACTGGGTCCGGCCTGGGCTGCCCGCACTGGCCGGAGTGCTACTCCAACGGGCGCCTCGTGGCCGAGCTCAACTCGCACGCGTGGATCGAGTTCGGCAACCGCATGTTCACCGGCTTCGTCGCGCTGGCCGCCGTCGCCGCCGGGCTGCTGGCCTTCTTCCGCGTGCCCTTCCGCCGCGACCTCGCGGTCCTCGGCGTGCTCCTGCCGCTGGGCGTGGTGGGCCAGGCCGTCATGGGCGGGCTGACCGTGCTCTACGGCCTCGCGCCCGGCTGGGTCATGGGCCACTACCTGCTGTCGATGACCATCCTCGTCGCCGCCGGGGCGCTGGCGTGGCGCGCGCGCCCGGCCTTCGCCGAGGGCGAGGAGCCGGCGGCCGACCGCGCGACGGCGCGGGCGGTGTGGGCGCTGTTCGCGCTCGGCGCCGTGACCATCTTCGCCGGCACCGCGGCCACGGCGGCCGGCCCGCACGCCGGCGGCGAGGGGACCGGCGACGTCGTGCACCGCTTCACCTTCAAGGGCGCCTCGACCGTCAACTGGCTGATCAACCGCCATGGGGTGCTCGCTGCGGCCCTCGGCGTGCTGGCCGTGGCGACCTGGTGGCTGGCGCGCCGGCGCGAGGCCGACCGCGAGCTGCGCGTCCGGCTGACGCGCATCTGCCTGCTGCTGGCGGCGCAGGGCATCGTCGGCATCCTGCAGTTCCAGCTCGACCTGCCGGCCGAGATCGTATGGGTGCACGTCGCGCTGGCCACGCTCACGTGGGTCGGCGTCGTGCTGGCCGCGATGCAGGTGGGCGCGCCGTCACGCGCGCCGGAGCGCAGGCGCGGCCTCAGCCGCCAAGCCGCTCACGC
>CAWIEX010000004.1:0-9618 GCA_963835295.1 uncultured Actinomycetes bacterium
ATCGGCGAGGTGGGAGCCCACGAAGCCGCCCCCTCCTGTGATCAGCACCTTCATGGAGTCGTCGCAGTCCTTTCCTGGGTCAGCAGTCGCTTGAAGTGGTCCTCGCGGTCGTGGAAGGCGCGCTGCCAGAGCTCGAGGCTGAGCAGGCCCCAGACCCGGCGTCCGAAGCGCGTCTCACGGCCGAGCTCGGCGAGCACTCGCTCGCTGTCGACGTACGGCCGCCCGCGGGCCGCTTCGCTCGAGAACACGTCGGTGAAGAACTCCCGCGCCGACCCGGCCATCCAGTCGGTCAGCGGCACCGGGAAGCCCATCTTGTCCTTGCGTTCCGCGATGACGTCGGGGACCAGTGTACGCGTCGTCTCCTTGAAGATGTGCTTCATGTCGCCGCCGCGGAACTTCGAGTCGGCCGGGATCGTCGCCGCCAGCTCGACGAGGCGATGGTCGAGAAGCGGGACCCGCGACTCGAGTCCATGCGCCATGGAGACGCGGTCCTCGACCTGCAGCAGCGCCGGCAGCAGCGTCTTGAAGTCGAAGTGGGTCATCTTGTCGAAGTAGGACTCGTGGCCCACGTTGGTGCCGTTGAAGATCGCCTGGAAGCTCTCGAACGGCTCGTAGGCGCCGAGCCCCTCGAAGTCGACGATCCCCTCGAGGTCAGGGGCGCGGTTGATGAGGCGGAAGTAGCGCGCGTCGAGGTCCTCGAACATCCCCTCGCGCCAGAAGTGCTGCAGCAGCGGCTTGTAGTTCCCCAGCGCCGCCAGGTTGGGAATGATCGACTCGTAGGTGACGACGAAGTTGCCGCTGCGCATCGTGCCGTCGATGGCGGCCTTGATGCACTGCTCGAAGTAGGCGATGAGATAGCGGGTGTATCCGCCGAAGACCTCGTCGCCGCCCTGGCCGCCGAGGATCACCTTGCAGGCGCGGCTGGCCGCCTGGGAGACCATGTACTGCGGGAACGACCCGGGCCCGGCGGCCGGGTAGTCCATGTGGTAGGCGACGGCCTCGATCGAGCCGAGGAAGTCCTCCACGCCGATGTCGACCTCGTGCAGCTCGAGGCCGCGAGCGTCGGCGAGGGCCCGCGCGTACCGGCTCTCGTCGAACTGGGGGTCCTCGGAGAACTTGCCGACGAACGCCTTCATCGGCTCGTCACCGGCGTAGAGGCTTGCGACCGAGGCCACCGAGCTCGAGTCGAGGCCGCCGCTGAGGTAGCTCGCCACCGGCACGTCGCTGCGCAGGTGCAGTCGCACGGACTCGTGCAGCAGCTCCTCGACCTTCTCCTGGAACCACCGGGTCGTGTGATCCCAGTCGAGGTCGTAGTAGACCTCCCAATAGCGTTCCTCGCGCACGGAGCCGTTCTTCACCGTGAAGCGGTGGCCGGGCTGGAGCTCGCGAACGCCCTCGAAGAGCGTCTTGCCGCCCAGGCAGAACTGGAAGGCGAGGTAGTCCCTCAGCCCCTCGGGGTCCGTGGCGATGCGCGGCAGGAACGGCATGAGCGCCTTCGCCTCGGAGGCGAAGTACAGGATGCCGTCGACGACCGCGTAGACGAGCGGCTTGATGCCGAAGCGGTCGCGCGCGACGAAGAGCTCGCCTCGGCGCTCGTCCCAGATCGCGTAGGCGTACATGCCGCGCAGACGGTCCAGGGAGCCGGCGCCCCAGCGTCGATAGGCCGCAAGCACGACCTCGGTGTCGCAGTCGGTGAGGAAGCGCTCGCCGCTCAGCTCCGCACGGACCTCAGGGTAGTTGTAGGTCTCGCCGTTGTAGGTGATGACGTTCCCCGCCTCGTCGATCATCGGCTGGTGGCCGTGAGCGAGGTCGATGATGCTCAGGCGGCGGTGGGCGAAGCCGACGTGGCCGCGCTCGTGCGTCCAGATGCCGGAGTCGTCCGGCCCGCGGTGCGCGATGAGGTCGTTCATGACCTCGAGCCTGCGCCGGAGATCGGGGACGGGGGCCCCCGTCAGGGAGAGGATGCCGGCGATGCCGCACATGGCTCAGCGCCGGGGCATGTGGTCGTGGTGGGTGGGAGAACTGGGCACGAAGAGTGGTAGGCCGAGCCGGCCTGGCGAGGAAACGGGCTGAAGGCGCGGCGAGATACGGACTTTGTTCGCCCTGGCGACGCCTGACGCCTGCCGATTATTGCGAACGCGCGGCTACGCCCGGCCGGAGGCGATCACGTACCAGCCCGCGACACGCCCGATGCTGTCGAGCACGCGCCGATTGCGCATCGGCGGGAAGAGCGGCTCCAGGAACAGCGTGGGGCCCGTGTCGCGGGCGTGGAAGTGCCGGACCTGCGTCGTGACGGCCGTGAAGCCGGCCTCGCGCAGCAGCCGCCTGGTCTGGCGCGGCGAGTAGACGCGCACGAGCGGCCGGGCGCCGCTGGTCGAGTGCTCGACGTGGGAGAGGACGCCCTCCATGGAGCCCTCGGCGCGCAGGCGGCCCTTCAGGAGCCCCCAGTAGGCCACCTGGTGGATCCAGTAGTGCAGCGACGAGCGGTTGTAGACGATGATCCGCGCCTCCCCGCCCGGGCGCAGTACGCGGCGTATCTCGGTGAGCGCCTTCGCGATGTCCGGGGTGTGGTGCAGCACGCCATTGCTCGAGACCCGATCGAAGCTGTCGTCGTCGAAGGGCAGCTGCTCGGCATCTCCGAGCACGACGGTGCCCCGCAGGCCGCTGGCCTCGAGGTGATGGCGCGCCAGCTCGACGTGGCGGGGTGTGAGGTCGACGCCGGTGACCGTGGCGCCCGCTCGGGCATAGCGAACGAGGTCGATCCCCTGCCCGCAGCCGACGTCCAGGACATCGAGGCCTGCGGTGCCGGCGTAGTCGAGCTGCTCGACCATCCACGGGGCGTAGTCGTGGCGCGCGCGATCGAGCGACGCGAAGTAGTCGGGCGTACCGGTGTCGCCCGTCGCGGCCACCTCGCCGCACGGGTCCGCGCTCCACTGCTCCACCGTCGCCTGCTTGTAGGCAGCGTCGCTCACCCGGCAACCTTAGCCCGAGCCGCCTGCGCCTCCGCGCCGGAGCGCGTGGAGGACCTCGAGCGGGACGGCGCGCAGCGCGAAGGCAGCGGCCGCGAAGACGGCCAGGGCCAATGCCGCGCCGGCGACATCGCCGACGGGCACGAGCAGCCCGGCAGCGGCCCCGGCGCCGCCGGCCACCAGCACCCGAGCCAGCCTGCCGACCGGCGGGCGCAGCGATGGCCGGGCGCGCACGAGCATCGTCGCGGTCGTGGCTGCGAGCACGAGCTCTCCGACCACCGCCGCGATGGCCGCCCCCTTGGCGTCCAGGATCGGGATGAGCGACGCGCCCAGCGCCAGGGCCGTGCCCAGCGCGACGCAGTTGGTCAGGATGAGCGCGCGCTGGCGGCGAACCGACACGAGCCCCGTCACCCACACCTGGGTCAGGAAGGCGCCCAGCAGGGCGAAGGCCTGGATGCGCAGGACGTCGGCCGCCTGGTCGTACTTGCTTCCGCCGAGGACGTCGAGGATCGGCTGGGCGGCGATGACGAGGACGAGGACGATCGCCACCGCGGTGAGCAGCGTCACCTCGGCCAGTCGCTGTAGCGCGTAGGCGAGCCGGCCCTCGTCGGCGCCGCCCGCATGGGCGAGGACCGGGAACGCGCTGCCGAGCATGAGCAGCGGGACCGCGACGAAGACCTCGAGCACCCGGTAGGACGTGGCGAAATAGCCGGTCTGCAGCGGGCTCGCCAGCAGCGACATGAGGATGATCAGCGCGCGCACGTAGAGGACGTTCACGGCCAGCGAGAGGGCAACCGGCGCCGCCTCGCGCAGGATCGGCAGCCAATGGCGCGGCGCGAAGTGCGGCCACACGCGGCCGGCCGCGCCCGCGAGCGGGATGGCGAGCGCGAGGCTCGCCGCGCCCGCGGCCACGTTGACCGCGAAGAAGGCGAGCAGCCCGGCGCCGACGACCGCGAGGATGGCCATCCCGGCCGCGGTGACGAGCTGCTTGATGACCTCCGTCGCCGTGACCGCCCCGAGGCGCAGCTGCACAGACAGCGGCACGGTCAGCGTCGCGGCCACGTTGGCGACGACGACGCCGGCGCCGCCGATCAGCGTGCCGAGCACCAGCGTGTGGTCATAGCCCGCCACCAGCGCGAACGCGGTGGCCGCGATCACGCCCAGCGGGGTGATGGCGAGGCGCATCGCGACGATGTCGGCCAGCAGCCGACGGCGCTGCGCGTCCGTGGTGGCGATCGTGTACTCGCGCTGGCCGATGACCGTCAGCCCTGCGTCCGTCAGGCCGCCGACGATCGCCAACAGCGACATGACGGTGACGTACTGCCCGACCGCGACGGGGCCAGATATCGCAGCAGGACGACCGAGGCGCCGGTCGCGGCGATGGTGCCGACGATGTAGCCGCCACCGCGCAGCAGGCCCCCGCGAATGACCTTCCCGCCGGCGCTGCCGGCGCCCAGGATCGCCTCCGTCTCCTCGGCGACCAGGGTCGTGGTCTCGCTCTCGTCCAAGTCAGTACCGTCTTCGCGCATGCTCGATCCCAGGCTCCTGCGCGCGCTGGACCGCCTGCGCGCCCGGGTCGGGATCGACCGTGGACGCGATCCTCGCACCGGCCGGCTGACCGGTGCGCTGACGGGTCGCGAGGCGGCCGCGGCCGGCTGGGCCGAGATCGGCGCCCACAGCTACGGCGCCTTCACCGTGCACGCCGGCCCCGGCGACCGGGCGAGGCTGCGCGTCGGCGCCTACACGTCGATCGCCGAGGGGGTGGAGTTCGCCCTCGGCGGCAACCACCGCGCCGACTGGGTCTCGTCCTATCCCTTCCGCGTGCGCTTCGGGTTGCCGGGCGCGTACGAGGACGGCCACCCGCGCCCCGAGCAGGACATCGTCGTTGGCAGCGACGTGTGGCTCGGCCACGACGCGCTCGTGCTGCCTGGAGTGGTGATCGGCGATGGCGCCGTTATCGGCGCCCGCGCGGTCGTTGCCAAGAACGTGCGGCCGTACGCGATCGTCGTCGGCAGCCCGGCGCGCGAGGTCCGGCGGCGCTTCGACGACGAGCAGGTGGATGCGCTGCTGCGCATCCGCTGGTGGGAGTGGCCGCAGGACATCGTCCTCGATCGCGTGGCCCAGCTGTCCAGCGGCGATGTCGACGGCTTCATCGCCGCGCACGATCGCTGAGCCCCGCCGCGTTCGCGACGTCGACGCGGGCGTACAGGATGTCGAAGGGCGACAGCGCATCGACATCCATATAGCGCTCGCCGAGGACCTCCTCGATCGCGGCGCGGTCGACCTCGGGGTCGCGCATCTCGACCAGCACGAAGCGCGGCGCGTGGCGCTCGAGGTCGAGGCCGGCGAGCGCCTGAGCCTCGTAGCCCTCCACGTCGAGCGAGAGCAGATCGACCTCCGGGGCGCGGACCTCGTCCAGGATCGAGGACAGGGATCGCGCGGGCGCCACGAACTCGTGCGGCGGCTCCTCCTGGCCGACGGCGTGCGCGGCCGCGACCCATTCGTCGTCGGCGTCGCGGCCGCCCACGACGACGGTCATGAGCCCGCCGAAGCGCAGGCTCACCTCGGAGACCGGGAAGTCGAGCGCGACGAGGGCCGCGCGGACGACGTGCGAGCCGGGTCGCTCCAGCGCGCATGCTCGCGCCAACTCGGGGACTGGCTCGACCAGGACGCCGCGCCATCCGTGGCGGCGCTCGAACGCGTAGGTGTTCGATTGCGTGTAGCCGTCATTGCCGCCGGCCTCGACGAAGAACCCGTGCCGATGGGGCAGATAGCGCTCGAGCTGGTGGTCCATGTCGTGGAGGGCCGGATACGAGGCCGAGTAGTCGCCGCTGGCCTCCATGCGCCGGCGCTTGAACCTGGCCGTCGCTCGTCGCGAGCGGAAGACCGCGCGACGCAGGCCGGTGGGACCGCGCGCCAGCGCCTTCACGAGCACCACCCGCCACGGGGCGGGATTCGGCGCGGACGACGACGCGGACATGGGTGCCGCGCTCCCTACTCGGGCTCGAGCGACCGGAAGAGCGCCCACGCCAGCGCGAGCGGGGCACCGAGGACGAAGATAAGGGTGAGGGGCCACAGCAGCCACAGCGGCACGAAGCCGCCGGTGAAGTCCGAGGCGCGGCCGAGGATCGTCCCGGCGCGGCTGATCATCGACTGCGGCGGGCCGCCCAGAAAGGTGATCGCTGGATCGACGTCTCCCGCCGGCTTGCCGTCGAGCACGGTGGCGGGGAGCGTGGTCGACAGCGGCTCGTCGGTCCCCACCAGCCCGACGGCCCGTCGACCGGCGTTGCGCACGCACAGCGTCCCGTCCGCGTTACGCGGCGGCGCGGGAGAGACGGCGGCCTCGACGTTGGCCGCGCTCCCGGCCTGAAGCCGGCCAGGGCCAACGTGGCGCCCACGACATCGCCGACGGGCGCGAGCAGCCCTGCAGCTGCCCCGGCGCCGCCGGCCACGAGCACCCGTGCCAGCCTCCCGACAGGCGGGCGCAGCGATGGCCGGGCGCGCACGAGCATCGTCGCGGTCGTGGCTGCGAGCACCAGCTCTCCGACGACCGCTGCGATGGCCGCCCCCTTCGCGTCGAGGACCGGGATGAGCGTGGCGCCCAGCGCCAGGGCCGTGCCCAGCGCGACGCAGTTGGTGAGGATGAGCGCGCGCTGGCGGCGAACCGACACGAGACCGGTCACCCACACCTGGGTCAGGAAGGCGCCAAGCAGGGCGAAGGCCTGGACGGCGCAGGACGTCGGCCGCCTGGTCGTACTTGGCCGCCGCCGAGGACGTCGAGGATCGGCTGGGCGGCGACGACGAGCACGAGGACGATCGCCACCGCGGTGAGCAGCGTCACCTCGGCCAGCCGCTGCAGCGCGTAGGCGAGCCGGCCCTCGTCGGCGCCGCCCGCGTGGGCGAGGACCGGGAACGCGCTGCCGAGCATGAGCAGCGGGACCGCGACGAAGACCTCGAGCACCCGGTAGGACGTGGCGAAATAGCCGGTCTGCAGCGGGCTCGCCAGCAGGGACATGAGGATGATCAGCGCGCGCACGTAAAGGACGTTCACGGCCAGCGAGAGGGCGACCGGCGCCGCCTCGCGCAAGATCGGCAGCCACTGGCGCGGTGAGAAGTGCGGCCACACACGGCCGGCCGCGCCCGCGAGGGGGATGGCGAGCGCGAGGCTCGCCGCGCCCGCGGCCACGTTGACCGCGAAGAAGGCGAGCAGCCCGGCGCCGACGACCGCGAGGATCGCCATGCCGGCCGCGGTGACGAGCTGCTTGATGACCTCCTGTGGCCGCGACCGCCCCGAGGCGCAGCTGCACGGACAGCGGCACGGTGAGCGTCGCGGCCACGTTGGCGACGACGACGCCGGCGCCGCCGATCAGCGTCCCGAGGACCAGCGTGTGGTCATAGCCCGCCACCAGCGCGAACGCGGTGGCCGCGAGCACCCCGAGCGGGGTGATGGCGAGGCGCATCGCGACGATGTCGGCCAGCAGCCGCCGGCGCTGCGCGTCCGTGGTGGCGATCGTGTACTCGCGCTGGCCGATGACGGTCAGCCCCGCGTCGGTCAGGCCGCCGACCATCGCCAGCAGCGACATGACGGTGACGTACTGCCCGACCGCGACGGGCGCCGAGATACCGCAGCAGGACGACCGAGGCGCCGGTCGCGGCGATGGTGCCGACGATGTAGCCGCCACCGCGCAGCAGGCCCCCGCGAATGACCTTCCCGCCGGCGCTTCCGGCGCCCAGGATCGCCTCCGTCTCCTCGGCGACCAGGATCGTGGTCTCGCTCTCGTCCAAGTCAGTACCGTCTTCGCGCATGCTCGACCCCAGGCTCCTGCGCGCGCTGGACCGCCTGCGCGCCCGGGTCGGGATCGATCGTGGACGCGATCCTCTCCGCACCGGCCGGCTGACCGGCGCGCTGACGGGTCGCGAGGCGTCCGCGGCCGGCTGGGCCCACCATCGGCGCGCACAGCTACGGCGCCTTCACCGTGCACGCCGGCCCCGGCGACCGGGCGACGGCTGCGCATCGGCGCCTACACGTCGATCGCCGAGGGGGTGGAGTTCGCCCTCGGCGGCAACCACCGCGCCGACTGGGTCTCGTCCTATCCCTTCCGCGTGCGTCTTCCGGGTTGCGGGGCGCGTACGAGGACGGCCACCCGCGCCCCGAGCAGGACATCGTCGTTGGCAGCGACGTGTGGCTCGGCCACGACGCGCTCGTGCTGCCTGGAGTGGTGGTCGGCGATGGCGCCGTGATCGGCGCCCGCGCGGTCGTGGCCAAGAACGTGCGGCCGTACGCCATCGTCGTCGGCAGCCCGGCGCGCGAGGTCCGGCGGCGCTTCGACGACGAGCAGGTGGATGCGCTGCTGCGCATCCGCTGGTGGGAGTGGCCGGGAGGACCTCGTCCTCGATCGCGTGGCCCAGCTGTCCAGCGGCGATGTCGACGGCTTCATCGCCGCGCACGGTCGCTGAGCCCCGCCGCGTCCGCGACATCGACGCGGGCATAGAGGATGTCGAAGGGCGACAGCGCATCGACATCCATATAGCGCTCGCCGAGGACCTCCTCGATCGCGACGCGGTCGACCTCTGGGTCGCGCATCTCGACCAGCACGTAGCGCGGCGCATGGCGTTCGAGGTCCAAGCCCGCGAGGCGCCTGAGCCTCGTAGCCCTCCACGTCGAGCGAGAGCAGATCGACCTCCGGGGCGCGGACCTCGTCCAGGATCGAGGACAGGGATTGCTGTGGGCGCCACGAACTCGTGCGGCGGCTCCTCCTGGCCGACGGCGTGCGCGGCCGCGACCCATTTGTCGTCGCCGTCGCGGCCGCCCACCACGACGGTCATGAGCCCGCCGAAGCGCAGGCTCACCTCGGAGGCCGGGAAGTCGAGCGCGACGCAGCGCCGCGCGCACGACGTGCGAGTCGGGTCGCTCCAGCGCGCATGCTCGCGCCAGCTCGGGCAGCAGGCTCCACCAGGACGCCGCGCCATCCGTGGCGGCGCTCGAACGCGTAGGTGTTCGATTGCGTGTAGCCGTCGTTGCCGCCGGCCTCGACGAAGAACCCGTGCCGGTGGGGCAGATAGCGCTCGAGCTGACGGTCCATGTCGTGCAGGGCCGGATACGAGGCCGAGTAATCGCCCCTGGCCTCCATGGGCCCGCGCCTGACCCGGGCCGTCGGCACGTCGCGCGCGGAAGACGGCGCGACGCAGCCCGGTGGGACCGCGCGCCAGCGCCTTCACGAGCACCACGCGCCACGGGGCGGGATCCGGCGCGTCTCGGCGACGACGCGGACATGGGTGCCGCGCTTCCCTACTCGGGCTCGAGCCCTACTGGGAAGAGTGCCCACACCAGCGCGAGCGGGGCGCCGAGGACGAACATGAGGGTGAGCGGCCACAGCAGCCACAGCGGCACGAAGCCGCCGGTGAAGTCGCCGGAGGCGCGGCCGAGGATCGTCCCGGCGCGGCTGATCATCGACTGCGGTGGGCCGCCGAGGAAGGTGATCGCCGGATCGACGTCTCCCGCCGGCTTGCCGTCGAGCGACGGTGGCGGGGAGCGAGGTCGACAGCGGCTCGTCGGTCCCCACGAGCCCGACGGCCCGTCGACCGGTGTTGCGCACGCACAGCGTCCCGTCCGCGTTACGCGGCGGCGCGGGAGAGACGGCGGCCTCGA
>CAWIEX010000005.1:0-39504 GCA_963835295.1 uncultured Actinomycetes bacterium
GCCGCGCCTGATGGCCGTCATAGGCCTGACCTCGACCTGCGTTATCAGGGCGCAAGCCCCGCAGACGGCAGTGGAGTGGTCGTCACGCTCACGGAGCTCATCGCGCTGGTGCGCTCGCCGCGTGCGCTGCTGCGCGCCGAGCGCCCAGGCGAGCCGCGCGTGCTCGTCGACGACCTGCCGCTCTCGGGCGTGCAGGCCGCGGTGCTGCTGCTCGCTGGGCTGGCGCGCAACGGGCGCTTCGTGGCCGTGTCGCCGCGAACGACGCGGCGCTTGGGATTCGTGCGCTACGCGGCGTGCGCGACGGCGATCGGCCTGGCAGGCGAGCTCGCTCGCAGCCGGCGCCTGTATCGCCGCGCCGTCCGAGCCGCCGCCCGCGATCCTCGTCTGGCGAGGCGCGCCCCGGCGCCGGACTCGGTCCTCTATCTGCGCACCGATCCCAGCCTGCGCTGGCGCGGCCACGTCGTCGTCGGCGCCGCGACGCGCACCAGCGGCGTGATGACCGGCTTCGCCGCCAACGGCCTCGCCGTCGAGGTCGTCGCCCCCGAGCGCCCGGGGTGGACCGACGCGACGCGCTTCACGCCGGTTGATGCGCGCCGGGCGTTTCACGTCGTGCCGTGGCTCACCCTGGCCCCCTACAGCGGGGTGGTGGCCGAGGCCGCCGCCGGTCGACGTCCGGGCTTCGTCTACCAGCGCTGCTCGGTCCGCGCGTGGGCGGGCCTCCAACGCCAATGGGGCGGCGAGGCGCAGGCGCGTTCGCCGCGCCGCTACGCGCTCTGGAGGAGCGGAACGTGTGCTCGGCCTCGCTGGTGGTGGTCTCCGAGATCCTCAAGGAGCAACTCGTCGACGACCGAGTCGGCCCCGATCGGGTGCTGGTCAATCCCAACGGGGTCGACGTCGAGCGGCTGAGCTCCTACCGCACGCCCGGCGCTCAGGAGTGGCGAGCGCGGTTGGGACTGCCCGAGGCCCGGACGATCGGCTTCGTCGCAGCTTCGGGTTTGGCACGGCGTGAAGGTGCTACGGGCCATCGTGGCGCACGACCGCGCCTTGGAACTGCTGTCGAGCTGCGAGGTCTGCCTCTCGCCGCACGTGTCCAACGCCGACGGCGCGCGCTTTTCACCTCGCCGACCAAGCTCTTCGAATACATGAGCCTCGGACGAGCGATCGTCGCCAGCGACCTCGAGCAGCTCGGCGAGGGTCATCGTCGACGGCGAGACGGGCCTGCTGTTTCGCCGGGCGACGCTCGCGCAGTGGCGGGGACCGTGACTCGTCTCCTGGCTGACGCGGGGCTGCGGGAGGCTCGGAGCCGCGGCGTTTGGACAGTGCGCAGAGCACGTATTCGTGGCGCGCCCAGACGCGCCCGACCCTCGACGTGCTGAACGCGGCCGCGCCGAGGCGAGACGAGCGCGCGAGACGACCTACTAGCCTCTCGGCCCATGAAGCAGGTCGTCCTCCGCGGCGGGGCACCCACCATCGCCGACGTTCCCGCGCCGTCGCCGGTCAACGGGCAGGTGCTCGTCGCCAACGCCGCGTCGCTCATCTCGAGCGGCACCGAGCGCGCCGCCGTGAGCGCATCGGGCGGCGGCGGGTCGCTGCCGATGCGCGCGATCCGCAACCCCGATCTCGTGCTGCTCACGCTCAAGCACGCGCGCGAGCACGGCGTGCGCGACACGGTCGAGGCCGTGCGCAACGCGGTCTCCGACGACACCGTCCTCGGCTACTCGAGCGCCGGCGTCGTGCTGCACACCGGCGGGATCGCCGACTTCCGCGTCGGCCAGCACGTCGCGTGCGCCGGCGCCGGGCGCGCCAACCACGCCGAGGTCGTCTCGGTGCCCGGCAACCTCGTCGCCCCGGTGCCCGAGGGCGTGCCGCTGCGCGACGCGGCCTTCACCACCGTGGGCGCGATCGCGCTGCAGGGCGTGCGCCGCGCCGAGGCGGCAGCTCGGCGAGCGGGTGGTCGTCGTCGGCCTGGGGCTCATCGGGCTCATCACGGTCCAGCTGCTGCGCGCGGCGGGCTGTCGCGTGCTGGGCGTCGAGCCGTCGGCCGAGCGCCGCGCGCTGGGGGCCGAGCTGGGCGCCGAACGGGTCGTGGCGCCCGACGGCGCGAGCGCCGCGGTCAAGGAGTGGACGGGCGGCATCGGCGCCGACGCCGTGCTGGTCACCGCCTCGAGTTCGAGCGACGCGATCGTCAACGACGCGGTCGCCATGCTGCGGCGCAAGGGCCGCGCTCATCGTCGTCGGCGACGTGGGGCTCGGGCCTCGAGCGCGGCCCGATCTACCAGCGCGAGGCCGACTTCCTCATCTCCACCTCCTACGGCCCAGGCCGCTACGACCCGACCTACGAGGAGGGCGGCCTCGACTACCCCATCGCCTACGTGCGCTGGACCGAGAACCGCAACATGGAGGAGTTTCTGCGGCTGCTCTCGACCGGCGCCGTCCGCGTCGAGCCGCTGGTCGAGCTCGAGCTCCCCGCCGACCGCGCCGCCGAGGCCTACGAGCGCGTCAACAGCGACCCGCCGCCCCTGGCCGCCGTGCTCACCTACGACCCCGAGCGCGCGCAGGCCGGCGACCGCGAGGTCGTGCGCATCTCCTCGCGGCGCGGCGACGCGACCGGCGACGTCACGGTCGGGCTCGTCGGGCCGGGCAGCTTCGTGCGCAGCGTCCACCTCCCCAACCTGCGGGCCGACGAGGGCGTGCGCATCAAGACGGTCGTCACGCGCCGCAGCACGACGGCGACCGACATCGTGCGCTCGCTGCGGATCACCGGCGAGGCGGCCACCGACTGGCGCGTCGCCGTCGAGGACCCGGAGATCGACCTCGTCGTCATCGGCACCCGCCACGACAGCCACGCCGAGATCGCCGCCGCCGCGCTGCGCGCCGGCCGCGCGGTGTTCGTCGAGAAGCCGCTCGGCCTGACCCGCGACGAGATCGACGACGTCTGGGCCGCCGGGCGCGACAACGACCGCCTCGCGATCGGCTTCAACCGCCCCTTCGCCCCGCTCGCCCAGCGCCTGCACGCCGGCGTCGAGCAGGCCGACGGTCCGCTGCACGTCGTCTACCGCGTCAACGCGCCGCTCGCCGCCGACCACTGGCTGAACGACCCGCGCGTGGGCGGCGGACGCATCCTCGGCGAGGCGTGCCACATGATCGACTTCGCCAACTGGCTGTGCGGCACGCCGATCCGCGTCATGGCCGCTGCGCTGCCGGCCCCGCCGACCGTCGGCTCGGTCGAGAGCGCGACGATCACCGTCGAGTACGCCAACGGGTCGGTGGCCACCGTGCTCTACTCGGGCGTCGGCGCCGGCGCGATGCCCAAGGAGCGCGTCGAGGTCCTGCGCGGCGGGCGCTCCTGGGTGCTCGACGACTTCCGCGCGCTGACCGCCTGGGGCGCCGGCGGCGAGGAGACCGAGGCCGCCCGCGCGCAGGACAAGGGCCACGCCGAGCTCATGCGCCGGGTGCTCGCGGCCTGCCGCGGGCGCCAGGGCTTCGAGCCCGGCCTCGAGGCCGCCTACTCGGCGCAGAGCGTGGCGCTCACCGCGCTCGACTCGATCGCGAGCGCCGCTGTGGTCGAGGTCCCAATGGCGGGCGACGGATCGTGAGCGTCGCGTGGCTGTGGGATCTCCTCGGCGTCGCCCCGGCTGCCGAGGGTGAGGAGGTGCGCGCCGCTCGACGCCCATTCCTTCTCCGGGACGGCATCCTTCGCGACGCTCGCCTGAACGCCTCCGCCGCGCAGGAGCAGACGTCGCGGACCTTCGGCTTCAAATGGCACCAGCGGGAGAGCTTCGAGCAGGCTGCCCTCGAAGAAAAGACGGCCGCATGGCTGCGCGAGCGCTACGGCGACGTCGCCGTGGCGCCCTGGTGGGACGACTACGGCGCCGCGCCCGTCCTGCTCGACGCGGGGTGCGGCGCTGGGGTGCCCGCGCTGACGTTGCTCGCGCCGCTGCTGCCCCGCGTGCGCTACCTCGGAACCGATATTTCCGAGGCGATCGACGTGGCTGCCGCGCGCTTCGCGGAGCGCGGGCTGCCAGGGGCGTTCCTGCAGTGTGACCTCATGGAGCTACCCCGAGCGAGGGCTCGGTCGATGTGGCGTTCTCCGAAGGCGTCCTGCATCACACGGACTCCACGGAGGCAGCGATCGAGGCGGTCGCCCGCCTGTTGGCGCCGGGGGGTCGCTTCCTGTTCTACGTGTACCGCCGCAAAGGCCCGGTGCGCGAGTTCACCGACGACCACGTCCGCGCGCGTCTGCAGGAGCTCCGGCCCGCCGAGGCGTGGCGGGCGATGGAGCCCCTGACCAGGCTCGGGATCGCCCTCGGCGAGCTGGGGATCGAAGTCGAAGTACCGGACGACGTCGAGCTGCTGGGCATCCCCGCCGGCCGGCACGACGTCCAACGCCTGTTCTACTGGCACGTGGCCAAGGCCTATTACGACGCCGACCTCAGCTTCGACGCCATGAACCACATCAACTTCGACTGGTACGCCCCGCGCAACGCGCACCGACAGTCGCTGGACGAGGTTCGCGACTGGTGCGCCGGTGCGGGGCTCGAGATCGAACGCGAGGACGTGCAGGAGTCGGGCCTGACGATAGTCGCACCGCGTACGAGATGAGGTGCGCGGCGTTGCTCGCGCTGCTGCGCCTCAGGCGCCCCGCTACCCCGTCGGGCCCGCACCGCCCATCCGAGAGGTGGCCGCCGGCACCACGCCCGTCGATCGCTTCTGGACTGCGCACACCGTGAACCCCACGCCCTTCCGCTCTGCGCAGGAGTCCGAGCGCTATCTCGAGTGGCGCTTCGACGAGTACCCGCTGTTTCGCGAGCTGTCGGGCCTCTACGGTCGCCACGAGGGCGAGATCGTCCTCGACTACGGGTGCGGACCCGGCAATGACGTGGTCGGGTTCGCGCTGTACAGCGGCGCCGGACGCGTGATCGGAGTCGACGTCTCACCGACCGCCCTGGAGCTCGCGCGCGCTCGCGTCGCACTGCACG
Source organism: uncultured Actinomycetes bacterium (assembly GCA_963835295.1). Lineage (GTDB taxonomy): Bacteria > Actinomycetota > Thermoleophilia > Solirubrobacterales > Solirubrobacteraceae > JAOPZW01. The sequence goes on from CAWIEX010000005.1 coordinate 4,980, forward strand.
GGATAGCGCCGAGCGCGTTGAACTGATCCGCACGAGCGACGCCGAGCCGGCACTCCCGCTCGACGACGACTCGGTCGACCACGTCTCCTGCCAGGGGGTGCTGCACCACACAACGGCGCCCGAGGCGATCCTGGGTGAGCTGCGCCGCGTGCTGCGTCCCGGAGGGATCGCCTCGATCATGGTCTACAACCGCGACAGCATCTGGTGGCACCTCTACACCGCTTACGACCGCATGATCGTCGACGGCACACTCGGCGGCCTGGACATCGCTGAGGCCTTTCGCCGCAACACGGATGGATCGCAATGCCCCATCTCGATTGCCTACCGCGGAGAGGACTTCGTGGCGATCTGCGAGCGCGCGGGCTTCGAGGCGGACTTCCTGGGCGGCTACCTCTCCCGCCACGAGCTCGAATGCTTACGGGTCTCGTGGGCGAACGCGCTCGCCGACCAACGCCTCGCCGAGGAGCACTGCACGTTCCTGCGCGCACTCACCTATGACATCGCCGGACGGCCAATGTATCGGGGATACCACGCCGGCATCGGCGGCACGTACCGGCTCGTCAACCCGGCGACGTAGCCCAGGGAGCTCTGGCGCAGGCGAGTCGCTAGGGTCGTGCAGCGTGCTGGCGGTGACAGGCAGGGAGCAGACGCTCTACCACCTCGGGCGGGTCGGGCAGCACCTCGATGCTCCGGAGCTGCTCGAGTATTTCGAGGAGCTGAAGACCGACGAGAGCCTGCTGCGCGCGCTGGAGCACGAGGTCGCGGGGGAGCCGGCCTTTGCCACCAAGCACTTCGACAGCGTCTTCGAGCTACGGCTCTACCGCATCCTGATCTACTGCCTGGTCCGTGCGCTGCGACCGACGATCTTCGTGGAGACCGGCGTGCTGCACGGGCTGACCACGGCGTTCGCGCTCGACGCCTTCCGTCGCAACGGCACGGGCACCATGGTATCGATCGATCTGCCGGCCTACGCAGGCGCGCAGGCGCCCAACCGCGATGGGTATGAGGCCACGCTGCCGCCGGGTCGCGAGCCCGGGTGGGTCATCCCGGAGGGCTTGCACGAGCACTGGGACCTGCTCACGGGCTCGTCGGCCGAGCTGCTGCCCGCGGTCCTGGCGCGCCATCCGACCATCGATATGTTCCTGCATGACAGCGAGCACACCCACGAGACGATGTCGCTCGAAATGAGCCTCGCGTGGCCGGCGCTGCGCACGGGTGGGGTCATGCTGGTCGACAACATCGAGGCCAACAGCGCGTTCGACGACTTCTGCGCGGCGCGCGACGTGACGGCGCTCCGCCTTCCGGCGCCGGATGAGAGCTACACGCACCTCCTACGATGCGGATTGGTGGTCAAGCCTTGAGCGCGACGCAGACCGAACGAGACGTGAACGAGTGGCGATTCGCCTCGGCCGAGCGCGAGGACGCCGCCGCGTTCCTCCACGAGCAAGGCTTCGTGGGTTTCACCGACCTCGTCACGCCCGCCGAGCTGGCCACGCTGCGGGGCGCGTACGACGAGCTCGTCGCGGACGGGCGCCTCGACGTGAGCGAGGGGCTGATCGTCCGCAACGACGCGCTCTTCCTGCACCCCGAGTTCGAGCGCTTCGTGCGGCGGCCCGACGTCGTCGACTTCGTGGAAAGTCTCTTCGCCCGGCCCGTCGAGATCCAGCACTCAAAGCTCAACTGCAAGCCGCCGACCGACGGCGGCGAAGGACGGATCGCCTGGCACCAGGACTATCCGTTCTTTCCGCACACCAACTACGATCTCGTGGCGGTGGGCGTGCACCTGGATGACGAAGGCCCGGCCGAGGGCCCGTCCGCGTTGTTCCAGGAAGCCACCGCGGCGGCCCGCTGTCCGCGTCGACGCCGACGGCACGTTCGCCTACGAAGTGACCGACCAGCTACCAGACGACGCCGAGCGCGGCGTGCTGATGACCGGCCCGGCGGGTCGGTTGACCGTTTACCACTGCCTGACCCTCCGCACCTTCCCGAGCCCAAGCGCAGCACCAGCATGCAGCGAATCCTGATCACGCCCGGTATTCGGGCGCGCGACGCGATCCAGCTCGCCGGAGTCATCTGGGAGGCACCGGCCTGGCCGTGGCGAGTCCGACAGCCCACGCACCGCGCGCTTCACCGACGGCTCGGTGGTCGAGCTGCGCGGGCGCGACGGCCGGCTCTACGACCGCTACGGGCAGCTCGCTCCCGATCCCTGATCAGCATCCCGGTCGGCGCGCTGACCCCTCTTACTCGGGCCCGCGTTGAGGCGTCCGGCGTCGGCGAGCCCCGCGTCGTAGGAGTGGCCGACGCGGCGGGCGCGGCCGTCGATGGCGCGCTGAATGCGCTCGCGAGCGTCATGGCCACGGCCTGCCACCACTCGGGGTGGGTGAGTACGTGCCAGCGCGGCTCGGCACCGCCATCGACGTCGGCCAGGCGACGGAAGCGCCAGGTACCAGTTGGAGTCCGAGACGTAGGCGTAGCGCTCGCGCACCGATCGGCCGTAGGCGTTGACCATTCCCGCCAGCTCGTCGTCCCGCAGGTCCTCCACCCCGGTTGCGTCGGGGTTGTGGAAGGAGATGGCCCCGACCGGCACCAACAACGCCCTCGAGCAGCGCGCGCTCGAGCGCCATCGGCTCGTGCAGGTCGCCGCCGTGCCGTAGTAGCCAACATCGAAGTGCAGCCCGATCCAATGACCCAGGCTCGCGAGCCGCAGCGCCGGAGCTCGGTCATCTCGCGCTCGAGCAGGTTGTAGAAGGCGCTGTGGAGCGAGAGGAACCACGTCGAGCGCACGCCCTGACGTGCCTCGATCTCCGCGAGCGCCACCGCGCGGTGCATCGATACGTCCACGTCGTGGCGCCAGAGGACGTGCGGCTCGGCGGCGCCGGTGCCGAACGGCTCGAATCGATATCTGGCGGCCGCCGCCGCCAGCGCCGCCGTGTAGCCACGCTCTGTGAAGTCCTCGAGATGCAGCGGATCGCGCGCCAAGGGTGAGCGAGTCTCATCAGGGTCGTCTGCTTTCCTACACCGGCCATGCATGTCGCCGGCAAGAAGCTCCTGGTGATCGGCGGCGCGGGGCTGATCGGCTCGCACGTCGTCGAGCCCTGCTCGAGGAGGACGTCGAGGTCGTCGTCTACGACAATTTCGTGCGCGGCCGGCAGGAGAACCTCGCCGCGGCGCTCTCGACGATCCGCGCTGCGCGTCTATCGACACGGCGGCGACATCAGCCAGACCGACATCCTGCGCGCGGCGCTCGAAGGGCGCCGACGGCGTCTTCCACCTCGCCGCGCTCTGGCTGCTGCACTGCCACGATTTCCCGCGCGCGGCCTTCGACGTGAACATCCGCGGCACGTTCAACGTCCTCGAGGCGTGCGTCGCGCAACGGCGTCGAGCGTCTCGTCTACTCGCTCCTCGGCATCCGTGTACGGCGACGCCGTCGAGGAGCCGATGACCGAGGACCACCCGTTCAACATCGAGAACTTCTACGGCGCCACCAAGATCGCCGGCGAGGCGATGCTGCGCGCGCTTCACCACCGCTTCGGCCTCGCCTACGTCGGGCTGCGCTACATGAACGTCTACGGGCCGCGCCAGGACTACCACGGCGCGTACATCGCCGTGATCATGAAGATGCTCGACGCGATCGACCGCGGCGAGCCGCCGATCGTCTACGGCGACGGCAGCCAGGCCTACGACTTCGTCTACGTCGAGCGACTGCGCGCCGCGCGAACGTCTGCGCGATGAAGGCGGACGCCACCGACGCGCTTCTACAACGTCGGCACCGGCATGCGGACGTCGCATCAAGGAGATCGCCGAGATGCTGCTGGAGATCACCGGTGCCGACGTCGGACATCCGGTACGAGCCGCGAGGGCCAGACGTTCGTCAAGAACCGCATCGGTTCGACCGAAGCGCGCCGACGAGGAGATCGGCTTCCGCGCGCAGATCGACCTGCGCGAGGGGCTGCGCGCCTGATCGAGTGGCGCGCCGGCGCACAAGGAGGAGGTCGAGCGCGCGGCGCCGAGCGGCGGGCTGCCGATGAGCGAGAACCAGCGCACATCCCGATCGCCGCCCGTGCACCGGCGAAGAGGAGTGGCAGCGTCCTGCGCGAGCCGCTGCGAGTCCGGCTGGCTCACGCAGGGCCCGAAGGTGCGCCGAGTTCGAAGCAGGCGCTTCGCCGAGGTCATCGGCGTCGCCGCACGCGTCGCCGTCGACCTCGTGCACCACCGGCGCTGCACCTCGCGCTGGCGGCGCTCGGCATCGGCCCGGGCGACGAGGTCATCGTCCCGGCGTTCACCTGGGTGGCGACCGCCAACGTCGTGCGCTACAGCGGCGCGACGCCGGTCTTCGTGCGACGTCGATCGCGACACGTTCAACATCGATCTCGAGCGACGTCGCCGCCTCGTGTCGCCGGCGCACCGCGGCGTCATCCCGGTGCACCTCTTCGGCCTGTGCGCCGACATGGACGCCGTCACGCGATCGCCTGCCGACGCGCCTGTGGATCGTCGAGGACGCCGCCTGCGCGGCGGGGGCGGCCTACCGCGGCCGGCCACGCCGGCGGCTTGGGGAGCCGCGGCGTTCTCGCTTCCATCCGCGCAAGTCGATCACCACCGGCGAGGGCGGCATGGTGACGACCGACGACTCGCGAGCTCGCCGACCGCAGCGCGACGCTGCGCAACCACGGCGCCAGCGTGTCCGAGGAGCAGCGCCACCCGGGTCGCTCCCTATCTCGCTTCCGACTACCGACGTGGTCGGCTTCAACTACCGCATGACCGATCTGCAGGCGGCGATCGGCATCGTCCAGCTCCAGCGCTCGACGCGCTCTCGCCGAGCGCGAGCGCTGGGCGGCTGGTACACCGACGCTCGCCGACTCGAATGGCTGCGGGTGCCGGTGGTGCCCGACGGCTGCGACACGGTTGGCAGTCGTACGTGCTGCGTCGGCCGAGGACGAGCGCTCCACCGAGCGCTGACGAGACCTGCGCATGCGTGCACGAGCAGCGGCATCGGCGGACGCCCGGGCGACGCACGCCGTGACGAGGCTCGGCCTCTACCCGACGCGCGCCTGCCGATCGCCCCGCAAGCTCCTCGACGGCGCAGATCGCGATGCCGCTCCACGACCGCGATGAGCGACGGCTGACTACGCGTCGTCGCGGAGTCGGCCTGACGCGCTCTGATGTGCGGCATCGCCGGCGTCCTCTGCGTTCGACGGCGAGCCGGCGATCCCGCTGTGTTGCTGCGCCGGATGGCCGACTCGCTCGCCCATCGCGGGCCCGACGGCGAGGGCGTCTTCGCCGACGGGGCTCGGCCTCGCCCACCGGCGCCTGGCGATCATCGACCTCTCCCGGCCGGCCACCAGCCGATGCAGAGCCGCGACGGGCGGTCGTCATCACCTACAACGGCGAGATCTACAACTTCCAGGAGCTGCGCATCGAGCTTGAACAGGCGTCGGCCACCGCGTTCCGATGGCTACAGCGACACCGAGGTCGTCCTCCAGGCGTGGAGCCGAGTGGGGCCTCGACGCGCTCGACGCGTTTCAACGGGATGTTCGCGTTCGCGCTGTGGGATCGCGAGCGCCGCGAGCTGCTGCTGGCCCGCGACCGCTACGGCATCAAGCCGGTGTACTCGGTGGCACCAGGACCGCATCCTGGTCTTCGGGTCGGAGGTCAAGGCGATCTCGTGCCACCCCGACGTGAAGCGCCAGGCTCGACCCCGCGGCACTCGCCGAGTACTTCACGTTCCAGAACATCTTCAGCGAGCGCACCCTGTTCGACGGCGTCTGCGCTGCTTCCGGCCGGGCAGCTACCTGAGGGTCCACCTGAGCACGGCGAGGTCACGAGCTCGCACCGATGGTGGGACTTCGCCTTCACCGAGCCGTCGCAGTCCGGCGACCCGCGGAGTACGTCGAGGAGCTCGAGCGACTGTTCACCCAGGCCGTGCAGCGCCAGCTCGTCGCCGACGTCCCGCGTCGGCTCGTACCTGTCCGGGCGGCATGGATTCGGGGTCGATCACGGCGATCGCGGCGCGTCGATCGCCGACCTGCGCACGTTCACCGGCGGCTTCGACCTGCGTCGGCCTCGGGCATGGAGCTGGCCTTCGACGAGCGCGAGCGAGGCCGAGCACATGTCCTACCTCGCGGGCACCGAGCACTACGAGATGGTGCTCAAGGCGGGCGACATGGAGCGCGTCCTGCCGCGCGCTGGTCTGGCACCTCGAGGACCTGCGGGTCGGGCAGTGCTACCCGAACTACTACGCCGCCCAGCTCGCCGGCAAGTTCGTCAAGGTCGTGCTCTCGGGCGCCGGCGGCGACGAGCTCTTCGGCGGCTACCCGTGGCGGTACTACCGCGCGGTCGGTCGAGGAGGACTTCGAGGAGTACGTCGACCGCTACTACGACTACTGGCAGCGGCTGCTCCCCGACGACCGGAGCTTCCAGCGACGTCCTCGGGCCGGTCTGCGACGACGTCGCGCCACGTCTCGACGCGCGACATCTTCCGCAGCGTCTTCGACACGCGCGACGAGCGCCTGCGACGCGCGCCGAGGACTACATCAACCACTCGCTGTACTTCGAGGCCAAGACCTTCCTGCACGGGCTGCTGCGTGGTCGAGGACAAGCTGTCGCATGGCGCACAGCGCTCGAGACGCGCGTCCCGTTCCTCGACAACGACCTCGTCGACTTCGCGCAGCGACTGCCGGTCAACCTCAAGCTCAACGACCTCGCCTCGGTCGTCCGGCTCAACGAGAACGAGCCGGCGACAAGAGCGAGCGGTTCTTCGAGCGCTCCAGCGACGGCAAGCTCCTGCTGCGCCACGTCATGCGCCGCCACGTGCCCGAGCGCACGGCCGCGGCGATGAAGCAGGGCTTCTCGGCGCCCGATGCCAGCTGGTTTCGCGGCGAGAGCATCGACTACGTGCGCCAGCGGCTGATGGGCGCGACGCGCGGATCTTCGACGTGCTCGACCGCGACGCGGTGCAGCGGCTGGTCGGCGACCATCTGGACGGCCATGAGAACCGTCGACTGCTCATCTGGTCGCTGCTGTGCCTCGAGCAGTGGTTCGAGTGCTTCCTCGACGGTGGGGCGCCCGAGGCGCCGCTACGCTAGCCGGCTTCCACGATGTGCGGAATCTGCGGCGTACATGACCTGAAGGGACGGCCCGTCCCCGACCTGGGGCGACGGCTCGAGGTCATGAACGACCTCATCGCGCATCGCGGGCCCGACGAGTCCGGCATCTGGATGCACGAGCGCGGCCACGTGGGGCTCGGCAACCGGCGGCTGAGCATCATCGAGCCGGAGTCCGGGCACCAGCCGATGTCCGACGAGGCCGGCCGCTGGATCGCCTACAACGGCGAGGTCTACAACTACCCCGAGCTGCGCTCGACGCTGGGCGGAGCCTTCGCCAAGGGCGCCGACACCGAGGTCGTGCTGCGCGCGTACGCCGAGTGGGGGGCCGCGAGCCTCGATCGCCTGCGCGGGATGTACGCCTATGCCATCTGGGACGAGGCGGAGCAGGAGCTGTTCCTCGCGCGCGACAGGTTCGGGATCAAGCCGCTGCATTACGTGGTGGTGGACGACGTCCTGCACTTCGCCAGCGAGGCCAAGGCGCTCATGCCGTTCCTGCCCTCGATCGAGACCGACGTCGAAGGCCTCCGGGACTACCTGACCTTCCAGTTCTGCCTTGCCGGCAAGACGCTGTTCAAGGACGTGCGCGAGCTGCTGCCGGGCCACTACCTGCGGACCGGACGCGGGGCCGTGACGCCGCGCCGCTACTGGGAGGTCTTCTACGAGGTCGATTGGGACAGCACGCCGGCGCACTTCGAGGAACGCCTGGAAGCGCTCATCGCCGAGTCGGTCGCGCTGCACCTGCGCTCCGACGTGCCGTGTCGGCCTACGTGTCCGGCGGGGTGGACTCCAGCGCGATCGCCGCGCTGGCCGCCCGCCAGTCGAGCGAGCGGATGGCCGCGTTCACGGGGCGCTTCCCGGAGGACCCGGCCTACGACGAGAGCGCCTACGCGCGCGCGCTCGCGGACGAGGCCGGCCTGGACCTCCACGTCGTCGACATCGGCGTCGAGGACTTCCTGGCCTGCATCGGCGACGTCGTGTACCACCTCGACTTCCCGGCCGCCGGACCGGGGTCCTTCCCGCAGTACGTCGTGGCCCAGGCGGCTGCGCGCCATCACAAGGTCATCCTCGGGGGCCAGGGCGGCGACGAGATCTTCGGCGGCTACACGCGCTACCTGATCGCCTACTTCGAGCAGTGCATCAAGGCCGCCATCGACGGCACGCTGCACGACGGCAACTTCGTCGTCACCTACGAGTCGATCATCCCCAACCTCGGCGCCCTCCGCGGCTACGAGCCGCTCCTGCAGCAGTTCTGGCGCGAGGGGCTGTTCGAGCCGATGGATCGCCGCTACTTCCGGCTGATCGACCGCATGCCCGAGCCCGACGGCGCGGTCGACCTAGCGGCCCTCGGTGACTACTCGCCGTTCGAGACCTTCCAGGCGATCTTCAACGGCTCGAACGTGGGCCACGAGGCCTACTTCGACAAGATGACGCACTTCGACTTCAAGACGCTGCTGCCCGCGCTGCTGCAGGTCGAGGATCGCATGGCGATGGCGCACGGCCTGGAGTCGCGGGTTCCGCTGCTGGACCATCGACTGGTCGAGTTCGCCGCCACGATCCCCGCGGACGTCAAGTTCACCGACGGGACGATGAAGCACGCCTTCAAGCGCGCGGTCGCGCCCGTGCTGCCCGACAAGCTCCTCCAGCGCACCGATAAGATGGGCTTCCCGGTTCCGCTCACCGAGTGGATGCGGGGGCCGGCGCGCGACTTCCTGCACGATACGCTGACCTCGCACGCTGCCCGCGGTCGCGGGCTCGTCGACAACCGCAAGGTGCTCGACGGCGCCGTGTCGGAAGGACGGTTCGGGCGCAGGACGTGGGGCCTCCTGTGCCTGGAGCTCTGGCAGCAGGCCTTCCACGATCGCGAGCGCGACTTCAAACGGCTGATGACGGAGAAGGGAGCAACGGTTGAAGGTGTTGATAACGGGTGGGGGCGGCTTCATCGGCTCCCATCTGGCGGACCGGCTCGGGGCGGCTGACCACCAGGTCGTCGTCGTCGACAACTTCGCCACCGGCCGGCGCGACAACGTCACCGAGCGTCCGGGACTGCGCCTGATCGAGGGCGACATCGCCGATCCGGCCGCACTGGAGGGCGCCTTCGCCGCGACCGGCCCGCCCGACGTCGTGGTCCATGCCGCCGCGTCCTACAAGGACCCACAGGACTGGGCGCAGGACGTCCGCACCAACGCCCTCGGCACGGCCAACGTCGTCAAGGCGACGCAGGCTGCCGGCTGCGAGCGCCTGATCTACTTCCAGACGGCTCTCTGCTACGGGACCATGCCGCTCGAGCAGCCGATCTCGCTGGCCCACCCCATCCGTCCCGACTCCAGCTACGCGATCTCCAAGACCGCCGGCGAGCAGTACATCCAGATGTCAGGCCTCGACTGGGTCTCGCTGCGCCTGGCCAACGCGTACGGGCCGCGCAACATCTCCGGTCCGCTGCCCACGTTCTTCCAGCGCCTGACGACCGACAAGCCCGTGTTCGTGATGGACACGCGGCGCGACTTCGTCTTCGTCGACGACCTGATCGACCTGGTGTGGGACGCGGTCGTCGAGGGCCGCGGGCACGGCGTCTACCACGCCTCCTCGGGGTCCGACCACGCGATCAAGGAGCTGCTCGACGCGACGCTCGCGGCGCTCGACATCCAGCTCGACGAGGAGGTCGAGGTCCGTCCGCGCGCCGAGGACGACGCGTACACGATCCTGCTCGACCCGTCGCGGGTCCAGGAGGAGTTCGGCTGGACCCCGAAGACGCCGCTGGCCGACGGCGTTGCCCAGGCGATCGCCTATTACCGCTCCAACGGCGTCACGGAGACGTTCACGCACCTGAAGGTGCCAACGCAATGACGCAACGGCCGCAGAACATCCTGGTCGTCGGCGGCGCCGGGTTCGTCGGCGCGAACCTCGTAGGCGCGCTCGCCGAGCGGGGCTGCGAGCGGATCGTCGTCGTCGACAACCTGCTCTCGGCCGAACGCGACAACCTCCCCGACGACCCCGTGGTCGAGCTCGTGGAGGGCTCGATCACCGACGACGCGGTGCTCGCGGCGCTGCCGGACGACCTGGATGCGGCCTACCACCTGGCCACCTACCACGGCAACCAGAGCTCGATGGCCGATCCGCTAGCCGATCACGAGCACAACCTTCTCTCGACGCTGAAGCTCTTCGAGCGCCTCAAGACGCTCACCGGGCTGCAGAAGGTCGTCTACGCCTCGGCGGGCTGCACCGTGGCCGAGAAGACGTTCGAGGGCGCCGAGGCGACCAGCGAGGACGCGCCCGTCTCACTCTGGCACGACACGCCTTACCAGATCTCGAAGATCGTCGGGCGAGCTGTACAGCAACTTCTACTTCGCCCAGCACGGCCTCCCGGTGGTCAAGGCGCGCTTCCAGAACGTCTACGGCCCCGGCGAGGTGCTCGGTGCCGGGCGCTGGCGCGGCACGGTCCACACGATCTGGCGCAACGTCACGCCGACCTTCGTCTACAAGGCGCTGACGGGTCAGGCGCTGCACATCGACAACGGCGGGGTGGCCACGCGCGACTTCATCTACGTCGACGACATCGTGCGCGGGCTGGTGGCGTGCGAGGAGCAGGGATTGCCCGGCGAGGTCTACAACCTCGCCAGCGGCGTGGAGACCTCGATCCGCGCCCTCGCCGAGCTGGTCGACGAGCTCACCGGCAACGCCACGGCGATCGAGGTCGCCCCGCCCCGCGACTGGGATCGCTCGGGCCAGCGCTACGGCTCTCCGGACAAGGCTCGCGAGCAGATGGGCTTCGAAGCGCAGGTCGGCTTGCGCGAGGGCCTGGAGCGGACGATCGACTGGACGCGAGCCAATCTCCCGCGGATCGAGCGGTGCATGGCCCGACACGCCGACCGTGTGGCTGCGCTCGAGCGTGCCGCGACCGTAGCCGCGGCCTAGGACGGCGGCGGTGGCCACACCCGAGGCGACCCAGCAGATCACGGTCATCGAGCCCGGGCGCTCGCTGGCGTTCCCGAGCCTGCGCGAGGTCTGGGAGTACCGCGACCTGCTGGCGATGCTCGTGCGCCGTGACATCTCCGTGCGCTACAAGCAGACCGCGGTCGGGGCGCTGTGGGCCGTCCTGCAGCCCGTGGCGATGGCGGCCGTGTTCAGCGTCTTCCTCGGGGCGCTCGCCGACGTGCCGTCGCGCAGCGGCGTGCCCTACGCGATCTACGCCTACTCCGGGATGCTGATGTGGCTGACCTTCAGCAAGGCGCTGCAGGCGTGCGCCGACAGCACCGTCTCGTCGTCGGAGCTGCTGTCGAAGGTCTGGTTCCCGCGGCTCGTCATCCCGCTGGCCTCCGTCCTGCCGCCCCTCGTCGACTTCGCCGTGGGCTTCGTCGTGCTGCTGATCGCACTTCCGATCTCGGGCGTCGGACTCGGCCCCGGCGTACTGCTCGTGCCGTTCGCCGCGCTGCTGGCGACGGCCGTCGCGCTTGCGGGCGGACTGTGGTTCGCCGCCTGGCACGTCCGGTATCGCGACATCCAGCACCTCGTCCCGTTCCTCCTGCTGGTGGGGCTCTTCGTAACGCCGATCATCTATCCATTCAGCCTCGTTCCCGACTACGCGCAGCCGTTCTACGCGTTGAACCCGATGGTGGGCGTGCTCGAGCTCTACCGATGGATGCTCTTCGGCGACCTCGCTGCGCCGTGGTACGCGCTGCTGGTCCCGATCGTGGTCAGCGCCGTCGCGCTCGTCGGGGGCGCGCTGTACTTCCGCGCCGCAGAGCAGACCTTCGCGGACGTGATCTGAGCATGGGCGAGCGCGATGTGGTCATCGACGTCGAGGGCGTCGCCAAGCGCTACAGCCTGGGCGGCGGCGCGGCGACGCTGTCCGAGCGGCTGGGCGACGCGCTGCGGCTGCGCCTGAGGCGCCCACGACCGGAGGAGTTCTGGGCGCTGCGCGACGTGTCGCTCCACGTGGAGCAGGGCGAGGTGGTCGGGATCATCGGGCGCAACGGCGCCGGCAAGAGCACTCTGCTCAAGCTCCTCTCGCACATCACGCTTCCCACTGAGGGCCGCATAACCCTGAGCGGCCGGGTCGGTTCGCTGCTCGAGGTGGGCACCGGGTTTCACCCCGAGCTGACCGGTCGGGAGAACGTCTACCTCAACGGCTCGATCCTGGGCATGCGCCGGCGCGAGATCGCGGAGCGCTTCGACGAGATCGTCGACTTCTCCGGGATCGAGCGCTTCATCGACACACCGGTGAAGCGCTATTCCAGCGGCATGTACGTGCGCCTGGCGTTCGCGGTCGCAGCCCACCTCGACCCCGAGATCCTGCTCGTCGACGAGGTCCTTGCCGTCGGCGACATCGACTTCCAGCGCAAGTGCCTCGGCAAGCTGCAGTCGGTCGCGGGCGGGGGCCGAACGGTCGTCTTCGTCAGCCACAACCTGTCGGCGGTCAAGCAGCTCTGCGGCCGCGCGTACCTCCTCGACTCCGGACGGGTCGTCGAGGAGGGCCCGAGCGACGCGATCGTCGCCCACTACCTGCAGTCGGCCGGCGCCGTACAGCACGCCGGCGTAGCGACCGTGGGCGATGACGTCGATCGCCTGGGCGGGCAGGACGCGCGGCTGCTGCGCGTCTCGTTGCTCGACCAGGCCGGCGATCCCACGGATCGCCTGCACCTCGGGGCGCGCTTCACGCTGGCGGCCGAGTTCGACGTCCGCCGCGACTTCCCGGACGTCGTCGTGGAGGTGGGCATCACCGCGGCCGACGGTGTCCGCGTCGCCACCGCCTTCACGAGCGACGGCGGCGGGGGCCAGCTCGCTCTCGGTCCCGGGCGCCACGAGGTCCGCGCATCGATCGATGCCGGCCTGCTGCCCGGCGAGTTCACGGTCGACGTGGGCCTGCACCGGCTCACCGGCGCGACCCTCGACATGGTGGCGAGCGTGTTGGGCTTCGCGGTCCTGCACACGTCGGTGGACGGCGCCGACGTCTACCCCTGGGCGCAGGTGCGCGGAAGCGTCCGCCTGCGCGCGGCATGGACGGTCCGCGAGCCCAACGAGAGCCGCGTCGTGGTGCCTGAGTGACCGCGAGCCCACCTGGCGAGCGCGGAGCGATCCTGTTCGCCGGCCAGGCGTACTACAACGCCTGGTACCTGTCGCGCGAGCTGCGCAAGCTCGGGTGGCGGGCCGACGTCCTCAACTGGGACACCAACCCGTCCAACGAGCTCTACTACCACGGCGAGGACATCCGGCTCGACACGAACGGGCGCTTCCCCCTCGCCCGCCACCTCGGCTTCTATCAGTGGGCGCTGCGGACGTACGACATCCTGCACTTCACGAACATGCGCGGGATGAAGTTCTCGCCGTTGCTCGAGAGCTTCTTCGCCCGGCGCTTCTCTCCCGGCGCGGAGCTGCGGTTTGCCAAGCGGCTGGGCAAGAAGATCGTCTACACCAACAACGCCTGCCAAGACGGCGTCGCGCAGACGTCGTTCGCCGCGTGGGGCGACCGTCCCGTGTGCGAGGACTGCGTGTGGCGCGAGGTGCCCGCCGTCTGCAGCGACGAGGGCAACCTCGCGTGGGGCGCGTTCCGCAACGAGCTCGCCGACTTCCAGATCCTTCTGGGGGGCAACCGCGCGGACTACAACGTCGATCCGCGCGTGCATGAGGTCCCGGGCTTCTACTGCCTCGACGAAACGTTCTGGGATCCCGACCTGCTGGTCCCCACGAACTACCGCCTGCCGATCGCCGAGTCGACGGTGAAGGTCTACCACGCCGTCGGCAACATGCAGTCGCGCACCGACACCACCGGACGCAACATCAAGTCCACGCACATCTGGGCGCCGCTGCTGGCCGAGCTCAAAGCCGAGGGCCACGACGTGGAGCTCGTCTTCTTCCGCGACGTGCCGAACAAGGATCTGCGCTACTACCAGGTGCAGGCGGACATCGTCGTCGACATGCTCACCTACGGCTGGTTCGGCGCGACCACGCGTGAGGCACTCATGCTCGGCAAGCCGGTGATCTGCAACCTGCGCAGCGCGTGGCTGGACCAGATGCGCGCGGAGATCCCCGAGTACGTCGACGAGCTCCCCGTGGTCCACGCCACGCCCGAGACCGCGCGCGACGTTCTGCTCGACCTCGTCGAGCATCCCGAGAAGCGCGCCGAGATCGGGCGCCGCAGCCGCGAGTTCGCCGTCAAGTGGCATTCCGCGCGCTCGGGTGCCGCGCAGCTCGATCCGATCTACAGACGGCTGCTTGTCAGCTGAGGCGCACGCTCAGGCCCTGAATGACGTCGCGCACCGCGGCCGGCGGCGCCTCGCCGTCCACGCTGACCTCGAGCAGCGCGACCGCGCCCTCGCCGCAGGTGACGACGACGCGATCGGGGTGGCGCTCGCAGACCGCGCCGGGCGGCCCGAGGTACGCGCGCGGATCGACCGCCGCGCGCCACACCCGCAGCACGCGGCCGTCGGGCAGGCGCGCGAACGCCCCCGGATAGGGGTGCGTCTGTGCGCGGACGAAGTCATGGACGCGCTCGGCCGGCGCGCGCCAGTCGATGAGGCCGTCTGCCGGCGTCCGCTGAGAGCAGTAGGTCGCCAGGCGCTCGTCCTGCGCGCGCAGCGGCGCGTCGCCGCGCAGCAGCGCCGGCAGGTGTGTGGCCAGCAGCTCCGGCGCGGCTGCCTCGACCCACGCGAGAGCATCGGCGATCGTCTCCTCGGATCCCAACGGGCGCTGCGCCTGCGCGACGATCCGTCCCTCGTCGAGTCCGGGCACCAACTCGAAGAGCGAGAGGCCCAGGGACGGCTCGCCGTTGATGATCTGCCACGGCAGGGGCGCGCCGCCGCGGTAGCGCGGCAGCGGCGACGCGTGGAACCCGAAGAACGCGACCGCCGGATGGCGCTCGACGGCGATGCGCTGATACCAGCCGCACACGACGGCGAGCCGCGGGCGCCAGGCCTCCAGGCGCTCGTCGAGCTTGGCCGTGCTGTGCACCACGACCAAGGGGACGCCGTGCCGCGCGCAGCTCGCCTCGAAGGCCGGCAGTCGCGAGCGTCCGTCGCCGCCGTCGTCCGGACACGCGACGCCCGCGAGCTCCACGTCGGGGCTGTCGAGCAGCGCTCGCAGGACGCTCAGGCCGGCATCCTTGCTGCCCAGAAACGCGAGGCGGTCCGTCATGAGCCGAGCATCGCGCGGGTCGCCGGCGGTCCGAGGCGCATGAGCGCGTCCACGCTCGACAGCCCGGCGACGTGCTCGTGGTCGCCCTGCGGATACGTGGGCGCCGCGAACGCCTGGTAGCGCAGCTCGATGCCGGCTGCCCCGAACAGCTCGTCCTCCTGATAGCCCCCGGCGCCCTCGCCGGCCAGGTACGCGTCGCCGCCGACCGCACGGACGAGCGCCACGAGCAGGTCCGTTCCGCTCCCCTCGGCCGCGAGCTCGGACGAGCGCACGAGTGTCGTCTCGAGCCCGAGAAGCTCGCACAGGGTGCGGATCGCGCGCTCGTTGTAGACGGCCAGCTCCGCGGTGCGATCGAGCAGCAGCGGCTCGATCTCGGGCGCCACCGCGTCGAAGAACTGGGCACGCCCGTAGGCGCTGCGCAGTGTCTTGAGCGCCGTCTCGCGCCAGCGGCCGTCATCGTCGCGCAGGCGCATCTCGCGGATCGTACGCGTGCCGTGGTAGGCGCGATCGATCGGCACGGTCAACCACGTCGGCTCGCCGTTGACGAGGATGCGCACCCGATTGGTCCAGGTGCCGCCCTTCTTGGGGAACTGGACCGAATCGAGCAGCACGAACACGTCGGCGCGCGCGATCTTGTCGAAGAAGCCGAGCCAGGGAAGGAAGTTCGGCTGGTGGATCGCGACGAGGGTCACCGCTCGGGACCCATGCTAGCTTCGCCGCGCGATGGACCTGAGAAGCCCAAGGCCGGTGCCTGACCGCAGCGTGGTCGTGTTCGGCGACCAGGTCGGCCTGCCGCGACTGCTGCGCCTCCTCCCCAACGCGACGGTCCGAGCCGCGGTCCGCGCGGCGACCCGCCCGGCGCAGGAGAAGGCCCTGACCCGCCTGTGCTCCGACGCAGGCGTCCCGCTGCTCGTCCAACCCCGACCCGACGCGGCCGGGTACCCGGCGTTCGTGGCCGACCTGCAGCAACTGGCGCCGGACATCGTCGTAGTTGACTCATACTCGATGCTGCTGAATGCCGACGTGCTCGCAATCGCGCCGATGGGCGCCTTCAACGTGCACGGCGCGTTGCTGCCCGCCTACCGGGGCGCCAACCCTACGCAGTGGGCGCTGCTCAACGACGAGCGCGAGACCGGGGTGACCATCCATTGCATGACCGAGGAGTTCGACGCGGGTGACATCGTCGGCCAGCGGCGCGTACCAATTCGCTTCGACGACACCTGGCTGGACATCCACGCGCGCGTCCGGCAGGCAACCGAGGCGCTGCTGGCCGAACAGCTCCCGCGCATCCTCGACGGCTCGTACGAGCGCCAGCGGCAGGATCCCGACGCCGCTCGCCACTTCCGCCGCCGCCGCGCCAAGGACGGGCGGATCGACTGGACAGCGAGCGTGCTCGCGATCTACAACCTCATCCGAGCCCTGGTCGCGCCCAACCCGGGAGCATCGTACGTCAAGGGCGACGAGATGGTGGTCATCGACCGCTACCTGACCATCTCGGAGGTGGCGGTGCTCAAGCACGCCCGACCCGAGGTGCGCCCACCGAGCGGGACAACCTTGAGGCTGCGGGCGCTCGCGGAGGGCGGCAACGAGGCGGTGTTGCTGGCGGCCCACCGCTTCGAGGACGACTCGGAGGCGGGGAAGGTGACCGTCGGCGACATCGACTGGGAACGCCGCAGCGCACGATTCGCCGTGGAGGCAGACGACGACGTTTTCGAGGAGATCGCAGTCCTCGCGCGTGAGTTCGCCACAGTCGAGCTGGGGCTCACCGGCTGCTAGCTTCGCCGCCGTATGGGTCGGGGCAACGTCCTCATCGTCTACGCGCTCCAGGCATGGCCTGTGCGCGGGACCATCCGCGACCACCTCGGCTCCTTCGCGCGCCACTCGGCCGCGCGCTGGCACTACGTGAACCTCTCGGTGCGGCGCCCGCCACGATGGCTGCTGAGCGCGGACTTCGACCTCGTCGTCTTCCACACGAGCTTCCTGTCGCACCTGCGCTGGGACCCGGCGACGGGCGAGCGGCTGCTCGAGCGCGCTGCGCCGCTGCGCGACCTCGCGGCCACGAAGGCGGCGCTGCCCCAGGACGAGTTCCTGCGCAGCGAGACGATCAACGCCTTCATCAACGACTTCGGCGTCGACGTCGTCCTATCGGTCGCCGACGCGTCGCAGTGGCCGCTCATCTACGACACCGTCGACCGCGACCGCGTGCGCTTCTCGACCGTGCTCACCGGCTACCTCCTCGACGAGTCGGTGGCCAGGGCGGAGGCGATCGCGGCGCAGACGCCGGCGCAGGACGTCGATGTCGGCTACCGCGCCTTCCACGCGCCGGCGTGGCTCGGACGCCAGGGTCAGCTCAAGACCGTGATCGCCAACGTCGTGGGCGGCGCGGCCCGCGCGCACGGCCTCGCGGTCGACGTCTCCACCCGCGCCGAGGACACCCTCTACGGCGACGACTGGCTGCGCTTCCAGGCCCGCAGCCGCTACACGCTGGGCGTCGAGGGTGGCGCCAGCGTCCTCGATCGCGACGGCTCGGTCCGCGCCTGCACCGAGGCGCACGCGGCGGCGCATCCCGAGGCGAGCTTCGAGGAGCTCGAGGCCGCCTGCTTCCCGGGCCGCGACGGCGAGCTGCAGCTCGCGGCGATCTCACCGCGCCACCTCGAGGCGTGCGCGACGCGGACCTGCCAGGTGCTCGTCAGGGGCCACTACAACGGGATCCTCGAGGCCGGCCGGCACTACCTGGCGCTCGAGCCCGACCTCTCCAACCTCGAGGCCGTCCTCGACGTCATCGCCTCGGGCGAGCGGCGCGAGGAGATGGTGCGCGCGGCCCACGAGGACGTGGTCGCCTCGGGGCGCTACAGCTACGCGGCGTTCGTGGCCCACGTCGAGCGCGAGTGCGGGCTGGCCGCCGCCGGCGGGCGCGCCGGCGCCGGAGCGCGGGCGCGCCTGCTCGCCGCGCGATCCACCGACCGGCTCTCGTGGCTGGGCGTGCGCTGGACCGCGGTGTGGCGCCCTCGCGCGCTGACGATCTGGGAGCGAGCGGCGCGGCGGCTCGGGGCGGCGCTCCCCGGCCGGGTCCGCGGCCTCGTGCGGCGCCTGCTCGGCCAGTCGTGACGCGCATCGTCTCCCTCACCCCGTCGCGCGTCGAGCGCGACACGAGGACCTTCAAGGAGGCGACGTCGTTCGCCCGCCATCGCCACGAGTCGATCGTCGTCGAGGCGGCCGCGAGCGACCTCGTGGCGGCCAACCTTCCCTTCCGGCTCGTCCGCGAGGAGCCGTCGCCGGCGGTGAGCGGGGAGGGCGCGAAGCCGGGCGCGAGTGAGTCGCCGCCCGCCAGCGCGCTGCCGGATGCGAGCGGATCGCCGGGGGCGGGCGCGCCATCGGCGCGGGCCGCCTATCGCCGCCTCCCCCGGCCGCTGCGCGCCGGCGCCGAGCGCGCCCTGCGGGTGCCGATCACGCTCGCGCGCTACCTGCTCGCCGAGCGCCGCGCGGCCGCCGCCCTGCCGGCCGCCGACCTGTACTGGCTGCACGGCTACCACCAGTTCCCGCAGACATGGCTGGCCGCGCGCCGCCACCGCGCCCCCATCGTCTACGACGCGCACGACTTCTACCCGCAGGTCATCGAGGGCGGTGAGGCGACCGCGATCGAGCGGCGCGCCGTCCGAGGCTTCTACCTCGCCGTCGAGCGCGCCTGCGTGCGCGCCGCCGCGCAGGTCCTGACCGTGAGCGACGGCGTGGCCGACCTCATCGCCCAGCACTCGGGCGAGCGCCCGCTCGTGGTCCGCAACTGCGCCGAGCTGCGCGGCCTGCGCGTGGACGGTCCCGACGTGCGCTCGGCGGCCGGGCTGGGCGACGACGCGTTCGTCGTCGTCATGCCCGGCAACCACAAGGCCGGCATGCGTGCCGTCTCCGAGGCGATCGAGGCGGTCGCCCTCCTGCCCGGGCACGCCCACCTCGTCTTCGTCGGGGACGGCTACGCTGACGTCGGGGCGGAGGTCGACCGTCGCGGACTCGGCGACCGCGTGCACCTGCTGCCGGCGATCGTGGCGGTGGACGTCCCCGCCTTCATCCGCACCGCCGACGCGGTCGCCGTCCTGTACCTGCCCACCATGCCCGCGATCGAGTACGCGCTCCCCAATGGCTTCTTCGCCGCCATCGCGGCCGGGCTGCCCGTGCTGTGGCCGCGGCGACTGCCCGAGATCCGGCGGCTGGCCGAGGAGCACGGGCTGGGCGTGGCGATCGAGCCCGCCGAGCCCGCGTCCATCGCCGCGGGCGTGCGCGAGCTCCTCGAGGACCCCGAGCGCCGCGCCGCGCTCGCCGACAACGTGCGCCGCGCGGGCGACGTCCTCAACTGGGAGGTCGAGGAGGCGCGCCTACTCGAGGTCGTCAAGCGGCTGACGGGCGGGCGGGCCTGACGTGTGCGGCCTGGCCGGGATCGTGGCCCCCGCGGGCGTCGACGCCACGTCGCTGAGCCGGCTCGGCACGGTGCTGGCCCACCGCGGCCCGGACGGCGAGGCCTTCCTGACCTGGCGGCTGGGGGGGCCACTGCGCGCGACGCCGGAGCCCGACCGCGACCCGTCGGCGGTCGTCGGCTTCGCCCACCGGCGCCTGTCGATCCTCGACCTCAGCCACGCCGGGGACCAGCCCATGGTCGATCGCGCCGGCGAGCTGGCCCTGATCTACAACGGCGAGCTCTACAACTACGTCGAGCTGCGCGAGGAGCTGCGTGCGCTCGGCCACGAGTTCCGCGGCACGGGCGACACCGAGGTGCTGCTCGCCGCCTACCGGGAGTGGGGCCGTGACTGCGTCACCCGGATCGTCGGGATGTGGGCCTTCGCGATCCTCGACGCGCGCGACGCGACGCTGCTGCTGTCGCGCGATCGCTTCGGCATCAAGCCGCTGTACTGGACGCGGCAGGGCGACCGGCTCGCGTTCGCCTCGGAGATCAAGGCGCTGCTCGCCGTCGGCGCCCCGCGCGAGCCCAACGAGCGCGTCGTGCGGCGCTACCTACTCACCGGTCGCGTGGATGAGAGCACCGAGACGTTCTTCGCCGGCATCGAGCAGCTGGCGCCCGCCCACGACGCGGTCGATCGACCTGCGCGCCCCGGGGGCCGCCCCGCGGCCGCGCCGCTACTGGGAACCGCCCCCGCCGTCGCCCGACGGCGCGCCGCCCGCGGACGACGCCGAGCGCTTCGGCGCGCTGCTGCGCGACGCGGTGCGGATCCACCTGCGCAGCGACGTGCCGGTCGGCAGCTGCCTGAGCGGCGGCCTCGACTCGTCCGCCGTGGTCTGCGTCGCCGAGGAGCTGCGCCGCACCGGCGCCGTCCCCAGCTACGCCCACCGCGGCGTGAGCTACGTGCCCGGCGACGGCACGCTCTCCGAGCGCACCTACATGGACGGCGGTGGCGCGCAGCACCGGTATCGAGATGACCTACGTCGAGCCGTCGATCGACGAGGTCATCGCCGGCATCCCCGCGGTCGTGCGCCAGCAGGACGAGCCGTTCGGGAGCGCGAGCATCGCCGCCCAGTGGTTCGTGTTCGCCGCGGCGCGACGCGCCGGCCTCAAGGTCATGCTCGACGGGCAGGGCGCGGACGAGTACCTGGCGGGCTATCCGGGCTACCTACGGGTCTACGCCGCCGAGCTGGCGGGCGAGCGCCGACCGCTGGCCCTCGGACGGCTCGCGCTCGGCGCCCGCCGCCGTACCGGGGCGTGGCCGATCGGCGGCGCGGAGGCGCTGCACCTCATGCTCGGCGGCAGACGCTCCCAGGCGACTGCCCACCCGGGCGAGCCGCCGGCGGCCATCGACCTTCTCGCCGCGCCGCTGCGCCGCGAGACGACCCCCGCCGACTGGCTGGTCGAGGCGCCGGTCACGCTGGAGGAGACGCTTCGCCGCCACCTCACCGCGATCGGGCTGCCGGCCCTGCTGCGCTTCGAGGACCGCAACTCGATGGCCCACTCGATCGAAGCGCGCGTCCCCTTCCTCGACCACCGCCTCGTCGAGTACGCGCTGCGCCTCCCGACCGCGTCCAAGCTGCGGGGCGCCGAGACGAAGTCGGTCATGCGCCGTGCACTGGCGGGGACGCTCCCCGAGGAGGTGCGCGCGCGCCGCGACAAGATCGGCTTCCGCGCGGAGCCGGGCGTGACCTGGACGCTCGGCGCGCGGGAGCGCGACGCGTTGGTCGCGATGCGCAACTCCTATGAGGAGCGCTGGGTCGATGGTGCGGCGCTCGGGCGCCTAATCGACGACGGCGCTAGTGCCGACGCCGGTGGAGAGACAGAGTTCACGCTCTGGCGCGCGGTGAACCTCAAGCTTTGGCTGCGGGCCGTCGTCGAGGACGAGGCCCCCTCGTCGTTCGCTACCGTGGCCCCTCCTGATGTCTGAGCAGTCCACCAGCGCTTCACTGCGCGGCGCTCCGACGGGCCGCGGGTCTGCGCTCCTG
This sequence comes from uncultured Actinomycetes bacterium, assembly GCA_963835295.1. GTDB lineage: Bacteria > Actinomycetota > Thermoleophilia > Solirubrobacterales > Solirubrobacteraceae > JAOPZW01. The sequence continues at coordinate 26,645 of CAWIEX010000005.1, forward strand.
CGCCGGTTGGACCGCGAGGAGGGGCGCCGGCTGCGGCTTCTTGCCTATGGGGCGTAGTGGCGATCCTGGGGACGTTCGAGCTCTCGCGGGTCCATCCCGCGCCATGGACGCTCCAGGGCACGCGCATCCAGGGCTTGCAGTGGGCGCTCGCTGCGCTGGACCAGGGTGCCCCGATCCTCACGGGTGTGCTGCCCGGCTCGGACACGCTGGTCCGCGCGGGCGGAGGCGACGATCAAGGGCTGTACCTCTTCGTGCCGTGGCTGGCGCACACGCTGGGCTGGGCCGATCCGGTGAACCTCCTTCGCTGGATCGCGTCGTGGCCTTCGGCCTCGTGGTCGCGATCTACCCGTGGCTCATCCGCGAGCTCTCGGGCTCGACCCTCGCAGGAGTGCTCTCACCGTTCATGCTGTTGATCGGCCTCTGGCTGCTGCCGCTCGGCGACATCTACTGGATCGCCGCCTGGGTGATTCTGGCGCTGCTGCCGATCGTCCTGCTACTTGATCGGCGCTGGCCCCGCCACGGCCTCTTCGTACGTGCTGGGTCTCCTCGTGCTGGCGAGCTTCGCCTCGGCGATCCGCAGCCAGGCCGGACTCCCAATCCTCGTCGGCGCCGCCCTGGTCCTCGTTCGCCGGCCGTGGTCAGGATGGGCGCGGACGGGCGCGGTTGCGCTGTGCGTGGTCGCATATCTGTCGGTGAGCGTGTTCGGGATGGCGGCTGCACGTGCGGAGCGCGACCACCAGCTCGACGAGCGGGTCGTCGCGGACGACACGGGCACCGGCCATCCCTTCTGGCACACCACCTACATCGGCCTGGGCTACCTGCCCAACGACTGGGACATCCGCTACTACGATGCGATCGCCTATCGCGACGTGCTGCGGGAGGACCCTAAGGCCAAGTTCCTGGGACCGGCCTACGGGCACATCCTGCGCGATCGCTATTTCAAGCTCGTCAGCTCGCAGCCGCTGTTCGCCCTCAAGGACTACGGCGCCAAGCTCCTCGTGTCGCTGCGTCCCGCCACGCCAGCCCTGCTGGCACTGGCGCTGGCGGCGCCGTGGCTGCTGCTCGTCGACGCCCGCCGGCGACGATGGCGCCGCGACGCCCTGTTCCTCGTGCTGGCGGCGGCCATTGGGCTCGCGTCGCCGCTGCTTGCCACTCCCGATGGCTCCTATCTGCTCGGCTGGCTGGGCGCCGTCCTGCTGGCGGTGATCTTCGCGGGGGCGGCGGTCCTCGCGGAGTGGCGATCGCCCGAGGGGTTGGGGCGGCTCGTGCGCTCGCCCGCACGCGTGCGGCGCGCCCCACGCGGGGTCGTGGCCGGATCGGTCGCAGCCGCGGTGGTCGCGATCGTGATCGGCGTAGCGATCGCGCCGACGATCCAGGACACCGCCCAGCGCTGGCACGACGAGATACCGACCCCGCACGTCAAGCAGCCGCCGGACGCGACGCACTGACGGTCGGCGTCCAGGATGCGCCGCGCGTGGGCGTCCCAGCTGTAGCGCGTGCGGGCGTCCTCGAGCGCCGCCGCACCCAGCCGCGCTCGCAGGTCCGGGTCGGCCAGCAGGCGCAGCACCGCGGTTGCCGCCGCGCCGGCGTCGCCCGGCGGGCAGAGCAGGCCCGTGCGCTCGTGGTCGATGACCTCGCCGATCTGCTCGAGGTCGGACGCCACGATCGCGCGACCCAGCCCCATGTACTCGAAGAGCTTCGTCGGCGAGCCGAAGAAACGGCTGCCGTCGGGGTTGGGGACATGCGGCGACACGCACACCTCGCACGCCGCCGAGGAGCTCGACGGCGCGCTCGCGCGGGACCATGCCGGTCAGCTCGACGGTGTCGTCGAGGCCGCGGCGCGCGATGTCGGCGCGCACCTCGTCGAACAGCGCGCCGTTGCCCAGGATGATCCAGCGCACGTCGTCGCGCTGACGGCGGACGGCATCGATGATCGCCGGGCAGGACGCCGCACGCCGTGCCACAGCCCGAACGTGCCGACGAAGCCGACCGTCGGAGCCTCGGGCCTGCCCAGCCGGGCGCGCCAGGCGGCCGGGTCCAGGGCGCGCACGTCGGCCAGCCGATCGACGTCCACGCCGTTGGGATTGACGAGCACGCGGTCGGGATCGACGCCGTCGGCGACCAACTCGTCCTTGAGCACCTGCGAGACGACGACCACGAGCGATGCGTCGTGGACGTTGCGGCGCTCAAGCGCGCCGAGGGCCTCGGCGAACGGGACGTGGCCCGAGCCCCACTGGCGCTCGGTCCAGATCTCCGAGCCGTTGAACTCCAGGATCAGCGGAACCTGCAGACGCCGGGCGAGCTCGAGACCCGCGAACGAGCCGAGGGCGTAGCGCTGGTAGACCGCGTCGGGCCGGTGGCCGGCGGCGCGCGGTGACCTGCTGGTCGGCGTAGTCAATGAGCGTCGGCCAGTACACGAGCTGGAAGATCCGACGCGGGGGAACCTCGGTGACGGCCGCGCCCTCGATCCCATCGGGGCGCTCGGCCGCGACGACGTGCACCGCGACGCCGGCGCGCACGAGGCCGTTGATCACGCCCGCGGTGTGCGCTGCCGCGCCTCCGACGTGGGCGCCGAGGTAGCGCAAGCGACGGCTCGCTGCGCAGGTAGGTGATCGAGCGAATCGGGCCGACTGGGCGGCGCGGCAGGTCGTAGTCGCGGGCGGCGATCATCGCCGCCCGCCGGCGCGCCAGGACGATGCGGATGACCTCGGCCGGAAACGCGGTGGCGAACGTGGCCCCCGCGCGGGCGAGCATGCGCCGCAGGGCCGAGCACGATGGTTGTTGTCCGGCGCTACGACCTCGAATCGCGAAGTGCGTGCGAGCGCCGCCAGGCCAACGGCTCCGGCCTGGATGCCGTTGAGGGCGCGGCGGTCGCGTAGCACGCGCACAGCGTCCCAGCGCTGGCCGCGCAGCAGCCGGTGAAGCTCCCGCGGGGAGCGGATCAAGGCGGCCAGCTGCTCGATGGTCACGACGGTGTCCCCGTCGTGCTCGGCGAGCGGCGACGCGTTGAACCTCATGATCGATGGTCAGCCGCATGCGGGCCGGCGACATTAGCGTCCGGGCCTCGCCGCCCGCCCGGCGCTCTCTATCCTGCGTCCCCGTGTGCGGCATCTGCGGCATCCGCTCGTTCTCCGACAGCTTCGCCTGCGACGACGACGTCGTCGTGCGCATGCGCGACGCGATGGTCCACCGCGGGCCCGACGACGCCGGGTCCTGGACCGACGAGCGCCAGCGCTGCGCGCTGGGCCACCGCCGGCTGTCGATCGTGGACCTCTCCGCCGCGGGCCACCAGCCGATGGCCAACGAGGACGGCACGGTCTGGGTCTCGTTCAACGGCGAGATCTACAACCACACCGCGCTGCGCCCGGGGCTCGAGGCCCGCGGGCACCGCTTCGCGTCGCGCACCGACACCGAGGTCATCGTCCACCTCTGGGAGGAGGAGGGCATCCGCTGCGTCGAGCAGCTCGACGGGATGTTCGCCCTGGCGATCTTCGACGCGCGCACCGGCGAGCTGTTCCTCGCCCGCGATCGGCTGGGCAAGAAGCCGCTCTACTACGCCCAGCCGCCCGGCGGCTTCGTCTTCGGCTCGGAGATCAAGGCGCTGCTCGAGCACCCCGCCATCTCCCCGGAGCTCGACGAGGAGGCCTTCCACCACTACCTCACCTTCGTCTGCACGCCGGCCCCGCTGACGATGTTCGAGGGCGTGCGCAAGCTCGCTCCGGCCGAGCGGATGCTGGTCAAGCCCGACGGCTCGACGGTGTCCGACGTCTACTGGTCGCCGATGGCGGGGCCCGCCACGGCGGAGCTCGACGCGCTGGGCGAGGACGAGCTGCGCGCGCGGCTGCTCGACCTCCTGCGCGGGTCGATCGACAAGCGGATGATGAGCGACGTCCCCTTCGGCGTCTTCCTCTCGGGCGGCGTGGACTCGTCGACCAACGTCGCGCTCATGAGCGAGCTGATGCGCGATCCGGTGCGGACGTTCTCCGTCGCCTTCGCCGAGCACGAGCAGTACAACGAGCTCGAGTACGCCCGCCGCGTGGCGCAGCGCTACGGCACCGACCACCACGAGGTCGTCATCGACTGGGACGACCTCGGTCAGCTTCCTGCCGGAGATGATCCACCACCAGGACGAGCCGATCGCCGACTGGGTCTGCGTGCCGCTCTACTACGTCTCCAAGCTGGCGCGCGACTCGGGCACGATCGTCGTCCAGGTGGGCGAGGGCTCGGACGAGATCTTCCACGGCTACCAGAACTACATCGACGCCGCTGCGCGCCGGCGGCGCTACTGGGAGCCGTTCCAGCGCGTGCCCGAGCCCCTGCGGCGGGCGATGGGGCGCTCGGTGATGGCGCTGTCCAACCGCACCGGCCGCGGGCGCTTCCACGCCCAGTACGTCGCCGACGCGGCCGCGGGGCGGCTGCCCTTCTGGGGCGGCGCGATCGCCTGGCAGGGCGACATCAAGGACGGCGTGCTCGCCAACGGCCACGTCCGCCCCGATACCTACGCGATCGTCGAGCAGCTGTGGCGCGACGCCGAGCGCGAGCGCCCCGGCGCCGACCTGCTGCAGAAGATGACCTACCTGGAGCTCAAGCTGCGCCTCGCCGAGCTGCTGCTCATGCGCGTCGACAAGATGACGATGGCCACGTCGGTCGAGGCGCGCGTGCCGTTCCTCGATCACGAGCTCGTGCAGTTCGCGATCGCGCTGCCCGAGCGCTACAAGGTCCGCGACGGCGTCGGCAAGCACCTGTTGAAGACCGCCGTCGAGGGGCTCGTCGACCCCGACCTCGTCTGGCGGCGCAAGCAGGGCTTCGGCGCGCCGGTCTCGGAGTGGTTCCGCGCCGACCTGGGCGAGAAGGCCCAGCGCGAGATCCGCGGGTCCGCCTTGGCCGAGCGCGGGCTGATCGACTACGACCACGTCGACGAGCTCTGGGCGGCCCACCGCGCCGGCCAGGAGTGGAGCTTCCAGCTCTGGAACCTCTACAACGTGAGCGCCTGGTACGACCACTGGGTGGCCGGGCGCGAGCTCGTCGCCTGAACGTGCTGCGCCGGCTGCGCGTCGGATACGCCGCCTGGCGGCGCCTCGGCCCGCGGCGGGGCACGGCGGCCGCGCTGCGCGCCGGCGCCGCGATCGTGCGCCCGCCCGTCCATCGCGCGCGCATCCGCGTAGCGCCGCCGCGCGTGTCGAGCCGCGCGCTCGCGCGCGCCCTGGGCGGAGTCGATGCGTTCGCCGCCATCCGCGGGCCGGTGCGCGCGGCGCTGCCCACGGTCGTCGCGTGGGAGGACGACCTCGAGGCCGAGCGCGACGCGATCCTCGCGCGCGCCGAGGCGATCGTCGGCCACCGCTTCGACCTGCTGGGCTCGGGGCCGACGGAGCTCGGCCCCGAATCGCATGGACCCGTGACTTCAAGACCGGCGCGACCTGGGCGCTCGATCACATCAGCCGCGTGCCGATCGTCCGCGGCGACGGGTCGGACATCAAGGTCCCGTGGGAGCTGTCGCGCGCGCAGCACCTGCCGCTGCTGGCGGCAGCCCATCGCCTGACCGGGGACGCCCGCTACGTGGACGAGCTCGGCGCGCAGCTGCGCGACTGGATCGCCGCCAACCCGATCGAGCGCGGCCCCAACTGGGCGTGCACGATGGACGTCGCGATCCGCGCCGCCAACTGGCTGGCCGCGCTGGCGCTGCTGGAGCAGCGGCCTGCCTGGCTCGACGAGGTCGCCGCATCGCTGCTGGCCCACGGGCGCTTCATCCGCTCGCACCTGGAGTGGGGGGAGGTCCGCGGCAACCACTACCTGTCCGACGTCGTCGGCCTGCTGCCCGTCGCCGCCATGTTCTCCGCGTCCCGCGAGGGGCGCGGCTGGGCGACGTGGGCGGTCGATCAGCTCGAACGCGAGATGCGCCACCAGGTCCGTGCGGACGGGTGCGACCACGAGATGTCCGATCCCCTACCACCGTCTCGTGTGCGAGCTCTTCGTCTGCGGCGCCCAGCACGCCGAGGCGCTCTGCCCGGGCGTGCTGTCGTCGGCGTTCTACGCGCGGCTCGACCTCATGCTCGCGTTCGTCGGCGACTACACGCGGCCCGACGGCCTCGCGCCACAGGCGGGAGACGTCGATGACGGGCGCTACCTGCCGCTGGGCGACTACGCACTCGCCGATCAGCGCGACCATCGCCACCTCTTCCGCCAGGTCGGTCGCGGAGTCCCCGTTCCCCAAGGCCATGCGGCCTACCCCGACGGCGGCTGGTACGTCATGCGCCACGAGCAGCTGTGGGCGATCGTCCGCTGCGGCGACGTCGGCCTGGAGGGAGTGGGCGCCCATGCCCACAACGACCAGCTCTCGTTCGAGCTGTGCCTGGGCCGCCAGCCGCTCGTGGTCGACCCCGGCGCTTACGTCTACACGCCCGATCCGGTGGCGCGCAACGCCTTCCGCGCTACCGCCGCCCACGCCACACTCCAGGTCGACGGCCGCGAGCAGAATCCGCTGCGCAGCGACTACCTGTTCTCAGTCGAGGACCATGCTCATGCCCGCGCTCTCCACTGGGAGGCCGACGGCGCGCGAGCGATCTTCACCGGCGAGCACCGCGGATTCGCGCCGATGGTGCATCGCCGGCGGGTGACATTCGACGGCGACACGCGCACGCTCGAGATCGAGGACGAGCTCGTCGGCGGGGGCGAGCGCCTGCAGTGGAGCTTCCCGCTTGCCGCCGGCGGGCGAGTGGAAATCGCAGGGCGCCCGGGCGACCGCGCGGTGGCCGGGGCGACGCTGAGCTCGAGGCGCCCACGGCGTCGCGTGGTCGGTCGCAGACGGCTGGTCGTCGCCGGGCTACGGCGTCCGTGAGGCCGACGCGAATCCTGCGGGCCAGCAGCGGCCTACGCGAGATCACGCGCTTCGTGCTGCGCGCCTCGCGCGCCTGAGCGTCACCCGAGGCGCCGCAGGCCCTCGCCGAGAGCGCACGGAGCGAAGCCGAGGTCGGTCGCGGCTTCTGGCGAGCGGGCCGGCTTGGGCGCGCGCAGTCGCGCGAGCTGGTCGGGGTAGAGCGGCACGGGCGCAAAACGCGCGGCGAGCGAGAGCGCTCGTACCAGGGTCCTCGGTACGCCGACGATCTGGCTGTGCTGGCCGAACGTCTGGGCGCTCACCTGCGCGAGCTGGCGCATGGTTAGGCACTCGCCCGCCAGCGTGTAGACCTTCCCGGCCGCGGCCGGCGCGGCCAGCGCGGCGGCTACCGCGCCAACCGCGTCGTTCACATGGATGGGGCACACGACGTCCTCGCCGCGCCCCACCACAGCGATCGGCGCGCCGCGCCGCCCGCGCGCGATGACGTCGTCGACGCCCTCGGCGCCCCCGGCCCCGTAGACCTCAGGCAGCCGCACGATCGTCCACACCAGACCAGAAGCTTTGACCAGCCCCTCCGCCGCGAGCTTGGTGCGGCTGTACGCGCCGCCGGACGCGTCGATGGCGCGCGTGCTGACCTGCACGAAGCGCCCGACGCCCGCCCGTGCGGCGGCGTCGAGCAGGCGACGGGTGCCCTCGACGTTGGCCTCGATGTAGTCGGCCTCTCGCCTCGCGTGCGTACGCGCTGCGAGGTGCAGGATCGCGTCTGCCCCGGCGGCGGCGCGCTCGAGACTCGCAGAGTCGGCCAGGTCGCCACTGACGATCTCGTCGGCGTCGGCTACGGGCCGACGGTGGACCAGGCAGCGGACGCGCCAGCCGCTTGCGCGCAATCCGGGCACGAGTGCACGGCCGATGCCGCCGGCTGCGCCTGTGAGCAGGACGACGTGCGCCACGATCAGTGACGACGCAGCCGCTCGCGGCCCATGTTTCCGAGGAACTCCCAGATGGCCGAAACACGCACGAACGAGGCGCGCTCGTCGTTGCGACGGAAGATGACCGGCATCTCCGCGACCTCGAATCCGAGTCGCCGCGCGCTGATGACGATCTCGGCGTCGATGAACCAGTCGTCGGAGGTCAGGTGCAACTGCTCGTAGGCGCGGCGCGTGATGCCCTTGGGCTTGCCATTGATGTCCCACAGCCCGCGCGTGCGGAACAGCACCACGAACAGCGCGTTGAACACCCCCGAGACGACGCGGCGATACGGGCCGTCGAAGCGGGCGATCCGACGCCCTTCATGACGTCCGCACCCGTGTCCTTCATCTGCCCGATAGAGCTTGACGAGGTCCTCCACGGGATTCTGCGCGTCGCCGTCGATGACGACCAGGTAGTCGCCCTGTGCCGCCGCGAGGCCGCTGCGCATGTCCCAACCCATCGCGCCCTGCTTGACCTCGGTCGAGGCAGCGGACGTGCGTCGCGGGTGGACGCGAACTCCTGTACCACTGCCGGAGTCGGGTCATCGCCGTCGGCGGCGTAGTTCGCGACCAGCACGAGCTCGTAAGCCACGCCGGAGGCCTCGAGCTCTCGTAGAGCGGCTCGACGACGTGCCGGATGCTCTCCCCGGCGCGGTAGCACAGGACGATCGCTGACAGCCGGGGGGTGGCATGTCGACGGAGCTTCAGCCCTTGGTCGCAGAGACGTAGTACTGCGCCCCGAGCGGCACGCGTCGCAGCGCCGCCTCAATCGGGACGACCGCCTTGCCGCCGAAGGGGAGGAACGCGATGTAGCGGTCCTCGCACGGTGCGAGCCCGACCTGCGGAGCAGATCGCTGGCGCGCCGCCGGCGCAGGAGCACTGCGTCCTCGTCGAAGACGCAATTGGACACCACTCGCCGCGTCAGCGGGTTGAGCGGGTTGTGCTCGAAGATCGCGGCGATGCCGCCCGGACGCAGGACGCGCGCCATCTCGGCGGCGAAGGCGGTCCACTGCGGGGGTGGCACGTGATGGACGACGCAAATCGCGAACGCGACGTCGACGGATCCGTCCTCCAGCGGGAGCGCGTGGCCGTCGTAGAGCCGGTAGTCGACCGCGGGGTTGGCGACGGCGGCACGCTCGAGCACCCCGTCGAAGATGTCGACGCCGATCACCGCACGGAAGCTGTCCACGAGGTAGGCGATCGGTGACGCCCACGCCACAGCCAACGTCGAGTGCCGTCAGCGTCGACGGGTCGCCGACGCGTCGCTGCGCGAGGTCGATGAGCGAGCGCGCCTTCAGCTGGGTGAAGTAGGCCGCGTCCTGCCCTGAGAACGCAACGACCTTCTCGAGTTCCTCGCGGTAGGAGTCCTTCCAGGTGTCGAAGTCGGTGGTGCTCAGACCCGGAAGCTCCAAATGCGATGCGCCACGTAGTTCGGCCCAGCGGCCGCGAGGACTGCAATCGCCTGCGATGTCACCGCCGGGAGCCCGACGACGTCGATCATGAGTCGCAGCACGCCGAGGCTGAAGATGAACGCCGCGATGTTGATGATCACGAACCGGGTGGCCTGGAAGCCTGCATGGCCATCGCCGGCGCGGAACGTCCAGTGCCGATTCCAAAGGAAGTTGTTCGCGAGCGCCAGGCAGAAGGCGCCCGTGGCGGCAACCCAAGCGCTCGCTCCGGCGGCGTGATACAGGATTGCGAAGGTCCCGATGCTGATCGCGTAACCGATGAGACCCACGACGGCGTAGCGGCCGAACTGCAGCCAGTTAGTCCACACCCGCATCGCGAGGCGGATCCGTGTATGCAGCGACAACCGTCGCCCGATCGACTGCTCGGCCACGTCCGTCAGGCTAGCGAGCTACGAGGCGTAGGGCACTCGCGGCCTTATCATCCGCGCCTCATGACAGAGCCCAGGCGCCGCAAGATCCTCTCGGTTGTGGGTACGCGACCGAACTTCATGAAGACCGCCCCGGTCGTCGCCGAGCTGACCTCGCGCCCGGACGAATTCGCCCATGTGCTGGTCCACACCGGCCAGCACTACGACCACGCGATGTCTCGGATCTTCTTCGATGAGCTCGGGGTCGGCGAGCCCGACCACATGCTCGGCGTTGGCTCGGGCTCGCACGCGCAGCAGGCGGCCCGTGTGATGGAACGTCTGGAGCCGGTCCTGCTCGACGAGGAGCCCGACGTGGTACTCGTCCCGGGCGACGTCAACTCGACGATGGCCGCGGCGCTCGTGGCCTCGAAGCTCATGATCCCGGTGGGCCACATCGAGGCGGGACTGCGCAGCTTCGACCGCACGATGCCCGAGGAGATCAATCGGGTCGTCACGGACTCCGTGGCCGAGCTGCTCTTCACGCACTCCCCTGAGGCGCGCGACCATCTACTGCGCGAGGGTCGCGACGAAGCCGCCATCCACTTCGTCGGCAACACGATGATCGACACGCTCGTCGCGATGCGCCCACTCCTGCACTCGGGCGATCTCCTCTCGCGTCTGGGGCTGCGCGAGGGCTCCTACCTCGTCGTCACGCTCCACCGGCCAGCACTCGTCGACGGTGGGCTGCTCGCCGACGCGATCGCCGCCCTGGCGACGGTCGCGCGCACGCTGCCCGTGGTCTTTCCGGTACATCCGCGGACCCGTGCCGCGATCGAGGCACGAGGAATGCGAACGCCTCCGGGCCTGCAACTCCTCGATCCGTTCGGCTACGTGGACTTCCTCGGGCTCGTTGCGAGCGCCGCCGGCGGTGCTTACGGACTCCGGCGGCATCCAGGAAGAGACGACCTATCTCGGCGTCCCGTGCTTCACCTTGCGTGACAACACGGAGCGCCCAGTGACGGTCGAGCTCGGCACGAACGTCTTGCTGGGACTCGACCCCCGCCGCATCGAGGATGTGCCTTCACTGATCGACGACGCCGCGTCGAGGCCAGCCAAGATCCCGCCGATGTGGGACGGCCAGGCGGCCGGGCGGATCGTCGATGTCCTCGGCACTGTCCCGATGCGCGCGGATACCGTCGCGGCTGCGGCCTGAGTCAGCGCTCGGGCTTGCGCCCGCGCGTGACGGCGAACCAGCCGAGGCGATCGCCCGTCAGCGTGGCCAACGGCCCGGCCCACGCCCGGTCGTAGGGGGTGGTGACCTTCTCGATGCGCAGGTCCTCCAGCCCGGCGAACATGTCGCGCAGCTCGCGCACCGCGAAGCCCTTCGTCCCCTCGCTCTCCATGTGGTGAGCGAGGACGTCGGCCAGCGACCGCGTGGGGCGCCCCTTCAGCAGTGCGTGCTTGGCCCACAGCCCATACGCGACCCAGGAGTGGCGGGCGTAGAGCATCACGCACAGGCGGCCCCCGGGCGCGAGCACGCGCACCGCCTCGCCCACGGCGCGGGCCGTGTCCGGCGTGTGGTGCAGCACGCCCCACGAGTAGACGCGGTCGAAGGCCTCGTCCTCGAAGGGCAGCACCTCGGCGTCGGCCTGCTCCAGGTGCGCCTCGAGGCCCTCGTTGTCCAGCCGCTGACGCACGAGCCGGATCGCGTGCTCGGTCAGGTCGACGCCGGTCGCATCGGCCCCGGCGCGGGCGAAGCGCACGAAGTCGGTCCCGGCGCCCACGCCGATCTCGAGCACGCGCTGGCCGCGCGTCAGCGGGAAGTCGGCATAGCGCGCGATGAACGGCTCGAGCTCGTTGCGCTTGCGCTCGACCTGGGCGAAGAACTCGGGCGTGCCCTCCGGCGCCTCGCCGTGCGCGGCGCCGCACGGATCTGCCTCCCAGAAGGCCTGAACGCGGGACTTCTCGGCCTCGTGCGCGGCGGTCGCCATCCTCACAGGCTACGAGAGGCCACCGTGTCGAGCAGCTCCGCCATCCGCCGCGCGATCGTCGTCCGTCGGTAGTCCGCCAGGAGCGCGGGCGCGACCGGCGCCGGGGCGGGCGTCGCTTGGAGGCGGTCGAGCGCGCCGGCGATCGAGGCGTCGTCGTCCAGGCGCGCACAGTAGGCGTCGGCCCCCACTTTGCGCAGCACGGCGTCGGTCGCGCCCCCGGCGCTCAGGCACAGGACGGGCCGTCCGAGGGCGAGGTACTCGTAGACCTTGCCGGCGACGGCTGTCGCGTCGCCCGCAGAGCCCGCCTGGCTGACGAGAGCGATGTCGGCGGCGGCGATGCGCGCCACGGCGTCCTCCCACGCCGAGGGCCCACGAGCTCGACTTCGACGCGGCCGTTCGCGGCGGCGATCTGTGCCGCGACGGGCGGTGCGACGTAGCCGTGCACCACGAGGCGGAAAGCGTCGCGGTAGGGCTCGCGGGCCAGTGCGCGCAGCAACGGCGCAAGCGGGCGGTCGGCGGTGAGCGTGCCCGAGTGAAGGATCGTGATGCGGTCGCTCGGCGAGCGCGCCCGGCGGCGGTCGAGCAGCGCGTCCTCGAAGCCGTTGGGGATGTCCACGACCCGATCGGCGAGGGACGGGTGGCGGCGGCGCACGTCGGCCGCCGCCTCCGGCGTGACGGTGACGATCGCGGCCGACGCGGCGAAGACCCACCGCTCGAGTGCGCCCAGGAGCCCCCCGCGTCGATCGAAGAGCGGGTTGCCGGCCCAGAGGTCCCGCAGCTCGACCACCAGCGGAGGATCGCCGAGGCGACGGCTCGCGCGGGCAGCGAGCAGCGCCGCCACGGGCGGTCCGGTGGCGACCACGGCGTCGTAACGGGCGGACGCCAAGCGGCGGCGCAGCTCGCGCGCCCCCCGTGGCACCCAGGCCATCGACAGTGGAAAGGCCTCGGGACGAACGCCGAGGACAGCGAAGACGGGGTCGGCCAGCGCGCCCGCGCGAGCCATCGTGCGCGCGCGCCGCTCGAGCTGGCGCTGCGCGCCGGCCGATCCCTCGTATTCGTCGCCGGCCATCCGGGGCACGGCGGCCAGCACGTCCATTTCCCACCCGTGTTGGGGCAGGTGACGCAGGAGCGAGCGCCAACGGGCCGCTGGTCCGCCGTGCTGAAGGGGAGGCCGGTGCGTGACGAGCAGGAGCCGCGCGATCACAGCACCGTATCGGCCGATAGCCTGCGCGACCGATGGCCCCGACCGCGCT
>CAWIEX010000006.1:0-3125 GCA_963835295.1 uncultured Actinomycetes bacterium
CGAGCAGCCTGCGACTTGATGGGTCGCGTCAGCGGCTGGGCGGCGATGAGGACGCGCTGGACCGACTTGCGCCGACGCAGCGCGAGCACGTGGCGGATCCCCGGGAGCGCCTCGTAGGCGCTTGACCTTCCGGTCCAGGGCGTTCTTGTCTCTGACGAGATCGCGCTGCTCCTCGATCCCCGCGCGGACGTCGGCCATCAGGCCGGCGAGGGCGGCGTCGGGTCCGGCTGCGGCTCGCGGCGGATGGCGCGCAGCGAGCCGGCCATGAACTCGCCGGCCTGCTCCCACGTCGGCCAGGTGCGGGCGGTGCGGAGGGCACCCAGGCGCAGGTCGTGCAGCAGCATGCGGTCGCGGGCGAGGAGGTCGAGCTGCCGGGCGGTCCGCGCGGGTCGTCCCAGTCGCACACGAGGGCGTTGACGCCGTGTCGATGTACTCCTCGTGGCCGGTGACCTCGGTCGTCACGCACGTCGCGCCCATGTGAAAGGCCTCGAGTGGGGGCCCGTACATCCCCTCCACCCGCGAGAGCTTGAGCAGAACGTCGCTCTTGGCGTAGAGCGCGGCGAGCTCGCGCTGCGTGAGCGGCCCCACGACGCGGTCCGCGCCGTTGGTGACCAGGCCGTCGGGGTTGGGCGCCACGACCGTGAGCTCGTGGGGCTCGTTCATCTGGCCGACTGCGGCCACCGCCTCGTTCACGCCCTTGAACCACACGTCGGCGTTGCCCTCGACGAGTACCCGCACGGGCCGTCCACGCGCGGCTCGAGCCCGGCCCTCGGCGCGAAGACGCGCTTGTCGATGCCGTTGCGCACGAGGTGGCACGGCGCACTCGGCCGCAGGCCGGCGAGCGTGTCGGCGATCCACCGCGCCTCGGTGATGAAGGTCACGGGGAGGTCGAGGACGAGCCGAGCGCCCAGGGGTCGGCCTCGCCGGGCCCGTAGAAGCGGTCCTCGAGGCTCTGTACGAACGATGCATAGCGCTCGGCGCGCAGCTCGAACAGGGAGAACGCGGTCTCCCACCAGGTCGAGATCGCGATGTCGTAGCGCTGGCCGCGCGCCTCGTCGAGCGACGCGACCGGCAGCCCTTCGAGCGGCTCGTGGCTCCAATGCGGGTCCTCCTGCTCGCGCGCCAGGACGAGCGTCACGTCGAAGCCGTGGCGGTCGTGGAGCTGACGTGCGGGCGATGACGACCCCCACGCCGCCGCTGAGCTGCAGGTCGTTGACGAGGAAGGCGACCCTCACGCTGCGGCCTGGGGCGGCTGGGCGCCGTTGGCGGGCGCGAGCTGCGGACGGTCGTCGAGCGCGGCGAGTCGGGCACGGAGCACCTCGAGCTCGGCGGTGCGCGCGCGCTCGTGGGCGCGCTCGGCGGTGAGGTCGGCCGCGGCGACCGTCGCCGCCGCTGCAGGCGCTGGGCGCGCGGCCCGAAAGCGAGGACGAACCGGCGGGTGTGCCGGCGCGACCATCGGCGTCGACCTCCACGCTCAGCTCCCGGGCGCCGTCGGCGGGGACCAGCGCCGCCCCCGCAGCGCCAGGAGGTGGAACGCGACGTGGTCGGAGGGCAGCAGGCCACGCAGCTCGGACACCGCGCCCTCGCCCCAGACGCTGCTCCGCCCGCCCTCGGCCGCGTCCACGACGACGTCGTTGGGCAGCGCCAGGACGACCGTGGCCTGGCGCTCGGCCGCGAGCGCGACCAGCGTATGCACGACGCGCGCGAACCCGACAGCCGCTCGAGCACGCCGATGCAGGCGATGACCGAGCCCTCTTGCGCCTGATCGCGCAGCGCCGTCGCGAGGGCCTCGGCATCCGGCGCGTCCCGGCCAGGGCGGCCGCGTCGAGCGGCGCGCGATCGTCCGCGAGCGCCGTCACGGCACGCTCTGCGATCGCCCGCTCGAGCGCGGCGGCGGCCCGGTGGTCTCCTCGGAAGCCGGCATGGGCAGGGATGGTAGCCCTAGGGTGTTGCGTCATGGGCCCGCGCCTGAGCGACCGCAGCGGCTCGCGCGCGAACGTCTTCGACGTCCTGCGCCTGGCCGCCGCGCTGGCTGTGCTGCTCTCGCACTGCTACCCGCTCACGGGTCGCGGCGAGCCGTTCGTGCGTGTCATGGGCGAGACCCTGGGGGATATCGGGGTTTCGGTCTTCTTCGCCATCAGCGGGTTCCTCGTGGCCCGAAGCTGGCCTCGCAGCCCGGGCTGCGCCCGTTCGCCGCCAAGCGCGCGCTGCGTCTGCTGCCCGCGCTCGTAGTGTGCGTGTGGCTGCTGGCGCTCGTGCTCGGCCCGATCACGACGGCACTTTCGGTGGGCGACTACGTCACAACACCGCAGACGTGGGTCTATCCGCTGCGCTCGAGCGTGCTGATCACCTTCGCTGGGCGCCTGCCCGGCGTCTTCGAGCACAACCCGTTCGTCGGCGCCGTCGACGGCTCGCTCTGGACGTGCCGCTGGAGGCGTGCTGCTACGTGATGGTCGCCGTCCTCGGCGCCTTGGCGCGCTGCACCGCCGTGCGCTCCTCGCCGGCGCCGTCTTGGTGGGGTCTCGGCGCTCTCGCCGCCGGTGGACATCGCCTCGCGCCTGCCGGGCGGCGCCCAGAACACCGTCGCCGGCGGCAATGCCGAGATCGTCATCCACCTGGTCGTCTGTTTCTCGCCGGCTCACTCCTGTTCGCGGCGCGCGACCGGGTCAGGCTCTCGTGGTGGGTGGCCGGAGCACTCGGCGTGCTGTGGGTCGTGTCGTGGAGAGCTGGGTGGTCGTCACCGCGTCGCTTTCATCCCCTACACCATCCTCGTCATCGCCTACCGCGACCCGTGGCCCTCAACGCCCTGGTCCGCCCCGGCGATGTCTCCTACGGCGTCTACGTCTACGCATTTCCCGTCCAGCAGACCATCGCTCTGGCGTGGAAGGGCGTCGCGCCGCTGGCCATGCTCGCCATCGCCGCGCCGATCACCTACCTGCTGGGCCTCACCTCGTGGCGACTCGTCGAGTCGCCCGCCCTCGCCCTCAAGGGCCGCGTCGTCGGGACCTCGCGGCCGCGGCCCGTGACGTCTGCGGCGGAGGCGTGAGGCTACCCTTGCCGACGTCCGTGCTCGCGACCACCGACCGACCCGCTGCGCCTGGCCTTCGTCGGGCAGTCGACCTACT
>CAWIEX010000007.1:0-15327 GCA_963835295.1 uncultured Actinomycetes bacterium
GCGTGGTGGCGGCCACCGCCCTGTTCGTCTTCGCCCAGGTCGGAGTCACGCGCGTCTTCAACTTCCCGGCCGACCTCGACGCCACCGCGAAGGCGGTGTCTCTGCTCGCCGTGCAGGTGCTGGCCGAGTACTCGGCGCTGGCCCTGACCGGCTACCTCGAGGGCCTCCAGCGCTACCCGACCATCGCGGCGCTGCGCCTCGGCCAGCTGCTCGTCTTCATCGTCCTCGCTGTCGTCTTCGTGCTCACCGGCGTCGGCGTCGCGGGCGTCGCCGGGGCGTCGGCGATCGCGGCCGTGGTCCACGCGGTCGCCAGCTACGCGGCCATCCGCTTGCAGCGCGGCAAGCTACTGGTCGGGGTCGGGATCGACCGCGCGACGGTGCCGAGCTCACGCACTACAGCTGGAGGCTGCTGGTCCTCCGCATGACGAGTGTGCTCTACGACCAGATGGACAAGACGATCATCGGCATCGCGCTCTCGCCGGTGTCGCTGACGGTCTACGACATCGCCAACAAGATCCACCTCGGTCCGCGCCTCGCGCTCACGCTGGGCAGCTCGGCGCTGACTCCGAAGCGTCGGCGCTGCACGCGGCCGGCAACATCGACGGATTGCGAGCGCTCATGCTGCGCGGCACGCGAGTGACGATGGCCATCACGCTCCCGATCGGCTTCACGACGATGGTTCTTGCAAAGCCGCTGATTGACGTCTGGGTCGGCCCGACCTTCGACGACGCGGCGCCCGTCGCCCGGCTGTTCATCGTGTACGTGCTGTTCCTGGCGATCGTGAACGCGGGCTCGACGATGCTTACCGGCATGGGCATCATGAACCGCTTGGCCGCCTTCGGCGTGATCAGCCTCATCATCAACCTCGCGGTCAGCATCATGCTCGTCGGCCCGCTGGGAATTGAGGGCGTGGTTGTCGGCACCACGATCGGCTACCTGATCACCTTCGGACCGACGCTCGCGCTCATCCTCGAGCGCCTCGAGGTGAGCCTCCAACATTCCTCCGCGAGGGGCTCGGGCGTCCGTTCGTGCTCGCCTTGGGCCATGCTAGCCTGCTGATTCTCGCGACCGTCGTGCACCCGCCGGACGGTGCGGTGCAGACGCTGGGCTACGCGACCGTCGGCTTGACTTCCTACGCCATCGCCTACGTGGCGGTTGCCGCTGACCCGCCCGATCGCGCTGCAATGCGCAAGCTGCTAGCTCGCCGTTCGCAAACCGTATGAGACTCCTCCTCCTCGAGCATTTCCAAGCAGGGCATCGACGGCCTGCAGAAGGCAATCGCCGCCGACCGATCCAGACGCGCGTGCTGAGCTACCAGCGGCTGCGTCACGAGGCGCTCAAGGTCATCGACGTCGTCCGCCGCGCCCGCGCGGCGGCGCCGCGGAATGGGAGCGCCGACCCGAGATCTTCGTGCAGCAACTGGCCCCCGTCGACGGGCGGTGGGCGGCGCTGACGCTCGATGCCATCGCAGAGCAGGTGCACCGCTTCGTCGGGCAGCTCACGCCCGAGCAGGCGCAGGTGGGCGGGAACGCTGGCGCTCATCGGCTGCTCGCGACCCGACTCACCGCGCGCTCCCAGATGGCAACGAGGGTCGCCCTGGACCGCGTCAACAATCGCTATCCCTGCTTCGTCGGCCCGATCGCCGCTGCGCGTGAGGCCGACCGCCGGGTCCGGTTCGAGGAGACTCATGCCCACACCTGATCGCACGACCCGCCTCGAGAAGCTCTGGCCGGCGAGTTCGGCGACCGCTACAGCGAGCGCAACGCCGACGCCCAGCGCGGGCGCGGGGACTTCTGGTCGGTCGCGCTGGCCAACCTGGGCGTCCGCACCGCGCTCGAGGTTGGCTGCAACGTCGGCGGCAACCTGCGCTGGGTCGCCGACGCTCTCGGCCCAGAGAACACCGCCGGGATCGACATCAACGCGAAGGCGATCGAGATCGTCCGCGAGGAGCTGCCGGGCGTACGCGCCGAGTATGCGTCCGCCCTCGACCTGCCCTTCGCCGACGGCGAGTTCGACCTCGTCTTCACTGCTGGCGTTCTCATCCACCAGGACCCGGTCGACCTCGAAGGGGTTATGGGCGAGATCGTGCGCTGCTCGAGCCGCTACGTGCTCTGCGGCGAGTACTACGCCGAGGAGCTGACCGAGGTCGCCTACCGCGGCCAGGAGCGCGCGCTGTTCAAGCAGGACTACGGCGTGCTCTACCAGCGGCTCTTCCCCGAGCTCGAGCTCGTCGACGAGCGCTTTCTCCCCCGAGGTGAGGGCACGTGGGATGACGTGACGTGGTGGACGTTCCGCAAATCGGGCGACAACGTAGGACAGGCACGATGAGCCTCTTCCGTAGGGACCTGGCGCGCGCGACCGGCCTGTTCAGCTACCGGACGCTGCGCAAGCTCCGCAGCGGCGTGCTGGTCGCCTTCTCTTCGGAGATCGGGTTCTTCCGCTACGTCTGGCTGGTAAGGGTGCGCAAGGTGCCGATCCGCGCCTACCGCCAGCCCGATCAGGGCACGCAGGAGATGGCGTACTCGGAATCGTTCTTCGCCCACTACAGCCCCGATCCCCGCGTCCGCTGGACGATGAGCCTTCTGGCCGCGATCCCTGACTGCCCGCGCGACTCGCTACTCATCATCGGGCCGCGCTACGAGCCTGAGCTCCTCATGGCCCACGGCCTCGGGTGGGCGCCAGGAACCGTCCGCGGCCTAGACACGTTCTCCTACAGCCCGCTCGTGGACGTCGGGGACATGCATGACATGCCGTACGCGGACGCAAGCTTGTCGGCCATCGTCTGCGGCTGGACGCTGTCGTACTCAACGCGGCCCGAAGTGGCCGCCGCGGAGATGGAGCGCGTACTGGCGCCCGGTGGCTATCTCATCGTTTCGATGCAGAAGGTCGCCGACGGCTACAGCGAGAGACTCCGGGGCGTGCTGCGGGGCGACGAGCGGGTCCAGACCTTGGAGCAGTTGGACAGCCTCTACCCTGGCCTCGAACGTGTCGCGGGGTTCGAGCCCCACGTGCAGGCCGGGGACGGGGGCAGCAACACGATCGCGGCTTACCACAAGAAAAGGTGATGACGTGTCAACCGGTGCTTCTGTCCGCCAACTGATCACCGGCGTCCTTCCGGACGCTGTCCTCGAGAGGGTCGCGCGTCGCCAGCGACGTAAGTGGGAGCGGCGGCTCGACATCGCGCCGCAGGACTTCGAGAACGCATACGGCGACTACTGGGCAAGCGGCGAGGTCCCCGCCGACGCCGCGGAGTTGCTTTTCCTCGCGACCTGGAGCTCGGCGGCACGTTCCCGCGCGAGCAGGCGGCTCACCGCGCCGCGCCGTTCGCTCCCAATGCCTTCGGCGGCTTCGACGACGACCTGCTGAGCGCCGTCGACCCGGCTGTTGTCGCCTCCGCGGTCCGCGAGCACGGCTTCTAGTCGTGCCCGCCCGCATTCGTGAGTCCGCGGCTGACGACATCCGCGGGGTCCTCGAGGCCGGACCGGCCACCCCCCGCGGCGACGGGTCGACCGACCGCGCGCCGGCCCGCCGCGACCGACGGCCCCTACGTGGTGGATGGCTCCCTCGGACACCGTCCGTTCGCCAGCGGCGCGAAGGCTGCTCCGCGAGCGGCGGTTGGCCGAGGCCAGCGGCCTCTATCTCGGCGGTGACCCAATGATCATGTCGGTCGCGCTGTGGAAGTCGTTCGCCTGGAAGACCGCGGACAGCAGCTCCGCCCAACGCTTTCACTACGACGTCGACCGTGCGGCGTTCGTGAAGATGTTCGTCTACCTCACGGACGTCGACCTGAGCAACGGCGCGCATACGTACGTGCGCGGATCGCACGGGGAGAAGCCCAAAGAGCTGCTCCACGGCGGTCGGCTTAAGGACGAGGAGATCGCGCGCCATTATCCGCGCGAGACCTGGGAGATCATCACCGGTCCCAAGGGCACCGTGTTCTTCGCCGACACCCAGGGCTTCCACAAGGGCGGCAAGGTGGAGCAGGGCGCGCGGGCGATGCTGCAGGTGAACCTCGCGCTAGACCGCTTCGGAGTGCCCGAGCCACCGATCGGGCGGGCTGACGGCGCGCCGGCGGACCTCAAGCGAGCGATCAGCGACGCCCCGCGCTACTTCAGCGGTCTGTTCACCCAGCCGACGGTGGTCCCCTGACGGCTGCCGGGCTCGGCCGCGGGTCCGGCTCGGCACCAAGCGCCTCGAGGATCTTGGACAGGGCGGCGTCGGCAGGCACGTGCGCCGCGATGCCGCGGAGGAGCGCGAGATCCTCGGGCGTGTCGAGAGTGAGGCGGACGTTGCCGTAGCCGGGCTCGAGGTCGACTCGAGCCGCGGGAAAGCGTTCGGGTCGCGCGCGCACGAACGGCGTGACATGCTCGCGATCGTGCGGGTCGGTCGCCTCCCCCGCCGCCGCGCGCAGCGCTGCCCAGGTGACCACCTCGGTGTCCATGCCGACGGGATAGGTCCGCGGCTCGATGCAGTTGCCGACGAAGTCCTCGCTCCCCGTGCGCCAACGCGCGACGACGCGGTCGACGACAGCCGGGTCGATGAACGGGCAGTCGGCGGTCAGCCGGACGATGCAGTCGGCGCCGAGCTGCTCGCCGGCAAGCCGGTAGCGCTCGAGCACGTCGAGCAGCGGACCGCGGACGACGGCGACCTTCATGTCTCGGCACAGGTCGACGATGGGGTCGTCTGAGCGATCGTCGGAGGTCGCGACGGCAAGCCCGTCGAGCTCCCTCGCGCGGCGCAGGCGGTCGAGCTGAAGCTGCAGCGAGGGCCGCCCGCCGATGTGTGCCAGCACCTTGCCGGGAAGCCGGGTCGACGTCATGCGCGCTTGCACGACGGCGATCACCCGCCCGCGTGGCCTGACTCGAGCCGTTAGACCATGTCCCACGTGATGATCTCGTCGAACAGGATGTCGACTTTCGCCCTACGCCCCACGACGAGCGAGAGGTACTTCGGCGCGATGCCGAACCCAGGCCGCTTGACGGTCAGCATGTCGTCGGTGATCTCGGTGCCGGCCGCGATGTCGGCGGCGGCGACGATCGACCGACGCGCGTTGCGGTACATCTCGCCCGACTCGGGGTCCGACGGCCCCTCGAGGCGCCCGTTGCCCATCGCCGCCTCGACCTCGCGCACGGCGGCCACCTGGGCCTTGAGCTCATCGGGCTCCAGCGCGAAGGCATGGTCGGGGCCCTCGAGCTCGCGCGAGAGCGTGAAGTGCTTCTCGAAGACCTCCATGCCCAGCGCGGCGGCGCCGGCGGCCACGTAGATGTTCGTCGTGTGGTCGGAGAGGCCGACGGGCACCCCGAACGCGGCGCGCATCGTTGCCATGGCGCGAGATTCATGATCTCCGGCGGGGCGGGATAGACCGACGCGCAGCGCAGCAGCGCGACGGCGCGGTTGCCGGTCTCGGCGACGGCGCCGAGCGCGTCCTCGATCTCGCCGTAGGTGACCATGCCGCAGGAGATGACCATCGGGACGCCGACGGCCGCCGCGTAGCGGATGAGCCCGAGGTCGACGATCTCGAAGGCGGCGATCTTGATGGCGGGGGCGCCGAGCTCGGCGAGCTGGTCGACCGCCTCGCGGTCGAAGGGGCTCGTGAAGAAGTGGATCCCCCTCGTCGCCGCATGCTCGGCGAGCTCGGGCTGCCATTCGCGCGGCAGGGCGATGGCGTCGAGGAGCTCCTGCGGCGAGCGGTCGTCGTCGAGGTACTCGAACTGCGGCGTGCGGCTCGAGTAGAGGTCCTTGCCCGTGTAGGTCTGGAACTTGACCGCGTCGGCGCCCGCATTCGGCCGCGACGTCGATGAGCTCTCGCGCCAGCCCGAGATCGCGGTTGTGGTTGGCGCCGGCCTCGGCGATGACGTAGCACCGCGCGCCGCCTCCGACGGGCGTGCCGCCGATCGCGAAGCTCGTGTCGAATCGCGCGTCCGCCATCAGCGGGCCGGAACGCGGCGACTCCCCTCCCCCCACCCCCCCCCCCCCCTCCCCCCCTCTGGGGTCTAGTGTACCCCCCCCCCCCCCCTCCCCCCCCCCCCCCCTCTCCCCCCCCCCCCTCCTCATGGGAGGGCGCGCTGGAGGTCGTCGACGACGCGCCGGACGTCCTCGTCGGTCAGGCCCGGGAACATCGGCAATGAGATGGCGCCCCAGTAGTAGGCCTCCGCGTTGGGGCAGTCGTCCTGTGCCACCCCGAGCGTGTCGCGATAGTAGGGAAGGCGGTAGACCGGCACGTAGTGGACCTGTACGCCCAAGCCGGCGGCACGCAGACCATCAAACGTCTGCAACCGCGCGGCGGCACCATCGCGGACGTGGATGACGAAGAGGTGGTAGCCGTGAAGCGAGCCGTCCGGAGCCGCCGGCGGGAGCGCGATGCGGTCCTCGTCGGCCAACAGCTCGCGGTAGCGCTCCGCGATCGCGTTGCGCGCGACCGACCCAGTCGTCGAGGCGCTCGAGCTGGCTGAGGCCGAGCGCACACTGGATGTCGGTGATGCGGTAGTTGAAGCCAAGCGCCTGCATCTCGTAGTACCAGCCGCCCTCCTCGCGCGCCGGGGGAGATGCCCTGCTTGGTGATTCCATGGGTGCGGAAAAGCCGCATCCGCTCGTATAGCTCGTCGTCCTCGGTCGTCGCCAGGCCGCCTTCGCCTGTGGTCATCGCCTTGGCGGGGTGCAGCGAGAAGATCGTGATGTCGGCGCCCCCGGGGCCGCCCACAGGGCGCCCGTGTCGGTGCCCACCCAGCGCGTGCGCGGCGTCCTCGATGACGGTGACGCCGTCGCCCAGCGCGCGAGCGGCTCGAGGTCGACCGGCAGCCCGGCGAAGCTCACCGGGACGATGGCCTTGGTCCGGGGACCGATGCTCGCCGCGGCCGCCGCCGCGTCGATGTTCCACGTGGCGGAATCGATGTCGACGAAGCGTGGGTGTGCGCCGAGGTACACGCCGCAGTTCGTGGACGCCGCGAAGGTGATGGGCGAGGAGGCGATCTCGTCGCCCGGCTCAATGCCCGCCGCGAATGCGGCCGCATGCAGTGCCGCGGTGCCCGACGAGAACGCCACGCAGTGGCGCGCGCCCACGCGGTCGGCAATCGCGCGTTCGAAGCGGTCGATCGTCGGTCCCTGCGTGATGAACGGCTCTCGCAGCGCGGCCGCCACGGCAGCGACGTCCGCGTCGGTGATGTCCTGGCGCGCGTAGGGGAGGAAGGTGGCGGAGGTCATCCGACGGCCTGGACGCCGGCGGCTATGTCGCGCAGGTCGTCGACCGTGAGCCACGCGCTGTTGTTGTCCGAGGTGTAGCGGAACCCTGCGTCGAGGCGGATGCCCTCGTGCTCGCGCATCGGCCACGACCAGTACTCGGGCAGGATCATGTAGCTCGTCTGTCGGTCTCGATGCAGTGGCGCGACTCGTCCTCGGTGACCAGGACCTCGTGGAGCTTCTCGCCCGGGCGGATGCCGATGACTCGGCGCTCGGCGTCGGGTGCCAATGCCTCGGCGATGTCGATCACGCGCATGCGAGGGGATCTTCGGCACGAAGACCTCGCCACCGCCCATCCGGGCCATGCAATCGAGGACGAAGTCGACCGCCTGATCGAGCGTGATCCAGAAGCGAGTCATCTGCGGGTCGGTGATCGTGAGGACGCCGGTCTCGGCCTGCGCCTTGAAGAGCGGGATGACCGAGCCACGCGAGCCCACCACGTTGCCGTAGCGCACGCAGGCGAACCGCGCGACGGAGTCCGCGGCATACGCGTTGCCCTGGACGACGATCTTCTCCTGGCAGAGCTTCGTCGCGCCGTAGAGGTTGACGGGGTTGACGGCCTTGTCGGTCGAGAGCGCGACGGTCAGCGGCACGTCGTTCTCGATCGCCGCGCTGACCACGTTCTCGGCCCCCACGACGTTCGTCTGGACCGCCTCGAACGGGTTGTACTCGCAGGCGGGGACCTGCTTCATCGCCGCAGCATGGACGATGACGTCGACCCCACGAGAGGCGCGGATCAGCCGCGGTAGGTCGCGGACGTCGCCGACGAGATAGCGCAGGCGATCCTCGTCGGCGTAGAGGCGCTGCATCTCCGATTGCTTGAGCTCGTCGCGGCTGAAGACGCGCACGGCCTTGGGCTCGTGCTCGGCGAGCACGCGCGCGACGAAGCGCGAGCCGAACGAGCCCGTGCCGCCGGTGACGAGGACGACTTTTCCGCGCAGATCCATGGAGGAAGGGTACGTGGCTGGGTGGGGACCGCAGGTACGGCAGGGCGCAGCGGCCGCGCCAGCGGCGCCCATGCTAGCGCACGGCGCGGTAGGCCAGCGAGGCGCCGCGCGGGCCCGCGTGGACGTATCCGGCGCGCTCGAAAGCCCGCTGCGAAGCGGCGTTCTCGGCCTTGACGAGCGCGACGACGCAGCGAAGGTGCGGGCGGGCTGAGAGCTCGAGCTCGGTGCTCTCGCGGATGGCCCTCACCCCGACTCCGCGCCCGCGCTGCTCGGCGGCAACGGTCACCGAGATCGTCGCCTCGTCGCGCTCGCGGTCGAAGCGCACGGTCCCGACCGGCTCGCCCTCGCGCTCGACGACCAGTAGCGTGCGGTCGGGGTCGGCGAGCACGCCGCTCGAGCCACGCCGCGTGCTCGGCGGGGGAAACCTCGTGCGTAGTGTGCGACACGGCGCGCACCGCCTCGTCGTTGCGCCACGCCAGCAGCAGCGCGGCGTCGGCCCGGCGCGCCGGGCGATAGCGCTGGACCGCGGGCGCCGGCGCGGCGCGCGCGAGGGCAAGGAGCGCATCGCGCACGCGGGCCGCTCCGTAGCCGTCGACGAGGGCGGGGCCGACGCGCTGCGCGGGCGCGGCGGGTGCGGCGGCCACGGCGCCGGTCACCGCGACCGCGTCGAGCGGCTGCTGGCCGTCGAGGACCGCGAAGAGCCCAGCGGCGGCGAAGGCGTCGCCGACGCGGCGCTGGTTGCCGGCGAGCACGACGAGCACCGCGGGGATCCCGGCGCAGGCGGCCTCGTACGCCGTCACGCCAGCGCCGCACACGAGCAGGTCGCACGCGGCGAGCTCGCCGGCCAGGCCGGTGAGCGGCCCCACGTGGCGCACGCGCGGATGGGGCTCGGGCGCCAGTGCGCCGGCAACGTCGACGCGCAGGTCGGTGGCCTCGAGCAGGCCATCGACGAGCGCCGGCAGGGCTCCGGCGCCAGCGCCGGAGCCGCCGAGGGCGACGAGCGCGCGACCGCTCGCGCGCTCCGGGCGCCGCGCCGCCGCGAAGCGCGGGTCGACGGGCGCGAAGTCGGGGCCGAGCAGGCCGTCGCCGCCGGCCGCGTCGAGGTGGTAGTCGAGCACGCGCGCCGGCGCCACGGCGTGCGGCGCTCGCGCGTCGCGCAGGGCGACGACCGGCCGCGCGGCCGCGGCGGCGACCTCGTCGTCGTCGACGTCGTAGTGGTCGATCGAGCGCGGCGCCGATGTCGTCGGGCAGGCCGGCGGGCGTTCCTGCGGCCGGGACGGTGCGCACGTCCGCGTCCGCGAGCAGGGCCTCGGCCACGCCGCGTAGCTCCCCACGAAGAGCGCGTCGTGCCCGGCGCGCCGCAGCGCGAGTGCGATCGGCAGGCAGCGCCCGACGTGCCCGGCGCCGACGCGCTCGTCCCCGTCGCAGCGCAGGGCGACCGTCAGGCCCCGGTCCATCTCAGGGGCCGAGCAGCTTGCGCTTGATCGGCCGCGTGAGCGGCTGCGCCAGCTTCAGGATGCGCTGGACCGCCGGCTTGCGCCGCGCCGCCAGGAAGTGGCGCACGCCGGGCAGGCGCTTCAGGCGATCCACCTGGCGGAGCATGTAGTTCAAATCGGTCTTGAGCTCGCGCTGCTCAGCCATCCCCAAGCGGACATCGGCCATGAGCCGGGCGAGCGCCGGCCGCGCGGCGGGCACCGGGGCGCGGCGGATGGCGTGCAGCGCGCCGGCCATGAACTGGCCCGACTGCTCCCACGTCGGCCACGCCCGCGCCGTCTGCAGGGCTCCGAGGCGCAGCCGGTGCAGCAGGACGCGATCGCGCGCGAGCAGGTCGAGCTGTCGGGCGGTCCCGCGCGGGTCGTCCCAGTCGCACAGCAGCGCGTTGACGCCGTGTTCGACGTACTCCTCATGGCCCGTGACCTCCGTGGTCACGCAGGTGGCGCCCATGTGGAAGGCCTCCAGGGGCGGCCCGTACATCCCCTCGACGCGCGAGAGCTTGACCAGGACGTCGGTCTCGGCGTAGAGGGCGGCGAGCTCGCGCTGCGGGATGGGACCGACGACGTTATCCGCGCCGTCGGCCACGAGGTGCCCGCGGTCGGGCGAGACGACCGTGAGATGGTGGGGCTCGTCCATCTGCGCAACGGCCGCCACCGCCTCGTTGACCCCCTTGAACCAGACGCTGGCGTAGCCCTCGACGAGGATCCGCAGCGGCCCGCTGGTGCGCGGCTCGATGCGGGCAGGCGAGCGGAAGACGTCCTTGTCGATGCCGTTGCGCACGAGCAGACACGGGGCATCGGGGCGCAGATCGGCGAGCGTCTCGGCGATCCACCGCGCCTCGGTGATGAAGGAGACCGGTAGGTCGAGGACCAGGCGCGCCCCGAGCCGCTCGACTTCGCCGAGGCGGTAGAAGCGGTCCTCGAGGCTCTGCACGAACGACGCGTGGCGCTCGGCGTGCAGCTCGAAGAGCGTGAAGGCCGTCTCCCACCATGTCGATACCGCGACGTCGTAGTGGCGGCCGCGCGCCTCGTCGAGCGAGATGACCGGCAGGCCCTGCAACGGCTCGTGGCGCCAGTGCGGGTCCTCCTGCTCGCGCGCGAGGACCAGCGTCACGTCGAAGCCGTGGTGGTCGTGCAGCTGGCGCGCGTGGGCGACGACGACCCCCACGCCGCCGCTCAGCTGCAGGTCGTTGACGAGGAAGGCGACCTTCACTCTGGGCTCTCGACCGCCTGCCCGTCGATGGGCGCGGCGATGGCGAGCTGCGCGTCGCGCTCGGCGACGCGGGCTCGGAGGACCTCGAGCTCGGCGATCAGCGCCCGTTGGCGGGCGAGCTCGGCGCTGAGGTCGGCGGGATCGACGGCGGCGTCGGGGCGCAGGCGCGCCGCGTTCGGACCGAAGGCGAGCACGAAGCTCGACGGTACGGCGGGGCGTGCATCGACGTCGATCTGCGCGGTGAGCGAGGTCTCCTCGCCGGCGGGCACCAGCGCAGCGCCGCGCAGCGCCAGCTGGTGCCAGAGGACGTGCTCGGCCGGCAGCAGCCCGCGCAGCTCGCTCACCGCGCCCTCGCCCCAGGCGCTGGCGCGGTCGGCGTCGCCGGCGACGGCGTGGTTGGGGACGGCGAGCAGGACGGTGGCCTCGCGCTCGGCGGCGATCGCGACCAGGGCCTCGACGACCGAGACGAACTCGGCCAGGCGTTCGAGCACCCCGGCGCAGAGGACGGTGGCGCCGGGGGACACCGCGTCGCGCAGGGCCGCGACGACGGCGGCGGGATCCGGCGCCTCGCCGGCGAGCGCCGCCACGTCGACGACCTCGCCGTCGCCGGAGATCGCGGCGGTGACACGAGCCAGCTGGGCGCGGTCGAGCGCCGCGGACGGGATGGCTGTGTCCTGGCGAGTCGGCATCGGGCCAGATGGTAGCCACGCGGAGGGCGCCACCGAGGGGCGCTCTAAGGTGTCGCGCCATGGCTCCGCGGCTGGGCGCGCGCAGCGCGTCACGCGACAACGTCTTCGACGTGCTCCGACTCGCGGCCGCGTTCGCGGTCCTCTTCTCGCACTGCTACCCGCTGACGGGGCGCGAGGAGCCCTGTGCTCGGCCTCACCGGAGAGACGCTGGGTGACATCGGCGTGTCGGTCTTCTTCGCCATCAGCGGCTTCCTCGTCACACGCAGCTGGATGCTCGACTCGCGCCCGCGGGCCTTCGCGGCCAAGCGCGCGCTGCGCCTGCTGCCCGCGCTCATCGTGTGCGTGTGGCTGCTCGCGCTCGTCCTCGGGCCGCTGACCACCACGCTCTCGGCGTCGGAGTACTTCACGACACCGCAGACCTGGATCTATCCGCTGCGCTCGAGCGTGCTGATCACGATCGCCGGCCACCTGCCCGGCGTGTTTCACTCGAACCCGCTGCCCGACGCCGTCGACGGGTCGCTGTGGACGCTGCCGGTCGAGGCCGCCGCCTACGTGATGGTCGCCGTCCTGGGCGCGCTGGCCCTGCTGCGGCGCCCCGAGGCGCTCGTCGCCCTCTTCGTCCTCGCCGTGCTGGCCATCTCGCCGCCCATCGACCTGCCCTCGCACCTGCCCGGCGGCGCCCAGGACACGGCGGCCGGCGGCAACCTCGGCATCGTCCTCCACGTGATCGCCGTCTTCCTGGCGGGGGCGGCCCTCTACGCGGCGCGCGAGCGCATCGTCCTCTCGTGGTGGGTGGCCGCGGCGCTCGGGGCCGTCTGGGTGGCGACGTGGGGCACGTCGTGGGTGACGGTCGCCGCCTCGCTCTTCGTCCCCTACGCGGTGCTCGTGCTCGCCTATCGGCTGCCCACGGCGCTCAATGCCCTGGTCCGGCCCGGGGACGTCTCCTATGGCGTCTACGTCTACGCCTTTCCGGTCCAGCAGACCGTCGTCCTGGCCTGGGCGGGGGTCACGGCGTTCGGGATGCTCCTCCTGTCGGCGCCCATCACCTACCTGCTGGGGCTGGCCTCCTGGCGGCTGATCGAGTCGCGCGCCCTGGCGCTCAAGCGGCGCGTCGCGACGCCGGCCCGCGAGCCGCGCGTGCCGTCGGTGGCCTAGCGGGCCGGGCTACCCTTGCGCGTCTTGCACGGCATGATCCTCGAGCGACCCCTACGCCTGGCCTTCGTCGGCCAGTCGACCTTCTTCGAGGCCTGCGTCCTCGCGCCGGGGGTGGACCCGCGTCTCGAGCCGCGCTTTCACGAGTTCCGCCAGGGCGGCGACGCCGACGCGCTGATGCCCCGGCTGCGCGCCTTCGACCCCGACGTGGTCATCGTCTTCCGCCCCGAGATCATCCCGGCCGGCGCCTTCGCCGGGCTGCGCGCGGCGACGCTGGGCTTCCTCACCGAGCCGCTGCCGCGGACGGGCAGCGCCGGGGGCGTCAGCCACGAGGACCTCGAGCGGCGCCTGTGGGCGCTCGGCTACGTCGACGCCGGCAACTTCGACCGCATCGTCGCCTTCGACCCGCTCATCGGGGAGACGGCCGAGCGCGTGCTGCCGGTGTGGCGCTCGCTGCCCATCCCCGTCGCCGATCGCTACTACCGGCCGGTCGGCGATCCGGACCCGTCCTCGCCGCCGCTCTTCGTCGGGCGTTCCACGACGCACCGCGAGAAGCTGTTGACGCCGTCCAAGCACAACTACGACGTCCTGCACATGGCCTTCGGCGTCGACGCGGCGCGCCTGGAGCGGTTGATGGACGAGCACTGGGTGGCCATCAACCTCCACAACGAGCCCTACCCGAGCTTCGAGAACCGCGTCTGCCTGCACCTGGCGGCCGGACACCTCGTGCTCAGCGAGGGGCTCAGCCCCATGCACGGCCTGGAGCCCGACATCGACTTCCTCGAGTTCGACGGCCCGCAGCACCTCGAGCGCCTGCTGGGCACGCTGCGCCGGGACGCGACCGTGTGGCAGCCCGTCCGCGTGCGCGGGCGCCGCAAGGCCGAGCAGTTCCGCGCCTCGCGCGTCTACCCCCGGCTCATCGCCGACCTGCTGGCGGACCTCCGCGCCTTCGGCTCGCCGCGGCGCTGACGCGGCGAAGGGCCTAGGCAGCGACCCGCTGCAGGAATCCGCGCGGGTGGCAGGAGACGCCGTAGAGCTCGAGGTCGCGGCGCACCCGGAAGTCGCGACCGGGCGCGCTCGCCAGCCAGTCGTCCAGCGCGGGCAGCACGCCGCGCGGCCAGTCCTCGCTGATGCGCAGCTCCTCGACGTCGACGCAGCCGTCCTCGACGACCATGAAGCCGTCGACAGGCACGAGAGCGGCGAACTCGTCCAGAGCGGCGCGCGTGGTCGCGTACACGTGGGCCGAGTCCTCGATCACGAAGCGACGGTCGCGCCCCGCCACGCGCTCGCGGACCGCGGCGGCCGTGTCCGGCGAGAGGACGTCGCCCTCCACGAGCACGATCTGCTCCTCGTAGCGCGGGTCGACCTCGCGCAGCCCGGCGCGCGCAGCGGTCTGGTCCACGTCGAGCGAGACGACGAGGGGGTCGCGCTCGATGCGCCCGTAGGCCTGCAGGGTCCGCAGCCGGTCGCGGAACCACAGCGCGCTGGCGCCGAACTGCGTCCCGATCTCGATCACCGTGTCCGGCGCCTGGAGCCACAGCAGGTGCTCGTAGACGCGCAGGTCCTCCGGGAACTTCGAGAGCTTCAGGCCCGCGTAGCTGTCCGACAGGTGCTGGGTGACCCGCGCACGCCAGTAGTCAAGCAGCGCCCCGGTCGTCAGGTCGGCCGACACGGCCGGGGGCAGGCCCCCGTCCACGCTCAGAGCTCCTCGGCCACGCGCGGCGCCGCACGCGAGAAGACGACGAAGCCGCCCACGCAGAAGGCGACGGTGACGAGCAGCGGCAGGACGATCCACACGACGCCTCCCATCGCTGCGCCGAGGCTCAGGTGCGAGTGGTCGATGAAGGCATAGCGCGCCTGCTGGAGCATCGCGGCGAACGGGTTGCACATCATGAGCCGCACGACGGACTCGCTGGACTTCTCGAGCACGAGCGACACCGTGTAGAAGATCGGCGTGACGTAGAAGATGATCTGCAGCACGACGGTCCAGATCGGCTCGATGTCGCGGTAGCGCACGAAGAGGGCCGAGAGCAGCATCGCGATGCCCGCTGCCCACGCGACGAGAACCGCGAGCAGGATCGGCATCTCGAGCCACGTCCACAGCGGCTTGCCGCCCGAGGCGAGCAGGAAGATCGTCACCGGCACGAGGTTCAGCGCCAGGTTGAAGCACGCTGTCAGCACCGTGGCCATCGGAACGGCCAGGCGCGGGAACTCGATCTTGCGCACGAGGTTCTCGCGGTTGACCAGGCTGCGCACCGCGCCGCCGGTGGCCTCGTTGAGGAACGAGTACATGACGATGCCCAGCAGCAGGGCGACCGGGTAGAAGCGCTCGTCGCCGCCGAAGTTCAGCAGCACGCTGAAGACCGTGTAGAGGACGCCGAAGAGCATCAGCGGCTGCGCGAAGGACCACAGGTAGCCCAGCGCCGAGCCGAAGAAGCGCAGGCGCCAGTCGGTCACCGCGAGCGCCCACGTCAGGCGGATGAGGCGGCGCGGGTCGTTGCCCAGCGCTGTCGGGCCCTTGATCGGCGTGCCCAGGTCCTCGACGGGCAGTGCGGGAGCGCTCACGGCGCGACCTCGTGCGTGGGCTGCCCGCTGGG
>CAWIEX010000008.1:0-56987 GCA_963835295.1 uncultured Actinomycetes bacterium
CGGCCAGGGCCAATGCGGCGCCGACGACATCGCCGACGGGCGCGAGCAGCCCGGCGGCGGCCCCGGCGCCGCCGGCCACGAGCACGCGAGCCAGCCTGCCGACCGGCGGGCGCAGCGATGGCCTCGCGCGCACGAGCATCGTCGCGGTCGTGGCGGCGAGCACCAGCTCTCCGACCACCGCCGCGATGGCCGCCCCCTTGGCGTCCAGGATCGGGATGAGCGACACGCCCAGCGCCAGGGCCGTGCCCAGCGCGACGCAGTTGGTCAGGATGAGCGCGCGCTGGCGGCGAACCGACACGAGCCCCGTCACCCACACCTGGGTCAGGAAGGCGCCCAGCAGGGCGAAGGCCTGGATGCGCAGGACGTCGGCCGCCTGGTCGTACTTGCTTCCGCCGAGGACGTCGAGGATCGGCTGGGCGGCGATGACGAGGACGAGGACGATCGCCACCGCGGTGAGCAGCGTCACCTCGGCCAGTCGCTGTAGCGCGTAGGCGAGCCGCCCCTCGTCGGCGCCGCCCGCATGGGCGAGGACCGGGAACGCGCTGCCGAGCATCAGCAGCGGGACCGCGACGAAGACCTCGAGCACCCGGTAGGACGTGGCGAAATAGCCGGTCTGCAGCGGGCTCGCCAGCAGCGACATGAGGATGATCAGCGCGCGCACGTAGAGGACGTTCACGGCCAGCGAGAGAGCAACCGGCGCCGCCTCGCGCAGGATCGGCAGCCAATGGCGCGGCGCGAAGTGCGGCCACACGCGGCCGGCCGCGCCCGCGAGCGGGATGGCGAGCGCGAGGCTCGCCGCGCCCGCGGCCACGTTGACGGCGAAGAAGGCGAGCAGCCCGGCGCCGACGACCGCGAGGATGGCCATCCCGGCCGCGGTGACGAGCTGCTTGATGACCTCCGTCGCCGTGACGGCCCCGAGGCGCAGCTGCACAGACAGCGGCACGGTCAGCGTCGCGGCCACGTTGGCGACGACGACGCCGGCGCCGCCGATCAGCGTGCCGAGCACGAGCGTGTGGTCATAGCCCGCCACCAGCGCGAACGCGGTGGCCGCGATCACGCCCACCGGGGTGATGGCGAGGCGCATCGCGACGATGTCGGCCAGGAGCCGACGGCGCTGCGCGTCCGTGGTGGCGATCGTGTACTCGCGCTGGCCGATGACCGTCAGCCCTGCGTCCGTCAGGCCGCCGACGATCGCCAACAGCGACATGACGGTGACGTACTGCCCGACCGCGACGGGGCCCAGATATCGCAGCAGGACGACCGAGGCGCCGGTCGCGGCGATGGTGCCGACGATGTAGCCGCCACCGCGCAGCAGGCCCCCGCGAATGACCTTCCCGCCGGCGCTGCCGGCGCCCAGGATCGCCTCCGTCTGCTCGGCGACCAGGGTCGTGGTCTCGCTCTCGTCCAAGTCAGTACCGTCTTCGCGCATGCTCGATCCCAGGCTCCTGCGCGCGCTGGACCGCCTGCGCGCCCGGGTCGGGATCGACCGTGGACGCGATCCTCGCACCGGCCGGCTGACCGGTGCGCTGACGGGTCGCGAGGCGGCCGCGGCCGGCTGGGCCACCATCGGCGCGCACAGCTACGGCGCCTTCACCGTGCACGCCGGCCCCGGCGACCGGGCGAGGCTGCGCATCGGCGCCTACACGTCGATCGCCGAGGGGGTGGAGTTCGCCCTCGGCGGCAACCACCGCGCCGACTGGGTCTCGTCCTATCCCTTCCGCGTGCGCTTCGGGTTGCCGGGCGCGTACGAGGACGGCCACCCGCGCCCCGAGCAGGACATCGTCGTTGGCAGCGACGTGTGGCTCGGCCACGACGCGCTCGTGCTGCCTGGAGTGGTGATCGGCGATGGCGCCGTGATCGGCGCCCGCGCGGTCGTTGCCAAGAACGTGCGGCCGTACGCGATCGTCGTCGGCAGCCCGGCGCGCGAGGTCCGGCGGCGCTTCGACGACGAGCAGGTGGATGCGCTGCTGCGCATCCGCTGGTGGGAGTGGCCGCAGGACATCGTCCTCGATCGCGTGGCCCAGCTGTCCAGCGGCGATGTCGACGGCTTCATCGCCGCGCACGATCGCTGAGCCCCGCCGCGTTCGCGACGTCGACGCGGGCGTAGAGGATGTCGAAGGGCGACAGCGCATCGACATCCATATAGCGCTCGCCGAGGACCTCCTCGATCGCGGCGCGGTCGACCTCGGGGTCGCGCATCTCGACCAGCACGAAGCGCGGCGCGTGGCGCTCGAGGTCGAGGCCGGCGAGCGCCTGAGCCTCGTAGCCCTCCACGTCGAGCGAGAGCAGATCGACCTCCGGGGCGCGGACCTCGTCCAGGATCGAGGACAGGGATCGCGCGGGCGCCACGAACTCGTGCGGCGGCTCCTCCTGGCCGACGGCGTGCGCGGCCGCGACCCATTCGTCGTCGGCGTCGCGGCCGCCCACGACGACGGTCATGAGCCCGCCGAAGCGCAGGCTCACCTCGGAGACCGGGAAGTCGAGCGCGACGAGCGCCGCGCGCACGACGTGCGAGCCGGGTCGCTCCAGCGCGCATGCTCGCGCCAACTCGGGGACTGGCTCGACCAGGACGCCGCGCCATCCGTGGCGGCGCTCGAACGCGTAGGTGTTGGATTGCGTGTAGCCGTCATTGCCGCCGGCCTCGACGAAGAACCCGTGCCGGTGGGGCAGATAGCGCTCGAGCTGGCGGTCCATGTCGTGGAGGGCCGGATACGAGGCCGAGTAGTCGCCGCTGGCCTCCATGCGCCGGCGCTTGAACCTCGCCGTCGCTCGTCGCGAGCGGAAGACCGCGCGACGCAGGCCGCTGGGACCGCGCGCCAGCGCCTTCACGAGCACCACCCGCCACGGGGCGGGATTCGGCGCGGACGGCGGCGCGGACATGGGTGCCGCGCTTCCCTACTCGAGCTCGAGCGACCGGAAGAGCGCCCACGCCAGCGCGAGCGGGGCACCGAGGACGAAGACAAGGGCGAGGGGCCACAGCAGCCACAGCGGCACGAAGCCGCCGGTGAAGTCCGAGGCGCGCCCGAGGATGGTCCCGGCGCGGCTGATCATCGACTGCGGCGGCCCGCCCAGAAAGGTGATCGCTGGATCGACGTCTCCCGCCGGCTTGCCGTCGAGCACGGTGGCGGGGAGCGTGGTCGACAGCGGCTCGTCGGTCCCCACGAGCCCGACGGCCCGTCGACCGGTGTTGCGCACGCACAGCGTCCCGTCCGCGTTACGCGGCGGCGCGGGAGAGACGGCGGCCTCGACGTTGACCGCGCTCCCGGCCTGGTAGCCGGCGAAGCGACCGGTGCCGCGGTAGCCCGGTGCACGCAGCTCGAGCTCGAGGGGCGAGGCCTGCGTGCCGCGGGCCTGCAGCACCATCCGCACGGTGCGCAACGCGGGCTCCAGCGGGACGGGCGCGATGCACGCCTGCTGCCCGCGGCGGACGACGACCTGCTTGCTGGTTTGGAATCCGACCAGCGAGGGAGTCGACAGCACGTTCGGGTGGTCCTCGGTGAGGTGCGGCACGTAGAACCACAGCGCGCCGATGGCGAATGTCGCCACCACCAGGATGGGGCCGAGGAGCCGCGGTGCGAGCAGCCGGCTACGCATAGAACCGGTCCAGGCTCAGGCCGACGCCCCCGATGGCGAGCAGCAGCGCGCCGCCGAGCAGGACGCCGGCGAAGGCCACGCCCAGGCGCCGCGGCAAGCGACGATGCGACCCAGGCGATCGCGCAGCCGTAGAGCGCGACCGCCGGAAGCAGGTAGCGCCCCGTGAGCACGGGGTCGGTGCTGCCGCGGAGGTTCATGTAACTGACGACGTGAAGCAGGCTCATCAGGCCCAGGAAGAACACGACGCAGACCGTGACCTCGCGCCAGCGCGCGACGACCAGATACCAGCGCGTCACGATCGTGGTCCACAGGGCGACGAGGCCGATGCCGGCCAGGGCCTGCAGGAGATCGAGGACGACCGGCCGGTAGCTCACGCTGAACGAGGCGAACGCGCTGAAGTACGAATCGATGTAGACCTGCCGATAGCCGTAGTCCGCCGGTCCGACCTTGGGGTTCATCACGCTGAGCTTGGGGAGGTAGAACTGCCACAGGTAGGAGACGAACTGGCGCGCGCTGAACCCGCCGACCGGGTTCTCGGAGATCGCGCCGCCGGCGTGCGCCTGCGACCACGCGATGCTGATCGCGACACAGGCGAACGTGATCCCCACGACAGCGGCACCGAACCCGAGCGCCCGTCGCCTGCCCGGCCAGGCGCGCAGCAACGCGATCCCCAGCGCGATGACCGCGAACGGGGGGAGGAACAGCCCACGCGGGTGCACGACCGCGCCCGCGCCGGCAAACATGGCCAGCCACAGCACACGCCCGAGCGTCGGACCGTGGCGCACGAGTCGCAAGCCCATGAGCAGCGCGCCCGTGGCCACCATCACGAGCATCAGGTCGGGATTGATGATCCCGCCGCCGAAGCCCAGCTTGGGCTGGAGCGCGACTAGGCCCGTCGCCAGCGTGCGCACCCACGTCCGGGTGAAGAGCTCGGCGGCGATCAGCCACGTGAGCCAGACCGTGACGACGAGCAGCAGCGTCGTCGCCAGGCGCATGAAGAACATCCGCCCCAGCAGCGAGCGGGCCGGCGAGAGCTCGTAGGCGACCGCCTCGTATGCGTAGTAGACGGGCGGGTAGTTGGCGGCCGCGTTCGGTCCCGTGCCGTCCTTGCGCGCGGAGGCTGGCTGCTTATCGAGCTGAGCTTCGATGCGCCCGATCGCGCTGGTGGTCGGCTTCCCCTCGGGGTGCAGGAGGATCGGCTCCAGGTTGAGACCGAAGTAGACAGTCCCCGCCCCGGTCGACGTCGAGCCCGTGCCGCCGGTGCGGCTCGGAGCGTGGTGGTTCTCGGCGAGATCCTGGGCGTAGGCGAAGTGCGCGCTCTCGTCGGGCCCGTTGAGCGGCGCCGTCACGACGGCCCACGCCACGCCGTGGGCGGCGGCGAGGACGAGCAGGACGACGAGCGCCGGGTGGAGCGAGCGCACGGGACGCGACGACGCGCCTCACGGCTCCGCTGCGGCTGTGCGCGCGCCTGGGCGGCTGGGTCGCGGCGGCTGACACGAAGACCGGCAGTGTACGGGCGACGCTGCAAGGGACGGCCCGGCGTGCCCGTGATCGCGAGTCCACCCGCTAGCCTATGCGCGGCGCGGTCACCGAAACCTCTGACCGCGTTGTGCGTTCTTGCCTCGGGGTAAGAGACGCACCTGCCCGCATCGCCGTCGCCAGCCATGAGCAAGTTCCTCGCCATCGTCCCCGCCTACAACGAAGCCGGCGCCATCGCCGGCACGGTTGACGATCTGCACCGCCACGCGCCCGAGTTCGACGTTCTGGTCGTCGACGATGGCTCCACCGACGCGACGCCCCGCATGGCCGCCGCCGCCGGCGCGCGCGTGGTCAGCCATCCCTTCAACCTCGGCATCGGCGGCGCCGTGCAGTCCGGGTACCAGTTCGCGCTCGAGAACGGCTACGACGTCGCGGTCCAGGTCGACGGCGACGGCCAGCACGATGCCCGCCACATCCCGGCGCTGCTCGACCACCTGCGCAAGAACCCGGACGTCAACATGGTCACGGGCTCGCGCTTCCTGTCGCGCACCGGCGAGGGCTATCGCTCGTCGGTCTCGCGCCGGCTGGGCATCCGCATCTTCTCCGGCGTCCTGTCGCTCGTGACGCGCCGCCGGGTCACCGATCCCACGTCCGGCTTTCGCATGACCGATCGACGGGGGATCGAGCTGTTCGCCCGCGACTACCCGCACGACTACCCCGAGGTCGAGGCGGTGCTGATGGTCCACGCCCACCGCCTCAGCGCCTGCGAGCTGCCGGTGAGCATGCGCGAGCGCCGCTCCGGACGCTCCTCGATCGGCTCCACGCAGTCGGCGTACTACATGATCAAGGTGCTGCTGGCGGTGCTCGTCGGCCTGCTGCGCGCGCGCCCCCAGGTCGCCGCCGGCGACGACGCACCCGTGGTGGCGGAGCGGGCGATCTGATGGACCCGCGCGTCCAGATCGTCGCCGTGGCCGTGACCGGAGGCCTCTTCTTCCTGGTCTTCGAGCTGGTGCGCCGCAGGCGGCTGATGGAGCGCTACGCGCTGCTGTGGCTGTTCGCGACCGCCGTGCTCCTCGGGCTGGCCGTCTGGAGGGGCCTGCTCGAAGTCGTCGCCAACACCGTCGGAATCGCGTACGCGCCGTCCGCTCTGTTCGCCGTGGCGTTCGGGTTCGTCCTCGCGCTTCTCCTGCACTTCTCCCTCGTGATCTCGCGCCTCGCGGACCAGAACAAGGTTCTCGCCCAGAAGCTGGGCATGCTGCAGGAGCGGGTCGCCACGCTCGAGGCCGAGTCGGACGTCGGCCCCGGGCGCGACGCCGAGCCGGCTCGGGTCACGCGGGATCTGACCATCACGCGCTGACATGCAGGCGACGCCCGCGCTCGCGGTGGTCGTGGTGTGCCATGACAGCGCCGACGCGGTCGGTGCGACGCTCGAGGCGCTGGCCGCGCAGCTGCGGCCCGGCGACGAGCTCGTCATCGTCGACAACGCCTCGCGCGACGGCACGCGCGACGTCGTGCGCGCCAGCGCGCCGCAGGCGACCGTCGTCGAAAGCGCGGAGAACCTAGGCTTTGCCGGTGGCTGTCACGCCGGCGTGCGCTCGTCGCGCGCTCCACTGGTCCTCTTGCTCAACCCCGACGCGGTTCCCGCGCCGGGGTGCCTCGACGCGCTGCGCGCCTGCGCGGCCGAACGCCCCGAGTGGGGCGCGTGGCAGGCGCTTGTGACAATGGCCGGCGGTGAGCTCGTGAACACGGCCGGCAACGTCGTCCACTACCTCGGCTTCGGCTGGGCCGGGCAGCTCGGGCGGCCGGTGGCGACCATCGATCCTCGCCCCCACGAGGTCGGCTTCTGCTCGGGCGCCGCCCTCGTGGTCCGTCGCGAGGCCTGGGATGCGCTCGGCGGGTTCGACGAGCGCTACTTCATGTACGGCGAGGACCTCGACCTCTCGCTGCGCCTGCGCCTGGCGGGCTGGGGGCTGGGAGTCGCGCCGGCTGCGCGCGTCGCGCACGACTACGAGTTCACCAAGGGCGACTACAAGTGGTTCTACCTCGAGCGCAACCGGTGGTGGACGCTCGTGGGCGACTACCCGGGGCGGCTGCTCGCGCTGCTGGCCCCCGGGCTGTTGGCCTTCGAGGTCGCGCTCCTGCTCGCCGCCTGGCGTGGCGGCTGGTTGCGCGCGAAGCTGCGCGCGCAGGCTGCCGTGCTGCGCAGCCTGCCGGCGATGCTGCGCCGCCGCCGCGCGGTCCAGGCCACGCGGCGGATCGCCCCGGGCGCCTTCGCCGAGCCGCTCGCGGCCTCGCTCGACTCGCCCTACCTCGAGGGCGCGGCACGCGTCCCCGGGGTGGACGCCATGCAGCGCCGGTACTGGCGCGCCGTGCGGGCGGCGCTCGGGTAGCGTGCATCTCGGGCTCGACCTGCTCTTCCTCGTCCCCGGCGCGTCGGGCGGCCGCGAGACGTATGCGCGCGAGCTGACAGCCGCCATTCGCGCGCAGCGCGACGACCTGCGCGTCACGGCGTTCGTCAACCGCGAGACGGCCGCCATCGGGCACGGCTTCTGGCGCGACCTCGCCGACAACACCGTGGTCCTGCGCGGCGCCTCGGCTCTCGATCGGCGCCGCTGGGCGCTCGGCGAGCTCGTGCTGCTGCCGCGGGCGGCCGCGCGCGAGAGGGTCGAGGTCCTGCATTGCCCGGCGAACTTCGCGCCGCTGCACGGTCCTTTCGCGCGCGTGCTGACGCTGCACGACCTCATCTTCCGGCGCCTGCCCGACACCGTGCCGACACCGCTGCGGTGGGGCACCGAGGCGACGGTGCCGCCGGCGGCCCGGCGCGCGCATCGGGTCATCACCGGCTCGGACGCCGCGCGCGACGACATCGTCGCCGAGCTGAAGCTGAGGCGCGACCTGATCGATGTCATCCCCCACGGCATCGCCCCGCCGCCCGAGGTGCCGGAGGCGGCCGTCGAGCGCATGCGCGGGCGGCTGGGGGCCGGCGGGCGGCCGATCGCATTGTCGGTCGCGACCGACGTCCCGCACAAGAACCTCGCGGGTCTGCTGCCCGCAGTCGCGCTGCTCGCGCCCGAGGAGCGCCCGCTGTTCGTCTTCGCCGGCTTCGGGACCGACGCGGGCGCGCTGCCGGGGCTCGTGGCCGAGACTCGGCCTCGAGGACGACGTCCGGCTGCTCGGCGCGGTGGCGCCGGAGGACCTCGAGGCGCTGTACGCGCAGGCCGACGTCCTCGTCACCGCGACCCTCTACGAGGGCTTCGGGCTGCCGGTGCTCGAGGCGATGGCGCGCGGCGTCCTCGTCGCGTGCTCCGACCTGCCCGTGCTGCGCGAGGTCGCCGGCGAGGAAGCCGAGCTGATGGACCCGCATGACCCCGCTTCGATCGCCGCCGCGCTGCGGCGCCTGCTCGCCGACGACGCCGACCACGAGCGCAGGCGCCAGGCCGGGCGCGAGCGCGCGGCCCGATACACCTGGTCCGCGGCGGCGACGCAGACGCTGCGCGTGTTCGACGAGGCCGCGGCCGCTAGGTCGCGTCGCTGACGACGAAGACCCGGTTGCTGAACGCGCTGGGCACGTCCGTGAGCTCGGTCCGCGGCCGGTAGGACAGGCGGAAGCGCGCGTATCGCGCGAGGTCCGCGGGCCGCTGGCGGTGGCGGGCGAGGACCAGGCGGCGGAACTGCTCGTTGACGTCGCGGAAGTCGCCGTGGAAGAGGAACCGCACCGGCCCGCCGTGCTCCGCGAACGCCTCCTGCAGCTCCTCGAGCGTCGGGAGTCCCTTGGACAGGTGATCGGTGAGCCAGGGATGCCCGTCGCCCGCGACCGAGCGATACCACGCCTGGATCTCCTCCTCGGCCGCGCGGTGCTCGGGAGAGCCAAGCGGGCAGCAGAGCACGGCGCGCCGGCGCGTCACGCGCAGCAGCTCGCGCACGAAGCGGGCGCGATCGTCCGCAGGGACGTGCTCGAGGACATCGAGGCTCGTCGCCGCCTCGAACGCCCCGTCGGCGAACGGCAGCTGGTCCATCGGCACGATCATGTCGGCCGGCTCGTCGACGTTGACGGCGAGCACGCGGGTGTGCGGAAGGAAGCTCGCGAGCTGCCCGGGCAGCCCGCCGACGTCGACGAGATCGGCGGGCGCGCCGACGAGATTGGCGACGATCAGATGGCGCTCCCACGTATCGGGTGCGCTGAGCACGCGGTCGGCCAGGAGCGCGTGCAGTCGCTGCCTCGGTCGACGGCCTGCCACGGCGCCACACGCTAGCGTCCGCCCCTCGATGGCGGCCTGGTGGCTCATCGTCCTGTCCTGGAACGGGCGCGAGGACACCCTCGCCTGCCTGGCGTCGCTGGCTACCCTGCGCGACGGCGACACCGAGGTGGTGTGCGTCGACAACGGCTCGACCGACGGCTCGGTGGAGGCGGTCCGCGCCGCGCACCCCGAGGTCCACCTCGTCGAGAACGGCCGCAACCTGGGCTTCGCGGGCGGCAACAACGCCGGCCTGCGCTACGCCTTCGAGCACGGCGGGCAGTGGGCCGTGCTCGTCAACAACGACGCGACGCTGGCGCCCGACGCCGTCGATCGCCTGCGCGCCGCGGCGCGCCGAGCATCCCGCGGCCGGGATGCTGGCGGGCAAGGTCTTCTTCGACGAGCCGCCCGACCGCATCTGGTTCGCCGGCCAGCGCTTCTGGCCGGCCTTCGGCTACTCCGGGCGCCCGCGCGGCTACGGCCGGCGCGACGGCCCGCGCTACCGGCGCGCCTACCGCACCGACCGCGCGGCCGGCGCCTTCATGGCCGTCTCGCGGCGGGTGGTCGACGCCGTCGGCCTGCTCGACGAGGACCTCTTCGCCTACGTCGAGGACGTCGACTGGAGCTGTCGTGCGCGGGCGGCCGGCTTCGAGATCTGGTTCGTGCCCGACGCGCTCGCGTGGCACCGCGTGTCGGCCTCGACCGGCGGCGAGCGCGCCTCGACCCACGCGCTGTACTACGGCGTGCGCAACACGATCGCGGTCTCCGAGCGCCACCTGCCCCTGCCGCGCCCGCTGGCCGCGCTGCGCCGCTGGCTCATCCTCGCCGTCTTCCTCTTCCAGGCGTTCGCCCTCTCCGAGCGCCGGCGCCCGTTCGCGGCCGCGGTGCGCGACGGCTACCGCGACGCGCTCGCGGGGCGCTTCGGCGAGCGCCCCGCCGCGAGCAGCTCGGCGTAGACCGCGCGCAGGCGCTCGGCCGCGGCGGCCGAGGAGAAGCGCTCCAGGCGCGCGCGGTCGACCTCGGCGCGGGCGGCCGGCGCGCCGGCGACCGCGTCGCCCAGCGCTTGGGCGATGCCGAGCCAGTCGCCCGCGGCGACCAGCGTCCCGTCTGCCCCGAGGACCTCGGGGATCGCGCCCGTCGAGCAGGCGATGACCGGCGTGCCGGCGGCGAGGGCCTCGACGAGGACCATGCCGAACTGCTCCTCCCACCCGCGCGTGGGCAGGCTGGCGAGCACGAGCGCGGAGGCCGAGGCGTAGAGCGCCGGCATGACGTCGTAGGGGACGGTGGGGCGGAACTCGACGCTGTCGGCGATGCCGAGCTCGCGCGCATAGCGCTCCAGGCGCTTGCGCTCGGGCCCGTCGCCGACGACGAGCAGCTCGACGTCGGTGTGCGCGGTCCCGGCCAGCACGCGGCGCAGGGCGGCGAAGGCGCGCAGCACGTCCTGGTGGCCCTTCTCCCACACCAGGCGCCCGGCCGACAGGATCCGGTGCTTGGCCGGCGGCTGCGCGGGCCGGGGGCGGAGGCGAAGTGGTCGAGGTCGATGCCCGGCGGGCAGACGGTGATGCGCTCGGGGGCGACGCCCTCCAGCAGGAGCGCGTCGCGGGCGCGCTCGGTGGCCGGCAGGAAGCGGTCGCCGGCGGCCAGCACGCGCTTGCGGTACCCGCGCTCGCGCGGCCAGCGATAGGTCGAGCGCCAGGCGATCGTCTCCCACACGGTGAGGGCGAGCGCGAAGCCCATGCGCGCGCGCAGCTCGGCGGCCTGCGCGGCGAACCACGTGCCGATCTCGGCCGCATGGACGATGTCGGCGCCGGCCAGGTGGCGGTCGAGGTCGCGGTAGCGCTCGCCGAGCGCGTAGGCCGCGGCGCCCGCGACCCGCGCGCCGGGCAGCGCGTCGCGCGGCGTGCGCACCTCGACGACCTCGAGGTCGAGGCCCTGCGACCTGGTGGACGTTCGAGCCCGTGACGAGCACCGCGACGTCGTACTCGTCGCGCAGGCGCTCCCACGGGCGCAGGTCCCAGACGTTGGCGTGATGGCCGCGCAGGAGCACGACGCGGGGGCGGCCGCCGGCGCTCATCGCTGGGCCAGGACGTGCCACTGCAGGGCCAGGAACTCGCGCGCCGCGCCGCGCGTGAGGCGGTCGAGCGTGGCCTCGCGCCCCATGAGCGCCGGCGAGGACGCGACCACCGGCCAGCCGGTGCCGGCCAGCAGCGCCTCGATGTCGCGGCGCGTGAACCAGCGCAGGTGCGTGCGGTCGCGGTGGCCCCAGTCGGTGTAGCCGAAGGTGCCGCGCAGGACGAGGTCGCGCATCAGCGTCCAGTGGCGCGCGTTGGGGACCGAGACGTGCGCGCGGGCGCCGGGGGCGGCGAGCGGCACGAGCGCCGTCAGCACGGCGGCCGGGTCGACGAGGTGCTCGAGGACGTCGTAGAGCACGAAGGTGTCGAAGGGACCCTGCACGAGGCCCTCGCCGAGCACCTGCTCGACGGCCCCCACGTGCACCTCGTCGAGGATCGCGCGCGCCCGCTCGGCCGAGGGCGGGTGGATCTCGATCCCGACGATCCGCTCGGCGCCGGCGGCGCGCAGCGAGCGCGCGACGCCGCCCGCGCCGCAGCCCACGTCGAGGACGCGGCCCAGCGGCCGCGGCAGCTTCGCCACGACGTCGGCGCGCTCGTTCTCGAAGTAGCCGGAGGCGGAGGTCTGCTCGTAGCCACAGGTCATCGCCACGGCGCAGGGTCTTCTTCGACGAGCCGCCCGACCGGATCTGGTTCGCCGGCCAGCGCTTCTGGCCGGCCTTCGGCTACTCCGGGCGCCCGCGCGGCTACGGCCGGCGCGACGGACCGCGCTACCGGCGCGCCTACCGCACCGACCGCGCGGCGGGCGCCTTCATGGCCGTCTCGCGGCGGGTGGTCGACGCCGTCGGCCTGCTCGACGAGGACCTCTTCGCCTACGTCGAGGACGTCGACTGGAGCTGTCGCGCGCGGGCGGCCGGCTTCGAGATCTGGTTCGTGCCCGAGCGCTCGCGTGGCACCGCGTGTCGGCCTCGACCGGCGGCGAGCGCGCCTCCACGCACGCCCTGTACTACGGCGTGCGCAACACGATCGCGGTCTCCGAGCGCCACCTGCCGCTGCCGCGCCCGCTGGGCGCGCTGCGCCGCTGGCTCATCCTCGCCGTCTTCCTCTTCCAGGCGTTCGCCCTCTCCGAGCGCCGGCGCCCGTTCGCGGCCGCGGTGCGCGACGGCTACCGCGACGCGCTCGCCGGGCGCTTCGGCGAGCGCCCCGCGCGCGAGCAGCTCGGCGTAGATCGCGCGCAGGCGCTCGGCGGCGGCGGCCGACGGAGAAGCGCTCAAGGCGCGCGCGGTCGACCTCGGCGCGCGCCGCCGGCGCGCCGGCGACCGCGTCGCCCAGCGCCTGGGCGATGCCGAGCCAGTCGCCGGCGGCGACGAGCGTCCCGTCGGCGCCGAGGACCTCGGGGATCGCGCCCGTCGAGCAGGCGATGACCGGCGTGCCGGCGGCGAGGGCCTCGACGAGGACCATGCCGAACTGCTCCTCCCACCCGCGCGTGGGCAGGCTCGCGAGCACGAGCGCGGAGGCCGAGGCGTAGAGCGCCGGCATGGCGTCGTAGGGGACGGTGGGGCGGAACTCGACGCTGTCGGCGATGCCGAGCTCGCGCGCATAGCGCTCCAGGCGCTTGCGCTCGGGCCGTCGCCGACGACGAGCAGCTCGACGTCGGTGTGCACGGTGCCGGCCAGCACGCGGCGCAGGGCGGCGAAGGCGCGCAGCACGTCCTGGTGGCCCTTCTCCCACACCAGGCGCCCGGCCGACAGGATCCGGTGCTTGGCGGGCGGCTGGGAAGGACCGGGGGCGGAAGCGAAGTGGTCGAGGTCGATGCCCGGCGGGGAGACCGTGATGCGCTCGGGGGCGACGCCCTCCAGCAGGAGCGCGTCGCGGGCGCGCTCGGTGGCGGGCAGGAAGCGATCGGCCGCGGCCAGGACGCGCTTGCGGTACCCGCGCTCGCGGGGC
Source organism: uncultured Actinomycetes bacterium (assembly GCA_963835295.1). Lineage (GTDB taxonomy): Bacteria > Actinomycetota > Thermoleophilia > Solirubrobacterales > Solirubrobacteraceae > JAOPZW01. The sequence continues at coordinate 13,325 of CAWIEX010000008.1, forward strand.
CAGCGATAGGTCGAGCGCCAGGCGATCGTCTCCCACACGGTGAGCGCGAGCGCGAAGCCCATGCGCGCGCGCAGCTCGGCGGCCTGCGCGGCGAACCAGGTGCCGATCTCGGCCCATGGACGACGTCGGCGCCGGCCAGGTGGCGGTCGAGGTCGCGGTAGCGCTCGCCGAGCGCGTAGGCCGCGGCGCCCGCGACCCGCGAGCCGGGCAGCGCGTCGCGCGGCGTGCGCGCCTCGACGACCTCGAGGTCCAGGCCGGCGACCTGGTGGACGTTGGAGCCCGTGACCAGCACGGCGACGTCGTACTCGTCGCGCAGGCGCTCCCACGGGCGCAGGTCCCAGACGTTGGCGTGATGGCCGCGCAGGAGGACGACGCGAGGGCGCACGCCGGCGCTCATCGCTGGGCCAGGACGTGCCATTGCAGGGCCAGGAACTCGCGCGCCGCGCCGCGGGTCAGGCGGTCGAGCGTGGCCTCGCGCCCCATGAGCGCCGGCGAGGACGCGACCACCGGCCAGCCCGTGCCGGCCAGCAGGGCCTCGATGTCGCGGCGCGTGAACCAGCGCAGGTGCGTGCGGTCGCGGTGGCCCCAGTCGGTGTAACCGAAGGTCCCGCGCAGGACGAGGTCGCGCATCAGTGTCCAGTGGCGCGCGTTGGGGACCGAGACGTGCGCGCGGGCGCCGGGGGCGGCAAGCGGCGCGAGCGCCTCCAGGACCCCCGCGGGGTCGACGAGGTGCTCGAGGACGTCGTAGAGCACGAAGGTGTCGAACGGCCCCGCCAGCGTGTCGGCCTCCAGCACCTCCTCGACGGCGCCGACGTGGACCTCGTCGAGCACCGCGCGGGCCCGCTCGGCCGAGGGGGCGTGGATCTCGATCCCGACGATCCGCTCGGCGCCGGCGGCGCGTAGCGACCGGCCGACGGCGCCCGCGCCGCACCCGACGTCGAGCACGCGGCCCAGCGGGGACGCGAGCTTGGCGACCACGTCGGCGCGGTCGTTCTCGAAGTAGCCGGCGTCGGCGGTCTGGGCGAAGCCGCTGGTCACGTGGGCGCCAGGGTAAGGGCTCGCGTCCGCTAGCGTCCGGCCGGTGGACGCCGACCTGTCCAACCGGATCGGGGACGCCGACGAGCGCTTCGTGCCGGGCACGGCCGACGGGGAGCTCATCGAGGCCGAGCACATGGCCCGCTACCTATGGGCCTCGGAGCTGGCCCCGGGGCGCGCCGTGCTCGACGCCGGCTGCGGCGTCGGCTACGGCACCGCGCTGCTCGCCGCCGCGGGCGCCGCCGAGGCGGTCGGCATCGACGTCTCGCGCGAGTCCGTCGAGGCGGCGCGGGCCGGCGCGCCCGACAACGCCTCCTTCGTGGTCGGCGACGTCCACGCACTGCCCTTCGACGACGGGCCGCTTCGGTCTCGTCGTGTGCTTCGAGGTCATCGAGCACGTCGAGGACCGCGATGCGGTGCTGGGCGAGCTCGCGCGGGTGCTGGCTCCCGACGGTGTCCTGGCCCTGTCCTCGCCGCACCGTGGCGTCTACCCGGCGGGCAACCCCCATCATCGGCACGAGTACGAGCCCGAGGAGCTGCGCGCGGCGCTCGAGGAGCGGCTCCCCCACGTCGAGCTGCGCCGCCAGCATCCGTGGGTGGCCTCGGCCGTGCTCGACGACGAGCAGGTCGCCGACGGCTCGCTACGCGGCGCGCGACGACGTACTGGTCAGCCGCAGCGCGCCGGTGGCGCCGGGCTCAGAGCCCTACACCATCGCGCTGGCCTCCCGCCAGCCGCTGCCGTCGCCTCTGGGGCGCGTCGTGCTGGCCGGTGCAGCCGACCTCAGCCTGAGGTCGGAGCTCGAGCGCGCCTCCGCGATCAACGCGGCGCTCACGCAGGAGCGCGACAGCGCCCGCGCCGACCTCGCCGCCCTGCAAGGCGTCGAGCGCGACCTGCGCGCCGATAACGAGACGCTGCTCGCCTGGCTCGACGATGCGCCGCGCCTTCTCGAGACCAGGAGCTCGAACTCGACGCTAGGCGCGCCGAGATGCACAGGATCTACACGTCCGCTTCTTGGCGGGCGACCAAACCGTTGAGAGCCATCCAACGCTGGCGGCGCTAGCCGTCGCGGTCCTCGCGCAGGGAACGGGCGTGGGCGGCGATCACCGCCGTCGGCACGCCGAGGACGAAGAGCACGGCCAGCGGCCAGATGAGCCACGGACCGACGAAGCCCGGCCGGAAGATTCCGATCCGCACCGCGATCGTCGGCGCGCGGTGGGCGATAGAGGTCGGATGGCGCTCGTAGAAGCCCAGCCAGTAGATTCGTGCTGACCGGCTTGCCGTCGAGCGTCGCCTGCGATGCGGAGACCTCGTCTGTATTGGCCGCGTAGAGGGCGACGCGGTGGCGCCCGCGGTTGACGATGCACGCGCTCGTCTCGACGTCGTGCCGCGGCGGCGGGGCCGAGATCTGCACGATCCCGTTGTCGGTGTAGGCCGCGGGGACGATCGGCACGTCGGCGCGGTATCCGGACCCAACGAGCTGGAACTCGAGCGGCACCGTGGGCCTCCCGTAGGTCCCGACCTGGAAGCGGGCGACCGCGCTGCGCTTGTCGAGCGCGATGGCGTCCAGGCACGCGCGCTGCCCGGGTCGAGGGGCAGCAGCAGGGTCGAGAACCGTGCCGGCGCCTGCGACGAGGTCGTCGGGTACTCGCGATCGCGGGTGGCGTAGGGACGCCAGACGAAGATCGCCGCGAGTGCCAGCAGGGCCATGAACGCGACCACGCAAGCGTCGTGCGGCTACGCATAGAAGCGCTCCACCAGGATGCCCATCGCGCCGATCTGCAGCACGCACAGCCCGGCCAGCACCACCGCGCCGGCCACCGCGCCGACGCGGCGCGGAAGCCAGCCGAGACGGCGAGCGCGAGGCCGAGCCCGTAGAGCGAGATGAGCGGCAGCAGGTAGCGGCCGGTGATGACCGGGTCCAGGGACCCCGAGGCCAGCGATCGGTACGCGGCGACGTGCAGCCCCAGCATGTACGCGCCGGCGCCGGTGAGCAGAGCACGAGCAGGACGGTGACGGCCGCCCTGCGGTCGCGGGCGGCGCGCAGGCGGACGCCGAGCCCGACCACGGCGAGACGACCGCGACCGCCGCAGCGCGATGCGCAGCGATCCAGTCAAGGACGTCGGCCGAGAAGGTGACCTCGAGCTGCGCGTAGCTGCCGAAGAACCGGTCCACGGAGCGCGTTGCGCGCCGTCCAGTGCGGCCCGAACATCGGCGACATGGACGGGAGCTTCGGCAGGTAGAACTGCCAGAGGTACGACAGCGCCTGTCGCAGGCTCGTGGTGTTGACCTGGCCGAGCGTCGCGTAGCGCAGCACGCCGTAGGCTCCGACGAGGACGAAGACGGCGCCGGCCGCCAGGGCTCCGACGGCGTCGCGGCGCCCGCGGCGGACGCCGTCGCCACCACGGGATCGCGAAGACGACGCCGTCGGCAGGAGCAGGGCGATGCCGCGGCCGTGCGTGAGGCAGGCGGCCACGGCGATGAGCGCCATGCCCGCGACGCGGCCTCGCGTCGGCCCGCGGATCAGCGCCAGCAGGCCCAGGTAGAAGGACGCCGTCCACTCGGCCGCCAGCAGGAGGTCGGGGTTGATCACCGCGGTCATGTGCGTCAGCTGGGGATTCAGCGCGACCGCGGCCGTGGCCAGCGTCCGCTGCCAGGGACGCCGCGTCAGCAGCAGGCCCGCGATGCCCCACGTGAGGGCCACGATCGCGCAGCAGCAACGGGATGTTCGCCAGCCGCATGGCGAAGGTGCGATCGAAGAAGTCCAGCGGGTAGGTCGACCACGATAGGGGATCGCCGCGTAGAGGTAGTAGAGCGGCGGGTTGCCCATCGGCGTCGCGAACCCGCCGTCGCCGCGGCTGCCGTCCGCAGCGCCGCGCGGTCGCGTCGCCAGATCCGCTCGGCGACCTTCGACCCCGGGGGACGCGCCGCGAGGTTGCCCGACTGCGCGAAGACGTCGGCGTCCCGTGCCGCGGCTCCCGCCTCGGTCGACGTCGGCGACCCGGCGTGGGCGGGCGTGCCGCCGGGGTGCCACGGGATCGAGCCGGTCTCGACGATCCGCTGCGTGTAGGCGAAGTGCCCGATCTCGTCGGGCCCTCGAGCGGCGGGAGGGCGATCGTCCACGCGAACGCCTCGACGGCCGCCACGAGACGAGCAGCAGCAGCGGGAGGCCGATGCGCCGCCGCACGCGCGCCCGCAGGGCGGCTCCACCGGGGCTCGGGCAACGTGATCGGCGCTCGCGGCGGCCGGAGCACTGGCCCGGAAAGGCGTCGCCATACGCCGGGTCAGACTAGAGGGTCGATGACGACCCGCGTCGCGCGACGAGCCGTAGGACGTCGCGGCCGCAATGCACGCCAACGGGCGTGCCGCTGTACGGTGTTCGGCCGTGCCGCGTGTCAGCGTGATCGTGCCCGCACATGACTCGGCCGCGTGGATCGACGAGACGCTCGCATCGGTCGCGGCGCAGACATACGGCGATTGGGAGCTCATCGTCGCCGACGACGCATCCTCCGACGACACCGCCGAGCGCGCCGCCGCGGCATGCCGCCGGGGCGAAGGTGGTGCGCAGCGAGCGCAACCTGGGCCCGGCGGGTGCCCGCAACCTCGCGCTCGAGCACGCGTTGGGAGAGCTCGTGGCCTTTCTCGACGCCGACGACCTGTGGCTGCCCGGCTACCTCGAGAGCCAGGTCGCGCGCTACGACGCCGAGGCCGCGCGCCCGGGCGCACGCGGTGGGCCTCGTGGCCTGCGACGCGCGCCTGCGCGGGCCCGAAGGCGACCTGCCGGGCACCTACCTCGGGCAGTTCCGCCGCGCCCTCGAGCCGCTCACCCTCGAGCGCGTGCTGGCGCGCAACTGCATCTACGTGAGCACGCTCGTGCCGGCCGCGGTCGGGCGCCGAGGTCGGCTGGTTCGCGCCGGAGCTGTTCGGGACCGAGGACCACGACCTGTGGGTGCGCATCCTCGAGACCGGGCGGCGCGCGGTGCTCAACGAGGAGGTGCTGGCCGTCTACCGCAAGGGCGCGGGGTCGGTCTCCTCGAACATCGCCCGGCAGGGGGCCAACAACCAGAAGACCTATCGCCGCGCGCTGGAGCGCGGACGGCTCACGCCGCGCCAGGCCCGTGTGGCGCGCCGCGAGTTGCGCTACAACCGCGCCATGGAGGCGATGGCTGCCGCGTGGTTCGATCGCTCGCCGGGTCGGGCCGTTCGCTCGTTGCCCAACATGGTCTGGGTCGCTGCGACCCGGCCCGACCACTGGCGCGAGTGGTTCGCGGTCCTGCGCACGCCGTGACGAGCCGGCACAGCGACGTCACCATCGTGGTGACGAACTTCAACTACGGACGAGTTCCTCGAAGAGGCGGTGCGCAGCGTCCTCGATCAGGAGGGCGGCCCGCCGAACGTCATCGTCGTCGACGATGGCTCGACCGATCCCGCCACCATCGCGGTGCTGGATCGCCTCCCCGAGGACGTGCGTGTCCTGCGCCAGGATAACGCCGGCGTCGCGGTCGCTCGCAACGCGGGGCTGGCCCTGGCGCAGACGCCCTACCTCATGATCCTCGATGCCGACGACCGGCTGCGCCCACGCGCGCTCAACGTCCTGCGCGCGCCTCTGGACGCCGACCCGACCCTCGGCTTCACCTACGGCATCACCCGGTTCTTCGGGGAGTGGGAGGGCGAGATGACGATGCCTGCCTACGACCCCTACAAGCTCCTCTACCGGCACACGATCGGCACGACGTGCCTCATGCGGCGCGAACTGGTCGACGTCGTCGGCGGTTACGACGCTGAGCTTCGGCGGCTACGAGGACTGGGAGTTCTGGCTGCACGCTCTGAGCAAGGGCTGGCAGGGACGCCGCGTGAACGAGGTGACCTTCGAGTACCGCCGCCACGGCTCGACGAAGCTCACTGCGGACCGCCTCGAGTACCGCCGCTGGTTTCGCGAGATGCGCGTCAAGCACGCCGACCTCTATGCGCGCCGTGACGAGCTTGCGCGCCAGTCCGACCTCTCGCCGGTCGGCCGTGCCGTCTACCGCTGGTGGTGGGGCGCCCGCCCGTCCCAGCTCGCTTCGAGCACTGGCTGCACTCGCTGCTTTGGGGTGCTGGTCGGGGCCGCGGCGCTCGCTCCTGAGACGCGTCGCTACGCTGAGCGGTGAGTTCCCCGCGGTCGGCACATGTGCGTGAGGCTGCGGTTGGAGTGCGCCTCGGATCGGTGACGGTGACGAACCGGCGCTCGGCCGTGGAGACTGGAGCCGTGATCTGCTGTCTAAGCGCTTGGCGGGTGCAGTACGAGCACCCTGCTGAGGTGCACGCCGGCCATACCGATGATGGCCTCTGCGTGGGCTGGGGGTGCAGATCACGAGGAGCTCGAGAGAATCGGTCTCGCCGTCTGCCGGCGAGGACACAGCAAGGAGGTGCATGGTGGCCTTCGCGGGATCGGAGTCGACAAGCCGAACGTTCTCTGGCATCTGGAAGGAAGCCGGGTGCACGAGGTCGGCCATGATCGGGTTGGCGGCCCAGACGGCTGCTGTAACGGAGACTGTTGAAAGCCTTTCCCTGGCACGTTGAAGGGACGTCTGGTACCGCTCGATGTTCCGCACGCGAGCCTCGACGCAGGAGCGCGCGCGCAGGATCGAGGCTAAGGCGCGCCGTTGATGGAGGCGCGAGGCTGAACACGCCAGCGAACGCGAAGGGGCGGCTGCAGTCACGGTGCGAGATTTCTACCGCGGCGAATCCATATCGCGCGGCGAGAGCAGACAAGGACTCCGGGCTGAAGTGGCTGACGTGCTCGTGCAGTAGCAGGGCGGAGGACTCCTGCGGGTAGAGATGCAGGTCGGGGACCTCGCAGATCATCAGCGCACCCGGGGCGAGGGCGCGACGCGCCGCGCTATGGAAGCCGTCGGTATCACGCACGTGCTCGAGCACGAAGTAGTGCGCGAGCACGTCAACGGAGGCGGCCGCTAGCTGGTGGAGTGTCGTGACGTGGCTGGGAACCGAGGTGATCGGTTCGACCATCGTGACCTCAGCGAACCGGTCAGCGACCTCGGATTGGAAGCTGCCGGGCGCGTTAGACCCGACCTCAGCGAAGTGCCTTCGTTGTCCGCGATGCCGATCGAGCAGGTCCAGCGTGGGCGGTCGCTGAGAAGTCCGACGCGCCTACCCCGGCAGCGAACGAGTCGGCGTAATAGCGATCGAGATCCGTCTGGCTTGGGCCTGGGCTAGCGAACACGAAGCCGCAGGCCTGGCAAACGACCACGTGCTGCGAGAAGGCGCACTGCGCGCTTCGCGTTTGCGCGATGAAGTGGCTTCCCAGAGAAGCTCGTGGTTGCTACCGCCGCACACGTCACATCGGCGTGATGTCAGCTCCATCTCAACCAGTGGACACGGACCCCGACCATCCATAGCTCGAAAGCCTCACAGAACCTCTCTGGCGGTGCAGAACGACGCGGCACTGGTGGGAGCCGACACCCGAGGGCGAACCGCCGACCGATGGCACCGGCGGCGAGCGCACGCTGCTGTACGCCGTCCACCTCGTGGACGTCAGCTACCGTCGCGAGTTCGTCGGGCAAGATGAACGCCCCGCCATCGAGGATGCGGTCGCAGACGAAGTCCAGGTACGCATCGTGACCGGGCTCGAGCTCCGACGCGTCGGTAACAACGGACCCGACGCCCCCTCCGGCGACCTCCATCGCGGGGAACGGGACCATCCAGCGGAAGAAGAAACCGAACGCGTAGCGCCGCGCTAGGGCGACCTGCTCGTCGGTCATGGCCAGTCCCGGATCGGTCATCGCGGCGCGCAGCTCATCGTCGCCCTCGATGTCCCACGTGAACCCGCGCCCGCGGTAGTGCACCGCGCCCGCGACGACGACACGGCGCCCGCGCACCGCTGCCTCCAGGCCCACAGTGGTCGAGTAGGAGAGCACGGTGTCGGAGATGGCCACGATGGCGTAGGAGTCCACGGCCTCGGTCGACTCGACGATGCGGACGTTGGGGGGAAGGGCGCCGAGGCTGCGCGTCAGCGCCTCGCGGGGGTTGTCGCGACTGCCCCACTTCGCGTCGGCGGGGTGCACGCGGATCACGAGCGCCACGTCAGGCAACTCGCCGGCGATGCGCACCGCCGACTCGACCCAGGCGAGCATCGACGGGTAGGAGACGTGCTGGCGCAGGCAGGCGCTGTCCCAGGTCACGTTGGTGAACAGCGAGATCAGGCGCTGCCCGGGCGCGACGCCGAGCCGCGCGCGCAGGTCGTCGTTGTGCTCGACGCGGTCGAAGTAGGTCTCGTGCGCGCCCATGCCGGCCGCGCGGTCGTCGAGCAGCCGTTGCAGCATCGCGTCCTGCTCGGAGGTGAGCGGGCGCTCGCCGGTCTGCCGCCACAGCTCGCCGGTGTCGAAGAGCGCCGCGGGGCCGTTCTGGTTGTAGAGGAGCGTGCCGCGGCGCACGCCGATCTCATACGAGCACACGCGGATGCCCCGGCGGCGGGCGACCTCGCCGATGATGCGCTCCTCGGCGAAGAGCCCGTTGACCGCCAGCACGACGTCCGGTGCGAAGCGATCGAGGATGCGCTCGGTCGCCTCGGCGACTGCCGTCTCGGTGACGCGGAAGTCGCCGGCAATCTCGGCCCCGTCGGGGTCGGCAGAAGGGTCGGCGCTCCGCGCGATCCAGGCCACGCTGTGGTCCACCAGCCCCAGCGCCTCGAGGCTGAGGTCCTGCACCGGGGCGCTCGCGGGCGCTCGCGCGGGGTCCGGGCCCAGGCGAGCTCGTCGGCCAGGCGGTAGTGCTCGATCTGCGCGGCGGCGGCGAAGCGATCGGTGAAGTAGGCGCAGCGGTCGCACGCGCGCGGGGCCACTCGACGCCCCCAACCGACCTCGCAGACCGGCAGCCCGCCGCCGCACGTGAGCAGAGCGGTCGTCGCGCCGCGTAGGCGCAGGGCGTGGGCGAAGACGGCCTCGTAGCCGCTGTGGACCACCCAAGCGCGCAGCGACACGACGAGCACGCGCGGGCCGCCGGCACGCCCCGCGGCGCGCTGCGCGGCGCCCTCGCCCAGCGCCTGGAAGTCGTCGAGCCTGCCCGCCGCCGTCAGATAGCGCCGGTCCAGCGGGCGGCGCACCCGGGCCAGGACGCGTCCGACGGGTCCCGTCTCACGGTTCGTCGTGCTGCCGACCGTGCGCAGCTTGGCCACCATCGCGGCAGGGTCGGGCGCCCAGGGTCTGCGACGGGCCTCTGGCATCAGCGGGCCAGGATATCCACGGCCCGCTCCGTGGCCGTGGGCGCCCAGGGCGTTGCTACGCTCACCCGCGATGAGTGCAGAGATGCCCAGCGTCCGGTACTGCTCGCGCTGCCTGATGCCCGAGACCAAGCCGGACCTGTCCTTCGACGCCGAGGGCGTGTGCGACGCCTGCCGCTCCGCCGAGCACAAGAACGTCATCGACTGGGCCGCGCGCCGCGAGGAGCTGCGCGAGATCCTCGATCGCTACGCGCGCAAGGACCAGACGAACTACGACTGCATAATCCCGGTCTCCGGCGGCAAGGACTCGACCTACCAGGTCGTGGAGGTCCTCGAGATGGGCTACCGCCCGCTCACGGTGACGTGGTCGGCGTGCGCCTACACGGACATCGGTCGCCAGAACATCGAGAGCATGCAGAAGCTCGGCGTGGACCACATCCAGTTCACGCCCAACCCGCGCGTGTACCGCGCGATGTTCGCCGAGGCGTTCAAGCGCGTGGGCGACGGCTGCTGGCCGTGCCACGTCGGCATCTTCAGCTACCCCGTGCGCGTCGCGGTCAACTACAAGGTCCCGCTCATCATCTACGGCGAGAACCCGCAGCTCGAGTACGGCGGCCCCGCCTCGGCGTCGGCCAACAACGTGATCGACCGCTCGTGGCTGGAGGAGTTCGGCGGCCTGCTCGGCAACCGCATCGACGACATGCTCGGGGTCGAGGACATCACCGAGGGCGACCTGATCCCCTACCGCTACCCGTCCGACGAGGAGCTCAGGCAGGTCGGGGTCAGCGCGATCTTCCTCGGCTACTACGTCAAGTGGGACGCCCGCGCGCAGCTGCAGAAGGTCATGGACAGCGGCTTCCGCGTCAACGACTCCGTCGCGGACGTCGGCGCCGAGCCCCACCAGGAGGGCACATACACGAACTACGAGAACCTCGACGGCAAGTTCGTGGGGGTCCACGACTACCTGAAGTTCCTGAAGTTCGGGTTCGGCCGCGCGACCGACCACGCCTCGATCGACATTCGCAACGAGCGCATCTCGCGCGACGAGGCGATCGAGCTCGTGCGCACCTACGAGGGCAAGGTGCCGCGCCGCTACCTCGAGGAGTACCTCGAGTTCGTCGGGATGACCGAGGACGAGTTCTACGAGACGCTCGACGCGTTCACCAACAAGGCGATCTTCGTCACGGACGACAACGGCCGCTTGGTGCGCGACGACGACGGCGAGGTCGTCAAGAAGGTCTGGCCCGACGGCGAGGGCGCCGTCGCGGAAGGCGAGAGGCTCGCCGCGCCGTATCGGTGATCGCGGTCGTCGACTACGGCATGGGCAACGTGCGCTCGGTGGAGCGCGCGCTGCACGCGTTGCGCGCCGAGGCCGTCATCACAGGCGACCCCGACGTGCTGCGCGCGGCCGAGCGCATCGTCCTGCCCGGCGTTGGCGCCTTCGGCGTGGCGATGCAACGCCTGCACGCGCTCGGGCTCGTGCCCGTCCTCGACGAGCTCGTGCTCGAGCGCCGGATGCCGACGCTCGGCGTGTGCCTGGGGATGCAGCTGGTGTGCACCGAGAGCTTCGAGCACGGCGAGCACGCGGGCCTCGGCTGGATCGCGGCCAGCGTGCGTCGGCTGCGAGCCCGGCGAGCAGAACCTGCGCGTCCCGCACGTCGGCTGGAACGACGTGACCGCGCGCCCCGGCGCCTCGCTGTTCGAGGGCGGCGGCGTCTTCTACTTCGTGCACTCGTTCTACGTGCGATCCCGGGGACGACGCCGACGTCGCGGCCACCTGCCGCTACGGCGTCGAGTTCGCGGCGGCCCTCGAGCACGGCAACGTGGTGGCGACCCAGTTCCACCCGGAGAAGAGCCAGCGCGACGGGCTCGCGCTGCTCGAGCGCTTCATCAGCTGGCAGCCCGCGCTGTCCGCCAGTCCCGCGTAGCCGCCGTGGTCAAGACGCGGTTGATCCCGACGCTGCAGCTGAAGAACTGGGGCCTCGTCAAGAGCCGCCAGTTCGCGCAGTGGCGCCCGATCGGGCCGCCCGTCGTCGCCGGGCGCGTGTACAACTCGCGGGGCGTCGACGAGCTCATCGCGCTCGACATCGACGCGCCACGCCAGGATCGCACGCCCAACGTCCCCTTGTTGCGCGACCTCGCCGACGAGTGCTTCATGCCGTTCACCGCGGGCGGCGGCGTGAGCTCGCCCGAGGACGTCGATGCGCCTGCTGCGCGCCGGGGCCGACAAGGTCGCGATCAACACCGGCATCCTCACGCACCCCGAGCTCGTGCAGCGCTGCAGCCGCGAGTTCGGCGCCCAGTGCGTCGTGGCCTCGATCGACGCGCCGCGCGTCAGGCGGACGGTTACGAGGTGCATCGTCCGCGCGCGGCACCGAGCCGACCGGCCTCGACCCGTCGAGCATGCGGCGTGCTGTCGAGCTGGGCGCAGGCGAGATCCTCCTCACCTCGATGGACCACGACGGCATGATGGACGGCTACGACCTCGAGCTGATCGCGCTCGTCGCCAGGCCGTCGACGTCCCGGTGATCGCCTGCGGCGGCGCCGGCACGCCCGAGCACTTCGTCGAAGCGGTGCGCGGCAGGCGCGGACGCCGTCTCCGCTGCGAGCATCTTCCACTTCACGCGACATACGCCGGACGACGTCAAGCGCCATATGCGCGAGGCCGGGCTCGATGTCCGTCTCTGACGAGGCGGCGCCGCCCACGCCATCCCCGCACCCGCCGACGTCGCCTGCGGGGGGGCGCCGAATCGCGCTGAACACGATCGTCAACGGAGCAAGCATCGTCCTCACGGTTGCGATGGCGATCCCGCTGACGCCGTTCCTGATCAACCGGCTCGGCGCGGACGCCTACGGCGTCTACGTGCTCGGCCTGTCTTTCACCTCGATCGGCGGCTACCTGGGCATCGGCGAGCTGGGCTTCCAGGGGGCGACGCTCCGCTACGTCGCGCGCAGCGAGGCCCGGGGCGACTGGGAGCAGATCCGCAAGACGGTCAACACGACGATGACCATCTTCCTCGCGCTCGGCGTGGTGGCGGCCACCGCCCTGTTCGTCTTCGCCCAGGTCGGAGTCACGCGCGTCTTCAACATCCCGGCCGACCTCGACGCCACCGCGAAGGCGGTGTTCTCTCTGCTCGCCGTGCAGGTGCTGGCCGAGTACTCGGCGCTGGCCCTGACCGGCTACCTCGAGGGCCTCCAGCGCTACCCGACCATCGCGGCGCTGCGCCTCGGCCAGCTGCTCGTCTTCATCGTCCTCGCTGTCGTCTTCGTGCTCACCGGCGTCGGCGTCGCGGGCGTCGCCGGGGCGTCGGCGATCGCGGCCGTGGTCCACGCGGTCGCCAGCTACGCGGCCATCCGCTTGCAGCGCGGCAAGCTACTGGTCGGGGTCGGGATCGACCGCGCGACGGTGCCTGAGCTCACGCACTACAGCTGGAGGCTGCTGGTCCTCCGCATGACGAGTGTGCTCTACGACCAGATGGACAAGACGATCATCGGCATCGCGCTCTCGCCGGTGTCGCTGACGGTCTACGACATCGCCAACAAGATCCACCTCGGTCCGCGCCTCGCGCTCACGCTGGGCAGCTCGGCGCTGACTCCCGAAGCGTCGGCGCTGCACGCGGCCGGCAACATCGACGGATTGCGAGCGCTCATGCTGCGCGGCACGCGAGTGACGATGGCCATCACGCTCCCGATCGGCTTCACGACGATGGTCCTGGCAAAGCCGCTGATCGACGTCTGGGTCGGCCCGACCTTCGACGACGCGGCGCCCGTCGCCCGGCTGTTCATCGTGTACGTGCTGTTCCTGGCGATCGTGAACGCGGGGGCTCGACGATGCTTACCGGCATGGGCATCATGAACCGCTTGGCCGCCTTCGGCGTGATCAGCCTCATCATCAACCTCGCGGTCAGCATCATGCTCGTCGGCCCGCTGGGAATTAAAGGGCGTGGTTGTCGGCACCACGATCGGCTACCTGATCACCTTCGGACCGACGCTCGCGCTCATCCTCGAGCGCTTCCAGGTGAGCCTCGCAACATTCCTCCGCGAGGGGCTCGGGCGGCCGTTCGTGCTCGCTGTGGCCCATGCTAGCCTCCTCACTCTCGCGACCGTCGTGCACCCGCCGGACGGTGCGGTGCAGACGCTCGGCTACGCGACCGTGAGCTTGATCGCCTACGTCATGGCCTATGTCCGGTCGCCGCGGACCCGCCCGATCGGGCGCGATGCGCAGGCTCTAGCTCGCCGGTCGCAAACCGCATGAGACTCCTCCTCCTCGAGCACTTCTCCAAGCAGGGCATCGACGGGCTGCAGACGGCGATCGAGCCGGCCCGACCGATCGAGACGCGCGTGCTGAGCTACCAGCGCCTGCGCAACGAGGTGCTCGAGGTCATCCCCGACGCCGACGACCTGCGCTTCGAGGACTACCCGCGACCCGAGCGCCAGGCCGGCTGGGGGGCCTACGAGCGCCACCTCGAGGGCGTCTTCGAGGAGCTCTACGCCGAGTGGCCCTTCGACGCGTTCGTCGCGCCGTCGGACATCTTCCCCTACGTGCGCGTGGCCAAGGCCGCGTGCGAGCGCCTCGGCGTTCCGTTCGTCGTGGTGCAGAAGGAGACGACGGTGGCCGAGGGGACCATGGAGGAGGAGACGGTCCTCATCCGCGACTACACGCCGTTCGCCGGCCACCACATGACGGTGTGCAGCGAGCGCCATCGCGAGTACTGGGTGCGGTCGGGCACCGACCCCGACCTCATCACGATGACCGGGCAGCCGCGCTTCGACTTCTACGCGACGACGCCCGCGCCGGGCGGTGAGCGGCGGCTCTTGTTCTTCTCCTACCACCTGTACGCCTACGCCGAGGCGCTCACGGGCGAGATGGACATCTGGCGCCGCCTGCACGAGCAGACCGAGCGCCAGCTGTGGAGGCTGGCGGAGCAGGGCTGGCACGTCTCGATCAAGCCCCATCCCCAGCAGCCCGACTGGTGCGAGGAGATGCGCCGCATGCTGGCCAACGTGCCGGCGTGGGCGCGCAAGCGCGTGTCCTTCGTCCCCAAGCAGGCCGACACGCGGCGGCTCATCGCCGACGCCAACGTCATCGTCGGCTTCCAGACGACCGCGATGCTCGAGGCCATGCTCGCCGGTCGCCCGACCGTCTACACCGGCTGGGACGACCGCGCGATCGAGCTGCAATCCAAGCTCATCCCCTTCCACGACTGGGGCGACCTCATCGACCTCGTGCCGAGCGCCGATGTCCTCGCCGAGGTCGTGCAGCGTGCCCGCGCCTTCCCGCGGGGCACCCCGCAGTGGGAGCGCCGCCGCGAGATCTTCGAGGAGCAGCTTGGTCCGGTCGACGGGCTGTGCTCGGCTCGAACCCTGGACGTCATCGCCGAGCAGGTGCGCCGCTTCGCCGCGGCTCGCACCCCCGAGCAGGAGCAGGTGCGCGAGGGCGCGAGCCCCGCCGTGCGCTGCCGGCGCGGCTCGCGCAGCGCGCGCGGGTCGCCACGCAGGTGGCGCTGGACCGCGTGCACGATCGCCATCCCTGCTTCACTGGCCCGATCGCCACCGCCCGCGACGCCGCCCGTCGCGTACGGCCCAAGGAGGAAGCCCATGCCCACACCTGATCGCACCACACGCCTCGAGAAGCTCTGGGCCGGCGAGTTCGGCGACGGGTACATCGAGCGCAACGCCGACGCCCAACGCGGGCGCCGCGACTTCTGGGCGCAGGAGCTCGCCAAGCTCGGCGTGCGCAGCGCGCTCGAGGTCGGCTGCAACGTCGGTGGCAACCTGCGCTGGATCGCCGAGGCCATCGGGGCCGAGAACACGGCCGGCGTCGACATCAACGCCAAGGCGGTCGAGATCCTCCGCGAGGAGCTCCCCGGCGTGCGCGCCGAGCACGCCTCGGCGCTGGCGCTGCCCTTCGCCGACGGCGAGTTCGACCTCGTCTTCACCACCGGCGTGCTCATCCACCAGGACCCCGCCGACCTCGAGGGGGTCATGGGCGAGATCGTGCGCTGCTCGAGCCGCTACGTGCTGTGCGGGGAGTACTGCGCCGAGGAGCTCACCGAGGTGCCCTACCGCGGGCAGGAGGGCGCGCTGTTCAAGCAGGACTACGGCGCCCTGTACCAGCGGCTGTTCCCCGAGCTCGAGCTCGTCGACGAGGGCTTCCTGGCCCGCGGCGAGGGCACGTGGGACGACGTGACGTGGTGGACGTTCCGCAAGTCCGGCGCGGCCTAGGCGGGATCGGGCTGCGCTCCCAACGCCCGCAGGATGTCGGCCAGGCCGGCGTCGGCCGGCACGCGCGCGGCGACGTCGCGCAGCAGTGCGAGGTCCTCGGGCGTGTCGAGCGTGAGGCGGACGTTCGCGTAGGCGGGCTCGAGGTCGACCCGTGCGGCGGGGAAGCGGTCCGGGCGCGAGCGCACGAAGGGCGTGACGTGCTCGCGATCGACCGGGTCGGTCGCCTCGTCGGCGGCGGTGCGCAGCGCGGCCCAGGTGACGACCTCGGTGTCCATGCCCACCGGATAGGTCCGCGGCTCGACGCAGTTGCCCACGAAGTCCTCGCTGCCGGCGCGCCAGCGCGCCACGACGCGGTCGACGACCGCGGGATCGATGAACGGGCAGTCGGCGGTGAGGCGAACGATGCCCTCGGCCGCGAGCTCCTCGCCGGCCAGCCGATAGCGCTCCAGGACGTCGAGCAGCGGCCCGCGGACGACCGCGACGCCCATGTCGCGGCACAGGTCGGAGATCGGGTCGTCGGAGGGGTCCTCGGACGTCGCGACGACGATCGCGTCGAGCTCGCTCGCGCGGCGCAGCCGGTCCATCTGCAGGCGCAGCGACGGCTGGCCGCCGATGTCGGCCAGCACCTTGCCGGGCAGCCGCGTCGAGGTCATGCGCGCCTGCACGACGGCAGCGACCGCGCCGCGCGGGCGCTGGGACTCGGGTGTCACGGGCCCCTTCTAGCATCACAGCCATGCTGGCGCTGATGTCCGACCTCGTGATGGTCAACCGGTCTATCCTCGGGCCGGGGTACGACCGTGCCCTCGAGCGCCTGGGGCGCGACATCGACCTGACCGTCCACGAGTTCGCCAGCGGCGAGGACGTGTGGACCTGGAAGGTACCCAACGCGTGGGACGTGCGCGAGGCGTGGTTCTCCGACGGGACCACCCGCTACGCCGACTACGCCGAGCACCCGCTGCATCTGTGGTCCTACTCCTTGCCCTTCCGCGGACGCGTCAGCCGTGACGAGCTGATGGCCCACCTCACCACCGAGCCCCAGCGCCCCGCGGCCATTCCCTTCGACTTCCGCTACTACGAGCGGACCTGGGGCTTCAGCCTGCAGCACGCGCGCCTGGCCGAGCTGACGGCCGACGAGTACGAGGTCGTGATCGACACACAGGAGGCCCCCGGCACGCTGCGGGTGGGCGAGCACGTCGTCGCCGGAGAGAGCGAGGAGTCCGTGCTCATCGTGGCCCACCTCGATCATCCCGGCCAGGCCAACGACGACCTCGCCGGGGTCGCCGTCGCGATGGAGGTCGCGCGGCGCATGGCCGGCACGCGCCCGCGCCTGACCCACCGCTTCCTGTTCGTGCCCGAGCAGATCGGCTCGATCGCCTACCTGTCGCGCCACGAGGAGCTGATCGGATCCTTCCGCCACGGGCTCTTCCTGGAGATGCTCGGCCTCGACCAGCCGCTGGCCCTCCAGCACAGCCGCGACGCGGACGACCGCATCGACCGCGCGCTGGGGCTGGCCCTGGCCGAGCGCGGCCAGCCGTTCGTCGAGGGCAGCTTTCTCGAGGTCATCGTCGACGATAGCAGGTGTCAACGGGCCTGGCGTCGGGATCCCCACCGTCTCGCTCTCGCGCGCGACGCCGCCGCCGCAGGTGCCCGACTCCCCGGTGGCGCAGTTCTTCACCGGGCTGCCCTTCCCCGAGTACCACACCTCCGACGACTCGATGGCGATCGTCAGCGAGGCGTCGCTCGTCGAGTCCGCCGACGTCGTCACCCGCGCCCTGCAGATCCTCGACGCCGATCTCTATCCGCAGCGGCGCTATCGCGGGCCGGTGCACCTGTCGCGCTACGGGCTGTGGGTCGACTGGCGCGTCGACCCGGCCCTAAGAACGAGCGCGCGCACCACCTGCTGTGGTGCTTGGAGGGCGACAAGTCGCTGAGCGACATCGCCCTGGAGATCGACCTTCCCTTCGACTCGGTGCGCGCCTACGTGCAACGCTTCGTCGACGCCGGGCTGGTGGAGCTGGGAGCCGAGCCGTGGCCCGATCAGCCCGACGCTCCGAGCAGTGCGCGCAGGCGCGAGAGTCCCTCGGAGAGCGTGGCCCCGTCGACGGCGTAGGAGATGCGCAGGTGCCCGGCGAAGCCGGCGCCGAAGGCCTCGCCCGGGACGACCGCGACGCCGGCGTCCTCAAGCAGGCGCAGCGCGACGTCCTCGCCGTCCACGCGCGGGAAGGCGTAGAAGGCCCCTTGCGCCACGGCGAGCTCGACGCCGGGCAGGTCGGCCAGCCCGCGCACGACCTGGTCGCGGCGGTCGCGGTACTGCGCCGTCATGGCCGTCACGAACGGCTCGCCGTCGTCGAGCGCCGCGATGGCGCCCACCTGCGCGAAGCTCCGGCGCACACAGTGAGGTACTGGTGCACGGTGGCCGGCGACGCCAGCAGCGCCGGCGGGGCGCGAGCCAGCCCACGCGCCAGCCGGTCATCGCGTAGGACTTCGAGAGCGAGTTGGCCAGCAGCGTGCGCTCACGCATGCCTTCGAGCGTCGCGACGCTCGACAGGTGGCCCTCGCCGTCGTAGAGCGAAGCGCTCGTAGATCTCGTCGGCGGAGGACGACGAGGTCGTGCTCGCGGGCGAGCTCGGCCAGCGCGACGAGGCGCTCGCGGGCGATGACTGCGCCGGTCGGGTTGGACGGCGAGGAGGAGCGCGAGCATCCGGCGTGGGGGCCGATCGCGGGCGCGCACGGCGTCGACGTCAGGCTGGAAGCCGTCGGGCGCCGGGCACGCGACGTGGACCGCAGCGGGGCGCGGGCAAGCGCGATGTGGGCGGCGTGAGTGCGGCCACGCCGGATCGAGGACGATGTGCCTCGTCGCCGGGGCGAGCAGACACGAGCAGGACGGCGGCGAAGACGGCCTCGCTGCCGCCGGCGGTGACGACGATCTCGTCTCGGGGTCGTGAAGCCAGGCCGTGGGGTGCGCTGCACGTTGCGGCGCGATCGCCTCGCGCAGCTCGAGCAGCCCGCGGTTGGGCGTGTAGTGCGTGTTGCCGGCGGCCAGCGCCTGCTGGGCGGCGCGCACCGCCGCGTCGGGCGAGGTCAGGTGCGGGCGGCCGATCTCGAGGTGGACGATCGAGCGTCCGGCGCGCTCGAGCTCGAGCGCCCGGTCAAGACCCGGCGGATCGGCGACGGTGCCGGAGCGTCACCCAACGGGCCGACCGGCCAGGTCGCCGAGGACCAGGTACTCGGGGTCCCGGCTCAGCCCCTGCTCGATGAGCTCGCGCATCCGCCGGGCGCGCAGGAGGTTGACCTCGCCGCGCCCGACGCGGGCCACCGCGGCCGACCCGTCGGCACGGGCGTCGTGGTCTAGGCGCATGAAGTAGGGCACGTTGCGCTCGCTGTCGAGGTCGCGGACGTTGTAGGCCACCTCGATCTCACGCGACTCGCCGCCGACGACCGTCGTCCCGGCGAAGCGCTTGATATACCGGTAGGGGACGCCCAGCTCCTGTTCGACGTGGTGGATGAGCGCGCCGTGCACGCCGATGCCGACGTTGGCCACGGCGCCGTCGGCCGCCACCAGGCGGGCGTAGACGGAGTCCGGCCCGAAGCAGTCGTCAGCGCTCGCGTCGCCCGCCAGCTCCTGCGCCCGGGCGCCGAAGGCGATGACCGAGAAGATGGGGTCCAGCGAGCGCACGGCGTCTGGGCGGCGCCAGAGGACCTCGGTCAGAAGACCCATGTTGCCCGGCGGCGTGCTGGCCGGGTCCAACGGCTCGCCCGCCGTGTACGAGTAGGAGTAGGCCGGCAGGATCCACGTCCCCTCGGAGCCGAGCACCTCCTCGAAGGCGGAGGCGAAGAGGTCGGCGATGGCGACCTTGTCGAACGGCACGTCGGGGGTGCCCGAGCATGCCGACGCTCGCGTGGGTGAAGAGGACATCGCCGGCGCGCACGCCGACCGCGCGCAGGGCGGCCACCACGTCGTCACGCGTGTAGTCGGGCGGCCGCGCGGGGGGCGCGCTCACGCGCGCAGCTCCGTGATGATCTCGCCCAGGCCGCGGATGGTGCAGAAGCGCGGGTCCTGCATGTTCTCGGGCTCGAGGCGCACGCCGAAGTCGTCCTCGATGCCGACGATGAGCTGCACGATGCCCAGCGAGTCCAGCAGCTCGCGCTCGAAGTAGTTGACGTCGAGCAGGCTCTCGTCGTCGAGGCCCTCCACCTCGCCCTGGGCCTGGAAGTAGTCGGTGATCCAGCGTTCGATGTCGGTCATGACTCCCGTTCGTCGTTGGCGCCCCGCGGCGTGCGGGGCACCTCGAGCAGCTCGACGAGCTCGCCGCCGGGGCCCGCGACGATCGCCACGCGCAGCCGGCGGTCCGCGATGGTCTCCTCCCACGCCGCGGTGGCGCGGGTGAGGTGCCCGGCCGCGTCGAGCCGGCGCAGATCCTCGTCCACGCCCGTCGACAGGACGGTCACCAGCACGCACCCCTCGGCGTCCACGGTCGTCTCGTCGGCGCCCACGTCGGCGGGCACGGGCAGAACCCCGAGCCGCCGCGCCGGCGTCATGGCACGGGGTGCGAGCGCCTCCGCCGTCCGCCTCGCGGAAGCCCAGGCCGTCGTGCCAGAAGGCCCTGCTCGCGTCGAGATCTGCGGTCGGGGCGCGTACCCGTGCCAGCGGCAGCGTACTCGAAGGCCGCGCGACCGGCAGGGGCGTCGCCGTAGGAGGTGAGCTCCACCGCCGGGGTCGGGCCGGGCGCGTTGAGGTGGACCATGTCGAGCGCGCCGCGGCTCGCGCCCTGCACGACGGCCTTGGCCTCGTGGTTGGCCAGCCCGCGCTCCTCGAAGGTGCGCGTGTAGCCGGCGCTCACCGAGATCCCGACTCGCTGGCCTCGAGGTCGCGCACGTTGAGCACGACCTGCCCGACGCCGAGGATCATCCGGCGCCCTCGACGCGCCCGAGCTCGAGGAACCACCACAGCGGGAACTCGGCGGCGAAGCCCTGTGCGCGATCGTCGGGGGCGGGGTCATCGGCCGCGAGCTCGCGCGCGCGGACGATGCCCAGGCCCGCGGCCTCCGCCGCTCGGCTGAGCTCCTCGAGCGTCGGCGTGACGCTGGTGCGCCGGTGGCGGTGCTCGGTGACGATCGTGAACGGGCGCTGCGGCGCGCCCAGCCACGGGTGCTGCCAGAAGGTGCCGTGGGGCTCCAGCACCGCGATGCGTCCACCCGGTGCGAGCAGGCCGGCGAGCATGCGCAGCAGCCCCAGCCGGGTCGAGCTCCACGCGCGTGTCGTAGGAGTCGAAGTAGAACATCATCACGTCGCTGAGGAAGATCAGGTCGAAGCGGCGGATCAGCCAGCGCCGCCAGGCCCTCCTGCACCGGCAACCCGAGCTCGTGGAACGCGACCCTGTCCGCCGAACCCGTCCTCGGCGCACAGGGCGCGGGCCGTCTCGAGGTGGTCGGGTTCGTGTCCACGCCGACCACCCGCGCGCCCCGACTGGCGAACAGCCGCGCGAACAGCCCCGGCCCGCAGCCGAAGTCGAGCACTGTGCGATCCGCGAGGTGGCCCCGGTCGTCAGACCTGGTCCCATGAACGCGCCCTGCACCCAGCGGTAGGGGCCGTTCCGCGGCTCCCTGCGGTCCGGCGTGAACTTCTGCTCCACCCACCACTCGTCGACGCTCTTCTGGCGCAGCTCCAGCAGGACGTGCTCGCCGACCTGCTGGTGGATGTTGCCGATCCGCTTGCGGTCGAGCACGTTCTTGCGCGGCGCGATCGACGCGGCGTAGGCCTCGTGGTCGTCGGCCACCAGCTGGCGCTTTCGGGCGAGCTCGATGGCGGCGGCGACGTCGAGCGCCGGAGCGCCGTCGAGCGTCGCCTCGCGGTCCAGCCCGGTCGGGTCGCCGAGCAGCCCGTCGCGGAACGGCGACACGGTGGCATCGACGGCGCGGATCGCCCGCTCGGCCGGCGCGCCGCCGCCGTCCCCGGCCAGCTCGCCCAGCAGGGCGACGAAGGCGTCGTCGCCCAGGACGTGGGTGCGCACGAACGGGTTGAAGACGTGGAAGGCGCCCGGTCCGACCGGCGTCACGAGCACCTCGGGGAGCGTCGCCGGCGTCGGCTCAGCCATCGAGCTCGACGGCGACCACGCGGCTCGGCGACCCGTCGGCGCCCCGCACGGGCAGCGGCAGCGCGATGAGCTGGACCTCGTCGGTGCGCAGGCGGGCGAGGTTGTTGAGGTATTCGACGAGGATCACGCCGGCCCCGAGCAGGATGTGGTGGTTGGGGCTGTCGTCCCCGCTGCCGAAGCCCAGCCGGGGGTCGTCGGGCGAGGGGCTGTCCATCCCGAGCAGTCGTACGCCGCGCTCCACGAGCCAGGTGCACGCCTCGCGCGAGAGGTAGGGCGACTGCTCGTAGAACTCAAGGCCGCCGAAGCGCTCTGACCAATCGAAGCGCAGCAGCACGCGCGGGTGGCGGATGCTCTGCGCCCCCGCGGCGCGTAGGCGATCGACGCCGATCTCCTCGAGCGGCTCGGCCGGCGCGAGGGTCAGGACGTGCGCCGGCCCAATCAGCGTCTCCAGCGAGAGCTCGTCGACCGTCCCGCCGCCGGGGAAGAAGTGCAGCGGCGCGTCCATGTGGGTGCCGGTGTGCGTGCCGAGGACCAGGCGGCGCGTGGCGCGCCCCTCGACGCCGTGGCGGGCGAGGATCGTCACCTCCGGGCGCACGTGGTTGGGGCTCGGGAAGGAGGTCATGCCCTCCTGCAGCGGATGGGTGAGGTCCACGATCCGCCCCGTGAAGCCGCGCGGCCCGGGGCTCGTGCGCTCGGCCGGGTCCACCGTGAAGCCCTTCTTGGCCGTGGGCAGCTCGAGGCGGTCGATGACGAGGTCGCGCAGCGCGCCCTTGCGGACCTTGCCGGTGGGGGTGAGGGAGCTCGTCGATCTGCAGGAAGACCGCGGGCTGCTGGGAGCCGTCGAGGCTCTCGCGGGCCAACGCCTTGAGCTCGGGCTCGAGCGCCTCGAGCGCGCCGCCGTCGCGCGGCACGATCACCGCCGCGACGTCCTCGCCGAGGATCTCGTGGGGGATGCCGACGACCGCGGCGTGCTCGACGCCCGCGTGGCCGGTCAGCACGCGCTCGATCTCGCCCGGGCTGATGTTGACGCCGCCGCGGATGATCACCTCCTTGCTGCGCCCGGTAGTGCGCAGCTGCCCGTCGCCGTCCAGCGTCCCGATGTCGCCGGTGTCGAGCCAGCGATCGTCGAGCAGCGGCGCCGCGAACGAGAGCTCGCCGTCGGCCGTCTCGAGGTAGCCGAGCATGGTGTCCGGGGAGGCGATGTGGATCGTGCCGGGATCGCCGTCGGCGACCTCGGCGCCGTCGGCGTCGCGCAATGGACAGCTCGACGCCGGGCAGAACCTTGCCCACGGCGCCGGGGGGCGACGTCGCATCGGGCGTCGAGGAGGTGGCCAGCAGCGTCTCTGACAGGCCGTAGCTCTCGTGCACCGCGAAGCCGTAGCGCGCCTCGAACTCCGCGCGCGAGCTGCGGGTCCAGCGGCGCGGTTCCGCAGGCGCCGAAGCGGACGTGCTCGGCGCGTCCAGGCAGGCCCGTCGTCGCCGCGGTCGACGCGCAGGAGCATGGCCATGATCGTCGGGACGAGCCACAGCACGTCGGCCTCGTGGCGGATGGGCGCCTCCCAGAAGCGCATGACCGAGCGGGGCGTCGAAGGAGCGGTCGAGGATCACGGAGGCGCCGAGCACCCACGGCAGGAGCAGCAGGTTGTCAGTAGCCGGCCATGTAGGTCATCGGCAGCACGTGGTGAAGGCGCGCCGAGTCGTCGAGTCCAGGTCGGCGGCCGCGAAGCGCTGGGCGTTGCCGACGAAGTCGCGGACGCGGTGGCCGACGCCGCGCGGCGCGCCGGTCGTGCCCGACGTGAAGTGGATGGCGGCCGGGACGTCCGACGTCAACCCGTCGAAGGGCTCCCAGCCGTCGTCGGCGGCGAGGCTCCACACGTCGATCTCGCCCTCCTCGTCGCCGGCCGCGACGTGCACGATCCCGGGCGTGGTCGGCGTGCGCGGCGCCGACGCGTTCGGCGCCGGCCTGCGAGGCGAGCGCCAGCGAGGGCCGCGCGCGGTCGAGGATCGAACGCAGCTCGCGCGCGCCCGAAGCCGGCCCCCAGCGGACGACGACGATGCCGGCCTGCAGCGCGGCCATGTAGCCGATGGCCAGCTCGGAGAGTTGGGCAGAGCCAGCGCGAGGCGGTCGCCCGGACGCAGTCCGCGGCCGCGCAGCTCGGACGCCAGCGCCCCGCGCGGCGCTCCACGCCTCGCCGTGCGTGATCGTGCGATCGGTCGCCGCGTCGATCAGGAACGGGTCGGTCGGCATTGGCGCTTCTGAAGCGTCCGCGAGGGCGCCGCAGGATCGCATCGCGGCTCAGTGCGCGAGCCGGGTCGTCGCCGCCGGCCTGCCCGAGCGCGGCGCTGCGCAGCGAGCCCGGAAGCCGGTCGCGGTAGGCGTCGGCGCGGGATGAGGACGATGCGTTCGGGCGCGTCCGGATCGGGGCTCGCGTCGCCGCCGCCGATACCCGAGCAGCAGCTCTGCGCGGACCGCCAGGTGCGTCCTCTCCGCGCGGCGGCGGCGGCGACGACGACCAGCGCGGCGCCCGAGCCTTCAGGTCGCGTCGAACGGCGCCCGCACGACGGGGACGAGCACGGCGAGCTTCGTGGCCAGGGCGGCGACGGCATCGGCCGGATAGACGCCTGGATCGAGCAGCGCGACCCGGTCGATGGCCCCGCGCGAGAGCGCGGCAACCGCGGCGTCGGCCGAGGTACTCGAGGCTCGAGGCGCCGGCCTGATAGGGACGACGGCAGGCGAACTCCGCGACCGGCGACGGACAGGGCGGCTCGAGCGCTCGCCGGACGGAGCGGATCGAGATCGACCAGCACGGCGTCGAGGCGCCGCCCGAGGCGCTGCAGCGCCTGGCCGGCCGCCTCGAGTCGAGCCGTAGCGCACGCGGCCCAGGGCCATGCGGTCGTCCTCGAGCACGAACTCTGCCGTCAGTGCGTGCCTCCTCGAGCGCGGGTGCGAAGACGAGGTCGAGGGCGACGGCGAGGTGGCGCTTGGCGGCGACGACCTCGAGCCCGTCGAGCAGCTCCTGCACCGCCTGGCGGCGGCTGCCTGATGCGCCGCGGCCCGAAGCAGTGGTGGGTCGGAGTAGCGCGCGAGGTCGGGGCTGGACGGCGGGGGGCGCCTGGCCCTCGAGCTCGGTGACCACGGCCTCGAGCAGCTCGGGACTCAGGCGCATGGGATCGCGCGTCCCGAGCTCGGCGATGAGGCGGAAGGGGCTGATCTCGTGCTCCTGCGCGGCGCGCAGCGCCTGCGGCAGGAAGCTCGAGTGAAAGCGCCCAGGCCCAGCGACACGGCCGTCATGTCGTGGGAGTGCAGGTGCTCGGCCAGCGGTCGCAGGTAGGACTCGGCCAGGTCGATGATGTCCAGCGGGTCGATGCCCGTCTCGATGCCCAGGCGCTGGAAGACCGCGGCCATGACCTCGGTGGGCACGTTGCCCGAGCTGCGCCCGATCCCGTACACGCTCGTGTCCACGAACGTCGCGCCCGCGTCGTAGGCCGCGAGGCTGTTCGGCCACCGCGAGGTGCAGGTTGCTGTGTCCGTGGAAGCCGACGTCGATCGGCGCGACGGCCCGCGCCGCGCGCACGTAGTCGGCCGACCTCGGCCGGCATCATGCCGCCCGCCGAGTCCACGACGTAGACGCCGCGCGCGCCGAGCTCGTGGGCGCGGACGGCGGACTCGGCGAAGGCCTCGGGGCTGACGCCGTAGGTCTTCATGAGGTTCACGAAGACCACCAGGCCGGCCTCGCGCGCCTCCTGCACCGCCGGCCACGCCGTGTGCATCTCGTCGGCGTTGTTGCCGATGCGCACGAACTGCAGCCCGGCCTCGGCGGCCTCCTTCAGCTGGCTGGGCTTGCCGATGCCCGGGATGTAGACGCGCCGACCTGGGCGTCGCGCACCGAGGCTCGCGAGCGCTCCGCGACCTCGAGGTTGCTCGAGCCCAGGCTGTCCCTTGCCCGCTTCGCTGGCGCCCAGCCCCAGGCCGTGGCCTACCAGAAACTGGCGGATGCCGGTGGCGCTCCAGTTGGCCGGCCACCAGCGCGCTGTCGGCGGCGGTGAACTTGAAGTCGATGGCGTAGCTGCGCATCGCGGATCGTGCAAGTCGAGGATGACGGGCGCGCAGTGGCCACCGAGGCCCGTGCCACCGCTACACCATCTCCTAGTCGGCCTCGAGGACCCTCGGCGCGGTGCCGAACCCGGGGCGCCCAACGGTAAGCATGTCCGCCTCGATCACGTGCAGCAAGCGTATCCCGATGGCTTGTCGGGCAAGGACGCGGCCCTCTGCGCTGAGGGCGCCTTACCGCTGATGAGCATGCTCCCGGTGATCAACGTGCTCCCGGTTTCTGCCGCGGATCGTGCGCGGCAGGAGCCTGCCGGCGATCGTCGCGCGCCTTCGGGCGGCATCCGGCAACCTGGCTCGTCCTCGTAATGAGGTGCTTGATCGCCGTCGGCGTGGCCTACGTCCTCGGCATCAAGGGCTACTTCGTGATGCCCGACGAGCTCACGAATCAACTTGAAGGGCGCTGCACATCGCGGACACGGGCCGCCCGACGCTCGCCGGCGACCAGTACTACAGCACCCTGAGCCAGCTCGCCCCGCTCGTCCAGGCGCCCGTCTGGCGCATCTTCGGGCCCATCGTGGCTCGGCGCTCGATGCGGCGCACGTGCTCAACGTCATCGTGTTCGCGACCGCGTCCATCCCGACGCTTCCTGCTCGCACGTCGCATCACTCGTATGGGTCTCGGCGTCGGTGCTCGCGGGGCGCCGCCACGGTGGCCGTCCCGTGGTTCGCGGAGAGCGGCACCAGCGATGGTCGAGCCGGTCGGCCTACACGGCGTTCTGCTGGAGCGTGCTGTGGGGGCATTGGGCGGTGGCCGACCCGGGGCTGGCGCGGGGACGTCATCGGGGCCATGGGGGTAGGCATCGCGGCCGCGGCGGCGCTCGCAGCTCGTGGTCGTGGCACCGGCCCTGCTCGCCGCGGTCGCGGTGCGCGAGGTCGTCGCCGTGCGCGTCGACGGCTGGAAGACGGTCGTCAGCCGACATTGGGGTCCTCCTGGGTACTCACAGCGCTCCTCGCTGCTCCCATCCGATCGTCACCCGCAAGGGCGCGCGCCACCTTGTGGTCTACGCCACCACGTCCAGACGCAGCAGGTGTCCCGCTATGAAACTCGCCAGCGCCGGTGAGCTCGTGACCAGCGCGGCGCTTGCCTGCGCGGGTCTCGACGCTGCCGCTCGCCGGCGCCTGGATCCTGGCGGCGCTCGGTCGCCCGTCGCGTCCGGTTCTCTTCGCGGTGGCGCTCGTCTTCCTGTTCGTCGGGGCGGCCGTCGTCATCGCCGCCAGCGCGTTCTCGGTGAGGTTCACCGCAGGCCAGAACCACCGCTACGTGGCCTACTCTCGCGCCGCTGCTCTTCGTCGGAGCCGCCGCTGCGCTCAACGATCCCGACCACTGCGGCTCCCGGCCGTGGTGGTTGTGGGCGCCGGCGTCCGCGTGGCTGTACTTGTACGTCGACGCTCTCGTGGTCCAGGGGCTCAGCCTGGCCTCACCCGGCAGCGCCTTTCGCACCGTGATCGATGGGCGCACGGTGTCCTCGCCGGGCATCTGGGGATCGCGAACGCCAAGCCGACCGCCGTCATCGCGATCCTTGTCGTCGTCGCGCTCGTGGCGGTTCGACGTGGCGTCCGCCGCCGAGCCGCGCTCGTCGGCGCCCTGGTCGGCGCCGGCGTCCTCCTCTACGGGGCGGCCGAGACCGGATACGCCCCCGCGCCAGCTGGCGCGGGACGCAGGCGGGCGTGAGCCCGGTGTTCGTTGCGAGTCCGGGGTGGGCGGATCGCGCGCTCCCCGGCGGCCAGCATCTCAACGCCCTCGCCGGCTTTGTCGGCGACCTGCCGACCACCAACGGCGTGTGGTGGGACGCCGTCTTCTACAACCGCCGCGTCGACCACGTCTTCCAACTGCATTGTACGCCGACGAACAACCAGCCCGCCGATCCGGTGCTGCTGGACCGTCGCACCGGGCGCTCAGCGGCATCCCGGGCGGCGATCCGCTCGTCCCTTCGGCGCCGGTCCACGTCGGCCTCGCCGGCACCCTGCGTCGTCGCCACCCAGGGACCGGTGAGCTTGGTGTGGGCGCCGGCTCCTGCTGGCGCGCTGCCTTCGCCCTTGATGCGCCCGACGGCAATGGGCTGATCGCGGTGCGCGACTCGGCGCCGCTGCGGCTCTTCGGCGACGGACGCGCACGGCGCACGCGGGTCGCGCTCACCGTCTCCTGGCGTGCCGGCCCGTGCGCGTGACCGTGCTCGACGCGGACGGCAGGCGCGTGGCGTCCACGCCTGGGGCGCTTCACGCTCTCGCGGCCCTGAGCCCCGGCGCGGCCGTGCCGGCCTCGGGATCGACCTTGCTGCGGTGTTCGGGTCCCCCTCAGTCCTGGGCAGCAGGTCAAGGGCGCCTATGCGCAGACGCTCAGCGTCGTCGTGAGGGGCTGACCTCCGCTACACCATCTCCCACGTGACGATCTCGTCGTAGGGGATGTCGATCTTCGCGGCGCGCCCGACGACGAGCTCCAGGTACTTCGGTGCGATGCCGAACCCCGGTCGCTGACCGTCTCGAGCATGTCGTCGGTGATCTCGGTGCCCGCGGCGATGTCGGCGGCCGCGACGATCGACCGGCGCGCGTTGCGGTACATCTCGCCCGACTCGGGCTCCTCGATGGCTTCTCCAGGCGTCCGTTGCCCATGGCCGCCTCGACCTCGCGCACGGCGGCGACCTGCGCTTTGAGCTGGTCGGGCTCGAGCCGGCCAAGGCATGGTCGGTGCCCTCGAGCTCGCGCGAGAGCGTGAAGTGCTTCTCGAAGACATCCATGCCCAGCGCTTCGAGCGCCGGCGGCCACGTAGATGTTGTCGTGTGGTCGGAGAGGCCGACCGGCACGCCGAACGCCGCGCGCATGGTCGCCATCGCGCGCAGGTTCATGATCTCCGGCGGGGCGGGATAGACCGACGCGCAGCGCAGCAGGGCGACGGCGCGGTTGCCCGTCTCGGCCACGGCGCCTAGCGCCTTGATCTCGCCGTAGGTCACGATGCCTCTGCACCAGATGATCATCGGGGTCGCCCCGACGGCCGCGGCGTAGCGGATGAGACCGAGGTTGATGATCTCGAAGGCGGCGATCTTGATGGCCGGGGGCGCCGAGCTCGGCCAGCTGGTTGACCGCCTCGCGGTCGAACGGGCTCGTGAAGAAGTGGATAAAACTGCGCCAGGCCGTTTGCTCGGCGAGCTGGGGTCGCCGATTCGCGCGGGAGGGCGATCGCGTCGAGCAGCTCCTGCGGCGAGCGGTCGTCGTTGAGGTACTCGAACTGCGGGCGTGCGGCTCGAAGTAGATGTCCTTGCCCGTGGCGCCCGGGAACTTGACGGCGTCGGCCCCGGCGTCGGCGGCGACGTCGATGAGCTCGGGCGCCAGCCCAAGGTCGCGGGTCGTGGTTGGCGCCTGCCTCGGCGATGACGTAGCACGGGGCGCCGCCGCCCACGGGCGTTCCCGCTTATCGCGAACTGCTCTCGTCGAAGCGCGCCTCGGCCATCAGCGGGCCGTCCTCATGGGCAGGGGGGGCTGGAGGTCGTCGACGACCCGGTGCACGTCGGTGGTCGGTGAGGTCGGGCAACATGGGGGATGGAGATCGCGCCCGGTAGTAGCGCTCGGCCTCCGGGCATCGGTCCTGCGGAAGCCGAGCGTGTCGCGGTAGTGGGTGAAGCGGTAGACCGGGATGTGGTGCACCTGGACGCCGATCCCGGCCGCGCGCAGCGCGTCGAAGTGCCAGGCGCCGCCGCGCCGGCCCGACGAGGATCGACGAACAGGTGGCGGCCGTGCAGCGACCCGTCGGGCGTCGGGGGAAGCTCGATGCGATCCTCGTCGGCGAGCAGCTCCCGGTAGCAGCTCCGCGATCTCGTTGCGCGCGCCGACCCATTCGTCGAGGCGCTCAGCTGGCGAGCCCCAGCGCGCACTGAACGTCGGTGATCCGGTAGTTGAAGCCGAGCTCGAGCATGTCGAAGACCAGGCGCCCTCGGGCTCGCCGGGGGGATGCCCTGCGGGATGCCGTGCGTCCGGAACAGCGCGCAGGCGCTGGGCGAGCTCGTCGTCCTCGGTCGTGACCATGCCGCCCTCGCCGGTGGTCATCGTCTTGACCGGGTGGAAGCGAGAAGCTGGTCATGTCGGCTCCTCCCGGGCCACCGATCGGGCGACCGTCGCGATGGCCGCCGATCGCGTGGCAGGCGTCCTCGATGACCGACGACGCCGTCGGCAGGCGTCAGCGGTCGAGGTCGACCGGCAGGCCGGCGAAGCTAACGGCCACGACGCCTGGTCCGCGCTCCGCGCGCGCCGCGGCCGCGGCGACATCGAGGTTCCAGGTCGCCGGGTCGATGTCGACGAAGCGCGGGTCGGCGCCCGAGGTAGGGAGCGCAGTTGGCCGAGGCGGCGAAGGTGATAGGCGGGACGAGGACCTCGTCGCCCTGGCCCCACCGGCCGCGAACGCGGCGCCGTGCAGCGCGGCCGTCCCCGACGAGAAGGCGACGCGTGCGGCACCGGTGCGCTCGCGGACCGCGCGTTCGAACTCGGCGACGGCGGGCCCTGGGTGATCAGCGGCTCCCGCAGCGCGGCGGTCACGGCGGCGACGTCCGCCTCGGTGATCTCCTGGCGCCCGTAAGGGAGGAAGGTGTCGGAGTCAACCGACGGCGTGACTCCGGCGGCCATCTCGCGCAGCTCGTCGACGTCGAGCCAGCGGTCGTTGTTGTCGGAGGTGTAGCGGAAGCCGTCGCGAGGCGGCTCGCCCTCGATGCTCGCGCTCGGCCCAGGACGGCGTACTCGGGAAAGATCACGTAGCACGTCTCCGGTCTCGAAGCAGTGGCGGGACTCGTCCTCGGTGACGAGGACCTCGTGGAGCTTCTCGCCGGGGCGGATGCCGATCGACTCGCCGCTCGGCGTCGGGCGCGAGCGCCTCGGCGAGGTCGGTGACCTTCATGCTGGGATCTTCGGCACGAACGTCTCGCCGCCGACCATCGCGCTCGCGCAGTCGATCACGAAGTGGACCGCCTCCTCGAGCGTGATCCAGAAGCGGGTCATGCGCTCGTCGGTGATCGTCAGGACGCCGGTCTCGGCCTGCGCCTTGAAGAGCGGGACGACGACTGCCGCGGCAGCCGACCACGTTGCCGTAGCGCACGGAGCTGAAGCGGGCGACGGAGTCCGCCGCGTAGGCGTTGCCCTGGATGATGATCTTCTCCGCCGCAGAGCTTGGTCGCGCCGTAGAGGTTGACCGGGTTGACCGCCTTGTCGGTCGAGAGCGCGACGGTCGTGCGGCACGTCGTTCTCGATCGCGGCGGCGACGACGTTCTCGGCGCCGATGACGTTCGTCTTGACCGCTTCGAACGGGTTGTACTCGCAGGCCGGGACCTGCTTCAGCGCGGCGGCATGGACGATGACGTCGACGCCGTGGCAGGCCCGCGAGAGCCGCGGCAGGTCGCGGACGTCGCCGATCAGGTAGCGCAGCCGGTCGTCGTCGGCGTAGAGCGCTGCTGCATCTCGAACTGCTTGAGCTCGTCGCGGCTGAAGACGCGGATCGCCTTCGGGCTCGTGGTCGGCGAACAGCTTGTCGATCAATCGCCTTGCCGAACGAGCCGGTGCCGCCGGTGACGAGGACGACTTTTTCGTGGAGGTTCATGGAGGAGGTGAACGCGGCTGGGTGGGGACCGCAGGTACGGACAGGGTGCTGCGGCCGCGCCAGCGGTGCCGACCTAGCGCACGGCGCGGTAGGCCAGCGAGGCTCGCGCGCAAGCCCGGCGCGGACGTACCCGGCGCGCTCGAAAGCCCGCTGCGAAGCGGAGTTCTGGGCCTTGACGAGCGCGACGACGCAGCGGAGGTGTGGGGCGCGCTCGAGAGCTCTAGCTCGGTGCTCTCGCGGATGGCCTTCACCCCGACTTCGCGCCCGCGATGTCGGCGGCAACGGTCACCGAGATCGTCGCCTCGTCGCGCTCGCGGTCGAAGCGCACGGTCCCGACCGGCTCGCCCTCGCGCTCCATCCACCAGCAGCGTGCGGTCGGGGTCCTGGCGAGCACCCGCTCGAGCCATGCTGCGTGCTCGGCGGGGGAGACCTTTTTTGTAGGGGGCGACACCGCGCGCACCGCCTCGTCGTTGCGCCACGCCAGCAGCAGACTCGGCGTCGTCCTCGGCGCGCCGGGCGATAGCGCTGGACCGGGGGCGCCGGCGCGTCGTGCGCGAGGGCCAGGAGCGCGTCACGGACACGGGCCGCTCCGTAGCCCGTCCCGACCAGGTCGGGGCCCGTCGGGCGGCGCGGGTGCGTTGCGCGCCGCGGTCACGGCGCTGTTACCGCCGTCCGCGTCGAGCGGCTCCCGTCCGTCGAGGACCGCGAAGAGCCCGGCGGCGGCGAAGGCGTCGCCGACCCGAGGCCCGTTGCCGGCGAGCACGACGAGCGCACCGCAGGCACCCCGGCGCAGGCCGCCTTGTAGGCCGTCACGCCGGCACCGCACACGAGCAGGTCGCAGGCGGCGGAGCTGGCTCGGCGAGGCCGTGGGGCGGCCCCACGTGGCGCACGCGCGGATGGGGCTCGGGCGCCAGCGCGCCGGCCACGTCGACGCGCAGGTCGGTGGTCTCGAGCAGGCCGGCGGACGAGCACCTCGCAGCGCGCCGGCGCCCGCGCCCGAGCCGCCGAGGGCGACGAGCGCGCGACCGCTCGCGCGGGCGGGGCGCCGTGCCGCCTCGCAGGCGTGGGTCCACCGGCGCGAAGCCAAGCTGACCAGGCCGTCACCGCCGGCTGCGTCGAGTGGAAGCTCGAGCACGCGCGCCGGGCGGAGGCCGTGCGGCGCGCGCGCGTCGCGCAGGGCGACTCACCGGCCGCGCGGCCGCGGAGGCGGCGACCTCCGGGTCGTTGACGTCGTAGTGGTCGATGCAGCGCGGCGCCGACCTCGTCGGGCAGGCCGGCGGGCGTCGCCGTGGCCGGAATGGCGGGCAGGTCCGCGTCCGCGAGCAGCGCCGCGACCCCGCCATAGGTCCCCAACTGGAAGAGCGCGTCGTGCCCGGCGCGCCGCAGCGCGAGGGCTATCGGCAGGCACCGCCACGTGCCCGGCCCACTGGCGTTCGTCGCAACGCAGGGCGACCGTCAGGCGCGGGCCCATCTCAGGGGCCCAACAGCCTGCGCTTGATCGGTCGCGTCAGCGGCTGGGCCGCGATCAGCACGCGCTGGACCCCCTTGCGCCGGCGCAGCGCCAGCACGTTGCGGATGCCCGGCAGGCGCTCGTATCGGCCTGACCTTCCACATCAGAGCGTTGCGGTCGGCCACCAGGTAGCGCTGTTCCTCGATTCCGGCCCGCACGTCAGCCATGAGACCGGCCAGCGCGGCCGTCGGGTCGGGCTGCGGCTCGCGGCGGATGGCGCGCAGAGCGCCGGCCATGAACTCCCCGGCCTGCTCCCACGTCGGCCAGGTGCGGGCCGTGTCGAGGGCGCCGAGGCGCAGCCGGTGCAGCAGCACGTGGTCCCGGGCGAGGAGGTCGAGCTGGCGGGCCGTGCCGCGCGGGTCGTCCCAGTCGCACACGAGCGCGTTGATCCCATGCTCGATGTACTCCTCGTGGCCGGTCACCTCGGTCGTCACGCACGTGGCGCCCATGTGGAAGGCCTCGAGCGGTGGCCCATACATGCCCTCCACGCGCGAGAGCTTGACCAGAACGTCGGTCTCGGCGTAGAGCGCAGCGAGCTCGCGCTGCGTTAGCGGTCCCACGACGCGGTCGCGCGCCGTTGGCGACCAGGCTCTCGCGGTTGGGCGCCACGACCGTGAGCTCGTGGGGCTCGTTCATCTGCCCGACTGCAGCCACCGCCTCGTTGACGCCCTTGAACCAGACGTTGGCGTTGCCCTCCACGAGCACCCGCAGCGGCCCGTCGACCCGCGGCTTGAGCCCGGCCGCCGGCGCGAAGACGCGCTTGTCGATGCCGTTGCGCACGAGGTGGCACGGCGCGCTCGGGCGCAGGCCGGCGAGCGTGTCGGCGATCCAACGCGCCTCGGTGATGAAGGTGACCGGGAGGTCGAGGACGAGCCGAGCGCCCAGGCGGTCGGCCTCGCCGGGCCGGTAGAAGCGGTCCTCGAGGCTCTGCACGAACGAGGCGTAGCGCTCGGCGCGCAGCTCGAAGAGCGAGAAGGCGGTCTCCCACCAGGTCGAGATCGCGATGTCGTAGTGCTGACCGCGCGCCTCGTCGAGCGAGACGACCGGCAGCCCCTCGAGCGGCTCGTGGCTCCAGTGCGGATCCTCCTGCTCGCGCGCGAGGACGAGCGTCACGTCGAAGCCGTGGCGGTCGTGGAGCTGGCGCGCGTGGGCGACGACGACCCCGACGCCGCCGCTGAGCTGCAGGTCGTTGACGAGGAAGGCGACCCTCACGCTGCGGCCTCGGGCGGCTGACCGCCGTTGGCGGGCGCGAGCTGCGGACGAGCATCGAGGGCGGCGAGGCGGGCACGCAGCACCTCGAGCTCGGCGGTGCGCGCGCGCTCGTGGGCGCGCTCGGCGGTGAGGTCGGCCGCGACGACCGCGGCCGCGGCCTGAAGACGCTGCGCCCGCGGCCCGAAGGCGAGGACGAAGCCGGCGGGCGCGGCCGGCGCGTGCTTCGGCGTCGACGTCCACGCTCAGCTCGATGGGCGCCGCCGGCCGGCACGAGCGCCGCGCCGCGCAGCGCCAGGAGGTGGAACGCGACGTGGTCGGAGGGCAGCAGGCCGCGCAGCTCGGCCACCGCGCCCTCGCCCCAGACGCTGCGGCGCGCGCCGGCGGCGTCGGCCTCGGCGGCGTCGTTGGGCAGCGCCAGGACGACCGTGGCCTGGCGCTCGGCCGCGAGGGCGACCAGCGTATGCACGACGCGCGGCGAAGCTCGACAGGCGCTCGAGCACGCCGACGCACGCGATGACCGAGCCCTCTTGGGCCTGCTCGCGCAGCGCCGACGACGAGCGCGTCGGCATCCGGCGGGTCGCCCGCCAGGGCGGCCGCGTCGAGCGGCGCGCGGTCGCCCGCGAGCGCCGCACGGCGCGTTCGACGATCGCGCGCTCGAGCGCGGCGGCGGGCCCGGTGGTCTCCTCGGAA
Organism: uncultured Actinomycetes bacterium; assembly: GCA_963835295.1. Classification (GTDB taxonomy): domain Bacteria; phylum Actinomycetota; class Thermoleophilia; order Solirubrobacterales; family Solirubrobacteraceae; genus JAOPZW01. The sequence goes on from CAWIEX010000008.1 coordinate 47,992, forward strand.
GCCGGCATGGGCAGGGATGGTAGCCCTAGGGTGTCGCGTCATGGGACCGCGCCTGAGCGAGCGGAGCGGATCGCGCGCCAACGTCTTCGACGTGCTGCGCCTCGCCGCCGCCCTGGCCGTGCTGCTCTCGCACTGCTATCCGCTCACGGGCCGCGATGAGCCGTTCGCGCGGGTCACCGGCGAGACGCTGGGGGACGTCGGAGTTTCCGTCTTCTTCGCCATCAGCGGGTTCCTCGTCGCGCGCAGCTGGGCTTCGCAGCCCGGGCTGCGCCCCTTTGCGGCCAAGCGCGCGCTACGCCTCCTACCGGCGCTCGATGATCTGCGTGTGGCTGCTGGCGCTCGTGCTCGGCCCGATCACGACGACGCTCTCGCTGGGCGACTACCTCACCACCCCGCAGACGTGGATCTATCCGCTGCGTTCGAGCGTGTTGATCACCTTCGCCGGGCGCCTGCCCGGCGTCTTCGAGCACAACCCGTTCGTCGACGCCGTCGACGGTTCGCTGTGGACGCTGCCGCTGGAGGCATGCTGCTACGTGATGGTCGCCGTGCTCGGCGCCCTGGCCCTGCTGCACCGCCGCGCGCTGCTGGCCGCCGCCGTGCGTCGTCGGGTCTCGTCGCGCTCTCGCCGCCGGTGGACATCGCCTCGCATCTGCCGGGCGGAGGCCAGAACACCGTCGCCGGCGGCAATGCCCAGATCGTCATCCACCTGGTGCGTGTTGTTCCTCGCCGGCTCGCTCCTGTTCGCCGCGCGCGACCGCGTCAGGCTCTCGTGGTGGGTGGCGGGGGCGCTCGGCGTGCTGTGGGTCGTGTCGTGGAAGAGCGAATGGGTCGTGGTCACCGCGTCGCTCTTCGTCCCGTACGCGATCCTCGTCATCGCCTACCGCGGCCCCCTGGCGCTCAACGTCCTGACCCGCCCGGGCGACGTCTCCTACGGCGTCTACGTCTACGCGTTTCCCGTCCAGCAGACCATCGCGCTGGCGTGGAAGGGCGTCGCGCCGCTGGCCATGCTCGCCATCGCCGCGCCGATCACCTACCTGCTGGGCCTCACCTCGTGGCGACTCGTCGAGTCGCCCGCCCTCGCCCTCAAGGGCCGCGTCGTCGGGACCTCGCGGCCGCGGCCCGTGACGTCTGCGGCGGAGGCGTGAGGCTACCCTTGCCGACGCCCGTGCTCGCGACGACCGACCGACCCGCTGCGCCTCGCCTTCGTCGGGCAGTCGACCTACTTCGAGGCATGCGTGCTCGACACGGGCACGCTCGCGCGCTTCGACACCCGCTTCCACGAGTACCGCGGCGGCGCCGACGTCGGCCCGACGCTCGAGTCGCTGGCGGCCTTCGACCCCGACGTCGTGGTCGTCTTCCGCCCCGAGATCATCCCGCACCGGCGCGTTCGGCGGCCTGCGGGCGACGACCGTCGGCTTCCTGACCGAGCCGCTGCCGCGCACCGGCAGCGGCGCCGGCGCCAGCCACGAGGACCTCGAGCGCCGGCTCTGGGAGCTCGGCGAGGTCGACGGGTCGAACTTCGACCGCATCGTCGCCTTCGACCCGCTGATCGCGGCGACCGCCGACCGCGTGCTGCCGGTCTGGCGGGCGATCCCGCTGCCGGTCTCCGACCGCTACTACCGCCCGGTCGACGGCGCCCGACCCGACCGCGCCGCCGCTGTTCGTCGGCCGCTCCACCGAGCACCGCGAGGCGATCCTCACCGAGGCCAAGCATCGCTTCGACGTGCTGCACCTGGCGTTCGGGGTGGGCGCGGATCGCCTCGAGCGCGTCATGGACGAGCACTGGATCGCGATCAACATCCACAACGAGCCCTACCCGAGCTTCGAGAACCGCGTCTGCCTGCACCTGGCGGCGGGGCACCTCGTGGCCAGCGAGCCGCTGAGCCCGAGCCACGGCCTGGAGTCGGGCATCGACTACCTCGAGTTCCAGAGCGGCGACCACCTCGCGCGCATGCTCGGCACCCTGCGCCGCGACGCCACCGTCTGGCACGCCGTGCGCGTGCGCGGGCGGCGCAAGGCCGAGCAGTTCCGCGCGTCGCGCGTCTACCCGCGCCTGGTCACCGACCTGCTGGCCGACGTGCGGGCCTTCGGGTCGCCGCGCGCGCGGCGGCGGCCTAGAGCTCCTCGGCGACGCGCGGCGCCGCGCGCGAGAAGACGACGTAGCCGGCGATGCAGGTGGCGATGGTGACCAGGAGCGGCAGGACGATCCACAGCGACGCCGCCCATCGCGGCGCCCAGGCTCGGGTGCGACGCGTCGACGAAGGCGTAGCGCGCCTGCTGGAGCATCGCCGCGAACGGGTTGAGCATCATCAACCGCACGACCGACTCGCTGGCCTTCTCGAGCACGAGCGAGACCGTGTAGAAGATCGGCGTGACGTAGAAGACGATCTGCAGGACCACGGTCCAGATCGGCTCGATGTCGCGGTAGCGCACGAAGAGCGCCGAGAGCAGCATCGCGATGCCGGCCGCCCAGGCGATGAGGACGGCGAAGATGAGCGGCATCTCCAGCCACGTCCAGCGCGGCTCGCCTCCGGAGGCGATGAGGAAGATCGTCACCGGCAGCAGGTTGAGGCCGAGGTTGAAGCACGCCGTCAGCACCGTCGCCATCGGGACGGCCAGCCGCGGGAACTCGATCTTGCGCACGAGGTTCTCGCGGTTGACCAGGCTGCGCACCGCGCCGCCGGTGGCCTCGTTGAGGAACGAGTACATGATGATGCCCAGCAGCAGGGCGACGGGATAGAAGCGCTCGTCGCCGCTGAAGTTCAGCAGCACGCTGAACACCGTGTACAGGACGCCGAAGAGCATCAGCGGCTGCACGAAGGACCACAGGTAGCCCAGCGCCGAGCCGAAGAAGCGCAGGCGCCAGTCGGTGACGGCCAGCGCCCAGGTCAGGCGCAGCAGGCGGCGCGGGTCGTTGCCCAGCGCCGTCGGTCCCGCGATCGGCGGCCCGAGGCCTTCGATCCGGCTCACCGTGACGTCGCTCATCCGGCCACCTCGGGCGCCGGCTGCCTCGGCCGGCCGCGAGCGCGCGACGTCGATCTCGAAGGGGAGGTCCACCAGCCCCTCCGGGGGGTTGGTGGCGGTCACCATGACCGACGCGAAGCGCGGGCGGCGGTCGTGCCAGACCAGGCCGCCGTCGCTCTTGGCCACGGCGGGCGTCACCCAGTAGCGGTCGGGGGCCAGGAGGTTCGTGAAGCGCAGCGCGAAGATGAGCTCGTCGCCGGGCTCGTAGACGCCGGAGGGCTCGGCCTTGAGGTTGTTGGCGCCCCACACGTGCTCGCCGGCGGAGTTCTGGAAGTTGACCCCGACGAGCGGATCCTCGAGGCGCTGGTTGACCCGGACGCGGGCGTGGAAGCTGCACGGCTGGCGCGCGCGCAGGACCTCGGCGCGCTCGCCCTGCTCGTCCTCGAACCACGCCTCGACGATCTCCGCCCGGCCGTCGCCCAGGCGCACCGGCTCGCCGTCCGCGCCCTGCTGCGCGGACGGGGCGCGGGCCGCCTCGTCGCCCGCCTCGCGCGCCTCGGCGTCGCGGGCGTCGCGCGAGAAGTTCAGCTCCAGGTAGCGGTCGCCGACGCGCTCGGGCTCGCCCAGCTCGACGCGGCCGTCCGTGCTCGAGCAGCAGGGCGCGGTCGCAGAAGCGCTGCACGGCGCTCATGTCGTGGGTCACGAAGAGCACCGTCGTGCCGCTGCGGCGGATGCGGGCGAACTCGTCGTAGCACTTCTGCTGGAAGGCGGCGTCGCCCACCGCCAGGACCTCGTCGATGAGCAGGATGTCGGCGTCGACCTGGATCATCACCGAGAAGGCCAGGCGCACGAGCATGCCCGACGAGTAGTTCTTGAGCTTGAGGTCGGCGAACTCGCGCAGCTCGGCGAAGTCGATGATGCGGTCGTAGCGCGCGCGGGTCTCGCGCTGGGAGAGCCCGAGCATCGTCGCGTTGAGCATCACGTTGTCGTAGGCGGCGAGGTCCATGTTGAAGCCGACGCCCAGCTCGATGAAGGTCGACATCCGGCCGTCGACGTAGATCTGGCCGCGGTCGGTGCGGTAGATCCCGGCCAGGCACTTCAGCAGCGTCGACTTGCCCGACCCGTTGCGCCCGACGATGCCGAAGAACTCGCCGCGCTCGACGGCGAAGGAGACGTCGCGCAGCGCGCGCAGGTCGTCGTGGCCCGTGCGGCGGAACGGGTGCAGCGCACGCTCCTTGAGCGTGTGGACCTGCTCGCGTGGGATCTGGAACGTCTTCGAGACGCCGTCCACCAACACTGCGGGACGCGCAGACATCGACGCACAGGGTAGGGGCGTCTACGGCTGCGCCGCCTCACGCACCGCCGCGCGCAGCCCCTCCTGCACCTGGGCGGCGGCGGCCGGCCACGTGCGCGCGGCCGCCCAGCGCAGCCCGTCGGCCGCCCGGCGGGCGCGCCGTCGCGGGGTCGTCGAGCAGCGCCTCGATCGCCTCGCACAGCGCGATCGGCTCGGGCGCCGCCAGCGTCGCCGGGACCGTCGACACCGTAGGTGGCGAGCATGCTCTCGCTGGTCAGGTCGACGCAGGGCAGCCCGCAGGCCAGCATCTCCTGCGGGATGAGCGACGGGTTGGTCAGCGACAGCACGAGGCCGACGGTCGCCTCCGAGTAGGCCCGCGCCAGCGCGCTCGGGCTCGAGCACGCCCAGCGCGCGGTGCGGGAAAGGGCGCCGCCACCGGGCGCGCCTCGCCGAAGAGCGCGATCTCGATCTCCGGCCGGCGGCGATGCAGCTCCTGCCAGCGCCAGCAGGCCGAGCGGCACGGCCCGGCGCGGCGTGACGGCGCGCGCGTAGAAGAGCACGCGGTCCGCGCCGCCGCTCGACCTCGGCGGGCCGGTAGCGCGCGTGGTCGATCCCGAGGTCGAAGCTCGTGGCGCTGGCGCCGTAGCGCGTGCGCACCAGGTCGGCCAGCCATGGCGAGGCGGCGATGCAGTGAAGCCCCTGGCCGGTAGGTCCACGCGGCCCACTCGCGCTCGGCGGACGTGGGGTAGAACTCGGGCTCGTGGTCCTGCACCAGGTAGGCGCGCGCGCTCGCCCCCGGCAGCCGCAGGACCTGCGCGACGGTCTGCCAGCCGGTGGCCATGGCCACGTCCGCGCCCTCCCAGCCGCCGAAGCCGACGCGCACGGGACCCGCGAGCGGCCCGAAGAACTCCGCGAAGAGCGCCGCGGTCTCGGCCGGGCTCTCGCTCGCGTGGCGGCCCTCGTCGTCGAGGACCCAGACGCTCGTGCGGTGCCCGGCGGCCTCGAGGCCGCGCAGCAGGTTGGCGATCGTCGCGTGCCCGCCGCTGCCGCGCCGGAACGAGGGCACCACGGCCGCCACGCGTAGCGAGGGGGCGTCGACGAGCGCGGCGGCGTCGCCGCGCAGGGCCACCGGCCCCTCGGCCATCGCCTGCGCCTGGCACGAGGGCAGCACGACGCGCAGCGGCCCGGGGTCGGGGCCGCCGGCGAGCCGTCGCCGCACCCGCGCGGCCAGTGATCGCCGGGGCATGGGGCAGGCAGGCTATCCATCGGTCATCCTGTGACGGTCCATGCGTCAGTGGATCCGCATCTCCCCGGAGCGCTACTTCGTGGTCGCCGCCGTCGCGCTCGTCGCGCTGACGGTGATCGTCTTCACGGGCGCCGCCGTGCGCGTCACGGGCTCCGGCCTGGGCTGCCCGCACTGGCCGGAGTGCTACTCCAACGGCCGCCTGGTGGCCGAGCTCAACTCGCACGCGTGGATCGAGTTCGGCAACCGCATGTTCACCGGCTTCGTGGCGCTGGCCGCCATCGCCGCCGGGCTGCTGGCCTTCTTCCGCGTGCCCTTCCGCCGCGACCTCGCGGTCCTCGGCGTGCTCCTGCCGCTGGGCGTGGTGGGCCAGGCCGTCATGGGCGGGCTGACCGTGCTCTACGGCCTCGCGCCCGGCTGGGTCATGGGCCACTACCTGCTGTCGATGACGATCCTCGTCGCCGCCGGGGCGCTGGCGTGGCGCGCGCGCCCGGCCTTCGCCGAGGGCGAGGAGCCGGCGGGCGACCGCGCGACGGCGCGCGCGGTGTGGGCGCTGTTCGCGCTCGGCGCCGTGACCATCTTCGCCGGCACCGCGGCCACGGCGGCCGGCCCGCACGCCGGCGGCGAGGGGACCGGCGACGTCGTGCACCGCTTCACCTTCAAGGGCGCCTCGACCGTCAACTGGCTGATCAACCGCCATGGGGTGCTCGCTGCGGCCCTCGGCGTGCTGGCCGTCGCGACCTGGTGGCTGGCGCGCCGGCGCGAGGCCGACCGCGAGCTGCGGGTCCGGCTCACGCGCATCTGCCTGCTGCTGGCGGCGCAGGGCGTCGTCGGCATCCTGCAGTTCCAGCTCGACCTGCCGGCCGAGATCGTGTGGGTGCACGTCGCGCTGGCGACGCTCACGTGGGTCGGCGTCGTGCTGGCCGCGATGCAGGTGGGCGCGCCGTCGCGCGCCCCGGCGCGACGCTACGAGCGGCCGGTGGCGCGGGTGATGAGCGACGCGAAGCCGTCGGCGCCCGTGTTCTCGACGGGCAGGCGCGGCAGCCCGTAGCGGTCGGTGTCGGCGGTCACGGTGCCGGGGCTGTTGAGCACCGCGTAGCGGTACCCGGCGGACTTGGCGGCCCAGCGCGTGTCGGCGTCGACGTCGGCGCCCGGGATGCCGAACGGGTACGCGAGGCCGCGGGGGGACTCGATGTCCAGCCAGCTCTCGAGGTCCTCGCGGCTGCCCGACAGCTCGTCCATGAGCCGGGCGGAGTCCACGTAGCGCAGGTTGGCGTGGGTGCGCGTGTGCGCGCCCGACGTCGATGAGCGAGGAGGCCGACAGGTCGCGCAGCTCGTCGACGGTCAGCGGGCGCTCGTCGTCGCGGCACGGGCGGCTCGTGTCGCGCCCATGCGCGCAGTTCGGCCAGTCCCTCGTCGATGAGCTCGGGCGCCTTCGGCTGCAGCCACGAGACGACGTGCTTCTCGGCCGCGCCGGCGCGCGCCCAGGCCCGCGTCTCCCCGTCGATGGTGAGGCGCAGCTGGTCGATCTCGCGCGCGGTCGAGCAGCCGGCGCACCTCATCCCACCAGAAGCTGCGCTGCGAGACGACGTGGTCGGTCGAGATGAAGATCGTCGCGGGGACGCCCGCTCGCGTGAGGATGGGCAGCGTGTGGCGCATCGTCTCGGCGTAGCCGTCGTCGAAGGTGACGGCGAACGCGTCTGACCCCGCATCGCCGCAGGCGATCGCCTCCAGGCGTGCCGGGGTGTAGCGGCTGACCAGCAGCTCGATCTGCGCCGCGAAGTTCGTCGGCGTCACGGAGCTCTCGCCGTCGTCCACGCGGTGGTAGAGCAGGACGACCGGCCCCGTTCGCCGCCTGGCGCACGCGGGGCTTGGCGAAGAGCGGCTGGGCCGGTGGGAGCGAATGGCGAAAGGGCGTCTGCGCGGCCGCGGGCTGCAGGTCTCGGTGCGCGATGAGCGGCGCGACGAGCACGCCCGCGTTCTCGGCGACCCGGGCGGCGCGCTCGGTTGCCGTCGCGACGTCGCCTCTCACGGCGGCGACCGCGGTACCGGCGGCGGACGAGGCGGCGACCTTCGCTGCCACAGCGCGCGGACGCCGCTCGCCGATCAGCGCCGACCGTGCTCCGTAGCGCGCGCGCAGCATGAGCACGCTGCGCCGCCGCAGCCGCTCAGGTTCGATGATGCGGACGGCGGCCATGTCGCGCTCACACGCATGGGTCCACCCGACCGCAGCCAGTTGCTGTTGAGCATGGTGCTCTTCGCAGAACCAGTCGTGCAGCTCCGGTCTGCCCTTGGCCGGCCAGAAGCCCTCGACGCCCCGCAGCGCCTCGGTGCGGAAGGAGACGTTTCCGCCGTGGAAGCTGTGCTCGCCCGTGCCGACGCCGAGGACACCGAGCAGCGCGTCGGTGAGCCAGCGTGGGCGGGGACCGTCGAAGCGCAGCCGTGATAGGGCCGCCGACGCATCCTCGGTCGTCGGGAGCGGCCGCCCAGGCGTCCTGCAGCGCCGCGAACCAGCCGGGTTGGACGGCGACGTCATCCTCGACGAAGGCCAGGACATCCGAGGTGGTCGCCGCCAGCGCGGCGTTGCGAACCTGTGCCAGCCCGGCGCCATACGGCACGGGCAGCACGATGGGCTCGACCCCCTCGGCCCGCAACGCTTCCAGACACCGACCCCACGTCGGGCTGCCGGCACGTGCGCCGACACTGACGGCGATTTCCACCTGTCGAGCGTACCCGGCTCGTCCTGGAGCGCATGTGGATGGCGCGTCAGCGCTCGGACCGCGGGCGAACCGCGCGCACCGTCATCACCAGGTGGAAATCGGGATCGGTGGACTCCAACGCGCTCGATTCCAGATCTTCGGCGGCCAGCCCATACAGGAAGGCGGCGGCCGCCTGCACGTTGCCGTGCTGGCGAACCTGTACGTGCTCTTCGCCGTAGACATCGGCGAAGAGCCGCTGTGCCGAGCGGGCCGTGAATCGCCACCAGTCGCCCCAGTCGCGGTTGTCCTCACGGCTGATCTGGCTGATCCCTGGGAGCGTCGCGAGCAACACCCCACCGGGTGCCAGCAGCCGCCTGGTGCCGGACACCGCCGCACGAATGTCGTAGATGACCTGCAGCGTCTGCGTGCAGATGAAGCAGTCATAGGCCGCCTCGGGGATCCCCGCGCCGGTCGTGAGGTCGCCGACGACCGTCGCGTCGGGATGGCCCTCGGCGGCGTAGAGGACGTCGGACGCCGTCACGTCGTCGCCTCCGTACCAGCCCGTGTACGTGCGCTCGGCGACCTCCAGCACGCGGCCGCGCACGTCGGCGGCGTGCTCGGCCAGGAAGCGCTCGATGTACCAGCGGTCGACGGGCTTGCCGCGCTCGAAGCCGAAGGTCCGGCTCACCGGCTCCTCGGGGAGGACCGGCAGCGCCGGCCCGGGCGCCGTCCTTCGCCTGCGCCATCGCACGCCGCGCAGCCTACGGAGCGCGCTTGGCCGGGCGCTCGCGCGTCG
>CAWIEX010000009.1:0-80995 GCA_963835295.1 uncultured Actinomycetes bacterium
GCAGCGCCACCCGCAGCTGCTTCACCGTCACGCTGAAGGTGCCGTTCGCCGCGCGGTAGGTCGGGCTGTCGCGCCCGAGCAGCTCGAGCTTGATCTGGTGGCCGCGCGCGAACTTGTAGGCGCTGCCGTTGAGGTCGAAGCTGACGAGCTTGCGCGAGCGCAGGCGCACGACGCCGCGGTCGACCAGGCGCTGGCGCCCGGTGGCCGGGTTGACATCCCACAGGCGCCCTACCAGCAGCGCGTCGTGCCCGGTCACCGCGACGGCGGCGCGCACGTGGGTCATGCCGATCACCGTGACGCCGGGCGAGCGCACGCTGGCCACCGCGGTGCCGCGCGCGACGTCGTCGTCGACGCCCTTGCATTGGTCGACGGTCAGCGGCGAGAGCTTCTGCGAGAGCGCCGCGTCCCCGCCGCTCGAGGTCACGCGCTGGGCGGCCTTGTGGCGGAAGACGAGCTCCCCGCGCGCCAGCGCCGCGAAGGACGCCGCCTTGTAGGGGCCTGCGCCGTGGGTGGCGTTCTTCGGGCAGGTCTGGCCGTACGCGGTGACGCTGCCCGCGGCCGGGCCCTGCCCGCGTGCTTGAGGCGGGCCTCGAAGAAGGACAGGCCCTGGGCGTTGAAGGCAGCCAGGTCGGCGGAGTGGTTGGCCGCTCGCGCGTGGCCGAGGTCGCCGAGCTGCAGCGCCACGGGAGCGCTCTTGCTCTTCTGGCGCAGCAGGTCGTAGATGCGCAGGCCCTGCCCGACGGGGAAGAGATCGTCGGTCCAGCCGGACTGGATGAGCAGCGGCGTGATCCCCTTGTCGATCGGCAGCCCGAGCACGCCGTGGTAGGCGTGGATCTGCCTCAGGATCGAGCGGACATCCGCGCCGTAGGGCTCGCCCTTGGCCAGCCGCTGGTTCCAGCCGGTGAGGTCGGCGGCGGGGTCGACGCCGAGGGGGGCGACGAACCCGCTCGTGTTGGCCAGGGAGTAGAGCGCGTTGACGTAGGCCTCGATCTCGACGCCGACCGGCGACGCGTAGGTGTCGAGCCCGAGGCGCCCGTTGGGCGCCAGCGCGTCGGCCAGGTCGGTCCACGGCCAGCGCGCCCAGGCGGCCGCGATGTGCAGCGGCACGCCATCGGGCGATTGCCAGGACTCGGTCACGCCGTCGGGCCGGCGGACGCGATCGGCCAGCAGCGCGAGCTGCATCGTGGTGCCGGCGCCGTAGGAGATCCCGGTCACACCGAGCTCGTCGGGGCGCGCCACGAGCTGGTCGACGAGCTTGGCCAGCAGCCACTGGACGTCGCGCGCCTCGTAGCGCTGGTCGTCGAGATGGATCCAGCCGCGCTCGCAGCCCACGGTGCGCGAGTCGGGCACGCCGCACGAGCGCCCGAAGCCGCGCGCGGACGGCAGCACGACGGCGTAGCCCTTGCGCGCGAGCTCCATCGCGTTGTAGCCGGCCGGCTTCGGGCCCTGGAAGTCCAGCTTGGAGCCGCCGAAGCCATGCAGCATCGCCACGGTCGGGAACGGCCCGTCGCCGGTGGCCGGCAGCCAGACGTCGACGTCGAGCGGGACGCCGTCGAAGCTCGGGACGCGCGCGGCGTCGTCGCCCGTCGGGCAGAAGAGCGCGCCGTCGCGCGGGATGCAGGCGTGCCCGAAGGGCGCGGGCGGCGCGGCGAAGGCGGCGGGCACCGGCACGCAGAGCAGCGCCGCGCAGAGGAGGAATAGGAGGCCGAGCCGCATCGCGGCAATGTACGTCAGGGGAGGGTGCGGCGCGTCACGCGCGCTCGACGCGCAGCGCCGGCGCGAGCGCGGCCAGCACGTCGAAGTCGTCGTCCTGGGTCCAGACGGCGAGATCATGCGCCAAGGCCGTGGCCGCGATGATCGCGTCCATCGCACCAGCGCGCCGCTGCTGGTCGCGGGCCGCGACCAGCAGGTCGGCGAGCCGCTCGGCCACGCGCTCGTCGTACGGCAACGCGATGAAGCGCCGCGCGCGGCCGAGGGTGGCCTCGCGCAGCTCGCGCAATGGCTGGCTCGCGGCCCGGCGGACGCCGACGCCGAGCTCGGTGAGGGTCGCGACGGAGATCCGGGCGTCGCCGGCCGGCGGCGCGCCGATGGTTCGCCGTTGCTCGGCGGCGACGAAGACGCTGGTGTCGGCCAGGTAGCCGCTCAACGGCCCATGTCGTCCGTGGTCAGGCCGACATCGAAGTCCCCGGCGGCGGACTCCACGCCAAGCGACCCCGCGAGGCAGGCGATGTCGTCGAGGTCGGCGAGCAGTTGGGCGCTCGGCCGGCGCTCGCTCCGGCTCTGATGGGGCACGATGTCGGCCACCGGCCGGCCGTGGACGGTGAGGACGACCGGCTCGCCGCTCTCGACGGCGGCCATGACGCGCGCCGTGTGGTTACGCAGTTCTCGCACGGACACGTCCATGGGCCGTGGCACAGCGTAGCACTACTCCTCCGGTGCTTCGCCGATCTCGAACACGAAGGCGAGTTTCTGCGCGTGGTAGAGGAAGACCACCTCGGCCGGGCGGTGGACCACCTCGTCAGGCATGGGCAGGTCGTTCTCGGCGAGCAGCTGGCGCAGACGCTGCTCGGCGTCGGCATGGGTCGGAATCCGCATGGCCGGATCCTGAGCGCCCACGCGTTGCGTGTCTGGCGCGGACTGTGTCGATTCTCAGGCGGCGCCGGCGCTGGCTACGCCACCAGGCGCTCGGCGAGCAGCGCGGCCAGTGCGAGGAAGGCGCCGGACGCCACCCAGGTGCCGGTCCGCGCGAGGAGCGGGGGGCGCAACCGGGCCCGCCGCCGGGCGAGGTCGCGCCGCGACAGGGAGCTGGCGTAGATGCCGGTGGGCCGTTGCAAAGCTCCTCCGCGGAGGATCGAACCGCCGCGCTCGCGGCGCGTCAATCCACCGTCGCGATGTTCCCGCATCCTCCGGACGTTTCCCGGGCGCGAGCGGCGCGGTGAGTAAGGTGCGCGCCCGATGAGACGACTTGACACGCGCCTGGACGGCCCGATGCTGCTTGCGCCCGACGTCTTCGGCGACGAGCGCGGGTTCTTCTGCGAGACCTACCGGCGCAGCGCGTTCATGGAGCTCGGGATCCACGAGGAGATGGTCCAGGACAACCACTCGCGCTCGCGCCGCGGCGTGGTGCGCGGGATGCACGTCTCCGTCGGGCGCGGCGCGGCGAAGCTCGTGCGCTGCGGGCGCGGAGCGATCTACGACGTCCTCGTCGACGTGCGCCGCGGGTCGCCGACCTTCGGCCAGTGGGAGGGCTTCGACCTCAGCGACGAGAACTTGCACCTGCTCTACGCGCCGGTCGGCTTCGCCCACGGCTTCTGCGTGCTCAGTGACACGGCCGACGTGCTCTACAAGCAGGACGCCTACTACGAGCCCGACATCGACCGGGCCTTCAAGTACGACGATCCCGACGTCGGCGTCGAGTGGCCGCTGCCCGCGGGCGAGCTCGTCCCATCCCAGCGCGACCTCGACGCGCCGCTGCTCAGGGACGTGGCGGACGGCCTGCCGTTCGAATACCGCTGAGCGCGCCCGCACCGACCAGCGCAGGACCGCCGCCCCCCGCCCGCAGCACGAGCAGCGCCACGTCGTCGCGCTGGTGCCCGTGCTCGAAGGCCTGGAGGGCGTCGTCGATGCGCGAGGCCACCTCGTCGGCGTCCAGCGCGACCGATCCGTCGAGCAGCTCGCTCAGGCGCTGCTCGCCGAAGACGTCGCCGTCCTCGCCGCGCGTGTCGGTCACGCCGTCGGTGTAGAAGACCAGGGCGTCGCCGGCGCCGACGACGAAGTGGCTCTCCTCCCAGGCGCCGCCGTCGAACGCGCCCAGCAGCGGCCCAGGGGTGCCGACCGTCTCGGCGCCGCCCGCGGCCGAGATCAGGAAGGGGGGCGGATGGCCGCCGCGCGCCAGGGCGACGCGCAACGTCCCGTCCTCGGCCGGCTCGATGCGCGCGCACACCGCGGTGCAGATCTGGCGGCGGTCGGGATCGGCGGCCAGCGCCGCATTCAGGCGCGCCAGCACGGCGCTCGGCGAGCGCTCGTACATGGCCGCGGTGCGCATCGTGTAGCGCGCCAGCGAGGTGATGGCGGCGGCGGCGGGGCCCTTGCCCGTGACATCGCCGACCACGACCATCCACGCGTCGCCGACGCCGAAGACGTCGTAGAAGTCGCCGCCCACCTCGCTCGTCTCGCCCGCCGCGCGAAAGCGCGCCGCGATGGTGACGCCCGGCACGGTGGGCAGCCGTGGCGGCAGCAGGCTGCGCTGCAGCGTGGTGGCGATGTGCGAGCGCGCGGCGTGCAGGCGCGCATTCTCCACCGCGATGCCGGCGCGGCGCGCGAGCTCGGTGGCCAGCGCCAGCTCGCCCTCGCCCAGCCGCCGCGCGCTGTGCGACGTCCCGAGGGTGACGACGCCGATGGCCCGATCGCCCGCCACCATCGGGACGACCATCGCCGAGCGCGTGTCGCTGGCCCGCAGCACGGCGGCGCGGTCCTCGTCGCCTCCGGCCCAGGCCAGCGCCGCGGCATCGTCGAAGTCGCCGATGACCACGCCTCGGCCGGTGCGCAGCACGTGGGCGGGCGAGCCGGGGTCCTCGGGGTCCATCGAGAGCGCCTCGCGCATGCGCTCGAGCGCGTCGCGGTCGGCGTCGCCGGCGCCGAGGGCCGCGCGCCGCACGATGCCGCGCTCGTCGGGGACATCGACGCAGCACCAGTCGGCCAGCTCGGGCACCGCGGCGCCGGCCACCTTGTCGAGCGTGACGTCGATGTCCAGCGAGGAGGAGACGAGCATGCTCGCCGCCGACAGGAAGCGCTGCTGGCGCTCGGCCAGGCGCGCGTCGGTCACGTCCTCGATGATGTTGACCGCGAGGACGACCGCGCCGTGCTCGTCGCGGACCGGCGTGGCCTTGGTCACCGACCAGCGCACCGCACCGGTCGCCTTGGTCACCGACTGCGTCAGCGTCGGGCGCGACTCCTCGCCGGCCAGGGCGCGGCGCCCGGGCAGCTCGCGCAGGTCGAAGGGCCGCCCGTCCTCGTCGAGGATGATGAAGGCGTCGAGGAGCTGGTCGAGCGGCGTGGAGAGCACCTGCTCCGCCGACGAGCAGCCGAGCACCTCCGCGGCGGCCTGGTTGACGTAGACGAGCGTGCCGTCGGGCGCCTGCACGGTCACCGCGGCCGCGAGGTTGGCCAGGACCGCCTCGAGCTGGCCCTCGGTGCGGCGCAGCTCGGCGAACAGGCGCGCGTTGTCGAGGGCCAGCGCGGCGCGGCGCGCGACCTCGATGGCGAGCTCGATGTCGCCGTCGTCGTAGGGTGCCGAGCCGCCGAAGCGCATGAAGCTCAGCACGCCGATGGTCCGCCCGCGGGCGATGAGCGGCACCGCCATCGAGGTCGCGTAGCCGGCGCCGGACATCAGCTTCATGTGCTGCTCGTCGACCGCGAACGCGCGCAGCCGCTCGGTGCCGATCTGGTGCTGCAGGTGCGGGCGGCCGGTGCGGGCGACGACGGCGACGGGGTGCGGCCCCTCGGGGTCGAGCGGGTAGCGCTGGCGTGAGTCGTGCAGCATCTCCAGCGTGCGCGGGTTGGTGGCGTAGGCGGTCGTCTCGCCCAGCGCACCGTCGTGCACGAGGTCCACGAGGCACAGCTCGGCCAGGTCGGGCACGGCCATCCGCACGATCTCGCGCAGCATCGCCTCGGGCTCGGGCGGCGCGTCGAGCAGCTGCCCGGCCCGGCCGACGAAGTCCGCGCGCCGGCGCGCCGAGCGCTCGTTGACCAGCGCCTCCTCGTAGCTGCGCCGCCCCTTGGCCGCGAGCACGGCCAGCACACCGCCGGCGGCGACGGCCAGCACCTCGCCGATGTGCTCGGCGGAGAAGAAGTGGTCGTCGGCGAGGCCCAGCGGGAGCGCGCACGCCACGGCGAGCAGCGCGACGCCCAGCGTGCAGCGCGGCGACGCGAGGGCCGCCGCCACGAGCGGCCCGATGACCAGCAGCGGCACGAAGACCGAGGTGTTGCCGAGCGCGACCGCGAGCGCGGCGTCGACGAGCACGAAGGCCGCCCCGGGCGCTGCCGCGATGCACGGCCATCGCCTCATCTCACCCGATCCTAGACCGCTGCGACGCAGCCTTCACGCTGTTCGGCACGCCGTGGCGCTCAACGGTCGTCAGCGCCGGACGACCCGCCTGCGCCTGCAGCGGGACGAGTTACGCGAAGGTCAGCGGACGAAGACGTTGGCCGGGCTCGAGTAGCCCAGGA
Organism: uncultured Actinomycetes bacterium; assembly: GCA_963835295.1. GTDB lineage: Bacteria > Actinomycetota > Thermoleophilia > Solirubrobacterales > Solirubrobacteraceae > JAOPZW01. The sequence goes on from CAWIEX010000009.1 coordinate 6,229, forward strand.
AGTACGGGAAGCGCGGGAAGTGGCGCACCCGCAGGCGGAAGACGTAGCGCCCCCGCGCCCCGCCCGAGAAGGCGTAGCTCAGCCGGTAGGTGCCGTCGGGCCGGGTGGCGGCCGTGGCCAGCGTCACGTAGCTGCCGTGCCGGCGCCCCTGGAGCTCGACGCGGATCCCGGTCGGGCGATAGCTGCCGACCACGTGCCCGCGGAAGACGGCGCGCTGGCCACGGCGCAGGTGGCGCTTGCGGGGGGCGAAGGTCGCGTGCGTCGCGACCCGCACGCGCGCGTCGTCGCGGCCGGCCGGGGTGGCGTCCAGGGCGCGCGCGAAGTAGAGGGCCCGCACGCGCCACGAGGGCCCGCGTGGCAGGGTCACCTTGAAGCGGCCCTTGGCGTCGGTGACGACGTCGGTGGGCAGATCCGCATAGGTCGGCACGCCGCGATCGACCGCCGTGCCCACCGTCAGCCGGGCCCCGATCACGGGCTGGCCGGCGCCGTTGACCAGCCGCCCCTCCGCGACGGTCTTCGCGTTGTAGGGCACGTCGAGCGTCGTGTGCGGCGTCGGCGCGCGGTGCCCGGCGCTCACGGCCCGGCGCACGCCGACGGTGAGCTTGACCTGATCGGAGCCGTTCGTGCCGTTCACGGCGCCGCGGGCGCTCGTGGTGACCGGGAAGCTCGCCGAGTAGCCGACGTTGGCCCCGGTCGCGTCGCGGGCGAAGACGCGCACCTGGTGCGGGCCGTCGGGCACGCTGGCGGGGTTGAACTGCAGCGTTGTGGCGAACGTCAGCGGGCACGGGACGAGCCGGCGGTAGGGCGTGCGGCAGCCGCCGTTGGGGACCGGCGTCTCGGAGACCGTCTGCCCGTCGACCTGGATCCCCGTGGCGGCCACGCCGCCGCCGAGGTCCTTGAAGGTGACGGCGATGCTCTGCACGCCGCTCACCGAGCCGCCCGAGCCGAACATCGCGCTCGTGGGCCCGGCGGAGATCGTCGGCACGGCGTTGTCGGTCAGCGCGATGTCCGCGCGCGAGACGCGCACGGCTGCCGCCTCGCCCCCGCTGAGGTTCTGACAGGTCGGCACGCACTGGACGTAGACCTGGAGGCGGTTGACGTCGGGGCGCGGGGAGCGCCACGCGAACGACGTGCGGGCGATCTCCTGCTTGCACCCCGTCGGCCCGGAGCAGTTCTCGAAGACCTGGTAGTTGGCCGCGGCGGGGGTCAGCCCGCGCGCGACGTAGCCATAGCCCGTCCCGGCCACGCCCACCTTGCGATAGAGCGTTGCGCCGGCGATGGTCGTGTTGGCCGGGGCGCCGACTTGCCAGCCGGCGTTGCCGGCGGGAGGCGACGAAGTGCCGACCAACACGGCCGGCATCGAACCGTTCGCGCTGGCGCAGTTCTCCGGGCCGACCTTCGAGGGGTGCGTCCCGCCGATGAAGCCCGCCCAGCCGCCGGCGCTGGCGGGTTGCCCGCTGCAAGTCACCACGGTGTACTCGGCAGCGCCGGCAGGCGCCGCGCCGGCGAGGACGCCGACGAGGAAGAGGATGAGAAGCTGGACCTTGATGCGCACGGTGGCTCGAACACGAGGCGCCGCGTCGAGTTTCTCCCCCGGCCCCCGCGCGCTGATCATGCCCGGTCGGGCCGGCGACGAAGCATGCCGCCGGCCCGATCGGTCCGTTTTTCAGCTACGCCGCGAGGGGCTCCGACAGGCCCTTGTGGCGCGTCGGCTCGAGGGCGATGTCGAGGACCTCGCCCACCGTCATCACGGGGTGGAAGGTCATCTGCTCGCGCACGTCGGCGGGGACGTCGTCCAGGTCGCCGCGGTTGCGCTCGGGCAGGATGACGTCGGTCAGGCCGGCGGCGTGGGCGGCGAGCACCTTCTGCTTGAGCCCGCCGATCGGCAGCACGCGGCCCTGCAGCGTGACCTCACCGGTCATGCCGACCGTGTGCTTGACCGGGCGCCCGCTGAGCAGCGAGGCCAGCGCCGTGGTCATGGTGACGCCGGCGCTCGGCCCGTCCTTGGGGATCGCGCCCGCCGGGACGTGGACGTGGAACTCGCGGTCGTCGAAGGCGTTCTCGGCGATGTCGAGCTCGCCGGCGTGCGCGCGCACGTAGGTGAGCGCGATCCGCGCGGACTCCTTCATGACGTCGCCGAGCTGGCCGGTCAGGGTCAGCCCGCCCTTGGTCCCGCTCATGGCGTTGGCCTCGACGAAGAGCACGTCGCCGCCGGTGCCGGTGACCGCCAGGCCGGTGGCCACGCCGGGCACCGCGGTGCGGGCGGCCGCCTCCTGGAAGACCTTCTGGCGCCCGAGCGCCTCGCGCACCAGCTCGAGGTCAACCGCGACCGGCGCCTGCGCCTTGCCCGACGCGATCTGCGTCGCGGTCTTGCGCAGCAGCGTCCCGAGCTCGCGCTCGAGGTTGCGCACGCCGGCCTCACGCGTGTACTCCGCGACGACGGTCTGCAGGAGCTCATCGCTCACCGTGACCTCGTCCTCGCGCAGCCCGTTGCGCTCGCGCTGGCGCGGCCACAGGTAGTCGCGGGCGATGGCCACCTTCTCGGCGACGGTGTAGCCGTCGAAGCGGATGACCTCCATGCGGTCCAGCAGCGGGCCGGGGATCGTCTCGGCCTGGTTGGCGGTCGCGATGAAGACGACCTCGGACAGATCGAGCTCGACGTCGAGGTAGTGGTCGCGGAAGGTCGAGTTCTGCGCCGGGTCGAGCACCTCGAGCAGGGCCGCGCTGGGGTCGCCGCGCCAGTCGGCGCCGACCTTGTCGACCTCGTCGAGGAGGATGACCGGGTTCATCGTGCCGGCGTCGCGCAGGGCGCGCACCAGGCGGCCCGGCAGCGCGCCGATGTAGGTGCGCCGGTGGCCGCGGATCTCGGCCTCGTCGCGCACGCCGCCCAGCGACATGCGGACGAACTCGCGCCCCATGGCGCGGGCGATCGACTCGCCGATCGAGGTCTTGCCGGTGCCGGGCGGGCCGATCAGGGTCAGGATCGCGCCCGACTTGCGGTCGGCCGTGATGTTGCGCTCAGTGCGCAGCTTCTTGACCGCCACGTACTCGACGATGCGGTCCTTGACGTCGTCGAGGCCCGCGTGGTCGGAATCCAGGACCTCGCGCGTGTGCACGGGATCCAGGCGGTCCTCGGAGCTCTTGCTCCACGGCACGGCGATGAGCCAGTCCAGGTAGGTCCGGACCATGTTGCCCTCGCCGCCGCTCTCGCCCATGCGCTCGAGGCGACCGAGCTCGCGCTCGGCCTGCTCGCGCACCTCGTCGGGCATGCCGGCGTCCTCGATCTTCTTGCGGTACTCGTCGACGATCGAGCCGTCGTCCTCGCCGAGCTCGCGGCGGATCGACTCCATCTGCTTGCGCAGCACGTACTCGCGCTGCTGCTTGCCGACGCCGTCCTCGACGTCGTCGCGGATCTTGCGGCGCACCTGCAGCTCGGCCAGGCGCTCGCGCTGGAGCGCCAGCGCCTTCTCCAGGCGCTCGGTGACGTCGAGCGTCTCCAGGACCTCGAGCTTCTGCTCGAAGGTCAGGTCGGGCGAGTAACCCGTGGTGTCCGCAAGGGCGCCGGGCTCGGAGATGGCGCGCAGCCAGGCGGAGATGCGACCGTCGTCGCCGCGCAGCTCGAGGATCTCTTCGATCGTCGCGCGGTACTCGCGCTCGAGGTCGCGCGTGCGCCCGTCGATCGGCACGTCGTCGGGATGCTCGACGACCTCCACGCGCAGGCGGCCGCGGGCGTCGGTCTCGGCCGCGCCGGCGATGCCGCGCGCGACGCCCTCGAACATCGCGCCGCGGGCGCCGCCCGGGAGCCGGACGCGCTCGGTGACGCGGGCGATGGTGCCCACGGAGGCGTACTCGCCGTCATGGCGCGGGACGAGCAGCACGCGCTCCTCGTCGCCGACGTCGACGGGCAGGGTGACGTCCATCGTGGGGAACACGACGGTGTCTTCAAGGGGGATCAGGAGCAGTGTGGCCATGGTCAACCTTTGCATGGTTCAACTATTGCGAGAGCAATGGTAGCAGCGACCTGAGTCTCCTCAACTGAGATTTTCAGCACCCGCATTTCGCCTGCTCAGCGGCCCGAGAAATGCGGACGGCCGGCACAGAGGCCGGCCGTCGGAGCGTGGAGCGGCGGGCTGTGCCCGCTCGTCCTTGCTAGTACGCCGCGCCGCGACGCCCCGAGAAGAAGAGGACGAGGGCGACGATGGCCAGCGCGAAGAGGATCGGGTGGACGATGACGCCGCCCGCAATGGCGATGATGAGCAGGATGATCGCGAGGATCAGAAGCACAGCAGGTCCCTCCTAGGGGTGGATTCGGGCCGGGCCTTACCCGCTCAGGCGCTCCTGTAGCCCCCGAGCATTGCGAACCGCGAATCCCTCCCAGTCGTTGTTGAGGTAGGCGAAGACCTCCGCGCGGCGTGCCAGGCGCTCGAGCTCGCGCGCCCACTCGTCCAACTCGGTGGCGCTGTAGTTGCCGCGCCGGCCGCGATGGCCGTAGTGCAGGCGCACGAAGCTGAAGTCCGCGGTGAGCTCGTGGCGCTGCCACGGGCGCTCGGGGTGGTCGCCGATGACGAGCGCGACGCCGTGGGCGCGCAGCGCGGCCAGGACGTCGTCGGCGAACCAGCTCTCGTGGCGGAACTCGAAGGCGTGGCGCCCGGGCGGCAGGTGCTCCAGGGCGAAGCCGAGGCGCTCGTCGTCGCGGCGGAAGTTGCCCGGCAGCTGCCAGAGCATCGGCCCCATCTTGGGCGAGGCGGTGAGCGGCTCGAGGCGCTCGAGCAGGCGGGCCACGCCCTGGCCCATGTCGGTCAGGCGCTTGATATGGGTCAGGTAGCGGCTGGACTTCACGGCGAAGACGAAGCCCGGCGGCGACTGCTGCACCCATCCGCGCACGGCGTCGACGGTGGGCAGCCGGTAGAAGGTGTTGTTGATCTCGACGGTGTCGAAGACCTCGGCGTAGCGCGCCAGCCATTTGCGCTGCGGGCACCCGGGCGGGTAGAGCACGCCGCGCCAGTCGGCGTAGTTCCACCCGCTGCAGCCGAGGTGGATCGGCCTCACAGCGCCTGCCTCAGGGCCCGCGCGTCGTCGGCCAGCGTCGCCATGAGGCGCGGGTTGTGCAGCGCCGCGGCGGGGTGGTACATCGGGAACAGCGTCCGCCCGTCGCGCTGGACGACGTGGCCGTGGACCTCGCCGATGGCCAGGCCAGGGGCGAAGCGCTTGAGCGCGTGGCGGCCGAGCGGCACGAGCAGCCGCGGGCGGATGACCTCGAGCTGGGCGTCGAGGAACGGCAGGTGGTGGGCGACCTCGTCGGCCCGCGGGTCGCGGTTGCCGGGCGGGCGCGCCTTGACCACGTTGGTGATGAAGACGTCCTCGCGGGCGAGGCCGGCCACCCGCAGCAGGTTGTCGAGGATCGCGCCGGCGCGTCCCACGAACGGGCGCCCCTGCGCATCCTCGTTGGCGCCCGGCGCCTCGCCGACGACGACCACCAGCGCCGTCGCGCTGCCCTCGCCCGGCACGAGGTTCGTCGCCTGCTCGCAGATCTCGAAGCCGCACGGAACGTGCTCGCGGATCTCGGCCGCGATGGCATCGAGGAGCTTCTGCGCCCTGGCCTCGCTCACGGCGCAAGAGCTACCCGTTTGCGCCCGCCGGCACGACCGCCGGCCACGGAGCCCGATACTGCGCGCATGACCGCGCGCGCGTACGTCCTCGCCATCGCGGCGGGCCTCGGGCTGGCCGACGCGTCGATCGTGACGCTGGCGCTGCCGAACCTCCTACGCGACCTCAACACCACGGTGGAGGGAGTGGCGGCCGTCATCGGCGTCTACACGGTGGTGCTCGCGATCGCGCTCGTCCCCTTCGAGCGCGCGGCCTCGGCGCTCTCGGCGCGCGCGATCGGGGCCGGCGGCTTCGCCCTCTTCGCGCTGGCCAGCGCGGCGTGCGCGGCCGCGGACGACCTCACCGGCCTGCTCATCGCCCGGAGTGTGCAGGCGGTCGGCGCCGCCGCCGGGCTGGCCGCGGTCTTCGACCTCCTCGGCGGCGCGGGCCACGGGCGCCGCCTGTGGCTGGGCGCGGCGGTCTTCGCCACCGCGCTGGGGCCGGCGGCCGGCGGCGCGCTGACCGAGGCCTTCGACTGGCGGGCGATCTTCGTCTTCCAGGTCCCGGTGGCGGCGGCGGGCGCCATCGCCGTCCTCGCCGGGCCGTCTCACGCGCCCGCCCCGCCGGCCCCCGAGGGCTCGGAGCGCTTCGCCCTGCGGCCCGCCCTGGCGCTCGCGCTGGTCTCCGCGGCGCTGGCCGCCGTCCTCTTCCTGCTCGTCCTGCTCCTCGTCGCCGGCTGGAGCGTCACCCCGCTGAGCGCGGCCGGCGCGGTCACCGTCATCCCCCTGGCGGCGGTCGGCGGCTCGCGCCTGGGCGGCGATCCGCGCACGCGCGCGGCCGCGGGCTGCGCGCTGGTGGGCGGGGGCGTGCTCGCGCTGGCCTGGCTGCCCGGCGCGAGCCTGTGGTGGACCGTGATCCCCCAGGCGCTGGCCGGCGTCGGCATGGGGCTGGCGCTCACCGCGCTGGGTGGCGACCTGCTGCCCGAGCGCACGCCGCGCGACGCGGCGCGGCTGCTCGCCGTGCGCCACGCCGGCATCGCGGCCATCCTCGCCATCGCCGCGCCGATCGCCGCCCACCAGCTGGACGTCTCCACGCAGAAGGCCAAGGAGCGCGGGGTGGCGCTCGTGCTCGACGCGCCCCTGGCGCCTCAGGACAAGATCAAGCTCGCGCCCGCGCTGCTCGACGGTGTGGACGCCGACCGGCCTCGCGCCGGGCTGCGCCGCGCGGTCGCCGCCGAGCGCAGCGCCTTCACGGGGCGTGACCGCGCCACCTATGACGACCTCGGCCAGCGGGCCGACGACATGCTGGTGACCGCGGTGGGAGAGGCGTTCCGCTCGTCCTTCCTCCTCGCGGCGGCCGCTGGCCTGCTGGCCGCCGCGCTGCTGGCGGGCGGCGCGCAGCTGGCGGCGATGGCCGTCGCCAGCGCCCTGGCGCTCGGGACGCCGGCGGCCTACTTCGCGCTGCACCGCGCCATCGCGCCCGCGCCCCCGGCGATCCAGGACCCGTGCCACCCCGACCGGACCGTTCCCAAGACGGGCGGCGTCTCGGGCTTCCTGCAGGAGCAGGCCCTCAGGCTGCTGGACAGCACGGCGTGCAAGCTCGGATCCTCGCGCGAGGAGCTCGTCCTCGCCCTCGCCGACAAGGACGAGGCCAAGCGCTTCAAGCGCGAGCACGGGGTCGATCCGCGGACGGCGGCCGGGTTGCTGCAGCTCCTGCTGAAGTGACGAGGCGTCAAGAAGAGCGTCAGCGCGCCGAATACCGGTGGCGACGGCATGCCGACAACCGACCGACACCAGGACCGCTGGATCGTCCGTGCCAGCCTGGCCGGCCTGGTCGTCGTGCTCTGCTTCCTGGTCGCGTTCTCGGTCGTCACCCGGCACTCGGTCGCGGTCAAGTCCGCCAGCGCCGATCGCGCCACCCGCCTGAGCGCCACCTATCAGGACGCCCGCCACTGGGTGAGCGAGCAGAAGTCCATCGAGCGCGAGTACCGGATCGAGGGCAGCTACGCCGTCGTCGCCGCCCACCGCCAGGCCGAGCGGCGCCTGATCGCCGACCTCGACCACGTCCTCGCCCTCGACAGCTCGCCGGCCGCCCGCACCACCGTCGTACGGCTCCGGCGCCTGCAGGCCGACTACCACAGCGCCAGCCAGGCGCTGTTCAACGCGGTCGATGAGAACGACCAGGAGCGCGTCCTGTGGTTCGACCACTCGGCCGTCGACCCCGTCTTCGGCGTGCTCGCGGACGTGGTCTACCGCCAGGCGGCGGCCGCCAGTGCTTCTGCCCTGGCCCACAGCGCCGCGTTGCGCCGCGACGAGGTGCGCGCGAACCGGACGATCGCCATCGGAGTCGCCATCGCGCTGCTGCTGGTCGCCTTCTTCGGAGCGGTCGTCGTGCGCTACGGCCGCCGCATCGACGCGGCGGTCGCCGCCGAGGTCGAGCGCCTGGCCGAGATGGCCATCACCGATCCGCTCACGGGCCTGCGCAACCATCGCGCCTTCCACGAGGACATCGCGCGCGAGCTGCAGCGTGCGGCCCGCACCGGAGTGCCGCTGGCGCTGGCTCTCCTCGACGTCGACGACCTCAAGGCCGTCAACGACACGCACGGCCACCAGGCCGGCGACGAGCGCCTGCAGGCGCTCGCCCGGGCCATCAGGGCCACGAGTCGCGGCGCGGACCTCGCCTATCGCGTCGGCGGCGACGAGTTCGCGGTCATCCTGCCCGACGCCCGCTCTTGGGGGGCGCTCGAGTTCGCCCAGCGCCTGCGCGCGGCCACACAGGCCGGCGAGCACGGCGCCGAGCCCTTCACCACGACGGCCGGCATCTCCGAGGCGCTCGGGCTGCGCTCCAAGGACGAGCTGATCCGCGAGGCCGACCTGGCCCTCATCGGCGCCAAGCGCATCCACCAGGACGTCGTCATCTACGGCCCCGACCTCGCTCCGGGGGCCGACGGCGATGCGCAGGAGGACGAGCACCACTCGCGCACGCTGGCCAGCGCCCTGGCGCGCGCGGTCGATGCCAAGGACGCCTACACGCGCAGCCACTGCCAGACCGTCTCGCAGCTGTGCGGGCTGATCGGCGCCGAGCTGGGCCTCGAGGCCGGACGGCTCACGCGCCTGCGCCTGGCCGGGCTGCTGCACGACGTGGGCAAGATCGGCGTCCCCGACGCGATCCTCAACAAGCCTGCCAAGCTCACCGACGACGAGTACGAACACATGAAGCGCCACGCGCTGCTGGGCTACGACATCGTCCAGGCGGCCGACATGGAGCTCGAGGCGCGCTGGGTGCGCCACCACCACGAGCGCTTCGACGGCGGCGGCTATCCCGACGGCCTGGCCGGCGAGGAGATCCCGCTCGAGTCACGCGTCATCCTCGTCGCCGACGCCTTCGAGGCGATGACCTCCGACCGGCCCTACCGCCTCGCCCCCGGGCAGTCCTTCGCCGTCCGCGAGCTCGGCCGCCATGCCGGCACGCAGTTCGATCCGAGCGTCGTCGAGGCCCTCACCCGCGTGCTCGCGCGCGCCGGCGATCCCGCGGGCGCACCAGCACGCGTCCGCTCGGTCGCCTGAGGGTCAGCGCCCGCTGCGCGCCCGGTCGCCGGTGTCGGCGGCGGGGATCACGCGCGGCGCCGGGCGTACGGGGCGCAGCTTCTCGAGCTCCTCGCGCAACGAGGCCTCCCAGTCGTCGTCGAACGTGCGGCTCGCCGGGATGTCCGGATCGAGGTCGCGAAAGACGAGATCGGAGACGTTGTCACTCATTGGTACGGGCTTCTATACCCGACGGGCATCTTCGGAACGCTGACAAGCGACCGTTCGTCGCAAAATCCGCGTCGAATCCTGGTCAGAGGTCGAGGACGACGGCCCGTCTCGGGGCCGAGCAGCGCACCGTGTGCGGGCGCGCGACATTGATGGACACGAGCCGCGTGGCGCCATTGCGACGTGCGGGCGCTCGGGTTGCCGCTGGTGCCGTGCGGTAGGACTTGCGCCATGCGCGCCGGTCGCCGCGACGTCCCCCTCACCCATCCCGACAAGGTCCTGTTCCCCGACGACGGGATCACCAAGGCCGACCTCGCGGCCTACTATCGCGACGCGGCGCCGCGGATGGTCGACCTCGTGCGCGCCCGACCGGTGTCGCTGCAGCGCTTCAACGCCGGCATCGCGAGGCCGGGCTTCTTTCAGAAGAACGTCGAGCGCGGCGCGCCGGACTGGGTCAAGCGCGTCCAGGTCGGCAAGCGCGGCGGGACGCTGTGGCACGTCCTGGCCAACGACGCCGCGACGCTCGTGTGGCTGGCCAACCAGAACTGCATCACGCCGCACGTCTGGCTCTCGCGCGCCGACCGCCTCGAGCGCCCCGACCGCATGATCTTCGACCTCGATCCCGCCGCCGCCGACGACTTCCCCCTCGTGTGCCGCACAGCGCGCGACCTGGGCGACGTCCTGCGCGAGGCGGGGGTCGAGCCCTTCGCGATGACGACGGGCTCCAAGGGCATCCACGTCGTCGTCGCGCTGCAGCGGCGCTACGGCTTCGGCGAGGTGCGCGACGCCGCGGTCGCGGTCGCCACCGAGCTCGTCGAGCGCAGGCCCAAGGACCTGACGACCGAGTTCTACAAGCGAAAGCGCGACGGGCGGCTGTTCGTCGACGTCAACCGCAACGCGTACGCGGCCACCGCGGTCCCGCCCTACGCGGTGCGCCCGCTGCCCGGCGCGCCGGTGGCCACGCCGCTGGACTGGGACGAGCTCTCCGACCGCCGCCTGAGCGCCCAGCGCTGGAGCATCCGCACGGTGCTCGACCGCAGTCCCGACATGTGGAAGGGCGTGCGCCAGGCGGCGGGCGCCCTGCCCAGGCTCTGAAGGCGCCGGCGCGCCAGGAGCATCGCTCGAAGCTAGCGAGCCGATCCCGCCGCGAAGTTCGGATAACCGGAAGCGTCGATTTGCTAAGGGCGCGCCGGATGCAGCCCGAGTGGGCACAATGAGGACATGGACGCGTCGCTCAAGGGCAAGCTGCTCGTCGCTTCCCCGACGATCCTCGACCCCAACTTCCGGCGGACGGTCGTCCTCATGACCGAGCACGGCGACGAGGGCGCCATGGGCCTGATCCTCAACCGCGCCGCCGAGACCACGGTGGGCGAGGCGGTGCCCGACCTCGCGTGGCTGGCCGGCGACGACATCGTCCACGTCGGCGGCCCGGTGTCGCCGCAGTCGGTCGTGGTGCTGGCCGAGTTCGAGGAGCCGACGCAGTCCGCGCTGCTCGTCGAGGACGACCTGGGCTTCGTGCCCGCGGAGGTCGAGGACACCGACGCGCTGGCCGACGGGCTCGGCCGCCGGCGGGTCTTCGCCGGGCACGCCGGGTGGGGGCCGGGTCAGCTCGAGGCCGAGATGGAGGAGGAGTCCTGGATCGTCGAGCCCGCCGTCCGCGAGGACGTGTTCACCGACGATCCCGAGGACCTGTGGTCGCGCGTGCTGCGCCGCAAGGGTCGCGAGTACGCCCTGCTCTCCACGATGCCGGCCGACCCGTCGCTCAACTGAGCGCGGCGCGCAGCCGGCGCTCGTAGTCCTCGCGCGGCACGAGCCGCGCGCCCATGCGCGTCGTGTGGTCAGTCGGCAGCTGGATGTCGCACAGGACGAAGCCGCGGGCCGCGAGCTCGTCGAGGGTGCGGGCCAGGAGGACGTTGCCGGCGTCGGGGACGCGGTGGAACATCGACTCGAGCATCGCCGCGCGGCCGAGTAGGACGCCAACGAGGCCGGCGGCCAGCTCGCCGTCGGCCTCGATCTCGAACGAGTGCGCGAGACCCGCCTCGTACAGGCGCCGGTACAGCCCGCGCAGGCGCCTGGTGATCCACACGCCGTCGCCGGGCTCGCGTGGGCGCGCGCACGCGTCGAGCACCTCCTCGAAGCGCTGGTCGCGGACCAGCCGCCACGCACCGTCCTCGGCGGCGCGCAGGCTGCGCCGCACGCGCCGGCGCAGGGCCGCCCGCGAGGCCTCGTCGAGCTCGAGCACCGCTCGGCGATCGGCGGCGTAGAAGGGCAGCGGGTTGTGCGCCTCGGTGACGTCGTCCATCGGGAAGTAGCCGGCGGCGTAGAGCGAGACGGCCTGCTCCACCGACGGGCCGTGATCGACCGCGCGCGTGGCCATGGCCGGAGGATAGGGTTGGGCGGCCATGGCCGACACGCACACGAAGTTCCTCCTCGACGAGGACGCCATCCCGACGCATTGGGTCAACCTGCTGCCCGACCTCCCCGGCGATCCGCTGCCGCCCCTGCACCCCGGCACGATGGCGCCGGCGGGGCCCGAGGACCTCGGGGCCATCTTCCCGATGGCGCTCATCCTCCAGGAGGTCAGCGCCGAGCCCGAGGTCGAGGTCCCCGAGGCCGTCCGCGAGGCCTACAAGCTCTGGCGCCCGACGCCGCTGTATCGCGCGCGGCGCCTGGAGGCCGAGCTCGATACCCCCGCACGCATCTACTACAAGTACGAGGGCGTCTCGCCCGCCGGCTCGCACAAGCCCAACACGGCGGTCCCGCAGGCCTACGAGAACGCCCAGGCCGGAATGCGCAAGCTGACCACCGAGACCGGCGCAGGCCAGTGGGGCTCGTCGCTGGCCTTCGCGTGCCGGCTCTTCGGCCTGGAGTGCGAGGTCTTCATGGTCGGCTCGTCCTACGACCAGAAGCCCTACCGGCGCTCGATGATGCAGACCTGGGGCGCGACGGTGCACCGCTCGCCCTCGCAGGAGACGGAGTCCGGCCGCGCCAACGCCGGCTCGCCGACCGGCTCGCTGGGCATCGCCATCTCCGAGGCCGTCGAGGTCGCGGCCCAGAACGAGGACACCAACTACTCGCTGGGCTCGGTCCTCAACCACGTGCTGCTGCACCAGACCGTCATCGGGCAGGAGTCGATCGCCCAGATGGAGCTCACCGGCGACACGCCCGACGTGATCGTCGGCTGTGTCGGCGGCGGCTCGAACTTCGCCGGGCTGGCCTACCCATGGCTGCGGCGCAAGCTGCGCTCCGGCTCCGGCCCGCGCTTCCTGGCCGCCGAGCCGGCTGCGTGCCCGACGCTGACCAAGGGGGTCTACGCCTACGACTTCGGCGACACGGCCGGCCTCACGCCGCTGATGCCGATGTACACGCTGGGCCACGGCTTCGTCCCGCCGCCGGTGCACGCCGGCGGCCTGCGCTACCACGGCGACGCTCCGTCGCTGTGCGCACTGGTCAGGGCCGGGGCCATCGAGGCCCGCGCCTTCCGCCAGAACGAGACCTTCGACGCCGCGCTGCGCTTCGCGCGCTCGGAGGGGATCATCCCGGCGCCCGAGCCGGCGCACGCGATCCGCGCGGTGATCGAGGAGGCCGCAGGCGGCGCGCGAGAGCGGCGAGGAGCGCGTGATCCTCTTCGGGCTCTGCGGCCACGGCCACTTCGACCTCGCCGCCTACGACGCCTACCTGGCCGGCACGCTCGAGGACCCGGAGTTCAGCGAGTCCGACCGCGACGCGGCGCTCGCGGCGCTGCCGGACGGGGCGCCGTCGCTGGCCTGAGCTACCTTCGCCGCTCGCCACACCAGCGCGCCGCCCGTTCATCCGCCGTCGCTCCGCGGCAGGGTGCGGCCAGGGCACCGAGGGAGGGCGGCCCGCACCCAGCGCCGCTCGCAGCGCGCTGTCGCTCGAAGCGAGGTCGATTGTGGGGCCAGGAGCCACACAATCGACCACGCTTGCCTCCGCGGCCCGAACGGCGCTGCTTAGGTGTCGCAGGACGACACTTATCCAGCACGCTTCGCGGAAACCGCCCGCTCCCCGCGCCGCCGCCCGCTCCTCACTCCCTCGATGCCTGGCCGCGCAGCGCCGCGAAGCGCCGCGCGGAGGCCGCCGTTAGCCTGCAGCAGCCGCCCGATACCGCTCGATCGCCCGCCGCCGCGCCACGGCGTGATCCACCACGGGCTCCGGGTAGTCGCGCCCGATCCGGCACCCGGCCGCCCCCTGCTCCTCCGCGGTCATCGTCCACGGCTCCGGGAGCTTGTCGTCGGGCACGTGGCGCAGCTCGGGGCACCAGCGGCGCACGTAGCGCCCGTCGGGGTCGAAGCGGCGCTGCTGGGTCATCGGGTTGAACAGGCGCTGGAAGTACGGCTTCGGGTCCACCCCGGTCGACGCGATCCACTGCCAGCCGCCGTTGTTGTTGGGCACGTCGCCGTCGAGCAGGTGAGCCATGAAGTGGCGCTCGCCCTCGCGCCAGTCCTGCTGGAGGTCCTTGGTCAGGAACGAGCCGACGATCATGCGGGCGCGGTTGTGCATCCACCCGGTCGCGGCGAGCTGGCGCATCGCGGCGTCGACGACCGGGAAGCCGGTCCGGCCCTCGCGCCACGCCGCCAGCAGCTCGTCGTCGGTGTCCCACTCCAGGGCGCGGTAGCGCTCCTGCAGCTCGAGGCGCGCGGAGTGGGGGAAGTGCAGCGCGACCGCGCCGAGGAAGTCGCGCCACGCGAGCTGGTCGCGGTAGCGCGCGGCGCCTCTGGCGGCGACGGCGCGCTCGAGCTTCAGCGCCGACAGGCAGCCGAAGCGCAGGTAGGCCGACAGGCGCGAGGTCGGCTCGGCCAGCCCGTTGCGGCGCTCGCCGTAGTGCGCCAGGCCCGGACCCTCGACCCAGCTGCGCGCGGCGCGCCGGGCGGCCTCCTCGCCGGGCTCGGGGTGGTCGTCCAGCCGCGGCGCGCCCCCGTCGAAGCCCAGCGCGCGCAGCGACGGGAGCCCGCCCGCGGCGATGGGCGGCATCGCGATCTCCTGCGGCGCGCGCTCGACGGGGCGGCGCTCCTGCGCCTTCCATGCGCGCAGGAAGGGCGAGTAGACCGTGTACGGCCCGCCGGCCGTGGTCCGCATCGCGCCGAGGTCGCCGACGTAGAGGCCCGGGTGGCGCATGAGCTGCACCCCGTCGCGTCCGAGCGCCTGCTCGACGCGCGCGTCGCGCGCCCGCGCGAAGCCCGTGACGTCGTCGGAGACGTGCACGGCGCGGGCGCCGACCTCGGCGGCCACCCGGCGCACCTCGGTCTGCGGGCGTCCGTGGCGGAGCACCAGCCGCCCGCCGCGGCCACGCAGCTCGCGGTCCAGCGCCTCCAGGCAGCCGAGCATCCACGCGGTGCGGGCATGGGAGCGAAAGCGCCCACCCAGCAGGACGGGGTCGAAGACGAAGAGCGGCACGACGCGCTCGTGCTCGCGGCAGGCGTGCGCGAGCGCGGGCAGGTCGCGCACGCGCAGGTCGCGGCGAAACCAGACGACGGCGGTGTCGGGCATCGCCCTGGCTACGGGCTGCCATGGCCGCTGCGATCACTGCGCCTGCGGCGCGACCTCTTCGGTCAGGTGCCGCGTCATGAGCAGCGCCGCGGCCGCGGCCACCGGCGGCGCGAGCGCGACGAGCGCCCACGTCGTTGTCGCGTCGGTGCCGACCAGCAGGCCGTGCCCCACGGCGAGCAGCCAGAAGAGCGGCAGCCAGCGGTGCGCCGAGCGCCAGCGCTGGGTGCCCAGGCGCCGGCGGGCGTAGAAGGTCGCGCCGAGCGCGAGCATCCCGTAGGCGGCGATCTGCCCGAGGGCGGTGGCCAGCGGGCGGTAGGGGGCGGCGAAGGGGACGAGCAGCCCGGCCAGGCCTGGGCGCAGCACCGGGTCGAGCAGCAGCGAGACCGCGTGGACGCCGATCAGCGCGAAGGTCGCGTTGGCCAGCGCCTGGTGAGCCGCGCGCAGCTCGGGCGCGCGCCGGCGCAGGGCTGGGATCCTCAGCGCCATGAGCAGGCCGCAGCTGATGGCGAGGCTCGAGGTGCTGAGCGCAGCCAGCCCGGCGGCGCGGCTCGTTGTCCAGACGAGTGTCATACCGACACGAGCTCACCGCCGTCGAGCACGAGCACGCCGCCGTGGGGAAGGTGGTCGCGCGCCGCTGCCGGGCCGGAGAGCAGCGCGGCCTTGGCGCGGACCTCCGCCTCGAGCGCGGTGGGCGCGAGGGCGGTGGCCTGGACGATCCCCGTGCGAGCGGGCCGTCCGGTGCCGGGATCGATGAGGTGCCAGCCGCGGCGCGTGACGCCGCTGGTGGCGGCCGCGCCCTCGGTCAGGGGCAACTCGGCCATGATCTCTTCGCCCCACGGGCTCGCGATCCGCAGCGTGCGCTCGGCGCCGCCCGCGCGGACGTCGCCCATGCACTCGACCGCGTAGGAGGGCAGGCCACGCAGCCGATCGGCGACGAGGTCGGCGGCGAGGCCCTTGCCGAGGCCGCCGCTGTCGAGGGCCACGCCGGGCGGGCGCGACACCGCCAGGCCGTCGACCGACACCTGCGCCCATCGCCGCTGCGGATCGGGCGTCGCCGGCCGGGGATCGCCCGGCGGCGCTGTTCGTTCGGGAGCGAACGTCGGCTCCACCGTCGCGTCGACCAGGCCGCCGCTCAGCGCGCCGGCGTACGGGACGGCGGCGGCCAGCCGCCGGACGAGGGCCGAAGCGGGGACCGTCGGCCGCGCATCGTCGTTGAGCCGGCACAGCTCGGAGGCCGGATCGAAGCGCGTGAGCGCGGCGTGCATGCGGCGCAGGAGAGCCTCGGCCACCGCGAGCGCCAGCGGCGCTTCGCGGCCTGCGCCGAGCAGCGCGACGCGTCCGCCGAACACCTCGACGGTGCGCGCGTGCTCCCTCATGACTGCCCGCTGGTGACGGGGCCGCCCTGCTGGCCGCCGCTCTGACTCGAGCCGGAGTCGGCACCGCCGGTGGAGCCGTCGCCCTGCAGCCCGAACCCGTCGCCGTCCGAGTCCTCGCCGCTCTGCGGCGCCCCGAACCCGTCGCCCTGCGCGTCGTCGCCGCTCTGGGCGGAACCCGCGCCGTCGTCGCTCTGGCTCGACGTGCCCGTCGCCGGCGACCCGCTCGTCGTGGCGGTGCTGGTCGCGCCGCCCTTGCCCAGCGCGGCGACGGCCAGCCACGCGGCGACGAAGGTGGCGAGCACCGCAGCCGTGATGCGACGGCGCACCACGCGCACGCGGTGCTTGACGGGGGGCTCGGGAGATTGCGGCATGCGGAGGATCGTGGCGGCCTTTGCTCAGATCCTCCTGGGAGGTTGGTATGGAGCCGGTAAGAACCGACCGCCTGACGCTACGGGGCGTCGAAGGTGACGTAGCGCAGCGTCGTCAGCCCGGGGTCCGGCCCGTTCGTGGCTGCGCCCGGCGCCGACCAGCAGGCCACGATCCGGATCATGTTCCCGGGCGCCGGCTTGCCGGTGAGGATCAGGAAGTCCGACCACCCGGCCGGCGGAGAGACCGCGACGACGTCGTCGGCGATATTGGGGTTCCCGCCCGCGGGCAGTGCCGGCGTCTCGACCACCTGGCAGCGGTTCGTCGCGTTGTCGAACTGAGCGAAGTCGACGCTGACGCTGCCGGTGAACGACCCGATGTCGACCGTCTGCAGCGCCCCGTTCGCGACCGAACCGCCGCCGATGGAGTCCGTGGCGAGCTTGGATGCGGTGACCGCGCCCGGCGCGAGCTGGCCCTGGCCCACGGATCCGAGCCCGAGGTCGGGCGCGAGCACCGAGCCGTCGGCGATCTGTGCCGAGCGCACAGATGACGGCGGGATCGCGGTCAACGAGCGCACGGCCTTCTTGCTCAGGTCGGCCTTGGCGACCGACCCGTTCTTGATCTGCCTGCTGGTGATCGTGCCCTTGCGAATGGAGCCGCCGTCGATGACGCGCTTGGCCTGCGCGGGGCCGCCGAGCGCGACGAAGAGGGCGATGAGGGCGACGACCATCGCTGGGGAGGGGCGACGGCGTGTGAAGCGCATGAGAAGAGACTCTGGCAGGTCAGACGGCTGACGCTCGGCGCTCGACGGATGTTGGACCGGGCGTAGGCGGATGTCGCAAGCGGTAGCCCAACACTGGTTAGGACGAGCGCCAACGCGCCAGCTTCATCATTGCGTAAAGCGCAGAAACGCGATGAACACGCGACGATCTGCTTTCCGGCGTGGAAACCCCCCATTCGTAGGACTTGAGGGAAAGCCCGTTCGCGTCGATGTTCCGTCCAGAATGATCCGATTCGGTCACGGAAAGACCCGGGTCACCATCGCGTGGCTCGCCGGCGCAGCCATGGCCTGCGCGCTGATCGGCACCTGTCTTGCGTTGCTGCGAAGCGACGTCCTGCCCTTCCGCGACGCCTGGCCGAGCACGCAAGGCACGCCCACCCCGGTGAGTGAGCTCGCCCCGCCGCAGCCCGCCTCCCAGCCCGGTGGCCGCCCGTCCTTCGCCGCGCAGCCGACCACCGTCGGCGGCGTGCCGGTGATCGGCCTGCCCGGCGTGTCGGGCCTGCCCGCCGCCACCGGCCCGCTGGCACCCGCCACCGGCTCCGGCCCGCTGGGGGCCACGCTCCCCGGCACCGGATCATCGCCGGCGCCCGCGCAGACCACGGCCGGCGGCGGCAGCGTCGGGGCGCAGCAGCCCAACCTGCCCACCTTCCCCGCCACCGTCCCGCCGGTCCCGACCCCGACGCCGACCACCACGACCACCGCGCCGCCCGCCCCCACGACCACGACCCCCGACGTCGCCGCCCCGGGCCCCGATCCCGTGCAGACGAGCGCCGCCAGCCGCCCCGGCCCCTCGGGTCGTACGTCCGACGCCGACGCGACGCGCGCCGACGACGCTCCGCCCGCCGACTCCGCGCCCGCGACGGGGGACGCGCCGGCCAGCCCGGTCGACGGCGACGCGCCCGCCGGCCCGGCCAAGGCGACGCCCTCGGCGCCCGCGACCGACCCGGCCCCGGCGCCGTCCGCGCCGGCCGACAGCGCGCCGGCCGCCGAGACTCCCCCCGTGAGCGCGACGCCGCCGGCCGAAGCCACGCCGCAGCCCGCCGACCCGGGCCCGGCCGAGACGCCGCCCGTCGAGGACCCCGCGCCCACCCCGCCCGCCGATGCGGCGCCGCAGCCCGAGCAGGCCGCTTCGGCTCCGACCCCGCCGGCCGAGGTGCAGCCCGAGCAGCCCGCTCAGACGCCGCCCCCGGCCGACCCGGCGCCGCAGCCCGACGCCCCCGCCGCACCCGACGGCTGCTCGAGCTAGCTCAGGTCGTCGCCGACATGGCGGCACGCCGCCGGCCCGGCGCGTCGTCGCGCAGCAAGCCGCCGCGGCGACCGACGAGCAACAGCCACACGGCGCCGACGACGACGAGGCTCAGGCTCTCGAGCTGGGCCGCGGTGAGCCCCAGAGCCACGTCGTCGTTGCGGCGGATGAACTCGATCAGGAAGCGCTCCGCGCCCGCGCACACGAGGTAGAGCGCGAAGAGCACGCCGGGCCGTACGCGGTCGCGCAGCTGCCAGAGCACGTAGGCCAGCAGCCCCATGACGAGCGTCTCGTAGACCGGCGTGGGGTGGACGGTCACGCCGGGCGCGGTGGGCACCGTGCCGTGCGGATAGCCCATGGCCCACGGCCCGTCCCACGCCCGCCCATAGTCGCCGTCGCCCGAGACCTGGCACCCGATCCGCCCGATCGCGTAGCCCAGCGCCAGCCCGGGCCCGGCCATGTCGAACAGCGCGAGCGTCAGGAACCCGCGCCAGCGCGCCCACAGCAGGACGAAGGCCACCCCGCCCAGCAGGCCGCCGTACCAGATCAGCCCGCTGCCGCCGAGCACGCTGCCGACGCTGAAGGACTCGTGGTTCTGCAGCAGCCAGTAGCCGCGCGCGCCGATCAGCCCGCCGACGAGCGCCGCCGCCACCATCTCGTAGGCCCAGTCGACGGGCTTGCCGAGCTCGCGCAGGCGCCGGCCGACCAGCGCGCCCCACGCGACGAAGTTGAGCGCGAAGAAGAGGCCGAAGGTCTTGATCGACAGGCCGAGGACGTTGATCTCGGGTTGCATCGCGCCGAATGCTAGGACGCTGCCGCTAGGAGCGCGCGGCGTCGATCGCGGCCTCGAGCTCGCGGCCGACCCGGTCGAGCGCGACCGTGTCGCCGCGTGCCCGCGAGACGGCCACCGCGCCCTCGATCGCGGCCACGGTCAGCGTGGCGAGCCGGGCGGCCTTCTTGCGCTTGACGCCCGACCCGTGCAGCGTGGCGGCGAAGGCCTCAGCCCAACCGTCGAAGGCCGCGGCGGCGGCCGCGCGCGCACCGGTCTGCTCCTCGGGCTCGATCGCGACGGCGAGCACCGCGCTGCCCGCGTGGAAATCGCTGCGCTCGAGCGCACCGCGCCAGTGCTCCAGCCACGCGTGCAGTGCGGCGATCGGGTCGCCGCCGCGTGCCGCGTGGGCCACCGGGCCCGCCACCTCGTCGGCTGCGTGGCGAACGGCCTCGCGCGCGAGCTCGGCCTTGCCGCCAGCGAAGTGGTGGTAGATCGAGCCTCGCGGCGTCGAGCTGTGCGCGATGACCTCGCGCAGGCCCGTTCCCGAGAACCCCCGCTCGCCGAAGAGCAGCGCGGCGCTGCGCGTCATCTGCTCTCGGACGTCCGTCCCCCGATCTCCGTCGCCGCCGGCTATGACGGCGATCATATTGGCCGTGGGGAGCGCCAGGCTAGATGGCGCGGAACAGGGCGCGCAGACCGCCGAGGACCCGCGAGCGCGGGCGTCGGGGCGCCGTCCGGGCGGCCGCCCGCGCGCCGCTGGGGCGGGCGACGCCCGGTGGCAGCGGGTCCCAGCGGTGCCCATGGGCCTGCGCCCGCGCGAGCTCGTCCTGCCAGCGCTCGATGAGGGGCAGGATCTCCTCGCCGCCGGCGACGTCGCTGGTGGCGGCCCACGGGACCCCGCGGGCCCACCACAGCGTCCAGACGTCGGCCCGGCCGCGCAGCGTGCCCGTCCACGTGCCCAGCTGCACGACCTGGCCCTGGCGGCGCAGCGCGCGCTCGGCCACCTCGGGCCGGACCGTGCACAGATCGCGGCCCGACGTCCGGGAGAACACGGCGTAGCCGTCCTCGCGGGGCATCAGGTAGGCGTCGTAGAGCGCGGTGATGAAGCCGGGCCGGGTGGGTGGGTCTTCGAGCTGCAAGGCCTCTGGGTGGGGGGCCGTGTGAACGCTCTCTTGCCGCTCGGGCGACCTCGTAAACCGACAAGCGCGGAATCGACGCCCTCCGCGGCTCCCCGGCCATCCGTCCAGCCGGCAGCAGGGATCCCGGGGCGATCCCGCCCATAGCGCGCCTCGGGCTCGCACCGGTTCCCGGCATGTTGTGTTCGGGCACGAACCAGGACCAACCTTGGCGGGTGCCTCGCGTTCTTCTCCATGGGGGCAACCGCACGACGGCTGCGCCGTTCGGTCATGGATCAGACCGACGTTGGGGGGACAGCGCCCCGGGCACGAGCATGCCCGGGGCAGCTGTCTGCGGGTCGGGTCTTTGTTCGAGATTCGGCCTCAAGGTGCACCAACTCCTACGGGTGGGCCTTACGGTGGTCTGTGCACGGATGCATCGCGCTCCGGCGCCACAGCCCCAACAGGCGTCGGAGCGCCGTCCCGGGCCCCCGGCCGGTTGCCCCCCATGCCGTGCCGGGAGGTCCGGGGCACTCTGCCCGCGCACGCCTTTCACATTTCCTTGCGTGAGTGGCGCATACTGCCCCCGATGGCCGCCACCGCGGTTCACGTCCGTTCCCCAGGCCCGGCGCGTGCGCGGCGGCTGCAACGCGTGGGGGACGAGCGCCTCGTCGCACGCGTCCGAGCCGGTGACGACGCCGCGTTCGAGGTCATCTACGACCGCTACTACCCCGGCCTGCTCGCCTTCTGCGGACACATGCTCGGCAGCCGCCAGGAGGCGGAGGACGCCCTGCAGCACAGCTTCGCCTCGGCCTATCGCGCGCTGCGCGCCGGCGCGGGCGACATCGATCTGCGCCCCTGGCTCTACACGATCGCGCGCAACCGCTGCCTGTCCGCACTGCGCGCGCAGCGCGCGCAGGTCTCAGCCGACGGGCTGCCGGCCGAGGTCGGGCCCTTCGAGGGGATGTCGGCCCAGGTCCAGCTCCGCGCGGACCTGCGCGAGTTGGTCGACGAGCTGCAGCGCCTGCCCGACGACCAGCGCGCCGCGCTGGTGCTCTTCGAGCTCGGCGACGAGTCGCACGCGCAGATCGCGGCCGTGCTCGGGGTGCGTCGCGAGAAGGTCAAGGCGCTCGTCTTCCAGGCGCGCGAGGCGCTGATGCGCGCGCGCGACGCGCGAGCGACCCCGTGCGTCGAGATCCGCGAGCAGCTCGCCACCGACGCCGGTCGCGTCCCCCGGCGCAGTGTCGCGCGCCGCCACATCGACCGCTGCCCGGGCTGCGCCGACTTCGAGCGCGCGGTCCGTCGTCAGCGCGCCGCGTTCGCGGCCATCTTGCCGCTGGTGCCGACGGTCGGCCTGAAGACCTCGGTGCTGGGCTTTGCCCTCGGCGGCGGCGGCGGTGCCGTCGCGCTCGGCGGCGCGGGCGCCGGCGGTGGCGCGACCGTCGCCGCGGGCGGCGCGCTCGCGGCCGGCGGAGTCGGCGGCGGCGCGCTCGCGACCGGCGGAGTCGGCGGCGGCGCGCTCGCGGCCGGCGGAGTCGGCGGCGGCGGGATCGTAGGCAGCGCCGGAGTGGCGGCCGCGGGGGCCATCGGCACGGCCGGGGCGGCGACCGTCGCCACGGGCCTGGCCACCGGCGGCGGCGGAGTGGGGCTGGCCAGCCTGCCGACCAAGGCCGTCGTGGCGAAGATCCTGTCCGTCGTGGCCCTCGGCGGCGGTGGCGCGCAGGTGCAGGCCCACAGCGACCGGCCGACGCGTCCGCCCGCGATCCACCAGCCGGCGTTGCATGCCACCGCGACGGTGCCGGCCTACCCGCCGTCGCCCCGCCGGCGCGGGACGGCGGCCGCGCCGACGGCACTCCAGCCCACGCCAGCCGACTCGCCTGTAGCGGCGCCCAAGGCCTCCGCAGCGCCGCCAGCGTCGTCGCCGACGCCTGCGCCGGTGGTCTCGCACGCGCCCGCGACGCCGGCCGCCGCCCAGCCGTCCTCCTCGTCGCCGTCGTCGAGCGCCGCGCCGCCCGCGACGGCGGCCACGCCAGCCCCGAGCGAACCGCCAGCGGCCACGCCGGCGCCCGCCCCCGCGGCGACATCGAGCGCGCCGGCCGCCGGCGCAACGACGACACCGTCCATCACCGCTGCCGCCAGCCCAACCCCGGCGCCCGCGCCCGCGCCGGCGCCGGCGCCGGCGTCGGCGCCGAGCCCGAGCACCCTGACGGCTGCCGCTCTGCCCACGGACGCGGCGAGCACGCCTGCCACCGTCGCCCCGGCGGCAGACACCGGGGCCGCCAGTGCGTCGGCGGCTACCGTCGCCACCTCCTGATCGATCGCACCCACCCCGCCGCCAGACGGACGGCGTCGCGCGCTGGGCGGGTTGGCGTGGTCGAGGTTCACCTGACTGTCCGGTGCGCGCGGTACACCGGGCGAGCCCATGACGGATTTCAACCTCGCCCTCGAGACCCAGGCCTATCAGGCGCTCCTTGAGGGTCACCGCGCCGCGCCCGACGACGAGCTGATCTACCAGGACATGCTCAAGGCCAAGGCCGCGATGGAGATCGCCTGGCTGCAGGCCTCGGCGCGCCGCCCGGCGAACGGCGGCTTCCTCGCGCACTAACGGGCGCGCCGGCCGGCCCGCGCCGGCCCGCCTAAGGGGTCTCTCGCGCGCGTAAGGGGTGGGCCCCGGCAACTGGCTCCATTTGCCCGATGTGGCCGCGCCGGTCGTAGTCGACCATCGATGCATGCTCATGACCGGCTCCAGTGCCATCGACGCCGAACGCGCCTTCACGCGTGCGGCCCGCGGCCGGCGCCGGGCCGCGCTGGCCCGCCGCCTACGCCGCCTGCCCGCGGACGGCGCCCGGCTGTGCGTCTACGGCGAGCCGCGGGTCTCGCGGGCCCGGGCCAACGCCGCCCGGGGCGTGCGCGAGATCCCCATCGCCGCCATCAGTGGGACGCTCGAGCCCAGCCGGGCCGCGATGTTCGATCGCTGCTTCCGGCCCGCCGGGCGCGCCCGCAGCCGCTGGGAGCGGGTGTGGCTGGCCGAGCACCAGGGCGCCGTGCTGCCGCCGATCTCGGTCGTCCAGGTCGGGGACGGCTATGCGGTGCGCGACGGCCACCACCGCGTGTCGGTGGCCAAGGCCCGCGGCGCGGTCAGCATCGATGCGATGGTCGACGCGGCCTAGTGCGTCAGCACCTCGACCAGGCCGGGGAAGCGATCCTCGAGATCGTCGCGCCGCAGCGAGATGAAGCGCTGCGTCCCTTCGGCACGGGTGCGCGTCACCCCAGCTTCGCGCAGCAGGCGCAGGTGGTAGGAGCACGTCGACACCGGCAGGCCCATGGCGGTCGAGACCTCGCTGCAGGGGCGCGGCCGGTCGTCGGCCAGCAGGCGCACGATGTCGAGCCGCAGCGGGTCGCCGACCGTGCGCATGATCGTCGCCAGGTCCAGGGCCGAGGCGGCGGGATGGACGATCTTCTCGCGGACGCTCCGTGGTGCGGGCACACCGAGCATGATACAACTGTTCTAAGCTTCCAAGACTTTGGAAATACGGGACGAACCTGATTCGATGACCAACACCACTTCCGCTTCTCCCGCCACCCACCGCACGCTCTCGCCGGCGATCGCCTACGCGCTTGCCGGGGCGATCATCGGCCTGGCGCTCTTCGCGTCGGGCACGCCGTCGCCCATCTACGGGATCTACCGCGAGCTCTGGGGCTTCTCCCCGCTGGTCCTGACCCTCGTCTACGCGACCTACGCATTCGGCGTCCTCGCCGCCCTGCTCCTCGCCGGGCGCGTATCGGACGACGTCGGCCGTCGGCCCGTCCTGCTCGCCGCCATCGCCACGCTCATGGGCACCACCGTGCTCTTCATGCTGGCCGATTCGGTGGTGTGGCTGTTCGTCGCGCGCGGGGTGCAGGGGCTGGCGACCGGCGCCGCGCTCGGCGCGGCGAGCGCCGCGCTGCTCGATCTGCACCCACGGCGCGACCCCGCCGGCGTCGGGCTGACCAACGGCGTCGTGAGCGCCGGCGGATTGGGCCTCGGCGTGCTCGTGTCGGCCGCCTTCGTCGAGTTCCTGCCCGCTCCGCGCGTGCTTCCGTACGTGGCGCTGTTCGTGCTCTTCGCGATCGCCCTCGAGGGCGTCTGGCGGATGCCCGAGCCGGTCGCCCAGCGCTCACGCCTGCGCCTGACCCCGCAGTGGCCGAGCGTCCCGACCGCAGTGCGCCGTCCCTTCCTGCTCGCCGCCCTGGGCGTGATCTCGTCCTGGTCGATCGGCGGCCTGTTCCTGTCGCTTGGCCCGCAGCTCTCCGCGGACCTCTTTCACACAACCAACCATCTCGTCGCCGGCGTCCCCGTCTTCGCGCTGGCCGGCTCGGCCGCAGTGGCCCAGATCGTCCTCGGCCGCACGCCGCCTTGGGCCGGGGCCGCCGCCGGATCGGTGGCGCTCTCCTCGGGCATGGTGCTGATCGTCATCGCCGCCTCGACGGACTCGAGCGCCGTCTTCCTCACCGGCGCGGTCATCGGAGGCGCCGGCTTCGGGGTCGCTTTCCTCGGGGCCCTGCGCGCCCTCTCGGCCGCCATCCCCAACGAGCACCGCGCCGCGGTCATGTCCGCCTTCTACGTGGTGGCCTACGCCTCGCTGTCGCTCCCGGCGATCGCGGCCGGCGTGCTGGTCACGCCGCTCGGGCTGCGCCCGACCTTCGAGGTCTTCGGCAGCGTCATCGCCGCGCTCGCGCTGGTGGTGGCCTTCGAGGCCTGGCGCACGCGCCCGCGCGAGGAGACGGTGCCGGCGAGCCTGGGATACGACGTCGCGGGCTAAGGTCCCCGCGTGGTCGCGGAGCCCGTGCCCAGGCGCCTGGCGCTGATGGTCCATCCGACACGCCCCGTCGACCGGGCGCTCGCCAGGCTCACGGGTTGGGCGGCCGAGCGCGGCGTGGAGGCCGTTGAGCTCGCGGTCGACGGGAAGCGCCATCGCGAGGCCGCCGCGCCGGGCACGCTCCGTGAGGGAGACCTGGTCGTGGCCGTCGGCGGCGACGGGACCGTGCTCGCGTCGTTGCGCGCGGCGGCCGCGCAGGGCGCGCCGGTCCTGGGCGTGGCGTGCGGCAGCCTCGGAGCGCTGACGGCGGTCGCAGCCGACGGCCTCGCCGACGCCCTGGATCGTGTCTGGGCCGGTGACTGGACCGCGCGCTCGCTGCCCGCGCTGGCCATCGGCCCGGCGGACGCGCCCCGGGACTGGGCCGCCAACGACTTCGTCGTGATCCGCCGCGGCGCCGGCCAGCTCGTCGCCGACATCGCAGTCGACGACGAGCTCTACACGCGCCTGGCCGGCGACGGGCTGGTCGTGGCCACGGCAATGGGCTCGAGCGCCTACTCGATGGCCGCCGGCGGCCCGGTGCTCGCGGCGGGCACGCCGGCCTTCGTCTGCACCCCGCTGGCCATGCACGGCGGCAGCGCCCCGCCGCTGGTGGTCCCGGCCGACGCCGTCGTGACGATCGAGGTCTCTCCGGGCTTTGCCGGCTTCGACATCGAGGTCGACGGGCGCAAGCGCGAGGGGGAGGAGCTCCGCCTGCGGCTGGCCCTGCATCCCGACAAGCTCACGCTGGTGACCTTCGCGGGCTGGGGCCGCGGCCTCGCGGGCCTGCGCAAGCGGCGCCTGATCACCGACAGCCCGCGCGTGCTCGCGCGCGACGACCGCGCGCGCGGCTAGTAGGTGCGCCGCGGGCGGGGCCGGCGCGGCGTGTCGGCGCGTCGGCGCGCCTGCGTGCGCAGGCCGCCGAGCTCGGCGCGCATCGCGTCGCGCAGGCTGCGGTCGGTGCCCGACTCGTCGAGCATGGTGAGCTCGGCGCTGAGGCGCTGGACCTGGGCGTCCAGGCCGCCGGCGAAACGCGCGAGGACCTGCTCGTCGCCCTGGCTGGCGGCCTGATGGAGGTCGCTGGCGTTGCAGACCTTGTCGGCGGCGCAGATCGCGCGCGCCGCGTCGGGCGAGTGGCGCAGCCCCTCGCGGTAGGCGCGCTTGCGCTCGGGGGTGGGCAGCTCGGGGTTCTCGGTCACGCACTCGACGAGCTGGGCCACGCGCGCGCCGAAGTGCTCGCGGATCTCGGCCAGCGTCACCGCAGTGTCCTCGACGACATCGTGCAGCAGCGCGGCGGCCACGACCTCCTCGTCGTAGCCGCGAGCGGCCAGCAGACGCGCGACGTGGACGGGGTGGGCGATGAAGGCGCGGTCGTCCTTGCGGCGCTGACCCCTGTGCGCGGCCTCGGCGAAGGCGTAGGCGCGGCGCACCAGTGTGTCCTGCGGTCCGGGTTGGGCCTCTTGCCCGCTCACACCGCTGATATTCGGCTCCCGAAGCACATCTTCCGCGTCCTCTCGACGCCTGTATGAGCCGGGCGCCCCGGGGCGGCCACGTGCCGCCGCTTCCCGTGGGCGGCCGATTGCGCTGTGAGCAACGGCTTTTTTCCTGCGTATGGCGAAAAGCGGATGGCGCCGCACCGATCGTCCAGAAAGGCCTCAGGTCCGGCCTCGGGCTGCCGATCAGGGGGGCATCCAAACGAACGGGCAAACCCGACCGCAAGGCGGGGGCGCAAAGCCACGGAACCGAAGCGGTCCGCCGGGCTACCGAAAGGAAAGGGGAAACCCCATGAAGGGCAAGACCAAGAAGATCATCCTGGCGGTGGCCGTCATCGGCGCTGTTGCCGCTGGTGGCGTCGCCTTCACCGACGCCAACGTCGTGCCGGACAGCATGGCTGGTTACAAGGACACCGTCGTCAGCGGCGCGACGGCGACCGCCGTCAACTACACGCTGTCGGCTGATGGCACCAACATCGACGACGTCGTCGTCACGTTCTCGACCGACATCACCGGCAAGCACGTGCGCATCGCCTTCAACAACGGCGCGCTCACGTCCGACTGCACCGTCGCCGGCACTGTCGGCACGCAGACCGCGACCTGCAGCGGCCTCACGCAGCCCACCGACACCGCGACCCACCTCGCGGTGACGGTCAACGACTAGCCCTTCGTGCTAACGCGAGTGGACGGCCGGGCACCTGCCCGGCCGTCCCCTCGAACCCACACACCGTTCCCCCTCCTGAGAAGCGCCCCCCGGCTTGATAACCAGACCCCCCCATCTGCGTGCAGGCCTGATCAGCGCCACGCTGGTCGTGCTCGCCGTCGCCGCGTGGCTGCTGCTCGCCCCGACCCAGATCGGCGGGGAGACCGGCTACGTCAGCACGAGCGGTACCAGCATGGCGCCGCGCTTCCACAGCGGCGACCTCGCGGTGGTCCGGCCCAGTGCCCAGTATCGGGTCGGCGACGTCATCGCCTACCGCAGCAAGACGCTGCGCCTCGTCGTCCTGCACCGCATCGTCGCGGCCAAGGGCGGTCGCTTCACCACCCGCGGCGACAACAACGACTTCACCGATCCGGACCATCCGACGCGCACGGACGTGGTCGGCAAGCTCACGCTCCGCGTGGCCCACGGCGGCCGCATCCTCCACTGGCTGCACACGCCGCTCATGGCCGCCCTGCTCTGCGGCGGCATGACGTTGCTGCTCTTCCTCGGCGCGAAGCAACGGCGCCGGCGCCGCGACCGCCGCCGGCCGCTCGACGAGCGCGGCATTCGCCAGCTCGAGCCGCTGCGTGCCTCCCGCGACCGCCACTCGTTCTACGACAGTCACGAGCAGTCCATCTTCACCACCTGCGCGGTGGTCGCTCTCGTCTTCCTCGCCTTCGGCGCGCTCGCCTTCACGCGCACCACGACCAAGCCCTCGGCGGACAAGACCCCGTACACGGAGAGGGTCAGCTTCGGCTACCACGCCAAGGCGTCGGCCGGGCCCGTCTATCCGGACGGCGTCGTGAGCACCGGCGACCCGATCTTCGTCAAGCTCGTCCACGACGTCCACATCAAGGCTCACTACCGCCTGCAGGCCAAGGCGCCTCACCACCTCGGCGGCACGATGGAGCTGGTGCTCAAGCTCTCGAGCCCGACCGGCTGGAGCCGCACCATCCAGCTCGCCGCGCCCAGGCGCTTCACCGGCGACTACGCCGCGGCCGATGCATCGCTCGACGTGCGCCAGCTGCGCTCGCTCATCACCAGGGTCGAGAAGCTCACCGGCACCTCGGCGGGCTCTCCCTACAGCGTCGAGGTCACGCCGCGTGTGCATCTGGCCGGGACGCTCGGCGACCAGCCGGTCACCAGCGACTACGCGCCGGCGCTGAAGCTCCAGCTCGACCCGCTGAAGCTCCGTCCCGACACGGGCTCGTCCGACGCGGGCGGCGACGCCTCGACGGCCGACAAGCCCGCCGCCGCCTTCATCCCGAAGCGCGCTGGCTCCGTCTCGTCCTCGACCACGCAGGCCGCCACGCTGACCATCCATGAAATCGGCGTCTCGGTGCCCACCGCGCGGTGGCTGGCGGTCATCGGCCTGCTGCTCGGCGTCGCCGGAGCGCTGATCACCGGCACCGGCCTGCTGCGCGACCCGTTCGACCCGACCAGGCACGTCGACCGCTACCGCCACCTGATCGTCCCGATCGCCGGCACCACGTTCGATCCGGCGCGCCCGCCCATCGACGTGACGAGCATCGGCGCCCTGGCCCAGCTCGCCGAGCGCAGCGAGCGCCTGATCCTCCACCACCAGCGCGACGGCGTGGACACCTATCTCGTGGACGACGAGGGCACGCTCTACCGCTACCAGGCGCACTCGCACCTACGCCAGATCCCGGCGCTGTCGGTCGTCGACGGCACCGTCTACGAGGCCGCGACGCGCTGACCCCCGGCGCGTGAGAAGAGCTTGTTGGACGTGACGATCAGCGACGCGCGCTCGTAGCGCGAGGACACCGGGCTGACGGCCGAGTCAGCCGACGCGGGTCGTCCTCGTCTTGCCGATGAGGAAGCCCTTGCCGGTCTTCGTCACGACGCAGCGGATGCCGCTGCGCTGCACCTTGCAGCGAAACGGCCCGACCGTGACCTGGCGGCCGACCTTGTATGTCGGCGTGCCCTCGCCGAAGTTGCCCTGGTCGCAGGTGTTCTGTGCGCTGCCGTGCTGGGTGCAGATCTGGACCTTGCCGCCGGCGCTCATCGTGACCTTCTGGCTGACCGCGGCGCCGTAGCTCTCGCACAGGACGTGCGCGGCCGTGGAACCCTGCGCGGCCCTCAGCTCGCAGCCGACGTTGCGGTTCGGCGGGCCCGAGAAGAAGTCCACGACCGCGGGCCGCGGCTTCGTCAGCGGCGCCGACGCGAGGCGGTAGTAGCCGTGGCCATCGTTCTTCAGGCACAGCCGCTCGTTCGAGTCCGGATGGGCGGGCGCCTTCAGCGTGAAACAGCGATAGATCTCGTGGCCCTGGAAGCGGCCCGGCTGCGACAGCGTCACCGTCACCGGCGTCTTGATCCGCGTGCCGGTGGCCTGGTCGGGGATGCCGTTGCTCGCGCTGCTGATGCCCGTCGCGCGGGCGACGCTTGTCCCCCAGCCGGTCCACGACAGGCTCTCCAGGTCCCAGGAGCCGTCGGCGAACATGAGGATCGACGTGGGCTGGATGACCAGTGGGTTGCTCGAGATCGTGCCCTTCGGGACGCTGATGAAGTCCGCCGTGCTGGCCCAGAAGTAGATCGGTTGCGGCAGCGTCGCGGCGTGCGCCGCGGGCGCCGTCAGGCCAAGCGCCAGCGCCGTCGCGAGCGCGGCGCGCGCCGCTGCGGTCCACGTCCGTCGTGTCCTGGGGTCATCGATCCTGCGCACGGCTGTGCCTCCCTGGCCGACGATCGCCAAGCATCGCCGCCGCAGTGGGGAGTCGACTACCCCCCGGACGTATAGACCGCGGGCGTCGCCGCGGTCGCGGCCACGCCGGTCGTGGCCGCGTGATCTCGGTGTCCACCCGGAGGCGGTGCGGTCGTGGGTGCGCCAGGCCGGAGGCCGATGCCGGCACGCGTCCGCAGCAGGTGACCAGCGACGAGCTCACGCCTTTGAAGGAGCTTGAGCGCGAGGTCCACGAACTCGGGCACGTCAATGAGTTGCTCAAGGCGGCGTCGGTGTCTTTCGCCACGCCTGTTGAGGCTGCTGCACGATCGTGCAAGAGTCTGCACGTGCGTGCAGCCGATCTGACAGCGGCGGCTCGGATCCGCGAAGCCGCGATGGGGCTGTTCGCCGGACGCGGGGTTGCCGCGGTCAGTGTCCGCGATGTTGCCGAGGCCGCCGGCGTGTCGCCCTCGCTGGTCATCCACCACTACAAGTCCAAGGAGGGGCTGAAGGCTGCGGTCGATGAGCGGGCGACGGCGGCGGTGATCGACGCTGTGGCCGAGCTGGCCGAGGGCGGTCCGGTTGCGGCGGCGTCCGCGTCGCTGGCCGCGAGGTTCGCCGCGAACCTTGAGGCCGAGCCGGTGTTGCCGGCCTACATCCGGCGCATGCTGGTCGACGGTGGGCCGGCGGGCGAGGCCCTGTTCCGGATGCTGTTCGACGCGACGGTGCAGACGGTGGACGCGCTGGAGCGGGCCGGGGTCGTGCGGCCGTCCGACGACGCGCCGGCCCGGGCGGCGTTCGTGCTGGTGCTCGATCTCGCGGTGATCGTCATGCGCGAGCAGATCGCCGGCGTGCTCGGCGTCGACCCGCTCGGCAGCGACGGCGTGACGCGCTGGGCGAGGACGGTCATGGAGCTCTGTGGACCCGGCCTGTTCACGCCGGAGGCGGGCGCATGACACCCGTGATCGCGGTGGAAGGGCTCACCCGGCGCTTCGGCTCGCGGCGCGGGGTCGTCGACGTGAGCTTCGAGGTCAACGCCGGCGAGGTGTTCGGGTTCCTCGGCCCGAACGGGGCCGGCAAGTCGACGACGATCCGGTTGCTGCTCGCGTTGTATCGGCCGACGACCGGAAGGATGCGGGTGTTCGACCTGGACCCCGTCGACGCGGGCGTCGAGATCCACCGCCGCGTCGGCTACCTGCCGGGCGAGCTGGCGCTCTACCCGCGGCTGACCGGCCGACAGCACCTCGATTACGTGGCCCGCGTGCGGGGCCTGACCGATCACGCCTACTGCGACGAGCTGGTCGAACGGTTCCAGGCCGAGCTGGACCGCCCGGTGCACGCGCTGTCCAAGGGAAATCGGCAGAAGATCGGCCTGGTGCTCGCGTTCATGCACCGCCCGGACCTGCTCATCCTGGACGAGCCGACGTCGGGGCTGGACCCGTTGCTGCAGGACGAGTTCGCGCATCTGGTTCGCGAGACGGTGGCCGACGGGCGCACGGTGTTCCTCTCCTCGCACGAGCTGGACGAGGTGCAGCGGGTCGTCGATCGGCTCTCGATCATCAAGGAAGGACGCATCGTCCTCACCGACACCGTCGAAGGCCTGCGCCGGGCAGCACCGCGGACCATCGAGCTGCGCTTCGCCCAAGCTGTCGACCCGGCACGGTTCGCGGACCTGCCCGGCGTG
The DNA here is from genome assembly GCA_963835295.1 of uncultured Actinomycetes bacterium. Lineage (GTDB taxonomy): Bacteria > Actinomycetota > Thermoleophilia > Solirubrobacterales > Solirubrobacteraceae > JAOPZW01. The sequence continues at coordinate 38,123 of CAWIEX010000009.1, forward strand.
CACGTCCTGAGCCAGGACACCACTCGGCTGGTGCTCTCGGTTACCGGGCCGGTCGCGCCGCTGCTGCGCCAAGCCGCCGAGCTCGACGCGGTGGACCTGACGGCCCGCCGCGCCGATCTCGACGAGCTGTTCCTGACCTACTACCGGTCGGCTTGAGCGGAGGAGGTGACCCATGCGAGCTGACACCATGCGGCTGGAGCTTCGGCTGCGCCGCCGTTCGCTCATCGGCTACGCGCTGGGCATGGCGCTCTACGCGTTCATCGTCGTGGCGCTGTACCCGTCGTTCAAGGACGACGCCAGCCTGAACAAGCTCACCGAGAACGGCAACACCGCCGCGGCGCTATTCGGTGCGACCGGCTCGCTGACCACCGCGTCCGGCTGGCTCAGCGCGAACCTGTACGCCAACTTCGTGCCGCTGATCGTGCTGCTGCTGGCGATCGGCTACGGATCGACGAGCATCGCCGGGCAAGACGAGGACGGCACGCTCGGCCTGCTCGCCACCCTGCCGCTGTCACGCCGGCGGCTCATCGCCGAGAAGTTCGCCACCATGTGCCTGCAGCCAGTGCCGGTCGCACTGGTGACGATGCTGTGCGTGCTCGCCGGCCCCGGCTTCGAGCTGCACATCGGCATCGGCAACCTGATCGCCGCCACGGTGGGCGTGCTGCTGCTCGCGATCGACTTCGGCGCGCTGGCCATGCTCATCGGCGCGGCCACCGGCAGCCGAGGCACCGCACTCGGCATCACCTCGACCATCGCCGCGGCGGCCTACATCATCAACTCGCTCGCCCCGGTCGTGCACTGGATCCACCCTTTCCGCTTCGCGTCGCCGTTCTTCTACGCCGTCGGCGACGGGCAACTCGTGCGCGGGCTCAGCGGCGGCGCGGCGGCCGTGCTCATCGGCACCGCGGTCGTGCTCGTCATCGCACTGACCCAAGCCTTCGAACGCCTCGACATCCACTGACCCATCCCCTCCCACAGCACGCCGTTGCGACACGGCCATGCGGGGCGGGCGCGACAGCACCACGCCACACCTACGCCAGCCTGCGCCTCGCCGAGCAGCGCCCCTCACTCCAGGAGATCGCCGAGGAGATGGGCCACACCGTCGAGGTCCTCGCGCGCACGTACGCGCACGTCATCTCTGAGTACCGCGGCCGCGGGCCCGATCGCCCCCGAGACGCTCATTAACAAGGCGAGGGGCAAGCCGAAAACGCCCCAAAACCGCCCCAAGCCCCACTACCAACAGCTGGAACTCCCGAAGCCGACGGGGGGACTCGAACCCCCGACCCCATCATTACGAGTGATGGCCGCGGGTGCCATGCCAGCGTACGCGCGCCCACGCGAGGCGGTCTTTTCCCTGCGCCTGCACCGAATCTGCTCGGACGGGCGCCGGCGGGCCTAGGCGCACATTGCCAAGCTCAAGGACGCGTGAAGGACGCGTGGCAGGGCAAGCCGGACATCGAGACGCTGCGCGAATTCCGCTCAGCGTCGGGCGCGTCATCCGACCACCTCACCCGACCGCGAGCGACGCGCCTACCCGGTACTCGCCAGCCGCTCACCGCTCGGGTGGGTCCCGCCCCGGCGCGGCGCGCCGTTCCCTCGCGGCACCGGCTCGGCACGGTCGCCCGCACCGCCTGGTTCTGCGCGCTGGTGGTCGCTGACCACGCGTGACCGCTTCCTGGGAGCGCGGTTCTTGGCCGCACGCATTAACGATCACCCCGCGCCTCCGCCGCGCTGTTACGGTCGCGCAGTGGCCGCTTCCCTCGCCGCCGCAGCGCTCCCCCGCCTCGACGACTCCAAGGCCGACGGCGTCCATCTCCTCTGGATCGCGCCCCCCGGCGCCGGTTACTCGCTCGACGGCTTCGACATCCAGCGCCGGAAGGCCTCCGGCCGACCGAAGCCCCAATGCTACCGGCTGTCAGGCGACGAGCTGGAGGTCCTCCATCGCGTTCTGCGGCTACACACCCCGCTAGCCGACATCGCGGTCCGCCAGGCCGCCGGCCCGGTGTCGCTGCCGGTGGCGTTCGACCGCGTCGCGATCGGCACCGGGCCGGGAGTGCGTTGGCTCGCCTACGACATCGGGCTCGGCGTCGGCCACCGGATGGTCGAGACCCACATCGGTGTCCCGGCCGCGCTCGCGATCGCGGTCCGTGACGGCAAGGCGGTCGCGGCCCGCCCGCTGACAGCGCCGAGCGGCGTCCAGGACACTCGCTTCGAGAGCCTGGACGTCGACCGGGTGATCGTCTACTGCACCGCGCCCGCGACCCTGCTCGAGGTCTGCGTCGATGTCGCGCCGAGCCCCGAGAAGGAGGAGCAGGAGTGGGGCAATGCGGACCTGATCGCAAAGCGGATCCAGATTCCCATCCGGGCGCTCGACCCCGGCCTCGGGTCGCAGGCGGACGAGGACGCGCTCGCGAAGTCGCGGCTGCTCGCCGACGAGCAGTTCGACTCCGAAGCCTTCCACGGTGTCACCGAACTGATGAACGAGGCGGCTGCCGGCGGGGTGCCCGTGTCCGCGGGCGCGGTGGTTCGGGAGGAGCTGGACGAGCCATTCGTCGAGCTGCGCCCGTGGCCGTACGCGCTGGCGCTGCTGATAGAGCCGGCCTGGCGACGGATGCTCGGCTTCGGCTTCCTCGATCGGGCTGGCGAGCTCGAGGAGGGCGCCGCCTACGACTACCGGATCACTGGCCGCTTCCGCCGGCGCGACCTCGAGCAGCCGCTGCACGGGTTCCACTCGGTCCCGCGCGGGACGACGCTGCCGACCACGTTCGCGCTCGGTCCCGTGTCGCTGCGCACGCCTGCGCCCGCCACCGTGCAGCAGCTCCCCGACCCATCCGAGGACCGCTTGACCGCCACAGGCCGCAAGGGGATCGCGTTGAGCGGCGAGCGCTGCCTGGTGCTGTCCTTCGGGCAGCCGGTGACGCGCGTCGGGCTCGAGCTGGCAGCAGGGTCCGGCCTCAGCTGGGCGGCGACGACCACCGAATTCCTGCCCGGGCTGCCGGTCACGGAGTTCCGCGCCGACCTGCCGCCCGCCGAGCGCGTCACGATCGAGACAACCGATCCGGTCGACACGATCACGCTCTCGGGCAGCGGCTTCCTGTTCGGCGTCCGCGAGGTGCCGGCCGGCAGCGGCGACCCGGACGAGGTGGTTGCTCGGTCGGCGGTGGTGTACGGCGTCGTGTTCGCCGACACGCCGCTGCCGCAGCCACCGCTGACGCTCGAGACTGACAACCTGCAGCAGCCGCAACTGCCGCTGGACCCAGCCACGGGACCGGCCCCCGCGCCGGCCTCGCTCGGGTTCGAGCTGCGCTGGCTGCCGCCTCCACCCGCAGGGACCCCGGGGCCCCTGCCGTGGCCGCCCGACCTGGGCGCGTTCCCGCCGTTCGACGTGCTCGGCTTCCGGATCGAGCGCCGCCGGGTCGACACCGCCGGCCCATTCGAGCCGCTCGACGCGGACCCGCTGGGGACGCTCGTGCTCGGCTCACGCGGCGGCGGGCGCGAGCCGCCGCCGCTCGCGCCCGGGATCGATCTCGAGGCGGCCTTTCCCGACGACCCGGCACCCGAGCCGCCCGTGTCGCCGATGATGTCGCTCACCGACGTGATCGTCGACGCCGACCATCAGGGGCCGCCGCCGGGCAGCACGCACCAGTACCGGATCTTCTCGGTCGACCCGCTCGGCCGTCCATCGGCCGGCCCGTGCATCGGCAGCGTGATGCGGCTCGAGAAGCACCTGCCGCCGCCGCAGCCGGTCGGGCCGCCGGCGCCGCCGCCCGGCGGCGCGATCGCGCCGAGCGGCGTCCGCGCGCGGGTGCTGCAGGCGCTCGATGCCGACCTTGCCAACGCCGACCGCGAGCTGCTCGGCGACAGCGACAACGCGGTCGTGCTCGAGTGGGGATGGACCGAGGCCGAGCACGATGCCGACCCGCACGCGCGAGAGTTCCGGGTCTACTGGCAGCCGCTGGCCCCGGACCTCGTTGCCGGCGAGGTGACCGGGCCGCCGGCACAGGTAGGGGCCCTCTACGAGCTGCCCGCCCTGCTCGACCGCCCGCTCCCGACCGATGCGATGCGCGGGCGGTACCTGTCGCTGGCCGACTACCCGTTCCGGGTCGCCGGCCACACCGCCGGCGATGCGATCGTGCTCAGCGTCGAGCCGAGCGCGATCGACCCGACGCGTGTGCCCAGCCCGGCTGCGTTCGAGTTCCGGCCCGTCCTCGACGGCTCCGAGCAGCGGCCGCCGGCATGGGCGGAGCGGAGCGCGATCGTGCCGATCACCGACGCCGACTCCTACAGGCACGTGTTCCGCGACCGGCTGACGGTCGACGCCGACCACCGGCGCGTGCGGGTGTGGGCAGGCGTCAGCGCCGCCGACGACCAGGACTACGTCGACGATGCGCTCGACGCCACCGCCCCGAACGGCGGCCGGCCGGGCAACGAGAGCGCGATCGCCGCCGCCGCGGCCACCGCCCGCCACCTGGGCCGGCCCGAGCTGACCGTGCCGCCGCCGTTGCCCGACGTTCCGGAGCTCGTGACCGTCGAGCCGGCGGGCGAGAGCGTCACGGTGGGCGTCGACCTGCCTGCGCTGCTCGCCGACCTGACCGTTCCCGCCGGCCATCGGGTGAAGCTGGAGCGGATCGGGCTCGACCGGATCGTCGGCTGCATGGGAGCGAACGCCGACGACACGATCTCGGCGACGCTGCCGGACGGCACGGTCACCAGCTATGCGCAGCCGAACCCCGGCGACCACGCGGCCCTGCTGGCGCAGATCCGGACCGGCACCCCGGCCCAGGTCGAGGGCCGGTTCCTGATGGACTTCCTCGTCCGCTTCGGTGCCCAGCTCGAGCCGCTGTGGGTGGCGGTGCTGCCAGACCCGACCGACTTCGGCCTGCTCACCGACACGCTGCCGAGCAAGGCCGAGCGCTACGTGCACCGGATCCGGCTCGCAGACGCCGCCGGCCACCTCTCCACCGGCGCCGCGATCCCGGCGCAGATCGTGCGCGTGCCGTCGCTGCGCTCGCCAGGCACGCCGCAGCTGCAGGTCCCCTCCAGCGACACCGAGACGCTCGCGATCGAGGCGCGCGTGCGCGACGGCTTCGACCTCTCCTGGGTGGTGCTGTTCGCCACCGACGAGGACGGCGCCGAGCCGGTGAACGACAACTTGCGCGCGCCGGCACACCTGCTGCGGCTGCCGAACCGGCGCGACCTGTACCCGGGTGAGGGCATCCGCGTCCGGGTCGCCGACGGCATGCTGCTGGCGCCGGCCGCCGTGCTGGACGTCGACGCCGGCGCGGTCGACGCCACCGATCGCATCGTCAGTACCACGCTCGCCGCCGGCCACGACCGGCGCGTGGCGCTCTGGACCGTCGCGATGACCCGCGACGGGATCACCTCGCGGCTCGCCGGCCCGGTGGTGGCGCTGACCGGCCCGCCGCCGCTCGAGGCGCCCGCGCTGACCGTCGCCCGCGACGACGGCGCCGACACCGTCAGCTGGGATCCGCTCGCCGTATCGGCGCTGCTGTCGCTCGAGCGCAGCGTCGACGGCGGCGGCAGCTGGCGCCAGGTCAGCCCCTGGCTGCCGCAGACCATAAGCAGCTACTCGCTCCCGTCCGCGGCCGGCGCGGTCCGCTACCGCGCCAGCCTGCGCGCCGACCGCGGCCGTCGGGTGACCGGAGGGGAGGCGGTGCCCAGCTGATGTTCACCGCTCCGCTCGACCCCGCCGGCTGGACGCTCACCACCCCTGGGCCGGTGACCGTCCCGGGCGGCCTGCGCTACGCGGACGTGGCGCTGCTGCAGCTGCGCGCCGAGCGGCCGGCGGCTGACGGCACCGTGCGGGCCCCGGTGCCGGGGATACTGCGGTCGCTGACCCCCTCCGGCGGCCCGACGTGGGTCGAGCTGCAGGTGAACCCGTTCCCGGTGCGGCGCACGGTGCAGTCTCTGCCCTTCGGGCTGCCGACCTTCTATCTCGTCTTCGACCCGGGCGCCACGCTGACCCCGTTCGCCGACGGCGACGCCGCCGCCGCCGGCGACCAGCTCGCGACCGTCGCGGCGCTCACGCTGCTGTGCGCCGGCCAGGACCGGGTCGCGCGCGACCCGGCCCTCTGGGGGAGCCAGATCCTGGCCGCGCTGTCCGCCGCCGACCTGCCCACCTGGCAGCCGTTTGCGGACGCCATCGCCGCCCAGACCGCCAACGGCGCCGGTGCGCCGGTGCTGATCCTCGACCACCGCGGCTTCCCGCGCGAGACGGCCACAATCGAGATCCGCTCCGGCGGCACGACCGCCACCGCCCAGCTGACGGCCGCCGATGGGGGCGACCTCCAGCGTGCGGTCGCGCGGATGCACACCGCCGACCCCGCGACCATGCCGCTGACAGCGGTGCTCCCCGCGGGCGGCGGCGCCGCGACGCTGCGCCCCGCCGGCGCCGACGTCCAGCTCGCCCGGCTCGAGGACGGTGCTCATGCCGCCGCGCAGATCGAGGTCACGCCCGCGTTCCGGCACGTGACGCTGACCGACCTTCCGGACTGGTTCGCACCCCAGGTCGCCCAGTCCGACCACCCGCTCGCCCGCTACACCCGCAACAACGAGTACACGTCGTTCGTCAACGGCGGCGAGTACTTCGACGACCTCTTCCGCCGCCTCGGGGACGCGGTCGGCGCCGGCGCCGATGGCGGCCTGCACCTGGTCGGTGGCTGGCAGACCTTTCCCGACGAGCAGCTGACCGACGTGCGGCCGTGGGACCCGGTCCCGGACCCGGGCCAGCCACCGCCGCCGCTCCCGAAGTCGCTCGTCGAGGCGGCGACGCTGATCGGCGGCGCCGGCGGCGCCACCCGCTTCCTCTCGCCCAAGTTCATCCAGCTCGACCCGGGCTCGCCCGTCGAGACCTTCGAGCTGACGCTGTTCAGCGCGATCGTCATGGGGCTCCTGAGGGGCCAGAACGTGGACTTCATGCGCACCGACGCGGCGGGCGCCATCATCCTGCTGGCGCTATTCATCCTCAACGCGATCGCGATCACGTGGATCATCGATACGGATGGCAGCGCGCTCGAGCCGAACAAGGACGCCGTCGAGCTGCTGGACGCGATCCAGAACGCCGCCAGCCGCTACGCACCCCACCCGGCAACGGTCGCGGACAACCCGGCCAGCCCGCCGCTGTCGGGCTTCCCCTACGACTCGTTCTTCAAGCTGATCCGGCACTTCGGCTTCTACCACACCAAGTTCGCGGTGGTGAAAGCCGGTACCGAGCGCTACGGCTACGCCGGCGGGATCGACATCAACCCGAACCGGCTCGACGACGTCCGCCACCTCGGCCGTGGCCCCTACCACGACGTCCACGCGCGCGTGCGCGGCAAGGCGGTGCGCGACGTCGAGCTGACATTCGCCGAGCGCTGGTCCCGCGACGGCGGCACCACCGAGCTGGCGTTCGAGCCTGCCGCCACCGGCGAGCTCGCCGATGCCGGAACCGACGTGGTCCAGGTCGCGCGTACCTACTTCAAGGCCGCCGACCCCTCGCGCGAGCTCGAGTTCGCCCCCACCGGCGACAAGACGATCGCCGACACGCTGATCCAGGCGATCGGCGCCGCACGGGAGTTCATCTACATCGAGGACCAGTACTACACGCCGCCGGACGATTACCGCGAGGCGCTGCTGGCAAAGGTCGCCGGCCGCGACATCAAGACGCTCGTGATCGTGCTGCCCTCGACCCCGGACCAGCCCTTCGGGGAGATCCAGCGAACCGGGTTCATCGCCCAGCTCCACGCCGCCGACGCGGGCGCCGGGATCGTGCGCATCGGCTACCCGCGCCGCCACTACACGGTCGCCGACAACGAGCTGCGTGCGTCGTCGGGCCGGCTCGAGCTCTCGCAGGACCTGCAGGCATCGGGCGGGGTCGACCCGACCGTGGTGCTCGGGCCGAAGCAGCGCCTGCCCCAGGTGCCCTTCTGGCTCTCCATCGAGGGCGAGCTGATGTACGCCTTCAACGAGTCGACCACCCCCACCCCCGACCCCGAGCACGCGCAGGTGTTCGAGGTAGTGCGGGGTGACGACACCCGCGCCGGGGTCCGGCCGCGCCCGCACAAGCGGGGCGCCCCCGCGACCGTCATCGACCTAGCCGGCATCTACGTGCACGCGAAGATGATGATCGTCGACGACGCCTTCGTCAGCGTCGGCTCGGCGAACATCAACCGCCGCGGGCTTTACCACGACGGCGAGATCAACCTTTTCAGCGTCCCGCAGCAGCTGAAGGCGACGCCCGCCAACCCGGTCGCCGCGCTGCGCCGGCGGCTCTGGGCGGAGATGCTCGACCTTCCGATCGCGACTGCAGGCCCGCTGCTCGCCGACCCCCGCGCGGCGGCGCGACTGTTCGACCGCTCGGCCCTGCACGGGAACCGGTTCGTGGACTTCGACGCCCACCCGACCCACCTGATGTACGACGCCACGGGCGGCGACGGGCTGGCGCTGATCGTGTTCAGGGCGGCCCTGCTCGACGAGTTCGTCATCGCGGACCACGAGAAGATGTTCGACGCCATCGTGGACCCGACCAGCGCCGTCGAGGACGCCTGATGCCGCCCACGACGCAGACGCTGTTCAGCCTCTTCGGCGACCCGACCAACCTGTGGCCGACCGACGCCATCCGCGAGCAGACCGGCCACCCAGTCGGTGGCGACCCGCCCGACCCCTCCGCCTGGCTGGCGGCGCTGAACAACAGCGTCGAGATCCAGAACGTGCGCACCGGCGCGGACGCCGACCGGGTCTCGGTCGAGGCCGAGCTGACCGTCGGCCTCGGCACCGGGTTCTTGGGCTACCCCCAGGGGTGGCCGTTCGTGCTCGTCTCGATGCCCGACGTCGAGTTCCGGATCCAGCCATACGCCCAATCCGGCCGGTCGACGAAACTCTTCGCCTCGGTCGGCGACGACGGCTGCGAGCTGGTGCTCGAGGGGCTGCCGGTCGAGATCCGGCTGCCGCCGGGCCTCGTCAGCCCGCACCCGGACGAGCCCGGCGACCCGAGCGGCGAGCTCGTCGTCGAGGTGGGCGAGTTCGAGCCCGGCCGGCTCGACGATCTCAAGGCCGTCTACCGGCGCATCGACGCGACCTCGATCTTCGTCCACGTGCGCATCTACATGAGCGAGGCGTACGAGTTCGACATCCAGCCCGCGGTGCCGATCTCGTTCGGCCGCTGCGGCCTGTCGCGCATCCCGTGCCGGACCGTGCACGACTTCCGGCTGATCCCATCGCACGAGCTCGCCTTTCAGCCGATCCCCTCGGACGACCCGCGGCCGGGCCAGTTCGAGTGGCTGCGGCACGGGATCGAGCCGTGGTTGCCGAGCCACGCCGGCGCTCACGACGGGCTGTTCTCGGTCCGCTCGGTCGACGTCGACGAGGGCGCGAACGGCGTGAAGGACGCGGTCGAGTGGCTCAACGGCCACTCGACCGACAAGGAGCCGACCGCCGACTTCGTGCTCGGCGAGGCTGTCGTGCCCTTCCTGGGGCCGTTCTGGCTGCCGGTGCCGCGCCACGTGACCACCGGCGTGCGGCGCAAGGTGCTCGATCCCGGCAACCGCGACGACGTGTTCGCGTTCGAGAAGGCTCCGGTCCACATCCAGGTCAGCAAGGATCCGGCGCTGGCCTTCATCGTCGAGTCCTTCTACTACCGGTCGCAGCCGGCGGCGGACATCGCTGAGGATCTGGGCCTGACGTTCAGCGCGGCACTCGTGTTCGGCGAGGACGAGGCGCCGCAGCGGGCGATCGAGATCGGGCTCGAGGAGGACTACACGCCGGTGGTCGGCTACAAGGTCGATCAGCCGGCGCTGTTTCACTTCGAGATCGCCGCGGCGGTGATCGTCGACGTGATGGCGGTGCGCGCCGGTTTCTCGATCGCGCGCAAGCTCGAGGACAAGTCGTTCGTCGACAGCGCGCTGCTGACCGCCGACTTGTTCGTGTCGATGCCGCCGACCGGCTCCGACCGTTCGTCGTTCCGCCTCCGGGGCCTGAACGGCGAGAAGGTCGCGTTCGCGATGGAGGGGCTCGGCTGGCGCCTTGGCCACTTCAACAAGGAGGGGCTGGCGCTGCCAGACGGCGTCGTCGCCTACGTCTTCAACTTCGCGCTCGTGATCTCCGAGTTCGGCCTGGTGGCGGAGGACGGCGCGAGCTACCTGTCCTTCTCGGGCGGACTGCTGGTCGAGCTGCCGAGCGGGCTCGAGGGCGGCGTCATCGTCAAGCGGCTGCGGTTCTGGATGTCCGGCAACGAGTCGCGCCCGCGAGTGAAGCTGGATGGCTTCTTCCTTCTCGCGCACAACAGCGACAACAGCGTCCTGCTCGAGGCGGGCGGCTACTACTCCGAGCAGGAGACCGACGGCACCAGCACGCGCGAGTTCGGCTTCACCGGCTCGATCGCGTGGAAGCTGGGCACGAAGACGTACACGCTCGGCGCCGATCTGTTGGTCGGCGACCGGCGCGACCCCGAGGGCGAGTTCGACTACTTCATGGCCCAGGCGTACTTCCGGGCCACGATCGGGCCGCTTGGGGGCTGGGAGTTCACCGGCGCGAGGCTGCTGTACGCGCGGAACATGCTGCCGAAGCTGGCGCAACTCGATCGCGAGTCGCGCGACCTGCGCTACTACCGCTGGTACAAGGAGCAGAACGACCCGCTGACGGTCCCGGGCGACCGGCGGCTGGCGAGCTGGCGCGCCGAGCGCGACTCGTGGTCGTTCGGCGTCGGCGCCTCGGGGTCGCTGCCGGCGTTCGGCAAGGTCGTCGAGCTGAGCGTGTTCGTGCTCGGGATCAAGGGCCCGAGCGAAGAGGGCGTGCTGGTCGCGGGCGAGGTGTTCGCGTTCCAGAACCGGCGCCCGCTCGGCTACCTGGTCGTCGAGGCCGACAGGCGCAACGACCGCACCAGCGCCGTCATCGGCGTCAATGCGCGTGCCGGTTCGTTCGTCAAGGATGCGCCGGCGTGGATGGACGGGGTGGGGAAGTTCAGCGGCACGCTGTTCGTCTCGAGCGACCCGGACACGTTCGCGGTCGGCCGGCTGGCGGACCAGCTCACGTGGTTGACGCTGCGCTTCGACGTCGACCTGTGGCTGAAGGCGTCACTGGTGATCGGCATCTGCCTCGAGCTGGTGGAGGACGGACCGAAGGGGTTCGCGCTCACGGTCCGCGTCGAGGGCGGGATCGGCAAGAAGGGCGTGGTCCGGCTTACGTATAACGCCGGCTGGACCCTGGTGGTCGAGACCTTCACCAGCGGCTCGTCCGACTACGGCGCCGTGATCTCGATCGAGGCCGGAATCCGGTTCGTGCTCTTCGGCTTCCTCCGGATCGGCGTCAGCGCCCGGATGGACTTCCGCGTCGTCGGCGCCCATCCCTCGCGCGGCGAGCTGACCGCCGAGCTCCGGCTCGAGACGCCGTGGTTCCTGCCCGACGTCACCTGGCGGCTCGACGCCCAGTTCGGCGAGTTGGCGCCCGAGCGGCTGGAGGCAGCGGCGCCACCGCTGCGCAGCGCCGGCGCCGTCGAGCCGGGCACGCTGCGCCAGCTGCCGACGCACATCGAGCGGTTCGACCCCGCCTGGGACGGCGAGGGCGTGGCGCCGGTGCACTCGGTCGCCGAGCTCCAGGCGCCGACCCGGCCGGAGGCGGAGCGGCTGGCGAACCTGGAGGCGGACACGACGCTGCGCCCGGTCGCGACCGACGCCACGATCGGGGTCACCTGGAGCGTGGCGGTCAACGACAAGCTCGGGCTCGGGGGCGGCGTCGCCGGCGGGCTCGGCGACCAGCGCTCCGGCGATCTCGACCTCCGCTACGACCTGGTCGGGATCGCCGTCCGCCGCCGGCCGCGCTTCGGGCCCGACCGGACCTGGCAGCCGCTGGAGCAGAAGCTCGAGCTGAGCCCCGACTTCAGCGACCCGGACGGCGTGCAGCTGAACGGCTCGTTCGGGCCGCAGGTGCTGAACAAGACCTGGGACGTCGACGTCCAGATCGCCGGCCAGCCGGCGGCGAAGAAGCTGCTCCTGAACGGGGTGGCGCCGTACGAGTTCACGACCGCCAACCCGGAGGCGGACGAGCAGATCGTGCACGGCGATCCGAGCTGGCCGTGTTGCCCGTCGTTCGACAAGGGCCTGGCAGGCCTGTTCCACCACGTCACCTGGCGTGCGGTCGCCGCCGGCATCGAGCTGCAGGCCCCGGCGGCGTGGCGCTTCACCGACAGCCTCAGCGCCCTGCGCTTCCTGCGGCCCGCGTGGTCGCACCCGGCCGGCTACGCCGGGCTGCCGCTGGACACAGTGGTCGCGGCCGCCGAGGTGGGGCCGCCGGGCGTGGTCGCGCGCGCAGACCTCGACCAGGACGCCGCCTTCTGCCGGGTGCGGATGGCCTGGCCGCGGGCCCTGAACGTGACCCTGGTCGCCTTCGACGGCGCCGGCTCGGAGGTGCGCCGGCTCGAGCTGGGCGGCGGCAGCGCAGGGCACCAGATGGTGATGCTGGGCGCCAAGGGGCCGATCCGCCGGCTGGAGCTGCGGGCGATCTATCGGGTCGACGGGGCCGCCCCGGGCGCGGGCGCCGCGCCGGCGGCATCGTCACCGGTGCGCACCCTGATCGAGGTCGACGAGGTCGCCTACGTCGGCCTGCGCGACTACCTCGACGTGCTCACCGGCGTCGAGGCCTGCGACGGGGGCGTCCCCGGCGGCGCCGGCTTCGACGGCAGCGGCAAGCTGGCGTTCCTGCCGAACCATGAGTACGAGCTGCAGCTGACGACGCGGGTGGCGATCGCCCACCCTTCCACGCCGGAGGCGGCCGCCGAGGTCGACGAGTTCGTCTACTTCCGCACCAAGGGACTTCCGGGACTGAACGCGGTCGCGCGCACCGGCGACGAGCTCGAGCCGTACGTGCGCGGCGCCTACGCCGGAGGGCGGGCGGGAGCGATCTACCGCGACGAGCCGGTGACGCTGGCGTTCTCGGAGGGCTTCCACGTCGCGGTGCCGCTGTCGGTGCGCCCGCCGGGGAGCTCCGCCGAGCACTCGGTGCTGCTGAAGATGCAGCTGCTGGTGACGCCCGAGGTCGCGACCGACGCCGACACGGTGTTCACGGTCACCGACGACGACTGGATCGCCACCCACCACGGCGCCGGCACGCCGCCGCCACCCGACAGCGGCGTGTTCCCATGGTTCCCGGTCAAGGCCGGCGCGCACACCGACCCGATCGGGATGCGCAGCATTGACCCGCTGCGTCAGCGGTTGGCGACGCTGACCCAGCGGCCGGGTGCGACGTGCGGGCTGGCCGATCCGCTCGACGTGACCGGCACCGTGCTCGTTGCGCCGCCGCAGGGGGGCGGGCCGAACCCCGCCGACTCGGGCGAGCTGTGGGCGGCGGGGGCGCGATTCACCGCCAGCGTCAGGGTCGAGGGCGTCGGCTTCGTCGACCGGCGGCCGTTCGTCGCCGGCGACGAGACGGCGCTGTCGCGGTCGGGCGGTACGTGGACGATCGAGGACGGGGCCCTCCATGTCAGTGCCCCGGGCCCGGCCGTCGCGCTGTTCGGCGAGCCCGACTGGGATCACCTCATGATGGTGGTCGGGATCGCCGCCCCCGCCGCGGGCGCGGCGCTGTCGGCCGGCGTGGGCTTCGGGCTCGCCCCCGGCGGCACGGCACCGCGAGGGCTGTTCGCCTCGGTGGAGGTGCCTGCCGGTGGCGCGCCGCCCCGGCTGGTCGTGTACCGCCGCGAGACCGCCGGCGCTCCGCTGGCCGAGGTCGGCGCCGCCGACCTGGATGCCGGGGCCGACCCGACCGCACTGGAGGTAACCGCCTTCGACGATCGGCTGCGGGCGAGCGTCGGCGAGGCCGTCGTCGAAGTGGACCGGGGCGAGATCCGCGCCGGCCGGCTCTGCCTGACCGCCGAGGGCGATGCGGTGTTCTCGTCGCTCCAGGTGCGGGGGCTCGACATGTACGCGTTCCCGTTCGCCGTCAGCCGCTTCCGCTCGTTCACCGAGCACATCGGCTCCTGGTCCGGCCGGCTCGACGAGATCACTCCCGACGCGCTCGGGCCGGGGACGACGACGGCGACCGTCGCGTCGCTCTGGAGCGCCACCGCCGCAGCTGTCACGGCCGCGATGGCACCGGACGCCGCCGACGCCGACCGCGAGCAGGTGTTCGCCACCTGGGTGTCGGCGCTCGGACTGCCGTTGAAGGATGAGGTCACGGAGCTCGAGCTGAGCCGGCTGGTGGACGGAGCGCAGACGCGGGCGCTGCTGATCGAGTCGCCCGAGCCGCTGGACTTCACCGAGGAGATCGAGCTGACGCTGATCCACCGCAAGCACGTCGGGCCGCGGCCGCCGGTCGGGCCGCTTCCACCGGTCGGGCCGGTTGCGCCGCCGCACCTGGCGCTGCGCGAGTCGCTTGCGCGCGTGCCGCTGTCCCCGGCGCCGTCTCCCGGCCCGAGGCTCGCGCCGATTCATCCGGGACGCGGGCCGGGGCTGCCGCCCGTCGACGAGGCGATCATCGACGCGGAGTTGCTCGGCGACGACATCCGGCTCCTGCTGCACCCCGCCTTCGCCGGCGCGGGGACGCTGTCGGTCGTGCTGGTCGAGGCGCAGCCGCCGCGGCACCTCTACCGCGGCCCGGTGATCCCGCCCGTGCTCCCCGGCAGGCCGCCGGTGCTGCGGGCCGGGCCGGCGGGCCGCTCCCACACCCGCCGCCCGGCAGCGAACTGCCCGCGGCGCTCGCCGGCGCCGAGCCGGGCACCGTGTTGCTCGTGACCAACGACCTGATGCGGCTACTCGGCCGCGGCCGGATGCAGCCGGCCGACGTCGACGTCGAGGTGCCGCTGCAGGTGCTCCAAAACGGCGACGGTCGCCGCGCGCTCGTGATCCCGCTCGCCGGCAGCGGCGCGAACGCGCTCTCCCCCGGCCGCCACCGGCTCACCTTCCGGCTTACGCGCACGCGCTGGCAGACGACCGACCCAGCCAACGAGCTCAACACCTACGCGCGCGAGGCGATGATCGCCCTCGATCTCTAGTGGCGAGCTGTGCGTCCCGGCCCTCGGCTCGGCGACACCCGACCGGCGGACCGTGGCGACCGGCTCACCTGAGGTTTCCCCGGGGAACCGCCCTTCCCCGGGTCAAATTCGCTCCTTGCGGGCAAGAGCGTCGTGTCGTCGATTTCCGCTGCTCGTGCCCGCTCTTAGCGTGCGTGGGATCCTCCTACGCACGGCCTCGAGCGCGGCGGCGGGCGGCCGGCGGCTCTGCCGCTTCGCCTGCGCGAGCCTGCCACTTCACTTGGGCCCGCCACGAGCGCGGTCTTCGGCGGCGCGTGATCCGTGGGCGTGCGTACAACGCCTGCTGTCGGTGCGCTTAGCGTCGCCGCGCAACGAAAAGCGGCTTGCCGATCAGCACGTTCTTCGGCCCGCCGCCGGACCACATCTCCGGTGGCGTCTTCTCGGCGGGCACGACGATGTCGGTCGCTGCGACGAACTCCATCTCTTGCGGTAGCAGGTCCGGGCGGTCGCTCATCCAGCCGTAGGTCCAGACGAGGTCGCTCAACCATCCCTTTGGCCCATCATTGCCCTCCGCCCGTTCCGCTTCTGGGAGGCTGCGCCTCGCGGCCTCGGCGACCGCCATGGCCACCTGCGGCTCGCCCAAGAGGCTGGCTGCCGTTTGCCGCCTGGTCGGGTCCTTGCTGACCGAGCCAGCCAGGTCGGCCAGCGGCCCGGCGAGCATCAGCACGGTGCGTGACGTGGCACCCGTGAAGTAGGCGACCTGCTGCCTGATCTCGCCGAACGGCGACTCGATGTCGGCGAAGGGCGCCATGTACAGGTCCATGATCCCGTGGAAATACTCCGCCGGCTTGTCGACCTCGCCGGTCGCTCCGTCGATGTATCTCTCGATTGCCTCCAGCTCCCGGTGAAACTCGGCTCGCGGGTCGGGAGCCGCCTGTTCGCCGGTAACGCCGGTGCCGACCACTTGGAAACCCGTGAACTTAAAGCGACGCTTGTCCCTGCCCGTTTCGGCCAACCTCTGACCCATCAGCTCGTCGAGCCGGTCAGCCCTGATGTAGACGTACCCGTGCCGCGGCGCCACCGTGGTCTCCTCTCGACACGACACTACTCCCAGTGCGGTGGGTTGCCCAGCCCAGGTCGCGAAGCCGTCCGCTTCCGGCTGCGTGCCCGGGCCATCGCACTGAGTGCAGCTTAGACAGGGTCGACGCCCGCGTCTCTGCCGACGGTCAGGAGCTCACGGCGCCGGTGGCGCACTGCCGGCGCTCAGCGTCGGGAGAAGCGGTCCCACGGGTCGACGCTCGGGACCAAGCTGCGGCGCTTCTGCGACAACGCACTTCCAATACACGTCCTACTAGCCAGGCGTGGCCGCGAGCGGCGGAGCACTGTTGCTTTGCATGCGGGGACCCGAGCGCCGAAAGAGAAATGAGCACCCCTCCAACCCCGGGAGCACCCGACCCGACCCAACAACCCGAAGGAGACTTGACGACACCCACCCCATCAAAGAGAAAAGCGCAAGCCGGTGCCTGGCCTGCTGATCGGCGACGGGCGCGCCTCCTCCGACGCACGAGATCTGACCGCTCGCGTCGCAGCAGTGCCCGGCGACAATCCCAACGTTCCTTGCATGGGGGATCCTGGACGCCGACATCCCGCCGTTCGAGGAGGCGATGGAGGCGACCAGGGCCGCTTCGCTCTTCACGGTGGTCCAACGTGAGGAAGGGTGATTCGATGGCGAAGGCAGCAGCTGGCGGCGGCGGGGATCGCTCGGTCGCGGACCAGCTCCGCGCGCTCGGTGTGAAGGGTGTCCTCGTGCGGATGGCCGAGCGCGGCCAGCTCCTGGCCCTGAAGTGCGAGATGCCGCAGTGCTACCACCACAAGGGGCGCGGCGCGTTCGATCCGGTCACGACGCCGCGCACCAAGTGGGCGCCGTCGCCCGACCACTACCCGATCCTTAGGTCGGCCGGCGGGCACCTCGTCCCCGAGAACGTTCGCCTGTCCCACATCTGGTGCAACAACAGGGACTATGGATGGCGGACGCAGATCCGGACGCTGCTCGCGAAAGGCAAGTCCCTCGCGGAAATCGCCGAGGCCCTGAACAGCAAGGGTGTCCCCCCGGCCCACGGTACGAACGAATGGACGGCCGCCATGGTGCGCAAGGCCTACGTGTCCTAGTACACCGCAGCCGGGCAGCACCGTGGTGGACCTGAGGGACCTCCAACATGTCGTCGGGCACGACTTAGCTGCGCCAGCTCCTCGCACGACTCCTGCCAATAGCTGCCTGCGACGGCGTTCCCTCGCTCTTGTGACGAAGGATGCGTCGCGCAAGCGGGGGTCGCGATCGCCTCATCCAACTTGAGTCGCCGCGGGTCGGGTCGGCAACGAGCGGCATGCTTGGTAACTTCCCCCGGCGCGTCGCCGCCACGGCGTCCGGTCGAGCAAGCCATGGCACGGCGGTGGGGTCAGGCCGGTGGGACCGGATGACCCCAGCGGAGGCGAACCGAGCCGATGGATGGACGTCGCAGTTCGCCTGATATCCCGGCGGTTGCCCTCGTCACGCCGGCCGCTGGGCGGCTCTGGGGCCGGGCCAGTCGAACCGTCAACCGGCGACATGCGAAGCTTGAGCGCCGAGCGCCGCATCAGGCGGCAGGACCGTGAGCTCGCGGCGCTCGCTCTTCGAACGACTGTCGCGTGCCGGTAGTCCCGATTGGCTCGCGCGAGGGCGCCAACGGGCACGAGATTTGGCCCAGTGCCGAATCGCGCACGCAACTGTCCACGACGCAGGGGTCGCCGTCGGGAAGTTCGGTGCTCCACGGATCGCCCGCGGAGCCCCAACCGGTGCGGGGTCCCGTATCGGGTGACCCGGCCGCGCGGACGGATGGAATGGATTTCCCGGGGCTCCCGAAGCTGTGCAAAATGTGAAGCGCCTGTGCCACGACGGTTCGGCGCGGTGTCTACTTGCTCAGGGCAAAGCGCCAGGCGCGGTCCGGCCCGCGTCGCGGTGCACCGACGGTCGGAGGGATCGCGATGGAGCTCCGCGAGACGTCGTTTAGCTTCCCGCGCGTGCGCGGCAACGGCCCCCAGCGCACCAGTCAGGCGGTCGTATTCCCGCGGCCGGTGATCCGGGCGGTCGCCGCGATAACCGGCTATTCCATGGGCTTCGCCGGCGACGACCACCATGTCGGCATCCTCGAGGCCCGGCTGGAGACGACGACCAACGCCAACGTGGTCGAGATTGAGGCGACGCTCGGCGTCCGTGACTGGTCGGGCTTCTGGGACGACGACTATGCGGGCACGATCACCACCGCCGTGCTTGCCGAACTCGACGACGTCACGGCTCCGCCGGCCCGCGGGGACCTCATCATCACCGGCGTCGAGACGACTCAGGCGATCCAGAGCTTCCGCAGCGCGCAGCACCTCGATCCCGCCAATGTGCTCCCCGACAACGCGATCCCCCTCGTGGGTGGCAAGGCGACCGGCCTGCGGTTCTGGGTCGACTACGACGCCGACGCGGGTCTCCCCGCGATCGCCCAGCTTTCGGGGGAGCTCGTCGTCCGGACCGGTGGCACAACCACGACGTTGTCGCCGATCCAGACGATCGTTCCGCGGCGCGAGACCGAGATCGAGCGCGGCCAGGTCGGTCACACGCTGAACTTCCGGATCCCAGGTGCGCTCAGCCGCGGATCCGTCGAGATCGAGTGCCGCGTTTTCGATGTTGGCGCCAGCGCTCAGCGCTCAGCCGCGTTCCGGCGGACCCTGACCTTCGTCGATGTCAATCCACTGCGCGTGTACGGCGTCGGCGTCCACTACACCGGCCAGGGGCTAAACCTGCCGGCGCCCAACGACGCCGACATGCTGAGCACCCTCGACTACACCGTCCGCACCTTCCCGACCGGCGACGTCCTGCTGTCGGGCTTCACCACGATCGACTTCGACGACGACCTGTTCACCACCGACACCAGTGGCTGCGGGGACGGCTTCGAGGCATTGCGGGGCGTCCTGGGCGACATGCGAGGAGACTCGGACGACTTGTTCTACGGGCTGCTGCCAAACGGCATATCGTTCGGAACATTCGTCGGCTGCGGCGGCAGCGGCGCCGGGACCGGCGTGGTGGGTGACCAGGTCACCGCTGCGCACGAGGCAGGCCACGCGCTCGGCCGGCACCACGCGCCGTGCGACAGCGTGACCCGGTGCGACACGCCGTCAAACCAGGACGGCAGCTACCCACGCTACGGCGCGTTCCCGTCCGACAGCATCGGGGAGTTTGGCTACGACTCGGCCAACAACACGGTGTTCGATCCGGCCAGCAGTTTCGACTTCATGGGGTACTCGGGCAACAAGTGGATCAGTCCCTATACGTACCGTGCCCTGTTCGGCCGGATGGACCCGCCGCTCGGCGGCGAGGGCGCGGCCGGCGAGACCGACCGTGCGGCGCACGAACTCGTGCGGATCTCCCGCCGCATCCCTCGGCACGGCGCGAGGCGAGCGCAATGGCAGCGCGTTCGCGTCCCTCGCCTGATGCTGGCCGTCGAGGTGGGCCGCGACCGCGACGTCACCGTGTTGCCGTCCTTCACCTTCCCTGCGCCACCTCGGCTCGTGGCCGACGAGCCGACGCGGTTCACCGCTGAGATCGTCGGCCGAGACGGCAAGTCGCGAGCGTGCGAGCCGCTCGCATGTGACTGCGCGACATGTCGCGAAGACTGTTGGCCTCGCCACCTCCGGGGCGAAATCCCAATCGACCCGGAGCACGCCGAAATGCTGCGTATCTACGAAGGTGACGCGCTCATCCACGAGGCCAGGTTTCCCACCCTCCCGCGGCTGCGCTGCCGAGAGCCTGCCTACGAAAAGGACGGCAACGTGACCCTGGCGTGGCGGATCGGTGCCGGCGGCGGCAGGAAGAAGGCCGACGAGGAAGTCCACGCAGGCGACGACGACCTGTGGTCCCTTGTCCATTGGCAGGACGAGGACGCCGTCTGGCGCGGCCTCGGTCCGCGATTCAACGGCTCTGAGGCCGTGATCCCGGCCCGACTGCGCCTGGCCCGTAGCGCGCTTCCCGTCCGCGTACTCGCGACCAACGGCCTGTCGACGGCAACCTGCGAGTTCGAGCTGCGCGGGATTCGCGGCGATCCGCCAATCACCGTTTTCACATCGGAACTTGGCCCAGGGGTCGTGCGCGCCTGGGCTGTGGATCACTTGGGGCGCAGCCTCGCGAACCCAGGCTTCGCCTGGTACGACGCGGCAGGCAAGGAGCTCGCGCGGGGCTCCGAGGTGGACCTGCGTCACATCGTGGGAGGGCCGCAGCTTGTCCGCGCGGTGGCCGTCAACGCCGGCGCGGGCAAGGCGGAGCGTGAGATCGTCGTCAGCGGCTACCCGTCCTGATCGAGAGCAGGAGCAGCCATGCAGATAGTTCCATCGAGCATCACGTTCGGCCGCTTCGAGGGCTCAGGCCCCCGTCAGACGACCAGCGACGTGACGGTGCCCGCACCCGTGGCAGCCGCCACCGCAATCCTGACCGGCTTCAACGTGAGCTTCGCCCCGAACGAGGGCGACCACCACCTCGGCAATCTCGACGTCCGCCTGGACGCGGACCTGATTTCGGCCACCTCGGTCAGGGTCACTGCGACGTTCGGTCTGCGCGATTGGAGCGGCACCTGGGACGATCAGTACGAGGGCGAGCTCTTCTTCGCCGTCGTGGCCGAATGATCCGCGAGACGCGAACGGCAAGAACCGTCGATCCACCCAAGCGCGAACGCGGAGCCGGCGCTCCGGCCCTTCGGCGCCGCGAGGAGAAGCAGGCGGAGGCCGGCGACGATCGCGATCGCACCGAGGGCGACGGCGACCACCGAAGCAGGTCGCCGATGACGTCGCTCGGGACGGCCGGAACTCAACAATCCGTGTTGGCCGAGGCCGACCGCGAACGCGCCGACGCGCCGCGCGCCCGGCGCGCCATCTGTACCGGCCGCGCAGCGAGGAAGAACAGCGCAAGGCGGCGAGATGAAAGGAGCGAACGTGGAGTCGCGACCGATCAGCGACCCGTCCCGGGGTGAGTGCAGGTACCCGCAGTCGAATGCTCTCGCCGGCGACCTAAAGGACGCGCTCGAGAACCTCGCAGCGAACAGAAGCAATTGTTCGCGCTTCTATCTCGACACGGTTGAGAGCATGAGCAGCGGCGGCGGCAACCACCATCAGGCGCTGGCGCGAACGCAGAGGCTTTCTGACGAGTCGATCTACTTCTTCCTCGCGCATTCCGACCTCGATTCCGGCCGGGGGATCTTGGCGCAGTTTCGCTATTCGGGGCCGACAGATCAGGAACACGTTCTCGACACGTCTCCATTGACTGTGGCTCCCATGGTGGAGCTGCTGAAGCTCGACGAGCCGCATCCGTCCGACATCGCGTTCCTCGCAGACGTCAATGATCTCGATGCCGGATACCTCTTTGTCGCGGAGGAGTTCGACAAGCGGCGGGTATCGGTCTACCGCTGGGCGCCCGGGGAAGAGTTCGCGCCGCAGGGGCAAGTGTTTCAAGGGTTCCCATCTGTTCTTCCTGGAGATCCGGAGTCCCACGGCGGTCCCAACTTTCTGTTCATCGACCGGGTCGACGGTACGTATTACCTCGGAGTCGCCAGCAGCCACTGGGGTTGGGGGCAACTGTTGTCGGCTCGCGAGGATCGCCTCTTTCCCAAGTGTCAGCAGGGCTCTCTCGACGTCTCGGCGTTCGTCCCGGAGGGCATGTTCCATTCCCAGTCACGGGCGGGCCTTCGCAGACGAAGCTCATCCGCGCTGCCATGCGGAAGTGGTATCTCCTCGCATTCCGTGGCGCTGATGAACGTGCCGAGGACCTCGTGGATGTCTACGCGGTGAGGTTCTCACCGTTTGCGATTTCGTATCTGCTCTTCAGCGTGCACGTCTTCTTCCGGCCCGGTGATACAGGCTTCGTCAGCACAGGAACCCACTACGTGGAGGAGTCGGGGAGGCTGCTGCTGTCGTCGTCGTACCGCTGGGCAGAAGCCGAAGGGCCCGGCAGTTCGAGCTACGTCAGCCGCGTGGACGAGTGCCCATCGTAGTGACCGGTACGTGGGACGAGGCCCCTGGTTTGGCGCTCGCTTTCGGCGCGGAGCGGCAGCGCGCGCGGAGTACAACATGCCCGAGGAGCTCCCGCGTCCCGTGCCTCCCGACAACAGCCCTGGCCCGGGCACCGCCTTCGAGGGGCACTGCTCCAATCACGCGAGGATGTCGCACAGCCCGATGAATCGCGATACGTCTCCCATCAGTTAGGTTCCAAAGCTTTTCTGACCCCTTTGTGCAACAGCCTCCATGCAACGCGACAGTCCGTCCCCAAGATCCAGCGCGGCGCCTCGCAGCTGGAGCGTGCGGAAGGTGGGCCCAACAGACGCAGAACGGCCCGCCGTCCGTGGCGAGCCGCAAGTACGAACCTCCAGTGCGATGCCCAGCTAGGGGCGCCTCTCGGCTCCCTCCCCCCCTGGGCATCACCCCTACCTCGTTCAACGCGACGCAACGCCCAAGGTTGGGCAAGCCCCGGGTCGTGGCGCATTGCCGGTTGGCAAGGCCGGACGCAACGGCCGTGTTCCTTCACCCCAGGTTGACCGGGCCCCTAGGGAATTGGAGGGCACTCATCGGGCGCGATCGTGTGGCCGCTCGTTCCTGACTGAGCGCCGGGCGGTCTGCCAGTAGCGTCGGGCTTCGTCCTGCCACGCCCTGCGCTGCTCGGGGGTGATCCTGCGCTCGCCGACGATCAGCTTCGCCTCCTCCAGAGACTGCCGGGCCAGCCGGGTCACGCGCTGCAACGCGTCGTTGTCCCCGGGCGCCACCGGGCTCGCTGTCGCAGACGCCTCCGCGGCAACCGGCGCGATCTGGGCGCGGAGCCGATCGAGGAGCGGCTGCAGCGCATCGACGGCCAACAGCAGCGCTTCGACCTCCTCGCGCGGGAGTTGCACGGCGATGGAGTCCTCGCCGCCGGGCTCGTGTGGGTGGCCGGTGCGTGCATGCTCGGTCATGTCTTTGTCCTACACAACGGGACCCGGAAAGTGCCGAAAGGGCTTCAGGCGGCGACGAGTCCGCGCCCAACGGCGGTGGACGTGGTCCCTGGCGCGGCGGCAGGCTCCGAGGCCGGCGTGTGCGCCGGCGTGTGGCTAGGCTGCGCGGCCGATGCCGGAAGTCCGCATTCTCGTTCGCGTCCGAGGGTTCAAGAGCTCCGTCGTTCCTGTGCGCACAGACTTCGCGAACGCGATTGTTTCGCGGCACGGCGGGGTGGCGATGGACGATCCGACGGCCTTCGATCGTGACGGCTACATCTCAGAGATGGTTGAGGTTCGGTTGGACGCGGCCCGGGATGAAGACGACGCGCGTGCGATCACTCGGTCGGTTATCGACCAGATCCCCGGCGCGTCGGAGGTTCTGTCCGTCGGCCCACGCTAGCGATGCCGGGCGAGGCGACGCAGCGTCTCCGCGCACGCCGTCAGCTGTTCGACGAGGGTGAGGGCGACGCGAGCGTCTTTGCGGGGCTGATAGGCGGTGAGGTCGGCACCCCCATGGTCGCGCACTCTCATGGGCCAGGTCGCACGCACCGCGCG
This sequence comes from uncultured Actinomycetes bacterium, assembly GCA_963835295.1. GTDB lineage: Bacteria > Actinomycetota > Thermoleophilia > Solirubrobacterales > Solirubrobacteraceae > JAOPZW01. The sequence continues at coordinate 61,667 of CAWIEX010000009.1, forward strand.
CGCAAGCATGCGCCAAGTTTGACCCGTCTTGAGGTGGTGGTTCCTGACCCACGGTCCATGGCTTGGCGATGGACCTCGATGGGACCTTGTCACCCCATGCGAGCAGGCTAAGGGGCGTCGCGTGCGCCAATGGCCGAGACACCCGAGGCACGCTGGCAGCGGCTTGAGAGGCAGGCCGCGCGCGACCGCCAGCGGCGAGCCGATGGGTTCTGCCCCGTCCCGAGTGCGGCCTTTGGGTGATCAAGCCGAACGTCGTCAGGCTGTCCGTGGATTGGCGGCGCCCGGAGCTCGGGCAGATCGACACCTACGTCTGCCCGAGGTGCGACACGCATCTGCTGAGGGAAGGTCCGGGCGAGCCGTGGCGGGCTCGCTGAATCCATTAGCGAAGGCCGAGCGCCTCTGCAGATGCGATCTCGAGCACGACAGGAGGCGTAGCGTGTGATCATGAGCGATCTCACGCGCATCAAGCTCGAGCACCGCGACGGATGCTTCGCGGTCGAGAACGATCCTGACGGCTGCACGTGCAGGCCCGCCGTGCTTGTCCAGATCGGCGGCAAGGACCGCGGGTGGACGCCGGCATCCGGTGCACTGCCACGCGGCTGGACGGTCGCTGGCTACGACCAGCTCAAGAGCTGGGTGGACGAGCACCAGCGGCCGACCACGGAGGCCGAGAACGAGGAGATGGTGCGCGAGAAGCTGGCCGAGCTGCGCGGCGAAGGGTCGGACGCCTGAGCTGTCGCTAGAACGTCGGTAACCAGGCCCTCCCCCCAGCGGTCGAGAGCGGTCCACAGCGACACAAGCCTCTCGCGTCAGAGCCAAACTTGGCTCTACAGCTTCGCCGTGTCTTGGCTTCGAATCCCCGTGGCGGTACTTCGTGGCGGTCACGACCGCGGCCAACGAGGGCGTGCCCGCCGACCAGGCGCGCCCCGCCGCAGCGGTGCTGAACGCCTCCCAGCAGGTCGGCGGAGCGCTCGGGCTCGCGGTCTTCTCCGCGATCGCGACGGCACGGACGGGTCATCTCCTCGCAAGCCACACGCCGCCTCCGGAGCCGATGACCTCCAGGTTCCAGCCAGCGCTGCTGGTCCGCAGCCTCTGCCTGGCATTCGCGGCGCTCTTCGCGCTGCGCACCACCAACACCCGCGGCGAGGAGCCGGAGGATCCAGACGAGGCGCGTGATCGCGCGGACGCCGGGCACGTCGAACGCCTCTGGTATCTGCCGAGTCCTGACGCGGCTCTGTGGGCTAGGGAGGACCCACCACGACGACCCAAGGAGGTCGGAAGATGACGCAGGAAACGACGTCGGTCGAGTCGCAGGCGTCCGCGCTGCGGGAGGCGGCGAACGAGATCGCTCACGAGCTGCCCGAGATCCCGGGCATCCATGAGCACCCCATGTTGACGGCGGCCCTGGCGATGGGATTCGCCTCCGCTATCGGAACCGCCGCGTTCGTCGGCCGCAACGCCTCCGGCGACTTCCTGGTCCAGTTCAACAACCAGTCCAACAACACCGGCTACTCCTCGGCCTGGCCCGCTTGGGCCTACGAGGTCGCCAAGTCATCAGTGGAGAACGGCAAGACGCTGTGGGTCGGATCCAACGGCGACCCGTTCGGCAGCAATCTCGTGTTCGTGGTCGAGTTCCCGTAGCCACGAGCTCCTCGGCGAGCGGCCGGCGATGGGCGCGCATGCGGACATCGCCGGTCGCGGCCTCCGAGTCGTCGAGAACGCCGTCCCGACGATCGACTGTCGCACCCCATCGATCTCGAGCTCGTCGAGGTCCCGGCCCCCGGTCCCGTGCGCGAGCTGCCGATGAACCCGCTGCTGGTGTGGTGCGGTCTCGACGACGCCACTCTGACCCGCGGCGTATCAACCGAGGCGTGCGCCACTCCTGTAAGTAGGGATCGTCGCCCTCGCGGCACTTGCCACCAAAGCAGGCGCGAGCCTACGGCGCCTCGAGACGCTCGCTGCTCGTCCGATGCGGGCGTGAACTCGACGCGGATCGCAGCCGGTCCACCTTTGAGAACGCGTCGCCCTGAGCCCGCTGCGACCCTTCGCGCGAGCGGTCGCCCTGTAGGCTCGTCGTGGTGTCGTTTACTCGTGATCGGTCGATGGCGGCCTTGGGCGGGGCGGCGCAGTCCGCGGGGTTCGACGCTTCGCTGTGGTACAGGACCCTGTTCGCCCAGTCGGCGTTGGGCGTGACGTTGGCGGACGGGCAGCGCCGGTTGATCGACTGCAACGACGCCTTCTGCCGCATTCTGGGACGCAGTCGCGAGGAGCTGCTGGGGCGGCGGTTCTACGAGTTCAACGTTCCCGGCGATGAGGATGTAGGGGGGCCGGCGATCGCGGAGCTGATCTCTGGCGCGGCCACGTTCAGCTACGAGAAGCGCTATCTGCGTGCAGATGGCACCCCGACGTGGGTGCGCATCAATCTCTCGGTGCTCAGCCGCGAGGACGATCTCTACGCGGGCATCATCGAGGACATCAGCAAGCGCAAGCGGGCCGAGGCCGAGCGCGCGCTCGCGCTCGCTGAGCTGCGCGAGACGACCGACCTCCTCGCGCGGGCACACGAAGTGGCGAAGCTCGGCACGTTCGTGGTGGACACGCGCTCGCGGATGATTACCGTGTCGAGAGAGCTGGCGAGGATGCTGGCGGCGGGCGATCAGCCGTTCGAGATCTCTGTGGAGGAGTACCGCCGGACCTTCGTGCACCCCGACGATCGCGAGTGGAGCGCGCGGTTGGCGGAGGCCGCGTACCGCAGCGGCGAGCCCCAGTCGTGGGAGCGCCGGCTCACCCGCTGCGACGGCGAAATGCTCTGGGAGACCTCGCACGGGCGATTTGAGCTTGACGAGCACGGCCGGCCGCTGCGCATGATCGGCGTCGTGCAAGACATCACCGATCGCGTGCGGCTCATCGAGGAGCTGCGCGGGTCACGTGCACGAATCGTCGAGGCGGGCGCGCGCGAGCGGCTGCGTTTGGAGCGCGATCTGCACGATGGCGCCCAGAACCGGCTGGTCGGCATCCAAATGAAGCTAGCGCTGGTGCGAGAGCAGGCCGCCGCAGGCACCGTGGCAACCCGGCTTGACGAGATCATCGACGACGCTCAAGCCACAATCGATGAACTGCGTGCGCTCGGGCATGGCATCTACCCGACGGAGTTGCGCGAGGGCGGCCTCGGCCACGCCGTGCGCTCGCTCGCCAAGGCGGCACCCATCAGCGTGCGGGTGATCGCTGACAGCGTGGGGCGCCACGCGCCGACGGTCGAGGAAGCGGTCTTCTTCTGCGTCCGCGAGGGGCTCCAGAACGCAGCCAAACACGCCGGCACGCGCGCGCGCGTCACGCTCTCACTCAAGCGCCACGACGAAGGCCTCGAGTTCGAGATTGCCGACGACGGCCCCGGGTTCGATCCACGCGCGCAGTCGAGCGGATTCGGCCTCGCGAGCATGCGTGACCGCGTCGCTGCCGTCGGCGGCGAGCTTGAGATCGTCTCCGCACCGGGACAGGGCTCGCGCATTCGCGGGATCGTTCCCCACCGCGGTGCGCCGACCGGCTAGAACCGGGCACGACGTCGCCGCCGCGAGCGACTCGCGCCGGCACATGACGCCGCTCGGTTTCGCGGCCAGCGTGCGGCTCGCCGCTCCCTCTGGTCCTAGGATGCCCTGGGGGAATTGGTGGCATTGGGCCTGGCGGGTAAAGCGCGTGGCGAGTCACAGCAGGCGGCGGGCGTCGGCCAGAACTCGGCGAGGTCGGTGGCCGCGAGGCGGGATTTGAGCACGAACCCCCGGGCGCCGCTGTCCTTGATCAGCGAGTGGCAGTCGCGATAGTCGTTGTTGGAGACCAGCAGCACCGCGGGCGCCGGAGAGGCCCGGGTCAGCGCGTCGGAGACCTCGAACCCGCCGCCGTCGCCCAAGCGCACGTCGAGCAGGACCGCGTCGGGTGCCAGGCGCTCCGCCGCGTCCCCGGCCGCGGCCGCGCTGTCCGCTTCGCCAACGACGCTGTACCCCCGCCGCTCGAGCAACTCGCGAGCGAGCCGCCGAAATGACGGCTGATCGTCGACGATGAGCACGCGCACGGGAGCCGGCGTCACCGGACGGCGCACGCTTGAAGGTCTGGTGAACGCGGCACAACGATCACGCTCGGGAGGATGGCCGTAACCCGCGATCAACACGTCCATCTGCGCGTCGCTTCATCGATCGTCCGTCCATCGTCTCGACAGGGCCCCACCACCATCCTCCCGAGACTCCCACAGGCGCATCACCCCTAACGCATGAGACCGGCCGGACAGCCTCGCCCCGCGTAATGCTGGTCGCGGTGGCGCGCTTCTCCTTTCCAACGACGACACGGAGCAGCGCTGCAACCGTGGGCATCTGACCTAGCGCCGCTGCTCCTTTGACGAGCGAGCGTCTCGAAGCCGCGTCGACGCGCGCCCGCTCTGGACGACACGCAGTCGTCCGGCCCGTCGGATAACCCGCGCTCGCTTCCCGCGCGATTGCGGTCGTCCGCGGCCAGCCCCGCGAAAGCGCTCGCACGTCGTCCGAGGCAGGCGTCTCGGGCACCCGGGCGGAGATGCTCGCTCGTCGCGCGCTAACGCGAGGGCGTGAGTGAGCATCTGGAGGACACGCCAGAGACATGACGCGGGCTGCCGTTGACGGCTGCCATGTCCGCGGTGCGGATGTCGCGGCTGGAGCGGCGCGGCTGGTGGCCGCGGCGCCGACGCGAACGGCAGTCGCCTCTCGACCACGAGAACGACCGGCCCTAGGGTTGCTCGGGCATCCCGTTCTCGAAAGGAGTGCCCGATGTCTGGGAGAAGTGTCCCGCTGCCCTCGCCTGCGATGGCCGTGGCCGTGTGCGCGCTGTTCGTGGCGCTGGGAGGCGCGTCGTACGCGCTCACTTTGCCGCGCGACAGTGTCGGACCGAGGCAGCTGCGGGCGCGTGCGGTGACCTCGACGAAGCTTGGCACTGGCGCCGTGACCGTGCGAGCGCTGCGCGACGGCGCGGTCAGCGGGCGCAAGATCGCGTCGGGCAGCGTGCGCGCCTCCGACCTCGGCGGCGGGTCGGTGCGGACCGCGGCGCTGGCGAACGGGGCGGTCACCGCAGCCAAGCTCGCGCCGGATTCCGTGACCGCCGCTCAGCTCAGCCTCCCGATTGCGTCCGTCCAAGCGTTCTCCCCAGTGCTGCCCGCCAACGAGCCCGGGTTTCGTCTGATCGGCGCCACGTGCCCGCCCGGCCAGCGAGTCGTCGGCGGAGGCGGCGGCTGGGTCAGCGGGAGCTCGGTCGACGCGGTCGGCTTCGGCGTCGTGGCCGGCAGTCGCCCGACGCCGCCCACGGCGGGGACGGACAGCCAGAACGGGTGGGAGGTCTATGGCACCGACGCACCCCATCCGATGGACCGGCGCCTGATGGTCACAGCGATCTGCATCGCGACGTGACGGCCGTGCGCTGACGCCGGCCGGGCGGGTCCGTCCGCGCCGGGCTGACGGGGCTGCTGTGGGGGCGGCGCGGTGAGGCTCTTCGTCCTGCATCACGTCACGTTCAGCATCAACTCGATCTGCCACGTCTTCGGTTGCCGGCGGTTCCGCACGTCGGACGAGTCGCGCAACGTATTCTGGCTCGCGCTGCCCTCCTTCGGCGAGTCCTGGCACAACAACCACCACGCCTCCCCGACCTCGGCATGCCACGGCCTCGACCGCTGGCAGCTCGATCCGTCCGCGCTCGTCATCCGGGGCTCGGAGGCCTGTGGCGCGTGACGCGCTCCCGGAGCGGGCGTTCGGCGTGCACGGCGGCGGCGCAGTCGGCGTCGAGGCGCCAAGCTCGCGTCGTGCCCGCCCGGCCGGGCTCAAGCGTGTGCCGCTGTGCGCAGGCGGGCGATCGAGTGGCGGATGATGCGCGACGTCTGCATCTGCGAGACGCCGATGCGTCGGCCGATCTGCCGTTGGGTGAGCTCCTCCTCGAAGCGCAGGCGCAGCACCTCGCGCTCGCGCGGGGTGACCGCGCGCAGCAGCTGAGCGAGCGTGGCGCGGTCCTCGGCCAGCCCGAAGCCCGGCTCGGTGCAGGCGAGCGTGTCGCCGAGCGTGTCGGCGGCCTCGTCCTCGGTGCCGCGCGGGGTCTGAAGCGACGTCGCGCGGTAGGCACCGGAGGCCTGCAGCGCCTCGAGCACCTGCTCCTCGGTGGCCGCGGCGGCGCGCGCGATCTCCGCCACCGTCGGCTGGCGCTGCAGGTCGCTGGACAGCTCGACGACGTGCTTGTCCACGCGCAGCGCCAGCTCCTGCAGGCCACGGGGCACGCGCACCGACCACGTGCGGTCGCGCAGGTAGCGCCTGATCTCGCCCAGGATGGTCGGCACGGCGTAGCTGGAGAACGCGACGTCGCGGCTGAGGTCGAAGCGATCGATCGCCTTGACGAGCCCCAGGCAGGCGACCTGGAAGAGATCGTCGAAGGGCTCCCCGGTGCGTTGGTAGCGGCGCGCCAGCCCGCGCGCGAGGGGCAGGAAGCGCTCCACGAGCCTGTCACGGTCGATCGGGTCGCGCCGCTCCACGTAGCGCTCAAACAGCGCCCGGTCGGCAAGCAGGGGCCCCGCATCACACCGTCCCTTACGCATCGAGGAACTCAGCCGCCCTCCTGGGGGTCGCCGTCGTTTCGCCGCAACCAAAAGGTCCGGCGGGACGGTGGACCGGGGGCCGCTCGAGCCTACTCTCACATCACGCGCGCCGCGCTGACACGACGGGCGTCATTCATGCCGACCGCGCGGCTGCCGCGCGCGCGGACGTACGGCCCGACCGCCCCGGTCACGCCTAGACACGCCGGCCCGCCGCCGGCGGAAGTCGACGCCCCAGGGCCGCGCGACGCCGTGACGGCGAGGCGCGCGACGGAGTGAAGCCCTGCTGGCGTCCCAGCACTTAGCCTCCGCCGTCGCGCCGACTCAGCCTGCGATGCGCGATCCCGCGCTCCCGCGGTCTGACCGCAGTCCGACGCCGCCCGGACCTGGCAGACGCGCCTCGTCGCGACGCCCGTCCGGCTCTCGGTGCCCTTCTCGATGCCGTGAGGGCCCCCAAAGGGTCCCGCCCCCGCGCGGGCGGGCAACGAGACGCGGCGAACCGTCTCTGGACGTCGAGACGCGAGGCCGGGGTCCGCCGTGGGAGTACCGTTCTGGGGGTGACCTCCTCCTCGGAGTCGGGGGATCGCCCTGCATCGAACGAGCATCCGACGGCGGCCGATCCACGTGACGCCACCGCAGAGACTCCCCCGAGGCGCTCCGAGCCCGAACCTGGTGCGCGCGAGGCCGGTCGGCCGGAGCGCCCCCAGGGCATGGTGCCCGGGCGAGAGCGGCGCCGCTTGAAGGTCGAGCGTGGCGCCATGCGCGTGATCGCGACCGGCGGGATCATCGGCATCGCCGTGGTCCTGGGCGCCGTGCTGGTGGGCCAGGACGTCGCCGGCTGGATCGTCGGCCTGGCGGTCGGCCTGACCTCGGTGATTCTGGCCGCCCTGCTCTGGTCGTCGCGGCAGCTCTAAGCGCGCGGTCTGTGGATCGCCGCGATCTCGGACCCTCCGGGTGCGCCGCCCGCGCGGCGGCGCCACGGACGCCTCATGCGTTGGTCGCCTGAGCGCGTGGTGGCGTCGAAGCGGGGTCGTCGCTGAGCGACGTCGGCTGGCCGCACCGCTACGGCGTCGATCTGGACGTCATCGCGGCGATCCCCTAGGTGAGCGCGGCCGCGCGGCGGCGTCTCGCAGATCAGGCCCGTGGCGTCAGCGCGGCTGGGGCGCGAGACTTCGCCCCGGCAGGGCACCGAACCATGATCCTGGGACTGATCCTCGCGGTCGCTTCGGCGCTGGCCACCAACGTCGCGTTTCTGTTCAAGCACCGCGGCGCGGTGCTCGCCCCGCCGATCAGGGTCCGCCATCCGCTGCGCAGCGCCGTCGGTCTCTTTCGCTCCAAATGGTTCTTGGTGGGGTGGATCGTGGCCATCGTGGCCTGGGGCCTGCACGTCGGCGCGCTCTCGCTCGCGCCGCTGTCGATCGTGCAGGCGGTCCTCTCCGGCGGGCTCGTGTTCCTCGCCGTGCTCGCCGAGCGCTTCTTCGGCTTCCAGCTCGGACGACGGCAATGGGCCGGCGTGACGATAACCGCGGCCGGGCTCGCGGTCATCGGACTGACCGGCACCGGCGCCAACACCTCGCAGCGCCCCTCGCTGGCGGCGCTGATCGCCATCGAGGGCTCGATCTTCGCGCTCGGCGCCGCGCTCGTGAGGCTCTCGACCCGCCGAGGTGTCCCGGACCGCGCCGAGGGACTGCTCCTCGGCGCGGCCGCGGGCGCGCTGTTCGGGGTCTCCGATGTCGCGATCAAATACCTCACCAAGACGCCACCAGGGCCGCTGCTCGGGTCGGTGAGCCCGTGGACGCTCACCGCGCTCACCGCCGGCGTCGTCGCCTTTTATGCCTCGGCCCGCAGCCTCCAACTCGGCGAGGGCGTCGAGGTCATCGCGCTCACCTCGGTGGCCGCCAACCTCGCCGCCATCATCGGCGGCATCCTCGTCTTCCACGAGCCCATCGGCTCCGGCCCCCTCGCCATCACCGCCCGCTTCCTCGCCTTCTGCCTCGTCATCGCCGGCGCAGCGCTCATGCCCGCCCCGCTGCGCGCGACCCCCGACACGACCTAACACCCGAGCCACGCGACCAACCGACAACATCCCGACGCATCACGCCGTCGCGGATCCGCTGCTGCGCTGCCGATCTCGTCGGCGTTGACGTGGTCATGTCTGTGCGCGAGATCACGCTCCCGCCCGGCGCTCGAGTCCGCCACCGCTTCGACAACCAAAGCGAGCGTCACACAGACCCACCGAGGCCGTTCGCCTGGCGCCCGGTGATCGTCCGCAGCGGGAGTGAGGCTGACGTGGGCGGACACGTGCGTTTGGATGACCAAGGAGCAGGCAGGCGGGGCCGTCGCCGGGCCGCTCGAAACTGTCGAGATGATCGAAGGGGAGAAGCGAGCCTTCCGACTGCGCGCTCTGGCCAGCGGGCAGGATGCTCGCCTGGTGTCCGAGCCGCGGCTGGCGTCGACAGGCGTCTGGCATGCCGTTTCGGGCGGACTGCCGCGAACTGGTCACGGGCGCGTGCCGCGGAAGCGGGCCGCCTCGTCGGCGTTGAGGACTGCTCCTCACTTCAGGCGAGGGCATCGACAGCGGGGCGAGTAATGCGAAACGATGCGACAGGAACGCGAGATGCTGCGCACGAGCGTGCAGCGAACGTGATGAGCCAAGCGCCCGATAGAGACGAACGAGAGCTTCGCAGGCTGCGCTCCGAGGTGGCCGCCCAAGAGCGCGCCATCCACGACTTGGATGATCGAGAGCACCGCCAGGAGACGCTGATCGCGCGCCTTCGCCGAGAGGCCGCAATGCGCGAAGGGGATCTCGCCGTGCTGGGTGAGCGCCTTGAGGCGGCCGAGCATGAGCTGGAGGATCTGCGCGCGATCCGCGATGCGCTCACGCCGCCCGAGTTGCCCCAGCGTCCCGGCCTGGAGCTGGCCGCGGCCTTCCTGCCCGCCGCCGCCGAAAAGGTCAGCGGCGACTTTTACCTGGTGGCTGAGGGGCCGCAGGATTCCACCGTGCTGGTCGTCGGCGATGTCGTTGGGCACGGCTTGCCGGCGGGGCGGCGTTCCGCGTTCGTACGGACGGCGTTCGCCGCGACCGCCCCCTTCTCCGATGATCCTGGCCGCCTGCTGAGTTGGGCCAACGCCGCCCTGATCGAGCGCGCCGGCATCAGCAGCGAGTTCGTCACCGCCGCCTGCGTCACGTATCTCCCGAGCGATCAGCACTTGCGCTGGGCCTACGCCGGCCATCCCCCGGCGCTCTGGCTGGACGACGGCAGCGAGCTCGTCGCGCCCCGGCAGGGAACCCCACTCGGGGTTCGCGCAGACCCCGGATGCGTGGAGGGTTCGCGGCGGTCGACGGCCGGCGCGGGAGTGCTGCTCTACACCGACGGGCTGACCGAAGCACGGCGCGACGGCAAGCGGTTCGGGCTGGACGCCGTGTGTGCCGAACTCGGTGGCCTTAACGGGCCCTCACCGACCGAGGCGGTCGCCATCCTGCGCGCACGCGTCGCCGAGTTCGCCTACGGCACCCTGACCGACGATCTCTGCCTGCTCGCCGCCCGCATCAACTAACCGCACGCCACCGAAGGGTTGCGCGCACGAGCAGCGCCATTCCCGCTTCCGCGGACACCACGGCCCCGCGACGCGCAACTGGTCGGCTTCCGGATCACCAAGAAAAGCGGGCGCCCAGCAACTCCGCCGACCACGACTGCAGCTCGTGCCATGCGAGCGTGCGCTCGATGCGGGCGACGACGCCCGCTTCCGTGGGAAAGGGAGAAGGCCCACCGGCGCGATTGAGTTCCATGGCGAAGTAGCGGCGCGAGGTCCGGAAGCCGATCCGCTTGCGGGACGCGACCCACGCGGGCTCGTGTCTGGGCCGGTGGCTATGCGAATGCCGTGCGGCAGTTGCGCACGAGCTCGCGCAGCGCGGGTGTGTCGGTGTCTCTCCAGACGAGCGCGAGCAGCGCGGGCGCGTCGAGGTCGGCGATCTCGAGCCCGCTTAGGGGGCCGTCGTCGACCATCGACGCCGTCAGGATCGCGACGCCGAGCCCACGCGCCGCGAGGTCGGCGACTGAGCCCGGCGCGCTCGCCTGCAGCGCGATGTCCGGCCGCGCGCCGCGCGCCGCACAGCCGCGGTCGAAGACCGCGCGAATGCCGGTGCCCTCGGGCAGGCAGATCACCGGGTGTGCGGCAACGTTGGCCAGGGTCACGCGCTTGCGCCGCGTGAGCGGGTGATCGGCCGGGACCGCTGCCACCAGGCGCTCGCTGATGACCGGGAAGCCCTCCAGGCCCGCGGGCATGGCGGCCGCGCCTGTCAGCGCCAGGTCCGCCTCCCCGCTGCGCACGCGCTCGATGAGCTGGTCCGACCCGTCTTCGAGCAGCGACAGCTGGACGCCCGGGTGGGCCGCGTGGAAGGCCGACAGGGCGTCGAACAGCGGCGTGACTGTGCAGGCGGTGACCATGCCGACCACGAGCCGGCCGCGCAGCAGGCCGGTGACCTCGTCGACGGCCTGCCGGACGGCGCCGGCGGCGGCGATGACCGCGCGGGCGTGCTCGAGCGCCGCGGCGCCCGCGGGCGTCAGCGTGGCCGTGCGTCCCGTCCGGTCGATCAGCTCGGCGCCCAGCTGCTGCTCGAGGCGCCGCACCTGTGCGCTGATGCCGGACTGACTGATGTGCACGCGCTCGGCCGCGCGGGTGAAGTTCGCCTCCTCGGCGACCGCCACGAAGTACTCGACCTGCCGCAGCTCCACAACCGGTGATTCTAGCTTCGATCGACATCATCTGTTGGACTTCTGATTTGTAGGGAACGACACTGGGGGCATGACGGTGAACGAGAAAGCCCTCACGCCCGAGGACCTGACCCGCCTCTTCGTCGAGCGCGCCAACGCGGGGGATGCCGCCGGCGTCGCCGACCTGTACGAGCCGGAGGCGGTCATGGCCTACCCACCGGGCGAAGTCACGGTGGGTCGCGACGCGATCCGCGCGTTGTGGGAGCAGGGGCTCGCCAAGGCGCCGACGTTCGAGCCCGAGGAGCCGCTACCCACGCTGGTCAGCGGCGACATTGCCCTTACGTCCACGATCGCGCGCGACGGTGCCGGCGTCCGGGCGCAGGTCGCGCGCCGCCAGGCCGATGGCACCTGGTTGCGACTCCTTGACCAGCCGGAGATCGGCCCGCCGGTGCAGCGGTGAGCGGCCTCGCGGCGGCCAAGGACCTGACCGCGCAGGCGCCACGCGGGCTCGACGCGGAGCTCGAGGGCTACGCCTGGCTCCCGCGGATGCTCGACAAGGCGCGCGCCACCCTGGCCGGCACGGCCGCCAACTACCCGTTCGGCTGCCCCGTCGACCACACGTGCATGGCCCGGCTTGGGATCGCGCCCGAGCTGGTGCTCGACCTCGCGGCGCGCCACAGCGACGACCGCGCTGTGCTGGACGCGCTGCGCGCGCACGGGATCCCGCCGGCGGCCGGGGCATGGTTCGACGGCCAGGCGGTCGAAGACGAGCTGCAGCAGACGGGGAACTACCTGCGCGTGCGCCCCCGCGAGGCGCTGCCGGAGGCCGACGGCGGCCGCGTCTTCGCCGGCGCTGAGCACGGCGCAGCCGTCAGCGTCGTGCTCATCGACGCCGCGCCCGGCGAACAGCAGGCGCCGCACGTGCACCCCGTCGAGGAGGTCGCCGTCGTGCACGACGGAGCGGCCACCTTCTTCCTCGGCGCGCAGCAGGCGCGCATCGTGCGAAGCGGCCAGGTCGTCCGCGTCCCTGCCTGCGTCCCGCACCGCTGGGTCGCACGGGCGACCGCCGGCTGCGAGCGGTCGCCGTGCACGGCGCTGCCGAGATCGTCACGTCCCCGGCGTGAACGGCTGAACCCCGCCACGCGCGTCCGCTGAGGGGTCCGCATGCGGCACGCCCAGGCCATCGAGCTGTGCCGCTTGACCTGCGCGGCGCGTGCCAGCTCACCCGAGCCCGACATATCCATGCAATCAGACACCGTGGCGGTCATCCCGCGCCACCAGCAGCGCACTCCTGCTTCGCCCACTCAAGCGAACGTCGCCCAGGGTCACGTCCCTAGGGTTGGTGTACCGGTATGAAGATGTGCTCGGAGCGTCGGCTGGGTGTGTCCGGGCGCGTGGTTAGCGTCGCGGGCGTTCCGGGCCTGGGGCTCTGGGAGAACGCGGAAGGGCAGGCCGGGCGCTTCCTATGGGCTGCGAGCCCGATGGTGTAACTGGCCGCCCCTGCGACTTGCCCGGGTGCGCTGCGAGCGCGAATCCGTAGGTGTCGTTCGTCCTCCGTCTCCCGTTCGTTGTCGTGCGAGCTGTGGAGGTGGTGATGAGCAGGTTCATCGGGTTGGATGTGCACCGCGATTTCTGCGAGGTCGCGATCAGTGAGGGGGGGCCGGCGCGCTCGGCGGGGCGGGTCGCGACGCGTCGCGACCGCCTGGAGCTGTTCGCTGTCAGCTTGGCGCCGACTGATCGGGTGGTGCTGGAGGCGACGGGCAATGCGTTGGCGATCGCCCGGATCCTGGCGCCGCATGTCGCCGAGGTGGTGCTGGCGCACCCGAAGCGGCTGAGGGCGATCAGCCACGCCAAGATCAAGACCGACAAGTTCGATGCCAGGGTGCTGGCCGAGCTGCTGGCCGCCGGGCTGGTCCCTGTGGTGTGGGTGCCTGACGAGCGCACGCGTGCGCTGCGGCGGCTGATCGCCCGGCGTCGAGGGGTGGTCAAGCGCCGCACGCAGGTCAAGAACGAGGCCCAAGCGGTGCTGCATCGCAACCTCGTCGAGCGTCCCAAGCTCAGCGATCTGTTCGGGACCAAGGGGCGCGCGTGGCTTCAGACGGTCCGCGTGGCCGATGATGAGCAGCTGACCCTCGATGGCGCGTTGCGCCAGTTGGACTTCCTCGACGGCGAGCTCGCGCGGCTCGACGGCGAGATCGCGCGCCGCGTCGTCGATGACGCCGATGTGCGCCGGCTGATGACGATCCCCGGCGTGAACGTCACCACGGCGGCGACCCTGAAGGCCGCCATCGGCGACGTCGGGCGCTTCCCCACGCCGCGACACCTCGTCGGCTACCTCGGACTGCACCCGACCGTGCGGCAGTCGGGCAGCGGGCAGGCCCGTCACGGGCGCACGTCCAAGGAGGGCTCGGCCGCCGCGCGGCACGTCCTCGTCGAGGCCGCCTGGTCGGCGGCCAAGGCACCCGGGCCGCTGCGCGCGTTCGCGCAGCGCGTGACGGCCAGGCGCGGAGCACCGGTCGCGGCGGTCGCCGTCGCGCGCAAGCTGACCGTGCTGGCGTGGCACCTGCTGACCCGTGGCGAGGACTATGCCTTCCAGCGTCCCGCGATCGTCGCGCGCAAGCTGCGGCTGCTCGAGCTCGCCGCCGGCGCGCCGCGCCGCAAGCCCGGCCCCAAGCGCCAGCCGGTGTGGGCGTCCGCCGCCCAGCACGACGCCGAGCGCCGCCTCACCGAGCAGGCCGAGACCGCCTACCGGCGGCTGGTCTGCGACTGGCAGGCCAGCGGCCCGAAGGCGGGTGCGGGCGCGACACCGGAGCGCGCATCTCAAAGGCCCTCGAAGGGCAAGGCCGCGCGGCAGGCCACAAGCTCCTGACGCCTGCACTTCGCCACGTCAGTCACCCGCACCCAACCCGCAGCCTGCCACAAGGAGCCCGAACGCGCCAGACAGTTTGACTTTCATCCGTAGGACGCGGTCGGACGGAACGGACGTAGGTCCGGCCACCGCGGCGCTCATGATCGTCGGACTTCTTCAGGGTTCGACGAAAGGAGGCCGGCGATGGCCGGTCGGGACAGGATGACGATCGAGGAGGTCGTCCGGCAGGTGCTGCGCGAGGAGCACGGTGACGTGATCCGTGAGTCGGTGCGCGTGGTGGCCCAAGAGCTGATGGAGGCGGAGGTGTCCGAGCTCATTGGTGCCGCTCATGGTGAGCGCAGCGAGGATCGGGCGACGCATCGAAACGGCTATCGGGCCCGGCGCTGGGACACGCGGGCGGGTGAGATCGAGTTGCAGATCCCGAAGATCCGTCAGGGCAGCTACTTCCCGAGCTTCCTGCAGCCGCGCAAGCGCAGTGAGCAGGCGCTGGTGTCGGTCGTGCAGCAGGCCTACGTGTGTGGCGTGTCGACGCGCCGGGTCGATCAGCTCGTCGAGAGTCTCGGGCTGCGGATCTCGAAGTCGGAGGTCAGCCGCATCGCGGGGTTGTTGGACGAGCAGGTCCAGGCGTTCCGTGAGCGGCCGTTGGAGGGTCGCTACCCGTATCTGTTCGTCGACGCGAAGGTCGAGAAGGTCCGCGACGGCGGGCGCGTTGCCCGCAAGTGCGTCGTCATCGCGCATGCCGTGCATGAGACGGGGCGCCGGGAGATCATCGGCCTGGACGTCGGCGAAGCGGAGACCGAGGCGTTCTGGCGCGACTTCCTGCGCTCGCTCGTCGCGCGTGGCCTGGTCGGCGTGCAGCTGGCGATCAGCGATGCGCATCCGGGCCTGAAGGCTGCGCTGGCCCAGGTTCTCGGGACACCGTGGCAGCGCTGCACCGTGCACTTCCTCAGGGACCTTCGCGGCCACGTCCGTCGCGATCAGCATGACGCGCTCGGCGCGATCATCCGGTCGATCTTCACCGCGCCGGACGGCGAGCAGGCGCGCCGGCGCCTGCGTGACGCGGTCGGCCAGCTCGAGCGCCGGCTGCCCAAGATCGCGGCGCTGCTCGAGGACGCCGAGGCCGATGTGCTGGCGTTCTACGCGTTCCCGGCCGAGCACTGGCCGAAGATCAGATCGACCAATCCGCTTGAGCGCTTCAACCGCGAGATCGGACGCAGGACCGACGTCGTCGGGATCTTCCCCGACGACGCCTCACTGATCCGCCTGGTCTCGATGCTGGCGATCGAAGCCAACGACGAGTGGCTCGTCGGTCGCGCCTACATCAGCCAGAAGTCGATGGCCACTCTGAGCGACCCTGGTGCAGAGAAGGACATCTCTCTCGACAACAACGACAAGGAGGTCGAGCTCATCGCGGCCTGAACCACCAACGCCATCACCGACGAGGTGAGCGGCGAACTCCTACGGATGAAAGTCAAACTGCCTGGCGCGTTCGGGCTCCTTGTGGGACGCTGCGATCTGGGTGCGGGTGACTGACGTGGCGAAGTGCAGGCGTCAGGAGCTTGTGGCCTGCCGCGCGGCCTTGCCCTTCGAGGGCCTTTGAGATGCGCGCTCCGGTGTCGCGCCCGCACCCGCCTTCGGGCCGCTGGCCTGCCAGTCGCAGACCAGCCGGCGGTAGGCGATCTCGGCCTGCTCGGCGAGCCGCAGCTCGGCGGCGTCGTTGCTGGTGTTCCAGACGGGGTCGGGGCTCGGCCCGGGCTTGGCGCGCGGCGCGCCAGCCGCGAGCTCCAGGGCGCGGGTCTTGCGGCGCACGAGGCTCGGGCGCGCGAAGGCGTAGTCCTCGCCGCGGGTGAGCAGGTGCCAGGCAAGGACGGCGAGCTTGCGCGCGACCGCGACGGTCGCGACGTGCCGGCCGCGCCTGGCGGCCGTGCGCTGACCGAAGGCGCGCAGCGGCCCCGGTGCCTTGGCGGCCGACCAGGCGGCTTCGACGAGCACGTGGCGGGCGGCGGCCGGGCCCTCCTTCGATGTGCGGCCGTGCCGGGCCGGCCCGTTGCCCGACTGGCGGATCGTCGGATGCAGCCCGAGGTAGCCAACCAGATGCCGCGCGCTCGGGAAGCGCCGGACGTCGCCGATCACGGCGGCCAGCGTGACGGCGGTCACGACGTCGACGCCGGGGATCGTCATCAGCCGCCGCACGTCCTCGTCGCCGAGCACCTGCTGAGCGATGATCGCGTCGATCTGGGCCAGCTCGTCGCCGAGGAAGTCCAGCTGGCGCAGGCCGGCGTCGACCGTCAGGCGCTCGTCGAGTGGCAACTGCTGCGCGGCGATCCACGCGCGGCCCTTCTTGCCGAACGGGTCGCTGGCCGGGTTGCGTCCCTTCAGGTTGCGATGCAGCACCGCGCAGATCTCGTTCTTGATCTGGGTGCGGCGCTTGACCAGCCCGCGACGGCGCGACACCAGCCGGCGCAGCATCCGCACGCGCTCGTCGCCGATCCACACCGCCGGGATCAGGTCGGCGGCCAGCAGATCGGCGAGCACCTTGGCGTCGACCTTGTCGGTCTTGATCCGCGCGTGGCTGATCGCACGGACCTGCTTGGCGTGCGCGAGCACCACCTCGGCGACATGCGGCTCGAGGATCCTGGCGATCGCCAGAGCGTTGCCGGTCGCCTCCAGCACCACCCGGTCCGTCGGCCCCAGGCTCTGCGCGAACAGCGCAAGCTGCTCGGGCGTCGTGGCGATCCGTCCGGCCGAGCGCGCCCGGCCTCCGTCGGCGATCGCGACCTGACAGAAGTCGCGATGCACGTCCAACCCGATCGACCTGCCCACCACCAACCTCCCAGCTCGACAACACAACGGGGAGTTCGGCGGGCAAGAACGACACCTACGGATTCGCGCTCGCAGCGCACCCGGGCAAGTCGCAGGGGCGGCCAGTTACACCAGCGGGCTCGCGGCCCATAAGAGTTTCGGCCTGCCCGACCGCGTTCTCCCAGAGCCCCTGTCCCGGAACGCCGCGAACCTACGACCCGGCCCGGACGTCCCCAGAGACTCCGGCGCCATTCTCATGCCGGTACACCACATCCCGGGACTTGACTCGCGCCCAGTCCACGCGTCGGGTGCTCGCTCCGGACGAGCACCGAGCGTGCGAGTCGGACCGAGGCTCGCGCTCGTTCATTGCGCAAAGATGGCATGAGCCGGGTGGCAGTCCCGGCGCAGTGCAGGGACCTCCTCAGCTCAGGCGCAGATGATGCGCTCAGCTACCTACTGGTGGAGCTTGAGGAGGCCCCGTGATGGCGATCGTAATGGGACTCGATCAGCACCGTGCGCAGATCACGGCCGAGTGGATCGACACCGACAGCGGCGAGATCGGGCGCGCGCGCGTCTGTCCCGCGCACCGCGACGATGTGCGGAAGTTCTTGCAGCGGTTCGCCGGTCAGCGGCTCGAGGCGGCGGTGGAGGCCACGACCGGCTGGCGGTTCGTGGCCGAGGAGCTGCGCGCGATCGGCGCCGAGGTGCACCTGGCCGAGCCAGCCGAGACCGCGGCGCGCAGGGGCAACAAGAAGCGCGCCAAGACCGACCGCGGAGACGCCCGCCATCTACGCGAGTTGGTGATGATCGGCCGGCTGCCCGAGTCGTGGATCCCGCCCGACCACCTGCTCGACCTGCGCGCCCAGGTCCGCCTGCGTCACACCTTGGTCGACCAGCGCGGCGAGTGGCAGCAGCGCATCCAGGCCGTCCTTTACCACCACGGCTTCCCGCAGCGCCACGGCCTGCTAGCCGGCGAGAACCGCGCCTGGCTCCAAGACCTCGACCTGCCCGAGACCGCGCGCGAACAGATCACCGTCGCGCTTGAGATGATCGACGCGCTCGACGCGCAGTCGGCGCCGATCACCCGCCACCTACGGCTCTACGCGCGACGCCAAGCGGGCTGCAAGGCGTTGATGAAGCACTACGGCATCGGCGAGCTGACCGCGGTGACGATCCTGGCCGAACTCGGCGACGCGCGCCGCTTCTCCTCCTCGCGCCATGCGGTCCGCTACGCCGGCCTGGACATCACCGTCCATCAGTCAGACCAGCGCCGCGCCCCCGGCCACCTCTCCCGCCAAGGACCACCGGCGCTGCGCTGGGCGCTGTTCGAAGCGGCCCAGGCCGCCCGCCGCCCCGGCAGTCCCGACCGCGCCTACTACGACCAAGCCGCCGAGCGCCTGGGCGGCAACCGCGCCTGCCTCGCGCTGGCACGCAAGCTGCTCAAGCGCAGCTTCCACACCCTGCGCGAACTCGGCGACGACGCCCTGCTGGCCGCCTGAACCCAGCTGAGGTGCGCGCCCAGTCCTTCATCAACCCGATGCACCGCGGCCGGCTCCCCGCATGCTGCTGCCGCCACCACTGGGTGGACGGCCTCCAAAGACCGAGCGGCCGCAACGCGTCTCACGCGAAGACCCCATCACCCATCACGTCACCGACCGACCTGCGGTCGCGGACCGAGATAAGCCCGGGCACTCGCGCGCACCACACCCAGCCCCTCCATCGCGCCCACAGCCCGCCGACGACGACTGGCACTAACCCACAACAACACCAAGCGCACTTGACGCCCGAGCCCCGGCACAGATAAGCAGCACTCTGCCGGGACGCTCGCCTCCGCGCGCGAGCACATCGCTCGGAGTGCCCGAACCACACCAGGGGGGCGGCGAGATCGAGGTTCGTCGCGATGTACGAGGACTCGGGGCGCAGCTCGTGCTCCCCGTTGATCGGGACTGTAACGCGGTCCTAGATGCCTATGAGGCGGTTTGCATACCTTAGTATCCCTATGTAGTCTTTGGCATCCCAAGTCGCGAGACGCGCGGGACCCCCACATGGCTGAACCCGGTCCCATAGCACTGCGTACCGGCGCAGAACCCCTTCTTTCGCCGCAGCTCATCGCGGAGCTGACCGGGTTGTCGTACGACACCGTGCGTCGGGAAATCCTGCGCGGGCGTCTGCGCGGGTTCAGGGTCGGCGGGAAGCTACGAGTGCGCGAGAGTGACTACGAGCGCTGGGCATACGGATCGCCGGTGCAACCGCCTCCGCCACGGGTGGCGAAACCGGAGCGCCGACGCGCGCATTCCTCTCGAGGCTCCGACCGCGGTAGTGTCGCCGCGCTCGACGAGATCGAGAGGAGACTGACT
>CAWIEX010000010.1:0-910753 GCA_963835295.1 uncultured Actinomycetes bacterium
CTCCATGTACGCGTGGAACCCGTCGCGCGACGCCTTCAGCGGCTCGACCTCGCGGGGAAGGACGCCCATGGTCTTGACGTGCACGAACGGGAAGTGCGCGACGTCGCGGAAGTTCTCGATCGCGGCGCAGGCGTTGCAGCCCACGTTCCATGGCGGACCGCTGACCCAGTCGGTCTCGAGCTCGAGCTCGTCGACCTCCTCGAGCTGCGGGGATCGTCGCCGATCGGATCGTCGGAGAGCGTGGTCCACACGAGGCCGTAGCGCTCGTGGGCCTCGGGAGGTCTTGACCTTCGCCGCCGGCGGGATCGCTCCGTTCGGGCCGATCGCCGGTATCAGCTGGCACCGGCCGCTCTCGGCGTTCCACTGCCACCCGTGGTAGGGGCACTGGATCGCGTCGCCGACGACGGTCCCCATCGACAGCGCGGCACGGTGGCGGGGGCACTGGTTCGATGCGACACGCGCGCGGCCGGTGGCATCGCGGAAGACGACCAGCTCGACGTCGAGCAACTGCGCCGCGACCGGCGACGTCAGATCGGGCGACTGTGCGACCGGGAACCACCACGGCGCAGCGCCTTGTCGAAGTCCTCATCGGTCGGCGTCGAGCGATCCAGGTCCGCAGGAGCGCTGAGGATTTCCATAGCATGTAGCTTATAGCATGTTCAGGTGTAGGAGTCGTCGGGGATCGGGCGATCCCAACTAGGAGTCACGAGGTGTCCGAGAGCGCACAAATGGCGCTGGCGAGCTGCCCACCGGAGTGCGCGCGCTTGTTGAGAAGGCGAACTTCGCGCACCTGGCGACGACCAACGACGACGGCACGCCGGCCGTCGCGGCGGTATGGGTCACGGTGATTGACGGTCATGCCGCGTTCTTCACGAGCCCGGCCACCAACCACGGCCGCAACATCGCGCGCGACCCCCGCGTCGCGCTGTCGATCGTGGACTTCGACAACCCCTACTCGCTCGCCAGGATCCGCGGGCGCGTCAGCCGGCGGATCGAGGGTGAAGCCGCCGTCGCGATCGTCAACGAGATGGCACACAAGTACCTGTCCACACCCTATCCGCGGCCGGTTCCACCGGGTGCGTTCATCAACATCGTGGACCACGAGCGCGCCGTGCGCGAAGACTATTCCGATGTGCACGACCCCGCCGTGGAGGGCCACAGCACATGATCACGCCGAGGGTCATGTCGGTCACGGTCGGCACCTCGCACCCGTCAAACGACCGCGCCCCGCGAGAAGCCGCCGATCGCCCAGTCGCGTCCGCGTCGACCGAGGTCGCGGCCCCGCCGCCCACGCCGAGTAGTGGTCCGGCGGTCGCGCTGCCGTCGCAAGTCGCATGGACTCGGACTGACGAGCGTCCCCAGGCGAAAACCGCTGCTTGCCTTGGGGCGGGCCCTGGGGACCGTCAGCCTGCGCCTGACCCCGTGGGCGGCGCCGGCCCGAGTCGCTAGATATCGCTCCTGCCACGCGACGACCCCGCGGTGCTCGGGACCCGCACGGCTTTATGGCCCTCAAGACCGGGGCTTTCAACGCCAATCCGACGACCGCCGATCCGCTGCCGCGCTGATCGAGATCCACGGGTCGGCGAACTCATGGACGCCACCAGCCGAGTCACCCTTTGCGCAAAACCCGCAATGGCGCCGATTTGGCACCCATCCTCGCCCAGTGCCAAATGGCGCGGGCAAAATGCGCAATTTGCGGCGATCGACTTGCCGCGCGGGGGTGTCTCAATTTCGTATTGCCGCTGGCTGCCGGCCTCTAGATCCGTCGGCGCCTCATTCTTCACACGCGAGGAGGCCGAGCCGGATGGATCCGAGGGCCACGATGTCGGTCCCGCAGACAAACATCGACCTCCGTATAAGACTGTTTGCATACCTTAGTATCCCTATGTAGTCTTTGGCATCCCAAGTCGCGAGACGCGCGGGACCCCCACATGGCTGAACCCGGTCCCATAGCACTGCGTACCGGCGCAGAACCCCTTCTTTCGCCGCAGCTCATCGCGGAGCTGACCGGGCTGTCGTACGACACCGTGCGGCGGGAGATCCTGCGCGGGCGTCTGCGCGGCTTCAGGGTGGGCGGGAAGCTACGAGTGCGCGAGAGTGACTACGAGCGCTGGGCATACGCACCGCCGGTTGCCCGCTCCGCCCGGGTGGCGAGCCCCGCGCCGACGCGCGGATTCCTCTCAGGCTCCGACCGCGGTAGTGTCGCCGCGCTCGACGAGATCGAGAGGAGACTGACTGGTGCCGGCTAGGAAGACGACCGACGGGCGCACGCCGGACGGGAAATGGATCGACCGCTGGCGCGAGGGCGACACGAGGCGCCAGCGCACGTTCGATCGCAAAGGGGACCGTGATGCCTTCCGTGACCGCCGGCGTCGCGCGCACCAGCTCGGCCGCACGCTATCCGACGAGCTACTCCTCGAGAAGGACCTTACGCTCGCAGCTTGGGTCGAGCAATGGTGGGCTCGGCACGCGGTACCCAACCTCGAGTCGCAAACGCGCGCAAGCTACAAGCAGCAGTGGGGCAGGTGGATCAAGCCCCGGCTGGGCTCATATGAGCTGCGGGCCCTCAGCCCGCGCGTTATCAATGAGCAGCTCGTCGCGAAGATGCGGAAGGCTGGCGCCGGCGAGCCGACGGTGCGTCTCTGCCTGGCGTTGCTGCAGAGCATCCTGCGCTTGGCTGTCATCGAAGAGCGCATCGCGGCCAACCCCATCGACCTCGTCGCCAAACCGTCGGCGCTGCCCGACGGGCACCTGGACCCGGTGGCGCCCGCAGTGGTCGAAACGATGCGCCGCGCCGCGACATCGCGGCGCGGCGCGCTCGGGACGCGGGACGCGTTCATCATCGCCGTACTCGCCTACGCCGGGCTGCGCCCGCAGGAGCTGCTCGCATTGCAATGGCACGACGTGCTCGGCGAGGATGCCAAGCTGTTCGTCGCCCGGAAGAATGTCGACGGCGAGCTGCTCCCGTACCTGAAGAGCGGGCGCAAGCGTCGCAACCGCAGGCACCGCCGTGTCGACCTGTTCGAGCCGCTCGCAGCGGACTTCCGCGAGCACCGCATGAGCAGCGGCCGCCGCTCAGGCCTGGTTATCGCGCGCCCCGACGGCCGGCCGTGGCGGAAACACGACTGGGACAACTGGCGCGAGCGCGTCTGGCAGCCGCGCGCCGCCGACGTCGGGCTCGGCCGGTACCTGGAGCGCCGCGGCAAGCCGAAGCTCTACGAGGGCGCGAATCCCTACGACCTCCGCGCCTCTTTTGTGTCGCTGCTGGTGTGGGAGGGCCGCACGATGCTCGAGGTCGCCGCGCAGGCCGGCCACGGCGTCGACGTCTGCGAGCTGTACTACGCCCGCATCTTCGAGGGCTACGACCCGGCCCGGCGCAGCAGTGCTGAGCAGGCCATCCAGGCTGCTCGTCGATCCGAAGGACGCCCGATGGACGTCATCCGGGGCGAGAACGACGCACCTGACTGAGTCACCGAGCGTAAAGTGCCTGCATATGATTTGTAAAGCCGACGGGGGGACTCGAACCCCCGACCCCATCATTACGAGTGATGTGCTCTACCAGCTGAGCTACGTCGGCGAGGTGGGGGATGGTAGCGGCCGACCCAGTGCCTACGCTGATGCGGATGGATGCGCATCTCAAGCTCCTGGCTGAGGTGTCGTTGGCCGTCGAGCGGGCGGAGGCGGCGGCCGGCGAGGGTGGGTTCACGGGCGCGCGCGAGTCGCTCGACGAGGCCGAGGCGGGGCTGCAGGCCCTGCGCGAGCGCTGGCCCGAGATGGGGCCCGCGGAGCGCGCGCTGCTGGGCGGGGCGGCCGCCCCGGTCAAGCAGCGCCTGGACGCCGTGGCGCACCGGCTGCCGCGTCCGAGCGCCCTGAGCCAGGCCGCGCCCGAGCACGACCCCGAGGAGGAGCAGGACCCCGCGGCGGCGTAGAGTCTCGCGCCATCCGCGCAGCCATCCTGACCGCCGTCTCAGTTCTCGCCGCGGCGTGCCTTGCGGCGCCGGCCCTGGCTGACGTTCTCGTCGAGCGCCCCGCATCGGCCCTGCGCTGCGGGCAGACGATCCGTACCGGCGTTTGGTACCGAGAATTCCCGACCACGGGGCACCGGAAGGTGACGATCGAGGTGCGCTCCGCGCGCGGGATCGTCCTGGCGCGCCGGCAAGTGACGGCGACGAGTCACTGGCGGCGCTGGCACTACGCGCCGCGCTGCGGGCGCCACTATCGGGTGCGCTACACGACCTTCGCGGGCGTCAGCAGCTTCCGCGTCTGGGTCCGCCGCCCCTGACCTTCGGGCGGGCCGACAGACACTTGGCGCGTTGAGCGCGCGCGGCCCAGACGAAAGTCCAGTGCCGGGGGCTGGCTCTTCTCATCGGCCGGAGTACGGTGCGGGCTGACAGTCGTAGGGGGGATGCTTTGCATAGCTTTGCCATCGGTCGCCACACGTGTTCGGCGTTACTCGTCTCGCTGGCGGCTGCGCTGTTGCTGTGGCCCACGCTCGCCCTGGGCGCCGGCACGGCGCCGGCCTTCACCTCACCGCCCACCGTCCAGGGCGACGCCGTCGTCGGCGCGACGCTGACGGCGGTCGCAACCTGGACCGGCGACCCGGCCCCGACGGCGAAGTACCAGTGGCGCCGCTGCCCGGCCACGGGCGGCTCGTGCGACACGATCGACAAAGCCACCGCGGCGACGTACGTCGTGACGACCGCCGACCTCGGCTTCCGGCTCGGCGTGAGGATCAAGCTCACGAACAAGGTCGACTCGGTCAGCCTGCAGTCGGTGACCACCGCTGTGGTGGTGGCCGCGACGACGCCCGGCCCGACGCCGACGCCGACGCCCACCCCGACTCCCGCGCCATCGCCGACCCCGACCCCGAAGCTCGACCTGACGCCCGCTCCGACCCCGGCGTCGGCCACCAGCTTCACCGAGCCGGTGGCGCCGATCGTCGACCTCAAGGCGCGCGCCACGCTGCTGCGGCCCTTCCCGATCGTGCGCATCCGCGGCTACTTCAGGCGCGGCGGCGTGCGCGTCACGCTGCTGTCGGTCAAGGCGCCGCGCTCCGCGCGCGTCGCGGCGCGCTGCGTGGGCTCGGGCTGCCCGGTGCGCTCGATCAGGGTGGCGAGCGCCCCCGCACGGCTGCGGGCCTTCGAGCGCTTCCTGCCGGCCGGCACCGTCCTGCAGGTCCGCGTCACCAGCGCCGGGCGCATCGGCAAGTACGCGAGCTTCGTCATCCGCGCGCACTCGGCTCCGCTGCGCCACGACCGCTGCCTGATGCCCGGTAAGACCAAGCCCGCGGCGTGCCCGACGCGGTGACCGCCGCGCCGCCCATCCGGTCGATCGCGTGGTCCCTGTTGGGCGCCGTGGTGGCCCTCTGGCTGACCTACGCGATCGTCGCCGGGATGAAGCACGGCACCGCGGCCCCGCGGCCCGTGTCGCACGCGCGGCCCGCGTCGCAGAGCGCGCCGGTCGAGCTCTCGCTCACCGCCGCGCCCGCGCTGCGCGTGCGCTCCTCGCTCTTCGCGCCCGGCCGCGTGGCACCCGTGGTCCGGCACGCGCCGCGTCACCGGGCCCGCGTGAGGACCGCCGTGATCGCGCCGGCGCCGCAGACCGCGACGCCGGCCCCGACGCCCGCCACGACGCCCGCGCCGGTCACCCCCGTCCAGGCGACGCCGACGCCGACGCCGACGCCCGCGCCGCGTCCTGTGGCCAAGCCGAGGCCGCAGACGCTGACGGCCCAGCCCAAGCACTCTTCGGGGGGCGGCTTCGACGAGTCCTCGCCCAGCGGCTTCGACCAGTCCGGATGAGCGCGTTCGGCCATGTCACCGGGACGGTGCAACGCCGTCATCCCGCCTCCCTGGTGCTCCTTGGCCTGCCGCTGGCTGCCGCTCTGCTCGGCGCCGTCCTGGCCCTCGCCTTCGGCAAGCCCGCCGCGGAGAAGCCGCACGCGGCCGCGCCGTCGGCGGCCTCGGCCGGCGCGGTCGTCTCCGCCGGCGCCCTCCGCGTCACGCTGCCCGAAGGCTGGACGCCGACGCGCACCGGCCCGAAGATCCCCGGCTTCGACGGCGCCCACGCGGCGTTCGCGCGCAGCTACGACTCCGACGTCGCCATCGCGCTACTGCCGGCGCGCAGCGCGTCGCTGCTGCCGCCCGCCCTCGACGTGGCGACCAACCCCGCCGCCGCGCGGCCGCGCGTCCAGCGGTCGGGGGCGGTGAGCGCCTATGACTACGTGCGCCCCGCGAAGGGCCAGCGCGTGCTCGACATCGTCGTCGTGCCGACCACGCTCGGGGTGGCGACGATCGTCTGCTCGAGCGCGATCGTCGCCCCCGACGAGTGCGCCCAGGCGCTGCATGGCCTGCGCCTGGCGGGTGGCTCGTTCCTGCCCTTGAGCACCGACTCCGCCTTCCTGGCCGGCCTCCCCGACGCGGTCAAGACCCTCGGAGCGCAGCGCCTGCGCCTGCGCACGCGCCTGACCCGGGCGGGCCTGGTCGCCGGCGCGGCGCGGACCGCGTACCGGCTCGCCGGCACCTACGGGACGGCCGACCGCGCCCTGCGGCCGCTCGCGGCGCCGCACAGCGAGGCGCGCTCGACGGTGATCCTGCTGCGCCGCCTGCGCTCGCGCTACTTCAGCCTCGCCGCCGCCATCCGCGCGCAAGACCGGGGCGCCTTCAAGGCGGCCGCGCGCTCGATCGAGACCAACGAGCAGCGGCTCGCGGTGCGCATCGAGGCCTGGCAGCGCGAGCTCGCCCGCTAGCCGACGGTCGGCACCGGCGCCGGCCCGCTCGCTCGCCTGGAGCGCTGGGTGCGTGCCAGCACAAGGGCCGGGACCATGGCGACAGCGGTGAACGCCATCGCCCACCAGTAGGTGTGCCCGAAGCCGCTCGCCACCGCGGCGGGGCCGCGGCCCCCGGCATGGGTGAGCTGGTGCTGGAGCACGACGGCCAGCACGGCGGTCCCCAGCGAGCCGCCGACGCGCTGGACGACGTTGAGCATCGGCGTCGCGCGCGGCACCTGCCAGCGCTCGAGCGTCGAGTACGCCGCGGCCATCGCCGGCATCATCGTGAAGCCCAGCCCCACGCCGCGCACGAAGAGCGAGGCCTCGAGCAGCCAGTAGGGCGTGTCCGATCTGACCTGGGTGAAGGCGACCGTTCCGAGCATGAGCGCGAGCAGCCCGGCGATGACGACCGGCCCGCCGCCGACGCGGTCGGTCAGGCGGCCGGCGCGATTCATGCCCAGCGCCGCGCCCAGCCCCTGAGGCGCCATCAGCAACCCCGCGTCGAGCGGTGAGAGGCCGCGCCCGATCTGGAAGTAGAGCGGCAGGAGCAGCAGCGAGCCGAAGAGCGCGGCGCCGACGAGGAACACCGTGACCCCGGCCGCCGCGAAGCCGCGCTCGTCGAACAGGCGCACGTCGACCACTGGCGCGGGCATGCGCCAGGCGCGCAGCGTGAAGGCGGTGACGAGGGCGCCCCCGGCGAGGACCGGCAGCAGCCGCGTGAAGGTGATCGAGCCGTGCGTGGAGACCTCGCTGAGGCCGAAGACCACGAGCGCGACGCCGGGGGAGAGCAGGAGCAGGCCGCGCCAGTCCAGCCGCTCGGCGCCCCGGCCTGGCGGCCCTCGGCGCGCGCTGAGGGCAGCAACCGCGCCGCGAGCGCGAGCCCGACGAGGCCGATCGGGAGGTTGACGAAGAAGATCCAGCGCCACGACAGATGCGTGACGAGCACCCCGCCGAGGACCGGCCCGAGCACGGGGCCGAGCAGCATCGGCACGCCGACGACGCTCATCACGCGCCCGATGCGCTGGGGCCGGCCGCCTGGGCCAGGGTGATCATCCCGATAGGCATGATCATCCCGCCCGCAAGCCCCTGCAGGACGCGGAAGGCGATGAGCGACTCGGCGCTCCAGGCGAAGCCGCACAGCGCGCTGGTGGCCACGAAGGCGGCGACCATCGTCATCCACACGCGGCGCGGGCCGAAGCGCTCGGCGGCCCAGCCGGTCAGGGGGATCACGGTGGCCAGCGCGAGCAGGTAGCCGCTGGCCACCCACTGGATGGTCGACAGCGGGGCGTGGAGGTCGTGCGACAGCGCCTCGAGCGCGACGTTGACGATCGAGGTGTCGATGATCGACATGACCGCCCCGATGACCACGACGATCGCCACCCGGACGATCTCCGGGCTCAGCCTGTCGTCGGGGCTGCTCACGCCGCCTCGGTCGCCTCCGTCACCCGCGTCCTCGCGCGCACGGCGGCGCGCGAGGGGATGGCGAAGCACACGAGCACGGCGACGAGCGAGCCCAGCGCGCTCATGGTGAAGGCGCCCGTGAAGCCGGACTCGGAGGGGTAGCGCGCGCCGGCCGCGATCGAGCCGCTGACGATCGCGCCCGCGACCTGGGCGCCGACCGCGCCGCCGATGGTGCGCATGATCGCGTTGATGGCGCTGGCCACGCCGGTCACGTCTGGGGGCACGGCCTCGACGACGAGATTGGCCATCGCCGCCAGCGCCATCCCCACCCCGAGCCCGAGCAGCACGCTGGCGAGGTAGATGTCGATGCGCGCCCCGTGGAAGGCGGCGAGCCAGGCGTAGCTCAGCCCGGAGGACAGCGCGCCGATGGCCAGCGGCACGCGCGATCCGTAGCGCCCGCCCAGCCGACCGCTGAACGGCCCGGCGAAGAGCATGAGCACGGCGGACGGCAGCAGGAAGAGCCCGGACTCGGTGACCGAGGCGCTGAAGCCGTACCCGGCCGAGGAGGGCGTCTGTACGAACTGCGGGATGAGCACGAACGAGCCGAACATCGCAAAGCCGATGGCGCAGCCGGCGACGTTCGTCGTCCACACCGGGCGCTCGCGCATGAGCGCGAGGTTCACGAGCGGGTCGTCGACGTGCAGCTCCCAGCGCGCCCACACCACCGCGAGGACCGCCGTCGCCGCGAAGAGGCCGAGGACCCGCCCGGAGGTCCAGCCCCACGAGTTGCCCTCGCTGATCGGCAGCAGCAGGGCGATGAGCATGAGCGACATGAGCCCGCCGCCGACCCAGTCGATGCGCGCGCGCACGCGCACGGGCGACTCGGGGACCCAGAGCCATGTCGCGAGCGCGGCCAGCGCCGTGGTCACGACCGACAGCCAGAAGATCCACGAGGTCGAGCCGTGGTCGACGAAGAGGCCCGCGAGCACGAGCCCGGTCCCACCGCCGATCCCGAACATGGCCGACACCGTCCCGATGGCGGGCGCCACGCGCTCGCGCGGGAACTCGTCGCGGATGATGCCAATGGCCAGAGGGAAGATGGCGCCGCCCGCGCCCTGCACGGCACGGCCGGTGATGAGGACGGCCAGCGAGCCGCCGACGGCGGCGATCAGCGATCCGACGCCGAAGATGGCCAGCGAGATCAGCAGCCAGCGCTCCTTGCCGTGCATGTCGCCCAGGCGGCCGAGCAGCGGGGTGGCCACCGACGAGGTGAGCAGGAAGGCCGTCAGCAGCCAGGTGGCGTCCGCCGGGTTGGCGTGGAACTCCGCCTGCAGCTCGGGCAGCGCCGGGATGACCATGGTCTGCGCCAGCGAGTAGGCCAGCGCGGCGCCGGCCAGCGGCAGCAGCGTGCGCGTCGTCGGCTTCATCGCAGCCGGTCGGCATCGCACGGCACGTGCTCGACGAGGCCGTCGCGCTCGAGGCCGGTGAGCATCCGCGTCGCGGTGGGCACCCGAGGATCCTTAGCACCCTAAGCAAAGGGCCGCAGCTAGGCTCGCCGGGGTGGGCGCGCCGACGTTCGACCTGCAGTCCCATTCGACGTGCTCGGATGGCGCACTAGCCCCGGCTGACGTGGTCGCGGCCGCCGCCGAGGCGGGCGTGCAGCTGCTGGCGCTGACCGACCATGACACGGTGGACGGCGTCGACGAGGCGCTCGAGGCGGGCGCGGCTCATGGCCTCCGCGTGGTTTCGGCCATCGAGCTCTCGGCCCTCGACGGCGACCGCGAGGACCTCCACCTCCTCGGCTATCGGCTCGACCACCGCTCCCCGCGCCTGCTCGAGGCGCTGGCCGAGCTCCGTGCCGATCGGGCCGCCCGCGGGCGGCGGATGGCCGACGCCCTGCGCGCTTGCGGCCTCGAGCTCGAGGTCCCCGAGCGAGCCTCGCTCGGCCGTCCGCATCTCGCCCAGGCCGCCTTCGATCATCCCTCCAACAGGATGCGCCTTGCGCGCGAGGAGATCGTGAACGCCTCGCAACTGCTCGAGGCCTATCTCATCCCCGGGGCCCGGCCTACCGGCGGCGGACCAAGCCGACGGTGGCCGAGGCGATCGCGCTCGTCCACCAGGCCGGGGGCGTCGCCGTCTGGCGCCATCCGTTCTGGGACGTCGATGCGAGCCAGGCCGTGCTCGAGGCCATCGACCGCTTCGCCGCGCTGGGCCTCGACGGCGTCGAGGCCTTCTACCCGACTCATGACGCCGAGCAGGCCCGGCTCATCGCCGCGCATTGTGCCGAGCGCGACCTCCTGACCACCGGCTCGGCCGACTTCCACGGGCCCGCCCACCCGATCTTCAGCCGCTTCCGGGCCTTCGAGCTCTACGGGCTGGAGCCTCGGCTGGGCCCGATCGGGGCGTAGGGTCGCTCTCGCCCGGTGCATCGCCGCGGGCCTGCTGCTCAGCGGGCGGGCCTGCCAGCCGCCGGTCTGAGTAGCCTCCGGCGTCGCCGTGGACGCCCTTCAGGCCATCGTCCTAGGGATCGTGCAGGGGCTGACCGAGTTCCTGCCCGTCTCGAGCACCGCGCACCTGCGGATCGTGCCGGCCTTCTTCGGCTGGGACGACCCGGGCGCGGCCTTCACCGCCGTCGTGCAGCTCGGGACCATGGCCGCGGTGCTCGTCTACTTCCGCCGTGACCTGTGGAACATCGCCTCGGCGTGGGTGCGCTCGGCCCTCGCGCGCGAGCGCGCGCCACAGGACCCCGACGCGCGCATCGGCTGGTACATCATCCTCGGCACGATCCCGATCGCCGTCCTCGGGCTGGCCTTCAAGAACCCGATCGAGGACCAGTTCCGCACGCTCGAGCTCGTTGGCTCGGCCCTCGTGATCTTCTCCTTCGTGATGCTGCGCGCCGAGGCCGTCTCGCGGCGCGACCGCGAGCTGTCGGACATCACGCGCCGCGACGGGTGGATCATCGGCGGCTTCCAGGCCCTCGCACTCGTGCCGGGCGTGTCGCGCTCGGGCGCGACGATCTCGGCCGGCCTGTTCCTGAACTTCGATCGCACCGCGGCGGCGCGCTACTCGTTCCTGCTCTCCGTGCCGGCGGTCGTGCTCTCGGGGCTCTTCGAGCTGCGCCACGTGGGCGAGGGCGGCGGCGCGTCGGCGGGCGCGACGGCCGTCGCCACGCTGCTGGCCTTCGTGGTCGGCTACGCCTCGATCGCCTTCCTGCTGCGCTACCTCGTGCACCACTCGATCGGCGTCTTCGCCGGCTATCGCATCGCCCTCGGGCTGATCGTGATCGTGCTGGGCGCCACGAACGTCATCACCTGAGCCACTCGCCGGTTCGTCCAGACCACTCAAGGCTTCGGCGCAACCGCCCGATGCCATCCTCGTGCGGAGGCTTCTTCGATCGACCATGCTCGTGTCCGCAGCGCTGGCCGCGTGCGTGCTGGCGGGCGCAACGGCGCAGGCGAGCGACCAGACGGCGCCCGTGGCCCAGACGCTCGCCCCGACCTGGTTCGCCGGGGTCGTGGTCGTCCTGCACGGCACGGTCGACCCCGGCCATCAGCGGACCACGTACTGGTTCGAGATCGGCCCCACGACCGCGTACGGCGCGACCACCCAGGCGGTCACCATCGACACGGACCACCCGGTCAACGTGACCAGCGTCGTGGCCGGGCTGCTCAAGGGCGGGACCTACCACGCGCGCCTCGTTGCGCGCAGCAGCGCCGGCCTGTCGCTCGGCGCCGACGTGAGCTTCGCCGTCGGCGCGCCCAACCCGGCCGCCATCGCGCCGACGCCGCAGCCCGGCAACGGCACGGGCGCCGGTGACCCCGGCTCCGGCCCGGCCTCAGGCCCGGACCCCACCTCCGGCACGGGCAAGCCGCCGGTCCCCGTCCTCGCCCCGCCCGCGCCGCCCGAGCTCGGTCAGACCCTCGGCGCCGCCCCGCAGGCGGGTCACGTCCTCGTCCGGCTGCCCGGCTCCACGCGCGCCGTGGCGCTGAACGACGCGGCCTCGATCCCTGTCGGCTCGGTCCTGGACGCGCGCAGGGGCACCGTCGCGCTGAGCTCGGCGCTGCCCGGCGACCACACCCAGACCGGCACCTTCCACGGCGGGCTCTTCGAGGTCCGCCAGCCCGCCGGCGCCCGCGGCATGACCGAGCTGGTCCTGCGCGGCCCGAAGCCCAACTGCAGCGGCGCGGGCACCGCACGCGCCGCGGCCGCTTCGGCCAAGCGCCGGCCGCGCGGGCTGTGGGGCCGCGACGATCACGGGCGCTTCCGCACGCGCGGGAGCAACAGCGTCGCCACCGTCCGCGGCACCGCGTGGTACGTCGAGGATCGCTGTGACGCCACGCTGACGCGGGTCAGCAAGGGCAGTGTCGCGGTCCGCGACCTGCGGCTCCAGCGCACCGTCATCGTCCACGCGGGCGACAGCTACCTGGCGCGCAGCGGGCGCTGACCGATGACCGCTCGCGCCCGCCACTGCGTCTTCGCCGCCCTCCTCGCGCTGAGCGTGGCCATCGTCGGCACCGCGCCCGCCATCGCCGGCGGGAGCGCGCCCGTCGTCCAGACACAGGCGCCCACCTCGATCGACAGCGCGTCGGCCGTCTTCCACGGCCTGGTCAACCCGCGCACCAGGATGACCACGTACTGGTTCGAGGTCGGCACGACGCTCGCCTACGGCGCCACGACGACCCCGGCGAGCGCCGGCAAGGGCGACAAGCCCGTCACCGTCACCGGGGGCATCGCGGGCCTCCAGCCCGCGACGACGTACCACGTGCGTCTCGTGGCCTCCAACGACCAAGGAGTCAGCCACGGGGACGACGCGACCTTCACCACGTCCGCCGTCGCCGCCCAGCCCAGCGCGGCGCCGCTGCCCACGCCCGCGGCGCCTTCGCCGCTGCCCGGGACCCAGCTCGCTCCTGCGGCCCCCGCGCCGCCGGTGCTCGCGCGCAGCGTGACCCTCGCGCCCGCCGCCGGCACGGTCCTCATACGCGTGCCGGGGGCGACCAACCCGGCCGCGCTCGGCGATGGCGCCTCGGTGCCGGTCGGCTCGATCATCGACACGCGCGCCGGGACCGTGAAGCTGCAGAGCGCGCTGCCGGCCGGCAGGACCCAGACCGGCACCTTCCACGGCGGCCTCTTCGAGGTGCGCCAGACCGCGGGCGGGCATGGCATGACCGACCTCGTGCTGCGCGGGGCGCTGCCCGCGTGCCCGGCCGGCGGCGCACGCGCCGCCGCCGCGGCCAGGCGCCGGCCGCCGCGCTCCCTGTGGGGCCATGACAGCCACGGCCACTTCCGTACGCGGGCGAGCAACAGCGTCATCACCGTGCGGGGCACCACCTGGTTCGTCTCGGATCGCTGCGACGGGACGCTCACGCGCGTCACCGCCGGCAGCGTGGCCGTCCGCGACCTGCACACCGGCCGCACGGTCGTCCTCCATGCCGGGCAGCGCCACCTCACACGCCGGGCGCGCTGAGCGGTGGCCACCCGCGCGCGCAGGCCCGTCTCCGGGCGCACCGTCATCGCGGTCGTGGTCGCGCTGGTCGCCATCGGCGCCGGCGGCGCGGTGGAGTTCGCGCGCCTGCTGCCCGGCCTCGAGCAGGACTCGATCAACCAGCGCTTCGAGCGCCGCGGGGCCGGTGTCCACGCCGGGGCTGCTGATCGTGGCCATCGACGACAAGACCTTCGACGACCTCGGCGAGTCCTGGCCGTTCCCGCGCTCGCGCCACGCGCAGGCCATCGACCGCCTGCGCCGCGACGGCGCCAAGGCCATCGTCTACGACGTCCAGTTCACCGAGCAGACCACGCCGCGCGAGGACAACGCGCTCATCGACGCCGTAGGGCGCGCGCGCAACGTCGTGCTGGCCACGGCCGAGACCGACGAGCACGGCAACAGCAACGTGCTCGGCGGCGACGAGCAGCTCGCCCGCCTCGGCGCTAGCGCGGGCGCGAGCAACCTGCCGTCCGGGCCGGGCGGCGTGCTGCAGCGCTTCGAAGCCTCCGCCGGCGGCCTGGAGACCCTCGCGGTGGCCGCCGCGCGCCGCGTCGGCCATGCTCCGGCGCCGAGCGCCTTCGACCACGGGGGCGCGTGGATCGACTACCGCGGGCCGCCGGGCACGATCGAGACCGTCTCGTTCTCGGACCTCCTGAAGGGGCGCGTCGATCCGGCGCTCGTGCGCGGCCGGATCGTCGTGGTGGGCGCCTCGGCCGCGACGCTCCAGGACGTCCATCCGACTCCGACGGCCTCCGGCGAGCTCATGTCCGGCCCCGAGATCGAGGCCAACTCGATCTACACGGCCACGCACGGGCTGCCGCTGGGCGACGCGCCGCGGTGGATCGACCTGCTCGCCATCCTCGCCCTCGGCCTGCTGCCCGCGCTGGCCAGCCTGCGCCTGCGCGCCCTGCTGGCCGCGCTGCTCGCGCCCGGCGCCGCCGTCGCGTGGCTCGTCATCGCGCAGGTGGCCTTCGACCACGGCCACGTGCTCTCGGTGGCCGCCCCGCTCTTCGCGCTCGCCCTCGGCACGGTGGCGACCATCGCCGCCGGCTACCTGGCCGAGCGCAAGCGCCGCCACCGGTTCGCCGAGCGCAACGAGGCGCTCGAGGAGGCGGTGCACGAGCGCACGGCAGAGCTGCGGGAGACCCAGCTCGAGATCATCCACCGCCTCGCCGCCGCGACCGAGTCGCGCGACGAGGAGACCGGCCTTCACCTCGAGCGCATCGGGCTGCTGTGCGAGCGCGTCGGGCTCGTCCTGGGGCTCACCGCCGCCGAGGCCGAGACGCTGCGCCACGCCAGCCTGCTGCACGACGTGGGCAAGATCGCCGTGCCCGACGCGATCCTGACCAAGCCCGGCAGGCTCACCGAGGAGGAGTGGGTCGTCATGCGCCGGCACGCCGAGGCCGGCGCGCACATCCTCGCGGGCTCGAGCGCGCCGATCATGCGCATGGCCGAGGAGATCGCCCTCACCCACCACGAGCGCTGGGACGGCGGCGGCTACCCGCACGGCCTGTCCGGAGAGCGGATCCCGCTGGTGGGGCGCATCTGCGCGGTGTGCGACGTCTTCGACGCGCTGCTCTCGCCGCGGCCCTACAAGGAGCCCTGGCCGGTGGAGGATGCGCTCGAGGAGCTGCGCCGCGAGCGGGGCAAGCACTTCGACCCGGCGGTGATCGACGCCTTCATGACGCTGGTCGACGACCTCGATCCGCTGCTCTTCGACGGGCGCGCAGGGCAAGAAACCTTCGTCTAGCTCGTTGTGGATGGCGTGCGCGCCACCATGCAGCCCGGGTACGCTCTCCGCATCGATCGCTCTCGTCGTCAGCTCACCAGCCTGCTCACTGCTGCCCTCGCTGTGCTAGGGCTGGCCCTGGCCGCGCCGTCGGCGATGGCAGATCAGCGGCCGACGGCCCAGACCGGCGCGGCCACCGTGTCGGCTCCCACCTCGGCCACGCTCGCCGGGGTGGTCGATCCCAAGGGCGCGGACACCTGGTACTTCTTCGCCTACGGCGTCGACCGGTACGACTCGCACACGCCGCTCGCACGCGCCGGCGCCGGCCCCGACCCGGTGGCGGTCAGCGCGGCCGTCGTCGGGTTGACGCCGAGCGCGACGTACCACGTGCGCCTGATCGCCTTCAACCACCATGGCTTGGCGCGCGGCGACGATGTCCCGTTCACGACCGTCGTCCCCGTCGTGCCGGCCCTCACGCCGCCGCCCACGCCGTCGGCCGCCGGCTCGGGCGCCCCCGCGCCGCCGCCGGTGCTCGGCCAGACCGTCAACGCCGACGTGCGCAGAGGGACGGTCACCGTCAAGGTGCCGGGCGCCCCGGGCTACGTGGCGCTCACCGACCTCACGTCGCTGCCGGTGGGCTCGATCCTCGACACGCGCGAGGGGAGCATCACGCTGAACACCGCGCTGCCCGGCGGCAAGGCCCAGTCGGCCATCTTCCACGGCGGGCTGTTCGAGGTGCGCCAGCCCCAGGGCGCCGGCGGGCTGACCGAGCTCGTCCTGCGCGGCGCGCTCACCGGCTGCTCGAGCAGTGGAGCGCGCGCGGCCGCGGTGAGCAAGAAGAAGAAGCGCAAGCCGCCGCGCCGCCTGTGGGGCAGCGACAGCAAGGGCAAGTTCCGCACCCGCGGCGGCAACAGCGTGGCCACTGTGCGCGGCACCGCGTGGTACGTGGAGGACCGCTGCGACGGAACGCTGACGCGCGTGAGCAAGGGCAGGGTGTCGGTCTACGACCGTGGCCGCCATCGCACCGTCGTGGTGCGCGCCGGCCACAGCTATCTGGCGCACTCCATACGCTGAGCGCCATGAGCGTCGCCGGCCGCAGGCGCACCAGGGCCGTGGCCGTCCTCGTGGCCGGCATCGTCGCCGCCGGCGTGGCCGGCGCGGCCGACCTCGGGCGCCTGCTCCCGGGGCTCGAGCAGGAGTCGGTCGTGCAGCGCTACGAGCATCGCCCCACGCGCTCGGCCCCGAACCTGCTCGTGGTGGCCGTCGACGACAAGACGTTCGCCGACAGCGGGCTGCACTGGCCCTTCCCGCGCCGCTACCACGCGCGGGCCATCGACCGCCTGCGCCGCGACGGCGCCCGCGCGATCGTGTACGACGTCCAGTTCACCGAGCAGACGACGGCGCGCGACGACAACGCGCTCATCACGGCCGTCGACAAGGCACACGACGTCGTGCTCGCCACGGCCGAGACGAATGAGCGTGGCGGCAGCAACGTGCTCGGGGGCGACAAGTTCCTGCGCGAGATCGGCTCCGAGGCCGGCGCGAGCAACCTCCCGGAGGGCCGCGGCGGCGTGCTGCAGCGCGTCGAGTACGAGCACGGCGGCCTGCCGACGCTGGCCACGGTCGTCGCCCGGCGCACGGGCCACCCGGTCAAGGCCTCGTCGTTCGAGAAGGACGGCGCCTGGATCGACTTCCACGGCCCGCCGGGGACGATCGACACCGTCTCGTTCTCCGACCTGCTCGCCGGCAAGGTCGACCCGGCGCGCGTGCGCGGGCGCGTCGTCGTCGTCGGGGCGGCGTCGCCGACGCTGCAGGACGTCCACCCGACGCCGACGAGCGACAAGCTCATGTCCGGCCCCGAGATCGAGGCCAACGCCATCGACACCGTCCTGCGCGGCATGCCGCTGCACGGGACGCCGCGCTGGGCCGGGCTGCTCCTCGTCCTCGCGCTCGGCTTCCTGCCCGCGCTGGTCAGCCTGCGGCTGCGCCCGCTGGTGGCCGTGGCGGTGGTGCCGGCGATCGCCTTCGTCTTCCTCTTCATCGCCCAGCGCGCCTTCGACCACGGGCGCATCCTGCCCGTGGCCATGCCGCTGTTCGCGCTGGCGCTGGGGACGGTGAGCACGATCGGCGCGGGGTACGCCGCCGAGCGCCGCCAGCGCTTCCGCGTCACACGGCGCAACGTCGAGCTCGAGGAGGCCGTGCGCGAGCGCACCGTCGAGTTGCGCGAGACCCAGCTCGAGGTCATCCACCGCCTCGCCCACGCCACCGAGTCGCGCGACCAGGAGACCGGCCTGCACCTCGAGCGCATCAGCCGCATGTGCGAGCGCCTCGGGCTGGCGCTGGGCATGACCGCGACCGAGGCCGAGACGCTGCGCAACGCGAGCCTGCTGCACGACGTGGGCAAGATCGGCGTTCCCGACGCCATCCTGCTGCAGCCCGGCTCGCTCTCGCCGGAGGACCGAGAGCTCATGCGCCGCCATACGACCGTGGGCGCGGAGCTGCTCTCGGGCTCGAGCTCGGAGGTCATGCGCATGGCCGAGGAGATCGCCCGCACGCACCACGAGCGCTGGGACGGCGGCGGCTACCCGGCGGGCCTCTCGGGCGAGCAGATCCCGCTCGTGGGGCGCATCTGCGCGGTGTGCGACGTCTTCGACGCCCTGCTCTCCGATCGGCCCTACAAGGAGCCGTGGCCGGTCCCCGAGGCGCTCGACCAGCTGCGCAGCGAGCGCGGCAAGCACTTCGACCCGGCCGTCGTCGACGCCTTCCTGGCCATCGTCGGAGACCTCGATCCCGCCCTCATGGGCCCTAGCGCGCGCCCAGCACCCGCGCCAGCCGATACGCCAGGGCCTCCAGCAGCAGCTCCTCGCTCGGGTTGAGGATGAGCAGGGCGCGGGCCTCGTCGATCTCCTCGACGGCGCCGCGCAGCGCGTGCGGGCCGCGGCCCTCGGCGTCGGTGCTCAGCGCGTCGAGGCGGTCGACGGCGTGGACGACCTCGGGGACGCCGTCGGCCACCGCGGCCACGTCGCGGAACCACAGGCCGGCGAGCTGCAGCGCCTGGTCCAGCGCGCCGGCGCGCGCGCGCCGGGCGGCGCGCTTGGCCGCTTCGCCGCTCTCGCGCTCGGCGCGCCGGCGCTCGCGCGCGGGGAGGTAGTCGAGCTCCTCGGTCAGGCGCGCCTCGACGTCCGCCTGCGCCGCGTCGCCCAGGGCCTTGGCCCGCGCGAGGATCTTCAGCCACGGGCGCTGGGCGAGGTCGTCGTGCAGGGCGCCGCGGGCGAAGGCCTCGGCGCTCGCGCGCAGCTTGGGGCCGTCGCCGAAGGCCAGCCGCGCCGCGCGCTCGCCGTCGCCCAGGCCCAGGCGTGCGCACGCCTGCGCCGTGGTCGGGTCGATCCCCTGCAGGCGGGCGGCGATCTCGTCGGCGCTCGGCGCGTCGAAGCGCACGTGCTGGCAGCGCGAGGCGATGGTCGGCAGGATCTCGCCCGGGCGGTCGGTCAGCAGCACGAGGTGCGCGAAGGCGGCGGGCTCCTCGAGCGTCTTGAGCATCCGGTTGGCAGCCTGGTCGTTCATCGTCTCGGCGCGCTCGATGACGAAGACGCGCCGGCGCGCCTCGAACGGCGTCCGCGTGGCGGCGGCGACGACGGGCTCGTCGATGTCGGAGACCAGCATCTCGGCGGCGCCGCTCGGCGTGACCCACGTGAGGTCGGGGTGCACGCCATGCTCCACGCGCGTGTGCACCGAGTCCCGGTCGGCGGCGCCGTCGCTCAGCAGCGCGGCGGCGAAGGCGCGGGCGACGGTCGCCTTGCCCGAGCCGCCCGGGCCGTGGAAGAGGTAGGCGTGGCTGGGCCGGCCGTCGGGCGGCAGCGCGCCGCTGAGGACGGCGCGGGCGTGGGGGTGACGCTCGGTGGCGGGGAGCACCTCTGGAAGGCTACGGCCATGCGCGGGCGGCTGATCACGATCGAGGGCCTCGACGGCAGCGGCAAGACGACGCTGGCCGACGCGCTCGTCGACGCGCTGCGCTCCGAGGGGCGCGACGTCGTCGTGCTGCGCGAGCCCGGCGGCGTCGAGCTCTCCGAGCGGATCCGCGCGCTGGTCAAGGACCCGGGGCTGGCCGTCGACCCGCGCGCCGAGGCGCTGCTCTACGCCGCGGCCCGCGCGCAGCTCGTGGCCGAGCGCGTCGAGCCGGCGCTGGCAGCGGGGACGTGGGTGCTGCTCGACCGCTTCGTCGACTCCTCGCTGGCCTACCAGGGCGTCGGGCGCGAGCTGGGGGTCGAGGCGGTCGCCGAGATCAACCACTTCGCCACGGGCGGCCTGCGCCCCGATCGCACCCTGCTGCTGCGCGCGGACGCCGCCACGCGAACGGCGCGCCAGGCGGGTCGCGGCGAGGCGCCCGACCGGCTCGAGCGCGAGGACGGCGGCTTCTTCGAGGCGATCGCCGGCGCCTACGACGCGCTGGCGGCGGCCGAGCCCGAGCGCTTCCGCGTGCTCGAGGCGGGCGCTTCGCCGCAGGCCGTGCTCGCGGCGGCGCTGGCCGCGCTGGCCGACGTCGCTCGCTAGCATCGACGGTCGTGCTCGGACGCAGGGGAGCCATCGCCCTCACGTGCGCGGCCGTGCTCGCCATGCCGGCCGCGGCGCTCGCCAACGCTTACGACGACACCCTTCGCGAGTACCGGACGACCGGTGCCGTCAACGGCTGCGGGTACACGGCCGCGCAGCTCGCGCAGGCCAAGGTGCAGACGCCGAAGAACATCAAGGACGCCGCGCCCGGCTATCCCGCGCAGCTGGCCGTGGCGGCCGCCAAGCGAGCCAAGGGCTGCACCAAGGCCGAGGAGAAGGCGGCGAAGACGACGACGGCCGCGGCGGGCGCGACGACCGGCACCACCGGGACGGGGACGACCGCTCCGGGGACGACCGCGGGGGCGGCGACGCAGCCGCCGGCGACGACGACCATCGCGCCCAACGCGACGACGACGGCGGCGACGCCCGCACCGGTCCCGGCGCCGGCCACCACCGCCGCGCCCGCGCCGGCGGCGCAGTCCACCGCGTCCCACAAGGGCGCGCGGCTGGCCCTCATCGTCATCGGCGCGCTGCTGGTCATGCTCCTCGCGCTGTGGGCGTTCGCGCGCTGGTGGGCGTGGGAGCCGCACTGGGTGGCGCGCTGGCGCCATGCCACGGCGGAGGCCGGGTGGCGCGCGAGCGCGGCGTGGGCCGAGTTCACCGACTGGCTGCGCCTCGGCCGCTAGGGATGGCCGTCTCGTTGCGGCCGCTCGCCGCCGAGCACCTCGACGACGTCACCGCCCTGTTCGACGATCCCGACGTCCTGCGCTTCACGCGCCTGCCCGTCCCGCCGCCGGCTGGTTATGCGCGACAATGGCTCGAGCGCTACGAGGCGGGGCGCCTCGACGGCACGCGCGAGGCCTTCGCCGCGCTCGACGACGACGGGCGCTTCGTCGGCTTGGCGCTGGCGGTCGACATCGACCGCGAGGGGCGCGAGGTCGAGCTCGGGTACATCACCGCACCCGCCGCGCGCGGGCGCGGGATCGCCA
Source organism: uncultured Actinomycetes bacterium (assembly GCA_963835295.1). Lineage (GTDB taxonomy): Bacteria > Actinomycetota > Thermoleophilia > Solirubrobacterales > Solirubrobacteraceae > JAOPZW01. The sequence goes on from CAWIEX010000010.1 coordinate 20,919, forward strand.
CCGGGATGCTCGACGAGCTGACGCGCTGGGCCTTCGACGAGCTCGGCGCGCTGCGCGTCACGCTCATCATCGACGTCGAGAACCGGGCGTCGTCGAAGGTCGCCGAGCGCTGCGGGTACGTCCTCGAGGGCGTGATGCGCTCGTCGTACCTCAAGGACGACGTGCGCGTCGACGCCGGGCTCTGGTCGCGGCTGCCGACGGATCCGTAGGGAGTCCTCCGGCGGCTGCGGCCAGCGCGGCCAACCTGCCTCATCGAGGGGAAGGGAGTGAGCGGCGGTCGCGGCGCGGGCCGCCGTCCTCTATCGCGCGCGGCTCGCTGCACGAATCGTGCGTGTTTCGCAACACCTCCGCCTGGGCCCGCGAGGGGTGGCCGCGCAAACCCATCTCACGGATGCATTAGCGCGGCCACCCCCAAGAGGCCGGCGGCGGAACGTGTTGCGTAACGCGCGCGAAGTGCGGAGAACCTCCGCGCCCGCGGACAACGGCATGCGCCCCGACCGCCGCCACTTCCCTTCCCTCGATGAGCCGTTGGCGGCGCAGCGTCATGCTCACCGCGCGGAGAACCCGCGTCTACCCGACCCAGCGAACCTCGCCGTCGCAGAGCTCGTCGGTCGCCGCGAGTCCGAGGTGCCGCGCGACCGCGGCCGACGCGCCGTGGTCGGGATGGATGTGCGCCACGAAGCGCGTCACGCCGCGGTCGCGCAGCCAGTCGTGCGCCGCACGCGCAGCCTCGGCTGGCGAGGCCCTCGCCCTGGCGGCTCGTGGCGACGACCCACGCGAGCGCCGCGGTCCGCGCGTCCACGTCGTCGGTGACCGTCGCCTGGACGATGCCCACCGGCGCGTGCGTCGCGCGATCGCGCGCGACCCAGTTGAGCCAGCCCTGAGCGCCGTCGGGCGACCGGCCCGCGGCCCGCCGCGCGAAGCGCGCGCGCAGATCATCCTCGTCGGCCGGCTGGCCGCCGGTGAACGCGTGCAGCTCGGGGTCGGCCAGCACGGGGGCGAGCTCGCGCGCGTGGTCGGGGCGCAGCGGCTCGAGCACGAGGCGCTGCGTGGTCAGCTTCTGAGCGCGGGGCCACGGCGCCCCGGCGGTCACCCCTGCCCCGGGACGCAGCACGAGACCCTCCACGGCCCCTCCGCGCGCGTGACCTTGCCGTCGACGCGGATGTCGTGCAGGCGGTACACGAAGGTGCCGTTCTTGCCGGTCACCTTCGTGTTCTCGATCTTGGCCGTCGTGAACTGGTCGAGCTGGTCGGAGGGCAGCGAGCGCAGGATGAGCGTCATGATCTCCCCGCAGCTGCGCCCGGCGACCTCGGGGTTGGCCCGCACCACGGCATCGGTGATCTGCTTGCGCAGCGGCGCCGTGACGTCGCCGCACACGGCCTCGCCGTCGCGATTGCCGAGGTCGTGCACGTAGGCCTCGGCCGCCTTGCGCGCGGCCCTGGTCTGGGCGTCCTCCTTCTCGCCGCCGCCGCCGCAGCCGGCCGTCGCCACGGCGAGCAGGCACAGGGCGAGGAGGGCGCGTCGCGGCATGGCGGGGGAGCCTACGACGGCGCGGAGTCCGACCCCCGGCCGAGTACCCTTAGGGGAAGCGTTTTCCCACCGGCGCCCACGCCGTTCCGTCCGCCGTCAGATGGACAATCCAGGGTCCGTCCAAACCCCCCGAACGGACGCCGCAAACACCGGGAAAACGCGGCAGAAGGAGCAGGCTCTCAATGGAATTCGCACCCCAGATCGCACAGGACGTCCACGCCGCGAAGGCGCTGTCGATCCGTCGTCGCTTCACGACGCCCGGGGTTCATCCCTTCGACACCGTCGAGTGGGAGCTGCGCGACGCGCGCATCGGTCATGGCGACAAGGTCGCCTTCGAGCAGGCCGACGTCGAGTTCCCGAGCACGTGGTCGCAGAACGCCACGAACATCGTCGCCCAGAAGTACTTCCGCGGGCAGCTGAGCTCCCCGGCGCGTGAGCGCTCGGTCAAGCAGATGATCGGCCGCGTCGCGGGGACCATCGCCGACTGGGGTCGCTCGCGCGGGTACTTCGCCACCGCCGAGGACGGCGACAGCTTCGAGGCCGAGCTCACCTACGTCCTGCTGCATCAGATGGCGGCCTTCAACTCGCCGGTGTGGTTCAACTGCGGCTGGCATCCCGAGGACAGCCCCAAGAACCAGATGTCGGCCTGCTTCATCCTCTCGGTCGACGACTCGATGGAGTCGATCCTCGACTGGAACACGAAGGAGGGCCTGATCTTCCGCGGCGGCTCGGGCTCGGGGATCAACCTCTCGAAGATCCGTGGATCGATGGAGCCGCTGAGCAAGGGCGGCACGGCGAGCGGGCCGGTCTCGTTCATGCGCGGGGCGGACGCGTGGGCGGGCTCGATCAAGTCCGGCGGCGGCACGCGGCGCGCGGCGAAGATGGTCGTCCTCGACGTCGACCACCCGGACATCCGCGAGTTCATCTGGTGCAAGGCCAAGGAGGAGGACAAGGCCGCTGCCCTGCGCGACGCCGGCTTCGACATGTCGATCGACGGCGAGGGCTTCTACTCGATCCAGTACCAGAACGCGAACAACTCGGTCCGCCTGACCGACGACTTCATGCGCGCGGTCGAGAACGACGAGGACTGGAACCTCATCGCCCGCACGACCGGCGAGCCGACCGCGACGATCCCCGCGCGCGAGCTCATGCGCGAGATCTCCGAGGCGGCATGGCGCTGCGCCGATCCGGGCGTGCAGTACGACACGACGATCAACCAGTGGCACACGTCGCCCAACTCGGGGCGCATCAACGCGAGCAACCCGTGCAGCGAGTACATGCACGTCGACAACTCGGCCTGCAACCTCGCCTCGATCAACCTCATGAAGTTCCGCCGCCCCGACGGCACCCTGGACGTCGACGCCTTCCAGCACACGGTGGACATCGTCTTCCTCGCCCAGGAGATCATCGTCGGGCCGTCGAGCTACCCGACCGAGGAGATCGCGGTCAACGCGCGCGCCTTCCGCCAGCTCGGCCTCGGCTACGCCAACCTCGGCGCCTACCTGATGTCCAACGGCATGCCCTACGACTCCGACGCGGGGCGCGGGACGGCGGCCGCCATCACCTCCCTGATGACAGGCCGCGGGTACGCGCAGTCGGCCAAGGTGGCGGCGGCCATCGGGCCCTACGAGCGCTACGACGAGAACCGCGAGGCGCACAACAACGTGATGCGCATGCACCGCGACGCGTCGTACGCGATCCCCGACTCGACGCTGACCGACACCGCGCTGCTCGACGCCGCGCGCACGTCGTGGGATGAGGCCGTCGAGCTCGGCGAGGTCCACGGCTACCGCAACGCGCAGGCGACGGTCCTCGCGCCGACGGGGACGATCTCCTTCCTGATGGATTGCGACACCACGGGCGTCGAGCCCGACTTCTCGCTCGTCAAGTTCAAGGAGCTGGTCGGCGGCGGGCAGATGACGATCGTCAATCGCACGATCCCGATGGCGCTGCGCACGCTCGGCTACTCCGATGAGCAGATCGAGCAGATCGAGGCCCACATCAACGAGCACGGGACGATCGTGGGCGCCCCCGAGCTGGCCGCCGAGCACCTCCCGGTGTTCGACGTGGCCGTCGGCGAGCGCGCGATCTCGCACATGGGCCACATCAAGATGATGGGCGCGGTGCAGCCCTTCCTCTCGGGCGCCATCTCCAAGACGGTGAACCTGCCCCAGACGGCGAGCGTCGAGGACATCGCGGACGCCTACATCGAGGCGTGGCGCTGCGGCGTCAAGGCGCTGGCCATCTACCGCGACGGCTCGAAGACCGCGCAGGCGCTGCGGACCGACGCGCAGCAGGGCGTGAGCACCGACAGCATCGCGGCAGCCGTGGCCGATGCGGTCGAGGGCATGTACACCCAGGAGCAGCTCGACGCCGCGGTCGCCAAGGCCGTCACCACGGCCAAGGCCGACGTCGGCCCGGCGCGCAAGCGCATGCCGGTCGAGCGCCAGTCGATCACCCACAAGTTCTCGATCGGCGGCCACGAGGGCTACATCACCGCGGGCGTCTACGACGACGGCAGCGTGGGCGAGATCTTCCTCACCGACGTGGGCAAGGAGGGCTCGGCGCTCCGCGGCATGATGAACTCCTTCGCGACGGCGATCTCGATCGCGCTGCAGTACGGGGTGCCGCTCGAGACGCTGGTGCAGAAGTTCAGCTACATGCGCTTCGACCCGGAGGGGATCACCCAGAACCCGGAGATCCCGTTCGCCAAGTCGATGCCCGACTACATCATGCGCTGGCTGGCCTCGCGCTTCCTGGACACCGACACCCAGGAGGAGCTCGGCATCCTCACGCCCGAGGTCCGCGCCCGCAAGATGGCCGAGGACGCCGCGACGTCGATGGCCTCCGACACCGCCAGCCCGTCGAACGGCGGCGCGAGCATGGCGCCAGGCGCGAGCGCCGACGGCGCGGCCGCCTCCGCTCCCGCCGCTTCCGAGCCGTCGGCGCCGGCGGCCGGTGCGACGCCTCAGGCGGCGGCGGGCACCCCGGGCACGCCGACGGTCGCCGGCTCGCAGCCGGCCACCACCCGCGCCGCGGCCGAAGCCATGACCGACACGCCGCCCGTCGTCCCCGCCCGCCTCGCCGGCCTCGACCTCGGCCCGGCGTGCAACCAGTGCGGCGGCATGATGCAGCGCACGGGCTCCTGCTACACCTGCTCGAGCTGCGGCAACAACACCGGCTGCGGCTGATAGGGGCCTTTCACGACGATGCACGCGATTGCATCAGGTGGTTGGGAAGACCCCCAGCCGGAAGCCGGCACCGGGCCGCGGGTGGAATGCCGCCGGGTGTCGCCTCCGGTCCGCGGCGCCCGGCTCTTGCCCAGCGATATTCCGATTTCGTTCACCGAGCCCCCGATGATCGTCGGGGGCTCGTTCATCTCCAAGACCTCGACGGTGCCGAAGCTTTGCACCGAAAGGCGAGAGCCCGTCCTGCGCGAACAGGACGGGCTCTCGGTACGCGGTCGGAGTCGTTCTCAACGTGCGAAAGCGAGCCTACGACTCCGTCCGGACAAGGCCGTATGGCCGCTATCCAGCCGCTCGCCGACGCCGAGGTCCCCGAGGAGCACGAGATGACGCACCTCGTATCCGCAGTCGTTTGAACATCACAACGATGTTGCAAACGCTACATCAATGTAGCGTCTTGCGCTACAATTCTCACGATGAGCAGCTCAGGGCGCCAAGGAACCCCGTTCCCGTTCGCTGGCCCCGTGCCCCCGGACCTGCTGATCGACCGCCAATCCGAGCTGGAGATCCTCGCGCGCCGAGCCGCGGATCGCGTCAGCGTTCGGCTCGTGGCGCCGCGTCGCTTTGGCAAGACGAGCGTGTTGCTCGCTCACGCCGGGCGCCTGCGCGAGAGCAGTTGGCGCACCGCCCATGTCGACCTGTCTCGGGTGGCCGACCTGACCGACGTCGCCCGTCGCGTCGCCGCGGGCTTCGCGCATCTGGACAGCCCGTGGGTGCGTTCGCACATGGGCGGCCTGCTCGCGCGCCTGGGCGTGTCGTTGTCCACGACCGGCCCGGCCGTGACCGTCGGGCCGCGCCCGGCGAGCCTCCAAGGGGAGGCCGCCGAGTCGGTTCTCGTCAATCTGCTGGACCTGCCCATGGAGCTGTGGGAACGCGACAAGACCCCGACGTTGGTCGTGTTCGACGAGTTCCAGGATCTCCTCGTCGCCCGCAAGGACCTCGACGGGCTCCTGCGCTCGCGCATCCAGTACCACGGGGACGCCGCCGCCTACGTCTACGCCGGCTCGGAGCCGTCCATGATGCGCGAGCTGTTCGATTCGCGGGAACGCCCGCTCTTCGGGCAGGCCGATCCCCTCACGCTCGGCCCGTTACCCGTCGAGGACGTCATCGACGACCTGGCTCGCCGCTTCGTCGACGAGGGCCTCGATCCCGGCCACGCGCTGGGCGAGCTGGCCGTCTTCGCGCGTGGGCATCCGCAGCGCACGATGCGGCTGGCCTACCTCCTCGCCGAGTCGTTGGCGGACGGCCGTCCGGGGACGCCCCAGACGGCGGATGAAGTCATCAGCTCTGCGGTCGAGCTGACTGCCCCCAGCCATCAAGCGCTCTGGCAGGCGAGCGGCTCGACGGAGCGCGCCGTCCTGGCCGCGGTGGCCGATGGGTTCGCTCCGTCATCGCCGGCGCTCGCTGCCGAGCACGGCGTGGCCCGCACCACGCTGGGAGCGGCGGCTGACCGCCTCGCCGACCACGGTCACCTCGTCCGCGAGAAGCACCGCAGCTGGTTGGTCGACCCCCTGCTCGCCGAGTGGCTTCGCCGACGCTGACGGTGGCCGTGCGCGTCGCGTCTCACTCGTCGCGGGCGGCCTGAGCCAGTGCGCCCCAGGGGGCGGCGCGCTCACCACCCGCGCGCGTGGGGATGGTGGATCGATACCTGGGGTCTCTATTGCCTGGCGCGCGCCGGGCGCAGACTGGCGATCAGCCCAGATCGTCCACTCCACAGGAGAGATCAGATGCGTCCGTTCCAGCAGGCAGACCCCAACGCCCAGCTCATGCTCATCGACCGTGGTGACCAGGCCGGAACGCTCGGCCGCGATCGCGCCTCCGCCGCTCGCGCCGGCCGACGACCGGTGATGGGCGCCGCTCTGGCCGCACTGGCCTTCCGGAAGTTCTTCGTGCTCAGCCAGGTCGCGCGCACCGACATCGAGCGCCACCGCGCCCGCGCGGCGTAGGGGTTCCGCGCCCGCTCACGGCCGCGTCGTCTTGGCCCCGGGCGTCGGGGCGCTCGAACCGCGCGCGGCGGGACGGCGCGTGGTCGTGGGCCGGGTCACTCGCTGATGATGCCCGGCCCGCCCTCTGGCCCGCGCTATCGCCCGCCGATGGGGGCCGCCCTCTGGCCCGCGCTATCGCCCGCCGATGGGGGCCGCCGCCCTGGCCGGCGCCTGCGCCGCGACCCGCCCCGGCACCGGCGCCGCCGCGCCGTGCTCGAACTCGCGCGCGACGTTGGCGCGGTTGGGCTCGGGGAGCAACGCCGTCGCGATCAGGGTCACGACACCGCACGCCGCGATGTAGATGCCGATCGGCGTCGAGCTGTCGAACTTGTGCAGCAGCCAGGTGGCCAGCAGCGGCGCCGGGCCGCCGGCGAACACCGAGGCCAGCTGGTAGCCGAGCCCGGCCCCGCTGTAGCGCCGGCGCGTCGGGAAGCTCTCGGCGATGAGCGCGGCCTGCGGCCCGTACTGCATGTCGTGCGGGATGAGCGAGATGACGATCGCCAGCACGACGAGCACGCCGACCTTCGAGTCGAGCATGAGGAAGTACGGGACGCCGATGACCATCGTGGCCGCCGCGCCCATCATGTACATCCTCTTGCGCCCGATCTTGTCGGACAGGTGCCCGAAGAACGGGACGTTGAAGAGCGAGAGGGCCGCAGCGACCATCACCGCGTTGGTGAGGAAGCCCTTGCTGAAGCCGAGGTCCTCGGTGCCGTAGGCCAGCACGAAGGCGGTGAAGATGTAGAAGGGCGCCTGCTCGGACATGCGCAGCAGCGCGCTGAGGATGATCTCGCGCGGCTCGCGCTTGATGGTCTCGAGCAGCGGCGTGTCGTCGAGGTTGTCGTTCTGGACCTCGCGCTCGAAGAGCGGCGACTCGAGCACGCCCAGGCGGACCCACAGGCCGACGCCGACGAGCACGATGCTGAACAGGAAGGGAAGGCGCCAGCCCCAGCTCTCGAACGAGCTGCCCATCGTGTGGGTCAGTAGCGAGACCGCGCCCGTGGAGAGCAGCAGGCCGATCGGCACGCCGACCTGCGGCCAGCTGCCGATGAAGCCGCGGCGCCTCGGGTTGCCCCACTCCATGCACAGCGTCACGGACCCGCCCCACTCGCCGCCGACGCCGATCCCCTGGATCAGGCGCAGCAGGACGAGCAGCGTCGGCGCCCAGAAGCCGAGCGTGGCGTAGCCGGGGAGCACGCCGATGAGCGTGCTGGCGATGCCCATCAGCAGCAGGGTCGAGATGAGCGTCGCCTTGCGCCCGATCCGATCGCCGAAGTGGCCGAAGATGGCCGCGCCGACGGGACGGGCGGCGAACCCCACGGCGTAGGTCGCGAACGAGGCCAGCGCGCCCGCGTAGGCGCTCGCGCCCGGGAAGAACAGATGCGGGAAGACCAGCGCGGCGGCCGTCCCGTAGAGGAAGAAGTCGTACCACTCGATCGAGGTGCCGACGGTGCCGGCGATCATCGCGCGGCGCACCTGGCTGCGGCGCACCTGCTCGGCATCGCCCGTGGGCTGCGTCTCCTTCGTGAAGCGGCCACCGTACGGCTCGGAGCGCGTCTGATCGCGCGACATAAGCAGTCTCTCCTTCCGATCGCCCGCCGCTTCCCCAAACGCGCGGGCGCCTCTCCGGGACGCCTTGGCGGTACCCGAGGCCCGGACGATCAAACAGGCCGCGTCAGGCGTCGGGCCACGGCGCGCGCACGGGCGGGCCGGTGATCGTGCGGTCGGCGTAGGCGCGCTTGGAGGAGCGCGTCGTCTCGCTCGCCGCGGCGCCGTGGCGCTCGGCAACCGGGTCTCGCGGATAGAGGATCTCCGACAGCGAGGCGCTGCGCGGGGCGCCGACCATGAGCACCACGCAGGGCTCCTCGCCGGCCCCGACGAGGACGTGGCGGGTGCCGGGCGGGCAGTGGAAGTAGTCCCACTGGCGCAGAGGGTGCTCCCGCCCGTCGATGAGCGCGAGGCACGCGCCGGCGAGGACGAGGAACCCCTCCTGGGCCTCCTCGGCGTGGTACAGGCCGCTGGCCTGGCCCGGGCTCAGGACCTGGACGTTGATGCCGAAGTGCGGGAAGCGCTCGTCGGGCGACTCGAAGCGGGTGCGCACGCCGAACTCGCCCTTGCTCTCCCAGTTCGCGTCGGCGACGTTGACGACGAACCACTGCTCGCTCATGACGGCTGCTCCCAGGCGCGACGGGTCAAGCGCCCCTCGGTCGGGGTCTCGATCAGTCCGTTGATGATGACGTCGAGCCCGAGCGCGAAGCGCTCCTCGCCGTCGCCGAGGGTCATCTTCTCGGCGAGCGCGGCGAGGGTCGGGTAGCGGTCGGGCGAGAGCCCGCCGAAGCGCTCGCCCACCCGCGCCACCTCGCGCTGCTCGTGCTCGGGGTCGTTGTAGAGCGCCGAGTAGAGGCTCTGCTCGTAGGCGATCGCGCTCGTGTAGCTCCCGATCAGGTCGACGGCGTACGCCGTCGCCTGGTCGCTGATCCCGCCGGCCTTCAGCAGCGACAGCATCGACTCGGCCACCCGCAGCGAGTTGTCGCCGACCGGGATGTGCGTCATCGCCAGACGGGCCATCCCCGGGTAGTCCACGGCCATCATCTGCACCACGCGCGACGCGAGCTGGTGCAGTTGCTCGCGCCAGCGAAGGGGCTCGGTCGGCTCGGTCGTCACGGTGGCCAAGGCCGCATCGAAGAGCAGCTCCCAGAGCTCGTCGCGGTTGGTCACGTAGACGTAGAGGGAGGCCGGGCCGGTGTCGAGCGCCTGCGCCAGGCGGCGCATGGTCAGTGAGTCGATGCCCTCCTCGTGCACGATGGCCAGCGCGGCGTCGACGATCGCCTCGCGGCTGAGCGCGGGCTTGGCCGGACGGTTGCGGCGACTGCGGGGAGACGCCTCGGGGCTCATGCGTCCATCCTAGCGCTTGACACGAACAATGTTCGTACCGTACGGTGTTCGTCACGAACAATGTTCGTTCATTTCTGCTCGCTCGCGATCCGCCCGGAGCCCGCACATGTCCGCCACCACCGTTGCCGCCCCCACCGACGTCGCGCTCGTCCAGCCGGAGGAGCAGAGCCCCGCCTACCGCTGGCGCTGGGTCGTGCTCGCCGTCGTGCTCGTCGCCGAGATCATGGACCTGCTCGACAGCACGGTCATCACCATCGCCGCCCCGACCGTCCGCCGCGAGCTCGGGGGCGGCACGACCGCCATGCAGTGGTGGGCCGCGGGCTACACGCTCGCCTTCGCCGTGTTCATGATCGTCGGCGGTCGCCTGGGCGATGTCTTCGGCCGCCGGCGCGTGTTCGTCATCGGCATCACGGGCTTCACGCTGTCCTCGATCGCGTGCGCTATCGCGCCGTCGCCGGACGTCCTCATCGCCACCCGCGTCCTGCAGGGCGGCTTCGGCGCGCTGCTCATCCCGCAGGGGCTCGGCATGATCAAGACGGTCTTCCCGCCCAAGGAGATGGGCGGCGCCTTCGCCGCCTTCGGCCCGGTCATGGGCCTTGCCGCCATCGCCGGGCCGATCCTCGCCGGCTGGCTGGTCTCCGCCGACCTCCTGGGCACCGGGTGGCGGATGATCTTCCTCATCAACGTGCCGCTCGGCGTGGCCGGCCTGCTCGGCGCGCTGCGCTTCATGCCCGAGTCCAAGGCAGCCACGCCGATCAAGCTCGACCCGCTCGGCGTGGGCCTCATCAGCGCCGCGTCGCTGGCCCTGATCTATCCGCTGGTCCAGGGGCGCGAGCTCGGCTGGCCGCAGTGGGCCTTCGGCCTCATGGCCGCCGGCGTCGCGCTGCTGGCCGTGTTCGCCGCGGTCGAGCGTCGCTCGGGCGAGCACGCGCTCATCGCCCCCAGCCTGCTGCGCAACCGCGCCTTCACCTCGGGCCTGGTCGTCGGCATCGTGTTCTTCGCCGGCTTCGCCGGCCTGCTGCTCGTCGTCTCGCTCTTCCTGCAGCTCGGGCTGCACTTCACCCCGGTCCACGCCGGGCTGACCCTCATCCCGATGTCGCTCGGCGTCGCGATCACGGCCGGCGCGTCCTACGCGCTCATGCCGCGCTTCGGGCGCAAGGTGCTGCAGGGCGGCCTGCTGATCGTCGCGGCCGCGCTCGGGTGGCTGGCGATCACCGTCACCCACGACGGGCTGGGGGTGTCGAGCTGGCAGCTCGTGCCGGCGCTGCTCGCCTTCGGCCTAGGCATGGGCTTCGTCTTCGGGCCGCTGTTCAACGTCATCCTCGCGGGGGTCGACGACGCCGAGGTCGGCTCGGCGTCCGGCACTCTGAACGCCATCCAGCAGCTGGGGAACTCGATCGGCGTCGCGGTCCTGGCGACGATCTTCTTCTCGCTGCTCGACCACGGCCACCTGCCGCCGTCGGCGATGACGGCCACGGCGCTGATCTCGGCCGGCCTGTTCGTCGCCTCCTTCGGGCTGTCCTTCCTGTTGCCGAAGGACGCCCGGATGGAGGAGATCTAGCCGTGCGCGCCGACGCGAGCTAGGTTTCGGCCCATGAGCGACATGGTGCTGGCGGGTGGGACCGTGGTCACCGCGGAGGCGAGCTTCCGCGCCGACGTGGCCATCGAGGACGAACGGATCGCCGCCGTCGGGGTGGACCTGCCCACCGACGGCGCCGAGGTCGTCGACGTGTCCGGTGCCCTGCTGATGCCGGGCTTCATCGACGGCCACACGCACCTCGACATGCCCTTCGGCGGCACCGTCACCTCCGACGACTGGGACACGGGGACGGCGGCCGCGGTGGCCGGCGGGACGACGACGCTGGTCGACTTCTCCCTGCAGGACATCGACGGCACGCTGGCCGAGGCGGTCGAGACCTGGCAGGGCAAGGCCGAGGGCAGGGCGCGCATCGACTACGGCCTGCACGTGGCCATCACGAACCTCACCGATGCGGTCAAGGCCGAGATCCCGTCGCTGCCCTCGCTCGGCGTCTCGACGATCAAGATCTTCATGGCCTACAAGGGCACGCCGCTCTACACGGCCGACGAGGACCTCTTCGAGGCGATGCAGATCGCGCGCGAGGCCGGGGTGCTCGTGCTCGTGCACGCCGAGAACGGGGACGTCATCGCCAAGCTCCAGGCCGAGGCGCTCGAGCGCGGCGACACCGATCCGCACTGGCACGCCCTCACGCGCCCCGAGCTAGTCGAGGCCGAGGCGACCAACCGCGCGATCCGCCTGGCCGAGCTGGCCGACACGCCGCTGCTCGTCGTCCACGTCTCGTGCGCCGCGGCGCTCGAGGAGGTGCGCCGCGCGCACGCCCGCGGGAGCACGATCTACGCCGAGACCTGCCCGCAGTACTTCGTCTTCGAGTACGCCGACCTCGAGCGGCCGAACTTCGAGGGCGCCAAGTACGTCTGCTCGCCGCCGATGCGCGACCCGTCCAACCGCCCGGCGCTGTGGCGCGGGCTGCAGGCCGGCGACCTGCAGATCTTCGGCTCGGACCACTGCTCGTTCAACTTCCACGGTCAGAAGGAGCTCGGCCGCGACGACTTCACGGCCATCCCCAACGGCCTGCCGGGCCTCGAGGAGCGCCCGGCGGTGCTGTGGACGGAGGGCGTGCGCGGCGGCCACATCTCAGAGCAGCTCTTCGTCGCGGTCCTGTCGACCAACCAGGCGCGCGTGCACGGCATGGTCGGGCGCAAGGGCGCGATCGTCCCGGGCAACGACGCAGACATCGTGGTCTGGGACCCCGACATGACGATCACCGCCACGCAGTCCAATCGCCACAACCGCCTCGACCACACCCCCTACGAGGGCAAGACGCTGATCGGCGGGCCGAGCGAGGTCTACATCCGCGGCGCGCTGGCCTACCGCGACGGCGAGGTCCTCGCCGAGGCCGGCAGCGGGCGCTTCGTCGAGCGCGCCTTCCGCCGCGCGGCGCCCGCCGCGGCCGTTCGCTAGGGGTAGACGCGGCGCCCGTCGGCGTCGGTCACGACGATCGCGACCGACGGGCACGCCTGCGCCGCCGCGAGCATGAGGTCGTCCGGGCCGGTGCCGACGACGACCGCGACGTCGTCGATGGAGAAGATCTCGGGCGCGATCGCCTCGCAGTCCCCGTGGGCCGCACAGGCGCCGGCGTCGATGGTGGCGATGAGGGTCATGGTGGTCCTTTCGGTTCAGGCCGCGAGCAGCGCTCGGGCCGTGGGGAGGTCGTGGGGACGGCCGACGAGCAGGACGGCGACGGGCGCGCCGGCGCGGCTGAACGTGACGCTGAAGTCGCGCTGGGCGAGGTCGCCGTCGACCGTGGCGGCGTCGGCGCGCGGCGCATCTCCGAGGTAGTGCACGCGCGTGTCGTAGAGGTCGCTCCAGAAGCTCGCCGGCGGCCGGCCGCGCGCGACCCGAGGCCGAGCATCGCGCGCGCGGCCGTCATGCCCTGGCGAGCGGCCGACTCCCAGTGCCCGCCACCGGTCGCGTCGCCCGCCGCGAACACGCCCGGCGCATCGGTGTGGCCCTCGGCGCCGATGCGCACGACGACGGGGTCGAGGCCGCTGCCGGCCAGCCAGCCGAGGTCGGGGTCGACGCCGATCCCGACGACGACGTGGTCGCACGCCAGCCGGCGGCCGTCGCTCAGGGTCAGGCGCTCGACGCGATCCGTCCCCGTCGCGGACGGCGACGCTCGCGCCGAGGAGCACGTCGACGCCCTCGCTGCGATGCAGGTCGGCGAACCAGGCACCGACCGCCGGCCCGAGGAGCGCCGCGAGCGGAGCGTCGGCCGCCTCGACGATCGTCGTGTGCACGCCGGCCTTCGCGGCGGCGGCGGCGACCTCCTGGCCGATGAAGCCCGCGCCGACGATGACCAGGCGCCCGCCCTCGGCGAGCGCCGCGCGCAGGGCGCGGGCGTCCTCGAGGGTGCGCAGCGCGTGGACGTTGGCGAACCCGCCGAGCAGCGCCAGGCGGCGCGGTCGGCTGCCGGTGGCGATGAGCAGCTGCTCGTAGCCGAGGGCCTGGCCGTCGGCGAGCGTGACGGTGCGCCGCGTGCAGTCGAGGGCCGCGGCCCGCGTGCCGAGGAGCAGCTCGACGGCGTGGTCGCGGTACCACGTCGGCGGGCGCAGGCCGAGGCCTTCCTCCGCCTGCGCGCCCGCGAGGACGCCCTTGGAGAGCGGCGGGCGGTCGTAGGGGGCATGCGGCTCGCCACACACCATTCGCACGCGGCCCTCGTAGCCGGCGCGGCGCAGGGTCTCTGCGCAGCGCTGGGCGGAGAGCCCGCCGCCCGCGATGACGATCCCGTGGCCACCAGCGCGCCGCAACTCGCCGGGGCGGCCAGGGCCTCCGCCGGCGCGAGTCCTCGCAGTCATCGCGCGACCGCCTCGGGCGTCACGCCCCGGGGCGCCGGGCGCGGGTCGGACACGCGGATGGCCAGCAGGGCCGCGGCCGGCAGCACGACGATCCCCGCCGCGACGAGGAACCACAGCCTGCCGGCATCGGTGCCCTGGCCCAGCGAGTGCGCCAGGCCGAGGAGCCAGGCCAGCGCGGTGAAGCGGTGCAGCTTGCGCCAGCGCTGCTGGCCGATGCGCCCGCGCGCGTAGAACGAGAGGCCGAGGATGATCATCATCCACCCGCCGACGATCCCCATCGTCATCCAGACCGTCTTGTAGGAGCTGACGAAGGGGATCGCGATGTCGGCGAGGCTGGGATGCAGGAAGCGGTCGCCCAGGAGCGAGACCGCGTGCACCACGAGCGCGACGATGGTGGCCATCGAGAGCGCCTCGTGGGTGGCCCGCAGGTCAGGCCCGCGGCCCTTGATCAGCTTGCCGCCCATGCTCACGCCGACGCCCACGGCGACGCTCGAGAAGAGCAGCGCGAGCGTGCCGGCGGCGCGGCTGGTGATCCAGAACAGGTGGTCGTTGACGATGGTGGCGAGCACGGCGTCGGCGCCTAGGACTGGCTCGTCGTGACGGCCGAGGCGGAGCCCTGGCTGGAGGACGAGCTCTGGCTCGACGACGAGGAGGCGGTGGAGCCGCTCGAGCTCGAGGAGTCGTCGTCGCCGGAGGTGACGCTCGCGGTGGTCGCGGTGCCGGACTGGCCGGAGGTCGTCGGCGTCGAGTCGCTCGTCGCGGTGCTGCCGAGCGAGCCGGTCGCCGCGATCGTCCCGAAGGCGATCGCGAAGGTGGACAGCGCGGCAGCGACGACGCGGCGGCGGATGAGCGAGATCCGGCGGGCCCGTGCGCGCAGGCGATCGCGGACGAGGCCGTCGTTCGAGGTGGGGGGAGGCGTCGAGGGCATGCGGCCAAGCTAGGCCCGCCCCCGTGGAGCAGCCTGGGGAGGAGCTGAGAGGTCGCTGAGCCTGGCCGGCCGCGAGCGCGAGGCGTTAGGTTCCCGGCATGGCAGCGATCGACCCGGGCCGAGTCGTTGCGGACCTGCGCGAGCTCAAGGGCCTGACCGGCGACGACGACGGCGCCCAGCGCGTCGCGTGGACCGACACCTGGAGGACGGCCAACGACTGGTTCCGCGACCAGCTCGCGGCCATCGACGGCGTCAGCGTCGAGAGCGACGCGGCCGGCAACCTCTGGGCCACCGCGCCGGGCGACTCCGAGCGCTTCGTGATCATCGGCGGCCACCTGGACTCCGTGCCCGACGGCGGGTGGCTCGACGGGATCCTCAACGTCCTCGCCGGCCTCGAGGTGCTGCGCGCGCACGCGCCCGAGCCACGACCGCTGACGCTCAAGCTCGTCAGCTGGGCCGACGAGGAGGGCGCGCGCTTCGGGCGCAGCCTGCTGGGCTCGAGTGCCGCTGCCGGCACGCTGGAGCCCGACTCCGTGCGCGGCCTCACCGACCGCGACGGGACGGCGCTGCCCGACGCGCTGCGCGAGCACGGCGTCGACCTCGACTCGGCGCTCGACGCGCGCGCAGCGCTCGAGGGCGCGGCCGCCTATCTCGAGCTGCACATCGAGCAGGGCCCGGTGCTCGAGTCGCTCGACAAGCCGCTGGGCGCCGTGCTGGGCACCTTCGGCGTCGAGCGCCACGCCGTGCGCTTCACCGGCCTGCACGCCCATGCCGGCTCGACGCCGATGGACGTGCGCCGCGACGCCTTCCTGGCCGCCGCGCGCAGCGCGCTGGCCTTCCGCGAGGACGCGGCGAGCCGCGACGACGTGCGCGCCACCACGGGGACCGTGAAGGTCAGCCCCGGCATCGTCACCGCCTTCAACGGCCGCTGCGAGCTGTCGCTCGACCAGCGCGCGCTCGATGCCGACGTGCTCGCCGACATGCTCGCGACGGCCAAGGAGGCCAGCGAGCGGATCGCGGCCGAGGAGGGCTGCGAGGTCAGCTGGGAGCGCATCTGGCAGATCGAGCCGATCCCGTTCAACGGCGAGCTCGTCGACATGGCCGACGCGGTGATCGAGGAGGTCGCCGGCACCTCGCACCGCCTGCCGAGCGGCCCGCTGCACGACGCCGCCGAGATGGCGCGCGTCATCCCGACCGTGATGCTCTTCGTCAAGAGCCTGCGCGGCCTGAGCCATACCAAGGAGGAGGACACCCCCGTGGAGGACCTGGAGCTGTCGGTGCGCGCGCTGGATGAGCTGACGCGCAGAGCGCTCGAGTGGGCGGCCTGAGCATGGATTTCGGCGTCACCTTCCAGACCGACCCGCCGGCCAGCCGCGTCGTCGAGCTGACCCAGCGCGCGGAGGGCCTCGGCTTCGGCTACGCGTGGACGTTCGACTCGCACATCCTGTGGCAGGAGCCCTACGTCATCTACTCGCAGATGCTGGCGGCCACGGAGCGGATCGTCGTCGGGCCCTTCGTCACCAACCCGGCGACGCGCGACCCCACGGTCACGGGCTCGCTCTTCGCCACGCTGAACGACATGTTCGGCAACCGCACGATCTGCGGCATCGGGCGCGGCGACTCCTCGCGGCGGGTCCTGGGGCGCAAGCCGACGACGCTGGCCGAGACCGAGGAGGCGATGCACGTCATCAAGGAGCTCGCCGAGGGCCGCGGGATCGAGACGCCGGCGGGCGAGGTGAAGATCCCGTGGGTGCGCGACGGGAGTCTGCAGGTGTGGATGGCGGCCTACGGGCCCAAGGCGCTCGCGCTGTGCGGGCGCAAGGCCGACGGCTTCATCCTGCAGCTCGCCGACCCCGACATCACCCGCTGGACAGTGCAGAAGGTCCGCGAGGCCGCCGAGGAGGCCGGCCGCGACCCCGACGCGATCGCCGTCTGCGTCGCGGCGCCGGCCTATGTCGGCGACGACCTCGACCACGCGCGCGAGCAGTGCCGCTGGTTCGGCGGGATGGTCGGCAACCATGTGGCCGACATCGTCAAGCGCTACGGCGAGGGGGGCGACATCCCACGGGCGCTGACCGACTACATCAAGGCGCGCGAGGGCTACGACTACTCCCACCACGGGCGCGTCGGCAACCCGGACACGGAGTTCGTCCCCGACGAGATCGTCGAGCGCTTCTGCGTCCTGGGCACCGTCGACGACCACCTCGCCAAGCTCCGCGAGCTCGAGGGGCTCGGCGTCGACCAGTTCAACATCTACCTCATGCACGACGCCATGGACGCCACGCTCGACGCCTACGGCAGCGACGTCATCCCGGCGATGTCGGGCGGCTCGTGAGCACCGCGAGCAGGTCGCCCACTTTCTGATCTCGCGCCACGGGGTCGGGCAGCGGCAGCTGGGGGCGCAGCGTGTAGCGGTTGCGCCGGCCCTGGCGCTCGCGTGTCAGGTAGCCGTCGGCGATGAGCTCGCCGACGATGCGGTGCGCGGCGCGCTCGGTGATCCCGACCTGATCGCCGATGTCGCGCAGGCGCATGGTGGGGTCGTCCGCGATGCACAGCAGGACCTGCGCGTGGCGGGTGAGGAACGTCCAGTGGGGCGACGGAGGATCGGGCACTCGCGGAACCAAAAACCAGTCGTCTCAGAACGCTGGACATGGCTTTCTGGTCTTCGAAGTCATGTTATCCTCGAAGTCGGTCGACCAGAGGGCTCGCCGTGTCCCCCCCGAAGAGTCAGGCGTGCCGGGCCCGCGTGCGCCCGGCATTGACGGTCCTCGTCACGCTCGCCGCCGCTGCCGTCTTCGTGCTCGCGCTGAAGGGCAAGAGCGCCAGCTTCAGCGCTGCGCTGCACACCGCGCCGCTCGGGCTGCTCGGCGTCGCCGCCGCCCTCCAGCTCCTGGCCCTGCTCTCGCGCACCGAGGCCTGGAGCGTGTCCGTGCGGGCCACCGGGGCCACCGTGGACCGCCGCCGCCTGTTCCGCGCGGCGAGCGTCGGCTCGGTCGCGTCGGTGGCCAACGGCCAGCTGTCCGTCGCGGCCCGCATCGCCGTCCTGCGGCGCTCGAGCCCGGCCGGGAGCCCGCGCGTCCCCGCGCTGCTCGGGGCCGAGCTCCCGATCCTCGCCACCGAGGCCATCCTCGCCGCGCTGACGTCCTTCACGCTCGTCGGGCCCTTGGGCCTGCCCTGGTGGGTGCCGCCGCTGTGCGTCGCGGCCACGGTCGGGCTCGGCGCGGCCCTGTGCGCGCTCGCGGGCAACCGGCGCCGCGGGCTGTGCGCCGGGCTGGCCGTGCTGCGCAGCCTCGACGGGCGCTCGCGGGTGGTCGGCCTCGTGCTGGTCGCCGTCCTCGCTCAGATCGCGCGCAACTACCTGATCCTGCGCTCGACCGGCGTCGGGGTGTCCGTCTTCGACTCGATCGCGGTGCTCATCGCGATGGTCACCATCAGCCAGCTGCCTCTCGGCCCGAGCGTCGGGGCGGCGGCCACCGTCCTCATCCTCGGCGCTCACGGCGTCGCTACGGTGGCGGCGGCCGGCGTGCTGCTCACGGCCACCGGGACGGCGGGCGCGCTGTGCTTCGCCGCCTGGGCGGCGGCGGACTGGCTGGCGCGGGAAGGCCGCCAGACGCGGCGCTCCCGCGACAGCGGTGCGACCGAGCGCGCGTACCTGCGCCGGCCGCCTCAGGCCGACCTGGCCCGCGCGATCCATCTGCCGCTCGCCTTCGCGACCCGGCCGCGCTCGTGGCCCGCTCCGGCCTTCGCCTGACCTAGCCGGTCGCGGTCGGGCTCAGGGCAGCCTCGAGCGCCACGACGTGCAACGGGTTGATCGCGACCGATCGGCCGGTGCCGGCTTCGGTCAGCCATGCGAGCTGCATGATCGAGCCGCGCGAGGCGCCGACGATCGCCGCCTCGACGCTCTCGGCGGAGCCGTCGACCTCATAGCGCTGGCCCGTCGTCATCGTGACGAGCGTGAGGGCGACCGCGTCGCCTCCGGATCCCGCGGCATCGAACACGCGGCAAGCCTACCCGCTGACCGTCGCCGCGCCCGCGCTCAAGTCAATTGATCAAGAGCGTTCGCAAGCGAACGACGCGGGCATGCGCAAACGGTTTCGTGGGGAGGTGGCGCGCGGATCGTGTCAAGCGAGTGGACCTTCATCTGAGGCGGGGCGCCGATGGCCGGCACCAACCTCGCCCGCGTCAAGGACTACAACGAGTTCGTCGTCCTCGGCCTCACCCGCGCGCATGGCGGCCTCACTCGGCCTGCGATCGCCGAGGCGACCGGCCTCGCCCTGCAGACGGTCTCCAACATCGTCGGTCGCCTGCTGGCGGCCGACGCGCTGGTCGAGGACACCGTGCGCAACGGCGGCGGCCGCTCGCAACGGCGCCTGCGCGTCAACGACGAGGCGGCCTACGCGATAGGGATCAAGCTCGACCGGGCCGACGTCGCGGTCGCCGTGGTCAACCTCGCGGGCGAGATCAGGGCGCTCGACGACCTCGTGATCGCGCCGGGTGAGGACCCGCGCGCCGTGGTCGGGCGCATCGCCCGCGCCGCCCGCGCGCTCATGCACGCCGCCGGCGTCGGCGAGGAGCGCATGCTGGGCGCCGGCATCGGCGCCCCCGGGCCGCTCGACCTGCACACCGGATCCCTGCTGAGCCCGATCGCCTTCGAGGGCTGGGACAACTTTGCGCTGCGCGACGAGCTCTCGGCCGCGCTCGGCATGCGCGTGATCATGGACAACGACGCGACCGCGGCCGCGCTCGGCGAGCACTGGCGCGGCCTGGGCGCCGGGGCGAGGAGCTTCGTCTACGTCTACATGGGCCACGGCCTGGGCACCGGGCTGATCCTCGGCGGGGAGGCCCATCGCGGCCTGCGCGGCAACGCCGGCGAGATCTCCCACATCCAGGTCGACCCCGCGGGCCCGCCCTGCGACTGCGGCGCCAACGGCTGCCTCGCGCTCTACGTGACCCCCAGCGGCATGCTGCGCGAGGCGCGGCGCGCCGTGCTCGAGGCGCTGCCCCGTGGGGCGCCGGCCTGGCCGGAGACCATCGATGACGTGCTCGACGGCGATGTGGCGCTCTTCGCCGCCGTCGTCGAGCGCGCCGCGCAGCGGCTGGCCGGCGTGGTCGTCGAGCTCGCCCGGGTGCTCGACCCCGAGCTCGTCGTCCTCGGCGGCCCCATGGCCGCGCGCGCGGGAGGGCGCTTCCAGGAGGCGATCGCCACGCGCCTCGCGCTCCTCGACAAGCCCGGTGCCCCCCCACCGCGCGTGGAGCTCTCGCGCATCGGCGTCGACGCCGGCGTCACCGGCGCGGCGACGCTCGTGCTCCACGAGCTGTACACGCCCACCATGGGCAAGCTCAGCCTGGCCGTGCCCGCGGGAGCCCGGCCCGGCGACGGTCCACACCGGCAGGAGGAGACGCCATGCGCGCCAAGCTCGCGGCGCTCGCGCTCGCCGTCGCCGTCGCCCTGACCGCGGCGGCGTGCGGCGCAAGCGACAACACCAGCTCGTCCCCCTCGGCAGGGGCGAAGGACCTCAAGGGTCAGACGATCACGTACTGGGCGTCCAACCAGGCGCCCTCGATCCCCGAGGACTACCGCATCCTCAAGCGCGAGGCGGCGAAGTTCACCGCCCAGTCCGGGGTCACGGTCGACATCAAGGTCATCGGGTGGCCTGACCTCTTCAACAACATCACGGCCGCCACCACGAGCGGGTATGCCATCGCGCCGGTCCCGGTGCTCGACGGCTCGACGGCTCGACGAAGCCGATCATGACCCACGTGGCCGGCATCAACGTGTCGGTCTTCCAGAACTCCCAGCACAAGGACGCGGCGCTGGCCTTCGTGAAGTTCCTGACCTCGCCCGGCGAGCAGGTCGCGCTCAACCAGGCCTTCGGCAGCCTGCCGGTCGTCAAGGCCGCCCAAGGCGACCCGGCCTTCAAGGGCCGGAACCTGAAGACCTTCAACTCGATCCTGGCGGACCACGCGGCCCCGATGCCGCTCATCGCCCAGGAGGGCCAGATGGAGCAGTTCATCGGCGCGGCGATCAAGGGCCTCGTGGCCACCGCGGCGAGCAAGGGCACGGTGTCCGATGCCCAGGTCAAGGCGGCGCTGAGCGACGCCAACGAGAAGATGGCGGCGGCGGGGTAGGGCGGCGACGTGCCCGAGATCCGCGGGACCATCGTCTCCGCCACGCGCAGGACCCGGGGGCGCCGCTGGCTCCGGGTCCTGGAGGGCAAGAAGCTCCCGTACCTCCTGGTCCTGCCGGCGTTGTGCTTCGAGTTGCTGATCCACATCGTCCCGTTGCTGGCTGGGGTGGGGATCAGCTTTTTGAAGCTCACGCAGTTCTACATCCGCGATTGGACGCGGGCGCCGTGGGCGGGCCTGAACAACTACGACCTCGCGCTGCAATTGCGCTCGCCGATCGGGCGCGACATCCTGCACTCCTTCGAGATCACGGTGGCGTTCACGGTGCTGGTCGTCGCGTTGGCGTGGGGGCTGGGGATGCTCGGCGCGCTGATCGTCAACTCCGAGTTTCGCGGGCACCGGTGGTTTCGCACGCTGTTCCTGATCCCCTACGCGATGCCGGTCTACGTGGCGGTGATCGGCTGGAGCTTCATGCTCGATCGCGATAACGGGGCGCTGAACACCCTGCTGGTCGACGACCTGCACCTCGCGCACGGCCGGCCGTTCTGGCTGCTGGGCAGCAACGCGTTTTGGAGCATCGTGATGACCACGGTGTGGCGGCTGTGGCCGTTTGCCTTCCTCATGACGCTGGCGGGGATGCAGAGCATCCCCAGGGAGCTTTATGAGGCGGCGGCGGTCGACGGCGCGGGCGCGTTGCGTCAGTGGCGCTCGATCACCCTGCCGCTGCTGGCGCCGGTCACCGGGGTGCTGATCCTGATCCTCTTTCTGTGGACGTTCAACGAGTTCAACACGCCCTATGTGCTGTTTGGCCCGGCGCCGCCGCACGCCGCGGACCTGCTCTCGCTGCACATCTACGTCAACTCGTTCGTGAACCTCAACTTCGGGCTGGGGTCGGCCATGTCGGTGCTGCTGCTGGCCTTCTTGATGATCGTCTCGGTCCTCTACATCCGCCTCTTCCGGATCGGGCGTGAGGGCTATGCGTGAGACCGTGCAGAGCCGCCTGACCCGCGTGCTGGGGCTGCTGATCCTGTCCTTCGTGACGATCTTCCCGCTCTACACGATCGTCGTGACCTCGATCAAGCCGCTGGGCGACGTGCGCTCGCACTTCACGTGGATCCCGTCGCACGTGACGCTGCGCCCCTACGTGGACATCTGGGAGACGATCCCGCTCGGGCGCTACTTCGCCAACAGCCTCATCGTCTCGCTCGCGGCGACCGTGTGCTCGGTGGTCCTGGCCATCTTCGCGGCCTACGCCATCAGCCGCTACCGCTTCCGCGGGCGGTCGGCCTTCACCCTGACCGTGCTGTCGACGCAGATGTTCCCGGGGATCCTCTTTTTGCTGCCGCTCTTCGTGATCTTCGTCAACCTCGAGCGCAGCACCGGCGTCGCGCTCTACGGCACGCGGCTGGGGCTGATCATCACCTACCTGACCTTCTCGCTGCCGTTCTCGATCTGGATGCTCGTCGGCTACTTCGACTCCATCCCGCGCGAGCTCGAGCAGGCCGCCCTCGTCGACGGGGCCACCCCGCTGGGCGCCCTGTTTCGGATCCTCATCCCCGTCAGCCTGCCCGGCATCGTCGCCGTGGCCATCTTCGCCTTCATCACCGCCTGGGGCGAGGTGCTCTTCGCCTCCATCCTGACCACCGACGCGACCCGCACGCTGGCCATCGGCCTGCGCAACTACTCCTCGCAGAGCAACGTCTACTGGAACCAGCTCATGGCCGCCTCCATCGTCGTCAGCGCCCCGGTGGTCATCGCCTTCGTCGCCCTGCAGCGCTACATCGTGCGCGGCCTCACCGCCGGCGGCGTGAAATGACCTCGTCCGCGGCGGAGCCACATGTCGCCGTGCGGCGCCTGCCCGAGGGCGCCGCCCTCGGCCCGGTGCCGTCGCTCGTGGCCCGCGCGCGCATGCGCGACTTCGCGCCCGGAGAGGGCGAGCGGGCGGGCGCGGCCGCCCCCCGCTATGACGACGGCGACTGGGCCGCGGTCCCCATCCCGGGCGACGTGCACCGCGCGTTGATCGAGGCCGAGGTCATCGCGCATCCGTTCCATGACCGCCACGAGGGCGACTGCGCGTGGATGGAGGAGCGCGAGTGGTGGTATCGCTTCGCCTTCGACGGTACCGCTCAGGAGCTCGAGGGCTCCGAGCGCCTGCGCCTGATCTTCCACGGCCTGGACACCTACGCCACCGTCTGGCTCAACGGCGCCGAGCTCGGCCGTCACCGCAACATGTTCCGCGAGGCGGTCTTCGACGTCACCGCGCAGGTGCGGGCCGGCGAGGCCAACACGGTCGCCGTGCGCTTCGACCCGCCGCTCGCGCACGCCGGCCCGCCCCTGCCCGGCCAGTGGGCGCCCAACAACCACGAGCGCGTGTGGATGCGCAAGGCCCAGTTCGGCTACGGCTGGGACTGGGCCCGCGCCTGCCCACCATCGGGATCTGGCGGCCGGTCGAGCTGCGCCGCGAGCGCGGCGCCGCGCTGACCGGCGTGCGCTGCGACGTGCTCGAGCTCGCGCCCGACCACAGCCACGCGCTGGTGGCGGTGCACGTGGAGGCCGAGCGCTTTGCCTCCGACGCGCCGCTGACCGTCGCGGTGAGCCTCGCGGCGCCCGGCGGGCCGGCGCTCGAGAGGAGCGTCGCGCTCGAGGACGGGCGCGCGAGCGCGTACCTGAGCGTGGACCGGCCGCGCCTGTGGTGGACCCACGACCTCGGCGAGCCGGCGCTGCACGACCTGCGCGTCGCGCTGCATGACGAGGGGACCGAGCTCGACGCCCGCGAGCTGCGGGTCGGCCTGCGCACGCTCACGCTCGACCAGTCGCCCGACCCCGACGAGCCCGGTACGCGCTTCTTCCGCTTCGTCCTCAACGGCGTCGGCGTGTTCGCGCGCGGGGCGAACTGGATCCCGGCCGAGTCGTTCGTCGGGGCCATCGCGCCCGAGCGCTACGCCCAGCGCCTCGGCGCGGCGGTCGACGCGAACATGAACACCGTTCGGGTGTGGGGCGGCGGCATCTACGAGCACGACCTCTTCTACGACCTGTGCGACGAGCTCGGGCTGCTGGTGTGGCAGGACTTCATGTTCGCCTGTGCGATGTACCCCGACGACGACGAGCAGCTCGCGCGCGAGGTCGAGCTCGAGGCGCGCTCGCAGGTCGCGCGGCTCCGCGCGCACCCGTCGCTGGCGCTGTGGTGCGCCAACAACGAGAACCAGTGGATCCACGACCG
The DNA here is from genome assembly GCA_963835295.1 of uncultured Actinomycetes bacterium. Classification (GTDB taxonomy): domain Bacteria; phylum Actinomycetota; class Thermoleophilia; order Solirubrobacterales; family Solirubrobacteraceae; genus JAOPZW01. The sequence continues at coordinate 45,243 of CAWIEX010000010.1, forward strand.
CACGTTCTGGCAGCGCGGCGGCGAGCCGGTCCCCGGCGCGCGCTTCTACCACGAGGTGCTGCCGCGCGTCACGGCCGAGCTCGATCCCCAGCGCCCGTTCTGGCCCGGCTCGCCCTTCGGGGGCTCGGACCACAACGCGCGCGAGGAGGGCAACGCCCACAACTGGGAGGTCTGGCACGGCAACTACCCCCGTCGCTTCGGCGAGGAGGCGCGCCGCGGCCTCGATCCCGACCATGTCGCCTTCACGCGCTACGCAGAGGACCTGGGGCGGTTCATCAGCGAGTTCGGCGTGCTGTCGGCCCCCGACCGCGAGACCCTGCGGCGCTGGATCCCGGCCGATCAGCTGCGCCATCGCAGCCCGGCGCTGGACCACCACACCAAGGACAACCCGAAGGACAAGATCGACTCGCTGCTCGTGACCGTCACGGGCCTGGCCCGCGACCTGGACGAGTTCGTCGACTTCTCGATGATCGCCCAGGCCGAGGCGATGAAGTTCGGAGTCGAGCACTTCCGCCGGCGCAAGCCGCATTGCTCGGGCACCATCGTCTGGCAGCTCGACGACTGCTGGCCAGGGCTGAGCTGGTCGCTCGTCGACTACCACGGCTTCCGCAAGGCGGCGTGGTGGGCGCTGCGCCGCGCCTACGCGCCGGTGCTGGCCTCCTTCCGCCACGACGACGGCGCGATCGAGTTGTGGGTCACCAACGACACCCGCGCCGACGTGGCAGACGCCGCGCGCGTGCGCCTGGCGACCTTCGGCGGCGAGACGGTGACCGAGGAGGCGGTCGACGTGCGGGTCGGCGCGGGCGAGAGCCGCCGCGTGCGCCGTTGGGAGCCCGGGGCGCTTCAGGGAGGCCCGGATCGCTACCTGCGCGTCGAGGCGCAGGCGGGCGCCTTTGCCCCCAATCGGTGGTTCTTCGCGGCGATCAAGGACCTCGCGCGCGATCCGGCGGCGGTCGAGCACGAGGCGACTACGGGCCCCGACGGCGCCCTGCAGGTCCGCGTCCGGGCCGATCGCTACGCCTACTTCGTCCACCTCGGCCTGACCGACGAGCACGCCGAGGCGTCCGACGACTACTTCGAGCTCGAGGCCGGGGAGGAGCGCACGCTGACCGTCGCGCACCCGGCGCGGGCGCTGCAGCCGTCCGACGTCGCGCTGCGCAGCCGCTAGGCCTTGGCGTCAGTCGGCCGTGCGGCGCGCACGCGGGGCCGCACAACCGGCGTTGTACGCACGCGCGAACCCTCAAGTGCCCCCGCCTGCAGTCGATTCCTGAGACGTGAAGCCCGGCTCCTCATGGCTGTGCCCGACCGCGAACCATCGCGAGCGCTTCCTCGACATGCAGCAGCGCCTGCGGACGGCGCGCATCGTCACCCTGACGACGCTGTCGGCGACGGCCGCGATCGTCTCCGCCACCGGCGGCTGGACCATGCTCGTGGCGGCGGCGCTGGCGGTCATCGCGGTGGCGATCGGCGGCGTGGGACTCGATCGCCGCCGCCGGCCCGAGCTGTGGGTCTTCGCCTCGACCATCCTCGTCCTTCAGCTCGTCCTCGCCTTCGGCGCGCTGGTGAGCGGCGGCCCGCGCAGCCTGGCCCCCAACCTGCTCGCCATCCCGGTGCTCATGGTCGCCGCGCGCTTCAGCAACCGCGGGCTGGTGGTGGGGGCGCCGATCAGCGCGCTGCTCGTGCTGGCGACCACGCTCGGCGTCGATCCCGGCTACGTGGCCCACCACCCCGAGTCGCTCGTGGTCCCGCTGGCGCTCGTCATCTGCGCCGCGGCCTACGTCAGCCCGCTCGTCGCCTCCGACGTGCGCCATCGCGCCGACAGCACGCTCGACCAGCTGACGGGCCTGCTCAACCGCCGCGCGCTGGAGCCGCGCTTCGCCGAGATCGCCGAGCAGGCCGCGCTCACCGAGCAGCCGGTCAGCGTCGTCCTGGCCGACCTCGACCACTTCAAGTCGATCAACGACGACCACGGCCACGGCGTCGGCGACGCCGTCCTGCGCGACGTCGCCTACGCCATGCGTCGCTCGCTGCGCACCTTCGAGCTCCTCTACCGCCTCGGCGGCGAGGAGTTCGCGCTGCTGCTCCCGGGGGCGGCGGAGGACGTTGCCGCGCGGATCGCCGAAAGCCTGCGCGTTGCGATCGAGGAGCTCGAGATCGCCGGCCTGCGCGTCACGTGCTCGTTCGGCGTGGCGACCGCCCGCGGCGAGGGCATCGAGCTCGAGCGCCTCGTCGCCGGTGCCGACGCCGCGCTCTACGCCGCCAAGCGCGGCGGGCGCAACCGGGTCGAGCGCCACGACGACGCGCCCCTTGCCCTGGCCTGACGGGCTGTAGGCTTCCGCGCGGTGCGGAGGCGCAGGGGAACTCGCCGGAGCGTCGTGCTCGTGCTCGCGATCGCGGCGCCGTGCGCCGCGTGCGCGGCGCCGGCATCGGCGCAGGTCAAGGTCGGCGAGCCGGACTCGGTCAAGCCGGTGGCCTACGGCGGCGTGCAAGCATGGCTGCGTGAGGCCCGCTCCGGCGGCCGGCAGGTCCAGCGGCTCGTGCTGCGCGTCAACGGCGTGGTCGCCGATGCCCCGATCAAGCCGCTGGCCAGCCTCCCGGGGATCGACCTCGGCCCGGGCGCCGTCCCGGGCTCGGTCGTCGCGGTCTACACGCGCTGCACCGGCGGGCTGTTCCACGAGCGCTGCTCGATCTACGAGCTCGACGTCGCGAGCGGCCACGAGCGGCGCGTGTCGGCGCTCGCCACCCGCCGCGCGAGCATCACCAATCCGTCGGTGTGGGGCGGGCGCTACGCCTTCGGGCGCGTCGCGATCGAGGGGCGCGAGCGCGCCGGGCGCAACTTCGGCCTGTACACCGGGATCGGCCGGGCGCACCGGCTGGGGTCGCGCCGCCCGGGGAGCACGGACGTCGACGCCAACGTCGTCGCCTATCAGGCGGGGCGCTCCATCCATCGCGGCAACACCAGCGAGGTACGCGTGCACCGGCTGCGCGGCCGGGCCGACTGCCTCATCGCCAAGCGCACCGAGAAGTTCTCCGCCCCCCGCAACGACAACACGGTGTCGACGCCGGTGCTCTCCGGTGGCTACGTCTACTGGAGCCTGAGCGGGAGCCTCGGCACCTCGCCGGTGCGCATCATGCGGGTGCCGATCCCCGGCCCCGACTGCAAGCTCGGCCCGATCGAGCGAGGGACGGTCGACCTTCCGCCGGTGAGCGCTGGCTTCGCCATCGACGGCGCGAAGGTCTACTACGCCAACTCGGCAGGCGTCTTCGAGACCGACCTGCCCGCCTTCGCCCCCGCCTAGCTGTCGTACCAGCATCACCGAGGGAGGGTGGCGCCAGAGCGCCGCCGCCCCGGGTAGTCGCTTCTGGGTGAACTGTCCTGCCGAATGGTCGTTCTGCGACCAAAGGGCAGGACGGTTGCGGCGCGCGGCGGCCGCGGGCCTCGCGGTCTGCGTCTTCGCCGTCCTCGCCTGGGTCTGGTCGGCCGCGTTGGCCTCGGTGAGGACGAGGACGACGAGCGCCGCGGCGATCGCGGCCGCTCGGCGCATGGTCAGATGTCGGCCACGGCTGCGAGCACGTCGCGCTACGCGTCGGCGCCCTCGCTGGCCGGGGCGACCTCGTGCAGGTACGGCGGCGAGGCGCCGGCGCGCGCGACGGTGCGTGCCGCGACGAGGGCGCCGAAGCTGGCGGCGTCGACGACGGCGGACTGGTCGTCGAGCTGCTGGCGGCCGAGGCCCTGGGCCCGCCACCTGGCGAGGAAGCCCCCGCCGAAGGCGTCGCCCGCGCCGATGGTGTCGACGACCTCGACCACGGGCGCCGGCACTTGCACGTCACCCGCGCCGGTCACGACCTGGACGCCGTCGCCCCCGCGGGTGAGCAGCACGACGCGCGGACCGCCCTGCAGCAGCATGCGCGCGGCGTCGGCCGCGCTGCGGTCGGGCTCCAACCAGGCGAGGTCCTCCTCGGAGACCTTGACCACATCGGTGCGCCCGAGCACCCGCCCCAGGCGGCGCCGGTAGGCGTCGGGGTCGGCGATGACCCATGGGCGCACGTTGGGGTCGACCATCACGAGCGCCCGGCCGCTGAGCTCCTCGACCACGGCCTCCAACGCGGTGGCCATCGGCTCGAGCGTCAGGCCCAGGGTGCCGACGTGCAGGATGCCGACGGCGGGCGGCAGCGCGGCGAGCGCCGCCTCCGGCGTCAGGCCCGGGGCCGAGGTCGCGCGCTCGTAGAAGCGGTAGCGGGCGCCGCCCGTCTCGTCGAGCTCGGCCATGGCGAGCGTCGTGGGGTCGTCGGTGCGCACGACCGCGTCCAGGCGCACACCGTCGGCGACGAGCATGCGCTCGAGCCTGAGGCCGAAGCGATCGGTCGACAGGCGGCCCAGGTAGGCGACGGGCTGGCCGAGGCGCCCGATCGTCCGCGCGGTGGTGAACGCGGCGCCGCCGGGGTGGCCCTGCAGGCCCTCGTCGCCGTCGTAGACGAGGTCGAAGAGCGCCTCCCCGCCGACGAGGATCACGTCCTCGGGCGTGGTGGAGCTCTGGTGGGTGCCGGGCGAGACGATGCGGCGAGCATACGACCCCGAGCGTCGCAAGCGTGCCCAACGGGTACGTGACCGCCGCATGAGCGTGAGCGAGCACGCCGGGCAGCTGGCCGACCCCGCCGACCTCGTCGACGTCGACGCCCTCATCGGCGCCTACTTCGACGAGCGGCCCGATCCGTCGGTGGACGGACAGCGGGTCGCCTTCGGCACCTCCGGGCACCGCGGGACCTCCACGGCCCGCACGTTCAACGAGGCCCACGTGCTCGCGATCACCGAGGCGATCTGCCGCTATCGCCAAGAGCAGGGCATCGACGGCCCGCTCTTCCTGGGGCGCGACACGCACGCGCTCTCGGCACCCGCGACCCAGAGCATCGTCGAGGTCCTGTGCGCCCACGGCGTCGAGGTGATGGTCGACGCCGACGACGGCTTCACGCCGACGCCCGCCGTCTCGCACGCGATCCTCACGCACAACCGCGGCGCCGGCGCCGGCACGGCCGACGGCATCGTCGTGACCCCGTCGCACAACCCGCCCCAGGACGGCGGCGTGAAGTACAACCCGCCCCACGGCGGGCCTGCTGACACCGACGTCACCGGCTGGATGCAGCGCGAGGCCAACGCGCTCCTTGAGAACGAGCTGCGCGACGTGAGGCGCACGACCGACCGCGACAGCGTCCACCGCCACGACTACGTCGGGGCGTATGTCGACGACCTGCCCGCCGTCATCGACCTCGCCGTGATCCGCGACAGCGGGCTGCGCCTGGGCGTCGACCCGCTCGGCGGCGCGAGCGTCGCCTACTGGGCGGCGATCGCCGAGCGCCACGGCCTGGACCTGACCATCACCAACGATCAGGTCGACCCGACCTTCCGCTTCGTCCCGCGCGACTGGGACGGCAAGATCCGCATGGACTGCTCCTCGCCGTACGCGATGGCAAAGCTGCGGGACCTGGCGCACCAGTTCGACGTCGCCTTCGCCAACGACCCCGACGCCGACCGCCACGGGATCGTCACGCCCGGTGCCGGCCTGCTGAACCCCAACCACCACCTGGCGGTGTGCATCGGCTACCTCTTCGGCGGGGCGCGCGACTGGCCGCGGGACACGGCCGTGGGCAAGACGCTCGTCTCCAGCGCGATCATCGACCGCGTCGGCGCCGACCTGGGCCGCCGGGTGCTCGAGGTCCCCGTCGGCTTCAAGTGGTTCGTCTCCGGCCTGCTGGACGGCAGCCTCGGCTTCGGCGGCGAGGAGAGCGCCGGCGCATCCTTCCTGCGCCGCGACGGCGGCCCGTGGTCGACCGACAAGGACGGGCTCATCCCCTGCCTGCTGGCCGCCGAGATGACCGCGCGCGGCGACGATCCGGGCGAGCGCTACGAGGCGCTGACCGAGCGCTTCGGCCGCCCGTCCTATCGCCGCGTCGACGTCGCGGCGGATGCGCAGCAGAAGGCCGTGCTCGCCAAGCTCTCCGCCGAGCAGGTGACCGGCGAGCAGCTCGCCGGCGAGCCGATCCGCGAGGTGCTCACCGAGGCGCCGGGCAACGGCGCGCCGATCGGCGGCGTCAAGGTCGTGGCCGAGAGCGCGTGGTTCGCCGCGCGCCCATCGGGCACCGAGGACGTCTACAAGGTCTACGCCGAGAGCTTCAAAGGCGACGAGCACCTCGAGCGTGTCATCGCCGAGGCCGAGGAGCTCGTGGCGCAAGCGCTGGGAGGGGGAGCTGATGCCTGACGTGTTCGGGATCGTCCTGGCCGGCGGCGAGGGCAAGCGCCTGGCGCCGCTGACCGCCGACCGCGCCAAGCCGGCCGTGCCCTTCGGGGGCAACTACCGGCTCATCGACTTCGCGCTGTCGAACCTGGTCAACGCGGGCTACCTCCAGATCGTGGTCCTCACGCAGTACAAGAGCCACTCGCTGGACCGCCACATCTCGACCACCTGGCGGCTGTCGCCGCTGCTGGGCAACTACGTGGCGCCGGTGCCCGCGCAGATGCGCCGCGGCCCGCGCTGGTTCTCGGGCTCGGCCGACGCGATCTACCAGAACCTCAACCTGCTCTACGACGAGCGCCCCGACATCGTGGCCGTGTTCGGCGCCGACCACATCTATCGCATGGACCCGCGCCAGATGGTCGACCAGCACATCGAGACTGGGGCCGCGGTGACGGTCGCCGCGCTGCGGGCGCCGCTGGCCGAGGCCGACCAGTTCGGCGTCATCGAGACCGCCGCCGACGGGCAGACGATCACCGCCTTCCGCGAGAAGCCCACCGACGCCGTCGGCCTGCCCGACGCGCCCGACAAGGTCTTCGCCTCGATGGGCAACTACGTCTTCAGCGCCGAGGCGCTCATCGACATCGTCACCCGCGACGCCGAGGACGCGAGCTCCAAGCACGACATGGGCGGCAGCATCGTCCCGGCGCTCGTCGAGAGCGGCGCGGCGCACGTGTACGACTTCTCGCGCAACGAGGTCCCGGGCGCGAGCGAGGTCGAGCGCGGCTACTGGCGCGACGTCGGCACGCTCGACGCCTTCTACGACGCGCACATGGACCTCATCTCGGTCGAGCCCGAGTTCAACCTCTACAACCGCGAGTGGCCGATCCTCACGTGGCCCGATCCGCTGCCGCCGGCCAAGTTCGTCTTCGACGAGGACGACGGCCGGCGCGGGACGGCGCTCGACTCGATGGTGTGCGCCGGCGTGGTCATCTCGGGCGCCACCGTGCGCCGCTCGGTGCTGTCGCCGGGCGCCCACCTGCACTCGTACGCGGAGGTCGAGGACTCGGTGCTCATGCAGGGCGTGGATGTCGGGCAGCGCGCGGTGGTGCGCCGCGCGATCGTCGACAAGAACGTGCGCATCGCCCCGGGCGCCGAGATCGGCGTCGACCCGGTCGCCGATCGCGAGCGCTTCACGGTCTCCGCGGGCGGCGTGGTGGTCATCCCCAAGGGCGCCACGGTCGCGGCGTGAGGGTCGCGCTCCTCACGCGCGAGTACCCGCCCGACGTGTACGGCGGCGCGGGGGTCCACGTCGAGTACCTGGCGCGCGAGTTGCGCAACCTGATCGAGGTCGACGTCCACGCCTGGGGCGCCGACCGGTCGGGCGCCGTGGGGCACGAGGCGTGGGACGCGCTGGACGGCCCGGCGCCGGAGCTCGCCGCCCTGCGCGCGATGTCGATCGACCTGACGATGGCGGCGGGGACGGCCGACGCGGACCTCGTCCACAGCCACACCTGGTACGCGAACTTGGGTGGGCACCTGGCCAAGCTCGTGCACGACGTCCCGCACGTGGTTACCGTGCACTCGCTCGAGCCGCTGCGCCCCTGGAAGGCCGAGCAGCTCGGCGGCGGCTACGCGCTGTCCTCGTTCTGCGAGCGCACCGCGGTGGAGGCGGCCGACGCGATCGTCGCGGTGTCCGAGGGCATGCGCGCCGACCTGCTCGACGCCTACCCGGCGATCGACCCCGACCGCGTGTGCACGATCTACAACGGGATCGACACGAACGAGTACGCGCCCGACCCCGGCACCGACGTCCTCGAGCGCCACGGCATCGACCCCGACGCGCCGACGGTCGCCTTCGTCGGGCGGATCACGCGCCAGAAGGGTGTCGCCCACCTGCTCGAGGCCATGCGCCACGTCGACGCCGACGCCCAGCTCGTGCTCTGCGCCGGCGCTCCGGACACGCCCGAGATCGGCGCCGAGGTCGCGCGCCGCGTCGAGGAGCTGCAGGCCCAGCGCGGCAACGTGCTGTGGCTCGACGAGATGCTGCCCAAGCCCGAGGTCGTCCAGATCCTCAGCCACGCGACGGTCTTCGCGTGCCCGTCGATCTACGAGCCGCTGGGGATCGTCAACCTCGAGGCGATGGCGTGCGAGACGGCCGTGGTGGCCACGGCCACCGGCGGCATCGTCGAGGTCGTCGAGGCCGGCGCCACCGGCCTGCTCGTGCCGATCGAGCCCGGCGACGACGCCACCGGCGAGCCGCGCGACCCCGCCGCCTTCGCCGCCGCGTTCGCCGAGGGCCTCAACGCGGTCGTCCGCGACCCCGCGCGGGCCGCTGAGATGGGCCGCGCGGGCCGCGCTCGTGCCGTCGAGCGCTTCGCGTGGCCGGCGATCGCGCAGGAGACGGCGGCGCTGTACGAGCGGCTCCTTTAGGCGCTCTGGCGGCCTGGCTGCTGGCGCTCGCGGCGCTGCGCGGCCAGGGCATCGAGGGAGGAGGGACCGCGCGCTCTTGGCGGGCCGGCCGGGGCGTGGGGGAAGTGTCCTGCCTAGAGGTCGTCCTGCGACCCAAAGGCAGGACAGCACCGGATATTTTCGCGCCGCTCGCACCCAGCGCCACGAGTGCGCGAGCGCCGACGCGCCAGCTCGCCTCGGTAGTCTCGAACGCCCGTGCCTGCCGTCGCTCACCCGGTACGCGACCACTGCCTGGCTCCCGACCGCTCCGTCGACGCGCCCATCGCGCCGGTGGGCGGGCGCTACGGGCGGGCCTTCCCGGGCCTGCCGGCACTCGAGTCAGACCAGGCGGCGCTGCTCGCGCTCGGCTCCTCGGGCGGGCTATGCGACGGCAGCGACGCGACCGGCGACGACGGCACGGCGGCGGCCGGCTGGCCCTTCTTCGGGCAGTTCATCGCGCACGACATCACGGCCGATCGGTCGCCCATCGGCCCGCACGCCGATGCGACCACGATCGCCAACTTCCGGTCGCCGCGGGCGAACCTCGAGCCTCTGTACGGGGCCGGGCCGGTCGGCGCGCCGTTCCTCTACGACGCGCAGGACCCGGCGAAGCTCCTGAGCGGCGACGGCGACGTGGCCCGCAACGCGCAGGGCACCGCCCTGCTGGGCGACCCCCGCAACGACGTCCACGTCTTCATCTCGCAGCTCCACCACGCCCTGATCGGCGCGCACAACCGGCTCGTCGATCGGCTGCGCGAGGACGGCGTCGACCCGGCCGAGTGCTTCGACGCCGCCCGGCGCGCCACGATGTGGCACTACCAGTGGGTGATCGTCGAGGACTTCCTGGTCGGCCTCGTGGGGCCCGACCTCGTCGACGAGGTCAAGGACCCCAGTCGGCGCCACTTCCGCGCCGAGGGCCTGCCGATCATCCCCTTCGAGTTCGCCGACGCGGCCTTCCGCTACGGCCACGGCCAGATCCGCCACCGCTACCGCCTGCAGGGCGGAGGCGGCGAGTACAGCGTCTTCCCCGACCTCGTCGGCTTTCGCCCCGTGGCGCCCGAGCACCGCATCGACTGGCGCCTGCTCTTCGGCCCTGAGGCGCAGCCGGCCAAGCGCATGGACGGGCGGCTGGCCGCCTCGCTCATCGCCCTGCCCGTCGCCATCACGGGCGACGTCACGGTCGACGCCTACCACTCGCTCGCGGCGCGCGACCTGCAGCGCGGCGCCGCCATCGGCCTGCCCTCGGGCGAGGCGGTGGCGCGCGCGATCGGGGCCGACCCGCTCACGCGCGAGGAGGCCGAGCTGGGGGCGTTCGGGTGGCAGGGCGAGACGCCGCTGTGGCTCTATGTGCTGCGCGAGGCCGACGTGCGCGGCGGCGGCGAGCGCCTCGGCGAGGTCGGCGGGCGCCTCGTGGCCGAGGTGCTGCTCGAGCTCCTCGACGCGGACCCCGAGTCCTACCGGGCGCTGGCGCCCGAGTGGGAGCCCACGCTCCCGGCGGCGGGCGAGCGCTTCGGCGTGCTCGACCTGCTGGCCGGCCCAGCGTGACGGGCGGCCGCGGCGCCCCAACGCTGTCGCTGCCCGACGAGTTCGACGGCCGCCGCCTGCGCCGCCGCGTCCTGCAGGTCACCGCGTTCTTCGTCGCCATCGTGTTGCTGGCCTGGCTGGCCCCGGGCCTCGACTCGATCCGCTCGCGCCTGGACCACGCGGACCCGGCCTGGCTGGCGGTCGGCGTCGCGCTCGAGGTCGCCTCGTGCGCGGGTTACGTGCTCATGTTCGGGCCGATCTTCTGCGAGCGCATGGCCCTGCGCACGAGTGTCGAGATCGGCCTGGCGGAGCTCGGCGTCGGCTCGCTGATCCCGGCCGGGGGGCTTGGCGGGCTGGCCCTCGGCGTGTGGGTCCTGCGCCGCGGCGGCATGCCCACCGACCAGGTGGCGACGCGCACCGTGGCCTTCTTCCTCATCAAGTCCGGGGCCAACTTCGCCGCCGTCGCGGTCGTCGGCGTCGCCATGTGGCTGGGCCTCGGCACGCCGTCGCTGTCGCCCGCGCTCACCATCCTGCCGGCGGTGCTCGCGATCGCGGTGGTGGTGGCGATCGCGTCGCTGCCCGTGCTCCTCGCGCGTGTGAGCGGCCACGGGCGCGCGGCGCGAGCGGCGCGGGCGCTGGGGCGCGGCGTGAGCGAGGCCCTGCGCCTGGTGCGCACCGGCAATCCCGCCATCGTGCTGGGCGCGCTGGGCTACTGGGCCTTCGACAACCTGGTCCTGTGGGCGTGCTTTCGCGGCTTCGGCGTGGACGTCGCGCTCACCGTCGTGCTCATGGGCTACCTCATCGGCCAGCTCGGCGGGCTGCTGCCGATCCCCGGCGGGCTCGGCGGCGTCGAGGGCGGGCTGGTCGGGACGCTCGTCGTCTACGGGGTGTCGCTGCGCGACGCCGTCGCCGCGGTGCTCGCCTACCGCGTCATCCAGTTCTGGATCCCGCTGCTGCTCTCGCTGCCGGCCTTCGTCAGCCTGCAGCGCGGCCTCAACCGGCCCGAGCGCCCCGACCTCTGCGCGCCGCCGATCTCGGCCTGAGCGACCCGGCCGGGTCGGACGTCGGTCCTACCCCCTCTTGACGGGGGAGGACCGGCGTCCGACCGCCGGGCGCGTAAAAACGGCGTAACCATCGGCTTGACGCTCTTCTAAGTAGCGGGTATACATAGCGGGTATCTAGCCATGAAGTTCCCGATTCTGGCCATGCTCGCGACATCCCCGGCCCACGGCTATGAGCTCAAGCGTGAGCTCGAGCAGCACTTCGGGGCCGCCCTGCCGCCGCTGAACACGGGCCAGATCTACACGTCACTCGCGCGGCTGGAGCGCGACGGCCTGGTCGATGCCGATCGGGTGGCGCAGCACAGCCGGCCCAACAAGCGCGTCTATCGCCTGACGCCGGAGGGCAAGAAGGCCCTCGACGAATGGGTCGAGCAGCCCACCCCGGGCACGCGCCTGCGCGACGAGTTCTTCATGAAGCTCGTGCTCGCCGGCCGGGCGGGCATCGCCGATCCGCGCGTGCTCATCGAGCGCCAGCGCGGCGAGTACCTCCAGGCGCTGCGTGACCTCGACCGCCTCCAGGCGGCGACGAACGGCGACGCGGCGCAGTCGCTGCTCATCGAGGGCGCGGCGCTGCACCTGGAGGCCGATCTGAAATGGCTCGCGCTATGCGAGGACCGACTGAGCTCGGAGGTCAGGCCATGGAGCACGTCCTAGTCACCACCGGTCTGGAGCGGACCTACGAAACCGACGGTGTCGCGGTCGCCGCGCTGCGCGGCGTCGACCTGGCGGTCGCCGAGGGCGAGTTCGTCAGCGTCATGGGGCCCTCGGGCTGCGGCAAGTCGACGCTCCTGCACCTGCTCGGTGGGCTCGACCGGCCCACCGCGGGCGAGGTCCACCTCGGCGGGCGCCGCGTCGATCAGCTCGGCGAGGCCGCCTGGGCCGTGTTGCGCCGCCGCCGCGTCGGCTTCGTCTTCCAGTTCTTCAACCTCATCGCCAACCTCACGATCGCCGACAACGTCGAGCTGCCCGGCCTGCTGGCCGGGCTGTCGCCGCGCGAGGCGCGCTCGGGCCGGCGTGAGCTGCTCGACGACCTCGGCATCGCGGAGCTCGCCGGCGCGGTCCCCAGCCGCGTGTCCGGCGGCCAGCAGCAGCGCGTCGCCATCGCGCGCGCGCTCATCAACCGCCCGGCGGTGCTCCTGGCCGACGAGCCGACCGGCAACCTCGACAGCCAGAGCGCGCGCGAGGTCCTCGCCCTCCTGCGCCGCCACCACGAGCACGGCCAGACGATCGTCCTCGTCACCCACGACGCCCGCGTGGCGAGCGCCGCGGATCGGGTGATCCACATGCGCGACGGGCTGATCTCCGAGCAGACGCTGCTCAGCGGCGATCGCGACCCCGGGGCCCTCGCCAGCCAGCTGCTGCGCCTGGAGGTGTGAGCCATGGCCCGCCTGCTCGTCCGCACCGCCGTCGCCAACCTGCGCAGCCGCCGGCTGCAGAGCTGGCTCATGGCTCTCATCCTTGCGGCCGCGTCGGCGACCCTCGCGCTCGCGGTCAGCCTGCGCGCGGGCGCGGCGGACCCCTACGAGAAGATCGCGCGGGCCACCAACGCGGCCGACGTCCACCTCTTCGTGCACCGAGGCGCCCGCGCCGACCTCGCGGCCCTGGCCCATGCCCGCGGCGTACGCGCCGCCGACGGGCCGTTCCGGATCGTGGGCGTGAGCGTGCGCAGCCGGCCGTCGAACGTCCACCTCGCGCTGGAGGGCGTCGGCGCGCAGCCGCGCATCGATCGTCCCAAGGTGACCGACGGGCGCTGGCTCTCCGGCGCGAAGGGCGAGGTCGTGCTCGACCGCACGTTCGCGCGCGACGGCCGCTTCCACCTCGGCCAGCGCCTGACGACCGTGGGCCCGCACGGCACGACGCTCACGGTGGTCGGACTCGCGGTCGCCGCCGGCGGCGATGGGTCGTGGGTCAGCCCCGCGACCCTGACGGGCCTCGGGACGGACGATGACCGCTTCGGCTCGCTGCTCGAGCTGCAGCTCACCGACCGCGATGCGAGCACGGCCTTCGTCGACGACGTGCGCCGCCGCTACCGTCCCGACGCGGTCCAGGCCTGGGACTGGCGCCAGGACCGCCAGGACGTGATCGACCGCACCTCGACGTCGGCGGTCGTGCTCGGCAGCGCGAGCCTCGCAGCGCTGCTCGCCGTCGGCTTCATCGTCGCCAACGCCATCGGCGGGCGCATCCTCGCCTCGCGCCGCGACATCGGCCTGCTCAAGGCGGCGGGCTTCACCCCGGGCGGCGTGACGGCCCTCTTCGTGCTCGAGAACCTCATCCTCGCCGGCGCCGCGAGCGTCGTCGGCACCGCGGTGGGAATCGCGCTGAGCCCGCTCATGCTCCAGCCGACGGCCCATCTGCTCGGGACCACGACGCCGAGCGGGCTGCGCCTCGTCACCGTCGCGGCCGGCGTCCTGGGCGTCATCGCGGTGGTCTGCCTCTTCACCGCGCTGCCGGCCTGGCGCGCGGGGCGCCTCGGCGTGCTCGAGGCCATCGCCCTGGGGCGCTCGACGGTGAGCACGAAGCCCTCGCGCGCCGCGCGCGCGGCCGCCGCGCTGCACCTCCCGCCCGCCGTCGTCCTCGGGGTCAAGGACGCGTTCGCCAGCCGCTCGCGCGCCGTGATGACGATCGCGAGCCTCGCCCTGACCATGGGCACCGTGATCATGGCGCTGGGCACCGAGGCGACGTTCCGGCGCGTCATCCAGGACTCCTCGCTGCGCGCCAAGCCCTACGAGCTGCTCGTCGACGCCAATGAGGTCTCTCCCGCGCGCGCGAACGCCCTGCTCGCGGCGCAATCGGACAAGGTCGCCGGCACGGCGACCATGGTCGAGACGACCGCGTCGGTGCCGGGCAGCGCGGTCGATGTCTGGGCGCGGGCGCTGGGCGGCGACTACCGGCGCCGGCCCTATGCCGTGCGCGACGGCCGGATGATCGCCGGCCCCGGCGAGGCGATCGTCGGGCGCGGCCTGCTCGACGCGCTGCACCTGCACGTCGGCGATCGCCTGCCGCTCGAGGCCGGGGGCGCGCGGCTGGGCCTGCGCATCGTCGGGCGCTACGTCGAGCCCGACAACGACGGGCGCACGGCGATCTTCGATCGCCGGTCGGTCCCCGCGCCGGCGCTGGGGCGCTTCGGGCCGGTGCAGTACGAGCTGCAGCTGCGCCACCGCTCCGACGCGCATGCCGTGCAGGCCGCGCTGATCCGGTCCTCGGCCGGCCAGTTCGGCGTCGAGGTGACCGAGGACAGCGTGCGCCAGGAGCGCAGCGACCTGCGGCCCGTGGTCTACGGCACCGACGCCCTGCTGCTGGCCATCGGCCTGGTCAACCTGCTCACCACCCTGCTGCTCGGCGTCCGCGAGCGCGTCCGCGACTTCGCCATCTTCAAGGTCATCGGGCTCACGCCGCGTCAGGTGCTGGCCTCGGTGACCTCGGGCGGGACGCTGCTGGCCGCCGTGGCGGTGCTCGGCGGCATCGCCATCGGCCTCCCGGTCTTCCACGCGCTCGTGACGGTCACCAACCCGTCCGACGGGCCCGATCTCGTCACCTCCCCGACGTGGTGGTGGGTCGTGCTCATGTTTCCCGGCGCGCTGCTGCTCACCACGCTGGCGAGCGTGCTGCCGGCGCGCCGGGCTGCCGCGATCCACCCGGCCGAGGCGCTGCGTTACGAGTGAGCCAGTGCGAGGACGGTGACGGTGCCGGGCGCCACCTCGGTCAGCCCGGCGTCCACCACGCGCGCGACGCACGCCCCCCGCGCCGCGAGCGCCGCGAACCGCGCTGCCCCGGGGGCGATCACGCGCCCGGGGCAGCCGGCGGCCACCCAGGCCTCGAGCGCGCCCGTGTCAGCGGCCATCACCGCGGCGTGCGCGATCTGGGCCACCGTCTTGCCCGAGCTCATGACGGCCGCTGGGTTGAGCGCGTAGGTCACCGCGCCGGGCTGCTGCGGCGCGTCCTCGGGCGGCGGTGCGAGCGCGCTGCTCATCGCCTGCAGGCGCTCGAGCAGCGGCCCGCGCTCGGAGCGCCGCCGCGGCGGCAGGGCGACGACGGCCTCGCCCTCGGGCGACCCCGAGAGCGTGTGGGGCTCGGCGAGGACCTGCTCCCACTGCGCGTTGGTGCGCGCCCTCAGGCACACCTTGCCCGGGCGCTCGCGCCACGCGGCGAATGCCTCCTGGTGCTCGGGCTGGGTCTCGAAGACGCGCAGGCACGCCACCGCCGCCGCGCCCGCCAGCTCGCCCGCTCGGGCCAGCTCGGCGATGGCGCCGCGCCGCAGGACCAGGTACATGCGCAGCGGGTCGCGTCCCATTTTGCCCTGCTATGTTGGCGAAAAGCCGAGTCCCGCAGCCTCCGTGGCCGCGGGAGCGGGGGAACCACCGGGCCGGCCCGTCTGGCCCAGGGGCGAATCGCCACCACTGTGGCGTAGCGCGTCGGCGCGAGCCCGCCAGCTCACCTCGTAGGCGCACGAGACAGCGAGAGCAAGGAACGCGATGAAGGCGACATGGGCCGCCGCGACGGCGGCGTTGGTGCTGGCCGCGGCATGGGCGGGCGGGTCGGAATCAGCGACGGCGACCCCGAGCGATGCGACTGCGGGCCTCTTCGCGGTGGCGCAGGCGCCGCGCACGGCGGAGGCGGTGACCGCGGCGCTCTCGAAGGTCGGCGCCTCCTACGCCTCCGGCGCCGCGGGGCCGGACGCGTTCGACTGCTCGGGCCTGACGATGTGGGCCCTGGGGCGCGCGGGCGTCGCCGCGCCCCATTCGAGCTTCGCGCAGTACGCCATGGGCTCGGCCGTGGCGCGCTCGGAGATCCGCCGCGGCGACCTCGTCTTCTTCGACAGCGCCGGCGCCGGCGCCTCGCACGTCGCGCTGGCCACCAGCTCGACGACCGCGGTCTCGGCCACCGACCACGGCGTCATGACGCACCCGATCTTCGACGCCTATTGGGGCGGGCACTACGTCGGCGCGCGGCGCCTGCCGACGCGGGGTCAGATGGCTGATTCCACGATCAGGACGCCACGGTGAAGCGCCGGCGCACGTGGTCGGCGCTCTCAGCCTCGTCGAGCAGGGCGACCGCGAAGTCCTCCATCGAGATCGCGCTGTTGCCCTCGTCGTCGACCAGCAGCCGGTCGTCGCCGGTGCGGTACTCGCCCGTGCGCTCGCCGGGCTCGAGCAGCGCCGCCGGGCTGACGTAGGTCCAGTCGACGTCGGTCGTGGCCGAGCGGTAGATGTCCAGCGACTCGGCCTGGGCCAGGGCGTCGGGCTTCCACTCCTCGCGGAAGCCCTCGGTGTCGAGGACGCGCACGCCAGGGGCGACCTCGAGGCTGCCGGCGCCGCCGAGCACGATGAGGCGCGCGACGCCCGCGCGCGACAGGCCCTCGAGCAGGCCGCGCGCCGCGGCGGGCAGCGTCTCGGGCGTCTTGCCGAAACCGGTCCCGACCGTGCTGATGGCGAGGTCGTGGCCGGCGGCGGCGTCGGCCACGCTGGACGGATCGGTGGCGTCGCCGGCCACCACGGACAGGCCGTCGCCGTCCAGGTCGTGGGCCGCCGGGTCGCGGACGACGGCGGTGACGTCGTGCCCGCGCGCGAGCGCCTCGGCCACCGTCCGGGTCCCGACGCGCCCGCCCGCGCCGAACACGACGATCCTCATCGGCTCCGCCTCATGGCCGCCATTGTCCCTGACACGACGCTGCGTGCGCACGAACCACGTCAGCCCGACCACGGTCAGCACGGCGGCGATGAAGAAGTTCAGCCGCAGGCCGAGGACGTGCTTGGCCGGGTCGACGCGCAGCAGCTCCTCGAAGACCCGGAAGGCCGAGTAGCCGGCGACGTAGAGCGCGAAGAGCCCGGGCGGGCGGATGGCGCGCCGCCGTCCCAGCCACGCCAGGAAGGCCGCCAGGGCCAGGTTCCAGATGAGCTCGTACAGGAAGGTGGGGTGGAAGGTGGCGCTGTCGAGGTAGCGCGCCGGCCGGTGCTCGCGGTCGATCTCGAGGCCCCAGGGCAGCGAGGTCGGGCGCCCGTAGAGCTCCTGGTTGAAGTAGTTGCCGATGCGCCCGATGGCCTGCGCGACGAGCAGGGCCGGCGCGGCGGCGTCGAGGAAGCGCGGCACGTCGGCACCCGCGCGGCGCAGGCGCCAGATCCCGGCGGCCGTGCCCAGGGCGATGCCGCCCCAGATCCCCAGCCCGCCCTTCCAGACGGCGAACGGCCCCCACCAGTGGTCGGGGACCTCGTTCCAGCTCGTGGCCAGGAAGTAGAGCCGACCGCCGACGATCCCGGCCGGGAAGCCCCACAGCGCCACGTCCTGGACGAGCTCGCGCGAGCCCCCCTGCGCCTCCCAGCGGCGCGCGGTGATCGCCACCGCCGCGAGCACGGCCAGCACGTAGCCGAGCCCGTAGATGCGGACGTCGAAGGGGCCGACGTGGATCCCGTTGAACGACGGGCTGGGAATCGACCCGACGACGGGCACCGCGCGATCCTGCCAGGTCGCGCCCGCGGGGCCGCCACCAGCGCCTCGTAGGCTCTGGGCCAGTGCCCCGCCGCCCCCGCGTCATGGTCGACCTGGAGCCGCTGCGCGCCTCACGCGACCTGCGGCTGCTCGTGCTCGGCAACTTCGTCTCGGGCCTGGGCACCCAGGCCGCGCTCGTCGCGCTGCCCTATCAGCTCTACGTCCAGACGGGCTCGGCCTTCCTGACGGGGCTGCTCGGCGCGGTCGAGCTCGTCCCGCTCGTGACGATGGCCCTGCTCGGCGGCGCCATCGCGGACCGCGCCGACCGCCGCCGCGTGCTGCTGCTCGACCAGATCGCGCTCGTCGCCTGCTCGGCCGCGCTGGCGGCGCTGGCCTTCGCGGGGTCGCCGCCCGTGGGCGTGCTCTACGTGCTCGGCGGCCTGCTGGCCGGCTTCGGCGCCCTGCAGAACGTCACTCGCTCGGCCATCCTGCCCAACCTCGTCGATCCCGCCCGCCTGCGCTCGGCCATCGCGCTGAGCTTCGGCCTGTACCAGCTGACGATGGTCATCGGCCCGGGGATCGGCGGCGTGCTCATCGGCGTGCTCGGCGTGGGGACGGCGTACACCGTCGACGCGGCCAGCTGCCTGGCGATGGTCTGGGCCGTGGTCGTCATGGCGCCCCAGCCGCCACAGACCGACGCCGCTGAGCACCCGCCCGTCCTGCGCTCGATCGCCGACGGCCTGCGCTACGTGCGCGGCAACCACGCGCTCGTGGGCTCCTTCGCCATCGACCTGGTGGCCATGACCTTCGGCATGCCGCGCGCGCTGTTCGCCGTGCTCGCCGTCAGCGTCTACCACGCGGGCGCCGAGGGCACCGGCCTGCTCTACGCGGCCGTCTCGGCGGGGGCGACGATCGCGGCGCTGACCACCGGCTGGATCGAGCACGCGCGGCGCCTGGGGGTGATCGTCATCTGGGCGGTCGTGGTGTGGGGCGCCGCGATCGCGCTCGTCGGCGTCGTCGGCTCGCTGTGGCCGGCCGCCGTGCTGCTGGCGGTGGCCGGGGCGGCCGACAGCGTCAGCGCCGTGTGCCGCAGCTCGATCAACCAGATGGTCACCCCCGACGCGATGCGCGGGCGCATGTCGTCGGTCTTCTCGCTGGTGGTGACGAGCGGGCCGCGGCTGGGCGACGTCGAGTCGGGCAGTGTGGCCGGCCTCACGAGCCCGCGCTTCTCGGTGACCTCGGGCGGCCTGGCCTGCATCGCGGGCGTCGCGGTGGTCGTGGCCGCCTTCCCGGCCCTCGCGCGCTTCGACGCCGCGGAGGTCCTCGCGGCACAGCGGGGCGCCTCGCCCGCACCGGCACCCGCGGCGTGAGGGAAGATGGGCCATGATCTTCCGCCAGATCACCCACGACGACCTCGGTTGTGCCAGCTATCTCGTGGGCGACGACGATGCGGCGGTCGCCGCCGTCATCGATCCGCGCCTGGACATCGACGAGTACCTGCGCCTGGCCCGCTACCTGGGCGTGCGCATCGAGCACGTGCTCGAGACCCACAACCACGCCGACCACGTCTCCGGGCATGGGCGCCTGGCCGCGTCGACCGGCGCGACCATCCATATCCACCGCGCGGCCGAGCCCGAGTACGACCACGAGCCCTTCGACGACGGCTGGGAGCTCGCGCTCGGGAGGCTCGTGGTCCGCGCCCTGCACACGCCCGGCCACCGGCCCGAGCACACCGCCTTCGCACTGATCGACACCGAGCGCGGCCCCGAGCCGTGGGCGGTGCTCACCGGCGACTCGCTCTTCGTCGGCGGCATCGCGCGGCCCGACCTCGCCGTCGAGCCGCGCGAGGGCGCGCACGGCATCTTCCACTCGCTGCACGACCGCCTGCTCACGCTGCCCGACACGTGCGAGGTGTGGCCCGGGCACCTGGGCGGCTCGATGTGCGGCGGCCCCGGCATCGACCTCAAGGTCTCCTCGACCATCGGCTACGAGCGCGCTCATCAGGAGGTGCTCGGCGTCGTCGACGAGGACGAGTTCGTCGAGCGCGCGGTCGCCGGGCTCGGCCCGCAGCCGCCGAACTTCCGCGCCATCGTGGCCATCAACACGGGGCCGCTGGCCCGCCGCCTCACGCAGGTCGATCCGCTGACGCCGCGCCAGGTCGAGCAGCACCAGCGCGACGGCGCGCTCGTGGTCGACGTCCGCACCGAGCTGCAGTTCGACGACGCGCACATCCCAGGCGCGATCTGCATCACCGTGCTGCGCGCCGGGTTCGGCTCGCGCCTGGCGTGGCTGGCCGACCACGACCAGCCCGTGGTGGTCGTCGGTCGCGACGACGACGACGCCCGGGGCGCCATCGGGCTCGCGGCCTCGGTCGGCGTCATCAACGTCGCCGGCTACCTCGCCGGCGGGATGACGAGCTGGCGCGAGGACCAGCTGCGGGTCGCGCGCATCCCGCGCATGACGGTGCCCGAGCTGCACGAGCGCTGGCAGGACGGGGCGCCGCTGCAGGTGCTCGACGTGCGCGAGCTCAGCGAGTGGGAGCGCGGGCACATCCCGGGGTCGGTCCACACGCCCTACCACGACATCCATGCGCTGCCGGATGGCATCGACGCCGACGTCCCGGTGGCGGTCATCTGCGCGTCGGGCCAGCGCGCCGCCGTGGGCGCCAGCCTGCTGGCCCGCCACGGCGCGCGCGAGGTCATCCACGTGGTCGACGGCGGCGTGGGCGCGTGGGGGCGCGCGGGCTGGCCGCTGGAGGACGGCGCCGGGTAGAGCGGCCGGGCCGCGCGGGCGCGGAAGCATCGGCGCCCGCGCGCGTCTGAGGCCACATGACCCCACGCGAGCTCATGACCGACTACCTCGCCGCGGCCAAGCGCGGCGATTGGGACACCGCCTTCGGCTTCCTGGCCGACGACCTGCTCATCCACATCCCCGGCCGCTCGGCCTTCGCCGGCCAGCGCTTCGGCAAGGCGGCCGCGGTGGACTACATCACGAGCATCCGCGAGCGCTACCGCGACGGCGCCATCGAGCTCGAGCTGATCGACATGCTCTGCAGCGACGAGCGCGTCGTGTTGCTCGTGCGCGAGCGCTTCCACGGCGAGGGCGAGCCGATCGAGATCCGCCGCGCCAACGTCTACCGCGTCGAGGGCGGGAAGGTCGTCGAGGTGTCGATCTTCGAGGCCGATCAGTACGTGGTCGACGAGCTGCTGCACTAGCTACGCTCTGGCCATGAGCGCTGCAACCACCCCCTCCACCCGTCTGCTCGACAACTACGTGGGAGGCCAGTGGACCCCGGCCTCCGGCACCGAGGAGCTCGACGTCACCAACCCCGCCACCGGCGAGGTGCTGGCGCGCGTGCCGATGTCGTCTGCCTCGGACCTCGACGCCGCCGTGCGCGCGGCGCGCGCCGCGCTGCCGGAGTGGCGCGCGGTGAGCGTCATCGCCCGCTCCCGCCTGCTCTTCTCGCTGCGCGAGGGCCTCGAGGCGCGCAAGGAGGAGCTCGCCCGCTCGGTGACCACCGAGATGGGCAAGACCATCGTCGACGGCCGCGCCGAGGTGGGGCGCATGATCGAGATGGTCGAGGCGGCGTGCGCCATCCCGACGACCATGCAGGGCCGCATCCTCGAGGACGTCGCGACGAACGTCGACGCCGAGACCGTGCGCCAGCCCGTCGGCGTGTGCGCCGCGATCGTGCCCTTCAACTTCCCGGCGATGGTGCCCTTCTGGTTCCTGCCCTTCGCGATCGGCTGCGGCAACACGTTCGTGCTCAAGCCCTCCGAGCAGGTCCCGCTCACGCAGCAGATCGCCTTTGAGGTGCTCGACGGCCTTGGGCTGCCGCCCGGCGTGGTCAACCTCGTCAACGGCGGGCGCGAGGTGGTGGAGGGGATCCTCGACCACCCCGACATCGACGCGATCTCGTTCGTCGGCTCGGCGCCGGTGGCGCGGATCGTCTACGAGCGCGCGGCCAAGGCCGGCAAGCGCGTGCAGGCGCTCGGCGGGGCCAAGAACCACATGGTGGTCATGCCCGACGCGGTGATGGACAAGACGGTCGACGGCCTCATCGCCTCGGGCTTCGGCGCCGCGGGCCAGCGCTGCATGGCCGGCTCGGTCGTCGTGACGGTCGGCGAGGCCCACGACAAGCTCATGCCCGCGCTGCGCCAGGCGACCGAGAAGCTGCGCGTCGGCGACGGCATCGAGGAGGGCGTCGACGTCGGCCCGGTCGTCTCCGCCACGGCGCGCGACCGCATTCGCGACTGGATCGACACGGGCCTCTCCGAGGGCGCGTCGCTCGCCGTCGACGGCCGCGACGTGGAGGGCGACGACGTCCCCGCCGACGGCTCCTACGTCGGCCCGACGATCCTCGAGGGCGTCAAGCCCGAGATGAGCGTGGCCCAGGAGGAGATCTTCGGCCCGGTGCTCACGGTCATCAACGTCGGCACCCTCGACGAGGCCATCGAGGTCGTCAACGCGAGCCGGTTCGGCAACGGGGTCTCGATCTTCACCGAGTCCGGCGCGTCGGTCCGGCGCTTCCGCCACGAGGTCGAGGTCGGGATGGTCGGCGTCAACATCGGCGTCGCCGCACCGGTCGCCTTCTTCCCCTTCTCGGGCTGGAAGGACTCCTTCCTCGGCGACCTGCACGCCCACGGCCCCGACGCGGTCGAGTTCTACACGCGCAAGAAGACCGTCACCAGCCGCTGGTTCGCCAGCGGCCAGGGCCACGGGCAGTACTTCGTCGAGAAGTAGCCGCCGGCCAAAAGATCGGTAGTCCAGCGGATGCTGCGCGCCCAGCCCGCTCCTACGCTGCCCGCATGGCTGAGAAGGTCGTCGTCAACCTCGCGACGGGACTCGAGGATCCCGAGCGCGTGACGGTCGCGTTCCTCGTCGCTGGCGCCGCGGCGCAGCAGGGCAAGGACGTGGTGATGTTCGTGACCAAGGAGGCCGTCCGGCTCGGGCTGCCCGGCATCGCCGAGGCGGTCGCCTGCGACGGCTGCCCGCCGCTGGCACGGCTCTTCGAGCAGTACGCGGACGCCGGCGGCCGGCTCTTCGTCTGCCCCATCTGCTTCCAGGCGCGTGGGCTGGAGCAGGCACGGCTCGTCGGCAATGCTCGCCTCGCCGGCGCGACGCCGCTGTGGGAGTGGATCGCCGACGCAGCGACCGTCTTCAGCTACTGAGGGTCGCCCTCGGTTACGGTGAGCGCGGAGTGCTGATCGGCCGCAAGCAAGAGCGCTCGCAAGTGCAGGCCGCGGTCGCCCAGGCCCGCGCGGGCCACGGCGCGCTCGTGCTGCTCGCCGGCGAGGCCGGGGTGGGCAAGACCGTCCTGGCTCGCGGCGTGCTCTCCGATGCGGGCCTCGACGTCCGTCAGGGGGCCGCGTTGCAGGGTGGAGCGCCCGCCTACTGGCCGCTGACCACCGCGCTGCCCGAGCTCGCCGGCGTGTCGGGGAGCGATCGCGCGGCGCTCTGCGAGAGGGTCGTCGCCGGGTTCGCCGCGCTCGCGGCCGGGGGCCCGGCCGCGGTCTTCCTCGACGACCTGCAATGGGCCGACGAGGGGACGCTCGACATCCTCGCCGTCCTTGCGCCCGCGCTCGAGACGCAGGCGTTGCTCGTGGTCGGCGCCTACCGAAGCGACGAGATGCCCCGCGGCCATCCGCTGCGCCGCCTGCGCAGCGAGCTGCGCCGGCAGGGCCGGTTGCGCGAGATCGCGGTCGAGCCGCTCGACGTCGAGGACACCGGCGCGCTGCTGCGCGCGATCGTCGGCGGCGAGCTCGCTCCCTCGCTGGTGCGCAACGCCTTCGGGCGCACGGGCGGGCTGCCGTTCTTCGTCGAGGAGCTCGGCGCCGTCCTCGTCGCGGAGGATCGCCTGCGCCCAGGGGCCGGCGGCCTCGAGCTGAGCCATGGTGAGGACCTGCCGCTGCCCGAGCACGTCCGCGATGCGGTGCTCCTGCGCGCCGCCGGGCTCGACGACGAGGCGCGCGTGGCGCTGGCCGCCGCGGCGGCCGTGGGGCGAAGCTTCGATCCGCGCCTCGCCGCGGCGATCGCCGGGCTGGCCGAGTGGCCCGGTGAGCCGGGGCGTCGCGGCATCGTGGTCGACGAAGCGCCCGGGGGGCTCGCCTTTCGCCACGACCTCGTGCGCGAGGCCTTCTACGGCGAGATCGGGTGGGCCCAGCGCCCGGCCCTGCATCGAGCGATCGCCGAGGCGCTGGAGGCCGGCGGGGCGCCGCCGTCGGCGGTCGCGGAGCATTGGGCCCGCGGCCGCGAGCCCGACCGTGCGCGGCGCTCGTTCCTCGCGGCGGCCGAGGCGTTCTGCGCGGTGCACGCCTACCGCGACGGCGCGCGAGCCAGCCGTCGCGCGCTCGAGCTCTGGCCGGAGGGCGGCGATGAGCCCGCGCGGCTCGATGCCCTGGACGACCTCGGACACTGCGCGGAGCTGGCGGGCGACCTCGGGGGCGCCGTGCGCGCCTGGCGCGAGGCTGCCGAGGGCAGGCGTCCGCTGGGCGACGAAGCGCGTCTGGGGGAGGTGCTGCGCAGGCTCGCGGGAGCGCTCGAGCTGCAGGGACACTGGGAAGACGCGCTCGCGGTGCGCGAGCAGGCCGCGCGCGCCTTCGCCGTCGGCGCACGCCCGGCGGACGCTGCGGCCGAGCGCCTCGCCGCCGCCGCGCACCTGCGCTCGGCGGCGAGCTTTCGCGGCGCCCTCGCGCTGCTCGAGACGGCACGCGCGGAATCGGCCGCCGCGGGGCGGGCGGACCTCGAGGCGCGCGTCCTCGGGCTCGAGGGCAACGTGCGAGCCCGGATGGGCGAGGGCAGCGCCGCGGTCGAGTTGGTGCGGGCGGGCCTGGCCCTCGCCCTGGAGCACAACCACAGCGGCGCCGCGGCCGAGATCTATCAGCGGCTCGCCGACTCGCTCGAGCACCTCGGTGACTACGACGGCGCCCGCGAGACCTACGACGCGGCGTTCGGCTACTGCGCGGCCAACGCGCTCGAGCCCACGGCGCAGGTGTGTCTGGCCTGCCTCAGCGTCGTGCTGCGCCAGGCCGGCGACTGGGAACACGCGGAGGGCCTGTGCCGCCAGGTTCTCGACTCGCCCGCGGCGACGCTGCACGCGCGCGCGGTCGCTTCGGGGACGCTTGGGCTGATCCTCGCGCTGCGCGGGCGGCGCGGGCCGGCGCGGTCGCTGCTGCTCGAGTCGGCCACGATCGCGCGGCGGCTCGAGCTCATCGCCATGGAGATGCTCTCCGGTTGGGGCCTCGCCGTGCTCGAGCAGGCGCGCTCGCCGGTCGCCGGCGCGGAGCGCTGCCGCTCGATCCTCGAGCGCTGGAGCGAGAGCGAGGAGCGCCACTACGCGATCTCGCCGCTGCGTTGGGCGGCGACCGCTTTCGCCGAGGCGCACGACGGCGACGCCGTGCGCGGCTGCGCGGCGGCCCTGGCGCAGATCGCCGCCGAGACCGGTCACGACGAGGCGATGTCCGGGCTGGCCCACGCGCTCGGCGAGGCTGCGCTGCTCGACGGCGACCCCGCCGAGGCCGCCATGCAGTTCGAGCGCGCCGTGGCGCTGCTGGCCGACATCGGCGCGCCGCTCGAGCGCGCCGAGTCGCAGCGCCGCGCGGCGGCGGCGCTCGTGGCGGCCGGCCGGCGCGTCGAGGCCGTCGAGCACCTCGTCGGCGCGCATCGCGCCGCCCGGCGGCTGGGGGCGCGCCCGCTGGCGTCCCGGCTGGCCGGCGACCTCGGGGCGCTCGGCGAGCAGGTCGATCGGCGGCTCAGCCGCGTGGCGGCCGCTCAGCTGGCCAACGGCGGCCTGACCCGTCGCGAGGTCGAGGTCGTGCGGCTGGTCGCCGTCGGCCGGACGAACCGCGAGATCGCCCGCGAGCTGGTCGTCAGCCCGCGCACGATCGACACGCACGTGGAGAACATCCGCATGAAGCTCGACTGCCGATCGAAGGCCGACGCTGCGAGACGAGCGACCGAGCTGGGCCTCGTCGCCTCGCCTGACGTCGCCTGAAGATACGGCGCGCTAGGACATCAGCGCCGACGCTGGCGCCCGCGCCCGCCGCCGTTGCCGTTGCGGCTGCGGCCCGGACGCGCCGGCGTGCTGAGCGCGGTCTCCGCAAACTCGCGGTCGAGCCGCAGCTCGGCCGCGATGCGCCCGACGTCGCCTGCCTGCTCGGCGCCCACGAAGGTCACGCCCACGCCACTGCGCCCCGCGCGAGCGGTGCGCCCGACGCGGTGCACGTAGCCGTCGCGGTCCTCCGGCGGGTCGAAGTTGATGACGTGCGAGATCCCGGAGACGTCGATGCCGCGGGCCGCGACGTCGGTGGCGACCAGGGTGTCGACCTTGAAGCTCTCGAAGCTCGCCAGGGCGCGCTCGCGCTGGCCCTGGGACTTGTCGCCGTGCATCCCGACGACGTTGACGCCCTCGCGGCTCAGGCGCTTGACCAGCCGGTCGACGCCGCGCTTGGTGCGCACGAAGACGAGCGCGAGGTCGCGGTCGCCGCGCAGCTCGCCCAGCAGCGCCTCGATGCGCGCGTCGCGCTCGACGGCGACGAAGCGGTGCTCGGTCGCGGCCGTGCTGCTGACCGTCGGCGCGTGCTCGTGGCGGCGGGCGTCGTGCGTGAAGCTCTTGGCCACGCGGCCGGCCTCGCCGTCGAGCGTGGCGGAGAAGAACAGCGTCTGGCGCTTGGCCGGGCACTGGGCCACGATCCGGTCGACCGCGGGCTTGAAGCCCATGTCGAGCATGCGGTCGGCCTCGTCGAGGACGAGGATCCGGACGCGGTCGAGGGTCAGGTCGCCGCGCTGCAGCAGGTCCTCCAGGCGGCCGGGGGTGGCGACCACGATGTGGGCGCGCGCGGCTTCGCGGGCCTGCTTGACGATGCCCACGCCGCCGTAGACGGCCGCGATGCGCAGCGCGCGGGCGTGCGCCAGCGGGCGGATGTCCTCGACGATCTGGCTGGCCAGCTCCCGCGTGGGGGCGAGGACGAGGGCCGCCGGGCGGCGGTCGTTGGCCTCGATACGGTCCGCGATGGGCGCTCCGAAGGCGATGGTCTTGCCCGATCCGGTCGGCGACTTGGCGAGCACGTCGTGCCCGGCGAGGATGTCGGCGATGACGAGCTGCTGGATGGCGAAGGGCTCGGTGATGCCGCGATCGGCGAGTGCGCCCGCGACTGCGCGGGACACGCCGAGATCGGCGAAGGACTGCTGTGACATTGGAAATGAACTCCTTGCGGCGCTCGGTCTGAGCCGCGGCTGATTCGGGAGGCGACGGCGAACCCGAACCGCCGTGTGTGGCGGGACCCAAGCAAGCTGCCTCGCGGCCGACGTCGCCGACCGCTCCACAGAGGATAGCGGGCGCACGCGCACTAGCCCCCGGGGTCCGACGCGCTGTAGCGTCGACCCCACATTGCCTGCACGAGGCACGTTCCCAGGGGAGGAATCTGCATGAGACTCACGCATCGGCGTTCGATCGCCCTGTGCGCCGCCGGCGCACTGGCGCTCGCCGCGCCCGCTGTGGCCGCCGCTCACGGCTCCGGCCACGATGACCACCACGGCAAGGGGCTGCGCGCGGTCAAGCGCATCGTCGTCATCTACGAGGAGAACCACAGCTTCGACAACCTCTACGGCAAGTGGGAGGGCGTCAACGGGCTGCGCCGCGCCGATCCCGCGCACACCACGCAGGTCAACCAGGCCGGCACGCCCTACACGTGCCTGTTGCAGGACGACGTGAACCTGGCGACACCGCCGCAGCCGGCGACGTGCACGGACACGACGACCCCGACGAGCTTCCAGAGCAACTTCCGCAACGCGCCGTTCCAGATCGACGTGCCCGGGCGCATCCCGATGACGGCCAAGACGTGCCCGGCCCCGGGCGTGTTCGCCCCCAACGGCGTGCTCGACCCAACCGGCCTGCCCGGCGGCTGCACGCGCGACCTCGTGCACCGCTACTACCAGGAGCAGTACCAGCTCGACGGCGGCAAGCAGGATCGCTACGTGACCGGCAGCGACGCCGTCGGCCTGACCATGGGCTACTACGACACGAGCTCGCTGCCCGTCTACAAGTACCTGCACACGCGTCACCACCCGGCCTACGCGATCGCCGACGACTTCTTCCAGGCGGCCTTCGGCGGCTCGTTCCTCAACCACCAGTGGCTCGTGGCGGCGGCGACGCCGACCTGGCCCGGCGCGGTCAACGACGGCACGGCCAACGACCTGCACTCCGTGGTCGACGCCAACGGCATGCCGACCACCAACAACCACAACTCGAACACCCCGGTCAACAACCCCGCGCCGCTCTACAACTCGCCGCTGGCGACCGGGCTCGTCGACGGCGCGCTGACGGCGTCGTGCCAGCCGCCGGCGGGCCGTCCGCCCACCCCGGGGACCGTGACCTGCGGCGACTACGCCGTCAACACGGTCCAGCCGGTGACTCAGCCCTACCAGCCCGGGACGGCGGATGCGCGCAAGCTCCCGCTCCAGACGGCGCCGACGATCGGCGACCGCCTCAGCGCGAAGGGCGTCGACTGGGCCTGGTACTCGGGCGGCTGGTCGAACGCGGACGGCGAGGTCGGGGCGCCCGGCTGGACGAACGGCACGGCGCCCGCGACGCCGACCGCCATGAATCTCAAGCCGTGCCCGGATCCGGCCGCCTTCGCCACGGCGACCTGGCCCAACTGCCCGGACAAGCTCTTCCAGTTCCACCACCAGCCGCTGAACTACTTCGCCTCCTTCTCGCCGACGACGCCCGCAGGTGCCGCGGCTCGCGCCGCCCATCTGCGCGACGAGGTCGAGTTCGAGGCGCTGGCCCAGAGCTCGAAGAAGCACTGCGCGCTCAAGCCGGTGAGCCTGATCAAGCCGATTGGCGCCGAGAACGAGCACCCCGGCTACACGAACGTGAGCGAGGGCAGCGGGCACCTGGTCGAGCTGCTGAGTGCGATCCAGAGCAGCCGCTGCGCCAAGGACACGATGGTCGTCGTGACCTATGACGAGTTCGGCGGGCAGTGGGACCACGTCTCGCCGCCCGGCCAGGGGACGCCCGGCGTGCACGACAACATGGGGCCGGGCACGCGCATCCCGGCGCTCGTGATCGCCCCCGGTCTGCGTGACGACTTCGTCGTCGACCACGTCCAGCACGACACCACGTCGATCATGGCGACGATCGAGCACCGCTTCGGCCTGGCGCCGGTGTCCTCGCGCGACGCCGCGGTCAACGATCTGTCGAGCGTGTTCTCCGCGCGCGAGCCGCACGGTCACCACGGACGCGACCGCCACGGCCGCTAGAGCGCAGGGCACGGCGCGCCCGCCGTACGTCGCGTGACGTACGGCGGGCGCCGCTCTGCGGCGGATGCGGGCGCGGACGCGGGCGCCTACCCTCGGTCGGGTGGTCGCCTGGCTGCAGCGCAATCCGGCGTGGGCCGACGCACTCACGGGCGTCGCGGCCGCGGCCGTGCTCGTGGCCATCACGGCCACGGGCTTCCGCGACCAGGGCGTCGACCCGATCGCCTATCCGTGCTGCGCGGTGGCGGGGCTGGCCTTCGTGGTGCGCCGCCGGTGGCCGGCCGTGACCTTCGCGCTCGTGATCGCCGCGCTCACCGTCTTCGCGGCGACGGGCCAGCCCGGCGGGCCGATCTATGCCACGAGCTTCCTCGCGGCGCTCAACCTCGCGGTGCTGCGCCCGATGCGAGTGTGGCTGCCCTGGACGGCTGCCGCCGCCGTGGCGCTGGTCGCGTCGAACTGGGCGGCCAACGGCTTCGAGGCGCACCTCCTCCCCGTCGCGCTGCTGCTGCTCGCCACGCCCAAGCTCGCCGGCGACGCCGTGCGCGCGCGGCGCCTGCGCATGGAGACGCTCGAGGCCCGCGTGGGCCTGGCCGAGCAGGAGACGCTGCGGCGCGTGGCCGAGGAGCGCCTGCGCATCGCGCGCGAGGTCCACGACGTCGTCGGTCATGGGCTGGCGACGATCACCTTGCGCGCCGGGGTCGCCGACCGCCTGGCCGACCGCGACCCGGCCGAGGTCCGCGCCGCGCTGCGCGCCATCCGGCAGGTGTCCAAGGACTCGCTCGCCGAGCTCAGCGCGCTGCTGGGCGTGCTGCGCGGCGAGGGCGAGGAGGCGGGCGAGCGCGCGCCGGCGCCCGACCTGCGCGCACTGCCGCGCCTGGTCGACGGCCTGCGCGAGGCGGGTATGGACGTCGCCCTGGAGGTCGATGCCGACGGGCCCCTGCGGTGCCCGAGGTCGTCGCCGCCGCCGGCTATCGCATCGTCCAGGAGGCGCTGACCAACGTGGCGCGCCACGCCGGCCCGGACGCCAGCGCGCGCGTGCGCCTCGCCCGCCGCAACGGCGTCGTGGAGGTCGAGGTGCGCGACGACGGCCGCGGTGCGGCGGCCCCGTGCGACCCGGCGGCGGGCTCACCGGCATGCGCGAGCGCGCCGCCGCGCTCGGCGGGCGCTTCGAGGCCGGGGGCGCGCCGAGCGGCGGCTTCCGGGTCTGGGCGTCGCTGCCCGTGGCCCCGCGATGACGCGCATCGCGCTCGTCGACGACCAGGCGCTACTGCGCGCCGGGCTGCGCGCGCTGCTCGACGCCGAGGACGATCTCGACGTCGTGGGGGAGGCCGGCGACGGCGAGGAGGCCGTCGCGCTCGCGCTCGCCCAGCGCCCGGACGTCGTGTTGATGGACATCCGCATGCCGGCGGTCGACGGCCTGGAGGCGACTCGGCGGATCGTGGCCGAGCCCGACCTGGCCGGCGTCAAGGTCGTCGTCCTCACTACCTTCGAGGTTGACGAGTACGTCTTCGAGGCGCTGCGCGCGGGGGCGGCCGGCTTCCTGCTCAAGGACTCAGACCCCGAGGACATCGTGCGCGCCGTGCGGGTCGTGGCCGAGGGCGAGTCGCTGCTGTCGCCGTCGGTGACGCGGCGCGTGGTGGAGACCTTCGCGGCCGGCGCGGCACCCACCGCCCCAGTGCTCGGCGGGCTCGACGAGCTCACCGAGCGCGAGGCGGAGGTCGTCGCGCTCGTCGGCACGGGCCTCTCCAACGCCGAGATCGGCGAGCGCCTGGTCATCAGCCCGGCCACCGCGCGCACGCACGTCTCGCGCGCGATGCTCAAGCTGGGCGCGCGCGACCGCGCGCAGCTCGTCGTCTTCGCCTACGAGGCCGGGCTCGTCACGCGGGGCCGCGGCGCGACGTAGCCGCCTGCCCCGTCCCTACGCCCGATTGCGTACGCGCGAAGCCGCCGCCCGCCCGATGACAGGCGGGGCCCGGCAGCGCAGCATCGTGGCCATGAGCGATCACGACTCCGCGACCACGATCGACCATGGCCGGCTCGGCCGGCTCGGCGCCTTCGTGCACCGCCACCGCGGGCGGGTCCTCCTGGGCTGGGTGGCGGCCCTGGTCGCCGTCCTGGCCCTCACGCCGCTGCTGCGCGGCACCTTCCAGGCGGACTTCGCCACCAAGGGCTCGGAATCCGAGCGAGCGGCGAGCGTGCTGGCGCAGCGCTTCCAGGGGCGCTCGGGCGACACGGTGAGCGTCGTGTGGAAGGCCTCGGCCGGGGCGCAGGCCCCGCAGACCAGGGCCCGCGTGCAGCGCTTCCTGGCCGCCGCGCAGCGCGTCGAGGGCATCGGCAGCGCCGGGCCGGTCCGCGTCGCGCCGGACCGCACGATCGCCAGCACGACGCTCGAGCTCGACCGTCGCCTATGGGACCTGCCCGACTCCACGGGTACGCGGCTCATCGACCTGGCTCAGGGCGCGAGCGGGAACGGGCTGACCGTCGCGCTGGGCGGCGGCCCCATCCGCATGGCGCAGGGCGGCAGCCGCCCGGAGGGCTTCGGGCTGCTCGCCGCGGCCATCGTGCTCCTCATCGCCTTCGGCTCGATCGTGGCCGCCGGGCTGCCGCTCGCGGTCGCCCTCTTCGGGCTCGGCATCTCGGCCTCGCTCATCGGCGTGCTGGCGGCGGTCATGCAGGTGCCCGACTTCGCCCCCGCCATCGCCGGGCTGCTCGGCATCGGCGTGGGCATCGACTACGCGCTGCTCGTGCTCACGCGCTTCCGGACGGCGCTCGAGGGCGGCGCGGGGGTGGAGGGCGCGATCGTCGAGGCCATCGGCACGGCCGGGCGCAGCGTCCTCGTGGCCGGGAGCACCGTCCTCATCTCGGTGCTCGGGCTCTTCCTCATGGGTGTCGGCTACCTGCAGGGCGTCGCGGTCAGCACGAGCCTCGCCGTGCTCGTGGTCATGGCCGCGGCGGTGACGCTGCTGCCCGCGCTGCTGAGCTACGCCGGCGCGCGCGTGAACCGCCTTCGCCTGCCCGCGCTGCCTTGGCGGCCGCTCGGCGTCCGGCTTCGGCTCACCGGCCGCCGTCAGCGTCATCCAGCTGGCCGCCCGCTGCGCGACGACAAGCCGAGCCCCGCAATGCGGTGGAGTCGCATCATCCAGCGCCGGCCGTGGGCCGCGGCCATCGCGGGCGCGGCCATCGTGCTCGCCCTCGCCGCGCCGGTGCTCGGGCTGCGCCTGGGCTTCCCCGACGAGGGCAACGACAAGGCCGGCAGCATGACGCGCACCGCTTACGACCTCACCGTCCAGGGCTTCGGGCCCGGCGCCAACGGGCCGCTGCTGCTGGTCGCCGAGCTGCCCGCCGGTGAGGGGACGCAGGCGCTCGACCCGCTCGTGCGCGCGGCGCGCGCCGATCGGGACGTCGCCTACGTCTCGGCGCCGCAGCGCAGCCCGGACGGGCGCGCGGCGATCATGACCGTCGCCCCGCGCAGCTCACCGCAGTCGGCGGCGACGACCGCGCTCGTGCAGCGCATGCGCGATCGCGTCGTGCCGGGCGCCCTCGCGGGCAGCGGCGTGACCGTCGACGTCGGCGGGGCGACCGCGGGGTTCGTGGATCAGAGCGAGCTCGTGGCGAACCGCCTGCCGCTCTTCATCGCCGGCGTCGTCGGGCTGTCGTTCCTGCTCCTGCTCTGCGCCTTCCGCTCGCCGCTGATCGCGCTGAAGGCCGGCGTGATGAACCTGCTGTCGGTGGGGGCGGCGTACGGCGTGATGGCGCTCTTCGCGGGCGGCGGCTGGTTCGGCAGCGACCTGCTGGGCATCGACCGCGCCACGCCCGTGGCGCCGTTCATCCCCGTGATGATGTTCGCGATCCTGTTCGGGCTGTCGATGGACTACGAGGTCTTCCTGCTCTCGCGCGTGCGCGAGGAGTTCCTCGGCCATGGCGACACGGCGCGCGCGGTGACCGAGGGGCTGGCCCGGACGGCGCGCGTCATCACGGCCGCGGCGGCGGTCATGGTCGTCGTCTTCCTGGCCTTCGTGACGAGCGGCGAGATCTTCCTCGAGCTGCTGGGGGTCGGGATGGCGACGGCGGTCCTCGTCGACGCGACGGTCGTGCGCATGGTCCTCGTGCCGGCGCTGATGCAGCTCTTCGGCCGGGCCAACTGGTGGATGCCGCGTTGGCTCGACCGCGCGGTGCCGCGGCTGGCCCCCGAGGCGGGCTGAGCGAGGGCGCGGGCAGTGGGGTTTAAGATCGCCTCCTGCCCGCGCTCGCTCCCGACACCGGTCCCGACGACCCGCCCAGCGGCCGCAGCGACCTCCTGCACGCGGTCGCCGCCGGGACGGCGACGGTGACCGGGGAGGCCTTCTTCCGCTCGCTCACGCGCCAGCTCGCGCAGGCGTTCGGCGCCGAGGTGGCCTTCGTGGCCGAGATGCTGGGTGACCCGCCCGAGCGCGCCCGCGTGCTGGCGGTCAGCCACGAGGAGGCCGGCCTGCACCAGGGCTTCGAGTTCCGCATCGAGGGCACGCCGTGCTCGCTGATCGTCACGGAGGACTTCGTGAGCATCCCGGAGGGCACGATCGCGCGCTTTCCCAACGACGAGTTCACCGTCCGCCAGGAGCTGGACTCCTACCTCGCCGTGGCCATGCGCGGCAGCGCCGGCGGGCGCATCGGCTACATCGGCGTGCAATCGCGCCGGCGCCTTGACCCCAACGCCGACGAGCGGGCCGCCCTGTCGATCTTCGGCGCCCGCGCCGCGGCGGAGATCGAGCGCCGCCGCCACGAGGTCGCGCTGCGCGCCCGCGAGGCCGAGATCGCGGCCTCGCGCGTGCGGATCGTCGAGGCCGCCGACGAGGAGCGCCGGCGCATCGGGCGCAACCTGCACGACGGCGCGCAGCAGCGCCTGGTCGCGCTCGGGCACATGCTCGCGCTGGCCGAGCGCCGCCTGGCCGACGAGCCCGCCAGCGCGGGCGCGCTGCTCGACCAGGCGCGCGAGCAGGCCGCGCTGGCCGGCGACGAGCTGCGCGAGCTCGTGCGCGGGCTGCACCCGGCCGGTCTGGCCGAGCACGGCCTGGGCCACGCGCTGGCGTCGCTGGCCACGCGCTCGCCGTTGCCCCTGCGCCTCGACGCGCTGCCCGAGCGCCGGCTGCCCGGGGCGGTCGAGGCGACGGTCTACTACCTCGTCTCCGAGGCGCTGACCAACGCGCTCAAGCATGCCCAGGCGACCGAGGTCCGCGCCGAGGTGCGCCTCCTGGGCCAGAAGCTGCTCGTCGCCGTCCAGGACGACGGCCGCGGCGGGGCGCAGGAGAACGCGGGCACGGGCCTGGCGGGGCTGGCCGACCGCGTCACCGCCGTGGGCGGGACGCTGCGCATCGAGAGCCCGCCCGGGGCGGGCACCCGCCTGGAGGCCACCATCACGCTGGCCCCGTGGCGCACGGCGCGCGAGCCCTTCCTGGAGTTCGGCCACGGCGACGACGGCGGCCTGGGCGACAGCCTGCTCGCGATGGTCCTCGACGGCCGCAAGACGGTCAGCGTGGCGCTGGCGCGCGAGTGGGATCTCGAGGGCGGCCCGCCCCGCCCGGGCCAGCGGATCCCCGTCCTCGACGCCTCCGGCACGCGGCGCGCGATCGTCGAGATCGTCCGCGTCACCGTGGTGTCGTTCGCCGACGTGGACTCCGACGTCGTCGAGGCCTCCCAGGCCGGGGTGGCCACCGTCGCCGAGTGGCACGCCATGCAGCGCGCGTTCTACGACTCCTGCCGCGACGAGGTCGCGCTGCTGCTCGGCGAGCCCGGCTGGCGCCTCACCGACGACGAGCCGATGGTCGTCACCTGGTTCACGCGGGTCGAGTAGTCCTGCGTCAGCCGCGGCCGTGCGGTGCCGTCAGGTCCCAGTCCAGCGGGCCGCGCGGGATGATGCGCTTCGGGTTGAGCTCGTCGTGGGTCGTGTAGTAGTGCGTCTTGATCTCGTCGATCGCGGTCGTCTCGGCGATGCCGGGCCGCTGGTAGAGCTCGCGCGTGTAGCCCCAGAGGTTGGGGTGGTCCATGACGCGGCGGCCGTTGAGGCGGAAGTGCGTGTGGTAGACGGGGTCGAAGCGCAGCAGCGTCACCCACGCGCGCCAGTCGGCCTCGGTGAGCGCGTCGCCGGTCAGGTAGCGGCGCTCGCCGAGGATCGCCTCGAGCCGCGACAGCGCGGCGAAGACGCCGTCGAAGGCCTCGTCGTAGGCTTCCTGCGAGCGCGCGAAGCCGGCCTTGTAGACGCCGTTGTTGAGCTCGTCGTAGACCCACGCGTTGATCGCATCGATCTCGGCGCGCAGCGGCTCGGGATAGAGGTCGACCGAGGCGTCGCCCCACTCGTCCCACGCGCTGTTGAGCATCCGGATCACGTCCGCGGAGTCGTTGTTGACGATCCGGCCCGTCTCGCGGTCCCACAGCACCGGGACGCTGATGCGACCGTCGAAGCCGGGGTCGCTGGCGCGGTAGGCCTCCGAGAGGAAGTCCCAGCCGTGCAGGTCGTCGACGAAGCCGTCGCCCTCGAAGGCCCAGCCGCGCTCGTCGCGGTAGGGATTCACGAACGAGATCCCGATCGTGTCCTCGAGGCCCTTGAGGTGGCGGACGATCATCGCGCGCTGCGACCACGGGCAGGCGCGGCCCACGTAGAGGTGGTAGCGCCCCGGCTCGGCGCGGTAGCCGGAGGAGCCGTCGGCCGTCACCCAGTCCGTGAAGCGGCTCTTCTGGCGCAGGAAGCGCCCCTCGCTGACTTCGAGATCGGACTTGAAGGCACCACTTCGTTGCATGCACAACATCCTACCCGCTGACCATCTGGCGAATCGCGGAGATCACCAGCTCGGGCTGGTCCTCGGCGATGCGGTGATGGCTGCGCGGCGCGAGGACGACGCGCCCGCGCGGGCTGCGCGCGGCGTTGGCGCGCTGCAGCGCCCCCCACATGCGCTCGACGCCCGGGTCGGGCTCGCCGCCGGGGTCGAAGGAGATGCCGTGCTTCAGCGCGACGAGGGGCACGGCGGGGAAGGCGCGGTGCGCGCGCACCTGGGCATCGCTGGCCAGGATGTCGGCGAAGCGCACGCCCTCGCCGTTGCGCGCCAGGGCCGCCCGACGCTCGGCGCTGGCCCGGCGCCCGAGGATCGCCTCGATGCGCCGGTCGAGGTCGGGGTGCAGGCCGTCGACGAGCACGACGCCGGCCACCTCGCGCGGGTGCTCGCTGGCGAAGAGCTGCGCGTTGAGGCCGCCGAACGACGCGCCCACGAGGACGTAGGGCGGCGCCACCCCGGCCGCGCGCAGCAGCGCGTGCAGCTCGTCGACCATGCGCTGGCTGGTGCGCGGCCGCGGCCCGGGCGGGCTCGAGCCCATGCCGGCACGGTCGTACTGGCACACGCGCGCGAAGCGCGCCACCGCGGGGCGCACCGCCGCCCACGTCGCGTTGGAGTCGACACCCAGCCCGGAGTCGAGCACCACGGCCCGCGCGCCCGCGCCGCGGCAGTCCAGGAACAGCCGCGCGCCGGCGGCGCGGTAGAGGCCGTGGATGGCCTTGGGCGCCGGCTGCGGTCTCGCCGCATCGCCGCCGCTGCCGCAGCCGGCGAGGGCGAGCAGCGTCAGCGCGAGGACCGCACGAGGCATCACCGCATCATCACCGACGTGCGAAGCTCTGGCGGTGACCACGGTGGAGGCCCGGGACCACGCTGCGCAGACCGACATCGACGTCCTCGACGCCGTCCAGCGCCGCGTCCTGTGGCTGGCCACCGCCATCGTCCACCACGCCAACCGGGTGCGGCTGAACCCGAGCGGCATCAAGGTGGGCGGCCACCAGGCCTCCAGCGCCTCGATGGTCTCGCTCATGACCGCGCTGTGGTTCGCGCACCTCGAGGCGCCCGACCGCGTGTCGGTCAAGCCGCACGCCTCCCCGGTCCTGCACGCGATCAACTTCCTCCTCGGGCGCCTGGACCCGTCCTACCTGCCGCGGCTGCGCGAGTACGGGGGCCTTCAGTCCTATCCCAGCCGCACGAAGGACCCCGACCCCGTCGACTACTCGACCGGGAGCGTCGGGATCGGGGCCACCGCGACGATCTGGGGCGCGCTGGCCCACCGCTACGTCGCCGGGCACTTCGACGTCCCGCGCGGCGGGCGCCAGATCGCGCTGCTGGGCGACGCCGAGCTCGACGAGGGCGCGGTGTGGGAGGCGATCGTCGACCCGATGGTCGCGCGGCTGGGCGAGGTCCTGTGGGTCGTCGACCTCAACCGCCAGTCGCTGGACCGCGTCGTCCCCGACATCGCGGCCGGCCGCCTCGTGGGGATGTTCGAGGCGGCCGGCTGGCACACCGAGACGGTCAAGTACGGCCGGCGCCTGCGCGCGCTGTTCGAGCGCGACGGCGGCGAGGCCCTGCGCGCCCGGATCGACGCGATGGGCAACGAGGAGTACCAGCGCCTGCTGCGCGCCGACGACGAGGAGCTGCGCGAGCGCCTGCCCGGCGGCGAGCAGGCGATCGCGCGCCTGATCGCCGACCTCGACCCGCGCCAGCTGCTGGCCACCTTCCGCGACCTCGGCGGCCACGACCTCGAGGCCCTGCTCGCCGCCTACCGCGCGACCGATGCCGTGCGCGACCGCCCCTCGGTCATCTTCGCCTACACGATCAAGGGGTGGTCGCTGCCCACCGAGGGCCACCCCTCCAACCACTCGGCGCTGCTCAACCACGAGCAGTTCGTCGACCTCGCCCAGCAGCTCGGCACCGAGCCGCGCGAGCCATGGCGCGCGTTCGACCCGGAGTCGCCCGAGGGCCGGCTGTGCGCCGCAGTCGCCGCGCGCCTCGAGCGCGAGCCGCTCGAGCTCCACAAGCCGCCGCCGGTGCCCGCGGAGCTGGGACGCCAGCACACCGGGGCGGGCTCCACCCAGCAGGCCCTCGGGCGCCTGTTCGTCGACCTCGATCACGACGCGCCCGAGGTGTCGGCCCACGTCGTCACCGTCGCGCCCGACGTTGCGTCGTCGACCAACCTCGGCGGCTGGATCAACCGCAGCGGCATCTGGAGCATCGGCGAGCGCATCGACTGGTTCGCCGACGACTCCGACACGCTCGTGCGCTGGCGCGAGTCCGATCACGGCCGCCACGTCGAGCTCGGCATCGCCGAGGTCAACCTCGTCGGGCTGCTCGGCGAGCTCGGGGCGACGTGGAGCCGCGACGGGCGCCCGCTGCTGCCGGTGGGCACGATCTACGACCCGTTCGTCATGCGCGCGCACGAGCCGTGGTCGTTCGGCATCTACGCTGGCGGGCAGTCGATTCTCGTCGGCACGCCGTCGGGGATCACGCTGGGGCCCGAGGGCGGCGCGCACCAGTCCGTCGTCACGCCGTCGGTCGGGATCGAGCAGCCCGGCTGCGTGGCGTGGGAGCCGGCCTTCACCCAGGACTTCGAGTGGTCGTTCCTGCACGCGCTCGGGGCGTTGGGGCGCGAGGACGGCAGCTCGGCCTACTTCCGGTTGTCGACGCGACCCATCGAGCAGGCGCTCGCGCAGGTGCCGCCCGAGAGCCCCGAGCGCGAGCGGCGCCGCGCCGACGTGCTGGCTGGCGGCTACCGCCTGCGCGAAGGGCAGGGCGTGACCATCGTCGCGGTCGGCGCCGTGGTCCCCGAGGCGCTCGAGGCGGCCGCGGAGCTCGACGCCGAGGTCGTGTGCCTCACGAGCCCGGACCTCGTCTTCCGCGCGCTGCGGGCGCGCGCCGGCCTGGCCGAGGCCGGCCACGCGATCCTCGAGCGCCTGTTCCCGGCGCCGCGCCCGCTGGTCACCGTCCTCGACGGCCACCCCCACACCCTGGCCTTCCTCGCCGGCGTGCACGGCGCGCCCATCGCGTGCCTCGGCGTGGCCCAATTCGGCCAGTCCGGTGACATCGCCGACCTCTACCGTCACCACGGCGTCGACGCCGAGACGATCGTCGGCGCGGCGCTCGACCTGAGCTGATGGGGGCGCCGGCCTACACGCGCCTGGAGAACGACGAGCGCCGCCGGCGGCTGCTCGAGCTCGGCGCGCGGCTGTTCACCGAGCACGCCTACGACGAGATCTCGATGGCCCGGATCGCGCGCGAGGCCGGCATCTCGAAGGCGCTGCTCTACCACTACTTCCCGTCCAAGCAGGAGTACTTCATGGCCACGCTCGCTGGCGGGGCGGAGGCGCTGCGCGCGCGGGTCGAGCCGGACCCGGCGCTGCCCCCGGCGCAGGCGCTGGCCGAGGCCCTCGACGCCTACCTCCGGTGGATCGAGGACAACGCGGACGCCTACGCGAAGCTCTTTCGCAGCGCCGCGGGGGTGCCGGAGGTGCGCGAGCTGGTCGACGGCGTGCGGGCCGGGACCGCCGACCGCATCCTCGACGGCCTGGGCGCGGCGGACAGCGCGCGGGCGCGCACGGCGGTCGGCGGCTGGCTGTGGTTCATGGACGGCGCGTGCCTGGACTGGATCGCCCATCGCGACCTCTCGCGCTCGGAGCTGCACGGCCTGCTGCTCGGGACGCTGGCCGGAGCCCTGATGGCTGCCGGTGTCAGCTTCCCGACGCCTTGACGTGCATTTCTTGAACATCGTTTGACATTGCCGAACGAGCGTTCCTAGGATCCAGGAGTCCGGGTCGCAGTGCAGCAGGAGGTACGGGGATGACGTGGTCTGGCCGCCGTCGGAGCTTCCTTGCCATCGCGGTGTGCGCGGCTCTCGGGGTCGCGGCGCCGGCGAGCGCATCGGGCGGATCGGGATCCGGGACGCCGCTGCCCCACGTCACCGGCCCGCTCCCGGTCACCGCCACCTCCTATCCCTTCGGCGCCGCCGACCACACGCTCGTCCCCGAGGACCTCAGCAAGGTGGGCTACGTCGAGGAGGAGTACCTCGTCAGCGGCACGGCCAACGTCTACACCTGGCCCGCGCCAGGCCCGGCCGTGGTCCGCACGCCGAACGCGCCGTACACCACGCGCATCCTCGTGCGCCGGCCCGCGAGGGCCTCGCGCTTCAGCGGCAACGTCGTCGTGGAGATGCTCAACCCGTCCAACCAGTTCGACCTCAACATCGGCTGGGCCATGGCGCATCGCCAGATGGTGCGCAACGGCGACGCCTGGGTGGGCATCACCGACAAGCCGATCGACGTGCTGGCGCTGAAGAGGTTCGACCCCGCGCGCTACGGCTCGCTGTCGTTCGCCAACCCGCTGGCGCTCGACGACCCGCGCAACTGTCAGAACCCGGTGACGTCGGTCGACCCGCCGAGCGCCCGCTCGCGCAGCACCGAGGACGGGCTGGCCTGGGACATCTACAGCCAGGTCGGGGCGCTGGTGCGCAGCCGTGAGCACTCCAACCCGCTCGCCTACCGCGGCGGCCATCGCGACTGGCGCGGTGGGCACGACCGCCGCGGCGCCAGCGTCAAGCACGTCTATGGCTTCGGGTACTCGCAGACGGGCGGCGACCTCTACGACTACATCAACGCCATCCACCCGCTCGACGTGGCCCGCAACGGGCACCCGATCTACGACGGCTACATCGTGGCCGTGGCCGGCGGCGCCTTCGTGGGCATCGTCCCGATCAACCAGTGCGAGCCGCCCCCGGGCGTCGGTGACCCGCGCCTGCAGTTCTCGAACGTCGGCGTGCCGATCATCCACGTCATGTCGCAGTCGGACTACCTCTTCGGGATTGCGGCTCGGCGCCCCGACAGCGACGCGCCGGCCGACCGCTTCCGCCACTACGAGATGGCCGGCGCGGCCCACGCCACGCCCGACGAGCTGAACTTCGCCGCGGCCCCGGCGGACATCGTCAGGGCCGGCGTCGCGGTCCCGCCGATGAACTGCAACGAGGGGCCCCGCAGCCGCTTCCCGAGCCGCATCTTCTTCGACGCCATCCTGCGCAACCTCGACCTGTGGGTCCGCTACGGGATCAGCCCGCCCCACGCCGACCCGATCGCGACGCAGACCACCGGGACCACGACCACCGGGGTGGTCGACCAGTTCGGCAACGTGGTCGGCGGCCTGCGCTCGCCGTACCTCGACGTGCCGACCAGCACGTGGTTCGGCAACTCGACCGGCGCCTCGTTCTGCATCATCGCCGGCCACGAGGTCCCGTTCGACGAGGCCCGTCTGCAGCAGCTCTACCCGAGCCATGGCGCGTACGTCCGCGCGGTGGTCAGGGACACGGCGCGGCTCGTAGCCGGGCGCTACATCACCGGCTACGACGGCCTCGACCTGATCCGCGAGGCGGCGCAGGCGAACGTCCCGTGAGCGCAGGTCAGCGCTTGTCCTGGAAGAGCTCTATGGCGTTGCCGGAGGGGTCCTCGAGCAGGATCTGATCGCCGCCTATCCCCTCGAGGATGTCGCTGCGAAAGCGCGCGCCCGCCGCGCGCAGCCGGTCGACCTCGGCGTGCAGGTCGCTGACCTCGAGCTGGAAGCGGTTCCAGCCGCCGGGCTCGGGGCGGCGCCCGTCGGGCAGGACCTGCCCGCCGCCGCCGCGTCCGCTCGGGACGCTGAGCAACAGGCGCAGGTCGCCGTGGGACAGCATCGCGAAGGTCGGCGCGGGGTGCATGACGACCTCGAAGCCGAGGTCATCGCGATAGAAGCCGATCGCCGGGTCGAGGTCGTCGACGATGTACCGGACGCTCACTGGGCTCATGGATCCCCTCCGCGTGTTGGGTGCAGGTGAAGTCCTAGCACGGCGCGGGCGCCCCTACGCGGGCGCGCCCGGCAGCGCGAGCACGAAGCGCGCGCCGCCGTCCTCGGGCGACTCGACGCGCACGCTGCCGCCGTGGGACTCCGCGACCTGGCGCACGATCGCCAGCCCGAGCCCCGAGCCCGAGCGCCCGCGCGCGGTGGCGCCGCGGTAGAAGCGATCGAAGATGAGCGGCACGTCCTCGGGTGGGACGCCCGGGCCGTGGTCGCGCACGGCGACGACGCCGTCGGCGCTCACCGTGACCTCCACGCGGTCGGCGTGCTGGGCGGCGTTGTCGAGCAGGTTGTTGACCGCGCGGCCGACGCGGTCGGGCGCGGCCGTGACCACCGAGGGCTCGGCGCGCAGGGTGAAGGCGACGGCCGGGGCGTGGCGGCGGGCGCGGACGACGGCCTCGGCCACGAGCTCGTCGAGGCGCACGTCCTCCGTGGCCGGCGGCGCCTCGCCGTCGCGGGCCAGGGCGATGAGGTCGCCGACGAGGTTGCCGAGCTCCTCGGCCTGCTCGACCACGTCGTCGAGCAGCGCCCGCCGGTCGCTCTCGCCCATGGCCGGCGCGTCGCGCAGGACCTCGACGTTCGTGCGCAGCGAGGTCACCGGCGTGCGCAGCTCGTGCGAGGCGTCGGCGACCAGCTGGCGCTGCTGAGCCTGGGAGGTCTGCAGGCGCGCCAGCATCCCGTTGAAGCGCGCGGCCATCCGCCCGACCTCGTCGTGGCCGTCGGCGTCGATGCGCCGCCCGAGGTCGCCGGTCGCCTCGATGTGCTCCGCCGCGTCGGTCAGCGCGGTCACCGGGGCGACGACGCGGCGCGAGAAGAGCCGGCTCACGCCGGCCGCCAGCGCGGTGCCGACGGCCACCAGCGCGATGAGCACGCGCCGCAGGCGATCGAGCACGCGGTCGGCGTCCTGGAGCGAGCGCGCCACCTGCACGGCGCCGATGGGGCCGAGCGTGACGGTCAGCACGCGCAGGTGCAGGCCGTCCACGGTGCGATCGGAGAAGCCACCGCGCGAGTCGCCGTTGGCCGTCTGGAGGGCCAGCCGGGTCACCGGCAGCGGCGGCCCGCCCGCGGGGCCGAGCTGGATCGCGTTGCCGTTGGGGCGCACGAGCTGGGCGTAGCCACCGGGGCCGCCCAGGCTGGGCGGCGGTGAGCGCTCGCCCGGGCGCCCGGGCGGCACGCCCGAGGCCCGCGCCGCCAGACCCTGGTAGAAGGCGGCGTTGCCGCGCAGGGCGTCGTCGACCTGGCCGCGCTGCTGGCCGCGCACGGCCGCGTAGGCGACGAGCGAGGCGAGCACGAGCGTGACCCCCACGATGAGCGCCGACATCAGCGTGAGCCTCGCACGCAGCGCCACGATCAGGCCTCGCGCAGGACGTAGCCCACGCCGCGGACCGTGTGCAGCAGGCGCGGCTCCCCGGCCTCCTCGGTCTTGCGCCGCAGGTAGCCCATGTAGACGCCGAGGGCGTTGGAGGTCGCCCCGAGGTCATAGCCCCACACCGCCTCGAAGATCTGCGTGCGCGTCAGAACCTGACGAGGATGGCGCATGAACAGCTCGAGCAGCGTGAACTCCGTCCGTGAGAGGTCGATGCGCCGGGGGCCGCGGTGCACCTCGTGCGCGTCGGCGTCCAGCGCGAGGTCGGCGAAGCGCACGGCGCCCCCGTCGCGGTCGGCTCGGCGCAGCAGGGCGCGCAGCCGCGCTCTCAGCTCACGCAGCGCGAAGGGCTTGACCAGGTAGTCGTCGGCGCCGGCGTCGAG
The DNA here is from genome assembly GCA_963835295.1 of uncultured Actinomycetes bacterium. Taxonomy (GTDB): domain Bacteria; phylum Actinomycetota; class Thermoleophilia; order Solirubrobacterales; family Solirubrobacteraceae; genus JAOPZW01. The sequence continues at coordinate 88,590 of CAWIEX010000010.1, forward strand.
GCCCTCGACGCGATCGTCGACCGCGTCGCGCGCGGTGAGCATGAGCACTGGCGTCCGGTCGCCGGCCTGGCGCATGCGCCGGCACACCTCGAGGCCGTCGAGCCTCGGCATGCTCACGTCGAGGATCACCGCGTCGGGGGGCGCGGCGGCCAGACGGTCGAGTGCCGCCGCGCCATCTGCGGCCACATCCACGTCGTAGCCATCGAGAGAAAGTGCCCGCTCCAGCGAGGTCCGGACGGCCGGCTCGTCGTCGACGACCAGGATCCTCATTTCCGGGGCATCAAGATCAGTGGGGGTTTCCGCGCGTGCATAGCAGGGGATTGAAGTTCAACGGTGGCCTTCGTTTCGGAATCATCCACCGCCGGCCGGCGCTTTGCGCGAGCCGGCGGCCAGGGCACGGTCCAGGCCGTCAGGCTCCTCGACGCGGACCGCGAGCTGGCCCGGCGGGTCGGCGGCGACCTGGCCGAGGCGCGCGCGGCCGCCGTGGCCGGCTGCGTGTCGATCCCGCGGGGGCGCTGGAGCCCGGACGCGGCGGCCGATCGCATCCGCGGCGGCTACGGGCTGCTCGTGCTGCGCGGCCTGCTCATGCGCGACCTCGAGAGCCCCGAGGCGCTCGGCGCCGAGCTCGTGACCGAGGGCGACCTGCTGGGGCCCGACGACGGCACCGAGGAGCGGATCGTCGGCCTCGAGCCCCGCTGGGAGATCCTCGAGCCCGCGCGCCTGCTCGTCCTCGACGCCGCCTTCGCCCAGCGCATCGCGCGCTATCCGGCGCTCGCCTCCGGCCTGGTCGAGCGCGTCCACGAGCGCGCGCGCCGAACCGCGATCGCGCTCGCCCTCAGCCACCTGCCGCGCGTCGAGGATCGCCTGCACCGGCTGCTCTGGCACCTGGCCGACCGCCGCGGCCACGTCCGCGCCGACGGCATCGTCCTGCGCCTGCCCGTCACCCAGGAGCAGCTCGGCCGCCTCGTCGGCGCCCGCCGCCCCACCGTCTCGCTCGCCCTGCGCTCCCTGCGCGAGCGCGGCCTCGTCCGCCGCGGCGAAGCCGACGAGTGGGTGCTGGCCAACCAGCCGCCGGTCCCCGACGCCTAGCGCGCGTCACGGTGCCGCCCCCGCCCCCGCCGCCGTGACCGGATCGGCCGTGATGCGCTGCGCGATCCACACGGGGATGAGCGAGAGCACGATGGCCACGACGGCGACGACGTTGACGATCGGCAGCTGCCGCGGGCGCGACAGGTTGGCGAAGATCCACAGCGGCAGCGTCTGCTGCTGGCCGGCGGTGAACGTGGTCACGATGACCTCGTCGAAGCTCAGCGCGAAGGCGAGCAGCGCGCCGGCCACGAGCGCCGAGCGCAGCTGCGGGAAGAGCACGTAGCGGAAGGTCTGAAGGCCCTTGGCCCCGAGGTCGGCCGACGCCTCCTCGAACGAGACCGACGTGCGCCGCAGGCGGGCCACCACGTTGTTGTAGACGACCACGATGCAGAAGGTCGCATGGCCGATGGCGATCGTCAGCAGCCCGAGCGACACGCCGAGGACCTGGGTGAAGGTCGAGTTGAGCGCCATGCCGGTCACGATGCCCGGTAGCGCGATGGGGAGGATGACGAGGAACGAGACTGCCTCGCGCCCGAAGAAGCGGTAGCGCGCGACGGCGATCGAGGCCAGCGTCCCCAGGACGAGGGCGACGGCGGTGGCCAGCAGCCCGGCCTTGACGCTCGTGCCCAGCGCGTCGCGCACGCCCGGGTTGTGGAAGGCCTTGTCGAACCACGAGAAGGTCAGCCCGGCCGGCGGCCACTTCTGCACGCGCGTCGAGTTGAACGCGTAGATCGCGATGACGATCAGCGGCAGGTACAGGAAGGCCAGCGTGAACGCGCTCGCCAGCGACAGCAGCCACCTCCGCGGGCCGGAGAGCTGCATCAGAGAGCCTCGAACGCGCCGAGCCGGCGCGCGATCGTGAGGTAGACGATCATCACCACCACCGGCACGGTGGCGAAGGCCGCGGCCAGCGGGAGGTTGTTGGCGATCCCGACGTTGGCGTAGACGACGTTGCCGATGAACTGGGTGGAGGAGACGAGCTGGGGCGTGATGTAGTCGCCCAGGGTCAGCGAGAAGGTGAAGATCGACCCGGCGACGACCGCCGGGAAGACCAGCGGCAGGACCACGCGACGCAGCGTGAGCTCCGGGGTCGCGCCGAGGTCGCCCGAGGCGTCGAGCATCGAGGGCGGGATGCGCTCGAGGCCGGCGTAGATGGGCAGGATCATGTACGGCAGCCACAGGTAGCTGAAGACCAGCCACGTGGCCACGAAGCCGAACCCCGGCCCCTTGATCCCCAGCGGCGACAGCGCCCAGTTGAGGATCCCGTCCTCGGAGAGGATCTCGCGCCACGCGTAGACCTTCACGAGGTACGAGGCCCACAACGGCATGAGGATCCCGACCACGAGCAACCCGCGCATCCGCCGGCTGGCCACCTTGGCCATGAAGAAGGCGATCGGGAAGGCGAGCAGCGCATCGGTCACGGTCACCAGCGCGGCGATCCCGATGGTGCGAAAGGCGATCGTGCGGTAGACGTGGTTGTCCCACAGCAGCTTGAAGTTGTCGAAGGTGGGCTGCTTGACGATCTCGCCGCTGAAGTCGTCGAGCTGCCAGAAGGCCGAGACGAAGAGGACGACCAGCGAGCCCAGGTACGCGACGGCGAGCCATCCCAGCGGCCCGCTGAGCAGCAGCCCGAGATGGACTCGCCGTCGCGCCCTCAGGGTGCCCCCTCAGCCCTTGATCTCGGTCCAGGCCTGCACCCAGGCCGCGTAGTCCTTGCACACCGACCCGCGGGCATCGCCGCACTGCGTGCGCGGCGTCGTCCAGTACGAGACCTTGTCGAAGTAGGCCTGGTCGTCGGCGTGGAAGGTCTTGCAGAAGCTCTTGTCCGACGTCTCCGCGCACGACTTCGCGTTGGACGGCGCCTCACCGAACCACTCCGCCACCTCGGCGTTGACCTTCGGCGAGATGATCCAGTCCATCCACTTGTACATGCAGTTGGGGTGCTTGGCCTTGGACGAGATCATCCACGTGTCCGACCACCCGGTCGCGCCCTCCTTGGGCAGGGTCGTCTTGACCTTGACCTTGTCGGCGTCGAGCAGGTTGGCGATGACCTGCCAGGTCGTGCCGACGGTCGAGTCGCCGCTCGTGAAGGCCGCCTGCTCCTTGGTGTAGTCAGACCAGTACTCGCCGATGTTCTGGCGCTGGCTCTTGAGCAGGTCGACGGCCGCCTTGAACTGGTTGTCGTCGAGCTCGTAGGGGTTCGTGATCTTCAGGGCGGGCTTGGTCGCCTTGAGGTACAGCGCCGCGTCGGCGATGTAGATCGGGTTGTCGTAGGCGGTCAGGCTGCCCTTGTACTTCGACCCCTGGTCGAAGACCGCGCTCCACGAGTCCAGCGCGCCCGGGACCTTGTCCGAGCGCCACATGAGCAGGTTGGCCCCTCGCCCGTGCGGGATCCCGTACATCTGACCCTTCACGGAGTTGAAGTCCTGGTTCTTGAGCTGCTGGAAGACGTCGGCGTAGTTGGGGACGAGGTTCGTGTTGACCGGGGCGACGTCGCCGCCGGCGATGAGGCGCAGCGTGGCGTCGCCCGAGGCCGAGACGCCGTCGTACTGACCGGTGCGCATCAGCGTCACCATCTCGTCCGACGTGTTGCCGATCTTGACGTTGACCTGGCAGCCGGTCTTCTTCTCGAACGGCGTGACCCAGTCGACCTTCGGGTCCGTCGAGCCGTCCTCGGCGTAGCCGGCCCACGCGATGATGTTGAGCTTGCCCTCGCCCGCGCCGACGCTCTGCGCCATCGGCACCTTGGGCACCTTGAAGCCGGCGTCGGCCTTGGCGCCGCCGCCGCCGCCGCCACCGCCGTTGTCGCCGCCGCCGCCGCACCCGGCCGCGGCGAGCAGCGCCGCGCACGCGACCGCCGCCGCCCACGTCCCTCGCCTGATCATGCTCGTTCCTCCTCCGGGGACTGCACTTCCTCGATCGCCGACGTCTGGCCCTCGCGCCACGCGACCCGCACCCGTCGCCCGCGCAGCTCGTGGGCATCCACCGACGACGTCTCGAGGTTCTGGCGCACCACCTGCAGCGCTCCCCCCGCGTCGAGCGCGACGAGATAGCGCGTGACCATGCCCACGTAGGCCACGTCCTCGACAGTGCCCGCCTCCACGTGCAGGCCGTCGGCGCCCTCGCCCTCGCCGAGCAGCCGGATCTTCTCAGGGCGGATCGTGAACCGCTGCCCGTCGCGCTCGACGACGTTGGAGACCCCCACGAAGCCCGCCACGAACTCGTTGGCCGGGTGCTCGTAGACCTGGGCCGGCGTCCCGACCTGCTCGATGCGCCCGGCGCGGAAGACCGCCAGGCGGTCGCTCATCGTCAGCGCCTCCTCCTGGTCGTGCGTGACGTAGACGAAGGTGATGCCGACCTCGCCCTGGATGCGCTTGAGCTCGACCTGCATCTCCTGGCGCAGCTTGAGGTCGAGCGCGCCGAGCGGCTCGTCGAGCAGCAGCACCTGCGGGCGGTTGACGATCGCCCGGGCCAGCGCGACGCGCTGGCGCTGCCCGCCCGAGAGCTGCGCCGGCTTGCGCGCGCCGAAGTCTTCGAGGCGCACCATCGCGAGCGCTTCCTCGGCGCGCGCGCGGCGCTGCTCGCGCGCGACCTTCTTGATGCGCAGGCCGTACTCGACGTTCTCGCGCACGGTCATGTGCGGGAAGAGCGCGTAGTCCTGGAAGACCGTGTTGACGTCGCGCGCGTAGGGCGGGCGGCCGGTGACATCGGTCCCGGCGAGCTCGATGCGGCCCGCATCGGGGAGCTCGAAGCCCGCGATGAGCCGCAGCGTCGTCGTCTTGCCCGAGCCCGACGGGCCGAGCAGCGTGAAGAACTCGCCGCGCGCGATGTCGACTGTCACCGAGTCGACCGCGGCGATGTCGCCGAAGCGGCGGGTGAGGCCCACGAGGCGGACGTCGACGCGCGCCGCGTCCGGCGCCTGGTCCTCGGCACGCAGGGCGTGTGACACAGCGTCCAACGTGGCGCGAGCCTAGTCCATGAACTGGAGGGAGGCGAGCTGTCGCAACGGCGCAACTTCGCGTGCGGGACCGGCCGATGTGGCCATGGGGAAGGAGTGGGGCCAGCCGTACGTCTGCATGGATGTCAACCGGATTTCGACTCGCTGCGTAACTCTCGATGATCCGGGAAGTCTCACACCTTGAAGACCATGTCCGTCAAGAACGCCACCGACATCAAGCAGCACCTGGCCCTCCTCGAGCACGAGCGGGTGCTCGCCCTCGACACGGCCCTGCGCGACGACCCGCGCTATATGGCCGACCTCGAGGAGGAGATCCTCGCCACGCGCCACGCATACGTCGGCTCGGCGGTCATCGAGATCGCGCACCTGCGTGCCGCCCTGGGCGGCCAGAACTGGGGCTAGCGGCCCGTCGATAACGTCCGCGCGATGAGCGCGCGTGCGTGGGCGGCCTTCGCGACGGTCTCGACCCTCTGGGGCATTCCGTACCTCTTCATCAAGATCGCCGTCGACGACGGCGTCCCGCCGGCCTTCCTCGCCTTCGTCCGCGTCGCGCTCGGCGCCGGCGTGCTCATGGCCCTGGCCTGGCGGGCGGGCGCGCTCGGGGCGCTGCGCGGGCGCGGGCGCTGGCTCGCGCTCTATGCGCTGTTCGAGATCGTCGTGCCCTTCCCGCTCATCGCGGCGGGCGAGCGCCATGTCGCCTCGTCGCTGGCGGCGATCATCATCGCCGCGGTGCCGCTCTTCGTCGCGCTGCTGGCGCTGCGCTTCGACCATGCCGAGCGCGCGACCGGGTCGCGGCTCGTCGGGCTGGTCGTGGGCCTGGCCGGGGTCGTGGCCCTGGTGGGCATCGACGTCGCGGGGCGCAGCGACGAGCTGCTGGGCGCCGCGGCCATCCTGGTCGCTGCCGTCGGCTATGCCGCGGGGCCGATGGTCTTCAAGCGCACGCTCGCCGACCTCGACCCGCGCGCCGCGATGGGCGCGAGCCTGGTCTTCGCGGCCGTGGCGCTCGCGCCGCTGGCGGCGGTCGATCCGCCCACCGCCGTCCCCTCGGCGAGCGCGCTCGTGGCGCTGGTCGTGCTCGGGATCTTCTGTACTGCGGCGGCCTTCGTCTTCTTCGGTGCGCTCATCGCCGAGGTCGGCCCCGGGCGCGCGCTCGTCATCACCTACGTCGCCCCGGTCGTCGCGGTCGCGCTCGGAGTGACCGTCCTCGGCGAGCGCCCGGGCGCGGGCGCCGTGGCCGGCCTGCTGCTCATCCTCGCCGGCTCGTGGCTGTCGACCGACGGGCGCCTGCCGCCCCCGCTGGCGGCCGTCGTCACCCGCGTGCGCGCACGGCGCACGGCGGAACGGTCCGTGGAACGGCGTTCGCACCCGATGAACGCCCCCTCTGCGTGGACGTCGTCTTGGACAACCGCCGCAGGCTCGAGGAGCTCCACCGCGAGCGCACGCTCGCGCAGATGACGCCGCTGGCCGGCGAGCCCGCCTACATGGCCGATCTCGAAGACGAGATCCTCGCCACCGAGGCCGCCTACGTGGCTGGCGCGATCACCGAGATTGCGTCGCTTCGTGCGCGACTCGGCGGCCGCCAGTGGGGGTAAGCTCTGCGCGCGGGCGCTAAGGGACCTTTTAGCTCTCGGCGCGCGTAGTGCGTCACAGAAGTCGGCCCTCGCGCAAAGAAGGGCTGCAAGCAGGGTCCAACGCCTCGGAGGTCTCACATGAGCCGGTCCCGCCGTCGCTGTCTGGTCGCCTCCGCGGCCATCTGCATGCTGTCCGCCTCGACGGCCCACGCCCAGACGCCCGCCCCGGAGCGCACGGTCACCGCGCAGGGCGTGGCCAGCGTCAAGGTCATCGCCCCCAAGGACCGCACGCACGAGGGGCCGATCCGCGCCGCCGTCGAGGCGGCCGAGGCCAAGGCGCTGCCGCACGCGATGGCCGCCGCGCGCGAGAAGGCCACCACGCTGGCCCGCCTCTCGGGGCTCACCCTCGGCGCGATCGTGTCGGTGTCCGACGCACAGACCTCGCCGTACGGGCCTTACGGCTACGGCTTCTACGGCACCTTCGGGCCCGATCGCTTCTGCGGCACGGTCCGCACCGCGGTGTTCAAGACCGACAAGACGACGGGCAAGCGCAAGCGCGTCGGCTTCCGCACCCACCACACCTGCCGGGTGCCGCCGATCGTCACCTCCTCGCTGACCGTGACCTTCGCGGCCTCCTAGCGCGCATGCCGACGCCCGACAGCGATCGCGCGGCGCGCCGGCGCCTCGTGTGGCTGCTGCTCACCCGCGGCGACGTGGGCGCCGAGGCGCTGCGCACCGATGGCCTGCCGGCGTTGCGGTCGGCGCAGACTCCGCCCGCGGGCCGCGCCAGGCCCGCGGGCGGCTCGTCTTCGCGGGCGTCGCCGCGCGGCGGCTCGTAGGTCTGGCCGCGCGGCGCCTGGGGCGCTTCGCGGCGCGAACAGCCTCATCGGGGGGAAGGAGTGAGCGGCCGCGCCGGCCCGCACTCCCTTCCCTCGATGCCCTGGCCGCGAAGTGCCGCAAGCGCCACGCGGACGACTACTCAGACGGCGGCTCCGCCCGCAGCGCCAGCGCCAGCTCGAAGCGCGCGTCGGCGTCCTCGAGGCGGTCGCCGAACAGCTCGCGCAGCTGAGCGACCCGGTAGCGCACGGTCTGCGGATGGACGTGCAGCTCGCCAGCCACGCGGGTGACCTGGCCGGGGTGGTCGAGCCAGGCGCGCAGCGTCGTGCGCAGGCGCCCGCGCGCGCCGGGGCGCAGGTCGTCGAGTGGCGCGAGTGCGCGGGCGGCGAGGTCGGTCGCGAGCGCTCCGTCGCCGGCGTGCAGCAGCAGGGCGGGCAGGTGCTCGTCGGCGACCACGAGCGCGCCGTCGCCGACGCGGCCGTCAAGGACCAGGGCGTGCGCGGCGCGGGCGCGCGCGAGGCTGAGCGGCGCGCGCTCGGGCACGACGGTCGGGCCGAGCGCGGCCGGCACCTCGTCGAGCGCGGCCTCGAGCTGCGCCCGGCGGCCGGGCGCCTCGGGGTCCGGGACCCACGCGATGGCGAGCGCCCCCTCGGCCGCCGCGATCGACCCCTCGCCCAGCCGCGAGGCCAGGCGGTCGGCGTCGGGCTCGTCGCCGGTGCCGTCGCCGACGACGAGCGCGGCCAGGGCGGCCGGGCGCGCCCAGCCGGCCAGGCGGGCGAGGTCGCGGACCTCCTCGGAGGAGACGTCGTCGCGCGCCAGCAGGCGCGCCAGCGCGCGGCGCCGGCGCTGGCGCTCGCCCTCGGCCGCGGCGCGCTCCTCCGTGAAGCCCTCGACCGACTCGGCGCTGATGCCGTCGATGTAGTCGAAGATGGCGCTGGCCAGTCGGTAGAGCGTGCGCGGCTCGTGCCCGGCGGCCTCGCCGGCAGCCAGGAAGCGCTCCCACGCCAGGCGCGCGCCGATACGGTACGCGCTGAGCAGCGCGTCGAGGCTGCGGCCGGCGCGCATCTCGCCACGGCCGAGCGCGACGTAGATCTCCCGCGCCCCGCCGTCGCCCGCCGCCGGGTCCTCGATGCCGTCGACGAAGCGCGAGAGCGCCCGCTCGACGCCGACGCCCAGGGCGCGCCCGAACGGCCCCTCGAACGGCCGGGCGTAGGCGGGCACGTCGCGGCCGATCGCGACGATGATGTCCTGCGCGAGGTCGGGCAGCGCGGGGCGCAGGGCCGCCGCGAGCGCTGGAGGCAGGTCGTGGGGCATGTTCTTGGCGCGAGGCTACAGATCTGCGACCAAACGCCGTGTGCCAGCGTCGAGAAACGGGGGGATCCTGTGTCATACGCTCAGGCCATGACTCGCACGGCGAAGATCGCGAACCTTCTGACGGTCGTGCTGCCGCCGCTGATCATCCTGGCCTGCATCGTCGTGTTCTGGAACGAGGTGGTCGGCCCGCACGACCTCGTGGTGGCCTTCGCGATGTACTTCCTGACGGGCTTCGGCGTGACCGTCGGCTTCCACCGCATGCTCACCCACCGCTCGTTCAGGACCTCCAAGCCCGTCGAGTACTTCTTCGCCGCAGCTGGCTCGATGGCGGTCCAGGGACCGGTCATCAACTGGGTTGCCGACCATCGCAAGCACCACGCCCACACCGACGAGGAGGGCGATCCGCACTCGCCCCACGTGGGCGCCGGCAAGGGCGTGAAGGGCGCCGTGCGCGGGCTGCTGCATGCCCACGTCGGCTGGCTGCTGACCGAGCACGGTCGCGCCGATCGCGCGAAGTACGCCCGCGACCTCGTCGAGGACCGTGGGATGCGCATCGTCGACAAGGGCTTCGTCGGCTGGGTCCTGCTCGGCCTCGCGGTGCCTGCGGCGCTGGGATGGCTCATCACCGGCTCCTACACCGGCGCGCTCACCGGTCTGCTGTGGGGCGGCCTGGTGCGCGTCTTCCTGCTGCACCACGTCACCTGGTCGATCAACTCGGTCTGCCACTTCTTCGGGCGCCGGCGCTTCGAGACCGAGGACAAGTCGACCAACGTGTGGTGGCTCGCGCTGCCGAGCATGGGTGAGGCGTGGCACCACAACCACCATGCCTTCCCGCGCTCGGCCACCCACGGCCTGGGGCGGCTCGAGCTCGACCTCTCGGCCGGGGTGATCTGGGCGTTGGAGAAGCTGGGCCTGGTGTGGGACGTGGTGCGGATCACGCCCGAGCGCCAGACCCAGCGCATGGCACCCGCCGCGGGGCCGGCGTCCCGCGCGCGCTAGCTGCGCGGCGCGTCAGGGGGTGACGCCGGGGGGCTCGTGGTCCTGCCCCTCGCTGAAGCGGCGCTCCTCGTGCTTCTCGGGATCCTCCTCGGAAAGCTCCTCCTGGCCCTCGCTGAAGCGGCCGTGGTGGTGCTTCTCGAGATCCGCTTCGGGCAACTCCTCCTGGCCCTCGCTGAAGCGCCCGACCTCTTCGTCCTCCGGGAAGACCTCGGGTGAGGCCTCGCCCTCGGCGAAGCCGTCGTCGGGCTGCTCGGGTGAGGCGGGATGCTCAGGGACTCCGGGAGTCGGCTGATCGGACACGACGCCCTCCTTCGTCTCGGGGTTGAGCCCGGGTGGTACCCGCTGGGGGCCCTGAGCGACGCAAACATGCTGCTCAGGCCGGGCTGTAACGGGTGTCACTTAGGGGGGTACCTGTGCCGTGCTGCCGTTCCGTCGCAAGCGCTCCTGGAAGCGCCGCATGAAGGACGCCGCGCGAAGCGCGCCGAAGCGTGGCCGCGAGCTGAAGGCCGCAGCCGCGCAGCTCGACATCCCGTGGGCCCGCACGTGGCCGGCGATCGTCACGCGCGAGAACTTCGGCCGCTTCATCCTGCGTCCGATGATGGACGTCTACGCGGCGCGCCGGGCCACCGGCAGGGAGAAGCTCGCTGGCCTGAAGGGCCCCGTCATCCTCGTGGCCAACCACGCCAGCCACATGGACACGCCGGTCATCCTGGCCGCGCTCCCGTGGCGCCTGCGCAAGAAGACGGCGGTGGCGGCCGCGGCCGACTACTTCTACAAGAACCGTCTCGTCGCGGCGGCCGTGTCGCTCGTGTTCAACACGGTGCCGATCGAGCGCCGTGGCGGCGGGATGGCCAAGAACGGCAGCGGGCACCTCGACAAGCTGCTCGATCAGGGCTGGAACCTGCTGCTGTTCCCCGAGGGGACCCGCACGCGCGACGGCGGGCCGGGGCGCGTGCGCCGCGGCGCCGCGGTGCTGGCCGCCGCTCACAACCTGTCGATCGTCCCGATCCGCGTGACCGGGACGCGCGCCGCCATGCCGCCCGGCCGGCTGTGGCCCAAGCGCCTGCACGGCAAGATCTTCTCGCGCCGCCATCGCATCGATGTGTCCTTCGGCGAGCCCATTCGCCCCTCGGAGGACACCACGGCGCTCATCGAGCGCGTGCAGAACTTCTTCGACAACGGCGACGGCGGCTCGTCGGCCTCGCCGTACCGTCGCAAGAAGCTGGTCGGCACGCCTTCGAGCGACTAGCATCGACGGCCGGCGGCCGTCCGCGCCCAACCTCCGGTAGCCCGCTCCAGCCGGGCTCGTCGTGGAGGCAAAGGGAGGCCCACCTCTCGGACGGGGCTCGCATGGTCGTCGACCGCGCCTGCCTCGCCGGTCGCTGGGGGACCACGGGGGAAGGCGCCGGAGACGAGCATGACCAGGCAGGCCGACTTCAAGCGCCGCGTCCGCGAGCGCATGGCCAGGACGGGCGAGTCCTACACCGCGGCGCGGGTGCAGCTGCTCGCGCGCTCGGGCCCCGGGGTGCTGCACGTGACCAACGGCGACTCGACGGCCGCCTCGCTGCTGCAGACGGCCCTCGTCGAGCGCATCGTCGTGTGGCGCGACGTGCTGCACGAGGGGCCGGTGCCCGACGTGGCCGACGCGCAGCTGCGCGCCGTGCGGGCGCAGTTCGTCGGCACGAGCGTGGGCTTCTTCGAGCAGCGCGACGCCGCGCTCGCCGCCGGGCGCGACGGGGAGTACCTGCTGTGGTTCGAGGCCGACCTCTACGACCAGCTGCAGATCGCCCAGATCCTGGCCCGGCTCGCCGAGATGCGCGTGCCGGCTGAGCGCATCACGATCATCTGCATGGGCGAGTACCTGGGCATCGCGCACTTCGGCGGCCTGGGCGAGCTGCGCCCCGATCAGCTCGAGGGCCTGCCCGAGGCCGCAGCGGTTGCTTTGAGCGACGACGCGCTGGCGCTCGCCACCCGCGCGTGGGCGGCGCTGCGGGCGCCCGACCCGCGCGGCTTCGCGGAGATGGTGTCCACCCGTTCGCCCGAGCTGCGCTTCATGCCCGAGGCCTTCGATCGCCTCGGCCGCGAGTACCCATGGACGCGCGACGGCCTGTCGCTCACCGAGCGCCGGCTGCTGGCCGCCATCGCCGAGGGCGCCGCCACGGCGGGCGAGGCGTTCGTGCGCGGAGCGGCGCGCGAGGCGCGACCCTACCTCGGCGACACGTGGGCCTTCGCGGCCATCGAACGGCTGGCGCGGGCCGAGGTGCCGCTGGTGTCGGTGGGCGCCGGCGCCGTCGATCGCCACGCGCCGGTGGGGCTGACCGAGGCGGGCCGCCGGGTGCTCGACGGCGCCGCCGACCACGTCTCGTTGAACGGGATCGATCGCTGGATCGGGGGCGTGCACCTGGTGGGGCGCGATGTCCTGTGGCGGTGGGACGAGGGGATCGAGGCGATCGCGTCGTCCCCGGGCGCTTGACGGCGCTGCGCGGCCAACTGCGCATCGAGGAAGGGAGTCAGCGGCGGTCGGGACGCGGGCGGTCGTCCTTGGCGGCGCGGCGGCGAACCGTCCGGTCCTGTGGTCGTCCTGCGACCGCGGGGCAGGACACATCGTGAACTGCTGCGGATTACCCCCGCAAAGCGAGGGTAATCGGCGGCAGTTCGCGCCGGAGACGACCGCGAGCGGCCGCGCCCGAGCCGACTCGCGTCCCTCGGTGATGCAGTTGACGCCGCGCAGCGGCGCGAGCGCGATGCGGAGAACGCCCGAGCGACCGCCGCTCAATCGTCGTCGTCGATCCAGTCCATCGCCCGCGTCACCGCCTTGCGCCACTTGCGGTAGCCGCGCTCGCGCTGCGCCTCCTCCATCTGCGGCAGCCACTCGGCGGCCTTGTGCCAGTTGGCGCGCAGGGTATCCGTGTCAGGCCAGAAGCCGACGGCCAGCCCCGCGGCGTAGGCGGCGCCCAGCGACACGGTCTCGGCCACGATCGGGCGCACGACGCGGGCCGGGAGGACGTCGGCCAGGAACTGCATCAGCAGGTTGTTGGCGGTCATGCCGCCGTCGACGCGCAGCGTGCGCAGGGGCATGCGCGCGTCGGTGTTCATGGCCTCGACGACCTCGCGGGTCTGCCACGCGGTGGCCTCGAGGACGGCACGCGCGATGTGGCCCTTGGTGATGTAGCCGGTCAGCCCGGCGATGACGCCGCGCGCATCGCTGCGCCAGTGCGGCGCGAAGAGCCCGGAGAAGGCGGGGACGAAGTAGCACCCGCCGTTGTCCTCGACCGTGCGCGCGAGCGTCTCGATCTCCGGCGCCGAGCCGATCAGGGTGATGTTGTCGCGGAACCACTGCACGAGCGCCCCGGTGATGGCGATCGAGCCCTCGAGCGCATAGGTCGGCGCCTCGGAGCCGATACGGCAGCAGACCGTCGTCAGCAGGCCGTTGGCGGACTGGACCGGGCGCTCGCCGGTGTTGAAGAGCAGGAAGCTGCCGGTCCCGTAGGTGCACTTGGCCTCGCCGGGCGAGAAGCACGTCTGCCCGAAGAGCGCGGCCTGCTGGTCGCCGAGCGCGGAGGCGACGGGCACGCCGGCCAGCGTCCCGCGCGCCTCCCCATAGACCTCCGACGAGGGGCGGATCTCGGGCAGCATCGCCCGCGGCACGCCCATTGCGTCAAGCAGCTCGTCTTCCCAGTCGAGCGTCTCGAGGCCCATGAGCATGGTCCGGCTGGCGTTGGTGACATCGGTCAGGTGGCGGCCGGTGAGCTTCCAGATGAGCCACGAGTCCATCGTCCCGAAGAGCACCTCGCCGGCCTCGGCGCGCTCGCGCAGGCCGGGCACGGTGTCGAGCAGCCAGCGCAGCTTGGGGCCGAGAAGTAGGTCGCGAGCGGCAGCCCGCAGCGCTCGCGGAAGCGGTCCTGGCCGACGTCTGCGCCCAGCTCGCGGACGAGCGCGGCCGTGCGTGTGTCCTGCCAGTTGATCGCGTTGTGCACCGGCGCGCCGCTCTCGCGCTCCCACACGAGCGTGGACTCGCGCTGGTTGGCGATGCCCAGGGCCACGAGGTCAGACGGCGCCAGCTGCGCGTTGTCCACCGCGCCCTGCACCACCTCCTCGACGTTGCGCCAGATCTCCTCGGGATCCTGCTCGACCCACCCGGGCCGCGGGAACACCTGCTGGTGCTCCTTCTGCGCGATGGACACGATGCGGGCCGAGCGGTCGAAGACGATGCAGCGGGACGAAGCCGTCCCCTGGTCGATCGCCGCCACGTACTGCTCGCTCATCGCCATGCCTTGTCTACCAAGGGATCGCTCCCAGTTCGCGTGAAACTGCGCGGGCGGCTTCGCGAACGAACGCCACCACGTCGCCGCGCGGCTGGCGCGCCGCCAGCAGCCGGTCGGGCGGGCCCGAGACGCCCATCGCTCCCACCGTCACCCCGCGCCGGTCGAGGATCGGCGCCGCGCAGGACACCTCGCCGTTGACGAGCTCGCCGATGTCCGCCGCCCAGCCGCGCTTGCGGACCCGCTCGAGCTCGCGCTCGAGCGCCTCGGGATCCGTGATGGTGGCCGGCGTGAAGCTCTCGAGGCCCGACCGCGCCAGCTCGGCCGCGGCATAGGGATGGTGGGCGAGCAGGATCTTGCCCAGCGCGCTGGCGTGGGCGGGCAGCAGCGCCCCCACGTCGAGCGTCTGCAGGCTGTCGTCGGGGCGGAAGACGTGGTGGACGATCAGCACCTGGCCCTCGTGCAGCGTCCCGATGCGCACGCTCTCGTTGGTGCGCGTGGCCAGCGAGTCCGACCAGTTCAGCGCCCGCGTGCGCAGCTCGTTGCCGTCCAGATAGCTCGAGCCCATGTGCAGCAGCGCAGCGCCGAGCTGGTACTTGCCGGTCTCCTCGTCCTGCTCGACGAAGCCGACGTGCTGCAGCGTGCGCAAGAGGCCGTGCACCGTTCCCTTGGGCAGTCCCAGCTCGCCCGCCAGGTCGACGACGCCCAGCCGGTGCGTGCGCCCGGAGAGCAGCCGCAGGATCGCCGCGGCACGCTCGATCGACTGGATGTTCTTGGGCACGGGAGCGGATGCTGTACGTCGAAGGACGGTCTGGAATGTGGATTCAGCGAACTGCGTTTGACATTGTCGAACGCCCCTGATTAGTGTCGCCCTCGTCCCCGGTTGTCAAGGAGGGAGAATCCTTTGCACATCATCGGTTGGGAGATCGTCGGTACCGCGCTCCTGATTCTCTTGGGCGACGGCGTCGTCGCAGCCGTCCTGCTCAACAAGTCCAAGGCCCAGAACTCGGGCTGGATCGTCATCACGTTCGGGTGGGGCATGGCGGTCATGGTCGCCGTCTATTCAGTCGGCCAGTTCACCGGCGCCCACCTCAACCCCGCGGTCACCGTTGGCTTCTGGGTCGCCGGCGTCATCGACGGCGGCGACGTCCCGAAGTACCTGATCGGCGAGTTCGTCGGCGCCTTCATCGGTGCCGCGCTGGTCCTCGGGTCCTATTGGGACCACTTCCGCGAGACGGAGGATCCAGGGCTGAAGCTCGCGGTGTTCTCGACCGGACCCGCGATTCGCAACTACCCGCTGAACCTCTTCACCGAGATCGTGGGCACGTTCGTCCTGGTGTTCGGCGTCCTGGCGATGGCGGTCGCCAACAAGCCGGGCGTCGGGTTCATCGCCGGTGGCGGCGGCCTGATCGTCGGCCTGCTCGTTTTCTCGATCGGCCTGTCCCTCGGTGGTCCCACCGGTTACGCGATCAACCCGGCCCGAGACCTCGGTCCGCGCATCGCGCACGCGATCCTGCCGGTCCCGGGCAAGGGCCCGTCGGATTGGGCCTACTCCTGGGTGCCCGTGGTCGGGCCGCTCATCGGTGGTTTTCTGGGCGGGCTCATGTACTACTGGTGGTTCGGGCTCTAGGGGGCGGCATGAAGAAGCTGATCAACTCCCCCGACGACGTCGTCCGTGATGCGCTGCGCGGCATGGAGGCCGCGCACGGCGATCGGCTGAGGATCTCCTACGACCCGTACATGGTCGTCCGCAAGGACGCTCCCGGTGCAGGGCAAGGTGGGGATCATCTCCGGCGGCGGATCCGGTCACGAGCCCATGCACGGCGGGTTCGTCGGGCCGGGCATGCTCGACGCCGCCTGTCCCGGCGAGGTGTTCACCTCGCCGACCCCCGACCAGATGCTCGAGGCGACGAAGGCCGTCAACGGCGGCGCCGGCGTCCTGCACGTGGTCAAGAACTACACGGGCGACGTCATGAACTTCGACATGGCGGCCGACATGGGCAAGGGCGAGGACATCGAGGTCGAGACGGTCCTCACCAACGACGACGTCGCGGTGGAGGACTCGCTCTACACCGCGGGCCGCCGCGGCGTGGGCGTCACCGTCCTCGTCGAGAAGATCTGCGGCGCCGCCGCCGACGACGGCAAGTCGCTGGCGGAGGTGGCCGAACTCGGTCGGAAGGTCAACGCCAACGGGCGCTCGATGGGCATGGCCCTGACTCCCTGCATCACGCCGGGGTCGGGCGAGCCCAGCTTCGAGCTGGCCGAGGACGAGGTCGAGATCGGCATCGGCATCCACGGCGAGCCGGGACGCTTCCGCGAGAGCATCGGCCCGGCCTCCCAGATCGCGGAGCGGCTCATGACGCCCATCCTCGAGGACCTGCCCTTCTCGTCGGGCGACAAGGTGCTCGCGTTCGTCAACGGCATGGGCGGCACGCCGCTGCTCGAGCTCTACGTGGTCTACGCCGAGGTGGCCAAGATCGCCCAGGAGCACGGGCTGTCGATCGAGCGCAACCTGATCGGCAACTACATCACGTCGCTGGAGATGCAGGGCTGCTCGATCACCCTGGTCAAGCTCGACGACGACATGGTCCGCTACTGGGATGCGCCCGTGAACACCCCCGCCTTGCGCTGGGGCTCGTAGGACAGTGCCGATCGACCGCCACGCCGTCGTGGACTGGATGCGCCGCTTCGCTGGCGAGATGGACGAGCACCGACAGGAGCTCGTCCGTCTCGACACGGCGATCGGCGACGGCGACCACGGCACCAACATGGACCGCGGCATGCGCAAGGCGATGGAGAAGGTCGAGGCAGCCGAGCTCGCCGACCCCGGCGCCGTGCTCAAGACCGTGGCCATGGCGCTCGTGTCGAGCGTCGGTGGCGCCGCGGGACCCCTGTACGGAACGCTGTTCCTGCAGATGGGAGGCGCTCTGGCCGGGCAGGAACGGGTCGACCTGCCCGGCTGGACCGCCGCGTGGCGCGCCGCTCTCGAGGGCGTACAGGCACGCGGCAAGGCGCAGGCCGGCGACAAGACGATGGTCGACGCGATGATCCCCGCGATCGAGGCGCTCGAGGGTGCCTCGGATCTCGACGAGGGGCTGTCCGCGGCGGCTCAGGGGGCCGAGGAGGGCATGCGGGCGACGACGCCGCTCATCGCCCGCAAGGGTCGCGCCAGCTACCTCGGCGAGCGCAGCAAGGACCACCAAGACCCGGGCGCAACGTCCACCTACTACCTCTTCAAAACCGCCGCCGAGGCGTTGTCAGGCTAAAGGAGAAAGCGAATGGCGAAGTACGCAGCAGCCCTGGATCAGGGCACCACCAGCTCGCGGGCCATGGTGTTCAACCATGAGGGCCGCGTCGAGTCAGTGGCCCAGAAGGAGCACGAGCAGATCTATCCCAAGCCGGGTTGGGTCGAGCACGACGCCAAGGAGATCTGGGCGCGCTCGCAGGAGGTCCTCGACGAGGCGCTGAGTGCGGCCGGGGCGAGCATCGACGACGTCGCCGGGCTGGGCATCACCAACCAGCGCGAGACCACGGTCGTGTGGGACCGCAACACCGGTGAGCCGATCCACAACGCGCTCGTCTGGCAGGACACGCGCACGGACAAGATCGTCGACGAGCTGTCGCGCGACGGCGGCCAGGCCCGCTTCCAGGCGCAGGTGGGTTTGCCCCTGGCGACCTACTTCTCGGGGCCGAAGGTCCGCTGGATCCTCGACAACGTCGATGGCGCGCGCGATCGGGCCGAGGCCGGTGAGCTGGCCTTCGGCAACATGGACACCTGGCTCATCTGGAACCTCACCGGCGGGACCGACGGCGGCCTGCACATCACCGACGTCACGAACGCCAGCCGCACGATGCTCATGGACCTCAAGACCCTCTCCTGGGACGAGGACATCGCCGGCATCATCGGCGTGCCGACCTCGATGCTCCCCGAGATCCACGCCTCGAGCGAGGTCTACGGCGAGGTCAAGACCGGCGGCTTCACGGGCATCCCGATCGCCGGCGACCTGGGCGACCAGCAGGCGGCCACCTTCGGCCAGGCGTGCCTCGAGGTCGGCGAGGCCAAGAACACCTACGGCACCGGCAACTTCCTCCTGCTCAACACGGGCACGGAGGCGGTGCAGTCCAAGAGCGGCATGCTGACCACGCTGGGCTACAAGATCGGCGACAACGACGCCGTCTACTGCCTGGAGGGCGCGATCGCGATCACCGGGGCGCTCGTGCAGTGGCTGCGCGACAACCTCAAGCTCATCAAGGCGGCGCCCGAGGTCGAGGAGCTCGCCGCGTCGGTCGAGGACAACGGCGGCCTGTACATCGTGCCGGCCTTCTCCGGCCTGTTCGCGCCGTACTGGAAGTCGAACGCCCGCGGGGTGTTCGCCGGGCTCACGCGCTACGTCACTGCCGGGCACATCGCCCGCGCGACGCTGGAGGCCACGGCCTTCCAGAGCCGCGAGATCGTCGAGGCGATGAACCAGGACTCGGGCGTCGACCTCGAGTCGCTGAAGGTCGACGGCGGCATGGTCCAGAACGACCTGCTCATGCAGTTCCAGGCCGACCTGCTCGGCGTGCCGGTGATCCGGCCGGTCGTCGCCGAGACCACCGCCCTGGGCGCCGCGTACGCGGCCGGCCTCGCGACCGGGTTCTGGGCCAGCGAGGACGACATCCGCAACAACTGGGCCGAGGACAAGCGCTGGGAGCCGCAGATGGACTCCGCCAAGCGCGACGAGTACTACAAGTTCTGGAAGAAGGCCGTCACGCGGACCTTCGACTGGTTCGACGCGGAGTCCTGAGCGTCAACGCGACGGGGAGGGGCGCACGCCCCTCCCCGCGCCCTTCCCGCGCGTAGACTCGAACCGATGGCCGACTCCGACGCTCTGCAGAGCGATCCCGACCGCAATCTTGCGCTCGAGCTCGTCCGGGTCACCGAGGCGGCGGCCATCGCGGCCGGTCGTTTCATGGGTCGTGGGGACAAGGAGCGCGTCGACCAGGCCGCGGTCGATGCGATGCGCCCGGTCCTGGCCTCGATTGCCATGAGCGGCGTCGTCGTCATCGGCGAGGGCGAGAAGGACGAGGCGCCGATGCTCTACAACGGCGAGCAGGTCGGCGACGGCTCCCCGCCGGAGGTGGACATCGCGGTCGACCCCGTCGACGGCACGACCCTGACGGCCAAGGCGCTGCCCGACGCGCTGGCCGTCATCGCGGTGGCCGAGCGTGGCGCCATGTTCGATCCGGGCCCGTGCGTGTACATGGAGAAGCTCGCGGTCGCGGGCGACGTCGTCCACGCCGTGGACATCGAGGCGCCGATCGAGGACAACCTGGCGATCATCGCCGGCGCGCGGCGCAAGCGCCCCGACGACATCACGGTGGCGATCCTCGACCGCCCGCGCCACGCCGACCTGGTCAAGCGCGTGCTCAGCACGGGCGCGCGCATCAAGTTCCTGCTCGACGGCGACGTCGGTGGGGCGATCCTCGCCGCCGACGAGGGCTCGACGGTCGACGTGCTCGTCGGCATCGGCGGGACGCCGGAGGGCGTGATCGCCGCGTGCGCGATGAAGTGCCTCGATGGCGCGATCTTCGGCAGGCTCTACCCACGCGACGACGAGGAGCGCCAGGCGGCGCTCGACGCCGGCTATGACCTCGACAAGGTCCTCACCACCGACGATCTCGTGGCCGGCAACGACGTCTTCTTCGCGGCCACCGGCGTGACCGACGGCGAGCTGCTGCGCGGCGTGCGCTACACGCCGCAGCGCGTGCTGACGCAGTCGCTCTCGATGCGCTCGAAGTCGGGCGCGATCCGCGTCATCGAGGGCCGCCACCACGCCCAGCGCTCCAACCTCATCCGGGCCGGCGCGTGACGGTCCTGCAGGCCGATGTGCTCGTCATCGGCGGCGGCGCCACCGGCGCCGGCGTGGCGTGGGACGCCGCCCTGCGCGGCTTCGACGTCATCCTCGCCGACCGCGCGGACCTGGCCGAGGGCACGAGCGGGCGCTTCCATGGGCTGCTGCACTCGGGCGGGCGCTACGCCGTCAAGGACCCGCACGCGGCGCAAGAGTGCATCGCCGAGAACGTGATCGTGCGCAAGGTCGCTGCCGACTGCGTCGAGGACACGGGCGGCTTCTTCGTCACCACCCCGTTCGACGACGCCGCGTACGCGGATCGCTTCGCCGAGGGTTGCCGGGCGACCGGCGTGCCGTGCGAGGAGATCGATCCGGCGCAGGCGCTGCGCGAGGAGCCGCGCCTGCACCCTGGGATCTCGCGCGTCTTCCGCGTACCCGATGGCAACGTCGAGGTCTGGAAGCTGGTGGGTGCGATGGCGCGCGGCGCGCAGCAGCGCGGCGCCCGTGTGCTGCCGTATCACGGGGCGATCGCCATCCACCGCGACGGCGACGAGGTGACGGGCGCACGCCTGCGCGACGAGCGCACCGGCGAGGAGACCGACGTGGAGGCGCGCATCACGGTCAACGCTGCCGGCGCGTGGGCGGGGCGCATCGCGGAGATGGCCGGCATCGAGGGCGTCCGCATCCTCCCGGGCCGGGGGATCATGATCGCCATGAATCACCGGTTGGTGAATACGGTCGTCAATCGCTGCACGATGCCCTCCGACGGCGACATCATCGTCCCGATCCGCACCGTCAGCGTCATCGGCACCACCGACGTCCACACCGAGGACCCCGACGACCACACGGTCCACGAGAACGAGGTCGACGCGATGCTCGACGAGGGCGAGTGCCTCGTGCCCGGCTTCAAGCAGGCGCGAGCGCTGCGCGTCTGGACCGGTGTGCGTCCCCTCTTCGAGGACTCCAAGGCCTCCGACACCGACTCGCGCGACATCACCCGCTCCCACGCGCTGCTCGACCACGCCCAGCGCGACGGCGTGGAGCGCTTCGTGACCATGACCGGCGGCAAGCTCACGACCTACCGGCTCATGGCGCAGGACACGGTCGACGCGGTCTGCCGCAAGCTCGGCGAGCCGCGCGAGTGCACGACCGCCACCGAGCCGCTGCCTGGCTCCGAGGACGGTGTGCCCTACAAGCTCGGCGACCGGCTGGCCCGCAAGGAGGAGCACCTGCGCGAGGACCAGCTCATCTGCGAGTGCGAGATGATCCCGCGCAGGCGGCTCGAGGAGGCCATGCGCCGTCGCGGCACGCACAACCTCGACGACATCCGCCGAGAGCTGCGCCTGGGCATGGGCCCCTGCCAGGGCGGCTTCTGCATCTACCGCGCGACCGGCATCCTGCACGGCCTCGACGGATTGACCGGCCAGCAGGCCAACGGTGCGTTGCTCGACTTCCTGCAGGAGCGATGGAAGGGCACGTGGCCGATCCTCTATGGCGACCAGCTGCGCCAAGCGCGGCTGGACGACTGGATCTTCCAAGGCGTTCTCGACGTGGGGCACGTGCCGTCGTGAGGAGGGAGCTGCACTTCGACGCCGTCGTCATCGGCGCCGGCAGCGCCGGGCTCACGGCCGCGACCCGCCTGGCCCAGGGCGGCGCGCGCGTGTGCGTGCTGGCCAAGGGGATCGGCTCGACGCACCTCGCGCCCGGGACGATCGACGTGCTCGGCTACGCGCCCGAGCGCGTGGACGAGCCCGCGCGCGCGCTGAGCGAGCTGGCCGCCGCGCGGCCCGACCACCCGTACGCGCTCATGGGCGTGGAGAGCGTCGCGCCCGCGCTGCAATGGTTCGCCCAATGCATCGCCGACGGTCCGCAGCCCGGATATCGCTACGTGGGCGATCTCGAGCACAACCACCTGCTGCCGACGGCCGTCGGCGTGCAGCGCCCGTCGGCGCTCGTGCCCGAGACGATGGCCGAGGGCGACATGCGCCGGCGCGAGCCGGTGTGCATCGTCGGGACCCCCACGCTGCGCGACTTCCACGCGGCGCTGTGCGCGGCCAACCTGGAGGCCGTTGGCGTCGCTGCGCGCGCGATCGAGGTCGATCTCGAGCTCGATCGTGCGGACGCCAACGCGCTCGGGCTCGCGCGGCGCTTCGACGACCCCGACTTCCGCGCCGCGTTCGCGGCGGAGCTCACGCCTCGTCTGCACGGCGACGAGCGCGTCGGCCTTCCGGCCGTGCTCGGCCTGCGCGACCCGCATGGCGCGTGGGCCGACCTGCAGCGGCGCCTGGGCCGGGGCGTCTTCGAGATCCCGACGCTGCCACCGTCGGTGCCCGGCATGCGCGTCTTCGAGGCCCTGCGCGCTGCGCTGCGCCGCGCGGGCGGGCGCCTCATCCTCGGCTCGGAGGTGACCAGCGCCGAGCGCGACGACGGGCGCGTCAGCGCCGTGCGCGCCCACGCCGCCGGCCATGACGTCCGCTATCACGCGCGCTGGTTCGTGCTCGCCACGGGCGGGTTCGCGTCGGGCGCCATCGCTCTGGGCTCGGACTGGATCACGCACGAGACGGTGCTCGGCCTGCCGCTGCGCGGCGTCCCCGCACCCGGCGACCCGCGCTTCGTGGGCGAGTACATGGCCGAGCAGCCGATGGCGCGCGTGGGAGTGGCAGTCGATGGCGCGCTGCGCGCCGAGGGCGCGGAGAACGTGCTCGTCGCCGGCGCCTCGTTGCCCGGCGCCGTGCCGTGGCAGGAGGGCTCGGGCGAGGGCATCGCGCTGTCCAGCGGCCACCGCGCCGCGGAGGTCGCGCTCGCCGAGGGCGTGTCGGTGAAGGCGGCGGTATGAGCGAGCGCGTGCTGGATGAGCTCCTGCGCGGGTCGCTGGACCACTGCGTGAAGTGCACGATCTGCGAGACCGCGTGCCCGGTCTCCAACGTCACGCCGCTGTTCGCAGGACCGAAGTACACCGGGCCGCAGGCCGAGCGCTACCGCGTTGCCGACGAGCCCTCGGTCGAGTGGTCGGTCGACTACTGCTCGGGCTGCGGGATCTGCTCGCAGGTCTGCCCGCAGGGGGTGAAGATCGCCGAGATCAACGCCCAGGCGCGCAACAAGCTCAAGCGCCAGAAGGGCGTGCCGCTGCGCGACCGCATCATCACGCGCCCGACGTGGCTGGGGCGCGCGGGGACGCCGGCGGCCAGGATCGCCAACTGGACGATCGACAAGCGCCCGCTGCGCATCCTCGGCGAGAAGCTGCTCAAGGTCCATCGCGACGCGCCGGCGCCCGACTTCGCCGGGCGGCGCTTCTCGCGCTGGGCGCGCAAGCACGCGAGCCCGAAGACCGGGCGCAAGGTCGTCTACTTCCACGGCTGCGGCACCGAGTACTACGAGCCGCAGGAGGGCGAGAAGGTCGTCGCCATCCTCGAGCACAACGGCTTCGAGGTCGTGGTCCCCAAGCAGGACTGCTGCGGGCTGCCGCTGCAGTCCAGCGGCCTGTTCGACGACGCGCGCAAGGTCGTGCTGCGCCTGGCGAGCAACCTGGCGCCCCACGTGCGCGACGACGGCGACACGATCATCGTCGGCAACGCGACGAGCTGCACGCTGATGCTCAAGCGCGAGGCGCGCGAGATCCTCGACCTCGAGGACGATCCGGACCTGGAGCTCGTCAGCCAGCGCACTTACGACATCTGCGAGCTGCTGCTCGAGCTCCACGACCGCGGCGAGCTCAAGACGGACTTCCAGCCCGTGCAGGAGACGATCGCCTACCACGCGCCGTGCCAGCAGCAGGGCCACTGGATCGGCAAGCCGGCGCTCGAGCTGCTCGCGCTCATCCCCGGCCTGCAGGTGACCGAGATGAATGCGGGCTGCTGCGGCATCGCCGGCACGTACGGGCTGAAGGCCGAGAAGTACGAGATCGCGATGGCGGTCGGCGCCGACCTCTTCGACCAGGTTCGCGCCTCCGGCGCGGCGACGGTGGCGTGCGACAGCGAGACGTGCCGGTGGCAGATCGCCAAGGCGACCGAGCGGCCGGCGGTGCACCCGATCGACCTCCTGCACCGCGCTTACGGACTCTAGGGTAGATGGCTGATTCCACGACCCCCGCGCCCGCCTGCACGCGCTCCGTGGCGCCGGATCGCCACGCGACGAAGGGGGCAGTGCACCCGGCACAGCACCCCTTCGTCGCGCGGCGAGGGTGGGCGGGCTGGATCACGGCCCGCGCACATGCGGCCACGCGGGCCGCGGAACCAACCATCTAAGTGGTCGGCCTCGTCGTCGTCTCCCACAGCGAGGCGCTGGCCGAGGGCGTCGTCGCGCTGGCCCGCGAGATGGGCGGCGAGGAGCTGGCGATCGAGGCGGCCGGCGGGATGGACGAGCCGGGCGCGCTGGGCACCGACGCCGAGCGCGTGCGCGCGGCGATCGAGCGCGCGATGTCCGACGACGGCGTGCTCGTCCTGATGGATCTCGGCAGCGCGCTCATGAGCACGGAGTTCGCGATCGAGATGCTTGAGGGCGGCGGGCAAGTGCTGATGAGCGAGGCGCCGCTCGTGGAGGGCGCGGTCGCCGCGGCGGTGGCCGCGCGCGGCGGCGCATCGCTCGAGGAGGTGGCGGCCGAGGCGCGCGGCGCGCTGGCCATGAAGGCCTCGCAGCTCGGGGTCGAGGCCGGCGCCGCTGCGGGCGAGGCCGCGCCGGAGGCCGGCGCGGGCGCTTCTCCCGAGGCCGAGGCCCGCCTCGACGTTCGTAACGCGATCGGCCTGCACGCGCGCCCGGCGGCGAAGTTCGTGGGCGTCGTGCGCGACTACGACGCCGAGGTCCGCGTGGCCAAGGAGGGCGGCGGCGCCCCCGTGCGCGCCACGAGCCTGACCAACGTCGTCGCGCTCGGCGCGCGCTTCGGCGACACGCTGGTCGTCACCGCGTCGGGGCCGCAGGCCTCCGAGGCGCTGGACGCGCTGCGCGCGCTGGCCGACGAGGGGTTCGGCGACGGGATCGCGGCCGGCGGCGCGCCGCCCACCCCGGCGCCCGCCGCCCAGGCGCCGGCCGCCGCGGTGCGGGCGCCGACGGCCGGCGAGGTGCTCTCCGGCGTCCCAGCCTCGGCCGGCGTCGCCGTCGGGCCGGCGCGCCACCTCAGCCGCCCGCCCGGCCCGCCGCCCGAGCGCGCCGCCGACGACACCGGGCGCGAGAGCGAGCGTCTGGACGAGGCGATCGCCGCGGCGCGCGAGGCGATCGCCCGCGACCGCGAGGCGGTCGCCGGCCGCGCGGGGGACGCCGAGGCCGCGATCTTCGATGCCCACGTCGCCCTGCTCGACGACGACGCGCTGCTTGAGCCCGCCCGCGAGGCGATCGCGGGCGGCGCCGCCGCCGAGCGCGCCTGGCACGACGCCGCCGAGCAGGTGGCCACGCTCTACCGTGCGCTCGACGAGCCGCTGCTGCGCGAGCGCGCCACCGATGTGCTCGACGTGGGGCGCCGGGTCGTCGCCGCCATCACGGGCGACGACGCGGCCGGCCCCACGGAGCCGGGCATCGTCCTCGCGCGCGAGCTGACCCCCGCCGAGGCCGCCGGCCTGGATCCTGCGCTCGTGCGCGGGATCGCCACGGCCCACGGCTCGGCCACCGCGCACGCGGCGATCCTCGCCCGCGCGCTCGGCCTGCCCGCCGCGGTGGGGCTGGGCGACGCGCTGCTCGCCATCGACGAGGGCACGGCGCTGCTATTGGATGGCGAGGCCGGGACGCTCCAGGTCGACCCCGGCGAGGACCTGCTCCGCGAGGCCGCGGAGCGCGGCGAGCGCCTCGCCGCCCGCCGCGCGGCCGCGCGCGAGCGCGCGCACGAGCCCGGCGCGACGCGCGACGGCACGCGCGTGGAGGTCTTCGCCAACCTCGGCTCGGCCGCCGAGGCGGCCACGGCGGTCGAGATGGGCGCCGAGGGCGTCGGCCTGCTGCGCACCGAGTTCCTCTTCCTCGACCGCCCGCAGCTGCCCGACGAGGACGAGCAGGTCGAGACCCTGCGCCAGATCGCGGTGGCGCTCGACGGTCGCCCGCTCGTCGTGCGCACGCTCGACGCCGGCGCCGACAAGCCGCTGCCGGCGCTCCCCATGCCGCCCGAGGCCAACCCCTTCCTCGGCGTGCGCGGCATCCGCCTGACGCTCGAGCGCCCCGAGATCCTCGCCACGCAGCTGCGCGCGATCCTGCGCGTGGCGGCCGAGCACCCGGTCAAGGCGATGCTGCCGATGGTCGCCACGCTGGGAGAGGTGCGCGCGGCGCGCGCGCTGCTCGACGAGGCGCGCCGAGCCACCGGGATCGACGCACCGCTCGAGCTGGGGATCATGGTCGAGGTCCCGGCCGCCGCGCTCATCGCTGAGCACCTGGCCGAGCACGTCGACTTCTTCTCCGTGGGCACCAACGACCTGACCCAGTACACGATGGCCGCCGAGCGCGGCGACGAGCGCCTGGCCGGGCTGCTCGCCGGCCCGCAGCCCGCGGTCCTGCGCCTCGTGAAGGCGACCGTCGAGGCGGCGGCCGCCCGCGGGCGCTGGGTCGGCGTGTGCGGCGAGCTCGCCGGCGACCCGGCCGCGGCCATCCTGCTGGCCGGCCTCGGCGTCACGGAGCTGAGCATGGCGCCGGCCCTCGTCGCGGAGGCCAAGGCCGCGCTGCGCGCCGTCGATCTCGCCGACGCGCGCGCGGCAGCGGGCGCCGCGCTCGACGCCGAGGACGCCGATGAGGCGCGCCGACTCGCCGCCGCCCTGCTCTGATGTAGCCTCGCGCTCGTGGAGGCCGGCACCTTGAGCGTCCTGCGCTCGTCTCGTTTGCTCGCTGCTGGCACGGGCGTGCGCATCCTGCTCGCGCCGGTAGTGATGGCGCTCGTCCTCTCGCGCTCGGACACTGCCGCCGCCGCCGTCTTCTTCGTCGCCGCCGCCACCGACTGGGTCGACGGCCGGCTGGCCCGCCGCTGGGGGGTCACCACGCGCCTGGGCGCCTTCCTGGACACGACGGCCGACAAGCTGCTCGTCACCACCGCGCTGGTGGCGCTCGTGGCCGTCGACCGCGCCTCGCCGTGGGTCGCGCTGGTCATCATCGGCCGCGAGTTCACCATCCTCGGGCTGCGGGCCGCGGTCGCGTCGGGCGGCGCGCACCTGGAGACCTCGATGCTCGGCAAGTGGAAGGCGACGATCCAGTTCGTGGCCCTGACGATCGCGATGCTGCGCCCCGACGTGACCATCGCCGGCGCCTTTCTCGACGAGTGGGGGATGGTCTTCGCGGCCCTCGTCACCGCCTGGTCGGGCGTCGACTACCTGCTGAAGTTCTCCGCCTCGCTGCGCTCCATCTCGTGAGCCGGGTCTTCGTCACCGGCGGCAGCGGGGTGATCGGCAGCGCGCTCGTCGAGCGCCTCCTACAGCGCGGCGACGAGGTCGTCGCCCTCGCGCGCTCCGACGAGGCGACGGCGAAGCTCGCCGAGCGCGGGACCGAGGTCGTGCGCGGCGACACGCTCGACCTCGACGTGCTCGCGCGCGGCATGGACGGCGCCGACCTCGCCTTCCACGTCGCGGGCGTCAACACGCTCTGCGTGGAGGATCCCGAGCCGATGCGGCGCGTCAATGTGGACGGTGCCGTGGCCGCAGTCCGGGCCGCCGCCAAGGTCGGCCTGCCGCGCCTCGTGCACACCTCGTCGGCGGCGACCCTCGGCGAGGCGCCGGGGACCGTCGGGCGCGAGGACACGCCGCACCGCGGCTGGTACCTGTCGACCTACGAGCGCACGAAGACCGAAGGCGAGCGCGCGGTTCTCGCCGCGGCGCGGGAGACCGGCCAGGACGTCGTGCTCGTCAACCCATCCTCGGTCCAGGGGCCGGGGCGCGCAAGCGGGACGGGGCGCTTCCTGCTCGCCTTCCTCGACGGGCGGTTGAAGGTCTTCGTCCAGACCAACGTGAGCCTCGTGGACATCGGCGACTGCGTCGAGGGCCACCTGCTGGCCGCCGAGCGCGGCCGCTCGGGCGAGCGCTACCTGCTCAACGGGATGACGCTGACCATCACCGAGGCGCTCGTGCTCGGCGCCGAGGTCGCCGGCGTGCAGCGCCGGCCGCGGCTCGTGCCGCGCCCGGTGGCGACGATCGCCGCGGCTGCGGTCGAGGGCGGCTTCCGCCTCGCGCGCCGCTCACCGCCGGTCTGCCGCGAGATGGTCCGCACGCTGCTGCACGGCCACCGCTACGACGGCTCGCGCGCGGAGCGCGAGCTGGGGCTGCGCTACACGGACCCGCGCGAGACGATCCGCCGGACGGTCGAGTGGGCGCGCTCGGCCGGGTTGCTCAAGAACGTCTAGCCGCGAGCTCCTCAGTCCTCGTGGAAGACCTCGGCCAGCCGGTCGAGCATCTGCTGCTCGCGCTCGGAGACGAGCTCGGCGCGGAAGCCGAGGAAGCCGCCCTCCTTGGCCGCGGTGGCCGCGCGCTGCGCGGCGGTCTTCAGCCACTCGCGAAACTGCTCGCGCTCCTCGGGCGTGACCCTCTCGACCAGCAGCCGGTTGACCGCGCGCAACTCGGCGAGGACCTCCTCGCCCGCGTTGCGGCCCTTCGGCTTGAAGCCGGCCATCGGGTTCTGGCGCTGGCGGGCCTTGTCGGAGAAGTCCCGCGCGACGGCCTGCACGGCCTCGCCGTACTTGCCCGACTGTGCCGCCTCGAGCACGGTCTGCAGCGCCGCGCTGGACTCCCTGAGCGTCTCGATCGGGCCGCCCGGGTCGGCGAGCGTGATCGCCATCCCGGCGACCACAGGCGCACGCCCGAGCCGTGCCCACTCCTCTTCGGTGAAGTCGGCCTTGGTGGTCATGATTTCGAAGCTATCGAGAATGCACGCCGACCACGCGCCAGGGCGCGTCGTCGGGGCCGTCGAGGGCAAGCTCCCAGCGCTCCTGGAAGGTCGCCTCGCGCTCGCGCGAGCCCGACACCACCGCGGCGGTGTCGCGATCCTCGCGGTAGCGCCGGCCGCGGACGTCGACCGCCACGGTCATGTGGGCCGGCTGGGCGTGCGCGTCGACGCGCTCGATGACCACGCGCTCGATCCGCGGCCCGCGCACCACCAGGCGCGTACGGTGCTGCGCGTCGCTGCCGTAGAGCAGCGCGTCGATGGCCTCGCGCGACGCCACGTGCTCGAGCGCGGCGTCCTCGCCGTCGACGGCCTCCGCCCAGCCCGCGGCGGCGCGTCGCACGGCTGCCTCGAGCACGTCGGGCAGGAAGCGCGCGTCGGCGAGCGACAGGTCGAGCGCCTCCTCGCGCGCGGTGCCGGCGAAGGCGAAGGTCGCCGCGTCGGCGGCGGAGAACCCTTCGGGCACGCCGTCGGCCACCGCCTGCTCGACGAGCGCCTCGTCGTGCAGGCGGTCGTCGGACCACGGTGAGGCGATGATCGCGTCGGTGAGGTGATGGGCGCCCTCGGCGTCCTGCTCGATCGAGACGAGCGTCCAGTGGCCGTCGCGCTTGGCCAGGGTCCAGTACTCGGCGAAGGCGATGGTCGCGTCGTCCTTGCCGGTCTTGTACATCCGACGCCCGTCGGCCGTCTCGACCCAGCTCATGAGCGGCGCCGAGAGGCGCACGACGGCGCGGTCCTCCTCGTCGGTCGCGCGATTGACGAGGCCGACGTACTCGACCGTCGGATCGCGCACGACGCGCACGCGGCTGTGCCAGCCGCGCGAGTCGAAGTCGTCGAGTCGTCGCTCCCACTCCACGAGCAGGTCGCCGCCGATGAGCTCGCGCAGCCGCGGGCGGTCGCGCGCGTCCCACGCCAGCTGGATGTGGGTGAAGAGCTGCGAGGCCTCGCCGGTGACGCGGTCGGGGTCGAACGCGGCGTCGTCCTGCGCCGCCTCGGCGGCGGCCAGCATCACCTGCTGCACGCGCTCGCGCCGGCGCCTGCGCATGCGCGCGGCCCCGACGGCGCTGACCGCGGCGATGACGATGAACACGAGGACGATGAGCGCGAAGAAGACGAAGCCGCCGCCCCCGCCGCCCGAGCCGCCGCCTCCGCCGAAGCCACCCCCGCCACCGCCTCCTCCTCCTCCTCCACCGCCGCCACCGCCGCCGCCCCCGAATCCGGAGGAGCCGCCGCCGGCCTGGGCCAGGGTGATGACGAGAGCGAGGATCACGATCGACAGTTTCCCGCCTCGACCGTCGGGTAGAGCCGGTGGCGAACCGAGAGGAGAGGTCCATGTCCACCGGAGCCATCATCGCCATCGTGGTCGTCGTGCTGATCGTGCTGGCGCTCATCGCCGTTCTCATGCCGCGCATGCGCGCCAAGTCGCGCGAGCGCCAGCTCGTCCGCCAGCGCGGCGAGGTCGCCGACGCCCATCGCGAGCAGGCGTCGAGCCGCGCCGCGCGCGCCGAGGAGGCCGAGCAGATCGCCGCGCGCGAGCGTGCCGAGGCCGAGTTGCACGAGACGCGCGCGCGGATGCACGAGCGCGGCCTGGCCGACGACGAGCTCGCCGACGATCGCGAGCGCCTCGACGACGGCCGTTTCGTCCGCGAGGAGCGCACCGTGCGCGACGAGCGCATCGAGGAGCGCTAGCCCGCCCTGCAGCGGAAAACCCCCGCTGGAAGCGGAATTCGGCGCCGGTCATCCTGCATGGCCGGCGCCATCGGCGGGTAGGCCTGTACCCATGCCGGCCAAGACCCAGCGCGAGCGCGAGGCGGAGCAGCGACAGGCCAAGCTCGAGCGCATCCAGGAGCAGGTCGACGCGGGGTCGCTGGTCATCCGCAAGATGACCGACGCCGAGCGCGAGCGCTTCTCCAAGCACACCAAGCGCAACGAGGCCGACCGCGCGCAGCGCAGCCAGCGCCGACGCTCGCGCGCCGCCACGTCGCGGCCGCTGCCGCCGATCCCGCGCGGCTGATCGTTGCCCTCGTGCTTCGCGCTCGAGCGCGCGCGGCAGCATGACGCCCATCACGGAGCTACCCGACTGGGCGCCCGGAACGGTCTGCGTCCTGACCAGCGGGGGAGGCGCTCCGCACGCCATCCCGGTCTCGACAGCGCTGCGCGCCGGCCCGCGGCGCGTGCTCCTCGCGCTCGCCCCTCGCCGCGAGACCCTCGCCAGGCTGCGCCGAGAGCCACGCTGCGCGCTGACGGTCATGGCCGCCGGCGACATCGCCTGCACGATCCACGCGCGGGCCGAGGTCGTGGAGGAGTCGCTGCCCGGCGCCGAGGGCGTGGCCGCCGTGTGCCTCGAGGTCGACGACATCCAGGATCACATGCAGCCGCGCTTCGCGATCGCGGCAGGCGTCGCGTGGGACTGGACCGACGAAGACGCCCGCGCGAGCGACGCGGCCGTACGCGGGGCGCTGGCTGAGCTGGCGCGCCGGTAGCCTGCCCGGCCATGAAGCTCGTCTCCTACCGTGCCCCCGGCGGCGACCAGCAGTACGGCGAGGTCCTCGACGGCCGCGTCGTCGCCTTCGACGACGGCTCGACCGTGAAGGACCGCCTCGCCTCGGGCGACCGCGCGCCGGCGTCCGGTCCCGACCACGCCCTCGACGACGTCGAGCTGCTCGCGCCCCACGTGCCGCGCGCGATCTTCGGCATCGGCCTGAACTACCTCGCCCACGCGCAGGAGCAGAACGCCGAGCTGCCGGAGAGGCCGATCGTCTTCATGAAGCTCCCGACCTCGGTGGCCGCGCCCGGCGCCGCGGTGCGCGCCCCCGCCGTCGTCGAGCGCCTGGACTACGAGGGCGAGCTCGCCGTCGTCATGGGGCCGGGCGGCGAGGTCGCCGGCTTTGCGGTGGCCGACGACCTCACCGCGCGCGACCTCCAGCGCGCCGAGCGCCAGTGGACGCGCGCGAAGGGCTTCGACGGCGCCTGCCCGTTCGGCCCGTGGATCACGACCGCCGACGAAGTGGCCGAGCCCGGCGACCTCGCGCTGCGCACGTGGATCAACGGCGAGCTGCGCCAGGACTCGCGCACCAGCGACCTCATCTTCGGGATCCCGGAGATCGTCGCGTTCATCCGCGAGACGATCACGCTCGAGCCGGGCGACCTCATCCTCACCGGCACCCCCAGCGGCGTGGGCATGTACTTCGACCCGCCGCGGTTCCTGGGCAGCGGCGACGTGGTGCGCATCGAGATCGAGGGCCTTGGGGTCATCGAGCACGCGGTGGCGTGATGCGCGTCCTACTCGCGGTCGCAGCGCTGCTCGTCGCCGCGCCGGTCGCGGGCGCCGCCACCAATCCGTGGATCGAGAAGACGCCGCTCGACATCGCCCACCAGGGCGGCGAGGACGAGTTCCCCTCGAACACGATGTACGCGTTCAAGCGCTCGCTGCAGGTCGGCGCCGACATGCTCGAGCTCGACGTCGGGGTGACCAGGGACGGCCAGGTCGTCGTCATGCACGACACCACGGTCGACCGCACGACCAATGGTCACGGCACCGTCGCGTCGTTCACCCTCAGGCAGCTGCGAAAGCTCGACGCCGCCTACTGGTTCTCTGGCGGCAGCAATGCGTACCGCCACGATCGCGTGCGCTCGGCCTACCGCCTGCGCGGGGTGGCCACCGGCAAGCGCCGCCCGCCGAAGGGCTTCGCCGCCGCCGACTTCCGCGTCCCGACGCTGACGCAGGTCCTGCGCGCCTTCCCCCACACGCCGATCAACGTCGAGATCAAGGGCCGCACGAAAGCCGAGGCCCTCGCCGAGTACCTCACCAACGCCGACGCCCTCGCGCGGGCCCTGAAGCCCACCAGGCGCCGTGACGTGATCGTCGTCTCCTTCAAGCAGGAGGCCGTCGACCGCTTCCACCAGCTGGTGCCCGCGCTGCCCGTGGCGCCCGGCATCGGCGGGGCGGCCAACTGGCTGCTGGGCGGCAAGTCCCCCGGCGACGGCGTCGTCGCCTTCCAGCTGCCGATCACCTACGAGCTGGGCGGCCAGACGCTGCAGATCACGACCAAGGACAACGTCGCCCGCGCCCACCGCGAGGGCTACGCCTGGCACACCTGGCTCAGCGACGACGGAGAGAGCCCCGCGATCTGGGGGTCGCTGCTCGACATGGGCGTCGACGGCGTGATGACGGCCAAGCCCAAGGAGTTCGCGGCCCTGCTGCGCAGGCGCGGCCTGGGCCACGCGCTGCACGGCAGGCCGCCGACGCGCTAGTGCTCCTCGATCACGCGGTCGATGAGCCCGTACTCGGCCGCCTGCTCGGGGTTGAAGAAGCGATCGCGCTCCATGTCGACGTGGACCTCCTCGACCGACCTGCCTGTGTGGTGGGCGTAGATCTCGTCGATCCGCTGGCGCGTCTTGAGGATCTCGCGCGCGTGGATCTCGATGTCGGTCGACTGGCCCTCGAAGCCCGCGGAGGGCTGGTGGATGAGGATTCGGCTGTTGGGCAGTGACATGCGCTTGCCCGGCGCGCCGGCCGTCAGCAGCAGCGACCCCATCGACATCGCGATGCCCATGCACATCGTCGCCACGTCGGGCTTGACGAACCGCATCGTGTCGTAGATCGCGAGGCCGGCGTAGATCGAGCCGCCGGGGGAGTTGATGTAGAGCGAGATGTCCTTGTCGGGGTCGACGGACTCCAGGTGCAGGAGCTGCGCGATCACGAGGTTGGCGATCTGGTCGTCGACGGGCTGGCCAAGGAAGACGATCCGCTCGTTGAGCAGCCGCGAGAAGATGTCGTACTCGCGCTCGCCACGTGCGGAGCGCTCGATGACCATGGGGACGAGGGGCATGACAGGAATCTAGCCCCTCGCCCCGGTCGGTCGCTCAGCGGTTCACCGACTGCATCATCGCCTCGGGGTAGCGCAGGCCCACGGCCTCGGGCAGCGCGTCGGCGATGTCGCGCAGCTCGTCGTCGCTGAGGACGACGTCGACGGCGGCCGCGTTCTCCTCCAGGCGCGCGCGGCGCTTGGTGCCGGGGATGGGGACGATGTCCTCGCCCTGCGACAGCACCCACGCCAGGGCGAGCTGGGCGGGAGTCACGGCCTTGTCGGCCGCGAGCTCTGCGATCGTGGTCACCAGATCGAGGTTGCGCTGGAAGTTCTCGCCCTGAAAGCGGGGCGAGAAGCGCCGGTAGTCGTCCTCGTCGAGGTCGTCGATGGACTGGATGGCGCCGGTCAGGAAGCCGCGGCCCAGCGGCGAGTAGGCGACGAAGCCGATGCCCAGCTCGCGGCACGTCGGCAGGATCTCGTCCTCGGGCTCGCGCGACCACAGCGAGTACTCGGTCTGCAGAGCGGTGATCTGGTGCACCGCGTTGGCGCGGCGCAACGTCTCGGGGGAGGCCTCGCTGAGGCCGAGGTAGCGGACCTTGCCCTCCTGGACCAGCTCGGCCAGGGCGCCGACGGTCTCCTCGATCGGCGTCGCGGGATCGACGCGGTGCTGGTAGTAGAGGTCGATGTGGTCGACGCCCAGGCGCCTCAGCGATGCCTCGGCGGCCTGCTTGACGTACTCCGGCCTGCCGTTCTGGCCGCGGGCGGCGGGATCGTCGGGGTCGCGGACGATCCCGAACTTGGTGGCCAGCACGACCTCGTCGCGGCGGTCGGCGATGGCGCGCCCCACGAGCACCTCGTTGGTGTGCGGGCCGTAGACGTCGGAGGTGTCGAGGAAGTTGACGCCGAGGTCGAGCGCGCGGTGGATGGTGGCGATCGACTCGTCGTCGTCGCGGGCGCCGTAAAACTCGGACATGCCCATGCAGCCGAGGCCGAGGGCGGAGACGGTCGGGCCGTTGCGGCCCAGAGTGCGTGTCTGCATGAACCCATCGTACGAAAAGCTGACGTTGAACGTCAAATGTTACGTTTGTGCTCGTTGCGGTCTGGCCGCATGCCCTCGCGGTGCCGTGCGGCGCGAAACTGCATCATCGAGGGCAAGGGAGTGCCGGTGCTCGGGGCCCGCTCGTTCTCACGAGTGGCGACTTCGTACGCCTCAGGCTGACAAAGTCGCCACTCGTCGGGCTGGCGAGCGGCAACGCACCAGGGCCACCACGGGCGCTCCGATCGCCGCCCACTTCCTTCCTCGATGATGCTGTTCGCGGGCAGACGCAATGCGCCTAAGGAAGCGCCGCCGGACGCCGCATCCAAGCGGCGGCCGCGGGCTAGCGCGCGACGGGCTCGGGCAGGCCGTCGCGCAGGCGGCCGATCGCCGCGCGCAGGTCCTCGCGGTGGGCCACGAGCCCCTCGACGCGCTCCTCGGTCTCGGCCAGCCGGCGCTCGAGCAGGGCGATCATCTTCTTGCGCCCGCGCACGCTCGTCTGCGCCCCGAAGTAGAGCGGGATGACCTCGGCGATCTCGTCGAGCGTGAGGCCCATGCGCTTGAGCCAGTCGATCTTGGCCATGCGCGCCAGGGCGTCCTCGTCGTACTGGCGGTGGCCCCCGCCCTCGCGCCGCGAGACGAGCAGCCCGAGGCCCTCGTAGTACCGCACGGTGCGGGTCGTCACGCCCGCCCGGCGTGCCAGCTCGCCGATGCGCATGCACCGAGGATAAACCGGCACGCTAACGTCAACGTGCGGATGTCCCCTCCGGCTGCCCTCGCGCTCGAAGGCCTGACCAAGCGCTACGACAATGGCTTCCTCGCCCTCGACGGCCTCGACCTCGTGGTGCCCGACGGCGCCTTCTTCGGTCTGCTGGGCCCCAACGGCGCGGGCAAGACGACGCTCATCAGCGCGGTCTGCAACCTCATCCGCGTCACCGCCGGCGAGGCGCGCATCTTCGGCCACGACCACGGCACCCACGCCGCCCGCGCGCTGATCGGGCTGGCCGAGCAGGACGTCAACCTCGACCGCTTCCTCGACGTCGAGGAGACCCTGCTCTACCACGGCGGCTACTACGGCATGGAGCGCGCCCGGGCGCGCCGCCGCGCGGGCGAGATGATGGACGTCTTCGACCTGCGCGCGAAGGCTCACGTGCGCGCCCCGATGCTGTCGGGCGGCATGCGCCGGCGCCTGCTGCTCGCCCGCGCGCTCATGCACGAGCCACGCCTGGTCATCCTCGACGAGCCGACCGCCGGCGTCGACTTCGAGCTGCGCCTCGAGCTGTGGGCCTATATCCGCCGCCTGCACGGCGAGGGGACGACGATCCTGCTCACCACGCACTACCTCGAGGAGGCCGAGGAGCTGTGCGAGGAGATCGCGCTCATCCGCGGGGGACGCCTGCTCGCCCGCGACAGCGCCGAAGGGCTGCGCGACACGTTCGGCGCCGACTCGCTGGCCGACGTCTACGTCAAGGCGATGGCGTCGTGATCGCGAGCGGAGGCGATCGCGGAGGGCCGCCGGCCGCGGGCGAGCAACGGCGCGCTGGTGGCGCGTTGGCCGAAGGCCCGCCGGGCGCGGCCGAGCGGCGCGGGCCCGTCGCCGCGCTCGTCGCCCGGCACCGCGGGCTCATCGCCCTCAGCACGCGCGAGTCGCACCGCGTGCTGAAGTTGTGGACGCAGACCGTCGTCGCCCCGATCCTCAGCTCGTTTCTCTTCATCCTCGTCTTCGGCCTGTCGCTCGGCAGCCGCATCAAGCAGATCGACGGCGTCGACTACGAGGTCTACATCGTGCCGGGCCTCATCGCGATGGCCATGATCCAGGCCACCTACGCCAACAACTCGGCGTCGGTCTTCCAGGCGCGCTTCGACCGCTACCTCAACGACGTGCTCGCCGCGCCGATGCGCCCGTGGGAGGTCAACCTCGCGCTGTCGATCGGCGGCGTCGTGCGCGCGCTGCTCATCGGCGCGGGCCTGCTGGCCTGCGCGATGGCCGTCGTCGACGTGCCCGTGCGCCACCCGCTCGAGCTCGTGCTCGCGGTGTCGCTCGCGCTCGTGCTCTTCTCGTCCTTCGGCGTGATCGTCGGCGTCTACGCCAACTCGTGGGACCACACGGCCTTCGTGACGAACATCGTCATCCTGCCGCTGACCTTCCTGGGCGGCGTCTTCTACTCGGTCGACCGCCTGCCCGCCCCGTGGCACGAGATCAGCCACGCCAACCCCATCTTCTACCTGCTCAACGCGGTGCGCTACGGCTTCCTGGGCACGAGCGACGTCAGCTTCGCGCTCGCGCTGGGGGTGACGGGCGCGCTCGCGGCGGTCATGGTGGCGTGGAGCTCGTGGCTGTTTCGGACCGGGCACCGGCTGAAGCCCTGAAGTCGAGCGGCGTACCGCTCGTCGTCGTGGCCATCACGTCGCTGCAGTTCGGCGCGGCGATCGCGGGCACGATCTTCGACGAGATCGGCGCCGCCGGGACCTCGCTGCTGCGCTCGCTCTTCGCCGCGGCGATCCTGCTGGCGGTGTGGCGCCCCTCGCTGCGCGGGCGCTCGTCGGGCGACCTGCGACTCATCGGGCTCTTCGGGCTCGTGCTGGGGGCGATGAACCTCTGCATCTACGAGTCGTTCGCACGCATCCCGCTCGGCATCGCGGTGACCATCGAGTTCGCCGGGCCGCTGGGGATCGCGGTCGCCCTGTCGCGCCGGCGCCTGGACCTGGCCGCGGCCGCGCTGGCGGCGGTCGGGATCGTGCTGCTCGCCGACCCGGGCGGCGGCGCGGTCGACGCGGTGGGCGTGGCGCTGGCGCTGGTGGCCGCGGGCTGCTGGGCCGTCTACATCCTGGTCGCGCAGGCGGCGTCGCGGGTGTGGAGCGGCGGGCGCGGCCTGGCGGTGGCGATGGGAGTCGCGGTGCTCGTGCCGCTGGTCCCGGGGATCGCCGGCGCGGGCAGCAGCCTGCTCGACCCGCGCTGGCTGGCCATCGGCTGCGCGGTGGCGCTCATGAGCTCGGTCCTGCCCTACTCGCTGGAGACCGAGGCGCTGCGGCGCCTGCCGGCCAACGTCTTCGGCGTGCTCATGAGCATCGAGCCGGCGATAGCGGCCATCGCGGGCTGGATCATCCTCGGCCAGCGCCTGGGCGCGCGCGACATCGTCGCCATCGGGTTGGTCACGGCGGCGAGCGTCGTCGTGGTGCGCGCCGCCCCGCCGCCGGTGCAAGCCTGACATCCTCGCGCCGGTGATCTCGCTCAGGACCGCGCTCGCGTTGCTCACCGCGCTGATTGCGGCGGCGGGTGCGACCGCCGCGATCGTCTGGGCGCTGCAGCGCTCACACGACGGCGTGCCCGAGCGGCTGCGCTCGTGCGGCGAGGAACGCGGCGCCCATGCGGTCAAGACGACTGAGGGGCTCTCCTCGGCACGCCCCGACGTGCTCGCCGGCCGGCGCCCGCGCGCGCGTGACTACGTGCTCGGCCAGGACCGAGCCGTCCTGCTGCAGGGTGCCGACTACGCGGTGCTCGTCGTGCGCTCGCCGTCGAACCCGCCGCTGCCCGCCGACCTGCTGGACAGCGTCTATCGCGATCCCAGCCCCTGGGCACTGGTCCTGGTCGAGCGCACGCCCGTGCGCGGCGTCCTGGCGCGCTGCGTGGCCGCCTGACTGTTCTGCCCCGAGGCGCCATGCGGCGTCCGGTCGCTCTCGGTCGGCGCCGGCGGCGCCGCGTGGCCGGGCACCGAGGGGGAAGCGGGGCCGGGGTGGTGAATTCGAGCCTGGCTTCAGCGGGCGCTGGCGTCCAGCCACTCGCGCATCGACGTGTGATGCGCGAGGTGCTCGCCCGAGCTGAGCTCGCTGCGCAGCTCGCCCAGCAGCCCGAAGCGCTCGGCGACGACGTTGTGCTGGTGGATGGTCTCGAGGTTCTCCTGGCGCGCGGAGACGAACGCGTCGTCGCGCAGGTCGCCGAGCTTCTCGATCACGCCGCGGACCATCTCGCGCACGCAGTCCTCGACGAAGCGCGGGCGCCGGTGGGCCTTCTCGACCACGGCCCCCTCGTCGGAGCGCTTCATGAGCTCGTAGATCTCGCTCGACATCGAGTTCTCGACGATGTCCAGCAGGACGGTGGCCTCGATCTCCGTGTCGCACGCCTCGGGGCAGCCGATGTGGAGCGTCCCCAGGCCGCGCTGGTTGTGCGTGGCCACCGGGACGGCCTCGAGGATGCGCTCGATCTCGTCGTCGCTGAAGCCGTCGGCCACGAGGCGCTCGCGCGAGCGCCCGGCGACGAGCCCCTGCGCGCACGGGCACGCGGTCATCCCCTGCGCGGCGACGCCGACGAGGCGGCGCGTCCCGTGCTCGGAGGCGACCGCGGAGCCATAGAGCGTGTAGATCTCCTGGGTCAAGATGCCCGACACCGGCGCGGGCTTGTGCTCGGGATAGCGAGCGGCGATCGTCACCTCGGCGCGCCGGGCGTCCTGGCGCTCGCGCACCTGCTCGGCCATGTGCTGGGCCAGCTGCTCGGCCTTGAAGCCGCTCTCGCCCAGCACCACCTCGCCGATGACGTCGTTGACGACCTCCTCGAAGCGCGACATGTGCGCGCCCTTCTGCTTGGCCCGAGGTCGACGAAGCAGTCGAGCTTGGCGTAGTAGAGCTGCTCGGCGCCGGGTTCGCCGATTCGGATGACCTTCTCGACGTTGGTGACGCCTACGCGTGAGAGCGAGACGTGGACGGTGGGCGCCGAGGCTTGGACGTCGGTGGCGGGGATCGTTGTGGGCTCCATCCTTCCGTTCAGGGTAGTCGACACCCGTTCCTAGGTATCGCGAGAACCTTGTGCTATCACTCACGACCTGGGTCGGCATGCCTTTGTAGGGGAATGGCCGCCTGGGAGGGAGAGACGATTGGGGAGCCGGGTTCCGGGGTCGGTGCCCGCTCTGAGGGCTGCTTATCGCCGAGGGAAGCTGGGGGCGTGAGTACCAAGACAGACGTACTTCTCGCTGATGAGGCACCGATCTGGGAGCTGGACGATCTTCGCCAGCTCATCGTCGACGGCCAGGACCGTGGGTTCCTGACCTTCGAGCAGATCGCCTCGACCTTGGAGGAGGTCGAGGTCACCAAGGAGCAGATCCAGGAGCTCCATCAGCATCTGGAGGAGCAGGGCATCGACGTCGTCGGGGCCGACGGCCGGCTCGCCACGAGCGAGGCGCACAAGGTCGAGGCCGCCGCCGAGGCGGCTCGCAAGAGCGTCGAGGCGCCCAAGAAGCCCGAGATCGACCTGACCGTCGAGCCGAGCCTCGACTCGCTGCGGCTGTACCTGCGCTCGATCGGGCGCGTACCGCTGCTGACCGCACAGCAGGAGGTCGAGCTGGCCAAGCGCATCGAGCGCGGCGACATGGCGGCGAAGACCCACATGGTCGAAGCCAACCTGCGCCTCGTCGTCTCGATCGCCAAGGGCTACCTGGGTCGCGGCCTGACCTTCCTGGACCTCATCCAGGAGGGCTCGCTGGGCCTCATCCGCGCCGTCGAGAAGTTCGACTACCGCCGCGGCTACAAGTTCTCGACCTACGCGACGTGGTGGATCCGCCAGGCGGTCACCCGCGCGATCGCTGACAAGGGGCGGACGATCCGCATCCCGGTCCACATGGTCGAGAAGCTCAACAAGGTCGTCCACGTCGAGCGCCAGCTCGTCCAGTCGCTCGGCCGCGAGCCGCTGCCCGAGGAGATCGCCCGCGAGCTCGAGTGCTCCGCGCGCGAGGTGCGCGACATCCTGCGCATGAGCCAGCAGCCGATCTCGCTCGAGAAGCCGATCGGCGAGGAGGAGGAGTCCGAGCTCGGCGACTTCGTCGAGGACCAGGGGGCCGAGTCGCCCTTCGAGATCGCCTCCGAGAACCTGCGCAAGGAGAACGTCCACCGCGCCCTGGCGGCCCTGCCCCAGCGCGAGCGCGAGGTCATCGAGATGCGCTTCGGCCTCACCGGCGGGCGCCCGCGGACGCTGGAGGAGGTCGGCCGCGCCTTCAACGTGACCCGCGAGCGCATCCGGCAGATCGAGAACCACACGCTGAAGAAGCTCGAGTCGCTGCCCGAGGCGCAGCGGCTGCGCGACGCGCCGTAGTCACCGCGAATCCATCCGGACCCGAACGTATGTTTGGGTCCGTGAATCCGCGCAAACAAGGCGATCTGGGCGAGCTCTCTGCCATAGATTGGCTCGGCGCGCGCGGCTACCCGATCTGGCTTCCGCTCGGCCATGCGCCTGACGTCGACCTCGTGACGCGCATTGCGGGTCAGCTCGTCGGCGTGCAGGTCAAGACCTCCACGGTGTTTCGCAATCGTCGCTGGGAGGTGACCGTCTGCACGAGAGGTGGCAACCGCAGCTGGAGCGGCCTCGTCAAGCATTTCTCGAGCGAGCGCTGCGACTGGCTCTTCGTCCTGGTGGCTGATGGTCGGCGCTGGTTCATCCCGTCCGGGGTCGTGGACGCGACCGCCGCACTGCGGCTCGGTGGGCCGAAATACGCGGCTCACGAGGTCGAGCCAGGGCGGCAACTGACCGCCTCGATGGCAGCCTGATCGCTACACTGGCCAACGTTCGGCGGGGTTCCCGAGCGGTCAAAGGGACAGCGCTGTAAACGCTGCGGCTCAGCCTTCGCAGGTTCGAATCCTGCCCCCGCCACTAGGCCCTCTCGGGGCCTTTCTCAGTAGTGGATCGACCCGCGGGCGCCGCCGCCGGCGACGACCGGGTCGCCGTTGATGGCGACGCTCTTCGGGCTGGCCAGGAAGGTCACGACAGCGGCGACCTCCTCGGCCGTGACGATCCGGCCGAGCGACACCGCGCCCTCCAGGGCGCGCTCGAGCTCCTCGACCGTCACGCCACGCGCGCTCGCCATCGCGACCATCGCCTCGGGCGTGCGCTCGGTCCGCGTCATCCCCGGGTGCACGACGGTGACGTTGACGCCGCGCGGGCCGAGCTCGTCGGCGAGGCTCTTCGTGAGCGCCGCGACGGCGACGTTGCGCACCGTGCCGACGAGGTTGCCCGTCTGGCGTGCGGCGAGGCCGGCGATGTTGACGATCCGCCCCCAGCCGCTCTCGACCATCAGCGGCGCGACCGCGCGGGCGCAGCGCAGGTAGCCGCGGACCTTGACGTTGACCTCGTCCTCGAGGTCGTCGTCGGTGAAGGGCGCGCCGGTGGCCGGCGTCGCGGCCGCGTTGACGAGGATGTCGACGCCGCCGAATTGCGCGACGACGAGCCCGACCATGGTCGCGACCGACGCGTCATCGCCGGTGTCGGCCGGCACGGCGATCACGTTGCGCCCGCTCTCGCGCGCCACGTCGGCGGCGGCGCGCTCGAGCACGTCCTCGGTGCGCGCGACGAGCGCCACGTCGACGCCCTCGGCGGCCAGCGCTCGCCCGATCGCGAGTCCGATGCCCCGGCTGCCGCCCGTGACCACGGCGCGGCGCCCCGTCAGCTCGAGATCCATCCGGCGCAGGTTATCCGGCGTCCTGGGTTGTCACAGGACGCGCGCCTGCCTCGTCTGAGCGAGCGATATGCCTGCCTTCGACCCATTTGCCCAGCGGCGCACCGCGCTGCTGACCACCTACAAGCGCGACGGCACCGCGGTGCCGACGCCGGTGACGATCGCCGTCGACGGCGACCGCGCCTACATCCGTACCTGGGACAGCGCCTGGAAGGCGAAGCGGATGCGCAACAACCCGGTCGTGCTCGTCGCGCCGTCGACCCCCCGCGGCCGTGCCACCGGGCCGTCCATCGCCGCCCGCAGTCGCCTGCTCGACGGCGAGGAGGCCACGCGGGCCGCGCGCGCCATCGCGCGCCGCCAGCCGATCCTCCAGGGCGTCCTCGTCCCGCTGTTCCACAAGCTCATGCGCTACCGCACGCTGCACTACGAGCTGACGCCGGACGCTACCCTCGAGCCATGACCTCCGACGGCTGCGACACCGGCGTCTGCGGCTCCGACGTCCCGCCGGTCGTCGGCTCGGTGCTGACCGGGACCGGGCTCACGGTCGCCCAGGCGATCGCGGCGCTCGAGCGCGGTGAGACCCCGCCGCTCTCAGACGTACAGCGGCGGATCGTCGAGGACGCCGCGCTCAGGCGCCCCTGATCAGGCGAACAGCCGGCTGCGCTCCTCGATGACCGCGTCGAACGCATCGACGACGGCGGTGTCGAACTGGCTGCCCGCGCCCCTGCGTAGCTCGGCCAGCGCGGCCTCGGTGCCCATCGCCGGGCGCCACGGGCGGTGGGAGAGCATGGCGTCGAAGGCGTCGCACACCGCGACGATGCGCGCGCCGAGTGGGATGCCCTCGCCGGCCAACCCGTCGGGGTGCCCGCTGCCGTCGAAGTGCTCGCGGCTGGAGCGCACGAGCGCCGCCACGGCCTCCAGGCCGCGGGCGCGCAGCAGGATGCGCTCGGCGATGACCGGATGGTCGCGGACATAGGCGCGCTCCTCGGAGCTCAGCTCGCCGGCCTTGCCCAGCAGCGCGTCGGGAAGGGCGAGCTTGCCCAGCCCGCTGAGCTGTGAGGCGAGGCGGACGTGCGCGCGCTCGAGCGCGCTGAGGCCCATGCGCTTGGCGACGGCCTCGGCCAGCTCCGCCGCGCCCAGGGCGTGGTCGCCGGTCAGGGCCAGCGCGTCGGCCAGGGCGGCGGTCGGCGAGGCGTCGCGTGGCTTGGGGTCGGCGGCGCGCCGGGCGAGGTCGGCGCGCGCGTCGGCCTGGCGCAGGGCCTCGGCAGACGTCGCCGCCTCGCGCGGGATGGTCACGCGCCCGACCGAGGCGGCGACCGCGAAGCCGTTGCCCTGCTCGCGCAGCGCGGCGGACACGCGGCGCTCGAGCGCATCGACCGAGAGCACGTCGTGGGCGGTCAGCGCGCAGAAGGTGGTGCCGCCGGGGCGGTAGGCGACCGCCTCGTCACGCACGGCGCGCCGCAGCTCGTCGGCCAGGCGCACGAGGAGCGCGTCGCCGGCGCGGTGGCCGAAGGCGGCGTCGTAGGCGGCGAAGCCGTCGAGGCGCGCGAGCAGCAATGTCGTCGGGCCGCCCTCGGCCATCCGGGCGTCGAGGTCCGCGCGAAAGCGCGGGCGGCCCGGCAGCCCGGTGACGGGATCGGCCTCCGCCGCGGCTCGGGCGCCGGAGCGCAGCGCGCGGTGCGCGCGGCCCAGCACGCCGATGGCGACGAGGGCGAGCAGGAGGAGAGCGAGGAGTGCGACGGCGACCATGATCACCTATCGGCGCCAGAGGGGCCGGACTTCAACGCGACGTGCTGGCGCGGTGAGCATCGAACACGACCGCCAGCAGCGCGACGACGACGTCCGCGTCGAACTGCGTGCCGGCGTTGGTGCGCAGCTCCTCGGCCGCCTCCTGCGCCGAGAGCGCGCTGCGGTAGCCGCGATCGCAGGTCATCGCGTCCCAGGCGTCGCACGCGAAGACGATGCGGGCCCCGATGGGGATGGCCTCGCCGGCCAGGCCGTCGGGGTAGCCGCCGCCGTCCCAGCGCTCAT
This sequence comes from uncultured Actinomycetes bacterium, assembly GCA_963835295.1. GTDB lineage: Bacteria > Actinomycetota > Thermoleophilia > Solirubrobacterales > Solirubrobacteraceae > JAOPZW01. The sequence continues at coordinate 132,597 of CAWIEX010000010.1, forward strand.
GGCTGGCGCGCACGACGCGGCCGACGGGGCGCAGCGCCTCGGCTGCGCCGACGATGCGCTCGCCGATGATCGTGTGCTGGCGGATGAAGGCCCACTCGGCGTCGTCGAGCGGGCCGGGCTTGTGCAGGACCGCGTCCGGGACGGCGACCTTGCCGATGTCGTGTAGCTCGGCGGCGCGGACCACGACGTCGAGGTCCTCGGCATCGAGGCCCATGTGGGTGCCCACCGAGCGCGCGAGCAGCGCGACCTCGTGCATGTGGCGCTGCAGGTCGGGCTCGCGCTCGCCGAGGACGGCGAGCAGCACCTCGCGCGCCTCGCCCTTGGTCGCCCGGCGACCGTGCTTGAGGGCGTACATGCGGTGATCGGCCAGGCGCAGCGCGTCGAGGGCGGTCTCGGCGTCGGCGGGCAGCGAGACCAGGCCGTAGGAGGCATCGACCGTGAACGGGTCCGCGGGCTCCGCGAGAGCGGCCAGCGCCGCCTGGATGGTCGTGTCGCCGGCCGCGGCATGTTGGCCCAGGAGGACGCAGAACTCGTCGCCGCCCAGGCGGTACGCGCTGCCGTGGCCCGCGACGGCGGCGGCGAGGTCGGCGCCGAGGCGCTGCAGCAGCGCGTCACCGGCGCCGTGGCCGAAGGCGTCGTTGTACTGCTTGAAGCCGTCGAGGTCGAAGAGCGCGAGGCTGCGCGGGTCGGCGGCCGTCGCATCCTCCGCCGCATCCTCGAGGTCGCGCATCAGGGCCCGCCGGTTGGCCAGCCCGGTGAGGCCGTCGGTGAGCGACTCGTGGCGGCTCGCGCGCAGCAGGTGGACGTTCTCGCGGAAGAGCATGCCGCCTCGGGCGCCGGCGACCAGCAGCGCGGCGGTGGCCAGCAGCGCGGCGGCGAGGTGCACGGTGGTGAACTGGCCGATGACGAGGACGGCGAGGGCGATGGCGGCGAAGGCCGCGGTCAGCGGCAGCGTGCGGCCGGCGACCTCCTCGACGGTCCGGCGCGACACGGCCTGCCACGCAGCGCCGGCGGTCAGCACCGCGCCCAGGGGCCACAGCGTGTCGACCCACGAGCCCGCGACGTAGGTGCCGACGGCCGACTGATAGCTGAAGGCCGCGTCGGCGACGACGTTGGCCAGCTGCCCGAGGCCCAGCAGCAGCCACGAGCGGTCGATGCGCCAGCGGTTCAGGCCGAAGGCCATGACGATGAGCGTGAGCTGCAGGACGTCGCACACCGGGTAGGCGAGGTTGAAGGCGACGTCGATCGTGTCGCCCTCGGTGATCCCGGCCAGCGCGGGGAAGACGAGCGCGGCCACGACCGCGGCCGCGGCCAGGCCGCCGACCGCGCCGTCGAGCCACTGCGCGGGGCGGATGGGGCGCAGGCGCGCGCGCAGGAGCATCAGCAGCCCGGCATAGATCGTGACGTAGCTGCCGAGGTAGAGCCCGTCGGCGACGCTCGGGTAGGGCGGGTTCTCGAGGTTGCCGAGCCACAGCGTCCACACGAGGTCCCCGCCCGACCACAGCAGCAGGCCGAGACCGATCAGCGCCCAGGCGCCGCGCTCGCGACGTCGCACGGCGGCCGCGATCAGGCACATGGCGCTGCCGACCCACATGACGGCGGTGTAGAGCCAGCTGGCGATGACGTTGTCGATCGGCCCATCGCCCGGCCCGATCAGGGCATGCGCGGCGTGTACGGCGAGGCCGAGGGCGAGCACGGCAAAGACAGTGCGGACGATCCTGGGAGACATCTCTCGATCCCTTGATCGGCCGCCGGGGCGGGAAGCTTTCGCCCTGCGTCCAGGTGACTGGACCGGGCGGTGCGCCATCGCAGGGCCGCGGTCGGCACAATGTCGCGCCGATGACCCGTTTTCCGAAGACTCGATCGATTCCCCTCGCGGCCCTGCTCGTGCTCGCGCTGCTCGCCGCCGGGTGTGGCAGCAGCACCAGCGAGAGCGCGGCGGACAAGTCCGCCGCCAAGGCCGAGTCCGAGGCCAAGAACCAGAAGCCGGTCCCCGAGGCCAAGGCGCCGGCGTCCCCGAAGGTCGATCCGACCGCGGGCGAGGCCGACATCAACACGAAGCCCACGGTGCCGAAGGGCAGCGGCGCCGCGCCGACCGCCCTGAAGGCCGAGACCCTGATCGCCGGCAGCGGCGCCGAGATCAAGAGCGGCCAGCAGGCGACCGTCAACTACGTCGGCGTGCTGTTCAAGACCGGCAAGGAGTTCGACACCTCGTGGGGCAAGGGCAAGCAGCCCTTCCAGTTCGCGCTGGGATCGGGACAGGTCATCCCGGGCTGGGATCAGGGCGTGCTGGGGATGAAGGTCGGCGAGCGCCGCCGCCTGACCATTCCCGCCGAACTCGCCTATGGCGCGCAGGGGTCGCCGCCGAAGATCGGGCCCAACGAGCCCCTGATCTTCGACATCGACCTCAAGAAGATCGGCTGAGCGCCACCTCCACGCTGCGCTCCTCCACGCCGCGGACGACGTCGAGCGCCAGCGTCCCGCGGGCGTGGCGCATCGCGCGGTGCAGGTCGCCGATGGTGCGGACCTCCGCGCCGCCGGCGCCCGTCACGAGGTCGCCGCGGGTCAGCCCCGCGCTGTCGGCGGCGCTCGAGCGCTTGACCTTCAGCACGAGGATGCCGTGGCGCTCGGGCAGCCCGACGGCGCGGCGCATGCGCGAGGCGACGGCCGCGGGAGCGACTGCGACACCCAGCCGCGGGGCGACGCCGTCGTCGGGCTCGAAGAAGCCCAGCCACGCCTCGAGCTGCTCGGCGAAGGCCGCGCGCGCGTCGTCGGGGAGCCCGGCGGCGAGGCGCTCGGCCGCCTGGTCATAGGAAGGACGCGCAGCCTCGACCAGCTCGCGCCCGCTGTCGGTGAGCGTGACGGTGACCGAGCGCCGGTCGTCGGCGTCGGGCTCGCGGGTGACGAGGCCGGCGCGCTCCAGGCGGGCGAGGCGGACGCTCATCGTCCCCGACGTCCGGCGGACTTGGGCCATCAGCTCGCGCTGGGTCAGCGCGTGGCCCTCGGCGGCGAGCAGGGCCGCGAGGACCTGGAAGCTCGGGCGCGAGAGGTGGTGCTCGGCCAGCGCCTCCTCGAGCTCGGGCTCGAGGTGCGCGGCGGCGGCCAGGACGCCGTCGACGAGGGTGGAGGGACCGGGCTGCTGCGGCATTGCTTCTCCTAAAGACTTGAGTCCAAGCAATGTAGCAAAGCGGTTCTGTCCATTCGTCGAGTGCCTCGGGCACGTGGGTGGCGCGCCGCCGCTGGGGATGCGAACATCGTGCGCAACCGCACGAAAGGAGCTGTCGGCATGGAGTCCTCTGGTCCCGCCCGCGTGTTGGTGGTCGCGCACAAGACCGCGGCGACCCCGCCCCTGCTCGACGCCGTCCGCGAACGCGCCGCTCGCGGCAACGCCGAGTTCACCCTGCTGGTGCCCAACGCGGCGCACGGATTGCATGTCGTCGTCGACGCGGAGGATCAGGACAGCAACGAGGCCGACCAGGTCCTCGAGCTCGCGATCCCTCTGCTGGAGGAGGCCGCCGGCGGCCACGTCGAAGGCATGGTCGGTGACCCGTCGCCGATGAACGCGATCCAGGATGCGATCAACATCCACGGCTTCGACGAGGTCATCATCTCCACGCTGCCGGCGACGGTCTCCAAGTGGGTGCGACTCGACCTGCCGTCGAAGGTGTCAGGTCTCGGCCTGCCCGTCACCACGGTGACGGCCAAGCCGCGCCGCCGCATCCTGGCCCGCCACTAGGCGCCGAGCAGGTCGCGCACGGCGGCCGCGTCGGTCTCGAACGCGAGCTCGTCCCACGGGATCTCGTGGGGCGCGAAGGCCCTGACCTCGGTCGCCTCGGTCGTCGTCTGCGGCGTCCCGTGCAACGCCGCTTGGAAGACGATGACCAGCGCGCTGCGGTCCGCGCGCGAGTAGACGCCCACGAGCGACCCGATCTCGGCCTCGACGCAGAGCTCCTCACCGAGCTCGCGCGCGATCGCTGTCTGCACCGTCTCGCCCAGGTCCACGAAGCCGCCCGGCATCGACCACCGCCCGCGCCCGGGATCGTGCCCGCGCCGCGCCAGCCACACGCGCCCATCGGCGTCGCGCGCCAGCGCGCACCCGACCGGCTTGGGGTTGAAGAAGACCGCGTACCCGCAGCTGTCGCAGTGCAGCGAGCGCGGGAAGCGGACCGTCGCGCCCGCCCCGCAGCGCGGACAGAAGCTCGCGTCCTCGAGCGCGGGGTTGAGGCTCACGGGCCGCAGCCTACGACCCGGCACCCCGGGGCGGCCCGCTCGGCGGTACCCTCTGCGGCTGCTGCCCTCTTAGCTCAGTTGGTAGAGCACTTCCATGGTAAGGAAGGGGTCATCGGTTCGAGTCCGATAGAGGGCTTCCGTCAGGTGCAGGTAGATTGCGGACGCCGCGCATCGATGATCGTCGCGAGCGTGGGCGATCGCGTCCAAGGCGCGTCCACCAGGTCAGACGGCGAGACGCTCTTGGGCGAGCTGGCGGCGTGCCGCGCGGATCGCTTCTTCAGCCGGGACCGGGTGCTCAGGCGCCTCGTCGAAGAGCCGCGCGTAGTAGCGCAGGCACGTCTCCGGGGTGTGACCGAGCTGCTTGGCGACGTCGACGACGTTCCTGCCCTCCTGGATGAGCAGCGAGGCGAAGGAGCCGCGCAGGTCGTAGGGCCGGGCGTGCATGAGGCCGGCGGCCTCCGCGGCGGGCTGGAAGACGCGCTTGCGCCAGTTGCGCCAGTCGTGGTCCTGCCAGACGCCGCCGTCGCGGCGAGAGAACAGGAGCTGGTTGGGTAGCGGGATCGCGCCGCGTGCGGGCTTCCAGGCGCGCAGGTCCTCGGCCAGCGGCTGGAGGAGCCGCACGCTGCGGTCGTGGCGCTTCACGGCGTCGTCCTCGCGGATCTCCCCGAGCGCGACCGCGCGCTCGACGCGGATGTGCCGCGCGGTGATGTCTCCCCAGACCAGCGCCAGCGCCTCCTCGGGACGCAGGCCGGCGTAGGCCAGGAGGCTGACGAGCACCGCGTCCTGCTGGGTCATGGTCACCGTGCGGATCCGCTTCGCGCCGGTCTGCCAGCGCGCGCTGCGGATCGCCTCGACGGTCGTCGGCCAGACGGCCAGGCCGCGGCGGCGTGGCGCCGAGGGTCGGCGTACGGCGGCCACGACGTTGACCGTGACCGTCGGCAGGGTCTCGTCGCGCACGGCGAGGGCCATGACGCTCTGCAGCATCGTCATGAGCTTGCGGATCGTCTCGGCGCCGACCGGCGGATCGCGCTCGAGCAGCATGAGCTGCAGGTCTTCGAAGGTGGAAGTGCGCGCGAGCTTCACCGGCACGCCACCGAGCAGCTCGCGGGCGTGGGTCTCCCACACGCGGGCGTAGACACGGCGCGTGTTCTCAGCCAGGTGCGGCATGGCATGCCGGCGCCACCACACCTCTACGTACTCGCCGATGGTGATCGGGTTGTCGACGTCGAGCTCGACCAGGCCGGCTGTCTGCTGCGTGCGGCGGACCTTCGTGGCGAACTTGTCAGCGTCGCCCGCGCGGTCGAACGTGCGCCCGCGCCGCCGGCCGCCGATCTCGCGCCAGCGCACCTCGTAGCGGCCGTTGCCCTTCCTCCTCACCGTGACGTCAGCCATCAGGCTGCCTCTCCACGCTCGATCGCCTGCAGGCGCGCGAGGCTACCCGCAGCGGTCGCCGTGGTCGACCGCGGTAGCGGAACGTCCGCAGGGTGCGCGCGCGGCGCGACGCGTTCGCCGTAGGCCCAGCGCTCGAACGCGTCGGGGTGGATCGCGTAGACGGTTGATCCGAGCCGCCGGAACGCTTCGAGGTATCCGTCGCGGATCGCGCGGCGCACGGTGTGCTCATGGACGCTGGCCAGCGCGGCGACCTCCTTGACCGTGAGCGGTGCGGCGGGCAGCGCGCTCATCGCCAACGCCATCCGGGGTGCGACGGCCCCGCGAGCGTCATGAGCGGCGAAGCGGCCGCGCCAGCCGCGGTGGAGAGTTCGTCCTGGCAGTTGAGGAAGCCACGCATGATCGAGATCCTCCTGCGAAGCATGGAGGATACATACGAGCTTCAACGGTTGCAAACAACCGTTAGAAGCTATCCAGGGTTATCTGGATCCCAGAGACCGCCGCCAGGCGCCGGTTCCGTGGTGGTACGGCGCGCCTGCATCGCCTGATCGAAGTCGTCGCGGCGGATGCGCCACTCCTTGCCCAGCTTGTAGGCGGGGAGCTCGCCGCGCAGGATCCAGTCCCCGGATCGTCTTCTCCTTGAGCTTCAGGCGCGTGGCAACCTCTTCGACCTTGAGGTATTCGGGCTCGTCTGCTGCTGGCGTCGGCGTCATCGTGGTCTCTTGTGTCCCGAGACTGACGCTACACCAACCGTCCGTGTGCACCCGTGTGTGGGCGTTCGCGCCCGCGTGGTTTCGCTCGCAAGGAGCGGCATGAGCGGCAAGGCGCGTCGCGTGGTGGTCCTTGGATGCGATAGGACGGCTGCGTGAGCGAGCTCCCGGAGGAGCGGGGCGGGACGCCGGCCGCGGCCGCAAAGGAACACGCGTGGACGTCAGTCACCGACGCCCGGGCGTCGTGGGGCGCCGCGATGCGCGCCCACGAGCAGGCGCCGCCCGACCCGGGGTTTCGCGATCGACTGCGAGCGCTCGCTGACGCGGCGGCCGCGATGCGCGACGCCCATGCCCGGGCGCTCCAGGCGGGACTTGCGTGGCGGCCCGTCGCTGACTCCGAGCGGGCACGGCCGCCCTACGAGCTGCGACCGGGGACCGGCCGCCGCGGGCGCGCCGAGCTCTGGGCGCGCTTCGACGCCGCAGTGCAACAGCTCAACGAGGCCGGTGCCGGCGACAAACTGGCCGACGTCGTCGACGCCTACGCCGCAGTAGCCCACGCCGCGTTGGAAGTGGCTGACGCGCTGCAGGCTGCGGGCGAGTAAGGAGACTGCGGGAAGCCGGGACGCAGGGCCCCCCGGGTGGCTGTCTTGGAGCAGCGGTGGCCGTGCTCGACCGACGGATGGCCGCTACGCGGCCAGCTCAGGGACGGGTGCGATTTCGCGCTCGGGTTCCTCGCCGTCGTCGGTAGCGCGCTGAACGATGCCGATGAGGAGTTCCTCGTCGAGCACGGCCAGGATGCGCCTGAGGACGGCCAGGGTCGGGAGGTGGTCGCCCTTCTCGACACGAGAGATGTAGGAGTGCGAGGTATCTGCGCGCTCAGCGACCTCCTGCTGGGTCAGGTCCAGCTCAAAGCGGCGCTCTCGGATATGAGCGGCGATCCAGTTCTTCCTGCGCAGCTCGCGGATGGCGCCGTACTCGTCGCGAGCCTCGCGATACTCCTGGCTGCGAGCCGCACGAGCGGTCGCGCCGTCACTGGCGCGGCGGCCGACGGGGCTCGAGGTCTTCGCGTGTACCGTCTTGGTCGCCATGAGGACAGCTTATCTATTTAGATAAGGACGTCAACTCGCTTATCGGCTCGAGCCGGGCGCATCTTTACCCGCCGCACGAGGCTTGCCTCTCGGCTTCGCGTTCATGCGCGTCTTGAAGTCGCGCATCCGCTGCTTCGCCCTGGCCTTGGCAGCGTCCGGGACCGTTCCGGTGTTCTTCTCGATCGCGTGTAGTAGAACGATGAGGTTGCCCGATCGCTGGTAGAGCACTCGATAGCGCGTCTTGGCAAACCGCACGCGCAGCTCGCGAAGCTCGCCGTCGATCTGCGACGAATGAGGGAACTCCGGAGGCGGAGCATCCGCGGCCTTGCCGTTGAGGTGCTCGTCGATGGCATCGTCGATCTTGGCCGCCGCCTTCGCCGGCACACCGTTGAGAAACACATCCACCGGCTCGCCGCCCGCGCTGTCGCGGTAGTAGACCGCCTGGGTCTGGCTCATCCGATGGCTGCCATGGTCGAGTCGTGCGCGCTCACAGATCAGGCCGCCGCCCTGACCCTCGACGAACCGGTCCAGTCTCCCAGCGGCCGCGGCGCACCCGACGGGCCATTGCGGCTGCGAGCGCTAGTGGAGCCGTCCGTTAGTTGGCCGGGTTATCCGACGCGGGTTCTGACCGGTGCTGGCGCGAGGATGCGGCGATGGCGAGGATTGGTCGCAACGAGTTGTGTTCGTGCGGGAGTGGGTTGAAGGTCAAGCGGTGCTGCGGGGTCGCTCGCGGACCGTCGCAGGAGAGCTTGGCGTTGGCGTTCTTGCACTCGAGCGCGCGTGAGGTGGCGGGGCTTGCCGGCGGTTTGAGCGAGTCGGAGTTCGCGCGGCTGTTGGCGGAGTTGGTCGATTTGCCGTGTCTGGATCTGTCGTTGCAGGTCGAGCTGCCGAAGTTGCTCTCGCCGGCGTTGGGGCGGCTGTGTGAGGCGATCGCCGAGGATGACGAGCTGGCTGGGGAGGCAGGCATCGAGGAGGTGTTTGACGAGCTCGACACGCCGCTTGTGCGTGCGCGGTTGGCGCGGGCGGTGATCGCTGCGCGCGATGCTGGCCGGTGCTCTCGACGGCTGGCGGCGGTCGCAGTGATCGATCTGGCCAGCGGGTCGCGGCAGTTGTTGTGCGCGAGCGTGATCCAGGCGGTCGCGGTGCGTGCCGGTGTGGTGCGGACGCCGGCCGGGGTGCTGTTGGCGGCGTAGCGTCAGGCGACCAGGCGCAGTTGCGGCTCGCGGGCCGCGAGGCGGGCGAGCAGGGTGTCGAGGTCGGCGCGTGTGAAGGTCCAGTCGAATGGCTTGGCGATCTGGCGGTAGTGCTCCTCGAAGGCGGTGATCCGGGCGGCGAGCGCGTCGAGGTCGGCGAAGTCGTTGGGGGTCAGCGCCTTGCGCTGCAGGATCGAGAAGTAGATCTCGATCTGGTTCAGCCACGAGGCGTGGATCGGCAGATGGATCAAGCGCGCGTTGCTGTAGGCGTCTTCGAGTCGGTCGATCGAGCGCTGGCCGGCGTGGCTTGAGCCGTTGTCGACGATCCAGAACACGGTCTTGGCCGAGGCGTAGGGCTCGGTGGTCATGACGTGCTCGACCAGCCGGCCGAACGGCTCGATTCCGGTCTTGGGCTCGCGGCGGCCGAAGATGCGGGCATGGTGGACGTCCCAGGTGGCCAAGTAGGCCAGCGTGCCGCCGCGGCGGTACTCGAACTCGACCAGCGCCGGCCGGCCCGGCGCGGCCGCGACCGTCGGATGGCGGCGGGCCAGCGCCTGCAGCTGGGACTTCTCGTCGGCGCAGATAACGAACTCGCCGGGGTGCAGCCGCCGGCCCTCGAAGCGCCGCGCGTAGAGATCGAGGACCCGGCCGACGGTCACGTCCCTAGGGTTGGTGTACCGGTATGAAGATGTGCTCGGAGCGTCGGCTGGGTGTGTCCGGGCGCGTGGTTAGCGTCGCGGGCGTTCCGGGCCTGGGGCTCTGGGAGAACGCGGAAGGGCAGGCCGGGCGCTTCCTATGGGCTGCGAGCCCGATGGTGTAACTGGCCGCCCCTGCGACTTGCCCGGGTGCGCTGCGAGCGCGAATCCGTAGGTGTCGTTCGTCCTCCGTCTCCCGTTCGTTGTCGTGCGAGCTGTGGAGGTGGTGATGAGCAGGTTCATCGGGTTGGATGTGCACCGCGATTTCTGCGAGGTCGCGATCAGTGAGGGGGGGCCGGCGCGCTCGGCGGGGCGGGTCGCGACGCGTCGCGACCGCCTGGAGCTGTTCGCTGTCAGCTTGGCGCCGACTGATCGGGTGGTGCTGGAGGCGACGGGCAATGCGTTGGCGATCGCCCGGATCCTGGCGCCGCATGTCGCCGAGGTGGTGCTGGCGCACCCGAAGCGGCTGAGGGCGATCAGCCACGCCAAGATCAAGACCGACAAGTTCGATGCCAGGGTGCTGGCCGAGCTGCTGGCCGCCGGGCTGGTCCCTGTGGTGTGGGTGCCTGACGAGCGCACGCGTGCGCTGCGGCGGCTGATCGCCCGGCGTCGAGGGGTGGTCAAGCGCCGCACGCAGGTCAAGAACGAGGCCCAAGCGGTGCTGCATCGCAACCTCGTCGAGCGTCCCAAGCTCAGCGATCTGTTCGGGACCAAGGGGCGCGCGTGGCTTCAGACGGTCCGCGTGGCCGATGATGAGCAGCTGACCCTCGATGGCGCGTTGCGCCAGTTGGACTTCCTCGACGGCGAGCTCGCGCGGCTCGACGGCGAGATCGCGCGCCGCGTCGTCGATGACGCCGATGTGCGCCGGCTGATGACGATCCCCGGCGTGAACGTCACCACGGCGGCGACCCTGAAGGCCGCCATCGGCGACGTCGGGCGCTTCCCCACGCCGCGACACCTCGTCGGCTACCTCGGACTGCACCCGACCGTGCGGCAGTCGGGCAGCGGGCAGGCCCGTCACGGGCGCACGTCCAAGGAGGGCTCGGCCGCCGCGCGGCACGTCCTCGTCGAAGCCGCCTGGTCGGCGGCCAAGGCACCCGGGCCGCTGCGCGCGTTCGCGCAGCGCGTGACGGCCAGGCGCGGAGCACCGGTCGCGGCGGTCGCCGTCGCGCGCAAGCTGACCGTGCTGGCGTGGCACCTGCTGACCCGTGGCGAGGACTATGCCTTCCAGCGTCCCGCGATCGTCGCGCGCAAGCTGCGGCTGCTCGAGCTCGCCGCCGGCGCGCCGCGCCGCAAGCCCGGCCCCAAGCGCCAGCCGGTGTGGGCGTCCGCCGCCCAGCACGACGCCGAGCGCCGCCTCACCGAGCAGGCCGAGACCGCCTACCGGCGGCTGGTCTGCGACTGGCAGGCCAGCGGCCCGAAGGCGGGTGCGGGCGCGACACCGGAGCGCGCATCTCAAAGGCCCTCGAAGGGCAAGGCCGCGCGGCAGGCCACAAGCTCCTGACGCCTGCACTTCGCCACGTCAGTCACCCGCACCCAACCCGCAGCCTGCCACAAGGAGCCCGAACGCGCCAGACAGTTTGACTTTCATCCGTAGGACGCGGTCGGACGGAACGGAGGTAGGTCCGGCCACCGCGGCGCTCATGATCGTCGGACTTCTCACGGTTCGACGAAAGGAGGCCGGCGATGGCCGGAGCGGACAGGATGGCGGTCGAGGAGGTCGTCCGGCAGGTGCTGCGCGAGGAGCACGGTGACGTGATCCGTGAGTCGGTGCGCGTGGTGGCCCAAGAGCTGATGGAGGCGGAGGTGTCCGAGCTCATTGGTGCCGCTCATGGTGAGCGCAGCGAGGATCGGGCGACGCATCGCAACGGCTATCGGGCCCGGCGCTGGGACACGCGGGCGGGTGAGATCGAGTTGCAGATCCCGAAGATCCGTCAGGGCAGCTACTTCCCGAGCTTCCTGCAGCCGCGCAAGCGCAGTGAGCAGGCGCTGGTGTCGGTCGTGCAGCAGGCCTACGTGTGTGGCGTGTCGACGCGCCGGGTCGATCAGCTCGTCGAGAGTCTCGGGCTGCGGATCTCGAAGTCGGAGGTCAGCCGCATCGCGGGGTTGTTGGACGAGCAGGTCCAGGCGTTCCGTGAGCGGCCGTTGGAGGGTCGCTACCCGTATCTGTTCGTCGACGCGAAGGTCGAGAAGGTCCGCGACGGCGGGCGCGTTGCCCGCAAGTGCGTCGTCATCGCCCACGGCGTCCACGAGACCGGCCGCAGGGAGATCATCGGCCTGGACGTCGGCGAAGCGGAGACCGAGGCGTTCTGGCGCGACTTCCTGCGCTCGCTCGTCGCGCGTGGCCTGGTCGGCGTGCAGCTGGCGATCAGCGATGCGCATCCGGGCCTGAAGGCTGCGCTGGCCCAGGTTCTCGGGACACCGTGGCAGCGCTGCACCGTGCACTTCCTCAGGGACCTTCGCGGCCACGCCCGCAAGGACCAGCACGACGCGCTGGGCGCCGTCATCCGCCAGATCTTCACCGCCAGCACCGCCGAGGAAGCCGGCTCGCGACTCGGCGACGCCGTCGCCCAGCTCGAGCCCCGATTGCCGAAGATCGCCGCGCTGCTCGAAGAGGCCGAGGACGACGTGCTCGCCTTCTACGCGTTCCCCGCTGAGCACTGGCCCAAGATGCGATCCACCAACCCGCTGGAGCGCTTCAACCGCGAGATCGCCCGGCGCACCGACGTCGTCGGCATCTTCCCCGACGACGCCTCGGTCATCCGCCTTGTCTCGATGCTCGCCATCGAGGCCAATGACGAATGGCTCGTCGGGCGCAGCTACATCAGCCGCGGTTCCATGACGACTCTCTACGAGACCCGGTCCGAGAAGACTCTCCCTCCCAGAACAGAAGAGGAGGTGACCGAGCTCGCCGCCGCGTGAGCACCAACCGTCTTCACCGACGAGATGAGCACCGCTGTCTTACACCACGTCTCGGGACTTGACTCGACTCCCGCTTTTCGCCGCGCTTGCAGCCAACGGGATCCCAGTTAGCGTCGGGCGTGCCCTGCTATCCGCGCCAAGCAGGGCCGTGGAGTCGCGACGAGATGCCCGCACAACACCGAAGGCGGGTCTGCGTCGGCCGTTGCGAGCCGGCCGAGCGTGGCTGCTCCACGCCTGCTGAGCAGTGTGGCGGCGGCGAGCTGCTGCAGCCCGATCGCTGCAGAAGCGAGCCGCGCCGCTGGGAGATTGCTGCCTTGGCGCCGCGCGAGCGACAACGTGGGGGTTTCTCCGTTCCGATTGCGGGCTATCGCGGCTTCGCGCGGAGCTCCGGCTGGCTACGGTCAAGGCAACCATGCGTGAACGCTCATTCCTTACCAATATCGGGCTCATTGGCGCCATGGCGCTGGTCGCGCTAGTCGCCAACGGGCTCCTCAACAATCGGCTTCCCGCGGCCTGGATCTTCGCAATCGCAATCTCCGGCACGCTCGTCATTGCCGCCGCGGTGACGGCGGCAACGCACCGGTCGAAGAGGCGCCGCTGACGCTTCATCGTCGCGTGCGAGCGCTCTGCGTCTCAACGGCTGAGTTGTCGTTTCGCCCCGGGCGCGATGAGCTCAGACCGAGCGAGCGAAGTAGCGTTGACGATCGCGTTCGGCCGAGAGCGAGCGCTCGCAGCGTGGCGCCGTGTCCGCGCCGTTCCCGTGGCCGCCGGCCGGACCCGCGCCCTGCTTCTGGCGAGACGGATACCGAGGGCGTGGGACCCGCTTCCGTCACGGACGGGCTTCTCGGCCGACAGGGCACGCCGGCCAGGTACCGGTTCGCTGAACGATCGCCATCCGGACGCCCCCGCTGTTGAAAGTGCAAGGCGAGCCGACCGCGGCCTAGTCAGCATGGACGCATGAGGAGGCTGGTCCTCGTGCGTCGCATCTTTCGCGGGTTGACAATCGCGGGTGTTGAGAGCCGCAACGGCTACCGCATACGACCTGCGTGGAGGAGCGCTTGTCGGTCTTGACCCGATCCCCCGACGCGCGCGGGACCTTCCCCGCCGCGACGACCCGCACGTCGATCCCGCGCGCCGCTGCTGCCCTGGCCAGACCGAACCCCGTCGGCCGCGCCTCATAGACCGCACGGACCGGACCGGGCAGCGTCGCAAGGAACTCCACCACCTGCCCCGGCGCCATCCGCAGCTTCACGCCACGAAGCTCACCGGTCGACATCTCAAGGACCGCGGCATGCGTCTGCGACGCATGCACATCGAGCCCGACGAGCGACATACTCTGCGCCATGGTCGGCACCTCCCAGAGCTGGGGTGTCGGCGACAGGACCACCCTGCCGCCCAGTCCCCGCACATCTCTGCGCGAGGTGCCAACCGATCTACCCCTCAGGCCGGACCGGACCGACCTCCATAGCGCCCCACCGCAGCCGCTCCATCTGGACCGGTGGTCCTTGGCCACTTCTCGAACACCTCCGCGCTCGATCTGAGCGCGCAACCCGGACGCGCAACGCGCATGAGGCGTTCGAGCGGCGGCCACCGGGTCGGGCCGCCGCGGGACCGAGCCCGCGGCGGCCTGCCGACGTCTTACTTGAGTGGTTTGACTGGCAAGACGCTGCGGTCGAAGGTGGACTTCAGGACGCCCGCGAACGAGCAGTACCACGCCGCCGCCGCGGTGGCCAGACCGAAGTAGCCACCCCACTTGTGGACGTTGGCGTGCGCCCCTGCATCGCCAATGCCCAGCAGCGCGAAGGTGATGACCAGCAGGCCGAAGACGACCACCAACCCGACGTTGATGCGGAACGTGGCGACGAACATGTACAGGGTGAAGATGCCCCACGCGATCAGGTACAGACCGACCGCCTTGCCGGCGGCGCCGGCCTTGACGATGTCGCCCAGGTAGAAGTGCACCAGCGCCCAGTAGGACAGCCAGAAGGCACCGTAGGACGTGAATGCCGTGGCGCCGAAGGTGTTGCCGGCGCGAAACTCCCACATCCCGGCAAGGATCTGGGCGATCCCTCCATACATGAGCGCAACGCCGAACACGACGGGCAGACCGGTGCCGCGCACAAGCTCGGCGTTAAAGGTGCTCAGCAGGAACGTGGTCAGCGCGAACGCTCCGAGCCCGAGCGGCCCGGGGTCGGCGACCTTGATGTCGCGCGCCACGATGACCTCTTGCACCGCTGGTGTCGGCGGCGCCTGTTGTACGCCACCCGCGTCGGTGGCCGACGGCTGCTGTGTTGCCATGACTCCCCTCCTCAGGGTGCGACGAACACGTTGACGCCATCTGATACGCCCGTTCGGGCCGGCAAGTCAACGGGGCATGCCCGACGCTTGGTGTGGCGAACTACGGAACCGCGATGGGCGTTACCGTACAGCGGCGGCGCGAGTGCGCCACCATCACCACCACGGGCACCCCGCGACGCGCCCGGATCGAAGTCCGCTACCGGCCGGTGCGGGTGGCCGCGCGGGTTGCCGACCACCCGCGTCGGCGACGCCGAGGACCGCGGCGATGTGCGTGTGACCGAAGACCCACAGATCGGCTGCTCGGCGCCCATCATCGCGGTGTGAGTCGATCAGAACCTGCGCAACTCGCGCGCCCAGCCGCAGCCGGCCAACGCCCTGCAAACTCGCGCCGAACGCGGCCTTTCAGGCCGCCCGTTCACCCCCAAACCGCGAGGAGACCCGATTGATCCCCAGCCTCGCCGCGATCTCGCGTGGCGGGACCCCGTCTGCCGCCAACGCCCGGACCTGCGCCCACTCCACCGCGCTGCGCACCTCCTGCGCCCTCCCATCCGAATCGACCACAACGCCGATTCCGACGGTCGAGCGCGAACCGGACACCACCCGCCCCAGTGGCGCACTTTTCCGTTCCTAGACCTGGCGCAGTACTGGGCTCGCGGCGTCAGGACGCGACGCTGCTGCTCTGTGATCGGGGAGCGACAGCGCGACGGCGCGTGCGACGTGTGGCTGGCGGCCGCCGCCGCTTAGACCGGTTTTCTGTACAGCAATCCCCTGACCCCTACCCGGTCCAGCCGGACGTCGCCGCTCCCAGCCCGGGTTCGTGGCCGCTACGCCCGGGTTCGAGATTTCTCGTCGCCCCTGTTATCCCAGCGCCGCGCGTTTCTCTTCGCGGGGAGGAGCTGGACTAGGTTGGGTGGTTCTTACCGTCCCGGCTCGGGGCGGAATGCCGATAGCACCGCGGTCATTCCGAGCGTAGACTAGCTTCGCTTGAAAGGGGGCGTCAGTCGATGCCACTGGAAGAATGCTCAGATGAGTCGCTTGCCTGCTCGGTTGGGCTGCAGAGCACGCCGAGCCGTGTTATGCGTGCGACGGTCGAGGGTTGGCGTGCGACGGTCGAGGGTCGCGAGATCCTGAGTGCGGCGGACGGCTCCGCGGCCGTCGAGGACGACGGTGACACCTGCGTGATCACGACGTGGGCGGCGTCCGCGGGCGACGTCTGCGCCGGGTCAGCGGCTCGGCTGGCGCACGGAGACGGTCGGTTTCGGCTGCGCGGGCAACCGCTGAGCTTCTCCGGCTGCGGGTGCGGCCCTGCGTTCAGTCGGGGGTCTTGTCCACGTGGTTTCCGGCATCGAGCGCGACGGGCGGAACGGGCTTGCGTCCCGATCGTCGTCGCGCGTAGAGGGGGCCGGGGTCGCGAACACGTAAGCCAGTGCGTTAGTCGGAGCACGTAACCAACGTCCAGTTTAGAAGGAGAGGGTTCGATGGCTGACACGAATCCAGGAGCACCTAGCGCGTCGGAGATCGCTGCCGCTGCGACCTCGGAGGCTCAGATCGCGGTTCATTGGCGTGAGGAGGAGTACTACCCGCCGCCGCCGGCGTTCGTCGCGCAGGCGAACGGAGACGACCCGGCACTGTTGGAGCGGTTCAGCGAGGAGCACTTCCCGGACTGCTTCACCGAGTACGCCGAGATGCTGACGTGGGATCGTAAGTGGGACACGATTCTCGATACGAGCAATCCGCCGTTCTGGAAGTGGTGGGTCGGCGGACGTCTGAACGCCAGCGTCAACTGTGTCGATCGCCACCTGGAGTCTCGTGGCAGCAAGAACGCGCTGATCTGGGTGCCCGAGCTTGAGGATGAGGAGACGCAGGAGATCACCTACGAGGAGCTCCACCGCCGGGTCAACGAGTTCGCGGTGCTGCTGCGGGACTTCGCTGGCGTGCAGACCGGCGATCGGGTCACGTTCCACCTGCCGATGGTGCCCGAGCTGCCGGTCTCGATGTTGGCCTGCGCTCGCATGGGGGTGATCCATTCGGAGGTGTTCGGCGGGTTTGCCGGCGCGGCGTGTGGCCATCGGATCGCTGACTCGGGGAGCAAGATCCTCGTAACGATCGACTCCTACTACCGCAACGGCCAGCTGATCGACCACAAGGAGAAGGCCGACGAGGCGATCGCGGCCGCCCGCGAGGAGGGGACCGAGATCGAGAAGGTGCTCGTCTGGCGGCGCCACCCCGGCCAGTACGGGTCTAAGAGCCCGATGGTCGAGGGGCGCGACTTCTTCATCGACGAGCTGCTCCAGGACTACGGCGGCAAGGAGGTCGAGCCGGTGTCGATGCCCGCCGAGGCGCCGCTGTTCCTGATGTACACGAGCGGCACAACGGGCCGGCCGAAGGGCTGCGAGCACAGCACGGGCGGCTATCTGTCGTATGTCACCGGCACGTCGAAGTACTACCAGGACATCCACCCGGACGACACGTACTGGTGTTTTGCGGACATCGGTTGGATCACCGGTCACTCGTACATCGTCTACGGCCCGCTGGCGCTCGGGACCACGAGCGTCATGTACGAGGGCATCCCGACATATCCGGACGCGGGCCGGCCGTGGCGGATCGCGGAGAAGCTCGGGGTCGACATCTTCCATACCGCCCCGACGACGATTCGGATGCTGCGCAAGCTCGGGCCGGACGAGCCGGCCAAGTACAAGTACCACTTCAAGACGATGACGACGGTCGGTGAGCCGATCGAGCCCGACGTGTGGCGCTGGTACTACGACGTCGTCGGCCAGGGGGAAGCCGCGATCACCGACACGTGGTGGCAGACCGAGAACGGCGGGTTCTTGGGCAGCACGCTGCCCGGGCTGCAGCCGATGAAGCCGGGCAGCTGCGGTCCGGGCGTGCTCGGCATCTACCCCGTGATCTATGACGAGAACGGGGAGGAGGTCCCGAAGGGCAGCGGCAAGGCGGGCAACATCTGTATCCGCAACCCGTGGCCTGGGTCTTTCCAGACGATCTGGGGCCAGCCCGAGCGGTACGTCGACACTTACTACGCCAAGTACTGCCAGGACCGCAACAGCAAGGACTGGCACGACTGGCCGTACTTCGCGGGCGATGGCGCCATGCAGGGAGCCGACGGCTACTTCCGGATCCTTGGTCGGGTCGACGACGTGATCAACGTCGCCGGGCACCGGCTCGGAACCAAGGAGATCGAGTCGGCGAGCATCACCGTCGCTGAGATCGCGGAGGCAGCGGCGGTCCCGGTGATCGACGAGCTGCGCGGGAAGGTCGTCGAGGTGTACGTCGCGCTCAAGCCAGGGTTCACGCCGAGCAAGGAGATCGAGCAAAAGGTGAGCGATGCGATCGACAGGGAGATCGGGAAGATCGCGCGCCCAAAGAACGTGTGGATCGTGTCGGACATGCCGAAGACCCGCTCGGGCAAGATCATGCGCCGGGTGATCGCCGGGATCTCGAACTTCGCCGACGTCGGCGACACCACGACGCTGGCGAACCCCGAGATCGTCGACGAGATCCGCCACCACGTGCAAAGCGAGAAGGTCTCGCACGGCGAGACCCCACGCGAGCTCTCAGACCAAGAGAAGAAGGAGATCGAAGCCTTCGGGCAAGCGGAGTGACCAGAAACGATAAAGGTCGTTCCACGGCGGTTGCGCGCGCGCTCCTGACGCGATCACCACCGAACACGGCTACAGGGGTTGGCGGCGAGGCGCCGATACTGGTTTATCAGCCAGTGGTCTCCTCGCC
Source organism: uncultured Actinomycetes bacterium (assembly GCA_963835295.1). Classification (GTDB taxonomy): domain Bacteria; phylum Actinomycetota; class Thermoleophilia; order Solirubrobacterales; family Solirubrobacteraceae; genus JAOPZW01. The sequence continues at coordinate 150,872 of CAWIEX010000010.1, forward strand.
GCCCCCTTCGAACCGGAAGCCGAAGTCAACGTCCACACTGTTAGGCCTCCGGTTTAGTCGCACCCAAATTGGCGGCAGATCAGATGACTCAGCAGTACCTTGTCGGGCAGTTCTCAGCGTTGCTAGGGGATCTGGAACGAACCGCCGCCGAGTGGCAACCCGCCGTCCACGGGCTGCGCCGAGAAGTCGAGTCCTCGCCAGTAGCGATGCTTCCCGAGTTCGCGGACAAAGCAACAGAGCTGGCCGACACGACTTGTTGGGCTGCCCTTCACCGAGCGGATGTCACCCGGTTTTGCAGCTGCGCGAAGGCGGCCGCCGCGCTGGGCGAGTTCATCGACTGTGCCGGTTTCCTGCGCCATTAGCCTCGATCGTGCATGCGCTCGGTCGCGGTGAGGCGCGGGTCTGGTCCGCGGGTCTGGTCGTGGCGGTCTTTGGGGCGCTCCTGCTGTTCCGTGGGTTGAGGTGAGCGCCTGAAGGGGGGCACGTCGCTCGGTTCCTAGCGTTCCGGCCGTTGAGAGGTCGGACTCCGGGCGGCGCAGACGACGTGCGCGGTACAAGGGTATGGGCGCGGGGGCGGCGGGCGGCGGGCGGTGGTCGAGGATGTGTGGATGGGCGACGAGCGAGAGGTCGTCGTGGTGGCGCGGCCGCGCTGGCGGGAGCGCGATCGCTGCGGCGTCTGTCGGCGCTGGTCGCCGGGGTTTGAGCTGGGCGAGGGCCGCCGGCGCTGGCGGGCGCTGGATCTCGGCAGTGCGACTGCTCGACATCGCGCTGTGGTTCTCGCACTCCGCGGCGGGCGTCCCTGGCGTCAAGCGCAGATCGCTGTCCGGCGCCGGGACTGACTGGCGGTCGGCCCCGCGACGCGGAGCTGCGCGCGCTCGTGCAGGGCCTTGCTCCACCCGATACTTTGGGGTCATGGGGTACCTCCCATACGCCGGCGCGGTGGCCGCCGCCGCCGGGCGCCTGCGAGCGGCGGTCGACGACACCGCCGAAGCGATCGACGCGCTCGCGGCGCAACTGCGATGACGACGGTGGCGAGCATCGGCGCCTTGCCCCACGCGCTGCGCGACGAGGAGGAGCTCAGCCGGCGCTTCGCCGGGCGCCGCCCTGCCGTCTTCCTCGATTACGACGGCACGCTGACGGCGATCGTCGATCGCCCAGAGGACGCCGTGATCTCGCAGAGCATGCGCGAGGCGGTCCGGGGGGTGGCGGAGCGCTGCCCGGTCTGCGTGGTCAGCGGTCGCGACCGCCGTGTGGTCCAGGGCCTGATGGGCGTCGACGACCTGATCGTGGCTGGAAGCCACGGTTTCGACATCTGGAGCCCGCGAGAGGGAACGCTCGAGCACGAGGCCGGCGGTGGGTTCGAGGAGCTGATCGAGCGCGTCACCGCCCGGGTGCGCGAGGAGGCCGATCCGATCGAGGGCTCGCTCGTCGAGGCCAAGAAGGCGTCGGTCGCCTTGCACTACCGGCTCGTCGCCGACGCCGACCGGCCGAGAATCGCGGCGATCGTCGACCGCCTGCTGGCGGACCATCCCGACGAGCTGAAGGTCACGCCCGGCAAGATGGTCTACGAGATACAGCCCAAGCTTGAGTGGGACAAGGGGAAGGCGGTGCTGTATCTCTTGGAGGCGCTCGGTCTCGACGGCGACGACGTCGTGCCCCTTTACCTGGGCGACGACGTCACCGACGAGGACGCGTTCCGCGCGCTATCAGGGAAGGGCATCGGCATATTCGTCGGCCGGGCCGACGATCCGGAGGTCGGCGGCCGTGGCACGTCCGCCGCGTTCGTGCTGGACTCGATCGAGGAGGCGGAACGATTTCTGGAAGGGCTGGCTCGGTGAGCGAGGCGCGCGCCGAGGAGACCGTCGCGCTCGCCTATGAGAGCTTCGAGCCCCCGAGGAGGGCCTGCGCGAGGCGCTGACCTCGACCGGCAACGGCTACTTCTGCACGCGCGGCACCGCCGAATGGCAGGACTGCGACAGCGTTCACTACCCGGGCACCTACGCCCACGGCGGCTACAACCGCGAGACGACCGTCCTGGGCGGGCATCCGGTGCTCACGAACCCGAACCCGACCGGGACCGAGGGCGAGTCGGGATCGGTCACGTTGACCCTCCCGGCGGGCACGTCGGGCGGCCGATACGCGTCCGCCCGGCCACCCGGCCGCCGACCGAGCCTGTCGCGCGCGGTCGCCCGGTAGTGCTCGTAGGCCTCGTTGGCGCGACGCTCGACGTCAAGCTCGCCGTCCAGCCGCTCGGCCGCCAACAGCAACCGCTCGCGCCGCGAGCGCACGATCGGGTCGGGGTGGCTCCAGCGATGCGCCTCGAGCTGGCGCTTAGACGCGAGCTGGGTTCCTCATGCGGCTTGGCGCACCGCGTCCCGGATCGCCGCGGCCGTGACGGTCGCGGCGACCGAGCCGATTACGGTGAGCGCCCAAGAGGCCGCGAGCGGGGGAGCAGGTGGTGGCTCGGGGCCCGACGCCAGAAAGAAGACGACATCGCCGTCCACGGGAGTGAAGGCGGGATTCACCGCACGAGCGATCCCGGCGCTGGCGATGCGCGCGAGGATCGCGCACCCGCGCTTATCCAGCGCCGCGTCGGTCAAGACGCGCGCCAGCGTAGTGTTGTTGGCGGAGCGCATGGACAGGTAGGGCGGCTCTGGCATCTGTGCGATCAGCTCGGCGCTGCGGAGCAGCTCACCGCTGTCGCCGTGCGGGGCGCCGACCAACGAGCCGTCCTGCGCGATCACGTCCCCGAACGCATTGGCCACCGCGATCGCTGCGACCGTCTCTCCGCTGGCGAGCGTCGTCGTCGCGTAGCCCACTCCGCCAAGCGTGGCCCGGTCGCGCCCGAGCAGCTTGCCCACGGCAGCGCCAGCCCCCGCTCCGACGCGCCCGCGCTCGGGGACAGCCGCGGCGGCCGTCTCACAGGCGCGGTAGCCCTCATCCGGCCCGGGGCGCGTGCCGGACTCTCCCTCCGCGAGGTCAAAGACCACGGCGGCGGGAACGAGCGGGACCACGCCCGCGGGGGTCGGTTGCCCGAGCCCACGCTCTTCGAGCCACCGGGCGACACCGTCTGCGGCTGCAAGGCCGAACGCGCTTCCGCCCGTGAGCAGCACGGCTGTCGGTCCCTGCGCGTTCGCCAGCGGCGACAACACCTCGAGCTCGCGCGTGCCGGTACCTCCGCCGCGCACGTCCACCCCGCCCCGTGTGCCGGGCGGCGGTAGCACAACCGTGCATCCGGTTCGGGCGTGAGCGTCGGTCCAGTGTCCGATCTGAAAGCCGTTAGGCAGTGGCGGTAAGTCGGTCATCGGGGCTCGTTGGCCGGGAGTGACGGTAGACAGTTTCGGCCATGCGCCATGCCTGGGCAGTAGGCGCGACGCACAGGCACGGCGGCGCATCACCGCTCAGCCGCGGGACGGCTCGGCTTAGATGATTGTCACCTACGCCTCTGGCCAAGGCTCATACCCTCGAGCATGACTTGAGGGTCGGACGGCAAACTACGCGCACGCCCCCACCCGCTCCCCAGCTCCCAGGAGCCGGGGAGCGTCATTGTTTCACCGTCGGTCTTCCGCAGACATGCGTGCGGCCTGCGATCGCGAACAACACCAGCAACCTGGGGCACCTTTCCCCTCGACGTGAACCGCCACGTCGACCTCGCACCCGTTGACGCGGAGTCGGCGATCACTCCACAGCCCAGCCGCGCGAGCCACCTGTGCCCCCGGGACATGAACCCACGAGGAGCTTGGGCGCACTCACGGCGAGTTCGTCGTCGAAGCCGGTGTCGGGCAGAGGCGTAGTCTGCGCGTTGGATGGCAGACTGGCCGACCCCGATCTGAGGTTGCGGATGGCGCAGCGTGAGTTAACTATGGGTCGCCCCGAAGCGCGTCAAAGCGGCCGGCACAGCGCGCTGCACGCGTCGCGCAGCCTGCAGCGAGACGGGGTAATGGCGTGAACGACCGGGTCGTCATCGATCGGCGTTTCAATGGCCCGCCGAACTCCGCGAATGGCGGCTATACCTGTGGTTTGGTGGGCACGGCGGTCAAGGCGCCCGCAGTGCACGTGTCGCTGCTCAAGCCGCCACCGTTGGAAGTGCCGCTACTTCGCCAGCGCGCGGACGACGGCTCTGTCGCGCTGCTGCGCGGCGACGACGTCATCGCCACGGCCGTGCCTGGCGCCGTAGCGGCGCAGGCCCCGCCCGCGCCGACGGTCGAGCAGGCCGAGATCGCGACGCTCAGCTACGTGGGCTTCGCGCACCACAGGTTCCCGACCTGCTTCGTCTGCGGGACCGCACGCGAGGACGGCCTGCGGATTTACGCCGGTCAGGTCGGGGACAGCCTGCTCATCGCCTCCCCGTGGACGCCGGAGTCCGACGATCCCGTGTTTGCGTGGGCAGTGCTCGACTGCCCAAGCGCCTACGCGATCGAATCCATCGACCACCTCGCTCAGATCGTTGTCCTCGCCTCGCTCACCGTCGAGCTCCGTGAGCGCCCGCGCGCCAGGGAGCGACACGTCGTCGCCGCGTGGCCGGTCAGCAGCCACGGCCGCAAGCACCACTCGGCTTCTGCGCTCTACGACGCGACGGGACGCGTCCTCGCCGTCGCCGACTCACTCTGGATCGAGCTACGAGACCCCGCCGCGTTCGGCGGCTGAGCCGCTCGATTCCCCTACCGATAGTGCTCTCGCTGGTCTCAAGGCTCTGTTCATCGGATCATGGTCTCGATCGGCAGCTCAAGCGAGGCGGAGAGGAGACATGTCCGCACGGCCTGCTCCGCGAGCTCGCGCCTGGGCCTCGTCGGCCAGGCCGGTGGCGAGCGCCTCGCGTCGGGCTTCCTTGGTCAGGGTCTCCACGACCCGCTCGGCTTGTAGACCCGAGGCGCCGTACAGGCTGAGCGCAGGTTCGCGCCGTCGTTATGCCGGGATGATGTCCAGATGGCGAGCGAGGAACTCCTTGCTCGTCGTGCGTGTTGTCGGGGAGGACTGTGAACCATGCGGGGCCAGCTCGGAGGTCGCGCTCGTCGGGCAGGTCGCCTACTACATCGGCGCGGAATGCCACGCCGACGGGCGAGTCGAGGCCGTTGTCGTAGTGGCTCGGGTATTCGATGGAGCCGAGCAGTTGCCCGATGCTCGCGGTCAGGCCGAGCTCGTCTTGCGCAACTCGTTTGACAGCCTCGACGAGCGTCTCGCCGAACCGCATGGTTCCCGCCCGGTAGGTGCCAGAGTCCTCGGCAGGGTCCGAAGTCGCGCAACGCGAGCAGGACGCCTCGATCGTCTGAAGCGATCACGAGCTCGACAGTGAGGCCCGGAACTCGGCTGAAGATGTGGTCGAACTCCTCCTGGGGCAGCGGCCGTCACATTTTGGTTGGGTCCGTTCGATCGGCAGCCCCGCTTCCTTCCTGGTGGGCCAGCCGCCTGTGAGCTCCGCCTCGTATGCACTTCGTATCGGCGGATCGGGGACGGCGCCGGGTAAGCAGGATCTCGCGGCTCCAGGGCACCACGGAGCGGTACGGTGCTCGCGATGGCCCACGTGTTTCTCGAGCACCCCACGTCGCTGGAGCACGACACCGCGGCGCATCCCGGGCAGGCGGCCATCACCATGCACCCCGAACAGCCGAGGCGGCTGGCCGCGATCGAGCGGGAACTCTCGGCGCGCGACTGGCTGGGGTTTGAGCGGATGCGAGCTCCCGCCGTCGATCGGTCTGTGCTGACCGCCGTTCATCCCGAGCGCTATGTGGCGTCAATCGAGCGAGCGTGCGCGTCCGGAGGGGGGCACCTCGACGCCGACACCGTGGTCAGCGAGCGATCGTTCGAGGCGGCGCTGCACGCGGCGGGCGGGGCCGTGCGGATGGTCGACCTGCTGCTGGACGGGGAGGCATCGGCGGCGTTCAGCTCGCACCGGCCCCCAGGTCACCACGCCTTACCGTCCCAGGCGATGGGGTTCTGCCTGTTCAACAACATCGCCATCGCCGCGCGGTACGCGCTCGACGCGCGGCACCTCGAGCGGGTGATGATCCTCGACTGGGACGTGCACCACGGCAACAGCACCAATCAGGTCTTCCACGCGAGCAAACAGGCGCTGTTCGTCTCGATCCATCAATCGCCGCTGTTCCCCGGGACCGGGCCGGCCAGCGACGTCGGGGAGGGCGAGGGCACGGGCTTCACGGTCAACCTGCCGGTGCCCGCGGGCTCCGGGAACGAGGTCTGGGTGTCGCTCGTCGAGCACGTCGCCGTACCGCTCGCGCGCGCGTTCGAGCCACAGCTGGTGCTGGTCTCCGCGGGATACGACGCGCATCGCGACGATCTGCTCGCGGACTGCGCCGTGACCGACGACGGGTTCGCAGCGATGGCGCACGCTGTCTCTGGAGCGTGCGAGTCGCTGGCGGCGCCGGTCGGCTGCGTGTTGGAGGGCGGCTATGAGCTCGGGGCGCTGGGACGCTCGGTGGCGGCGACGCTTCAGGCGTTGGCGGCGCCGCTTGGAGTCGCTGGTTCGGCACGCGCTCCGGCGGCGGACGTGGCGCCGATCGCCCGCGAGGCACGCGATCGGCTCGCCGAGTGGTGGCCGCAGCTCGGGCGGCGAAACATTCGCCAAGACTAGATGGGTTGCGCCACGGGTTGGGGTGGCCGGTCTCCGAGTGCTCCCGACAGTTGGGGGCTCGAGAGCACATCGCCGTCGCCGGCGGGTCGCACCGCGGTCAGGGTGATGCGCCGCTCGGAGCGCATTCGCTCGAGCCAGGGCAACCAATCGCGAACAGCGTGGGCGGCAGGCTTCGTGCGACGGTCGGCTAGCGTTCACCCGGCGATATCTGCTCTCCGGGCCGATGCGTGCGGCCCGAGCAGCCGCGCGAGCACGCCGCGACTGACATGCGCACACCAGGACGCCAACGGTCCACGGGCCGCCGGCTGCAAGCGATCAGCCGCTATCACGTCACGCGAGGGGTGCGCGCCGCCGCCGAGCGCGGCGGGCGGCTCGGCCAGGATGCCGCCGCCAAGAGCGCGGACCTGGCGCGCCAGATGCGCCGACTCGACGTGCCGTGGGCGCGCTCCGCGCCCGCCCGGGCGGTCCGCGCCGCACTACTGGTGCTCGTGCTCGGGCCGCTGATCGCCTATTACGTGCGCGCGCGCCGGCGCGGCCATGAACGCTTCGCGCAGCTGACGGGCCCGGTCGTGCTGGTCTCGAACCACTCAAGCCATCTCGACACGCCGGCGATCCTGCGCGCGCTGCCGGCCGCGCGGCGCCGGCGCACCGTCGTCGCCGCCGCCGCCGATCACTTCTACCAGCACCGCTCCGTCGCGTCCGGCGTGTCGCTGCTGTTCAACACCGTCCCGGTGTCACGCGCCGGCGGCGGCGCGGACGCGCTTGAGCACATCCAGGAGCTCGTCGCAGACGGCTGGAACCTGCTGATCTACGCGGAAGGCACTCGCTCACGCGACGGCTCGGTCGGACGCATGCACTCCGGCGCCGCGCTCGTCGCGCAACGCCACCAGATCCCGATCGTCCCCGTGCGCGTGACCGGCACACATGCCGCGATGCCGCCGAGCGCGTCCTGGCCGCACCGGATAAATGGCCGCCTGCTCAGCCAGCGCCATCAGGTCGAGGTCGCCTTCGGCGCGCCGGTCGCACCGCGGGCCGACGAGACGCCGGCGCAGCTGATGGCCCGCGTCAGCGCGTTCTACGCCACCGACGCGGACGATCCGCCTGCCGCCGGCCCACCCGGAGCATGCACGCGGCGCGGGGGATGAAGCAGCTCCGCGCGTCGGACGGCGCGGACGCGATCGTCGGCGGCCTGCATGCAGAGGCCGCATCGCGCGCACAAGCTCCAGCCACCGCAACCTCAGAAGCCACCGCTGACAAGGCGACGCGGCGGCCGCTGCGAGGGGTCGACGGGCACCGTACAGCTCTGAGTATGCGACCAGCACCCATCCAGGACAGGCGCGTCCCCAAGCGCCCGCTACCGCGTGCCGTAGTCGCCGGCGCGGGCGATCCGGCGGGCACGCTCGCGTACGACGTTGAGCTGGCGGCCGCGAGCGCGCTGCGCGCGCGCCCGCAGCCCCGCGGGCGACGTGCCCGCGTCGTGTATTCGCTGGTAGCGGTCGTGGACCACGACGCGTGCGGCGCCAACCTCCGCGGCATACGCCTGCGCGGCGAATTCCGCCTCGGTCGTGTTGGTGTGCTCCGACAGCGGCGCGGCTGCGCGGCTGTCGTACACCCGCCAGGTCGTCCGGTCATCCGGAATGACGTGCACTTCGCTCATGGATTCCTCCTTCGGCCGCGTGCTCGTCGGGCGGTCGTATACGTCTGTGCTCGCCGACGTGGTCACGGGCGCGCGCGGGAGCTGCGCCCAGAGGCGTGTTCCGCCCTCGGCGACACGTTCCAGGCCCCAGCGCGCGCTGAGCACCTGCACGATGTTCAGGCCAAGGCCTTCGCCGCTCAGCCGGCCCGGGGGCTGCGGGGCTATTCACGCCGTAGCGATCAAGTCCGCGACCTCGAGCCGGATCGTGTCGCACGTGGGCTGGACGCGGACGACCACGGCCTGCGCGGAAGCACCGCTGTGGCGCACGCTTGTCGGTCGGCAGCTCCGACATGATCAGTTGCGTGTTGTTGGGCACAGAGGCGTCGACCACGTCGCGTCGGCACTGCGCGACGACGATCCGCGCGGCGCCGGGTTGCGCGTTTGCTGGTTCTTGGCGCGCAAGTCGGCGTTCTCGGCCTTCAGTGCCGCCACCCCGCGGCCCGGGGCAGACACCGCGTCGCCGAGCCTGTCGATCACCCGCGCCTGGCGCCGGCAAGTCGCATGCAACACATCCAGCTTGGGGCGCGTACGGGCGTGCTGCTGCGTCGGCGATGGCCGTTCGGTCGTCTGGGCCGTCTGGTGGGGCCGCATCGGGGCCGCCCTCCCGGACCCCTCTCTCGGCTCGCCCTGGCATGACCGGAGAGGTGTCCACCGATGTGCGGAGGATCGCGCTCCGCGCTTCCCGAACCGGTACTCAACCGCCCGGCCGAGCTGCGTCAAGCGCAAGGCTCCCTCTCAGCACGCACCATAGCGCGACAAACGCCACGACGGCGCCGCGCTGCTCGTCTTCTCGACGAGTCGGCGCCAGATCGGGTCGTGCCATGGCAGACACCCGCAGAACGCACCGCGAGTTCCGGTGGCCGTCGTTCGATGAGTTCAACTTGGCGCTGGACTGGTTTGACGTCACCGCGGACCAGCGCGGCGCTCCACCCCGGGATGCACCCTGCGTGGAGTCACGGTGGGACCAGCTGAGCGCGCGTAGTGGGGAGGGGTCGAGGGCTTTCGTCGCTGGCTGGGGCGGCCTGCCGGGTCCGGCGCCGCGCTGGCGGGGGCCGGGCAGCCCGTGCCTGTGGTGTGGCGGTGGGGCTCATGGTCGCGAGGGCGGTGTCCGCCCTTGGGGTTGGGTGTAGTCTCCGGCGGTCGGGTGTGGCGGGCCGCGGAGCTGCGAATCTTCCTCAACCAGACATTGCCCGAGCGCTTGGAGGAGCGCGGCATCCGTCGCCGCGACTTTATGAAGTTCTGCGGGGTGATGGCGTCGACGCTCGCGCTTCCGGCGAGTTACCGCACCACGATCGCGCAGGCGCTCGGCAACGTGCGCCGGCCGGTCCTGATTTGGCGCCAGTTCCAGGACTGCGCCGGTAACTCGGAGGCGATCCTGCGCTCGCCGCATCCGGATGTCGCGCAGGTCGTGCTGGAGACGCTGGCGTGGAACTACCACGAGCTGATCATGGCCGGCTCAGGGGAGCAGGCCGAGGCGATGAGCACCGAGGCGGTGAAGCATCTCAAGGGCGAGTACATCGCGGTGATCGAGGGGGCGATCCCTACCGGTGAGGGGTATTGCACGATCGGCGGGCGCTCGGCGCTGGACCTGGTACGCGAGGTGGCGGGCAACGCGAAGTTCACGCTCGCGGTCGGGGCTTGCGCCTGGGACGGCGGCCTCGTCCAGCATGGCCCGACCGCGGGCAGGGGCGTCGGGGACGTCGTGCCCGAGGCCAACGTGGTCAACCTTGGCGGCTGTCCGCACAACCCGGCCAACACCGTGGCGGTGCTCGTGCACTATCTGACGTTCAATGAGATGCCGGCGCTGGACCAGTACAACCGGCCGCTGTTCGCCTACGGCGACCTGATCCACGATCAGTGCGAGCGGCGAGCCTACTTCGACGCCGGCCTGTTCGTTGAGCAGTGGGGCGACGAGGGGCACCGCAAGGGCTATTGCCTGTACAAGATGGGCTGCAAGGGCCCGGCCGCGACGTTCAACTGCCCGAACGTGCGCTGGAACGACGGTACGAGCTGGCCGATCGAGGCGGGGAGCAATTGCATCGCCTGCGCGTCGCATGACTTCTGGAGCACCGCGAGCCCGTTCTATGAGCGGCTGCCCGACGTTCCGGGCTTCGGGGCCGACACCACGGCCGAGACGATCGGGCTCGCCGCGGTCGCCGGCGTTGCGGCGCTCTCCGCCGTGCACGCGGTCGGCAAGGGCGTGCAGAGCGCGGCGGCCCGGAGGTCGCAGGCCTCGAGAGGCGGCCCGGACGCGCCGCCCCGGCCCGACGCGGCGAGCCCGGAGGGCACGCCGCCACCGGCGGCCGCGGGCGAGACCCCGTCGCCGGACGCTGGCGCGACGCCGCCGCAGACCTCTCAGGAGGATCGTGCCGAAGATCAAGATTGACCCGGTCACCCGGATCGAGGGTCATCTGCGCATCGAGGCGCAGGTGACCGCCGGCAAGGTCACCGAGGCGTGGGCGGCCGGGACGATGTACCGGGGGATCGAGAAGATCATCGAGGGCAAGGACGCGCGCGAGGCGTGGATCTGGGCGCAGCGGATCTGCGGCGTGTGCACGACGGTGCACGCGATCGCCTCGGTGCGAGCGGTAGAGGACGCGATCGGCGCCACGCCGCCACCGAACGCCGAGCTGGTGCGCCACCTGATCGCGGGTAGCCAGCTCGTCCACGACCACGTGATCCACTTCTACCACCTGCACGCCCTGGACTGGGTGGACATCGTGCCGGCGCTGAAGGCCAGCCCCGCGCGGACGTCGCGGCTGGCCCAGTCGATCTCGGACTGGCCGCAGTCGAGCACGACGTACTTTCGGAGCGTGCAGCAGCGGCTGAAGGCGCTGGCGGACTCCGGGCAGCTGTCGCTGTTCGCGAGCGGCTACTGGGGTCACCCGGCGTACCGCCTCACGCCGGAGCAGAACCTGCTGGCTGTGGCGCACTACCTCGAGGCGCTGGAGTGGCAGCGCGACGTGATCCGCATCCACGCCGTGCTGGGCGGCAAGAACCCGCACCCGCAGACGTTCCTCGTGGGCGGCATGGCGACGCCGCTTGACCCGAACAGCCCGCAGGCGATCAACCCCGAGCGAATCGGCTTTTTGCGCCAGCGCATCGCGGCGATGCGGACGTTCATCGAGCAGGTGTACATCCCCGATGTGCTGCTGATCGCCTCCGCCTACGCGGACTGGGCGAAGATCGGCGGCGGCACGCGCAACTTCCTGACGTTCGGCGGCTATGGCAAGGGCAACGTCGGCGACACCGCGTCGTACCTGTTCCCGCGGGGCATCGTGCGCGACCGCGACCTCACGGCCGTGGTGCCGATGGATCAGGAGAAGATCACCGAGCAGGTGGCGCGCTCCTGGTACAGCTACTCCGGCACCGACAAGGCTGCCGCCTTGCACCCCTACCAGGGGGAGACCGAGGCCAACTACACGGGCCCCAAGCCGCCTTATGAGTGGCTCGAGACGAACCAGAAGTACTCGTGGCTGAAGGCGCCGCGCTACGACGGCGAGGTGATGGAGGTCGGTCCGCTGGCGCGCCTGCTCGTCGCCTACGCGGCCGGGGTGCCCGAGGTCAAGAACACCCTCGCCAGCACCCTGAAGAAGCTCGGCGTCGGACCGGAGGCGCTGTACTCCACGCTCGGCCGCGTGGCCGCCCGCGCGCTCGAGAGCGAGATCGTGGTGGAGCGCCTGGAAGGCTGGCTTGACGCGCTCGAGCGCAACATGAACTCGGGCGACCTGCGGATCGCCGACACCGCCAAGTGGGACCACGCGAGCTGGCCGAAAAGCGCGCGCGGCTTTGGTCCTCACGAGGTTCCCCGCGGCTCGCTCGGGCATTGGGTCGAGGTCTCCAACGGAGTTGTCAAGCGCTACCAGGCGGTCGTGCCGACGACGTGGAACGCCTCGCCGCGCGACGCTCAGGGTCGACCCGGCCCCTACGAGCAGGCACTCGTCGGCACACCGGTGGCGGATCCGACGCGCCCGCTCGAGCTGTTGCGCACCGTGCATTCGTTCGACCCATGCCTCGCCTGCGCGGTGCACGTGCTCGACACAGAGCGCGGCGGCGAGCGCACGCGGGTCACCGTCGAGGCTGGCGGCTGATGGCCGCAACCGGCCGTGTTGACAGGCGGGCGAACAGGCGTGCGCTCGAGGCCGAGGCGCGAGGGGCGCGCCGCGCGATCTACGTCTGGGAGCTGCCGGTGCGCGTCGTGCATTGGGTGATCGTGCTGGCGCTGATCGTGCTGTCGGTCACCGGTTACTACATCCACCACCCGTTCGTGAGCGGCGCCGGCGGGCCGGGGCACGCCGGCTTCACGATGGGCACGATCCGCTTCGTTCACGAGATCACCGGCTTTGTGTTCACCGCAGCGGTGTTGGTGCGGGTGTATTGGGCGTTCGTCGGCAACCGCTTCGCGCGCTGGCGCTCGCTTCTGCCGATCACGCGCGCTCAGCGCCGGGACCTGCGAGACACGGTGAGTTTCTACGCGCTGCGCCGCCGCCACCCGCCGCCCACCAACGGCCACAACCCGCTCGCGGGGCTCTCCTACCTGGGCTTGTATCTGGGGTTCCTGCTGTCGATCCTCTCCGGGCTCGGGCTGTTCGCCTGGGTGAGCCGGATCCCGGCGTGGCAGACGCTGTTCGGCTGGACCTACAGCGTGTTGGCGGTCCAGCAGTTGCGCCTGCTGCACTTCCTGCTCATGTTCGCCTTCGGCGCGTTCGCGGTCCACCACATCTACTCGGCCAGCCTGACCGACATCGTCGAGCGCAACGGGGAGCTGTCAAGCATCGTCACGGGGTACAGGACCGACCTGCTGGAGGACGAGACCTCGCGCGACTACCCGGACCGCAGGTCGACGTGAGCCCGGCCCGTGGCGGCGTCGTCGTCATTGGGACCGGCAACGTCGTCTGCTCCGATGACGGCCTGGGCGTTTACGCCGTCCGGCGCCTACGCGAACGCCGCCGGCACAGCGACGATGTCGAGCTGATCGAGGGCGGCACCGCCGGCCTGCTGCTGCTGCCGCACGTCGCCGACGCGCGACGCGCGATCATCGTCGAGGCGATCGACACCGGCGCCGCTCCCGGCACGCTGATCCGGCTGGACGCGCTCGACTGGGCCGAGGCGTTCGCCGGTGGCCTGAGCCCGCACGACGTCGGCCTGCGCGATCTGCTCGGGGCGGCGCAAATCAGCGGTGCGTGGCCGCAGGAGCTCGTGCTGCACGGCATCCAGCCGTGCTCGACGGAGATCGGCACGCAGCTGAGTGCCCCGGTGGCGGCCGCGCTGGACGCGTTGGTCGACCGCGTCGTCGCGGAGCTCGCGGCCTGGACTGACCAACGGTGTCCCGCGCGGGCGGGGAGCGCGTGAGCAGCGCCGCCGCGCCCGCTCCAGCGAGCAACCCGAATCCACGGGTAAGGTGTCGGCACGCCAGGGGCGTGGTCCACGACGCGGGCCTTTGGCCGTTCGTGCCCCGCCGCGCTCGCCGCGAGACGCTCCGGGGGACGGACTCGCAACAAGGGCTGGGGCGTCGTGATCAACGTCGAGGCGAGCAGTGGCGCCTTCGTGCCGCAGCCGAGCTCGAGCGGCTCGCCGGGAGCGCAGCGGCCAAGCCCCATCCCTGCGCGGTGACGAGCGGGGCGATCGTGGGGGCGGACATCGTTCGCGTCGCACACAACCCCGCCGCCGGCGCTCCGCCCGTGGAGCTGGCCGCCACCGTCCACGACAGGGTGGCGCTCGTCGCCGTTCGCGCGTGCAAGGCCGCACCCGAGTCGCGCCTCGTCGAGCTCTCGGGCGGCTCGCCTCAGAACCTGAGACTGCTCGCCGCTACCCGTGAGACGCTCCTCGAAGGGGCTTCAGCGTACTCGGCCATCGACTGGTGCCGCCGAACAAGGGCGGCCTCTTCTAACCGCCAGGCCGCGGTCGCGGCTGGAAGGACTCTCGTCATGTGCCTAGCCATCCCCGCCCAGATCGTGGAGTTCGTCGACTCCGAGCGCTTCCTGGCAGAGGTGGACGTGTCTGGCGTGCGCCGCGTGGTCAACGTGGCGCTCGTCTCGGGCGGCACAGACGGAGTCGCGGTCGGCGACTGGGTGTTGCTGCACGTGGGCTTCGCGCTGTCGCGCATCGACGAGCACGAGGCGCAGGCCACCTTGGACGCGCTACGCGCGCTGGGCGAGGTCTACGAGCAAGAGCTCGAGGATCTGCGCTCGAGCGAGGTGATATGAGCTGAGCGCCGCCGTCGACCTCCAAGCGCTCCTCGGACCAGCGCGAGCGCGTCCTACGTGACGTGCTGCAGCGCGACGCCAATCAGGTGTCCGGACAGAACCGGGCGCCGGGCACGTGCATCGAGGACATGGCGTTCGGGGTGATCACTGCACGATCGCGCGCTTTCGTCAGCGTCACGAGTCGGCGCTGGCCGGGCTGTTTGGTGGGTCTCCTCGCGGTTTGGGGGTGAAGCGGCGCCGCGGTCTGCCGGCGTGAGCAGGGGTTTGCGCGAGCGCGGGATCTCGCGGAAGTTGCGCAGGATCTGAGCGACGCGCCGCCGCCCTCGATGCAGGCTGCTGGGTGATGAAGCTCAGCGGCTCGCTCAGGAGGACGACGTGCGCGTCACTACCGCATTCAAGCGGGTGCTCCGCCTGCCCGGAGCGTCCGTCATCGACGTGGCGTTCGGCGCGGAGGAGGTGGTCGTGACGGTCCGTCTGCGCCGCCGCCGGCGGGTCTGCGCAGTGTGCGGGCAGACCGGCGCGCAGCTGGAGATCCACGACCGGCGCGTCAAGCGCTGGCGCCACCTCGATCTCGGCGCCAACCGCTGCGTGATCGAGTGCCAGCTGCGCCGGCTGCGCCGCCCGGACTGCCGGACCGTGCGTCTGGAGCCGGTGCCATGGGCGCGGCCCGACTCGCCCTACACGCGCGACTTCGAGGACGTCGTGGCGTGGCTGGCCCAGCAGATGGCCAAGACGCCGATCGCCGGGCTGCTGCGGATCGCCTGGGACTCGGTCGGCAAGGTCGTGCAGCGCGTGATGGCCGACCACCTCGACGAGCGGCGCCTCGTCGGCCTCGTCGCGATCGGCGTCGACGAGATCAGCTATCGCCGCGGCCAGCGCTACCTGACCTGCGTGGCCGACCACGCCACGGGCGTGATCGTGTGGTGCGCGCCGGGACGCAACAGCGCGACCTTGCAGGCCTTCTTCGACGAGCTTGGCGAGCGCCGCCACTCGATCCGGGCGGTCTCGATCGACATGAGCGGCGAGTATCAGCGCGCGATCCGCGCCGGCATCCCGCACGCCGAGATCTGCTTTGACCCCTTCCACGTCTGCCGCCTCGCCAGCCGCGCGACCGACCAGGTCCGCCGCGACGAGTGGAACGCCCACGAGCGCTCGCACACCGCGACCGGCCGCTGGGTCAAGGGCACCCGCTGGTCGCTTCTGAAGGCCCCCGAGCGCCAGACCCTCGGCCAGCTGGCCACCCTCGGCGAGGTCGAACAGGCCAACACGCGCCTGTACCGCGCCTTCCTGCTGCGCGAAGAGCTCAGGCTCCTCTACCACCTCGACGACCGACGCCTCGCACCCGCCCACCTCGACGCCTGGCTGGCCTGGGCCTCGCGCTCCCGACTCAGACCCTTCGTCAGGCTCGCCCGCACCCTGCGCGCCCACCGCGACGGCATCCTCGCCGCCATCCACCTCGGCCTCTCCAACGGCCGCCTCGAGGGCCTCAACAGCAAGATCCGCCTCATCAGCCACCGCAGCTTCGGCTTCCATTCCGCCGCGGCGCTCATCGCCCTCGTCTACCTCTGCTGCAGCGGCACCGTCATCGAGCTGCCGCGATGAACTTCACCCCCAACCGAACCGGAGCGCCTGTTTGGTGAGGTCTTTGCGCTGTGCGCGCAGACCGGGTTGACCCGGGTTGAGGTGCTTGTTGTCGATGGCACGAAGGTGCATGCCAATGCGTCTGAGCGAGCGACCGGTGACTACGAGCAACTCGCCTGCGAGGTGCTTGAGTAGGCCGCGGAGATCGACGCGGCCGAGGACGAGCGGTTCAGTGATGATCGCCGCGGCGACGAGCTGCCGCCGCAGCTGGCCAGCGTGAAGGGTGCCAGTACTCGTGTCGCCCCCCTCCGCGGGCGGGTTGGGAGGATCGGCGACCATGGCCATCTCCTTTCTCTACCTCGCGTTCAGGGCCCTGCTGGGAACGCTCGTTCGGACTCGCCGCGGCTTAGACGTCAAGGACATCGAGCTGCTCGTCCTGCGTCACGAACTCGAGGTCCTGCGCCGCCAGGTAGCGCGGCCGAAGCTTCGCGCCGCTGATCGCGCCCTGCTCGCGGCGGCGGCCTGCCACCTGCCACGCCCCTCGCGCGGCGCGCGTCTGGTGACTCCGAGGACGCTGCTGCGGTGGCATCGGGCGCTCGTGCGCAGGAAATGGCGGCAGCGGGCCGGTCAGTGCGGGCGCCCGCCGGTGCCGGCTGAGGTGCGGGCCTTGGCACTGCGGCTGGCACGCGAGAATCCGCGTTGGGGCCATCGGCGGATCGGCGGCGAGCTGGCCAAGCTCGGCTTGCGGGTCTCCCCGACGACGGTCCGTCGGCTGCTCGCCCGCGCGGGACTCGGCACGGCCCCGCGGCGGTCGGGTCCGAGCTGGCGCGAGTTCCTGCGCGCTCAAGCGGCGAGCATCGTCGCGTGCGACTTCTTCACCGTCGAGAGCGTGTTGTTGCGCCGCTACTACGTGTTGTTCTTCATCGCCCACGCAAGCCGGCGCGTCTGGCTGGGCGGCTGCTCGACCAATCCCACCGGAGCCTGGGTCACGCAGCAGGCGCGCAACCTCGGCCTGGACCTGGCCGACCACGGCATGCGTTTCCTGATCCGCGACCGCGACAGCAAGTACAGCGGCTCTTTCGACGAGGCGTTCCGCACTGCTGGCATCCGGATCGTCCAGACGCCCGTGCGAGCGCCGCAGACAAACGCCATCGCCGAGCGCTTCGTCAGAACCGTCCGCGCCGAATGCCTCGACTGGCTGCTGATCCTCAACCGCCGCCACATCGAGCGCGCGTTGCGCGTGTACGTCGAGCACTACAACACGCAAAGACCGCATCGCGCGCTCGACCTCCAGCCCCCGCAACCCCGGGAGCCACCGCCGACACCAACCATCGGCGAGATCCACCGCCATGACCGCCTCGGCGGCCTGATCCACGAGTACTACCGAGACGCCGCATGACACGCGACAGGAATAATGGCGCCCTTCAAGGGCTGCGGGGCATCGATCCCGCCGCACTCCGCGCACCACCAGGTCGTGACGTGCTCGGCGGGCTCTCGTCGGAGTCATCGTGGGACTCGTGGCGACTCAAGACGGCGAGCGCGGCGCGCTGCGAAGCCCGATACGCCGCCTGCCAGCGTCCGGGCCCGGCGCTCGCGTCGCTCTCAAAGCGTCCAGTGGTGCCCGATGTACGAGGCCGCGCGGCCGGTGAGGAAGTCAGGCGCCGCCATCTGAGGCGGCTCGTCGCCCGCGAGCGCCTCCATCGTGGCCGCCACCGAGGCAGAGAGCGCTTGCAGCGTGTAGCCGCCCTCCAGCACGACGCCGACCGGAGCCTCCACCTCTTCGCCGAGCGCCCGCAGATGGCGTGCCATCTCGGCGAAGAAGCCGGCGTCGAGCTCGCAGTCTCCATAGGCGTCGTCGCGGTGGGCATCGTAGCCGGCCGAGATGAGCACCAGGTCCGGCCGGAACTCCAGGGCGGCGGGCACGACGATGTGCTCGAGCAGCGAGATCCACGCGTCCTCGCCGGAGCCGGTCGGCACCGGCAGGTTGATCGAGAAGCCCTCGCCCGCGCGGGCGCCCATGTCGTGCAGCGGTCCTGTCCCGGGAAAGCTGCGGGCCTGATGGATGCTGGCGAAGAGGACGGCGTCGCTGGCGCGGAAGATGTCGTTGGTGCCGTCCCCGTGATGAAGGTCTCAGTCGAAGATGAAGACCCGGCGGGCGCCGAGCGCGTCGAGCGCGTGCCGCGCGGCCACCGCGACGTTGTTGAAGAGGCAGAAGCCCGACGTCGCCTCCCTGCGCGCGTGGTGACCGGGTGGGCGTGTCGCGCAGAAGGCTGCAGCAGCCTCGCCGGCCATGAGCGCGTCCACCATCGCGCACGCGCCGCCCGCGGCATGCAGCGCGGCGCGGTAGGACCCGGGGCTGAGCACCGTCTCCCCGTCCAGGCTGCCGCGCCCGGCGCTCCTCGAGCGCACCGCCTCGACGTATGCCTCCGCGTGCACGGCCGTGACCGCCTCGAGCGGCGCCGCAGGCGCTTCACGACGCTCATTGCCGAGCCAGCCACGGCGCTCGAGCTCCGCCTCGATCGCCTGGATGCGCGACGGGCGCTCGGGATGCTCGCCGGTCTCGTGCTCACGGCACGCAGGATGCGAGAAGTAGAGCGGCGGCCCCACGATGGAAGTCTGGCATCCAGTGCCCCATCGACAGGCGATGCTCGGGCGTGCGGCCTGCAAGACTTGCGGCTCTGTCCTTCATTCTCTACTAGGAGGGTCGCATGGCGGATGGCGTCTACCGTGTCACCGAGGTGGTCGGTGTCAGCAGCGAGTCGTGGGAGGCTGCGGCCCGCGTTGCGGTTGAGACTGCTGCGCAGAGTGTGCGCGAGCTCCGCGTGGCCGAGGTCGTGCGTCAGGACCTGACGATCCAGGACGGCGCCGTCGTGAATTTTCGCGTCCGCCTCGGTATCTCGTTCAAGTACGACCCGAGCGCGTGAGGAAGCGGCCACCGCCCTCCCCTCTCGCCCGGCTCACCGCGCGGATAGACGCGCCTATCGCCGCGGGAGAGGAGCACGTCGTGATCGCGTGGCCGATCGAGACCGATGGCCGGAAGCGTCACGCCGGATCGGCCGTGCTGTCGCCCGGGGGCGAGGCCCTCGCGGTCGCGCATGCGCTCCTGATCGAGCCGCGACAGGGATAGCGGGCGACTGCCGAACAATCCGCGTTCTATCGGTCTGCAGGACCACCTCACATGTCCCTCGCGGGCGGGTGCCCGCGAGTTCCGCTTCGGCACCGCGCGCTTCAGCTCCCGCGTGACAGCAAGCGTCTCGCGGATCGAGCCCCAGACGACCGAGCGCGGCGACCGGCGCGCGGCTTGTCGCTGCTTGTGACACCAGGCCGCCGCGCGCGTAGCCTGTCGTCGGGACACGAGCGGAAGACATCGGCGTGATCGCGTCCAGGAACATCGATGAGCTCCACGAGCACGTGCCAAAGGACGTCGGCGAACGGCAACCACCGGTGGATCCGCAGTGGCGCCAACCTCATAGCGACCCTCACCTCCGAGCGCACCGGCGGCGCCAGGCCCGTGTGCGTCGCCGAGTCTTGTCATCCCTTGTAAGGCCAGGAGAACGAGATGCCCAACCTTGCCGACCTACTGAGCCGCAGCGCCGCCTTGCGCCCCGCCCGCGTGGCGGTCAAGGTCGACGACAGCGAGCTGTTGTACGCCACGCTCGACGAAGCGGCCGCGCGCGCGGCCGAGCTCCTGCGCGCGAAGGGCGTCCAGCCGGGCGACCGCGTCGGGATCATGCTGCCCAACGTCGCGTACTTCCCGATCTGCTACTACGGCGCGCTGCGCGCCGGCGCGTCCGTCGTGCCGATGAACGTGCTGCTCACGGAGCGCGAGGTCGCCTTCCACCTCGGCGACTCCGAGGCGAAGATCCTGATGGCCTGGCATCAGGTCACCGATCCCGCACACGCCGGGGCCGAGCACGCAGGCGCCGAATGCCTGCTCGTGGAACCCGGCGCGTTCGAGGAGCTGCTGGAGAGCTGCGAACCGGCCCCCGATGTCGCCGAGCGCCGCCCCGACGACACGGCGGTGATCCTCTACACCTCCGGCACGACGGGCACGCCGAAGGGCGCCGAACTCACGCACGACAACCTGCTGCGCAATGTCGAGGTCACCATGGGCCTCTTCGGGCTCGACGAGCGCGTCGTGACGCTCGGGGCGCTGCCGTTCTTTCATGCCTTCGGCCAGACGTGCGCGCTCAACGCCACCGTGTCCGTGGGCGGGTGCCTGACGCTGATCCCGCGCTTTGACGGCGGCAAGGCGCTGGAGATCCTCCAGCGCGACCGCGTGACCCTCTTCGAGGGCGTCCCGACGATGTACGCCGCGATGCTCCACGACCCGCAGGGCGACCAGACCGACACCTCCGCCCTCGAGATCTGCGTCTCCGGCGGCGCCGCGATGCCGGTCGAGATCATGCGCGCCTTCGAGGAGAAGTTCGGCTGCCAGGTCCTCGAGGGCTACGGGCTCTCGGAGACGTCGCCGGTCGCCTGCTTTAACCGCCGCGACCGCCCGCGCAAGCCCGGCTCGATCGGGCTGCCGGTCGACGGCGTCGAGATGCGCGTCATCGACGACGACGGCACCGAGGTGCCCCAGGGAGACGTCGGCGAGGTGGCGATCCGTGGCCACAACGTCATGAAGGGGTACTGGCGCCGGGCGGAGGCGACCGCCGAGGCGATCGACGCGGACGGCTGGTTCAAGACGGGCGACATGGCCACGGTGGATGAGGACGGCTACTTCTTCATAGTCGACCGCAAGAAGGAGATGATCATTCGCGGCGGCTACAACATCTATCCGCGCGAGATCGAGGAGGTCCTCTACGAGCACCCCGACGTGCTCGAGGCCGCCGTGATCGGGGTCCCGCACGACGAGCTCGGCGAGGAGGTCGCCGCCGCCGTCGCGCTGAAGCCGGGCGCACACGCGACCCCCGGCGAGCTGCGCGACTTCGTCAAGCAGCGCATCGCGGCCTACAAGTACCCCCGCTACGTCTGGCTCGTCGACGAGCTGCCCAAGGGCCCCACCGGCAAGGTCCTCAAGCGCGAGATCCAATTGCAGGACACCCCCACCGAAGTCTGAGCCGTGGCGCGAGCGGCAACCGGGCAGCGATGGCGGCCTCGTTCGCTTGACGGCCGCGAGCCTGGTCCGCCTGGCTCGCAGGTTCACCGCTACGGCGGGCCGCCGCCGATGACCGGCCGCTCACGCGCCGGGCCGCGTCGTGCTGCGAGCATCAGTCGGCCCCTTGTTGGACCGCGCAATCTCATCGGGCGTGGGCGAAGACGGCGTTGCGGCTCGCTCGTCGGACCGTAGAGGAGGCTGACGTGCTCGGCGACCCACGTCGATTAGCCCCGATCAGCGTCTGCCGGGTGCTGTGCCGCGGCGCGTGGCGGGCGGCTCCGGCGTCGCGATCGCGGCGTCGCGAGCCTTCCCGGGTTGGGACGCGGTCGGGGGTTGGGCCGGGACGGGGTGCTGGTCTGACGGGGCGTGCGCTGCGCTGCGCGGGTGGGGGAAGGGCCGCTTGCCCCAGTCGGCGGCGAGGGCGAAGTCGAGCAGGCGCGCGAAGTAGTCGTCGAACGGCAGCAGCCGGACGCCCGCGGGCTCCAGCCGCGCCCGGGTGAGGTGGTCTTGGAAGCGGACCCCGATGTTGAGGTAGGGGATGAACACCTGCGTGTGTTCCAGCGCCAGGCGCTGGCGGCCGCGGACGGCCCGGCGCAGCAGCGGGTACAGCGCCCGGTAGACGGCCGGGGGCACGATCCAGGGCCGGGGCTGGTCGAAGCGCTCGGCGGTCATCCGCGCCACGTGTCCGGTCGTGGGGGCGCGGTCGCCGGCGACGAGGTGGAAGGTCCCGTTCGGCCCGGCGCTGCACAGCTCGAACAGCGCGTCGGCGACATAGTCGATCGGCACCACGTCGAGCGGCGCCCGCCGGTTGAGCGGGAGGGCGCGGTAGGCGCCGGTCGAGGCGGCGCGGATCGGCCCGTAGAGGACGTTGAAGGCGGTGGTCCAGCCGCTCGCCTGCTCGCCGACGATGATGCTGGGGCGCGCGATCTGCACCGGCAGGCGACTGGACGCCTCCCGTACGATGCCCTCGGACTCCCACTTGGAGCGCTCGTAAGGGTTGCGGAACCCCTGCCCTACGTCGTAGTCCTGCTCGGAGAAGTCGCCGCGGTGGGTCCCGGCGACATAAGCGGTGGAGACGTAGGTGAAGCGCTCCAGGCCGCCGCGCTGCTGGGCGCGGTCGGCAAAGCCGAGCATGTGCTGGGTGCCGCGGACGTTGATTCCGCGCGACTCGACGAGCCCGAGCTCGAACGACACTGAGGCCGCCGCGTGCAGCACCCGGTCGACCTGCTCGGCCAGCTCGTCCAGGCGTCGGGGATCCAGGCCGAGGCCGGGGCGTTCGATATCCCCCGCCACCGCGGTCACGCGGCCGGAATAGGCGTCGGCGTCGCCGAACGCGGTGGCCAGCACCGCGCGCAGGCGCTGGTGGGCGTCGGCGTCGTTCGGCGCGCGGATCAGCGCGAACACGTGCCGCCGGCCGCTCTGCAAAAAGCGCGCCATCACCTCCATGCCGACGAAGCCCGTCGTGCCGGTGATCAGGATTGGCCGGTATTCCGACCGTAGATTGAACCCTGCAGCGACGCTCATACATATCAACCGTACCCCTCCGGGTCGCCGGCCTCATCCCTGAAGGGTTCCAAAACGTGGCTTCGTCATGGTGCGGCAAGGTGGTATTCGGGGAGGAGGCCGCCGAGTCGGTCGCGTCGCTCGATCGCTGCCTGCGGCGGTGGTGGCTTTGGCGGCTGGGTCGCGATCGGCGGGTGGCGCCCGAGCGCTCGGTGTGGGCGCTCGGTGTTGTGAGCGCCGGGATAAACCGGCATGGGGAAGGAGATGAGAGAGCTCTACATCGAAGGAGTAGCGATCCGCGGTGGCCCCGAGTCATGCGTTGGCGTTCGTGAGGGTGTCGGCGAAGCGTTGACAGGGGTACGCGTAGGCGGGGCTATTGAGCCGCGAAATCAGTCAGTTCGGGGTGCCGACGCCGTACAACTAGGCGGAAGGCGAGATCGTTGGTCGCGGTATGCGAGTGGCCGGCGGACCCCGCGCGGTCTGAGAACCCTGGCATGCGCGGAGTCTCCATGCGCGAGAACCGGGAGGCCCGACGATCGCCCGTCAGCTGTTGATGATGCCCCGTCCGGGATGGTTCGCGGGGTGGCATATCGGCGGTTGGGCGGGCCGCGAGGGGAAGGTGAACGTAGCCTGAGATGAACGATCGTCGGGAGTCAGACAGCCGCGTAGTACCCGCGAAGCCGGCGAACAAGGCCGGGGAACCGGCGGCGGAGCCGGTGGAGGGAAGGCGGCTGGACAAGGGGAACACGGGTCAGCAAAACGCGCGCCGGACGCAGAGCCGGGATGTGAGCGCGTCAAGTGCGCTGGACCGTGTGCGGCACGTCGCCGCGAAGGACAGGGACGCGCGGTTCACCGCGCTCTTGCATCACGTCGATGTTGATCGCCTCCGCGGTGCGTATCGGGCGTTGAGCCCGAAGGCGGCCGCGGGGGTCGACGGCGAGACGTGGGAGTCCTACGGGCAGAAGCTGGAGGAGAACCTCCGCGATCTGCACGGGAGGGTTCAGCGGGGCGCGTACCGGGCCAAGCCGTCGCGCAGGGTGTACATCCCGAAGACGGACGGGCGGCTGCGGCCGCTCGGGATCGCCGCGCTGGAGGACAAGATCGTCCAGCGCGCCGTCGTCGAGGTGCTCAACGCCATCTACGAGGCGGACTTCCTGGGGTTCTCCTACGGGTTTCGGCCCGGACGCGGACCGCATGACGCGCTGGATGCGCTCGCGGTCGCGATCGAGGACCGCAAGGTGAACTGGGTGCTCGACGCGGATTTCCGCGACTTCTTCACCAGCCTGGATCACTCCTGGCTGGTGAAGTTCCTCGAGCGGCGCATCGCGGACAAGCGGGTCCTGCGC
Organism: uncultured Actinomycetes bacterium; assembly: GCA_963835295.1. Classification (GTDB taxonomy): domain Bacteria; phylum Actinomycetota; class Thermoleophilia; order Solirubrobacterales; family Solirubrobacteraceae; genus JAOPZW01. The sequence continues at coordinate 174,897 of CAWIEX010000010.1, forward strand.
TTGATCCAGAAATGGCTCAGGGCAGGCGTGATCGAGGACGGCAGATGGACGGCCAGCGAGGAGGGCTCGCCCCAAGGGGCGACGGTCTCGCCGCTGCTGGCGAACGTCTACCTGCAGTACGTCTTCGATCTGTGGGCCCAGCAATGGCGGACTCGGCACGCCCGCGGCGAGGTGATCGCCGTGAGGTACGCCGATGATGTCGTGCTGGGGTTTCAGCATCAGTCCGACGCCGAGCGCTTCAGGAAGGCTCTGGAGCAGCGCCTGGCCAGGTTCGGCCTCGCGCTCAACGCCGAGAAGACGCGCCTGATCCGCTTTGGGCGGTTCGCCGCCCAACAGCGGTCAGAGCGTGGTCTCGGAAAGCCCGAGACGTTCGACTTCCTCGGCTTCACGCACTACTGCGCGAAGCGGAGGGACGGACACTTCGCGGTCAGGCGACGGACGATCAAGCAACGCCAGGCGGCCAAGCTCAAGCAGGTCAAGACCGCGCTGATGGCTCGCCGCCACCGGCCCATCGAGCAACAGGGACGCTGGCTTGGCTCCGTCGTGCGCGGACATCTCGCGTACTACTCGGTGCCGGGCAACATCCACCAGGTGAGCGCATTCCGTGACGAGGTCATCCGGCTCTGGCGAGCGGCGCTGCGTCGTCGCAGCCAGAAGACCCGGATGAACTGGCAACGGATGCGCCGCCTCGCGGACCGGTATCTCCCTCGCGCCCGCTACACCCATCCCTGGCCCGACGAGCGCTTCGCCGCCAGAACCCAAGTCAGGAGCCCAGTGCGTTAGACGCGCACGCTGGGATCTGCGCGGGGGGCGGCCAGCAACGGCCGTCCCTAGCGCGATAATGCTCGACGTAGACGCGCAGGACGCACTCGAGGTGGCGGCGGTTGAGGATGAGCAGCCAGTCGAGGCATTCGGCGCGGGCGGTTCTAACGAAGCGCTCGGCGATGGCGTTTGCCTGCGGCGCCCGCACCGGCGTCTTGACGACGCGGATGCCGTCCGTGCGGAACACCTCGTCGAAAGGCGCCGGTGTACTTGCTGTCGCGGTCGCGGATCACGAAGCGCACGCCCTCGTCCGCCAGATCCCGGCCGACGTTGCGCGCCTGCTGGGTGACCCAGGCCGCGGTCGGGTTGGTCGAGCAGCCGGCCAGCCAGACGCGTCGGCGTTCGTGCGTGATGAAGAACAGGACGTAGTGGCGGCGCAGGAGCACGCTCTCGACGGTGAAGAAGTCGCAGGCGACGATGCTCGCCGCTTGGGCGCGCAGGAACTCGCGCCAACTCGGACCTGATCTCCGCGGTGCTGGCCCGAGTCCGGCCCGGGCGAGCAGCCGACGGACGGTCGATGGCGACACCCGCAAGCCGAGTTTGGCCAGCTCGCCGCCGATTCGCCGATGTCCCCAGCGCGGATTCTCGCGTGCCAGCCGAAGCACGAGGGCCCGCACCTCGGCTGTCACGGGCGGGCGCCCGCGCTGGCCGGGCGGCTGCCGCCACTTCCCTGCGCACGAGCGCGCGATGCCACCGCAACAGCGTGCGCGGAGTGACCAGACGCGTGCCACGCGACGGGCGTGGCAGCTGGCACGTTGCCGCCGCGAGCAGGGCACGATCAGCGGCACGAAGCCGCGGCCGCGCGACCTGGCGGCGCAGGACCTCGAGCTCGTGGCGCAGGACCAGCAGCTCGATGTCCTTGACGTCCAGGCCACGACGACACCGAACGAGTGCGCCCAGAAGGGCCCTGAACGCGAGGTAGAGAAAGGAGAAGGCCACGGTCGGCGATCCTCCCAGCCCTCGCGCCGACCGGGCGCGACAGGACTATTGGCGCCCTTCACGTCGTAGCCGAACAGCAGGACGATGACCGGCGAGAAGACGATGAAGCCGACGTCCATGATCTCGGCGAGCGGCACCACGGTCGCCTTGTATGTGCCCGACTCCTGGATCTTCGGCCGGTACAGGAGCCGGGCGAGTACCGCCAGCGTGACAACCGCGACTATGCTGTTGAACAGGCCAGCGCTCATCTCTCACCTCTAGCGAGCCTCAGATGGCGTAGTCGTATCAGGCCCGGCGCACGACTCGGCTGCAGGAAACGGCCGAAGCAGAGTGGGCGACGGCGTTCTGCCGCGCTGCTCCAAGGCGCAAATGGGAGCAGCGCGATGGCGGCCAGATCGTGGTCGACGGGAGTGCTCCTCCGAGGCATAACGAGCGGCACGCGGCTCCCGCGCAGGCCGCTCCTCCCAGGCGGAAGCAGCTGCGCGGTGACGAGCGCGCCGCGCCGCGACCCGAGTGTCGAGTCGCATGGAGGCTGTTGCAAAAACCAGCCTGGGATCCGGTGCGTCGATCTGTGATGGGACGACCCACGCTGGTAGTGGCCGAGAGTCGCGGGCAAATGGGACGAGGCCCTCGCCAGAGCTGCGAATCGCGATACGTCTCCCACCACTCAGGTTCCTAAGCTTTTTGGACCCCTTTGTGCAACAGCCTCCATGGGAAGCGCAAGCGCTGGCGGCAATGGGCGGGGCGTGGAACGCTGATCGCCCCCGACAACGGATTGGAGCACGACGTGACCGATCAGGAAGACATCTTCACTGCTGACGACGCCCGCGAGATTGGCGAGTCGATCGGCATCGACTGGGGCATCTCCCCGTTCGACGTTGCGCAGTTCCGCGCGGGCCTGCACGTCGAACTCGAGCATGGGCGGCGCGACCCGGAGACGAACGTCACCGACGATGACCGCCTCATCACGGGGAAGATCGCCCGGGCGCACCTCAACGAGTTCCCCGACTACTACACGCGCTTGGCGAAGATGGAAGCCGAAGCAGAGGACTATTGGAGCTCGAGGTAGCGCGCGGAGCTTGGCCCGCCGCACGGCCCGTGAGCCGACGCCCGCTGCGCACGAATCGCGACAGCGCGCACAGCCGCCTGACCGGCCGCAGCCGCGCTGTCGCCTCGAGGCAAACCCGGCACTCGGGTTACTCAGCGCTGCACAGCCAGCGAGCCGGCGGAGTGCTCCTTCTGCCTGAGGCTGTCGGGAAAGTCCGCGGGGAGCACTCGTGGGCGAGTGCGGCGGGGGTCCGATGCCGGCGCGCGACTGCGGCGCCGCCCCGTCCTTTTAGGTCGGGATCGCGGCGATCCGGTGGCGGTGGAGCTTGAGGACGGATGAAAGTCAAGTCTTGGCGGGGCTCCTTTGTGCGGTTGCCTTCCAGTCGGCGACGAGCCGGCGGTAGGCGGTTTCGGCTTGTTCGGAGAGCTCGCGTTCGCGTTCGCGGTGGGCGCGCTGGCTGTAGGCGTTCTTGGTCGGGAGGGTCCGGCTTCCGGGGTGCCGCTGGGCGCCGGCGCGCAGTTCGAGGGCGCGGAGCTTCTTGCGGGTCAGCGACGGGCGCTGGAAGGCGTAGTCCTGCTCGTTGGTGAGGAGGTGCCAGAACAGCACGGCGAGCTTGCGCGCGACGGCGACGATGGCGATCTGGCTGCCGCGGCGCGCGCGGACGCGCTGGTAGAAGGCGCGCATCGGTCCGGGCGTGCTGACGGCGACGAACGCGGCCTCGCCGAGCATCTGACGGACCGAAGCGGCGCCCTGCTTGGAGATCCGGCCGTGACGCGCCGCGCCGATCCCCGACTGGCGGACCTTGGGGTCAAGGCCGAGGTAGCTGACCAGCTTGCGCGGCTCGTGGAAGCGGCGGATGTCGCCGACGGCGGCGATGAACGTCGTCGCGGTCATCAGGCTCACCCCGGGCACGGTCATCAGTCGCTTGACCGCCTCGGAGCCGAGCGCGTGCTCGGCGATCGCGCGCTCGAGGATCGCGATCTCGCCGTCGAGGAAGTCGATCTGGCGCAGGCACCCGTCGACGGTCTCGCGCTCGTCGCCGGGCAGCTCGAGCGCGGCCAGCCACACCCGGCCCCCTTGCCCGAACGCGTCGCTCATCGGTGGCCGGCCCTTGAGGGTGCGCATCAGCACGGCATGGACCTCGTTCTTGCAACGCGTGCGCTGCCGGACGAGCTGCGCGCGGCGCGCCAGGCGCCGGCGCAGCGCCCGCGTCTGCTCATCCGGCAGCCAGCAGCCGTGCAGCAGCCCCGCGGCGAGCAGCCGCGCCAGCGTGCGCGCGTCGCGCCGGTCGGTCTTGACCTTCGCCTCGGTGATCGCCCGCAGCTCCGTCCGAGTCGCGACGACGACCCGCGCCACGTGCGGCTCCAGCCGCCGCGCGATCGCCAGCGCGTTGCCCGTCGCCTCCAGCGCCACGTGATCCTCGGGGCCGAGGCTGTTAGCCAGGATCGCAAGCCCCTGCGGGCTGCTCGGCACGCGGCCCCCGGACCGCACGCGCCCCGCCTCGCAGATCGCGACCTCGCAGAAATCGAGGTGGACGTCTAACCCGATAAACCGCACTGCCCTCTCCCTTCGCTTGACCATCACGACGGGAGACCAGGTGGGCAAACGACAAGAACGGATTCGGGCTCACGGCCCAACCGGGCGAGTCGCAGGGCAGCGGCCACAGAGATGTTGTCGGGCTCTCGGCCCAGCTCAAGCACGGCCTGCCCAGCCTACGTTCTCCCAGAGAGCCCCTGTCCCGGTGCGCCCGACGCTAACTCCACGCCCGGACACCACCGCCGGAGCCCTCGCCAGGCAGTTTCATCCCAGGAGATTGTGGGTCGCGGCGATGAGCCGCCATTCGGAGCGGCAGGCGGCTCTGCCGCGGCGTTGGAAGCGGCGGATCTGGCGGTTGAACTTGACCTGTCCGAAGACGGGCTCGATCGTGGCTTGGCGCTGGCGGTAGAGCGCGCGGCCGTCGTCGGTGGCGAGCACGCGTCGCATGAAGTCATAGAGCCCGCCGGTCCATCCGGGCCGAGGGCCGCGGCGCAGGCTGGAGTCCGGTGAGACGAGGACCTGGATGCCGTTGCTGACGACGGTCTCGATTTGGCGCTGATGCCAGTAGCCGGCGTCGGCGAGGACGACGTGCGGGTCGCCGAGGTCGACGCCGCGCAGCTCGCGTTGGGTGGCGCGGACCATCGGCTCGAGGTGTCCGAAGTCCGGTGAGTCGCAGGTCAGCTCGGCGGCGATCACGACCTGCTGCTCGTTGACGGCCAACTGGGCGTTGTAGCCCTGCAGCGGCTTGTAGCCGTGCGTGCGCATCGGCCGCGAGTCGAGGTCGGTGGTGTTCATCAGCCCGCTCGGCACCAGCACCGCCTCGTGCGGCTTGACCATCCCCGGCGCCATCCGCCGCGACCCGTCCGCCGCGACGCCTCGCGCGCGCCACGCGTCATAGGCGACGTGCGAGGCGTGCTCGACGTCAAGCTCTTCCTCGAGGCGCCGGCACGCCTCAAACAGCCGATCGCCGCGGTCCTTGGGGATCGGGCGCGCCTCGCGCTCGCGCTCGCCGTCCAACGCGCGGCGCCCTTCGCGCACCCACGCCCGACGACCCTGTGGGCGGGTCACGAACTCGCGCGGGTCGAGCTCGACCGTCATCGGCTGCTCGTCGTCGGGCGGCGTCTCGGACATCTGCTCGCGCTCGCGCGCGAGGCGTTCCTTGGCCTCGCGCAGCGCCTGGCGCCGGCCCTCGCGGGTGCGCAGCTGCTCGGGCAGCTCGTCGCCGCGGTCAGACCCGTAGAGCTCGTCCTCGCGGCGGTCGATCTCGGCCGCCTCGGCGAGGATCTCGCGCGCGATCCAGCCGAAATCGCGGTTGGCATCGCTCGACGCGTTGGCCGCCATCTTCGTCCCGTCAATCGCCACCACCCCAACCGTCGCCAGGCCAGCTCGTGCGCACAGCCCGAGCACGCCCGAGAACACCTCCCCGAGCGGCCGCTCGTGGCGGCAGCGGAACTCGGCAATCGTCGAGTGATCGGGAGCCAGGTTGCCGGCCACGATGCGATAGGCGATGTCCTCGATGCACGCCCGCTCGATCCCGCGCGAGGAACGGTTGCCGCGCGCGTAGGCGTAGAGCAACAACGCGACCATCATCGACGGCTCATACGCCGGCCGACCGCGCCCGTCGTCGCGGTAGTCCGCGTAGATCGCCGACAGATCCAGCTCGCCGACCGCATCGAGCACCGTCCACACCAGATGCCCCTCGGGCACCCAGTCACGCAGCGACGGCGGCATCAAGAACACCTGGTCTCGATCACAACCAATGAACCTCGCGCCCATGCCGCAAGACTCCCGGCCCGGCCGGACGAATTACCCGACAGCCTCGCCTCGAAGGAACACTCGCAGTGTTGCCCAGCGCGCTGCTGGTCGTCGTCCGGAGCGGCAGCTTGCCGTCTCTAGGCCGGTGCGACGGGCGCTGCCCCTGGGCGGTCTTCGCGAGTGTCGGTCCGGAGGATCGGCGACGACGGCCTGAAGCCCTTGAAGGTGCAGTAGACGCCGAGGAAGAGTTCCCACAGGAACTCCGGGATGGTCGCGATGCCTTGCAGTGAACGCAGCGCGTCGCTCGGGTCGTTGCCGGTGAAGAGGATGGCGGTGCCGGTCGCAATGAGCAGCGGCCCGCCGATGAGTCCCAGCCAGCACGCCCCTCGCGGGACCAGCTGTGAGCGGTACATCAGGTAGCCGAGGATCAGCCCGTTCCCCCAACCGACGACCCAGCCGGGGCCGAGGAGGAACGTCCAGTCCTTGATCGCCGCGAGGGTGTAGGCGACCGTGCCCTCGGCCGCGCCGGCGACCTGGTTGCGCAGCGTGATGATGCCGAGCACCGAGAGGATGCCTACGAGGATGAACGTGCATTCGATCACTCGTGCGGTCACGTAGCCGAGCGCCAGCTCCTCGTTCTGTCGTCGGACGATCGGGAAGATCACGACCGCGGTGCCGATGTTCGCGATGATCAGCAGCAGCTCCAGCAGGGCTGCGAACAAGATCTGCGTGTCATGCCCGGCGCCTGCGATGTAGCCGACGGGATGGTCGAGGACAGGCTGGTAGAGCACCAGCGCCGGGATCGACGTGACGTACGTGATGAGGTAGAGCACGCCAAAGACACGCGCTCTCTTCTGGTCCAGACTCATGCCCGCTCGGCCCCCTTTCTCCGGCGATGGCACCAGGCCGATTCCCAGGCCACCAGACCGGAATACGGCATCAGCCTATGAATACGTCACCGGTCGCAGCAAGCCTGCCGCCTTGTCCGGTACGAGACAGCCGCGCGGGGACCCGATGGCCAGCTCTCGCTTTCGCCTGCAGGAGCACTCGTGCTCGTCACGCCCGGAACCACCCCTATCCACGCGATTGAGCGCGGCACCCGCGTCCAGCGGTGGCGCCCGGCGCCTTCGCTCTGCGGCCCGAACGGGAGTCCTGGATGGCGCTACTCGCGCGCAGCCGCGATGGACTGCGGACTCAGTCCGCGCTTCCTGTCGTATCCGGGGTTGGAGCTCGTGACCGGATCGCCCGTTCTTGATGCCGCCGGCCGGCGCCGCTCGCCGGCGACGATGCCCGGCTTTCACGCCGGTCATCCGCCGCGCAACAAGGGCCTGCGGTATGCGGCCGACCCGCCCACCGTCGAGGAGATCGTCGCGGTCATGCGGATCGCCGGCGCCGGTGTGCACGGTCGGCGGCTTCGCGGACTGGTTGTGGTGTTGTGGCGCGCCAGCCTTCGCATCGACGAAGCGCTCTCGTTGGGTGAGGCGGACCTCGATCGCCGTCGCGGCTCGCTGCTCGTCCGTCGCGCCAAGGGCCGGCGACGTCGCGAGGTCGGGATGGATGACTGGGGCTGGCAGGAGCTCGAGCCGTGGCTCATCGCGCGAGTCGCGCTGCCGATCGGTCCGCTGTTCTGCGTCATCAACGAACGCACGCGCGGACGCCCGTGGACGACGAGCGGGGCACGTGCAGAGCTCCGGCGCGCCGCCGCCAGGGCCGGCGTTCGCCGACGCTTCGCTCCGCATCAAGTGCGCCATGCCCGCGCGGTCGAGATGGCCCGCGAGGGCGTGCCGCTGATCGTAATCCAGCGGAGACTGCTGCCGACCCATCAGCGTCTGATCTCCGACGACGGGCGGGGCAAGCGACTGATCCTGGCCGGAGGCGCGGCAGGCGACGAGCTCGGGCTCAGCATCGCGGCGACGACGGTCGCAAGCTGCTTCGCGTGGCAGGGCTCGGACCTGCGGGCAGGAGAGCCGGCGTCTCCTGGCGCGAGTTCATCCGCGGCCAGGCGGCGAGCATGCTCGCATGCGACTTCTTCACCGTTGACACCGTCTTTGCCCGGCTCTGTGTCCTTTTCTTCATCGAGCTCGGCAGCCGCAGGGTCCACGTCGCGGGCTGCACCCGGCATCCGAGCGGCGCATGGGTCGCACAGCAAGCGCGCCAGCTCGCCTGGTCGCTCGCCGACCGAGCCTGGCCGCCGCGCTTCCTAATCCACGATCGCGACTCGAAGTTCAGCCGGGCCTTCGATGAGATCTTCCGCAGCCAGGGCATCGAGATCGTCCGAACGCCGATCCATGCGCCCCAGGCGAACGCCTACGCCGAGCGCTTTGTCGGCACCGTGCGGCGCGAGTGCCTGGACTGGATCCTGATCGCCAGCCGCCGCCAGCTCGAGCGCATCCTCAGCGTCTACGTCGATCATTACACGGCCATCGTCCGCATCGCGGTCTCGGGCTCGTCGCACCGCAGCCGCGACCCGGTCTCCGCCCAGTTGATCCTCCCCATCCGCTCCGCGTCCGCCGACGCGATCGTCTCGGTGGACTCATTCACGAATACAGCGCAGCCGCGTGAGCCCGACCGGGTTTGCGCACCCCACAGGCTAATCACCGCCACCGACAACCTCATGAAGCTTCACAAGCACCAGCTCGCGGCCGCCAGGGCCTGAGAAACGCCCGGCGCGGCAATCAACCCTCCTCCGCCAAGGCGATCCGGCCCGAACGCCGGCGCGACTCCCGCCCGTCAGCACCTTTGCCGCGGACCTGTACTCGGGCGCTCGTATCTGGCCGAATGTTCCGCTTCGACGGGCTCGGCGTTGCTTCGATGCTGGCGTTTCCTAGGAACTCGCGCGCCCGCGCGGCACACTGGTGCGCTCCGGCGCCGAGCCCAACAGCGCCGGATACGGCGCTCCGCGCGCGTCTCTGGCCTCCAGCCTCGCCGTGGCCTTTGATCTGGTCGATCGAGCACGCGGAGCGCCAGCGCTTGTCGCGCAGCTGCACGCGAGAGGCTCTCACGCGCCATGACTGCGGGCGGAGACACGCTTGCGCACGCGCGTCAGCCGCCCCTCCAGGAGAGCCTCACGATCTACCTCGTCGAGCGTTGTCACGACCAGATCGGCGCCGGCGTCGCTGAGGAGCTGCGAATCGTCGGCTCGGGCGATGCCCAGTGCCGCCATCCCTCCGGCTTTGGCCGCGGCGATGCCGGAGACGGCGTCCTCGACGACGAAACACATGTCCGCCGGGACTCCCAGCTCACGCGATGCGGTGAGGAAGATCTCCGGATGAGGCTTGCCTTGCCTGAAAGACCGGCCGGAGGCGTCGACATCGATGACGTCGACGAGGGTCTGGCCGGGTTGGACGAGGTCGCGCACGAGCTGATGCTCGTTGGCGAGCGTGTCGAGTCGCACGCTGCTCAGCATCAGGCCGGTGTTCTGAGAAGACGAAGCGGCGGCCACACGGATCCCGGCGGCGCGCACGGCGAGGAGCAGTCGCAGCGCATCAGGGAAGGCGGTGAATTGCCCCGCCGCAATCAGGCCGACGACCATCTTCTGCTTGCGCTCGGCGTACTCCTCGACGAGTGCATTGTCGTCAGGCAGTCCGAAGTACTCGAGCGAGGCGCGCGCCCCGCTCATGCGGGGCTTGCCGGCCACCAGCTCCTGATACACCTGCGACGTGAACCGCTCGGGCGCCCACGTCGTTTGCGGCCGAATGTCGGCCCAGCTCGTCTCCATGAGCTCGCGCAGCGTCTCCCGCCACGCCAGCTCGTGTGGCGACGCGACCAGGACGCCGTCGACGTCGAAGATCACACCGCCGAACCTCGACCGCGCGGTCGTGTGCCTGGTCCGCCGCTCGCCGGACGCCGTATCGCCATCTATCACGAACGCCATGCTCTCACCGCCGCGGAGCTCGCGGACCGTGCCTCCGACGCCGACCTTGATTGTCGCGCGGTAACGGTCGGCAAGCGCGGTGACCGTCAGCTTCGCGCCGCTCAGCGAAATCGTGATGTGGGCGCGGCGAAACTGCATCGCCAGCTGGAGTCCGTCGAGCCGATCAATCATCACTGGATTGAACGTGAGCACGTCGTCACGGATCTCGGTGCCGAGGTATGCGCGCTGCACGAGGTCCAGCGTGCCGGCCATCACGCCCAGATGGATTCCTTCCTCGGTGGTCCCGCCCTGGACGTCGCCGATGTCGCTCTCGAGCGCGACGAGGAACCGCTGCCACGAGCTTTCTGGGTCCATCTGAGTCAGTACTCCCGCGTGCGTGACGAAGCTCAGCGTGGATCCGTGCGAGGTGCGCCGTTCGTAGTAGTCGATCGTCCGCCGCGCGGTGTCCTCGCTCAGCTCGTAGCCGAGTTGCCCGAAGAGTCGGCTGAGCTCTTCGTGCGAGAAGAGGAAGAACAGCATCACCGTGTCCGCTTGCTTGCTGAGGCCGTAGCGGTCAGGACTGTCGCCCTCGGCGTGCAGGATCCGGTCGAGTCGCTGGATGTTCGGATACTTCGAGCGGTAGCCGTCCCAGTCGAGTTCCCGCAGGTCCTCGTAACCCTCGAACTGGCTGATGATGCCGTCGCCGTGGAAGGGGACGAACATCTTGCGGCTGATTTCGCGCCATCTCCGGATCTCGTCGTCGTGCAGACCGATCCGGGCGCGCAGAACGTTGCGCCGGGTCTTGGGAAGCAGGTCGAGCACCTCCTGCGCGGTCTCGCAGATCCAGGCCACCATCACGTTCGTGTAGGCGTTGTTGCGCAGCCCACCCTCGTCTGCGTCGGGATACTTCTCGTGGAACTCGTCGGGTCCCATCACACCGTGGATCTCCCAGCGATCGCGATCGGGGTTGAAGTGCGCGATCGAGGACCAGAAGCGGGCGATCTCGAGCATCATCTCGGCGCCGTGGTCGCGCAGGAAATCGACGTCGTGAGTGGCCTGGTAGTAGTGCCAGATGTTGTAGAAGATCGCCGCGTTGACGTGGCGCTGGTTGCGAGAGAGATCGGGCTCCCACTTACCCGAGAGGGGGTTGATGTGGATAAGCTGAGTCTCCTCCTCGCCATCGCTCCCGCTCTGCCACGGATACATCGCTCCGCATAACCCGGCTCGCTGTGCGCTGGCGCGTGCCTCGCCGATACGCCGGTAGCGATACATCAGCAGGCCTTGGGTGATCTCCGGTAAGCGGAAGTTCAGAAACGGATAAACGTACAGCTCGTCCCAGAAGACGTGGCCGCGATACGCCTCGCCGTTGAGGCCGCGGGCGGGGACGCCGGCATCGTGATGGGGCGTCAGTCGCGAGCACGTCTGCAGCAGATGCGAAATGTGCAGCCGAAGCAGGAACTGCACTCGCTTCTCCTTAGGCAGTCGTACGTCGCAGACCTCCCACAGTTCGTCCCACGCGTGGACGTGACCTTCGAGCGCCTCGGCAAACGCCGGATACCGGTGCACGCTCTTGCCGGCGTTGGCCATCGGCTCGTTGATCGCGCGATCGCGCGATGTGTACAGGCTGACGATCTTCTCGACACGGACAGGCGCGTCCTGCTCCATCTCGAGTTCGAGGCCCTGCTGGATGTAATCCTGCATCTGATCGATGCTGCGGGCGACGTCCAGCTCCCGATCGCAACGGTAGACACGCGTGCGAGCCGCCTCCGCGATCTCGATCCTGGACTGGCGTGTCCTGACCTTCAGGGCGATCACATCGGTGCCATAGGTGCGGGGGCCTTCGGGATCAAGGTGCTGGCCCCACAGTTGGTGGTAGCGAGCGACGCCACGGTTAAGGACGCGTCCGTCCAGCACCGACAACACCTTGGCTCGGCCCGACCAATTCTGGGCGACGATCTCCCATTCGAGCGCCGCTAGGTGCATTCGGCCCATGCTCACGAACCGGCGGCTGGTTAAGCTGGTCTCCCGGCCGGCGCGATCCCGGAAGCGCAGCTCGCGCGTCACGAGCGCGTAGCGAACGTCGTAGGTGTGCCGGTAGGACAGCAACTCGACGTTCGAGACTCGGATCGGCTCCTCGTCCTCGATGGCAAGCTTCAGCGATAGGCAGCGGGGGAGGTTGACCAGGTCCTCGTTGGGCACGGAACGCCCGCCCACGATCGTCGACTCCCGGTTGTAGACGCCATGCGCATACGTGCCGGGGTAATGCACGTCGTTCGCGTCCTCCCACTCCGCGGCGCCGCGCATGCAGAAGTAGCCATTCCCGGTCGAGGTCAACGCCTCACGCAGCCGCTCCGCGCTCGGATCGAAGCCGTCGTAGCCGAGCGTGAAGTCACTCGCCGTATATGTCGTCTCGGGATTCATGCTGCTCAGCGCGCCAGCGCTCGGGAAAGTCTCCACCTCTTGCGTATGTCCGAGGACATACTCCGCGACGGGCTCCGCCAGGCAAGCTCCGGATCGGCCGGATCTGCGACTGGGATCCCGATGCCTCTCCCCCAGATCGCCCGGAATGCGTGCTCATCGTTGATGTCGTCGCCAACATACGGCGACAGCACGTCTGCAGCAAGCTCGACGGTCTCAAGCAAATGCAGGATTGCCCGTCCCTCGTCCCAGTCTGCGCCTGAAGGGCGCCAATAGTCGTGTCGCGCCTCGTCTGGGCGAGGGCTGGGAGGATCGCCGGTGTGGCCTTCTCCTTCCTGTACCTCGCGTTTCGGGCTCTGCTTGGGTGCTCGTCGGCGGTCGCCGTGGCCTCGACGTCAGGGACATCGAGCTTTTGGTCCTGCGCCACGAGCTTGAGGTGCTGCGCCGGCAGGTCGGGCGTCCGAGGCTTCGCGCCGCGGATCGTGCCCTGCTCGCGCCGGCGGCCTGCCAGCTGCCACGCTCCTCGCGCGCTGCGCGTCTGGTCAGCCCGCGGACGCTGTTGTGCTGGCGTCGGGCGCTCGTGCGCAGGAAGTGGCGGCAGGCGCCCGGCCAGCGCGGACGTCCGCCCACGCCGTCCGACGTGCGGGCCCTCGCGCTGCGGCTGGCTCGCGAGAATCCGCGCTGGGGCCATCGTCGGATCGGCGGTGAGCTGGCCAAACTCGGCTTCGGAGTGTCGCCATCGACGGTCCGTCGGCTGCTCGCCCGCGCGGGACTTGGGCCGGCTCCGCGGAGGCCCGGTCCGGGTTGGCGCGGGTTCCTACGCGCCCAGGCGGCCAGCATCGTCGCCTGCGACTTCTTCACCGTCGAGAGCGTCCTCTTACGCCGCTACTACGTGTTCTTCTTCATCGCGCACGCAAGCGGCCGTGTCCGGTTCGCCGGCTGCTCGCCGAACCCCACTGGAGCCTGGATGACCCAGCAGGCGCGCAACGTCGGCCTGGATCTGGCGGACGAGGGCGTGTGCTTCGTGATTCGCGACCGCGACAGCAAGACAGCGGCGCCTTCGATGAGGTGTTCCGCACGGACGGCATCCGGATCGTCAAGACGCCGGTGAGAGCGCCGCAGGCAAACGCCATCGCCGAGCGGTTCGTCCGAGCCATCCGCGCCGAATGCCTGGACTGGCTGCTCATCCTCAACCGCCGCCACCTCGAGCGCGTCCCGCGCGTCTTCGTCGAGCACTACAACACGCAGCGGCCGCATCGCGCGCTCGAGCTGCAGCCTCCAGAGCCTGGCAAGCCGCCCCCGATATCGACCGTCGGCGAGATCCGTCGACATGACCGCCTCGGCGGCCTCATCCGCGAAGTACTACCGAGACGCCGCCTGAGGTGCGACACGACTGTTGGCGCCCTTCACGTGCTTCGGCTGCGCGTCCATGGCGCGTCCAATGTTCTGCTCGGTCATGGATGTGCGTCCTACCTGATGCGGCGCGGATCCCACCCGGCTGCAGGGGTTTCGTGCCTATCGGCTAGCACCGTGTCGCATCCCGATCCCCCCGGTCCTTCCATGGTAAGGAAGGGGTCATCGGTTCGAGTCCGATAGAGGGCTTCAGGCGGTGGCGAGCTCCTCGGGCTCGGCGGGCGGGTCGACGACGACGGCTTCATGGCGCTCATGGAGGGTCGCGACCCAAGCACCGGCGAGCGCCTGAAGCGCGTCGGTGGGCGCTCGAAGGTGGCGGCGTTTGACCTGACGTTCTCGGCACCCAAGTCGGTGAGCGTGCTGTTCGCCGTCGGCGAGCCGGGGCTGGCCGGGGCGCTCGTCGATGCGCACGAGTCGGCGGTCGACGCGGCGCTGGCGTATTTGGAGCGCCAGGCGTGTCGGGTCCGACGCGGCCGCGGCGGTGTGCGGCTGAGGTGGGCGCGGGGTTCGTGGCGGCGGGTACCGGCATCGCATGAGCCGCGCTGAGGATCCGCAGCTGCACACACACGTGGTGGCGGCGAACATCGCCCGTGGCGCCGACGGCCGCTCACGCTTGCGGAACTTGGGCCCGACCGACCCCGGCCAGCTTCCTTGCACGTCGGAGTGGCGATGCGAAAACACATAGGCACCTGACGCTACGGGTTGCCGCACCGTCGAATGCATACTGACCGCACCCTGGCAGGCAGTGGGCGCGCCACCCTCGTTGCATGTCTTCCATGCGCCCTTGGAACCCGCTCGCGAAGGGCTCACGGCCGCCAGGCGAGCAGAGCTGGGCCGCGCGGACGCTCGCGTGCCGGTCGCGAGGAGGGCCGTCGCTGGCGTGGGCGGGTTACGCGGCGTTCGCTTGGGCGGTCGCCTATGCGGTCTTCGTGCGCGGGTACCAGGGGCTCGGCGGAACGGTCGGGGTGGCGGGCACCTTCGAGGACCCGGCCGCGATGCGGCGGGCGAGCCTCGTCGCGGGAGCGGGCATTCTCCTCGTGGGCTTCGGCGCGCTCGCGCTCGTGCGACCGTGGGGATTGCGGTTGCCCCGCTGGCTGGCCATCGTCCCGGCCCTGACGGGGTCGGCGTATGCGATGGCGCACGCGCTGACGGCGTACGTGACCAAGCCGCTGCACGCGCTCGGGGTCGTCCACCTGCAGTTCCACGGCTGGGCCACGCGCGACGAGACGGCACAGTTCCTGTGGGACCTGCTGTTCTACGAGCCCTGGTTTCTGGGGCTTGGCGTCCTCGTCACCCTCGGCGCGGTGCACCATCATCGCCGCTCGGGCGGGTCGGTTCGAGCCGGACGGCGGCTCATCGCTCTCACAGCGCTCGCGACGCTCGCCCTCACGGCGTTCTCCTGCGCGCTCGTCGTTTCACGAAGCCTGTGAACGCCCGCGTTTCACTGGTACCGAGCATGATGACCTCCGAGGTAATCGCTGGATGTCACGGCCTGCTGTTTCGTTGTCGACAAGCCCTATCTGAACGCCACCGACAACAAGCGCCTGTTCTTCCGCGACTGGGGTGACGGGGATCCCGTCGGCTTCGTGCACGGCTGGGGCCTTAACTCCGACATGTGGGAGTATCAGTTGCCCGCGCTGGTCGACCGGGGCCTGCGCTGCATCGCCTACGACCGCCGCGACTGCGGGCGTTCCGATCAGCCCGGCGACGGCTACGACTTCAACACGCTCGCCGACGACCTCGCGGCCGTCCTCGATCACCTCGACCTGCGCGACGTGACACTCGTCTCGCATTCGATGGGCAGTGGCGAGGTCGCCCGATACCGGACCCGCCACGGCGACGACCGAGTCGCTCGCGTCGCGCTCATCAGCCCCACCCTGCCTTACCTGCGGCGCGACGAGCGCAACCTGGGCCACCGCGTCAACCGTGACCTCGGACGCGAGCGCTGACGGGGCTGCCGTGGGAGAGCTGCATCGTCCCGAGCGGGCGTCTGAACATACGGTCGTGAGACACCTGCTCGGCGCGGAACGGAGGAGCACGGTACGCGGTCCACGTCTGGCGGGGCCGGTGGCAGGACGCCGAGGCGGTGCTGAAGGCCTCGATCGAGGACTTCTCCCGCTCACGCCCAGCGATGGTCGGGGGACCGCTCATTGGGCTTGCGGAGCTCAGGCGGCGGCAGGGCAGGCTGCACGAGGCTGCACGCCTGCTCAACGAGGCGGGCCCCGGGAGGTGATCGACGCCTACGTCCACCGCTACCACGAACGCCCCCACTCGGGGCTGAACTACACAACCCCAGCCGAGGTCGCCCAGACCTGGGACGATGCCCTCGGAGACCCACGAACCCACGCGGCCTGAACCGTCAACGCCCGCGGTGAGCACAGCCCAGCCACCCCGCCGAATGACGCGCGCGCCGGCGAACGCCGCTCCGGATCGCCCTACGGGCTTCGCCTCCGCAACGCCCGCCGCGACCACTCCACGGGTGGCCCACTTCGACCGGCCGCCACACCAACATGGGGCCAGTTTTCGCGCGGCGCTACGGGGTTACTTTTCGCCCGGCCTTGACAGCATCTGCGGTCTGCCCTGGGCCAGGCATCTGAAGCGGCATGACCGGCGGAGTATCCGCTGCTTCCGCTCTTGCCGTGACACGAGCGGTCCCCGTCGCGATGCATGACCCAAGAGTGGCGGACCGAGATATCCGGCTAGAGGCCGGACCTCGGCGGCATGCAGCAGCGCGCTCGATCACCGTCGTGGAGTCCCGGGTGACCCACGTCGACGCGGACCGCGGGTTGGGCGCCGGGGTCGGCGGAGTTCATAGAAACGCGCGCGGGCCGCGCGGCCGACGTGTCTGGAGTCAAAGCAGAGCGGCTGTCGGACGGGGTCCCGGCCAAGCCCGCCAACCCGGGCGGAATCGGCGCGGGTGCTCGGGTTGGTGAGGAGGTGTAGGGTCCTCGATGTGGACACCTTGTGTCCCGGGCAGCACCGGTTAGCACCCGCTGACAAGGGAGTGGTCAATGCGCCGTCATCGTGCCGGTCTCGTGGTCGTCGGCATGGCGAGCTGGGCTGTCGCGGCGGCTCCTGTCGGCCGCGCGGACATCATCGAGTACCCGAAACTCGCGTCGGCGCTTCCGCTGGCGCAGGCGGTGGCTGAGGACCGCTCGGTCATTGAGCATGCCGTGTTCTCGGCGGTGCCGCCGAGCGGCAAGGCCGACGCGGTCTCCACGACCCCGCTGGCCGGCTTCCCGCGCAAGGGAGCGTCATTCGCGATCCTCACGACGGGCCATGCCGAATACGCCGTGCTCCCCAACACCTCGCCCAAGACGGGCGCCCAGGCCGGCGGCCCCGCCATCCGCGGCGCGCGCGACGTCACCATCATGCGCATCGACCTGCGGATCCCCCCGGGCGACAACTGCCTGTCGTTCCGCTTCCGCTTCCTTTCCGAGGAGTTCCCCGAGTTCGTCAACAGCTCCTTCAACGACGCCTTCCTCGCCGAGCTTGACCGCTCGACATGGGACGCCTCCAGCAAGACGAACCCGACGATCACCGCGCCGCGCAACTTCGCCACCGACACCAAGGGCAACCCGATCCGCGTCAACGCCGTCGGCGACGCCAGCGTCACCCGCTTTCGCGCCAAGGGCACCACGTATGACGGCGCCACCCGACTGCTGCGAGCGTCCACGCGCATCACCCCAGGGCAACATCACCTGTACCTGTCGATCTTCGACCAGGGCGACCGCATCTACGACTCCGCCGTCTTCCTCGACCAGCTGGTCATCGGGCATCGCCAGGCCTGCCGCACCGGGGTCCGAGCAGACAATCCCTGACGCGTCCAGCCGACGGCCTCGCGCGCAAGCTCGCCGTGTGCGCACCACCCTTGAGACCGTCCCGGCGGGCGGCACCGGCCGCGAGCGCTCGGCTGGAAACGGGCTCGAGCTGCCCGGCAACGCCGCTCACGCGCGTGGTCTGGGTCGCCGCGGGTTGTCGCGTTAGCCCCGTGCTCCTCGCGCTGGAGTGGCACGGCATGAGCGTCCCGTTCTGGGAGGACCTCGCCCGGCTGGGATGGCAAGGTGATCGAGAGCGGCCGCATTCGCGTCCCCGAGGGACCCGGGCTCGGCGTCGAGCTCAACCTCGACGTCGCCCGCGAGTACGCGCGCGAGGCGAGCCGTTCTTCGACGAATCGCGCGAGGTGGTTGTGGTTAGCCCGCACACCATCTACCACCACGTCCCCAACATCCGCACCAAGCTGCGTTTGCCATCGCGTGCCGCCGCCGCGTTTTCGGGGCGAGCGGGCCTCGACTGAGCGACATCTCCGGCTCCCGTCTTGACGAGCGCCAGGTGCATCGGGGCGCAGCCGCCGCCACGCTACGGCGATTGTTGGTCAGCGGGCGGACCGGCGCCCGATCGCGGGCAAACCCGCGCAGTACACCCACCAGGGGCGCCAGACACGCTGGGACGCGTCCGCGGCGGCACGTGATGAGCGGTCGACGTTGAGCGCTCCGGGGGTCCCCAGCCGCACCGCAATGGTCAAGCCATGGAGAAGACCGGTGTCGTCCTCGTCCCGGACAGGACGATCGTCGGATGAGCGGCACGCGCCGTTGTTGGTAATGGGGTGGGCGGGCTACGCGCCCGCCCACCCGCCTCTCAGGCCGGCAGCTCCCAGCGCGGGCGACTACGCCGGCGTGCCCGCCGCCAGCGCCTTCACATCGGCGGTGGTGAGCGGGTTGCCGCCGATGCCCCAGTCGCCGCTCCTGACCTCCTCCAGGACAACCCACGTCACCGAGCGCATGTTCTCTCCTTCGATCGAGACCATCGCGTCGGTGAGGCGCTCCACGATCTCATGCTTCTGATCGGGCGTGAAAACGTCCTCGATGAGCTTGACGTTGATGAAGGGCATGGCTCCTCCTTTGCATCGGGTTGGATCGAGGCGGCCGCAGATCCGCGGCGCGCTCTCCGGTTGACGCGGCACTCTGGTCGCGTGCTCTGGTTGATCTGGGCAGGAGGATCCCGGACGACCGTCCCAATCACCGTCACACACACCGTCAAGGATCGCCGGCGCTTGGCGCGGGAGGAGGTGCCCTGAGGCGTGCTCCGCATTCACGTGCTCGGTGAGATGCTCGTCGAGGGCTCAGGAGGACCGGTCGACCTGACCGGCTCGTGGCGCGCGCGCTCCCTGCTTGCCTGGCTGGCGCTGCATCCCGGTGTTCATCTGCGGGGCGACGTGGCCGCCCGCTTCTGGCCCGACATCCTCGATTCGAGCGCGCGGGCCAGTCTGCGCAACGGGCTATGGGCGCTTCGGCGAGCGCTCGGCGCCGAGGCTGGCGAAATCCTCATCGCGACCCGGACACACGTCGGTCTGCAAACGCCGCCGAGCGTATGGGTGGACGCCGCGGCGTTCGAAGCTCTCGTCGCGGCAGGAAGCCTCGAGGACGCGCTCTCGCTGTGCCGGGGTGAGCTTCTCGCGGGGGTGGACGAGGAGTGGGTCTACGCATATCGCGATGCCCATCGCGATCGTCTGTCAGAGCTGCTGGAGCGCATGGCCTCGAAGGCTGAGGCTGCGGCGGACCCGACGACCGAGATCGCGCTGGCGCGACGGCGCGTGGCCCTCGATCCGCTGGCCGAGGATGCCCAACGCGTCTTGATCGCCCGCCTTGCCCGAGTCGGCGATCGTGTAGGCGCGCTCAGCGCCTATGCACGTCTGCGCGAGCGACTCCGGCGCGAGCTTGGGATCTCTCCCTCCCAGGAGACGCGCTCGCTCGTCGCCCGGATCCGTGAGGCGCCGATCGAGCCGCCGAGCAGCGGCGCGCCTGGCGCCGCGGGACGGCCATCCGCTGCCGACAACGGGGACTGGGCGCCCGGGGCGCCGTTTCCCTTGCCCCCCCGGCTCCGCAGGCCCGCCTCGGCGCCGTTCGTGGGGCGCGCCGGCGAGATGGCGGCGCTGCGGCGGCTATGGTCGAAGGCTCGAACGACCGGGGAAGCGCGCCTTGTGCTCGTCTTCGGCGAAGCGGGAATGGGCAAGAGCCGACTGTTGCGCGAGCTTGCGCTCGAGGTTCGCGACCAGGGCGCGGTTGTGCTCCACGGCTCGGCGAACGAAGACCTGCTCGTGCCTCACGAGCACTTCGTGGAGGCACTCGCGCATTACTTCTCCGTCGCCGGGGCGAGCGAGCTGCGCCGACGGGTCGGCTATCTCGCAGCCGATCTCGCGCCGATCGCCCCGAGCCTCGCCCGAGACGGGGAGTCCGCTGGGCGGGGCGAGGGGCGGGACGAGAGCCGACGCTACCGCCTGTTCGAGTCGGTCGCATCGTTCCTCGAGCGCCTCGCCCTCGATGCTCCGGTGCTTCTGCTCCTCGACGACCTGCAATGGGCAGACCAGTCGACGGCGGCGCTGCTGCGCCACACGCTGGAGTCTCGCGCCGAGATGCGCCTGCTGGTGGTCGCGACGCAACGCCCCGCCGACGTCGATCCTGCCGGAGCACTTGCCGAGGCCCTTCAGCGCCTCTCACAGCAGGACTTCGTGGAGCGAATGGAGCTGCCCGGCCTGCGCGACGCCGACATCGCCGTGCTGTCGGGGAGCCTGACCGGGCAGGTGCTGCCCGCCGATCTGGTGCGCGCGATCGGTGCGGAGACGGGCGGCAACCCATTCTTCACCCAGGAGATCGTGCGCCACCTTGGCGACTCCGGCGACGCAGGCGGCCTGCTCTGGCTGGCGCGCGCCGACGTCCCAGAGGGCATCCGTCAGGTCCTGGACCTCCGGCTGATGCGGCTCGGGCAGGCATGCGTTCGGCTGCTCACCGTTGCCGCGGTGATCGGCACCGACTTCGAGTTCGCCGCGCTGGAGGGCGCGAGCGACCTTCAAGGCGAGGATCTCGCCACCGCTCTCGACGAGGCGCTCGCGGCGGATCTGATCATCGAGACCGACCCCCGGGGCCAGGAGTCCTTCTCCTTCTCCCACGCCCTGCTCCGGCGCACGCTCCTCGGGCGACTGACGCGTGCCCACCGGCGCCGCATCCACGCGCGTGTCGCCGCTGCGCTGCACGACACGCGTGGCGACGCGGCGCTTCTCGAGATCGCCCACCACTTGTGCGAGGCCCTTCCGGCCGTCGACCGCGAGCGGGCGTTCGACTACGCCGCGCGGGCCGCCGACCAGGCGATCAGCGCGCTGGCCTACGCGGAAGCGGTCGACCTGTTCTCGAGAGCGCTGTCGCTGCTCCCCGAGGGCGATGCTCGCCGCCGGGTCCTCGCGCTCAAGCGCGCGCTGGCCTACCAGGCCCTGTTTCACACGGTCATGGACGCACCACGGTAGCCGGGGGGCGAAGCCGGCCGGGGCGAAGCCGGCGGCCGATGGCGGTCAGAGCACGATTTCCTCCGGTGTCACGTCCCCGACGATCTCATAGATCCTGGTCACCACGTGCCCGCCGAGGCGTTCTGCGTGCTGACGCAGCCGGTCGGCGTCCGGCGCGGAGTACACGCAGAAACTCTTGATCGCCCCGGCGTCGTCGCTGCAAACGTGGCTGTGCTCCCAGCGGATGTCGGAGAACTGCTCGATCCCGATCAGCTTCGACCGTACCGCGACCTCCTGCATCTCCTCCTCACCCACCATGCCGAAGTCGCGTTCGATCACGTATCGCGGCATCAGACCCTCCTGCGCAACGTGCGGTAGGGGTACCCACAGCGAGTCCGGTTGCACCACGTCCAGCGGCGGTCCAACGCCAGGGGCCGCGGCGGACGTCGGACAGGGGCGCGTCGCGTGCACGCGGTCGCCGGCTGCGGGTCTCGCCGCACACAACCGGTGTCGGCGATTGCGACGATCTCGTCCGCCGATAGATCCGCGCGCGATGCGTGCTCGCGGAGCGCCCCACGGCTCGTTGCCTCGTACACACAGTGCCAGCTA
The DNA here is from genome assembly GCA_963835295.1 of uncultured Actinomycetes bacterium. Taxonomy (GTDB): domain Bacteria; phylum Actinomycetota; class Thermoleophilia; order Solirubrobacterales; family Solirubrobacteraceae; genus JAOPZW01. The sequence goes on from CAWIEX010000010.1 coordinate 196,566, forward strand.
GCCGGCGCCCTCGTCCAGGACGTAGCTGCGGATCCACCGCACGTCCTCTGCCATCTCGTCGTTGGCGACGGGGGTGGAGCGCTCAGCCGCATCCTGGAGCTCCTCGGCGGAGCCCCAGCCCTTGCGGCGCAGAACGGCAAAGCACTGCATGTCGTTCCTCCTCGTGTGGTTGACCTCTCAAGCGTGGGATCGACGACCGCCCGGGGAGCGCCCAAGGGGCCCCGGCCGGCCGACGGTGCCGCAGAGTGAGTCAAGGGGGATCCGAGAAGGCTCGCAAACCTCCGTCCCAGCGACCGTCACAGCAAGCGTGAAAGTGCTCGAGCCGGCGAATTCGGCCGCGGGTGAGCGACTGCCGGGCACCTGTGCGCCGCGACCGTCATCTCGCAGACCAGCGCAGGCGTCCTATGCGCGGTAAGCGCAAGGCGGAGAGAGATCGGCCACAAGGAGCCAGCCCTGAGCACCGCGCGCGAGAGCAACCGCGGAGCGACGGTCGTACGCGAGCCGCGGCGGTGACAGTGCGCCGCTCAGCGGACGATCACGGAGATGCGCTGGACGACGTTGTTGCCCATGCCCTGGTAGTTCCACAGTGGGTCGACCGGTTGTACGTTGCCGGCGGCGTCGGTGGCTCGGCAGGCGAGCTCGTGCTCGCCGGTCGTCGCGTGCCAGTCGAACGCCCACCCGCGCCACGCGAATTCGCCGGCTGGCGATGCGAGCGTCGCGTTTGCCCAATGGCCGTCCACGGCGACCTCGACGCGCTGGACCGGCCCGTGCCCAGACCAGGCGCGCCCCGACAGCGTAACAAGGCCGGGATGGACGAACCGGCGGCGGGAAAAGAAGTCCGGGATCCCGGGTGGGATCATCAGCGCCCTGACGCGGATCCGGGAGACGGGATGGCCGGGATCGTCGGCGTCGCGCTGGTAGCGATAAGCGACCGCCTGCTGGAAGCCCTCGAACGGCTCCGTTGCCACCTCGATCGCGGTCAGCCACTTGACGCTCGTCATGCCATACCAGCCGGGGACGATGAGACGCAGCGGGTAGCCGTGCTGTGGCTCCAGCGCGCGCCCGTTCATCTCATAGGCGACCAGCACCTCGGGGCGGAGTGCCTCCGCGAGCGGCAGGCTGCGGGCATAGCTCTGCTCCTGCTCGCCCTGGATGCCGCGGTCGGCGGCCCGGAACACGACCTCGACCGCGCCCGTCTCCAGTCCGGCGTCGTCGAGCAATCCGCGAAGCGGCGTACCGGTCCATGCGGCGGTGCCGATCGCCTCGCCAAGCCATGGCAGGCTGACCGGGCGCGGGTTCAGCCAGCCGCGCCCATTGCCCGCGCATTCGAGTGTCACCGGGAGCGTGCGCCGCGGGCGCGCGCGAATCTCCTCCACGGTCAGCTCAAGCGGCCTGCGGACCCGGCCGCCGACGCTGATCCGCCAGCTTGCGGGATCGGCGAGCGGGATGTCCCAGTGAGTGACGAGGTAGTGAAGCCCGGTGGGCGTCACGGCCTGCCGCATGGCCTCGAGCGGCATACCACGGTTGCGGAACGCGAGTTGGAGCTCCTCGAGCAGCAGCGGGCCTTCCGTCGGCTCGAGGGAGTGGGCGCCTTCGACGATCGCGGATGACGTAGGTGGCTGCATATGGCGAGTCTCTCAGCGGCACACTCGGCTGTCAGCGACCGGGGTCACCTTGCTGCGGAACATTGGTTCCGCTGTCATCGGCGTAGGCCTCGCCAAGCAGCCGCTCGGGGTCGAGAAGCACGATCCCGGCGCGCCGCGTCTCGAGCAGCCCGGCCTGTCGGAGGTCCCGCAGGGCTCGAACGACGACCTCGCGCACGCTGCCGACGGCATCGGCGAGGTCCTGCTGTCCGATCGCCGCCACCAGCTGCGAGCCGCTTTGGCCCTCGGACGCCAGATCGAGGAGGTGGCGGGCGACGCGCTGGCGGACGGTTGCGAACGCGCTGCCCGGTATCTGGGCGATGAACGACAGCACCCGCTCGCTCAACTCATCCAACAGCGCACGCGCGACTCGCGGATCGCGGTCGGCCGCGCGCCGGACCACCGACGGACGAAACGCCTGCACCTCGCTATCGGTGATCGCCTGGATCGTCGCGGGCAGCCTGAACGGCGACGCGAACAGCGAGACCACTCCGATCAGCGATCCGGGACGGCAGTAACGGACCGTCATCGTCCGCCCATCGGAAGCCGTGACATACGCTCGCATCAGACCCGACACGACGAGCTCGAGGTGGGCCGCGGTGTCGCCTTCACGGTGGATCGTCGAGCCCGCCGGCACACGCAGTAGCGACGCATCGACGGCGAGCCCTGCGATCGTCGCGGACGACAGCACGCGCAGATGTGACTTCTCGATCGCGAGACGGACGTCGTCGGCGAGCCCGCCCCGACCCGACGGCAACTCGCCCTCGTCCGCCATGAGCCAAAGGCTAGCCCGGCCAGGCTATGGCGTCAGAACCACGTCACTCGACATGGATCGAACGGGCATGATCATCGTCGACGCGAAGGCGCCGTCGACGAGCTGCAGCTCACCTCTCGGCAGCAACTGGGCGACCCGCGCGAACACCTCGAGCGTTCCGGGAGGGTCGGCGGCGCCGTACACCAGCAGCGCCGGCTGCTGGACAGCCGCGAGCTCCGCGTCCGCGAAGGTGACGCGGACGCCCGGCCGCAGCCGGCCTCGCCGCCAGCTCAGGGTGCCTGGGTCACCGCCAACCCGACGATGGGCCCGCCTCAATCGCCGGAGCGCCAGTCAAGTCGCCGGACGTGGGTGTAAGCGTTCGGCGATGACATCGCAGACCGACGCGGATCGCCGAGCAGCTTGCCGAAAGTCGCGGTCGGCTTGGCGCGCGGCACCGACGCGGCCCGCGCTTGTCCAGGATCGAGTTCGAGAGCCCGATCCGCCAGAGGTCGTGCCGGAGCGCCGCCCGGCGCAGCGCGAAGCGCGTCGGCCCGCTCGAGCGCGAGCGGGCGGCCGATCGCGGAAACGAAGTAGCGCTCGTAGTTCTCGGCCGGCGGCCCGCCGTAGTCGCGCAGCGAGCCTGTCGTCGGAGCTCCCCTGGTCAGATGCCGCGTCATATCGTTCCGCCGGTGGTCGCGCGATCGCTGGCCATGGCGGCGCGCAGGGCGCGCAAGAACGCCTCGGGGTGATCGCGTGCGGGGTCGTCGGCGCAGTCCTCGATGACGTGCAGCGGCCACTTGTGGCGGGCGCTAGCCGCCTGCGCGATGCGCACGCTGTTCGCCTGATCCTGCCGGCCCCAGATCAGCGTCGTGGGCACGCCGATCCGCGCGAGCCGCTCGGGCGAGAGCGGTGGTAGCCCGACATCGCGCATCAGCTGTCGCATCGCCTTCGCGCTCGGCGAGCGGGCGAGGTCGAGGCTGTAGGACATGTACGGCTCCCAGCGCCGGCCCATGTCCTCGCGCAGCCGTGGCAGGTCGGCCGAGCAGTGATTCATGAACCGGTTATACGCGCGCTCGGTCGGCCGCACCTGCAGTCCGATCAGCGTCGCCGCAAAGCGCGGCCGCGGGCGGAAGCGCGCCAGCCCCAGCGTGTCGACCAGCACCAGCCGGTCGAGCCGGTCCCCGTGCTCGACGGCGAAGCGCGCAGCGATGGCCCCGCCCAGGACGTGCCCCACGAGCGTCGGCCGCGACGGGCACGTGCGGTCGATCAGCGCGGCCAGCCATGCGAGCACGCGCGCCTCGTCGAGCGGTTCGTCCGGAGTCTGAGAGGCGCCGTGGGCGGGCAGGTCAGGCGCCACGACGCGATGACGCTCCACGAGCCGCGGGATGACGCGCCACCACTTGGCCGCGAACTCGCCAGGCCCGTGCAGGAGCACGACCGGGGGGTGGCCTTCGCCCCCCTGCAGCACGGCGGTTGAGATGCCGGCCAGCACGTGCCGGTGCTCCTCGACGTCGAGTCCGGCGAGGAGGCGCTCACGGGCGTCGATTCCGATCGGCCGCGACCCGCGGGCGCGAGCCTCTTCGACTGCCTGGCGTGTCGCCATGTCTCTCACCTCGTTCGGTGACTGCGTGGTGTGCTGTATCGCAGGCGACGCTACGGCGGCACGAGCGCGGGCGCATCGCCCGGATTCACCAATCGGCGCCGGGCTCGCCTACTTGGTTCTCACCACGCGGCGCCTCCAGGAGACCGTGCGCGAACGCGAACGCACCGGCCGCGGTGCGCGAGCCGACGCCGAGCTTGGCGAAGATGTTCTGCAGGTGGCGCGCGACGGTGTGCTCGCTGATGACCAGTGCCGCGGCGACTTCCCGGTTGGTCTTGCCGGCAGCGACGAGCCCGAGCACTTCGAGCTCGCGCGCGGTGAGCCCATGGCGCGGCCGAGCGCGTGGGCGCTGCGCGTCACAGCACTCAGCAGTATGGCGGGCGCCGGGGTCACGCTCGTCTGGGCAGACGATCGCCCTCGCGGCTACGGATCGCGGTCGCCGACGACGCTGCCGCTCGGATGCCCTTGGGCCCAACGCGCGATCTGGGAGGAACCGGCGATGACGCCGCCGTCATCAAGCACGAGCAGCGGCACGCCGTTCTTACCGCTGAGTGCCCTGACCTCGGCGCGGTCACGCTTTCGGGTGGGCCATGTCCAGGGCATGCTGACCTGACCGCGCACGACCTTGATCTCGTAGCTGCAGCCGGCCTCGTCGAGCGCCCTCGCCGCGACTCCGCACGGATGCCAGCCGGCGCTTCGCTTCTGCCATGGGCAGGTGTAGAGCATCATGTGGTCTCCTCCGTGCCACGTGGGGTCGCTCGTCCGGCGACGAGCGGGCGCACGATCGGCGGCATCCGCCGCCACCGGGTCCGCTGGTCCACGGATACGGCGTAGCCGCGGCGGTGGAGCCGCTCGAGCGTCCTACGGTTGCAGCAGCAGCCGTCGGCGAACGCGCGCCAGGGGCCATGGAGGCGATCCTGCCAGCGGGCGAGGCGTGGGTCGTCGGCGCGGACGTGCTCGAGGAACAGCAGTGCCCCGTCGGGCCTCAGCACGCGGCGGATCTCGTCGAGTGATGACTCGGGGTCCGCGACCGTGCAGAGGACCAGCGTCGAGACGACCGTGTCGAACGTCGCGTCGTCGAAGGGCAGCGTCTCGGCCGGCGCACCGACGATCTGCGCGCTGCGGCCCAGGCGCGCCACGCGTCGCGTGAGCCGCTGCGCCATGTGCCTTTGCGGTTCGCACAGGACCAGCCGATCGAGCCCGTTGGGGTAGTGCGCGAGGTTGAGTCCCGTCCCGGCGCCGATCTCGAGCACCGCGCCGCGAGCCTGAGCGACGAGCGAGTGACGCAACTCGGCCATCCCCGACTTCTCCCCGAGCCAGAGGAACGGCTCGTAGATGCGGGCCGAGATCCAGCTGCCCGGCACTGCGTCGGCCTCAGCCTCCGCCGTCGCGTGGGAGTGCGGCGTTTGGGACCGGCCGGCGATTTCGTGTGTGGCCATGCCTGTCCTCCAGTCATCGATTGCGTCATGACCGTACGTCCGGGTGGGCGCCCGAGCATCAGGCGTTTGCCCCATCTTGCGGCGCTGAGGTCGCCGTGTACCTTCGGGGTGTGGACGACGCGATCGATCGCGCGCACGTTCGATTGGCCGAGGTCGTCGCTGCGCTGTCGCTCGGCATCGATCTCGGCTTCGGTCAGCCGATGGAGCACGTTCTGCGCCAGTGCCTGATCGCGCTGCGACTGGCCGACCGGATCGGGCTCGACGAGGAGGCCCGAGCGGCCGTGTACTACACGGCGTTGCTGATCAACGTGGGTTGTCACTCCGATGCCCACGAGCAGGCGAAGTGGTTCGGTGACGACATCGCGCTGAAGTCCGGAAAGTTCGATCACCGGCTGGGCAGCGCGCGCGGCAGGGCGGTGGCGATGCGCCTGCTCGGATCCGGCAGCCCCCCGCTCCATCGCTTCCGCGTCGGGCTCGAGTTCGTCCTCTCCGGGCACCGCGAAGTGGACGACATGATCACCCACCACGCTCGTATGGCGCGCACGCTGGGCGAGAAGCTGTCGCTGCCCGACGAGGTGCTCGAGGCGCTGCTCGGCGCCTACGAGCAATGGGACGGCCGCGGGTGGCCCGGCGTGCGGCGGGGCGAGGAGCTGCCGATCGCGTCGAGGCTGGCGCAGCTGGCCGAGTACGTCGAGGTCGCGCACCGGGTGGGAGGAGTGGCGGCGGTCAAGCAGCTGGCACGTGAGCGCGGCGGCAGGCAGTTCGACCCGCGGCTGGCCGAGCTGGTCCACGGCGAGGCGGCGACGATCCTGGCGGGCCTCGATTCGACCCCGAGCTGGGAGGCGGTCATCGACGCCGAGCCGGCCCTCGCCGTCGTGCTCTCGGGCGAGCGGCTCGACGCGGCACTCGAGGCGATCGCGAACTTCGTCGACCTCAAGTCGCCGTACTTCCTGGGTCATTCGCGCGCGGTCGCTGATCTCGCGGCGAGCGCCGGAGAGCATCTCGGGCTCTCGCAGTCGGGCCTGCGGACTCTCCGCCGCGCGGCGCTGGTGCATGACCTCGGGCGGCTGGGAATCTCGAACTCGATCTTGGACAAGCGCTTGCCGCTCGGTGCCGGCGAGTGGGAGCGTGTGCGCCTGCAGCCGCACCTCACCGACCGGATGCTCCACCGCTCCCCTGCGCTTGCGCCGCTCGGCGCGATCGCGGTCGAGCACCGCGAGCGCCTCGACGGCTCCGGCTACCCGCGCGGCGTCTCCGGCGGCGCGATCTCTCGCGCGGCGCGCATCCTCGGTGCCGCCGACGCATATCAGGCGCTGCGCGAGCCGCGTCCTCACCGGCCGGCGCGCTCAGCCGAGGACGCGGCGGTCGTGCTCCAGGACGAGGTCAGGGCCGGTCGACTCGATGCCCAGGCGGTGCAGGCCGTTCTTGCCGCCGGCGGCCACCGTGTCGCGCGTCGCCGCTCGGGACCCGCCGGTCTCACCGAACGCGAGGTCGAGGTCCTCCGGCTGCTCGCCCGCGGGCTCTCCAACAAGCAGATAGCCCAGCGGCTGGTGGTCTCGCGCAAGACAGTGGGCAAGCACGTCGAGCACATCTACGCGAAGATCGATGCCTCCAACCGCGCAGCCGCGAGTCTGTTCGCCGTACAGCACGGCCTGCTCCCCGAAGCCGAACGCCCGACGCCGGCAACGTGACCCCGGCGGAGACTCACCGGACGGCCCGTAGGTCACGGTTAGAGACGCTCGACCGTGCTCTCGATCGGCACGGGCCGGCTGAGGCTGTCGTGCACCGGCGAGGCACGCGTGACGATTCGCCGGATCTCGTCGAGGGTCTGGTCGTCCGCGTCCGAGCGTACCTTGACGGTGACCGCGACGCCGTCGAGGCCGGCCGGCGTCGGCGCCAGCTGCAGGAATCCGTTGAGGTCGATGGCGCTCTCGACGGCGACCTCGAGGCCGTCGAGCTGCACGCCCTGCGCGGTGGCGTGCGCCGCATACGTGCCCGCGATGCATGCGCCGAGCGCGGCCAGGAGCGTCTCGACCGCGGTGGGCCCGGTGTTCTCGCCGAGCAGCTCGGGCGGATGGTCGCCACGCATGGTGAAGCGCCGCGGGATCACCTCACCGAGTTGCTCGATCGCGTCGGCGTGGGCGTCGAGCCCGAAGTGCCCGTCCCAGCTCACGCGACCACGCCACGTGAGCCGGCCCGCGTCGGGGTTGCGCTCGACGGTCGCCACCGTCTCTTGGAAAGCCTCCAGATTCCAGCCGTTGAGCACGCTGTCGGTCTGGCTCGCCATGATCGTTTGCTCCTTCCTTCGCTGACGTGAACCAGGCCGACGCTAGGGCGCGCACGTCAGCGCATCGTCAACGCGACCCCGGCAGGCCGGCGGCGCGCTCCGCCGCCGCGACGAGCCTCGGCAGCGACGCCCGGACCTCGGCGCGCTGCTGCTTCAGAGACCGGTCCGCCTCCTGCGCCGGTACCGCGGCGCGCAGGCGGATGCGGCAGCCGCCCCGGGCGGGCTCGAGCATCCACACGTGGACGATCCCGGTCACCTCGCAGCGCAGGACGACGCCGCCGGCCGCTCGCCGCAGATCGATGCGGGTCGGGATCGGCGTCCCTGGGACTGCGCCCATCCACCGCGTCAATCCGTCGACGGTCGGCTGCGCGTCCGTGAGTCCCTCCCACCATTCGCGGTAGCGCAGCGGGTCTTGCAGCAGCTTCATCACCTCCAGGGCCGGCGCGCGGCACAGCGCCGACTCCTCGATGACACGACCCGGCGCAGAGGGTGTCCGGCGGCCCGCGAGCCGGTGGGCCAGCTCGATGGTCGCCGGTGAGGGGGCGACGCCGACATCGGCCATCAGCGTCGCCTCGAGCCGCTCGAAGACCACGAGCGCCTCGGCACGCTCGCCGGCATCGGCGAGCCGGAGCATGAGCAGGCGATGGACCTGCTCGTCGAGCGGGGCCTCGCGGACCGCACGGCGAGTCCACTGGATCGCGGACACGTGGTCGCCCGTGGCCTCGGCGCGCTCGGCCAGCTGCGCGGCCGCGCCCGCTGCGAGGTCGTGCACCTCGTCGCGCAGCTCCAGCACCCAGTCGTCGGCCAGGTCGGTCAACAGCCGTGGACGCGCGAGCTCGAGCGCTCGCTGGAGGCCGTCGGAGCTCCCGGCCGCGACGCCGTCCCGGAAGGTGTCGAGATCGAGCTCCTGGATCAGGTCGGCTGCCACGCCCACCCGGTCGCGACTCTGCGACAACCACGGCGCGGAACGCTCTGCGCCCGCAGCCCGGCGGATCTCCCAGAGCGCCGTGCGCAGGGATGCCCGCGCCGCCCGGTCCACGACCTCGGGCCAGAACTGCCCGGCGACGCGCGCCCGAGCATGCGGACCCGGATGGGCCAGCAGCCAGGCCAGGACCGAGCGCGCGGAAGGCGGAGCAGGAAGCGCCAGCGGCGTGCCTGCGAACTCCACGCGCAGCGCTCCGAACAGCTGCACACGCAGGCCTGCCGGCCCCGGCTCCGAACGTTCCTGAGCCACCTGTCGATCCACGGTACCGAGCGCAAGATTCTCGCGCGCCTGATCGGCCGCTCCTGTGTGCTCGGCCCATGAGGCCGTCCAGGACATAGGTCGAGGTCAGTCGGTCGATGCGCCATCGGTGAGTGGCAGCTCGGGCGCCGGTGGGTTGAGGAGCACGTCGACCTGCGGCCGCCAGCTCGCGACGCGTTCCGACCGACAGCGGGCAGACCGTGCACGGCCAATCCCACGGTCCGTGGCGCCTGCGGCACGCTGCGCGCGTCAGCCGATCGCGGGAGAATGGGATGGTGGCCAAGGCCGCGGAGGACATACGCCTCGGCGAGTGCCGGCGCGGCTGGGCCGCCCTCGATGCCGGGCGCTGGGAGCTGGCGCGGGCCTGCTTCGAGCGGGCGCTGGGCGACAGGGAGGCGCCCGAGGCGTGGGAGGGGCTCAGCTGGGCGGCGTGGTGGCTCGACGACGCCGACGTCGTGTTCGATGCGCGGAGGCGCGCGTATGGCGTCTATAGGGCGCGGGGCGACGCGGCGAGCGCTGCGCGGATGGCCACGTGGCTGGCGTGCGACGAGCTGGACTTCCATGGGGCGGTGCCGGTGGCGGGCGGCTGGCTGCGGCGCGCCGAGCGACTGCTCGAGCCGCTGGAGGCGGGGCCGGCGCACGGCTGGCTTGCGTTCCACGCGGCCTATCACGCGCGCGTGCGCGGCGATGCGGAGACGGCACAGCGGCTCGCGGTGCGGGCCGGCGAGCTCGGGCGGCGCTTCGGCGTACCTGATCTGGAGATGCTTGGTCTCGCGCTGGAGGGAGCGACGCTCGTGGCGGACGCGCGCGTGGCGGAGGGCATGCGGCGTCTCGACGAGGCCGCGGCGGCGGCGCTGGAGGGCGAGGCGGCGATCCCGATGTCGAGTGCCTGGACGTTCTGCTTTGTCGTGTCGGCTTGCACGGCGGTGCTGGACTACGAGCGCGCGGTCGGGTGGTGTGATCGGATCCGGGCGTTCGCCGAGCGCTACGGCAGCCGCTACATGATGGCGTTCTGCCGGGCCGAATATGGGGCCGTGCACCTCTGGTGCGGGCGGTGGGGCGAGGCCGAGTCGGTGCTCGAAGACTCGATCGCCGACTTCTCGAGCTCACGGCCGGGGATGGTGGGGGTCCCGCTAGCGGCGCTCGCGGAGCTCAGGCGCCGCCAGGGGCGGTCTGCGGAGGCGCTCGGGCTGCTCGACCGGGCGGGGTCGTCGTCGGAGGCGCAGCTGTGCCGGGCGCGGCTGGCGCTCGATGCGGGTGACGGGCGGGCGGCCGTCGAGCTGGTCGAGCGGTGGCTGCGGCGCGTGTCCGCGCAGCGCCGGCTCGACCGCGCGCCGGCTCTGGAGCTGCTGGTCCGCGCTCGCATGGCCCGCGGGGAGCTCGGGCAGGCGGCCGCGGCCGTTGCGGAGCTGCGCGAGCTCGAGCGGCTCGTCGGCACGGCCCCGCTGCGGGCGTTCGCGGATCTCGCCGAAGCCGTCGCGGCCGCCGGCCGGGGCGAGCACGAGCACGCTCGGCCGCTGTTGGAGGACGCGGTCGACGGCTTCGATGCCGCCGGCGCGCGGTTCGAGGCCGCTCGAGCAAGGATCGACCTTGCCACGGCCCTGACCGCGCTGGGGCGCGCCGAGACGGCCGCGACTGAGGCGGGCGCCGCCTTGGACTGCCTGGTCGAACTGGGAGCCGAGACGGAAGCCGAGCGGGCGCGAATGCTGTTGGGCGACAGCGGCGATGTGCCGCTGTCGGAGCTGACACCGCGCGAGCGCGAGGTGCTGCGCCTGCTCGCCGACGGGCTCACGAACCGTCAGATCGCCGAGTGCCTGGTCATCAGCCACCACACGGTGCACCGGCACGTGACGAACCTGTTGCGCAAGCTCGGGCTCTCCTCGCGCAGCGCGGCGGCCGCGCAGGCGGTCCGGACGGGACTGGTCGGTCGCAGCGACAGATAGCCACGATCGGCCATCCGCGACGTCCACGGAAATGGCCTGCTGTGGCGAAGCCGCCCCGCATCACGCGGCGTACGGTCGCGCCATGACCGAACACGACCCTTCGATGCGCGCGATCACCGTCGCCGCGGCACGCGCGCGAATCGACGAGCTCGCCGGGAGCCGACGACCGACGACCGCCGATCGAGAGCTCAAGGCCGCCACCCGTGCCGTCTGGGCGTTGGGCGACTATCACCGGTTCGCGACCGACCTCGTGTGGGAGCTCGGCGCGACGCTGGTGCAGGCGTGCGGCATCGCGGCGGGCCAGCGCGTGCTCGATGTGGCCGCCGGCTCCGGTAACGCGGCGCTGCGCGCCGCCGGCAACGGTGCGCGCGTGGTGGCGGCCGACCTCACGCCCGAGAACTTCGCGGCCGGCCGCCGCGAAGCCCAAGCGCTTGACGTCTCGGTCGACTGGGTAGAGGCCGACGCCGAGGCGCTCCCGTTCGCCGACGCCGAGTTCGACGCCGTGATCTCATCGGTGGGGGCGATGTGGGCGCCCGACCATCGCGCGGTCGCCGACGAGATGCTGCGAGTGTGCCGGCCCGGCGGGACCATCGGGATGGTCAACTTCACGCCTGAGGGTCTGCTCACGGACTTCCTCGCGGTGTTCGCGCCGTACGCGCCCCCGCCGCCGGGAGCGCTGCCGCCGGCTCTGTGGGGAAGCGAGCAGCACGTCCGCGAGCTGTTCGGGGCGCGCGTCGAGTCGCTCGCGATGACGCGGCGCGACTACGTGGAGCGCATCGAGGGCGGGCCGCAGGGCTACTGCGACTACTACAAGCAGACCTTCGGCCCGGTGATCGCGACCTTCGCGGGCCTGGCCGACCCTGGCGAGCGCGTCGAGCTCGATCGGCGGTTCCTCGAGTTCGCCACGCGAGCCAACGAGGGACCGCCCGGAGGGCCCGCCGAGCTTCGGTTCGAATACCTGCTCGTGGTGGCGCACAAGCGCGGCGGCTGACATGCAGCGCCGGATCGCCGAGTATGCGCGTGCAGCGAGGGGATCGTGGTCGCCCTGGTGGCGGTTGCGGCGGCGCTTCCGCGGCGGCGCCCGCCACCTCGCAGCTCCGGGTGAGTCCGACATGGTCGGCGTCAGGAATCAGTCCCACCCGGCGTGGGTTCGACGCCACGCTTCGGTGTGCGCGCGCGTCCAGTGCGCCACGTCGTGCCTGCTGAGCCGCGAAGGTCCGGTCGTCCGAGCGGTGGGGCGGCGCCGGCGGAGCCTGTCGCTCGGGAGGCGGTCGTCTCAGGCCACCAGTCCGTGCTCGAGCGCGAACACGGCGGCCGCGGCTCGGCTGGAGTCGCCGATCTTCGCGTAGATGCTCTGCACGTGGTGCTCGGCGGTGCGCCGCGAGATGACCAGGCGCTCGGCGATCTCGCGGTTCGAGCATCCCTGCGCAACCAAAGCCAGCACCTCGACCTCGCGTTCGGTGAGCTCGGCGGGGCGCAGGTCGCCGCGGCGCCGCCGGTCACGCTGCCCGGCGGCCTCGAGTACCGCCGCCACGGCCTCGGGGTCGAGTCGTCCGCCTCGCGCCTCGGCCGCGAGCGCCTCGGCCGCCCGCTCGGGCTCGAGCGGAGCGCGGTGCGGCCGGGGCTGAGTCATCGCTTGGAAGGCGTCGGCGGCGGCGAGGATGCGGGTCGGCGGCGGCAGCTCGGCGGCCTTGCAGCCGCGGTGATAGCCGGAGCCATCGAGCCGCTCGTGGTGCGCGCCGGCGAGCGCGGCGAGCGACCGCAGCGCCCCCGACGAGGCCAGGATGCGCTCGGTCCGGTAGGGGTGCAGCCGCACCTCCTCCCACTCGGCTGCGCTCAGCGGTCCCGGCTTCTCCCAGACCGAGGTCGCTGGCCACGCGGCGTCCTGACCTCTTCCGCTCCCTCTCCTGTCACGAGCCGCCCTTGTGGGCGCTGCTCGACGACGCCGAGAGCCGGGAGCTGCTGCAGGAGGGCGCTCGTAGCCTCGAGGAGGTCCGCAGGCGCCTCATCGAGGGCGATCACGAGGGCGCGGCCCGCCAGTTCGTCGAGGAGGTCGCGTTCGGACCCGGCGCCTGGGAGAGCGAGCTGCCGCCCGCGACGCGGGCGATCTTCGTCAAGAACGCCCCTACTTACCTCGATGAGCTCGAGGACCCGAACCAGCTTGCGGTCGACCAGGAGGCGCTAACACGCCTCGAGATACCGGTACGGCTCACCGAGGGCTCGGAGAGCCCGCCGGTCTTCGCACGCGTCATCGATCGACTCGCGCAGCTGATCCCGCGCGTCGCGCGCGAAACGATCGAGGGGGCGGCGCACGTGCCCCAGCTGACCACGCCGGAGCGCTATGTGGACGTCACGACGGAGGCGCTACGGGCGGCTTCGGCGTGAGCACGGGCCCATGCTCCGCTGCGCCATCGCGTGGAGGCACCGAGCGCACATTGTCGACGGCCATAGCTATCCCCGTGAAGGCGATCGTCAGCCGACTGACGATCGCGGAGGATGCCCCCTATCCGGCCGCTGCCAGGCCATATGACAGGCCCGCGACCGGTAGCAGCCACCACAGTCGGGCCAGTCCAGGGCCAACAGGCGGCTGACGTCGGAGCGACCGCGGCGACCGTCGAGTGATCCGGCTGACGTCACGCGAGAGCGTGACCCTGGGCGACGTGGAAGTCGCTTGCAATATCGACGCCGTGGCGGAGCGTGTCGAGCACGACGCAAGAGCGTTCGGCGGCGGCGAGCAGCAGCTCGACCGAGCGGGGCGGTGTCCCGGGCGCGACGTCCAGGCGGGTCCGCGACCGCATCGCCTGAAAGCCGACGCGGACTGAGGGCTCGACCGCCAGCGTCCCGCGCAGGTCGACGTCGCCCTCGACGTCGACGGTGAGCGCGGTCAGACGGACGCCGAGCAGGCTCGCGACCATGCGGACGGTCGAGTCCTGACATGCCGCGAGCGTCGCGCAGAGCAGCTCGCCGGGGTTCGGTGCGTCGTGCAGGCCTCCGACACCGCGGTGCGTGCCGACGGCGATCTCGACGCGCTCGGCCGGGTACTCCTGTCCCGGCCGAGCCGTCGTGTGGACGGGGTCGCCAGGCGCCCGGTCGGTCGTCCGGCCGCGATCCACGATGAGTGCCGCCCGAGGATTCTGGGCGTACGCGCGCCGCAGCGGCGCCTGGCGGGCGGCGACCTCGGACGGACGCCCGCCGGTCGCTCGCGGAGTCGCCGAGCGGGCCATCACGACGCTCCTCTCGCGGCCCCCGACGCCAGAGCGAGGACGTCCTCGGTGGTCAGGCAACGGCCGCCGATGGCCCAGTCGCCCGACTTGGTCTCGTCGATCACGACCGTGGTGACCTCGCGCATGTTCTCGCCCTCGATGCCGACCATGGTGTCGGTCAGCCGCTCGGCGATCTGGCGCTTCTGCTCGGGCGTGAAGACGCCCTCGATGAGCTTGACGTTGATGTGGGGCATGTGGACGCTCCTTCGGTCGCCTGTTCGATGCCCGCCAGCATCGCGCTCCCCCGGCCGGGCGTCATCGCCCGGACTGCCCATCCGGCGTGATGGCCACGGCGGGCCAGGGCGGGGGTAGCCTTCATCTACGGTGGATCAGCAGATCGGCTTCTTCGATTTCGAGGAGCGCAAGGTCGCCTACGCCACCCTCGGGCACGGCCCGGTGATCGCGTTCCCTGCCTGGTGGATCAGCCACGTCGAGCTCGAGTGGCGAGATCCCGCGTTCCGGGCGTTCTTCGCGGCGCTGGCCGCTGAGCACACGGTGGTGCGCTACGACCGGATCGGCGTCGGACTCTCGGATCGCCGGCGCCGCGCGATCGACATGTCGCTCGCATCCGAGCTCGCCGTCTTCGAAGCGCTCCTCGCACATCTGCACATCGAGCGCTGCTCGCTCGTCGGCATGTCGTGCGGCGGCTGCATTGCGTCCGCGTTCGCCGCACGCCACCCGAAGCGCGTGGACGCCCTCGCGATCTACGGCGGCTACGCGCGCGGAGAGACGCTCGCGCCACCCGAGGTCCGGGCGTCCCTCGTCGAGCTGGTCCGCACCACCTGGGGCTTCGGTTCGCGCGTGCTCATGGAGGTGTTCATGACCGGTGCCGACGCCAAGGAACGGCGCGCTTACATCGACTTCCAGCGCGCCGCCACGACCGCCGACGTCGCTGCCGACCTGCTCGAGCTCACCTTCGCCCTGGACGCACGCGCCGACCTGCCGGAGGTCCAGGCGCCCGTTTCGGTGGTGCATCGGACCCGGGATCGAACGATTCCGTTCGCCGCCGGCCGCGAGGTCGCCACGCTCGTTCCCGGCGCGCGCCTCATGCCGCTCCCGGGTGAGGCGCATCTTCCGTGGCGGGGCGATTGGAGCGGCACGGCGGCGGCGTTCGCGAGCGCGCTCGGCGGCGCCTGGACCGCCCCGGCGGCCGAACCGGGGGCCGATGAGCTGAGCGAGCGCGAGCGCGAGGTGCTCGCGCTCGTGGCACGCGGCTTCTCCGATGCGGGCATCGCCGAGCAGCTCGTCCTGAGCCCGCATACCGTGCACCGGCACATCGCGAACATCCGCACCAAGCTCAACCTGCCCTCCCGCGCCGCCGCGGCGGCGTTCGCCGTCAGGCTCGGGCTCGGCTAGGAAGGGACGGGACCTCGGGACATGGCCGACGACGGCGACGGCACTCGGCTCGTGAGTACCGCGGACGTCCGGCGCAGCCTCGCCGGGGCCTTCGAGCGACTCGGGCTCACGCCGGAGGACGGCGCGGACCTCGCCGGGCTCTTGGTCGACTCGGAGCTCCGCGGCCATCCTGACCACGGCGTAGCGGCCCTGGGCATCCTCGCCGGCTTCTACCGCGAGGGGGCGCTGAATCCCCGCCCGCAGGTCCGGGTGCTCCGGGAGACGGAGGGCGCCCTCCTCCTCCACGGGGACCGTGGCTGCGGGCCCGGCGCACCGATGCGGGCGATGCGATGGTGCATCGACCGAGCCCGCGAGCGCCGAGGCATGGCGGTCGCCGCCGTGCGCGATTGGCAACTGCTGGTCGCCGGGCCGTACGCCAGGCTCGCGGCGCAGGCCGGTCTGATCGGCTTCACGTGCACCAACTTCGTACCGCTGGTCGCCCCGCCCGGCGGCACGAGACCGATCTTCGGCACCAACCCGCTCGCGTATGGACTTCCGGCCCGTCGTCACCCGCCGGTAGTTCTCGACATGGCCACGACGGTCAGCGCGATGCAGAAGATCCGGCTCGCCGCCGAGGGCGGCGTTCCGGTTCCCGAAGGGGTGATCTTCGACCGGGCCGGCCGGCCGACCACGAACCCGGAGGCGCTCTTCGACGGGGGCTCGATGGCCCCGCTCGGCGCGCCTCTGGCGCCGTACAAGGGCTTTGGTCTTGCGCTCGTCGTGGATGCGCTGAGCGGCGTGCTCGCCGGCGGGCGATTCGGGCAGGACGTCGCCAGGGGCCCGGCGAGCAGCCTGCTGTGGGCGCTCGACGTTGAGGCGTTCCTTCCGCGCGACGAGTTCCTCGCGCGCATGGACGCCCAGATCGACCAGGTCAAGCAGGCCGAGCCGGTGCCAGGCGGGGCTGAGCTCACGGTGCCCGGCGAGCGCGGTGCGCGGCGTTTGGAGGATCACGTCGCGTATGGGACGGTGGCGCTGGCCGCGGCGAGCTGGCAGATCCTCGTGACGTGCTGCGAGTCGCTCGGCGTCGCGCCGCCCGAGCTCCTCGCCGCTTGACCCGCCCCCGTCACGCGCGACGGCGGGTCGCAGCGTCGGGCGATGTGGAGGGGACCGGTCAGGCGTCTGACGCGACGCGTCGACTCGCGCGCTGACGCCTGGCCGGCCGCCCGCCATCGGTGCCTCGAGACTCCCTCACCACGACTCTGGAGCGCCGGTGTGGCTCATCGAGACCTACGCCGTGCCGTTCTTCCGGCACACGCCGATCGGCGATCTCACGCCGAAGACCCTTACGCGCGCCCAGGTGAGCGCCGTGCTCGCGGAGCTCGCTGAGCGCGACCCGGCTGTTGTTCTTCTTCCTGGCGCGCACGGGCATGCGCATCAGCGAAGCCCTGGGTGCGCAGAGGGCTTGCGTCAGGTCCAGGAGATCGCGAGGCCCGCACATCCGTGGTTCTCGCCGCGCGCGGGGGAGCCGCGCAAGCCGAGCAACTACATCCGCGCCTGCGGGTCGAGCTTGGCGCGCAGCACGTCGGCCAGGAACATCGTCAGCGCGATGAGCAGCGACGCCTCGACGATCAGCGCCTGCACGTCGGCGAGCGCGATATGGGGCTCCCGGTCGTCCAGGCCATTGAACTGGCCGATGCTGGCCACGCGGAAGAAGCCGGGGAGGTTGAACGCGCGCTCGATGACGATGACGTTCGTGACCAGCAGCGCGACGTTGACGGAGACCAGCCCGATGACCGGCGACAACGCGGCGCGCAATGCGTGGCGGCGTAGGACGATCCGCTCGCGCACGCCCTTGGCGCGCGCCGTGCGGATGAAGTCCTCGCTCACGACCTCGGCCAGCGAGGCGCGGGTCATCCGGTAGACCATCGCCGCCAGCGGCGCAGCCAGGACGAGCCACGGCACCCACAGCGACTGCAGCCAGCGCAGCGGACTGTCGGCGAAGGGGACGTAGCCGCCGTACCAGGACAGGAACGGGATCTGGAGCAGGTAGCCCGACTGCGGGGCAAACAGCACGAGCACGACCGAGCCGAACCAGTACACGGGCATGCTCATCCCGACGGCGCTGCCCACGGCCAGCGCCCGGTCGGCGGCGCTGCGACGGCGCGCCCCGCCGACGAGGCCGGCCGCGAGACCGATGGCCACGCCGCAGACGAGTGAGCCGATGAGCAGCGCGATGTCGACGGGCATCGTGTCGAGCAGGACCTGACCGCGCGGCTCGTGGAACTTCGGGGCGTAGCCGAAGTCCAGGTGCAGAAACGTGTCCGACAGGTAGCCCGGCAACTGCGAGGCCTTGTCGGTGACCGACACGCCCTCACGCAGGGAGCCGAAGAGCACGAAGGTCAGCGACGGCGTGACCAGCACGACGACGGCCACGGCGGCGACGCGACGCGCGACGTACGCCCCGAACGATATCCCCGCACTCCTCAGGGGCGCGAAGCTACATCCACCGACTTAACGGTCGTGTAAGCGCGGCGCCTCGGGTGAAGAGCGCGTCGTTTGGGCTCCTCGAGGGCGTCACGCGCTTGCAGAGCGGCGTCGTCGGTCGTCGCTCAGTCGTTGTGGTTGACGACTTCGACGTTGTGCCCGTCGGGGTCCAGGACGAACGCGCCGTAGTAGCCGGGGTGGTAGACGGCGCGCTCCCCCGGGCCGCCGTGGTCCTCGTAGCCCGCCGCGACGGCGGCGGCGTGGAACGCGCGCACCGTGGCATCCTCGCGGGCGGGGAACGCGAGGTGGAGGTGCTCCGTGCGCGGCCGCTCGTCGTCGATCAGCGAGAAGCTGTAGTCCTCGCCCGTGAACTGCACGCGGCCGGGCTCCTCGTCCCCCAGCCGGATCCCGGCGTGGGGCGCGATGGTCGTGTAGAAGCGCCTGGACGCCGCGAGGTCGGCGACGCCGATCCACAGGTGGTCGACGCGGCCGGCGGGCACGGGGCGCGCCCGCTCGTCGTGCACGGCCTCGACGCTGTTGCCGTCCGGGTCGAGCAGGAACCCGCCGTAGTAGTCGGGCCCGTACTGCGTGCGCGGCCCGGGCGCGCCGTCGTCATGGAACCCGGCGTCGATCCCCGCCTGCCAGAAGGCGTCCACCGCCGCGCGGCTCGGCGCGCGGAACCCGACGTGCAGGCCGCGGGTCAGGGGGTGCTCGCGGTCGGTGGGCCCGATGTCCCAGTCCTCCCACTCGACGAGCTCGGCGTCCGCGTGGCTGGGCTCGACCCCCAGCACGGAGAGGACGGTGCGGTAGAACCGCTCGGACGCGGCCAGGTCCGAGACGGCGATGGCGACGTGGTCGAACACCACGCCGAGGCTACCGTTGCGCGCCCGCTCGAGCTCGACCGTCGGTCAGCCGTCCCCCGCCCACGCCCAATGGGGGACCTCGCGTAGAGGGTTCAGGTCGGCATCGATGGTGGCGTGGGAGTTCTGCATTGCCACGCGGCTGCCGAACTCGACGTGCTCGCGGACGGCGGTTCGGAACGGCTCATCCGTCGGCATCCCGGCCTCGTCCAAGGCGGCCATGTAGAGCTCGACGAAGCGCTGGCGCTGCTCCTCGGTGATCTGCAGGCCGCGATGGACAGCGATGAGATGGTCGAAGCCGAGCTCCTCGGTGAAGCGCGCGGGGCCGCCGAAGCTCTCCGCGGTGAACATGGTCAGGTGCTCGACGTGCTGGGGCTGGCCGGTACCGAAGAGCGGCTGCAGCAACGGGTCGCGCAGCACGCTGTCGTAGAAGGCCTGCTCGAGGCGATGCAGGGCCGCCTCGCCGCCGGCATGCTCGAACAACGATGGCATCTGAGCAAGCTAGCAATGGCATCCCGTGGCCTTATCGATGCGCCAGTCCTCTGGCGGCAACTCGGCCACACAGCCCACACGGACGGATCCCGGCGCGACCGCGGTCGGGCAGGCATGTAGCATCTGCCACGAGAGGAGCGTGGGCCAGTGAGCACCACCGCCCGGACATCCTCCGTCGCTGGGGAGGCGGAGCAAGCGCAGAGCCAGCCGCTGCTCGCCAAGGGCATGCTGGTGCTGTTCATCGCCCTGATCGCGTGCTTCACCGCGTGGGGCGTGGCGCAGGACCTGACGACGCCGATGGTCGCCGGGTTCAAGCGCATCTTCGACA
Organism: uncultured Actinomycetes bacterium; assembly: GCA_963835295.1. Lineage (GTDB taxonomy): Bacteria > Actinomycetota > Thermoleophilia > Solirubrobacterales > Solirubrobacteraceae > JAOPZW01. Next base: position 216,237 of record CAWIEX010000010.1, read on the forward strand.
TGAGCACGTTCCAGGCGTCGCTCGTGCAGCTCGCGTACTTCGGCGCCTATTTCCTGCTCGCGCTGCCGGCGGCCTTCATCAATCAGCGCTTCGGGTACAAGACGGGCATCCTCACCGGCCTGAGCCTCGCGGCCCTCGGCGCCCTGCTCTTCTATCCGGCGAGCAAGGTCATGACCTACGAGGCGTTCCTCGTGGCCCTGTTCGCGATGGCGGCGGGATGCTCGATCCTCGAGACCTCCGCCAACCCGTACGTCATCTCCCTGGGCTCGGAGGCCACGGCGACGCGGCGCCTGAACCTCGCTCAGGCCTTCAACCCGGTGGGCACGAACCTGGGCGTGCTGCTGGCGTCGACCCTGATCCTGCCCAAGCTGGCCGACCCCGTCGACATCGGCTCGCTGACGCCAGATCAGCTGCACACCGTCCGCGCGGGCGAGCTGAGCGCGGTCATGGGCCCGTACCTCGGTCTGGCCGTCCTGCTAGGGCTCATCGGCGTCGCGATCGCGACCCAGAAGGCCCCGACGATCATCGAGGAGTTCCCCGATGCCGGCACCCACGAGGGGGGCACGGGCGCCCTGTTCGGGGTGCTGTGGCACAACAAGCGCTACCGCTTCGGCGTCGTGGCCCAGTTCTCCAACGTGGCGGCGCAGGTGTGCGCCTGGACGTACCTGATCGTCTACGTCGAGCAGGCGCTGGGCGGCAGCCTCGAGAAGGGCGGCGCCTACCTGCAGGCGAGCCTGCTGATCTTCCTGGCCTCGCGCTTTCTCATGACCTGGGTGATCGGCCGCATCCGCGCGACCGTGGTCCTCGCGGCGCTCGCCTTCCTCGCGGTCGGCCTGTGCCTGTTCGCCATGGCGAGCCCGAACATGGCCGGCGTGATCGCCGTCGTCTCGCTCTCCTTCTGCCTGTCGCTGATGTTCCCGACGATCTACGGGGTCGCGCTGAAGGGCCTCGGGCCGGCCACGAAGTTCGGGGCGGCGGGCCTCGTGATGGCCATCGTGGGCGGCGCGATCATGCCGCTGGTCCAGGGCAAGCTCGTGGACGCGACGAGCGCGGCCTTCTCGTTCATCGTCCCCGCCGCCTGCTTCGCGGTCGTGGGTCTCTACGCGCTCTACGACCTCAGAGCCGAGCCGAGCGTGCGCGGCGGGGCGCCGGTGCGCGACGCTCCTGCGGCGGGTCCTGCCCTCCCGGCGCGGCCCACGGGAGGCGCGGCATGAACGCCTGGCGCCGGCTGACGGCGGTCGCGATCGGCGCGGCTCTCGCGCTGACGGCCGTCGCGTGCGGCACAGACAAGCCGACGAGCGCCACGACGTCCACGAAGCAGCTCGAGGTCGTGTCGTGGTGGACCTCGGGGTCCGAGGCGGCCGCCCTGGACGTGCTCCTCGGCGCGTTCCGCGCGTCGACCCCCGGCGTCCACGCCGTCAACGCCGCGGTCGCCGGTGGCGCCGGCTCGAAGGCGATCGTCGCGCTCGCCAAGCGCCTGCAGGCCGGCCACCCGCCCGACGTATGGCAGACCTTCGACGGCAAGTCGGTTCAGGGCTACGCGAGCCGCGGCGTGGTCCGCAGCGTCGCGTCGGTCTTCGACAGCGGGGACCTGCGCGCGAGGATGAACCCGACGATCCTGCGCTCCGTGATGCGCGGCGGCCGCCCGTACGGGGTCCCGACCGGCGCGCACCGCAGCAACGTCCTGTGGTTCAACCAGAAGCTGCTCGACGAGGCCGGCGTCAAGCCTCCGTCGAGTGGCTACACCGTCGCCGCCTTCCTGGCCGACCTCGAGAAGGTCAAGGCCTCCGGCGCGACGCCCCTGTGCCTCGGAGCCAAGGACCGGTTCACCACGGTCGAGCTGTTCGAGAACACCCTGCTGAGCTCCATCGGCCCGCGCGGCTGGGCGGACATGGTCGGCGACAAGCTCGACTGGCGCGGCGGCCAAGTCAAGTCGGCGCTGAAGGCCTTCGGCACCATGCTCGGCTATGCCGACCCCAAGGCGAGCCAGCTCACCTGGGACCAGGCGACGAAGAAGCTCGCGTCGGGCGGCTGCGCGTTCGAGTCGATGAACGACTCCGCCTTCGGCGAGCTCGTCGCCGCCGGCGCACAGGAGGGCAAGGACTTCGGGGCGACGGCCTTCCCCGGCACCGGCGCCAGCTTCCTCGCCGTCGTCGACGTCTTCGTCGCCGCCACCAAGGCGCAGAACGCCAAGAACGCCCTCGCGTTCCTGGGCGCCATCAGCCAGCCCGAGACCCAGCTCGCGTTCCACAAGGCGAAGGGGTCGGTCCCGGTCCTGCGCGACGTCGACGTCTCGTCGCTGACGGCCTACCAGCGGGCATCCGCGAAGGCCCTGTGGGCGTCACCGGTGCTGCTGTCGGTCACCCACGGCGAGGCGATGAGCCCCGAGTTCCAAGAGGGCTTCTACGACGCGGTGTTCACCTACGTCCGCACGCGCAGCGCGGACTCGTTCGCGGACGACCTCGAGGACGCGGTGTCCAGGGACAAGCTGCCGCCGCGCTGAGCCCGAAGGCGCTACCGCGCCGAGCGGGAGAAGTGCGTCACCGGGCGCTCCAGGCGCTCGCCGTCGATGCTCACGTCGACCTCCTCGTTGTAGAAGGCGACGAGGCCCGCGATGGGCAGCAGCTGCCGGGTGGGGAAGTCGTAGGCCCAGGCCAGGTCGGGGTGCAGCTGGTCGCCGACGCGCGCCGACCAGTAGGCGCTGGTCACGCCCTTGTACGGGCACGCGGTCACGGTGTCCGTGGGCACGAGGTGAGCGTGGTCCACGGCCGCGCGGTCGAAGTAGTACCGCGTCGGCAAGCCGGTCTCGAAGACCATGACCGTCGCGTCCGACTCGGCCAGGACGGCGCCCTCGAGCTCGACCCGCACGCGCCGGGCCGAGCGCAGCGCATCGACGCGCGTGTACGGGTTGCGCGGGTGCACGTAGACCTGCTCGTCCTCCTCGAACCAGGCGTCGACCGCCGCCCACAGCAGCCGCACCGTCCCGGCCAGCTCGCCGCTGTCATAGACCCAGCCGGCATTTGGTCGCTCCTGGCCGGCGGCGCGCAGGCCGATGCGCCGGGCGTTGCCGTGCTGACGGTGGCGCGCGTGGCCCTCGTCGACGAGCAGGCCCTCGTCCACGTCTTCGAGGGGCACGTAGTACTGCGGGTACTTCGGCGACTCCCAGACGTAGCGGGCGGCCGTGGTGTCCAGCACGGCCTGGCTGCCGAGGAAGGCCCGGATGCGCCGCGGCACCGGCTCGACGTGGCCTTCCGGGACGATCATCTGCGGGTAGTCGCTCATGGCATGCCCTAGTGCCGAGTGGCGCACGCGTCGTTACGCGACGAGCCGAGCGAGCGCGTCCCGCGTCGCCTCGTCGGCGGGCGCGAACTGGATGAGCCGCAGGTCGGGATGGCTCGTCGGAGCGGACTGCAGGTGGTGGAGCACGAGCCGCCCGACGCGTGCGTGCTCGATGATCTTCGTGCCGAGCTGCTCGGTGAGCACCTCGTGGCGCGGCCACCACGCGCGGAACTGCTCGCTGGCCTGCTCGAGCGCGTCGAGGAGCGCCGCGAAGTCGGGGTCGCCGATGCGCCGCGCGTGCTCGGCGCGGAAGCGGGCGAGCGCGCTGCGGGCGGTCGCCCGGCGCTGCTCGGTGCCCAGCTCGTCCGCCGTGAAGAGCCACCACAGCAGGTTCTGCCGTCCGTCCGGCGCGCGCGTCGGCTCGCCGAGCATGGCCGTCGCGGCGGCGTTCCACGCGAGGACGTCGGTGCGCGGGCCGATCAGGTAGGCCGGGTAGGGCGCCACGCGCTCGACGAAGTGGGCGAGGTCGGGTGGCGCCTCGCGCGGGTAGTCGCCGGCGGGCAGCGGGAGCTCGACGCGGGCGAGGTGGAAGAGGTGCGCGCGCTCGGCGGTGTCGAGGCGCAGGACGCGGGCCAGCGCGTCGAGCACCTGCGCGGACGGCTTGATGTCACGGCCCTGCTCGAGCCACGTGTACCACGACAGGCCCACTCCGGCGAGCTGGGCGACCTCCTCGCGACGCAGGCCGGGGGTGCGGCGCCGCCCGTTGGCCGGAAGGCCGACGTCGTGCGGCGTCACCTGGGCGCGCCGGTTGCGCAGGAAGTCGGTGAGCTCCGAGCGGCGCTCTTGGGAGGGTGGTGGTGCGAGTCCCACGATCGATGCCCTTCTTGTGACGCGACCGACCGTAGCGCACCCTCGAGGCATGCCCCATAAGACACTCACCGCGAAGCTCGGAAACCACGACGTCGGCCGGATCGGCTTCGGCGCCATGCAGCTCGCCGGCCCCGGAGTCTTCGGCCCGCCGCGCGACCGCGGCGCCGCGCTCGCCGTCCTGCGCCGCGCCATCGAGCTCGGCGTCGACCACATCGACACGTCGCAGTACTACGGGCCCGACGTCGTCAATGACCTCATCCGCGAGGCTCTGCACCCCTATCCCGACGGCCTGCGCCTCGTGACGAAGGTCGGCGCGCGCCGTGACGACCAGGGCGGCTGGCTGCCCGCGCTGCGCCCCGACGAGCTGCGCGCCGCCGTCGAGGACAACCTTCGTGCGCTCGAGGTCGAGCAGCTGACGCTGGTCAACCTGCGCCTGCTCGACGGCGCCGACACCCTGCCGCTGGCCGAGATGCTGGGCGCCCTGGAGGACCTGCGCCGGGAAGGCAAGCTCGAGCTCATCGGCGTGTCCAACGTCACGCGCGCGCTGGTCGAGGAGGCGCTCGACCTCGTCCCGATCGCCAGCGTGCAGAACCAGTACTCGGTGCTCGACCGCTCCAACGAGGACGTGCTCGACGCCTGCCGCGAGCACGGGCTGGCCTTCGTGCCCTTCTTCCCACTGGGCAGCGCGTTCACCGGCGGCCCGCAGCGCCTCGCCGAGGACGCGGTGATCGCCCGCGTCGCCGCCAAGCACGCAGTCACCCCGTCGCAGGTCGCCCTGGCGTGGCTGCTGCACCGCGACGAGCGCATCCTGCTCATCCCCGGGACCTCGTCGGTGGCCCACCTCGAGGAGAACCTCGCCGCCCCCGACGTCGACCTCGACGCCGACGACATGACCGCCCTCGAAGAGGTCGAGCGCGCCGGCGACCCGCTCGAGTCGCTGCACGACTGAGGACCGATCACGGGCGGTAGCGTGCGTCGCGCGATGACCGAGCAGCCACGCTGGTGGACGGTGCGCCGCGCGCAGAGCCTCAAGCCCGCCACCTATCGCTGCCTGTTCTGCGGCAAGCACCTGCCGGCGCTCAGCGAGCACGCACTCGTGATGCCCGAGGGCGACGCGAGCCGGCGCCGGCACGCCCACACCGCGTGCGTGGTCGCGGCGCGCCGGGCCGGCCGTCTCCCCGCACGCGACGAATGGCTGAAGACGCAGCCCCGCCGGCCGAGCGCCCTGCGCCGCCTCCTGCATCGCGACCGGGGCCAGTAGGGGGCCGATCAGTCGTCGCGCGCGTGGTCGGCGATGACCTGCTCGATGTCGCGTCGCGGCGCCGCGGCGGCCGCCGAGTCGCGCTCGAGGTGCCCGACCAGCGTGATCATGGCCTTCCACAGCGCCCAGCCGCGCCCGCGCGACCAGGTGGCGGCATCGATGTCGAGCTCCTCGCGGAACCGGTCGCGGCTCGCGCCGGAGAGGAAGGTCCACGCGATGACGGCGTCGCAGGCGGGGTCGCCGATGCCCGACGAGCCGAAGTCGAGCACGGCGGCCAGGCGTCCCTCGCGCACGAGGAGGTTGCCGACCGCGACGTCGCCGTGCACCCAGACCGGGTCGCGCTCCCATGTGGTGCTCATCGCGTCCTCCCACGCGCGCAGGATCGCGTCGCGGGGCACCTCGTCGCCGAGCTCGTCGAGAGCCTCGAGGGCCTCCTGCTCATATGTCGCCAGCGGGCCGCCGCGGAAGAAGTTGTGCTCCCCGGGCGGCGGGCCGTCGGTCGCGTCGGCGCGCCGCAGCGCGTTGAGGAACCCGGCGAGCGTCGTCGCGAAGGCGGACAGATCGTCGATGCGCGCCTTCGACGCGAGCTCGCCGTCGAGCCAGCGGTAGACCGACCACCGGTAGGGGTACCCGGCGTCGGGCGCGCCCTTGGCCACCGGCGTGGGGATCGGCAGCGGAAGCTGGGGGGCGAGCACGGGCAGCCAGCGCTGCTCCTTGTCGACCTGCTTGGCGTACCAGTGGCCGCTCGGCAGGCGCACCGTCAGCTCGGGTCCCAGCCGGAAGGTGCGGTTGTCCCAGCCATCGACCTCGACCTCGACGATGGGGAGGGCCGACCACTGCGGGAACTGGGCGTCGACGAGCCGGCGCGCCAAGGCGACGTCGATGCTGGACCGGTCCGTCACGGCGCGAGCACTAGCAGTCGCCCGGCGCGTCTCCCGTGCCGCAGAAGGCCTGACGGTCCTCGGTCACCGACACGACGCCGAGCAGCCGCCCGTCGCGGTCGACCACCGGGACGCGCCGGGCGTCGGTGCGCAGCGCGAGCTGCTCGCCTTCGCTGGCCGGGGCCTCGGGCAGCACGGTCGGCCCGGGGTGCGCGGCATCCGCCGCGGGCGCGCCGGGGTCGAGTTCCCCGTCGACGTCGTCGGGCGTGAGCGAGCCGACGTAGCGCTCGCCGTCGGCGAGGAAGGCCATGCGCCGGCTCGTGCTGGCGGCGAACCATTCGCGCACCGCGCCGATCGTCGTGTCGGCCGGCAGCGCGCTGAACTTGCGGTGCACGACGTCCGCGACGGTCAGCCCGGCGGCCTCCTCGAGCTTGGTGTGTGCCATCGGCACACCGTAACCCGCCGGGCTAGGTGACGCGGACCTCGACGACCTGCTCGTCGGCCGGCGGCACGTCGTCGGGCTCGAACGGCCTGCGCTGCTCGAAGCGCACGCGCGCCACGCCGGGCCGCACCGCGCGGATGTCGAAGAGCTCGTCGGCGCTCGTCCCGATGCGCCGGTTGGCGAGCTCGGCGAGGCCGGCGTCGCTCACCTCGGCCACGCCTTCGTCGCCCTCCACCGCGGGCACCCAGCGATAGCCGGCGGTGCCGAGGCCGGGGAGCCGGACCCGGTGCTCCTCGCCCGCGCGCAGGCTCACGACGTTCGGCTGGGCCTTGGGAGACACCCCCGCAGTGTCGCACCGCCGACGAGTGGCGCCCGGCGGTCAGTCGGTATCGGCTCGGCGGAGCACGGTCAGGCTCACCAGTCGCGACACCACCATCGCGATGTACGCGACGCCCGCGAGTTGCTCCATCATCACGAGCGAGCGCGCGAACGGCTTGACGGGGATCACGTCGCCGAGGCCGGTGCTGGACAGGGTCGTGAAGCTCAGGAACAGCAGCTCGGTCCACGTGCGCTGGGCGGTCGGGTCGACGGCGGCCGTGAAGCTCCCGGGCTCGATGGCCTGCAGGACGGTGTACGCGTAGGCGAAGGCCCAGGCCACGAGCGTGAAGGTCGCGCCCACGGCGAACATCTCGTCCCGCCTGAGCGCCCGGGGGATGAGTTCCGGAGGACCCCGGCGCATGTCTCGACCATCGACTAGGACTCGCCCGGTTACCCGGGTCCATGATCGGCCAGGTGTCATCTCGCCTGACCCTCGCCCTTGCGGCGACCATCCTGCTGCTCGCTGCGTTCCCCGCGGCCGGCATGGCCGCGTGCGCGAACCCGGTCGCATGCGAGAACGAGAAGGCGGGCTCGGCGCCGAGCGCCTGGCAGGTCAGCGGGTCCGGCGACTCGACGATCCAGGGCTACGCCACGTCGATGAGCGTCAACGTCGGCGGGACGATCCGCTTCAAGGTCAAGTCGACGGCGGCGGCCTACCACATCGACATCTACCGGCTGGGCTACTACCAGGGCAACGGCGCGCGCCTGCAGCAGGCCAACGTCCGCCCGACCGCGAGCCTGCCCCAGACCCAGCCCGCCTGCCTGACCGACTCGGCGACGGGATTGATCGATTGCGGCAACTGGGGCGTGTCGGCGTCGTGGACGGTCCCGTCCACCGCGGTCTCCGGCGTCTACATCGCCAGGCTGATACGCGACGACAACGGGGGCGCGAGCCAGATCCCGTTCGTGGTGCGCGACGACGCGGCGCACTCGGCCATGCTGGTGAGGACCTCCGACTCGACGTGGCAGGCCTACAACAAGTACGGCGGCAACAGCCTGTACTCGTGCACTTCGCCGTGCCCGCCGGGCAATCCGAACGGCTACAAGGCTGCCTTCTCCGTCTCCTACAACCGCCCCTTCGACGGCACGATCACGCAGGACAACGGCCGCTCGTACCTGTTCTACGCCGAGTACCAGATGATCCGGTTCCTCGAGCGCAACGGCTACGACGCCAGCTACACGAGCCAGGCCGACGTCGCGGCCAACGCGGGGCTCCTGCTCAACCACAAGGTCATCCTCTCCAGCGGCCACGACGAGTACTGGTCCGGCCAGGAGCGCACGAACGTCGAGGCCGCCCGCGACGCCGGCGTCAGCCTCGCCTTCTTCAGCGGCAACGAGGTGTATTGGAAGACTCGCTGGCAGTCGAGCAGCGCCGACGGCACCGCGACGCCGAACCGCACGCTGACGACCTACAAGGACACGCACTTCAACGCGCCGACCGATCCCACGGCCTGGACGGGCACGTGGCGCGACCCGCGCTTCGCCGCCGTCGGCGACAGCAGGCCCGAGAACGCGCTCACCGGCCAGCTGTTCATCATCAACTCGGGCTCGTCGGACATCACGGTGCCCTCGACGTACAAGAACCTGCGGCTGTGGCGCAACACCGCGGTAGCGAACCTCGGCGCCGGCCAGTCGCGGACCCTGGGGGCGGGCAACCAGACGCTGGGCTACGAGTGGGACCTCGACGTCGACAACGGCTTCCGGCCGCGCGGCACCTTCCAGCTCTCGTCGACGACCGTCAGCGGCGTCGAGTCGTTCACGGACTTCGGCACCTTCACCAAGCAGGGCACCACCCAGACCCACCACCTGACCGAGTACAGGGCGCCCAGCGGCGCGATCGTCTTCGGAGCCGGCACGGTGCAGTGGGCCTGGGGCCTGGACGACACCAACGCCTGGAACAACAACGGGCCGCCCGCCGGCGCCACGCCGGATCCCGTCATGCAGCAGGCGACGGTGAACCTCTTCGCCGACATGGGCGTCCCGGCGACGACGCTGATGAGCGGCCTCACGGCGGTCTCGCAGAGCACCGACACGACCGCCCCCAACTCCACCATCTCGAGCCCGTCGGCCGGCGCGGCGATCGCCGACGGCTCGACGGTGACGATCTCCGGCACGGCGAGCGACGCCGGTGGCCAGGTGGCGGGCGTCGAGGTCTCCACCGACGGCGGCTCGACCTGGCACCCGGCGACCGGCACGACCTCGTGGTCCTACAGCTGGAACGCCCACGGCGCGCCGACCTCGACCATCACGACGCGCGCCGTCGACGACTCGGGCAACGTCGAGTCCTCGTCGCCGAGCGTGACCGTCAACGTCGGCTGCCCGTGCACGATGGCGGGGCCGAACACGACCCCGTGGGTGCTGGACCAGCAGGATCCCAGCCCGGTCGAGGTCGGCGTCCGCTTCAAGGCCGACATGGACGGGATGGTCACCGGAGTCCGCTTCTACAAGGCGAGCACCAACATCGGCACGCACGTCGGCAACCTGTGGACGACCGGCGGGACGCGCCTCGCCACGGGGACCTTCAGCTCCGAGAGCGCCACGGGCTGGCAGCAGCTGAACTTCACCACGCCGGTCGACATCACGGCGGGGACCACCTACGTGGCGTCCTACTACGCGCCCAAGGGCCACTACTCCGTGTCGTCGGAGTACTACTACACGCCCAGCCCCGTGGGCGGGAACTCGCTCGACAGCCCGCCGCTGCACGCGATCAACGCCAACCGCGGGGGCGCCAACGGCGTCTACACGTACTCGGGCTCGTCGACCTTCCCGTCCTCGACCTACGACGGTGAGAACTACGCGGTCGACGTCGTCTTCGCGCCCAAGCTCCCGCCCGGCGCGGTCAGCAACGTCACGGCCACGCCTGGCCCGGGCTCCGCGACGGTCAACTTCACGGCGCCCGCCACCGGCGGCCCGCCCACGCGCTACATCGTCACCCCGTTCATCGGCTCGACGGCGCAGCCCTCGGTCACCGTGACCGGCACCCCGCCGGTGACCTCGGTCAAGGTCGGCGACCTCGACCCGTCGACCTCGTACACCTTCAAGGTCCAGGCCGGCAACGGCAGCGGCACCGGTCCGCTCTCGGCCGCGTCCAACGCGGTGACGCCCAACGCCCCGACGGTGCCGGGCGCCCCGACGGCCCTGGTCGCCAGCGGCGCCAACCAGCAGGCGACCGTGCGCTGGACCGCGCCGAACGACGGCGGGCGCACGATCACGCGATACACCGTCACGCCGTACCTCAACGGGGTCGCGCAGGCCACGACCTCGGTGACCGGATCGCCCGCGCCGGCCACCGCGCTGGTGACCGGGCTGACCAACGGCTCGGCCTACACCTTCACCGTCGCAGCGACGAACTCCGTGGGCACCGGGCCCGACTCCGCGCCGTCGAGCGCGGTGACCCCGAACCCCTCGCCGCAGTTCGTCCAGAAGGTCTCGGGCGTCAGCACCACCGGGTCGAGCATGCAGCTCACGCCCGCCTCGGCCATCACGACCGGCAACCGCATGGTCGTCATGGCCTCCGTGTGGAGCTTCGGCGCTGCCACGATCTCGAGCGTCGCCGACGCGGCGGGCAACACGTACACCAAGGTGGCGAGCGTCAAGGCGTCCGACGACACCGAGCTCAGCGTCTGGACGGCCCCGATCACCGCGGGCGGCGGCACCAAGCCGGCCATCACCGTCACCGCGACGGGGAGCGCCGACATCGGCGCGGCCGCGAGCGAGTACTCCGGGCTGTCGGCGGCGGCCGGCGCCGCGGCGGTCGACCAGCTCAAGACGGCCACCGGCACGGCGACCGCGGCCGGGTACGTCACCTCGGGCCCGACTCCGCCCCTGACCGGCGACAACGGCCTGGCGGTCGGCTTCTACGCCGACTCGGGCTTCGGGCGCACGCTGTCCGCCGATCCGAGCTACACCGAGCGCGTCAACGTCTCGCCGCGCAACGACATGGAGTTCGTGACCGAGGACGCGCTGCCGCTGCGCGGCGACACGCCGGCGGCCCAGGTCTCGACCGGCTCGAACACGCCGTGGACGATGGCCACCGTGGTCTTCAAGAGCGGGACGGTCTCGCCGCCCGCGCTCTCGGTCTCGCCCACCAGCCTGGCCTTCAGCGGCACGGCGGGCGGCTCGAGCCCGGCGGCCAAGACGCTGACGGTGACCAACGCCGGCGGCGGGACGATGAATTGGACGGCCTCGGAGAGCGCGAGCTGGCTGAGCCTGTCGCCGACGAGCGGGACCAACAACGGCACGATCACGGTGACGCCGTCGATCACCGGCCTGGCTGCGGGCACCTACACGACCGACGTCACGGTGACCGCGAGCGGCGCCGGCGGCTCGCCGAAGACGATCCCCGTGACCTTCACGGTCAATCCGCCCACGCCGCCGACCCTGACCGTGTCGCCGGCGAGCCTGTCCTTCACCGCCACGCAGGGCGGCTCGAGCCCGGCGGCCAAGACGCTCTCGGTGAGCAACACCGGCGGCGGGTCGATGGACTGGACGGCGTCGGACGGCGCGGCCTGGCTGACCGTGTCGCCGACGAGCGGGACGAACGCCGGCACCATCACGGTCACGCCGTCGATCACGGGTCTGGCGGCCGGCACCTACACCACCGACGTCACCGTCACGGCGTCGGGCGCGACGGGCTCGCCGAAGACGATCCCCGTGACCCTCACGGTCGATCCGCCGACGCCGCCCGCGCTGTCGGTCACGCCGGCGAGCCTGGCCTTCAGCGCGACGGCCGGTGGCTCTGACCCGGCGGCCAAGACGCTGTCGGTCAGCAACACCGGCGGCGACACCATGAACTGGACGGCGTCCGAGAGCGCGACGTGGCTGAGCCTCTCGCCCGCGAGCGGGACGAACAGCGGCACGATCACCGTGACCCCGTCGATCACCGGACTGGCGGCCGGGACGTACACGACAGACATCACCGTCACCGCGACGGGGGCGACCGGCTCGCCGAAGACGATCACGGTGACCCTCACGGTCAACGCGCCCACGCCGCCGGCACTCTCGGTCTCGCCGACGACGCTCGCCTTCACGGCCACGGCGGGCGGCACGAGCCCCGCGGCCAAGACGGTGGCGGTCACCAACACGGGCGGCGGCACGCTCGACGTCACCGCGTCCGACGATGCCGCGTGGCTCGCGGTGACGCCGGCCAGCGCCACGGCGCCCGCGACCCTCACCGTGACGCCGACCATCACCGGGCTGGCGGCCGGGACCTACACGGCGACCGTGACGGTCACCGCCACGACGGGCGGTGCCACCGGCTCGCCGAAGACGATCGCGGTCACCCTGACGGTGAGCCCGGCGGGCTCGGCCAACCTGGTCGGCGCGTGGGGCTTCGACGAGACGACCGGCACGACCGCCGCCGACTCCTCGGGCCAGAGCAACCCCGGGACGATCACCGGCGCCACGCACGTCGCCGCGGGCAAGTTCGGCGGCGCGCTGAGCTTCAACGGCACGAGCAACATGGTGACCGTGGCCGACGCGAACAGCCTCGATCTCACAACCGGCATGACGCTCGAGGCGTGGGTGCAGCCGACGGCCCTGGGCTCGCTCTGGCGCTGCGTGATCTTGAAGGAGCAGCCCAGCAACCTGATCTACGCCCTCTACGCCGGCGACGGCCTGGGGCGGCCCGCGACCGACGTCTTCACCACCGCGGACAAGGGCTTCAGCGGCCCGACGGCGCTGACGCTCAACACGTGGGTGCACCTCGCCGCCACCTACGACGGGACGACGCAGCGCCTGTTCGTCAACGGCGTGCAGGTGGCGACGAAGGCGACCACCGGTGCCATCAAGGTATCGACCGGGGCCCTGCGCATCGGCGGCGACACCTCGTGGACCAACGAGTGGTTCGCCGGGCTGATCGACGAGGTCCGCGTCTACAACAAGGCGCTGACGGCCACGGAGATCCAGGCCGACATGACCAAGCCCGTCAACTGACGTCAGACCCGGGCGAGGTGCGCGCGCACGGACGCGGCGAGCTCGTGCGTGAAGGCGGAGAAGGGGCCGACCGCGGCGTCGACCGCCTGCGTCAACGGCCACAGCGCGGTCGTCCCCGCCTGCACGTTCTCCTCGGTGGCGTCGCCCACCGCGTGCACGAAGGCCAGCGAGCGGTCGAGGAAGTCGCGCGCCGCGTCGCGCTCCATGACCTCGTAGTGCGCGGTGAGCAGCAGGCCCGGGTCGAGGGCGCGGAGGCGGCGGATGGTCGCCTCGTAGCCCGCGGCCGAGTAGTAGCGCGGTGGGATCAGGCGGTTGCCGGCGCGGTCGTAGACGCCGTCGGCGAGCGCGGCGTCGATGATGATCGCCGCGCCGCTGCGCGAGTCCCAGAGGCCGAGGTGCCCGGGCGTGTGGCCGGGCAGGGCGAGCACCTCGACGCGCCAGTCCGGGCCCAGCCGCAGCGTCTCGCCCCCGGTCAGCCCGACGTCGACGGGCGCGTCGCCGCCCAGCTCGCGGGTCAGGAAGGCCACGTCGTCGGGCGACGGGCCGCAGCCGTAGGGCTCGTACCAGAGGTAGTTCTCCACCAGCATCAGGCCGTTGGACTCGATCCACGCGCGGTCGGCCTCGCCGCACAGCAGGCGTGCGCCGGGCGCGGCGGCGCGCAGCGCCCGGTTGCCGCCGCAGTGATCGACGTCGGCGTGCGAGATGAGGACGTCGTCGAGGTCGGCGAGCGAGCGGCCGAGCGTAGCCAGGTAGGGCGCGATGACCTGCTCGGGCATGTCGCGCAGCCCGGTGTCGACCAGCAGCGTGCGCTCCTCGCCGACGAGCAGGTACTGACAGACGTAGCGCTCGCCCAGATCGCCCTCGATGCGGTGGATGCCCGGTGCGACCTCCATGACGGCCCGGATGCTATGCGGTCGCCACGGCTGCGATGATCGGCCGATGGCCGTGGAGAGCCAACCCACCACCGAGACCCGGCGCACGCCGCTGTCGGAGCTGCTGATCGTCGACGCCGACGTGCACGTCCACGAGAGCCCGGGCGCGCTGGCGCCCTACTGCGACGGGCCGTGGGACGTCGCGCTGCGCAACGTCGCCGATGTCCCCGAGCGCTACCTCGACATCCCCGGCTTCTCGCCCGGCGGCGACGGCACGCTGACCGCGCGCTTCCCGACCGCTCACGAGGCCGCGCGCATGGTCCACACGCCCGAGCAGATGGTCGCCGAGCTGCAGGCGATCCACATCGACCTCGCCGTGCTCTTCCCCGATCACCTGCTCAAGCTCCCCGTGCTGCCCCAGGCCGACTACGCCGCGGCCCTCGCGCGCGCCTACAACGCCTGGCTCGTCGATCAGTGGACCTCGCGCCACGACGCGCTGCTGGGCGCCATCGTCGCCTGCCCGCAGGACCCCGGCGACGCGGCGCGCGAGATCGAGCGCTACGCCGACGACCCCTCGATCGTCGCGGTCTACCTGCCGTGCGCGGGGCTGGACCCACTCTGGGGCCACCGCCGCTACGACCCGATCTTCGACGCGGCGCAGAACGCGCGCCTGCCCGTCCTGCTGCACTCGGTGACCGTCACCTCGCCGGTCTTCCCGTTCAACAATCACGGCTTCGACACGGAGTTCGCTCGCCACGCCACGAGCCACACCTTCGCGATCATGGCCAACATCGTGAGCATGGTCTCGACTGGCGTGGTCGTGCGCTTCCCCGAGCTGAAGATCGGGGTGACCGAGGCGGGCATCTCGTGGATGCCGTTCGTGTGCCAGCGCCTGGACAAGGAGTACCTCGAGCGCCGCCGCGAGGTCCCGTTCCTGACCGAGCGCCCGAGCCACTACGTCAAGCGCATCTACGTGGCCACGCAGCCCATCGAGGAGCCCGAGCGCCTGCGCGACCTCGTCACCCTCGTCGAGCTCTACGACGGCGATGACACGACGATCTACGCCTCCGACTGGCCCCACCACGACTTCGACCACCCGATGAAGCTCAACCAGGTCCCGTTCAGCGAGGAGCAGCGCCGCAAGATCTTCGGGGAGAACGCGCTCGAGCTCTTCGGGATCGACCGCACGGGGAGCCGGCGGTGACCGAGGTCGTCGTCGGCCGGCTGGCCGACTTCCCGGCCGGGACGCACAAGGTCGTGCAGGCGGGTGGCCGCGAGATCGGCGTGTTCAACGTCAACGGGCGCTTCTACGGGCTGCCCAACCTGTGCCCCCACCAGACCGGGCCGCTGTGCGAGGGCCGGGCGGCCACGGGCACGCTGGCCGCGGACGCGGGCAGCGACTGGAAGCCGCGGTGGGTCATGCGCGACGAGGTCATCGCCTGCCCGTGGCACGGCCTGGAGTACCACGTGCCCACCGGCCAGTGCCTGGCCTACCCGGAGATCACGCTGCGCCGCTACCCGGTCGAGGTCCGCGGCGACGAGGTCGTGGTGACCGTGGGCGGTCGCCGGCGGTGAACGATCGGCTGGCCGTCGTCGAGGAGCAGGACCGCTTCCTCGTCGTGCGCGAAGACGACCCGAGCGACTGGCTCTGCGAGTTCGCTCGCGATGGCGACTTCCCCGCTGAGCGCTGGGCGCGCGACATGGCGCGGACCTACAACGAGCGCCTCGAGCTCAGCCGAACATCCAGCCGCCGTCCACCAGCAGCGTCTGGCCGGTGACGAAGCTCGAGTCGTCGCTGGCGAAGAAGGCGATGGCCCGGGCCACGTCGTCGACCTCGCCGCGGCGCTTGATCGACTGAGCCTCGAGCACCTCGCGCCACAGCCCCTCCTGGTCGGCGTGGATCTCGGTCGCCGCGGTGGGGAAGGCGCCCGGCGCCACGGCGTTGGCGCGGATACCCTCGGGCCCGCTCTCGCGCGCGAGCGCGCGCGTGAAGCCGATGACCGCGCCCTTGGAGGCGACGTAGGCGAGCAGCAGCGCGTTGCCGGTGAAGAAGGTGACCGACGCGACGTTCACGACGGCGCCGCCGCCGCGGGCGATCATCTGGGCGCGCACGGCGCGCGCCATGAGGAAGTAGCCGCGGATGTTGGTGGCGAAGACCGCGTCCCACTGCGCGGCGTCCATCTCGTGCCACGGGCCGATCGGGTAGACGGCCGCGTTGTTGACGAGCACGTCGGTCCCGCCGAAGGAGTCCTGCGCGGACGCCGCTGCCTGCTCGATCGCGCTCGGGTCCGACAGGTCGGCGTCGACGGCGATCGCCTCGCCGCCGGCGCTCGTGATCGCGTCGACCGTCTCGCGCAGCCGCTCGGGCTGCAGGCCGACGGCGACGACGCGCGCCCCGCGCTGTGCGAGCAGCTGCGCGGTGGCGCGGCCGATCCCTGTGCCGGCGCCGGTGACGATCGCGGTCTTCCCGGCGACCGACATCAGTCCTTCGGGGCGTAGCGGTGATGGATGCCCAGGGAGTTGCCGGCCGGGTCGAGGAAGATCGCCTGGTGGCAGACGCCGCTGTCCATGGTCTCGCTCACGAAGCGCACGCCCTGGGCCTCGAGGTGGGCCCGAGCCGCATCGACGTCATCGACCTGGAGCTCGACGGGCAGGGCGTGCGGGCGGAACTCCTGGCCGAACGCGGTGGGCTCCATGATGGCGATCGTGAGGTTGCCGGCCTGGAACTCGGCCGCCGGCATCTCGCCCCACCGCTTGACCGGCGGCAGTCCGAGGACGGTCCCGTAGAAATGCACCGACGCCTCGAAGTCCTCCGCCGGGAGGGTGATGAAGTCGACGCCGGTGATGAAGGTGGCAGGGGTGGTGGTCATCGGGTGGCTCCCGGGTTGGGATGGAAGGGACACGCGTGAAACGACGCGACCGACGAGAAGTCATCGTATGGACCGGCACGACCGTCCGGCGCTCGGGCGACCGACGAACGGTCTGCTCGGATGTGCCGAGGCGCATGCCCGCGTTGGCGCTGGCCATGCGCACATTTCGCCAACCCTGATTCCTCGAATTTCTGATGTGGATTTACCGGTAAACGCTGGGGCCCCGGGGGTAGTGACCTGGTCGATGAGAACCTTCGCCCCCCGCACAGCCATCACCACCGCACGCCTCATGCGGGTGATCGCCGTCGCCGGCGCGATCACCGTCCTGCCGACCACGGGCGTCGCGCTCGGTGCGAGCCATCACCGCGCGACATCCAGCGCCCCGTGCGCCGACACCAACCTGATTCCCACGCGCGCCAACGGCTCCCGAGTCGAGGCCGCGACGGTCTGCCTGATCAACGTGCAGCGCCACGGCCACGGTCGGCGCGCCCTGCACGCCAACGCTGACCTCGCCCGGTCGGCTGCCGCGCACTCCCAGGACATGGTCTCGGAGAACTACTTCAACCACGTCAGCCCCGCCGGGGAGACGCCGCTCGCGCGCATCAAGGCCAGCACCTACCTGCCGCTGCGCTCGGCCTACCTCGTCGGCGAGAACATCGCCCTCGGCACGATGCAGCTCTCGACCCCGACCGCGATCGTCGCGAGCTGGATGAAGTCCCCCGACCATCGGGCGAACATCCTCAACCGCGACTTCCGCGACACCGGGGTCGGCGTCGTCGCTCAGGCGCCGAGCAAGTACTCCGTCGGCCAGCGCGGCGCGACGTACACGCAGCAGTTCGGCGTCATCGCCGCGGGCTAGCCGTCCTCAGATGACGTCGATCGGCATGCCGACCCTGGTCAGGTGCCAGAGGCGCGTGATATCGGCGTTGCGCAGGCGGATGCAGCCGTGCGACGGTCGGCCGGGGACGAGCTGCGGCTGGTCGGTGCCGTGGATGCCGACCACACCCCCTCCACCGCGGTCGCGGTGACGGTGTGCGCCTGGGCGCTTGCCGTGAGGACTGCGAAGGACAGGAAGACGAGCAGCAGGACACTGCGGACACGGGGGACGAAGACTGCGCGAAAACCGACACGGGTCACGACGGGCGTGGGACTCTGGGTGGTCATGCTTGAACTCCTCCGGGCTGGCGTTCTGAGCCTGTGGCCCGTGGCGGAGATCAGCGCGACCCCGCCACGGCGATGCCCGCGAGGGGTGGTCGTTGCCGCTGGGTGGTCGCCGGAACGCGGCGCGGCGCGGATCACTTGCCTGACGCGTACGTCGCGCGGGGCCGGTCGCGGCCACGCGCCCTGCCGGCCGAGTCATGGAGCCGGAGAGAGCACATTCGCCGAGGTTCGGGGCGAATGCGCGTGTAAACATACTGCGACCACCCGATGCCTTCCAGTGAGCGCAAGCACCTGCGCGTCCTGATCGCCAATGAGCGCAAGGACCGTCTCGCCCTCGTGGCCCCGATCGTGGTCGCCCTCGGACACGAGGTCATCGCGCGCGAAATCGAGGTCGAGGACGTGGGCGAGGTCACGGCCAGGGAGCGGCCCGATGTCGCCCTCGTCGGGCTCGGGCGCAGCTCGAAGCACGCGCTCGATCTGATCGACCGGATCGTGCGCGAAGCCGCCTGCCCGGTCATCGTCCTGCTCCACGCCCGGGATCCCGAGTTCGTGCGAGAAGCCTCAAAACGTGGGGTTTTTGCGCATATCAGCGACGCCGACGTCGAGGACTGGCAGAGCGCCATCGACATCGTCCTGCGCCGCTTCGCCGAGTACCAGGACCTCCAGGGAGCCTTCGGCCGCCGCACGATGATCGAGCGCGCCAAGGGGATCCTGATGGAGCGCCACGGCATCGACGACGCTGCTGCCTTCGAGCTGCTGCGCGAGCACTCGCGAACCGACAATCGCAAGCTCATCGATCTGGCGACCGCCGTCGTCGACGGACACCGCCTGCTTCCGGGCCAATCCCCCGGCAGTTGACTCGAACCCGGGGTTCACAGGCGTGGATGCATAGGTAGGTGACGCGTCCGGCGCGCCAAGTTCGCTGTTTCAGACCAGCTGGCACAAACTGCATCGTTTCCGGGCCGAGATGGTGCAGTTCTTGCCAGCCTCACGTACCGTTCGGCGCGTCAAACCCGCCGTTCGACGGCGCGCGCGCTTGTGGGTCATGGCCAGAGAGCTACGCGCTCGACCCCATACGGGCGACCCGGTCGGCGCCCGCGAGCCCGTGGCGGTCATCGGTGACGGTCGCGCGTTCTCGGTCGAACGGCGCGTGGTTGGCGAGGCGGCCGCCGGGGGTAGCTCGTCGGTCTCGTCGTTCGTCCCACACCGGAGGGGTCATGCCGAAGCGTCTCCTGCTCTGCGTCGCCGTGGTGCTGTCCACAGCGGTCGTGCCGCTCAGCGCGCAGGCGCACCCGGCGGACCGCGCGCGCACGAACGCGACCTACTTCAACAACGCGGCCCTGGCGGCCGCCGACCCCTACGTCCTGCACGACAAGCGCAGCGGCTACTACTACGCCTACTCGACCGACGGCGCCGACCCCGGCTACCACTTCGGCGTCTACCGCTCCGCCGACCTCGCGACGTGGGAGAAGGTGCCCGGCGGCGCGCTGCCCGTCGACGACCCCAAGCAGTGGGGCAACGACTGGTTCTGGGCGCCCGAGGTCTACTACAACCCGCGCACGCGGCTCTACTACATGTTCTACGCCGCGCGCTCGGACGCGAACAAGGCGAGCTGGTTCGGCTACGCGGACTTCGAGGAGCCCTCCAAGACCGGCGTGGCGGTCTCGCACTCCCCCGCCGGCCCGTTCCACAACATCGCCAACCGGCCGATCGACTACAACCCCTACGACCCCAATTACCACGACGTCAACCTCATCATGGGGCCCGACCAGAAGAAGCCGCCGGCCACGCTGGCCGAGGGGGAGACCGCGCCGCTGGGCACCTACATCCCGTTCATCGATCCGGATGTCTTCTTCGACTCCGACGGGCGCACCTACCTGTACTTCTCGCGCAACGCGTACCGCAACTGGGTGTGGGACTCCGACCTGGGCAAGTACATCGAGGAGTCGAACATCTACGCGGTCGAGCTCACCAACGACTGGTGGAACGACCCGCGCGGTCAGACCATGCCGACCATCGCCCCGAAGTACCGCGGGGCCAACTCCGGGCCCGGCGGGCCTCCGGGGCCGCGGCGCGACGGCTGGGTGCGGATCCTCGACTACGACCATGACAAGCAGGCGTGGGAGAACGCCGACGTCAACGACTACGCGGCCAGCGGCGGCGAGAAGAAGGACCGCCGCTGGGCGGAGGGCTCGAGCACGCTCAAGACCTACGGGCCCGACGGACGGCCGGTCTATTACTTGACCTACTCGGCCAACAATTGGGAGACGCCGCAATACGGCGTCGGCTACGCAACGGCGAGCAGCCCGCTCGGCCCGTTCACGAAGTCCCCGACCAATCCAATTTTGAGTCAGAACGCGTCGATCGGGATGTACTCGACCGGCCACGGGAGCTTCGCCCTCTCGCCCGACGGGCGACAGCTGTACTACGTGCACCACGGGCGCCCGTCGCCGACCGAGCCCCAGCGGCGGTTGTACACCGAGCGCGCGTTCCTCGATCCGGGCTCGCTCGGGCTCAGCATCGACCAGGCGACGAGCGACCGCCCGATCCCCTCGGGCGTGGCGCCGTATTCGATGGGCGCCTCGTCGCGGACGCTGTTCTTGCGCGCCGGCTCCTCGAAGCGCCTCGCGTGGCGGGTATGGAGCGCCGACGGCGCCGCCCTCGCGCTCGGCAACCCGCTGAACCGGGTGCGCGCGACGGTGGCCAGCCCGGCCGTGGCCTCGGTGTCGCCCGACGCGGGCGGCTCCAGCGCGACGGTGACCGCGCACGCTCCTGGCCGCACGACGGTCACGCTGACCTACCAGCGCGAGCACGCGTCGGGCGCCTACGTCGACGTGTTCAACTTCGGCTGGCGCGGGGGCCATCCGGTGTCGGTGCGGGTCTCGGTCGTCGTGACGCGCTGAGGACGCCGCGCCAAGACACCGCGGCCGGACACTTCGTGTTCGCGCCAACACCCGTGCGGGAATGGTGGCAGCGTCGACTCGGGTCCCAGGAGGAAGACGATGACACGCCGGGTGCTCCGCTCGCTGGTGCTGGCCGCTCTCGTCGCGGGCTGCCTGGCCGCGCCGGCGCACGCCGCGGGCGGGCGCGCGCACACGCACAGCATCACCTACGACCGCTACTCGTTCAGCCTCGACGGCCAGCGGGTGTGGCTGTGGTCGGCCGAGTTTCACTACTTCCGCCTGCCCAACCCGGACCTGTGGCGCGACCAGCTCGAGAAGCTCAAGGCGGCGGGCTTCAACACGGTGTCGCTGTACTTCAGCTGGGCCTACCACTCGCCGGCGCCGGGGGCCTTCGACTTCTCCGGCGTGCGCGACCTCGATCGGCTGCTCGACATCGCCCAGGAGGTCGGCCTCTACGTCATCGCGCGGCCGGGCCCGTACATCAACGCCGAGCTCGACTCGGGCGGCTTCCCGGCGTGGCTGACGACGCAGGCCGGCCGCGCCCGCAGCAACGCCGACGACTAGGCGTGTCCTGGTACCGGGCCCGGGTCAGGCTCGACCTCCCGCGCGACCAGGACGTGCCCGTCGGCCTGCGCTTCACCGACGACCCGGCGCGCCACTACCGCGCGCTGATCTTCGTCAACGGCTGGAACGTCGGGCAGTACGTCAACGACGTCGGCCCGCAGCACGTCTTCGTCCTGCCGCAGGGGATCCTGCGCCACCAGGGGACGAACACGATCGCGCTGGCGGTGTGGTCCGACGACGCGGACACCGCCGGCCTGGGCGCCGTCGACCTCGTCCCGCTGGGGAACACGGCGACGAGCCTGCGCGTGCACGACGTCTACAGCCCGGGGTGAGTCACTCGCGGATGGTCATCCGCGATACGAGCCCGTCGCGCACGGTGAACGTGAAATGGCTGGGGCCGTTGTAGCCGCTGCCGCCCACATCGGCGGTGACCGTCGTGACGTCGCCGTTGGTCGTGACGTCGGTGATCGCGAGAGCGACGTCGACGCCGATGAACTCCTTGTCGCTCCATTGCTTGATGGCTTCGGCTCCTGCGAACTCGCGGCCCCAGTCGTCGACGACGCCATCGTCGGTGAAGCTCGCGAGGAAGGCGTCGGTGTCGTGCGCGTTCGCCGCCGTGAGGAGGCGGGCTACGGGTGCGGGCGTGGGGTCCGTCATCGGGTCGGATCGTATGAACTTTTCGCGCCCGCGGCGCATCTATACTCGACCCGGGAGGCGCTACCTGCGATGGGCCTCTCGATCCTCATCGAGCTGGCGGCTACGGTTCTCTCGGCGGCAGCGTGGCTGGCGGTCGTGATCACCTGAACGCCGCGCCGCCGACCGCCTGCGGGCGGTCGAAGACACACGGTGCCTGCGTTCTGCTCGATTGTGCTGAGCGTTCACGCGGGTTTCCGCGGATGCGCGGGCGCACGCCGACTGCCACGATCGAGGGACTTCCATCGAGGAGGCGTACCGTGACTGCCGAGAAGGACTTCAACCGGCAAGTGTGGCGGGCGGCGCTCCTGACCGTGGGGCTGCTGGCCACGCTCATCTTCGGGGCCATCGTGCTGGCCGGCGGAGACTGGATACCCGGCGTGATCATCGTGGTCGCCAGCGCGATCGGCTTGGCCAAGCAGATCCCGATCATCGCAAGGCTCTGGCACGCGCCGCACTCTTCTTGAGGCAGGCGAGCACCCAGTTCGGGGCGAGCGCCACGGGCGAGAGAACCCTAGAACGCGGTCGCGAGCGCCAGCGGGTAGACGGCGGGGACGCCGTTGCGGCGCAGCTGGCCGGCGAGCATGGCGAGCGTCCAGCCGCTGAAGCGCAGGTCGTCGACGAGGAGGCACGGGCCTTCGGGGAGCGGCTTGCGGACGGCGAAGGCGCCGCGCACGTTGGCGACCTGCTGCTGTGAGTTGGCCATCTCGCGCTGGGGCGGGCGCTCGCCCGTCCGCTCCACGGCATCCACATACGGAAGCCCGACAGCCTGAGCAAGCCTCTCCGCGAAGTCGGGCACGAGCGGGCCGCTCCGGTCCGAGGGCACGGCGGTGATCCAGCGCGCGCCGCTCGCCTGCGCCCAGTGGCGCAGCAGCTCGGCCGCCGCCTCGACGAGCTCGTCGTCGAAGCGCCCGGCGCGCCGGCCGGCCTGCACGGCGGGGTCCCAGCCGCCGTCGCCCAGTCGGGCGAGCGCGCGGCCCTCCTCGGCGCGGACGTCGTCGGCGAGCTTGCGCATCGCCCCATCCTCGTCCGGGGCCATCTTCTTGACCTCGAGCACCACGGGCTTCGAGCGCAGGTGCAGATTCGCCGCGCGCACCAGCTCCGGGTCCAGCGCGTCGGCGAATCTCGGCCCCACGCAGACCGCGCAACGCCCGCAGTCCTGCGGGTCGGGGTCGTCGAGCTCCTCCTGCAGCGCGCGCATGAGGCAGCGGCCATCGGCGCCGAAGGCCGCCATCGCGGTCTGCTCGGAGCGCCTGAGCGCGGTGACCTCGGCGTAGCGCTCGGCCTCGTAGGTCCAGTCGGAATCGGTTCGCCTCGTCCAGGTGGTGCCGCGCCGCTCGACCGCACCCTCGACATCGAGCACCTTGAGCAGGGCTTCGACCCGCCCGCGCCCGAGGTTGACGTGCGCGAGGATCGCCGGCAGCGTCGCCCCGTGCTCGCTGTCCAGCGCCTCCAGCACCCGCTCGACGACCTCGCGCGGCGGGAAGGCCTGCTCGATGAAGAAGTCCTGGATGCGCTTGTCCTCCGCGCCCCGCAGCAGCACCACGTCCGCGTGTTCCACCGCGCGCCCCGCGCGCCCGACCTGCTGGTAGTAGGAGATGACCGAGCCCGGCGCCTGGTAGTGAACGACGAAGCCGAGGTCGGGCTTGTCGTAGCCCATCCCCAGCGCGCTGGTCGCCACCACCGCCTTGAGGTCGTTGGCCAGCAGCCGCTCCTCGACTCGAACCCGCGTGTCGGAGTCCACCTCGCCGCTGTAGGCCTCGGCGGCAATGCCGTGCGCCGTCAGCCACTCGGCCACGAGCTCCGCGTCGCGCTTGGTGAGCGTGTAGACGATCCCCGACCCGTTCAGCTGCGGCAGCCACGTCGCGAGCCAGGCGAGCCGATCCGCTCGCCCCGGGAGGTCGACCACCTCCAACCGCAGGCTCGAGCGCCCCAGCGGCCCCCGGTAGGTCTTGAGCTCCCCCGCGTGCCCGACCTGGAGCTGATCGGCCACATCGGCGACCACGCGATCGTTGGCCGTGGCGGTCGTGCACAGCACCGCCACTCCCGCCGGCAGCCGCTCGAGCACCTCCGCGAGCCGCCGGTAGTCGGGCCGGAAGTCATGCCCCCAATCCGAGATGCAATGCGCCTCGTCCACCACGAGCAGCCCGACGCGCTCGACGAACAGCGGCAGCATCGTGTCGCGGAACTGCGGGTTGTTCAGCCGCTCCGGGCTGATGAGCAGCAGGTCCACCGCATCCTCGGCGAGGAGCCGCTGCACCTCCTCCCACGCATCCCGATTGGTCGAGTTGATCGTGTGAGCCCGAATCCCAAGCCGCTCAGCCGCCGCGATCTGATTGCGCATCAGCGCCAACAGAGGCGACACGATCAGAGCCGGCCCTGCCCCCCGCTCGCGCAGCAGCGCGGTCGCGATGAAGTAGACCGCCGACTTCCCCCACCCGGTGCGCTGGACGCAGAGCACGCGCGCGCGGTCGTCGACGAGGTCGCGCACGGCCTCGAGCTGGTGGGGGCGGAACGTGGCGTCGGGTCCTGCCAGATCGGCGAGCAGGGCGGCGGCGCGGCTCTCCAGGGTCACGGTTGCCATCACGACGAGACTAGGCCCCGCAGGCCGAATCTCTCCGGACTGCCTCGCGACCTACTCGGCGCCGCGGAAGAGCTGGCGGGCGATGATCTCGCGCTGGACCTCCGAGGCGCCCTCGTAGATGCGCGTCGCGCGGACCTCCCGGTAGAGGTGCTCGAGGATGTGGCCCTCCTCGAGGGCGCGTGCGCCGTGGACCTGGATGGCGACGTCGATCGCCCGCTGCGCGGTCTCGGTGGCGAACAGCTTCGCCATCGCGGCGGCCTTCGTGGTCGGCCGCACGCCGTGGTCGTAGGCGGAGGCGGCGCTATGCACGAGCAGGCGCGCGGCCTGCACGGCGGTGGCGACGTCGGCGAGCTGGTGCGAGACGCCCTGCAGCTGGCTCAGCGTGCGGCCGAACGCCTCGCGCGTGGTGACGTGCGCGACGGCCGCGTCGAGCGCAGCCTGCGCCATGCCGACCGCGAACGCGCCGACGCTCGGGCGAAAGAGGTCGAGCGTCCGCATGGCGACCTTGAAGCCCTGGTCGACCTCGCCGAGGACGTTGTCGGAGGGCACGGGGACGCCGTCGAAGACCAGCCGCCCGATGGGATGCGGGGACAGCAGCGAAAGCGGCTCGCCACTGAGGCCCTCGCTGGCGCGTGGCACGGCGAACGCCGTCAGCCCGCGCTCGCTCGTGCGCGCGAACACCGAGTAGATGTCGGCGTCCGGGGCGTTCGAGATGTAGATCTTCTCGCCGGTGAGCCGGTAGCCGTCCCCGTCGCGCTCAGCCCGCAGTGCGAGCGCGGCGACGTCGGACCCGGCACCGGGCTCGGTGAGCGCGAAGCCGGCGATGGCCTCGCCGGCGGCCACGCGCGGCAGCCAGTCCGCGACGACCTCGGGCAGGCCGTTGGCGAGGATCGGATGCGCCCCGAGCCCCTGCACCGCGAACGCGGTCTCCGCCTCGGTGCAGTACCGCGCGAGCCCTTCGCGGATCAGGCACAGCTCGAGGGCCGGGACCTCGCCGCCGAGCACCCGATTCAGCAGGCCGTGCTCGCCGAGCGCCCGCGCGAGCGGCCGGTTGAGCTGCCCGGGCGTCCCCTCGCGCGCGAGCGGGGCGAGCTCATCGCGGGCGAGCGCCTCCGCGTGGCGCAGCAGCTCGGCGTGCTCCGCGGAGAGGTGCGCGTAGGTGGTTACGCGATCACCGCCGTGGCGACGAGCTCGATCCGCGCCGCATCGTCGAACAGCGCGCTCACGCCGAGCAGGGCGATCGCCGGGTAGTGCCTCCCGAAGCGGCGCTTCCAGACCTCGCCGAGCTCGCGTCGCGACGCCTTGTACTCCGCGACGTCGGTGACGAACAGGAGCATCTGCACGAGGTCCTCGGGCGCGCCGCCCGCGGCGCGCAGCGCCGCGAGCACGTTGCCGGCCGCGACGTCGAACTGCTCGGCGAGCGTCTCGCCGTGGATCGCGCCGTCGGCGCCGAGCGCGGTCTGGCCGCCGAGGTGGACCGTGCGCCCGCCGGGCGCGCCCACGACGGCGTGGGCGTAGCCGACCGGCGGCGCGAGCTCGGGCGCGGTGACGATCTCGTTGCTCATCGCCCGCTCCAGGCCGGCTTGCGGCCCTCGCTCCAGGCGGCGTGGAACTCGCGGTGATCGCTCGTCTGCATGAGCAGCGCCTGCGTGAGCGCCTCCATCTCGATCGCGCTGCCGAGGCTCATGTCGAGCTCGCGCGTGAGCATGACCTTCGTCGTCGAGTAGGCCAGCGCCGGACCGTCGGCCAGCCGGCGCGCGAGCGCCCGCGCCGTCGCCGGCAGCTCGTCGTCGTCGACGACCTGTGTCGCCAGGCCGATGCGCTCGGCCTGCTCGGCCGGCACCTTGTCGCCGAGGACGAGCAGCTCGGTCGCGCGCCCCAGCCCGACGATCCGCGGCAGCAGGTAGGCCGACCCCATGTCGGCGCCGGAGAGGCCGACGCGCGTGAAGAGGAACGCGAACGACGCCGAGCGCGCCAGCAGGCGGAAGTCGCTGGCCAGCGCGATCACCGAGCCGGCGCCGGCGGCGACGCCGTTGATCGCCGCGATGACGGGCAGCGGGCACTCGCGCAGAGCCTTGACCACCGCGCCGGTCATGCGCGTGAACTCGAGCAGCTCAGCGGTCTGCATGTGCTGCAGCTCGCCGATGATCTCCTCCACGTCGCCGCCCGAGCAGAAGCCGCGTCCCGCGCCGCTGAGGACGAGCACGCGCGCGTCGCCGCGGTGGGGCAGCTCGGCGAGCAGGTCGCGCAGGTCGGCGTAGACGTCGAAGGTCAGCGCGTTGAGCTTCTCAGGGCGGTTGAAGGTCAAAGTGGCGACGCCGTCGTCGACGGCGAAGTCGAAGTGCCGCCAGGTTTCCGTGAAGCCGGGCGAGGCCCGAAACGGGGTCATGCCTGGATCCCTCCTCCGTCGAGGATGAGCGTCTGTCCGTTGATCGCGCCGGCCTCGGGCGCGGCGAGGAAGGCCACCGCGAAGGCGACCTCGTCGGGCTCGAGCAGCCGCCCGAGCGGGGAGGCGGCGGCGAGCGCGGCCTCTCCCTCGGCCTCGCTGCGGCCCGTGCGTCGCGGCGATCCGTCGCACCGATTCGCGGGTGAGGTCCGTGCGCACGAAGGCCGGGCAGACGGCGTTGGCGGTCACGCCGGTCCCGGCGATCTCGGCCGCGACCGCGCGCGTGAGGCCGACCGCCGCGTGCTTGGAGGCCGTGTAGGCAGCGGTGTACTTGGCGCCCACGAGGCCGGCCGTCGAGGCCACGGTCACGATCCGCCCGCTGCCGCGCTCGGCCATGCCCGGCAGCGCCGCGCGCGTGCACAGGAAGGCGCCGGTCGCGTTGACGTCGAGCTGCTCGCGCCAGTCGGCCAGTGTCGTGCGCTCCAGGGGCGCGCTGCTCGCCACCCCCGCGTTGTTGACGAGGACGTCGACCGCCCCGAGGCTCTCGAACAGCGCGGCGACGGCCGCCTCGTCGGTGACGTCGCACCGCGCGCGTCCGACCGCGATCACGTCGTCTCCCGCGGCTGTGAAGCGGGCGGCGATGGCGGCGCCGATGCCGCGTGTGCCGCCCGTGACGACGACCCGGCGGGTCACACGGGCACCTCGCGCAGCGCCCGCCGGTCGATCTTCCCCGAGCCGGTCCGCGGCAGCTGATCGACGAAGCGCACCTCGCGCGGGTACTTGTGGGGCGACAGCGTCGCCTTCACGTGCGCCTGCAAGCGCCGCCGCATCGGGCGTCGCCTGCTCGCGCAGGACGACGAACGCTCGCGGCTTCTGCAGGCCCTCCTCCTCGTAGCCGACGACGGCGCACTCGGCCACGTCGGCGTGCGCGGTGAGGCACTGCTCGATCTCCTGCGGCGCGACCCAGATGCCGCCGACCTTGAGCAGGTCGTCGGCACGGCCGCGGTAGTGGAAGAAGCCGTCGGCGTCGCGCGCGAAGAGGTCGCCGCTCATGACCACGTCGCCCGCGTAGGTCTCGTTCGACTTCTCGCGCGCCTGCCAGTACATGAGCGCGGCCGTGTCGCCCTCGACCCACAGCCGGCCGGTCTCGCCGTCGGGCAGCTCGCGCCCGTCCTCGTCGACCACCCGCGCGGCGTAGCCCGGCACGGCCTGCCCCAGCGTCCCGGGGCGCGCGGCGCCCGGCCGGTTGGAGAGGTAGATGTGGTAGGCCTCGGACGAGCCGATGCCGTCGAGCACCTCGACGCCGAAGCTGTCCAGCCAGCGGCGGTGCAGCGCCTCCGGCAGCGCCTCGCCCGCCGAGGTGCACAGGCGCAGGCACGACAGGTCGTGCTCGGGCTGCTCGAGCATGGCGCGGATCATCGTCGGCACGTTGACGAGGATCGTCGGCCGGTGGCGGGCGATCAGCTCGAAGATGCGCTCGGGCGTCGAACGCTCGGGGAAGACGATGCCCGCGGCGCCGACGCCGAACGGGTAGAGCGCCGCCAGGTCCCGCGCGTAGCCGAAGAACAGCTTCGGCACCGGCAGGACGACGTCGTCCTCGCGGATGGCGAGCACGTCGCGCGCGTAGTGCTCGAAGCTGCGCAGGGGCGTCTCTGTGCGGTGCACGCAGGCCTTGGGCATGCCGGTCGAGCCGGTCGTGAACTTCCAGAGCGCGATGTCGTCGGGGGAGGTGGGAGCGGGGTCGAGCGCGTCCGGCGCTTGCTCTGTGAGCGCCTCGAAGCTCGCCTCGTCCTCGCGCAGCTCTTCCGACGCGACGCCCACGGCGAGCAACGTCCGCGGCCACGGCCGGTCGCCCAGCTCCGCGCGCGCCTCGCGCACGCGGTCGAGGGTCGCGGCGTCCACCACGACCACGCCCGCGCGCGTGTAGTCCAGGTAGTAGGCGAAGTCCTTGGCCGGCAGGAAGGTGTAGACCTCGGCGGTGACCGCGCCGATCTTCTGCGCGGCGTACCAGGTGGCGACGAACTCGACGCCGTCGGAGAGCGCGAGCAGCACGCGCTCCTCCTGGCGCACGCCGAGGTCGCGCAGCACGTGGCCGGCGCGGTTGACGAGCGCGGCGAGCTCGGCGTAGGTGACCTGCCGCTCGCCGGTCAGCGAGCGCCGTGCGATCGCCGCGCCCCTCCTCCAGGTGGCGGTCGACGAACCAGCTCGCGAGGTTGAACGTCATGCCTGCGCCTCGACGAGCTCGACGAGCATGTCGGTCAGCGTCTGGAACGTCGCGCGGCCCTCCTCGGCGGTCGCCTCCGCGGGCGCGCCGCAGTACGCGCGATCCATGCCCATCGCGACGAAGTCCGTTCGCCCGGCCGCCATCGCCGCGGGCATGTCGACTTCGTTCGATGGCAGGCTCGCCACCTGCGGGTCGACCAGCTGCGGCGCATCGGCCAGCACGAGCGATGTCTCGTAGCGCCCCGCGTGGCAGGACCCGCGCCGGAACTCGTCGGTGAGCCGCTGCGCGTTGCGCCGGCGCACGAGGTCGAGGTAGAGCGCGCCGGCCTCCGCGGCCGCGGAGCGCAGCGTCGCGACCTGCTCGGGCTCGAAGTGGTTGTTGACGATGACCAGGCGGCGGAAGCCCTGCTGGTCGAGCGCCGTCGCGACGTCGAGGACGACGGCGCGCAGCGTCCCCTCGGAGATCCCGATCGCGCCGGCGAACGCGGCGCCGTAGCGCGTGACGCCGAAGGGGAGAGGTGGCAGCACGACCGCGTCGGCGAGCCGGGCGGCGGCGCGCTCGCACATCCCGACCGAGATGAGCGTGTCGGTGCCCAGCGGCGCGTGCGGCCCGTGGGGCTCGACCGCACCCACCGGCCAGAGCGCGATCGGATCGACCAGCGCGTCCAGCTTCGGCGATGTCAGCTCGGCCAGGCGCATCACGCCACCACCTCCGCCACGAGCTCGGGCGCAGCGAGGACCTGACGCTCGAGGTCGGTCTCGGGCACGTCGAGCAGGCACAGGTCGGCGCGGCCGGCGCCGAGGATCGTGTTCGCCTCGTCGGGCGTCGTCAGGTAGCCGCCGACGAGCGTCGGCACGCGGGCCTCCGCACGCACGCGGTCGGCCAGCGGGGTGAGGAAGCCGCGCCGGTAGTCGGCCTGCGGGGCCTCGGGCACCGTCTGCCCGGCCACGACGTGGACGAGCCCGCAGCCGTGCGCGGCCAGCTCGCGCGCGATCGCGATGCCGTCGGGCAGCTTCAGCCCGTGCCGGGTGCCGTCCATGACGTTCAGCCGCACCGCGAGCAGCTGATCTTCCGGCCACGCCTCGCGCACGGCGTCGAGGACCTGCAGCGGGAAGCGCAGGCGGCCGCTGAGGTCGCCCCCGTACTCGTCTTCGCGGCGGTTGGACTCCGGCGAGAGGAACGACGCGAGCAGGTAGCCATGGCCCATGTCGAGCTCGAGCACGTCGAACCCGGCGCCGGCGGCGCGGCGGGCCGCCGCGGCGAAGGCGTCGCACACGCTCGTCATCGCCTTGGCGTCCATCTCGCGCGGCGCCGGCATGCGCGGCGCGTAGGGGATCGGCGACGGTGCGAGCAGCGGCCAGCCCCCCTCTCTGAGCGGCAGGTCGGCGCCGCGGGCGCTCGGCCGCGTCGAGCCACGCCGCCCGGCGTGGGTGAGCAGCACGCCCGCGTGCGCGCCGCTCGCGTGGACCTCGTCGACCGCCTCACCCCACTCACGATCAAGCGTCGGCGTGTCCGGCGAGATGCGCCCATCGGGTGTCACGGCCACCGGCCCGGCGAGCACGAGCCCCGCGCCGCTGCGCGCCATCTCTTCCAGCCGCTCCGGCTCTGCAGCCGCGCGCACGATGCGGTTGCGCAGGTCCCGCCACGGCGCGAACAGCGGCGGCGGCGCGACCGCGCCGGGGACGCCGCCGTGGAACCACGCGTCGAGCACGCGAACGAACTGCGGGTCGCGCTGCGCGAGGTTTGCGTGGGTGACGCGACCGCTGCGCGTGAGCAGGTTGAAGGCGAACGGCATCGGGTCCATGTGCGCGTAGTGCCCCACGCGCGAGAAGTAGGCGGCGCTCTCGCCCGCGGCCTGCTGGAAGCGCTCGACGACCGGCTGGCGCTCGAGCTCGTAGTCCACGAGCGCGCGCTCGAGGTCGCGCGGGTGGCGCAGGAACGCCTGCGCGAGCGCGATCGCGTCTTCCATGGCCAGCTTCGTGCCCGACCCGATCGAGAAATGCGCGGTGTGGGCAGCGTCGCCCAGCAGCACGACATTGCCGCGGTGCCAGCTCTCGTTGCGCACGAGCAGGAAGCTCGTCCACAGCGAGCGGTTGGTCATGAGGCGGTGGCCCTTCAGCTCCGCGGCGAACAGCGCCTCGCAAGCGCGCAGCGACTCGGCCTCGTCCATCTCGTCGAAGCCCAGCGCGCGCCACGTGTGCTCCGGGGACTCGACGATCCAGGTGCTCGTCTGCTCGTCGAAGGGGTACGCGTGGACCTGGATGAGCCCGGCCTCGGTCTCCTTGAAGATGAAGGTGAAGGCGTCGAGCACGAGGTCGGTGCCGAACCAGACGTACTTGCAGCCCTGCGGCGCGACGCGTTCGCCGAAGTCCGTCGCGTAGGTCTTGCGCACGAGGCTGTTGACGCCGTCCGCGCCGACGACGAGGTCCGCGTCCGCGCCGAGCTCGGGACTCGGTCACCTCGGTCTCGAAGCGAAGGTCGACGCCGAGCTCGCGCGCGCGGCGCTGGAGGATCTGCAGGAGCAGCTTCCGCGGGATGGCCGAGAACGCGTGGCCGCGCGAGCGCAGCCGCCGCCCGCGGTAGTGGATGTCGATCGCCGGCCAGCGCGCGAAGGTGTCGGTGATCTGGAGGTGGCTCTCGGGGTCGGCGTCGCGCAGCGCGCCCAGCGTCTCCTCGGAGAACACGACGCCGAACCCGAACGTCGCATCGGGCGCGTTGCGCTCGACGACCGTGACGTCGTGCGGCGGTCGGCCTTCTTGAGCAGGATCGCGAGGTAGAGGCCGGCCGGGCCGGCGCCGATGACGCGGACCTTCACGCCAGCACCTCGGCCAGGCGGTCGAGCTGGTCGAGGTCGGCGACCGTCGGGAAGAGGATCAGCTCGTCGCAGCCGGCCTCCTCGTAGCCGCGCACGAAGTCCTTGATCGCGCGGGCCGAGGTGAGGTTGCCGGCGGCGATCTGCTCCGCGAACGGGCCGGTGAAGGCGTAGTAGTCGCGCAGGTAGGCGGCGCCCTTCTCCTCGTCGCCGAGCGCGAAGTAGCCCTGACCCCAGAGCAGCGGGCGTCCCGGGCGGCCGAGGTCGTTCCACGCGGCGAGCGCACTGGCCGCCGCGCGGGCGAACGCGCGCGGCGGGCCGCCGTTGTGCGCGTAGCCGTCGGCGTAGCGCGCCATGCGCGCGAAGGCAGGGCCGACCATGCCGCCGACCAGGAGCTGGCAGGTCTCTCGCCGGACGCCGAGGTCGTCGCCGTCTCTGAGGGCGGCGAGCTGCTCGGAGAGGCGCGGGCCGCGGCCGCGGTGGTCGACCTGCGCCGTCTCGTAGTCGTCGAGCCGCGCGCCGACCGCCAGGCCCAGCGTGAGGCGCTGGCCGGAAAGCGCGTCGACCGAGGCCGCCTGCTTGGCGAGCAGCGCGGCGTTGCGCAGCGGGCCGATGGCGATCATCGTCGCGAGGCCGATGCCCTCCGTGACGCCGGCCGCCGCGGCGAGCGCCGCGAACGGGTCGATCGAGTCGTAGGCGAGCCGGTCGAGCACGCCGAGCGTCGAGAACGGCCCACCGTCGGCGCGCCGCGCCCACTCGACGACGAGGCGCCCGTCGGTCCCCGGGATCGTGTTGGGGAGGCCGATGCCGACGTCCATGGCCGGCGACACTTTACGCTTGACTCCGGTCAGCAGTCAAATATCGTTTGGCGCCATGCGGGCCAACGGCTTCGAGGCCCAGCCGCAGGACCTCGTGATGACCTTCCTCGGCGCCTATCTGGTGCCACACGACCGGCTCGTCTGGTCCGGCGGCCTCGTGACGCTGCTCGGCGACTTCGGCTTCTCGACGGGCGCGTCGCGGGTCGCCTTGGCGCGCATGGTCCGCCGCGGCGGCCTCGAGCGATTGCGCAGCGGCCGCCTCGTCTCCTACCGCCCGACGCCTCGCACCGTCGCGTTGCTGGAGGAGGGCGATCGGCGCATCTTCTCTTTGGGCCGCGAGCCGCATCGCGCGGAGCTATGGACCGCGCTGTGGCACGCGATACCGGAGGAGCGGCGCCTCGAGCGCGCTCGTCTCGCGCGGCGCCTGCGCTTCCTCGGCTTCGGCTCGGTGCAGGACGCGATGTGGATCTCGCCCCACGACCGCGAGG
Organism: uncultured Actinomycetes bacterium; assembly: GCA_963835295.1. Lineage (GTDB taxonomy): Bacteria > Actinomycetota > Thermoleophilia > Solirubrobacterales > Solirubrobacteraceae > JAOPZW01. The sequence goes on from CAWIEX010000010.1 coordinate 249,657, forward strand.
AGGAGGTGGTGGCGCTGATTGAGTCGCTCGGCGTCGGCGGGTATGCCGGGGTCATGGTCGGCCGCCCCGCCGCCGGGCTCGACTTCGCCGCCCTCGCCTCACGCGCGTGGGACCTCGGCGCGCTCGACTCCCGATACCGCGCGTTCATCGACGAGTTCTCATCGGCCACCGCTTCCCCCGACGAGCACGAGGCGTTCCGGCTGCGCACCCGGCTGGTGCACGTGTTCCGTCGCTTCCCGGCGCTCGACCCCGAGCTCCCGGACGAGCTGATGCACGCGCCGGCTCACCGCGCCGATGCGGTTGCGCTGTTCCACCGGCTCTACGCGGCGCTCGCGCCCAGCGCGCAGCGGCACTTCGACGCGGTGACGAACGCACCATGACCGACAAGCAGGCTGCCCTCACGTACTCGTCCTATCTCGCGCTCGACGACGTGCTGGGCGCCCAGCGCCCGCGCACGGCGGAGCACGACGAGCTGCTGTTCATCGTCATCCACCAGGTCTACGAGCTCTGGTTCAAGCAGCTCCTGCACGAGGGCGCGTACCTGCAGCGCCGCCTGGAGGACGGCGACACCACGCACGCGCTCCACGCCCTCAAGCGCATGCTCACGATCCTCAAGACGGTCGTCGCGCAGATCGACGTGCTCGAGACGATGACCCCACGCCAGTTCCTGACCTTCCGCGATCGGTTGGACGCCGCCAGCGGCTTCCAGTCGGCGCAGTTCCGCGAGCTCGAGGCACTGCTCGGCCGCCGCGACCCGCGCGCGCTGGAGGCCTACGACCCCGACTCGGCCGAGCACGCCCGGATAGCCGCGGCGATGGCGCGCCCGTCGCTGTTCGACTCGTTCGTGCGCTACCTGGGCAACCAGGGGTACTCGGCTGCGGTCGCCGCGCTCGACCGCGACGTCACCCAGCCACTCGAGCCCTCGGATGCCGTCCAGCAAGCACTCCTCGCCGCGTACGCCGACGACGGCGAGGCCGCCCAGGTGTGCGAGCGACTGATCGACCTCGACGAGGGCGTCATGGAGTGGCGCTACCGCCACGTCCAGATGGTGCGACGCACGATCGGCGACAAGCGCGGGACCGGCGGCTCGGGTGGCGCCAGCTACCTCGCGACGACGCTCTTGCGGCCGGCGTTCCCCGATCTGTGGGCCGTGCGCACGGAGCTGTGACGTCGCGCCCGGCGGTGCCCGCCTCGCCCCTCGCCCGCCGCGCCTCAGCGCCGCTGCCCCGGCGGGGGGATCTCCTGGCGCCGGGCGGGCAGGTTCGCGGAGGCCGGGGCACGACCGGCCGCGGCCGCTCCAGCGGCCCGCGCACCCGAGCCGCGCGAGACCCAATCGGCCGGCTGCACCGGCAGGGCGAGGACCGCCTGCCAGGTCGCGGGATCCGTCTCGCCGCTCGCCGGCAGGCCGCGCGAGCTCTGCAGGCCCATCAGCGCCTGCTCCGTCGACGTGCCGAACACGCCGTCGACGGGGACGTCGGGCGAGAAGGCGACGAGGTGCTCCTGCAGCCAGACGACCTCGTCGCCCTTGGACCCCTTGTCGAGCGCCGGCCACCCCGGGTCCGGCAGCGGCTCCGCGGCTCCCGGGGCCTGGGCGAGCGCGGCCCACGTCGACGGGCCGGTCGCCTGCCAGCTCCACCACGACAGACCGCCGGCGCCGTAGGCCGCCCACACCTGGCGGAAGCGCTGGATCTCGGCGGGCGCCGGCGACTGGTAGGTCTGCCCGAGCGGCGCGATCGGGGCGCCGTAGATGCGGTTGTGCGCCCACGTGCGCGCGCTGACCGCGTCGACCGACCCGCCGATGTCCTTCCAGTAGACCTGCGGCAGGTTGACCTGGGCGGCGCCCGGGCGCGAGGAAGACCGAGTAGGGCAGCCCCGGGTGGTAGTCGACGTAGGGGAACGACGTCAGCCCGATCGGATACGTGGGCCCGACGGCGGCCCGCAGGGCGGCGACGTACTGCTGCGCCTGCGCGTAGCGGCCCTGGTACCGGCTCTCGGCGTCGATGACGAGGCAGTCGGCGCCGGCCGCCACGGCGCTCGCGCCCTGCGCCGCCTCGCCGAGCGGATCGGCGCCGTAGACGAACTGCCACGCGCACACGTGGAGGCCATACGCGTGCAGGGCCTGGACCAGCGTCGGGTTGAACTGCGGCCACGCATCGTCCGGGCCATCCGAGCTCTTGACGAACACCGTCCCGATGCCGGCGGCCCGAGCCCGCGCGGCGATCGCGTTGACGTCGCCGCCCTCGCTCTTCGACAGCTGCCAGATCCACATCCCGTTGCCGGCGAACGGCGCCGGCAGCGGGCCGCCGGGCGCCCGGCGCTGGGCGGGCACCGGGCAGCACGACGAGCCGGATCGCGCGCGACCGGCGCCCGGCGCGGTCGGTGACGCGCACCGAGATCGTCCCGGCCTTGGTCCCGGGCGGGACACGGGCCACCCACCCGGTCGCCGAGCGCCTGAGCTTGGTCGCCAGCGCCCCCTTCGACCAGCGAAAGCTCACGCGCATCCCGACCTTGAAGCCCGTGCCGCGAAGCTGGACCTGCTTGCCGATCATGACCTGCGGGCGCGGGTGGCAGACGGCGCGCGTCGCCGGGCACGCAGCGCAGCCCGGTCAGCTTCGGCGGGGGCGTGCGGGCCTGGGCGGCCGTGGGCGCGAGCGCCCCGGCGAGCAGGGTCGCGATCGCGAGGGTGCGTCCGTGCGGCATCTTCGGTGACAACCGATCGGACACCGCGAAGTCGCGCCGTGCCGGGCCGACCCGTCTCGGAGAAGGTCGTCGAGGCGTCGGCGCTGCCATGAGCGAGACTGAGCCCATGACCGGGCCCGCGATTGGAGCGAGCGACTGCGTCGCCTAGATGGGCGACTCTCGAGTTCTTTGCGCTAGCCGGCCTGTATTGATTCGTTACGACGGGCACCGCGTGTTCGTGACTCCGGCGGACCTCGCCGCCCCGGCTCCGTGAACGTCGAGAGCTACATTGCGGTGAGCTTCGGCAGGCGAGTGTGGCGACTTGGTGCGCGGGTCGGTTCCCCAAAGTTCTGGCGCGCGCGTGTCACATCAAATATTGCCAAAGACGAACCCCATGTCCACTCTCAGCGAGGATCTGTCGCCACCGGACGCCATTGTCACAGCAAGCGTTTGACCTCAGGAAGCATTAGTCGAGCGATCCGTCGAACGCTTGGCACACGGAGATCGATGGTTTCTCGCGTCCGAGCGCTCCTGGCCTTGAAGGATCGCAGCCCCTCCCGCGAAAAACCGTGCGGGGGCGGCAGCTCGAAATCTTTCCACTGTTGCTCCAGCAGCGTCGCCCGCTTCCGCATTGCAAGCCAGAGGCAACTCAAGAGCCAGGCGTCGAGCTCGCGCAAAGAATCTTCATCGTCCAAAAGCGGAAATGCCGCCATGATCCCCTTGAAACGACGCATCGGGGCACCGTGTGCTTGGTACTTACGCACCTCGCGCTCACTCAGGTCTCCATACAGATACCGCTTCAGCCGTGCAATCGCCATGGCGTAGTCCTTGTCAAGATGGCCCGCGAGACGCGTTGGCTCCTGGGTACCGGCCAAGGGCTCGCGCAGAAGTGTCTCGTAGATCAGTTGTTGGATGCGTTTCTTGATCTTCTCCTCATTGGCCTTCTTCAGAGACGTGGCTTCGAGCGTGATCTCGTATCCGAGATACTCCACCGACGGGGCGCGGGCGATCTCGCTCTTCACGCCACCGGCGACCAACAGCCGGATACCGTTCGACTTCTCATAGTTGATTGCTACGTCCATTGCTGCAGCGTGCGTTTCGAGGATCTCGACGGCGGAGACGATGCGCCCGTAGTCCGTCGACCAGATCAACGTGTCGTCGGCGTAGCGAACGAAACCGACCCCATGGTCCTCCAACGCGCGGTCCATCTTCCAAGCTGCGACATTGGCAAGGAATAGCGAGATCGAGGTCCCCTGTGGGATGCCCTTCGGTCGGGGGGATCCCCCGTCAGCGCGATAGTCTCCGGGCAGAGACGCTGGCGTGGCGAGGAAGGCGCGAATCACGGCACGCTCGACGTTGCTAACGAAGAAGTCCTCGAGCACCTCGAGAAGGTGCTCATGCGAGATGTGATCGAAGTACTTAGAGAAGTCGTACTCAGCCACATACATGCGCTTCCGGGCACGTAACGCGGACCGGATGTAGCGCACGGCGTCCTGTGCGGTGAGATCCTTCCTGTAAGCGTAGGAGCGCGCGCTTAGCATAGGAAGGTTCTTGCGGAGCAGGCTCTCAAAGACCATCTTTGAGACGGCGCTATCGGCCACCTGGTAGACGTTCACTGGGCGGTCGCCGCCGGTGAGCTTGGGGATACGGCGCTCCACCGGACGCCGCGGGACGTACTCGAGCGACTCGATCTTGGCTTGCAGACTGTGGCCGATGTGTCGAGAGCGGCTGCGTACCAAGTAGGGATTGAAACCGCGATCGATACCCCACCAATCTGGCGGTGTAGACGGTGGCAGTCGGTAAGGCGATGTGGACCGTCGCCGAAGCCGGACCTGTTCTTCGGCATGGAGCCGATGCCGCCGTTCCTGCGCGAGGATCAGCCGCTTCGCTTCCCGTTCAATTTCCTGTTGGATGCGCCGCATTCAGAAAGGCGGAGGCCTGGCAGAGCCAGGCCTCGGTGCCCCGCCGTCCCGAGTTTCCGGAAAGGGAAAACGTGCTTCGAAGCGGGCCTGTTCCTCTCGGTCAGGGCCAAGGACCGCTGAAGGTATGCATCCCGTCACGGTCCGCATGGCTCAGGTCGACTGCCTCCCCTTAGGAGGACGAACGAGAGCCTACAGACGCGGCGGCGCTTCGTACACCCATTCCTCGAGAGAAAGGTTGCTAGCCGTTGCCGCGGAACTGGACGGCCGCATGGTTCCATGCGGTCCGTCGCGATAGATCGCGGGGCGCAGCAAGGCACTTTGCGCTTCGGTTAACGCGTCCCTTGTCTGCAAGCGGCGTCGCCCTGTGACTTCGCCCAGATCGGATACGCGGGTATGTGACGATGTCGGCAACGGCGCGGTTGGGAGGACGGGGAAGGTCCGATAGGCTCGTCGTGTGCAAGGAGACCGCCAGGTGTTGAGGCTGGTCAGCCACGACGTGTCACGGACGACTCGTATCCCATGACGATTGCCCCCGTGGAGGTCGCCGCGCCCGCGGCGGTGCCTGATGCCGGCCAGCTGGCGCGCGTCCGAGGCCGGATGTGGCTTGTTGGCGACGTCGTCCGGGACTCGCAGGCGTCGCTTGACGGACGACCCGTCCAGCATTTGGTCTCGCTCGTGTCGGTCGAAGACGACGCGACGGGCGAGGAGCTCGAGGTCGTGTGGGAGATCGAGCCGGGCACCAGGGTCATCGAGCGTGTTGAGCTGCCGATCATCGCGCCCGACCGGCTCGATGACCCGTCGGAGCTGGACGCGTTCCTTGATGCGGTCCGCTGGGGCGCCGTGACGAGCGCCGACCAGCGCGCGCTGCAGGCGCCCTTCCGTTCGGGGATCACGATCGAGGACTACCAGCTCGAGCCCCTGGTGCGCGCGCTCCGATCGCCCAGGACGGCGCTGCTCGTCGCCGACGACGTCGGCCTCGGCAAGACCATCGAGGCCGGGCTCGTCGTCCAGGAGCTGCTCCTCCGTCACCGCGCGCGGACGGCGCTCGTGGTCTGCCCCGCCGGCCTGCAGCTGCAGTGGCGCGACGAGCTGCGCGAGAAGTTCGGTCTGGAATTCCGCATCGTCGACCGTGACCTGCTGGGACAACTGCGGCGCAGCCGCGGGGTGTCCGCCAACCCCTTTGCCCATTTCCCGAGGCTCATCGTCTCGATCGACTGGCTCAAGGGCGATCTGGGGATGCGACTGCTCCGGGAGGTGCTGCCCGCGGTGCCGGAGATCCCGCGGCGGTACGACGTCCTGATTGTCGACGAGGTGCACAACTGTGCACCGGCCGGCGCCAGCGGTCGCTATGCGCGCGACACCCTGCGCACGGCGGCGATCCGGACACTCGCGCCACATTGCGAGCATCGGCTGTTCTTGTCAGCTACGCCCCACAACGGCTACGACAACAGCTTCGCGGCTCTGCTCGAGCTGTTGGATCCACACCGTTTCGCTCGAGGGATCAAACCAACGCCCCAGGCCACTCGGGAGGTGACGGTTCGCCGGCTGAAGCAGGATCTGATGAACCCCGACGGCACTCCGCGCTTCGCGCAGCGCCGGGTGCTCATGCTCGAGGTCGACCATCCGCGGGAAGAGCGCGCGGTGCACGCGAAGCTCGCGGAGTACGGGGCGCTTCGTGCCAAGCGGCTCAGCGGCGGCGACGAGGCGAGGGCCACGGCCGCGGACTTCGTCGTAACCCTGCTGAAGAAGCGGATGTTCTCCTCGCCGGCTGCGTTCGACCGCACGTTGTCGGTGCATCGCACGACGATCACCGGCCGCCGCGCGACCGTCGTCACGCCGACGCCGACGGTGCTGCAGCGACTCATCGACGACGCCGCGGCCGCGACCGACGGCGAAGAGGATGACGACGGGGTCGGCGAGCAGACGCGCGAGGCGATGGACGCCGCCGCCGCCGCCGAGCAGTCGCGGCCCACGCCAGCGGAGCTCGCGCTGCTGGACGACATGCAGCGGTGGGCGAGCGAAGCGGCTCGCAAGGAGGACGCCCGCACGACGCGACTGCTGGACTGGGTCTGCACGAACGTCGACGAGCACGATGAGCGCGTCATCGTCTTCACCGAGTACCGGGCGACTCAGCGGTATCTGCAGGAGCGCCTCGCCGGTCGCGGGATATCCGGCCGTCGCGTCGAGCTGCTCGACGGCACGACCAGCCCCGAGGATCGCGAGCGCATCAAGTCCGAGTGGCAGGAACCGCTCTCCGACTATCCCGTCCGCGTCCTGCTCGCCACGGACGCCGCGAGCGAGGGCATCAGCCTCCAGCGCCAGTGCCACCTCCTGGCGCACGCCGAGATCCCTTGGAACCCGAACCGTCTCGAGCAGCGCAACGGCCGCGTCGATCGCCACGGCCAGCGTGCCAACGAGGTGCTCGTCCACCACACCGTGTCGGCCGGGTGGGACCATGCTCAAGCGGACGGACTCGATGGCGACCTCGCGTTCCTCGCGGTCGTGGTCAGGAAGGTCGAGCAGATCCGCGAGGACCTCGGGTCGGCGGGGCCGGTCATCGCGAAGCAGGTCGAGCAGGCGATGCTGGGCCGGCGAAGGAGCCTCGACGAGTCACGCTTCACCGGAAGTGCGGCCTCGCGCGAGCTGCTGCGGCAGGAGATCCGAATGCGCGAGCGCCTCGCCCAGCTGCGCGACGAGCTCGAGCAGTCCCGCGAGGCGCTCCACCTGCAGCCTGATCGGGTGCGGCGGGTCGTCGACACCGGTCTCGCGCTCGCCCGTCAGCCTGCGCTCATCGCGGGGGAGGAGCCGGGCGTCTTCGTGGTCCCGGCACTCACCGGCAGCTGGACGCGCGCGACGATCGGCCTCGCTCACCCCGCGCGACCTGAGGAGCAACGCCCGATCACGTTCGATCATGAGATCGCCCGCGGACGCACGGACGTCGTGCTCGCACATGTCGGCCACCCGCTCGTCCACCTGTCGCTCGCGCTCCTGCGCAAGGAGGTCTGGGGCACGGGGACGCATCTGCACCGTGTCGCTGCCCGCCACGCAGAGCGCTCGCTCGGCGCTCTGCACGCCGTCGCGCACGGCCGCCTCGTGATCACGGGTGCCGCCGGGCATCGCCTGCACGAGGAGCTGATCAGCGCGGCCGTCCGGCTCGAGGGCAACGGCACCGTCGACCGGCTCGGTGTCGAGGCGACGACCGCCGCGATCGCCATGGCGAAGGACACTACGTTGCGGCAAACGCTGGCCGACCAGCTCGTCCCCCGCCTGCGCGAGCACGCCGCGCAGCTGCGGGCGGCGCTCAGCGCCCGCGCCTCCGAGCGCGCGCGCCAGCTCGCGACGACCCTCGCTCGTCGCAGCGAGGAAGAGCAGGAGCACGTCAAGACGACGCTTACCGAGCTCGAGCACACGATTCGACGCGAGGCGTTCGGAGACGAGGGCGCGCAGTTGCAGCTCATCACCGGCCTGCAGCTCGACGCCGGTGACGTCAAGCAGGTCGAGCGCGACATCGAGGCGCTGGGGTCACGGCTCGACCGCATCCCGGGCGAGATCGACGCCGAGCAGGCCGCGATCGCGCGTCGATACAAGAGCCCGACGCACCGGCTGTTCCCGGCGGCCGTGACGTTGCTTGTCCCCGAGGGCATGGCGATCTGATGGCGCGGATCGAGGACCACCACGCGGAGTGGTTGTCGCTTGTCGAGACGAGCGGGCCGTTTCTGACCGTCCCGGCGCTGAAGAAGGCTCTGCCTAACGGCCTCGCCGAAGTTCCTGGTGCCATGAGCGAACTGCGAATCGCGCACGCCGAGGTCCTCGAGAACCCCGGCCTCCAGCGCCGCTGGGTCCAGTGGGTGCTCGAAACGCTGCTCGAGCTCGGCGATGCCGTCAGCGAGGCGGCCGACGCCGACCCGTCGCACCTCGTGGCTGAGCACGGCGTGCGGATTCGGCCCTCGTACGTGGTGCGCGACCGCTCGCAGGATGGCCCAGTCCTGCTGGTCCATCGCTATGAGTCGGGCACCGCGCTGGATCGGCCGATCAAGGATGACCGGTGGGCCGCCTCACCGATCGACCGGGCGGCGGAGCTGGCTAGGGCCAGCGGTGTGCCGCTCGCGCTCGTCACCGACGGCCAGCGCTGGACGCTCGTCTGGGCGCGTCAGGGTGAGACGACTGGCCTGTGCACCTGGCGCAGAGAGGTATGGATCGAGGAGCCGCTCACCCTCCGTGCGTTCGTCGAGCTGCTCGGCGCTCGGCGCTTCTTCAGCCTCCCCGTCGAAGATGGGCTCGCGAGTCTTCTGCAGGAGAGCGCCGGCAAGCAGCAAGAGGTTGCTGACCAGCTCGGTGCTCAGGTCCGCCGAGCGACGGAGCTGCTGATTGCCACGCTCGATCGCGAGGACCGCGACCGCCATGGCGAGCTGCTGCTAGCGCTCCCCGCCGACGAGGTCTACCGCGGTGCGACGACGGTGATGATGCGCCTCGTCTTCCTGTTCGTCGCCGAAGAGCGCCGGCTGCTGCCAATCGACGACCCGCGCTACGCCGAGACGCTCGCGGCATCGACCTTGCGCGCCCAGCTGCGAGAGCGGGCGGACGCGTACGACGAGTCGATCCTCGAGCGCTCCACCGCCGCATGGCACCGGATCCTCGCGCTGTTTCGCGCCGTGCACGGCGGCGTTGAGCACCACGCGCTTCGTCTTCCTGCCTACGGCGGCGGGCTCTTCGATCCCGACCGCTACCCGTTCCTCGAAGGCCGCACGCCCGGCACGAGCTGGGGCGCGACGTCGGCCGCGCCGCTGCCCGTGGACGACCGCACGATGCTGCACCTCCTCGATCAGCTCCAGACGCTTGAGCAGGGCGGCACCCGCGTGCAGCTCTCCTACCAGGCGCTCGACGTCGAGCAGATCGGCCACGTCTACGAAGGCCTGCTCGACCACACCGCGATGCGTATCACCGATGTCTCGCTCGGTCTCGACGGGAAGCTCGAACCGGAGATCGCCCTCGGCGACCTCGACGCGTGGGCTGCCGACGGCGTGCGCGTCGAGAAGCTCGCCAAGGCCACCGGGCGCAGCGCAAAGGCGATCGAGAAGGCACTGGTCGCCGAGCCCGACGAGGAGGCCTCGGCACGCCTGCGCGCGGCGTGCGAGAACGACGACGCGGTTGTCGCGAGGGTGAAGCGCTACCACGGCCTACTCCGGATCGACCTCCGCGGCGACCCGCTCGTCTTCCCCGCGGGGTCGCTCTACGTCACGCAGGCCATCGATCGTCGCGCGTCCGGGACTTATTATACGCCGCGCTTCCTCGCGGAGGAGGTCGTGAAGCACACGCTCGACCCCGTGGTCTACCGCCCCGGACCGGCAGAGGAGCCCGACCCGGACAAGTGGGTGTTGCGACCCGCGCGCGATCTGCTCGACTTGAAGGTCGCCGACATCGCGATGGGGTCCGGCGCGTTCCTCGTCGGCGCCTGCCGGTACCTCGCCGCTCGCCTACTGGAGGCTTGGGATGCTCTCGGCGCCGGCGAGTGGTCGGTTTTTGGCGAGGACCGCACCGAGCAGCCGACGCACCCCGCCGTCCCGGCCGACCCGTTGCTCCGCGAGGACCTCGCCCACCGGCTCGTGACCGAGCGGTGCCTGTACGGAGTCGACAAGAACCCGATGGCCGTCGAGATGGCCAAGCTCTCGCTCTGGCTCGTGACGCTCGCGAAAGATCAGCCGTTCAGCTTCGTCGACCATGCGCTGCGCGCCGGCGATTCGCTGCTCGGGATCACGAGCCTCGACCAGCTCCGCGTTGCGCACCTCGACGCCAAGCGGCCGCGCCAGGCGAGCCTGGACCTCGGCTTCGACGAGATCGAGCGCGCGATGTCCCGGGCGCTGCTGCTCCGTGAGCGTCTGGAGGAGTTCGTCGTCCACGACGTCCGCGACGCCGCGAGCAAGGAGCGCCTGCTCGAAGAGGCCGACGAGGCGATGGCCGACGCCAAGCTCCTCGCCGACCTCGTCGTCGGCGCCGCGTTGTCACAACAACCCGACGACGACCCACTCGTCGCTACGAACGTGGCAGCGAACACGCGGACGATGCTCGACCCTGACGCCGACGCGGTCGACCGCGGCGCGGCGCGCACGCAACTGCGCAACCTCGCCGACGACTGGCTCGTCGAGAGGCGCCCGGCCGTCGATGAGGTCGAGGCTGTCGAGTGGGCCGACCGCGACCCGTTTCATTGGGCGCTGGAATTCCCGGAGGTCCGAGTCCACGGCGGGTTTGACGCGATCGTTGGAAACCCGCCGTTCCAGGGCGGCCAGAAGATCACGGGCGCACTGGGGACACAATATCGCGACTATCTCGTCAGGTGGCTCGCCGGCGGACAGCGCGGGAGCGCCGACCTAGTCGCGTACTTCTACCTGCGCGCCGCGGGGCTGCTGGCGCCCCACGGCGCGTTCGGCCTGATCGCGACGAACACGCTGTCCCAGGGCGACACGCGCGAGGTCGGGTTGGACCGGCTCGCCGAGCGGCCGGTCACGATCTACCGCGCGATCTCCAGCGAGCCGTGGCCTGGTGGCGCGAACCTGGAAATGGCGACGGTCTGGGGGCGGTGCGCGTGGCATGGCGCGTTCGATCTTGACCGCGCGCAGGTAACGGGCATCACGTCGGCGCTTGCGATTCGAGGCCGCATCAGTGGCCCGGCGCAGCGACTTGCCACGAACGCTGGCCGCTCCTTTCAGGGATCGAACGTGCTCGGGATGGGGTTCGTGCTCTCCCCCGACGAGGCGCAGGAAATGCTGGACGCGGACCCACGCAACGCCGAGGTCGTCCAGCCTTACCTCGTGGGAGAGGATCTCAACTCGCGCCCCGATGGGTCGCCGTCGAGGTGGGTGATCAACTTCCGCGATTGGCCGAAGGAACGTGCCGCGGAGTACACCGGGCCATTCGACCGCGTAGAGCGACTCGTGCGGCCCGAGCGAGAGCGAAAGAACGCGGCCGGATCTCGGTCTGGATGGTGGCTGTTTGAACGAGCCCGGCTTGCTCTGTACCGCACGATCGCACCACTGGACTGGTGCATTGCGATCACGTCGGTTAGCAAGGTCGTCCAGCCGATGCGCGCGCCGACTGGGATCGTCGTTGGCCACACGGCTTACGTCTTCGCCTACGACGACGACGGACACTTCGGCCTCCTGTCGAGCGGATTTCACTGGTGGTGGGCGGTAACTCGTGCATCGACGTTGGAGACCCGGGTCCGCTACACCCCGACGGACTGCTTCGAGACCTTCGTTAAGCCCACGCTCACCGACGAGCTCGCGACGTACGGCCGCGAGCTTCACGAGCACCGCTCCGCACTCATGCTCGACCGCCAGGAGGGGCTCACCAGGACATACAACCACTTCCACGATCCGGCCGATCGCTCTGACGACATCGTACGGCTCCGCGAGATTCACGTTGCGCTCGATCAGGCGGCGCGCGACGCCTATGGGTGGAGCGACCTCGATCTCAGTCACGACTTCCAGGACACGAAGTTCGGGATGCGGTTCGCGTTCGCGCCGGTGCCGCGCCAGGAGGTGCTCGACCGGCTGCTGGAGCTCAACCACGAGCGCTATGCCGAGGAGGTCCGCCAGGGGCTGCACGCCAAACACAAGAAGCCGAAGGCCGCCGCGGTGACAGGGACGGGGACGGCCGCGACGCTCTTCGACGCGTGACCTGCTCCCGGCACACGACGTCCAACTCCCGCGCGATCATCCGCGGCGATGACTGAGACGCGCCTGCAGAAGTCGCCGACGCAGCTACGCGCCGAAGTCGAGGCGCTCATCCGCGACGACCTCATCGGGCCGAAGGGCGGAGCCAACGAGGAGATCCTCGAGTACCCGATCGACGTCTACCTCCTCGGGCTCCTCGCGCCCCGGTTCTCAGCGGTGATCGGCGGTGCGACGGGAGCCCAGCAGACGGCGGACGGTGACTCGTCGGGCTCGGACGGCGACGAGCCCGAGGAGCTGCTCGCCTCCGATCTCCTCCCCGAGGACGATCTCGCCTCGGGGGCCGGCGGCCACGACTCGATCGACGAAGGCGCGGCCGACGATCGGCCGCCCGCGGTCGACCAGCTCATCCCGTCGGCATTCGGGCTGACGGTGGCGCTCGCCCAGGACTGCGACGAGCTGGAGGTCACGGCGTCGTGGGGCACGTACAACCGAAAGGAGAGCGAGACGACCCGCGGCGCGAACGACAAGCCGGCACGGGTGTGGAAGCGGCAACCGTCGGGTGGCTCGGTGACGATCAAGGTCGGCGGCGCGGGGGCGCTCGGGCCGGTCGTCGTGGATCGCGCGTTTCCGGAGGTCATCGTCCGCGGGCTTGTGCGCGAGCGCGGCGGGCACCGGCTCGTGTCGCTGTTCCTCGTAAACGACCAGACCGTGGTGACCGGCCGTTCCGTGTCGCAGTGGCTCTGCCAGGCTGAGCTGTCGGTGCAAGCCCCGGATGGAGCTGCGGCGTTCGTACGGCGCCCGATCGACGTGGCCGACCTTGCCCCGGCAGTCGATCGCGACGAGCTTGCCGGCTTGGAGATGCAGTTCCGCTCGACAGTGGAGCTTGCGGTCGGGCATGGCGTCGGCGTCGAGGCTGTCGAGGCGACCGACGATCCGCAGCGCGGGGTGGAGGTCACGACGGCGGCCATGCCCGCCCAGGAGGTGCCACGCACCGACGCCCCCGGGCCGGAGGATTTCGAGGACGACGCGATCCGGCTGCCTTTCACCGACGCGGTGGGCGCGCTGGACATGGCGGTGCTCAGCCGAGCCGGAGGCGGTGACGAGGTAACCACGCTGCTGGCGCCTCTGGTCGATGCCTACGAGGCGTGGATCGGAGCTCAGCAGCGGCGCGTCGCCGATCCGGTCGCGCGGCTCGCCGGATTCGAGCAACCAGCCGCCGACAACATCAAGAATGCGCGCGAGGCGGCGCAACGCATCCGGGCGGGCATCGCCGCGCTCGCCGATCCCGACGTCGCCGACGCCTTCCGATTCGCCAACCACGCGATGTGGCAGCAGCGCGTCCACACGATCGCGGCCGACGCTCGCCGCCGTGACCCGGCATTGAAGCTCCACCGCGCCGTTGAGCAGGCCGACATCCCGAAGAACCGGTCGTGGCGCCCGTTCCAGCTCGCCTTCGTGCTTCTCAATCTGCCGGCGCTCGCCGACCCCAAGCACGCCGAGCGCTCGAAGGCGGGAGTGGTGGACCTGCTGTTCTTTCCCACGGGCGGCGGCAAGACCGAGGCGTACCTCGGGCTGACCGCCTTCGCGATCGCGATCCGCCGGCTACAAGGAACGCTCGGCGGGCGCAACGGCCGTGACGGGGTGGCGGTGCTGATGCGCTACACGCTGCGGCTCCTGACGCTTCAGCAGTTCCAGCGCGCGGCCGCCCTCATGTGCGCGTGTGAGCTGCGCCGCTTCCAGCTCTACGGCGACGGGACGACCGCCGACCAGCGTCGGTGGGGTGACACGCCGATCCGCATCGGTCTTTGGGTGGGTCAGTCGTCGACCCCGAACCGCACCGAGGACGCGGCGCAGTGGGTCAAGGACGCGCGCAGCCACGGCGGGCGTGGACGCGGGTCGTCGCCGATGCAGCTCGCCCGTTGCCCGTGGTGCGGCTCTGAGCTGTCCGGCGGCCGCGACGTCGATGTCGATGAGGTAGAGGGCCGTACGCGGCTGACCTGCTCGGACACGTCGGGCGAGTGCCCGTTCACTCCGAGGAACTCCAACCGCGAAGGCCTGCCGGTTATCGTCGTCGACCGCGAGGTCTACCGGCTGCTCCCTGCGCTGGTGATCGCGACCGTCGACAAGCTCGCCCGCATGCCCTGGGAAGGGCGAGTGCAGTCGCTCTTCGGTCAGGTGTCGCGGCGCTGCGAGCGCCACGGGTACCTCACGCCCACCGACGAGCACCCCGGCAAGCACCCGAGGCAGGGTGTCCACGCCGCCGCTGCAGTGGCGACATGTGAGCCGCTGCGACCGCCCGATCTCATCATCCAGGACGAGCTACACCTCATCAGCGGGCCGCTCGGCTCGCTCGTCGGGCTCTACGAGACGGCGGTCGACACGCTGGCGACGTGGGAGCTCGACGGCGTGACGGTACGGCCAAAGGTGATCGCGTCGACGGCGACGATCCGTCGCGCCCGCGACCAGGTCAAGCGGCTCTTCGATCGGCGGCTGGCGGTGTTCCCGCCGCCCGGGTTGGACGCGCGGGACTCGTTCTTCGCCTTGCAGCGCGATGACCTCGGTGACCGCGAGCTGAAGCCCGGTCGGCGCTACCTCGGCGTGTGCGCACCGGGTCGTCGATACAAGCAGGTCCTGATCCGCGCGTACGTCGCGCAGCTGAAGGCGGCCTGGGAAGTGCTCGGTCGGCAGCCCGGCGAAGACGCCGACGCGTACATGACCCTAGTCGGGTACTTCAACTCGCTGCGCGAGCTCGGCGGCATGCGACGGCTGGTCGAGGACGACGTCCAGCAGCGATTGTTCGGTGGCTCTCGCGGCGACGGCCGGGGCCGCCTGATCCTCGAAGAGATGACGTCGCGCAAGAGCGCGGCCGAGATCCCGGGGGTGCTCGACCAGCTCGGCGTGCGGCGCACGTCGCAGGCTCGGCGACCGCCGTCCAAACCGGGGGAGTTCGTCCCGCTCTCGATCGACGTCCTCCTCGCCACGAACATGATCTCCGTCGGCGTCGACGTGCCCCGGCTGGGAGCCATGGTCGTCGCCGGGCAGCCGAAGTCCACGAGCGAGTACATCCAAGCCACCTCGCGTGTCGGCCGCGACCGTCCGGGCCTGGTCATCAGCGTCTACAACTGGGCACGCCCGCGGGACCTCTCCCACTACGAGACGTTCTGCCACTACCATCGCACGCTCTATCGCCAGGTCGAGGCGATGTCGGTGACGCCGTTCGCGCCGAGGGCGCTGGACCGCGGCCTGACGGGCGTGCTCGCCTCGCTCCTGCGGTTGTGCGGGCCCGATTGGAATGCCAATGACGGCGCCGCGAAGGTGGACCCGGTCGACGGGAAGGCGGTCTCGGCGCGGGCCGCGATCCGCGCGCGGGCTGACGATCAGCTCGAGCACGTCGCCACAGCCGCGCTGGCGGACCGAGTCGACAACCTCCTGGACGCATGGAAGGCCGAGGCCGCCGTCGGCCAGCGCAACCTCGTCTACCAGCGACGCGGAAAGAGTGACGCCGACGTCTCGCTCTTGCTGGAGCCCGCGATCGAGGGCTGGAGCCGCTGGACGGTGCCGACATCGATGCGCAACGTCGAGACCACCGTGCCGCTCGTGCTTCGCCCAACGGGGATCAGCCCGCCGACCGACGACTGGGAGCCTCCAGAGCGCTCGGCACCATTGCCGGACACGGGGCCGAGTCGTGAGGACGGGCAATCAGGTCGGCGAGCTGCGACCGTCGCAGCTCCTGCACACCTACGGGGTCGGCGCGACGGTGGAGCTGCCCGAGATCACGGCGCTGGTGCTGGGGCTGGACGAGTGGCCCCGTCAGCTCGGTGAGCTCGTGGCCGAGCCGCGGCTGCTCGCCGCGGTGCGCGCGGCGGTCGGCGATCAGCTTGAGCAGCTCATCACGCCGCCCGTGGTCCCGGAGCACGACAGCCTCGGTGTTCCCGTTGCTCCGTTCCCGCGTTGGCTGCGCTGCCCGGTCTGCGGGCTGCTCGCCCCGATCGAGCACGGCATCTTCCATCTCCACGAGGACCGCTACCGGCCGGACCGCACTGCTTACGTCCACGAGGGCTGCCCTAAGAGCAACAGCAAGCGCCCGCCACACGCCTTCCCCGCCCGCTATCTCATGTCCTGCGTGGATGGTCACATCGACGACTTCCCATGGGTCGAGTTCCTCCATGGGCCGATCGAGTGCGCCGGGACGCTGCGCATGCGCGAGTTCGGCGAAGGCGGTCGCGCCGGTGACGTTCAGGTCTCATGTGACACGTGCGGCCGCCGGCGTCGGTTGTCGCAGGCATTCGGGGAGGAGGCCCGACCATTCCTGCCGCCACGCTGTCGCGGTCGCCACCCGCACCTCGGGATCACCGAAACGTGTGAGATGGAGCCGGTCACCCTCCTGCTTGGTGCGAGCAACACCTGGTTCCCGGTGCAGTCGTCAGCCCTTTCGATTCCATCGCAAGCCGGGCGACTCGGCTCGCTCGTCGACGAGGCGTGGGGCGTGCTCGGCGCGCTTCCCGCGCACTTTGGCAAGGATGGACTGCAGTTCGCGCTGACGACGAACCCACTGCTGAAGGAGTTGCAGGACGAGGCCGAGAGGTCGGGGATCGACGCCGTCTTCGAGGCGGTTGAAGCGCGACGCAGCGGCGACCCCGACAGTGACCCCGAGGATCTGCGCACCCCGGAGTGGCGTGTCTTCATTGCGCCTGGCACCGCGCCCGAGGGCCCCGACTTCAAACTACGCCGCGTCGAGGTCCCCTTGGGGTTCGCCGGGGCAATCGAAGACGTCGTGCTCGTCGAACGACTCAGGGAGGTCAGCGCGCTTCGAGGTTTCACGCGGATGAACGCGCCTGATGATCAGGCGTTCCGCGGCGGGAAGGTCGTTGGCCTCTCGCGGAAATCTCCGACCTGGTTGCCGTGCAGCGAGGTGCGCGGCGAGGGGATCTTCGTGAGGCTCCGCGAGGAGGCGGTCCTCGTGTGGGAAGCACGCTATCGGTCATCCGAGCCGGCGCTTGCGCTCCGCGACGGGCTGCGCGGCTGGCGAGCGCGCCGGAGCCTGCCCGACGAGCCTGAGGCATGGCTCGGTGAGCGGTATGTGTTGCTGCATTCCCTAGCCCATGCGCTGATCCGCGAGCTCGCGCTGGAGTGCGGCTACAACGCCTCGTCGATCCGCGAGCGTATCTACGCCGGAGATGGCGGGGACGACGGCGGCGCGATGGCCGGTGTCTTGCTCTACACCGCCGCCCCGGACAGCGAGGGCACGCTCGGCGGGCTGGTGTCGCTCGGTGAGCCCGATCAACTCGGCCCGCTGTTGCGACACGCATTGGAGCGAGCGCAACTGTGCTCCTCGGACCCGCTGTGCGCCGAACACGACCCGCGGTCTGACAGCTCGATCCACGCGGCGGCATGCCACGCCTGCCAGTTCGCGAGCGAGACATCGTGCGAGCAGGGCAACCGCTTCCTGGATCGCGCGACTTTGGCGCCGACGCTCGCGCATCCCGACCTCGCGTACTTCGAACGACAGTGACCGTGGACGCCGCGGTCACGCGAATACTGGCGCGGCTCAGCGACGAGCAGATCGAAGCTCTAGCCGGGGCCTGCGTCGCCGCGGACGCGCCCCACGCCGGTCTTGGCGGTGTCGTCGCGGGCGCCGGCCCGGCTGCGAGCCAAGATATGTCCGGACTCATTGCGGCATGGGGGCGTACTCCCGGGATGACCGGCGCGGGCATCGCGTTGGCGCTTCGGGTGGGCTTGGCCGCGCGCCGCGACGCGGACGCTCGCCGCGCGAAGCCCGTCTGGACCGGTCCAGGTGCCGCCGGCGAGCAGCGCCTCACCGCCAACGTGTTGCACGAGCTGATCGCCAATGCGACGAACCGCGTGCTCCTCGTGAGCTTCGCGGCCTACACGCTGTCCGAGGTGGCCGCCGATCTCCAAGCCGCCGCCGACCGCGGTTGCACGGTCGACGTGGTGTTCGAGACCGAGGAGGACAGCGTCGGCAAGTACGAGGGGCCGGGACTGGCGGCGTTTGCGCACGTCGATGGGATCGTGCGCTGGCGATGGCCAGCGGGCGAGCGTCAACCCGGCGCCGTCCTTCACGCGAAGGTCCTCGTCATCGACGGCAGCCGCGCCCTGATCGGCTCGGCGAACCTCACGCGGAAGGCGCTCGCGGCGAACATGGAGGCCGGCGTGCTCGTCAACGACCCGCGGATGGCGCGCGCGCTCGAGGACCACGTCCGCGCTTTGATGGCGTCGGGGACGCTGGCGCTGCATTGAGGCTGGCGCACCCGGGAACCGCGATTCCGCTGGTCGTACTCGATCAACGTCAGGCCCGATTGAGGACCGCGTCTGCGACTTCGACCGATGTCGTGGCGGCGCCGCTATACCGACGAGTCGGCTGCCCGGCGGCGAAGGGCGATGAGTAGGATTCTCGTCCGATGGGGGACCCGGGCGCCGAATCGGGACGCCACGAATTCAGACGAGTCCGGCGTCGCCATAGACTCCAGCCGCTCACTCGGCCAGCCTGCACTACGGTCCGTGCGGCCCATGCTTCACGTCCATCGAGCTGAGCGGGCCGACGGCCTGGTCGAGGCGCTTCGCGCCCTGTCTGGCCGATCCGCTGCCCGATCCGTTCGCGCCCGAGGTCGTCGCCGTGCCGACGCGGGGGATGGAGCGCTGGCTCGCGCAGCGGATGTCGGATCGGCTCGGGGCTGGGGACGCGCGCGGGGACGGCGTGTGCGCGAACGTCGACGTTCCCGTCGCCGCGGAGGCTCGTCGGGGATGCGGTGGCGACGGCGTCGGGGATCGAGGCGGATGACGGATCCGTGGTTGCCGGAGCGGGCGGTTTGGGCTCTGCTCGAGGTGGTGGATGGCGTGTCTGGGGGAGCCGTGGTTGGCGAGCTTGGCGGCGCATCTCGGCGGAGCTGGCGAGGACGTGGATCCGGCGCGGCGGGCTCGGCGGTTCAGTGCGGTCCGGCATCTCGCCGAGCTGTTCGACCGGTACGCGCTGCATCGGCCGGAGATGGTGCGCGCGTGGGCGCGCGGGCGAGGACGGCGGGGTGCCGGCCGACGGGGTGTGGCAGGCCGAGCTCTGGCGGCGGCTGCGGGCGCGGATCGGGGTTCCGGATCCGGCCGAGCGGGTTGAGGGCGCGTGTGCGCGGTTGCGGGAGGAGCCGGGGATCGTCGATCTGCCGGCGCGGCTCTCGCTCTTCGGGCTGACGCGCCTGCCCGCGGGGCATCTCAACGTCCTGCGCGCGCTCGCGGTCGGGCGCGACGTGCATGTGTTCATGCTCCATCCGTCGCCGGCGCTGTGGGAGCGGGTGGCGGAGCGGGGTGTCTCGGTCGCTCGGCGGCGCGAGGATCCGACCGCGGCGCTGCCGGCGAATCGGCTGCTCGCCTCCTGGGGGCAGGACTCGCGGGAGATGCAGCTGGTTCTCGGGGCGTCCGAGTACGTCGACCATCATCACGCCGTTGAGCACGGGACCGGCACGCTTCTCGCGCATCTTCAGGCCGACGTGCGGGCGGATCGGTGGCCCGCGGGTGCGCCTCTGCCGAGCGAAGACGACGCGCGGCCCACGCTGGACGCCAGCGACCGCAGCGTGCAGGTCCACGCCTGCCACGGCCGCGCCCGCCAGGTCGAGGTCCTCAGAGACGCGATCCTCCATCTCCTCGACGAGGACCCGACGCTCGAGCCGCGCGACGTCATCGTCATGTGCCCGGACATCGAGACCTTCGCGCCGCTCATCCAGGCGACGTTCGGGGCGGGCGAGGTCTTCGAGGATGACGACGAGCTGGAGGCGCTGCCGGCGGACGTGCGGCCGCCCGACCTGCGCGTCCGGCTGGCCGACCGCGCGCTCAGGCAGACGAACCCGGTGCTCGGCGTCATCGGGCGGCTGCTCGACCTCGTCGACGAGCGGCTGACCGCCTCGCAGGTGCTCGACTTCGCCGACCAGGAGCCGGTGCGGCGGCGGTTCGGGCTCGACGATGACGACCTCGCTCGCATCGAGGACTGGGTCGCGGCGAGCGGCATCAGGTGGGGGCTCGACGCCGCGCACCGAAAGCCGTTCAAGCTCGACGCGCTCGCCGCGGGGACGTGGCGCGCGGGGGTGGACCGGCTCCTGGTCGGCGTCACGATGACCGAGGAGGAGCAGCGGCTGTTCCACGACGTCCTCCCGCTCGACGACGTCGACAGCGGGGCGATCGACGTCGCGGGCCGGTTCGCCGAGTTGGTGGATCGGCTTCAACGAGCCCTCGACGGCCTCAGCACGGCGCAAGACGATCGACGCCTGGGCCGCGGCCATCGCCGGCGCCGCCGACGCGCTGACCACGACCAGCGAGCGTGACGCCTGGCAGCGCGCCGAGCTCGACCGCATCCTCGGCGACGTGACGAACGAGGCGGGCGGCAGCGGGAGCGCGACGAGCCTCGTGCCGGCGGAGATCAGGGCGCTGCTCGGCGAACGCCTCAAGGGCCGCCCGACGCGGGCGAACTTCCGCACCGGCCACCTGACCATCTGCACGCTCATGCCGATGCGGTCGGTCCCGCATCGGGTCGTCTGCCTGCTCGGCATGGACGACGGCGTCTTCCCGCGCAAGTCCCCCCGCGACGGCGACGACCTCATGCTCGCCGACCCCCACGTCGGCGACCGCGACGCCCGCACCGAGGACCGCCAGCTGCTGCTCGACGCGCTCCTCGCCGCCACCGACCAGCTCATCGTCACCTACACCGGCAACGACGAGCGCACGAACCTCGTCCGCCCGCCGGCGGTGCCGATCGGCGAGCTGCTGGACGTGATCGACCGCACGGTGCGGACCGACGAAGGCCGGGCGCGCGATCAGGTCGAGGTGAGACATCCGCTCCAGCCCTTCGACCCCAAGAACTTCACCGTCGGCGAGCTCATGCCCGAGCGCGCTTGGAGCTTCGACCCGGTCACGCTCCACGGCGCCGAAGCGCTGACGACCGAGCGCGCTCAGCACGCGCCGTTCCTCGCAGGGCCGCTGCCGCCGCACCGCCAGACCCTCGTCGAGCTCGAGGACCTCGTCCGCTTCGCCGGCCACCCCGTCCGCGCCTTCCTGCGCCAGCGGCTCGGCATCAGCGTCGGGGACTACGCCGACGACCTCGCCGACGCGCTCCCGGTCGAGCTCGACGCGCTGGAGCGCTGGGGCGTCGGGCAGCGGCTGCTCGACGGAGTCCTCGGCGGCGCGCCCATCGAAGCGTGCATCGCGGCCGAGATCGCGCGCGGGACGCTGCCCCCGGGCAAGCTCGCGACGCCCGTCATCGACCGCATCCGCCCGATCGTCGCGCACATCGCCGCCGCGGCGGGAGCGGAGCTGGAGGGGGAGGCGGGCGGGCAGCCGGCCTCCGTGGACGTCAAGGTCGCGCTCGCAGACGGGCGCACCCTGAGCGGAACGGTCCCCGGCGTCTACGGCGACGTGCTGCGGACCGTCACCTACTCGCGCGTCAACGCGCGCCACCGCCTGCAGGCCTACGTCCGCTGGCTGGCGCTCACCGCCGCGCACCCCGAGCGCCCCTTCGCGGCGGTCACCGTCGGGCAGGCCCGCCGGGGCGCGTCGGACAGCGCGACGATCACGATCGCCCGCATCCCCCCGCTCGCCGATCACCCCGCGGTCCGCGCGGAACGGGCGCGCGAGCCGCTCGCCACGCTCATCGACCTCTACGACCGCGGCATGCGCGAGCCGCTCCCGCTCGCCTGCATGACCTCCGCGGCCTACGCGGCAGCCGCTCACCACGGCGGCGACGCCGAGAAGGCCGCCCGCAACGAGTGGGAGTCGGGCTGGGCCTTCCCCAAGGAGGACGCCGAGCTCGAGCACCAGCTCGTCCGCGGCGACATCTCGAGCTTCGACGAGCTGACGGCCGAGCCGCCAGGCGCAGACGAGCAGGGCGACGGCTGGGACGACGCCGAGACCACGCGCTTCGGCCGCTACTCGGTCCGCCTCTGGAGCGGCCTTCTGCAAACGGAAGCGGTCTTCGAGCGGTGAGCTCCCTCGCCAGCGACATCCGGCCGTTCGACGTCTGCGGCCCCCTGCCGACCGGGGTCACCGTGCTCGAGGCGAGCGCGGGCACCGGCAAGACGTTCACCATCGCCGCGCTCGCCGCGCGCTACGTCGCCGAGGGCACGCCGCTCGAGCAGCTCCTGCTCGTGACCTTCACGCGCATGGCCACCGGCGAGCTGAGAGAGCGCGTGCGCGAGCGGCTGGTCAGCGCCGAGCAGGGGCTCGACCGCGCGCTGGCGGGCGCGCCCCCGCAGGACGAGGTCGTCGCGCTGCTTGGCGAAGGGCACGCAGCAAGAGGTCACCCAACGACGCGAACGCCTCACCAGAGCGCTCGCCGACTTCGACGCCGCCACCATCGCCACCACCCACGGCTTCTGCCAGGAGGTGCTGGGCGGCCTGGGCGTCGCGGGCGACGTCGATCCCGACGCGACCTTCGTCGAGGACGTCGGCGACCTGCTCGAGGACGTCGTCGACGACCTCTATGTGCGGCGCTTTCACCGCCGCGACACCCCCGACTTCGACCGCGCCCAGGCCATGCGCATCGCGCGGATGGCCGCCTACAACCCGAAGGTGCGCATCGAGCCGCAGAACGCGCCGGAGGACTCGGTCGCCGCCATGCGCCGCCGCCTCGCGTGCGTCGCGCGCGAGGAGCTCGACGAGCGCAAGCGCCAGATGGCGGTCATGACCTACGACGACCTGCTCACCCGCCTCGACGACACGCTCAAGGGCCCGGGCGGCGAGGCCGCGGCAGCGCGCCTGAGAGAGCGCTACCGCGTCGTGCTCGTCGACGAGTTCCAGGACACCGACCCCGTCCAGTGGGACATCATGCGCCGCGCCTTCGGGGACGGCGACACGACGCTCGTCCTCATCGGCGACCCGAAGCAGGCGATCTACGCCTTCCGCGGCGCCGACGTCTACGCCTACCTCGAAGCGGCCAACCGGGCCGACAAGCGCGCGACGCTCGAGGTCAACTGGCGCAGCGACCAGGGCCTCATCGACGCCTACGACGCGCTGCTCGGCGGCGCCAAGCTCGGGCACGAGGGCATCGTCTACCGCCGGGTCAGGGCCGCCGACGCCAACCAGACGCCGCGCCTCACAGACGCGCCCGTCAACGCGCCCCTGCGCATCCGCGTCGTCCATCGCGACGAGCCGTCGCTGAAGCTCACGCGCGGGGGGAGCGTGAGCAACGCGAGCGCGCGCGAGCACGTCGCCAAGGACCTGGCGGCCGACCTCGCCACCCTGCTCTCCTCGAACGCGAAGATCGAGGTCCGCGCGCAGGACGGCACGACCCAACGGCACGAGCCCATCCGCCCAGGCCACGTCGCCGTCCTCGTCCGCACCCACCGCAACGCCGCGCTCATCCGCGACGCCCTTGACGAGGTCGACATCCCCGCCGTCATCAACGGCGCCGGCAGCGTCTTCGGCACCGCGCCCGCGCGCGACTGGCTGCGCCTGCTCGAAGCGATCGAGCGCCCGTCGTCGCCACAACGAGCCGCCTCGGCCGCGCTCACGCCCTTCCTGGGGTGGACGACGGAGCGGGTCGCGTCGGCCACCGAGGAGGATCGCGAGGAGCTCCACCGCCGCCTGCACCAGTGGGCGCGCGTGCTGCGCGTCAAGGGCGTCGCCTCGCTGACCGAGACGGTGACGCTGGTCGAGGGCCTGCCGCAGCGGGTGCTGCAGACCATCGACGGCGAGCGCGAGCTGACCGACCTGCGCCACGTCGGCCAGCTCCTGCACGCCGCGGCGACGACCGAGCAGATGGGCGCCGCCGCCCTGACCTCGTGGCTGCGCCAGCAGATCGCCGCCGCCGGCGAGGACACGAGCGACGAGGAGCGCAGCCGGCGCCTCGAGTCCGACGCCGAGGCGGTCCAGGTCCTCACCATCCACCGCAGCAAGGGCGTCGAGTTCCCGATCGTCTACTACCCCTACCTGTGGGAGCCGGGCTGGATCCCCAACGACCCCCAGCCGGTCTTCTTCCACGACCCGCAGGCCGGCGACGAGCGCGTGATCGACGTCGGCATGGACGGCCCCGACTTCCCCGCCCATCAGCGCCAGCACGAGGCCGAGCAGCGCGGCGAGGACCTGCGCCTCGCCTACGTCGCGCTGACGCGCGCGCAGCACCAGGCCGTCGTGTGGTGGGCGCCCTCGTGGGACAGCCGCAACTCCGCGCTCGGGCGGCTGCTCTTCGCCCGCGACGCCGAGGGCAACGTGCCGCCGACGGGCCCCAAGACGCCGAACGACGCGGAGGCCGTCGCTCGCTTCGAGGGGCTCGCGCTCGACGCGTTCGGGTGCGTCAGCGTCGAGCGCGCGACGCTCGGGCTGGCCAAGGCGTGGGCGGGCGAGGCGAGGCCGTCCGCGGAGCTGTGCGCCGCGCGCTTCGACCGCGACCTCGACTGGCGCTGGCGGCGCACGTCCTACAGCGACATCACCGCCGGCGCCTACGAGGCGCGGGTGGCCAGCGAGCCCGAGGAGCGCGTCGTCGACGACGAGGACGCGATCGCCGCGCCGCCGCCGCCCGCGCCGCCGGTCGACGACGACCTGCTGTCGGCCGCCCTGCGCGGCGTGCCGTCGCTGCTCGCCGAGATGCCGGTCGGCGTCCAGGTCGGCACCTTCGTGCACCGCGTGTTCGAGGCGACCGACTTCGCCGCGCCGGACCTCGACGCCGAGCTCGCCGAGCACGTCGCGGCGACCCTGGCGCGCCGGAGCGTCGACGTCGGCGACCCGGCGACCACCATCGCGGGCCTGCGCGCCGCCATCGAGACGCCGCTCGGCCCGCTGCTCGGCGGCCGCGCGCTCAGGGACCTCGAGCGCGCCGACCGCCTCGACGAGCTCA
This sequence comes from uncultured Actinomycetes bacterium, assembly GCA_963835295.1. Taxonomy (GTDB): domain Bacteria; phylum Actinomycetota; class Thermoleophilia; order Solirubrobacterales; family Solirubrobacteraceae; genus JAOPZW01. The sequence continues at coordinate 274,754 of CAWIEX010000010.1, forward strand.
TCTTCGAGCTGCCGCTGGTCGGCGGCGACCAGCCCACCGGGCGCCTGACCCTCGCCGCCATCGCGGGCGTGCTGCGCGACCACCTGCCCGAGCACGACCCGCTGGCCGGCTACGCCGAGCGCCTCGACGACGCCAACCTGCGCCAGAGCCTGCGCGGCTACCTCACCGGGAGCATCGACCTCGTCGTGCGCGCCGACGACCGCTTCGCCGTCGTCGACTACAAGACGAACTGGCTCGGGGCGCCGGGCGAGGAGCTGACCGCGTGGCATCACCGCCCGGCCGCGCTCGCGACCGAGATGCAGCACGCCCACTACGCGCTGCAGGCGCTGCTCTACACCGCGGCCCTGCATCGCTACCTGCGCTGGCGCCTGCCCGGCTACGACCCCGAGCGCAACCTCGCCGGCGTCCTCTACCTCTTCCTGCGCGGGATGGTCGGCCCCGACACGCCCGCGGTCGACGGCACGCCGGCCGGCGTCTTCGCCTGGCGCCCGCCGAGCGCGCTCGTCGTCGCGCTGAGCGACGTGCTCGACCGGGGAGACGGCGCGTGACCCTGACGGAGAACGACCTCTTCGACGTCCGCCGGGCGACCAGCGCGACCGGCCTGCTGCACGACTTCAACGCCGCCGGCGTGCTCGACGCCGCCGACGTCCATGTCGCCCGCCGGCTCGCTGCGCTCGCGGGCGAACCAGACGAGCAGGTCGCGCTGGCGGCGGCGCTCGCCGTGCGCGGGCCGCGCCTCGGCCACGTCTACGTCGACCTCGCCACCATCCGCGAGACGGCGACCGTCGACGCCGAGGAGGCGGTCGACCTCTCGGCGCTGGCCTGGCCGGCGGTCGCGCCGTGGACCGAGCGCCTCGAACAGAGCGACCTCGTCGCCGTGGGGGAGGAGGGCGGATCGGATCGGCCGCTGCGCCTCGTCGGCACGCTCGCTGTACCTCGACCGCTACTGGCGCGAGGAGCGCCAGATCGCCGCCGACCTCCAGGCCCTGGGCGCCGAGGCGCCGGCGGACGTGGACGAGGACGTGCTGGCCGACGGCCTCGCGCGGCTCTTCCCCGGCGACGCCGACGAGCGCCAGCGCGCGGCCAGCGCCGCCGCGGTCCGCCATCGCTTCGCCGTCGTCGCCGGCGGCCCGGGCACCGGCAAGACGACGACCGTCGCGCGCATCGTCGCGCTGCTGGCCGAGCAGGCCGAGGCGGCCGGCCGGCCCCAGCCGCTCATCGCGCTCGCGGCGCCCACGGCCGTCGCCGCGGCGCGCCTGGAGGAGGCCGTCCACGACGCCGCGGAGGGGCTCGACGCCGGCGACGCCGTCCGCGCGCAGCTGCGCGACGCGAGCGCCTCGACCCTGCACCGCCTGCTCGGCTGGCGCCCGGACAGCCAGAGCCGCTTCCGCCACCATCGCGGCAACCGGCTGCCCCACGACGTCGTGATCGTCGACGAGACCTCGATGGTCTCGCTCTCCCTGATGGCGCGGCTGCTCGAGGCGGTGCGCCCGCAGGCGCGGCTCATCCTCGTGGGCGACCCCGGGCAGCTGACCTCGATCGAGGCGGGCGCCGTGCTCGGCGACATCGTCGGCCCCGCCGACGACGGGCCGTCGAGCGCCGGCATCGTCGTCCTCAGCCGCGTGCACCGCTTCGGCGGCGCGATCGGTGCCGTCGCCGAGGCCGTCCGGCGCGGCGACGCCGACGCGGCGGTCGAGGCCCTCTCCAGCTCCGACGAGGTGACCTGGCTGCCCGTCGACCCCGAGACCGAGTCGGCGCTGAAGCCGGTCCACGACGGGGCCGTCGGCGCCGCCCGCGCGGTGATCGAGGCGGCCCGGGAGGGCGACGCCCACCGGGCGCTGGACGCGCTCGCCAGCTTCCGCGTGCTGTGCGCGCACCGCCGCGGCCCCTACGGCGTCGAGACCTGGACCGACCGCATCGAGCGCTGGCTGGCCAACGAGGTCGACGGCTTCGGCGCCGAGGGGCAGTGGTACGTCGGCCGGCCGCTGCTCGTGACCGAGAACGACTACGGCCTGCGCCTCTACAACGGCGACACCGGCGTCGTCGTGGCGACCGAGAGCGGCCGAGTCAGCGCCGCCTTCGAACGGCGCGGCGAGCTCATCGAGTTCAGCCCGACGCGCCTCGCCGCGGTCGACAGCGTCTACGCGATGACCGTCCACAAGAGCCAGGGCTCGCAGTTCGCCGCCGCCGCGGTCCTGCTGCCCGACCCGACGTCACAGATCCTCACGCGCGAGCTGCTCTACACCGCGGTCACGCGCGCGCGCGAGCGCCTGATCCTGGTCGGCACGGAGGAGGCGGTGCGGGCGGCGGTCGCGCGGCCGGTGGCGCGCGCGTCGGGGCTGCGCTGGCGGCTGTGGGGAACCTGAATGAGCGGGCGCCCGTGCGCATCTCGCGCGTCGTTTGTGGCTCGCGCGTCGCATTCGCGTCTTGTTCCGGCACAGGGATCGCCGGATTCTCCGAGGCATGGAAGACGACGAGGAAGACGGCTACTGCTACGGGCGCCGGGCGCGGATGACGCAAGGTGACTCCCCGGTGTGGGAGCCACTGATCGAGGCGGTCGGAGAGCGGCTCGTCGGGACGTTCATGTGGATGTACGAGGAGGAGATGGCCGAGGGGACGATCCTCCACGTCTACAAGCACATCCACACGCGGCGCTACATGCACCTGAGCACCGATGGGCGCGCCTACGCCTACACCCCGTGCGGGATGCGGCTGCGGATGGAGATGCACCAGGCCATCGAGGAGGCCCTGTGCAGCTGGTGGATTCTGAGCGGCTGGGACGACGAGGACGCCGCGGCCGTGCGCGACGCCGTGGATCGCGCGTCCGAGCGGGCGACCCGGGAGCGCATCAAGAGGCATCATGTGGACTAAGCGGACTAAGTCCTATACGCTCGATGCACATCGCGGCGCAGGGCTTTGGCTGGCTGCCGGTCGCGGCCGACCACGCCTGGCTCGTGAGGGACCTGCCCCCGCATCACCGCGATCCCTTCGACCGCCTGCTCGTCGCGCAGGCGCTGTCGGAGCGGATGGCGATCGTCTCGGCCGATGCGCGCTTCGGCGCCTACGGCGTCGAGACCCGGTGGTGACGCGAAGCGGTAGCGTGCCGCGCGCCCATGCGCGCCATCCAGATCACGGAGCTGTCGGGCCCCGACTCGGCGCTCGAGCTCGCCGACGTCCCGGAGCCCGAGGCCACGCATCCGATGACGCCCGGCGAGGGCGTCGTGGTGGAGGTGCGCGCGGCGGGCGTCGCCTTCCCCGAGGTCCTGCAGACGCGCGGGCAGTACCAGGTCAAGCCGCCGCTGCCCTTCGTGCCGGGCAGCGAGGTGGCCGGGGTGGTGCGCAGCGCCTCGGACGGCTCGGGCTTCGCGCCCGGCGACCGCGTCGCCGCCTTCTGCATGCTCGGCGGCTTCGCCGAGGTCGCCGTGGCGCCGCCGTGGCTGACCTTCGCGCTCCCCGTCGCGCTGGACTTCGCCCAGGGCGCGGGGCTGATCCTCAACTACCACACGGCCTACTTCTCGCTGAGGCTCCGCGGGCGGCTCGCCGAGGGAGAGACCGTCCTCGTCCACGGCGCGGGAGGCGGCGTCGGCACGGCGGCGCTGCAGATCGCCAAGGGACTGGGAGCGAAGACCATCGCCGTCGTGTCGAGCGACGCCAAGGAGCAGGTGGCGCGCGAGGCCGGCGCGGACGAGGTCGTGCGCTTGGACGGGTCGTGGAAGGACGAGGCCAAGGAGCTCTCCGGCGGCGGGGTCGACGTCGTCCTCGACCCGGTGGGCGGCGATCGCTTCACCGACAGCCTGCGCTCGCTGCGCGAGGGCGGGCGCGCGGTCGTCGTGGGCTTCACCGGCGGCTCGATCCCCGAGGTGCGGGTCAACCGCCTGCTGCTCAACAACATCGAGGTCGTGGGCGCCGGCTGGGGGGCGTTCGCGATGGGCAAGCCCGAGCTCAACCAGGAGGTCGGCGCCGAGGTCAACCGCCTGGCCGAGGCGGGCTTCGTCAGGCCGATCGTCGGCGAGCGCTTCCCCCTCGAACAAGCGGCGCAGGCGCTGAAGGCGATCGACGAGCGCCGCGCGACCGGCAAGGTCGTGCTCGAGCTCTAAGGGTGCAGGGCCGCGGAGCCGAGGTGGTCGAGCAGGCCGATCGCCTCGGGCTCGCCGCCCTCGGCCAGCCGGATCGCGCCGCCCGGCCAGTACGGGTGCGGCGCCGTCACGCCGTGCAGGAGCACCGGCTCGTAGACCCACGAGCCGGTGTTGGCGATCCGCGGCACGCCGCCAGGCCCGCTCCACTGGCGCAGCGCGTCGCCGGACAGCGGGCCGCAGCGATGAACGTGCCCGAAGACCACCCAGTCGGCGTCCACCCCGAGCCGATGGACGACCCGGGCCAGGGCGGGGATGCTCGCGCGGCGCATCTGCGCCCCGAGCGCGCGCTGGGCGAACGGCGCGACGCGGCGGCCGAGCGCGCGCCGCGGGCTGCCGGGCATCGTGGCGGCGCGCAGCAGCTCGGCAAGCTCGTCCAGGAGCTCGGCCAACGGGCGCGGCAGCCATCGGGTCAGCAGCGCCTCCACGCGCGTCGCCGACGGGCCGCCCTCGTAGTCGGCCGGCGTCGCCCCGTCGCGCGGCAGGCGGCCGAGCAGCCCGCGAGCGACGCCGTAGGCCGCCTCGGGCAGCAGATGGCGATCGAGGTAGTGCCCGTGTGTGGCCCAGACGCGATCGGCGAGCCAGACGCCCGGATAGCTCACGCGCACGGGCGCGGGCTCGAGCCACGACGTCAGGCGGGCCAGGGCGGGAGTCGCGTCGAGCGGGATAGGGGTGTCGACCTCGAGCGCCCCGTCGCGCGCCCGCAGCCAGGGGCGCACGAACCCGGCGTCGTGGTTGCCCGGCACGACGATCACCTCCGCCGCGCTCCCCAGGCGGGCGCCGAGCGCGCGCAGCACCGGCTCGGCGACGTCCATGGCCTCGCGCGGGCGCCCCTCCAGCAGCTCCACGACGTCGCCGAGCAGGACGAGCCGCTCGATGCCGTCCAGCGCGGCGAGCAGCGCCGCCTGCGCCTCGGGCCGACGCAGGACGTCGCGCCCGAGCCGGGAGCCGAGATGCAGATCGGAGATGACGAGCGTGGCCACGGGCGGGCGGGATGGTGGCACTCCGTCGATTCTCTGACTAAAGTCAGAGATGTGAGGGACGGAGCGGCCAGACCGGTGGGCGACGCCGGCATCCGGCAGGTGCGGTCCTTCAATCGCAGCGTCACCCAGCGCATCGGTGCCCTGAACGACGAGTACCTCGCGCGCGGGCGCCCCCTCGGCGCGTCGCGGGTGCTGTGGGAGGTCGGCGCCGACGGCACCGACCTGCGTGCCCTGCGCGCGCGCCTCGACCTCGACTCGGGCTACCTCAGCCGCCTGGTCCGCTCTCTCGAGCGCGATGGGCTCGTCGCGGTGGCGCCGGGCACGGGCGACAGGCGCGTGCGGAACGTGCGCCTCACCGAGGCCGGGCGCGCCGAGCGCGAGCTGCTCGACCGCCGCAGCGACGAGCTCGCGTCGTCGTTGCTCGTCTCGCTGAGCGACGTGCAGCGCGACCGGCTGGTCGAGGCGATGGGCGTCGTCGAGCGCCTGCTCACGGCGGGCCTCGTCAGCGTCGACGTCGAGGACCCCGCCAGCGCGGCCGCGCGCTTGTGCATCGAGTCCTACTTCGCCGAGCTCGACACCCGCTTCGACGCGGGCTTCGACCCCAGCCGGAGCATCTCGGCCGACGTCGACGAGCTCGCCGAGCCCGCCGGGCTGCTGCTCGTCGCCCGCCTGCGCGGCGAGCCGATCGGCTGCGGAGCGCTCAAGCTCCACGGCCGCGAGCCGGCCGAGATCAAGCGCATGTGGGTGGCGGCCAGCGCGCGCGGCCTCGGCGTCGGCCGGCGCATCCTCTCGGAGCTCGAGGAGCGCGCGCGCCGGCGCGGGGTCGGCCGTCTGCGCCTGGAGACCAACAAGGCGCTGAAGGAGGCCGGCGGCCTCTATCGCTCCGCGGGCTACGTCGAGGTCGAGGCCTTCAACGACGAGCCCTACGCCCATCACTGGTTCGAGAAGCGCCTCACGTAGTCACGCGCTGCGTCGGGCACCGGCTCAGCACCCGGCGCATCGCGTCGCGCTCGGCCGCCGTGACCGAGAGCGCGTACTTGAGCTTGACCGAGACCTGGCGCGCGACGTAGGCACAGCGAAAGCTCTTGTTCGCCGGCAGCCAGGTCGCCGTGTCGCCGTCGCCCTTCTGGCGATTGGCCGCCGCGTCGACGGCGAGCAGGTTGAGCGGATCGTTGGCGAAGGCCACGCGCTCGCCGTGGGGCCAGCGCCAGGCGCCCTTCTGCCACGCGTCGCCCAGGGCGACCACGTGATCGATGTCGACCTCCGATGCGCCGCCGCGGGCGAAGACGATCGTGGTCGAGGTGTACGGATCGGCGAGCCGGCCGCTGAGCACCACGCAGCGACGCGTCGCGCTGCGAAAGCTCTTGGCGCGCAGGTCGCGCGCGAGGATCCGGTCGCGCGTGTCGCAGCCGTCGACGCTCGCCCAGCCGTCGCCGAACTGGTCGCGGCGGTAGCCGGTCTTGGGCGCCCGGCCCTTGACCGTGAGGCGCGAGACTGCGGCGAGCGCACTGCCGCCGCGCGCGTGGGCGGCTGCGGGAGGCGAGGCCGGGACGACCGGCCCGGCGGCGCAGCCGGTGTACGAGCGCCGCAACCGCGAGAAGGGGGGCAGCGGTCCGCAACCGGCGCGTGGTCGACATCGACGCATGGTCGCCGTCGACCACGACGGCACGGTCGCGAAGTTGCAAGCGCCCGCCCCGGAGGGCGGGCACCGCTGCTCAGACGCTGCTAGATCGCTGTGACGTTGACGGCCTTGGGACCCTTGTCCCCGGCCTCAGCGTCGTACGAGACCTTGGCGCCCTCGGCGAGCGACTTGAAGCCGTCCGCGTTGATGCCGCTGTGGTGGACGAAGAGGTCCTTGCCGCCCTCGTCCGGTGTGACGAAGCCGAAGCCCTTGTCGTCGTTGAACCACTTGACGGTTCCTGTAGCCATGTTGGCTCTCCTACCTAGTGAACTGCGTACGCGGGAGAAGCCTGACGGCGACGACTGCGGGCGCTAGAAACACTGCTTGCGCCGGGCACGGTGCCCGACTGTTACCTGGTCCACTCTAGCGAGAGTGGCCGCGCATCACACGCGGGTCGAGCGCAGGGCCTCGAGCTTGTCGCTCACGCCGGCCTGCTCGCGCAGCAGCTCGAGGCGCTTCGGCCCCACCTGCTCCTTGTCGATCGAGCGGTCGAGCGTGGCCAGCTCCTTGGCCAGGCGACGTTGGGCGGCGGAGTTGGTTTCGATCGATGTGGTGGCGGCCATCTGTGGTCCTTTCGCAAAGGCCGCTGGTGCGACCTGATACTAAGGAGACTACTGGGTGGTCCCCCGACGACCGTTCGGCTCAGCCCGCGGCCGCGAGGGCCGCGTCGCCGACGCGCTGCCCCACGGACGCGGTCGTGGCGCTGCTCCGAGCCCACCAGCGCCCCTGACGGTCGCGGCGCGGAATGTGGGATCTGCACGAACTCGGCGCAAAAACCGGCGCACGACGTCCACGGGTCCTGTTCAATCGCACCTGACCATGCGGGCGCAGGACCCGCTGGGTCGGACACGGGGGGCGCCCTGGCCTGCGGCCAGGGCGCTCGTCGCTTGGGTCGCCTGCGCTCTGAGGGCTACGAGCGGACTTCGACGACGTCGTCGAAGGCGAGCCGGTCGGCGCGCTCGATCCACTCGTCGGGCGCGCGGCTCTCGGGGTCGACCGGCCGCGCCGGATAACCGAAGCTGAGCACGGTCGCCACCTGCTCGTCGTCGGCGTGGCCGAGCACGGCGGCGAGCGCCTCCGGGTCGGCGATGCCATTGGGGCACGAGCCGATGCCCTCGCCCCATGCGGCGAGCATCATGTTCTGCGCGGCGCGGCCGGCGTCGAAGCCCGTCGGGCCCTTGCCGCGGATGACGATCGCCACGGCCAGCGCGGCGCCGCTGACGTTCTGGGGCGACCACACCGCCTCGGCGGCGCGGCCGAGCGCGGCATCGCGCAGGACGACGAAGCGCCGCGCCTGGCGGTTGCGCGAGCTGCCGGCCAGGCGGCCGGCCTCCAGCAGGCGCCGAAGGGCGTCGTCGGGCAGCGGGCGATCGGCGTAGGCGCGCACCTCGCGCTTGCTCACGATGGTCAGGTAGACATCCACGCCTGACAGCCTAAGGCGCACGGTCTAGGCTTTCGGCCCGTGGACTGGAAGGACCTCGATCGGCTGCGCAATCCCGGCTTCGGCTTCGGCCGGCGCGGCTATGACCGCCACGAGGTCGACCGCTTCCTCGAGCAGCTCGTGGACTGGCTGGAGACCGACGCGGCGCGCGACCTCGGGCACGTCGCGATCACGCGCAAGCTCGAGCTTGTGGGCAAGTCGACCACGCACGTCCTGCTCGCCGCCGAGCAGGAGGCCGAGGAGCTGCTCAGCCAGGCCGAGGCCGACATCGCCGAGTTGCGCCAGCAGGCGCAGGACGAGGCGCGCGCCGTGCGGGCCGCGGCCGACGAGTACGCCGAGAAGACCCGCGAGGCGGCCAACGCCGAGGCCTCGGAGACCGTCGAGGAAGGCCTGCGCCGCCGCGCCCGCATCGACGAAGAGATCAAGGAGCTCGACGCGCGCCGCGACGCCGCGCTCGAGCGCATGGAGCAGCTACGGGCCGAGCTCGAGGCGACGATGGAAGGTCACCGCCCCGTAGCTCCATCGTCCACCAGTTAGCGCCCTGACCTTCTCAGGGGGATTTGGTCGCGTTGCGCGTATGACCCTGTGCCAAATCTCCCGGCGGCCGTTGACTTCTCGCAGGATCTGCGCAGACTGAGTGCGTAGCGCTCAATTCCCTCGACCGCTCGAATTTCCTGAGGGGGGGCGATGTCGGAGAGGCGCGGAGCCCATTCCGCGTGGCGCCGGCTCAGCGCCGCGATTGTCTCGCTGCTGTGCCTGATGGTGATCGGACAGACCGCCCAGGCCACGCATCACCCTCGTCCTCCCGACGACGGCTGTCCGCCGGGCTACCCCGGCTATCCGACCTACCCCGGCTACCCGGGCTATCCGGGCTACCCCGGCTATCCGGGTTACCCCGGGTATCCCGGCTACCCCGGTTACCCCGGCTATCCGCCGTACCCCCCGTACCCGCCGTACCCGTGCCCGCCGGGCGAGCACAAGCCGCCCAAGCACCACCGACCGCACCGGCCCAAGATCAAGGGCCCGGCCAAGGTCACGGTGCGCGTGGATGAGCACGGCTCCTTCCTCCTCGGGCGCGTCGTCGTCGTGTGCCCGACGCGCGGTCGGTCGAGCTGCCACGTCGTCGTCCGCCAGGTGCGCGCCAGCAGGCTGCGCATCCTCCCGCTCGCCTTCGACATGCCCAGCGGACGCTCGTCCAAGATCCGCCTGCGCCTGAGCGCCGCGTCTCTGCACCTGTTGAGGCGCCTGCACAGCGCGCGGGCGGGCGTGGAGATCGCCGCTCGCCAAGGGCTCGGCCCATGGGCGCGCAAGCGCGTGCGGCTGCGCCTGCTCGCGCCCCGCCACCGGCCTCACGCCCGCCTTCACGGCCGTGCGCTCATCGGTCGGCCGACCGCCGACCCCGACGCGCCGGGAGGGCCACCGGCGCCAGGCACGGCCGACGGTCAGCCCGGGCTGACCGTCGGGATCAGCGAGCAGTGGGAGGCGATGTTCGGGGATCCCCGCTTCCGGGCTCTCGGCATCAAGACCGCGCGGCTCGTCGTGGCGTGGAACGCGATCTGGGCGGACCCCGATCGTGTGGCGTCCTGGCTGAGGTCCGCGGCGGCATCGGGAGTCCAGCCGCTCGTGGTCTTCGATCACGAGCGGGGAGACCGCTGTCCTTCGGCGCCGTGCGCGCTGCCCAGCGTCGGGGCCTATGAGGCCGCCGTGCGCGCCTTCCTCGCCGCCTATCCGCAGGTCCGGCTGATCACACCCTGGAACGAGGCCAACCACGCCGCCGAGCCGACCGCGGGCCGGCCCGACCGCGCGGCCGCCTACTACAACGCCGCCCGCCGTGCCTGCGACGACTGCACTCTCGTGGCGGCTGACGTCATCGACGGGCCGGGCATGCTCTCCTGGCTGGCCGAGTACCGGCGCGGGCTCGACGAGGCCCCGCAGGTCTGGGGGCTGCACGACTACTACGACACGACGTACTTCACGACGAGCGGGCTTCGCGACTTCCTGAACGCGGTCCCCGGGCAGGTGTGGCTCACCGAGACCGGCGGCATCGTCGAGCTGCGAACTCGCGACGGGCAGGTCTCGCTGCCCCACGACGAGCTCCGCGCGCGTGCGTCGGTGAGCTTCGCGTTCGAGGAGGCGCACGCCTTCGCGAGCCGCGTCGGGCGTATGTACCTGTACCAGTGGCAGGCCGACTCCGAAGACCGCTTCGACGCTGGTCTGATCCGCCCCGACGGCGGCTCGCGGCCGGCGCTCGAGGTCGTCCGCACACAGCTCACGGCCATGGCCGGCGCCAGTCGCCCGGCCGGCGCGACGGCGTCGGCGACTGCCGCACCGGGCCTGCCGCACGCGGTCCCCGGATCGGTGACGGTCCGCGCATCGGGAGCCGCCGACGTGCGCCTGCGCTGTCCGACGGGCCGGACGCCGCGCTGCGCCGGGCGGCTCTGGATCGAGGATGCCGCGCTCGCGACCGTGACGCTCGTCAACGGGAGGCCGCCCGCGTACGTCCTGCGGCCGGTGGGTCGCCCGTTCGTGGTGGCCGCGGGGCGCGGCGCGCGCGTGCGCTTCACGGTGCCCCGCTCGGTCCTCGTTCGTGCTTGGGGCCATCGGCAGCTTCGCCTGCGGCTCATGGTCGCCTCGCCCGACGAGCCGTTCGCCCTGCGCGCCCGCTGGCGCGCGGACGCGTGGCGGCCGCCGAACGGGCTCAGTCCTCGTCGCAGGGCACGTTGACGTAGCCCGAGCGAAACGGGGTGACCTCGCCGGAGCCCGCGTCGTAGGCGTGGCGCCAGACGCAGCCGGTGTCGTTGGTCAGCAGGTGGATCGAGACCGACGTGCGCGGGGAGGTCGTGCGCACGCGGTGGATGTCGTCGGTCGGCGGGATGAGCGCGTAGAAGTCGCCGGGTGCCAGCGCGCGGCTCTCGACGAGCTCGATGCCGTCGCCGCGCTCGGCGTAGATGTCCTCGTCCTGGGTCCCGCGGTAGAGGCCGACGAGGCCCCACGCGAGATGGTCGTGCACCGGCGTCTGCGCGCCCGAGGGCACGACGAGCGAGAACAGCGAGAGCGACCGGTCCTCGGCGCGGAAGAGCAGCCACTGGCCGATGCCCCCGCCCATGCCGCTGTCGGGGTCGCCCTCCTGGAAGCGCTCGGGCAGCCAGTCGGGGTCGGCGAGCAGCTGGGCGAAGGAGGGCCGGATCGCGTCGCAGGCCTGCGCGGGCGATCCGGCGCCCTCGATCGCGGCGCGCACGCCGGCGACGAAGTCACGCACGACAGGGGTGTCGAGCAGGTACTCGTCGCCGGCCACGCGGCGAGTCTATGGCAGGAAGTAGAACGGGTTGGCGAGCTTGAACCCGATGTCCTCGTGGCCTCCGGCCAGGTCGGAGTACTGGTCGCCGACGTTGGCGACGATGCGGTAGCCCTGCCCCTCGATGGCCGCTCGGGCACCGCTCTTGTACTGCACGGTGGTCTCGGTCGACGCGTCGGGCTTGAGGAAGAGCTGCTGCCACCCCGCGTAGCCCTCGCGCGTGAGGTTGCTCTCGGTGTGGGCCCGCGTGTTCTCGCGCCGGCCGGTGATGAAGAAGACCGCCACGCCGTTCTGCTTGGCCAGGTTGAAGAGCTCCAGCGTGGAGGGGATCACCTTGCCGGTCTCGTTGGTCGCCTCGGCCTGCGAGTTCGGGCCGAAGGTGAAGTTGTCCGCGTTGATCGCGTCGTAGTTCGACAGCGAGGTCTCGTCGATGTCGAGCACGAGAGCGAGCTTCTTGCCCTTGAAGTGCGCCGCGCGCGCCCGCCCGTGGCTCTTGTGGAAGCGGCCGTGGTGCGAGCGGGAGTCGCCCTTGTGCACGCTGCGCAGGACGGCCTTCTCGGCGAGCTTGTCGACCTCGGTCAACTCGGTGTCGTAGACGCCCGAGTCGTGGAAGTTGCGCAGCGCTGGCTCCCAGTCGCCTGCGTTGTAGGACGTCGGCGAGCCGAGGTAGGGCAGTCCGCCGCCGCCATCGAAGAGCTCGACGACCGGGGTCCGGCCGAGATGGATGAGCACCGGGGACGGTGCGGGGATCGCGGTGTCGGGCGGCGGCGTCTGGGCGCCGGCCACGCTCGGGATCGCCGCGACGAGCAGCGCCGCGACGATGAACAGGTAGATGGAGAGTTTGCGCATGCCGGGCTTCATACCCGAGGCCGAACCTCCGACGGGTCGTCGGAACGCGCGCTCAGCCGTTTATCACCCGCTCGACCAGCCGGTCGAGCAGCTCGACCTGGGCGCTGACGAGCTTGGCTCGCGCCTCGTCGAGCGTGAACCACTCGGCTCGATCGATCTCGGGGAACTCCTGGCGGCGCCCCGAGCGCGGCGGCCACTCCATCTCGAAGCTGTTGCTGCGCACGGCGCCGGCGTCGAGGTCGCCCCGCGCCGCCCACGCCGTCACCTCCTTGCCGCCCTTCTGCACGACGGTGCCGAGCTCGACCAGCCCATCGGCGGGCAGGCGCGTGCCGGTCTCCTCCTCGAACTCGCGCAGCGCCGCCACCCGCGGGTCCTCGTCGGGCTCGTACTCGCCCTTGGGGATCGACCACGCACCGAGGTCCTTCTTGGCCCAGAACGGGCCGCCGGGGTGCACGAGCAGCACCTCGGGGCCGCGGTCTGCGACGCGGTGCAGCACGATGCCGGCGCTGCGCCGCGGGGCCACCGGCTAGCGCGCGGTCTGCGGGACGTCGGCGCCCAGGTCGGTGGCGACGAGGTCGTCCACCGTCTCGCGCCGGCTGACCAGACGCCAGTGCCCCTCGTCGCGGGCGGCGACCGCGGGGCGCAGGTCGCCGAACTGGGTGGACTGCGTCTGCTGGTAGGCCCCGACGCCGCGGATGACGACGGCGTCGCCCTCCGCCAGGGCCGGCAGGTCGGCCGCGGGATGCAAGACGTCGACGTTGCTGCACAGCGGCCCGGTGACGAGCGCCGGCCCGGCGGCTCGGTCGTGCTCTCCCGGAGCCTCGAGCGTCGGCCACGCGAAGAGCGTCCCCGGCAGCAGGTTGGTCCCCGCGTCGAGGACGATGCAGCGCCGCCGGTCGGGCAGGCGCTTGACGGCGGTCACCGTCGCGGCGAGGTCGACCGCGTCGGCCACGAGCGCGCGCCCGGGCTCGACCAGGACCCGGCCCTCGTAGCCGGCCCCGCCGATCGCGCCGGTCACGGCGCGCGCGTAGGCCGACTCCTGCGGGGCGGGCGGGAAGCCGCCGCCGACGTCGATGATGGGCACGCCCATCCGCACGGCCAGGCCGGCCAGCATCTTGGCCGCCGCCGCGAAGCGCTCGGGCGGCTGGGGCCACTTGACGACCAGCGCGCTCGCCAGGCGCGGGATCTCGGCCATCGGCCGGTCGAACCCGGCCGACACGAGATGAACGGCGAGCGCCTCGATCCGCAGCCCGAGTGCCGCGGCCTGGCGCGGGGCCATCGAGACCTCGGCCATCGGCACGCCGAAGTGGCTCGTCCCGTGGCCGACGCCGGGCAGGCACACGCGCACGCCCACGCGCGTGATCCCGGCGGCCGCGAGGCGGCGCAGCTCGGACAGGGTGTCGGCGATCACGAGCGCGCCGTCGGCGGCAGCGCGGTCGAGCAGGGCCGGTGGCTTCGCCGGGCCCTGCACCACGATCGAGCGCCCGTTCGCATCGGCGACCGACCGCGCCAGGCAGTACTCGGCCTCGCAGGCGACCTGGTGGCCGATGCCCTTCTCGGCCAGCGTGCGCAGGATCGCCGGCAGGCGGTTGGCCTTGTGCGAGTACGCGATCTCGACGTCCGGCCACTCGGCCCGCCACGCCGCGGTGAACGAGCGCTGGCGATCGCGCACGACGTCCAGGTTCGCCAGCCACAGGGGCGATCCATGCTCGGCCAGCAGGTCTGCGACGCTCATGCCTGGTGGCGACTCTACTCCCGCCGACGCGACGTGGGGGACGCCTGGGCGAACCCTTGCCGGGCGGCCTCCCGAACCCGGTTTCGGGAGCCAGCCCCGTCGGCAGGCCAAGTCCGCTCAAGGAGAGTCCCCGTAACGCCGACTACCCCTTCTGAGACCGGACTCCTGGAGCTGACCATGACGACCACCACCACCAGCGCAATGCGCGAGCTCGACCACCGTCACAGCGACGGGATCGACGTGCGCCTGCTCTGGGACCAGGGCGACAACCGCGTCCACGTGGCCGTCAGCGACCGCAAGACCGGCGAGTCCTTCGTCGTCGAGGTCCGCGAGGGCGAGAGCGCCGCGAACATCTTCCAGCACCCCTTCGCGTACGCCGACCGCGGCGTCCCCGCGACGTCTGACAGCGTCGCCGCTTAGCGGCCCCGCCGCCGCCGACTCCGACTGAGCGCCCGCCCCTACAGGGTAGGTCGCCCCACGTGGACGACCGCACGGCCTTCAACGCGATCGTCGGGAACCTCGAGTACCCGATGTTCATCGTCACGGCCCGCGCCGGCGACGAGCGCCTGGGCTGCCTCATCGGCTTCGCCACGCAGACGAGCATCGATCCGCCGCGCATGGCGATCTGCCTCTCGCGCAAGAACCGCACGCATCGCCGTGGCCGCGACTCTGCGGCGCTCGCCGTGCACTGCGTCCCGGCCGACGCGCCCGACCTGGCCGAGCTCTTCGGCGGCGAGACCGGCGACGAGGTCGACAAGTTCGAGCGCTCGGACTGGCACGACGGGCCGGAAGGCCTGCCGATCCTCGATCGCTGCGAGCGCTGGTTCGTGGGGCGCGTCATCGATCGCCTCGACGCGGGCGATCACGAGCTCTTCCTGCTCGAGCCCATCGCGGCGAGCGCCGGGCGCGAGGAGGACTTCACCTTCCACCGCGCGAAGCGGATCGAGCCCGGGCATCGCGCGTGAGCGCGTCGGGCACGACGCCGGCGCCGTCCAGGACGGCGCCGGCGTGCCGCTGAAGGGGCGCTCGACGCGCGCTCAGTAGCCGAGCTGCTTCCTGATCGCCGACTCCTTGGTGTCACGGCGAGGGCGCTGACCGCGGCGAGGATGCGAGAGGAGGAGGACATGCCTTCATGGTCGGTGTGCGCGGGGCCCCTGTCATGACCACCAAGGTGGCCGGTCGAGCCACCTCGCCTCCCCCACAGCCCGTCGGGTCAGATGCCGGACGACATGCCATGGCCCCCGCTTCGCTCGCGGGCCGCGCCGGGAAGCGCGCCGCTCATGTCCGCTCACCGCGTCATCGCCATCGTCCTCGGGGTGCTCGCGACCACAGGTGTCGCGACCGCGTCCGCCCAGGCAGCCTCGCTCTCGGGGCTCGACAAGACCTATCTCAGCGGCTCGATTCAGGGCGACCGCTTCGAGATCGCCGGCGGCAAGCTCGCTCTGAGCAAGTCGCAGAACGCCAGGGTGCGCGCCCTCGGCGCCCGCCTGATCAAGGACCACGCCAAGAGCCTGGCCGAGTCGAGCCGCATGGCTCACCACTTCAGGCTCGACGTTCCCAAGGCGCCGACGCCGTCGCAGCGCTGGGAGCTGCAGATCCTTGGCACGCTCAGCGGCCCGGCCTTCGACCAGTGGTACTCGAGGCTGGAAGTCGCCGACCACCACCAGGACATCACCGAGGCGGCCGACGAGGTCACCGACGGCACCGACAAGCAGGTCCGCAGCGCGGCGCACGACGAGATTCCCATCCTGCGCCAGCACCTGCGCCTGTCGCAGGCCGCGTTGAAGGCGAGCTAGCGCTGAGCGCGCGCGGGCGGCTTGCGCGTCGTCCGCGCTGCGTCCCAGGCGCCGCGCAGAGCTGCCACCTCAAGCCGAGCTCGACCGCTCCCAGATGTTGATCCCGGCGTCGACCGCGTACTTCTCGATCTCCGCCAGCGAGTCGTCGTCGAAGTCGAGGCGGTCGAGCGCGCCGACGTTGTCCTCGAGCTGCGCGACGCTGCTCGCGCCGATCAGCGTCGAGGTCACGCGCGGGTCGCGCAGCGTCCACGCCAGCGCGAGCTGGGCCAGCGTCTGCCCGCGCCGCTGCGCGATCTCGTTCAGCGCCCGGACGCGCTCGAGGTTCTCCTCGCTGAGCATGGACTTCGACAGCGACCCCTCGCGCGCCGCGCGGGAGTCCTCCGGGATGCCGTCGAGGTAGCGGTCGGTGAGCATCCCCTGCCCGAGGGGCGAGAAGACGATCGCGCCCACGCCCTCGCGGCCGAGGACGTCGAGCAGGTCGGGCTCGATCCAGCGGTTGAGCAGCGAGTAGGACGGCTGGTGGATGAGCAGCGGCGTGCCGAGGTCGCGCAGGATCCCGATGGCCTCCTCGGTGCGCTGCGCGGAGTACGACGAGATGCCGGCGTAGAGCGCCTTGCCCTGTCGCACCGCGGTGTCGACGGCGCCGAGGGTCTCCTCGAGCGGCGTGTCGGGGTCAAGGCGGTGCGAGTAGAAGATGTCGACGTAGTCCAGGCCCATGCGCTTCAGGCTCTGATCGAGGCTCGCGAGCAGGTACTTGCGCGAGCCCCACTCGCCGTACGGGCCGGGCCACATGTCGTAGCCGGCCTTGGTCGAGATGACCAGCTCGTCGCGCCACGGGCGCAGGTCCTCGGCCAGCAGGCGCCCGAAGTTGATCTCGGCCGAGCCGTAGGGCGGGCCGTAGTTGTTGGCCAGGTCGAAGTGGGTGATCCCCAGGTCGAAGGCGCGCCGGACGATCGCCCGCTGGGTGTCGATCGGGCGATCGTCGCCGAAGTTCTGCCACAGGCCCAGCGAGATGGCCGGCAGCTTCAGGCCGCTGCGCCCGCAGCGGCGATAGGGCATGTGGTCGTAGCGGTCTTCGGCGGGGACGTAGGTCATGGCGCGATTCTCGCGTACGGCTTCGTCCCATGGCCGCTGCCCTCTTCACCGGCGCCGGCGTCGCCCTCGTCACGCTCTTCGACGACCCCCCCGCACGCAGACGACGTGCGCCCGCACTACGAGGCGCTCGCGACCCACGCCGGCGAGCTCGCCCTGCTGGCTTACCACTTCCCCGCCGTCTCGCCGCCGGGCATCCCGGTCGAGGTCCTCGCCGACCTGCCGATCGCCGGGGTCAAGGACTCCTCCGGCGACGCCGGGCGCCTGGTGGCCGAGCTCGGCGCCTACGACGGCCCGCTGTACGTCGGCTCGTCGGCCTACCTCGCGCTGGCCGGCCCGCTCGGCGCCACGGGCGCCATCCTCTCGCTGGCCAACACGGACCCCGAGGGCTGCATCGCCGCCCTCGCCGGCGACATGCAGGCCCAGCGGGCGCTGCTGCCCGGACGCCGCACGCAACGCCCGGTGTCGATCTCTCCTCGCGCGCCCGGGCTCAGCTTTACCGCTGGGCCGCCTCTCTTGCGTCGAGCGGCACCGGCCGCGCGCCGGATGGGCCAGCGGCCAGGAACCTCAGGCACGCCAGGCCGGCAAGGGGCAGTGTGGCCATCACGATCGCCATGGGCAGCGCGGTGTGCGAGCCGCCGACCCCGGCCAGCGGGGCGGCCAGCGCGCCGGTGGCGAACTGCGTGAGGCCGAGCAGCGCCGACGCGCTGCCGGCGGTGCGCGGGTGGTCGGCGAGGGCGAGCGCGGCCGAGTTGGGCAGCACGATCCCGACGCTCGAGACCATCACGAAGAAGCTGGGCAGCAGGCCGGCCAGCCCCAGGCCGGCCACGACGGAGACGAGCACGCCCAAGCCGCCCACCGCGCCGACCGAGACGCCGGCGTTGAGCATCGCGCGCGGGCCGTAGCGGCCGACGAGCGCGCGGCTGATCTGGCTGGCGGCCATGATCCCGATGGCGTTGGAGGCGAAGATCACGCTGAACAGCTGCGGCGAGACGCCGTGGATGTCCTGCAGCACGAACGGCGAGCCCGAGATGTAGGTCGCCATCGCGGCGAAGGTCAGCCCGGCCGAGAGCGTGTAGCCCATGAACGGCCGGTCGCGCACGAGCCCGCGGAAGACGTGCAGCGTCGCCACGAGCCCCCCGCCGTGGCGCTTCTCGGGCGTGAGCGTCTCGCTCAGCATCGCCCAGGCTCCGAGCAGCAGCAGCGCTCCGATGCCGGCGAGCACGACGAAGATCCCGCGCCAGTCGGTGACGTGCAGCAGCTCGCCGCCGACCAGCGGAGCGAGGATCGGCGCGAGGCCGCCGACGAGCATGAGCATGGCGAACATGCGCGCGGCCTCGATCCCCTCGTGCAGGTCGCGCACGATCGCCCGCGCGATGACGATCCCGGCGGCCCCGGCCAGGCCCTGGACGAGGCGGAAGGCGAGCAGCAGCCAGATGGTGGGAGCGACGGCGCACAGCAGCGAGGCCGCCGCGTAGGCCGCCACGCCGGCGAGCAGGGGGCGCCGGCGCCCGAGGGCGTCGCTGATCGGCCCGGCCACGAGCTGGCCGCTGGCGAGCCCCAGCATCGAGGTGGTGATCGTCAGCTGCGCTGCCCACGCCGGCGCGGACAGGTCGCTGGCCATCGACGGGAGCCCAGGCAGGTACATGTCCATCGACAGCGGCCCGAAGGTGGACAGCGCGCCGAGGAGCACCACGAGCCAGCCTTGCGAGACGGGGCGCGGCGCGCGTGCCATTGACAGCACGCTAGCTACCGTCCAACTCCAGACTCAGAAGACAAGACATCTACTTCCGGTGTTTCGGGGACCCAATGCTCGGCTATGCCCGAATCCGCCGCCCGCACCCAGCAGCGACCGAATGATGTCTCGTGCCGACTCGCGGTCCTGCTCGCCCTCGCCGTGTGCGCGGCCGCGACGACGCTGCAGCTCTCGCAGCCAGGCTCGGCGCGCGCGGCCACGGTGTCGCCCACCATCGCGCCGGCGCTCAGCCGCCACGTCCACGGCCGGCGCGTCGGCGGCCCGGTGCACAGCGCCTGGCCGGCGCGCGGTCGTGCCCCGCGCACGACCCAGGCGCGCTGGCTGGCCCGACAGGTCGGCGGGATCAAGCCGCGCCTGTGCGCCACCCTGCGGCGCCAGGCCCGCCGCCGCTGCCAGCTCGGTCGCGCCGCCTCGAGCGGCTCGAGCACGCTCCACCTCCCGCTGAAGCTCGTGCGCTCCTACGCCATCCCCGCCGACGATCCTTCGTACAAGCGCCTGCTGAACTGGTCCTGGACCTACGACTCGGCGGTCTCGGCCGCGGCCTTCGCCGCGACCGACGACAAGTCCAACGCGCAGCAGCTGCTCGACCAGCTGGCCGCCCTGCAGCACACCGGTGGCTCGATCGAGATCGCCTTCGACACCAGCACCGGCCAGAACGCCCCGGTGTTCCGCGCCGGCACAGTGGCCTGGCTCGGGCTGGCGGCGGCGACCTACGACGCGGCCTTCGACAGCGGCCGCTACCTCGACACCGAGCAGCGGGCGGCCGACTACCTGCTCTCCCTGCAGACGGCGAGCGGCTTGATCAAGGGCGGCCCGGACGTCAGCTGGGTCTCGACGCAGCACAACCTGATCGCCTACGTCTTCCTGGTGCGGCTCGGCGACGAGCTCGACGCCGCGGGCGCCAGGGCCACGGCCGACCGCTACTTCGCTGCGGGCCGGGCGATCGCGGCGCAGATCAACGCGAGCCTGCTCGTCGACGACGACACCGGGTCCCGCTTCCGCCAGGGCCTGAAGGACGACACGCAGGCGCTCGACGTGCAGGCGTTCGGCGCCATGTACCTGCAGGGGACCGGGCAGCCCGAGCTCGCCGCCCGGGTCCTGGACTATGCGCAGAGCGCGTTCGCCCTCAAGGGCACGGCCGTCACGACGTCTTCGAAGCCGGCCACCTACAACATGAGCTACGCGTCCGCCGGGCCGTTCTCGGGCTATGCGCCGTACGTCGGCACCAACGCGCCGACCGTGCGCTGGGCCGAGGGGAGTGGCGAGATGCGTCTGGCTCAGGCCGCGCTCGGGCAGGACACGCGCGTGCTCGACGCGAGCATCGCGAGCTGGCTTGCCATCACCAAGGGGGCCGGTGCGCTGCAGGCCGACCAGACGCTCACGAGCGACGCCTATGGGGTCGAGTACCACGTCTGGCCCGCCTCGACCGCCACGGCCTGGACGATCCTGGCCCAGAGCGCGCCCGCCTTCTTCGCGGCCCCGCTGCAGGGAGCGACCTCGCTGATCACGAGCTGGGCCAAGGTGCGTGGCGGCAACCTGATCACCACTTATGCGGACGGACGCGTGAGCATGCCCACGGGCGGCGGTGAACGGCGCGTGCTCGCCGACCCGGCGACGACGGGCTCCGACTACACGGTCACCTCGAACGCGACGCTGATCTCAGGTGCCGGGTACGGGATCTACGTCCGCGCGAGCGTCGACGCGGCGACGAAGCTGACCGGCTATGCGGTTCAGTTCGATCACACCTACGGGCAGATCGTCGTGCGCCAGCTGCAGGCCGACAGCGAGCTCTCCGCCCCGGTCGCGCGCGGGCCCGCCCCCGGCGGCTTCAACTGGTACGGCGTGCCGCACACCCTCGTGGTGACCGTGAGGGGAACACGATGAACGTCATGCTCGACGGCGCCCAGAGCATCAGCGTCCCCGATCTCGCGGGCGCGTCCGCGACGGCGGTCAAGGCCTCCTACGGCGTGACCTCCAGCTTCGCGCCGCCGGCGGCCGGCGGCTACGGCCTGCGCGCCTGGAGCGACGGGCTCGTGACCCTCCAGCAGATGACGGTCGGCCCGGCCGCCTAGGCGCCGCGGCGGCCGCCGGGAGGCGGTCCACACGCTTTACCGACAGCTGACGAGGGCATGCCTACTCTCATGGCGATGAAGTTTCCCCGGCATCTGTGGACGGGCGAGTGGCGCCTGGAGTCCGAGCAGGCACGCGAGGCTGCTGAGGAGGAGGCGGCGCGCCGGCGCCAGGCGCTGGCGGCTGCCGAGCGCGAGCGCGCGGCCGCACAGCCAGCCGGCGCCCCGCCGCGCACCATCCGGCTCAAGACCGCGGCGGCCGTGGCGCTCGTCGCGGCGGCCGTCGCGGGCGGCGCCTTCGCCGCCGGCGCGCTGCTGCACGACGACGCCAAGGTCCAGCCGCTGCCCGCCGTCTCGGGCAAGCCGATCGCGCCGGACAAGGGCCAGTCGCGTGCCGGGAAGATCTACGCCCAGGCCAGCCCGGCGGTGGTCTCGATCCGCACCGACGTGGGCTCGGGCACCGGCTTTCTCATCGACCGTGACGGCACGCTCGTGACCAACGCGCACGTCGTCGGCAACGCCGATCGCGTGGTGGTCAAGTTCGGGCCCGACGGGCGCAGCATCGACGGCCAGGTCAAGGGCGCCGACCCGTCCAGCGACCTGGCGGTCGTGAAGATCGACCCGGGCAGCGCGCCGCGCAACACCAAGCCGTTGCAGTTCGCCGACTCGCGCCAGGTCCAGGTGGGCGACACCGCGATCGCGATCGGCAATCCCTTCGGCCTGGATCGCACCGCGACCGAGGGCATCGTCTCGGGCATCGGGCGCTCGATCAAGGCGCCCAACGGCTTCTCGATCGACGAGGTCATCCAGACCGACGCGCCGATCAACCCCGGCAACTCGGGCGGCCCGCTGCTCGACGAGACCGCCCGGGTCATGGGGGTCAACTCGCAGATCGCCACCGCCGGCAACTCGCAGGGCAATGTCGGCATCGGCTTCGCCGTCCCGTCGAACACCGTGCGCGAGGTCGTGCCCCGGCTCGAGAAGGGCGACAAGATCGCGCGCCCCTATCTCGGCGTGGAGACCTCCGATCCGACCGACCCCAACGCGCCCCCCGGCGCAGAGGTGACCAGGGTCACCGCGGGCGGGCCCGCCGAGGGCGCCGGCGTGAACCCCGGCGACGTCATCACCGAGCTCGACGGCCAGGCCGTGAGCGGCTCCGGCGACGTCTCGCGGATCGTCAACACCAAGCAGCCCGGCGACCACCTCCGCATCCGCGTCGACCGCTCCGGCCAGGACGTGACCCTCGACGCGACGCTGCAGAACCGCCCCGCGCACACTCCGTGATCCCCTTGGCCGTGAGCGTCTTCGCCGTCAGCTTCGCCGCGCCCCTGGTGCTGGTCCTCCTGCTGGCCATCCCCGTGCTGGTCGTGCTCTACGGCGCGCACCAGCGCGACCGGCGCCGCGCCGCGGCCGCCTTCGCGGCGCCGGCCATGACGCCCTCGGTGGCGCCGAGCCGGCCGCGCTGGCGCATGCACGCGCCGATGCTCGCCTTCCTGCTCGCCCTGGCGATCCTCATCCTCGCCGCGGCGCGCCCGCAGAAGACGGTTGCGGTGCCGGTCGAGCGCGCGTCGATCATGCTCATCACCGACGTCAGCGGCTCGATGCAGGCCACCGACGTGCGCCCGACGCGCCTGGCGGCCGCGCGCACCGCCGCCAAGCGCTTCGTGGCGCAGGTGCCCAAGACGGTCAACGTCGGCGTCATGGCGCTCAGCAGCAAGCCGCGCGTCCTGGCCTCGCCGACGCGCGACCGCGCCGCCATCGACCAGGCGCTCGACCAGCTCACCGCACGCGGCGGCACCGGCACCGGCGAGGCGATCACGGCGGCGACGAACATCCTCAAGCGCCAGCCCGGCGTCAACGGCAAGCGCCCGCCGTCGGCCATCGTCCTGCTCTCCGACGGCGCCGCGACCGGCAGCGTCGATCCGGTCGGCGCGGCCCAGGCGGCGCGCAAGCTGCACATCCCCATCTACACCGTGGCGCTCGGGACGCGCGAGGGGACGATCACCGTCCCGCGCCCGGGCGGCCGGGGAGGCACGGAGACGCGCTCCGTCCCGCCCGACCCGCAGTCGCTCGCCGAGGTCGCGAGGGCCTCGGGCGGCAAGACCTACACCGCCGCCGACGCCGACAAGCTCTCCGACGTCTACAAGAGCCTGGGCTCGCTCCTGGGCACCAAGAACGAGAAGCGCCAGGTCACGGCGGGCTTCGCCGGCGGCGCCCTCGTCCTGCTCCTCCTCGGCGCGGCCATGTCCCTGCGCTGGTTCGGCCGACTGATCTAAGAAGAAAGCAACCCCAAGGAACCCATGACCGAGTTCGACGACGACGACCGGACCCAGCCCCGCGAGGAGCCGCGTGCCGCGCTCGAGGAGGCGCTCTACGAGATCAAGCGCGTCATCGTGGGCCAGGACGCGATGCTCGAGCGCCTGCTCGTCAGCCTCCTGGCCGGCGGCCACGTGCTGCTGGAGGGCGTGCCCGGCCTGGCCAAGACGCTGACCGTGCGCACGCTCGCGCAGGTGCTGGGCGGCAGCTTCAGCCGCATCCAGTTCACGCCCGACCTCGTGCCCGCCGACCTCGTCGGCACGCGCGTCTACCGGCCCGACACCGGGCGCTTCGACACCGAGCTCGGCCCCGTGTTCGGCAACTTCCTGCTCGCCGACGAGATCAACCGCGCGCCGGCCAAGGTCCAGTCGGCGCTGCTCGAGGTCATGCAGGAGCGCCAGGTCACGATCGGCGGCACGAGCTACCCGGTCCCGCTGCCCTTCCTGGTCATGGCCACCCAGAACCCGATCGAGCACGAGGGCACCTACCCGCTGCCCGAGGCCCAGCTCGACCGCTTCCTGATGAAGATCGTCGTCGACTACCCGTCCTTCGGCGAGGAGGCCGCCGTCGTCGGGCGCAGCCTGGGCGAGGAGGCGGTCGTGCGCGAGCGCCTGACCCTCGAGCACCTCGACCGCTTCGCGCAGGCCAGCCGCTCCGTGCTCGTCGACCGCGACGTCATCGGCTACGCCGTCTCGCTGGCCGACGCCACGCGCAACCCGGCCGAGTACGGCCTCGACGACATCGCCTCCTACATCGAGTACGGCGCCAGCCCGCGCGGGCCGATCGGCATGGTGCAGGCGGCTCGGGCGCTCGCGCTGCTGCGCGGGCGCGGCCACGTCACCTCGGGTGACGTGCGCGACCTCGCGGCCGACGTCCTGCGCCATCGCCTCGTGCTCTCCTACGACGCGCTCAGCGACGGGGTCAGCGCCGACGACCTCCTCGACCGCGTGCTGGCCGAGGTCACCGAGCCCGAGGCCGACCACGTCAAGCGCTCCCAGCGCCGGGTGGCCGCTGCATGACCGACGCGGTCCTCAGACCGCCTGCCGCCCGCCAGGCGCCGGCCGCATGCCGACCGCGCTGGTCGACGCGCTCGACCTCGTCGTCGCGCGCCACGCGGCCGGCGCGCTGCCGGGCGATCGCCGCGCCGCGGGGATGGGTGCCGGCACCGAGCTCGCGCAGCTGCGCCCGTACGAGATCGGCGACGACGTGCGCCAGATCGACGCGGCGGCCACCGCGCGGACCGGCGAGCCGCACGTGCGCCTGCACGTGCCCGAGCGGACGCTGACGACGTGGATCGTGCTCGACGTCTCGCCGTCGATGGCCTTCGGCACGGCACAGCGGCTGAAGGCCGATGTCGCCGAGGGCGTGGTGCTCGTGCTCGGCAACCTGGCCGTGCGCCGTGCCGGGCGCGTGGCGATGATGACCTTCGGCGCCGGGCGCCCGCGCCTGCTGCCGCCGCGCGGCTCGCGACCCGGGGTCGTCGCGCTGCGCCGCGTCCTCGCCGAGGGCGTGGCGCCCGACGGCGTCAACGAGCCTCATGCGCTGGCCCACGCGCTCGGTCGCGTGGGTCGCGTCGCGCGCCAGCCCGGCTTCGTCGCCGTCATCTCCGACTTCCGCGAGCACGCCGGCTGGACGCGAGCGCTGGGCGCCCTCGCCGCGCGCCACTCCGTCGTGGCCGTCGAGATCGGCGACCCGCGCGAGGCGGAGCTGCCGGCCGTCGGCCGCCTGGCCGTCGTCGACCCCGAGACGGGCGAGCGCCTCGAGGTCGACACCTCGCGCCCGCGCGTGCGCGAGCGCTTCGCCGAGCTCGAGCGCGAGCGGCGCGCCGCCGTCGCGCGCGAGCTGCGCCGGCTGCACGTCGACCACGTCGCGCTGTCGACCGATCGCGACTGGCTGCTCGACCTCGGGCGGAGGCTGCGGTGAGCTTCGCCACGCCGCTATGGCTGCTGGGCCTGGCCCTGGTGCCGCTGGCCCTGCTGGCCTACCGGGCGAGCCGCCGGCGCGGCAGCCGCTATGCGGTGCGCTACACGGCCGTGCCCGCGCTGAAGGTCGCCGCGGGCGCCGTGCCCGCCTGGCGCCGCCACCTGCCGGCGGCGCTCGCGCTGGCCGCGCTCGCCGCGCTGGTCCTGGCACTGGCCAAGCCGCAGAAGACGGTCGCCGTGCCCGTCGAGCGCGCGTCGATCATGCTCGTGACCGACCACTCGCGCTCGATGTCGGCAACCGACGTCGAGCCGGATCGCCTGTCCGCGGCCCAGCGCGCGGCCCGCACGTTCCTCAACACGCTGCCCGACCAGGTGCGCGTCGGCGCCGTCGCGTTCTCCGACACGCCCGACGCGGTGCAGGCGCCCAGCTCCGACCACGACGACGCGCGCCGCATCGTGGACGGCCAGGTCGCCGACGGCGCCACCGCCACCGGCGCCGCGCTCGAGGTCGCCATCGACGCGCTCAAGAACGACAAGCAGAACGGCAAGCGCCCGCCGTCGGCCATCGTCCTGCTCTCCGACGGCAAGACCACCGTCCCGCCCGATCCCGTCCCGGTGGCGCGCACCGCGGGGCAGCTGAAGATCCCGATCTACACGGTCGCCCTCGGCACGCGGGACGCCACGGTGCCCAACCCGAACCCGTTCGGCACGCCGTTGCTCGTGGCGCCCGATCCCCAGACGCTGCGTCAGATCGCTCAGGTCTCCGGGGGCAAGGCCTTCACGGCCGAGGACTCCGACTCGCTGAAGTCGATCTACAAGACGCTCGGCTCGCAGCTGGGGACCAAGACCCAGAAGAAGCAGATCACGGCGACCTTCGCCATCGGCGGGCTCGTGCTGCTCCTCGGCGCCGCGGTCGTCTCGCTGCGCTGGGCCGGGCGCCTGCCCTAGCGCGACGGCGGACAGCCGCCCTCAAGCTGGCGCCCCGGCAGTCGAGCAACAAGGCGATGCGCCTTCGCCTGCCGTCGCTTCCCGGCGTGCCCATGCCGCGTCGCATTACGCTGCGCTGGAAGCTCGCCGGGCTGCTCATCTTCATCGCGGCGCTGCTCGTCGCGCTGACCATGGTCAGCCTCGCGAACCTGGCCAAGGTCTCCGAGGGCGGCCGGCGCAACTTCACGCACGTGACCCAGCCGCTGGCCGCGCTCGGCCGCGCCCGCGCGCTGGTCAACGAGAACGCGGGCCTCGCCGATCGCCACATCCTCGAGGACACGCTCGAGACCAAGCGCCCGCTCGAGCAGCGCATCCTGGCCAACGACCGCCGGATCGCGGAGTCGCTCGCCGCGGCCGCCCCCACCTTCACCACCGCGCAGGAGCGCAAGAGCGCGCGCTTCCTGCAGCGAGGTCGCCTCGGTCGCCGAGCAGACGTCGGCCTCGACCGAGGAGGTCTCGGCCAGCACGCAGCAGACCAGCGCGGCGGTGCAGCAGATCGCCGCGGCCGCGCAGGAGCTCTCGACCCGCGCCGCGGAGCTCGAGGCGCTCGTCGGGCGCTTCACGCTTTCCTCGTAGCGCCGGCGGCGCTTCGCGGCGCAAAGAGCATCATCGAGGGAAGGGAGCGGGCGGCGCCTCGCGGCGCGGGAGGTCGACCGGGCGCCTCAAGACGGTGAACGACGATTTTGTCCCACCACGTGTGACAAATTCGTCGTTCGCTCCCGGCGAGCCGCCGCGAGCGCCGCTGATCGCTTCCCCTCGGTGCCTGGCCGCGCGGCGCCGCAAGCGCAACGCGGAAGCCCCCTCAGCCCGCGGTGAACTGCTCCATCGCCAGCAGCGGGCGGACGCGCTGCTCGACCGCGCCGCGGGCGAAGAAGCTGCGCAGCGCGTCGCCGCTCAGCGCGTTGGCGGCGGCTGCCATGACCATGCCCTGGTCGAGCGCGAGGTAGGACCGCGCCACCTGGCCGGTCTGGACGTTGACGGCGTCGTAGAAGCCGCCCTTGCCGTAGATGCCGAAGCGCGAGCGCAGCCTGGCGAGGTTGGCCAGCGCGGCGCGGGGCGCGTAGCGCAGGGCCAGGAACGACGCGTGCGGCGTGACGACGCCGTTGGTGTAGGCCGACGGCGGCGGGTCGGGCTTGGGCGCCCGGCAGTCGCCGAAGCCATGGTCGACGAACGTGTTGTCGTTGTTGGAGGGGTAGCCGTCGGCCTGCATGCCGATGGCGTCGACGCCGTCGGCGCTGTAGCCGCCGGAGGGGTTGTCGCTGGGCGAGAAGCCCCAGTAGCCGTAGCGCGCCTCGTCGAGGCCGTGCTCGATCTGCGCCCGGACGTAGAGCGGGTGGTTGACGCCCCACGAGCGCGGGCCCCAGCGCTCCTCGGGCACGAAGAGCGGGACCATCAACGCCTCGAACATGTCCCCGCCCCAAGTGGGGACGATGTGCATGCCGCGGTAGTCGTAGTGGCCCTCGTAGACGTCGACGCCCAGGTAGGTGCGCGTCTCGCCGCTGGGCCGCATCTCCTGGAAGTCGCCCACGCCGCACACCGGCGAGAAGGTGCGGTTGAGGTGGAAGTAGTGCTCCGGCGGGACCTGGCCAGCGGCTATCCCGAGATAGCTGGCCATCCGCGGCTCGGAGTTCAGGACGTCGTAGTGGTTGCACGTCGTCCACACCGCGCCCTGGGGAACGCTGCACCCCGGCGGCTGCTCGGTCCACGCCCCTCCGCGCAGCTGGCCGACGGCCGGGTCGTAGTAGAAGCCGAAGTCCATCGCGGCGACCAACGCGTGGGCCTTCGCCCGCAGCTCCGGCACGCCGTTCTCCACCATGGTCAGGCCGGCGGCCAGCCACCCGTTGTCGACCGCGGACAGGAACGGGACGAGCGGCGAGCCGTCGGCCGGCCACGTGGTCAGGCGCGCGCCGGTGGCCGGGTCATACCAGTTGAAGAACTGCCCGCCGGGCCCGCGCTCCAGGCGCGCGAGGGTGGCCAGCGTGCGCCCCATGCGCGCCGTCGCCTCGCGGCGGCCGATGAGGCCGACCTCGCGCGCGCCGAGCGTGCTCCACAGGTAGGCGCCGATGTTGGTGGGCGAGGTGTAGCCCGAGCGCGTCCCGTCGGCGGTCACGTTGTCGTCGGGCAGCCCGGTGCGCGCGTCGACGAGCAGGTCGAACGAGTGCCACGTGTCGGCCGCGTAGCGCTGCAGCGCGTGACGGTCGCCGCGTGAGAGCCCGCTCGCGGAGGCCGGCGCCGCGGAGGTCGCGGCGAGCAGCAGGGCGGCGAGGGCGATGG
This sequence comes from uncultured Actinomycetes bacterium, assembly GCA_963835295.1. Taxonomy (GTDB): domain Bacteria; phylum Actinomycetota; class Thermoleophilia; order Solirubrobacterales; family Solirubrobacteraceae; genus JAOPZW01. The sequence goes on from CAWIEX010000010.1 coordinate 303,083, forward strand.
CGAGGGCAGGACGCAACGGGGGACCCGCGCCTACGGTCCCATGATGGCGGGCGGCCCAAACCTGCGCAGGACCGAATGGCGCCCCGCTTTGGCCCGAACGGTTGGTGCCTTCGCTTTGCGAACGGTGAAAGGATCAGGGCCGATGGCCCCCGAGCCCGCCACGGTGCCGCTCGACTACCACGCCCGCGAGGGCTTCCTGGACGAGGTCTTCGCCGGCCCGCAGGGCTCGGCCGCCGCGCATGCGGCGCAGCTCGTGGCGGCGCTCGAGCTGATGGGGCCTGAGCACCTCGCCGCCGCCGGGCGCCGGCGCGACGCGATCTTCATGCAGCAGGGGATCACCTTCGAGCTCACCGGCGAGGACGGCCCCAAGGACCGCCCCTTCCCGCTCGACCTCGTGCCGCGGATCATCCCCGCCGAGGAGTGGATCCCGATCAAGCGCGGCCTGGCCCAGCGCATCCGCGCGCTCAACGCCTTCGTCGACGACGTCTACCACGCGCGCGAGATCATCCGCGAGGGCATCGTCCCGTGGCGGCTGGTCGTCTCGCGCAGCCACTTCGCACGCGTCGTGCACGGCATCCGCCCTCCGGGCGGCGTCTACACGCACGTGGCCGGCTGCGACCTCGTGCGCGACGCCGACGGCACCTGGAAGGTGCTCGAGGACAACGTGCGCACGCCGTCGGGCATCTCCTACGTGCTCGAGAACCGCGTGGCGATGACCCGCCTGGTCCCCGAGCTCTTCGCCCAGTACCGCGTGCGCCCGGTCGATCACTACCCGCAGCTCCTGCTCGCCGCGCTGCGCGCGGTGGCGCCGAGCGCCGATGCCGAGGCCACCGTCGTGGTGTGGACGCCGGGCCCGTTCAACTCCGCCTACTTCGAGCACGCCTTCCTCGCGCGCCAGATGGGCGTCGAGCTGGTCGAGGCGTCGGACCTCGTCGTGCGCGACGACGTCCTCTACATGCGCACGACCGACGGGCTCGAGCGCGTGCACGCCGTCTACCGCCGCATCGATGACGACTTCGTCGACCCGCTCGAGTTTCGCGTCGACTCGATGCTCGGCGTCCCGGGGCTCGTGCGCGCCTACCGCGCGGGCACGGTCGCGGTGGCCAACGCCTTCGGCACCGGCGTGGCCGACGACAAGGCGATCTACCACTACGTGCCGGAGATGATCCGCTTCTACCTCAACGAGGAGCCGATCCTCTCCAACGTCAAGACCTACCTGCTCTCAGACCCCGAGCAGCTCGAGCACGTGCTCGGGCGCCTCGACGAGCTGGTGGTCAAGCCGACCGGCGAGTCGGGCGGCAAGGGCGTCTTCATCGGCCCCGCGACGCCGCCCGACGATCTCGCCGGGCTGGCCGACGTCCTGCGCGCCTACCCCGACCGCTGGATCGCCCAGGAGCTCGTGAACCTGTCGACGGTCCCCACCGCGGGCAACGACGGCCGGCTGGCCCCGCGCCACGTCGACCTGCGCCCGTTCGCCGTCTTCGGCGAGGACATCAAGATCGTCCCCGGCGGGCTGACGCGCGTCGCGCTGATCGAGGACTCGATGATCGTCAACTCCTCGCGCGGCGGCGGCTCGAAGGACACCTGGGTCCTCGAGGACGGCCAGGACACCGATCGCGCCGAGCCCGAGGGGATGCTCTCCGTGCCGCCCACGATGCCCGACCTGCGCTACGCCGGCCCGTGGGTCGGCCAGCAGCAGCAGCAACAGCAGTAGGTGCTCGCCCGGATCGCCCACGAACTGTTCTGGCTCGGGCGCAACCTCGCGCGCGCCGAGCACACGGCGCGCATGCTCGACGGCATCTTCCAGTCCTCGCTGCAGGGAAGGCCCGACGACCCGGCCGGCGTCACGCTGGACTGGAGCTCGATGCTCGCGATCATGGGCGCGCCCCGCGGCGCGGGCCCGGCGCGCCGCGACGAGGTCCTGCGCGCGCTGACCCTCGAGCCCGACAACCCGACGTCGGTCATCGCCTGCATCGGGCGCGCGCGCGAGGGGGCGCGCACCGTGCGCGACGTCATCTCGGCCGAGATGTGGGAGGCGGTCAACACGACCAACCTCACGCTCATCTCCTCGCAGCCCCCGGACCTGCTCGGGCCCGCCCGTCGGCCGTCTACACCTACGTCAAGGAGCGCTGCGCGCTCTTCTGGGGCCTGACCTCGCGCACCATGCTGCGCGACGAGGCCTCCGCCTTCCTCGGTGCGGGCGGGCGCATCGAGTCGGCCGACATGGTCCTGCGCATGCTGCGCGTCGCGCTGCCGACGGACGTCTCGGAGCCGTCGAGCACGTCTGAGACCGGGCAGGCGCTGGCGCTGCTGCAGGCCGTCGGCGGCTTCCAGGCCTACCGCCGCGCCGTACCGGCGCCGCCCAACGCGCTCCCGGTCGCGCGCTTCCTGGTCTTCGAGCGCAGCTACCCGGACTCGGTCGCGGCCTCGGTCGACGCCGTGCACAACGCGCTCTACCGCGCCGACGGCAACCCGCGCAACTCCGAGCCGGTGCTGCGCCTGCAGCGCCTGAGCGCGGACCTCGAGTTCCGCGGGCGCGCACAGGCAGACGGCGGCGACCTGCACGCGACCTGCGAGGCGGTCCAGGAGGAGCTGGTCCGCGTCGACCGCGACATAGCGGACCGCTATTTCGCCGGTGCGGCCGCCCTGTTAATGACGGCTGGACGCCGTCAGTAGGCTCAGAACGCGGGGCCGGATGCCCCGCGGGGTGACTCTTCGCATGAATTTCGCCATTCGCTACCTGACCGAGTACACCTACGCCGGCCGGGTCACCGACAACCTCAACGCCCTGCGCGTGCGCCCGGCGACGACGTCGACGCAGCGCGTCGACGACTTCCACGTCCGCGTCGACCCCGAGGCGCGCCTGCAGCGCCACCTGGACTACTACGGCACCGAGGTCATCGAGTTCGGCGTCGCCCAGCCCCACGATCACCTCTCGATCGACGTGCGCGCGCGCGTGGTCACCGCCGAGCCGGGCGAGCCGCCCGACGAGGCCTGGGAGGCGCTCGAGGCCGGCTCGTACGAGGCCGCGGGGGGCGAGTTCCTGCTCTCCGACGACGCCGAGCCCGAGAACGGCGCCCTCGACGAGCTCTTCGAGGCCTCGCGCGCGACGAGCCCGCTGGCCACGCTGCGGCTGCTGTGCGAGCTCGTGCCCGATCGCTTCGAGTACCGCCAGGGCGCCACCTACGTCGGCTCCACGATCCAGGATCTGCTCGACGCCGGCGCGGGGGTGTGCCAGGACTTCGTCCACCTCGCGCTCGTGCTCCTGCGCCGCCACGGGATCGCGGCGCGCTACGTCTCCGGCTATCTGTGGGCGGCGCCACAGGACGGCGGCTCGGACTCGGTCGAGGTCGAGACCCACGCTTGGCTGGAGGCGCTCCTGCCCGGCGGAGGCCAGCGCGGCGAGCCGGTGTGGGTTGGCGCCGACCCGACCAACCGGCGGATGGCGGGGGAGACCCACGTCAAGATCGGCCACGGCCGCGCCTACCACGACGTGCCGCCGATCAAGGGGGTCTACCGCGGCCCGGGATCGGCCGCGCTCGACACGGCGGTGACGATGACGCGCCTGGACCCGCAGGCCAGCGCGCGCGCCTGAGCGCCGACGCTCGGTGTAGCGTCGGCGGCCTCGACCGTGTCCAGCTCGCCCAGCTCGCCTCTGAACCCGCACCCGGCCTCCCCGGTCGAGATGCAGGAGCGCATCCTCGCCGAGCGCGAGGGCAAGCCCTTCCTGCTCCTGCGCGACGGCGCTCAGGCCCAGCGCCTCGTCCGGCTGCCGACCGACGGCGACCGGCTGACCATCGGGCGCGGCGAGGGGGTCGACCTCGCGCTGGACTGGGACGAGCGCGTCTCGCGCGCGCACGCCGAGCTCGAGCGCGTCGGCGACTCCTGGGCGGTGGCCGACGACGGCCTGTCGCGCAACGGGACCTATGTCAACGGCAAGCGGGTGCGCGGGCGCCAGCGCCTGGACGAGGGCGACGAGCTGCGCCTCGGCGGCACGCGCATGGTCTTCCGGGCGCCCGAGGGCGGCGTCGGTGGCGCGGCGACGACGAAGGTCTCCCAGAGCGTCGCCGCCTTCACCGCCGTCTCCGACGCCCAGCGACGCGTGCTCGTCGCGCTGTGCCGGCCGTTCGCCGGCGGCGACCCGTGGGCGCGCCCGGCGACCAACAAGGACATCGCCGCCGAGCTCTTCCTCAGCGTGCCGGCGGTCAAGACCCACCTGCGCGCGCTCTTCGGCCGGTTCGGGATCGAGGATCTCGGCCAGAACGAGAAGCGCCTGCGCCTGGCCGAGCTGGCCTTCCAGGCGGGGCTGGTGAGCATGGAGGACGTGCAGGGTCAGTCCAACCATCCCTTGGGTCCCTAGTGGCGGGCCGCCCACGGCGGCAACCTCATCCCAGCAAGGACGCGGAGGGTTGGGGGGATCGGACCAAGACGTCCCCCGGAGGTGGGGCTCCGGGGGACGTCGCTCTCGATGGCCTGCGCGGCGCCACTCGCGACTCGCGCCCGGCAACATCGCGCTACACTCGAACTTGACTCGCCCGGGGCGGGTCTTTCCTTTGTCCCGGGCCGGTCGGTCGACCGAACACCTCCTCTACGACGGAGCTGCCAGATGGCCCGCGGAGACGTGCGCATCGCTGTCACCCTCGCCTGCGAGGAGTGCAAGCGGCGCAACTACCAGACGAACAAGTCCAAGCGCAACAATCCAGATCGCATCACCCTTCGCAAGTTCTGCAAGTGGTGCCGGCGTCACACCAGCCACCGGGAGACCCGCTAGCGCGGACGATCGCCCGTGGCCCGTGACCGACAGCGAGCCAAGCAGCGCAAGGCCCGGCGGGCCCAGAACCCCGGGTCGGCTCAGCCGCGGCCGCGTCCCGCCAAGGCGCCGAGCCCGCTCGACCACAACGTGCCGAGCGAGCTGGGCCACCTGGGCGAGGTCGACGAGTTCGAGGCCTCGATCGTCCGCGGCGCGGACGAGCCGACCGACGAGGCCTCCGAGGCCTTCGGCGGCGAGCAGGATCCCGAGGCCGGGCGCGCGGCCTTCGGCGAGGACGAGGACGAGGACGACGCCGAGCTCGACGAGGAGCTCGAGGAGCAGGCCGTCGCCGCCGCCCCCGCCGAGCGCCACGAGGTGGTCGCCGCGCCGGCGCCCGGCACGCCCACCCGGCGGGGCCCCGCGCGCTTCATCGCCTTCCTGCGCGCGTCGTGGGCCGAGCTGCAGCGCGTACAGTGGCCTGATCGTCGGGCGGTCGGGCAGGCCACTGCGGTGGTCATCGGCTTCGTCGTCGTCGCCGGCCTCTACCTGGGCGTCGCCGACTGGGTCGCCAAGAAGATCGTCGACTTCATCATCTGAGAGAAGAAGAGCTGTACTGAATCCATGTATCGCTGGTACGTCGTCAACACCTACTCCGGGCACGAGAACAAGGTCAAGCAGAACCTCGAGCACCGCGTGGTCTCGCTGAATCAGAAGCGGGCCGTGCGGCAGGTCGTCGTTCCGACCGAGACCGTGACCGAGATGAAGGACAACCAGAAGATCCCCGTCGAGAAGCGGACCATGCCGGGCTACGTGCTCGTGAACATGGAGCTCAACGACGATTCCTGGCAGCTCGTCAAGGGCACGCCAGGGGTCACTGGCTTCGTCGGCGCGTCCAACGAGCCCGTCCCGCTGACCCAGCCCGAGGTCGACCGCCTGCTGCACCGCGAGGTCGCGCAGAAGGTCGCCACCAAGGCCCAGTTTTCGATCGGCGAGTCGGTCAAGGTGGTCTCCGGCCCGCTGTCCGACTTCTCCGGCGAGATCTCGGAGATCAACCAGGACGCGCAGAAGCTCAAGGTGCTCGTGTCAATCTTCGGCCGTGAGACCCCGGTCGAGGTCGGCTTCGACCAGGTCAAGAAGATCTAAGGCATATGGCAAAGAAAGTCCTCACCCAGATCAAGCTGCAGGCGGTCGGCGGACAGGCGTCCCCGGCCCCTCCCGTCGGCCCTGCCCTGGGCCAGCACGGCATCAACATCATGGAGTTCTGCAAGGCGTTCAACGCCCAGACGCAGGCCGACACGGGCACGGTGATCCCGGTGGTCATCACGGTCTACGAGGACCGCTCGTTCACCTTCATCACCAAGACGCCGCCGGCCGCCGTGCTCATCAAGCAGGCCGCGAACCTCGAGAAGGGCTCGGGCGAGCCGCACCGCGAGAAGGTCGGCCGCATCACCCAGGCCCAGCTGCGCGAGATCGCCGAGAAGAAGCTGCCCGACCTGAACGCCCACGACGTCGACCAGGCGGCAAAGATCATCGCGGGCACCGCCCGCTCGATGGGCGTGGAGGTGGTCTGATGGCCAGGCACGGTCGTTCGTTCATCGAGGCGCGCGCGAAGGTCGATCGCGAGCATGAGCACCAGCCTGGCGAGGCGATCAAGCTCGTCAAGGACCTCAAGCGCGCGAAGTTCGACGAGTCCGTCGAGATCCACGTGCGCACGGGCCTCAACGTCCGTCACGCCGACGAGCAGCTGCGCGGCACCATCGCGCTGCCCAACGGGCTGGGCAAGGAGGTCACGATCGCCGTCTTCGCCAAGGGCGACAAGGCGCGCGAGGCCGAGGAGGCCGGCGCCGACATCGTGGGCGCCGAGGACCTCGCCGAGCGCATCGAGGGCGGCTTCACCGACTTCGACGTCGCCATCGCGACGCCCGACCTCATGCCCGTCGTCGGCCGCCTGGGCCGCATCCTGGGCCCGCAGGGCAAGATGCCCAACCCGAAGGTCGGCACGGTGACGATGGACGTGGCCAAGGCCGTGGAGGAGTCCAAGGCCGGCAAGATCGAGTACCGCACCGACCGCACCGCGATCGTGCACCTCATCATCGGCAAGACCTCGTTCGAGGACCGCGCGCTGCTCGAGAACTACGCGGCGGTCATCGAGGAGCTCGTGCGGGCCAAGCCCGCCGTCGCCAAGGGGCGCTACATCCGCTCGATCACCATGGCCTCGACCATGGGCCCGGGCGTGAAGATCGACCCCAGCCGCACCCGTGACATCCTCGAGGAGGCTGCGACGGCCGCGGCCTGACGCAGACTCCTTCGAGCCACCCGAGACCCCCGGCAGCGCTGCCCGATGGCGCGCGGAAGCCCGGGCTAGGAGGCGCATGAACCGAGAACAGAAAGCAGCGGCGGTCGCCGAGATCGCCGAGTCGATCAAGGAAGCCGACGCGGTCTTCGCCGTCGACTACCGCGGCATCTCCGTGCCCCAGGCAGCGGAGCTGCGCACCCGTCTGCGCGACGTCGACGCCACCTTCCGCGTGGTCAAGAACTCGCTCACCGAGCGGGCGGTCGACGAGGCCGGGGCCGACGCCCTCAAGGTGCTGCTGGAGGGCCCGACCGCGCTGACCTTCGTGCGCGGCGACGCGGCTTTGGCCGCCAAGGCGCTGCAGACCTTCCGTCGCGAGACCGACAAGCTCGAGTTCAAGGGCGGGCTGCTCGGCGCCGAGGCCCTCGACTCCGAGCAGATCCTGGCCCTCGCGCGCCTGCCTGCCCGCGACGTCCTCTACGGCCAGCTCGTCGGCGTCGTGGCGTCGCCCATCACGGGCCTGGTCCGCACGCTGAACGCGCTGATCGCCGGCCTCGCCCTGCAGCTGGGGCAGATCGCCGAGAAGAAGCAGAGCGGCGAGATCCCGGCGGACGAGCCGTCCGCGGCGGCGGTCGAGGCGGCCGCTGCGGCGGAGGCGCCCGCGGCTGAGGCCGCCGAGGCCGAGGCTCCCGCTGAGGCGGAGGCTCCGGCTGCGGAGGCTCCCGCCGAAGAGGCGGCCGCCGAGGAGACGCCCGCCGAGACCGCGACCGAGGAGGCTCCGGCTGACGAGCCGCAGGCCGCCGACACACCCACTGAGAACACTGAGACCCCGGAGGATTCGGAGTAACCATGGCCACCACCACTGCTGATTGGATCGAGGAGCTCAAGAGCATCTCCGTGCTGGAGCTCTCAGAGCGCATCAAGGCGCTCGAGGAGGAGTTCGGCGTCTCGGCGACCGCGGTCGCCGCTGCCGCGCCGACGGCCGGAGGCGACGGCGACGGCGCCGCTGCCGAGGAGGAGTCGAGCACCGTCGACGTCATCATCACCGCCCCGGGCGACAAGAAGATCCAGGTGATCAAGGTCGTCCGCGCCGTCACGGGCCTGGGCCTCAAGGAGGCCAAGGCGCTCGTCGACGAGGCGCCCAAGCCCGTCAAGGAGGGCATCGAGCGCGACGAGGCCGACAAGCTCAAGGCCGAGCTCGAGGAGGCCGGCGCGAGCGTCGAGGTCAAGTAGCCCGCGGGCGACAGCCCACCTGCCGTATCGAGGGGCGCCCCGGCCGGGCGCCCCTCGCGCGTCCGGGGAGCCCGAACTGCATCACCGAGGGAAAGGAGTGACGGTGGTCGCGGCGCCTGCGGCTCCGCTCACGCCGCCGCTCGCTCGGCGGGGCGGCGCGGGAGAGCGAGTGGCGAGTTTGTCTGCGTAGGGCTGACGAAGTCGCCACTCGTCGCCCGACGCGGATCCGCCTAGGATCCCGGCCGTGTGGAGGCGCGTGATGGTCGTCGCCGCGGCAGCGGCGGCGTTGGCAAGCTGTCCCGCGGCCGCGTCGGCCGGCAGCTATCGCGTGTACTCGTGCGTCGCGCCGAGCGGCGGACCCGCTCCGGTCGCCGACGGCGGCTACGGCTGGCAGCCGAGCGGCCGGTCGGGGACGACGTCGCTGTCGCTCGCCAACGAGTGCGGGTCCGGGCGTGGGCTCGCCGCGGTCCTGCAGAGCGCTCAGCCCTACGGCGCGGGCGGGCAGTGGACCTTCCAGCCGCCGCCGGCGACGCGGATCGCCGCCTTCGACCTCACCTGGGGCGGCACGGCGGCAGCGGGCGGCGAGTCGACCATCAGCCGCTCAGACCAGCCCGACCCGACCTACGAGCGCCGCTACGCCCAGGACTTCGCCACCGAGCGGGTCGTCGAGGGCAACGTCGACCTGAGCTATCTGACGGTCCTGGTCGCCTGCTCGTTCGCCCAGCCGACCTGCTCGAACCCCAGCGGCCCGATCGCCTCCTACCGCATCGCGGAGTCGACCATGACGCTGCGCGACAACTCCGCCCCGGCGGCGTCCGGCGTCGGCGGCGACCTCATCGCCAACCCGACGTGGCGCGGGCCGATGTCGCTGACCTTCAGCGCGAGCGACACCGGCTCGGGCGTCTACCGGGTCATCGTCGACGTCGACGGCCAGGACGCGCTCGGCGCAGTCGTCGACGCCAACGGCGGCCACTGCGCCGACGCCGACGCCACCAACACCGACGCGCACGAGTTCCTGTGGGCGTCGCCGTGCCGGCCCTCGGTCGCCCCGCAGATGAGCATCGACACCGGCTCGCTGCCGCTCGGCGTGCACGCCGTCTCGATCGCGCTCGAGGACGCCGCCGGCAACCGCACGCCGATCTTCGGGCCGGTGGCCAAGACGATCGTGGCGCCCCCCGCCGACCGCGGCGCCCTCAACGGCAGCCCGGCCAGCGACGCCGCGCGCTTCACCGGCAGGCGCCACCGCACGGTCACGACCTCGTTCAAGGGCCGCCGGCTGCGCGTCCGCGGGCGCCTGGTCGGGCCCGACGGCAGGCCCATCGCCGGCGCGCGGATCGACGTGCTCTCCCAGCTGCACCGCGCCGGCGCGCACATGCGCGCCATCGGCTCCACGCGCACGAGCCGCAAGGGCGGCTTCAGCTTCAAGGCGCCGCCGGGGGCGTCGCGGACGCTGCGCTTCGGCTACCGCTCGCACGTCAACGACATCGCCTTCACGACGGCGCTCGACGTCCTGCAGCGCGTCAGGGCCAGCGCGACGCTGCGCGCCAGCCGGCGCTTCGTCCCGCGCGGCGGGAGGGTGACCTTCGCCGGGCGCCTGCGCGGCGGCTACGTCCCGCCACGAGGCAAGCTCGTCGAGCTGCAGGCGACCGACAGGGGACGCTGGCGGACGTTCGCGCTCGTGCGCTCCAGCCGCCGCGGCGCCTTCCACTACCGCTACCGCTTCGCGGGCTCCGGGCGCTTCGCCTTCCGCGCCCGGGTGCGCTTCGAGCGCGCCTACCCCTACGTCCTGGGCTACAGCCGCCGCACATCGGTGAGCGTCGGCTGAGCGCCGTCCGTCCGGCGGGGTGGCGCGCCGGGCGCGCGGGCGCTACCCTTCCGCCGTCGACCAATAGTCGTAGCCGCCCTCTCGCTCTCTGAGCACCGGCACCGCGCCACATACGCGGGGCCGTAGGGCGGGGTCCGTGAGTGTCGACCGCCCCGCAATTGGGCAGCGCTGCTGCCTGCGGAGGCATCCTCTTGCTGTGCTATCTTGGACGGTCGCGCTCACTGCGAGCGCCCTCTGCCGCTTTGCCCGCCCTTTTCGACCCCCCGAGGAGTCGCTGTCTTGCCTCGTGTTGACGCTCTCAGGACGCGCCGGAGTTTCGCGCGCCTGAACAAGGTCCTCGACGTCCCCAACCTCATCGACATCCAGCGCAAGTCCTTCGACTGGCTTGTCGATCCCGAGACCGGTGGTCTGCGCGAGACCATCGACGACATCTCCCCCATCGAGGACTACACGGGTCACCTCGCCGTGAACTTCGGCGAGTTCCACTTCGACGAGCCGTCCGCCACGCTCGACGAGTGCCGTGAGAAGGACCTCACCTACTCGCGCCCGCTGACCGTCACGGTCGCCTTCATCAACCACGAGACCGGTGAGATCCGCGAGCAGTCGGTCTTCATGGGCGACTTCCCGTGGATGACCGAGCGCGGCACCTTCATCATCAACGGCACCGAGCGCGTGGTCGTCACCCAGCTCGTGCGCTCCCCGGGCGCCTACCTGATGGAGCCCAAGGACCGTGAGAAGCAGGTCTTCACGGCCAACCTCATGCCGGCTCGCGGCTCGTGGCTCGAGCTCGAGATCGACAAGAAGGGCAAGGTCTTCGTCCGCATCGACCGCAAGCGCAAGCTGCCGGTCACCGTCCTGCTGCGCGCGATGACCTACAACCCCGAGACCGACGGGGCGGTCGAGGAGAGCGTGGAGGACATCGAGCGCCTCGACCAGGAGCTCGTCGACCTCTTCGACGGCTCGCTCTACCTGCGCAACACGATCGAGAGCGACCCCGACAACACGAAGACCAAGAAGGGCGCGCTCATCGAGCTCTTCAAGAAGCAGCGCCCCGGCGAGCCGCCGAGCGTGGACGCCGCCTACGCGCTGCTCCAGCAGCTCTTCTTCGACCCCAAGCGCTACGACCTCACGCGCGTGGGGCGCTACAAGCTCAACTCGCGCCTGAACCTCGACATCGACCTCGACACGCGCACGCTGACGCACGACGACATCCACGCGCTCGTGCGCGAGCTCGTGCGCCTGCCCAAGCTGCTCGGGATCCCCGAGGACGGCGAGGTCGAGATCAAGGACTACGCGGCCGAGGCCGTGTCGATGCCGCGCGAGCCGGTCGCCGAGCACCTCGACGAGTACGAGCACTTCGGCAACCGCCGCCTGCGCACGGTCGGCGAGCTCATCCAGGAGGCCTTCCGCATCGGCCTGTACCGGATGGAGCGCGTCGTCCGCGAGCGCCTGACCACCGAGGACGAGGACACGATCACGCCGCAGACGATCGTGAACATCCGCCCGGTGGTGGCCGCGCTGAAGGAGTTCTTCGGCTCCAGCCAGCTCAGCCAGTTCATGGATCAGACGAACTCGCTCTCCGGCCTGACGCACCGTCGCCGCCTCAGCGCCCTCGGCGCCGGCGGCCTCACGCGCGAGCGCGCGCCCATCGAGGTGCGCGACGTGCACCCGACCCATTACGGGCGCATGTGCCCGATCGAGACCCCCGAGGGCCCGAACATCGGCCTCATGGGCTCGCTCTCGAGCTACGCCGAGGTCTCCGAGCACGGCTTCGTGACCACGCCCTACCGCGTGGTCGAGGACGGGCTCGTGACCGACAACGTCATCCACCTGGACGCCACCCAGGAGGAGGAGCGCCTGATCGCTCAGGCCAACCATCCGATCGACGAGAAGACCGGCAAGCTCAAGGGCCCCGACGTGGTCTGCCGCACGCTGGCCGGCCAGTACGTCACGGTCGCGCCCAAGGACGTCGACCTGATGGACGTCTCGCCTGAGCAGATCTGGTCGGTCGCGACGGCGATGATCCCGTTCCTCGAGCACGACGACGCCAACCGCGCGCTCATGGGCTCGAACATGCAGCGCCAGGCCGTGCCGCTGCTGAAGACCGACGCACCGGTCATCGGCACGGGCATGGAGCGCCGCGCCGCCCTGGACACCGGCGACGTCGTCCTGGCCCGCAACGCGGGCACGGTCGCCTACGTCGACGCCGAGTCGATCACGGTCGAGACCAAGGACGGCAAGGACGAGTACGAGCTGCAGAAGTTCATGCGCTCCAACCAGGGCACGCTGATCCACCACAAGCCGCGGGTCGACACCGGGCAGAGCGTCAAGGCCGGGGACGTCCTGGCTGACGGCTCGGCGACGGACCACGGCGAGATGGCGCTGGGCAAGAACCTGATGGTGGCCTTCATGTCCTGGGAGGGCTACAACTTCGAGGACGCGATCATCCTGTCGCGCCGCCTGGTCAAGGACGACGAGCTCACCTCGATCCACATCGAGGAGTACGAGATCGACGCCCGCACGACCAAGCTGGGCGACGAGGAGATCACCCGCGACATCCCCAACCGCTCCGAGGAGTCGCTGCGCAACCTCGACGACCGCGGCATCGTCCGCATCGGCGCCGAGGTCGGCTCGGGCGACCTGCTCGTCGGCAAGGTCACGCCCAAGGGCGAGACCGAGCTGACGGCCGAGGAGAAGCTCATCCGCGCGATCTTCAAGGAGAAGGCGCGCGAGGTGCGCGACACCTCGCTGAAGGTGCCCCACGGCGAGGGCGGCGTCGTCATCGACGTCAAGACCTTCAGCCGCGAGAGCGGCGACGACCTGCCGCCCGGGGTCAACGACCTCGTGCGCGTGTTCGTGGCCAAGAAGCGCAAGATCTCCGAGGGCGACAAGCTCGCCGGGCGCCACGGCAACAAGGGCGTCATCTCCAAGATCGTCGACGAGCAGGACATGCCGTTCCTCGAGGACGGCACGCCCGTGGACGTCATCCTCAACCCGCTCGGCGTCCCGAGCCGCATGAACGTCGGCCAGATCCTCGAGACCCACCTCGGGTGGGTCGCCGCGCAGGGCTGGTACGACGACGGCTCGGAGGCCTACAAGGAGGCCCACGGCAACGGCGGCAACGGCAACAAGGGCAACGGCAAGGTCTACGTGGCCACGCCGGTGTTCGACGGCGCCTCCGTCGAGGACGTCGACGACGCCCTGGTCAACTGGCAGGACGCCCACACCGGGCGCATCCGCATGGAGATCGACAAGCGCCGCCCCGCGGGCCGTCGCGCCTCGGGCAAGTTCACGCTCTTCAACGGCCGCACCGGCGAGCCGTTCGAGGAGCAGGTCACCGTCGGCTACATGTACATCCTGAAGCTCCTGCACCTCGTGGACGACAAGATCCACGCTCGCTCGACCGGCCCCTACTCGCTCGTCACCCAGCAGCCGCTGGGCGGCAAGGCGCAGTTCGGCGGCCAGCGCTTCGGCGAGATGGAGGTGTGGGCGCTGGAGGCCTACGGCGCGGCGTACACGCTGCAGGAGATGCTCACCATCAAGTCCGACGACACGGTCGGGCGCGTGAAGGCCTACGAGGCGATCGTCAAGGGCGAGAACATCGCCGAGCCGTCGATCCCCGAGTCCTTCAAGGTCCTGCTGAAGGAGATGCAGTCGCTGGCGCTCGACGTCAACGTCGTCTCCGAGGAGGGCCAGCGGGCCGAGATGCGCGACGAGGACGACGACCTGCTGCGCGCGGCCGAGGAGCTGGGCATCGACCTCAGCGGGGTGCGCGCCGGCGACGGCGCCCCCGCCGACGACGAGGCCACGGCCGAGGTCGACGACGAGGAAACGACACACCGACACCGACACCGACACCGACACCGACGACACGGACGCCGAGCCCGAGGAGATCGACATCGTCGCCGACGGCGACGCCGACATCGACATCGCGGACATCGACATCCCCGAGGACGACACGACGGAGGCCGAGGCGTAGGCCGCCAGCCGCGCCCCGACCCCTCCCACTTACAGAGACGAAGGAACACCTTGCTCGATATCAACAACTTCGACGCAATCGAGATCGGTCTCGCCTCCTCCAAGCAGATCCGTGGCTGGAGCTCAGGTGAGGTCACCAAGCCCGAGACGATCAACTACCGCACGCTGAAGCCCGAGAAGGATGGGCTCTTCTGCGAGCGCATCTTCGGTCCGACCAAGGACTGGGAGTGCTACTGCGGCAAGTACAAGCGTGTCCGCTACAAGGGCATCGTCTGCGAGCGCTGCGGCGTCGAGGTCACGCGGTCCAAGGTGCGCCGTGAGCGCATGGGCCACATCGACCTCGCTGCCCCCGTCAGCCACATCTGGTTCTTCAAGGGCGTCCCCAGCCGCATCGGCTACCTGCTCGACATGGCTCCCAAGGAGCTCGAGAAGATCCTCTACTTCGCCGCCTCGATCGTCACCTGGGTCGACCAGGAGGCGCGCTGGCGCGACCTGCCCACGCTCGAGGGCGAGATGCAGGCCGAGCTCGACCGCCTGGCCGAGGAGGAGAAGGAGCGCGTCGACGAGCTCAAGAAGTCGCTCGAGGCGCGGGTCGACTACCTCCAGACCGCCAGCCAGTCGGCCTTCGGCGACGAGGACCACCTGTGGGCCGAGTCGCTCGACGTCAACGTCAAGAAGCTCTCCGACGAGGAGCGCGAGAAGCTCGTCAAGGACGTCCAGCGCTCGTTCACCGCGGACATCGACGACACCGAGGCCTACTACGAGGACGCCCGCCAGCGCCTCAAGGACGTCTGGAAGCTCTTCGCCAACAAGGAGGAGCCGGCCGAGGACCCGCCCGCGGAGGGCGAGGACTGGCCGCTCAGCGCCTACACCGAGAAGCCGATCGAGAAGGACGAGTTCCGGCCGAAGCTCATCATCCCGGACGAGACCTTCTTCCGTGAGCTCAAGCACCGCTTCGGCTCGCCCTTCGGCTTCGGCGAGTACTTCGGTGGCGGCATGGGCGCCGAGCACGTGCGCGAGCTGCTGCGCGAGAAGGACGGCTGGGACCGCGACAAGGAGAAGCGCGACGTCGACGCCGACCGTGCCGCGGGCGAGAACCTCGCCGCGTGGGACGCGCCGGGCATCTGCCTCGACCACGAGCGCGAGGACCTCGAGGACCAGGTCAAGAACGGCAAGGGCCAGAAGCAGGCCCGCGCGGTCAAGCGCCTGAAGGTCCTCTCGGCCTTCCTGCACTCGGGCAACAAGCCCGAGATGATGGTGCTCGAGGCCGTGCCGGTCATCCCGCCGGAGCTGCGCCCGATGGTCCAGCTCGACGGTGGCCGCTTCGCGACCTCAGACCTCAACGACCTCTACCGCCGCGTCATCAACCGCAACAACCGGTTGAAGCGTCTGCTCGACCTCGGCGCGCCGGAGATCATCGTCAACAACGAGAAGCGCATGCTGCAGGAGGCCGTCGACGCGCTGTTCGACAACGGCCGCCGCGGCCGGCCCGTCACGGGCCCGGGCAACCGCCCCCTGAAGTCGCTGAGCGACATGCTCAAGGGCAAGCAGGGGCGCTTCCGCCAGAACCTGCTGGGCAAGCGCGTGGACTACTCGGGCCGCTCGGTCATCGTGGCCGGCCCGTCGCTGCGCCTGCACCAGTGCGGCCTGCCCAAGCTCATGGCGCTCGAGCTGTTCAAGCCGTTCATCATGGCTCAGCTCGTCGAGCGCAAGGAGGCGCAGAACATCAAGGCGGCCAAGAAGATGGTCGACTCGATGATCCCGCAGGTGTGGGACGTGCTCGAGCAGGTCATCCACGAGCACCCGGTGCTGCTCAACCGCGCGCCGACGCTGCACCGCCTGGGCATCCAGGCCTTCGAGCCCGTGCTGGTCGAGGGCAAGGCGATCCAGGTCCACCCGCTCGTCTGCCACGCGTTCAACGCCGACTTCGACGGCGACCAGATGGCGGTCCACCTCCCGCTCAGCGCCGAGGCGCAGGCGGAGGCCCGCATCCTGATGCTGTCGAGCAACAACATCCTGTCCCCCGCGCACGGGGCGCCGCTGGCGACGCCGTCGCAGGACATGGTGCTGGGCGCCTACTACCTGACCTACGGCCCCGAGGCCGACGAGCTCGCGAAGATCGACCCGGCGACCTACACGCCCAAGGTCCACCGCTTCCGCACGGCCCAGGAGGCCGAGCTGAGCTATGAGCTCGGCGGCGTGAAGCTGCACGACGTGGCCGAGTACCGCCGCGGCCACGACCAGGGCGGGCACGTGCTCACCACGGTCGGGCGCATCATCTACAACGACCGCATCGAGCGGGCGCTGCAGGAGGCCCTGGCCGGCGAGTTCGACCCGACGACCTACGAGTTCATCAACCAGCCGATGCGCAAGCGCGACACGGTGAAGGTCATCGACGCGCTCGTGCAGCTGCACGGCGCCTCGGTCATCGCCCTCGTGCTCGACGCGTTCAAGGACCTCGGGTTCAAGTACGCGACGCAGGCCGGCATCACGATCTCCAAGAACGACGTGATCATCCCGCCCGAGAAGGGCGCGATCCTGGCCAAGGTCGAGGCCGAGGTGTCCGAGATCCAGGACCAGTACGACATGGGCCTGATCACGCAGGAGGAGCGCCACGAGGCGGTCGTCGACAAGTGGACGGCGGCCACCGAGGAGGTGGCTGACGCGATGGAGAAGAACTTCGATCGCCTCAACCCGATCCTCATGATGGCCGACTCCGGGGCCCGCGGCACGATCAAGCAGATCCGCCAGCTGGCGGGCATGCGTGGCCTCATGGCCAACCCGAAGGGCGAGATCATCGAGCGGCCGATCCGGGCCAACTTCATGGAAGGCCTGACCGTCCTCGAGTACTTCATCTCGACGCACGGTGCCCGCAAGGGCCTGGCCGACACCGCCCTGCGCACCGCCGACTCGGGCTACCTGACCCGGCGCCTGGTCGACGTCGCGCAGGACGTCATCATCCGCGAGCCCGACTGCGGCACCACGGAGTTCATCGAGCTCAAGGTCCGCGACGACCAGGGCAACCCCAACAGCAACCTGGTCGGGCGCTTCGCCGGTGAGGAGATCGCCACCAAGCGCGGTCGCGTCATCGTCGAGAAGGGCGCCGAGATCGACCGGGCCGAGCTGGCCGACATCTTCGAGTCCTTCGAGGAGGACGCGTGGGTGCCGGTGCGCTCGGTGCTGAAGTGCGAGGCCGTCACCGGCGTGTGCCAGGCGTGCTACGGGCGCTCCATGGCCTCCGGGCAGACGGCGCAGATCGGCGACGCGGTCGGCATCATCGCCGCGCAGTCGATCGGCGAGCCGGGCACGCAGCTGACCATGCGGACGTTCCACACCGGCGGTGTCGCCGGCGCGGACATCACGCACGGCCTGCCGCGTGTCGTGGAGCTCTTCGAGGCGCGCAAGCCCAAGGGCCTCGCGCAGATCACCGAGCACGACGGTGTCGTCCACATCGAGGAGACCGACAAGGCCCTCACCGTGGTCATCACCGACGACGCGGGTGAGGAGCACCGCCACACGTTCCCGCGCCGCACGCGCCTGTTCGTGACCGAGGGCGAGAAGGTCGACGCGGGCCGCCAGCTCAACGAGGGCTCGCTGTACCCGCACGACCTGCTCAAGCTCCGCGGCCGGACGGAGACCGCCCGCTACCTCGTCAAGGAGGTGCAGGAGGTCTACAAGTCCCAGGGCGTGGACATCAACGACAAGCACATCGAGCTGATCGTGCGCCAGATGCTCAAGAAGGTTCGCGTCGACCAGAAGGGCGACACGACCTACCTCCCGGGCCAGTTCGTGGACCGCTACGACTTCGCCCGCGAGAACGCCCGCATCGGAGACGACGGCGGTGAGACGGCGCAGTTCGAGGAGATCATCCTCGGGATCACCAAGGCGTCGCTGAACACGGACTCCTTCCTGTCGGCCGCGTCGTTCCAGGAGACCACCAAGGTCCTCACGGACGCCGCGCTCGAGGGCAAGAAGGACACCCTCAACGGGCTGAAGGAGAACGTGATCATCGGCAAGCTGATCCCGGCCGCCACGGGGCTCAAGCGCTACCGGCGGATCGAGATCGAGCCCGCCGAGCCGCTGCCGCGGGCCATGGACGACGTCGGCCTGCTCGACTCCGACGAGATCGCAGCCGAGCTGGGGCTCGGCGACGGCGACGGCCTGGGTGGCTTCGGGTCCGCCTTCGACGAGGATCTCGCCTCGCTGGAGGAGATCGGCGCCGGCGCCGGCGAGACCGGGTTCGCCGACGAGCTCGCCGAGCTCGACGTGCCGGACTCCGACGACTCGTCCTCGAGCTAGTCACGCCTGACAGATGACACGCTGAGGGCCCGCCTGGTGCGGGCCCTCAGTCGTTTCGGGCCGTGGCTTATTAGGCTGGGCGCCGGTGACGGGGGAGATCGGCACGGGCCTGCGCGTGAGGCCTCTCGATGAGAGCACCTGGTCGGATTTCGCGCAGCTGGTCGAGCGCCACAACGGCGTGTGGGGCGGCTGCTGGTGCATGGGCTTTCACGCCGAGGGGGTCGGGCGCACCAAGACCGCGGCGCAGAACCGAGCCGAGAAGGAGGCTCGCGTCCGGGAGGGCCGGGCCCACGCCGCGCTCGTCTACGACGGCCCGAGGTGCGTCGGCTGGTGCCAGTTCGGGCCGACCGACGAGTTGCCGCGCATCAAGCGCCGCCGCGCGTACGTCGACGGTCTGACGGCCCTTCCGGATTGGCGGATCACGTGCTTCTTCGTCGACCGCGAGTCTCGCCGCAGCGGGGTCGCCGCCACCGCGCTCGAGGGCGCGCTGGGCGAGATCGCGCGGCTCGGGGGAGGCACGGTGGAGAGCTATCCCGAAGACACCGAGGGCCGCTCGGTCTCAGCCTCGTTTCTCCACAACGGCACGGTGTCGATGTTCGAGAGCCTTGGGTTCGAGCGCACCCGCCGCCTGGGCAAGCATCACTGGGTGGTCACCAAGGTCGTGCGCTAGGTCGAGCGGGGCTGCGGGCTCAGAGCTCCTGCTCGCCCAGGTCGACGTGACCGTTGGCCGCAAGCCAGCGCAGTGACTCGCGCAGGGCGTCGAGCGTGCTGAAGCGAGGGCGGTACCCGAGGACCTCGCGGGCGCGGTCGATGCTCGCGGCGATGCCGCGGGCGACGTGCTCGCGGGTCACGCCGGCGTGCTCGGCGCCGACGCGTCGCTCGAACTCGGCCCAGTCGACCAGGTCGATGACCGGCTCGCGGCCGAACCATGCGGCCACGCCGGCGGCCAGCCCGCGCAGCGTCATGGCCTGCTCGGACCCGACGTGGAAGCTCGACCCGATGGCCGCCGGTCGGGTGAGCGCCCGTTCGAAGGCCTGGGCGACGTCGTCGCCGTGCACGTGGTGCAGGACGCCGAGACCGAGCTCGGGCAGGGGAAGCGGCTCGCCGGTGGCCAACCGCTGCCAGACGTCGAGATCGAGGTTGCCCGCCGGCGTGATGGACGGCCACGGGCCGCTGATGTGCCCGGGGTGGAGGACCACGCTCGGGACTGCGCCGGCGATCGTCTCGCGCTGCAGCAGAGCCTCGATCGCCGCCTTGCCGGTTCCGTACTCGCCGTAGGGGGTGCGCGGCTCGTCCTCGGTGACCGGCACCCGTGCGGCGGGGCCGTGGACCCAGATGGTGCCGCAGTGCAGGAGCAACGGCCGCGTCGCGCGCAGCGCGTCCACCAGCTGTTGCGCGGACTCGGGCGTGAAGCAGAGCATGTCGACGACGGCGTCCGGCGCCAGTGCGGCGATCCGCTCGCCGAACACTCCGGCCGCGTCCTCGGCCTCGCGGTCGGCCTGCACCCGCTCGACGTGGCGCCACTCCGGTGCCGGCAGGTAGGGCTCGCGCGCGCCCCGGCTGAGCGCCACGACCTCGTGCCCGCCCCGCACCAGCCGCGGGACGAGGTAGGTGCCGACGTGGCCGGTGGCGCCGATGACGACGATGCGGCTCATCGCGCGACCCTAGCGAGCGATGGCGCCGCTCACCCAGTGCCGCCGAGGGCCTTCTCGTACAGCACCCAGCCGAGCACCGGCGCCATCCCGGCGCGCTCGTAGAGGCGGAACGCGCCCGTGTCGTTCGCCGCGTCGACGCCGAGCCCGACGCTGCGCTCGCCGCGCTCCCAGAAGCGCCCGAAGGCGTCGCGCAGCAGCGCCGCGCCCACGCCCTGCTTGCGCCATGGGCGGCGCGTGAAGAGCACCTCGACCCAGCCGCCACCGTACGTGTTGGCGGTGCAGATCGTCCCGGCGGCGATCTCGTGGTCGGCGCGGACGACGGCCCAGAGCGCCGGGTCGAAGCGCTCGCTGCCGAGGCGGCTCTTCGACCACGTCTCGAAGTCGCGCGGCGCGTAGTCCCAGTGATCGGCGAACGCCTCCTGGTGCGCGGCGTGGAACTCGCGCGCGTCGCGCTCGGGGTCGAACGTGACGACGCGCAGCCCGTCCGGCCACTCTGGCGCGGGCGGCGGCCCCTCGAGCTCGATGCGCATCTCGCGGAAGACGCGCACGGCGCGGTAGCCGAGCGACTCGAGCAGTGCGCGGGCCGCGGGGTCGACCTCGAAGACGTTGTTCTGGATCCTGCGTGCGCCGTGGCGGGCCGCGTCCTCCTCTAGCCCGGTCGCGATCAGCCTCCCGACTCCGCGGCCGAACGCGTCCGGGTGCACGAATCCCTCGGCGCGCCACAGCTCGCCCATCTCGTGCAGCGCGCCGTACCCGACGATGCGGTCGCCGTCGCGGACGACGCGAACGTCGCGCTCGAGGTCGAGGTTCGACCACTCGTCCTCGAGATCCGCCTGCGCGAACGAGCTCTCGCCGTACAGCGACGCCTCGAGGGCCATGACGACCTCGGTCACCGCCGCCGCGTCGGCGCGTGTGGGGGAGGCGCGCTCCATGTCGCAGGCACGCTACCGGCGTCCGATATATGCTCCGGGCATAGATTCCGCGACGGCACACACTGCGAACGTGCTGGGGGCGGTGGTCGACGCGCTCGCGCGCGACGTGCAGGCAGCCACGTCGGCGTCCGCCTCGGGACCGGGTGGTCGGGCGGCCGCGCTCGCCGCGCTGGCCGCCTTCGCGTCCGGGAGCCCGATCGACCGGCTCGCCTGGACCCTGGGGCTGAGCCACTCGCGCGCGGTGCGCCTGGTGGACCAGCTCGAGGCCGACGGGCACGTCACGCGCGCCCGCGGTACAGCCGACCGGCGAACGGTGAACGTGACGCTCACCGACTCGGGACGGTCGCTGGCGGGGGAGATCGCCACCGCGCGGCTCTCGATCCTGCGCGCGGAGGTCGAGGCCCTGGGCCCCGAGGACCGCGCGGCGCTCGATCGCATCTGCGCGACCGTGCTCTCCCGCCGGATCGACTCCCTGCGGGCGGCCGAGCGGACATGCCGCCTGTGCGAGCCCCAGGCCTGCGGGCATCCGCACCGCTGCCCGGTGACGCACGCCGCGGACGCGCATCGTGCCCGCGGATGAGTCGGCCATGCACGACGCCTCACCCGCGCTGACGCAGCCGCTGGGCGCGGCGCAGGCGGTCGACCGCCTGCGATCGGTCGCGCCCCTGGCGCTGATCGGGCTGGCCGCGCTCGCACCGCTGGGCCTGAGCGCGAGCGCCGGCGTCCTCGACGACATGGTCCTGGCCGCCGCCTACGTGGTCATGGCGCTCGGCCTGAACATCGTCGTCGGGTTCGCGGGCCTGCTCGACCTGGGCTACGTGGCCTTCGTCGCGATCGGCGCCTACACCGCGGCGTACCTCGCGTCGAGCTTCTGGGCCGACGCGGGACCCGACGGGCGGGGCGTGGCGATCCTCGTGAGCGGACCGGTGTCCCAGCTGCACGGGATCCACGTCAACTTCCTGCTGGTCTTCGTCCTTGCCGTGGCGGCGACGACGGTGGCGGGCGCGCTGATCGGCGTGCCCACGCTGCGCCTGCGCGGCGACTACGTCGCGATCGTCACGCTCGCGTTCGGCGAGATCATCGGCCAGGTCGCGGCCAACGGAGGCGACGTCAACCTGTTCGGCGGCACGCTGACCGCGGGCCCGAACAACATCGGGCCGATCGACAAGATCGACCTCCCCTTCCTGGCGCCCTTCAGTGCTCTCGACCCGCGGCCCTGGTACTGGTTCGCGCTCGGCCTCGTCGCCCTCGCCCTGGTCGTCACCGTGCGGCTGCGCGATTCGCGCATCGGCCGGGCCTGGACCGCCCTGCGCGACGACGAGGGCGCGGCGGCCGCCTCCGGGATCCCGATCGCCCGCACGAAGCTCGTCGCCTACGCCTCCGGCGCCGCGTTCGGCGGCGTGTCCGGCGCGTTCCTGGCGTCCTACTTCTCGGCGGTCAACGCCGCGCAGTTCCAGTTCTCGTTCTCGCTCTTCGTCTTCTCGATGGTCGTCCTGGGTGGCGTGGGCTCGATCCGCGGCGCGGTGCTCGGCGCCATCGTCCTCTCGGCGGTCAACAGCTACCTCCTGCCCGACGTCCTCTACTCGCTCCCGCGGAGGGTCGGCCTCGACTTCGACTTCTCCTCGATCGCGTCCGGCGTCTACGGCGCCATCATCGTGTTCGTGATGCTGATGCGACCCGAGGGACTGCTGCCCGCAGCGTGGGACGCCCGCCGCGACCGACGCGGCGCGAGCGTAGAGTGAGGGCGCTGTGGCCGGCGTCTTCGCGCTACCGGCGGTGCTGCTCGCGCTCGCTCCCTTTCATGCCTCGAGCGCGCCGTTGCCCGCGCCCGTCCGGGCGCAGCTGAAGGCCGAGGGCTTCTGGCGGTCGAGCTGCCCGGTCGGGCTGTCGGACCTGCGGCTGCTCACCGTCTCGCACTGGGGCTTCGACGGCCGGGCGCAAACGGGCCAGCTCGTCGTCAACGCGAGGGCGGCGGCGCCGCTGAAGCGCGTGTTCGGAAAGCTCTACGCCCTGCACTTCCCCATCCGTCACCTGCAGCTGGCCGACATGTACGGCCCAACGCGCGACCGTCCTCGCGACGGCGACGTCAGCGGCTCGTTCGACTGCCGGCAGGCGGTGCCGTCGCCGTGCACGGGCGGCCGCGGCACCGGCACGTGGTCGATGCACGCCTACGGCCTGGCGGTGGACGTCAACCCCGTCGAGAACCCCTACGTCGGCTGCGGCCAGAGCCGCGACCCGTCGGCCAAGCCGTACTTCGACCGCTCACGCCACCGCCGGGGGATGGTGACGCCGCGGGCGATCGGCGCGTTCCGGTCGGTCGGCTGGGGCTGGGGCGGCTCCTGGACCGGGGACACGAAGGACTACATGCACTTCTCCTCCACCGGGCACTGAGCCGGCCGTCCGCCGGCGGCATCAGTCCGCCGTGCCCAGCCCCCAACCGCCGTCGATGACGATCTCCTGGCCGGTGATGTACTCCGAGGCCGGGGACGCCAGGAAGAGGGCGAGCGGCTTGATGTCGTCCGGCCAGCCGACGCGGTGCATCGGGATGTCCTTGGAGATCGCGGCCTGCTGCGCGGGGTCGTGGGCGTGGCCGCCGCCGATGTTGGTGACGAAGAACCCCGGCGCGATCGCGTTGGCCGTGATGCCCTCGGCCGCCAGCTCGAGCGCGAGGCAGTGCGTGAAGTGCCGCGCGCCGGCCTTCGCGGCCATGTACGCCGAGCCGATCGCGGGCTCGACCTTGGTCGCCGCCAGAGACGTCGTGACGATGATCCTGCCGAACCCGCGCGGGCGCATGTGGCGGGCGGCGGCGCGGGCGGTCGCGAAGATCCCGTTGAGGTTGATGTCGATGACGCGCTCCCAGCGCTCGTCCGCGTAGTGCTCGAGCGCGCCGTCCTGCACCCGGGCGCGCTCACCGCCGGCCCAGGAGCCGACGAAGCCGGCGCCCGAATCGACGCCGGCGTTGGCGAAGGCGACGTCGAGCCGGCCGTAGGTCTCAGCCGCCTCGTCGATCGCGCGATCGAGCGCCGCGTGGTCGGTCACGTCGGCGACGGCCTCGCGCACGTCGTGCCCTTCACCCTGCAGCCGCGAGGCCTGGGCGGCGACCGCGTCGGCATCGATGTCGATCAGCGTCACGCGGGCCCCGTGCGCGGCGAGCACCTCGCCGTACGCGAGCCCGAGCCCGCTGGCGCCGCCGGTGACGATCACGCCGAACCCGGCCACCTCGAACCGCGAGGAAACGTCCACTGCGCCCTGCCTCCTGTGATCGAGTGACCGGCCGAGCCTATAGGCGCGAGCGACGCGGTAGCGTGGACGACGATGACGGGGTGGCAATGGCTGCTGGTCGGCCTCGGCGCGACGCTCGCCGTCTACGCGGCGCTCCTCGTCGGGCCCGTCGTGCCCTCCGTGCTGCGTTCGGGCGGCCCCGAGCTGGTGCGCGAGCACTGGCGCGGCCCGCAGCGCTCGCTCGACGCGCTCCTGCGCCTCGCCTAGGCCCGGCCGCGCGCCGCCCACGCGAGGATGGCGAGTCTCACCGGACCGTCGCCCAGGAGCCGGCGGCACCGTTCGCGCAGCTCGGCGCCGGCGTCGGCGTCGAGTCCGGCCAGGTACGCGCCCGCCGGCCCGACGCCCAAGGTGAATGGGTCCCACCACTCCTCGAAGCGCGCGTGCTCCACATGGACCCAGAGCTCGTCGGCTTCGACGTCGTCGAGCCCCGCCGCCTCGAAGAGCGCGGCGAGGTCTCCCTCGCGCGCGCCCGGCAGGCCCGACTCGTCGTGCGCGCCGGGGTCGAGCTCCAGCGCCGCGCGCCAGAAGGGCGACAGCGGCGCCTTGCCCCCGGCGAGATCCCACACGCAGGCCGCGACGACGCCGCCCGCGCGCGTGACCCGGCGCATCTCGGCCAGCCCGGCCGTCGGATCGCTCATGAAGGACACGACGAGCTGCGCGAGCGATACGTCGAAGGCGCCGTCGTCGAAGGGCAGGTCCTCGGCCCCCGCCATCGCGACCTCGACGCCGGGGTGGCGCTGGCGGGCGGCCTCGACGAACGGCTCCGAGGGATCCGCGGCGGCCACGGCCTCGGCGCCCAGGCGCTCGACCAGCTCGGTGGTCAGCGCTCCGGGCCCGCAGCCCACGTCGAGCGCGCGCTGCCCCGCCCGCACGCCCGCCAGGTCGGCCAGCTGGGGCGCGAGCGAGCGCGAGTAGCGCCCCATGAAGCGGTCGTACGCATCTGCGGCGACATCGAAAGTCACGCGGGAACACTATGCCGGGACCCGTGCTTTCGGCCAGGCCGGAGCGGGAAGTGCGCTCGCCATGGCCAACCAGCACCCCACCCACGCCGAGCCCGAGCCGCCGTTCCCCGAGCAGGAGCAGGAGCCACCCGGCCACGAGGCCGACATGCGGCCGCTCGCCGATCACGGCGAGGAGAGCTACGTGGGCCACGGCCGCCTGAAGGACAAGGTCGCCCTCATCACCGGCGCCGACTCGGGCATCGGCCGCGCGGTCGCCATCGCCTTCGCGCGTGAGGGCGCCGACGTCCTGTGCTCCTACCTGCAGGAGGACGACGACGCGGCGCAGACCCAGCGCCTGGTCGAGGACGCCGGGCGCCGCTGCATCTCCGTCCGCGGCGACATCGGCGACCGCGACCACTGCTTCGCGCTCGTCGAGCGCGCCGTCGACGAGCTGGGCAGCCTCGACGTGCTGGTCAACAACGCCGCCTTCCAGATGGCCTACGAGTCGTTCCTGGAGATCCCGGCCGAGGAGATCGACTTCGTGTTCCGGACGAACGTCATCTCGATGTTCCATCTCTGCCAGGCCGCGGTGCCGAAGATGCAGCCGGGCTCGACCATCGTCAACACCACCTCGATCCAGGCCGCGCAGCCCAGCCCCCAGCTCCTGCACTACGCGGCGACCAAGGGCGCCATCAGCACGTTCACGAAGGGGCTCGCCCAGGAGGTGGCCGAGCGCGGGATCCGCGTCAATGCGGTCGCCCCGGGGCCGATCTGGACGCCGCTCGTGGTCATGAGCTTCCCGGCGGAGAAGAACGCCGAGTTCGGCGCCGACACACCGCTGGGCCGGCCGGGCCAGCCCGGCGAGCTCGCGCCGATCTACGTGTTCCTGGCCACCGAGGCCTCGCAGTACATCAGCGGCGAGGTGATCGGGGCCACCGGCGGCAAGCCGCTGCACTAGCCGGGGTCACGACGCCGGTCGACGCGCCTCGAGGAGCGACCGCAGCGGTCGGGTGTTGAGGACGTCGGCGGGCGTCGCCCAGCCGCGGCGTGCCGTGTGGACCGAGAGGGCCATGGCCCCCAGCCCGCGGGTCGAGTGGGCGTCGGTCGAGCACACGATCCGCACGCCGGCGCGCAGCGCCTCGCGCACGTGCTCGCCGCTGAGATCGAGGCGGGGGGAAAGGCCGTTGACCTCGAGCGCCACCCCGGTCTCCCGGGCGACCTCGAAGACGCGCTCGAGGTCGAGGGCGTTCTCCGGGCGGCGGTTGATGATCCGGCCCATGGGATGACTCAGACAGCTCACGTAGGGGTTGCGCAGGGCCTCCTCGACGCGCTCGGTCAGCTCGCGGCGCGGCATCCGCTGCCCGCCGTGCACGCTCGCCTGCACCCAGTCGAGCTCGGCCAGGACCTCGTCGGGCAGATCGAGCCGCCCGTCGGGGAGGATGTCGCACTCGATCCCGCGCAGGATGAGGAAGGGGGCGAGCAGCTCGTTGGCGGCCGCGATCTCCTCCGCCTGGCGGCGCACGTCGTCGGCGGTGAGCCCGCGCACGGCGCCGACGGCCGGCGTGTGGTCGCAGATCGCCACGTAGTCATAGCCGCGCTCGCGGGCGGCGCGGCCCATCTCCTCGACGCTCGCCCTGCCATCCGACCACGTCGTGTGGCAGTGAAGATCGCCGCGGATGGCGCCCTCGTCCACGAGGTCGGGCGGCTCGCTGCGAAAGGGCTCCTCGCGCAGCTCGGGCGGGCACCACGGCAGGCCGAGCGCGCGGTAGACGGCGGGCTCGTCGGCCGCCTCGGGCAGCGGCTCGAGCGCCGCGACGTAGGCGGGCGAGCCGGTCGCGCGCACGAGGGCGGTCCCGAACGACCTCGGCGCGGCGACGACGAGCTCGACCGGCACCCCGTCGACCGTCACCCCGACCGCGCGCCGCGGCGCCTGCTCGACCACCGCCACGATCTGGGGCAGCGCCGCGAAGCGCTCCAGCACCGACGACGGGTCCGCCGCGGCGCAGACCACGCCCAGCCGCTCGCACGAGTCGCGCCAGCGCCGCACGTCGCCGGCCGCCTCCCCGCCGAGGGCCGCCGCGATGGCGCCCACGAGCTCCCAGGCGCGGTTGAGCAGCACCGCGCGCTGTGGTCGGGGCTCGGCCTCGCGCGCGAGCGCCTCGAGCAGCCGCGCCTCGGTCTTCGGCCCGATGCCGCGGACCGTCCGCAGGCGCCCGGCGGCCGCCGCCTCGCGCAGCTCGTCGGGTGTCCGGACGTCGAGTGCCCGCGCGATCTCGACCGAGCGCTTCGCGCTGAGCCCGAGATAGCGGCCGAGGCCGACGAGCGCGGGGGCGAGCTCGCGCTCGAGCTCGGCCAGCTCCGCGATCGCCCCCGTCTCGACGAGCTCGCGCAGGCGCGTCTCTATCCCGGGGCCGATCCCGCGCAGCTCGCGAACGCGCCCGCCGCGAACGAGCTCGGCGACGGTGAGCGGCGTGGCGCGGATCGTCTCGGCCGCGCGGCGGTAGGCGCGGGCCGTGTAGGGATTGGCTTCGCCGAGCTCCAGCAAGGTCGCGAACGCGTCCAGGCGCTCGGCGATCCGGCGGTTGTCCACCGGTCAGGCCCAGGGGCGCCCGCCGTTCCACGCATGCCAGCTGTCGATCTCGATCCATCCGCTCACGCGGCCGCGCTCGCGCTGGCTGTACGGCTTGCCCGTGTAGTGCTTCGCGATCCGGTCGATGTCGACGAGGTCGGGGTCGTCGTCGAGCGTCATGCGCCCGTGCAGGGTGATGTGGCGGTACCACTCGTCGCCGTCCAGGACGGTCAACGAGACGCGGGGGTTCTCTCGCAGGTACTCGAGTCGCCGGCGGCCCTCGTCCATGTTCACGAGCGCACGCCCGTCTTCCCACAGGTACCAGGTGGCGACGGTGTTCGGCGCGTCGTCGGGCGTGACGGTCCCGATGACCGCCGGGTTCGGCTTGGCGAGCACCTCATGGAGCTCGGGTGGAAGCGGTGGGCTGGGCATGCGGGAGTTCTACCCGCGCGACGCGCCGCAGTCAGCCCCGCAGGCGCGCCACCGCGAAGTCGTCGCCGCCCGTCTTCTGGCCGGCGACGACGATCCGCCCGTTGGGCGCGAGCGCGACCGCGTTGCCGAAGGTCGCCGTCCCGAAGTCGACGGTCGCCTTGCCGCCGGCGCCGAAGGTCGCGTCCAGGGATCCGTCGGCGCCCAGGCGCGCGACCGCGACGTCCTCGCCGTCCTGCGTGTAGCCGGCGATGACGATCTTGCCGTCCGGCTGGCGTGCCGCACCGCCGAGGGGGTTGGCCAGCGACCCGAAGGCGACCGCCGTCGTGCCGCTACTGCCGAAGGTCGCGTCGAGCGAGCCGTCCGGCTTCAGGCGCGTGACGGTCATCGTCGCGCTCCCGCTCACGTTGCCCGCGACGACGATGGTGCGGTCCGGCTGCACCAGCAGCGCGCTGGCGGTGCCGCCGCCGGGGAGCGTCACGCGTCCGCCGGAGCCGAAGTCCGCGTCGAGCACGCCGGTCGCGCGCAGCCGCGCGATGACCGCCCCGGTGGCCGACGACCGTCCGGCCACGAGGATGCGCCCATCGGCCTGGCGGGCCATGGCCTCGCCGAACTCGGTGGCCCCGAAGTCGACCGCCGCGATCCCGCCGGTGCCGAACGTCGTGTCCAGGGCGCCATTCGCGTTCAGGCGCGCCACCTGGATGTTGCCGCCCTCGGCCCGGAGAAGCCACCGAGGAGGATCTTGCCGTTCGGCGCCACGACCACGGCCGTGACGCGGCCGATCGCGCCCCAGCTGAAGAGCTTGCGGCCGTCGCCGTCGAAGCTCGCGTCGAGCGCGCCGTTGGCCTTCAGGCGTACGACCGCGGGCTGCAGGCGCGAGTCCCCGGCGAGCACGATCTTGCCGTCCGGCTGCAGCGCGGCGCCGTAGACGGACTCGTCGTCCGTGCCGAAGTCGATCACGCGCTTGCCACCCGAGCCGAAGGTCGGGTCGAGCGTGCCGTTGGCCGAGCGCAGGCGCACGACGCAGAAGGAGCTCGCGGGACCGCCGCCGCCGGCGGCGACCACGCGGCCGTTGGGCTGCACCAGCACGGCCCTCGCCGCATCGATGCCCCCGAAGCTGACCGTCTTCTTCCCGCCGCTGCCGAAGGTCGTGTCGAGATCGCCCGCGTGCGCCATGCCGCGACCCTACCCCGCCTCGTTGGTGCGCCGGCTCTTCGAGCTTCACCTCGACCTCGTCGACGAGGTGCAGCGCGAGCTCGACGGGCCCGCGGCGTAGCTCAGGGAGAATCCCCCGCCATGGTGGCGCCCCTGGCCGACGATCGAGCCCATCGCCGACGGCGGTTCACGGGCCGCGACCCCAACGAGGGCAACCGGGCCTCCACGCCGCTGGAGCTGCTCTACGACCTGACCATCGTCGTCGCCTTCGGCACGGCCGCCGACGAGCTGGCCCATTACGTCGCCGAGGACCACGTCGGCGCCGGGGTGGCGGGCTTCGCCTTCGCCGCCTTCGCCGTGAGCTGGGCGTGGCTGAACTACTCGTGGTTCGCCTCGGCCTACGACACCGACGACTGGGTCTTCCGCCTGGCGACGATGGTGCAGATGGTCGGGGTCATCGTGCTGTCGCTCGGGTTGCAGCCGATGTTCGAGTCGATCGATCGCGGCGGCGCGCTGGACAACCGCGTGATGGTCGCGGGCTACGTGATCATGCGCGTGGCGCTGGTCTTCCTGTGGTGGCAGGTCTCGCGCCACGATCGCGAGCGGGCGCCGACGGCCCGCTCGTACATGACGACGGTCGGCGTGGCCCAGATCGGGTGGGTCCTGCTCGCCGTCCTGGAACTCGACATCGGCGTGAGCTTCGCGCTGTTCGGCGTGCTGATCGCCTTCGAGCTCTACGGCCCGTTCCTGGCCGAGCGAAAGGCCTACACCCCCTGGCACCCGCACCACATCGCCGAGCGCTACGGCCTGCTGGTGATCATCACGCTGGGCGAGGTCATCCTCGGCACCGTCGCCTCGCTCAACACGGTCGTCCACGGCGAGGCGGGCTGGACCGTCGACGCGGTGCTGCTGGCCATCGCCGGCGTCGGCCTCACCTTCGGCAGCTGGTGGGTGTACTTCGCGGTCCCGTGGGGCGAGATCCTGGCCCGCCACCGCGAGCGCGCGTTCCGCTTCGGCTATGGCCACCTGGTCATCTTCGGGCCGATCGCCGCGATGGGGGCCGGCCTGCACGTCGCGGCGCTCACCCTCGAGGACCAGGCCGAGATCGGCCCCACCGCCGCGGTGCTCAGCGTCGCGATCCCGTTCGGCCTCTACATCGGGATGTTCTACGCGCTCTACGCGGTCCTCATGCGCGCGCGCGACCCGTTCCACCTCGGCCTGGTCGCGGGCACCACCGCGCTGCTCGTCCTGTCGGTGGCCCTGGCCGCGGCGGGCGTGAGCGTGACGGCCTGCCTCGCCGTCCTCGCGCTCGCGCCCGTGGTCACCGTGGTGGGCTACGAGACCGTCGGCCATCGCCACATGGCCGACGCGCTCGAGCGGCTCTGAGCGCTGGCGCCGCGAATCAGAAGCCGAGCGACTCGATGGCCTGCTCGCGCGCGGGATCCTCCTCGTAGCGGAAGCGGTCGGGGCTCACGCCGCGGGCCTCGGCCAGCTCGAGGGCGATGCGCTGAACCCAGACCGTCAGCGGAAAGACTGAGAGTTGCTCGCCCAGGTCGCGCTCGGCGATCCGCACGACGCGGGCGCCGGTCACCTCCATCGCCGCGGCGATCGCCTCCGTGCGTGCGGCAGCCGGGCCGCCGCCGTCGAGCGCGACGAGCGTGTCCTGGGCGTCGAGTGCGACGCTCGGGCCGTGGAGGAACTGCTCGGAGGACAAGCCCTCGGTCGCGACGTAGGCCGCCTCGCGGACCTTCAGCGCCCCCTCCGCCGCGGTCCACGCATTGGGTCCGGCGCCCATCAACTCGAGGAGGCGGTCTGGCGGCTCGACGACCGATCCCGGCGCGGCGAGCACGCCCGCCACCGCGTCGGGCACCGCGGCGAGGGGCCCAGATCCGCGCCCAGCAGCTCGGCGATCTGGGCCAGGCGCATGAGCGCGCCGGTGTGGCTGGCGGTGTACGCGTACGAGGTCTCGGGCGCGACGGTCTCGAGATCCCCGCCCTTGCCGATGCCGGTGACGTGGATCACCACCGCTCCGGCCTCGCGCGCCGCCTCGCGCGCCTGCGCCGTGTAGCCGGTCTGGCCCGTGTGGCTGAGCACGATGACGGCGTCGGCCGCAACGAACGGGCGCGCATAGGGTGCGACGTCGGCGGCGTGGAGCGCGAAGGCGTCGACTCCAGCCGCGCCGAGCAGCCACGCGCCGTGATGCGCCGCGTGCCAGCTCGTCCCGATGCCCACCAGCCACGTGCGCCGTCCGGCGATCCATTGCGCGGCCGCCTGTGCCGGGTAGCGGTCGGCCAGCAGGCGCCGCAGCTCGTCGGGCTGGCTCTGCATCGTGGTGCGCATGTGCGACATGCCTACGTCACCCTGACAGCTAACGGCGCGGCTCGATGAGGTACCCGGAGCCGAAAACCGGGCCGCGCGCCGCCGTGCACTCGCGCGACAGGCGCACGAAGGCCAGCGCGCTCTTGACGTCGCTGGCGCTGGTGGGGTTGTCCTTGCACCAAGTCAGGCGGCCCTTGGGGAAGTCGATCGTGCCCACGAACGGCACGCCGAGGGTCGAGGTGATCCCGGCGTTGCTGGCCGTCTCGACCGCGGCCTCGCAGGCGTAGCGGCCCAGGGGCTTGCGCAGGTCGAGCTCGTCGCGGCGCGCGTTGTTGACCAGCGCGTGGCAGCTCGTCGAGCGGATGCTGCGGGCGCGCAGCTCGTGGCCTGCGACGCGCCCGCGCGCGTCGACGGTGATGGCGGATTCCAGGCGGTTGACGAGCTCGACGCGCGTGGCGCGCGCGGCGCCGAGGTCGTCGTCGCGCAGGGCGGCGACGGTGGCGTGGTGGGGCCGCTGCTCGCGGGTCAGCCGCGCTCGCTCGGCGGCCGCCGCCGCGGCGCGGCGCTCGCGCGCGCTCGTCCCGTTGTCGCCCGCCAGGTGGATGAGGACGACGACCACGAGCGCGAGCGCGGCCGCCACCGCGAGCGCGCCCACGCCCTGCAGGGCCCGCCGCGTGCGCCGCGAGAAGCGATCGGGGCGCTCGAAGTACGAGCGCCCGCACGCGGGGCAGTGCTCCTCTCGCGTCTGCGCCTGCGCGCCGCAGTGCGGGCACGTCCGCTGCGGCGCCTCGGGGGTGCGGGCGAAGATCTGGCGCACGTCCTCGCGCGTGCGGGCACGAGCGGCCTCCCAGAGATCCTCGTCCGACATCGATCAAGAGCTTAAGCCCGTGTGCGCGGCCTGCGCAGGGACTCAGTCCGGCGAGAGACCGGCGGCCCAGCGCTCGAGCGCCTCGACGTGCGCGACGGTCAGCCCGGTGGCGGGATCGGTGGTGACGAGCAGGGTCCGCGCGGTTCGCTCGGCGGCCCAGGCCCGGCATGAGTCGTCGTGGGCGTCGTCGATCCAGGCCAGCGGCCGGTCGCCGGCGTGGGCCTCGATCGCGGCGAGCTTCCAGTGCCGGGTTGCACCTTCTTGCGCCGGGAAGGTGAGGAAAGGCAGTGCAGCGGGCAGGACAAGGGCACCGAGGAGGTGCTCGTTGGCCTTCTCCTCCCATCCGCTGCACCAGACCAGGTCAAAGGGGGCGGCCAGCCGGTGCAGGTTCTCGGAAGCGCTAGCCGAAATCAGGTGCACGATGCCCTCAACGTTCAGCCAGATGCCCTGTGGACGGGTGTCGGAGTGAAAGCCGAAGAGCGAGAGAACGCCGTCGATATCGACGTAGAGCAGGGGTTTCTGGTGGTTGCGCACGCTCGGGGATCGTTCGCTAGCCTGTCGCCCTCGCCGGTTCATCAAGAACGCATCCGGTGGTGCCGATGAGGTGGTCATCGGCCGGCACCACCATGTTGATCGAATCGGCCCGATGAACCCTGCATGACTCTTCAACTCGGCATCCTGCTGGCGCTTTTGTGCGCCATCGCTTCGAACCTGAGCTTCTTCTTCAAGCACCGCGGTGCTCGAGAGGCCCCGGCCGTCGACGTTCGCCATCCGTGGCGCACGGCCAAGGCGCTGTACTCCTCGCGCTGGTTCAGCATCGGCATGATCGTGGGCGGAGGCGCCTGGGCCCTGCACGTGGCGGCCATCTCGCTCGTCCCGCTGTCGGTCGTGCAGGTCGTCCTGTCGGGCGGCGTGGTCCTGATCGCCGTCATGGCCGATCGCATCTTCGGCTACGAGGTCGGCCGGCGCCAGTGGATGGGGCTGGCCTTCACCGCCGTCGGCCTGGTCCTGCTCGGCATCACGATGCCCCACCCGCACGGCTCGAACTCCGCCTTCTCGCTGGCCGCCATGATCGGCTTCGAGGGCGGGCTGCTGGGCATGGGCGGCCTGCTCATCCTGGGCCCGCGCGCCGGCGCGCCGGCCGAGCACCACGGC
Organism: uncultured Actinomycetes bacterium; assembly: GCA_963835295.1. Lineage (GTDB taxonomy): Bacteria > Actinomycetota > Thermoleophilia > Solirubrobacterales > Solirubrobacteraceae > JAOPZW01. The sequence goes on from CAWIEX010000010.1 coordinate 336,766, forward strand.
GTCATGCTCGCCGCGGCCTCCGGCATCCTCTTCGGCGTCTGCAATGTCGCCGTCAAGGCCCTCACCGGCCTCGTCGGCCACGAGGGCATCCTCGGGCTCGCGAGCCCGTGGCTGCTGGTCGCGGCCCTCGGCTCGGCCAGCGCCTTCTACGCCTCGGCCAAGAGCCTGCAGGACGGCGAGGCCGTCGAGGTCATCGCCATCACCGGCACCGCGGCCAACATCTCCTGCATCGCCGGCGGCATCATCGTCTTCGGCGACCCGATGCCCGGCACCGCGCTGGGGATCGCCGTCCAGGGCATCGCCTTCGTGCTCGTCGTCACCGCCTCGGCGCTGACGCCCGCGCCCGTGCGCTCCGCCGAGCGCGCGGCCGCCGCTACGGCCTAGCCGTCCCGGCTCCCGTCCAGCAGCGCCGCCGCGACCGCCTCAGGGTCGTCGCGACACGGCACGTGGCCGCACCCACGCAGCGCGACGTGCTGGGCCCACGGCAGCAGTCGCCGCGCGCGCGTCGCCTGGCGGGGGATGAGCAGCGCGTCGCGCGTCCCCCACGCGATCGTCACCGGGACGCCGCGCAACTCGTCGCCCGCGCCGAAGCGGTAGTGGCCGGAGGCCTCGAGCACCGCGTCGAAGGCGGGGCCGTCGAGGAAGGCATCGACCGCGGCCCGCGCCTCGTCGGGCGACAGGCGCCACGGTCGCCCGTAGATCTGCGAGAACAGCGCGATCCGCCCCGCGGCTGTGCGCGTCAGCGCCGGCATCAGCGGGCGCAGGCGCCTGACGATCGCGCGCGCCGCGCGCAGCGAGCCCTGAGCGAAGGCGAGCTCCCGCGGGGTCCAGAAGCCGATGGGGGACAGCGCCGTGGCGGACGCGACGGCGTGCCGGCGCGCGAGCTCGAGCGCCAGGCCGCCCCCAAGCGAGTTGCCCGCGACGTGCGGGCGATCGAGCCCCTGCTCGGCCAGCCAGCGCTGTACGGCATCGGTGAGGCCGGCCGGGCTCGGGTCGGAAGGCTCGTTCGCGGAGCCGGCGAAGCCGGGGAGGTCGACCGCGATGACGCGGCGCTGCCGCGCCAGGGCCCCGACCACCGGGTCCCACATGCCGCGGTGGCTGCCGGTGCCGTGCAGGAGGACGAGCGGCGGGCCGGAGCCGTGGGTGTCGTCGTAGGCGAGGGCCATCGTGCGGGCCAGCCTACGCGGGTCGTCCGCTCGCGTCCGTCGTCCGCGCTGCGCGTGGGTGCTGCGCGGCGTTTACGGCCGCATCGAGGGAAGGGAGCGGGCGGCGGCCGGGGCGCTCGCTGCTCCGCGTGAGCGGGCGGCCCAAGCAGGCCGGCCGCGGAGTGCCTGCGCACTTCGCGGGTGTTTCGCAACACCTCCCGGGGGACGGCCGGAGGGGTGGTCGGTCTTATGCATCCCACAGATGCTTAAGACGGACCACCCCCTTGGGTGTCTCCAAAGACTGTTACGGAACACGCGCGCTCTGCGCACGAAGCCTGACACCCTTGGGGACGACGACGCGCGCCCCGCACCGCCGCCCGCCTGCTTCCCCTCGGTGATGCTGTTCACAAGCGCAGCGCAGCCCGCCAACCCTCAGAGAGACTCGTGCTCCAGACTGGACAACCGACTGCAACCGGGCGTCTTGCCCCGGGCTGAACCGCCCGATAACTTGTCCAATCCGATCAACGCCGTGACGGATTGGAGAAACGAGAGCATGGCGACGACCGAACCGACGACGCGCACCGACCTGCAGGCCCTCGCCCAGCGCCACCTGTGGCTGCACTTCGCCCGGATGGGCGGCTACGGCGAGGACCACGAGATCCCGATCATCGCCAGGGGCGAGGGCTGCTACGTCTGGGACGACCACGGCAAGAAGTACCTCGACGCGCTCAGCGCGCTGTTCTGCGTCAACATCGGCCACGGGCGCCACGACGTCGCCCAGGCCGGCGCCGACCAGGCGCGCGAGCTGGGCTTCTTCACCAACTGGTCCTACGCGCATCCGCCCGCGATCGAGCTCGCCGCGCGCATCGCCTCGCTCGCGCCGGGCGACCTCAACCGCGTCTTCTTCACCAGCGGGGGCTCGGAGGCGGTCGAGGCCGCGCTCAAGCTGGCGCGCCAGTACCACAAGCTCACGGGCTCGCCCAACCGAACGAAGGTCATCGCGCGCGAGACCGCCTACCACGGCGCCACCCTCGGGGCGCTGAGCGCGACCGGGATCACGCCGATGCGCACGCCGTTCGAGCCCTTCACGCCGGGCGGCTGCCACGTGCCCAACACGAACGTCTATCGCCTGGCGCCCGGCTACGGCGTGGAGAACCTCGCCGAGTCGATCGCCCAGCGGATCGAGTTCGAGGGGCCCGAGACGGTGTCCGCCGTGATCCTCGAGCCCGTCCAGAACGCCGGCGGATGCTTCACGCCGCCGGAGGGCTACTTCCAGCGCGTACGCGAGATCTGCGACCAATACGGCGTGCTGCTGATCTCCGACGAGGTCATCTGCTCGTGGGGGCGCCTGGGCTACTACTTCGGCGCCGAGCGCTACGGCTACCAGCCCGACATCATCACCACGGCCAAGGGCCTCACCTCGGCCTACGCCCCGATGGGCGCGGTCATCGCCTCGGACGCCGTGTTCGAGCCCTTCGCCGACGGCAAGACGTCCTTCCTGCACGGCATCACCTTCGGTGGGCATCCGATCGCCGCCGCGGTGGCGATGGCCAACCTCGACGTCTTCGAGCACGAGGGGATCCTCGAGAACGTGCGCGAGCACGAGGGCGACCTGCGCGACATGCTCGAGTCCCTGCGCGACATCGAGATCGTCGGCGACGTGCGCGGCGCCGGCTACTTCCACGCCATCGAGCTGGTCCCCGACCGCGAGACCAAGCCGCACTTCACCAAGGAGCAGAGCGAGTCGCTGATCCGCGGCCACCTCTCCGAGGAGATGTTCCGCCGCGGCCTCATCTGCCGCGCCGACGACCGCGGCGACCCTGTGATCCAGTTCTCGCCGCCGCTCATCGCCGGCCCCGAGCAGTTCGAGGAGATCGAGGCCGTGCTGCGCCCCGTGCTCGAGGAGGCATCGCGCCGGATGCTGCACGCATGACGCCATGCTGACCATCCGCGAGGTCCTGGCCGACGTCGACGTCGCTCTCCTGGCCGGCGAGGCCAACGTCGACATGCCGGTCCGCTGGGTGCACATCTCAGAGCTGCCCGACCCGACGCCGTGGCTGTCGGGCGGCGAGCTGCTGCTGACGACGGGGCTGGGGCTCGACACCGCCAAGCAGCAGCGCGAGTACATCGCCACGCTGGCCGACCACGGGCTGGCGGGGCTGGGCCTGGGCACCGGGTTCACCCACGACAAGGTGCCCAAGGCGCTGGTCGAGGCGGCGCGCGAGCGCGACTTCCCGCTCTTCGAGGTGCCCTACGAGCTCCCGTTCATCGCGCTGACCGAGAAGGCCTTCGCCCGGCTGGTCAACGAGCAGTACGCCCTGCTGCAGCGCTCGATCGCTGCACAGGAGCGCCTGCAGCGCATCGTCCTCTCAGAGCGCGGCCTCGACGCGATCGTCGGCGCCCTGGCCACCCTCATCGGCGGGCCGGCGCTCGTCTTCGACGGCCGTGGCGAGCTGCAGGCCATGCGCACCTTCCGCCGCGAGCTCGACCCCGAGGTGGTCGCGGCGCTGGGCGAGGAGGTGCGCGACCGCGCCCGCGGCGGCGACGGGGCCGGCTTCGTCCCCAGCCATCCCGACCTCGCCCCGCGCGCCCTTGCGCTGCCGATCGCCAGCGGTGAGCCGCCGCGCACGTCCGCCGGCGCCGGCGCGCTGCCGCAGGCGTGGCTGGTGGCGGCCAAGGACGCCGACGGGCTGGCCGAGATCGACCGGCTCATCCTGCACCAAGCCGTGACCGTGGTGGCGCTCGAGCTGCTGCGCCGGCGCGTGGCCGACACCACCGAGCGCCGCCTGGCCGGCGACGTGCTCTCGGCCGTCATCGCCGGCGAGCTCCAAGGCGCCGATCTCGGGCGGCGCCTGGAGCCCTTCGGCCTCGGCGGGCGCGTGACGACGCTGGTCCTCAGCCCGCCCGAGCGCACGACCCCCGAGGCCTGCGAGGCCGCCCTGACCGAGGCGCTGCGCGGCGAGGCGGTGAGCGGGCTCGTCGCGCCCTCGGGCCGCTACGTGGTCGCTCTGCTCCCGGGCTTCCTCGACGACGAGCTGTTCGAGCTGGCTGAGCGCGCAGTGGCGGGCGCGGGCCAGGCCGTGGGCGGGCGGCCCGCGGCCGGCGTGGGGCGGGCGGTGGCGGCGGGCCGCGCGCGCGAGGCCTACCACGAGGCGCGCTGCGCGCTGGAGGCGCGCGAGCTGGGCGGCGTGGCGCCGGCCAACGGCAACGGCGCGCAGCCGCCGAGGGTGGCGACCTACCGCGACCTCGGCTCCTTCCAGCTGCTGCTTTCCCTGCAGGACACCGATGCCCTGCGCCTGTTCTGCGAGTCGCTCCTCGGGCCGATCGAGCACGGTGAGGGGCATTACGGCGGTGAGCTCATGCGCTCGCTCGAGGCCTTCATCGAGTGCAACGGGCAGTGGGAGGCAGCTGCGCGACGCCTGTACTGCCACCGTCATACGCTGCGCTACCGCATTCGCAAGATCGAGGAGCTCACCGGGCGCGACCTGAGCTCCGCTCGCGACCGCATCGAGTTCTGGCTGGCGCTGCGCGGGCGTGAGATCGTCGCCCGTCCCCCCGTCAACAGCGAGGTCCATCAGTGAAGGTCGGCGTTCCCACCGAGATCAAGACCGACGAGTACCGCGTCGCGCTGACCCCCTCGGGCGTGCGCGAGCTCAACGATCGCGGCCACGACGTCGTCGTGCAGGCGGGCGCCGGGGAGGGCTCGGCGATCAGCGACGCCGACTACGTCGCCCAGGGCGCGCAGATCCTGCCCGACGCCGAGGCGGTCTTCGGCGAGGCCGACCTCATCGTCAAGGTCAAGGAGCCCCAGCCCGGGGAGGTCGCCCGCCTCCAGCCGCGCCACACGCTGTTCACCTACCTGCACCTGGCCCCCGACCCCGAGCAGACGCGGGGCCTGCTGGCCTCCGGCGCCACGGCGATCGCCTACGAGACGGTCGAGGACGCCCGCGGGCGGCTGCCGCTGCTGGCGCCCATGAGCGAGGTGGCGGGCAAGATCGCCACGCAGGCCGGCGCCTTCATGCTCGAGAAGCCGATGGGCGGGCGCGGGCTGCTGCTCGGCGGGGTGCCCGGGGTCGCGGCCGGGAAGGTCATGGTCATCGGGGGCGGCGTGGTGGGCCAGAACGCGGCCGAGATCTCCGTGGGGCTCGGCGGCGAGACCTACGTCTACGACCGCTCCATCGACCGCCTGCGCGAGCTCGAGGTGCTGCTCAACGGGCGCGTGTCGACGTGCTTCGCCTCGACGCTCGAGATCGAGTCGCGGCTGCCCGAGATGGACCTGGTCATCGGCGCGGTGCTCGTGCACGGGGCGACGGCGCCGCGCGTCATCACGCGCGAGCAGCTCAAGCTCATGAAGCGCAACGCCGTGCTGGTCGACGTCTCGATCGACCAGGGAGGATGCTTCGAGACCTCGCGCCCGACCACGCACTCGGACCCCACGTACCAGGTCGACGGGATCACCCACTACTGCGTGGCCAACATGCCGGGCGCGGTGCCCATCACCTCGACGTGGGCGCTGACCAACGCGACGATGCCCTACCTGCTCAGGCTCGCCGACGAGGGCGTGCATCGCGCGCTCGGCGCCGACCCGGGCTTCATGAAGGGCCTCAACGTGGCCGCCGGCAAGCTGACCTACGAGCCCGTCGCGCGCGACCAGGACCTCGAGTACACCCCGCCACAGGACGCCCTCGCCGCGGTGCCCACCGCGTAGCAGCGATGTTTCTCAAGGAGCGGCTCGCCCGCGAGGGCGACGTCCTCAACGGCGTGCTGGCGACGATCCCCTCGGCGGTGGCGGCACAGGCGATCGCCGCCGCCGGGGCCGACTTCCTCGTCATCGATCGCGAGCACGGGCCGATCGGCCGCGAGTCCATGCAGGCGATGATCGCCGCGACGGCGGGGACTGCGTGCGCGCCGCTCGTGCGCGTGCCGGGCATCGACGCGGCCGAGGTCAAGGTCGCGCTGGACGCGGGCGCCGAGGGCATCTTCTTCCCGATGGTCCGCTCGGCCGAGGACGTCGAGCGCTGCGTGGCGTCGGTGACCTACCCGCCCGCTGGGACGCGCGGATGGGGGCCTTTCGTCGCGCACGCGCGCCACCTGGTCTCGCCGGGCGAGTACTCCACGGCGATAGGTCCGCGCATGACCTGCTGCGTGCAGATCGAGACCCTCGAGGCCGTCCAGGAGATCGACGCCATCGTGCGCGTGCCGTGCGTCGACCTCGTGATGATCGCGCCCTTCGACCTCAGTTGTGCTCTGGGCATCGAGGGCCGTTTCGACGAGCCGCGGTTCGTCGAGGCGGTGGCCGGCGTCGAGCGTGCGGTCGCGGCGGCGGGGGTGGCGCTGTGCGGCGTCGCACTCGACGCGGGGCGCGCGGCTGACCTCGCGGGCCGCGGCTACCGCGCCCTGCTGCGCGGCATCGACGTGTTCATGCTCGCCGACGCCGTGGCAGCGCTGCGCGACGCCTAGATGGTCGTCCTCGTCACCGGGGGCACCGGGGCGCTCGGCACGCCGCTCGCCGAGCGGCTCCGCAACGACGGCCACGAGGTGCGCGTGCTCTCAAGGCGCCTGGGCGCCGGCACGCACGCCGGCGACCTGGCCAGCGGGGTGGGCGTCGCCGAGGCCGCGGCCGGCGCCGAGGTCGTCGTCCACGCGGCCACGGACGCGCCCACCGGCCGCGGCGACGTGCGCCAGACGCGAGTCCTGCTCGACGCCGCCCGCGGCGCACGCCACCTCATCTACGCCTCGATCGTCGGCATCGAGGCGATACCGCTGGGCTACTACCGGCGCAAGCTGGCGTGCGAGCGCGAGGTCGCCGCCTCGGGCATCCCGTTCACGATCCAGCGCGCGACGCAGTTCCACCAGCTCGTCGCCCTGTGGCTGGGGCGCGCCGAGCGCCTGCCGCTGGCGCCGCTGCCGCTGAGCTTCCGCTTCCAGCCCATCGCGGCGGCCGAGGTCGCCGAGCGCGTCGCGCGGCTGGTTAGCGGCGAGCCACTCGGGCGCGCGCCCGACCTCGGCGGCCCGGAGGTGCTCGAGCTGCGCGAGATGGTCGCGGCGTGGCGCGCGCGGCGCGGGCGCCCGCGCCTGGTCGCGCCGCTCCCGACCGCCGGCCGGGTCGCGCACGCCATGCGCGAGGGGCGCAACACCTGCCCCGAGCACCGCGACGGCCGCCAGACCTGGGCCGAGTACCTGGCCGGCTAGATCCCGTCGAGGACCTCGGCCATCCGCCTCAGCACCTGGGCGGCCTGGCCGAGCTGCTCGGCCGACAGGTCGGCCAGCGCCTCCTTCCAGCGCTCCTCCAGGGCGGCGTGCTTCGCTTCGAAGCGCTCGCGCCCGGCCGGAGTGAGCCGGTTGAGGACCACGCGCCGATCGGTCTCGCTGCGCACGCGCTCGACGAGCCCCAGCTCGGCCAGGTGGTCGAGCGCCTGGGTGACGGAGGCCGGGCTGAGGTCGGCGTCGGCGGCGAGCCTGCTCGCCGGGCACTCGTCGACCTCGGCGAGGCGGCGCAGCAGCTGGAACTGCGCGAAGCTCGTCCCGCCGGCCTTGGCATCGCGACCGCGCAGGCGCCGCTGGGCGGCGGTGAAGGCCTGCACGGCCTCGCGCAGCTCCACCGCGACGTCCGTGCGGCTGGGGGACATGGTCGGCATCCTAGGCCGCCGCCTCGGCGACGACACCGGCCGGCAGGGCGCGCTCGCGGTCCGCGCTCTCCGAGCGGGCGAGGACGAAGGCCGGGATCGCGGCGACGGCGGTCAGGGCCATGACCCACAGGTACGTGTGCCCGAAGGCGTCGGCCGCCGCGGCGGGCGTGTGCGCGCCGGCGGTCAGGCCGTGCTGGAGCACGACCGTGAGCAGCGCGGTCCCGATCGAGCCGCCGACGCGCTGCAGGACGTTGAGCTGTGGCGTGGCGTGGGCGATGTCCTCGGGGCGCAGGCGCGAGTACGCCGCGGTCATGGCCGGCATCATCGTCAGGCCGATGCCCAGGCCGCGGCCGATCATCGCCGCGGAGATCAGCAGGTAGGACGTATCGGCCTGCAGCGCGATGAAGGGCAGGGTGGTGACCAGCGTCACGGCCAGGCCGGCGAGCGCGACCCGCCCGCCGCCGACGCGATCGCTGAAGCGGCCGGCGAGCGGCATCGCGATCGCGGCGCCGATGCCCTGCGGGATGAGCAGCAGGCCGGTCGTCACGGCGTCCTCGCCGCGGACGAGCTGGAAGTACAGGGGCATGATGATCATCGCGCCGAAGAGGCAGGCGCCGAGGACGAAGGTCGTCACCGCGGCGGCGCTGAAGGACGCGGTGCGGAAGAGACGCACGTCGAGCAGGGGCTGCTCGACGCGCAGGGCGTGGACCACGAAGGCGGCGACGAGGGCGGCCCCGCCGACCAGCGGGCCGTAGGCCTGCGGCGCCGCGAGCCCTCCGCTCTGGCCGATCTCGGCCAGGCCGTAGACGAAGAGCGGCACGCCGAGGGCCAGCAGCCCGAGGCCGACGCGATCGAGCTTGGTGCGGAAGACGCCTTCCTCGACGTTCGGCAGCAGGCGCATGCCCATGACGACGGCGACGATGCCGACGGGCACGTTGACGTAGAAGATCCAGCGCCAGTCGAGGTGGTCGATGAGCAGACCGCCGAGGGTGGGCCCGAAGATGGGGGCGAGGATCATCGGCATCCCGATGATGGACATGATCCGGCCCAGTCGGGCCGGGCCGGCGGCGCGCGTGAGCATCATCGTGCCGACAGGCATGATCATGCCGCCGCCGATGCCCTGGAGGACGCGGAAGATGACGAGCGTCTCGGTCGACCACGCCAGGCCGGAGAGGGCCGAGCCGAGCGTGAAGAGGACCACCGAGGCGACCCACAGGCGCTTGGCGCCGAAGCGCCCGGCGGCCCAGCCGGAGACCGGGATGACCGCGGCCAGCGCGAGCATGTAGCCGGTCGCCACCCACTGGATGTCGGCCAGCGGGGAGTGCAGGTCGCGGCTGAGCGTGTCGAGGGCGACGTTGACGATCGTGGTGTCGAGGATCGAGAGGATCGCGCCAATGACGACGACGGCGGCGATGCGCCAGACGTGTGGCTCGATGCGGCTGGTGGTGGTGTCCATGGTGCTCCGGTGCTTGCCCAGGTTCAATATTTTCAGGTATCTAAATATTAGCAACCGCTGTATCGGCACGCAAGGTCGCGGACTTGAGCGCGGGCGCCGCGCGGCGGCTCTGGGCGCGGAGCGGCGTCGGGGGTCCCGCGGGCGGTCGCCGGGCCGCGGGCCGCTGCTACCATGCGCGCCGCATGCCGACCACGAGCCAGCTCGTCCGCAAGGGGCGCACCCCCAAGAGCAAGAAGCTGTCCACACCGGGCCTCAAGTCCGGCAAGGGCCGCAAGAAGAAGGTCGCCGCGCCTCAGCGCCGCGGCGTCTGCACGCGCGTCTATACGACGACGCCCAAGAAGCCGAACTCGGCTCTGCGCAAGGTCGCGCGTGTGCGCATCTCGGGCGGCATCGAGGTCACGGCCTACATCCCGGGCGAGGGCCACAACCTGCAGGAGCACTCCGTCGTGCTCGTGCGCGGGGGCCGCGTCAAGGACCTGCCGGGCGTGCGCTACAAGGTCGTGCGCGGCACGCTCGACGCCGCCGGCGTGAGCGATCGCAAGAAGGCGCGCTCGCAGTACGGAGTGAAGAAGAAGTAATGCCCCGTCGCGCCGCCGCCCAGCTCCGGCCCATCGAGCCGGACTCGATGCACCGCTCACGCCTCGTCCAGCAGGTCATCAACAAGGTGATGCTGGACGGCAAGAAGTCGACCGCCGAGGCGATCGTCTACGACGCCCTCGCCGTGCTCAGCGAGCGCTCGGGCAAGGACCCGGTCGAATCGCTCGAGACGTCGATCAAGGCGCTCACCCCCGTCCTCGAGGTTCGCTCCCGCCGCGTCGGCGGCGCGACCTACCAGGTGCCCGTCGAGGTCCCCGCGCGCCGCGCGAAGACCCTCGCCGTCCGCTGGCTGGTCGAGTTCGCACGCCAGCGCCGCGAGAAGACCATGGCCCAGCGCCTGGCCAACGAGCTCCTCGACGCCCAGCAGCAGCAGGGCGGCGCCTACAAGCGCAAGGACGACATCTACCGCATGGCGCAGGCCAACAAGGCCTTCGCGCACTACCGCTGGTAGGGCTTGCGGCCTACCGCCGGCGTGGGCGGTGGTTCTGGGCACCGAGGGAGGGGCGAACTCGGCCACCGCGGTAACTAGTGTGGCCAATGGCCACACAATCGACCACGGTAGAGGCGACGCTCGCCGAAATGGCGGCGCGATCGCATGGGGTGGTCACGCGCGGGCAGTTGCTCATGGCGGGCGTCACCAGCGATGAGATCCACCATCGGCTCACCCTCGGTGCCCTGCTGCGAGAACACCGCGGCGTCTACCGCGTCGGGCACCGCGCGCCGAGCGTAGAAGCCCGTTACCTCGCCGCGGTGTGGGCCTGCGGAGAGGCCGCGGTGCTGAGCGGCCGTGCGGCCGCGCACCTCTGGGGCCTCATCAAGGGAGCGGCGCCCGCACCCGAGGTGACCGCCCCCGCGAAGCGGCGAGTGACGGGTGCGACCACCCACCGCGCGCGAAGCATCGAGCGAACCACCCACCGCGGCGTCCCGATCACCACCGTCCCCCGCACCCTCGTCGACCTCGCAAGCCACCCCTCCCTCGATGCCCTGGCAAGAGCCTGCCACGAGGCCGGGGTCCTCTATGACACGACGCCGCGGCAGGTCGACAACATCCTCGCGAAGCGGCCGAGGACCAAAGGCGCCACCAAGCTGCGAGCCATCCTCCACGGCGACGCCCAGGCGCTGCTCAGCGAGCTCGAGCTTCGCTTCCGAGAGCGCCTCACAGAGGCCGGCCTCCCGCTACCCAAGACCAACAAGAAAGCCCACGGCCGCCGCGTCGACTGCCGCTGGCCCGACCGCCGCCTGACCGTCGAGCTCGACAGCTACTGCTACCACCGCTCGCGCCACGCGTGGGAGCAGGACCGCCGGCGCGAGCGCGAGGCGCGCGCCCGAGGCGACGAGTTCCGTCGCTACACCTACGGCGACGTGTGCGAGAGCCCGCGCCTCATGCTCGCGGAGCTGCGCGCCCTGCTGCGATAGCGTCGCGCAAGGTGATCGACAACGACGTCATCGACGAGGCCGCGCGGCGGATCGCAGAGGCCGCGCCCGGCGCGCGCGTCATCCTCTTCGGCTCGCACGCGCGTGGCGAGGCGGGGCCCGACAGCGACGTCGACCTGCTCGTCGTCGAGCCACGCGTCGAGGACCACAACCGCGAGGTCGTGCGCCTGCAGCGCGTGCTGGCGCCGCTGCGCCTGCCGGCCGACGTCATCGTGGTCTCCGAGGCCCACGTCGACGAGTGGGGCGACGTGGCCAGCACGATGCTCCACGACGCGCTGCGCGAGGGCCGGGTCCTTGCCCAAGCGTGACGGCCGCGCCCTCGCGCGCGTGATCGCCGCCAACGCCGAGCGCGACGCCGTGGCCGTCGAGAAGATGGCCCCGGACCCCGAGCTCGCCGACGAGGTCGTCGGCCTGCACGCCCAGCAGGCGGCCGAGAAGTACCTGAAGGCCGTCCTCGCCCACCGCGGCATCACCTACCGGCGCGTGCACAGCATCACCTACCTGCTCGGGCTGCTCGAGGACCACGAGGTCCCCGCGCCGCCGCGGGCGCCAGAGCTCGAGGCCTTCACGCCGTGGGCGCCCCAGGCCCGCTACGACCTCGACACCGAGGGCGCCGTGCTCGACCGCGAGGCGGCGGTGGAGCTGGTGCGCGGCGTGCAGGAGTGGGCGCAGGCCAAGCTGGGCGCGTAGGCCCCGACGCCACGTCGGCATCGGTCACCAATCCTTGACCCCGCGCCTTCGACAGGCGTATTGGGTGCAGGCATGTCCGTCTCCCGCATCAGCGCCCGCGTCATGTTCGCCGGCGCACTCACGCTTCTGCTCATCGCCGGCATCTTCGCCGGCCCATCCGCGGCCCACCGCGACCGCCCGCACGGTGCGTCCCACCATCCCGGCGCTCATCGCGTCCTCATCATCGGCCACCGGGGCTCCGCCGGCTACCGGCCCGAGCACACGCTGGCTGCGTACGAGCTCGGGGCCCGCATGGGCGCCGACTACATCGAGCCCGACCTGGTGTCGACCAAGGACCACGTCCTCGTCGCCAGGCACGAGCCGAACATCACCGACACGACCGACGTGGCCAGCCACCCCGAGTTCGCCAGTCGCAAGACGACCAAGACGATCGACGGCGTCAGCCAGACCGGCTGGTTCACCGACGACTTCACGCTGGCCGAGCTGAAGACGCTGCGCGCCAAGGAGCGGCTGCCCGACGTGCGCCAGCGCAACACGCTCTACGACGGGCGCTACCAGGTGCCGACCTTCCAGGAGGTCATCAACCTGGTCAAGCGGCTCGACCGCGAGCTGCATCGCGACATCGGCATCTACCCCGAGACCAAGCACCCGACCTACTTCCGCGCCGAGGGCCTGCCGCTCGAGGAGCTGCTCGTGCAGACGCTCAACCGCAACGGCCTCAACCACCGCGGAGCGAAGGTCTTCGTGCAGTCCTTCGAGATCTCCAACCTCAAGGCCCTCAACAAGGTCCTGCGCGTTCCGCTCGTGCAGCTGCTCGACTCGCCGGACGTCAAGCCCGGCGACGTGCTCGCCGCCGGCGGCACCACGACCTACGGTGACCTGGCCACGGCGGCCGGCCTCAAGGACGTGGCCAAGTACGCCGACGGCGTCGGGCCGTTCAAGGACTACATCATCCCGCGCGACGCCTCTGGCCACTCGCTGGCGCCGACGAGCTTCGTCGCCGATGCGCACGCCGCCGGCCTCGTCGTGCACCCGTACACGTTCCGCAACGAGAACCAGTTCCTCCCGCTCGAGGACCGGCGCGGAGCCGATCCCAACGCCTACGGCAACGCGTTCGCCGAGGACCAGCGGTTCTTCGCGGCGGGCGTCGACGGGATCTTCACCGACAACCCCGACACCGGGGTCGCTGCCCGCAACGAGGGCGGCTTCTAGGCCTCCGCGTCCGCCGGGCGCTCCCGTCTCCGCACGCGCGGGGCGGGGGCGCCCGCGGCGGGCAGGGCCAGCATCAGCCCACCGCTGGCCAGCAGCAGGACCGCGCCGAGCGTCTCGAGGTAGAAGCCGCCCTTGGGCCCCGCGGCCGCATCCTCGTAGACCTGTCCGATGAAGCCGGTCTCGTTGAGGTCGGGCACATCGCCGACGATCGCGATGAGCAGCGCGACGAGGCCGAGTGTGGCGAGGGCCGCCATGGCCGGCCGCGCCCCGCGCAGGGCGCCGGCGATCATGGCCGCGGCGAAGAGCGCGATGACGAGCAGCGCGGGGCCGTGGCGGTCCCAGCCGCTGAGGTGGGTGTCGTGATCGAGGACCTTCGTGGTGGTCCCGACCTTGATCTCGATGACCGTGGCAAAGGTGGCCAGGAGCAGGCAGATCACGCCCGCCGCGGCGGCCGCGAGAAGGGCTAGGCGAAGCGTTTTCGCGCTCGGCAGTGACGGGAGGGAGGGCGCCATACCTCTGCTATAGTCGACGGCCGTTCGCTAGACGTGCGCCGGTTCGATGTGCGCGTTCAAGCGGCTCTCTGCGTCCGAATGGAGACCTCGAGCACATAGCGCGTTCGCCAGGCATCAGACCGGTTGTGCGCGCGGGCCCGAGGCCCGTTCTTTTTGCCCCACTCCCCCCATCTCTGAGCTAACCATGCCTCGTAAGTACTCACTCGAGAAGACCCGGAACATCGGGATCATGGCCCACATCGACGCGGGCAAGACGACGACGACCGAGCGCATCCTCTATTACACGGGGCGGACCTACAAGATCGGCGAGGTCCACGAGGGCGCCGCGACGATGGACTGGATGGAGCAGGAGCAGGAGCGCGGCATCACGATCACCTCGGCCGCCACGACCTGCGAGTGGCGCGACCACCGCATCAACATCATCGACACGCCCGGCCATGTCGACTTCACCGTCGAGGTCGAGCGCTCGCTGCGCGTGCTCGACGGCGCCATCGCCCTGTTCGACTCGGTCGCCGGCGTCGAGCCGCAGTCTGAGACCGTCTGGCGCCAGGCCGACAAGTACCACGTCCCGCGCATCGCGTTCATCAACAAGATGGACCGCATCGGGGCGGACTTCGACATGTCGATCAGGACCATGATCGACCGGCTCGGCGCTCACCCGGTGCCGGTGCAGCTGCCGATCGGGGCCGAGGCCGACCTCAGGGGCATCATCGACCTCATCGGGATGAAGGCCATCATCTACAAGGACGAGCTGGGCAAGGAGTTCGACGTCGTCGAGATCCCCGAGGAGTACGCCGACGCCGCCAACGCGGCGCGCGAGCACCTCGTCGAGGAGGTCTCCCACTACGACGACGAGCTCGTCGAGCTCATCCTCGAGGACGCCGAGATCCCGGACGAGACGCTCAAGGCCGCGATCCGCAAGGCCACGCTCGAGCTCAAGCTCACCCCGGTCCTGTGCGGGTCGGCGTTCAAGAACAAGGGCGTGCAGCCGCTGCTCGACGCCGTCCTGGACTACCTGCCCAGCCCGCTCGACGTCCCGCCGATGTACGGGCTCGAGGAGGTCCGCGGGGAGGACGAGCCGCGCCAGGTCGTCCGCCCCGCCGACGACGCCGCCCCGTTCGCCGCCCTGGCCTTCAAGATCATGGCCGACCCCTTCGTCGGCAAGCTCACCTACTTCCGCGTCTACTCGGGCAAGCTCTCGGCTGGCGGGCGCGTCCTGAACGTCTCCACCGGTCGCACCGAGCGCGTCGGGCGCATCCTCATGATGCACGCCAACGATCGCGAGGAGGTCGACGAGGTCTACGCGGGCGACATCGCCGCGGGCGTCGGCATCAAGCAGATCGTCACCGGCGACACGCTGGCCGCCCCCGACGCGCCGATCAAGCTCGAGACGATCACCTTCCCCGAGCCAGTCATCAAGGTCGCCGTCGAGCCCAAGACCAAGGCCGACCAGGAGAAGATGTCGGTCGCCCTGGGCCGCCTGGCCGAGGAGGACCCGACCTTCCAGGTCGCCACCAACGAGGAGACCGGCCAGACCGAGATCTCCGGCATGGGCGAGCTGCACCTCGAGATCCTCGTCGACCGCATGAAGCGCGAGTTCAACGTCGAGGCCAACGTCGGCCGCCCGCAGGTCTCCTACCGCGAGACCATCCGGGGCACGGCGCAGAAGATCGAGGGCCGCTTCGTGCGCCAGACCGGCGGCTCGGGCCAGTACGGCATCGTCTACATCGACATCGAGCCGGCGCCCGGCGAGGGCTTCGACTTCGTGTCGAAGATCAGGGGCGGCTCGGTGCCCACCGAGTTCATCCCCGCCGTCGAGAAGGGCGTCGAGGAGGCGCTGCAGACCGGCGTGCGCGCCGGCTACCCGATGGTCGACATCCGCGTGACGCTCGTGGACGGCAAGTACCACGACACCGACTCGTCGGAGATCGCCTTCAAGATCGCCGGGTCGCTCGCCTTCAAGGAGGCGGCCAAGCGCGCCAAGCCGGTGCTGCTCGAGCCGATCTTCAAGGTCGAGGTCGTGACCCCCGAGGAGTTCCTCGGCGACGTCATCGGCGACCTCAGCCGGCGCCGCGGGCGCCTCGAGGGACAGGAGCGGCGCGGCAACGCACTGGCCGTGACCGCCTATGTTCCCTTGAGCGAGATGTTCGGCTACGTCACGGACCTGCGCTCCAACACGCAGGGCCGCGCGACGTCGACCATGCAGTTCGAGCGATACGACGAAGTGCCCCCCAACATCGCCGAGCAGATCGTCGGCGACCGCGCCGGCGAGCCGGTGCCCGCCTGATCAGATTCGATAGTTTTCGCGAGTTCGTCAAAGAGGAGCTAGAAGAACGTGGCCAAGGAGAAGTTCGAGCGCGACAAGCCGCATGTCAACGTCGGGACCATCGGTCATATCGACCATGGCAAGACGACGCTGACCGCTGCCATCACGAAGGTGCTGTCCGAGACGTACGGCGGCCAGGCGCGTTCGTTCGACGAGATCGACAACGCTCCCGAGGAGCGTGAGCGCGGCATCACGATCGCGACGTCGCACGTCGAGTACGAGACGAGCAACCGCCACTACGCCCACGTGGACTGCCCGGGCCACGCGGACTACGTCAAGAACATGATCACGGGCGCCGCGCAGATGGACGGCGCGATCCTGGTCGTCTCGGCGGCCGACGGGCCGATGCCCCAGACGCGCGAGCACATCCTGCTCGCCCGCCAGGTCGGCGTGCCGTACATGGTCGTCTTCCTCAACAAGGCGGACATGGTCGACGACGAGGAGCTCCTCGAGCTCGTCGAGGTCGAGGTCCGCGACCTGCTCTCCGAGTACGACTTCCCGGGCGACGACATCCCGTTCGTCACCGGCTCGGCGCTCAAGGCGCTCGAGGGCGACGAGACCTACACGGCCAAGATCATCGAGCTCGCCGAGCAGCTCGATGCCTACATTCCGCAGCCCGAGCGCCCGCTGGACCGCCCGTTCCTGCTGCCGGTCGAGGACGTCTTCTCGATCACCGGTCGCGGCACGGTGGCCACCGGACGCATCGAGCAGGGCGTCGTCAACACCGGCGACACGGTGGAGATCGTCGGCATCAAGGACACGACGAACACGGTCGTGACCGGTGTCGAGATGTTCCGCAAGATCCTCGACCAGGGTCAGGCCGGCGACAACGTCGGCTGCCTCCTGCGCGGCACCAAGCGCGAGGAGATCGAGCGCGGCCAGGTGCTGTGCAAGCCCGGGTCGATCACGCCGCACACCCAGTTCAAGGCGGAGGTGTACGTCCTCAAGAAGGAAGAGGGCGGACGCCACACGCCGTTCTTCACGGGCTACCGCCCGCAGTTCTACTTCCGCACCACCGACGTGACGGGCGTGGCCAAGCTGCCCGAGGGCGTCGAGATGGTCATGCCGGGCGACAACGTCCAGATGGAGATCGAGCTCATCCAGCCGATCGCCATGGATCAGGGCCTGCGGTTCGCCATCCGCGAGGGTGGCCGCACCGTCGGCTCGGGCGTGGTCTCCGAGATCGTCAAGTAAGTCCCGCGCGAGGGCGGCCGACCGGCCGCCCTCCGCACGAAACCCGACGGATACGAATTCTCAAGTGCGAGGGCCCCGCGGGGCGGGGCCCTTCTGGCGCACTGACCCAGAACAAACCTCACAGCAGACGCAGGACGGAAAGAGCCCAGAGCCCAAGACATGGCAACTGCCACCCAGAACAAGATCCGCATTCGCCTCAAGGCGTACGACCACTCGGCCATCGAGACCGCGGCCAAGGAGATCGTCGAGACGGCGACGCGCACCGGCGCCACCGTGTCCGGCCCCGTTCCGCTGCCCACGGAGAAGAACGTCTACTGCGTGATCCGCTCGCCCTTCAAGGACAAGGACTCGCGCGAGCACTTCGAGATCCGCACGCACAAGCGGCTCATCGACATCCATCAGCCGACGCCGAAGACGGTCGACTCGCTCCAGCGCCTCGACCACCTGCCCGCCGGCGTCGACATCGAGATCCGCCTCGCCGGGTGACCTGATGCCCGCGATCCTCGCCAAGAAGCTCGGGATGACCCAGCTCTTCATGGAGGACGGGCGCGTCGAGCGCGTCACCGTCCTGGAGGCTGGGCCGTGTCCCGTCACGGGCATCCGCACGTTCGACCGCGACGGCTACGAGGCCGTCCAGCTCGCGTTCGGCGCGGTCAAGGAGAAGCACCTCTCCAAGCCCGAGCTCGGTCATCTCAAGAAGGCCGACGCGCCGCCCATGAAGCACGTGGTCGAGTTCCGCAACGAGGCGGCCGAGCTCACGGTGGGCGAGACGGTCAAGGCTGACGCCTTCACCGAGGGCGATCGGGTGAAGATCTCCGGTGTCTCAAAGGGCAAGGGCTTTCAGGGCACGATCAAGCGCCACGGCTTCGCCAGCGGGCCCAAGTCCCACGGCTCGCACAACGTGCGCGCGCCGGGCTCGATCGGCGCCGCCGCCTATCCCGCGCGCGTGTTCAAGGGCATCCGCGGCCCGGGCCAGATGGGCAACAAGCGCGTGACCCAGAAGGGCCTCGAGGTCGTGCGCGTGGACGCCGACAACAACCTGCTGCTCGTGCGCGGCTCCGTGCCGGGCCCGCGCAACGGCGTGGTGGAGGTGCGTACCGATGGCTGATGCCCCGATCCTCGGCGCGGCGAAGACGAAGACGGTCAAGCTCGACGACGTCGCCTTCGGCGCGCGCTTCAACGGGCCGCTCGTCCACGAGTCCGTCCGCGCCGAGCTCAACGCCCGCCGGCAGGGCACCGCGTCGACCAAGACGCGCGGCAACGTCCGCGGCGGCGGCGCCAAGCCGTGGCGCCAGAAGGGCACCGGACGCGCCCGCGCCGGCTCGTCGCGCTCCCCGATATGGACCGGCGGCGGCGTGGTCTTCGGGCCGCACCCGCGCCACTACACCTTCAAGGTCAACCGCAAGGAGCGCCGGGCCGCGCTGCGCAGCGCGCTGAGCGCGCACGCCGACCGCGGCACGATCGCGATCCTCGACCCCTCGCCCTTCGACACGCCCTCGACCAAGCAGGCGCACGAGCTCATCGGAGAGTGGGCCGGCGGCGGCTCGGTGCTGGTCGTCCTGACCGAGGACCAGGCCGACGTGGCCCTGTCGTTCCGCAACCTGCGCCGCGTCTCGGTGCTGCCCTCGAGCAACTGCGGCGTCGCCGACCTCGTCGGGGCCGCCTCGCTGCTGATCTCCGAGGAGGCCCTGGACGAGCTGACCAAGCGCGCCAAGGGCGAGAAGGACGAGCCCGGCGACGAGCAGGCCGCGACCGACGAGGAGGCGACGGAGTAATGGACCCCAGCCAGGTCATCATCCGGCCGGTCGTCAGCGAGAAGAGCTACGTGCTCGCCGCCAACGACAAGTACACCTTCCGCGTCCACCCCGACGCGCACAAGACGCAGATCCGCCAGGCCGTGGAGTCGCTCTTCGACGTCAAGGTCGTCTCGGTGCGCACCGCGTCGGTCAAGTCCAAGCCCAAGCGCCGCGGCATCACGTCGGGGCGCACGCGCAGCTGGAAGAAGGCCATCGTCCAGGTGCGCGCCGGCGATTCGATCCCGATCTTCCAGGGCCTGCAGGGCCTCGAGGGCTGATCCAGCATGCCGATTCGCAAGCCCAAGCCCACGAGCCCAGGCCGGCGCTTCTCGACCTACCCGGACTTCGCGGAGGTCACGAAGACCGAGCCCGAGAAGTCGCTCGTCGAGGGCCTGACCAAGAGCGGCGGGCGCAACGCCCGCGGCCGCAAGACCTCGCGCCACCGCGGCGGCGGGGCCAAGCGCCTGTACCGCAAGATCGACTTCAAGCGCCGCAAGGACGACGTCCCGGCGAAGGTGGCCGCGATCGAGTACGACCCGAATCGCTCCGCGTACATCGCGCTGCTGCACTACGTCGACGGCGCCAAGGCCTACATCCTGGCCCCCAACCGCCTCTCGGTCGGCATGACCGTTCAGTCGGGCGTGGGCGCCGAGATCGCGGTGGGCAACGCGCTGCCGCTGCGCAACATGCCCGTCGGCACCGTGGTGCACAACGTCGAGCTGCAGCCCGGCCGCGGCGGCCAGCTCGCCCGCTCGGCCGGCACCGGCGTGCAGCTCATGGCCAAGGAGGGCGACTACGCCACGCTGCGCCTGCCCTCCGGCGAGATGCGCATGCTGCGCGCGGACTGCCGCGCGACCGTGGGCACGATCGGCAACGCCGATCACCAGAACGTCAAGATCGGCAAGGCCGGCCGCAAGCGTCACATGGGCGTCCGCCCGCAGACGCGCGGCACGGCGATGAATCCCGTCGACCACCCGCACGGTGGCGGCGAGGGCTCGACGACTGCCGGTCGTCACCCCGTCACGCCGTGGGGCGTGCCCACCCTGGGCTACCGCACGCGCAAGAAGAACAAGGCGTCGGACCGCTACATCGTTCGCGGTCGGCGCCGTGGGAAGGGCAAGCGCCGGAGATGAGCCGTTCAAGCAAGAAGGGCCCGTGGGTCGACGAGCGCCTGATGGCGCGCGTCGAGGCCATGAACACCGCCAACCAGCGCACCATGATCAGGACCTGGTCGCGCGCCTCGACGATCTTCCCCGAGATGGTCGGTCACACCATCGCCGTGCACGACGGGCGCAAGCACCTGCCCGTGTTCGTGAGCGAGTCGATGGTCGGCCACAAGCTCGGCGAGTTCGCGCCGACGCGCACCTATCGCGGCCACGCCGACACCGGGAAGCGTCGATGAGCGAGACGCCCAAGGACCCGGAGGTCGAGGAGACGCAGGACGCCGCGAGCGACGAGCTCGAGCCGACGGCTGCCGACGAGGCGGCCGCGGACGCGGCTGCCGAGGAGGAGGAGGACGACGTCCTCACCGACGAGCCCGACCCCGAGGCGGAGTCCGACGACGCGCCCGAGGCCGAGGAAACCCCCGCCGCGGAGGCCGAGGAGGCCCCCGCGGGCGAGGCGAAGCCCAAGCCCCGCCGGCGCTCGCGCGCCAAGAAGGAGGAGGAGGCGCCCGCGCCTGCTCCCAAGCCCGCCCGCGAGCGCGTCGCGCCGGGCGAGCGCGTCCTCGTCCGCGCGCAGGCCAAGTACGTGCGCACCTCGGCCCGCAAGGCCCGCCTGGTGTGCGACCACATCCGCGGCAAGTCCGTGCTGGAGGCGCGGGCCATCCTGGCCCTCACCCCCCGCCATGTGGCGCGCGACTGGAGCAAGCTGCTCGAGTCCGCCGTCGCCAATGCCGAGAACAACCACGAGCTGATCGGCGACGAGCTGCGGATCGCATCCGTGACCGCCGACGAGGGGCCGACGCTGAAGCGCTACCGCCCGCGGGCCATGGGCCGCGCGACGCGCATCCGCAAGCGCACGAGCCACCTCACCATCCTGCTCACGCCGAAGGAGTCCTGAAGACATGGGGCAGAAGGTCCATCCCGAGTCGATGCGCGTGGGCTACATCCACGACTGGAAGTCGAACTGGTTCACGGAGCGTGACTTCAGCGACTACCTCTTCGAGGACGTCGCCATCCGTGGCCACATCATCAACAAGCTCTCCCACGCGGGCCTGAGCAACATCACGATCCGCAAGGACGCCAACGAGGTGGAGGTCAACATCCACACGGCGCGCCCGGGCATCGTGATCGGCAAGTCCGGCAGCGAGGTCGATGCCCTGCGCAAGGACCTGCACCGGATGACGCGCAAGCAGATCAAGGTCAACATCCTCGAGATCAAGCGCCCGGAGCTGGACGCCAACCTCGTGGCCCAGTCGATCGCCGAGCAGCTGCGCAACCGCGTCGCCTTCCGCCGCGCGATGAAGCGCGCCCTCACGAGCGCCATGCGCTCTGGGGCCAAGGGCTGCAAGGTGCAGGTCTCCGGCCGCCTGGGCGGCGCCGAGATGGCGCGCACCGAGAGCTACTCCGATGGCCGCGTGCCGCTGCACACCTTGCGCGCCGACATCGACTACGGCTTCTATGAGGCCGTCACGACGTTCGGGCGCATCGGCGTGAAGTGCTGGATCAACAAGGGCGAGATCATGCCCGAGGGCTACAGCGGCGCCGACCTCACCGAGATGGAGGCCCCGCAGCAGTCGGCCGGCAACGGCGGCGACGACCGCGGGCGCGGGCGTGGACGCGGCGACGGCGGCCCCGGCGGCGGCGGTCGCGGACGCGGCGGCGGCGGCGGCCGTGGCGGTGGCGGTGGCGGGCGCGGTCCGGGTGGCCCGGGTGGCCCGGGGGGCCGTGGCGGCGGTGGCTTCGGCGGCGGGGGTGGCCGTGGCGGTGGCGGCGGTGGCCGCGGCGGCGGCGGAGGCCGACCCGGTGGTGGCGGCAGCGGTGGCCGTGGGCCGCAGGGCGGAGGGGGTCGCTAGATGCTCGCTCCCAAGCGCGTCAAGCACCGCAAGGTCCATCGCGGGCGCCGTGCCGGGCTCTCGCGCGGGCAGACCAGCGTGCAGTTCGGCGAGTACGGCCTGAAGGCGCTGGAGGCCGGTTGGCTGACCAACCGCCAGATCGAGGCCGCCCGAATCGCGATGACCCGCAAGATCAAGCGTGGCGGGAAGGTCTGGATCAACGTCTTCCCGGACAAGAGCTACACCAAGAAGCCCGCCGAGACCCGCATGGGCTCGGGCAAGGGCTCGCCCGAGGGCTGGGTCGCCGTCGTCAAGCCGGGCCGCGTGATGTTCGAGCTGGCCGGCGTGCCCGAGCCGCTCGCGCGCGAGGCCATGCGCCTGGCCGGCCGCAAGCTGCCGATCAAGACCAAGTTCGCTCTGCGGGAGGACGCATGACGACCGCCAAGGAGCTGCGCGACCTGCGCGACGACGAGCTCGCCGACCAGATCAAGACCGCGCGCCGCGAGGTCTTCGGCCTGCGCTTCCAGCTCGCCACGGGCGAGCTCGAGAACACCGCCGGCGTGAGCTCCGCCAAGCGCGACCTCGCCCGCGCCCTGACCGTGGCCCGCGAGCGCGGCCTCGACACCCACCAGATTCGATAGACGAGATGGCTGATCAAGAGAACCCAGAGACCACTGACGCTCCCGAGGAGGCGGCGCCCGAAGCGGCTGCTCCCGAGGAGGCGGCGCCCGAAGCGGCTGCTCCCGAGGAGGCGGCGCCCGAGGCTGCGGCCGAGGAGACGCCCGCCGCGCAGGAGCCGGTAGCCGAGGAGGCCGCGGCCGAGGAGCCCGTCGCCGACGAGCCCGCGGCCCAGGCACCCGCGGCCGCGCCGGCCGCCCCCGCGGCGCCGCAGGCCCCGCCATCGACGCCCAAGGAGCGCAAAGTCGCCAGCCGCGCCCGTCGCGGCACGCGCCGTCCCGCCACCCCCGAGGAGCGCAACGAGCTGCGCCGCCAGAAGGCCGCCGCCCGCTCGCGCCGTCGCGCCAGCGAGAAGGCCAGGCGCGGCGAGGCCCGGGGCGAGGGCACCCCGCCCGCCGAGCCCGGGACGGGCGCGCCCAAGGTGCGCCTGGGCAAGGTCGTCTCCAACAAGGCCGACAAGACGATCACCGTGCAGATCGACGTGGCCCGCCGCCACCGCCGCTACCAGAAGATCGTGCGCTCCTCGACGACGCTGCACGCTCACGACGAGCGCAACGACGCCAACGAGGGTGACCTCGTGCGCGTGGTCGAGGCCCGCCCCATGAGCCGCACCAAGCGCTGGCGCCTGGTCGAGATCCTGGAGCGTGCGAAGTGATCCAGAACGAGACCCGCCTGAAGGTCGCCGACAACACGGGCGCCCGCGAGATCCTCTGCATCCGCGTCCAGGGCGGCTCGCGCCGGCGCTACGCCGGCATCGGCGACGTGATCACCGCCACCGTCAAGACCGCCAACCCGCAGGGGACCGTCCGCAAGGGCGAGGTGGTCAAGGCCGTCGTCGTGCGCACGAAGAAGGAGTTCGGCCGCGACGACGGCACCTATATCGCCTTCGACGAGAACGCCGCGGTGATCATCGACGCCCAGAACAACCCGCGCGGCACGCGCATCTTCGGGCCGGTGGCCCGCGAGCTGCGCGAGCGCAACTTCATGAAGATCGTCTCCCTCGCGCCGGAGGTGCTCTAGCATGGCTTCGAAGATCCGTCGCGACGACGAGGTCGTCGTCATCAGCGGCAAGGATCGCGGCAAGACAGGCCGCGTCCTGCGCGTGGACCCCGGCAAGTCCAAGGTCTACGTGGAGGGTCTGAACATCGTCAAGCGCCACCAGCGCCCCCAGCAGGTCCCCGGCGCCCAGCGGGCCGAGACCGTGGGCGGCGTGATCGAGAAGGAAGGCCCGATCCACATCTCCAACGTCATGCTCATCGACCCCAAGGACAAGAAGCCCACGCGCGTGGGGATCTCCCGCGAGGGCGGGCAGCGCATGCGCGTCACGCGGCGGTCGCAGAGCAAGCTGGACTGAGAGCCATGGCCCGTCTGAAAGAGCGATACAACGAAGAGATCCGACAGCAGCTCATCGAGCGCTTCGGGTACTCGAGCGCGATGCAGGCCCCGCGCCTGGAGAAGATCACGCTCAACATGGGCGTCGGCGACGCCAAGCAGGACTCGAAGGTCCTCGACGCCGCGACCGAGCAGCTGGCGACCATCGCCGGGCAGCAGCCCAGCGTGCGCCGCGCGCGCAAGTCGATCGCGCAGTTCAAGGTCCGCGAGGGCATGCCCGTCGGCCTCTCGGTGACCCTGCGCCGCGAGCGCGCCTACGAGTTCCTCGATCGCCTCATGACGATCGCCATCCCGCGCATCCGCGACTTCCGCGGCCTGAGGCCGACGTCGTTCGACGGCCGCGGCAACTACTCGCTGGGCGTGCGCGAGCAGATCATCTTCCCCGAGATCGACTACGACTCGGTCGACGCGGTGCGCGGCCTCGACGTGACCATCACGACGAGCGCCCCGACCGACGCCGAGGCCTATGCCCTCCTCGAGGCGTTCGGCATGCCCTTCAGCCGCGAGGGCAATCCCTTTGTCGGGCCGTCGGATGAGGCCCGTCAGTCTCAGACCGCGGGGCCGGACGCCCCGCGGAGCACTTCCCCCGAAGAGCAGTCCCAGAACGGAGAGAGCGCCTGATGGCGAAGACCTCGCAGCGCGTGCGCCAGGCGCGCCCCAACAAGTACAAGACCCGCGAGTACACCCGCTGCCGGCGCTGCGGCCGCGCCCGCTCGGTGTACCGCAAGTTCGGCGTGTGCCGCATTTGCCTGCGCGAGCTCGCGCACAACGGCTACGTGCCGGGCATGACCAAGAGCTCCTGGTGATCCGATGTCGATGACCGACCCCGTATCCGACTTCCTCACCCGCGTGCGCAACGGCATCACCGCCGCGCACCAGGAGGTCGAGATCCCCTCGAGCAAGCTCAAGCGCGAGATGGCCCGCATCCTCAAGGAGCAGGGCTACATCCGCGACTTCGAGATCGAGGCGCCCACCCCCGACCACCCGGGCGAGCTGATCCGCGTGACGCTCAAGTACACCGACGAGCGCCGCTCGGCCATCACCGGGCTCAAGCGCGTCTCGCGCCCCGGGCAGCGCCATTACGTCGGGCATACCGAGATCCCCAAGGTCCTCGGCGGCATGGGGACCGCGATCGTGTCCACCTCGAGGGGTGTGATGACCGGCCACGAGGCCCGCGACGCGGGCGTCGGCGGCGAGGTCGTCGCGCACGTCTGGTGATCGCATGAGCCGCATCGGCAGAAAGCCCATCCCGGTGCCCGCGGGCGTGACCATCTCCATCGAGCCCGAGCTCGTGCGCGTCAACGGCCCCAGGGGCGAGCTCACCGAGCGCATCCCGCGCGACATCGCCGTCGAGCAGGACGGCGAGGAGCTGCTCGTCAAGCGCCCGACCGACCGCGGCGAGCACCGCGCTCTGCACGGGCTCACGCGCTCGCTGGTGGCCAACATGGTCGAGGGCGTGACCGCCGGCTTCGAGAAGCGCCTGGAGATCCAGGGCGTCGGCTACCGCGCGGTGCTCAAGGGCCGCGACCTCGAGCTGGCGCTGGGCTACTCGCACGCCGTCCCGGTCAAGGCGCCGGACGGCATCGAGTTCGAGGTGCCCCAGCCCACACGCGTGGTCGTCAGGGGCAACTCCAAGCAGCAGGTCGGCGAGATGGCCGCGTTCATCCGCAAGCAGCGCCCGCCCGAGCCCTACAAGGGCAAGGGCATCCGCTACGAGGGCGAGTACGTGGCCCGAAAGGTGGGCAAGCGGGCATGACCGTCATCACGAAGCCCCAGGCGCGGCTCAAGCGCCGCCACCGCGTCCGCGCGAAGGTGTCCGGCACCCCCGAGCGCCCGCGGATCTCGGTGTTCCGCTCCAACCGCGGCATCCACGCTCAGCTCATCGACGACCTCAGCGGCCGCACGCTCGCCGCCGTGTCGTGGACCGAGGGCGACCTGCGTGGGCTCAAGCCCATGGAGCAGGCAGGCAAGGCCGGCGAGCTGCTGGCCGAGCGCGCGAAGGCGGCCGGCGTCGACAGCGCGCTGTTCGACCGCGGCGGCTACCGCTACCACGGCAAGGTGAAGGCGTTCGCCGAAGGCGTGCGCGAAGGAGGCTTGAAGGTATGAAGGACGGCATCGACCGTTCTGTCAGCCAGTCCGGGCTCGACCTGCAGGAGCGGGTCGTGGAGATCAACCGCGTGGCCAAGGTCGTCAAGGGCGGCCGGCGCTTCTCGTTCACGGCGCTCGTCGTCGTAGGGGACGAGAAGGACGTGGTCGGCGTCGGTTACGGCAAGGCGAACGAGGTCCCCCTGGCGATCCAGAAGGGCGTCGAGCGCGCGAAGAAGAACCTCTTCCGCGTGCCCAAGCACGGCTCGACGATCACCCACACGACGACGGGCATCTTCGGTGCCGGTCGCGTCTTCCTCAAGCCCGCCTCGCCCGGTACCGGCGTCATCGCCGGCGGCGGCGTGCGCGCGGTGCTCGAGCTGGCCGGGATCCACGACATCCTCTCCAAGTCGCTGGGCTCACAGAACCCGATCAACCTCGTCAAGGCGACCGTCGCGGGCCTGCAGGGCCTGCGCACGCCCGAAGAGGTCGCCGAGCTGCGCGGCCTGTCGATCAACGGGGTCCTCGGCCTGGGCGGCGAGAAGCAGGCCGCCGAGACGCTCGCGGGGGTCAACGGCACGACCGAGGCCGCCGAGGAGGCGCAGGTCGCCGCGGAGGAGGAGCCGGCGTGAAGGTGACGCAGGTCAAGAGCCGCAACGGAGCCAACCGCCAGCAGGTCGACACACTGCGCTCGCTCGGTCTGCGCCGCATCGGCCACACGGTCGAGGTCAAGGACACCCCGCAATCGCGCGGCATGGTGCATCGCGTGCGACACCTGGTGAAGATCGATGAGTGATTTCGGACTGCACACGCTGAAGCCCGCCCCCGGCAGCCGCAAGACGCGCAAGCGCGTGGGTCGCGGCGAGGGCTCGGGCACGGGCAAGACCTCCGGGCGCGGCGAGAAGGGCTACGGCGCGCGCTCGGGCGCCAAGGACCGCGCGCGCTTCGAGGGCGGGCAGATGCCCATCCACATGCGCATGCGCAAGCTGCGCGGGCCCAACAAGAAGCAGTCGATGCCCTTCGAGCCGTTCCGCACTCACACGCAGGCGGTCAACCTCTCCGATCTCGAGGCGCGCTTCGACAAGGGCGCCGACGTGACCCTCGAGGCGCTGCGCGACAAGGGGCTGGGCACCCGCAAGGGCATCCCGGTGAAGATCCTCGCCAAGGGCGAGGTCACCAAGGCCCTGACGGTCCACGCGCACGCCTTCAGCGCCTCCGCGCGCGCCGCCATCGAGGCTGCCGGCGGGTCGTGCAACGTGGTCGAGTAACCTCCCTCGACCCATGCTGTCGACCATCCTCAGCGCCTTCCGGGTCCCCGATATCCGGAAGAAGCTCGCCTTCACGGCGCTGCTGTTGGGCCTCTACCGGCTCGGGTCTCACATCCCGGTGCCGGGGGTCGACGTCGACGCCGTCAACTCCGTCCAGAAGCAGTTCGGCGGGGGCGGCGTGCTCAACCTGCTGAACACGTTCAGCGGCGGCGGGCTGTCGCGCATCGCCCTCTTCGCGCTGGGGATCATGCCGTACATCACGGCCTCGATCATCCTGCAGCTGCTGGTGGTCGTCGTGCCGTCGCTGGAGAAGCTCCAGAAGGAGGGCGAGGTCGGCCAGGCGCGCATCACGCAGTACACGCGCTACCTGACCGTCGGCCTGGCCTTCGCGCAGTCGATCGGCTACGTCTTCCTGTTCAAGAGCTTCACGGTCACCGCGGGCCAGGCGATCATCCCGAAGTTCGACACGCCGCACGTGTTCATGATCGTCATCTCGCTGACGGCGGGCACGGTCCTGCTCATGTGGATGGGCGAGCTCATCACCCAGCGCGGCATCGGCAACGGGATCTCGCTGATGATCTTCGCGTCGATCGTGGCGCGCTTGCCCGGCGGGCTTCAGGCGTGGTGGAACAACCCCGACCAGGTCTTCAAGGTCATGATGCCGTTCATCGCGATCGCCGTCGTGGCCGCGGTGGTCTTCATGCAGGAGGGCCAGCGGCGCATCCCGATCCAGTACGCCAAGCGCGTCATCGGGCGGCGCATGAGCGGCGGCGGACAGACCTACCTGCCACTGCGCGTCAACATGGCCGGCGTCATCCCGGTCATCTTCGCCGCCTCGATCATGGCCTTCCCGCCGACGGTCGGCCAGCTCATCCAGCAGCCGTGGGCTCAGGACCTCTCGAACTTCTTCAGCCCGTCGAAGGCGCCCTACGTCATCGGCGAGACCATCTTCATCATCCTCTTCACGTACTTCTACACGGCGGTCACCTTCAACCCGGTCGACCAGGCCGACAACCTGAAGAAGTACGGAGGCTTCATCCCGGGCGTGAGGCCAGGCAGACCGACCGCGGAGTTCCTGGATCGCATCCTCGCGCGCCTGACCTTCCCCGGCGCGCTGTACCTGGCCGCGGTCGCGGCCCTGCCGACGCTGCTCGTCGCGTCCACCGGGGCCACCCGCAGCTTCTACTTCGGTGGCACCTCGCTGCTCATCGTGGTGGGCGTCGCGCTGGACACGATGAAACAGCTCGAAGCCCAGCTGATGATGCGCAACTACGAGGGCTTCCTGAAGTAACTAGGATCTCGGGCTTCGCTGCGCCCTCCGATGCCCGGCTCACGCTTCCTGCGCCGTTCGGAGATCCGCGAGAACGCCCCTTTCTCGACCGTGTCCGAGCTCAATCTCATTCTTCTTGGCCCGCCTGGCGCGGGTAAGGGCACGCAGGCCGAGCGCCTGCGTGAGGACTACGAGCTGGCCTACGTCGCCACGGGCGACATCCTGCGCAAGGCCGTCTCCGAGGGGACCGAGCTGGGCCAGAAGGCCAAGGAGTACATGGACAACGGCGACCTCGTGCCCGACGAGGTCATCATCGGAGTCATCCTCGAGTGCGTGGAGAGCGAGGCGGCGCAGGACGGCTTCCTGCTCGACGGCTTCCCGCGCAGCGTCGGCCAGGCCGAGGCGCTCGGGGAGGCCATCGGCCGCCTGGATCGCCAGCTCACCGCGGTGCTGTGCATCGAGGCCCCCGACGAGGAGATCGTCCGCCGCCTGTCGGGCCGGCGCATGTGCGTCAAGGCCGGCCACGTCTACAACATCTACACCGACCCGCCCAAGCGCGAGGACGTCTGCGACCAGGACGGCTCGCGCCTCGTCCAGCGCGACGACGACCGCGAGGCCACCGTCCGAAAGCGCCTCGGCGTCTACCACAAGCAGACCGAGCCGCTGGTCGAGTACTACGAGGACCAGGGCCTGCTGCGACGCTTCGACGGCACCCACAGCCCGACCGAGGTCCACGATCACATCCGCGCCTCGATCGCCACGCTGCGCCTCGAAGACGAGCTGTGATCATCAAGAAGTCCCCGGAGGAGATCGACCGCATGGCTGCGGCCGGCGCGATCCTCGTGCGAACCCTGCGCCTGCTCGAGGGCAAGGTCCGCGAGGGGGTCAGCACCGCAGACCTCGACGAGGCGGCCGAGAAGTTCATCCGCTCGCAGGGGGCCACGCCCGCGTTCAAGGGCTATCGCGGCTTCCCCGGGTCGATCTGCGCGTCGCCCAACTCGATGGTCGTGCACGGCATCCCCGGCCCCTATCGCCTGGAGCGCGGCGACGTCATCTCGATCGACGTCGGCGTCGTCCTCGACGGCTGGGTGGCCGACGCCGCGCGGACCTTCGCGGTCGGCCCGGTCACGCCGGTGGCCGGCAAGCTGCTGGACACCACCAAGGCCTCGCTCTTCGACGCCGTCGAGCAGTGCCGGGCCGGCAACCGCCTGGGCGACGTCTCGCACGCCGTCCAGGCGCGCGTGGAGGCCGACGGCCTGAGCGTCGTGCGCTCGCTCGTCGGCCACGGCATCGGGCGCTCGATGCACGAGGACCCGCAGATCCCCAACTACGGCGAACCGGGCCGCGGCCCGCTGCTCGAGGAGGGCATGGTCCTCGCCGTCGAGCCGATGGTCAACGCGGGACGCCACGGCGTGCGCATGGGCGACGACGGCTGGGCCATTTACTCCCAGGACGGCTCGCTGGCCGCGCACTTCGAGTTCACCGTCGCCATCACCGCCGACGGCCCGCGCATCCTCACGCCGTGGCATGTGGAAGACGGCGAGTAGCGGCGGCCTGAACAGCATCACCGAGCGAGTGAGGTGTGGCGGCGGCGCGAGCGCGGGCGGTTGCGTTCTGGCGCGTGGCCGCTCGCCCGCGTGACGAGTGGCGAGTTTGTCTGCGTGAGGCTGACAAAGTCGCCACTCGTCGTGCCGAAGACGCGCGCGAAGCCGCTCGCGGAGCGGCGGGCGCTCCAGCCGCCGCTCACTCCCTTCCCTCGATGAGCAGTTGGCCGCAAAGCGCCGCGGGCGTCGGCGGACGACCGACTCAGCGCCTGAGCTGGCCGCGGATGCGGGCGACGAGGCGCGCGAAGCCGCCGAGCGCCTGCTCGGCGAACGGCAGCTTGGCCGCGCTGCCCACCGGGTCGAGCTCGGTGAGGACCGACTCCGACGGGATCGGCGGGTCGCCGCTGGTCGTGCTGGCATAGATGTCGTAGTGCTTGGCGGGGTCGAGCGGGACCTCGGTGGCCAGCGTGCCGCGGCGGGTTTCCGGGACATGGAAGGTGTAGGTGCGCGGCGGCACGCCCGCCTCGTCGCGCGAGTTGACCGTGACCTGCAGGGAGGCTGCCGGTGGGCCGGGCTGGCGGGTGAAGTCGAAGTCGACGCGCATGCGGCCGCGATCGCGCGAGATGACCACCGCGGGCGCGGCGATGGCGTCCTTGCGCTGGGGCTCCCAGGCGGTGGCGAGGGCGCCGTCGGGGTTCGTCCAGGAGCCGTGGGCCGACGGGCCCTTCGGGCTCGGCTGGTCGATGCCGCCGACCCTGGCGCGCGTATCGCCCCATACGCCCGGCCATGCGATCCACGCCGGTGCGTCGTCGGTGACGATCTCGAGCGTCGTGCGCGGCGAGTTGCGCTTGCCGTCGGCGAGGTCGTACCACGCCTCGGTCTGATGGAAGCCGGGCTCGAAGTACGAGGCGTGCGAGCCGCGGGCGACGTAGACCATGGGCCGGTTGGGGTCGCCCGGGACCTTCGTCACCTGCGCCCACGGGCGCTTCTCGGCCTGGCGGTGCTGGGCGTAGACGGCGAGGTCGGGCGCCCCGTCGTGCATGCGCAGCTGGACCATCTCCCAGTCGCCCTCGTGCAGGCCGATCCCGAGCGCCAGGTTGTAGTCGTTGTAGAAGTAGAAGAACCAGTACTGCAGCCACAGGTGGCCGTTGGCCTCCACGGCGTGGCCGTACATGCGGTTGCGCAGCTCTGGGTGGGCCGCCCGCAGCGCGACGTACTGCGTGCGGTAGTTCTTGGCGGGATCGCCGATGCGGTCGCCGTCGCGCACCTCCTGGCCGTCGGCGTAGTGCGTCGCCCCGAGGTGGCCCAGAGTCAGCGTCGTGCCGCTGGCCAGGAGCTCGCCCAGCGCGTGCGGGCCGTCGGCGCGGCGCAGCTCGTTGCCCGGGTTGTCGGTCCATTCCGCCGCGCTGTCGCAGAAGTACTGCTCCATCGAGTCGTACTTCAGGCCGGGCTGATGGCGGCGCAGGAGGTCGTCGTGCTCACCCATGCCTATACCGTATGCAGCGGCGGCGGGCCTCCGCCAGCCCTTTGCTATGGTTGATTGTCCGCGTTTAGCGCCCACAAAGCGTCAGCGCGCGTCCGCGACCGGTAGCGGCGGCCTTCACGGCAGCCAGAGCCGGTTCGCTGGTCACCGAGCCGAAAGGGATCATGAAGGTACGACCGTCGGTCAGGCCGATGTGCGAGAAGTGCAAGATCATCCGCCGCCATGGCGTCGTCCTCGTGATCTGTGAGAACCCGCGTCACAAGCAGCGTCAGGGGTAGCGAGACAGATGGCACGAATCGCTGGGATCAACATCCCGCTCAACAAGCGCGTCGAGGTCGGCATGACCTACATCTACGGCATCGGCCGCCCGACCGCGAACCGCCTCCTCAAGGAGGCCGGCATCAACCCCGACACCTACGTCCGGGAGCTCACCGACGACGAGGTCTCGAAGCTCCGCGACCTCATCGACTCCGAGCTCACCGTCGAGGGTGACCTGCGTCGCGAGCGCTCCCAGAACATCAAGCGCCTGATGGAGATCGGCTCCTATCGCGGGCTGCGGCATCGCCGTGGCCTGCCCGTTCACGGACAGAACACCAAGAACAACGCTCGCACGCGCAAGGGACCCAAGCGCATGCAGGTCGCGGGCAAGAAGAAGGCCACCAAGAAGTAAGGACTGAATGCCCGCACCGAAGCGCCCCCGCAGCGGCCGCCGCAAGCCGAAGAAGAACATCCCGGTCGGCCAGGCCCACATCAAGACGAGTTTCAACAACACGATCGTGTCCCTGACCGATCGTGAGGGCAACGTGATCGCGTGGGAGTCCGCCGGCGGCGCCGGCTTCAAGGGCTCGCGCAAGTCGACGCCGTTCGCCGCTCAGGTCACCGCGGACGCCGCGGCGCGCAAGGGCATCGAACAGGGCCTGCAGAAGGTCGAGGTCTTCGTCAAGGGCCCGGGCTCGGGCCGCGAGACGGCGATCCGCTCGCTCCAGGCGGCCGGCCTGGAAGTGACCGGCGTCAAGGACGTCACTCCGCAGGCCCACAACGGCTGCCGCCCTCGCAAGCGGCGCCGAGTCTAGGTAGACGCGCATGGCTAGAGACACCGGTGCCCAGTGCAAGCAGTGCCGCCGAGAAGGGCAGAAGCTCTTCCTCAAGGGCGAGCGCTGCCTGACCGACAAGTGCGGCGTCGAACGCCGCGCCTACCCGCCCGGCGACCACGGCCGCGGCCGCCAGAAGCAGTCCGAGTACCGCGTCCAGCTGCGTGAGAAGCAGAAGGCCAAGCGCTACTACGGCGTGCTCGAGAAGCAGTTCGCCCGCTATTACGACCGCGCCTCCCGCCAGGAGGGCATCACGGGCGAGAACCTCCTCACGCTCCTCGAGCGCCGCTTCGACAACGTCCTCGTGCGCCTCGGCTTTGCCGCCTCGCGGCGCCAGGCGCGCCAGCTCGTCCGCCACGGTCACTGGACCATCAACGGCCGGCGCGTGGACATCCCCAGCTATCAGGTCCGCGACGGCGACGTGATCGCCGTCAAGGCCGGCACCGGTGCGGACGCGGTCATCCGCGACGCCACCGAGCTGACCGCCCAGGTCCCGGCCTGGCTGCAGGCGGACCATGACGCGCTCACCGCCAAGGTGCTGCGCAAGCCCGAGCGCCGTGAGATCACGACGCCGGTCCAGGAGCAGCTCATCGTCGAGCTGTACTCGAAGTAGCAGGAACACCCGAACCCGACACACCGAAGCGCGCCGCCGCCTCTCCCTTCACGCGGCGCGCAGTGAAACGACAGTCAGGACCCCGATGCTCGACTTCCAGATTCCCCGAATCACCTCCGAACACGTGGAGGAGAACCGCGGCTCGTTCGCCATCGAGCCGCTGGACCGCGGATTCGGCTACACGTTCGGCAACTCGCTGAGGCGAGTGCTGCTGAGCTCCCTGGCCGGCGCGGCCGTGACCAGCGTGCGCATCGAGGGCGTCGCCCACGAGTTCTCGACCATCAAGGGCGTCACCGAGGACGTGACCGACATCGTCCTCAACCTCAAGGGCATCGTGTGCCGCATGCACTCGGACGCCACCGAGGTCGAGGCGCCGCTGGTCGTCACCGGCCCCGGCGAGATCACGGCCGCGGACATCGACCTGCCCGCCGGCGTGGAGATCCTCAACCCCGACGTCCACATCGCCACGCTCGAGAAGAAGACCAAGCTCGAGCTCTACCTCACGATCGGCCGTGGCCGCGGCTACCGCCCGTCGGAGGACAACAAGTCGCCCGACCAGCCGATCGGCGTCATCCCGATCGACTCGATCTTCTCGCCCGTGCGCCGCGTGGCGTACGCGGTCGAGCAGGCGCGCGTCGGCCAGCGCACGGACTACGACAAGCTCACGCTCGACATCGAGACCGACGGGTCGATCGACCCGCAGGCGGCGCTGCGCGAGGCGGCCGAGATCCTCATCTCGCAGCTGGCGATCTTCACCGACGCCGACCGCATCGAGGAGCTGCGTGCCGGCCCGGCCGGCCAGCTCGAGGGCGACGGCGCGGGCGCGCTCAACGGCGGCGGCGGCCCGGCGGGCCCGATGCACGACATCCTCATCGAGGAGCTCGAGCTCGGCGTGCGCTCGTACAACTGCCTCAAGCGGGCCGGCATCCAGACGGTTGGCGACCTCATCTCGAAGTCCGAGGGCGAGCTCAACGCGATCCCGAACTTCGGCAAGAAGTCGATCGACGAGGTCATCGAGACCCTGCACGCCCGCGGCCTGAACCTCCGCGACGACTAGGTAGGATCCGCCGGCGATGCGCCACCAGAAGACACGCCACAAGCTGAGCCGCAGCGCCTCGCACCGCAAGGCGCTGCTGGCGAACCTCTGCAAGGAGGTCATCCAGCACGAGCGCATCAAGACCTCCGAGGCCAAGGCCAAGGCGGTCAAGCCCGAGCTCGAGCAGCTCATCACCCTGGCCAAGCGCGGCGATCTGCACGCCCGCCGGCAGGCGCTCAGCGCGCTGGGCCAGGACAAGTTCACCGTGCACAAGCTCTTCGAGGAGGTCGCCCCGCGCTACGCGGAGCGCCCAGGCGGCTACACGCGCATCCTCAAGCTCGGGCCGCGTCGCTCCGACGCGACCGAGATGGTCTTCCTCGAGCTGGTCTGAGGCGGGCCGCAGCCCTGGCTGCGCACGAGTACGAGATCCTCGACGAGCGCTTCGCGCGCCTCGTGCGCACGAGCGCCCGCGTCGAGAAGCTCTTCGAGGGCACGCGCTGGGCCGAGGGCCCGGCCTACTTCGCGGCCGGCCGCTACCTGGTGTGGAGCGACATCCCCAACGACCGCATCCTGCGCTGGGACGAGCCCACCGGCAACGTCGGCGTCTTCCGCTCGCCGGCGGGCTACACCAACGGCCACACCATCGACCGCGAGGGGCGCCTGGTCAGCTGCTCGCACGGCGCCCGCCGCATCGAGCGCACCGAGCACGACGGCTCGATCACGACGATCGCCGACCGCTACGACGCCAAGCGCCTGAACAGCCCCAACGACGTCGTCGTGAGCTCCGACGGCGCGGTGTGGTTCAGCGACCCGACGTACGGGATCGACAGTGACTACGAGGGGTTTGCGGCCGAGAGCGAGATGGGAGCCGCCCACGTCTACCGCGTCGACCCCCAGACCGGCGCGTGCGCGATTGCGGCCGACGACTTCGTGCGCCCCAACGGCCTGGCCTTCGCGCCCGACGAGCGGCGCCTGTACGTCTCGGACACGGGGATGACCCACGTCCCCGACGGGCCTCGCCACATACGCGCCTTCGACGTCGGGAGCGACGGCGCGCTGTCGGGCGGCGACGTGTTCGCCACCTGCACCGAGGGCATGTTCGACGGCTTTCGCTTCGACGCCGGCGGACGCCTGTGGACGAGCGCCGGCGACGGCGTGCACTGCTACGACCCCGATGGCACCCTGCTGGGCAAGGTGCTGGTCCCCGAGACCGTGGCCAACGTCGTCTTCGGTGGGCCCAAGCGCAATCGCCTGTTCATCTGCGCGACGACGTCGCTGTACTCGGTGATGCTGGGCGTCAGCGGCGCCGCCCGCCCGTAGGCGCCCGCAGTGCCCACCGCGCGGGTCGACCTCGAGTACGACGGCCGCGACTTCGCGGGCTGGTCGGCGCAGCCGGGGCTGCGCACCGTGCAGGCGGAGGTCGAGCGCGCGCTGGCGACGATCCTGCGCGGCGACGCGGCCCTGACCGTCGCCGGGCGCACCGACCGCGGTGTGCACGCCTGGGGCCAGGTCGCCTCCTACGAGGGCGTGCCGGCTGACGCGCGGGCGCTCAACGCCGTGTTGCCGGGCGACATCGCCGTGCTGGCGTGCGCGGCGGCCCCCGACGGCTTCGATGCCCGTCGCGACGCGCGCTCGCGCACCTACTGCTATCGGCTGCTCACGCGCAGCGCGCTGTCGCCGTTCGAGCGCGGCCGCGCCCTGTGGTGGCCGCGGCCGCTCGACGTCGAGGCCCTCGACGCGTGCGCGGCGGCGCTGCTCGGCACGCACGACTTCACCGCCTTCACGCCGACCCAGACCGAGCACGTGCGCTTCGAGCGCGACGTGATGGACGCGCGCTGGCGGCGCGACGGCGACATCCTCGCGTTCTGGATCACGGCGGACACCTTCATGCGCCACATGAATCGCGTCCTGGTGGGCACGATGCTCGAGGTGGCCGCCCATCGCCGGTCGGTGGAGTCCTTCGAGGCGCTCCTCACCGGGCGCCCACGGGCCGAGGCGGGCGACACCGCCCCGGCCCACGGGCTCTACCTGGCGTCGGTGGCCTATTGACTGTCAGGGTTCGGACGCGCGCCCGCAACCACGACGCGCCCAGGCGGGTTGGCGGAGGAATGCCCCGACGCCTGCTACTCATGCTCGCCGGCCTGGCCACGTGCCTCGCTCTCGCCCCGTCCGCCGCCCAGGCGCGGACCGCCGTCCGCGTGGGCATCGGGGACCAGTCGGCCGCCATGTTCGACCAGCCGGCCTTCCAGCGCGCGAAGCTCAAGCGGGTGCGCTACTTCATCGCGTGGAACGCGATGGACGACACCGCTGCGCGGCTGGCGGCCCGGGCCTACGTGCAGCGCGCCCGACGGGACGGCTTCTCCGTCCTGCTGCACGTCTCCAGCGACAACCTGCAGATCAAGAAGGCCAAGCTGCCGTCGGTCGCGCAGTACAAGTCGAAGGTCGGGCGCCTGGTGCAGTACTTCCGCGGCCTCGGCGTGCGCGAGTTCGGCACCTGGAACGAGGCCAACCACGCCAGCCAGCCGACCTACCGCAGCCCGACCCGGGCCGCGCAGTTCTTCCGCGAGATGTACCGCATGGTCAAGGGGCGCTGCTCGTCGTGCGCGGTGGTGGCGCTCGACGTGCTCGACCAGACCGGCGTCGAGCGCTACATGCAGACCTGGTACCGGGCGCTGTCATCGACCTATCGCCGCCGGGCCACGCTCGTGGGGATCCACAACTACGGCGACGTCAACCGCGTGCGCACGACCTTCACCTCGAGCATCATCCGCCAGGCGCACAGGTACAACCGCACGACGCGGTTCTGGTTCACCGAGACGGGCGGGATCGTGAACTTCGGACGCCACTTCCCGTGCAGCACATCGCGCGCCGCCAGCCGGCTGAA
Source organism: uncultured Actinomycetes bacterium (assembly GCA_963835295.1). Classification (GTDB taxonomy): domain Bacteria; phylum Actinomycetota; class Thermoleophilia; order Solirubrobacterales; family Solirubrobacteraceae; genus JAOPZW01. The sequence continues at coordinate 374,096 of CAWIEX010000010.1, forward strand.
GAACATGTTCAAGCTCGCCCGCACGTACCACTCGAGCGGCGTCGAGCGCGCGTACGTCTACAACTGGACCGGCGCGGGCTGCGACGCGCGCTTCGACGCGGGGCTGACCGCGCCCGACGGATCGACGCGATCGGCATACAGCGTCCTGCGCCAGCAGCTGCCCAACTTCCTGCGCTGAGCGCCGCCGCCGGCCTATCTCAGCTGCAGCAGGCCGAGCGAGTTGCGATCAGGGTCGACGAGCCAGGCCGCCAGCGCGAAGCCGATGTCGGCCACGCCGTCGACGGTACCGAGGTCGGGGAGGTCGAGGATCTCGACGCCCCGCGCGCGCAGTTGCGCGACCTCGGCCACGACGTCGCGGACGCGCCACGAGGCCTTGGTCGCCTCGTCGGCCGTCCCGACCGTGCTCTTGGTGACCACGACGCGGCTGTCGCCGCCACACGCGAAGGTGAGGAACTGCTCGTCCTCGAGCACGACCTCGAGCCCCAGCTTGCCCTCGTAGAAGCTGCGCGCGACGGCGAGGTCGTTGGACAGGAGCATCACGTCAACGGGGTGCTCGATGAGCATGTGGGACCTCCTTGGTGAGAGTCATCGCCGGTGGCCCGGGTAGAGCCACCGGCGCAGGAGCCAGGTCACGCGCGGCATGACGACCCAGGTCATCAGCGGCACGGTCGCGAGCGTCGTGAACCCGAGGCGCAGGACGAGCGGCAAGGTGCGGATCAGCGGCGTCAGGACGACGACGACGAGGGTGATGAGCGGGAAGATCGTCGCCCAGGTGACGATGGCCATCTTGTAGGCCGGCGGCGCCGGCTGCCCGGGCCGCGCCGGGAGCGTGAACCAGCTCTCCAAGCCGGTGACGAACTCGGTGCGCATGGGACCGGCGACGTGGGGCTCGGCGCGCCGCAGCCATGCCGCGTGCTCGTCGGAGTCCAGCCAGCGTCGAAGATGCTCGGCGCTGTCGAAGCGGTAGACGATCCGGTACTCGCCGCCCGCGACATCGGCCGGACGGAAGACCTCGACGCCGAGATGGCCGGGGAAGGCGCTCGCCGCGGCGATGATCCCCTCCAGGAAGGCGTCGAAGGCGCTCTCGTGCCCCGGCTTGACGCGCCGGGTGACGGTTGTCGTGACCGGGCCTTCGGCCTGCCCCGGCGGCTCGCGGTACGACATGCGTCCCGACCCTAGGCTTGCAGCGCCCCGCTGCCAACAGGACCCCGGTCTGGCGTCAGACGCGACGCGTATGGATCGCGGCTAGGCTCACGCCCGGCATGCCCGAGCTGCGCCACCTGCGCTACTTCGCGGCCGTGGCGGACGAGCTGAACTTCAGTCGGGCGGCGCGGCGGCTCCACATGGCGCAGCCGCCGCTGAGCGCCGCGATCCGCCAGCTCGAGCGCGAGCTGGGCGTCGAGCTCTTCACGCGCACCAGCCGCGAGGTGAAGCTCACCGAGGCCGGGCGCGCCTTCCTTCCGGGCGCCCAGCGCACGCTCGCCGAGGCCGACCGCGCCGTGCAGGAGGCGCGGCGCGCCGCCGAGGGTGAGGTCGGCCAGCTGCGGGTCGCCTATTCCTGGAGCGTGCGGTTCGAGACGCTCCCGGCGCTCGGGAGGGCCCTGCGCGCCAGCCGCCCCTCCGTCGACCTCCTCGCCCAGGAGATGTGGAACGCGCGGATGGCGCCGGCGCTCGCCAGCGGCAGCATCGACGTCGCCATCTCGCTCTGCCCCGAGATCGCCGCGGACCTCGAGATCGAGCCGATCCGCCGCGAGCCGCTGGTCGTGCTGATGGTGGCCGATCATCCGCGGGCGCGCGCGGGCTCGATCTCGCTGTCCTCGCTCGCAGACGAGGCCTTCATCCTGTTCGCGCGCGACCTCGCGCCCCGCCTCTACGACGTGTTCATGGCGATCTACCGCCGCGCCGGGTTCGAGCCGCGCCTGCGCGACGAGTCCTTCCACTCCGGGTGGGACTTCGGGATCCTCGCGGACCTCGGCGTCGTCGCCCTGGCCCCGGCCTCCGTTGCACAAGGGCTGCCCGAGACCGTCGTCGCGCTGGCCCTGAGCGACTCGAGCGACACCTTGGAGACGTGCCTGGTCTCGCGCTCGGACTCACGGTCGCCCACGGTGGCGGCGTGCCGATCCGCGGCGCGCGGACTGTTCGCATGATCGCCGCGGGTCAGCGCCGGGCGACGATGATGAGCCGCGTCGTCGTGTCGAACGGCCCGCCCTCCAGGTCGCCGTAGCAGCGGGCGTCGTCGAAGCCGGCGCGTGTCAGCATCGCCACGAGCTCGGTGGCGGTGTAGACGCGGACGGCGAACGTCCGCGAGTCGCGCTCGCCGGTCTTGTCGATCAGCGTCTGCGTGGTCTGCGCCACGCCCGAGGCGGCGTCGAAGTTGCGCTGCTCGAGCAGGAGGCGGCCCTCGCCGACCCGCCGCCAGTCCTGCTCGTGGAAACCGTGCACGAGCCGGTCGCGATGCATGGTCTCGATGACGAGGCGTCCGGCCGGGCGCAGGACGCGGCCGATCTCGGCGAGCGCCCTGACGTCCTCCTCGTCGCCGTAGAAGCCCAGCGAGGTGAAGAGGTTCAGCGCGGCGTCGAAGCTCTCGTCGGCGAAGGGCAACTCGCGGTAGTCGGCCTCGACGAGGGCAGGGCCGTCGTCGCCGGCGCGCCGCCGGGCCGCGGCGAGCAGCGTCGGCGAGCGGTCGACCCCGGTCACGCGGTAGCCGGCGCGCGATAGCGGGATCGCGTGGCGCGCGTATCCGCACGCGACGTCGAGCACATCGCCACTCGCGGGGCAGGCGGCCAGGCGCGCAGCGCTCTGGGCGTGAACGCCGGCCTCGGCGTCGGCCTCGTCGTCGACGTACGCGCGCAGGTAGAAGTCGCTGAACAGCGCGTCCCAGGTCTCGGGCGGGCTGGGGGCCTGGCCCTCCATGCGGCTAGCCGTGGCCCAGCACCGGGTGGGGGACGTAGGGCTCCTGCAGGCGCTCGATCTCGTCGGCCGACAGCGACAGCTCGGTGGCGGCGAGGGCGTCCTCGAGGTGCTCGAGCTTCGTCGCGCCGACGATCGGGGCGGTGACCCCGGGCTTGTGCAGCAGCCAGGCCAGCGCGACCTGCGCGGGCGAGTCGCCGCGGGCCTGCGCCACCTCGTTGAGGCGGTCGATGACGTCGAAGTCCTCCGTGCGCCCATACAGGACGTCCTGGAAGCCGTCGGTCTCCGCGCGCGTCGTGCGCCGATCGCCCTCGCGGGTGCGCGTGCCGGTGAGGAAGCCGCGCGCCAGCGGGCTCCAGGGGATGACGCCGACGCCCTGGTCGATGCACTGGGAGATCATCTCGCGCTCCTCCTCTCGGTAGAGGAGGTTGTAGTGGTTCTGCATCGAGACGAAGCGCACCCAGCCGTGGCGCTCGGCGACGTGCTGGGCCTTGGCGAACTGCCAGGCGTGCATGCTGCTGGCGCCGATGTAGCGAGCCTTGCCCGCGCGCACGACGTCGTGCAGCGCGTCCATCGTCTCCTCGATCGGAGTGTTCGGGTCCCAGCGGTGGATCTGGTAGAGGTCGACGTAGTCCATGCCCAGGCGCGTCAGCGAGGCGTCGATCGCGGCCAGCAGGTGCTTGCGCGAGAGGCCGCGGCCGTTGGGGCCGGGCGTCATCTGCCCGTGGACCTTGGTGGCGATCACCGCCTCGTCGCGGGAGAGGAACTTGGGCACGAGGCGCCCCGTGGCGACCTCGCTGGCGCCCTGCGAGTAGACGTCGGCGGTGTCGAAGAAGGTCACGCCGCCCTCCACCGCGCGGCGGATGATCGGCTCCGCGCCCGCCTCGTCGAGCACCCACGGGCGATCGGAGTCGTTGCCGTAGCTCATCATGCCCAGGCACACGCGCGAGACGTGCAGGCCGGCGGCGCCGAGTCTGACCTGGTCCATCAGAAGAGCTCCCTCCACGTGAAGTCCGGCGAGTAGCCCAGCACGCGGCGGGCCTTGTCGATGCTCAAGAGGGTCTCGGTGCCCTCGAGGCCGTCGCGCACCGGCACGCCGGGGAAGACCTCGGCCATCAGCTCGCGGCTCGGCCGCTTCATCACGGTGTCGCCCGCGGCGATGATGAACGCGTCAGCGCCGGCCACGTCGGCCTCCAGCGCGCAGCGCACGCTCTGGGCGACGTGGCTCTCGTCGACGTAGCCCCACAGGTTCCACTTGCGCAGCTGCGGGTCGTCCCAGAAGCCGGGGAAGCGCTCGTAGTCGTGGCGCTCCATGACGTTCGAGAAGCGCAGGCCGACGATCGGGACGCCCGACCAGCGATGAAACTGGCGCGCCATCTCCTCGCCTACGACCTTGGAGAGCGCGTACGAGGACTCCGGGCGCAGCTCGTGCTCCTCGTCGACCGGCGCGTAGTCGGGCGGCTGGTCGAAGGGGAGGCCGAGCGTCGTCTCGCTGGAGGCCCAGACGACGCGCTTCAGGCCCAAGCGCACCGCCGCGGAGAAGACGGTGTGCGTGCTCGCGACGTTCGTGCGGAAGGTCAGGTCGGGCGTGGAGTGCACGGGGGAGGGGATCGCGGCGAGGTGGACGACCGCCTCGATGCCCGGGAGCTTCTCGGCGTTGCCGAGCGCCTCGACGGTCTCGCCGTAATCGGTGAGGTCGGCGGCCAGGAAGGGCGCGGGCGAATCCGGCGAGCTCGACTCCGCCGAGGGCACGCGGTCGATGTTGATGACCTGATGGCCGTGCTCGAGCAGGCCCCGCACGACAGCGCGCCCGGCCTTCCCGCTGCCTCCGGTGACCGCGATCTTCATGTCGGGCATCCTTTCACCCGGGCTCGTTCGGCCTGGTGCGGGTGTGTCGTCCGCGGACGCCTGCGGCTCGGCGGGGCGCTTATATGTATTCGACGGCGGCCCCCGGTGCTCCTCACCAATGAGCAACGACCAGCCCCATGGCGAAGCGCACCCGGCAAGCCCGCAACCCGCCTCACCGACCGCACCCCACGCAGGCCGCGGTCGGGCATCGCGCGAAGATCTGGCTTGCCACCATCAGCACCGTCGTCGGGGTGGCGACGGGCATGTTCACGCTGCGCGACCAGGTATTCCCGAGCGAGGCCGGCTCCGCGGGGGCCATGTCCGAGTCCGCCTACGAGGAGCGCGTCGGCCGCCTCTGCGACGAGCTCAACGCCAACGATCGCCTGCGGGCTCGCGAGGACTCGAAGCTCAGGGTCGGCCTGCCCCGGGCGCAGACCACGATCGACCAGCGCAACCTGCTGCTCGACGCTGTGCGCAGGACGACGGCCCGCGACGGGCAGACCCTCGCGTCGTTCGCCGGCCTCGCCGCGCCGAAGGCGCTGGCGTCCGTCCGCCACCACACAGCGACGGCCTGGAACCGCAACCTCGCGCGGGCTCGCGACTATGCGCTGCGGCTCGACGGCGCCGCAACGCGCGCGCAACTCGTCACCGCGCTCGTCCACCTCTCGACGCTGCGACCGTTGATCGCGGCCGACCACGTCACGGTCGCGGCGGGCCTCGAGCGTCTCGGCGCGGCGGAGTGCGACCTGCAGCCACAGAAGGTTACGCGCACGTTCACGCTGCCCCCGCCGCGCGCCCAGCACAAGCCCCGGTCGCACCAGACCGGCCAGCACCACCATCCGACGACGCCCCAGCCCTCGGTCACGGGCGAGCGAACGCCGCCCGCGCAGACCCCGGCTACGCCTCTGGCGCCGGCGCCCGGATCCTCCTCACGCGGGACGGTCCCGAGCCGACCGGGCGCGAACACGCCGATGCCTGGCAACACCGGACCGACCCCCGGCCCGAACAGCGCAAACACGCCCGGCGCCAGCGGCGGCGCGGGTGACGCCGGTGGTTCGGGCGGCTAGGCCAGCATGGCCAGCGCGTCGATCGCGCTCGCGCGCTCGTGCACCAGCGCCGCGAGCGCGCGCGTCATCGCCGAGGGGTCGTCGTGCTGGATGACGTTGCGCCCGTAGACGAGGCCGGCGGCGCCCGCCTCGAGGACGTCGGCGGTGATGCGCAGGACCTCGTCGTCGGCGATGCGCCCCCCGCCGCGCACGAGCACGGGCACGCGGGCGGCGCGCACGACGCGGGCGAAGTCCGCCCGGTCGGGCAGCGGATCGCACTTGATGAGGTCGGCGCCGAGCTCGGTCGCCTGGCGGACGAGGCCGCGCAGGCGCTCGGCGTCGCGGTGGACGTCGTAGCCCGCGGTGTTGGGCGCCATCGGCACCGGCTCGACCATCAGCGGCATGTCGGCGCGGTCGCACTCGCAGCGGAGCCTGAGGATGTTCTGCACGCAGGTCTCGCGCAGCGACGGCTGACCCGGCGAGTCCTGGAGGTTGGCGATCACGCAGGCGGCGTCGAGGCGGACCGCGATGCCGATCGGGTCGTCGTACATCCACGACGCCGGCCGCTCGGGCACCTCGCGCCCGAAGACGTTGCCCGTGTCGACGCGCAGGACGAGCGCCGGCTTGGCGCGGCCGACCCTGCGCTGCAGCAGGTCGGCCTGGCCGGGAGTGAGCAGGAGCGCCTCCGGATCGGCGGCCACGAGGGCGTCGATCACCGCCTCCATGTCCTCGATGCCCTCGAGCAGGTCCGGCTCGCCGGGCATGCCGTGGTCGACGGCGATGGCCAGGCAGCGACCGGAGTCGGGGTGGAAGAGGCGGTTGATGCGGTAGGCGTTCACCGACCCAGCATACGAAGCAGCCGCTGCCGAGGGGATCGACCGGAGCTTCAGCTGCGCCGCGCGAGGACGACGACCGCGAGGACGAAGGTCGCGCCGAAGATCGCGCAGCAGATCGAGAGCACCTCGTTGGGGTCGCCCTGGGCGACCGTCACCAGCCACCAGATCGGCAGCACGAACGACATCACCGTGCCCGAGAAGGCGACGGCGCGCGTGTAGAGCAGCTTGCCGCGCTCGTCGCCGATGCCGCTCATCACGTCGAGGGTGTCGCTGCGCCGCCGGCCGACGTAGACGAGCAGCAGGAAGCCGAGCACAAGCGCGGCGCTGACGAGGCCGAAGGTGGGGTCGCCGCCCGCGACGAACGCGGCGAACACGGCTGCGACGAGAACGAGGCCGGCGCTGAGCTGGCCCGTCGGGGACATCCAGAAGGCCTTCATGTCGGGATCTCCTCGGAGTCGGGATGGAAGATCTGCTCGACCGTCGTCTCGAAGAAGTGAGCGAGGCCGAAGGCCAGCGGCAGCGACGGCAGGTAGCGCCCCGTCTCGATCGCGTTGATCGTCTGACGCGAGACGCCGAGGGCGTCGGCGAGCGCTCCCTGGGAGAGGTCTCGCGCGGTGCGGAGGAGGCGGACGTCGTTGCGCACTGTCAAGCAAGCTTTACACACGGTGCCAGCCGATGTCAAGCGACCTTGACAGGATAGGATGGTTGCGATGCAGGTCCTGCTCACCAACGACGACGGCATCGAGGCCGATGGACTGCAAGCCATGCGGCGGGCGCTGGCCCAGGTGCCGGGCATCGAGCTCGCCGTCATCGCGCCCGACGGCAACCGCTCCGCCTTCGCCCGCATGATCACCACGCGCCGGCCGCTGTGGGTCCAGCAGGTCCCGTTCGACGACGGCACCCACGGCTTCGCCACCGACGGCACGCCCGTCGACTGCGTGCGGTTGGCCAAGCTCGGCCTCATCGAGGGCTTCGACGCCGACATCGTGGTCGCGGGCATCAACCACGGCTCCAACCTGGGCGACGACATCACCTACTCGGGCACGGTCGCAGCCGCCCTGGAGGCGCTGGTGCTCGGGATCCCGGGCATCGCGGTCTCCCAGCAGTCCAACGCCCGCGAGATGGACTTCCGGCTGGGCAGCCGCTTCGCCTTCGAGTGCGCCGCGGACTTCGTGGCGCGCGTCGTGGCGGAGCTCGACGAGGTCCCCCTCCCGCAGGGCACGCTGCTGAACATCAACGTCCCCGCGGGCCAGCCCCACGGCGTCCAGGTCACGCGCCTGGGCAAGCGCATCTACCGCGACGAGCTCAAGCTCGACGCCGAGGACGAGGACGGCGGCCGGCGCTACTGGATCTACGGAGCCGACCCGGGCTTCCACGACGAGCCAGGGACCGACCTCGCCGCCGTGCACGCCGGGCACATCGCGGTGACGCCCGTGCACTTCGACCTCACCGACGTCTCCGGCCTCGACGCCCTGACCAAGTACGACCTGGCGCGGCTGCTCGCCCCGGCCGCCCGCGAGGTGCAGTGAGCAAAGCGCCCAAGCAGACCGTCGAACGCGCGGCGCAGCTGCGCGAGGAGCTCACCGAGCACGGGCGGCGCTACTACGTGCTCGACGACCCCGCCATCACCGACGACCAGTACGACCAGCTGCTCGACGAGCTGCGCGCCATCGAGGCCGAGCACCCCGAGCTGCTGACGCCGGACTCGCCGACGCAGCGCATCGGCGGCGAGCCGGTCTCGTCGCTGACCAAGGTCACCCACCGCCAGCCGATGCTGTCGCTGGCCAACGCGCGCAGCGAGGAGGAGCTGCGGGCATGGATCGAGCGCATGCGCAACCACCTCGCGCGCGAGGGCATCGAGGATCCCGAGTTCCAGTACGTCGCCGAGCCGAAGATCGACGGGCTGGCCATCTCGCTGATCTATCGCGACGGCGTCCTCGAGACCGGGGCCACGCGCGGCAACGGCGAGGTCGGCGAGGACGTCACCCACAACCTGCGCACCATCCCCACCATCCCGCTGCGCATCGATGGCGACGACGTGCCGGCGCTCATCGAGGTCCGCGGGGAGGTCTACATGTCGCTGGCCGACTTCGCCGCGCTCAACGAGCGCCGCGCCGAGCAGGGCCTGTCGACCTTCATGAACCCGCGCAACTCCGCGGCGGGGACGATCCGCCAGCTCGACCCCAAGCTGACTCGCGAGCGCCCGCTGTCCATGTGGTCCTACGGCGTCGGTGTCACCGAGGGGATCGGCTTCGCGAGCCATTGGGACGCGCTGCAGTGGCTCAAGGAGCACGGCTTCCGCGTCAACGACGACGTGGCCCGGCTGACGACCGAGGACGAGGTCGTGGAGCGCTGCCGCTCGTGGGAGCAGCGCCGCGGCCAGCTCGACTTCGAGATCGACGGCGTCGTGGTCAAGGTCGACGACGTCGAGCTGCAGCGCCGCCTGGGCGTCGTGGGCCGCGATCCGCGCTGGGCGATCGCCTGGAAGTTCGCGCCGACGACGGCGATCACGCGGCTGAACGGCGTGCAGTGGAACGTCGGCAAGTTCGGCGACATGCACCCGTTCGCCGAGCTCGAGCCCGTCCACGTGGGCGGCGTGACCGTGAAGCTTGCCACGCTGCACAACGAGGAAGACCTCCTGCGCAAGGACCTGCGCCCGGGCGAGGACGTCATCGTCCTGCGCGCGGGCGACGTCATCCCGCAGGTCCTGTCACCGGCCCCGCACGTCGTCGAGCACAAGCAGCGCCCGCCGGTCCCGCGGCCGCCCGAGCGCTGCCCGTTCTGCGACACCGAGACGATCAAGGTCGAGGGCGAGGTCTTCACCAAGTGCCCCAACCGCGAGTGTCCCGAGCGCCGCTGGCAGCTGCTCAAGCACTACGTCTCGCGCGGGGCGATGGACATCGACGGGCTAGGCGAGAAGCAGGTCGCCCAGCTCCAGCAGGCGGGCCTGGTGCAGACGCCCGGCGACTACTACCGCCTGCGCGCCGAGCAGCTCACCGAGCTCGAGGGCTGGGGCCAGATCAGCGCCGAGCGCACCGTGGCCAACGTCGCGGCGTCGAAGGACCGCGGCTTCGGGCGCGTGCTCTTCGCGATCGGCCTGGAGGAGGTGGGCTACGTCACGGGGCGCAACCTCGCCCAGCACTTCCGCACGGTCGACGCGCTGCTGGCCGCCACACCCGAGCAGATCGAGGCCACCCAGGGCATCGGGCCCAAGATGGCCGTGAAGATCGCCGAGCAGCTCGCGGACGAGAAGATGCGCGCGCTCATCGCCGACCTGCGAGCCGAGGGCGTCGTGATGGAGCTCGAGGGCGCCCCGCCCGGCGAGGGGCCGCTGGCGGGCAAGACCTTCGTCCTCACCGGGACGCTGCCCGACCTCACCCGCGAGCAGGCCAGCGAGCGCATCGTCGCCGCCGGCGGGCGCGTGACGTCGAGCGTGTCCAAGAAGACCGACTACGTGGTGGCCGGCGAGAACGCGGGCTCGAAGCTGACCAAGGCGGAGTCGCTGGGCGTCGCCGTGCTCGACGAGCCGGGGCTGCTCGGGCTGCTCGATGGCGCGACCGCGTGACCCGCGCGCCGTCGGGCGCGACCCCGATCCGCGCTTCACGCTGGCCAACGAACGCACCTACCTGGCCTGGAACCGCACCGCTCTGGCGCTGATCGGCGGCGGGCTCGCGGCCGGCCAGCTGCTGGACTTCGACTCGCGCGCCACGCGCCTGCTCGTCGCGCTGCCGCCGATCATGCTCGGCCTCGCCCTGGCGCTCATGAGCTACCGGCGCTGGGAGCAGAACGAGCGCGCGCTGCGCCTCGACGAGCCGCTGCCGACCGGGGCGCCGCGGCTGCTCGCCGCGGGGATCGCCGTGGTCGGGCTGATCGTGACGGTCGCGCTGGTGGTCGATGCCCTCACCTGAGCGGCCGGGCGTCCCCCGCGAGCGCACCGGCCTCGCGTGGCAGCGCAGCGCGTTCGGCTTCGTCACGCTGGCCGGGGTCGTGCTCAGCGTCGCGGCCCACCGCGAGGCCCCCGGCCTGATCGGGGTGAGCGCCGCGCTGGCGATCGTGGCCGTCGCCGTCTGGCGCCAGGGCCACCGCTCCTACGAGCGCGCCGACGTGCAGCCCCAGCAGCAAGCGGTCGCCTTCGTGGCCGTCGCGACCGCGCTGGCCGCGCTCGTGGCCGCGGTCGTGGTCATCCTGCGCCTCTGACAGGAGGGCTCACCCGACAGCCCGGAGTGCAGGCAGCCACACCCCAGGATGCCTGTTGCCTCTCGGCCCGCGGCGCCGATCCGCTGCCACGCTGCAGCCATGCCCGACACGACGCCCCAGACCCCGCCGCGCCGCCCGCATCGGGCCGCGCGCACCACCACGATGGTGGTCGGCGTCATCGTCGGCCTCCTCGCCTTCGGCCTGCTCGCCGTCGGCGGCGTCCTGCTGTGGGCGGACAACAAGAAGGACGAGCAGGGCTACATCCACACCGACACCGAGCGCTTCGCCACGCGCACGGCCGCCATCGCCACCGACAACCTCGACCTCGACAGCAGCGGGCCCGGGTGGCTCACGAGCCACGACCGCTACGGCCACATGCGCCTCGAGGTCTCCTCGCGCAACGGCAAGCCCGTCTTCGTCGGCATCGCGCGCACCAGAGACGCCCGGGCCTACCTGCGCGGCACGGCGCACGCCACCGTGACCGACTTCCACTCCGATCCGTTCCGCGCGGTCTACCGCGCCGAGCCCGGCGCGGCGCGCCCCGCGCCCGTGGCCCCCGCCGCCAAGCGCATCTGGGCCGCCTCGGCCCACGGCGAGGGCACCCAGAGCGTCGTCTGGGACGTCAAGCACGGCAACTGGTCGGTCGTGGTCATGAACGCCGACGGCTCGCGCGGCGTCGACACCGGCGTCAGCGCCGGCGCCGACTTCCCGATCCTCTCGGCGCTGGCCTGGGGCTCGGTGGGCGGCGGCCTCGTGCTGCTCGGCGTCGCCTCGATGCTCATCGTCATGGGCACCACGGCGCAGCGTCGCGAGCCGGCCCCCGCGCTCGCTCCCGCCTGAGACGATGCGGGCATGAAGCCCGCCATCCGTCGCGGCGGGGCGCGCGACGCCAGCGCCGCGGCGGAGCTCTACCTGCGAGCGCGCGCGGCCGCGCTGCGCGCCGGGACCATGCCGGCCGGCGTCCACGACGACGACGACGTGCGCGGCCACTTCGCCTCGCACATCGTCGGGGCCTGCGAGCTCTGGGTCGCCGAGCAGGGCGGCGCCCTCGCCGGGATCCTCGTCCTCGACGGCGACTTCGTCGACCAGCTCTACGTGGAGCCGGGCCTGACCGGCCGCGGGATCGGCAGCGCCCTGCTGGCCGTCGCCAAGCGCGAGCGCCCGCAGGGGCTCCGGCTGTGGGCATTCCAGTCGAACACGGGCGCGCGGCGCTTCTACGAGCGCCACGGCTTCCTCGAGGTCCGGCGGACCGACGGGGCCGACAACGAGGAGCGCGCGCCGGACGTCCTCTACGCCTACCGGACCGTGGCCGCCCCGTCGTAGCGCGCGATCGCCGTCGCCACGCGATCCTGCACGCCGTGGGCGCGGGCGACGCTCACGCGGTTCATGAGCATCGCGAAGGCGATGGTGTCCCCGCCGGCGGACTCGCACAGGCCGGCCAGCGCGCTGACGCCGATCAGCGTGCCGGTCTTGGCCCGGCAGCGGTCCTGGGCGGCGGTACCGCGCATGCGCTTGCGAATCGTCCCCGTGCGGCCGGCGATCGCGAGCGAGCCCTCGAACGCCCCCGCGACCTCCTGGCCGTGCATCGCCTCGAGCAGGTGCACGACCTGACGCGGCGTGGTGCGATCGGCGCGCGAGAGCCCGGAGCCGTCGACGACCCGCGGGGTCAGGCCGAAGGCCTGCAGCTGGGCCTTGACGACGCCGACGCCGGCCGCCGTGGTGCCGGCCCCGCCGAACGCGGCGCCGAGGTCCTTGACCAGCGTCTCGGCCAGGAAGTTGTCGGAGGGGACGTTGGTCAGGCGGATGAGGTCGCGCATCGGCGGCGAGGCGACGCTGGCCAGCTCACGTGCGTCGGCCGGCGCGCTCCCGGCGCCGCTGCGCCCCTCGACCCGGATCCCGTCAGCGCGCAGGGCCTTCGCGAACTGCAGGGCCGCCGCGGCGGCCGGCTTGCCGTCCTTCGAGAACCCCCGGTTGAGCGTCAGCGCGCCCAGCACCCCGCCGATGTCGCGGTCGTAGGCGCCGGCCGTGTCGAAGGAGCCGCGCAGGCCGTCGAAGCGCGACTCGTCGCCGACGACCGACCCGTCCACACGCACGATCCCGGCCTCTCCCACCGCGCCGGCCAGGCGCTGCAGGTCGTCGCGCTCGAGCGTGGGGTCGCCGCCGCCACGCAGGTAGAGGTCGCCGCGCCACACGCCGTCGGGATCGAGGAAGCCGCGCCCGGCGACCGAGGTGGAGAGCGTCGCGTCGGGCCCGAAGCGCATGAGGGCGGAGGCCGTCGTGTAGAGCTTCTCGACCGACGCGGGCGCGCGGGGCGCATCGGGCTTGGAGGAGAAGAGGGTCTGCTGGCTGTCGAGGTCGCGGACGAAGGCTCCCGAGAAGCCGCCGGCGTGGCCCATCTCGCGCGTCAGCTTGGCCTGCAGCGTCGCCGTCGAGATCGCCGATGCGGCGCCGGCCGGAAGGACGGCGAGCGCGGCGACGACCGAGATGAGGAGAGCACGGGCCCGAAAACGCATGCGGCGGGACCGTAGAACACCACATGTAACTGAGAGTCGCGCCGGCGGTACTGTCCGTCACCCATGGGGAAGGTCGTCGACCTCGAGGAGGGCAAGCAGCGGCGGACCGCCGCGGCGAAGGGCAAGCGCCGCGCCAGGCGCTCGAAGACGGCGCTCGTCCTCGGGGGCGGAGGCTTCACCGGCGGGGTCTACGAGATCGGCGCGCTGCGCGCGCTGGACCTGCTCTCGGTCAACCGGACCGTCAACCAGTTCGACGTCTACGTCGGCACCAGCGCCGGCGCCTTCGTGGCCTCGATGGCGGCCAACGGCATCACTCCCGAGGAGATGATGCGCGTGGTCAACCGCCAGGTGCCGACCCCCTTCCGCGACATCGACGTCGGCACCCTCCTGCGCCCCAACTTCACCGATTTCGCCCGCTCGGGCGTGATGCTGCCCTTCAAGCTGGCGCGCATTGCCCGCGGGCTCGTGGGCCAGCTCGGCTCGATCTCGGCCATGGACGTCGTGCTCGGCCTGGCCGAGGCGCTGCCCAGCGGGATGTACTCGGGCTCGGGCATCGAGGACTACGTCCGCACGGTGCTCAGCGATCCCGATCGCACCGACGACTTCCGCCTGCTCGACCACGAGCTCTACCTGGCCGCCACAGACCTCGACACCTGCGAGCGGATCGTCTTCGGCGCCAACGACTGGGACGACGTCCCGATCTCGACGGCCGTGCGCGCGTCCACCGCGCTGCCGATGGTCTACAAGCCCGTCCGCGTCAAGGATCGCGAGCTGGTCGACGGCGGCATCGTCTCGACCACCAACCTCGACATCGCCGTCGAGGCGGGCGCGAAGTTCGTCGTCGTCGTCAACCCGCTCGTGCCCTACGTCAACGACTTCTCGAAGACCCAGTCGGGCCTGCTGGGCACCCGTGTGCGCCACATCAGCGACATGGGCTTCGCCCAGATCGGCTACCAGTCGTTCAAGCTCCTGGCCTACCAGCGCCTGCACGAGATGGCGCGTCAGTGGGAGCAGCGCTACCCGGGCGTGGACATCGTGCTCGTCGAGCCCGAGCCCAACGACGAGCTCATGTTCCAGACCTCGATGATGAACTTCACGAGCCGCGTCGAGATCGCCCGCCACGGCTTCGAGTCGGTCACGCTCAAGCTCTCAGAGGACTACGGCCGCCTGCGCGAGATCTGCGAGCGCCACGGCATCCAGATCTCCGCCACCCGGGTGCGCCAGGTCGTCAAGCACTTCGCGGCCGAGAAGGAGCGCACCCGCGCCTGGCGCAAGATCCTCGAGCAGACGACGGGGACCCTGCTGCGCCAGTCCGCCGGCGACTAGCAGCGGCCTAGACCGTATGGCGGGTGCGCTCGGGGCTGGTGTTGCGCCGTGGGGGCGTCGAGGGAGGGGTTGCGTGTCGGGCTCGGGTGGAGTGGTTTTCCGTCCGGTCTGAGTAGAAGGGTCAGCACCTCACGCAGCCTTGCGTGGCCCGGACGGCGGCTGGTACCCGACGCCCGGGCGAACGCCTCACGCGGCCAGTGTTGGCGGCGGCGTGGGCCGACACATAGCTGGGAGGTGCTGACCTTGGCGGAAGCTACCCGCTGGGTTGGGCTGGACGTCCACGCGACGCAAACCACGGTCGCGGTCCTCGACAAGGACACCGGAGAGTTGTCGCGCGCGAAATTACGCGGCGCCCCGGAGAAGGCGGTGGTGGACTTCTTGGGCTGGTTTCGAGGGTCGGGTGATCGCGGTCTATGAGGCTGGGCCGACGGGGATGAAGCTCGCGCGGGTGGCGCGCGAGCGTGGTATCGACATGCGCGTCTGCGCGCCCGGGCTGATCCCGCGCAAGCCGACCGATCGGATCAAGACCGACGCGCGCGACGCTGAGCGGCTGGGGCGCCAGCTCGCCGCCGGCGGCCTGTCGTTCGTTCGCGTCCCCAGCGAGGAAGAAGAGGCGCTGCGCGACCTCGTTCGCGCTCGCGAGGACGCCCGTCAGGACCTCTCGCGGGCGCGCCATCGTTTGAGCAAGATGCTGCTGCGTCGCGGGTTGCGCTACGAGGCGGGCTCGACGTGGACCGATCGTCACATCGATTGGATCGTCCGGTTGAAGTTCGACGACCTGGCCTCGCGGATTGTCGTCGGCGAGTACGTCAACGCCGTCCAGCAGCTCCACCGGCGCCGCAAGGACCTCGAGGCCACGATCGAGGAGCTGCTGCCCTCGGCGCCGTTCGCGCAGACGGCCTACCGACTGCGCTGCTTCCGCGGCCTGGGCACGCTATCGGCGGTCGGCCTGTGCTGCGAGGTCGGCGACTTTCATCGCTTCGCCAAGCCCTCGCAGCTGGCGGCGTTCCTGGGGATCGTCCCGGCCGAATACACCACCGACAGCAAGCGCCGTCTGGGCGCGATCACCAAGGCGGGATCCAGTCACGCCCGTCGGCTGCTGGTCGAGGCCGCCTGGCACTACCGGCGCTTGCCAGCCACCGGCACCACGCTCGCTCGCCGCCAGCAGGACATCGATCCGCGCGTCGTGGCGATCGCCTGGCGCGCACAGGTGCGCCTACACAAGCGCTACACGCAGATGAAGGCACGCAACAAGCCTGCCGGTGTGATCACGATCGCTAACGCCCGCGAACTGGCGTGCTTCTGCTGGGAGGCCGCGACGCTGGACTAATCCGCGACGACACTTCCGTGACCCCGGCGGCTCGACGCTGCCGGGGTCCGACGTTCACCACAAGGGCCAGCAAGCGCCGCACTGGATTCGGGTCGCGTCCGTTCTATGGGCACCATCGACGCCCACCGGCGTCCGGAGCGCCCGCTCCTAGAGAGCGACCCGCGGCGAACCCACGGTCATGGGGTGAGCGAGTCCCCGCATATCAGGCTGACCATCGCAGTCGCGCTGCCTGGTTCCCCGGACGTCGGACCCCGGGAGCCCCGAGCTCCACCCCTCGCCGCAACGACAGCGGACCCGCCAACGCGAGCCCGCCACCAAACCCTGCGCTCAGCAGGCGTCACGCCATATCAGAAGGGGGTCTTGCCGCGCCCGCGGCGCCCGGCCGACGCGCTCTTGCCGGTCCACTTGTTGGCGCTGTCGAACGGCTTGCGCAGCCAGCGCCCGAGCTTGCCCGGCGCCTTGCCCGCCGTGTTGCCGCCGGCGCTGTAGGTCTTCTGCACCCCCCGCTGGGGGTAGCGCGAGAGCCGTGGCGCCAGAAAGGCGAGGATCAGCAGGATGATGCAGATGGCGACAACGGCGACGATGGTCATGGCCACCGCTTACCCGCAGCGCAACTCCCGCACGCGCTGAGTGTCTTGCAGGGCGATGCGCGCAGCCGCCCTCGTCCTGGCCCTGCTCATCCCGGCGACCGCTGTCGCCGCGGGCTCGCCGAGCGCCACGACGGGCTCCGCGAGCAGCGTCACCCAGAGCAGCGCCACGGTCAGCGGCACCGTCGACCCGCAGGGCACGGCGACGAGGTACCGCTTCGAGTACGGGACGTCCTCGAGCTATGGCCTGCAGACGGCCGACGTCGCCGCGGGCGCGGGCACCGGTGCCGTCGACGCGTCGGCCAACCTCACCGGGCTGACCAGCGACACCACCTACCACTACCGCGTCGTCGCCACCTACGCGGCCGGCGTCACGCCCGGCTCGGACCGCACGCTGAAGACCGACGCCCGCCCCGGGCCACCCGGGGCGACGACCGGCTCGGCGCGCAGCACCTCCCCGGTCGCCGCGCGCCTGTCGGCCTCCGTCGACCCCAACGGCCGCCCCACGACCTACCACTTCGAGTACGGCACGACCACGGGCTACGGCAAGCGCACCGCGGACGCGAGCGCCGGGAGCGGGCAGAGCGCGCGCAGCGTGAGCGCCGCCATCTCCGGCCTGAGCCCGAACACGCGCTACCACTACCGCGTGGTGGCCGCCAACGACGCGGGCGTTGCTCGCGGGCACGACCGCAGCTTCGTTGCGCTGCGCAACCCACGGGGGGTCACGGCCTCGGCCTCGCCCAACCCGGCAGTCTGGAGCGGCTCGACGACCGTCAGCGGGAAGGTCAGCGGCCAGGGCGTCGGCGGCGCCACCGTGGCCCTCGAGCGCCAGGACTTCCCGTTCGCGGGGCCCTTCTACCTGGTGGCGACCAAGAAGGCGGCCAGCAACGGCTCGTTCTCCTTCAAGGTCGGCCCGCTGTGGGCGATGGCGCGCCTGCGCCTGACCACCCGGACGACGATCGTCGCCGCCAGCCCGATCGTCGAGGTCCGCAACGCCCTGCGCGTCGGGCTGCGGCCGCGGCGCATCTCCGGCGGGCGGGTGCGCCTGCAGGGCGCAGTCAGCCCGGCCGTGCCCCATGGCCGTGCCACGCTGCAGAAGCGCTCGCCCAGCGGGCGCTGGGTCCCGCTGCGCCGCGCCGGCGTGCACCCGCTGGCCGGCGGGCGCTCGCGCTATCGCTTCACGGTGCGCCGCCGCGGCGCCTATCGGGTGGTCGTGCTCCCGCGCGACAACTTTGCGCACGTGCACGGCACGAGCCGCGAGGTCAGCGTCCGGCGCTGAGCTCCAGCGCGCGCAGGAGGCGGTCGCCCGCCTCGGGGCGCTGGATCGACACGCGCACGCAGGCGTCGTCGCCCAGCGGGCCGCCCGGGGCGACGATGACCCCGTGACGCTCCAGGCGGCGGGCGAGCTCGCCTCCGTTGACGGCCTCCGCGCGCAGCCACAGGACGTTGGCCTGGCTGGGCGCGACCTGCAGCCCGAGCGCGCGGACGGCCGCGCCCAGGCGCGCGCGCTCGCCGGCCACCATGGCCGCGCGGCCGGCCACCACGCCGCCCGCGTGGCGCAGCGCCTCGAGCGCCCCCGCCTGGGCGAGCTCGTTGAGCCCCAGCTCGGGCTCGAGCTGCTCGAGCAGGGGCTCGGCGCCGGGGCCGCCGACGGCGTAGCCCACTCGCAGGCCGGCGAGGCCCCACGCCTTGGAGAAGGTGCGAAAGACGAGCAGGCGCGGGAACTCCTCCACCAGGGCGAGCGCGGCGTCGCGGTCCTCGGCGTCGACGAAGTCGCGCAGCGCCTCGTCGAGGAGCACGACGACGCGCTCGGGCAGCGCCTCGAGCAGCGAGCGCAGCTCGTCGACGGGTACGAGCTCGCCGGTGGGATCGTTCGGGTTGCACAGAGCGACGAGCCGCGTGCGCTCGTTGACCGCGCGCAGCACGGCCTGCGCGCCGAAGCCGGGGACCGGCACGGCGCGGCCGCGGGCGCGGTGGGCGATGACCGGGTACAGGCCGTACGACGGCCACGGGGTGACGAGCTCGTCGAGGGGGTCGAGCAGCGCCTGCGCCGCTGCGCCCAGCAGCTGCGCCGCGCCGTCACCCACCACCAGGCGCTCCTCGGCCACGCCGAGGTAGTGCGCGAGCTCGGAGCGCAGCGCCGTGGCGTGGCGGTCGAGGTAGCGGTGCAGCCCGCGGCGCGCGGCGTAGGTGATGGCGTTGACCACCGTCGAGGGCGGGTACTCGGGCCACGTCGTCACGCTGAGGTCGATCGGCTCGACGCGCGCGAGGGCCTGCTGCCTGCGCTCGTCGGCGCGCGCCCGCAGGTCCGCGCTGACCTCCTCCTCGGTCATCCCCTCGTACTGCCGGTAGTGGCGGAACATCAGCGGGGCGCCAGCGTGGAGCCGAGCCCGCCGATGACCAGCAGCCAGAAGGTGAAGCCGACGGTCCCGATGACCGCCGTGGTGGCGAACACGCGCCCCAGCACGCCCTGGCGCTGGTCGTGCCCAGCGGCGCGCCGGGCGAGGATCCAGAAGCGGTCGATGCGCTTGAGCAGCGCCAGGCCGCCGAAGAGCAGCGCCAGCAGGGCGAGGAAGCCGAGCAGGATGCCCAGCGACACCGAGTCGGTGTGGTACTGGACCTGCGAGGCGATCCACAGGCTCAGCGCCGGGAGCGGTCCCCAGAAGAGCAGGTTGACGACGATCATCAGGCCGAGAACCGCGTGGGCCACGAGACCGTCGATGCGCCGACGGCGCGGGCTGCCGCCCTCGGGCTGCGCGCGGTAGCGCGTCGGTGCGGTGCCCGGTCGGCGGCCGACGAACAGGCCGCCGGTATCGGTGGGATCGGTGCGCAAGGCCCGTCTAGGTTAGGGCGCTCCGAGAAAGGTATGGCCAGTGGGGTTTACCGCACCTGCGGACGGGAGTCTGCCCCTTGGGCGGCGGAATGGCCCGCGGTCAGGATCCTCGCCATCACTTCCGACCTCTTGGGGGCTCTCGAGGATGTACAGCACGACCTCTGCCGGTCTTGACGCCGGCGCGCTGCGCGAGCAGCTGACGGGCGCGGTCACCGTGCCGGGCGACGCCGATTGGGACGAGGCGCGGCCAGCGTGGAACCTCGCCGTCGACCAGCGCCCTGCTGCCGTCGCCGAGCCCGAGACCGTCGCCGACGTCGTCGCCGTCGTCAACTTCGCCCGCGAGCGTGGCCTGCGCGTCACCGCTCAGGGCACCGGCCATGCCGCGTCCGCGCTCGCGGCGGCGTCGCTGCACGACACGATCCTCGTCAAGACGCACCGCATGCGCGTCGTCGAGATCGACCCCGATCGCCGCCGCGCGCAGGCCCAGGCCGGCGCGCTGTGGGCCGACGTCGTCGGTCCCGCGTCCGAACACGGCCTCGCCGCGCTGGCCGGCTCGTCGCACGACGTGGGCGTCGTCGGCTATTGCCTCGGCGGCGGCCTGAGCTGGCTGGCCCGCAAGCACGGCCTCGCCGCCAACAGCGTGACCGCCGTGCAGATCGTGACCGCCGACGGGCGCGTCGTGGTCGCCGACGCCCACCACGACGCCGACCTCTTCTGGGCGGTGCGCGGCGGCGGAGGCAGCTTCGGCATCGTCACCGCCATCGAGCTCGCGCTCTACCCGGTGCAGGAGCTCTACGCCGGCATGCTCGCCTTCCCGGTGCAGCGCGCCGCCGAGATCCTCCGCGCGTGGCGCGAGTGGGTGCGCACGGTGCCCGACGAGGCCACCTCGGTCGGGCGCATCCTGCACTTCCCGCCGCTCGAGGACATCCCGGCGCCCCTGCGCGGGCAGTCCTTCGTGATCGTCGAGATGGCTTACCTCGGCGACGAGGCGTCCGCGTCGGAGCTGCTCGCGCCGCTGCGCGCGCTGGGCCCCGCGATGGACACCTTCGCCACCGTCACCCCGGCCGACCTGCTCCAGCTGCACATGGACCCGCCGCAGCCGGTGCCGGGCGTCGGCGACGGAGCGCTGCTCGACGTCGTGCCCGGTGAGGCCATCGACGCCCTCGTGGCCGTCAGCGGCGCGGACACCCCGCTGCTCTCGGTCGAGCTGCGCCACCTCGGCGGCGCGCTCGAGCGCGCGCCGGAGGGCCACGGCGCCCTGGCGACGCTCGACGGGGACTTCGCCTTCTTCGCCGTCGGCATCGCGCCCCACCCCGTCGCGGCGGAGGCCGTCAAGGCGCAGCTCGACGTGCTCCAGGGGGCCGTCTGCGAGTGGGACGCCGGCCGGCGCTACCTCAACTTCACCGAGTCGGCCATCGATACCCGCCGCGCCTTCACCGGGTGGGCCTACCGGCGCCTGCGGGCAGTCAAGACGCTGGTCGACCCCGACGACGTGTTCCGGGCCAACCACCCGATCGCGCCCATCGACTGAGCACACCCTGGGGGGCAATGCCCAGCTCTCGGCGGCGGTGCCGGCTCAGCCGGTGCCGCCGCCGTAGAGGGCGTCGAAGCGGTCGGCGTACTTCTCGTTGACGACGTTGCGCTTGACCTTCAGCGTCGGCGTCAGCTCGCCGGTCTCCTGGCTGAGGTCGTGGTCGAGGATGAAGAAGCGCTTGATCTGCTCGACCTGCGCGTACTTCGCGTTGGCCTTGTCGAGCTCGCCCTGGATGAGCGCGCGCACCTCGTCGTTCTCCGCGAGCGCGGCGAGCGAGGTGTCCTCGATGCCGTGCTCCTTGGCCCACGGCACGATCTCTTCCTCGTCGAGGGCGATGAGCATGACCGGGTAGGGGCGCCGGTCGCCGTGCATGACCGCCTGGGACACCCAGCGCGCCTGCTTGAGGTCGTTCTCGAGGTTGGCCGGCGTGAGGTTCTTGCCGCCCGCGGTGATGATGATGTCCTTCTTGCGGCCCGTGATGTAGACGTAGCCGTCCTCGTCGATGGAGCCCAGGTCGCCGGTGTGCAGCCAGCCGTCGACGATCGCGCCGAAGCTCGCGTCGTCGTTGCGGTAGTAGCCCTGGAAGATGTTGTCGCCCTTGATCAGCAGCTCGCCGTCGTCGGCGATCCGCGCCTCGACGCCGGGGAGCACGCGGCCGACGGAGCCGAAGCGGTGGTGCTCGATCGTCGAGTAGGTGGCCACCGTGGCCGTCTCGGTCATCCCGTAGCCCTCGAGCACCGGCACGCCGCAGCCATAGAAGAACTCGAGGATCTCCTTGGCGATCGGGGCCGCGCCGCTGACGGCCTGGCGCACGCGCCCGCCGAAGATCGCGCGCACGTTCTTGAACAGCTGCTCCTCGGCTGCCTCGAAGGGCGCCATCAGCTCGGGCGGGACCTCCTCGCCGCGGACCTGCAGGTCGCGGACCCGCACGCCGAGCTTGGCGGCCGCTCGCATCTTCTCCTGGACCTCGGGCGCCTGGGAGGAGAGGGCGAGCGTGTAGATCTTCTCGAAGATCCGTGGGACGCTGGGCAGGTAGGTCGGGCCGACCTGCTGCAGCTCGGGCACGATCTGGGTGCTGTCGCCGCCGTAGTAGGCGATGGTCGTGCCGATGTCGAAGTTGACGAGCTGGATGAGCAGCGCGTAGGCGTGCGCCAGCGGGAGGAAGAGGTAGATGACCTCCTCGTCCTGCACGGCGCCGGCCGACTCGAGCATCGTCACGACCCGCCGGTAGTTGCCGTGGGTGAGTACGCAGCCCTTGGGCGGGCCGGTGGTGCCCGAGGTGTAAATGAAGGTGAACGGGTCCTCGGGCTTCACTGCGGCGGTGCGCGCCTCGAGCTCCGACGCGTCGCGCCCGTGGCCGCGCTTGCGGACCTCGTCGAGCGAGATCGCGTCGGCGGTCTCGCCCGCGGGGTCGATGACCACGATCGTGCGCAGGGCGGGCAGGCGCTCGCGCACGGCGACGATCTTCGCGACCTGGCTGGCGTCCTCGCAGACGACGGCCACGGACTCGGAGTTGCCCGCGACCCACTCGCACTCCTCCGGGGAGTTGGTTGGGTAGATGGGGACCACCACGGCGCCGGCGCTGGTGATGGCGAGGTCGCAGTACGTCCACTCCGGGCGCGTGTTGCACAGCAGCGAGACGCGCTCGCCGGGCGCGATGCCGATGTCGATGAGGCCGAGGCCGATCTCGCGGACGATGTCGCCGACCTCGGCATAGGTCACGTCGCGCCAATCACCGTCGACCTTGTGGCGGACCGCGACGCGGTCGGCGAACTGTTCGGCCGCACGGACCATCAGGTCGGCGATCGTCCTGGAACCCGTCGAATGACTGGCTGCGGTGCCGGCCTCCATCGCACTCCTCCTTGAACGTCCTACAAGGAGCGCGATTCTATGCTTGTCGCGCGCCGGGCGCGACAGGGTGTCAAGCGAGGGCTACGCCGTAGCGTGGAAGGCGGCCTGTGGCGATCCGCTCGCCGCTCCGAGGCTCGCCATGAAGAGGGTCTTGTCGATGCGGCCCTGGAAGATCGGGACGCCCAACTCCATGCACTTCGAGATGACGTCCCTTCGCTCGAGTCCGGTCTCGCGGGCGAGCTCAGTGGGCGTCAGGTGAATAGCCATCGGAGCTGCGAACCTCCTGCTTGCTTACATCGTGCCGAACGTATAGCGCGGGTTTCGGACAACCTCAACTTAATGTGCCTAAAGGGCCGCCCGATGCGGACGAACGGGTAGGTGCCACGCCTGATGGCTGATTCCACGACCCCCGCACTCGCCTGCACGCGTTCCGCGGCGCCGGATCGCCACCCGGAATGCCGTTCCCACCCACCCGGGCAACCAGCCCGCCTCCCCTTCGCCGTGCGGCGTCCGGCATCCACGGCCCGCGCACACGCGAGCACGGGGGCCGCGGAACCAACCATCATCAGACCGGGTTGGGCACGTCGACGAAGACGTGACGGACGCCGAAGCGCTCGGCCAGGCGCTCGCCCAGCGCCTGCACGCCGAAGGTCTCGGTCGCGTAGTGGCCGGCGGCGAGGAAGTGGACCTCAGCCTCGCGGGCGCGCGCCATCGAGCGCTCGGCGGGCTCGCCGGTCACGAAGGCGTCGAGGCCCGCGGCGATGGCATCCTCGAGGTGATCGGCCCCGGCGCCGGAGACGATGCCGATCGCGCGCACCGGGTCCGGACCGTCGGTGAAGGCCAGCGGCTCGCGCCCGGTGGCCTCGCGCACGCGCGCGACCAGCTCGCCCGGGGCGATCCCCGCGCCCGCGAAGCGCGCGCGGACGCCGATGGTCGCGCGCGCGTGGGCCGCGAAGGGCTCGATCTCCTCGCCGCCGATGGCTCGCGCGAGCAGCGCGTTGTTGCCGACCGCCAGGTGGCCGTCGAGGGGCAGGTGGTAGGCGGCGAGCGCGAGGTCAGCGTCGAAGAGCAGCTGCAGGCGGCGCTTGGAGGCGCGGTCCAAAGGGCGCGGCGGGCCGGACCAGAAGAGCCCATGATGGACGAGCACGAGGTCCGCGCCCTCCTCGCGCGCGCGAGTGAAGAGCTCGGCATTGGCGCTGACCCCGGTCACCACGGTCTGGATCTGCTCGCTTCCGGGTACCTGCAGTCCGTTGGGCCCGTAGTCGTCGTACGCGGTGGGATCCAGGAGCTCGTCCAGGTAGCCGATGATCTGATTGCAGGCTGCCATCCCGGTTGCCATCGTTGCAGTTGCCACTCGTTCAGATGAACGTTATTGTTCGGAGGACGGCGCGCCAAGCCGGGAGGGTGGTCGCGCGCCAGACGTCAAGGAGTAGGGGACCATAGCCACGCTAGCCGTCGCACCAGCAGCGCCACGCGCTGCGTCCGAGACCGCCGACGAGACGTTGGTGGCAGCCGTGCGCGCGGGCGACGACCATGCCTTCGAGGTGCTCTATCACCGCTATCAGCGGCGGATCGGGGCCTACATCTACGGGATGGTGCACGACCACGGGCGCGCCGAGGACATCACGCAGGACGTGTTCATGTCCGCCCTGCGGCGCATGCGCGCCACCGAGACGCCGATCGCCTTCAAGCCGTGGGTCTACGAGATCGCCAAGAACGCGTGCATCGACGCCTTCCGGCGCTCCAAGCGCGCCGAGGAGATCTCCTACGACGCCGACGACGGCAGCGAGCGCCTGCACCTCGTGAGCAAGGGGCCGACGCCCGAGGCCGCAGTCGACACCCGCATGTCGCTCGATCACCTGCGCGGCGCCTTCGGCGGGCTCTCCGAGGCCCACCACCAGATCCTCGTCATGCGCGAGCTCGAAGGCCTGAGCTATCGCCAGATCGGCGAGCAGCTCGGGATGAGCCGGCCATCGGTGGAGTCGACCCTCTTCCGCGCCCGGCGGCGCCTGTCCGAGGAATACGAGGAGCTCGTCTCCGGCGAGCGCTGCCGTCGCATCCAGGCGATCATCGCCGGCGCCACCGGCGGACGCGCGGGCGCTCGCGACGAGCGCAAGATGGCGCGCCACGTGTCCTACTGCCAGCCCTGCCGCCGGGCCGCGTTGGCCGCCGGCTTCGATGCCGACGCGCTCGCCCCGAAGCGCACCGCGCGCGAGAAGATCGCCGCGCTGCTGCCGCTGCCGGCCTTCCTCAAGCGCCGCATCGCAGGCCACGGCGCCGAGGACAGCGCGGCGACGTCGGCCGGCGGCCACGCCGCGACGTTGGCTCAGCTCTCGACGGCCGCCGCCACCTACGCGGACCCGGCGATGAGCTGGGGCAAGGCGATCGCCAAGGGGGCCGCCGTCGCCGCCGCCGTCGTCGGCGCCGGCGTGGCGGCCCATGACACGGGCCTCATCGGCGCCACCCCGCGCGACGAGCGGCCCGCGGCCATCTCGAGCCCGTCGCGTGACGCCGCGGGATCGCTGACGACGCGTCCGGCAGCCAACGGCACCCGCCTGGGCACGGGCACCAATGGCACATCCAAGGCGCCGTCCTCGAAGTCGTCGAGCACCGGCTCCGGCTCCTCGGGCGCGGGCAGCAGCTCGGGCACGGGCGCGCCGTCGTCCTCGGCTCCGGCCGGCAGCGATCCCGTGAAGACCGTCACGTCCAAGCTGCCATCGACCGACGACAACCCGGTGACCAAGACCGTCAAGCACCTGACCCAGCCGGTGTCGGGCAGCGTGCCGGTCAAGGCGCCCGAGGTGCCCAAGGTGGAGGTGCCCAAGGTCGAGCTGCCCAAGCTGCCCGATCCCCCCGCCTCGGTGCCCGATCCGGGCGGCGCCGTGAGCGGCGCGACTGGCGCGGTCAACGACGCCACCGGTGCGGTGACGGGTACCGTCAACGGCGCCACGGGTGCCGCGACCGACACGGTCAACGGGGCCACCGGGACCGTCACGGGCACCGTCAGCGGTACGGTGGGCGGCGTGACCGATGGCGGCGGAATCCTGGGCGGCGGTTGAGCGATCCCGCATCGGACGGCGGCGCGTTCCTCGAGGCGCTGACCGACTCGAGTCTGTACTCGATCGGCGCGTACTTCTGCGATCGCCACCCCGAGCTCGTCGACGACGTCCTCGGGGAGAGCCAGGACATCGAGCAGATCGGGCTCGCGCGCTGGGCCGAGCGCGAGGGGACCGGGATCCAAGCGGCCTTCCAGACCCTCATCACGGGCCTGGCGGTGCGCTACTTCAAGGCCGTGGCCGGAGCGCCCAGCTAGACTGAGCGAACTTCGGGGCGTGGCGCAGCCTGGTAGCGCGCGCCGTTCGGGTCGGCGAGGTCCCCGGTTCGAATCCGGGCGCCCCGATTGGTAGACGTATCGCGACGGCGGAATGACGGTGCGGGCGTAGAGATGCCCGAGATCTGAGGCGACGGGCCGAGCGGCTGGAAGAGCTCTCGCCCCAGGGCGAGCTTTGTCCGCGCCACCGCGGGCGACGAGGCGCGCCGAAGGGTCGTGCGTGACCTCCACGACAGGGCCCAGCAGCGTCTGGCCCACGCGGTCGTCGCGCTGAAGCTCGCGCAGCGAGCCTTCAACGCCGAGAGGGGCCGGGCAGAGGCGCTGCTGGCCGAGGCGCTCGATCACGCCGAGCGGGGAAACGCCGAGCTGCGCGAGCTCGCGGGGGGACGGTGTCGGTGGATGGTGGGTCCGGGCACGGCAACGACGAACCCGGAGGTGACCGAATGTCCGCACACGGGATCCTGCCCGCGGTCCTGACGCGCGGAGTCTCCGGGCCGGCAGGAGACTTGGTCGAAGGTCTGGAATGGGCCCGACAGCGATCCCGAGCTCTACATGTCGCTCCTGCACGAGGGCTGCCGCCTGATCAACCCGTACGAAGAGATCCGGCGCGAGAGCCTGCCGGCGTTCATGGCCTCCGTCCTGCAGGCCGAGCCGGACATCCGCGTGGAGCCGGTGCGCTGGGCGGAGACGTCGGACGGCGTCCTGATCGAGTGGGTCAACCGGGGCACGGTGAACGGAGCCTCACTGGAGATCCACGGCGCCGACCGCTATGTGCTGCGCGACGGCAAGGCAGTCGTGGGTCGCGCCTACTTCGATCCGCGGCCCTTCATCGAGGCCGTCGCGGCGGGCGAGCGATGAGGTCGACGTCACCGGGCGCCGTCACCACGGCGCGCGGCTCCATGGGAATCGGCCATTGTCGCCGGTGAGCGGCCACGGGCGGTAGGGGACGAACGCCGCATCGCCAAGCCCCAGGCTGGTCGCGGTTGCCTGGAGGCTGCGGGGCCTCGCGACGCCACTCCATCGGCCGGATTCAACGCGATGCTGGATCGCGAGTACGCCGGCGACCAGCTCGGCGGGGGTGAAGTTGCAGTGACCCTGGCGCGCGACGTACGCCTGGCGCAGAAGGCGGTCTGCGCCGGCGCCGCTCACCCGGTCCGCGTAGACGCTCTCCTGCTGGACCGGCACGAGCTGGTCGGAGATGGTGTGGAGGTTCAGCTCCGGCACCTGGAGCCGGCCAGTGGGGACCGAGGTCTGCGCGAGCCATCGCAGAGCGGGGACGTCCGCTCGGATGTTCGCCCCTGCCGTCAGCGTGCTGAGGTCCGAGCGCAGGTCGAGTCCCGCCTGGCGGTAGAGGGCACGCACCTGGGGCGCATAGGGCGACCGGGCGAGCTGGCGCGCGAAGTCGACGCCCACCGTCCACGACCCGTTACCCCCCGCGGCCTGCTCGATCCACGGCCGCCCTGACTCGATGAAGTCCATCGTCGTGAACGCACCGCTGAATTGGATGTCGAACTGCTGCTGCTCCTGGGCGGCGTAGTCGGAGGCGGCCGGCATCGGCTGGCCGGGTGCCCAGGTCGGGACGTTCATGAAGGCCATCGCGAGTGCCAGGCGCGCCCGGCCTTCGGGCGTGCTCTGCGCCTGCTGTGCGATCGCGTCGAACTGCTTGCCGGTCGCGAGGCCCTCATCCGGGTTGGCGAAGCGCACCAGCTTGATCGGCACCGCCGGCGCCAGCAGCTTGGCGAGCGCGTACTCGCCGTCCAGCTGGTAGTTGTTGAGGTGGATCGCGCCGGCGACGAGGCCGCACGTGGTGAGCGCGCCATCGATGCGACCGTTGCCTCGCTCGCTCTCCAGCGCGCTGACCAAACCACCCATCGACGTGCCGAAGGCGATGACCTCGCGAGGCTTCGACGGGAGGAAGGTGCGAACGGCGTCGAGTGCCTCGAACTGATCGCGCAGCGCGCTGCCCAGCGCCCACCATGACCCGTTTGGGTCGTACGAGGAGCCGACCAGCGCGTAGCCGCGGTCGAGGAGAGCCTGCTTGGTCGACGGGTCGGGAGCGTCGGCGGGCTGCGGCGGCCCGAAGCCGTGGCTGTACAGCAGCAGCGTGCCGTTCCACGGCGATGGCACGTCCGCGACCCAGCTACCGCCGTCAGAGGTGGCGCCCGTGTGATTCGTCGACGTGGTAGCCGGCGCAGCTGGCGCCGCAGCGAGTCCCGCGATGAGCGCCATCGACGCGAGCAGGGACGCGAAACGTGCTGTGCGCGCATGCCACATGGATGTCTCCCTCCGGTCAGACCCCGGGGCGTCCACCGTCCCCGACCGCCGGGCAAGGTAGTGCTCTACAAAGCTCATTGTCAATCACATTGTCATTGCTCTATCGCCGGGCCGCGGACGCCTTCACGGCGGCTAAGGTGCACGGCGATGCAGGTCGTCGCATCACGCGCAGCGCCCGACCCCGAGTCGCCGACCGGGTCACGCGTGGGCTACCTCGTGTACCGCGTGGAGCGACGGCTGCGCACCCGGCTGGACGAGGCGCTTCGCCATCACGGCGTCACGACGACCGAGTACGTGACGCTCAGCGTGCTGCGCCAGCACGACGGCATGTCGTGCGCCGAGCTGGCACGCTGGGCCTTCGTCACGCCCCAGGCGATGAACGCCGTCATCTCCAAGCTCGAGCAACGCCGGCTCGTTCGCCGTCGCCGCGACCCCGCTCATGGCCGCGTGCTGCGCGCCAGCGTGACCGCTAAGGGGCTCGAGGCTCTCGCTCGGTGCGATCACGCCATGGACACGATCGAGCACGACATGCTGCGCGACGTCTCACCCGAGGCCGCCGACACTCTCGGCCAGACGCTCGCGAGCTGCGCCCACGCCCTGGAGGCGACGAGGCCGCGCCTACCGCCGAGGGTGTCCGGGAACGCGAGCGACTCACGGTAACGAGCGGCGCATCACCGGATCAGGCACTGGGGGGCGCGACAGACCCGCGCATGCGAACCGGCATCGCGACGCGGTGCACCGTCGCCTGGCGGTGCGTCTCGCGAGGGTCGCGGTCGATCTCGTCGAACAGCACATCGACCGCCGCTCGCCCGAGGTCGTAGTGAGGGATCGCGATCGTCGTGAGCCCCGGACGGACCCACGAGGCGATGGCGTCGTCGTCGAACGAGACGACGGACACGTCGGTCGGCACCGTCAGCCCGAAATCGGCCAGGGCCTGGTAGGCGCCGAGCGCGAGTCGGTCGTTGAAGCAGATCAGCGCGCGCGGTCGCGCGTTCTGCAGCAGCGCGGTGGTGGCCTCCAGGCCGACCTCCGGCTCCCACCCGAGGCAGAGCCGCCCACCCGCCACCTTCACGCCGGCGCGGGCGAGCGTCGTGCGGATGCCTTCGAGTCGCTCCATGGCCGCGAGGCCGCCGGGCGGCACGTCGCGCTTGCGCGGGCCGGCCCCGACGAGGTGGATCCCGTCGCGGTGCCCGGCGTCGAGCAGGGCCCGCGCGGCAGCGCGCCCAGCCTCGGCCTCGTCGGGCAGCACCGATGGCAGAGCAGACGGCCGCTTGGAGAGGGCGTTGAGCAGGACGACGGGAGTCGAGGGCAGCCCCTTTGGCAACGCGATCACTCGCGTGCGCATCGAGGCCAGGATCAGCCCGTCGACCTGCCGGTCGTACATGGCATGGATCAGCCCTCGCTCGAGCTCGGGGTCGCCTTCGGTCTCGCCGATGAAGAGCATCACGCCGCGCTCCCGCGCGGCCTCGAGCGCCCCCTTGATGAGCTCGCCCGCGAATCTCGAGGTCGCGACCGTGTCGGACACGAAGCCGATCGTTCGGGTGGTCCCGGTGCGCAGGCCGACCGAGAGGATGTTGGGCCGGTACTGGACCTTCTCGGCGGTCATCACCACCCGGTCTGCGACGTCGCGCGAGATGCGCATCTCCTCGCCGCGGCCGGAGAGCACGAACGATGCCGTGGTCGGCGAGACCCCGGCCATCTTCGCGACGTCGGCGAGCGTGACCCGTCGAGGGCTCAACCGCCGACGGCTCCCCGGACTGAGCGGTGGGACTTGACACGGCCCAGCATGCGTCGCAAGACTAACGACTAGCTAATTCGGTTTAGCACGCCCGCGATCAGCACAGCAGCAGATCCCAGCCGCGGAGTTCATCAACGGAGGAGATGCAGATGTTGGGTCGAATTCGCGCCGATTGGCGCAGAGGGGCGCTCGCGGTCGTCGTACTGGCCGCGTGGGTCGTCGCCGGCTGTGGGGGGCCCGGGGGCAGCGCCTCTGAGACCACGTCGACGACGAGCAAGGCGACGGCGTCGGCGGCGCCCACGTGCGGCAAGGGCCCGGTCACCATGGACGCGTACTTCGAGACCGGGTTCCCGATGCCCAAGGCGCTCACCACCGAGTTCACCAAGCAGTATCCGAACGTCAAGTGGGACGTCCGCGAGGACCAGTTCGCGGTGATCACCCAGAACGCTCCGCGCGTGCTCGCCGACGACCCGCCCGATCTGATGCGCCTCCCGCAGGTCTCCGAGCTCGTCAAGGACGGGCTGCTGAAGAACCTCGACGGCTACGCGAAGGCCTTCGGGTGGGACAAGTGGCCTGCGTCGCAGCTGCAGCAGATGCGGCTGGGACCGGGTGGCCATCCGCGCGGCGAGGGCTCGCTCTACGCGATGGGCCTGAACTTCAGCATGACCGGCGTCTTCTACAACAAGAAGCTCGCCGCCAAGATCGGGATGACCTCGCCGCCGACCACGCTGGGCGAGCTCGACGACGCGATGGCGAAGGCCAAGCGCGCCGGCATTCTGCCCATCCAGCAATTCAACGGCGGGGCGACGGGTGGGCTGGCGTTCCCCTTGCAGGACCTCATGGCGGCCTACGGACCGCCCGGCCCGATCAACGACTGGATCTTCCAGAAGGACGGCGCGACGATCGACACGCCGGCCAACCTGAAGGCGGCGCAGCACCTGCAGCAGTGGATCAAGGCGGGGTACTTCGCCAAGGACGTCAACGCCGTTGAGTACGCCAAGATGATGAGCCGGTTCATCGGCGGGCAGGGGCTGTTCATGTTCGACGGCGACTGGGAGTCGGGCAATCTCGACAAGCAGATGGCCGGCAACGTCGGCTTCTTCCTCATGCCGCCGGCGGAGCAGGGTGGCAAGCAGGCGGCGATGTCGGCTCCGCTCACCTTCGGGATCAGCGCGAAGGCCAAGCACGCCGACTGCGCGGCGTTCTTCCTCAACTGGGTGGCGACGAACGCAAAGGCGCGCGAGATCGCGGTCAAGGTCGGTGGCTCGCACCCGATGGGCCCGGCCGACGCGAAGATGCCGCCGGTGAAGGAGGGCTCGGTCACGGCGAGCACGCTGGACGCCGGTTCGAAGATCGGCCAGGACAACGGCGCGATGGACTTCATCGCCAACGCCACCGGCGCGATCTATGCCAAGAGCTGGACGCCGCAGTTGCAGAAGCTGGTGGGGGGCCAGCAGTCGCCAGAGGCGCTGCTGAAGTCGGTGCAAAGCGACTACGAGAGCCAGGTCAAGGGCTGAGCCCGAGATGACGCGGTCGCTCCTCGACGTCGTCGAACCTACCGACGCTCCGACCGAGGCGCGGCCCGAGACGCCCCCCAAGACGGCGATCCGGAGTCCCGCAAGAGCCGCGGGGCTCCGGACGTCGTTCTGGGTCGGCTGGCTGTTCGTCGCGCCGGCGCTGCTCTTCTACGGGGTCTTCGTCCTGCGGCCGTTGGTGTTCACCTTCTGGTACTCGCTGTATCGCTGGGACGGCATCGGGCCCTCCACGTGGGTCGGCCTGGAGAACTACTCGAAGGTCTTCACGGATCCCGACCTGCTCAAGGCGATCGTGCACGCCTTCGAGCTGATCGTCTTCTTCAGCGCGATCCCCGTTCTCCTCGGCCTGGCGCTCGCGTCCACGATCCGCCAGATCGCCACGAGCCGGCTCGCGCTGGTGGCGAGGACGGTGGTCTTCCTGCCCCAGGTCATCCCGCTGGTCGCGGCCGGCATCGCCTGGAGCTGGATGCTCTCGTCGACCGGTGTCGTGAACCAGGTGCTGTCGCACATCGGCCTCGACGGCGTCACGCGGGCGTGGCTGGGCGACTTCTCCACCGCGTTGCCGGCGGTCGGGGTGATCGGCGCATGGGTGCTGCTCGGCCTCTGCACTCTGCTGCTGCTCGCCGGCATCAGCAAGGTCGATCCGGCGCTCTACGAGGCGGCGCGATTGGACGGCGCCGGGCCGCTGCGCGAGTTCCGCCACATCACGCTGCCCGCGCTGCGGCAGGAGATCGGCGTCTGCGTGACGGTGACCGTGATCGCCGCCCTCGCGAGCTTCGACATCATCTACATCTCGACGCAGGGCGGCCCCGGGAACGCGACGATGGTCCCCGGGCTGGAGATCTACTACCAGGCGTTCTCGAACCGACAGGTTGGCGTCGCGTCGGCGCTGGCGGTGGTGCTCATGGTCCTCGTTCTCGTCTGCGTGCTGCCGATCCAGTGGCTGACCAGGGACCGGGCGCGATGATCGTCGCTCGTCGAGAGACCTGGACGGCGAGGACGCTGCTCGTCCTGCTCATGGCGATCACGATCCTGCCCTTCGTCAGCCTGTTCACGACGGCGCTGCATCAGTCGGGCACCTACCCGCTGGGTCTCGATTGGCCGAGCGATCCACACTGGGGCAACTTCGCCGACGCCTTCCGAGCGGCGCACATGGGCGAGCTGCTGAAGTCGAGCGTCCTCATCGTGCTCGGCGTCGTGCCGGCGTCGCTGCTGATCGCGACCATGGCCGGCTTCGCGATCGGTCACCTGCGGATGGCGGGCGGTCGCGTGTTGTTCCTGGTCTTCGTGCTCGGGTTGACGCTGCCGTTCGAGGGCGTCATCACGCCGCTGTACTACCAGGTGCGCGACATGGGCCTGCTCAACACGAGGTGGGCGATCATCCTGCCGCTCATCGGGCTGTTCATGCCGTTCTCGGTCTTCTGGATGCGCGCGCACTTCGTGAACATGCCGGACGAGTTGTCCGAGGCGGCACGGGTCGACGGCGCCACCACGTGGCAGCTGTTCTGGCGCATCCACGTCCCGCTCGCCACGCCCGCGATCTCCTCCCTGGCGATCCTGCTGTTCCTCTGGACGTGGAACCAGTTCCTTCTCGCGATCGTGCTGGTCGACGACCCGACGAAGCGGACGATGGCCGGCGCGCTGGGCGCCTTTCAGGGGCAATGGGGAACCGACATCCCCCTGCTCTGCGCAGGGTCGTTGTTGATCCTGACCCCCACGCTCATCGTCTTCCTGATCTTCCAGCGGCGCTTCGTCTCGGCGCTGCTCCAGGGCTCGCTGAAGGGTTGAAGGCCCGCGCGTGACGCTCTCCGATCCGGACGAGGTGCTGGTCGACGGCCATGTCGCGGACGGCTTCGAAGCCGTCCGCGAGGCCTTCGCCGACAACCTGCGCCATCGCGGCGAGCTCGGCGCGGCGTTCGCGGTGACGTGCGGCGGAGAGGCCGTCGTCGATCTCTGGGGCGGCTCGGCTGACGGCGACGGCGCAAGACCCTGGCGACAGGACACGTTGCAGGTGATCTTCTCGGGCACCAAGGGCCTCGTGGCGCTGTGCCTCCTGATCCTCGTCGACAGGGGAGCGCTCGACATGCAGGCGCCGGTCGCGGGCTACTGGCCGGAGTTCGGTGCGAGTGGCAAGCGGGGCATTCGCGTGCTCGACGTCGCGTCGCACCGGGCGCGCCTGCCGGGCATCCGCGTCGCGCTGGAGCCCGACGAGATCCTCGACGGCCGGCGCATGGCGGGACTGCTGGCCGCGCAGCCTGCGGAGACCGATCCGCGGGCCGCGTCGGCGTATCACCCGCTCACCTACGGCTGGCTCTGCGGCGAGCTCATCCGCCGCGTGGACGGCCGCAGCGTGGGCCGCTTCTTCGCCGAGGAGGTGGCCGAGCCCCTGGGGCTCGAGATCTGGATCGGGCTGCCGCCCGACCTCGAGCCGAGGGTGTCGCAGCTGGCGTACGCGCCGGACTGGGGGAGCGCGGACGGATGGGGCCCCGAGGAGATCGATCGCGACGAGCTTCTCGGCCGCGTGCTCAACAACCCGCCGCTGTTCCCTTCAGGGAGGATCCCCTGGAACGCGGCCGCGTGGCACCGCTCCGAGATCCCGGGCGCCGGAGGGATCGCGACGGCGCGCTCGGTCGCCCGCCTGTACGGCTGCCTGGCGCTCGGGGGCGAGCTCGACGGCGTCCGCCTCCTGAGCGCCGGCACGCTCGAGCGCGGCCGCCGGGCGCTGAGTCGCAGGTGGGACCCGCTGGCTCGGGCGCACCAGGCGTTCGCCTTCGGCTTCGAGGTGCAGACGAGCCTGTCGCCGCTCGGCCCCGCTCCGGATGCCTTCGGCCACCGCGGTGCCGGCGGATCGGTCCAATGCGCGTGGCCCTCCCTGGGCGCAGGCATCTCCTACGCGATGAATCGCATGCGCGACGCCGCGGACGTCGACCCTCGCGGCAGGGCTCTGCTTGACGCGGCGCACGCCTGCCTCCTGCGCCGTGACGGTCGCCGGGCGGGTGTCGCGTGACCGCCTGCCGGCCCTTCCTGTGGACGCGCGAACACCTCGTCGGGCTCGCCGATACAGCCGCGACCGCGGCGCCCGACATCGGAGCCTGGGAGCCGCCGCGTGTCTTGCTCGATGCCGACATCTGGGACCTCTGGCCGGTGCAGGAGACGGACGGCTCGCCGTCCGTGGTTGAGGGCCGGGAGCTGTGGATGGCGCTGTCGGCACCTGCGGCCGGCCACCCCGAACACCGCCACGACGTCGCCCGGCTGCGCCTGCTGGCCAACGGCGCGAACGGCTGGCACGACCTCGGGCCTGCGTTCGCGGCTGGCGTGACACCGGGCAGCCGCGAGTGGTCAGGCTCAGCGGTCCGTCGCCCCGACGGCTCGGTCTCGGTCTTCTACACGGCCGCCGGCCATCGCGGCGAAGCACGCCCGAGCTACGTGCAACGGGTCATCGAAGCACGCCCGAAGCTCGTCACCTCCAACGGCCGCATCCGGCTCGAGGGCCTCGGCGAGCACCGCGAGGTCCTGCGCGCCCACGGGAGGGCCTACCTGCCGGCCGACGAGTTGGAAGGGGCACCAGGCCGCACCACAGCCTTCCGCGACCCCGCCTGGTTCCGGGACCCGGCCGATGGCCGCGAGTACCTGCTCGTCGCCGCCTCCGTCCCTGCGCAGGGCGGCTTCATGGGCGCCGTCGCGCTCGCGGCCGAGGAGGGCGGGCGCTGGTCGCTCCGTCCGCCCGTGCTGGTGGCCGATGGGATCAACCACGAGCTCGAGCGCCCGCACATCGTCGTCCACGAGTCGCGCTACTACCTCTTCCTCGTCACGCAGCGCCACTCGTTCCATCCGCCGGGGTCAGCCCCGACAGGGCTCTATGGCTTCGTCGCTTCCAGCCTCACCGGGCCCTACGAGCCGCTCAACGGCTCGGGGCTCGTCATCCGCAATCCATCCGACGAGCCCGATCAGGCGTACGCATGGTGGGTGCTGCCCGATCTGCGCGCGATGAGCTTCGTGAACTACCGATCGCCCGCGGGCGCTGACATGAGGCACGCCGCCGCCGTCGAGGCGCGTGCCCGTTTCGGGGGCACGATCGCCCCGGTCCTCCAGCTCGCACTCGACGGAGCGACCACCGCGATCGTGTCGCCTTCGGTCAAGGGCTCGCACCCTTCGTGCGGTCGGTGAAGCTGGGTTCGTGCAGCCACCAGCCGATGGGCGCGGCAGGCTCGGGCGGGTCCGGGAACGGGCGCGCCGGGTCCAGCGCTCGCGAGGCAGTGGCCCACCAGCCCTCCTCGCCGATCACAGCCTCCATCAACAGCTCGGCGAACGGCTGGTCTCGCCCCGGGGCTCCCCACCCGAAGACGCGCTCGGCGCCCAGGACGCGGTTCGCGGTGGCCCGTGCTCGGATGAGGGCGCCGTAGTCGTTGCGGGCGAGCTCGCCCGCGTGCGCTTCGAGGACATAGGTCGCCTGGCGCATGAGCACCTCGTCGAAGCCGTGGTACAGGGTCGGGCGCGGCAGGTCGGCCCACAGGCCCCAGAGCCAGAGCCGGGGCGGCGGATCCGCGCCGCGCCCCTCCTCGACGGCGTCGCGCGCGGCGCGGCCGACGGCCTCGTGACGCGGGTGGCCGTCGTGCGGGGACGGGGCGACGACCAGGTCGGCGCCGCGCTCGGCGATGAGCGCCCGAATGGCAGCGGCGAGGTCGCGCCCTGGGTCGTGGACGACGAGCTCGAAGCCGGCGCGGGCGCAGGCCGTCTCGGCCTCCTGGAGCCGCCGCGCGCGCTCGCCCGCATCGCTGCCGAGGGTGGCCGCGAGGTTGATGACGTGATGGCCGGTGTCGCGCAGCGCGAGCAGCGTCGCGCCCGCGCCGATGGCCTCGTCGTCGGGGTGCGGGGAGAGGTGTAGGACGGTGCGCACACCGTCAATGAAAGACGAAAGCCCGCGTGAGCGGGCTTCGGTCATCAGAAGATCGGGCGGGTTTGGGGAGGGGACGTTCGTTGGAAGGTCTCAGCCTCTGGTTGCCTTCGCTGTCTGACACCCCGACTATCGGTCGCCAGCGGGGGTCGATGCATCCAACAAAGGTCCAGGGCCGGGTAAGGTCGCGTCCGTGCTGGCGGTGGTCACTCGTGGTGAGAGCTCGATGGAGCTCCTCGACGTGCCGGGGCCCGGGGAGCCGGGGCCGGGCGAGGTCGTGCTGCGCCCCGAGGTCGTGGGCGTGTGCGGCTCGGACGTGCATCTCTTCCACGGCGACCTGGGCGACGACGTCTTCCCGCGCATCCAGGGCCACGAGATCTCGGCGGTGATCGACGCGCTCGGGCCGGGCAGCGACCACGTGCGCGTCGGCGAGCGCGTCGCGGTGTGGCCCGTGCTGGCCTGTGGGAAGTGCTACCCGTGCAGCATCGGCCGTGAGAACGTGTGCGCGAACATCGCGATCATCGGCGCGCACGTCGACGGCGCGCTGCAGGAGCGCCTCGTGGTGCCGGCCTCGCAGGTCTTCGCGGTCGGCGA
The DNA here is from genome assembly GCA_963835295.1 of uncultured Actinomycetes bacterium. Taxonomy (GTDB): domain Bacteria; phylum Actinomycetota; class Thermoleophilia; order Solirubrobacterales; family Solirubrobacteraceae; genus JAOPZW01. The sequence goes on from CAWIEX010000010.1 coordinate 411,273, forward strand.
GATGGCGCCGGCGGTGACGGCCTTCGTCGAGCCGACCTCGATCGGCGTGCGGACCGTGGTGCGGGCGCGCGTGAGCGCCGAGGATCGTGTGGTCGTCCTCGGGGCCGGGCCCATCGGCCAGGCGGTCTGCCTTGCCGCCAGCGACCTGGGCGCGGCGGTGCTCATGGCCGACGTGGTGCGAGAGCGCCTGGAGCACGCGCGGGCGATGGGCGCCGAGGAGGTCGTCTGCGGGGACGCCGCCGCGGTGGCGGAGCAGGTGCGCGACTGGGCGGGCGCCGACGGCGTGGGCGTGCTCATCGAGACGACCGGCGTGCCGGCGGTGGTGCGCAGCGCGTTCGACGTCATCGCGCCCGCCGGCCGCCTCGTGCTGGTGGCGCTCTCGCACCACGAGGTCAGCCTGCCGCTCATGGACTTCCCCATCAGGGAGCTCGACGTCCTGGGGGTGAGCTGCTGCACGGCCGGCGAGTTCGGCGCCGCGGTAGACCTCGTGCGCCGCAACGAGGACGCCGTCGCGCGCCTCATCACCGACGAGTTCGCCTTCGAGCGGGCGCCCGAGGCGCTGCGCTATGTCGCCGGCGGATCGCCCGAGCTCATGAAGGCCGTCATCACCGTCGCGCCCTAGGACCCCCCGACGTCAAGGCGCTCGGGAGCGGCCGCTAGCGGAGGCGTCGGCGGGCGGCGCTACGGCCGCCCGCCGCCCACCGTCGGCCGCTACCGCGCGGGCGGACGCACGAAGGTGTCCGGGTCCGGGCCGGTGCGCTCGCCGACGTCGAGCTGCTCGATGCCGGCCATCTCGGCCTCGGTGAGGTGGAAGTCGAAGACGGCGAAGTTCTCCTCGATGCGCTCCGGGGTCACCGACTTGGGGATGACCACGTTGCCGAGCTGCAGGTGCCAGCGGATGACGACCTGCGCCGGCGTGCGGTCGTGCGCCTCGGCGATCTCCACGATCGTCGGGTCGTCGAGCACCCGGCCCTGGGCCAGCGGGCTCCACGCCTCGGTGACGATGCCACGGTCGGCGTGCTCGCGGCGCAGGCCGTGCTGCTGCAGGCGCGGGTGCAGCTCGATCTGGTTGACCGCGGGCGTCACCCCGGTCTCGTCGACGATCCGCGCGAGGTGCGCGGGCTGGAAGTTCGACACGCCGATGGCGCGCGTCAGGCCGTCCTTCTGCGCCTGGATCAGGCCCTGCCACGTCTCGACGTAGCGATCCTGCGAGGGGACCGGCCAGTGGATGAGGTAGAGGTCGACGTGGTCCATCTCGAGGCGATCCAGGCTGTCGCGCAGCGCGCGCTGGGACTGGTCGAAGCCGTGGTCGTCGTTGAAGCACTTGGTCGTGACGAAGACCTCGTCACGCTCGAGGCCCGCGGCGTGAATGGCCTGCCCGACTGCGGCCTCGTTGCGGTAGGCCGCGGCGGTGTCGATGTGCCGGTAGCCCGTGAGCAGGGCTCGCGTGGCGGCCTCGGTGGTCTCTTCGGGCGGCACCTGGAAGACCCCGAAGCCGAGCTGGGGGATCTCGATGTCGCCGCGCAGGGGGATGGTCGGAACCTGGCTGGTGGAAAAGCTCATCCTCCTGCCCTCCCCGGTCTCGGCCTGCGCAAACGTGGGGCGCACGCCGGCGGGGTGAGGTTCAGGAGCCTCTCACGGGTCTCTCAGGCAGCTCCCAGGTTCGGCGCCGATACTCTCGGCGTGAGCGTGACCGCCAACGGACATCGGGTGCTCGTGGTCGACGACGAGCCGAACATCGTCGACGTCGTCACCATGGCCCTGAAGTTCCAGGGCTTCTCGGTGGAGTCGGCGGGCACCGGGGCGCAGGCCCTGTCGGCCGTGTCGTCCTTCCACCCGCACCTCATCGTCCTCGACGTGATGCTGCCCGACATGGAGGGCTTCGATGTCGCGCAGCGCCTCGGGGCCCAGCACGCCCGCGTGCCGATCATCTACCTGACCGCGCGCGACGCCACCGAGGACAAGATCCGCGGGCTGAGCCTCGGCGGCGACGACTACGTCACCAAGCCGTTCAGCCTCGAGGAGCTCGTCGCGCGGATCCGGTCGATCCTGCGCCGCACCGGCGAGGCCGAGCCCGAGTCCAGCCGCCTCGTCTTCGAAGACGTCGAGCTCGACGAGGACGCTCACGAGGTGCGCCGCGGCGACGCGGTGGTCGACCTCACGGCGACCGAGTACCGCCTGCTGCGCTACCTGATGCTCAACCCGCGCCGCGTGCTGACCCGGGCGCAGCTGCTCGAGCACGTCTGGGACTACGACTTCAACGGCGACGCGCGCGTGCTCGAGACCTACGTCAGCTACCTGCGCAAGAAGCTCGACGCGCACGGCCCGTCGCTCATCCACACCGTGCGCGGCGTGGGCTACGCGCTGCGACAGCCACGGACATGATGGCCTCGCTGAGGGCGCGGCTGCTCGTCGCCGTCCTGGCCCTCACCGCCTGCGGCCTGCTGCTCGTCGGCGGGATCACCTACGTCGAGCAGCGCTCGTTTCAGTACTCCCGCATCGATCAGCAGCTCAAGGCGCTGGTCATACCGGTCAGCCACGAGCTCGAGCAGATGGCGGGCGGGAGTGGCGGCGCAGGGCGCGAAGGCCCCGATGCGGGGCGCGGCCCGGGCGGCGGCCCGAACTTCGGCATCCCGGCCGGCACCTACGGCCAGAAGCGCGACGCGACCGGTCGGGTCATCAACGACCACGTCTTCAGCTTCAACCAGACCGTGAACGCCAAGCCGGCCCTGCCGGCCGACCTCACCCCAGGCCACTTCACGACGGTCGACGGCCAGAAGGGCGTCGAGACGCGCTATCGCGTGGTCGCCGCCCCGGATCCGACGGACGGCACCATCACGGTGGTGGCCATCCCGGTGCGCGCCACCGACGACACCCTGCATCGGCTGCTCCTCGTCGAGGCGCTCGTCATCGCCGCCGTGCTCGTCGTGCTCGGCCTCGTCTCGTGGGTCGTCGTGCGCATCGGCCTGCTGCCGCTCGATCGCATGGGCCACACCGCGGGGGCGATCGCCGGCGGCGACCTCTCGCACCGCGTCGAGTCGACCGACCCGCGGACCGAGGTCGGCCGCCTGGGCATCTCGCTCAACGCGATGCTCGACCGGCTCGAGCGGGCCTTCGGCGAGCGCGAGGCCAGCGAGGACCGCCTGCGGCGCTTCATCGCCGACGCCTCGCACGAGCTGCGCACACCGCTGGCCTCGATCCGCGGCTACGCCGAGCTCTTCCGCATGGGCGCCGCGCGCGACCCGGCGGACGTGGAGAAGGCCATGGGGCGCATCGAGGACGAGGCCGCGCGCATGGGCGTGCTGGTCGAGGACCTGCTCACCCTCGCCCGCCTCGACGAGGTGGCCGACACGCCGCACGCGCAACTCGACCTCGCCGCGCTCGTCCGCGACGCGGTCGACGACGGGCGCGCGAGTGCCCCGGGCCGCGCGATCGGGATCGAGGTCGACGGGCCGGCGCTGGTCCTCGGCGACCGCGACCAGCTGCGCCAGGTGTTGGGCAACCTGCTGCGCAACGCGATCGTCCACACGCCGCAGGGCACGCCGATCGAGGTGAGCCTGGCGCACGTCGACGGCGAGGTGCGCCTGGAGGTCCGCGACCACGGGCCGGGCCTGCCCACCAGCGACGCCGAGGCGCTGTTCGAGCGCTTCTGGCGCTCGGAGGCAGGGCGCGAGCGCGGGCGTGGCGGCGCCGGGCTCGGCCTGGCCATCGTGGCGGCGATCGTCGACGCCCACGACGGCGAGGTGCGCGCCGGCAACGCGCCGGGCGGCGGCGCCACCTTCGTCGTCACGCTCCCCGCCGCGGGCTGAGCGCCCACTCCCAGGCGTCTCTCAGTCGCCTCCCACCGTGGTCTCACGTCGCCCGCCGACGCTGTGACCATGGCCGACCAGACGCTCTCCCGCCCTTCGTCCCGCACGCGTCCGGCCGGCCCGCGACGCGCCGCCACGAGCGTCGAGGTCGTGGTCCCCGTCTTCAACGAGCAGGCCGCGCTCGAGCGCAGCATCCGCCGGTTGCACCGCTTCCTCAGCGCCGAGCTGCCCTTCTCGTGGCGGATCGTCATCGCCGACAACGCCAGCACGGACGCGACGCCCGCCGTCGCCGCGGCGCTCGCCCACGAGCTGCCGGGAATCGAGGTCCTGCGCCTGGAGCGCAAGGGCCGCGGGCTCGCCCTGCGCGCGGCGTGGTCGCGCAGCGACGCGCGCGTGCTCTGCTACATGGACGTCGACCTGTCGACCGACCTGCGCGGCCTGCTGCCGCTCGTGGCGCCACTGCTCTCGGGCCACAGCGACGTCGCCATCGGCACACGCCTGGCCCGCTCGGCGCGCGTCGTGCGCGGCCTCAAGCGCGAGGTCGTCTCGCGCTCCTACAACCGCCTGCTGCACACCGTGCTGCGCGCGCGCTTCTCCGACGCGCAGTGCGGCTTCAAGGCGGTGACGGCGACGGCGGCCCGCCGCCTGCTCGGCGAGGTCCGCGACGACGGCTGGTTCTTCGACACCGAGCTGCTCGTGCTCGCCCAGCGCACCGGGCTGCGCATCCACGAGGTCCCCGTCGACTGGGTCGACGACCCCGACTCGCGCGTGGACATCGTGCGCACGGCGATCGAGGACCTGCGCGGCGTGGCGCGCCTGGCGGCCGCCGGCCCGGTCGTGCGCTTCATGGGCGTCGGCGTCCTCAGCACCATCGCCTACGCCGTGCTCTACCTGCTGCTGCACGGGTGCGCTCGGCGCCGCGGGGGCCAACGCCGTCGCCCTCGCGCTGACCGCCGTGGCCAACACCGCCGCCAACCGGCGCCTGACCTTCGGCGTGCGCGGACGCGAGCGGCTCCTGCACCACCACGCCCGCGGAGCCGTCGTCTACGTCCTCACGCTGGGGCTGACGACGCTCGCGCTGGCCAGCCTGCACCGCATCGATCCCTCGCCGGCGCGGACGGTCGAGCTGGCGGTGCTCGTCGTGGCGGGCGCGGCGGCGACCGTCACCCGCTACCTGGCCCTGCGCACGTGGGTCTTCGCCCGCGCGCGGGCGGCGGGCCCGGCCGCCGCCGAAGCCTCCGTGTGAGCTCGGCGGCCGAGGTCGCCCGCAGCCAGGTATACGTTGCTCCCGTGGCCTTCGAGCGCGACGTACGGCTCACAGATGGCCGCGTCCTGCGGGTGCACGACGCGGCGCCTGCTGCCCACGGCGCGTTCACGATCGTCTGGCACCACGGCTCGCCGCAGACCGGCGCTCCGCTCGCCCCGCTGGTGACGGCGGCGTCGGAGCGCGGTGTGCGGCTGCTGTCCTACGGCCGGCCGAGCTACGGCGGTTCGACCCCGCGCCCCGGCCGTGACGTGGCGTCCGCGGCGGCCGATGTCGCGCAGCTGGCCGACGCGCTCGGGGTAGGGCGGTTCGCCGTCATGGGCGCGTCCGGAGGGGGGCCGCACGCGCTCGCCTGCGCCGCCCTGCTGGGCGCTCGGGTCACGGGCGCGGCCTGCCTGGCGAGCCTGGCGCCGATCGCTGCGGGCATCGACTGGTTCGCCGGGATGGTCGCTCCCGGGGGCCTGCGGGCGGCCGCCGAGGGCCGCGAGGCGCGCGCCCGACACGCCGGGTCGGAAGAGTTCGACGAGAACAGCTTCACAGCGGCCGACTGGGCCGCCCTCTCGGGAGCGTGGGCCTCGCTCGGCGACGACGCCGTCCGCGCCGGCACCGCCTGGCCCGACGGCCTGATCGACGACGACGTCGCCTTCGTCGCTCCGTGGGGGTTCGATGTCACGAGCACCGAGACGCCGGTCCTCCTCGTGCAGGGCGGCGAGGACCGCATCGTCCCGCCGGCGCACGCCGACTGGCTCCTGCGCCACTACCCGAGGTCGGAGCTGTGGCTGCGTCCCCGCGACGGTCACGTCTCGGTCCTCGACGCGTCCCCCGTCGCCATGGACTGGCTCGTCGCCGCGGCCGCCGGCGCGGACCGGTAGCGGGACGCCTACGCGGCGGCCGTCATCGAGGCGGCGACGGCGAGCACGTCCGCGCGCTCGTTCAGGGCGTGACCCACGTGCCCCTTGACCCAGTGCCAGCGCACGGCCTCGTGGGCGGCGACGGCCGACTCCAGCTCCAGCCAGAGCTCGCGGTTCTTGACCGGCCCGCCCGCCGCCGTGGTCCACCCGCGGCGCTTCCACCCGGCCATCCACGAGCTCATGCCGTCGTGCAGGTACCGCGAGTCGGTCACCACGCACACCCGCGATCCGCCGGGCACGCTGCGCAGGCCCTCGAGCGCCGCGGTCATCTCCATGACGTTGTTCGTCGTGTGCGCCAGGCCGCCGCTGCGCTCCTCGGTGACGCCGTCGTCCCAGCAGACGAGCGCGGCCCAACCGCCCGGCCCCGGGTTGCGCCGGCAGGCACCGTCGGTCCACACCAGGACCTCGCCGCGGGCGGCCACGGGAAGGTCGCCGGGAAGTGCGCGCGAGGCGCTTCGCAGCCGTCGGCTCTGGGGCACCGGTGCAAGATAGGACGCGGCTCGGACGAGCGTGGCGCGGCCAGCACGGCCGGCCGGAGCGTCCCGCGCGGCGAACGATGTTCCTCGGAACCTCACGCCCCATGTCCGGTAGGAGCGATCCGGGGGTGAGTGGTGGAGCAGTCTCTGGCCGAGCGCACGGCCATGATCGGGGCCGACGTAGAGGTGCCGTGCCTCGACGGGCGCACGCGGCGTTACATCGATCTGGACTACGCGGCGAGCACGCCCGCGATGGCCGGCGTGTGGGCCGCCGTCGAGGAGTTCATGCCGTGGTGCAGCAGCGTGCACCGCGGCAGCGGCTACAAGTCGCGCCTGGCGACCACGGCCTACGAGGGCGCACGAGCGGCGGTGGCCGAGTTCGTCGGCGCCCGCGACGGCACCGTCGTGCTCGTGCGCAACACGACCGAGGCCATCAACGTGCTGTCGGCCGCGCTGCCTGCGGGCACCCGCGTGCTGTCGACCGCGGCCGAGCACCACGCCAACATGCTGCCCTGGCGCCGCCACGACCTGACCGTCCTGCCGGTGCCGGACAGCGCGTGGGAGCTCGTGGAGCGCTGCGAGCACGCGCTGCGCGTGGCGCAGCCGCGCATCGATCTCGTCGCCGTCACGGGCGCCTCGAACGTCACGGGCGAGGTGTGGCCGCTGGCCGAGCTCGCCGCGGTCGCGCACCACTACGGCGCGGAGCTCTTCGTCGACGCGGCTCAGCTCGCGCCGCATCGCGCCATCGACATGGCGGCCACGGGGATCGACTACCTCGCCCTGTCCGGGCACAAGCTCTACGCGCCGTTCGGCGCCGGCGCGCTCGTCGCGTGCGGCCGCGCCCTCGACCGCGGCCAGCCGTTGCTGCGCGGCGGCGGGGCGATCGAGCTCGTCACGCTGGACGACGTCGTGTGGGCCGGCGCGCCGGAGCGCTACGAGGCGGGCTCGCCCAACGTGGTCGGCGCGGTCGCGCTGGGGGCGGCGTGCCGGATCCTCGGTCAGCTCGGGATGCAGCGCGTGGAGGCGCACGAGCGTGGGCTGTCAGCGCGCCTGGCGGCCGGGCTCGCCCGGGTTCCGGGGCTGCGGCGGCTCACCTTGTGGGACGACCCGGCCGTCGACCGCGTCGGGCTGGCGACCTTCGAGCTCGACGGCTACCGCCACCCGCTGCTGGCCGCGATCCTCAGCGCCGAGCACGCCATCGGGGTGCGCCACGGCTGCTTCTGCGCGCACCCGCTGCTGGCCCACCTGCTCGGCGTGCCGGCCGGCGACCTCGAGGCCCTTCGCGCCGAGCTCCGCTCCGGCGGGCGCCCTGCGCTGCCCGGGGCGGTGCGCGCGAGCTTCGGGCTCGGGACCACGGCGCAGGACGTCGACCGCCTGGTCGACGCCCTCGCCGGGATCGCCCACAGCGGGCCGCGCTGGGGCTACGTGCGCGACGGCGCGCACGACGAGTACCGCCCGGCACCCGACGTGCGCGCTCTGCCGCGGACGCCGAGCTACGAGCCGGCGGCCGCCAATGCGTCGGCACGGCCGCTCAGGTCGTAGAGGGTCGTCGTCGACGAGCCGCTGGTGATGGTCACCTTGCGGCCGACCTGCGCCACGGCGGCCATGACCTGCGAGCTGCCCACGCGATCGTCGTTGCCGCCGAAGCCGCCGCTGCTGGCGGCCAGGACCCAGCGCACGCGACCGCTGCGCACGGCGTCGGCCAGCCACGTCGCGCTGACCTGGCTCTCGCGGCCGGAGAAGCCGCCGATGCCGGCGACGCTCGCGCCCGACTGGATGATCGAGGCCGCCGCGCCGGACTGGCTGGAGACGGCGATCGCGCCGCCGCCGTGCTGGCTGGCGTAGGTCACGGCCGAGCTCAGCCCGGCGGTGTCGCCGCCGAAGCCGCCGCCCATGCCGCCGGGGCCACCGGCGCCGCCGGGGCGTGCGCCGCCGGGGGCGCCGCCGAAGCGCCCGCCGGTCCCGGCGGGCGGCGCGGCGAGGCCCGTTGCGGCGCCGGGGGGAGCGCCGAAGCCGCCGCCCGGGCCGCCGCCGCCGGGGCCGCCCGTGCCGCGGCCCGGCCCACCGCCGAAGCCGACCTGCGCAGGGCCGCCCGCGGGGAAGGTGCCGGTGGTCGAATGACCGAGGGTCTGCACGGCCCAGCTCGCAGGCGCGAGCAGCAGCAGCCCGAGAGCGGCGGCGAGGACCGCGCTGCGCAGCGGCCCCCGGACGGCGATGAGGGCAGCGGCCGTCACGGCCCCGGCGACGAGCAGGACGGTGGGCAGCCACGTCAGCTCGCCGGGGAGCTTGTGGAGCACGAGCAGCTCGGTCGCCACCCCGGCCGCCAGGGCGACGGCCGCGCCGATGCCCGCGGCACGATGACGCGAGAAGAGCCAGCCCGACCCGGCGCCCACGAGCACCGCCGTGAAGGGTGCGAGCTGCGCCACGTAGTAGGGGTGGAAGATCCCCTGAGCGAAGCTGAAGGCCACGGCGGTCGTGAGGAACATCCCGCCCGCGGCGACGAGCCAGCCGGTCCGGGCGTCGGCGCGCCGCAGGCGCGTGACCACCGCGAGAGCGACGAGCGCCACGACCGCGAAGCCGAGCAGCCAGCCGGCCTGTCCGCCGAGCCCTTCGTTGAACAGGCGCAGCGGTCCGGTGGCGCCGCCGAAGGTCGTGCCCCCGCCAGGACCGCCACCGCCGCCCGCGATCTGCGGGCCGCCGGCCTGCCCGTCTAGGCGCCCGAGCCCGTTGTAGTCGAGGATCAGGCTGACGATGCTGTTGTCGCTCGTGCCCGAGATCCACGGGCGGCTCGACGCCGGCGTGAGCATCATCAGCAGCGGCCAGGCGCCGCCGACGACGACCATCGCGGCGCCACCGGCCAGCAGCTGGCGGATCGCGGTGAGGCGGCCGCGGGGCGCGACCCACAGCCACGCCGCGACGATCGCGGGCACGATGAGCAGGGCCGCGCCCATCTTCGTCTCGAAGCCGAGGCCGACGCACACGCCCGCGAGGACGATCCAACGCGTGCGCCCGTCCTGCAGGGCGCGCACGAGGCACCACAGGGCGCCCACGCAGCAGAGCGCCAGCAGCGCATCGGGGTTGTTGTGGCGCGAGATCGCGACCGAGATCGGCGTCAGCGCGAGCACGAGCCCGGCGACGAAGCCCGCCGTGCGCCCCCAGAGGCGGCGCGTGAGGTCATAGGCCAGCGCGACCGTGGCGACGCCCATGAGCGCCTGGGGCACGAGGATGCTCCACGAATGAAAGCCGAAGACCCGGGCGGAGAGCGCCTGGGCCCAGAGCGCGAGCGGCGGCTTGTCGACCGTCATCAACCCGCTGGGATCGAACGAGTCGTAGAGGAAGTTGTGCCAGCTCGTGCTCATCGAGCGAACGGCCGCGGTGTAGTACTGGTTCGCCCACCCGTTGCGATCGAGGGCCCACAGGTTGAGCACGCCCGCGAGGAGCAGGAGCGCCCCCAGCTCGGGGAAGGGCAGCGCCCATCGGCGCGTGGCCGTGCGCGGGCGCGGCTGGTCGGGAGCCCCCGGGCGGCGGCGGGCGCCGGTGGGCGCGGGCGCCGCGGGCGCGGTGGTGAGAGCGAGCCGCGAGAGCCGCGGGCGCAGGGACTTGGGAATCGTCGGCATGATGGCCACAGCGTCGGCGCGTGCGCTTGGAGCAGTGCGAGGCCCCCCTGGGAATCGCCTGAGCCCGCCACGGCATGCCGCTGACCGTGAGAGTCTGCGGCCGTGACCGCCGAGACCCGGCTGGCTGGGTTCATCGCGAAGTTCTCGCCGGAGATGCAGGCTCGGATCCGGGCCTGCCGGGCGAAGATGCGGGCGCGCCTTCCCGACGCGGTCGAGCTCGTCTACGACAACTACAACTTCCTGGTCATCGGGTACGGGCCGACCAGGCGCGCATCCGATGCGATCCTGTCGCTGGCCGCTCACGCGCGCGGCGTGAACCTGTGTTTCCTGCAGCGTGGCCCAGAGCTGCCCGATCCGGGCTCGATCCTGCGCGGTCGCGGCAACGTGGCTCGAAACATGAGGCTGGACGCGCCGGAGGATCTCGACCGGCCGGAAGTCGGGGCCATCATCGACGCCGCGCTCGAACGGGCCGGCACCCCGATGCACGCGTCCCAGGGCGCAGATCTGATCATCAAGTCCGTGTCGGCCAAGCAACGCCCGCGCCGCTGACGTCAGCAGACCCCGGCTCCATGACCCTCGGGGTCGCCACCTGACCCACAGGGATCGCCTGACCGCCCCCAGGCGATAGAACTGCGGTTGTCAGGACACCGATGATCGCGGAGGCGTCTACATGACCGAGGACTCGTCGGCTCGCGTCGTGGGCTTCATCGGCCTGGGCGCGATGGGTGCGCACATGGTCGCGCGCCTGATCGACGCCGGGCACGACGTCGCGGTCTTCGACACGCGCGACGAGGCGATGGCGCCGCATGTCGCCCGCGGCGCGCGCGCATGCGCCTCGGCCGGCGTGGTCGCCGACGTGGCGACCACGGTGCTCGTCAGCCTGCCGACGCCGGACGTCGTCCGCGCGGTCGCGGGCGAGCTCGCGCAGGGCGACGCGATCGAGGCCTTCGTCGACCTCTCGACGACCGGGCCCGAGGTGGCGGCCGAGGTGGCGGCGGCGCTGAGCGCGGCCGGCGTGGCGTACCTCGACGCGCCGGTGAGCGGCGGCGTCGCCGGCGCGCAGGCCGGGACGCTGACGATCATGGCCGCCGGCGACGAGGCGCTGTTCCAGTCGCTGCGCTCGCTGCTCGAGGCGCTCGGGCGCAACGTCGTGCTCGTAGGAGCGCAGCCCGGCCAGGGCCAGCTGGCCAAGGTCCTCAACAACCTGCTCTCGGCCAGCGCGATCGCCATCACCGGCGAGGCGCTGGCGCTCGGCGTGCACGGCGGCCTCTCGGCGCGCACGCTGCTCGACGTCTTCAACTCGAGCAGCGGGCGCAACACGGCGAGCGCGGACAAGTTCCCGCGGCAGGTGCTGCCGCGGGCCTTCGCCGCCGGCTTCCGGCTCGAGCTCATGCACAAGGACGTCGAGCTGTGCCTGGCCGAGGCGCGCCGCCAGGGGGTGCCGATGGCGCTCGGCGGCGCGGTGGGCGAGCTGTGGGCGCGGGCGGCGGCGGGCGCCGCCGCCGGCGCCGACTGCACCGAGATCGTGCGCATGCTCGAGGACGACGCCGGGGTGGTGGTCGGCGATGAGTAGCGGCTGGAGCGTGATCGCCGTGCGCTACGGGACCCTCGAGACGACGCGCAGCGAGGCCTACTACCGCTACCACTCCTACGGCGAGCCCGACGGCCCGCAGGTGCTCGACTACTACTTCTGGATCCTTCGCCGCGGCGACGAGACCATCCTCGTCGACACCGGCTTCGGTCCCGACGTCGGGCGCGGGCGCGGGCGCACGTGCCTCATCGAGCCGGCGGAGGCGATGGCGGTCCTGGGCGTCGGCCCCGAGACCGTCTCGCGCGTTGTCCTCACCCACCTGCACTACGACCACACGGGCAACCTCGACCTCTTCCCCGACGCCGAGCTGTTCGTGGCCGGGCGCGACCTCGACTTCTGGCTCGGCCCGCTCGCGCGGCGCGCGCAGTTCGCCCACACGGTCGAGGCGGAGGAGCTGGGCCAGGTCCTCGCCGCGGTGGACGCGGGGCGCGTGCGCCGCCTGGAGGGCGGCGAGGAGATCGCCGAGGGAGTGCACGCCATCCTGCTCGGCGGGCACTCGCCGGGGCAGCTTGCGCTCGGCATCGACGCGGTCGCGGGCTGGACCGTGCTCGCCTCCGATGCGCTGCACTTCTACGAGGAGCTCGAGCGCGACCGGCCCTTCGGCGTCATCGCCGACCTGGCCGAGATGTACGAGGCCTACGACACCTTGCGCGAGCTGTGCGGCCCCGGCGCCCACCTCGTCCCCGGTCACGACCCCGAGATCATGACTCGCTACCCGCGCGTCGACGGTGCGGCGCGCGACTTCGCCGTGGAGATCCGATGACTGACGATCGTCGCCGAGCGCTGCGCGAGGCGTTCATCGAGGCGCGCGGCTTCTGGACCCCGCTGTGGGAGGGCCTGCTCGACCTCGACCCCGACTTCTTCGAGGCCTACCTGACCTTCTCGTCGGTCCCGTGGCGCAACGGCCCGCTCGAGCCCAAGGTCAAGGAGCTGGTGCTGGTGGCCATGGACGCCGCCGCGACGCACCTCTTCGAGCCGGGTATCCGCCAGCACGTGCGCAACGCGATCGGCCACGGGGCCACCGCCGAGGAGCTCATGGAGGTGCTCGAGCTCACGAGCACCCTGGGCATCCACGCGTGCAACATCGGCGTGCCGATCCTCGTCGAGGAGCTGGAGGCGGCCGGGCAGCCGATCGACCGCGAGCTCGACGAGCGCCGGCTCGAGGTCAAGGCCGACTTCGAGGCCAAGCGCGGCTACTGGCACCCGTTCTGGGACGACATCCTCGCGCTCGACCCGGAGTTCCTGGCGGCCTACACGCAGTTCTCCGGGATCCCGTGGACGCACGGCGTGCTCGAGCCCAAGGTCAAGGAGATGATCTACATCGCCTTCGACGTCGCGGCGACGCACCTCTACCAGCCCGGCCTGCGCGCGCACATCCGCAACGCGCTCGGCCTGGGGGCGACGCGGGAGGAGATCATGGAGGTCATCGAGCTCGTGAGCGTCATCGGGATCCACTCGTGCGCCGTGGGCGTGCCGATCCTCATCGAGGAGCTGGGCGCGTGACCGTCGGCGTGGTGGGGCTGGGGAACATGGGCGGGCGCATCGCGCGCCGGCTCGTGGACGGCGGCGAGGACGTGCTGGGCTTCGACCTCGATCCGGCGCGCGCGGCCGGCGCCGGCGCGCGGGCGGCCGGGTCGCTCGCCGAGGTCGCCAGCGCGGCCGACGTCGCGCTCCTCTCGCTGCCCGACTCGAACGCCGTCGAGGCCGTGGTCGCCGCGATCGAGGGTGAGCTGCGCGCCGGGCAGGTCGTCGTCGACCTCAGCACCGCGGCGCCGGCCTCGACGGTGGCCATCCACGACCGCCTGGGCGCGCGCGGCGTGGCCTACGTCGACGCCGGGACCTCGGGCGGCGCCGCGGGAGCCGAGGCAGGGACGCTGACGATCATGGCCGGCGGCGAGGCCGAGGCGCTCGACGCGGTGCGGCCGGTGCTCGCGCACTTCGCCGCCGCGGTGCACCACATGGGGGCCAGCGGCAGCGGCCACGTGGCCAAGCTCATCAACAACTTCCTCAACGCGGTCAGCCTGGCCGCCACGGCCGAGGCGATGATCGCCGGGCGCAAGGCCGGCCTGGACCTGCGCCAGCTGCTCGAGGTCGTCAACGCCAGCAGCGGGGTGAACTTCGCCACGCTCAACCGCTTCCCGCGGATCGTCGAGGGCGACTACCTCGAGGGCGGCCTGACGAGCGACCTCATGGCCAAGGACGTGATGCTCTACCTCGACCTCGTGCGCGAGCTCGGGGTCACGAGCCTCAACGGGCCGCCGTGCCTGGCCGCGTTCCATCTCGCCGCGGCGCTGGGCTACGGCGACCAGATCTCCAACCGCGTGGTCGACGCGCTCGGCGACATCGCCGGCGGCGTGCGCGTCCACGACCAGACCAGGGAGCCGACATGAAGATCGTCCGCGGCCGCGAGGGCAAGCCCTCCGAGCGGCGCACCGACACGTTCACCGGCGAGGTGTGGGGCGACGTCGTCCTCGCCGCCGAGGGGGTCATCGTCAACAGCGTCTTCTTCGCCCCCGGCGCGCGCACCCACTGGCACCGCCACGGCACTGCGCAGGTCCTGCACGTCACGCACGGGCGCGGCCTGCTGTGGTCCTCGGACGAGAGCCGCGGCGTCGTGCTCGAGCCCGGCGACGTCGCCCACATCCCGGCGGGCGAGCGCCACTGGCACGGAGGCGCGCCCGACTCCTACCTGCTGCACCTGGCCATCTCGGTGGGCCCGGCCGACTGGCTCGAGCCGGTCACCGACGACGAGTACGAGGAGGTCGCCCGTGTCCTCGCCTGATCCCGTGACCTCGCGCCGCGGCTTCTTCTGGACCGGCATCGAGCGGGTCGAGAGCCAATACGGCACCGTCGTGCGCGGGCCGATGTACGTCGAGTGGGAGGAGCCCGTCGAGGTCACCCAGCCCTATCCCATCGTGCTCGTCCACGGCGGCGGCGGGCAGGGCCTCGACTGGATGCAGACCTACGACGGGCGCCCCGGCTGGGCGCCGCTGCTCGTCCGGCGCGGCTACAAGGTCTACGTCGTCGACCGCCCGGGCCACGGGCGCTCGTCCTTTCATCCCGACGTGATCGCGCCGATGGGGGCGCCGTTCCCGTTCGAGGCCGGCGTGGGCATCTTTCGCTCGCCGACCGAAGGCCCGATGTCGCACCCGACCGCCCACCTGCACACGCAGTGGCCGGGCACGCGCGAGGATGACGACCCGGCCCTGGAGGCGATCATCGTCTCCAGCGGGCCGGTGCCCGAGCTCAAGGTCTCCCAGGAGCTCGACCAGTCGCGCGGCGCCGAGCTGCTCGATCGCATCGGCCCCGCGGTCGTGGTGGCGCACTCGCTCGGGGGACCGGCGGGCTGGCTGATCGCCGACGCGCGGCCCGACCTCGTCAAGGCGCTCGTCGAGATCGAGGCCGTCGGGCCGCCGTTCGCCGAGAACCCGCAGCTCGGCCTGACGCTCGACTACGGGTTGACCGCGGCGCCGCTGACCTACGACCCACCGGTCGACGATCCCGCCGAGCTCGATGGCCAGCCGCGGCGGCTGCCCAACCTCGCCCGCGTCCCGATCGCGTACGTCTCCGCCCCGGCGTCGCCCTTCGTGCACTTCCACGATGCGATGGTGGGCTTCCTCGAGGAGGCCGGCTGCGACGTGACGAGCCTCAAGCTCGCCGAGCAGGGCGTGGAGGGCAACGGCCACGCGATGATGCTCGAGAAGAACAACGCCGAGGCGCTCGAGCCGATCGCGCGCTGGATCGAGGCGACGGTCGGGGCATGAGCGACGGCCGCCTGGCCGGCAGGGTCGCGGTCGTGACCGGCGGCGCGGGCGGCATCGGCGGCGCGACAGCGCGCCGACTGTCGGCCGAGGGCGCGCACGTCGTGGTCGTCGACCTCGACGGCGATCGCGCGGCAGAGGTCGCCGCGTCGCTGCCGGGCGACGCGCTGGCCGTCGCGGCCGACGTCGCGCTGGAGGAGGACGTCGAGCGTTACGTGACCGCGGCGGTGGAGCGCTTCGGGCGGATCGACCTGCATCACCTCAACGCCGGGATCCCGGGCACGCTCGCGCCGCTGCCCGACGTGCCCACCGCGGACTTCGACCGCGTGCTCGCCGTCAACGTCCGCGGCATGTTCCTCGGGCTGCGCGCCGCCTTGCGGCAGTTCGCCGCACAACGGGCCGGGGGCGCGATCGTGACGACCGGCTCGATCGCGAGCCTGCGCGGGAGCGCCGACCTCTTCGCCTACCACGCGTCCAAGCACGCGGTCGTCGGGATGACGCGCAGCGCCGCCGTCTACGGCGGGCCGCTGGGCGTGCGCGTCAACGCGGTGGCGCCGGGGATCATCCCCACCGAGCTCTTCGCGGGCGCCGGCGGCGCCGCCGGCGGCGGCAGCGACATGGTGGCCCGCGCGGCCACGACCCCGCTGCGTCGGGCCGGGACGCCAGAGGAGGTGGCCGCGCTCGTGGCCTTCCTGCTCAGCGACGAGGCGGCCTACATGACGGGTGAGGTCGTCTCCATCGACGGCGGCGCGACGGCGACCAACACGCTGCGCCCCTCGGGCGGCGCCGGGGCCTGGGACCCTGCCGCGATCGACCCTCCGGTGTAGATCCTGTTACGAGACGATTAGAGTCCGCTCAGCGCGGCATAGGCGCCGGAGGGCCCGGGTAGGGGCCGGGGCATGACCGCTCCTCGTCGCCCCGCCACCACCACCGACTCCGGCATCCCCGCCGCCAGCGACGAGCACTCCCTGACGGTGGGACCGGCCGGCCCGATCGTCCTGCACGACCACTACGTCGTGCAGAAGATGCAGCACTTCAACCGCGAGCGCGTGCCCGAGCGCGTCGTGCACGCCAAGGGGGGCGGTGCGCACGGCTTCTTCGAGGTGACGGGGGACGTCACGCCGTTCACGAGGGCCTCGTTCCTCTCGCAGGTCGGCAAGCGCACCGACATGTTCGCCCGCTTCTCGACGGTGGCCGGCGAGCAGGGCTTCCCCGACACCGTGCGCGACCCGCGCGGCTTCGCGCTGAAGTTCTACACCGACGAAGGCAACTTCGACATGGTCGGCAACAACACGCCGGTCTTCTTCGTCCGCGACCCGTCGAAGTTCCAGGACTTCATCCACTCCCAGAAGCGCCTGCCCGACACGGGCCTGCGCTCCAACGACATGCAGTGGGACTTCTGGACGCTCTCGCCCGAGAGTGCCCACCAGGTCACGATCCTCATGTCCGATCGCGGGATCCCGGCCAGCTGGCGCCACATGGACGGCTTCTCGAGCCACACCTACTCGTGGATCAACGCCGCCGGCGAGCGCTTCTGGGTCAAGTACCACGTCAAGACCGCGCAGGGGATCCGCAACCTCACCGGCGACGAGGCCGCCCGCCTGGCCGGGGAGGACGGCGACCACCATCGCCGCGACCTGCATGACGCGATCGCCACGGGCGACGCGCCGGAGTGGACGTTCTACGTGCAGGTGATGCCATTCGCCGAGGCGGCCGACTACCGCTTCAACCCCTTCGACCTCACGAAGGTCTGGCCCAAGCGCGACTACCCCCTGATCGAGGTGGGGCGCATGGTCCTCGATCGCAACCCGGCCAACTTCTTCGCCGAGGTGGAGCAGGCGAGCTTCAACCCCTCCAACCTCGTGCCGGGGACCGGCCTGTCGCCCGACCGGATGCTCATGGCGCGCATCTTCAGTTACCACGACACCCATCTGCACCGCATCGGCCCCAACTACGAGCAGCTGCCGATCAACCGCCCGCAGTGCCCCGTGCACTCCTACAACAAGGACGGGCAGATGACCTACCACCACTCGGGCGATCAGCCCGTGTACGCGCCGAACTCCTATGGCGGCCCGGCGGCCGACCCCGCCAAGGGCGTTGAGATCGGCTGGGACGTCGAGTCCGCCGAGCTTGCGCGGACGGTGTACGAGCGCCACGCCGAGGACGACGACTTCTCGCAGCCGGGCACGCTCGTGCGCGAGGTGATGGACGACGGCGCCCGCCAGACGCTCGTCTCGAACATCGTCGAGCACGCGTCCGACGACGTGTCGCCCGACATGCAGCTGCGGGTCATCGCCTACTGGACGCGCGTCGACGAGCAGATCGGCGCGCGCGTCGCGGCGGGCCTGGGGCACGGCGACGGGTCCTCGCCGAACGGCGAGCTGCGCGAGGCGCACGAGCTCATCGACGCCCGCGCCGGCACCGCCTGATCGCGGCGCGAAGGCGCCCGCCGCCGCCTGCGCTACGCGGAGGTGGCGGCGGCGGCCGCGTCGTGCGCGTAGATCCACTCGACCGCTTTGATGGCGAAGTCGGTCGCACCGCCTGCCATCAGGGCGTCGCGCTCGCGCTGGCGCTCGCCGTCGGGCAGGTGAAAGCGGGTCTTGTTCTCCGTCGACAGCGCCTGGATGCGGGAGGCGCGCGGGACGCGTAGCTGCTCGTAGCGGCGCAGGGCTGAGGGAATGTCGGCGTCCGCGGCCAGGCACGCGGTGAGCGTGGCGCCGTCCTCGAGCGCCTGCGCGGCGCCCTGGGCCATGAAGGGCAGCATCGGATGGCATGCGTCGCCCAGGAGGGTGACCCGCCCGCGCGACCACTGCGCCAGCGGCGGGCGGTCGAACAGGGCCCAGATGAAGGTCTCGTCGACCGCGCCGAGGATCTCGTGCAGCTGCGGGTGCCAGCCCTCGAAGGCGGCGATCGCGTCGGCCGGGTCGCCGGGGTCGGTCCAGGACTCCCGCGTCCAGCTGTCCTGCTCGACGACGGCCACGAAGTTGACGAGGCGCCCGCCCTGGACGAAGTAGTGGACGAAGTGGGCGTCCGGCCCCATCCAGATCTGCGCGGTCACCTCGAGGTCGAGGTGGCGCAGGCGCTCGGCCGGCACCAGGCCGCGGTAGGCGGCGCAGCCCGTGAAGACGGGGTCCTGCGGCCCGAAGAGCATCTCGCGGACGGCCGAGTGGATGCCGTCGGCGCCGATCAGGAGGTCGACCTCGATCGCGGTGCCGTTGGCGAAGCGCGCCTGCACGCGCTCGCCGTCGTCGTGGAGGCCCACGAACAGGTGGCCGACGTGCAGGCGCTCGGGCGGCAACGCGGCGGCGAGCGTGCCCAGCAGATCGGCCCGGTGCATCTGGTAGTGCGGGAAGCCGAAGGCCTCGATGACGGCATCGCCCAGGTCGGCGCGCAGCAGGGTGCGCCCGTCGTCCCATCGGCGCTGGTGCCAGGCCAGCGGGCGGACGCCCATCCGGGTCAGGTCGTCGGCCAGCCCCAGGCGGTGCAGGACGCGCGACGCGTTGGGGCTGACCTGGATGCCGGCGCCGACCTCACTGACCGCCGCGGCGCGCTCGTAGACGTGGACGTCGAAGCCGGCCTGCAGGAGCGACAGCGCAGCCGCGATCCCGCCGATCCCGCCGCCGACGATCGCGACCGAGGTTCCGGGCGGCTCCGCGATGCGGCCGTCCCTAGGCCACGTACACGGGCGTGCCCACCGGCGTGTGCGCGTAGAGCGAGATGACGTCGGGGATCCGCATCCGCACGCAGCCGTGCGAGGCGTCGTGGCCGATCGAGCCGTACTCGCTGGGATCGATGCCGTGGATGCCGGCGCCGCCGTTGAAGGCCATCCAGCGGGCCTTGATCGGGTCGTCGGGGCCCGGCGGGATGGTCTTGCCGGCGAGCTTGCCCGCCCAGGCCGAGTTGGGCACGTACCACGACGGGTTCGTCTGCTTCCACTGCACGTCGTAGAGGCCCTTCGGCGTCTCGAGGCCCTGCTTGCCGACGGCGATCGGGTAGCTGTGGGTCAGCTTCAGGTGCTGGTAGAAGCGCAGGACGTGGTCGTGGCGGTCGACGATGATGTAGGCGGCCTCCTTCTGCGCCAGCTGCGCGCTGGAGACCTTCGGGGCGACGGGCTTGGTCGTCGCCGGGATGTCCGCCGGGTGCGACGGGAAGACGAGGGCCGAGGCCAGCGCGCGCTTGAGCGCTGACTCGTTCAGCGCGCGGCCGGCGCGCGAGGGGGTCACCGTCAGCCCGGTGGCGCTGGGCGACACGGACGCGTCGCGCGGGGCGCGGCGCACCGCCGCTGCGACCTTGTCGACGAGCCCCGGGACGACGCCGGGGGCATAGTGGAACCTGAGCGGGAGGCTCTCGTGCAGGCGCTTGGCGGTGACGTCGTGCAGGACCCGCTCGCCGAGCCAGCCGCGGCGGCTGTCGGCGCGCGCCCGCGCGAGCGCCGCGTCGAGGTCGGCGCTGAGCCGGCTCTGGCCGGGCGCCAGGACGAACGTCCGGCCGTCGGCGTGGACGGTCAACGTGCGGCGGCGCGGCGCCACGGCGCGCTCGGCGAGCCGCGCCCGGGCCGCGTCGACGCTGAGCCCGCCGACGTCGACGCCGCCGATGCGCACGCCCGGCGCGAGGCGATCGCGGTGGGCCTGGTCGACGATGTAGGCGGCCGCGACGACGCCGCCGGCGACGAGGAGCAGGACGCCGCCGAGGGCGAGCGCCCAGCGCTGCCGGAGCCCGCGCCCGAGCGCCCGGGGCGAGAGGCGGCGGTTGCGGACCGTCGTGCTCACGCCCATCAGGGTGCCACACAGGACGGCGCAGATGTACAGCTGGCCCGCACGGGCCATCCGCTGCCCGGTCCGCAAGATGACCCGGCCGGGTGAAGTCGGCGCGCCGGCGCCAGCCGATGATCCGCGGCGATGGCTCATCGGCATCGTCATCAGATCTTCCAAAGGGGCGTGCCCGCTGGCGAGCTCATCGGCCGCGAGCGCGAGCTCGCGAGCCTCACCGCCATGCTCGGCGATTCCCGAGGCTCGCCTGGTCACGGCCTCAGTCCTCGGGGAGGCGGACCACGGTGCGCCCGACCGCCTCGCCAGCCAGCAGCGCATCGAGCACGGGCTCGATCTCGTCGAGGTCGACCTCGCGCGCGATCGCCTCGCCGAGCCCGCGCGGGCGCAGGTCGCCGGCCAGGCGCGCCCAGACCTCGCGGCGCAGGTCGGCCCCGGCGGCCACGGAGTCGATGCCGAGCAGGCTGACGTTGCGCAGGATGAAGGGCAGCACGGTGGTCTTCAGCGCGATGCCGGCTGTGAGGCCGCTGACGGCGACGGCGCCGCCGTAGCGCGTGGTGCGCAGGGCGTAGGCCGTGGCCGCGCCGCCGACGGGGTCGACGGCCGCGGCCCAGCGCGTCTTCTCCAGCGGGCGGTCCGACTCGGCGGTCGTCTCCTCGCGCGTGAGGATCTCGTGTGCTCCCAAGTCGCGCAGGTAGTCGTGCTCGGCAGCCTTGCCGGTCGCGGCCCACACCTCGTAGCCGGCGTTGGCGAGCGCGCCGACGGCCGTGCTGCCGACGCCCCCGCTCGCGCCGAGCACGAGCACGGGGCCGTCGGCCGGGGTGAGGCCGTGGGCCTCGAGCGCGTGGATCGAGAGGCCCGCGGTGAGCCCGGCCGTGCCGAGGGCCATGGCCTCGCGGGGCGAGAGGCTGTCGGGCAGCGCCACGACCCAGTCGGCGGGCACCCGGGCGTAGCGCGCCCAGCCGCCGTGGTGGGCGACGCCGAGGTCGTAGCCGGTGACGAGGACCTGGTCGCCCGCGGCGAACGCGTCGCTGTCGCAGGCCACGACCTCGCCGGCGAGGTCGATGCCCGGCACCAGCGGGGAGATGCGGGCGACCTGGCCCTTGGGGATGGTGGCCAGCGCGTCCTTGTAGTTGACGCTCGACCAGTCGACGCGCACGGTCACCTCGCCGTCGCCGAGGTCGTCGCGCGCGAGGGTCGCGACGCCGCGGTCGACGGCGTCGTCGCGCCGGGTGGCCAGGAAGGCGGGGAAGGTCTCGGGAAGGGGCATCTCAGCCGGCAGGGTAAGCGCCGCGGCCGGGGAATGGAGCGCCATGACACGCCTGCTCGCCGTGCTCGCCACGATCGGGGTCGGCGCGCTCATCGCCTTGCAGCCACCGGTCAACTCCGAGCTGGGCAAGCGCACGAGCGTGGTCGCGGCGGCGTTCATCAGCACGGGGATCTCGGCGCTGGTCCTCCTCGCCATCGCGCTCGTGCTGGGCGAGGCCGGTCAGGTGCGCCGGATCCCGCACATCCCGCCGCTCTACCTGACCGGCGGCCTGATGGGCGCGATCCTGGTGTCGATCTCGCTCGTGACGGTGCGGACGCTGGGCGCCGGCGGCGTCGTCGCCGCCACCGTGTCGGGGCAGGTCGTGGTGTCGGCGATCCTCGACCGCTTCGGGTTCCTCGGCCTGGAGAAGATCGGCCTCACGCCGATGCGCCTGCTTGGGTTCGCGCTGCTGCTGGGCGGCACCGCGCTCGTGACTGCCCGCTGACGCTGGCACAGTGGGCGGGTGGTCGACGATCTCGTCGTGCGCCTGCCCTTCCGCGCCCCGTTCGACGGTGGCGCGCTGCTGGGCTGGCTGGCCGCCCGCGCCGTGCCCGGCGTCGAGGAGGTCGACGGTGACGTCTACCGCCGCAGCCTGCGCCTGCCGGGCGGGCCGGGCGTGGTCGAGCTGGCCATGGCCGCCGACTCCGTGGGCTGCCGGCTGTGGCTCGAGGACGAACGCGACGTCGCGACGGCCGAGCAGCGCTGTCGGCGCCTGCTCGACCTCGACGCCGATCCGGTCGTCGTGGGCGAGCACCTCGGCGCCGACCCGCTGATCGGAGCTCTCGTGCGCGGCGCCCCCGGGCTGCGCGTGCCCGGCAGCGTCGACGGCGCCGAGCTCGCCGTGCGCGCCGTGCTGGGCCAGCAGATCTCCGTCGCGGCCGCGCGAACGGGCGCCGGGCGCCTCGTGGCCGAGCACGGGGACGCCCTCCCGCGTCCTCGCGGCGCCGTGACCGCGCTCTTCCCGGCGCCGGGCGTCCTCGCCGCCCTCGATCCCGCGCGCCTGCCGATGCCGCGCGCCCGCGCCGTCGCACTCGTGGGCCTGTGCCGCGCGCTGGCCGACGGCGACCTGCGGCTGGACCGCGACGGCGACCGCGCGCAGGCCCGGCGCGGGCTTCTCGCCCTGCCCGGCATCGGGCCGTGGACGGCGGGCTATGTCGCCATGCGCGCGCTGGGCGACCCCGACGTCTTCCTGGCCGAAGACCTCGGCGTGCGCCACGCGCTGCGCCGCCTCGGCGGGCCTGACGACCCGCGCGCCGCCCGCGCGCTGGCCACCGCCTGGGCGCCGTGGCGCTCGTACGCCTCGCAGCACCTGTGGCAGGCGCCGGCCGCCGTGGCCGCGTAGTGCGGCCACACGACCACCTGAAGCAGAGCGGCGCGCGCGCGCGATCGACGCGATGGCATGATCCGGGCGTGACCGGGTTCGGCCCCGAGCACCTGCCCTACGGGGTCTTCCGGCGCGCGGGCGAGAGCCCGCGGGTCGGCGTGCGCCTGGGCGACGGCGTGCTCGACCTCCTGGAGCTGGCGGCGGACGGCCCGCTCGACGCGGACCCCGCGCTCTTCGACCAGCCGACGCTGAACGCGTTCATGGCGGCCGGGCCCGCGACGTGGGCGCGGGTGCGAGAAGAGCTGCGATCGCTGGCCGCGGGCCCCGACGCCGAGCCCGCCACCGTGGCGCTCGACGAGGTCGAGCTCCTGCTGCCGGTCGCGGTGGGCGACTACGTCGACTTCTACTCGTCGCTGGATCACGCGACGAACGTCGGCCGGCTCTTCCGGCCCGATGCCGACCCGCTCGTGCCCAACTGGCGCCACATGCCGATCGGCTACCACGGGCGGGCGGGCACGGTCGTCGTGAGCGGGACGCCGATCCGCCGGCCCAGCGGCCAGCGCCGCGAGCCCGGCGACGATGCGCCGGTGTTCGGCCCGAGCGCGCGCCTCGACATCGAGCTCGAGCTGGGCTTCGTCGTGGGCGTGCCGAGCGCGCTGGGCGAGCCCGTGGCGGTCGACGCCGCGCTCGACCACGTCTTCGGCGTGCTGCTGGTCAACGACTGGAGCGCGCGCGACATCCAGGCGTGGGAGTACCGCCCGCTCGGCCCGTTCCTGGCCAAGTCGTTCGCGACCTCGGTGGCCGCGTGGGTCACGCCGCTCGACGCGGTGCTCGGCCGCCGCGTGCCCGCGCCCGCGCAGGAGCCCGCCCCGCTCGAGTACCTGCGCGAGGACCCGTGGGCGCTCGACCTCGACCTCGAGATCGAGCTCAACGGAACGGTCATCGCGCGCACGAGCGCCCGTCACCTGTACTGGTCGGCGGCCCAGCAGCTCGCGCACCTGACCGTCAACGGCGCGTCGCTGCGCGTCGGCGACCTCTTCGCCTCGGGCACCATCTCGGGCCCCGAGCGCGAGCAGCGCGGCTGCCTGCTCGAGCTGGCGTGGAACGGGGCCGAGCCGGTCGCGCTCGCCGACGGGTCGACGCGCAGCTTCCTGCTCGACGGCGACGAGGTCGTCCTGCGCGGGGCCGGCGGCGACGCGCTGGCGCTCGGCGAGGTCCGCGGGCGGATCGAGCCGGGGCCCTGATGGCGCTGCCCAAGGCCATTCGCCGCCTGGCGCCCGACCGCCTGCGCGACGACGTGCGCCTGCGCTCGGTCTTCGTCGGCGCGGGGCTGATCCCGCCGCGCACGATGCACTCCGAGGACGACGCCGCCGTCCTGCGCGCGACGGCGGCCGGCCGCCGGCGCGTGGTCGAGCTCGGCGTCTACGAGGGCTCGTCGGCCGTCGTGCTGTGCGTGGTCCTCGACGCCGCAGCCGAGCTGCACCTCGTCGACCCCTTCGGCCACCACGGCTGGGCGCTGCCCGCCGGGTGGGGGGCGACCGAGGGCGCCAGCCGCCGCGTCGTCGCGCGCGCCGCGCGCCGCCACGCCGGCCCGCGCGTGCACTGGCACGTCGACTACAGCAGTGCCGTCGCCCGGCGCTGGTTGGGCGCCGTCGACCTCGTCTTCGTCGACGGCGACCACAGCGAGGAGGGCGTGCGCGCCGACTGGGAGGACTGGCACGGCTTCGTCGAGCCCGGCGGCGCCGTGCTCTTCCACGACGCCCGCCTGTCGCAACCGGGAGGCCGCGGGCTGCCCGGGCCGACGGCCGTGGTGGACTCGCTCTTCCGAGGCGCTTCGCCGGTCGTGGGATGGTCGATCGCGCGCGAGGCCGACCGCACCGTCGCGGTCGTACGCGACTCGTAGGCGCCGGCGCGCGGCCGCTCTTCGCGCCGCTGTCCTGCCTAAGGGTTGTCCTGCGACCAAAAAGCAGGACGGCTTGCCGAATCGCCGGCGCGCGGACGACGAATCACATCCCGTACTCCTCCAGCAGCTTCAGCCACAGATCGCTACGGGTGGGGAAGCACGGGACCGCGTGCCAGAGGTCGTCGAGGGAGACCTCGCCGATCACGGCGATGGTCGCGGCGTGCAGCGCCTCGGCGATCTCGGCGCCGGTGAAGGTCGCGCCGACGATGACGCGGCGCTTCTCGTCGACGACGATGCGCGCGGTCCCGGGCGCGCCGCGGCCGACGAACGAGCCGCCGGCGTTGCCGCCGGTGGGGACGTCGACGGCGCGGGCGTCGATGCCGGCCTCCCGCCCGCTGGCGAGGGTGTGGCCCACGGCGGCGACCTGCGGGTCGGTGAAGGTCACGCGCGGGCTCAGGCCCCGGTCGCTGCGCAGTGCGACGTCGCGGCCGAGGATGCGGTCGGCCGCGATCCGGCCCTGGTACTTGCCCATGTGGGTCAGCAGCGCCCGGCCGTTGGCGTCGCCGATGACGTAGAGCCAGTCGTGGCCGGGGACGCGCAGGCTGTCGTCGACCTCGATCGCGTGCCCCGGCTCCACGCCGAGGTCGTCGAGGCCGAGATCGGCGGACAGGATGTGCCGCCCGACGGCCACGAGGATCTCGTCGGCCGAGACGCTCGAGCCGTCGTCGAGCTCGACGGTCACGCGGCCGTCGGCGCGCGAGACGGCCGTCGCGCGGGTGTCGGCGCGAACCTCGATGCCGGCCTCGGCGAACGCGGCGCACACCTCGTCGCCCGCGAAGGGCTCCTCGCGCGCGAGCACGCGCGGGCCCGCCTCGATGACCGTCACGCGCGAGCCGAAGGAGGCGAAGGCGTCGGCCATCTCGACACCGACGGTGCCGCCGCCGAGGACGACGAGGCTCGGCGGCACCTCCTCGGCCGTCACCGCCTGGCGGTTGGTCCACGGGCGTGCCTCGCGCAGACCGGGGATCGGCGGCACGAGCGGCTCCGTGCCGGTGGCGACGATCACCGCGCGGCGTGCCATCAGCGTCTCGTCACCCACCTGGACGGTCCGCTCGGCGGTGACGCGCCCGCGGCCGCGCACGAGCGCGATGCCACGTGCCTCGAGCCACGGGACCTGCTCGCCGTCGTCGAGGTGGTGGATGACCTCGTCGCGGCGCTCGAGCGCGGCCGCCACGTCGAGGCCGCCGGCCACCGCCTGCGCCGCGCCGGGGATGCGCCGCGCCTCGGCCAGCACCTGGCCTGGGCGCAGCAGCGCCTTGGACGGCATGCAGCCGTAGAACGAGCACTCGCCGCCGACGAGATGCTGCTCGACGATGGCGACCTCGAGGCCGGCGTCGGCCAGGCGGCCCGCGCACACCTCCCCGGCCGGCCCCGCGCCGATGACCACCACGTCGAAGCGGCGCTCGCTCATGGCGCCCAGTCAATCCCGGTGCGACCGGCGTTACAAGGCCGTGGCATCCTGCGCGGATGCTCCGCCCGGCGCTCGCACTCGCCCTCGTCACCGCGGCACTGCTCGCGGCCTGCGGATCGGACGCGAACACGCGGACGGCCGACACGACGACCAACGCGACGGCGAGCACGAACGACGACACGGGCGCCTCCACCCCCGCCGCGGGCCGCGCGGCGGCCGGGCGCGGCGTGCGGCTGGTCAAGGTCGGCAGCTTCCAGGCGCCGCTCTACCTCGCCTCGCCGCCTGGCGACAAGCGCCGTCTGTTCATCGTCGAGCAGGCCGGGCGGATCGTCGTCGTCCGCGGCGGCAAGCCGCTGGCCCAGCCGTTCCTCGACATCCGCTCGAAGGTCACGGCCGGGGGCGAGCAAGGCCTGCTCTCGGTGGCCTTCCCGCTCGACTACGCGCAGTCGGGCCTGTTCTACGTCTACTACACCGAGAAGCGCGGCACGGAGGCCATCTGGGAGTACCACCGCGCCAGCGAGGACCGCGCGGACCCCAACAGCGCTCGTCTCGTCCTGCGCATGGACGACCCCGAGCCCAACCACAACGGCGGCCTGATGCTCTTCGGCCCCGACAGGCTGATGTACGTCGGCACCGGCGACGGCGGAGGCGGCAACGACCAGCACGGCGCCCGTGGCAACGCGCAGTCGCTCGGCTCGCTGCTCGGCAAGATCCTGCGCATCGAGCCCAAGCAGTCGGGTGGCAGGCCGTACACGGTCCCGCCCTCGAACCCGTTCGTCGGGCGCTCGGGCGCCCGCGGCGAGATCTACGCCTACGGGCTGCGCAACCCGTGGCGCTTCTCGTTCGACAGCGCCACCGGCGACCTGGCCATCGGCGACGTCGGGCAGGACGAGGTCGAGGAGATCGACTTCGTCAAGAAGGGCGGCGCACGCGGTGCGAACTTCGGCTGGCGCCCGTGGGAGGGCCGCCGGCGCAACTTCGACGAGCCGGCGCCGCACGCGATCTTCCCCGTCATCACCCACACCCATCAGGCCGGCTTCTGCTCGATCACCGGCGGCTTCGTGGCGCGCGATCGCGGCGTGCCCGGCCTCTACGGGCGCTACGTCTACGGCGACTACTGCGAGAGCCATCTGCGGGTGGCCACGCTGCGCGCCGGGCGGCGCGCCCAGAGCCGCACGCTGTCGGTGCCGCGCGTCTCGGGCGTCTCGTCCTTCGGCGAGGACGCCCTGGGGCGCCTCTACGTGGTGTCGCTCAACGGGCCGGTCTACCGCTTCGCGGCGCGCTGACGGGAGCCGACCGGCGGCGCGCTGGCATGATCCCGCGGGTGAGCGGGAGGCCCAGCGTCGATTCCGTGGCCCGGCGGGCCGATCCCGAGCGCGTCAGCCGCCTCTTCGAGCTCGTCGAGCAGGCCATCCGGGCCAAGGCGCCCGCCCAGGCCGACGCGCTGGTGGCCACGCTGCACGAGCACCTCGCCGCCTGGCGGCCGCACCTGCTCGACGGCGTCAACCCGCTGCTGCCCGGCGCGGGCGCGGAGTGGGACGCGGCACGGGCGGCGGCCTACCAGCAGACCGTGAACGTCGGCGCCGTCCACCTCGAGCTCGGCACGTGGACCGCGTTCGGAGACGAGCGCACGCGCGAGCTCGCCGACGCCGACGGCCTGGCCGAGCTCATCCGCCTCGACGTCGACCCCGCTCACCCGATCGACGTCGTGGCCGACGCCACCGCGCTGCCCTTCCGCTCGGGCGCGGTTGATCGCGTCGGGTCGAACTCGGTGCTCGAGCACATCGCCTATCCGCACGAGGTGCTGGCCGAGTGCCATCGCGTGCTGCGCCCGGGTGGCGTGATGGTCCACGTCATGCCCTTCGTGTGGTGGCTGCACGGCTACCCCGACGACTACGTGCGCCTGACCCCGCCGTTCTTCGAGCGCGTGTGCCGCGAGATCGGCTTCGTCGACGTGCTCACCGACGTCGACGCCACCGGCGGCCTCTACAACACGCTGCACAACGCGAGCAAGATGGGCGCCGTCGACGCCTCGCGCCCCGAGGCGGAGGCGATGCGCGAGGTCCACGAGCTGGTGGCGCTGCTGCTGGGCGCGCTCGTGCCCTTCGACGCCGCCTTCGAGGGGCGCGGGCGTGCGTGGTTTCACTCGGTGCGCGTGCTGGCGCGCAAGGCCGGCGACTACGAGCCCAGCCGGCGCCCGCGCGCCGGTGGGCCGTTCGCGACGCGGGCGCTGGACCTGCTGGCCGACCCGGCGACAAAGGCGCCGCTCACCGCCCAGCGCGGCCAGCTCGTGTGCCCGTCGACCGGCGTCGCCTACCCCGTGCGCCGCGGCGTGCCCGACTTCCTGCAGCCCGGCCCGCGCCGGCGCTCGTGGCGGCGCTGATGGACGACGTCGGCCTCGTCACCGCCGACAACCCGAGCCCCTTCACCCTGCGCGGCACCAACACGTGGCTCGTCGGGCGCGACCCGTGCTACGTCGTCGACCCCGGCCCGCTCATGCAGGCCCACCTCGAGCGCGTGCTCTCCGACGCGCGCGACCGCGGGGGGATCGGCGGCATCGCCGTGACGCACGACCACCTCGATCACGCCGAGGCCGTCGACGAGCTGCGCCGCCGCGCGGGCGGGGTCCCTGTCGCCGCCTCGCGCTATGAGGGCGCCGACGTGCGCATCGAGGACGGGCAGAAGTTCGGTCCGCTGCGCGCCATCGCCACGCCCGGCCACGCGACCGATCACCTCGCCTACGTCGCCGGCGGCGTCTGCTTCTCGGGGGACGCGGTCGCTGGCGAGGGCTCGGTCTTCGTCTATCCCGATCCCGGCGCCCTGCGCGCCTACGTCAGCGCGCTGCGGCGCCTGCGGGTGCTCGGGGTCAGGGTCATCTGCCCGGGGCACGGCCCCGTCGTCCTCGACGCCCCTGCCAAGCTCGACGAGTACATCGCGCACCGCATGGAGCGCGAGCGCCGGCTGGTGCAAGCGCTGGACGCCGGCCTGCGCACGGCCGACGACCTCCTCGACCGCGTGTGGAGCGACGCTCCCGCGGCGCTGCGCCCGGCCGCCACCGTCACCCTCGCCGCCCACCTGGACAAGCTCGACGAGGAGGGGCGCCTGCCGGTGGGCGTCGAGCGCCCGGAGCTCTCGCTGCTCGGCGAGCCGTGAGCCCTGCCCCTCACTAGGGCCCGCGGCTCCTCAGCAGCCTCTCAACCGATTCTTCATTGCCTCACAGGTACGGGGTCGATGATCCCGCCATGACCCGACCCGCCCTCCGACCCTTCACCGCGGCCACGGCGGCCGTGGTGGCGGGCGCGGTCGGGGCCGTTCCCGCCACCGCCGCCGGCGCGCCTCACGCGCCTCCGGTCGCGGCGCATTGGCACGCGCCGCCTCCCACGGCAGCCGTCATACCTCCCAAGGCGACGCTGGCGGCGGTGAACGCGGCCGTGGCGCGCGACTCCGGTGCTCCACAGACCGGGCTCGCGGCACACGACGTCGTGGTCGCCGGGAACGGCAACGAGGCCGCAGCGCCCGACGCGCACGGCAGCGCGGTCCCGGCGGCCGGCGCGCCAGCGCGCGCCCGCGCGCCACCGCGCTGACGGCGCCGCGCGCGGCGCCGGAGTGCCGAAGGTGGTCAAGTGCCACAATGTTGCTCGTGCAACCGATCACCGTCCGGCACTTCTCAGACCCCGGCTGCCCGTGGGCCTACTCGGCCTCACCGGCGCTGGCCACGCTGCGCTGGCGCTACGGCGCGCAGCTCGACTGGAAGCTCACGCTCATCGGGCTGACCGAGCGCGCCCAGCAGTACGTCGATCGCGGCTACACCCCTCAGCGCCAGGCCCGCGGCTATCGCAACTTCCGCCAGTACGGGATGCCGTTCCAGACGCAGCCCAAGCACCACGTGGCGGCCACCTCGCGCGCGTGCCGGGCCGTCGTCGCCGCGCGCATGTTGGATCCCGCGCTCGGCGACGCCGCCTTCCGCGCGCTGCAGCTCATGCAGTTCACCACGCCGCTCGTGCTCGACGAGGACGGGGACCTCGCCACCGGCCTGCGCCGCGTGCCCGGGCTCGACGCGCGCGCGATCGTCGCGCGCATCGACGACCCCGACGTCGTCGAGGCCTACGAGGCCGATCGCGCCCTGGCGCGCACCGCGGCGGGCTCGCCGACGGAGTTCCAGGGCAAGAGCGCCTCCACCGACGGCCCGGTCCGCTACACCGCCCCGTCGCTGGTCTTCGAGCGCGGCGAGGAGCGGGTCGAGGCCGGCGGCTTCCAGCCGATCGAGGCCTACGACGTCGTCCTGGCCAACCTCGACACCTCGCTCGAGCGCCGGGCGCCGGCGGAGGACCCGCTCGAGGTGCTCGACGAGGCGCCGAACGGCCTGGTCACCGCCGAGGTGGCCGAGATCATGCGGCCCGGCCTCTTTCCGGCCGATCGCGGCGCCGCCGAGGACGCGCTCATCGACGCCGCCGCCCGCGGCGAGGTCGTGCGCGTGCCGGTCGGCGACGACGCCGTGTGGCTCGCCGCGCGCTACGCGCGCGAGTCCGACAGGTTCGTGCGGGCGAGCTCCATGGCCGCCGCCAGCGGCGTCATGCCGCCGGCCGCCGCGTCGTAGATCGAGCGCAGCGTGTCGCCCACGCCGCGCACGCGCTCGCGCGCCAGCCGCGGGTCGTAGCCGCCGGGCTCGAGCTCGACGGAGATGTTGATGATGCCGCCCGCGTTGGCGACGAAGTCCGGCGCCCACAGCACGCCCCGGCGCGCGAGCAGATCGGCCACGGACTCGTCGGCGAGCTGGTTGTTGGCCGCCCCGGCGATGACCGGCGCCTGCAGCGCCGGCACCGACTCGTCGTCCAGGACGGCGCCGAGCGCGCACGGGGCCAGGACGTCGACCGGGGCGAGCAGCGCCTCGTCGGGCTCGAGCCAGCGCGCGCCCAGGCGCGCCGCCTCGTCGCGCTTGCGCTGGTCGATGTCGGAGACCAGCAGCTCGGCCCCGCGACGGGCCAGCAGCCGCGCGAGGCGCAGCCCGACGGCGCCGAGCCCCACCACTGCCGCGCTGCGCCCCTTCAGCGACGTGCTCCCGAAGGCGCGCTCGACCGAGGCCAGGACGGCGGCCTCGACGCCGAGCGCCGTGTAGGGACTGGGGTCGCCCGAGCCGCCGCGGGAGCGCGCGAGGCCCGAGACGTGCGGCGTCCCCCGCGCGATCACGGTCATGTCGCGCGCCGAGGTCCCGACGTCCTCGGCGGTGATGTAGCTCCCGTTCACGGCCGCCACCGTGTCGGCGAAGTCGAGCAGCGTGGCCGTCCGGTCGCGCCCCTGCGGCGGCCCGTCGCGCAGCATGATCACGCCCTTGCCACCGCCGAGCGGCAGGCCGGCGACCGCCGACTTGTAGGTCATGGCCCGCGACAGCCGCAGCGCGTCGCGCACCGCGGCGCGGCTGTCCTCGTAGCGCCACATCCGGCACCCGCCCAGGGCCGGCCCGCGGACCGTGGAATGCACCGCGACGATGCAGTAGCGCCCCGAGCGCGTCCCGCGCCGGACGAGCAGCTGCTCGTGCTCGAGCTTGGTCAGGTAGCGCTCCATCGCCGGGCGCGACGATAGCGCCCGTGCGCCCGACGGCGGTCAGCCGGCCGGGGACGCCCCGGCGATCGGCGCGCCCGAGTCGGCGGGCCCGGCGTTCGCGCTCGAGCCCGTGGCGGGCGTCGTCCCCGGCGCGGCGTTCGCCGCGGGCGGCGCGCCGGGGTCAGCGGGCGTGGGCGCCCCGACGGCTCCGGTCCCACTCGAGTCGGGCATCGAGTCCTCGTCGGGCGCCATGGCGCCGCCGGTCTGCGCCTCCTCGGGCGCCGCGGTGACCGGCGCGGGCGGGGCCGGCGCCGCGACGCTGCCGGTCGCGGGCTCGGTGGTGGCGACCGCGGGCGTCGTCGCGACCACGGCATGCCGGGGAGCCTTGTGCGCGGAGGGCGCCGCGAGCTCGGCGTCGCGCACCGGGTCCATGGCCCGCGCCACCGGCGCCTTGACCGGCGCGACGGCGGCGACGGCGGCGACGCGCGGCGTGGCCTTGCGCACGTGGCGAGCCGTGTGACTGGAGGGCGCCACCGGGCTGACCCGCTCGCGCACCTCGGCCGCGCCCCCGCCCACGACGGCGGCGCAGCAGACGATGGCGACGACCTTCGTCGCAGTGGCGGTGGCGGCCGTCGCGCCGCCGGCCACGGCGGCCGTGCCGCCGGCTCCTGCGCCGGCGCCCGCGCCTGCCGCGGCGCCCGATGAGGCGCCGCCGATCCCCAGCAGCTTGGCCACCGTGGCGAGCGGCCCGGCGCCCCCCGGCACGAGCGCGGCCAGTCCCTGGTCGACGCCGCGCAGGCCCTGGCGGTACGCGCGGCAGCCGTCGCAGTCGCGCAGGTGCCGGCGCGAGCGCCCACTGGTCCGCACGCCGCGCCCGTGGGAGCGGACGAGGTCGGCCCGGATGTCCACGCACGCGGCGTCGCGCGCCTCCTCGGCCTCGACGAGGCCGACGCGCGCGCGCACGAGCAGCGACTTGATGGCGGGCACCGAGGTGTCCAGAGCGTCGGCCAGCTCGGCGTAGGTGAGCCCGTCGAGCTCGCGCATGAGCAGGGCCGAGCGCTGCTGCTCGGGCAGGCGCTGGACGTCCTGGACCAGCCGGCGCAGGTCCTCGCGGCGTACCGTCTCGGCCTGGGGGTCGTGCGTCGGCGTGCGCGACAGCTCGTAGATCTCGGCCGCCGGCGGGAGCGGGCGGCGCAGGTGGTCGATGCATCGGTTGTGCGCGACGCGGTACAGCCAGGCGCGCAGCGTCACCGGCCGGTCGTCGTTGCGCAGCGCGCCGTAGGCGCGCAGGAAGACGTCCTGCAGGACGTCCTCGGCGTCCGAGCGCGACGGTCCCAGCATCTGGCGCGTGTAGGCGAGCAGGCGCTGGCGATAGCGGTCGTGGATGGTCCCGAACGCATCGTCGTATCCCATCCGGAAGAGGGCTACGAGCTGGTCGTCGGACCGAAGCCGCAGCAGCGGGCCGTGGGCCGTGATGCGACCGAGACCAGACGGCGCGTGGAGTGCTGAGGCTTCCAAAGCAATCCCTCTCCGCCGACTCTAACTCCCCCGGGGGTTGGAAGTTCCGCGCAGCGCGCCGACGATGTGCCCGAAGACGTCGCGCTCGGCGTCGCGGCCGAAGAAGACGTCGAGGTGCGTGTAGCCCGGGAGGTCCACCAGGGCGTGCCGGCCGGGCTCCAGGCCGTCGAGCCACGCGAACGCCCGCGCCTGGCTGCGCGGCAGGAAGCAGCGGTTCGCCGAGCCGGCGAGGAACGTCCAGCGCGGCCGGTTGCGCGGCGCGCAGGACACGACGTCCTCGGGGATCTCGTCGTAACCGGAGGCCGCCAGGAGATGCCCGGCCGTGGCGCAGCGCGCCATCTGCTTGAAGAAGGTGATCGGCACCCAGCCGAACTCGCGGGCGACCCAGCGGTGCGTGGGCGGATCGAGGTTCGCGTGGTCCCAGAGGATGTTGCCGCCCACGCCGTAGGTGAAGTTGGCCATCTGGCACACGGGCTCGCGGCACTCGCGGC
Organism: uncultured Actinomycetes bacterium; assembly: GCA_963835295.1. Lineage (GTDB taxonomy): Bacteria > Actinomycetota > Thermoleophilia > Solirubrobacterales > Solirubrobacteraceae > JAOPZW01. The sequence goes on from CAWIEX010000010.1 coordinate 445,025, forward strand.
GAACGGCGCGCGCGACCGTGGCCAGCACGCGGGCCCGCAGGGCGGTCGGGCGCAGCGTCCACTGCGGGTCCAGGCCCTTGTAGCCGAACCCGAGCAAGGGCACGAGCACCCGCAGCTGCAGCTTGGAGAGCCGCGGGACGTCGACGTGGAAGGACACCGCGTTGGAGACGACGTCGGTCACCTCGGGCACGAGCCCGCCGGCACAGGCCAGGGCGAACGACGTCGAGCCCTGGCAGTGGACGATCGCCTTGAGCGTCTGCGCCCCGGTCTCGCGCAGGACGGCGGCGATGAGCGCCGGATGGTCATAGCGCGCGACGTCGTCGAGCGTGTAGTCGCACTCGGGCAGGTCGATCGAGCCGCGCCAGTTGCCCAGCCAGACGTCATAGCCCTCGGCGACAAGGACGTCGACGATCGAGCGCGGCATCGGCGAGCCGTAGAAGAGGTTCGCGCGAACGCCGGTGCCGTGCTGGAGGAGCACGGGTCCTGCGGTCGGCTGCGCCTCGCCGCGGATGTTGTGGATCGTCAGGTCGTGGTCGTCCTCGGTGCGCACGGCCAGGATGCGCCGGCGCAGGCCAGGCCGCCCGGGGCAGTCGTGCCATTCCTCGGGTGGGAAGCCCTGCCAGCGCTCGGAGCCCGGGTGCAGCCCCGGGAACGCGGTCGAGCCCATGGCCGCGCTGCGCCCGACGTAGACCTGCAACAGCGAGCGCGCCGAGAACCAGCCGTAGCGCAGCTTGTCGCTCAGGCTCCCGCGCATGCTTCGGATGAGCGCGAGGAAGCCGCCGGCGGAGACGTGCAGGACCCCGGTGGCCAGCGGCGTCGCGCCGTCCTCCTCGTCGCGCGTCACCCACCCCGCGTAGAGGCGCGTGAAGAGCGTCGTGGTGTCGACCCACGTGTCGCGAAACCAGCCGTCCTCGACCTCCTTGAACCCCGCCAGCGTCAGCGGGCGCCCGGCGCGATCGTGGGCGAACAGGCGGTAGCGCATCTCGCGCCGGCGCGCCCCGCCCGCCGCCACGAGCAGGTTGAAGCTCCCCTCGGCGATCTCCATGCGCTCGCCGAGGCCGTCGCAGTCGATCCAGCCGGTGCACGTCGCCTCGTGCTCGTCGTCGGCGAAGAAGCGCTCGACGTCGTCGACATGGAGGTCGAGGTGGAAGGCGCAGGGTGTGCCCAGCCACCAGCCCTGGTTGTAGTCGGTCGTGTCGAACGACACGCGACCGCTCATCGACTCCGCCCAGTCCAGTGCGCTCAAACCAGCATCTCCTCCGCGATCCGCTCGCCCAGGGCGGCGATGGTCATGCTCGGGTTGACGCCCACCGGGCCCGGCAGGATCGACCCGTCGGACACGTATAGGCGCTCGTAGCCGAAGACCCGGCCGTAGGAGTCCACGACGCCGTCCCGCGCGCTGGCGCCCATCGCGCAGCCGCCGAGCGGGTGCACGCTGAGCAGGCGCGCGAAGCGCCCGCCGAGGCGCACGACGCGCCCTCCGAGCGCCTGCCCGAGGCGCCGCGCCGTGGCCTCGAGGCCCTCGAAGTACGCGCGTGAGGCCTGCCCACGCCAGGTCAGCACCAGCCGGTCGCCGCGCAGCTCCATCCGCCCGCCCGGCACGTCGCGCCCCATCCCCAGCAGCGGCGCCATCGCGGCCGATGCCCGCGCGGTGCCGAACGCCTCGGGCGCCGAGCGCCGGCGCAGCGCGCGCCACAGGTCGCCGGGCGCCTCGAGGCCCTGCCACAGCCACTCCGAGAACGCCGGCGCCCCGGCGTCCTGCACGAGGAACCCGCGCCCGCTGGGCGACTCGGCGTCGGGCACCCGCACCGAGGCCGTGATCACCGGCCCGGTGGCCGGGTCGAGGTAGCGATCGGCGTCGAGCAGGAAGAGCAGCAGGTCGCCATTGCCCGAGAAGCCGCGCCCCAGGCGCGGGCTGAGCCCGGGCAGCGCCGCGCGGTTGCGCAGCAGCAGGCCGGTCGACCCGAAGGTCCCGCCCGCCAGCACCAGGCGGTCGGCGCGCACCTCGCGGTCGGCCTGGGCGACCGGGTCGAGCAGGTGCTCGGGATGACCGCCGCGCGCGGCCAGGTGCTGGCGGTAGCGCACGCGCCAACCGTCGCCGTCGCCGTCCAGCGCGTGCGCCTCGCAGCACGTGCGCACCCGGGCGCCGGCCTCGACCGCCGCGGTCAGGTAGGTGAAGTCCACCGTCTGCTTGGACCCGTACTGGCAGCCGACGTCGCAGCCGCCGCACAGCCGGCAGGTCTCGCGCGGCGCGCCGTGGAGGTTGGCGGCGCCGTCGTCGAAGGGCTGGCCGGGGCGCTCTCCGAAGGCGACGGCCAGCGGCGGGCGCTCGGCGCTCAGGCCCGCGACCCGGGCGGCGTCCAGGAGCGCGCGCGTCTTGGGCGTGCGGTCGGCCCACGGGTAGCGCTCGGCGCGCTGCATCGCGTGGACGGCGTCGTAGTGGCGGTCGAGATCGGCCGGGGCCAGCGGCAGGCCGTCGGCGGCGAACGTCTCGGGGTCCTTACGCAGCATGACGTTGGCGTAGATGAGCGACCCGCCGCCCAGCCCGCTGGCCGTGAGCGAGTCGAGGCCCTTGAAGTGGTGGTACTCGAAGAGGCCGTGCACGCCGCGGCGCGGCGCCCACAGCGCTGCGCGCCACTGGCGCGGCGTGCGCGGGAAGGCGCCCGGCGGCCACGGCTGGCCGCGCTCGAGCACGAGCACCGAGGCCCCCGCCTGCGCCAGGCGGCACGCGACGACCGAGCCGCCGAAGCCCGACCCGATGACGACGACGTCGTAGCGCTCAGGCGGCATCCACGTCCCACGCCACCGGACGCCGGGGATCCGGCTCGTAGGCGCAGAAGGTGCCGGTGCGGACGGTCGTCTCCAGCTCGCGCCCGAGGCCCGCGTCCTCGTCGGCGATGCGCCTGATCTCGCGCCGCAGCGCGCGCGTCACGTTGACCCGCGCGCGCTCGGCCGCCGAGGCGGCGCGGCGGTCGCGCCCGCCGAGGCCGACGGCGGCCGAGAGCTCGTGCGCGATGAAGTCCATCTCCTCGCGCGCCCGGGCCGCGCGCTCGGGGTCGTTGAACGACTCGGCCTCTTCGATCTCGGCCCGCAGGTCCTCCAGGCGCGTGCGGTACTCGGCCTTGGCCTGCGAGTCGAGCGCGGGCCCCGCGTCGCCGGTGCCGGCGCGCACCCCGAGCCCGTCGGCGCTCTCGGCGCCCGGCGCGGCCCCACCGTCGGCCGCGATGGCGACGTCGACCGCATGGAACTCGATGCCCGGGTTGGCGAGCAGGAGGGCGAGGTGGCGCATGCCCTTGGCGTCGCGCACCCGCAGGACGCGCCCCTCGTAGTCCAGGCGCCACACGTCGCCCTCGCGGGCGAGGACGGCGTGCGCCGGGCCGTGGGCGGGCTCGGCGGCGGCGGCGGCGGCGGGGGCGGCGTCGGGCTCGGGCAGCATCGCGGCGGCGCGGGCCAGGCGCTCGTCGAGGCGCGGCACCCCGATCTCCTCGGCGCGCAGGAGCCCGCGCTGCAGCAGCGCGCGGGCGTCGTCGACGTCGCCCGGCCGGTTGCGGCGCGCGAGCATGCGCGCCTCGTCGACGTCGAGGACGGCGAGCATCGGCTTGTACCCCATCCGCTCGCAGGACAGGCGCGCCTCGGCGAGGCGGGCGAGGGCGGTGTCCTGGTCGCCGCGGGCGGCGGCGGTCAGCGCGAGGTAGCGCCGCACCGGCCCGGCGAAGATGCCCGTCGGGGTGACGACGTTGCGGCTCTCGAGCGGCGCGAGCAGCTCCTCGAGCAGGACCGAGCGCTCGACGTCGCGGAAGGTCTCGCTCAGCTCCGCCAGCAGCGCGATGGAGATCGACCACACGTTGTCGCGCGGGATGGTCGCGAAGTCGCGCTCGGCGAGGCGGTCGTACTCGCGGCGCGCCTCCGCGGGACGGCCGGTGTGCATGTAGAGCGTGGCCAGCGCCACGCGCCAGGCGGGCATGGCGGGCAGCTGGTCGGCGAACTGACGCACCGCGTCCTCGATCTCGCGCAGGCGGCCCTGGCCCATGCGCAGCCAGAAGAGCTGGGCCCCGGCGAGGATCGGGACGGTCGAGTCCTGCAGGCTCCAGCCCAGCTGGATGCCCTCGTGGATGAGCACCTCGGTGTCGTCGAGCTGCCCGGCGATCATGGCGCGCCGCGCGCGGTGCAGCGGGATGTAGGCGCGGGCGCGCGGGTCGCGCGAGTCGGTGGCGATGCGGTCGAGCGCCTCGATCGCCATGTCGGCGCCCGAGAGGTCGTCGAGCTCGAGCAGGAGGTCGATCTGCCACGAGCGCGCGCGGACGGAGAGCTCGGCGTCGCCGGCGGCGTCGGCCAGGGCGAAGAGCTCGTAGGCCCAGGCCAGGCCGCGCTCGGTGGTGTCGGGGCCGTTGGTGGCGATGTGGCCCTGGTCGAGGACGTAGGCCAGCGTCGGCGGGTCGTCGAGCCCGCGCGCGATCCCGAGCGCCTCCTGGACGAGCTCCTCGCGCCGCTCCGCCTGCTCTGAGTAGTACAGCGCGACGGCCAGGCGCACGAGCAGGCGCGCGCGCAGCGCGCTGCCGTCGGGCGGCAGGCCGTTGAGCGCCTCCTCGAGCACGGCGACGAGGTCGTCGTCGACCATTCCCGGCGACAGGCCGAAGCCGCCCAGGCTGAGCGCGGCGCGACCGAGCAGGTCGGGGTCGCTCACCCGCCGCGCCAGCTCGATGGCGGCCAGCAAGGTGGAGCGCGCGGCGTCGCCGCCCGACTGCATCTGTGCCTGCCCGCGTAGGAGCAGGAGCTCGCCACGGCGAGGCTCGTCGGGCTCGGGCAGCAGGTCGAGGGCGCTCAGCGCCGCGTCGAAGAGGTCGGCCGCGCGCTCGTAGGCCAGCGCGGCCAGCGCCTCGAGGCCGGCGCGGTGGGCGTGCTCCAGCGCCTTGGCCGGATCGCCGACGGGCGCCGCCTCGATGAAGTGGTGGGCCAGCTCGGCCTCGGTCGCGGCCGTACGCTCGAGGGCCTCGCCCACGGCGGCGTGCAGCCGCGCCCGCCGCGAGGCGGTGAGGTCGCCGTAGAGGGTCTCGCGGATGAGGCCGTGGACGAACCGGAACGACCCGGCCGGCCCCGGCGCCTCCTCGAGCAGCTGGACGGCGAGCGCCTCGTCGAGGCGCTCGAGCAGGTCGGCGCGGCCGATGCCCGCGGCCCGCTCGACCGTGGTGAGCTGGAAGTCGCGGCCCTCGACGGCCGCCACCTGGAGCGCGTCGCGGACCTCGGGGCGCAGCGGCAGCAGGCGCTTGCGGATCGCGTCGCGGACCCCGTCGGGCAGCGGCACGCGCTCGCCCAGCGGCTGGTCGATGCGGCCCTGGGCGACCAGCAGGCGCACGACCTCGTCGGAGTAGAAGGGGTTGCCCTCGGTCAGCTCGTGGAGGGTGTGCACGAGCTCCTCGGGCGGGTCGGCGCCGCTGCGGTGGATGACCAGCGCGCGCAGGTCGTCGTCCCCGAGCCCGCTGAGGTCGACGCGCACGCCGAAGCGCGTGAGCTCGCCGAACACGGCCTCGACCTCCGGGCCGCGGCGCGGCCCGGCCTCGTGGTGGGTGGTGATGACGAGCACGCGGGTCTCGCTCAACGCGCGAGCGAGGAAGGCGAGCAGCAGCAGCGACGGCAGGTCGGCGGTGTGCAGGTCGTCGAGCAGGACGACGAGCGGCTCGCGGGCCGCGGTGTTGCGCAGGAAGACGGTGACGGCGTCGAAGAGCGCGAAGCGCGCCTGCTCGGACTCGAGGTCGCCGGCCTCGGGCAGGTCCAGGCGCTCGCGCAGCTCGGGCGCGAGCTGGGCCACCCACCGCGCGCCGGCGCCGAGGTCCGCGCGCAAGGCGGCGTCGTCGCGGTCGGCCGCGAGCGCGCGCACGAGCTGCACCCACGGCCAGAACGCGGGCGCGCCGCCGCCGTCCCAGCCGCGCGCCCAGGCGACGCGATGGCCGTCGGCCGCGGCGCGCTCGCCCAGCGCGGTGGCCAGGCGCGTCTTGCCGATGCCGGGCTCGCCCGTGAGCAGCACGAGGCCGCCGTGGCCGGCCGACGTCTCCTCCAGCGTGGCGTCGAGATCGGCCAGCTCGCGGGCGCGCCCGAGAAGGGGAAGCTCGCCGGTCGCGCCGACGGCGTCCGAGCCCTGGCTCACTGCATCCCCCACCGGCAGGACTCTACGCGCGCCAAGTCGTCGCGCCTAGGCATGTGCGATACGTTCGACGCCGATGCGCGCGACGCCGCTGACCATCCTCAGCCCGGTCCCGTGGTGGTGGGCGATCTGGGTCCGGTTCACGTGGGTGGTGGCCCGGCTGACGAGCCGCGTGACGGCGCCCCTGCGCGCACTCTCCTTCATCCACTTCGCGCGCTGGGCGCTGATCGAGCGCTGGCCCTCCGACCGCCAGGCCCCGCGCGATCGCGCCGCCCCGCGCTCGATGCTCTTCCTGACGAGCTTCGACGGCTCCGGCATCCAGTACATCGAGGCCTTCGTCCGCGTGGTGCCCGCGCGCATCAACGGGCTCTACTGGGGGGCGAAGGGCTTTCCAGGGCCGAAGCGCTTCGGGCCGGTGAACGAGTACATCAAGGCTCACAGCCACCACGTCGACCACTTCTGGATGGCCTATCCCGAGGCCTCGACGACGATGGTCGACCAGGCGCTCAAGCTCCAGGCCGCCTACGACGACGCCCTGCCGCGCCTCGAGGCCGCCGATCCGCGCCGCTTTCGAGAGGAGTGGCGGCGCCTGCTCACCGACGTCCAGGAGTTTCTTTGAGCGCCCCGATCCTGGTCCTCGCGCCGCTGCGCGACGGGGAGGCCGACCGCGCCCGGGCCGCCATCGCCGCGCTCGACGCGCCCTTCGCCCACGTGCCGGGGACCCATCTGGCCCGCCTGCAGGTCCTGCGACCGCCCGCGCGGCGCTTTCGCGGGCGCACGCGCCATTACGTCCTGCTGGCCGCCGACCACGACGGGCCGGTCGAGCCGTGGCTGGCCGCGGCCGCCCGCGAGCTCGACTCCGTGCTCGCCCATTGCGCGTTCTGGCCCGGGGCCGGGGACCCGGCCGAGGTCGTGCGCTGGGCGCGGGCGCGCGAGCTGCACGCGGGCTTCTCGGTCGTCGGCGCGCCGCACGCCAGCGTCCGGGAGGTGGACGACGCACTCGCGCTGCGCGAGCGCGTCGCGTCGCTCGCCGCGAAGACGACGGTCCTCGACGACGCGGCGCTCCAGGCCGCCTGGCGGGCCTGGTGATCGACGTCGCCGACCTCCAGGGCGGCATCGTGCGCGGCTACGGGCAGCGCTTCGGCTTCGCCCGCCACCTCTTCGCCCGCGTCCGCGAGCCGCGTGCGGCACGCGCCTTCCTGGCCGCCCTGGCGGACCCGGTGACGACCGAGGAGGAGTGGGGCGGGCGCCCGGACACGACGCTCAACGTGGCGCTCTCCTACCGCGCGCTCGCGGCGCTCGGGCTGCCGGCGTGGATCCTCGACGGCTTCCCGGCCGAGCTGCGCGACGGCATGGCGGCGCGCGCCGACCGGCTGGGCGACGACCCCGCCACGTGGGACGACGAGCTGCGCGACCTCGAGGCCCTCCTCGTGGTCCACGCCCAGAGCGCCGACGCGCTGGAGGCCGAGGCGGGGCGCTGGGAGCGCGCGCTGGGCGCGCGCGACAGCGGGCTCGAGCTCGCCCACGCGCAGCCGGCCGCTCTGCTCGGCGAGCAGCGCGAGCACTTCGGCTTCACCGACGGCTTCTCGCAGCCGGCGATCGAGGGCGTCGCCCGCGAGGGCGTCCGCGGGCAGGGCATCCCGTATAAGCGCGTGCCGTGGTGGCCGCTGAGCCGCACGCGCTGGCGCGCGATCAAGCCGGGCGAGTTCGTCCTGGGCTACGAGGACGAGGACCGCGGGCCCGCGCCCGCGCCGCCCGCGCCCTTCGACCGCAATGCGAGCTACATGGTGTGGCGCAAGCTGCGCCAGGACGTCGCCGGCTTCCGCGCCCAGCTCGCCGAGCAGGCCCGCCGGCTGGAGCTCGACGAGGAGCTCGTCGCGGCCAAGCTCGTCGGGCGCTGGCGCGACGGCAGCCCGCTCGTCCTGCGCCCCGACGGGCCCGACCCCGAGCTCGGCAACGACAAGCTGCGCGTCAACGACTTCCGCTACGGCGACGACGAGCGCGGGCTGCGCTGCCCGCGCGGCGCCCACGTGCGGCGCACCAACCCGCGCGACACGCTGGGCTGGGAGGGCCGGCTGACGGCGCGCCACCGGATCCTGCGCCGGGGCATGCCCTACGGGCCGGCCCTGCCCGACGGCGCCGCGGACGACGGCGAGGCGCGCGGGCTGCTCTTCGTCTGCCTGCAGGCCTCGATCGCGCGCCAGTTCGAGATCGTCCAGTCGCAGTGGTGCAACGACGGCAACGCGTTCGGCCTGGGCCGCCAGGCCGACCCGATCACGGGCCCCGCCGGCGGTGAGGTGCGCCACATCATCGAGGGCGACCCTCCGCGCGTGGCCTCGCCCTTGCGCAGCTACGTCGAGTGCCGCGGCGGCGAGTACCTCGTCGTGCCGGCCATCAGCGCCCTGCGAGCGCTGCCCGCGCTCTGACACCGCCGGTCACAAGCCGCGGCCGCGCGCGATGAACAGACGGGGTGGAACAGGTTGGAACACCGTTCCACGCCAAGTCACGCCCTGGGGTCAGACCCACTCTTGGAGAGCCAACTGCCATGACGAGTCGCGAACATGCCCGCCGCCTGATGCTGATCCTCCTGACCAGCGAGGGCACCGCACTGCGCAAGGCCGCGGACGACCGCACGATGCGGCGTGAGCGACTCGTGGGGGGTGGCGACGGCATCCGGGGGGTCGGAGGCACGGAGGTCTCCGGTGAGGCACGCGAGCGCGGTGTGGAGGAGTGGCGGTTGTGGGCCGCGCTTCCCCCGCTAGGGGCCGCGCCACGCGCGCCGTAGGGGTCTGACTTCCAAGAAGGCTTCATCGCGCTGGAGGGGCTTCACCCCTCACGGTCCAGCAGAGCGGTGAACGACGGCGAGCGGGCCGCCCGGGGGGCACCTAGGCGGACGCGGGTCGGGCTATCCGGGGGGACGGCCCGGCCTCCTCGCCACATGCCAGCCACGTGCTCCGGCCCCACTCGCATCCCTCCGGGGCCGGAGCCGTGGCCGGCAACCAGACAGAGCCCCCCGCAAGCCGATGCAACGCGTGCGCTCGAACATCAGACTCGGAACGCTCCTCGTCACCACGGTGCCGGTGGCGGCGCTCGGCGTGGTCGTGGGCATGGGGGTCGGGGCGCCGCTCGTCGTCTGCGGGCCGGTGGCGCTCGTGCTGGGCGTGGCGCTGGGCGCGCTGCTGGCCGCCGGGATGACGCCGACGCCCGAGCACGCTCCACGCCCCCAGTTGCGCACCTTCGGCGTGCGCGCGCTGCTGGCCCGCGCCGCCCACGAGACGCGCCCGGCGCTCAGCAACGTGGACGTGCGCGTCGACGTCGCGCCCACGCGGCTGCGCACCGTGGGCGACCCGGAGTGCCTGCACGTGGCGCTGACCGACCTCATCGTCCACGCCGCGCGGCGCTCCCCGCCCGGCGGCATGGTCACGCTGGCCGCGCGCTCGGCCCCGCACGGGGTGCGCGTTGAGGTCGTCGACGAGGGCAGCGGGGACTGCGGCGCCAACCTCGCGCAGGCACGGCGGATCGTGGGCCGCCACGGCGGCGAGCTGCGCGCCGAGCGCGCGCGGCCCTTCGGCTGTCGCGTGGTCGTCGAGCTGCCCGGCGTTAGCTCAGCGACGCCATGACGTGCTTGACCTGCGTGTAGTCCTCGAGGGCGTACATCGACAGGTCCTTGCCGTAGCCCGACTGGCCGTAGCCGCCATGCGGCATCTCGCTGGCCAGCGGGATGTGGTCGTTGATCCACACGGTGCCGAAGCGCAGGGCCTTGGCGACGCGCAGGGCGCGCCCGACGTCGCGCGTCCACACCGACGAGGCCAGGCCGTACGGCGTGCCGTTGGCCCACTTGATCGCCTGCTCCTCGTCGGAGAACGCCTGCACGGTGATGACCGGGCCGAAGATCTCCTTCTGGATCATCTCGTCGTCCTGCTGCAGGCCGGTGACGACGGTCGGCTGCAGGAAGAAGCCGGGCAGGTCGGGCTCCTGCCCGCCGGTGACGATCTCGGCGTGCGAGGGCCGGCGCTCGAGGAAGCCCTCGACGCGCTCGCGCTGGCGGGCAGAGTTCACCGGCCCGAGCGTCGTGTCGGGCGAGCTCGTGTCGCCCATGACGTAGCCGTCGGCCTCCTTGGCCAGGCCGTTGACCACGTCGTCGAGGATCGCGCTCGAGGCCAGCACGCGCGTCGCCGCGGTGCAGTCCTGGCCGGCGTTGTAGTAGCCGGTGCCGGCGATCGTCTCGAGCACGGAGTCGAGGTCGACGTCGTCGAAGACCACGACCGGCGCCTTGCCGCCCAGCTCGAGGTGGACCTTCTTGAGCGTCCGGGCCGCGTGCTCGGCGATCCACTTGCCGGTCTCGACCGAGCCGGTGAGCGAGACCATGTCGACGTCGTCGTGCACGACGAGCGCCGCGCCGGGGTCGTTGCCGCCGGCGATGACGTTGAGCACGCCCTTGGGCAGGAACTCGGCCGCGATCTCGGCGAGCCTGATCGTGCTCAGCGGCGTGGTCGGCGCGGGCTTGAGGACGATGGTGTTGCCGGTGGCCAGGGCGGGGCCGATCTTCCAGATGGCCATCATGATCGGGTAGTTCCACGGCGCGATCTGGCCGATGACGCCGACGGGCTCGCGACGGATCATCGAGGTGTAGCCCTCGAGGTACTCGCCGGCCGCCTTGCCCTCCATGCAGCGCGCGGCGCCGGCGAAGAAGCGCAGGTTGTCGACCATCGCCGGGACCTCGTCGGCCTTGAAGGCCTCGATCGGCTTGCCGGCGTTGGCCGACTCGAGCTCGGCGATCTCGTCGGCGCGCTCCTCGAGGGCGTCGGCCAGCTTGAGGATCGCGACCGAGCGCTCGGCGGGCGTGCTCGTGCTCCAGCCCGCGTCGAAGGCCGTCCGCGCGGCCTTGACGGCGCGCTCGACATCCTCCTGCGTGGAGCTCGCCGCCTGGGCGATCTCCTCGCCGGTGGCCGGGTTGAGGACGGCGTCCGTGTGCCCTTCGGCAGCGTCGACCGACTCGCCGTCGATGAAGTTCTTGAAGGTCTGCGTGGCGGTGGCCATCGCGGCGTTCTCCTCCTGGTCGGGACTCGGTGGCAACGTAGCACCGGCCGGTGCTCCGGACGGGCGAATCTCGCGGGCGGCCGTGCGCCGCGCCGGACGACCTACTGCAGGTAGCCCTCGACGGTGCCCTCGTCGCGCAGCGAGGCGTCGTCGGGGTCGAGGCCGGCGCGCTCGCGCGCGCGCCGCTGGCGCAGCAGGTCCCAGTACTTGTCCAGCTCGACCCGGACGCGCTCCAGGCGTGCGTGCTCCTCGGGGCCGAGGCCGTCGCCCTCGGCGTGCGCCTCCAGGAGGCGGTGCTCCTCGGCGACGAGCTGCTCGATGTGGTTCGTCACGCGCGTGTCGTCCATCGTCTGAGCGTACCGATCAGACGAAGTTGGGATAGAGCGTCATGCCGCCGTCGACGAACAGCGTGGCGCCGGTGACGTACTGCGCCTGATCGGACGCGACCCACGCCACCGCTTGCGCCACGTCGGAGACCTGGCCCCAGCGGCCCAGCGGGATCTCGGCCTCGATCTTGCCCCGCTGCTTCGGGTCGTCGAGGACCTTCTGGTTGATCGGGGTCGCGATCGCGCCGGGGGCGATCGAGACCACCCGGATGCCGTGCGGCGCGAGCTCCTTGGCGACCGACTGGGCGAAGAGCTTCATCCCGCTCTTGGAGGCGCAGTAGTGGCTGAACTTCTCCCACGGGATGACCTCGTGGACGCTCGAGATCATCACGATGGCGCCCTCGGTCTCGTCGGCGCGCATGATCCGCGCCGCCTCGCGCGTGCAGAGGAAGGTGCCGGTCAGGTTGACCGAGATCACCTTCTCCCACTCCTCGAGCGGCATGTCGACGAGCTCGAAGGGCTTCTCTACCCCGGCGTTGTTGACGAGCAGGTCGAGCCCGCCGAAGGCCTCGCGGGCCTCGGCGAAGCCGCGCTGCACATCAGCCTCGACCGCGATGTCCATCTCGACGGGCACGGCGCGCCCGCCGGCGGCCTCGATCGCGGCCACCATCGCCCGCCCGTCGTCGACCCTGCCGCGGTGGTTGATCGCCACGGCGGCGCCGTGGGCCGCGAGCTCGAACGCGGTGCCCTGGCCTATGCCGCTGGTGGCGCCGGTGACGAGCGCGCGGCGCCCCTCGAGCAGGCGCGCATCGGGTGGATGGAGGCGGAAGTCGTGATCGGGCACCCCCACGGCCTACCCCACTAAGCTGCCCGGCGATGCCCTACTTCAAGGACGCCGAGGAGGTCTACGCCAACCTCGGCCGGCTCTTCGAGGACATCGTCGCCGACGAGGACCTGCGGGCGCGCTTCCAGGGCGCCGACACGGTCTTCCAGTACCGCATGCGCCGCCCCGACTCGCAGGTCACGGTCAAGGCGCTGGGGGAGGAGGAGCCGCAGGTCGAGTTCGGCATCACCGAGCTGCGGCCCGAGGTCGTCCTGGCCATGGATGCCGACACCGCCCACCGCTTCTGGCTGGGCAAGGTCAACGTCACGGTCGCGCTGGCGCGCGGGCAGATCAGCGCGCGCGGGCCGGTGGCCAAGATCCTCAAGCTCGTCCCGCTGGTCAAGCCCGTGCAGGCGCGCTACGAGTCTCAGCTCGAGGCCGCCGGGCGCTCCGACCTCACCGCGTAGCCGTGCTCCACACGGCCCTGGGCTCCGTTTCCGCCGCGGCGTCGCGGGGGTAGCCCCGCTCCCATGAAGCTCCTGGTCCTCGCCACCGACCCCGTCGGCGCCGACGACGTCCGCTCGGCGCTGCCCGACGCCGACCTCGAGGGCGCCGAGGTGCTCGTCGTCTCGCCCGCCGTCAACGAGTCACCCGTCGCCTTCTGGGTCTCGGACTCCGACGAGGCGATCGCCGAGGCCGAGTCGGCCGCCGAGCAGACCGCCGCCGCGCTGCGCGAGGGCGGCGCCCGGGCGCGCGGCAAGACCGGCGAGAGCGAGCCGCTCGTCGCCCTGCAGGACGCGCTGGCGACCTACCAGGCCGACCGGGTGCTGGTCTTCGTGCGCGAGGAGGACGGCGCGCGCTACCGCGAGGACGACGTGCTCGGCGAGGCGCAGCGGCGCTTCGGCGTGCCCGTCACCGAGATCGCCCGCTGACCGTCAGGCGCAGGGTCTCCTGCGCGTCGTGGCGCGGGCGCCAGTTCAGCAGGCGCCGGGCCTTGCCCGCGTCCATGAGCACCGGGCGGCGCAGCGCCTCGACCCATGAGGCCTCATCGGGCAGGAAGGGGAGGTGGGCGACGAGCTCGGCCGCCGCCTCGACGGCAAGCTTCGGCATCGGCACGGTCCGGTAGCCGATGGCCGCCGCAAGGTCGCTCATGGTGATCTCGCCGGCGGCCGCGAGGTTGTAGGCGCCGGGCTCGCCGCGCCCGACGACGCCGGCGCGCAGCGCGGTGGCCACGTCGTCGTGGTGGACGAGCTGGAAGGGCACGCCCGGGTCGGGGAGGACGCCGACGGCGCCGGCCAGCGAGGCCAGCGGACCGGGCAGGCGATCCGGCCAGCGCGCCTGCGTGATGAGCGCGGGCGCGTCGGGGCCGGCGACGATGCAGGGCCGGAAGACCCACGCCTCGGTCTCGCCACCGCTCAGCGCCTCGTCGAGGACCTCCTCGACCTCGGCCTTGTGGGCGGAGTAGGGGTGCCGCGCGTGGCCCAGCGCGGGCATGTCCTCGGTCAGGAGGCCGTCGAAGCCCTCGGGGAACCCGTAGGCGGCGACCGAGCTCGAGTAGACCAGCCGCTTGGCGCCCGCCGCGACGGCCGCCTCGAAGACGTTGCGCGACCCCTCGACGTTCACGTGGCGCGTCTCGCTGCCGGCCTTGAGCACGACGAAGGCCAGGTGGACGACCACGTCGGCACCCTCCACCAGCGCCTCGACCGATGCGCGGTCGAGCACGTCGCCGCGGCGGTACTCGGTGCGCTTCCAGCCGTGGGCGGCGGGGTCGAAGGGACGCCGGGCCATGCCGACGATGCGCTCGACGTCGCGCGCGCGCTCCAGCGAGCGGATGAAGGCCCGGCCGATCTCGCCCGTCGGGCCGGTGACCGCGACGGTGAGGCCCGCCATCAGCCGGCGTGCGCGGGCTCGGCGACCCGACGCGGGCGCAGGACCCAGACGCCCTGATCCTCGTCGAGGTCGCCGAGGACGTGGAAGCCGCGCCGGCCCGGCGCGTCCGCGCACAGGCAGGCCAGGCCGGGCTCGATCGGCGCGCCGACGGGGTCGGCGTCGACGAGCACCAGGCCCGCGTCGCGCTCGGCACGGACCGGGACCCGGACGGCGAAGGGGAACCCGTCGGGGCCGACGAAGGCCAGGACCGCGTCCGGATGGCGGGCGCCGAGGGCGTCGAGGCGCTCGTCCCAGACGCTGCCGCCGCCCTCCGGGGGCGCGTGGCCGACCTCGGGCTCCTCGTTGTGCGCCGAGCGCACCTCGTCGACGTGCGCGTCGTAGAGCTGGGGCTCGGCCTCGAGGTCGTTGCCGCGCCACACGTAGACCCGCTCGGGCAGCACGTGGACATCGATCTCCTCGCCGGTCCCACGGTCCTCGGGATGCGCGGTGCCCTGCACGAGGATCATCGCCACGGGGTCGGAGAACAGCAGCGCGACGCGGACGTCGGCCTGCGCGCGCGAGATCGTCACGTCGATGCAGCCCTCGGTCGCCCGGTAGCGCGGCGCCAGAGGCCACACGACCGGCTGGCCGCGCCCGTCGATCGTCACGTAGTCCGCGGTGGTGGACCGCTCGAGGACCTCGAGGAGCTCTGCCGGAAGCGACCCCTTCATGACTGGCGCGATCGTAGCGCGCCGGGGCGGCGATCATGCGTCGGCGATCGGTCGTCCCACGGTCAGAGCCGCCCGGCGTGCTTTGCTGCGCGCTGGATGATCGACCGGCGCCTGCGCAGCGTGGCCCTCCTGGTGGCCGCGTGCTTCTTCATGGAGATCCTCGACGGCACGATCGTCGTCACCGCGGTGCCGCAGATGAGCGCGTCGCTCGGGGTGCCGCCGAGCTCGACCGCCCTGGTCATCACCGCCTATCTGCTGACGCTCGCGGTCCTCATCCCGCTCAGCGGGTGGATGACCGTGCGCTTCGGCCCGCGGCTGGTCTTCCTCTGCGCCATCGCGATCTTCACCCTCGCGTCCCTGGGCTGCGCGCTGAGCTCGACGCTCGCCGAGCTCGTGGCCCTGCGCATCGTCCAGGGCGCCGGCGGGGCGATGATGGTCCCCGTCGGGCGGATCGTCGTGCTCGGGCAGGCCGAGAAGAGCCAGATCATGCGGCTCATGTCCTACATCGTGTGGCCGGCCCTGATCGCGCCGGTCATCGCCCCGCTGGCCGGCGGCGTCATCACGACCTACGCCAGCTGGCAGTGGATGTTCGCCATCAACGTCCCCCTGGGGATCGTCGCGCTGGCCTTCGCCTGGCGGCTGATCACGGACACCGCGACCGGGACGCCGCCACCGCTGGACAAGCTCGGCGTCGTGCTGACGTGCGGGGCGCTCGGCGCCATCACCTACGCGGCCCAGGTCGTGTCGGACGGGACGCCGCGCTGGACGCTCGCGAGCGTCCTGGCCGTCGCGTCGGCCGTCCTCTTCGTCGCGGGCACACGGCACCTCCTGCGCACGCCCGCGCCGCTCATCAACCTGCACACGCTGCGCATCCCGACCTTCGGGGCGGCCATCAGCGGGAGCTCGATGTTCTGGCTCGTGGTCGGGGCGATCCCCTTCCTGCTGCCGCTGCTCTTCCAGACCGTCTTCGGGTGGAGCGCGATCAAGTCGGGCAGCGTCGTGCTCTTCGTCTTCGTCGGGAACATCGCCATCAAGCCGGCCACCACGTGGCTCTTCAACCGCTTCGGCTTTCGCATCGTGCTGCTGGCGGCCACGACCGGCCTGGCCGCGACGGCCGTCGCCGCCGGCCTGCTCACGGCCGACACGCCGGTGGTCGTCGTCGCCCTCGTGGCCGTGCTGAGCGGCGTCGCGCGCTCGGTCGGGCTCACGGGCTACACGACCCTCGGCCTCAGCGACGTCCCACCGGAGCTGATGCGCGACGCCAACGCGCTGGCCTCGACGGTCCAGCAGCTCTTCTCGGGGCTCGGGGTGGCGGCCGCGACGGTCGCCCTGCGCGTGGGCGGCGCGCTCGACGATCTGCTGCCCGGCCGCGCCGGCGACGACACCGCCTACACCGTGGCCTTCGTCCTCCTGGGGCTGGCGGCACTGGTCAGCGCGGTCGATGCGCTGCGCCTGCACCCCAGCGCGGGCCAGGCGCTGGTCGAAGCGCCGGCCCGCTAGGTCGACCGCGTACGTCAACGGATGACGTTGGCGTCCAGAGCGATGCGCACCGCCTCGGCGAGGTCGTCGGCGCCGAGCTTGGCCATGATGCTGTCGAGGCGGCGCCGGAGGGTGGGTTCGTCGACTCCGGTCAGGAATGCCAGCTCGGGCTTGTCCCACCCCGCGCGGGCCAGCAGCAGCAGCCCGTGCTCTCGCGAGGTCAGGCGCGGCGTCCATCCCGGCGGGCGTCCGCGGCCGAGATCGGCGCAGCCGTGCACGGCGCTCGGGGAACGGGTCTCGTGCGCAAGGGCTGCCTCGGCCACGTCCCGGCAGATGACGTCGCGGTCCGCGGTCTTGTCGACGTAGGCGGCCGCGCCGGCCTCCAGCCCGGCGGCCACGAGCTGCTCGTCGTTGAAGGCCGACAGCAGCACGATCGGGACCGGCGGGCCGTAGCGCGCGAGCGCGGCGACGACGTCGATGCCATCCATACCGGGCATGCGCACGTCGAGGAGCGCGACGTCGGGCTCGTGGCGACGGATGAGCGCGAGCGCCGTGACGCCGTCCGACGCCTCGGCGGTGACCTCGAACGTTCCCCAGCTCTCGAGCGCGCGGACGATTCCCTGGCGGTAGAGCGGGTGGTCATCGGCGACGATGACCCGCAGCCTTGTCGGCACGGCGGACAGGTTGGGGGCCTCGGGGACCCGCGCGGCGCCGGGCTCGCGGTCGATGGTGAGCATTGCGGAGGTGGTGGGCATCGGTCTCGAGCTCCTGTGGGTCGCTGTCGGCTTGCCGGTTGAGCATCGCGCGGCCCCGGCTTCGGCGCGATCCTCCGATCGACGCGCGATCGATCTCAGACGCGGATCCCTCGATCGACGGACGGCGGCACGGGTTCGACTCGGCCCGGGGGTGGTGGTAGAAGCAGTCGATGAGCGAGCGACGCGTCACCGTGCTCGTGGCCGATGATCACCCGTTGTTTCGCGAGGGGATTGCGCGGGCCGTGGGCGAGCGCCCGGACCTCGAGCTCGTCGCGGAGGTGAGCGACGGACGGGCGGCGCTCGCCTGCATCCGTGAGACGTCCCCGGTCGTGGCGGTCGTCGACCTGCGCCTGCCGGAGCTCGACGGCGTCGCCATCGCCAACGCCGTGGCGCGGGACGCGCTCCCGACGCGCGTGCTCGTCCTGTCGGCCTTCGTCGAGCCGCAGCTCGTCTACGAGGCGATGGCCGCGGGCGCGGCCGGCTACTTCTCCAAGGACGCCGACCGCGAGGCGGTTCTCGATGCCATCGCCGCCGTGGCCCGCGGGGAGTCGTGCGTGGAGCCCCGCCTGCAGAGCGGGCTGTTCGACGAGCTGCGCGGGCGCGCGCATGACGGCGAGCGCCCAGCGATGACTCCGCGCGAGCACGAGATCCTCCAGCTGATGGCCGACGGCCTGTCCGCCCCGGCCATCGGCCGCCGGCTCTACCTCGCCACCGCGACGGTGAAGACACACCAGTCGCGGCTCTACGAGAAGCTCGGCGTCTCCGACCGTGCGGCCGCGGTGGCCGAGGCGATGCGGCGCGGGCTGCTGGAGTGAGCGCCCGGGCCGGCGAACGAGGCCCCGACGCGCCCGGTAGCGCCGTCGAGGGGCGCGCCGAGCTGGCGGTGGCGCTGCTGCGCGTGGCGCTGGTACCGCTGGTGGTTCTCGGGCAGACCACCGTCGACCATCCCGGGCCCGACAGCGACCTCTTCACGCCGATCGTGGTGCTCGCCGCCCTCTGGGCGCTGGGTCTGCTGGTCGCGCACGCACTGGCCGCCGCGGGGCGCCTGCACCCGCTGCAGCGCCTGGCGCGGGTCGAGCCGATCGTGGACCTCGTTGCGCTCGGAGCGCTGACGTACACGTCCGGCGGCCCCTACTCCGAAGCCCGGCTGGCGTTCTTCGCGCTGCCGCTCGTCGCCGCCTTCCGCCTGCGGCCGGCGCTCACCGCCGCATGGACGGCGGCGGCGATCGCGGTCTACGTCCTGATCTCGCTCCCGCATCCGGCCACGCGCACGGGCGCGGATGTCGATGCGATCGTCGTGCATGCGCTGTTCCTGATGTGGGCAGGGGCGGGCGCCGTCGTGCTCTCGGCGCTGCTGGGCGAGCGCGACCGTCGGCTGCGCGCCCTCGCCGACGAACGCGGCAGGCTGGTCGCCCAGGCGCTCACCGCCGAGGATCGCGAGCGCCAGCGCTTGGCCGAGCTGCTGCACGACGACGCGATCCAGAACCTGCTCGTGGCCCGCCAGGAGCTGCGCGACCATCACCGCCGCCACGACGAGGACTCCTATCGCCGCGCCGACGAGGCGCTGGCCGTCACGGTCGACCGGCTGCGCGGCGAGATCTTCGAGCTGCACCCCTACGTCCTGGACCACGCCGGGTTGCGCGCGGCGCTCACGGCGCACGCCGAGAGCGCAGCGCGCCGCGCCGGGGCGCGCGCGGTCGTCGAGGTCGACGACCCCGGCCTCGCCGAGTCCCAGCAGCAGCTCGTGCTCTCGCTGGCCCGCGAGCTGCTGTCGAACGCCGCGCGCCACTCCGGTGCGAGCAGCATCCGGCTGCGCCTGGCCTCCGACGCGGAGGCCATCGTCCTCGTCGTCGCCGACGACGGCGCCGGCTTCGCGCCCGAGCGGCGCTCGCAGGCGCTCACGCAGGGTCACATCGGCATGGCCACGAGCGCTGAGCGCGCTGTCGCGGCCGGCGGCAGCTTCGACGTCGCCTCCGCTCCCGGTGCCGGCACGACGATCACCGTGCGCCTGCCGCGCGACGACCGGCGCGTCGCGTAGTCCGATCGGACCACGCGCGGACCATCCGATGCGCGCGCCGACCGCGCCACGGCGAGACGCGCATGCCTGCGCCACCGTGGAGACATCAGCCGACCCCAACCACTCGAGGCCGCCATGCCCACCACCACCACCACCACCGAAGCGCTTCCGACGTCGCCTCGCTCACGGGGCGCCGATCCGCCGCGGGTCGCCGGCGTGCTGCGCGTCGTCATCGCCGACGACCATCCCGTCTATCGCGACGGCATCATCCGCGCGCTCATGGAGAGCGGGCGCTACGAGATCGTCGGCGAGGCCGGCGACGGAGAGGCGGCCCTGCGCCTCATCGAACGCCATCGGCCCGACGTGGCCCTCATCGACCTGCGCATGCCCGGCCTGGACGCGCTGGGCGTCCTGCGGCGCTTGGAGAACGGGGCGGTCCGCGTGCCCGTCGTCGTGATCTCGGCCTTCACCCAGCCTCAGATCATCGACCGCGCGCTGGCCGCCGGCGCGGCCGGCTACCTGTCCAAGGACGCGCCGCGCGAGGAGATCCTCGTCGCGCTGGACGCCGTCGCCAGCGGCGCGCGCGTCGTCCAGGACTCCGGAGTCCATGCCCGGGGCGGGCCCCGCTGGTCCCGGTCGAGCGAGCGCTCCTGATCTTCCTGCACGACGGCTGGAGCCTGGACGAGCTGCCCGCGATCACGGGCCTGGACGCCGACGCGGTCGAGCGCCACCTCGTCGAAGCCGCCGTCAAGCTCGGCGCGAGAAACGCGAACGACACGCTCGCCCGCGCGGTCGCGCGCGGGCTCCTGGACTGAGGGGCGCGATGTTCTTCCTCTTCTTCGGCTACGGCAGCAAGGTCAGGCTCCGGGGTGCGATCGACGAGCGGACCTGCCCGCGATGCCACAACACCGCTCGGTGGCAGCGCTTCGAGCGGTGGCGCTACCTGTCGCTGTTCTTCGTGCCCGTCGCCCGCTGGCACCGCGAGCAGCTGGACGCCTGCCCGGTCTGCGGCTACGCCGAGACGCGCCCGAGCGTCAGTCGTCGTAGCCCGGCTCGCCTGGCAGCAGCAGCCGCGTCGTCTCGCCTTCGGTGACGACGCGCGGCTGCACCGGGCCGACCTCGCGCCCGCGGGCGAAGTCCAGGAGCGCGTCGGCGCTGGCGAAGCCGGCGAGCTGCTCGAGGTGCTTGATGGTGGGGAAGACGAGCGCGATCTCGCCCTTACGGTGGGCGGCGAGGGCGCCATCGGGCGTGAACCAGCCCTCGTCGACGATCTCGTCGCCGTCGATGCTCGCGTCCTGGCCATCGGGCAGGGGCGCCAGGAAGAAGTGGGTGTCGAAGCGGACCACGACCTCCGCCGGAGTGATCCACCGCGAGAACTTCACGAGCGCGCCGGGGTCGGCGACGACGATGCCGGCCTCCTCCTCGAGCTCGCGCACCGCCGCGACGCGGTGGGCCGCGTCGCCCTCGCCCTCGCTCGCGTCGACCGCGCCGCCGGGGAAGACCCACACGCCGCCCATGAAGCGCGCGTGCGGGGTGCGCTTGACGAGCAGGACCTCGAGCGCGTCGGATCCGCCGCGCAGGAGGATGACGGTCGCCGCCTGACGCGGGGCGGTCTCCTCGCCGGAGAGGTTGAGCTCCTCGCCGGGCGGGGGACGGTCGATCTCCACGGCATGAAAGGTACCTTTCGGCCCATGACCGAGACGACAACCGCGCAGAAGTGGATCTGCGATTCCTGTGGCTTCATCTACGACCCCGCCGACGGCGACCCGGACGGCGGCATCCCGCCGGGCACCGCCTTCGACGACATCCCCGACACCTGGTTCTGTCCCGTGTGCGGCGCCCGCAAGCGCGACTTCACGCCCTACGAGGACTAGAGCGCAGCCGTGGCCAAGCGGCCCCCGGTCGATCGGACCCTGGCGACGCGCAAGCTGCTCGCCGCCGCCCGGGGCGCGCGGCTCTGTTACGGGGAGCCCGTCCACGTCGAGGGGCGCACGGTCATCCCGGTGGCGCGCGTGCGCGCGGCCGGGGGCATGGGCCAGCGGGGCGGCGGCGGGCGCTTGGACGCCGTGCCCGTCGGCTTCATCGAGGTCTCGGCGGCCGGTGCGCGCTTCGAGTCGATCGGCGCGCCGGGTGCGCTCCCGCGCGGGTTGGCCGCAGGCGGCGCCGCCCTGACCGCGGTGGCGGCGGCCGCGGTGCTCAGGCGGCCGCGGCGAGGCCTTGGGCGCCCGCCGCGGCGGCGATCGCTGACGCGGTGATCTCCACCAGCCGGCGCAGCTCCGCCGGCTGGATCGAGAGCGGGGGCATGAGCACGACGGTGTCGCCCAGCGGTCGGATGATGGCGCCGCGGGCGCGCGCCTCGAGCGTGACCCGGTGGCCGATGCGGGCCTCGAGCGGGAAGCCCTCGAGCTCGATGCCGACCATGAACCCGCGCCGGCGGACCTCGCGGACCGCGGGCAGGCGCTCCACGTGCTCGGCCAGCAGCTCGCCGAGGAGGTCGATCTTGGGCGCCAGGCGCTCGAGCGTGTGCTCCTGCTCGAAGATGCGCAGCGTCGCGAGCGCCGCCGCGCAGGCCAGGGGGTTGCCGGTGTAGGTGTGGCCGTGGAAGAAGGTCCGGAACTGCTCGTGACGGCCGAGGAACCCCTCGTAGATCCGCTCGGTGGTCAGGGTGGCGGCGAGGGGCAGGTAGCCGCCGGTGAGCCCCTTGGCCACGCACATGAGGTCGGGGGCGACGCCCTCCTGCTCGGACGCGAACATCGTGCCCGTGCGCCCGAAGCCGGTGGCGACCTCGTCGCAGATGAGGAAGAGCCCGAACTCGTCGCACAGCTCGCGCACCGCGCGCAGGTAGCCGTCGGGGTGCACGTGGATGCCCGCCGCGCCCTGCACGAGCGGCTCGACGATGACCGCCGCGCAGCGCTCGGCGTGCTCGGCCAGCAGGGCGCGCAGCGCGTCGGCGTCGCCGGGCGGCGCCTGCCAGGCGTCGAAGAGCAGCGGGCGGTAGAGCGAGTGGAAGAGCTCGATGCCGCCGACCGAGACCGAGCCCAGCGTGTCGCCGTGGTAGCTGTCGGCCAGGCACACGAAGCCCGAGCGCCACCACTCGCCCCGCTGGTGGTGGAACTGGTAGGCCATCTTGAGCGCGATCTCGCATGCGGTCGAGCCGTTGTCGGAGAAGAAGACGCGGCTGAGCCCCTCGGGCGCGAGGTCGACCAGGCGCTTGGCCAGCTTGGCCGCGGGGGCGTGCGAGAGGCCGAGCATGGTCGAGTGCGCGACGCGATCGAGCTGGTCCTTGATGGCGATGTCGATGGCCGGGTGGCGGTGGCCGTGCACGTTGCACCACAGCGAGGAGACGCCGTCGATGTAGGCGTTGCCCTGGGTGTCGTAGAGCGTCGTGTCGTCGGCGCGCTCGATGATCGGGAAGTCCTCGTCCTGCCAGCTCTGCTGCTGGGTGAACGGGTGCCAGAGGTGCTGCCGGTCGAGGTCGGCGAGCTCGGTGGGCGACATCGGCATCGTGCCCTGCAAGCTAGCCCCGGATGCGGACGAAACGCCTAGGGTGTGCAGGGTGCCGCGGCGCCGCATCGAGGTCCTCGCCGCCGTCGTCGGCGCCGCGTCCCTCGGCGCCGAGATCGCCGCGGCTCGGCTGCTGGCCCCGTGGTTCGGCGCCTCCACGATCGTGTGGGCCAACACCATCGCGACGGTGCTCGTCGCCCTCAGCGTCGGCTACTGGGTCGGCGGGCGCCTGGCCGATCGCGACCCGACGATCGCCGGCCTCAGCCGCGTGGTCCTGTGCGCCGCCGGGCTGCTGGCGCTGGTGCCCTTCGTGGCGGGGCCCTTCCTGCGCATCTCGGTCGACGCGCTCGACCACGTCCAGGCCGGGGCCTTCGTCGGCTCGCTCATCGGCGTGCTCGTGCTCGTCGCCGTCCCGGTCATGCTGCTCGGCGCCGTGGCGCCCTACGCGGTGCGCCTGAGCGTCCGCACGGTCGAGGAAGCCGGGCGCGTGGCCGGTCGCCTGTACGCGATCTCGACCATCGGCTCGCTGGTGGGGACCTTCCTCAGCGCGCTGGCCCTGATCCCGCTGGTGGGCACGCGGCGCACGTTCCTCGCGTTCGCCCTCGCCCTCGCCGTCGTCGCCGTCCCGGCTCTCCAGCGGCGCTTCGTCCTCGCCCCGGTGGGGGTGGCGCTCCTGCTCGCCATCCCGGTGGGCACGGTCAAGGCCACGGGTGACGCGCGCGTCATCTGGGACCGCGAGACCGAGTACCAGTACGCGCGGGTCACCGAGCGCCCCAACGGCGAGCGGCGCCTGGAGCTCAACGAGGGTCAGGCGGTGCACTCGGTCTACCGCCCCCGCGAGTGGCTGACCGGCGACTACTGGGACGAGATGCTCGTCCTGCCGTTCGCCACCGAGGGGCGGCCGCCGCGCTCGATAGCCATCCTCGGCAACGCCGCGGGCACCACGGCGCGCGCCTACGGCCACTACTTCCCGGCGACGCGCGTCGACGGGGTGGAGATCGATCCGGCCCTCACCGACATCGGGCGCCGGCTCTTCGACCTGCACGGGCCCAACCTGCACCTGCACAGCGCCGACGCCCGCCCCTTCCTGCGCCAGTCGTCGCGGCGCTGGGACGTCATCGTGGTCGACGCCTACCGTCAGCCCTACATCCCCTTCTACCTGTCGACCCGCGAGTTCTTCGGCGAGGTGCGCGATCACCTGACGCCTGGCGGCATGGTGCTCATCAATGTCGGCCACCCGCGCGACTCCGACCGCTTGGAGAAGGTCCTCAGCGCGACGATGGGGCGGGTCTTCACGACGGTCCTGCGCGACCCGGTCAAGCCCACCAACACGGTGCTCGTGGGCACCGACGCGCCGGCCTCCGCGCGCACGATGGAGGCGGCCACGCGCTCGATGCCCCCCGACCTGGCGGCGGTGAGCGCCCTGGCCGCGGCCCGGCTGGCGCCCACGCTGCGCGGCGGCGACGTCTACACCGACGACCGCGCGCCGGTCGAGTGGCTCATCGACGCGTCGATCGTCCACGTCGCCGCCGAAGGCGACCGCTAGGCGCTCGTGCGGTAGTGCAGGTGCACGACGCCGTTGGCGAAGCGGCGCTCGTCGAGCAGATCGAGGCTCCAGCGGACGCCGTCGGGCAGCGACGGCGTGCCGCCGCCGATGACGATCGGGTTCGCGATCACGTGGAGCTCGTCGACCAGCCCGGCCCTGATCGCCTCGCCGGCGAGGTTGGAGCCGCCGATGCTGATGTCGCTGTCAGCCTCGGCCTTCATCTGCCGCACCGCCTCGGGGTCGAAGTCGCGCTCGATCCGCGTCCTTGCGGTCGAGACGGTCTCGAGCGTGCGCGAGTAGACGACCTTGTCCGCCGCTTGCCAGATCGCCGCGAAGTCGAGCGTCTGCGGCGTCTGGCCGGGCAGGGTGTGCATCGTCTCCCAGCCGATCATCACCTCGTAGAGCCGCCGGCCGTACAAATGGGTCCCGATCGGTCGCTCGAGGTCGTTGACGAAGGCGTGCACCTCCTCGTCGGGGACGGCCCAGTCGAACTTCCCCTCCTCGTCGGCCACGTAGCCATCGAGCGACGCGATCGTCATGTAGATGAGCTTGGCCACGGTCGGCGGGGTCTCCTCATTGGTCGCGTGGGGGCGCCACGACGCCCTCGTGGTAGTCGACGGCGTCGCCGGTGCGGAAGAAGGCGCGCAGGCCTCCGCCGCGAGGCAGGCGCTCGCCGACGCCCACCTTGTCCTCGTCGGGATAGACGGTGATCTCCGGCATGCCGTGCGTGCTGACGGCGAGGAAGCGGATCGTCGCGTCCGTGCGATTGTCGAGCTGGTGCGCGCCGTCGGGGCCGACCGGGAAGGCGACCACCTCGCCCTCGGGCAGGACGCTCCAGCCGTCGGGGGTGCGCAGGTGCGGCGAGCCCTCCAGGACGATGAGCACCTCCTCCTCGCCGAGGTGGAAGTGGTAGGGGTAGGCGGCCTCGCCGGGCGGCAGCTCCCACAGGCTGAGGCCGATGCGCGTCGTGGCGAGCTGGTGGCCGAGCCGCGCGCGCCGGCAGGCGAACCCGGGGTGGCTGCGCGGCTCGTCGAACTGCGGCTGGCGAAGGTTGGGCATCCGTGGGTTCTATCGCGCCGCCTCGTCCGCCGTCCGCTGTCCGCTGGCGCCCGCGGCGCTGCGCGGCGCCCAACAGCATCACCGAGGGGAAGGGAGGCGGGGGCGGTTCGGGCGCGGGCCGTCGTCCTCAGGCGTGTGCGCCTTGGGGGTGCAATCGCGCGTGTTTCGCAACAGTCTTTGGAGACGCCCAGGGGGTGGTCGCTCTTATGCATCTAATGGGTGCGTTAGAGCGGCCACCCCCTCTGGCGGCCGGCGGAAGGTGTTGCGAAACACCCGCGGATCGCGCAGGGACTCCACGCCGGGCGCCGCGGGCGCAGGTGCCCGGAGCTGTCCTGCCTAGCGGCCGCAGGACGACCGCTAGGCAGGACACTTGCGCCAGAAAGCCGACCGCGGACGCTGCGACCGCCGCCACCCTCCTTCCCTCGATGCGGCAGTAAGCGCAGCGCGGCGCCGCTCACGCAGGCGGACAGACCGCACAAGAAGCGAAGCTCAGGCCGCCGCGACGGCCGGGCGCGGCGCCGCGACCGCCGCCGCATCGCCCAGCGCATCGAGGACGGCGGCGATCGTCGGCCGCGCCTCGCTGCCCCGGCGGGTGGCCGCGAAGACGCGCCGCGCCGGGGGCCTGCCGGCCAGCGCCACGACGCTCACGCCGTCCGGGACGCGGCCCTGGGCCAGGCGCGGGATCAGGGCGACGCCCAGGCCGGCGGCGACGAAGGTCATGAGGGTCGAGAAGTCGTTCGTGCGGTGGACCAGGCGCGGCGTGAAGCCGGCGGCGGCGCAGCCGGCGAGCGTGACCTCCAGGCACGACGTCCCCGGGCTCGGGCCGACCCACGTCTCGTCGGCGAGCGCCTCCAGCGCGACGGCCGACCGGCCGGCCAGCGAGTGGCCCGCGGGCAGCGCCGCGTCGAGAGGGTCGTCGAGCAGCGGGCGGCGGGCGAAGCGCGGGTCGGCGGGCGCGGGCGCGCTGGCCGACTGCATGGAGATGGCGACGTCGATCGCCTCCTCGGCCAGCGCGGCAAAGCAGTGCGGGCTCTCCACGTCGAGCAGCTCGAGGCCCAGCCGCGGCTGCGCGGCCGCGAGCGCCTCGACGGCCGGCGCGGCGATCGAGGCCAGCGCGGTGGGGAAGGCCCCGACGACGACCGTGCCCAGCTCGCCGCGCCCGTGGGCGGCGACGTCGGCCTCGGCGCGCTCGAGCTGGGCGAAGAGCGCGTGAGCGTGGGCGAGGAGCACGTCGGCCGCCCCCGTGAGGACGAGCCCGCGGCCCCGGCGCTCGGCGACCGGCTGACCCACCTCGCGCTCGAGCGCCGCGAGCTGCTGGGAGACGGCCGAGGGCGTCAGGTGCAGGGCTCGTGCCGCCGCGGCCACCGTGCCGTGGTCGGCGAGGGCGCGCAGCACGCGAAGGCGGCGGACGTCGATCATGCAGGCGATCTTACGGATGGGGTCAAGAAAGTCGCGCTGGACTGAATCTCCGGCGGCTTGCCAGACTCGCCCCTCGATGCCCGCACGCCACAACGCCGTCGCCGTCCTCATCGCCGCCGTGTGGGGCGTGAACTTCGTCGTCATCCACGCCGGCCTCGCACACTTCCCGCCGCTGCTGTTCTCCGCGCTGCGCTTCACCTTCGTGGGCTTCCCGGCCGTCTTCCTCGTCGGGCGCCCGCGCGTGCGCTGGTACTGGGTCGTCGCCATCGGGGGCTCGCTGGGCGTCCTGAGCTTCGGGCTGCTCTTCGTGGGCATCGACCAGGGGATGCCGGCCGGCCTGTCGTCGCTCGTGCTCCAGGCGCAGGTCATCTTCACGGTCGCCTTCGCCGCCCTCGCGCTCGGCGAGCGTCCGCGGCGCACGCAGGTCGTCGGCGGCGCGATCGCGCTCGCCGGCCTCGCCCTCATCGCCGCGGACCGCGCGAGCACGGCGCCGCTGCTGCCCTTCCTCCTCGTCATCGCCGCCGCCGCGGCCTGGGGTGTCTCCAACGTGTGCACGCGCGTCGCCCAGCCGCCCGACGGCCTGGCGCTGATGGTGTGGGCCAGCCTCGTGGCGCCGCTGCCGCTGCTCGGCCTCTCGCTGGCCTTCGAGGGCCCACACGAGATCGGCCACGCGCTGGGCGGCGTCGACATCGCCGGCCTCGCGGCGCTGGCCTACATCGTCGGGCCCTCGACGCTCTTCGGGTTCGCGGCGTGGAGCGGGCTGCTGCGCCGCTACCCGACCGCCGCCGTGGCGCCCTTCACCCTGCTCGTGCCGGTCTTCGGGATCGCCGCCGCCGCGCTCACCCTTGGCGAGCGGCCCTCGCTGGCCGAGCTCGTGGGCGCCGCCGTCGTCATCGCCGGCCTGCTCTACGGCCTCGCGCGGCGGCCTCAGAGCCAGTCCGCGTACGGCAAGGTCGCCCCCGCCAACGCGAGCTGATCGACCTCGATCCCGACCTCGCCCAGCGTCGCGACCGCGACGCGGCCCAGCTGCGCGATCGCGTCGAGGTTGGAGCGCTGCATCGCGCTCGGCTGCGCCGGCCACGGCGTCAGCACGACCGCGCGCACGTCCAGGCCGGCCGCGCGCGCGGACTCGACCGTGAGCAGCGAGTGGTTGATGGTGCCGAGGCCGGGGCGCGCCGCGACGACGACCGGCCAGCCGAGGTCGACCGCGAGGTCGCGCACCGTGTACCCGAGCGTGAGCGGGACGAGCAGCCCGCCGACCCCCTCGGCGACGACGACATCGGCGCGCAGGCCGCGCGCGTGCGCCACCAGCGCCGCCGGGTCCAGCACCGCGCCGGCCAGCTCGGCCGCCAGGTGCGGCGAGACGGGCGGCCCGAAGCGATGCGGCGCGACCTCCTCGACGGGCTGCCCCGCCGCCGCGGCGAGCAGCTCGTGATCGGGCGGACGGTCGCCTTCGGGCTCGTCGAGGCCCGTGACCGCCGGCTTGAACGCGCCCACGTCGACGCCGTCCGCCCGTAGCGCTGCGGCCAGCGCGGCGGCGAGGACGGTCTTCCCGACGCCGGTGTCGGTGCCGGTGACGAAGAGGCCGCGCAAGCGCCAGCCCGCGCCTACGCGGCCTGGCGCTCGATGTCGAACGGCCGGTCGGAGGGCCGCTTGGCCGCCTCGCGCGCGGCCGCGACCGGGACGCCCTCGCCCGGACGCCAGCCGGCCTGCAGCGCCGCGCGCCCCAGCACCTGCGCCGCCTCGCGCAGCTCCGCCCTGCTGTGTGAGGCCATGACGGCCAGGCGCAGGCGGGAGGTGCCCTCGGGCACGGTCGGCGGCCGGATGGCCTGGGCGAACACCCCGCGCTCGATGGCCAGCTCGCAGATGCGCATCGCCTGCTTGGCGTCGCCGACGACGAGCGGCACGATCTGCGTCGTCGAGCCCGCCACCTCGAAGCCCTCGCGCGCCAGCTCGTCGCGCAGGGCGTCGCCGTTGGCCTGCAGCTTCTCGACGCGCTGGGGCTGCTCGGACAGCAGCTCGAGCGCCGCGAGCGCGCCGGCCACCGCCGGCGGCGGCGGCGCCGTCGAGAAGATGAATGGGCGCGCCGTGTTGACCAGCAATTGGGCCAGCGACTGGTCGCAGGCGACGAACGCGCCATAGGCGCCGAGCGCCTTGCTCAGGGTGCCGATGACGACGTCGACGTGGTCCTCGACCCCCGCCTCGGCCACCGCTCCGCGCCCGCCGGGTCCCAGGCAGCCGGTCCCGTGGGCTTCGTCGACGGCCACGCGGACGCCGTGCTGCTGGGCCAGCTCGACGATCTCGGCCAACGGCGCGACGTCGCCGTCCATCGAGAAGACCGAGTCGGTCACGACCAGCGAGCCGCGTCCCTCGGCCTGGCGCATGCCCCAGGCGAGGTGCTCGACGTCGGCATGTCGGTAGACGAAGGTCTCCGCGCCCGCCAGCCGGCAGCCGTCGACGATCGAGGCGTGGTTGAGCTCGTCAGAGAAGACGACCTCGCCCTCGCGCGCCAGCGCGGGGATCACGCCCAGGTTGGCCAGGTAGCCCGAGCCGAAGAGCAGCGCCGCCGGCGTGCTCTTGAAGTCGGCCAGGCGCTCCTCGAGGCGCCGGTGCACCGTCATCGTGCCCGACACGAGGCGCGAGGCGCCGCCGCCGACGCCCCAGCGCATCGCCGCATCGGCCGCCGCCTCGCGCACGCGGGGATGGTCCGCGAGCCCCAGGTAGTTGTTCGAGCACAGCAGCAGCACGGGCTTGCCGTCCAGCACGACGCGCGGCCCCTGCGGCCCGCTGATCATGCGCATGCGGCGGTAAAGCCCGAGCTCCTTGAGCTCTTGGAGGCGCTCGTGGATCTCGGTCACGTGTGAGGGCCCTCCTCAGGCCGCTTTGCTTGGCCAGCTGTTCGGCGATCCGTCCGGTCGGGCGGGCACCGAGGTCTTGCGCTTGAAGCGCAGCTGCGACGCCGGATCCCACATGCGGATGTGCAGATCCATCGGCGTGGGCGCCTCCTCGCGGGGCTCGGGCGCCGGCAGGTCGCCCTCGAGCCAGCCCGAGCGGTTGTCCGGCCGCGGGTTGGCGCCGTTGTCGGGCTGGCGCGCGACGTTGAGGCCCAGCTCGGTGAACATCGCCTGGTCCTCGTCGGGCGTCGAGCCGAGCGTCGTGAGGAAGTTGCCCATCATCACGCCGTTGAGCCCGGCCTTGACCGCCAGCGGCTGCAGGTCGCCGAGGTTCTCGACGCGCCCGCCGCACAGGCGGAAGAGGGCGGCGGGGAGGATGAGGCGGAAGATGGCGATCCACTTGACCGCCTCCCACGGGTCCATGTAGTCGCGGTCGCCGAACTTCGTGCCCGGCCGCGGGTTGAGGAGGTTGATGGGGACGCTCGTGGGATCGATCTTGGCCAGCTCGAAGGCCATCTCGACGCGCTGCTCGCGCGATTCGCCGAGGTTGAGGATCCCGCCGACGCAGGTCTCGAGGCCCGCCTCGCGGACAGCGTCGATGGTGCGCAGCCGCGCGGCGTAGCGCACCGTGGTGGAGACCTCGTCGTAGTAGGACTCGGCCGTCTCGACGTTGTGGTGCACCCGCTGGATGCCGGCCTCGCGCAGCGCCTTCGCGCGCGGCGCGCTCATGTGCCCGATCGACGCGCAGCGCTTGAGGTTCGTGTGCTCGGCCACGAGCCGCGCGCCCTCGAGCACCTTCTCGAAGTCGCGCTTGGACAGCCCCTGGCCCTGGGTGACCATGCAGAAGCGGTGCGCGCCCGCCGCCTCGGCCGCGCGGGCGTGCTCGAGCATCTGCTCGGGCTCCATCATGGCGTGCATCGGGGTCTCGGCCTCGGCGAAGCGCGACTGCGCGCAGAAGCCGCAGTCCTCGGCGCAGCCGCCCGACTTGGCGTTGACCAGCGAGCACATGTCGGTGCTGTCGCCGAAGCTCTCCTGGCGCGCCTGCCAGGCGCGCTCGACCAGCGCCTCGATGTCGGCGCGGTCCTCGAGGTCGCCGAGGTGCAGGGCCTCCTCGCGCGTGATGAGCGGCGGCATGGCACGGAAACGTAGGCCGCGCGCCGGACGGCGCCGCTACCCTCGGACGCCCGTGGCGACGATCCGCGTACTGGTGTGCGACGACTCGGACGCCTTCAGGGCGCTCCTGCGCTACACGCTGCAGGAGGACCCCGGGATCGAGGTCGTGGGCGAGGCCGCCGACGGCATGGCGGCCATCGAGGCGGCCGAGCGCCTGCAGCCCGACGTCGTCCTGCTGGATCTCACGATGCCGATCCTCGACGGCATCGACGCCATCCCGGCCGTGCTCGAGCGCGCGCCCGCCACGCAGGTCGTGGCCCTGAGCGGCTGGGGCGCCGACCGCATGGAGCAGGCGGCGCTCGATCAAGGCGC
The DNA here is from genome assembly GCA_963835295.1 of uncultured Actinomycetes bacterium. GTDB lineage: Bacteria > Actinomycetota > Thermoleophilia > Solirubrobacterales > Solirubrobacteraceae > JAOPZW01. The sequence goes on from CAWIEX010000010.1 coordinate 476,111, forward strand.
CCTCTCCTACGTCGAGAAGAGCGACGACGTCCAGGGCATCCGCGACGCGGTGCGCTCGGCCGCCGCCTGACGACTCCTCGAGCGCTCAGCGGCCCTTCCAGCGCGCGGGGCGCTTCTGGCCGAACGCGCGCACGCCCTCGCGCAGGTCGTCGGACCGGAAGCTCGCCTCGCGCAGCTCGATGAGCTCGCGCTCGACCTCGGAGTCGAGCTGCCCCTCGGCGGCCAGCAGCTCGCGGATCGCGCGCTTGTTGCCGCGCATGCTCAGCGGCGCGTTGGCGGCGAGGTCCTGCGCGAGGTCCAGCGCCGCGCTCTCCAGGTCGGAGACGCCGACCACCTGGTTGACGAGGCCCCAGTCCAGCGCCGTGTGTGCGTCGACGTTGCGGGCGGTGAGGAACAGCTCGCGAGTGCGCGGCGCGCCGACGGCGTCCAGGAAGCGCCGCAGGCCGGTGTGGGAGTAGACGAGCCCGAGCTTGGCCGGCGGCATCCCGAGCAGGATGCCGTCGGCCGCGACGCGCAGGTCGCACGTGAGCGCGAGCTCGAGGCCGCCGCCGATCGTGTGGCCCGGCAGCGCCGCGACGGTCGGGACCTCGCAGGACTCGAGCGCCTCGAGCGCCGAGGCGAAGGGATGAGCGACGAGGCGCTCGGCCTCCTCGGCGAAGACGTCGTCGGGGATCTCGCCGATGTCGTAGCCCGAGGAGAACATCCCCTCGGCGCCGGTGAGCAGCACCGCGCGCGCGTCGCCGATGTCGTCCAGCACGGTGGCGATCGCGTCGAGGATCGGGTGGTCGAGCGCGTTGCGCTTCGCCGGATTGGAGATCGTGAGCCGGAGGACGCCGTCCGCCGGCCGGTCGAGGAGCAGCTCGCCCGCCATGAACGGCCGAGAGGCTAGTGCAGGCGGGCTACTCGAGGATCACGAGGGTGTCGCCTTCGTTCACCGCCTGGCCCTCCTCGCAGAGGATCTCCTTGACGGTGCCCGCGTCCTCGGCCTCGACGGGCATCTCCATCTTCATCGACTCGAGGATCACGACCGTGTCGCCCTCGTCGATCTCGTCGCCGACCTCGCACTCGATCTTCCACACCGTTCCCGTGATGTGGGCCTCGACCTCCGCCACGCGTCCTCCAGTGCTGCTCGAAGGGGCCAACCGGAACGGCGCGCACCTTAGCCCCCGTCCTGGACGTAGCCCCTCAGCAGGCCCTTCGACCAGCGGTCGGAACGGCTTCCGACCGGGGGTCGGTGGGACGTGCGCCAGCCACCGCGTACCTTGCCGGACGTGGCCATGAGCACTTCGGGAATGGGGCCTCACCAGCCCACCGTCTCCTCCTGCGACGAACGCCCGAAGGCTGTGCCACTGCTCCCGGGGAGGCCCTGACCCAGTCTCCGCGGGTAAGCGATCGGGCCGAGGTCCAGGGGACATCTGTGTCAGCGAGGGGACAGCGCCGACACGGGTATGGACCTCGGCCCGATCGTCATTCGTCTACTCGCCCTCGCGACAGACGGGGCGGTGGCAGTAGGAGAACCCGCCCCCGATCACCACGCCCTTGTAATAGAGGCGCGCGGCGGCGCGGCACGCGGCGCGCGTGAAGCTGGCGTTCACGCTGCCCGACGACGGCAGCGTGGCGCAGATGGCCAGCATGTCGTGCAGGAAGGCGGTGTCGCAGGCCGCCTTGCCCTGATGCGCTCCGTAGCAGCGGTCGTGGTTCGCGCAGGCGGGGCGTGAACCACAGCTCGGGGACGTTGAAGTAGCTCGACCCGCACAGGTCCTGGCTGGGCGGCGCGGTGGTCGTCGGCACGGCGGTCGGGCTCCCGGCCGGCGTGGCGGCGGGCGTCGGCGCCGCGGTGGGCGCTGCGGACGCCGCCTGCGCGCCGCACGAGCCGCCGGTGACGTCGCAGATCGCGGTGTGCATCCCGCCGCTGACGGCGGGGGCGACGCTCGGCATGGCCACCGTCGCCGCCGCGGCGAAGGTGACGACACCTGCGAGGACGGCGAGCCATTCGACGATGGTCTGCCCGCTCTCCCGCATGGTCCAGGACGATCCCAGCGGCGCCCGCGGCCCACCATGGGCCGGGCGACTCATCTTCTCGGTGGGACGGCCCACGTGCGTCTGGGGCCTACGGGCCGTTGTAGCGTTCCCCAGGTGAGCGAAGCCCCGTCAGGCGACGTCAAGATCCGCGCCCAGGTCTACAAGGACCCGCGCCCGCCGGAGCACTTCGACCGCTTCCACGAGCGGACGCGCACGCGCTCCCCGGACATCGTCTACGAGATCGTCCGCGTGGCGACCACGCTCTACTCGTGGATCCTCTTCCGGGTGCGCGGCATCGACGCCGAGCACGTCCCCGCCAGCGGCCCCGTCATCCTCGCGCCCAACCACTCGTCGTTCATGGACCACTTCCTCATCGGCGCCTCGATCCGGCGCAAGGTGCAGTTCATGGCGAAGTCGCAGCTCTTCAAGCCGCCGATGCAGTTCATCTACACCCACGGCGGCGTCTTCCCCGTGCGGCGCGGGCACCGCGACGAGGAGACCTTCGTCACGGCGCTGAAGGTCCTCGACGACGGCGGGTGCGTCGCCATGTACTGCGAGGGCGGGCGCTCGCGCACCGGGCGGATCGGCGACGTCGCGCGGCCCGGGATCGGGCGCCTGGCTCTCGAGTCCGGCGCGATGATCGTGCCCATCGCGGTGCACGGCTCGTCGCGCGTGCGCAACTGGCGGCGGCTTCAGTTCCCGACGGTGACCGTCCAGTACGGCGAGCCGTTTCGCTATGTGCGCGTCGAGGAGCCCACGCGCGACCAGCAGCAGGCGGTGGCCGACGAGATCCTCGAGGAGATCCGCGGCCTCTACGAAGGCCTCGACGCCGTCGGCCGGCCCGCCGCGCTGGCGCGGGCGCGCGCCGAGCGGCGCGCGCGGCGCGCCAAGCGGACCGCCGCCGCGTGATGGCGTGGTCGCCCGGCGCGCCGGGCATCATGCCCGCCGTGCGCCGCGCGATCGTCCTGGCCATCGCCGTCCTCGTGCTCGTGCCGGTGGCTGCGCACGCCGCGCCGGTGACGCTGGCCAAGGTCGGCGACTTCTCGGCGCCCGTCTACGTCACCGCTCCACTGGGGGACACCGCGCGCGTCTTCGTGGTCGAGAAGGGCGGCACCATCCAGGTCCTCGACGGCGCCGTGCGGGCGACCTTCCTGGACATCACCAGCAAGGTGGACTCGGCCGAGAACGAGCGGGGCCTGCTCTCGATGGCCTTCGCGCTCGACTACTCGACGAGCGGCCTGTTCTACGTCTACTACACGGCGAAGAGCCCGGTGGGGCAGGTCACCGTCGAGGAGTACCGCGTCGACCCGGCCAACCCCGACCACGCGGACCCCGCGTACGTGCGGACGCTGGTGACGATCCCGCACGACCAGCAGGCCAACCACAACGGCGGCCAGCTGCAGTTCGGGCCTGACGGCCTGCTCTACGCGGGCACCGGCGACGGCGGCAGCGGCGGCGATCCCAGCGGCAACGCGCAGACCATCGCGCCCGCCCCTCCGACGGTGGCCAACGGCGTCAATCACGACTACCGCCTCGGCAAGCTCCTGCAGATCGACCCGGCCACCGGCGCCGTCGCGATCTTCGCCTACGGCCTGCGCAACCCGTGGCGCTTCTCCTACGACCGCAACACCGGCGACCTCGTCATCGGCGACGTCGGCCAGGACCGCTACGAGGAGGTCGACTTCGCCGCCGTCCCGGGCGATGGCGCCGGCGCCAACTACGGCTGGAACCAATACGAGGGCCTGCACACCTATCCGGGCAACGCTCCGGCCGGCGCCGCGCCGGGGACCGTCCTGCCGGTCATCGAGTACCCGCACGGCCCCGCGTGCTCGATCACCGGCGGCTACGTCGTGCGCGACCCCGCCCTGCCCGAGCTCGCGGGCACCTACCTGTACGGCGACAACTGCACCGGCGTCATCTCGGGCGCCACGCTGCCGGCGGGCACGGCGCGCACGCTCGGGCTGAGCGTGGCCAACGTGTCGAGCTTCGGCGAGGACGGCTGCGGCCGGGTCTACGCCGCGTCGCTCGGCGGCGCCGTCTACCGCTTCGCGAGCAGCGGCGCGTGCGCCGGGCCGGCGCCCTTCGTCGGCCGGCTGCCCGCCGGCGCCGCCGCGCCGGCCCGCGACCACCGCGCGCCCGCCTTCACGCTGTTGCGCGCCGCCGCGCGTCAGCACGCGCTGCGCAGCGGGTTCGTCAGCATCCGCGTGCGCTGCGACGAGCTGTGCGCGGTGCGCGCCAGCGGGCGCGTGCTCGTCACGCGTCGAGCGCACTCCGCGGTGGCTTTGGCCCGGCGCACGCGCACCGCGAAGGCCACGCTGGCCGCCGGCGCGCGCACGACGCTGCGCCTGAAGCTCTCCAAGGCGACCCGACACTCGATCAGGCGGTCGCTGGCCCGGCGCGGGCGGCGCGCGACGGTACGCATCGTCGTGCGCGCGACCGATCCCGCCGGCAATGCGCGCAGTGCGACCCGGCGCGTGCGGATCGTCCGGTAGTCGCAGCGCAACTTCCACCCCGGCGGCTGCGTCCCATCTGTAGATGCGCGAGCGCACCGACCATTCCCTCCTGCTCGGCACCGCCCGCGGCGACGAGGCGGCCTTCGGCGAGCTCGTCGCGCGCCACCGGCCGCGGCTCGTCCGATACGCGACTTCGCGCTGTGGGCGCGACGTCGGGTTGGCCGAGGACGCCGTCCAGGACGCTCTCGTGCGCGCGCACCGCGCGATCGTCGGCGGCAAGGTCCCCGTCGACGTCGAGGCGTGGCTCTACGCCATCGTGCGCAACCGCTGCCACGATTACTTCCGCGCGGCGAAGCCGACCGCGCCGCTGCCGCCCGAGCTGCCCGGCGGCGCGCCGTCGGCCTTCGAGGTCGTCGAGCAGGGGGAGCGCCTGGCGGGCGCGCTCGACGCGGTGGAGCGCCTGCCGCGCGCGCAGCGCACCGCGCTGGTCGGTCGCGAGCTCGAGGGCCGCAGCTACGAGGAGCTCGCGCACCGCCAGGCGACGACCGTCGCCGCGGTCAAGTCGCTGCTGCACCGCGCGCGGGCCACGCTGGCCCACCAGGCCTCGCTGCCGGCCTTCGTCACGCCCCTCGTCGCGCGCCTGGCGCGCGTGCGCCCGGGCCACGCGGGCATGATCGCCGAGCACGCCACCGGCGCCGCCGCCATCGCGACCATCGCCCTGGCGGGCACGAGCGCGCTCGGCTCGCTGCACGCGCCCGGGCCGCCCGCGGCGCCGACCTCCGCGCAGGCGCAGGCCGCGCTTGTGGCCGTCGCGCCCCAGCCGCGCGCGACGCCACCCGCGCACGTGCCGGCGAAGCGCTCGGGCGGGGGATGCAGCACGCAGGACGCGGAGTACTCGCGCTGCCCGCCCGCCGCGCCCTCGTTCGCGCCGGCCCCCCGGCGCGACGCCCGCGGCGAGTACGGCCCGTAGCGCCCGCGGCACTGCGCGGCCAGGGCATCGAGGGGGAAGGAGCCGGCGGTGGTTGGGGCGCGGGTGGTCGTCCCTGGCGCGTTGGCGCTCATCGTCGGAACGAGTGGCGACTTTGTCAGCCCAAGGCAGACAAAGTCGCCGCTCGTCGCGGGCGTGGCGCGTTGGCGCTCGCCGTCGAACGAGCGGGGAGTGTCGGCCATATGCCGACAAACTCCCCTCTCGTCTGGCGCCGGGCCCACCGAGCGAGCGGCAGCGCGAACAGAGCCGCGAGCGCCCCGACCACCGCCCACTCCCTTTCCCTCGGTGATGCTGTAAGCGCCGCGCAACACCACAAGCGCGGGCGGCAGACCTACCGCCGCACGTCCTCGCAGTTCGCGTTGACCTCGTCGGTCACGTCGGCGAACACCACGTCGTGTCCGTCGCCACAGCTGACGCGGTCGAAGCCGCCGCCGATGGCGTTGATGCGGTCGTTGCCGGGGCCGCCCTCGATCGTGTCGTCGTCGAGGTTGCCGTCGATGACGTCGTCGCCGTCCTCGCCGTTGATCACGTCGTTGCCGCGGTCGCCCGTGATGGAGTCGTTGCCCGGGCCGCCGAGGATGAGGTCGTTGCCGTTGCGGCCATGGATCTCGTCGTTGCCGTTTCCGCCGCGCAGGGTGTCGTCGCCGTTGACCCCGTCGACGTAGTCGTTGCCGTCCTCGCCGAAGAGCGAGTCGTTGCCGTCCTGGCCGAAGAGCGAGTCGTCGCCCGGCGTGCCGACGAGCACGTCGTCGCCGGGCGTGCCGGTGATGTTGCTCGCGGTGCTCGGGGCGTCGCTGGCCGGCTCGGGCGGCACCGGCACGACCTTCTCGCAGTTCTTCAGGTCGTCGCGGGTGGGAGCGGTGGACTCGACGTAGACGGTGTCGCGGCCGGGGCCGCAGTCGACGTGGTCGATGCTGTCGTCGGCCGCCCGGATCTCGTCGTTGCCGGTGCCGCCGAGGATGTCGTCCTCGCCTGGGCCGCCGATGATCTCGTCGGTGCCGAAGGAGCCCGAGAGGTAGTCGTCGCCCGAGCCGCCGTCGAGGGTGTCGTTGCCATAGGAGCCGTAGATCGTGTCGCGGCCGGCGTCGCCCTTGACGGTGTCGTTGCCGTTGCGCCCGAACAGCCGGTCGCCGGCGGTGCCGCCGTCGAGCGAATCGTCGCCCTCGCCGCCGTCGATCATCTCCGACCCCGAGCTGCCGAAGAGCGTGTCGTTGCCCTCGTCGCCCTTGATCGTGTCCGACCCGCGGTTGCCGTCGACGTAGTCGTTGCCGGGGCCGCCGTCGAGCAGGAAGTCGTTGCCGAGGCCGAGCTCCTTGATGCGGTCGTCGCCGGGGCCGCCGAAGACGGTGTCGTCGCCGTCGCCGCCGTCGAGCGAGTCGTTGCCGTCGCCGCCGTCGACCTTGTCGTTGCCAGTGCCGCCATTGCCGTAGTCGTTGCCCAGGCCGCCCAGGAGCTGGTCGTTGCCGGCCGAGCCGAACATGCGGTCGTCGCCGTCGCCGCCGTCGAGGACGTCGTCGCGGGCGCCGCCGCTGAGCAGGTCGTTGCCGGCGCCGCCGAGAAGCACGTCGTCGTCGCGCCCGCCGCTGAGCTGGTCGTCGCCGCCGAGCGCGTCGATGCGGTCCATGCCGCGGGTGCCCTTGAGCACGTCGTTGCCCTCGGTGCCGGTGATGAGCGCGACGCCGGGCTGCACGGCCAGGCCGGCCGGCCGCTTGCTCGCCCCGAGGCGCTGCATCGTCAGGCGCTTGAACGACAGCGCGCTGAGGACGGAGACGGTGCCCGAGCCACGGTCGGCGACGTAGATGCGCGTGCCGTCGGGCGAGGCGGCCGGCACGCCCGGGCCGCGGCCGGTGTGGACGCGCAGGAGCTTGCCGGCGCGTAGCGGGACGATCGCGGTGACCGCCGACCCGCGCGCGGCGCCGACCACGGCGCGGCGCCCGTCGGTGGTCACCGCGACGCCGCCGCCCAGGCCCTTGCCCAGGCGGACCTTGCGCGTCACGGCGCCGGTCTGGGTGTTGAGCCGGATCAGGCGCGAGCCGGCGCGCCCGCTCGTGGCGAGGTAGGCGTTGGGGCCGGTCAGGGCGAAGGCCGCGCCGGTGGTGCCGGCGAGCTTCACGCGTCGCGAGAGACGGAAGCGCACGAGGTCGACCACTCCGACGCGCTTGGCGTCGAGCGCGACGACCGCCCGCGTCGCGTCCGAGGAGACGGCCAGCACCGCGCCGCTCGCCCGCGCGCCGAGCGCGATCGAGGCCTTCACGGTCATGGTCGGCGCGTCGACGACGTCGATCGCCCCCCGGCGCGCCGCGTACAGGCGCTGGCCGTCGTCGGAGGCCGCCAGGGCCTTGACCGTGCCGCGCGTGTTCACGCCGGCCACGATCGCCCGGCTGGCGAGGTCGATGGCGACGATGCGCCGCCCGGCCGCGACGTAGCCGCGCGTGCCGTCGGGGGCCACGGCGGCGGCGCGCGAGCGCCCGCCCACGCCGATGCGGGCGACGACCTTGTTGGTGCTGACGTCGGTCAGCGTGGCCGCGCCGTCGCCGCTGGCCACCACGACGACGCGCGCGTGCGCGGCGGGGACGACGACGAGGGCGGACAGCACGGCGAGCACGGGCGTGAGTTGGCGCATCGAAGGCATCGAAGGCTCCCAACCCGGGCCACGGCCCAGAGGTTGCGCCTCAGGTCATCACTCGTACCGCTCGCGCACCTGCGGCCAGGACTCGGGGTCATGACCGCAGACCACCTGGGCGGTCGGCGTCTGCTCCAGATAGCGGCGGATCTCGCGCAGCGAGCGCTGGTAGTGGTGGACGTCCTCACAGAAGAGCGGGACGAGCTCCTGGTCGATCGTCGCGCGCGAATAGGCGGCGTCGCCCGTGAGCAGCAGCTCGGTCCCGGACCTCAGGCGCAGCAGCACGCTCATGTGCCCCTTCGTGTGCCCGGGCGTGGAGAGCAGCCGCACCGAGCCGTCGCCGAACAGGTCGATCGCGTGGCCGAAGGAGGCGAAGGAGTCCACGTTCGCAGCGCCGAAGTCGAGCGCGCGCCAGTCGTAGTCGTGGTCGTAGAGCTGGCGGCGGTAGCCGTGCAGGAAGCCGCTGCTGGTCGCCGCCTCCCACTCGCGTGCGTCGACGACGAACGTCGCGCGCGGCAGCTGGGCCACCGCGCCGACATGGTCCTGGTGCATGTGCGTCAGCACCACGAGCTCGATGCCCAGCGGATCCAGGCCGAGCCCGACGAGGCGATCGGTGACCGCCCAGCCGTCCTCCATGCGGATGTCGTAAACCATCGCCGCGCGCCGCCCGAGCGCCGCGCGGACGTCGTGGGAGGCCGCGGGCGGCAGGCCGGTGTCGATGAGGAAGTGGCCCGCGGTCGGGTGCTCAACCAGGAAGCACGGCACCGGCACCCACGTCCACTTGCTCTTGGGCGTCAGCAGGCCCAGCCCGCGCACGGTGGGCAGCGGGCCCGACGGGCGCTGGAAGAAGCGCGGCTGCGTCAGCATCTCGGCCGTCCGCATCGGGGTGACGGTCACGCCGGCGCCCTCGCTGCCGCCGGGCAGCGGCAGGCTCGCGCGCTTGGGATGGACGGCCGTGGCCATGCACGGCAGGGTAGCCCCGCGTATGGTCCCGCGACCATGCTGCGCGCCGGGCTGCTCGAGGGAATCGTCGTCGCCACCGCGGGCGGCGGGGCCCACGTGGCGTCCGCGTGCGGCGCGCTGGGCGCGACCACGGTGACGCTCGACGCGGATTTGGGCGACGAGGACGCGGTCATCGCCGCGGCCCGCGCTCTGGGCGCCGTGGACACCCTCGTGTGCGATGCCACGGCGCTGTTCGCCGCTGCCGGGGGAGGGGTGGAGGGCCTCGGCGCCGGCCTGGACGGGGCGTGGAACGCGACGCGGGCGGTGGCCAACGCGGTCTGGATCGCCGGCGAGGGCGGCAAGCTCGTGCTCCTCGGCCCGCGCCCTCGCGATGGCGCGCACGCGGGCGCGCTCGGCGCCGCCCTGGAGAACACGGCGCGCACGCTCTCGATCGAGTGGGCGCGCTACGCCATCCGCGCGACGGCTGTGCTGCCCGGCGACGCCGCCAGCGACGACGACGTCGCGCAGCTCGTGGCCTACCTCGCTTCGCCCGCCGGCGACTACTTCAGCGGCTGCGCGTTCGCGATGGGCCGGGGTCAGGGCTAGGGTTCGGCGGCCCGTCCACTCGTTCGAAGGAGGCCGCATTGGCCGGAGGACGCTTTGGGGCCACTACGGTGATCGACCGGCCGATCGAGGCCGTGTTCGCCTTCCTCGCCAATGGCGAGAACGACCCCAAGTTCAGCTCGCGGGTGCTCGAGATCCGCAAGACCACCGACGGGCCGCCCGGCGTCGGGACCGTGTACGCCAGCACGGTCAAGGACGGCGGCGTCAACGTCCTCGAGCCGGCCAACTTCATGGGCCGGCTCATCGTCGGTTTCGCGCTGCGCGCCGCGCGCAAGGGCGCCGACGACTTCGCGCTGTCGATCAAGCAGGCCGTCGAGCGCGGGACTCCCGCGGCCGGCTAACGCGGGCAGGGCAGCTCGCGCACGAGCGCGTCGAGCTGGTTGCGGCTCAGCGGCCTGCTGGGCAGCGGGTGCGCGCCCTCGGCGCGGAGGCCGTCGATGACCACCGCCAGGTGGCGCTCCCACGCCGCGCCCGGCCCGGCCACGCGCGAGAGGCCGACGCCCGCCATCAGCATGGGGATGTCCTCGGCCACGACGTCGGCGCGCATGGTCCCGGCGGCCTGCGCGCGCTCGATCAGGCGCTGAAAGCCGTCGAGCGTGTGGTCGCGCGCCTCGCGCACTTCGGGCAGCTCGAGCGCGGCGCGCATGCACTGGTGAAAGGCGCGGTCCTTGACGTGCAGGGTGGCGCCCTTCCAGATGACGTCGGTGAACGCCGCCCACGGGTCGGGCGCCGCGATCGCGGCCTCGATCTCACCGGCCAGCCAGCGCAGGCGCTCGGCCATGACGGCGCCCAGGAGGTGGTCCTTGTCGGGGAAGGCGCGATAGAGGGTCCCCACCCCGACTCCGGCGCGCTCGGCCAGCTCGGGCATCGAGGCGTCCAGCCCGCGCTGGGCGAATAGCTCGCTGGCGGCGGCGAGGATGCGCGAGCGGTTGCGCTCGGCGTCGGCGCGGCGGGGGCGAGATGAGACGCTGGTGGCCATGTCGCTCGGCGAGCGTATCCCGCGGCCCGGTGGGGATGCGCCGGTGCCCGAAGCGGAACGCTCCTTCCGTATACTACCCGGAACGCCCTTTCCGGTTACGAGACGGAGGCCCCCATGGCCGCGACGACCACGTACCTCTCCCTCGGCGCCTTCTATGCCGCCGACAAGCGCCGCGACATCTCCCGTGAGCACGACCTGGGCCTGTGGTGGCTGGGCGACGACTGGCACGCGCCGCGCTTCCGCGCGGCATGCGTTGCCCAGACCGGCGAGCTGTACCTCATGCAGCACGAGGGCACGGCCGGCGGCGGGCGGGTCGACGTCGTCGCCACCGCGTCCTCGCTGGAGGAGATGGAGGGCCGCCTCGACGGCTGGCGCGACGTCGTCGGCGAGTGGGGCTCGGTGCGCTGGCTGCGCGATCGCCTCGGCCTCCCGGAGACCGTGACCGAGCAGCCGCCGCGCTTCGCGCGCCCCGCCGCGGCCGACGTCGCCTAGAGCTGGCCCTCGTCGGCCCAGGGCACTTCGACGGAGTCCTCGGTCGGCGAGTCGCGCGCGACGACGTAGTCGGCCGGCTCGTCGTCGGAGAGGTTGACGACGACGTGCGTCTCGCGTGGCGGGACGTAGAGCAGGTCGCCGGGCTCGACCTCGAGGGTCTGCTCGAGGTGCTCGCCCCAGTGGATGGCGATCCGGCCGGAGAGCATGTAGAGCCCGCTCTCGCAGTTGGCGTGGTAATGCGGCCGCGACCGCGCACCCGGTGGCACGCGGAACTTCGCCATGTAGATGTTCGTGGCCCCCGTGGTCGCCTGCGAGAGCTCGGCCCCGCCGAGGATCCCGCGCGGGGTGTCGTGCTCGGCGCCGGGCTTGACGATCTTCACTGCGCGTTCTCCTCCTGCTGGACGGGGAGATCGTAGTCAAGCCACTGGGAGCGCCGGGCCCCAACGCGGTCGTAGACGGCCTGTGCGCGATGGTTGTCGGGCGCGGTCTGCCATGCGAGTACGGCGGCGCCGTGCGAGCGGCAGCGCTCCAGGCAGGCGGCGATGAGGCCGTCGGCGGCGCCGCTGCCACGGCCACCGGGCGCGACGAAGAGGTCGTTCATCACGCCGACGCGCGCCGCGCGCGTCGTCGACCACGTCCAGAAGATCGTGGCGAAGCCGATGGCGCGCCCGCTCTCGTCGCGGGCGATCAGCTGCATGCCCTCCCGCACGGGGTCGGCGATGAGCGCGCGGCTCATGATGAGCAGGTCCTCGTCAGAGGGCGCGACCTCGTAGAAGTCGCAGTAGCCGCGCATCAGGGTGAGCAGCTCGGGGAGGTCGGCTTCCGCGACCACGTCGATCCTGGCCATTGGTCGAGAAGCTATCGGTTGCCCGCGGTGTATCCGGACTGGCACCTTGCCACTACACCTCTCTCGGCAGGAAGGGATCAGCATGCATCGACGGGTCGTCGCGGCCATCGTGGCCGCGCTTGGGTTGGGCGCGCTCGGAGCCTCGGGCGCGAGTGCCGCCCCCGTGGCGCTCGGCGGGACTCCCATGAACGTCTACGTCGGCGAGCTCGGCCAGCTGCAGGCCTTCCGCGCCGGCATCCCCGACGGGATCTACTACCGGCCCAACAGCACCACCGGCGATGCCGGCTTCTTCCTGGCCGTCCGCGACGGCACCCCCACGGTCTACGGGTTCGACGGCAACGCCGGCCCGCACGGCACGACCGACTACATGCTGGGCAGCCAGGGCGCGGTCACCGGGAGCGGAACGGCCGGCGACCCGCTGAAGCAGGTGACGGTCTATCGGACGGCCGCCAGCAACGGGCTCGAGGTCACCCAGACGACTTCGTACGTCAACGGCAGCCAGTTCTTCACCATCAGCTGGGTCGTCAGGAACACCGCCGCGACCGCCGCGCACTTCAAGGCCTTCGCGGCGGCCGACTTCTTCTTCGACGGCAGCGACCGCGGCACGGGCATCTACACCCAGGGCCCGCCGCAGTTCATCGGCGGCACGAACGCCGACACGGGCAACTCCGGCGGCTTCGCCGAGGTTCCGGGCACGACGGCGTGGTCGCGCTACCAGGCGCTCGCCTACGGCAGCGCCGACGACGAGGTGTGGGGAAAGATCAACAACGCGGCGGCAGCCGACGCGCCGACCTTCGACGACAGCGTCGTCGGCGAGCAGGTCGACAACGCCGGCGGCGTCGAGTGGGACCAGTTCGTCACGGGCGGCACCCCGGGCTCGCTGGCTGCGGGCGCGTCGGCGACCTTCTCGCTCGTCGCGCGCAGCGCGGTCCCCTCGGCGCTGCAGATCAACCCGCCCAACGCCGGCTCGCCCAAGGGCGTACCGATCAACTTCACCGTCGGGGCCTTCGACACCAACGGCACGCCGTACGCGGGCAAGACGATCCGCTACGCGATCACCGGCGCCAACGCGACCCCGACGACGCTGACCGCGACGGTGGGCCCCGACGGCAATGCCGTGATCACTGACCCCGGCATCAACGCGGGTGCCGACACCGTCGTCGCCTTCCTCGACTTCAACAACGACGGCACCCGCGAGACCGCCGAGCCGCAGGCCTCCGCGCTGGCGACCTTCGTCGACAACGTCGCGCCGTCGTGCAAGGTCAAGGTCAGTGGCGACCGGCCCGGCGGCAGCGGCGGTGCCGGCAAGCCGCTGAAGATCACGGTCAGCTGCAACGAGCCGTCGACCGTCACCGTCCAGACGACGCTGACGCCGCGCGCCGCGACCCACGCGCGCGCCGCCACGGTCGACAAGAAGAAGAAGAAGAAGGTGACGATCAAGCTCAAGACGACCACCGTCACCGTGTTGCCGGGCCAGAAGGTCCCGGTGTCGCTGAAGCTGACGAGCGCCGTGCGCAAGAAGTACGCGGGCAAGACACTGACGGCGACGATCACGGTCACGGCGCGCGACGCCTCGGGCAACGTCAAGAAGACCAAGGCGACGCGCACCGTCAAGCTGGCCAAGCTCAAGAAGAGCAAGGCCCACAAGCACAAGTAGGTAGATGGCCGAATTCCGCGACCGCCGCACTCGCCTGCGGCGGGCCGCGGAACCAACCATCTAGGTGGTCATGCCCGTGAACTGACCGCCCGTGATGTTGAGCACCTGGCCGTGGACGAAGTTGGCCCACGGCGAGCACAGGAAGAAGACGCCGCCTGCGGCCTCCTCAGGAGTGCCCGGGCGGCCGATGGGGATGAGTGCCGCGGCCATCCCGCGCATCTGCTCGGGGATGCCGAGCTGCACCTTCTCGCCGCGGATCTCGGCCACGTTGGTGTCGTCCTTGGACGCCGTGAGGCGGGTCTCGATCCAGCCGAAGGCGACGGCGTTGACGTTGACCTTGAACTGGCCCCACTCCTTGGCCAGCGTCTTGGTCAGGCCGACGACCCCCGCCTTGCCGGCCGAGTAGTTGGCCTGGCCCGCGTTGCCCATCGTGCCGCTGATCGAGGACACGTTGACGATCTTGCGGAAGACCTCCTCACCGCGCTCGCGCTCGGCCTTGGCCGGCTCGCGCAGGTGCGGGGCGGCCGCGCGGATCACGCGGAAGGGTGCCACGAGGTGGATGTCGAGCATCTTCTGAAACCAGTCGTCGCTCATCTTGTGGATGGGCGCGTCCAGCGTGTAGCCCGCGTTGTTGACGATGATGTCGATCTTGCCCCAGGCGTCGAGGGCGGTCTGGATCAGCGCCTCGGGCGAGCCCTCCGCGGTCAGGTCGCCGGCGTAGACCGCGGTCTCGCCGGCGATGGCGTCCGCCGTCTCCTGCGCGGCGTCGCCGTCGAGGTCGTTGACGACGACCTTGGCGCCCTGCTCGGACAGCAGCTCCGCCGTTGCCTTGCCGATGCCGCGCGCGCTGCCGGTGACGATCGCCACCTTGTCGTCGAGGACTCCCATGCACGTCTCCTTGTCGGGCTGTCAGGAAACCGGAGATCCTATTGGCTGATTGGCCAATCAGTCGGCACGAGCGGTCGTCGCGCAGAGGGGCCGTCACTGGCCGTAGCGAGGAGGGCGCCGGCCCTCGGCGACTCAGCCCAGGTGACGGCGGCGCCGGCGCGCCACGAGACCGCCGGCGAGCAGCGCGACCGCGGCGGTCGCGCCGCCGCCGGCGAGCGCCACGTGGGAGGAGCCGCCGCCCGACGCCGGGCGCGAGACCCGGGCCGGCGGGCTCTCGACCGCGACGGGCGGCGACTCGCGCACCGGGCCTAGCTCCTCGGCCGGGTACGGCTGCAGGCCGCGCGCCGCCTTGCGCAGCGCCTGCGCGGTCGCGCCGGCGGGGCGTGTCCAGACATGCTGGGAGGACTCGCCCGTGGCACGAATGAGGTTGGCCGCGCGCAGGTACTCGACCGTCCAGCCACCCGCGGGCTCGCCCGCGTGGCGCATCGCGACCTTCACCCTGAAGAACGGGGCGGCCTGCTTGGGGGCGAGCGTCTCGTAGCCGCCGTTCATGAAGCCGTCAAGCGCCGCGCGGGCGGTGATCTTCTGGCAGCCGTCGGTGCCGCACAGCGTGAGCGCTCCGACCTCCTTGGCCGAGGCGACGGTCGGCAGCGCGACGGCGGCGAGGGTGGCGAGGACGATGGCGCGTCGCATGTCCTGGCTACACCCGCCGCGCAGCCCAGGTTCCGCCGCGCGGCTGGCCGATCGCGCCTAAAGGCCCATCACCTTGCCGAGGATCTCCTTCATGACCTCGTCGGTGCCGCCGCCGATCGGCCCGAGCCGCGCGTCGCGCGCCATCCGCTCGATCTCGTACTCGCGCATGTAGCCCGCTCCGCCGTGCAGCTGCAGGCAGGCGTCGCCGTGTCGGACGCGTGCCAGCCGAGCTTGTCGAGCTTCGAGGCGCTGACGCCCTCGCCCGCGTCGACGATGAGGAAGCTCAGGCCGTGGTGGCCGCCCTGCGCCGTCGTCTTGACCGCCGTGACGTAGAAGGCGGCGCGCACGCCGTTGGTGATGTAGGTCTTCTCGCCGTTGACGACGAAGCCGCCGTCGACGCGCTGCGCGCGCGTGGCGATCGACGCGACGTCCGAGCCCGCGCCCGGCTCGGTGATGGCCAGTGCGGCGATCTTCTCGCCCGCGATGGCCGGCGCCAGGTAGCGGCGCTTCTGATCCTCGGTGCCGAACTTCCACACCGGCGGGGTGGCGATGCCGACGTGCGCGCCGACGCCGGCCGCCAGCCCGCCCGAGCCGCAGCGCGCCATCTCCTCGGCGAAGACGGCGTCGTGCAGGTAGTCGCCGCCCTCGCCGCCGTACTCGTCGGGGTACTTCAGGCCGAGGAAGCCGACCCGCGCCAGCGCCGTGAAGACATCGTCGGGGAACCAGTGCGCCTCCTCCCACTCGGAGGCGTGCGGGCGCAGCTCGTTGGCGACGAAGCGCCGGACCGACTCGCGCAGCGTCTCGTGCTCGTCGGTGAAGGGCGGGTTGGCGGGCATCCGCCGGCGACCGTATTGCAAGCCGGCGCGCACCGCGTCACCTTGAGTCGATGGCCAGCTCCTTCCGCGGGCCGCAGGCGATGTGGGTCTCCGCGGCGGCCGGCGGCGCTGTGTAGGCAGGGCGTCGAGTGCCTACGAAGCCGGCAGCACCGCGGCCAGCGCCGCCGCGGGCGCCGACGTCGGCGTGCGCCGCAGCACGGCACCGCTGACGGCGTCGAGCACGACGACGGCCCCGTCCTGCGCATAGAGACGGCGCCCGCTGGCGACGACCGCGCTCACCTGGTGGCCGCCTAGCAGCGTGCGCCGCACCTTCAAGGTCGCGGTGTCGACCGCGACCACGCCACCCGCGGTGGAGACATACAACGTCCCGCGGTCAGGGGCCACCGCCAGCCGCGGGGCCGCGCCGATCGCGCCGTGGGGGATTCGCGCCGTTCGGCGGATGGCGGGGTTGTCGCCCACGCCGATCTCGACCACGAGGCCCAGTGCGGGGTTGGCGGCGTAGAGGGTGTCGTCTCCGGGGGCGAGCGTCAGCCCCCACTCGCCGGCCGCAGCCTGACCGGAGCGGGCGGCGGCGGGCAGGTCGAGGCACAGCGCGAAGCCCTCGGTGTTCAGGGCGTGCACGAAGGGACCCTCGGCCTTGCGGTACAGCGTGTAGACCCACGGCCCCGAGCCGGGCACCGCGCGGGCCACGGGCTGGCCTTCCATCGGCTCGCCGGGCTCGGCCTTGTCGACCACCGCGCCGGGCTCGAGCTCCCCGCGCGCGAGGTCGTAGTCGCGCACGAGGTAGTGGCCGCCGGGGCGCTGCTCGATGAGGAACATCCGCTGCGCGTCAGGCGCGATGGCGTCGAAGGCGAAGTGGCCCGGCAGCGTGATGGTCCGCGGCGGCCGGCGCAGCGACGCGTCGACCAGGGCGAAGCGTGTCGCGCGCGCGCCCGCGCGCGCGAGGACGATCGTCCGCCCGTCGGCGGTGGCGGCGTCGGGCGCGCCGCCGATCACCGTGGCGGGCAGCGTCCAGCGCCCGGGCAGCCGCAGCGAGCTCAGGGTGCGCCCCGAGGTGACGTCGATCCGCGCGAGAGTGGTGGCGGCACCGCTCGGGGTCGCCGTGTACAGCGACCGCCAGCCGGGCGCGGGCTGGCCGGCGGGCAGCGCGCGCGCAGAGCCGGCGCCCAGCGCGAGGGTGCGCTCGGTGCCGGCGCGCAGCAGCACGAGGTCGCCAGGGGCGGTCGTCGGCGCCGCGGCCTGCTCGCCGCACCCCGCCAGGGCCGGGGCGGCGGCGGCGAGGAGGGCGAGGGAGGCGGCCAGCGCGCGCACGGGGAGCCTCAGCGCCGCCGCGCGCGCCAGGCGCCCGCGGCGAGCAGGAGGAGAAGGACGCCGGCGCCGCCGGTCCACATCAGCGCGGGCTGGCCGCCGGCGGTCGCTCGGGCGGACGTGCGCGCCGGCGCCGGGACGACCTCGGCGACGCGCGCGGCCGGCGCGCCCGCAGCGGCGAAGCGTCGCGCCGCCCGCGCGGTGTGGCCGCGGGCGGCGCTCCACAGCGCGCGCTCGAGCGCGGGCGGGGCGGGGGCGAAGGCCGCGCCCGGCTGTCCGTCGTCGAAGGCGATCAGGTGCGCCGACGGGAGCCAGAGGGAGGTCCAGCCCGTCCGCGCGACGCCCGCCTCGTCGCGAACCCGGACGCGCAGCACGTAGGAGCGGTGGCGCCCGGCCGGCGCTGCCTCGGCGAACTCGCTGCCCTGCTCGAAGCCTCGCAGCACCGAGCGGTTGGAGATCCGCGTGCAGCCGTCGGTGCCGCACACGTCGAGCGCGGTGATCTCCTTGGCGCCGGCGGCGGTCGGCAGCGCGAGGGCGGCGAAGGCGGCGAGGATGACGGGCGAGCGCATGACACAGCGGCTACACCCCTCGCGCGCAGGCGGTTCCCGGTCACCGCGACCCGCGCGCCGGCGACCCCGCCGGCATTAGAGGCCGTAGGAGCGCCCGATGACGTCGAGCATGATCTCGTCGGTGCCGGCGCCGATGCGGTTCAGGCGCATGTCGCGCCACACGCGCTCGACGCCGTACTCCTTCATGTAGCCCGCGCCACCGTGGATCTGGATGCACTCGTCGGCGACCTCGACGGCGATCCGCGCGGCGTAGAGCTTGGCCATCGAGATCTCGCGCACCGGGTACTCGCCGTTCTGGAAGCGCCACGCGGTGGTGTAGGTGAGCTGGCGGGCGGCCTCGATCTTCGTCGCCATCTCGGCGAACTTGTGGCGGTTGACCTGGAACTTGCCGATCTGGCGGCCGAAGGCCGTGCGCTCGGTGGCGTACTTGAGCGTCTGGTCGAAGACGCGCTGGGCGCCCGCCACGCAGCCGGCCGCGCCGATGAGGCGCTCGCCCTGGAGCTCCCACATGATGTGGTAGAAGCCCTTGCCGACCTGGCCGAGGACCGCGGTGTCCGGGACGCGCACGTCCTGGAAGGCGAGCAGCGCCGTGTCCGATGCATGCATCCCCAGCTTCTCGAGCTTCTTCTCGCGGATCACGCCCGGCGCGTCCATCGGGACGAGGAAGAGGGTGAAGCCGTCGTAGCCGGCGTCCGGGTCGGTCTTGGTCACGAGCACGATCACGTGCGCGCGGTGGCCGTTGGTGATGTAGGTCTTGGAGCCGTTGATGACGTACTCGTCGCCGTCGCGCACGGCGCGGGTCTTGATCCCGGCCACGTCGGACCCCGCGTCGGGCTCGGTGATGCCCAGGCAGAGGATCTTCTCGCCCGCGATCGCCGGCGCGGCCCACTCGCGCTTTTGCTCCTCGCTGCCGAAGGCCAGGATCGGCGGCATCGCCATGTCGGTCTGCACCGCCACTGCCATGGCCAGCCCACCGGACTGGCCGTGGACGATCTCCTCGGCCAGCACCAGGCTCGAGTAGTAGTCGCCGCCCTGGCCGCCGTACTCCTCGGGCTTGTCGAGCCCGAGGAACCCGAGCTCGCCCATGCGCGCGAAGACCGAGTCGGGGAACGTCGTCTCCTCCCACTCCTCCGCGTGCGGCGCGAGCTCCTTGACCGCGAAGCTGCGGATCGACTCGCGCAGCGCCTCGTGCTCGTCGGAGAAGATGAAGTGCGTGCGCTTGGCGGCGAAGTCGGGCTTGGGGACGGTCTCGGCGGCGCTCATGAGTAGACAGTAGGACTTCCCACTTCCTACTGCAAGGAGCCCGCGGGCGTGTGCTGCGCGCCCCGTGCTCCCGCTCGCGTGAGCCCGGGCGGCCTGCGCCGACGACAGGTAGGGCTTACCCCACCAGACAAAGCGGGTCCGCCACCTTCAACCCGCGGCCGCCGGTGCCGATCATGCTGTTCATGAGCTCCCCCCGGCCGCACAACGCAGAGAAGCCCTCCACGCTCAGCGTCGCGCCCTCGCCGCGGTCGGTGCACGAGCGTCAGCGCGAGCTCGTACGCGCGAGCCTCCTGGCCTGCCCCACGGTCAAGAGCACCACGCACCGCCGCGCGGCTTAGCGCGCCACGACGAAGGGCCGCCCGGAGGCGGCCCTTCGAACATCGCCGTGCGCCGACCCGCGCTAGTGCACGCGGAAGTAGCGCATCGCGTCGCCCATCAGCTGGGCGCGCGTGGCGCGGCCGGCCACGCCCTCGAGGCCGAAGCCCCAGTAGAGCGAGTGGTCGGTGGCCACGCCGGGCCCGTCGACGAAGCCGACCGAGGCGGTGCGGATCCAGTCGTTGGCGTTGGGCCCGCTGTCCGCAGGCGCGCCCGGCACCGTCCAGCCGCCGAGGTCTCCCTCGAACGACGTGTCGCTGACCGTGGCGCCGTCGGCCGTGATCTTCGCGTCGTCGACGAAGACGCCGAGGCCCTGGGTCCCGGGGTCGCTCGCGTAGGTGATCGAAACCTCGACGTTCTTGCCCGCGAACGAGCTGAGGTCGACGTTCCAGTCCTGGAAGCCGGCCGAGTTGCCCGTCGCCGCGTTCCACGCGCCGCTGGTGCCGGTCGGCGCGCACTCGAACGCACCGGTCGTGCCCGTGCGCGTGATGTAGTGACCGAGGAACGGGTTCTCCTGCAGCCAGAACGGGTTGTCGTCAGGACAGCCGACTCCGGTGTCCTGGCTGGTGTTCCCGTTCGCGTCGGGCAGCGTCGTCCAGTCCTCCTGGCCGACCGTATGCGCCTCGACGAACGCGTAGTCGAAGTCCGGCTCGGTGTCATAGGACACCTTGAACGTCAGTGAGCCCGACGTCTTGCCGGTGAGGTCGACCGTGTGCGTCAGGCGCTTGTAGGACGAGTCGGCCTGCTGCGAGTAGACGTACTCCGACCCGGTCGGCGGGTCGAAGGCCGGAGGGCCGTCGACCTTGATCGCCTGATCGCTCTTGAACTGCGGGTAGGTGGCGGGGTCGAGGATGCTCGACGTCGTCAACAGCGAGTACAGGTTGTCCTGGTTGTCGGCCGAGTCGGGACCGTTGAGCCCGAACGACGCGCTACCGAGGACGGGGGTCTCGAGCAGCGGCGAGGCCGGGTTGATCGAGATCGGCAGGTAGGCGCCGAGCCAGTACTGCTGGAAGTCGTTCGAGACCGCCACGCAGTTGAAGTTCTGGCCCGGTGGGTCGTTGGCCAGGGCACCCTGGCCGATCGACGTGTTCTGTGGGCACAGCGGCTTGGGCGGCGTCGGCCCGAGCGGGTTGTAGAGGAACTGCTCCCACGCGCCCTCGAGCGCGGTCTTGCCGGTCACGAGCAGCCTGCCGCCCTCGTTCATGAAGTCACGCGACGCGAGGATCTCGTCGTCGAAGAGCTTCTCGGTGCCGGTGCTGCCTCCGGTGGCGGGGCCACCGGGCCGCACCTGGTTCGGGCCGCGAACGATGAAGTCATCGCCGGTGTACCAGACGACCGCCTTGTAGTGGCTGAGGACGCCCAGGTACGAGGGCGCGGTCCGGCCCAGGGCGTCCACGTCGTAGACGTCGTAGCCGATGCCCGCGTCCGCGAGGGCGTTCTTGTAGTAGTCGAGGTACTTCGGCCCAGGCCCGGGCGCCGTGTTCGGGCTCAGCCCGGAGTAGTCCTCGGCGCCGAGGATCAGCACCTTCTTGTTGGACTCGTTGCGGGCGTCGTAGGTGAACGGGTCGCTGCTCGCCTTGCGAGCGGTGAACCACACCTCGACCTTGTCTCCGGGGAAGGTGCCCGTCACCGCGCCGCGTAGGACGTGGTAGTAGACGCCCGGCCCGCCGTACCGCGAGCCGCCGCGGAACTCCGTGGTCGCGGCACGGTGCTCACGACCGCTGTTGACCCGCCAGTGCAGGGTCACGGCGCCGAGCTCGCGCTTGGCGTTGACCTCCACCGTCTGCGGGTCGCCATAGGAGATCGGGAACGTCGTCGCCACGAGATCGGGCGCGGTGTTGCCCAGGTGCGACTTGAAGTTCGCCGGGTCGTTGGCGGAGCGGCCCAGGTCGAGCGCGAAGGCGAAGTTCTTCTTCGCCTCGGCGGCGATGTCCGCCTCGTTGTCCTGGAAGACGAAGCCGCCAGGCTTGTAGGCGTTGGCGTCGCTGCCGTCCGTGCCGCCGACCGCCGGCCCGCTGCCGCCGTCGAGCTCGACGGTGTAGGCCAGCGTTCCGAACGCGTGGTAGGCATCGTCGGTCACGTCGCCGTTGGTCGTGTAGAGCTCCGCCGAGACGTCGGGGTCAAAGCCCGGCACGGCCGGGTTGTCGTCGTCACCGGCGAGCGACGCCATCAGCGGCGCGTCCGTCGACGGCGTCTCGACCTGCCAGCCCTCGGGGTAGAGGATCAGCTGGGCGAACGAGTGGTAGTCGATGAGAAAGGCCGGGTCGACCTTCCTGATGAGGCTGCGCAGCGCCTTGACCTCGGGCTCCGAGGCCGGGCCGGAGCCGTGGAAGGTCTCCGAGGTCGGGTCGTTCGACGCGCCCTCGAGGTCGTAGTTCCACTTCTCGGGCCAGTTGCGGTTGGGGTCGACGCCGTCGACGTTCGTGATGGCGCCGTCGCCGTTGTTGTCGCGCAGGTTCTTGCGCCACAAGCGGGTGGCCGGCGCGGTGAAGGTGTAGTCGTAGCCGTCGGGGTTGACGATCGGGACGAACCACAGCTCCCGCTTGCCCAGGAGCCCCTTGACGTTGAAGCCGCCCTTCTGGTTCTTGTTGGTCAGGACGTACTCGAAGAGGCGGCGCTGCGTCTCGGCGGCGATCCACTCGCGCGCGTGCTGCGTGGACTCGTAGAACGCGGCGGGCCGGCTGCCGGTCTGCTCGTTGGCCGCGTTCCTGGTCACCTTGTAGGCGACGAGGTCTTGGCCGAGCACGCTCTTGCCGTAGACGTACTTCTTGACCACGTCGGGGTTGCGCCGCGCGAGGTCGTCGTAGAAGTCCTTCAGGGGCACCAGGGGCGTGGCGCAGGTGGTGGGGCACGGCGCGGGCTTCAGGCTCCAGGGCCGGAAGACGTCGTAACCGTGCGTGGGGTCGGTGAGCGGGCTGGGCGCCGCCACCTTGGCCGTCGTCGCCTCGCGGGCGAGCGGGCGGACCGTCACGTCCTTGCCGGCCAGGTCGGCGGCCTGCGACGGCGTCGCGACGATCGCGAAGCCGGGCTTGCCCTTGACCTGCGCCTCGGTGAGGTCGAAGCCCTTGCGGGCCAGGTCCTCGGGGTTGACCTTGCCGCTGACCACGTACTGGTTGAGCGGCTCGATGAGCTTGGTGCCCGCCGCAGAGGCAGGCGTGGCGGCGGCCAGCGCCGCGAGCCCCACGGCGGCGACAGCCGCGCGGGCGAACCTTCGCATGTGCATGAACTTCCTCCCCGGGGAACCTCGCGGACCCCATCTCCGATGTCGCGCCGGCCGCGGCCGATGCGCGCGCGATCCTTACCTACGGCCGGTCGGAGATGAAACCCGTGCGCGAAGTGCGCAGGTCCGCGCCCCGTTCCCGTGCACTGTCGCCACCGCCCTTCGCCGCCGTGGATAAACGCGCGGTCGCGTGTGAGCCGCCGCGCAGTACTGGTTGCGAGCACGGGGACGGTGCGGCAGAGTGGCGCGCGCCTTGACCTTCGCGACCCTGCGCTACGAGGTGGCCGACGGCGTGGCCACCATCGCCATGGACCAGCCCGACACGCGCAACGCGCTGTCCGACGAGCTGCTGGGCGATCTCATCGCCGCCTTCGAGGCTGCGCGCGACGACGAGGCGGTGCGCTGCGTCGTGCTCGCCTCCGCGCACGAGAAGACCTTCAGCTCGGGCGGCAACCTCGCGGGCTTCGCCGCCGACGTCCCGCTGGTGCACAAGCACGTGGCCACCGAGCGCTTCCCGCGGCTGTTCACCCTCATCGGTGAGCTCGGCAAGCCGGTCATCTGCGCCGTCAACGGCCACTGCCTGGCCGGAGCGCTCGGGCTGGCGCTGGCCTGCGACCTGATCGTCGCCAGCGACACGGCGACGTTCGGCACGCCCGAGATCAACGTCGGCGTCTTCCCGTTCATGATCCTGGCGCTCATCGTGCGCAACGTGCCGCGCAAGAAGGCGACCGAGATGCTGCTGCTCGGCGAGCGCTTCGACGCGCACGAGGCCGAGCGCCTGGGCATCGTCAACCGCGTGGTGGCGGCCGACGGGCTCGGGGAGGCGGTGGGCGACTGGGCGCGGCGGCTCGCCGCCAAGTCGCCGGTGCTGATGAAGCTTGGCAAGGATGCGCTGTGGCGCCAGAACGACATGGCGCTCGAGGACGCGTGGGACTACCTGCGCGCGCAGCTGACGATCGCCTTCGCCACCGAGGACATCCAGGAGGGCGTCACGGCCTTCTTCGAGAAGCGGGAGCCGCAGTGGAAGGGGCGGTGAGCGCCCTGCTGTGCAGGACGTCGGATCGCATCGCCACGACGGCCGAGGGCGCGCGGGCGCTGGCCCAGGCGCTCGGCGAGCGCATGCGCGTGGAGCCGCGGCTGGTCGGGACCCCTGGGGCGCCGGGGGAGACCAACTACGACGACGACCTGCGCGACGCCCGCGGATGCCTGCTCGAGGCCGGTGGCCAGGTCGAGGACGCGCTGGCCGCCGGGCGCTTCCCGGTGCTGACCTCCTCGGACTGCTCGGTCTGCATCACCACGCTGCCGGCCGTCGCCCGGCTGCGGCCCGACGCGCTCGTGCTGTGGCTCGACGCCCACCCGGACTTCAACGACCCCGCGACGACGCCGTCGGGCTTCCTGGGCGGGATGTGCCTGTCGGCGGCGTGCGGGGCGTGGGACGCCGGCTTCGACGACGGTCACATGGATCCCGCGCAGGTGGTCATGTGCGGCATCCGCGACGTCGACGCCGGCGAGCGCGTCCTGGTCGAGACGCACGGCGTCGGGCTCGTCGAGCGCCCGTCGTTCCTGGCCGAGCTGCTCGCCGGGCGCGAGGTCTTCGTCCACCTCGACCTCGACGTCCTCGACCCGCGCGTGATGCCCGGGCTGCACTGGCCCGTCGAGGGCGGCTTCAGCGACGGCGGCCTGCGCACGCTGCTGGCCGAGGTGGCCGAGGCGGCCGACATCGTCGGGGTCGAGGTGACCGATCTGCCGGCGCCGGCCCTGGCGCGCCGCGTGGCCACGATCGTCGAGCCGCTGCTGCCGTGACCGACGTCGTCGCGCTGCTGGGGCGGACCTCGGACCGTGCAAGCGGGCGCGCGGCCGGGGCGCGGGCGCTGGCGCAGGCGCTCAGCACCGAGGCGCGCGTCGTGGGCGAGCCGGGCGAGCCGCATGCGGCGCGCTACGACGAGGACCTGCGCGACGCGCGCGCGACGCTCGAGGCCGCCGCCGTCACCGTCGCCGTCACCCGGCGGCCGGTGCTGACCGCGACCGACTGCTCGATCTGCGTCGGCACCGTGCCGGCCGTCGCGCGCCGCTGGCCGGGGGCGTCGCTGCTGTGGCTCGACGCGCACGGCGACTTCAACACGCCCGACACGACGCCCAGCGGCTTCCTCGGCGGCATGTGCCTGGCGGGCGCCGTCGGCCTGTGGGACACCGGCCACGGCGCGGGGCCGGGCCCCGAGCGGGTGGTGCTCGTCGGCGGTCGCGACCTCGACGCCGCCGAGGAGGAGCTCATGGCGCGCCATCGCTTGGTGCGCACCGGCGACCCGGCAGGGGCGCTCGCCGGACGCGAAGTCTTCGTCCATCTCGACGTCGACATCCTCGACCCGACCGTGATGCCCGGCCAGCTCTACCCGGCGCCCGGCGGCCTGGACATGACGCAGCTGCGCGAGCTCCTGGCGGACGTCGCCGCGCGGGCGCGTATCGTCGGCGCAGAGATCACCTGCTTCTCGACCCCCGAGCTCAGCGCCGTGCTGGCGCAGGCCGTCGCGCCGCTGCTGGAGAGCCCCGCACCATGAGCACCGATGCCGCGCCCTCGATCCTCAGGCCGCTGGTCGAGGACCTCCACGAGCGCCGCGCCAGGGCCAAGCTCGGCGGCGGCGAGGAGAAGATCGCCAAGCAGCACGCGGCCGACAAGCTGACCGCGCGCGAGCGCGTCGACCTTCTCGTCGACCCTGGCACCTTCACCGAGCTGGGCCTCCACGCCGGCATCCACTACTCGGTGCGCGCGCTGGAGGGCAAGGAGGCGCCGGCCGACGGCGTCATCACGGGCTACGGCAAGGTCGACGGGCGGCTCGTCGCGGTGGCGGCCTACGACTTCACGGTCATGGCCGGCTCGATGGGCATGACCGGCGAGGTCAAGGTCGCGCGCCTGCGCGACCTGGCGCTGACCAAGCGCCTGCCCTTCGTCTGGCTGCTCGACAGCGCCGGCGCGCGGATCCAGGAGGCGGTCGGCTCGCTCTTCGCCGGCAGCGGCCACCTCTTCCGCGAGGAGGTCGTCATGAGCGGCGTCATCCCGCAGGTGGCGGCCCTGATGGGCCCGTGCGCGGCGGGCACCGCGTATATCCCGGGCCTGGCCGACTTCGTGCCCATGGTCAAGGGCCGCGGGTCGATGGCGCTCGCCGGGCCGCACCTCGTGCGCGCCGCGGTGGGGGAGGACGTCACGCAGGAGGAGCTCGGCGGGTCGCGCGTGCACTGCCGCAAGTCGGGGGTCGGGGACCTCGAGGTGGCCGACGACCAGGAGTGCATCGCGCGCGTCAAGCAGTACCTGTCGTACATGCCCTCCCACAACCGCGAGGCGCCGCCGCGGCGCGCGACGGCCGACCCGGTCGAGCGCATGGACGACGAGTTGCTCGACGTCCTGCCCGAGTCCAACCGCAAGCCCTACGACATGTACGACGTCATCCGGCGCATCGTCGACGACGGCGACTGGCTCGACCTCAAGCCGCAGTGGGCCAAGACGATCATCACCTGCTTCGCGCGCTTCGGGGGGCGCCCGGTCGGCATCGTGGCCAACCAGCCGCGCCAGCTGGGCGGGATCCTCGACAACGACTCGGCCGACAAGGCGGCGCGCTTCGTCAACCTGTGCAACGCCTTCGGCCTGCCGCTCGTCTTCCTGCAGGACGTGCCCGGGTTCATGGTCGGCACCAAGGTCGAGGAGGCGGGGATCATCCGCCACGGGGCCAAGATGCTGCACGCGGTGGCCAATGCGACGGTGCCCAAGATCACCGTGGTGCTGCGCAAGGCCTACGGCGCGGGCTATTACGTCATGAACGGCCGCGCCTACGAGCCCGACCTCATCGTCGCGTGGCCGAGCGCCGAGATCAGCGTGATGGGCGCCGAGGGGGCGGTGGAGATCGTCATGCGCCGCCAGGTCGACGAGGCCGACGACCCGGCCGCCAAGAAGGCCGAGCTCATCGACGTCTACCGCCAGCTCATCGACGTCTACGTCGCCGCGAAGAACGGGATGATCGACGACGTCATCGACCCGCGCGAGACGCGCCCGGTCATCTGCCGGGCGCTCGAGATGGCCGAGGGCAAGGTCGTCGAGCGCCCGTGGAAGCGCAACGGCGTCGTTCCCGTCTGAGCCCTACAGCAGCTTCTTCGACTTGCGCGGCCTGAGCCAGCGGGGGTAGTCGACGGGTTCGAACAGGCTCTTCAGCGGAGAGTGGTACGTGCTGCGGTCGGCCGCGCTCTGGCGCTCGTCGTCGTCGTGGAAGACGGGCCGTACGCGGCTGAGCTTGTCGGCGTGGTCGCCGACGTAGCCGGTGGCGGGCTCCGGGGCAGGATCGTCCTTGCGTAGGCGCATCGCGGTCTCCCTTCGATTTGAGGTTCTCGGCGATGTATTCGGGCGAGGCGCCGCGCGTGTGACCACGTGTCTAGGCTGCCGCCGATGCCCACCCCGCGCCCTGTCCTGCTCGACTGCGACCCCGGCCACGACGACGCGGTGGCCATCCTGCTCGCCGCGGCCCGTCCCGACGCCATCGAGCTGCGCGCCGTCACCACGGTCGGCGGCAATGCCGAGCTCGAGAAGGTCACGCTCAACGCGCGCAAGGTCCTGACCCTGGCCGGCGTGACCGAGGTCCCCGTCGCGGCCGGCGCTGCCGGGCCGCGACGCGGCGACCTGATGACCGCGCTCGACGTCCACGGCAAGAGCGGCCTCGACGGCGCCGAGCTCCCGGAGCCCGCCCTGGAGCTCGACCCGCGGGGGGCGGTCGAGCTGATGATCGATCGCGGTCCGGCGACCGTGGTCGCCACCGGGCCGCTGACCAACGTCGCCGAGTTGCTGGAGCGCTCCCCGGAGACGGTGGAGGAGATCGTGTGGATGGGCGGCTCGACCGGGCGCGGCAACACCCGCCCCTACGCCGAGTTCAACGCGCTCGTCGATCCCGAGGCCGCGGAGATCGTCTTCGCGAGCGGCAAGCCGCTGACCATGGTCGGGCTCAATCTGACCCACCAGGCCCAGGCCTCGCCGGAGGTCGTCGAGCGCCTGCGCGCGGTCGGCAACGCCGCCGCCGACGCGACGGTCGGCTGGCTGTCCTTCTTCGCCGACACCTACCGCACGGTCTACGGCTTCGCGGGGCCGCCGGTGCACGACGCGTGCGCCGTGGCGCTGCTCATCGACCCTTCGCTCGTGCAGAGCGTCGAGACCTTCGTCGCCATCGAGACCGAGGGGCGCTGGACGCGCGGGGCCACCGCCGTCGACCTGCACGGGCGCCTGGAGAGGGCCCCCAACGCCCGCGTCGCCATGGAGCTCGACGTCGACGGCTTCTGGGACCTCGTCGTCGGGGCCATCGCAGCGCTGTGATCGCGGTCGTCGGCTCGATCAACCTCGACCTGGTGGTCGTCGTCGATCGTCACCCGGCGCCGGGCGAGACCGTCGTCGGGGGCGACTGCCGGCAGCTTCCCGGCGGCAAGGGCGCCAACCAGGCGGTGGCCGCCGCGCGCCTGGGCGCCCAGGTGGCCATGGTCGGCCGCGTCGGCGCCGACGCGCAGGGCGCATGGCTGCGCGAGGGCCTGTGGACCGAGGGCGTAGAGGTCGAGCACGTGCGCGAGGATCGCCAGGCCCCCACCGGCGTCGCGATGATCGCGGTCGATGCGCGGGGCGAGAACACGATCGTCGTGAGCCCGGGCGCCAACGCGCGCGTCGATGCGCGCGACGTCGCCGCCGCGAGCGACGTGGTGCGCGGTGCCGAGGTCGTGCTCGTGCAGCACGAGGTCCCGGCCGAGGCGGTGGCGGCGGCGATCGCCACGGCGGGCGGGACCGTCGTGCTCAATCCGGCGCCGGCGCGCGGGCTCGCGGCGCCCGTCGACGTGCTCGTCCCCAATCGCGGCGAGCTCGAGACGCTCGCCGGCGGCCGCGGCGACCCCGTCACGCTCGCGCGCTCGATCGCGGCCGCGCGGGCGGTGGTCGTGACGCTGGGCGAGGAGGGCGCCGTCGTGGTCGAGGGCGACCGCGCCGAGCGGGTGCGCGCGCCACACGTCGAGGCGGTCGACACCACCGGCGCCGGCGACGCCTTCTGCGGTGCCCTGGCCGAGGCGCTGGCCGGTGGAGCGACGGTGCTCGAGGCGGCCCGGTGGGCCGTCCGCGTCGCCGCGGTCAGCGTCACGCGCCCCGGGGCCCAGGGCGGCCTGCCGCGGCGCGAGGACGTGCCGGCGGGCGAGTAGCCTCATTGATATGTCCGTCGATTCACCTGAGGAGCTCGAGGGCCTGCGCCGTGCTGGGGCGCTCGCCGCGCGCGTGCTGCGCGAGGTGCGCGAGGCCGTCGCGCCGGACGTCAGCACCGGCGAGCTCGACGCGCTGGCCGCCGAGATCCTCGCCTCCGAGGGCGGGCGCTCGGGGCCGATCATCACCTACGACTTCCCGGGCGCGATCTGCATCAGCATCGGCGACGAGGCGGTCCACGGGATCCCGGGGCCGCGCAGGGTCAAGGCCGGCGACCTGGTCAAGCTCGACGTCGCGGTCGAGCTCGACGGCTACTTCGGCGACACGGCGACGACGGTCGCCGTCGAGCCGGTCAGCGGCGCCGACCAGCGCCTGATCGCCGCGACGCGGGCTGCGCTGAAGCGCGGCATGGCGGCGGCGACGGCCGGCGCGCGCCTGCGCGACGTCGGGGCAGCGGTCGAGCGCATCGCCGAGGCGCGCGGGTTCAGCGTCCTGCGCGAACTCACCGGCCACGGCATCGGGCGCGCCCTGCACGAGGCGCCCACCATCTACAACTACGCGCACGAGGCCGCCCGGGCGCGGCTGCACGAGGGCCTGGTCGTGACCATCGAGCCGATGATCGCCACCGGGACGCGCAACGTCCTCGGGACCGCCGACGGCTGGACCGTCGTGACCGCCAATGGCGCGAACTCCGCGCACGAGGAGCACACGATCGTCGTCACCGCGGGCGAGCCGATCGTCCTCACCGCGGCGTGATCGACGGCCTCGCGAACCTCGACGCGGTCTGCTCGGTGACCGCGTCGCGCACCGAGGGCGGATGGCGCGCGCTGGACCTGCGCGTCTGGGATGGCGTCGATGCACGGCTGCTGCCCGATCGCGGGTTGGACTGCTTCGGCGCCTGGTATCGCGGGGTGCCGCTCGCGTGGGTCTCGGCCGTGGGCGAGCGCGGCCCGCTCGGCGGGCGCCTGCGCGACGACGACTGGCTGCTCGGCTTCGGCGGCGGGCTGGTGGCGACGTGCGGCCTGCGCAACGTCGGCGCGCCGGGCGAGGGCCATGGCCTGCACGGCGAGATCTCCCACCAGCCCGCGCGCGATGTCCGCGTGGCGCGCAGGGTCGAGGGCGAGCAGGCCGTCGTGAGCGCCTCGGGTGCCGTGGCCGAGGTCAGCGCGCTCGGGCACCACCTCGAGCTCGAGCGCACATGGACGACGCGCACGGGCGAGGGACGCCTCGAGCTCGTCGACGTGACGCGCAACCTCGGGCGCGAGCCGGAGCCCGCGCCGCTGCTCTACCACGTCAACCTGGGGGCGCCGCTGTGGTCGCAGGGAGCCGCGCTGGCGCTCGACGCGCGGGCCACGATGCCGCGCGACGATGACGCCGTAGGCCCGTGGGACCGCGCGCTGGAACCGCTTCCGAGGGCGCGCGAGCGGGTCTTCGAGCACGAAGTCGCCGCCGGCGAGGACGGGTGGTGCACGGCCACCATCGACTCGCCGGCCACCGGGCTGCGCCTGGCGCTGCGCTGGGAGGCGGCCGGGCTGCCGCGCCTTCACCAGTGGGTCCATCCGGCTCCGGGGATCGCCGTGCTCGGCCTCGAGCCCGCGAACTGCTCGGTCCTCGGCCGCGCCGTCGACCGCGTCGCCGGTCGGCTGCCCGTGCTCGAGCCGGGGGAGGAGCGCGTCACGCGCCTCGAGGTCCGCGTCTCGGCGCGGGGTTGACGGCTCACGCAGGCGCCGTCAGAGTGGGAAGTGGAACGTCTCACTTTCCACGAACGGAGCGCGTCCGCGTGAGCCTCGAGGACCCCGTCATCATCACTTGCTCGATCTCCGGCGCGCTCGCCAATCGCGAGCAGTGCCCGGCGATCCCGTACACGCCCGAGGAGTACGCGGCCGAGGCCCGGCGGATCGTGGACGAGGGCGCGGCGATGATCCACATCCACGCGCGCCGCCCGGACGGGACGCCGAGCTACGAGGTCGAGGACTTCCAGGCCATCGCGGACGCGATCCTGGCCGACGTCGACGACGTGATCGTCAACTTCTCGACCGGCGCCATCGGCGTCCCGATCGACAAGCGCGTCGCCTACCTGCGCGCGTGCCGCCCCGACGTCGCGGCCCTGAACATGGGCTCGATGAACTACGCGAAGTACTCGGCGCGGCGCAAGGAGTTCGTCTTCCAGACCGTCTTCGC
Organism: uncultured Actinomycetes bacterium; assembly: GCA_963835295.1. Classification (GTDB taxonomy): domain Bacteria; phylum Actinomycetota; class Thermoleophilia; order Solirubrobacterales; family Solirubrobacteraceae; genus JAOPZW01. Next base: position 507,273 of record CAWIEX010000010.1, read on the forward strand.
CAACCCGTTCGACGAGATCATCGCGCTGCTGGAGGCCATGAACGAGCTCGGCATCAAGCCCGAGCACGAGTGCTTCGACGTGGGCCACGTCGGGTCGCTGGCGCCCCTGGTCGACATGGGCGTCCTGCACCCGCCGCTGCACGTCTCGTGCGTCATGGGCGTGACGGGCGGGATCCCGCCGAGCGCGCGCAACCTGGCCCTGATGGCCGACAACGTGCCCGCGGGCTCGCACTGGGGCGTCATCGGGATCAGCCGCGCGCAGTGGATGCTCGTGGCCGCCTCGTTGACGCTCGGCGGCTCGGTGCGCGTCGGCGTGGAGGACAACTTCTACCTGCCCGACGGGACCATGGCGCGCTCCAACGGCGACCTCGTCGCCAAGGCCCGCCAGCTCACCGAGGACGTCGGGCGGCGCCCGGCGACCGTCGCGCAGGCGCGCGAGATCCTCCGGGTCCCGCGTCTCGGCCGGCTGGATGCCGGACACGTGTCTCAGGTCGCGGGGCTGGATGCCCCGCGGAGGTGACCCGTCGCGTGAGCCTGCCGCTCGATGGCGTCCGCGTGCTCGACCTCAGCCGCCTGCTCCCGGGAGGGTTCTGCTCGCTGATGCTGGCCGACTTCGGCGCCGACGTCCTGAAGGTCGAGGACACCGGCCTGGGCGACTACGTGCGCTGGGCCACGCCTTACTACGAGGGGGTCGAGGACACGGCGAAGTCGGCGCTCTTCCTCGCGCTCAATCGCGGCAAGCGCTCGATCCGCCTGAACCTCAAGACCGACGCGGGCCGCGAGGTGCTGCTGCGCCTGGTCGGCGAGTCCGACGTCGTGCTCGAGTCGTTTCGCCCGGGCGTGCTCGACCGTCTCGGCGTGGGCTATGAGGCGATGCGCGAAGTCAACCCGGCGATCGTCTACTGCGCGATCACGGGCTACGGCCAGGACGGGCCGCTGCGCGAGCGCTCGGGCCACGACATGAACTACCTGGGCCTGGTCGGCCTGCTCGGCCTGACCGGCGACGCCGGCGGGCCGCCCGTGCAGGCCGCGGGCCAGATCGCCGACCTCGGCGGCGGGGCGCTGATGGCGGCCTTCGGCATCCTGGCGGCGCTGCGCGAGCGCGACCGCTCGGGTGAGGGCCAGCTCGTCGACGTGTCCATGGCCGACGGCGCGTTGTCGTGGCTGGCCATGGTCGCCGCGCGCTACCTGGCCGAGGACGTCGTGCCTCGGCGCGGGGAGCTCGAGCTCGCCGGATCGCTGGTCTGCTACCGGCCGTACGAGTGCGCCGATGGCTGGGTCACGCTCGGCGCCCTGGAGCCGAAGTTCTGGCAGGCGTGGTGCCGGGGCGTCGGGCGCGAGGACCTCGTCGAGCACCAGTTCGCCCGCCCGGGCAGCGAGGCGCACCGCGAGGTCGAGGCCCTGTTCCACGCGCGCACGCGCAAGCAGTGGCGCGCCTTCGCCTCCGAGCACGACTGCTGCCTGGAGCCCGTGCTCGAGCTCGACGAGGCCCTCGAGTCAGAGCTCGTGCGCGCGCGCGAGATGGTGGTCGAGCTCGACCAGCCCGGGGCGCAGCGCCCGGTGCGCCTCCTCGGCGTCCCGGTCAAGCTGAGCCGCACGCCGGGCGATGCCAACCGCTCGCCCGGGCCCGGGCTGGGCGAGCACACCCGCGAGGTGCTGGCCGGGCTCGGCTACGGCGCGCAGGAGATCGCCGCGCTGCTCGAGTCGGGGGCCGCCGCGGCCGGGCCGATGGCCGAATTCGACCCACCCACCCCGTTCCTGTCGTGAACGAGGCCGGCCTTCTGAAGATGAGCGAGCTGGCCGAGCGCTCGGGCGTCAGCGCGGGGACGATCAAGCACTACCTGCGCGAGGGGCTGCTCGGTGAGGGCGACGAGATCGTGCGCACCTCGCGCAACATGGCCTACTACCCGCCCGAGTACGTCGAGCGCATCAGGCTCATCAAGCGGTTGCAGGAGGACCGCTTCATGCCGTTGCGCGTGATCAAGGACCGGATCGTCGAGCGCGCGGAGCAGCAGCGCGAGACCGAGCGCGTGTCGGCCGCCGAGGCGCGGCGGCGCTACGACATCCCCGCCAACGTCCTGGACCGGCTGGCCGAGCTCGGCGTGCTGACGCCGAGCGCGCGCGGCTACGACGCCGACGACGTGAAGATCATCGAGGCGGTCTCGCGCTTCCGGGCGGGCGGCTACGACGAGCAGCTCGGCTTCACCGTCTTCGACACGCTCCGCTACCGCGACGCGCTCGAGCCGCTCGTGCAGGAGGAGGTCCGGACGCTCCTCGACCGGCTCGCTGGCGAGGTCGAGGTCGAGCGCGCGGTGGAGATCATCGCGGCGGGCGCCGAGCCGCTACGCGACCTCATCGGCGCGATGCACTCGAAGCTCCTGCTCGCCGAGCTGCGCCGCCAGCACGATTAGACGGGGCACGCGACGGGCTTCGACTTGCCGGGCCGCAGGCAGAGATCGCGACGCGCGGGCGCGGCCTTCGAGCGGATGGTGACCCTCGTGTACTTGCCGATCCGCCCCGGAGCGGTGACGAACACCTCGATGACCGCGCCCGTGCGCAGCCGCCGTTCGAGGCTCCGCACGCGCACCGAGCTCTTGCCGGATGGCACGCGCAGCACGACGGACTTCTTCTTGGGGCACCCGCCCCCGTGACAGATCACCTTCACCCTGGCGCCCGAGGGCGCCTTGACCGTGAGGAGGTTGAGGCGCGCGGACCCGCGGAGGATCACGCCGCGGATGCGCACGACCGGGAACGGGCTGAGCATCGCCAGCTTGGCGCTCGACGCCGAGCTCGAGGAGCCGCCATCCGCCGCGTCGCCTGATTGGCCCTCCGACGACCCGGTCACCTCGATCGTCCGGAAGGCGATCGTCGCCACGCCCGCGTTGTCCGTGGCGCGCACGGACACGAGCCGGGAGCCGGAGGCGCCGAAGCTCCGGGTCACGACGGCGCCTGTGCCGTCGTCGAACTGCCCGTCGCCGTCGATGTCCCAGTCGATCGCCGCGACCGTCCCGTCCGGATCCGACGCCGTCGCGGTGAAGGTCACCGGCGCGCCGACGGCCGGCGTGGCCGGGCTGGCGGACAGGCTGACCACCGGCGGCTTGTCCTGCAGCACGGACACGAACCCCACGGCGTTGTTGGAGCTGCCGGCCGGGTCGGTGACCCTCACCCCGACTCGGAACGTCCCGGGCGACGCGAAGGTCCGTGTCTGGACCGCGCCGGTGGCGTCGCCGTATTTCTTGTCGCCGTTGAGATCCCAGGAGTACTTGAGAGGGTCGCCGTTGGGATCGGTCGACCCGCTGGCGTCGAGGGTCACGCGCGTGTTCGCGCCGACGGGGTTCGGCGTGAGCGTGAGGGCGGCGACGGGCGGTCCGTTCACGACGACCGGCACGCTCACCGTGCTGCTGCCGGCCGGGTTGGTCACCGTCAGGGTGACCGGCCATGGAGGCGTGCGGGCGGGGATGGCCTGAGCCGGCGGGGTGCGCCCGTTGAACGTGCCGCCCGGGAACGTCCACTGCCAGCTGGTCGGTTCGCCCGTGGAGGTGTCCGTGAACTGGACGGCGCCGCCGGCGAGGACCGTGTACGTGAAGCTCGCGATCGGCGTGTTGTAGACGTGGAAGGTCGCCTGCCCGCGTGCCGGCGCGGTGGCCGTCGGATCGTCGTCGGTGGCGTCGACGATCGCGGTGTAGTCGCCCGCCTGCGGGAAGGCCTGCAGCGGGCTCTGCGCCGTGGACGTGCCGACCAGGGCCCCCGCGGCGTCCAGGATCGTCCAGGCCCAGTGCGTGCCCGTGCTGCTGCTCAGCTGGGCCGTCAGGGGGCCGGCCTGCGTGGCCGTGACGACGGGAATCGGCGGCGTCGCGGACGCCCCGCCGGGCACCGCCAGCGCAACCGCTATGCCCACCGAAGCCGCGCAGGCGGCCAGCCGCCGACGTCGAACGCGCGCGCCGGACCCGCCTGCGATCGCTGCCATGCCCATCGACCTCTCCTCAACCTGCGTCGGTCCCTTCGGGGATTACAACGAGCGCACGCCCCCGGAATTCGCGCGGGTGGCCGATAAGCCGATTTGACCACTTGGGCGCGCGCTCGCGCGGGCACGCAACAGCGTCGCGACATCGGCCGATCGGGGAGCATCAGAGGGCGCCGTCCACGTCTCGTCGAGGACGTGCATGGGAGGTTCGGGGGTCATCATCTCGACCTCTGCGAGGGGTGGTCGACGGGTGTGCGGAGGGGGTCGCGAGGGTTGTCGCGGGTCGTATCGCGGGGTCTCTCAGACGTCTGTCGAGGGTGGTGGCGGAGCTCGCTGAGTAGTTCTCCGAGCCGGCTCTGAGGTCCGGGCGACGGGTGGTGGACGGGGTGCCGAAGCGGTCCGTTGGGGCCTCCGCGGAGGGTGCTGCCGGAGCTCGTTCGAGACGTCCTGCGAGAGATCTCCGAGGGGTCCCATCGGGGAGCCGTCGAGGGGTTTCGCGGGGGTCATCCCACCCCTCCGCGCGGGATGGTCCCGCGTCGGCCGGGACGGCCGCCGAGACCCTCGGAGCGGTCGTCGCGGCGGTCGTCCAGAGCCTTCCAGAGCGAGCTCTGGAACCCTCCGGCGGAGGTCGCTGGGAGGAGCTTGCCGGGCCGCCGGAGCGGGCCCTCTCAGGTGGTCGTCGAGGGTGACGGGCGGCACGTTCGGGGGCTTGCGACCGGCACCGTCGACGCTCCCAGGGTGCGGCTTGGACCGGCCCTCATCGGGGGGCGTCCTGGGGTCGTTTTCGGGCCGCGCGAGGGGGAGTTGCAGCCGGCCGTCGAGCGGCCGGCTCGCGGTCGCAGACCGTCGTCTCGAGCGTCCTCGACCGTCGGATCGGCGGGTTGCCAGAGGGTCCGGTTGGGACCTTCGCGCGAGCTACTTCGGACCACGCGATCGGGGCGAGCGGCGCGCCATACGACGCTCTGTGACAGTCGTCTACGACGCGCCGCGGGGCGCGTCGGCCGAGAGACACGGGCACGCCGCAGGAGCGGCGGCGTGCCCGATCGCGAAAGCGGCCCGCGGCGCCGACGATCGAGCATCTGCTGGCCTCGGTGATCGGTCCCACGGGGCCGACACCACAGCCTTCGGACGCGGTGTACGGCTTTCTAGAGCCAGATTCCGCCGCGTCGCGCGCCCCGGCGACCGGACCGCCCGGCGCACGCCAAGCGGTCCAAATGTGCGCCCAGCGGCGCTAAAGGACCGGTAAGCGGCGTGTTCGACCGCTGAACGAAGGGTTTATGCACCGGCTCCCAGGTGAACGCCATGTCCAGCACGATCGTCGCCGCCACGCTTGGGGGAAGCCGTTGTACCTGCGAGGCCAGCAGCTTCGCACTCTCGGACAGGACCGAACGATGGGCCCGCACGGGACCCGTCGCGGCCGTCGCAGCTCCCTCGCCCTCACGCTCGCGGCCTTCGTCTCTGCCTTGAGCTTGGCCACGTCGACGGCCGCCGCCGATGTCCCCATCGCCGGTGCAACCGCACCCGTCACGTCGGTCGCTGCCGAGACGACTTCGACCGCTACCGCGCCTGTGAGCGCGACGACGTCCACCGCCACGACGACCACCCCCGACGCCTCGACCTCGACGTCGGCCGCCCCCGCCCCCGCCCCCGCGCCCGCCCCGGCTCCCGCCCCTGCTCCCGCGCCCGCCCCGGCCGAGCAGTCCACGCCGGCGCCGGCCCCCGCACCGACGACGACGACCACCGAGGCCCCGACGACGACCGCCGCCCCGACGACCGCGGCCGCCCCGACGACGACCGCATCGACGACGACCACCGACGCTCCGACGACCGAGGCCGCACCGACGACGACCGAGGCCGCCCCGACGACCACCGACGCTCCGACGACGACGACCACCGCTCCGACGACGACCACCGACGCTCAGACGTCCGCCGCTCCGACGACGACCACCGACGCTCCGACGTCCGCCGCTCCGACGACGACCACCGACGCCCCGACGTCCGCCGCACCGACGACGACCACCGACCCTTCGACGACCGAGGCCGCGGCGCCGGTCACGCAGACGGTCGCCTCGCTGACCGAGGCTGTCGCGCCAGCGACGACGACCGCCGACGCTCCGACGACGACCACCGACGCCTCGACGACCGAGGCTGCGGCGCCGGTCACGCAGACGGTCGCCTCGCTGACCGAGGCTGTCGCGCCGGCGACGACGACCGCCGATGCTCCGACGACCGCCGACGCTCCGACGACGACCACCGACGCTCCGACGACCGAGGCTGCGGCGCCGGTCACGCAGACGGTCGCCTCCCTGACGGAGGCTGTCGCGCCGGCGACGACGACCACCGACGCCCCGACGACCGAGGCCGCGGCGCCGGTCACGCAGACGGTCGCCTCGTTGACCGAGGCCACCGCACCGACGACGGACGCCGCGGCGCCCGTCGCGGCGACGGCTGCTTCGCTGACCGAGGCCGCCGCGCCGACGGTGACCCAGACCGTGGCGCCGGTCACGGAGGCTGCCGCTCCGGTGACGCAGGTCGCGCAGACGGTGACCGCTCCGGTGACGCAGGTTGCGCAGACGGTGACCGCTCCACTGACCGAGGCTGCCGCTCCGGTGACGGACGTTGCGCAGACGGTGACCGCTCCGGTGACCGAGGCTGCCTCTCCGGTGACGCAGGTTGCGCAGACGGTGACCGCTCCGGTGACCGAGGCGACGGCGCCGGTGACCGAGGCCGCAGCTCCAGTGACGCAAGTCGCGCAGACGGTGACCGCTCCGGTGACGCAGGCCGTGCAGACGGTGGCGGCTCCGGTGACCGAGGCGGCCCAGACGGTGACCGCTCCGGTGACGCAGGCCGTGCAGACGGTGGCGGCTCCGGTGACGGAGGCGACCCAGACGGTGACCGCTCCGGTGACGCAGGCCGTGCAGACGGTGACGGCTCCGGTCGCGCAGGTCGCCGCTCCGGTGACGCAGGCCGTGCAGACGGTGGCCGCTCCGGTGACGCAGCTCGCTCAGACGGTGACGGCTCCGGTCGTGCAGCTCGCCGCTCCGGTGACGCAGGCCGTGCAGACGGTGACCGCTCCGGTGACGCAGCTCGCTCAGACGGTCACCGCTCCGGTGGTCCAGGTCGCCGCCCCGGTCGTGCAGGTCGCGCAGGCGGTCACCGCTCCGGTCGTCCAGCTGGCCGCTCCGGTCGTCCAGCTGGCTGCTCCGGTCGTGCAGGCTGTCGCGGCTCCGGTGACGCAGGTCGTCGCTCCGGTGGTCGGTGCTGTGGCTCCGGTCGTCCAGGCCGTCGCGGCTCCAGTCGCCCAGGTCGTGCAGCCGGTCGTCAACGTGACCGCTCCTCTCGTGCAGGCAGTCGCCGCTCCTGTGGTCGGCGTGTCGGGTCCAGTGGCGCAGGTCGTCCAGGCGGTCGCGGCGCCGCTCGTCCAGGTGGCCGCTCCGGTCACCCAGGCCGCGCGAGCGCTCGCCACGGTCGCCCCTGCGACTTCGGCCACCCCGTCGTCGCTCAATAACTTCTCCGCGCCGTCCAGCTTCGCCGCGCCGCCCGCGACGCCGACGGCCGCGTCGGCGCTCGACCAGCGCCAGGCGGCCACCGCGGCGACGTTCGCGCAGCCGCTCGCGTCGCCCGCGACGGCCTTCGCCCAGGCCGCGCCCGCCGCCAACGCGGCGCCCGCTCTCGCCCGGGACCCGTCGCTTGCTCTGCTCGCGCCCCCGGCGCCCCCCGCGCCTCTGAGCAGCACCAGCAGCAGCCTCGGCGCCCTGAGCGATCCCGCGTGGACCCTCGCCACTAGCGCCGCTCCCGTCGCGGCCGCGACGGGCCCCAGTCAAGGCGACGGTACCCCGCGCCTCCCGACCGCCCCGCCCTGCGCCTCCGGATCGGGCGCTTCGGCCCCCGGCGGCAGCGCCGGCTCGGGTAGCTCGGCCGCCCTGCACGTGGCGACCCTCGACTGCTCCGCGCCGCAAGGACTTCAGCCCAACCGACTGACGCCGACCCTCTGGCGTCAGGCTGCCTTCGTCTCCCTCCAAGAACGCCCCGGCTAACCCTTCGGGACCTCTCCGCGCACCGGTCGCCGCGTCGCCTCTGAGCGCCGCCCCGGTGCGTGCACCACGCCGTGCCACGCAGTAGCGGGCGGCGCGGCAGCTCGATGAGACGTTCCGAAGGGAGTAGCAATGAGAATCCATCTCGTCGCCGCCATTGGCGACCGGAGACGAACCCTGACGGTGCTGATGGCGCTGGTCGCGGCCGCGGTCTTGACGACCGCCGTCGCCCCCGCGCCCGCTGGCGCCGCCTCCAAGCCTGCCCCGGTGCTCGCGCAGGGCACCGGGATGGGTGCCAAGCCGAGCGCCGCCGTCCGGCGCGTGCAGCGCGTGCTGCACAGCCGCGGCTACAGCCTCGGGCGACCGGGAGTCGACGGGCGCTTTGGCCCGCTGACCGACGCCGCCGTGCGGCGCTTCCAGGCCGACAGCGGGCTGGCAGCCGACGGCATCGTCGGCCCGAAGACACACAGAGCCGTCAGCCGCGTCGAGCGCCGCCACCAGCGGTCGTCGTCAGCGCGCCGCACCGGCTCGCGGACGAAGAAGTCGACTCTGCCCAAGCTCGTGACCACGAGCCCACCGGCCGCGAAGACCGCGCCCGCCGCGACGAAGGACGACCAGAGCACCAGCGCCGGCTGGCTCGTCGTCATCGCGCTGGCGGCCGCTGTCGCCGCGTTCTGCGTCGCCATCGCCGCCAGCGTTCTGCGCCGTCCCGGGCGCCGTCCCGCCGGCGGCCCAGCCGTCGCGTCGCTCTCGCACGAGCTCTACCTCGAGGGTCACAGCGCCGATGAGGGCGTCGCGGACTTCCGAGGGCCGGCGATCGCGACGAGCGTCACGGGCGAGCCGGGGCAGCCCCCGGAGAAGACCTGGTACCTCGTCGACGACGCTCGCAAGCCCGCGCCGGTGTGGGTCAGCGACGAGGAGGTGCAGCGCTCGCCGTCGCGCCTCGAGCCGGGCGAGCCCGTGATCGGCTACGTCACGGTGTCCTCGGAGGCAAACCGCAACGAGGCCGACGGAGCCGTGCACGAGATCGAGGCGGCCTGCGAGCGCGCCGGGTGGGAGCTCGCCGAGGTCGTCACCGACCGCGAGTCCGGCCGCGGCCTGGAGCGGCCCGGGCTGGCCTACGCGCTGGGCCAGATCGCCGAAGGCAAGGCCCGCGGCCTGGTGGTCAACGACCTGCGGCGCCTGAGCCGCTCGATCGTCGACCTCGGAGCGCTCATGGAGTGGTTCCGCGATGCGGGCGCCGGGCTCGTCGCCCTGGACCTGGGCGTCGACACCTCGACCCCGGGCGGCCATGAGGTGGCCGCGACGCTCATCACGCTCGGCGACTGGGAGCGCGAGCGGATCGCGCGCCGCACGCGCTCGGGCCTCGCCGAGGTCAAGGCCAGCGGGCGCCCGACCGGCCGTCCGAAGGTCAGCGACCGGCCCGACCTGGTCGAGCGCATCACCGCCATGCGCGCCGCCAGCATGACGCTGCAGGCCATCGCCGACCAGCTCAATGCCGAGGGCGTCCCCACGCTGCGTGGGGGAGCCATGTGGCGGCCGTCGAGCGTGCAGGCGGCGCTGGGCTATCGCCGCCCTGGCAAGCGGACCCGGCGCGACCAGTTCCCCACTCTGGAAGACAGGGTGTAGCCGAATGCGCCAATCCGTTACGCAACGGGGCTCTCATGTAAATCCGTAAAGGGCATATTTGCAGGTATTTTGCCGCTTGACTTTGCTGCCCAGCGCCGCGCAGCATGCCCCAGCGCACTTCACACCACGAGCCTTTGGGGGGCGATGTGAGTCGCGGAAGCTGGCTGGGAGCGGTCGGGTGTGGGACCCGACGATCGGGAGGGACGAGGTCGATGCTGCGACGCATGGCGCCGGTCCTGGCCGTAGCGGCACTGGCCGTGATCGTGCCCGTGGTGCTGGCGGCAACGCCGGCGCGCGTCCTGCCGACGCAACGGATCGACGTCAAGGTCCTTCTCGTCTCCGCGGACGGGACCGAGCCCGGCTTCGGCGCCTGGAAGGCAGAGCTCCAGCGCGAGGGAGTCCCCTACAGCACGTTCGTCGCCTACAGCGGTCAGAACCGGGTCTCGACCCTGACCGACTCCGGCCTGGCCGACTACGGCGCCAACCACGCCTACTACGACGCGGTCATCCTCGCCACCGGCGACCTCGGCCACAACGTGGCCAACGCCGACGGCACCACGAGCTACCTCTCCGCCCTCAGCGACACCGAGTGGGCGAGCCTCGCCAAGTTCGAGCGCACGTTCGGCATCCGCCAGCTCAGCGACTACACCGCGCCCTCCCCGGCACACGGGCTGAACGTCGTCGGCGGCGCGACCCAGGACGGCAACGTGGGCACGCTGACACCCCTGGGCAGGGCCGCCTTCCCCTACCTCAAGGGACCGGTCCCCATCGCCAACGACGACCCGGCCGTGGCCGAGACGTTCGGCTACGCCGCGACGCCGGTCAACGGGCAGGACTGGCAGACCCTCCTCGCCGGGCCCAACGGGACCGCGTACCTCGGGATCTACACCCATCCCGACGACGGGCGCGAGGAGATGGTCATGACCGTCGCCAGCAACGAGAACCAGAGCCAGGCGCAGCTGCTGCGCCACGGCGAGCTCAACTGGGTCACGCGCGGCGTCTTCCTCGGTTACCAGCGCAACTACCTCGCGCTCCAGGTCGACGACCTCTTCCTCGGCGACGACGCCTGGGATCCGGCCGCGCACACGACCAGCTACGACCCGGCCAAGGCCAGCCGCATGACGGCGGCCGACGTGGCCCAGGCCGCTGCGTGGTCCAAGGCGCGCGGAGTGCGCATCGACTTCGCCTTCAACGGCGGCGGGAGTGAGCTCTACAAGGCCGACCACGCGACGACGACCGATCCCCTGGCCAACGCCTTCGCCGACCCGGCGACGCGCAGCGCCTTCGGCTACGTCAACCACACCTACGACCACCCGAACATGGACTGCTCGACGTCGGGCTTCGTCGCCAAGCAGATCACCAACAACCTCGCCTGGGCCGGCCAGCACGGGCTCCCGATCGACCCCACGGAGGTCGTCACCGGCGAGCACTCGGGCCTGGCCAACACGCGGCCGGGCAACCCCGGCACCATCGACCCGCCGAGCTTCGACGACGTCACGCCCGCGGCCGGCGGCACGATCCCGGCCGGCACCTACGACTACGCGGTCACGGCCCAGTCGCCGGCGGGCGAGACGACGGCATCCGTCGTGCCCGGGATCGCGGTCGCCGCCAACGAGAAGGTGACCGCGAGCTTCGATGCCGTGTGCCACGCGGTCGCCTACAACCTCTACCGCAGCGCCGCGGGCGCCAGCCGCTGGACGCAGGTGGGGACGCTCGCGCGCTCGGCCACGGCCGCCACCGACGACGGGACCACCCCCCTCGCGCTGACCATCACCGACACGGGGGCCGGCGGGACGTCCAAGGCGCCGCCGGCCGCCAACGCCGCCACGCTCGCGCCCTACGCGCAGAACCCGAACTACCTGCCGGGCCTCATCGCCGCAGGGGTCCGCGCCGTGGCCACGGACGCCTCGAAGGCCTACCCCTCGACGCCGACCGACCTCAACAGCCCGCTGTTGCCGGCGGGGCAGTCGTTCACCGAGGGGCCCGTCCAGGCCTTCCCGCGCTACCCGAGCAACGTCTACTACAACGTCTCCAAGCAGGGCCAGCAGCTCGACGAGTACAACTGGATCTACGTCGCGCCGGCCAACGGCGGGGGCTGCGTTCCGATCGCGGGGGTCACCACGTGCCGCACCACGCCAGCCACGTGGACCGACTACGTGACCAGCGAGAACAACGTGATGTTCCGCCACGTCATGGGCAACGACCCGCGCCCGCACTTCATGCACCAGAGCAACCTGGCCGACTACAACCCGGCCCTGCCCGAGACCGACCCCAACCAGGGCGGCATCCTCTACCCGGTCATCGATGGCCTGCTGTCGCGCTATGACGCGACGGTCGATCGCACGAGCGCGCCGCTCGTCGACCTGACCAGCAGCCAGATCGCCGCGACGCTGGCCCGCCAGTCCGCATGGGCGGCGAACCTCGCCGCGGGCAAGGTCTCGGCGTGGCTGCAGGACGGCGTGCTGCACGTCAGGAACCTCGACGGCGCCGCGGTGGAGGTCCCTCTGACGGGGACCACGGTCGGCGACCTCTACGCCGGCCAGAAGTCCGGGTGGGCCGGCATCCCGGCCGGCGGCGAGCAGTCCTTCTCGCCCAACGATCCGGTCAACGCCGCGCCGCCGACCGTCTCGGGCACAGCCAAGGCCGGCTCCACGCTCTCCGCGAGCCGCGGCGCGTGGACCGGCACCCAGCCGATCGACTACGGCTACCAGTGGCAGCGCTGCGCGCAGAGCTGCGTGAACATCCCCGGCGCGACCGACGCGACCTACCGCGTCGCCGCAGCCGACGGCAGCGCGAAGCTGCGCGTCGTCGTCTCCGCCGGCAACTGGGTCTCGTCGGTGAGCCAGGCGGCGTCCGCGCTGACCGGGAGCGTGCCGAAGGCCGGCGGCGCCTCGAAGTCGAAGGCGTCGAAGTCCTCGCGCCTGAGCCTGACCAAGGTCAAGATGAGCCCGCGCCGCTTCGCCGTCTCGCACCGGCACAAGCGCCGCGGCACGCGCCTGGACGGCTCGCGCATCACCTGGAAGCTCAACCAGGCGGCGACGGTCCGCCTCACGATCCAGCGCCGCGGCGGCAGCGCCAGGCACCGCCGCTGGGTGCGGGTCGGCACGCTCAAGGTCAAGGCGAAGAAGGGCCACGGCGTCGTGCGCTTCCGCGGGCGCTTCGGGCGCAAGCTGCTCGCACCGCGCGGCTACCGGCTGGTCGCCATGGCCGCCACGCGACAGGCGAGGTCCCCGCACAAGCACGTGACCTTCAGGGTGGTGAAGGGATGAGCGGTGAGGACACGCCCCGCCCCCGCCGGCGCTTCCGGCGCGTCGCGGGCACGCTGGAGGACGACGGGCGCCCCGGGGCCGGCGACCCGCTGGACTCGGTCCATGCCGAGCTCGTGCTCCTGCGCGAGGAGAACGCCCGCCTGAAGGCCGCCCAGCACCGGCGCGCCGACGTCGGCCGGCTGCTGGACCGGGCTCGCTCGCTGCCGGCCGCCACAGCCGACAGCGGGGGGGCCAGCGACGACACCGCCCAGCTGCTGTTCGACGGCCTGGTCATCCGGGAGTCGCTGCTCGAGATCTGCCGCGAGATCGAGCGGGCGATGGTGGCCTTCGAGGCCAGGCTCGACGCCCTCGCCACCGCGGCCGTCGATCGCCCCGGCAACCCGGTGGCCGAGCACTCAGGCAGCGGGAATGGCTCGGCGCCGATCTGAGCGCCAGGCGCCCGTGCCGCTCGGCCTCGTCCGGCCGCGGGTGCTGCTGACCACGGAGGGGACCTACCCCTACACGATGGGCGGCGTCAGCTCGTGGTGCGACCTGCTGGTCAAGAGCCTGACCGGGTTCGACTGGCAGGTGCTGCCGATCGTCGCCCCCGACGGACGGCCGCCGGCCTTCGAGCTGCCCGAGCACGCCCGCGAGGTCGGGCGCATCGAGGTGTGGTCCGAGGAGCTGCCCAAGGGCGGGCGCCCGCGGCGCCTCGCGCGCCGCGTCGGCGAGGTCCTGCCCGCCGTCCTGGCGCGTCACCTGGTCGGGTGGGAGGGCGACGTCGACGCGGTCGTGGCGGCCTGGACCTGGTGCCGGCGCCACCCGGCGGGCGTGCGGCGGGTCTTTCGCTCCGACCGCGGGTGGGCCGCCTTCCTGGGCGCCCTGCGCGAGGTTCTCGACGAGCGCGCGCCGGAGGCCGGCACGCCACCGGCGCTCGACCTCGTGGAGGCAGCGCGGCTGTACCAGACGCTCTACTGGGTGGCGCGCACCGCGGCCGCCCCGACGCCCGACACCGACGTCCTGCACGTGACCGCCGCCGGCTGGTCGGCGATCCCCGCGGTCGTCCACAAGGCGCTGCACGGCACGCCGATGGTCCTCACCGAGCACGGCGTCTACGTGCGCGAGGCCTACCTGGCCGCCGCGCGCAACGGCGACTCGCCCGGCACGCGCTTCGCCACGACGCGCCTGGCCCGCGGCCTGACGCGCGTCGCCTACGAGGCGGCCGACGTGGTGGCGCCGGTGACCGACGCCAACGCGCACTGGGAGATTGGCCTGGGCATCGACCCGGCCAAGATCCTCGTCCTGCACAACGGGCTGCGGCCACCGGCGGAGCCGACGCTCGCGCCGCGCACCCGGACCGTCGTCTCGGTCGGGCGCGTCGACCCGCTCAAGGACGTCCACACGATGCTGCGCGTGGCGGCCCAGGCGCTGGCCTTCGTCCCCGACGCGCGCTTCGAGCACTACGGCCCGGTGCCCAGCGGGGAGGAGGCCTACGGGCGCTCGTGCCTGGCGCTGCACGCCCGCCTCGGGCTGCGCGACCGCTTCCGCTTCATGGGCCCGACCGGCGACCCGGACGCCGCGGTGCGCTCGGCCGACGTCGTGCTCATGACGAGCATCTCCGAGGGACTGCCGATGTCGATCCTCGAGGCGATGGGCCAGGGCCGGCCGGTGGTCGCGACGGGCGTCGGCGGCGTCCCCGACGTCGTGCGCGGCTGCGGCGCGGTATGTGCGCCGGGCGACGACCACGCGCTGGCCATGGCCGTGGTCCTGCTGCTGCGCGATCCCGAGCTCGCCTCGCGTCTGGGCCAGCGCGGGCACCGCCGCCTGAAGCGCATCTACACCGAGTCGGCCTGCATCGACGGCTATCGCGACCTGCTGCAGGCCGTCGCCGAGCCGGTCGCCCCGCCGCCCGCCCGGATCGGTCTGGCGGCATGACCGCCGCCCCGCTCGAACCGGCCGACGGTGAGCTGATCGTCGAGGCACGGCTGGGGCGCCCGCCGCAGGACATGCTCGAGGCCGCCGTCGTGTTGGAGGCATGGGCCGGCGTCCCTGCGCAGAGCGCGCTGGCCGCGGCGCGCGAGCTCATGCCGGAGGTGCCGCGCACGCCGCAGCGGAGCGTCGGGCGGCTGCCGGCGTCGAGCGTGCACCAGGCCGGCCTGCTGCCAGGCGTGGCCTTCATCGTCACGGTCATCGCGATCGCGTGCTGGGCCTCGCCGCTGGCCTCGAGCCTCGGCGGCCACGTTGTCGAGGGCGGGCTCATGCTCGCCCTGCCGCTCACGCTGGCTCTGCAGTGGGGGCTGCAGAGCCGGTATCTCAACCACCCACAGGGGGTGGCGCAGCTCGCCGGTCGGCGCCGGTGGCTCCTCGTCGGCGCGGCTGCCCTCGCGGCCGTGCCGGCGGGAGTCCTCGGCGTCGCCGGCGTGCTCGCCGGCCTGCTGGCGGTCACATGGACCGGCGGAACGCTGCTGGTCGGCTGCCGGCGCCCGCTGACCTACGCGCTCATCGTGCTGGCCGCGACGCCGGCGATGATCGCCCGGCAGGAGGTGATGGCCGTGCTCGCGGCCGTCGCCGTGGCGACAACGGCGGCCGTGGCGCTCGCCCTGCGCGCACGCGCCGTCCCCGCGCGGCCGACGCCCGGGCGCTGGCCGCGGGCGATCACGGCCGCCGCCATCGGACTGGGCCTGGGGCTCATGCTCGTGCTCGACCGGACCGTGAGCTTCACCCAGGGCGCCGTGCCGGCCCTGGCCCTGCTGCCCTCGACCGTGGCCAGCGCGTGGGGCGGCTACCACCTGCGCCACCTCGAGCGGGCGATCCCGCGGTCGGTGTCGGGCATCGCCGCGGGCGACCCGTACGTCCGCGGGGTGGCGTGGCCGCCGTTCAGCGTCCTGCTCGGCGCGCTCGGCCGGCTGCTGCTGCTCGCAGCGGCGCTGTCGCTCGTTCTCCTCGCGCTCACCCCCTGGCTGGGGGCGAGCGCGCGCGGCGCCGGCCTGCTGGCCGGCTTCGGCCTCGTCGCGCTGGCGACGCTCCTCGTCGGCCTGCTCGAGGGGATGGGGCGCGGGCGCGGGGCGCTTCTCGCGGTGGCGTGCGCGGTGACGGCCGAGGCGGCGATCCGTATCGCCGGGAGCGACCCGTTCCCCGGCACCGGCCTGGTCGTCGGCGGGTCGCTGGCCGTCGTCCTCGTGCTGCCGGCTGTCATCGGCCAGCTCGTCCGCCCGGCCCGCACCCTGGCCACCGCGCTGTGGATCCCATGAGCCGCACGGCCCGTCGACAGCGCGGCCTGCTCCTCGCCTCGGCCGCGGTCGCCGGCGCGATCGTGCTCGTGACGCTGCTGACGACGCGCGGCGCCGAGCGCCGGGCGGCGTGCCGCACCACGCTGATCCCGGCCTACGTCCCGCCGCACGCCCTGGTCGAGCTCGTGCGGGCCTCGTCGCGCCCGCGGCTGCTCGTCATCAACCCGGCCAACGGGCCGGGAGCGCAGGCCGCGCCCGCCTATCGGGCGGCGGTGCGCACCGCCCAGCGCGCGGGCGCGCGCGTGCTCGGCTACGTCCACACGACCTACGGCGCGCGCGCCGCCGCGGACGTCATGGCCGACGTCGACCGCTACACGTCGTGGTACGGGGTCGACGGCATCTTCCTCGACGAGGCCGCGAGCGACGTCGCCCGGGTGGGCTATTACGCCGCGCTCGGGCGCCACGTCCGCGCCGGGGGCGCCCGTCGGGTCGTCGTCCTCAACCCCGGCGTCGTGCCGGCGCGCGAGTACTTCGCTCTCGCCGACGTGATCGTCACCTTCGAGGGGCCCTACGCGGCCTACGGCGCGGCGATGGACGCGATGCCCGGCTGGGTGCGCGACCAGCCTCCGGGGCGGGTGGCCCACCTCGTCTACGACGCGTCGCGCCAGCAGGCGATGGCCGCCGTCAGCCATCCCCCGCAGGCCGGCTACGTCTACGCGACGTCCGGCTCGATGCCCGATCCCTGGCGCACGGTCCCGTCGTACCTGCACGAGGAAGAGCACGCCCTCGAGGTGTGCGCGTGAGCGCGGCGATCGTGACCGTGGCCGTGGACACGACGACCCAGCGGCTGCTGCTCGTCCTGGCCGCTGTGCTCGTCGGCGCGAGCGTCGGGCTCCTCGGCGCGCTGATCTTCGGCGCGGTGAAAGGCCTGCGCGCGACGCCGCGGCGGGCCGGGGCCGTGCGGATACCCGGCCCCCCGAGGGCTCGGCCGCGCCCCGTCCCCGAGCCGCGCCCGGTGCCCGAGCCGCGCGCCGAGCCGGAGGCGCCGGCCTCGAGTCCCCTCGGCGCGCCCGGCATGGGATCGGTCCCCGCGCTCTACGCGGTCGACAGCGACGTCGCACGCGACCGCCACCGCGAGCTCTACGACGCCGAGTACGTCAAGCAGCTCGATCGCGTGAACGCGCTGCGGCGCACGATCGGAACCCGCCTCGCCCTCGCCGGCGAGGGCCATCGGCCTTCAGCACAGCCTGATTCCCCGCAGGAGCTCGACGCATGAAAGGAATCGTCCAGTGCCCGTGAAGCGCTGCCTGCTCGTCCTGTCCTCGGTGGTTGCGGTCGCCGCGTCGGCCGCGCCGGCCGGCGCCCAGGCTCCCGCGGGGCCGCCGGGCCCGCCGCCGGAGAACGGGGGCGCTCTGCCTGCGCCTCCGGGAACCGCCCCGGCGTTTGTCCCCCCCGGAACGCCGGCGGCGGTCCCGGGCGGGGTCACCGGCCCGGGCCTGCTCAGCGGCTCGTCCGTGGCGCTGAACCGCGCCAAGCGCAGGTTCTCGGTCGCCCTGGCCTGCCAGGCCAACGGCTCGGTCTCCGTCACCGCGAAGGCCGTGACCAAGACGCCGATCGCGCACGCCGGCTACCGCTGCGCGGCCAATCGCGCGACCGCCGCCCTGCGCGTGTCGAGCAAGGTCGCGAAGCGCCTGGCCAAGCGCAAGACGGTTGCCGTGACGGCGACGGTCAAGCAGGCGGGGAAGACGGCCAAGCTCGCCTTCGTCCTGCGCGCCGGTGGCGCGGCTCCGGCGCCGGCCGGCTTCTGGACCGACGGCCACCTGCAGTGCACCGACGCGTCCGGGGCGCCTGCCGCCCTGCTCGTCGAGCCGGACTTCACCACCGCCACGCCGACGCCGATCTCCACCCGCGGGTGGATCGCCTGGTACACGGCCGCCGGCGGCTGGCACTGGCTCGGCGTCGGCGGCGAGAACGCCAACCGCTGGGACACGTGGACGGCGAACACCGGCGGGATCGAGCAGTTCCACCCCGGCGGGGCACCCCAGCCCGTGCCGTGGACGTGGGGCCCGATCTCCATTCCCACCGGCCAGGGCATCGTCGCCATCGGCGTCTACGAGATCGTCTATTGGGTCGGCGGGAAGCCCGAGTACCGCTGGCAGTACGTCAACGCGGGGACGACCGGCGCGGCGGCGGCTGGCGGGGGAAATCCGTACTGCGCGTATCCGTGAGCTCGTGACGGTCGTCCGCGGGGCGCTTGCCGCGGTTCGCGGCGTTTACTGCCGCATCGAGGGAGAGGGGAGTAGCGGCGGTCAAGCGCTTGCCGCTCCGCTCGCGTGGGCGGTGCCCGGCCGGCGGGCTGCGGAGTGCCTGCGTAGTTCGAGCGTGTTTCGCAACACCTTCCGCGGGCGGCCAGAGGGGGTGGTCGCTCTTGTGCATCACATAGATGCATAAGAGCGACCACCCCCTCGGACGTCTCCAAAGAGTGTTGCGAAACACGCGCGATTGCACCGACAAGGCGCACACGCCTGAGGACGACGACATCCGCCGCGAACCGCCCCGCCTCGCTTCCCCTCGATGCCGCTGTTCACAGGCGCCGCGCAGCGCCGCAAGCTCCGAGGCCAACGACCTACCAGCACGTCGCGCGCCACGCATCGAGCGACAGGCGCTTGCGCATCGCCATGAGCCCCGCTGAGCGCGCCGCCGGGCAGAAGGTCGCCGTGTCGAGCTCGTACTCGGCCACGAAGACGGCCTTGCCCGCTCGGACGAAGGGCCGCAGGCGGTCGCACTCGTGGTACTGGAAGCACTGCTCGTCGAGGGCCCAGTCGAAGGCGGGCTGCAGCGCGGCGGCCTGGTCGAGGTCGTTCTTGAGCCCGACGGACAGGCCGCGCGCGTGCGCCGCGGCGGCGAGGAAGCGGTTGAAGCGCAGCTGGTCGGCGGCGGTCAGCGGGAAGCCGCTGTCGTTGGCGTAGGCGTCGACGTTGTCGGGCTCGACGGCGTCGAAGCCCTTCTGGCGGCAGAGGTCGAGGCGGCGCTCGAGGAGCGGGCCGAGGACGTCCAGGCGGCGCACGTCGAGCCAGTGCTCGCCGGGCCAGTCCGGGAGCTCCTTGCCGACGACCGAGGCTGGGAAGTCGCCGCTGTCGGGGCGGCCGGGCTCGAGCGTGCCGGCGTCGAGGTAGCAGGCCACGTGGCGCCCGCGGGAGTGCAGGGCGCCGACCACGCTCGCGGCGTTGTCGAACAGGTCGATGTCGAAGAGCTGGGCGTCGACCGAGAGGTCGACGGGGGTCGTGAGCTGCCACTGCCAGGTCGTCTTCGGCGGCGGGATCCAGCGAGCCTTGGCCCCGGCCTTGGGCACCGGCGCGAGGTCGAGGCGGTCGATGCGCATGCCGCGCCGGCAGTGGTGCGCGCGATGCGGGTTGGCCAGGCGCAGGGTGATGGTGCGCCGCCCCCCGGCCAGCGTGGCCGCCGGCGCGGCCGTCCCCCAGCCGCGCCCGGTGAGGCGCCGCGTCAGCACCCGCACGCGGTCGACGGCGACCACGAGGCGCGGGGCGCCGCCGCACGCCCGCGCGCGCACCACGACGGTCAGCCGCGACGAGGCGCGGACGCGGACGCTCGCGCGCGCCGTCCCGGCGGCCTCGAGCAGCAGCGCGCGCCGGCCGCTGGCGCCGGCGTCGCGGACGACGTGACCCGCGCCGGAGGAGACGTGCATGCGCTCCGCCTCGATGCGCTGGCTCGCGGCCGCGACGCCCGGGCTGCACGCCGCGACGAGGACGGCCGCCACGGCGACCACGCCCGACGTCGCGCACGGGCTCAGGCGCGGGCCCATGGGTGAACGGTAGGCGTTTCGACCGCGATGCACACGCGGTTGCGGCACTCTGTGTCAGGTGCCCGAACGCGCCGGCCGGCCCTTCCTGATCATGACCGTCGCGTTCTTCGCGCTGCTGCTGGGCAGCAACCTGCCCACGCCGCTCTACGCGGTCTACCGCGAGCGCTTCGGCTTCTCGAGCGTCGTCCTCACGCTCGTCTTCGCCACCTACATGCTCGTCCTCGTGCCGACCCTGCTGGTCTGCGGCCAGCTGTCTGACCGCGTCGGGCGCAAGCGGGTGATCGCCGCCGGCCTGCTGACCGCCGCGGTCGGCCTCGGCCTCTTCGCCGCCGCGACCGCCACCGCGTGGCTGTTCGCCGCCCGCGCGGTGCAGGGCCTCTCGGTCGGGATGGTCACCGGCGCCGCCACCGCCGGGCTCGTCGAGCTCGAGCCGCACGGCGATCGCGAGCGCGCGGCCCTCTATGCGGTCATCGTCCAGGGCGGCGGGAGCAGCGCCGGGCCGGTGCTGGCCGGGGTGCTCGCGCAGTGGGCGCCCGAGCCGCGCGTGCTGTGTTATCTCGTCGCCCTCGTCCTCGCGGTCGCGGCCGCGCTCGCCGTCCTCACCATCCCCGAGCCCAGGTCGATCGGTGGGCGCTGGCGCGTGCAGCGGCCCTCCGTGCCGCCCGAGATCCGAGCCGGGTTCTGGCGCGCGAGCCTGACCGCGGGCACGGTGTGGATGGTCGCCGCCCTCTACCTGTCGGTGGTGCCCAGCTACGCCGCGAGGCTGCTCGACACGAGCAACCTCGCACTGCTCGGCGCCATCGCCGGCTCACTGCTGGCCGCGTCGTGCGTCGCGCAGCTGACCGCCTCGCGCCGCGGCCGCGTGGCCGGCGCGCAGCCGTTGGGCCTGGTGCTCGTCGTCGCCGGGCTCGCCGCCCTCGTGCTCGCCTTCCCGCTGCATTCGCTCGCCGCGCTCTTCGCCAGCGCGCTGCTCGGCGGCACCGGCCACGGCCTCGCCTTCCTGGGCGCCCAGGCGGAGATCAACGCGCTGGCCCCGATCGAGCGCCGCGGCGAGGTGACCGCGGCGTTCATCTCGTGCATCTACTCCGGGGTCGCGATCTCGGCCATCGGCGTCGGCCTGCTCTCCACGGCGCTGTCGCTGCGCACCGCGGTGACGATCTTCGCGGTCGTGGTCGGCTCCATCGCGCTGACCGCGGTCGCGTGGCACGTCAGGTCGCGGATCCGGGCTCCGCAGCCGGCTCGCTGAGCTCGGCGAGCTCGCGCGCGAGCTCGGCCAGGCGCGCGCGGACCTCGTCGGCGAGGACGCTCGCGCTGTCGGCGGGGGCGCGCATCTCGGCGGCCAGTCCCGGGTGCTCGCGCGCGAGGCGCCCCGCCGCATCGAGGACCTCCGGCTCGACCGCAATCGGGGCGCCGGTGACCAGCGCGAGGGTGAGCGCGTCGCTCGGGCGCGCGTCGACCTCGCTGCCGTCGGCGAGGACGGCGACCGCGTAGAAGACGCTGTCGGCCAGGCGGCTGACGCGCACCTCGCGCAACGCGCCGCCGGCGGCCGCCAGCAGCGCCTGGGCGAAGTGGTAGGCCCCGGGCGCGGCAGCTCGACCTCCTCGAGGGCGGCGACGAGCGACAGGGCCTCGGGCGTCCCGACCCAGATCGGCAGGCGCCGCTCGCCGCCGACCTCCTCGAGCACGACGATGTGGCGCTCGGGGCGGTCGGTGGGGCGGCGCACGTCGGCGACGGACATGGGCACGGCGGTGGGCATGGCGAACTCCTCTCGATGGACGTCGACGAGCTCGTGGCGCAGCGCGCCGCGAGCTTTGTGCAACCGCGTCTTGACCGCGCCCGGGCGCGTGCCGAGGCGCCCGGCCACCTCGGCGTGGCTGAGCCCCGCGAGGTGAAAGAGCGCCACCGCCGCGCGCTGGCCGGCGGGCAGCGCCGCGATCGCCGCCCGCACGCGCTCGGCGATCTGCGCGGCCTCGGCGGCCTCCTGCGGCCCGGGGCCGGGCGCCGGCGTGTCCGCGGCGTCCGCTCGCGACCAGCGCGCGCGCTCCTGCAGCGCGCGCCGGCACAGGTTCAGCCCGATCCCGATCAGCCAGGCCCCGAAGCGCCCGGGTTCGCGGAGCCGCTCCAAGCCGACGAGGGCGGTGACGACCGCCTCCTGCGCGGCGTCGGCGGCCAGCTCGCCGTCGGCGCTCGCCCGGCGGCAGGTGGCGAGCAGGACGCCGTAATGGCGCTCGACGAGCATGGCGAATGCGCGGCGATCGCCTCCGCGGGCGGCGGCCACGAGGTCGGCATCGGGTCTGTCGCGAAGGGTCATCACGGGTGCATGGGGTAGTGCGTCGAACGGCCGTCCAGGTCACCCTGCGACCTGATGCCCACGTTATGCCGTCGCGCGTACCGTCGATCGGCGATGGACGAGCTGCGCTTCCGCCGGGTGCACGTCGCCGGCGCCGGGGGTCTCCTGGGCACCGCGGTGGCCGGCGAGCTCGAGGCCGCTGGCCACGAGCTGCTGCACGCGACCGCACCGGTCGACGCGGTCGTCCATTGCCCCGCCCCGGAGCCCCCCGGGCGCCTGACGCACCGCCGCCTCGCCGCGCATCGCCGCGGCGAGGAGGCGCGTGCGCGGGCCTTGGCCCAGGACGCCCTGGTCTCCGACGCCCGGCTGGTCCACGTGGGTACGGCCTTCGCGTGGGGCGACCACGGCTCGAGCTGGATCGACGAGCGCACGCCGCAGCGCCCGGCGCCGCTGGGCGCGGGTGACGCTGACGTGGCGCGCCACCTGCTCGCCCTGCGCGAGGAGCGCGGCCTCGACGTCGTCTTCGTCGCGCTCGGCCTCGTCTACGGCCCCGGGGGCCTGTTCGAGCGCGCGCTGCTCGACCCGCGCGCGCGGGTCGTGGGATGGGGCGGGAACTACCTGAGCTGCGTGCATGTCGACGACGCTGCCCGTGCGGTCGCGGCCGCCCTGCAGCGCGGGACCGCGGGGACGACCTACCTCGCCGTCGACGACGAGCCGATGACCCAGCGCGCGGTGGCCGACGTCGCCGCCGATGCCGCCGGGCGCCCTCGCCCGGGGACCGCGTCGCTGGGCCTGGCCGGCGCCCGCGTCGGCTTCGCGCTGGCGCGCTCGCTGGCCGCCTCCCAGCGCGTGCGCAACGCCCGCGCCAAGGCCGAGCTGGGCTGGGCGCCGCGCTTTCCGACCCTCCGCGACGGAGTCTGGACCGCCCTGCCACGCTGATCGTCCTCGCCCGCGACGAGCATCGCGGGGGAGGACGGCTCACCAACGCGCGCGGTGGCGCTCCATGACACCGTGGCCGCTCGCCAGCTCCGTGCCGTCGGGCAGCGTGCCGGCGAAGGTCCCGAACGGCTGGCGGTAGTCGCTGGCGACGAGCAGCAGGTCGTCGCGGCGCACACGCTCCGCCTCGGGCGCGAAGCGCAGGTCGCCGACGGCGTCGAGGCCTTCGGCGAAGGTGACGGGCCCGACCTCGCGCGGCTCGCCGTCGATCCACACGGTGCGCTCGCTGCCTTGCGGCGCGTCGTGGATCCCGGCCACGAGGTTCCACACGATCGCCTCGCCGCCCGTCGCAACGCCGGCGCCGGCGCTCCACTCCCACGCGGTGTGGCGCGCGTGGTAGCCGGCCGTCTCGTCGATCAGGCCGGGCGCGTCGACCGCGAGCGTGCGGCCCTCCAGCGTGACCAGCCCGGCGGCGCGGATCGGCGACTTGCGCGTCCAGACGTAGGAGGCGCCGTGGCGGCTGACGACCTCGACCGGCTCGCCCGCCGGCTGGAGGACGAGATCGAGAGCGACCTCGCGGTCGGCCACGCGAACGGCGCCGTCGGGCAGCGCGACGCGGCCGCGGCGCAGGACGGTGCGCTCCCACAGGCGCTCGCCCTCGCGGTCCCAGACCGCCCAGAAGGTCTGCGGGATCCCCGCGACGTGGACGGTGCCCGCGCACAGCATCAGCTCGGGGCCATAGACGCCCACGTAGCGCCAGCGCTTGAGCGGCCGGCGACCCACCCGGCGCGGCATCGGCCCGGGGGGCAGGGCGAGCCCTGCGGGGCGGACTCTGCCATCGCCCCGGTGGGGCAGCGCGTCGAGCATGCGGGCTATGCTCTCCGCGATTGACTCATCAGTCAATCTCGGAGGAGAGGGAGAGATCAGACGCCAGTACTTCGTGCCGCCGCCGTGCAGCTGACGGCGACTCCGGACAAAGCCCGCAACCTCGAGACGGCGGATCGCCTCGTGCGCCGCGCCGCGGCCGACGGCGCGCGCCTCATCGTGCTGCCGGAGAAGTGGAGCGTCCTCGGGCACGGCGAGGATCTGCAGGCCGGCGCCGAGCCGCTCGACGGCCCCGCGGTGACGTGGGCGCGCGAGGCCGCGCGCGAGCTGGGCATCGACCTCGTCGCAGGCTCGGTCTCCGAGCGCGTCGAGGGCGAGGAGAAGCTGCGCAACACCTCGCTGCACATCCGCCCCGACGGCGAGATCGCGGCCACCTACCGCAAGGTCCACATGTTCGACGTCGAGGTCGACGGCACCGTCTACCGCGAGTCCGCCCACGAGGAGCCGGGCGACGAGGTCGTGCTCAGCGCCACCGCCGACGGCGTCGAGCTGGGGCTGACCGTCTGCTACGACGTGCGCTTCCCCGAGCTCTACCGCATCCTCGCGATCAGGGGCGCGCGCATCGTGACCGTCCCCGCGGCCTTCACGCTGCCCACCACGCGCGACCATTGGGAGGTCCTCGTGCGCGCCCGCGCGATCGAGAACCAGAGCTTCGTCATCGCGGCCAACCAGGTGGGCCAGCACGCCGAGGGCCTGCGGTCCGGCGGACGCTCGCTGATCGTCGACCCGTGGGGCCTCGTGCTCGCGCAGGCCGCCGACGCGGAGACCGTGATCACCGCAGACCTCGACCTCGACGCCCAGACCGCGATCCGCACGCGGCTGCCGTCGCTGGCCAACCGCCGTCCCGCGGCCTACCGCTGGCCCGACGCCTGATGGCCGCCCGCAACGAGAAGCTGGCCGCGGAGAAGCGGCGGTTGATCCTCGATGCCGCCGTGCGCGTCTTCGCCAAGCAGGGCTTCAACCAGTGCCGCGTGAGCGACATCGCCGACGAGGCCGGCGTCGCCTACGGCCTCGTGTACCACTACTTCCGCTCCAAGGACGAGGTCCTCGACACGCTCTTCCTCGAGCGCTGGAACGTCATGCTCGACGTCATCCGCGAGCTCGACGGCCAGGACCTCGCGCCGCGCGAGAAGCTCTACGCGATCGCGTCGTTCATCGTGGACTCCTACAGCCACGACCCGGACCTGATGAAGGTCATCATCGTCGAGGTCACGCGCGCGGCGAACTCGTTCGGCCAGACGCACCTGCAGAAGATCACCGAGGCCTACGAGCTGATCGCCGGGATCGTCGAGCGCGCCCAGGCCGACGGCGCGTTCAAGGACACCGTCACGCCGCGCTTCGCAGCGCTGGCCTTCTACGGCGCGATCGAGCAGGTCCTCTCGGGCTGGATCTTCGAGACGCTGCCCCACGGCGAGGCCGAGTTCGAGGAGGCCAAGACGCTCGTGGTCGAGACGATCTGCGGCGGCCTCGACGCTGCTCCCGCGACCGCGTGAGATAGGGTCCGGCCGATGGACAACGACATGGCCAAGCGCCTCATGTGGTCGGGGCTGCTCGCCGGTCTCGGCGCCCTCGCGTCGATCGCCACCACGCGCGTGGCGGCGATGATCTGGCGCCGGGCCTTCGGGGAAGATCCGCCGGAGTGACCGAGGACCTCCACAGCCCCACGACCGCCGGGCCGCAGCCCACGCCGGTCGTGGGCGCTTCCGACGCGAGCACCGACCAGCCCGCCGGCACCGCCGCGGACAGCGGTCTGCCGGGCCCGTTGGCGAACCTGCCGGTCGAGGAGCACCCCGAGATCCTGGTGGGAGCCGCCTTCGCCGGCGGTATCGTCGCCGCCTTCATCCTCAAACGGCTGGGCCGATGACCGACCAGCAGCAGAGCACCGACACCACCACGCAGAACATCGCCCAGGCGATCCAGGAGGTCTCCGATCGCGCCACGCTGCTCGTGCGGGAGGAGATCGAGCTGGCCAAGGTCGAGGTGACCGAGAAGATCACGAAGCTCATCAAGGGCGCGGTCGTCGGGATCGCGGCCGGCATCTTCGTCGTCTTCGCCCTCATCTATCTCCTGCACGGCTTCGCGTGGCTGACGTGGTACGAGCTGTTCCCCGACGACCAGTTCTTCTGGGGCTTCTTCGTCGTGGCGGCGGTGCTCCTGTTGCTCGGTGCGCTGGCCGGTTACATCGCGGCCCGCGCCATGAAGTCGGGCGCGCCGCCCACGCCCGCCATGGCGATCGACGAGGCCAAGCTCATCAAGGAGACCGTCCAGTCCAAGCACCCGGAACGGACCATCTAGGCATGCCGACCCGTACGCCCGAGGAGATCCGCGCCTCGATCGAGTCCAACCGCATGGAGCTCGCGCACTCGCTCACGCGACTGCGCGGCGAGGTGGCCGAGATCACCGACTGGCGCAAGCAGATCGCCCAGCACCAGAAGCAGGTGCTCATCGGCGCCGCCGTGGCCGGCTTCGTCATCGGTGGCGGCATCGCCGCGGTCGGTGGCCTCTTCCGCCGCCGCCGGTAGTGCCCACCCTCAGCGAGCCGGTCCGCCAGGCGCTCGACGCGGGCGGAGCCGTCGTCGCCCTCGAGTCGACGATCATCGCCCACGGCCTGCCGCGCCCGCGCAACCTCGCGGTCGCGCGCGAGCTCGAGGCCGCCGTGGCCGCGGCCGGCGCGGTGCCGGCGACCATCGCCGTGCTCGACGGCGAGGCCCACATCGGCCTCGACGACGACGGGCTGGCGCGCATCGCGACCGAAGACCTGGCGAAGCTCAGCGTCCGCGACCTGCCGCTGGCGTCCGCGCGGCGCGCCGACGGTGCCACCACGGTGGCCGCCACCGCCCACCTCGCCGCACGGGCGGGCATCCGCGTCTTCGCCACCGGCGGCCTGGGCGGCGTGCACCGCGGCGCGCGCGAGTCGTGGGACGAGTCGGCCGACCTGCTCGCCCTGGCGCGCACGTCGATCACCGTGGTGGCCGCCGGCGTGAAGTCGATCCTCGACGTCGGGGCCACGCTCGAGCGCCTGGAGACGCTGGGCGTCGGCGTGGCCGGCTGGCAGACCGGACGCTTCCCCGGCTTCTACCTGACCGACGGCGGCTTCGATCTCGACTGGCGCGTGGAGGATGCCGACGAGGTCGCCGCGGCGATGGCGGCGGCCGACGAGCTCGGCGTCGAGGGCGCGCTCGTGGTGGCCAACCCGATCGCGGCCGGCGAGCAGCTCGACCCGGCCGAGCACGAGCGCGTCCTGGCCGAGGGACTCGAGCGCGCGCGGGCGGCCGGCGTCACCGGCAAGGCGGTGACGCCCTTCCTGCTCGACCACCTGCACCGCGCGACGGAGGGTCGCTCGCTGGAGGTCAACATCGCGGTGGCGCGTGGCAACGCATCGGTGGCGGGCGCCATCGCCGCGGCGTGGGCGGCCCGCGCGTGATCCTCGTCGTCGGCGACGTGATGGACGACCTCGTGGTCCGCCCGCTCGGCCCCTTGGTGCCCCGCAGTGACACGCCGGCGCACATGGAGCGCCACCCCGGCGGCTCGGGGGCCAACACGGCGGCGTGGCTGGGCGTCCTCGGCGCCGAGGTGCGCTTCGCCGGGCGCGTCGGGCTGGCCGACCTGCGCCGCCACGCGCGCGCCCTGGAGGCCTGCGGCGTCGACGCGCGGCTGGCAGGCGACGCCAGCACCCCCACCGGCAGCATCGTCGTCCTCGCCCACGACCGCTCGATGTTCACCGACCGCGGGGCCAACCTCGCCCTCTGCCGCGACGACCTGCCCGACGACCTGCTCGAGGGCGTCGAGCACGTGCACGTGTCGGGTTACTCGCTGCTGGAGGAGGGGCCGCGGTCGGCCGTGCTCGGGCTCGTCGCGCGCGGCGGCGTGCCGTGGTCGGTCGACCCCGCCTCGCACGCGTTCGTGGCCGGCACGCCGTTCCTGGAGTGGACCGCCGGCGCCAGCGTCTGCTTCCCCAACGAGGACGAGGCCCGCGTCCTGGGCGACGGCCTCGCCGACGCCTACGAGGTCGTCGTGCTCAAGCGCGGCCGGGGGGGCGTGCGCGTCCTGCGCCGTGGGGCGGAGCCCGTCGACATACCGGCCACGACCGCCGCCGCCGTCGACCAGACCGGCGCCGGCGACGCCTTCGCCGCCGGCTACCTGGCGGCGCTCGTGCGCGGCGAGGACGACGCGGCGTGTGCGCAGGCGGCGGTGCGCGCCGCGACGGAGGCGGTCAGCCGGCCGGGCGCGCGGCCGCGGTAGGGTGCCCTGGCCGCGCAGCATCGCCGACGCCACGCGGCAGACGACAGGCCCCTACCGCAGCAGCGCCAACGGGATGCCGCCGACCCCGACCAGGCCCGGGCCCGCGTGCGCGCCGATGACCGGCCCGATCTCCGACACGAAGAGCGGCTCGCTGCCGAAGATCTCGCGCCCGCTGGCGACCAGGCGCTCGCACACGTCGGGCGCCTGGATGTGCTGGATGACCCAGCCGTCGGCGCCGTCGTCGTGGCGCGACTGCAGGTAGTGGACCATCCGCTCGAAGGCCCGCCCCGCGGTGCGCACGCGCTCGATGGGGACGATCTCGCCGTCGAAGGTGAGGATGGGCTTGATCTTCAGCGCGCCGCCGAGCCAGGCCTGCGCTGCGCCGATGCGCCCGCCGCGCTGCAGGTACTCGAGCGTGTCGACCGCGAACCACAGGCGCGTGGCGCCCGACGCCTCGCGGGCGCGGGCCGCGACGGCCTCGACGTCAGCGCCGGCGCGCGCGGCCGCCGAGGCGGCGAGCACGACCATGCCGAGCGCGCCGCAGGCGAGCTTCGTGTCGATGACCTCGATGCGGGCACCCGAGGCGGCCAGCTCGCCCGCCGCTTGGCGGGCCGCGTCGACCGTGCCCGAGATCCCGCCCGCGAGGTGGATCGAGACGATGTCGCGGCCGTCGCGCACGAGCGGCTCGTAGACGGCCAGGAAGTCGCCGATCGACGGCTGCGACGTGGTCGGAAGCGTGTTGGCCCGGCGCAGGGCGTCGTAGAACGCGGCGAGGTCGACGATGTCGGCCTCGCGAGCGGTGTGCTCCCCGTCCTTGACGTAGAGGCTGACCTCGCCGACGCCGAGCTCGGTGACGGTCTCCCGCGGCAGGTAGTGGGTGGTGTCGGTCACCACCGCGACGTCCGGCATGCCGGCACCCTAGATAATCACCCCGATGACGACCCTGGTGACAGGGGCGACGGGTCTGGTCGGGTCGCACGTCACGCGCAAGCTGGTGGCGCGCGGCGATGCCGTGCGGGTCCTCGTCCGCGAGCGCTCGCCCCGCGACGAGCTGGAAGGCCTCGAGGTCGAGCTCGCCTACGGCGACGTGCTCGACCGCTCCTCGGTGCGCCGCGCGATGCGCGGCGTGCAGCGCCTGTTCCACGTCGCCGGGATCACGTCGCTGCGCGCCAGCGCGGACCGGGTCTTCGCGGTCAACGTCGGCGGCACGCGGATCGTCCTCGAGGAGGCGCTGCGGGCCGGCGTGGCTCGCGCGGTCCACACGTCGTCGGTGGCCGCGGTCGGCCCGGCGGCGCGCGGCTCGACGGCCGACGAGGACCAGGTCTTCCGGGCCGGGCGCTACGGCCTGCCCTACGTCAACGCCAAGCACGAGGCCGAGCTCGAGGCGATGCGCCTGGCCGCTCACGGCCTCCCGGTGGTCATCGTCAACCCGGCCCATGTCTTCGGCGCCGGCGACCGCCACCGCTCCTCGACGGAGCTCGTGCGGCGCTTCCTGAGCGGCTCGATCCCCGCCTACGTCGACGGCGCGCTGAACATCGTCGACGCCGAGGACGTCGCCCACGGCCACCTGCTGGCCGACGAGCGCGGCGAGGTCGGCGAGCGCTACATCCTCGGCAACCGCAACTTCACCCTCGACCGCCTCTTCGCCGACCTGGCGCGGCTGTCCGGCGTCGAGCCGCCGGCGCTCAAGCTGCCGCTGGCGGCCGCGCTCGCGCTGGCGCGGGCGGCCGAGCTGGCTCCCGGGCGCCCGGCGGTGACGACGATCGAGGTCCGCGCGTCGTCGCTGTGGTGGGCCTTCCGCTCGACCAAGGCCAAGCGCGAGCTCGACTGGCGCCCGGCCCACCACGAGGACACCCTGCAGACGACGATCGACTGGTACCGCGAGCGCGAGCCCGCGCGCCTGAAGGCGCCCGGCACGCGCCAGCCGCTGGCCCTGCGCGCCGCCGGCCTCGGCCTGCGCACCGCCGGCGGGATGCTGCGGAGCTTCGCCCCTTGAGCGCCACCCTGCACCGCTGCCGCACCCCGACCGACTGGCTGTGCCCGTGCGGGCGCGTCGCGCGCGAGCTGCGCCGGCGCGGCGTCGACTACGAGGAGGTCCGGGTGGCGTGGCTCCAGCGCGACCGCCCCGAGATCGAGAAGCTCAGCGGCCAGCGCCACGTCCCGCTGCTGGTCATCGACAAGGACGCGATCTGCGACTCGCGGCGGATCATCGAGCACCTGGAGTGGCGCCGGACAGAGCAGTCGTGAGCAGCGCCTCGGCGCTCTCGCTCGCCCCGCGGAAGACCGGGTCGAAGGCGAACAGCACGGCGCGGCCGGCGCCGACGCGCTCGTCGACGATCGCCGGGCGCCCCGCCGGCGAGCTCAGCGACCAGCCGCTGAGCACCGCCCCGTAGTCGGCGACGACGTGCCCGCCGACGACGAGCGGGTCGTCGTTGTCGAGGACCACGCCGCCGCCCACGGCGACCGCCGCGCCGGGGACCCAGGTCGCCGGCCCGCTGGCGGTGGCGGTCGCCTGGGTGAGGCCGGCCGCGCCCGCCACGGCGATGCCCCGCGCGCGCCATCCGACGAAGGTCCCGCCGCCCGCGACGAAGGCCGAGACGGCGGCCAGGGCCGGGGCCGAGAGCGAGGCCGGCGCGCCGTCGGCCACCACGAGGACATCGTGTCCGGCGAGCGCGCCCGCGGCGAGGGCGGCGTCGTCGACCACGTCGACCTGCGCGCCGAGGCGGGCGAGGACGAAGCGCGCCCAGCTCGTGCCGGCGTTGGGCTGCTGGGCGCCGGGGACGACCGACGCGAGGGCTGCGGGGTCGCCGAGCAGCGCGAGCCGCCTCCCGGCCAGCGGCTGGGCCGCGGCGAGCGCCGGCGCGGCTGCCGCCGGGGCAGCGGGCGGCGGTGCGCCGAGCGTGCCGCCGGGCAGGCCCATGAGCAGTGGGCGCGACCACGCGTTGACGTCGGACGTCGAGGGGCCGCCGGCGTCCGGGCTCTGGCCCAGCAGTGCCTCGATCCAGTGCTTGAGCGGCTGGGCCGCGCTGACCAGGTAGGTGCCGGCGGGCAGCGTCGCCGGCGCGCCGGGCGCCGGGGAGCCGTACGGGCGCAGGCTGGCCACCGCGGTGTCGGCGGCGAGCCGGCGCACCGCCACCCCTTCGGCGATCAGCTGGGCCACGACCGGCTCAGCACCGGCTCCGAGCGCGTAGCCGTAGACGCGCGGACGCTCGACGTGCTGGAGCACGCCGCGCGCGCCCTGCTGGCGGGCCTGCGCGAAGGACGCGGCCCACGCCTCGAGCAGCGCGGCGCGGTGGCGGGCGACCGAGCGCAGCACGGCCTCGGCGGCCGTGAGGTGCTCACCGACGCGCCGCGCGTACGGGCTCGCGACGCCCGCCTCGAAGGTCATCCCGGCCGCTCCGAAGAGCAGCGTCGTCGCGCTGTCGCCGTAGCCGGGGTAGAGCAGGTCGAACGTCCCGCCGCCGGTCGGCGGGTAGCCCTCGCGCTGGAAGGCGGCGCGCACCGCGGGCCCGACGATGTCGCGCTCGGCCGCGAGGGCGGCGTCGGGCAGCTCGTGGAAGAGCGGCTGGGAGTAGGGCGGGGCGAAGAAGGCCGCACCGCCCTGCTCGTGCTGGTCGACGAAGGCCAGCGGGGGCATCGCGAGCAACAGGCGCAGGCGGGCCTGGGACTCGGGCTGGGTGAGCGCCAGCCAGTCGCGGTTGAGGTCGAAGCCGTTGGCGTTGACGCGCGTGTGCGCCTCGTGGCCGTCGGGGTTCTGGACCGGGAGGACCACGACGGCGAGGCGCCGCAGGAGCGGGCTGAGGCAGTCGCGGGCGAGATCGCGCAGCAGCCGCAGGTCGGCGTCTGTCCCGCTGGGCTCGTTGCCGTGCACCGAGCCCGTCACCCACACGACCGCGGGCGCGGCGCCGGCGCTGCGCGCGTGCCCGTGGCGGACCGCGCGCAGCCGCGCCATGGCGGCGCGCAAGCGAGCCGCGGGCAGGGCGGAGACGACTGCGTAGCGCAGCGGCCGGCCCTGCACGCTGGCGCCCGCCACGGCGGTGCTCACCACCGGCGAGGCGCGCGCGACGGCGCGGACGTAGGCGTCGGCCTGCGCCGCGCTCGCGGGCCGGTCGGCGCCGGGCGGGGCGGGCACGGCAGGGCACGCGGCGCGCGCGACGGGCGCCCAGGCCAGGACGCACAGCGCGCCCGCCAGCGCCCGCCTCACGGCCCCGGCTCCACCACCAGCTTGCGCGCCTCGCCGTCGCTCGGCGCGGCCAGCGCGCCGGCCAGGTCCTCGAGGCCCACGACGTCGCCCGCGAGCGCCTGCCAGTCGACGGCGCCCGCGGCCAGCAGCGCCAGCGCCTCGTCGACCTCGGCGGGCGTGTGGTGAAAGGCCCCGCGCACGTCGACCTCGTCGTAGTGCAGCGGCGCGGTGGGCAGCCCGACCGTCGTCCCGGCCGGACAGCCGCCGACCAGGACCGCGGTGCCGCCGGGACGCGTCGCCGCCACCGCCTGCTCCCACGCCTCCACACGCCCCACCGCCTCGAAGACCAGGTCGTGCTCGCCCAGCGCCTCGGCCGCCCGCGCCCCGAGGCCCTGCGCCTGGGCGCGGCGCTCGGGGTGGCGGTCGCAGACGAGCACGTCACGCCCGTCGAGGACCAGCAGCCGCGCGAGCATGAGCCCGATCGTCCCGCCGCCGAGGACGGCGACGTCCGTCGCTTGTGTCCCGCGCGCCACGGCGTGCAGGCAGGCCGACAGCGGCTCGGCCATCGCCGCGCCGGCGAAGTCCAGGCCGTCGGGGATGGCGTGCAGCGCGTCGGGCGGCGCCGCGATGCGCTCGGCGAAGCCGCCGAGCACCCAGGTCGGCGCGCGGCAGATCGCCGCGCGCCCGGCACGGCACGGCGCGCAGGCGCCGCACGCCACCGAGTCGCCCACGAGGACGCGCTCGCCGGTGTCGACGCGCACGCCGGCCGTCTCGTGACCGAAGCGCGCCGGGTACTCGCCCAGGATCCGGTGGCCGTGGCGCAGCATCTTGCGATCGGTCCCGCACGCGGTGGCGGCCCGCACCTCGACGAGCACCTCGCCGGCGGGCTCGTCGACCTCCTCGACGCGCAGGTCGCCGGGCCCGTGGAGGACCGCCGCGCGCATCACGCCGCCGCGCCGGTGCGCTCGAGCGCGGCGCGCACGCGCGGCACCCACCAGCCGAGCTCCTCGCGGGCCCAGGCACGCTCGGCCGGATCGGGGTGGATGAGCGCGCTGTGGCCGAAGATCCAGCCGTAGAGCTGCAGGCCGGCGATGAGCCCGAGGTCGAGGTCGTGGTCGCTCACCGCGCCTCCCTCGGCGGCCAGGAAGTCCTCGAGCAGCTCGTCGTGCGTGCCCTCGGTGCGCCACGCGTCGTGGCACAGGTACCAGGCGACCTCCAGAGCGGGCGTGCCCTCGCCGGCGATGTCCCAGTCGAGCAGGACGACGCGGCCGTCGACGAAGCCGAGGTTGTCGTCGCGCAGGTCGCCGTGGACCAGCGTCGTGCCGCCCGCGCGCAGCGCTCCCGCCAACGGCGCGGGGTCGGCCAGGTTGGCGAGCACCGCCTGCGCGACGTCGTCGTCGGCCGCCTCGGCGAACGCCTCCCACGCGGTCTCGAGCTGCTTGGGGATCACGTCGCTGCCGTCGCGCTCGGCCTCGGCGACGGCGGGCGAGCTGATCGCGAGGTGGCGCTCGAGCGTGATCGCCCCGTCGACGCGCTCGCCGCGGAAGGCGGCGTGCAGGGCGGCCGCCGCCGCCATCGCCTCGCGGTGGCGCGCGCGGCTGATCGGCCCCTGGGCGGGCAGCAGCGCGGCGGAGAGGTCGCGCATGAGGATGCGCCAGCCGTCGCCCTCGGGCTCGACGGCCACGATGCCCGTCTCGATCGACGCCGGCAGGCGCCGCAGCACGCCCGCCAGCCAGAGCTCGGCGGTGATGGCGCGCCCGCCGGCCACGCGCCCGAGCCAGTCGCCGCCGGGGACCACGCGCTTGGCGATGCCCGGCGTGCCGTCGGGCAGCGTCACCCGCTCGAGCTGCGCGCCGCTGTTGCCGCCGCCGAGGCTCGCGGGCGCCATCGCGTAGACCCAGTGGCGAGCGATGAGGTCGCCCGAGAGGTGCAGGTAGTGGCGGCGGCGCACGCCGTCGCGCGCCGCGGTCAGCGCCGCGCCGGCCGGCCATTCGCCCGCGCGCCACTCGCCCACCTCGGCCGGACCGTCCCACCACGCGGCCAGCTCGGCCACGATCGCCGGGCGCCCGTCGCGGCGCACGCGCCGGCCGGGCAGCGAGGCCCGGAGCTCGGCGTTGCGCGCGTAGGTGCGCGCCAGCGCGTCGACGTCGCCGGAGGCCATCGCCGCGTGCAGCGCGTCGAGCGCGCCGCTCATCGCGAGGACCCGCTCCCGTGGTCGTCGTTTGCGCCGGGCGAGCAATGGCGCGCTGTCACGGCGCCACCAACACCTTGATCGCCTCGCCGCTGCGGGCCAGCTCGAGCGCGCGGCCCGTCTCGTCCAGGCCCACGCGGTGGGTGACGAGGGGCAGCGGATCGACCTGGCCGCCGGCGATGAGGCCCAGGGCCGCCCGCATGTCCCTGGGGCCGGCCGAGTACGACGCGCACACGTCGACCTCGCCGACGTACAGCGCATGGCCGTCGAGCCCGAGCGCGTGGCCGGGGTCGGGCGGCGCATAGAGGCACAGCGCTCCGCCCGGAGCGACGGCGGCGAAGCCCGCGGCGATGGCGTCGGGCTTCGGGGTGCAGACCATGACCACGTCGACGAGCTCGTTGCCGTGGCGCTCGGCGCCGAGGGCCAGCGCGCGCTCCAGGCGCTCGGGGCGCGGCTCGCGCGCCCAGACCGCGTCGACGGCGCGCGCGTGGGCGGCGGTGATGGCGAGCAGGCCGCTGGTGCCGCAGCCGACGACGAGCAGGCTGTCGCCGGCGCGCAGCCCGCAGCGCTCGAAGGCCCTCAGCACGCAGGCCAGCGGCTCGACGAAGGTCGCGCGCTCGGCGTCGAGGCCGTCGAGGACGAGCAGCTCGTCGACCAGGTCGGCGGGCACGCGGACGCGCTCGGCGAAGCCGCCCGGGTCGAGGCCCGTGGCCTTGAAGCGCTCGCACAGCGTCTCGTGGCCGCGCCGACAGCGCCGGCACTCGCCGCACGGCGCGTGGTGATGCACGACGACGCGATCGCCCACGGCGACGGCCTCGACGTCGTGACCGATCGCGATGATCTCCCCCGAGAGCTCGTGGCCGAGGACGGTCGGCACCTTGCGCGCGACCCACGCGTCGAGCACATCCGAGCCGCAGACGCCGCACGCCAGCACGCGGCAGACGACGTCGCCGCTGCCCGGCTCGGGATCCGCAGCGTGCTCGACGCGGACCTCGCGCGGGGTCAGCGAGCGCGCCACCCTCATGCCAGCAGTGCGGCGATCGACGCGGCGTCGGGCGGGCGGGCGACGCCGCGCTCGGTCACCAGCGCGGTGATCAGGGCGGCGGGGGTGACGTCGAAGGCGGGGTTTCGCACGGCGGTGCCGGGCAGCGTCGTGTCGACGCCGGCGAAGGCGCGGACCTCGCCGGCGTCGCGCTCCTCGATCTCGATGCCGTCGCCGTCGGGCAGATGGGCGTCGATGGTCGACGTCGGGGCGGCGACGACGAACGGGATGCCGGCCGCGGCGGCAGCGAGGGCCAGGGGGTAGGTGCCGACCTTGTTGGCGGTGTCGCCGTTGGCCGCCACGCGGTCGGCGCCGACGATCGCCGCGTCGACCTCGCCGCGGCGGATGAGCCCGGCCATCGCGCCGTCGACCACGAGGTCGTGGCTGACGGCGGCGCGCGCGAGCTCCCACACGGTCAGGCGCGCGCCCTGCAGCAGCGGCCGCGTCTCGCCCGCGAGGACGTGGACGGCGCCGCGCTGCTCGAGCTCGAGGATGACCGCCAGCGCCGTGCCCCGCCCGCCGGCGGCCAGCGCGCCCGCGTTGCAGTGGGTCGCGATGCGGCGCGCTCCCGCGAGGAGGTCGGCGCCGTGCGCCGCGATGGCCGCCGAGGCTGCGTCCTCCTCTGCGTGCAGGCGCTCGGCCTCCTCGCGCGCCGCGCCCGCCATCCCCACCGGCCCCGCCGTGAGCGCGGCCGCACGGACGCGATCGACGGCGTAGGCGAGGTTGACCGCGGTCGGGCGCGCGGAGCGCAGGAGCTCCCAGCCCGCCTCCAGGGTGCCCAGGCCGGGCTGGCGCGCCACCTCCATCGCCAGCCCGTAGGCGGCGGCGACCCCGATGAGCGGGGCGCCACGCACGGCCAGGCGGCGGATGGCCTGCGCCGTGTCGGCCGCGCCCTCGAGCGCCAGCCAGACCTCGGCGCCGGGCAGTCGCGTCTGGTCGAGGATGGCCAGGCGCCGACCATCCCAACGCAGGGCCGGGTGGGGCTGCGTCGCGACCGACATGCGCTCAGCGTACTCGCGGCCCGCCGCTCGTCAGCGCCAGTCGAAGTGCTCGCGATGGATGCGCCGGTTTGGGACCCCGGCCATGCGCAGCTCGGTCTGGAAGCTGCGCACCATGCCCCGTGGACCGCACATGAAGACCGACAGCCCGCCGCGGTCGCCGCCGTCGGCGGCGGCGAGGACGCGCTGGGAGGTGAGGCGCCCCTCCACGCCCGTGTCGATCAGATGAGCGTGCAGTGACCCATGGCGGTCAGCGATCGCCCGGATCTCCTCGGCGAACGGCGCCTCTCCGTCGGCGCTGTAGAAGAAGTCGACGCGATGGGGCAGCTGGTGTCCGTCGAGCGCTCGCAGCCAGCTCAGGAACGGCGCGACGCCGACGCCGCCGGCGATCCACACCTGCCGATCGGTGCCCTTCCAGTGGCTGAAGCGGCCGTGGGGGCCGCCGATGACCGCCGGCATGCCCGGCTCGATGAGCTCCTGCAGCCGCGACGTGTAGTCGCCCAGCGCCTTGACCGTGACGCGGACGACGTCCTCGTGCGGGGCGCTCGTGATCGTGAACGGGTGGCGGTGCCAGCCGTCCTTGGCCTCGATGTAGATCATGGCGAACTGGCCGGGCACGAACTCCATGTGGCGGCCGATGGGCGCCATCGCGATCTCGATCACCCCCTCGTCTACCTCGCGCACGCTCTGCACCTGGTAGTCGTGCAACGAGAGGAAGAAGCGCGCCAGCAGCTCGCGGTAGACGTAGAAGCCCAGCCCGACGGCGCCGATGGCGACGTAGCTCCAGCGCAGGATCGGTGCGCCGTCGAACGGCGTGCCGTCGAGCACGCCGTGTGCGAAGCCCGCGGCGACGAAGAGCCCGGTCGTGCGGTGCAGCGCTCGCCAGCGCTCGTACCCGCCGAAGATCCGGCGAGCCTCACGCACCCCCGGCGCGTCGCGCGCGGCCACCACGAGGCCGCGTAGCGGCCCCGGCACCACCGATTGCCAGCGCGGCAGGATGGCCCACAGCGCGAGCGCGACCATGCCGATTGCCCCGATCGCACCCAGCGGGCCGCCGAGCGCGGTGCCATGCGGGTTCGCGGCCAGCAGGATGTGCGGCGCCAGCAGGACCAGTCCGGTGATGGCGACGCGGCGATGCCAGACCGCCGCACGGTCGATCCCGTCGAACCACTCCTCGACCCATGGCAGCGTGCTGATCAGCACGAGGCCGATCGACAGCAGCAGGATCGACTCGGCGCCCAACAGCTGTCCGATGTAGCTCCCAGCGGGCGCCCCCGCCGGCTTCGCGACGATCCACAGGAGCGCCAGGGCTACGACGAGAACGCCGATCGTCGTCGGCCCGACCTCGCGAGCGACGAACCTGACGCGCGGCGGGTGCACCGCGCCACGGTAGCGCGGAGCACCCGACCCAGCGGGCTACGACAGGCGGTTCTCGATGCCCATCGGGCGGGCGCCCACCGCGGGCTCGTCGACCGGCTCGGCCGCCGCGGGCTGATCGACGCCCAGGGTCTGGGCCAGCTCGCCGCTCTCGTACATCTCGGTGACGATGTCGCAGCCGCCGACGAGCTCGCCGTTGACGAAGAGCTGCGGGATCGTCGGCCACTGCGAGAGCGCCGAGAGCTCCTGGCGGATGCGCGGGTCGGGAAGGATGTCGACCGCCGCGAATGGGGCGTTGAGGGCCTGCAGAGCGGCGACCGTGCGCGCGGAGAAGCCGCACATCGGCTGCTCGGGCGTGCCCTTCATGAAGAGGATCACGGGGTTCTCGCCGATCGCCTGCGCGATGGCGTCGCGGATCTGGTTGGACTGCTCGCTCATGGTGTCTCCGTCTTGAGTTGCAGGGCGTGGATCTCGCCGCCTAGCTCGCCATCGAAGGCGGCGTAGACGAGACGGTGCTGCTGGATCCGGCTCAGCCCGGCGAAGGCGTCCGCGACGACGCGCGCGCTGAAATGCACGTTGTCGGGCGACTGCACGTCGGCCGTCGCGCCGGGAATACGCGCCTCGATGCGGGCTTTGACTTCGCTGGCTGTGGGCATCCTCGGACACCAAGGGTAGCGACCGCTATTCTTTGTGAAGTATGAGCACCCAGATCACCTACCACGCCAAGGGCGTGGCCCTCACCGAGACCGGGGCCGAGAAGGTCCGCGAGTTCCTGAGCTCGCAGGGGCTCAACGAGACGGCCGGCCTGCGCGTCGGCGTGCGGGGCGGTGGCTGCTCGGGCTTCCAGTATCAGCTCGCCTTCGACGAGCAGCGCGACGGCGACGCGATCTTCGAGCACAGCGGGCTGCGCCTGCTCGTCGACAACCAGAGCCTGCCCTACGTGGACGGCTCGACCATCGACTACGTCGACTCGCTTCAGGGAGCCGGGTTCCAGGTCAACAACCCGAACGTCGTCGCGGCCTGCGGCTGCGGCTCGTCCTTCCGCGTCGCGGAGGACGAAGAGGTCTCCGCCGTCTAGTGCCGCGCGCGATCGCGGCGGCTCTGCTGGCCGCCGCCGTCGCCCTGGGGGCCTGCGGCGGTAACGACCACAAGGCGTCGTCGACCGCTTCGACGCCCAAGAAGCCGCTGCCGGCCAAGCCCGCGCCGGCCGACATCGCGCCCGGCGGCGGCCTGGCCATCGGGATGACCGAGATCAATCCCGACCTCTTCTGGCACCGCAAGGACGTCGGCGCCTTCACGCCGTGGCGCGACCGCCTCGAGGCGCTCAAGCCACCGCTGTACCGCCTCGTCGTCGACTGGTCCTCGCTGCAGCCCAGGCAGGACGGCCCCATCGACTGGACCAAGGCGTCCGACGGCTGCATGCGCGGGCTGCAGCCCTGCCGTCCGTATCACGGGATTCGCGACACGCTGCGCGCCATCCGCTCCCAGCAGCAGGCCGGCAACGGCTTCGCGACGATGGTCGTCCTCTACGGCGTGCCCGACTGGGCCGCGACGTCCGGTCACGGCTGCGAGCGCGAGGGGATCACCGCGCGCTCGCGCCCGATCAACGCGCAGGGCCTCGAGGGCTACAAGAAGCTGATCGGCTCGCTGCAGGACCTGGCCAAGACCGAGGGCGTCGACATCAACTGGTGGAGCCCGTGGAACGAGCCCAACGGGCCGTTCTTCATCAGCCCGCAGCGCGAGCAGTGCAAGGGCTCGTCGAAGTCGCTGGCCCCCGCCGTCTACGCCAAGCTCGCCCGCGCCATGCGCGCGGAGCTGAAGCCAGGGCAGCAGCTGGTCGTCGGCGAGCTCGCCGGCCTCAAGAACGCGCGCAAGTACGGCACCTCGATCTCCGAGTTCTTCGACGGCCTCCCCGACGACGTCGTCTGCAAC
Source organism: uncultured Actinomycetes bacterium (assembly GCA_963835295.1). Lineage (GTDB taxonomy): Bacteria > Actinomycetota > Thermoleophilia > Solirubrobacterales > Solirubrobacteraceae > JAOPZW01. The sequence goes on from CAWIEX010000010.1 coordinate 547,277, forward strand.
GCGGGGGTCTTCGCCCAGCACCAGTACTCCAAGCGCGGCAGCGCGGCCAACGACTCCGGCGCGGTGGGCAACCTCGAGGAGGTCCTCGACCGGCGCGCGTGCACCAAGGGCAAGCCGATCTGGGTCACCGAGAGCGGCGTCGGCGGCCCGCACGTCGGCGACGAGCGCTCCCCCAGCGACAAGGGCATCCGCGCCGACTGCCAGGCCCTCAACGTGTCGCTGCGCCGCTGGAACACCGACCCGCGCGTGGACGCCGTCTTCCAGTACACCTTCCGCGACGACCCGATCTTCCCGGTCGGGCTGGCTGACGCGAAGCTGAGCAAGGCGTGGCCGGCCTACGACCTGTTCAAGGCGTGGGGCGCCGATCGCAAGCCCGACGGCCCGGCGCCCACGCTGCCGGCCGACTGCAAGGCCTGACGCAGGCCATGGGCGCCTCGGTCTACGACGAGCGCCCGTGGCTGGCCCGCTACTCCGACGGCCAGCCGCCCGACATCGAGCCCGACCATCCGAGCGCCCTGGCCATGTTCGACGCCACGGTGCGCCGCGCGCCGGACGCCGTCGCGATCCACTACCGCGACAGCGCGCTGACCTGCGCCGAGCTCGACGAGCGCTCCGGCGCCTTGGCCGCGGCGCTCGCGCAGCGCGGTGTGGCGCGCGGTGAGCGCGTCGCGCTGTACCTGCAGAACGTCCCGGCGTTCGTCGTCGCCGTGCTGGCGGCGTGGAAGCTCGGGGCCATCGCCGTGTCGGTCAACCCGATGCTCAAGGAGCGCGAGGTGCGCACGCTGCTCGAGGACTGCGAGCCAGTGGCGCTCGTGACGCTCGAGTCGCTGTGGGAGGAGGTGGCGCGCGAGGCCGTCGCGGGCACCTCGGTGCGCGTCGTGGTCACCGAGGCGCAGGTCGACGAGCTCGCGCGCGAGCACGCAGGGCAGGCGCCGCCCGATCCGGGCCTGGGCCCGGACGACGTCGCCTTCCTGACCTACACGTCGGGGACCACCGGGCCTCCCAAGGGCGCCATGAACACGCACGGCAACGTCGTCTTCAGCTCGCAGACCTATCGCGACTGGGTGGGCGTCGGGGCCGACGACGTGATCCTCGGCGTGGCTCCGCTCTTTCACATCACGGGGCTCATCGCCCACGTCGGCCTCTCGCTGCTGACCGGCGCGTCGCTGGTGCTCGACCATCGCTTCGACGCCGCCCGGGCGCTCGAGCTGATCGAGCGCCACCGGGTCACGTTCACGACAGGCGCGATCACCGTCTTCATCGCCCTCATGAACGCGCCCGAGGCGGGGGAGCGCGACACCTCGTCGCTGCGCACGATCGTCAGCGGCGGGGCGCCGATCGCACCCGCGACCGTCGAGGCCTTCGAGGAGCGCTTCGGCACCTACATCCACAACATCTACGGGCTGACGGAGACGACCTCGCCCTCGCATTGCGTGCCGATCGGGACGCGCGCGCCCATCGACCCCACCTCGGGTGCGCTGTCGGTCGGCGTCCCGGTCTACGGCACGCTCGTGCGCGTGGTCGGCGAGGACGGCCGCGACCTGCCGGCGGGCGAGGTGGGCGAGCTCGTCACCTCGGGGCCGCAGGTCGTGCCGGGCTACTGGGGGCGCCCGGAGGAGAGCGAGCGAGCGATCCCCGGCGGGGCGCTGCACACGGGCGACGTCGGCTTCATGGACGCCGACGGCTGGTTCTTCGTCGTCGACCGCAAGAAGGACCAGATCAACGCCGCCGGCTACAAGGTGTGGCCGCGCGAGGTCGAGGACGTCCTCTACGGCCATCCGGCCGTGCGCGAGGCCGCCGTCGTCGGCGTTGCCGACGCCTACCGCGGCGAGACGGTGAAGGCCTTCGTCAGCCTGCGCCCCGGCGAGATGGTGGAGGCCGACGAGCTGATCGCGTTCTGCCGCGAGCGCATGGCGGCCTACAAGTACCCGCGCGCGGTCGAGCTCGTCGACGAGCTGCCCAGGACCGCGAGCGGCAAGGTCCTGCGCCGCGTGCTGCGCGATCGCTAGGCTCGGCGCGCGGCATGCCCGACGTCTACGCCAGTATCGACAGCGCCGAGGAGGCCGTCCAGGAGCGGCTCGCCGACGTCCTCGAGCTGCGCGCGGCCGATGCCGGCCAGCAGGCGATGCTCGAGGATTACCTGGCCGACCTGCCGCTGCCCGATGGCGCGCGCGTGCTGGAGGTGGGGTGCGGCACCGGGGCGGTGGCGCGCACGCTCGCCGTACGCCCGGGCGTGGGCGAGGTGGTGGGCCTCGATCCGTCGCCGGTGTTCGTGCAGCGCGCGCGGGAGATCGCCGCCGGCGTGGCCAACCTCTCCTACGTGGTGGGCGGCGGGACGGCGCTGGCCTTCGACGACGGCGCCTTCGACGCCGTGATCTTCCACACCGTGCTCTCGCACATCCCGGAGGTCGGCACGGCGCTGGCCGAGGCGGCGCGGGTCACGGCTCCCGGCGGCGCGCTGGCGGCCTTCGACGGCGACTACGCGACCACCACCGTGGCCGTCGGGGACCACGACCCGCTGCAGGCCTGCGTCGATGCCGCCATGGAGGCCCTCGTTCACGATCGCTACCTGGTGCGACGGCTCGGCGCCCTCGTGCGGGCGGCGGGGTGGGACGTCGTGCGGCTCCGCAGCCACGGCTACGTCGAGAGCGAGGATCCCGGCTACATGCTCACGCTCGTCGACCGCGGGGCGGACACGCTGGTGGCGGCCAGCCGCCTCGGCTCGGACGCCGCCGAAGCGCTGAAGAGCGAGGCGCGCCGCCGCGTCGCGGCCGGCGAGTTCTTCGGCCACATCGCCTACGCGAGCCTGATCGGTCGCCGCCCATGAGCGCGAGCGCCGACGCGCGGATGGGCGCCTTCGCCCGCCTGATCGTCCGCACCGGCGTGAACCTCAACGAGGGTCAGGAGCTGCTCCTGCACGCCCAGCACGAGCACGCGCCCTTCGTGCGCGCGCTCGCCCGGGAGGCCTACGCCGCCGGCGCGCGCTTCGTCGACGTCGCCTACGCCGACCGCTGGGTGCAGCGTGCCTTCGTCGAGACCGCGTCCGACGAGATGCTCGGCTGGACGCCGCCGTGGATGGTCGCGCGCCTGGAGCGCGCGATCGAGGTCGGCGCGGCCATCATCGGCGTGTCGGCCGACTCGGGGGCCGAGGTCTACGAGGGCCTCGACGGCGAGCGGCTCGCCCGCGCACGCTTCCGCGACTTCGACCGCGTGTGGATGGAAGGCATCATGGGCCGCAAGCTCGCGTGGTCGCTCGTCGCCTACCCGACCGAGGGCTGGGCGCGCGAAGCGCTCGGCGAGCCGGACGTCGACCGGCTGTGGGACGCCTTCGCGCACGCCCTGCGCCTCGACGAGCCCGACCCCGCCGCGGCGTGGAACGCGCGCCTGGACGAGCTGCAGGCACGGGCGCGCGAGCTCACCGCGCGAGCGTTCACGGCGCTGCGCTATCGCGGCCCGGGCACCGACCTCGAGGTGGGGCTGCTCGAGGGCGGGCGCTGGCTGGCCGGCCGGGAGCGCACCGTCCACGGCCAGGTGCACGCGCCGAACCTGCCGACCGAGGAGGTCTTCACCAGCCCGCACCGCGAGCGCGCCGAAGGCACCGTCCGCAGCACGATGCCGCTTGCGCTGCACGGGACGATCATCGAGGGCCTCGAGCTGCGCGTGGCGGGCGGCGAGATCGTCGAGGCCCGCGCCACTCGGGGCGAGGACGCCCTGCGCACCGAGCTCGCGCTCGACGACGGCGCGCGGCGCTTCGGCGAGGTCGCGCTGGTGGACGCCTCCTCGCGCGTCGGCGAGACCGGCATCATCTTCAACAACACGCTCTTCGACGAGAACGCCGCGGCGCACATCGCTTGGGGCAACGCGCTGCCCTGGGCCCTGGACGACGTCCCCGAGGAGCAGCACCTCGCCGCGGGCCTGAACCAGTCGATGACCCACACGGACTTCATGGTCGGCTCACCCGAGGTCGAGATCGACGGGGTCGAGCCCGGCGGTGCGGCGGTGGCGCTGCTGCGCGGGGGTGTCTGGCAGCTGTAGGGCGCTCGTCCCGCGGGGCGCTTGCGGTGCTGCGCGGCGCGAACAGCATCATCGAGGGAGAGAGAGCGACCGGTGGGAGGCGCGCCAGCGGCGTCTTCGTGGCGCGCCGGCACTCATCCCGATGACGAGTGGCGAGTTTGTCCCCCTCAGGCTGACAAAGTCGCCACTCGTCGGCCGCGGCCGCCGGTAGGGCCGCTCGCGCTCGACCACCGCTCACTCCCTTCCCTCGATGAGCAGTTGGCCGCGCGCCCGCGCAAGCGGACGAGCGGGCCTAACCGACCGCCCGGCGCATCGCCACGCGCGGCGCGTCGCCCGGGATCCGCTCCGCCTCCTCGGCGACCAGGGCGGCGAGCTCGGGGCCCTGGTCGGCGGGGGCGACCACGCGGAAGCCCAGGCGCTCGTAGTAGGGGGCGTTCCACGGCACGTCGCGAAACGTCGTGAGCGTTAGCGCGGGCCGGCCCTCGGCGGCGGCCAGGGCCGCGAGGTGGTCGACGAGCGCCGCTCCGAGCCCGCGCCGCGCGTGGGCGGGAGCGACGCTGACCTGCTCGACGTGCGCGCAGCCGTCGACGATGGAGCTGACCAGGTAGGCGACGGGGAGGTCGTCGGCGTCGACCGCCACCCACGCGTGCCCGCCGGCCCGAAACGGCTCGAGCTCGGCGGTCGAGCCGGGGTCGTCGTGCGCGATCTCGGGCATCCCGACCGCCGCGAAGAGCGCCCCGGCTTCGCGCTCGATCGCCACCAGCGCCTCGAGCTCGTCGCGGCGCGGCGCGCGGATCGCGGGAGCGCTCACGTCGGGGCGTTGTACAGGGAGCTCCACAGCAGCAGGCACGCCGCCGTGCGGTGGGGCCGCCACGGCTCGGCGAGCGCCGTGAGCTCGGCGGCCCCCGGCAGGCCCTCGAGGCCGTACGCGCGCTGCACCGCGCGGCGGATGCCGAGGTCGCCCACGGCCAGCACGTCGGGGCGACCGAGGGAGAACATCAGGAAGATGTGCGCGCTCCACTCGCCGATGCCCTTGACCGCGGTGAGCTCGGCCGCGACCTCCTCGTCGGACAGCTCCTGGAGGCGGTCGAGCTCGAGCTCGCCGGAGAGCACGCGCTCGGCCAGGGATCGCAGGTAGGCCGTCTTCGCGTGCGACAGGCCGACGGCGACGCGCAGCTCGTCGGGCTCGTCGGCCAGGATCTGCGCCGGCGTCGGCGGGTGGCCGCCGAAGCGCTCGAGCAGGCGCCCGTAGATCGCGCGCGCCGAGGTCACCGACAGCTGCTGGCCGACGATCGCGCGCACCAGCGCGGCGTAGACGTCGCCGCGCGGCGGCCGGGGCTCGGGGACGCCGCGCTCGTCGAGCAGCCGCGCGAGCACCGGGTCGGCGGCGCGCAGGTGCTCCCAGGCGTCTATGCCTGGCCCTCGACGGCGCCCGGGACGCCCGTGTTCGTCGAGTACTTCGGCTGGATCTTCATCTCCGGCCGGATGTGGTGCACGGCCTGCGAGACGGCGATCGCGGCCTCGGCGTAGCCGGTCGCGATGAGCTTGAGCTTGCCGTCGAAGGTGGTGATGTCGCCGCAGGCCCACACGCGGTCCAGCGAGGTCTTGAACAGCCCGTCGACGCGGATGGCGCCCTTCTCGATCTCGAAGCCCCACTCCTTGAGCGGGCCCAGCGCGGTCTTGAACCCGAGCTGGAGCAGGATCGCGTCGCACGGCACATCGACGACGCTGTCGGGGTCCTCGGAGTGGAAGAGCTGCACGCCCTCCACGGCGCCGTTGCCGACCACGTCGCGCACCTGGTAGGGCACGTGCAGGTCGATGCGCCCCTCGGCGTGAGCGTCCATGACCTCCTTGACCGTCGCCTCGTGCGCGCGGAAGCCCTCGCGGCGGTGCACGAGCGCCACCCGCTCGGCGGTGTCGAGCAGGTTGACGACCCAGTCGCAGGCGCTGTCGCCGCCGCCGATGATGACCACGCGCTTGCCCTCGAACTCGCTCTTGGAGCCGACGAGGTAGTGCGCGCCGCGGCCCTCCCAGGCGCTCATGTCGTAGTCGGGCAGCTTCTTGGGCTCGAAGGCGCCGTGCCCGCCGGCCACGATCACCGTGCGCGAGCGCAGGTCGCCGCGATCGGTGTGCAGGACGACGAGGTCGTCCTCCCACGAGATCGAGTCGGCGGTCGTCTCCAGGTGCACCGGGACGTCGAACTGCTCGATCGTCTGCTGGCGGTGCAGCTCGACGAGGTCCTTGGCCAGGATCTTGGGGTGGCCGGGCACGTCGAAGATCCACTTCTCCGGATAGAGCGTGGTGAGCTGGCCGCCGAGCTCGGGCAGGGAGTCGATGATGCGCGAGCTGGCCTCGCGCATGCCGGCCCAGAAGGCCGCGGACAGGCCGACCGGCCCCGCGCCGATCACCGTGATGTCGCGGACGTCGTCGAAGTCGGGATGGCTCATGGCCTGAGGGATTGCAGGGCGGGGACCGGCTCGCCGTCGATGGCGCTCAGCGCGCGCTCGACGGAGGTGGCGATGCAGGTGAAGCTCGGCGTGTCGCGCAGCGTGTAGGCCGACGCCTCGGTGGTGCGCAGGCGCTGGACGAGGTCCAGGAAGGCGCTCGCGTCGTCGGTGTCGAAGGCGACGACGAACTCCTGGTCGTCGAGGCCGAACGAGTACGTCGTGTGGTTGTCGACCTGCGGGTACTCGCGCCCGATGCGGATGTGGTCCTGCATGATCCGCCAGCGCTCGTCGGCGGGCAGCGCGTACCACGCGCGCGTCTTGACGAACGGGTAGACGAACAGGTACCGGCCGCGGAACGCGCGCGGGACGAGGCGCTCGTCCTCGGAGTACTCCGAGCCCTTGCGCAGCCCGAGGAACGAATACGGCTGCGTGCACCACTTCGTCAGGCCTGCCTGGCCCAGCACCACGTGGAACTCGTGGATGCGATCGAGGTTCTCGGCCTCGGCCACCAGCATGATCTCGGCGTCTCCGCGGGTGCCCACCAGGCTGAAGGCCTGCAGCAGGTGATCGGTGCCGAAGTCCTCGCAGGCGGCGAGGAACTCCTGCTTGTCCCGGGCCCGCGAGTCGGCGTCCAGGCGCCGCCAGGCAGGATCGACCTTCAGGAAGGTGTACTTGACGAAGTGACGGTCGGGCACTTCACCAAGGATAGGGGGGCGCATGAAGGCGGGTTTGCCGCACTATGACCGCGGGCACGGCCGATAGGATGGGTGCGATGCGGATCGCCCTCGTGTCTCCATACTCGTGGAGCTACCCGGGCGGAGTCACCCGCCACATCGAGGCGCTGGCCGAGCAGTTCATGGCCAGCGGTCACCACGTGCGCGTGCTTTCGCCCTATGACCCGCCCGACCGGCTGTCGGCGCGGATGCATCGTGGCGCCCGCCCCGAGGCCCGTGAGCTGCCGGACTGGGTCATCCCCCTGGGGCGCACGATCGGCGTCAAGTCCAACGGGGCCGTCTCGAACCTGCCGCACACGCCGTACGCGATCACGACGATGCGGCGCGAGCTGCGCGCGGGCCGCTTCGACGTCATCCACGTCCACGAGCCCGTCGCCCCCGTCGTGGGCTACGACGCGCTCGACACGCAACTCGCGCCGCTCGTGGGGACGTTCCACTGCTACTCCGAGAACGTCGTCTCCAACACGATCGGCAACGCCTTCGGCGCCAAGCGCAAGCTCCAGCGCCTGCACGTGCGCATCGCCGTGTCCGAAGCCGCCGCCTGGACCGGCCGGCGCTTCTACGGCGGCAGCTACCGGATCATCCCCAACGGCGTCGACGTGCCGGCCGAGCTGCCCGCGCTCGCCGCGCGCCCGCCGGGCGCGCCGCTGCGCCTGGCCTTCGTCGGCCAGGCCGTCGAGCGCAAGGGGCTCCCTGTCCTGCTGCGCGCCTTCGAGGCGCTGCGCGACCACGTCGACGTCGAGCTCATGATCGTGGGCGCAGACCGCGACGAGGTCGAGCCGCTGCTGCTCGACGGCACGCAGGGCGTCAATGTCCTGGGCAAGGTCTCCGACGCCGAGAAGGCGCAAACCCTCGCCTCAGCCGACCTGCTCGTCGCCCCCTCGCTGGGCGGCGAGAGCTTCGGCATGGTGCTGACCGAGGCCTTCGCCGCCGGCACCCCGGTCGTCGCCTCCGACATCCCCGGCTACCGCGACGTCGTGCGCGACGGGGTCGATGGCGCGCTCGTGCCGCGCGGCGACGCCACCGCCCTGGCCGAGACGCTGCGCGACCTCGCCGTGGCGCCCCGGCAGCGCGCGGCCATGGCCGTGCAGGCGCGCGCGCATGCGCCGCGCTACGCCTGGCCGACCGTCTCCGCCGAGGTCCTCGAGGCTTACACCGACGCCGTCGCCATGCCGCGGGCCGCCACCAGGCGTCAGCGCGCGGGCGTGTTCCTCGGCGCCGTCCCCGGCGATCTCGGCCCGCGTCGGCCCGCCGAGCGGCGCCTGCCCAGCCTCGAGGCCTCCAAGCGCGAGGGCCGCGACCGCCGCCGCGCGGCCGCCCGCAAGGCCGGCATCGGCCTGGCCGGGCTGGCCGCCGGGCTGCTCGCCCTGCTCGCCCTGCGGCGCATCGGCCTGGACCAGATCGGCGACAGCCTGCTGCGCGCCACGCCCACCTGGGTCCTCCTCGGGCTGGGGCTCATGTGCGGCTCGATGGTCGTGCGTGGCGTGGCCTGGCACGCGATCCTCACGGCGGCGCTGCCCGAGGCGCGCCTGCGGCGCTCCGACGCCCTGCAGGGCACGTTCATCGGCGTGCTCATGTCCGCCACGCTGCCCGCGCGCCTCGGCGAGCCCTCGCGCGCGCTGATCGTGGCGCGCCGCACCGGCCGACCGCGTGACCACCTGCCGACCGTGGTGGGCTCGATCGTCTCGCAGACGCTGCTCAACGTCGTCGCGCTGGTCGGCCTGGGGATCGTCATGTTCTCGACGGTCGACCTCTTCAGCCAGCGCCAGCGCGGCCTCGTGGCCTTCGCCATCGCGCCGATGGCCGTGCTTGTGGCCGTGCTCGTGCTGCCCGCGCTGCTGCGCGGCGGCCTGCCGTCGCGCTCGCGCCGCGTCCAGGCGGCCGTGGCCAAGGTGCGCGCAGCGCTCGCCCAGGTGCGCGCCGGCCTGAACGTCTTCCGCTCGCCCAAGCTCGGCGCCGAGGCCGCCGCGCTGCAGCTCAGCGCGTGGGTCATCCAGTGGCTGTCGTGCTACGTCCTGCTCGTTGCCCTCGGCCTCGACGACCGCGCCGGCATCGGCGCCGCCGCGGCCGTGCTCTTCGCGGTCAACGTCACCGCGGTGCTGCCCATCACCCCGTCGAACCTGGGCGTCTTCCAGTTCGCCTGCGTCGCCGTCCTGGCCGGCGCCTACGGGGTGGGCAAGGCCGACGCGCTGGCCTACGGGATCATCCTGCAGGCCGTCGAGATCGCCACCGCCGTGGTCATGGGCGCCCCGGCGCTGGTCAAGGAGGGCATGAGCTGGCGCGACGTGCGCCTGCGCGCCCTGCACGCCAGCCCCGTGCAGCTCGACCCGCTGCCCGCGCCCGCGCGCGACACCGCTCGCGCCAAGGCTTAGTAGGGATCTCCCGGCGCGCGGCGAAGCCGTTGGCCGTGCCCGAGGCCTGGGTCTATCTGCTGCGCTGCGCCGACGGCTCGCTCTACACCGGGTGGACCGTCGACCTCGACGCGCGCCTGCGCCGCCACGGGGCGGGCACCGCGAGCGCCTACACGCGCAGCCGTCGGCCGGTCGAGCTGGCGCTCGCGCTGCCGATGGCCGATCGCAGCGCCGCCAGGCGCGAGGAGGCCCGGATCAAGGCGCTCGACCGGCCGGCCAAGCTCGCCCTGATCGCCGGCGCGCCCGCCTGAGTGTCTGGGTTCCGAACACCGCTGGCGATGCTGGTAGCGTAGGTCGTTGCCGCTGCAACGTCGCACCTGAGCCTTTCGGCCGGACAGCCACCTACGACATGCCAACCACGGAGTTCCCCGCCGTCACCGAGGACGCGCAGGCCGGCAACGGTCACGTGAAGGTCGAGCGGCGCGAGCGCGTGATCGTGCGCTTCGCCGGCGACTCGGGCGACGGGATGCAGCTCGCCGGCGGCCGCTTCACCGATGCCACGGCCGTGTTCGGCAACGACCTGGCCACCCTGCCGAGCTTCCCGGCCGAGATCCGCGCCCCGGCCGGCAGCCTGGCCGGCGTCTCGAGTTTCCAGATCCACTTCGCCGAGCGCGACATCGCCACGCCGGGCGACACGCCCAACGTGCTCGTGGCCATGAACCCCGCCGCGCTGCGGTCCAACCTCGCCCAGCTCGAGCGCGGCGCGACGATCATCGTCAACGAGGACGCCTTCACCACGCGCAACCTGCAGAAGGCGGCCTACGAGGGCAACCCGCTCGACGACGACTCGCTGGACGGCTTCTCGGTCAAGCGCGTGCCGATGACGACCATCGTCAGCCGCGCGGTCGAGGGGCTCGAGGGGGCCACCACGCGCGACGCTCAGCGGGCGCGCAACCTCTTCGCGCTCGGCCTGCTGTGCTGGCTCTACGACCGCCCGACCGAGGTCACCGAGCGCTGGATCGAGGGCAAGTTCGCCGACAAGCCCACCGTGCGCGACGTGAACCTCGCCGCCTTCCACGCGGGCGTGCACTTCGGTGAGACGTCCGAGCTCATCGACGTGCGCTACGAGGTTCGCCCGGCGACCGACGTGCCCCCGGGCGTCTATCGCAACGTCAACGGCACGACGACCACGGCGCTCGGCCTGCTCGCCGCCAGCGTGCGCAGCGAGCTGCCGCTCGTGCTCAGCGCCTATCCGATCACGCCGGCCTCCGACCTCCTGCACGACCTGTCCAACCGCCAGTCGGCCGGCGTGCGCACCATCCAGGCCGAGGACGAGATCGCCGCCGCCGGCATGGCCCTGGGGGCCGCCTTCGGGGGCGCGCTGGGCGTGACGGCGACCAGCGGCCCCGGGCTCGACCTCAAGACCGAGACCATCGGCCTGGCGGTCGCGCTGGAGCTGCCGATGGTGATCGTCGACGTCCAGCGCGCCGGCCCGTCGACGGGCATGCCGACCAAGACCGAGCAGTCCGACCTGCTGGCGGCCCTCTATGGCCGCCACGGCGAGTCGCCCGTGCCGATCGTCGCGGCCTCGACGCCGGGGCAGTGCTTCGACGCCGCCTACGAGGCGGTGCGCATCGCCGTGCGCTACCGCACGCCGGTCATCCTGCTCACTGACCTCTTCCTGGCCAACGGCTCGGAGCCGTGGCGGATCCCGCCGGCGGCATCGCTGCCCGCCATCGATCCGGCCTTCGCGCAGCAGCCGAGCAACGGCCACGCGTTCATGCCCTACGCGCGCAACGACGACGGTGCGCGCCCGTGGGCGATCCCCGGCACGCCGGGCCTGACGCACCGCATCGGCGGCCTGGAGAAGCAGGACGTGACCGGCGAGATCAGCTACGACCCCGCCAACCACGCGCGCATGACCGCGCTGCGGGCGGCCAAGGTGGCCGGCATCGACGTCCCCGACGTCGAGGTCGACCACGAGGACGGCGCCCAGCTGCTCGTCATCGGCTGGGGCTCGAGCGAGGGCGCGGTCCGCGCCGGCGTGCGCCGCGTGCGCCAGGGCGGGCGCAAGGTCGCCCGGGCGCACCTGCACCACCTCAACCCGCTGCCGGCCAACCTCGGCGAGGTCCTGCGCGCCTACCCCCGCGTCCTGCTGCCCGAGATGAACAGCGGCCAGCTCACGCGCGTGCTGCGCGCCGAGTACCTCGTCGACGTCGAGGGCTTCTCCCGCGTCGAGGGCCGCCCGCTGTTCGCGGCCGAGATCGAGAAGGCCATCCTGGAGAGGCTGCCGTGACCACCGCACCCCCGCTCCCGCTGACCAAGGCCGACTTCCAGTCCGACCAGGAGACGCGCTGGTGCCCCGGCTGCGGCGACTACTCGGTGCTCGCCGCCATCCAGGGCTTCATGCCCGAGCTCGGCATCCCGCCCGAGAAGATCGTCTTCGTCACCGGCATCGGCTGCGCGGGGCGCTTCGCCTACTACATGGACACCTACGGGATGCACGCCATCCACGGCCGCGCCCCGACCATCGCCACCGGCCTGGCGGCCGCGCGCGACGACCTCTCGGTGTGGATCGTCAGCGGCGACGGCGACGCGCTGTCGATCGGCGCCAACCACCTCGTGCACGCGCTGCGCCGCAACGTCCCGGTCAAGATCCTGCTCTTCAACAACCGCATCTACGGCCTGACCAAGGGCCAGGCCTCGCCGACGAGCGAGTTCGGCAAGGTGACCAAGTCGACCCCGCGCGGCTCGATCGACCCGCCGCTCGACGCGCTGTCGCTCGCCCTCGGCGCCGGCGCCACCTTCGTCGCGCGCACCGTCGACCGCGACAAGCAGGGGCTCGTCGAGGTCCTGCGCGCGGCGGCCGAGCACCGCGGCACCGCCTTCGTCGAGGTCCTCCAGGACTGCCCGGTCTTCAACGACGGCGCCTTCGACCACCTGACCCAGAAGGACGCCGCGGCCGTCAACCGCATCAACCTCGTCGACGGTCACTCGATCCGCTTCGGCCTCGATCACGAGCTCGGGATCGTCCGCGACGACGACGGCACGCTGGGCGTCGCCCGCGTCGACGAGGTGGGCGCCGACCGGCTGATCGTGCACGACGCCACCTGCGAGGACCCGTCGCTGGCCTTCGCCCTCGCCCGCCTGGGCGTCCTCGGCGCCGGCCCGCTGCCGCTCGGGGTCTTCCGGGCCGTCGACGCCCCGCCGTGGGGCGGCGACCTCGTGGCCCAGCTGCGCGCCGCGCGCGAGGGGCTGGGCGACGACGACCTCGACGCCCTGCTGCACGCTGGCGACACCTGGACCATCGCGGGCTGAGCGCGGCGGTCGATGGACAGGTAGATGCCAGCGGTGTGGCCAGGTTCGTGATCGAGGTCGCGTGAGACGCGCTCCAGCCAGCCGCTGATCGAGGAGTGGTGTCGATTCAAGCGGTCATCGTCGACCCGTCGGCGCCGGAGGCGCTGCGCTTGACCGCTGTCGCCGATCCGGTGCCCGGATCGGGTCAGGTCTTGATCGACGTCCACCACGTCTCGCTGAACCACGGTGACCTCAACGATGCCCGCTCCGGGCGGGTGCCGGCGGGGGCGGTGCTCGGGTCGGATGCCGCTGGTGTGGTGGCCGAGGCGGCCCCCGAGGGCGGTCCCGGCCTTGGCACGCGGGTGGTCATGCTGGCCTCCGGGGCGTTCGCGGAGCGAGCTGCGGTCGACATCAGCCAGCTCGCCGAGGTCCCGCCGTCGGTTGACCTGGCCGACGCTGCGGCGCTGCCGGTGGCCGGTCTGGCCGCGTTGCGGGCGCTGCGCGCGGCGGGCCCAGTGCTGGGCAGGCGGGTGCTCATCACCGGCGCGTCCGGCGGGGTGGGTCGTTTTGCCGTCCAGTTGGCGGCCCACGCCGGCGCAGAGGTGATCGCATCGGTGGGCTCACTGGCTCGCGGCGAGGGCTTGGCCGCAGCCGGTGCCAAGGAGGTGGTCCTCGGCTTGGAAGGGCTCGACCAGCCAGTTGACGTGGTGCTGGACAACGTCGGCGGCCCGCAGATGATCGAGGCTTGGAATCTGCTCGCGCCCGGGGGCAACCTGCAGAGCATCGGCTGGAGCTCTGGCGAGCCGGCGGTGTTCGACCCATACTCGACGGTCGGGCCGCCCAAGTCCCTGTCGTCGTTTCTCAACGTAGGCGAGGCCGGCACCGACCTGGCCACGCTCATGAAGTTCGTCGCCGACGGCTCGCTCAGCGTTGAGATCGGCTGGCGCGGGACATGGGACCGGATCGCCGAAGCGGTCGGAGCGCTCCGCGGACGACGCGTGAGGGGCAAGGTGGTACTCGACGTCAGGCCCAGCGTCCCGTGATTCGCGACAGGTGGCCACGGTCGCCCGCCATTCGACCGTCCATTCACGGCTACTCCGGCGCGGCCTGGCGCGGCGTCGCGAGCATCTCCTCGGTCGGGAGCTCGTCGGCCGGGTGCGGCACGCCCGCGATGACCTCGGCGGCGCGCATCACGTCGACGGACGCCGAGCGCACCTGGCTGATGATCTCGGTCAGCGCGAGATCGGGCTCCTGCTCGAAGGCCTCACGCGCCTGCCCGGCGGCGCTGCGCGCGCGGTCGCGCGCCTCGGCCGCGCGCTGCGGGTCGTCGTGGGCGGCGGCCAGGGTCCAGACCGCCTGGGCCAGCTCGCGCACCGCGTCGATCAGGCGGTCGGGCGCCACCAGGCGGGCGCGCGTGTAGCGCAGCGCATGGCGCGCGAGCACGCGCGTGTTGCGCACCGCGAAGTCGAGGTGAGGCAGCGTGCGCGCGTAGCGCTCCAAGAGGCCGCGCGCCCCCCGGCGCGGGGGTGCGAAGCGGATCATCTCGCGCGCGGTGGAGAGGGCCTCCTCGAGCGCGCTCAGGTCGCCGTCGATGGCGCGCGCCTTCTCCAGCGCGCTCTCGGCCCGCTTGGCGTCGGCCTCCGCGAGCGCGTTGGCCACGCCTTCGAGCGTCTCGCCCAGATCGCGGAACACCGCCTGCGCCGCGCGGCCGACCAGCAGCGTGGGATCGGGCGGGAAGAAGAGGACGCCCACGGCCAGCGCGACGGCGCCGCCGGTCAGCGCCTCCAGGAAGCGATCGGGCGAGTAGCCCGAGTTCGTGGGCTCGATCGAGGCCAGCAGCAACGCCGAGACCGCCGCCTCTGAGACCAGCAGCTCGCCGCCGCCGAGGATGACCGCCGCGCTCATGGCGAGCACGATCATGAGCCCGATCTGCAGCGGGCCGTTGCCGATCGCGTTGAGGATGAGGTCGGCGACCGTGAGTCCGAGCACGACCCCGGCGATGAGCTCGGCGGCGCGCCGCCCGCGCTGCTGGTAGCTCGCGCCCAGCGAGATGACCGCCGCGATCGAGGCGAACACCGGCCGGTTGTCCTCGAGCGGCAGTAGCTGGGCCAGGTAATAGGCCGCCACCGCGGCCGAGGCCGTCTGCACGATCGGCAGCAGGCGCGGGCGCAGACGCCCGGCGGCCCAACGCGGAGCTGATCGCAGGCGGCGCAGGGTCACCCACCCATCGCGTCAGAGCTTGGTCACGCGGACGGCGGTGCCGTAGGCGCAGATCTCGGTCCACGTCGTGCCGAGCTCGGAGGTGTCGAAGCGAAAGGCGATGATCGCGTTGGCGCCCTTCTCCTCGGCCGCCTCGACGAGCCGCGCGGTGGCGTCGTCGCGCCCGCTGGCCAGCATCTTGGTCATGCCCTTGAGCTCGCCGCCGACGAGCGACTTCAGCGACGCGCCGATCTGCGAGCCCACGTTGCGCGAGCGCACGGTGAGCCCGAAGACCTCGCCCATGACCTCGTCGATCTGGTAGCCGGGCAGGTCGTTCATCGTGGAGATGATCATGCCGCCGAGGGTACGGCAGCATGCAGCGGCCGCTAGCCCTGGCCGCTCATCACCGGCTCGCCGCGCTCGGCCGGATCGCTCTCGGGCAGCGGGGCGTCGAGGCTCGCCGGGTCGCGATCGGTCCCGGCGATCAGCTCGTCGCGCGCCTGGCGGTCGTTCTTGGGCAGGAAGCCCGACTTCATGCCGAAGTAGACGGCCTGCGGGTGGTGGGCGACGATGGCGATGGTCGACTGCTCGGGCTCGACGGCGTAGCCGCCGCTGAGGCGCAGGCCGATCGAGGGCGCGTCGAGCAGGCGGAAGACCTTCTCGTGCTCTGACTGCTCCGGGCACGCCGGGTAGCCCCACGAGTAGCGCCGGCCCTGGTCGCGGTCGATGCCGAGGTCGCGGCGCGCGCAGGCGTGCAGCCACTCGGCGATCCCCTCCGCGGTCTGCACGCCGAGGCCGTGCGTGAAGAGCTGCTCGGCGAACTCGCCGTCGGTCTCCAGGCGCGCCATCAGCTCGGTGACCTCGTCGCCCGCGGTGACCGCCTGCAGGGCGACGACGTCGAGCTCGCCGCTGTCCTTCGGCCGGTAGAAGTCGGCCAGGCAGATGCGGTCGTGCTTGGGCTGGCGCGGGAAGACGAGGCGCTCGAGCACCGTCTCGCGGTCATCGGGGTCGAGCACGACGACCTCGTTGCCCTCGCTGTAGCAGGGGAAGTAGCCGAGCTTGGCCCGCGGGTGCAGGTAGGACGCCTCGCGCCACATGCGCTCCAGGCGCGGGCGGAAGTCCTCGTCGACGAGCTTGCGCCAGGCGTCGCCCTTCACGCCGCGCCCGCCCCAGTGCAGCTTGAAGAGGACGTGGGTGTCGAGGTGGTGGTAGACCTCGTCGAGCGGCACGTCGATCTCGCGCGCGCCCCAGAACGGGGGCTCGGGCACGGGGGCGTCGATGCTCGCCGCCGAGCGCACCGAGGCGTCGGTGGTGTCGCCCTGCTCGGGCTCGGGGCCCTTGTCGCGCAGGCGCTGGGCGGCCGCGCGCGTCTTGGCCACCAGCGCGGCGCGTGCCTCGTCGTCGACGATCTGGTCCATCTTGGCCAGGCCCTCGAAGGCGTCCTTGCAGTAGAAGACGCCGGGCTCGTAGACCTCGTCGGACTCGCGCCCGCCGGGGTAGAGCACGCGCAGCCCGAAGTCGCGGTTGATGGCCGCGCCGCCGAGCAGGACCGGGAACTCGAGCCCTTCGTTGTAAAGCTCCTGGATGCACAGCGGCATCTGCTTGGAGGTCGAGACGAGCAGCGCGCTCAGGCCGATGGCCGTCGCGTCGTGCTCCTTGGCCGCCTCGATGATCGTCCCGATCGGCACCTGCTTGCCGAGGTCGATGACCGTGTAGCCGTTGTTGGTCAGGATCGTGTTGACCAGCGACTTGCCGATGTCGTGCACGTCGCCGAAGACGGTGGCGACGACGACGGTGCCCTTCGTGTAGCCCTCGAGCTTGTCCAGGTAGCGCTCGAGCTGCGCCACGGCGCGCTTCATGACCTCCGCGCTCTGCAGCACGAAGGGGAGGATGAGCTCGCCGGCGCCGAACTTGTCGCCGACCTCCTTCATGGCCGGCAGCAGCACCTCGTTGAGGGTCGGGACGGCCCCGATCTTCTCCACCGAGCGATCGATCCAGCCTTCGACGCCGTCCTTCTTGCGCCGCAGGATGTGCCAGTGCAGCGCCTCCTCGGGCTCCATTTCGGCCGTCGGGTCGGCGGCCTCCGCGGCGGCCTCCTCGCCCTTGGTCTCGAAGTGGGCGATGAACAGCTCGAGGGCGTCCTCGCGGCGGTTGAAGACCAGGTCGTCGGCCAGCGCGCGCTCGGCCTCGGTGATCTCGCCGTAGGGCGTGATGTGGTTGGGGTTGACCATCGCGAGGTCGAGCCCCGCCTCCACGCAGTGGTGCAGGAAGACCGAGTTGAGCACCGCGCGCGCCGTCGGCGAGACGCCGAAGGACACGTTGGAGACGCCCAGCGAGGTCTTGACCTGCGGCAGCGCCTGCTTGAGCTGGCGGATGCCCTCGATGGTCTCGACGGCCGAGGGCCGCCACTCCTCGTCGCCGGTGGTCAGCGTGAAGGTGAGCAGGTCGAAGATGAGCAGCTCGGGATCGAGGCCGTGCTCGTCGCAGGCCAGCTCCTTGATGCGCTGGGCGATCTCGACCTTGCGCGCGGCCGTCTTGGCCATCCCGACCTCGTCGATGGTCAGGGCGATGACGGCGGCGCCGTGCTGGATGGCCAGGGGGACGACCGTGTCGAGCTTGGCGCGCCCGGCCTCGAGGTTGACCGAGTTGACGATCGCGCGCCCCGGGATCTGCTCGAGGGCCCTGCGGATGACATCGGGCTCGGTCGAGTCGACCTGGATGGGCGAGGGCTGGGCGAGCGAGACGCGCTTGACGACCTGGCGCATCTGCTCGTCCTCGTCCTGGCGCTCGGTGAGCGCGACGCAGACGTCGAGCACGTGGGCGCCGCCCTCGACCTGGTCCTCGGCCACCTGCACGAGGCCGTCGTAGTCGTCGGCCAGCAGCAGCTCCTTGGCCTTGCGCGAGCCCTGCGAGTTCACACGCTCGCCCACGAGCGTGGGGCGGGGGTCCTGGACGAGTGGGGCGGCGGCGATCATCGAGCTGACGTGCGGCGGGCGGGGGGCCGGCCGCGGCCCGACCGTGTGGCGCGCGCAGCGCTCGACGATGGCGGCGATGTGCTCGGTGGTCGTGCCGCAGCAGCCGCCGACGATGGTCACGCCGAAGCGCTCGACGAACTCGCCGAGGACCTCGGCCAGCGGCTCGGGCTCCTCGGGGAAGATCGTCTCGCCGTCGGGGCCCTGGAGCGGCAGCCCCGCGTTGGGGATGCAGTGCACCGGCACCGGGCTGTACTCGCCGAGGAAGCGGATCGCGTCGCGCATGTCCTCGGGGCCGGTGGAGCAGTTGAGGCCGAGCGCGTCGACCTTCAGCGCCTCCAGCGTGGTCAGGACCGCGCTGATGTCCGTGCCCAGGAGCATCTTGCCGCCGTTGGGCAGCAGCGAGACGCTGGTCTGGATCGGGACCGAGCGCCCGACCGCCTTGAACGCCTCGCGCGCGCCGAAGACGGCGGCCTTGACCTCGAGGATGTCCTGGGCCGTCTCGATGATGATGAGGTCAGCGCCGCCCTGGACGAGCCCGCGGGCCTGCTCCTCGAAGACGGCGACGAGCTCGCGGAAGGTGATCTTGCCCAGCGTCGGGTCGTCGGAGGCGGGCAGATGGCCGGTGGGGCCGATCGAGCCGGCGACGAACTTGTCCTCGCCGACCGCCGTGCGGGCGATCTCGGCCGACCGCTGGTTGATCTCGAGCGTGTGGTCGCCCAGGCCCCACTCCTCGAGCTTCAGGCGCGACGCCTGGAAGCTGTCGGTCTGCACGACCTCGGCGCCCGCCTCGATCATCGACTCGTGCAGCGCCTGGATGACGTCGGGGCGGTGCAGGATCAGCGCCTCGTGGCACTTGCCCTGCAGCCCGCCGTAGTCGGCCGGCGTCAGGTCATACTGCTCGAGCGTTGCGCCCATGGAGCCGTCGAAGACGACGACGCGCTCGCGCGTGGCGGCCAGGTAGTCGCGCATCTGGGCGATGCTACCAGAACCTTGACACAACCTTGTCAATGTTCGGTCTCCTGACAGCTACCGCGGGATCTTCACCATCGAGGTCTTCGCGAAGGGCGCCGTCGAGATGCCGCCGTCGTTGCTCGCCGCGAGCGTGCACACCCTCCCGCTGCTCGGTACCGGCGATATTCGCGAGCGGACGTCCATGCGCAATGACCGGCCTTCAGGATTGGTCGGCGCTACCAGCATGCCCCCGCAGCCGCCGACCTCCGCGAACCACGGGACGGACTCGGGGGCGACGGGCTCACCGCCGACCACCGCGCCCGAAGGCGCGGCGGCGGCGAGAGCGACCAGCACAGTGAGCAGAGAGGCTCGTGTGATGGACATTCGGTGGTCCCCTATGCGACCTATTCGTAGTGCAGGGCGTCGAGCACGCTCAGGCGCGAGGCCCGGCGTGCCGGCATGATCGCCGCGCCGATCCCCGCGATCACGGAGACCAGGGTGAAGGCCACCAGCGGCGCGACGGGGAGCGTGAACGGCAGCCCGTCCATGGATACCGCCTTGGTCACGAGCCCGGAGAGGAACAGCCCGAGCCCGACGCCCATGGCGGCGCCGATGAGCGCGGTGATGACGCTCTCGTGGCGGATCATGCGGCGGGCCTGGCGGCGCGTCATGCCGATCGTCCGCAGCATCCCGATCTCGCGGGTGCGCTCGAACACCGAGAGCACCATCGTGTTGACCATCCCGAACAGGCTCACGATCACCGAGAAGCCCAGCAGCACGTAGAGCATCGCCAGGA
Organism: uncultured Actinomycetes bacterium; assembly: GCA_963835295.1. Classification (GTDB taxonomy): domain Bacteria; phylum Actinomycetota; class Thermoleophilia; order Solirubrobacterales; family Solirubrobacteraceae; genus JAOPZW01. The sequence continues at coordinate 567,041 of CAWIEX010000010.1, forward strand.
CGATCTGCATGTCCTTGGTGGCGTCCTTCGGGTACTCGGCGCCGGTATGGAGCTTGGCGTCGACGGAGCCCTTGGCCTGGGCCTCGAGGGCCGGCGCGGCGTCGGCATCCGCGTCGAGGAAGGTGAACTTGTTCTTCGGGTGGGTGAACGCCTTGTCGAAGCCGTGCTGGGACATGCTGATGTCACCGAGCAGCGCGTTGGCCTCCGGCGGGTCGTAGATGCCGCGCACAACGAGCGTGCGCTTGGCGCCGGACGGCGTCTTCAGCGACACGGAGCTGCCCAGCTTCAGGTGCTGGTCCTTGGCGTAGCCCTTGACGACGAGCACGCCGTCGATCCCGAGCTGGCCGAGCATCCGCTCGGAGTCCGTGGCGCCCTTGAACGTGTAGAAGCGTCCGATCGTGGCCGGGTCGATCCCGGTGACGGTGTTCTCCTTGCCCTGGACGATCGCCTGGTCGGCGCGGACGTGCGAGGCGGCCTTCACGCCCGGGGTCGCCGCGAGCTTGTCGCCCTCGTCGGCCCGGAACGGGAGGCTTTCGTTGCCATCGACGACGTAGCCCGCGTGGAGCTGGTCGGTGATGGCCTTCTTAGTCCCGGCGTTGATGCCGGAGCCGAGGACGGCCACGACGGTGACGAGCGTGAGCCCGATCATGAGCGCGGCCGCGGTCGACGCGGTACGGCTCGGGTTGCGGACGGCGTTGGCGCCGGCCAGGTCACCGGCCACACCGCCGGCGCGACGCGCCGGCCAGCCCACCACGCGGGCGAGCGGCTTGACGAGGCTCGGGGCGAGCAGCGCGATGCCCGCGAAGATCCCGAGCACGCCGCCGACGATCAGCAGCGCGACGACGATGCCGCTGATGGCGCTGACGAGGAGCCCGGCCGCGATGGCGGCCAGCGACGCCAGGACCACGCCGACGCCGGTCTTGGCCGAGTGCGCGGCGAAGCGCGTCGCCGGGAGCGTCGATCCCTCGCGGACTGCGGCGATCGGCGGGACGCGGGTCGCCCGGCGCGCGGGCAGGATGCTCGCGAGCACCGTGATGCTGGTGCCGAGGAGCATCGACACCGTGATCGTTCGCGTGGCGACGACCGTGCCGGCCTCCGGCAGGTCGAGGCCCAACGCGGAGAACAGGGCGACCATGCCCTTGGCGATGCCGAAGCCGGCAACGAGCCCGAGCAGCGAGGCGATCAGGCCGATGACGAGGCCCTCGAGCACGACCGAGCGCTTGACCTGCTTGCGCGAGGCGCCGAGCGTCCGCAGCGTGGCGAACTCCCGGGTGCGCTGGGCGACGGTGATCGACAGCGTGTTGAAGATGACGAACGCGCCGACGAGCAGCGCGATGCCACCGAAGCCCAGCAGGACCAGGCGGACCATCCTCATGCCGTCGTTGAGCTGCGCCGCGTCGTCCTTGGCCTGCTGGGCGGCGTCCTTGACCTGCAGATTGGCCGGCAGCAGGGGCTTGATCGACCGCACGAGCGCAGCCGACGACGTGCCCTTCTTCGCGGCGACCGAGACCAGGTCATAGCGACCCTCACGGTCCAGCAGCGCCTGCGCGGTCTTGACGTCCCAGACGGCGATGCTCGCGAAGCCCAGCGAGTCGACCGTGCCGTAGGACACCGTGCCGCTGATCTCGTAGGTGTGCTTCTTGCCGAGCGCAGCGACGACGATGGAGTCGCCGACCTCGTAGTGCTTCTTCGCGGCCGTGCCGGCGTCGATCGCGACCTCGCCGGGCCCCTGCGGGGCCTTGCCGGTCTTGAACCTGAACGGGCTGAAGCGCGCGTTGGCGGCGTCGTAGCTGCCACCGACGCTCTCCTTGGCGACGGACTTGCCGTCGGGGCCGATGATGTCGGCCACGTTCGCCTCGGCGGGGCTGACCTCGCCCGCGGCCGCCTCGACCTCAGGCAGCTCCCGGACCTTGGCGAGCACGGAGGCGGGAATGGTGATCCCGCTGCCGTTGGTCGAGTTCTTGACGATCTCCTTGCCGCTGACGACGGCATCGGTCTTGGCCGATGAGGCCGTGAAGAGGCCGGTGAACGACTTCAGCGTGGTGTCGGTGAGGATGAAGGTGCCGCTGACCATCGCGACGCCGATGACGACGGCGAGCGCGGTGAGGAGCGCGCGGACCTTGCGGGCGGCGAGGCCCTTGAGCGCGACGGACCTCATCGCTGGGTCACCTGCTCGAGCGCCTCGAGGATCTCGTGGGCGCTGGACGGGCCGAGGTCGCGGACGATGTGGCCGTCGGCGAGGAAGACGACGCGATCGGCGATCGCCGCCGCGTGCGCGTCGTGGGTGACCATGACGGTGGTCTGGCCGAGGGTGTCGACCGAGTCACGCAGCAGCGTCAGGATCTCGCCGCTCGTCGTCGAGTCCAGGTTGCCGGTCGGCTCGTCGGCGAACATCACGCTGGGGCGCGAGACGAGGGCACGGGCCACGGCGACGCGCTGCTGCTGGCCCCCGGACAGCTCGGACGGGCGGTGGGTGAGGCGCTGGCCGAGCCCGACCTTGTCGATGAGCTCCTCGAGCCATTGCGGGTCAGGCTTGCCGCCGGCGAGCTTGAGCGGCAGCGCGATGTTCTCCGCCGCGGTCAGCATCGGCAGCAGGTTGAAGAACTGGAAGATGAAGCCGATGTGATCGCGGCGCAGCTTGGTCAGCTGGTTGTCGTCCATGCCGGTGATGTCCTCGCCGGCGACGGTGACGTCACCCGAGGTGGGCTGGTCGAGCCCGGCGAGGATGTGCATGAGCGTCGACTTGCCCGAGCCCGAGGGCCCCATGACGGCGGTGAGGCGACCACGGGCGATGTCGAGCGACACGCCGCGCAGCGCGTCGACAGCGGTGTCGCCCTGGCCGTAGCGGCGCACCACGTCGCGCGCCGTGACGACGGCCTCGGAGACGGGTGGGTCCTGGAGCTCTGATTGCATGAGGACGGACTGCATTGCGATCCCTTCGTGGGGGTTTGCGTGACAGCGACGAGCCTCCCGTCCAAGGGCTCGCGGCGCGCACGGGTCAACTCGTGTCGTGGGGGGCGGTTCGCTGGGTGTCGGCTCGGGCGGCTCGCCCCTGGCGCGTCAGGCGCGCAGGAAGCGCAGGACGGCCAGGACGCGGCGGTGCTCGTGGCCGGTCGCCGGCAGGCCGAGCTTCGTGAACACGCTCGAGACGTACTTCTCCACGCTGCGCAGCGTGATCTGCATCGTCTCGGCGATGGCCTGGTTGGAGAGGCCCTCGGCGATCTGCTCGAGGACCTCGCGCTCGCGCTCGGTCAAGGTCTGCAGCGGCCCATCGTCCTTGGCCCGCGCGAAGAGCCCGGTGACCACCTCGGGGTCGAGAGCCGAGCCGCCGTCGGCCACGCGCTCCAGCGCGCCGACGAAGCTGTCCACGTTCGACACGCGATCCTTGAGCAGGTAGCCGAGGCCCTCGGGGGTCTCGGCCAGCAGGCGCGTGGCGACCCCGACCTCGACGTGCTGGGAGAGGATGACGATGCCGATCTGCGGATGGCGCGCGCGGATCTCATGGGCCGCGCGCAGCCCCTCGTCGGTCTGCGTCGGCGGCATGCGGACATCGACGATCGCCACGTCGGGCACGTGGCCGTCGACCTCGCGCAGCAGATCCTCCGGCGAGTCGACCTGAGCCGCCACCTCGATGCCCGCGCGGGTCAGGATCGAGGCGATGCCCTCGCGGACGAGGATGCTGTCGTCCGCGATCACGACCCGCACGGCAGCTCCGCAATGACGGTGGTCCCTGCCCCCGGCGGACTGATCACGGTCAGCCGCCCGTCGAGGGCCTCGACGCGATCGGCCAGCCCGCGCAGCCCTGACCCGCGGGCCCCGTCGGCGCCGCCGACGCCGTCGTCGGCGATCTCGATGACGGCGTTGCGCCCCTGACGCGACACGCGTACGCTGGCCGTGGTCGCCTGCGCATACTTGGCGACGTTGGTCAACGCCTCGGAGGCCACGAAGTAGGCCGCGAGCTCGACGGGCTCGGGGAGGTCGCCGTTGGTCTCGTAGGTGACGGTGGCGGGCACCGGCGAGCGCGCGGCCAGCGAGTCCAGGGCGGCGGCCAGGCCGTGGTTGAGCACGGCGGGATGGATCCCACGCGCCAGCTCGCGCAGCTCGGCGAGCGATTGGGCCAGCTCCGAAGTCGCGGTCGCGACGAGCGCCTGCGCCGATGGGTCGTTGCCGACGTGCCCTTCCAGGAGGCGCAGCTGCAGCGACAGCGCGACCAATCGCTGCTGGGCTCCGTCGTGCAGGTTGCGCTCGAGGCGCCGGCGCTCGGCGTCGCTGGCGGCGACGATGCGCTCGCGCGAGGCCTGGACCTCCGCCAGCCGGGACTGGGCCTCGGCCTGCAGGCGCTCGTTCTCGAGCGCCATGCCCGCCGCGGCGCGGACGGCCTCGACCAGCTCGGGATCGTCGTCGAGCGAGGCGTCGTAGATGAGCGCGGCGAGCTCGGTGCCGTCGCTCTCGACGATCGCCGCGGAGCGATCCTCGGCGAGCGGAGGGACCAGCACCGGGTGCCCGTCGGCGTCGGCGTAGCCCAGGGACTCGGGCAGTCGGTAGGCGATCACGAGGCTCGGGTCGCCCAGCCCCTTGGCCAGCGCGTCCCGCAGCCCGACCCCGCGCGTGGTCTTGAGGTCGCGGAAGAGGTCGGCCATGCCGCCGCGCGCGAGGCGCGAGCGCAGCAGGCCGACGAGGAACGCCGCCGGCACGCTCACGAGTGAGCAGATCGCCAGCCAGAGGACCGCCTGCGACCGCGAGCCGGTGATGAGATCGTTGGTGAGCAGCGCGGCGAAGAGCAGCAGGGCCACGCTGCCCGCGACGCTCGGCAGCAGCGCGCGCCGCCGCGGGCGCGACGCTGCCCGCCAGCGCGCTGCCACCACGACCGCGACGGCCACGCAGGCCAGGCCCGCCAGCGAGCGCTGGCCCTTGTCGACCGCATCCGCGATGTCCGCGTTCGGGAAGGCGGCCAGCAGGTTCCCGTCCTGTTCGTAGAACAGCAGCCAGACGACCTGCAGTACCCACAGCGCCAGCACGAAGGTGCCCACCAGCAGCCAGTCCACGCGCGACTCGAGCCGTCCCGCGGTCAGCAGCGTCAGCAGCAGCGCCACGAAGAACGGCGCCCACAGCTCCTGCACCAGGATCGACGACGTCTGAGCGATCGGCGCGTGGAACTGGCCGACGATGGCCGAGGTGAAGAAGCCCGCGCCCGCGGCGGCCATCAGCAGGCCGCTGCGGCTGTCAGGCCGCCGGCGCCAGGCGATCAGCCCGCAGGCCGCGAACGACCCGCCGATCAGCCGGTAGATGACCTGCACGGTCTCGACCCGCTCCTCTCCGGGCCAGATCACCGGCACGAGCGCTGCAAACTCGGCGCCGAGGGCCACGGCCCATAGCCCGAGCCAGAAGCCCGGGCCGCGCACAGGGGCCGAGAGGCGGCCGATGGTCGCCGCCCCGGTGGCGTCGCGGGACGTGACGAGGCTCCTCGCCGCCACATCCCACCGTGCCAGACGGATCATCCGTAGCTCCTGCTCGGCTGGACCGGGGCCTCCGCTCCACGGTCCTGCGGCTCCCTGCGGTTCGAGTCTAACCCGAGCGTGGATGGCTCGCGGGCGCCAGGATGGCCAGCGCCACGGCGACGCCGGCCACCGCGGCGAGGCTCGTCTCCAGGGCCGTGGCGTCCGCGAGCAGTCCCACGGCGGCCGGCCCGACGAGGAAGCCCAGGTAGGCGATCGTGGTCACGACCGACACGGCGGCGCCGCGCACCGCCTCGCCGGCGCCGCGGCCGGCGATCGAGAAGAGCACGGGCGCGCAGATCGAGATGCCGGCGCCGGCGGCGACCACGCCGACCAACGCCAGCCCGGCGACCGGGGCCAGGGCGCCCAGCAGCGTGCCGGCGGCGCCCAGCGCGGCGCCGCCGCGCAGCAGGGTCAGCTCGCTCACGCGGCCGGCGAGCGCGTGGCCGCCCAGGCGCGAGACCGCGGCGGCGCCGGCGAAGAGGGCCGGGGCGAGCGCGCCGAGGGCGGGGGAGGCGTCGAGGTCGGACTCGAGGTGCACGGCGCCCCAGCTCTGCCACGCGTTCTCGACGAAGAAGGCCAGCGCGCACAGCCCGCCCAGGACGACGAGCAGGCGCGGCACGGGGCGCAGCGACGGGCGCGCCGTCGAGCGCGGGGCGCCGGCGGGGGGCACGCGCAGCAGCGACGCGGCGGTGGCGGCGACGACGAGGCCCACACCGACGAGCACGGTCTCCGGCCCGGCGCCGGCGGCCCGCAGGCCGCCCGCCGCGAGGCTGCCGCCCACCACGCAGGCCGAGAACGTGCCGTGGGCCAGGCTCAGCACGGCGCGGCTCGTGGCGGCCTCGGTGCTCACGCCCTCGGCGTTGATGGCGACGTCGACCGCGCCGGACGTCGCTCCCAGGACGAGCAGGGCGGCGCACAGAGCCGCGGTCGACGTCGCCAGCCCGGGCAGCGCGGCGGCGCCGCCGAACGCGGCGAGCGTGGCCGGCAGCGCCGGCGCGCCCCAGCGGTCGACGAGCGTCCCCGCCGGGCGCATCGACACCAGGGCGCCGGCGCCGATGCACAGCAGCGCGACGCCGAGCTGGCCGTCGTCGACGCGGGCGTGCGCCTGCACGGCGGGCAGCGTGGCGCCCCACGCGCCCCAGAAGAGACCGAAGGCGGCGAAGCCGCCCAGCACCCGTACCCGCCCGGCCACCCGTCCCGCCTACCCGCGCCGCCGGGAGCCGACGCGCGTTGACCTGCGTCACCGGGTCGTGTAGACCCCGCCTCAGGCATGGCGGCGTTCGACTACTTCCTCAGGCTGGACGGCATCCCGGGCGAGAGCGCCGACGCCAAGCACAAGGGCGAGATCGACGTCCTCAGCTGGTCGTGGGGCGAGTCGCAGGAGATCGCGGCGACGCCGGGAGGCGGCTCGGGCGCCGGCAAGGTGGCGATGACCGACCTGCACGTCAGCGCGAACCTCTCGAAGGCGAGCCCGCAGCTCCTGCTGGCCTGCGCGGCCGGGACGCACATCAAGAGCGCCGTCCTCACGGGGCGCAAGGCGGGCAAGGGGCAGACCGAGTTCCTGACCTTCTCGCTCTCGGACGTCCTCGTCAGCGGCTACCAGACCGGCGGGGCGACGGCCGAGGCGCCGCTGGACTCGATCTCGCTGAACTTCTCGAAGATCGAGATGACCTACCGCGAGCAGACGGCCAAGGGCAGCGTCGCCCCGATCCGGGTCGGCTGGGACCGCAAGACCAACAAGGCGTTCTGAGCGCTCCGGGGCCGGCCGCCGGGTCGCCGTACGACGCGGTCCCGTACCCCGGGCACCCGTTCGCCCAGACGCACCCCGATCGCCTCGCGACGCTCGCGACGCTCTTCGGCGTGGGCTCCGCCGCGCCCGAGCGCTGCCGCGTGCTCGAGCTCGGCTGCGGCGACGCCGGCAACCTCATCCCGATGGCGCTCGCGCTGCCCGACGCGAGCTTCGTCGGCATCGATGCCGCGCCGAAGGCGATCGCGCGCGGTCAGGGGCTCGTCGCCGAGCTCGGCCTGGCGAACGTGACGCTCGAGGCACGGGCCATCGAGGAGCTGTCGCCGGCCGCGGGCGGCTTCGACTACGTCATCGCCCATGGCGTGTACTCATGGGTGCCGGCGGCAGTGCGCGATCGCCTGCTCGCCGTCTGCCGCGCGGCACTCGACGACGCCGGCGTGGCCTACGTCAGCTACAACGCCCTGCCCGGCGGGCGCCTGCGCCAGGCGCTGCGCGACATGCTCGTCTTCCACACCGCCGAGCTCACCGACGCGCGCGAGCGCGTCGCCCAGGCGCGGGCGCTGCTGCGCTTCCTGGTCGAGGGTGCGCCCGGCGAGCAGGGCCTCGGCGCGCTCCTGCGCGGCCAGGCCGAGCGCATGCTCGCGCGCAGCGACGCGACGCTGCTACACGACGAGCTCGCGGACGTCAACGACGCCGTCTACTTCCACGAGTTCGCCGCGCACGCCGCTCGCCACGGGCTGCAGTACCTCGCCGAGGCGGACTTCTTCGAGATGCAGATCGGCGCCGCCTCCGAGCCGGCCGCGCAGGCGCTGATGGGGATCGAGGACCCGGTGCGCCGCGAGCAGTACCTCGACTTCCTCAAGGGCCGCATGTTCCGCCAGACGCTGCTGTGCCGCGCCGAGCTCGCGATCGACCGCACGCCGCGCCCGGAGGTGCTCGAGCACCTGGCCGTGTCCACCCAGGCCCAGCCGCGGGGCGAGTCCGGCCTCGACGGCGCGCAGGCCTTCGCGGGGCCGACCGGCTCGACGCTCACGACCGACCACCCGCTGGTCGTCGACGCCCTCGAGCGCGCCGCGAGCGCCTGGCCGGCCGCGCTGTGGGTAGCCGACCTGCTCGGCCCGGACGCGACGCCCGCAGACCGCCGCGCGCTGTGCGACGCGCTGCTGCGCAGCTACGCCGCCAACCTCGTCGCGCTCCACGTCCACCCGCCGCGACCGGCGACCACCCCGGGCGACGCCCCGCGGGCCAGCGCCCTCGCGCGCCACCAGGCCCGCGCCGGCGAGACGGTGACCAACCTGCGCCACGCCAGCGTGCGCATCGAGGACGACCTCGGGCGCCGGCTCGTCACGCTGCTCGACGGCACCCGCGACCGCGCCGCGCTGGCCGCCGAGCTGCGCGCGCACCTCCTCGACCAGGGCCGCCCGGTCCCCGCCGACCTGGCCGACAGCCTCGAGCGCAGCCTGCAGGGCCTCGCGCGCCTGGCGCTCCTGCAGCGCCCTTCGTCACCGTCCGACGCGCCCTGAAACGCGTGTGGCCCCGCCGGGGCGGGGCCACACCGAAGCGCGCAGGGGGGCGTGCGCGCGCCTACTTGATGAAGAGCATCTCCGAGTACTTCGGCAGCGGCCAGAGATCGTCGGCCACGATGCGCTCCAGGCGGTCGGCGACCTCGCGCGTCGACGCCATCGCCGTCACGACGGTGTCGCGCATGTACTTGGCCAGCTCGAGGCCCTCCTCGGCCGGGTGGTGCTCGTTGGCCTTCTCGAGGGCCAGGATCGCGTCGTAGAACTGGCCGACGAGCTCCTGGGTCTCGGCCACGAGCCCGTCGTGGCCGCCCGCCTTGAGGTCTGCCAGGTGACGGATCGCTGCGGGCAGCAGCATCGTGCGGGCGATCGAGGCGGCCGTCTCGGCCTCGATGTTCACGCGCGTGATGTACTGCTCGACCATCACCTCGAAGCGCGACTCGAGCTCGCGCTCGGAGAGCACCTTGTAGCGCTCGAAGGTGGCGATCGTCTGCTTCTCGACCAGCCACGGCAGCGCGTCGGGCGTCGTGCGCAGGTTGGCCAGGCCGCGCTTCTCGGCCTCCGCGTGCCACGCCTCGTCGTAGTTGTCGCCGTCGAAGCAGACCTGCTTGTTGTGGGCGTAGGTCTCGCGGACGACGTCGACCACGGCCTCGTTGATGTCCTTGCCCTCGCCGGTGGCCCGCTCGAGCTTGGCGGCGAGCTCCTCGATGGCCTCGGCCACGATGGTGTTGAGCACCGTGTTGGGGAGCGCCAGCGACTGGCTCGAGCCCAGCGCGCGGAACTCGAACTTATTGCCCGTGAAGGCGAACGGCGAGGTCCGGTTGCGGTCGCCGCCGTGCATCGGCAGCGGCGGCAGGACCGGCGTGCCCAGCCCGAGGAACGAGCCCGGCGTCGCCGGATCGCCCTCGCCGGCCTCGATCGTGTCGAACACCTTGCGCAGCTCGGCGCCGAGGAAGATCGAGATGATCGCCGGCGGCGCCTCGTTGGCCCCCAGGCGGTGGTCCTGGCCGATGCCCGCCACGCTCGCGCGCAGCAGGGCCTGGTGGCGGTTGACCGCCGCGATGACCGCCGCGCAGAAGAACAGGAAGGAGATGTTCTCGTGCGGGGTGTCGCCGGGCTCGAGCAGGTTCAGCCCGGTGTCGGTGCCCATCGACCAGTTGTTGTGCTTGCCCGAGCCGTTGACGCCGGCGTAGGGCTTCTCGTGCAGCAGGCAGACCAGGCCATACCGGCGGGCCACGTTCTGCATGATCTGCATCGTCAGCTGCTGGTGGTCGGCGCCGACGTTGGAGTTCTCGAAGATCGGCGCCAGCTCGTACTGGTTGGGCGCGACCTCGTTGTGGCGCGTCTTGGTCGGCACGCCGAGCTTGGCCAGCTCCTGCTCGGTCTCGAGCATGCACGCGAGGATGCGCTCGGGGATGGAGCCGAAGTAGTGGTCGTCGAGCTCGTGGCCCTTGGGCGGCTTGGCCCCGAACAGCGTGCGGCCCGTGGTGTAGAGGTCGGGGCGCTCGAAGTAGTACTGCTCGTCGATGTAGAAGTACTCCTGCTCGGCGCCGACCGTGGTGAAGACGCGGCTGGCGGCCTCGTCGCCAAGCAGCTTCAGCGCGCCGATGGCCGCCGTGGACAGCGCGTCCATCGAGCGCAGCAGCGGGATCTTCGTGTCGAGCGCCTCACCGGTCCACGATGCGAAGGCCGTCGGGATGCACAGCAGCGCGCCGTTGGGGTTCTCGATGATGAAGGCCGGGGACGTCGGGTCCCACGCGGTGTAGCCGCGCGCCTCGAAGGTCGCGCGCACGCCGCCGGTCGGGAACGACGAGGCGTCCGGCTCGCCCTGGATGAGCTCCTTGCCGGAGAACCCGGCGATCGCGGTGCCGTCGCCGGCGGGCTCGTAGAAGGAGTCGTGCTTCTCGGCCGTCGAGTTGGTCAGCGGCTGGAACCAGTGGGTGAAGTGCGTGGCGCCGCGCTCCATGGCCCACTCGCGCATCTCCTTGGCCACCGCGTCGGCCAAAGACGGATCGAGCGCCTCGCCGCGGTCGAGCGTCGCCTGCAGCTGCCGGAAGACGTCCTTGGGCAGGCGTTCCTTCTGGACTGCGAGGTTGAAGACGTTCTCGCCGAACGGGTAGGTCCCGGGCTCGGTGAGATCGGGCGCGCCGAGGGCGGCGCCGTTGGCCGTCCATTGCGCCGCGGTGACGTTCTGCTGGCGGGTGCGTGCCATGGGCGTGAGAGGTCCTCCTGATTTTGGCTCTGAGTCGCGTGCGTGGGAATGCAGGGCGAGCCTAGTGGCGGCAACGACGCGTTCACCTTATCCAGCCGTCGAAGAATCGGCAGGCATCGTTCGCCCTCGTGGACGGGGCGGCTCTACCGGATGGCGAATGCGGCGGGTCGATCTTTCGACACCGGGCGAAAGACGCTCCGCCCGGCGGCCAACAGACTGCGAGGCGCACTCGACCCAGGAGGATCCATGCGCCGTACCCCAATGACCCGTGCCGTTCTTTTGGGCCTTCTGGCCCTGCTGGTGCTGCCAGCCGCGGCCATGGCCGACACGTTCGATGCAGCCGGCAAGGGGCTGCCCGACTCGGTGGGCATCAACTCGCTCTGGGTGATCGTCGCCGCCTGCCTCGTGATGTTCATGCAGGCGGGCTTCGCCTTCCTGGAGATCGGCTTCTCGCGCGGCAAGAACGCGGGAACGGTCGTAGCGAAGATCCTCACCAACTTCTCCATTGCGGCGATCTGTTACTGGGCGGTGGGCTTCGCCTTCGCCTTCGGCGGCGCGACCGGTCATGTCATCGGCGACACCGGGTTCTTCCTGCGCCACTTCGGCGATCCGCAGCAGGCCTTCCCGATCATGGGCCTCTCCGACGCCACCATCGAGTCGAAGTGGTTCTTCCAGTTCGTCTTCTGCGCCGTCTCGCTGGCCATCGTGTGGGGCACCACGCTCGAGCGCATCAAGTTCGGCGTGTACGTCATCTACGCCGTGATCTTCAGCGCGCTCATCTACCCGATCGCGTCGGGCTGGGTGTTCGGCGGCGGCTGGCTGCAGGTCAACATCGGCATGCAGGACTTCGCCGGATCGACGGCCGTCCACCTGATCGGCGCCACCGGCGCCCTCGCTGCGCTGCTGCTCCTGGGCCCGCGTACGCGGCAAGTACGGCGCCGACGGCAAGGCCCGCGCCATCCCCGGCCACAACATGCCGCTCTTCGGGCTCGGCGTGCTGATCCTGTGGCTGGGCTGGTTCGGCTTCAACCCGGGCTCAACCCTCGGCGCGCTCGACGGCCGCTTCACCGAGGTGCTGATCGTCACGCAGCTCGCGGCCTCCGCGGGCGTGCTCGGCGCGATCATCACGGCGCGCCTGAAGACCGGGCAGATCGACATCGGCATGGCCGGCAACGGCGCCATCGGCGCGCTCGTCGCCATCACCGCGCCGTCGGGCTACGTCGCGCCGTGGGCCGGCGTGGTCATCGGCTTCATCGCCGGCATCATCGTCCCGCTCGGCGTCTACGCCATCGATCGCAAGCTCGACGACCCGGTCGGCGCCCTCACCGCCCACGGTCTGTGCGGCGTGTGGGGCACGCTGTCGTGCGGCCTGTTCACGCTGCCGTCGCTGGCGGCCTACAACGGGGTCGGCGATCCCGGCCTGTTCTACTCGGGCTCGATCAAGCAGCTCGGCGCTCAGGCGCTGGGCGTCGTGACGGTGTTCGCGTTCGTCCTCGCGGCTAGCTACGCCACCTTCTGGGTCATCAAGAAGACCTACGGCCTGCGCGTGTCCGCCGAGGAGGAGGAGGCCGGCCTGGACATCTCCGAGCACGGCATGTACGGCTATCCCGAGCAGTTCATCCCCATCCCTGAGCTCGTGGGCTACGGTGCGGCCCCGCACGTGGCCACGCCGGCGACGGCCGGTGCGGCACCGACCCCGACCACTCAGGAGGTGACGGCGTGAAGAAGATCGAGGCCTATATCCGCCACGAGGCGTTCGAGCCGATCCGCATGGAGCTGCTGACGCTGGGCTTTCCCTCGCTGAGCATCAGCGAGGTCAAGGGCTCGGGCCGGCAGAAGGGGATCACCGAGCGCTATCGCGGGGCGGAGCTGACGAACTACCTGCGCCCGAAGGTGAAGCTCGAGTGCGTGGTCGCCGACCGCGACGTGCAGACGATCGTCGACACGATCCTCAAGCACGCGCGGACAGGGGCCGTGGGCGACGGCAAGGTGTTCGTCCTGCCGGTGGAGGAGAGCTACCGCGTCCGGACCGGTGAGTCCGGCGAGGAGGTCCTCCAGGCCCATCCGGAAGCCGCCGCCACGACCTGATGGCCGATTCCACGACCGTCGCACTCGCCTGCACGCGCTCCGCGGCGCCGGATCGCCACCCGACGAAGGGGGCCGGGCAACCAGCCCGACACCCCTTCGCCGTGCGGCGTCCGGCATCCACGGCCCGCGCACAGGCGAGCGCGGCGGCCGCGGAACCAACCATCTGAGGAGAGAGGGTTCGCATGCCCGAGGCGGCGGGATCTGAAAGGAAGCCCGCCGCCTCGCGCGGCGGCGCAGGAGGCATCGTCGAGCGGCTGCGCGCCGTTCACCTGGAGATGGTCGACGCCGTCCTGGGCGGCGACGGCCTCGACAAGGTGGCGGCGCTGGCGGCCGACGCCGCGGGTGCGCCCGTGGCGATCGTCATCCCGCGCCTCGGCGCCGCGGTCGCGGCGCCGGCGGCCGGCGAGGAGGACCTCGCGACGCTGCGGCGCTACGTCGCCGACCGCGTCAAGGACCGCCCGGCGCAGGTGCCGCCGGCCGTCGGCGCCGAGGTGCCGATCATGTCCGGCGACGACATCGTCGGCGCGGTGCTCATGCTCCTCGGGCCCACGCCGCCGGGCGCCGAGGCCGGCGACTTCCTGCACCTCGCGGCGGTCGCCTCGCTCACCGAGGTGGCCGTCGAGGAGGCCAAGGAGGAGGTCGAGCAGAACCTGCGCGGCTCGTTCCTCGAGGACCTGCGCTCGCGCCCGGACCTCGAGCCGCGCGAGGTCGTGCGGCGCGCGGGGCGCCTGGGCTGCGACCTCTCGCGCGGCGCCGTCGTGCTGTGCGCCGAGCTGACCACCGACCGCCCGCGCCACGTGGTGGCCACCATCGCCGAGGATCACCCCGGCGCGCTGGCCCAGCACATGGACGGGCGCGTGTACGCGCTGCTGCCCGCCGTCGGCGGCGACGACGCGCCCGAGCGCACGCTCGAGCGCGCCCGGCGGCTCGCCGAGCGCCTGCGCCAGCACGGCACGGTCGGCCTGTCGAGCTTCTACGCCGACCCGGCGGAGTTCGGGCGCGCGATCCAGGAGGCCGAGCTGGTGCTCGACGTCCTGCGCCAGTCCGACGCGCCGATCGCCCAGGACATCGGGACGGGCACGTACCGTCTGCTCTTCCGCGTCCTCGCCTCGCATCCCGAGGAGGTCCGCTCCTTCTACGAGGACACTGTCGCGCCGATCGTCCGCTACGACGACCAGTACCGCACCGACCTCGTCGGCACGCTCGAGTCCTACCTCGACCAGAACTGCAACATGAACGCGACCGCGGCGGCCATCTACGCCCACCGCCACACGGTGGCCTACCGCCTGGAGCGCGTGAAGGAGCTCACGGGCCTCGACCCGATGCTCTCCGAGGACCGCGAGCGCCTGGGCCTGGGCCTCAAGGCGTACCGGATCATCGCGCCGCGGTTGCCGAAGTAGTGCCCTTTGGCCCGCGGTCTGCCGCCCCGCGCTCGCGGCGCTGCGCGGCCAGGGCATCGAGGGGAGGGTGGCCGCGAGCGGTCGGGTGGGCGCGCTAGGCACGAACCACTTCGGTTTGGGTTCGGTTTCCGCACCAAAAGCGAAGTGGTTGGCGTCTGGCGGCCCGGCGCACGCGACGTCCTGCCGCGGGCGATCGCGGCCTGCTTGCCCTCGGTGCCCTGGCCGCGCAGCGCCGCCCACGACCACGGACGAACCGCAGCGGGGCAGCGGCGCACTCAGAAGGGCTTGACCACCAGCAGCAGCGCGACCACCACGACGACGAGCGCCGCGAAGGCCAGGAGGCGCGCCAGCCACGCGGCGGCCGCGCTGCGCCGCGGCGTCTGGCCCGGCTCGATGTGGCGGGCGCCGATGGCCGCCGTCCCGGGCGCGGCCTCGGCGGGGGTGCCCTCGCCGGTGCGCCGCGGGCGCCGCGCGCCGAGCACGCGGACCGTCTCGCCGGGGTCGCCCGCGACGGGGGCCGGCCGCTGCCAGGTGGCGACCTCGGTCGCGTCCTCGCTGCCGGCGCCACCGCGGCCGCGCGGCCGCTCGGCGATCTCCGTGGCCGGCTCGCCCTCGGGCGGATCGAAGATGTCGCTGTCGTGCTCGTGGGCATCGGCGCGCGCCGCGGCCAGGGCCTCGTCGCCGTGGGGAGCGACCACCGCAGCGGCCTCCTCGGCGTCGCTGGCCTCATCGGCCTCTTCGGCCTCGTCGGCCTGCACCGGCTCGCCGTCGAGCTCGGTGACCCGGCCGCGGCGCACCGCGGCTTCGGCCGCCTCGGCGCGCTCGCGCTCGCGCTCGAGGTCGCGGCGCATGGCCTCGGCCTCCGCGCGGGCGGCCCGGAGGCTGCGCCGCGCCTCGGCTGCCTCGGCCTCGAGCTCGGCGACGCGCTCCTCGGCAGCCCGGGCGGCCTCCTCGTCGCGGCCGACCAGGGCGGCGGCCCGCTCCTCGTCGCGGCGCACGAGCTCGGCGGCGTGCTCGCGGCGCAGCTGGGCCAGCTCGTCGTCGAGGCTGGATGCGCGGCGGGCGTGGTCGTCGCGGGCCATGCGCGCCTCGGCCATCTCGGCCTCTGTCGCCTCACGGGCCTGGCGCTCGGTCCCGACCGAGGCGAGCGCCGCCGCGGCGGCCGCGCGCGCCTCGTCGGTTGTCCGGCGCAGGGCGTTGGCCTCGCGGGCGAGACGCACCTCGCGCTCGCCGCTCGTCTCGGCCAGGTCGGGCGCCGGCAGCCCGACGAGCAGCTCGCGCCCGACGGCGAGGGCGAAGCTCCCGTCGTCGAGGATCTCGAGCGCCACGGCGTAGCTCGCGCGCCACAGCCCGCCGTCGGGCTCGGCCTGCGCCTCGTTCGCGGCGGCGGGCGCGACCTCGCGCGAGCCCTCGTCGCTCTCGGCCATCAGCCGCGGGACGCCCAGGCGCCGGCGGGTCTCCGCGCGGAAGCGCCCCTCGAGCTCGAGCAGCGCGACCTCGGCGCTCACCGGCTCGACGGTGAAGCGCAGGACCTCGAAGCTGAGTCCGCTGGCGACGGCGCTCATCACTCCTGTGTCGGCTCGACCGGGTCGAGGGCCTGGGTGCGCTGGGGATCCTCCGCGGCCGGGTCGGCGGCGGGAGCCGCGGGCTCGCGCGTCTCGTGCCCTTCGGGCACGTCCCGCTCGCGCGCGCCGAAGAGCGAGTCGTGGCCGCGGGCGAAGCGACGGCCCACGCTCTCACCGTCGTCGTCGGTCGCGACGGCGGGCGCCTCGGCGGCCTCGGCGCCGCGCTCGCGCGCGTCGATGGCCGCGGTACGCCGGCGGCGCTCGCGGCCGCGGACATCGACCGTGACCGAGATGCTCGCTGCCCCGAGGATGGCCCCGAGGGTCATGATCGCCGTCGCCGCGAGGGCCAGCCACGCGCCGGTGGCGAGGTCGGAGTCCCTGACCACCGGCGCCGGATCGATGAGCTGCACGAGCACGACGGCGAACGCGATGGCCGAGATGAGCGGGAGCGCCCGCCCCAGGCCGCCGGTGCCGAAGCGCGGTGCCACGGCCAGCAGGCCGCAGACGGCGGCGCCGGCCAGCAGGACGTCGAGCGACTCGAAGACGGCCCAGGCGTCGCCGCCGGGGTGGTACCAGTCGATGAACAGACTCACCAGCAGCAGGACGGCACCGACGGCAACGAGCCCGGTGCCCGCATCGAAGCGCTCGCGCAAGGGATCCCTCCGGCTTGTTCGGGGTCGATTGGCAGTGAAGCAGACTGCTCGGCGCGCCGACGCGCCCGACGGCAGGATTGCAGCGGTCGGGCGGGCTACTGGCTCTCGCGCACGACCCGGCCGGTCTTCGGATCGACGTGCGCCTGCGCCGGCTTGGACGACACGTCGACGGTGACCGACCCGGCGGGCGCGCGGTTGCCCGCGAGCGTCGCCTTGGCCTTGCCGTTGAGCCCCGCCGCGACCTGCCACTTGACCGTGTGCGTGCCGGCCTGCACGGCGGTCACGCGCCACACGAAGCGCCGCGTCTGGCCGGGGGCCAGGCGCCCCAGGGCCCACGTGTTGGTGTAGGCGGTGTCGCCGCCGCGCGGGCTGGCGTCGATGACCCACACGGCGCGCTGGGCGTCGGCCAGCCCGGCCTGCTCGGAGCGCGCCGCGAACGAGTTGACCGTGACCGCGACGTTGGGCACGGTCCTGCTGCCCGTGTTGCGCACGGCGATGACGAAGCGCTCCGGCTGGGCCAGGTGCTGCTTGGTCGGGAAGCTCGCGTTGACGACGTCGACCTGGAAGGTCCCCGACGGCTCGTCGGCGTCCTGGCGCTTGCCGCCGCCGCAGCCGCCGACGGCGACCGCCGCGACGCTGGCGGCGATCAGGGCGTAACGGCACGCGAACGCGGTCGACCCCTCCACGGCGGCCGGAACGTAGCACAGGCCTCCGCGCCCTCACGCCGTTTACTGAACGCGACGGTTCGGGTTTGTCAGCGGTCGCGACCTTTGCTTAGAGTGCCCGGGTGCGCCGCACCCGGAGGGGGGTGCGCCGCCTGTGGGTTCCTACAACGAGGTCGAGATGGTTCGTAGCGTCGCCGACCGAGCGTTTCTTCCTACGAAGAACCTGCTCGAGGAAGTCGGGGACATGATGATTCTGACCGGGAAGACGATCCTGTCTGCCCTCCGTCCGCCGTACCCGTACGGCGGTGAGTTCGTCAGCCAGTTCCTCTTCGCGCTGCGGCTGTGCTGGTTCCCGCTGCTCGTCTCGACCGTCGCCTTCGGTTACGGCGCGCCGGGCCTGCAGGCGGCCAACTTCCTCGTCCTGTTCGGCGCGATCGACCGTCTGGGCGGTTTCTTCGTGCTCGCCTCGATCCGCGAGTTCGCCCCCTTCGTCGTCGCGATCGTGCTCGCCGGCGTGGCCGGCACGGCGATCACGGCCGACCTCGGCGCGCGCAAGATCCGCGAGGAGCTCGACGCGCTGCAGGTCCTGGGCGTCGACCCGGTCAAGAACCTCGTCGTCCCGCGCTTCCTGGCCCTCATGCTCGTGACGGGCCTGTTCGACGTCTACGCGCTGCTCTTCGGCATCTTCGGCGGCATCATCGCCACGCTGGTCAACGACGCGCCGCTGGGGCCGTTCTGGGCCACCTTCTTCACGAACGCGTCGATCACGGACCTCTGGGGGTCGGTCCTGAAGTGCACGTTGTTCGGCGCGATCATCGCCATCGTGTGCTGTTACAAGGGCATGACCGCCTCGGGCGGCGCCGAGGGCGTGGGCCGCGCCGTCAACCAGGCGGTCGTCATAGCGTTCCTGGGCGTCTTCGCCTTCAACTACGTCTTCACCCAGACGCTGCTGGCCACCCACCCCGAGATCACGGTGATCAGATAGTGGGCGGCTGGCTGGCCATCCCGCGCGACTGGATCTCGAGCTTCGGCGAGATCGCCAAGTTCTCCGGGCGCGTCCTCGGCCAGGTCTACGGCCTGCGCGTCTTTCGCTTCTTCGGCGAGACGCTGCGCCAGGCCGGCATCCTCATCCTCTCCTCGACCCTCGTCATCTGGGGCCTGGTCTTCATCATCGGCCTGCAGTGCGGGATCGAGGGCGCCTACTTCAACCGCTCGGTGGGCGCGCCCGCCTACGCCGGCGTGTTCAGCGCCTGGTGCGACCTGCGCGAGCTCGTGCCCTACGCGTTCGGCTACATGATGGCCGCCAAGGTTGGCACCGGCATCGTGGCCGAGCTCGGCTCGATGCGGATCTCCGACGAGATCGACGCGCTCGAGGTCATGGGCATCGACTCGATGCTCTTCCTGTGCGCCACGCGCCTGCTGGCGGCGTGGATGGTGCTGCCCTTCATGTACATCGCCGCGGTGGGCGCCGGCTTCTTCGCCAGCTACCTGGCGGTCGTGCAGCAGATCGGAGAGGTGTCCAGCGGCGGCTTCTTCCTGGTCTTCTGGATGTTCCAGAACCCGCCCGATCTCTTATACAGCGTGATCAAGGGCATGCTCATGGCCACGGTCATCGTGCTCGTCGGGTGCTACTACGGCTACAACGCGGGCGGTGGGCCCGTAGGGGTCGGGACGGCGACGGCGAAGTCGATGGTGCTGAACATCGTGCTCGTGCACCTCATCGGGATGCTCTGCACGCAGCTGTTCTGGGGCGCGAACCCGAGAGCCCCGATCGGAGGCTGAATTCATGGACGACGAGCGACGGACCGCCGACGAGCACGCCGAGGAGCCTCTCAACGAGGAGGACCTGCGCCGCGACGAGGACGAGCGCCGCGCCACGGCGCAGACCGAGCGCGTGTCGGTGGTCAACGAGCCCCAGCGCTCCGACGACGACGAGTTCCGCTGGCACACGGGGCTCAACCGGCCCACCGGCGCCGCCGACGCGGTCGAGTTCGTCGACGTCCACAAGGCGTTCGGGCGCAACAAGATCCTGCGCGGGCTGAACATGGGCATCCCCGAGGGGAAGATCTCGATGATCCTGGGACCCTCGGGGACGGGCAAGTCGGTGTGCATCAAGCACATGGTCGGCCTGCTGTATCCCGACGAGGGCGACATCCTGGTCCACGGCGAGTCGGTGCCGAACATGCACGACGACGAGCTGTTCGAGATGCGCAAGAAGTTCGGCGTCCTCTTCCAGGACGGCGCGCTGTTCGGTTCCATGAACCTGCTCGACAACGTCGCCTTCCCCCTGCGCCAGCACACCGACAAGGGCGAGGACGAGATCCTCGAGATCGTCAATCGCCGCCTGACCGAGGTCGGCCTGCAGGACTCGGGCGACAAGATGCCCAACGAGCTCTCGGGCGGTATGCGCAAGCGCGCGGGCTTCGCGCGGGCGCTCGTGCTCGACCCCGACATCGTGCTCTTCGACGAGCCCGACTCGGGCCTGGACCCCGTGCGCACGGCGCTGCTGTGCGAGCTCATCCAGGAGATCCACGAGGAGAACGGCGGCGCCTACGTCGTGATCACCCACGACATCATGAGCGCGCGCCGCGTGGCCGAGCACATCTCGGTGCTGTGGAAGGGGCGGATCGTCGAGTCCGGCCCGGCCGAGGAGCTGTTCAACTCCGACAACGCCTTCGTGCGCCAGTTCCTGTCGGGCGAGTCGCAGGGGCCGCTGGGCATGGAATAGCTCTAACACGCGCCTAACACGGCACCGGCAGGATGCGCGGCGCCGACGCACCGGAAACCCACACGCACCTCTCTCTCATCTCTCGTCCCGAGCCAACAGCCCGCCAGGCCTCCGTCATGCGGAAGGGTCGCGCGTGAACGCGGCCCGCGGCGCGGCACTGGGCGCCCTCGTCCTCGCCGTCGCCGTGGTCGCCGTCTTCCTCCTGCGTGGCGACGGCGGGAGCACCTACGAGCTGCACTTCGAGAACGCCGGCCAGCTCGTCAAGGACGACGACGTGCAGGTCGGCGGCCGGCGCATCGGCTCGATCCGCAAGATCACGCTCACCGACAACAACCAGGCCGAGATCACGATCTCGGTGCAGGACGGCTACGCGCCCCTGCACGAGGGGACGACCGCGCTCATCCGGGCGACCTCGTTGTCGGGCATCGCCAACCGCTACATCGCGCTGACCCCCGGGCCGAACTCGAACCCCAAGCTGCCTGACGGCGCCACCCTGGGGACCGACAAGACCACGTCGATCGTCGACCTCGACCAGCTCTTCAACACCCTGGACCCCAAGACGCGCGCGTCGCTGCAGCAGTTCATCCAGGGCAGCGCGCAGTGGTACGACAACCGCGGCACGGAGGCCAACGCGGCGACCAAGTACTTCAACCCGACGCTGAGCGCCTCGCGCCGGCTGGTCAACGAGGTCGTCGCCAACCAGCAGACGCTCAACGGCTTCCTGCGCAACGCGGCCAGGACGACCAACGCGCTGGCCCAGCGCCGCGGCGACCTCGCGAGCCTCGTCACCAACGCCAACAGCACCGCGGCGGCCATCGGCGCCGAGAACGTGTCGCTCAACCAGGCCTTGCAGGTGCTGCCCGACACGCTGCGCAAGGCCAACACCACCTTCGTCAACCTGCGCGCCACGCTCGACGACCTCGACGTGCTGGTGGCCGCGTCCAAGCCCGCGACCAAAGACCTCGCGCGCTTCCTGCGCGAGCTGCGCCCGCTCGTGCACGACGCGCGCCCGACCATCGGCGACCTGCGCACGCTGGTGCGCCGCAACGGCGCCAACAACGACCTCACCGACCTGCTGAACAAGGCGCCGGCGCTCGAGAAGGCCGCCAAGCCGTCGTTCGCGCACTCGATCGAGGCGTTGCAGAAGGCCACCCCGGTGCTCAAGTTCCTGCGCCCCTACGCGCCCGACCTCGTCGGCTGGCTGCGGGACTTCGGCGAGGGGTCGGCCAACTACGACGCCAACGGGCACTTCTCGCGGATCCAGCCGATCTTCAACGCCTACTCGTTCGACGACAACCCGGCCGGCGCGACGCTCACGCCGATCCCGCCCAGCCAGCGCCTCGCCGGCCTGCAGACCGGCCAGGTCAAGCGCTGCCCGGGCGCGGCCTCCCAACCGCCCGCCGACGGCTCGGCGCCCTTCCGCGACATCGACGGCTCCCTGGATTGCGACCCGAGCCTCGTGCTCCCCGGCCCGTGAAGCGCCTGCTCGCCATCGCCTGCGTCCTCGTCGCCGCCGCGGCGCTCGAGGTCTTCGCCACGGGCGCGGGCGACGACGGCGGCAACTACCGCGTGCGGGCGATCTTCATGAATGCCTTCTCCGTCATCCCTGGCGAGGACGTCAAGATCGCCGGCGTCAAGGTCGGCAAGATCGAGTCGCTCGACGTCACGCCCGACCACAAGGCCGCCGTGGTGCTGCGCATCGATCGCGCCGGCTTCGACGACTTCCGCGCCGACGCGCAGTGCACGATCCGCCCGCAGTCGCTGATCGGCGAGAAGTTCGTGGAATGCACGCCGACCCAGCCGCGGCCCGAGAACGCCCAGCCCGCCGCGCCGCTGCGCAAGATCCAGCGCGGCGCCGGCAAGGGCCAGTACCTCCTGCCGGTCAGCCAGACGGCCAAGCCGGTCGACCTCGACCTGCTCAACAACACGCTGCGCCTGCCCTACCGCGAGCGCCTGGCCATCATCCTCAACGAGCTGGGCACCGGCCTGGCCGGGCGCGGCGGCGACCTGCGCCAAGCGGTCACCAACGCCGACCCGGCGCTGAAGGAGACCGACAAGGTCCTCGCCATCCTCTCCGACCAGAATCGCGTGCTCTCCGACCTGGCGCGCAACGGCGACACCATCCTGGCCCCGCTGGCCCGTGACCGCGCCAAGGTCGCCGACTTCGTCACGCAGGCCAACGTCACGGCGCAAGCCACGGCGGAGCGCTCTGATCCGCTCGAACAGAACATCGCCAAGCTGCCCGCCTTCCTGCGCGAGCTCAAGCCCACGATGCAGGCGCTCGGTGGGCTGTCCGACCAGATGACGCCGGTGCTGACCGACCTCGGCGCGCAGGCGCCGGCGATCAACCGTTTCATCAAGGAGCTCGGGCCCTTCTCGCAGGCGGGCATCCCGGCCTTGCAGTCGCTGGGCGCCGCCGCCGACGTCGGGGGCCCGGCCCTGACCAAGAGCAAGCCCATCATCACCGACATCGGCCAGCTCGCCTCGACCTCCAAGCCGCTGACCAACAACCTCGCGGCGCTGCTGACCTCGCTGAAGGACACCGGCGGGATCGAGCGCCTGATGGACTACCTCTTCTACCAGGTGGCCGCCATCAACGGCTTCGACGCCGACGGGCACTACCTGCGCGCGGGCCTGATCCTCAACGCCTGCTCGCAGTACGCGATCGCGGCCTCGCCGGACTGCCTGGCGACGTTCCCGAACTCCGGCAGCGCGAGCGCCCGCGCGGCCGGGGCGACCTCGGTCCCGGGGTATGCCGACACGCGCCGCTCGGACTCGCTGCGCCAGCTCGATGCCTTCTTCCGCGGCAAGAAGCTGAGCCTCGGCGGCGGCGTCGCGCAGTCCTCGGCCAAGGACGGCGCGAAGGCCGACACCGGCTCCGCGCCGGCGCAGCAGCCCGCGCCCGCGCAGCAGCCGACCCCGGCGGCCGCGCCAGCGCAGCAGCCCGCCCCCGCCGCCGCGACCAGCCAGCCGCCGGCCTCCGGCACCGACCCGTCGTCGGCGCTGCTCGATTACCTGCTCGGAGGCGGCGGCTGATGCGTCGCGGCTCGGCCTCCATCGCGGCCAACCCCGTGCTCATCGGCGCGGCCACGACGCTCGTGGTCATCGTCGCCGTCTTCCTGGCCTACAACGCCAACTCGGGGCTGCCCTTCGTCCCGACCTACGAGCTCAAGACGCGGGTGCCCAACGCGGCCAACCTGGTCAAGGGCAACGACGTGCGCATCGGCGGCACGCGCGTGGGCGCGGTGACCGACATCACCCCGGTGACCGACAAGAAGACCGGTGCGGTGAGCGCGCTGCTGACGCTCAAGCTGGAGACCACGGTCAAGCCGCTGCCGGTGGACTCGACGGTGCTCATCCGCCCGCGCTCCGCCCTGGGGCTGAAATACGTGCAGATCACGAAGGGCACATCGAGCCGCGGCTTCGAGGACGGCGCCACCGTCGCGCTGCGCAACGCGCGCCCCGAGCCGGTCGAGATCGACCAGGTGATCGGGACCTTCGACGACAAGACCCGCGCCGCATCGCAGAGCAACCTGACCGAGTTCGGCAACGCCTTCGCCGGTCGCGGCCCCGACCTCAATCGCGCGATCGAGCAGCTCAACCCGCTCCTGACCAACCTGACGCCGGTCATGCAGAACCTGTCGGACCCGCGCACGCAGCTCAGGCGCTTCGTGACGGCGCTGGGCCGGACCGCGCGGATCGTGGCTCCGTCGGCCGTGACCCAGGCGGAGCTCTTCGGCAACCTCGACACCACGTTCCGCGCCCTGTCCAACGTCGCGCGGCCGTTCCTGCAGGACTCGATCAGCGGCGGCCCGCCGGCGCTCGACGAGGCGATCAAGGACTTCCCGCAGCAGCGGCCCTTCCTGGCCAACAGCGAGGCGCTCTTCCGCGAGCTGCGCCCCGGCGTGCGCGCACTGCGGACCTCGGCGCCCGTCCTGGCCGACGCGCTGGAGATCGGCACGCCGACGCTGCGGCGCTCGGTGGCCTTCAACAACCGGCTGAAGCCGACCTTCCAGGCGCTGCAGCGCTTCGCCGAGGACCCGCTCGTCAGCCTCGGAGTCCGCGACCTCAAGAGCACCGCGACGCTCCTGGCGCCGACGATCGCCCACCTGACGCCGGTCCAGACGGTCTGCAACTACGCGACGCTGTGGTTCCGCAACGTGTCCAGCCTGCTCAGCGTCGGCGACGCCAACGGCACGAGCCAGCGCTTCATCATCATCGCCACGCCGCAGGGCCCCAACAACGAGGGCGGTCCCTCATCGGCGCCCGCCAACGGCGGCGTCCCGGGCAAGCAGGACAACTACCTGCACACCAACCCGTATCCGAACACGGCGTCGCCGGGCCAGCCCAAGGAGTGCGAGGCCGGCAACGAGCCGTTCGCCGTCGGCAAGCAGGTCATCGGGAACACCCCCGGCACCCAGCCGGCCAAGACCGAGACGACGAAGCCCCAGCAATGATCGGGCGCCGGCACACCTCCGACGACGAGCGCGTGCCGCGCAAGGACCGCACGGGCGCGAGCCCCTTCGTGGTGGGCCTCGTGGTCCTCGTCGTGGCCTGCATCGGCGTCTTCTTCGGCTTCACCAAGCACATCCCGTTCACCCACGGCTTCCGCGTCCAGGCCGTCTTCGAGTCGGCCAACTCGATCCGCAGGAACTCCCCGGTCCGCATCGCCGGCGTCAACGTCGGCAAGGTCACCAAGATCGAGGGCAAGCCCGGCAGCGACGCCGCCGTCGTGACGATGGAGATCAACGACAAGGGCCTGCCGATCCACAAGGACGCCGTGATGAAGATCCGCCCGCGGATCTTCCTCGAGGGCAACTTCTTCGTGGACATCACGCCGGGCACGCCGTCGGCGCCGACCATCGCCGACGGCGACACGATCCCGCTGACCCAGACCGCGACCCCGGTGCAGCTCGACCAGGTGCTGAGCGCGCTGCAGAGCGACACGCGGACCAACCTGCAGAAGACCCTCGAGGGGCTGGGGACGGCCCTGACCTACAAGCCGTCCAAGGCGCAGGACACGGACGCCGACCCCAGCGCGCGGGGTGAGAGCGCGGCCCAGTCGCTCAACGACGCCATCCGCTACGGCGAGCGTTCGTTGAAGGGGACGGCGATCGTGGCCGACGCCTTCCTGGGGACCGAGGACCACGATCTGTCGGGGCTCATCGACGGGCTGAGCCGCACAACCGAGGGCCTGGGCCGCAACGAGGCACAGCTGCAGACCCTCGTCACGAGCTTCAACACGACGGTGGCGGCCACCGCGTCGCAGGCGGCCAACCTGCGCGCCTCGATCCGCCTGCTGGGGCCGACGCTGCAGAACGCCAACCGCGCGCTGGACTCGCTGAACGCCGCGTTCCCCAACACGCGCGCCTTCGCGCGCGAGATCCTGCCCGGCGTCCGCGAGACGCCCGCCACCATCGACGCGTCGTTCCCGTGGATCGCGCAGACGCGCAAGCTGCTCGGCCCCGCCGAGCTTCAGGGCGTCGCCCGCGAGCTGAGCCCGGCGACGCGCGACCTGGCCAAGGTCATCGACGCGACGCTGGCGCTGCTGCCGCAGGCCGACCTGGCGGCCAAGTGCGCTTCGCGAGTCGTCCTGCCCACCGGCGACGTCAAGATCGACGACGGCCCGCTGTCGACCGGCGTCGAGAACTACAAGGAGTTCTGGTACACGATGGTCGGCCTCGCCGGCGAGGGCCAGAACTTCGACGGCAACGGCTCGTACGTGCGCTTCCAGCCCGGCGGCGGCGACCAGACCGTCTCGCTGGGCGGCTCGGGCGGGCTGGCCGACAAGGTCTTCGCCAACGCGATCCTCAAGCCGCTGGGCACGCGGCCCGCCTACCCCGGCAAGCGCCCGCCGTACAAGCCGGACGTGCCCTGCTACAAGAACACGCTGCCCAACCTCAACGGCGCGGCCTCCGGGCCGCCCGACGGCGGCGGCGCGACGACGCGGGCCGCGGGGCGCGTGCGATGAGGACCGCGATCCGCAAGCACGCGCGGGACTTCGCGTTCGTCATCGCGCTGGTGCTCGTCGCGCTGCTGGTGGGCGGCTACATCCTCTCCAACCAGCGCTTCTACCTGCCCCACTGGGTGCCGGCGCTGGGCTCGGACTTCGTCGACTACAAGGCCCAGTTCTCCACCGCCCAGTCGGTGACGCCCGGCCAGGGGCAGACGATCCAGGTGGCGGGCGTCGACGTCGGCGACATCACCAAGGTCGACCTCGTCGACGGGCGCGCCGTCGTGACCATGAAGATCCGGCGCAAGTACACGCCGATCTACAAGGACGCCACCGCGCTCCTGCGCCCCAAGACGGGCCTGAACGACATGGTCATCGAGCTCGACCCGGGCTCGAGGACGGCCGGCGAGGCGCCCGCCGGGTGGGCCGTCCCGGTCAACCAGACGCTGCCCAACGTCAACTTCGACGAGATCCTGTCCTCGCTGGACACCGACACGCGCAGCTACCTGCAGCTGCTCGTCGGCGCCGCGGGCGAGGGGCTCGGCGGCCAGGGCAAGGCGCTGTCGGCGGACCTCAAGCGCTTCGAGCCGACGGGGCGCTACCTGGCCAAGCTCAACGGCGCGCTGGCCGTGCGCGAGCGCAACATCCGCCGGTCGATCCACAACTTCCGCCTGCTCTCGCAGGCGCTGGGGGACAAGGACGACGACCTGGCGGCGCTCGTCGACTCCTCCAGCCGCGTCTTCACGGCCTTCGCCAACCAGGACGCGAACCTGCGCTCGGCGCTGCAGGAGCTGCCCGGGGCGCTGGACACGACGAACACCACCCTCGCGAAGGTCGACAAGCTGGGCAAGGCCCTCGGGCCGACCCTCGGCGCCCTGCGGCCGGGCGCCCGCGCCCTCGGGCCGTCGCTGGTCCAGACGCGCCCGTTCCTGGAGCAGACGACGCCGATCATCCAGAACCAGCTGCGGCCCTTCGCCCGCGCAGCGCTGCCCGTGGCCAAGGTCCTGCGCCCGGCGGCCCGCGACCTCGCCGTCGTCACGCCCAAGCTGACCACCTCGGTCAAGGTCCTCAACCACCTGCTCAACGAGCTGGCCTACAACCCGCCGGGCCAGGAGGAGGGCTACCTCTTCTGGGCGTCGTGGGCCAGCCACGCCGGCGCCACCGTCTTCTCCACGCAGGACGCCCATGGCCCGATCCGCCATGGCCTGGTCCTGGCCTCGTGCTCGACGCTGCAGGTCCTGCACCAGCTCAGCGGGCCCGTGCCGCAGCTCGGCACGCTCGGCTCGCTGCTCAACCCGCCCGACCAGAACGTCGTGTGCCCGACGACGAGCCAGGCCGGCGCGGCGCCCACGCAGTCGGGGAGCACCACCCCGGCGACGCCGACGGTCCCCGCTCTGCCCGTGCGAGGCCTGGGGAGGAGCCGCTAGTGCAGAAGCAGGCTCCCAGCCTCGGACGGATCCTGGTCATGGCGGGCTTCGCGCTCTCGTGCTTCGGCCTGCTGCTCTTCCTGTGGCTGGCCTTCGGCGGCCCGATCCCGCTGCAGCCCAAGGGCTATCGCTTCGACGTCTCCTTCAAGGAGGCCGGCACGCTGTCCCCGGAGGCCGACGTGCGGATCTCCGGCGTCTCGGTGGGCAAGGTCAAGGTCATCCACGCCGACAAGAAGACCGGCGCCTCGGACGCGACGATCCAGCTCGACACCCAGTACGCGCCGATACCCAAGGACACGAAGGCGATCCTGCGCCAGAAGACGCTCCTGGGCGAGACCTACGTCGAGCTGAGCCCGGGCTCCAAGCGCGCCGGGACGGTCCCTGAGAACGGGCACCTGCCGGCCGGCGCGGTGTCGCCGACCGTCGAGCTCGATGAGATCTTCCGCGCCTTCGACGCGAAGACGCGCGAGTCGTTCCGCGTGTGGATGCAGCAGCTCGCGCTGGCCTCGCAGGGGCGCGGGCACGACATCTCCGACGCGCTGGGCAACCTGGCGCCGTTCGCGCAGGACACCACGAGCCTGCTGAAGATCCTCAACGCCCAGCACGCCAACGTGCAGGGCGTGGTGCGCGACACGGGCGACGTCTTCGCGGCGCTGAGCGAGCGCGACGGCCAGCTGCGCTCGCTCATCGAGAACTCCAACCGCGTCTTCGCCACCACCGCCGCTCGCAATAGCGAGCTCGAGCAGGCCTTCCGGGCCCTGCCGACCTTCGAGCGGGAGTCCAAGACGACGCTCGCGCGCCTGACGAAGTTCTCCAAGGACACCAACCCGCTCGTCACGCAGCTGCGCCCGGCGGCGCGCGAGCTGTCGCCCACGCTGCAGGACCTCTCGGCGCTCGCTCCCGACCTCAAGGCGCTGTTCCGCGACCTCAACCCGCTGTTCGACGCCTCCAAGAAGGGCCTGCCGGCGACCGAGGACTTCCTCGACGAGCTGCATCCGCTGCTGGCCAACTTCGACGCTCCGCTGCGCCAGCTCAACCCGACGCTGATGGGCCTGGGCGCGTACAAGGACGAGCTCAGCGCCTTCTTCGCCAACACGGTGGCGACCACGCAGGCCACCACGCAGGAGGGCAACGCGCGCGTGCACTACCTGCGCACGAGCAACCCGGCCAACCCCGAGAACCTCGCCGTCTATCCGCGCCGCCTCGCCACCAACCGCCCCAACCCCTACGAGTTCCCCGACGCGTTCAAGAACCTGGCCGCCGGGCTTCCGTCGTACGAGACGCGCCATTGCGCCTCGGCGCCGGTGCCGACCATCGTCACCCAGCCGCAGCCGGGCCTGCCGATCGACCCGCTGTCGCTCATCCCCGCCGACCTGGCCGCCAACGTGCAGAAGTTCTTCTTCGGGACGACGAGCGGTGGGGCCGTCGCCGCCCCCGCCTGCAAGCAGCAGGGCAAGTTCACCTTCGGGGGCGAGGTCACCCAATACCCACACGTCAATCCGGCGACCGGGGCGACGGCGCGCGCGCCGCGCACGCCGTAGGGGCGAGATGGCCTACGACAGCGGCCAGGCGCGCGTGGATCTCCTCGACGAGGTCGGCGATGCCACGGACGATCTCGCCGAGGCGCTGGCCGCTCTGGGCGAGGCCTTCGAGGCGCTCGACGACTACAACGCCGACCGCCTGGAAGAGCAGCTCTTCCGCCCGGTCCAGATGGCCTATGGGCGCGCGCGACGGACCCACAGCGAGTTCGCCGGGCGCTTCGGCCTGCCCAACCGCTCCTTCGCCCCGGCGCCGCCGGGGCACCCCTCCCAGGGGGTCAAGGGCTTCATCGACGCCGCCGTGTCCGCCGTCGTCCGCGCGGACGCCCGCATCTCCCAGCTGCAGGACTCGATGCGCCCCGTCGAGGTCGGCGACGCCGAGCTGCGCGCAGGCCTCTCGGAGGTGCGGCGCCTGATCGCCGAGGTGCCGCGGCGCGCGAGCGAGCTCGTGCGGGGGCTGGGGCGGTAGTCGTCCGCCGGCCTTCCTGCGCTTCGCGGCGCCACCGGCATCGATGAGGGAGGGGAGCGAGCGACCGCCCGGGCGCGGGCCGGCTCCGCGAGCGGTGCGGTGGGTCGAGCGGTCGGCTCGTCGCGTCCGCGAGCGAACACTTGTCGGATTTGTCGGGCTATGACCGACAAACCCGACACACGTTGCCGGCGCGAGTACTCGCGCCAAGCCACAGCGGCTGAACGAGAGGGGAGTTTGTCGGGCATATGCCGGCAAACTCCCCTCTCGTGCCCCCCGAGCGTCCGCACCAGGGCTGGCCGGCGGTCTTCCCCCCTCGATGCCTTGGCCGCGGGCCGGCGCATGACGCTTCGCGGACGACCCGCCCAGCAGAAGGTCCGCTACGCCCTAACCTTCAAGCCATGTGCCGCAACATTCGCCCGCTGTACAACTTCGAGCCCCCCGCCACGCACGACGAGGTCCATGACGCCGCGCTGCAGTTCGTGCGCAAGGTCAGCGGCTTCACCAAGCCCGCCAGGGCCAACGAGGAGGCCTTCGAGCGCGCCGTGCAGGAGATCTCGGCCGCGACGACGCGCCTGCTCGACTCGCTCGTGACCAACGCGCCGCCCAAGGACCGCGAGGTCGAGGCGGAGAGAGCGCCGCGCTCGCTCGGCCGAGCGCTACGCCGCGTAGCGCCGCGCTCGCTCGGCCGAGCGCTACGCCGCGTAGCACCGCGCTCGCACCACTGGTGCTGTCCGCCACGTATCAGGCGGGGGCCTTCATGGCTCCTTGCCGTCATGGACGCGGACCGGGACCGGCGAGCCTGGGTGGGCTGCGTCGCGGCGATCGCCGCGGCGTCGGTGCTCGCCGGCGCGTCCGTCTCCGCGTCGGCCGCCGGCGACCACGGCCCGCTGACGTGCCTCGACGGCTACGTGTGGCGCCAGGCCACGCCGCGCGACCACGTGTGCGTCACGCCCGCGGTCCGGGCGCAGACGGCGCAGGACAACCGGCTCGCGCCCAGCCGCGCCAGCGCGACGTCGACCACGTTCGGCCCGGATCTCTGCGGCCCGGGCTATGTCTGGCGCGAGGCGGTCCCGGGCGACCACGTCTGCGTCACTCCGGCGACCTGGCAGCAGGTCCACGACGACAACCTCACGGCCGGTGCTCGCCGCAACGCACTCAGGGTCAAGGTCGGCGGCCACGCCGCCACCCGGACCTACTGGGTGCACGCCGATGGCATCAACGTGGGGGTCGCGCGCGTCGCGCTGTTCTGGCCCGGGCAGGTCACGCCCGTGCGGTCGTGGCCTGTCGTCGCGCACCGCAGCGCGAAGGGGCCCGGTGGAGAGCTCACGTTCGACACGAGGCTCCCCGCGTGCACGATGCACCCCAACGCGATCGTCCGCGTGCGCGACCCCTCGTCGCTGCGGTGGTCCTCGTCGCGCCGGATCGCGACGGGCTGCACGAGCCCGTAGCTGCTCCGAACGTCCTAGGCCCAATGACCCGTGGTGGGCAGGCGCGGCCCGGCGTAGCGTGGCCGTCATGCACGCCGTCCGCCTGCACGCCTTCGGCCCGGCCGCGAACCTGCGCTACGAGGAGGTCGACGATCCTTCACCGGGCCCCGGGCAGGCGCGCATCGCCGTGGCGGCCGCGGGCGTGCACCTGATCGACACCGCGCTGCGCGCCGGCCGGCCGATGGGCCCGCTCGCGCTCCCTGAGCTGCCCACGATCCCGGGCCGCGAGGTCGCGGGCGTGGTCGACGCCGTCGGCCCGCAGGTCGACGAGCGGTGGGTGGGCCGGCGCGTGGTCGCCCATCTGGGGGCCGCGAGCGGCGGCTACGCCGAGCTCGCCGTGCGCGAGATCGAGGCCCTGCACGCGCTGCCCGACGGCCTGGCCGACGACGCCGCGGTGGCGATGATCGGCACCGGGCGCACCGCGCTCGCGATCCTCGAGGTCGCCGCGCTCACCGCAGACGACGTCGTCCTCGTGACCGCCGCGGCGGGCGGCCTGGGCAGCCTGCTCGTGCAGGCGGCGCGCCAGGCCGGCGCGGTCGTGGTCGGCGCCGCGGGCGGCCCGGCCAAGGTGCAGCGCACGGCGCAGCTCGGGGCCTCCGTCGCGGTCGACTACTCCGCGCCGGGTTGGAGCGACGCGGTGCGCGAGGCGCTCGACGGGCGCGAGGTCACGGTGGCCCTCGACGGCGTCGGCGGCGCCCTCGGCCGCAGCGCCCTGGAGCTCCTCGGCGCCGGCGGCAGGCTCATCCTCTTCGGCTTCTCCTCAGGGCAGCCGACCGAGCTCTCGGCCGGCGACCTCTTCGCGCGCGGCATCACCGCCTCGGCCGCGATCGGCGCGCGGATGGCGCAGCGTCCCGGCGGGCAGCGCGACCTCGAGGAGCGGGCGCTCGCGGCCGCCGCCGACGGGCGCCTGGTCCCACTCGTCCAGCGCTTCGCGCTCGCGGCGGCGGCAGAGGCGCACGAGGCCATCGAGGGCCGCGCCACCGTCGGCAAGACGGTGCTCGTGCCCTGAGCACCTTCGGCCGGTCAGCAGGATGGCGAGAGTACGGCCAGCACCAGTGGAGATCGCCGGCCGGGTCGCCAGCATGGATCCGACGATGCAGACCTACCTCTCACTCGGAGCCCTGTACGCCGCCGATCGTCGTCGCGCCACCTCGCGCGAGCGCGACGTCGGGCTGTGGTGGCGGGCGAGCGGCCCGCTCCCGCGCACCTATCGCGCCGCCTACGTCGAGGCGACCGGCGAGCTCTACGTCATGCAGCACGAGGGCATGCGCGGCGGCGGCCAGGTGCAGGTGCTAGGGCGCTTCGACTCGTTCGCCGAGCTGCATCGCCTGATCGCCGGGTGGGAGCACGTCTGCGGCGAGCCCGGCTCGATCGACTGGCTGACCGCGCGCCTGGGGCGCGTGCTCGCCGCCGCCTGATCAGGCGCTGACCACCTGGCGCAGCTTCTCGCGGTCGACGACCAGGTCGATCGTGGCGATCCGCCCGTCCACCACGGTGAAGCCCACGACCGCGGCGGGACGCTCGGCCGGCCCCAGGTAGAGGCCCGCCCCGCCGTTGACGATCGCGGGGTGGGCGAGCGGCGCGAAGCGCGGGGCGCGGGTCAGCAGCTCGCGCGCCACCGCCGGCGCGCCCACGGCGGGCGGCCGCGCGTGCGGCCCGCGCCCGGCATCGACGCGGAAGACGACATCGGGGTCCAGCACCTCGAGCAGCGCGTCGAAGTCGCCGGCCCGCGCGGCGGCGAGGAAGGCGGTGACGACCTCGCGCTGGCGGGCGAGGTCGGGATCGGGCGACGGCGCCGCGCCGCGCACCCGGCGCCGCGCGCGGCTGGCGAGCTGGCGCGCGGCCGCGGGCGTGCGGTCGACGATCGGGGCGACCTCCTCGAAGGGCACGCCGAACATGTCGTGCAGGACGAAGGCGAGGCGCTCGGCGGGGGAGAGGGTGTCGAGGACGACGAGCAGGGCGATCCCGACCGAGTCGGCCAGCTCGGCCTGGTGGGCCGGATCGCTGTCCTCGCCGGTGGTGAGGATCGGCTCCGGCAGCCACGTGCCGACGAGCTCCTCGCGCCGTGACCGGCGCGAGCGCAGCATGTCGAGGGCCACGCGCGCGACGACCGTCGTCAGCCAGCCGCCCAGGTTGGCGACAGCGTCGGCATCGGAGCGGCTGAGGCGCAGCCACGCCTCCTGAACGGCGTCGTCGGCCTCGCTGAGCGAGCCGAGCATCCGGTAGGCGACCGCGCGCAGGTGCGCCCGGTGCTCCTCGAACTGCTCGGCCCGGTGCTGATCTGCGTCCACGGTCACATCCTCTCGTCGGGGCCCGTCATAGCAGTGACGAGCCGACGGCGGCCGATGTGACCGCCGTGCCCGCCCCGCAGACCAGGAGACCCCGTGAACGCGATCGAAGTGCAAGGGCTGACCAAGACCTACCCGGGCGGCGTCGCCGCCGTGAAACCGCTGCACTTCGACGTCGCCACCGGCGAGGTGTTCGGGCTGCTGGGCCCCAACGGGGCGGGCAAGTCGACGACGGTCGGGATGCTCACGACGACGGTGGCGCCGACCGCCGGCACGGCGCGCCTGGCCGGCTTCGACGTCGCGCGCCAGGCGCTCGCCGCCCGCGGCGCGAGCAGCGTCGTCTTCCAGGAGCCGGTCGTCGACAGCACGCTCACCGGCCGCGCGAGCCTCGAGCTCCATGCGCGGCTGTGGGGCGTCGCGCGGGCCAAGGGCGACGCGCGCATCGCCGAGCTCGTCGAGGCGCTCGGGCTCTCCAAGCTCGTCGACCGGCCGGTTGGCACCTACAGCGGCGGCGAGCGCCGGCGCCTGGAGATCGCCCGCGCGCTGGTCTCAGAGCCGCGCGTGCTCTTCCTCGACGAGCCGACCGTCGGCCTGGACCCGCGCATCCGCCACGAGCTGCTCGACGTGATCGCTGGGCTGCGCGCGCGCAGCGACATGACGATCCTGCTCACGACGCACTACCTCGACGAGGCCCAGCGCCTGTGCGACCGCGTCGCCATCATGAACCGCGGCGAGATCGCCGCGCTCGACGCGCCCGGCGCCCTGCTGGCCGGGCTCGGCGGCGAGATCCTCGAGATGCGCCTGGACGGCGATGCGGCGGGCGCCCTCGCGACGCTGCGCGCCCATGGCATCGCCACGGCCGACGTCTTCACGGTCGGCTCGACGGTGACGCTGCCGCTGCGCCACACCAGCGCGGCCGAGGCCATCGCGGCCATCCACGCCACCGACGTGCGCGCGTCGGGCATCACCACCCGCACCCCGACGCTCGACGACGTGTACCTGCGCCTCACCGGCAACCGCATGGCCGAGGCGGCCTGAACTGCAATCCGAGAGGACCGATCCCATGTCCACCTCCGCCGCGCTCGTGCCGCTCGCCCAGCGGCGCGCCGCGCTCACCGCCCGCAACCCGCGCCAGATCGCTATCCCGCTGCTCACGCCGATCCTCTTCGTCGTCGTCATCGCCCCGGCGCTGACGACGGCGCTGGGCGGCCTGCACACCAAGCTCGACTACACCGCCTTCGTCTCGATCGGCGCGGTCGGCCTGCTCGTCCCTCTCACGACGGTCTTCGCCGGCCTCAGCGTCATCATCGACCGCGTCAGCGGCGCCCAGCGCGAGCTGCTCGCCGCACCGATCCCGCGCGCACTGCTCGTGCTCGGCAACCTCGCCGTCGCGCTCGTGCTCAGCGCGCTGCAGGTCGCCGTCCTCGTCGGGGTCGCCGCGCTACGCGGCGCCGACTTCCACGTCAGCGCGACGGGGATCGCCTGGTTCGTGGGCGCGGCGCTCGGCTTCGCGGTCCTCATGTACGGCGTCGCCGAGACGATGGCCAGCCGCATCCCCAACCAGGAGGAGTACATCGGCGCCACGCCGGTGGTGGCCATCCTGCCGTGGTTCTTCGCCGGGGCGCTGTTCCCCATCAGCGCGCTGCCCGGCGCCCTGACCGCCTTCGCCAAGGTCCTGCCGTTGACCCATGCGATGGCGCTCATGCGCTACGGGCTCGTCGACCCGCACGCGACCGGGCTGCACGACATCTGGGGCATGAGCAACGCGACCACCGAGGCGTGGCTCAGCCTCGCCGTCGTCGTGGTCTTCGCCGCGGCGCTCATCGCGCTGGCGGTGCGCTCGTTCACGCGCGCCGCGCTGCAGTGAGCTAGAACCAGCACGCTCCGCCGCCCGCCGCGGGTACCCTGCCGGTCGAGATGAGGCTGTCGGGTCTGCTGCGGGCGGTCATGGGGGCCGCCGCTCGGCGGCCGCTGCTGGTCGGGCTGGCCGTCGGCCTGCTGGCGCTGGCCGGCGGCGTCCTCGCGCTGCGCCTGCAGCCGACGGCGGCGACCGACACCCTCGTCGGCCGCGGCAGCGCGAGCTTCGCCGCCACCGAGCGTCTGCACCAGCGCTTCGGCGACGAGGCCGTCTACGTGCTCGTGCGCGAGCCGGTCACGCAGCTCACGCTGACCTCGGACATCCTGCGCGTGCAGGGGCTCGAGGGCTGCATCTCGGGCAACGCGCCCAAGGGCGCGGTGCCCCCGGGCGGCAAGGACGGCCCCTGCGGGCAGCTGGCGGCCAGCAAGCCGGCGAAGGTCGTCTTCGGGCCGGGCACCTTCCTCAACGAGGCCATCGGGCAGATCCAGGACCAGTTCAAGGCCGAGTCCACGGCCCGCGCCGCGCAGGCCAAGCGCGCGGCCACCGCGGCGCGGGCGCTGGCGCGCGCCCAGCACAAGAGCCCGGCGCAGGTGCGCAGGTACGGCGAGCAGGCCAAGCAGCTCGTCGAGGCCGAGTTCGCCAAGAACGTGATCGCCCTGGCCCTGAAGTACGGGATCCGCTCGGCCCCGCAGCTCAACGACCCCGCCTTCGTCTCGAAGATCGTCTTCGACGACACCAAGGGGCCGGGCGTGCCCAAGGGGCGCTTCGCATACATCTTCCCCAACAAGAGCAGCGCCCTGATCCAGGTCCGCTTCCGCTCTGACCTCAGCGAGAGCGCGCGCGACCGCGCCATCGGGCTCGTGCGCCGCGCCGTGGCGATGCCCGAGTGGAAGCTGCCCAACGGCAAGGGCACCTACGTCGTGACCGGCGCGCCCGTCGTGGTCTCCGACCTCACGCGCTCGATCAGCCACTCGCTCGTGCTGCTCCTCGTGGCCGCGCTCGTGGTCATGGCCCTCACGCTGGCCCTGGTCTTCCGCGCGCGGCTGCGGCTGCTGCCGCTCGTGGTCGCACTGGCCGCCGCCGGGCTGACCTTCGGGGCCCTCTCGCTGGCCGGGGCGTCGCTGACCATGGCCTCGATCGCGGTGCTGCCGGTGCTCATCGGGCTCGCCGTCGACTACGCCATCCAGGTGCAGGCGCGCGTGCAGGAGGCCCAGGCCGCGGGAGCCGGGATCGAAGCCGCGGTCCAGCGCACGGCCATGCGCGGCGCGCCCGCGGTGGCCACCGCCGCGGCGGCCACGGCCGCCGGCTTCCTCGTCCTCGCGCTCTCGCCGGTGCCGATGGTGCGGGGCTTCGGGCTGCTGCTGGTGGCGGGCATCGCGCTCGCGCTCGGCTGCGCGCTGACCCTCGGCGTGGCCGCGATCGCCGGATCGGCGCGGCTCGGGCGCAGGAGGCGGTCGGTCGAGGCGCTCGCGCCCGCGTGGCGCGGCGCCGGCGAGCTGATCGCCGCCAACCCCGCGGCGCTCGCGCTGCGCCGCCGCGGCGCCGCGGCCGGGCGCGGCGCGCTGCGCCTGGCCACCGCCCACCCGGGCCGCGTCGTCCTCGTGGCGCTGGTCATCGCCCTCGCCGGCTGGGGCCTCGAGACGCAGACCCGGGTGGAGTCCGACCTGACCAAGCTCGTGCCCCAGAACGGGGCGATCCACGACCTCCAGGCGCTGCAGCGCTCGACCGACGTGGGCGGCGAGATCGACGTCGTGGTCTCGGGCCGGCGCGTCACCGACCCCGCCGTCGTCAAGTGGATGACGCGCTACCAGGCGGCGCTTCTCAAGCGCTTCGGCTACACGGCCAAGCGCGGCTGCGGCAAGGCCGAGCTGTGTCCCGCCTTCTCGCTGCCCGACCTCTTCCAGGGCGGCCAGAACACGACGCGCCAGCAGATCGAGGGCCTGCTCGACGCCGTGCCGGCGTACTTCTCGCAGGGCGTCATCACGGCCGACCGGCGCACGGCCACGATGGCCTTCGGTATCCGCCTGATGGCGCTCGACCGCCAGGAGCAGGTCATCGCCGCCATGCGCGACGACCTGCACCCGCCGGCCGGGATCGACGCCGAGCTGGCGGGGCTGCCGGTGCTCGCGGCCGAGGCCAACGCGGCGGTGTCGTCGCCGTGGCGGCGGCTCGTGACGCTGCTCGCCGGCCTGGCCGCCGTCGCGCTCGTCCTCCTCGTCGCCTTCCGCGCGTGGCAGCGCGCCTTCGTGCCGCTGCTGCCGATCGCGCTCGCCACGGGGTGGTCGGCGCTCGTGCTCTTCGCGCTGCGCATCCCGCTGAACCCGATGTCGGTGGTCCTCGGGGCGCTCGTGATCGCCATCTCCACCGAGTTCAGCGTGCTGCTGGCCGAGCGCTACCGCGCCGAGCGCATCGCCGGCCACGAGCCCGGCGAGGCGCTCGAGCGCACGTACCGCTCGACCGGCGCCGCGGTCCTGGCCTCGGGCACGACGGCCATCGCGGGCTTCGCGGTGCTCGTCGTCTCGGACATCAAGATGCTGCGCGACTTCGGCTTCGTGACGGTGGTCGACCTCACCGTCGCCCTGCTCGGGGTGATGGTCGTGCTGCCGGCGGTGCTGCTGCTGGCCGAGCAGGGCCGGCTGCGGCTGCGGGTGCCGCGGGTGGGAGGGCGCCGCATCGACGCGCAGCGCGCCCCGACCGCGTGAGCGCGCCCAGGCCTCCGCGCCTGCCCGGCGGCGCCCACCGCTACGGGTGGTTCGTCGCGGTCGTGGGGGTGGCGCTCATCGCCTACGCGTCGCTCAACACGCTGCGCACCCACAGCGTGGGCTCGCAGGGCCTGAAGATCGGCTCGAAGATCCCGCCCTTCGCAGCGCCGCTGGCGCTGGGCACCATCGACGGCGACGTCAACGTCGCCCGCAAGGCCAATCAGGGCTCGGCGGGCCGGCGGCCGGCGTGCTCGGTGCGCGGGCCGCAGATCGTCAACTCGTGCGCGCTGGCCGAGGGCGGCCCGTTCGTGCTGGCCTTCCTGGCCACGCGTGGCACGCAGTGCACGCGCGAGCTCGACCGCCTCGCGCGCGTGCGGGCGCGCCACCCCGGCGTCCAGGTGGCCGCCGTGTCGATCCGCGGCGACCGCGACGACCTGCGCGCGCTCGTGCGCCGGCACGGCTGGCGCTTCCCCGTGGCCTGGGATCGCGACGGCATCCTGGCCAACCTGTTCGGAGTGGCCGTCTGCCCGCAGCTCACCTATGCGCTGCCCGGCGGCGTCGTGCAGGCCACGAGCGTCGGTGAGCTCGACGACGCGGGGCTCGACCGGCGCTTCGTCGCGCTCGAGCGTGAGGCCCGCGGGATGACGGTGCCGTGAGCGGCGACCCGGCGCTCGAGGAGGGCTGGGTCGGGCGCGAGCTCGCGCTCGAGTTCCCCGAGCTGCGGCTGGTCTCGGTCGTCGCACCGGCGCCCGGGCGACGCACGCCGAGCGTGCTGCGCGAGCGCCTGGCGCTGCTGGCCGACCGCTTCCACGGCGCCCGCGCGCTGACCCTGCGCCGCGAGCCGGTCCCGCACGCCTACCGCGCCTTCTTCCGCCAGGTGGGCCTCGACCCCGACGCGCAGCGCACGCCGGTGGAGGCCGCGGCACTCGACCGCCTGGTGCAGGGCGGCTTCGCCTCGCGCGGGCCGCTCGAAGACGCCCTGCTCGTCGCGGTGGTCGAGACCGGCGTCCCCGTGTGGGCGCTCGACGACGTCCGGCTGGACGGGCCCTGGGGCTGCGCGGCGCGGCGCCGGGCGAGCGCCTGGGCGAGGGCGAGTACGCAGCCGACCTCGTCCCCGGGCGCGTCGTGGTCGCCGACGCCTGCGCCCCGGTGGCGGTGCTCTTCGGCGATGTCGCCCGCAGTCGCCGTCCCACGCGCGACAGCGCGCGCCTGCGGCTCTTCGCCGTCGCGGTTCCCGGGGTGCCGGCGCTGCACGTCGAGGAGGCCCTGTTCGGCTGCGCGGAGGCGCTTTCAGACGCCCGTGGTGCCCAGTAGACTCGGGCGCATGCTCGACGTCCGCGACGTCCGCGGCATCGCCGACGAGCGCGCCGCCCGCAGCCAGCTGCGCGACCAGATCGCGACGCTCGAGGCCCAGCTCTCCGACGCCGTCATCGGCGCCTTCCCCGAAGGCGGGGCCCATAGCTCGGTGCGCGCTCCCGGCGGCCCGCGCGTGCTGACGCTGGGGGAGCTCGAGCGAATCCGCGACGCGCTCGCCGATCGCGTGGCGCAGGCCCGCGCGCTGCTCGCCGAGCGCGGCGAGCGCCAGGAGGCCAGCCGGGCCCTGCTCGAGCGCATGCTGCTCGAGCCCGGCCGCTACAAGTTCGTGCGCGTGGCCAAGCGCGATCTCGGCGACAGCGGGTGCGGCGTGTGGCACGTGCGCCCGCGCCTGGGGCTCATCGGCATGCTGATGGGCTGGTGGCAGGTCAAGCTGTCCTCGGGCTGTCCCTTAGCCTCCTGACATGGGCCGTCGCTCACGCAAGCGCGGGATGACCGCGCCGGCGCCGCCGCCTGTGGTCGAGCGCCCACGGCCACGGCCCGCGGCGCAGGGCCCGCGCGCCCGCATGGCCGACGCCCCCAAGGCGCCGTGGTCGCCCTTCCCGCTCACCGAGCTGGTCGTCCTGCTCGCGATGGCCCTCATCGTCGGCGGCGTGCTGACCGACGGCGGGCGCCGCGGCGCCCTGCTCGGCTGCGGCTTCGCGCTCGTCAGCCTGGCCGGCCTGGAGCTCGCGCTGCGCGAGCACTTCGCCGGCTACCGATCGCACTCGACGCTGCTGGCCGCAGCGAGCGCGATCGTCGTCGACGCGCCGCTCTTCCTGTGGACCGGCCTCCCGCAGATCGCCCTGCTGGCGATCGGGATCGTTGTCTTCGTCCTCGCGCTCACGCGCCTGCGCCGCGCCTTCCGCGCGCGCTCGGGCGGGGTCGGGTTCCGCGCATGACCGAGCTGCCGACGCCCGAGCCGCGGCGCATGCGCCTGCTCGGCCTGCACCACGTCACGGTGATCTGCAGCGACCTGCAGCGCACCACCGCCTTCTATCGCGACCTGCTCGGCCTGGCCCTCGTGCGCGAGACGGTCAACGACGACGACCCCGACGCGCGCCACTTCTGGTTCGGCGACGGGCACGGGACGGCGGGCACGCTGCTGTCCTTCATGGAGTACCCCGAGATGGAGCCCGGGAAGGTCGGCGTGGGCTCCGTGCACCACGTGGCCCTGTCGGTGGCCAGCGCCGATGAGCTCGACGCCTGGCGGGACTACCTGCGCTCGCGCGCGGTCGACTGCACCGATGTGTTCGACCGCGGCGGCCTGCGGTCGATCTACCTGCGCGACCCCGACGGGAACATCGTCGA
Source organism: uncultured Actinomycetes bacterium (assembly GCA_963835295.1). Lineage (GTDB taxonomy): Bacteria > Actinomycetota > Thermoleophilia > Solirubrobacterales > Solirubrobacteraceae > JAOPZW01. The sequence goes on from CAWIEX010000010.1 coordinate 607,503, forward strand.
GATCGCCACGGCCTCGGGCTGACCGCTCGCCTGCGTGAGGCGTCGCGGTCAGCCCGCGGCCGCGGTGCTCTTCTAGGCGGCCCCGACGAGGACCGGCGTCAGGCTCTCCGCGCGCTCCGGCGCGGGCTGTGGTGCACCGGTCGCGCCCAGCAGCTGCGCGAGGGCATGACGCTGGCGATCGGTCATCGAGCCGACAGTCTTGTTCTCCGACATGGGGATGCACTGCAGGAACTTGCGGCTGCGCGTGTGGCCCCAACGGCGCTGACTCGTGAGCAGGTCGGAGACCGTCATGCTCTCCGCCTCCCACGGCGCGCGCAGGATCACGTCAGCCACGGTGATCTCCCCGATGGCCACGCGGCGCTTGAGCTCCGCGCGGGCCAGCCGGACGGCATTTGCCCGCTCGAGGGCCTGCATGTGCTGTGCCCCCTGGCCAGGGGACATCGTCGCTTCTACGCTCATGGATCCTCCCTGCTCCCCTCCCTCAAGGGGAACCTGTCCTTGGTTGAACATGCGTGTGCAGCGCAACGGCAGCGGGGCCCTCGCGTGAGGTTCACGACCGGCTGCGCCGATCTCCCGATAGCGTCTCGGGCCCGGTCTGAAGCTCTCTCCCCGCGGCGCTCACGCCGACAGCGCGGGAAGCTACGCCACGGCGCGCGGATCGGTCAACGCGAACGTCCGTCCAAGCCTCGCAAAGAGCATCCTTTTTCTTGGTCGCTCAGACTTGTGAGGAATCGGACAAGCCGACGGCACGCAGGAGGGCGCCGGATCAGCCGGCGGCGGGCCCGGAAGTGGGCCGTGCTCGGCCTCGAAGGACGCCTTGACCGAGGCGAAGGCGTCGAGCGCGCGCTCGAGCGTGGGCGTGTCGTGGGTCGCCATGACGCTCGTGCGCAGCAGCGCGCCGCCCGGTGGGACGGCCGGGTGCAGGGCCGTGTTGACGAACACGCCGGCGTCGTAGAGGGCCTTCCACAGCAGGCCGGCCTTCCAGTCGTCCTCGACCAGGACGGGCACGATCGGGGTGACGAGATCGCTGTGGCGCACGACCTTGAACCCGCGCTCCACGAGGCCGTCGCTCCAGAGGCGCGCGTTGGCGAGGACCTTGGCCATGAGCTCACGACCCTCGGCCGTGCGCACGATCCGCAGCGCGGCCTGGGCGGCCCCGACGGCGGCCGGCACGGCCGATGCGGTGAAGAGGAAGGCGCGGCTCTGGACGCGCAGGAACTCGATGACGTCGGCCGGCCCGGCGATGAAGCCCCCGCAGCTGGCCAGCGACTTCGAGAACGTCCCCATGCGCAGGTCGACGCGATCCTCGACGCCGAAATGCTCGGACGCCCCGGCGCCGCGCGCGCCCAGCACCCCGGCGCCGTGGGCCTCGTCGACCATGAGGCGCGCGCCGAAGCGCTCGCACAGGTCGCAGATCTCGGGCAGCGGGGGGACGTCGCCCTCCATCGAGAAGACGCCGTCGACGACGACCAGGATGCCGCCCCCGTCGTTCGCGGCTCGCTCGAGCATGCGCTCGAGCTTGTCCATGCGGTTGTGGCGAAAGGCGCGCAGCTTGGCGCGGCTGAGCAGGCAGCCGTCGAGGATCGACGCGTGGTCGCCGGAGTCGGCCACGACGGTGTCGGTGGGGCCGAGGATCGTGCCCAGCGTGCCGACGTTGGCCTGGTGGCCGGTGGTGAAGACGATGGCGTCCTCGGTCCCCTGCCAGTCCGCGATCTCCTCCTCGAGCTCGAGGTGCAGCGCCGTCGTGCCGTTGAGCAGGCGCGAGCCCGTGAGGCCCGTGCCGTAGCGCTCGAGCGCGTCGCGCGCGCCCTGGATGACGCGCTCGTCGCCCGTGAGCCCCAGATAGTTGTTGGAGCCCAGCATGATCCGCGCGGCGCCCTCCATCTCCACGACGGGGCGCGCCGGTCCCTCGACGGTGCGGAAGTAGGGGACGATGTCGGCCTCGCGCGCAGCGCGCAGCAGGGCCACGCGCTCGTTGTCGCGGGCCTTGGCAAAGACGTCGATCGAGGTCTCGGGCATGTAGGGTGCGCCGCCGTGTCCGTGGACGTGAGGCCGGTGGAGGGTCGCAAGGAGCTGCGCGAGTTCATCGAGCTCCCGTACCGGCTGCACTCTACCTCGCCCTACTGGATTCCCCCGCTGCGCATCGAGCGCAGGCTGTTCCTCAGCCGCCGCCAGAACGCCTTCTTCAAGCACGGCGATGCGCAGCTGTTCTGCGCGTGGCGCGACGGGCGCGTCGTGGGGCGCGTCAGCGCCCAGGTCGACCACGCGTTCAACGCCCACCAGGACAACCGCTGGGGGATGTTCGGCTTCCTCGAGTTCGAGGACGACCCCGAGGTCCTGCCGGCGCTGCTCGGCGCGGCCGAAGGCTGGCTGCGCGAGCGCGGGCGCGACCTGATGATCGGCCCGATGGACTTCGGCATGAACGACGAGAACGGCGTCCTCGTCGAGGGCTACGACCGCGAGCCGATGATCAAGCAGCCCTGGCACCCGCCCTACTACGTGACGCGCTGCGAGCAGGCCGGGCTCGAGAAGGCCATGGACCTGTGGATGTGGGAGCTCGACATCTCCGACCGCGAGAAGATCATCCCCATCGTCTTCGAGCTCGCCCAGCAGATCGGGTCCAAGCACGGCGTGCAGATCCGCAAGATGACGCGCCGCTCGCTGCGGCGCGACATGGACCGCTTTGCCGACGTCTACAACTCGGCCTGGTCGCAGAACTGGGGCTTCTCTCCGTACTCCAAGGAGGACCTCGACTACTACGCCCAAGAGCTGCAGCTCGTCTTCGACGCGCCCTGGTTCATGGTGGCCGAGAAGGACGGCGAGACCGTCGCCGTCGCCATCACCGTCCCCGACATCAACCAGGTCCTGCGCAAGATGAACGGGCGCCTGCTGCCCTTCGGCTGGTGGCACTTCCTGCGCCGGCGCAAGATCATCGACCGCTGCCGCGTGGGCTTCCTGGGCGTCAAGCCCGAGTACCAGCACACCGGCGTGGCCGCCGCCCTCTACGTCGAGCACTTCGACCTGGCCGAGCGGACCCCCATCAAATGGGGCGAGATGGGCTGGATCCTCGAGACCAACCGCGCCATGAACCGCGGGATGGAGGCCATGAACGGGCGCAAAGTCAAGACCTACCGCGTCTTCCAGCGCACGCTGGACTGACCACGGGTCTATCGCGGCGTCGGGCGCCGCGGCTATCATCGCCACGGATGCAGGCAGAGAACGAGCCCGACGGCGTCGAAGAGGTCGACGCCGTCCCGGTCCTGGCGGACGAGACACGTGCGCTCGCGCGCCCCGACGCCGCCGCCGGCGCGGTCGTGGTCAAGCAGGCCGCGGCGGTCGCCGCGACGTCCTTCGCCGCCGGCGTGGTCACCGTCGCCGCCCTGCGGGGGGCGAAGGCCGTCCGCGCTCGGCGCCGCTCGCGCCGCCGGGCCAACCAGCTGGCGCCGGTGCTGGCCACGCGCTCGTTCCTGATCGACGTGCACCTGCTCGGCTCGCGGGACTAGGCTCGCCGACCCGCGGCGCCGGCCGCGTCGCTCATCGCGGTGGGCCGGTCGAGCCGCGGACCACGAGCTGGGCCGGCAGCACGATCGGCCGCCGCGGGCGCCCGCCGCTCATGCGCTCCTCGAGCAGCCCGAACGCGGTGGCGCCCAGCAGCTCGGCGTCGAGCGCCACGGTGGTCAGCGCCGGATCGAGCACGCGCGCGAAGTCCATGTCGTCGAAGCCGACGACCGAGACGTCGCGCGGGATGCGCAGCCCGCGCTCGCGCGCCGCCAGGTAGAGCCCGGCGGCGACGATGTCGTCGTCGCAGAACACGGCCGTCGGCTCCTGGTCGAGCAGCGGGCCCGCCGCGTCACGGGCGGCGTCGATGGTGATCTCGGTCACCGCGCGCGGCAGCGCGTCGGGGTCGAGGCCGGCCCCGCTCAGCACGCGCCGGCGGGCGTCCTCGCGCAGGTGGAAGGTCGGGGCGTCGAAGTCCGCGGCCAGGTGGCCGATGCGGCGGTGGCCCAGCTCGAGCAGGTGCTCGAAGGCGTCCGCGGCGCCGCCCTCGGAGTCGAAGCGCACCGACGAGCGTCGCGGGGCACGGCTCTCGATGAGCACGACCTGCTCGTCGGCCGCCAGGCCCTCGGGCGGCATCACCTCGAACAGCAGGTACCCGTCGACCGGCCCGGCGCGCAGCGCCTCGAAGGACTGCTCCTCCCACCGGCGGTCGTTGGCGGTGTCGACGAGCGCCACCGTGTAGCCGGCCTCATGCGCCGCGCGCTGGGCGCCGCGCAGGACGCGGGCGAAGAACGGGTTGGTCACGTCGGGCACCAGCAGCGCGACCGCCCGCGAGCTCCCCAGGCGCAGCGCCTGCGCCGCGATGTTGGGCCGGTAGCCGAGCTCGCGAGCCACCCGGCGGACCTTCTCCTGCGTGGCCGCCGACACCCGGCCGCGGCCCTTGCCGGAGAAGACCAGCGAGACCGTGGACTGCGACACGCCGGCTCGCTGAGCGACGTCGACGCTGGTCACGCGGGTGTTGGCGGCGGAGGCGATGGGCGACATGCAACCACGCCGGGAGCACGTCGTGGGATGGGAAGCATCGCCCGCGCGCCGCGTCTTCGTTGTGTGACGAGGTTGACGGAAAGGTCCGTCATACGTAGTATGCTCATACGTATGACGCTAATCGCCACAGGACTTGCTTCGCTCGTTGCCGCCGCCGGCGCGCTGGCCGCCGGCGCCACCTTCGCGCCCGGCGCCGGCCACCCCGCGCCCCGCACCGCCATCGTCATCGACGCCCCCGCCGCGCGCCACGGCCGCGCGCTCGTCGATCACCGCCTGCGCGCCGTCGATGCCGACGTGCGCCTGCCGCGGGACGCCGCCGAGGCCCGCACCGACGTGCGCTACTTCGCCGCCCAGGGCTACGACCGGATCGTTGTCGCCGGCCCGCGCGCGACCGCTGCCGCCGACAGCCCCGCGATCGTCCGGGTCGCCGACCTGCCCGCCGCGCTGGCCGCCGTCAGGCGCTGAGCGCCAGCTCGCTGAGCTCGCGCGCCGACAACCAGGCCGCGAAGTCGGCCTGCGGCAGGGCGCGCGAGAACGAGAAGCCCTGCGCCTGGTCACAGCCCAGCGTGGTCAGCCGGGACCGCACGTCCGGAGACTCCACGCCCTCGGCCACGACGCGGAGCCCGAGGCTGCGGGCCAGGTCGATCGTGCAGCGCACGATGGCGGCGTCCCGGGCGTCGGTCGCCATCGTCGTGACGAACGAGCGGTCGATCTTGACCTCGCGGACCGGGAGGCGCTTGAGGTAGTCCATCGACGAGAAGCCCGTCCCGAAGTCGTCGACCGCGATCTCGACGCCCAGCTCGTGCAGGCGGGCGAGGATCGGCAGTGCCCGCGCGGGGTCGGCGACGACCATGCTCTCGGTGATCTCGAGCACGAGCCGATTCGTCGGGACCGCCCAGCGGTGGCACATCGCCTCGATGTGGTCGGGCAGCTCGCGCTCGATCAGCGTGCGCGCCGACAGGTTGACCGCGACGCCGATGTCGAGACCCTGGGCGCGCCAGGCGCCCATCTGGCGCAGCGCGTGGTCGAGCACGTAGTTGGTCAGCGGGACGATGAGGCCGGTGTGCTCGGCCAGCGGGATGAAGTCGTCGGGCGCCAGCCAGCCGTGCACGGGGTGCGCCCAGCGCAGGAGCACCTCGGCGCCGGCCACCGCGTTGGTGCGCAGGTCGACCTTCGGCTGGTAGTGCAGCACGAACTCCTGGCGCTCGAGCGCCGTGCGCAGGTCGCCGGCCAGGGCGAGGCGCTGCACGCTGTTGCCGTCGAGCTCGGGGATGTAGCGCTCGACCCCGGTGCGGCCCTCCTTGGCCTGGTACATCGCGACGTCGGCGCGCTGCATGAGCACGTCGACGTCCTGGCCGTGCTCGGGGAAGCAGGCGATCCCGACGCTGGCGCCGAGCTCCAGGCGCACGCCGGCGACGTCGAAGTGCTCGGCGATCGCGCGCCGCACGGCGGCGGCGACGGCCACGCCGGCGGCCGGCGTCTCGACCGCGCGCAGGAGGATCGCGAACTCGTCGCCGCCCAGGCGCGCGACGGTGTCGTCCTCACCGAGCAGCCCCGAGAGGCGCTCGCCCACCTGGCGCAGCACCTCGTCGCCGTAGTGGTGGCCGAGGGTGTCGTTGATCTCCTTGAAGCGGTCGAGGTCGAGCAGCATCACCGCGACGCGGCTCTGGACGCGCCCGGCGGCCGCGATGGCGTGGTGGGTGCGGGTGCGGAAGAGGACGCGGTTGGGCAGGCCGGTCAGCGCGTCGTGCAGGGCGAGGCGCTCGGCGATCAGCGCCTGGCGGCCCGCGCGCTGGACGGCGATCAGGGGCAGCGCCAGCAGCGGCAGCAGCACCGGCGCCGAGTCGAGCGCGAGCACCGCGAGCGGCGCCAGGCCCAGCAGGATGCCCTCGGTCGCGGACTGGCGGATGAGCTCCGAGGAGATCTGGTCGCGCAGGCGGGTGCCGGAGGTCACCGCGATCGCGCCCGCCACGAGGCCGGTGTTGACGACGAAGAAGACGAGCGCGGCGGCGAGGATGGCCGGGACGTCGGCGGCGCTGAAGCCCTGGTGGTGGGGCAGCACGCCGGCGGCGACGAGGACGCCGCCCGCGGCCGCGATGGCCAGCACGTACTGCGCGACGTTGAAGGCGCTGCGCGAGGGGCGCTTGCGATCGACGATGTCGCTCAGCGCGGAGGCGGCGGCCACGGCGATGGCGGCGGCGGCCAGGCCGGAGGAGAGCAGCAGCGCGAACGTGAAGGTGGTCGACGGCGCGACCTCGCCCTCGCCGGTGCCGAGCTTGATCGGGACGAGCTCGCCGACGATGACGGCGCCGAGCAGGGCCCACATGCCCACCGAGCCGTGATGGACGAGGGCCGACCCGCGCAGCGCCGCGACGACGACGAGCAGCCCGAGCCCCGACGCGATGACGGCGCTGACGTACAGGCGGGCGCGCACGCTCAGAGGACCACGGGGGGAGGGACGGACGGGCGATCGCGCGGGCGCGCCGCGAGCGGGGCGCCTTGATGCGATCGCTTCAGCTCCACTTGCGCGCGTTGCGGGGCATCCCCGAGACGCGCTTTGCGTTGCGCAGCAGCATGAGGCCTAGCCCCACTTGGCGCCGGCCCCGAGGGCCTCGAGGAGAACGGCCAGCATGGCGACCGTGGTCATCAGGCGCAAGAGACGGAACTTCATGGGCATCATCCCCTCTGTCGTGGTCTCGCGTCCGTGCGGGACGCTGCCCCGTCCCAATCGGCAGGTTCGCTGCGAACCTTTAACTCTTGGTTATCGGCCTCCCACGGTCGTGCGATGACCGCTTGGCGCGCCGCTCAAGCGAGCACCGCTCCAGGCCGATGCACGCGGTGAGATGCTCATCGGCGTGCTGCTCGTGCTGTGCCTGGCCAGCGTTCCCCTCGCGCGCGGGCGCCTCGGCGCGCTGGCGGACGTTCGCTTCCGCGCCCCGTGGCTCGCGCTGGTCGCCATCGCCGGGCAGATCCTCATCATCTCGCTGCTGCCGCGGGGCGACGCGTGGCTGCACCACGCCGTGCACCTGGCCACCTACGGCCTGATCGCGGCCTTCCTGTGGGCCAACCGGCACGTCGCCTACCTGTGGCTGGCCGCGCTGGGCGGAGCGCTCAACCTCGCCGCCATCATTGCCAACGGCGGCGTCATGCCGGCCGACCCCGAGGCGCTGGCGGAGGCCGGCGTCCATCAGGAGGCCGGCGACTTCGCCAACTCCACCACCGTCGCGCACGCGCACCTGTCCTTCCTCGGCGACATCTTCGCCGTCCCGGCCTCGTGGCCGGTGAGCAACGTGTTCAGCGTCGGCGACGTGATCCTCGTCGCGGCCGCCCTGCTCGCGCTGCACTGCGTGTGCGGCTCGCGGCTGGCGCTCGTGCGCTTCGCCGCTCCTCCCCTCGCCCGCTAGCGCGGGGCCGGCGCCGCCCCGTCGGGCGCGAGGCGTAGAGTCGCGACCGATGGTCGAGGTCAGGCGAGAGGTGCGTCCGGCGTGGCCCTTTCGCCTGCCGCGCGCCGGGCGCGACGGCGTCCTGCGCCGCGGGCGCGACGGCGGGCTCGAGCGGCTGCTGCACGTCGACGGGCCCCCGCGATCGTCCGCGTCGGCCAGCCTGCGCGCGACCGCGTGATCCTCGTGGCCGGGGCCGACAGCCCCGATGTGGCCGAGGAGGCCGTGCAGCGCGTGCGCTTCGCGCTGGGCGTCGACGACGACCTGCGCCCCTTCTACGACCGCTTCCGCTCCGATCCCCTCATCGGGCGCTCGGTGCGCGAGCGCCCGCACTTGCGCGTCATCCGCCGCCCCGACCCGTTCGAGGCGCTGGCGTGGGCCATCTGCGAGCAGCTCATCGAGGCCGAGCGCGCCGAGGCCATCGAGCGACGGATCGTCGCGCGGCTCGGCCGGCGCTGCGCCACAACCGGCCTGCGCGACCTGCCGTCGGCGGCGACGCTGGCGGGGACCGCGCCCGCCCTGCTGCAGTCGCTGGACCTGAGCGCGGGCCGCGCCATCGCCCTGCGCCGCGCGGCGCGCGAGGTGGCCGCCGGGCGCGCCGACCTCTCCGCCCCCGACCACGAGAGCGCGTGGCGCCGCCTGCGCGCGATCCCGGGTATCGGCAGCTGGACGATCGAGATGCTGGCCCTCTACGGCCAGGGCCGCTACGACCAGCTGCCGGCGGGCGACCTCGGCTACCTGCGGGTCGTCGGGCGCATCGTCACGGGCAACCCGCGCGCCCGGGTCACCGAGGACGAGGTGCGCGCCTTCTTCGCGCCGTACGAGGGCTGGGCGGGCCTGGCCGGGGCGCACGTGCTGGGCAAGGGCGTCTCGTAGCGGGTCGCGGCCAGCGCGCGGAGGATGTCGGGGTGAAGGAGCATGCCCTCGATGCTGGCGGCGGCGGGGCGCCGCGGCGAACGATTCGCCGAACCTGGAATCGTCAGGCGCTGAGCGCCTGCGGGCGGTCGGCCAGCAGCGCCACGAGGGAGGCGCCGGTGTCGTTGAGGCCGTAGAAGACGCTGCGGCGGACCCGGTGGCGCTCGACGAGCGCCGCCCGCGCCAGGACGTCGAGGTGCGCCGAGACGGTGCTCGGCGCGTACCCCAGGCGGCGTGCGAGCTCGGTGGTGGTCGCGGGCTGGGCCAGCGCCCGCAGCACGGCCGCCCGACCGTGGCCGAGCAGCATCTCCAGGGGCTCGGCGCCGGCGGGCTGGTCGGGCGCCCACAGCTCGGCCGTGCCGCGCGCCTGGTAGCCGATGCCGACGGCGCCCCGCTCGGCGTTGCCGAGCAGCACGCTGCGCGCGAAGACGAGCGGGATGAGCACCAGCGGGCGCCCCTCGAGATGCAGATCGAGGTCCTTGTGCTTGTGGAGCTCCATCACCGGGCGCCGCCAGCGCACCTTCGGGTGCAGCTCCTCGAGCACCGCTGCCGGGCCCAGCAGCGCCAGCGCTCGCGCGCGCCCGAGCATCTCGCCCTCGAGGACGGCGCGCAGCCGCGGCCAGTCCTCCGAGAGCGTGGCCTGCCAGTAGGTGTGCAGGTCGTCGGCAAGGCGGTCGAGCATCTCGACCGGCCGCGCCGCGAAGGCGTCCCACGGCGCGGGCACCGCGGCTCCCCAGTCGGCGGCGAGGTTCGAGCGCACGACGTCGGGCTCGGTGGCGCGGACGGCCTCGATCTCGTCCTGCACCGCCGCGAGCGGGGCGATCGGGACCGGGGCGACGAAGTCCGGGACGTAGTTGGGGCCGGCGTCCCTGATCGGGAGCAAGCCGCGCAGCGGCCCCAGCTCGGCGTTATCGAAGGCCTGCCGCGTGCGCGCGACCCACTCGCCGCACTCGGGTGGCGGCGACGTGCTGTGCAGGACGAACAGGCTCGCGACCAGCTCCCACAGCGGGCTCAGCGCCAGCCGCGTGCGCTCGAGGTCCTCGTCGGTGAGCTCGATGCGGATCACGAGCTCGGACCGTAGCGCTGGCCCGGGTGTGGGGCGATCGATTCGCCCGCGGGCGAATCGCTAGCCGGTGCTGGTGTCGGCCAGCCCCTGGCCGGGCAGGAACTCGTCGGTCAGCGCGCGCGCCGCGTTGGGCGGGCGGCTGAGCAGCTTGTTGGAGTACATCCAGTCGCCGTAGGTCGCCCACTGCGCGCTGTCCATCCAGCCGAACGGCTTGCCCGCCGCCGGGAAGAAGGCGGGCAGGGTGGCCTTGACGCTCTCGAGCTGCAGCTTGGGGTCGAGGTCGGGGTTGGCCGTCAGCAGCGGCTGCACCTCGGCCGCCGGGTTCGCGCGCAGCGCCGCCTGACCCTGGCCGAGCGCGCGCACGAAGCGCCGCACGCGCTCGCCGCCCTTGCCCAGGTCCTGGCGGCGGGCGACGATCACGAGCTCCTGGTAGGTGGGGACGCCGACGTTCTCCATCCGGATGATCTGCGGATGCTGCTTCTCCAGGCGCAGCTGAACGCCCTCGTAGTTCCAGAACGCGCCGAGCGTCGCGTCGACCTTCTTGGTCTTCATCGCGGGGACGAGGTTGAAGCCGACGTTGACCTCCTTGACCGAGGCGGGGTCGACCTTCGCGCGGGCGAGGATCGCCTTCAGGTAGGCCGACTGGTAGGGGATGCCGGCCGTGCCGACGGTCTTGCCCTTCAGGTCTTTGGGATCGGCGATCGCGTGCTTGCCGATCGAGATCACGGCGGTCAGCGGCTGCTGGACCAGCGCGCCGACGGCGACGAGCTGCAGGCCCTTGTCGCGGGCGAGCAGCAGCTCGGGCTCGTAGGAGATGGCGAGGTCGACCTTCCCGGCGGCCAACAGCTTGAGCGGCGCGGCAGGGTCGCTCGGGGTCTGGATCTGCACGTCGAGCCCAGCGCGGCTGAAGGCACCGCTGGCCTTGGCCGCGTAGATCCCGGCATGGTCGGCGTTGGGGAAGTAGTCGAGCATGAGCCGCAGGCGCTGCTGGGGCGGCGCGCCGGTCGGCTCCTTGCGCTCGCCGCAGGCGGCGAGTGTCACGGCGGCGAGGACGAGCAGGACGAGCGACAGGCGGCGGGTCAACGGGCGGGTCCTTCCGGTCGGCGACGGGCCCAGGGGACGAGGCGCCGCTCGGCCACGGCGAGGGCGCCGAAGAGCAGGACGGCGAAGGCGGCGAGCAGGACGACCGCCGCGTAGGCGCGCGGCGTCTCGAGCTGCGGGATGGACTGCAGCATGAGGTGCCCGAGGCCCTCGCTCGAGCCGGCGTACTCGGCGAACACCGCGCCGATGACGGCCACGGCCACCGCGATCTTGGCTCCGCTGAGCGCGGCGGGCAGGGCGGCGGGGGCCTCGGCCCAGCGGAAGGCCTGCCAGCGCGTGGCATCGAGCGTGCGCATGAGCTTGAGCTGGTCGGGGTCGACCGAGCGCAGCGCGTCGAGCGTGGTGACCACCACGGGGAAGAAGCAGACGAGCGCGATGATCGCCAGCTTGGGGACGATCCCGAAGCCGAACCACACCACCAGCAGCGGCGCGATGATGACGATCGGCACGGCCTGCGAGGCGACGAGCAGCGGGTAGACGCCGCGGCGCAGGGTGCCCGAGAAGTGCAGCGCGACGGCGAGCACGAAGCCGAGCACGAGCGCGAGCGCGATCCCCAGCCCCACCTCCTGGGCGGTGACGAGCAGGTTGGACCACAGCAGCGAGCGGTCGTCCCACAGCGCGGTGGCGATCTGGCTGGGGGCGGGGAGGATGAAGTCGTCGACGCCGCCGAGGTCGGCGTAGAGCTCCCAGCCGCCGAGCAGGGCCGCGACGAGCAGCAGCGAGATCATGCGCGCAGCGCCTCCAGCGCCTGCTCGCGCACGGCGAGGACGTCGGCCTCCGAGCGCGGCCGCGGGACCCCGAGCTGCGCCACCACGCGCCCGGGCCGGGGCGAGAGGACGACGACGCGGTCGCCCAGGCGGGCGGCCTCCTCGACGTCGTGGGTCACGAGCAGCACGGTCCGCCGCTCGCGGCTGAGCGCCTGCGCGAGCCAATCCTGCATCTCGCGCCGCGTCAGCGCGTCGAGCGACGCGAACGGCTCGTCGAGGCACAGCACCGGCTTGCCCGACAGCAGCGTGCGCAGGAAGGCCACGCGCTGGCGCATGCCGCCCGAGAGCTCGTGCGGGCGGGCGCGCTCGAAGCCCTCCAGGCCGAAGGCCGCGAAGAGCGGGTGCGCGCGGGCGCGCGCCTCCTCGCGCGACGCCCCGCCCAGGCGGACGGCGAGCGCGGCGTTGTCGATCGCGCGCAGCCACGGCAGCAGGTTGTCGCGCTGCGGCATGAGCACCGCAGGGTCGGCGCGCACCTGACCGGCGTCGGGCGCCTGCAGGCCGCACACGAGCTCGAGCAGCGTCGTCTTGCCGCAGCCGCTGGGGCCGACGACGGCGACGATCTCGCCGGCGCCGACTTCGAGGTCGAGCCCCTCGAGCGCGCGCACCGAGCCGAACGCGCGGCTCACGCCCGTCAGGCTTGCCGTACCGCCCCCATCAACGTTTCGAGGCTCCTGCGCAGGAGCCTCGAGCTTGGTCGTCATCGCTCCCTCCGCGGGCATTACCCCACAGGTTCTAAGGGTCAGCGCCGGGTTCGGTGGGCGCTATCTCAGCCGGCCTCCGCCAGCCCCCCTGTTGGTCTATAGGGGATGCTAGCGCGGGCGCTTGTCGTCGGGCTTCGCCGCTTCGCCGACAGGCGTGCCGTCGTCGGTGGCCGCCGGCGCCGGAGGCAGGAGCTCGCCCGTGTCGGGGTCGACCTCCTGCGGGCCCTTGGTCACCTCGACGACACGCGCGGGGATGGTGAACTCGTGCTCCATGTCTCTCGCGCTACCCGCTGGGCCGGGCTGCATGCGCTCTCGTCGCGAAGAAGTGTGGAGCTTGGCGCCCGTCTGGGCCCGCAAAAGTCCACAAGCCGGCAAGGCGCCTCGGGGCAATGCGAGGATCGCCCCGCACGATCGTCTCTAGGGGAAGGAGAGGGGCCCGATGGCCAAGCCCAAGCCCAGGCCGCTGGGTCGCAGGGCGCCGACGGACTGGCGCCACTACGAGAAGTTTCCGCTCACTGCCGCGACGACGCCGGCCGCGCCGACGCCGGTGGCGATCGGCGTCAACTGGTACGAGGACTTCGACACCCCGGTCCAGAAGGGCAGTCGCTCCTGGATCGGGTTGAACTCCAAGCAGCTCGGCAAGGTCCGCGGCGGGCACTGCGTCTGCCTGGAGCCGGGCGACCAGGTCAACGGCACCGGCGAGGTCGTCCGCCTGCTGCAGGACAGCCAGAGCTGGTGGGACTTCTACGACCAGGGCCGCGAGGGCGCGTGCGTCGGCTTCGGCTGCTCGCGCATGATGAGCCTGCTCAACCGCAAGCGTTACGACGCCCGCTGGCTGTGGGACTGGGCCAAGTCGACCGACGAGTGGCCCGAGACCAACCCGGGCGACGACCAGGGCACGAGCGTGCGCGCGGCGTGCGAGATCCTGCGCTCGCGCGGCCACGTGCCGTGGAAGCAGAACTTCAAGGGGCGCAGCTACAAGCAGCGCGACAAGGAGGAGCCGGCAGCCGACGAGGGCATCGGCGTCTACCGGTGGGCCAAGACCGTCGACGAGGTCCACAACATCCTCAAGAGCCCGGCCAACGATGCCGCGGGCGCGGTGCGGATCCTCAACTCGTGGGGCCGCGGCTACCCGCACCGGGTGTGGATGCCCGACGAGACCCTGCAGCGGCTGATCGACGAGGACGGCGAGGTCGCGCTGGTCACCGACCGGTGACGGGGCGCGTGAGCGCCTTGACGAAGTCCTCGAGCTGGCCGGTGGTCCAGCACTCGAAGGCCTCGCAATGGCGCTCGTACGCCGCGATGACCGAGTCGCCGTAATTCCAATACAGGCGCGGCTCGGGGTTGAGCCAGAAGGTGCGCCCGGCCTTGTCGGCGACCTGCGCGAAGACGTCGGCGCGCGGGTCGCGGCCGTTGGTGCGGGCGTCGCCGAGGACGATCACGGTGGCGCGCGGGTGCAGGTCGTCCTCGACCAGCGTGGCGAACTCGCTCCACACGCGGCCGTAGTCGGTGTAGCCCGAGACGTCGGCCACGCCGGCATCGCGGCCGATCGCCTCGCTGACGGCCTTGAAGTTGCGCTCGCGCTCGAAGACATCGGTGACCTCGCTGATGCGCTCGATGAAGACGAACGAGCGCATCCTGCGAAACGAGTCGTGCAGCGCGTGCAGGACGCTGAGGAAGAAGACGCTGGCGCTCGTGACGCTGGTCGACACGTCGCACAGGACGTAGATCTCGGGGCGCCGCGGGCGGATCGGCTTGTAGCGCAGGACGACCGGCACACCGCCGGTCTCCAGTGACGCGCGCATCGTCTTGCGCACGTCGACCTGCGCGTGGCGCTTGCGCCCGCGCAGCTCGTGGCCCTGGGTCTTCAGGCGGCGCTTGAGCTGGGCGACGACGCGGTGCACGGCCGCCAGGTCCTGCAGCGGCCCGCTGGGCAGCGCGCGGTCGAGCTCGTTGAGCGGGCGGGCGGGCGGCAGCGTTTCGGTGCGCTCGATCTGGCGGCGCTCGAGCTCCTGGCGCAGGAGCGCCTCGAAGCGCCGGATGGCGTCGCGCGGCAGGCCCTCGGCGCGCGGGTCGTCGGGCGGCAGGTCGGGCTGGGGCTCGGCGCGCAGGCCCAGCGCGCGGCGGATGCGCTGGACGTCGACGCCGATGACGCCCGAGCCCTCGCCCTGGCGCCCGAAGGCGGCGATGGCCAGGCGCGCGAGGTCGCGCATGAGCGCCTCCTGGCCGTCGCGCAGGGCCTGGGCGATGTGCTGGCGCAGGGTCTCGAGGTTGAGCTCGGCGCCGGCGGCGTCCATCCCGCCGCCCTCGGTCACGCCCTCGCGGACGGCGGCCATCTCGGCGGCGCGGAAGAAGAAGCGGTCGAAGACGAGGTCGAAGATCCGCCGGTCCTCCTGGGACTTCGCCAGCGTCGCGGCCAGGCTCTCCTTGAAGTCGACGGGCTCAGACCACGGGACCTCGCGCAGGACGGCGAAGGCGTCGAGCAGCTCGCTCGTGCCGACGGCCACGCCCTCGCCGCGCAGCTCCTCGCCCAGCTCGAGGATGCGCGCGCTGATCCCGGGCGGCGACTCGTCGGGGTCGCCGCCGCCGTAGAGCGCCGCGCGCCGGCTAGCCGGCGGCCGTGGCATCGGCGGGCCGCGCCAGCTTCATCCCGACGCGCTCGGCCACCACGTCGAGGTCGGTGCGGTGCTTGACGATGATCGACATGGTGTCGGTGAAGACCCGGGCGTCGATGTCGTCCGCGCCGAGCAGCAGCAGGGCCCGGCCCAGTCGATCGACTCGGCGATCGATGGCGGCTTCTTGAGGTCCAGCTCGCGGATCATGGCCACGACCTCGACGAGCTTGCGGGCGACCGCGTCGCCGAGCTCGGGCGCGTGGAGCTTGACGATCTCGAGCTCGTGCTCGAGCGTCGGGTAGTCGAGCCACAGGTACAGGCAGCGGCGCTTGAGCGCCTCGGTGAGCTCGCGCGAGTTGTTGGAGGTGAGCAGGACGACGGGGCGCGTCTTGGCCTCGTACAGGCCGAGCTCGGGGATCGAGAGCTGGAAGTCGCTCAGCAGCTCGAGCAGCATCGCCTCGAACTCCTGGTCGGTCTTGTCGATCTCGTCGATGAGCAGGACGACGGGCTCCTCCGCGGCGATGGCGGCCATCAGCGGGCGCTGGAGCAGGAACTCCGCGCCGAAGATGTCGTCCTGGACCTCCTGCCAGCCCGCGCCCTCGGCCTCGGCCTGGATGCGCAGCAGCTGCTTGCGGTAGTTCCACTCGTAGAGCGCCTTGGCCTCGTCGAGCCCCTCGTAGCACTGCAGGCGCACGAGGGTCCGGCCGAGGTACTGGGCGAGCGCCTTGGCCAGCTCGGTCTTGCCCACCCCGGCCGGTCCCTCGACCAGGATCGGCTTGCCGAGCTTGGCGGCCAGGTAGGAGACGAGGGCGGTCGACTCGCCGGGCAGGTACCCGGCGCTTCGCAGGCCCGAGCGGACGTCCTCGACGCTGGATGGAGCGGTCATGGACGGCGAATGATAGGAACCGCATCGTGTGGGGCCTCCTCCCGCTCGGGTTCTCGTATGACCCGAGCCCACCCTTCGGGACCGATCCGCGCCCCTTCGTCGCGATGATGATCGCGGGCTTCGTCATCGGGGTCTTCGGTCACATCACGCGCGTCAAGTCGCTCGTGGCCCTGGGGATCGGCCTCATCTTCCTGGCGACCTTCGTCTTCCCGCTGGTGGCGAACATCATGAAGTCGGGGTCCTGAGCCGCGCCGCGCCGCCAGCCCAACGCGGACCACACCGCGCTACGCTCGCGCGGCTATGTACGGGGGCCTTACATCACGGGAGGGATGAGGGTGACGCGACCGCTGCGCAGCAACTTCGAGGCCGGGAGCGTGCGCGAGGCGTCGCGGCGCGCGCAGTGGAAGGCGCTGGGGCTGACCGACGCCGACCTCGAGAAGCCCAAGATCGCCGTCGTCAACAGCTCGTCGGAGCTGGCGATCTGCTTCCGTCACCTCGACGGCGTGGCGGCGATCGTCAAGGAGGCGATCTGGGCCGCAGGCGGGCTGCCCTTCGAGATCCGCACCACGGCGCCGAGCGACTTCATCATCGCCGCGGGCGGCTCGGGCGGCTACATCCTGCCCTCGCGCGATCTGGTGGTCAACGACATGGAGATCGCCGTCGAGGGCGCGCAGCTCGACGGGATGATCTGCCTGTCCTCGTGCGACAAGACGCCGCCCGCGCATCTGATGGCGGCGGGGCGCTTCAACATCCCGACCATCCTCGTCATCTGCGGCTACCAGCCGTGCGGGGAGCTCAACGGCGTGGACGTCGACATCGAGGACGTCTTCGTGGGCGGCGTGCAGGTGGCCTTCGGCAAGCTCGAGGCCGAGCAGCTGCGCGCGATGGCCGACAACGCGATCCGCGGGCCCGGCGTGTGCCAGGGCATGGCCACGGCGAACTCGATGCACGTCGCCGTGGAGGCGCTGGGGATGGCGCTGCCCGGCGCGGCGCCGGTGCGCGCCAGCAGCCCGAAGATGATCGACTGCGCGCGGCGCTCGGGCCAGCGCATCGTCGAGATGGTCCTCGAGGACCTCAAGCCGCGCGACATCATGACCGCGGGCGCCTTCCGCAACGCCGCCGCCGCCGTGCTCGCGGTCAGCGGGTCGATCAACTGCATCAAGCACCTCCAGGCGGCGGCCATCGAGTCGGGGCTCGACGTCGACGTCTACGGCCTCTTCAACGAGATCGGCGACGACGTCCCCGCGCTCAGCGCGGTGCGCCCCAACGGCGCGCACTCGATCGAGCAGTTCGAGGACGCCGGCGGCGCGCACGCGCTGCTCAAGCAGCTCGAGCCGGTGCTCGACACGAGCGCGATGACCGTCACCGGCGCCACCGTGGCCGATAACCTCGCCACCGCGGTCGTCCTCGACGACGAGGTCATCCGCCCGCTCGATCGCCCGTTCTCCGAGCAGCCGTCGATCGTCGTGCTCCACGGCTCGCTGGCGCCCGAGAGCGCGATCCTCAAGCTCGGCGTCCGCGAGCCGGGGCGCCAGAGCCGCGTCACCGGCCCCGCGATCGTCTTCGACGACGGCGCCTCAGCGATGGCCGCCATCCAGGACGGGACGGTCAAGCCCGGCCACGTGCTCGTCGCGCGCGGCATGGGGCTGAAGGGCGGGCCGGGCATGGCCGGCCCGGCGTCGATGATCCTCTTCGCGGTCGACTCCGCCGACCTGGCGACCGAGGTCGCCTTCGTGACCGACGGCCAGCTGTCAGGCCTGTGCCTGAAGGGGATCACGGTGGCCGAGGTGTCGCCGGAGGCCGCCGTCGGCGGCCCGCTGGCGCTCGTGCAGGACGGCGACGAGATCACCATCGACGCCGACGCGCGCACGCTGGACCTCCACGTCGACGAGGACGAGCTGGCGCGCCGGCGCGAGGCGCTCGGCGTCCCGCAGCTGCCGCGCGCGCGCGGCTACCTGTCGATCTACCAGCGCAGCGTGCAGCCGATGTCGACCGGCGCGGTGCTGGTCGAGAACGACTGAGTCACCGCGGCCAGTCGGAGCCCACGAAGACGGCCACGACGGCGCGGTCGGCCAGCGCCCGTGCGTTGGCGTTCATCGCCACGACGCGATCTGACGCGATGTGCAGGCAGCTCGCCACACCCAGCGCGTCCGTCCGGTGGCCCCGCTCGTAAGAGACGATGGTCCGCACCCGCGACTGGTTGGTCACGTCGTTGGTGACCACGTTGGGCTCGTCGTACCCCCGGCTCATGAGCTGGTCGGCGGCGCCCCGCGCCGAGCCCGCTGATCTTGGTGCCGTTGAGGACCGCGAGGCTCACGCGAGGCCGCGGCGTCACCGGGGTCGTCTGCGGAGGCTGCGTCGGCGGGCTGCTCGCGGCGGGCTGCGGTGACGGCGAGGAGAGCGCCAGCACGGCGATCACCACGACCGCCGCGGCGGCCACCGCGCCGGCGAAGACGATCGTGGCGCGCCACGGGACGGCGACGAGGAAGCGCCGCCGCTCGGGGCGCCGGTGGGCCGCGACGAGCTGCTGCTCGAGGACGTCGATGAAGTCGGTCATGGCTGCTCCTGGTGGCTCATCCGGGCGCGCAGCGCGGCGAGCCCGCGTGACACGCGCTGGCGCGCGGCGGGCTCGGAGATCGACTGCGCGGCGGCGATCTCGTCGTAGTCGTGGTCCTCGACGATCCGCGCGCGCACGGCGGCGCGCTGGTCCTCGGGAAGGGCGGCGAGCGCGACGTCGACCTCGGCCAGCTCGGCGTCGGCGACCGCCTCGACGCGCTCGAGCATCTCGTCGGTCAGCTCGATGCGGCCCATCCCCATCCGCCGGCGCGCGCGGCGCTCGACGTGGCCGCGGCGCTGGAAGGTCACGAGCTGGCGGCGCGCGATGCCGTACAGCCAGGCCGCCGCCGGCCCGCGCGCGGGCGCGTAGCGACGCCGGCCGTCGAGCGCGGCGGCGAACGTCTCCGCCGTCAGGTCGGCGGCCAGCTCCGCGTCGCGGACGCGGCGACGGAAGTAGGCGATGACGCCGCGCACGTGCAGGCGGTAGAACGCGGCGAAGGCGTCGGGGTCGTCGGCGGCGGCGACCAGCAGGGCGTCGTCGTCGCGGTCGGGCTCCATGGTTGGTTCTTACGCGCTGGCCGTCACCGTGTGACCGGCGGCGTCGCGGTCGCGCGGATCACGCGCACGACGAGCTCCGGATCGTCCCACATCGGCAGATGGCCGCAGTCGGGCAGCAGCACCGTCCGCCAGCCCTCGGGAGCGACCCGCGGAGGACGCACGAGGCGGTCGTGCTCGCCCCACGCCAGCGTGACCGGGACGTCGATCCCCTCGGCGCCCGGAAACGACGTGCGCCGCATCGCGAGGTTCGTCGCCGGATACCCGGGCGCGGTCGCGTACGCGCGCACGATGTCGAGCGCCTCGGCGTGGGTCACCCGCTCGGGGTGGGCCATGTTCATCCCGAGCACGACGCGGCGCCCCCGGGGCGTGCGCAGCAGCGGGCCCATGATCGGCAGCAGTGCGCGGGCGAGCACCGGGCCGGGCTTGCGCGGCAGCTCGCCGTCGGCCAGCAGCGGCCGCGACCAGAAGCCCGCGGCGCACAGCGAGGTGACCGATCGCGCGCGGCCCAGGCGGGCGAGCTCGAGCGCGATCCAGGCGCCCAGCGAGCTGCCGGCGAGGTGCACCGTCGCGATCCCGCGCGCGTCGAGGTGATCGGCGAGCACCCGTGCCAGCGTGGGCGGGTCGGGCGTCGCGGCGTCCTCGAGCGGCGCGGACTCGCCGAAGCCCGGCAGGTCGACCGCGATGACCTCGAACTCGGCGGCGAGGGGCGCGACGACGGGATCCCAGATCCGCCGGGTGCCGCCGATGCCGTGCACGAGCAGCAGCGGCGGCCCGGTGCCGCTGACGTCGGCCCCCAGCTCAGGCAGCTTCGAGCTCCTGCGGCTCGGCGACGGCGGCCGGCGCCGGGAGGTCGCCGCGCCAGCGCGGCTTGGCCAGCAGCAGCTGCACGTCGCGGATGCGCCGCTCGCGGAAGCCGGCCTCGCAGTAGGCGAGGTAGAGGTTCCATAGGCGCCGGAAGCGCTCGTCGTAGCCCAGCGCGGCGACATCGTCGAGCCGCGCCTGAAAGCGCCGGCGCCAGTGGCGCAGTGTCTCGGCGTAGTCGGCGGTGATGTCCTGCAGCCCGACCGCGTGCAGGTCGGTGCGCCGGGAGACGCAGCGGGCGATGATCTCGCTGGAGGGCAGGCAGCCGCCGGGGAAGATGTAGGTCGCGATGAAGCTGCGGTTGCCCTTCTCCACGTGGTAGGCGCGGTCGTCGATGGTGATGGCCTGAAGGAGCATGAGCCCATTGGGGGCCAGCAGGTCGCTGCAGCGCGCGAAGAAGGTGCCGAAGTCCTTCCAGCCGACGGCCTCGATCATCTCTATCGAGACGAGCTTGTCGTAGCTGCCCTCGAGCTCGCGGTAGTCGCGCAGCAGCACGGTCACCCGGTCCTCGAGGCCGGCGGCGCGCACGGCCGCGACCGCGTGGTCGTGCTGCTCGCGCGAGATGGTCGTGGTCGTCACACGGCACCCGTAGCGCGTGGCGGCGTGCACGGCCAGGCCGCCCCAGCCGGTGCCGATCTCGAGCAGGTGGTCGCCCGGGCCGAGGTCGAGCTTGCGGCAGACCAGCTCGAGCTTGTGCAGCGCCGCCTCCTCCAGCGTGGCGCCCGCGGTGGGGAAGATGGCCGACGAGTACATCATCCGCTCGTCGAGGAAGAGCGCGAAGAGGTCGTTTCCGAGGTCGTAGTGCGCGGCGATCTGGCGGCGGCTGCGGTGGATCGTGTTGCGCGCGCGGCCCAGCGCGCGGGCCGGGGCGATGAGGGGGCGCAGCCAGCGCCGCGGGCGGTCGAGCGCCTCGCCGTTGCGCGCGGCCAGGCGCACGAGCGCGACCAGGTCGGGGCTCGACCACAGGCCGTCCATGTGCGCCTCGGCGAGGCCGACGCTGCCGCGCAGCAGCGCGGGATAGAAGGCAGGGGAGTTCACCTCGAGCACGGCGTGCAGCGGGTCGGCCGGATCGGGTGCGCCGAAGCGCACGGGCGGGCGGCCGGGCTCGCGCAGCTCCAGCTCTCCCCGGCGCGCCAGGCGCAGCAGGCGGTGGACGATGGCGCGGGCCACGCGGTGGCGCCTCATCGCGGAGCCTCGCGCGGGTGGCCGAAGTAGGGCGCGCCCTTGAGCTTCAGGCGCACGGCGTTGGCGTAGATGCGCCCCACGACGGCGAGGGTCGGCGCCGGCTGGCGGCGCAGGACGCGGCGCAGGCCGGGCGCGTCGAGCGGCGCGCGCTCGAGCTCGAGGCTCGCGTCGAAGTGCACCTCGCCGTCCTTGCGGCTGACGATCTCCACGCTCAGCTGGCGTCCCGGCGGGCTGAGGCACAGCTCGTACTCGTGGTCCATGGCCATGAAGGGGGAGACGTGGAAGACCTTGTCGACGCGCTCGTGCACCGCGCCGTCCGCGGCGCGCACGCCCAGGACGTAGGCGTGACGCTCGCCCCACGGGGTGTTCGTCACCTCGGCGACGACGGCCTCCAGCCCGTCGCCCGCGCGATCGAAGCAGTAGTAGAAGCTCACCGGGTTGAACAGGTGGCCCAGGCAGCGCAGGTTGGTCAGCAGCCGCACCGGCCCGCCCGGGCGCGTGCCGGTACGCTCCGCGACCAGCGCGCGGGCGGCGTCGGCCAGCGGGATGTCGGGGTCGCCGAGGTAGTCGCTGCGCCGGAAGCGCACGAGCGCCGGATGCGCCGTCGACCACAGCCACGCCGGCCCGATGCTCTCGGGGACCGCGTCGAGGTCCAGGTAGGCCATGAAGACGCGGTAGCGGAAGCGGTGCTCGACGGGCTGCAGGCGACGATGGCCGACCCAGCCCTCGTAGAGCGCGTTCAGGCCCACCGGGTCCCCCCTCCTGGCGGCACCGCGCCCTGCGCGGGTGCGAGCGGGGGCGCGGGCACCCGCTCGCGCATGCGCGCCACCGCGTCGTGGGCGCTGACCACGCCGTCCTCGTGAAAGCCCCAGTGCCAGTAGGCGCCGCAGTAATGCGTGCGCGACACGCCGCTGATCTCCGCGTGGCGACGCTGCGCGCTCATCGCCTCGCGCGTGAAGACGGGGTGCGCGTAGGGGATGACGCGGATGACGTGCTCGGGGGCGATCGCCGCCGTGCGGTTCAGCGTTACGCAGAAGGGCCGGTCGGCCTCGAGGGACTGCAGGTGGTTCATGTAATAGGTGACGGCGCAGCGGCCGCGCGGCTCGGCGAGGAGGTGATAGTTCCACGCCGCCCATGCGGCGCGTCGGCGCGGCAGGAGGGCTCTGTCGGTGTGCAGGACCGCCTCGTTGGGCTGGTAGGCGAAGGCGCCGAGGATCTCGGCCTCCGCCGCGCTCGGGTCGGTGAGCAGCGCCAGGGCCTGGTCGGCGTGCGCGGCGATCACGACCTCGTCGAACGCCTCGGCGCCCTCCGCCTCGGGCACGATCTCGACGTGGGTCGGGTGACGGGTGACGGCGGCGATCGGGGTGCGCACGCGAATGCGGTCGGCGAAGGGGGCCGTGAGCGCCTCGACGTAGCGCGCCGAGCCGCCTGCGATCGTCGACCACTGCGGGCGCCCGGTGAGCGAGAGCATCCCGTGGTGGGCGAAGAAGGCGACCAGGAAGCGGGCGGGGAAGGACCACATCTGCCCCGGGTCGGCCGACCACACCGCCGCGGCCTGGGGCACGAGCAGGCGCTCGACGAACCAGGGCGAGAAGCCCTCGTCCTCGAGGAAGGCGCCCAATGAGCGCTCGTCGTCGGCGTCGGCGAGCAGGGCGCGCGCCGCGCGGTTGAAGCTCACGTAGTCGGCCACCATGCGCAGGAAGCGCGGCCGGGCCAGGTTCGAAGGCTGGGCGACGAGCCCGCGGACACCGCCCGAGGAGTACTCGAAGTCCTCGTCCTGCGCGCTGACCGAAAAGCTCATGTCGGTGGGCTGGCGCGCGACGCCGAGCTGGTCGAGCAGCGCTTCGAAGCGCGGGTAGTTGCGGTCGTTGAGGACGATGAAGCCGGTGTCGACCTGCCAGGTCGCCTCCTCGGTCTCCACGCGCACGGTGTTCGCGTGCCCGCCGACGTGATCGCCGGCCTCGTAGACGACGATCTCGTGCTCGGGGTGCAGCAGATGGGCAGCCGTGAGGCCCGAGATGCCCGTCCCGATGATCGCAATCCTCACGACACTGGTGTTCGAACGCCGGTGGCGTTGCGGATCAATCGATGGCGCGCGCCAACCAGGCGCCGAAGAGGGCGGAGCCGCCCGCGAGCGCGGTCGTGGCGATGCGCCCGTTGCGCGGGATGGCGTCGCCCGCGGCCAGGGTGGCGATGCCGTCGACGGTGTCGGCCAGGATGCCGCCCGCCAGCCACAGGCGCGGATCGCCGCCGCGCCCTGCCGCCAACGCGAGGCCGGCGCCGATCACGATGTCGCGACCGCCCAGGCAGCGGGCGAGGACGACGGCCGGCGGGTCCTCGGCCCCGACCCAGGCGCGCGTGATCTGACCAGGCACCGCGAGCATGGCGCCGCCGAAGAGCACGCGTCCCACGCCGAAGGCTATGGCGAGGCTCGACGGCCGCATCGCGCAACCCTAGCGGCGCCGGCTACCGTGAGCGTGCCATGAGGACGCTCGGTGCCACCGGCCTGCCCGTCAGCGCTCTGGGCCTCGGCCTCGCCGCCCTCGGGCGGCCCGGCTACATCAACCTCGGCCATGCCGGCGACGTCGGCGACACGCACGTCGAGGCGATGGAGCGCCACGCGCACGAGGTGCTCGACGCGGCCTACGAGGGCGGCGTGCGCTACTTCGACGCGGCGCGCTCCTACGGGCGTGCCGAGGCCTTCCTCGCCTCGTGGCTGGGGCGCCGCGGCCTGTCGCGCGACGACGTCACGGTCGGCTCGAAGTGGGGCTACACCTACACGGCCGACTGGCGGGTCGACGCCGACGAGCACGAGGTCAAGGACCTGTCGGTCAGCACGCTGCGCCGCCAGCTCGGCGAGACGCGCGCGCTCATCGGCGAGCACCTCGCGCTCTACCAGATCCACTCGGCCACGCTCGAGAGCGGCGTCCTCGACGACGCGGAGGTTCGCGAGGAGCTCGCGCGGCTGCGGGAGGAGGGCGTGCGGGTCGGCTTCACCGCCACCGGCCCGCGCCAGGCCGCGACGATCGAGCACGCGCTGGAGGTCGGCGGCTTCGACGCCGTGCAGGCGACCTGGAACCTGCACGAGCGCTCGGCCACCGCCGCGCTCGACGCCGCACACGAGGCTGGGCTCGGCGTGATCGTCAAGGAGGCCCTGGCCAACGGCCGGCTCACCGAGCGTGGCGACGCCGACGAGCGGCTGACCGCCGCTGCGCGCGAGCGCGGGACGACGCCCGACGCGCTGGCGCTGGCGGCCGTCCTGGCCCAGCCGTGGGCCGGCGTCGTCCTCAGCGGCGCGGCGACCGTCGACACCCTGCGCAGCAACGTGGCCGCCCTCGAGGCCCAGTGGGACGCCCGGGCCGAGGAGGAGCTGGCGCCGCTGGCCGAGCCCGCCGAGGAGTACTGGGAGCGGCGCTCAGAGCTGGCCTGGAACTGAGCGGCGAGCCGCGCTGCTGTACCGCCCGCGCTCAGCTCAGCGGCGTGAGCGACTGCTCGGCGAAGCGCAAGAGGTTGTCCGGGTCGTACGCCCGCTTGACGCGCAGAAGCCGCTCGTAGTTGGCGCCGTAGTAGGCCTCAGCCCAATTGGCCAGGTCCGGGTCCGGGAAGTTCGGATAGACACGCCCAGAGCCCCAGGGATGCGCCATGGCCCACGACCGCGCCACCCACTGCCGCCCGGCCGCAGGGGCGTCGGCGTCCGCGACGAGCACGTGCTCGACCACGTAGCGCTCGTCGCGATGGGCGAACGCCGTGGCGTCGGCCGGTACGCGGTTGTACGCGCCGCCCATGGGCGTGAAGTTCAGCTCCCGCGACTCGCCACGGCCCCGCCCCTGGCCGAGCGCGCGCACCAGGGCCGCGATCGTGTCGGCGGGCAGGGGCTGGCGGAAGAACTCCGACTTGGAGAACATCAGGCGCGGACGGTCGGGCTCGGGCTCCTCGGCCTCGCCGAGGCCCACGAGCGCCTGCTTCACGGCTCGGTAGGGCAGGTGGCGATGCGATGCCGTCTCGGGGTCGGCTCCGACGTGCGCGACAAGCTGGCCGAGCAGCTCGACGGCGTCCGACTCCAGGCCGAGCATGGCGCCGAACAGGTTGACCACGACGGCGTCGTCGCCGGCCAGCCGGAGGCTGGCGTTGAGCTCGTCGGGCGCGTCCGGGGCCCAGTGCTGCCACGCCTCGATCACGGCGGCGGCGTCGCCGGCCGGCCAGGTGAGGTGGAAGGTCGTGGCCGCCGGCGCGGGCACGGTCTCGAAGGCGAGTGACGTGGCGACACCGAACTGGCCCGCGCCCGCGCCGCGCAGGGCCCAGAACAGGTCCGTGTGGCGCTGCTCGTCGCAGTCGATGACGCGACCGTCGGCCAGCACCACCTCCGCCGCGACCAGCCGATCGCAGGTGAGCCCGTACTTGCGGCCGAGGATCCCGAGCCCGCCGCCGAGCGTCAGCCCCGCGATGCCGACGGTGGGCCCGCAGCCGGCCGGGATGGTCAGGCCGTTCTCGTCCAGGGCGTCGTAGAGGTCGGCGAGCCGCGTGCCGGCGCCGACGGTCGCGACTACGCCCGCGACCGAGACAGAGCTCATCGGCGTGACGTCGATCACGATCCCCGGCGTCGATGAGCGCCCTGCGAAGCAGTGCCCGCCACTGCGCGCCGCCACGTGGACGCCGCAACGGCGCGCGAACGCGAGAGTCTCGGCGACATCGCTCGCGCCCTCGCACATCACGACCGCGCTCGGCCGGATGGCATGCCAGCGGGCCATCGCCGGCTTGCGCGCCGACTCGTAGCCCGGTGCGCCTGGCACGAGCACCTCCCCGGCGACCCGGCCGGACAGCCCCTCGATCTGCGTACAGCTGCGCAAGTCCGGCTAGCGGCGCCGCGGGGGCGGGCGGTACTCGGCCGGCTCGTCGAAGGAGAGCTGGCCGTCGAGCGGGTCGTCCTCGGGCGCGCGCCGGGGGCGGGCGACGACGGTGGGCTCGGTGTCCGGGGCGTCGGGGTTCGCGGCCGGCGGCGGGTCGGCTGCGGTCGGGGCCGGGACGCTCTCGGCCGGCGGGGGCGGGGCGTCGTCGACCAGCGGCTCGGGGACGTGCGAGGCGCGGATGCGATAGCCCGCGTAGGCGAGCCAGGCGCCGAGCAGGAAGGCGATGAAGATGCCCCAGTCGACGCCGATCGAGGTCTGGATCAGCCCTTCGTGGCGGCCGTTGGGCTTGTCGAGCTGGCGGTAGAAGATCAGGAACATGACCCACAGCCCAGCGGCCATGATCACGGTGCCGTCGCCCCCGGGCAGGTGGAAGGCTTTGCGCTCGGCGCGCGCCCACAGCAGGACGAGCACCCCGGCGACGACGACGAAGATGGCCGCCTCGATGAACGAGTAGACGCCGAACGCGCTCTTGGAGTCGTCGATCGACTGCAGGCTCTTGCCCACCAGCGCGTTGCCGGTCTCGTGGTACCACGGCAGGAGCATCGAGAGCAGCAGGGCGAACGCAGCGATGGCGGCGCGGCGCTGCTCGCTGCTGAGCGCGCGCCAGTTGCGCCCGATGCGCGACAGCGCGCCGGTCATGCGGCGACCCGGCCGGCCCAGCCGGCGGGGATCGAGGTGTGCGGCGCCATTCCTGTGGCCATTGTATGCGGCCCCGGTACGGATACCCCCCGGAGTCGAGGGGATTGCTGGACACGGCGGCGGCGACGCGCTTCCCTGCCCTCGTGCCCCGGTCCAATCCCGCTGTCGCGCGCGCCCTGGCGCTCGGCGCGCTGGTGTTGGTCGCCGTCGCGGCGGTCGTCATCCTCTTCGTCCGCGGCTCGGCGCCGCCGGGGCCGAGCGAGGCGCTCGACCCCTTCGTGGCCGCCTGGTCGCGCGGCGACGATCGCGGCGCGGCGGCTCTCACCAGCGATCCGGCGGCCGCCGCCGCGGCGCTGACGGCCAACCGCCGCGGGCTCGACGGAGCCCGCGTGCAGGCCAGCACGCAGGACGTCGCGAAGCAGGGCGATACCGCGCGAGCGATGCTGAGGCTGAGCTGGAAGGTGCCCGTGATCGGCGTCTGGTCCTATCGCACGCGGGTCGCGCTCGAGCGCAGCGGCGGGCACTGGAAGATCGTCTGGGCACCGACCGTCGTCCACCCGCGCCTGAGCGCCGGGCGGCGCCTGGGGACGGTCCGCGACGCCGACGCGCGGGCGCCTATCGTCGACCGGCAGGGCCGGCCGCTCGTCACCGCCCGCCACGTCGTGCGGATCGGCCTCGATCGCGCCACGGTCAAGGACGTCGACGCGAGCGCCGCCGCGCTGGCGGGCGTCCTGCACGTCGACGCCAACGCCCTCGCGAGCGCCGCCAAGCGCGCGGGCCCCAAGCAGTTCGTCGAGGCGGTCACCCTGCGCGCGTCCGACTACACGTCCACGCTGGGCCAGCAGGTCGAGGCGATCCAGGGCGCGCAGGCCGTGCCGAGCACCCAGCAGCTGGCGCCGAGCAAGTCGTTCGCACGCGCGCTGCTGGGCACCGTCGGCCCGGCCACCGCCGAGCAGATCCAGCGCGCGAAGGGCAAGGTCGGCGTCGGTGACGACGTCGGCCAGTTCGGCCTCGAGGCGCGCTACCAGGACCAGCTGGCCGGGACGCCCACGCGCCGCATCGTCATCCGCTCGCGCTCGGGCGCGCCCGTCGCCACCCTGCTCAGCCGCCCCGGGCGCAAGGGGCGCGAGCTGCGCACGACGCTCGACCGCCCCGTGCAGGCGGCGGCCGAGTCGGCCCTCGGCGCGACCGCGCAAAAGTCTGCGGTCGTCGCCGTGCAGCCGTCGACGGGCGACGTCCTGGCCGTCGCCAACCGGCCCACCGACGCGGCCTACGACCGCGCGATCGACGGCCGCTACGCCCCCGGCTCGACGTTCAAGGTCGTCACCACTGCCGCGCTCCTGCGCGCGGGCCTCGAGACGACCGACACCGTCGACTGCCCGAAGACCATCACCGTCGAGGGTAAGGTGTTCAAGAACTTCGAGGGCGAGGCGGCCGGCGCGGTGCCCTTCGCCCGCGACTTCGCGCAGTCGTGCAACACCGCCTTCGTCTCGCTCGCCAAGCGCCTGGCCCCCGACGCGCTCACGCGCACCGCGCGCGACTTCGGCCTCGGGCGCACGGGCGCCAGCCAGGTGCCGGCCGGCCGCGACGCGGTGGAGCGCGCGGCGACGATGATCGGCCAGGACCGCATCGTCGCCAGCCCGCTGGCCATGGCCGGCGTCGCGGCGACCGTCGCCGACGGGCGCTGGCGCGCGCCGCGCCTGGTGGCCACGGACAAGCACCAGGCCGGCCCGGCGCTCGACCAGGGCGAGCTCTCGACCCTGCGCACGCTCATGCGCAGCGTGGTGACCTCGGGCACCGGCACGGCGCTCGCAGCGGTCCCCGGGGAGGTCGCCGGCAAGAGCGGGACGGCCGAGTACGGCGGTGGCGACCCGCCGCCGACGCACGCCTGGTTCATCGCCTTCCGCGGGGACCTCGCCGTCGCCGTCCTCGTCGAGAACGGGCGCTCGGGAGGCTCGGTCGCGGCGCCGATCGCAGCGCGCTTCTACCAGGCGCTGGGCACGGCGCAGACGACGGCGACGGCCCCGCCGCCGTAGGCCCTATTGATCGGTCCAGGGGTCCTGCACCGGCTCGCCGTCCCCGGGGTGGTGCACCCCGATGGCGAGGAACTGCAAGCCGTCCGGCCCGGCCTCGAAGGCCCGCGCCGTCGCGGGCGCGACGCGGATGCAGTCCAGCGGGCCGACGTCGAGCAGCTCGCCGTCGAGCTTGACCCGGCCGCTGCCGCCGAGCACGACATAGATCTCCTCGGCGTCGGTATGGCGATGCGTGAACGGGCTGCGCTTGCCGGGCAGCAGCCGAAAGAGGCTGACGCCGGTGCGCTCGGCGCCCAGGGCGGTGCGCGCCACCCGCGCCTCCCAGCGGTCGCCGAAGCCGTTGCCCGGGGCCGCATCCTCGACCGCGTCGAGGTTGAGCTTGGTGAAGGCTTCAGACATGAGGCTCCGTCGGTCCTGATGGCACCGCGCTAGGCGATCGGGATGTCCTGCACCTCGACTGGGGCGGGGCGCGGCGCGTCGAGGCGGTCGACCCAGTAGTCGATGAGGGCGCGCAGCAGGAGCAGGACGTGGCGGATGACCTCCGAGACCTGCTGCTGGAGCTCGGGCGGCACGAGCTCGCGCAGCGCGCGCAAGAGCGCCACCAGCGCGTCGAGCTCGTCGCGGGCCTCGGGCCGGGGCAGCTCGCGGGCGTGCTCGCGGGCCTCGCCCGCCAGGCGCTCGGCGGCCGCCTGCGCGGCCTGGACGCGCTCGCGCAGCTCGGAGAGCGGGTCAGTCGGGGCCATCGAAGGTCACGTGCAGGGCGCCGTCGTCGAAGGAGGCGCCGGTGGGCCGGTAGTCGCCCATCGCGGGCGGCAGCATCAGGGTGCGCTTGTAGCCGTCGACGCGGACCACGAGCTCGAGGCCGATCTTCTTCAGCGAGATCTCGCCCTTCTCGGCGAAGGGCAGGTCCATGCGCAGCTGCGCGGAGTCGGCGCCGACGACGAGCTCCTGCGTGAGGCCCTCGTGCAGGACGGCGCTCGGGTCGCCCTGCTCGAAGACGCGGGCGCCGAGGCGGTCGAGCATGTCCGCGCCGACGACCTCCTCGCCGAAGTACGGCGCGCGCAGCACGGGCACCGGGGCGAAGGCCGACTGGACCTCGTCGAGCGCCGTGAGCTGGCGCTCGCGCCAGGCGCCGAAGTACGGGCCCACCTCCTCGGGGAAGACGCGGTTGACGACCACGGCGTCGGTCAGGTAGCCATAGAGGTTCAGGTAGGTGAAGGTGCGCCGGGCCTCGTCGACCACCATGCGGTCCGGGGTCATGACCAGCCGCACCGACACGTGCTCGGTGTCGCGCAGGATCTCGTTCATGGCGATGAGGTTGCGCACCAGGCGCCGGACGTCGTCGATGACGGCGTCGCCCGGCAGCGAGACGTCGAGCATCGCGCGCGCCAGCGGGCGCGCCGCCGCCATGAGCTGTGGCGACTGCGGGAAGACCTTCTGCAGCCACCAGCGCGCGACGTCGGGGAAGGAGAGCAGGCGCAGCGTCTCGCCCGTCGGCGCGCAGTCGACGATGACGCAGCCGAAGCGCTCGTCCTCGTGATGGCGCTTGATCTGCAGCAGGCTGAAGAGCTCGTCCAGGCCAGGCGGCACGGTGAGCTCCTCGGCGCTGATGCGGTCCACGCCGCGCTCGAGCAGCAGCTCGCCCAGCCAGTCCTGGACCGCCGCCCAGTGGCGCTCCATCTCGTCCTGGGCGGAGACCTGCTGGGCCCACAGGCGCTCGCCGACCTGCGTCGGCTCGCCCCCGACCGCGGTCTGCAGCGAGTCGGCCAGCGAGTGCGCGGGGTCCGTCGAGAGCACGACGGTGTCGATGCCGCTCGCGGCGACGCGCCGCGCCGTGGCAGCGGCGACCGAGGTCTTGCCGACCCCGCCCTTGCCGGTGTAGAGGATGGTCCGGGGCGCCATGGGCGACGCGTCAGCCTACTCAGCGCGCCCGGACCGCGATCCGCCCGGCGAGGGCGCCCACGTTGCCCGCCAGGTCCACCGCGCGCAGGCGCACGCCGAGCCCGCCGCGCCGGCGCGGGCGGATGGCGAAGGCGTGGCGGCCGTGACCGAAGCGCGCCGAGCGCATGAGCACCGGCTTGCCCTTGCGCAGCACGGTGAGCGTCACGGTCGCGACCTTGTTCAGCGTGAAGACGAGCTTCGAGGACCTCTTGGCCACCGCGAAGGTCGACCTCAGGGCGAGCACGGGCGGCTGGCGCAGGTAAGCGGTGAAGCGATCGGCCTCGGTGCAGTAGAGCGCGGGGTCGCGGACGCGCTTGCACAGCGCGCGCAGGAAGTCGCGCAGGAGCACGTGGTAGCCGAGGTCGCTCTCCCGGCCGGGCTGGTACAGCGACCACGCGCCCGTGTCGAAGGTCGGCAGCTCGACGCGCGCCTGCGCCTCGCCGGCGGCGAAGAGCGCGCGCCCCTCGGCGTCGTTGGCGAAGCTCGCGAAGTCATAGAGCCCGTTGAGCGCCTGGATGAAGCCGTTGACGATGTGCAGCGCGGGGGCGAAGGAGTACTGCAGGTAATGCGCGCCGACCGCCGTGTCGACACGCACGCCCTCGGGCGGCGGGGTGCGGAAGATCCCCAGGGCGGCGCGCGCGGCCTCGAAGTAGCGCGGCTCGCCCAGGCGCGCGGCCGCGCGCGAGAGGGCCTGAAGCGCCGTGCCCTGCGAGAGGCCGCTGACCCACGGCGGCGCGCCGTGGTCGAAGTGAAAGAGCGACTCCCAGGCGATCCCGCCGGCCCGGGCGGTGGCCAGGCCGAGCGCCTCGTCGAGCAGGGCGCGCAGCTCGTCGTCGTGGCCCGTCTGCTGGAAGAGCCCATTGGCCCGGCCGAAGGTGCCCAGCCACTGGACCTGGATCCCCTGGCCGGGGTAGTACTGCCACACGAGCTGGCTGCGGGCGAACATCACGCGCTGGCCGTAGCGCAGCAGCGAGCCCTCCGACCACCAAGCGCGGTTGCGCTGGAGGGTGAGGAAGACGAGCGGGGCGCGGCTGGGGGTGAGCAGGCCCGTCCTGGCGATGACGCGGGTGTTGGCGATCACGGCGCCGAGCTGGCGCCGGCGCGTGCCGTGGAGCCGGTTCAGCGTCGCCTTGGCGTTGTCGTAGGACTCGGCCCACGCGTCGTGGTGGAGCTGATCGATGGCGCCGGCGGCGAGCAGCGCGTCGAGCTCTGAGGGCACGGTGCGCGGCGCCTGGGCGTGGGCGGCCACCGGGGCGAGCAGGACCGCGAGCACCGTGGCGAGCAGAGCAACCGGCGGGCGCCGCACGGGGCCGATGCTAGCGTCGCGCGCTCGGGCTCGATGCAAGTCCCCGCCCGCCCGGCCAGTAGTCTCCTGCGCCTTCCGTGGACCTGCGCCGATTCCTGATGACCAGCGAGGGCTGGCCGTACCTGCTGGTCCCGTTCATCCCGATCGCCATCGTGTTCGAGGTCGTCCACGCCGGCGCGGTGCCCACCTTCTTCGCCTCGGCGCTGGGCGTCATCCCGACCGCCGCCCTCATGGGCCGCGCGACGGAGGAGCTCGCGGTGCGCTCCGGGCCCGGGATCGGCGGCCTGCTCAACGTCACCTTCGGCAACGCGCCCGAGCTCATCATCGCCCTCTTCGCCCTCGGCGCCGGGCTGCACGAGGTGGTCAAGGCCTCGATCGTCGGCTCGATCATGGGCAACATCCTGCTCGTGCTCGGGGCCGCGATGTTCTTCGGCGGCCTCAAGCGCGATCGCCAGTTCTTCAACCGCACGGCGGCCTCGTCTCAGGCCTCGATGCTGCTGCTGGCGGCCGCCGCGCTGGTCATGCCAGCGATCTACGAGCTCATCGACGGGCGCGGGCTGCCGCTGCCCGGCGCCGAGCGCGTGCACTACGACACCACGGTCCAGGGGCTGTCCGCGGCGGTGGCGTGCGTGCTCATCGCCTCCTACGTCGCCGGCCTGTGGTTCTCGCTGAAGACCCATCGGGACCTCTTCAACCCCGAGACCGACGACTCCGCGCACGGCGAGCCGTGGACGGTGCGCAAGTCGGTCATCGCACTGGCGATCGCGGGCGTGGCGGTGGGGGTCATGTCGGAGATCCTCGTCAGCTCGATCTCCGATGCCGCCGAGTCGCTGGGGCTGAGCGAGTTCTTCATCGGCGTCATCGTCGTGGCCATCGTCGGCAACGCGGCCGAGCACTGGGTCGCGGTGCTCGTGGCCATGAAGGACAAGATGGACCTGGCGGTCAACATCGCCATCGGCTCGAGCGCCCAGATCGCGCTGTTCGTGGCTCCGGTGCTCGTGTTGACGAGCTTCCTGCTGGGCCCCCACCCGATGGCGCTGGTCTTCAACGGCTTCGAGCTCGGCGGGATCCTGCTCGCCATCATCATCGCCAACCATGTCACCAACGAGGGCGAGTCGACGTGGTACGAGGGAGTGCAGCTGCTCGCGGTCTACCTCGTGCTCGGGATCGCGTTCGCGGTGGCGTGAGGACGCGCCGGCGACGCCCATGAGCGCGGCCAGCGCCAGGAGCAGCAGGCGGTGGTCGACGAGGCCGCCGAGGAAGGCGGGCGGGCGGTGCAGGCCGTCGTCCACGACGGCGAAAAGAGGACCGACTCGGCTCGCCGGGAAGCAGGCCGACCAGCAGCGCGGACTGGCCGGCGCCCAGCACCATCGCCGACGCCCCCAGCACGAGGTTGTCCGCGTACATCGCGCAGCGCGATGAGGCGGCGCACGCCTCAGCCCTCGACGCGGTAGGCGAACACCAGCATCTCGACCGGCTGCGATCGCTCCGGGCGCCGGGCGGGATCGGCCACCCGATCGCGGTGGCGCGTGAGCGTCTCGGTGAGCTCGGCGTCGAGCGCGCGCAGCTCCTCGGGCGTGACGTGGAGCAGGAACTGGCTCGCGCCCGTGACCTCCTGCCACTCGCGCGGCTGGCGGGCGCGGGCCTCCATGCCGGCCCGCATGCGGCCGATGCGCCGCTCACGGATGACGCCGTCCAGCGCGGTGGCCGCGGTCGCGGTGGCCGGATCGTCGTGCACGTCGGTGAAGTGCAGCCCGACGTGGGCCAGGCGCCACGGCCGGCGCCGGCCGGCGCCGCGCCCGGCCTCCTCGACGAAGCCGTACTTGGCGAGCTGACGGAAGTGAAAGGAGCACGTCGTCGGGCTCTCGCCGATCGCCTCGCCGGCCTCGGTCGCCGTGAGCGGACCGCGCACCCCGAGCGCGTCGAGCAGGGCCAGCCGGACGGGATGGGCGAGGGCGCGCATGGCGCGGGGGTCGGAGACGTCGCGGGTGTCGCTCCTCGGACTTTCGAGAGACATATCTCGAAAGATAACGATCGATAGCTATCTCTGCAGTGCTCTGGCCGGTCCCGGGCGGGCGCATCGGGCCGCGCGGGGCGGCGCGCGTGGTGCCGGTGTCCAGCGGTCCCGAGGCGTTCTTCATGGTCCGGCCGTCCTGGCCGATGACTCACGTAGGTGCGCCCGCAAGGAACACAGGTCGACCAGCTCATCGCTCTGCAACGCGTGCAGGGGCTGCTCGACGTCGCCCGTCTCGTGGGCTCCGATCGGAGCCTCGATTCCGTGCTGTCCGAGATCGCCCGCACGATCTCGGAGGCGCTGGGCTTCCAGGGCGTTGCGCTGAACCTCTACCGTCCTGCTTGGGACGACTTCATCGTCAGCACCGTCCACGGCAGCGACGCGATGTGCGAGGCGCTCCTGGGCGAGACCTACGACTGGTCGGTGTGGTCGGCGCCGCTGGAGGAGCGCTTCGAGCGCCGCGGCGCCTACTTCATTCCCGAGGGCAGCATGGACTGGTCGGACCCCGGGCTGGGGGCGCGCTACGTCCCCGAGCAGGCGACCGCCGAGGGCACCGACGCCTGGATCCCCGGCGACGAGCTCTTCGTGCCCTGCCGGCACTCCGAAGGGCACCTGCTCGGCATCGTCTCGGTCGGCGAGCCGATCTCGGGCATGCGCCCGTCCGACAGCCAGCTCGACCTGCTCGTGGCCATCGTCGCGCTCACTGCCCGCGCCCTGCAGGGCGCGCAGGAGGCGGTCGAGGCCGCGCGCCACCGGACGGCCCTCGAGCACCTGCTGCAGGTCTCCTCGCGCCTGTCCGAGCGCCGCTCGATCGACGAGGTGCTCCAGGAGGTATGCGACGGCGTCGCCGGAGCGCTGGACTTCCAGAAGGTCATGATCGAGCTCGCCGACCCCGCGACCGGGGTGCTGATGCCGCGCGCCGTGGCCGGCTGGGACGACGTCTCGCACGCTCCGCAGTGGCGCGTGTCGGTCGAGGAGATCCGACCGCTGCTGCACCCCGACTTCGAGGTCGAGGGCTGCTTCCTCGTCCCCCAGACGGCGGCCATCGCGCGCACGCCGCAGCGCGCCGCCTTCACCTCGACGATGAACGGGCGCGGCCCGCACGCGTGGGACCACCACTGGCTCGTGGTCCCGCTCTACGACCAGGCCGGGCAGATCTTCGGGCGCATCTGGGCCGACGACCCGGCCGACCGGCTGCTGCCCTCGCCCTCGCGCCTGCAGGCGCTGCGCGTGTTCGCCAACCAGGCGATGATGGCCGTGATCGCCGCCGGCCACGTCGAGCAGCTGCGCGCCCAGGCCGATCGCGACTCGCTCACCGGGATGCTCAACCGGCGCGCCTTCATGCGCGAGCTGAGCACCGAGATCGAGCGCTCCCTGCGCTACGGGCGCCGCTTCGTGCTGGCCCTCTGCGACCTCGACGAGTTCAAGCGGATCAACGACACCGACGGCCATCCCGCGGGCGATCGCGCGCTGGAGGGCGTGGCCGCCCTGCTGGAGCACACCGTCCGCGCCACCGACTTCGCCTTCCGCATCGGCGGCGACGAGTTCGCGCTCCTGCTGCCCGAGACCAACGCCGACGAGGCACAGGAGGCGGTCGAGCGGATCGTCGCGGCGCTGGCGGGCGACAGCGTCCTCGCCAACGGCCTGGGCATCAGCTTCGGCCTGGCCCTCTTCCCGGTCCACGGCAAGACGCCCGAGGAGCTCATCCGCCGCGCCGACCAGGCGCTGTACGCGGCCAAGCGCTCCGAGGACGACCTGCACTTCGCGCCGCGCGCTGCCTGAGCGGTCATACACTCGGGGGCGTGGCGGATCCCGGACACGTCGCCGTCGGCACCTGGAGCGGCGGGCGCTTCATGCGCTTCGGCGAGGCGATCGACGACGAGCGCCTGGCCGCCCTGCTGCGCCCGGGCGAGGGCATCGACACCGTCCTGACGGCCGACACCTACGGGTCGGGCGAGGCCGACGCGCTGCTCGGCCGCGCGCTGCGCGGCCTCGAGCGCGAGTCCTACTGCTTGGTCGGCGCCGTCGGCCACGACTTCTACGAGGGCGAGCGCGAGGGCTCCAAGGGCTTCCCGCGCTTCACCGACCCGCGGCTGCGCGGCCCCGAGCAGTACGCGTCGTACCTGCGCATGGCGACGGAGCGCTCGCTGGAGCGCGTCGGCGCCGATCGCTTCGACCTCCTGCTCCTGCACAACCCCGATCGCACCGGCTACACGAGCCCCGCGGTGTGGGAGGGGATGGCGGCGCTGCGCGACGCGGGCCTGACGCGGATGCTCGGCGTCGCCCCCGGCCCCGCCAACGGCTTCACCCTGGACCTCATCGACTGCCTGGAGCGCTTCGGCGAGCTCCTCGACTGGGCGATGGTGATCCTCAACCCGCTCGAGCCGTGGCCCGGCGAGCTGGTGCTCCCCGCGGCGCGGCGCTACGGCGTCGAGCTCATCACGCGCGTGGTCGACTACGGCGGGCTCTTCTGGGACGACGTGCGGCCCGGGCACGCCTTCGCGCAGCACGACCATCGCGCCTTCCGCCCCGAGGGCTGGGTGCAGGCCGGGCGCGAGCGCCTCGAGCAAATGCGCCCCATCGCCGGGCGCCACGGGCTGACGACGCTGCAGCTCGCGTGCCAGTGGAACCTGGCCCACGACCGCGTGCGCTGCGCGGTCCCGACGCTCATCGAGGAGCCCGACGCCGAGAAGCCGATCGAGGCCAAGCGCGCCGAGCTCGCCGCCGTCCCGCGCGAGCACGTGCTCTCCGACGACGAGGTCGCCGAGATCCGCGCGCTCGGCGACAACACCGGCTGCATGGCGCTGAAGGGCGCCTCGCCGCAGTTCGAGGGCGAGCCGCAGGCCGACCGCTGGCCGATGACGGGCGAGTTGCGCGAGCTGGCCGCGCGCTGGGCGATCGAGCCCGAGCGCGAGCTGTCGCACGTGACATGACGCCGGCGCCGGCGGGCAAGCGCGGGCCCGGGCGCCGGCCGGGGGAGAGCGGGACGCGCCAGGCCATCCTCGACGCCGCGCGGGCGCAGTTCGCCGCGCACGGCTGGGACCGGGCCACCATCCGCGCCATCGCGCGCGAGGCCGGCGTCGATCCCGCTCTCGTGCTGCACTTCTTCGGCTCCAAGGCGTTCCTCTTCGCCGCCGCCATGCAGTGGCCGTTCGACACCGACGCGGCGGTCGAGGAGGTGCTGGCCGGCCCGCGGTCCCAGCTCGGCGCGCGGCTCACGTCGTTCTTCCTCTCGGTGTGGGAGGACCCGCAGCGGCGCGAGCCGATCATGGTCATGCTGCGCGCCGCCACGACCAACGCCCAGGCCGCCGAGCTGCTGCGCGAGACGCTGATGACGGTCTTCCTCGGCCCGCTGGGCGCCCGGCTGGAGGTCTCAGACCCTGAGCTGCGGATGAGCCTGTGCAGCGCGCAGCTCATCGGGCTGGGCACGGCGCGCTACATCGTCGCCTTCGAGCCGCTCGCGTCGCTGGAGCCCGAGCGGGTCGTCGATCTCGTCGGGCCGGCCCTGCAGCGCTACATGACGGGCGAGCTCTAGGCCGCACGGGCCACAGCGTCCTCGAAGCCGGTGCGCCAGCTGGGATGGTCGGGCTGCCAGCCGAGCTCGCGCTTGGTCTTGCCGTTGGAGGCCCCGCGGACGTCGGTGATCATCAGCGTCGCCGCCTCGCCCGCGGCGAGGCGCACCAGCCATGAGGGCAGCCGCCGGGGCGCCCGGGCGTCCAGCGCACGCGCGAGCTCGGGCAGCCACTCGCTCACCGGAGCGGGCTCGTCGTCGACGACCTGGTAGACGCCGGCGGCGCCGTGCTCGATCGCCTCGACGGTCGCGGTGGCGGCGTCGGCCACGTGCACGAACGACCACACGCCCCCCGCGGAGCCGACGAGCGGGAACTGGCGCTTGAGGACGGGCTTGGTCATCGTGGCCTCCGGGTCGGCGCTGATCCCGGTGCCGGGCCCGTAGAAGGTGCCGTAGCGAAGGACGATGCCCTCGGCCCACGTGATGCCCGTGACGGCCTCCTCGAGATGCCTGATCGCCGCGAGTGGGTCGCGCAGCGCGGCCGGCGGGTCCGGATCGAGCGGGTCGTCCTCGCTCTTGACCGGGCCGCCCCTGCGCGCGAAGGGCCAGCCGGCGTAGCTCTGGGCGACGAAGCGGCGCGCGCCGGCATCCCGGGCGGCCGCCAGCAGATGGTCGGTGCCCTCCGTGCGCAGGCGGTTGGTCGCCGCGAAGTAGCGATCGATGCGGCGCATGTTCATCGCGCCGCGCAGCGCGGTCGCCTCGTGGACGACGATCTCCGGCGCGGCGTCCATCACGGCGCGCCACACCGCCTCCTCGTCCAGGACGTCGGCGACGACGGGCTGGGCGCCGAGCGCGCGCACGGTGTCGCGGGAGGCCCGCCAGCGAGTCATGCCGACGACCTCGTGGCCGCGCGCCACGAGCTGCGGGATGAGCTGGGTGCCGATGGCTCCCGTCGCTCCGGTCACGAACACCTTCATGAGGGCTCCTCTGGGTCGCTGCTGGTCCGCGGCGCACCATCGCGCCCCACGGGGGCGGTCGTACCGGCGATCTCGCCGGCGGCTCGTCCTTCATCGAACACCACATTTTCAACAAGCGTAGAATTAGGCTACGGTGCGCTGCACACACGAGACCCCTGCCCCAGGAGCCGCCATGCACACCCAGGACGTCGCGCCCGGCACCGGGACCATGACCTCGCGGTCGACCACGCTTCACGGCCGGCGCGACGAGCTCGATCGCGTCGACGCTCTCCTGCACGGCGTCCGGCGCTCGCACAGCGCGGTCCTCGTGCTCCGCGGCCCGGCTGGCATCGGGAAGTCCGCCCTGCTCCACGAGGCCCGCCTGAGCGCCGCCGACCTGCAGGTCCTCGCCTGCCACGGCACCGAGGCCGAGATCCGGCTGCCCTACGCCGCGCTGCACCAGCTGCTGCGGCCCGTGCTCGGCCGCGCCGAGGCGGTTCCCGACCTCCAGGCCCGCGCGCTGCGCTGCGCGCTCGGGCTCGAGTTCGGCTCGCGCCCCGAGCCCTTCCTGGTCGCGCTGGCCGTGCTGAGCGTCCTCGCCGAGGCCGCCGAGGCCCAGCCGCTGCTGTGCCTCGTCGACGACGCGCAGTGGCTCGACGACGCGACGGCCGACGCGCTGCTCTTCGTCGCCCGGCGCCTGGAGGCAGAGCCGATCGCCATGCTGTTCGCCGCCCGCGAGGAGCGCGACGAGCGCTTCGAGGCGCCGGGGCTCGACGAGCTGCACGTCGGCGGGCTCGACGCCGAGTCCGCCCACGCGATCGTCGAGCGAGCGAGCGGCGGCGCGCTCGCGCCGGACGTGGCCGAGTGGCTGGTCGATGCGACGGAGGGCAACCCGCTCGCGCTGCTCGAGTTCGCGGCCGCCCTCACCGAGGCACAGGCCGCGGGCGTCGAGCCGATCCTCGCACCGCTGCCCATCAGCTCGCGCCTCGAGCGCGCGTTCGTCGCGCGGGTGCGGCGCCTGCCGCCCGCGACCCAGCGGCTGCTGCTCGTCGCCGCGACCGACGAGAGCGGTGACCTGACCACGATCCTCGACGCCGCCGCGCGGCTGGGCGCCGGCGCCGAGGCCCTCGACGATGCCGAGCGCGCGGAGCTCATCCGGGTGCGCGGGATGACGCTCGAGCTGCGCCACCCTCTCGTGCGCTCGGCCATCTACCAGGGGGCGCCGCTCTCACAGCGCCGGGCTGCCCACGGCGCGCTCGCGTCCGTCCTCGTCGGCGAGGCGAGAGCCGATCGGCGCGCCTGGCACCGCGCCGCCGCCAGCGTCGACCCGGAGCCCGCGGTCGTCGACGAGCTCGCGGGCGCGGCGCTGCGCGCGCAGGCTCGCGGGGGCTACGACGCCGCCTCGCTGGCGTTCGAGCGCGCCGCTGCGCTGGCCGCCGACGAGCGCCGGCGCGCGCGGCTGCTCACCTGCGCGGCCGAGAGCGCGTGGCTGCCCGGGCGGGTGCCGCGCGCCGTGGCGCTCCTGCGCCGCGCGCGCTCGCAGACGGCGGAGCCGGCCGTCCGCGCCGACGCCGACCGGCTGCTCGGCGTCATCGAGCTGACCTGCGGTGTCCCGGCCGACTCGAGCCAGATCCTGGCCGGCGCGGCCGACGCAGTCGCGCCCGCCGACCCCGAGCGCGCCCTCTACCTGCTCAGCCTCGCCAGCTGGGGGGCGGCCTTCGCGCGCGACCGCGAGGCGATTCTGGCCATCGCGCGCAGCGCGAGGCGCCTGGAGGTCGCGGACACGCCGGCCACGCGCTTCCTGCGCTCGCGGCTGGCCGGCCTGCGCGCACACTTCACGCGCGACTTCGATGCCGCCGCCGTGTGCTTTCGCACCACGCTCTCGCTGGTCGACAATGCGGCCACGGACGACCTCCCCGATCGGATCGGCCTCATCAGCCCGGTCGGCCTCTTCCTGTGCGACGACCGCGCGGTGCTCGAGCTGCATCGCAGCGTCGCGGCGCGCGCCCGCGAGGCGGGGATGGTCAGCCTCCTCACCCAGGCGCTGCCGTGGGTGGCGCTGGGCGACCTCTGGGATGGCCACTGGCCAGCGGCGGCCGCCTGCCTGACCGAGGGGCTCGAGCTCGCTCGCGCCACGCGCCAGCACCAGATCACCGCCCACCTGATCGCGCTCGAGGCGCTGCTCGCCGCCGCCCGCGGCGAGGAGGAGCGCTGCCGCGCGCTCGCGGCCGAGAGCCTCGCGCTCGCGTCCGCCCGGCGCCTGGTCCACGTCAGCATCGCCGCCACATGGGCGCTCGCCGTGCTCGAGCTGGGCCTCGGCCGGCCGCAGGCCGCGCTCGCGCACGCCCGCGCCCTGCCCGCGACGGCGGGGATCGACTGGGACGCGCTGGACCGCATCGAGGCGGCGGTGCGCGCGGGCGAGACCGATGCTGCGCGAGGATGGCTCGAGGCCTTCGAGCCGTGGGCGCTCAGCAGCCGGGCGCCCTGGGGGCAGGCGGTGGCGTTGCACTGCCGTGCCCTGCTGGCCGAGGGCCCGGTCGAGGCCGAGCGCCTGTTCACGGCTGCGCTCGCGATGCACGAGCGGGCCGGGCGCCCCTTCGAGCACGCACGCACCGAGCTCGCGTTCGGCGAGTTCTTGCGCCGCCTGCGCCGCCGGGCGCAGGCGCGGGCCCACCTGCGCGCGGCGCTCGAGCGCTTCGAGGCGCTCGGGTCCGCCCTGTGGTCCGAGCGCGCCCGCAGCGAGCTGCGGGCCAGCGGCGAGACCGCGCGCAAGCGCGACCCGAGCACCCTGGACCAGCTCACCGCGCAGGAGGTGCACATCGCCCAGCTCGTCGCCGAGGGCCGCACCAACCGTGACGTCGCCGGCCAGCTCTTCCTCAGCCCGCGAACGATCGACTTCCACCTGCGCAACGTCTACCGCAAGCTCGGGATCGCCTCGCGCATGGAGCTGGCGCAGATCGACCTGGCTCAGGTGGCGAGCGCATGACGCCGTCCTCGATCCGCGGCGACGCCCGTGCCGCGGCGCGCCTCGTCCTCGGCGGCCTCGTGCTGCTCTTCGCCTTCACGGCGCTCTACGTCACGGCCTTCCACGCCCCGCGGCCCAAGGGCCTCGACGTCGGCTTCGTCGGCACACCGGCGCAGGCCGCGCGGGCGCAGGACGCGCTCGACGCCGTCGTCCCGGGGGGCTTCGACGTTCGCCGCTACACCGGCGAGTCGGCCGCGCGCGCGGCGCTACTGGACACCGACGTGCGCGGGGTGGTGGTCGCCGGCGTCCCGCGCGATCGGGTCCTCGTGGCTCAGGCGCAGGGCGCGGCGCCGACCGAGACCGTCACCCAGGCGCTCGTCGCCGTCACCGCGCGTGCCGGGGCGCCGGCGGTCGTGAAGGACCTGCGGCCGCTGCCCGCCGGCGACCGCCGCGGGCTCTCGTCGCTCTTCACGGTCATCGGCACGCTGATCCCGAGCCTCGTCTTCGGCGCGCTGCTGTCGATGCTGGGCCGCGGGCTCGACGGGCGAGCGCGCTGGACCGCGGTGGCCGCCTACGCGGTGCTGGCCGGGGTCGTGGCCGCGTTCAACGTCGACGTCCTCGTCGGCGCGCTGCCCGGCCACCTGGTCGGGATCGCGGTCGTGGCCGGGCTGCTCGCGCTGGCGGTCAGCGCGGCGGCGCATGGCCTCGGACACCTGGGCGGGCCGGCGGGGATCGCGGTCGCCGTCGTGATGCTGATGCTGCTGGGCGTGAGCACGGCGGGCGGCGCGGTGACCTACGAGTTCGAGCCCGGCTTCTACGGCGCCGTCTCGCAGTACCTGCCGCCCGGGGCGGCGCTGACCGCCGTGCGCAACGTCCAGTACTTCGACTGGGCCGCGACGCTCGCCCCGCTCGTGGTCCTGGGCGCGTGGGCCGTCGGCGGCCTGGCCCTGGGCCTGCTCGGCGAGCGCTACGGCCCGCACGTCAGGGCTGCGGCACGAGGAGCGTCAGCTGCTGCGCCAGGCGCTCGAGCGACCGCTGGTTCCCGCGCCTGAGCACCGCGCGGGTCAGGGGGGCCGCAACCCGCTCGGCCAGCGGCGCGCGCAGCCACTCGAAGCGGAAGGAGATCCGCGTGCCGCCCGCCGGGGCCTCCTCGAGGATGTACGCGCCGCGCGTCCGCCGGCGCCCGCCCGCGCCGACCGTCTGCTCGACGCTCGTCGTGGGCGGGTGGGCCTCGACGACCTCGAGGTCCATCCAGTCCGGGCGGCCCCGCTTCTTCAGGCGCATGCGGGCGCGCGCGCCAAGCCCGCGGGCCGGCCCGGAGTAGTGCCAGTCGACCAGCATGTGGTCGGTGAAGGGCTCGTGGTTGGCCAGGACGTCGAGGAAGTCGTAGACCTCCTCGCGGCCGTTGGGGACGGTGATGGAGACCGTGACCGGCTTCATCGCCTATAGCTCCCCGGCTCGGCGCGCGCGCTGATGACGAGCCGGTTCCACGCGTTGATGGCGGTGATGGCGAAGGCGAGATGGGCCAGCTCGCGAGGCTCGAACGCGGCGCCCGCGGCGTCCCAGACCTCCTCGGGCACGTGGGAGTCCGCGACCAGGGTGATCGCCTCGCACAGCTCGAGAGCCGCGCGCTCGCGGTCGCTGTAGAGCGGGCTCTCGCGCCAGGCGTCGAGCGAGTACAGCCGGTCCTCGCTCTCGCCCGCCTCCCGCGCCTCGGTCCAGTGCATGTCGATGCAGAATGCGCAGCCGTTGATCTGCGAGGCGCGCACGGTGACCAGCTTGTGCACGGCCTGGTCGAGCTCGATCGCGTCCTCGAGCCGGAGCAAGGCGGCGAAGGGCCTCGGTGCCAACTCGTTCATCGCCATCCGCCGTGTGCGGACTGTCGCGCTCATGATTGCCTCCTGTCGTGTGTGAACGGGCGACGACGGTAGGCAGGGGCGGCGGCGCTGGCACCGGCGCAATCGCCGGGTTTCAGTACGCCTCGTCCTCGTCCTCGTCGGGCTCGATCTCGTCGAGCTCGTCAGGGTCGTCCTCGGTGGCGGCGACGGCGCCCGTGGTCCCCGGGTGATGGCGGACCTCGAAGCGCTCGATCAGCTCGTCGCGCACGCGCTCGTCGATCGGCAGCTCGTCGCCGAGCAGGACCCAGCCCTCGCCGTCGTCGTCCTCGAAGAGCTCGGGGTCGACTTCAGGGGCGTCGTCGATGACGATCAGGACCTCGGTCTCCGGGTTGAAGTACGTCCCGGGGCGATTGAGGATGTCTTCCAGCTCGAAGCGTCTTGGCGCGGCCATGGCGCGGAAAGACTAGATGGTTGGTTCTGCGGCCGGCGTGCTCGCATGTGCGCGGGCCGCGGAGCGCGTGCAGGCGAGCGCGGGGGTCGCGGAATCAGCCATCTAACCATCCGCGAGGTCTCGGAGCCTGCGCTCCACCTCGGCCTCGACGTCGAGCGGCTCCTTGCCCTGGCGAGCACGGCGCGCGTTGCGCGCGATGACCAGATCCCGGACCTCGCGAGCCAGGCCCGGGTCGATGGCCGGGCGCGCCAGCGCGGCCATCTGGGCTTCCACGTCGAGCGGCTCCCGACCCTGGCGCAGGCGCCGCGCGTTGCGCGCCTCGAGCATCTGACGGATCTCCTCGTCGCGCTCTCCGGCGGCCATCGCCGGGGTGATCTCGCCCTCCGGCCGGTCGCTGCCGTCGCGCAGCGACATCCCGCCGCGGCCGATCTGGTCATAGGCGCGCCCGAAGCCCGAGAGTGTGGCGATCGCCACGATCGCCGCGAGGACCACCACCACGACCAGGACGATGCCGAAGGCATCCTGCATCCCTGCATTCTCGCGCGAATCGTGGCGCTTGGAGACCCTGGACGGATAGCGATTGATTCGCGCGCGCGCTCGGGTAACCTTTGCCACATCAGATTGACTGACCAGTCAATCGCCTGGCAAGGAGAAACCATGGTCGACTTCACCCTGACCGACGAGCAGAAGGCGCTGCGCGAGCTCGCGCACGACTTCGCCGTCAAGGAAATCCGTCCGGTTGCCTGGGAGTACGACAAGGACTCGATCTGGCCGCAGGCGATCATCGAGAAGGCCCACGAGGTGGGCCTCATGAACGTTCACATCCCCGAGGAGTACGGCGGTCCTGGCCTGTCCTACCTCGACGGCTGT
The DNA here is from genome assembly GCA_963835295.1 of uncultured Actinomycetes bacterium. Classification (GTDB taxonomy): domain Bacteria; phylum Actinomycetota; class Thermoleophilia; order Solirubrobacterales; family Solirubrobacteraceae; genus JAOPZW01. The sequence goes on from CAWIEX010000010.1 coordinate 652,126, forward strand.
CTCATCGAGGAGGAGATCTCCTGGGGCTGCTCGGGCATCGGCACGTCGCTCGGGGCCAACGGCCTGGCCGCCGCGCCGGTCTCGCTCGGCGGCTCCGAGGAGGTCAAGGCCGAGTACTTCGGCGAGCTCGTCGACGGGCCCACGCTGGCGTCCTTCTGCCTGACCGAGCCCGACGCCGGCTCAGACGTCTCGGGTATGCGGACGCGGGCCAAGAAGAGCGGCGACAAGTACGTCCTCAACGGCTCGAAGTGCTTCATCACCAACGGCGGCTACGCCGACTGGTTCACGGTCTACGCCAAGACGGACCCCGAGGCCGGCCATCGCGGGATCTCCGCCTTCCTCGTGCGCAAGGACGACACGGTGATCGTGGACAAGAAGGAGGACAAGATGGGTCAGCGGGCGTCCAATACCGCGACCATCACCTTCAACGACACCGAGGTCGACGCCAAGTACCTGCTGGGCGAGGAGAACAAGGGCTTCAAGCTCGCGATGATGACCCTCGACCGCACGCGCCCGGGCGTTGCCGCCATGGCCACCGGCATCGCGCGCGCCGCGTTCGAGTTCGCCACCGAGTACTCCAAGGAGCGCGTGCAGTTCGGCGTGCCGATCGCCATGCACCAGGCGATCCAGTTCATGATCGCCGACATGTCGACCAAGGTGCACCTGTCGCGCCTGGCCACCTGGAACTCGGCGGTCCTGCTCGACCAGGGCAAGCGCAACACGCTGGAGAGCTCGCACGCCAAGCGCTTCGCCGCGGATTCCGCGATGGAGGTCGCGACCGACGCCGTGCAGGTCTACGGCGGCTATGGCTTCATCAAGGACTACCCCGTCGAGAAGCTCATGCGCGACGCGAAGATCATGCAGCTCTACGAGGGCACGTCGCAGATCCAGCGCCTGGTCATCGCCCGCGAGACGTTGCTGCCCCGCCGCATCGAGGCAGTGGAGTCCGTGGCCGCCTAGGCCTAGGCCCGCTCGACGCCGTAGCCTGCGAGGCCCTGCTCCAGGGTCTCGTAGGCGCGGTGGGCCTGCTCGCGCAGATCGGCCGCCACCGCGCGCTGATCCTCGTCAGCCAGCAGGCGCGTGAAGGCGGAGCGGAAGATCAGGCGGTGCGTCCACGCCAGTGTGCGCGCGACGACCGCCGGCACGAGGTCGCCCTCGGCCGCGCCGGTCTCCTGCGCGACCACCGGGGTGAGGGCGGCCGCCTCCTGCTCCCAGCCCAGGAAGAGCCGGTCGCGCAGCGAGCGGCTCTCGGCCACGAGCCGCGGGATGCCCACAATCGACTCCACCGGGTCGTGCTCGACGCGCTCGACGAACTCGAGCGACGCCGCCCGGAAGGGCTCGACGATCGACGTGCCCGGCGGACGCGACCGGATGGCCTCGATGAGCGCGGCCCGCCGCTCCTCGCCGCCGTGCAGGACGAGGTCCTCCTTGGCCGGGAAGTAGTTGAAGACCGTCTTCTCCGAGACGTCGGCGGCGCGGGCGACATCGGCGACGGTCACGGCATCGAAGCCGTGCTTGGCGAACAGGGCCATCGCGGCGTGCGCGATGGCCGCGCGCGTCTGGCGCTTCTTGCGTTCGCGCAACCCCTCGGTGGTGGCCGCCATCGCGGCCACATCCTAACGTACATTTGCTATAAGTTTTCTGTGACTGAATCTCCGCCTGCGATCGAGGTCTCCGACCTCCAGAAGTCCTTCGGCGAGGTCGAGGCCGTGCGCGGGGTGAGCTTCGAGGTGGCCGCGGGCGAGGTCTTCGGCTTCCTCGGGCCCAACGGCGCCGGCAAGACGACGACCATCAACATGCTCTGCACGCTCGCGCGCCCGACCGCGGGCGGCGCGCGCGTCGCCGGCTACGACGTCGTGCGCGCGCGCGACGACGTGCGCCGGCACATCGGCCTCGTCTTCCAGGACCCGACGCTCGACGGCTACCTGACCGCCGAGCAGAACCTCCGCCTGCACGCCGAGCTCTACGGCGTCGACTCCGCGCTCGTCCCCGACCGCATGCGCCAGGTGCTCGAGATGGTCGGGCTGTGGGAGCGCCGGGACGCGACCGTGATGACCTTCTCCGGCGGCATGCGCCGGCGCCTGGAGATCGCGCGCGGGTTCCTGCACTCGCCGCGCGTGCTCTTCCTCGACGAGCCGACGATCGGCCTCGACCCGCAGACGCGCAGCTCGATCTGGAGCTACATCGCCCAGCTGCAGGAGCGCGAGGAGATCACGATCTTCATGACCACGCACTACATGGACGAGGCGGAGTTCTGCGATCGCATCGCGATCATGGACCAGGGCGAGATCGTCGTGCTCGACACGCCCGAGGCCCTCAAGGCGCAGGTCGGTGCCGACCGCGTGCGGATCCAGACCGAGGACGACGACGCGGCCATCGCCGCCCTGGCGGAGCGCTTCGGCCTCGAGGCGACCATGTCCGAGGGGGCCGTGACCTTCTTCGTGCCCTCGGGCGAGGAGTTCGTGCCACGGCTGTTCGCCGAGCTGGGCATCGCCATCCGCTCGGTGAGCGTCTCGCGCCCGACGCTCGACGACGTCTTCATGTCGCACACCGGCACGACGATCCGCGACGCCGAGGAGTCTGGCAACAAGCACGCCAACCGGGTCATGATGCAGATGATGTCCGGGAGCCGCCGATGAGTGCCACCGAGCAGGCCGTCGCCCCGACCGCCGCCGCCGCCGCGGGCGAGGTCATCCGCGTCCGCGTCCCGCCGCGCAGCTGGCGCAGCGAGCTGCGCGCGATGAAGATCGTCTGGCGCCGCGAGCTGATCCGCTTCCGCAACGACCGCATCCGCATCGTCACCGCGCTCGTCCAGCCGCTGCTGTTCCTCTTCGTGCTCGGCTCGGGCCTGCAGCAGCTCTCGGCGGCGAGCACCCACGGCGTCGACCTGAAGACCTTCATCTACCCAGGCATCCTCTGCATCGCCGTCATGTTCACCGCCATGTTCTCCGCGGCCTCGATCGTGTGGGACCGCGAGTTCGGCTTCATGCGCGAGATGATGGTGGCGCCGATCCGGCGCAGCTCGATCGTCCTGGGCAAGTGCCTGGGTGGGGCGACGGTGGCGAGCCTGCAGGGCGTGATCCTGCTCTGCCTCGCCTGGGCGGTGCACGTGCCCTACAGCGTCACGCTCGTTCTCGGCGTCCTCGCCCTGCAGCTGCTGCTGGCCTTCAGCATCACCGCGTTCGGCCTGATGGTGGCCGTGCGCATCAAGCAGATGACCGCCTTCATGGGCGTCATGCAGATGGTCGTCATGCCGATGTTCTTCATCTCCGGCGCGCTGTTCCCGGTCGCCGGCCTGCCGGCCTGGCTCGCCTTCCTCAATCGCATCGACCCGCTGACCTACGCCGTGGACCCGATGCGCCGGCTCGTCTTCAACCACCTCGACATCACTCCGGCCGCGCGGCACGCGCTGGACCCCGGCGTCACCTGGTGGGGCTGGCACGTGCCGGCCCTGCTCGAGGCGGGCGTGGTCCTCGCGCTGGGCCTCGCGATGCTCGGCATCGCGATCTGGGAGTTCAACGCGACCGAGTAGCGCCCGTCTCGTCGAGGTAGTCGCGCCACGAGCGCGTCGGCTTCCAGCCCAGCATCCGCTGCGCCTTGGCGGTGGAGATGCCCGCCGCGTCGGGGCGGTCGACCTCGCGCAGCTCGATGGCGTCGCCGTGGTGGCGGCGCACGAGGTCGGCCAGCGGCAGCCCGGCGGAGTTGTCGGGCTGGGCGGCGTAGAAGACCTCGTGGCCGGCCAGGTCGGACTCGGCGGCGAGGCGCAGCATGTCGGCGAGGTCGTAGACGTCGACGTAGCTCCAGAAGCCGGCGCTCGGCTCGTCGCCCCCGCCGCTGACGACCGGCCCGAGGTTGTGCTCGATGTTGCCCTCCCACTGCACCCACGATGGGCGGACGGAGATGCAGCGGATGTCCGAGCGGCGGACGGCCGCGTCCATCAGCTGCTCGCCGAAGACCTTCGACGTGGCGTATGGGTCCTGCGGGCGCAGCGGGTGCTCCTCGTCGACGGGCAGGTAGTCGGGTAGGAAGGGCCGCTCGGCGAAGAACCAGCCCGGCGCCGTCTCCGACGAGACGTTGACGAAGCGCGGCACCTCCCAGCGCACCGCCGCCTCGAGCGCGTTGAACGTCGACATGAGGTTGTTGTGGAAGACCACGTGCGCCGGGTTGTGGGTCGGCTCGGGAATCGCCGCCGAATGGATGACCGCGTCGTGACCGCGCACGACGGCGAAGGCCGCGCCCGCGTCCGTGAGGTCGGTCTGCACGTAGGCGGCCTCTCGCGGGTCGGGGCGCTCGAACACGGGCAGCCCGAGATCGGTCGAGGTCACGTCGTGCCCGGCCGCGAGGAGGGCGTCGACGGTGGCGCGGCCGACCTTGCCCCGGCCGCCGGTCACGAGGATGCGCATGGCCGGCAACCTAGCGGCGTGCTGCCGGCGATGTTCGGCGGGCCGTTGGCGTGTGGCGGGCGGGTCCTGTCGCCGGACACGGCCTCAGACTCCGCAGGCTCCGTCTGAGGGGCGTGTCCCGCGCCACCCGCCCGAGCAGCGTCCTTGCCGCGTTGGGCGCGTGCGTCCGCGTCGCGGTCCGCCGGCGTCTACTTCCTCCGCGGCCGAAGCTCCTGCGCTGGCCTCTGGCCTGTCTGCCCTCCGTCGGAGCATCGCGCCACCGTGGTCGGCCTCCGCGTTGGTGAGCCAACGGTGCGCCAGTGGCCTCTCCCGGCAAGGCGACTCTCGGGATAGCGGGTTGCTGGGCGACGTGGACGGTTGCTGCTTACACGCCAAGCGCTAACGGGCGAAAGCGCTAACGAGCCGACGGCGTTGTGGTGCGGCCAACGCATGGAAGCGACAGCGGTGGCTGATGAGAGTGGGCCTCCCCGTCACGGTCGGAGCCGCCAGCGAGGTCGTACGGTGTCGTGACCGCGTCTAACTCATCGAAGGTGAAGCAACGCGCGGGCGAGCAGCGTGCACCATCCAAGCGCATTCGTCCGAACGGATCGTCCTGCAGGCAATTGCACACTGACGAGCGCTTGCAGTCGGGTGAGCAATGTAGGAACGTTTGCTTAGAGATCCAAGGAGTCCGAGGAGGACGGGATATGTCTGATCAGCAGGCGATGGGGGAAGCCGTCACCACAGTGCTCGGATCGAATCAGTCCGAGGCACTCAAGTCGCAGGCACTCGCGGCGCTTGGCCAGCCGACCCCGCAGGGGACAAATGTCGTTTGGTACATCATCGTGGGTGGCCTCGTGCTCGTGCTCGTGATAGCAGCGCTTGCATTGACTCACTGGTTTGGAGACAAGGCGAGCGACGACAAGATGATCACAATTATCACCACGATCGTGGCGGGGCTGCTCGGATTGGTCGCACCGAGCCCAGTCGGAGGTGGGGGCGGTCAGCAGGGGGGCTAAGAACGTCGGACGGCACCTTCCTCACGAAGCTGCGGCTGTTCCTGCCAGGCGGAAGTAGCAGCGTCGCCGCGTTGTCTCGCCGCCGAGGCGCGCGTAGACTGCTCGCATGTCTCCAGAGCGCCTACGCGGAGGCATCCCCTTCGCGTTGGTCGGAGTGCTTCTGATCCTCTCGGTGTTCGTTCTTCACGGCGCGGCAGCGGGTGTGGCGGCGTTCGCCGCGTTCCTCGGGTTCATTGCGGCCTGCATCGACGCGTTGCGCCGCAAGGACGCCGACGTTCGTCGCAACGCAGACCGGTCCGGCCTCGCCGGCTGGTTCGGGGGCTGGTTCTAGGGCGACGCGTCGACTCGCTATTGCATCGGGGCGGACGCGGGAGCGCCAGGCCCCAGCCACGCGCAGTTCCGCCTCGGACGACGACGGGAGTCGCCGCCGCGCGAGCCGCTAGCTCCTCCTCTTCGCGCGAAGCGCAAGCCGGTAACAGGCGGTGTGGCAGCGTTGGTGTGTGTCTACAGAGGTCGGCGTCCTCAACCGTCACGGCCGGTCGATCCATTCTGTTGACGAGGGGCGCGATCACGCAGCCCCCGCCAGCGCCGAGCACTGGAAGGACGGGCGCAGCGCCAGGGAGCTTGCTACGCGAAAGCGCTAGCCCCGGCCGGTGGTGCCCGGCTGGGCATGGACGGTTCGCTGGAGGCCCGGGGACCTCGGCGTCAGAACGTGATCGTCGTTCCGACGGCGGGTTGGACGAACGCCTCGGGCATCGATCGTGCGATGGCGTGGACCGCCCTCCAGCCCGAGCAGTGCGCGGGCACCACACGACGCACACCGGCCGCTCGTAGCGCCTCGACCGTTGGCTCGATACGCGACTCGAACAACCCACCGGTGAGGTGCAGGCCCCCGACGAACCCGCAGACGCGGGATTCGCCGGTCAGGCGCTGGGCGTGGCGCAGGACGTTGATCGCACCCGCATGCGAACAGCCGGAGACGACGAGCAACCCGCGGTCGAGCACGTTGACGACGAGCGCCTGATCGTCCCAGATCATGGGGTCGGGCTCCCAGCCGTCCACACCGCGCGCCTCGTGGATGGGGAAGCCACCCTCGAACTCGGTCACGCGCTCGATCTGGCCCGACACCAGAACAGTGTCATCGAGCAGCAGGCTGTGCGCGCGCTCCTCGACCACCTGCAGCCCCTCGGCCTCCAGGTCGTGGCGACTCGGCGGTGGCAGGCGCAACTCGCCGCCCGTGGGGAACACGACCCGGCGCTCACGCCACGCGTCGGGGTGGATGACCAGCGGCAGGCCCGAGCGCCCCCTCCGACGGGCCAGTCCCTCCAGGCCGCCGTGGTGGTCGGCATGGCCGTGCGAGATGACGATCGCGCGCAAGTCGCCCACCGGCACCTCAAGCACCTCGAGGTTGCCCGCCAGGGCATGGGGCGTGAGACCGGCGTCGTAGAGCACGGCCTGACGATCACCGTTGCGCTCGAAGGCGACCATGGCCGAGAAGCCGTGCTCAGCCACCAGGTGCTGCGAGCCTCCGAAGTCGCGCGCCCGGAAGCGAACGACGCCCTCCTCGCCCGCCATCAGCACGTCGAGGAAGTTGTCGATCACAATCGTGATCTCGACGCGATCAACCGGGACGAGCACGAGAGGATCGTACGCGTCGCCAACCTTCACTTGACACGAAGGACAAGGCACGCCGGATCACGCCCGCTCCCGCTTGCGCGTGAACTGGCGCTCGCTGCCGGCACTCGGCAGCGTGTCACCCCGCGGAGTCGCTCGGTTCGGGTCCGCCTCAACCGGGCACGCGGCGCCAGCCGCGTCCCAGGTCTCGGCTTGGCTGCGTCGGCCGCTTACGCCGTCATGTGCGGTCGGCTGGACGTGCCAGGCCCGAGAGCGTCCTGCTCTCGGGCCTCCAAGGTGAATGACTGGTTCGTTGTTGATGGTCGGGCGGGTCAGGCGCTGGCAGGGAGCACGATGACCTTGCCGGACAGCGCGCCCGCGGCCGCCTTGGCGTGGACCGCCGGCAGCTCGGCGAGCGGCACGCGCTCAGCGACGTCGACACGCAGTTCACCGCGGTCGACCAGTGCCACCAGGTGCGCCAGCTGGTCGGCGTCGCTGCGGACGAAGACGCCGACGGCGCGCACGCCGCGCTCCTCGTCGGCGGGCGCCGGGATCGTCGGCACCGTGTTCACGACGACGCCGCCGTGGCCGACCAGGGCGCCCAGCGCGACCAGCTCCTCAGGGGCGATGGGCGCGAGGTTGAGCAGCACGTCGACCGGCTGGGTCACCTCTTCGGTCACCGAGTTGGTGATGTGGTCGATGACCTCGTCGGCGCCCGCGGACCGGACGCGCTCGCTGCTGCGCGGGCTGGACGTGGCGATCACGTGCGCTCCGGCCCGCTTGGCCAGCTGCACCGCGTAGCCGCCGACGGCGCCGCCCGCGCCGTTGATCAGCACGCGCTGTCCCGCCGTCAGCCCGGCGTCGTCGAAGAGCGCCTGCCACGCGGTGAGGCCGACCATCGGCAGCGCGGCGGCGTCCGGGAGCGGGATGCTCGTGGGCGCCCGCGCCAGGATCTCGGCCGGCGCGATGGCGTACTCCGCGGCCGCGCCGTCGGCCACCATCGGCAGGAAGCCGATGACCTCGTCGCGGGCCGCGACGTTGTCGACGCCTTCGCCGAGCGCGTCGACCGTCCCGGCGACGTCGATACCGGGGATGTGGGGCAGCGTCACCGGGAACGGGCCCTGCAGGTAGCCGCCGCGGAGGCCGTCGTCGACGGGGTTGAACGCCGAAGCGGCGACCCGCAGCCGCACCTCGCCGGGCCCGGGACGGGCTGCTCGACGTCCTCGTAGCGCAGGACGCTCGGGTCGCCGTACTCGTGGAACCGCACTGCCTTCATGGGAACCTCGTTCTTGATGGAATTGTCTCGAGCCCTGTGCTTCGAATTCGAAGCAGCTCTGCGGTCAGGTTAGCACCGCTTCGAATTCGAAGCAAGTAGGATCATGCGATGTCCGACGCACCGCGTTCGCTCGACGCCGCCCAGCTGGGCGCCTACTTCGCGCTGATCGAGGTGTCCAGCCTGCTGCGGCACGCGATCGAGCAGCAGCTGCGAGACGCCGGCGACCTCAGCTACGTGCAGTTCCAGCTTCTGGCGCGTCTCGGCGATGAGCCGACGGGCAGCCAACGCATGACGGACCTGGCCGACGGCGTGGTCTACAGCCGCAGCGGCCTCACCTACCAGGCAGGCCTGTTGGAGAAGGCGGGACTGGTCACGCGCGCTCGGTCCGAGGACGACGAGCGCGGCGTCACGGTCACGATCACCGACGCGGGCCGCGCGCGGCTCGCGCAGGTGTTCCCCGGCCACATCGAGGTCGTCAGCCAGATGCTCTTCGACCCGCTCTCAGCCGCCGATGTCAAGAAGCTCGCCGGGCTGCTCGAGCCGGTGCGCGACCACATGCGCTCCATTCCGCCCCGCTCGGCCGCGCCCCGTCGTCGCCGCCCCGCCTCACGGTGAGCTGCCAGGGGCACCTCAGACCAACCGGGAGAGCTTGGCGGTTGGCGACTGCCATTTCCGCTGCGTAGCAACGGTCCGCGCTCCGTCCGGATGTGCACGCTCCAGCGGTGTTCTGCTGTCGGGGAGGCGCGGGCGCACCCGTTGGCTCGCCGATGCGGAGGTAGATCACGGTCGCGCGATACTCCCGCGGAGAGCACTGGCGCACCGACTCGGCGCAGGAGCTGCGGCCGCGAAGGGAGTAGACGCTCGCGGACCGCGACGCGAACGGCGGAGCCCGGCCGGGCAAAGACGGTGCTCGGGCGGGTGGCGGCGGACACGTCCTCAGACGGAGCCTGCGGAGTCTGAGGAGCGTGATCCGCCGACAGGACCCGCCCGCCGCCGGCTGCTGGCCCACGGAACCCGCACGACCGCCCCACGGCGTGTTACCCGTGCGGCAGCGGCAGGTAGAAGGAGCGGTCGCGCGGCCAGGGGCGCAGGGCGAAGCCCAGCAGGCGGTAGAAGGCGACCGTGTCGGGCGTCGGCTCGACCACGGCGACGCGCGCGCCCGCCGCCAGCGCCTCGCGCGCGCACGCGTGGACCACCGCGCGTCCGATCCCGGCCCGCCGCTCGGTCGCGGTGACCGTGAGGTGCTGGCCGAGGACGGTGTCGCCGTGCGCGAAGAAGCTCGCCGCGCCGACGGCGACGCCGTCGCGGCGGGCGAGGCGGTGCTGCAGGGGCGCCTGTGCGCCCAGGCCGAGGCTGGCCAGGACCGCGACCGCGCGCGCCCGCGGCTCGGCGGGCTCGACCACCTGTGCCCACGCGCGCAGCGCGGCTTCGTCGCGCACCGGCACGAGCTCGATGCCGGGCGGCGGCTCGTCGTCCAGTGCGAGGCGCTCCAGCACGGCGCCCATGACCACGCCGGTGCGCTCGGGGCGCGCCCGCGCGGCGACCAGACGCTCGCGCAGGTCGGCCGGGCTGACGGGATCGGCGAGCAGCCACTGGGACGGGGCGGCTTGCAGCCAGCGCAGCGTCTCGGCGATGGTTGCGTCGGCGTCGGCGTCGGCGTCGCCGTCGAGGCGGCTGGCGACCACGCCGTTCTCGGTGTTCGACTCGACCCTTGTGATGACCGCCATGCCATCGCCGCACGGCCGACGCTCGGCCAGTGGCGAGGTGGCCAGCAGGCGCAGGTAGGCCGCCTGCGCCGCCCAGGCAAGCTCGCCGTAGGGCGGCTCGTCGGCGGCGCGCGGGCCATCGACCGCCGCGCGCTTGCGCGGATCCGCGCCGCGGTGCAGGAGCAGGGCCACGAGCTCGGGGTCATCGCAGCGCGTGGCCTCCTGCAGCGCGGTCAGGCCGGTGGGGCCGCGGGCGTCGACCGGGACGCCGAGGTCGAGCAGGATCTCCACGGCCTCGCGGCGGCCGTTGGCCGCCCATCGCCCCAGCACGTCGGCCTCGGCCGTGCGCAGCCGCTCGACAGCGTCGTGGTGCTCGGCCGCCACGCGCCGAGCCATCGCGCCGTCCCCGGCCAGGCAGGCGCCGATCAGCGCGTCGAGCGCGTCGGCACGGCGCTGCGCGCCCAGATCGGCGAGCAGCTCGGCCAGGTCGGGCCGGCCGCTGCGCACCGCGACGCCGTAGGGCGTGCGGCCCGTGCCGTCGAAGGACGCCTCGAGGCCCGCGCCGTGCTCCACCAGCAGCCGCACCATGTCCGCGGACGCCTCGGGGCGCACGGCCCACTGCAGCGCGTTCTCCCGCTCGCCCCATTCCCACGGCCCGCGCTCGAGCAGCACCCGCGCCGTGCGCAGGCGGCCGCGCTGGACGGCGTGGGCGAGCGCCATCGCGCCGGGCACGCGCGCGCTGGCATCGAGCAGCAGCTCCAGGCACGCCGGGTCCTCGGCGCCCGCGGCGCCGCGCAGCGAGCGCCCGTCGTCGGGGTCCGCGCCGGCGGTGAGCAGGAGCGCGGTGAGGCGCGGCTCGTGGGCGACGCCCGCCGCGCCGTGCAGCGCGCTCATCCGGTCGTACCCGTCGTCCTCCCAGGCGGCGTCGGGGTCGGCGCCGGCGCCCAGCAGCATCTCCGCGCAGGCGACGAGGCCGTCGGTGCGCTCGCCGCCGAGGAAGGCCGAGTAGGCGACGTAGAGCAGCGGCTGCCAGCCGCGCAGGCCGAGCGCGCGGCGCGCGGCGCCGGGGTCGCGGGCCAGCGTCGCGGCCAGGCGCTGGGCGTCGCCGAGCACCAGCGCGGCGTCCAGGGCGACGCGCGCCAGGCCGGGATCGAGCGCGAGCACCGCCTCGGCGTCGTCGCGCCGCCCGCTCGTCGCCCACTCCACCAGCGTGCGGGCGCGCTCGTCGCGCGCCATCGCGCGAGTCTGCGCGTGGCGCACGAGCGCGGGCCAGCTGCGCGCGCCGAGCTCGCGCGCGATCGCCAGCTGCGCGTCGGCGAGCGCCAGCGCGTCGGCGTCCACCGTCGGCCGCGCCCCGAGCACGCGCTCGCGCGCCGCGGCGTCGCCTGCGCGCGCCGCGGCCAGCAGCTCCTTGGCCTCGCGCCGCGCGCGGGCGAGATCGACAGGCCGTCCGTCCATCACGATCACCTCCGGAGGGCCGGCGGTCCGCAGCACGGCAGGAGGTCGATCGAACGGGCTGGCACGTGGCCGTCACGACAGCGAGGTGGGCCTGGGCCCTTCCCGCGGACCGGGTGCGCCCTCGCGCGCGCCGGCGACGCTACCGCCGGCGCGCGCGCGTGGCAAGGCTCAGCCGGCAGTCTGCGCCTTGATGACCTTGTCGAAGACGAGCTTGCCGTTCTCGACGCGATCCGCGCCGTAGTCGGAGAGCGTCGTGTCGCCGTTCTCGTCGATCGAGTACTTGCCGAGGACCGAGTCGCGATCCTTGATGTTGAAGAACGCGTCGATGACGGCCTGGCGATCGTTGCCCTTGTCACCCGCGTTCTGGATGGCCAGCAGGGCGACCTTCATCGCTTCGTAGCCGTAGATCGCGTAGGGATAGGGGTCCTTGCCGTACTTCGCCTTGAACTTCTTGAAGAAGTCCTGCGCCGCCGGCGGGTAGAGCTTCGGGTCCAGGGTCGGGTTGGTGATGTAGGTCTGCTTGGCGACCTTGGGACTGATCTTGGTCACGAACACGTCCGCCACGCCGTCGGGCCGAAGAGCTTCATGGTCGGGTTGGCGGCGTTGACGTCGGTGAACAGCTGGACGCCCTTGTTCTGCGTGATGCCGCCGAAGAACATGCAGTCGGCGCCCGACGACTTGACCTTGGTGGCCAGCGTCCGGAAGTTCGCGGCCTTGGTGTCGATGCCGTCGTTGCCGGCGATCTGCAGGCCCTGGGCCTTCGCGATCTGCTCGACCTGGCCGGCGATGCCCTTCCCGTAGACCTCCTTGTCGTTGAGGATGTAGGTCTTCTTGCAGCCCGAGTCCTTCTGGTAGGTGACCTGGGCCGCCGCCTGGATGTGATCGGCGGGGACCACGCGGCCATACGTCCGCTTGCCGGACGGGTAGTACTTGTCGGGCTCGCCCTTGTCCGCTCCCTCGGCGCGGGTCAGGCCGACATAGGTGTTGGCCGGCGAGATCTGCAGCAGCCCCGCGTCGTTGAGGATCGGGATCGAGATCGCCGAGGCGCCTGAGTTGAACTCGCCCAGGTAGGCGATGGTCGATGGATCCTGCGCCGCCTTGCGGGCGTCCGACGACGTCTGGCCAGGGTCCCACTTGCCGGCCGCCGCCGTGGCGTCGTCGAGGCTGACGTACTTGATGGTGTACTTGCCGGCCTTCCCGCCGGCCTCGTCGAGGGCCATCTTCTCGCCCTTGACGACGTCCTCGGACTGCGGGCGGGAGTCGCCCTGCAGCGGCAGGCTCGAGTAGATGGTCAGCGCGGTGCGGCCACCGCCGCCCTCGCCGCTGCTCGTGTTGTCGTCGCCGCCGCCGCAGGCGGCGACGCCGAGGATCGCCGCGACCATGGCCGCGACGCCTACGATTGTCCTGTGCATGCGCTCCTCCCAGAGCTCGTATCCGGCTCAGGATCGCGCCGGCCGCTCGAGCCTGCAAAGGATTCAGCGAGCGCTGAATGGTCCTGACGCTCGATTTCCTCGCCGAGGACCTCGCGCAGACGCGGCTGGCCTGCTCGCCCCTGTGGGAGACGGTCGAGAGCCTGCGCATGCGCCAGGACCCGGCGGGCTTCGCTGTGCACGAGGAGTGGGTCCGGGTCAGCGAGGAACGCCTGCGCGGCTTCGACTTCAGCGCGCTGCTCGAGCTCGTGCCGCCGGTGGGCTACATCCCGGACTTCCTCACCCCGCCGCCGCGGGCGCCGCTCCCGAGCATCGCCGACGAGCTGGCCGAGCTCGAGGCCACGCCCGCCGCCCAGGTGCGAGCCGACCTCGCCGCTCGCTTCGGGCCGGAGGCGGCGGCGCCCGAGCACGTCCGTCGCTGGCTCGCCCGGCCCGCGGAGGCTCGCGATCACATCGTGGAGCTGTTGCGCGAGTACTGGGAACGCGCCGTGGCGCCCGACTGGCCGCGCCGTGCACGACGACCGACCTGGCCCGCGACCTCGACCTCACCGCGGGCGCCGTGTCGCTGCACCTGACCGTGATGCACCAGGCCGGCCTGCTCGTGCGCCGCCGCGCGGGCCGGTCGGTCCTCTACGGCCTCGGCGCCGTCGGCGAGGCGCTGCTGTCGAGCGCTCGCGCCGCGCCCGCGCCGCCCCAGGACTGATCCCGCGCGCGCCGCGAGGGTCAACGCGTTCGGCCTGCGATGCTTGGGCCGATGTCCCCGCGCCGCACGGATCGCGCCGTCGCCGAGGCCGCGCCGCTCGAGGCGGCCAAGGCCGCCGCCGGCGCCCGCGGCTCGGGCTCGCAGGACCCGCTCGTCGGCGAGCTGCGCCGCGCCGGCCTGCTGCCGCTGCTGGTGCTGCACTTCCTGCGCGAGGACCCGTCCTACGGCGGGCGCCTGATGGAGCGCGTCGGCGAGGTCAGCGGCGGTCTCATCGCCGTCAACCCGAACACCATGTACCCGCTGCTGCGCGAGCTCGAGGCGCAGGGTCTCGTGGCCGGCGAGTGGGAGCACCCCGAGCGTCGCTCGCGGCGCTTCTACCGCCTCACCGACGCCGGCGAGGCCGAGCGCCGGCGGCTGGCGGGCGAGCTCGCGCCGCGCCTCGACGCCGTCGCGGCGAGCCTCGACCTCATCCGCCGCGAGCTGAGCCTGTAGGTCGGCCGATGGGTCGCGTCCGCGCCAGCATCGTCGTTCCCGGCCTGGCCAGCGAGGCCGAGGAGCTGTGGTACGACACCACCCGCTGGGCGAGCTTCATCGACGGCCTGCACCACCTCGCGCGCCTGGAAGGCGACTGGCCGCGCGCCGGCGCGCGTGTGCTGTGGGACTCGCAGCCCGGCGGGCGCGGGCGCGTGCAGGAGCGCGTGACGAGCTACGTCGCGCGCGAGGGGCAGACCCTGGAGGTCGAGGACGAGAAGCTGCGCGGCACCCAGAGCGTGAGCTTCACGCCGGTCGAGGGCGGGGTTACCGTGGCCCTGGAGCTGCGCTACACGCTCAAGGAGCAGCGGCCCGGGATGGCCTTCGTGGACCTGCTCTTCATCCGCCGCCCGCAGCGGGAGTCGCTCGAGCGCACCCTGCGGCGCTTCCGCACCGAGGTGGCAGCTGAACGCGAAGGTTCTCTATAGCCTGCGGCGCCATGTTCGTGTTCAAGGCCGCCGTCGTCGGCGCCGGCACCATGGGCGGCCAGATCGCCCAGACCATCGCCGCCTCCGGCATCCCCGTGGTCCTCAAGGACGTCAAGGACGAGCTCGTCCAGGCCGGCCTCGACGAGGCGCGCAACGTCACGCGGGCGCAGGTCGATGGCCTGGTCGAGAAGGGGCGGCTGACCGAGGAGCAGGCCGCGGCCCAGGTGGAGGAGGTCGTCGGGCGCATCCATGGCTCCACGACCTACGAGGCGTTCGGGGATGTCGACTTCGTCATCGAGGCCGTGCCCGAGCGGATCGCGATCAAGCACGCCGTCTTCGCCGAGCTCGACGCGGTCACCCCGGGGCACGCGATCCTCGCCTCGAACACCTCGTCGCTCTCGATCACCGAGATCGGCGGGGCTACCAAACGGCCCGACAAGGTCGTCGGCTTTCACTACTTCTATCCGGCCTCGGTCATGCCGCTGATCGAGATCGTCGAAGGCGACGACACGGCGGCCGAGACCGTGGGCGCCGCGGTCAACTTCGCCCAGGCGATTCGCAAGCAGCCGATCACGTGCGCCGAGGTGCCCGGGTTCGTGGTCAACCGGATCCTCAACGCCGGTGTCTCGGAGGTCTGGCGGGAGCAGGAGGAGAAGGGCCTCTCGATCAAGGCCATCGACGAGGGCGTCGGCGCCGCGGGCGTCGTGCCGGCGGGCCCTACGCCCTGGTCGACCTGCTCGGCCTGGACACGGTCCTGCTCGTTGCCGAGCAACTGCACGAGTCCTACGGCGCTCGCTTCTACGTGCCCACGGCGGTGCAGCGCCTGGTGGCCCAGGGCAAGCTCGGCGCCAAGACCGCAGGCGACGGCCTCTATTCGCCCGCCGGCGAGCCCAACGTCGACGGCGACGCCGAGCCCGACGTCGACGACCTCGTCGAGCTGCTGACGCTGAAGACGCTCGTCGAAGCCTGCTTCGTGCTCGAGGAGGGCGTGGCCACCCACCGCGACATCGACGTCGGCATGATGGCCGGCGCCGGCCTGGACCCGCGCCGCGGCCTGCTTCCGCCCTTCATGAAGGCCGACCTCGAGGGCCTCGACGTCGTTCTCGAGCGCCTGGAGAGCGCCACGGAGCACCACGGCGAGCGCTTCGCGCCGCCGCTCGTGCTGCGCCGGCTGGTGGCCCAGGGCCGCCTCGGCCAGAAGAGCGGCCAGGGCTTCTACCCCTACGCGCAGCCCGACGACGAGCAGCCGGGCGAGACGGTCAAGCTGGAGACGCGCGGCGACGTCGCCATCGCTTGGCTGGGCAACGGGCTGATGAACTCGATCGCCCCACAGGTCATCGGCGACCTGCGCGCGGTCTGGGAGAGGGTCGAGGCCTCGGGCGTGCGCGCGCTGGTCCTCGCGTCCTCGAACCCGCTGCTCTTCTCGGCCGGCGCCGACATCAAGGCCTTCACCGCGATGGACGAGGCGGGCGGCCGCGAGCTGCTGGAGACCGCGCACGGGCTGCTGCGCGACTTTGAGCGCTCGAGCGTCGTCACCGTCGCCGCCGTCAACGGGCTGGCCTTTGGCGGCGGCTGCGAGCTGGCCATGGCCTGCGACGTGCGCATCGCGGCGCAGTCAGCCCTCTTCGGCCAGCCCGAGGTCAAGCTGGGGATCATCCCCGGCTTCGGCGGGACGCAGCGCCTGCCGCGGCTCGTGGGCGAGAACAAGGCGCTGGAGATGAACCTCGTGGGCGACGCCATCGGCGCCGACGAGGCCTACGTCTTCGGCCTGGTCAACCGCGTGGTCCTCGACCACGAGCTCCTCGACACCGCGCTGGCGTGGGCGCGCAGGCTCGCCGGCCAGGCGCCGCTGGCCGTCGGCGCGATCAAGGAGGTCTCGGCCGGGGCCGACCTCGACGAGGGCATCGAGGCCGAGAAGGGCGCCTTCGCGCGCGTCTTCGCCAGCGAGGACGCCCGCGAGGGCATCGGCGCCTTCCTGGGCAAGCGCCAGCCGGCGTGGCGCGGGCGGTAGACAGCCGCGTCGAGCTCCTGGCCGGCCTCGTGCGCGAGGCCGGCGCCGTCGTGGCGCTGACGGGCGCGGGCATCTCGGTGCCCTCCGGGATCCCCGACTTCCGCACGCCCGGCACCGGGCTGTGGGAGAACGTCGACCCGATGGCCGTGGCCCACATCGACGCTTGGCGCGCGGACCCCGAGCGCTTCTGGCACTTCTACGGCAACCGCTTCCAGACGCTCGCGGGCAAGGAGCCCAACGGCGCCCATCGCGCGCTGGTCGAGCTCGAGCGCCGCGGCCATCTCGACGCCGTGGTGACCCAGAACATCGACATGCTCCACCGCCGCGCGGGCACGCGCGAGCTGGTCGAGGTCCACGGCACGATCGAGTCCTCCTCGTGCCTGACCTGCGCCGCCCGCTACCCGCTGGCCGAGGTCGGCGAGCGGCTGGCCGACGACCCGCTCAGCGTGCCCCACTGCGACTGCGGCGAGCCGCTCAAGCCCGACGTCGTGCTCTTCGGCGAGTGGCTGCCCGAGGAAGCCATCGAGCGCGCCTATGCGCTGGCCGCCGGCGCCGACGTGCTGCTGTGCGTCGGCACGTCGCTCGAAGTCCACCCGGTCGCGCAGCTGCCCGGCATCACGCGCAGCCACGGCGGCGCGGTGGCCGTCGTCACCCAGGGCCCGACGCCGTGGGACGAGCGCGCCGCCGTCAAACTCGACGGCGACGTCGTCGCCGAGCTCGAGGCGCTCGTCGCCGCGCTTGATGGCTAAAGCTTCCTTGATCGCTAAAGGCCTCATGCGCAACCTGTAGGCCGGCGGTACCGCCCGTTTATCGGCAATCGGTCCGGTGCTATGAAACGTGTCGTTGCAGGTGGGCTAGGTGATCGCGGCCGGCGCCGCCACGTCGCCGCCGGGCTCGAGCGGGATGACCGCGACGCGCTCGCGGACCGAGCGGCCCATCGCGTAGCCGATGAGCGCGATGGCGAGGACCACCGCCAGCGTGCCGAGGGTGAGCGCCTCATAGGTCCCGCGGCTCACGCCCCACTCGTCCCGGAAGTTGTAGTCGAGCCCGAAGAGGCCTTCGAGCGTGCCCGGGAAGACCGCGACGAAGCTGCCCAGTGCGGTCCAGAAGGTCGTCAGCACTGCGGCGAACCACATCCCGCGCACGCCGCCGGGAACGGTGTAAGGCCGGCGGATGTGCGGGTGGCTGTAGCGCAGCCTCAGCGCCGAGGGGAAGATCCAGAGGTAGGAGATCAGCGTGGTCGAGATCGCGATCGTGAGCACGACCACGAACTTCGCATCCGTCCCGCCGTGGAAGCTCGCCACGGCGACGACCATGAAGATCGTCGCGAAGATGCCCGACATCGTGTTGACGCGCACCGGCGTGCCGAAGGTGCGGTTGAAGACACCGAAGAACCCGGGGAAGGCGCCGTCGTAGGCCGCCACGGCGAGGATCCGATCCGAGCCGATCATCCAGACCGCGCCCGAGGTCAGCAGCGTGACGACGAAGCACAGCGTCATCACCCCGAGGAGGAAGCTCGACGCTCCCCCGTAGACGCTGAACGTCTCGGTCACCGCGTCCAGGAAGCCGCCGATGCCCGTGACCTTCTCTTGCGGCAGGACGATGAGGATCGCGAAGATCGGGATCGCATAGAGCAGCACGCCGATGATGCCGCTGCGCAGGACGGCCAGGGGCACGTCCTTCTGCGGGTCCTCCATCTCCTCGGCGGCGCCGTTCTGCAGCTCGAAACCGACGTAGTTGAAGAGCAGCAGCGGGACGAGGGCGAGGAAGATCGCACCGGTCGGCTTGAGGTCGCCGAGCGGGAAGCCGTCCACCCCGTGCGAGAAGGCGTAGATGATCGTCGTGATCGTGAAAAGGCCCAGGACGATGACGCGCATGAGCGCTCCCACGTTCGGGATCCACTTGCCGCGCTTGAGCGAGACGATGGCCACGCCGATCGAAAGCCAGATGAAGAGGAACTTGAAGAGGTAGTCGCCGGCGCCGCCGGAATGGATCTTGAAGATGTTGTCGTTCCACGCCTCGGTGGCGATGAAGGCCAGCGAGCCGCCGACCCACAGCGGGTTGGTGACCCAGTAGAGGACCGCGGCGAAGGCGCCCTGCAGACGCCCGAAGGCCATCTTCGACCACTCGTACGGCCCGCCCTCCTGCGTGAACGCGCTGCCCACCTCGGCCATGAGCAGGGCGTAGGGGAGCACGAAGGCGACGGCGAGGACGATCAGCCAGGTGAAGCCCTGGGCGCCGTTGGAGGCGACCGTTCCCAGCGTGTCGAGCCCGACGAACGCGCAGACGGTGAAGCCGACCATGTCCAGCCGCGACAGCGACTTGATGAGCTTGGCCTTCTCCTGCAGCGCAAGCTCGGTCGTCTCCTCGACGCCCTCGCGTGAGAGTGCCTGGTCCATCCGATCCCTCCTCATCCCTCGATGCCCGGGCGCCCGGCAGCCTAGGGTGACCGCCGGTGGGGTGCATTCGCCCGAACGGCGACATCTGGCGCCTGCGGATGGACGGTCAGTCGAACCCGAGGGCCGTGCGCGCCCGCAGCGCGGCCTCGAGGCGCTCGAGGGCGCGCTGGACCGCGGCGGCGTCGCCGTCGTCGACGCCGCCCTGCAGCGCTGCGTGCGCCGCGGCGCGGACGCCGTCGTGCAACTCGCGCAGCTCGCTCACGCGCGCTCCGATGTCGCCGCGCGGCGACCAGGGCTCGAGCTCGGGCAGCGCGACGGTGAGCGCGGCGTCGAGCTGCAGCGCGGCCTCGCGCCGGCGCCCCGCGTCGACGTCCTGGCGCGCGCGTAGCGCGAGCTCCTCGCAGGCCAGGACCGCGTCGCGGCCCCCGAGGAGCGCGCTGAGACGCTCCTGCGGGCGCAGCGCAGCGTCGCGGCGGGGCCGTGGCGTCAGGGTGGGGAGCTCGAGCGCCTTGACCCAGCGCCCTTCGGCCACCTGGTCACCCTCCCCGTAGCCGATGCGCACGACCACCGCCTGCTCGCGGCGCAGCTCGCGCACGTGCGGGTCGGCGGTGGCCGCGCGGTGCATGTGCAGCACGCGGTTGAGCGTGGCCACCGCGGCCCGTGCCTCGTCCTCGCCCGCGGAGCGCAGCCAGCTCTCGGCGGCCTCGTCGTCGTAGAAGGGTTGGGCGGTGACCAGCGTCACCCGCCCGGTGGTGACCGGCGTGGGCTCGGGCGAGGCCGGCCGGCGCCGGCGGCCGCGCAGCCGACGGCGCTCCGGCGCGCCCAGCGTGGAGACCACGAGCACGTGCTCGAGCTCGGCGGCGTGTCCGCGCACGACGTAGCGGCCGTCCGGCGGGCCGAGGGCCCAGGGGAACTCCAGCTGGACGAAGCCGAACAGCGCTACTCGCCGACGTGGGCCTTGCTGGCTCGCTTGGGCACCTTGAGCGCGTACTTCGAGGGCTTGATCGGCACCGTCGGGTTGTCGATCTTGCCCAGCCGGTCGATGAGCTTGACCCACTGGCTCGGCTTGAGCGCGGAGTTGAGCTGGCGCCCGAGCTTGGCGTTGGTGCCGAACAGCGGCTGGAAGCCCACGTGGATGTGGTCGTTGTGGTCGGGCAGCGAGAGCGTGTTATCGGCCCCGTCGAAGGTCATCAGCGAGATGATCTGGTGGGGCTTCATCGTGCCCTGCAGCGTCAGCAGCCGGCGGATGGTGATGTCGGTGACCGATCCCGGGCCCTGGTGGCCGAGGATCGGTATCCCGTTGATCGCCGCGATGTCGACCGCGTTGCCGGAGGAGTGCTCGGACACGTTGCCCGAGGTGGTCAGGTAGCTGTGGCCGCAGTGCAGCGCGCTCACCGTGGGCTTCAGGCCGCTGGCGGCCAGGAACTCGAGCGTGGCCAGCACGCGGCGGTCGATGTTGCCGGCCTTGATGTCGCGGCGGCCGCAGCCGTAGATGTCGATGGCGGGATCGGTCAGGACGCGGTGCTGCAGCGCCTCCTTGCTCATGAGCAGGATCTGGCCGATGGACGGGTTCTTCGAGTCGGGGCCCCAGAACGGGTTCTTGCCGGCGGCGCGGTAGATGGCCGTGGACTCGAGCAGCTTCCAGCCGTCGAGGATCGGCTTGGGGTCGATGCGGGGGGCGCCGCGGCCGGCCGGGCGGACCTCGAAGAGCATGTGCGGCGCCATCTTCTGCTCGGTGCGCCCGATGCGCCCCAGGATGGTGCCAGCGATGACCTTGCTGCCGGGCTTGAGCTTCTTGAGCACGACGTCGTTGCGCTTGAGGCCGTAGATCCCGGTGAAGTAGGACTTGAAGGTCGTGTAGCCCGGGATGACGCTGCCGGCGTTGAGCAGTTGCTCCTCGCCGCCGGCGCTGTAGGCGCCCGGGCGGCTGGGGTTGGCGAACAGGCGCTCCTTGCGGACATCGGCGGCGGCGCTGTCGAGCGTGGAGGTCGCGCTGCCGGCGGCCGCGCTCGCGGCGTCGGCGGCGGGCGCCTTGGCCTTGACCTGCGTGCCCGCGCTGGCGGGGGCGGTCGGCTTGGGGTCCTTGGCGGGCGCCGCGAGGTGCAGCTCCTTCTTGACCTGTGCGCTGGAGACCGTCTTCTCCTTGGGCACCGGGTAGGCGAGCGAGAGCTTCTTCAGGTGCCCGTACGTGTACGTGTTGCCGTACACGTCGCGCAGCTGGATGAACTTGCCCAGGCGGTCGGTGCGGCCCATCTTGACGATCTTGCCGTCCTGGACGGCGATGACCGGCGAGCCGGCCTTGGCGAAGACGTTGATCCCGCGGCGCGTGCTCGACGAGGTGACGGGCAGCGCGGCGTTGCCTTGCTTGATGCGCTTCTTGGCGATGGCCGTGTCGCTGATGTCGTCGGCGTAGCGGGCCTTGGCGTGGATCGGGAAGTGCCCCTGCGTGAGGCCGGTCAGCGAGCCCACGAGATCGGCGGGCAGGCCCCCGATCAGACGCGCGCGCATGAGGACGGAGTCGACGTACCAATCGGCGTGGTTGTAGGCGAAGACCGCGCCGCGCACGTCCTGGTCGGCCCGGGCGGCCTTCAGGTAGCGCGCCGCGGCGAAGATCGCGTCGACCGGGTTGAACGGGTCCTTGCGCCCGTCGTGGTTGGCGTCGACGCCGTAGCGCTTCCAGGTCGAGGGCATGAACTGCATCCAGCCCACGGCACCGGCGGTCGAGACGTTCAGGTTGCGCCCGTAGTCGGTCTCGATCTCGTTGATCGCAGCGAGGATCTCCCAGCGCACGCCGTACTCGATGCCGGCGGCCTGGTAGATCGGCAGCAGGAAGGGCGGGATGCGGAACTTGTCGATGAAGAAGTTCGGCACCCCGATCGGCGCGGGGCCGGGGAGCGCCTCGGAGAGCGTGGGGTTGCCGAGCGTGGGCTGGCCGTCGGGCTCCGTCAGGCCGGCGTCGACCTTCGCCTTGTCGACCGCGTCCTTGGCCTTCTGCTCCGCGGCGTCCTTGGCCTTCTTCGCAGCATCAACCGGAGCTTGAGCCTTGCCGGCGAGCTTGCCGGTGGTCACCTGCTGGGACTGCTGGCCCGCGAGCGGCTCGGCGGTCGGCTTGGAGGCGTTGTCCGGCGGGGCGCCCTGGCTGCCGTCGCCGGAGGACGAGGGAGGACGAGGACGAGGACGAGGACGAGGGTGAGGGTGAGCTCGCCGCGGGCGCCGGGGAGCTGCCGCTCTGCCCGCCGTTGGGGTCGACCTGCACCTGGGCGGGCGGCTGCGTCGGCGAGGGCGCGGGCGCCGGCTGGGCGGGGGTGATGTCCTGGACGCTGGCGATCGGCGCGCTGACGCCGGGAATCTGGATCTGGTCGGTCGGCGTGCCGGGCGGCACGTCGACCGTCACGGTCACCTGCGCGCCGCCGACGAGGGTGACGAGGAGGGTGCGCTGCTCGGCCGAGGCCGGCATCGTCGCGGCGCCGAATCCCGCCAGGAGGAGGCCTGCCGTCGCGAGACCGATGAGCAGCTTGCGCTTGTGCATGCGAAGACGCGACGCCCGTGGGACGCCAGGCGGCGTGACCCTAGCATGGGGCATTCTGGCGGTGCGTCGGACGTTTTCGGGTCTTTTTGAAGGCAACAGGGGAACGTGGGTAGCCGTGGGTCTGCCCCCGTAGTCGGCCGATCTGCCCGGCCGCTTGACTTCTTAGACGCACGACTCGACCGAAACATGCGCGCATTCGCGCCCATTGACACCGTACGTTCGCCTAGCTAAGGCTCGAGTTGAGGGTGAGGTTGCGGCGGTGGGGGCTTCGCTGGGCGGGCTGGAAACGGCGCGTCCTGAAGAGAGGCTGAAAGCGGTACCGTTCGGCAGCATGGAAGAGGAAACCGGCGGCGACGGCCTGCGCGAGCGCCTCACCCGACAGGGCGAGGACGCCCTCGGGCGATTGGCGCAGGATCTGCTCGAGAACCCCTTGGTCAACGGCGCCATCGCGCGCGCCTTCGAGGCGCGCGAGAAGGCCTCCGCGGCTCAGGAGGTCGCCTTCGGGGCGCTGAACATCCCATCGGCAGCCGACATCGAGCGCCTCACCCGGCGCGTGCGCTCGGTGTCGCAGCGCCTCGAGGGCATCGAGGACGGCGTCGACCGCCTCGACGAGCGCCTGGCCGCGCTCCAGCTCTCGCTCGACGCGATCACCAAGGAGCTCGTCGAGCTGCGCACGTCGGCCCCCAGGCAGACGACGCCCAAGCCGGCGGCGGCCAAGCGCACGCCGGCCAAGCGCACCCCCCGCGCCCGCTGAGTCAGGCGCGCACGGGCGCGATCGCCGCCAGCGCGGTGCGCCCGAGGCGCGCGGCGACGTCGTCGGGCTCGACCGCCCCCTCGATCGCCACCAGGCACGCCGCCGGGATGCCCGCGCGCGCCGCCGCCGCCAGGACCGCGGCGCTCTCGAGGTCGAAGGCGAGCGCGCCCGCCGTGTCGTCGAGGTGCTCGACGTCGGCCGAGGCGAGCAGGCCGGAGCGATCGCCGCCCAGCGCGGCGGTCAGCGCCGGGTCGGGCTCGATGCGCTCGCCGGACCCCAGCGCCCTGCTCGTCCCGTCGAAGGCGACCACCGCGGTGGCCGCGACGAGCTCGCCGGCGCGCAGCGTGCCCTCGAGGGCCCACGCCCGGCCGATGCGCACCGCGCGGCGCAGGCCCAGGCGGTGCAGCTCGGCCACCACGATGGCCGCGCTCGGGCCGCCGATGCCGGTGCTCTGGACGGTCAGCGGCGCGCCGTCGAGCGCGACCCCCGTGTAGCCCCACAGGCCACGGTGGTGGTTGAACATCCGCGGCGTCTCGCCGAAGAGCACGCGAGTCAGCGCGAGGGCCTGGCCAGGGTCGTCGGGCAGCAGGGCGCGCTCGGCGAGCTCGGCGGTCGGGTGCAGGTGCGCCACGGCCGGCGAGGATAGACTCGTCGCACCTTGGCCAAGAAGGACACCGGCAAGAAGAAGAAGGGCCCCGCGGCGGACAAGCAGCAGCAGAGCCGCGGCGACGCCGTGCGGGCGGCGGCGGCGCAGGCCATCGAGGCGACGGCCGGCCAGGCCGGCTTCACGCGCGAGCGCGCCCAGCAGATCGCCGACGAGCTCGTGTCCGCCGCCGGGCGCGTCCGTGAGACGCTCGAGGACCTGCGGCCCGCGGGCTCCGACGAGCTCGCCGCCCTGCGCGAGCGTGTCGCGACGCTCGAGGCTCGCGTCCAGAAGCTCGAGGCGGCCCGCACCACCACGCGCCGGCGCACCACGCCGGCCAAGCGCCCGCCGGCCCAGCAGCCGCCGGCCAGCCCGCCGCCGGCGTCCTCGACCTGAGCACAGGGCTCGCGTGGCCGGCCGGCGCGTCCTCATCACCGGCGTGGCGAACGCGTTCGGCGCGCGGCTGGCCCGCCGCCTCGCGAGCGATGCCGGGATCGAGCGCGTCGTCGGCGTCGACACGCGGGCGGTCGATCCCGAGCTCGCCGAGCAGATCGATGTCGTCCAGGCCGACCTGCGCAGCCCCGACCTCGCCCCGGCCCTGCGCGCCGCGGCGGTCGACACCGTGGTCCACAACGACATCGTCCAGCTCCCCGAGCCGGGGCGCCCGCGCGCGACCATCCATGACGTCAACGTCATCGGCACCCTGCAGCTGCTGACGATGTGCGACGGGCTGCCCACGCTGCGCGCCATCGTCGTCCGCGGCTCGGCCTCCATCTACGGCTCCGAGCCCGGCGCGCCCGCCTTCTTCACCGAGGAGGACGCCGACCGCTTCCCGCTCCGCACGCGCTTTCAGCGCGACATCGGCGAGCTCGAGCGCCTGGTCGGCGCGTTCGCCCGGCGCCATCCCGCCGTGACGTGCGGCGTGCTGCGGCTGCAGCCGGTCGTCGGGCGCGACCTCGACACGCCGGTCAACCGCCTCGTGCGCGCGCCGGTCGTCCCCACGGTGCTCGGCTACGACCCGCGCGTGCAGTTGCTCGACGCCGACGACGCGATCGGCGCGCTGCGCCGGGCGGTGCTCCACCCGGTCCGAGGCCCGGTCAACGTCGCCGCCGACGGCGTCGTCTCGCTCTCGCGCGCCCTGCGCCACGCCCACCGCCCCGCGCTGCCGATCGCCGGGCCGCTGTGGGGGCCGCTGGTAGGTGCCGCGCGCAGCGCTGCCGGCCAGCCCGCGCTGCCGGACGAGATCGGGCGCTACCTGCGCTTCGGTCGCGGCGTGGACACCACCCGCATGCGCCGCGAGCTGCGCTTCCGCCCGCGCCACTCGACGCTCGAGGCGGTCGCGCGCGCCGCGGGGGCGACGCCATGACCGAGGACGACTGGGGCTTCGACGCCGACTTCGCTCGCACCGTGGCCCCGCTCCTCGACGCGCTCTACACGACCTGGTGGCGCGTGCGGGCCAGCGGCCTCGAGCACGTCCCCGCCACCGGCCCGGCGCTCGTCGTCGCCAACCAGGCCGGCGGCCAGCCGTGGGACGCGGCCATGCTCGCCACCGCGCTGCGCCGCCACGACGTGCGCCCCGACGACCCGGCGCGCTTCCTCGTCCACGGCCGCGCGTTCGAGTTGCCCTTCGCCTCCACCGCGCTGCGCCGGCTCGGCGGCGTGCCGGCGGCGGCCGGCAACGCCGAGCGCCTGCTCGCGGAAGGCCACCTGGTGCTGAGCTTCCCCGAGGGCGGTCGCGGCGCGGGGCCGGGCTACGCGCGGCGCTACCGCCTCGAGCGCCTCGGGCACGGCGGCTTCGTCGAGCTCGCGCTGCGCAGCGGCGCGCCGATCGTCCCGTGCGCGGTCGTCGCCGGGGGGCCGGGGCTGGCCGACCGGGTGATGGCCCGCGTCGCGCGCCTGCCGCGCCCGCCGCTGGCGCTGCCCGTCCCGCCGGCGCCGGGGCGCTGGCGGATCGCCTTCGGCGAGCCGATCGCGGTCGCCCAGCACGGGCCCGACGCGGCCGAGGACCGTGCGCTCGTGCTCGAGCTGAGCGAGGAAGTGCTCGCGCGCGTGCAGGAGAAGGTGTACGACAGCCTCGTCAACCGAGAGGGAGCGTTGTGATGGCAGCCGAGTTCAAGTCGCCCAAGGAGTTCCGGGAGGTCATGGACCGGATCTTCTCGATGATGGACACCGATCCCGACATGGGGCCCAAGCTGCGCGCGGCCGACGTGCCGCAGCGCTTCGAGTTCTCCGACGTCGACATGGTGGTCAACATCCGCGCCGCCGGCGCGGGCGAGGACGGCAACCTCTACTGGGAGTGGACCGACGACGTCGACTGGGAGCCCAAGGTCAAGATGACGATGTCCTCCGAGACGGCCAACAAGTACTTCCAGGGCAAGGAGAACGTCGCCATCGCGATCGCCCGCCGGCGGATCAAGACCGGGGGCGACGTCAAGGCCGCGCTGGCGCTCATCCCGATCACCAAGCCCGTCTACGCGCAGTACACGGAGGTCGTCGAGAGCGAGTATCCGCACCTGAAGGTCTGAGGCGCGACGTTTGACGTTGACAGCCATCGTCGCCCCCATTTATGACTCCCGGACCGAGCAAGGCAAGAGGCCGAAGAGTGGGAGGCTCGCCCGCCCGCAAGGTGCCGCCCCTCGTGGACGAGCGCCATCGGCCGACGTCGCGGGACGTTAAGCCCGCCTGCGGCGGGACACTCGTCATCGAGGTCCCGCCGCTGTCTTGCTGAGGGCGGCGCACGCGTGAACGACGACGGGCTCATGTCCCGCAGCGAGGCGGCGCGCCGGGTCGGCGTCACCGCGCAAACGCTCGCGCGCTGGGCGCGGGACGGGCTGGTGCCGCTCGCGCGAGAGGGGCGCTGGACGCCGGCGGCCGTGGCCCAGGCGCGCGTCGTCACGCGCCTGCGCGAGCGCGGCCACTCGCTGGAGGAGATCCGGCGCGCGCTGGAGAGCGGGCGGCTGGCCTTCGGCTTCGTCGACGAGATGCTGCCGGCGCACGAGCGCCTGCACAGTCTCGAGGAGGCGGCCGCCGAGACCGGCCTCGAGCCGGCGCTGATCGAGCGCCTCTTCCTCTCGATGGGCTTCAACGCGGACGCGCTCGAGCAGATCTCCGACGAGGACCTCGAGTTGCTGCGCCACGTCGCCGCGGTGCTGAGCGCCGGCTTCCCGCTCGTCGCGCTGCTCCAGCTCGTGCGCGTCTACGGGCAGGCGCTGGCGCAGATGGCCGACGCCGAGGTGCGCCTCTTTCACCTCTACGTCCACGAGCCGCTCACGCGCGACGGCATCCCGGGCTGGCAGATGGGCGAGGAGATGGCGGAGCTCGCCGGCGCGCTGCTGCCGCTGGCCTCGCCGATCATGGAGCGCGTGCACAAGCGCTTCCTGACGCACTTCGTCGAGCAGGACGTAGTCGGGCACATGGAGGCCGACCTCGACGGGGCGCCGCTCGACCTCGGGCGCCTGCGGGTGGCGGTCGCCTTCGCCGACCTGGCCGGCTACACGCGCCTGACCGAGGAGGCGGGCGAGCAGGAGGCGGTCGACGCCGTCGAGCGCTTCATCGAGGATGTCGAGGTCACGCTGCCCGAGGGCGCGCGCGTGATCAAGACGATCGGCGACGAGGTGATGATCGTGGGCTCCGACGCGGGCGCGGTGGTCGACTGGGCCGTCGGCTTCCAGCGCCTGGTCGCCGACCGCCGCCCGCTGCCGCGCATCGGCCTGCACTACGGCTCGACGCTCTACCGCGACGGCGACTACTACGGCCGCGAGGTCAACCTGGCGGCGCGCGTGGCGGCGCGGGCGGCCGGCGGAGAGGTCCTCGTCACGCGCCCCGTGGTCGACCTCGCCGGGCGCCACCTCGAGTTCGAGCGCATCGGCGAGGTGCGCCTGAAGGGCTTCGCCCACGCCACCGAGCTGTTCCTCGCGCGGCCCGCGGGCGACGATGGCTGACGAGCTGCTCGAGCGCGTGCGGGCCACGGGACTGCTCGCGCCGGGGTCCGACGTCGTCGTGCTGCTGTCCGGCGGGCGCGACTCGGTCTGCCTGCTCGACGTCGCCGTCGAGCTCGGCTGCTCGGCGCGCGCCCTGCACGTCAACTACGGGCTGCGCGCAGAGGCCGACGACGACGAGGCGCACTGCCGCGCGCTGTGCGAGGGCCTCGGGGTCGCGCTGACCGTGCACCGCGCGACGCGCCCCGAGGACGCCTCCGGGAACCTGCAGGGATGGGCGCGCGACGTGCGCTACGCGGCGGCGAGCGAGATGGCCGGCGGCGCCCTCGTGGCGGTCGGCCACACGGCGTCCGATCAGGCCGAGACCGTGCTCTACCGGCTGGCCGCGTCGCCCGGGCGCCGCGCGCTGCTGGGCATGCAGCCGCGCTCGGGGCACCTCGTGCGCCCCCTGCTCACGGTCACGCGCGAGGAGACCGGCGCGTGGTGCCGCGCCCGCGGCCTGGCCTGGCGCGAGGACGCCACCAACGCGTCGGAGGCCTTCGCGCGCGGGCGGGTGCGCCACGGGCTGCTGGCGGCGCTCGAGGCGGTCGACCCGCGCGCGGCGGCCAACGTCGTGCGCACCGCCCAGCTGCTGCGCGAGGAGGGCGAGGTGCTCGACGTCGTCGTCGACACGGCGCTGGCCGGGCGCGACCGCATCGCGCTGCTGCATCTCGCCGACCTGCCGCCGGCGCTCGCGCGGCTCGTCGTCCGCCGGCTGGCCGAGGCGGCCACCGGCGGGCTGTGTGGGCGCGCCTCGGGGCGCCTGGAGGACATCCTGGCCTTGCGCGACGACGGTGCGCTGGACGTGGGGGACGGGGCGCGGGCGGTCGTGCGCTCTGGCGTGCTGCATTTCGAGGCGACGCCGCCGCTGGCGGGCTCCGCGTAGGTCGGCGTCTGTGCGCGGCCAGGGCATCGAGCGAGGGTGAGCCGCCACCTCCCTCGGGCGCGAACCACTTCGGTTTGGGTTCGGAAAGCGGACCCAAACCGACGTGGTTCGCGCTCGCGCCTGCCCGCCTGGGCAAAGCGACCCACCCTCCCTCGATGAGCAGTTGGCCGCGCGGCGCCGCGAGTCGACGGCGGACGAACGCCTACGGCCGGTCCCCCAGCGCCGCGACGCTGCCCGTGCGCAGGAAGACCTGGGTGCGCTCGGCCAGCCAGGACGGCGGCGGCCACGGCGGCTTGCGGACGCCGGCCGGGAGCTTGGGCGGGCCGGCCCGCGGCGGGGCCATGACCTCCGTGCTCTGCAGGATGTCGCTCGTCTCGGGGTCGATGATCACGCGCAGCTCGTCGCCGAAGTCGGGCAGGCGCAGGGCCACGCCGACGCCCTTGCGCCCGGCCGCGTCGGTGCCCTCGCCCAGCGATCGCGCCCCGGGGCGCGAGCCGAGCAGCCCGAACAGCGCCTGGCGCTGGCTGCCGTCGAGGTTGCCCATCGCCAGCAGCTGCACCGCGCTGCGCGCGACCTCGGACTCGACGACGCCGGGCCCCCAATGCGGCTGCGCGTTGCGCTCGGGCATCCAGCGCCCGTCACGGATCGCGGCCTCGAGCAGTTGCCCCGCCGAGGCGGCGTCGCGGGGGATCGCCGCGAAGGGCACGCGCGCCAGCGGGCCGTCGCCGTAGCGGTAGTCGCCGTCGTAGGCCTTGACGACCGCGCCGAAGTCGCCCGCCGCCGCGAGCAGCGCGGGGGTCGGCGGCGCCGCCCACGTGACGGTGCCGCGCGCACCGCGATCCGGTGCACCCAGGCGTCGAGCGCGGCGGGGTCGCGCAGCGAGCCCGCGCGGCGGACCGCGGTGACGGCGACGTCCTGGGCGATGTCGGCGGCCGCCTCGGCGTCGCCGAGGACGCCGAGCGCAGTGCGCCGGGCCACCCGCAGAGCGCGGGCGGCCACGTGCTCGTCGGAGAGGGTCTCGGGGCGGCTCACCGCGAGCGCCCCGGCGTGGTCGATGGTGGTCATCGCTCCTAGGAGGCCCGCCGAGGGCCAGGACGTTGCATGGCGGTGGGGCTTCATATAGTCCGCTGCCAGATGCGCGACCCCAAGATCGGCGAGATCCTCGTCCAGCCCGACGACCTCAAGCAGCGCGTGCGCACGCTCGGGGAGCAGGTGAGCGCCGAGTACGTGGACCGCGACCTGCTGCTCGTCGGGGTGCTCAAGGGGGCCGTCTTCTTCCTCGCGGACCTCATGCGCCACATCGAGATCCCGTGCGAGGTCGACTTCATGGCCGTGTCCTCCTACGGGTCGGCCACCGACTCGAGCGGCGTCGTGCGGATCCTCAAGGACCTCGACACCGCCATCGAGGGCCGCCACGTGCTCATCGTCGAGGACATCGTCGACTCGGGGCTGACGCTGCAATATCTGTTTCGCAACCTGGGTGCGCGCAACCCCGCCTCCCTGGAGGTCTGCGCCCTGCTGACCAAGCCCGACCGGCGCAAGGTCGATCTGCCGATCAAGTTCGTGGGCTTCGAGATCCCCGACCGCTTCGCCATCGGCTATGGCCTGGACTTCGCCGAGCGCTACCGCAACCTGCCGTACGTCGCGGCGTTGACCGGTGTGGAGCCCTAGCCCAGCGGCAGTCGTGCATCCAGCGAGCGTGGACGCACGTACAGCCTGCATGGGCAGCCCAAACCCCCTGGTACCCTTGCGTCCCCGGGTCCCCCCTCACGTTCGCGGGGCCAGACGCCGATCTAGGTCTTCATGAGCCGGTTCTTCAAGAGCGCAGCCTTCCCCATCCTCATCGTTGTCGTCCTGGCGTTCTTCGTCCAGAAGCTCGTCTCGCCGCACAGCTCCGAGCCGGTCCCGTCCTACGGCGACTTCATCGCGCAGCTCGAGGCAGGGCAGGTCAAGACGGTCGACGTCAAGACCAAGGACAACACGCTCGTCGTCAAGCCGCGCACCGGCGCGCAGTACGAGCGCGGGTTCCTGCCCGACAACGCGCCGCACCTGGAGTCCGAGCTGCAGGCCGCGAAGACCGAGCGCAAGCTCGACGACTACAACATCGAGGGCACGAAGAGCAACGGCTGGCTGTCGCTGCTGACCTACGTCCTGCCCTTCCTCATCTTCATCGGGTTCTGGATCTTCCTCATGAACCAGGTGCAGGGCGGCGGCTCGAAGGTCATGTCCTTCGGCAAGTCGCGCGCCAAGCGCATGAGCGTCGACTCGCCGAAGATCACCTTCCGTGACGTCGCGGGGGTCGACGAGGCGGTCGAGGAGCTCCACGAGATCAAGGAGTTCCTGGAGAACCCCAAGAAGTTCCAGGCGCTCGGCGCGCGCATTCCCAAGGGCGTGCTGCTCTATGGGCCTCCGGGCACCGGCAAGACGCTGCTCGCGCGGGCCGTGGCCGGCGAGGCGGGCGTGCCCTTCTTCTCGATCTCCGGCTCGGACTTCGTCGAGATGTTCGTCGGCGTCGGCGCCTCTCGCGTCCGCGACCTCTTCGAGCAGGCCAAGCAGAACTCGCCCTGCATCATCTTCATGGACGAGATCGACGCCGTGGGGCGCCACCGCGGCGCCGGCCTGGGCGGCGGGCACGACGAGCGCGAGCAGACGCTCAACCAGTTGCTCGTCGAGATGGACGGCTTCGAGATGAAGGACAACATCATCCTCATCGCCGCCACCAACCGCCCCGACATCCTCGATCCCGCCCTGCTGCGCCCGGGCCGCTTCGATCGCCAGATCGTCGTCGACCGCCCCGACCGCAAGGGCCGCTCGAAGATCCTCGAGGTCCACACGCGCGGCAAGCCGCTGGCCAAGGAGATCAACGTCGACGCCCTGGCCGGCCAGACGCCCGGCTTCACCGGCGCCGACCTCTCGAACCTCGTCAACGAGGCCGCCCTGCTGAGCGCGCGCAACGGCAAGCGCGAGATCACCCAGGTGGAGCTCGAAGAGGGGATCATGCGCGTGATCGCCGGCCCGGAGAAGAAGACCCGGGTCATGAGCGACAAGGAGCGCCTGATCACCGCTTATCACGAGATGGGCCACGCGATCGTCGGGCACTTCCTCGAGCACTCCGATCCGGTCCACAAGATCTCGATCATCAGCCGCGGCCAGGCGCTGGGCTACACGATCTCGATGCCGCAGGAGGACAAGTTCCTCACCACCAAGGCCGAGCTCACCGACAACCTGGCCATGACGCTCGGCGGCCGCGCGGCCGAGGAGATCGTCTTCAGCGAGATCACCACCGGCGCCTCCAACGACCTCGAGAAGGTCACGGCGACGGCCAAGCAGATGGTCATGCGCTTCGGCATGAGCGAGAAGCTCGGCCCGCGGGTCTTCGGCCACGATCACGGCCAGCCCTTCCTGGGCCGCGAGTTCTCCGCCGAGCCGGACTACTCCGACGAGATCGCGCGCGAGATCGACGACGAGATCCGCCGCATCGTCGAGGCCGCGCACCAGCGCGCCAAGGACCTCCTCACCGAGTATCGCGGGGAGCTGGGCACGATCTCCGAGATCCTCGTCAAGCGCGAGACGATCGAGAAGGAGGAGTTCGAGGGCCTGCTCGCCGGCAGGACCGAGGAAGAGGTCTTCGGCTCCGAGGCTCCGCCTCCCGGCTCGCCCATCCCGGGCGAGCCCGCTCCCGAGCGCCCGGGCCGCGAGGCCCCGCGCCCGCTCCCGCGCCCCGGCCTGGCCGGCGGTGGCGTCGAGGCGCGCGGGCTTGACCTGCCCGAGAAGCCCGAGCTGGCCTAGGCCACCATCCAGGAGGCGATGGCGACGACGGCCGCCGCCACCGCCAGCGCGGGCGCCAGAGTGCGCCTGCGCGCGCCGAAGGCGATCGCGAAGCCGACGGCCAGCAGGAAGCCGAGCACGCCCATCGCCCCGAGCGCCGTCCACTCCCATGCGCCGGGGATCTGGTGCCACGTCGCATCGGCCGGGTAGTGCCCGTGGGCGTCGGGGTACTCGCACGACTCGTCGCACTGCCAGGCCGAGACGAAGAGCCAGAAGAACCCGTGGAGGGCGGCGGCGAGCGAGACGGCGACGCCCGTGACGATCCGGCCGATGGTGCCGAGACGGTGGTTCGCGGTCATGTCCATAGCGGTAGGTACACCGTTGCTGACCGATGGTTAACAACGCGTGTGCGCCATGATGCCGCGATGGCCGTCCTCGTCGACCCTCTGCGCGAGTACCCGGAAGCCGGCCTGCCCTGGACGCGCTGGTGCCACATGGTCAGCGATGACGGCTTCGAGGAGCTGCACGCCTTCGCCGCCGCGATGGGGATCCCCCGGCGGCGCTTCCAGGGCGACCACTACGACCTGCACCCGGGGCTGCGCGAGCGCGCCGTGGAGATGGGTGCGGTCGAGGTCGGGACCGGCGAGCTGGTGCAGCGCATGAGCGGGCCGCGGGGCGAGCGCGCGCGGGCGCGGCGCGGGCGGGTCGCGTGACGGCAGGCCCTGGCCGGCCGGTGCTCGTCACCGGCGGCTCGCGCGGCATCGGCGCGGCCGTGGCGCGGGAGTTCGCGGAGGCCGGCGATCGCGTCGCGGTGCATTACGGCGCCTCGCGCCAGGCGGCCGTGGACGTCGCGGCCTCGCTGCCGGGGGACGGCCACGTCGTGGTGGGCGCCGACCTCGGCGACCCCGAGGCCGTGCGCGCGATGGTGGCCGAGGCCGCAAAGGGCCTCGGCGGCCTCGAGGTGCTGGTCAACAACGCCGGCGTCTTCACGCCGCACCCGATCACCGAGACGACCTACGAGGAGTGGCAGCGCGCCTGGCACGACACGCTGGCGGTCAACCTCCTCGGAGCCGCGAACGCCACGTGGTGCGCGGTGCCCCACATGATCGCGGCCGGCGGCGGGCGGATCGTCAACGTCTCCTCGCGCGGCGCCTTCCGCGGCGAGCCCAGGTCGCCGGCCTACGGCGCGAGCAAGGCGGCCATCGTCGCCTTCGGCCAGTCGCTGGCCCGCGCCCTGGGCCCGCACCGCATCGCCGTCACCACCGTCGCCCCGGGCTGGACGGACACCGACATGGCCGCCGACACCCTGGCCGGCCCGCGCGGCGACGAGATCCGCGCCGAGAGCCCGCTGGGCCGCGTGGCGAGCGCCGAGGACGTGGCGCGCGCGGTGCTCTACCTGGCCTCGCCGGGGGCCGAGATGGCGAGCGGCACGGTCATCGACGTCAACGGCGCCTCGTTCCTGCGCATGTAGTCGGGGCCCCTACGCGACCTGGATGAGCGCGACGCCCGCGAGCAGCACGGCGACGCCGGCGAGACGCGCGGGGGTGACGGGCCGTCGGGGCAGATGCATCCATCCGTGGCGGTCGACGAGGATCGAGGCGACCTGTTGGCCGGCGACCGTCAGGCCGACCGTGGCCGCCACCCCGATGTGCGGGATGAGCAGGAACACGGAGGTCACGTAGGTCGCGCCGCACAGCCCGCCCAGCCAGCCCCACCACGGCACCCTGCGCAACGCCGCCGCGCGCGGCGCCGGCGCGCGTCCGCGGGCGGCGAACACGGCGAAGACCGCGGCCATCGCCGCGGTGGCGACGACGAAGCTCCACAGGGCGGCGGTGATCGGCGCGTCGAGGTCGGCGCGCAGCTGGGCGTTGATCGCGCCCTGGACCGGCAGAGCGGCGCCGGCGAGGGCCGCGAACGCGATCCAGCCTGCGCTCTGCGGCGCGGCGTGGCCCGCGCCCTGGGCGCGGACGATGGAGGCCGCCCCGCCGAGGACCGCCAGCGTGCCGACCACCGCGGCGGCGCCGGCCGGCCGAGGCGCGACGCCGAGCCAGCCCCCCGTGTCGATCAGCAGCGAGGCGAGTACCTGGCCGGCGATGAACAAGCCCACGGTGACCACCGCCCCGAGCCGCGGGAAGAGCAGGATCCCGGCGGAGATGTACAGGGCGCTCGCGACGCCACCGACGAGGTGCCACGGCGGCACTTCGACGAGCACGCCGAGCGCGGCCAACGTGCCGGCGGCCAGCGTGACGAGCAGCAGGGCCGCGGCGCCGACCGCGAGCTGGAGCGTCGCGCCGCCGGCCGGGCTGCCCACCGACGCGCTGAGCTGGACGTTCGCGGCGGCTTGCACGGACAGGAGAGCGCCGACGAGGAGCAGGAAGGGGATGGCGAAGGCGTGCACGACAGAAGTTGACCCTGGTCAAGTTTGCTTGGTCAGACTGTAGCACGTACCTGACCGCGGTCAAGTACCGTCTCCGCCGTGGCCGATCCCCTGCCGATCGCCGGCGAGCGGCGCGAGCGCGCCGACGCGACGCGCAACCGCGAGCGCGTGCTCGTAGCGGCGCGCGAGCTGTTCGCGCAGCATGGCGTCGAGAACGTGACGATGGAGGACGTCGCCCGCCGCGCCGGCGTGGCCAAGGGCACCGTCTTCCACCGCTTCGGCGATCGCTCCGGGTTGGCGCTGGCCCTCCTCGACGAGCAGGAGCGCGCGATCCAGGACCAGCTGGTGCGCGGCGAGCCGCCGCTGGGCCCGGGCGCGCCGCCAGTCGATCGGCTCCTGGCGCTCGTCGACGCCCTGCTGGAGCTGCTCGAGCGCCACGGCGACCTGCTCTACGCGGGCGAGACGGGCAAGCCCGAGGCTCGCTACGAGACGGGTGCCTACGCGGCGTGGCACCGGCACGTCGCGGTGCTGCTCGGCGCCCTCGGCGTCGACGGCGACCCCGAGGCGATGGCCCACGTCGTCCTCGCGCCTCTCGGGGCCGAGCTGTACCGCCACCTGCGCGGCGCTCGCGGGCTGGCCGCCTCGGAGGTGCGCGACGCGATCCACGTCGTCGTGCGCCGACTCGCCAGGACGCCGTGAGGCTCGCGGTCGGCGCGGTGCAGGGCGGGCCCCGGAGCGGAGACCGGGCGCGGGCGTATCCTGCCCGCGATGCTCGAAGAGGCCGTCGCGGGCTCGGACGCCGGAGCGCACCTCGAAGCCGGGCGCGCCGCGCTGGGCGCCGGCGCGTGGGCGGCGGCGCGCGACGCCTTCCAGGCGAGCGTCGACGAGGCCCCGTCGGCCGCCGGGTTCGAAGGCCTGGGCGTGGCCTCCCGATGGCTCGGCGAGCAGGAGGCGGCGATGCGCGCGCTGCAGCGCGCCTACCGGCTGCACCGCCGCGCCGGCGAAGCGCGCTCGGCGGCGCGCGTCGCGCTTCAGCTGTGCCTCGGCGAGTGCTACTTCCACGCCGACGTGGCCGTCGGGCTCGGGTGGGTCGAGCGCGCCGAGCGCCTGCTCGAGGGCATGGAGCCGGGGGTCGAGCAGGGCTGGCTGACGCTGCTGCGCGGGCACCTCGCCCTCCAGGTCGACCACGACCCCGCCCGCGCGCGCACGCACGCCGCCGCCGCCCGCGCCATCGGCAGCGATTGCGGGGCGATCGACGTCGAGATGATGGCCCTCGGGCTCGAAGGCCTGGCCTACGTCTGCGAGGGCGAGGTCGAAGAGGGGATGCGCCGCCTCGACGAGGCGACCGCGGCCGCCGTCGCCGGCGAGCTCGACGACCTCGACGCGATCTCGAGCTGCTGCTGCTACCTCATCGACGCCTGCAAGCGGGTGCGCGACTTCGAGCGCGCCGCGCAGTGGTGCGAGCACGTCAAGGGCTTCTGCGAGCAGTGGTCGGACCGGCTGACCTTCGCCGCCTGCCGCGCGCACTACGCGGACATCCTCATCTGGCGCGGCGACTGGACTGCGGCCGAGGCCGAGCTGCGCGCCAACCTGGGCCCGTTGGCCGACATCCACCCCCACCGCATCGCCGATGGGATGGTCCGGCTGGCCGAGCTGCGCCGGCGCCAGGGCCTGCTCGACGAGGCAAGCCGGCTGCTCGAGGCGGCCGACGGGCACTTCCTCGCGCCCCTCGTGCGCGCCGAGCTGGCGCTCGACCGGGGCGATGCCGCCGGCGCCGCGCACGAGGCCGAGCGCGCGCTGCGGCGCCTGCCCGAGAGCGGCGTCACCGAGCGCGCGCCCGCGCTGGAGGCGCTCGTGCGCGCGCGGCTGGCCGCCGGCGAGACCGACGCGGCGCGCGAGGCCGCCGCGCAGCTGCGCGCGATCGCCTCGCGCTCGGGCACCCCCGCCAGCGCGGGCGCGGCGTCGTTCGCCGAGGGCGTCCTGGCCGCGGCGGCCGGGTCCTGGGAGGAGGCGCGGCGCGCCTTCGAGGACGCCGTCGACCTCTACGCCCGCGCCGGCGGGCGCTGGGAGGCCGCGCACGCCCGGCGCCAGCTGGCTCGGGCCCTGCGCGCGCTCGGCCACGACGAGGCGGCCGAGCGCGAGGCCCGCGCCGCCGACGAGGCCCTGCGGACGCTCGGCGCCCGCGCGGCGGCGCCCGAGGCGACGAAGGCGCCCGCCGGCCTCACGGCGCGCGAGGTCGAGGTCCTGCGGCTCGTCGCGCGCGGGCGCTCCAATCAGGAGATCGCGACCGAGCTCGTGCTCAGCGTGCGCACCGTCGAGCGCCACATCGCCAACATCTACGACAAGATCGGCGCCTCCGGCCGCGCCGCCCGCGCCGCCGCCGCGTCCTACGCGCTGGCCGCGGGCGTCGCCTGAGCCACCACGCCAGATGGGTACCGGCGACGCCGCACTTGGGTGCCGCCACGGATGACGGCGCCGGCGCCCGGCCGTACCGTCGCCAAGCAGAGCCGCCCGACTCGCCGGACGCCGCCAAGGCCCCCGGCGGGCGCGGCTCGCCGCCATGTCACGACGAGGAAGGGAGCCGCACGTGCCGTCGTTTTCGCAGGATCAGGTCCCGGTCGAGTTCGAGGCCGACATCGCCCTCATCCGGGGCATCGACCAGGGTGGGATGACCATCGCCTTCGAGCGCCTGAGTGCCGGGGTGGACACTGCGCCGCTCTATCAGGGCCTGCCCGACGACGCCTGCCAGAGCCCGCACTGGGGCTACGTCATCAGCGGGCGCCTGCGCGCCATCGCCGCCGACGGGAGCGAGGACATCGCGCAGGCTGGCCAGGCCTACTACCTGCCGCCGGGCCACAACGTGGTCGTCGAGGAGGACGCGCTCGTCGTCGAGTTCTCGCCCACCCACGACCGGGCGGCCACGATGGAGCACGCCGCGAAGATGATGGCTGCGGCGACGGGCGCCTGAGCCATGCGCGATCGCCGTCTGCTCTCCGGCGCGGTCGGCCTCTCCGCGCTGGGCGACTTCCTCGGCTTCATCCCGCTGGCGCTCTACGTACAGGAGCGCACGGGCTCGGGGATAGCCGTCGCCGGGCTGTTCATCGCGCTGTGGGCGCCCTCGGTCGCCCTCGGCGGGCCGGCGGGGCTGCTCGCCGACCGCGTCGAGAGCCGGCGGCTGCTGCGCGACGTCTCGCTCGGGCAGGCGGCGATCGCGGCCGTGCTGGCCCTGACCTTCGGCGGCCTCGCGGCGACGCTCGCCCTGACGGCGCTGCTCGGCGTCGGGGTCGCGCTGGCCCAGCCCGCCGAGTTCGCGCTCGTGCCCGCCGCGGCCGGCCCCGGCGGCGTCGCTGCGGCCAACGGGCGGGTCGAGGCCGCCCGCTACCTGGGCTTCACCCTGGGGCCCGTGCTCGGCGGCCTGCTCGCGGCCGCCGGTGGCACGCGGATCGCGCTGCTGGTCAACGCGGCGAGCTTCCTGGCCGTCGCGCTGGCGGCGCAGGCGCTGCGCGCGCGCCGCGAGCCGCGGGGCGGGGAGCGCTCCACCGAGCGCGCGCGCGACGGCATCGCCTTCCTGCTCAACGACGGCGTGCTGGCGCCGGTCGTGATCGCCGCCTTCGTCTCGCTGCTCTTCATGACCGCGTCCGCCACCGCCGAGGTGTTCTTCGCCAAGGACGTTCTGCACGCCGGCGACACGGGCTACGGCGTGCTCATGACGCTGTGGACGCTGGGGATGGTCGTCGGGTCGACGCTCGTCGCCTCGCGCGTGCCGGCGGCCGCCTACGCCACCGCGGCGCTGGGGGCGATGGCCCTGCAGGGCGCCGGCCTGGCGCTGCCCACGCTGTGGCTGGTCCTGCCGCTCGCGCTCGGCGCCTATCTGGCGGGCGGCATCGGGCATGGCACCAAGAACGTCGTCGTGCGCACGCTCATCCACACGCGCGTGCCCGACGAGCTGCGCGGGCGGGCGTGGGCGGCCTACAGCGCGGGGCGCAACGCGGCGGAGCTGGTGGCGCTGGTCGGCGGCGGGCTGTTGGTCGCGGCCATCGGCGCGCGCTGGACGCTGCTGGCGGCCGGCGCCCTTCCGGTCCTCGCCGCCTCGGTCGCGCTGGCTCAGGCGGCCCGGCGGCGAACCTCGCCGCCGGCCAGCCTGACATCGGCGGCGTCGCCGTCGACGACGACGCGGTCGCGGCCGGCGCGCTTGGCTTCGTACAGGGCCGCGTCGGCGGCGCGGAAGAGCACGTCGTAGCCGACCTCCGCGCCGTGGGCCGCGGCCACGCCGATCGAGATCGTCACCGGTAGGCCCCCCGGGCGCGCGTCGGACAGGGCCACGCGGGCGCGGTCGGCCACGTCGCGGCCCTCGCCCAGCGTCGTCCCGGCCAGCACGATCAGAAACTCCTCGCCGCCGAGGCGGTAGATCAGCTCGAACGAGCGCAGCTGCTTGCGCAGCACGTACGCGGCGTCCTTGAGCACCCCGTCGCCGCGCTCGTGGCCGTAGCGGTCGTTGACCGCCTTGAAGCGATCGAGGTCGCACACCAGCACGCAGACCGACTCGCCGGTCTGCGCCGCCTGCTCGGCGATCTCGGCGAAGCGAGCCTCGAGCGAGCTGCGGTTGAGCAGCCCGGTGAGCGGGTCGAGGATGGCCGACGAGCGCTGTCGCATCTCGCTGCTCATCAGGAACTGGGCGAAGACGGTCAGCCCGGCCGAGGCGCACAGGCCGGCGGTCGTGTAGGTGGGGTCCGCCGCGAAGCTGGCGGGGTCGACGGCGAGGGTCGAGCCGAGCAGGACCACGACGGCGATGGCCAGCCCGGTCCACACGCCGCGCGCCGAGAAGCGGGCGGGCAGGGTGACCAGCGGCAGCAGCATCAGCGCGATCCCTGGGCTGCGCGGCCCGCCGCTGATGGCGATGCCGACTCCGAGCAGCACCTGGGAGCTGACGACCGTGGCCGCGACCACGTACTCGGGGCGGGCGCTCTTCGTGATCATCGGGCGCAACACGGCGTAGATCGCGAGCTGCAGGGTGACCGGGACCATCGGCCACCAGCCGACCCACGGGATGGCCGAGCCCAACCCGACGGCGAGCGCGGCGTACATCAGCGCGCGGGGGCGCGCGATGCGCGCCTCCATGTCGAGCAGGCGCGTGCGATCGAGCTCGGTCGGGCAGAGCCATGTGCCGTTTGAGGCCATCAACGCGGTCATCGGCGGGCGAGCACCCCGGTTGAGAGCCGGTGGACCTACGATCAACGCACGATGGACGCGCGCATCATGGGCATCCTCAACGTCACGCCCGACTCGTTCTCCGACGGGGGCGAGTGGTTCGCGCTCGATCGCGCCGTCGAGCACGCGCGCACGCTCATCGGCGAGGGCGCCGACATCCTCGACATCGGCGGCGAGTCGACCCGCCCGCGGGCCGAGCCCGTGGCGATCGACGAGGAGCTGCGCCGCGTCGTCCCCGTCGTCCGGGCGCTGCGCGGCGCCGACGTGCAGATCAGCATCGACACGGCGAAGCTGACCGTGGCCGAGGCGGCCGTCGACGCCGGGGCGACCTTCGTCAACGACGTCACCGCCTTCCGCCAGGAGCCCGACCTGGCCGGCTTCGTGGCCGATCGTCGCTGCGACTGCTGCCTGATGCACATGCTCGGCGAGCCGCGCACCATGCAGGACGACCCCCGCTACGACGATGTCGTCGACGACGTCCGCGCCTTCCTCGAGGAGCGCGTCGAGTTCGCGGTCCGCGAGGGGGTGCGCGAGGAGCGCATCATGGTCGACCCGGGCATCGGCTTCGGCAAGACGCTCGAGCACAACCTCGAGCTGCTGCGCCGCCTGGACCGGATCGCGACGATCGGGTTCCCGGTCGTCATCGGGACCTCGCGCAAGTCGTTCCTCGGGCGCCTGACGGGCCGCGAGGACCCCCACGATCGCGTGGCTGCGACGGTGGCGACGACGGTGCTCGCGCTCGAGCGCGGGGCGAGCGTCTTCCGCGTCCACGACGTCGCGCCCACGAGGGACGCCTTGGCGGTGGCGACTGCTACGTTGCGCGCCGATGGCGCCTGAGGATGACGACCTCGATGACGAGCTCGAGGACGACGAGGACTACGACGACGACGAGCGCGCTTCCCCGCAGACGGAGGTGACCATCGAGGTCACCGGGCTCTCGCTCTACACCCATCACGGCGTCAGCGCCGCGGAGCGCGAAGTTGGCCAGCGCCTGGTCCTCGACCTGCGCCTCGAGGTCGGCGAGTGCGACGCGACGGTCACCGACCTCGTCGAGGACACCGTCGACTACGCCGCGGTCTGCGAGCGCGTCGCGCTGGTCGCCCAGCAGCGCTCCTACAAGACCCTCGAGCGGCTGTGCTCGGCCGTGGCCGACCGCCTGCTGGCCGACTTCGCCGCCGAGGAGGTGTGGGTCAAGGCGACCAAGCCCGAGCCCCCGATCCCGCTGCCGGTCGAGTCGGTCTCGGTCGAGGTGTGGCGGCAGTCGTCGGGCGAGTGAGCGCCTTCGGGCGCGCGACGGCGGTCGACGCGCTCGGCGACGGCGCGTGGCGCGCGACCTGCGAGCCCTCGTGGAACACGCAGCTGGGGCCCAACGGCGGCTACCTCGCGGCCATCGTCCTGCGCGCGATGACGGCCGAGCTGGACGACCCGTCGCGCGCGGCGCGGTCGCTGACGTGCCACTACCTGCGCCCGCCCGGCGCCGGCGAGCTGCGCGTCGACGTGATGGTCGAGCGCAACGGGCGCTCGCTGAGCACGCTCAGCGCCCGCCTGTCGCAGGGCGGCGCGCTGTGCGTGATCGCCGTCGGCGCCTTCGCCGTCGACTTCCACGGCGCCCTGGACTACGCCGCCGCCCCGCCGTCGATGCCGGCCCCCGACGACGTCGAGCGCCTGGCGCCCGTGGCCATCGTCCCGATGACCGAGCACTTCGAGATGCGCCCGACGATCGGCGCGCCGCTCTACGCCGGGGCGGACGAGTCGACGAGCGGCGGCTGGCTGCGCTTCGCCGACGGGCAGCCGCTCGACGCGCCCGCCCTGACCATGCTCGCCGACGCGTGGTGGCCGTCGCCGATGCCGCGCCTCACGCGACCGGCCGCGGCGCCGACAATCGACCTCACCGTGCACTTCCGCGCGCCGGCGGCCGCCGCCGCGATCGTCGAGGAGCCGGTGCTCGCGGTCTTTCGCTCCTCGACCGCGGCGAGTGGCTTCTTCGAGGAGGACGGCGAGCTGTGGAGCGCCGACGGCGTCCTGCTCGCGCACTCGCGCCAGCTCGCCCTGCTCGTGGACGGCGGGCCATGAGGGGCTACCTGGGCCTGGGCTCCAACGTGGGCGACCGGCGCGCGAACCTGCAGGCCGCCGTCGACGCGCTCCCCGCCCACGGCGTGATCGTGCTCGCCTGCTCGTCGACCTACGACACCGACCCGGTGGGGGAGATCCTCGACCAGCCGTCGTTCCTCAACGCGTGCGCGCGCATCGAGACCGCGCTGGCGCCAGAGGAGCTGCTCGACGCCTGCAAGGCGATCGAGCGCGAGCTGGGCCGCGATCTCGAGAGCACGGTGCGCCATGCGCCACGCCCGATCGACGTCGACCTCCTGCTCCTCGGCGACGAGCCGTACGCATCCGAGCGGCTGACGCTGCCCCACGCGCAGGCCACCCAGAGGCGCTTCGTGCTCATCCCGCTGCTCGAGCTCGACTTCGACCTCACGACCCCGGACGGCACGCGGCTGAGCGACTGCCTGGCGGCCATGCCGCTCGACGAGGGCGTGCGCCGCGAGGGGCCGCCGCTGCGCCTTCCGGCGTCAGGCGAGCGAACCGAGTAGGCGGTCGATCACGCCGCCGACCTCGGCGCGGGCGGCGTCCTGGTCCTCGGCCGTCGCCACGTAGAGGGCGGCCTCGTCGAGGGCGCCCATGAGCACGTGAGCGAGGGCGGAGACCGGCTGGGGCGAGAGGCTGCCGGCCTCCACGGCCTCGCGCAGCTCGTTCTCGACCAGGCCGAGGGCGTAGCGCATGCCGATCTCGCGCCATGCCGCCCAGCCGAGGACCGCGGGGCCGTCGAGCAGCACGATGCGCTGGACCTCGGGCTCGCTGCAGGCCTCCAGCCAGCCGAGGGCGCCGACGCGCAGCACGGCGAGCGGATCGGTGGCGCCCGAGGCCACCGCGGCCCTGGCTGTGCGCTGGGTCACCTCGGCCTCGACCTGCTCGAAGACCGCGGCGAAGAGCTCGCGCTTGTCGGCGAACTGGTGGTAGAGGGCCCCGCGTGTCACGCCGGCGGCGCGCACGATCTCCTCGGTGCCGACGGCGGCGAAGCCCCGCTCGGCGAACAGAGGGCGGGCGGCGGCCATGAGCGCGGCGCGGGTGGCCTCGGAGCGCACGGCGTGCTTGGTCCGCTTGACATTCATACTGTCTGTATTCATTATGCGTACAGCCTGTACGCAACCTAGAGCATCGCGAGGACGACATGCCAGAGATCACGCTGCCGCAGGGGACCATCCACTACCGCGACGCCGGCGAAGGCCCGCCCGTCGTCTTCCTCCACGGCCTGCTGGTCGACGGCGAGGTGTGGCGCAAGGTCACGCCGCTGTTGCAGGGTGCGGCGCGCAGCATCGTGCCCGACCTCCCGCTCGGCTCGCATCGCGTCGCGATGAAGGCCGATGCCGACCTCTCGCCGGCGGGCGTCGCGCGGTTGGTGGGCGATCTCCTCGCCGCGCTGGGCCTCGAGGACGTCACGCTCGTCGGCAACGACTCCGGCGGCGCCATCAGCCAGCTGGTGGCGCTCGACCACGGCGAGCGGGTCGGCCGGCTCGTGCTGACCAACTGCGACTGCTTCGACGTCTTCCCGCCCAAGGAGTTCGTCCCGATGGTCAAGGCCGCGCGGATCCCCGGGGCGCTCCTCGCCGCCATGCAGCCGATGCGCGCCGCCAAGGCGCGGCGGCTGCCGATGGCCTACGGCTGGCTGGCCCACGACATCCCTGACGAGGTCACCGGCGCCTGGATCCAGCCGTTCCTCGACGACGCCGAGATCCGCCGCGACGCCGCCGCCTTCATGCGCGCGATCGACAAGGCGACCATGATCGACGCCGCGGAGCGCCTGCCGTCGCTGAAGATCCCGTCGCTCGTCGCCTGGGGGCAGGACGATCGCTTCTTCGCGCCCGAGCTGGGCGAGCGCCTGGCCGCGGCGCTCGGCGCGCGCTACGTGCCGGTCACCGGCGCGCGCACGTTCGTCAGCGAGGACGCGCCCGACGCGCTCGCCGGCTTCATCCGCGAGTTCGTGCGCGAGGGCGCGGGGCAGCCGGCGGCGTAAGCCGGCGGCCTGAACAGCATCACCGAGGGAAGGACGCCGTCTCGCGCGCGACCGCCTGCGGTCGCAGCGAGCGGGCGCGTCTCATCCCAACCGTCCTGCCCTGTGGTCGCAGGACGACCACTGGGCAGGACACTTCCTCGCGGGGAGACGACCACGGCGGTCGCGCCGCGAGGGACTCTCTTCCCTCGGTGCTGGCCGCGCGGCGTCGCTCACCTGCGAGCGGGCGCCGCGGCCACCCACTCCGCCGGGAACACGCCCGGCGGGGTGGAGCCGGCCCACTCCCCGAACAGCCCCATCGCGTGGGCCTCGGCCGGGCGGCCGGCGAAGTACGGGCGCACGTCGCCGATGGTGAGCATGAGCCGCGAGGTCGGGGCGATCTGCAGGTCGGCGGCGTTGACCGTCTCCCCGCCGAGCACCCCCTCGGCCAGCCAGCCGTCGATGCGGTCCAGGTGCCGGGGCAGCGAGCGCAGGTCGGCGCGCACCGCG
This sequence comes from uncultured Actinomycetes bacterium, assembly GCA_963835295.1. GTDB lineage: Bacteria > Actinomycetota > Thermoleophilia > Solirubrobacterales > Solirubrobacteraceae > JAOPZW01. Next base: position 696,786 of record CAWIEX010000010.1, read on the forward strand.
CCCTGCTCGGCCCCGTTGAGCCGGCGCTCGACCGCGGTGACCAGCGGCGCGAGCGCGCGCACCGCCGCAGCGGGCAGCGGGAAGCGCGCGCCCTCCTGGTAGCTCGCCATCGCCTGCGGGTGCATGGTGAACGTCTGCCACAGCAGGCGCCGGGCCATCGGCTGCCAGACCTCGTCGCCCCACTCCTCCGCCCGCTGCACCGCGGCGCGCTCGTCGGGGTCGGACGGCAGCAGCGCGGGTTCGGGCGCGAGCTCCTCGAGGCGGCGGAGGATGGCCCGCGAGCCGGTGAGCTTCTCGCCGGACTCGAGCGTCAGGCCGGGCACCGTGCGGACGCCGAAGCGCAGCCGCTGCAAGGCCGCGTGCATCGGCGGAGGGAGCTCCGCGACCCTGTAGGGAACGGCCTTCATCTCCAGTGCACGCTGGACCGCCGCGCACGGGTGCGAGCCGTGGACGACGTAGAGCTTCGCCGGCATGGGACGATCCTATGCCGTGCTCCTCGTCGTCGACGTCGGCAACACCCAGACCCACTTCGGGACCTATCGCGACGGCCAGCTCGTCGAGCACTGGCGGTTCACCACCGTGCGCGACTCCACCGCCGACGAGCTCGGCGCCGTGCTGCGCAACCTGCTCGAGCTGCGCGGGATCGGGCTGGCAGACCTCACCGCCTCGATCGTGTCGAGCACGGTGCCGCAGCTGCGCCCCGAGTGGGAGGCGATGGCCGCGCGCTACCTCGACCACCACATGCTGGCCGTCGGCCCGGGCATCAAGACCGGCATGGCCCTGCGCTACGACAACCCGCGCGAGATCGGGCCCGATCGCCTGGTCAACGCCGTGGCGGCCTACGACAAGGTCAAGGGCGCCTGCGTCGTCGTCGACTTCGGCACCGCGGTGACCTTCGACCCGGTGTCGGCCGAGGGCGAGTACCTGGGCGGCATCATCATGCCGGGCGTCGAGATCTCGATGGAGGCGCTGACCAACCGCGCTGCCGCGCTGCCCAAGATCGAGCTCGGGGCGCCGCGCTCGCTGATCGGCAAGACGACGATCGACGCGATCCGCAGCGGCGTGATCTACGGCTTCGCCGGCTCGGTCGACGGCATCATGCGCCGCTTGCGGGCCGAGATGGGGGCGGAGACCGAGACGATCGCCACCGGTGGGCTGGCCGAGCACATCGTCCCGTTCACCGAGGAGATCGACGAGACGGACGACCTGCTGACCCTCACCGGCCTACGCTTGTTGCATGAGCGCAACGCCTGAGCTCGGCACGCCGTGGCGGATCGGGCCCGTCGAGGTCCCCAACCGGGTGCTGCTCGCGCCCCTGGCCGGGATCGGCAACTGGTTCGTGCGCCTGCAGGCCAAGCGCTACGGGGCGGGCCTGGCGGTGTCGGAGATGGTCTCGAGCTTCGCCATCCACCACCGCAACGAGAAGACGATGCGCGAGCTGCTGCGCATCCATCCCGACGAGCGTGCCGGCGGGCCGGTCTCGATCCAGCTCTTCGGCCACGATCCCGAGGTCATGCGCTCGGCGGCCGCCACCGTGGCCGAGCACGGTGCCGACCTCATCGACCTCAACATGGGCTGCCCGGTGCCCAAGGTGTGCAAGACCGGCGCCGGCGCCGCGCTCATCAAGGACCCCGCCACCGCGGTGGCGGTGGCGCGCGCCGCGCGCGAGGGCTCGGGGCTGCCGGTCACCGTCAAGCTGCGCTCAGGCCAGCGCCCGGGGGAGACCGACGGCTACGACCTCGCCCACCGCCTCGTCCACGAGGCCGGCGTCAGCGCGATCGGCTTCCACCCCCGCAGCGCGGCCGTGCACCACAAGGGCACGCCGGACTACGACCTCGCCGCCCGCCTGGTGCAGAGCCTCGACGCGCCGGTCATCCTCACCGGCGGCCTGAGCACCGCGCAGGCCGTGCGCGCCGGCTACGAGCGCACCGGCGCGGCCGCCGTCATGCTGGCCCGCGGCTCGCTCGGGAACCCGTGGCTGTTCGGGCAGGTGCTGGGGACGCGAGCCGACGACCCGACGCGCGACGAGGTCATGGCCGAGCTGCTCTGGGTCATGGAGCGTGCCGTGGAGCACCTGGGCGCCGACCGGGCCGGGCGCTATCTGCGCAAGTTCTACCCGTGGTACCTGGACCGCATGGAAGCCCCCAAGACGCTCCAGCAGGCCATGCAGTCGACGGCCGACGTGACCGGGGCGCGGGCGCTCCTCGGCGGCCTGGACGCCCTCGCGGCGGCGGCGTAGCGCGGCGCTATACTGCGCCGCTCCTCCAGCCAGGTAGCCCCTGAACTTTCCCCGCCGCTGAGCGGGGTTTCGTGTCTCGGGCGCCACCCACCGACACCACTCCTCACGCCCATGCCCAAGGACGTCATCCTCACTCCCCAAGGTCTCGAGACGCTCCAGCGCGAGCTCGACGACCTGCAGACCACGAAGCGTCGCGAGGTGGCCGAGCGCATCAAGGAGGCCCGCGAGTTCGGCGACATCTCGGAGAACTCCGAGTACGACGACGCCAAGAACGAGCAGATGATGCTCGAGCAGAAGATCGCCCAGCTCGAGGAGCGCCTGCGCTCCGCGCAGGTCGTCGACACCTCCGACCTGTCGACCGACGTCGTCAAGGTCGGCGTGACCGTGAACATCAAGGACGAGAAGACCGGCGACAGCGACAAGTACACGATCGTCGGCTCGGCCGAGGCCAACCCGGGGGAGAAGAAGCTCTCCAACGAGTCGCCGGTCGGCAAGGCACTGCTCGGGCACAAGCGCGGCGACACGGTCGACGTGTCCCTTCCCAGCGGCAAGAAGCGCAAGCTCAAGATCACCAAGATCGACGTCGCGTAAGGCGTCGATGGCCGAGGAGGAAGGCTCCGAGCTCCTCGCGACGCGGCGGGCGAAGCTCGAGCGCCTTCGCGCCGACGGCATCGAGCCGTTCCCGTACGCCTACGCGGGGGTGACGCCGATCAGCGCCGTCCAGGCGGCGCACGCCGACCTGCCCGCCGGCGAGGACACCGAGGCGCGCTACCGGCTGGCCGGGCGCCTGCACGCCCGCCGCGGCCAGGGCAAGATGGCCTTCCTCGACCTCGACGACCGCTCGGGTCGCATCCAGCTGCAGGCCCGGGTCGACGTGCTCGGCGACGAGGCGATGGCGCGGCTGCTCGACCTCGACCTCGGCGACATCGTCGGCGTGGAGGGCGTCGCCTTCCGCTCCCGGCGCGGCGAGCTGTCGCTGCGCGTCGAGGCCTTCGAGCTGCTGGCCAAGAGCTTGCGCCCGCCACCCGACAAGTTCCACGGCCTGCAGGACGTCGAGACGCGCTTTCGCCATCGCGAGCTCGACCTGATCGCCAACGAGGAGTCGCGGGGGGTGTTCCTCGCGCGCGCCCGGGTCGTCAGCGCGATCCGCGCCTACCTCGACGGGCAGGGGTTCGTCGAGGTCGAGACCCCGATCCTGCAGCCGCTCTACGGCGGGGCGATGGCGCGACCGTTCGTCACCCACCACAACGCGCTCGACCGCGACCTCTACCTGCGCATCGCCACCGAGCTCTACCTCAAGCGCCTGATCGTCGGTGGCCTCGAGCGCGTCTACGAGATCGGCAAGAACTTCCGCAACGAGGGCATCTCGTTCAAGCACAACCCCGAGTTCACGGTGGTCGAGTGGTACGAGGCCTACGCGGACTACGAGGACGTCATGCGCCGCGTCGAGGAGCTGCTGCCGCGCGTCGCGCAGGCGGCGGGCTACGACGGTGAGATCGACTTCACGCCGCCCTACCGGCGCGTCACGCTGCGCGACGCGATCCACGAGGGGACCGGGATCGACGTGCTCGAGCTGCGCGACCGCGACGCGCTGGCGGCCGCGATCGCCGCGTCGGGCTCGGACATGCCGACCGACGGGCTGAGCTGGCCCGAGCTGGTCGACGACCTGTTCTCGAAGGTCGTCGAGCCGACGCTGGTGGCGCCCACCTTCGTGATCGACTTCCCCAAGGAGATCTCGCCGCTGGCCAAGGACCACCGCTCGCAGCCCGGGCTGGTCGAGCGCTTCGAGGCCTTCGCCGGCGGCATGGAGCTGGCCAACGCCTTCTCGGAGCTCAACGACCCCGACGAGCAGCGCGCCCGCTTCGAGGCCCAACGGCGCTTCGCCGACGAGGGCCACGAGGAGGCCATGCCCTTCGACGAGGCCTACCTGCTGGCGCTCGAGCAGGGCCTGCCGCCCACGGGCGGGATCGGCATCGGCGTCGACCGGCTCGTGATGCTGCTCACCGGCAAGCGCACGATCCGGGAGGTCGTGCTCTTCCCGGCCATGCGCGACTGAGCGCCGATGCGCCGCGTCGCCCTCATCGCCGTCGCCCTCGCGATGGCGGCGTGCGGGGGCGCAGGCGGGGGCAGCGACGCCGCGCACTCGACGAGCACAGCGGCGAAGCCGCGGCAGCAGTCCCCGCCCGCCGGGCCGCCGCCGCGCCTGACCGTCTCGCATCCGTGCGACAACGCGAAGGGCTTCACGTGCTCGACGCTGCTCGTCGCGCTCGACCACTCCGGGCGCACGCCCGGCGACCTGCGCCTGGCCGTGGCAGCGGCCAACAACGCCGATGCGCCCAAGGGCGTGCTCGTCGCCCTCACCGGCGGTCCCGGTCAGGGCGGCGTCGCCTTCGTCCCGCGCTCGCGGGTGCGCATGCGCGCGCTGCTGCACGACTACCGCCTGGTCATGTTCGACCAGCGCGGCACGGGCGCGGCGGCGCTGCGCTGCCCGGCGCTCCAGCGCGCGGTCGGCACCTCTGACCTCACGGTCCCGCCGCCCGGCTCGGTCGAGGCCTGCGCGCGCGCCCTCGGCCCGCAGCGGCGCTTCTACTCGACGGCCGACACCGTCGCCGACCTCGAGGCGCTGCGCGTCGCGCTGGGGGCCGACAAGCTCACGCTCGACGGCGTCTCCTACGGGACCTTCGTGGCCGAGCGCTACGCGATCGCCCACCCCGACCACGTGGCGAGGCTCGTGCTCGACTCGGTCGTGCCGGCGGCCGGCCTCGACGGCCTCGAGGTCGACGGCCTGCGCGAGACCGCGCGGGTGCTGCGGGCCGTGTGCCGCGCCCAGCACTGCCCCGGCGACCCGGCGGCCGACCTCGCTGCCGTGGTGCGCGCCCGCCACCATGGGGTCGGTGGGCCTGAGATCGACGACACGCTCGTCGCGCTCAGCGTCGGCGCGCCAAGCTTCCCCGGTGTGCTCGCCGCGCTGCGCGAGGCCCGCGCCGGGCATCCCCAGCACCTCGAGCGGCTCGTGCGCATCGTGCGCCGAGCTCAGCGCGCACCCGCGCAGGTGCTCAGCCAGGGGCTGCACGCCGCGACGCTGTGCGCCGACACGCGCTCGCCGTGGGGCGGGGCGGGCGCGCCGCTCGCGGGCCGCGAGGCCGCGCTGAGAAAGGCCGCGGCAGCGGCCCCGGACCCGTCGCCCTACGACCGCGCGACCATCGTGGGCAACGGCTACGCGCAGCTGTGCCTGCGCTGGCCGCCCACCCCGCCGCCCCCGGCCCCTCGCACCGGCGACCTGCCGGCGGTGCCCACGCTGCTGCTGGCCGGCGACCGCGACCTCTCGACGCCGCTGCCGTGGGCGCGCGAGCAGGCCGCGCACACTCCGAACGGCAAGCTCGTGGTCGTCCGCGGCTCAGGGCACTCCGTGCAGTCGCGGGCGCCGGGCGGCGAGGGCCGCCGCGCCGTGCAGCGCTTCCTGCTGGGCTCCTGAAGGGGTCGAACGTCGGTCTTCCCACCTCGGGAGGGGGTAGGACCGACGTTCGACGGGCTGGGCTAGGCTCGCGCCGTGGTCGAGCGCTACAACGGGGATGCTCGCCAGGCGGTCAGCGACGCCCAGCACGAGGCCGTCACCAGGCTAGGCTCGCGCCGTGTTCGAGCGCTACACCGGGGATGCTCGCCAGGCGGTCATTCACGCCCAGGACGAGGCGCGTGCCCTGCGCAGCGGAATGATCGGCACCGGCCACTTGCTGCTCGGCGTGCTGCGGGTTCTGCCCGTGACGCAGGTGAGCGCTGACGACGTCCGCGCTGCGCTCGGCGCGGCGACTCCGAGATCGATTTCCATCACGCCCCGGGCCGTTCACCGACGGGCGCCAGGAGCGGGCGCTCGAGGCCGCGTGCCGGAACGCACGCTCGTGCGCGCTTGGACATTCGTGCGCGCTTTGTACGATCGGTGCATGCTCAGCGCGCAGTGCGTCCTGAGTCGCGACGGCATCACCATCAGCGACGTCACCTGCCGCCACGAGCCGGGGCCGGGGCGAGCGTCGAGCACGCGGGCGGCCATGCGCTCGTCTTCGTGCGGCGCGGATGCTTCGTGCGCAGCTCAGACGGCGTAGAGGCGTTGCTCGACCCCACCGTCGGCTACTGCGTGAACCCCGGCGAGGAGCAGCGCTACGACCACCCGCACGAGCACGGCGACGACTGCACGGCGGTCTTCCTCAGCGCGGCCCTGGTCGCGTCGCTGTGGGGAGGCGACCAGATTTTGCCCGCGGGCCCTTTCCCACCGGTGCGGGCGTCGACCTCGACCACCGGTTGCTGCTGGCGGCCACACGCGAAGGCCGCACCCGGCACGAGCTGGTCGAGCGGGCGATCGCCCTGAGCGCCCGCGCGCTCGAGCGGTCCGATCCGCGGCGGGTGGCCGCCGATCCCGAGGCACCACGCTCAGCGGCCTGGACCCGGCGCGGCTGCGCGACGTGGCGCTGCGCCACCTCGTGGAGCCCGCCCGCGCGCTTCGATCTCGCGACCGCCGAATCTCCGCGCGGCGGCGGCACCGACCCGTGCCCGTATGGCTCGGGCACCGCGACCTGCGCCGATCGGCGACCTGGCGACCATCCGCGCGTCGACGCGGTGGCTGCTGCTGGCGATCCTGGGGCGTGCGGACGGAGACGGAGCCGTGCTCCTGCGCCAGCACGGCCTCGACGAGGCTGGCCGTCCGCGCCGCGCTCGGCGGGCCGTGATGGAGCGCCGACGGCGTAGTTCGCGCACTCTGCGGGAAGGCCTCATCCATGGCGCGGGGGGCCGCAGGTACGTTGGTAGACTGACTCATGGCCTGCCAGCAACAACCGATCGACTCATCCTCCAGGCGGTTTCGACCGAAGAGATGAGTGGTCGGGCGATATCCCGTCCCGCCGACCATCCCCAAGGACCAAGCATCGACCGAGGCTGACGCTTCAACCCGCACAGCAGGAAGGACCAGCAGCACATGTTCGAGCGATTCACAGAACGAGCCCGCCAGGTCGTCGTTCTCGCGCAGGAGGAAGCGCGTACGCTCAAGCACAACTACATCGGCACCGAGCACATCCTGCTCGGCCTGCTGCGCGAGGAGGAGGGACTTGCGGCTCGTGTTCTCGAGTCCCTCGACATCACTGTGGAGCGCGTGCGTGCGCAGGTCGTGCGCATCGTCGGCTCTGGCGAGGAAGTGACGTCCGGGCAGATCCCGTTCACCCCTCGCGCGAAGAAGGTGCTCGAGCTCGCACTCCGCGAGGCACTGAGCCTGGGCCACAACTACATCGGCACCGAGCACATCCTGCTCGGCCTCGTCCGCGAGAACGAGGGCGTCGCAGCGCGCATCCTGCTCGACTTCGACGCCGACTCCGAGAAGATCCGCAACGAGGTCATCCGGATGCTCTCGGGCCCGGGCGGCCGCCGTCAGAGCGGCCAGGGCGCGGGCGCCGGTGCGTCCGGCGCGTCGGGCGAGGGCAAGAAGTCCTCGAAGCTGCTCGACCAGTTCGGGCGCAACCTGACCAAGCTCGCCGCCGAGGGCAAGCTCGACCCCGTCGTCGGCCGCGAGACCGAGATCGAGCGGATCATGCAGATCCTCTCGCGCCGTACGAAGAACAACCCGGTGCTCATCGGCGAGCCGGGCGTGGGCAAGACCGCAGTGGTCGAAGGCCTCGCCCAGCGCATCACCAACGCCGACGTGCCCGAGCTGCTCAAGGGCAAGCAGATCTACACGCTGGACCTCGCGGCTCTCGTCGCCGGCTCGAAGTACCGCGGCGAGTTCGAGGAGCGCCTGAAGAAGGTGATGAAGGAGATCACCCAGCGCGGCGACATCATCCTGTTCATCGACGAGCTCCACAATCTCGTCGGGGCCGGTGCCGCCGAGGGCGCGATCGACGCCGCGTCGATCCTCAAGCCCGCCCTTGCCCGCGGGGAGCTGCAGACCATCGGCGCCACCACGCTCGACGAGTACCGCAAGTACCTCGAGCGCGACAGCGCCCTGGAGCGCCGCTTCCAGCAGATCCGCGTCGACCAGCCCAGCACCGAGGAGACCGTCCAGATCCTCAAGGGGCTGCGCGACCGCTACGAGAGCCATCACAAGGTGGAGATCACCGACGAGGCCCTCGAGGCGGCCGCCGAGCTGGCCGATCGCTACATCTCCGACCGCCAGCTGCCCGACAAGGCCATCGACCTCATCGACGAGGCCGCGTCGCGCATGCGCATCAAGTCGATGACCTCCCCGCCGAAGTACCGCGAGCTCGAGGACGAGATCGAGGACACGCGCCGGGCCAAGGAGGCCGCGATCGAGGCGCAGGAGTTCGAGAAGGCCGCGAACCTGCGCGACCAGGAGCGCAAGCTCACCAACAAGAAGCGCGAGCTCGAGGAGCAGTGGGAGCGCGGCGAGGGCGAGCACGACCGGCCCGCCATCGGCGAGGACGAGATCGCCGACATCGTCTCGATGTGGACCGGCATCCCGGTGTTCAAGCTCACCGAGGCCGAGACGCAGAAGCTCATGCGCATGGAGGACGAGCTGCACAAGCGCGTCATCGGGCAGGGGCAGGCCGTCGAGGTCATCTCGAAGGCCATCCGCCGCTCACGCGCCGGGCTGAAGGACCCCAAGCGCCCGACGGGCTCGTTCGTCTTCCTCGGCCCCTCCGGGGTCGGCAAGACCGAGTTGGCCCGCACGCTCGCCGAGTTCCTGTTCGGCGACGAGGACGCGATGGTGCGCATCGACATGTCCGAGTACATGGAGAAGCACGCCGTGTCGCGGCTCGTGGGCTCGCCTCCGGGCTACATCGGCTACGACGAGGGCGGCCAGCTGACCGAGGCCGTGCGGCGCAAGCCGTACTGCGTGCTCCTGCTCGACGAGATCGAGAAGGCGCACCCGGATGTGTTCAACATCCTGCTGCAGATCCTCGAGGACGGCCGGCTCACCGACTCGCAGGGGCGGACGGTCGACTTCCGCCACGCGATCGTGATCATGACCTCGAACATCGGTGCCCAGGAGATCGCGCGCAACACGCCGCTGGGCTTCGCGGTCTCGGACGACGAGACCGGCATCACCTACGAGGACATGAAGAACCGGATCATGGGCGAGCTCAAGAAGGTGTTCCGCCCAGAGTTCCTCAACCGCATCGACGAGGTCGTCGTCTTCCACAAGCTCACGAAGGACGAGATCAAGACCATCGTGGAGCTCCTCCTGCGCCGCATTCGCGAGTCGCTGGCGGAGCGCGAGCTGCAGCTCGAGCTCGCGGAGGACGCCAAGGACCTGCTCGTCGAGAAGGGCTGGGACCCATCCATGGGTGCCCGCCCGCTGCGCCGGGCCATCCAGCGCTACATCGAGGACCCGCTCGCGGACTTCGTCCTGCGCGCGGAGCTCACCCCCGGCGCGACGGTCATGGTCGGCCGCGCGCCCGAGGGCGAGGATCCCGAGGTGACCCTTGAGGTCGTCGCCCCCAAGAAGGTCCCCGCCGCCGTCGGCGGCGGTGCGACCGAGGAGTCGGAGGGCAACGACGCCGAGCAGCCCGTGGAGCCGGTGCCACCGCCGCCCGCGGCGGAGGCCGAAGAGTCCTGACCTACTGAGGGCCGCCGCGAGGCGGCCCTCACTCGTCTCCCTCCTTGTAGGCTCACGCGCCAAATGGACCCTGCGCGCCTGAAGAAGATCCCGGTCTTCGCCGACCTCAGCGACGAGGAGCGAGACCACATCGCGGCCCTCGCGGCCGAGGTCTCGGTGCCCGACGGCAAGGAGCTCGTGCGCGAGGGCGACTACTCCTACGACGTCCTGGCCATCGAGGAGGGCACGGCGAGCGTCGGCCGCCATGGCGAGCACATCGCCGACCTGGCGCCGGGGACGTGTTCGGCGAGATGGGCGTGCTCAGGCGCGAGCAGCGCAACGCCACGGTCGTCGCCACCTCGCCGATGCTGCTCGTGACGCTCACCAGCTGGGACGTCCGCCGCCTGCAGAAGACCGCGCCCAACGCTGTCGATCACCTGCGCGAGGTCGTGGCGCAGCGCAGCGACCAGGCCTGACGCGCCTCGCCAGGCAGACTGTGTGGCGTGGAGGCCAGCGAGGTCGTCATCAAGGTCCGCGACAACGGTCCCTACAAGGTCACCGGGCCGGTGACCATCGTCGACGCCGAGGGCAACCGCTTCGACGTGCCCGAGGGGACGATCGCGCTGTGCCGCTGTGGGCAGTCGCAGACCAAGCCGTTCTGCGACGCCTCCCATCGCGCGTCGGGCTTCGATGCGTGCGAGCGCGCGGGCGCGTAGCCTGTCGCGCCCATGAACGGTCCACGCCTGCTCCTGCTCGCGGCGCTCGTCGCCCTGGCCGCCCCCGCGAGCGCCTCCGCCGCCGACCTCGTCATCAAGGTCCGCAACAAGCATGTCTCGTCGCTCGGCGGCTTCAGGGCGAGCGGCAGCCATGGCACCCTGCGCAACGCGATCAAGGCGTGGGGCAGGCCGTCGACGCGAAGAAGCGGAGGCGGAGGCTTCTGCGACGTGAACTGGTCGACGGTCGGCGTGAGGGCGGTCTTCAGGTCGGGCTGCGGCGACACCTCGCGCATCCAGTGGGCCAGGCTGCGCTCCAAGCGCTGGGCCACCGAGCGCGGGCTGCACGTCGGCGATCCCACGGCGAAGCTCAAGCAGCTCTACCCCGACGCCAAGTTCACCGTCGGCGCCTTCTGGCTCTACCAGGCCTACGACGCGTTCGTGCAGGGCGACGCGCCGATCGTCACCGCGCAGATGAAGGGCGGCGCGGTCGACTTCATCCGAGCCGACGTGAACCCGCCCACGTGACGCAGCGAGGCGACTCGACGCGGGCCGCTCACGCCGGGCTGCCCGAGGGCGCCGACGGCGAGCCCTTCCTGCCCGGGCCGACCTTCGCGGCGCCCTACCACCTCGCCGGCCCCGCCGACGCCTCGCGCTTCAACTACGGGCGCTACGACAACCCCACGTGGGCGCGGCTCGAAGCCGCGCTCGGCGAGCTCGAGGGCGCCCAGAGCGTGGTCTTCGCCGCCGGGATGGCGGCGGTCAGCGCCGTCGTCATCCCCACGCTGCACACGGGCGACGTGCTCGTCGCGCCCTCCGACGCCTACCCGGGGATACGCGCCATCGCGCGCGACGTGCTCGAGCCCAACGGCGTCGAGGTCCGCCTGGTGCCCACCGGCGACGAGGCGGTGCGCGCGGCGTTGCCGGGCGCCACGCTCGTGTGGCTCGAGTCACCCTCCAACCCGGGGCTCGTCGTCCTCGACCTGCCCGCGCTGATCGCCGAGGCGCACGCCGCCGGGGCGGTCGTGGCCGTCGACAACACCCTCGCGGGACCGCTGCGCCAGCGCCCGCTCGAGCTCGGGGCGGAGTACTCGGTGATGAGCGCCTCCAAGCACCTCGCCGGCCACAGCGACCTCATCATGGGCGCCGTCGCGGTGGCCGACGACGAGCGCGCGAAGGCGCTGCGCGAGTGGCGGATCGCCACGGGCTCGATCCCGGGACCGTTCGAGGCCTGGCTGGCGCACCGCTCGCTGGCGACGCTGGGACTGCGCCTCGAGCGCCAGGAGGCCAACGCGCGGGCGCTGTTGGGCGCCCTGCGCGCCCGCGACGACGTCACCGACGTGCGCTGGCCGGGCGTGGGCTCGGTGATCTGCTTCGACGTTGGCTCGCAGGCCCGTGCCGACGCCTTCCTGGGGGCCTGTGAGGTCGTGGCGGCGGCCACGAGCTTCGGCGGGCTGCACGCCAGCGCCGAGCGCCGCGCGCGCTGGGGCAGCGACGACGTCGGCGAGGGCTTCATCCGCTTCAACACCGGCATCGAGGACACGCCCGACCTCGTGGCCGACGTCGAGCGCGCGCTCGAGCTCACCCGACCCTGAAGGCGGTGCCCCAGAGCAGGCAGGCGGCCTGCGGCCCAGGGCCGTTGTCCGTGCGCGCGGCGCCGGTGACGAGGACCGAGCGCCCCTTGGCCTCCATGACGAGCTCGAAGAGACCGTCGGCGCTGGCCAGGATCGAGACGGGCTGGCCCTTGGGGGCGCTGAACACGGCGGGTCGCTCACCGGCGCCGATGTCGCGCCCGAGCAGGCGCGAGACGTTGACGCCCTGGTTGACCGAGGCCGTGAAGTTGATCGAGGTGCGTGTCGTCTGCGTGCCCACGGTGGGGTCGACGTCGTCGCACTGCGCGTCGAAGCGCCCGATGCCCGGGACGATGAGCAGGGGCGTCGGGCGCCCGGCCTGGTTGTCGACCGTGCGCAGGTACTTCGAGAGCGTCTGGGTGCCGCCGCGCATGACCCCGTCGAGGAAGCGCGCGGGGATCTGGCCCTTGCCGTTGCCGCCGGTCGAGGTCGCCACGAGCTTGCCGGCCGCCGAGCGCAGGGAGGCCTTGGCGCCGACCGCGCTTTTGCCGTCGACCGCACCGGCGTTGCGGGCGAAGTCGACCGCGGCGACGGCGGTGCCCGAGAGGGCGACGACGAGCGCGATGATGGCGACGACCATGGCGGGGGATGGCAGGCGAAGCTTCACGACGGCCTCCTTCGGCGTGGGGGCGACGGACCCTACTTTTCGGCCACCCGGCGAGCGCCGTGCTGGGTAGGGTGCCGCATGGAGGGCCACATGGAGGTGGGCGGGCACCGCACCTGGTACCGCGTCGTCGGCGACCTCGACCCCTCCGCGCGACAGGCGCCCGTGATCGTCTGCCATGGCGGCCCCGGCGCCACGCACGACTACGTCGCGCCGATCGCCGAGCAGCTGGAGGCCACCGGGCGGGCCTGCGTCCTCTACGACCAGCTCGGCAACGGGCGCTCGGACCACCTGCCCGACGCCGACCCGTCGTTCTGGACCGTCGAGCTCTTCGAGCGCGAGCTCACGGCTCTCGCCGATCACCTCGGCCTCGCCGAGCGCTACCACGTCGTCGGCCAGTCGTGGGGCGGCATGCTCGCGCTGCTGCACGCGCTCGAGCGCCCGGCCGGGCTGCTGAGCGTGGTCGCGGCCGACTCGCCGTCGTCGATCCCCGGCTTCGTCGCGGGCTGCAACGAGCTGCTTCGACGCGATGGACCCGGACGTGAGCTCGACGATCCGCGCGGGCGAGCGCAGCGGCGAGACCTCGACGCCGGAGTTCCAGGCCGCGGTCATGGAGTTCTACAAGCGCCACGTCTGCCGGGCCGACCGGTGGCCCGCGGCGGTCGTGCGCAGCTTCGAGGCGATGGAGAGCGACCCGACGGTCTACGGGACCATGAACGGGCCGACCGAGTTCACCGTGGTGGGGACGATCCGCGACTTCGACATCACCGATCGCCTGACCGAGATCGAGGTCCCGGTCCTGCTCGTGTCCGGCGAGCACGACGAGGTCCGCCCGCACCTCACCGCGGCGATGCACGAGCGCCTGCGCCACGGCGAGCGGGTCGTCTTCGAAGACTCCAGCCACATGCCGCACATCGAGGAGCCTGAGCGTTTCCTTGCCGTGGTGGAGGACTTCCTGGAGCGCTGCGAGGCGTAGCGCGGGTTGTTCGCCGCGGGCGTTCGTGGTGCCGCGCGGCGCTTACTGCCGCATCGAGGGAAGGAGGCACAGGCGGTCGTGGCGTCCACGTCCCTTTCGCGCGGATGTGTCCTGGCTAGCGGTCGTGCTGCGACCTCTCTGCAGGACAGTTCCGTCCGCGCCGCCGCGGCGGCTCCCAAGGCGCACACGACGGAGGAAGACGACGCGCCCCGCACCGCCGCTCCTCCCTTCCCCTCGGTGATGCTGTAAGCGCGGCGCAGCGCCACAAACGCCAGCGGACGACCATGCGAGCCGCCAGCGCCCGGGGCGGATTCGACCGGTGCCCGCCCTAGGCTCCTCAGGTGCCCAAGCCGACCTCCGTGTTCGCCTGCTCCGCCTGCGGCGCGCAGACGCCGAAGTGGCACGGCCAGTGCCCGTCGTGCGGCGAGTGGAACACGCTGACCGAGGAGCGTGCCGCCAGCGGCGCGGCCCGCGCGGCGCGCGCCACGGGACCGGTCGCCCGGCCCGTGCCCCTGCGCGAGGTCAGCGCCGAGCGCGCGCCGCGCCTGAGCACCGCCATCGGCGAGCTCGACATGGTCCTCGGCGGTGGCCTCGTGCCCGGGTCGCTGGTGCTGCTCGGCGGCTCACCGGGCATCGGCAAGTCGACGCTGACCAACATGGCTCTCGGCCACCTCGCCGCGGCGGGGCGCTCGACGCTCTACGTCTCCGGCGAGGAGTCGGCCGCGCAGATCCGCCTGCGGGCCGAGCGCCTGGGGCCCGACGCGCTCGAGGTCCCCGTGCTGGCCGAGACCGACCTCGACGCGGTGCTGGCCGTGCTCGAGGCCGAGCGGCCCGATGCCTGCGTCATCGACTCGGTGCAGACGCTGCACTCGGGCGCCCTGGAGTCCGCGCCGGGCACGGTCGGCCAGGTGCGCGAGGTGGCGACCCGCATCAGCGCCGTGGCCAAGCGCCAGGGCACGGCGGTGCTGCTCGTCGGGCACGTCACCAAGGAGGGGGCGCTGGCCGGCCCACGGGTGCTCGAGCACCTCGTCGACTGCGTGCTGCAGTTCGAGGGCGAGCGCGAGCGCACCTACCGCACGCTGCGCGCCCTGAAGAACCGCTTCGGCTCCACCAACGAGGTCGGGGTCTTCGAGATGCGCGAGGGCGGCCTCGTCGAGGTCCTCGACGCCAGCGCGCGCTTCGTCGGCGAGGCCACGAAGGCGCCCGGCTCGGTCGTCCTCGCAGCGATGGAGGGCTCGCGCCCGCTCCTGGTCGAGGTCCAGGCGCTCGTCTCCCAGAGCGAGCTCGTGCCGCCGCGCCGCGTGTGCAACGGCATCGACCGCAACCGGCTGGCGCTCGTGCTCGCCGTCCTGGGCCGCCACGCCGGCATCGGCCTGGGCACGAGCGACGTGTTCGTCAACGTCGTGGGCGGCGTGCGCGTCGACGAGCCGGGAGCCGATCTCGCTGTCGCCCTCGCCGTCGCCAGCGCCGCGCGGGGCACCGCGACCGACCCCTCGCCGCTGGCCTGCTTCGGCGAGGTGGGGCTCACCGGCGAGCTGCGCACGGTCGCCCACCCCGATCGCCGCGCGCAGGAGGCGGCCAAGTTCGGTCTGCGGACGGTCGTCTCGCCGGCAGAGGCCCCCACGCTACGTCAGGCCATCGGGTGCGCCTTGTCAAGTGGCCAGCGGGCGCCACGGGCCGCTTGACACCGCCTTGACGTCCCTAAGCTCGGACTAAAAACGCTGCTAGAATCGGCCTTGATGGCGCAGCGTTCCGGGGATGAGCTCACAGAGCTCGAAGGTCGCCAAGAGCCCCGGCTCGTAAAGGCCTTGGAGATGGTCGCTCCCGGCACCGCGCTGCGCGAGGGCCTCGACAACATCCTCCACGCCCGCACGGGCGGCCTGATCGTCATCGGCGATCCCGAGGAGCTCAGCTTCCTCTTCTCGGGCGGCATCAAGCTCGACATCGACTACACGCCGGCCCTGCTCTACCAGGTGGCCAAGATGGACGGCGCGATCGTCCTCAACGGAAACGCGACGCGCATCACGATGGCCAACGTCCAACTCATGCCGGACCCGACGATCCTCTCGTTGGAGACCGGCACCCGCCACCGCACCGCCGAGCGCGTCTCCAAGCAGACCGACGCGCTGGTCATCGCCATCTCCCAGCGCCGCGAGGTCGTCTCGCTCTACGTCGACGGGACCAAGTACATCCTCGAGGACATCCCCGTCGTGCTGGCCAAGGCCAACCAGGCGCTGGCGACCCTCGACAAGTACCGCACGCGCCTGGACCAGGTCTCGACCCGCCTGACCGCGCTCGAGTTCGAGGGCGGGGCCACGCTGCACGACGTCCTCACCGTCCTGCAGCGCTCCGAGCTCGTGACGCGCATGGCCGTCGAGATCGAGCGCTACATCGTGGAGCTGGGCACCGAGGGGCGCCTGATCGAGATGCAGCTCGAGGAGACCATGGTCGGCACCGCCGCCGACAAGGCTGCGCTCGTCCACGACTACCTCGCGCAGGACACCGACGAGGACTTCGCGTCCGCGCTGGACATGATGGGGCGCCTGGCGCACCAGGACCTGCTCGACTTCGGTCGCCTCGCCGAGCTGCTCGGCTACGACCGCAAGCTCAACACGCTCGACTATCCGGTCTCGCCGCGCGGCTACCGGATCCTCGGCCGCATCCCGCGGCTGCCCAAGCTTGTCGTACAGCAGATCGTCAAGGAGTTCGGCGGGCTCGACGAGATGCTCGCGGCCACCGACGCGGAGCTCGAGACCGTCGAAGGCGTGGGCGAGATCCGCGCCAAGGACATCCGTGAGGGCCTGCGCAGGCTGCAGGAGATCAACCTCGTGGACCGCTATCTGCAGACCTGAAGTCGTACATTGACCCCCCAAGGAGGATGACCATTCCCGAAGTCACTGACGCTCAACTCGTGGACGACATCGACGTCGACGTCCCTGAGCTCGAGAACATCGAGTTCGAATGCGGCGACAACGTCGTCTATCCGCACCACGGGGCGGGCAAGGTCCTCAAGAAGGAACTGCGCAAGATGTTCGGGGAGGAGCGCGAGTACCTCACGATCAAGATCCTGCACAACGACATGACCGTGATGGTCCCCTGTGAGAACGCCGCCCTGGCGGGGCTGCGGCGGGTCATCGACGAGGAGACGGTCAAGAAGGTTCTTGCTGTGCTGGAGGACGATGTCTCGGAGATGCCCAAGAACTGGAACCGCCGGTTCAAGCACAACCGCGACAAGATCAAGACCGGCGACATCTACGAGCTCGCCGAAGTCGTGCGGAACCTCGCGATCCGAGAGCATCACAAGGGCCTGTCGACGGGTGAGAAGCAGATGTTCACCCGGGCCAAGAAGATCCTGGCCTCCGAGCTGATGTACGCGCTCGACAAGGACGAGACCGAGGCCGAGGAGCATCTCGACAACCTGCTCGCCGAGTCGGCGGGCGCGAAGGTCGCCACCGCGTAGGAGCGGTATTGGCGGTCGCGCTCGTCGTGGCCGCGGGTCGTGGCGAACGCCTTGGGAAGCCTGTCCCCAAGGCGTTCGCCAACCTGGCGGGCCGTCCGATGGTGCAATGGTCGGTCGGCGCGCTCCAGCGGGTGGCCGCCGTGACCGAGATCGTCGTCGCGCTCCCTCCCGGAGTCGCGGCGCCGGACGGCACCATCGGCGTGCCCGGGGGCAGCGAGCGCTCGCACTCGGTGCGCGCCGCGCTGGCTGCGGCGTCCGGCGCCGACGACGACGTGGTCGTCGTCCACGACGCCGCTCGCCCACTGGTGACGCCCGAGCTCGTCCGCGCCTGCCTCGACGCCCTCGGCGACGCCGATGCGGCGATCGCCGCCGCGCCCGTCACCGACACGATCAAGGAGTGCGCCGACGGGCGCGTCGTGCGCACGCTCGACCGCTCGCGCCTGTGGGCGGTCCAGACGCCTCAGGTCTTCCGCCGCGCCGCCCTGCAGCGCGCGCTCGATCAGGACCACCACGCGATCGGCGCGGCCACCGACGACGCCTCGCTGGTGGAGGCGATGGGCGGGACCGTCCACGTCGTCCCCGCGCCGCGCGAGAACCTCAAGGTCACGACCGAGCTCGACCTGCGCGTGGCCGAGATGCTCCTCGCCGGGCGGTGAGCGCGGCCGCGCCGTGCTCGCGCTGGCGCGGGCGGGCCCTTGGCCTGTGGCGGGCGGGTCCTGTCGCCGCACACGGCCTCAGACTCCGCAGGCTCCGTCTGAGGGGCGTGTCCCGCGCCACCCGCTCGAGCATCGTCTTTGCCCGGCCGGGTGCCATCGCTGTGGTGCGGTCCGTGAGCGTTTACTCCTTCGCGGCCACAGCTCCTGTGGTGCGCCGGTACGCCCGTGCTCTCCGCCGGCGTATCGCGCCGCCGTGGTCTGCCTCCGCGTTGGCGAGCCAACGGGTGCGCCCGTGTCTCCTCGACACCCTCCTACGCTGGGCGATCGGCTCGAGCACCCGCTTTCACGGATGGCGATCCCTGATGCGCCGCACTCCGGGCACGGCTGGCGATCCGCCATCGACGCGATTTCAGGGGGGCGCTTAGCGCCGCACGTGGGACAGCGAACGCGGGTCTGAGTCTCGGCCATCGAGACAACCTTACGGCGGCGCCAAATCTCGTCTCCGCGCTCTTCCGGACCAGCGAAAGCCGCACTTCCCCTCCGCGCGAGGACCGGTGGTGATCGCGTGCTGCTGTCGATGCTCGCGGGCGGCGTGCTGAGCGGCTCGGGGGGGCGTCAGACTGGTGGTATGTGCCTGCTGGTGGTCGTATCGCGGATGGTGCCCGAGTGGCCGCTGATCGTGGCAGCCAATCGCGACGAGAAGTACGCGCGTCCCGCGGATCCCGTCACGGTGCTGCGCGAGCGGCCACGGACGCTTGGAGGCCGTGACCGCCTCGCCGGCGGCACGTGGCTTGCGCTCAACGAGCACGGCGTCGTCGCCGGCTTGACCAACCAGCCGAGGCAGCGGTCGCCGAGCGGCCGCTCGCGCGGCGCGATCCCGTTGAGGCTGACCGAGTGCGCCGACGCCGGCCATGCGGTCGCGGCGTTCACCGCTTCGGCCGGGCCGGCGGAGTTCAACCCGTGCTGGGCAGTGGCGGCCGACCGGTCGGCGCTGTTCTACCTCGACCTCACCCGCGCCGATGCGCTCGTGGCGGTTGAGCTCGGGCCGGGTGTGTACATCCTGGAGAACCGCGCGCTTGATGCGTCCAGCCCAAAGGTTGACCGCGTCCGTAGGCGACTCGGTGACGTGGCCGCGCACGAGCCGGACGGTCTTCTTGACGCGCTTCGCGCGGTACTTGCCGACCACGTGATCACCGCAGCGCCTGAAGGCGAGGACGCCTGGTCCCAGCTCGTCTCCCGCGCCTCGGCGTGTTGCGTGCATGCCCAGGTGTACGGCACGCGCTCGTCGATGTTGATCCGTGTGCCGCGCGCGCCGGACGCTCCGCCTCAGATCTGGGCCTCCAACGGGCCCTCCTGCACGCACCCGCTGACTCCACGCGCCGCGCCGTAACCGAACTCCGTGTCTACCGAGTCGCGGCAAAGCACCGCCGCGGAGTCCCTGTTCCATTCCCGCCACCGTCGCATTGGACGAAGACCAGCCGGCAGCAGGCGCCGGGCCGGCGCTGTCGTTTTGAGCAGCACAAGGAGCGGCGCAGGCTGGTCGGTGCAGCGCGCGCCTAACAGGCGACAGGAGCAGCGCTCCGGTCGGTGCGGCCTACCGACGTCGCACTCTATGGGGAAGTAGCAGCCCGGCTGCCGCGCTCCGGTTCGCCTCAGCCGGGAACCCGTCTCGCGCCCCGGTTCGGTCGCACTTAGCTGAGGCGCCTACCGCCGGCCAGCCGGGGAGACTCAACCCCATGACGAACCTCGGAGCGTCGGTCGGCTGGGGTCTTGCCATCGCCGGGAGTCTGCTCGCGGGGGCGCTGGCCGCGGTGCTGCTGCGGCTCCCCGAGCGCGTAGCGGCGACGCTCACGGCCTTCGGCGGCGGCATCCTGCTGGCGGCGATCGCGTTCGAGCTCGTGCCGGACGCTGACGCGGGCGCGGGGACCATGCTGACCTCCGGCGGCCTGATCGCGGGCACGCTCGTCTACGTCGGCGCCGACGCCTGGCTCAACCGCGAGCCGGGGATGCGCGCGATGCGGCGGTCCGGCCACGCCGCCGCAGCCGGGCGGCCGATGAAGCCACCCGCCCGGCACGACGAAACCGCCCGCGGCGAGGCGATCACCGCCGGGATCTTCGTCGACGGCGTGCCGGAGTCGATCGCGCTCGGCCTCACGATCGCCCGGAGCGAGCTGGGCGTGGCGCTGCTGGCCGGCATCGTGCTCGGCAACGTCGTCGAGGCCTACGGCGCCGCCCAGCCGATCCTCGCGGGCGGTCACCGGCCGGGCTTCGTCCTGCGCCTGCTCGGCGGGATCGGCCTGGCTCTCGCGGCGGCGACGGTGGTCGGCGGCACGGTCCTCGCGGAGGCGAGCCCCGGGCTCGTCGGCACGGCCGAGGCGGTCGCGGCTGGAGCGGTCCTCGCGGTGGTCTCGATCGCGATCGTGCCGTACGCGTTCGCGGAGGTCAGCAGCCGCGTTGCGACCGCCACCGTGCTCGGCTTCGTCGCCGGCTACCTGCTGTCCTGAGCGCATGCCGCAGCGTCGCCGCTCTACGCTTCGTGGATGATTCCTCCTGCGACCCTTCTCATGTGGTTTCTGCTGCGTTCGCCGGAGCTGGCCGAGGACTTTGAGCGTCTGATGACCGAGGATCGCGACATCGTCCGCGGGTCGCTGGACACGGTCTCGGATTATCGGCTTACGCGGCCGGCGGACGTGCCGGGACAGTCCATCGGTCAAGCCGATTACGTGCTGATCGCCGAGATCGTCGAAGTGGAGCGCTTCGAGCAACAGGCGAGCGAACAGATCCAACGCATGGAGGACGACTTGGCGCATCTCGTCTCGACCCGGGGGCTGCTCGTCCTGCGTCCCGTCCTTTGAAATCCGCGTCGGTGGAGGCCGATCAGACCCGCCCTCGGTCTGAGCACGTGCGAACTCGCGATCGGAGGAGATCGCTGTCGCTCCGAGGCAAGACGGGAGTCGCGAGCCCGGCGGACAGGAGTGCCGAGATGGACGAGGACCGGCAGTCGCCGCCGCGCGAGCCGCTCGCTCCTCCTCTTCGCGTGGAAGCAGCATCCGCGCACGCGTAGAACTCGCACTGTCCGACGGCATTCGACTGTCGAGAGACACGGGCGCACCCGTTGGCTCGCCAACGCGGAGGCAGACCACGGCGGCGCGATGCGCCGGCGGAGAGCACGGGCGTACCGGCGCACCACAGGAGCTGTGGCCGCGAAGGAGTAAACGCTCACGGACCGCACCACAGCGATGGCACCCGGCCGGGCAAAGACGATGCTCGAGCGGGTGGCGCGGGACACGCCCCTCAGACGGAGCCTGCGGAGTCTGAGGCCGTGTCCGGCGACAGGACCCGCCCGCCACAGGCGAAGGGCTGCCGAGCACCAGCGCGCGGGAGCGCCGTCCCCGCGCTTGCGCCGGCGCCCGCGCCTCCGTACCGTTCGTGCCTGGTGCGCCACCTCGACATCCGCCTGCTCGCCGCCTCGGTGCTGACGGTCGTTCCCACCGTCTAGCCCAAGCACCGAGCCTGGAGAGCACCTTGAACCTCGAAGACCTCGGCTGGGGCGAGCCGTTCGCCTCGGCCTTCGCGGCATCCGACCCCGACGGCAGCGCGCCCGCGCGGGTGATCGCCGTCCACCGCGGCCACCTGGTCGTCGCCGGCGCACAGGGTGAGGCCCTGGCCGTCGTCGCCGGGAGGGCGCGCGAGCGCGCGACGATCGGCGACTGGGTCGTCGTCGACGCCCGCGGCGCCGTCAGCGCCCGCCTGCCCCGCCAGGGCGTGCTGGCGCGTGCCGGCCAGGACCTGGCCGCGAACGTCGACGTCGCCTTCGTCGTCACCTCTGCCAACCGCGACCTCAACCCGCGCCGCCTCGAGCGCTTCGTCGCCGTGGCGGCCGCCGGCGGCTGCGCGCCCGTGCTCGTGCTCAACAAGGCCGATCTCGTCGTCGACCCCGAGCCCGAGCTCGCCGTCCTGCGCGCCGTCGCCCCCGGGGTGCCGGTCGTGGCCACCAGCGCGCAGCGTGGCGACGGCGTCGACGCGCTCACCGCGCAGCTCGGCCGCGGCCGCACGGGCGCGCTGATCGGCTCGTCGGGCGTGGGCAAGTCGACGCTGATCAACGCGCTGCTGGGCCACGAGCGCCAGGCCACCGCGCAGATCCGCGCGCACGACGACCGAGGGCGCCACACGACCACGAGCCGGGAGCTCTTCGCCCTGCCGCACGGCGGCGGCCTGCTTATCGACACGCCGGGCCTGCGCCTGCCGCGCATGGGCGTCGATCCCGCGGGCGTGGCCGCCGCCTTCGCCGACGTCGAGGAGCTCGCCGCCGGCTGCCGCTTCTCCGACTGCCGCCATGAGACCGAGCCCGGCTGCGCGGTGCGGGCGGCGATCGCCGCCGGCGAGCTGGACCCGGCCCGGCTGAGCCACCAGCGCAAGCTCGAGGGCGAGCAGCGCTGGGCCGCCGCGCGCCGGCGGTAGGACAGGGGCCGCCAAGGGCGAACCTCTCCCCGTGCGCCGCACGCTGGCCATCGCCGCCCTCGTCGCGCTCCTGGGGGCCGCGTGCGCCCAGGCGCGCGTCGCGCTGCTGGCCACGGGCACGAGCGACGTCGCGCTGCTCGACGTCACCACCAACCTGGTGGTGGCCCGGCCGGCGCTGCCCGGCCCATCACGCGCGGTGGCGATCACCCGCGACGGGCGCCGCGCGTTCGTCGCCGCCGGCAATGCCGTGGCGGCCTTCGATCTCGGCCTGGTCCCAGCGGCGCCATTGCCGGGCACAGCGGCCCCGTTTACCGTGGTCACTCGCGACCTCCGGGTGCCGGCGGTGGGGATCGCGGTCTCACCCGGCGGCGCGAGCGTCTACGCGGCCGCGGGGCAGCGGCTCTTCGTGCTCGACGCCCGGACGCTGGCCATCCGCCACCGAATGCGCCTGCGCGGGACGGCGCGCGCGCTGGCGCTCTCGCGCGAGGGGACGCTGGCGGCCGTGGTCCTGACCGGCGGCCGCGTCGCGATGGTCGCCACCGGGGCTCCGAAGCTGCTGCGCCGCGTGCGGGTCAAGGGCGCGACCGGCGCCGCCTTCGATGCCGCCGCCCGCGCGTGGGTCAGCGCGCCGCGGCGCCTCTACCTGGTCCGACAGGGGGCGCGCAAGCCCGAGAAGCACCCGCTGCGCCTGGGCAGGGGCGTGGGGGGCGCCGTGACCGCCTCGCCCGACGGGCTCACGCTCGCGGTGGGAGCGGCACACGCAGGCAACGTGGCCGCGCTCGTCGACGTCACCGGCCATCGCGTGCGCCGCTTCCGCGCCGGCCTCGGCCCCGGCGCGCCGGGCTGGTCGCCCGACGGCGTCCGGGTCTACTACGCCGACGGCGGGGGCGCGACGCTCTCGCTCGTGAGCCCCTTTGCCCACCGCCGGCTGGGCTCCGTGCCGCTGCCGGGCACCACGCCGCTGGGCGTGGTCGTCCAGCCGGGGCTCGCGCGCGTACAGGGCACCGACGCGCCCGACGCCATCAGCGGCACGCGCCTGCGCGACCTCATCGCCGGGCTGGGCGGCGACGACGCGCTCAACGGCGGGCGCGAGAACGACGTCCTGGAGGGCGGCGACGGCAACGACGCCCTGCACGGCGGCTCCTACGACGACCACCTCTTCGGCGACGCCGGCGACGACACGCTCTACGGCGGCTCGGGCAACGACCACCTCTCGGGCGCCGACGGCAACGATCGAGCCGACGGCGGCACCGGCGACGACTCGATCCATGGCGGCCCCGGCAACGACTACCTCGACGGCGGCCCCGGCGACGACCACGTCTTCGGCGAGGCGGGCGACGACCTGATCGTCGACTCGACCTTCGGCAACGACCGACGTCTCTACGGCGGGCCGGGCAACGACACCATCAAGGGCGGCCGGGGCTCTGACCTCATCAAGGGCGGCGACGGCAACGACCAGCTCTTCGGGGAGTCGGGGACCGAGAACATCACCGGCGGCGACGGCGACGACCTCGTCGACGGCGGCGCCGCACGCGACATCCTCGCCGGCAACAACGGCTCCGACGTCATCCACGGCGACTCGGGCGACGACACGCTGGAGGGCGGCAACGGCGCCGACCAGGTCGACGGCGGGTCGGGGCCCGACGAGATCTTCGGCGACGAGGGCGCTGACCTGCTGGTCGGCGGCCCCGACCCGGACACGATCGACGCCGGCGGCGGCGACGACACGATCCGCGCCGCCGACGACAGCCGCGACGAGGTCGACTGCGGCGAGGGCAACGACACGGTCTACGTCGAGGCCGACGCGCCCACCCGGGACGTGCTGCTCAACTGCGAGACGGTGACGCCGGTGCCGGCCGAGGGCGCCAACGACTCCGACGCGGCCTCGGTCATCTCGGGCACGCAGCTGCGCGACGTCCTGCACGGCACGCCGGGCGACGACTCGCTCTTCGGCAAGGGCGGGCCCGACGCGCTGTTCGGCGCCGGCGGCGACGACTACGTCGACGGCGAGTACGGCAACGACGAGCTCCACGGCGGCCCGGGCAACGACACGATGGCCGGGCGGGCCGGCGACGACCGCATCTACGGCGACGCCGGCGACGACCACATCACCGGCGACCGCGGCTTCGACCACATCGCGGGCGGCTCGGGCAACGACGAGATCTTCGGCAACCTCGACCCCGACACGATCTCCGGGGGCCCGGCAACGACCGCATCAACGTCGTCCGCGGCGACCTCGACAGCGTCAGGTGCGGCCCCGGGCACGACGTCGTCTTCGCCGACCCCGGCGACAAGGTCGCCGGGGACTGCGAGGACGTGCGCCGCTAGCGACCGCTCGCGCGGGCGCGGATGAGCGCCTCGATCCCGTCGAGGATCCGTTCGAGGCCGAAGGCGAACTCGTCGTCCGGCGGGTCGGCGCGGTCGAAGACGCCGGCATCGAGCAGGGCGTGCAGTGCGGGGAAGCGCGCCGCATCGGTGAGCCCTCGCAGGGTGTCGCGGTAGCCGCGCATCGCGTCGTGCGGGGTGGCAGCCGCGTCGAGGAAGTGCGCCTGCACATCGCCCATGGTGATCACCTGGTTGCGCGCATATCCGCTCAGCATCATCACGATCGACGCCTTCTCCGCCTCGCCGAGGGTGGTGTCGCGCATCGCGTGCAGCGCGTCCTCGAACCAGGCCACCGTGTTGGGGCCCAGTGGTGGCCCAGTGATCGGGACGTCGACCGCCCACGGGTGGGCGCGCATCGCCGCGACCATCGCCCAGGCCCAGCGCGACAGGCCTTCGCGCCAGCCCTCGCCGGGGGCCCCGGCCGGGACCGTCCCGAGTGCTGCGTCGACCATCAGCGTGAGGAGCTCCTGCTTGGACGCGACGTAGCGATAGAGCGACATCGCGGAGGACCCGAGCTCCTTCGCAACTCGGTTCATCGACACCGCCGCGAGACCTTCCGCGTCGGCGATCGCGATGCCCGCGCCGACGATCCGGTCCAGGCTGAGCCCGGGCTTCGGGCCCTTCGTCGGGGCGCGCGCTCCCCACGCCGCCGCCATGCCGGCCGTCAGCCCACTGCCGTCCTCGTCGCCCATCGCCTCGATCCCTGTGGTGATTTGACGCGGTCCGATCAATCGCGTATACCTTACGCAGTAACGCGTATGGCATACGCAATCAGCGTATCCGAACCGCGACCGACGATGAGGAGCACACCACAGATGACCGACCGGACCGCGGTCGAGGCGGCCGGCCTCGTGAAGTCCTATGGCGACGTCAAGGTGCTGGACGCCGTCGACCTGAGCGTCCGGCGCGGCAGCGTCTTCGCGCTCCTCGGCCCCAACGGCGCCGGCAAGACGACGATCGTGCGGATCCTCTGCACGCTCGCCACGGCGGACGGTGGGCGCGCGCGGGTCGCCGGCCACGACGTGGCGGCCGATCGCGCGCAAGTGCGCCGCAGCATCAGCCTCACCGGTCAGTACGCCGCACTCGACGAGGT
The DNA here is from genome assembly GCA_963835295.1 of uncultured Actinomycetes bacterium. Lineage (GTDB taxonomy): Bacteria > Actinomycetota > Thermoleophilia > Solirubrobacterales > Solirubrobacteraceae > JAOPZW01. The sequence continues at coordinate 722,538 of CAWIEX010000010.1, forward strand.
GCAGACCGGGGAGGAGAACCTGCGCATGATGGGCCGGCTCGCCCGCCTGCCGCGTGGGCAGGCCCGGAGCCGGGCCGCCGAGCTGCTCGAGCGCTTCGACCTCGTCGAGGCCGGCCGGCGGAGAGTCGCGACCTACTCCGGGGGCATGCGTCGTCGGCTCGACCTTGCCGCCAGCCTCGTCGCGCGTCCGGCGGTGCTCTTCCTCGACGAGCCCACGACCGGCCTGGATCCGCGCAGCCGGCAGGCGATGTGGGCGGTGATCGCGGAGCTGGTCGACGGCGGCGTGACGGTCTTCCTCACCACCCAGTATCTCGAGGAGGCGGACCGGCTGGCGGATCGCATCGCGGTCATCGACGGCGGCCGCGTGGTCGCCGAGGGCACCTCCGCGGAGCTCAAGCAGCGCGTCGGCGTTCAGCGCCTCGACCTGACGCTCGCCGACCCGCCGGCCTACGCGACCGTCGAGGCTCTGCTCGGCGAGCGGGCCGTCCACCGCGACGCCGGGCGCCTGACGCTCGGAGTGGCCACCGACGGCAGCGCGGCGGACGTGCGCGCCCAGCTCGACGCCGTCGATCCGCTGCGCACCGCGGTCGCGTCGTTCGCCATCCACAGCGCGACCCTCGACGACGTCTTCCTCGCCCTCACCGGCCATCGCGCCGAGGCCGGCACCGAACCCGCGATCGTCAAGGAGGTCGCTCATGTCTGACGCGCTGACCATGTCCGGGCGCTGCCTGCGCCTCTCGCGCCGCAACCCCGAGGCGCTTCTGACCTCGCTGATGCTGCCGGTCCTGCTGATGCTGCTCTTCGTCTACCTCTTCGGTGGCGCGATCGAGACCGGCACGCACTACGTCACGTACGTGGTCCCGGGCCTCATGCTGCTGTGCGCCGGCTACGGCGCGTCGGTCACGGCGGTCAGCGTCTCCAACGACATGGCGGGCGGCATCGTCGACCGCTTCCGCTCACTCGACGTCGGCGGCGCGTCGTTCCTCGCCGGTCACGTGACGGCGAGTGTCGTGCGCAACGCCGCCTCGACGGCGCTGGTGCTCGGCGTGGGGCTGCTGATCGGCTTCCGGCCTCACGCCGACGCGCTGGACTGGCTGGAGGCGGGCGGCGTCCTGCTGGCCTTCGTCCTCGCCCTGTCGTGGGTGGCCGCGGTCATCGGCCTGATCGCCAGGTCGCCGGAGGGGGCCAACGGCTTCACCTTCTTCGTGATGTTCCTGCCCTATCCGAGCAGCGCCTTCGTCCCGGTGGCCACGATGCCGTCGTGGATCCAGGGCTTCGCCGGCCACCAGCCGGTCACGCCGGTGACCGAGACGATCCGCAGCCTGCTGCTGGGCACGCCGGCCGGGTCGAGCCCATGGCAGGCGCTCGCCTGGTGCGCCGCGCTGCTGACCGCCTCGATCGCCGTCGCGGGGGTCCTGTTCCGCCACCGGACGCGGTGAGGCTCAGAGCGAGCGCTGGTAGGTGGCGAAGGCTCGGGTCGCGAAGGCGGCACAGACGACGATGAGGGCGACGAGCAGGCCGACGCGGCTGGCCACGAGGCCCCAGTCGGTCTTCTGCATGGCGGCCGAGCGGCCCGCCTCCACCGCCCAGTTGACCGGGTTGACCTTGGAGACCGTGCGGATCCAGGCGGGCACGAGGCTCTGCTGCATGAGCGCCGAGGACAGGAAGGTCAGCGGGAGCAGGACGAGGCTCACGGCCCCGATGAGCGTCTCGCGCTGGCGCGCGAGCATCCCGATGCCGTTCGACAGCGAAGAGAACGCCGCGCCGAGCAGCGCGGCGACCAGGATGAGGATGAGCACGCCGCCGATGCCGTTGACGTAGTCGGCCCCGAGCGCCAGCGCGAGCAGGAGGATGAGCGTCGTCTGGATGAAGATGGTCGCCATCGCGTAGGCCACGCTGCCCAGGTTCAGCGCGCCGCGCCACACGGGGGAGACCAGGACGCGGTCCATGACGCCGGCGTTGATGTCCTCGATGAAGCCCATGCCCGTCCAGCCCGCCGAGGACACCGCGAGCATCACGACCACGCCCGGCGTGAGGAAGTCGACGTAGGAGCCGCCCTGGAAGCCGGGAATCCGGGTGACGGCCTTGAAGAGCGCGCCGAAGAGCAGCAGCCAGATGATGGGCTGGGTCAGGGTGATGCCGAGGTAGGCCGGCTGGCGGCGCAGGACGCGTAGGTAGCGCAGGTTGACCTGCCAGGTCTGCCGGATCGCCGTGCTCATGCCGCCACCGCCTCTGCGTGGTGCTCGGCGTGGGCGCGATCGAAGCTGCGCCCGGCGTGGCGCAGGTAGACGTCGTCCAGCGACGGGCGCGCGAGGGTCACCGAGGCGGCCTTCACGCCGTGGGCGTCCAGTGCGGCGAGCACGGCGGGGATGGCCGCCGCGCCGTCGCGGGCGCGGGCGTGCAGCGTGCGGCCCTCGAGGGCCGCGTCGCCCACGCCGTCGACGCCCGCCAGCGCCCGGCGCGCGGCGCCGTCGCGCGCGTCGACGAGCTCGACCTCGATGCGGTCGCCCTCCAGCTGGCTCTTGAGCGCGTCGGGCGAGCCCTCGGCGACGATCTGGCCGCGATCGACGATGGCCAGCTGCGAGGCCAGCCGGTCGGCCTCCTCGAGGTAGTGGGTCGTGAGCAGGATCGTCATCTGCTCGTCGCGGGCGAGGCGCTCGATCTCGTGCCACATGTCCGCGCGCGCTTCGGGGTCCAGGCCGGTGGTCGGCTCGTCGAGGAAGAGCACGCGCGGGCGGTGGATGAGGCCCATGGCCAGGTCGAGACGGCGCTGCATGCCGCCGGAGTACGTCTTGGCGGGCCGGTGTGCGGCGTCTTCGAGCCCGAAGCGCTCCAGCGCGGCGCCGACGCGCCCGCGCAGGTCGGCGCCGGTGATGGCATAGAACTCGCCTTGAAGCGTGAGGTTCTCGCGTCCGGTCGCCTCGGGGTCGAGCCCGTGGCGCTGGGCGACGACGCCGATGGCATGGCGCACGCGCAGCGGGTCGGCGAGCACGTCGAGCCCGGCCACGCGCGCGGTGCCGCCGTCGGGCCGGGAGAGGGTGGTGAGGATGCGCACGGTGGTGGACTTGCCCGCCCCGTTGGGGCCCAGCAGGCCGAAGATGGTGCCCGCCGGGACGGCTAGGCTCAGCCCGTCCAGTGCGCGGACGTCGGGTGGGTAGGTCTTGGTCAGGGCGTTCGCCTCGATGGCGATATCCTTAGACATACAAGTATCTTAATCATCAAGAGATCAGATTGGCAAGCAGGAAACGACAGATCTTCGAGGAGCTCGTCTACGAGGTCCGGCGCTCGCAGGCCGCGACCGACCGCTACGACGAGGCGGTCGCGGAGGCGATCGGGCTCAACCGCACCGACATGCGCTGCCTCGACGTCATCCAGCGCGAAGGCCCCGTGCCCGCCGGGCGCCTCGCCGAGGAGACGGGGCTGACGACCGGCGCGATCACCACGGTCCTCGACCGTCTCGAGCGCGCCGGCTTCGCGCGCCGCACGCGCGATCCCGCCGACCGCCGCCGCGTACTCGTCGAGCTGGCGCCGGAGGCGCGGGCCGGAGCCGGCGACTACTACGGCGAGCACATGGCCCTCGGCGAGCGCCTGTTCCGGCGCTACAGCGAGGAGCAGCTGGGGCTGCTGCTCGAGTTCACGCGCGAGAGCCGCGAGCTCAACGAGCGCGAGGCGGCGAGGCTCGAGGCGCGGACGCGCGGCGCGCCTGGGACCTAGGCGGTGGAGCGCGCGAGCGCCCTCTTGCCGCTGAGTGCCCGGCGAGCGGCCCTGCGAGAATCCGCGCCGCGTGCTGACCGACTACCACGTCCACCTGCGCCCCGACGACGTCGACGCGACGCCGGCCGAGCGCTACCTGACCGCCGCGAACGCCGAGCGCTACCGCGAGGCTGCCGAGGAGCGCGGCATCGAGGAGCTCGGCGTGGCCGAGCACGTCTATCGCTTCACCGAGGCGCTGGAGGTCTGGCAGCACGAGCTGTGGCGGCACTCGGCGCGCGACGACCTCGATGCCTACTGCGCCTTCGTGCGCGAGGAGACCGACCTCAAGCTCGGGATCGAGGCCGACTTCATCCCCGGCCGCGAGGACCGCATGGCCGAGCTGCTGGCCGGGCGCGACTTCGACTTCGTCGTCGGCTCGATCCACTTCGTCGGCGAGGGGGCGCTCGACTACGACAAGTACGACATCTGGTCGTCGGCGAGCTCGCCCGAGAGGGTGTGGCAGACGTACTTCGAGTGGCTCGGGCAGGCCGCGGCGAGCGGCATGTTCGACATCCTCGCCCACCCCGACCTCGTCAAGTACTGGGGCCCGTCCGGGCGCCCGTGGCCCAGCCGCGACCTGCGCTACTACTACGAGGTCGCCATGGAGGGCATCGCCGAGTCGGGCATCGCGGTCGAGGTCTCCACCGCGGGGCTGCGCAAACCGGTCGGCGAGCTCTACCCGGCGCGGGCCTTCCTGGAGATGGTGCTCGACGCCGGCAACCCGATCGCGCTCTCCAGCGATGCCCACACGCCCGAGGACCTCGGCCGCGACTACGACAAGGCGCTGGAGCTCCTCGAGGACCTCGGGGTCACCGAGCTGGCGGTCTTCGAGCGCCGCGGGCGGCGGCTGGAGCCGATCGGATGACGGCGACGACCGGCATCGGCTGGGACTCGCACCGGCTCGTGGCCGGGCGCCCGCTGATCCTCGGCGGGGTGGCGATCGAGCACGAGCTCGGGCTCGTCGGGCACTCCGACGCCGACGCGCTCACGCACGCGATCATCGATGCGCTGCTGGGCGCCGCCGCGATGGGCGACATCGGCCAGCACTTCCCCGACACCGACGAGCGCTTTCGCGACGCGGACTCGATGCTGCTGCTGCGCACGGTGGTCGCGACGCTCGCCGAGCGCGGGCTGGTCGTGACGCACGTCGACGCCACCGTCGTCATGGAGCGCCCCAAGCTCGCGCCGTACCGCGACGCGATCCGCGCCGCCCTGGCCGACGGGCTCGGCGTGGTGCCCGAGCACGTCAACGTCAAGGCATCCACCGGCGAGGGCATGGGCTTCGTCGGCCGCGGCGAGGGCATCGCGGCGCTGGCCGTGGCGACCCTGCACGGCGGTTGAGCAAGTGATCGCGCAGGCCCACCTGGACCTCGTGCTGCTCGCGCTGCTGAGCGCCGTCTCGGTCCTGCTCATCGTCGCCTACCACTCGCAGGTCCCGTATCCGATCCTGCTCGTCATCGGCGGCGCGGCACTGGGGTTCATCCCCGGCATCCCCACCGTGCAGCTCAACCCCGACGTCGTCCTGATCATCGTCCTGCCGCCGCTGCTCTACGCCGCCGCCTTCTTCTCCTCGCTGCGCGAGCTGCGCGACAACCTGCGCGAGATCAGCCTGCTCGCGATCGGCCTCGTGATCTTCACCATGCTCGGCGTCGCCGTCGTCGCCCACGAGGTCGTCGACGGGCTGTCGTGGGAGGCCGCGTTCGTGCTGGGGGCTGTCGTGTCGCCCACCGATCCCGTCGCGGCGTCGGCGATCGCGTCGCGCGTCGGCGCGCCGCGGCGCTACGTGACGATCGTCGAGGGCGAGGCGCTGGTCAACGACGCGACGGCCCTCGTCGCCTACAAGTTCGCGGTCGCCGCCGCCGTGACCGGGACCTTCTCGCTGGCCGAGGCGAGTGGCCGCTTCGTCCTCAACGCAATCGTCGGCATCGCGATCGGCATCGCCATCGGCTACGTCGTGGCCCAGCTGCGCAAGGCGCTCGACGACGCGCCGACGGAGATCACGATCTCCCTGGTCACGCCGTACTTCGCCTACCTGCCGGCCGAGGCACTCGGCGTCTCCGCGGTCCTGGCGGCGGTGACCGCCGGCATCTACCTGGGCTGGCGCTCGCCGGAGCTCATCACGCCGGCCACGCGGATTCAGGCCTTCTCGGTCTGGGAGATCCTCGTCTTCGTCCTCAACGCGGTGCTCTTCGTGCTCGTCGGGCTGCAGCTGCAGAGCGTCATCGACGGGATCAGCCGCCTGTCCATGGGCTCGATCGTCGTGGACGCGGTCGCGGTCTGCGCCGCGGTGATCCTCATCCGCTTCCTGTGGGTCTTCCCGGCCACCTACGCGCCGCGCCTGCTCTCGCGCCGGTTGCGCGAGCGCGAGCCCGCGGTCCATTGGCGGTTCTCCGCCATCGTGGCGTGGAGCGGCATGCGCGGCGCGGTGTCCCTGGCCGCGGCGCTGGCCATCCCGCAGACGATCGACGGCGGCGGTGACTTCCCCCAGCGCGACCTCATCATCTTCCTCACCTATGCCGTCATCCTCGCCACGCTGATCCTGCAGGGGCTCACGCTGCCGGGGCTCATCAAGGTCCTCGACGTCGAGGACGACGGCAACCTCGAGCAGCGCGAGTCCAAGGCGCGCATCCTGGCCGCGCGCGCCGCCCTGGACCGGATCGAGGAGCTGCGCGGCCAGGACTGGGTGCGCGACGACACCGCCGACCGCATGCGCGGCCTGTACGACTTCCGCATCCGGCGCTTCTCGGCGCGCTTCGACGACGACGACGACGGGGCGATCGACCAGCAGTCCTACGCCTACCAGCGCCTGCGGCGCAAGGTGCTCGAGGCCGAGCGCGCCGAGATCATCCGCCTGCGCAACGTGGGCAAGATCAACGACGAGATCATGCGCCGCCTCGAGCGCGACCTCGACCTCGAGGACACGCGCCTCGAGGTCTGACTACCGGGCGGCCAGTGCGGCAGCCAGCAGCGCGCAGGTCCGCTCGGTGTAGCTGCCGTCGGGGTCCTTCTCGGGGTTCAGGCAGCCGAGGCTCAGCCCGGCGAGCGCGGGCGACGAGCCCAGGGGCGCCAGCAGCTGCGCCAACTCGTTCCACTCGAGGCCGTCGGGCATGAGGTAGTCGGTCGCTGGCATCGCGCGCTCGTCGAGCACGTCGAGGTCGAGATGGATCCAGAAGGGGCGGCCGTCGGCGCCCAGCCGCCGCGCCGCCCGCGCCCCCGCGGCGCGCAGCCCCTCCGCGCGCAGCGCGGCGGGGCCGAGGACGTCGAGGGCCGCCAGCGTCCCGGCGCGCAGGTCGGCGATGTCGGCGGCCTCCTCGGCGTCGCGCGCCCCGAGCACGACGACGTCCGCCGGCGCCACGCTCGCACCGCCCGCCGCGTCGACCCAGGCCTCCGGGCCGCGCCCGAAGGCGACGCTCATCGGCATGTCGGCGCCCTCGCCGGTGGGCGACGTCGTCCCGTCGTACACGTCGACGTGGCCGTCGACGTAGGCGACCGCGAGCGCTCCGACGGCGTCGCGCAGCCCGGCCAGCGCGCCCGGCACGAGCGCACAGCAGCCGCCGAGGACCAGCGGCCGCCGGTCGTCGGCCACGATGTCGCGCACGGCCGCGCGCACCGCCGTCGTCGTGGCCAGCGTGTCCGCGATGGCGATCACGCCGGTGGCCGGATCGCGCTCCTCGCCGCGGATCCGCACGTCGAGCGCGCCGCGGTCCTCGGCGCCGATGCGCCCCAGCAGGTCGTGCTCTTGCAACGCCGCGGGCGCGTGCTCGGTCCCGCCGGCACGGCCGACGGAGTCGATCGGCACGCCGATCGCGGACCACGGGACGGACACGCGCGGAGGCTAACCGGTGCGCGTGGCCGCCTGGGCGAACGCCTGCACGGCGGTCAGGCCGCCCGGCGGGTGCGAGCCGGCCGGCCGGTTGGTCCACACGATCGTCGGCACGTCGGCGATCGTCGCGCGACCGGCGCGCGCCTCCTGGGCGGCGGAGACGGCCTCGGCGGGGCCGAAGGGCGCCCCGGGCGGGGCGAGCGCGGCGAAGACCTGGTTGGCGTCGAAGCTGCCGTTGTCCCACACGACCAGGCGCGTCCCGCCCGCGGCCGCGAGATCGGAGACCACCCCGTCGCGACCGGCGGGCGAGACGTCCTGGGGCGCGCCGAAGCGCGCCGAGGGGTCGGTCGACGCCACGCGGACGCGCGAGTTCGCACCATCGAACCCGGTCCAGGCGACCGTCGCGTCGCGGGTCCCCGTCAGGGCGAGGGCGACAGGGCCCTGCTCGCGGCTGTCCGGCTCGCGCTCGAGGAGCTGGGCCGCGCGGAAGCGGTGGCCGGAGGGTCGCACGGCGACCTCGTTGAAGACGGGCCCGGTCGAGCCGCCCTCGCTGCGGAACTTCGCGCTCCAGGCCAGGTAGCAGCGCCCGCCGTCGGTGACCGCGGCCTGGATCTGCGCGAAGAACGTCGGGTCCGAGGAGATGGTCTCGATCGGCTGGAAGCCCGACGCACTCGGGCTGCGGTAGCGCGCCTGGATGGTCCCGCGGGCGTCCCAGGCCACGAGCACGTCGCCCCTCGGGCCGACCGCGACGGCGACCGAGCGGATGCGCCCGTGTGCGATCTGGAAGGGCGCGCCGAAGGAGCCGCCGGCGCGGCGCAGGCTCACCATCACGCGGTCGTTGGTGGTGCCGAGGTTGCGGAAGTAGGCGACCGCGGCGTCGCCGCGGGCGTTCACGGCGAGCTTCGGGAGGCCGCCGAGCGAGCGTTCGTCGACGATGCGGCGCGCCGGCCCAAAGGCGCCGCTCGTGCTCCCGAAGGCGACCGCGAGCCGTGCGGGCGCCATCGGCGCGACCGGGGGGAGGGCGAGGGCGATGGCCCGCGTCTGCGCGTAGCCCTCGATGTCCTGCGTGCCGGCCGGCAGGGGGCGTTCAGCACCGAACGCCGTGGCGCCCGGCGGGCGCGACGCCATGCTCCCCCCGGTGGCCGCACCGGTCGTGCCGTCCTGCCACGACCACCACGCCAGCGTCGTGCCGTCGGCCGACCCGGTCGCGGAGACGGGCGAGACGAACAGGTGCGGCGAGGACAGGTTCTGCGCGGGCGACCATGGCGGGTCGGCCAGGGCGGCGGCGGGGAGGGCGAGGCTCACAAGAGAGGCAAGCGCGAGGAGGCGGCGAAGCATGGCCCTGCAACGGATGCCGGGGGTCGGAGTTGCGCGCCAGGGCGCTTGGGTCGTCTTAACGGCGGGCAACATCGGGTCCGCAACAATCGCCTCGCCGCTCCATGCCTCCCGCACACGAGCTGACAGCACCCAGTCCCCGAGTGCCGGCGCTCTCCGTGCCGCGCGTTGCCGTGCGCTACCGGGTCGCCCTGGCGGTCCTCGCGCTCACAGCCCTGACCTTCCTCGTCCCGTCGGCCCCGACGTACGACCCGTGGGCCTGGATCATCTGGGGGCGGGAGATCCTGCATCTCGACCTCTCGACGGTCGACGGCCCATCCTGGAAGCCGCTGCCGGTCCTGCTGACCACACCGTTCGCGCTCTTCGGGGGGATCGCTCCCGACCTGTGGCTGTTCGTGGCGCGTGCGGGCGCCATCGCCGGCGTCTTCATGGCCTTCCGGGTCGCGCGGCGCCTCGGCGGAGCGCCGGCCGGCGCCGCCGCGGCGGGGGCCTACGTCGTCGCCCCGTGGATGCTGCGCAACTCGGCGCTGGGCAACTCCGAGGGCCTGCTGGTGGCGCTGGGGCTGGCCGCCGCCGACCGCCACCTCGCTGGGCGCACGCGCCACGCGTTCCTCTTCGGGATCGGCGCCGCGCTGCTGCGCCCCGAGGCCTGGCCCCTGGTCGGCCTCTACGGGCTGTGGCTGTTCTGGCGCGATGCCGGGGCGCGCAAGCTCGTGGTCGTCGCGTTCGTCTCGCTCCCGCTGCTGTGGCTGCTGCCCGAGCTGTGGGGCTCGGGCGACCTGCTGCGCGCCGCGCACCGGGCGCACAACCCCCGCGCCAACAGCGCCGCCTTCTCGGAGGATCCGGTCCGCGAGGTGGTGCGTCAGTTCGGCACGATGCTCACGCCGGCGCTGTGGATCGGCCTGGGGGCCCTCGTCGCGATGATGGCGCTGCGCCTGGGCTCGGGCCGTCGCGAGCGCCGCGTGGCCATCGGCCTCGCGTTGGCCGGCGCCGTGTGGGTCGGCGAGGTCGCCGTGATGACCAATGACGGCTTCAGCGGCAACGCCCGCTACCTGATCATGCCGGCGGCGATCGCCTGCGTCCTGGCCGGGACGGGCATCGGCTGGCTCGTCCGGGCCCTGCCGGCGCGCTGGTTCGCGAGCGGGGCCGCCGTCGCCGCGCTGTGCGTCGTGGCCGCGGTCGCCTTCGCCGCCCCGAGCGTCGACCGGCTCGACGCCGTCCGCGCGTCGGTCTACTACCAGGCGCGCCTCACCGACGGCCTCGCGGGCGCCATCGCCCAGGCCGGCGGGCCGGCTCGCCTGAAGAGCTGCGGCACGCTCTACACCGGCGCGTTCCAGGTCCCGTCCGTCGCCTGGTACGTCGGCGAGCACACGACCTACGTGCAGTCGGCGAGCATGCCCGGCGACCGGCCGGCGAAGACGCCCGGCGTCGCCCTGCGCTCGAAGACGACGGCCAGCAGTCGCCTCGCCGTGCCCGGCATCGAGGGCCTCGGCGGGGAGGAGGGTGTGCGGACGTTCGCCATATCCGGCGGCTGGCGGATCGTGGGGAACTGCGGGTGAGCGCCACGGCGCCGACCGTCGCGCGCCCACGAGCGCGGCTCGCACGGCTGGGCACCGCGCGCCTGGCGGTGAGCCTGCCCAAGTCGCTGCTCGTCCTGGCCTTCCTGGTCGGGCTCTCGCTCGCGCTGCGTACCCAGGCCATCCACGCCCGCTTCTGGATCGACGAGGGCCTGTCGGTCGGCATCTCCTCGCATCCGCTGAGCGAGATCCCCGGCGTCCTGCGCAAGGACGGCTCGCCACCGCTCTACTACCTGATCCTCAAGCTCTGGATGAGCGTCTTTGGCAGCGGCGAGGCCGACACGCACGCGCTCTCCGTGGCCTTCGCGATCTTCACCGTGCCGGCGGCCTGGCTCGGAGGGCGCGCGCTCTTCGGCGACCGCGCGGCCTGGATCGCGGCGCTGCTGGCCGCCATCAACCCGTTCCTGACCTATTACTCGCAGGAGACGAGGATGTACGCGCTCGTCGCCCTGCTCTCGACGATCGTCACGGCAACCTTCGTCGTGACCTTCGTCCAGGGCCGGCGCGCGTGGCTGCCCGTCTTCTCCGTGGCGCTGGCGCTCATCGCCTACGCCCATAACTGGGGCCTGTTCCTGGCCATCGGCACCGTGGCGGCGCTCGTCCCGATCTACCACCAGGCCGCGGACCGCCGCGCGGTGCTGCGCGACGCGCTGCTGGCCTACGCGATCACCGCGGTGCTCTACCTGCCGTGGCTGCCGATCCTCATCTCGCAGGCCCAGCACACCGGCGCGCCGTGGGCGGAGCGGCCGACCTTCCAGGCCATCCTCAACGGCCTGGCCAACCTGCTCGGCGGTGCCGCGCCGGCCATGGCCTTCGCGCTCGGCGCGGGCTTTGGCCTCAGCACGATCCTCGCGGGCGCCCGACGCTCCCCGCGGGCCCGTGCCGCGCTCTCGGTGGCGATCATGGGCCTCACGACGCTGGCGGTCGCGTGGCTGGCCTCACAGCTCTCGCCGGCGTGGTCGAACCGCTACTTCTCGGTCTTCGTCGGCCCCGTGCTGCTGCTCGGCGCCGCGGGGCTGGCCCGGGGCGGCCGGCTGGGCCTGGTGGTCATCGCGATCCTCGTCGCCTTCTGGTTCAACCCGCGGACCGGGGTGCTCCAGACCAAGAGCGACGCCCACGCCGTCGCCGTCCTGACTCGCGACCGCCTCGAGCGCGGCGACATGGTCGTCGCCATCCACCCCGAGCAGGGGCCGGTGATGCACTACTACCTGCCCCAGGACATCGGGCTGCGCTGGGCCGACACCATGGGCCCGGTCAAGGACCCGCTCGTCTTCGACTGGCGCGACGCGCTGGAGCGCCTGAAGGCGGCCAAGCCGACGCCGACCGAGGACGCGCTGGTGGCCACGCTGAAGCCCGGCGAGAAGATCCTCGCCATCTTCCCGATCATCCGCACGGCCCGCTGGGGCGCGCCCTGGACCAGCGAGGTGCGCACGCGCTCGGCCCAGTGGCAGCGGGTGCTCGACCGCGACAAGCGCCTGTCGCGGACGCTCGCCGCACCCGTGACCGAGGGCAGGCCGCTGCCCAAGGGCGTTCGCGCGGTGCTCTACGAGCGCAAGTGAGCGCCGTTAAGGATCGTTAGCGACGATTAGCAGGGCGACTGCAAACCCCGCGCGAGGGGGGAGGCTGTCGGCCATGACCCTCCTCGAGATCGACGCCCCTCGCTCCGGCGACGGCGGCAGCGACCGTCCCTATGTCGTCATCGGCGGCGGGCCGCCGGCCTGACCGCGGGCTATCTGCTCGCCAAGGCCGGCCGGCACGTGATCGTGCTGGAAGCCGACGAGCAGGTCGGCGGCCTGGCCAAGACCGTCGTCGACCCCGAGGGGTATCGCTTCGACCTCGGCGGCCACCGCTTCTTCACCAAGAGCCAGGAGGTCAACGACCTCTGGCTCGAGATCATGGGCGACGAGTTCCTGATGCGCCCGCGCATGTCGCGCATCTACTGGCGCGGGCGCTACCTCGACTACCCGCTCAAGGGCACCGACGTCATCAAGAAGCTCGGCCCGGTCGAGCTCGTGCGCTGCACGCTGAGCTACATGTGGGCCGCGATGAAGCCCAAGGGCCGCGAGGACGACCTCGAGACCTGGGTCTCCAACCGCTTCGGCAAGCGCCTGTACACCCACTTCTTCAAGAGCTACACCGAGAAGGTGTGGGGCGTCCCCGCCACCGAGGTCCGCTCCGAGTGGGCCGCCCAGCGCATCAAGGGCCTGAGCTTCTTCAGCGCCGCCAAGGCCGCCTTCTTCGGCAACAAGGGCAACAAGATCAAGTCGCTGATCGACAAGTTCCAGTACCCGCGCTATGGCCCGGGCCAGATGTGGGAGGCCATGACCGCCCGCATCGAGGAGCTCGGCGGCGAGGTGCGCCTCGAGACCCCCGCCACACGCCTGGAGTTCGTCGACGACGAGTGCGTCGCCGTTCACACGCCCGACGAGATCATCGAGCCGGAGGCCGTCATCTCGTCGCTGCCCCTGCGCGCGACCGCCGGCATCACCGACCCCGCTCCGCCCGAGCGCGTCACCGAGGCGGCCAAGGGGCTGCGCTACCGCGACTTCCTCACGGTCGCGCTCGTGCTCGAGGGCGAGGACCTCTTCCCCGACAACTGGATCTACATCCACGAGCCCGACGTCCACGTCGGGCGCATCCAGAACTACCGCTCGTGGAGCCCGTGGATGGTCCCGGACCCGGACACCGCCTGCGTCGGCCTCGAGTACTTCGCCTTCAAGGGCGACGAGCTGTGGACCATGGAGGACGAGGACCTCGTCGCTCTCGCCACGCGCGAGCTCGAGCAGCTCGGCCTGGCACGGCCCGAGCAGGTGCGCCGCGGCTACGTCGTGCGCGTCCCCCTCGCCTACCCGATGTACGACGAGGACTACGCCGAGCGCGTCGCCACCATCCGCGAGTGGCTGGATCCGCTGGGTTCGAACTTCCAGCAGGTCGGGCGCAACGGGCTGCACCGCTACAACAACTCCGACCACTCGATGCTGAGCGCCATGCGCGCCGTGGACAACGTCCTCACGCGCGCCGGCCACGACATCTGGGCAGTCAACGTCGAGAGCTCCTACCACGAGGAGGAGACCGACGCCCAGGCCCAGCAGCCCTACAAGAAGGTGCCGGTGACCCCGTCGATGAGCGAGGCGCTGGCGCCCGAGCGCGTGTAGTGAGCGGGCGCGGCCGAGCCCTCCTGCTCCCGGCGATCGTCTCGGCGATCGCGCTGGTGTCGGTCGTCTGGTGGGCCTCGCGCCAGCAGCTGCCCGAGCTGCCGGCGGCGTCGGTCGCCCTGCCGCGACTGGCGGCGGCGCTCGCGCTCTACGCGCTGGCCACGGTGTTGCGCGGCGAGCGCTGGCTGCGCCTGCTGCGCCACGCCGGGGCGTACCTGTCGCGCACCGACGCCTACGCGGTGACGGTCGTCGGCTACATGGGCAACAACGCGCTGCCGGCGCGCGCCGGAGACGTCCTGAAGTCGGTCCTCACCTCGCGCCAGGCCGGGACGGCGACCGCCGACGGCTTCGGCTCCCTGGTGGCCGAGCGCGTCCTCGACGCGGTCGCCCTCGTCCTCGTCTTCGCCGTCCTGGTCACCACCCTGCACCTGCCGCTGGGTGTCGAGGGCTGGATGCTCGCGGCGGTCGCGGGCGGCCTCGCCCTTGCCGCGGCGGCCGCGGCCTTCCTTGGGCGCGACACCGGCGCCGGGCGTCGGCTGCAGGACCTGGGCGCCCGCCTGCTGGCCCCGACGCGGCGGCTGTGGTCGCCGACCGGCGCCGGCCTGCTGGCGCTCTCCATCGTGCTGTGGCTGATCGAGGGCTCCGTGTACGCCGTCCTGGGCGCGGTGGCCGGCGTGCACCTCTCGCTGCTCGACGGCCTCTACATCATGGCCCTGGCCAATCTCGTGGCGCTCGTCCCGGCCGCTCCGGGCTATCTCGGTACCTTCGACGCCGCCGTGCTGCTCGGCGTGCGGCTCGTCGCGGGCGGCACCCACGCCGCCGCGCTGGCCTACGCCGTCGTCGTGCGCTTCGTTCTCTTCGTCCCGATCACGCTGGTCGGGCTGGTGGCCCTCGTCGTGCGCTACGGCGGGCTGCGCCGCGTCTCGGTCGCCCTGCGGCGCCCGGCCGCCGCCGTGCCGGTCCGCTAGCTCTTCGCGCCGCGCTCGAGCCCGCGCGCCCAGCACACGGGCGCCCCGGGCCAGGCGGCGAAGAAGGGGAAGGGCATGGCCGCCCTGGGGCTCAGTCCGGGGCTCACGGCCCTCCAGAGCGACGAGAGCATCGCGCGCGCAGTCATGGCCGAAGGAGCCGCGAGGCGCCCGCGCTGATACGCCCGGCCGCGCCGAGATCCGCGTCGCGGGCGCTCGCCGCACTTGACTTGGGGATGCCAGGTGGCGTAGGCAACGCGCGAGGCTGCCCTCCGATTTGCCTCGGGGCGTCGCAGCCGCCCCGCGTGGAGGAGAGACGCACATGATTGAGCCGTATCAGGCGATCGGACTCGTTCCCACCATCTGGGGCATCCGCAGCCGGGAGGACATCCGGCGCAGCCTCGAGCACCTCGACCATCTCGTGACGGCCTCGGCGTGGCTCGGAGGGCTCGATCTCCCGGTGCGCCTGATCGCCATTCCCGAGGGCGCCCTGCAGGGCTTCAACGACGAGGTGCTCGACCTCGACCACGAGACCTTCGCGCGCGAGTGCGCGATCGACATCCCCGGCGCCGAGACCGACGAGCTCGGCCGTCTGGCGCGCAAATGGGGCGTCTTCGTGATGGCGCAGGCCAAGGCGCGCCACCCCGAGTTCCCCGGGAAGTTCTTCAACGTCGGTTTCGTGCTGAACCCCGACGGCGACATCGTGCTGCGCCACCACAAGCTCGTGCCGCTGCTGCCCGTCGAGCACTCCGTCACGCCGCACAACGTCTACGACCGCTGGGTCGAGCTGTACGGCGAGACGCTCGACGCCTTCTATCCCGTGGCCGACACCGAGATCGGGCGGCTCGGGGTGATGATGGCCAACGAGGGGTCCTATCCCGAGAACGCGCGCGGCCTGGCCATGAACGGCGCGGAGGTGGTCTACCGCGCCTCGTTCCCCCATCGCTCCAGCGATGCCTTCGCCGTACAGACGCGGGCGCGCGCCCTGGACAACAACTTCTACGTGATCGCGCCCAACGTGGGGACCTACTACCTGCACGCCGAGGACGAGACGCCGATCGACACCTTCGGCGGGCACTCGATGATCGTCGACCATCTCGGCCGGCTCGTCGGGGAGCACGCCTACAGCGGCGGGTCCTCCTGGGTGGCGGGCACTGTCGACATCCACGCGCTGCGTCACTTCCGCGCCAATGCGCGCTGGGGCAACTGGATGAAGGACCTCACGACAGAGCAGTACCGGCTCATCTACGAGCAGCCCATCTATCCCAAGAACCTCTACGCCGACCGGGAGCCCTACCGACACGAGGAGTACCGTCGCGAGGTGCTCGAGCCCCAGGTCCGGCTGCTCCAGGAGCGCGGGATCTATGCCCCGACGGACGTCCGGGTGGTGAGCAGTCCATAGAGACCTCATGACCTCCGCCTTGGCCACCCCCCGTCGAGCCCGGATCGAGGCGCAGCTCGCGTCCTGGCGCTCGACGCGCCGCGGCCTCGTCCTGCTCGGCGTCTCGATCCTCCTGGTCGCGGGGCTCTACTACGCCGCCGCGAAGATCGGCCTGCGGCTGGCGTACCTCAACGGCACCGTCACCGCGCTGTGGCCTCCGGTCGGGGTGGGCATCGCCGCGCTCGTGCTCTATGGGACGCGGCTGTGGCCCGGCATCGTCATCGGCGACCTCCTGGTCGCGGACTTCTCCTCGCCGCTGGGAACGGTGCTGGGCCAGACGCTCGGCAACACGCTCGAGGTGGTCGTCGGCGCCGTCCTCTTGCGGCGCCTGATCGGCGGTCGGACGGGCCTCGAGCGGGTGGGCGACGTCTTCGCGCTCGTGGCGGCCGCCGCGGTGGGGACGCTCATCAGCGCCAGCTTCGGCGCCACGTCGCTGCGCCTGGGCGACGTCATCCCGCAGGACCAGTTCGCGGAGGTCTGGCGGACGTGGTGGCTGTCGGACTTCTCGGGCGCGCTCGTCGTCACCCCGCTGATCCTCACATGGGCGACCCGCGGCTGGCGCGGGCTCTCGCGCTGGGACCTGGTCGAGGGCGCCGTGCTCATCACCGCCCTGGTCCTGCTGGCCGAGCTCCCGTCCCAGCGCGACGTCCCGTACGTCGTCTTCCCCGTGCTCATCTGGGCCGCGCTGCGCTTCGGCCCCGGGGCGCGGCCACGGCGCTCGTGATCGTGGCCGGGCTCACGGTGTGGAACACGGCGCACAACGCGGGCCCGTTCGTCCGCCAGTCGATCACCGACAGCCTGCTGTCGAGCCAGCTGTTCCTGGCCACCGCGGCGCTGACGGCGCTCGTGCTCGCCGCGGTGACCGCCGAGCGCGCTCGCGCCGACGAGGCGCTGCGCGCCAACGAGGAGCGATTGCGCTCGGTCGTGCAATCGATGGCGGAGGGCCTCATCGTCCGTGACGCGAGCGGGGTCATCACCGACTGCAACGCGGCCGCCGAGCAGATCGTCGGCCTCGCGCGCGATCGACTGCGCGGCCGTCGGCCCGAGGACATCCTCGGCGCCGCGGTGGACGCCGACGATCGGCCGGTGCCCGGCGGGCGCCTGCTGGGCGACGAGGCCCTGGCCACCGGCGATCCCCAGGCCCCACTCACGGTGCGCCTGACGCGACCGGATGGCACGCCGGCGTGGATCTGGATTAGCTCGGCGCCCGTCCTCGACGCCGGTGGCCGACCCGAGGGCGTCGTCTCGACGATGAGCGACGTCACCCGGTCTCGCGAGGCCGAGCAGCGCCTCGTGGCCAGCGAGCTGGCCACGCGGGCGCTGGCGGACGAGCAGGCCGCCCTGCGCCGGATCGCCACGCTGGTCGCCAGCGAGGCCCCGCCCAGCTCGGTGTTCGAGCGGGTCACCGAGGAGGTCGCGCGCCTGCTCGATGCTCCCAGCGCCAGCGTGCTGCGCTATGAGAGCGACATGAGGGCCACGGTGGTCGGCAGCTGGCGCGACGCAGGGTTGGCGGGCCTGCCGCTGGGCTCGTCGGTCGACCTCGACGGCGACTCGGTCGTCGCCCGGGTCTACCGCAGCGGCCATCCCGAGCGCATCGACAACTACGACGACGCGCCGGGAGCGCTCGCGGAGCAGCTGCGCGGTTTCGGCTACCGGTCCTCGGTGGCCGCTCCGGTCTCCGTCGGCGCCCGACTGTGGGGCGTGCTGGTGGCGTCGACCACGGAGACCGAGCCCCTGGTCAGCGGCTCCGAGCAACGGCTCTTGGACTTCGCCGAGCTCGTGGCCCAGGCCCTGTCCAACGCCGACGCCTACGACAAGCTCGCAGGCTCGCGCGCGCGCATCGTGGAGGCGGGCGACGCCGAGCGCCGGCGCCTGGAGCGCAATCTCCACGACGGCGCCCAGCAGCGGCTCGTGTCGCTGGCGCTGCAGCTGCGCATGGTCGAGGGGAGCTTCGAGGCCAACCCCGCCCGCGCCCGCCAGGACCTGTCCGAGGCTCGCGAGCAGCTCACGCATGCGCTCGAGGAGCTGCGCGAGCTGGCCCGCGGCATCCATCCCGCGATCCTCACCGACGGCGGCCTGGCACCCGCCCTCTCGGCGCTCGCCCACCGCGCGCCGCTGCCGGTCGAGATCGACGAGATGCCCGAAGAGCGCCTGCCCGAGCCCGTCGAGGCCGCGGCCTACTACCTCATCGCCGAGGCGATCACCAACGTGGCCAAGCACGCCCACGCGTCCCACGTCTCCGTCAGCGTGTTGCGCGACAACGGGCGCGTGCTCGTCCGCGTCGCCGACGACGGCATCGGCGGGGCGAACCCCGGGGGCGGCTCGGGCCTGCACGGTCTCGCCGACCGCGTCGAGGCGCTCCACGGGCAGCTCCGCGTCGACAGCCCACCCGGCGGTGGCACACGCCTGGAGGCGCGCATCCCGGTCGCATGAGGGCGACCTGGTGGGCGGCATCGGGCCTCGCCCTGGCGGCGGCCTCGCTCGCGCTCCCGTCCGCTCCGAGCTACGACCCGTGGGCGTGGCTGGTCTTCGGCCGGGAGATCGCGGTGCCGGGGCCGGGCTTCAGCACCATCGCGAGCACCGGCTGGAAGCCGCTGGCGGTGCTCTTCACCGCGCCGCTGGCCCTCACCGGCTCCGCGGCGCCGAGCCTCTGGCTCATGGTCGTGCGCTTCGCGGGCCTCGCGGCCCTCGCGCTGGCCTTCCGGCTCGGGGCGCGCGGGGGCGGCCCGATCGCTGGGGCGCTGGCGGCGCTCGCCCTGCTGGCCACGGCCGAGTGGCTTCGCTATCTGGCGGCGGGCAACGTCGAGCCGCTGGTCGTCGCGCTCATGCTCGGGGCGATCGAGCTGCACCTGAGCGGCCGCCGCGACGCGGCCTTCCTGCTCGGCGCGCTGGCCGGGCTGGCGCGCCCCGAGGTGTGGCCCCTGGTCGGGGCCTACGCCGTCTACATGGCGGTGCTCCAGCGTCGCTGGTGGCCGCTGACGCTCGGCGTCCCGGGCATGTTCGCCCTGTGGATCGTGCCCGACTGGGCGGGGTCGGGCGATGTCCTGCACACCTTCCACCTGGCGCGCATCAGCGCCGAGCCGGTCAGCTTGCAGGGCACGGGCGATCCCGCGCTCGAGCTGCTGCGGGGCGCGGGCCGGATCGCCCCGGCGCCGGTGTGGGTCGGCGCGCTGTGCGGCCTGGCCGTCGGCTGGCGCACGCGAGATCGGACGGTGGCCGCGCTCGGGTCGGTCGCGGCGGCCTGGGTCGGGTTCACCGTCGTCGCGACCGCGCTCGGCTACCCGGCGGTGCCCCGCTATCTCGTCGTGCCCGTGGCCATCTGCTGCGTCGTGGCCGGGATCGGCGCGGTCGCCGCGGTGCGCCTGGCCTCCGGCGCCCGCGGCCGTGCTGTCGTCGCGGCGGTCCTCGTCGCCGCCTGCGTCCCGTTCGCCGTCTCCCGCGCCGACGGGATGCACCACCAGGCGACCGAGGCGAAGGCTCGGGCCGAGAAGCTCTCGGCGCTGTGGCGCGCCGTCGACCGCGCCGAGCGCCGTGCCCCGGTCGCCCGCCTGCACCCGATCGTCCAGCCGGGGGGCCTGGAGAACGGGGTGGCGTGGAAGCTCGACGTGCACCTCAGCGACGTCGGGCGGTGGTTCTCACCGGCGGTCGGCATCGCCTTCATCGAAGGCGACGACACCGCCGTCATCGCGCGGCTGCGACGTCGCGGCGCCACCGCGGCGCGACTCACGGCCGCGGGCCCGTGGCGTGTCCTGCGGGTCCGCTGGGGCGCGCAGGCGCGCGCTGGCGCGCCCTACCCTCCGCGGCGCGCGCAGTCGATGCAGAGCACGCTCTCGGGCGCCGCGGCCAGGCGGGCCGGCGCGATCGGCTCGCCGCAGCCGTCGCAGACGCCGTAGCTGCCCTCGGCGAGCTTGGCCAGGGCACGGGCCACGCGCGCCTCGGAGAGCTCGAGGCTGCCACCCACCCCGACGTCCGTGAGGCGGCTGACGGCCTCGGTCGTCCCGTCCCCGATGCGCTTGCCGAAGCCGACCGTGGAGCCGCGCTCGGGTGGGCGCGCCAGGGCGGCGAGCCGCTCTTCGAGCTCGTCGTGGCGGGCGCGCAGCTCGCGCTCGACGGCGGCCAGGTCGATATCGGCCATGCTCCATCCTCGCATGGCCCGTCGCGGTCAGTCGCCCGGGACCGGCGCGCCGGCCGGCAGGCCGCGGCGCTGGTACTCCTCGTAATGCGCGCGCCAATCGGGCGTGGGCTCGCTGCTCGGCGCCTGCGCCGCCGCCCCGCCGAGGTGCTCCTCGAGCCGGTCCAGGGAGACGTGCCATCCGGCGGCGTCGCGCGAGGCGCGCTCGGCATCGTCGAAGAGGACGACGAAGTGCAGCAGGCAGCCGATGCCGTCGGGCTCGAGCTCGATGCGCAGCACGTCGTCGCCCCAGGTGAACGAGAGCGAGCGCGGTGGGTCGGCCTCGATGACCTCGCCCTGCATCGGGGGCATATCGCCACCGGGGAACTCGAAGGTCAGCGTAGCGCCGGGCGCCAGGTCTCCGCGTACCACGCTGGGAAACCAGTGCGCCAGCTCGGCCGGCTCGGTCACCGCCCGCCACACGCGCTCGACGGAGTGTGCGAGGCGACGCTCGAAGGTCAGCGCGGAGCGGTCGTCAACGATCTCGTAGGTGCCATGCATGCCTTCGAGCATAACCAAAGAGGCATATAGCCGTCAAGACATGTACGGCGTGGGCTCGGCCTGCGACTCCGGCTCGGGGTGCGAGCCGGCGGGCAGCTGGATGGGGAGGTCGAGGACGAAGCTCGCCCCGCCATCGGATTCCGCGATGCGCAGCTCGCCGCCCATCTTGCGCGCCAGCTCGCGTCCGATGGCCAGGCCCAGCCCGAAGCCGCTCTCGCCCGACGGCGCGCTGCCGCGCTCGAAGCGCTCGAAGATGCGCTCGCGATCCTCGGGGAGCACCCCGGGACCCTCGTCGCCGACCGAGACCGTCGCCGCCTCTCCGTGATAGGCGGGCACCACGCGCACGGTCGAGGCCGCCGGCGCGTGGCGCAGGGCGTTGTCGAGCAGGATGCGCACGACTCGCGCCACGGCGCCGGGGTCGCCGCTGCCCCAGCACGGCCCGGGCGGCGTTGGGACTTGCA
Organism: uncultured Actinomycetes bacterium; assembly: GCA_963835295.1. Classification (GTDB taxonomy): domain Bacteria; phylum Actinomycetota; class Thermoleophilia; order Solirubrobacterales; family Solirubrobacteraceae; genus JAOPZW01. The sequence goes on from CAWIEX010000010.1 coordinate 743,720, forward strand.
GCTCGACCTCGCCCTCGCCCGCACGCAGCTCGAACTCGGCGGCCACCGCCCGGCACAGCTCCCCGAGCTCGACGGGCTCGTCGCGCAGCGCGACGTCGGCGTCGAGCCGGCTGAGGTCCAGCAACTCGCTGGCCAGCCGCGCCAGGCGCCGCAGCTCGCGCTGGGCGCCCTGCACCTGTCGCCTTGCGTCCTCCTGGTCGAGATTGCCGTCGCGCAGGTCCTCGTCGAGCAGCTCGATCGTGCCCTGCAGCGAGGTCAGCGGGGTGCGCAGCTCGTGCGACGCCGTCGCGACGAACGAGCGCCGCGCCGCCTCCTGGCGGCGCAGCTCGCGCTGCATGGTGGCCAGCGCGCGCGCCAGGTCGCCGACCTCGTCGAGGCCGGCGTCGCTCGGGGTCGGTGCGTCGGTGCCCTCCGCGGCCACGCGCACCGCGGCCGCGCGCAGTCGCGCCAGGCGGCGGCCGATCCCCGTGGCGAGGCCGATGCCGAGCAGGACGGCGACGAGGAGGCCGACGGCGGCCGCCGCGAGGAAGGCGTTGCGGACCTGGCCGACGGCGGTGGTCACGTCGGTGAGCGGCTTGAGCGTCAGGAGCACGAAGTCGCCGGAGAGCTCGCCGGAGACGCCGACGCCGCGCACCCGATTGAGCGACAGATCGTCCGGCACGTCGATGGGCTCGACGACGATGACCTGGTTGTCGCGGCGGACCGTGCGCTCCGCCGGGTCGGTGATCGCGTTGAGGATCTCGCTGCGCGGAAGTGCGCTGCCGGCGAAGTCGGTGTCGAAGATCGGCGCCGCACCGGGCACGGAGCTCGCGACGATGACGCGGGCGTCGGTGCGCAGGCGCAGCCTGAAGGCGCGGTTGGAGAGCGCCCCACTTAAGCTGGAGAGGCGGTCCTCGGGACTCTGGCGCGTCCGCTTCGTGTCCTTCAGGTTGCTGACGATGGCGTCGTGGAACAGCGGTGCGTCGGTCCGCGTCGCGGCTTCGAGGTCGCGCGCGGCCTGGTCGGTGAGACGGTGCTGCAGCGGCGGGAGGAGGGCCAACGCGGCGACGGCCAACGTGACGACGCTCGTGAAGACCAGCGCGGCCAGCAGCCGCGGGCGCAGACCGAAGGCCCTGCGCCTGATCACTGCTCCCGGAAGCGGTAGCCGGCGCCGCGGACCGTGAGGATCAGGCTCGGCTCCTCCGGGCGCTCCTCGAGCTTCTCGCGCAGGTGCCTGATGTGGACGTCGATGGCGCGCGGGTCGCGGTAGGCGCTGTCGCCCCAGATCGCGCGCAGGAGCTCCTGGCGGGTGAAGAGCTTGCCGGGGCGCTCCATGAGGCAGGCCAGCAGCTCGTACTCGCTGAAGGTCACGCGCACGGGCGAGCCGCCGACGGTGACCTGGCGCTCGCGCTGGTCGATCGTCACCGGGCCGACGGTGCGCACGCCGTCGACCACGCGCCCGTGGGCGCGGCGCAGGACGGCGCGGATGCGGCTGCGCAGCTCGGCCAGGCCGAAGGGCTTGGTCACGTAGTCGTCGGCGCCGGCCTCGAGGCCCTGGACGACGTCGGCCTCGCTGTCGAGCGCGGTGAGCATGATGATCGGCACCACGGCCCGGCGCTGTCGCAGGGCGCGCGCCACGTCGTGGCCGGCCGGTCCGGGGCCGAGGGCGACGTCGAGCAGGACCACGTCGAAGTCGCGCTCGGTGGCCTGGGCGATCGCCTGCTCGCCGTCGGGCACCGCCGTCACGCGATGGCCCTCGCGCTCGAAGGAGCGGGTGAGCATCTCGCGCAGCGGCTCGTCGTCGTCGACGACGAGGATGTCCAGTGCCGAGGGGGGCTGCACGCCCTCACGGTAGCGCCCCGGCCGGCCGCGGGAGCGCGCTAAAGGTCTTGCGCGAAAGATCCGATACTTGTCCATCCGTGCAACCAGGCAGGGTTCACGTTCTAACGTCCATGGACCCCCAAGGAATGGACCCCCAAGGATGAGCTTCCGTTTGGCCAGGATGGCCGCCGCGGCCGTACTCGCCAGCGCGCTGACGGCGGCGTCGGCGAGCGCCGCCGCACCGTCCGCGTTCGTGTACGCGACCAGTTGGAGCCAGACCGCCCGCCAGTACGCGGCGGACGACGCGGGTGTGCTCTCGTCTCTCACGCCTCCCGAGGTGGGGACGGGCCTGACGTCGACCGCGGCCGCGGCCACGCCCGACCGGCGCAGCCTCTACATCGTCAACCAGGGCTCGTCGAGCATCTCGCAGTTCGACATCGGCCTCGACGGGACCCTGACGCCCAAGACGCCCGATTCGGTCGCTACGGGAACGACGCCGGTCGCCATCGCAGTGGCGCCCGACGGTCGCCACGCCTACGTCGTCAATCAGGGCGACAGGACGGTCAGCACCTACGACGTCGACGGCGCCGGCGAGCTGACGCTCGCCTCGAACGCCGCCACCGGCGCCGGGGCGGGCCAGATCGCCGTCAGCCCCGATGGCGCGAGCGCCTACGTGACGAACTTCGACGATGCGACCGTCTCGCAGTACGACGTCTCCGCGGCGGGCGTGGTGACGCCCAAGCAGCCCGCGACCGTCGCGGCCGGCTCGCGGCCGGCGGGCATCGCCATCAGCCCTGACGGCGCCAGCGCGTACGTCACCAACCAGCTCCCCAGCGGCACCATCACCCAGTTCTCGGTCCACGCCTCGAGTGGTGACCTTGCGCCCAACGGGCAGCCCGTCGCCACCGGCAGCCAGCCGCGCGGCATCGTGGCCGCCGCGGGCCGCGTCTACGTGACGAACCTCTCCTCCAACACGGTCACGCAGTACGCCGCCGACGGCTCAGGCGCGCTGAGCGAGCTCGCTGCGGCGGTGGCCGCGCCGCGCACGCCGTTCGGGCTCGCGCTCGCGCCCGACGGCAAGAGCCTCTACGTCGCCGGCTTCGGCGACGCCACGATCGGCCAGTACGACGTCGCCGCCGACGGGTCGCTGGCGGTCAAGGCCGATCCCGCGCCGGCCAACTTCCGCCCGCAGGCCGTGGTGGCGGTCAAGCCGCGCGACGAGACGGCGCCGACCATCGACCTCGCCACACCCGCCGATGGCGCCCAGTACGAGCAGGGCGCCACGGTCGCGGTCGACTACACGTGCGCCGACGAAGGCCCCTCGGGGCTGCGGTCGTGCACGGGCGACCTGCCCGACGGCGACCCGCTCGACACCTCGGCGCTCGGTCCTCACGACTTCACCGTCGTCGCGCGTGACGGGGAAGGCAACGAGACGACGGTGACGCACACCTACACCGTGACCGAGCCGCCGCCTCCGCCGCCGCCCGCGACTGATCCGGACCTCCACTTCCAGGGCTTCCTCGGGCCCATCCATCAGGGCAGCGTGGTCCACGCCGGCGACGCCATCCCGATCGTCTTCTCGCTCGGCGGCGACCGCGGGCTCGACGTCCTGGCCGCCGGCTCGCCCTCCAGCGTGCAGACCGACTGCTACCACCCTGGCTCCCCGACCGGCGGCGAGCCGGCCGCGAGCAAGTACGACAGCGGCCTGATCTTCCACTCCTGGACGGGCCACTACGTCTTCATGTGGCAGACCCGGAAGTCGTGGGCTGGAACGTGCCGCACCTTCGTGCTGAGCCTGCGCGACGGCGACGTCGCGCGCCTGACGGTCAGCTTCCGCTCGAGCTGGCGCTGGCACCACTAGCGACGCCACGCGCCGTGCGCCGCTGTGCCGCCTGCCTGCGCAGGCGCTCGTGCTCGACCTGGCGCTTGAGCTGCTGCAGCGAGCGGCGCAGGTGCCCGCGCACGGTGGGCGCCGCGACCTGCTCGGCGACCCAGCCCAGGATCCCGGAGCCCGCCACGCCGTAGGCCAGCCGCAGCTCGACGTGCGTGGACTCGTCGGGCCGGGCGCGCAGCCGCCAGCGCCCGCGCTGGTCGACGCCGGTGACCGACGACCAGGCGAGATCGCAGCCCTCCTCCCACTCGACGACCTCCACGAGGCCGCCGACCTCGGCCGAGCCGACGCGCATGAGCGTGCGGTAGCGCGCGCCCATCCCGGTGGCCTGCTCGCCCTCGACCTCCCAGCGCGTCATGCCGGCCATGAAGTGCAGCTGGCGGGCGGGGTCGACGACGAACTCCCACACGTCCTCGGGCGGCGCCGCGATCTCGATCTGCGCCGAGACCCTCATCCGATCAGCGGTAGCCGGCGCTCGGCGGCGAGCGCGTCGAGGGTCTCCTGCATGATGCGCACGACGTGCTCGTAGGCCTCGTCGACGTCGGGCTCGGGACCGAACTCGTCGCGCAGGCGAATGGGCGGCAGCGCCTCCACCGTGATCTTGGCCGGCAGCGGTATGTGGCCCAAGAAGTCGCCGACGTTGATGCCCCACGGCGCGGCGATCGAGATCGGCAGCACCTTCAGGCGCAGCAGCCGATCGAGGCCGAGCAGCCTGGAGAGCGTCTCGCCGCGGCTGAGGAACAGCGCGGTCTCCTGCCCGCCGATGGAGACGACCGGCACGATCGGGACGTCGTGCTCGACCGCCAGGCGGATGAACCCGCGGCGCCCGCCGAAGTCGACGCGGTGGGAGTGCCAACTCGGGCGATGGACCTCGTGGTCGCCGCCGGGGTACACGAGCACCGCCGCGCCCGAGCGCAGCGCCTTCTCGGCGTTGGCCGGCGATGCGGCGACGGTGCCGAACTTGCGCAAAAAGCCGAGGCCCGGCATCGAGAGCACGAGGTTGTGGGCGAGCTGGTAGAAGCGCCGCTCGACGCCGAAGTAGGCGCTGAAGGCGAGCGTGAAGACGGTGGTGTCGGGGGTGAGGTTGCCGCCCGAGTGGTTGCCGACCAGCAGCACCGGCCCCTCCTCGGGGATGTTCCCCAGGCCGCGGACCTCGCCGCGGAAGTAGAGGCTGGAGAGCAGCCACAGGCCCGGGAGCGACTCGCGGATGTAGTCGGGATCGCGCTCGTCGAGGTCGGCCGGCGGCACGCGGCTGGTGATCTGGCCCGCGAGGGCCTTGAGCAGCCGCCCGGGCAGCGAGCCCTGGGATTCGGCCTCTGGGCGCTCCTCGTCGCCCGGACGCAGGCTGCCGTCCCCGACGGGATTGCTGGAGTGGCCGTTGCGCGACGTCGCGGTGGCGCTCATGGCCGAGGGCATCATAGGCGCGTCAGCAGGGCGTGCGCGCCGCGCCCGCGACGACCTCGAAGGCGTCACCGGGGATCGGGTGGCGCTGGTTGATGTTCTCGATCGTCTGCGTCCAGCGCCGGTCGGTCGTGCCGGTGATGAACATCGACGAACCCTGGTCGGCGAACATCAGCCCGTAGCGCTTGAGCGCGCGCACGATGGCCAGCGCGGGGCCGGTGTAGGGCGTCTCGTCGAAGGAGGCCTTCAGCCGCCAGCGCGAGCCGTAGGGCGGGGTGGAGGGGTCGGTGGCGGTGCCGCAGTGGCTCGCCGGCGCCTGCCATGCGCGTCGCGCGCGCGGCAGCGTGAAGCGCAGGGCGTGGCGGATGGTGCCCGAGGCGGCCTCGTCGTAGCGCAGCAGGCCGGGGAAGATGGGCAGCCCGGCCGCGTCGGCCGAGGTCCAGCCCGCCGGCCGGCGCCCGTTGCGCGTGAGGTCCCAGCGCGCCGACGCGGAGACCTGCCAGGACGCCCCGCCGCCCTGGCGCACGGCGTTGTAGAGCTCGTAGTCGACGCAGCGCTCGCGCTGGATGACGATCACGTGGCGGTCGCCCTCCCGCGGGTCGGGCTGCCCGGCCGGCGCGCCCTCGATCGGCGCCGTGGGCGGGATCGGGAAGGGCCCGTGGTCGCTCTCGTCGCCGTAGTCGGCGCCGTCGGTACCGAAGGCGATCGGCACGCGGCGCTGCTTCGGGCCGACCAGCGCGTAGGGAATGCCGTACTCCGACTGCGTGTCGCCGAAGTCCAGGTGGACGTCGTGCCCGGCGGCCTGCGCGGCCACGAGGGCGGCGGAGTCGGCGGCCACCGGCGCCGAGCTGACGTCGGTGTTCCACGGGCTGTCGGGCGGCAGCACGGGGCAGCCGCCGACGATCGGGCCGCTGGTGACGACGAATGGCGCGCTCGTCGAGCACGAGCGCCCGCGGCAGGCCCGCAGCCGGTGGCGGCCCTGGGCGACGCGCCTGCGCAGGCTGACGTGGGTACTCGCGTGGCGCGCGGTGGCGATGCGGCGCCCATCGATCGAGAGCGTCTGGGGCAGCCCGCCAGTGACGTGGACGATCAGCGTGCCGTGCGGGCGCACCCCGACGGGCGCGACGCGGACCGCGGCCGGCGCGCCGGGTGCGGCGATGAGCAGCGCGAAGGCGAAGGCGACGGCGGCGGCGGGCAGGGCGGGGCGCACCCGGCGGCAGGCTAGATGATCAGGCCGCCCGCGCCCGCGCCCGCGCCCGGCGCGGGCGCAGCGCGTCGACGCGGCCGAAGAAGCGCCGCAGGAGACCGATCGTCTGCTCGGAGCGCTCGACCTGCGGGACGTGGCCGCAGTCCCCGAGGACGATCTGCTCGGCGTCGGGCAGCCACTGGGCGACGTGGCGCTTGAACCCGGGCGGGATGAGCCGGTCGCAGGCGCCCCACACGAAGAGCGAGGGCGCCTCGAGCTCGGCCAGCCGCGGGTAGAAGCCCCCGCGCCCGAACGGGCGCTCGAGGTAGATGTTGCGCGCCGCCGTGAGGAAGGCCAGCCGCGCCCCGGCGCTCGCGTAGATGCGCTGGAACTCGTCGACGACGACGTCGGCCATGCTGGGATCGACCTGGTCGGGATCGGCGAATAGGCTCCAGTACTGGCGCGCGACGCGGCCGCGGCCGAGGCTGTGCGGCAGCAGCCCGAGCTCCGGGCGCATCAGGCGCACGATCGGGTGCCAGTCGCGCTTGACGAAGGCCACGGCGGGCGCGAGGAGGGCCAGGCCGGCGACGCGTTCGGGCGCGCGCAGCCCCATCTCGATCGCCACGCGGCCGCCCATCGAGTTGCCGACGAGGTGGGCGCGCCCGACCTCCAGCGCGTCCATGACCTCGATCGCGGTGTCGGCGAACCATCGCGCCGAGTACGGGCCGGCCAGCGGCTTGGAGGAGCCACCGAAGCCCGGCAGGTCCAGCGCGTGGACGCGGTAGCCCGCGCGCGTGAGCGCCGCCGCCGTGTCGAAGAACGAGGCCTTGGTCGCGCCTAGACCGTGGATGCACACGACGTCCGGGCCTTCGCCCATGGTCAACGTGGACACGCGGCGGCCCGGGAGCTGGACGTCGTGGATGCGCACCAGCGGCGGGCGCCCGTTGGGCAGGCGGAACAGGCCCTCGAAGCCGATGGCCAGGTCCACGTCGCCGCGGGCGTAGAGCCGGCGCTGCCAGAAGGCGTCGACGCCCGAGAGTGCCCCCTCGCGCAGGGCCAGCCATGTCTGCGCGTCGGTCCCGATGACGACGTCGGGCTCGCGGCGCGTGGAGCCCTTGCGCACGCGCGCGCCGTGGGTCGTGCAGCGCACCTCCCACGTGCGCCCCACGTCGCCCAGGCGGACGTGGTAGGTGGCGTCGAAGCCCTCCGGGGCGCCGAGATAGCGCTCGGGCAGCGTCGAGAAGGCCTCGTCGAGGTCGGCGAGGCGCCGGGCGTGGGGCAGCTCGCCGGGCATGGTAGGAGACCTTATACACGGGCCCGGCCACCCCGGCGCTGGCCATCCGTCCTATCCGCACCTTCCGTAGATTGGTGGGGATGGCCCGCGACATCCGCCTGCACGACACGCGCACCGGGCGCAAGCAGCCGCTCGAGCCGCGCGACCCAGGCCGCGTGGGCATCTACTCGTGCGGGCCGACGGTCTACAACCGCATCCACATCGGCAATGCGCGTCCCTACGTCGTCCCCTCGCTGTTCAAGCGCTTCCTCGAGCACGAGGGCTACGAGACGACGCTCGTCGCCAACGTGACCGACATCAACGACAAGATCTACGACGCGGCGCGGCCGCTCGGCGTGCCCAGCGCCGACCTCGCGCGGGAGATGACGGCGCACTACTTCGCCGACACCGAGGGCCTGGGCCTCGGGCGGCCCGATCGCGAGCCGCTGGCCTCGGAGACGATCGAGCCGATCAAGGACCTCATCCAGGCCCTGCTCGACAACGGCTCGGCCTACGCGGTCGACGGTGACGTCTACTTCCGGGTGCGCGCGGACCCCGACTACGGCTCGCTGAGCCACCGCTCGGTCGACGACATGGACCAGGGGGAGGGGGTCGAAGGCTCCGATCGCAAGGAGGACCCACTCGACTTCGCGCTCTGGAAGGCCCAGAAGGAGGGCGAGGACACCGCGTGGGACGCGCCGTGGGGCCGTGGGCGGCCCGGCTGGCACATCGAGTGCTCGGCGATGGCCGAGCAGGTGCTCGGCGTCGGCTTCGAGGTCCACACCGGCGGCAACGACCTGACCTTCCCCCATCACGAGAACGAGGCGGCGCAGACGCGGCGCGCCCGCGGGGCCGAGCTCTCGCGCATCTGGATGCACAACGGGATGCTCCAGATGGGCGGCGAGAAGATGGCCAAGAGCGTGGGGAACATCACCTCGCTGGCCGACGCGCTGGCCGAGCACGGGCGCGACGCGGTGATCATGTTCTTCGTCTCGGGCCACTACCGCCAGCCGATCCAGTTCGACGAGACGACGATGGCCCAGGCGGCGGCGAACGTCCGGCGCGTGCGCGAGGCCGCGCGGCGCCTGGTCCCGGGCCCTCGCCCGAGGACCTCGCGGGCCACAAGGAGCGCTTCTTCGCCGCCCTGGCCGACGACTTCAACACTCCGACCGCGCTGGCCGAGGTCTGGGCCTGGATCCGGGAGGCCAACCGCCGCGAGCCCGGCACCGGCGACGCCGACCTGCGCGAGATGCTGCAGATCTTCGCGCTCGACAACCTACTCGACGCCGCGGGCGCGGACGGCGAGCCCGATGCTGCCGCCCTGGCCCTGCTCGAGCAGCGCGAGGCCGCGCGCGCGGATCGCGACTTCGGCGAGGCCGATCGCCTGCGCGACGAGCTCGCCGCGCAGGGCTGGCAGGTGCGCGACTCCGCCGACGGCCCGCAGCTGGTACGCGTCGATCCGTGAGCGCCACGACCGTCCTCTACGGGCGCAACCCGATCCGCGAGGCCCTGCGCGCGGGCCGGCGACCGGTGCACCGAGTGTGGGCCACCCGCGGCGCGGCCGCGGAGCCCTGGCTGCGCGACGTCGACGTCCTCGAGGCGCGCGAGCAGGACATCGCCGCGCGCGCGGGCAGCGAGGCCCATCAGGGCCTGTGCGCGGAGGTCGGCCCGTACCCCTACCTCGACGCAGCGCAGCTGCTGGAGCGCCCCGACCCCTTCGTCGTCGTGCTCGACGAGCTCCAGGATCCCCAGAACCTGGGGGCGATATGCCGCACGGTCGAGTGCGTGGGCGCCGACGGCGTGGTCATCCCCGAGCGGCGCTCGGCCGAGGTGACGCCGGCGGTGTGCAAGGCGTCGGCCGGTGCCGTCGAGCATCTCTCCGTCGCCCGCGTGCGCAACGTCGCCGACTTCCTGGCCGCCGCCAAGGACGCCGGCTGCTGGTGCTACGGGGCGGCGGCCGAGGGCGCCGAGCACTACCTGCACCCCGACTACAGCGGGGGATGCGCGCTGGTCATCGGCGCCGAGGGGCGCGGCCTGCGCCCGCGCGTCGCGGCGGCGTGCGACCAGCTGGTGGCGCTGCCGCTGCGCGGCCACGTCCAGTCGCTCAACGCCAGCGCCGCCGCGGCCGCCCTGCTGTACGGGATCTTGCAGAAGCGCAACGGCGCTTGACAGCGCTCCATAAGTCTGAAACTCTCGCGCCCAGCTGAGGCTCGACTACAGGTTGAGCTAAAGCGAGCATTCGATACAGATGGCGCTCCGGGGAGGATTGCGCCACTGAGCTACTCCGAGCCCGCCGGCATGGCTGCCGGCTGGACGAAAGGACCGCTCGTGGCCCGTCTGTCCCCCAACTCTCAGTCTCAAGTTCAGGTCGAGGATGGCTACCTGATCGCCCTTGCGAAGCAGGGGGATCCGACGTCCTACGACCGTCTGGTGCGCCGCTACTACGGCTTCGTGCGCCTGAAGGCCTCGTCGTACTTCCTCGCCGGCGGCGATAGCGACGACCTCATCCAGGAGGGCCTCGTCGGCCTCTACAAGGCGATCCGCGACTTCCGCTCCGATCGCGAGTCGAGCTTCCGCAACTTCGCCGAGCTGTGCATCACGCGCCAGATCATCACGGCGGTCAAGACCGCCACGCGCAACAAGCACACGCCGCTGAACCAGTACGTCTCGTTCTCGAGCACGCCGGCGAGCGCCTCCGACGGCGAGCCGACCCTGGACGAGGTCATCCCGGGACCCTCGGTCCACGACCCCGTCAACCAGGTCATCTCCTCCGAGGAGCTGCGCTCGCTCGTCGCCTGCCTCTCCACGGCGCTCTCGGACCTCGAGTCGCGCGTGCTCGCGCTCTACCTCGACGGTTACTCCTACGAGCAGGTCGGCGACCGCATCGGCTGCGACTGCAAGACGGTCGACAATGCCCTGCAGCGGGTCAAGCGCAAGGTGGGGGCGCACCTCGCCACGCGCAACGTGATGCTGTAATCCGGCGCTGTGAGCGCGATCGCCATCATCGTCATCGTCGTCGTGATCCTCCTGGTCCTACTGATCGTGGGGGGCCTCATCGCGAACGGGCGCCGCGCCCGCGACCAGGAGGACGAGACGCACAGCGCCGTGCGCGAGGCCGATCACGCCCTGGCGCTGGCGCGCGCGAGCGATCGCGGCTGGGAGCGCGGCGTGCTCGAGGCGGCGGCCCGCGAGGCGTTCGCGGCGCGCTCGCCCGCCGAGGTGCGAGAGCTGCTGCTCATGCAGGTCGTCGACCGCCCGGGCACCGAAGAGGACCAGGCGCTGTTCCGGGTGGTGACCGACGCGGGCTCCGAGGAGATCCTGCTCGTGCGCCACGGCGACGCCTGGGGCACGCCCGGCCCGCTGTAGCGCGCCTACACGCCGCTCCAGCCGAGGGCCTGGCGGGTGCGCTTGGGCAGCTTGGCCACGATGAGGTCGTAGCTGTCCTCGATCATGTCGCGCACCATCGCGTCGGGGATCGAGCCGTCGTCCAGGGCGACGGTGTTCCAGTGGCGCTTGTTGAGGTGGTAGCCGGGCGTGATCGCGGCGTGGCTCGCGCGCAGCTGCTCGGCGAGCCCCGGCTCGCACTTCAGCGACACGCGCAGCGACGGCGCGCGGTCCAGCCGGCTGATGGCGAAGACCTTGCCCGCGACCTTGAAGACCGAGTTCTCCGGGCCGAAGGGGAAGGTCTCGGTGGCGCCGGGCATCGCGAGGCACGCACGGCGCAGCGCGGCCGGGGTCACGGCGCCGTGAGGGTCGAGAGCAGGCGCTCGATCACTGGGCGCGCGCGGCGCTCGAAGTCGGGGCGCGGCGCGGTCACCTCGTCGAGGCGCAGGCCGTCGATGGCGCTCGAGAGGATGCTTGCGTCGGTGTGCGGGCGCGGCGAGCCGGCAGCGCGCAGGACGCGCTCGGCCAGCCCCTGCACGGCCTGGCCCCAGGCGACGTGGATGGCGCGCAGCTCGGGCCGCCGGGCCGCCTCGAGCTGCAGGTGGTAGCCGGCGCGCACGCGCAGCAGCTCATCGCCATGGACCTGCTCGGCGAGCCACGCCGCCAGCGCCCGGGCGATCGAGGGGACGTCGGCGTGGCCTTCGGCCAGCGCCTCGGCGTCGTGGGCGATGCGCTCGATCTCGAGGGCGGCGACGTGGCGCAGCGCCTCGGAGACGATCTCGTCGCGGGAGGCGAAGTGGTAGGTCGTCGAGGACAGCGAGACGCCGGCCTCGTGCGCCACCGCGCGGTGCGTGATGCCGTCGACGCCCTCGCGCCCGATCAGGCGGATGGTCGCCTCGATGATCGCGGCGCGAATGGCCTGCGGCGGGGAGCGGTGGACGGCGGTGGCCATCGAGGCGGTCACAGTACATCTGTACTGACGCCGCGTGTAGGATCGCGCGCCGTTGCCCTCACCCTTCGAGTCAGACAGCGGCCTGCCCCGCCGCGGCTTCCTGGCCGCGGGCGCGGGCGCGTTCCTGTGCACGATCGGCGGCGAGCGCGTCCTGCTCAGCAAGCCCGGCGATGCCGCCAAGGCCGACGCGGCCGCTCGGCGGGTGTCCGCGCCGCGCGCCCGCGCTGCCGCCGCGGCGCCCGGGGCGGGCCCGACCGAGCAGCTCACCTTCACCACCCCGCAGCCCCAGCCGGGCGGGACGGCGCGCGAGTACTGGGTGCAGGCCCGCGAGGCGCTCTGGGACATCGTGCCCACCCGCCCGCGGCGCGACGAGTGGCACGGGCGCGCGGTCGCCGGGCCGACCGTGTACCGCGCCTTCGTCTACCAGCAGATGACCGAGGGCTTCGCCGCGCCGCTGGCCGGGCCGGCCATCCCGGGGCCGACGCTCTACGCCGAGGTAGGCGACACGATCGTCGTGCACTTCCGCAACGGCCTGCCGGAGAGGACGGGCCAGGCGCTGACCATGCACCCGCACGGGGTCAAGTACAACCCGGAGTACGACGGCGTCTTCCTGGGCGACTTCACGCGCGCGGGCGGCTTCGTGCGCCCTGGGCGCGAGTTCACCTACACGTGGGAGGCGACGCCCGACGCCGTGGGCGTGTGGCCCTACCACGACCATGGGCCCAACCACACGCTCAACACCTTCCGCGGACTCTTCGGCGCGATCATCGTGCGCGAGCGCGGCGAGAAGGCCCCCGACGTCGAGGCCGTCGTCTTCTTCCACTCGCTCGCGCCGCCGGTCACCGACCTCGAGCGCCAGTTCCAGTGCATCAACGGCCGCGCCTTCGCCGGCAACACGCCGACGCTGAGGGCCAAGGTCGGCCAGGACGTCGCCATCCACGTGATGGGGATGGACTCGAACTTCCATGACTTCCACATCCACGGGCACCGCTGGAAGGACCCGAGCGGGACGTTCGTCGACACCCCCGCCGTGGGGCCCAACGAGACGATCACCGCCCGTTTCATCGAGGACAACCCGGGCCGCTGGCTGTACCACTGCCACGTCTTCACCCATCAGGATGGTGGGATGGCGGGCTGGTACCTGGTCGAGCCCTAAGGCACCGCAGGAGGAATCGTTCGCATGACGCACGTTCGCAACATCGGCCTGGCCCTGGTGGTCGCCCTGGCGCTGCCGGCCGCCGCGCTCGGCCAGTACCCGCCGCCATCCAAGCCGTCGACGACCCAGAAGGCGCCGAAGGGCCCCTTCCACACGCTCACCGTGTGCAAGCACCGCTGCAAGTACAAGACGATCCAGTCGGCCGTCGACAAGGCGAAGGCCGGCGACACGGTCAAGGTCAAGAGCGGCACCTACCGCGAAGGCGTGACCGTCCTCGGGGCCTCCAAGCGCTACCTCAAGCTCATCGGCAATCCCAAGGACCCGTCGAAGGTCGTCCTCGACGGCAGGCAGGGCAAGAAGACACCGCGCCAGAACGGCGTGCGCGTCGACGGCGCCAATCAGGTGACGATCAACGGCTTCACCGCCAAGCACTACAACGGCAACGGCTTCTTCGTCGTCAACGTCACCGGCTACGAGCTCAACCACCTCAACGCCACGCTCGCCGGCGTGTACGGGATCTACGCCTTCAACTCGATCGGCGGCGTGATGGAGAACTCCCAGGCGTCGTTCAACAACGACTCGGGCTTCTACATCGGCCAGACCCCCAAGCAGACCACGCCCGTGCGCTCGATCGTGCGCAACGTCAAGTCGTTCGGCAACGTCCTGGGCTTCTCGGGCACCAACATGCGCTACGTGACGATCACGAAGTCGCAGTGGTTCAACAACGGCTCGGGCATCGTCCCCAACGCCCTGGACACCGAGAAGTTCGCCCCGCCGGAGGACAACGTCATCACCGACAACGACATCTTCTGGAACAACTTCAACTACTACGCGGGCGCGCCGTTCAAGCTCAAGAAGCAGGCCACGAGCGCGCCGTACCCGGTCGGCGTCGGCGTCCTGCTCTTCGGCGGCCGTCGCGCGGAGGTCACCAACAACCGCATCTACGGCAACTACCTGATTGGGGTCGGCGCGATCAAGCAGATCCTCCTCAAGCAGGCCGACGCGGCCGACCTGATCGGCAACCAGGTCCACGACAACGTGTTCGGGCTCGGCGGGGCCGACCTCAACGGCCGCGAGCTCTTCTACGACGGCAGCGGGTCGGACAACTGCTTCGGGCCCAACGTCGGCGTGACGACCACGACTCCGGCCGACGGCTCGACCTTCGCCCCGTGCCCGTTCGCCGGCGTGAACGCGTTCAACGCGGCCGCTCAGAGCGAGGCGATCAACTGGAGCGTCGGCGACCCGACCCACGAGGCGTTCTGGATCAGGCACCCGCACGCGGCCAAGCCCGGGCTCACGCCGCTGGAGCACTACAAGAAGTGAGGGCCCTACTCGCTCTCGCGCTGACCGGCGTCGCGGCCCTGGCCGCGGCGCCGGCCGTCGCCGTCCCGCCCGACGCCGTGCGCAAGCCCCAGAAGAGGCGCGTCGAGGTCGTCGACAACTACTACAGCCCGCGCAAGCTGACCGTGAACCTGAAGTCCCGGATCAACTGGGTCTGGACCGACGGGTCGGCCGACGTCCACGACGTCAAGCTCATCTCGGCTCCCAAGGGCTTCAAGAAGTTCCAGACCGAGCCCGGGTCGGCCGGCTTCACGTACTCCAAGACGCTCACCAAGCCCGGCGTCTACAAGTTCATCTGCACGCTGCACGAGGAGGACAACATGCGGATGACGATCACCGTGCGCCACTAGCGCGCCCCGGGCGCCCCGGGCGCCCCGCGCCGCTGCGCGAGCCGCACGCTGCCGGCGGGGCAGGACCGCCCGGGCCGGGGCTACAGGAACTGTCCTGCCTAGCGGTCATCCTGCGACCGAAGGACAGGACGGTGGCACGGTCCGCGGCGCCGGGCCGGGCCGAACGTCGGTCTTCCCCCGCACAGACGGGGTTGGGCCGACGTTCGACCTCGCCGCGGCCGTTACCGGAGCGCCGAGGAGCGGAAGGTCGCCCCGCGGAAGAACGTGTGGCGCGTGATCTGGAAGGTCCGCACCTCGAACCCGCCGGCCACCGTGCGGTTGCCCTTGTACTTGAAGCGGATCCGGTACTTGCCCACGCCCAGCCGGAAGCGCTTGGAGAACGCGTGCTTGCGGATCTTGGCCGTGCCGAAGGACCTGTACTTGCCCTTCTTCCCGCGGCCGATGGCGACGTTCACCCTGCCGGTCGCACTCGTCTCCATGATGGTCGCGTGGAACCGGTAGCTCGGCCCACGGCTGTCGGTCCACCGGAACGACTTCAGGTCGAACGGGCCGAAGGCGCGGATGGCCGCCGGCGCCGCCCAGGGGCTGAAGAACTGCCCGTTGCTCCCGGTGAAGCCCTTCGCGCGAGCGGCGATCACGTACGTGCCCGGGCCCTTGTTGAGCGGCACGCCGACTGTCCTCGTGGTCGAATCCGGGAACAGCGGCGTGGGCGTGCCCGGCAGCGACCCGTCGGGGTTCGCGGCCACGTTGACCGCCACGAAGGCGTCTGTCGCCAACGCACCGGGGTTGAGGTCAATCGGTAGCGGGATCGTGTTGGTCACGAACGAGCCGGGCTTGCGCGTCAGCTGCGCGGTGGGAGGTGATGTGATGGCCGTGGACGCGGTGATCATGAACGGGAGGGTCTGGGTGCTGGTCGGCGCACCGGTACAGGTATTCGAGCCGAAGTTGGCGACCGTGACCGTGTAGACGCCGTTGCCGATGTAGTCAACCGGCTTGCTAGCCGTGGTGTAGTCGCTGAAGCAGGAGAGGTCGGTGGCGACCTTCGCGCCGCTGGGTCCCGTGACGGACAGGTTGAAATGATCCGCCGCCGTCGAGCTGAGAGCGAGGGTCGGATCCATGTTGCGAATGTTCAGCGTGCCGCCCAGCGCGATCGGATTCCCGTCGTCGCCAGTGACCGCCACGGTCACGGCGGCGTTGGCGGCGGCCGGCGCGATCGCCGCGCTGGCGATGGCCGCCGAAACTACGAGCAGAGCCCTGCAGCTCTTGCGATAAGACGTCAAGCGTTGCTCCTCCCTAGAAGTGCTGATGCGAACGCCTGAACACGCCTTCGCGTCCCAAAGTTGCCCCTGGCGCGGAGACGCTCGGCGCTGGGGGTGAAGATTAGAGGGGCGTCGGCTAAACAGAAGATGAGGTGTCAGACGGGAGGACCGTGACGTGCGGAAGTTGATGGCGGCCGCCGGAATCACGTGGATCGTCGGACTGGCGTCGCTCTGTGGCGCTGCCGGCGCCAGGCAGTACCGCGTGTACACATGCAACTTCGGCGCCGACTATGCGCCTCTCGGCCCCACGATCGGGGACCTCAACACCGCGAGTGGGTGGTCTCCGGCTTCGTCGAGCCTGACCGCCATCGCGACCAACGATGGCTGTCCGAGTGGTCGTGAGTTCACGTTCGCGGTCGTCGGCCCGACGATGACCGCGGGCCAGAACATTGTGGTCCGCTGGACCACGCCTGCCGACACGCGCCTCTTGGGGCTGTCGGCGGCATGGAAGGCCGAGTCGGATCTCAGCCCAGGACGAGGGCAGGGGACCGGACAGGTCACGGTGGCGACCGACCAGCAGACGCTGGTGGCTCAGAACACGCCGCTTTCGGTCTGGTACGGAATCATGGGCGCCCCGCGCTTCGCGCCATCGATCTTGCCTGCGCAGTGGTTCGAGATACGTTTCACCTGCCTCGATCAATGCGCGACCCTGACGGTCGATACGTTCCGGGGAGCCGTGTTCCAAGCGGCGTTCGACGTCGAGGACTCCTCCCCGCCGGTCGGCGGGCTCACAGGGAGCGCAACAGACGCCCAGACATGGTCGCGGGTGATGCGATTCGGCCTGAACGGCGCTGACACCGGCGGTGGTATTTACCGTGCGGTCGTCGAGCTCGATGGCACCGATGCTCAGACGATCCCGATGGGCGGTTCGCACTGCCGCGAACTGGTCCCGGACCCGAGCCTTCACGGATTCCCGGCCGCCCAGCCGTGCCCGCTGCGCATCGACAGCGGCTCGCTGGACATCGACACGAGCAAGCTGCCGCAGGGTCAGCACGTCGTACGCGTACTGCTCGAGGATGCGGCGGGGAATCGGACGTCGATCTTCGGGCCGGTCACGCGGACGATCACGTCGAGCGACGCGATCGGGCCGGGCTCGGATCCGGCGCTGCGCGGCGCGGCGAACGGCGATGGGGCCAGCGACCTCGCGCGGCTGACCGCGCATTGGGGCAAGCGGGGGAGTCGGACGCTGCTGGTGACCAAATTCGGGCGCAGGCATGTCGTCCGTGGCCGGCTGCGGACTACCGACGGGGCGCCGATTGCCAACGCCGCGATCGACATGGTCTCCAAGACGACCGCGGTCAACGCGCGCGAGCTCGCCAAGCGCGCGGGGCCGACCACCGGCGCCGACGGGGGATGGCGCGTCGCGCTGCCGAGGGGCGTCTCCTCGCGCGACGTGAGCTTCCGCTACCGCAGCCACGTCAACGACACGATCGCGGCGGCGACTGCGAGCGTGCGGCTGCGCGTCAGGGCCGGCCTGCGCCTGGCCATCCATCCGCGCCGCGCGAGGCAGGGGCAGGCGATCCACTTCGCCGGCCGGCTGCTGGGCGGCCCGCTGCCGCGGGGCGGCAAGCAGGTCGTGCTGCTGGCGCGGGCCAGTCGCGGCGGGTGGGTGCGCTTCAACGTCGTCCGCACGGATGGCGGCGGGCGCTTTCGCACGATCTACCGCTTCCGCCAGGCCGGGGCTACCACCTACCGCTTCCGTGCGCTGAGCCTGAGCGAGGCGGCCTATCCGTATCTCGCCGGTGGGTCGAACGTGGTGAAGGTGCGCAAGCGCTGAGGAGAGCCGGAGACGGGACTTGAACCCGTGACACCCGCTTTACAAGAGCGGTGCTCTACCAGCTGAGCTACTCCGGCACGGTCCAGGCGAGCGTACCGCGCGTCTCGCGACTAGGTCTCGGAGGCGCCCACGGCGTGCTCGATGTCGCCGTGGCCGTTGGAGGAGACGACCTGCTCGTAGGGAGGCACACCGGTGTCGTCGGGGCCGTTGAAGCGGCGCTCGAGCTCGCCGAGGACGATGCCGAAGAGCAGGTGGCGCCAGGAGGCCTGGGCGAAGGCGCGGCCGTTGCCCCACAGGTCCGGGAGCTCGTTGCGGGCGGGATGCACGCGATCGACGGCGACCGTCACCGGCCACGTCGTGAGGTGCTCGATCATCGCGAGTGCCGGCCCGCGCGCCCACGAGGGCAGCGGGAGCCGGGGCGCGATGTTCGTGTAGGCAGCGCCGAAGGCGGCGCCGTTGAGCAGATGCAGCGCGAAGCCGACCGCGGGCCACGCGGGGCCTCGCGTCACGGCCTTGCCGAGCAGCGCCTCGTCGGAGTAGTCGACCCCGAAGGCGCGCATGTCGAGCTGGGCCTGGGCCGACCACGCCCCTGCGGCGATGACTCCGGCGAGGGCTCCGCGGGCTGTCCGTGCGCGATCGATCGGCATCGGCGAACTGTAACCGCGGCCACTAATGGCGCGTATCCAAGGCATGGATCGCGACGCGCTTCTGGATCGCGCACGCGGGCGGGGCGTCAACCCGCTCGTGTACTGGGGGCTACGGGCGATCCTGCAGCCGTTCTTCCACCTGTACTGGCGGCTGAGCCGGATCGGCCGCGAGCACATCCCGGCCACGGGGCCGTTCATCATCGCGGCCAACCACCGGTCGTTCCTGGACCCCTTCGTCATCGCGGTCATGGCCCGCAGGCCGATCTACTTCATGACCAAGAAGGAGGCGTTCATCAACCGGCCGGCCGCCTGGCTGCTGGCCTCCCTGGGCGCCTACCCGATCGACCGCGAGGGCGGCGACCAGGAGGCGATGGCCACCACCAAGGCGATCCTCGCCCGCGGCGACGGCGTGCTCATCTTCCCGGAGGGCACGCGCACGCGACCAGGCCCGCTCGGGCGCCCCAAGCGCGGCGTCGGCCGCCTGGCGCTCGAGACCGGCGCGCCCGTCGTGCCCGTCGCCATCATCGGCTCGGAGGCCGTCCGCAAGGGCTGGCGCATCCGCCCGCACAAGGTGCGCATCCGGGCCGGCGCGCCGCTGACCTTCCCGCAGGTCGAGCAGCCCAGCCGCCATCTGGCCGCCGCCGTGACCGACCGCATCTGGCCCTGCGTCGAGCTCCAGTGGGAGTGGCTGGGCGGGACCCCGCGGGTCCGTCGCGCCGCCGTCATCGGCGCCGACGCGTGGGGCGTGAGCCTCGCCCGGGCCCTCGCGCGCGCCGGCCTCGAGGTCGACCTCGGCACGCGCGCCGGCCAGCAGCCGGCGACGGCCGAGCCGCTGCCGGACGCCATCTCGGTTCTCCCCGCGGCCGACATCGCCCTCGCCCACCACGACCTCATCTGCCTCGCCGTCGCCGCGCGCGACCTGCCCGCGCTGGTGCAGGAGCTGGGCCCGAGCATCCCCGAGCGCGCCGGCGTGCTCGTGCGCGCCAAGGGCCTCGTCGCGCCGCTCGGCACGCTGCCGTGCGCCTACGTCGCCGAGCGGACCAAGGCGCACGCGATCGCCTGCCTCGGCGGCCCCGGCGCCGCCGCCGCGGAGCTCAGCCGCGGGGATGCGCTCGTCGTCGCCTGCGCGACCCAGCCCTTCCTGGGCCAGATCGCCGACGTCCTGCGGGTCGCCCGCTTCGACGTCCAGCGCACGACCGACGTGACCGGGGTCGAGCTCGCCACGGCCGCCCGCAACGCCGCCGTCCTGGCCGCCAGCGCGGCGGCACCGGCCGGCGCCAGCGTGGCCGACGCCGCGGCCGACGTGGTCCTCGCCGAGGTCGACGCCTACGCGCGCCGCCGCGGCGGCCACCCCGAGGCCTTCGCCGACCTGGCCGGTGCCGGCGACAGCACGCAGGCGCTCGACGACCTTCCACTGCTCGCCGCCGCGCTGCGCGAGGACGGGATCGATGCGCCGGCCGTGGCCGGCCTGGCCGACGTCGTCGCCGGCCGCGTCGAGCCCTCGCGCTGGGCTGCCGCGGTGCTCGAGCCGACTCGCACGCGGCCGAGGCGGGCGGCCTGAGTAGGCTGCGTATGCGTGGACAAGGTCCAGCTCGATCAGGAGTTCTCCGAGCTCTACAAGGCCCACCTGCGGGACGTCTACTCCTACGCGTACTACCGGGTGGGCAATCACCACGATGCGGAGGACCTGACCGAGCAGACCTTCCTGCAGGCCTACCGTCACTACGAGCGCGCGCAGCGGGAGTCGGATGGCAGGCCGCTGCGCCCGTGGCTGATCCGCATCGCGCACAACCTGGCGGCGAACCTGTACCGCGACCGCGCCCGCAAGCCGCAGACGCCGATCGAGGACACGGGAACGCTGAGCGCGATGCACACGACCGAGGACCTGGTCGAGGGCAGGGACGAGCTGGCGCGCATCCTGGAGGGGGTCAAGGAGCTGCCGGACGACCGGCGCGACGCGCTGATCATGCGCTTCGCGCTGGGGATGGACAACCGCGAGATCGCGCGAGCAATGGGGCGTACGGACGGCGCGACGAAGGTACTCATCCACCGTGCCATCAAGCAGCTGGAGGAGATCGTCGTCGCCCGGGGAGGGGCGCGCTGACATGAGCGAACCGTTCGCCGCAGACATCGAGTGCCTGCTCCGGCAGGCCTTTGCGCCCGTCGACCCGCCCGAGACCCTCGCGACGCGACTCGAATCCACCCTGCAGGAGCTCACCGAGCTCGCCGCCGAGGAGCTCGAGTCCTGGGAGCTGAGCTCGATGCGCGACCCGCGCAACTGGGTGCGCCCGGTCGTCGCCGTCGCGGTCGGCACCGCTGCGGGCGCCGGCCTCGTCGTCCTGCGCGTGCGCAGCCAGCACCGAAAGCAGAAGAAGCACGTGCAGGGCGTGGAGCTCGCCCAGCGCACGATGCGCGCCGCCGCCGACGAGGTCAAGCGGGTCATCCCCAAACGCTGATCCGAACGGCCCCCCGCTGCGTAAGGTCATCCTCAGATGGCGCTCGCGCAACTCGCCGACGAGGATCTCATGCAGCTGGTGCGACGCGGCGACGCGGCGGCCTTCGAGGCCGTCTACGACCGCCATGCCACCGCCGCGTTCTCGCTGGCCTACCGCATGACCGGAACGCGCAACACCGCCGAGGACGTCGTCCAGGAAGCCTTCCTCAGCCTCTGGCGCTCGGGCGCGCGCTACGACCACACGCGCGGCTCGGTGCGCACCTGGGTGCTCGGCATCGTCCACAACCGCGCGATCGACGCGCTGCGCCGCTCCATGGTCCACGACCGTCGGCGCGCCAGCGACGAGGGCATCGAGGAGCGCTTCGAGGCACGCGAGCGCACCGACGTCGAGGCGGCCCGTCGCGACGAGGCCCGCGACGTGCGCCAGGCGCTGGGCACGCTGCCAGCCGAGCAGTGCAAGGTCATCGAGCTCGCCTACTTCGGCGGCTTCACCCACTCGGAGATCGCGTCGATGCTCGACACGCCCATCGGCACCGTGAAGGGCCGCATGCGCCTGGGGCTCGAGAAGCTGCGCGGCCAGCTCGGCGGCCTGGCGGAGGCGACGACATGACCGCCTGCCCCCGGCGCGACGACGCGGGCTCCTACGTCCTGCACGCGCTGCCCGACGACGAGCACGAGCGCTTCGAGGCGCACCTGTCGACCTGCGCGGACTGCCGGGGCGAGGTCGCCGACCTGCAGGTCGCGGCCGACACGCTGCCGCTGGCCGCGGTGCAGGTGGAGCCGCCGCCCGAGCTGCGCGAGCGCATCATGACCATCGTGCGCTCCGAGGCCGAGCTGCTCGCAGCGGCCGGGGCGCGCGGCGGCGAGCGCACCGACGCGCCGGCCGCCAAGGCGCCGCGCCGCAGGCGCCGCTGGTCGCTGTCGCTGCGCCCGCTGCCGGCCGCGATGGCCGCCAGCGCGCTCGTCGCCGCCGGCGTCATCGGCGGCATCGTGCTCACCGCCGGCGACGACACGAAGACCGTCACCGGGACGGTGCAGATCGCGTCGGCCCCGGCGGCCCGCGCATCGCTGCAGCTCTCCGACGACGCGACCAAGCTCCAGGTCCGCCGCATGCCCCCGCCCCCCGCCGGCAAGGTCTACCAGGTGTGGCTCAAGCGCCCGAACCAGGCCCCCGCGCCCACGACCGCGCTGTTCCGGACCGACCGCAGCGGCAGCGCCGACGTCGAGATCCAGCGCGGGCGCCTGAAGGGCGTCGACCAGGTGCTCGTGACGGCCGAGCCCGACGGCGGCTCGATGAAGCCGACGAGCGCCCCGGTCATCGTGGCCTCCGCGGCCTGACGAGCGCCCTACGCGCCGGTTGATAGCTTCCGGCGCCCGCATGGCGACCTGCTACCGCCACCCTTCGCGCGAGACGGCCGTGTCCTGCTCCTCGTGCGGACGGCCGATCTGCCCGAGCTGCATGACACCCACGCCCGTGGGCATGCGCTGCCCCGAGTGCTCGGCGCAGCGCACCAAGGTCCGCACGATCAGCTCGACCACGAGCGAGCCGCGCGTGACGATCGTGCTGATCGTCGCCTGCGCCGTCCTCTTCCTGGCCACCAACGGCTTCAGCGGCGGGTCGGGCAAGCTGTGGACCGACCTCTACCTCGACGGCTTCGACGTCCACGTCAACCACGACTACTGGCGGCTGGTCAGCTCGGGCTTCCTGCACTCGGGGCCGATCCACATCCTCTTCAACATGTACCTGCTGTGGCTGCTGGGCAACCTGCTCGAGCCCACGCTGGGCTCCGGGCGCTTCACCGCCCTGTACATCACGGCGCTGCTGTGGGGCGCCTTCGGGGCGCTGCTCCTCCAGCACCCGTTCGACTCGACGGTCGGGGCCTCGGGCGCGGTCTTCGGGCTCATGGGCGCCGCCGCCGTGGAGCAGCGCGCGCGCGGCATCAATCCCTTCCAGACCGACATCGGCGTGCTCATCCTCCTCAACCTGGTCCTGTCCTTCGTGATCAGCAACATCTCGATCGGCGGGCACATCGGCGGGCTGGCGGGCGGCATCCTCGTCGGTCTCGTCTTCGAGGGCGCCGACCGCATGCGCCGGCGCGAGCTCGGCTACCTGGGCTGCGTCGTGCTGTCGGTCGTCGCCGTGGCCGGCGCGCTGGCCGCCGCCGGCGGCTGATCAGGCCAGCAGGCGGCCGCCGGTAGGCGGGGAACCAGCGCTCGAAGCCCGCGTAGATCTCGCGCACGTGCCAGACGTGCGGGACGCCGGCCACCCGCGCGGCCGCGGCCCCGCCGAGCGTGACCGAGGTGTTGGTGTGCACGAGCGCCACGTCGCGCGAGCGCGCCAGCCGGCCCAGCTCGCCCGCGTCGGCCGCCCACGATGCGACGACGCGCCCGATGCCGTTGGGCGACATGAGCGAGCGGCGCAGCACCGCCAGGAGGCGCACCAGCACCTCGATCCCGAGCGCGCGCAGGTCGGCCGCCAGGACGCCGTGGTCGGGCAGCACCACGAGCGCTCGGTAGCGCGTCGGCCAACCCCGAGACGATCGCGTGCAGCTGGCGGTCCGCTCCGTAGTGGCCGCTCGAGGAGTGCAGGTAGAGGACGGTGCACGGGCTCAGACCTCGACCTCGAGGACCGTCCCCACGGGCTCGGGTACCAGGTCAGGATGCAGGATGTGGGCCATGAGCTCGAGGCCGTCGACCAGGCGCGGCCCGGGACGCGAGAAGTAGGCCGAGGCGTCCACGGCCACAACGCGCTCGGCGCCGACCGTCCGCAGTCCGTCGGCGTGGCCCTCGGCCTCGGCGCGCGAGCGCTCGGCGTCGTAGCCGCACGGCATGGCGACCACGACGCGCGGGGCCGCGGCCGCCACGGTTTCCCACGTGCTCTGCTCGGAGGGCTCGCCCGGGAAGCCGAGCACGTCGATGCCGCCGGCCAGGTCGATGATCTGCGGCGTCCAGTGGCCGGCCACGAAGACGGGGTCCAGCCACTCGATGGCCGCCACCGGGACCCGCTCGGCCTTGCGCACGGCGATCTTCACGGCGTCGATCCGCGCCCGCTGGCGGGCGATGAGGTCGAGGGCGGCGTCGCGCGAGCGGGTGAGCTGGGCGACGGTGCGCACGTCACCGAAGGACTCGCCCAGCGTGTGCGGGTCCAGGGCGACGACGTGCGGCCGGCTGGGGATGGTGCCGGCCACCGCTCGCACGTCCTCGACGCTGACGGCGCACACCGGGCACAGCGCCTGGGTGACGATCAGGTCGGGCTCGAGCTGCTGCAGGCGCTCGGCGTCGAGCTCGTAGATCGCCTCGCCGCGCTCGGTGCGCTCGCGTACCGCGGCGTCGATCTCGGCCGCGCTCAGCCCGCCGGGCAGGCGGTCGCGCGTGATGTGCGGCAGCGAGCCGGCCGCTTCCGGGTAGTCGCACTCATGCGTGACGGCGACCACCTGGTCGCCGAGCCCGAGGGCGAAGAGCAGCTCGGTCGCGTGCGGCACGAGGCTGACGATCCGCATAGGAGACAAGCATGGCACCCGGTGACGGCTGCTAGCCTCCCGGGCAGATTCGGTTCGTGCCAGACGATCCTCCTCGAAGTAGCGGCTCACACGCCGCCCCGCGATGACGGCGCTGCTGCTGTTCCTGACGGCGCTGTTGATCGCGCTCAATGCCTTCTTCGTCGCGGGCGAGTACGCGCTCGTGCGCTCCCGGCGCTCGCGCCTGGAGACGATGAAGGACGACGGCGCCCGCGGCGCCAGGCTGGCGCTGGATCAGGTCGACGAGATCGGCGACTACATCTCGGCCGTCCAGGTCGGGATCACCATGACCTCGATCGGCATCGGTGCGCTGGGCGAGCCCGTCCTGGCCGACCTGCTCGAGCCGCTCTTCGGCGGGCCGCTGAGCCATGGCCTGGCCGTAGTGATCGCCGTGACCGTCGCCTACCTGCTCATCACGAGCGCGCACATCGTGGCCGGCGAGCTCGTCCCCAAGCTCTACGTGATCGACAAGGCCGAGAACGTCGCGCGGCGCCTGGCGCGGCCGATGCGCTTCTTCCGGCGCCTCTTCACGCCGTTCATCATCGTCCTCACGGCCATCAGCGATCGCATCCTGCGCGCGCTCGGCGTGGACCCCGACAAGATCGCCGAGGAGGGAGGGACGCCCGAGGAGCTCAAGGCGCTCATCGCCGAGTCCTACACGGGCGGCAAGCTCGATCCGGGCGAGGCAGGGATGCTCACCGGCGTCTTCCACCTGCACGAGCAGGAGGCCCGCCAGGTCATGACGCCGACTCCCGCGGTGGTCACCGTGGACATCTCCGAGGACGTCGAGACCGCGCTGCGGCGCTGCATCTCGTCCGGCCACACCCGCCTGCTCGTGACCGAGGACGAGAACCAGGATCGCGTCAAGGGCACCGTGCACTCCAACTCGCTGGCGCGCAAGCTCATGACCGAGGGCCCCCACGCGTCGATCGACGAGCTCATCAAGGATGCCCTGATCGTCCCGGAGACCAAGCCGCTCGACGACCTCCTGGCCGACCTGCAGCGCCACCGCTCCTCGATGGCGGTCGTCATCGACGAGTACGGCCGCGTCGCGGGGATCGTCACCGTCGAGGACATCATCGAGGAGGTCGTCGGCGAGATCGACGACGAGACCGATCCCGCGGGCGGCGAGATCCGCCGGCTGGCCAACGGCGACTGGTTCGTGCGTGGACACGTGGCGATCACCGACCTGCACGACTACGGCCTCGAGCTGCCGGTCGACACCGACGCCTACAACTCGGTCGGCGGCTTCGTCTTCGCCGAGCTCGGGCGGCTCCCCAAGCGCGGCGACAGCATCACCGCCAACGGCTACTCGATTCGCGTGGAATCGGTGCGGGAGAACCGCATCGAGGCCGTCCGGATCCGCGATCGGCAGCCGACGACCGCCACCGCCGCGGACTCGTAGGAAAAGCGCAAGTTCTCCAGCGCACCTGCGTTCAGAGCACCTGACGCCATCGCGGGAGGCGTCATCCGGCTCGCTCCTCTCGTGGGACGGAGGCGCGGGCAGCCCGGGTGGATCTGGGTGGGTCCACCCGCACGCAGAAAGACGAACGGCCCGCTTGCGCGGGCCGTTCGTTCGTCCTGATACAACGAGCGGCCCGCTTGCGCGGGCCGCTCGTCTGCTTCTGGGAGGAGGTGCACTTGCGAGGTACGTTCGCTTAGGCAGTATCGGCACGCTTTCTCAACGCGCCCTAAATGTGGGCGAAGGATCACCTCAAGCCCGCGGGAGGGCGTCGACGCGGTGCACCCAGGCCTCGGTCTCGGGAAAGGCGCCGGAGATCGGGAGGTGCTCGCGCAGCACCCGGTGGAACGGGTCGGTGTCGTCGGGGCGCAGCTCGAGCACGCCGTACTTGAGGAAGGGGAAGGCGCAGATGTCGGCGGCGCCGAAGGCCTCGCCCATGAGCCAGTCGCGGCCGTCGAGCATCTCCTCGAAGAGGTGCAGCCAGCCTCGCAGCTCGTCGCTCGAGTCGTGCAGGCGCTGCTGGTCGGGCGCGGGGCCGGCCAGCTCGGCGGCCATCGCGTTGGGCGGGAGCTTCCAGACCTTGTTGAACCACTCGATGAAGATGTCGACCTCCGCGCGGCGCGCGAGGCTCGCCGGCCACAGGGGCGGATCGGGCCGGCGCTTCTCCAGCCAGCTGACGATGCGCATGGAGTCGGCGACCACCTCGCCGTGGTCGGTCGCCATCACCGGCACGAGATCCTGGCCGGTCAGGGCGACGACGGGCGAGCGGTCGTCGGGGTCCACGTCGACCCACTCGACGGGGATCGACTTGTGGGCGAGGGCCAGCGCCACCCGCTCCACGTTGGTGGAGTACGGGATCCGGTAGACGCGCATCTAATGGTTGTACAGGCCGCGGCCGCTCTTGCGCCCGAGCGCGCCTTCGGCCACCAGCGCGCGCAGGCGCTCGGGGACGTCCGCGCCGATGGCGTCCCCGATGGCCACCGCCACATCGAGGCCGACGTAGTCGAGCAGCGCGAGCGGCCCCATCGGGTGCCCGGCGCCCAGCGTCATGCACAGGTCGACTTCCTCCGGGCTCATCCCGGCCTCGTCCTGGAGGACGACGGCGCTGAAGAGATAGGGGAAGAGCAGGCGGTTGACCACGAAGCCGGGGAGGTCGGGCACCTCGACGGCGATCTTGTCGAGCGCCTCGCACAGCGCGTGCGCGCGCTCGCGCGTGCTGGCGCTCGCGGCGGCCGGGAACGCGAGCTCGACGAGCTTCATCTTCGGGACCGGGTTGAAGACGTGCAGGCCGACGAAGCGGTCCTGCGCGCCGGAGGCCTGTGCGAGGCGTTCGATCGACAGCGACGAGGTGGTGCTCGCGAGCAGCGCGTCGTCGGCGATGACCACGCTGAGGCTTCCCAGCACGCGCACCTTGACGTCCCAGTCCTCGGAGACCGCCTCGACGACCGCAGTGGCCTCGCCGAGCGCGGCCAGATCGGTCCCCACGCGCACGCGGCCGGCGTTGATCTCGCCGCTGAGCTTGCCGCAGATCTTCGCCACGTTGCCGCGCGCGCGGCGGGCGGAGCCGTCCGAGCGCGCCCACAGGATGACCTCCTCGCCGTGGCGAGCCGCCGAGGCCGCCAACCCACACGCGATCGCGCCGCTTCCGGCTATGCCGAGTCGTTCACGCACGTGCCATCACTCCTGGCTGACTGGACAGTCAATGAAGGGTAATCTACGCCAGACACGGGTCGAGATGCGTTAAACCGAAAGGCGTTCGAGAGCGATGAGTGGTCAGCAGGGTCGTGAAGTGGTGATCGTCGAGGCCGTCCGCACGCCGGTGGGCCGCGGGCATCCCGAGAAGGGGTACTACAAGGACACCCACCCCGCCGACCTGCTGGGCCGGACGTACACGGAGGTCCTCGATCGTGCCGGGGTGGACGCCGCCGAGGTCGAGGACGTGATCGCCGGCTGCGTTCAGCAGTTCGGCGAGCAGGCCTTCAACATCGCGCGCAACGCCTGGCTGCAGGAGGGGCTGCCGATCGAGGCGGCCGCGACGACCGTCGACCGCCAGTGCGGGTCCGCGCAGCAGGCCGTGAACTTCGGCGCCGCCCTCATCGCCGCCGGCATCCACGACGTCGTCATCGGCTCGGGCGTCGAGCACATGGGCCATCTGCCCTTCGCGGCGGGCATGAAGACCCAGCAGGAGTTCGGTGGCGCCTTCACCGCCAAGCTCATGGAGAAGCACAACATCGTCGGCCAGGGGCTGGGCGCCGAGATGATCGCCGACCAGTGGGAGATCCCGCGCTCGGAGCTCGACGAGCTCGCGCTGCGCTCCCACCAGCGCGCCGCCAAGGCGACCGAGGAGGGCAGGTTCGAGCGCGAGATCGTCCCCTTCCAGGTCAACGGCGACACCTACGTCGCCGACCAGGGCATCCGCCCCGACACCTCGCTCCAGGCGCTCGCCTCGCTCAAGCCGGTGTTCAAGGAGGACGGGCGCATCACGGCCGGCAACTCGTCGCAGATCTCCGACGGCGCCGCCGCGGTGCTGCTCATGTCGCGCGAGAAGGCCGATCAGCTCGGCCTGCGCGCGCGGGCGCGGATCGTCGACCAGACCACGGTCGGCTGCGACCCGGTGAAGATGCTCGAGGGGCCGATCCCGGCCACCGCGAAGATCCTGCGGCGCAACGGCATCTCGATCGACGACATCGACTTCGTGGAGATCAACGAGGCCTTTGCGCCCGTCGTCGCCGCCTGGGCGCGCGAGCACGGCCCGGACATGGACCGCGTCAACCCGCGTGGCGGCGCGATGGCCATCGGCCACCCGCTCGGCTCGACCGGCGCGCGGCTGCTGACCACGCTGCTGCACGAGCTCGAGGACGAGGACAAGGAGCTCGGCCTCGTGACCATGTGCTGCGGCGGCGGCTTGGGCACCGCCACGCTGATCCAGAGGGTGTAGTCGCCGTCCGGTACCTTCGTGGGGTGGCCGAGCTCGGTGCCCCCGCTTCCTATCTGACGTTGCACAAGGGCGCCCCGGTGCTGTCGCGCCAGGGCGTCCAGGTCGGCACGCTGCATGTCGTGGTCGCCGACGACGATGGCTTCGACGCGCTCGTCGTCGACATCAACGACCGGCTGCGCGTCGCGCTGGCCGACGAGATCGAGGCGATCCACGAGGGCGGCGTCGTGCTGGCGGTCGACACGGGCGCCTGCGCCCGGCTGCCCGAGGCCGCGCCCGCGGCTTGAGCGCCGCTGCGCTGTCCCGCGACGAGGCGCGGCGCGCCGCCCTGCGCGCGCAGGGGCTGCTGGGCGCCGACGGGCGCCGCGGCGGCCCGAGGGCCATGCTGCGCCGCCTGGGCGCAGTGCAGCTCGACACCATCTCGGTGCTCGCGCGCTCGCACGAGCTCGTGGCCTACGCGCGGCTGGGCGCCGTCGGGCGGCCGAAGGTCGAGAAGGCCTACTGGAGCGGCGGCGCCTTCGAGTACTGGTCGCACGCCGCTTGCGTGCTGCCCATCGAGGAGTGGCCGCTGTTCGGTTTTCGCCGGCGCTACTTCCGCGACCGCGGCTGGCGCTGGCACGAGGTGCCCCAGGACGCCTGTCCGAAGGTGCTCGACGCGCTGCGGGCCAATGGGCCGATGACGGTGACCGAGCTCGGCGGCGCGCGCCGCGGCGGCGAGTGGTGGGACTGGTCGGACGTCAAGATCGCCGTCGAGTGGCTGCTCGACGTGGGCGAGGTGGTGTGCACCGAGCGCCGGGCGTGGAAGCGCGTCTACGACCTGCCCGAGCGCGCGCTACCGCCGGAGGTGCTGGCCGACGACCCCGACGACGAGGCGTGCCTGCGGCGGCTGGTGGGCCAGGCCGGGGTCGCGCTCGGTGTGGCGACCATCGGCGACCTGGCCGACTACCACCGGCTCAAGCGCGATCAGGTCCGGGCCGTGCTCGACGCGACCGACCTCATGGCGGTCACGGTCGAGGGCTGGCGCGACGAGGGATGGGCCGACCCGGGGGCGCTGCAGGCGCTCTCGGCGCGCGGGCGCCATCGCACCACGCTGCTGTCGCCGTTCGACTCGCTCGTGTGGGATCGCGCCCGGACGCTGCGCGTCTTCGACTTCCAGCATCGGCTGGAGGCCTACGTCCCGGCGCCCAAGCGGGTCCACGGCTACTTCGCGATGCCGCTGCTGGCGGGCGGGCGCCTGCGCGGCCGCGTCGACCCGGGCCGCGAAGGGACGACGCTCGTGGCCAAGCGCCTGTCCTGCGAGCCCGGCGCGGTCGACGCCATGGCGCAGGCCCTGCGCGAGGCGGCCGAGTGGGTCGACTGCGACGCCGTCGCGCTCGAGATCGTCGATCCGCCCGAGCTGGCGCAGCCGCTGCGCGCCGCGCTGGGCTGAGCGGCCGTCGCCCAGCCGGGCCGCTCCGGGCGCCGCCGTAGCGACGTCAGTCGTCGCCGCCGTGGCCGCCCGAGCCGCCGCCGCCGCCGCCGCTGCCGCTGCCGCTGCCGCCCGGGGTGCTGCCGCTTGCGCCGGAGTCGCCGCCTCCACCGGAGCTGCCGCTTCCGCCCGAGCTGCCGCCTCCGCCGTGGTCGTCGCCGCCCGACGTCGTCGTCGGCGCGGTAGTGGTGGGCGCGGTCGTCGTGGTCGCAGGGGAGCGCTTCGGCTTCGCCGCCTTCTTCTTCGCCGGCTGCGGCGTCTTGCGAGCCGGCTGCGTGACCGCCGGGCTCTTCGCGGGCGCGAGCTGGACGCCCGATCCCAGGGGCGTCGGCGCCAGGCCGATCGAGTCGCGTGAGATCGCGTTGGCCGCCAGGCCGACGGCGACCGCCAGGGCGAGGCCCACGACGGCGAGGATCGCGGTCCGCGCGGTGCTCGTCATGGCGACACCGTGGTCGTCTCGGCCGGGTCGCCCGCCGGCGCGCCCGCCGGCGCGCCGCTGGCGGGGAAGCGCAGCTCGGCTCGGGTGCCGCCGCCGGCACGGGCGCTGAGCGTCGCGCGCGCCCCCCAGCGGCGCGCGAGGGCGTCGACGATGGCCAGGCCCAGGCCAGTGCCGGGGACGCTGCCGCTGCGGCTCGCGCTGCCGCGGTAGAAGCGATCGAAGACGCGCTCGGCCTCCGCGGGGTCGATGCCCTCGCCGCGATCGAGGACCGCGACGAAGGCGCCGCGGGGGTCGAGGCCCCACTCGATCCGGATGGGCGTGTCGGGCGCGGTGTAGTTCAAGGCGTTCTCCACGAGGTTGTCGATCATGGTGTCGAGGTCGCCGGCCGACGCGCGCACGTGCGCCTCGCCCGCGCCTGCCAGCTCGATCGCGTGCCCGTCGAGGCCGGCCTGGTCGCGCCAGCGGTCGGCGGCGCGCTCGGCCACCGCGCCGAGGGCGATCGAGGTCGCGGTCGCGGCGGGCTGGCCGTCCTGCGCCAGGCGCAGGAGGTTCGAGAGCAGCTTGGCCAGGCGCTCGGTCTCGAGCTCGCCGGCCATCAGATCGCGCTTGAGGTCGGCGTCCTCGGCACGCAGGCTGGCCGACTCGAGGCGCAGGCGCAGCCCGGTCAACGGGGTGCGCAGCTGGTGGGAGGCGTTGGCCACGAAGTCGCGCTGGGCGTCGAGCGCGCGCACGAGCCGGTCGGTCATGTCGTTGAAGGCGTTGGCCACCTCGACCTGCTCGGCCGAGCCGGTCGGCGTGGCCCGCGTGTGCAGGTCGCCGGCGGCGATCTGCCGCGCCGTGCGCGCCAGGCCGCGCAAGGGGCGCGACAGCGAGCCGGCGATGGCCCACGCGAGGCCCAGCCCGAGGGCGAGCACGGCGGCGCCCAGGGCGAGCAGGGCGACCACGTCGCGGCGGACCTCGTCGTTGACGGCCTTGACGCTCTGGGTCAGGCGGACGGCGCCGGCGGCCCGGCCGGCATCGACGATGGGGACCGCCGTGTAGAGCAGATCGGCCTTGAGGGAGTCGCTGTGGCGCGTCCCCTGCGAGGTGGCGCCGCGCAGCGCCGATGCGATCTCGGGGCGGCTGGCGTACGGCGCGCCGCGCACGGCGCCGCCGTCGGAGTCCACGAGCACGCGGCCGCGGGCGTCGACGACGATGACCCGGCCCCCCAGGCGCTGGCCCTGCTCACGGGCCAGGGCGGCGAGCGCAGCCGGGTTGGTGAGCCGCCCCGAGGCGGCCGCGGCCACCGCCTGGGCCCCGGCGCTCGCCTCGGCCTTGATCTCGCTGTCGACTCGGCGCGAGAAGTTCAGCGTCAGCGGGACCTCCAGCGCGATGATCGCGAAGAGCAGGACGTAGCCGAAGGCGAGGACGAGCCGCAGGCGCAGGCTCATGGCGCCTCGGACTCCGCGGAGCTCGCGAAGCGAAAGCCGACGCCGCGCACCGTGTGCAGGTAGCGGGGGTTCGACGAGTCGTCGCCGAGCTTCTTGCGCAGGCCGCTGACGTGGACGTCGAGCGTCTTGGTCGAGCCGAACCAGTTGACGTCCCACACCTCGTCGATCAGGCGCTCGCGGCTGACGACGGTCCCGGCCTGGCCCATGAGCAGGGCGAGGAGGTCGAACTCCTTGCGCGTGAGCTCCAGGGGCTGGCCGTCGAGCGTCACCGTGCGCGCCGACGGGTCGAGCTCGATGGCGCCTATCTGCTGTGGGCCGGCCGTCGCGGGGGTCGTGGCGCTCGTGCGGCGCAGGACGGCGCGGATGCGGGCGACGAGCTCGCGCGCGCTGAACGGCTTGACGACGTAGTCGTCGGCGCCGAGCTCGAGGCCGAGCACGCGGTCGGCCTCGTCGCCGCGGGCGGTGAGCATGATCACGGGAAGGCGCGCGCCGTCGCGCAGCTCGCGCAGGAGGTCGAAGCCCGAGCCGTCGGGCAGCATGACGTCGAGGAGCACGAGGTCGGGACGCTGGCGGCGGGCGATCTCGAGCCCTGCCGCCAGCGTGCCGGCTGTCTCCGTGCGGAAGCCCTCGCGGGCGAGGGCTTCCGTCAGGGGAACGGTGATTGTCTCTTCGTCCTCGACGAGCAGCACCGTCCGCGGCTGGACGTTCATGCCCTCATCGTAGGAGGGCTCGCCCGCTGCGGGCCGCGCTTCAGTCGTCCTCGGGGTGATCGCGACCGCCGCCTCCGTGGCCGCCGCCGCCGTCGTCAGAGCCGCCGCGGCCGCTGGTGGCGCCGCCGTGGCCGCTGCTGTCGTCCGACCCGCGGCCGCTGCTGTTATCGACGCCGCGCCGCACGGTGCTGTCGTCGCCACTCTGGCCGGATCCCGGCCCCGAGCGCCTGGCGCCGTTGTCGCGGCCCTGCCGCCCGCCATGGCGGTGGCCGGCGCGGTCCTCGCGACGGGCCGCCTTCGCGGCCGGAGTGGTCGTGGTGCTGGTCGTGCCGGCGCAGCGGGCGTCGCCGGCGTGCTCGGCCTCGTCGCACGGGCCGGAGACGTCCTCGGTGGTCCGGGCCGGGGCGACCGACGGCAGCGTGCTCGTGGTCGACCCTCCCGCCACAGCCAGGGAGTTGCCGGAGATGGCCAGCGTGGCGGCCGCACCCCCCACGAGGAGCGCGGCCGCGGCGGCGGCCAGGATCAGGAAGCGCATCGGCTAGGAGTGGTTCGGGCCGTCGTCGGCCCCGCCGCCCTGCCGGCCGCTGCCGCCGCCGCCGTGGTCGTCGCCGGCGTCGTGCGTCGTCGAGTCGGCGCTGCCGCGCTCGACCTTGGTGGCGTTCCAGGCGCCGGAGACGCGCTTGGCGCGGACGTCGACGCGGGTCCCGGTGCGCAGCGACGAGAAGGTCACGCGCTCGAACTTCGTGCTCGAAGTCACCTTGACCTTGAGCGTGCCGCGCTGGGCGTCGCGGACGGTGAACGTGCGCGCCGAGCGATCGATGGCCGTCACGCGGCCCTCGACGTGGCGGGTGGCCGCGGTGCTCGCGGTGGTCGGCGCCTTGGCGGCGGTGGTGGGCGACGCGGTGGCGCCGGCGCCAGCGGCGATGCCGCCGGTGGCAAGGGCGGCGGTTGCGGCTGCGATGGTGAGCTTGGTCCTCATGGTGTGCCTCCTTCGGTTGACGAGACGCACCATCGCGAATGGCCTCTCAGGCAAAGCCCACGGAAAGGTTCGGAGTTGGTAAAGGCCGAAGGCCGGCTAGCGACGCGCGAGGTGCCGCAGATGCCGCGTTCGCGCGACCACGGCGGCGATGGCGAGCGGGGCCGCGGCGGCGAAGAGCGTCGCGGGCGCCGCGGCGTCGTGATGGTGGATCACCACCGCCACCCCGAGGGTGCTCAGCGAGACCGCCCCGGCGATCGCCAGGCGCGGGTCCGTCGGGAGCATCGCGAGGGCGAAGGCCGTCACGAGGATCGCCCCCAGGACCACGTAGGCCAGGAGCAGGGGCGACCGCTGGCCGCCGGGTGGCGCCAGCGTCAGCACCAGCGTCGCCGGCACGATCAGCCAGCCCAGCCGCCGCAGGTCGGTGGCGCGTTGCCGCGGGGCCAGGACCATGACGCAGAAGCAGAGGAGCGGCAGCATCTCGGGAGCGAGGTTGACGATCCCCGGGTGGTGGTCCCAGAGGGCAGGCATGCGCAGCGCGGTCCACGCGAGCGCCGCGGCGCCCGCCAGCCGGTCGCGGCCGATGAGCGCGAGCGCGAGCGCGGCCACCAACAGCGCGAGGGGCGCCGGCGCCAGCAGCGGGTCGTGCATGCCGCGCGCCCTCTGCGTCACGAGCGTGCTCGCGTCGAGGGTCATGAGCCAGACCGCCGCCAGGCACAGGCCATCGGCGATCAGCCGACGCGCCCCGAGGCTCGCGGTCGCGGTGGCGCGCGTGCGCAGGCCGAGGCGCACGAGGTCGGCGATCTCGCGGGCGAAGCCCCGCCGCGAGCCCGCGCTGACGTCGTGCAGCGTGGCCAGCATCTCCTCACCGCGAGCCTCGCGGGCGGCCGCCGGGTAGGAGAGCAGCGCCAGCCCCGCGATCCGCTCGCGGCTCATGACGTCGCCGTCCTGGCCGACAGCCGCAGGCGGCGCGTCACCGTGCGCGCGGCATGCGCGAGCCGGTCGGCCTCGGCCTGAAGCTCGTCGCGCCCCGTCGGCGTGAGGGTGTAGTCGCGGCGCTGGCGGCCGCCCTCGAGGTAGGGCTCGCCGGCGACGACCAGGCCCTCGTCGATCGCCCGCTCGAGCAGCGCGTAGAGCGTGCCGGTCGACAGGCGGACCCGCCCGTCGGAGAGCTCGGCGGCACGGCGGACGATCGCGTAGCCGTGCAGCGGTCCGTCGACGAGGGTCGCCAGGGCGAAGTAGCTGGGGGTGCGGAACTCCATGCCGCCACAATAGGTCGACGATCGACATGTCGTCCACCGACCTACGTATAGGCCGCGGCTAGCCCCAGCGAAAGCCGGTGTCGTGCGGGACGGGCTCCAGCGGGCTCTCCGGCAGCCCTGCCGGCACGTCGGGGTCGTTGTGGCCGCCCGGCGCCACGTCGTTGGGCCTGTCGGGGTGGAAGACCGAGGCCAGGTACTGGATGTGGTCGCGGCCCGGGCCGAGCTCGAAGTGCCCGCCGCCGTACATGCCGATGCCGCCCTCCTCGCAGTACTCGTAGGCGGCGAAGAGCGAGCGCAGCGGTCCCAGGCGCGAGGGTTTGACGTTGACCATCCGCGGCGGGAAGGGGAGGGGCCTCGATGTCGGCGACGCCGTGGATCGGCGCGTCCCAGGTGATGCGGGTGGGGTCGAGCTTGAAGCGCAGCGACGGGTAGCGCGCCAGGCGCCGGGCCACCGGGTCGAGGGTCGGCGGCTCGCCCAGGCGTAGCGAGACGACGAAGCGCACCGGGCGTGGCTCGCGATCGACGGCCGCGTGCAGCGACGTGCCCGCCTGGCGCAGGGCGAGGTCCAGCGCGATCGACTCATACGCCCACACGCGATACAGCCGCGAGGGCTCGCGCTGGGGCGGGGCAGGCCACAGCTCGAGCCCCTCGACGTGGTCGCAGAACGAGCCCAGCGTCCACTCGCCCGCGAGCGGCAGGACCGCGCCCGCGGCCTGCAGTGCGTCGTGGTCCTCGGTGCAGGCGCTCGAGCGCGTAGCCCTCGATGCGCAGGGGCAGGTCGGCGAGGCGCTCCTCGAACAGGCTCATGGGCGCGGACTCTAGGCAGCCCGGCGCGCTTACCTCCCGGGTAATCGACCCGCCCGCGCAGCGCTGGCACCGTGCTGCTCATCATGAGCGCACACGAACTCGCACCCCGCCTGCCGCGGGCCGCCCGCCTCCTGTCGCACCAGTGGGCCGCCCTGGCCGTCGTCCTCACGGGCACCTTCATGGTCGTGTTGGACTTCTTCATCGTCAACGTCGCCATGCCCGCCATGCAGAGCGATCTGCACGCCGGCACGGGCGCCATCGAGTGGGTCGTCGCCGGCTACGGCCTGACCTTCGCCACCTTCCTCATCACGGCCGGGCGCCTGGGCGACCAGCTCGGCCGCCGGCGCATGTTCTCCCTCGGCCTCGCCCTCTTCACCTTGGCCTCCGCGGCCTGCGGCCTGGCTCCGAGCCCGGCCGTGCTCGTGGTCGCGCGCCTCGTCCAGGGGCTCGCCGCCGCCCTGCTCAGCCCGCAGGTCCTGTCGATCATCGGCGTCGTCTACAGCGGTCCCGATCGCGTCCGCGCGATCAGCATCTACGGCATCGTCCTCGGGCTGGCCGCGGTCGGCGGGCAGCTCATCGGCGGCGTCCTCGTGCAGGCCGACATCGCCGGCCTGGGCTGGCGCAGCTGCTTCCTCATCAACGTGCCCATCGGCCTCGTGGGCCTGGCCGTGGCCGCCCGCGCGGTGCCCGAGTCGCGCGCCGAGGGCGCCCACCGGCTGGACCTCGTGGGGACCGCCCTGATCACGCTCGGCCTGGTCGACATCGTCCTGCCGCTGGTCGAGGGCCGCCAGCACGGCTGGCCGGCGTGGACGTGGCTGTGCCTCGGTGCCGCGCCGATCACGCTGGGCCTCTTCGCCGTGCACCAGCGGCGCCTGAGCCGCCGCGGCGGCGCGCCGCTGCTCGATCCCGCGCTGTTTCGCGAGCGCGCCTTCAGCGCCGGGCTCGTGACCCAGCTCGTGTTCTTCTCGAGCATGGCGTCGTACTTCCTCGTGCTGGCGCTGTACCTGCAGCAGGGCCGCGGGCTCGACGCGCTGCAGGCCGGCCTGGTCTTCACGATCCTGGCCGCCGCCTACCTGGTGGCCTCCGCCTACGCGCCCGGCCTGACCCCGCGCCTGGGGCGGCGGCTGCCGGCCCTCGGCGGGCTGCTGCTGGCGGCCGGACACGGGCTGCTGGCCCTGAGCGTGGCCGACATCGGCGTCGGCGGCTCGGTCGCCCTGCTCGTCCCGGGCATGCTGCTCGAGGGCGCGGGCATGGGCCTCGTCATCACCCCCCTGACCTCGACCGTCCTCGGCAGCCTCGAGCCGCAGAACGCGGGCGCGGCGGCCGGCGCGCTGTCGACGATGCAGCAGGTCGGCAACGCCCTCGGCGTGGCCGTGACCGGCGTCATCTTCTTCGGCGCCCTCGACGGCGGCTTCGGCCACGCCTTCGAGGTCAGCCTCGTCCAGCTCGCGGTGCTCGGGGCGGCCGTGACGGCGCTCACGTGGCTGCTGCCGCGCCGCGAGGCGGCGTAGCCGGCGCCCGGGTTGACTGGGCGAACGGCAGTCGATGGCGCAGGGGGCCTGGAGCATCCGGGCCCCCTGCGCTCGCTACGGCACGTTGTCGGCTGATGGGCCGTGTCCTCCCTCGTTTCCCACACGGCGTGTGCTGCGCGGTAGCGTCGCTGGAGCGAGGATCAGCCGGTTCAGCATTGGAAGGGTGGCCATGCGCGTACATGGGGTGTCGACATCCAAGCCGAGACTCAGCGTGCGCCGGTTGGGGTCTCGCGGCGATGACGTCCTGCGTGGGATGGCGGCGCGCGGCGACGCGGAGGCGTTCGGAACGATCTACGAGCGTCATCACCAATCGCTGTATCGCTACTGCCGATCGATCTTGGGCGACGACGACGACGCCCGCGATGCCCTGCACAACACGATGGCCAAGGCGTGGGAGGCCCTTCGGCGTGAAGAGCCCGATGTGCCGCTGCGGGCGTGGCTGTTCCGGATCGCCCACAACGAGGCGCTCAGCCTCGCGCGCGGGCGCCGCGCCCACTGCGACCTCGACGAGACGCACGCCATCTCGGCGAGCAGCCTGGAGGAGACGTTCGCCCTGCGCCAGCGCCTCGCCGACCTCAGGGCCGATCTGGCGGCGCTGCCTGAGCGGCAACGAAGCGCGTTGGTGCTGCGCGAGCTCTGCGGTCTGGGGCACGACGAGATCGCCGCCGTCCTCGCGACCTCCGAGGCGACGGCGAGGCAGGCGATCTACGAGGCGCGCGTGGGGTTGCACGAGGCGGCCCTCGGGCGGGAGATGACGTGCGCCGCGGTCCAGCGAGCGCTGTCCGACGGCGACGGCAGGACGCGGCGCAGGCGCAGGATCCGAGGTCACCTGCGCAGCTGTCAGGCATGCTCGGCGTTCGAGGGCCTGCTGCGCCAGCGTCCCGGCGAGCTCGCCGCCCTTGTTCCGCCGCTCCCCACCGCGGCGTCGGCCGGGCTGCTCGGACGGCTGCTGTCGCACGCGGGCGCAGGCGCCGGGTCGTCGACTGCTGCCGGCACGACCGGTGGCCTGGGCGCGCTTGCGAGCCTGACGTCCGCGGTGGCCACGAAGGTCGCGGTGGCGGTGGTCGTCATCGTGGGCGGAGCGACCGCGATCGGGCGCGTCGTCTCCCCCACGCCGCCGGCCGCGACCGCGGCGACCGTCCCGAACCCCGGCACAGCGCCCGCCGGCGACGACCAGTGGCCGCCCTCAACGCCCGAGCGGGCCATGGACGCCGCTCGCGCCTCGGCGGTCTCGACGCCGGGTGGAGACCGGGGCCACGCCGCACCGGAGACCCATCCGGTCGATCCCGGGGCGACCGAGCCGCCGGCCACGGCCGCCGAGCCGGACGACGATCCCGCGGGCCTCCCTGCCACCGACGCGAGCGTCGAGCACGGCTCCGATCGCGAGCCCCAGACGCTGCCCACGGTCGGCGATCCCGCGGGCGTCCCTGCCACCGACGCGAGCGTCGAGCACGGCTCCGATCGCGAGCCCCAGACGCTGCCCACGGTCGGCGATCCCGCCCAGGCCGCGCCCGCCGAGCAGCTCCCTCTGGGCGTCTCGGCGGCGGCGCCGGGCAGGTCCGACGACGTGCAGGCCGCGCCTGCCCCGGCGAGCTCTGCGGGACCGGTGGTCGCGCCACAGCGCCTGAGCCCCGCCGCGGATGCGGGCGGTCGTGCGGCGAGCGAAGCCTCGGTCGAGTCGCCCGCGTCGCGAACGGCGAGCGGCGCGCCCGTCGCGGTCTCGAACGCTCCGGAGCGCAACGGGCGCCCGGCGTCTCCCGCTGTGCCCGATCCTTCGGGCGATGGGGCCGAGGGCGCCGCGGGCGGGCAGCGCCGGCCGGCCGAGCCGCGGCCGGCCGCCGACCCGCCCCGCCGCCGGCAGGAGCCGCCCCCGGCACCGCAGCGCCGGGCAGCCGAGCCGCCCGGCGACCCGTCGAGGCGCCCTTCGCCCGAGCAGGGCCCACCGCGCCTCACCTCTGAGGCGCGCGGGCCGGCGGGCACTGGCGACCCGAGCGAGCAGCCTCGCACTCCGTCGCCCTCTCCGCCGCCAAAGGCCCCCCGGCCGATCGAGGCCGCCCCCGGCGGCGACCGGGCGGCCAAGGGCGGCGATGGCAACGCCCCGGCGGTCGTCGGACAGCCGGCGTCCCCGGCGCCGAGGGCAGCCGCCCAGCCGGCACCAGCAGTGACCCGACCGGCGCCGACCGGTCGCCCGAGCGACGAGTGACACGCCCGCACCGGCCCAGATCCACGCTCGCGCAGAGTCGTGCCATGTATCGGAAACGGGTGCGTTCACGACCCGTTTCGGCGAAAATGAATGCGCCGGGCTCGGAGGCGGATCGGGATCCTACGTTCCGTAACCCTGGTCCACGCCGGGCCCGGCACCCTTAAGACGCGGCAGGGTCGCCAGAATCAGGGCGAAACCTGCTCCCTTGGGACCCCGAGCGCGGCATCCACGACAGAAGGAGAGCCGCACGGAGCGGCTCTCCCTCTTGCTTACCGCGTCGGCTGAACGCGGATCAGGGGTCGATCGTGCCGAACGAGAACGACAGCACCTCGGTCCCTGGGGGCTGCTCGATGTGCAGCACGACGTTCGTGTACGTGAGCGACGTGAGGCGCACCGACCAGTTCCCGTTGGGGCACTCGGTTCGAGCGCTCGGGGTCGGGGGCGGAGGCAGGCTCACCGAGAACGTGATCTGCCCGTTGTGCGGCGCGATGATCTCCGTCGGGCCGGTCACGTTGCTCAGGACGACCGGCTGACCCGGCGCCACGTTGCCGCCCTTGTTGACGCACACATACGTGGCGGACACCGAATCCGCCGTCAGGAAGGCGGCGGTCGGCCCGTTTCCGAGCCCTGCCGCCTTGCCGCTGCAGGTCAACCCCGTGGTCAGTGACTTGGTGCACGTCGGGGTTCCGATGAAGTGCGGGCTGTCGGCGAAGGCCGTGGCCGCCAGCAGGAGGCCGGTGACAGCGAGCACCGCGACGGATACGATGAGCCGCGAGAGGCTACGCATAGGTACAGCTCCTTCTCGAGAGAACGACTGACGTCCCGATGGAGGCGTCAGTCCGGGAGGGGGGTGCCGAGCGAGGCTCCAACTCCGCTCCGGCAAGTGGCGATGAACCCGGCCGGAGTGGAGTCTGCTCGGCCCCGGCCGGAGGGGCCCTGCTCCTGGGCGCCCACGGCGACCCGTTTCGGCACCCAGGTTGGCGAACGGGCCGAACGGCCCTCAGGCGCTCCGGCCGGCGACGAACCGGTCGGGGCGGATTGCGCATCTGCGCGATCGGGTCAGACAGAGCTCCGCCCAGGCAAGGCGAGCCCGCCGATCCGGCCGGACTTCTGAGCATCGGACGACTCCTCGTCCAAGGCCGGTCCCAGGACCCCCCCCGGGGACGCCCCGCCTGCTGGTCGGGGCGCGCGGCCTTCCTACGTTCCACTGTCCACCATCCCACCGCGCCGACGGCCGTGTCAAGAGCCATTCGGCGGACGGTCACAGCCTCTCGTGGCGGATGACGGGCCGGTCGCCCAACAGCGCCAGCTCGGCGGCGCAGAACTCGACCACAGGCGACGCTGCCCCGCAGCGAGCAGGAGCGTGTCGAGACCGTGCGTGAGCCCCACGAGCGCGGGCACCCTGCGCACCGCGATCAGGGTGCCCGCGACGTATCACGGCCGCAGCACGATCTTGCCGAGCGTGTGGCGGCGCTCGAGCTCGGTGAAGGCCGCGCGCACCTCGGCCAGCGGGTACACGCGGGCGATCGGGACCTCCAGCCGTCCCTCGGCGATGAGCGCCGCGAGCTCGGCCAGTGTCTCGGGGCTCGCGCCCGCCATGTTGCCGTCGGTCTTCACGCCCGGGTGGCGCTCGGGTGCCCCGGGGTCGGCGATCGTGTCGATGCGCTCGGGCGCGACGCCGAGCTCGAGTGCGAGCTCGACATAGCCGGAGCCGAAGAGGTCGATGAACGCGTCGACCTGGCCGCCCGCGGCCTCGCGGATGCGCTCGGCGACGCCGTCGCCGTAGGTCACCGGGAGCGCTCCGTGCTCGCGCAGCCAGTCCTGGTGGTCCTCGCTCGCCAGTGCGACGACGGTCGCCCCCGCCTGGCGCGCGAGCTGCACGACGAGGGTCCCGACGCCGCCCGCGGCGCCCGACACCACGACGACGTCGCCCTCGCGCAGGCCCACCGTGCGCACGGCGGCGTGCGCCGTCGCGCCGACGACGTAGAGGGACCCGGCCACCTCCCACGGCACCGCGCTGGGCCGCGGCGTCAGGTGCTCGGCGTCGACGGCCACGAGCTCGGCGTGGCTGGCGCGCTCGTCGGTGTAGCCGATGACCTCGTCGCCGACCGATACGCCGTCGACGCCGGAGCCGACCTCGGTGACGACGCCCGCGAGGTCGCTGCCCTCGCCGGACGGGAAGGTCGCCGGCCAGAGCTCGTGCAACGCACCGGACCGGATCGCGGCCTCGCCGGGGTTGATGGCGGTCGCCTCGACCCGGACCACGACCTGGCCCTCGCCGGCGACGGGCGCTGCGACGTCGACGACGTCCAGGACGTCGACATCGCCGTACTGATCGAAGCGCACGGCCTTCATGAACGATCTCCTTGATTCGCGTCACTTCCTGCTGATGCTGTCGTCGAGGACGTCGATGATCGACTTCCTTCTCTGGGCGACGAGGGTCACGGGCAGGCCAAGGCCTGCAATCCGGTGCACGAGGTCGCGCCGGCGCCATCGCGAGCGCTGCTCGGCGAGCGGCGCGACGATGATCTCGTCGAAGTCCCCCTCGTGGATCGCGCGTGCCACGGCCTCGAACGGGTCCGGACCGCCGGCCACGCCCTGCACCTTGCCGTGCGCCTCGCGCTCGAGCAGCGGGATCGCATCGTCGAGCGTCCAGTCGGGCGCCTTGCGGCTCGGGGCGTCGGGGATGAGCAGGGCGAACGCGCACGGCGCGGCGCGCGCGCGGCGGCCGATCTCGTCCAGGAGCACCGGCGTCGACGCCGTCCGGTGGGCCACGACGAGGATGCGGGTCGGTCGTGCGGGCGCCATGAGCTGCCTGCGCGATGGCGTCAGCCGGCGGGGCCGCTCGCCGGGACGGTCCGGCGCACCGTGCCCCGGCCCAGGACCTCGACGGCCTGGCCGGGGGCGCACGCGGCGATGTCGTGGGCCTCGTCGCGCAGACGCCTGCGCAGGATCGCCAGGGCGGGGAGGCCGAGGGCGGTCGGGATGGCGAGCAGCAGCCCGCGGTAGGCGATGACCGCGACGGCAGCGTCGGCGGGATCCACGCCGTAGAGCACGAGCGTCCCGATCAGGCCGCCGTCGACGCCCCCGATCCCGCCCGGGATCGGGATCAGGCTGCCGAGCTGGCCGACGAGGTAGGCGACGAGCAGGACGCCCGCGGGCGGCACGTCGTTGCCGAAGGCCTTGAAGCAGACGCCGAGCATGGCGACGTCGAAGAGCAGGTACGCGGCGGCGCCCAGCAGGATCGTCGGGTCGCGGGAGCGCAGCACGCTGACGGCCTCGTCGACGCCCTCGCCGACCGCCTCGGCCGCGGCGACGACCCGCCCGCGCATCGAGCGTCGCGCGAGCCGCGCGGCCATCGACCGCGCGGCCAGCGCCAGCGCGATGGCGCCCACGCCCGCGATCGCCGGGATGAGGCCGAGCAGGATGCTCGGCGAGCCGTGGAGCAGGCCAGTGGCCAGGCCGATGCCGCCGAGGGCGAGGAAGCCGACGTTGGCCATGCTGGTGAGCAGGAAGAAGGCCACGGTGCGCCGCGCGATGAAGGCCGTCGGCAGTCCGCCGCGGCGCAGGATCCATGCCCCGAGCGCGAGGCCGCCGGCGCCGCCGACGGAGAGCACGGAGTTGGCCGCCAGCTCCGACAGCCCGATCTCGGTGCTCGTCCGCCAGCTCATCCGCCGGCAGAAGACGCCGCGGAAGACGAGGACGTAGCCAGCGCAGGAGCCGAGCTGGAGCAGCGCCGCGAAGGCGATCCAGCCGGGGCGCGCGCCCATGAAGCGCTCGCGCAGCGAGCCCAGCCCCGGCACCAGCACGATCGCGGCGGCGACCCCGAGGACGATGGCGGCGAGGATCAGCAGCGAGCGGCGCAGGCGCGACGGTGCGAACTCCTCGGGCAGCGCCTCGGCCTCGAGCACCGGCTCGAGGTACTCGACGACCGTGACCTGCCCCGTGCTCATTCGCAGACCGGGACCGCCGGGATGGCGACGATGGTCACGACCCTGCCCTCTCCGAAGCCGCCGACCACGTCGCGCCCGTGCCTTCGCACCCGGACGAAGGTGCCCTGGAAGGTGGAGACGAAGCGCGCCGAGGCCGTGAACCCCGCCGTGCGATAGCGGGCGACCATGCGCGCCGTCGTGGTGCGTCCCACGGTCACGCCGGTGCTCGTCCGCACGCCCCGTGTGAACGACAGCGTCGTCAGCCGCCCGTCGGCGAACTCGGCCGAGCCCCTGATCGCCTTCGGCGCCTTCGC
This sequence comes from uncultured Actinomycetes bacterium, assembly GCA_963835295.1. Lineage (GTDB taxonomy): Bacteria > Actinomycetota > Thermoleophilia > Solirubrobacterales > Solirubrobacteraceae > JAOPZW01. The sequence goes on from CAWIEX010000010.1 coordinate 787,640, forward strand.
GCCGGTGAAGCGGTAGGTGATCGGCGGCGTGCCGCCCAAGGGGCAGCCCGAGCCGCGGCCCGCCAGCCAGCCCGTCGCCAGCGCCGCCGTGCGGGTCATGCCGAGGCGCAGCGGCCCGATGCCATCCAGGCGCAGCACGGTCGTTGTGGCAGGTCCGCCCGCGGCGGGCGCCGGCGCCCAGAGCGCGGCGCCCACCAGCGCGGCGAGGCCCAGAGCCTGGCTCAGGCGCCGCATGCAGCCGACTCTAGCCCGTCGGCTACTGCTCGAGGCGGGCGACGAGCTCCTCGAGGCGCAGCTCCTCGAGCCCCTTGCCGACCGCCTCGAGCTCGGCGGCGCAGAACTCGACCAGGCCGCGGCCCTCGCGGACGAGGTCGAGCGTCTCGCGCAGCCCGGCCTCGCCGGAGTCCAGGCGCTTGACGATCGCCTCCAGGCGCGCGGTGGCGGTCTCGTAGGTCTGCGGCGCGGCGGGGCCTTCAGTCATCGTCGTCGATCCTCGCATCGACGGCGGCATCGGCGAAGCGCAGGCGGACGGCGCGGGCGGCGCGGGCCGCCGCGGCGCTCGTGAGCACGTTGCCCTGACGGTCGTCGACGACCGCGTAGCCGCGCTCGACCACGCGCTCGGGGTCGTGGGCGCCCAGCGCGAGCGTGAAGCCGTCGAGCGCGGTGCGGCGGGCGGCGAGCTCGGGGCCGGCGGCCGCGATCGCCCGGCGCGTCAGGGCGGACGCCTGCGCGCGCGTAGCCGCGCGCTCGTCGCGCACGCGCCGGGTGGCGCTGGCCCGCGCCTCGCGCAGGGTCTGGTGCAGCGCGCGCCGCTCGCGGGCGACGTGCTCGCCCGGCGCGCGCGAGAGGTGGGCCAGGTGGCGGGCGCGCTCGATCACGGCCCGGCGGGCGTGCACGGCCAGCCGGCCCGCCCGCGCGGCCACGGCGGCGCGTGCCTCGCCGCAGTGCAGCGGCACCGCCGTCTCGGCGGCGTGGGTCGGCGTCGAGCAGCTCGCCGCGGCGACGTCGTCGATCAGCGTGCGGTCGGTGTGATGGCCGACCGATGCGATGACCGGCACGCGCAGGAGCGCCACCGTGCGGCACAGCGTCTCGTCGCAGAAGGCGAAGAGGTCGGCCATCGACCCGCCGCCGCGCGCCACGACGACGACCTCGACCTGCTGGACGGCGGCCAGGTCCTGCAGGGCGCGGGTGATGGCCGGGGCGGCGTGGCGGTCCTGCACGGGGGCGAAGGCCCACACCACCCGCCCGGCCCAGCCGCGGCGGCGTAAGCCGGCGAGCACGTCGTCGCGCGCCTTGCCGCTCTCGCCGGTCACCACGCCGATGCAGCGCGGCAGCGCGGGCCGCGCCAGGCGCTTCTGGGGCTCGAACAGCCCTTCCGCCGCGAGTGTGCGACGCAGGACCTCGACCTGGGCGAGCAGATCGCCCTCGCCCGCGAGACGCAGGCCGCTGACGGCGAACGAGAACGACGGCGAAGCCGTGCGCGACCCCGCGTAGTAGTCCGGGCCGCCGGCGACGACGACCTGTCCGCCGTCGGACAGCGCCCCGGCGGGTAGGCGCAGCTCCTCGAAGGCGTCACGCCACATCGAGCAGGGCACGGCGCCCTCCGCGTCGCGCAGCTCGAACCACACGCGAGCGCGGCCGACCCGCAGGCCGAAGACCTCGCCGAACAGCTGCACGCGGGCACGTTTGCGCAGCTCGTCGCGCAACTTGGCCGCGTAGGCGCCCACGGGGAACGGCCCCGCGTGCGGGGAGCCGGCGATGCCCTCGGGACGCGCGCGCTGATCGGCCATTCGCGGACAACCTAGTGGAGCACCCGGCAACGATCACCGGGTTGGAGCGCGCCGCGCGGCGCTGCGGCGTGCCGGCGAAGGACACCCGTACCACCAGTACGAATGACCTTCGCCGGCACGCCGCAGCATCCACGCGGCATCGCTCCCGACCCGGCGAACGTCACCGGGCGCCCCACTAGCGGGCGCCGCGGCACGTCCAGCGGCGCTTCAGTCGGGGTGGGTGGCAGCCGATCAAACCTGGTGATGGCTCTTCCCGAGCACCGCGTCGACACCGTCGCGCGGCTCACCGGCCTGCTCGAGGTCACGCGGCTCGTGCGCAGCGAGCAGGACCTCGACGCCCTGCTGCCCGCGATCGCCGCCGCCGTCAGCGAGGCTATGGGCTACCGGACTGTCGTCATCTCGCTCTACCGCCCCGCCTGGAACGACTTCCGCGTCGAGACCGTCCACGGCTCGCCCGAGGGCCGCGAGGCGCTGCTCGGCCGCGAGCGCACGTGGAGCGATTGGGAGCCGCTCTTCGACCTGGACTTCGAGTCGCACGGGTGCTTCCTGCTGCCCTGGGACCAGTTCGACTGGTCCTTCGACACGAGCGTCTCCTTCGTGCCCGACATCGAGATGGCCGACGGCCCCAACGCCTGGCATCCCGAGGACGCCCTCTTCGTCCCCCTGCGCCACAGCGAGGGGCACATGCTCGGGATCATGTCCGTCGACGAGCCGGACTCGGGCCTGCGCCCCTCCGACGACGACCTCGCGGTCCTCGCCGCGCTGGCCGCTCACGCCGCTCAGGCCGTGCAGGACACCCTCGCCGCGGCTGAGGCGGCCCGCCACCGCACCGCGCTCGAGCAGCTGCTGCGCGTCTCCGCGCGCCTGACCCAGACGATGTCGATCGACGCGATCCTCCAGGAGGTCTGCGCCGGGATCCGCGCCGCGCTGGGCTTCAACAACGTCTCCGTCGAGCTCATCGACCACGCTGCGCAGCGCGCCGTGCCGCGCGCGGTGGTGGGGTGGACGACCGAGGAGGTCGCGGCCTCCCAGAGCGGCGACCTGCAGACGCTGCGCCGCCTGCTCGACCCCGAGTTCGAGATCGAGGGCTGCTTCCTGCTGCCCAGCTACGAGGCGTGCGCGCGGCTGGGCATCGAGCGCCCCGCCTACGAGTCGGCGCGCAACGGCAGCGGCCCGCTGGCCTGGTACCACCACTGGCTCGTCATCCCGCTGCACGATCGCGCGGGCGAGCTGGTCGGCGTGATCTGGGCCGACGAGCCCGAGGACCGGCTGATCCCCTCGACCGACCGGTTGCAGGCGCTGCGGATGTTCGCCAACCAGGCCGCCACCGCGGTCGCGGTGGCCGCCGCCTTCGAGGAGATGCAGTTCCTCGCCGAGAACGACCCGCTCACGCGCGTGGGCAACCGCCGCGCCTTCACCCGGCGCCTGGCCGAGGAGGTCCATCGCGCCGGGCGCTACGGCCAGCGCTTCGCCCTCGTGGTCCTCGACGTCGACGGCTTCAAGGCGCTCAACGATCGCTACGGGCACTTCGAGGGCGATCTCGCGCTGGAGGCGATCGGCGAGGTGCTGCGCGCCACCCCGCGCCGCTCGGACAGCGCCTTCCGCCTGGGCGGCGACGAGTTCGCGCTCATCCTCGAGGACGCCGGCGTGCAGGAGGCGACCCTCGTCGTCGACCGCATCGGCGCGGGCATCGCGGGCGTGCAGGCCGGTGCCGGGCACCTGCTGCGCGCGTCCTTCGGGGTCGCCATCGGCGACGGGACGCCGCACCCCGAAGCCCTCCTGCAGGCCGCCGACGCGGCAATGTACGAGGCCAAGCGCGCCGGCGTCGGCGTGCGCTTCGCGGCGGTCAACGCCACCTAGTACAGCGTGTAGGGTCCGCGGTCGCCGTGGATCTGACCCTGTCCCCGTCAGAGGAGTCCTTCCGCGACGAGCTGCGCGCGTGGCTCGACGCCAACCACCCCGGGCGCGAGCCCGAGGGCGACGACGCGGGCTTCGCCTTCCGGCGCAGCTGGCAGCGCAAGCTGCACGACGCGGGGTGGGCCGGCGTGTCGTGGCCGACCGAGTACGGCGGGCGCGGCGCGACGCTGGTCGAGCAGGCGATCTACAACGAGGAGTTCGTCCGCGCGCAGGCGCCGAGCGCCGCCAACGTCCTCGGCCTGGCCATGGGCGGGCCGACGGTCATCGCCCATGGCAGCGACGAGCAGAAGCGCCGCTACCTGGAGCCGATCCTCTCCGCCGAGGAGATCTGGTGCCAGGGCTTCTCCGAGCCCGGCTCGGGCTCCGACCTGGCCTCGGTCAAGACCCGCGCGGTGCGCGACGGCGACGACTGGCTGGTCACCGGGCAGAAGGTGTGGACGACGCTGGCCCACCACGCCAAGTGGTGCATGTTGCTCGCCCGCACCGACCCTGATGCGGGTGGGGCGGGAAAGCATTCTGGGCTCAGCTACTTCCTGATGGACATGGAGCAGGACGCGGTCCAGGTGCGCCCGCTGCGCCAGATCACCGGCGAGTCCGAGTTCAACGAGCTCTTCATGGAGGAGGCCCGGATCCCGCACGAGAACATCGTTGGCGGGGAGGGCAACGGCTGGGCGGTGGCCATCACCACGCTCATGCACGAGCGCGCCACGCTGGCCTTCGGGCTCCAGGTCTCGGTCAAGCTCGCGCTGCGCCAGCTCATCGAGGAGGCCAAGGCCAGCGGCGCCGCAGCCGACCCGCAGGTGCGCGATCGCCTGGCCCAGCTCTACATCGAGGCCGAGGTCCTGCGGCTCAACGCCTATCGCGGGCTCACGGCGATCATGCGCAACGGCGTCCCAGGCCCCGAGGGCTCGCTCGGCAAGTGGCAGTGGGCCGAGGTCAACCAGGCGCTGACCGAATTGGCGATGGACGTGCGCGGCCCGCGAGCCGTGCTGCAGGACGACACCTGGACCTACCGCTTCCTGCGCGCCCGGGCGAACTCGATCGAGGGCGGCACGACCGAGATCCTCAAGAACATCGTCGCCGAGCGCGTGCTCGGGCTGCCGCGGATGCGCTGATGAACTTCGACCTGACCGACGACCAGCGCTCGATCCAGCGCACCGCGCGCGACTTCCTGGCCGCCGGCTACAAGCCCGAGGAGATCCGCCGCCTCGCCTACGAGACCGACCGTGGCTTCACCGACGAGGGCTGGCAGCGCATCTGCGAGCTGGGCTGGCCCGCGCTGCTCGTCGACGAGGAGCACGGCGGCCTGGGCTTGGGCGTCGTCGAGCTGGCGGTGGTCCAGGAGGAGCTGGGCGCGGCGCTCGCGCCCTCGCCGTTCCTGTCGACGGTCGCCGCCGCGGCGCTCATCGCCGACGCCGGCAGCGACGAGCAGCGCGAGCGCTGGCTGCCGGGGCTGGCTGCCGGCGAGGCGCGCGGCACGGTGGCCACGCTGCGCGACGGCGACGGCTGGGCCGCCGTGCCGGACGCCGACGGCGCCGACGTGGTCGTCCTCCTCGACGGCGACGGGTGGGCGCTGGCCGAGGGCCTCACCGCTCAGCCGGCGCAGGGCCTGGATCCCACGCGCAGGCTGTGGAGCATCGAGGTCGGCGGCGAGCGCGAGCCGCTGCCCGGCGACGGCGCCCGGGCCACGGACGTCATCGCCGTCGCGCTGGCCGCCGAGTCGGTGGGCGTGGCGCGACGGACGCTCGACATGGCCGTCGAGTACGCCAAGGAGCGCGAGCAGTTCGGCCGCCCGATCGGCGCCTACCAGGCCGTCTCGCACGCGTGCGCGCAGATGCTGCTCGAGGTCGAGGGCGCGCGCTCCACGACCCTCTACGCCGCGTGGGCGCTCGACCACGAGCCCGAGTCCGGCCCGCTGGCCGCCTCGATGGCCAAGGCCTACGCCTCCGACGCCGGCTGGCGCGTGCCCGCCGCCTCGCTGCAGGTCCATGGCGGCATCGGCTTCACCTGGGAGCACGACCTGCACCTGTGGCTCAAGCGCGGCAAGGCCAACGCCTACCTGTGGGGCGACGCGCGCGAGCACCGGGCGCGGGTCGCGGCCCTCATCGGCCTGGATTAGGCGCTAGACGAAGGTCCGTGGCCGCGGCCGGCGGGCGCTGCGACGCTGCGCCGCATGATCAGGGACGGTCGATCCGCGGCGACACTCGCGCTGTGCGCTGGCGCGCTGCTCGCCGCGGCCCTCGCGCCGTCGGCCGGCGCCAGCCTGCAGCCCAGCCTCGACGCCGGCGGGCTCGTCCTCACCGACGTCTCGGGCAGCGCGGACGATGTCACGCTGTCCACCAACAAGACGGGTCTCTTCGTCGCCGTGGCCGACAAGGCCAACACCCTCGAGCCCGTATGCCCGCTCGGGAGCGCGAAGTTCCACGGCTTTCAGTGCGCGCTCGCGCCGCTCGTGCGCATCGACGCCGGCGCGGGCGACGATCGCATCGACGCCACGCGCCTGACTACGCCCCTGGCGGTGACCCTGGGTCCCGGCGCCGACGTGCTCCAGGCGGGCCGCGCCGACGACACGGTGAGCACGGTCGCCGACGGCGGGCGCGACGTGGTCGACTGCGGTGCGGGACAGGACACCGTCGAGGGGATCGCCGACCCCAACGACGAGCTGGCGGCGACGTGCGAGACCGCCCAGCGCAGCTTCGAGCCCGCGAAGCTGCCCAAGGCGCTGACCGTGGGACCGACCTCGACTATCACGGTGGCCATCGGGCGGGCCGACGTGCCGCTGAGCTTCGCCGCCAGCCTGGCCACCGCGCCCCCCAAGGGCAGCGCCAAGAAGGGCAAGGTGATCGCCACGGCGACGGGACCGCAGGCCACCGGCCCCGCGAAGCTGCGCTTCAAGCTGTCCAGGCTGAGCACCGGCTTCCTCAGCCGCCGCCCCGAGGTCCGCGTCCAGGTCGACGTCGTCGCCATCGCGGCCGACGGACGGCGCTTCCCGCTCAGCCTGCACTCCGGCTCGCCGGGGCCTCTTCAAGCGATCGCCCTGCACGACAACCAGCTGCGGCTGAAGATCCCCGCCAAGCTGCGCCACCCGCACGGGCACTGACGAAGGCCAGCGCGAGCAGCGCGATGCCCGCGGGCGCCGCGACGTAGGGCCCGAGAAGGCGAGGACGACGACCACGAGCGCCAGCGACAGCGCGGCGGTGGCGCGCAGGCGCCCGTCGAGCAGCCGCACCCCCGCGGCGGTGGCGGCGACGTAGACGGCGACGAAGGCCGTCGAGATCCCGCGCACGATCGGGTCGACGTCGACGAGCCCCGCCGCCAGCGCGGCCAGGATGAAGATGCTCGCCGCGGCGATGACGGCGAGCGGCGCTCCGGGCCGCGCCATGGCGCGCGGCATCGAGCCGTCGGCCGCCAGGGCGCCGGCCAGGCGCGTGGCGCCGGCGACGTAGGCGTTGGTCGTGCCCACGGTGAGCAGGACGGCGGCGCCCGCGGTGAGCGCGCTGCCCGCGCCGCCGAGCCCGCGCTGCATGAGGTCGGCCAGGGGGACCGTCGAGCCGGGCGCGCCGCCGAGGACCGCCACCGTGGCCACCGCGAGGCCGAGGTAGAGGACGGCCACGACGGCGAAGGCGACCACCATCGCGCGCGGCAGTTGGCGGCGCGGATCGGAGAAGTCGCCGGCCAGGTGGGCGACGGCCTCCCAGCCCACGAAGGAGAGCATCAGCAGGTTGGCCGCTGTCCCGATGGCCAGCCACCCGTGCGGCGCGAAGGGTGTCCAGTTGGCGGCCCGCGCCGACGGGAGCGCGCTCACCACCGCGACGAGCATGAGCGCGGCGAGCAGGGCTGCGAGGCCCAACTGCGCGCGCGCCGTCGCCTGCAGGCCGCGGGCATTGGCCGCCACCACGACCACCATCATGGCCGCGGCTGCGGCCACCGCGACCGCGCGGCCACTGCCGGTGAGGTGGGCGACGTAGAAGCCGCCGATGAGCCACACCGCCGGTGCGCCCGCCACGACGCCCGAGTAGAACCACCAGCCGGTGACCGCCGCGGCCCGGCGCCCGTAGGCCGCGCGCACGTAGGCCGTCGCGCCGCCGGCGACCGGATGGCGGACACCGAGGGCGGCGAAGGTGACCGCGATGGCCAGCGACGCCACCAGCAGCCCGGCCCAGGCGAGGACCGACGCGGGGCCGGCGGCCTGCGCGGCGAGGGCCGGAAGGAGCAGCACGCCGGGGCCGAGGACGGCGCCCACGTAGAGCGCGGCGCCCGAGGCGACCCCGAGGCCGGCGGTGGCGCGCGTCTGCTTCATGAGAGCATGATCCACCGCGAACAGGGGCATGTGGTGGCGAATCTGGCATGCTCAGGGCGTACTCGAGGCAACGATCTGCCCATCAATCGCCTCAGAGGAGGAGAACATGCCCCTGGATAGCGTCGACCGCCGCCTGCTCGAGGTTCTCCAGCGCGAGGGCCGGCTCTCGAACGTCGCCCTGGCCGAGCGCGTGCACCTGTCCCCGTCCCCGTGCCTGCGGCGGCTCAAGGCGTTGGAGCACGACGGGGTGATCGACGGCTACCGCGCGGTCCTCGATCGCGAGGCGGTCGGCCTGGGCCTGACCGCCTTCGTCGAGCTCAAGGTCGAAGGGCACTCCGACCGCCTCGCCGAGGCGATCCAGGAGGCGGTCGCGACGATGCCCGAGGTCGTCGCCTGCCACATCGTCTCGGGAGCCGCCGACTTCCTGCTGGAGGTCGTCGTCCCCGACCTGCGCGCCTACGAGCGCTTCCTGCTCGGCTCGCTGCTCAAGCTGCCCTCGGTCGCCGACGTGCGCTCGAACTTCGCGATCCGGACGGTCAAGGCGCCGGGACCGCTGCCGCTCAGCCACCTCGCCTGAGGGCGTCGCCGGAAGTTCAGCGCGGCACCGATGAGTTCCCGGGCGTAGCGCAGTCTTACCGACAGAACGCGCCATGAGCCCCCGGAGCACATAGATGACCACCCCGACTGTCACCCCGGCCGCGCGGCGCCTGCGGCGCGCGCTGGCCGGCGAGCTGCACGTGCCCGGCGAGCCCGGCTACGAGGTTGCGCGCCAGCCGCTGCACGACACGATCGACCCGCGGCCCGCGATGGTCGTGCAGGCGCGGGGCGCCGCCGACGTGCGCGCTGCGGTCGTAGCCGCGCGCGAGCACGACCTCGCGCTGGCCGTGCAGGCCACCGGGCACGGCACGCACGTGCCGGCCGACGGCGCGATCCTCGTCAGGACGTCGGGCATGGCGGCCGTGCTCGTCGATCCCGATCGCCGCGTCGCGCGCGTCGGTCCCGGCGCCGTCTGGGGCGACGTGCTGGCGGCCGCGGCGCCCTTCGGCCTCGCGCCCCTGTCGGGCTCGTCGCCCTCGGTGGGCGTGACGGGTTACACCCTCGGTGGCGGGCTGGGCTGGCTCGCTCGCCGCCACGGCTTCGCGGCCGACAGCCTGCTGCGCGCCGAGGTCGTGACCGCCGACGGGAGCATCGTGACCGCGGCGGCCGACGATCACGCCGACCTCTTCTGGGCCCTGCGCGGTGGTGGCGGCAGCTTCGGCGTGGTCACCGCGATGGAGCTGTGCCTGCATCCGGTCGCCCAGGTGTACGCCGGCACCGCGTGCTTCGCCATCGATCGCGCGCCCGAGACCCTGATGCGCTATCGCGAGTGGATCGCCGACGCGCCCGACGCGCTGAGCACCGCCGTGCTGCTGATGCACCTGCCCGACGGCGAGCGCGTGCTGGCCATCCGCGCCATGCACGTGGGCCAGGCCGACGAGGCGCGGCGGTTGCTCGCGCCGTTGTTCGCGGCGGCCGGGCCGCCGCTGGTCGACGGCATGCGGCCCATGCGCTTCGCGGACGCGAGCATGGGTGGGACCGCGCCCAAGCACGTCGAGCTCGTGCACGACCTGCCCGACGCCGTCATCGAGGCGATCGTCGCGGCACAGGCGGCTCCCACCGTCGAGGTCCGCCACTGGGGCGGGGCGATGGCGCGCCCGGCGGCCGGCGCCGGGCCGGTGGGCCCTCGCGACGTGCCGCTGTCGGTGATCGTCGACGCGCCCGTGCCGGGGCTGGCGGCGGCGCTGGGCCCGCACGCCACCGGTGGCTCGTTCTTGAACTTCCTCGCCGACCCGGGGCGCACGGCCACGGCGTACGCGCCCGCCGACTACGAGGCGCTGCGCGAGGTCAAGGCGGCCTACGACCCGGACGACGTGTTCCGCATCGGCCACGCCATCCCGCCGGCCGGCGCGACGCTCAGCCGTAGATACGCTCGGCGTAGTCGCGCAGCATCCGCGTAGCGGAGAACTCCGGCCCGTTGGTGCGCAGCGACGCGCGCACCATCTTCAGCCAGGCCGGCGGCAGCCCGCGCTCGTCGCGGTCGTAGAAGGCGGGGACGACCTCGTCGTGGAGCAGGCGCAGCAGCTCGGCGGCGTCGCGGGCGTCCTGCGCCCCGTGGTCGTCGTCGACGTCGCCCGACAACGCCCACCCGTTGGCGCCGTCGTAGGCCTCGGCCCACCAGCCGTCCAGGACGCTGAGCTGCAGCCCGCCGTTGACCGCGGACTTCATCCCGCTCGTCCCGCTGGCCTCGAGCGGCGGGCGCGGGAGGTTGACCCACACGTCGCAGCCCGTCACGAGCCGCTTGCCGATGGTGAGGTCGTAGTCGTCGAGGTAGGCGACGCGACAGCCGATCTCCGGGATCCCCTTGGCCGCGAACAGGGCCTGCAGGCTGCGCTTGCCGTCCTCGTCGCGCGGGTGCGCCTTGCCCGCCATGAGGATCTGGATCTTGCGCTCACCCGAGAGCAGGTCGACGATCCCCTCGGCGCTCTGCAGCAGCACGTGCAGGCGCTTGTAGGTGGCCAGGCGGCGGGCGAAGCCGATGGTGAGGACGTCGGGGTCGAAGTCCGGCGCCTCGACGTACTCGCGCGGCTCGTCGCGACCGAGGCGGTCGACCATGCTGCGCTCGCGCGCCCAGGTCACGAGCGCGGCGCGCTGCTCGCGCCGAGCGGCCCACAGGTCGGCGTCGTCGACGTCGTAGAGCCCGTCCCACGTGGCCGGGTCCGCGGCGCGCTCCATCCAGCCCTCGCCGAGATGGCGGTCGAGCAGCGCGCGCACGGGGTCGCCGAGCCACGTCGGCAGGTGCACGCCGTTGGTCACGTAGCCGATCGGCACATCGTCGACGGAGCGATCGGGCCACAGGGCGGCCCACATCTCTCGCGCGACCTCACCGTGACGCCGGCTGACGCCGTTGCCCGAGCGGCTCGTGTGCAGGGCGAACTGGGTCACGCCGAACGGCTCGCCGTCGTCGTCGGGGTGGGTGCGGCCCAGGCGGACGATCGTGTCGAGGTCGACGCCGACCTCGTCGGCCAGCGTGCGCAGCGAGTCGCACACGAGCTCGGTCTCATACGTGTCGTTGCCGGCCGGCACGGGCGTGTGGGTCGTGAAGACCGTGCGCGCGCGGGCGGCGGCCAGCGCGTCGGCGAGTGAGGCGCCGGCCGCCAGCTCGGTGCACGCCAGCTCCAGCGAGGCGAAGGCGGCGTGGCCCTCGTTGAGGTGCACGACCGCCGGGTCGACGCCCATCGCCTCGAGCGCCCGCATGCCGCCGACGCCGAGCAGCAGGTACTGGGCCAGGCGCAGGTCGCGGGTCCCGGTGTACAGGCGCGAGCTGATCCAGCGCGCCACGGCGCCGTTCTCGGGCCGGTCGGCATCGAGCAGGAAGAGCGGCACGCGCCCGACGTCGACGCGCCACACCTGCGCGACGACCTGCTCGGCGCCGACGGGGAAGGTGACGGTGATCGGCTGGCCGTCGTCGCCGGTCACGAGCGCCATCGGCTGGCGCTCGGGATCGGTCGGCACCCACGACTCGTGCTGCCAGCCGGAGGCGTCGATGCGCTGGCGGAAGTAGCCCTGGCGGTAGAGCAGGCCGACGGCGACCAGCGGCAGCGCCCGGTCGGAGGCCTCCTTGAGGATGTCGCCGGCCAGCGCCCCCAGGCCGCCGGAGTAGATCGGCAGTGAGGCGTGGATGCCGTACTCGGCGCAGAAGAAGCTCACCGGGCGCTCGGCCGTGGCCGGCTCGGTGACCTCGGTGGGCCGCGCCATGTCGGCGCGGATGCTCTCGTCGAGCGCCCGGGCGCGCCGGACGAGCCCGTCGTCGGCGGCGGCGCGCTCGAGCGCCTCTGGCGGCGCCTCGGTCAGCAGCCTGATCGGGTTCTCGCCGCACAGCTCCCAGCGCTGTGGGTCCACGGCGCTGAAGGCGTCCGCGCCGCCGGGCGTCCACGACCAGCGCAGGTTGTACGCCGCCCGCGCCAGCGGGGCCAAAGGCGTGGGCACGCGCGAAGCAAGCGCCTCCGCGGCCCGGTCGATGTCCTCGCGGCCGAGCGACACGGGCGCGCATGATGCCATCAAGGGCCGCGATCGGCGGTCCGGGCTCCCACGAGCTGCGCCAGGCCGGCGCGCTCAGGCGTCGCTGCGGGCGGCGCGCGGGTCCAGCGAGGCCAGCGGCTCGAGGCCCTCCTCGTGGGGTGCCCCGCGGAACTCGCCGAGCAGGCCCAGCTCCCGAAGGCGCTCGATCTCGCGCTCGCCCTCGACCCGGGCGGGGTGATCCTCGGGCAGGCCGCCGATGAGCCGGGCGATGCGGTTGCGGATCTGCAGCGCGAAGTGCGGCGTCGAGGCGCCCATCAGCTGGCGGACGTCGTCGACCGTGACCTCGTGGCCGGGGGCCTTGCGGATGGGGCTCTCGGCTTCGCTCACGGGCTGCTGGACGGCGCCTGGCTGGTCTGGGCCTTCTTGATCTCCAGGAGGGAGTCGATCCGGGACTGCGTCGCCACCGAGATGGCGCGACCGTCCCCCACGATCCAGCCGTGATTGTAGACGCCGCGCACGGGATCACGGGTGTAGCCGGGCTGGATGTCGAGCAGGTACTGGCCGACTGCGCCGTCGAGCCCGGTGGGGGAGGCGAGCAGCAGGAGCGGGCCGTAGGACCCGCTGACCGACAGCGGCGAGGCGGCGGCGGCGTCGAGCGGCCGGTCGGAGCGCGCGAACACGAGCCCGTGGCCGGGGTCGATCACCCCCCAGCCGAACGTCGGGTCGCTGTAGCGGGCGAAGGCGATGGCGTTGTCGATGGGGTTCGCGGCCCCCAGGCGCTTGACCGTGCCCAGCTTCTTGAGCTCGGTGGCGACGCCGGCGCTGACGGTCGACGGCGGCCCGAGGATGTAGATGCGCGGCTGTCCGTGGGCCAGCAGCGCGGCCTTCGTCTCCTGGGGCACGCTGGTGCGGTGCACGAAGAGGACGGGGTCGCCCGCCTTGGCCGCCCACGCGGCGGCGGGCATCGCGAAGGCCGGGTCCTCGGCCGACACGACGATGACGCGGTCGCTGCTCCTGCCCCGGGCCGCCGTCTGGAAGGCGTCGAGCGCGCGCGCCAGCGCGAAGGGGTCGCGCCCGGCGATGTCGGTTGTCCGCACGCCGGGCGGGCGCGCGACGTCGCCGACGCGCACCACCTGCGCGCCGCCCGCGGCCTTGGCGCCGAGCGGGCGCAGGGCGGCCAGCGCCTCGCGCGTGGCGTCCGGCAGCTGGGGGCCGTTGGAGAGCAGGATGGCCGCACGCACCGGCGTCGAGGCGAGGACCGCTCCGGCGACACCCGCGCGCCAGTCGCGGGCGTCGATGAGCGCGACGGCGCCGGGGCGGTTCTCGGGCATCGTGGCGGGGAAGACCGCCCGCGCCACGCCCGCCGCGTTGGCGATCGGGTCGGCGCCCGGGATGCGCGTCGTGTTCTTCGTCGCGAGGCCGGGGAAGCCGAGGTCGTGGACGGCCTCGGGCGCCGTGCCCTTGACACCGAGCCCGGGCTTGTCGCTGGACCCCGTGCCCGTCTTCGACTGGCCGGCGCGGCCGCACGCCGTGGCGGCGAGCGCGGCGAGCAGGCAGGCGAGGACGGCGGCGGGGCGGCGCATCAGGCGCCCAACGGTACGAAAGGCGCCTGACGACTGCGCGGGTCACGCCGGAGGCCACCCGTCCGGGTGGAAGACATTGCATAGTTTCTTGACCGTGGGGTAGGTTCACGCGAATCAACGCCGAATCCCGGGTGTGGAGTCCGGGAGCGGGGGACCCAGTGGTTGGGGCGAGTCTCACGGTGAGGGCCGTGGGAGGCGCAGGCTCTTTCAGCGCTAGCCCGTCAGCTAACCCCGCAGGCCGACGAAAGAGGTTCCCGCGTGCGGGGGAAGTCCCTGTGGATGAGTGTCGTGCTGCTGCTGGCCGTCTTGGCCGCGGCGGCCGCCCCCGCAGCAGCGCAGACCCCTGCGCCCGTGCCGGCCGCGCCGGCGCCGCCCGCCACCGGCGGAGCCGCCTACGGCGTCGCCTTCCAGCCGACCGTCCCGGGCGTCGTCGCCCAGGCGGTCAACGGCATCGCCTACGCGCCCGACCAGGCCCCCGACGCCGTCAAGCAGGCCATCTGGGCGGCCAACCAGATCGTCGGCATGCCCTACCGCCTCGGCGGCGGTCACAAGCTCGGCTTCACCGATCGCGCCTACGACTGCTCGGGCACCGTCTCCTTCGCGATGCACGGCGCCGGGCTGCTGGCCGCGCCGCGCGACTCGTCGTCGTTCATGCGCTACGGCCTCGCCGGCAAGGGCCAGTGGATCACCGTCTACACGAACCGCGGCCACGCCTTCGCGGTCATCGCGGGGCTCCGCCTGGACACGAGCGCGGCGGGCGACCCGGCCGGCGGCTCGGGCCCGCGCTGGCGCCCGAACCTGCGCTCGACGCGCGGGTACCGCGCCCGTCATCCGCTCGGGCTCTAGCTAGCCTGCGCGCGGGTGACCGCGCTGTGGCTCTTCCTCGCCGTCCTCGGCGCGCCGCTGCTGCACGCGCCGGTCCTGCGCTGGAACCTGCTGGGGGCGCTCGCCCGCCCGCTCGACGGCGGCCGGCGCTGGCGCGGCCGGCGCCTCCTGGGCGACAACAAGACGTGGCGCGGCGCGCTGTGCATGACGGCCGGCGTGCTGCTGGGCACCGTCGCGCTGTGGCAATGGCCGTGGTGGCGCGCGCAGATCCCCGATGAGGTGAGCGCGTCCTCGCCCCTGCTCGTGGGCCTGCTCATCGGCCTGGGCACGGTGGGCGGCGAGCTGCCCAACTCGTTCCTCAAGCGAAGGCTGGACATCGCGCCCGGCACCCGCCGGCGCTCCCCGGGCGGCGTCGCGCTGGCGCTGCTCGACCAGGGCGACCTCGTGCTCGGCATCTGGGTCTGCCTGCTCCCGGTGTGGGTGATGCCGGTGTGGCTGGCGGCGGTCGCCTTCGTCGCCATCGCCGCCGTGCACGCGGTGCTCAACGTCGTCGGCTTCGCGATCGGGGCGCGGGCCGCGCCGGTGTAGATTCGGGCCGTGAGCCGCGTCTACGCCAGCCTGCCGCTCACCGGCCCGACGGCCGGCGCCGGTCGCGACGTGCTGCGGGGCGCGCAGCTCGCGCTCGAGGGATCGAAAAGCATCACCGAGGGAGGGCGGGGCCAGACCGCCGCCGCCGAGCCCGTGGTGGTCACTTTCGCGTCAACTGTCCTGCCTATGGGTCGTCCTGCGACCACAGGGCAGGACGGCAGCCCGCCCATCGCTCACGCGCGCGGCCCCGCGGCGCGGACGCCCTTGCCGAGCTAGTACTCGACGCGGTCGGGCTTGGCCGCCCAGGCCACGAACGGGCCCTGGGCCTCGGGGTGCACCACGCGGCGCATGGGCAGCGTGCGCGCGCCCGGCGGCAGCGCCAGCTCCTCGTAGACGAAGGCGTCGTCGAAGCCGGCCTCGGCCGCGTCCTCGCGCGTGGAGGAGAAGAACACCGCACGGGGCCGCGCCCAGTAGATGGCGCCCAGGCACATCGGGCATGGCTCGCAGCTCGAGTACAGGTCGCAGTCGTCGAGCTGGAAGGAGCCGACGAGCAGGCACGCGGCGCGGATGGCGCCGATCTCGGCGTGGGCGGTCGGGTCGTTGGTGGCGACGACCTGGTTGTGGGCGCTCGAGAGCACGTCGTCGCCGCGCACGATGACGGCGCCGAACGGTCCCCCGTCGCCGGACTCGACGCCCTGCAGGGCGACCTCGAAGGACAGCAGCAGGAACTCCTCGCGCGGCTCCATCAGACCTCGCTCGCGCGCTGGGCCAGGATCTGGTCGCGCTCGGCCAGCCGGTTGGTGCGCCGCAGCTGCGCCTCGGCCTCGCGGCGCAGCTCGTCGGGCGTCTCGGCTCGCAGCGGCGGGACGTGGGCCGGGCGGCCGTCGTCGTCGACGGCGACGAGGGTCAGGTAGGCCGTGTTGGTGTGCAGCGCCTCGCCGGTCCGCGGGTTCTCGGCCACGACGCGCACGCCGACCTCCATGGACGTGTTCCACGCCGCGTTGACCGAGGCCTGCAGGGTCACCAGCTGGCCGACGTGGATCGGCTGCTCGAAGGTCATGCGGTCGGCGCCGGCCGTGACCACGCGGTGGTGGGAATGGCGGACGGCGGCGAGGCCGGAGACCTCGTCGATGAGCTTCATGACGACCCCGCCGTGCACGAAGCCCGCCGAGTTGGCGTCGGTCGGGCCCATCCAGTGCACGAGCACGCTGCGCGAGTCGGCGACGGTACGCGCTTCCACGAGGCACTACGCTAGACGAAACCTGCACTCGTCCAGCGATCGAGGAGTCCGCATGCCCGGTATGGGCGGACGCATGTCCACCGTCATCAAGGCCAAGATCTCGAGGCTGCTCGACCGGGCGGAAGACCCGGGCGAGACGCTCGACTACAGCTACCAGAAGCAGCTGGAATCGCTGCAGAACGTCAAGAAGGGCATCGCGGACGTCGTCACGGCGAAGAAGCGTCTGCAGATGCAGTCCAAGAAGCTCGAGGACTCCGTCGTCAAGCTCGACACGCAGGCCCGCCAGGCCCTGTCGGCCGGCAACGAAGACCTCGCGCGCGTCGCGCTGGAGCGCAAGAACGTCGCCCAGACCGAGCTGCAGTCGCTCGACCAGCAGGTCGCCGAGCTCGAGGCCCAGCAGGAGAAGCTCACCGACTCCGAGCAGAAGCTGCGCACGAAGATCGAGTCCTTCCGGACCAAGAAGGAGGTCATGAAGGCGCAGTACTCGGCGGCCGAGGCGCAGGTGCGCATCTCGGAGGCCGCCACCGGGGTCGGCGAGCAGATGGCCGACGTCGGGCTCGCCATGCAGCGCGCGGCCGACAAGACCGAGCAGATGCGCGCGCGGGCCGACGCGGTGGCCGAGCTCGAGGCCGCCGGCACCTTCGACGACCTCACCACGCTGGGCGGGCCCGGCCAGGACGACATCGACCGCCAGCTCGCGCAGCTCTCGAGCTCGACCCAGGTCGACGACGAGCTGGCCAAGATGAAGGCGGAGCTGGGGCCGGGCTCCGGCGGCGGCGGCGAGTCCAAGCAGATCGAGGAAGGTCAGGGCTCGTGATCGTCCGGATCTCCAACGAGGGGCAGTACCGCCTCGACGACGGCCTGCACGGCCGCCTCAACCAACTCGACGACGCCGCCGTCAAAGCGGTCGAGTCGGGCGACGAGGACGCCTTCCACGCCGCCTTCGAGGAGCTGCTGCAGGTCGTGCGCACCGAGGGCAATGAGCTCGAGGACGAGGACCTCGACGCGTCCGACGTCATCCTGCCCCCCTCGGACCTGAGCTTCGTCGAGGCGGGGGAGGAGTTCACGGGCGACGGGCTGATCCCCGAGCCCGCCTGATTCGCACCGAGGGCGCCGCGCTCAGCAGACGGGCAGCTGGGCGCGGACGGCCGTGCCCTCGCCCAGCGGGCTCGTGACGACGAGCCGGCCGCCGAGCGCCTCGACGCGGTCGGCCAGGCCGCGCAGACCCGAGCCGCCGCGCTCGTCGGCCCCGCCGACGCCGTCGTCGACGACCTCGACGGTGGCCTGGCCGTCCCTGCGCTCGACGCGCACGCGCGCCCTGGAGGCGTGCGCGTACTTGGCCACGTTGGTCAGGGCCTCGCAGACGACGAAGTAGGCCGCGGCCTCGATCGACTCGGGCAGGCGCTCCTCGAGCGGGACGTCGACGGCGACGGGGACCGGCGCGCGGTCGGCGACCGCCTCGATCGCCGCGCGCAGGCCGTGGTCGGCGAGGACGGCGGGATGCAGGCCGCGGGCCAGCTCGCGCAGCTCCTCCAGCGCACGGATGAGCTCGTCGCCGGCGCCGTCGAGCATCTCGCGCGCGGTGGGATCGTCGGTCACCCGGCGGGCCGCCAAGCGCACGGCCAGCGACGTCGCCACGAGCCGCTGCTGGGCGCCGTCGTGGAGGTTGCGCTCCAGGCGGCGGCGCTCGGCGTCGCTGGCCTCGACGATCCGCATGCGCGACGCGGCGAGCTCCTCGCGCGCGTGCGCGTTGGCGATGGCCTGTGCCGCGAGGTCGGCGAAGTCGCCAACGCGGAACTCGGCCTCCGGCGGGAAGGGCTCGGCGTCGCTGGAGATGATCACCGCGCCCCACAGGTCGCCGGCGACGAACACCGGCGCGCCAACGGCCGCCTTGATCCCGGTCGAGCGCAGCGTCGGGACCAGGCTGCCGGTCTTGCCCGCGAGGCTGTCGTAGCGCGCCGGCCGACGCGTGCGCCAGATCGTCGGCGCGATCGTGTTGCCGTCGAGCGCCAGCGTCGTGCCCACAGCGATCGCCTCCGCCCCGTCGCTCCACCCGCCCATGACCAACGCGGTCCCGTCGCCGTCGTAGCGCAGGATGTTGGCGATGCCCGCGTCGAGCGCGCGCCCGACCTCCTCGGCGATCAGGCCGAAGAGCCGCTCGGGCTCGACCTCGGCGGCGACCGCCGTGGCCACCCGGCGCAGCGCGGCCTGCTCCTCGGCCAGGCTCTGGAGCGCCTGCTCGGCTCGCCGGCGCTCGGTGACGTCGCGTATGTAGCCGCAGAAGAGCGGCGGGCCGGGGAGGTCGGGGCGCGTCACGGCCAGCTCGACGGGGAACGTGCTGCCGTCCGCGCGCATGGCCATGAGCTCGACCGGGTGACCGACGATCCGCGAGGCGCCGGTCTCCATGTAGTCCTGCAGGCCGCGACGGTGGCCCTCCCGCAGGCCGCCGGGCGGGATCATGACCTCGGCGAGCTCACGCCCGAGCATCTCCTCGGCGCTGTAGCCGAAGATCTTCTCGGTGGCGGCGTTGACCTCGACGATGTTGCCGCTGCCGTCCATCATGACGATGCAGTCCAGCGCGGCGTTGAGGATCGCGGTCTTGCGCGCCTCGCTCTCCCGAACACTGCGCTCGGCGCGGCAGCGTTCGACGAACTGACCGATCTGCGAGCCCAAGCTGGCCATGGTGCCCAGCAGCTCCTCGTCGGGCGCGACGCGCGCGGCGGCGAAGAACTCCACGACGCCCAGCAGCGTTCCGGCGCGGCTGATCGGGAAGGCGAAGGCGGAGTGCAGGCCGGCGGCGTCGGCGGCCCGGGAGCGCGGCAGCGGGCGTGGGTGCTCGCCCGCGTCGGCGATCCAGGCCGGCCTCCCCGTCTGCCACACCTCGCCGGGCATGCCCTGGCCGGGCGCGAGCGTGATCGACCGGCTGGCCTGCGCGAAGGCCGCGACGGGCGTGGACTCCCCCTCCCAGGTGTGCTCGCAGCGCAGGAACGAGCCGTCGGCGTCCCCCGGCGTCCAGAGGGCGCCGAAGTCCCAGCCCAGCGCGGTGCCGATGGCCGACAGCAGCCGCGGGTGCGCGTCGTCCTCGCCAGGCGCCGAGGCCAGCACGCGCGCCACCGCGTGCTCCGTGCGCAGGAGCGTTGCGACATCGGATCGCTCGGTACGCGGGGGCATGTCCGAAGGCACCAGGGGCGACGAGCCTCGCACATCCGGTGGGGTCCCGCACTGCGCCGGTCGTGGACCGGCCCGCTCAGGGCGCGTACGGAGCGCCGACGACGTCGAGCCGTCGCCCGACGCCCGTCAGTCGCAGCACCTTGCCCGCGCGGCCGTTGCCGGTCACCGCGACGAAGCGCGCGCCGGTGAGCCGCACCTGGGCGTCGGCGCGCAGCAGCCAGGAGACGGTGAAGGCGTCCGCGTTGGTCACGCCTTCGAGGTCGGCGACCACGGTCACCACCAGCCCGGGCTCCAGCGCCATCTCCAGCGCCGCGTCGAGCATCTCGCGCGCGGCGAGGTCGAGCTCGCCCCGCAGCTCGATCACCGAGGTCACGCCCATCCGGTGCACGGTGCATCCGAATAGCGCGCCGGCCGGTCGTGGGACCTGGTGACCGTCGATGCCCATGGCTAGCTGAGAAGTATGTCCGGCGGACAGGGAATCCATGCCGCATTGACTCGCTGGCTGATTCCAACCATCTAGGGTCCCACGAATGGATCAGCGCCTGCTCGACGACCTTCTCGACTGGCTGCGGATACCGTCGATCTCGACCGGTGGCGGCGATCCCGCCGACCTCGAGCGCGCGGCGGCGTGGGTGGTCGAGCGGGTGAGCGGCGCGGGCGGCGAGGCGCGCGTGATCGCCACCGAGGGCAACCCGCTGGCGGTGGGCGAGCTGCGCGCGGCGCGCCCGGACGCGCCGACCGTGCTCATCTACGGCCACTATGACGTGCAGTCCGTCGGCGACCTCGGGGCGTGGACGACGCCGCCCTTCGCGCCCGACGTGCGCGACGGGCGGGTCTACGCGCGCGGCGCCTCCGACGACAAGGGCAACTTCCTGCCGCTGCTGCACGTCGCCTGCGCCCAGGCGGGGCAGGGGGCGCTGCCGGTCAACGTCCGGGTGCTCGTCGAGGGCGAGGAGGAGACCGGGGGCGACGCCGTGGCCCAGTGGGTCCGCGCCGACGAGCGCGGCGCGGACTGCGCGATCGTCTTCGACTCCGGGATGGTCGACGAGCGAACGCCGGCGATCACCGTCGGGCTGCGCGGGCTGGTGATGACGCACCTACAGGTGCGAACCGCGGAGCGCGACCTGCACTCCGGCGTCTACGGCGGCAGCGCGCTCAACGCCCTACACGCCCTGCACACGATGCTCGCGGCCGTCGTCCCCGGCCCCGACGGCGCGCTGCGCGACGAGCTGCGCGCCGGCATCGTCCCGCCCGCCCCGGCCGAGCGCGAGTCGTGGGCGCGGCTGCCGCCCGGCGACGAGCTGCTGCGCGCCGTCGGGGCGCGGCCGGCGTACCCCGGCGCGGGCGCGGAGTACTACGAGCGAAACGGCGCCGACACCTCGCTCGAGATCAACGCCATCCATGCCGGCGAGCACCGGACCGTGGTGCCGGCGGTGGCGCACGCCAGCGTCTCGCAGCGCCTCGCGCCCGGGCAGAACGCGCGCGACGCCCTCGCCACGCTCGAGCGCATGCTGCGCGAGGCGCTCCCGCCCGGGGCGGAGCTCGAGCTGTCGGCCCAGATGGGCGAGCCCTCGCTCTTCCCGCCCGACAGCCCCGCCATCGCGCTGTCGGCGCAGGCCCTGGAGCGGGCCGTGGGCACCCCCACGGCGTTCGTTCGCAGCGGCGGCTCGATCCCGGTCGTGGCCGAGTTCGCGGCCCGCGACATCCCCGCCGTGGTGACCGGCTTCGGCCTGGAGGACGACGCCTACCATGCGCCCGACGAGTCCTTCCGGCTCGTCGCCCTCGACCAGGGCGCGGCCGCCGCCGGCGAGCTCTACCAGGCGCTCGCCGCGCTCTGAGCGGCGGCGATCGGGGCGCCCCCGGTCGGCCTCCGGCGCCGTACCGTCCTGCCCGACGGTCGTCCTGCGATCACAGGGCAGGACACTTGGCCGTACGCGCCCCGCACCGCCGGTGCTGTTCGGGCCCGCAGGCCGAGCGCGAACTGCGCCTGGTCGAGCGCCAGGCGATGGCCTAGATCCGAGAGGCCGGCGGCGTATGGTCCGGCCGATGGCGCTGCGGGACACGTTCGACGAAGCGCCGGAGCTGTACGACCGGGTGCGGCCCGGCTACCCGGAGGAGGTGTTCGAGGACCTGGCCACGCTGGGCCGCCTGCGACCCCGCAGCCGTATCCTCGAGCTCGGCTGCGGGACCGGTCAGGCGACCGTCCCCCTGGCCAAGCGCGGCTTCGAGGTCGTCGCCGTCGAGCTCGGCGCCGGGCTGGCCGACGTCGCCAGGCGCAACCTCGCCGCGTTCCCCGCGGTCGAGATCGTCAACGCCGCCTTCGAGGAATGGCCGCTGCCGCCCGCGCCCTTCGACGCCGTCGTGGCGGCGACGTCGTTTCACTGGCTCGACCCCGAGGTCCGGCTCGCGAAGGTCGCTGACGCGCTGCGGCCGGGGGGCGCGCTGGCCCTCATCGCCACCCGCCACGTCGCCGGCGGCGACGGCCCGTTCTTCGCAGCGGTGCAGCGCTGCTACGAGACGTGGATGCCGGGCACGGCGGAGGGCCTTCGCGCCCCGAACGCCAGCGATGTGCCCCGCCACGACGGCGACGAAATCGAGGCCAGCGGCCTGTTCACGAGGGCCATCTTCCGGCGCTATGAGCGCGAGCTGACCTACACCACGCGCGAGTACCGCGATCTGCTGATGAGCTACTCGGGCCACCGCGCGCTGGCCCGCGATGCACGCGAGCGGCTGCTCGCCTGCATCGGCGAGCTCATGGACACGCGGTTCGGGGGTCGCATCGCCAAGCGCTACATGACGGAGCTGACGATCGCCTATCGCCGCCCGTCCGGGCGACGCTAGGCGGCGGCCCGCTGGGCCTCGGCCAGGCGCGGCTCGAAGGGTGGGCGCAGGACGAGGAACGGGCCCAGGGCCAGCGCGTCGACCGGCGCGGAGCCGAAGCACTCCAGCGCGTCGCGCGGGTCGTCGACCATGGGGCGCCCGGCGGTGTTGAGCGAGGTGTTGACCACCACGGGCACGCCCGTGCGGCGCTCGAAGGCGCCGAGCATGGCCGCCACGAGCGGCTCGCGCCGGGGGCTGACGGTCTGGATGCGCGCGGTGCCGTCGACGTGCACGACCGCGGGGATCCGCTCGCGCCAGCCCTCGCGGACCCGGTGGGTGAAGAGCATGTAGGGGCTGGGGAGGGGGCCGTCGAAGAGCTCCGCCGCGCGCTGCTCGAGCACCATCGGCGCCACCGGGCGGAACTGCTCGCGGCCCTTGACGTCGTTGAGGCGCTCGACGTTGGCGCCACTGCGCGGGTCGGCGAGCAGCGAGCGGCGCCCGAGCGCGCGCGGGCCGTACTCGCTGGCGCCCTGGAACCACGCGACGACGCCGTCGCGGGCAAGCACCTCGGCCACCGCCTCGGCGACGTCCCGGGGGCGCTCGTAGGGCACGCGCGCCGCGCGCAGCGCGGTCTCGAGCTCGTCGTCATCCCACGAGCGGCCGACATCCGCGCCGTGCATCGTCTCGACCCGATCGCCGAGGTCGCGCGCCAGGCGCAGGGCGGCGCCGAGCGCGGTCCCGCTGTCGCCCGCCGCCGGCTGCACCCACACGGCATCGAACGGCCCTTCGCGCCACAGGCGCGAGTTGGCCACGCAGTTGAGCGCGACGCCGCCGGCCATGGTCAGCGCCGGCTCGCCGGTCTGCTGGTGCAGCCAGCGCGCGAGCGCGAGCAGCACTTCCTCGAGGCGCCCCTGGACCGAGCACGCGAGGTCGGCGTGCGCGCGCGTCCAGCCCCCGCCGGGGCTCAGTGCCGGGGCGAAGGCCTCCCACTCGATGGGCTCGACGGTGAAGCCGCCGTCGCCCGTCGGCCTGACCAGCTCGCGCAGGGCGTCCAGGAAGCGCGGGGCTCCATAGGAGGCCATCGCCATGACCTTGTACTCGTCCGAGGAGCGCCGGAACCCCAGGTGCTCGGTGAGCTCCTCGTAGAGCAGCCCGAGCGAGTGGGGCAGGCGCTGCGTGGCCAGCACCTCGAGCGAGCCGTCGGCGCGCGCATGGCCGGCGAGGTGCGAGGCCCGCTCGCCGCGGCCGTCGACGACGAGCACCGCGCTGGACGCGAAGGGAGCGGCGAGATGGGCGCTCGCCGCGTGCGCGACGTGGTGGGCGACGAAATGGACCCTGTCGGCGTCGAGGCCGAGCGTGGCCAGGAAGCGCGGCGCGCGCTCGACGTAGAGCGTGCGCAGGCCCTCCCACTCGTCGGCGGTGATGTCGCCGGCCTGGGGGGCCAGCGCGGGGTCGTAGGAGTAGCCGATGGCGTCGAGGTCGTCGGGCCGCAGGCCGGCGTGGCTCAGGCACCAGGCGATGGCCTGCTCGGGCAGCTCCCAGGTCGAGAAGGGCACGCAGGCCTTGCCGTGCTTGCGCCGGCTGAAGCGCTCCTCCTCGGCCGCCGCGACGATGCGACCGTCGATCACGAGGGCGGCGGCGGGGTCGTGGAAGACGGCGTTGATGCCGAGGACGGCGGTCATGCGATGGCCTCCAGGACGTCGTGGGGCTGCAGGGTCAGGAGTCCGGGGTCAGGGCGGTCGCCGTTGGGGTCGCCGCTGCGGCCGGCCCACAGCACCCGGTGGCGCGGGCGCTCGGGCGGCGGCCCCCAGTGCGCGGGAGGGCTCGGCCCGAAGAGGACGACCGATGGCGTGCCCAGCGCCGTGGCCAGATGCGCGACGCCGGTGTCGGCGCACAGGACGCGCGCGGCGCCCGCGACCAGGGCCGCGAGCGCGCGCAGGTCGCCGGCGAAGACGGTGGCCCCGGCGTCGCGCCCGACGGCGCGGGCCAGCGCCTGCTCGCCAGGCCCCGCGGTGACGACCACCGGGGCGGGTAGCTCGCGCGCAACCGCGGCCCAGCGTGCGGCGGGCCAGCGGCGCGCGGGCGCCGACGCGCCCGGGTGGATGACGGTCGCGCCCCCGTGCGGCGAGCGCTCCGGCGGCGCCGCGAGGTCCAGGTCGGCCGGGTCGCAGGCGATGCCCGCCGCCTCCAGCAGCCGGCACCAGCGGACGGTCTCGTGCTCACCGTCGCGCCACTCCGCCTGCTCGCCGAAGGCGACGAGCGCCCGCGGGCGCGCGGCGCGCAGCAGCGCGGTGCTCTGCGGCCCGCGGCCGTGGAGGTTGACGGCCACGTCGGCGCGCTGTGCGACGCGCGGCAGCGCGGGCGGCAGCGTGCGCACGCCGTCGAGGTCGTGCAGGGCGTAGCTCGCGTCGTTCGAGGAGGTCGACGACGGGCGCCAGCGCCGCGGGGGCCAGCAGGACCCGCTCGTGCGCCGGGAAGGCGCGGGCGAGGGCGCGCAACGCGGGGACGGCGGTCAGCAGATCGCCGAGGCCGAGCGCGCGCAGGACGACGAGCCTCATGGCCACGAGGGCTCGGTGTCGACGGCCATGACGAGCTCGCGCAGCTCCACGCCCGCGGGCCGGCTGAGGGCGAAGACCACGGCCTGCGCGATGTCCGACGGGTCGGCCAGCCGGGCGTCGGCGCCCGGCTTGTACTGCTCGGGGCGCCCGTCGAAGAAGCGCGTGCGCATCCCGCCGGGGATCAGCAGGGTCACGCCCACGCGCCCGGCCGTCTCGACCGCGAGCGCGCGCGTGAAGCCGACCACGCCGAACTTGCTCGCGCAATAGGCGGTCGCGTCGCTCACCGCCTTGAGGCCGAGCGTCGAGGCCACGGTGACGACCCGGCCCTCGCTGCGCTCGAGGTGGGGCAGCGCGGCGCGCACGACGGCCGCCGTCCCGAGCAGGTTGACGGCGACGACGCGCTCCCAGGCGTCCGCGTCGACGTCGGCCAGCCGCCCGCAGGCGTCGATGCCCGCGGCGGTGACGACGCCGGCGATGGCACCGTGCTCGCGCGCCACGGCGCCCACCGCGGCCTCGGAGGCGCGGGTGTCGGCCAGGTCGACCCGGTGCGCCGCGAAGCCGTTGGCCGGCGGGGCGAGGTCGAGCACGACGGGCACGCCGCCCGCGTCGTGCACGGCGTGGGCGACGGCGTCGCCCAGGCCCGACGACCCTCCGGTGACGATGATGGTGCCCAGCTCAGATGCCATGGATGGCGGCTCCCTCGATGATCCGTGTGCTCGATTTGCCCTGCAGGAACGGCAGCAGGACGACCTCGCCGCCCCAGCCGGCCAGCACGCTCGCCTCGGGCAGCTCGCGGTCGGCGTAGTCGGCGCCCTTGGCCCAGATGTGCGGGCGCAGGCGCTCGAGCACCGCCGACGGCGTCTGCTCGTCGAAGATCACGACGCCGTCGACGCAACCCAGCGCCCGCAGGACGGCCGCGCGGTCCTCTTGGGCCACGACCGGCCGGCCGGAACCCTTGAGCGCGCGCACCGAGGCGTCGGAGTTCAGGCACACGACCAGGCAGTCGCCCAGCGCGCGCGCCGCCTGCAGCGTGCGGACGTGGCCGGGGTGCAGGAGGTCGAAGCACCCGCCGGTGGCGACGACGATGCCCCCGGCCGCGCGCGCCGCGCGGGCCAGCGCGACCGGGTCGTCGGCGGGCGCCGGGGCCGGCGCGGACGCCTCGTCGGCGCCGATCGCCCCCGCGCCCCCGGCGGCCACGAAGGCCGACGCCGAGGTCACGGCGGCGAGCACCGCCTCGGCCGTCGCGGCGCCGTCGGCCAGCGCGCCGGCGGCGCGCGAGGCGAAGCGGTCGCCGGCGCCGCACGGGTCGCCGCCGCGGGCGGGCTCCGCCGCGACGGACAGCGGCGGCCCGGGGCCGTCGACGAGCACGACGCCGCGCGCGCCGCACGTCACGCCGACGGCCGCGGCCCGCCAGCGCCGCCCGAGGGCCCGGGCGCGCCGCGCGACCACCGGGACGCCATCGCCGGCGAAGCCGGGCTCGAGCGCCTTGGCCTCGGCCGCGTTGGGGGTCACCAGCGTCGCGCCGGGCACCGGCGCCGGGCCGCGCGGGTGCGGGTCCCAGACGATGGGGTGGGTGGCACGGGCCAGCGCATCGCGCAGGTCCGGCGCGGCCGCGACGCCGCGGCCGTAGTCGGCGACGAGCAGCGCGGCGCCCCAGCCGATGGCCGCGCGCGCCTCGGCGTTCGCGGGCCCGAGGGCGCCGCCGCCCCCGCGGTCGAGGCGCAGCAGCGCGCGCCCGGGCGGGCCGATGCGCAGCTTCTCGGGCGTGGCGCCCTGGAGGCCGAGGTCGATCACCTCCACGCCGCAGGCGTCGAGCATCGCGGCCAGCTCGGCGCCCGCGGCGTCGCGGGCCAGCGCGGTCACCAGGGTGACCGGGCGCCCGTCGCGGGCCGCGAGCAGGGCGGCCAGCCCGGCGCCGCCCGGTCGCGAGCGCACCGCGCCCTGGTCGAGCACCGGCACCGGCGCGTCGGGGCTGAGCCGCTCGACCGTGCCGAGGACGTCGCGGTCGAGCAGCGTGTCGCCGACGACCACGACCGGGCGCAGCGCGCTCACGCCTCGACCTCCATGCGCGCGCGCTCGAAGCGCCCGCTGCGGCGCACCTCGCGACCCTCGTGCAGGGCTACCTCGCGATCGACCGCGCAGCACACCATGTGCAGCGCGACGAGGTGCAGCTCCTGCACCGTGGCCGTGCTCGGCGCGGCCACCGCCACCGCCTCGTCGCACAGCTCGGCCAGCGGGTTGGCCCTGGGCCGGTCAGGCACCACGTCGTCACGCCGATCGAGCGCGCCGCGCGCACCGCCGCGAGGACGTTGGCGCTGCGACCCGAGGTGCTGAGCGCCAGCAGCACGTCGCCCCGGCGCCCGTGCGCGCGCACCTGGCGGGCGAAGGCCTCCTCGGGGCCGTAGTCGTTGGCGATGGCGGTGAGGCTCGCGCCGTCGGCGTGCAGGCACAGGGCGCTGAGCGGCTGGCGCTCGGTCGCGAAGCGCCCGACGAGCTCCGCCGTCAGGTGCTCGGCCTGGGCGGCGCTGCCGCCGTTGCCCGTGGCCAGCAGGCGACCGCCCTCGAGCAGGCGCAGGGCGAGCGTGCGCCCCCAGCGCTCGAGGCCGTCGGTGTGCTCGTCGAGCGCATCCAGCGCGTCGCGCAGCGCGCGCAGGTGCCGTGCGCCGGACCCGGCGAGCCGGTGGCGCGCGGCGTCGCCGATCGCGCTGCGGCTGCGGGCGTGGCGCGCGTAGACGTCGAGCGTCGCTGTGGCGACGCGGCCCCAGTCGTACAGGCGCCGCGCGCGGCGCACGCCGGCCGCGCCCAGCGCCGCGCGGTGGGCGGGATCGTCGAGCAGCGAGCGCACCGCGCTGGCCAGCCGCTCGGGGTCGCGCGGTGACACGTGCAGGCCGGTGACGCCGTCGACGACGGAGTCGATCATCCCGCCCACCGCCGAGGCGACGACCGGGACGCCGCAGGCCATGGCCTCGAGCGGCACGATCCCGAAGGGCTCGTACCACGGCGCGCAGACGACGACGTCGGAGGAGCGCAGCAGGGCGGGGAGCTCGCTGCGCTCGACGCGCCCTCGGAGGTCGACGCGGTCGGCGACCCCACAGTCGGCCGCCACGGCGCGCAGGCGCTTGGCCTCGGCGTCGTCGCCCAGCTCGGCGCGCGGCGGTCCGCCGGCGACGACGAGCTCGGTGTCGGGCAACGCGGCCAGGGCCTCGATCACGTTGCCGATGCCCTTGCGCTCGACCATCCGGCCGACGCACAGCAGCCGGCGCACGCCCGGGCGCCGCGGCGCGGACGGCCCGTCGGGGCGGAAGAGATCGAGATCGACTCCGCACGGGACCACGGTGAGCTTGTGCCGCGAGGCGCCGAGGCGCACCAGCTCGAACACCTCGTCGGTGCAGGTGGCGACGATCTGGTCGGCGCGGCGCACGATGTCGCGCTCGATGCCGAAGCGCTCGGGGGACGAGGTGTCCCTGTCGCCCTGATAGCGGCGCTTGACCACCCCGAGCGCGTGGAAGGTCTGGATCACCGGCACCCTCGTCTCCCGCGCGGCGAGCAGGGCGGCGTGCCCCGACATCCAGAAGTGCGCGTGCACGACGTCGGGCGCGTCCATGCGCCACGCCCGGGCGAGCTCGGCGCCGAAGGCCGGCATGTACTCGAGCAGGTCGTCCTTGGGCACCGGCCGCGGCGGCCCGGCGTCGACGTGGTGGACGATGACGCCGGGAGCCATCCGCACCCGCTCGGGGAGGTCGGGGTCGTCGCGGCGCGTGTGGACGACGACCTCCGCGCCGCGCCGCGCGACGGCCTGCGCGAGCGCCGCGACGTGCACGTTCTGCCCGCCCGCGTCCGCGCCCCCGAGGGCGGCGAGCGGGCTCGCATGCTCTGACACCATCGCGATTCTCATGCGCTCACCACCTCTTCGAGCAGGTCGTCCCAGTCGTCGAGGAACCGCTGCAGGCCAAAGCGCTCGAGCGCTGCGGCACGGGCCGCGAGACCCGCCTCCCGCGCACGTTCGTGGTCGGCAAGGAGGTCGCGGGCGCCCTGCGCGAGGCGATCGACGCGCGTGGAGAGCACGCCGGCCGTGGCCGGCACCGCGTCCGGCGCCTCCGTGGTGGCGAGCGCCACGACCGGCATGCCCAGGTGCATGGCCTCGATGAGCGAGAGCCCGAGCGAGGTCCACCGGATCGGGTGCAGGTACAGCCGGCGTCGGGCCATCTCGTCGTGCAGGCGGTGCTGGGGCACGTCATCGCCCCCCAGCGCCGCCGCGTCCATGCCGAAGAGGTCGATCGGCACGCCGCCCTCGGCGAAGCGCTCGAGCAGGTCGGTGCCGGTCACGCGCGCGCGCCGGCGCGCCTCGTTGATGACGACGGCCGCCCGCGGGGTGGCGCCCGAGTAGCGGTAGCCGGGGTCGACCACGCCGTGCTCGATCACGTGCGTGGGCGTGCTCCCGCAGTCCCAGAACAGCTCGTTGAAGTGCGTGACGTGGACGACGACGAGGTCGTCGCGGTCGGCCGCCGGGTGGCGCATGTCCGCGATCCGGCCCTGCGGCGCGTTGTGCTCGAGGTAGACCGTGGGCAGCCGCCGGTCGCCGAGCCACTCGCGCGCGAGGCTGTCGAGCTCGGCCGGGCGCTGGAGGACGACCACGTCGACGTCGGCCGCGCGCGCCTCGTCGCGCGTGACCTCGATCGCGCTCGCCGGCCAGTCCCACGTCTGCGCGCGCCCGCGGCCGTCGGGCCCGCGATCGGGCAGCACCGGAAGCAGGTACTCGTGCGGGCCCCTGCACGAACGAGGTGGTCCACGAGCCATGCACGTGCCAGAGCAGGATCCTCACGCCGCCACCGCCCCGGGCTCGCCGCAGAGGTGGGCGACCGCGCGCAGGACCTCGTCGACGCCGAGGTCGTCAAGGCAGGGGTGCCCGGGGACCGGGCAGGCGCGCGCCCGGCAGCCCGCGCACGGCACGGGGACGTAGAGCAGCCTGTGCGGCACTCCCCATGGGCGCCAGCGCTGAACGGGGACCGTGGGCGCGAAAAGCGAGACGACGGGCGTGCGGACGGCCGCCGCCAGGTGCGCGGGGCCGGTGTTGCCGGCCACGACGCAGGCGGCGCCGGCCAGCACGTCGGCCAGCTCGCCCAGCGAGGTGCGACCGCCGAGGTCGAGCCCCCAGGTCCCGGCGACCTGGCGGGTCAGCGCGCGCTCGCCCGGGCCGCCGGTGACGATGACCCGCCGCCCCTCGCGGGCCAGCGCCCGGACGAGCGCGGCGTGGCGCTCCGGCGCCCACGCGCGGGCGGGGACGGAGGCCCCGGGATGCACGACGACGTGGCCGGTCCCAGGCGGGTAGCCGCCGGGCCGCAGCACCCGCAGGCGGTCGTCGTCGTCCTCGGCCAGCGCGAAGCCCATCGCCTGGGCCAGCGACAGGGCGCGCCACACCTCGTGCAGGTCGCCGTCGACGTGGAAGCGGACGTCGAGCAGCGAACCGGGGTAGTCCTCGCAGATCGCGCCGACGAACGGGACGCCCGCCATACGCAGCAGCAGCGCCAGCGGCAGCGGGCTCTGGTGAAAGGAGGTGAGGATCAGCGCGCAGTCGACGCCGAGCGCAGCCAGGTCGTCGACGCGACGCTCGACGCGCGCACGCCGCACGGGCTGCGGATCGGCCGCGATCCACTCGGCCTCGTGGACGACGACCTCGTCGACGCCCGGCAGCAGCCGGGCGGCCTCCGCGCCGGCGCGGCTGCACAGCAGCGTGACGCGCTCGGCGCCGGCGGCGACGGCGCGCACCGCGGGCCCGGCCAGCAGCACATCGCCGGCGTTGTCCTGACGTGCGACGAGCGCATGCCTCATGGCGCCCCGATCAGCATGTCCACGGCCTCGTCGAGGTCACCGGCGACCTCGGGCGCGGCGACGATCTCCTCGGCGCGGGTGCGCTCGTTGGGCACCAGGACGCCGCGCGCGCCGGCGGCCTGCGCGGCCCCGATGTCGCTGGCGATGTCGCCCACGACCGCGCAGCGGCCGGGCGCGACGCCGAGGCGCGACGCCGCCTCGAGCACGAGGCCCGGGCGCGGCTTGCGGCAGCCGCATCCGGCGTCGGGATCGTGCGGGCACACGAGCCACGGCCCGAGCGGGCCCAGCAGCGCCTCGATGCGCTCGTTGACCGCCTCCACGTCGTCGGCGCTCATCAGCCCGCGTCCGATGCCGCTCTGATTGGTGACCACGGCGAGCGGGACGCCGGAGGCCCGGAGCCGATCGAGTGCCCTCCGCGCGCCCGCCACGGGCACGACGCGCTCGGGGTCGGCGTTGTAGGGCACGTCGACGACCAGCGTCCCGTCGCGGTCCAGGAGCACCGCCGCGGGTCTGCGGGCCGGGCGCGGCATGAGTGAGGGCTCGCGCTCGAGGGAGCGGGCGCGCGCCCGGCCCCGCAGGTGGTGAAAGCTCGCGGCCGCGGGCAGCACCGCGCTGGTGGCGGCCATCGTCGCGACCTCGCGCGGCGTTCGCGGGCCCGGGGCGATGCGCCGCCAGGCCAGCTCGCCGGTGGCGAGGCCCCAGCCAGCGGCGAGGGCGCCGGCGGCGCGGGGTCGCGCGCCGAGCGCCGCGGCGAGCGCCGTCGCCCCCAGAGCCGTGGTGGCCAGGTGGGCGCGCAGCCGCCCGCGCGGCGCGCCGGCGCGCTCGCGCCAGTCGCGCCCGTGCACGGCGCCCATCACGACGTCGTCGGCGTTGCCGGCCTGCTTGGCCACGCTCGCCCATGGGCCGGCGCGGCCGATCGGGTGCTCGACCGCGCGCGCTCCGCGATGCAGCGTCCACCCGGCGCCCATGAGGCGCAGCGCGAGGTCGGCGTCTTCGCGGTACGCGCGCCGAAAGCGCTCGTCGAAGCCGCCGATGCTGACCAGCGCGGCGCGACGCACGCAGAGATCCGCGGTGATCCAGCGGGCGCCCTGCAGGCCCGCCACGTTGCGCTCCCAGTCGGTGGGCCGGCGGTGGCGCGGCAGTGGGACGCGCACGCGGCCCTGGCTGGCGCCGGCGGTGGGCGCGAGGACCTCGAGGTCCGCGACCAGGCGCTCGCCCCACTCGGGCCCGACCTGCACGTCATCGTCGAGGAAGGCGACCCAGCGCGACGGCCCGCCGGCGCGCCAGCCGACGTTGCGCGCGGCGGCCGGGCCGCGTCCGCCCGAGCGCAGGAGCTCGACCCCGGCCGGCACGCGCAGACGGCCGCCCTCGACACGGTCGTCGACCACCGTGATCCGACGCGCCCCGGCTTCGGTGAGGCACGCGAGCAGTGCCCCCAGTGACGGGCGCCCGGTGGTCGGCACGACGATGTCGAAGGTGGTCGTCCAGTCCCGTGGCCCCCCAGGCATCACGGCGATCGGCTCCTTACTCGGGGTGGGGGAGCGGACCCGCCGGGCCTCCCCCTATGAAGGTTGGGGCGCGCTACCCCCGCCGCTTCACACTGCAAACGCGGTCTGTCGGTCGACCTGACAGGCGGCGGGAGCCGACGTGTGCGCCCCTCGCCCGCGTGGGTAGCGCTTCGCGCCCCGGCGTCAGGCGGGCGAGCGCGCCGAGACCGGCGAGGGGAGCGTCACGAAGCGGTGCCCGCGCACGTGGCGCACCTCGGTCTCGCCCCAGCGCTCGACGGGCAGGGGCGGGTAGGTGTGGCCGTGCAGGAGCATCGCCGGGTGCTCGCGCTCGACGTACTCGCGCAGGCCGGCGAGACCGATGTGGGCGCGATCGTCGGCGTCGTCGTTGATGCCGAGCGGCGGGCTGTGAGCCAGCATCACGTCCACGTGCCCGAGCTTGCGCAGGAGCTTCGAGGCCTTCTTCTGCGTCCACGTGAAGCGCCGGTCCTCGTGGTACTCGTGGCTCCCGGCGAAGCCGCCGAAGCACAGCCCGGCGACCTCGATGCGGCGTAGGTGGACGTCCTCGATGCCGATCCCGTCGAACTCGTCGCCCTCGTCGTGGTTGCCGTACACGCCGAGCTTGGGCAGGCGCGCGTCGGCCAGCGCCTCGAGGTCCGCGCTCGACAGGTCACCGAGGCACAGGACGAGGTCGACGTCGCGCTCGAGCAGGCGCGCGAGCGGGACATACGGCCGCTCGTCGGCCAGGACGAGGGCGCGCAGGCTCAGATGGGGATCCCCCACAGGGGGAACCAGCGCTCGAGCTCGGGCTCGAAGGGCAGCTCGGAGCCGGTGGCCGCCTTGATCTGCAGCTCGCGCTCGGTGTTGCGCTGCTTGTCGCCGGAGGCGGGCACGAACGGGTACCAGGCGCCGCGCTTGTAGTTGTAGATCAGGTACAGCGCCTTGCCGCCGGCGTCCTCGAAGGCGAAGACAGCGGCCAGCACGCGGTCGTTGTAGCCGCCCACGGCCAGGGCGTCGCTCACCGCGTTGACCCCGACGGCGAGGTCCTCGATGTCGGGGTCGCGCACGATCATCCAGCGGTAGCCGAAGTCGTCGTCCTTGGTCTCGACCGTGGAGCCCATCTCCGAGCCCGTCCCCGAGAGGATCTCCGTCATGTCGTCGACGATCTGGCGGAAGTCGCCGGTCGCCAGCGGCTGGAAGACGATGCCGGCGACGCCGCGCGTCTTGATCCCCTGCTGCGCGTCGAGCCCGACGTAGGCGGTCGAGATCGCGAAGAGCCGGTCGGGCGCCGGCCCCTTGACCTTGCGCTTGCCCAGCAGCGCGTCGAGGAAGCCCATGCCCCCCAGGTTACGCGGGCGCGCCCTGCAGCTGCGCCTCCAGGCGCGAGAGAGCCTCGATGCGCTTCTCCATCGGGGGGTGCGTGGAGAAGAGGTTGTAGACCGACTGCTTGACACCGGCCGGGACGATGTAGAACGCGTTCATCTCCGCGTGGGCGCGCAGGTCGGTCTGCGGGATGCGCTCCATGGTCCCGCTGATCTTCAACAGCGCGGAGGACAGCGCGCTGGGCCGCCCGGTGATGACGGCCGCGCCGCGGTCGGCGGCGAACTCGCGGTAGCGCGACAGCGCCTGCATGAGGAAGAACGAGATCACGTAGACGGCCAGCGAGACGAGGATGATCGCGAAGATCCCCGGGCCGTCGTCGTCATCGTCGCCGCCGCCGAAGAAGAACCCGAACTGCACGATCATCGAGGCCAGCGAGGCGAAGAAGGCGGCGAGCGTCATGACCATCACGTCGCGGTTGGCGATGTGGGTCAGCTCGTGGGCCATCACGCCCTCGAGCTCGGCCGGGGAGAGCAGGTCGAGGATCCCCGTCGTGGCGCACACCGCCGCGGCCTTCTTCGAGCGTCCCACGGCGAAGGCGTTGGGCATCGTCGAGTTGACGACGTAGATGCGCGGCTTGGGGAGATCGGCCTGGATGCACAGGCGCTCGATCATCGCGTGCAGCTGCGGCGCCTCCTGCGGCGAGACCTCCTGGGCGCCCATCGAGCGCAGGGCGAGCTTGTCGGAGGTGAAGAACTGCAGCGACAGCAGTCCGCCGGCCACGATGAGGATCGTGATCCCGCTGGCGCCGGCGGCGAAGAGCACGCCGAGGAGCACCACGTAGACCACGCCGAGCAGGAAGATCGTGATGAGCATCCGGATCTGCAACCCGGTGTCGCGGCCGAATGAGGAGGGTCGAGCCATGCATCAGATCTTGCCACAGCGGCCGGTCCGGCACCTACAGTTCGTCGGAGTACGGGGCGGCTGGTAGGCTCGCCACGCCGAATCCCCTGCATCGCGCGGGGGAGCGGGGGACCCAAGAGACCCACGGGGCGAATCCGGGCCGAGAGCGCCCGGTAGCGCGTGCAAGCGCGAGCCCGACAGCTAACTCCGCAGGCACGGGACATAACTGTGTACCTCAGGTTGACCCTTGTCCGATAACGCTCGTAGCATGCGCCGCCGCATGCGTCTTCGCGTCCTGCTCGCGGGTGCGGTCCTCCCGCTCGCGCTCTGGGCTGCCCTGCCGGTCTTCTCCCAGGGCGCTGCCTCGCCGACCGGTCGCCTGAGCGACATCCAGAAGAAGATCAGGGTCACGCAGGGCAAGATCGGCAAGCGCAAGGGCACCGAGCGGCTGCTCACCACGCAGATCAGCGCCTACTCGCAGCGCATCGGGCGCCTGCAGAGCCGCATCGGCACCCTGCAGAGCCAGCAGAGCACCGCCCAGGCCGACCTCGACGCCAAGCGCGACGAGCTGTTCAAGACGCAGCGCGACCTGCGCGCCGAGCGCCGGCGCCTCGTGCGCCTGCGCGCCCGCCTGGCGCAGGCCCGCACGGCGCTCGCCCAGCGCCTCGTCGAGCTCTACCAGGCCGACGCGCCCGACATCGTCACGGTGATCATGTCCTCCAAGGGGTTCGCCGAGCTGCTCGAGCGCGGCGAGTTCATGCAGCGCGTGTCCGAGCAGGACCAGAACATCATCAAGATCGTGCGCACCGCCAAGGCCGACGCGACGTCGACCGCCCAGCGCCTGGACGTCCTCGAGCGCCGCCAGCAGAAGCTCACCGCGATCGTCCAGCAGCGCCGCGACGAGATCGCCCGCGCCAAGCAGGGCCTCATCGACACGAAGGTCGGCCTGGCCGGCACGCGCGCCGACAAGGCGCACGCCCTGGGCACGGTGCGCGCCGAGCGCAAGCAGCTCGAGGGCAACCTCTCCGGGCTGAAGGCCGAGCAGTCCAAGATCCAGGCCACGCTGCAGCAGTCGCAGGGCACGCTCCCCGCAGGGCCGATCAAGCAGGGCAACGGCAGCCTCATCTGGCCGGTCAACGGGCCCATCACCTCGCAGTTCTGCGAGCGCCGGGCGTGGGAGTCCTGCCACCCGGGCATCGACATCGGCGTGCCCAGCGGCACGCCGATCCGCGCCGCCGCCGCGGGCAAGGTCGCGCTCATGCAGTCGGTCGGGGCCTCGGGCGGCTACGGCAACTTCACCTGCATCCAGCACACCGGCGCGATGTCGACGTGCTACGCGCACCAGTCGCGCTTCGCCACGTCGCTGGGCGCGAGCGTCAGCCAGGGCCAGGTCATCGGCTACAGCGGCTGCACCGGGTT
The DNA here is from genome assembly GCA_963835295.1 of uncultured Actinomycetes bacterium. Lineage (GTDB taxonomy): Bacteria > Actinomycetota > Thermoleophilia > Solirubrobacterales > Solirubrobacteraceae > JAOPZW01. Next base: position 823,467 of record CAWIEX010000010.1, read on the forward strand.
GTGCTTCGGCGCGCACCTGCACTTCGAGGTGCGCATCAACGGCGCGGTCACCAACCCGCTGAACTACCTCTGAGGCCCGCGACGCCGCGATCGCAGGGGTCACGAGCGCGGTCGCACACGCCGACCGTGCCGCCCCTGCTACGTTGAAGGCCGTTGGGCCGTTAACCGCGTTTCAGCATCTCGAGGCCGGGCAACGCCCATAGTGGGAAGGCATGGAGGGCCGCGCGCGCTCGACCAGTGGTCCAGCGCTCGGGCCGTGAGTCCGTGCACGCTGCCCATGGCCGTCGCCGGGGCAGCACGCCACCCTGGACGCCCGATACGAGAACGAGGAGTACCGACACCCGTGCCCGTCACCGAACGTCCGATCTTGCTCACCGGAGCCACCGGCTTCGTCGGCATGGCCGTGCTCGCGCGCCTGCTGGCCGCCGACCACGAGGTCCATTGCCTCATCCGCGCGTCCGACGACGCCGAGGCCGATTCGCGCCTGCGCGCCGTCCTGCACCGCGTGCAGGCGCCCGGGACCGGCCGCGCCGTCGCCGTCGCGGGCGACCTGACCGCCCCGCGCCTGGGGCTCGGCGAGCGCCACGACGAGATCGCCGCGGGCGTGGGGACCGTGATCCACAGCGCCGCCTCGGTCGCCTTCGACCTCCCGATCGAGGAGGCGCGCGCGATCAACGTCGAGGGGACCCGCCGCGTGCTCGACTTCGCGGGCGCCGTACCCGATCTGCAGCGCGTCGCCTACGTGTCGACCGCCTACGTCGCGGGCGACCGCCGCGGGACGGTCTACGAGGACGACCGCGAGACCGGGACGTTCCGCAACTCCTACGAGCGCTCCAAGCACGAGGCCGAGGGCGTCGTGCGCTCCAGCACGCTGCCGTGGACGATCGCGCGCCCGAGCATCATCGTCGGCGAGAGCACCACGGGGTGGACGGCGTCCTTCAACGTCCTCTACGCGCCGCTGCGGGCCTTCGCCGCCGGCGCCTACCCGGTGCTGCCCGCGCGCCGGCGCTCGCCGGTCGACGTGGTGCCGGTCGACTACGTCGCCGACGCGGTCGCCGCGCTCGCGCGCCACCCCGAGGCCGCCGGCGGGACCTATCACCTGACCGCGGGCTCGCACGCCTCGAGCGTCGGCGAGATCATGTCGCTCACGACCGAGCGCTTCGAGCGCCGGGCACCGCGGCTCGTGCCCCCGCGCGCCTACCGGCGCTTCCTGCACCCGCTCGTCCTGCGCCGCGCGGCGCCGTCGACGCGCCGGGTGCTGGAGCGCAGCGAGGTCTACTTCCCGTACTTCGCCATGCGCATGCGCTACGACGACGCCCGCGCCCGCGCGCTGCTCGAGCCGATGGGGATCGCGGCCCCGCGCCTGGAGGACTACTTCGAGCGCATCGTCGAGTTCGCGCGCGCGGCGCGCTGGGGCAAGCAGCCGCTCGACCGCAGCGCCGCCGCCGAGCTGGCGGGCACGTCCTCCGACGTGCGCACGCCGGTGCTCAGCCCGTCGCTGGGCGCGGCCGCAATGCCCGCGTGAGGAAGCGCACGGCCACGGCGGTGAGCTCGGGGTCGTGCTGGATCGAGCGATGATGGCCGCCCGGCACGGCGACCAGCCGGCTGCCGGGAGCGCCGGCGTGCAGCTCGCGCGAGACGCTGATCGGCACTGACTCGTCGCCCTCGGCGTGCATGAGCAGCAGCCGCTCGCCGAGCGCCCGCGCCGCCGCCTGCTCGTCGGCCTGCGCCAGCAGGCGGTGCAGGGCGTCGTGGTCGGCACGGAAGGAGAAGCGCCCGTCGCGCAGGCCGCGCGCCAGGAGATCCCCTGACGCGGGGCAGACCGCGACGACGGCCGCGAGCTCCATGCGGGTGCTGGCCATGAGGGCCATGAACCCGCCCATGCTCGAGCCGCGCAGCGCCACGGGCCCCGGTGGCAGCAGCGCCGCCATGGCCGCGATGTCGTCGAGCGCGTCGGCGCCGAGGGCGCCCTCGCTCTCGCCGTGGCCGCGCTGGTCGAAGCAGACGGCGGCGGCGCCCGCGGCGCGCAGCGCCCGGGCGATGTCGAACTGGTTCTCCTTCTGCGATCCCGCGCCGTGGACCATGACCACGCCCCCCCGTGCCTCGCCCTCGGGCAGGAAGAGAGCGTAGGCCAGCCCGTCGCGGGTCCCCAGCTCGGAAGGCGGCTCAACGTGGACGGCGCGCACGGCGCCGGACTCTACGTGCCGAGCGCGTCGAGGCGCCGGCGGCGGGCGTCGAGCGCCTCGAGGACGGCGCCGGCCACGGGCGGCAGCTCCTGGCGGCGCTCCTCGAGCGCGCGCTCGAGGCGCCGCGACGGCGGTGCGCCGACCACCCGGCTCAGCAGGCCGGTGGCGCGCAGCAGCAGCGCCAGCGCGACCGCGGTGTCCGGCGCGCCGTCGGGATCGGCGACCGCGTCGCGCACGCGGGCGGCCGCGACGTCGCGCGCGCCGGCGTCCAGCAGCTCGAAGGCCTTGTAGCGCAGCGCGCGCCGCAGCCAGCCGGCCTCGCGCCACTCGACCAGGCCGAGCTCGACGAGCTCCTCGTTGACGGCGTCGGGGGCGAACACGGCGGCGCGCTCGCACCAGCCGTAGGGCGTGGTGAAGGTCGCCTTGCCGACGCGCGCGACGAGGTCGTCGACGAGCCTGATGCCGGCGCGGCTGCGCCCGGCGACCAGGCGCCGGCGATCCCAGCCCAGCACGCGCGCGCCCTCGAGGGCGACGGCGCCCTCGAAGCCCGCGTCGATGAGCAGGCCGGCCGCGGGCAGCAGGTCGTCGTCGGCGCTGCCGCGCCAGCCGCCGCCGAGCAGGGTCGCCTCCCAGCGCACGGGAAGCGCGGCGGTGGCGGCGTGGAGGGCGAGCAGGGGCGTCATCAGTCTGGTGTAGAGACGTGTCGGGCGCCCGATCGCTTCCGCGTGCGACCTACCCGATCGCCGCGGCCCGGGCCGCGCGGGCGCGCGAAGGTAGCCTTCCGCGCGCCATGGCGGCCCAGCTCAGCCACGTCTATCCACTCGGCAGCCGGGTCACCGAGGCCGGGAACCTCGAGCTGGGCGGGTGCGACGCGATCGAGCTGGCGCGCGAGTTCGGCACGCCGGCCTACGTGGTCGTCGAGGACGACGTGCGCGAGCGCGCGCGGGCCTTCGTCGCCGCCTACGCCGCGCGCTGCGAGGACTTCGAGGTCCACTTCGCCTCCAAGGCGTTCCCGTGCACGGCGGTGCTGCGCATCCTCAGCGAGGAGGGCCTGGCCTGCGACGTCGCCTCCGGCGGCGAGCTCGCCATCGCGCTCAAGGCCGGCTTCGACCCGGCGCGGATCCACCTGCACGGCAACGCGAAGTCCGCGCAGGAGATCGCCGAGGCGGTGGACGCGGGCGTCGGGCATGTGGTGGTCGACAACCACACCGACATCGACCTGCTCGAGCAGGCGGTGCCGGCGGGCGCGGTGCAGCGCGTGCAGCTGCGCGTGGCGCCCGGCATCAGCCCCGACACCCACCCGTCGATCTCGACGGGCGGCCCGAACACGAAGTTCGGCTTCGGGCTGCAGTCGGCGCCCGCCGCGATCGAGCGCCTGGACGCGTCGGACCGCCTGGAGCTCGAGGGCCTGCACCTGCACATCGGCTCGCAGATCTACGACGTCGGCAGCTTTCGCACCGCGCTCGAGGCCATGGCGGGGCTGGCCTCGCACGGCATGGTCAACCTCGGCGGCGGGCTCGGCGTCGCGTACGTGAGCGCCGAGCACCCGCCGACGATCGAGGAGTACGTGGCGGCCAAGGTCTCCGCGGTGCACGACGTCATGGGCGCCGGCGTGCGCATCCTCGACGAGCCGGGGCGCGCGCTCGTCGCCAACTCGACCGTCACCCTGTACACGGTGCAGTCCATGAAGCGCAACGTCGACCTCTACGTCGCCGTCGACGGCGGCATGTCCGACAACCTGCGCCCGATGCTCTACGGCGCGCGCTACGAGGCGCAGGTCGCCTCGCGCTTCGGTGGCGGGACGTACTGCCACCTCGTGGGCAAGCACTGCGAGTCGGGCGACCTGATCGTGCGCGACGCCGAGCTGGCGGACCCGCGCGTGGGCGACGTCGTCGTCACCCCGGCCACCGGCGCGTACGGCTTCTCCATGTCGAACACCTACAACGGCGTGCCGCGGGCGCCGGTCGTGATGGTCAAGGGCGGCGACGCGCGGGTCGTGGTGCGCCGCGAGACCTACGAGGACCTGCTGGCGCGGGACGTCGAGCATGCCTGAGCGCTTCGGCGTCGGGCTGCTCGGGTTCGGCACGGTCGGCTCGGCCTTCGCCGAGCTGCTGGAGGCGCGCGCCGGCGAGGTCGAGGCGGTCACCGGCCTGCGGCCGGAGCTGACCGGGGTGCTGACGCGCTCGCGCGGGTCCTTCGACGACATCCTCGCGGCGTCGGACCTCGTGGTCGAGGTCATGGGCGGCCTCGACCCCGCGCGCGACTACGTCCTGCGCGCCATGGCGGCCGGCAAGCACATCGTCACCGCCAACAAGCAGCTGCTCTCCCAGCACGGCGAGGAGCTGTGGGCCGCGGCGCGCTCGCACGGGGTCCAGCTGCGCTTCGAGGCCGCGGTGGCCGGCGTCGTGCCGGTCATACGGGTCCTGCAGGAGTCCCTGGCCGCGGCGCACGTCGACCGCCTGCACGGGATCGTCAACGGGACGACGAACTTCATCCTCAGCCGCATGGCCGACACGGGCGCGTCCTACGCCGATGCGCTGGCCGAGGCCCAGGAGCTCGGCTACGCGGAGGCCGACCCCACCGAGGACGTCAACGGCAGGGACGCGGCGGCGAAGATGGCCATCCTCGCGCGCCTGGCCTTCAACACGCCCGTGCACCTCGACCAGGTGCCCTACGAGGGCATCGAGGCCATCACCGCAGACGACATGGAATACGCGCGCGACCTCGGGCTGGGGCTGAAGCTCATCGGGACCGCGGAGCGCGTCGACGGCGGCCTGAGCGTGCGCGTGCACCCGGTCTTCCTCTACGGCGAGCACCCGCTGGCCAGCGTCAACGGGCCCTTCAACGCCGTCACCATCGAGTCGCAGGCGATCACCGAGATCACCCTGAGCGGGCCGGGCGCCGGCGGGCCGCAGACGGCCAGCGCGGTGCTCGGCGATGTCGTCAGCGCGATGATCCCGCCGGCCTCGACGCCGGAGACCACCGATCGCCTGGAGATCGTCACCGACGTCGAGTCGGCCTTCTACCTGCACCTGGAGGTGGCGGACCGTCCGGGCGTGCTGGCACAGGTCGCCCAGCTGCTGGGCCTGCAGGGCGCCTCGATCCGCTCCTTCGTCCAGAAGGGCCTGGGGGAGAACGCGCGCCTGGTGATGGTCACCCACCCGCTGCTCGAGTCGAAGTTCTACGCCGCCCTGGAGCTGATCGGCGGCCTGGACTTCATGCGCTCGCGGCCGCGCGCGATCCGCGTGATCGACGAGGAGTTCCTCTAGGCCTCATGACCGGCCTCATCGAGCGCTACCGCGACCGGCTCCCGTTCGCCTCCGACGATCCCGTGATCAGCCTGCAGGAGGGCTCGACGCCGCTCGTCCTCGCGCCGCGCATCAGCGAGCGGGCCGGGGTGGAGGTGTGGCTGAAGCTCGAGGGGACGAACCCCACCGGCTCGTTCAAGGACCGCGGGATGACGTGCGCGGTGAGCGACGCGGTGCGCTCGGGCGCCGAGATGGTCATCTGCGCCTCCACGGGCAACACGGCCGCGTCGCTGGCCGCCTACGCCGCGCGCGCGGGCATCGGCGGGGCGGTGATCGTCCCCGAGGGCAAGATCGCCGCGGGCAAGCTGGCGCAGGCGCTCATGCACGGCGCGCGCGTCGTGGCCCTGCGCGGGAACTTCGACGAGGCCCTGAAGCTCGTGCGCGAGCTCACCCAGCGCCACCCGATCGCCCTGGTCAACAGCGTCAACCCGTTCCGCCTGGAGGGCCAGAAGACCGCCGCCTTCGAGCTCCTCGAGGAGCTCGGCCCCGAGCGCCCGCTCGATGCGTTGTGCATCCCCGTCGGCAACGCCGGCAACATCACCGCCTACTGGAAGGGCTTTGGCGAGGCCGGCGAGTCGCCCCGCATGCTCGGCTTCCAGGCCGCCGGCGCCGCGCCCCTGGTCCACGGCGCGCCGGTGGAGAAGCCCGAGACCGTCGCCAGCGCGATCCGCATCGGCAACCCGGCGCGCTGGGAGGAGGCGATGACGGCGGTGACCGAGTCCCGCGGCGCGATCGAGGCCGTCACCGACGAGGAGATCCTCACCGCCTATCGGCTCCTGGCCTCGTCAGAGGGCGTGTTCTGCGAGCCCGCGAGCGCCGCGTCGGTCGCCGGGCTCCTGAAGCACGGCGCCGAGGGGGCCTCGCGCGTGGTCTGCGTCCTCACCGGCCACGGCCTGAAGGACCCGCAGACCGCGCTCGAGCAGTCGGGCTCGGTCGTGCCGTGCGAGCCGCAGCTCGCGGCGGTCGAGCGCGCGGTGCTCGGCTGACGGGGATCTGACGGCCTCGTGACGGCGACCTGACGGCGCCCGCGCCACCATGCCGGGCCGCAGTCGCACTCCGACCCGACCGAGGCCCGATGACCGAACTCACCCCCCGCGCCGTGGCGCAGACACGGCGCTGGGCGACGCTGCTCGCCACCGACGACACGGCTCCCCCGTGGCATCCGCGCCCGGGCTACAGCACGCCCGACTCGCTGCGCGCAGCGGGCCAGTGGCTCGTCGATCAGGGCCACGCTCCAGGCTTGAGGCACGAGATGGTCTGCATCCTCCTCGCGCTCTACGTCATCGATGTCGCCTCCCAGCCGGACGGCGGGTTCGGCGGCGCGTTCGTCCCGAGGGACGCCGCCTGAGGCTAGGCCGCTCGCCGTGCCGGGACGACGCCCTCGTCCCCCATCGGCACGCCGGCGGGGTAGGCGCGAGCGAGGCCCGCGGTGACCGCTCGCAGGTCGCCGCCGTGGGCGTGCGCGAGTTGGCGCGACGCGCCGTTGGCCACCGCGAGGCGCCGGACCGCCTCCAGCTCGCGCCCGCAGCCGAGGACGTCCGCCCAGGGGCGGCAGGCCGCGAGGGTGTGGTCGAGCTGATCGACGGCGGCGATCCGCCCGCCGGATTCGATGTCGATCAGGAGGGCCTGCATCCCGTCGCGCGCCGCCAGGAAGCGGTTCTCGTCGACGAGCTCGTTGGCCGGCGGCCCGTCTCCCGGGCTGTCGGGCCGCTCGAGCTCGAGCAGGGCGAGCGACTGGACGAGGGCAGCGAGGGCGGCCACGTCCTCGACCGTCGTCTGGGCATCCATGATGCGGACCTCGACCGTGCCGTAGCGCGGCTGCAGCCGGGCGTCCCACCACAGCAGGGACGGATCGGCGATGGCGCCCGAAGCGCAGCAGCGCGTCGACCCGCCCGACCCAGTCGGCGTAGTCGCGAAAGGCGCGCGCCACGCCAGTGCGCGGGAAGGCGTCGAAGACCGTGGTGCGGGTCGACGCGAACCCCGTCGCCCGGCCCTGCCAGAACGGGGAGTTCGCCGACAGGGCGAGCAGGAGCGGGAGGTGCACGCGCAGGCGGTTCAGCAGCCTGACCGCGGCCCGCTGGGTCGGCGATCCCGACGTGGACGTGCGTCGCGAGGGTCGGCTCGCGCCGCGCGAGCACGCGCATCGACGCGCCGATGGCGCGGTAGCGCGCGTGCGAGGACACGACCGTGTCGCTCCCGACGGCGGTCGGGTGCATGCCGGCGACGCCCGCGCGCAGCCCATGTCCGGCCAGGGCACGCGAGAGCTTCCCGCGCAGCTCAGCCAGCTCGGCGACCGCATCGGCGACCCGGTGATGGACGCCGGTGGTGACCTCCATCACGGCCGCGTGGGTCTCGGGCGCCACGCGATCGCGCAGCTCGGTGCCCAGGCCGGCGATCACCTCGTCCGAGCGGAAGGCCAGCGACCAGTCGCGCGGGTCGAGAAGCATGAACTCCTCCTCGATCCCGATCGTGAAGGCGCTGGAGCGCGAGTCCGATTGCCATGCCGACCATGCGGGGAGGCTCGTCATCGTCCGAGCGTGCCGGCTGCGCGGACCCGCGTAAATCAGGTCGCGCCCCTGAACTTTGCGCCGGTCCCCCGAGCTTGGCATCGTCGTGGGTCATGAGCCCGTATGAGCACGTGGAGGTCAAGGCCCCGGGCGACGCCGTCGTGGCGGCGCTCCGCGAAGGGCTGCGGTCGCGCGGCCTGACGGAGTACGCGCTGGTCGATCACGGCCATGACATGGCCGCTGCGGGAGCCACGGCCCACCCGGCCTGGACGCTCGTATTCGGCAACCCGGCGGCCGGTGCGGCGCTGCTCGAGCGCGAGCTGTCCGCGGCGGTGGACATCCCACTCCGGCTCGCGGTCATCGACCGTGGCGCAGGGCGCAGCGCGATCGTGATCCGACCGATGGGCACGCTGCTGGGCGAGCAGCACGCCGATCTCGCGGAACGCTTCACCACCGTGCTGCGGTCTCTCGCCGACGAGGCTCGCGCCAACGCGGGGCGCGACGAGGGTCGCGGACCGCCGAGCCCGCCATAGTGGTGGGCATGGACGTGCGACAGGGCCTGCGTGATATCGAGACCCGCGCCGACTGCGAGCGGCTGGTGCGCGCCTTCTACGGGCGCGCGCTCGAGGACCCGATCATCGGGTTCATCTTCGTCGACGTCGCGAAGCTCGACCTCGAGGCGCACGTCCCGCGGATCACCTCGTTCTGGGAGACCATCCTGCTGGGAGCCCAGTCCTACGGCGGCGGCGCGTTCCGCCCGCACGCGCAGCTGCACGGGAAGGTCCGGCTGCGCAGGGGGCACTTCGAGCGATGGCTGGCGCTCTGGCGGAGCACGGTCGACGAGCTGTTCGCCGGCGACCGCGCCGAGCTGGCGAAGACCCACGCCCTGCGGGTGGCGAACGCCTTCCACCAACGCCTCGATCAGATGTCGGCAGCGGCCGATGCGCCTCCGCCGTCGGGCGGCCTGACGGTGACGCACCACGGCTGACGGCGTCAGTGATCGGTGAGCACCGACCGCCGCTTGCGGTACTCGTCCTCATCGATCTCGCCGCGCGCATAGCGGGCGTCGAGCACGTCGAGGGCGCTCTCGTGGTGGCCGCCGACGCGCGGCGGTCCCCATCCTCCCCTGGAGCGCAGGAGCAGCACGATGCCGCCGACGACGACGATCCAGAACAGCGGCACGAAGATGATCCACCAGCCCGGCCCGTCGTGGTGCCAGGCGTCGGCGAAGATCGTTGTGGACAGCGTTTGCATGACGTGACTCCCTTTGACGCGTTCGGCCACTGATGCTGGCAAGCGCCGGGGGGGTTGTCGTCCGGCAGGCGACGGCACCTCGCGTACGCCCATGGGCGTACGCGCCGTGGCGCTCGCCGGGCCGCGGCAACGACCGCTGTCTGCCGGCGTTCAGCTGGACACGGGTTGCGGCTCGGGCTCGCCGGGCGCGCCGTCGGGGGTCGGCGGCCGGTCGTCCGCATCGGGGGGCTCGATGTTGAGGTGTGGGAGGCGCCGCTCGAGCCACGCCGGCATCCACCACATCGCCGGTCCGGCGAGGTGCATCACCGCGGGCAGGAGCAGCAGTCGGATGATGAACGCGTCGATGAAGATCGCCGAGGCGAATCCGACGCCCATCATGGCCAGCGCTCGCTCGTTGCCGATCGCGAAGGCGCCGAAGACCGCGATCATGATGATCGCCGCCGCGGTCACCACGCGCCCGGTCATGGCCAGCCCGTGGCGAACCGCGTAGTGCGCGTCGCGCGTGTGGACCCATTCCTCGTGCATGCGCGAGACGAGGAAGACCTCGTAGTCCATCGAGAGGCCGAACACGACGGCGAAGACCATGATCGGGAGGAACGACTCGATCGGCCCGGTCGAGTCGCCGAAGAGGCCCGCCAGGTGGCCGTCCTGGAAGATCAGCGTCACGACGCCGAACGCGCCCGCGATGGACAGCAGGTTGAAGACGCCGGCCTTGACCGGGATCAACAGCGAGCGGAAGACGACCGCGAGCAGCAGCAGCGACAGCCCGACCACGACGCCGATGAACAGCGGCAGCTTGTTGCGGATCGTCTGGGCGAAGTCGATGTTGGTGGCGGTCGTGCCGCCGATCGAGACGCGCGCGCCGGTCTCCTTGGCGACCGGTGGCAGGGTCTCGTCGCGCGCCTGCTTGACGACGTCGTCGGTGCGCTCGTCCTGCGGCGTCGTCGTCGGGTAGGCGATCATCGTCGCGGTGTCGCCGCGCTTGTTGAGGTTCGCCGGCAGGACCTGCGCGATCCCGTCCTGCTTGCGCAGCGCGTCGCCGACCTGCTGGAGCGCCGCCTGGTCGCCCGCCCTCGGCAGCTCGATCGCGAGCAGCAGCGGCGCGTTGAAGCCAGGCCCGAAACCCTGCTTGAGCAGGTCGTAGGCGATCCGCGTGGTGTCGTCCTTCTTGTACGTGCTGGCGTCGCTCGTCGCCAGCCGCATATGGGTGGCGGGCCATGCCAGCGCCACCAGCACGGCGAGCGCGAGCACGGCCACCGGCAGTGGCCGGCGCGCCACGAAGCCGCTCCAGCGCGCGGCGAAGCCGGTCTCGCGATCGGCCAGGTCGGGGTCGCCGGCGTTGCCGTTCCCCGCCGGCTTGACGCGGCCGCCGATCTTGCTCAGCAGCGCCGGCATCAGCGTCAGCGCGGCGGTCATCGTGAAGAGCACCGCCAGCGCGGCGCCGATGGCGGGCCCGTAGAGGAAGGAGATCCCGAGCAGCATCATGCCGAGCATCGCGATCACGACGACCACGCCCGCGAACAGGACCGCGCGCCCGGACGTGTCGATCGCGACCAGCGTGGCCTCGCGCACGTCGCGCCCGGCGCCGCGCTCCAGCCGGAAGCGGTTGAGGATCAGCAGCGCGTAGTCGATGCCGACGCCGATCCCGATCATCGCCGCCAACTGCGGCGTCCAGTCGACGACGTCGAGCACACGGGTCCCCACCACGCCCATCAGCGAGAGGCTCACGACCATCGCGAACAGGGCGTTGAGCAGCGGGAGCCCCATCGCGACCACGCCGAGCGTCAGGAACAGGACGAGGGCCGCCACGAGGATGCCGAAGATCTCCCCGGCGCCGCCCTGCTCAGCCGTCGACCAGTGGATGATGTCCCCGCCGAGCGCCACCTGGACCCCGCCCTTGCCATCGAGCGCGAGCGTGTCCTGCGCCATCGTCTTGACCTTCGCCGCATCGACGTCGCCGGAGCCCTTGCGGAACTGGATCTGGGCGAACGTGATCCTGCCGTCCTTGGACACGGGGGCGCCGCGTGCGAACGGATCGCCGACGGCGAGCACCTCGGGTGACTTCGCGATCTCCGCGCGAACTCGCTCGATCGGCGCGCGGTTGCCGGCATCCAGGACGCGACCCCGGTCGACAGCGAAGACGACGCTGGCGGTGTCGCCCGACTGCTGCGGGAAGCGCTCCTTGAGCAGGTCGTAGGCCCGCTGCGACTCGGTCCCCGGAAGCCGGAAGTTGTTCACGAACTCGCCGGCTGCGGTCCCCCACAGCGCGGCACACAGGACGAAGGCCGCGACCCACACGCCGATGACAGTGCGGCGTCGATCGTGGCACCAGGCGGCGAGCTTGCGCATCGGGCGAAAATACCGACGCGGTGTAGGCCCTTCGCTCGGGCTACCCGTACCCTCGTACGCGAGGTGGCCCCACTACCTCGTCGGTGATCTGTGCGTCGGCGAGCATCCAGCGGCGTAAGCTGGCGCTGCCCGGCAACTGAAGGAGGCGACGTGTACGCACGCGTAGCGACATTCGAGAGCGATCCCGCCAACGTCGACGACGCGATCAGCATGGTTCGTGCCGAGGTCGAATCGGGCGAGACGCCCGACGGTCTCGAGGGCGCGAAGATGCTCATGCTCGTCAACCGCGAGACAGGACAGGGCCTTGGCGTCACGCTCTTCGACAGCGAGGAAGCGATGCGTCGCGGCGACGCGGCGCTCAACGCCATGAACCCCGGCGCGAACGAGCGACGCACCTCGGTCGACTTCTACGAGGTGCCGGTTCAGACCGTCGCCACCTAGAGGCGCGTGGCCGATCCGCTGCGCCCGGCCTGGGAACGTGAAGCGCGGAGCGGCTCCAGCGGCGAGTCAGGTGACGCCGCTCGCCACCGCGCGCACGCGCACGCGCGGCCGGGCGTTGTTCACGTAGCCCTTCGGGTTCCACAGCGCCGCCTCGGTCTCGGGCTGCGTGGCGGCCGAGGAGTCCCAGGCGCGCACGACGATCTCGTGCTCCCCGGGGGCGAGGTCGAGCGTCGCGCGCCAGTGCCGCCAGGCCCACCGGCCGAGGTCGTCGAGCATCTCGGCCTGCACCCAGGTCTCGCCGGCGTCGAGCGAGACGTCGACGCGCGCGACGTAGCGCTCCCCGCCGGCGAAGGCGTAGCCGCGCACCTCCACCGCGCCGGCGGGGACGGTCTGGCCGTCGGTCGGCGACAGCACGTCGGAGTTGAGCGCGACGATGCCGAGCGGCATGCCGGCGCCCGGGCCCGGCGTGCCGTCCTCGGGCAGCAGCCGGTAGGCGACGTGCTGGAAGTAGCCCGGCCACGGGGTCGCGCGGACCTCGATGCGCTCGAGCCACTTGACGCTGCGGGCGCCGATGTAGCCGGGCACGACGACGCGCAGCGGTGCGCCGTGGACCGGCGGGAGCGGCTCGCCGTTCATCGCCCAGGCGAGCAGGACCTCGGGGCGGCACGCCTTGTCGAGGCGGATCGAGCCGCCGAAGCGCTGGGCGGGCTGGGCCTCCGGGCAGAGGTCGGCGCCTTCGAAGCCGACGTGCGCCGCCGCGGGCAACGGCGCGGCGAGCGCGAGGACGTCGGCGAGCGCCACGCCCGTCCACGTCGCGGTGCCGGTCGCCCCCGGCCCCCACGGCGCCTCACCCGGGATGTCGCGAATGGCCATCAGCCCGGCGCGGCGGTTGCCCGCGCACTGCAGGGTCGCGGTCTCGGTGCGCTCCACGAAGGCCTCGCGCAGGGTGGCGAAGGAGAGGCTGAGCTCGCGCTCGACAGCGCCGTCGACGCGCAGGCGCCACGTGGCCGGATCGATCTCCGGCACCGCGCCATGGCCGCGCACGTAGAAGGCGTCGGTCGCCGTCAGCGGGCCCTCGTCGAGCGCTGCGAGCCCGGTCTCGGCGTTGAACGGCTCGCGCTCGTGCACGATGAGATCGGTGCGCTTGCCATAGCCCTCCATGCCGCAAGCGTATGAGTCTGATGCACTCGAGGTGCGGAAGACCCGAACTCGAGGGTCGGGGCACCACTGATGCTCCGGCGCCATCGGGCCGGCACAGTGGGCGAATTCGCAGCCCCCGGTTTCAGAAGGACAGCACGATGCAGCCGCCCAGCGCCGATCAGCTCATCACCCTCCTGACGCAGTGCGACGAGAGCTCCGAGGAGGAGCGCGATGAGCTGCTCCGAGAGTTCCTCGTGCAGGCGTATCCGACCCGCCAGACGCAGGACGGCTAGGCAAGCGTCCCGCGGCCGTGAGCCTCGTCAGGCGTCGAGGCGGACCTCGCGCTGCTCGGCGGCGGACAGGTAGCAGGCGTCCACGACGCGGGCGAGGCCGGCGGCCCCCGAGCCGTCGTACCGGCGCCAGTCGCCGCCGCGGACCTTGTCCACGAACTGCTCGATGACCGCCCTGTGCCCGCGGCCGCGCTTCACCGGGACGGTGGTCGCGAGGCCCTCGCCGTGGTCGTCGGTGAAGAGCTGCAGGTCGCCCTTGGGCGCGTAGCGGTCGACGATCAGCTGGGCGCCGCCGTCGGTGCCGTAGAGCGTGATGCCGAACTCGTCTCCGTCGCGGCGGTGGGCGGCCCAGCTGGCTTCGACGAGCAGCGTGCCGCCGTCGGCCAGGCGCATGAAGACCGAGGCGAGGTCCTCGACGTCGAAGTGCGGCGCGTCGCCGTCGGCCGCTCCGGACTTGGCGGCCTCCAGGTTCGAGCCGAAGCCCGCGGTGGCGAGCAGGTCGTAGGTCGAGGCGCTCACGGCGACGACCTCGGGGTCGCCGAGGAGGAAGAGCGAGTAGTCGAGGAGGTGGACGCCGATGTCGACCAGCGGCCCACCTCCGGCCAGCTCGGCGCGCGTGAACCAGCTGCCGATCGTGGGGATGCCGGTCCGCCGCAGCCACCAGGCCTTGGCGTAGTACGGGCGCCCGAGCCGGCCGTCGTCGATGAGCGCCTTGAGCTTCTGGATGTCGCCGCGCTGGCGGTGGTTGAAGGCGACGTCGAGCACGCGGTCGGCCTTGCGGGCGGCCCGCACCATGCGTTCGGCCTCGGGCGCGTTGAGGGCGATCGGCTTCTCGGAGAGGACGTGGAGGCCGCGCTTGAGGGCGGCGATCGCGATCGGGGCGTGCAGGAAGGTCGGGACGCAGACGCTGACCGCCTCGAGGTCCTCGACCGTCAGCAGGTCCTTCCACTCCGCGACGGCGTGCTCGATCCCGTACTTCCTGGCGAGCTTGGCGCGCGGACCGTCCTCGAGACCGGCGAGCGCGACGATCTCCGTGTCCGGGTGGGAGTGGTAGGCGGCGAGGTGCTGCTGGCCGGCCCAGCCGAGGCCGACGACGCCGACGCGCAGAGGGGCGGTCATGCGAACCAGTCGCGGGGCGCCATCGGGCTGTCGGCAACGGCGCGCGGGACGTCGGGGCCCGGCGCGGCCCACTCGACGGCGTTGGCGAGGACGCGCTGCACGTCGGGGTGGTGGTAGATCGGGTAGTCCTGGTCGCCGGGGCTGAAGTAGAAGATCCGCCCGGCGCCGCGCCGAAAGCAGCAGCCGCCGCGGAATACCTCGCCGCCCGCGAAGGAGCTGACGAAGACGAGCTCGTCGGGCGCCGGGATGTCGAAGTGCTCGCCGTACATCTCGTGCGCGTCGATGACGATCGGGTGCGGGACGCCGGCGGCGATCGGGTGCGCGGGGTCGACGGTCCACACCAGCTCGCGCTCGCCGTCGTTGCGCCAGCGCAGGCTGCAGGAGGTCCCCAGGAGGCGCTGGAAGACCTTCGAGTAGTGCGCGGAGTGCAGGGCGAGCAGGCCCACGCCGCCGAGCACCGCGGCGTGGACGCGCTCCACGGCGGCGTCGTCGACCCGGTCATGCGCCGTGTGGCCCCACCAGGTCAGCACGTCGGTCTCCGCGAGCACGGCATCGCTGAGGCCGTGCTCCGGTTGGTCGAGCGTCGCGGTGCGCACCGCCACGCGATCGCCGAGCAGCGCGGTCAGGCCCGTGGCGATCGCCGCGTGCATCCCGTCGGGGTACAGGGCGCGCACGTGCTCCTCCTCGCGCTCGTGGACGTTCTCGCCCCACACCGTCACTCGTATCGGCTCGCTCACCCCCTGATCCCTAGCAGAGCGTGCTCAGAACAGGCTGCCGATGCCCTTGATGGCCGCCTTGCCGAGGGCGAACTCGAGGAACACCCCGGCAACGCCGACCACCACGCCCAGGACCACCACGACGAAGTCCTCGAGCAGCATGCCCAGCGACAGCAGCACCACGCCGAGGGCTGGCAGCGTGTCGAGCCCGGTGAAGGGCGGGGCGAAGAAGGCCCCCGCGGACCCGGCGATGACCAAGAGCCCGAAGACGACGCTGGTCAGACGGTGATCGAAGAGAAAGCGCAGGCGCGGCCGCGAGAAGCGCTCGAGGCGGCGGATCAGCTTCATGAGCCCCGCGATGAACCGCTGGTGCTTGTCGCCGGCCAGCTCGAGCCTGCACCAGCGCTCCGGCAGCCAGATGCGATCGCGCCCGGCGATGAGCTGCAGGGCGAGCAGGATCGCGATGATCTCGAAGACGTGGGTCGCGCCGCCGGTCGGCAGCGGCAGCGCCGGCACGCCGAGCAGGAGGACGAAGAGAATCGCGAAGCTCTTCTCCCCGAAGACCTCGACGAGGCTGCCGAGGGTCTTCTCGCCGTCGCTCTCCAGCCAGCGCTCGAGCTCGCGACTGACGCTGTGGGCCTCGGGCGTGGGCGACCGCGCCATGGCGGCCGACGATAACCGCCACGTGTGGTTTCAAGGCCGCGGGCCGTGGGCACCACGCCTTCAGTCTCTGTCGTTTGCTTTCGAAGGCTTTCGTTCTGCGGGAGGAGAGGGTCATGAGGGGTCGCGGCCGGTCGGTGCTGTCGTTCGTCTTCGCCTGCGCGCTGACCGGGGCTCTCGCGCCCGCGGCCGGCGCCCACGGCGCCCATCACGCCGCCGCGCAGCGCAGCAGCGACTTCGACCGCGGCTGGAAGTTCGCGCTCGTCAACCCCACAGACATCACCGACCCCACCGGCGCCTACGCCAACGCCGCCGATCCGAGCTACGACGACGGCCCCTGGCGCACCGTCGACCTCCCGCACGACTGGAGCATCGAGCTCGACCCCACGCCCACGGGCACCACGAGCGACACCGGCTACTTCCAGGGCGGCCTCGGCTGGTACCGCAAGACCTTCACGCTCCCGCGCTCGGCTGCGGACAAGAGCGTCTCGCTCGAGTTCGACGGCGTCTACATGGACTCCGTCGTCTTTCTCAACGGCAAGCAGGTGGCCAGCCACCCCTACGGCTACACCGGCTTCGCGGTCGACCTCGAGGACGCGCACGCCGACGGCCACACCAAGAACGTCGTCGCCGTCGAGGTCCGCAACAAGCTCCCCAGCAGCCGCTGGTACTCCGGCAGCGGCATCTACCGCAACGTCCACCTCGTCGTCACCGACCCGGTGCACGTGGCGCGCCACGGGACCTTCGTGACCACGCCCGACGTCGAGCGCACCTCCAAGCAGGGCTTCGCGAACGTGCATGTGCGCACCGACGTCGCCGGCGCCACCGCCGCCACGACCGTCGTCACCAGCGTCCAGGACGCCCGCGGGCGCACCGTCGCCGGCGGACGCCCCGCGACACCCCAGGACGGGACCGCCACCAGCGACCTGCGCCTCGCGCACCCGCACCTGTGGTCCACCGACGACCCCTATCTCTACACGCTCACCACCGACGTGCGCCAGGGCCGGCGCACCGTCGACCGCACGACGACGACCTTCGGCGTGCGCTGGTTCCGGTTCGACCCGGCGCAGGGCTTCTCCCTCAACGGGCACTCCATGAAGCTGCAGGGCGTCGACCTGCACCACGACGAGGGCGCCCTCGGCGCGGCGGTCAACAAGGACGCGCTCATGCGCCAGATGCGCACCATGAAGAGCATGGGCGTCAATGCCTTCCGCACCTCGCACAACCCGCCCTCACCGGAGATGATCGAGGTCTGCCAGGAGCTCGGCATCGTGATGATGGTCGAGGCCTTCGACACCTGGCGCACGCCCAAGCGCAAGTACGACTACGGGCGCTTCTTCGACGCCAACAGCGACAGCGACATCGCCGAGATGGTCAACGCGGCGAAGAACTCGCCGGCCGTCGTGCTGTGGTCGATCGGCAACGAGATCCCGGACTCGACCTCGGCCACCGTCGGCCTGCCCATCGCCAAGCGCCTCGTCGCCGACATCAAGGCGATCGACACGACGCGCCCGATCGTCATCGGCTCGGACAAGTACCGCAGCGTCCCGGCCACCGGCTCGGGGGCCGACCTCATCCTCGGCCAGCTCGACGGCCTCGGGCTGAACTACAACACCGCCGCCTCGGTCGACGCGCTGCACGCCAAGTACCCGAACACGTTCCTCTTCGAGTCCGAGTCCTCCTCGGAGACGTCGACGCGCGGCGTCTATCAGGATCCCGACCAGCTCAACACCGGCGAGAACCACACGCCGGGCAAGCGCGCCACGTCGTCCTACGACAACAACCTCGCCTCGTGGACGATGAGCGGCGAGTACGGCCTCAAGAAGGACCGCGACCGCAAGTACTTCCAAGGTCAGTTCCTGTGGTCGGGCACCGACTACATCGGCGAGCCGACGCCCTACAACGTGTTCCCGGTCAAGTCGTCGTTCTTCGGCGCGGTCGACACCGCGGGCTTCCCGAAGGACATGTACTGGCTGTTCCGCAGCCAGTGGACGAAGGACCCCATGGTCCACCTCCTGCCGATGAACTGGACCGACCACGAGCCGGGGGAGCCGGTCCAGGTGTGGGCCTACGCCAACGTCGACACGGTCGAGCTGTTCCTCAACGGCCACTCGCTCGGGGTGCGCAAGTTCGACCACAAGACGACGGCCGACGGCCGGCCCTACCTCGAGACCACCGAGGCGACGGGCGACGACAAGACCGTCACCTCTGGGCCGTACCCGGGCAGCTACACGAGCCCCAACGGCAGCGCCGGCAAGCTGCACCTGACCTGGGACGTGCCCTTCGCGCCCGGCAGGCTCGTCGCGGTCGCCAGCCGCGACGGCCATCAGGTCGCCCGCGACGAGGTGGACACCGCCGGGCCGCCCGCGGCCGTCAGGCTCACGCCCGACAAGCGCACCATCGCCGCCGACGGGCGCTCGCTGTCCTACTTCACCGTCGACGTGGTCGACGCCCACGGTGTGCTCGTCCCGAGCGCCGACAACGCGATCTCCTTCGACGTCCGCGGCGCCGGGCGTCTCGTCGGCCTCGACAACGGCCGCGAGGAGGACGCGGAGAACTACAAGGCCTCGACGCGCCAGGCCTTCAACGGCAAGGCGCTGGCCATCGTCGCCTCCGGCGACCGGCCCGGGCCGATCACGGTGACCGCGACCGCCGACGGCCTCGCGCCGGCGCGCTCGACGATCCTCGCCGCCCGCACGCACGTCGCGTCGGAGCGCCATCAGGCCCCGCCCGCGCGTACGTGGGCGACGGTCACGCGGGCAGCCCGCCGCCCCCGCCGTCCGGCCCGACCGCCGATGCGAGCTACTCGGGCAAGCCCGACACGCTCCCGGCAGCCATGATCGACGGCGATCCCGCGACGGCGTGGTCGAACTACTACCTCAAGGAGGCGACCGCGCTGCTGCCGGCGTTCAGCCTCGCGCACCCGCGCGAGTGGGTCTCGGTCGCCTGGCCGAGCGCTCAGTCGGTCTCGAGCGTTCGCGCGGCCTTCACGATCGATGCCACCCACGCGCTGCCGGCCGACATCGGCGTGAGCTACTGGGACGGCACGCGCTGGGCGGCAGTGAGCAACCCGCACGTCCAGTGGGCGACGGCGTCGGGACAGCCGACGGCGGTCAGCTTCGATCCGGTCACCACCACCCGGCTGCGCCTCGACCTGACGAGCGCGCACCCGAAGGCCGGCGACGGCTTCCTGGCCATCAGCGAGCTGGAGGTGCCCGGCGTCGCACTCCACTAGCGTGCGGCCCGTGGCCGGGAACGCCGCGGGCCGGAGCCCGCCGAGGTGCGCCAGGAGCGGATCAGCGCCCTCGTGGAGGAGCAGGGCTTCGTGCGCGTCAGCGACCTCTCGGCCCGCTTCGGCGTCTCGACGGTGACGGTCCGCACGGACCTGCAGTCGCTCGAGTCCCACGGGCGCGTGCGGCGGATCCGCGGCGGCGCCATGCCGCCCGGCATCCAGCGCTCCGAGCAGCCCTTCGAGGTCGCCGAGCACGACCTGGCCAGCGAGAAGGCGGCCATCGGCGCCTGCGCGGCCGCGCTCGTGGCCAACGGCGACACGGTCCTGCTCGACGTCGGCACCACGACGACGGCCATCGCGCGCGCGCTCGTCGCGCGCGCCGACCTGCGCGACGTCACGGTGGTCACCAACGGCCTGACCGTCGCCCTCGTCCTCGAGCGCGCGTGGCCGCGGATCTCGGTCGTCGTCACCGGCGGGACGCTGCGCCCGCTGCAGCACTCGCTCGTCAACCCGCTGGGCACCGTGCTGCTCGACGGCCTCAACGCGTCGATCGCCTTCCTCGGCTGCAACGGGGTCGACGCCGCCGGCGGGGTGACCAACGTCAACCTGCCCGAGGCCGAGGTCAAGCGCGCGATGCTGCTCTCCGCCCGCCGCCCGGTCGTCGTCGCCGACGGCTCGAAGCTCGGCGAGGTCGAGGTGGCGAAGATCTGCGACCTCGCCGAGGTCAGCCTCGTCGTCACCGACGCGAGCGCCGACCCGTCGATCCTGGCCGACCTCGCGGCGGTCGACTGCGACGTGCAGGTCGCCGAGCCCGCGCGATGACCGTCTCCGCCCAACTCGCCGTGCGCCGCGGTCGCGAGGCGGTCGAGTTCTACAAGGCCGCCTTCGGCGCGGTCGAGGCCCACCGCGTCGGGGGCACCGACGAGCATGAGTCGGTCGTGGCCCAGCTGGCCGTCGGCGATTCCTCGTTCTGGGTCGCCGACGAGTCGCCCGAGCACGGGGCCTTCAGCCCCGAGACTCTGGGCGGGGGCACGGTCAAGCTGCTGCTCGTCGTCGACGAGCCTCAGGCCGTCATCGACCGGGCGGTTGGCCTCGGCGCGCGGCAGGTCTACGCGGCGGAGGCCCAGCACGGCTGGCTGCTGGGCCACATCGAGGACCCCTTCGGCCATCGCTGGGAGATCGGCAGGCCCCTGAGCGACTGGCCGCCGCCGCGTCGTTCGTGACGGGCGAGCCGCTGACCGTTGAGGGCGGTCTGCTCTCGCGCTGAGGGGCCCTTACGCACCGCGGTAAGGGCCCCGGCCGCGGATATGAGGGATCTCGGGCCGAGGGCGACGCGGCCCGCGGATGTGCGCCCCCGGCCCTCAGGCGCAGACTCGGCAGCCATGAACATCGCTCGCCGCTATCCCCGCTTCCGCCGCCTCCTCGTCAGCCTGGCCGTCTCGCAGGCCGGCGACTGGCTCTACAACCTCGCGCTCCTGGCCTTCGTGTACGAGCGCACGCACTCGTCCGCGTGGCTCGGCATCACGACCGCCGCGCGCGTCCTGCCCATCGTCGTCTGTGGCCCGCTCGGGGGCGTCCTCGCCGACCGCTACGACCGCCGGCGGATCATGGTCGCCTCCGACGCGATCCGGCTGGGCCTCATGCTCGCGCTCGCCGCCGTGGCCGCGACCGGCCTGCCGATCGTCCTCGCGCCGGTCATCGCTGCGCTCTCGACCGCCGCCTCGAGCGCCTACATGCCCTGCGTGGCGGCCAGCACGCCGCGCCTGGTCGATGACGCCGACCTCCCCGCCGCCAACGCCGCGCGCTCCGCCATCGGGCAGATCTGCATCGTCGCTGGGCCGGGCTTCGGCGCGCTCCTGCTGCTGGTCGGCTCGCCGAGCCTGGCCTTCGCGCTCAACGGCGCGACCTTCGCGCTGTCCGCGCTGGCCGTCGCCTCGCTGCCGGCCGGCCCGGTCTTCGCGCCCGGTGGGGAGCCCGAGCAGGCGCCGAACGTCCTGCGCGAGCTGGGCGCCGGCGCCCGCGCCCTGCTGCGCCAGCCCGTCGCGCTGCGCCTCGTCGGCGCCGACGTGATGTGCAGCGCCGTCTACGGCGCCGAGACCGTCCTGCTGCTGCTCCTCAGCCGCGAGCTCGGCCTCGGCGACCACGGCTACGGCTACCTGCTGGCGAGCTTCGGGCTCGGCGGCGTCCTCGGTGCCGGCGTGGCCGGCCGCGCCGCCGCCGGCGGGCGGACCCGCACCGCGCTCATCGGGTCGCTCGCCGTGCTCGGCGCCTGCACCGTGCTCCTCGGCGGCCCGCTGGGCATCGGCGTGGCCCTCGTCCTCGGCGTGGTCTCGGGCGCCTGCTCGATCGTCGTCGAGGTCATGGCCGACACGGGGCTGCAGCGCGTGCTGCCCGAGGACGTCTTCGCCCGCGCCTACGGCTTCGCCTACCCGGCCGCCCTGGCCGGCATCGTCGCCGGCTCGCTCGTCGCCGCGCCGCTCGCCGCCCTCTTCGGCCTGCGCGGCGCCTTCGCCGCCCTCGGCGCGGTCACCGCCCTCTACGCGCTGACCCTGCTGCGACGCCCCGACACCGTCGTCGCGGCCCCGGCGCCGGTGCCCGCCGCGGCCTAGGAGCCGTGCTCGGCCACCGCCTCGGCCTCCTGCTCGTCCAGGAGGCCGAGGCGCAGGGCCAGGCCCGCCGCCTCGACCCGCCCGCGCGCGTCGAGCTTGGCCAGGATCCGCGAGATGTGGACGCTGACGGTCTTCTCGCTGATGTAGAGGGCCTGGCCGATCGAGCGGTTGGTCTCGCCCTTGGCCACGAGGCGCAGGACCTCGAGCTCGCGCGCGGTGAGGCCGACGCGCTCCGCGGCGCCGTCACCGTCCGAGGCGACGACCGCCTCCGCGCCGGTCTGCAGCGACAGACGAGCCCGCCGGGCGAGCGCCTCGAGTTCGGCCGCGAGCGGGCGGGCGCGCAGATGCATGGCGACGGCATGGGCGGCGGCCAGCGCGGCCTGGGCGTCCGCGCGCGCGCCGCCCTCGGCCAGCAGCGCCTCCGCCAGGCGCCACCGGGCATAGGCGGCGGCGTACGGCATGCCGAACGCGTCCCAGCCCTCGACCGGGTCGCTCCACGCGGCGGCCGCGCCGCTGCCGTGGGCCCGCGCGCGCTCGGCTTCGGCCACCCCCAGGTTGAGCAACGCCTCGGGCGGGCAGCGCCCGGCCGGGAAGGCTTCGGGGCGCGCGACGTGGCGCGCGCGCTCCACGAACCCGTCGGCGAGCGCGCAGGCGGCCCGCTCGGCCTCCGCGTCGCCCGTCGCCCGCGCGGCGACCGCCAGGTCCGCGGCGGCCCGTGCGCCGACCGCGTAGACGGGGGTCAGATAGAAGGGGTCCTCGTCGGCCGGATCGACGCCGGCGAGCATGGCCGCGACCTCCTCACGCGCGGCGGCCGGGTCCCCGCGCCACAGGGCCAGCTCGGCGGCCACGATGGTCACGGGCCCGGTCCACATCGACCCGAGCGCGTTCTCCTGCGCGCGCTTGGCCTCCTCGACGGTGTCGGCGACCTCGTCGAAGCGACCGCGCAGGACGTCGATGAGCCCGCGGCCGGCCAGCGCGGCGGCGGCGTGCACCCCGCCCACGGCCGCGTCGAGCGCGCGCGCCACCGCGACGTCGGCCTCGTCCCAGCGCCCCAGCCGCAGCAGGCGCACCGCCTCGTCGCTGGCCAGCAGCGAGGCGATCGCGCTGGTGCCCTGCTCGATCGCCACCGCCTCGCCGTCGGCGGCGAGCTTCGCCGCCTCGGCGACGCGCCCGGCCCGGTCGAGCGTCTCGCCGAGGTTGACGTAGGCCCGCGCCATCTCCTCGGCGTCGCGGCGCTCCTCGGCGATGCGCAGCGCCTCCTGGCCGTACTCGATCCCCGCGTCGAGCGCCCCCGCGGAGCTCGTGGCCGCGCACATGGTGGCGAGGATGCTGCCCTCCTCGCGGCGGGCGCCGGCGGCCCGCGCGATGTCGAGCGCCGGCTCGCAGAGCGCGACGGCCTCGATCCCGCGCCCCAGCAGCATGAGCATGTGCCCCTCCGAGGCGAGGACGCGCACGCGGCCCGCCGGGTCGCCCTCGTCGGGCAGCAGGGCGACGGCGGCGCGGCAGCTCTCGAGGCCCTCGAGCGAGTTGCCGCTGACCCAGAGGTAGCGCCCGAGGCGCTCGGTGAGCAGCGCCGCCGTCATCGGGTCGGCGTCGGCGTCGACCAGCGTCAGCGCACGGCGCGCCAGGGCCGCCGCCCGGTCGTCCTCGCCCGTGAGGTGGGCGGCCTCGGCGGCGCTGCGGATGAGCTCGACGAGTCTCGGCCCGGCGGCGCGCACATCCTCGGGCACGCCGTCCCAGAGCTCGATCGCGCGCTCGTAGTGGGCGTTGGCCTCGGCGAAGGCGGCGAGCCCCATCGCCTCGGCGCCCGCCAGGGCCGAGGCCGAGAACGCCGCCGGCAGGTTGTGGGCCGCGAACCAATGGAAGGCGAGCTCGGCGGTGGCGCCGCTGGGGGAGACCGACAGCCCGGGATCGGCCTCCAGGGCGCGGGCCAGCGCCGCGTGCAGCGGCCCGCGCTCGCCGGGCAGCAGGTCGTCGGCCAGCGCCTCGCGCATGAGCGCGTGGCGGAAGCCATAGGCGCCGGTCTCCGGCTCGATGACGATGACGTTGTGGGCCACTGCCTCGCGCAGGCCGGCCACGAGCTCGTCGGCGCCGATCTCGGCCGCGCGCTCGAGCAGCCCGTGGCTCACCCGCGGGCCGGCGACGGCGGCCAGGCGCAAGACGGCCTGCGCGGGCGCGCTCAGGGCCTCGACGCGCAGCATGAGCGCGTCCGCCAGGTTGGCGGGCAGGCGCTCGCCGGCGACGGCGGCGGCCAGCTCCTCGGTGAAGAACGGGTTGCCCTCGGCGCGGGCAAAGAGCTCGTCGACCAGGCGCGCGTCGGGCCGGCGGCCGAGGATCCCGGTCAGCTGCGCCACCATCTCGTCGCGCGTGAAGCGCTCGAGCGTCACGCGCTCGACGATCGGGGCGCGCTCGGCCTCGGCCACGAGGGCTCGCAGGGGGTGACGGCGGTGCAGCTCGTCGGTGCGGTAGGTGGCGAGGAGCAGGACGCGCTGCTGGCGGGCGTTGCGCACGAAGAAGGACAGGAAGTCGCGTGAGGACCGGTCGGCCCAGTGGACGTCCTCGAAGACGAGCACGAGCGGCTGCGCCTCGCCCAATCGGCCCAGCAGCCCAAGCAGGAGCTCGAACACCCGCCCCTGCGACAGCGTGCTCTCGGGGCGGGCCTCGGGGGCGTCGAGCTGGGGCAGCAGCGGCGCGAGGCCCGCCGCGCCACCGCCGAGCTCGTCCGGGCTCAGGCCGCGCAACGCGCTGACGATCGGGGCATAGGCCAGCTCGCCGTCGCCGAGATCCACGCAGTCGCCGGTGAGCACGCGGGCGCCGTGCTCACGGGCGCGGGCGCCCAGCTCGGAGACCAGGCGCGTCTTGCCGACGCCCGACTCGCCCGCGACCAGCACCACCGCCGGGCGCCGGTCGGCGGCGCGCTCGAGCGCCGCGCCGAGCCCGGCCAGCTCGCGCTCGCGTCCCACGAACTCCGGACTCGTGACCCGCTCGGTCAGCTCCCGCGCCCTCCCACGGGGCGAGTCTACGCCGCCAGGCGCCGGGAGCTCATCGGGCGGCGTTAGGGTGCCGCCTCGATGCGCCGTCGCCGCCTCGTCCGCGTGCCCGCCTCGAGCGCGAACCTCGGCCCGGGGTTCGACTCCTTCGCGTGCGCGCTCGCGCTGCACATGGAGCTCGAGGTCGAGGAGACCGGGCGCTTCGGGGTCCACACCGACCTCAAGATCGCGCGCGATCGGCGCAACCTGGCCGTACGCGGCTTCGCCCGGCTCGCCGAGCCCGACGCCTTCACCTTCCGCATCGAGTCCAACATCCCGCTCAGCGGAGGCCTCGGCTCGAGCGCGGCGGCCTACGTCGCCGGGCTGATGGCCGCCGACCACCTCTTCGAGCTCGACGCCGACGTCCTCGCCCTGGCCACCGAGCTCGAGGGCCACCCCGACAACGTCGCGGCCGCCCTGCGCGGCGGCTTCGCCATCTGTGCCGACGGTCAGGCGACCCGCTTCGATCCCCCCGCCGGCCTCGAGGCGGTCGTCGTCGTGCCGCGCTCGGCGGTGCGGACGAAGACGGCGCGCGCGGCGCTGCCCGCCGAGGTCCCGATGGCCGACGCGGTGTTCAACACGGCCCACGGCGCGCTGCTCGTGCTCGGGCTCGCTCGCGGGGACTGGGATCTCGTTGCCCGCGGCCTCGAGGACCGCCTGCACCAGCCGCGCCGCGAGCACCTCTACCCGCGCTCGATGGAGCTCGTCCGCCGCGCGCCCTCGCTCGGCGCGCTGGGGGCGACGATCTCGGGCGCCGGCCCGACCGTACTCGTGTGGTGCCACTACGAGGCCACCGCCGCCGTCGTCGAGGCCCTGCGCCGCGAGGCCGAGGGCTGGGCGCAGGTCATGCGTGTGCCCTTCGAGCCCCAGGGCGCCGACGTGCGCGAGCTCTAGCGCGAGCCGTTGCGGCACGGCCTCCGCGAGCGGTTGGCGGTGCTCTGTGCAGGCTTCCCCGCACGCCCCGCGGAACGCGTCAACTAGCGCGAGCCGTTGAGCTGCGCGCGCACGCGCTTGCGCGCCGCCTCCAGCCCCAGGCGCCCCAGGATCTCGTCGGCCAGGCGCACGTAGTCCTCGCCGAGGTCGGGTCGGTGCTCGAGGATCGAGATCGCGCGCTCGGAGGACTCCGCGTAGGCGATCGACTGGCGCACGACGGTGTCGAGCAGCTTGTCGCCCACGTGCTCCTTGAGGGAGTCGTAGGCCTCGCGCGAGTGCACGGTGCGCATGTCGGCGATGTTGAAGAGCACGCCGAGCCACTGGAGGTCGGGGTTCAGCCCGTCGCGCGCGAGCTCGATGACCTGCAGCGCCTGCTCGACGCCCTGCAGGGCGAAGTACTGCGCCTCGGCGCTGAGCAGGGCCCAATCGGCGGCCACGAGCGCGTTGACCGTCAGCAGCCCGAGCGCCGGCGGGCAGTCGATGAGGATGATGTCGTGCTCGGCGTCGACGTCCTTGAGCGCCTTGCGCAGGATCAGCTCGCGGCCCATCTTGCCCGCCATCGCCAGCTCGGCCTCCGCCAGCGCGAGGTTGGCGGGAATGATCCCGTCGTGCGAGGCCGCCGCGGCCTTCGCGCGCCCGGCGAGGACGTCGCCGACCGTCGGGCTGGCCTCGGGATCGACGTCGAAGTAGTCCGACAGGTTCCCCTGCGGATCGAGGTCGACGACGAGGACGTCGAGCCCGGCCGCGCGGAAGACGTCGGTCAGCGTGCGGACCGCCGTCGTCTTGCCGGTGCCGCCCTTCTGGGAGAGGACCGCGATCTTCTGGGCCACTCCCGCGACTCTAGCGAGGTCGCGGGAAACCGACCCGGCGGGCGGAGAGGGCTCGGATCCCGCGAGCCCGAGCCCCTCCGTCCTCTCCTCCGCGGGCCTGCCTGGCCCGAAGCTCTCGCCTCAGCCGGTGGACTCCAGCGGCGTCACGCCGGCCGGCTCCATCTCCGCCGCGGCCTCCAGGAAGTTCAGCCGGTAGCGCCCGACGACGATCTCGTCGCCGTCGGCCAGCACCCGCCACTCGACGCGCTCGCCGTTGACGAACACACCGTTGAGGCTGCGGTCGTCGAGGACGCGCACGCCGTCGGCCTGACGGACGATCAGCGCATGGCGCCGGGAGACCGTCGGGTCGTCGAAGCGGACGTCAGCCGCGAGGCTGCGTCCGACACGGGTCCACTCGCGGTCCAGGGCGACGATCCGCACCTGGTCGCCGTCCGCCCAGGCCAGGTACTGGCCCGGGCTCTCGAGGCGCTCGCGCGCCTCGGCCAGCAGCGCCTCGCGCTCCTGGATCGTGGGGGCATCGCCCGCCTTGCGCTGAAAGCGCGACCCGGCGAACAGGGAGGCACGCGTGAAGCGCGCCCCGCCGCAACCAGGGCAGGCAGGCAGTTCATCGGCTGCGGCCAGGTTGACCACATAACCGCACTCTTCACAGCGGAACGACCCCGTTCCGGCCAGGGTGCCCGACGTCATTGACTCCATCTCCGCTCCCTCTTCCGCCCGCAGTGCGGCCGGGTCTCGGCCGTCTGCTTGTGACGATGATAACGACGGTGTCAATCGGCCCGAGAGCGGAATTTGGCTTGTTTATCGGGCCTTTGCCCCCCGCTGGACCGGATCGCGCCGTCGTGGAGGTACCCCAGATACCGAACCAGAAAACTGGCGTCAACGGGCGTGCGACGAGCGGCCGGCGGCAGGAGGCGGGCGGCCGGCGGCGAACGAATGTCGCATGTTGCGGCCTCTTCTCGGCATCTCCGAGCCCGACCTCGAGCGCGAGTTGCTGCGCAAGAGCGTCGGCGCGCAGGCCGCCGATCGGGCCTCCTGCGACGACTGCGGGCGCACCCCGCTGGTCGGCGAGCGGGTGCACCGCTTCCGCGGTGGCGCGCTCATATGCGAGCTGTGTCGATCGCGGCGCGACGACCCCCCGGAGCGCTCCTATGTCGTGCATCACTCGGAGCGCGGGCTGACCGTCCGGCGCCGGGCCGCCTGACCGGCCGCGGGTACACTCCCGCGCCGTGGATCCCGTCAACGTCGAGATCACGATCGCCCGGCCGCGCGAGGAGGTCTTCGAGTACCTCGCCGACGTCGCCAACCATGCGGAGTTCAACGACCACTTCATGGTCGACTGGCACCTGACGCGCGAGGACACCTACGGCTACGGCGCCGGCGCGCGCTTTCGCCTGAAGATGCCCTTCAACCGCTTCCCGTGGGGCGACACGACGGTGATCGAGTTCGAGCGCCCGCGGCGCATCGCCGAGGCCGGCCGTGGCGGGAAGTACAACCGCATCCGCTCGCTCGGCGTCTACGACCTCGAGCAGGGGTCGGCGGGCACCACGCGGGTGAGCTTCACGCTGCTGACCGAGCCCAAGACGGCCACCGACAAGCTGCTCGAGTCCTTCGGCGCACGCGGCTGGATGAAGCGCAAGCTCAGGAAGTCCATGCGCCGCCTGCGCGACATCCTCGAGGGCGAGGAGCGCGCCCGGGGACAGCGGCCGTCGATCGCCGGCGGGCCACGCAAGCCGTTCACCGGATCGCCCTTGCACCGATAGGATCCGGCTCGCTCGTGTCCAGCCGCCTCGTCACGCTGATGCTCGTCGCCCTCGCCGCCGTCGCCCTCGGCGCGTGCGGCAACAAGGAGGAGGTCACCCTCCACGGCGCCACCGAGGGCAGCTACATCGACGTCGGCGGCCTGAAGTACCAGGTACAGATCTCGCGCTTGCTCAACCCGACCGACCGCGAGGACAGCGGCTACCTCGTCGACCTGCCCGCCGGCCAGCAGCTCGGCACCGACGAGAACTGGTTCGCGGTCTTCATGCGCGTGGAGAACGACTCCGACAAGCCCGCCCCGGCGACCAACGCCTACTCGATCAAGGACACCCAGGGCAACGTCTACAAGCCGGTCGCGATGGGCCCGAAGAACGTCTTCGCCTATCGCGCGGCCGTGCTGCAGCCCAAGGACATCCTCCCGCTGCCGGGCAGCCCCGCGGCCGAGAGCACGATCCAGGGCTCGATGCTGCTGTTCAAGATCCCCGTGGCCAACTTCCAGAACCGGCCGCTCGAGCTCCAGATCCCGCCGCCCCAGGGCGGCGGCGCCACGGGAACCGTCAACCTCGACGTCTAGATGGGTGGAGCGCGCGACGCGGCGCTGGAGCGCCACCCGTCGCTGGACGAGCGCTTCGACCCGGCCGTGCGCATCGTCGACTACGACCCCTCGTGGCCCGCACTGGCGGCTGACGAGCTGCGCCGCATCGGCGAGGCGCTGGGCAGCGGCGCTGCGGGCCTGGAGCACGTAGGGTCGACGGCCGTGCCGGGGCTCGCGGCCAAGCCGATCCTCGACCTCCAGCTCTCGGTCGGCGCCCTCGAGCCGCGCGCGCGGTACGTCGAGCCGCTGGAGCGGCTGGGCTACATGTTCGTCCCGGCGCCCGAAGCGCCCGACTACCACTTCTTCGCCAAGCCGCCCGAGCGCCCGCGCAGCCATCACCTCCACGTCTGTGAGGTCGGCAGCGCCCACGAGTTCCGCCATCTCGCCGTCCGCGACTTCCTTCGCAGCCACGATGACGAGGCGGCCCGGTACGCCGCGCTCAAGCGCGAGGTCGTGCAGCGCCATCCCCAGGACCGGCTTGCCTACATCGAGGGTAAGGAGGACTACGTCGTCGGCCTGGAGACGCGCGCCCTGGCCTGGGCTCGCGGTCGCGCCTGAGCAGACGGGACCGTCGCTAGCGGGTCGCCTTGAGCCCGGCGAGCAGGACGTCGCGCGCCGCGGGCGCGGCGGTGTCGCCGCCGGCCCCCGAGGCGACCAGGAGCACGCCGACCGCGACGTGCGGGCGGCCCGTGCCGGCCGGGGCGTAGGCCGCGAACCACGCGTCGGTGTCGGTCGGGTCGTTGGCCTGGTCGAGGGGCGGGCAGCTCTCGGGCTTCTCGGGGTCGGGCACGCACTTCGTGGTCGTGCGCAGCTCGGCGGTGCCCGTCTTGCCCGCCACGTTCACGCCCGGGATCGCCGCGCGCGTGCCGGTGCCACCGCGGACGACGGCGAGCATGAGGCGCTCCATGGTGCGCGCCACCCTCGTGCTCGTGGCGCGCTCGGTGCTCGCCTGCCGGCCGTGCGCGGCGTCGTAGTCGAGCGACAGGTGCGGCCGGCGCCCGCGCAGGCCGATGGCCGCTGCCACCGTGGCCATCTGCAGCGCCGTCGCCTGCACGCGGCCCTGCCCGATGGCCGAGGAGCCGACCGCCAGGTCGTCGCCGATCTCGCCGGCCGGCGGGATCGTGCTCTCGGCCGCGCCCGCGATGTCCGGCGGCGCGTTGAAGCCGTAGCGCTCGGCGGCGGCGACGAGGCGCTTGGCCCCGAGCTGCACGCCGAGCGGGGCGAAGACGGAGTTACACGACTTGGCGAAGGAGACCACGAGCGAGCCTCCGCAGTACTCGCCGTTGGCGTTCTCGAGGTCGACGCCCTCGAGCACGGCCTTCTGCTGGACGGGATAGACCTTCTGCGGGTTGGTGATCCCGGCCTCGAGCGCCCCCGTCGTGGTGATCATCTTGAACGTCGAGCCCGGCGGCTGCAGGCCCGAGAAGGCGATCCCGGCGAAGGCGAGGACCTCGCCGGTGCGCGGCGCGAGCGCGACGACGCCGCCCAGGCGCGCGCCGAGCGCCGTGACCGCCGCCTGCTCGACGGGCAGCGAGATCGTCGTGCGCACGGCGGGGGCCTGGCGCGGGCTGGTGCGCTTGATCACGCGGGCGCCGGCGACCAGCTCGCCACCCGGCGTCCCCAGCAGGCGCTCGTCGAAGATCCGCTCGAGGCCCGACACGCCGACCTCCGCGTCACGCGGCACCCCGAGCGCGGCGAGCTCCTCGCGGCGCTCGGGCGGGATCGGGCCCAGCTGGCCGACGACCTGCGGCGCGAGCAGCGACGGCGAGGAGCGGTCGTCGCCCTTGGCCAGCACGGTGCGGTCGCGCGCCAGCAGCGTGGCCCGCGCGGGCATCTTCGTCACGCGCCGCAGCCGCTCGCCGGCCGCCAGGCCGGGGAAGACGAGCGCGCGCGACCAGTCGATGCCCTCGCCGGTGGCCGGCAGGACCACCTCGCCGGCGACCGTCCCGAACGCCCGCGTGGGGATGCGGACGGGCACGCGGTAGGCGCTGCCGTCCTTGCGCGGCTTGGCCGTGTCGACCTTCGACGCCGTCGCGGTCCGCAGCGCGTCCTGGTAGGCGGCGGCGAAGCGCGCGCGGGTCAGGCGGTCGCGGTCGCTCGGGGTCAGCTCGGAGTACATCGCCGCGTAGTCGCCACGCTCCCACGCCGCCGCGAAGCGCTCGACGTGCTCCTGGCCGGCGGGCTTGTGGCGGGCGCCGACGACGAGGCCGACGACGAAGGCCAGGCCGCACACGGCCAGCACCGCGATGAGCCGCTGCTGCGAGCGCGTGGGCGGGCGTCGCGCCGGCGGACGGCGCGGAGCGCCCTGCCGGCCCGTTCGCGGCGGAGGTCGTTCGCCTCGTCCGGGCCCCCCGGCTGACCTCTGCTGCGTTCCCAAGTCGTGGCGGAGGGTAGCCTGCGCGGCCCTCGGTGACCGCTCTCGACTGGATCATTGTCGCGCTGACGCTCACGACGGCGGCCGCCGGCTACTTCCAGGGCTTCGTGGTCGGCGCGGCGACGCTCGCCGGCTTCGCGCTCGGCCTGTTCCTCGGCGCGCGCCTGGGGCAGGCCGTGGTGGCGGAGGGATCGCAGTCGCCCTACGCCCCGCTCTTCGGCCTCGGCGGGGCGCTCATCGGCGGGATGCTCTTCGGCTCGGCGCTCGAGGCCCTCGGCTACGGCCTGCGCCGGCGCATCACCGGGCCGTCACTGGGGATCCTCGACGGGCTGGCCGGCGCGGTGCTGAGCACGGGCGTCGCGCTGGGGCTCGTGTGGCTGGCCGGGTCGGTCGTCCTGCAGGCGCCGCAGGCACACGGCCTGCGCGACGACATCCAGCGCTCGAGCATCCTGCGCGCGCTCAACGGCCTGCTGCCCCCGTCGGGCCCCATCCTCAACGCGCTGGCGCGCTTCGACCCCTTCCCGCGCATCGACGGGCCCCCCGTCGACCTGCCCGCGCCGCGGGCGGCGATCGCGCGCGACCCCGACGTCCGCCTGGCCTCCCGCGGCGTGGTCAAGATCCAGGGGACGGCCTGCGGCCTGGGGGTGGAGGGCTCGGGGTGGGTCGCCCGCGACGGGATCGTGGTGACCAACGCGCACGTCGTCGCCGGTCAGCAGGACACGACGGCCCAGCTCGGCGGGGAGGGGCCGAGCCTCGCGGCGCACGCGGTCGTCTTCGACCCCCATGACGACATCGCCATCCTGCGCGTCGAGGGCCTGAGCGGCCGCGTGCTGCCCATCGCCGCGGATCCGCGCAGCGGCGCTTCGGGGGCGATCCTCGGCTTCCCGCAGAACGGCCCGTTCGACGTCCGCGCCGGCCGCCTGGGCTCCACGCGCCCGGTCATCACCCAGGACGCCTACGGCCGCGGGCCGGTCCAGCGGTCGATCGTGACCCTGCGCGGGACCGTGCGCCCGGGCAACTCGGGGGGCCCGATGGTCGATGCGCGCGGGCGCGTGGTGGCCACCGTCTTCGCCGCGACGCGCAGCGGGACTCCCGGCGGCTACGGCGTCCCGAACTCGGTCGTCGCCCGCGACCTCGAGCGGGTCGCCGACAGCGCGGTCTCCACCGGGCCGTGCGCTAGCTGAGCTACCCTGCGCCGTCAATGGCCAAGACCCTCGTCATCGCCGAGAAGCCGTCCGTCGGCCAGGACCTCGCCCGCGTGCTGCCCGGCCCGTTCGAGAAGCACACCGGTGTGGGGGACAAGACCGCGCGCTGGCTGGAGGGCCCGGAGCACGTCATCACCTGGGCCGTCGGGCACCTCGTCCAGCTCGCCGAGCCCGACGAGTACGACGACAAGTTCAAGAAGTGGCGCATGGCCGATCTGCCGATCGTGCCGCGCACCTTCAAGCTCGTGGTGCGCGACGAGCGCTCCGAGAAGCAGATGAAGGTCGTGCGCGACCAGCTGCGCCGCGAGGACATCGAGACCGTCGTCAACGCGTGCGACGCGGGGCGCGAGGGCGAGCTGATCTTCACCTACATCTACGAGTACGTGAAGGCCAAGAAGCCCGTCCGGCGCCTGTGGCTGAACTCGATGACCAACCAGGCGATGCGCGACGCCTTCGGCCAGCTGCGCGACGAGGCGGACCTCGGCCAGCTGCGCGACGCGGCCAAGTCGCGCTCTGAGGCCGACTGGATCGTGGGCATGAACGCCACGCGCGCGGCCACCATCCGGCTGCGCTCCTCGTTCGACGGCGCCGTCTCGCTCGGGCGCGTGCAGACCCCGACGCTGGCCATCATCGCGCGCCGCGAGGAGGAGATCCGCGCCTTCAAGCCCGAGAAGTACTGGCTGGTCGACGCCGCCTTCGAGGCCGAGGGCGCGCGCCGCTACGAGGGCCGCTTCCACGCCGGCGCTCAGCCGCGCCTGAAGAGCGCCGCGGAGGCGGACGCGATCGTCGCCGCCGTGCGCGGCGTGCGCGGCGAGATCACCAAGCTCGACAAGACCAAGCGCAAGGAGCGCCCGCCGCTCCTGTACGACCTCACGTCGCTGCAGCGCGAGGCCAACACGCGCTACGGCTTCAGCGCGCGCCGCACGCTGGGCGCCGCGCAGCGCTGCTACGAGGAGCACAAGGCGCTGACCTATCCGCGCACGAGCTCGCGCTACCTGACGAGCGACATGGTCGGGGAGTTCAAGGAGATCGCCGGCCGCGTCGGGCGCCGCCCCGATTACCGCGAGGCCGCTTCCTACGTGCAGTCGCTCGACCTGCTGCCGCTCGGGCGGGTGGTCGACGACGCCAAGGTCGGCGATCACCACGCGATCATCCCCACCAACTCAGACCACGCGCTGGAGAAGATGAACGACGACGACCGCCGGGTCTACGACCTGGTGGCGCGGCGCTTCCTCGCCGTCTTCCACCCCGACGCGGAGTTCGAGAACACCCGCGTGGAGACCACGGTCGCCTCGCACATCTTCCGCACGCGCGGCAAGGTGCTGCTCGTCCCCGGCTGGCGCGGCGTCTACGGCGAGCTGTCCGAGGGCGACGGCGCGAGCGACGAGGACGAGGGGCGCGACCAGCAGCTCCCGCGCCTGGAGCGCGGCGAGGCCGTCGACACGCGCAAGGCCGAGGCGCTCGAGAAGGAGACCAAGCCGCCGCGGCGCTACAGCGACGCCTCGCTGCTGGGCGCCATGGAGACCGCCGGCAAGCTCGTCGACGACGAGGAGATGCGCGAGGCGATGAAGGAGTCGGGCATCGGCACGCCCGCGACGCGCGCCGCGATCATCGAGCGCCTCATCGACGTCGGCTACGTCGAGCGCGATGCCCGCGCGCTCGTCGCCACCGAGAAGGGCATCAACGTCGTGCGCCTGCTGGGCGAGCACCCGCTCACCTCCCCGGCGCTGACCGGCGACTGGGAGCACCGCCTGGCCGCCATCGAGGAGGGCGCGGAGAAGCGCGAGAAGTTCATGGAGGACATCGCCAAGTTCGCCGGCGAGACCGTGGGCGTGCTCGACACGACGCTCAAGGACGTGCGCATCCCCCGCGCCAACCTGGGGCCCTGCCCCGTGTGCGGCAACGACATCGTCGAGAACCGCAAGGGCTACTCGTGCTGGTCGCGCGAGGACCCGGGCTGCGGCTTCGTGATCTGGAAGAGCAAGGCGGGCAAGCAGCTGCCGGGGGCGGTCGCGCGCGAGCTGATCGCGCACGGCTTCACCGCCCGGCCGGTGACCGGCTTCAAGGGACGCTCGGGACGCTCGTTCCGAGCCAAGCTCGCGCTCGAGCAGAGCGGCGACGAAGATGCGCGCTGGAGGGTCGAGTTCGACGAGCCGTGGGCCAAGGAGGGCGCCAAGCCGCCCGAGACGGCCGAGGCGGCCGAGACGGTCGCGGCGGGGGCCGATGAGGGCGCGGCGGCCGCGTAGGGCGCTCCTCGCGGGCACCTGGGTCGCGCTCGCGTCGGCGCTGGCGCTGCTGGGCCCGGCCGTCGCGTCGGCCGACAAGGCCGGGAGTGTCACCGCCTCCGGCGGCGCCGTCCAGGCGACGCTGAGCTGGCAGGCGGCCGAGTTCGGCGTCAAGGACCCGCGCCTGACCATCGTGCGGGCGGGGGCCGCGCTCTTCGACGGCACGCCGCTCGCCGACGCCGACGTCTGCTCGGTCGGCTGCATCTACGCCGCGAGCAAGGACTACACGCCGCTGCACGTCGCCGACCTGGGCGGTGACATCGAGCCCGAGGTCGTCGTCGACTCCTACACGGGCGGCGCCCACTGCTGCATCGTCTCGGACGTCCTGTACTTCACGGGGGCGACGTACGCTCGGGCCGAGCACAACTGGGGCAGCTACGGCTATGCCCTGAAGGATCTCAACGGCGACGGGCACCCCGAGCTCGACGGCTACGACGCCGACTTCGAGGACGCGTTCACCTCGCACGCGGCGTCCTTCGAGCCGCCGTTGGTGCTCGCCTACGACCCGACCGCCGCCGGCTCGCTGCGCGACGTGACGCGCGCCTTCCCGGCGGCCATCCGCAAGAACGTCAAGGAGGCGCTGCACATCGTGGCCGTCACGCGCCGCCAGCACGCGGAGACGCTGGGGGGCGTGGCGAGCTACGTGGCCGACCTGTACCTGCTCGGGCGCGGGCGCGAGGTGCGGCCCTACCTCGCGCGGGCGCGCAAGCGCGGCGACCTGCGCACCGCGTTCGGCAAGGCCCCGCGGAGCTTCGAGCGCAAGCTGCTGGCCTTCCTGCGCAAGCAGGGCTACCGCTAGCCCGCGGGCGCCTCGATGCGCAGGCGGTCGTCGCCGACGGCGACGACGTCGCCGTGGCGCAGCTGGCGCCCGCGGCGCGTCTCGACCTCGGCGTTGACGGTGACCACGCCGTCCTCGACGAGGGCGCGCGCCTCCCCGCCCGACTCGGCCAGGCCCGACAGCTTCAGCGCCTGGCCGAGGCGGATGCTCTCACCGCGGATGGGAAGGTCGCGCACCCGGGCAGGGTGGCACGTTCAGCGCGTGGCGCTCTGGTCCACCTCGCCGCGCCAGGCGCCGCTCTCCGTGCCGCGTGCCTCGATGAGCTCCTTGAAGCGCTCGAGGTCGCCCTTGACGCGGCGCTTGAGCACGCCGACGGCGTCTCCCACCTTCTCGACGACGCCCTCGGGCTCGGCGTCGAGCTGGAGCATGATCTTCGTGCGCTCGTCGTCGACGCGGTGGAAGGTCACCACGCCAGCCTGCTCGGCGCCCTGCGTCGCGGTCCACGCGATCCGCTCGTCGGGGCGCTGCTCGGTGATCTCCGCGTCGAACTCCTGCTCACGGCCACCGACCTTGGTGCGCCAATGCAGGCGGGTGTCGTCGAGTTGACGGACCTCCTCGACGCCCTCCATGAAGCGCGGG
Organism: uncultured Actinomycetes bacterium; assembly: GCA_963835295.1. Lineage (GTDB taxonomy): Bacteria > Actinomycetota > Thermoleophilia > Solirubrobacterales > Solirubrobacteraceae > JAOPZW01. Next base: position 859,704 of record CAWIEX010000010.1, read on the forward strand.
AACTCCTCGAACTGGGTCCACTGGTTGTAGGCGGTGCGCACGGGCACGGCCACTTCGATGCTCTGCTCGATCGATGACATACCATCGGCGCTACCCGGCTCGTCACGGCGAAAACGACCAATCCGCGCCAGGTCTCGCCCGTACTGCGCGGAGGCCCTCACGGCCGCGACGTTCGCGCGGCACGGCCTCATAGGGCGCGAAGTAGGCGATCCAGCCGGCGCCCACACGAAGGACGCGCATGTGGCGCACGTTCGGATCGTCTCAGTCGGGCTCGTCGTCCCGGCGGCGCGGGAAACCGCCGGTCGATGAGCAACCCTGTGGGACCCGATGCCGCTCACCCTCGTCACCGGTCCCGCCAACGCCGAGAAGGCCGGCTTCGTGCTGGGCGCCTACCGCGCCGCGCTCGAAGACGAGCCGGTCCTCGTGGTGCCCACGTTCGCCGACGTGGACCACTACCGCCGCGAGCTGGCGGGGGCGGGCGCCGTCTTCGGCGTGCGCGTCGTCGCCTTCTCGGGCCTGATGCGCGAGATCGCGCGCCGGGCCGGGGTGGGGGGCAGAGCCCTCTCGCGCCTGGCGCGCGAGCGCGTGGCCGGCGCCGCCATCGACCGCGTCCGCCTGGAGGCGCTGGCGACGGCGGCCGCCACGCCGGGCTTCCTCCAGGCCCTGCTGCGCCTGGTGACCGAGCTCGAGGAACAGCGCATCGAGCCCGGGCGCTGGTGGGCCGCGATGCGGGCCTGGGGCGAGCGCGAGCCCGCCCGCGCGGCCTACGCCGAGGAGCTCGCGCGCCTGTACGGCGCCTATCGCGACGGCCTGCGCGCGATCGATCGCCGCGACCGCGTCCTGCACGACCAGGCGGCGCTCGACGCGCTGCGCCTGGAGCCCGCGCGCTGGGGCGCGACGCCGGTCTTCCTCTACGGCTTCGACGACCTCCAGCCGCTGCAGCGCGATGCGATCGAGACGCTGGCGGTCCACGCGGGCGCGCCGGTCACCGTGTCGCTGGCTTACGAGCCGGGGCGGGCGGCGTTCGCCGGGCGCGGCGAGACCTTTCAGGAGCTCATGGCCCTCGGGCCCGAGCACGTCGAGCTGCCGGCGCTCTCCGAGCACTACGAGCGCCCCGCGCTGCATGCGCTCGAGCGCACGCTGTTCGAGCCGCCCGCGTCCGGGCGCCCCGACCCGGGCGACGCGCTGATGCTCCTCGAGGGCGGCGGGGAGCGCGCCGAGATCGAGCTCGTGGCCGCGCACGTCGCGCGGCTGATCGGCGAGCGCGCCTTCGCGCCCGAGGACGTCGCGGTCGTCCTGCGCGAGCCGCGCGAGCACGCCGCGCTGCTCGAGCAGGTCTTCGGCGAGCTCGAGATCCCCTACGGGCTCGATCGCACCATCGCCGCCGGGCACACCGCGGTGGGGCGCGGGCTCGTCGCGCTGCTGCGCTGCGCGCTGACCTCGGGCAGCGCCGACGACCTCGTGGCCTGGCTGCGCACGCCGGGCAAGCTCGCGCGGCCCGACCTGGCCGACCGCCTCGAGCAGCGCGCGCGCATCGAAGGCAAGGCGACGGCGGCGCAGGCGCGGGAGCTGTGGGAGGCCGACCACCCCGACTTCGTCCTGCACGAGATCGACCGCGTGGCGGCGGCAGCCGGCGACCCGGCCGCCCTCTGCCGGCGCCTGGCCGCCGAGTGCGGCGCGCTCTTCGCCGCTCCCCATCGCGGCGAGGCGCGGGTGCTGGCCGGCCCCGAGGCGCTCGACGCGCGCGTCGCCGGAGCCGTGCGCTCGGCGCTGGGCGAGCTCGAGCGCCTGGCGGCCGTCGATCGCGCGCTCGTCCCGGCGCCCGAGGAGCTCGCGCGCGTCCTGCACGACATCGAGGTGCGCGCCCACGACGACCGGCGCCCCGGGCTCGTGGCCATCACGAGCCCGCGCGAGTTGCGCGCGCGGCGCGTGCGCGCCGCCTTCCTGTGCGGCCTGCGCGAGGACGCCTTCCCGCGCCCGGCCACGCCCGAGCCGTTCCTGGGCGACGACGAGCGCCGCGCGCTCAACGCCGCCTCGGGGCTGCGCCTGCGCCTGCGCGAGGACCGTCTGGATGCCGAGCGCTACCTGCTCTACGCGGTCGTCAGCCGCCCGACCGAGCTACTGGCGCTCAGCTGGCACGCGGCCGACGACGAGGGCGAGCCGTGCGTGCGCTCGCTGTTCGTCGACGACGTCCTCGACAGCTTCGACCCGCGCGCCGCCGAGCGCGTGGAGCGCCGGGTGCTGGGGGCGGCCGGCTTCGAGGCCGCGCTGGCGCCGACGGCGAACGAGGCGGCGCGCCACGACCTCGCGGCGGGCCCGGGCTCGCCCGAGCCCGCCATGGCGTCGCTGCGCGACGCCCGCGTGCTGCGCAACCTCAGCGAGCGCTCGACGTGGTCGGCGTCGGCGCTCGAGTCCTACGCCTCGTGCCCGGTGAAGTGGTTCGTCGAGCGCCTGCTGCGCCCGGCGGCGCTCGAGCCCGACCCGGAGCCGATGCTGCGCGGCGACCTGGCCCACCGCGTCCTGGAGGACACGCTGCGCGCGCTGTCCGACGGCGGCCCGCTCACGCCCGAGCGCCTCGACGAGGCCCGCGCGCTGCTGCGCGCCGCCCTCGACGCGCGCGCCGACGACGCCCGCATCTCGCCCAACCCCGAGCGCCGGCGCTCGGCCCTGCGCCGGCTGGAGGCCGACCTGCTGCGCTACGTCGAGCAGGCCGCCCACGGCCGCTCGACGTTCGCGCCGCGCGAGTTCGAGCTGCGCTTCGGCGGGCCCGAGGACCCGCTGGGGCCGGCCGAGCTGGCCGACGGCGAGCTGCGGCTGCAGGGGCGCATCGATCGCATCGACGTCAGCGCCGACGGCGGCGAGGCGATCGTCTACGACTACAAGGGCAAGGCCGCGCCGCCACAGGCCAGGTGGGTCGAGGACGCGAACCTGCAGGTCGGCCTCTACCTGCTCGCGCTGCCGCAGCTGCTCGACCTCGAGGCCGTCGGCGGGCTCTACCAGCCGCTGGGCCGCGACGACGACGGGCGCCCTCGCGGCCTGCTGCTCGACGGCGCCGACCCCGGCCTCGTGAGCGTGTCCAAGGACCGCCTGTCGCCCGAGGAGTTCCAGGCGCTCCTGCAGGAGGTCCTCGACGCTGCCCTGCAGGCGGTGCGCGGCATCCGCTCGGGGGCGCTGGTCCCCGACCCCAGCTCGTGCGCGTACCGCGGCGGCTGCGCGCACCCGACGATCTGCCGCTGCGAGGCGGCCTCGGCATGACCCGCGCCTTCACGCCCGAGCAGCGCGAGGCCATCGCGCGCCGCGACGGCGACCTCATGCTGTCGGCCAACGCCGGCTCGGGCAAGACGTCGGTGCTGGTCGAGCGCTTCGTCGCCTCGGTGGTCCAGGACGGCCTGCGCGCCGACCAGGTCCTGGCCATCACCTTCACCGAGAAGGCGGCGGGCGAGCTGCGCGCCCGCGTGCGCGCCCGCCTGCTCGAGCTCGGCCACCGCGAGGCGGCGCGCGAGGCCGAGGCCGCGTGGATCACGACCTTCCACGGCTTCTGCGCGCGGATCCTGCGTGCGCACGCGGTGGCCGCCGGCCTGGACCCCGGCTTCGCGGTCATCGACCCAGCCGACGGGCGCGCGGCCCAGCGCCAGGCCTTCGAGGCCGCGCTGGCCGACTTCCTGGCCGCCCCGCGCGCCGACGCGCTGGACCTCGCGGCCGGCTACACGGTCGATCGCCTGCAGCGGATGGTCGTCGCCGCGCACGACGAGCTGCGCTCGCGCGGGCAGACGCGGCCCACCCTGCCACCGGGACGACCGGCCGACGTCGACGCCGCGCGGGCCGAGCTCGAGCGGGCGTGCTCGGCCTTCGCGGGCGAGCTCGCCGCAGCAGGCGCCGGCGCGGCGGTGGACGCGGCACGCGAGGCGCTCACCATCTGCCGCGCGGCGCTCGACTCCGGCGCGACCGCCCACCCCAAGGGCACGAAGGTCGCGCGCAACGCGAACGCGCTCAAGACGCCCGCCGCCGACGCCTACCGCGCGGCGTGCGACGCGTACGCCGGCGCGCTGGCCGATCGCCTCGCCGTCCCCGCGCTGGCGCTCGTCGACGAGCTGCTGGGCCGCTACGCCGACGCCTACGCGGCGGCCAAGCGCGCTCGCGGCGGAGTCGACTTCGACGACCTCGAGCTGTTGGCGCGCGACCTGCTGGCCCGCGAGCCCGGCATCGCCGCCGGCTACCGCGAGCGCTTCGAGCACATCATGGTCGACGAGTTCCAGGACACCAATGCCCTGCAGCTCGAGCTGCTCGAGCTGGTGGCGCGCGAGAACGCCTGCACGGTGGGCGACGAGCTGCAGGCCATCTACGCCTTCCGCCACGCCGACGTGGAGGTCTTCCGCGCGCGCCGCGAGCGCCTGGAGGCGGCGGGCCGGACCGCGACCCTGGCCACCAACTTTCGCTCGCGGCCAGAGATCCTGCGCGCGCTCAACGGCGCCTTCGGCCCGCTGCACGACCGCTGGGTCGATCTGCGCCCAGGGCGCGACGACGCCCCTGCGCCCGAGCCGGTGGTCGAGCTGCTGATCACCGACGCGGAAGCCTGGAACGGCGACGCGCCCGGCGCCCTCGGCGTCGGGCTGCCGGCGGCGAGCCCGCTCAAGCAGGCCGAGGCGCGGCTCGTGGCCCAGCGCGTCGCCGCGCTCGTGCACGACGAGGGCGTCGCGCCCCGCGACATCGTCGTGCTGCTGCGAGCCTCGGCCGAGATGGGCCTCTACGAGCGCGCGCTGGAGCTGGCGGGGCTGCCCACGCTGGCGGCCGGCGGAAGCGGCTGGTGGGGGCGCCAGCAGATCCGCGACCTGTGCCACCTGCTCGCCGCCCTGGCCAACCCGCGCGACGAGCAGGCGCTGCTCGGGGTGCTGGCCTCGCCGATGGCCGGCCTGTCCTCCGACGCCCTGGCCCTGCTCGCGCTCGGCGCCCGCGAGGGCGCCATGACGCTCTGGGACGCCGTGCACGACGACGCCTTGACCCTCGCGCCCGAGGACGCACGGCGGCTGGGCGCCTTCCGCGCGTGGTTTGCCGGCGAGCGTGAGCGCGCGCCGCGCCTGGGGCTCGACGAGGTGCTCCAGCGCGCCGTGCGGCGCACCCGCTACGACCTGCACATGCTCGCCCTGCCGCGCGGCGCGCGGCGGCTGGCCAACGTCCACAAGCTGCTGCGCATGGCGGCCGCCTACGAGGCCCGCCACGGGCGCGACGTGCGCGGCTTCATCGACATGGCCACCGCCGAGCTCGAGGCCGAGGCGCGCGAGCCCGACGCGCCGGTCGATCTCGGCGGCCTCGACGCGGTGCGGCTCATGACGATCCACGCCGCCAAGGGCCTCGAGTTCCCCGTGGTCGTGGTGGCCGAGCTGGGGCGCAGGGGCAACCTGAGCCCGCCGGACCTGCACGTCAGCGGCGACCGCGTCGGCCTGCGGCTCGTGGGGCTCGACGGCTCTCGGGCCACCACCCTGGACTTCGACGCGATCGAGGCCGAGCGCCGCGCGGCCGACGAGGCCGAGGAGCGGCGCGTGATGCACGTGGCCATGACGCGCGCCGAGGAGCGCCTGATCCTCAGCGGCGCGGTGCGCCTGGGTGAGAGCTGGCCCCAGCCGGGCCCCGGCGCCGCGCCCATCAGCTGGATCGCCCCGGCGCTCGTGCCGGGGGTCGCCGCGCTGCACCCCGGCGAGCCGATCCGCGACCACGGGCTCGTGCGCACGGTGCTCAACAGCCCCGCGAGCGGCGTGCTGCGCCTCGAGGCGCCGGTCCCGGTGGCGCCCGGAGAGCAGCTCGCGCTCGCCTTCAACGGCGGGGCGCCCGCGACGGCGCCCGCGGTGGCCCCCGCGCCGGTCGAGCCCGTGGCGCCCGCGCCGGCGCCGCCCGCGGCGCTCAGCTACTCGTCGCTCACGCGCTACGCGCAGTGCCCGTACCGCTTCCACCTCGAGCGCGGCCTCGGCCTGCCCGAGCAGGAGCCCCCAGAGCATCTGCGCGACGGCGCCGCCGACCAGACCGAGAGCGCCGACGCGACGGCCGCGCTCGACCTGCGCGTGCGCGGCACGCTCGTCCACGAGCTGCTCGAGGGCTTCGACCTGGGCCCCGCCGCGGCCGGGGACGCGGGGGTTGACGTCGATGCCGTCCGCGGGCTGGCCGCCGCCCACGAGGTCGAGCTCTCCGACGCCGACGTGGCCGACCTGCAGGCGCTGGTCGCCGCCTTCGCCGGCAGCGCGCTGCGCGAGCGGCTGGGCGCGGCGCGCGCGGTGCACCGGGAGCACGCCTTCGCCTTCGCGCTGGGCGACGGGCCGATGCTCACGGGCTTCGTCGACGTCATCGCGCACGAGGCCGACGGTGCGGCGCTCATCGTCGACTACAAGTCCGACCGCGTGGGGGACGCCGACCTCGACGAGCTCGTGGAGGCCGGCTACGGCGTCCAGCGGCGCATCTACGCCCTCGCGGCGCTGAGGGCCGGCGCCCCGTCCGTCGAAGTCGCCCACCTGTTCCTCGAGCGTCCCGCGGAGCCCGCCGTCGTCCGCTACGAGCAGGCCGACGCGGAGACGCTCGACGCCGAGCTGCGGGCCGCCGCGGCGCCGCTGCTGGCCGGCGCCTACCCGGTGGCGGCCGTGCCGCACCGCGGGCTGTGCGCCACCTGCCCGGGGCGGGCGGGGCTCTGCTCCTATCCCCCGGAGCTGACCGACCGCGAGCTGGCGCGCGAGCTCGCCTGATCGCCTTCGACGCTGCGCTCGAGCTCGGCGTTGAGCTCGGCGCCGAAGAGGAAGGCGTTGGCCGAGAGGTAGAGCCACAGCAGCAGGACGATCGCCGCGCCGAAGGCGCCGTAGGCCGCGCCATAGCTCGAGAAGTTGCGGATGTAGATCGAGAAGGCGAGCGACAGCGCGAGCCACAGCACGACGCCGACGACCGCGCCTGGCGTGAGCCAGCGGACCCTGCGCGGCTCGATGTCGGGCGCCATGCCGTAGACGATCCCGTAGGCGACCGTGGCCGCGACAAGCGCAACCGGCCAGCGCGCGTAGGACCAGATCGACGCCGCCGTCGAGCCCAGGCCGATCTTGCCGAACAGGTCGTGGGCGATCTGACCGCCGAGGAAGACGGCCGCCAGCACGACGGCGAAGAGGACGATGACGGCCAGCGTCGCCGCGACGTCGATGAGCTTGCGGCGCACCATGCCGCGGCTCTCCTCGGCGCCGTAGACGACGTTCAGCGCACGGCCCGAGGCGCCGAAGGCCCCGGAGGCGCCGTTGAGGGCCAGCGCGATCGAGATCACGAGCGTCGCCCCGAGCGCGCCGCCCGACGTGCTGACCATGTTCTGCAGCACCCTGCGGACGACGCTCGCGGTGTCCTGATCGACGCCGTGGTCGAGCAGGTAGTTGGTCGCGTCGCTGACCAGGCCCTGCTGGCCGACCAGGCCGAGCAGCGTGACGCCCACCAGCAGCGCCGGGAACAGCGACATCATCGCGTAGTACGTGAGCGTCGCCGCCCGGTCGGTCATCTGGTGCGCGAGGAAGTTCTTGCCCGCGCGCACCGGGATCTGCTGCAGCGGCGCGCGCCCGACGCGTGGGCGGTCGGGCGCGCGGTCCTCTACCGACGGGCTACCAGCGCCTGCCGGCACGCATTCCGTAGCCGCCCGAGCCCACGCCGCCGAGCAGGACGAGGATCGCGGCGATGATGCCGACGATGGACGGCAGGCCGAGGACGAGGCACAGCCAGTAGACGAGGGCCGCGACGAGGACGGCGATGACGATGCCGATCACTGAAATGCTCCTTTGCCGGGAAAACGAGCCAGGCCGAACCCCAATTCGGCTGGCCATGGGTTCCCCAGGCAGGCACGCGGCTAATCGACCTAATCGTGCGCCTTCGGCAGCAGCGCGTGGCCCTCGGCGACCGCGGCCGCCACGTCGACCACCGTGCGATTGGTGCTGCGGGCATGCTCGCGCACCCGCTGGAAGGCCGCGCGGTCGTCGAGGTTGTGGCGCTCCATGAGGATGCCCTTGGCGCGCTCGATCACCGCCCGGCGCTCGAGCGCGTTCTCCAGGCGCTCGACCTGCTCGGTCAGTTCGCGCTGCTCGCGCCAGCGCCGCGTGGCGATCTCGATGGCGCTCTGGATCGAGTCCGCCGTCTGCTGGCGGGCGTAGGCGAAGATCCCCCGCTCGGCGGCCTGCGCCACGAAATGCGAGTCCTCGCGGTCGAGCAGCGCGATCACCGGCCCTGAGGAGAAGGCGTCGATCTCTTCGATGAGGTCCAGTGCGGGCTCGTCCTCGCCGTAGATGACGACGATCGTGAGGTCGGGGTCGTCGCGGGCGATGGACTCGGCGGCCTCGCTCACGCTGACGGCGATCTCCGTCGGCGTGTGACCCAGCTCGCGCACCTGCTGCGCGGTGATCTTCAACGCTCCGGGGTCCTGATCGGCCAGGAGGATCCTCAGCGCTCGCTGTCCGTTCTCGTCGCCCACCCAACCTTCCCCCACTTGGTTGCGTCTCAGCCTACACCGGCCGAGTACAATGCTGTCGCTGGTCGCGGCCCATCTCCCGCCGCGACCGGACATCGCGCCCCAACACCCCGGCGCTCGTATCAGGTCCGAGCGCTATGCGAATCCCAGCTATATCCGTCTCGCTTTTCGCGCGCCTGCGATGGCCGTCCGCTTGACCGTGGCAGCAGATGAGGGGCACGAGGCCGGGCGGGTCGCCAACCGGGCCGAGCAGGATCGCGCCCTCTTCGCGCGCTACCTGGACAAGCGCGATCCCGTCGACCGCGAGATGCTCGTGGAGCGCTTCCTGCCGCTCGCCCGCCAGCTCGCGCGCCGCTACCAGCGCCCCGAGGAGCCCTTCGACGATCTCTTCCAGGTGGCGTGCCTGGGCCTGGTCAAGGCGATCGACCGCTTCGACCTCGAGCGCGAGGTCGCGTTCTCGAGCTATGCGGTGCCGACGATCCTCGGCGAGATCAAGCGCTACTTCCGCGACCGCACGTGGTCGGTGCGCGTGCCGCGCGACCTGCAGGAGCTCGCCTTGAAGGTCGATCGCGCGGTCTCCGAGCTCTCGCTGGACCTCCATCGCCAGCCGACGGTCGAGGAGATCGGCGCGAAGGTCGGCGCCGACGAGGAGGACGTGCTCGAGGCGCTCGAGGCGTCGGGCGCCTATAAGGCGACCTCGCTGGAGTCGCCGCGGGGCAGCGAGGAGGAGAGCGGCGACACGCTGGGCGACACGCTGGGGACCGAGGAGCATGGCTTCGCCCTGGCCGAGGACCGTGCCACGATCGAGCACCTCATGCGCTCGATCACGCCGCGCGAGCGCGAGGTCCTGCACCTGCGCTTCGCCGAGGACCTCACGCAGGCCGAGATCGGCGAGCGCATCGGCGTGTCGCAGATGCAGGTCTCGCGCATCATCCGCCAGTCCGTGGCGCGCCTGCGCGCGTACGCCACCGCGCGCCAGAGGCCGCCATCGGACTAGCCCGCTTCGGCGGGCACATGACTTGGGGGGCCAAGACGCCGACGGAGGTGGGCGGGGGGGTACGCAATTGCGCACGACCGCCCACCTCCACGGTGTCCTCTGCGGCCTGTCCTAGCCCGGCGCGCCGGCCGCGTCGCGCAGCTCCTGGGCCAGGCGGTCGCGCAGCAGCGCGAAGCCCATCGCGGCCGAGACGGCCGTCAGCAGGCGGCCGTTGTCCTCGTCGTGGGGCTCGACGTCGGCGAAGACGAACACCAGCAGGCCCAGCGTCTCGCCCGCGACGACGATCGGTATCGCGGAGGCGTGCAGGTCGGGGGGCACGCCGATGGCCGAGGAGGCCGCGGCGTCGAGCCACGTCGGCTCGGCGTCGCGCAGGCAGCGCGCGAGCTCGGGATGCGCCGAGACGGTGACCGGGTTGGACTCGAGCAGGCCGCGTCGCGACGACGGCATCACGAGTTGGCCCGAGACGTAGAACGCGACCGCCCCGTCGAGTGCGTTGGTGTGGCGCAGGACCACGTCGAGCCCGTTGTCCACGGCAACGCGCCCGGGCTCGCGGCGGAACTCCTCGGCGACCAGCGCGAGCGCGTCGAGCCAGCGCGTGTGGCGCTCGTCGCGCCGGCGCAGGTCCTCCACCTCGCGCTGCAACTCGGCGAGCGCCCCGCGCGCGACGCGCTCGCCCTCGCCCTCCAGCCCGACCATGGCCACGAGCGGGCGGGCGTCGGGCTCGGACGGCAGGCGGAAGAGCGCCGAGCGCGCGACCTGACGCGGGTCCCCGCCCCAGGCGGGGTGCTCGGCCTCCGTCGGGCCGCCGGCGGTGGCGAAGAGCTGCTGCAGCGCCAGCACGCAGGGCGAGTCGTAGAAGGCCGGCAGCGCCGTCGTCAGCTCCTCGCCGGGGCGCGGGGCGCCGGGGAGCGTGCGCAGAGCGCCGTTGACGAACTCCACGCGCAGCGGCGCGGGGCCCGAGAGCGCGGCCACCGGCACCGGCGCGTGCTCGACGAGCGCGGCGAAGCTGTGCGAGGCGAGGTGCGCGGGCGCCTGGTCATAGCGCGTGCGCTCGATCGCGCGCGGGATCGGCACGCCGGCCTCGGCGGCACGGCGTACCGCGACCACGCGCTGGACGTCCTCCACGGCGTAGCGGCGAGGCCCCGAGTCGGTCCGGTGGGGCTCGGGGAAGCCGTAGCGGCGCTCCCACGTGCGCAATCGCTCGCGCGAGACGCCGGTCAGGGCGGCGAAGCGCGTCGCGGTGACCGTGTGTTCACCTTTGCCCACCCTCTCCATCCCCGTCTAATGGTGGCATGTCGCGCCATGACCGGCCGTGTCCACCTTGTCAATTCGGCCAGGACGGCAAGCATGCGTGCAGGCAGGCAGGTCTGGCAGGTGGAGTCCGCCCCGGGGAGGGAACGTGGATCTAGCCGGAGAGACCCGTGCGCTCTTGCGCCGATGGCACGACCAGGAGGACCACCAGGCGCGCGAGGAGCTCGTGGCCCGGATGCTTCCCCTGGCCCGCAGCCTGGCGCGGCGCTACGCGAACAAGGGCGAGCCGCTCGACGACCTCGAGCAGGTCGCGTCGGTGGGGCTGCTGAAGGCCATCGACCGCTTCGATCTCGACCGCGAGGTGAAGTTCGCGACCTTCGCGGTGCCGACCATCGCCGGCGAGATCAAGCGCCACTTCCGCGATCGGGGATGGATGCTGCGGGTGCCCCGCGACGTCCAGGAGCTCAACGCGCGGCTGACGCGCACCCGCGAGGCGCTCACCCGCGACCTCGGGCGCTCGCCCACGGTCGAGGAGCTCGCCGCCGGCTCGCAGGCGACCGTCGACCAAGTCGTCGAGGCGCTCAGCGCGGGCGAGGCCTATCGCATGATGTCGCTCGACGAGCCGCTGGCCGACGGGATCGGCGCACTCGAGGCGATCGGCGAGACCGACCAGGGCTTCGAGCGCACCGAGCAGCGCCTGATGCTGCGCCGCGGCTTCGACGAGCTGGCTCCCCGCGAGCGCGAGATCCTGCGCCTGCGCTTCTTCGAAGGCCTCACCCAGCGCGAGATCGCCGACGAGGTCGGGATCTCCCAGATGCACGTCTCGCGGCTCATCCGCCGCTCCGTCGACGCGCTGCGCGACAGCATCGTCGCGCCCATGGCGACTGCCGCGTGATCGGACGGCGCGCGGGGAAGGACATCCCGCGTGCCGGATGCCGAGCCCGCCGAGGAAGCCGATCGCAGCGACGAGCAGCAGCAGCGCCTGAACCGTCAGATGACGGAGCTGCTCAACGAGCTGCGCGTCGCCATGCCGGGCGTGCAGGTGCTCTTCGCCTTCCTGCTCGCCGTGCCCTTCCAGCAGCGCTTTGCGACGGTCAACGCCTTTCAGCGCGACGTCTACCTGCTCACGCTCCTAGCGGCCGCCACCGCGACGGCCTTCCTCGTCGCGCCGAGCGCGTACCACCGGATCGCCTTCCAGGAGCACGAGAAGGAGCGCATCATCTCGATGGGAACGCGGCAGTTCGTGTGCGGGATCGTCGCCCTCGCGGTGGCCATGACCGGAGCGGTCCTGCTCGTCACCGATGTGCTCTTCCAGGCCGCGACGACGATCGTCGTCGTGGTGTGCGTCGCGGCGCTCATCGCCTGGCTCTGGTTCGGAATCGGCCTATGGAGGAAGTGGCAGCGATGAGCGGTCCCGCGGCGATCCTCGACATCGACGGCACGCTCGTCGACTCCAACTATCAGCACACGCTGGCGTGGTACCGCGCCCTGCGCCAGCACGACCAGCACATCGCGATCTGGCGCATCCACCGCCACATCGGCATGGGCGGCGACCAGCTCGTGGCCTCGCTGTGCGGCGACGAGGTGGAGGAGCAGCTGGGAGAGGGCATCCGCGCCGCCGAGAAGGCGCTCTACATGTCGCTCATCGACGAGGTCGAGCCGCTGCACGGCGCCCGCGACTTGATCGTCGACCTCAAGCGCCTGGACCGCGCCGTGGTGCTGGCCAGCTCGGCCAAGCCCGACGAGATCGAGCACTACCTCGACCTGCTCGACGCGCGCGGCCTGGCCGACGCGTGGACCAGCGCCGGCGACGTCGAGCAGACCAAGCCCGCGCCGGACCTGGTGGAGGCCGCGCTGGAGCGCGTCGGCGGCGGCCCCGCGGTGATGGTCGGCGACTCCACCTGGGACTGCCGCGCGGCCGCGAACGCGGGCGTCGAGACGATCGCGGTGCTGACCGGCGGCTTCTCCGAGCAGGAGCTGTGCGACGCGGGCGCCATCGCCGTCTTCAAGTCGATCGACGAGCTGCGCCAGCGGCTAAGTGACACCCCGCTCGGGTAGGCCCGAGCACATGAGCATTCTCGACAAGATCAGCGGCCGCTTCAAGAAGGCGGCCGGGGACCTGGCCGATGATCCCTCGCTGCGCCGGCAGGGCGCGCGCGAAGAGCGCAAGGGCGAGGCCAAGGAGGAGCTGGCCGACGCCCACGCGCGGGCGGACGCCAAGGCCGAGGAAGTGTCCGACCTGGAGCGCAAGACCTCGTGAGCGCCGCCGTGCTCGAGGTCCCGCAGCCGGCTGAGCCGGCGACGCCGGTGGTCCCCGAGCCGTCCGTCGTCCCCGACCCCGAGCCGGCGACGCCCCCGGGCCCGCCAGGCAGCCCCGATCCCGGGCCGGCCTTCCCGGACCCCGAGCCGCCCGACGCTCCCGAGCCGGTCGAGCCCCCGCCGCCCGAGCCCGACGCTCCGCGCGAGGACCCGATCGACCCGCCCGGCGCGCCCGAGACCGTGTGAGGACAACGCGCGCCCGCCGAGGGGCGGGCGCGCAACGTCCGGTCTCGCCGCTGCGGTCTCGCCGCGGGCGCTTTGTGTGACGCGCGGCGCTGACTCCCCCATCGAGGGAAGGTGGGCGAGCGTTGGTCGGAGCGCGGGGTGGCCGCCCTGGCGCGTTGCCGCTCGTTCGTACGACGAGTGGCGACTTTGTCCGTCCCACGCAGACAAACTCGCCACTCGTCGCGCAGCCGCGCCCCGCCGAGTGAGCGCGGCGCACGCGGAGCGGCGGGCGTCCCGACGGGCGCCAAGGCGCCGGGGAGACCGCCCGCGCCCCGGCCGCCGCCACTCCCTTTCCCTCGATGCGGCAGTAAACGCCGCGCACCACGGCAAGCGCCGGCGGCAGGCCCGCAGCGCGCGGACTAGCGCTTCTTGTTGTCGACCGCCCGCTGCAGCTGCGCCTTGCTCATCTTCGAGCGGCCGTCGACGCCGAGCTTCTTGGCCTCGTTGTACAGCTGCTCACGCGTGCGCCCGCGCGGGCCGCTCGTGCCCGAGCGCTGCCCGCCGCGCCGGCCGGAGGAGATGTCCTGTGTCGAGCTGCGCGAGGCGGTGCGCGACTCGCCGGCGCGCGCCCGCTCCTTGTTGACGGTGCGCGCCGCGATCTCCTCTGCGCGCGACTCCGAGGCGCCGCGGTCCTTCACCGAGTCCTTGATCGCCTCGTACTGGCGCTCGCGCTTGGTGCCCTTCTTCACGCCGCGCGGAGGCATCAGGCGAGCCCCTCGGCCTCGTACTCGCGCAGGTAGCCCTCGAAGAGGCGCCGGTGGCCCTCCTCGTCGCGCAGGATGGCGATGACCATGTCCTGGGTGACCGGGTCGATCTCCTCCGTCTCGCGGATGATCGTGTTGTAGTGCTCGATGGCGCCGGTCTCGGCCTCGATGACGCCCTTGATCACGTGCACGATGTCGGTCTGGTGCTCGGGCGGCTGCAGGTAGGACTGCTCGGCGGTGAAGTCGAGCGAGCCCGGCACCACGCCGTAGAGCTCCTTGATGCGCGCCGCGAACTGCTGGGCGTGACCGAGCTCCTCCTGGATGTCCTCGGTGAGGGACTCGATGATCTCCTGAGCGCGCACGCCATCGGGATTGACCGAGTTGGCGATGTAGCTCATCACCGTCTCGACCTCCATCCAGTAGGCCTTGGTCAGCAGCTCGATGATCTTCTGGCGGTCTTGGGTGTTGTCGTCGGCGAGGATCCCCTGCGCCGCGTTGCGGGTGGTAGCCATGAGGGCGGACTACCCCTCATGCAGAGGCGATACGCGAGCCGCCCGTTTGAGCACCGCCGGCCCCCGGTAGCCCGGATGTGAGTACCTAGCGATCGAAGGAGGACCGAATATGGGCACGCTCGATGGCAAGCGCATCGCCTTCCTGGCCACCGATGGCGTGGAGCAGGTCGAGCTGACAGAGCCGCTGAAGGCCGTACGCGACGCCGGGGCGGAGGTCGACGTGATCTCGCTGGAGAAGGGCGAGTTCCAGGGCTTCAACCACCTCGACCAGGGCGACACCTTCACGGCCGACAAGGCCGTGGCCGACGCCAACGCCGACGACTACGACGGGATCGTGCAGCCCGGCGGCGTCGCGAACCCGGACTTCCTGCGCATGAACCCCGACGCGGTGGCCTTCTTCCGCGCCTTCTTCGAGGCCAAGAAGCCGGCCGGCGTCATCTGCCACGGCCCGTGGATGCTGATCGAGGCCGACGTGGTCAAGGGCCGGACGGTCACCTCGTGGCCGTCCCTGAAGACCGACCTGACCAACGCGGGCGCCACCTGGGTCGACGAGGAGGTCGTCGTCGACGAGGGCCTCGTGACCAGCCGCAATCCCGACGACCTGCCGGCCTTCTGCGCCAAGATCGTCGAGGAGTTCGCCGAGGGCCGTCACGAGGACGCGCCGCAGCCCGCGGGCAGCGCCACGTCCTAGCCTGCAGCGCAATCCCCCGTGCGTCCGGAGGGTTTGCCGGGCGCATGGGGGATACTTGCCTTCATGGCGCGTTCGATATGGACCGGTGCGATCTCGTTCGGGCTGGTCACCGTCCCGGTCAGGCTCTACAGCGCGGTCAACCGCAAGACCGTGCGCTTTCACCAGCTCAGCGGGAAGTCCGGCGTGCGCATCTCCCAAAAGCGCGTCGACCCGTCGACCGGCGACGAGGTCGCCTACGAAGACATCGTCAAGGGCTTCGAGCTCACGCCCGACCGCTACGTGGTCGTCGAGCCGGGCGAGCTCGAGACGCTCCAGCCCAAGAAGACCAAGACCATCGAGATCGAGGACTTCGTCGAGCTCTCGGACATCGACCCGATCTACTACGACCACCCCTATTACCTGGCGCCGGGGACCGGTGGGGCGAAGCCCTACCGCCTGCTCGTCGAGGCCATGCGCGAGACCGACCGCGTGGCCATCGCGCGGGTGGTCATCCGCTCCAAAGAGGCGCTGGTCGCGCTGAGGCCGATGGACGACCACGTCCTGGGCATGTCGACCATGCTCTTCCCTGACGAGGTCGTCGACCCCGACAGCATCGACGAGATCTCCGACACGGGCGACGTGGAGGTGACCAAGCGCGAGCTCGACATCGCCAAGCAGCTGGTCGAGTCGCTCGCCGGGCCCTTCGACTCGTCGAAGTACCACGACACCTACCGCCAGGACGTCCTGGACCTCATCGAGCGCAAGGCGGCCGGCGAGGAGATCGCCGTCCAGCCGGCCACTGACGAGGACGAGGAGCCGGTGCCGGACCTCATGGCGGCGCTCAAGGCCAGCCTCGACGCGGTGCGCGACAAGGACTCCGACGGCAACGGCGCGGCCAAGCCCAAGAAGGCGCCCGCGAAGTCGAAGGCCAAGAGCTCGGACTCCTCGGGCTCGGGCTCCGGGTCGCGCAAGAAGGCGTCAAGCAAGAGCTAGCGCCGGCGAGGGGACGGGTACGCCCCTCGCCATGGCCGCAACTCCCATCGTCAGTCGCACGCCGCGCCTGCGGCGGGCCGACTGCACCGGCCCCGGCATCCAACGCCGGCGCCATGGGCGCGGCTTTCGCTTCCTGGACCGCGACGGAGAGCCCGTCGAGGACCCCGAGGTCCTGCAGCGCATCCACGAGCTCGCGATCCCGCCGGCGTGGGAGGACGTGTGGATCTGCCCGTACCCGGGCGGCCACATCCAGGCGACCGGCATGGATACGGCCGGGCGCAAGCAGTACCTCTACCACCCGCGCTGGCGCGAGCGCCGCGACATGGAGAAGTTCGAGGACATGGTCGTCTTCGCGCGGACGCTGCCCAGCCTGCGCAAGCGCGTGGAGGCGGAGCTCGCCGAGGGCGACGAGCTGACCTACGACCGCGTCTGCGCCTGCGCCGTGCGCCTGCTGGACCGCGGCTTCTTCCGCGTCGGCGGCGAGGACTACGCCGTGCGCAACGAGAGCTACGGCCTGGCGACGATGAAGAAGGGCCACGTGAGCATGCGCGACGGCGTGCTCGTCTTCGACTACCCCGCCAAGTCGGGCAAGCGCCGCGTGCAGGCCGTGGTCGATCCCGTGGTCGCCGACGTCGTGCGCGAGCTCAAGCGCCGCCGCGGCGGCGGCGACGAGCTGCTGGCCTACAAGCGCGGTCGGCGGTGGGCCGACCTGCGCTCGGTGGACATCAACGCCTGGCTGAAGCAGGCCACCGGCAAGGACGTCTCGGCCAAGGACTTCCGCACGTGGGCGGCGACCGTGATCGCCGCCGTCGCGCTGGCCGTCTCGGAGGAGGCGGCGGCGACGAAGACCGGGCGCAAGCGCGCGATCACGCGTGCGATCAAGGAGGTTGCCCACTACCTGGGCAACACGCCGGCCGTCGCGCGGGCCTCGTACATCGATCCGCGCGTCTTCGACCGCTACCGCGATGGCGAGACCATCGACTACCGGCTCGTGGGCGCCGCCGGCGAGGCGCGCAACGGCGACGCCACCGCCATCCAGGGCCCGCTCGAGAAGGCGGTGCTGAAGCTGCTCGAGGGCTAGGCGGTCGCTTCGTCGGCGTCGAGGGCCTCGACGGCCTCGTCGCGCGTCGGCCGGATCGTGAAGATCTGATCGAGGCCGGTGATCTCGAACGTCTTGGCGATGTTCGCGTCCGTGTTGACGATCGTCAGCACGCCGTCGCGTGAGCGCAGGCGCTTCACCGCGCCGATGAGGACGCCCAGGGCGGTCGAGTCCAGGAACGTCGTCTCGGTGAGGTCGACGACGATCCGGATCCGCCCGGACTCGAGCGCCTCGCCCAGAGCCGCCTTCAGCTCGGGCGCGGTGAAGAGATCGATCTCGCCGGCGACGGCCACGACGTGGCGCGTGTCGTCGATGGGATCGCTGGTGAGGGTGAACTCGGGTGGCATCGGCCTCGATAGGTTGACGGATCTGACGGCGGAGCGTCGGCTCCAAGCTCAGGTGCGGAAGTTCAGGCGCAGGATCAGCTCGCCGCCGTCACTGTTGGCCATGGTGCCGGCGTGGACGTCGTCGGCGACGCGGTCGAAGACGTTTCCCACCCCGGGTAGGTCGCCGTCGGCCAGCAGCTGCTGCGCCCCGTCCGGTCGCAGGTCGGAGACGCGCAGCTCGAGGCGCTCGTCGTCGGCGGCGACCACGACGACCACATGGCCGTTGCGGGCGTGCACCGGGGCGTGGGCGGCGACGGCGTCGGTGAGCAGGATGGCGTCGTCCAGGCGGTCGATCGGGCACTGGGCGCGCGCGGCGAGCATCCCGACGACGCGCCCGAGCACCGCGGCCACGAGCGGGCCGCTGCGGATGCGCACGACCGCCTCGTTGGCGGTGGCGCCGGTGGTCACGCGAGCACCCCGCCGTTGCTGACCGGGGCGCCGAGGTCGAAGGTCATGCGCACCTCGGTCTCCTCGGAGCGCCCCGTGCCCAGCTCGAGCGACTCGGCCAGCGTGGCGATGAGCGGCAGGCCGAGCCCGAGCCCCGGGCTGTCGGGCCGCGGCACGATGCCGCGCCCACGGTCGGTGACCACGAGCGAGAGGTTGCGCCCGTCGATCGACGCCCGCAGGCCCATGGGGCCCTCGGCGTCGGGATAGGCGTGCACGACGACGTTGGTGCACGCCTCGGTGACGGCCAGCTTGATGTCCGACAGCGTCTGGTCGTCGACCTCGAGCACCTCGCCGAGCCCGCCCACGGCGTGGCGCACGACGGCGACGTTCTCCGCGCGCGCGGGGAGCGTGATCTCGAGGTCGGGAAGCTGGGTCTGCACGCGTTGCGTGTCGGCCGTCTCGGTCATGCCGAGCAGGGCCGCCAGGGTGTGGCCCGCCTCTTGGAGTTGTCGCTCATCATCGCCCCCAAAGCACTACAGACGCCTTTCCTCCCGCGGATGGCCCGGGAAGGATACGCCCAGACGGTCCCTCATACCCCGCCGAGCGGCCCACGTAACGAACGTCGGGACGCCCGAAGGCGTCCCGACGCTGATGTGGGGGAGGTCATCGCATCGCGCCGGGGCAGGGTCCGGCGACTGTCCCTGATGCGGGTATGAGGCGGGAAGTCCGTCCCGCACTCGAAGCCCATGCCCGAGCCCCTGGCATGTGAACCGTGACCGTGTTGGCAACGAACAGAGCGCGCCCCGGGCTGTCAGGGGCCGTCTCCGCGGGCGGCGCCTGTCCCAATGACCAGGACATCGCGCTGCGCGATCTGCCTGCCTATCATGTCCGGTCCATTCTCGGGTTCGCCCGCCGGCCCACGGGGACTCTCAGATGAACGATCGCATGCCGCCACAGGCCGACGGCCTGTACGACCCTAGGTACGAGCACGACGCCTGCGGCGTCGCCATGGTCGCCCGGCTCGACAACGTCCCGGGCCACGACGTCGTGGTCAAGGCGCTCGAGGCGCTCGACAACCTCGAGCACCGCGGAGCCGAGGGCGCCGACATCCGCACGGGTGACGGCGCCGGGCTGCTGATGCAGCTGCCCCACCGCTTCTTCCGCGCGAGCGTCGACTTCGAGCTGCCCGAGCCCGGGCGCTACGGCGTGTGCGTCTGCTTCCTGCCGCGCGACGAGCTGCACCGCCGTCAGATCGAGGAGCTGCTCGAGCTCAACGTGCGCGTCGAGGGCCAGCGCGTCCTCGGCTGGCGCGACGTGCCGATCGACGAGGACCACGTCGGCGACACCGCCAACGCGTCGCGCCCGCACATCCGCCAGCTCTTCGTCGAGGCGGGCCCCGGCTTCGAGCACGACCAGGACGCCTTCGAGCGCAAGCTCTACGTCATCCGCCGCATCGTCGAGCTGGCGATCGGCCCGGAGTTCTACGCACCCTCGTGCTCGAGCCGCACCATCGTCTACAAGGGCATGCTCAAGGCGCCCCAGCTGCGCAGCTTCTACCCCGACCTGCAGGACGAGCGCTTCGCCAGCGCGCTGGCCCTGGTGCACAGCCGCTTCTCGACGAACACCTTCCCGAGCTGGGAGCTCGCCCATCCCTATCGCGTGATCTGCCACAACGGCGAGATCAACACCCTGATGGGCAACGTCAACTGGATGCGGGCGCGCGAATCGTCGCTCGCCTCCGAGCTCTTCGGCATCGACCTGCAGAAGGTGCTGCCGGTGGTGCGCCCGGGCGGCTCTGACTCCGCGACCTTCGACAACGTCCTCGAGCTGCTCATGCTCGCCGGGCGGTCGCTGCCGCACGCGGTGATGATGATGATCCCGGAGGCCTACAAGGACCGCGACGACCTCTCCGACGAGCTCAAGGGCTTCTACGCCTTCCACTCGTGCCTGATGGAGCCGTGGGACGGGCCGGCCGCGGTGGCCTTCACCAACGGCCGCGTCGTCGGCGCCACGCTCGACCGCAACGGCCTGCGCCCCGGCCGTTGGGTGGAGACCAAGGACGGCTACGTCGTGCTGGGCTCGGAGACCGGGATGCTCAGCGTGCGCCCCGAGAACGTCAAGCGCCTCGGCCGCCTGCAGCCGGGCAAGATCTTCCTCGTCGACCTCGTCGAGGGGCGGATCGTCGAGGACGAGGAGGTCAAGCACGCGATCTCGACCCAGAAGCCCTACGGCTCCTGGTTCCGCGAGCACGTCGTGCAGTTCAACGACCTCGAGCAAGTGCCGGCGACGGCGGCGTCCGAGCTGCCGCTGCGCCATGGCCAGCTCGCCTTCGGCTATACGCAGGAGGACCTGCGCGTGCTCCATGCCCCGATGGCGCGCGCGGGCGAGGAGCCGATCGGCTCGATGGGCAACGACGCCGCGCTGGCCGTCCTCTCCGATCAGCGCCCGCCGCTGTTCAGCTACTTCAAGCAGCTCTTCGCGCAGGTCACCAACCCGCCGATCGACTCGACCCGCGAATCGCTCGTCATGTCGCTCGGGACCGGCGTCGGCGCCGAGGGCAACCTGCTGACCGAGACCCCCCAGCACGCTCATCAGCTCGTGATGGACCAGCCGATCCTGCGCAACTCCGAGCTCGAGACGCTGCGCTCGGTCTCCACCGACGTCTTCCGCGCGCACACGATCGACATCACGTGGCCGATCGACGAGGGCCCGGCCGGGCTGCAGAAGCGCCTGGCCAACGTGTGCGACGAGGCGAGCGACCACATCGCCGCGGGCATCAACATCATCGTCCTGTCCGACCGCGCCACCGGCCCCGAGCGCGCGCCGATCCCGTCGCTGCTGGCCGTCAGCGCGGTGCACCACCACCTCGTGCGCGTGGGCACCCGCCTGCGCGCGGGGCTCGTCCTCGAGTCCGGCGAGCCGCGCGAGGTCCACCACTTCGCCGTGCTCATCGGCTACGGCGCGAGCGCCATCAACCCCTACCTCATGCTCGACACCGTCGACGACCTCGCCCGCGACGGGCGCATCGCCGGCGTCGAGGATCCCGACGAGGCCGAGCGCCGGATCGTCAAGGGCCTGGGCAAGGCGCTGCTCAAGACGATCTCGAAGATGGGGATCTCGACCATCCAGAGCTACTGCGGCGCGCAGATCTTCGAGGCAGTCGGCCTCGAGAAGACGCTCATCGACAAGCATTTCACCGGCACCGCGTCGCGCATCGGCGGCATCGGGCTCGGCACCCTGGCCCGCGAGGCGCTCGACCGCCACGCGCGGGCGTGGCCGGGCTCGCACGAGGAGCTGCTGCCGGTCGGCGGCGTCTATGCCTGGCGGCGCGACGGCGAGCACCACATGTGGAACCCCGAGACGATCGCGCTGCTCCAGCACGCCGTGCGCGGGAATGCCGACCCCACCCACCCGGCGCAGGAGAAGTACGACGAGTACGCCGAGCTCGTCAACTCCGACGCCGCGCGCCGGGCCACGCTGCGCGGCCTGCTCACCTTCCGCACCGACCGCGAGCCCGTGCCGCTCGACGAGGTCCAGCCGGCCAAGGACATCGTCAAGCGCTTCGCCACCGGCGCCATGTCCTTGGGCTCGATCTCGACCGAGGCCCACGAGACGCTGGCCATCGCCATGAACCGCCTCGGTGGGCGCTCGAACACGGGCGAGGGCGGGGAGGACCCGCGCCGCTTCACGGCCGACGACAACGGCGACCTGCGGCGCTCGGCCATCAAGCAGGTGGCGTCGGGGCGCTTCGGCGTGACCATCAACTATCTCGTCAACGCCGACCAGCTGCAGATCAAGATGGCCCAGGGCGCCAAGCCCGGCGAGGGCGGCCAGCTGCCGGGCCACAAGGTCGACGAGTACATCGGCTGGGTGCGCCACACGACGCCCGGCGTGGGGCTCATCTCGCCGCCGCCGCACCACGACATCTACTCGATCGAGGACCTCAAGCAGCTCATCTACGACCTGCGCTGCGCGAACCCCGAGGGGTCGGTCTCGGTCAAGCTCGTCAGCGAGGTCGGCGTCGGGACGGTGGCGGCCGGCGTGGCCAAGGCCAACGCCGACCACGTGCTCATCTCCGGCCACGACGGTGGCACGGGCGCCTCGCCCCTGAGCTCGATCCAGGCGGCCGGCGTGCCGTGGGAGATCGGCCTGGCCGAGACCCAGCAGACGCTGCTCAAGAACGACCTGCGCTCGCGCATCACCGTCCAGACCGACGGCCAGCTGAAGACCGGGCGCGACGTGGCCATCGCCGCATGCCTGGGGGCCGACGAGTTCGGCTTCTCGACGGCGCCGCTCATCGCGACGGGGTGCATCATGATGCGCGCCTGCCACCTCAACACGTGCCCGGTCGGCATCGCCACCCAGGACCCCGAGCTGCGCAAGCGCTTCAAGGGCACCCCGGAGCACGTCGTGAACTTCTTCTTCTTCGTGGCCGAGGAGCTGCGGGGCATCATGGCCTCGCTGGGCGTGCGCACGCTCGAGGAGCTCACCGGCCGCACCGACATGCTCGAGGTCGACGGCGCCGTCGATCACTGGAAGGCGCGCGGGGTCGACCTGACCCACGTGCTGCACTTCCCCGAGTTGCCCGAGGGCGCCGTGCGACGGCGCGTCAAGCTCCCGCCGCCCGTGCTCGAGGACCATCTCGACTGGGAGCTCCTGCGCGAGGCACGCCTGGCCGTCGAGGCCAAGCAGCCGGTACAGATCGACACCACCGTGCGCAACGTCAACCGCTGCGTCGGCGGCGTGCTCAGCTCGCGCATCGCGCAGGCCCACGGCGCCGAGGGGCTGCCGCCCGACACGATCAGGGTCAACCTGACCGGCTCGGCGGGCCAGTCCTTCGGCGGCTGGCTGGCGCCGGGCGTGACCTTCACCCTGCACGGCGACGCCAACGACTACACGGGCAAGGGGCTGTCGGGCGGGACGCTCGCGGTCATGCCCCCCGAGGGCGTCACCTTCGCCGCCGAGGAGAACGTCGTCATCGGCAACACCGTGCTCTACGGCGCGACCAGCGGGCGCGCCTTCTTCCGGGGGCTGGCCGGCGAGCGCTTCGCCGTGCGCAACTCCGGCGCGCACGCGGTCGTCGAGGGCGTCGGCGACCACGGCTGCGAGTACATGACCGGCGGGCGCGTCGTCGTCCTGGGCCCGACCGGGCGCAACTTCGCCGCCGGCATGAGCGGCGGCCTGGCCTTCGTGCTCGACGAGGACGGCGCGTTCCGCGCCAAGGTCAACGGGGCGATGCTCGACCAGCTCGAGGAGCTGACCGACGAGGACGCCGACGAGGCGCGCGCGCTCATCGAGGAGCACCTGCGCCGCACCGGCTCGCCGGTGGCCAAGCGCGTGCTCGACGCCTGGCAGGAGCTGGTGCCGCGCTTCGTGAAGGTCTTCCCGACCGACTACAAGCGCGTGCTGGCCGAGCAGGCCGCCGCCTCCGCGCAGGAGATCGCCGCCTGATGGGCGAGCTCGGCGGCTTCCTGAAGGTCGAGCGGGTCGGGATCCCGTACGCGGACCCGATCGAGCGCATCCGCGGCGAGCACACCTATAAGGAGTTCGTCGTGCAGCGCTCGGACGAGGAGCTGGCCGCGCAGGGCGGGCGCTGCATGGAGTGCGGCGTGCCCTTCTGCCACAACGGCTGCCCGCTCGGCAACCTCATCCCCGACTGGAACGACCTCGTCTACCGCGACCGCTGGCAGGACGCGATCCGCCAGCTGCACGCGACCAACAACTTCCCCGAGTTCACCGGCCGCCTGTGCCCGGCGCCGTGCGAGGCGGCGTGCGTGCTCGAGATCCGCGAGGGCGACGCGGTGACCATCAAGCAGATCGAGAACGCGATCATCAACCACGCCTGGGAGGCGGGCTGGGTCGTGCCCGTGCCGCCGCGCCACGAGACCGGGCGCAGCGTCGCCGTCGTCGGCGCCGGGCCGGCGGGCATGGCCGCGGCCCAGCAGCTGCGCCGCGCCGGGCACCGCGTGGTCCTCTACGAGCGCGACGAGGCGGCGGGCGGCCTCGTGCGCTTCGGCGTGCCCGACTTCAAGATCGAGAAGACCGTCGTCGAGCGCCGCGTGCAGCAGCTCGTGGACGAGGGCGTGGAGCTGCGCCTGGGCGTCGACGTCGGCGCCGACGTGAGCGCCGAGGAGCTGCGCGAGGAGCACGACGCCGTCGTGCTGGCGCTGGGCTCGCGCGTGCCGCGCGACCTGCCGGTGCCGGGTCGCGAGCTCGAGGGCGTGCACTTCGCGATGGAGTACCTCTACGTGCGCAACCGCTGGGTATCCGATCCCACCCGCCCCAACGAGACCACGATCACCGCCAAGGACAAGAACGTCATCGTCATCGGCGGCGGCGACACCGGCGCCGACTGCGTGGGCAACTCGATCCGCGAGGGCGCGGCCTCGGTCGTGCAGCTCGAGCTGCTGCCCGAGCCGCCGGCCTCGCGCCCCGACGAGCGCACGCCGTGGCCGCTGTGGCCGCTGAAGTTCCGCCTCAGCTACGCGATGGAGGAGGCCAGGGCGAACGGGCGCGGCGAGCAGGACTTCTCGGTCGTCACGACCGAGCTCACGGGCAACGGGCGCGTGCAGAAGCTGCACTACGCGCAGGCGCAACCGGCGCCGCCCTTCGGGCCCGTCGAGGGCACCGAGGGCGTGCTGGATGCCGACCTCGTGCTGCTGGCCATGGGCTTCCTGCATCCCGAGCACGAGGGCGCGGTCGACCAGCTGCAGGTCGAGAAGGACCCCCGCGGCAACGTCAGGGCCCCGACCTACGCCACGAGCGTCGAGGGCGTCTTCGCCGCCGGCGACGCGCGCCGCGGCCAGTCGCTCATCGTTTGGGCCATCAACGAGGGGCGCCAGTGCGCGCGCATGGTCGATCGCTACCTCGAGGGCCTCGACCGCGAGCCCGTCGTGGTCGGCGGCGGCGATGCCGACGAGGGTCCCGAGGGCCCGCCGCAGGTCGCCTCGCCGGGCCTTTAGCAATCAGGGAATTGGAGCTAGGATCCCGCCGCATGCGGGCGGGGAGAGCGGTCGTGCTGGCGGCGTTGATGGTCGTTGGGGGCGCCCAACCGGCGCAGGCGACGCCGCACTTCATCGTGGGCACGGGCCAGAACCCGGGCGTCGCGGTCGACGCGGTCGGGACGGCGTACATCGGCTGGAAGGTCAACGTCTACGCCGACCAGGGCGACGCCGTGCAGCTCTGCGTGCTGCCGGCCGGCGCGCGCGCCTGCTCCAGCCTGGCCACGATCCCGTTCCCCGGGGCGGGCTACAACCTCGGCCGGGTGAGCGTGCTGCTGCCCGGGGCGCCGGGCGTCGTGCAGGTCACGGTCGGGCGCGAACTCGGGCCAAAGTACAGCCAGTACGTGGCCACCTCGGGCGACGGCGGGGTGAGCTTCGGCGCGCCCGTGGCCTTCGGCTCGGGCTTCGGCATCGAGAGCGACGTCCTGCCCGACGGGCGCATCGTCTCCGACGGCAACGGCGCGGGGAGCCTCTCCGGCGCCGCCTACCTGCCCAACGGCGCCCAGGCCGGCATCGACCGCACGTCGCTCGACGACCGCGGCCAGTTCCCCGACATCGCGGTGCAGGGCGCGGACGCCTACATCGCGGGCTCGGCGGCCGGCCCGTCGGCCGTGGTCCGCCTGCCGGCCGGCGCCAACTGGGTCGACCCGGCGGCCTGGCAGCACCTGCCCGACGTCAACGGCGAGCAGCCCGAGATCGCGCCGGGGCCGCTCGGCCCGGTGGCGCTGCTCGAGCCCACGCCCTTGGCCAAGCGCGAGGAGCTCTTCACCCAGCGCTGGACCGGGCTGCGCTGGACGGCGCCCGTCGACGTGGGCGGCGTCAGCTACAACAGCTCGTTCGCCCTCGCGGGCTCGGGCACGCGCCTGACCGGCATCTGGGCGGTGGACCCTCCGGGCTTCCCGTACCTGCTCGACATGGTGACCTCGTCCGACGGCGGCGCGCTGTGGTCCTCGGAGGCGACGCTCGCCGTCAGCCCCACCGCGCTCTACTCGCTCGAGCTGGCCACGAACCCCGCCGGCCACGGGGTGGCGGTCAACGGCGGCGACACTAGCGCCCGGCCGATCTGGGTCTACGTCATCGATCCGCGCAAGGCCAACGTCGCCCGCACGCGCTTCGGCGACACCGCCGTGCAGCTGCGCACCGACCTGGGCGATTGCGTCAGCGAGCAGCGCGTGCGCCTGCGCGTGCAGGCCGCGCGCGGGGGCGACCTCGTGAGCCCGGGCGGCGTCCTGCGCAGCGCGCGCGTGTCGGTGTCGCGCTCGCGCATCCTGCACCGGTCGCGATGGTCGACGCTGGTCGACCTGCGCCGGATCCGCGCGAAGCGCACGGCCCGGGTGCGCCTCGTCCCGCGCCACGGGCGCGCGCGGCCGCTGCGCCTCGCCGTCCGCGGCTGCGGGCGCATCGCGTAGCCGACCCCGCAGGTGTCGGTGGCGCCCCCGGGCCGTGGTAGCGTGCCGCGCCATCGCCGGCCCGCCCCCGGCCGGCATGTCCTGAGGAGGAGTCATCTTGCGACGCGCGCTCCCGCTCGCTCTGGTCGTGCTCGGCGTCATGGCGCCGACGGCCACGGCGGCGACCACCCTGAACGTGATCCCGCACGGCCAGTGGGAGCCGGGCGTGTCGTGGGGCACGAGCCCCGGCATGCTGCCGGCGGAGACGCAGGCGCAGATGTACGACCGCCTCACGCCGCTCTTCCGCGACGTCACCGACGCGCAGCTCATCCCTAGCGCCGATGGGACGGGCTTCTACAAGTCCGCCGCGCTGGTCGACGAGAACGACCCGTCGCTCATCACGACCGAGAACATCGCCGGCACCGCTCCCGGCGCGGGCGCCGTCAGCGCCCGCATCAGGCGCGACGCCTACGGCGTGCCGCACATCTACAGCGATACCGACGCGGGGGTCATCTTCGCGGCCGGCTACGTGGTGGCGACCGACCGAAACCTGCTGCTCGACCAGGCGCGCGCCAATGGCGTCGCCGGGCTCATCGACATCCCCGGGGTGCCGGCCATCCAGCTGGTGCTCGGGCTCTACACCTACAAGCCGACCAAGAAGGTCGTCGACCAGGCGACGGCGCTGCAGACCAAGTCGATCGAGGCGCAGGGCGCGCCCGGCCGCCAGCTCCTGAGCGACATCGACGTCTATCTGGCGGGGATCAACCTGTGGTACTCCCAGAACCGGCCGACCTCGCCGCCGTTCACGCGCACCGACATCTACGCGCTGAACGCGATCAAGTCGCAGTTCCTGGGCCAGGGCGGAGGCGAGGAGGTCGCCAACGCCTCGTTCCTCGACGCGGCGCGCTCGAAGCTCGGCGCCACCCGCGGCAACGAGGCCTACGAGGACCTGCGCGGGCGCTATGACCCCGAGACGGCGACCACGACCACGAAGAAGTTCCCCTACGAGACCAAGGTCAGCGTGGCCAAGCCGCGTGGCATGGTGCGCATCGCCAACGGCAGCTTCCGCTCGACGGCGCCGAAGCTCCCGGCCTCGACGCGCGCCGCGGCCGCGCGGGCGGCCACGGTCGACCATCCCTACGGGCCGCCGCAGCTCGCCAGCAACATCCTCATCGCGAGCGGCAAGGCATCGCAGACGGGCTCGCCGCTCTTCGTGGGCGGCCCGCAGATCGGCTTCAACTATCCCGGCCTGACACTGGAGATGGACCTCCACGGGCCCGACATCCACGTGCGCGGCGCGACGTCGGCGCCGTTCCCCGGCTACATGCTCATCGGGCGCGGCGCGGACTACGCGTGGACGCTGACCTCGGCCGACGGCGACATCATCGACACCTACGCCGAGACGCTATGCGGCGGCTCGCGCACGCACTACCTCTACAAGGGCAAGTGCCGCGCGATGGAGTCCGTCGACGCCGGCACGATCTCCAAAGGCGCCAAGAGCGTCCACGTCAGGTTCCGCCGCACGGTCCACGGGCCGGTCTACGGCTATGCCAAGGCGCGCGGCACGGGCAAGGAGGTCGCGCTCTCCACGCGGCGCTCGAGCTACGGGCAGGAGACGGTCGACCAGCTCTTCTTCCAGCAGATGACCTACGGCCGCGTGCACTCGGCCAAGGACTTCATCCGCGCGGCGTACAAGACGCCGCAGACCTTCAACTCGTTCTACGCGAGCACCAACGAGGCGGCCTTCGTCACCTCCGGGCGGCTGCCGCTGCGCCCCAAGGGCGTCAACCCCGACCTGCCGGTCACCGGCGAGGGCAAGTACGAGTGGGCCGGCTACCTGCCCAACAGCGCCCACCCGCAGGTCATCAACCCCTCGACCGGCTACATCGTCAACTGGAACAACAAGCCGGCCAAGGACTTCCCCGCCTCCGACAGCCGCTGGGGCGAGCAGTCGCTGCAGCGCCAGCAGCTGCTCACGGGGGAGCTCGGGCTTCGCCCGCAGCAGACGCTGTCCACCGTCCTGGCCTCGGCCAACGCGGCGGCGACCGAGGACGTCCGCATCGTGGAGCTGTGGCCGACGCTCAAGAAGATGCTCGACCGCGGCAAGGCGCCCAACGCGGCCGACGCCCAGGTCGTCGCCACGTTGCAGGCCTGGCACGACGCCGGCGGCAGCCGGCGCGACGCCGATCACGACGGCAGGATCGACAGCCCCGGGGCGGCCATCATGGACGCCGCCTGGAAGGGCCTTACGGACGCGGCGCTGTGCGATCGCCTCGGCACGGCGCTGTGCCGGCAGCTCGAGGGCCGCAACGCGCGCTTCGACGCGCCGCCGGGCGGCCAGTACGGCGGCTGGCACCAGTACATGTGGAAGGACCTGCGCGCGATGCTCGGCCAGAAGGTGGCCGGCGCCTATCACCTGCGCTACTGCGGCGACGGCAGCGTGAAGGCCTGCTCGCGCGAGCTGTGGGCGGCGCTCGACACGGCGCGTAGGCGCCTGGCCGCCCAGCAGGGCCCCGATCCGGCCGCGTGGCGGGCCCCGGAGGCGAAGGAGCAGATCACCTTCGCCCCGCTGCCGCTGATCACCATGCAGTACACGAACAAGCCGACCGGCATCCACCAGGTGATGCAGTTCGGCCCGTAGCCCGGGGTCGCTATCGCGAGGCGTCCGTCGCATCCTGCACGAGCAGGGCGATCTGGACGCGGTTCTCGACGCCGAGCTTCACGAGCAGGCGCGACACGTGAGCCTTCACGGTCGCCACGCTCATGTGGAGGTCGGCGGCGATGTCGGCGTTGGGCAGGCCGCGGCCCACCGCGAGCGCGACCTCGCGCTCGCGGGGGCTGAGCGCCTCGAGCAGCTCGCGAGCGCCGTCGTGGCGCGCGGGCGCGCCGCCCTCGCCGGCGACCAGCGCGATGAGCTGGCGCGTGACGGCGGGGGAGAGCATGCCGTCGCCGGCGTGGACGAGCTCGATGGCGCGCACGATCTCGGCCGGCGGCGTGTCCTTGAGCAGGAAGCCGGCGGCCCCGGCGCGCAGCGCGCGCAGCACGAGCTCGTCGGTGTCGAAGGTCGTGAGGACCACAACGGCCGGCGCGGCGGGCTGCGAACGCAGCAGGCGCGTGGCGGCGATGCCGTCGACGTGTGGCATGCGGATGTCCATGAGCACGACGTCGGGGCGGTGCAGGTCGACGGCGCTCAGCACTCCGCGCCCGTCGTCGGCCTCGCCGACCACCTCGATGCCCTGCGCGCCGGCCAGCATCATGCGCAGCCCCGAGCGCACGAGCGCGTCGTCGTCGACGAGCAGGACGCGGACCTTGTCGCTCATCGCGACGGCTCCCGTACAGAGCCGACGGTCACGATCGTCGAGCCATGACGCGCTGTCACGCCGGCCAGGGCAGGGTCGCGCGCAGGACGAAGTCGCCGGTCGCGTCGGGGCCGTGCTCGAGCTCGCCGCCGGCCAGCTCGACGCGCTCGGCCAGCCCGACGAGGCCGGTGCCGGCGCCCGGCAGCGCGAACGGCCCGGGCGCCGCGACGCCCACCGCGCGGCGGCTGACGACCTCGACCGCGAGCGCGCTGCCCGGCGTCGCGGAGATCGTCACCTCGACCGCCGCCCCCGGGGCGTGCTTGCGCGCGTTGGTCAGGCCCTCCTGGACGATGCGATAGGCGGCGCGCCCGAGGGCGGCGGGGAGCGCCGTGTCGGCGGGCACGGCCAGCTGGCAGCGCACGCGCATGCCCGCCCCCTGGCACTCCCCGACGAGGGCCGGGACGTCGGCCAGCGTCGGCTGGGGCGGCTCGGGCGCGCTCGCGGGCGGCCCCTCGCGCAGCACGCCGATGACGTCGCGCAGCTCCTCGAGCGCGGCGTGGGCGCTCGCACGGATGACGCCCGCCGCATCGGCGACCTCCTCGGGGGAGGCGTCGGGATGGAACTCGAGCGCGCCGGCGTGCAGGCTCAGCAGCGAGACGCGGTGGGCCAGGACATCGTGCATCTCGCGCGCGATGCGCAGGCGCTCGCCCTCGCGGGCCTGCTCGACGCGCAGGCGCTGCTCGGCCTCGAGCGTGGCCGCGCGGTCGCGCAGCGAGAGCACGAGCTCGCGCTGGACGCGGACGAACAGGCCCCAGCCGACCACGACGCTCGTGATGAGCACCCCGAGGACGATCTGAAAGCCGTAGCTCTCGCCGCCGGCGTAGAGCAGGGGGAAGATCGCGGTGGAGGCGAGCGCGAGCGCGACGACCGCGAGGATCCCCTGCCGCGAGCCGCGGACGGCGACGTTGAACAGCGCGACCAGGGCCGGGCCGCCCGCGAGGCCCGACACGAGCGAGCACGCGCCGGCGATGATCCCGACGGCCAGGGGATGCGAGCGGCGCAGCCAGATGGCCACGAAGGCCACCGCGCCGAGGACGACGTCGATGACCCACTCGAGCTCGCTGTGGTCGCGGGCGGTGGCGCCGAGGACGAGGCCGCTGAGGCCGGCGGCGATCGCGAACATGGCGAGGTCGACGACCCAGTCGCGCGCGGTGCGCCGGCCGCGCGCGCCGTCGCGCAGCTCGCCGGGAAGCAGCATGCGCTGCCAGCGCGGCAGCGCGAGGTGCTCGTGGGCGGCGGTCGTCATGGGTCGGAAGCGTACGCACGAGGTGGGGTGCGGACCCCCGACCAAAGTTGACGCGTCCATCGACCACGGGATGTGGCGGCGGGGGCCCGCGACGCCGATCCTCCCGGCCATGATCGACTCTGACGCGCTGACCAAGCGCTACGACGGACGCAGCGTCCTGCAGGACGTCTCCTTCCGCTGCGAGCCGGGCACGGTGACCGGGTTCCTCGGTCCCAACGGCGCCGGCAAGACCACGACCCTGCGGGTGCTGTGCGGGCTCTCCGAGCCCGACAGCGGGCGCGCGACGGTGCTCGGCGGCCGCTACCGGGACCTGCCCAACCCGGCGCACCGCGTGGGCGTGCTGCTCGACGCCTCCGCGCAGCACCCCGGGCGCCGCGGGCGCGAGGTGCTCGCCGTGTCGGCCCAGACCATCGGCGCGCCCGAGCGGCGCGTCGACGACCTGCTCGAGCGCGTTGGGCTCGACCGGGCGGCCGCGCGCAAGCGTGTGCGCCAGTACTCGCTGGGCATGCGCCAGCGGCTCGGCCTCGCGCACGCGCTCCTCGGCGATCCGGAGGTGCTGATCCTCGACGAGCCGGCCAACGGCCTGGACCCCGAGGGGATGCGCTGGATGCGCGGGCTGCTGCGCGACTTCGCCGACCGCGGCGGCACCGTGCTGCTGTCCTCGCACCTGCTCGGGGAGGTGCAGGCGATCGCCGATCGGATCGTGATCATCGGCGCTGGGCGGATCGTCGCCCAGGGCGCCAGCGACGAGCTGCTGGCCGGCGCGGGCACGCTGGTGTCCGCCGCCGACCACGCGCGGCTCGGGCTCGCGCTGCGCAGCGCCGGCCTCGACGCCCGCCCGGCGGGCGACGGCGCGCTCGTGGTGGACGCGAGGCCAGACGCCGTCGGGCGCGCCGCCCTGCAGGGCGGCGTCGCCCTCACCCACCTCGGGCCCGCCGAGGGGGCGGGTCTCGAGTCCCTGTACTTCGAGCTGACCGCGAAGGAGGCCGCATGAGCGCCGCGACCATCGCCCACCCCGCCGCCCTTGCCCCGCGCTCGCTCGAGCGCCCCGGGCTCGCGCGGCTGACCGCCGTCGAGCTGCGCAAGATGACCGACACCCGCGCGGGCTTCTGGCTGCAGCTGGCAGTCGCCGCCCTGACCGTCGTCGTGGTCGGGGCCGCCTGCCTGTTCGCTCGCCCGGAGGACCAGACGCTGCGCTCGATGCTGGCCATCGCGGTCGCGCCGGCCAGCATCCTGCTGCCCATCGTCGGCATCCTGCTCGTCACCTCGGAGTGGTCGCAGCGGACCGGGATGGTGACCTTCGCCCTGGTGCCGCGGCGCGGGCGCGTGATCGCCGCCAAGCTGCTGGCCAGCGTCGTGCTGTCGCTCTTCGCCCTGGCGCTGTGCATCGTGGTCGCGCTCGTCGGCACCGCGGTGGCCGCGCCCGGGCTCGATCACACGTGGGCGCTGCCGGTCGGCCTCCTCGGCCAGCACGTCGTCTCGCTCGGCACCGGCATGATCTCCGGCGTGGCGCT
The DNA here is from genome assembly GCA_963835295.1 of uncultured Actinomycetes bacterium. Classification (GTDB taxonomy): domain Bacteria; phylum Actinomycetota; class Thermoleophilia; order Solirubrobacterales; family Solirubrobacteraceae; genus JAOPZW01. The sequence goes on from CAWIEX010000010.1 coordinate 892,219, forward strand.
CGGCGCGGCGCTGCTGGCCTCCGCGCCGGCCATCGTCTGCCAGTTCGCGCTGCCGCTGGCCTGGGCCATCGCCGGCCGCGTGGCTGGGCTCGACACCGTCGTGGACTGGCTGGACCCCACGTCCTCGCTGGCGCCGATGACCGAGCACCTCATGGACGCCACCGAGTGGGCGCACGCCGGCACGACGCTGGCGCTGTGGATGGTCCTGCCGCTCGTCATCGGGCTGTGGCGCATCCAGCGCGGCGAGATCCGCTGAGGGCTGGCGTCAGGCGGGGAAGCGAGCGCCCGCGGGCACCGCGGAGTCGGCCGCGACGGTGGCGTCGAGCCCGACGAGGGCGATCGCGCCGTCGGGCTGGCCGACGGTGGCGCCGGCGCCCACCTCGACGCCGTCGTCGAGGACGGCGCGAACGACCTGGGCGCCGGCGCGCACGACGGCCCCGGGCAGGAGCACCGACTCGCGGACGACCGCACCCGCCTCGACGACCGCGGCGCGCCCGACGACCGCGCGCTCCACGGCGCCCGCGACGCGGGCGCCGGGCGCGAGCAGGCTCTCGCGCACGTCCGCCCCGCGCAGCACGCGGGCCGCCGCCCGGTGCCCGACAGAGCGGGTGAGGACGGGCCATCCGGGATCGCCAAGGTCCAGGGGCGGCGGCTCGGCGAGCAGGTCCTGGTGGGAGGACCAGTACGCCTCGACGGTCCCCACGTCGCGCCAGTAGCCCTCGAAGCGCGACTCCCGGGCCCCGCCACGCTCGACCAGGAGCGGCAGCACCTCGTGGCCGAGATCGTCGAGGCCGTCGTCGCCCGCGTCGTCGGCCAGCCGCTCGAGCGCTTCGAGCAAGGGCGCGGGCGTGAAGACGAAGACCTCGTTGGCGATGAGGTTGCCGGCCGGCTCGTCGGGCTTGTAGGCGTAGTCTCGCACCGCTCCGTCGCGCGTCTGGACGACGCCGTAGCGCCCGGCGTCGTCGGGGTCGACCTCGGTGGTGACGATCGTCACCTCGGCGCCGCTGGCCATGTGCTCCTCGACCAGCGCTCCGTAGTCCTGGACGTAGACCGCGTCGGCGCTGACCACGACGAGAGCCTCGGGCGCGAAGTCCCGGATCAGCGGCGCGTTGCGCCACAGCGCGTCCGCCGTGCCCTGCTGGAACCCGTCGCGCTCGTCGCTGCCGAGCCGCGGGTGCAGGAGCAGCAGGCCGCCGGTGGTGCGATCGAGGTCCCACGGCCGCCCGCTCGAGAGGTGGCCGCTGAGCGAGACGGGATTGAACTGCTGGGACACCCACACGTCCGAGAGCCCGGCGTTGTGGCAGTTGCTCAGCGGGAAGTCGATGAGGCGGTGGGTCCCGGCGTAGGGCACGGCGGGCTTGGCGCGCCGCTCGGTGAGGAGTTCCAGGCGGCCGCCGGCGCCGCCGGCGAGCACGATCACGAGGGTGCGGGTACGGGCCATCGTGCAGTCGTTCCCGACCGGCCGGCCGACAAACTTGACGCAGGCGTCATCTTCTGTACGCTGGCGCGATGCCGAGCCTCCCGACCGCCGCGGTCATCGGCGCCGGCTCCTCCGGGATCGCCGCCGCCAAGGCGCTCCACGAGCGCGGCATCCCGTTCACCTGCTTCGAGGCCTCCGACCGCGTGGGCGGCAACTGGGTCTTCGCCAACAAGAACGGGATGTCGGCCGCGTACCGCCAGCTGTTCATCAACACCTCGCGCGACCGGATGGAGTACTCGGACTACCCCATGCCGAAGTCCTATCCGGACTTCCCCCACCACACGCAGATCGCGGCCTACTTCGACGCCTATGTCGAGCACTTCGGCTTCCGCGACCGCATCCGCTTCGAGACCAAGGTCGCGCGCGCCCAGCGGCTGACCGGCGGGGGCTGGGAGTTGACGCTCGACGACGGCTCGGTCGAGCGCTTCGACGCGCTGCTCGTGGCCAACGGCCACCACTGGGACCCTCGCTGGCCCGAGCCGGCCTTCGCCGGCCAGGAGAGCTTCACCGGCGAGCAGCTGCACGCCCACGCCTACGTCGACAACGACCTCTTCGCCGACAAGGACGTCGTCGTCCTCGGCATGGGCAACTCGGCCATGGACATCGCGGTCGAGTCGTCCTACGTGGCGCGCGCCACCTACCTGGCTGCTCGGCGTGGCGCGTGGATCATCCCCAAGTACATGTTCGGCCGCCCGGTCGACCAGCTGCCGCAGGACCCGCGCATCCCGTTCAAGCTCCGCCAGCGCATCATCCACGCGCTGATCAGGCTCCACGTCGGCGATCCCGAGCGCTACGGGCTCCCGAGGCCCGACCACAAGTTCGGCGAGGCCCACCCGACCGTCTCGGGACGCATCCTCGACCGCATCGCCCACGGGACCATCGCGCCCAAGCCGAACATCCGCCGCCTCGACGGCGACGAGGTCGAGTTCGACGACGGCTCGCGCGCGCACGCCGACGTGATCGTGTACTGCACGGGCTACAAGATCAGCTTCCCGTTCTTCGACCCCGACCTCATCTCGGCCCCCGACAACCACATCGAGCTCTTCCGCCGCGTCTTTCACCCCGAGTTCGATGACGTCTTCTTCGTCGCCCTGCTGCAGCCGCTGGGGGCGACGATGCCGCTGGCCGAGGCCCAGGGGCAGTGGATCGCCGACTACCTCAAGGGCGAGTACGCGCTGCCGCCGCGGCCGGCCCTGCTGCAGGACATCGAGGACGAGACGGCGGCCATGCGCAAGCGCTACGTGGCCTCCAAGCGCCACACGATCCAGGTCGACTTCGACGACTACCTGCACGCGCTGGGCAAGGAGCGCCGGGCGGGTGCCGAGCGCGCGCGCCGCCGCGGCTTCACGCTCCCGGTGGCGCCCGCGGCGGCGCGGGCGCGGGTCGCGGCATGACCGCTTCCGCCGGCGTCGGCAAGCGCGAGCGCACGAAGGCCGCCAACCGCGAGACGATCCTCGTCGCCGCGCGGCGCGTCTTCAGCGACATCGGCTACGGCGCTGCGTCGGTGCGCGACGTCGTGCGCGAGACCGACCTGGCCACCGGGACCTTCTACAACTACTTCCCCGACAAGGAGTCGGTGCTGCGGGCGCTGGTGGACGAGATCACCGTCGAGGCCCGCGCCCGGGTGCGCACGGCCCGGATGGCCGCCACGACGCTCGAGGAGTTCGTGTCGCGGGGCTTTCGCGCCTACTTCGAGTTCCTGGCCGAGGATCCCGACACGGTCGCGCTCATGCGCCGCAACTCGGGGACCATCCGCACGATGTTCGACGAGCCGGCCCTCGGCGCGGGCATCGAGGAGCTGCGCGCCGACCTCGAGACGGCGGTCACGCAGGGCCGGATCCCGCCGCACGACGCGGATCTCATGGCCATGGCGATGGTGGGCGCCGGGGTGGAGATCGGCCTGCACATGGTCGAGCGCGATCCGCCCGACGTTGAGCGCGCGGTGACCTTCGTCACCGACGTCTTCCTCGGTGCGTTTGAACGCATCGGGTAGTCAGGGCAGTCGCGCCGCGTGCGCAACTTGGTCGTGGCTAGCCTGTTGCCAGCCCTTAATGCCGACGAAAGCCAACTTCCCCTCCATGCGACGACTCGTCATCCCAATGGCCGCGCTGATCGCGCTGCTCGCCATCCCCGCGGGCGCCAACGCCTACACGCTGGGCGTTTCCGACCAGCAGGCTCAGACGTTCACCAACCCGCTCTTCGCGCCGCTGAAGTTCAAGGCCGCGCGCTACATCACCCCCTACGACGTGATGGAGAGCCCATCCGACAAGGCGCAGTGGGACGCCTGGTACAGCGCCGCGACCGCCGCGCATCAGAAGGTCCTCGTCTCCTTCGAGCACTCCCATCGCAGCAACTCGCGCGCCCTCAAGGCGCCGACGGTCGCGGCGTACACGAAGGAGCTCAAGAAGTTCAAGGCCGCGTACCCGCGCGTCAGGGACATCTCGCCCTGGAACGAGGTCAACCGCTGCCACGCGCTGCGCGACGGCAGCGTGCAGGGTCAGCCGAGCAGGATCTGCAGCCTGGCCAGAGGTCCCAAGCTCACCGCGCAGTACTACGGCGCCGCCCGCAAGGTGTTCAAGGGATCGAAGTACCGGATCGTCGGCCTCGACATCCTCGACGAGCAGAACGTCAACAAGACGATCAAGTACCTGCGGTCGTTCCTGCGCCACGCGTCGCCGGACCCGAAGATCATCGGGTTCCACAACTACTCGGACACGAACCGCTTCTCGACGACGCGCACCAAGCGCGTGCTGGCCGCCTTCCGCGGCAAGGTGTGGCTGACCGAGACCGGCGGGATCGTCAAGCTGGGGAGCTCGTTCCCGGCCAGCACGAGCCGCGCGGCCAGGGCGCTGGGCTGCATGTTCACGCTCGCGAAGTCCAACTCGCGCATCTCGGCCCTGTTCGTCTACCAGTTCAACCCGCCGGCCGATCCGTCGACGGCGTTCTTCGACGCCGGCCTGATCAACCCGGACCAGTCGCTGCGCTCGGGCTACAACGTCGTCAAGAGGCGCAAGGCACGCAGCTGCCACAAGTAGGACACTGAGGCGGCAGTGCCCACCTTCTGCCGCCACGGTCGACTCGAAGCCACCTGCCCCATCTGCTCGCGCAAGGCGCAGCAGGGGCAGGCGGCCGAGCCGCGCCGGGCGACCCCTCGCCCGGCGCGCTCACCCTCTTCGGGGCGCGGGCCGTCCAACCGCGGCGACCTGCGCGTCCGCCGCATGGCCCGCGCCGCCGACGACGGCTACGAGCACGAGCTGCTGCCCGGCCTGCGCAGCTCGCTCGACGCAGCGCGCCTGGCCGACGAGATCGCCTTCGCGGCGGCCCGGCTGGACGAGCTGGCCGCCGACCCGCCCGGGCTGTACGCCGAGGTGGCCCGCGCCTCCGACGTCGAGGAGGCAACATGGCTGGCCTTCCTCATCGCCTACCTGTCGCCGCTCGAGGGCGAAGACCCGTGGGCGTCGATCGCCGTGGCCCGCACGAGCTGGGCGTCGGGCGAGCTGCCGATGCTCGAGGACGTCGCGCTCGGGCCGCGGGCCGCGCATGACCCCGCGCGCGGAGCCTCGACCCTGCTGGCCTACCGCGCCTGGGCACAGCGCGCCGGCTCTCAGGCGCAGGCCTTCACCGGCGACCCCGCGTGGCCCGATCAGCGGCGCTTCGACCGCGCCTTCGAGCGCATGTCGCTGCCGGGCTTCGGGCGCGCGCCGCGTTACGAGCTGCTGGTCATCCTCGGGCGCCTCGGCGTCTACGACGTCCGCCCGTGGTCGCTGCACCTCGCGACCGACCCGCTGGACCCCACCGTCGTCGCCTCCAAGCGCGTGCTCGGCATCGGCGACCCGCTGCTGCTGCAGCGCCGCGCGGCCGAGCTCGTCGAGGCCGTCGGCGTCCCCGTGGAGGCGCTGGACCTCGGGCTGACCAACTGGTCGCGGCCCGAGGGCGAGCGCATCACCGCCGGCGCGACGGTGGGCGTCGAAGGCCCGCGGCGCGACGCCATCGGCGCGGCCCTGCGCGTCTAGATCGCCGGCGCCGCCAGCGCGGCCAGGGCGGCCATGCCGGGCACGAAGAGGTAGGCGCCGCCGCGGGTGGTGACGAACGGGCCTTGCGGGCCGAGGAAGAAGGGCGGGTCGCCCTCGACGGTCATCTTGCCCGTCCCGTTCGGGTCGCCCATGAGGAAGTCGCTGTCGTGGCCGAGCCCGAAGACGTTGCCGTCGTTGACCCACTGGGCCTGGATGCCCTCGAACTGACGCGAGATGCTCGCGTTGAAGCACACGAAGACCAGGCCGCGGTCGACGTGGTCGTCCTCGGTCGCCTCGGCGGCCAGCGGCCGGCCGTAGGGCATCCCGCGGCGGATGATGCGATGGCGGAAGCTGAGCAGCCCGTCGAAGCCGAGCGCGTCGCGTGGGTTGGTGCGGCGGATGTGCGCGCCCAGCGGGCAGCGGCGTCCGTCGGGGTCCTGCGCGGCGTAGCGGAAGGCGTTGGCGCTGGGGGCCTTGGCGTCGAAGCTCTCGATCGGGGCGTCGGGCGAGAGGACCAGCGGCGTGCCGTTGGGCCAGCGCCCGACCACCTTGGCCGCGAGCTTCTCGTGGTCGCCGCCGTGGTAGAGCGTGGCGGCCTCGCGCAGGACGTGGCGGAAGAGCGCCACGTCCTGGTAGAGCTTGCGCCACACCATGTAGGTGCCCGAGCGCCCGAACGGGCCGTCCGGCGCGCTGGGCAGCGTTCGCTGGGGATCGACGCGGGTGTCCTCGTCCTCGTAGCCGAGGACGAACTCGCCCGGGGCGAGCGCGCGCCAGGCGCCGTCGGCCTCGGGGACCCCGCCGCCGATGCGGCGGTCGGCCCCGTCGTCTCCGGCTCCGGCGAGCGCCGGCTGCGCGAAGCCGTCGGCGTAGCCGAAGTGCTCGCGGGATCCCGGTAGCAGCTCGGTGCGCTGCTCATAGGCCACGGCCACGCCGGCGGCGCTCGCGGCGTCGCTGCGCAAGCGGGTGATCTCGTGTGCGAGCGCGCTGTCGTCGAGCGCGTTGACCGTGGCCAGAACGTGCAGGCCGGCGCCGCGCAGCTCGGGCTCCCAGTGGGCGGGGTCGCTCGGCCCCGTATCGCCCAGCGTCTCGGCGCGCGCGGGCATCCCGGCGCGGAACTCGTGCGAGAAGGTGGCGAGCACGGCGTCGGCCAGGCCGAGCGCCCTGAGGCCGTCGGCGGTGACCGCGAGGTTGAGCGTCGTCGGCGGCTTGCCCGCGCCCCACGGCTCCGCGGTCGTCACGCGCGGGAGCAGGGCCCGCAGCCAGGCTCGCCCCGCGCCGGCGTCGTCGACGCGGAAGAAGAGATAGGCGGTGTGGGCGTAGTCGTTGCCGTACGCGCGCAGGATGTCGCCCTGGAGGTCGGCGAGGTCGATGGACACGCCGGCCACGCTCACCCGCCGAGCCGCTCGAGGAACGCCGCCTGCAGCTGCGCTGGACCCATGCTCTGGGCGTCGCGCGCGAAGGCGATGACCTCCTCGCGCTGGGCCAGTGCCGCGCGTACCTTCCCGACCGTCGCCTGCGGGTAGGCGGCGACGAAGAAGCCGGTCTTGTGATGGTGCGCCCGCAGGTAGGCCTTCAACGCAGCGCCGGCGGCCGGCTGCGGGGCGCCGGCGCAACGGCCCCAGATCTCCTGGGCCTCGGCGGCGAGCTCGTCGCACAGCTCGTCGAGGTAGCGGTCCGCGGGCCCGTCGAAGCTCGCGGTGAACAGCAGGTGCGGCCCGTGCAGGTGGTCTGGCTCGCGCTCGTCCTCGGCCACGAGGTCGGAGACGATGACCCAGCGGCCGAAGTGCGTGCCCGGCAGGCGCGAGAGCGGGCTCGGGCCCGCACGCAGCCCCTCGAGGTACGCGCGCAGGTCCGGCTCGGCGCCGGGCGCGATCGGGGTGAGCACGGTGAGCGCGCCGGCCTGGCCCGAGCGGTCCGGGTTGCTGTTCACAGGCACCTCTGCGCATCGGTGAGGAACGACTGCCAGGCGCGCGCGAAGGCCTCGGGGCCCATGCTCGCCGTGCGCGCGCGGAGGTCGCGCAGCTTCGCGTCGAGCTCGAGCGAGGAGAGGACGATCGTCGTCGTCGCGTCGGGATAGGCGCTGTAGAAGTGGCTGGCCACGATCTCGTGGCGCCTGATGTAGCCCTTGAAGCGGCCGGTGGGCAGCGGGTTGGGGAAGCCGTACGAGCTGCCCCAGAAGAGCTTCATCCCGCGCGTGAGGATGTGGGAGAAGGCGTCGATGTACTCCTCCCAGCCGCCGTTGAAGTTGCTCTCGAAGAACAGCTGAGGGTGGCGCAGGCGCTGCCCGGGCAGCTGCTTGACGAGCGTCCAGCGCGCGAAGTGGATGAAGGACAGCCGCGCGAGCGTGCCGTGCGCGCTGGGCACGAGCCGGGCATAGAGGAAGACGAGCGCCAGCCACGGGCGGCCCCACCACTTCACGGCGCTGAAGACCGTGATGCAGATGGCCTGCCCGTCAACGTTGCGTGGGTCGGTGCCCGTGGCCGTCGGCGGGCCCGCGGATGGCCTCTCGGCAAGCGCCACGCGTCGAACCTATGCGCGCGGCGAGGCGCGCGTCAACGCGGGCGTGGCGCCGTACAGCTTTTGTGGAGCGTTCGCTAGCGCAGGCCGGGGGCGCCCTCGCCGCGATGGAGCATGTACTGCACGAGCGCGGTGATGCGGGCCGCGTCGGCGCGGCGGGTGCGCTCGAGGTCACGGGCACGGGCCGCCGCCGCCTCTGAGCTCACCGCGGCTGTCGGCGGTGCCTCGACCTTGGCGGACACGGCGACTTCGTCATTCATGACGCAAGGGCTCCCTGATCGCGGTACGCGGCCCGCCGCATAATGGCAGCTGGCTGGCGCGCCGCCGCGTTCGGGAGCTTCTGCAGCGCTTCGGGCCGTCAACCGAACGCTGGCGCCCTGGCCGCTCGACCAGTCGACGCTCCCGAACCCGTTCGGCTCGTGTGCTGCAACGGTGCAAAACCTCCATACATCGCGCAGACCGGCACCGCGAGTGGGCGGCCGCGGATGTAATCCGCCATCGGGGAGCTCGATGACGTGAGCAGGCTGCCCCAGCCGGCCACCTCAGCCGGATGTGAGGCCATTGTGCCGCTGCCGGCGCCGCCGCCCTCGCCGCGGCGCCCGGCGCGCCGGAGGCCCGCCGCGCAGCACCGGCCGTCAGGTCACGCCTGACGGCCGGGCGCGCGACGGCCCACGACGGACGGCTCTCAATCGGGGTTGCGCGGCGTACGTCCGGCGGCGGACCGCTGCAGCGCCGTCGAGCGGCGGCTACCGCTCAACCCGCACGTTGCTCGAGCTCGGCCGTGCGCAGACGGCGGGGCGCCGGTGCGGCGGCGGGCTCGGCCGGCTCGTCGTCGTGGACCATGCGGCCGCCGCGCAGCAGCGAGGCGCCGGCCGCGATCAGGCACGCGACGATCGCGAACAGGAAGGCAGCGTGCAGCCCGTCCTGGAACGGCCCGGAGATGAGGTTGGGGAAGAACGAGCTCCCCGTCAGCGCCGCCTGGTCGTGCGCGGAGAGCCCGGCGAGCACGTGCGGGCCCAGCAGGTGCTCGATCGGGTTGTAGCCCAGGAAGGCGGCGAAGAGGATCGACACCGGCGGCAGCGTGGCCACGTGGTGCGCGGTGGCGGGCGCGACGCCGTGGGCCTGCAGCCCGGCAGTCATCGTCTCGGGCAGCGTCGCGGCCAGCCCGACGATCATGAGCGTGAAGAAGATCCCGATCGACAGCACCTGCGCGGAGTTCTGGAAGGTCTGGTTCATGGCCCCGCCGGCGCCGCGGTCGCCCTTGGGCAGGCTGTTCATCACGGCGGCCCGGTTGGGCGAGGCGAACATGCCCATCGCCGCGCCGATGAGCAGCAGGATGGCGCCGAAGACCGGATAGGAGAAGTCGGTCGGCAGCAGCATCAGCAGCGCGAAGCCGACCGCGGTGAGGACCATGCCGGTGGTCGCGAACGGGCGCGCGCCGAACCGGTCCGAGAGGTAGCCCGAGGTGGGCCCCGCGGCCAGCATCCCGATGGTCAGCGGCAGCATGTAGATGCCGGCCCACAGCGGCGTCTCGGTGAAGTCGTAGCCGTGCTGAGGCAACCAGATGCCCTGCAGCCAGATGATGAGCATGAACATGAGCCCGCCGCGGGCCACGGCGGAGAGGAAGGTCGACAGCGTGCCGAAGGTGAAGGCGCGGATGCGGAAGAGCGGCAGGCGGAACATCGGGTCGACCACGCGGCGCTCGACGACCACGAAGGCGACGAGGCTGATCATGGCGCCGGCGAGCAGGGCCAGGACGCGCGGGCTGCCCCAGCCGATCGGATGGCCGCCGGCCGGGCGGATGCCGTAGGTGACCGCGACCATGATGAGCACGAGCCCCAGGGCGAAGGTCAGGTTCCCCGCCCAGTCGACGCGGGCGCGGCGCGGGGTGCTCAGCTCGCGCAGGGCGACGTAGGCCCACACCGTGCCGAAGAGCCCGACGGGCACCGAGATGAGGAAGACCAGGCGCCAGTCGATCGGGGCGAGGATGCCGCCGAGGACGAGGCCGATGAACATGCCGCTGACCCCGACGATGTTGTTGATCCCCAGTGCCATGCCGCGCTGGCGCGCGGGGAAGGCGTCGGTGATGATCGCCGCCGCGTTGGCCAGCAGGCAGGCGCCGCCGATGCCCTGCACGACACGGAAGACGATGAGGAAGGTCGCCCCGGCGCGCCCCTGCATCCAGTCGATGGCCAGCAGCAGCGAGGCCACCGTGTAGATGACGAAGCCGAGGTTGTAGATCTTGACCCGGCCGACCATGTCGCCCAGGCGGCCGAGGCTGACGATGAGCACGCTCGTCACGACGAGGTAGCCGAGGATCATCCACAGCAGGTAGAACGAGTTCGCGGGGACGAGCGGGTCGAGGTGGATGCCCCGGAAGATGTCGGGCATCGCGATGATCGTGATCGACGCGTCGAGCGTCGCCAACAGCACGGCCAGCGTCGCGTTGGAGAGCGCCACCCACTTGTAGCGATCGGGATGGGTCGACGGCACTCAGCCGTAATATACAGGCTACCTGTACAGTTCGCCTGAAGACAGGAGCTACAGTGGCGCGCATGCAGGGCACTCAGGCAACGACGGCGCAGCTCGCCCACGAGCTGCGCGAGACCCTCGGCCGGGTCCTGCGCCGGCTGCGGGCCGAGCCGGGGCCGCCCATCCCGCAGCTCGCGGTCCTCAGCCGCCTGGACCGCGAGGGCCCGGCGAGCATCAGCGATCTCGCCGCCGCCGATCGCATGCGCCCGCAGTCCATGGCGCAGACGGTCCGCGACCTCGAGGAGGCAGGGCACGTCTCGCGCCGCCCCGACCCGCAGGACGGCCGGCGCTCGTTCGTCGAGCTCACGCCCGCCGGGCTCCACGCGCTGCACGCGACGCGCGCGCGCCGCGAGGACTGGCTGACCCAGACGCTCGACCGCGAGCTCGACGCCGACGAGCGCGAGGTCGTGCGCCGGGCGCTCAGCCTGCTCGGCCGCGTGGCCGACGCCTGACGGCGCCGCTCAGCCGACGGCTCGTCCGCCGCGAAGGAGCGGAAGGCCTCGGTCACCTTCGTCGCGCCCCAGGCGCTGCCCGGACGGTCGAGGCGCTCGACGACCGCCTGCACGCGCTCGGCCCACCCCGCGTTCGCCTCACCGACGAGCGCGACGGTGAGCTCGCCGCCCTTGACCTCGGCCGAGGCCCAGTCGATCGACGCCTGCGGGTGCTCGCTCTCGGCCACGGGCGGCAGGATACGTCGCCGGGACCTAGGCCACGTCCTGCTCGGCGAGGCGGTTCCACTCCGCCTTGTCCTCACGCCACTGCTCGTCGGTGCGCTGCCGCTTCCAGTAGCCCGAGACCGACACCGCCTCGCCTGGGATCTCGCGCTCGACCAGCAGGTGGCGGCGGACGGCGCGAACCGACGACGCTTCGCCGTGGACGAAGGCGTGCACCGGCCCGCCGGGGAACGCGAGCGCGCGGACCGCCTCGAGCAGCACGGTGTCGCTGCCGTCGGCGCGCAGCCAGGTGACGTGCAGGTCGCCGGGGCTCGTCAGCTCCTGGCGGTCGGCCTCGTGGTCGAGCTCAACGAGCACGTGGACGGGCACGCCGTGGGGGACGCGCTGCAGGGAGGCGCCGATGGCCGGGAGCACGCTGAGGTCGCCGACCATCAGGTGCCAGGCGGCGTCGGCGTCCGGGGTGTAGGCGCCACCGGGCCCCATGAGCTGAAGGACGTCGCCCGGCCTGGCCGCCGCGGCCCAAGGGCCGGCCACGCCCTCGTCGCCGTGGACGACGAAGTCGAGCGTGAGCAAGCTGCGCTCGGGATCCCACGCCCTGACCGTGTAGGTGCGCACGCGCGGCCACTCCTCGCGCGGGCGCTGCGCCTTGATCTCCTCGGGGTCGAACGGGGCCGAGTAGCCGGCGCCCGGCGGCGGGATCTGGAGCTTCACGTAGTGGTCGGTGAACGGGCCGACCTTGAGGCCGTCGAGGCCGTCGCCGCCGAAGACGACGCGGATCATGTGCGGCGTCAGGGGCTCGACGCTGACGACGGTGGCGTGGCGAGTGCGGCGCTTGGGGCGTGTGGTGGTCTCGGTCATGTCCCACTAGTGTGGCGCGACCGTGGGCCTCGACGTCTCGGACACCGATCTGGCCGCCGTCGCAGCGGGCTTCCGGCGCGACGGGGCGTGCGTCGTGCGCGGCCTGCTCGACGAGGCGCAGGTCGCCCGATTGGCGCAGGGCGTCGAGGAGAACCTGGCCGCGCCGAGCGAGCGCGCGATCGAGGGCGGCGGCGAGTCGGGGGCGGGGCGCTTCTTCGAGGACTTCCGCAACTGGACCAGGATCGCGGCGTACGAGGAGGTCATCCGCGGCTCGCGGATCGGCGAGGTGGCCGCGCGGCTCATGGGCTCGCGCACCGCGCGGCTGCACCACGACCACCTCCTGGTCAAGGAGCCCGGCACGACGCTGCGCACGCCATGGCACCAGGACCAGCCCTTCTACAACGTCGACGGCTTCGACACCGTGTCGCTCTGGATCCCCCTGGACCCAGTGCCGCGCGAGAGCACGCTCGAGTTCGTCGCGGGCTCGCACGCCCCGCGCACGTGGTACATGCCGCGCAGCTTCTTCGACGATCGCCCACTGGTCTTCGACGACGGCGCCTTCGAGGAGGTGCCCGACGTCGAGGCCGACCGCGCCGCGCACGCCATCCTCGGCTGGCCCTGGAGCCGGGCGACGCGGTCGCCTTCAACATGCTCACGCTGCACGCGGCCGCCGGCTCGCGCCACCGCCGGCGCGCGTTCTCGGTCCGCCTGATCGGCGACGACGTGCGTTTTGCCGCGCGCCCGCACGCGACGAGCCCCGCCTTCCCCGAGCTCGAGGGCGTGCTGGCGCACGGCGACGAGCTCGATCACCCGCTCTTCCCGCGCCTGTTCGCGCGATGACCGGCCGAGCCCGCGGCCTCAGCGCAGGGCCTGGCGCGCCTGGGTGCGAACGTCGGGCGGCAGCTCGTCGAGCTTGATGCCGCGCAGGCGCGCCACCTCGCGCACCTGCCGGCCATGCACCACGGCGAGCGATTCGGGTCCCTCGGTGCGCGGCACCGGACCCTCCTTGATCCCGTAGACGGCAACGTCGACCTTCGGCAGGGCGGCGAGCGAGATGGCGTCCTTGGGCACCCGCGCGATGAACTCGTAGCTCGGCGCCGGCGTGAAGTAGTGCCCCTGCTGCCCGTCGAGGGGCTCCGGAGGCGGGAACGAGCGCCGCATGCCGACGTCGGGCAGAGCGCCGGAGGCGACGCGCTCGCCACCCACCATGACCTCGTAGGCGAGGTCGCCGTGCAGCTCCTCGTGGGCGATGAGCGGCCCCGGCACCTGCGTGATGTTCTGCACCGAGAGCCCGTCGGGCTCGACGCGCATGTGCAGGCGCACGTAGCCCTCGCCGCGCGCGGCGCGCGGGCGGCCGCGCGACGGGCGCTCCTGCTGCTCGGGCAGCGGCGTCTTCTGCCGTGCCGGTCGCGGGCGCTTGGCCGGCAGCGGGTCCATGCGGTTGCCCGAGCCCTTCGGAGCGGCGGGCTTGTCAGCCATCAGGAGCGTCTTGCCGCCGATGCGGCGCGGCTTGGGGGGCTCGTCGGACATCTTGGGGCGCCGCGGGTTCTCGACCACCGGCTCGGCGTTCGGATCGGAGGACATCGTGCGCTGCCAGGGGGTGAACGGCATCTCGGCGCTCCTCTACCAGTTGCGGCCGTGGCGATAGTTGTGGATCCAGCGGTAGTAGAGCCGCTGCAGTGTCAGCGTTGGTGTGGCCTTGATCATCCCGAACCAGTCGTGGTTGTGGACGAAGAGGTCGCGCCGCCCGCCGTGGCCCTCGAAGTCGCACGGCTCGAACAGGTCGACTTGGCCGAGGTTCCACTCGCCGACCCAATCGACGGCCCAGCTCGCCGACAGGCCGGTCCCGCTCGAGACCATGGTCCCGAGGTACTCCGATGACCAGTCCAGGGCGTTGTAGACGAACAGGTCGGCCTTTCCGTTGGCATCGACGTCGGCGATGTAGTGGCGGTCGTTGCGGCGCATCTGCCAGCCGGGGACGTTGCCGTCGTAGCGCTGGACCATGTCGAGCGCGCTGCCCGTCGAACCGAGCATCCCGAGATACGCGATGCTCCAGTCGCCTCCGTTGAAGACGTACAGGTCGGCCTTGCCGTCGCCGGTGAAGTCGCCCACGAAGTGCTGGTCGCCGGGACGCATCTGCCAGCCGGGCATCGTGGCGTCGTAGCGATGCGACATCGCCAGAGACGTGCCCTGGGACCGCAGCATGCCGAGGTAAGGGATCGACCAGTCGCCGCCGTTGAAGACCCAGAGGTCCTCCTTGCCGTTGCCCGTGAAGTCGCCGACGAAGTGCTGGTCGCCGGGGCGCATCTGCCAGCCCGGCATGTTGGCGTCGTAGCGGTCGACGACCGTGAAGCCCGTCCCGGAGGACCGCAGCATCCCGAGGTACGGGATCGCCCAGTTGTCGCCGTTGAAGACGAAGAGGTCGGCCTTGCCGTTGCCGTCGAAGTCGCCGACGTGGAAGCGGTCGTCGCGCTGGAACTGCCAGCCGGCCATCGCGTCGTCGTAGCGGGCGATGAGGCGCAGCCCGCCGGCGCCGTCGTCGGCCAGCAGACCGAGGTACTCGACCGCCCAGTCGGTGGCGTTGTAGACGACGACCTCGTCCTTGCCGTCGCCGTTGAAGTCGCCGACGAAGAACTGGTCGTCGGGCTTGAACTGCCACGAGCCCGGTACGCGCTCCACCGCGGCGAACGCGAGGTCGAGCTGGGACCCGTTGGAGCGGTAGACGATGATCGAGTTGTCGTTGTGGACGAGGACGTCGTCCCTGCCGTCGCCGTTGAAGTCGCCGGCGTAGGCCTTCAGGAACGTGCGCTGGGTGTAGGTGTCCTGCCGGCGCTTCATCTGCGTGTAACAGACCGGGCAGTAGGGCGGCGCGTTGCCGCGCATGCGGCAGTTGACGACCGGGCGATAGACCCCGAGCGAGACCGTGCCGCCGCCCTCGAAGAGCCCGACGTCCTGGTCGTCGCTCCATCCGGCCGGCTTCGGCCCGGCGTTGTAGTCGGCGCAGGCGCCCGTGCCGGTGGGCACCGGCGTGGTCGGCGCGATGAAGTTGCCCCACTTCGTGGTCGCGCGGTTGGTGTTGATCGTCAGGTCGACCTGCCCGGGCTCGCCGCCGGTCCAGGACCCCGGCGACGCGCAGTACTCGTCGGCCAGACCGCCGGTGCCGTGGCCGAACTCGTGGGCCATCACCGTCCAGTCGACGCCGAGCGGGACGACCTGGAAGCCGCCGCCTCCGCATCCGCCGTAGCGCGGGTCGTTGAGGATGATGAGCACCAGGTCGTAGTCCGGGACCCAGGTGTTGAGCGCGTTCTGCACCAGCGTGCCGGTGTTCGCGCCACCCTCGAGCCAGCAGTGCGCCCACGAGCCGCTGAAGATGTAGCCCAGCGCCGTGTCGCGCAGCTCGGTGCTGATGATCGTGTCGTCGCTGGGGTCGGTCGGCGTGCCGTGCTCGTCGTACTCGCGCGTGCTGACCGGCGACTGGTTCGAGATCAGATTGACCCTGAAGATGTTGAACGCCTGCGCGTCCTCGTAGAAGTAGTCGTGACCGAAGACCCCCTGGATGAGCAGCTCGTCGACCTTGTCGTTGTAGGTCGTCTGGTCTGCCCCGTCGGCGAAGCCGTCGCCCAGCACCGCGATGTTGAGCTTCGTCCCCGGCGGACCTGAGGCCAGGATCTGCGTCACGCTGTTGGGCATAGCGGCCCTCCACACCAAGAGCTGGTCGAGGAGCCGACGCTATCCGCGTGCCGCCGTCGCGCGTGCGGGTTTGCGCGACTGCTGAGCCGGCGCGACGCAACCTCGTGCAAAAAGCTCGGCTCGTCGCGATCCGCGCCGCGGGCTCGAACGCGACGGTCACGAAATCTGCGCAATTTGCGTGGTTCGGCATCGGGGGCAGGGACGAAGCCGTCTCTCGAGGCGCTAAAGACGTCTGCATGGCGTCCAGCGGCCCCGAAGCGGCGGAGGTCGACCCGCCCGAGCGGGCGGGAGACGTGGATCGCGAGCGCGGGGAGGCGCTGGTCCTCGAGCTGCTGGGCGCGCACGCGGACTCGCTGCTGCGCGTCGCCCGGCGCTACTCCATGTGCGCCGACGACGCCCACGACGCCTACCAGCGCGGGCTCGAGATCCTCATGCGCCACGCTGCGCGGCTGGATCCCGAGCGGGCCGCCGGCTGGCTGCACACCGTTGTGTACCGACACCTAGGCACACCGGCCTGGCCTGCCGGGACGCGACTCTCGGCGTCGATCGTACCGCGGTCCGCCTAGGCCGAGCACTGCGCGTTCTTGCACCGAACTACCCCGCGTGGCAAGAGGCCACCGTCGGCACACTCAACGGTGGCGCGGGCTCGACGAGTAGCACGGTCTCCCACGTCGGGCCACCCGGCGGGGACGGGCTCTGGCTATTCGATGAGCAAGGTGATCGGGTCGTCGCGCGCCGGGCTCGACGGGGCGCCGGCTGCCGCGCTTGAGGACGACCATGGCGCCTCTGGCACGACGCCGATATCGAGCAGCCGGATTGCGGCGGCGGGCATCGGCGGCCCGTCGTTCTCTCACAGGGCGCCTATGCCCGGATGGACGTCCCGGTGGGGGACGCGACCGCTCGGCCACGCTCAGGACAATCAAGAGACGTTCGACCGTGGCCGCCGGTGTGCGCTCGCTTTCGCTGGCGGTTGCGGTCGTCGGCACGCGCCCGCACGGCGCGCTCGCCGCTCGTGCGCAGCGGGTGCCAGGCAAGCGCATGGCCAGACGCTCGCATCTGTCGCGGCAGCGGTGGCGCCGCGGTGATGAGCAAGCCCACGTCGTACGTTTGCGCGAGAGACACGCGCGGTGGCGGTTGGTCAGCGGTTCGGATTCCGCCACATCCGCCACAGCGGCGGGGACCCGGGCCCGAGCGAGAATTCCTCGGTCACCTCGAAGCCGTGACGCGCGTAGAGCGCGCGGTTGCGGGGCGTGGTCGCCTCGAGGTAGGCGGGCACCTTCTCGTTGTCGCAGCGGTCCAGGATCCGGCGCATGAGCGCCGTGCCCAGCCCACGTCCCTGCCACTCCGGCTCGACACCCACCAGCGGCAGGTAGTAGTGCGGCTCGGCGGGATGGTTGGACTCGACCGCGGCGAATGCGCGCAAGATCCGAGGAAGCAGCCGGCCGTTGATCCGCGCCATCGACGGCAGCACGCGCAGCTGATCGACAACGCCGACCTTCCACTGCCCCGGCAGCTCCCAGACGATCGCACCAACCACGCTCCCCGTCGTGTAGCACTCGTCCTGCTTGAACCAGAGCCGGCGCAGATACAAGCCGAAGCTTCGCTCCAACAGCGAGCGGCGGCGGCCGTCATCCTTCAGGACCCACCTGATCGGCGGATCGTCGTAGAACGCGCTGGCGAGGACCGCGGCGAGCCTTCCGAGCTCGTTGGGTCTCGCCTTGCGAACGGTTCTCGCCTCGTGGGCAGCACCTGCGATGTCGGTCATCGGATCTCTGCAATCGATTGGCCAAGCTTCTCCCAGCGTGGTGGAGTCCGTCAACGTCCGTACGGAGGACCATCCGAAGGTCGCGGACCCGCGAGCCAAGGCGACCTCATGCCACGACCATCATGGGGAGCCGGCCTTGCCTTCAACGCCGGCCCCTGCTTTTGGCGAGGAACAGGTCGGACGGCACCATAGGCGACACACCTGCTGCGCTGGTGCTGAGGTACTGAGGCTCGCTGGCAACGGCGTGCACGTGCAGCGTGTCTCGGAGCGCGTGGCAGGAGTACTTGTGGATCGGCCATGTCGGCGTGCGTGGTGGCTCGGGGGGCCGATGGCGTCGCGGGAGCGGCGGCTGGGCACGGGTGGGCGGGACGGCGGCATCATCGTGATGGCGTCGGGAATTGCGCGGACGGTGTCCCGCCGTGGGGTGCCGCGAACATGGGGTGACGGTGGTCGTGGTCCCGGCGCAACGGCGCGCCGGGGCCGTGACCCGGTGCTAGTGGGTGGTCAGCGATCGGGCGGTGCGGTGCGTCGGCGGCGCAGTCCGGCGGTGAGTGCGAGCGCGATCGCGCAGGCTCCGATACCGGCGGCGGCACCGCTGCCCGCAGAGCCCCAGTCGAGGCGCGGAGCCGGCGCGTTGACGACCGCGTGAGAGCCGGTGATGGGCTCCGGGTTTGCCGGCCGTGTGCGCGGCGCGGCGCTCTGCGCGGTCGCGTCGCCAAGCCCGAGGTCGGGCGTCAGAACGAACATGTTGGCCTTCCTCGTGTCGTGGGTCCAGGGTTGGAGCGTCGACTTGCCGGCGTGCCAGCCGTTGGGCGGGTTGTGGGCATCGGTCGGGACGGCGCCGGCGGGTCCGGCGATGACGGCCGCGGTGAGGGCCGCGGCGGCCACCGCGGGGATGATGGGCGGGTGGTGTGCAACCGCCTGGGTGCGGTCGAGTGCCACGAGGGTCGCGCGGCGGTCACGTGCCCGGCCGCATTGGCGGCCCGCCCCCTTTGCCTTCCTTCGC
>CAWIEX010000011.1:0-1336901 GCA_963835295.1 uncultured Actinomycetes bacterium
GGGGCAGCGGCCGTCGCGCTTGAGTAGGTGAGCGCCAGCCTCCGGCCAGCCAGCAAGCTCCCTCGGCGCACCAGAGGCGTCGGTCCGCCTCAACCGACATCTTCCGTACCCGGAGCAGTGCGATGACAGCGACGCCGCCAATCCCCGACGCCCGCTCGTGCGCGAGCCACGAAGGAGGCTGGCTGCTGCCACCAGCCGACCCGACGCCAGCGCATCGCGACGGAGTGTTGCGACAGAGCGACGTGCCGACGCTGCCGGCGCCCGTCCCTGACTGCGCGTTCGTCTACCAGCTGCTCGATCCGATCACCCACGAGCCGCGGTACGTCGGTCGCACGCGCACGCCGGCAATCCGCCGGCAGGGCCACCGCGACCGGCGGTCGGACAAACGCAGCGCGGTGAACGAGTGGCACCGGCGCTTGGCGCTGCATGGACTGCGGCCGGTGATGCGAATCCTCGAGGGCCCTCTCCCCTACCGTGAGGCGGCACGGCGCGAAGAGACCTGGCGCCGCGCGCACCTCGCAGCGGGTTGCGAGCTTCTCAACGCACTGCCCTGCGTGGATGGTCGGCACGAGGGCGACGCGATCTGGTCCGAACAGGCGGCGCTGGACGAGGTTCGAGCGCTCGCCAGACGGCTGAGCCTCGACCGGTCCTACCCCACCCGACGACAGTTCGCCGACAGCGGACTCAGCGGGCTCGACAGCGCCATCGAGCGCCGGCTCGGAGGACACCGGACGATCGCGGCCCAGCTCGGACTCGCGATGCCCACACCCGAGTGGACGCTCGCGAGCGCCGGACATGCCGTACGGAGGCTGGTCGCCACGCTTGCCCTCGAGCGCTACCCGACAGCCAGGGAGTTCACCGACGCGGGCGAGTCGGGGCTGTTTCAGGCGATCACGACCCGATTCGGTGGACACAAGGCATTCGCGCGACGGCTCGGACTCGCGAGCCCACGGTCCGACTGGACGAGCCGGAGGGTCGACATGGCGATCAGCGCCGTCGCAGCCCAGGTGTCGTCCAGCGGTCGGTATCCGACCGACCGGGAGATGCGCCGGCACGGACCGCCGGGCTTGTCGGGCGCAGCCAGCCGCTTCGGCGGCAACCGCGCCAGAGCCGCGCGGCTCGGGCTCCGCATGACCCGCCAGAGCTGGGATCGCGAGACGGCCGCGGCGGCGGTGCTCGATCTCGTAAGGGCCCTCTCACTCAACCGTTACCCGACCGAGAAGCAGTTCCGGGACGCCGGAAGCAGCGGCCTCTACTGCGCGATCGCCAAGTACCTCGGCGGCCACCGAGCCATGGCGGCACGACTGCACCTGCCGCGAGCGGCCCGACGCTCGAACTAGCGCCAGCGCCGCGCCTCAACCCTTACCCGGCCGTCGCGGCTGCGCCGCTACCACACGGCGCACACGACCGGACCGTTCACACCTACCAAGGAGCTGATAGCCGTGCCCAACCCTGCCACTACCCGACTGTTCGACACCGTCGGTCTCGTTCGACGTTCGCTGCCGGGCGTGCTCGAGCGGATCGCGCTCGACGAGCTCGAGCTCGCGCCCAACCCCGCCGCAAGGATCTCGCCGGGAGAGCATCGAGCGCCTCGCCGCACATGCTGATGCGCGACCGGGCAGCTGATCCCGTGCATCGGCGCCCGGCCCGACCCGGCCGGGCCGCGTGCTGCTCTACGACGGCCAGCGGCGCCTGCTCGCCGCCCAAGCCAGCCGCCAGCTCGCCGGCACCGAGCGACTACGAAGACCTCGCTCCGGTCCAGAGCCTGATCGTGCTGCTGCTCGACCACGAACCCTCCGCCGAGGAGATCCGCCGCATCCAGGCCCAGGCCAACCAGCGCGAAGACCTCTCACTCGCCGACCAGCAGGAGCAGTTTCGCGACTGCTGGCAGGCCCGCGCCGGCCTTGTCGATGACGACCGCGATCGCCGCCGTCTGCGCCGACCTCGGCATCAGCGCCAAGCAAGGCGCACAACCTGCGCCGCCAGCTCACGCTCCCCGAGCCGATCCGCGGCCGCGTCGCCGAACGCCCCGCCGGCGGCCAGCTGTCGGTGACCATGGCCAACCGCCTCGCGGACATGCACGAAGTCGCGCCGGAGCTCACCGCGGCGGTCGCCCAGCGCATCACCACCACCGACCTGCACGACAAGGCGATGCGCGACCTCGGCGCGTTCGTGCACCGCACCGTCGTCGAAGACGAGCACACCTACGCGGTGCGCATCGACGACGGCGACCTGCTCGACGGCGCCGAGCACGTCGAGCACGCCCGACAGCACCTCACCCCCACCGGCCAGCAGCAGGCCGCCGGGATCCTCGGCTGCAAGCTCGGCGCGCTCGACACCGAGCTCGACACGCTCGCCGCGCGCGCCAGGAGCAAGGCGCTGAAGGTTCGCGTCACGCCCCAGCTGCGCGACCGCGCGCGCACCGGCCGCTACGCCTACGTGCACGACCGCGGCCAGGACTTCGCCGCCGGCATCTGGGTCGTCGACCCCGTGTTCGTGCTCGACGCGATCTGCGAGCAGCTCAAGCACGCCGACGACGCCCCCGCCCGCGAGCAGGCCTACTTCGCCAGCGCCACGCTCGACGACGATGAGCTGCGCCAGGCCGCCGACGACGACCGCGAGCGCAAGCAACGCGCGCGGGTCCGCCACGCCGACGCGGTCCGCGCCAACCTCGGACTCGGCCACGACATCCGCGCCGGGCTGATGGACCCCGCCACCGGCCAGCTGCACGCGCTGAAGGCGATCGTCTGCCACCTGCTCGCCAGCCACTACCGCGACGTGATCGCCTTCGGGGCCGGCTGGACCGACCACGAGCGCCAGCAGCCAATCGGCGACACCGGGCGCCACGAACCCCGCCATATCGACGCGATCCTCGACGCCGAGCTCCAGCGCGCCCTCGACGACCCCGACCCCCTGCGCGGCATCGCGCAGCTCGTTGCCCGCTGGGGCGCCGCGTTCGTGCTCGACCCCGACGGCGCCACCCGCACCAAGGCGCTCGGCACCGAGCGCATGGCCCGCAAGCTGCGCGACGCGCTCCCCGGCGGCGGCAACCCGCTCCGACAGGCGGTGTGGGAGTTCCTGCGCCCCATGCTCTCCCCGACCCTCGTCGCGCTCAACCGCGACGCCTTCATCCTCGACGACGGCATTGAAACCACCGTGACGCTCGCCGAGAACCGCGCGGACTCCAGTCTCGCCCACCTCGACCTCGGCGACGAGGACCTCGACCCCGCCGCCTGAACCGGACCGCATCGCGGTGCGCTCCCGCCCCGGGCACGGATGCTCCGGGGCGGGAGCGCCCAGCGGGGACGCGGCCCGAGAGCCGCCCCCCGTTGTTTGCCTGCAGCCGGTTTTTTTGCGCCCACGGGGTATGTCCAGCGCGTGCGGTAGCGGGGACGCGGCCCGAGAGCCGCCCCCCTTTTTTTGCCTGCAGCCGGTTCTTTGCGCCCACGGGGTATGTCCAGCGCGTGCGGTAGCGTCGTCTGCCGACCATTCTCAAGCTGCCCGATCCGCCGCCTAGGCTCGCCTGCTAGCCGTGAGCGGCCCGGGAGCCGGATAAGGCGTCAAACAGCCATGGCCGCCACCGACAATCGCCCCGACCGCGTCACCGAGCGTCGCCGCGCCGTCCAGCTCGCCCGCCACTACCGCGACGCGGAGGACCTGTCGATCACCGAGATCGCACGACGCCTCGGAAAGTCGCCGGCAACGGTGAAGGGCTACTTCTACGACCCCACGGGCGAGAAGGCCAAGGCGGTCAAGGCCCGTTACGTGGGCGTGTGCCGGGGCTGCGGCGCTCCCACGCAGCCGCGCAACGGAAAGGGCGACGCCTACGAGTACTGCAAGGCCTGCCATCCCGGCGCGATCGCCCCGCGGTGGACGCGCGAGAGCGTGCGCGCGGCGATGCGCGCCTGGCACGACCGCTACGGAAAGCCGCCCTCCTCGTACGACTGGTCTCGCACGCACGCCGGCCGGCGCGGCGCCGAGGCGCTGGCCCGCCTTGCCGACGGCGACTGGCCCGCCCCCGGCACCGTCACCGACCTCTACGGAACATGGGCCGCCGCCCACGCCGACGCGTTCGCGTCATGAAGCCAGGCCAGGCGTAGAGGCTTTCCCCGCGGGCTCTTGTACCTGGGCGTCGGAGAGCGCGCTCCGTGCTCGATGACGCCATGGCGATGCCGCACCTCGACCCTCCCGACGACAGCTTGGATCCACGGGCGCGCGTCCACGCGCTACAGGACGAGCTCTACGACGTCGTGCTCACCAGGGTGGCTCGCCCGTTCGCCGGCGATCGAGTCACCCGACTGCATCGTGACGCCCAACACGCGGCAGCCCTCGCCGAGCTGCTTGCCGACACCGCGCTGTTGCTTCCCGTCGGCAACGACCCAAGCGAGCTCGAGTGAGCCGGCCCGCCGCCGGCGAGCCCGAGGGCATCAGCGCAACCGCCGCGGACGACTTCGCGGAGCTCGACGTCGCCAACGCGAGCTTTTTCGTGGAGAAGCTCGGCGCCGAGTGCGGCGATCTGCAGGCTCTGCGCGAGTTGACAATGAACGGAATGCAGGCCATCGCCGCGCTCGGGCGAAATGCTGGCGGCCGCGTCATCTGGGACCTGGACTGGAAGCGCCTCGAGGGCACCGGCGGCCGGGTGCGCAAGCTGTCGATGATCGACACCGGGATCGGCATGACGCCGGACGCCCTGCGCTTCTACATCAACCACCTCGCCGCCTCCAGCCACACCCAGAGTCGCAGACAGAACTTCGGCGTCGGAGCAAAGATCGCCGCCGGCTCGCGCAACCCCCACGGTCTCGAGTACCGCTCCTGGCACGACGGTCACGGCGCTCTGGTGTGCTTCATGCGGCACCCTGACGGCCGATGGGGCCTGCAACCGCAGACCTTGTCAGACGGGCGCACGGACTTTTGGCGGCCGCTCGATGAGCACGACAAGCCGTGGGCCCTGCTGGGGCAGCGGCACGGCACGCAAGTCGTCCTGCTCGGCGAACACGAACGTGACGACACCACGCAGGCTCCGAAGAGCGTCGTCGAGGGCCGCCGGCAGTGGATCACGCGTTATCTGAACTCGCGCTTCCTCCATTTGCCAAGTGCGATCGAAGTACTTGTCCGTGAGGGTCAGGCCAAGACGAACGAGCGGAACGCGAGTCAACTGCTACGCGTCCATGGCCAAGAGCATCATCTGAATCAACGCGCGGTGCACGCCGGGAGCGTTGAGCTCTCGGACGCGCTGGCGCACTGGTGGTTGCTCGACGACGACCGCTGCGGCCGCAGGCACGAGGGCACGTTCTGGAACTCGACCGGTCACGCCGCCGGATTGTTCGACGGCGAGCTATACGACCAGCTCCCGCAGACTCGCGGCGGGTACAGCCGCCTGCATGAGTTCGGCATCCGCTTCGGCTATGAGCGCGTCGTGCTCTACCTCGAGCCGCGCGTCGACGAAGACCGCCTCGAGGCCAACACCGCGCGCACCCTGCTGCTCGTGGACCACGAGCCGCTGCCGTGGGCGCGCTGGGCCCAGGAATTCGCGGCCGTCATGCCGCCCGAACTTAGTGAGCTCCAGGAACGCACCGCGAGCGCCGACGGCACGCCACGCCGAGAGGCCATCCGCGCGCGGCTCGCTGCCCACCTGCCGCTCTACCGTCTGAGCCGCTATCGGCCACCGCGCACGCCGACGCCGCCGTCGCGCCCGGTGCGACGCGACCCCACAGAGACGCCCGAACACGGCGCTGGCGCCGCCCAACTGGCGCCGAGGAGCGATCACGGCCCTAGTGCACCGGCGTCGGCCGACGCCACCGAGATCGATCTCCCCGACGTCGTGTGGGTCTCGGTAGACGACGGCACTCGCGCACCGGGCGACCTCGAAGACCAAGCCGCCCGCTACGACGCGGCACGGCACGAACTAACCATCAACGCCGACTTCCGGGCGATCACGGACATGACGTCCCACTGGACGCGTCGCTACCGCGGCACGCCCGGCGCTCGCCCGGTCGTTCGGGCACAGGTGCGCGAGTGGTTCGAGCAAACGCTCGTCGAGGTCGTCCTCTGTGCGCGCAACTCGCACTGGGACGCCGAGCAGCTCGCGGCCCTCCTGTGCCCCAGCGCGTTATCAGCGGCGGTGCTGCCACGCCAGCTGCTCTACGCGACGCTGAACAAGCGGCTTGGTCAGAAGCTCGGCACGGCGCCTGAGATGCCTTCGCTGGCTCCGCGCACAGCACACCTCGTCGAGACACCAGCCGAGTCACGCCGTGCCCGACGCACCTGAGCGCCAGACACTCATCCGAGCCGCGCTGCTGCGCAAGGGCCTCGCCGACGCGCGCCATCGCACGGCGCTCGCGCGGCGACTGGGCCTCACTGAAAACGAGGTTCTCGCCGTACAGCATCTGGCGCACGCGGGCGAGCTCACACCCGGCCAGCTCGGCGCGCTATTGCAGCTGTCGTCCGGAGGGACGACGGCGCTGATTCACCGTCTGCAACGTGCCCGCCACATGACGCGTGAGGCTCACCCGCGCGATGGGCGACGCGCGGTCGTGCGCCTGGAGCCCGATCTCCAGGCGCGGGCCACCGAGGCCTGCGCCTCGTTCGTAGCCGAAATCGACGCCCGCGTCGAGCAGCTGTCGGAGAGCGAGGCCGATGCGGTCCTGCAATTCCTCGAGAGCATCGCCGACGCTGCGGCACGCCACGCGGACCGGTTGGCCGCTGACGCCGACGCCACCGCGCGCGACGCTCTTGCAGTCCCACTCCCGGCCCTGTGGGCCTAGCTCGCTCTGCGACAACGAGGCGGACGACTCCGATCCCGCGGATAGGGACGCAAGGCCCAAATCCATGACAGAGGGTGGGAGCCGTGCCAGCCGATGTCGGTCATCGGCGCAGCTCGTCGCCCTCGATCGCGGTACGGGTCGCCCAGTAGAAGTCGCCGTGGCTGTGCGCGAGGCCGACGCGAGCGAGGCGCTCAAGGGCATCGTCGACGTCTATTCGCCCGACGTCCGCCAGCTCGCGACGGATCTCCTCGCGGGAGAGCTGCGCGGGATACACCTCGAACAGCAATCCCATCACGGCGCTCGCAGCGCGTTGAACGTCCTCATCGTCGGCCACGACCGGGCAGCCAATCGGTGCGCGCGCCGCGTGTCTAGGGCCGATAACTCAAGTGCGCCGCGTCTCATTCCGCGCGCAAGGGGCTTCGTACCTCCGGTGCCGTACGTGATAGATGCCGCAATGTCCGAACGTTTCTTGAGGCGATTAGAGTCACCGTACCGTTCCCTGGCACTGTGCGCGTCCGCCGGCTGGGCCGTGCGGGTGTCGCATTCGAGACGCCGCATCGCTAGCGCTGACGGCGCGATGCAGAGCGGGCTCCACGCTCGCCTGCGGGCACGGTGCGAATCGGTGGAGGCGAGGAGGGTCTCGTTGACGCGGGGCACGGAGGAGGCGCGAGTCGCGTTGCGCGACCAGGCCGCCGGACTGGTCGCCCGCGCGGACGGTCAGCTCTTGGCGTCCAACGCGTCTGGGGGCCCGCACGACTTCGATTCAAATAGCGCATCACCGGGGGGAGATCGGCTGGATTTGCGGCATCACCGCAGCGTGGTACAGCGACGCGCGGACAAGGACGGACCGGCGTGAGCGCGCGCAAGGTCACGGTGCCGGTCCCACCGATCGCGTTGCCGAAGCCCGCTGCGGCCGCGGCGCTGGGGATGAGCGTCGACAGCTTCGAGCGCTACGTGATGGGCGAGGTGCGGTGCATCCGCAAGGGCTCGATGCGGCTGTACCTCGTGAAGGATCTCGAGCGCTGGGCGGACGAGAACGCCGAGCGGCTACTCGACGCTGCCTGACGCTTCGGGATTGACTACCGCCAGGCGAGGAGTACCGTCGCGCCGCGCGAGTAGAGCGGCGGCGGTGGAGACGCCCGGCCCCGACACCACAGGAGGTAGCTGTCATGCCAGCCAAGCACAAGGGCTTGGAGCACATCGATGTCGTGCACCGGCGTGCCTGCCCGGCGAGGCCGAAGGACTCCACCGCCCGATGCAAGTGCTCACCGTCGTACCGCGTGCAGCTCCGTGACCCGCGCACGAAAGAGATGCACCGCAAGACGTTCGGCGTGAAGGCCGAGGCGATCGCGTGGCGAGACGACATGAAGATCGCGTTGCGGCACGGCACCGCCCACCGGCACACGCGCAAGACCGTCCATGAGGCCGCCACCGCGCTCCTGGCTGGCATGCGCGACGGGAAGGTGCTGACCCGCAGCGGCGAGCGGTACAAGCCGAGCGCGATCCGCGGCTACGAGATCGGCTGGGGACACGTGAAGGACGACCTCGGCCACCTGAACCTCGGGGAACTCGCGCGCCGCGACGTGCAGCGCGTCATCGACCACATGATCGCCGAGGGCGTCCCCGCGTCGACGGTCGCCAACAGGCTTGACCTGCTGCGTGTGGTCATCAGGCGCGCGCTGAGGGACGACGAGCTGACCGTCTCGCCGCTGGTCGGGCTCGAGGTGCCCCGCCAGGACAACCGGCGCGAGCGCGTGGCCTGGACGGACGAGGCGAGGGCCCTCCTCGGGGCGCTGCCCGAGCCCGACCGGCCACTGTGGGCGACCGCGTTCTACGCCGGGCTACGCCGCGGCGAGCTGCGCGCGCTGCGGATCTCAGACGTGGATCTCGAAGGCGGCTGGATCCACGTGCGCCGGTCGTGGGATGACGAGGAGGGCGAGCAGAAGGGCGGCAAGAGCCGCGCGGCGGTCCGCGACGTTCCGGTCTTCGATGAGCTGCGGCCGTACCTCGCGGCGCTGGTGTCGCCAGCGGCGCTCCTGCGCACCGGGAGGCGCGGCGACGACCTGATCTTCGGCCGCACGGGCAGCGACCCGTTCACCCCGACCACCGTGCGAAGCCGCGCGTTGAAGGCGTGGGGCTGGAAGCAGGTGCGCAACGCCGACCCGGACGGGCCACGGCACCTCTGGGTGAAGGCCCACGAGGACGCGCTCGAGCCGATCGGGCTGCACGAGGCGAGGCACACCGCGGTCAGTCTCGCAGCGGCGGCCGGCGTTGACGACGCGAGTCTGCTCGCGTGGTTCGGGCACGCGGACGTTGAGATGAGCCGCCGCTACCGCCACGCGTTCAAGGAGCGGATGGCGCGCGGGATCGCCGACGTGAACCGGCTGCTGGCCGGCGGCGGGCCGTGACGTTTTACCGCCACCGTTACCGCTGGAGCCTCTGAGACGCCGAAACCCCCGAGTTCATCGGAGGTTTCGCAGTACCGCCACGGGGATTCGAACCCCGGTTTCCGCCGTGAGAGGGCGGCGTCCTAGTCCCCTAGACGATGGCGGCAGGACGCGCGTCAGGGTAGCAGCCGGCGGCGGCCGGCCCGTCCGCCGCCCATGGGAACATACGTTCGTCATGCACGACCTGGAGCTTCGCGGGAGAGCGCTCGAATTGATCGCCGCGGGCATCAACGACTGCGAGGTCGGCCGGCGACTCGGGGTGGCGCGCACGACGGTCCGCCACTGGCGGTGGGCCACCGAGCGCGGCGCCCCGCCGCGCCCGCTCTGCTGGCGCTGCTGGCGGACCACCAGGCGCGTCGTGCTGGCGGCCGCGGACTACGCGGAGCTCCTCGGTCTGTACCTCGGCGACGGCCACATCTCGCCCATGCCGCGAAGCGAGCGCCTGCGGGTCTCTCTGGATGCGAGATACCCCGTGATCGTCGCGGACGCCGAGGCGATCCTCCAACGCGTGTTCCCCGAGTGCCGGGTCGGCCGCGTGGTGGCGGACGGGGGCTCGACGGTGGTGCTCTGGGTCTATCACCGCCACCTCTCATGCGTGTTCCCGCAGCACGGTCCTGGCAAGAAGCACGAGCGGCCGATCGAGCTCGAGCCGTGGCAGCGCGCACTGGTCGGGGCGGCGCCATGGGCGTTCGTGCGTGGCTGCATCCGGTCGGACGGCTGCTCGTTCGTCAACCGCACCGGGCGCTACGCGTATCTCAGCTACGAGTTCCGCAACTGGTCGACGGACATCCTCGGGCTCTTCGCGTCGACCTGCTCCGCGGTGGGCCTGCATCCGCGCCAATACCGCGATCGCGTCCGGCTCTGCCGCCGGGCCGACGTCGCCCAACTGATGACCCACGTCGGGGTAAAATCGTGAAGGGACGCGCTACTCTGCTCGTCGCAAGCGGCTGTGGTGAAATTGGTATACACGCGGCGTTCAGGTCGCCGTGGGCTTACGCCCGTGGAGGTTCGAGTCCTCTCAGCCGCACTCCCCCGGTGGTCACGCTGGGGGCTGGCGCACCGCAACGACCGGGGACTTCGCGCGTCGGCTACTAGGGGAGCGCCGCGGCTCGGGCGTCAGCGCTCGCCCCGGCGCTCCGCCTCGCGGCGCGACACGGGCGCGGTACGGAAGACGCGGTCCCAGTAGGGCGCGCTGATCCCGAAGCCGCGGGTGTCGTCCTGGAAGTGGTGGCGCAGGTGCAGCTCGCGCAGCCGCCGCCCGATCCGGCTGCGCGGTATGCGGTGGTGGAGGTACCAGTGCATCGTGTCGTAGACGACGTAGCCGACCAGGAAGCCGGCCGACACCGCCAGCCACGCCGGCGCGCCGAAGAGCACGCGGTACACGCCGAGGAAGATCGCCGCCAGCGGGATCGATGCGCTGGGCGGCATCACGAGGCGGTTGGGATCGTTGGGGTGCTCGTGATGCACGCCGTGGATCAGCCAGTGCAGCTTCGCGCCGAGGCCGTCCTCGGGCTCGAAGTGGAAGATCACGCGGTGCAGCCAGTACTCGGTCAGCGTCCACAGGCCGTAGCCCACGACGCCCCACGCGAGCAGCGTGCCCACGCTCATGCGGTCGGTGGCGTAGCCGACGAGGACCGCGACCACCGGCAGGTAGAGCAGCGCGGGCACGGCGGGGTGCACGCGCGTGAAGCGGTCGAGCATCGGCCAGGGCAGGAGCGGCGGCGAGGCGCGCAGGTGCTCGCTGCGGTCGTCGGGATCGTCGAAGGTGTTGGATGCGGCGCTCATTGGTGGCCCCCAGGCGAGACGGAATTGGGCTTCCGGTTCGACCAACGGTTTTACCAAACCGGCCCCTCGGCCGCGACTGCAATTAGGCAACCCGAACACGCACTCGGCTTTCCGTCTGCGCCGGTGGCGGGAAGGCGAGCGTGACGACCAGCCCGCCGCCCGCGGCGTTGGCCGCCTGAACCGTCGCTCCGTGGGCCTCGGCGACCTGCCGCACGATGGCCAGCCCGAGGCCCGAGCCCCCCTGCGGGCGCCGCCGCGTGCCGCGGAAGAAGCGGTCGAAGAGCTGCCCGAGCTCCTCGTCCGGCGCCCCGGGGCCGTGGTCGCGGACCTCGAGCACCCCGTCGCGCAGCGCGACCTCCACCACGCCGGCGGGCGGGCTGAAGGCGGTGGCGTTGTCGAGGACGTTGTTGACCGCGCGGCCGAGCCGGTCGGGCACGCCGGAGATCACGCACGGCTCGAGCTGCGCTCGGAAGCGGACGCCCGGCGCGTGGCGCCGTGCCCGCGCCACCGCCTCGCTCACCAGCGCGTCGAGGGCCACATCCTCGATCGGCGGGTCACCCTCGTCGCCGCGCGCGAGCTCGATGAGGTCGCCCACCAGCCCGCTGAGCTCCTCGGACTGGCCCACCATGTCGCGCAGCAGCGCGCGCCGCTCCCCCTCCTCGAGCTCGGCACCGGCGAGCAGGACCTCCATGTTGGTGCGCAACGAGGTCACCGGCGTGCGCAGCTCATGCGAGGCATCGGCCACGAGCTGTCGCTGAGCGGCCTGGGAGGCCTGCACGCGGTCGAGCATCGCGTCAAAGCGCTGCGCCATCCGGCCGACCTCGTCCTCGCCCCGCGCCCCGATGCGTCGACCGAGGTCGCCGGTGGCCTCGATGTGCTCGGCCGCCTGGGTGAGCTCCGAGATGGGCCGGATGACCGGCCGCGCGAACAGGCGCGCGAGCAGCGCGGCGAACGCCGTGCCCACGAGCACGAGCAGCACCAGCACGATCCGCAGGCGCCCGAGCACCGCGTCGACGCTCTCCAGCGAGCGGCCGAGCTGCACCGCGCCCAGGCCCTCGATCGGCACCGTGATGACCCGTAGGTGCAGGCCGTCGGCGGTGCGGTCGGTGAGGAACGGGGCGCCGGCGCCAGTGCCCCCAGCCGCCGCCCGATCGCCGCTGATCACTCCGATGGCCAGGCCGCCCTGGCGATCGCGTGCCACCCCGTCGGGCCCGATGACCTGCGAGAACTCGGCCGGCCCGCCCGCCTTGCGCGATGGCGCGGGCGGCGCGCCGCCGCGCAGGGCGCCGATGCGCTGCACGAGCTCGCCCTGCGCGCGCAGCGGGCGGTCGACCTGCGCGCGCAGCTCGCTGCGCATGGCCAGGTAGCAGACGAGAGACGCCAGCGCGACCGTCACGCCCACGGCCGCCGCGGACATGAGCATGAGGCGCCGGCGCAGGGTCACGGCTGCTCGCGCAGCACGTAGCCCACGCCGCGCACCGTGTGCAGCAGGCGCGGCTCACCGGCCGCCTCGGTCTTGCGGCGCAGATAGCCGACGTAGACGCCGAGCGCGTTCGAGGTGGCGCCGAAGTCATAGCCCCACACCTGCTCGAAGATCTGCGAGCGCGTCAGGACCTGGCGCGGGTGGGCGAGGAAGAGCTCGAGCAGGCCGTACTCGGTCCGCGTCAGCTCGACGCGGCGGTCACCGCGCCACACGTCGCGCGACGCCGGGTCGAGGGCGAGGTCGGCGAAGCTCCGGCGCTGCGCCGGGGTCTCGACGCGCCGCAGCAGCGCGCGCAGGCGCGCGAGCAGCTCGCGCAGCGCGAAGGGCTTGACCAGGTAGTCGTCGGCGCCGGCATCGAGGCCCGCCACGCGGTCGTCGATCGCGTCGCGCGCGGTGAGCATCAGCACCGGGGTGCGGTCGCCGGCCTGGCGCATGCGCCGGCAGACCTCGAGGCCGTCGACGTGCGGCATCGCGATGTCGAGGACGACGGCGTCGAGCTCCTCCGCGGCCAGGCGGTCGAGCGCCTCGCGACCGTCCTCGGCCAGGGCGACGTCGTAGCGCTCGAGGGCCAGCGCCCGCTGCACCGCCGAGCGCAGCGCCGGCTCGTCATCGACCACGAGGACTCTCATCGCCGCGTCCAGGACACCACGAAGCCGTAAGAGTTGGCGAAGAGCAACGGGCGACGTTTAGGTACCGTCACATGCGGAATACCGTGCGGACACCGCGTGACCGGCCCCGCGATGACCCTGACCGTCGACATCCCCCGTGACCCGATGGCGCCCGCCGCCGCGCGGCGTGCCATCGAGGCACTCTCCGGCCGGGTCGCCGACGACGTCATCCCCGACGTCAAGCTGCTCGTCTCCGAGCTCGTCACGAACTCGGTCAAGTACGGCGGCGACGGTGCGCTGCGCCTGCAGATCGAGACCGAAGGCCCGCGCAAGCTGCGCGCCGACGTCGTCGACCAGGGCGTGGGCTTCGTCCCCGTCGCGCGCGACCGGCCGGCGACGGAGGTCGGCGGCTGGGGCCTTCACCTCGTCCAGACGCTCTCCAATCGCTGGGGCGTCCACGAGGGCTCGACCCACGTGTGGTTCGAGATCGACCGCTGACGCGCGAAGGGCCCGTCTCGCGACGGGCCCTTCGGGGCACTCGACCTCTCTCGTAGCAGCGGAGGTACCCGGCGCGCGCCGATCCTGAACCTCCTGCTCTAGGCTCGCCCGCCATGGACGATGCTCTCACTCGCCGCCAGCTCGTCGGAGCGGGAGCCGCCGGCGCGGCTCTCCTCGCCCTGCGGGCCTCTCCCGCCCCCGCCGCGGCGCGGCGGCGCACGCGACGCGCCGACGTCTGCGTCGTGGGCGCCGGGCTCTCCGGGCTCGCCGCCGCCCGGGCCCTCGTCGCCGCCGGCCACACCGTCGTCGTGCTCGAGGCGCGCGACCGCGTCGGCGGGCGCACGCTGAACGCCCCGCTCGGAGCCGATCACGTCACCGAGCTCGGCGGCGAGTACGTCGGCCCGACGCAGGACCGCATCCTGGCGCTCGCCAAGGCCGTAGGGGTCAAGACCTTCCCGACCTACAACACGGGGTCGAACGTGCTCCTCGCCGGGGGCGCGCGGTCGCTGTACGCGGCGGTTCCCGGCCTGCCCGATGACCCCGACGTCCAGCAGGCGATCCTCGCGTCGCTCAAACTCGACGCCCTCGCCAAGCAGGCCGGCGTGAGCGCGCCGTGGAAGGCCAAGCAGGCCAGGGCCTGGGACGCGATGACGCTCGACGACTGGATGCGCGCAGAGGTCTCGAGCCCCAAGGGCCAGGCGGTCTTCATCTCCGCGTGCCAGGGGATCTGGGGCGCCGACCCGAAGGAGATGTCGCTCCTCTACGTGCTGCAGTACACGGCCGCGGCCGGCAACGCGAAGACCGCCGGCTCCTTCCTGCGGCTCATCACCACCGGCGGGGGCGCGCAGGAGAGCCGCTTCGTCGGCGGCTCGCAGGTCATCAGCGAGAAGGTCGCCGATCGCCTGGGCAAGCACGTCGTGCTGAAGGCGCCGGTCACGGTGGTCGCCCAAAATGGCGACGGAGTGCGCGTTGTCGCGGGCTCGACCACCGTCGAGGCACGCCACGTGATCCTCGCGGTGCCGCCCGCGCTCGCTTCGCGGCTGGCCTACTCGCCGGCGTTGCCCAAGGGGAAGGCGAAGCTGCTCAGGGCTCTCGTGCCCGGCAGCCTGACCAAGGCCGAGGCCGTTTACGACCGCCCGTTCTGGCGCGACGCGGGGCTCAGCGGGCAGGGAGTCGCCGACGTCGGCGCAGCGACCACGATCTTCGACAACTCGCCGCCCGACGGCTCGGTCGGCGTGCTCTTCGGGTTCATCGGCGGCTCCGCCCATGGCCCGTGGTCGAAGCTGCCGGCCGACCAGCGGCGCGCCCAGGTGCTCGAGAATCTCGCCGCCTTCGTCGGCGACCAGGCGCGCACGCCAACGGGCTATATCGAGCAGGACTGGACCAAGGAGCGCTGGACGCGCGGCTGCCCCGTCGCCCACGTGGCCCCGGGCGTGCTGACCAAGTACGGGCCGTGGCTGCGGCGCTCGGTCGGCAAGGTGCACTTCGCCGGGACCGAGACCGCCGACTACTGGTTGGGTTACATGGACGGCGCCGTGCGCTCCGGCGAGCGCGCGGCCCGCGAGGTCCTCGCGGCGCTTCGCCGCTGACGCCCGGCGTGCTCCTGCTGCGCGACTCGTTCCCCGAGGGCCCCGCCCTCGACATCGCGGTCTCCCACGCGCTGCTCATGCGCGTGGCCCGCGGCGAGCTCGAGCCCACGGTCCGGCTCTACGCGCCGGCGCCGACGCTCGCCTTCGGGCGCCTCGACGCCCTGCGGCCCGGCTTCGCCGAGGCGGGTGATGCGGCGCGCGACGCCGGCTTTCACCCCATCGTGCGCCTGGCCGGCGGGCACGCCGCGGCCTACCACGAGCAGTCGCTCATCTACGAGGAGATCGTCGCCGAGGCCGACGTCACCGCCGGCCTGCACGACCGCTTCCGCGATGCCGCCGACCTGCTGGCGGGGGCGCTCGCCGACCTCGGCGTCGAGACCCAGGTCGGCGAGATCGCCGGCGAGTACTGCCCCGGCGCGTACACCGTCAGCGCCGCCGGGCGGATCAAGCTCGTGGGCAGCGCCCAGCGCGCCATGCGCGGGGGCGCGCTGCTGAGCGCGTTCCTCCTCGTGGGCGGCGGCGACCGGCTGCGCGGGGTGCTCTTCGACGTCTATCGCGCGCTGGAGATCCCCTGGCGGTCGGCCACCGCGGGCGCGCTCGACGACGTGGCGCCCGGGGTAACGATGGAGGCGGTGCAGGAGGCGGTCCTGGCCGCCCGCGGCGAGGACCGCGAGCTGGCCGGCGCGACCGTCGACGCCACGACGCTCGCGCTCGCGCGCACGCTCGAGGGGCGCCACCGCTTCCCCTTCGGCTGAGTCGCTCGACGTTCAGCGCACCCGCAGCTGGATCGCCGGCGCGGGCGCCAGCAGCATGGTCAGCCCCGTGCGCGGATCGCGCGGCGAGGCGCGCCGCTCGCGCAGGGCGACCGCGGCCCAGGGCCGGCCGGTGTCGAGCGCCGGCGCCAGGTCGACGGCGACCTCGCGCGGCACCCAGCCCAGCTGCGCCACGCCGCCTTCGGGGTGCACGGCGATCGCGTTGGGGTCGTACTCGTTGTCGGGGTCGCGGCGCAGGGTCAGCGGCCGCCCGGGCGCGACGGCGTGCTCGTCGGCCAGGGCCTGCGCGTGGTGGCGCGCGGCGCCCGCGACGCTCGCGACGATCAGCCCGGCCCCGACGACCTCGGGGGCGTCGCGCGCCAGGAAGCGGCCGGACTCGGGGTCGACGAGCTGGTAGCCGGAGAGCCAGACGACGCCGCCGTCGTGCGGGTACCAGTAGCGCTCCTCGAAGGCGACGTCGACGACGGCGGGCTCCATGCCATCAGCCTAGGACGCCGCCCGGGCTGGGTAGCATCGACGACGGGATGAGCCAGGCCGTCGAAGACTCCAACCGTCGACTGCTGCGCGCCCGCGACGCGATGGACGGCAGCTACGCGCGCCCCCTCGACATCGCCGCCCTCGCGCGCATCGCCCACGTCTCCGAGGCGCACTTCATCCGCACCTTCCGGGCCACCTTCGGCGAGACGCCGCATCGCTACCTGCAGCGCCGGCGGGTCGAGCGCGCGATGTTCCTGCTCGTGCAGACCGACCGCAGCGTGACCGACATCTGCCTCGACGTCGGCTTCACCAGCCTCGGGACGTTCAGCCGCACCTTCCACGCCATCGTCGGCGAGTCGCCCACCAGCTACCGCGACCGCGGCGTCGCCCACAACGTCCCGAATTGCTTCGCCATGGCCTGGACGCGACCGAGCAGTTTCGGAGAAGCCAACGGTCATCGGAGCAACTAGCGTCACCGCCATGCTGAACATCACGCACTCATCCATCTTCGTGCTCGACCAGGACGAGGCCCTGGACTTCTACGTCGGCAAGCTCGGCTTCGAGGTCAACGCCGACGTCGACATGGGCTTCATGCGCTGGCTGACCATCAGCGCCCCCGGCGACCCCGATCGCGAGATCCTCCTCGAGCGCCCCGGGCCGCCGGCCCACGACGACGCGACGGCCGAGCAGGTCCGCGAGCTCGTCACCAAGGGCGCGGCGGGGTTCGCGCTCGGCCTGCGGACCGACGACTGCCGTAAGACCTACAAGGAGCTCAAGGCCAAGGGCGTCGAGTTCATCGACGAGCCGACCGAGCGCTTCTACGGCGTCGATTGCGGGCTGCGCGACCCGTTCGGCAACAACATCCGCATCGTGGAGCCCGCGCCGGGGCCGCTCGTCCCGCCCGACCCGGCCGAGTTCGCGCAGAGCTGAGCGCCATGGCCCCGGTCGCGCCCGCACGCCACCTGCTGCGGGCGCGCGACCTGGCCGACCGCCGCTACGCCGAGGCGCTCGACGTCCCCGACCTCGCGCGCGCGGCGCGCCTGTCACCCGCGCACTTCAGCCGCGAGTTCGCGCGCGCCTTCGGCGAGACCCCGCACCGCTACCTGCTGACGCGGCGCCTGGAGCGCGCCGCCGCGCTGCTGCGCACCACCGACCGCTCGGTGGCCGACATCTGCATGACCGTCGGCCTGCGCAGCGTCGGCTCGTTCACCACGAGCTTCGGGCGGATGTACGGGCTCTCGCCGACGGCGTACCGCGCGACGTACCCGCCGGCCTCCGAGCGCGCGCGGGTGCCGAGCTGCGTGCTGCGAGCGTGGGGTCGCCCGTGGACGGCTCGCCCGCGCGCCTAGCGCGCCTCGTAGTCGATCTCCTGGAAGGCGGTGACCTCGGCCAGCCAGCGCTCCTGCACGAAGGCGACGTGCTCGGGGTGCTCGTTGTAGAGGTCGTAGGCGGCGCGGTCGGCGAACTCCATCGACAGGCCGTGGACGAAGTCGTTCTTCGGGCTGACCTCGCGCAGGACCTCGAAGGCCTCGACGCCGGGGATGACGTCGGACAGGCGGGCGGCCGCGGCAAGGAAGTCGGCCTCCTCGTCCGAGCCCTGCGGATGGGCGAGCACGAACGAGACCGTGTGGCGGATGCGGCCGGGGGTCAGGGCGGGCATGGGCGCAGGCTATCCGCGGCCGCCGGCGCGCGCCGGAGCGGCGAAGGCGTACGGGGCGATCTGCGCGCGGGCGAGCGACAGGGCGAGCGTCGCCCGCAGGGGCCGTCCGTCCGGCGAGAAGGCATCGAGCGTCTCCGCGAGGGCCTCGACGTGGCCGTCGAACTGGAACGTGCCCCAGGCGAGGCGCACGGCGCGCCTCGTCGTCGCGCCGCCCCGGACGGCGCGCGGCGTGGCGAAGTAGGCGACGCGCTCGGTCAGGCGGCGGACGTCGTCGGGGGCGCGGCGGCCTGTGGGCGCCGGCGCGTCGACGTCGAAGGTGAGCCGCAGGTCCAGTCGCGTCGTCGGGCCGAGCTCGTGGCTGAACGACGTCCGCAGCTCGCGCGGGTTGATCTGGACCGTGACCCAGCGCGGCTTGTTGATCTCGCGCTCGAAGCTCGCGTCGAGCTCCCGCAGCTGGGCCTTGACGATGGGCTCGTTGGCCCCCGCGGTCGGTGGCTTGTCGCCGGGGCGGACGACGTCGAGCCCCTCGCAGGCGAGCTCGAGCGACTCGATGGCGATGTCGTTGCCGGCGGCGTTGAGCGCGGGCCCGGTGATCTTGACCGGCAGGCAGCGATACAGGCGAAAGCGCACGCGCTCCTGCGCGAGGTCGGGCGACAGGACGACGATGTCGCAGGTGGCGCGGGCGGCCTGGCCACGCCGGACGCGCTCCCACCAGTCCCACAGGTCGAAGCTCGAGGTCATCCCCCGACGCAGGACCACGTTGCCGAACGACTCGGCCCCGGGCAGCAGCCGCACGCTCGTCGGGTCGGCGCCGTCGCGCGCGCGGATGAT
The DNA here is from genome assembly GCA_963835295.1 of uncultured Actinomycetes bacterium. Taxonomy (GTDB): domain Bacteria; phylum Actinomycetota; class Thermoleophilia; order Solirubrobacterales; family Solirubrobacteraceae; genus JAOPZW01. The sequence goes on from CAWIEX010000011.1 coordinate 18,916, forward strand.
CTCGCGGCGCAGCTCGACGCCGTCGCACGCGCAGAAGGCCGCCTCGCACAGCGGCCGTTCGGAGCCCGGCAGGCGCAGCTCGACCGCGAAGGCGAATGCCGTGAACGGCTCGGCGCTCACTCGACCTCCAGGCGCTCGTAGGCGAGCGTCATCTGCTCGATGGCGACGTCCGTGCCCTTCGCGTTGAGCGGCCCCGACACGTGCTTGACGATCCGCGCGCGCAGGAGCCGCCAGGTCATGACGACCTCGGCGTGGTCCTCGTTCTGCAGTTGGATGACCACGGTGCGCAGCGCGTTCTGGTCGCCGTTGCGGATCTCGTCGAGCCAGCGGTAGAGGTTCAGCGAGCCGATCACCCCGCGCTTGAGCGTGACGTCGGCAGCCTTCTGCAGCCCGGTGATCTTCTGGACCGCGTTGCCCCGGTCGTTGCCGTTGCGGTACTCCGCGACGCTCACCTCGAACTCGATCGGCGAGCACTCCGAGAACCCGGCCTCCACCCCCTCGGTGTCGCCGGTCCCCAGGTCGACCAGGAAGTTGAACTGATGGTACGGGCGGTCTCTGAGGACGGCCATGGCGCGCTCCTTGGGAGGGGTCGCGCAGACGCTAGTGCCAGCGACGGATGTGACCTACGACAGATCCCGACCTAGATGGCTCGTAGCGTGGCTCCGGAACCGTCGAGCGAAGAGGAGCAACGATGAGCCACCCGGACCGCTACATCCCCGGCGTCCCGTGCTGGGTCGACACCACCCAGCCCGACCCCGGGGCCGCCGCCGCGTTCTACGGAGGGCTGTTCGGATGGGAGCTCGAGGACACCAGGCCTGCGGGGTCACCGGGCAGCTACCGCGTCGCCCGGCTCGGCGGCCGCGACGTCGCCGCGGTCAGCTCGCAGCCGGAGGGCGGGCCGCCGGCGGCCGTGTGGAACACCTACGTCTGGGTGACCGATGCCGACGAGACCGCAGACAAGGTCCGCATCGCCGGCGGCGACGTCCTCAGCCAGCCCTTCGACGTCGGGGACGCGGGCCGGATGGCGGTCTTCGCCGACCCGGCCGGGGCCGCGTTCTGCGTGTGGGAGGCGCACGAGCACCGGGGCGCCGCGGTGGTCAATGAGCCCGGCTCGCTGAACTTCAACGACCTCCGGACCCGCGACCTGGACGGCGCGCGCTCGTTCTACGGCGCGGTCTTCGGCTGGGAGGTCCTGGACCTGGGAGGCAGCTTCGCGTGGGCCCTGGCCGGCTACGGCGACTTCCTCGAGCAGCGCACGCCAGGAACGCGAGAGAACATGGCCCAGATGGGCGCCCCCGAGCGCTTCGAGGACGTGGTCGCGAGCGTTACCGCGGTTGGCGACGACCAGCCCGACGCCACCTCGCGCTGGGGCGTGACCTTCGGCGTCGACGACGCCGACGCGATCGCGTCCCGAGCCGTCGAGCTGGGCGGAGAGGTGGTCGTGCCCCCGTTCGACGCTCCGTGGATCCGCTCGACAGTCATCGCCGACCCGGCGGGCGCCGCGTTTACGGCCACCCAGTTCGTGCCCGAGAACAAGGGCCTCGGGGGAAGCTCGGGCGCGACGTAGCCGGGCGCCGAGGGGGTCGTGCGAGCATGACCGGATCGATCTCCCGGTCATGCCGCCCGTCGCCCCGATGCTGGCCAAGCCCATGGCCACGATCCCGCCCGGCCAGCTCTACGAGCCCAAATGGGACGGCTTTCGCTCGATCGTGTTCCGCGACGGCGACGAGGTCGAGATCGGCAGCCGCAACGAGCGCCCGATGACGCGCTACTTCCCCGACGTGGTCGACGCTGTGCGGCGGGGCTTCCCGCCGCGCGCGGTGATCGACGGCGAGATCGTCATCGCCGGCGACGGCGGCCTGGACTTCTGGGCGCTGCAGCAGCGCATCCACCCCGCCGCGAGCCGCGTCACGCGGCTCGCCGCCGAGACCCCGGCCAGCTTCATCGCCTTCGACCTGCTCGCGCTGGGCGACGCCGACCTCACGAGCGAGCCGTTCGCGCACCGCCGCGCCGTGCTCGAGCAGGCGCTGGCGAGCGCCGCGCCGCCGATCCACGTCACGCCGCTCACGCGCGACGAGGCGGTCGCCCGTGATTGGTTCGAGCGCTTCGAGGGGGCCGGGCTCGACGGCCTCATCGCCAAGCGACCCGACCTGACCTACGAGCCCGACAAGCGCGTGATGACGAAGGTCAAGCACGTGCGCACGGCGGACTGCGTGGTCGCCGGCTACCGCGTCCACAAGACCGCCCCCGCTGCGGTCGGGTCGCTCCTGCTCGGCCTCTACGTCGACGAGACGGCGCCGCCGTCGCAGTGGAGCGACCGCACGAGCGGGCTGGCCCCCGTCGGCGTGATCGGCGCCTTCCCGATGGCCCGCCGGCGCGAGCTGTTCGCCGAGCTCCAGGCGCTGGTGATCGACGTGGCCGAGCACCCGTGGAGCTGGGCCGCCGCGATGGGCCACGGCCCCGAGGGCGGCAGCCGCTGGAACCCGAAGAAGGACCTGTCGTTCGTGCCGCTGCGGCCCGAGCGCGTCGTCGAGGTGCGCTACGACTACCTGGAGGGCGCGCGGTTTCGCCACCCGCCGCAGTTCGTGCGCTGGCGCCCCGACCGCGACCCAGAATCATGCGGCTTCGCGCAACTCGACCAGCCGACGCCATTCGACCTCACGGACGTCCTCGCCGGGCGGCTGCACCCGGCGGTGTGAAGGCACGAGGGTCTCTCCTCAGCCGGTTGACAGCACCGTCGGCGCCCGGATATGCTCTTTATCTAGTTAGCTAGATAAAGGACGCCGTCGGTGATCGAGTTCCATCTTGAGACGCGCTCCGGAGTGCCGACCTACCTCCAGATCGTGCAGCAGGTCCGCCAGGCCGTGCGCCTTGGCGTGCTGCGGCCCGGCGATCAGCTGCCGACGGTCAAGGACGTCGTCGGCTCGCTGACCGTCAACCCCAACACCGTGCTGAAGGCCTACCGCGACCTGGACCGCGAAGGCCTGGTGGAAGGGCGCCGGGGCGTCGGCACCTTCGTCGCCGAGGACGTCGCGCCGCTGCCCCCCGGCGACGTGCAGGACCTGCGCTCGGGGCTGGAGGGCTGGATCGCGCGAGCGCGCGGGGCCGGCTTGGACGAGGACGCCATGGCGGCGTTGTTCATGGACACGCTGCGCCCGCCCGCGATCAGGAGCGTCGCATGAGCGCGATCAGCACCCAGGGACTCGGCAAGCGCTACGGCTCCAAGTGGGCGCTGCAGGACTGCACGATCGAGGTGCCCGAGGGCTCGGTCACCGCTCTCGTCGGCCCCAACGGCGCCGGCAAGACGACGCTGCTGCAGCTCGCCGTCGGGCTGACCCGGCCGAGCGCGGGCGACGTCACGGTCCTCGGCCACTCGCCGCGCGACCCGGCGCTGCTGGCGCGCGTCGGGTTCGTCGGCCAGGAGCATCCGCTGCACCGCGGCTTCACGGTCGCCGAGACGCTGAAGCTCGGGCGCAAGCTCAACCCCGCCTGGGACGACGCGCTCGCCCACGAGCGCGTGCAGCGCCTCGACCTGCCGCTCGATCGTGCGGTCGGCCGGCTCTCGGGCGGCCAGCGCGCGCAGGTCGCGCTGACGGTCGCGCTGGCCAAGCGGCCGGAATTGCTGCTGCTCGACGAGCCGGTGGCCTCGCTCGACCCGCTGGCCCGGCGCGAGTTCCTCAACTCGCTCATGGAGGCCGTGAGCGAGACCGGCCTGACCGTGATCCTGTCGTCGCACATCGTCGCCGAGCTCGAGCGCGTCTGCGACCACCTCGTGATCCTCGCCCAGGCGCGCGCCGAGCTCGCCGGCCCGATCGACGAGATCGTCGCCGGCCATCGCCTGCTGACCGGGCCGCGCACCGAGGCGACCGCCGTCGCGCGGATGCACGACGTGATCCGCGAGCGCCACACCGAGCGCCAGACCACGCTGCTGGTCCGCGCCGATGGCCACGTCTACGACGCCGACTGGGAGCTGCACGAAGTGGACCTCGAGGAGATCGTCCTGGCCTACCTCGGCTACGGCGCGAGCCGGCCGCTGGCCGAGGCGGTGGCCCGATGACCTGGGTGGGATGGCGCCAGCAGCGCGCCGAGGCGGCGATCGTCGCCGCCATGCTCGCCGTGCTGGCCGTGGTGCTGCTGCCCACCGGCCTCAACATCGCCTCCGCGTTCGACGCCGGCCATCTGGCCTCGTGCACCGGCGCGAAGCCGTCGCAGTCCTGCCAGCAAGCGGTCGACCAGTTCCTCGTGCGCTTCAACGGCCTCGGGGGGCTCATCGCCTGGCTGACGCTGATCCCCGGCCTGGTCGGCACCGTGGTGGCCGCGCCGCTGCTGGTCTCGCTCGAGCAGGGCACCCATCGGCTGGACTGGACGCAGAGCATCACGCGCCGCCGCTGGCTGGTGACCAAGCTCGGGCTCGCCGCCGTGGCGGCCGTGGTGGCGGCCGGCGTGCTCGTGCTGCTGGTGACGTGGTGGCGCATGCCGTTCGTGCGCCTGCAGGGCCGCATGGACAACAGCGTCTTCGACTCCGAAGGGACCGTGGTCCTCGGCTACACCCTCTTCGCGCTGGGGCTCTGCACGCTCGTCGGGGTGCTCTGGCGACGCGCCGTCCCTGCGCTGATGGTCGGCTTCGCCGGCTACTTCGCGGCACGCGTCCTCTTCGACAGCGTCGTGCGCCAGCACCTGCTGACCCCGCTGCAGGCGACCTGGCGCCCCGACGGCGCGGAGCCGCCCGGTCTCCGGCATGCCTGGGTGCTGCGCCAGTTTCCCAGCGACCGCCTCGGCCACCTCGCGCCGGTCGACATCACGTGCGCGCACGGGCCCGACATCGCGACCAACTGCCCACCCACGCGCGTTGGCTTCATGCACGCCGTCTACCACCCCGCGAGCCACTTCTGGGCGCTACAGGGGATCGAGACCGCGATCTTCGGCGGGGCGGCACTCGCCATGCTCGCGTTCGCGGCGTGGTGGGTGCACGAGCGGGTGGGCTAGAGGTCAGCGCGTCCCACGCGGACTTCGCGGGGCCCGCCCCGGCGAACCAGAGCCGGGGACAACTACTGACGGCGAGTGGGAGCTTGCCCGGTGCTGTGCCGCCGGCTGCGCGTCGATGCGTGCAGTAGCAGCGTGCAACCCCCGACGAAGGGCAAGCAGCATGAGCACAGCGATCGAGCATCCCAGCAGCGTCGGCGCCGTCGCCGGGCCCGGGGCAGCTCGCGCGTGATGCGCGCTCGCCGCGTCGACGACAAGGCGGCGCACCAGCTCTCCACGTCGGTGCCGACCGCGGCCGAGCCCGCGACCGCACGGGCCCCGGGCGCCGCGCGCGCGGCACGCGATCCGTTCCCCGCCCTGACGCCGCGGCTCGTGGTGCCGGTCGTCGTCGGCACACGGCCGGAGGCGATCAAGCTCGTGCCGATCATCCTCGCGATGCGCGCGAGCGAGTCCTTGGATCCGATCGTCGTCTCGACCGGTCAGCACCACCGGATGGTCAGGGAGATCTTCGACCTCGCCGGCATCGCGACGGACGTCACGCTGTGGGCCGGGGGCCGGCGCGAGCTCAACGAGCGCGTCTCCTCGGTCATGCGCCGCTTCGAGGACTTCGTCGTCGAGTGGTTCGGGATCCTGCCGGAGAACGTCGAGCTCGAGGACGTCGTCTCGGGGCGCTTCCCGGCGGCCGTCCTCGTCCACGGTGACACGAGCTCGGCGATGGCCGCGGCCCTGGCGGCGTTCCACCTGCGCATCCCGGTGATGCACGTCGAGGCCGGGCTGCGCACCGGCGGCCTCAACCTCACGCCCTTCCCCGAGGAGCTCAACCGCCAGCTGATCTCGTGCATGGCCTGCGCTCACCTCGCCCCCACCACGCGCAACATGGAGCAGCTCGTGCGTGAGAACGTGTCGGTCGACCAGATCTTCGTCACGGGCAACACGGGCATCGACGCGCTCCGCTGGGCCTCCGGGCTTCCGGTTTGCTTCGAGGATCCGGCCCTGCAGGCCGTCTTCGACGGCGACGAGCGCGTGGTCGTCGTGACCGCGCATCGCCGCGAGAGCTGGGCCAACGGCCTCGACCGCATCGCCCAGGGCGTGAGTCGGCTGGCGCGCGAGCACGGCGACGTGCGGTTCGTCGTCCCGTTGCACCCCAACCCGCTCGTGCGCCAGAAGCTGGGCGCGCCGCTGCGCGACCTGCCCAACTTGCTGCTCACCGAGCCGCTGAGCTACGCCCCGTTCGCGAAGCTGCTGGGACGCTGCGACCTCGTGATCACCGACTCGGGCGGCATCCAGGAGGAGGCCCCGGCGCTCGGCAAGCCGGTGCTCGTCACCCGCGAGCAGACCGAGCGCTCCGAGGGCATCGACGCGGGGACCCTGCTGCTCGTCGGCACGGACCCCGACCGGATCTTCGCCGAAGGCCACCGCCTGCTGAGCGACCCCATCGCCCACGCCAAGATGAGCCAGGCGCCGAACCCGTACGGCGACGGGCACGCGGCCGAGCGGATCGTCGCGGCCTTCGAGTACGTCCTGCGTGCGGAGGAGCCACCGACCCAGTTCGGGTCGGGCTTCAGCCGCACCGCGGTGATCCGCGCGGCGGGCTTCGATGGACCGCTCGACGGCATCGAGGCGGTGATCGCACGGGCCACCGAGCGCGAGCGCCTGCGCGAGTGCCAAGACGATCTGGACGCGACATGGCTGACATGAGCTCCCCTTTCACAGGACTGCCCGTCGTGTGGGCGGTGCCCCTCGGGATCGGGCTCGCCGTGGTCGTGCTCATGCTCCTCTGGACGGCCCTGCTCTTCGTCCGTGGCCAGCGCGCCCGCACCCAGGCCCCGCCCGCGCCCGCGGACGGCGCCGACCGCTTCATGTGGGTCTTCCTCGTGCCCGCGCTCAACGAGCAGGTGACGATCCGCGACAGCGTCGACCGCCTCCTGGCCCTCGACGTCGCGCGCCGGCGGGTCGTCGTCATCGACGACGGCTCCGACGACGCCACCCCGCAGATCCTGGCCGAGCTCTCCCATCCCGACCTCGTCGTGCTGCGTCGCGACCCGCCGCGAGCACGGGAGGGCAAGGCTGCCGCGCTCAACTACGCCTACCGCGAGCTCGACCCGCTGCTCGCCGGCGTCGACCGTGACACGGTCATCGTCGTCATCGTGGACGCCGACGGGCGCCTGCGCCCTTCGGCGCCACGGTATGCCGGCGCGCACTTCGCCGATTCGTCGGTGGGAGGCGTGCAGGCGCTCGTGCACATCTACAACCGTCGGCGGCTCCTCACATGGATGCAGGACGTCGAGTTCTCGGTCTATGGGCACCTCTTCCAGGCCGGCCGCGACGGCTGGGGCACGGCCGGAATGGGCGGCAACGGACAGTTCAACCGCCTGCGAGCGCTCGACGCGCTCGCCGACGAGTCCGGCCCGTGGCGCGACCGGATGACCGAGGACCAGGATCTCGGCCTGCGCCTGATCGCCGCCGGGTGGGAGGGCCGCCAGGAGCTGCGGGCCGTCGTCGAGCAGCAGGGCCCGACGTCGCTGCGCCCGCTGCTGCGCCAGCGCACCCGCTGGTCGCAGGGCAATCTGCAGGCGATCGGGCTGACGGGCGAGGTGTGGCGCGCGCCCCTCGGGCGCCTCCCGCGCATCGAGCTGCTCGCCTACCTGCTGATGCCGTTGTGGCAGGGGCTCGTGGGGATCGCCCTCGCCGTCGCGATGGCACTCGCGGTCACCGGCACGACGCCCTTCTGGGACGGCGGTCCCAGGTGGCAGCTGCTGCTCATCTACCTGCTGACCTTTGCCGGGACGACGCTCGGTTGCGTCGCCGCGCGCGCCGACCAGGGGCCGCTCGGCTGGGCCCGCGGCTTCCTCATCGCGCACGTGTACGCGTTCTACAGCTGGCTGCTCTGGCCGGTGCTCGTACGCTCGGCCGTGCGCCAGCTCACCGAACGCCGCGACTGGGTCAAGACCGAACGCGAGCCGCTCGAAACCGATCCGCCAGCCGTGCCCGGGTCAGTGCAGAGCGTTCCTCGCAGCGCCGGTGCTGCGCCAGACCGCGCGGCCCACGCCTGACCGGCAATGTTGTGGCCTTCGGCCGATGCCGGCGACACCGGCGACTCATCGGGGAGACAGGATTTGAACCTGCGACCGCCCGGCCCCCAACCGGATCTCGCACTTTCTCTGAGGTGGAGAAATCGATATTTGCAGGAACTTCTTAGTTCTCGGTGCGTCGAGGTTGTCCTGAAGTTGGACCCCGAATGGGACCCCGAGCGTGTGTTCGAGTCCCCGCGCCGGCGCCGCATCGGCTGACGACTCCGGCGGATCCCCGCCTGACCTGCGCCGCAGACAGCGTTTTGACTTGCAGCCAGTCTTGTCTAATCTTGTCCTAGCTTTTCTTAGCACGCGTTAGCGACAGGAGGAGACACGATGGTGAAGGTGCAGGCGAACGGCGAAACCCTGCAAAGGTTGCGAGCGGAGCGAGGACTCTCCCTGCGTCAAGCAGCGGCCGACATCGGCATTGCCGTCGAGACACTCCGCCGACTAGAACAAGGCAAGCTCGCCCACGCGGGCACCGCCAACCCCGTCGCGCGCTTTTACGACGTGGATCCGAGCGAGCTCTTCGTCACGGAGGGACCCATTGACCCCCAGCTCGTGCTGCTGGAAGCCGTGCTTGGCACACTCGATGTCGACGGGCTGCGCCGAGCAGCCAACGCTGTCGGCATGCGCGCGCTTGCCGCTGGCAAGGGCGCCGAGCGCGAGTTCTTCAAGAACATGGCGGATGAGCTCGAGCGCGAAGCAGACCGCCGCAGCCCAGACTTCGGCGACGCGGACGAGGTCGATGTCGAACCCGAACCGCGAGACACGCAGTGGGTCGAGTCGCTGCCTGAATGGCTCCGCGGGGTTAGCTTCAACATGCACGGTGAGGCGCTCGTCTACACGACCGACGACTACTTGCTCCATTCGGACATGGACTGGCAGCCGATGCGGGTGCGCGACGGCGTGGCCCGAGGGCTCATCCTGGATCGCGGCGAAGAGCGGTTCGTCGCTGGCATGTGGGCGTTGAACGAGTACGCCCGCCGCAAGCAGGCGCGCCAGTGACTGCACGCGGCGCAGATCGAACCACTCGCGTGACGGCGTAACTCGAGCGGGTTCGCGGAGCGCGTGCTCATTGCCCTCGTGCTCGCCATCGCTGAGGTGCACGCGGATCAGCTGCACGGGGTACATGCAGCCGGTCTGCCACTCCTTCACGCGGCGGCGGGCAAGTTCGGGCTTGCCCTGCCAGTGGCCATCGCGATCGGCCTGGTACTGCGTCCGACCGATCTTCACGAACGGTGTGCCTACCGCCCACACCCAGTACGTGATCCACATCGGACCGGGTCTCGGCTCGACGTCGCTCGCGCGGATCGGAGCGCCGTCGTACGCTCGTTCCTCGGGTGGACTGAGCACGTTTCGCTCTTTGTGACGGATGCAGCGCTGCACCGGCACGGGGCCGAACACCTCCTCGACCGCGGCGCGCAGCGCCTTGGATCCGTCGAGGACGACGAGCACGCCCTGCTCGACATCCAACCCGCGGGCAACGAGGTCTGAGAGCAGGTGCGCGGTGACGGTCTTGTTCTCCGTCGAGCCGTCCCACAGCCCGAGCGGGACCTTGATGCCGTCGGTCGTGACGCCCAGGCAGACGACGCAGCAGCGGCCCTTCAGCTCGATCGCGTCGAGCATCAACACCGCCAAGCGGATGTCGGCCAGCGAGCGGCCCATGAGCGCGGCCAGGTGCTCGCGAGTGCGGCCGACGAACTCGCGGCTGACCGCCGACTTCGACGTCGAGCGCTCGCCCTCGACGAGGTCCTCGCCGACCGGCTCGCGCGTGCGCGCGAAACGGCGCGTCGAAACGCCGGCGAGCATCTGCTCCAACACCACCCGAGTCAACGGGTCGCGATCAGCGAAGTGCGCATAGCTGGCCAGCGGCACCTCGCGCTCGCCGTCAACGGTCCTGACCCGCGGGCGCTGCACCGCGACACGCCGGCCGCCGACCGTGACCTCGCCGGCCTCGTGGCCGTGGCGCACCGCGCTGCGATCGGGGTTGCGCTTGCCCTTGGGGCCCACAACCTCGTCGACCTCCTCTTCGAGCAGCTCGGCCAGCACGCCGAGCCCGGTCGCGACGCTCAACGCCAGCAGCCCCTCCTTCGCTGCCCCGACCAGCTCGCCCAGCGCCTCCTGCACACGCCTGGGCAACACCGCTTCTTGCGCGGTCACGGCGGGCGCGACCGATACGGTCTCCTTCACGGCGGTTCCTCCTTCGATCTTGAGCGGATCACCCCGCACGCTGCCAACGGCAACGGACGGGGCGGAGGGACCGCCGTCTTCAAGTTCTACGAGCTAAGGGACAACCTCGGACTGATCGCTACCTCGGGCCAGAGCTCGTCCCCATCCGGCCAGTCTTCGGTCGATGGCCACAGCGCGGTGCGGACACGCTTCGCGTCCCACAGATCCCAACCCGGATCGACCATGTCGCTCTGCCCGCGGTGTCGCCGAACTCGTCCTCAGCTGGCCACGATGATCGTCACGATCACGGCGGCGATCGCGACCAGCAGAGACACGCCGCCGATGGTCACGCTGACCGTGGTGAGCTTGAGCATCTTCGCCTCGCGATCATCGCTGGCCTCCGCGCGCTTTCCGCCGCGATCGCGCGATCGAGCGCGGCCATCTCACGCTTGGCAGACGCCTCGGCATCCGCAGCTCGAGCCACTTCGGATGCGATCAGGGCGTCCCGCATGGCCATCTGGACTGCAAGCGACTGGCGCCGATGGTCGACCTCCTCGCGCCGCTCGAGCTCGCGCAGCTCGGCGGCCTCGTGCTGCAGACGCACGAGATCCGCTGTGAAGTTGCGAACGGGCGGCAACGCTTGATCGCACCGCGGTCGTGGACCTCCACGACGCTGGACTCCGCGTCGAAAGCCTTCATCGCCTCCATCAAGGCGTTGCCCGGTCGGCGAGACGGCTCGAGCGCACGCGTGGTTGCGGCGTAGCGCTCGCTCGCGTTGCGCATCCCCTCGATCGCGGACGGCACGGAGTGCCGCTTCGCGAGCTCGACGGCCAACCCACCCGTCTGCGCCCTGGTCAACGCCGCGATGCCCGACGTGAGCTTCGGTCCCATCATCCGCGCGGTCAGAGCCTTCGTCAGCGCCTCCATCCCGGGCGTGGCCTTCGGGCCGGCCAGCTGCGCGGCCAACCCGCCGGCCTGCGCCTTCGTCAACGCCGCGATCCCCGGCGCGATCCTCGGGCCGGCCAGCTGCGCGGCCAACCCGCCGGCCTGCGCCTTCGTCAACCCCGTCATCCTCGGCGCGAGCTTCGTCTGCGCGATGCTCTTCGCGACGACATCGATCAGCGGGGCGCGGTTCGGAACCGTCGCGCGCGCCGTGATCTGCGGAAACTCTCTATCCGGTCGCGGGGCCACGGCCTGAGCGCTCGATCAATCATTGCCTGGTTGCGCGCGAGCTTCGAGAGCGCGAGGTTCGCGGTGATCGAGCTCTGCGGGTCGTTGGTCATGTGGGACATGTGCGGCCTCCTTCGCGGCCGTCGACGCGAATGGGGAAACCAATGAACGGTGACAGGCCGCCCGGACGTCACCGCACCGCTCCGCGTTTCGCGCTCGGCGGATCAGCTCGACCAGCCGCTGCCGGGCTGCCACGCGCCCGTCGCCACCGCACCGTCGAGGACTGGGGCGAAGAGCGCGACGGCGATGCGGTATCCCTCGGCGACGTCGTCCGCCGCCGGAACATCGCGAGCGAGGCGTCGCCAGGGTGCCTCCCACTCGGCGGGCGGCATCAGCAGCGCCGCGGGCACCTCGTGCTCGGCTCGCCGGTCGAAGATGACGGCGATCGCCTCGGCCAGCTTGCCGGCGTCGATCGTCGATGTGTTCGCGATGACGACGATGTCGACGAGATCCTTGACGCGCGTGCTGCGGCGCCCACCGGCGTACTCGCGCGTGTACGCGTGCAGCTTCTCGGCGAGGTGCTGCTCGATCCCGAGCGTGGGGACCTCTACGACGTCGATGTCGGCGAACTCGAGCAGATCCGACGTCGCGATCTCGTCGGGCTCGTGGACGGGCACGGCGGCGAACGCGACGTCGATGACGCTGCGCTCGAATACGCGGCCGGCGAGCGTCGCCGTGACACGCCACCGCTGACCGCCGCCGGGGAGGTCCGTCTCTTCGTTGGCGCGCTCGAGTGCGAACGTGAAGCCATCGTCCAGGTCGAGGGCTGCGGCGTCGAGGAGCATCTCGACGGCGTCGTCCTCGGCGAGCCGCCAATCGAAGTCGGCGTCCTTGGTGCTCCGGGCCACGGTGCCGAGGCGGAGCTCCAACGCGAAGCCGCCCTTGAGCACCCACTCGCCGGGCGCCTCAGCGACGAGGCGGGCGAGCAGCCGCTCGAACACGATCCGCTTGCGCAGCCGGGACACGCCGGCAGAGTCGGTCTGCCCCTGCTTGATGCGCGCCTCGAGTGCCGTCCGGAAAGCCTGGTCCGTCTCGTATTTCATCGCGTGAGCTCGGCGATCTGACGCTGTACGGTCTGCGGGAAGTCCGCGGCGGTCGCTCGCAGCCGGCGCTTCGTCGTGAGCCCGCGCTGCAGAGCCTGCTGGGCGGCCGCCTCCAGCTGCTCCGTCAGGCCAGTCGACCGCAGGACGTCGATGATCGTGCGGTCGACAGTCGTCACTGGCATGCCGAGGACGTTCCGCCGTTGCCGCCCCGTGATGGGGAACGTGGTCGGATGGATGACCACGCCGTCGATCGGCTTGCGGCGCTGTGATCGTGGGACGGTGACGTGGACCTCGTCAGCGATGACGTCGGAGAGGTCATCGAGTTCCAGCGCGCTCTCGTGCGAGACGACTGCGTCGGCCGACAGAGGGGCGCGAAGCCACCCCGCGACGATGTGCTCGTGTGGGCTGCTGGGGAAGTCGCGCAGCCGGTAGAGGCCGCGGGCGACGTGGACGAGCCGGCCGCCGGGGCGCGCGTGGTAGGACAGCGTCGACCTGGCGATGCCGGCGTCGGCCGCCGCGCGCGCGGTGAGGTAGCCCGTGTTGCCCTCGGCGAGCGCGTACAGTCGGCCTCCGACATCTTTGTCACCATTTTGTTCGAGTTTTTCGAACATCCGGGTGACAATATCATCCGCTCGAGTCGATCTCTGCAGGCTCCGCTGCGAGCGGCTTCTCCTCCGCGAACGCCGCCATCTCGACCATGCGCGCTCGGCGCGTAGTGGGCGTAGATCTGTGTCGTCTTGGAGTCGGCGTGGCCGAGGAACTCCTGGATGGTGCGCATTGGCTGGCCGGACGCCGCGAGCCGCCTCGCGAAGGTATGCCTGAGGTCGTGGAACCTGATCGGGCGCACGCCCGCCTCGACGCACGCCGCCTTAAAGCGCCGCGTGAGCTTCGAGCGGTCGAGCGGTCGGCCCGACTGCGGGGCGCGAAGACGAGGTCGTGGGCGCCGTAGAGCGTGCGCTGTGACCAGCGGTCCATCTCCCGAGCGAGGCGGTCGGCTATCGGCACCGATCGGCGCGTCGAGAGATCGGACTTGCCCTCGGCCGAGTGCTCACCGCGGACCCAGGCGTTGCGGACGCGAATGCGCTGGGCGGTCCAGTCGACGTCCCGCCACCGCAGGCCAAGCAGCTCGGACTGGCGGAGGCGGGTCATCGCGGCGGTGAGGACGACGGGGCGGATCACGGGCCCGAGGACGTCGGGCGGAACGGGCGGCGCGCTGCCGGCGCGGCCGCGGCGTGTCGGCGCGGGCGCGCGCACGACGACCTCGTCGGGGATCGCGCGCAGCACGGCCTCGAGCTCGGGCACGGTGAGGAACTGGATGTCGGGATTGGCGTCGCCGCCCCGGCGGCGCTTGGGGCGGCTGGCGCGGCGGACCGGGTTCTGCGTCGTCCAGCCGCGGTCGATCGCGTGCTCGAAGACGGAGTGCATGAACGTGATGACGTTGCGCACGGTCTTGGGCGCGAGGCCGGCGTCGAGCATCGCGGCGGCGACGGTCTCGACGTCGGCGACCGTCACGCGGTCGACGGGCTTGTCGCCGATGCGCGGCGATGTGGACGCGTTGCATCGGCTCGCTGTTCTGCGCGACGGACTCGTCGGCCAGGTGGTCACGCATGCCGGACAGGGAATCGCCGACATACGCGGTGCCGGCGGCGGTCTGGTAGAGGGGGACGGCTGGGCTCAAAGACACGCACGCCATCGTAAGTCAGGGCAAGGATCGAACCGGATCGCATACCCGGGCAGCGACTCCAGCCGGCGGGCGTTGGCCAGCTCCCCGGCCGGCCCGACATGCGCTCTCCGACCGTCACGGCGGGATCGCCGGGGACCGGCAGAGCCGTTCTCGACCGAAGCTGTAGAGAATAATTGGACCCTAAATGGACCCCGTCGGGCGTCTGCGCACCGCCCCAAACGACAGAAAAGGCCTGCAAAAGCAGACCTTTTCTCGCATCGGGGAGACAGGATTTGAACCTGCGACCGCCCGGCCCCCAGCCGGGTGCGCTACCAGACTGCGCCACTCCCCGTGGCATCCAGAGCGGGCGACGGGAATCGAACCCGCCCTAGAAGCTTGGAAGGCTTCTGTGCAACCACAACACTTCGCCCGCAAGCGCGACCAAGGGTACCTCAGGTCCGCCGGGCTATGTGGGGCGCCGCTCCTCGGTCGGCACCTCGCCGGCACCGTCGATCAGGGTCAGCGGCGGCCAGGGGCCGAACCAGTTGTCGGCACCGCCGTCGAGGGTGACGACCGAGCCGCTGAGCGCGCGGCCGAGCGGGCCCGCGAGCAGCGCGATGAGCCAGCCGAACTCCTGCATGGTGCCGAGGCGCTGCAGAGGGACGCTGCGGGCGGCCCCCCTCCACACGACCTCGGGGTACTTGCGCAGCGACTCGGTGTCGAAGCGCCCGATGGCGGCGGCGACGAGGGCGATGCCGCGCGGCGCCCACTCGGCGGCGAGCTCGCGGGTGAGCTCCTCCACCGCCGCGCGCGCGGCTCCGGTGTGCGCCATCGCCGGCATGCCCTGGTGGGGGGAAACGGTCACGTTGACGACGGTCCCGCCGTCGTCGCCGAAGCCGGTGCCGACAGCGGCGCGGATCATCGTGTAGGTGCCGCCGACGTTCAGGCGGCGCACCGCGCGCCAGCCCTTGGCCCCGATGTCCTCCGCGGGGACGAAGTACTGGCCGCCGGCGTTGTTGACGAGCGCGTCGAGGCGCCCGTGGCGCTGGCGGGCGGTCTCGACGATCCGCGTCGCGTCGGCAGGGTCGCGGATGTCGGCGGCGACGTACGAGCAGCGCTCGCCGATCTCTGCCGCCGCTGCTGCGAGCACCTCCTCGCGGCGCCCGGCGATGACCACCTGCGCCCCGGCCGCCGCGAGCTCGATCGCCGCTTGCCTGCCGAGGTTCGTGCCGCCGCCCGTGACGAGGACCACGCGCCCGGCGAGCGCCTCGGGCGCGAAGATCTGCGAGGTCGTCGGCGTCAAGAGTGAGCGGGGGAGCCGGGATTCGAACCCGAATTCATGGTTTTGGAGACCATGCGCATAGCCGTTAACTCACTCCCCCAGGAGTCGAGTGGGCCATCGTAGCGAGCAATCCGTTCGGTCGACTCGCATCGCACGAGCGTCGCGTTGCTCGACGAGAACGTGGGGCCGAAGTGCTGAGCGCAGACCCTATGGCCTGTCGTCCTGAGCGGCGGGCCCTGTCCGGGCGTGGTGTGAGGGTCGGCACCCGCGCATGAGATGCGCGGGTTTGCCGTCGAGGAGTGGCCTCGGCGGGGACCGCAATCATGGGGGTGCCGACCATGGCGCAGGCTAAGACGTTCGTGGCGCTGGATGTGCATGTCAGCGCGACGGTGGCGGCGATCATCGATCGCGATTCGGGCGAGCTTCGACGCCAGCGGCTCTCGGGGCGTGCGTGTGAGGTGGCGCAGTTCGTGGCCGCGTTGCCGGGTCCGGTGCGCGCGACGTATGAGGCGGGGCCAACCGGCTTCGCGCTCGCCCGGCGGCTGCAGGCCGCGGGGGTGGACTGTCTGGTGTGCGCGCCGGGGCTGATCCCGCGTGGCCCGTCGGATCGCGTGAAGACCGATCAGCGCGACGCCGAGCGGCTGGTCAGGTTGTTGATCGCTGGCGAGCTTCACCGCGTCGCCGTGCCGACCGTGGAGGCGGAGGGTCTGCGTGATCTGGTCCGCGCGCGTGAGGATTTGCGCGGGGATCTGATGAGCGCTCGCCATCGCGTGGCCAAGCTGCTGTTGCGCCACGACGTGCGCTTTGAGGGCACGCAGCGCAACTGGACTCAGCCGCATCTGCGGTGGCTGTCGACCGTGCGCTTCGATCAGCCCGGCACCCAGGCGGCCTTGGATGACTATCGCGGGCGCGGTCGAGGCGCTGGTCATCCGCCGCGCAGAGCTCGAGGCCCGGATCGCCGAGCTGCTTCCGCTCTCGCCGTGGGCGCAGACCGCGAGGCGGTTGATGTGTCTGCGCGGGATCGACACCCTCACCGCCGCCGGCCTGTGCGCCGAGGTCGGCGACTTCAACCGGTTTCGTCACCCCGAGCAGCTGATGAGCTTCCTTGGCGTCGTCCCGTCCGAGCACTCCTCCGGCACGCGGCCGGCAGGGATCGATCACCAAGTCCGGCAGCCAGCACGCCCGCCGGCTGCTGGTCGAGGCGGCCTGGCACTATCGCCAGCCACCCAGGGTCAGCGAGCCGCTCAGGCGTCGCCAGGCCGGCGCTGACCCCGCGATCATCGCGCTGTCGTGGAAGACCCAGCGCCGGCTGCACCGTGTCTGGTCGCGGATGGAGCAACGCGGCAAGCGCCGCACGATCATCGCCGTCGCCGCCGCCCGCGAGCTGGCCGGCTTCTGCTGGGCGGTCGCCACCGAATAGCCCCGCCCGACAGCTGCTGGTCTGAGAGGCGGCGGGCACCGAGGGGCCCTTCGCGCCAGAGCATCCGTGACACACCTATGGGCAGCCGCCACCGGCGGTCACGCCCGATGCTAGACGGCGGGCTCTGAGACGAAACCCGGTCCTGCGGTATCCAACCCGCGCATATCAGTGTGACCGCGCGTCGCGCCACCGGCCCCGCCCGCCGCCTCTCAGACCAACAAAAAGCCCCGCAAAGCGGGGCCTTCCGTGCTGCCCTCTTGACAAACCTCAGGCCATATCAGGTGTAGTTCCTGAGCAGGTTGGTTCATCCGGGCCCCCTTGGAGGCTGGAGGTGTCTGACGCCAACCAGTCCCAAGGAGGACACCGGATGAAGCTGCACGCTAACGCGGCCCTCAGCCTGAACAAGCGGCGCCTGCTCTGCCGTCGCGTGGTCGAGCAGGAGTGGACGCTGACGAAGGCGGCCGAGGCCGCCGAAGTCAGCGTCCGCTGCGCGCGCAAATGGGTGGGCCGTTACCGCGCCGAGGGCGAGCTGGGGCTGCTGGATCGCTCGTCGGCGCCCGCCACGGTGGCCAACCGCACCTGCGAGCGGCGCGTCGGGGTGATCGCCGCGTTGCGGCGGCTGCGGTTCACCGGCCCGGAGATCGCCGAGACGCTGGCGATGCCGCTGTCGACCGTCTCGGGGATCCTTCAGCGGATCGGGATGAGCCGCCTTGGGCGCCTGGGCCTGGAGCCCACCGAGCGCTATGAGCGCCAGCGGCCGGGCGAGCTGATCCACATTGACGTCAAGAAGCTCGGGCGCATCGCCCGGCCCGGCCACCGCGTCCTGGGCCGCCAAAGCGCCGGCGGCCTTCACCGCCGTCGCTACGAGCAGGGCTGGGAGTTCGTCCACATCGCCATCGACGACTGCACCCGCCTGGCCTACGTCGAGGTCCTCGACGACGAGAAGGCCACCACCGCGATCGCGTTCCTCGCTCGCGCGGTCGCGTTTTACCGCCGCCACGGCATCACCGTCGAGCGCCTGATCACCGACAACGGCGCGGCCTACCGCTCCACCGTGCACGCCATCGCCTGTCGAGCGATGGGCATCCGCCACCTGCGCACGCGGCCCTACCGCCCGCAGACCAACGGCAAGGCCGAGCGCTTCATCCGCACCTTGCTGGGCGGCTGGGCCTACGGCGCGATCTACCGCACCAGCACCGAACGCACCGCCGCCCTTGACGGCTGGCTGGACTACTACAACCATCAGCGCCGACACGCAGCCCTCGGCCACAAGCCCCCGATCGCTCGCCTCAACGAGCGAACCAACCTCCTCGGGACTTACAGCTAGGCGGCGCGCCGGATCCGTTTCGCGTCCGCGATGCTGCGGGCCCGGTCTGCGTCGGCTGCGCGACGTCGCGCGCGACCCACCGGGAGCAGGCGCGTCCCGCGCAGGCGGTGCAACTCGCGGGCCACCGACTTCCGGGCCTGCTCCATCACCTGGACGCGGCGCGAGCCGCTCATGAGGTTCAGGCCCATCAGGGCGCAGTCATCGCGGCCGGGCTGCAGGACGAGCACGTCGGTGCCCTCGCTGCGCAGCTTGCGCGCCTCGTGGGCCAGCCGCCGGCCGGCGGCGGCGCGCATGAGGCGCGCGAAGCGGTCGGCGGGCGAGCCGCCGGAGACCGGCGCCACCGACGACATCGGGTTCAGGCAGACGACGAGGTCGAGGTCGGCCCCGCAGAGCAGGTCCAGGTTCGAGGTCGAGCAGATCCCGCCGTCGACGTGGCGGCGGCCGGCGACCCGGACCGGGTGGTAGAAGCCCGGGATCGCGCACGACGCGGCGACGGCATCGCCGACGGACGCCGTCGGGGCGTCGTCGCGGCCGAAGGCGACCCGCTTGCCCGAGCTGTAGTCGGCTGCTACCGCCCAGTAGCTCGGGTGGTCGGGCCAGTCACCGGGGACGAAGCCGTCCACCAGATCGCGGATGGGCCCGGTCGAGATGAAGCCGCGCGGCAGCCAGCCGGCCAGCACGACCGCGGGCGCGTGGCTGCGCAGGTGCAGCATCGTGTTCAGGGCCAGGCGCCAGGAGCCGGGGCCGATCGGCGGCAGCGCGAGTTGCAGGCGATAGTCCGAGCCGGGCAGCTTCGACGAGAGGTCGTCGGCGCGCGACTCGGCCTCCGCGAAGCCTTCCAGCGTGCCACCGGCCGCGTACGCGCTCATGTACTCCGAGGGGATGCCGCTCGCGGCCAGGGCTCCCACCACCGCGCCGGCCGAGGTGCCCACGATGCGCTCCGCGTCAACGGCGCGCCAGCCGGTCTCCGCCTCCAGCGCGTCGAGCGCCCCGATGAGCCAGGAGGCGCCGACCACGCCCCCTGCCCCCAGGACAAGACCCACACGCATGGAGAGCACCGTACCCGCCTCGACGGACTGTCAAGCGGTGCTTCACGTGCCGGCCAGGGTGAGAAAAGGCCCCCGCAGCAGGAGGAACGGCTCGCGCCCGAGCGCGAGTCCCAGCCGGACCGTCCGCCCGACTGAGCCGCAGCGGGGGCTCCTGCCTAGAGTCCACGCATGCGGATCCGGATCATCGACGCCTTCACCGACCGGCCCTTCGCCGGCAACCCCGCCGCCGTCTGCCTGCTCGACGAGCCCGACACATGGCCCGACGAGACCTGGATGCAGCAGGTCGCGGCGGAGATGCACCTCTCGGAGACCGCGTTCGCCCACCCGCTGACCGAGAGCGACGACGCCGACTGGGCGCTGCGCTGGTTCACGCCCGAGGTCGAGACCGACCTCTGCGGCCACGCCACGCTCGCCACGGCGCATGCGATGCACCGCGACCGCGGGACGCCTGGGACCGTGCGCTTCATGAGCCGCAGCGGGGTGCTCGTCGCGCACACGTCCGAGGACGGCACCATCACGCTCGACTTCCCGGCCGCCGCCATCAGCGAGACGCCCGCGCCCGACGGCCTGGCCGAAGCGCTCGGCGCCACCCCGCAGGCCACCTACGCCACGGGCGCGCTGCGCGACCTTCTGGCGATTCTCGACGGCGAGGCGGCCGTCCGCGGGCTGGCGCCCGACCTCGGCGCCATCGCCCGTATCGCTCGGCGCGATGGCCTGCGTGGCGTCATCGCCACCGCGGGCGCCTCCACCCCGGACGCCGGCTACGACTTCGTCTCGCGCTTCTTCGCCCCCGCTGACGGGATCCCCGAGGATCCCGTCACGGGCAGCGCCCACACCGCCCTGGCGCCGTACTGGTGCAGCCGCCTCGGCCGCGACGAACTCACCGGCCTACAGGCCTCGGCGCGCGGCGGCCTCGTGCGCACATCGATCCACGGCGACCGCGTCCACCTCACCGGCCACGCGGTCGTCGTCGTCGACGGCACGCTGACCGGGACGTGAGTGCGGGCGGAGGGACTCGAACCCCCAAGGCTTGCGCCACCGGCACCTAAAGCCGGCGTGTCTACCAGTTTCACCACGCCCGCTCGCGCGCGTACCGTCGCACGCGGCCCGCGCCGGATTGTATGGTCCGCCCGGCATGGCCGAGGATGACGTCAGGATCGAGCATCCCAACCGCAAGAAGGCCTCGAGCAAGGCGAGCAGGGCGGTCGTCATCTTGCTCCTGCTCGTCTCCGCGGCACTCGTCCTCGTCGTGACCATCGGCGGCTGGGACGCCCTGCAGGGAGCCAAGCCGCTGCAGATCGCCTACATCCTCATCTACCTGGGGATGGCCTTGTACGTCGCGCGCTGGAACCGCGGGGTGCTGCCGGTGGCCGGGGCCCTGGCGATCATCCTGCTCATCTTCGCGGCGGTCGCCGGCCCGGCGTGGTTCGAACGCGACAAGACCGGCTTCAACGACCCGGCGCTCGACTCGAGTTTGCTCGGGCTCATCACGCTGCTCATCGTCCCGGTCCAGGCCCTGCTCATCGTCTTCTCTATGCAGGCCTTCTCGCAGGAGTGGAACGTCGAGGTCGAGCGCCACTCGGACGGCTCGACGACGCCCGCGCCTGCCGCCGGCTGACGTACGCTGTGCTGCGCCCCGCCCGGGTGCTGGAACTGGTTTACAGGATCGCCTCAAAAGCGATTGTCCGTAAGGGCATGCGGGTTCGAATCCCGCCCCGGGCATCGTCCGACCGGGCTGGCATGCTGGGAACGTGCGTTCCGGTTGAGCAGCGTGATCGCGTCGCGTCGCTCATCGCCGTCGGCTTGAACGACTGCCAGATCGAGCGCGAGACGGGGATCCCCCGCCGCACGATCTGTGATTGGCGGGGCTCCCCGCCCGGCCGTTCCACGCGGTCGACGTGCCCCGTTTGCGAAGGCGCTCCGGAACGACTTCCCGCCGCCAGCTACGCCTACCTGCTGGGCGCCTATCTCGGGGACGGCTACATCGTGCTCGCCCGACGCGGGGTGTACAGACTCCGCGTCGCCTGCGACCTGCTGCACCTGAACATCGCGTGGTGGATCGCGCTCGCGATCGAAGACGTTCGCGGGCGCCGAGCCGCGCTTCAGCCGCGCATGCACTCCCGCGCGCTGGACGTCTCGTCGTACTGGAAGCACTGGCCGTGCCTCTTCCCGCAGCACGGCCCGGGCCGCAAGCACGAGCGGCGCATCGCGCTGGTGCCCTGGCAGCAGCGGATCGCCGACGCTCACCCCGATCAGCTCGTGCGCGGGTTCATCCACTCCGACGGCTCGCGGCACGTAAACCGCATCAAGCACCCGAAGCGGACGTACGAGTACGTGCGCTACGAGTTCAGCAACCGCTCTGACGACATCAAGCGCATCTTCTGCGCGGCGTGCGACGCGCTCGGCGTGCAGTGGCGGGTCATGAACCGCGACTCGACCTCCGTCGCCCGCCGTGCCTCCGTCACGAGGCTCGACGAGTTCATCGGCCCCAAGCGGTAGCCCGGCGATTGCGCCGGTTCGGCGCGGTCGGCGGCGGCCTTAGGCTTGGGACATGCTCGACCACGCCATCACCGCCTACGACGCATTGCGTGAGCACATCGGCGAGCCGCAGCAGCGGGTGCTCGACAAGCAGCTCGACCACCTCGATCGCCACTGCCGCGCCTTCGTCGCGCGCTCGCCGATCGCGATCCTTGCGACTGCCGACGCCGAGGGGCGCTGCGACTGCTCGCCCCGCGGCGGCCCGCCGGGCTTCGCGCGCGTGCTCGACGAGCGCCGGCTCTTGCTCCCCGACTACACCGGCAACCGCCGCCAGGACTCGAACGCCAACCTGCTCGAGAACGCCCACGTCGCCCTGCTCTTCCTGCTGCCCGGCATGGGCGAGACGCTGCGCGTCAACGGGCGCGCGACGCTGACGCGCGAGCCCGAGCTGCTCGAGGGGCTGATCACGGGCGGCCCGAAGCCGCCGCGTCTGGCGCTCCTGGTCGAGGTCGCCGAGGCCTACCTGCACTGCGCGAAGTCGTTCATGCGCGGCGGTGTCTGGGACCCGTCCACGTGGACTCCGGCCGACGAGCTGCCGTCAGCGGCCCAGATCTACCGCGACCATCGCGACACTCCGGGCCTGACGGTCGAGCAGACGCAGGCAGAGATCGAGGAGAGCTTCCGCGAGCGGATGTGGTGAGCGCCCGCCGGTGATGAGCGCCGGTCGCTATGCGGTCGCGAGCCCGCCCGCGAGGCGCGCCGGCGTGTCGTCGTCGGCCGTGGCGAAGAAGCCGCCGACGACGTCCTCGAGGTGGTCCATCGACTCGGCCGCGTAGAGGATCGGCTGATACTTGGTGATGTCGTACTCGATCGCGGCCATCTCGGCGAGGTCGAGCGGGCGGATCTCGGTGTGGCGGAACTCCTCGATCTCGCCGTAGCTCGAGAGGATCCCGGCGCCGTAGGCCTTGAGCTCCGAGCCCTCGCGGATGACGCCGAACTCGAGCGTGAACCAGAAGACGTCGGCGATGATCTGCAGGGCCTCGTCGGTCTCCACGCGGCGGGCGGCCTCGCCGGCCAGGCGCTTGACCTCGGCGAAGCGGGGGCTCGCGAGCATGTTCCCGTGGCCGATGACCTCGTGGATGATGTCCGGCTCGGGGGTGTAGAGCGGCTCGGACGGGTGGCGGACGTATTGCGTCGAGTGAAAGACGCGGTCGGCAAGCGCGCCGTAGAACTCGCGCAGCGGGACGAGGCCCGGAGCGCAGTGGTACTCGAAGCCGGTGAGCGGGCGCAGGCCGTCGGTCACCTCGCTGAGCTGCGGCACGTGGTCCTCGGGCAGGGCGAGGCGGGCCTTGCCCTCCAGGTAGTCGCGACAGGCGTACTTCTCGTGCTTGTCATGCAGCTCGCGGCAGACGACGCGCCAGATCTCGTGCTCGGTCTCGGTGTAGTCGATGCGCGGGATCGGCTCGCCGGGCGTCCACGCCATGGCGGCGGCAGCGATCTCGTTGCGACGCGTGCGGTACTCGGGGTCGTTGAACCCCGGGTGGTCCTGGCCGAGGTGGACCTCGACCTTGCCGTCCTCGTGCTGCGTGACCGGCGAGTACAGCTGGGCCTCTTCGAACATCTCGCCCCTCCTCGGGTGGTGCGCTCCGCCACAAGGGCACCACGTCGCGCCTTCACTGGCAACTCTGCGCGCTCTGACCGGTCAGGACGCCCAACATCGCCCAGCCGGGCGCGGTAGCTTCTGTACAACATGACCAGTCCGATCGACGACCTCGACGCGCGGCTCATCGCGCTCATGGCCGACGAGCCGCGCATCGGCCTGATGGAGGCCTCGCGGCGCCTGAACGTCGCGCGCGGCACCGTGCAGGCGCGCCTGGCGAAGCTCACCGAGCGCGGCGTCATCCGCAGCTTCGGCCCGGAGGTCGACCCATCGAAGATCGGCTATCCCGTCCTCGCCTTCGTCTTCCTGGAGATCACGCAGGGGCGGCTCATCGAGGCCATCGCACACCTGGAGTCGGTTCCCGAGGTACTCGAGGCGCACGCGACGAGCGGCCCGCGCGACCTGCTGTGCCGCGTCGCGGCCCACGACACCGAGCAGCTGCAGGAGATCATCAACCGGCTGCTCAGCACGTCGGCGGTGAGGCGCTCGACGAGCTACATCGTCCTCTCGACGCAGATCGCCCATCGCACGGGGCCGCTGGTGCAGGCGGCCGCGAAGCAGTGACGCGTATGGTTGCGCCATGCCCCGCAGCACCCTGACCGACCCGGTTCGCGAGCTCATCCAGGGCCGCAACTTCTGCCACGTCGCGACGCTCAACGAGGATGGGACGATCCACGCGACGCTCGTGTGGTCGGACGTCGACGGCGACCAGGTCGTCCTCAACTCGGCCCAGGGCCGCCGCTGGCCGGAGAACGTCAAGCGCACGGGCCGCGCGACGCTGCTCATCGCCAACGCCGAGAACCAGTACGAGTACGTCTTCATCCAGGGGGTCCTCGAGTCAGCCAGCGAGGACGATGGCCAGGCCGTCATCGACGCCCTCAGCGAGAAGTACGAGGGCCGCCCCTACCCGCCTCTCAAGCCGGGCGAGGTGCGCGTGACGCTGCGCTTCGCGCTCGAGCGCGTCGTGCATCGTGGCGGTTGATGCGCATCGACCACGTCATCTGGGTCGCCGACGACCTGCGCTCGACGGCCGACCGCCTCGCGCACGAGCACGGGCTGCCCGACGGCGGCGGCGGGCGGCATGTCGGGATCGGGACCCACAACCGCGTCTTCCCGCTGGGCGGCGGCTATGTCGAGGTGCTGGCCATCGCCGACCACGAGGAGGCGGCGACCTCGGTCATCGGCCGCGCCGTCGCCGCGGCACCGGACGGCCTCTTCGCCTGGGCGGTCGCGGTCCACGACGTGCCCGCCGAGGCGCAGCGCCTGGGCCTCGAGGTGACGAGCATCGAGCGCGGCGGCCTGACCGCACGACTGACCGGCGTCGCCCAAGCCATGGGCGAGCCGTGGCTGCCGTTCTTCATCCAGCGCGACCCGGGCATCGCGGATCCCGGCGCCAGCGGCGACGCGGGTGGCATCGCGTGGATCGAGCTGGCAGCCGACCCAGAGCGCCTGCACGCCTGGCTGGGCGACGGCGAGGAGCTGCCGCTGCGCTACGCGGCCGGCGAGACGCCCGGCCTGCGTGCCGTCGGCCTGGGCTCGGGCGCCGTCATCCGGTGACGATCGCCTCCAGCGCGTCGACGATCGCGGGCGCCGCGACGAGCAGGCCGGCCCCGGTGCCCGGCAGCGCCTCGAGGTGGCGGGTCTCGAGGCCGGCTGCGCTGCAGAGCATCTCGCCCGCGGCCCAGTCCCAGGCGTTGAGCCCGTACTCGTAGTAGGCGTCGTAGCGCCCGGCGGCCAGCCACGCGAGGTCCAGCGCGGCCGAGCCGAGCCGGCGGATGTCGCGCACCTGCGGCAGCAGCCGCGCGACGACCGCGGCCTGCGCAGCCCGCACGCGGGCGTCGTAGCCGAAGCCCGTCGAGACCATCGCCGTCGCGAGGTCGTCGCGCGCCGATCCGCGCATGGGCTCCCCGTTGAGCAAGGCCGCCTCCCCCGCGCGGACCGTGAAGAGCTCGTCGCGCAGCGGGTCGAGGACGACGCCCACGTGGCCCTCGCACGCCACCGACACCGACCACTGCGGGATGCGGAAGAGGTAGTTGATCGTGCCGTCGAGCGGGTCGACGACCCAGCGCAGCCCCGTCGACCCCGCGATGTCGTCGCCCTCCTCCCCCAGGATGGCGTCGTCGGGCCGCCGCGCGGTGATGAGGTCGCGGATCGCGCGCTCGGCCTCGAGGTCGGCCTCGGAGACGAGGTCGGTGGGTGTCGACTTCGCCGCCACCTCGCGCACGCCGTGCTCGTAGTACTCGAGCAGCACTGCCGCCGAGGCGCGCGCCGCGGCCACCGCCACGTCGAGCAGGTCCTCGGCGCTCATAGCGGTGGCCGGCGGTCGGCCCACGGGCGCGCCTCCTCGATCTGGGCGGCGAGCGAGAGCAGGGTCGCCTCGTCGCCGGGGCGACCGACGAGCTGGACGGCCAGCGGCAGGCCCTTGTCGTCGACGCCAGCCGGCACCGAGGCCGCGGGCTGCCCGGTGGCGTTGAAGACGCCGTAGTACGGGACCCTGGAGACGATGGCGTTGAGCGTCCACAGCGCGCCGCGGCCGTGGAACTGGCCCACGCGGAACGGCGGCCCGGTCGGCCCGGGCGTGAGCACGACGTCGGCGTGGTCGAAGATCGCGTTGATCCGCGCCGCCACGGCCTCCTCGGCGCCGCGCGCCCTCGCCAGCTGCCCGGCGGGTACGAGCGCGCCGAGGCGCGCCATCGCGCGGGTGCGCGGCTCCAGGCGCCCGGGGTGCTCGACCGAGTGCGCGTCGTCGTTGATCCCGCGCAGGTAGCGCGCCACCAGGTTCGGCCACGCCGCCGGCCCGTAGTCGATCTCGCGCTCCGCGACGTCGTGGCCCAGCGAGCGCAGGAGCTCCGCGGTCCCGTGCACGGCATCGCGCTGCTCGCCCCCCAGGCGCGCCAGCGCGCCCGGCGGCAGCTTGGTCGAGACGGCGACGCGCAGGCGCCCCGGCTGGCGCGCGGCGGCCTCGACGAAGCCGCCGCCGCCCGCCGCGGCCTCGAGGAAGAGCGCGGCGTCGGCCACCCGCCGGGCCAGCGGCCCGTACACCCCCAGGCCGTGCCAGATCTCGCGCTTGGGCCCCACCGAGATGCGGTCGCGCTGCGGCTTGAGCCCGAACAGTCCGCAGAACGCGGCGGGGATGCGGATCGAGCCGCCGCCGTCGGAGCCCAGGGCGGCGCCGACCATGCCGGTGGCCACCGCGGCGCCCGTCCCGCCGCTCGAGCCGCCGGGCGTGTGGTCCAGCGACCAGGGGTTGCGCGTGGCGCCGAAGGCCAGCGACTCCGTGAACGGGAAGATCGTCAGCTCGGGCACGTGCGTCTTGCCGATGACGATGGCGCCCGCCTCGCGCAGGGCGCGCACGACGTCGGCGTCGCGCTCGCGCGGGCCGCCGTGCGACAGCGAGCCCCAGGCCGTGACCTCGCCGGCCACATCGGTGTCGTCCTTGATCGCCACCGGCACGCCGAGCAGCGGGCGCCGATCGCCCGCGCCGCGGCGCGCGTCGGCCTGGTCGGCCTCGGTCAGCGCGCGGTGGGCGAGGACCACACGGAAGGCGTTGACCTCGGGGTCGGCCTGCCAGATGCGGTCGAGCGACGCCTCGACGAGCTCGCGCGCCGAGACCTCGCCGGCGGCCACCAGGCGCGCCTGCTCGGTGGCACCGGCGAAGCAGAGGTCGGTGGCGTCCATGGCGCGGGCGAACATTAGTGTGCGGCCGTGGCCCGCGGCCCCCTCGCCTGCACGGACGCCGAGCGCCGCGGCGCGCTCGCGCTGCTGCGCCGGCTGCGCCGCGCGCGGCGCTCGCCGCGCGTCGAGGCCCGGTGGGTGCGCCCCGGGTGGCCGGCGTGGCAGGCGCTGTGCGCGGTGGCCGGCGTGGTCGGCGCGGTGCTCAGCGTGGACCACCCGCTCGCCGGGCTGATCGTCGCCGCGAGCGCCTGCGCGCTCTCGATCGCCCATGGCCGCGGCCTGCTCCCGCTCGGCCGCGCGCGCGCCACGCAGGACGTGGTGGCCCACGCGCGCGAGCCGCGCGCGGTGGCGCTCGTCGTCCTGGCCGCGGTCGACCGCCCGCGGGCGACGGTCCTGTGGCGCGTCCCGGCGGCCCTCGAGTGGCTGCAGGGCTCGCTGGCGGTGACCGTCGCGCTGGCCGGGGCCCGCGTGGCCGGCGCGGACGGCACCCTGCTCGGCGTCGCCCAGCTGGTCCCCGCGGCGGTGGCGCTCGTGGCAGCCGGGAGCCTCGTCGACGCCATCGTCGCGCCCGCCGCCGAGGCCGACACGGCCGCGGCCGACGCCGCCGTGGCCACCGCCAGGGACGTGCCCTGGGCCGAGGTGGTGTTCGTCGGCGCCGGCGAGCTCGGGTTGCGCGCCCGCCTGCGCGCGGAGCGCCGCGCGCCTGAGACCACCGTCCTGCTGTGGCTGGAGCCCGCGCCGCGGGCGTGGTGGAGCAGCGCGCACCCGACGCTGGCCGAGATCGCCGCCGAGACCGGGATTCCGCGCCGGCGCGGGCGCGCCCTGCCTTCCGGGGAGCGGCCGGCGCTCGCCATCGGCGGGCCCCGCGGCCAGCTGCGCGAGCTCACCGCGGCGGTCGTCGAGGCCATCGACGCCCGGCTGCGTCAGCCGCCGTCGGCCAGCTCGACGAAGTAGTCCAGGGCGCCCGGGTTGGCCAGCGACTCGCGGCTGGCGGCCTTGTCTGCCGGGTGGCCCATGAGGATGCGCTTGACCGGGACCTCGAGCGCCTTGCCCGAGAGCGTCCGCGGGACCTCGGCGATCTGGTGGATCTCGTTGGGCACGTGGCGCGGCGAGCAGTCCTCGCGGATGCGCTGCTTGATGCGCCCGACGAGGTCGTCGTCGAGCGTCGCGCCCTCGCGCAGCACGACGAAGAGCGGCATCCACCCGTCGGTGCCTTCGCGCGGGACGTCGACCACGAGCGCGTCGACGACGTCGTCGTCGGCCAGCACGGCGCTGTAGATCTCGCTCGTACCCATGCGGATCCCGCCGCGGTTGATGGTCGAGTCCGAGCGCCCGGAGATGATCGCCGTGCCGCGCTCGGTGATCTCGATCCAGTCGCCGTGGCGCCAGACGCCCGGGTACATCGAGAAGTAGCTCTCGCGCAGCCGCGAGCCGTCGTCGTCGCCCCAGAAGGAGATCGGCATCGACGGCATCGGCTCGGTCAGGACGAGCTCGCCCACCTGCCCGACGAGCGCGTTGCCGTCCTCGTCGAACGCCTCGACCTTGGCGCCCAGCGCCCGCGCCTGCAGCTCGCCCTCGTAGACCGGCAGGGTCGGCACGCCGCCGACGAACGCGGTGCACAGGTCGGTCCCGCCGCTGGTGGAGAACAGCCACGTGTCCGAGCCGACGTGCTCGTAGACCCAGTCGAAGCCCTCCGGGGCCAGCGGCGACCCGGTCGAGCCCACGGCCCGCAGCGCGCTGAGGTCGCGCCCGTCGCGCGGCTCGATGCCGGCCTTCATGCACGACGCGATGTACGACGCGCTCGTGCCGAACGTGGTCATGCCGGTGTCCTGCGCCAGGTCCCACAGGGCCCCGAGGTCCGGCGAGCCCGGGTGGCCGTCGAAGAGGACGATCGACGCCGGCGTCAGCAGCACGCCCACGAGGAAGTTCCACATCATCCAGCCGGTCGTGGTGAACCAGAAGACGCGGTCGCCCTCCTGCGCGTCGAGGTGCAGGTGCATGTGCTTGAGGTGCTCGAGCAGGATGCCGCCCTGGCTGTGGACGATCGGCTTGGGCAGCCCGGTCGTGCCCGAGCTGAACAGCAGCCAGAGGGGGTGGTCGAACGGGACCTGCTCGAAGGTCAGCGGCTCGTCGCGGGCCACCAGCTCCGACGGCCAGCCGCCGGCGTCGAGGTAGCCGAAGCGCACGACCCGCGCGCCGATCTCCTCGGCGATGGCGGCGACGACCTCGCCGCGGTCGTGGTCGCGCCCCCCGTAGCGGTAGCCGTCGACGGCCAGGAGCACCTTGGGCTCGATCTGGCCGAAGCGGTCGACCACCGAGCGCGCGCCGAACTCCGGCGCGGCGCTCGACCACACCGCGCCGATCGAGGCGGTGGCCAGGAAGGCCGCGATCGTCTCGGGGATGTTGGGCATGTAGGCGGCCACCCGGTCGCCGGGCCCACGCCCATGCGCCGCAGGCCGGCGGCGATGCGGGCGGTCTGCTCGCGCAGCTCGCCCCACGTCCACTGCGACAGCTCGCGCAGCTCGCCGGCGTGGCGGATGGCCACCGCGTCGTCGTCGCGATCGCGGAAGAAGTGCTCGGCG
This sequence comes from uncultured Actinomycetes bacterium, assembly GCA_963835295.1. Taxonomy (GTDB): domain Bacteria; phylum Actinomycetota; class Thermoleophilia; order Solirubrobacterales; family Solirubrobacteraceae; genus JAOPZW01. Next base: position 48,551 of record CAWIEX010000011.1, read on the forward strand.
TAGGACAGGCGCGAGCCCGGGAACCACTGCGCGCCGGGCATCTCGCGCCGCCCGAGCACGCGCTCGTACGGCTCGGAGGCCTGCACGTCGAAGAACTCCCAGATCGCGGCCCAGAAGCCCTCGAGGTCGTGGACCGACCAGCGCCACAGCTGGTCGTAGTCGCCCTCGCGACCGACCTCGCGCGCGAAGCGGGCGATCGTGGCGTGCTCGGCGCGGTCGGCGGAGGGGTGCCACAGCAGCTTGGGCTCCATGGGCGGTGAGGGTAGATGGGTCGCCCGCCCCATTGCGCTCCGGCCGCGGCGCCCTGTAGGAATCAGGGCAACCGATCCCGAGGAGGCCCCGTGCCTTACCCCGTGACGTTCAAGGCGGACTACGTCGAGAAGCGCAGCCGGCTGACGACGTTCTTCCGTCTGCTGCTGGCGATCCCGCACCTCATCGTGGTCTTCTTCTACCTGCTGGCCGCGGAGATCGTGGTCATCATCGCCTGGTTCGCGCTGCTCTTCACGGGCCGCTATCCACAGGGCATGTACGACTTCGTCGCCGGCGCGCTGCGCTACGGGACGCGCGTCTGCGGCTACGTCTACCTGCTGAGCGACGAGTACCCACCGTTCTCGGGCGACCCGGCGACCCCGTACCCCGTCGACCTGAACATCGGGCCGCCGAAGGGGGAGTACAGCCGCCTGAAGGTCCTCTTCCGGATCATCCTCGCGATCCCGGTCTACATCATCTCCTACGCGATGCAGATCGTGGCCCAGCTGGGTGCGCTCCTCGCCTGGTTCGCGATCGTCGTCCTCGGACGCCAGCCCAAGGGGCTTCAGGACATGACCGTGCTGGGAGTCAGCTACCAGCAGCGCGCGTACGCCTACTTCTTCCTGATCACCGAGGACTGGCCGCCCTTCACCGACGACACGACGGGCGGCCGCGTCGAGGCCGCGCCGGCCTTCGGCGCGCTGGCCTCGAGCCCGCCGGCAGCGGGCGCCGAGCACCCGACCTCGGTGCCGCCCGGCGGTTACGCCTCGCCCGAGCGCGAGGCGGCCGTCCCGTCGCCGTTGCCGCCCGACGCGCCCGAGCCCGACCCGCCGACCGCGCTCGCCGAGCCGGCGGCGCCGCAGGCGCCGGCCACTGAGCCATCCGTCACCGTGGAGCCGGCCGAGTCCGCGGCCCCCGCGCCGCCCCCGCCCGCCCCGCCGGCCGCCGCGCCCGGTCCGCCGTCGGAGCCCGGGCCGACCGGCCCGACCTCCGGCGACCCGCTCGGCGGGGGCGCCGCGCCACCGTCGCCGCCGTCGCCGTCCGAGCCCGAGGCGCCGACCGAGCCGAGCCCGCCCTCCCCCGGCGAATGGCCCGATCCGGACCCCGCGTCCGGCCCGCCCTCCCCCGGCGAATGGCCGGACCCCTCGCCGCCGGCGCCGCCCCGCGACGAGGAGGAGGACGAGCCGCCGCCGGGGCCGTTCGGCCCGAGCTCGACCAACCCGTAGGGGCGCTCCTGCCCCAACCGTTCTGCAACCACATCGACCTCTGCGTCTCCTCGCTGGAGCGCAGCCTGCCGTTCTATCGCGCGCTGCTCGCCCAGCTGGGCCCGACGAGCGAGGGCTCCATCGTCGGTGAGCGCGGGGAGGTCGTGGTCTACATCAGCCTCCCCGGCGGGGCGGTCGGGCTGCGCGAGGCCGGTGCCGCCGCCGCCGTCGACCGCTATGCGCCCGGCCTGCACCATCTCGCCTTCGACGCTCGCTCGCGGGAGGTGGTCGACGCCATCGCAGCCTGGCTGCGAGGAGGGCGCCGACATCGAGGGCGGCCCCGGCGAGCGCGACTACACGCCGGGCTACTACGCGGTCTTCTTCTTCGATCCCGACGGCCTCAAGCTCGAGGTCGTCCACCAGCCTCCGCGCCCGTCTACGCCGGGGTGATCGGGTTGCGCTTGCGCGGCCACTCGCGCGCCTTGCCGGCCGCCAGCGCGAAGCGCTTGACCAGCTCCTCGCGCAGGTCCTCGGGCTGGATCACCGCGTCGACGACGAGCTCCGAGGCCAGGTGCAGGATGTCGATGTCCTCGGCGTACTCGCGCCGCAGCTCCTCGGTGCGCCGCGCGCGCTCGTCGGGGTCCTCGATGGCCTGCAGCTGGTTGTAGAAGACCGCGTTGACCGCGGCCTGCGGCCCCATCACGGCGATCGACGCGCTGGGCAGCGCGAGGCAGCCGTCGGGATCGAAGGCCGGGCCGGCCATCGCGTACAGCCCGGCGCCGTAGGCCTTGCGCACGATGACGCTGAGCTTGGGCACGGTGGCCTCGCTGACCGCGCTGATCATCTTCGCCCCGTGGCGGATGATCCCGTGGCGCTCGACGGCGGTGCCGATCATGAAGCCGGGCACGTCGGCCAGGAAGAGCAGCGGCACGTTGAACGCGTTGCAGGTCTGGATGAAGCGCGCGGCCTTGTCGGCCGAGTCGACGAAGAGCACGCCGCCCTTCTGCTTGGGCTGGTTGGCGACGATGCCGACGGCCCGCCCCTCCAGGCGGGCGTAGCCGACGACGAGCTCCTTGGCCCAGCGGGGATGGACCTCCAGGAACGAGCCGGCGTCGACCAGCGCATCGATCAGCGCCTTGATGTCGAACGGCTTGTTCTCGTCGGCGGGGATGAGCTCGCGGATGACGGCGTCCGAGCCGGGGGCCGCGGGCGGGGCCGGCGGCGGCTCCTGCTCCCAGTGCGACGGGAAGTAGGACAGGTAGGCCTTGGCGAGGTCGATGCCCTCCACGTCCGTCTTGACCAGCATGTGCCCGCACCCGCTCACACCGGTGTGCATGCGCGCCCCGCCCATCTCCTCGAGCGTGACCTTCTCGCCGATGACCATCTCGGCCATCCGCGGCGAGCCGAGGTACATCGACGCGTTGCCATCGCGCATGATCACCACGTCGCAGAAGGCGGGGATGTAGGCGCCGCCCGCCGCCGACGGGCCGAAGAGCACGCATACCTGCGGCACGACGCCCGAGAGCTTGACCTCAGTGTGGAAGATGCGCCCTGCGCCGCGGCGGCCGGGGAACATCTGCACCTGATCGGTGATGCGCGCGCCCGCCGAGTCCACGAGGTAGACCATCGGCACCCGCAGGCTCAGCGCGCGCTCCTGGATGCGGATGATCTTCTCCACCGTCTTCGGGCCCCACGAGCCCGCCTTCACCGTCGGGTCGTTGGCCATCACCGCCACCGGCCGCCCGGCGATGCGGCCCAGGCCGGTCACGACGCCGTCGGCCCCAAGCCCCTCGCCCTCCCAGTTGGCCAGCAGCGCCTCCTCGGCGAACGAGCCGGCGTCGAGCAGCCGCGCCACGCGCTCGCGCACCGGCAGCTTGCCCTGCTCGCGCGCCTTGTCGTGATGGCGCTCGGGGCCGCCGCCCAGGGCGCGGTCCAGCGCCTCCTTGAGGTCACTCACTGCTCGCTCCTGATCTCGAAGACGCGGGCCTCGCCGCGCGAGGGCGCGGGCGGCAGCGGCCGGCTGGGGCGCAGGCCGATGGCGAGCAGCCCGCCAGCGCCGACGGCCAGCACCAGAGGCCAGCCGATCAGCGTTGCCTTGCCGCCGGCGGCGGCGACGGTCGTCGCCAGCAGGACCGCCACGCCGATCCACCCCGGGCCGGGCGCGCGATCGACGGCCGAGAACGCGCACAGACCGAAGCCGCACGCGTAGAGGAAGAGCTCCCAGCCGGTCCCCGCGCCGGGGCCGAAGAGCGGCGAGGAGCCGAAGACCTGGTCGAAGACGAGGGTCAGGGCCAGCGCCAGCGCGGTCAGCCCGCCCGCATCGGCAAAGGCGACGGCGCGCGCGGGATGGTGGTCGCGGCTGGCGACGGTGGCGCCGGCGAGGACGGCGACGAGCGCGAGCAGCAGCCAGCGGAAGGTCTGCACGCCGCCGGGCGAGAACACGAGGTCGACGAAGCCCAGGACGGCGAGGACGAGGCTCACCGCGCCCAGGAGCACGCACAGCGCTGAGTCGCGCGCGATCCCCAGGCCGAAGCCGAGCGCCGCCAGCGCGCCGCCGGCCCAGGCCAGGGTCCCGCTCGAGTCGAGGCCCTCGGAGCCAAGCAGCAGGGACAGCCGCGCGAGGGTGGGCACGGCCAGCGCGAAGGTCACGGCCAGCAGCGCGCTCTGGTAGGCGCGCGGCGCGTCGCCCTCGCGCGGCGCGCGCAGTGCCAGCGCCCCCACGAAGGCCAGGGCGGCGGCCGCGTAGGCGAAGTGAATGCCCTTCCCCCACGCGTCGTCGAAGCGCACCTGGAGCAGCGCGACGAGAGCGGCCAGCGCCACCGCGCCGGCCGCGACGACGTCACCCCGGTGCGGCAACGGACGCAGCATGCAAGGGCCGGGAGGCTAGTCCAAAGCAGTCATGATGCTGCGATGAGCCTCGTCCAGACCGAAGACCGCGGCCCCGTGCGCCACCTCGTCCTCAACCGCCCGGAGAAGCGCAACGCGCTCAACGACGAGCTGATCCTCGCGATCCGCGAGGCCGCCGCGGCGGCCGCCGTCGACCGCGAGGTGCTCTGCGTCGTGGTGCGCGGCGCGGGCGCGATGTTCTCCGCGGGCATGGACTTCGGCGGCCTGGCGGCGCTGGCGGCCGATCCCGGGCGCCTGCGCGAGTTCCGCCGCCCGATCCTCGAGACCTGGAGCCTGCTGGAGGAGATGGCCAAGCCGACCATCTGCCAGGTCCACGGCGCGTGCATCGGCGGTGCGCTGGAGCTCGCGCTGGCCTGCGACCTGCGCGTGATGGCCGCCGATGCGCTCATCGGCATGCCCGAGACGCGCGTCGGCCTCATCCCCGACGTCGGCGGCTCGTCGCGGCTGCCCGCGGTCGTCGGCCTGGGCCGCGCCAAGGAGCTCGTGATGACCGGGCGCATGATCGACGGCACGGAGGCCGAGCGCATCGGCCTGGTCAACCGCGTGGCGCCCGCCGACGAGCTCGACACGGCCACCGCCGCGCTGGTCGGCGAGCTCCTGGCCTGCGCGCCGGTGGCCGTCGGGCACGTCAAGCGCGTGCTGGACGCCGCGGCCAAGCCCGCGCTGGCCGCCACCCTCGAGCACGAGGTCGCCGTCCAGGAGCTGTGCGCGCGCACCGAGGACTTCGCCGAGGGGACGCGGGCCTTCGCGCAGAAGCGCCAGCCGGAGTTCAGCGGGCGCTGAGGGCGCTACTCGGGGCGCGCCGCGGGCGCGTCGCCGATGACCTGAGCCAGGCGCTCGCGGCGCGCGGCGCCGAGCGCTTCGAGCTCGGCCAGCCGCTCCTTGTTGCCACGGCGCAGCTCGGCCCCGCGGTCGGGCGCCAGCAGGTCGTACATGTCGCGGATGGCCTCCATCATGCCTCTGGAGGTGGTGATCGGACGCCGCGAGCGCAGGTTGAAGCGACTGGTGTAGTGCTCAGCCGTCGGGCTCGAGGGGCTCGACCGGCAGCCCGGCCGCGCGCCAGGCCTGAAAGCCGCCGTCGAGGTCCGTCGCCCGGTCGTGCCCGAGCTCGTGGAGCGTCGCGGCGGCGAGGCTCGACTGGAAGCCCGCGTCGCACATGACGATCAGCGGGCGCCCCGGATCGGCCAGGCGCTCGTCGCGGTCCGACCCGTCGGGGTCGCAGCGCCACTCGAGCACGTTGCGCGCGATGAACACGCTGCCGGGCACGACGCCGTCGCGCCGGCGCTGGCTCTCGGCCCGGATGTCGACCAGCACCGCCCCGGCGTCGATGGCCGCGCGCGCGGCCGCCGGATCGACGCGTCTCAGCCGCGCCCGGGCCTGCTCGAGGAGCTGGTCGATCCGGCTCATGAGGACTCCCTCCAGTCGACCGCTCCGGCCACCAGCGTGTGGCTGCCCAGCGGGCGGCCGAGCACGTCGCGGGCGGCGCGCGCGGCCTCCAGCAGCGCCTCGAGGTCGACGCCGGTCTCGATGCCCATCTCGTGGAGCATGGAGACGAGGTCCTCGGTGGCGATGTTGCCGGTGGCGCCCGCTGGCACCGGGCAGCCGCCCAGCTCGCCGAAGGAGGACTCGAAGGAGTCGATGCCCACCTCGAGCGCGGCGAGCACGTTGGCCAGGCCCTGACCGCGGGTGTTGTGGAAGTGCGCGGTGAGCTCGACGTGGTGATCGAGGACGGCGCGCGCCTGCTCGAAGAAGGCGCGCACCTGCAGCGGGTTGGCCATCCCCGTGGTGTCGCCGAAGCCGACCTCCTGCGCACCGGCGCGCGCGAGCCGGCCGGCGATCTCGAGCACCCGCTCCGGCGCGACGTGGCCCTCATAGGGGCAGCCGAAGGCCACCGAGATGACCGCCTCGCAGCGCAGTCCCTCGTCGCGGGCGTGGCCGAGCACGCGCTCGAGGCCGACCAGCGATTCGCGGATCGAGCGGTTGACGTTCTTGCGGTTGTGGGTCTCCGAGGCCGACAGGAAGACGTTGATCTCCTGAAAGCGCCCGTGATTGACGAGCGCGTTCTGCAGCCCGCGCTCGTTGGGGATCAGCACGGAGACCGAGACGTCGTCGGGACGGTCGATGCGGGCCAGGACCTCGTCGGCGTCGGCCAGCTGGGGGATGACGTCGGCGCGCACGAAGCTCGTCGCCTCGATGCGCCGCAGGCCGGTGCGCATGAGCGCATCGATGAGCGTGACCTTGTCGTCGGTGGCGACGACCTCCGGCTCGTTCTGGAAGCCGTCGCGAGGACCGACCTCGCGGATGCGCACGCTGTGTGGAAGGTCTGACACCGCAACCGTGAACATATACTCGCCGCCCTTGAGCGAGCCCATTGCCATCATCGGGGCCTCCGGTGCGCTCGGCTTCGGCCTGACGCTGCGCTGGGGCCGCGCCGGCGTGCCCATCGTGCTCGGCTCGCGCGACGCGGGCCGGGCCGTCGAGGCCGCCGAGCGCGCCCACGCCGGCGTTCCCGACGGCCACTTCGAGGGCTTCGAGAACGCCGAGGCGGCGGCGAAGGCCGAGGTCGTCGTGCTCTGCGTGCCCTTCCGCAACCAGTCCGAGACGCTGACCAACCTCAAGGGCGCGCTGCGCGAGGGCCAGCTCGTCGTCGACGCCACCGTCCCGCTGGCCGCTGCGGTCAGCGGCCGGGCCACGCGCATGCTCGGCGTGTGGCAGGGCTCGGCCGCCCAGCAGGCCCAGGAGATGGTCCCCGACGGCGTGCGGGTGGTCAGCGCGCTGCAGACGGTGAGCGCCGCGACGTGCGGCGACCTCGAGCATCAGCTCGACGAGGACGTCCTCGTGTGCGGCAACCATCGCGACGACAAGGATCGCGTGATCGGCCTGATCGACCTCATCGAGGGCCTGCGCGGCGTCGACGCCGGGCGCCTGGAGATGGCGCGCATCGCCGAGTCGCTGACCGCCCTGCTGATCTCGATCAACGTGCGCCACAAGACGCACGCCGGGATCAAGATCACCGGAGTGTGACGCCGTGGTCGTCGTCCTCGCCGGCGGCACGGGCGGCGCCAAGCTCGCCCGCGGGATGCTCGACGTGGTCGGCGACGAGCTCGTGGTGGTGGCCAACACCGCCGACGACGTCGAGATCTACGGCGCCTACGTGTGCCCGGATCCGGACCTGTGCGCCTTCTGGCTGGCCGACCGCATCGACGAGCGCGGCTGGGGCCTTCGCGGCGACACCTTCAACGCGATGGCGCAGCTGCGCGAGCTCGGCGTCGACGTCTGGTTCAACCTCGGCGATCGCGACCTGGCCATCGGCCTGCGCCGCGCGCAGCGCCTCGCCGAGGGCGCGACGCTCACCGAGGCCATCGGCGAGCTCACGCGCGGCCTCGGGCTGGGCGCGCGCGTCCTGCCGATGGCCGACCAGCCGGTGCGCACCCGCGTCCTCGCCCGCGGGCGCTGGGTGCCCTTCCAGGAGTTCATGATCCGCGAGCGCGGCGAGGGCCCGGTCGACGGCGTCGAGCTCCAGGGCGTCGAGGCGGCGCACGCCCCGCAACCCGTGCTCGACGCGATCGCCGGCGCGCGCGCCGTGATCCTCGGGCCGTCGAACCCGGTCATCTCGGTGCGCACGATCCTCGAGGTGCCCGGCATCAGCGACGCGGTGCGCGCGACCGCGGCGCCGGTCGTCGCCGTCTCCCCGATCGTCGGCGGCGAGGTGCTCAAGGGGCCGACCGAGGCCTTCATGACGTGGGCCGGCCTCCCCGCGAGCGCGGCGGGGACCGCGCTCGCCTACGACGGCCTCCTCGACGGGATGGTGGCCGACGAGCAGGTCGACGACCTGCCCACGCTGCAGGCCGACACGCTCATGGCCGACGCCGCCGCGCGCCGCCGCGTGGCCGAGGACGTCCTGCGCTTCGCGGAGAGTCTGCGGGCATGAGGACGTGCGCCGTGCTGCCGGTCAAGCGCTTCGATGACGCCAAGCAGCGCCTGGACAAGGCGCTCAACGCCGGCACCCGCCGGGCGCTGGCCGAGGCCATGGTCAGCGACGTGCTCCACGCGCTGCGTCGGTCCGAGCGGATCGACAAGGTCATCGTCGTCACCGGCGAGAACGGCGCCGAGGCGCTGGCCCGCGCCTACGACGCCGAGTCGATCGGCGACGACGATCGCGGCCACTCGCACGCGGCGCGCGCCGGCGTCGACTGGGCGCTCGAGCGCGACTACGCCCGCGTCCTGCTCGTCCCCGGCGACTGCCCGGCGCTCGACCCGCGCGAGGTCGACGAGCTGGTGGCCGGCGCAATGAGCGCGCCCGACGTCGTCATCGTCCCCGACCGCCACGGCACCGGCACCAACGCGTTGCTGCTGGCGCCGCCCGACGCCATCGCCCCGAGCTTCGGCCCGGGCAGCCGCGAGCGCCACGAGCAGGCCGCCGGCGCCAGCGGCGCGCGCTGGCGCGTGGCCGAGCCGCGCTCGCTCGTGCTCGACGTCGACACCGCGGACGACCTCGCGGTCCTGCGCGCGGCGCTCGACGCGCGCACCGGCGGCGCGGCGCACACGCGCGGGCTGCTGGCGCGGCTCGACCGCCACCCTCCTCGGCACCGGTGAAGGGCACGCCACCGCCCGGAGGGGGGACCCCGTGGGCCTGACCGGCGGCCTGCGCGCGTGGGCACTCGAGGGCCTGCCCGAGGTGCGCGCGGGCGACGACCTGGCCGCCCTGCTGCACGACGGCGGCTACGAGCGCGGCGACGTGCTCGTCGTCGCCCACAAGGTCGTCTCCAAGGCCGAGGGCGCGCTGCGGGCGCTCGAAGACGTCGTCGTGAGCGAGCGCGCGCGGGAGCTCGCGCGCGAGCACGCCAAGGACCCGCGCCACGTGCAGGTCATCCTCGACGAGTCCGCGGCCGTGGTGCGCGCCCGGCGTGGCGTGCTCATCTGCCGCACGCATCACGGCTTCGTGTGCGCCAACGCGGGCGTCGACACCTCCAACGCGCCCGAGGACGGCGCGCTCGTCCTCCTGCCGCGCGACCCCGACGCGAGCGCCCGCGCGCTGCGCGCCGCCCTGCCGCATCGCCCGGCCGTGGTCATCGCCGACTCCTTCGGCCGCGCCTGGCGCCACGGGCAGTGCGACGTGGCCATCGGCATCGCCGGCCTCACCGCCCTGGACGACTGGCGCGGGCGCCGCGACGCGCGCGGCCTCGAGCTGCGCGCCACCGCCATCGCCGTCGCCGACGAGGCGGCGGCCGCCGCCGACCTGGTGCGCGACAAGGCCTCGCGCCACCCGGCGGTGGTGGTGCGCGGGCTCGCGCGCTTCGTCGCCGACGACGACGGGCCCGGCGCCGCCGCCCTCGTGCGCTCGCTGGACGAGGACCTGTTCCAGTAAGTCGCCCTCTTCGCCGCGCGCGGCATCGCCTCGTGGCACGGCGCCGGCGCGGCTCCCCGCCGGGCTAGGTGGGCTAGGAGCCGAGGCGCACGACGCGCTGGCGGCGCACGCCGCGCGGCGTCTGGACCTGGATCTCGTCGCCCGCGCGACTGCCCATCAGCGCCCTGGCCACCGGCGACTCGGCCGAGAGCTTGCCGGCCGACAGGTCGGCCTCCGTCGGCCCCACGAGCGTGTAGGTCGCCTCGCGGCCGGTCTCCTCGTCGGCCACGGTGACCGTCGTGCCGAAGCTCACGACGGTGGCGTCGGTCGGCTTGTCGACCACGACCGCGTTGCGCAGGCGCTCGACCAGGCGCTTGATCTTGGTCTCCAGGTGAGCCTGGTCCTCTTTGGCGATGTGGTACTCGGCGTTCTCCTTGAGGTCGCCGAGCTCGCGCGCGGCCATGATGCGCCGCGCCATGTCGCGGCGCGCCTCGCCCTCGAGCAGCGCCAGCTCGGCCTTCAGGGCCTCGAGGCCCTCCGCGGTGATCGCCTCTCCATCGCTCATCCGGTCATTGTGGCGGGCCGGCCGCCGCGGCGTCCCGCACGTCGGCCAGCCGCGGGCGCTCGCCGAAGCCCTGCAGCCACCAGGTGGCCCCCGCCGCCCCGAGCTCGGCCAGGCGCTCGGCGTCGGCGCGCTCGTGGTTGACGAGCACGACGTCGAACGGCCCGGCGCCCGCGGGGCGGTGCTCGGCGACGATCTCGAGCAGCGTGCCCACGTCGTCCGCCGTCAGGGACTGGCTGTGGCTGACCGGGAAGGCGCCGTCGTAGCGGGCCGCGCGCACGAGCGGGCGGCGGTTGGGCCACACGCAGCCCAGCCACACTGGCGGGCGCGGCTGCTGCAGGGGCGTCGGGCGCACGACGGCGTCGTCGAGCGCGAAGGCGGGGCCGTCGCGCGTCACTCTCTCGCCGCGCCACAGGTCGACCACCAGCCCGAGCGCCTCGTCGAGCAGGGCCGCGCGGGCGCGCGGGTCGCGCTCCTCGCCGAAGGCGCTCAGCTCGCGCCGACTGTCGCCGCCCAGGCCGGCCCCGAAGGTCATGCGCCCCCCGGAGAGGCGATCGAGGACGGCGACCTGGCGCGCGACGTCCCACGGGCGCCGGCGCGCCAGCGGGGTGACCATCGCCCCCAGCCGCACGCGCTCGGTGGCCAGCGCGGCGGCGGTCAGCGCGATCCACGGATCGGCCACGTCGAGGCCGTCGAAGGTCATGACGTGGTCCCAGACGAACAGGCCGTCCCAGCCGCTGGCCTCGGCCTGCGCGGCGACCGCGGCCAGCGCACGGACGTCCGACAGCTCGCCGAAGGGCGCGACGTAGAGGCCGCAGCGCATCGTCAGGCGGCCGCGGCGGCCACCGGCCAGGACCGGCGCACGTCGTAGAGCGTCGTGCGCTCGGCGGCCGGGCGACCGGCGGCGTGGGCGGCAGCGATGAGCTGCGGCGGGTCGAGGCGCACGCCGTGGTAGGAGCCGGCCAGGCGGCTGATGCTCTCCTCCATCAGGGTGCCGCCGAGGTCGTTGACGCCCCACGACAGCGACTCGGTCGCGACGTCGAGGCCCATCTTCACCCACGAGGCCTGCAGGCTCGGGACGGTGCGCCCGAGCGCGAGGCGGAAGACCGCGGTGTGCTTGAGGTTCTCCTCGCGCGAGATCTCCTCGACCCCGTGCGTGCGCCCCAGCAGGGTGTGGAAGGGGATGAAGGAGAGCGGGACGAACTCGGTGATGCCGCCGGTGCGCTCCTGCAGCGCGCGCACGACGCGCATGTGCTCGGCCAGCTCCCAGGGCTCCTCGATGTGGCCGAACATCACGGTGGCCGTCGAGCGCAGGCCGGCCGCGTGGCTGGCCTCGATGATCTCCACCCAGCGCGCGACGGGCAGCTTGTTGGGGCTGATGCGCTCGCGCACCCCGTCGTGCAGGACCTCGGCGGCGGTGCCCGGCGTCGAGTCCAGGCCGGCGTCGCGCAGCCGCGCGAAGACCTCGGCGGGTGGCAACCCGGAGATGTCGCACATGTGCGCGATCTCCATCGGGCTGTAGGCGTGGAGGTGCAGCTGCGGCGCGGTGTCCTTGACCAGGCGCAGCCAGAAGAGGTAGTCGTCGAGCGTCCAGTCGGGGTGGATGCCCGACTGCATGCAGATCTCGGTCGCCCCGTAGTCGACGGCCTCGTGCACGCGGCGCACGAACTCCTCGCGATCGTGCTGGTAGGCGTCGGGCGAGCGCTTGCCCTGCCCGAAGCCGCAGAACGCGCAGCCGACGATGCAGACGTTGGAGACGTTGATGTTGCGATTGACGACGAACGTCACCGTGTCGCCCGCCAGCTCGGCGCGCAGCTCGTCGGCGGCCTGGCGCAGGTCCTCGATCGCCTCGGGCCGCGTCTCGGCGAAGAGCGCCGTGAGCTCGTCCTCGGTCAGGCGCTCGCCGTCACGCCCGCGGGCGATGGCGCCCGGCACGAGGTCCGAGCGGATCGCGCGGGCCTCGGTCCGCCCCGACCCGCGGCGGGGGATGAAGCTCCAGTACCTCGTCTTGACCACGTCGAGCACGCCCTGCGCGACCCACTCCGGGTCGATGTAGCGCGCGTAGACGCACAGGCGCTCGGTCAGCGCGACGCCGTCCTGGGCCAGGCGCTTGCGGACCTGGTGCGGGGACGGGAAGGGATGCTCGGGCGAGATGTGGTCGCCGTTGGCGCTCAGGCCGCCGAGGTCCGTGGCGCCGGCGGCGACGAGCTCGGGCCACCAGTCGGCGAGGTTGGGCGGCACTTGGACGCCGACGTCGGGCATCAGCCGGTGCGTCTCGGCCACGAGGCGCTTCATGTCCTCGATCCCGACCGGCGTGGCCCACTCGGGCAGGTCACGGTGCGGCGCGTCGGACAGGCCGGTGCGCCAGAAGCGGTCGGCCGCGTCGGTGGCGATCGCGGCGGGCTCCTCGCCGTAGTAGCGCCGGTGCGGGACGAAGTTCTGCAGGATGACCTCCTGCAGGTGGCCGTGCTCGGCGTGCACGGCGGCGAGGGCCTCGAGGGAGGCTATGCGGTCTTCCTCGGACTCGCCGATGCCGACGAGGATGCCGCTCGTGAACGGGATCCGCAGCTCGCCGGCGGCGCGGATGGTGGACAGGCGCTGGTCGGGGTGCTTGGTCGGCGAGCCCTGGTGCGCGGTGAGGTCGGGATTGACCGACTCGAGCATCAGCCCCTGCGAGGCGGTGACCTCGCGCAGGCGCCCGAGGTCCTCGCGCGAGAGGACGCCGAGATTGGTGTGGGGCAGCAGGCCGCGCTCGAGGCCCTGCTGGCAGGCCCACGCGACGTAGGCCGTGAAGTCCTCGAAGCCCCACGCGCCGAGGCGCTCGCGCACGCCCGGGTGATGGTCGGGTGCCTCGCCCGTGAGGACGAGCAGCTCCTTGACGCGCCGGCGCGCGGCGTCGTCGAGCAGCGCGGTCACCTCGTCGGGCGCGTGCAGGTGCGGACGGTGCGTGGCGAAGGCGCAGTACTTGCAGAAGCAGCGGCACGTGCGCGAGAGCGAGAGGGTGACGTTGCGCGAGAAGGTGACGCGGCGACGCACCCGTCAGACCCTACAGGCGCGGCTGCGCCGGCTCGCGGCGGGGCCTGCCATGCTCCCGCGCCGATGGCCCGCCCCCGCGCGCTGATCGCGCTCGCCCTCGCCGCCGCGCTCGCCGTCGCCGGCTGCGCGCGGACCTCGGAGGACCGCCCCAACCAGTCGGCCAGGCTCGTCCTGGACTTTCAGCCCAACGCCGTGCACGCCGGCATCTACCTGGCCGTGGAGCGCGACTTCGACGGCGCCGAGGGCGTCGACCTGAGCGTCGCGGCGCCGTCGTCCTCGACCGACAGCGTCAAGCTCCTGCTCAGCGGGCGCGCGCAGTTCGCGATCCTCGACATCCACGACCTTGCCCTCGCTCGCCAGAAGGGGCGCGACATCGTCGGCGTGATGGCCCTCGTACAGCGCCCGCTGGCCGCCGTGATCGCCCAGCCGCAGATCGCGCGCCCGCGCGACCTCGAGGGCAGGCGCGCCGGGGTCACGGGGCTGCCCTCCGACGACGCCGTCCTGAGCTCGATCGTGCGCGGCGACGGCGGCGACCCGGCCAAGGTCCACGAGGTGACCATCGGCTTCCAGGCCGTCAGCGCGCTGCTCTCGCGCCGCGTCGAAGCGGCCACGGCCTTCTGGAACGCCGAGGGCGTGGCCCTGCAGGCCAAGCGCCCGGGCATGCACCAGTTCAAGGTCGACGACTTCGGCGCCCCGCCCTACCCCGAGCTCGTGCTGTGCGTGAGCCGCCAGACGCTGAACGAGGAGCACGGGCTCGTGGCGGCCACCGTCCGCGCCCTGCGCCGGGGCTACGAGGAGACGATCAACGACCCGGAGTCGGCCGTCGAGGCGCTCGTCGGCCGCGCCCACGTCGACCGCGTCCCGACGGCGCGCGAGCTCGACGCGGTCTCGCCGGCCTTCACCGAGGGCGTCACGCGATACGGCGAGCTCGATCCCAATGCGCTCGCCGCCTGGGCGCGGTGGGAGGCGCGCTTTGGCATCACCAAGCGCCCGCCCGACGTCGCGCGCGCCTTCGCCCCCGGCTTCTAGTAGTGGCGCGGCCCGAGGGCGACGTCGCCCTTGTCGGGGCCGAGCAGGCGCTGGGGGAGCACCTCGTCGGGGTCGCCGTGCAGCAGCCAGCCGCCCTCGGTGCGCTCCACGAGCCCCTCGCGCGCCAGGCCCGTCAGCGCGGTGGTGACCGATGGCCGCCGCGCCCCCACCAGCGTGGCCAGCGTGCGATGGGGCAGCCCGACGGGCACGCGCACGCCGTCGGGGCCGACGCGGCCCCAGCGCTCGGCGAGCGCCCACAGCAGCACGAGCATGCGGTCGTCCACGCGCGGCAGCTGGGCGATCGCGCGCTGGAACGCGAGGCCGCGCGCGCGCCGGACGTGGCGCCGGTGCAGCGCCGTCGCCAGCGAGGGCCAGCGCCCCGCGGCGATGGCCACGCGGGTGTCGAGGACGGCCACGCGCGCCGGCGTGTGCACGCTCCAGCTGGCCGCGAAGGGCAGCGCGTCGAAGGGGACGTCGTCGTCCCACGGGCGCAGGATGTCTCCGGCGCCCAGGAGCTCGGTCGTCGTGCGCCCCGCGAAGAGCAGGTCACGCGTGACCATCCCGTCGATGATGAGGAAGCCCACGACCGGGTACACGTCGCCGAGGCCGCGCTCTGGCTCCCACGGCCCGGGCTCGAGCGTGTGCGAGGGCACCGCCAGCACGCGCGCCGCCGCGGCCCGCTCCTGCGGGTTGAGGCCCTCGGCCAGGTCGGGCTCGACGTCGAGGAGGTTGATGGTGTTTCGCTGCGAGGACATGCCGGCTGCGGGGACCGCCGCTAAAAGACCCTCTGCCTGGGTTTCCCTGGCGCGCGGACGCTCAACCACCCGCGTCGGCCAGGAGCCCCTCGACCAGCCGAGCACCCTCGCGCGCCATCCGCGAGCGCGGCACCACCAGATCGAAGCCCGCCCGCAGGGCGCGCTCGCGCACCTCGGGCTCCACGTGGGCGAAGAAGCCCAGGCTACGCACAGCGTGTAGCTCGCCGCCGGTCGCGAGGGTCTCGAAGACCTCCACGCCGTCGACGTCAGGCGAGGTCAGATCCACGACCAGCACGTCGATGCCGCCGACCTCGTCCCACGCCTCGAGCTCGCCGGCGATGAGGTCGACCTCGTGGCCGGCGTCCTGCAACGCCGACTGGACCTTGGAGCCGAACAGGAGGTCCGGGATGAGCGCGGCGACGCGCGCCATCACTGCGAGCGCAGGCGCCGGAACTCCCGGCGCGCGGACTCCGGGCGACCCCACATCTGCACGACCTCGACGCGGCCGCTGCGCACCTCGCGCACCGCGAGCTCGCCGGTGATCCCGGCGTCGTCGAGCAGCTTGAGCGCACCGTGCACCGCGGGCACGGCCGCCGCGTGGCCGAAGGTGTGGGCCACCAGCAGCCGCCAATCCCAGTCGTGGCGCGAGTAGGGTTGCGCGTTGCACGTGACGAGGTACAGCGCGGCGTCGATGTAACGGGACTCGTCGTCGATGCGCAGGTCCAGCTCGAGGTCGGTCCAATCGCCGGGCAGCGAGTCGACGACCTGCTGGAAGGTGTCGGCGAGGGCCATCCTTGGGCAGCCTACCGTGCATGAAGACGCTCCTGCCGCTCGCGTTCATGGTCGCGCTGGCCGCCACGCCGGCCGCGGCGACGGCGAAGACGCTCGTTTCCTTCGAGCAGTCCGGAGGGCTCGCCGGCGTGTCGGTCTCCGTCGCGGTGTCGACCACCGGCCACGTCACCGGCGACGTGAGCGGCGGCCACCGCACGCACCGGCTGCGCGCGGCCACGCTGCGCCATCTGCGCCATCTGCTCGCCGATGCCCGCTGGGATCGCGCGAGCCCGGGGCCGTCGCACTGCGCGGACTGCTCCGCCTACGTGGTGCGCTACCACGGCCACCGCGCCAGCTTCGACGACAGCCAGACCCGCCAGGTGCCGGGCTCGGTGCGCGCGGTCGTCGACGAGCTCGTGCGGATCAGCCGCGGCGGGCGTTAGCCGAAGAGCGTGTCGACGATCAGGAAGAGGTTGAGCGCGATGATCAGCGCGGCCACGACCGCGGCCACCACGGTCGTGAGCCTGCGGTTGACGAGCGCGCCCATGATGTCCTTGCGCCGGGTCAGGAGCACGAGCGGCACGAGCGCGAAGGGGATCCCGAAGCTCAGCACGACCTGCGAGATGACCAGCGAGCGCGACGGGTTCAGGCCGATGGCCAGCACGATGAGCGCCGGCGCCATCGTCACCAGCCGGCGCAGGACGATCGGGATCGTGCGGGCGATGAAGCCCTGCATGACGACCTGTCCGGCGTAGGTCCCCACGCTCGAGGAGGCCAGGCCCGAGGCCAGCAGTGCCAGCGCGAAGGCCAGCGCGGCTCCGCCGCCGGCGAGCGCGCCGAACTGCGCGTGGGCCTCCTCGATCGAGTCCAGGCCGAGCAGCCCGCGGTCGTGGAAGAGGGCGGCGGCGATGACGAGCATCGACATGTTGACCAGGCCGGCGATGCCCATGGCGACGCTCACGTCGATGCGCTGGAAGCGCAGCAGGCGCTTGCGCTCGGCGTCGTCACGCGGCGGGATCCGATTCTGCGTCAGCGCCGAGTGCAGGTAGATGACGTGCGGCATGACCGTGGCGCCGAGGATGCCGGTGGCCAGCAGGATCGAGTCGGTTCCCGCGAAGCCCGGGATGAAGCCCTTGGCGGCCTCGCCGGCGTCGAAGCCGATCTTGAGCGTGTCGTAGAGGAAGCCGAGGATGATGAGCCCGAGCAGCCCGGCGATGACGGCCTCGAAGCGTCGATAGCCCTTGGTCTGCAGCGCGAGGATCCCGAAGGCGACGACCGCCGTGATGAGCCCGGCCGAGAAGAGCGGCACGTGGAAGAGCAGGTTCAACGCGATCGCGGCGCCGACGAACTCGGCCAGGTCGGTCGCCATGGCGATGAGCTCGGCCTGGACCCATAGGCCCCACGCGACGGGCCGCGGGAAGTGCTCGCGGCACAGCTCGGCGAGGTTGCGCCCGGTGGCGATGCCGACCTTGGCCGAGAGGTTCTGGATCAGCATCGCCATGAGGTTGGCGCTGAGCAGCACCCACAGCAGCAGGTAGCCGTACTTGGCGCCGCCCGCGATGTTCGTCGCGAAGTTGCCCGGGTCGACGTAGGCGATGCAGGCTACGAAGGCCGGGCCGAGCACGGCGAAGGTCCCGCGCAGACGCCCGCGCGACTGCAGCTGCTGCAGTCGGCTCGGCGCCGGAAGCGAGACGGCGGCGTCCGTCACGCGCTCACCTGGGCCCGCATGGCGCGTGCCAGCGCGCCGCCGAGCACGTGCACGTCGTCGCCGAAGCGAGCGAAGGTGGGACCGTCGAAGGGCTGCTTGTCGATGACCTCGAAGTCGTCGCCGGGCGCGATCCCGCGCTCGGCCAGGTAGCGCAGCATCTCGGGATCGGAGTCCGAGATGCGCACGAAAGTGGCGCGCGCCCCGGCGGCGAGGTCGGCCAGCGCGCTGGTCGGGCGCTCCTCCATGACGAGGTCCGCCGTCGGGATCGGGTCGCCGTGCGGGTCGACGGTCGGATGGCCGAGCTTGGCCGCGATGAGCGCCTCGAGCTCCTCGGAGAGGACGTGCTCGAGGACCTCGGCCTCGGCGTGGACGCGATCCCACGGCACATCGAGCGACTCGGCGAGATAGAGCTCGAGCAGGCGATGGTGGCGGATGACCTCGAGGGCCACGCGCTCGCCGTCCGCGGTCAGCTCGACGCCCTTGTAGGGGACGTGGTCCACGAGCCCCAGCTCGCCCAGGCGCTTGCACATGCCCGACGCCGACGCCGCGGTGACGCCCAGGCGCTCGGCGAGCGCGTTCGTGGTGGCCGGGCCCTCGTCACGCTGAGCGATCGCGTAAATCGCCTTCGCATAGTCCTCAATCGCCGGTGATCGCTCCATCAAACCTAGATTATGGCACACCTAAACTGGCGTCAAGCGGCTCTGGACTACTCTGGACGCATGGCCGCCACCATCGTCGAGGCCGCTGCCGCCGACCGCCTGCTGACCCAGGATGTCGCCCTCGTCGACCGCTCCGAGCGCGGCAAGCTCGCGCTGACCGGCGCGCAGGCCAAGGAGCTGCTCTCCGGCCAGGTCACCAACGACATCGAGGCGCTCACGCCCGGGAGCGGCTGCTACGCCGCCCTCTTGACCAACAAGGGCAAGATGCTGGCCGACCTGCGCGTGCTGGACACCGGCTCGGAGCTCTGGATCGACACCGAGCGGGTGGCGCTCCAGGCGCTGTTCGACAACCTGCGCCGGGGCGCGGTGGGCTGGCGGGCCGAGCTGCACAAGCGCACGCTCCAGCAGGCGCTGCTCTCGCTCGTGGGCCCACACGCCTCGCGGGCCGCGGGCGGCGACGTCGGCCCCGAGCTCGCCAACCGCGCCGCGCAAGTCGGCGGCGCCGACGTGCTGCTCGTGGCCACCGACCTGGGCGTCGACGTGGTCTGCGCCGCCGAGGACGCCGAGCGCGTCCGCGGTGCGCTCGACGTCCCCGTCGTGCCCGAGGCTGCGGCGGAGGTCCTGCGCGTCGAGTCCGGGCGCCCACGCTACGGCCTCGACCTCGACGACAGCACGATCCCCGAGGAGGGCGGGCTCAACGAGCGCGCGGTGAGCTTCACCAAGGGCTGCTACGTCGGCCAGGAGACCGTCGCACGCCTGCACTACCGCGGCAAGCCGAACCGCCACGTGCGCGGGCTGCGGTTCTCTGAGGCGGTGCCCACGGGCACCCCGCTGCTGCTCGGCGAGCGCGAGGTCGGGCGCGTCGGCTCGAGCGTCGTGTCGCCGCGCTTGGGCCCGATCGGGCTGGCGCTGGTGCGGCGCGAGGCGTCGGTGGGTGACGAGCTCGTCGCCGGTGAGGCGCGCGCGGTCGTCGCTGCGCTGCCGTTCTAGCCGCTCGCGCTGCCTGCACTGCGCGGCGCTTACAGCCGCATCGAGGGGAGGGTATCCCGGCGGCGGCTGGCCCTGGCGCGTTGGCGCTCGGCGGGAGAACGAGTGGCGAGTTTGTCTGCCTATGGCTGACAAAGTCGCCACTCGTCGGTGCGCTGGCGCGTTGGCGCTCGAGCGGGCACGCTTGTCGGGTTTGTCGGGATATGCCGGACAAACCCGACAATCGTTGCACCTGCACCGACCGCGGGGGCGCTCGCGCCCCGACCGCCGCCCGCTCCCTTCCCTCGATGCTGCAGTAAGCGCCGCGCACCGCCCCGAGCGCCGCGCGGCAGAGCGCGCACGCCAGACGGCGTACCGGAGGCCGCGCCTTGACCCCCGCCCTCGACCGATGTAGAAGCGGGCGTGCGCCGGGTCGCGCCCCTCATCCTCGCCGTCCTCGCGCTGGCCCCCGCGGCTGCCGCCGCGAAGTCCAACGACTCGCTGGCCCCGCCCGACGCGCCGCCGCACTGGCTGCCGCCCGAGGCGTGGGTCTACAACCACTGGCTCCCCTACGACGAGGGTCGGCTGTACGCGCTGCTGCACATCACGCGCGAGCAGCTCTGGCAGCAGCTGCGCGACGACCATCGCAACATCGCGCAGCTCGCGGCGCGCCACGGCTGGCGCGATCCCGGCCGGCTGGCCGATGCGCTCGTCGCCCCGTGGCGCGGGCACGTCAGCGCGGCGCGCGTCGCGGTGCTGCGCGGGCGGGCGCTGCGGACGATCACGCAGGGCCACCTGTCACAGCACCTCTTCTTCCACTCGCTGCACCAGTTCGCCATCCCCTCACGCGCGCCGCAGATCTTCGGCCTCAGCGATGCCGCCTTCCGCGACGTGCGGCGCACCCTCGAGCTCAGCCCGCTGACCATTGCCCGCCTGCACGGGCGCTCGCCGGCCCGGGTGGAGGCGCTGAGCGTCGCGGCGCTGCGCGAGCGCGCCCGCGCCGGGATCGCGGGCCACGCGTTCACCAGGCGTCAGGCGCGCATCCTGCTGCGCCGCCAGATCACGCAGCTTCCGCGCTGGCTCGGGCAGGCGCGCTACAACGGGCCGCCCAAGACGCACCACGGCCTGCTCGTCGCGCTTCCCCACGACTACGCCACCAATCCGTCGGTCTCGGCCGACGGCACCCACGTCGTCTACGAGCAATACCGCCAGAAGCTCCCCGTGGCGCTGCGCCTGGGCGAGATCGCCGTCGTCTCGCGCGACCTGCGCAGCGGCCGCGACACGCTGGTCAGCCGGCCGGCGGCGCCGCGCCCCCATCAGCCGCTCGATCCCCGCTCGGCCTACAACGCGACCGTGTCGGGCGACGGGCGGCTCGTGGCCTACGAGTCCTCCCCGGGCAACGTGAACTTCGCCAAGCGCTACGGGCGCATCGGCGTGCACCTCGCCGACACCACGCGCGGGCGCACGACGCGCATCGATCACCCCCCGCGCGGCGAGGACCTCTCGCAGTCGGCCTACAACCCGCAGCTGGCCGCCGACGGGCGCCACCTCGCCTTCCAGGCCGTGCGCGGCGCCGGCACGGCGCAGGTCTTCGTCTGCGACCTGCACAGCGGCTCGCGCACGCTGGCCAGCGCCGGGCTGCCGCGCGCGCCGCGGGGCACGGTCACCTCGATCTACGAGCCGCGAATCTCGGCCGACGGGCGCTTCGTGGCCTTCACGGCCGTGACGAGCCGGGCCAGCGGCGGGCCCGGGGCGACCGCCTCGAGCGTCGTGCTGCGCGACCTCGTCGCCCACACCTCGACGACGGTGAGCGCCGGCGTCGCGGGCTTCGCCTCCGATCCGACGGTGTCGGCCGACGGCCGTCGCGTGGCTTTCACGGCCGGCACAGCGGTCCCCCAGCTCTACCTGCGCGACGGATCCGAGGCCACCGCGAAGGCGCTCACCACCCCGGACACCGGCGCCGTTGTCGACCCCCAGCTCTCCGCCGACGGCCGCGTGCTCGCCTACACCGTCGTGCGCGGCGCGCGCAGCCACGTCGAGGTCCGTCGGCTCGACAGCGGCGCCGTCGAGCAGGTGGCCAGCGCGAGGGGCTCGCTCACCGATCCGTCGCTCTCGGCGGACGGCCGCGTGCTGGCCTTCACCTCCGACGCGCCCGACCTCGCCCCGGCCAAGACCGACCGCAGCCGCAGCGTCTTCGCGCGCGACCTGCGCGCCGGCACGACCACGCTGGTGAGCGCGCCGACCAAGCCGGCCCCGGCCAAGGCGCCGCTGCCGACCTCAACGGCGCCGAAGGCGCCGGACCCGGTGAGTGCCGGCACCCTGGCCGCTCCGAGGATCAGCATCCTCGACAACGCCTTCGTGCGCGGCCGCGAGAGCCCGGCGCTCACCGTCCGGCGCGGGACGGTCGTCACCTGGCGCTGGCGCAGCCAGTCCTCGCACAACGTGACGGTGCGCTCCGGGCCCGCGCGCTTCCGCTCCCCCACGCGCTCACGCGGCGTGTTCGCGCGGCGGCTGACGCGCGTCGGCACCTACCGGATCGTCTGCACCCTGCACTCGCCCGGCATGGGCATGACCGTCGTCGTGCACTGAGGCCAGCAGGCGAGCGACCGCGGCGCGGTCGACGCCCCCGTGGAGGTCGAGCACGGGCGCATCGTGGGCGTCGAGCCACGTCGAGACGATCCGCGCCTCGTCCACCTCGTCGGGAGCCAGGCACGCGGTGGCGCCGGTGCCGTCGCCGCCGCGCAGCGCGCGCACGGTGCGCTCCATGACGTCGTCGAGGTCACCCGGCGGCCCCCAGTCGACGACGCGCCCGCCCACGAGCCAGAACGCGTCGCAGCGCCCGCCGCGCGGGTGCTCGGCCACCACGAGCCGCGGGCGCGCATGGGTGGCCGCGAGCACGCCGCCCAGGCGCTCGAGCAGCCACGCCAGACGCTCGCGGCGGCGGCGCAGCCACGCGGCGCGCTCGAAGTTCTGCTCGGCGGCGGCGCCGCGCATCTGCTCGTCGAGGTGGGCCAGCAGGGCCGCGCCGCCGTCGCCCTCGCCGGTGAACAGGGCAAGGGCCTCGTCCAGGCGCCGGCGATAGAGGTTGGGGTCGAGGTCGCCCAGGCAGGGCGACAGGCAGCGCCCCATCTGCCCGTAGGCGCTCGGCCAGTAGCGCCGCGGCAGCTTGCGCGCGCAGTGGCGCAGGCCGAAGAGCGAGTTGAGCTGCTCGAGCAGCTCGACGGCGGCTGCGCGCCCGCGCAGCGGCCCGACGCTCACCCCGCGCCCCGCCGCCGGCGCCGGCGCCACCTCGAGGATCGGGAAGGCGATGTCCAGGCGGCAGCGCAGGTAGACGTAGCGATCGACGTGCTTCAGGCGCGCGTTGCCCGGTGGGCGCAGGCGCTTGATGAGGCGGCTCTCGAGCAGCAGCGCCCCGAGCTCGGAGTTCGTGCGCTCGTGCTCGACCGTCTCGGCCTGCTCGACCCACGCCCCCTCGCGCGCGGAGGCCTGGAAGTGCGCGCGCGCCCGCGTGCGCACGCTGACCGACTTGCCCACGTAGATGACCTGCCCCGACGCGTTGCGCACCACGTAGACGCCGGGATCGTCGGTCAGGTGGGCGAGGTCGGGCATCCGCCGGTGCGCTCCGCTCACCCGCGCCGGGCCGTCGGTGGCCCTGGCCCGCGGGCGCTTCGGGCGCGCGGGGCGCACGAGGTCCAGCGCGTCGCGGACCGTCAGCGCGTGCGCGCACAGCCGCGGGAAGAGCGCGCAGAAGACGCGCGCGCACGTCTCCGCGTCGGCCAGGGCGCGGTGGGAGACCTCGACGTCGATCCCCAGCGACTCGGCCAGCGCCCGTAGGCGGCGCTGGCGCCCGAGCGGGTGCAGCCGGCGCGCGAGCGCGACCGTGCACAGCTGCGGCGGGTTGGGCCAGCGCAGCCCCGCGCGCTCGAAGGCCTGGCGCAGCACCCGGCGGTCGAACGACGCGCTGTGGGCCACGAGCACGCGCCCGCGCAGCTGCCCCGCCAGCTCGGGCAGCTGCGCCTCGGCCGGCGGCGCCTCGTCGACCATCGCCTGGGTGATGCCGGTGAAGCGCTGAATCCCGCGCGAGAGCGGCGCGCGCACGGTCAGCAGCGTCTCCCAGCGCTCGTGCAGCTCGCCCCCGCCGACGAGCACGGCGCCCACCTCGGTCAGCTCGCAGGCGTCGCCCGCCAGCCCGTTCGTCTCGGTGTCGACGACGAGGAACTCCGTGGTGGCGACGGGCTGATCGAGATCCATCCGGACCGTGCTCTATACGCCTCGCACCCGACGGAACGACAGAGAATGTGCGTGGGGTGCCGCCGGACGCCCGGGTACCCTCGGGGCGCACCCGGTCTGGAAGGAGGCAGGGCATGACGACTTCAGCCACCCGGCAGGGGACTCAACGCACGATCGCGGAGCGTGAGGCCTGGCAGGCCTACCGCGAGAGCCTGCGCGATCTCGAGGGCGCCGACTACGAGGAGGCCGAGCGGATCTCGTGGGCGCGGCTGCAGGGAACGCTGCGCGAGCTGAGCGCCGCCGCCACGTCGAACTGAGCGGCCGATCTCCAGCGAACGGCGCCGTGCAGTCGACGCCACGGACGCCCGATCTCGATTAGGGTTCGCGGCAGGTCGCACGAGCGGCCCGGTCGAACTGGAGACGGATGCAGATGAGGCGCACGGCGGCGCACGCGTCGCTCGCGGTCGCGGTGATGCTCGCCGTGGCCGCCTGCGGGAGCAGCTCGGCGGACTACAAGAACGACCCTCGTCCGCCGGGCCCGATCGTCATCACGGGCTACATCTCCGACCAGCGCGTGTCGGTCTCGCCGCGTAGCCTCGGCGCCGGGCCGATCTCGCTCATCGTCACCAACCAGACCGGCACCGCGCAGCGGGTGACGCTCGAGAGCGCCGGCCCGACCGGCTCGGGCCCAGGCATCAAGCAGGTCACGGCGCCCATCAGCCCGCGGGACACGGCGACGCTCAAGGTCGACGTCAAGCCCGGCGCCTACTCGGTGCACGTCGGCGCCGACGCCATCCGCGCCGCGCGCCTGAAGGTGGGGCGCGAGCGCAAGAGCGCGCAGAACGACCTGTTGCAGCCGTAGACCGCCGGCCGGCGCGTCTGACACCATCGGCGCATGCCGGTGCGAGCTCTCGCGGCAGTCCTGTGCGTCGGCCTCCTCTTCGGGGCCCGCGCGATCGCGCAGGAGACTCCGGCGCAGAGCCCGCAGGAGCTATTCCGCGACGTGCTGCTCAAGGACGCGGACACGGCCAGCGGCGTCGAGCGCCTGCTGCGCACGAATGCCGGCTTCGTCTCACCCACGCCGCTCTTCGCCGACCTCACGGGCGACGGGAAGTCGGACGCCGTGGTGACGGTCGAGAATGGCGGCGCGGCGGGCGCCGTGGCCGCCTACGTCCTCACCGCCGAGGGCTCGGACAGCGGCGCGCTGCGCGTCGCCTTCCGCAACCAGTCGCTCTACCAGGGCCACGTGCGCACGAGCGGCCCCACGGTGACGGTCATCGACCCGATCTACGCGCGCGGCGACGACGTCTGCTGCGCACGCCATGCCACCGAGCGCGACTACGCCTGGGACGCCAGCCTGAAGACGTTCACGCGGCGCGCGACGCGGACGGTGACGATCGGCCCAACAGCCGCAAGGTCCCGGTCACGCGGCTGACGGCGCGGCGCGAGCCGTGCAGGGCGAGGCCGACGTACTCGAGGTCGGCCGTCGCGGTGCGCGCGACGTGCGCGCGGACATCGTCGTAGTCGTTCGTCTGCTGGCCGACGGCCGGGATGTCGATGACGCCGAGCCCGGCGGCCAGCGCCCGGGCGCGCAGGTCGGCCAGCGCGTCGCGCTCGGCGCCCAGCACGGGCAGCCCCTTCTCGAACAGCCCCGGATGCACCTCGCCGTCGGCATCGACGAGGTCTGGGCCGGCCAGCCCGGGCACGGTCGCGCCGAGCGTCACCGCGAGCACCGCGGCGGCGTTGGCCGCCAGGCCCAGCGCGAGGTCGGCGTCGACGACGATCACGCAGCGCTCCGCGGTCTGTCCGGTCATCGCGCGCCACCGTAGCCCAACCGCCGGGATCCATGGAGCAGTCCGCACAACATCCGGCAGAATGGCTTCATGTCCGAACTTGATGCGCTCGACCGCGCCCTCGTACGCGCCCTGCAGGACGATGCACGGCAGACCAACCGCGACCTCGCCGCCGCGGTCCACGCCGCGCCGTCGACGTCGTCGGAGCGCGTGCGGGCACTGCGCGCCACCGGGGTCATCCGCGGCTACCACGCCGACGTCGCCCTGGAGGCGCTCGGGCGCCGCGTGCAGGCGCTCATCGCCGTGCGCATCCGCCCGCCGTCGCGCGAGCACATCGAGGCCTTCCGCGACTGGGCCGGCGCGCTGCCCGAGACCGTCGGCGTCTTCGTCGTCTCGGGCGGCGACGACTTCCTGCTGCACGTCGCCGTGCCCGACACGGACGCCCTGTACGCCTTCGTCATCGACCGCCTGACCGAGCGCCGCGAGGTGGCCGACGTGCGCACGTCGGTCGTCTACGAGCACATTCGCCGCCCGGTGCTCGAGCCACTAGGTGGGGATACCCGAACCTGACAAACACTGCGCCTGTGCAATACTTGCGTACGTGAAAGCAATTGCTGCTGACGCGCAGGTATCGAGCGAGCAGCTCGCCGCGGAGCTCCTGGAGCTCTGGCACCACCTGACCCGCGGCGCCAGCCAGCAGCTCTACGGGCTGATCGCCGACCTCGACATCTCGATCACGCAGATGAAGACCCTCCACGCGCTCGACGAGTGCGCCGACGAGGTGTCCGTCAAGGAGCTCGCGCGCCGCCTCGGCCTCTCGCTCCCGGGCGCCAGCCGCACGGTCGACGGCCTGCTGCGCCGCGGCTGGCTCGAACGCCGCGAGGACCCCACCGACCGGCGCATGAAGCGCGTCGGCATCACGCCCGACGGCCGCAAGGTCATCGACCGCATCGAGACCGCCCGCCTCGCCGGCCTCGAGGACTACGCCGCCTCGCTGACCCCCGAGCAGCGGGCCACCCTCTCCTCCGCCCTCTCCAACCTCCCCCACCGCCCATGACCCGCATTCGCAACGCCATCACCGACGACAACCGACGCTGGTGGACCCTTGGCGCGATGTGCTTCGCGCTGTTCATGATCATGCTGGACAACACGGTCGTGAACGTGGCCCTGCCGGCGATCCAGAAGGACCTGCACTCGTCGATCAGCGGCCTGGAATGGACCGTCAACGCCTACACCCTGAGCTTCGCCGTCCTGCTCGTCACCGGCGGGCGCCTCGGCGACATCTTCGGCCGCCGCCGGATGTTCCTGCTCGGCGTCATCGTCTTCGGCCTCTCGAGCGCCTTCATCGGGCTCTCGCAGAGCGAGGCGTGGCTGGTGGCCGGGCGCGCCGCGCAGGGGATCGGCGCCGCCTTCATGATGCCGGCGACCCTCTCGATCATCACCAACGCCTTCCCCGCGCACGAGCGCGGCAAGGCGATCGGCACCTGGGCGGGCGTGAGCGCCCTGGCCCTGGCCATCGGCCCCGTGGTCGGCGGCTTCCTCGTCGAGAACGTCTCCTGGCAGTCGATCTTCTTCCTCAACGTCCCGGTGGCCGTGGTGGCCGTCGCCGTCACTATCGCCGCCACCCGCGAGTCGCGCGACGAGAGCTCGACCCATCACGTCGACTTCCCCGGCGTGACGACCGTCACCGTCGGCCTCTCGGCCCTCGTCCTGGCCCTCGTCGAGGGCAACTCGTGGGGCTGGGGCTCGGCCCGGATCGTGGGGCTGCTCGCGATCTCGGCCATCGGCCTGACCGCCTTCGCGATCGTGGAGCGCCGCGTGGTCGAGCCGATGGTCGACTTCCGCTTCTTCCGCTCGCGCTCGTTCGTCGGGGCCAATCTCGTGGCCTTCATCGTGAGCTTCGCGATGCTGGCGATGTTCTTCTTCCTGGCCCTCTACATGCAGAACATCAAGGACTACTCGCCGCTGCAGGCCGGCGTGCGCTTCCTGCCCTCGACGGTGGTCATCATCCTGGTCGCACCGATCGCCGGGCGACTCTCGGACCGCATCGGCCCGCGCCCGCTGATGACCGCCGGGCTGCTCATCGTGGCCGGCTCGCTCTTCTGGCAGGGCCATCTGCAGGTCGACACGAGCTACGGCTTCCTGGTCGGCGCGTTCATGCTGATGGGCCTGGGCATGGGCCTCGTGATGTCGCCGATGAGCACCGCCGGGATGAACGCCGTCGAGCCCTCCAAGGCCGGCGTCGCGAGCGGGATCCTCACCATGAGCCGCATGGTCGGCGGCACCTTCGGCGTCGCCGCCATGGGCGCGCTCATCACCGGCCTGGGCAAGTCGAAGATCGACGACCTGCTGCCGTCGACGCCCGCCCCGCAGCGTCAGCACCTGGCCGACTCGCTCGGAGCCGGCGGCGCGCGCGTCGGCGGCCAGGTCGGCGACGCCGTCAACCAGGCCTTCGTGTATGCACTCAACGACGGCCTGCGCCTCGGTGCGGCGGTCGCCCTGCTCGGCGCCCTGTTGGCGTGGCTGCTGATCGCCGATCGCGCCGAGTCCCCGGCCGAGATCGAGGCCACGGACGCCATCCAGCGCGCCGAGGCCGAAGCCGCGCTGGCCGAGGCCGTGTAGCCACCCGCTGTCCGGCGCCGCCGCTAGCTTCGGCGGCGCCGGATGCAGGTTCTCGACAAGGTCGACCCCGACGCGATCCGCGCGCTCCACGAGCGTGACGAGTTCTTCTGGCTCGACCTCGACTCCCCGAGCGACGCCGAGCTCGACGCGCTCGGCGAGCTCCTGGGCATCTCCGACCTCGCCGTCGAGGACAGCAAGGAGTTCGGTCAGCGCCCGAAGCTCGACGACTACGGCGAGCGCGTGCTCATCGTCTTCTACGGCGCGCACGGCAGCGAGCCGGTCGAGGTCCACGTCCACGTCTCCGGCGAGGAGGTCGTGACCATCCGCCGGGGCCCGTGCGGGCACCTCTGGGAGGCTCGGGAGCGCGCGGCGACGGCGAGGGTGCGCACCGAGCAGGACCTCGTCTACCGCGTGCTCGACGCCTTGGCGGGCTCGCTGCGAGCGCTCGCCGACCGCTACGCGGCGGAGGTCGAGCACCTCGAGGAGATCGCCTTCGAGCGGCCCAAGCCCGCCGACCGCCGGCGGATGAGCGAGCTGCGCTCCGACCTCTTCCGCCTGCAGCAGATCGTGGCCCCGCAGCGCGAGATGCTGGGTCGCGGGGGCGACCTGCTCGAGACCATGCCCGGCCTCGAGCGCGACGTCGCGCGCCACCCCTTCCGCGACGTCCACGACGATCTCGTGGTGACGGCCAACGAGATCGACTACCTGCGCGAGCTGCTCACCGAGGCGGTCAACGTGCTCATCAACCAGATGGCCGGCCGCCTGACCATCGTGGCCACGATCTTCCTGCCGCTGACCTTCGCCACCGGCTTCTTCGGGATGAACTTCGGCTGGATGGTCGACCACATCTCCTCGCCCGAGTCCTTCCTGATCCTCGGCGTCGGTGGGATGATCCTGCCGCTCGTCATCGCCGCCGTGCTGCTCCTGCGCGCCGGCTATGTGCGCGGGCGGTAGGGTTTCCCTGACCTCCGCTGAACGCGGGCGTACAGCAAAGCAAGCGGGACTGGGAGCGAAACTGACGATGGCGGTCGATCTCACGCAGGTGGCTCACGTCGAGGCCCAGCCGGGCGACCTGCCGCCCACCATGGCTGCCTGGGTCATCCGCCAGGAGCGCGAGGGCGAGCCGGTCGACGCCTTCCAGGTCGAGGAGATCGAGGTGCCCGAGCCCGGCGCCTTCGAGGTCATCGTCCGCGTCATGGCCGCCGGCGTGAACTTCAACAACGTGTGGGCGGCGCTGGGCAAGCCGGTCTCGGTCTTCCGCTACCACCCCGAGTGCGATCACCACATCGGCGGCTCGGACGCCTCGGGGGTCGTGTGGAAGGTCGGCCCCGGCGTGACCCGCTGGAAGCCCGGCGACGAGGTCGTCGTGCACTGCAATCAGGCCTCCTACGAGGACCCCGAGGTCCACGGCTTCGACCCGCTGGCCGCGCCCTCGCAGCAGATCTGGGGCTACGAGACGAGCTGGGGGTCGTTCGCCCAGTTCACCAAGGTCCAGGCCCAGCAGCTGCTGCCCAAGCCCGCGCACCTGGCGTGGGAGGAGGCGGCGTCCTACGGGCTGACCTACTTCACCGCCTACCGCATGCTCATCGACCGCGCGGCGCTCCAGGCCGGCCATCGCGTGCTCATCTGGGGCGCCGCCGGCGGCCTCGGGGTCTTCGCCACCCAGCTGTGCCGGGCGGCCGGCGCCGACTGCGTGGGCGTCGTCTCCTCCGCGCAGAAGGGCGCGCTCATCGAGCAGCTCGGCGCCAAGGCCTTCATCGACCGCAACGAGTTCGCCGGCATGATGCGCCGCGGGGGTGAGACGCCCGACGAGGAGAAGGCGCGCTTCGCGGTCTCGCGCGAGTTCCTCAAGCGCGTCAAGGGCGTGCTGGGCGACGCGCCCGACATCGTCTTCGAACACGTCGGCAAGGCCACCTTCCCCACCTCGGTGTTCGTCGTCAAGCCGTTCGGCAAGGTCGTCATCTGCGGTGCGACCTCCGGCTACGATCTCGACTTCGACGTGCGCTACCTGTGGATGCGCCAGAAGCAGATCATCGGCTCGCACTTCGCCAACGCCTGGCAGTGCAACCTCGCCAACCGCCTGATCGAGGAGAGCAAGGTCCGGCCCGTGCTGTGGCGTACGATGGGCTTTGACCAGGTCGCGGAGGCCCACCAGCTCATGCACGAGAACAAGCACCTCGGAAAGATCGCCATCCTCGTCGGCGCCACCGAAGAGGGCCAGGGCCGCACGGCCGACGGCCCCGGCGCCATCCGCGCGGAGGTGGGTGCCTGATGGGCGTCGTGCAGATCCCGTGGTACGCGACCGGCTTCCGGGCCGACAGGCTCGAGGCGGCGCTGGCCGGCATCGCCCCCGTGGCCCTGCGCTACGGCGCGCGCTCCTACCAGGTCCACCGCTTCCGCGACGATCGCTACAAGTTCCTGCAGACGGCGGAGTTCGACACGAAGCTCGACTTCGACCGCTACTGGAACGGCCCGGAGTTCATCGACTTCCGGGTCCTCTGCTCGGGCTGGTACCAGGCGCCCATGACCTACGGCTGGAGCGACCTGGTGGTCGCCGGCACGCTCGAGCCCGAGGAGGGCGAGCACTCCTCGCGCGGCCTCGCCGACGCGGCGCCGACGGGCGACCTCGCGGGCTGACGCCGGTCGCGCTAGACGATCGGCGACTTGCGCTCGGGCGAGCGCTCGATGTCCATCCGCATGCGCGCCAGCGACTGGCGGATGAGGCGCGAGACTTGCATCTGGCTGACGCCGATGCGCTGCGCGATCTCGGTCTGCGTCAGGTCGTGCTCGAAGCGCAGCCGCAGGACCTCCTGGTCGCGGTCTGAGAGCACGTCGAAGGCGCCGTCGAGCAGCGCGCGCATCTCGGCGCGCTCGATGTCGGGGTCGAAGGAGCCGAGCGAGTCGGCCAGCGTGACGTCCTCGCCCGTCGGCTCGTCGAGCGAGCGCGTGCGCCGCGCGCTGACGCTCTGGATGGTGGCCAGGACCTCCTCGAACGGGGCCTCGACCGCGGTGGCGATCTCCTGGACGGTGGGCGAGCGGCCGAGCTCGTGGGTGAGCTTATCGCGCGCCTTGGCCACCCGCAGCTGGAGCTCCTGAAGGCCGCGCGGGACGCGCATGGCCCACGTCTTGTCGCGGAAGTGGCGCTTGATCTCGCCGAGGACCGTCGGCGTCGCGTAGGAGGAGAAGCGCACCTCGCGGGTGAGATCGAAGCCGTCGATCGCCTTCATGATCCCGATGCAGGCGACCTGCACGAGGTCGTCCAGCGGCTCGCCGCGGTTGGCGTAGCGCCCCGCGAGCGCCCGGGCCAGGGGCAGCATCTCCTCTGCCAGTTGGTCGCGCGCCCGCGCGTCGCCCTGCTCGTGGATGCGCCGCAGAAGCTCCTGCTCTCGCAGGGCGCGTGCGGCGGTGGTGATGGCCTCCCCTTGGTCCATGCGATCGCCGGCCAGCGAGGATACCCGTCGTAGAGGTCAGGCGAGGCGGCGAACGGCCACTTGCCGGAGCGTGGGCAGCTCCTCGCCGCCGCCCAGAGCCTTCTCCAGCTGAAAGATGCAGCGCCGGCCGTCGAGCTGCAGCGTGGCCAGCTGGTTGTCGAACCACGGGCCCTCGGAGATCTCCCAGGTCAGCGGCTCGCCCTCCACGCCCGCGGCGCGCGCCAGCCCTCGGCCGACGAGCTCAGCGGCGCTCGTCATCGCGAGCATGATGGCGCGCTTCTCGTTGGAGTCCAGGGGATTGCGCAGCGGCGAGCAGACAGCCTGGTAGACGGGGCCCGCCAGGCCGGCTGGCCGTCGGTCGGTCGCGCCTGCGCGACGTAGGCGTGGTGCACGTCGCCGGAGAGCAGCACGACGCTCCCGGGCGGCCCGCCGTGCTGCCCCGAGGCGATCTCCCCCAGCAGCCGCTCGAGCGCGCGCAGCGAGTCGCCGAACGCGGCCCAGTGCTCGAGGTCGAGGCCCTGGCGCAGGCGCTCGGACGCGACCGAGGCCAGCGCGCCCCATGCCCCGTCGGCGACCGCCTCGTTCCAGGCCTCGAGGTAGTGCATCCCGCGCCCCAGGAAGACGGGCAGCGAGGTCCCCAGCAGCAGGTGGTCGAAGTCACCGCGCGTCCACTCCTCGATGCAGGCCCACTCCTCGGCGTCGACCATCGCGCGGCCGCCGGGGTCGAGCACGCGCCCGGCGCGCGAGTCCATCATCACGATGCGCGTGCGCCCGATGTCGCGCCGATAGCTCCACCGCGCGCCGGCCACCTCGCGGTCGGCGCGGAAGGCGAAGTCGCGCACGATGGGGCCGGCGTCGCCCTCGGCGGCGCGGACCGCTCGGAAGCACGCGTCCTGCTCGCGATCCTCGGGCGCCAGGTTGCCCAGGTGCTGGTAGCACCAGTAGGACATGAAGGCCCCGACGATGCGCTCGTCCCACCAGCCGGTCGCGCGCATCTTCGCCACCCAGTCGCGCGAGGTGTTCCAGTCGTCGATCACGTCGTGGTCGTCGAAGATCATCGCCGTGGGCACGGTCGACAGCAGCCAGCGCACCGCCGGCTCGCACCAGGCGTCGCGGTACAGGCGGCAGTACTCCTGGAAGTCGGAGATCTGCAGCCCGGGCGGGACGTCGACGTCGCGGCGGGCGCGGATGAACTCCTCGGTCGCCGGCGCCACCTCGTCGGCGTAGACCTGATCGCCGAGCATGAGCAGCAGGTGCGGCCACTCCTCGGGCTCCTGGTCGCGCATGCGCAGGGCGAGGGCGCGCAGGGCGTCGTGCCCGCGGCCCTCGGGGTCGTCGTCCTTGCTCAGGGTCCACGGCGGCTCGTTGGGATAGGCGCAGCGGCACGACCCGAACGAGATCCGCAGCCCGTGGTCGTCGGCCACCGTGCGCACGCAGCTCGACGGCCACTCCCAGTTAGGCGGCGGCCAGACGCGCTCGCCGTCGAAGGCGACCTCATAGGGTACGTTGCCCTCGGCCGGCAGCCCGGTGACGTGCACGAGCGCGAAATGGTGCCCCTCGACCTCGAAGGTGCGCTCGGCGGCGCCGAGGACCTCGACCTCGCAGGGGCCGTCGGCCTCGACCCACACGGTCGCGTGGCCCGCGCCGACGTGGCGCAGCAGCGGACCGACAACCAGCGCCGGAGCCAGCGGCCGCTAACCCCGCTCGAGCGGGGCCATCGTCAGGCCGGCGTCGTTGAGCTGCTCCCAGTAGAGCTCGGCGGGCTCCTGGTGGCCGCTCCACACGATCGCCTGGCCGCGGTTGTGGATCTGGTCGGCGATCGCGTAGCCCCCGTCGACGGTGACGCCCGGGACGTAGCGCGCCAGCGTGTGCGCCACGTGATCGAACGTGTTGTGGTCGTCGTTGCGCACGATGACGCGCCATGCGCCGCCCAGGCCGGTGCCCGGATCCTGCGTGCGTGGAAGCTCGATCGTCTGTCCCACGGGCCTTAAATCTACCGGTTCTTCTTCGACCAGTAACGGTCGAGTCCGGGCCATAACGTGTCGGGCGGCATCGCCTGCAGGAAGGCGCGCGTCGCGGTCGCGTCGGGCGCCCGCTCCATCTCGGCCACCATGGCCGCCGCGTAGGACTGCTGGTTGGTCTCCTGCGCCAGCGCGGCCCAGCGGTCGAGCGCCGCATGCATGGTCGCGATGTGGTCACCGACGTCGTCGTACGCACCGAAGTGGGTGACCGCCAGGCGCGCGGGCTCCCACGCCGCGACCGTGTCCAGCGACCGATGCCAGAGCTCGATGTCGATGTCGGGCGGCGGGGTCGGCGGGATGATCGGGCCGCCCTCGACGCGCACGCCGCCCACGTCGCCGACGAAGGCCGTGCCCGTGGGCTCGTGCAGGTAGGAGACGTGGTGAGAGGCGTGGCCCGGGGTGTACTCGACGCGCCAGGGGCCGATGCTCTCGCCGCCGGTGAGCACGCGCAGGTTGGTCTCGGGCACCGCGATGACCTCGCCCCACAGGCGCTTCATGTCGTCGCCGTAGAGGCGGGTGGCGCTGGCGACGAGTCGGCTCGGGTCGATGAGGTGCGGCGCGCCGCGCTCGTGGACCCACACCTCGACGTCGGGCCAGCGGCGCACGAGCGCCCCCGTGGCGCCCGCGTGGTCGAAGTGGATGTGCGTCAGCAGGATGCTCTCGGGCGGTGTCTCGAGGGCCTCGAGCAGGGTGTGGTGCGAGGACTCGGGGCCGGGGTCGACGATGACCCCGTCCTGCTGGAAGCAGCAGATGACGAGCGGGTTGCCGAGGTGGCGGACGTCGATCTGGCGGGGTGATGACACGACGGCGGACCATACAATCGCCTCATGGAGCACCGCCTGCCCGAGCGCGACCGCCCCTGGATGATGCGGACGTACTCGGGCCATTCGACCGCCAGGAAGAGCAACGAGCTCTACCGCGCGAACCTCGCCAAGGGCCAGACCGGGCTGTCGATCGCCTTCGACCTGCCCACCCAGACCGGCTACGACCCCGACCACGAGCTCGCCCGCGGCGAGGTCGGCAAGGTCGGCGTGCCGATCGCCCACAAGGGCGACATGCACGCCCTGCTCGACGGGATCCCGCTCGACGCGATGAACACGTCGATGACGATCAACGCCACGGCGGCCTGGCTGCTGGCGCTCTACATCGTCGTGGCCGAGGAGAACGGGCTCGACCCCGCGGCGCTCGAGGGCACGACCCAGAACGACATCATCAAGGAGTTCCTGGCCCGCGGGACCTACGCCTTCCCGCCCGGCCCCTCGATGCGGCTGATCGCCGACATGGTGGCCTACACCGTCGAGCACGTCCCGCGCTGGAACCCCATCAACGTCTGCTCCTACCACCTGCAGGAGGCGGGGGCCACGCCGGTCCAGGAGATCGCCTACGCGATGGCCAACGCCATGGCGGTCCTCGACGCGGTCCGCGAGCGGGTCGACGAGGCGCTCATGGGCAGGGTCTTCGGGCGCATCTCCTTCTTCGTCAACGCCGGGGTGCGCTTCGTCGAGGAGCACGCCAAGCTGCGCGCGATGGGCGTGCTGTGGGAGGAGCTCGGCCGCGAGCGCTACGGCGTGCAGGACCCCAAGCACCTGCGCTTCCGCTACGGCGTGCAGGTCAACTCGCTCGGCCTGACCGAGTCCCAGCCCGAGAACAACGTCCAGCGCATCGTGCTCGAGGCGCTCGCGGTCACGCTCGGCCGCGACGCGCGGGCGCGGGCGATCCAGCTGCCGACGTGGAACGAGGCGCTCGGGCTCCCGCGCCCGTGGGACCAGCAGTGGTCGCTGCGCATCCAGCAGGTGCTGGCCTACGAGACGGACCTGCTCGAGTACCCCGATCTCTTCGAGGGCTCCAAGGTGATGGACGGGCTCGTGGCCGAGCTGCTCGCGGGCGCGCGGGCCGAGATGGCGATCGTCGCGGAGCACGGGGGCGCCGTCGGCGCCGTGGACTACATGAAGTCCGCGCTCGTCGACTCCCAGCGCGAGCGCATCCGCCGTATCGAGGCCGGCGAGCAGGTCATCGTCGGCGTCAACCGCTACACCGAGGCCGAGCGCTCGCCGCTGCTGGAGGGCGGCGACGGCGGCATCCTCACCGTCGACCCGGCGGTCGAGGCCCAGCAGCGCGAGGCGGTCGAGCGCTGGCGCGCCGAGCGCGACCAGGCCGCGGTCGATGCGGCGCTCGTCGCCCTGCGCGAGGTGGCCGCGGGCGAGGGCAACATCATGCCGGCGACGCTCGCGGCCGCGCGCGCGGGCGCCACCACCGGCGAGTGGTCCGGAGCGCTGCGCGAGGCGTTCGGCGAGTTCCGCGCCCCCACCGGCGTGGGCGAGGCCGCGGCCGGGCCGGCCGACTCCGAGGCCCTGGAGGAGTTGCGCGCAGAGGTCGACCGCGTGAGCGAGTCGCTCGGGCGGCGCCTGAAGATCCTCGTCGGCAAGCCCGGCCTCGACGGGCACTCCAATGGCGCCGAGCAGATCGCCGTGCGCGCCCGCGACATCGGGATGGACGTCGTCTACGAGGGCATCCGCCTGACGCCGTCGCAGATCGCCGCCAGCGCGCTGCAGGAGGGCGTCCACGTCGTGGGCCTGTCGATCCTCTCGGGCTCGCACCGCGAGTTGATCCCCACAGTCGTGCAGGCCCTGCGCGACCGCGGCGTCGACGCACCCGTCGTGGTGGGAGGGATCATCCCCGAGGCCGACGTGGAGCCCCTGAAGGCCGCCGGGGTCGCCGCGGTCTACACGCCCAAGGACTTCGACCTGACGCAGATCATGCGCGACGTCGTGGCCCTCGTGGCGGAGCGCCACGGGGCGCCATCATCGGCGTGAAGGACGGTGCGGAGCTCGGCGCCCGGCTGCGCGACGGCGACCTGGCCGCCGCGCCCGCGGTGCTCAACCTCGTCGAGACGCGCGATGCCCACGAGCAGGTGACGGCGCTGCTGCGCGAGGTCTCCCCCGCCGCCCTGGGCGGCGAGGCGCGCGCGCACGTGGTCGGGATCACCGGGCCGCCGGGCGCGGGCAAGTCGACGTTGCTGGGCGAGCTCGTGCGCGCGTGGCGGGCCGACGGGCGCAGCGTGGCGGTGCTGGCCGTCGACCCCTCGTCACGGCGCTCGGGCGGGGCGCTACTGGGCGACCGCGCGCGGATCCCCTTCGATCCGGCCGACGCCGGCGTCTTCATCCGGTCCACCGCCGCCGCCGGGCGCCTCGGCGGCCTGGCGCCCGCCACGCGCGCGGCCGCCCACGCCCTGGCCGCCGCCTTCGACGTCGTCGTGGTCGAGACCGTGGGGGTCGGGCAGAGCGAGACCGATGTCGCGGAGGTGGCCGACAGCGTCGCGGTCATCGTCCAGCCCGGCTCGGGCGACGTCCTGCAGTTCCTCAAGGCCGGGATCATGGAGATCCCCGATGTCCTCGTGGTGACCAAGGCCGACCTCGGCGACGTCGCCCGGCGCGCCCGGCGCGACCTGCATGCGGCGCTGCGCTCGCTCGGCGACCGCGAGACCGAGGTGGTGGCCATCTCCTCCATCGCTCCCGTGTCCGGCATCGACGAGCTCGTCGTCGCGCTCGACGCCCATCGCGCGCGCCTTGATCTCCCGGCGCGGCGGCTCGCGGCGCGGCGCCTCAGCGCCCTGGCCGACTTCGCCGCCGAGCACGGCGAGCGGGGCCTGCGCGCCCTGGGCGGCCGCCGGGCCGCGGAGCGCGCCCTGGCGGATGCCGACCCCGGTGCCGACGTGCCGGCCCTCGTCGCCGCCCTCGAAGGCCAGGCGGCGGGCGCGTGACCAAGGACGTGATCAAGGGGATGCTGGGGCTGCTCGCGGTCTTCGTGGTCGTCACCGCGATCGCCTACGTGTTGGGCGCTGCCAACCTCGGCACCGCGGCGACCTTCGGGCAGATCGCCTTCGCCGGCGCGCTCGTGTGGGTCCTGCTCAAGCGCTGAGGCGAGCGCCGCCGCTTGCGGCGCTGCGAGGCCAACTGCTCATCGAGGGAGAGGGTGTGCCGGCGCTGGTCACTGGCCCTCGGGGCGCGGGGGTTGAGCCCCCGCCGAAGGGCGGTCACCCGGGGCCGCTCACGACCGCACCGGCTCACGGTCAACCCGCGACCCGGCGGCGCCCAGCGCGACGCTCGCGCGCGCCGTGACCAGGTGATAGAGGACCAGCAGCTGCACGATGGCCAGCGACTCGGAGCGATGCAGCTCGGTCGCGATGGTGAACTCGCCCAGGCGCTCGGAGCGCAGGTGGCTGGCGAAGTGCATGCGATCCCAGATGGCCTCCTCGACCTCGGCGGCCGCGCGGGGGTCGATGGTCCCCGGGATCCACAGATGGCGCTCGTTCTCGCCCTCCAGCAGGCGCATGCCCTCGGAGTCGCCGTCGATGAGCGCGCTCAGGTCGGGATGGCCGAGCCCGTCGCGCAGCGTGACCTGGGCGTCGAGGTGCTCCTGGTCGCCCGGGTCGCCGGGCATGAAGGAGACGACGATGTCGGCCCAGCGCTGCTGGGGGCGGATGTAGGCCTCCGAGTCGGGCCCGCGGCGGTCGAGCTCCTCGAGGACCTGGTCGCTCGTGTAGCCGCGGCGCGAGCAGTCACGCTGCACCTTCCACTGGCGGCGCAGGTCCTCCGGCGGGGCGAGAAAGACGCGCACGTCGAAGCTGTCGCGCAGGGTCTGCGTGTGGTAGCCCAAGAGCCCCTCGACCACCGTGAACTGGCGCGGCTCGACGTACACCGCGGGCCCGAACGTCCCGTCCTTGTGCTGGTAGACCGGCTTGAGGATGGCCCGCCCGCCCCGCACGTGGGCGAGGTCCTGCTCCATGATGTCGAGGTGGTTGCAGTCGGGGTGCAGCGGCGTGATTGCGCGCTCGGCGCGCTGACGGCGATCGAAGCGGTGGTAGTCGTCGGCGGCGATGTGCGTGACGTGCTCGTCGCCCAGCAGCCGCACCAGCCCGCGGGTGATCGTCGTCTTGCCGGCGGCAGAGTCCCCGACGACCCCGAGGATGATCGGGCGTGGCATCTATGCCTCCTCGCTGGGCCGCAGGTCGCCGTCCTCGTCGGCGAAGACGGAGCTGGCGAGGATGTCCGCGGCCTCGATGGTCACCAGGTCGCGGCGCTCCAGCGCCTTGCGGCGGTCGTAGAGGCGGCTGGCCTGGCGCATCCGCGCGCGCTCGATGGCGTTGCGGATGCTGCGCCCGTGCGCGAAGCGCGCCCGCCGCACGCGGCGCTCGACGTAGGCGCCGAAGGCCTCGCGCGCGTCGGCCGTGAGCTCATAGCCCTGCTGGTCGAGCATGAGGTCGGCGATCGCGCTCAGCTCGCGCACGTCGAAGTCCGGGAAGTGGATGTGGTGGGCGACGCGCGAGCCCATGCCCGGGTTCGACCGGAAGAAGGTCTCCATGCGATCGCGATAGCCCGCCAGGACGACGACGAGGTCGTCGCGCTCGGCCTCCATGACCTGCAGCAGGATCTCGATCGCCTCCTGGCCGTAGTCGCGCTCGTTCTCGGGGCGGTAGAGGTAGTAGGCCTCGTCGATGAAGAGCACGCCGCCGCGGGCGCGCTTGAGCACCTCCCGGGTCTTCGGCGCCGTGTGGCCGACGTACTGGCCGACGAGGTCGTCGCGGGTGACCGACACGACCTTGGGCTTCTCGATGTAGCCCAGCCGGTGCAGGATCTCGGCCATGCGCAGCGCGACGGTCGTCTTCCCCGTGCCGGGGTTGCCCGTGAAGCTCATGTGCAACGAGGGACGCGCGCAGGCCAGGCCCTGCTCGCGGCGCAGGCGATCGATGACCAGCAGCGCCGCGATCTCGCGGATGCGCCGCTTCACCGGCTCCAGCGCGACGAGGTCGGCATCGAGCTGCGCGAGCACGCCCTCGATGTCCTCGCCGGCGGGCGCTTGCGTCACCAGCGCGCTCACGCGCCGCGCCCGCCGTTGCCCGTGGCCGTGCCCGTCGCGCCGTACCGGCGGCCCGAGGGCGCATCGGTCGCGTACGCGTGGATCGTGTAGCGGACCTGGCGGTCGGCCTTCTCCTGGCGCTGGACCGCGAAGCCCGGCTCGACCGGCGGGCGCCCGACGACGAAGGCCAGTGCCGTGGTCTGGCGGCCGAGCGAGCGGTCGTAGCAGACCACCTTCACATAGCCGTGCGGCCACGCCTCGCGCGCCCCGCGGATCTCGCTCATGACGACGTCGACGTCGTCCTCGATGAGGTCGAACTGCGGCGGCGCCCACATCTCCCACAGCGCGTTGCGCGGGTGCGGGTCGTCGGTGTGCTCGACCATGATCGCCCAGCCCTGGCGCAGCGCGTAGCGCAGCTGGGCCTCGATCTGGGCGTCGGTGAGGTCGGGCAGGTAGGAGAACGTTCCCTGGGTGATGCGCATGGCGCTCCTAGATGGTCGGTTTCGCGGCCGCCGTGGCCGCATGTGCGCGGGCCGTGATCCAGCCCACCCACCCTCGCCGCACGGCGAAGGGGTGTCGGGCTGGTTGCCCGGCCCCCTTCGCCGGGTGGCGATCCGGCGCCGCGGAGCGCGTACAGGCGGGTACGGGGGTCGTGGAATCAGCCATCTAGCTCGGGGTGGGCGTGACGAGGACGTCGGGGGTGTCGGTCGACTCGTAGTCGAAGCTGACGTCCTTCCAGACCTGGAGCGCCGCGTCGAGCTCGGGGCAGCCCTTGGCCGCGGCCACGAGGATGTCCGGGCCCTCGGAGTAGTAGTCGCGGCCCTCGTTGCGGGCCATGATCATCGCCTCGACCGCGACGCGGTTGGCGGTCGCGCCGGCGGCGATGCCCATCGGATGGCCGATGGTGCCGCCGCCGAACTGCAGCACCACGTCCTCGCCGAGGTAGTGCAGCAGCTGGTACATCTGGCCCGCGTGGATGCCGCCCGAGGCGACCGGCATGACGCCGGGCATCGAGCCCCAGTCCTGGTCGAAGTACAGCCCGGTCTGCGGGTCGGCGCGGTTGAAGCGCTGGCGGCAGACGTCGTAGTAGCCGTGGATCATGTCGGGGTCGCCCTCGAGCTTGCCCACCACGGTGCCCGCGTGGATGTGGTCGACGCCCAGCATGCGACACCACTTGGCGATGACGCGGAAGGACACGCCGTGGGTCTTCTGGCGTGTGTAGGTGCCGTGCCCGGCGCGGTGCAGGTGCAGCAGCATCCCGTTCGCGCGGGCCCACCGCGACATCGACGTCATCGCCGTGAAGCCGATCGTGAGGTCCATCATGATGATGATCGAGCCGATCTCCTTGGCGAACTCGGCGCGCTCGTACATCTCCTCCATGGACGCCGCCGTGACGTTCATGTAGTGGCCCTTGACCTCGCCCGTACGGGCCGATGCGCGGTTGACGGCCTCGATCGAGTACAGGTAGCGGTCGCGCCAGCGCATGAAGGGCTGGGAGTTGATGTTCTCGTCGTCCTTGGTGAAGTCCAGGCCGCCGCGCAGCGCCTCGTACACGACGCGGGCGTAGTTCTTGGCCGAGAGGCCGAGCTTGGGCTTGGTCGTGGCGCCGAGTAGCGGTCGGCCGAACTTGTCGAGGTACTCGCGCTCCATGACGATGCCGTGCGGCGGGCCCTGGAAGGTCTTGACGTAGGACAGCGGGATTCGCATGTCCTCCAGGCGCAGCGCCTTGAGCGCCTTGAAGCCGAAGACGTTGCCGATGATCGACGACG
Source organism: uncultured Actinomycetes bacterium (assembly GCA_963835295.1). Classification (GTDB taxonomy): domain Bacteria; phylum Actinomycetota; class Thermoleophilia; order Solirubrobacterales; family Solirubrobacteraceae; genus JAOPZW01. Next base: position 89,467 of record CAWIEX010000011.1, read on the forward strand.
TCAGGTTGGCGATCGACCCCTCCTCGAAGAGGTCGATGTCGTAGGCGATGTAGGCGATGTACTGCCCCGGGGCGCCGGGGACGTCGTCGACCCGGTACGCCTTGGCCTGGTAGTGCTCGTAGGGCGTCAGGCGATCGGTCCACACCACGGTCCACGTCGCAGTCGACGACTCGCCCGCCACCGCCGCGGCGGCCTCGATGGCGTCCACGCCCTCCTGCGGCGTCACGCGAAAGGCGCAGAGCACGTCGGTCTCCTTGGGCTCGTAGTCGGGGTCCCAGTAGCCCATCTCGGCGTAGGGCGTGACGCCCGACGTCCAGCGGTCCTTGGCGGTGGGCTCGGCATGCGAGGTGGTCACGCCGCGCAGCATGGGCGCTGCATGCTTCGCAAACAAGCAAAAGATTCATAGAGACCATGAGGATTCACTCTATGATTCACCGGCGAGTGTCCGTCACACTCACCCAGCTGCGCAGCTTTCTCGCCGTCGTCCGCAGCGGGTCGGTCACCGCGGCCGCCGACGAGCTCGTCGTCACCCAGCCGTCGGTCTCGGCGGCCATCACGGCGCTGGCCCGCGAGGTCGGCACGCCGCTGTTGGAGCGCGACGGCCGCGGCGTGCGGCCGACATCCGCCGGCGAGGCGTTCGCGCCGTACGCGACCGACGTCATCGGGCTGCTCGATACCGGGCGCCAGGCGGCGCTCGAGGCAGCCGCGACCAGCGCGCGCATCCTGCGCATCGCGGCCGTGACGACCGCGGCCGAGTCGTTCGTCCCCGCGCTGATGCGGGCCTACTCGCTCGAGCACCCGGACGTGCGCCTGGCGCTGAGCGTCGGCAACCGCGGGCAGGTCCTCGACTCGCTGCTGGGCCACCGCGCGGACGTCGCCTTCGGCGGGCGCCCCCCCAACGACGAGCGCGTCCGAGCGCAGCCGTTTCGCCCCAACGAGCTCGTCCTCATCAGCGCCGCCGACGATCCGCTCGCCGGCGCCGGCGCGGTCGCGCCAGCCCAACTCGGCGGGCGCACCTGGCTGCTGCGCGAGCCCGACTCCGGGACGCGCTCGGCCAACGAGGAGTTCCTGTCGGCCAACGCCCTGCACGGCGAGACGCTGACCGTCGGCTCCAACGGCGCGATCCGCCAGGCGGCCCGCATCGGCCTGGGGATCTCGTTCCTGTCGGCCGACGCCGTGACGTCGGATGTCGACGCCGGCCTGCTCGGCGTGATCGCGATCGATCCGGCGCCCCCGCCGCGGGCGTGGCACGTGATGCGGCTGGCCGTCGGCCCCGAGCGCCCGCTGGTCGACGACTTCGTCGCCTTCGTCAGGGCGTCGGCGCGCTGAGCGCCGCGGCCACCGCCGCCTGCCCGAACGAGATGGCGCCGTCGTTGGGCGGCAGGCGCTCCGGCACGAGCACGCGCAGGCCGCCCTCGCGCAGCAGCGCGACGGTCAGCTCGAGCAGCAGGCGGTTCTGCCAGACGCCTCCTGCGAGCACGACGGTGTCCAGGCCGCGGTCGGCGGCCGCGTCGGCACAGGCCTCGGCCGTGGCACGCGCGACCGCGCGATGGAAGCGCGCGCTGACGATGGACGGGTCCACGCCGGCCGCCACCTGGAGCGCGACGGCGGCGACCGTCCCGCGCGCGTCGAGCACGCAGCCCTTGATGTCGAGCGGATAGGCGCCGCGCTCGGAGCGCGCGCTGATCGCCTCGAGCTCCACGGCGGCCTGTCCCTCGTAGGTGACCTCGCTGCGCAGCCCGCAGAGGGCCGCGACGGCGTCGAAGAGCCGGCCCATGCTCGTCGTCAGCGGCGCCGCCACGCCCGTGCGTGCGAGCTCGGCCACCGCGTGCCAGGCCCGGGGCTCGATCCCGGGCAGCGGGTTGGGCGCGGCGCCCTGCGCCTCGACCAGCCACGCGCAGGCCATCCGCCACGGCTGGCGCACGGCGCGCTCACCGCCGGGCAGGCGCACGGGCCAGAGGTGGCCGAAGCGCTCGAAGCCGTCGAGGCCGCCGGCCAGCAGCTCGCCGCCCCACACCGTCCCGTCCGTGCCGTAGCCGGTGCCGTCGTAGATCGCGCCGATCGCCGGCCCGCGCTCGCCGTGCTCGGCCAGGACCGCCGCCAGGTGGGCGTGGTGGTGCTGGACGCCGACGTGGGTCACGCCCTCGCGCGACAGGGCGTAGGTCGTCGACAGGTAGTCGGGGTGCAGGTCGTGGGCGACGAACTCCGGCGCGACGGCGAAGAGCTCCTCGAAGCGGGCGACGCCCTCCGTGAAGGAGCGCAGCGTCTCCTCGTTGCGCAGGTCCCCGACGTGGTGGCCCGGCCAGGCACGGGTGCCCTTCGCCAGGCAGAAGGTGCTCTTGAGCTCCGCCCCGCAGGCCAGCACATCGCGCGCGGCGACCGGCAGCGTCAGCGCTCCCGGCACGTGCCCGCGCGAGCGACGCAGCATCAGCGGGCGGCCGTGGACAGCGCGCACGACCGAGTCGTCGGTGCGCGTGTGGATCGGGCGATCGTGGAGCAGGAGGTGGTCGGCGATACCCGCCAGCCGTTGGCTCGCGTCCTCGTCGCGATAGGCGATCGGCTCGTCGGAGACGTTGCCGCTGGTCATCACCAGCGTTGCTGCGGTGTCAGCCGCCAGGAGATGATGCAGGGGCGAGTAGGGCAACATCACGCCGAGCTCCGCGCTGCGCGGCGCGACCGCAGCCGCGACCGGCGCCCCGGGGCGCCGGGGCGCGAGCACGATCGGGCGCTCGCGCCCGCGCAGGAGCGCCACCTCGGCCGCGTCGAGGACGACCAGCGTCCGCGCCGCGTCGAGGTCGGGCACCATGAGCGCGAAGGGCCGGTCCTCGCGGTGCTTGCGCGCCCGCAGCCGGGCGACGGCCGCCTCGTCGTCGGCCCGACACGCCAGGTGATACCCGCCCAGGCCCTTGACCGCGACGATCGCACCGTCGAGCAGCGCGGCGGCCGCGGCGCGCGTCGCCGCGTCGCCCGCGGCGTCGCCGAGTCGCACCGTCGGCCCGCAGTCCGGGCACGCGTTGGGCTGGGCGTGGAAGCGGCGATCGGACGGGTCGTCGTACTCGGCCCGGCAGCGCTCGCACATCTCAAAGCCGGCCATGGTCGTCAGCAGCCGGTCGTAGGGCACGCCCCGGACGATCGTGAAGCGCGGGCCGCAGTTGGTGCAGTTGACGAACGGATAGCGGAAGCGGCGATCGGCCGGGTCGAAGAGCTCGCGCAGGCACTCGTCGCACGTCGCGGCGTCCGCCGTCACCGGAGCGGCCGGCTCCCCCCCGCCGGTGCTGTCCAGGATGCGGAACTCGTTCCCCCCGGTCGGCCGCAGCGACGTCCACGCCACCGATTCGATCGCGGCCAGCGGCGGCGCCTCCGCGGGCAGCCGGGCCACGAAGCGCTCGATGGCCTCGCTGTCGCCCTCGACGTCGAGCAGCACGCCGCGCTCGTCGTTGAGCACGTAGCCGACGAGCCCCTCCTCGCGAGCCAGCCGGTAGACGTAGGGACGAAAGCCGACGCCCTGGACCACCCCCTCCACGCGCCCCGACGCGCGCCGCGTCATGACTCCACGAGCTCGCGCAGGACGTGGTAGGCCGTGGCCTGCGCCTCCTGGATGCGCGGGATGTGCTGCGAGCGCGTGACGACCACGTGGTCGGCCAGCGCCTCGGAGACGACGCGCCCCCCGTCGTAGCCAACCAGGGCGATCGTGCGCAGGCTGCGCCGGCGCGCCTCCCCCAGCGCCTCGAGCACGCTGAGCGAGTTGCCGCTCGTCGAGAGCGCGAGCAGGACGTCGCCGCGCCGCCCGTAGGCGATGACCTGGCGCGAGAAGATCGCCTCGGTGCCGATGTCGTTGGCGATGGCGGTGATGATCGCGGTGTCGGCCGTGAGGTCGAGCGCGGGGCGCGAGGGCCAGCCGCGCGCGGGCGGCGGGCCGGCGAAGTCCGCGACCGCGTCCATCGCGTCGGTGGCCGAGCCGCCGTTGCCGAGGGCCAGCAGCCGCCCGCCGGCGTCGAAGGACGCGCGCAGGTCGGCCGCCGCGGCGCACAGGGCCGCGCAGCCGTCGCCCAGGGTCTGCTCGCGCAGCGCGCTGACCTCGTCGGCCTTCATCGCCGCGGAGGCCGCGACGTCGCCCAGGATGGCGTCGAGGTCGTGCTCCTGCTCGCCCAGGAAGGGATAGAGGAAGCTCGACGCTCCGACGTCGTGCACGCGCTGCTCCGTGCGGCCCTCGAGCAGGCCGCGGTGCTCGAAGAAGACGTGCACGAGCTCCCAGAGCACGTGGTAGGCCGTCTCGGCCAGCTCCTGGCGCACGAAGGGGTCGGCGCTCGGCGGCTCGAGCTCCCACTCGGCGCCGAGCGGCGCGAAGGCGATCGTGAGACAGCCGCGCTCGCGGGCGAGCGCCACGGCCTGCCCGAGCTGCGGGCCCTCGGCGGGCTCGCCGAAGGCGATGACGATGTCGCCGGGCTCGGCGATCAGGTCGAGCTCGCGCACCACCGGGCCGGTCTCGCCCGTCAGCCCGAGGGCCGGCAGCGCGCGCTTGCCCACGATGACCGGGTGGACGAACTCGACGGCGACGTGCCGGGCGTCCGAGCGCGCGGCAGCCGTCGCGCCGACCGCCACCAGCCGGCCGTCGCGCGCGAAGCGCTCGGCCATGCGGTGGCACAGTCGCGCCAGCCGCGCCACGCCGTCGGGCGAGTAGAGCCCCTCGCTGGCCTCCCGGCGCGCGGCCAGCCGGCGCTCCACGCGCTCACGCACGGCGCCGGGCGAGGCCGCGGCGGTCACACGGCCGCCCCCGAGCGCGCGGCGACGAGCTCGGACAGCCACGTCCGCCAGGCGTCGATCCCCTCGCCGGTGCGCGCGCTGACGAGCATGCGCTCGACGTCGGGGTGCACGGCGTCGAGGTTGTGCAGGAAGCGCTCGAGATCGACGTCGAGGTGCGGCATGAGGTCGAGCTTGTTGACCAGGACGAGGTCGCAGGTGCGGAACATGAGCGGGTACTTCAGCGGCTTGTCCTCGCCCTCGGTCACCGAGGAGACCATCACGCGCGCGTCCTCGCCGACGTGGAACTCGGCCGGGCACACGAGGTTGCCGACGTTCTCGATGATGAGCAGGTCGATGTCGTGCAGGGGCAGGGCGGGCAGCGCGCTGCGCACCATGTTGGCGTCGAGGTGGCACTCCCCGCCGAAGCCCGGGTCGGTGTTGAGCTGGGTCACCGGCACGTGCAGGCTGGCCAGCCGGTCGGCGTCCATCGAGCCCTGGACGTCGCCCTCGAGCACCCCGACCCGCACGCCGTCGACCCCCTCGGCCAGCAGGGCCTCGAGCAGCGTCGTCTTGCCCGCCCCCGGCGAGCTCATGAGGTTGATCACGGTCACGCCGTGGGCGTCGAAGTCGGCGCGGTTGGCGCGGGCGATCGTGTTGTTGGCGTCGAGCGCGTCCTCGACCACCCTGACCTTCACGCGGTGCATGCGGCCTCCTGTTGCTCGACGTCGATCGATTCCACCAGAAACTCCTCGCCGCTGACCACCACGGCGTCGGCCGCGCCGCAGGCCGAGCAGCGGAAGTCGATGCCGTCGAGCTCCCACTCGTGCCCGCAGCCGCAGCGCAGGCGTGCCGGGACCGCCTCCTGCTCCAGGCGGGCGCCCTCGACCACGGTGCCGCGCGCGACATGCTCGAAGTAGAACTGCAGCGAGGCGGGGACGACCTGGCGCAGGTAGCCGACCTTCAGGTAGACGGCGGTCACCCGCCGCCCGGCCGCGTGGCGCTCGACGGTGGCGATGACCGCGCTGGCTAGAGAGAGCTCGTGCACGTCGACTCCACGAGCTCCACGGCCCGGTCGACGGCCGCGCCGACCTGGTCGCTGAGACCCAGGCCCATCTCCTCGACCTCGGCCGGCTCGCAGGCGATGACGATGACCTTGCCCGGCCAGCCGCCCACGGCGCGCACGAAGCGCAGCACGGTCTGCGGGTCCATGCCGTGCGGGTCGAGCATCTCGCCGTCCTCGATCCCGGCCGCGATGTCGTCCTCGTCGGGCTCCATGACATAGAGCGTGCCCGGCTCGCCGCCCTGGCGGCTGATGTCGACGAGGATCAGGGCGTCGTAGCCGCGCATGACCTCGTAGGCGAGGTCCAGGCCCCCGGTGCCGAAGTCCATGACGCTGACGCCGGGGGGCAGCTCGCGGCCCTCGAGGCGCTTGACGACCTCCCCGCCGAAGCCGTCGTCGCGCAGCCACGCGTTGCCGATGCCGGCGACGAGGATCTGCTTCTGCAAGGTCTGCGTCACGTCGTGCACGCCTCCAGCTCGCCGGTGAAGAAGAAGAGGTAGCGCCCCGTCTCGCGCATGAGCTCCTGGCCGGGATCGTCGTCGACGGTGACGCCGAAGTACAGCTTGTCGTCGTAGTCGAAGTAGATGCGCTCGACCGTCGCGATCCTGCCGTTGAGGATCTGGTCGTAGGGGTCGGAGCGATGCTCGAGGCGCAGGACGACCTTGTCGCCCAGGCGATAGGTGACGCCGTCGACCTCGACCTGCTTCTCGCCCGGCGGCTCGGCGTGCGGCGGCGCGGGATCGGAGAGCACGGTGCGCCCGTGCAGGGCGAAGATGTCATCGGGCGTCGCCGCGGCGGCGCGGGCGACCATCTCGCGCACGGCCGGGTCGGCGGCGGAGATCTCTGCGCGCTCGTCGTCTGAGAGGGCGAGGACGTGCAGCAGCAGCGCCTCCTCGATCTCGGTGCCGTCGAACAGGTCGCCGCGGCTCTCGGGCGCCAGGCGCGGGTGGTCGGGCAGCATGATCGCCGCGCCGAGCAGCGCATCGTCGGCCTCGGTCGCCAGCACGGGGAAGGTGTTGACGCTCTGCGCCTCCGGCGCCTCGAGCGGCGAGAGGAAGCGCCCGCCGTCGATCTCGAGGACCGGATGGGTGGAGAGCAGGCTCGTCGCCAGCGCGCCGGCACGATCGAGGCCCTCGGACACCGGCGTCGTGTTGTGGACGCACAGCATCACGCGCCAGCGCCCGTCACCGAGATCTTCCGCCGACATCCGCAGGCGGCCGTGCAGCCCGCCGTGCTCGAAGGGCTCGACGTGCGGCTCGCGGGCCAGGTCGGCGAGCGGGCGCCCGGGCGCCTCGAGCCGGCGCGGCACGGCCTGATGGCCGCTCCCGGCGCCCTGCAGGAAGCGCACCTCGCCGGCCAGCACCGCATCGCCGTCCGCGCGCGCGATCCCCTGCATGCGCAGCTTGTCGAAGGTCGAGGGCGTGGCCTGCGCGTAGGCCGGCGGGTAGACGATCCCGAAGGGGGTGGGCGTGGCGTTCTTGGTCGCGCCGGGCGTGTAGGGGTACAGCGCGTAGCCCTCGTAGAGCAGCGTGCCCAGGAGCTCCTCGAGCGCGGCGTGCACCTCAGTCGCCCTTCAGCAGGTCGGCGACGCAGGCGTCGTAGGACGGCAGCCCCCGGCGCGCCCTGCGGCGCGAGAGCGCGGCGAGCGTGTCGGCGTGCAGGCGCACGAAGGCGCCGTTGGGGTAATGGCGCTCCATCATCTCCCGCCACGTGGCGACCGGCATGCGCCAGTCGGCCGAGCAGGTCCACGGGATGAGCACCACCTGCAGCTGCCCCGCGTCGCCGCGGTGCAGCACCGAGCCGGTGAAGTGAAAGCTCAGCGGCGCCTCGCCGTCGGGGAGGTTGTAGAGGTACTTGGCCGCCGCCAGCTCGAGGTCGTACGTGCAGGGCACCGGCAGCGTGAAGGTCGTCTCGCCGGTGAAGCTGGGCACGAGCGTGCTGACCTGCGTCCACACGAAGCTCTTCGTGGTCGCCGCCCAGCGCTCGGGGGGGCCGAAGAGCTCCACCAGGGCCTCGCGCGTCTCGGCGTCGTAGCTGCGGCGGGCCGGGTCGAGGTTGATCTGGGCCGTCAGTGCGATGGTGAAGACCTCGCGGCCCGAGGTCTCGGTGACCCCGAGCGCGAACGACAGCGTGGGCGCGGCGGCGTCGGGCACCCACGTCACGTCGTGGACCTGGAACTCGGGCGCGATCCGCGCCTCGGCGAAGGTCTCGCCACTCACGCCGCGCTCCGCGTCTCGGTCAGGCGAGCGAAGAAGGCCTCGACCGCGTTCTCGACCGCGTCCCCGCCGGAGATCCCCTCCCAGCGGGCCTTGATCATCCCCACCAGCTCGTAGCAGCGATCGATCGGCACGATCGCGTGGACGGGCGGGTCGGCGAGCCGGTTGACGATCAGCGCCTCGACCTCCGGCTCGAGGTCGGCCAGGACGGGGTTGGCGGCCACCAACTCGTTCCATGCGGCGAGATAGAGCTCGCACTCCGTCGCGCCGGCGGGGCTCGGGTAGAGCGCGACGACGCCGCCCGCGACGTCGCTGACGAAGAAGAAGGCCAGGCCGATCGGGATCTGGAACTGCGCCCACAGCTCGTCGGAGAGCTCGAAGCCCTCCAGGCGCAGCGTCCGCGTGCCGGTCGGGCGCAGGTCGTCCTCGCCCGAGCGCATCGCGCAGCACGGCTCGCAGGCGCACAGGATCCGCCGCTCGTGGACGTCAAGCAGGTGGCGATGCTCCACCGACATCCGCGCGCCGCACAGGTCGCAGCGCGCATCTGCGCTCGCCGACGGGGCCGCCGGGGCCGCCCGCGGGCGCGCCATGCGCCGCAGGCTGGCGACGACGTCCGCGTGAGGCGCGCCTGGCGGGGTTGCGCTCACGGGGCCAGCGCCACCTTCACCTCCGCGCCGGCGCGGCCGAGCAGCGGCACGGGCTCGAGCTGGGCCTGCTCGGCGCCCAGCGCGCGCCCCGCCCGGGGCAGGTCGAACGCGCGCCCGCAGCGCGCGCAGGTGAGGATGTCCCCGCTGAGGGCGGCGTCGCCCAGGCCGGCGCCGCAGCCGGCACAGGCGCTGCGATAGGCCAGCAGGGTGCCCTCGACGTTGGCCACGACCAGCTCGGCGCCCCGCAGGGTCACCGTGCGCAGCTCGCCGGGGGCGACGTCGCCGGCGCGATCGAGCGCCATCCAGGTGGGCGTCGGCGCCGGCGCGCCGCCGTCGGGCATCTGGATCTGCAGGAGCCCGGGCGACGGGCCGATCCCGCGCGCCGGCGCGGCCGCGACGCCCTCGACCTCGAGGCCGGCCAGGTCGGGGGCAGCCTCGTCGAGCGCCTCCTTGATGGCCAGCTCGAGCGTCGCGGCCGAGGCCGGGCAGCCCTCGCAGTGCCCGACGAGCTGCAACCGCGCCACGCCGTGTTCGAGCTCGAGCAGCTGGACGTCGCCGCCATGGGACTCCATGTACGGCCGCACGGTCGCGAGCGCCTCGAGCACCCGCGTCTCGAGGTCGATCGGGTAGAGGTCGTGGATGAGCAGCAGGCTCGCCACCACGCCGTCCTGCACGAGCTGCTCGTGGATGGCCTGGCCGGCCGCCCCGCCCTGCTGGAGCGCCTCCACGACCCGCCGCAGGCCCTCGCCGTAGAGGTCGACGATCGCGCCAACGAGGTCCTCGGCGACCTCCCGCGCGTGGCCCCGGTCGAGCCCCTCGAGCGCCTCGGTGAGCTCCTGCACGCGGGCCAGGTGGCGCTCGGGGTCGAGCGCCCGCCTGTCGGTCGCGGGCTCGGCCGCCATCAGCACAGACCCGTCGGACGGTGCACGACCTTCTTCACCCGGCCCGCGCCGGTGTACATGTGCACGCCGCAGGGCAGGCACGGGTCGAAGGAGCGCACGGCCCGCATGATGTCCACGCCCTTGAAGTTCTCCGGGCCGTTCTCCTCGAAGATCGGCGTGTTCTGCACGGCGTCCTCGTAGGGGCCGGGAGTGCCGTAGACGTCACGCGGGTTGGCGTTCCACGGGGTCGGCGGATAGGGCTGGTAGTTGGCGATCTTGCCCTCGCGAATGACCATGTGGTGCGAGAGCACGCCGCGGGCGGCCTCGTGGAAGCCGACGCTGATCGCCTCCTCGGGGACCTTGAAGTCCGACCAGCTCTTCGTGCGCCCCGCCCGCACCTCGACGAGGGCCTTCTCCAGGCAGTGCAGCCCCACCAGCGCCGAGTAGGCCTGGTGGTAGGTGCGCGCACGGTCGCGCTCGACGGCGTTGGACTTCTCGGGCACGTGCCACTCGAGCTCCATCTCGGGCATGCCCGCCGTCTTGGGCAGCACCATCTGGAGGCTGTGGCCGGTCGCCTTGAGGTAGCCGATGTCGACCAGCCCGGCCTTGGCCGTGACCCACTGGCGGGCGAACGGCCCGCCGCCGGTGTCGCACGCGACGTACGTGTCGTTGCGCTGGTCGTACATGCGCGGCGACACGACCCAGCTGTACTTGTCGGCCCAGTCGCGCTTCTGGGGCTTGGGCAGCGTCACCTTGTTCCACGGGTGGCGCTTGTCGACCGGGTTGCCGAGCGGGTCCTGGGTCACCAGGGTCTCCTCGCCGGCCCAGTCGTCGAAGTACGACGAGCCCAACAGGATCCGCATGGCCAGGTTGATCTCCACGAGGTCGGTGGTGATCAGCTCGCCCTTGAAGACCAGCCCGGGCGTGATGTAGCGGTGCCGGCCCCACTCGCCCATGTTCTTGTAGGTGTAGTCGACGTAGTCGGGGTCGTCGAAGCAGCCCCAGCACACGAGATCCGTGTCGCGGTAGCCGACCATGTCGTAGCCCGGCAACTCCTGCAGGAAGAAGTCGTACAGGTCGTCGTGCATCGGCACCGTGCGCTTGACGTACTCGATGTAGCGCATGAGCCGCACGTAGTAGTCCGTGCAGGTCTGGTGCGTGATGTGGGCGCTGACGCCGCCGGGCATGATCGTCGACGGGTGCGTGTGGCGCCCGCCGAACAGGCAGTACATCTCGCGGGTGTAGCGCGCCACCTGCAGCGTCTCGAGGTAGAAGCTGCCGGTGAACGGGTTCAGCGCCCGCATGATGTCGGCGATCGTCCTGTAGCCGTGGATGTCGCCGTGCGGCGCCGCGGTCTCCTCGGCCTTCTTGAGCAGCGTCGGGTTGGTCTCCTTGACCATCTGCTCGCAGAAGTCCACGTTGGCCATGCAGTCGTTGAAGATCGCGTGGTCGAACATGAAGTCCGCCGACTCGGCCAGGTTGTAGGCGTAGTCGCCGAGCTTGGGCGGCTTGACGCCGTAGGCCATGTTCTGGTTCAGGCACGAGCACGTGCAGTGGTTGTCACCGCAGATGCCGCAGATGCGGCTGGTGATGAAATGCGCGTCGCGCGGGTCGATGCCCTTCATGAAGATGTCGAACCCGCGGAAGACCATCGAGGTCGAGTAGCACTTCATGACCTGGTGGTTGGTGAAGTCGATCTCGGTGTGGATGCCCAGCGACCCGACGATGCGGGTGATGGGGTCCCACGACATCTCCTTGACGACAACCTTCTGCTCCTGGGGTGTCTCAACGGCCATGGCTCTCTCCCCTCACCAGCGCGGCTGGTAGCCGGTGGTCAGCTCGCGCCCGGGCCTGCGCCACTCGGGCTCCTTGTCGTACGTCGTCTTGATGTTGCGACTGCGGAAGAACTTCAGCAGCGGGCCGTAGGTGAAGCGCACCGTGTTGGCCTGCATGTTGCCCCACTTGTCGGGGTCCATGAAGGGCATGTACTTGTCGGGGAAGCCGGGCATCGTGCAGGCCATGCAGATGCCGCCCACGTTCGGACAGCCGCCGACGCCGTTGACCCACCCGCGGACGGGCACGTTGCAGCGCACCACCGGCCCCTTGCAGCCGAGCTTGACCAGGCAGCGCGGATCGTCGCCGTACTCGGTGGCGAACTGGCCCTGCTCGGTGAAGCCGGCGCGGTTGCAGCTCTCGCGCACGGTGCGCCCGAACAGCCACTTGGGCCGCAGCTGGTCGTCGAGCTCGGGCGCCGGAGCCAGGCCACCGAGGTGCAGCACGAGGTAGAGCAGCGTCTCGGTCATGTTGTCGGGCTGCGCCGGGCAGCCGGGGATGCAGATGACCGGCAGGCCAGCCTTGGACTTCCACTTCCAGCCCAGGTAGTCGGGCAGGCCCATCGCGCCGGTCGGGTTGTTCTTCATGGCCGGGATGCCGCCGTAGGTGGCGCACGTGCCGATGGCGACGACCGCCGCCGCCTTGTTGGCCAGGCGGTCGACCCACTCGTTGGTCGTGATGGGCTGGCCGTTCTCCGGATTGACCCCGAAGCCGGTCCAGTGGCCCTCGCCGTTGATCTCCTCGTTGGCGATCGAGCCCTCGATGATGAGGACGAAGGGGTCGAGCTTGCCCTGCTCGGCGTCGAACCAGGCCTGGATGTACTCCTGGCCGACCTCGTAGGCGATGACCTGGTTGTGGATCACCACGCGCGGCATGCCGGGGATGACCCCCTGGATGATGTCCTCGAGGCTCGGGTTCGTGGCCGAGGTCATGGCCACCGAGTCGCCCTCGCAGGAGAGCCCGGTGGTCACCCAGAGGACATGCGCGGTGACCGCCTCCGTCTTCTCCTGCCCCGGTACGAACTCGACTGCGCCTGACATCGGTCCTCCTGACTTCCGGTTCAACAGATGCGGGGCAGGGGGTCGCCCACCAGCTGATCCATGACCCGCTTGCCGCCGAAGGCGGTCGCCACCAGCACCATGCCGGGCGGCTCCGTCTTCACTTCGCCGATCTCCGCCGCGCGCTCGCACCCCGGGACCGCGCGCAGCGCGCTCAGGGCCGCGTCGACCGCCTCGGGCGCGACGAAGGCGACCAGCTTGCCCTCGTTGGCCACGTACATCGGGTCGATCCCGAGGATCTCGGCGGCGCCCGCCACCGCCGGCTCGACGGGCACGTCGCCCTCGCGCACGACCATCGCCACGCCGGATGCCCGCGCCAGCTCGTTGAGCACCGACGCCACACCGCCGCGGGTGGCGTCGCGCATGCAGCGCAGCTGCCCGCCCGCGGCGTCCAGCAGCGCGTCGACCGCCGGCCACAGCGAGCACGTGTCGGACTCCACCGGGGCGTCGAGCTCGAACTCGCCGCGCGCGAGCATGATCGCCGTCCCGTGGTCGCCGATCGTCCCCGAGACGAGGATGCGGTCACCGGGGCGCAGGCTCGCGGGCGACAGCTGCGCGCGCGGATCGACCGCGCCGACCCCGGTCGTGCACAGGTACATCTGATCGGCGTGCCCGCGCTCGACGACCTTGGTGTCGCCGGCGACGACCTCGACGTTCGCGGCGGCGGCCGCAGCGGCGATCGCCTCGACCTCCGCGCGCAGCACGTCGGCATCGAGTCCCTCCTCGAGCACCATGGAGAGGCTGATGGCCTGCGGGCGGGCGCCCGCGACGGCGAGGTCGTTGACCGTGCCGTTGACGGCCAGCTCGCCGATCGAGCCGCCGGGGAAGCGGATCGGCTTGACGACGAAGCTGTCGGTCGTGAGCGCGACCTGCACGCCGCCGATCGACACGGTGCCCGCGTCGGCCAGGGCGGCCAGCGCGGGCGAGCCGAAGGCGGGGACGAACAGACCCTCGATCAGCGTCTGCGTGGCCTTGCCGCCCGCCCCGTGGGCCATCGTGACGTGCGCGTCCTTGAACCGTGGGCGCTTGGCGCGCGCGGTCTCGATGATGCCAAGGACGCGCTCCTCGCGGTCGGAGACAGGGTTTCGTCCTTCGGTCCTCACAAGTTCGGACCTCCGGCCGACGTCACCACTCAGACCACTTCCCGCTCGCGCGCGAAGCGCCCGTAGTTGTAGTAGGCGGCACAGGCGCCCTCCGGCGAGACCATGCACGTGCCGATCGCGTGCTCGGGCGTGCAGGCGCTGCCGAAGACCTTGCACTCCCACGGCTTGATGACGCCCTTGAGGACCTCGCCGCACTGGCACGCCTTGGGGTCGGCCACGCGCACGCCCGGCACGCTGTAGCGCCGCTCGGCGTCCAGGTCAGCGTAGGCGTCGGACAGGCGCAGCGCGCTCTGGGAGATGAAGCCCAGCCCGCGCCACTCGAAGTGCGGTCGCAGGGCGAAGACCTCGGACATGGCCTCCAGCGCGCGGACGTTGCCCTCGTGGGGCACGACGCGGCTGTACTGGTTCTCGACCTCGCACCGGCCCTCGCGCAGCTGGGACAGGATCATCTGCACCGACTGCAGGAGGTCGACGGGCTCGAAACCGGAGATGACGACCGGCCGGCCGTAGTCGGCGGAGATGAACTGAAACGGCCGCGCGCCGACGATCGTCGCCACGTGCCCGGGGCCGATGAAGCCGTCGAGGCGCAGGTCGGGCGAGTCGAGCAGTGCGCGCAGCGGCGGCACGATCGTGACGTGGTTGCACATGCACGAGAAGTTCGCGATCCCCTCGGCCTTCGCGCGCATGAGGGTCAGCGCCGTCGACGGCGCCGTGGTCTCGAAGCCGATGGCGAAGAAGACGACCTCGCGGTCGGGATTCTCGCGCGCGATGCGCAGGGCGTCGAGCGGCGAGTAGACCATCCGGATGTCGGCGCCCTGGGCCTTGGCATCCAGCAGCGTGCCGTCGGCGCCGGGGACGCGCAGCATGTCGCCGAAGCAGGTGAAGATCACGCCGGGCTCGTGCGCGATGGCGATGCCGTCGTCGACGCGCCCCATTGGGATCACGCACACCGGGCAGCCCGGGCCGTGGACGAGCTCGACGTTGGCCGGCAGCAGGTCGTCCACCCCGTACTTGTAGATCGAGTGGGTATGGCCGCCGCAGACCTCCATGATCTTGTAGTGGCGGCCGGGCTCGACGGTGGAGAGGATCTCGCGGGCCAGCGCCCCGCCGAGCTCGGCGTCGCGGAACTCGTCGACGAACCTCATGCCGCCGCCCGCGCTATCGCGGTTCCGGCGTGGACGAGCAACTGCTCGCCCGGCGCGACGGGGACGACGAGCAGCACGTCGACCTCGGCGCTGGCGCCGTGCTCGTCGGCGCACACCGCCAGTCCGGTCGCCTCGTCGACGCTCACCACCCGCAGCTCGACCGCGTGGTCGCCGCAGGTGATGCAGCCGTCGAAGTCGGCAATGCAGGCGGGGAGCGCCTCGCTCATCCGATCACGCTGCCCTTAAGCTCCTCGATGGCGTCGTCGAAGTCCTGCCCCATGCCCCGCAGGAGCTCGAGCGTCGCGTGAGCCTCCTCCTCGTCGACCTTCGACAGGGCGAAGCCGACGTGGATGAGCACCCAGTCACCGGGCTGCGCTCCGCCGTCCTCGCTGTCGAGGAGGCTGACGTTGACGTTGCGGCGCACGCCCGCCACATCGACCTTGGCCAGCCGGTTGTCGTCGTCGACGAACTCGATGATCTGACCCGGAATCGCCAAGCACATAGACCCACGTTCCTCCGATCGGGAGCTTCGCGCGCTCGGCGGTTCTACCAACCGGCCGGGCGGCCACGAGCATGACCGTAACGCGGGTTACCGCCCCGCAGGGTAATCCTGATTACCGCGCGCCCGAGCCCGGCGGGACGCTGGCGCGACGGGTTTGGAGGCGGTGAGATGATGATCGACGCATCATGGTCTCTGATGGCCCTGAGGAGCAGGTCGAGCGCGACAGACGACGGCCCCGAGCGTCGTACTGCTACCTCCTCGACGCAGATGCCGACCTCGCGCAGGAGTTCGACATCCGCATGCGCATGGTCGTCCGCCAGGTGGCGACCGTGGTCGTCTTCGAGATCCCGATCGGCGACTGCGATCCCGCTCGGTGGGCGGCGCCGGGCGCCGGCGGCCCCGGGCTGCTCCTGCTCGACGGGGTGCTCACGGTCGACGTCCAGGTCGGCGATCGCACGGCCACCGAGCTCATGGGCGCGGGCGACCTGCTCAACCCGTGGGACCGCGGGGCCGACGAGTTGCTGCACTCGAGCGCCGGCTGGCACGTCCTCGTCCCCGGCCGCATCGCCGTGCTCGATGCGGCCTTCGCCGAGCGCGTCCGCCCGTGGCCGCAGATTCTCCTCACCCTGCTCCAGCGTGCCGCCCGGCGCGCCGGGGGCCTCGACGTCCAGCGGGCGATCGCGTCGCAGCCGCGCCTCGAGGTGCGCCTGGCGCTGCTGCTGTGGCACCTCGCCGCGCGCTGGGGGAAGGTCGAGCCGGGCGGCATCCGCCTCCCGCTGCCGCTCACCCATCGCCTGCTCGGCCAGCTCGTCGGGGCCGAGCGGCCCTCCGTCTCCCATGCGCTGGCGCGTCTGTCCGATGCCGGGCTCGTGACCGGCCGCGCCGACGAGTGGCACCTGCACGGCACGGTCGACGAGCACCTCGCGTGCCTGGTCGCGCGCGACGGGCCGCGCATCCGCGGCGCGGGGCGCCACCGCGCGACGGCCCAATCGCGCAGCGGGCACACGTGATGGCGCACGCCGAGTTCAGCCCGGGCCAGCACGAGGCGGAGCGCCAGGTCGTCCACATCGTCTGGATGACCAGCGGCCTGGGCTGCGACGGCGACACCGTGGCCCTGACCGCGGCCACCAACCCGTCGCTCGAGGACCTGCTCACGGGCGCGATCCCGGGGATGCCCGGGCTCGTCATCTACAACCCGATGATCGCCTACGAGACCGGCGAGGACCTGATGCAGGCGTGGTACGACGCGGCGAGCGGCCGGCTCGACCCGTTCGTGCTCGTGCTCGAGGGCTCGGTGCCCAACGAGCGCATCAACGGCGACGGGCACTGGGCCGCCTTCGGGGTCGACCGAGCGACCGGGCAGCCGATCCCGACGTGCACGTGGATCGACCGGCTGGCCCCGAGGGCCGCGGCCGTCATGGCGATCGGCACCTGCGCCGCCTACGGCGGGATCCCGGCCATGCGCAACAACCCGACCGGGGCCATGGGGCTGAGCGACTACCTCGGCGCGGACTGGGTCTCGCGGCGCGGCATCCCGATCGTCAACCTCCCCGGCTGCCCCGTCGCGCCCGACAACATCACCCAGACCCTGCTGCACCTCGTGCTCGGGCTCGGCGGCCTGGCGCCGACGATCGACCTCGACGACCAGGGCCGCCCACGGTGGCTGTTCGAGCGCACCGTCCACGAGGGCTGTAGCCGCGCCGGCATGGCCGACAACGGCAAGTTCGCCGACGCGTTCGCCGGCGACGGCTGCCTGGTCAAGCTCGGGTGCATGGGCCCCGTCGTGAGCTGCAACGTGCCCGTGCGCGGCTGGGTCAACGGGATCGGCGGCTGCCCGAACGTCGGGGGCATCTGCATCGCCTGCACGAGCGCCGGCTTCCCCGATCGCTTCCTGCCCTTCATGGAGCCGGCGCGGCTCGGCGTCCTGGCCGCCAACGGGGTGCGCTTCACCTACGGCCCGGTGCTCAAGCACTTCCGCAAGCGCGCCATGAAGCGCAGCTACGAGGTCGAGCCCTCGTGGCGGCGACCGTCGGCCGAGCTGCAGACCGGCTATGTCAGCCGCTGGTGACGACGTGTGGGGGCTGCGCGCGTGACGGCCGGCGACGACCTGATGGCCCGGCCCGTGCACGCGGGCGGCGCCGACAAGCCCTTCGGCGAGCTCACGATGGACGACGTCCGGGGGCACGCGGCCGAGCTCGCGGCGGCCGCGGGCTGGGGGCCGACGGCCCGGGTCGCGACGGTGGCGCGGGCCTGGGGTGAGCTCGGCGCGCACATGGCCGAGGTCGGCGCGCCCACGGTCGCCGATCTCGGGGCTGAGCCGGCGGCCCGGTTCGCCGAGCGCCTGTGGGTCGTGCCGCCCGGCGGCAGCCTCCTGCGCTAGGCGCCCGGGCGGCATATGCTCGCGCCGTGCGACGGACGCGCCTCTTCGTGCCAAGCGCGTCCGTCACCGTCACCCGGAGGTAGGACATGGCCATCGGCAGTTTCGTCTCGGTCGGGCGCTCCTTGAGCGACGCCATCGCGCGCGTGCGGCTGGCCGAGGAGCTCGGATACGACGCCGCCTACGTGACCCACATCGCCGGGCGCGACTCGCTCACCGTGCTGGCCAACTACGCGGCGGCGACGTCGCGCATCCACCTCGGCACCGGTGTGGTGCCGATCTACACGCGCACGCCGGCCACGATGGCGATGACGGCGGCCACGCTGCACGAGCAGTCTGAGGGACGCCTGCGCCTGGGCCTGGGCGTCTCGCATCGCGCGGTCGTCGAGGGCTGGCACGGCCAGACGATCGACAAGCCCGTGGCCGAGATGCGCGAGTACGTGGCCATCCTGCGCGCGATCCTCGCGGGCGAGCCGCCGCCGGCCGGCGAGAAGTGGCAGACGAGCTTCGCGCTCAGCGGCATCGGCCCGTATCCCGGCCTGCCGATCTACGTCGCCGCGCTGTCGCCGGCGATGCTGCGCCTGGCCGGCGAGGTCGCCGACGGCGCGATGCTGTGGCTGTGCAACCCGGAGTACATCCGCGCCGTCGTCGTGCCCGAGCTGCAGGCGGGGCGCGAGCGTGCCGGGAAGACGATGGAGGGCTTCGACGTGGTGGCCGCCGTTCCGTCAGCGGTCGTCGCGGACTCCGCCACCGCCTTCGCCTCGATGCGCCGCGATCTGCTGACGTACTTCGGCCTTCCCTTCTACCGCGCCATGCTCGAGCGCTCGGGCTTCAGCGAGGACATCGCGGCCTACGACGAGGCCGCCGCGCGCGGCGACGGCGAGGCGATGCAGGCGGCGATCTCCGAGCGCTTCCTGCGCGCGCTGTGCGCGATCGGCTCGCCCGAGGAGGTCCGTGCGGGACTGGCGCGGTATCAGGCGGCGGGCGCCACAGCGCCGTGCGTGGGCCCGATCGCGCGGACCGACTTCGAGGTGACGCTGCGGGCGGCGGCTCCCGCCCTGAGGTCGAGCCTCCCGCGCTTGTGAGGCTGCGCGGCGCTTACAGCATCATCGAGGGGCAAGGGAGCTGGGGGACGGTCCATGGCGTGAGTCGTCGTCCTCGGGCGCGTGCGCCTTTCGGGCGCGGAGCGGGCGTCTTTCGCAACAGTCGTTGGAGACGCCCGGGGGTGGGCTCTCTTGACGGCGACTATGGCCGTTCAGGGAGCCCACCCCCTTCCGGTCGCAGCAGGCGCTGTGGCAATTCGCGCGCGAACCGCGCAGGAACTCCGCGCCGGGAGCTCCGCCCGAGGGGGTGGGCTCCATTGGGGGTCACTATGACTCCCAATGGAGCCCACCCCTGTCGCAGACGCGCGCGGCGCGGCAGCGCGGCGCCGCGCGTCGGCGCGCGCGGCGCGGCAGCGCGGCGCCGCGCGTCGGCGCGCGCGGCGCGTCAGCGCGCGGGGCGCGCCGGCGCGCGCGGAGGCGGCCGGCGCCCCGACCGCCGCCACCCTCCGTCCCTCGATGCGGCAGTACGCGCCGCGCCGCGCCCCAGGCGCAAGCGGACGACGGCAGACAACCGCTCAGCCCCCGCCCAGCGCCCCGATCTTCCAGCTCGCGCCCTCCCGCACCAGCGCCACCGTGTCGTCGGAGGGCTGCTGGTTCGCCGCCGTCGTGTGGACCTCGGCGCTCGCGCGGTCGCCCTTGACCGTGACCTGGCGGACCTCGAGCTTGGGCGCCTGGACGCCCTGCAGCGCGGACTTCATCGCGCTCTCGCAGCTCACGCCGGCGCGGCGGACGCTGTCGATGACGGGCTTGGCCAGCAGGTCGGCGCACACACGCCGGTAGTCGTGCTTGGCGCTGGCCTGGGCGAACGCCGTCAAGGTGTCGCGCACGCGGTCGGCGTCCGAGCGCTTGGGGCTCCCCCCGCCGCCGCACGCCGCGAGCGCGAGCGCGCCGCACAGGAGCAGGGCCGCGAGCCGCATCGCGCGGCAGGATACGCTGGGGGCATGGCGATGGAACCGCTTCTGGACGGGCACGGGCGCCGGATCGGCGATCTGCGCGTGTCGGTCACCGACCGCTGCAACTTCCGCTGCCAGTACTGCATGCCCGCCGAGGGGCTGCCGTGGCTCGAGCGCGACGACGTCCTGCACTTCGAGGAGATCGCGCGGCTCGTGGGGCTCTTGGCCGCGATGGGCGTCAGCGACGTGCGCCTGACCGGCGGCGAGCCGCTCGTGCGCCGCGACTTCCCGCAGCTGGTCGGGATGCTCGCCCCGCTCGTCGAGGACCTGAGCATCACCACCAACGGCTACCTGCTCGAGCGCGACGCCGAGGCGCTCGTGCGCGCGGGCGCCACGCGCTTCAACGTCTCGATCGACTCGCTGCAGCGCGACCGCTTCTTCGAGATGACGCGCCGCGACGCCCTGCCGCGCGTGCTGCGCGGCCTCGAGGTGCTGGCGAGCTTCCCCGAGGCGCACCCGATCAAGGTCAACGCCGTCGCCATGCGCGGCTTCACCGAGGACGAGGTGCTGCCGTTCGCGCAGTTCGCGCGCGTGCACCCCTACGAGGTGCGCTTCATCGAGTTCATGCCGCTCGACGCCGACCACGCCTGGACGCCCGACAGCGTCCTCTCCGGCGAGGAGATCCGCGCCATCATCGAGCAGCGGTGGGCGCTCGAGCCCGTCGAGCGCGAGCCGCACGCCACCGCGCGCGTCTATCGCTTCGCCGACGGCCGCGGCTCGATCGGCTTCATCAACCCGGTGAGCGAGCCCTTCTGCGGCGACTGCAACCGCATCCGCCTGACCGCCGACGGCCGGCTGCGCACGTGCCTGTTCTCGCTCAACGAGACCGACCTGCGCACGCCGCTGCGCGCGGGGGCCGACGACGCCGAACTCGAGCAGATCGTCCGCGACGCGGTGTGGCGCAAGGAGCTCAAGCACCACGTCAACGAGCCGGGCTTCGTCCAGCCGGCGCGGACGATGAGCGCCATCGGCGGCTGACGCCGCGCCCGGGTCATCAGCGCCCGCCGAGCAGCGCCGCCGCCTGCAGGATGTCCTCGGGGCTGTTGACCGTGAAGAACGGCTCCTCGTCGGGCCACTCGAGGATCCGCGGGGCCAGGGCGCCGACGGCCTCCGACACCGGCGCGGCGAGGTCGCATCCCGCGAGCGCGCCCAGCGCCCGCGGCTCGTAGCGTGCGCACAGCGGCTGCAGGCGCCCGCCCGCCCGCGGTACCACGGCGGC
This sequence comes from uncultured Actinomycetes bacterium, assembly GCA_963835295.1. Classification (GTDB taxonomy): domain Bacteria; phylum Actinomycetota; class Thermoleophilia; order Solirubrobacterales; family Solirubrobacteraceae; genus JAOPZW01. Next base: position 110,307 of record CAWIEX010000011.1, read on the forward strand.
CGCGCCGCGCGAGCGCTCGCGTGAGAGCGCGGCCACGAGCCCGCGGGTCACGAACGGCATGTCGCCGGCCACCACCACGACGGGCTGCCCGCGCGCGCAGCGCAGCGCGTGCACGACGCCCGCCAGCGGATGGCGCGGCTCCTCGGGCTCCAGCCAGATCGCGATCTCGACATCGAGGCCGGGCAGGACGGTCGACTGCTTGGCCACGACGGCCACCTCGTCGAGCACGGCGCGCAGGACGTTGAGCGGGTAGTGCACCAGCGGCCGGCCCTCGAGCTCGACCATCGCCTTGTCGCCGCCGATGCGGCGGCCGCCGCCGCCGGCCAGCACCGCTCCGATGCAACTGCGCCGCGCCATCGCCTACGCCGTCGCGGGGCCCTGCCCGTAGTCGCCGAACGGCCCGTCGCGCTCGGCGACGGCGCCGCGAACGTCGGCGAGGGCGCGCTGCGTGAAGGCCGTCCCCTCGGGCGTGTGGCGCGCCGCGCCGTCGAGCATGGTGCCGATGAGCTGCGTCGTGTGCAGGCCCATCGCCTCGAAGGCCTGGTTGACGAGCAGCTTCATCGCCGTCGCCTGGTTGCGGGGCAGCAGGGCGACGCGCCGGGCGAGGGCCAGGCCCGCTGCTTCGAGCTCGGCCGCCGGCACCGCCTCGGAGGCCAGCCCCCACTGCACCGCGCGCGTGCCGTCGATCGCGTCGCCGGTGAGCAGCAGGCGCTTGGAGCGCTCCAGGCCGAGGCGGTACATCCACATCGCCGTCGTCGGCGAGCCCCATACCCTCGCCGGGGGATAGCCGATGCGGCAGTCCTCGGCGCAGACGATGAGATCCGAGCACAGGGCGAAGTCGGTGCCGCCGGCCACGCAGTAGCCGTGGACCTGGGCCACGACCGGCTTGGGCGAGCGCCACAGGGCCATGTAGGCGTCGACGAAGCGGCGCATGGCCTGGTAGTCGGCGATCGGGTCCCACGGCGCCCCCGCCTCGGCCGCCTGCATCGACGCAGAGCCCCAGCCGATGTCGTAGCCCGCGCAGAACGCGCTCCCCGCGCCCCGCAGGCGCACGACGCGGACCGCGTCGTCGGCCAGCGCGCGGGCCAGCGCCGCGTCGAAGTCCTCGACCAGCTGCGGCGTGATCGCGTTCCGACGCTCCGGACGGTTGAGCGTCAGCGTGGCCACGCAGTCGGCGGCCTCGTGGAGCACGGTGTCGCCCATCGGGGGCAGCCTATGCTGTGCGCGATGGAACCGTCCGTCGAGACCAAGGCCTGGCTGCGCTGCTACCGCTGCTGGTCGACCGACCTCGAGGTGCAGGTGCACTACGAGGGCATCCACAAGATCGACCCGCAGACCGGCGAGCGCGGCGAGGTCGTCGACGAGCTCCAGGAGGCCGTCGTGCAGTGCCTGGACTGCATGCATGACCAGCCCCACCTGGGCTTTCGCGACGGCCGCGTGGAGCCGATCGAGGACCGCTGGGAGCGCATGATCGCGGGCACGCCGTGGGTGGCCTCGTGCACGGTCACCGTCGACGCCGAGGAGGTCGAGACGTGCTCGGGCCCGGAGGCCAGCGATGCCCTGAGCTACGCCGCCTTCGGCGACCACGGCACGCGCGAGTTCTTCACCCACGTGCGCTTCCACAAGCACGACGACGAGAACACGATCACCGTCCATCTCCTGGTCGAGCTCTACGCCCGCTCGCAGGAGGAGGCCACCGAGGTGCTCGAGGAGGCCGCCCGCGGGCGCCTGGCGCTCACCTCGCTCGCCGAGGAGTCGCGGCCGCCCGCGGCGACCGGCGACGACCCTCACTGAGCAGCCCGGCCGGGCCACGCGCGCGTCATCCCTGAGGACGACGACAGCCCGCAGGGGCTGGTCTACCGTCCACCAGGATGGGCCGGCGGGCTTTCACGGACGTCTCCCGGCGCACGCTCGATCCCGAGCGCGCGCTGGTCGCGCTCGCCCTCGCCCTGGCCCTCGCTCAGGTCGTGGAGGCCGCCCTCTCCCACGACCCCGGCGCCCTCGCCGTCACACTGGCCTTCGCGGTCCTCAGCCCGGTCCCGCTGGCCTTCGCCTGGCGCGCGCCGCTGGCGAGCCTGCTCGCCGTCGACCTGCTCTTCCTGCTCGATGCGCTCCTCGGCGGCCGACTGCTCAACGCCTCTCAGGCCGCCGTCTTCCTCTGCGTCGTGGGCATCTTCCTCGTCGGCCTGCGGGCGTCGACGCGCGATCTCGTCGTCGGCGCCGTCGCGGCGGTCGGCGTGCTCACCGCCACCTCGGTGCTCGAGGGCGTGTCGGGCGACATGGCGAGCGGCGTCGCCTGGGTGGCGATCGTGCCGGTGGGCATCCCGGCGCTGGCCGGCTGGGTGCTGCGCTCACGCAACGCGCTCAACCGCCGCCTGGACGAGCAGGCCCGCGAGATCGAGAGCAACCGCGCCGAGCGCGAGGCAGCGGCGGTGCTCGGCGAGCGCACCCGAATCGCGCGCGAGCTGCACGACGTCGTCGCCCATGACGTCTCGGTCATGCTCGTCCAGGCCGCGGCCGCCAAGCGCACGGTGCCCGCCGACCCCGAGCGCGCCCGCGCCGCCATCGCCGCCGTCGAGGAGACCGGCCGCGAGGCGCTCGGAGAGCTGCGGCGCCTAGCTCGGCGTGCTGCGGCGCGGCGACGAGGAGCTCGCGCTGGCTCCGCAACCCTCGCTGGAGCGGATCGGCGCGCTCGTGCAGCGCATGCGCGCGGCCGGGCTGCCCGTCGAGCTCGAGGTGGCGGGCGACCCCGTCCACCTGCCGCCCGGCGTCGACGCCGCCGCCTTTCGCATCGTCCAGGAGGCGCTGGTCAACGTCGTGCGCCACGCGGCCGCCACGCGCGCGATCGTGCGCGTCGACTACGAGCCGCGGGCCATCGAGCTCGTGGTCAGCGACGACGGCGCCGGCGACGACCCGATCCGCGACGGCCGCGGGCTCGTCAACCTGCGCGAGCGCGTCGCCCTCTACGGCGGCGAGCTGCGCGCCGGGCGCCGCCGGCCGCGCGGCTTCGAGCTGCGCGCCCGCCTGCCGGTGGGAGAGGCCGCGGCGTGACGATCCCGCGCCCGCGACGCACCGACCTCGCGCTGGCGGGCGCGCTCGGCGTGGTCATCGAGGTCGAGCTGGTGCTCACCTCGGTGCGCGAGACGCCGCTCGCGCCCGCGCTGGCGCTGGGCGCGGTCCTGGCCGCCGCGATGGCGTGGCGCAGCACGGCGCCGCTCGCGACGCTGACCGCCGTCGGCGCCGTGGCCCTGGCGCTCGCGCTGGCCGACACGCCGCCCGAGAGCCTCGCCTCGACCACGATCCTCGTCGCCATCCTGTCCTTCGCGATCGGCGCGCACCTGCCCCGTCGCCGCGCCCACGCCGGCCTCGTGGGCATCGGCCTGCTGGTCGTCGTCGTCACGGCGCTCGGCCCCGACCAGACGGTCGGCGACCTCATCTTCCCCGTCGTGCTCTTCGCGGGCTGCTGGGCGCTCGGGCGCTTCGGCCGCGGCCGCGCGCTCCTGACCGCCGAGCTGCGCGACCGCACCGAGCAGCTCGAGCGCCAGCGCGCCGACCGCGAGCGCGACGCCGTGGCGCGCGAGCGCGTGCGGATCGCCCGCGAGCTGCACGACGTCGTCGCGCACTCGGTCTCGGTCATGGTCGTGCAGGCCGGCGCGGCGCGCAGCGTGCTCGACCGCGACCCCGATGCCTCCGTGCGCGCGCTGGGCGCGGTCGAGGCCACCGGCCGCGAGGCGCTGACCGAGATGCGCCGCCTGCTCGGCATCCTGCGCCCCGACGGCGCGGACCCCGACCACGCCCCGCAGCCCTCGCTCGATGGCCTCGACGCGCTCATCGCCCGCTCGCGCGACGCCGGGCTCGACGTCGAGCTGCGCGTCGAGGGCCGGGCCGGGCCGCTGGCGCCCGGCGTCGACCTGACCGCCTTCCGGCTCGTGCAGGAGGGTCTCACCAACGCGCTCAAGCACGGCGGCCGCGGCCGGGCGCGGGTCGTCCTGCGCTGGTCGGCGGACGTGCTCGAGGTCGAGGTCGCCAACCGCATCGCCGACGGCCCCGCCGCCCATGGGCTCGCCGGCGGCGGGCAGGGGCTGGTCGGCATGCGCGAGCGCGTCGCGCTGTGCGGCGGCGAGCTGCGGGCGGGCCCGATCGGGCGTGGCTTCGTCGTGCGTGCGCGGTTGCCGCGCGAGCGCGGCTTCAGCTCGCGAGCGCGCGCAGCTGCCTGACCGCCAGGGTCAGGCCGGCGAGGTCGGCGCCGCCCTCCCCGGTCATGGCGCGCGCCAGGTCGGCGAGGCGCTGCAGCGCGTCGGGATGGGCCTCCACGAAGCGCTCGACGGCGTCCTGCACCGGCGCGCCGGGCGCATCGTCGAGCGCCTTGCAGGCCAGCTCCCGGCGCGCGCGCCAGAGGTCGTCGCGCAGGGCCTGCAGGGCCCAGCGCTGCATGCGGGTGGTCAGCGGCAGCGCGTCGAGCTGCTGCTCGATCCAGGCGATCTGCATGCGGTCCTCGAGCAGCACGAAGGCCATGCCGGCGTCCTCGACGCTGCGCCCGACCGACCCCGCCGCGGCGATGACGTCGGGGGCGTAGCCCAGCGCGGTCAGGTAGGCGTGGGCGTGGGCCAGCTCGTCGGGCACGCCCTGCTCGACCAGCGCGGCCGCCGCGCCCGCCAGCGCCTCGCGCCGCGCGTCGAGCTTGGGCAGCAGCGCCACGAGGCGCCCAAACCCCTCGCGCCCGGTGGCGATCGCCGTGCCCAGGTCGGCCCCGTGGGCGTTCTCGAGATACCAGCGCGCCGTCGCCTCGACGAGCTCGTCGACGCCCTCCAGCAGCGTCCACTGCGCCTGGCGCTCGACGCCCGTGAGCTGCTCGACCTCCGCCCAGCGCTGCTCGGCACCGGTGACGTCGCGGGCGATCCGGTAGGCACGCACGACGTCGGCCGGCTCGGCGCCCTGCTCGGCCACCAGCCGCGAGACGAAGGTCGGCCCGAGCGCGTTGACGACGTGGTTGGAGACGATCGTCGCCACCAGCTCGCGGCGCAGGGGGTGCTCGCTCAGCAGGTGGCCCAGGCGCTCGACGACGGCCGGCGGGAAGTAGGCGCGCAGATCGCCCTCGAGATAGGCGTCATCGGGCAGCGAGGACCGCAGCAGCGCGCCGGTGAGGCTGCGCTTGGCGTAGGCCAGCAGGACGGCCAGCTCCGGGCGCTCGAGGCCGCGCCCCGAGCGCCGGCGATCGGCCATCTCCTCAGAGGTGGGCAGGAACTCGACCTCGCGCTGGAGCAGCCCCTCGGCCTCCAGCGCGGTCATGAGGTCCTCGTAGGCGAACATGCGTGTCGCCGAGCCGCCCACCTCCTGGGCCAGCATCTGGGCCTGCAGGAAGGAGTCATAGAGGACGTGCGCGGCCACGTCGTCGGTGACCTCGGCCAGCAGCGCGTCGCGCTCGGCGGCCTCGAGCTTGCCACGGCGCACGGCGAGGTCGACGAGGACCTTGAGGTTGACCTCGTGGTCGGAGCTGTCCACGCCGGCCGAGTTGTCGATGAAGTCGGCGTTGATGAGGCCGCCGTCGCGCGCGAACTCGATCCGCGCGCGCTGGGTCAGCCCGAGGTTGCCGCCCTCGGCCACCACACGGCAGCGCAGCTCGGTGGCGTCGACGCGGATGGCGTCGCTGGAGCGATCCAGCGCGTCGGCGTCGGTCTCGGTCGAGGCCTTGACCACGGTCCCGATGCCGCCGTTCCACAGCACATCGACCGGGGCCTGGAGGATCGCGTGGATGACCTCGTTGGGGGTGAGGACGGCGTCCTCGATGCCCAGCGCGGCGCGCGCCGGGTCTGGCAGCTCGATGCGCTTGGCGCTGCGCGCCCACACCCCGCCGCCCTCCGACAGCGCGTCGCGGTCGTAGTCGTCCCACGAGGATGACGCCAGCTCGAACAGCCGCTTGCGCTCGGCGAAGCCCTTGGCCGCGTCGGGGTCGGGGTCGATGAACACGTGGCGATGGTCGTAGGCCGCGACGAGGCGGATCTTGTCGCTCAGCAGCATCCCGTTGCCGAAGACGTCACCGGACATGTCGCCGATGCCGACGGCGGTGAACTCGTCGACCGCCGGGTCGAGGTCGAGCTCGCGGAAGTGGCGCTTGAGCGACTCCCAGGCACCGCGAGCCGTGATCCCCAGCGCCTTGTGGTCATAGCCCTTCGAGCCGCCCGAGGCGAACGCGTCGCCCAGCCAGAAGCCGTAGCGCCCGGCCACGCGATTGGCGGTGTCCGAGAACGTCGCGGTGCCCTTGTCGGCGGCCACGACGAGGTAGGTGTCGTCGTCGTCGAGCACGCGGACGCCGTCGGGGTGCACCACCTCGCCCTCGACGAGGTTGTCGGTGAGGTCGAGCAGGCCGCTGATGAAGGTCACGTACCCGCGCTCGACCTCGGCCTTCAGCGCGGCCGGGTCCTCCGCGCGCTGGCGCAGGTAGAAGCCGCCCTTCGCGCCGTCGGGCACGATGACCGCGTTCTTGGTCATCTGGGCGCGCATGAGCCCGAACACCTCGGTGCGGTAGTCCATGCGATCGGACCAGCGCAGGCCGCCGCGGGCGATCTTACCGCCGCGCAGGTGGATGCCCTCCACCTCCGGGGCGTAGACGTAGATCTCGAACAGCGGCGGCGGCTGCGGGATGGCGGGCACGTCGGCCGAGGACAGCTTGAAGGCGATCGAGCGGCGCCCCTGGCGGTAGGCGTTCGTGCGCACGGTCGCCTCGATGAGCCCGAGCTGGTTGCGCAGGATGCGGTCGTGGTCGAGCGAGGGCACCGCCTCGAGGTCCTCGAGGATGGCGTCGTGCAGCGCGGCCTCGGCCGCCTCGTCGCGCTCGATCGCGGGATCGTTGCGCAGCTCGAAGAGGCGGATGAGCCTGGCCGTGATGTGCGGGTTGGCCGCGATCACGTCGTTCTGGTAGCTCTCGGTGAAGCGCGAGCCGATGCGCTGGCGGTACTTGCGGTAGGCGCGCAGGATGGCGATGCGCCGCCAGTCCAGGCCGGCGTTGATGATCAGCCGGTTCAGCGAGTCCGACTCCGCCTCCCCGCGCCAGATGGCGGCGATGCACTGCGCGACGCGCTCGCCGCACTCCTCGAGGTCGAGCGGCTGGTCGGTCGGGCCGAGGACGCCGAAGTCCTGCAGCCACAGGGCGCCGTCGCCGCCCATGAGCCGCGTGGGGCGCTCCTCGACGACGCGCAGGCCGAGGTGCTCGAGGGTCGGCATGGCCTGGGAGAGCTCGACCTTGTCGCCCACGCGATACATCCCGATGCGCGTGAGCCCTTCGCGCTCGTTGCGCAGGCCGACGTGGAAGGCCTCGCCCCCGGTGAACAGGCGCTCGAAGTGGGCGATGTCGTCGGCTGCCGCCGCCGGGTCGACGGCCGCCTTGTAGGACTCGGGCAGGCGCGGGCCCCAGCGCTTGGCCAGCATGCGCCCGCGCTCCTCGCCGCGGCGCTCGATGAGCTCGTCGCGGGCGCGGTCGTCCCACGTGCGCGCGAGCTCGAGGATCTCTGTCTCGACGTCGCGCCGCGAGAGCTCGGGCAGCCCGCCCTGGGCGCGGTGGATCGTGAAGTGCACGCGCACGCGATCGCCCTCGGTGAGCACCTCGTGGGCGTCGACCGTGCTGGCGTCGAAGCGCCGGCGCAGGAAGCCGCGCAGGCGCTCGAGCAGCGCCGCGTCGTAGCCGCCTTTGGGCAGCGCGACGATGATCGACGCGGTGCGCCCGTCGGCGTCGCGACGCCCCAGCACGCGCCCCTGCTCGGCCTGCAGGCCCATGAGCGCGACGACTGCGCCGCGCAGGTCGTCGGTGGGCGCGGCGAAGAGCTCGTCCTTGGGGAAGGACTCGAACAGCGAGACCGCCGACTTGTAGTCGTGTGAGCCGACGATGAGGTCCTCGCTGGCCAGGATCCGCTGCAGCTTGCGGTGCAGCACGGGCGTCTCGGAGGCGGGCTCGGCGTAGGCCTTGGTGGTGAAGAGGCCGATCAGGCGCGCCTCGCCGACGATCTCGCCGTCGGCCGAGACGCGGCGGATGCCGACGTAGTCCATGCGCACCCGGCGGTGCACCGGCGACATCCGGTTGGTCTTGGACACCAGCAGCAGCTCGCCGCCCAGCGCCCGCTCGCGCAGGCTCGGGTCGAGGCTCTCGACCGCGACCGGCTTGGCGAAGGCCGAGCGGGCCTCGTCGGCGAGCAGCCCGAGCCCCGAGCCCGAGACGACGCGCAGCGCGCCGTCGACCAGCTCATAGTCGCGCGCGCCGAGGAAGATGAAGTTGTCGCGCGCCAGCCACTCGAGGAAGGCGACGACCTCGGCCACCTCGTCCTCCTCGTAGCGCGCGGCGCCGGCGCGCGCGACCTCGACGATGGCCCCGACGCGCTCGCGCAGCTGCGGGAAGTCGCGCACGACGCGGCGCACGTCGGCCAGCACCGCGCGCACCGCGTCCTCGAGGTCGGCGAGATCCTCGGGCGCCAGGCGCCGGTCGAGCTCGAAGTGCATGACCGACTCGGTCGACGGCGCCCCGCTGGGATGCACGATCCGCGCGATGCTGCCGTCGGCCGCGCGCTCGGTGCCGACGATCGGGTGCAGCACGCGGACGATGCCCAGACCGCGGGCGCCGAGCTCGGCGCTGACGGAGTCCACGAGGAAGGGCAGGTCCTCGGTGTTGGTCTCGACGACCGACCCGCCGGGCTCGTAGCCGTGCTCGGCGCGGGTCGGGTTGAAGGCCCGCACCGCCATCGGCGCCCCGTCGCGCGACGCGGCGAGCTCGAACGCGCCGAGGAGCTCGTGGTAGAGCGCCTCGGCGTCGTGCCCGTCGCCGTCGGCGGCCGTCGCCAGGCGCCGCAAATAGGCCCGTGCGAACGCCTGGACCGTCGCGGCGCGATCAGGCGGCAGCCGCTCCTGCACGAGCTGCTCGATGGGACCCATGTGGGCCCATCATGGCGCCCCGCGCGCGCCGTTGCCATTCAGCACCCGATCGATCAGCCCGTACTGCACCGCCTCGGAGGGGGTGAAGAAGCGGTCGCGCTCCATGTCCTCGTGCACCTGCTCCTTGGGCTGCCCGCTGTGCTCGGCGAAGATCTCGTCGAGGCGGTCGCGCAGCGCCAGCGTCTCGGCCGCGTGGATGGCGATGTCGCTCTGCTGGCCCTGGAAGCCGCCCGAGGGCTGGTGGATGAGCATCCGCCCGTTGGGCAGCGACGTGCGCTTGCCCGCGGCGCCGCCGACGAGCACGAGGGCGGCCGCGGACATGGCGATCCCGCAGCACGTCGTGTGCACGGCGGGGCGGATGTGCTGCATCGTGTCGTAGATGGCCAGGCCCGCGTAGGCGACGCCGCCGGGCGAGTTGACGTAGAGCTGGATGGGCGCGTCGGGGTCGGCCGACTCGAGGTGCAGCAGCTGGGCCACCACGAGGTTGGCGACCTCGTCGTCGATGGGCTGGCCGAGGAAGACGATGCGCTCGTCGAGCAGCCGCGAGTAGATGTCGAAGGACCGCTCGCCGCGGGGGTCCTGCTTGACGACCATGGGCACCAGGGGCATCTCGATCAACCCTTTCCGCAACCGTTTGGTTGCACGTTTCTCCTCAGGCTATCATGCAACCCCATGGTTGCGCGTGACATCACTCTCCCGGTCGATCCCGACGAGGCCTGGGAGGCCCTCACCGACCCCGAGCTGCTCGAGCAGTGGTTCGGCGACGGCCAGCGCGAGGCGGTGGTCGAGGAGGCCGAGCCCGGCGAGCGCCTCGTCTTCTGGTGGTGGGAGGAGGGCGAGCCCGGATCGCGGGTCGAGCTGCGCCTCGTCGCCGTGCCCTCGGGCACGCGCGTGAGCGTGCGCGAGGCGCCGGTCGGGCCGTTCGCGCTCGCGTGACCCAGCCTGATGTCTTCACCGCGCTCGCCGACCCGACGCGCCGGACGGTCATGCGCGAGGTCTCCACGCGCGGCAGCGCGACGGCGACCGAGCTCTCGCTGCCCCTGGGCGTGACGCGCCAGGCGGTGGCCAAGCACCTCGCCGTCCTCGCCGACGCGGGCCTGGTCGACGCGCGGCGCGAGGGCCGCGAGACGCGCTACCGCCCCACCCCGGCCCCGCTGGGCGAGGCCATCTCCTGGATGACGTCGGTCGGCGGCGCGTGGGACGAGCGGCTGGCCGCGCTCCAGCGCCAGGTCGCGCGCCGGCGCGAGCGCGGCTGACCGGGCTCAGGCCCCGGCGGCGCTGACGAGCGCGTCGGCGACCGCCGCCGCTCGGCTGTCGAGCGGGCCCGGCACGCGGGCGAGCACGATGCGCCGCAGCTCCTGCGGCTCGCCGCGCACGGCGACGGCCCGCACGCCCTCCGGGAGCACGCCCGCGGCCACGGGAGCGAGCGTCGTGATCGCCAGGCCGGCGGCGACGATCTGCAGCTTGGCCCACCAGTCGCGGACCACGTAGCGCACGTCGGGGCGCTCGGCGAGGCCCGGCCAGACGCCGAGCAGCTGATCGGCGCCCTCCGAGCGGCTGGCGACCCACACCTGGCCAGCGAGCTCGCCGACCTCGACCGCGCGCCGCCGGGCGAGCGGGTGGCGCGCGCCCACGCCGATGACGAGCTCGCGCTCGGTCAGCGTCGTGAGCTCCAGGGCGGGTGCCTCGCCGTCGGGCGGGCGGAACGGCGGCGTCTGCGCGAGGACCGCGAGGTCGAGCGTCCCCGCCCGCAGCCCGCGCGTGAGGACGGGCGTCGTCCCCTCGCGCACCGAGACGACGAGCTCGCGCGGCAGCGAGGCGAGCGCACCGGGGATGAGCCCCGCCGTCGCGGTGGCGAAGGCCCCCAGGCGCACTGGCCGGGCCCCGCCTCGGGCTCGGCCGTGTCGCGCAGGGCTGCGTCGAGCTCGTCGAGCACCCGGACGGCGCGCGCCAGCAGCCGCGCGCCGGCGGGCGTCAGGGCGACGCCGTCGCGGCGCCGATCGAAGAGCGCCCGCCCCGCGACGGCCTCGAGCGCCGCGACCTGCCGGGAGACGGCCGACTGCGTGTAGCCCAGGGCGCGCGCGGCGGACGTGAACGAGCCCGACTGGGCCACCTCGCGCAGGACGCGCAGGCCGGTTGGCGAGAAGTCGCGAAGCATGCGTATGACGCATGGTACGTGTGCTCGATACTCGCTTCCGACATGCCACGGCCGAACGTACCCTTGCTGCATGACCGCTGTTCGCACCGCCCTCGTCACGGGGGCCAACCAGGGCCTCGGCCGGGCGCTCGTCGAGGCGCTCGCCGTGGGCATGGGCCCGGAGGACCGCGTCCTGCTCACGGGCCGCGACCCCGAGCGCGTCCGCGCCGCCGCGGCAGCCGCGCCGGGGAGCGGCGCCCGCGTCGAGGGCCGCGTCCTCGACGTCCGCGACGGCGACGCCATCGACGCCCTCGCCGACGAGCTGGGCGAGGTCGACATCGTCTTCTCCAACGCCACGGCGCGGATGAGCCCCGACGCCGACCCGGCCGACGAGGTCGACGCGGTCGCGCAGACGAGCAACTTCGCCACGTCGCGCATGCTGCGTGCCTTCGCGCCCCGCCTCAGGCCCGGCGGGCGGCTCATCGTCGTGGCCAGCGCGCTCGGCACGCTGGACAAGCTCGACCCACGCGTGCGCCCGCGCTTCGAAGCGGCCAGCGCCGGCCTCGACGCCGTGGACCGACTGGTCGCCGAATGGCGCGACGCCGTCCACGCCGGCCGCGCCGACCAGGAGGGCTTCGGCAGCTGGCTGAACATCCCGTCGAAGGTCGCGCAGGTGGCCGCCGTCCGCGCCGTCGCTCGCGAGCGCCGGGCGGCCGACCTCGCGGAGGGCAGGCTCATCGCCGCGCTGTGCCCGGGGCTCGTCGACACCGACGCCTCCCGCCCCTGGTTCGACGACATGAGCGAGGCGCAGACCCCGGCCCAGGCCGCCGCCTGGCCGGTCGAGCTCGTCCTGGGCGAGCGCTTCGACCCGGCCTCCTACGGCGAGCTCGTGCAATTCGGCGCGGTCATCCCGTGGCAGACCGGCATCCCGGTCGCGCACGGGGCCACCGCATAGGCCCGCTTCGCCGCGGCCGGGGCGTCAGGCGCCCAGCCGCCGCTCGAGCGCCTCGAGCTGCGCCTGGAGCTCGTCGGGCAGCCGGTCGCCGAACTGCGCCAGGTGCTCCTTGAGCTGCGGGAGCTGCTCGCGCAGCGCGTCGGGGTCGACGGCCACGACCTCCGCGAGGTCCTCGGCCGAGACGTCCAGGCCGCCGGTGTAGAGGTCGCCCGGGGACGGGATGAGCCCGATCGGGGTCTCGCGCGCGCCCGCGTCGCCGGCGCAGCGCCGGAAGATCCACTCGAGCACGCGCGAGTTCTCGCCGAAGCCCGGCCACAGGAAGCGGCCCTCGGCGTCCTTGCGAAACCAGTTGACGTAGAAGATCCGCGGCAGCTTGGAGGTGTCGCCGCGGCGCCCGATCTCGAGCCAGTGCTCGAAGTAGTCGGCCATGTTGTAGCCGCAGAAGGGCAGCATCGCGAACGGGTCGAAGCGCAGCTGGCCGACCTTGCCCGCGGCGGCCGCCGTGGTCTCCGAGCTCATCGTCGCCCCGAGGTAGACGCCGTGCTCCCAGTCGAAGGCCTCGTGGACGAGCGGGATCGTCGTCGCGCGCCGGCCGCCGAGGAGCATCGCGTCGATGGGCACGCCGGCCGGGTCCTGCCACTCGGGCGCGATCGCCGGGTCCTGGGCGGCCGGCGTCGTGAAGCGGGCGTTGGGGTGAGCGGCCTTCTCCCCGGAGTCGGGCGTCCAGTCGTTGCCCTTCCAGTCGATGGCGTGCGCGGGCGGCTCCTTGGTCATGCCCTCCCACCAGATGTCGCCGTCGTCGGTCTTCGCGCAGTTGGTGAAGATCGTGTTCGCGGCGATGGTGGCCATCGCGTTGCGGTTGGTCATGACGCTCGTGTTCGGGGCGACGCCGAAGAAGCCGGCCTCGGGGTTGATGGCGTACAGCCGGCCGTCCTCGCCGAACTTCATCCAGGCGATGTCGTCGCCGATCGTCTCGACCGTCCAGTCCTCGAGCGTCGGGATGAGCATCGCGAGGTTGGTCTTGCCGCACGCGCTCGGGAAGGCGCCCGTGAGGTACTTGACGCGTCCGTCGGGCGAGGTCAGCTTGAGGATGAGCATGTGCTCGGCCATCCAGCCCTCGTCGCGAGCCATGACCGACGCGATGCGAAGGGCCAGGCACTTCTTGCCCAGCAGCGCGTTGCCGCCGTAGCCCGAGCCGAAGGACCAGATCTCGCGCGTCTCGGGGAAGTGCACGATGTACTTGTTGTCGGCGTTGCACGGCCACGGCACGTCCTCGACGCCTTCGGTCAACGGCATGCCGACCGAGTGCAGGCAGGGGACGAAGTCGCCCTCCTCGCCGAGCGCGTCGAGGGCGGCGGTGCCCATGCGAGTCATGATCCGCATCGAGACGGCGACGTAGGCCGAGTCGGTGCACTGCACGCCGATGTGGCTCTTGTCGGAGCCCAGCGGGCCCATGGAGAAGGGCACGACGTACATCGTGCGGCCCTCCATCGACCCGCTGAACAGGTCGGTCAGGACCTCGCGCATCTCCGCGGGCTCGCGCCAGTTGTTGGTCGGCCCGGCGTCGTTCTCGCTGTCCGAGCAGATGAAGGTGCGGTCCTCGACGCGGGCGACGTCGCCCGGGTCCGAGAGGGCCAGGTAGGAGTTGGGGCGCTTCGCCTCCGAGAGCCGCTCGAACGTCCCGGCGTCCACGAGCTGCTGCGCGAGGGCGTCGTACTCGGCCGCCGAGCCGTCGCACCAGTGGATCGCGTCGGGCCGCGTGAGCTCCGCGACCTGCTCGACCCACGCCAGCAGCCTCTCGTTCTTCGTCGGGACTGTCGTCTGGCTCACGTGGTCAGGTCAACTCCTCGGGGTCTCGGAAACGGGGATGTTCAAATGGAAAGGCGGGGATTGTGCCGGAAACGGCCGATCGCGGTTGGGGTTCTCTCTGAGGCTATGGGGTGTGTTACTCCACGTTGCCCTCGGCGGCATCCGTGGATTCCACCCCTTCTGCCGGGCGCCGCGGCACCAACACGAGCCGCTTGAACTCGGCCACAAGGGTGCCGTCCTGGTTGTGTACCCGGGTGTGGACCTTCACGGTCCCCCGGTCGGGCTTGGACTGCGACTCGCGCTTCTCGAGCACCTCGGACTCCACGAACAGCGTGTCGCCGTGGAAGACCGGCGCGGGGTGCTTGAGCTCCTCGGTGGCGAGGTTGGCGATCGCCTTGCCCGAGACGTCCGAGACGCTCATCCCGAGGGCCAGCGAGTAGACCAGCGGCCCGACCACCACGTTGCGCCCCTGCTGGGACTGCGCCGCGTAGACGTCGTTGATGTGCAGCGGATGGTGGTTCATGGTGATCAGGCAGAAGAGGTGGTCGTCGGCCTCGGTCACCGTCTTGGCGGGCCAGTGCTTGTAGACGGCGCCGACCTCGAACTCCTCGAGGTAGCGCCCGTAGGGATGGGCGCCGCTGGCCTCGCGGGCGGACTGATCGGTCTCCACCGCCGCTGGCGTGGTGTCGGACATGCTGTGGTTCGCTCCCTTGGTCTGGCTGGGGCGGGCAGTCAATCACGCCTGCGTGGCGCAGACCGCCGGTGTTAGGACCGGGCAGACGATCCTCGGCTGGCCGCGCGGGAGCGGCGGGCACGGCGGGCACGGGGTCGGCCGGGGCGACGGCGCGGGCAGCCCCGGGGGAGCCACGGCCGTGCGGAAGGCGGGCTCGACGGCCCGTCCGCAGGCGGCGTTGAGCGCCTGGGCGATCGTCGAGCGCGCACCGAAGCCCGGCGGGGGCGCGCCGGCGCGCAGCGCGAAGCGCAGGTCGCTGACGGTCAGCGGGCCCAGGGCGCAGGCCGCCGGCGCGGCGGCCGGCCGGGCCGCGAGGATGTTCGTCGCCTGCGTGATCGTCGGCGCGCGCAGGGCACGCGACGGCCGCGTGCTGAACAGGACCTGGGCCAGGTCCGGCGTCTGCGAGCCCCGCGGGCGGCGGTTGACCACGGCGACGAGCGCGACGACGGCGTGCTTGGGCTGGTGGCGCGGGAGCGCGACGGCCACGTAGTCCAGGCCCGTCGGGCCGGCGAGCGCGAGGCGCAGCGCGGGCCGCGGCCCGTGGGGCACGGCATAGCGCACCTGGGCGATCGAGACGTCGAACTGGGCCGGCGCGGTCAGGCGGATCCGATGGGCCTGAGCCGTGGCCGGGGCTGCGAGAGCCACGACGAGCGCGGCGAGCATGACTCGGCGCATGCCGCAAGGGATATCACCGCCACACGTTGACTGGCGAGTCAATATCGTCCCGCGCATGCGCAATCCCCGCGACTTCCTCAAGCCGCTGGCCATCGGAGCGCCCGCCCCGCTGACCGAGATCCCGCTGCGGCCCTCGCGGATGATCCACTTCCTGGACTTCTCCAACGAGAAGATGGTGGCCAAGGCGCCCGACATCGCGACCAAGACCGACATCCTGCTCGGCAACCTCGAGGACGCGATCCCGATCGACCGCAAGGAGGCCGCACGCCAGGGGCTCGTCCGGGTCGGGCGCGAGATGGACCTCGGCTCGACGGCGCTGTGGACGCGCGTCAACGCCCTCGAGTCGCCCTGGATGCTCGACGACATCACCCGGCTCGTGAGCGAGATCGGCGACCGCCTCGAGGTCATCATGGTCCCCAAGGTCGAGGGGCCGTGGGACATCCACTACGTCGACCGCCTCCTCGCCCAGCTCGAGGCCAAGGCCGGCCTCGAGCGCCCGATCCTCATCCACGCGATCCTCGAGACCTCTCTGGGCGTGACCAACCTGGAGGACATCGCCACGGCCAGCCCGCGCATGCAGGGGATGAGCTTCGGCCCCGCGGACCTGGCCGCCTCGCGGCGGATGAAGACCACGCGCGTCGGCGGCGGGCACCCCGGCTACCGCGTCGTCGAGGACCCCGACCCGGATGCGCCGGACGCGCCCCGCGCCAGCGCCCAGCAGGATCCCTGGCACTACTCGATCGCGCGCATGGTCGACGCTTGCACCGCGGCCGGCATCCTGCCCTTCTACGGCCCCTACGGCGACATCAAGGACGTCCTGGGCTGCGAGACGCAGTTCCGCGCCGCCTTCCTGCTCGGCTGCGTCGGCGCCTGGTCGCTGCACCCCGTGCAGATCGACATCGCCAAGAAGGTCTTCTCGCCCGACCCCGACGAGGTCGCCTTTGCCAAGAAGGTCATCGAGGCGATCCCCGACGGCGCCGGGGTGCACATGATCGACGGCAAGATGCAGGACGACGCGACCTGGAAGCAGTGCCGCGTGATGGTCGACCTGGCCGAGCTGCTGGCCGCCAAGGACCCCGAGCTCGCCGAGGCCTACGGGTTCGAGCCCGCCGCCGCCAGCGGCTGAACGACGAGAAATGCCCGCTATGCGGGCAGAAGTCGTCGCGCAGCTGCCAGGGAGGCCGTGCGGACCGCTGTTGACTGAGCAGTCAATCGACTATGTTTGGTCCCCCATGAGGTTCTTCGAGTACGAGGCCCGCGAGCTCGTCAAGCGCGCGGGGATCCCCGTCACCGACTACGGCTTCGCCACCACGCCGCAGGAAGCGCGTGAGATCGCCTTCCGCATCGGCGAGCCGGTCGTCATCAAGTCCCAGGTCCTCACCGGCGGGCGGATGAAGGCCGGCGGCGTGCAGTTCGCCGACACCCCGGACGAGGCGGCCGCCAAGGCCGAGCACGTGCTCAGGCTCGAGATCAACGGCCACATGCCGCGCGGCGTGCTCGTCGACCCCAAGGCCAGCGTGAAGCAGGAGTACTACGCGGGCGTGGTGTGGGACGGCATCCGCAAGCAGCCGGTGATGCTGTTCAGCGACATGGGCGGCATCGACATCGAGGAGGTCGCCGAGACCCACCCCGACCACGTCGGACGCGGGCACTTCTCGAACATCCTGCCGCTGAGCGACTACCAGGCCAAGCAGGTCATCGCCTCGGTCGGGGTCACCGGGCGCCAGCTCAACCGGCTCGTGCCGATCCTCACCGCGCTCGCGCGGATGTTCGTCGAGCGCGACATGACGCTGGCCGAGATCAACCCGCTCGGCGAGCTCGATGACGGCTCGTTCGTCGCCCTCGACGCGCACATGGACATGGAGAACGAAGCCCGCCCGCGCCAGGCCGCCGTGCTCGACCAGCTCGGCGTCGGCGAGGAGGAGACGCGGCAGGCCCGCGAGGCCACCGCGTTCGAGCTCGCCGGCGAGGCCGTCGACGGGATGGACCACCGCGGCGTGGCGGGCAACGTCACCGAGTTCGACGGCGATCTCGGGCTCGTCATCGGCGCCGGCGGCGGCTCGCTGACCCTCTTCGACGCCGTGCGCGCCCACGGGGGCAAGCCGGCCAACTACTGCGAGATCGGCGGCAATCCCAGCGTGCGCAAGGCGTGCGCGCTGGCGAAGCTCGTCCTCCAGAAGCCGGGCGTGGACAAGATCGCGGTGATGATGTCGATCGTGTCCAACACGAGGGTCGACATCGTCGCGCGCGGCGTCATCAGGGCGTGCCTGGAGCTCGGCTACGACCCGGCGGAGAAGATCTCCATCTTCCGCATCCCGGGCGCGTGGGAGGAGGAGGGCTTCAAGATCCTCGAGCGCTACGGCGTGCGCTACGCCGATCGCTCCACCTCGCTGCACGACGCCGCGCGGATGGCCGTGCAGGGAGCGTCGTCGCCATGAGCATCCTCATCGACGAGGCCACCACCTTCATCGTCCAGGGCATCACCGGGCGCGAGGCGGTCAACCTGACGCGCGAGTGCCTTGACTACGGCAAGGGCGCCCAGGTGGTGGGGGGCGTCACGCCCGGGCGCAAGGGGCGCGACGTGCACGGAGTCCCCGTCTTCGACACGGTCGACCAGGCCGTAGCCCATCACGGGCGCCCGATCGACGGCTCGGTCGTCACCGTCCCGCCCGCCTTCACCAAGGACGCGGTCTTCGAGGCGATCGACAACGGCGTCAAGCTCGTGGTCATCGTCACCGAGCGCATCCCGCGCCGGGACGTGGCGGAGATGGTCGAGCTCGCCGCGCTGCGCGGCGCGCGCATCATCGGCCCCAACTGCCTGGGGATCATCGTCCCCGACGTCATCAAGATGGGGGGCATCGGCGGGCCGGCCAAGGACGCCGCCAAGTCCTACACGCGCGGGCCGATCGGCGTCATCTCGCGCTCGGGCGGCATGACGACCGAGATGTCCTCGACCCTGAGCGCCGCGGGCCTGGGCCAGTCGACCGCTGTGTCGATCGGCGGCGACGCCATCATCGGCTCGACCTACGCCGAGCTCATGCCGCTCTTCGAGGCCGACCAGGAGACGGAGGGCATCGTCATCTACACCGAGCCGGGCGGCCGCATGGAGGCCGAGCTCGCCCGCTGGGTGACCGAGAACGACTCGCGCCTGCCGATCGTCGCCTTCATGGCCGGGCGGTTCATGGACGAGATGCCGGGCATGAGCTTCGGCCACGCCGGCACGATCGTCGAGGGCAAGGAGGACACGGCGAGCGAGAAGATCGCGCGCCTGGCCGAGGCGGGGATCACCGTCGCGGAGGAGATCTCGCAGATCCCGGAGATCATGAAGGCCAAGCTGGCGGGGATGGAGCGGCCCGAGGCCGAGCCCCGTTCTCAGAGCGCGGGGCTGGATGCCCCGCGGAGGTGATCGGAGCGCCATGAGGGCCGAGGCCATCTTCATCGGCGTCGAGGTCGACGACGCGGTCGCCCAGGACACCGCCGTCGCGACCAAGCTCGCGGAGGTCTGCCCCGTCGACATCTACGCGGTGTCATCCCACCCACCCGGCCACACGGTCCTCGTCGAGGAGAACCTCGACGAGTGCGTGCTCTGCGGCCTGTGCCTCGACGCCGCCCCCGACGGCGCGGTGCGCGTGCTCAAGCTCTACGACGAGGGCGCCGCGCTGCAGCGCGCTTGAGCGCTGCGCCGCATATGAGCGCGCGGCAGAACTGGCACCCCAGACCACACGCGTCCTGAGAGACTGCTCCGGATGCCCGAGCTACCGGAGGCTGAGCGCGCGCGTACGACGATCGAGCGCGGCGCCCTGCTCCGGCGCATCGTCGACGTCGACGACGCCGACAGCTACGTCTGTCGCCCGCACGCCCCCGGCGAGATCGCCGACGCCCTCGTCGGCCGCGAGCTGACCGCCGCGCACCGCCGCGGCAAGGCCATGTGGGTCGAGACCTCCGACGACGGGCCGGTGCTCGGGCTGCACCTCGGGATGGCCGGGCGCATCGCACTCGACGAGGAGCCGGCCCCCCGCGGATGGGACCGCTTCGTCGTGCACTTCGAGGACGGCGGCCGTCTGGCCCTGCGCGACAAGCGCCGCCTCGGCCGCGCCCGCCTCGAGCCCGACCTGGCCGCTCTGGGGCCGATGCCGCCGAGATCACCCGCGAGGACTTCCGCGCGCGCGTGGGCCGTGGGGCCGCGCCGCTGAAGGCGCGGCTCATGGACCAGAGCGTCGTCTCGGGCGTGGGCAACCTGCTGGCCGACGAGATCCTCTGGCGCGCCCGCCTCGATCCGCGCCGCCCGGCCGGCGCGCTGAGCGCGGAGGAGCTCGACCGCCTGCGCCGCGAGGTGCGTGCCGCGACGCGCTCCGCGATCCGCCGCGGCGGGGCCCATACCGGCGACGTGATCGCCTCACGCCGGCGCGGCGGCCTGTGCCCGCGCTGCGGCGCCGAGATGCAGCGCGCCACGGTCGGCGGCCGGACGACCTTCTGGTGCCCGGCGGAGCAGCGCTGATGATCCGGTCCGGGGGCTCGGACGCACATGAGACAAGGAGGTCCCAGTGGCAGGACTGCGCGCACTGACGTCTTGGGGTCGCGATCGACCGGACATCCCCGGTGAGGCGGCTCTGGCCAGCCGCGTGAGCGGGGTGCTGTGGCTCAGCGGGGCCGTGACGCTGCTGCTCACGCTGGCCATTCCGGGCACGACGATCCACGCGCAATGGGCGATCGCCCTGATCGCCGCCTTCGCGGTGCTCTGGGGTGCCCTGATGCTGTCCGGGCCCCCTGGGCGCATTCGCCGGTGCGCGTGTCGCACCTCTCCACCATCCTCAGCCTCGGGATCGTGGCCGCGCTCACGCGCGCCACCGGGAGCACCGACGCGGCGGCGCTCGACTACCTGTGGCTGGTCGTCGTCTACACCGCGGTCTTCTACACGCCGCGCCAGGCCCTCGCCTACTGGCTGGCCTGCGGGGTGGTTCACGCGCTGCCCTTCCTGTACGACGGCCATGCCCTGGACGACAACCTTGCGCGCAGGCTCGTCGTCGTCGTGCCCGTCTACTGCCTGGTCGGCGGCGTCGTCGTGGCCGGGCGCGAGCTGCTGGCGGGCGCCACCCGCACGGCCAGCGAGCTCGAAGGGCGCCAACGGCGGGTGACCGAGGAGCAGTCGTCGCTGCGGCGCGTGGCCACGGCGGTCGCCGCGGGCTTGCCGCCCGCCGGCATCTTCGCGCTCGTCTCGCTCGACGCCGGGCACCTGCTGGGCGCTGACTGCGCCTCCATCGTTCGCTTCCAGGGCCCCGACCGCGTCGTCATCCTCGGCCGCTGGAGCCACGACGAGCACGGCGCCGAGGATCCCGACACGATCGTCGGCGTGCGCGCTGGCAGCCTCCTCGACCGTCTGCGCTCGGGCGAGGCGATCGCGGGCGACCGGATGGACGACGAATACCGCTGCATGCGGCTGGCTGCCCCGATCCGCCACGGCGCCGCAGTGTGGGGCGCGCTCGTCGTCGTGGCCACCGACCCGCACGAGTTCGCTCCCGGCGCCGAGCAGCGCCTGAAGGACTACGCCGACCTGATCGCCACCGCAGTGGCCAACGCCGAGAGCCGCGCACGGATGGACGCCGAGGCGGCGACCGACGCGCTCACCGGGCTGCCCAACCACCGCGCCTTCCGCGAGCGCCTGGCGGAGGAGGTCGCGCGCGCCCAGCGCCACGACCGCCCACTGACCGTGGCTCTCGTCGATGTCGACGGCTTCCGCGACCTCAACGACCGCGCCGGCCTGGACGTGGCCGACGAGGTGCTCGTGCAGATCGGCTCGCTGCTGCGCGACGTGGTGCGCGAGGAGGACGTCCTCGCGCGGCTGGGCGCGGACGAGTACGGCGTGATCTTCGTCGAGAGCGACCGCCATCAGGCGCTGATGCGCGCCGACCGCGCCCGGCGGGCCGTCGCCGAGACGCCGATGCGCCACCGCCTGCGCATCTCCGTGTCGATCGGGCTGTGCGACCTCGAGGCCGCGAGCTCGGCCGACGAGGCGCTGCGGCGCGCCGACTCCGCGCTGTACTGGGCCAAGCAGCACGGTCGCGATCTGTGCTGGCTCTACGACCCGACGGTCGTGCGCGAGCTCGACCAGCGCCAGCGCACGCGCGAGCTCGATCGCACCCAGGCGCTCGTGGGGCTGCGCGCGCTGGCGCGGGCCATCGACGCCAAGGACCCCGCCACGCAGGAGCACTCAGAGCGGGTGGCGGCGCTCAGCGCCCGCCTGGCCACGGCCCGCGGCTGGCCGCCGGACCGCGTCGCGCTGCTGCGCGACGCCGCGCTGCTGCACGACGTCGGCAAGATCGGCGTGCCCGACGCGATCCTGCTCAAGGACGGGCCCCTCGACGACGGGGAGTTCGCGATCGTGCGTGAGCATGCCGTGCTCGGCGCGCGGATCGTCGGCGACGTGCTCGAGCGCGAGCAGATCGAGTGGATCGCCGGCCACCACGAGCGTCCGGACGGCGCCGGCTACCCGGGGGCGCTCCAAGGCGACGACGTGCCCGAGGGCGCCGCGCTGCTGGCGCTCGCCGACGCGTGGGACGTGATGGTGTCCGATCGCTCCTACAGCGCGCCGATGACCGTCGAGGCCGCGCTCGCCGAGGCACGCGCGCGCGCCGGGACGCAGTTCGCGGTCACCGCCGTCGAGGCCCTCGAGAGCCTGGCGCAGCGGGGCGACCTCATGCCGGCGGCGGCGCGGCTGCACCTGCCGACGCTGTGAGCCGTAACGGGGCGGCCAGCGAGCCGTAGGCGTCGGGCCTGCGGGTGGTCAGGAACGGGAAGAGCGCCAGCCAGTCGCGGCGCTGGTCGAGGTCGAGGTCGGCCACCAGGACGGCGGGCTCGTCGCGCGGCGCCTGCACGAGCTTGCGCCCGTAGGGGTCGGAGACGAACGACGAGCCGTAGAAGGTCAGGGGAGGCTCCGTGCCGATCCGGTTGACGGCGACCATGAACGTCCCGTTGGCGATCCCGTTGGCGATGATGACCTGCTCCCACAGCGGCTCGGTGTCGAAGTCCGGGTGGTCGGGCTCGGAGCCGATGGCGGTCGGGTAGACCAGGACCTCGGCCCCCGCGAGCGAGTAGGCGCGCGCGAGCTCGGGGAACCACTGGTCCCAGCAGGTCGGGAAGCCGAACTGCGCGTCGCCCAGCTCGACGACCGGGAAGGCGTCGTCGCCGGGCGGGCCGGGCCGGAAGTACTTGTCCTCGTAGTAGCCGCTGGTGACCGGGATGTGCAGCTTGCGCGTCCGCGCGGCGAGCGTGCCGTCGGGAGCCACGACGATCGCGGTGTTGAAGCCCAGGCCGTCGTCGGCGTCGGCGCGCTCGTAGAGCGAGGCGTGCACGTGGACGCCGGCCTCGCGCGCGAGCTGGGCGGCGAAGCTGCACGTCGGGCCGCCGGGGACCGGCTCAGGCTCGGCGCCGGCCGCCTGCGGCCCGTCAGCGGTGATGGCGAAGTAGGGCGAGAGCGTGAGCTCCTGCAGGCACACGAGCTTCGCGCCCTCGCCGGCGGCCACGCGCACGCCCTCGGCCAGCGCGCCGCGGTGCTCGTCGGGATCGGGGTGCCAGCGCTGCTGCACGAGCGCCACGCGCAGCGGCGCCCGCATCGGCTCCTGCACCCGCGCGAACGACGGCGGCGTGTCGCCGACCGCCGCGATCAGCTTCAGATCGCTCACGCGGCGCAGTGTAGGCCGCCCCTGGCGATTGACCGTCAGCGAGATTACGCCAGACTCTCGGCACGCTCGTGCGTTGCCGATGTGTGGAGTGTGGCCATGGAGCAGATGTCGACCGCTGGGCTGACCGCGGCGCCGAAGTGGCGGCGGGGATCGGCGCTGCGCTCACAGGCTGCCCGCGGGGACGACGCGGCGCTGGCCGCGATGTACGAGCGCCATCACCAGGCGCTGTACCGCTACTGCCGGTCGATCCTGCACCACGACGAGGACGCGCGCGATGCGCTGCAGAGCACGATGGCCAAGGCCCTGGCGGCCCTGCGCGACGAGGAGCGGGACTTCGAGTTGCGCCCGTGGCTGTTCCGGATCGCGCACAACGAGGCGATCTCGAGGCTGCGCCAGCGCCGCGACGCGGTGGACCTCGATGCGGTGGGGACGCTGGGGAGCGACTCGCTGGCGCAGACCGTGGAGGACCGCGAGCGCCTGGCGCTCCTGCGCGCCGACCTGCGCGACCTGCCGGAGCGCCAGCGCTCGACCCTCGTGCTGCGCGAGCTCAGCGGGCTCTCGCACGAGGAGATCGCGGTGGTCCTCGACAGCTCCGCGCGCGCGGTCAAGCAGACGATCTTCGAGGCGCGCGCGGGCTTGCACGAGTGCGCGGAGGGCCGGACGATGCTGTGCGCTGACGTGCAGCGCGCGTTGTCTGACGGCGACGGCCGCGTCCTGCGCGGGCGGCGGGTGCGCGCCCACGTCCGCTCGTGCCGCGCCTGCCGGACTTTCAAGACGGCGCTCGCCCGGCGTCCGGCCGATCTGGCCGCGCTGGCGCCGGCCCTCCCGGCCAGCGCAGGGGCCGCGCTGCTGGCCCATCTGCTCCCCGGTGCAGGCAAGGCTGGCCTCGCGAGCGCGAGCGCGAGCGCGGGCGCCGGCGCTGGCGGCGGGATGGCCGCGACGGTCGCGACCAAGGTGGCGATCGTGGCGGTCGCGACCGCGACGCTGGCCGGCACCGGAAGCGTCGTGCGCCATGCGGTGACGGCGCCCGATGGCAACGCACAGCCGGCTGTGGCCGCGCCGTCCTCCCCGCGCGCCCGGCCGATCTCGGCGTCGGCCTCCGCGCCGCCCTTGCCGCAGCGCGCGGCGTCCGCGCCGGCCGCCGGCTCCGCGCTGCTTGCTCGCACCGGCTCGCGCGCGACCTCGCGCTCACCGAAGCCCTCGCCCGGGGCGAGGGCCAAGGGGCCGCCGGCGACCGGCGCGCGTCCCACGCAGGCACAGCACGGGCGCCGCGTCGCCAAGGGCAAGGCCATCGCGCAGGCCAAGCGCGAGGCGGCCGCCTCGCGCCGTCGTCGCTCCGCCCTCAAGCCCGCCAAGAGCCATCCCACCCATCCGGCGAAGGGCACGCCGCCGGCGGCGGCGGTCACCGCCCGCCCGGCCCACCCCGAGCACCCGACGGTCGCCGCTGAGCCGTCGGCACACGCCCGGCCCACCGGCACCCAGGGCCTCCAGCCCGCCGCAGACGCCGCGCCCGCGGTCACCGTGCCCGCCGGCAGCTCGGGCGCCGCCCACGCCACGAAGTAGCGCCTGACCCTCGCAGGCTGCTGGCGTTGTCAGGAGTAATGCGAATCACATCCCTCATAGCCACCACGGCCTGCGGCCTGGCCCTGCTCGTCGGCCCCGGCCTGGCCGCCGGCGACCCGCCGGCCGGCAGCCCGAGCGGCGATCATTCCCAGGCGGGCAGCCACCCCGCGGTCACCCAGGCGCCCGCCGCCGAGACCCCTCCGGGGCCGAGCGCCAGCGCGAACACGAAGGCCAAGGCGTACGGCAAGCACTGCCAGGGCCAGAGCAAGAAGCACGTCGCGGGCCAGAAGGGCACGCCCTTCAGCCAGTGCGTCACCGCGATGGCCAAGGTCGCGACGAGCAAGACCAACCCCACGACGGCCTGCAAGACGCTCAGCAAGAAGCACGTCGCGGGCCAGAAGGGCACGCCGTACAGCAAGTGCGTCGTGGCCGCAGCGAAGCTCCAGAAGCAGCACGAGCAGCACGACGACTCGTCCGGCTCGAGCAGCTGATCGCACGGACGACCCCCTGCCGTGACGGCGCCCCATGCCCCCCTGGGGCGCCGTCATGCTGCCGCTGCGCGGCCGCGACGGATCAGCCCGGCACGCCGAGCTCGGCCTTCTTGGCCTCCACGTCGATGCCGTGCAGCCGCGCGAGGTTCGCGCCGAGGATCTTGCGCTTGGCCTGCTCGGTGAGCTGCGGGTAGCCGCGCTCCTCGACGATGTCGCGCGGCAGCTCGAAGTTCCAGAACGCCTCCAGCGCCCACTGCGGGTGCCAGATGGGCGACTCGCCGCCGTAGATGATCTTGTCCTCCCCGCACCACCACATCATCTTGCCGAGCGTCTCGGCAAAGACCCGCGGCTGGCGCGAGATGAAGTTCACCGTCGCGGCGATCGACGCATAGAGGTTGGGGTAGCGCACGATCTGCCACAGCACCTCGTCGAGCCACGGCAGCCCGACGTGGAAGATGACGAAGTTGATGTCGGGGAAGTTGGCCGCCGCGCCGTCCATGTCGAACGTGCGCGTGTGCTCGATCGGCTGCGGCCCCAGGGGCACGCCCTTGTGGACGCCGATGAGGTTGACCCCGAGCTCCTGGGCGCGCTCGAAGACCGGATAGGCGATGCGCGGGTCGTCCATGCGCCACGGGAAGGGCTGGCCGTAGTCGTAGCGCACGTTGTAGAACTTGAACGCCCTGGCGCCGTGATCCTCGACCTGGCGCGTCATGAGGTCGAGCGCCTTCTTGCCCTCCAGCGGGTTGACCGAGCCCCAGAAGACCGCGCGGTCGGGGTGCTTGGCCGCCATCTCGGCGCACTTCTCCCACGGCGACAGCCCGTCGTGGAAGAGGTCGGTCAGCGGCAGCGGCTGGGCGACGATCATGTCGGTGCCGGAGCCCTCGATGACCATCTCGTAGATCTCGTCGACGCTCCACTCCTTCATGAACTGCTCGCGCGAGAGGACCTTCTCGCCCTCCTTGGTCAGCAGCTGGTGGAAGGCGTAGAGGTGCTCGTCGAAGAGCTGGCCTGGAGGCCCGATGGCGTTGGCGGGGTCGAAGTTGAAGATGTGGCAGACGCAGTCGAAGACGAAGGCGTCGACCTTGCGCTCGCGCGCGGCCTGCTCGGCGGGGGCGGTCTCGGTGGCCATGTTCAGGCTCCTGTCTGAGGGGTGGCGGAGGCGAGCCGGCGCTCGCGGTAGGGCTCGAGCTGCTCGAGCGGCATGCTGAGCGCGTCGCGCGCGGAGGGCGACAGGCGCTCGGGCGTCCAGACCGGGTCCCACACGACCCGGACCTCGACGCTGTCGACCCCGTCGAGGGCGCGCAGGCGCTCGGGGATGGCGGAGGACATGGTGGCGACGAACGGGCACCACCCGGTGGTCAGCACGAGGTCGACGTCGACGTGGCCGCCGCTGACGCGCACGCCCTCGACGACACCCATGTCGACGATGCTGATGCCGCGGTCCGCGCAGCACGGGTCGTAGACCTCGCGCAGGGCGGCGGTGATGGTGGCGGTGTCCTGGGTCACGGGCGACTCCGTGGGTCGATGACGAGGCGAAAGCCGGTGGTGGGCGTGGCGCGCGCGGGGTCGGCGGCGAGGGCGCGGGCGGCGCGCACGCCCCACGCGTGGTCGAGGTAGGAGCCGCCGCGGACCGCGCGCCAGGCGCCGTCCTCGGTGCGATCCGACACCCACTCCCACACGTTGCCCGCGAGCTGCTCGGCGCCGCATTGGCTCGCGCCGGAGGGGTGCGCGGTGACCGGCGCCGTCCAGCCCCAGCCCGACTCCACGCACGCGCAGCGCTCCGGGTCGAAGGTCTCGCCCCACGGCCACGCGCGCCCGTCGGCGCCGCGCGCGGCGGCCTCCCACTCGTCGCCGGTCGGCAGCCGCCCTCCCGCCCACGCGCAGAAGGCGACCGCGTCCTCGTAGGTCACGTCGGTGGCCGGGTGGTCGGCGAGCAGGGGATCGGCGAGCTTTCGCTCGAGCGCGGGCGACACCTCGCGGCCCGTCGCCTCCACGAAGCGCGCGAGCGACGCGTTGACGACCGGCCAGCGGCCGACGCGCATGCCGGCGATCGTCGCGTCGCGCTCCGCGCCCGCCTCGCCGAGGCGGTAGGTGCCCGCCGCGAGCTCGACGGTGGCGTCGATCATCGGGCTGGTGCTCGCCGGACTGCTCATGACCGCTCGCGCCCGACGCTAACCGGCGCCGGGTGCCCGTGGCAACCGCCCCGGTCAGGATGTCGGGGCGAGGGCGTCGTCGAGCGCGATGGCGACGAGCAGGTCGAGGAGGTCGGCGATGCGGCGCGGGTTGCACCCGGTGCGCTCCTCGATTCGGCGCAGGCGGTACTGCGCGGTGTTGGGGTGGACCTGGAGGCGCTCGGCCGCCACGCGCAGGTTGAGGTCCGCGGCGGCGACGGCGCGGATGGTCTCGGTCAGGACGCGTCCGCGCCGACGATCCTCGTCGAGGAAGGCACGCAGCCGCGGGTTGACCAGGCGCCGGGCGGTGTCGTCGGCCCGCAGGGCGAGGTAGTCGAACGGAGTCAGGCGCGCCAGCGCCTCGACGCCCCCGTGGTCGCCGACGCCCGACAGGGCGACATGCGCCTCCTCGTAGGCGCGCGGCAGCTCGCCGACTCCGGTGGCCACCGTGCTCACGCCCATCGCGAGCGCGACGCCCTCGGCGCGCAGGCGGCTCTGCAGCAGGTCAACACGGTCGCACAGCCGGCACGCGTCGGCGTCCGCCCCGAGAACGAGGACCGCGACGATCTCAGTCTGGCGCACCACGACCAGCGTCTTGGCGTCGTGCAGCCCGGCGCAGGCGATGGCCGCGCTGCCGACGTGCGGGGCGTCGGCGTCCGCCCGCGCGTCCACGGTGACGGCGGCGGCGACCAGCATCCGCGCCTGCGCCGCGATGCCGTGCGCCTGCGCGGCGGCGACGAGCGGCCCGCGGCTCGGCATCTCGCCGGCGAGCAGGTGCTCGAGGAGGTCGCGGCGCTCGCGGTCGGCGTCGGCCACCATGTACTGCTGGTACTCGACATAGGCGTGCGCGGCGTGGGTGCTGGCGAAGTCGCAGTAGCGCATCAGCGGCCCGGCGAGGGTCAGCGCAGCCGCTTGGCCGAGCGGGGTCTCCCCCGCGCACTCGACGACCGCCTCCCAGAAGGCCTGCTGCCCGACGCGGAACGCGTTGAGGTAGTCCTCGAGCGCGAAGCCCGCGCGCGCCCGCCGCGTCGCGGCCGCCCGGACGAAGGCGATGTCGCGCAGCGTGACCATGCGGTCTTCCAAGAGCGCCGCGAGCTTCACGCGGTAGTGCGAGCGGACCTGATCGCGGAGGTCCTCGACGAAGCGCGCGTCCCCCTCGCGGTAGGCCGGGATCTCGGCGCGCAGGGCCGTCACCCCGCGCTCGGTGAGCTCGCCGAGGCCCTCGAGGAGCGTGTCCAGGATCCGCCGGCGCTCGGCGCCGACCTCCCCATCGACCGCAACGTGCTCGACGACTGCAGCGCACATCTCACCCTCCTCGTGGCGACAGCATGCAACATGTTGCCCCGATGTTGCAACGGGCAACCTCGAAGGACGCGCTGCTGCTCGCGCGCCGCCGCTTCCAGGCCGCGGAGCGCGTCGACATGGGTGCCATCGCCGACGAGCTCGGAGTCAACCGCGTCACCCTCTACCGCTGGGTGGGCTCGCGCGATCGGCTCCTCGTCGAGGTCCTGTGGTCCTTGGCGCACGACACCCTCGCGGCAGAGGACGCCCGCGTCACGGCGACCGGCGCCGAGCGCATCGTCGCGGTGGTCACGCGCTTCATCGACGACTGCCTGACCAACGCGGGCATGAAGCGTCTGCTCGGCGAGGAGGGCGAGCGCACGATGCGGCTGCTCACGCGGCGCGACAAGGGCTTCCAGCCGCGCCTCATCGAGACGATCCAGCGGCTGCTGGAGGAGGAGACGCAGGCCGGGCGCCTGGACCTGCCCGCCGACCTGCACGACGTCGCCTACGTCGTCGTGCGCCTCATCGAGTCCTATGTCTACCTCGACATCATCACCGGCGAGGAGCCCGACGCCCGGCGCGCGGAGCCGGTCCTGCGGATGCTCCTGCGGTAGTTGTGCACAGCCCACAACACCGGCGCGCGAAGTTTGGGCCACCGCCACGATGAGCACGCGCCCCGCGACCCATACCGTGGCGCCATGCCGCTGGGCGTGGAGGTCCCGGCCGCGGGGTACGAACGGAATGCCGTGACCGCCGACCAGGGCGCCGAGGGAACGGGGCTGCGCATCGATGCGGTCACGGTTCGCTTCGGCGGGCTGACGGCGCTCGACGACGTCTCGCTGACGGTGTCGCCCGGCGAGGTCGTCGGCGTCATCGGGCCCAACGGCGCCGGCAAGACGACACTGTTCAACGTGATCTGCGGGTTCGTGCGCCCGGACGAGGGCGACGTGGCCTGGGGCGAGCGCTCGCTGCGCAAGATCAGGCCCCATCAGCTCGCCGCGCTCGGCATCGCCCGCACCCTGCAGGGGGTCGGGTTGTTCGCGGGCCTGACGGCCCTCGAGAACGTCATGGCGGGGGCCGAGCGCCGGCGCCGCGCGGGCCTGGCCTCGGCCCTACTGGGGCTCCCGCGCTCGGATCGCGACGAGCGCGCGCTGCGCGCGGCCGCGCTCGACGCCCTCGAGGCGCTAGGCGTGGCCGATGTCGCCGCTCGACTGCCGGGCACACTGCCGTTCCCGGTCCAGAAGCGGGTCGCGCTGGCGCGGGCGCTCGTCTCGCGCCCGCGGCTGATCCTCCTCGACGAGCCGGCCGGCGGCCTCGGAGGCGACGACATGCACGAGCTGGGCCAGCGCATCCGCGCCCTGCGCGGCGACATGGCCGTGCTGCTCGTCGAGCATCACATGGACCTCGTGATGGCCGTGTGCGACCGGGTCGTCGTGCTCGACTTCGGACGGCGCATCGCCGAGGGCACGCCCGCGGAGGTCCGCTCCGACGAGCGCGTGCTCGATGCCTACCTGGGGGTCGAGGTCGATGCTGCAGATTGAGGAGCTCGAGACCGCCTACGGGCCGATCCAGGCCCTCGACGGGGTCTCCTTCGAGGTCGAGCAGGGCAGCATCACGGCGGTCCTGGGCGCCAATGGCGCGGGCAAGACATCGCTGCTGCGCACGCTCTCGGGGCTCGTGCGCGCACGTGCCGGGCGCATCCGCCTGGAGGGGCGCAACATCGGCCAGCTGCCCGTCGAGCGGATCGTCCGCCTCGGCATGGCCCACGTGCCCGAGGGCCGCGGCGTCATCTCCGAGCTCAGCGTCGAGGACAACCTGCGCCTCGGCGGGCTGTGGCGCGGCGGCGGGGGCCGGGAGGGCCTCGGCGGCGTCTACGAGACCTTCCCGCGGCTGGCCGAGCGCGGGGGCCAGCCGGCGAGCACGCTGTCCGGCGGCGAGCGCCAGATGCTCGTCATCGGCCGTGCCCTCATGTCGCGGCCGCGGCTGCTGCTGCTCGACGAGCCGTCGCTCGGGCTCGCGCCGATCGTGGCGGCGCAGATCATGCGGCTGGTTCGCGACCTGCGCCAGCACACCGGGCTGACCGTGCTGCTCGTCGAGCAGAACGCCAAGGCCGCGCTGTCGGTCGCCGATCGCGGGATCGTGCTGAGCCTCGGGCGGATCGTGGCCGACGACGATCCGCACTCGCTCGCCGCCGATCACGCCCTGCGTCACGCCTACCTGGGCTTCTGAGCATGCAGCGGTTCGTCGACCTCACCCTCAACGGCATCGCCAACGGAGCGATCTACGCGGCGGTCGCGCTGTCGCTCGTGCTCATCTGGCGCGCCACGCGGATCCTCAACTTCGCTCAGGCCGGAATGCTGATGTTCACGACCTTCATCGCGTGGGCGGCGATCGATGGCGGAGCGTCCTACTGGGTCGGCTTCGCCGTCGCGCTGGTCTCGGGACTCGTCCTCGGGGCGCTCGTCGAGCGCGTGATCATCCGCCCGGTCGAGGGAGCGCCGCCGCTCAACGCGATCATCGTCACCCTCGGCGTCCTCGTCCTGCTGCAGGCCGCGGCGGGGATGATCTGGGGCGGCAACCCGCGATCGTTCCCCCCGGCCTTCTCGATCAAGGGCTACGTGATCGGCGATCACGCCGTGCTCTTCTCGCCCTTCGACCTCTTCACCGTCGTGGTCGTGGCAGTCCTGATGGCAGGCGTCATCCTGCTCTTCACCCGCACGAGCCTGGGCCTGCGCATGCGGGCGGCCGCGTTCGCGCCCGAGGTCGCGCGCCTGGTCGGGGTGCGCGTCGGCCACATGTTCACGGTGGGCTGGGCGCTGGCCTCGGTCGCCGGCTCGCTGGCGGGCGTGCTCGTCGCGCCGTCGGTCTTCGTGGCGCCCAACACGTTCGACTCGGTGCTGGTCTTCGGGTTCACCGCCGCGGTCATCGGCGGCCTGGAGAGCCCGCTGGGCGCGCTCGTGGGCGGCACCGCGCTGGGCCTGGCCCTGAGCTACGTCTCGGGCTACGGCGGCGCGGAACTCGTGACCCTCGGCGCGCTCGTGATCCTCATCGCCGTGCTGATGGTCCGCCCCAGCGGGCTGTTCACGCGAACCCAGGCCCGGCGGGTGTAGCCGATGACACTGCGCAGCGGCCTCGAGCAGACACTGGTGCGCCACCTGATCGTGGCCCTGGTCGCCGGCGTGGCGCTGTACCTGCTGACCGAGGCGCTCAGCGCCTACGACAACCTGCAGCTCGCGACGATGGCGTACTACTTCGTCGCGGTCGCCGGCCTCACCGTCCTCACCGGCCAGAACGGGCAGATCTCGCTCGGTCATGGGGCGCTGATGGCCGTCGGCGCCTACGCCACGGTGAAGATCCAGGACGCCGTGTCGTGGCCGCTGGCGGTGGTGCTGCTGGCCGCCTCGATCGTGGCCGCGGCCGCCGGGGCGCTCGCCGGCGCAGCCGCTGCACGCCTGCGCGGTCCCTACCTGGCGGGCGCGACGCTCGCGCTGGCGGTTGGGCTGCCGGCGCTCGCGACGAAGTTCTCGGGCTTCCTGGGCGGGTCCAACGGCCTCACGGTGACGCCGCCGATCCCGCCGGCGTCGCTGGGCGCGACCTTCCCCCTGGAGCGCTGGCAGGCGTGGATCGCGTGCCTGGCCGCGCTCGCCACCTACGTCGTGCTGGCCAACCTCGTCCGCAGCGGCTACGGCCGCGCGTTCCGCGCCGTGCGCGACGACGAGGTCGCCGCTCAGCTGGCGGGCTTCCACGTGGCGCGCACGCAGATCATCGCCTTCGTCGTCAGCGCGGCCTGCGCGGGGCTCGCCGGCGGATTGCTGGTCGTCGTCACCTCACTCGTCGCGCCGGGAGCCTTCCCGCTGAGCCTGTCGGTCGCCCTGCTCACAGGGGTCATCCTCGGGGGCACGGGCAGCCTCGTCGGCGCGGTCTGGGGCGCCGCTGCCCTGGTGCTCGTCCCCACCTGGGCCGACGACGCCAGCAAGGCGCTGTCGCTCTCGGCCAACGTCCAGGCCAACCTCGCGCTGGCCATCTACGGCGTCGTGCTCATCGGCGTGATGCTCGCCGCCCCCGGCGGCATCCAGGGAGCGCTGCGCGGCCTGGGCCGGCTGCTCCAAGGCTTCTGGGAACCACGATCGCGCGGCGCAGCGCCGCGCGCCAAGGAGGAGAGGTCATGAGGTCAACGACCACGCTGCTCGCGGCGGCGTGCACGGCGGCGCTCGCGCTGAGCGCCTGCGGCTCGGGCGACGACTCCGGGGGCAGCACCTCGGGCTCGTCGGGCGGCAAGCCGACCGCCTCGGCTCCCGGCATCACCGCGACGCAGGTGACGGTCGGCGGTCACTTCCCGCTCACCGGCCCGGCGGCGCCCGGTTACAGCGAGATCCCGCAGGCGATCGACGCGTACTTCAAGTACGTCAACGCCAACGGCGGCGTCCATGGACGCAAGCTGAAGATGATCGCCCGCGACGACGGCTACAACCCGACCAACACCGTCAAGGTGACCAAGCAGCTCGTCCTGCAGGACAAGATCTTCGCCATGCTCGGCGGCCTGGGGACACCGACGCACACCAAGGTCGTCGACTTCCTCAACGCCTCGCGCGTGCCCGATCTGTTCGTCTCCTCGGGCTGCCTGTGCTGGGACCAGCCCAAAGAGCACCCGCAGACCTTCGGCTGGCAGCCCGACTACACCGTCGAGGGCAAGATCCTCGGTCAGTGGATCGCCCAGAAGTACAAGGGCAAGAAGGTCGCGTACTTCGTGCAGAACGACGACTTCGGCTCCGATGGCGTCAAGGGCCTCGACAGGTACATCCCCAAGGCGCAGGTCGTCGCGCGCCAGACCTATGAGCCCGGCAACACCGACATCGGGCCGCAGATGGCCAAGATCAAGGCGTCGGGCGCCGAGGTCGTCGCCATGTTCACCATCCCCGCCTACACGGCGCTCGTGGAGCTGGCCGGGCTCAAGCTCGACTACCACCCGCAGCTCGTCGTCAGCAACGTCGGCTCGGATCCCACGACCCTGAAGGGCTTGCTCAAGGCCTTCTCGAAGGGCAAGGCCCCGAGCGCGCTCATCGACGGCATCCAGAGCGACGCCTACCTGCCGCCCAGCGGGGACGCCTCGAACGACTGGATCACCCTGTTCAGGAAGATCCACGGCCAGTACATCCCGAAGCTGCCTTTCGACGGCAACGTGGAGTACGGGATGGCTCTGGCCTACACGTTCGTGGAGGCGTTGCAGCGCGCGGGCGCGAACCCGACGCGCCAGGGCATCGTCGACACCATCGAGAGCCAGAAGCTGAGCGGTCCCGGGCTCGTCCCCTTCCGCTACAGCAAGGACTCCCACGCCGGCTACACGGGCGCCCAGATCGCCGAGATCAAGAACGGCGAGACCGTGGTGACCGGCAAGCCGCTGACCACCGACGACGGCGCCGGCGACATCACCGAGTTCACGGCGAGCCCCGCGCCCGCGCCGGCCAACGGGATACCGCCCAAGAGCTGAGCGAGCGGCGAGACCGGCGGCGTCAGTCGAACAGGGCGGGCGCCGCCGGGTCGGCCGCGAGCGCGACCAGGCGCTGAACCTGCTCGCCCGTGTTGCGCGTCAGCGACAGCTCCGGCAGCGCGGCCGGCGCGAACCAGCCGGCGTCGAGCGCCTCGGGGCCGGGCACCGGCTCGGCGGCCGGGTCGACGGGCTCGCACGACAGGTAGGCCTTGTACACGGCGTGGGCGTAGGGCTCCATGCCCTGGGCGTCGCGGTCCCACAGGGCCAGCAGGCGCGTGGCGCGCACCTCGAGGCCCGCCTCCTCGGCGGTCTCCTTGACCGCGATCTGCGCTGGGCTCAGCCCCGGGTCGGCCCAGCCGCCGGGCATCGCCCAGCCGCCGTCGGTGCGCTCGCGCACGAGCAGGACGCGCCCGTCGCGCACGACGACCGCGCGCACGTCGACCTTCGGCGTCGGATGGCCCGAGCCGGGCGGGAAGAGCGTGTCGGTGGCCAGCGACGGCCCCGCCTGGCCGGCGAGCAGCTCGTCGGCCACCGCCGCCACGCGCTCGTAGCGATCGCGATCGAAGGGCTCGCGCGACCAGGTCAGCCCCTCGCGCGCGATGGCGGCCAGCCGCCGGCCCCAGTCCAGCCACGGCGGGGCCGCGGTCACGCGCGCGCGACCGGGACCTGTTGGGTGATGCAGTGCGGGCCGCCGCCGCCGAAGGCGATGACCCCGCCCGGGACGCCGACGACCTCGCGCTCGGGGTAGGCGGCGCCGATGCGCTCGAGCGCCTCGGCGTCGGTCGTGAGGCCGGCGACCGGGACGATGACGGCGCCGTTGCACAGGTAGACGTTCAGGTGGCCCACGGCGACCTGCTCGCCGCCGACCTCGAGCGTCGGCAGGAGCGGGAAGTCGACGACGTCCAGGCCGGCGGCGACCAGGCGCGAGCGGTTGTCGGCCATGCGCTCGCTGCTCGGCGTGCCCAGCGGCGTGCTCTGCAGCAGCACCTCGCCGGGGCGCGTGAAGGCGGCGACGAGGTCGACGTGGCCGTCGGTGTCGCGATCCTCGGCGAGGCCCTGCCCCAGCCACACCACCTGCTCG
Organism: uncultured Actinomycetes bacterium; assembly: GCA_963835295.1. Lineage (GTDB taxonomy): Bacteria > Actinomycetota > Thermoleophilia > Solirubrobacterales > Solirubrobacteraceae > JAOPZW01. Next base: position 145,289 of record CAWIEX010000011.1, read on the forward strand.
ACGCCGAGGAAGTCGCGCAGCCCCTGCTCGATCTCCTCGCGCGACATGTCCGGGTTGCGGTTGGGGTGCAACAGGCACTGCTCGGTGGTCAGCAGCGTGCCCTCGCCGTCGACGGCCACCGAGCCGCCCTCGAGCACGAACGGCGCGTCGTAGCGGCGGTCGCCGAGCCGGTCGATGAGCAGCCCGCCGACCGCCGCGTCGGCGTCGTAGGGCGTGAACTTCTCGCCCCAGGAGTTGAAGCCGAAGTGCACACCGGCGCGGCGCCCCTGTTCGTCGAGGACGAAGATCGGGCCGCTGTCGCGCAGCCAGGAGTCGTCGATGGGCAGCTCGACGACCTCGACCTCGCCGGCCAGCGCCCCGCGCGCCTCGTCGGCGTCCTGCGCGTCGGCGCAGACCATGGTCAGCGGCTCGAAGGCGGCGACCGCGTTGGCGGTGGCCGCGTAGTCGGCCTTGGCCTGCCCGAGCTGGTCGCCCCACAGCTCGTCGCGGCAGGGCCAGCCCATGATCGTGCGCTCGTGCGGCGCCCACTCGGCCGGCATGCGGAAGCCGTCGGCCGCCGGCGCGCTCAGTGCCGCGCCTTCCGCGTCCGGGCGCGCTCCTCCTGGCGCTCGACGACGTTGACGATCAGGCGCATGTACTGCTCGACGCCGGTCGCCTTGGCCTGGCCGTGGATGAAGGCCTCGCGCCAGTCGGCGACGCGCGCGCCGTGCTCGACCATCGCGTTGAAGAACTCCCGGCGCATCTCGATGCGCACGCGGGCGTCGGCCGCGATGTCCTTGCGCACCTCGATGTCCGGCATCTCCAGCCGGAACTGCTGGGTGTCGCCGCGCCCGTGCAGGTCGATCCCGACGACGAGGGTCAGCGGCGCGAGCGCCGGCACCTCTTCGAGGAAGGTGCGGACGGCCCGGTCGATGAGCGTCTTGGCGTCCTCGGACATTGGGGGCGCACTGTAGCGTGGGCGTGTCACAACGACCGGCCGAGCTTCGAAGTAGGTCGATGCATGGGTCCCGAGGTCCGCAGCGACGAGGATCTGCTCTGCGCGCGCGACGGCGCGACGTTCGAGCAGTTCTACCGCCGCTACGCCGATCGGATGCTCGGCTACTTCGTGCGCCGCACGCACGACGCCGAGCTGGCGGCGGATCTCACGGCCGAGACCTTCGCGGCGGCCCTGACCAGCCGCCGGCGCTATCGCGCGGACGCCGGGAACGCCAGCGCGTGGCTCTTCGGGATCGCCTCCAAGAAGCTGATCGACGCCCAGCGGCGCGGCTACGCCGAGCGGCGCGCCCAGCGCCGCCTGGGCATGGAGCGCATCGCGCTGACCGACGACGACGTGGCGCGCATCGAGAGCCTCGAGGACGTGGAGGCCGGCACGCTGATCGACGTGCTCGTCCCCGACCAGCGCTTCGCCGTCCAGGCGCACGTCGTCGAGGAGCGCGAGTACGGCGAGATCGCCCAGGACCTGAACGTCTCCGAGGCCGTGGTGCGCAAGCGCGTCAGCCGCGGGCTCGCCGCCCTGCGCCACCGGATGGGAGCAGACCATGACCGATGACTTCGTGACCCGGCTGGGCGTCGCGCTGCGCGACGCGGCCGATCGCGAGGAGCGCCGGCGAGCGCCGTGGCGCGCGCTGGCGACCGCGCGCGCCACGCTGCCGCGGCTGCGGCCGGGCGTGGTGCTGGCCACGGTCATCGCGGCGCTCGTGATCGCGGCCGCCGTCTACGGCCTGGCCAGCTTCGGCAGCAACGACACGGCGCCGGCCGGCCCGAAGGTCATCACCCGCATCTCGCCGGCGGGTGGGCTCGACGTCATCGTGCCGGCCTTCGGGTCCGCGTGGCTCGCCGACACGGACTCCCAGACGCTGCTGCGCATGGACCCGGAGACCCGTCGCGTGACGGCGCGCTTTCCCCTCGGCGGGCGCATGTCCATTGCCGCCGACAGGGCTGGGCTCTGGGTCGGCGTCACGAAGAGCGGTGGCGCCTTCCGCCTGTTGCGCATCGATCCCCGAACCAATCGGATTGTCGCGCGCCTGCGCCCGCCGGACGTGCCCGCGGGCTTCGGAGGGCCGGTGATCGTCCGCGGCAACGTCTGGGTGGTGAGCGCCGAGGCGGCCGTCCGCATCGACCCGCGCAATGGCCACGCCCTCGCGATGGTGCAAACCGGGCACAACGGGTACGGGACGCGCTCGCTCGCGGTGGTCGACGGCGATCTCTGGGTGCAGGTCAGCGACGGCCGTCTGCTGCGCCTCGACGGCGCCACCGGCCGGCGCCAGGCCACGTTCCACCTGCCCGACGGCAACCTCGTCGGGGACTTCGCGATGAACGGGCTGTTCGTCGTCGAGGAGAACACGCTGTCGCGCATGGACCCGCGCACCTTCCGCGTTCTCTGGCGCACGCCGATCACGTCCATCGGGACGGGTGTCGCGGCCGGCGGGCGGCTGTGGGTCGAGGCGCCCGATCGCCAGGGCGACCGCGTCCTCACCGTCGACCCGCGCACGGGCCGCGTCATCGACGGCGTGCACGTGGGCGAGTTCGGCGCGCAGTGGATGGCCGCCGTCGGCTCCGAGGTGTGGATGACGACGGCCGGCGGCCGGGTGGTCATCCTCGGGGGCTAGTAGCCGCCCAGGCGTCGTGCTGAGCCTGCACGCGCTGCCAGAGCGCGCGGCGCTCGGCGGCGTCGAGGTCGGCCAGCGGCAGGTTGAACACGTCGGCCAGCGCCGCGAACCACTCGCCCTCGTCGTCGAGCAGGGTCGTCCGCGTCGCGCCGCGCTCCACGCGCGAGAGCGTGCGCGCGCGCAGGCGGTGCAGGACGCGGGCAGCGCGCCGCTGGACCGTCGCGGTGCGCACGAAGCGCGACTCGGGGGAGGTGGCCAGGCGCTCGTGGGCGGCCGCCAGCTCGGCCGCCTCCGGGGGCGCGGTGTCGACGTCGACGAGGCCGGCGCCCTCCCCATCGCGCTGCAGCAGCCGCCAGCCGCCCGCGTAGACTGGCGAGGGCTGGAGCCGGTAGGTGTAGGGATCGTCCTCGCAGATCCCGGCGCGCAGGGCCAGCGGCCGGGTGCAGCCGTCGCCGAGACCCACCTCCGCCCACCACGTGCCCTCCGGGTTCGCGCTCGTCGGCAGGCCGTGCACGAGCACGACCAGGTGGTTGAGGATCCGGCCCGGCGCCGTCCCGGGCGGCGGCTGGACGGTGCCGCGGCGGCGCGAGACCTCGTAGCCGAGCGCTTCCAGCAGCAACCCGAAGGCGCCGTTGAGGTGAAAGCAGTAGCCGCCGCGCCCGCGCTTGACGATCCGCTCGGCGGACTCCCCGTAGTCCACCGTGGTCGGGCGCCCGCGCTGGATCTCGAGGTTCTCGAAGACGACGCGGTCGAGGTGGCGGGCCTGTAGCTCGCCCAGCGCCTCGACCGACGGCGGGGCCGCGTGCCCCGCGCCGAGATGCGCGAGGTAGTCCTCGACGGCGAGCCCGCGCGAGGCCAGCGCCGTGACGGCCTCAGCCCGTCGTGCCGAAGACGCGGTCGCCGGCATCCCCGAGCCCCGGCCGGATGTAGCCGTTCTCGTCGAGCTGGCGGTCGAGCGCCGCCGTCCAGATCGGCACGTCGGGATGCACCTGGCGCACAGCCTCGACGCCCTCGGGCGCCGCCACCAGGCAGATCAGGCGCAGCTGGCGCGCGCCGTTGGCCTTCAGGCGCGCGAGCGCCGCGACCGCGCTGCCGCCGGTGGCCAGCATCGGGTCGAGCAGGAAGACGTAGGCCTCTCCCATGGCGGGCGGCAGGCGCTCGTAGTAGCCCGTCGGCTCGAGTGTGTCCTCGTCGCGCTGCATCCCCAGGTGCCCGACGCGCGCGCCGGCCAGCAGCCGCAGGAAGCCGTCGACCATCCCCAGGCCGGCGCGCAGGACGGGCACGATCGTGATCTCCGCCTCCAGCCGGCGCCCGGGCGCCGGCTCCAGCGGCGTGTCGATCGTGTGCGCCACCGTCGGCAGGTCGCGGGTGGACTCGACGGCCAGGATCGCCGAGGCCTCGCTGAGGGCTTGGCGAAAGGCGCCGTGCGGCGTCGACGCGTCGCGCAGGACGGCCAAGCGGTCGTCGAGGACGGGGTGCTGGACGACGGTCAGGCCCTCGGGCATGCCGGCGCGAGACTACATATGCTGCGCCGCGATGGAGACCCGGTTGCTGATCGCCGGCGAGCAGGTGGCCGGTGAGGGTCCTGGGCTCGACGTCGAGAACCCCTACGCGCAGACCACGCTGGCCACAGTGGCCCTGCCCTCCGGCGAGCAGGTCGACGCCGCCGTCGGCGCCGCCCGCGCCGCGGCGCGCGGCTGGGCCGACACCCCGGCGGTCGAGCGCTGCGAGCTGCTGCACGAGGTCGCCACGCGGCTGCGGGCCAACGCCGACGCCCTGGCCGAGCTGATGACGCGCGAGGGCGGCAAGCCGCTCGTCGAGAACGCCGACGAGGTGGGCTGGGCCGCGGCCGCCTTCGACTACTACGCCGAGATGGGCCGCAACTTCGCGGGCCGCGTGATCCCCACCATCGAGTCCACGCAGCTCGCGCTGGTGCTCAAGGAGCCGCTCGGCGTGGTGGCGGCGATCGTGCCTTGGAACTACCCGCTGCTCCTGCTGGCCTGGAAGCTCGCCCCGGCGCTGGCCGCCGGCAACACGGTGCTGTGCAAGCCGTCGGAGCTCACGCCGCTCTCCACCCTCGCGCTCGCGCCGTGCCTCGATCACCTGCCCCCCGGCGCGGTGAGCCTGCTGGCCGGCGCGGGCGATGTCGGCGAGGCGCTCGTGGGCGACGAGCGTGTGGACGGCGTGGCCTTCACCGGCTCCGTGGAGACCGGCAAGCGCATCGCGGTCCGCTGCGCCGAGCGCGTCGCGCGCATCAACCTCGAGATGGGCGGCAAGGACCCGTTCATCGTCTGCGCCGACGTCGCCGACGGGATCGAGGTCGCGGCCAAGGGCGGCGTGTGGGCGGCGTTCCTCAACGCGGGCCAGGTGTGCACCTCGGCCGAGCGCTTCTACGTGATGTCCGAGGTCTACGACGACTTCGTGCGCGAGTTCGTCGACTACACCGGCTCGCTGGTCCTCGGCGATCCGCTCGAGCCGGGCACCGACCTCGGGCCCATGGTCTCCGCGCGCCAGCGCGAGAAGGTGGCCGCCCAGGTCGACGGCGCCGTGGCCGCGGGCGCGGAGCTCCTGACCGGCGGCGGCGACGGCGGCCAGCGCACCGGGCACTTCTACGCGCCGACGGTCGTCACCGGCGCGCCGTCGCAGACCGACCTGCTGCGCGAGGAGACCTTCGGCCCGGTGGCGCCGATCGTGCCGGTCGCATCGCTCGACGAGGCGATCGCCCTGGCCAACTCGACGCGCTTCGGGCTCGGCGCCAACGTCTATACCCGCGACCTCGAGACCGTCGTGCGCTGCATGCGCGAGATCAAGGCGGGGACGGTGTGGTTCAACGACCCGCTGACCGACAACGACGCGGGGCCGTTCGGCGGCTACAAGCAGTCGGGCCTGGGCCGTGAGCTGGGCCAGGAGGGCCTCGAGGCCTTCCAGGAGACCAAGCACGTTCACATCGAGACGAAGATCGCGGCCAAGTCCTGGTGGTATCCGTACGGGACCACCGCGTGACCCCTGCCCGCCGCAACGTCGAGATCAAGACGCGCGACGCCGACCCGGCGGCGACGCTCGAGCGGGCCCTCGCCCTGGGCGCCTCCGACGAGGGGGTGCTCGCGCAGCGCGACACGTACTTCGGGCGCGCGCGCGGGCGGCTCAAGCTACGCGAGCAGGAAGGCGGCGGTGAAGCGGGCGCGCGCCTCATCGCATACGTCCGCCCCGACGGCGAGGATGCGCGCACGAGCAGCTACCGCCTGGCCGAGGTCGACGACCCCGCGGCGCTGGCTGACGCGCTCGACGCCGCCCTCGGCACCCTCGTCGTCGTCGACAAGCGCCGGCGCCTGCTGCTGTACGAGAACGTGCGCATCCACATCGACGACGTGGCCGGCCTCGGCTCCTTCGTCGAGCTCGAGGGCGTCGCGCAGGCCGACTCGGACCTCAGCCGCGAGCACGAGCTCGTGGCGCGCCTGCGCGAGGAGCTCGCGCTCGGCGAGCCGGTCGCCGGCTCGTACTCCGACCTGCTGCTCGACAGCGCCGACTCGCTGCTGGCCGCGGCCGACGCCGTCATGCGCAATGCCTACGCGCCCTACTCGGAGTTCAAGGTCGGCGCGGCGCTGCGCTCGCCCTCGGGGGCGATCCACGTGGGCGCGAACGTCGAGAACGCCGCCTATCCGCAGGGCCAGTGCGCGGAGGCCTCGGCCATCGGCGCGATGGTGGCCGCCGGGGAGCGCTCGATCACGGCGGTCGCCGTGGTGGCCGAGAAGCTCGACGTCTGCCCGCCGTGCGGCGGCTGTCGCCAGCGCCTGAAGGAGTTCGCCGCGCCCGACACGCCCGTGTACCTCGGGCGGCCCGGCGGCCCGCTGCAGACGACGACCATGGCCGAGCTGCTGCCGCTGGCCTTCGACGAGGAGTCGCTGGCTCTCGGCGGCCCGGATGGCCGACGTCAGTCTCAAGAGCGCCGACCGGATGCAGGCAAGGGGTGACCGTTGCACAGGCCGCGGCTGTCCTGCGGGCGCACGGCGCGCCGCGCGTGGGCATCGTGCTCGGCTCGGGCCTGGGCGCCGTGGCCGACGCCGTCGAAGACGCGGCCTCGGTGGGCTACGACGAGCTGCCCGGCTTCCCGCGCCCGACCGTGCACGGCCACGCCGGGCGCGCGGTGCTCGGCCGGCTGAGCGGCGTGCCGGTGTGCGTGCTCATGGGGCGCGCCCATCTCTACGAGGGCGGCGACCCGGCGCCGCGCGTCACCCCGGTGCGCGCGCTGGCCGCCGCCGGCGCCGAGGTCCTGGTGCTGACCAACGCCGCCGGCTCGCTGCGCCGCGAGGTCGGCCCCGGCCGCCTCATGGCGATCTCCGACCACATCAACCTCACCGGGCACAACCCGCTGATCGGCCCCAACGACGACGACATCGGCCCGCGCTTCCCCAGCCTGGCCGGCGCCTACGACCCGGCGCTGCTCGCGGGCCTGCGCGCCAGCGCGGGCGCGCTGGACATCGACCTCGCCGAGGGCGTCTACCTCGCGGTCAGCGGCCCCAGCTTCGAGACGCCGGCCGAGATCCGCGCCTTCGCCACCCTGGGCGCCGACGCGGTCGGCATGTCGACCGTCCACGAGACGATCCTGGCCCGCCACGCGGGGATGCGGGTGGCCGCCGTCTCGGCCATCTCCAACCTCGCCGAAGGGCTGTCCGACGTGCCGCTGAGCCATCAGCAGACCCTGGCCGACGCCGGGCGCGCCGCCGGCGACCTCGCGCGCCTGCTCGAGGACTTCGTCGGGAGGCAGTCGTGAGCTTCCTGGCCCAGGAGGTCATCCGCCGCAAGCGCGACGGGTCGGCCCTGAGCGCCGAGGAGATCGAGTGGCTGGTGGCCGGCATCACCGACGGCTCGATCAGCGACGCGCAGGTCGGGGCGCTGGCGATGGCCATCGTCATCAACGGGATGGGGGCCGACGAGCGCGTGGCGCTCACGGGCGCCATGACGCGCTCCGGCGAGGTCCTGCGGTGGGATCTCGACCGGCCGGTGCTCGACAAGCACTCCACCGGCGGGGTCGGCGACAAGGTCTCCCTCCTGCTCGCGCCCATCGTTGCGACGTGCGGCGGCGCGGTCCCGATGATCTCCGGCCGCGGCCTGGGTCACACCGGAGGCACGCTGGACAAGCTCGACGCGATCCCGGGCTACGACACGGCACCCGACCGCGAGCGCTTCGCCGCCACCGTGCGCGAGGCGGGCTGCGCGATCATCGGCCAGACGGGCGACCTCGCGCCCGCCGACAAGCGGCTCTACGCCATCCGTGACGCCACGGGTACGGTCGAGTCGATCCCGCTCATCGTCGCCTCGATCCTCTCCAAGAAGCTCGCCGCCGGGCTCGACGCGCTCGTGATGGACGTCAAGGTCGGCTCGGGCGCTTTCCTGCCCGAGCTCGACCAGGCCCGCGAGCTGGCGCAGACGATCATCGAGGTGGCCGCCGGCAACGGCCTGCCCTGCGCGGCGCTGCTGACCGACATGGACCGCGTGCTGGGCCGCGCGGCGGGCAACGCCGTCGAGGTCCGCGAGGCGATCGACCACCTCACGGGCGCGGCGAGCGACCCGCGCCTGCTCGAGGTCACCTTCGGGCTGTGCGAGCAGCTGCTGCGCCTGAAGGGGCTCGACGGCGACCCGCGGGCGGCGCTCGAGTCGGGCGCGGCGGCCGACGCCTTCGCCCGCATGGTGGCCGCCCTGGGCGGGCCCAAGGACCTGCTCGAGCGCCCCGACGAGCACCTGCCGGCCGCGCCGGTGACCGTCGAGGCGCGCCCCGAGCGCCCCGGCGTGGTCGCCGGCATCGACGTGCGGGCCGTCGGGCTCGCCGTCATCGACCTCGGCGGCGGCCGGCGCCGCGAGGACGACCCCATCGATCACGCGGTGGGCCTGACCGAGGTCGCGGCGCCCGGTGAGCGCGTCGGCCCGCAGGGCCGGCCGCTGGCGGTCGTCCACGCGCGCGACGAGGATGCGGCCGCCCACGCCGCCCAGGCGCTGTCGGCCGCCTTCCGCGTCGGCGACCGGGTCCTCGACGAGAACCCGGCCGTGCTGGAGATCGTCGCGTGACCGCCGCCGTCCCCAAGGCCGAGCTCCACGTGCACCTGGAGGGCACCGCGCCCCCCGACCTCGTGCGGCGCATCGCCCAGCGCAACGGGCTCGAGATCCCCGAGGGCGTCTTCGCCGCGCCCGACCGCTTCGCCTGGCGGGACTTCCTGGACTTCCTGAACACCTACAACCTCGTCTGCAGCGTCATCCGCACCGGCGAGGACTACCGCGACATCGCCTACGAGTACCTGGCCGCGTGCGCTCAGGGCGGCGCGATCTACGTGGAGCTGACCGCGTCGGTCGACCATTCGAGGATCGCCGGCCTCGGCGACGCCGAGCACTGGGACGGCATCGCCGCCGGCATCGACGACGCGCGCCGCGACCACGGCATCGAGTCGCGCATCCTCAGCGTGGCCGTGCGCAACTACGGGGTCGAGCGGGCCATCGAGATCGCCGAGCTGACCGCCGCGCGGCCGCATCCCTACGTCGTCGGCTTCTCGCTGGCCGGCGACGAGGCCGGCTACCCGCCCGAGCCCTACCTGGAGGCCTACCTGATCGCCGCCGACGCGGGCCTCGGCTGCACGGTGCACGCCGGCGAGTGGGCAGGGCCGGACTCCGTGCGCGGCGCGCTCGAGCTACCCGTCACGCGTATCGCCCACGGCGTGCGGGCGATCGAGGACCCCGACCTCGTCGCCGAGCTGGCGCGCCGCAAGATCACCCTCGAGGTGTGCCCGACGAGCAACGTCGTCCTCGGGGTCTTCCCCACCTACGAGGCGCACCCCTTCCCGGCCCTGCGCGAAGCCGGGATCCCGCTCACCCTCGGCTCCGACGACCCGCCGTACTTCGGCGCCAGCGTAGCCGGCGAATACGCGATCGCCCATGAGCACTTCGGTCTGAGCGAAGAGGAGCTCGTCGGCGTCACCCGCACGGCCGTCGAGGCGAGCTTCGCCGAGCCGGCGCTGCGCGACCACCTTCTGACCAGGTTGGGCAACGGACGCCCCGCGTCGCTGTAGATTGCCGCCATTGGCCGGCGCCTGATGGTGCCGGCTACGCGAGGAGTTACAAGGAGGAGCAGTGCACCGCAGTCCATATCGGGCGATCCCGATCGCTCTCATCCTGGCCATCGGCAGCTTCGCCGTGGCCGCCTGTGGCAGCAACGACAACAACACCACGTCGAGCAGCGCCGGCGCCGCCTCGACGTCGACCGCCGCCAAGCCCGCCGGCAAGAAGATCAAGGTCGGTCTCGTCACGGACATCGGCGGACTCAACGACCGCTCGTTCAACGCGCTAGCTAACAAGGGCCTCAACGACGCCAAGAGTCAGCTCGGGATCGAGGGCCGCGTGCTGATCTCGAAGTCCAACGCCGACTACGTGCCCAACCTGAGCACGTTGGCCCAGCAGAAGTACGACCTCGTGATCGCGGTCGGCTTCCTGATGGGCGACGCGACCGAGAAGGTCGCCAAGAAGTTCCCGAACGTGAAGTTCTCGATCATCGACTCGTCGGCTGCGGGCATGAAGAGCAAGCCCAAGAACGTCGAGGGCCTGCTGTTCTCCGAGCAGGAGGCCGGCTACCTCGTCGGCTACCTCTCCGGGCTGTACGCCAAGGACAACAACGTCACCACGATCGGCAGCGTCGGCGGGCAGAAGATCCCGCCGGTCGACCACTACATCGCCGGCTACCAGGCCGGGGCCAAGAAGGCCGACCCGTCGATCAAGACCCTCAACGCCTACTCCCAGGACTTCGTCGACCAGGCGAAGTGCAAGGAGATCGCGCTGGACCAGATCTCCAAGGGCTCGAAGGTCGAGTTCCAGGTCGCCGGCCAGTGCGGCCTCGGCGTGCTCGACGCGGCCAAGGAGAAGAGCGTCCAGGGCATCGGCGTGGACGCCGATCAGGCCTACCTGGGCCCGCAGGTCTTCACGAGCGCGCTCAAGAAGGTCGACGTGGCGGTGCTGAACGCGATCAAGGCAGTCCAGAGCGACAAGTACGCCGGCGGCCAGGACGTCATCAACTCGGTGAAGTCGGGCGGCATCGGCTACGGCAAGCTCAACTCCGCGGCCCAGAAGTACGCCGACCAGGTCAAGCAGGTTCAGGACCAGATCGCCAGCGGCGAGATCGCGGACATCCCGGACACCGTCAAGTAGGCATGGAGAACGCCCTCGAGCTGCGCGGGATCACGAAGCGCTTCGGGCCGATCGTCGCCAACGACGCGATCGACTTCGACCTGAAGCCCGGCGAGGTCCACGCGCTGCTCGGGGAGAACGGCGCCGGCAAGTCGACGCTGATGAGCGTCCTCTACGGGCTCTACAAGCCCGACGAGGGCGAGATCCGCGTCGACGGCCGGCCCGTCTCGATCCACTCTCCCCTGGAGGCGATCGAGCACGGGATCGGCATGGTGCACCAGCACTTCATGCTCATCCCGGTCATGACGGTGGCCGAGAACATCGTCCTGGCCAACGAGCCGCGGCGCGGGCTCATGCTCGACGAGAAGGCCGCTGCCGCTCGCGTGCGAGAGCTGTCGGACCGCTACGGCCTCGCGGTCGACCCCGAGGCGCGGGTCGAGGACATCACGGTCGGCATGCAGCAGCGCGTGGAGATCCTGCGCGCCCTGTACCGCGACGCGCGGATCCTCGTCCTCGACGAGCCGACCGCGGTGCTCACCGCGCAGGAGGCGCGCGACCTCTTCCGCGTGCTCGATGCGCTGAAGGCCGACGGCACGGGCATCGTGTTCATCACGCACAAGCTCAACGAGGTCCTGGCGGTGTCCGACCGGGTCACGGTGCTGCGGCGCGGCAAGCGCATCGACACCGTCGCGACGGAGGGCGCCACCGAGGAGTCGCTGGCGCGGCTCATGGTCGGGCGCGAGGTGTTGCTCGAGGTCGACAAGCCGCCGGCGACGCCCAAGGAGCCGGTGCTCGAGCTCCGCGACCTCGAGGTCAGCGACGACCGCGGGCTGCCGGCCGTGCGCGGGGCGTCGCTGACGATCCACGCGGGCGAGATCGTGGCCCTGGCCGGCGTGGACGGCAACGGGCAGAGCGAGCTCGTGGAGGCGGTCACGGGCCTGCGGGCGGTCGACGGCGGGACGATCCTCATCGATGGCCGGGACCTGACCGGCACCGGGGCTCGCTCGATGGTCCACCACGGCGTGTGCCACATCCCCGAGGACCGCCATCGGCGCGGCCTCGTGCTGCAGTTCACGCTGGCCGAGAACCTGGCGCTGCGCGACTACGACACGCCGGAGATGTCGCGCTTCGGCCTGCTCTCGCCGCAGCGCATGCGCGATCGCGCGCAGCGGCTGATCGACGAGTACGACGTCCGCGGCGGCACGCCTTCGACGCTCGCCGCGTCCCTGTCGGGCGGCAACCAGCAGAAGCTCGTGTGCGCGCGAGAGATCGGCCACGATCCGCACCTGCTGGTGGCCGCCCAGCCCACGCGCGGCCTCGACGTGGGTGCGATCGAGTTCGTCCACCGGCGGCTCGTGGCCGAGCGCGACGCAGGGCGCGCGGTGCTGCTCGTCTCGCTCGAGTTCGAGGAGGTGCGCTCGCTGGCCGATCGCATCCTCGCCATCTACGAGGGCCAGATCGTCGGCGAGTTCGCGCCCGACGTCTCCGAGGAGGAGCTCGGCATCGCCATGACGGGCGGCGGGCGGCAGAGCGAGGCCACCGCGTGAGCACGCCAGAGCAGGAGCCGCAGGCCGGAGCGGCGCTCGCGGGGGAGGGCGGCCCGGAGGCCGCGGCCGTCACCCCGGCGGCGCGCCTGGCCGGGTACATGCGCGGCGGCGGCATCGTCGTCCCGGTGCTCACGACCTTGCTCGCCTTCTTCGTCGGCGGCCTGGTCATCCTCTTCACCGGCCACAACCCGCTCTCGACCTACAAGGCCATCTTCAACGGCACCGGCCTGAACTGGTTCTTCCCGTGGACGTCGGGCGACGACCGCACCACGGCGGCGCTCAACCTGCAGCAGACGCTCATCATCACGACGCCGCTGATCCTCGTCGGGCTCGCGGTGGCCTTCGCGTTCCGCGCCGGGCTGTTCAACATCGGCGGGCAGGGCCAGTACCTGGTGGGCGTGTACTTCTCGGTGTGGGTCGGGTCGTCGTTCGAAGGCATGCCCAGGCTCCTGCACATCGTGGTCGCGATCGTCATCGCGGCGCTGGCGGGCGCGGCCTGGGCGGGCATCGCCGGGCTGCTGAAGGCCACCGTCGGCGCCCATGAGGTGATCTCGACGATCATGCTCAACTGGATCGCGGTCTGGGTCGGCATCTACCTCTTCGGGCTCAACGGCCCGTTGCAGAACTCCGACCCCCAGCAGCAGTCGGTCCCCGTCTCCAGCGACGTCGTCAGCAGCGCGAAGCTGCCCGTCTTCTGGGGCGACCCCGAGCTGCAGGGGCTGCACATCGGGCTCTTCATCGCGCTGGCCGCCGTCCTCGTCTACTGGGTCCTGGTCAACCGCTCGAAGGTGGGGTACGAGGTGCGCGCGGTCGGCCTCAATCCCGAGGCGGCGCGCTACGGCGGCATCAGCGTGGCGCGCAACTACGTTCTGGTGATGGCCGTGTGCGGCGCCTTCGCCGGGATGGCCGGGGCGATGGACATCCTGGGCTGGGAGTTCCACATCGCCACCAATGACATCTCGCTGGCCGGCAGCGCCGGGCTCGGCTTCATCGGCATCGCGGTCGCGCTCCTCGGCCGCAACACGGCCGGCGGCACGCTGGCCGCGGCGCTCCTGTTCGGCGCGCTGTTGAGCGGCACGTCGCAGCGCAACCTCGACCCGACGATCTTCGAGCCCGAACTGGCGTCCAACCTGACGCTGATCATCCAGGGCCTCGTCGTGCTCATCGTCAGCGCCGACGTCATCGTGCTGACGATGCTGCGCCGCGGGCGCGGGATGTTCAGCCGCCGCGCGCCGGCCGCGCCCGCCGTGGCGCCGCCGGAGGCGGAGGCGTCATGACAGCACGTCATTGCTCGCCCGCCGTTGCGGCCGACCACGAGCGCGGGGGCTCGCGATGAGCACGGCGGTCGCCACTGCCGCCCCCGCGCGTGCGATCAACCCGCGCCACGCCGGCTGGGCCGGCATCGCGCTGGGCTTCGTCGCCTGGTTCATCGCTCTGCCGCCGGCCCTCGTGCGCACCCCGGTGCCGTCGATCCTCATCGGCCTGCTGGCCATGACCGCCGGCGCGTGGGCGATCGGCGGCGGCGAGAAGCGCCTGGGCTGGGGCGCCATCGTCGCCGGCCTCGTCGGTGGCGCCGGGGCGGTGGCGTCGACGCAGTCGGGCGTCGGCAACCTCAAGGACGTCGTCACGTGGTCGGCCCTGGTCGCCGCCACCCTGCGCTACGCGACGCCGCTGACCTTCGGGGCGCTGGGCGGCATCATCTCCGAGCGCAGCGGCGTGGTGAACATCGCGCTCGAGGGCATGATGCTGACGGGCGCGTTCTTCGGCATCTTCGGCGCGGACCTGCTCGACTCGTGGTTCCTGGGCCTGCTCGTCGGCATGGCGGCCGGCGGCGTCGTCGCCCTCCTCTACGCGTTCTTCGCGATTCACCTGCGCGCCGACCAGATCGTCGGCGGGACCGCGATCAACTTCCTCGCGCTCGGGGTCACCGGCTACGTCTTCCTCGACCACTACGGCGATCAGGGCACCCCGGACAACATCCCGCGCGTCCCCGACGTCAGCATCCCCGGGATCAAGGACCTGTCGTTCTTCGGCGACGCGGTCGGCAAGGCCAACCTGCTCACCTGGGTCGCCCTCCTGGGAGCCGTCGTGCTTGCGCTGTTCCTCTTCCGCACGCCGCAGGGGCTGCGCGTGCGCGCCGTCGGCGAGCATCCACGGGCAGCCGAGACGGTGGGCATCTCGGTCATGCGCACGCGCTATCTGGCCGTGATCTGCTCAGGCGTGCTCGCGGCCATGGGCGGGGCCTACCTGTCGATCGCCTTCGTGGGCTCGTTCAACCAGGGGATGACGGCGGGGCGCGGCTTCATCGCGCTGGCGGCGGTCATCTTCGGCAAGTGGAGCCCCGGCGGGGCCGTCGCCGCGGCCATGCTCTTCGGCTTCTCGACCGCGCTGGCACAGCGGCTGCCCGCCTTCTCCCCCTCGGCCGCGGTCCTGTTCCAGGCGCTGCCCTACGTGCTGACGCTGATCGCGGTCGCCGGCGTGATCGGCCGTTCGCGGCCGCCGGCAGCCGACGGCCAGCCGTACATCAAGGAGTAGCGTGGCCGTCGCCCGCCTCAGCGTCTCACCGCCCGCGCCCTCGCACGGCACCCCCTCGAACCTCTCCGACGAGGTCGAGCTCTATCAGCGCACGTACTCCACACTGCTGCGCTCCAGCGGCGAGACGCGCCTGCGCGTGCTCGAGTCCTCGCACATGGCGATGGGGTCCGCGCTGCACCCGCTGGCCGAGAGCGACGAGATCGACCTCGGCGCCTTCATCTACGCGGTCCGGCGCCTGCCCGAGACGATGGTGCGGATCAAGATCGTCGTCATGGGCCAAGAGGCGGCCCTCTTCCGCCGCGCCGGGATCGGGCCGCTCGAGCAGTGGGACGCCGTCGAGGCGCCGGCGCGCCGCCGGCGCTGGTACGACAGCCACGACGAGGTGCTCGCCGTCCTGCTCGCCTCGGAGTCCGACGTCGACGACCTCGTCCCGACGCTGGTCGCCTACCAGATCGAGTGGAACAAGATCCGCCGGCGGATGCTGGCCGCCGGCTGGCCCCCGCCGGAGGGCGCCACCCCCGAGGCCTGCGCGGCGCAGCTGGGCGGCGCGGCCGACGACTGGGCGCGGCTGGCCAACGCGTGGGGCGCGCGCTTCGAGGAGAACATGCAGGCGATCGCCGACGGGGGCAAGTCGATGCGCGTGCGCATGCTGGGCGGGACCCAGGTCGGCTACCAGCGCATGACGCGGCGCTGGTGGGCGCCCGTGCGCGCCGAGATCAACGAGCGCCGGCTCGGCGACTCGCCGCTGTACTTCGTCTCCTCGAACACCCACTCGCTGTCGAACCTGGTCACCGGGCTGGCGCGCCAGGACGAGAGCGAGCTCGTGGCCTTCGTCGAGAGCGGGCACCACGAGGACCTCAAGGAGGAGCTCGCGCGCTTTCGCGACGGGCGCACCGAGGGCTCGTGGGAGAACTTCCTGTACTTCGTGGCGCGCGACTTCTTCGACGCCGGGGGCCCGGAGCTGCGCCGCAAGCGCCACGCGGCCGAGGTCGCCGCGGGCGTCGAGCACATCCGCTCGAAGACCGCCCTGCGCGTCCCCGCCCAGGTCATCCCGCTGTCCAACCTCGACCCGACGCGGCTCGACCCGCGGCTGGGCGCCGTCGACGCCGAGGCGCTGGCCCGCAGCGAGGCGGTCATCGTCAACACCGACTACCCGCTCGGCCTCGCCGCCTACAACCTGCTGCGCGAGGTGGCCGTCGACTCGGCCGACCTGCGGGGCGTCTACGTGCTGGGCAAGGCGGCCACGCTCAACGCCGACGTGGGCGACGTCATGATCTCCTCGGTCATCCACGACGAGCACTCGGGCACCACCTACTGGCTCGACAACGCCTTCACCGTCGACGACATCGCGCCCGACCTCATGTTCGGCACGGGCCTGGACAACCAGCGCGCCGTGACGGTCAAGAGCACCTTCCTGCAGAACCGCGCCTACCTGGACTTCTACTACCGCGAGGCCTTCACGGTGGTCGAGATGGAGGCCGGCCCGTACTGCAACGCGGTCTACGAGATCGCCGACGCCGATCGCTACCCCGTCAACGAGGCGGTCAACTTCTCCAAGCTCCCGATCGACTTCGGGATCATCCACTACGCCTCTGACACGCCCTACACGCAGGCGCGCACGCTCGGCGCCCGCGGGCTGTCCTACTACGGCATGGACTCGACCTACGCGTCGTCGCTGGCCATCCTGCGCCGGGTCCTGCGGCTCGAGGGCGCGCTGGAGTGAGGCTCCACGTCGAGGCGGCGGGGCCCGAGGACGGCGCGCCGGTCGTCTTCCTGCACGGGGTGTCGGGCAGCATGCGGACCTACGCCTGGCTGCCGCAGGAGATCGCCGAGGGCCGGCGCATCGTGCGCGTCGACCTGCGCGGCCACGGGCGCTCCGAGCACGCGCCCGGGGCCTACGACACCGACAGCTACGGCGAGGACGTCGTCGAGCTGCTGCGCGAGACGGTGGGCCGCCCCGCCGTGCTCGTCGGCCATTCGCTGGGCGGCGTGGTCGCCTGGTGGGCGGCTCAGCGCCACCCCGAGCTCGTGTCCGCCGCCTTCCTCGAGGACCCGCCGCTCTACATGGGCGAGCCTGCCGAGCACGAGCGCAACGGCGCGGTCCCCATCTTCCGGATCCTCCTCGACATCGTCGCCCGCTGGAAAGCTCAGGGCATCGGCGCCGACGAAGTCGCCGCCGAGCTGGCCGCGGCGCCCTTCGGCCCCGACCGCTCGCGCACGTCGGCCGAAGGCCTGAGCGACGACGTCCCAGCCGCACGGGCCGAGGCGCTCTTGCAGATGGACCCCGGCGTGCTCGAGGGAGCGGCGGACCGCTCGACGCTCGCCCCCACGGACACGACCTCCCCCATCTCGGTGCCCGTCTTCGTGCTGGCCGCCGACGACGAGAAGGGCGCGGCCTTCCCGACGCGCCACGCCGAGCGCCTGGCCATCTCGCACCCCGACGTCGAGATCGCCCGCGTCGCCGGGGCGGGACACATGATCCACGACGAGCGCGACCACCGGGCCGAGTACGTCGCGGCGCTCGCGCGCTTCCTGGCCACGCACGCCTGAGCCAGCGCCGCGGCCCAGCCAGGAGTAAACTGGGCTCAGAAGCAGATCAGTGCGTGGCACTTCTGGATCCCGACGAAACGGGGATCGCTTCCGCCTCGCCTACATGCTGGTTCGAGAGGAGTGCGTGCCATGAACGAGCACGCCGCACCATCCACGTATCCGCTGCACGTCGAGGGGGACCTCGACGAGCCCCTCAGCCGCTGGCTCTGGCTGGTCAAGTGGCTCCTGGTCATCCCGCACGTCATCGTGCTCGTGTTCCTGTGGATCGCGTTCGTCGTCCTGACCGTCGTCGCGTTCTTCGCGATCCTCTTCACCGGCCGCTATCCGCGCCGGATCTTCGACTTCAACGTCGGCGTCCTGCGCTGGACCTGGCGCGTGGGCTTCTACTCCTACAGCGCGCTGGGAACCGACCATTACCCGCCGTTCACCCTCGCTGAGGTCCCGGAGTACCCGGCGCAACTGAGCGTGGAGTACCCGCAGGCGCTCTCGCGCGGGCTGGTCCTCGTGAAGTGGCTGCTGGCGCTGCCGCACTACCTCGTGGTCGGTGTGTTCGCCGGCGGCGCGTGGGCCGGCATCAACGCGGCCAGCAACCACGGCGGATGGAGCTCCGGCGGTGGCCTCATCGGGCTGATGGTCTTCATCTCGGCCGTTGCCCTGCTCTTCACCGGGCGCTACCCACGGAGCCTGTTCGACTTCATCATGGGGATGAACCGCTGGGGCTGGCGCGTCTGCGCCTACGTGACGCTGATGACCGACGCCTACCCGCCGTTCCGCCTGGAGATGGGCGGCCCCGAGTCGGGACCCGAGACCACCAAGACCGACGCCGTCGGGCCCACGCCCGCGGCCGGGCTCTCGTGACAGCGGCGCGCTAACGGAACTCGTCGGCGTGGGCGGCGGCCCACTGCTCGAAGGTGCGCGGCTCGCGGCCGAGGACCTCCCGCACGGTGGGCTGGACCTGCGACTCGTCGAGCGAGCCGTCGACGTAGAAGTCGAAGAAGGCGTCGACGTACTCGACCGGCATCTCGGCGGTCATCTGCGCCTTGGCCTCCTGGTCAGACAGCGCCTCCAGGCGCAGGTCGCGGCCGAGCGCCGCCCTGAGGATGCGCACGCGATCGGCGGGCCGCAGTGCCTCCGGGCCGCTGACCACGTGGATGCGCCCTTGGTGGCCGTCCGAGACCAGGGCGGTCGCCGCCACCGCCGCGAGGTCGTACGGGTCGACCATCGCGACGGCCACGTCGGCGAACGGCTCGCGCACGACGTCGCCGGCCTTCAGCTGATCGCGCCAGCGCAGCGCGTTGGACATGAACGCGAAGGGCCGCAGGATCGTGAAGGGCACGCCCGACTCCCGCACCGCGTCCTCCGAGCGGATCATGTAGGCCGAGACGGCGTTGCCCGTGTCGCCGCTGGCAGCCGAGCTGCCCGACAGCAGGACCACCCGCTCGACCCCCGCGCTGCGGGCCTGGGCGAGGACGCCGTCCATGTCCTCGTAACCCGGGAGCAGGAAGACGCCCCGGACGCCGGCCAGCGCCTCGGCCAGGCTCTCGGGTCGGTTCAGGTCGCCGGCGACGGCCTCGACGCCGGGCGGCAGGCCGGCGGGCCGGCCCGAGCGCGCGAGCGCGCGCACCTCCTGGTCGGCCGCCGTCAGCGCCCGCACGACCTCTGCGCCGACGTTGCCCGTGGCGCCGGTGACGAGGATCATCTCTCCCTCCCGGTCTCGTTGATAGGGAACGATCCCTATCATTGCAGATGACCGATGGCGCCCACGCCCGACACCCGCCCGCGGCGCACCGCTGCGCAGACCCGCGAGCACGTCCTCGCGGTCGCCCACGAGCTCTTCTACTGGCACGGCATCCGCGCCACGGGAGTCGACGCGATCGCGGCCGAGGCCGACGTCGCCCCCACCACGCTCTACCGGCTCTTCGCGTCCAAGGACGACCTCGTCGCCGCCTACATCGAGCGCGCCGGCCGGCTCTACCGCGCGTGGATGACCGAGGCGACCGCGCCGGGCGTCGGCTCGCCGCGCGAGCGGATCCTCGCGCTCTTCGACGCGCTCGACGAGCAGGTACAGCCCCAGCGCTGCCGCGGCTGCCCGTTCCTCATGGCGCTGGCCGAGTTCCCCGACCCACAGCTCCCCGCCCACGCGCGAGCGGTGGCCACGAAGGCCTGGGTCCACGGTCGCCTGCGCGAGCTGACCGACGCCCTGGCGGCCGCCGAGCCGATCGGCGACCCGGGAGCGCTGGCGGACCAGCTCGCCGTCGTGATGGAAGGCGTCTACGCCTCGGCCCAGGCGCTCGGCGCGGCCGGCCCGGCCAGGCGGGCGCGGGCCATCGCCGAGACGCTGATGGACGCGGCGCTCAGCCGCCGATAACCGCCGTTCTCACCGGTCAAAGGGTGTTTGCAGGTGATGGTAGCTTCGTTCTCATGGGTCTCGCTGCGCGAGGCCACCCGAGATCAACCAGCGGGAGGTCGGGAGAGATGATGCGTGCTTGCGTGCGCCTGGGCGCGATCGCGGCGGTCTGCGTGGGGCTGTCCCTGGTTCCGGCGGTCGCGTCCGCGGCGTCGCCATGGATGCCCTTCCGGGCGGCCGACTTCGACCTGCCCGCCGGCAGCCGCTGCCCGTTTGCCCTCTCAGGGCGCGTGCTCGAGGATCACGAGCGGATCCGCACGCTCGAGACCTTCCCGGACGGCACGCCCAGCCGCCAAGAGGTCAAGGGCCCACTCGTGGTCCGTTACATCAACGACGACAGCGGTGCCTCGGTGGTGCGCGACCTGACGGGCGACGCGTTCATCGACACCCGCAGCGACGGCTCGTTCACGTTCACCCTCAAGCACGGGCACCTCGCAGTCGGCCTCGGGGCGGGCGACCCCGGCGGCCCTGCCTTCCTGGTGCTAAGCGGACATGGGTTCACGGTCGACTTCGCCGCCGACGGCCAGCGGACGGTGACCCCCGGGCGGGGCAGCATCGAGAACATCTGCGAGACCCTCGCCTGACCGACCGCTGCCGGGTCAGCCCTGCTCGCTGATCCGGCGCTCGTAGTACGCCCGCGCCTTCTCGCGGTCGCCGCAGACCTTCATCGCGCACCACCGCGCGCTCTGGTTGCGTGAGCGGTCGTAGAAGGCCCAACCGCAGTGGCGCCCGGGGCACGCCTTGAGCCGCGGCCAGGAGCCGTCGATCATGGCCCGCGCCACGATGGCCAGCAGAGCGCCGATCGCAGCGTCGAGGTCCCCGGGGCCGGCGATGACGAACCGCGCTCCGTCCGGCCCGACGCGGACCTCGGTCCTCGCCCCGACCGACGCCTCTCGCATCGCATCGACCGCGCCGTCGTTCAGCTCTTGATCGTTGTTGGCGAAGGCGAGCGCGCGGATCCCCTCCCGAACCGCGAGGGCGCGATCGAGCCCGCGCCCGTCGACGCGACCTGCGCTCGCGAGCAGCCCGCGCGCGCTGAGCCACGCGCGCAGGGACTCTGGGCCGGCGAGCATCTCCCCGCCGCCGGCGGCGAGGTCGAAGTGCGTGTTCACGAAGGCCTGGACGAGCGCCAGCTCGCCTGGGGCCGGATCCCGGCCACCGGGCTGAGGCCCGGCATCGTATGGGGCACTCTCACCTGTCATGAGCCTTGGCAGGTGAGGATAGGCTTCAGCGGCAGACCACTCCGGACGCGCCTGCCACCGTCCGCCGCCCGCCGACGACGACGGTCGGCTCGGGCAGCGATGCGCCGGACGTCATTTCGCGGATGGCCGCGGCGCGGCCGCGGGCTGGCCCGGCCCGGCGCCGCTCTCGGCGATCGCCTCATCGATCGCGGCCACGGTCTGCGGGGAGAGCTCCAGGGCGCCGGCCCCGAGCCATGCGTCGAGCTGATCCGGCCGGCGCGCGCCGACGATCGCGCCGGTCACGCCGTCCTGCGCGAGCGTCCAGGCGATCGCGAGCTCGGCGACCGTGCCGCCGTGCTCGCCGGCGATCGCGCGCAAGCGCTCGACGAGCGCCAGGTTCCTCGACAGCCAGGGCTCGGTGAACTCGGGGCGCCGCAGGCGCATGTCGTCGGAGGGCAGGCTCTCCAGCCGTTTTCGATCGAAGGTCCCGCTCAGCAGCCCCGAGGCCATCGGCGAGTAGACGATCACCCCCGTCAGGTGCGCGGCGGCCCACGGGATCACATCGCGCAGCGCCTGGCGCTGCAACATCGAGAGCTGGGGCTGGAGCGAGTCGACGTGACGAATCGCCTCGCAGCGCTCGAGCTGGTCGACGTCGAAGTTCGACACGCCCACCCAGCGCACCTTGCCCTCGTCGACCAGGTCGGCCATCGCCGACCACGACTCCTCCAGCGGCGTCGCGCCATCGGGGTCGGGCCAGTGGATCTGGTACAGGTCGATCCGATCGACGCCCAGGCGACGCAGGCTGGCGTCGCACTCGGCGCGAATCGACTCCGCGCGCAGGTCGCCATAGGGAGCGCCGTCCGGCCGGGTCTTCCTGCCGCACTTGGTGCACACGAACACCTCCTGGTCGGTCGCATGCCCCCTCAGCGCCTGCCCGACGATCTCCTCGGAATGTCCGAGGCCATAGACCGCCGCCGTGTCGATCCAGTTGAGCCCTTCGTCGAGCGCTCGGCGGATCGCGGCGATCGACTCCGCGTCGTCGACCGGTCCCCAGCCGAACCGCCACGGCCCGCCGATCGCCCAGGTGCCGAGCCCAAGGCGCGTGAACGCCGCACCCGAGCGGCCCAGGGCTGCGGTCGGGATCATCGCGCGGCGCTCAGGCCCCGATCGGGTGCCAGGCGGTCTTGAGCTCGGTCACGGCCTCCAGGCGGTCGAGCGCATCGTCCGTCGCCGCCTCGTAGCTCGCGGCGGCCGCGCCGTGGCGCGTGCGCTTGACCGTCTCGGCCGCGAGGCGGTCGAGCTCGGCGGCCAGCTCGTCGTCGCCGGCGGCATCAACGATGGCGTTGAGGTCGCGGTGCGCGCCGAGCGCCGGGGCGAGCTCCGCGCGGCGGCCGCTGAGCAGGTTGACCACGCCGCCCGGCACGTCGGAGACCCCGAGGACCTCGGCGAAGTCGAGCGCCGGCAGCGGCCAGCGCTCGGAGATCACCGCGACCACCGTGTTGCCCGCCGCCAGGGCGGGAGCGATCTCGGCCACGAGCCCCAGCAGCGGCGGCTCGTCGGGTGCGACGACGCCGACCACGCCGGTCGGCTCGGGCAGCGAGAAGGACAGGAAGGGCATGGCGACCGGGTTGACGCCGCCCAGGACGGCGGGCAGCTTGTCGGTCCAGCCGGCGTAGTGCACGAGGACGTCGACGGCGGCCGCGAGCTCATCGGGCTCAGCCAGCGCGTCGCCGCGCGACTCGAGCGCCTCGGCCGCGCGGTAGAGGATCTGGCCGCGGTTGTAAGCCGTGCGCGCCGCCCACGGGCCGGCCGCCTTGCGCGCCGCGGACATCGCGTCGCGCACGTCCTTGCGCGACGCGCGCGGGACGTTGGCGACGTGCTCGTCATCGGCGCTCAGGGCGCGGTCGTAGCGGCCGGACTCCGAGCGCACGAACGCGCCTCCCACGTAGAGCTTGTAGGTCTTGCGAACGCTGAGCCTGGTCATGACACGCGCAGGTAGGGACGCAGGCCCGCGGGGCCGCCCTCGCGTCCGAAGCCCGACTCCTTGTAGCCGCCGAAGGCGGCCGTCGGGTCGAACTTGTTGTAGGTGTTCTGCCAGACGACGCCGGCCTTCAGGGCGCTCGCGACCTCGAAGGCCTTCGAGCCCTTGTCGGTCCAGATGCCCGCCGCCAGGCCGTAGGCCGAGTTGTTGGCCTTCTCGATCGCCTCGGCCTGCGAGCGGAAGGTCAGCACCGACACCACCGGGCCGAAGATCTCCTCGACGGCGATGCGGTGCGCGGGCGCGACGTCGGTGAAGAGCGTGGGGGCGAACCACCAGCCGCGCTCGGGCAGGTCGCAGGCGACCGTGCGCCGCACAGCCCCCTCCTGCACCCCAGCCGCCACCAGCGCCTCGATGCGCTCGAGCTGCTCGGCCGAGTTGATGGCGCCCACGTCGGTGTTCTTGTCCAGCGGGTCGCCCACGCGCAGCAGGCGCATGCGGTCCCACAGCTTGGCGGTGACCTCGTCGACCACCGACTCCTGGATCAGCAGCCGCGAGCCCGCGCAGCACACGTGGCCCTGGTTGAAGAAGATCCCCTGCACGATGCCCTCGACCGCCTGGTCGAGGGCCGCGTCCTCGAAGATAATGTTCGCCGACTTGCCGCCGAGCTCGAGCGTGAGCCCGACGTTGCGGCCGGCGAGCGCCGCCTGGATGTCCTTGCCGACCGCGGTCGAGCCCGTGAACGCGACCTTGTCGACGTCGGAGCGCACGAGGGCGGCGCCGGCGACCCCGTCGCCGGTGACGATGTTCGCCACGCCGGCCGGCACCTCGGCCTCCTGGAAGATCTCGGCCAGCAGCAGCGCGGTCAGCGGCGTGGTCTCGGCCGGCTTGAGGACCGCCGTGTTGCCGCAGGCCAGCGCGGGGGCGAGCTTCCAGGCCGCCATGAGCAGCGGGAAGTTCCAGGGCACGATCTGCCCGACGACGCCGTGGGGCTTGGCCTTGCGCCCGGCGACGCCGTACTGGAGCTTGTCCGCCCAGCCGGCGTAGTAGAAGAAGTGCGCGGCGGCCAGCGGGACGTCGACGTCGCGCGACTCGCGGATCGGCTTGCCGCCGTCCATCGACTCGACGATGGCCAGCTCGCGCGCGCGCTCCTGGATGAGGCGGGCGACGCGGAAGAGGTACTTCGCGCGCTCGCGGGCGGGCAGCTTGGCCCACTTGGGCCGCGCGGCGTGGGCCGCCTCGACGGCGGCGGCGATGTCGGCCTCGCCGGCGAAGGCCACCTCGGCCACGGGCTCCTCGGTGGCCGGGCTGACCGACGCCACGCGGCGCCCGTCGCGCGGCGCGACGAACTCGCCGCCGATGAAGAGCCCGTAGCTGTCGCGCAGGCGGACGTGGTCGGGGGACTCGGGCGCGGGCGCGTAGTCCCAGGTGATGCGCGTGCGCGGGGTGTCGTCGGTGGCAGCCATGTCGCGGGCTATTCCTTGGAGAAGTCCTCGGAGCGCCCGTAGCGGCCCTCCTGGGTCTTGGCGTACTGCATGAGCAGGTCGTTGAGCAGCGACGATGCGCCGATGCGGAAGCGATCGGGCGTCAGCCACTCGTCGCCGAGCGTCTCCTTGACCAGCACCAGGCGATGCAGCGCGGCCTTCGACGTCGAGACCCCGCCGGCCGCCTTCATGCCCACCGGGCGCCCGGTGCGCTCGACGTAGTCGCGGATCGCCTCGAGCATGACGAGCGTGACGCCCGGCGTCGCGCCGCTGGAGGCCTTGCCTGTCGAGGTCTTGATGAAGTCCGCGCCAGCCTCCATGGAGAGCATCGAGGCGTGGCGGACGTGGTCGTAGGAGCCGAGCTCGGCGGTCTCGATGATGACCTTCAGGTGCGCCTCGCCGCACGCCTCCTTGACGCGCACGATCTCCTCCATCACGCGGGCGTCGTCGCCTTCGAGGAACGCCTCCCGCGAGATGACCATGTCGATCTCGTCCGCGCCCGCGGCGACCGCCTCCTCGGTCTCCTGGAGCTTGATCGCCAGCGAGGTCTGGCCCGCCGGGAAGCCGGTCGACACCGCCGCGGTGTGCACGCCGCTGCCCTCGAGCGCCGCGTGGACGACGGGGACCTGCGCCGGGTAGACGCAGACGGCGGCGACGCTCGGGATCTCGGGCATCGTCGGGGCCGGGCACACGGCCTTGGCCGCGAGCTGGCGGACCTTGCCGGCCGTGTCCTGGCCCTCGAGCGTCGTGAGGTCGACCATCGACACCGCGAGGCGGATGCCCTGCAGCTTGGCGCTCGTCTTGATCGAGCGCTTGCCGAGCCAGGCGGCGCGCTCCTCGATGCCGATGCGATCGACGTGGGGCAGGCGTCGGATCATCGGGCCTAGTGTGACTGATCGCCGCCGGCGGGGCGGTCGTGCAACCGCTCAGTCGCCGTCGGGAGCGAGGCCGAGCCGCCGCGCCGCCGCGCCCGCCTCGCCGCGCGTGTCCACACGCCCGCCTCGCCGCGCGTGTGGACGCCGAGCCCCCAGCGCGCTCGCCTGGCGCAGCGTGGCCTCGGTCGCCTGCACGACGCCTTCGCGATCGCCACGCAGCCAGGCGGCCTCCGCGCGGGCCGCGGCGACCGCCTCCATGCGCTGTAGCTCCTCGGAGACCTCCGCGAGGGCCAGAGCGGCGTCGAGCGCGTCCGCCGAGCGCGGATCGCCGCGCCGCGCACGCACGAGGCCCAGCGAGACGCCGGCCAGGATGCGGGGGATACCGCCGCCGCCGGGCGACCTGCCGAACCACTTCGCCTTCGGTCCGCTTTCCGCACCAAACCCGAAGCGGTTCGGATCGAACGCGGTCGCCCAGCCGCGCGGGCGGACGGCCGCAGCGATGTCCGGTCCGAGGCGCCGTCGCCACGGCGCGCGCGGCTCACGTGCCGCCGCCGAGCTCGCCCGTCGGCGCCGTCCCCGGCGGTGCCGGCTTCGCCGTGCGGGCGTCGGTGTCGGGGTCGTCCACGCCGGTGGCGGGGTCGCGCTCGTCGTCGTCGCGCTCGCGGGCCTCGCGCTCGTGCTCCTGCATCTCCTGGGCGATGTCGCCGGCGTCCCGTCCTGACTGCTCGCTCATGGCTCACTCCCTTCGCGGATGTAGCGTGGGCGTACCCGCTGAGCCGATCGACGCACGCGCCGCGGTCGATGCGGTGTCGGTGCGTCGCGGCGGGCTTCGGCCGAGCACGGGATCAGGGCCGAACCGAGACCGACACCACGGGCGAGACGCCGCCGTGGAAGGGCAGGCCGGCCTGCCGGACGACCTTCAAGCGGAAGCGGTAGCGGACGGGGCCGGTCGTGCGCTCGAAGCGATAGGCCGTGCGGATGCGCCCGTCCGTGCGGCTGCTCGCGCGCAGCTGGCGGAACGAGCGGTAATGGCGGCCGACCTTGGCCTGCAGCGTGACCGCGACTCCCTCCGCCGGCAGCGCCCCGAGGACGCGTCCGCTGAAGATGAGTCGCTGGCCGTTGCGCAGCCGGTGGCGGTCGACGTGCAGGGTGAGACCGGCGCGGACGCGCAGCGTGAGCGGGTCGGTGGCCACGTTCTCGTGGCTGTCCGAGAACGGGAAGTACACCACCCGCAGCTGGCGACTCGGTTGCCGAGCCGCCGGCCGGTAGACGAAGTCTCCGGCCGAGTCGGTGTGGGCGGCGCCGTCGAGGCGCCACGGCTGACCCTCCGGCTGCTGGCCGATGAACACCGTCGCGTCGGCGATCGGCTCGCCGGACGGCGCGGTCAGCGTGCCCTTGACCGTGGGGCTCTGCGAGAAGCGCACCTCGCGCTTTGTCGCGCGCACCGAATGCCGCGCCCGCCCCCGGCCGACCTGACGCACGAACGAGGCGTTCAGGCGCGCCCCGCTGATGGCCCCGGCGCCGTTGGCCACCCGTGGCGACGCGAAGCGCGGGTTGAAGAACATGCCGTTGGCGTAGTAGCCGACGGCGCGGTAGTCGTTGACGATCAGCCGCTGCGCGGGCGGCACCAGCGCTGTCCGGTTGCCGGCCACGTCTTCGAGATACACCGCCACGAGATGCGACCCGCTCGGCAGGTCGGCAGCGTCGATGCTCACGCTCCCGGCCCCCTGCGTCGGGCACGGCACCGGGTAACCGAAGTCGCGCGCGCCGGTGCGGTCGACGCACCGATCGTCGGCGACGGCGCGCAGCGCCTTCACCGGCACGCCGTCGGCCTCCACTATCACCCGGAACAACCCGCCGCCACGGTCCGTGGCCGAGAAGGTCAGCGGCTCGGATCCGGTCCAGGTGGTGTCGGTCGCCGCGGAGCCCGCTACGGACTGCACGATGGGAGCGAAACGATCTACGAGTGTGACGCTCGACGCCGTGATCGAAGGGTCCACGCGGACTCAACAGGCGTGACAAGACTCCGGCAGCCACTCGAAGACGCTTCGCATCGCAAGGACAGGCGCACCCAACTGGCGTCGGCCAGGTCGTGCTGTCGGTGGTCTCGAACGGATCGAGATGAGCCGAAGGCCGGGGTGGTCGACGCATCGATTCGTGCTTCGATCGCGACCCCAATCCCCGGCGCGAAATCGCCTAATCCGTGCCAATCTGACCACTGCGCGGACGATGGCCGTATCGGCTGGGGCATCGAATCTCCAGCCCGCATAGTCGCCCGCGGCCACTCGGCTGGCGGCGCCGAGCAAATCAGCTCGCAGGCCATGCTCGACACGGTCGCAGTAGTCATATTCACCCGAGGCGCCTTCACCAGGAGCGCGTTGAACCTCAGGTGACCAGCCCGAGCTGCAGCTCGAGACGGTGTAGCTGCCAGCCGTCGCGATTGGCGGGACCAGCAGTACCAGCAGGCAGGCAGCCAGGCACGTCAGCAGCACCGGTCGAGCCCACGCGAGCAGCCTCATGCCTCGAGTAGGTGCTGCAACCGGAAACTCTCCCTTGCGTAACCGTTCGACCCCTACGCACCGATCATCCCACGCGTACGCGGACGCGTCGACTTACACCGCGCGAATACGGATACGCATCGTTGGGGCGCAAGCGGATGCGGAAGGTGAACCGTCCCTGGCTCGCCCGCTGGAAGTGGTAGCGCACGGTGAAGGTGCCGCTCTTGCGCGTGCGCGCGTTGCCGAAGACGCGCCAGCCGACGCCCGGGCTGGAAGATCTGCAGGTCGACGGTGATCCCGCGCGGCGGGAACGGGCGGCCGACCAGTCGGCCGCTGAACTTCGCCACACCGTGGCGACGGACGTGCCTCGGCCCGCGTACCGAGATACGCGCGCGGGTGTTCAGCGTCGACGTCGACCGCGTGGCGTACACGTCGTCGCCGAGGTAAGCGCGATAGGCCAGGCGCAGGAGACGTGAGCTGCCCGCCGGCACCGGGAAGACGAAGCGGCCGTCGGGGCCGGACGTCACGCCTCCGCGATCGACGTACTGGGCGCCGAGCCGATTCTCCCGGACCAGAATCCGGACGTCGGCGCCGTTGACCGGTTGGCCGTCGGCGCCCTTCAGCGTCCCGCGGATGGTCGCGCCCTTGCCGTAGGACACCGTGTGACTCGGACGCAGGACGAACACGGCGTGACGCTTCTTGCCCTTCCCACGGAAGACCTTGGCGGGGAAGCCCGCCACCAGGCGTGCGCCGTCCCCGCCGTTGACGCCGTTGAGCGGTCCGCGCGCCTGGACGCTGAACGGCGCGCTGACGACGGTCTCGCCGCCGGCATCCGTGACGCGCAGCAGGAGCGTCCGGTGCCCGGCGATGGGAGTCGGCGCGGCGATCGTCTCGTTCTTGACGTCGCCGGACACGGGTCGCGGGCGGGTGTAGTCGCACCGCGTGCCCGCATCGGTGTTCGGTCCGGTGTTGTAGTCCTCGGAGGCGACGACCGCGGGGTTGGACGCGTCGGTCACATCGACGATCTCGGCACGCCGGATGCCGCTGTTGTCAGAGGCGTTGAACGTGATCGGTTCGGCGCCCGAGCGCACGCCGGCAGCGAGCAGCCCCACGCCGGCTTGGACGGCCGTGATGTCCGGGGGCAGGTCGTCCTCGATCGTGACTCGTGAACCGAAGAGCTGCAACTGGGTCGATGCTTGTTCTGGTCGAACGTGCAGTTCGCGCCCGCGCCGGCGCGCAGCCGGCGTAGAGGACGATCGATGCTCGTCGAGCATTGCCGCTGCGCCTGAGGAGAATCGGCTTTCGCGATTGTCACCGAGCCCGAATCGGGACCGCGGCGCCGGCACCGAACCAGTGCTGCTCGGTGTTGATCGCAGGCCTGATCGCCCGCCGGGTTCGCGTCCCAGCTGACCAGCGAGCGATACGCCCTTGCTCCCGAACTGCAGGAGATTGAAGCCCACGTTGCTCTGCGCGTGCTGAACCAGTGGCGCAGCGTTGAGCGCGAAGTCGGTGATGCGGGCGTTCGGCCGGAGCAGTCGATGTGCAGCGCCGAGGAGACGCCGGCCGCGTACGCCACCGTTCGGCCCAGCGGCGGCCGGGTCGCATGAGTGCCATCAGGGGATCCGCTGCGTTCGCGCACGTGGCATCCGGTGCCGTGAACGTGGGATCGCCGGCACCGGCATTGTTCACGCCGGCCCAGGCGTTGTTGCCGTAGAAGGCGGAACCGACCTTGCAGGAGTAGACGTCGTAGCTGCCCGCCGTGGCGGTGGCCGGCGCCAGCGCGCACGCGCCGAGGACCGCGGCGAGCAGCGCGCGTCTAGCCAACGCTCACCCGTCTGGCCCTGCTGGTCCCGCGTGCGTAGGGATAGCTGTCGTTGGGGCGCAGGCGCATCCGGAAGGTGAACCGGCCTCCGAACGAGTTGAAGCGATAGCGCGTCGAGTATGTGCCGCCCTTGCGCGTCCGGGTCGTCTTGACCGTGCGCCAGCCGTGGCCGGGCTGGTGGGCCTGGAGCTCGAGAGTCACGCCGCGCGGCGGCAGCGGGCGGCCGGGCAAGCTGCCGCGGAAGCGGACGCTCCCGCGCGCCCGGACGTGGTGCGGGACATGGATGGTGATGCGCGCCTTGGTGTTGAAGGA
Organism: uncultured Actinomycetes bacterium; assembly: GCA_963835295.1. GTDB lineage: Bacteria > Actinomycetota > Thermoleophilia > Solirubrobacterales > Solirubrobacteraceae > JAOPZW01. The sequence continues at coordinate 175,250 of CAWIEX010000011.1, forward strand.
GACGTCGGACTTCGCCGCCAGGCCGGCGTCGCCCGGGTAGGCGCGGTAGGCCACGCGGTAGCGCCGGGAGGAGCCGCGCGGGATGCGGAATGCGAAGCGACCGTCGGGACCCGTCGTGACCGCGCCGCGATCGACGTAGCTCGAGCCGAGCCGCAACTCGCGCACGAGCAGCCGTAGCTCGGCGCCGGCCACCGGCTGGCCGGCGGCGTTGCGCAGGATCCCCTTGACCGGGGCGCTGTGCCCCCAGCCGACGGTCTTGGTCGGGCGCAGCACGCCGACCTTCTTGCGCGCCTTGCCGCGGCCGCGGAAGGTGTGCCCCGGGAAGCCCGCCACGAGGCGGGACCCGTCGCCACCGCCCGCGCCGTTGACCGGCCCGCGCGCGGTGACGGCGAACGGTGTCGAGACGGTCTGGTTGCCGGCGGCGTCGGTCACCCGCACGAGCAACGTGCGCCTGCCGGCGATGGCGGGCGACGCGGCGAGCGTCTCGTTCTTGAGGTCCGGGCAGGGCTTGGGCTTGGTGAAGTCGCAGCGGGTGTTCTGCCACGCTGGCCGTGGAGATGTAGTCCTTGGCCCGACCACCGACAGGGTTGGCGGCGTCGGTGACGTCGACGAGCTCGGCGCGCCGGATGCCGACGTTGTCGCTGGCGGTGAACGTCACGGGCTCGTCGCCGGAGCGTGTCCCGGACGCCAGCAGACCCGAGCCCGGCAGCCAGGGCGCCGAGGGCTGGCGCGGTGCTGTCGATGATGGTCACGCGCGAGCCGTATGAGCTGCAGGAAGCTGTGCCCACGTTCCCGCCGGCATCCGGCCCAGGCGTGCAGGCCGAGCCGTCGTCCGTGTAGCAGCCTGTGGACACCGCCATGTAGGTGCGCGGTGCCTGGGTCTTCGCGCTTCGAATCGCGCGCGTCACGGTGATCAGGCCGGTGTCGGCGGCGCCGACGGCTCGGCTCCGCGGTAGCCGTACCAGTGACTCTCGTCCGTGAGCGCGGTCTGCGTCGGCTTGAAACGAGACTGGCCCGTGCCCGCGTGAGACGAGAGTCGTCCGAAGGCGAGCGATGTCGTAGGTGCGTCTCGGTCCGGAGTGAATTGGCGCGAGGAGGCGCGATACCAGTAGTGGTGCACCGTCATCGTGTATTCGGTGATCGCGGCCGGCGCGGCGCGACGAACCACAGCCCGGCGTAAGTCCCGTTGCCGAGGCGTGTTCGCGCGCGAGCGAGCTTGGTCGTGAGAGCGTCGTTGAGCGACGGGCAGGTGGCGTCGGTCACGTACGCCCGTCTCCCGCCGGGTTGTTCGCCGGCGGCCCAGGCGTTGTTGGCGTGGTAGCTGCCGTCGATCGTGCACGACAGCACGTCGTAGCTGCCGGCATGAGCCAGCGGGGCGCCGAATGCGCCCGCGGTCAGAGCCGCGAAGAGTGCGAGAAATCCCCTCCCTGCCTTCACTCCGCGCTCTTCATACCCGGGATGCGGGGGAAGTTGCGCAAACTGGCCCGACGTGGGGCCTAGAGCTTGTGGCGCTGCAGGAGCTTGCGGCCGATGACCATGCGCTGGATCTCCGAGGTGCCCTCGCCGATCAGCAGCAGCGGCGCGTCGCGGTAGAGGCGCTCGATCTCGTACTCCTTGGAGTAGCCGTAGCCGCCGTGGATGCGGAAGCTCTCCTCCACGCAGTAGCGCCCGGCCTCCGAGGCGAAGAGCTTGGCCATGCCGGCCTCGAGGTCCGAGCGCTCGCCGGCGTCCTTCAGGCGCGCCGCGCGCAGGGTCAGCAGCCGCGCGGCCTCGACCTGGGTGGCCATGTCGGCGAGCTTGAACTGGATGGCCTGGTGCTCGGCGATCGGCTTGCCGAAGGCCTTGCGCTCCTGCGCGTAGCGCAGCGCCAGCTCGAGCGCCCGCTGGGCGATGCCGACGCCGCGGGCGGCCACGTTCGCCCGGCCGACCTCGAGCGCGTCCATCATCTGCGCGAAGCCCTTGTTGAGCCCCGCCTCCTCGCCGCCGAGGATGTTCTCGGCCGGGCACTTGTAGCCGTCGAAGATGAGCTCGGTCGACTCGACGCCCTTGTAGCCGAGCTTCTTGATCTTCGGCGGCACGTTGAGGCCCGCGTAGTCGCCGGTGTTCTCGGAGACGCCGGGTTCCTTCTCGGCGATGAAGCAGGTGAAGCCCCGGTGGCGCGGATCGGCGTCGGGGTCGGTCTTGACCAGGACGAAGACGAGCGAGGAGAGCAGGCCGTTGGTCACCCACATCTTCTGGCCGTTGATCTCCCAGCGACCGTCGTCGCCCTTGCGCGCGCTGGTCTTGATGGCCTGCACGTCGGAGCCGAGCTCGGGCTCGGAGAGGCTGAAGGCGGCGCGGATCTCGCCGGTGGCCATCCGCGGCAGGTACTTCTGCTTCTGCTCGTCCGAGCCGAACTTCATGAGCAGGTAGGAGCCGATGAAGTGCGTGTTGACGATGCCCGAGATCGAGATCCAGCCGCGCGAGAGCTCCTCGACGATCATCACGTAGGTCGTGAGGTCGAGGCCCATGCCCCCGTACTCCTCGGGGATGGTCACGCCGAACAGCCCGAGCTCCTTCATCTGCTCGACGACGGGCTCGGGGAACTCGTCGACGGCGTCGTAGTGCTCGGCGTTGGGCAGGATCTGCTCGTCCGCGAACTGGCGGATCATCTCGCAGATCGCCTTCTGCTCGTCGGTCTTCTCGGTGAACGTGGCGGCGGCCATGGTCGCCGCAGGATACCCCGTTGGCTGACTGGCCAGTCGATACGCTTCGGGCGTGACCGGCTGGGAGGCGATCCGCTGGCTGCACCTGCTCGCCATGGCCTTCTTCGTCGGCGGCCAGCTGTTCCTGGCTGTCTGCGTCGTCCCGGTCGTGCGCGGCGACCGCCCGCGCATCCAGGCCGTCGCGCGCCGGTTCGGCTGGGGCACGCTCGTCGCCCTCGCCGTCCTGCTGGCCACCGGCTCGGCGATGGCCTCGCACTTCGGCGACTGGAGCTCGGGGACCCTCCACGCCAAGCTCGCGCTGGTGGCGCTCATCGGCGTGCTCGTGGCCGTCCACACGCGCCGCCCGGGCGACCATTGGATGGAGGGCCTGATCTTCGTCGCCTCGCTGGCCGTGGTGTGGCTAGGCGTGGCGCTGGCCCACTAGGGTCAGGCGGCGATGAACTTCGCCCGCGACGTCGTCGAGGCCGCCGACCCGCAGCGGCTGGCGCTGATCGAACGAGCCCGCGGCGGGGGGCGGCGGGAGTGGAGCTTCGCCGAGGTCGCTCGCGCCGCGCGCGCCCTCGCTGCGCACTTCGACGAGCGCGGCGTGGCCCGCGGCGACGTCGTCATGACGCTGGTCGGCAACCTGCCCGACTGGGTCGCGACGATGGTCGCGTGCTTCCGCCAGGGCTACGTCGTGCTGCCGTGCACCGAGCAACTGCGCGCGAGGGACCTGCGCATGCGCCTCGCCGTCGCCCGGCCGGCGCTCGTCGTGGCCGACGGGCGCAACCGGCACGTGCTCGCCGAGAGCGGCTGGAGCGGGCCGACCATCTGGGTCCCCGGGGTCGGCGACTGGCCCGAGGGCACCCCGCCCCCCCACGCCGACCTCGATCCCGAGGACCCGTGCCTGATCACCTTCACCAGCGGCACCGCCGGCGAGCCGAAGGCCGTCGTGCACGCCCAGCGCTACCTCGACGGCCAGCGCCTGCAGGCCGAGCACTGGCTCGACGCCCGCCCGGGCGAGCTCGTGTGGTGCACGGCGGCCAGCGGCTGGAGCAAGTCGGCGCGCAACGTCTTCATCGCGCCGTGGCTGCGCGGCGCGGCGGCGCTGCTGCACGACGAGCGCTTCGATCCCGACGAGCGGCTCTCGCTCCTCGGCGAGGAGCCGGTCGCCGTGCTGTGCATGGCGCCGACCGAGTACCGCATCATCGCCAAGCGCGCCCAGCCGCGACCGACGCGGACGCTGCGCGGCCTGGTCGCCGCGGGCGAGGCGCTCAACCCCGAGGTCCTGCGCGCCTGGCACGAGGCCACCGGCCTCTGGGTCCGCGACGGCTACGGCCAGACCGAGACCGGGCAGATCACCGGGATGCCCATCGATCGCGAGGCGGTCCCGGGCTCGATGGGCCGCCCGCTGCCGGGCATCGACGCCTGGGTGCAGGACGGCGAGCTCGTGCTCGACCCGGCCACGGTCCCGACCTTCTTCCGCGGCTACCTCGGCGAGGAGGCGCCGAACGGCCCCTGGCACACCGGCGACCGCGTCACGCAGGACGACGAGGGCTTCCTCTTCTTCGAGGGGCGCACCGACGACGTCATCATCTCCGCCGGCTACCGCATCGGCCCCTTCGAGGTCGAGTCGGCGCTGGTCGAGCACCCCGCTGTGGCCGAGGCCGCCGTCGTCTCCGCCCCCGACGACGAGCGCGGCGCCGTCGTGCGCGCCGTCGTCGTCCTGCGCGACGGCCACGAGCCCTCCGACGCGCTCGCGCGCGAGCTGCAGGATCACGTCAAGGCCCAGACGGCGCCCTACAAGTACCCGCGGATAGTCGACTTCGCCGGCGAGCTGCCCAAGACGGCGAGCGGCAAGGTCCGCCGCGCCGCCCTGCGTCAGTAGCCGCCCATCCCGGGCTGGTTCTGCGCCCCGTCGACGACGACGTTGGCGCCGCTGACCCAGCCCGCCCGCTCGGAGAGCAGGAAGGCCGCGACGTCCGCGACCTCCTTCGGCGTGCCGAGGCGCCCCAGCGGGAACTCGCGCCGGACCCACGCGTCGAAGTCCGCGGGATGGGCGTCGCGGCGCTGTGCCCAGCCGCCGCCCTCGAAGAGGATCGAGCCCGGGCTCAGCGCGTTGACGCGGATGCCGTCGGGCCCGAGCTCGCGGGCGAGTGTGTGGGCGAGGTGGATCTCGGCCGCCTTCGCCGCGGCGTACTGCGCCCGCGGCTGGGGCTTCATGCCGGAGATCGACGCGATGAGCAGCGCCGCCCCGCCGCCGCGGGCGCGCAGGTGCGGCAGGGCCGCGCGCAGGAGCACCGCGGGATGCACGACGTTGAGGGCCAGCGTCTGCTCCCAGTCCGCGGCGGTCGCCTCCTCCAGCGCCGGGCCGCCGGCGGCGCCGCCGGCGTTGGCCACGACGAGGTCCAGGCCGCGCAGCTCGCGCGCGCACTCGTCGACGGCCGCGGTCAGCGCCGCCTCGTCGGCGACGTCGGCCGCGACGCCGTGCGCGCCCACGCCGAGCGCGCGCAGCTCGCCGGCCGACCGCTGGACCTCCTCGGCGTCGCGGGCGCACAGCCCCACGGCGCAGCCCTCGTCGGCCAGGCGCAGGACGATCGCGCGGCCGATACCGCGCGTCGCGCCGGTGACGAAGGCGACCTTGCCGGCGAGCCCCAGGTCCATCACGTCGTGAGCGGCGGTGGCGGAGGGGCGGGCGCCGGCACGTAACGCAGGTAGTGGCTGTGCTTGGGCCCGGTGCGCACCAGCGTGGTGCGAAGGCCGGTCACGCCGTCAGGTCGCGGGCCATCTCGTCGAAGGTGGCGACGTAGCGATCGACGGACTCGTCGGTGTGGGTCACCGAGAGCGTCCACTCCTCCTCGCGGCCAGGCGTCATGAAGATGCCGCGATTCATGTTGAACAGCCACGCGAGATCGGCCAGCTCGGCGTCCTGGTTCTCCTTGAAGGTCTCGTAGTCCACGATCTTGGCCGGCGAGAAGGTCACGCAGCCCTTGGAGCCCACGCCCACCGTGTAGCCCGACAGGCCGTAGCGCTCGATGACGTCGCTGCAGCCGCGCAGGATCCGATCGTTCAGCGCGTCCAGGCGCTGGTAGGCCTCGGGCGTGAGCACCTCGGTCAGGTTCGCGCGCGCGGCCGCCATGCCGAGCGGGTTGCCGTTGTAGGTGCCGACCTGGAAGACCGAGCCGTCCTCGACGACCGACATGACCTCCTCGCTGCCGCCGATGGCGCCGACGGGCATGCCGCCGCCCAGCGCCTTGGCCAGCGTGACCATGTCCGGCATCACGCCGAAGCGCTCGACCGCGCCGCCGGCGGCGATGCACAGGCCGGTCTTGACCTCGTCGAAGATGAGCACGATCCCGTGGCGGCTCGTGATCTCGCGGACGGCCTCGAGGTAGCCGGGCTCGGGGAGCACGACCCCGAGGTTCATCATCGCCGGCTCCATGATCATGCAGGCTGGCTTGCGGCCCTCGCGATCGAGCTCGGCGATGCGTTGGTCCAGCGACTCGGGGTCGTTGAAGTGCACCGAGAAGACCTCGTCGACGACCGACTGCGGGATGCCCGCGCCGTAGGGCAGCGAGGCTGGCGCCTCGTGCGGGCCGATCTTGTCGTACTCGACCCCGATGGAGACCATCACCGTGTCGTGGTGGCCGTGGTAGGAGCCGAAGATCTTCATCACGGTGTGGCGCTTGGTGTAAGCGCGCGCGATGCGGATGGCGTCCATCGTCGACTCCGAGCCGGAGTTCGTGTAACGCCAGCGATGGATGTCCCAGCGGCGGGCGAGCTCCTCGCCGACCACGATCGCGTCCTCGGTGGGCGCGGCGAAGTGTGTGCCGCGGACGTAGCGCTCGCCGATGGCCTTGCCGATGGCCGGGTGCGCGTGCCCCTGGACCATCGACCCGAAGCCATTGTGGAAGTCGTACATCTCGTTGCCGTCGACGTCCCACACCCGCGGCCCGTCGCCGTGCTCGAGGTAGATCGGCCACGGCTCGCGCAGCTGATAGGACGAGGCGACGCCGCCGGTGAGCACGTTGCGGGCGCGCTCGTACATCCGCAGCGAGGCCTGCGTGCGCTCGTTGAGGCGCTTCTCCTCGCGCTCGGTGAGCTCCTTGATGCGCTGGCGATCGAGTTCGACGTGCGTGGTGGCCATGGGCTCAGTCTAGGCGCGTGGCCGCTGACCACGCCGGCCAACTGACCGACCGTCCGTCGTACGTGCTGCACAGGTGTACCGTTGCGGCCATGCCTGGCGACGCCACCGTGGCCGCCGTCTTCGAGCCGGTCCAGCCCCCCACGACGTTCCAGGAGACCGTCGAGCGCCTCGGCACCGCGATCCGGCTGGGAATCCTCGGCCCGGGGCTGCGCCTGCCCTCCGAGCGCGAGCTGGCCGAGCAGCTCGGAATCTCGCGCTCGACCCTGCGCCAGGCCATCACGACGCTCGTGCAATCCGGGCACCTCACGTCGGTGCGCGGGCGCGGCGGCGGGACCTTCGTGGTCCAGGAGCCGCCGCTCGCCGAGGGCAGCCCGACCGGGCCGGTGCGCGACGATTGGCGCGAGGTCCTCGACCTGCGCACCGCCATCGGCGTCGGCGCCATCACGCTGGCCGCCGACCGCGCCACGCCCGAGGACCTGGTGCCCATGCGCGAGTCGGTCGACCGCATGGCGGTGGCCGGGGACTTCGACGACTACCGCCGGGCCGACATCCGCTTCCACATGGCCATCGCCGAGGCCAGCGGCGCGCCGCGGCTCGTCGGGCTGGTCGGCGAGATCGAGGCCGAGGTCTCAGAGCTCATCGCCCACATCGCCCATCCCCCCGAGGTCCTCGACCACTCCAACGCCGAGCACGCGCGGATGATCGACGCCCTGGAGCGCCACGACGCCGCGCGGGCGGTGCGCCTGCTGCGCCGCCACCTGGACGGCACGGCCCACATCCTCGGCGGGCTGTTCCCGCCGGGCCACGCGTAGGCCGCGACTGCTCAGTCGGCCGCGGGCACGCGCACGAGCGGCGCCCAGGCGAGCTCGTGCGGTCCGCCGCCCTCCTGCGCCACCAGCAGCTGGGCCGTGTGCAGGAGGTGCTCGCGCATGCGCTCGGCGGCGAGCGCGGCGTCGCGCTCGCGCAGGGCGGCGATGACGGCGACGTGCTCGGCATGGATCGACTGCAGGTCGCGGCTGCGCCCGACGGTCGAGGCGCCGCGGAAGCGCACGAGGTCGCGCAGCCCCCCGACAACGGAGGCCAGGCGGCGGTTCCCGGCGGCCGTCAGGACGATCTCGTGAAAGCGCGTGTCGTGGGCCATGAAGGCGTTCTCGTCGCCGTCGTCGGCGAGCGTCGCCATGGCATCGAGCTCGCGCTGGAGCGCATCGAGGTCGTCATCGGTCAGCAGCCCGCAGGCACGGTAGGTGGCCGGGACCTCGAGGAGCAGGCGCAGCGTGAAGACCTCCTCGAGGTCGTGCACGGAGGTCTCGAGCACGCGCACGCCGCGATTGCGCTCGAAGCGCACCACGCCCTGGCGCTCGAGCAGGAGCAGCGCCTCGCGCACCGGGGTGCGCGAGACGCCGAAGCGCTCGGCCAGCCGCGCCACCGAGTAGCGCTCGCCGGCCGCCAGGCGCCCGTCGACGATGGCGGCGCGGATCGCGTCGTGGGCGCGGGCGGCCAGCGTCGAGTGGTCGAGCGTCAGGCTCTGCAGCGAGCCTTCTCCGTGGGCGGCGTCCGGCGAGCTCAGTCGTAGTGCTCCGGTGCCTGCTTGAAGCTCGGCCACTTCTCGGGATCGTGACCGGTGACCACGGTCGACCCGGAGCGCTCGGCGATGCGGTGCAGCTTGCGCACCGAGCGGACCGAGTCGACGGCCGAGGCGAGGAAGCCCGGCAGCGCCTTCTCGTTCCAGTGGTCCATCGTGTAGGCAGCGTCCACCGTGAGCAGGACGGAACCCGTGTTGGGCAGCGCGATCTCGAAGGACTGGTGGCCGGGGGCGTGACCGGGCGTCTGCCACATCCGCAGCGCTCCGTCGCCATAGAGGTCGTAGCCGTCGTCGGTGTCGTCGAGCAGCACCCAGTCGATCCCCGGCTTGACGTAGTCGGCCCGGATGTAGCCGCCGTCGGCGAACCAGTCGGGTGCGTGGGCGTACTCGTACTCCGCGCGCGTGGCGATGACCTTGGCGTTGGGGAACTCGTCGATGGCGGCCAGCGCGCCGGTGTGGTCGAGGTGCAGGTGCGACTGGACGACGAAGCGGACGTCGGCCGGGTCGAAGCCGGCCGCGCGCATGGCGGGCACGCACGCCTGCTCGGGCGTCATCGTGGGCCAGTAGATGTCGCAGATCGCCCCCCAGTGCCCGCGCGCGTCGGTGGCGCACTGCGCCGCGTTGCCGCCGTCGATGACGACGTTGCCCTTGGGGTGGGTGACCAGGAACCACGGCACGGGGATCGAGTACTCGTCTCCGAGGCCCTGGTTCATCTTGATGTTCTCGACGTGGCACTCGAGCGTGCCGCACTCGAACATGTACAGGCGAACGTCTTCTGGCATGGGCGACTGGCCTCCGATCACCAGTTGGTCATGGACGCGTTGAGGATGTGGCCGAGGTCGTCGCCGCTGACGTCGCGCGGGCTCACGACCAGCAGCCGCTGCTGCTTGAGCGCTCCCTCGACGAGGGCGGGGACGTCGTTCTCGTCGTAGCCCAGCGCGGCGATGCCGCGCGGCGCGTCGATGTCGCGCATGAGCGCGCGCAGCACGTCGGGCAGAGTGTCCGCGCCGGGGTCGTCGAACGCCTCGCCGGCCAGCAGCCCGGCCACGTGATGGTGGCGCTCGGGAGCCGCCTCGTAGGTGAAGCGGAAGGCCGCCGGCGCCGTGACGATGACCGAGTGGCCGTGCGGCACGAAGGGGTGGTCGTCCGGGTACCCGGGCGGCTGATAGGCGTGTTTGAGCCCGGCGATCGGATAGGCGCAGGCGTGCGGAATGTGCACGCCGGCCGAGCCGAACCCGACGCCGGCCATCGTCGCGGCGAGCATCATGGCGCCGCGCGCCTCGAGGTCGTCGGCGTCGGCGACGGCACGGCGCAGGTAGCGCCCGCCGTACTCGAGCGCCTTGGCGGACCACACGTCGGCCACGGGATTGGCGCCCTGGTAGGGCGGCCGCTCGTCGGGCGACGCGGGGCGCTCGCGCTCGTCGTAGGGGCGCGAGAGGTACGACTCGGCCGCGTGGCAGATGACGTCGAGGCCCGTGGAGGAGGTGACCTCCGCCGGGAGCGTGCGCACGAGCTCGGGGTCGACGATCCCCTGCGCCGGGCGCAGGTAGCGATGTGAGATCCCGGTCTTGACCTTCATGTCGGGAATGTCGAGCACCGCGACGGTGGTGGCCTCGGCGCCGGTGCCCGACGTCGTGGGGATGGCGAGGTGCGGGCGCAGCGGCGACGGCGGCTTGCGCCCCTCGCCGACGGGCGGGTTGACGTAGTCCATGACCGGCGCGGGGTGCGTGGTGATGAGATCGGCGACCTTCGCGGTGTCGATGCTCGACCCGCCGCCGACCGAGACGAAGCCGTCGACCTCGGCGTCGCGCGCGAAGTCCGCGGCCTCCTGGAAGGAGTCGAGCGTCGGCTCGACCCGGGCGCGGTCATAGACGACCACCTCGATGCCCTCCGCTTCGATGCTCGCGCGGATGCGCTCGGGATGGCCGATGGCGGCGACGCCGGGGTCGGTGACCAGCAGCGCGCGCTTCACGCCCAGGCGCTTGAGCTCCCAGCCGGCATCGGCGGCGGCGCCAGGGCCGTACTTGATGGGCGTCGCCTCCAGCGTGAAGATCGTCTCGTGCTCGCGGGCGGCAGTCATCGCTCTCCTCCTATCGTCCTCCTGCCGGACGGTAGCATGCTACATGTGACCGACGATCTCCTCGAGGGCCTCGCGGCGGCGGTCGGGAAGCGGCACGTACTCGTCGACGACGACGTCCGCGCCCCCTTCGAGGTCGACTGGACGGGGCGCTACCGCGGCGATGCGCGCGCCGTCGTCCGGCCCGCCGACGCCCACGAGGTGGCCGCCGTGCTCGCCGCCTGCCGCGCGCACGGCGCGGCGGTCGTCCCCCAGGGCGGCAACACCGGCATGGTCGGCGCCGGCGTCCCGCGCGGCGGCGAGGTGGTCCTCAGCACGGCGCGCCTCACCGAGCTCGAGCCGGTCGATCGCGCCTCCGCGCAGGTGACGGCCGGCGCCGGGGTCACGCTCGCCCGCGTGCAGGACAGCGCGCGCGCCGCGGGCCTCGATGCCGGCGTCGACTTCGCCGCGCGCGACAGCGCCACGGTCGGCGGCCTCGCCGCCACCAACGCCGGCGGGATCCGCGCCATGCGCTACGGGACCGTCCGCGCCCGGGTCGCCGGGCTGCAGGCGGTCCTGGCCGACGGCTCGATCATCGAGCGCCCCACCCTGCTCAAGGACAACGCCGGCTACGACCTGTCGGCCCTGCTCGTCGGCAGCGAGGGAACGCTCGGGGTCATCACCGCCGTCCGCTGGCGGCTGGTGCCCCGGCTCACCAGCCGCGTGGCCGCCCTCATCGGCCTGCAGTCGCTCGACCAGGCCGCCGACCTGCTCGCCGACGTGCGCCCGCGGCTGCCCTCGCTGGACGCCGCCGAGTTCATGTCGGACGAGGGGCTGCAGCTCGTGCTCGACCACCTCGGCCTCCCGGCGCCCGTCCCCACCCGCTCGCCGGTGTACGTGCTGCTCGAGTGCGCGGCCCTGGCCGACCCGACCGAGGAGCTCGCCGAGGCCTTGGCGCACGCGGGGGTCGAGGACGCCGTCGTGGCCGACGACAGCGCCGAGCGCGAGCGGCTCTGGCGCTTCCGCGAGGCCCACACCGAGGCGCTCTCGGGCGCCGGGGTTCCGCACAAGATGGACGTCGGCGTGCCGCTGGCGCGCCTGGCCGAGTTCGCCGAGCGCGTGCGCGGGGAGGTGGCGCGCCTGGCCCCCGCGGCGCGGCTGATCATCTTCGGCCATCTCGGGGACGGCAACGTCCACGTCAACGTGCTCGACCTCGAGCCCGACGACTACGCGGTCGACGAGGCGGTGCTGCGCGTGGCGGCCGCGTGCGACGGCACGATCAGCGCCGAGCACGGCGTCGGCGTCCTGAAGGCGCGCTGGCTCGAGCTCGTGCGCTCGCCCGGCGAGCTGCGCGCGATGGGGCAGATCAAGCGCGCCCTGGACCCCGACGGGCTACTCAACCCCGGCGTGATGCTGCCGTGACCCGCTGGTGGACGAAGGCGAGCCTGTCGACCACGGGCGCGGGCAGGACGAACGGGTACAGGTCGTCGCGGCCCATGCTGCGACTCAGCGCGTTGAGCGCGTAGGTGAGCGGCAGCCAGTCGTCGAGCAACTCCCGGAAGTCCCCGCCGTGGGGCGCGGGGCCCTCGGCGCCGCGCACGTTGACGCCGAACGCGCCGGCCGTCTGCAAGGTGTCCCAGATGTGCAGGTAGTGCGCGAAGGTCTCCGCCCAGTCCTCCCACGGGTGCATCGTCGCGTAGGCGCTGACGAAGCGCTCGGACCAATCCAACGGCGGACCGCTCTCGTAGTGGCGCTCGAGCGCCGCGCCGTAGTCCTCGCGCTCGTCGCCGAAGAGCGCGCGGAAGCGCTCACGCTCCGGGCCGTCGGGCACGAGCAGCGGCCAGTAGTAGTGGGCGATCTCGTGGCGGAAGTGGCCGAGGACCGTGCGGTAGGGCTCGCCGAGGCGCTCGCGCAGCGCCTCGCGGTGCGCGTCGTCGGACTCGGCCACGTCGAGCGTGACGACGCCGTCGGCGTGGCCCGTGGTGACCGCCCCGCGATCGCTCGAGAGCAGCTCGAAGGCCAGGCCACCCTCGCGCTCGCGCCAGCTCTGCACCGGCAGCCCGAGCTCGCCGAGCTCGAAGAGCAGCCAGCGCTTGGCCGCCTCGGCGTCGCGGAAGCGCTCGATACCCGCGGCGTCGTCGTCGGCCGGGCGCGTGCGGGTGAGTGCGCAGCTCGCGCACAGCTCCCCCCTCGCGTCGACGAGCCAGTTGCAGCCGGCCAGCTCGAGGTTCGCGCAGCGCGCCGTGGCGGGGCTCAGGGCGACGAGCTCGCGCCGCCCCGGCTCGAACCCGAGGTCTGAGCGGCAGCGCAGGCAGACGGTGTTCTCGAAGAAGACGAGCTGTCCGCAGGTGTCGCAGGAGAAGGAGCGCACGGACGCGCCAGGGTAGCCGCCGCGATCAGCGCCCCGGCGCCGACGGCATAGGCCGCGATCGCCATCGCCCACACCCCGGTCCAGTGCCACTGCTCCCACGCCAGCCCCGGCACGTAGGCGCCGAGCGCGCCGGCCACGTAGTAGCCGCTGAAATACATGGCGCTCGCCACCCCGCGATCGCGGTCGGTGGCGCCGGCGACGCCGAGCTGCGCGGCGGTCACGGCCGAGAAGTTGCCCAGCGTGACCAGCGAGAGGCCGACGATGACGACGGCGAGCACGGGCACGAGCGACAGCGTCAGGCCGCCCGCGCACAGCAGCAGGCCGCCGAGCGCGACCACCCGCCAGCCGTGGCGGTCGGCCAGCCGGCCGGCGAGCGGCCCCGCGGCGCCCATGACCCACAACACGAACACGAGCCCGATGAGCGCCGGCGAGAGCGAGAACGGCGGGCGCTCGAGGCGGAAGTCGATGTACGAGAAGACGCCCATGAAGGAGAAGAAGAGGCCGGCGCCGGTCAGGCACGCCGCGATGAGCGCGCGGTTGGCCAGCAGCCGGCGCAGGGTGGCGATCGACAGGCCGGCCGACGGCGGCCCGAGGGTCTCCGGGGGCAGCGAGCGGCGCATGACGAGCGTCGCGGCGAGCGGGAGCGCCGCCACCGCGCCCAGCGCGACGCGCCAGCTCGTGGCCGCCGTGAGCAGGGCGACGCCGACGCGGCCGACGAGCCCGCCGAGGACGAGCGCGGACACGTACATGCCCATGGCGCGCGAGCCGATGCGCTCGTTGAAGGCCTCGGTCACGTAGGGGACGCCGACCGTCAGCAGCCCCGGCATGCACAGCCCCTGGGCGGCGCGCATGGCCAGCAGAACGGTGAAGCTCGGCGCCAGCGCGACGCCCAGCGACGGCACCACGAGCGCGCCGCTGGCCAGCACGAGCGACGCCCGGCGCCCGATGCGATCCGACAGCGGACCCCAGAACCACGCGCCGACCGCGAGCGCGCCGATGACCACCGAGATCGTCAGCCCGGTCTGCGAGGGCTCGACCGAGAAGTCGCGCCCGAGCTCGGGCAGGATCGCCTGCGTCGAGTACATCGCCGTGAACATCGCGGCCGCGGCGAACAGGAACGGCCCCATCCCGCCCAGCCCGACGCGCGCCCACGCACGGGCGTTGGTTGCCAGCGCCACCCGCTCCAGGCTAGCTCGGCGCCCGACTAGCCGGAGGCCACGCGGTTGGCCGCGATGCGCTGCGCCATCGCGCTGCGGATGCGCTCGGCCACGCCCGGCATGCGGCTGTCGATCGCTCGCAGCTGCGAGCCGGTCAGCACGACGAGACTCATCGGCGTCGACGCGACGACGCTGGCCACGCGGCGATCCCCACCCAGCAGCCCGATCTCGCCGAAGAAATCGCCCGGGCCGAGTGCGGCGGCGTGCTGGCCGCCCAGCTTCACCTCGGCGGTGCCGGCCTTGATGGCGAAGAACTCGTAGGCCAGCCGGCCCTCCTGGACGAGCACGGTGCCGGGCTCGACGTCGACCTCGTCGGCGTACTGCGCGACCACCTTCTGGTCGTCCTTGCTGAGCCCCGCGAAGAGCGGGATCGACTGCACGTCGCGTGGATCCATGGGTCCTCCCCGGTGTCGAACCGACCCTACACCCGCACCCGCTCTCCGCGGGGATCGAAGAGCGGCTCGGCCGCAACCTCGCCCGCGATCCAGCGCCCGAAGATGTCGACCTCGACCGCGGTGCCGACCCCGGGCCCGGCGGCAGGTAGGCGAAGGCGATCGAACGGCCCACCGTGTAGCCGTAGCCGCCGGTGGTCACGCGGCCGACGATCTCGCCCTCAACGCGCACGGGCTCGTTGCCCAGCGCAACCGAGCGCGGGTCCTCGAGGACGAGGCAGCGCAGGCGCTTAGTCGGCTCGCGGCGCTCGAGCGCGTCGCGCCCGGCGAACGCCTTGTCCTTGGCGACGCAGAAGCCCAGGCCGGCCTCGTAGGGCGTCTCGTCGGGCGTGATGTCGGCCGCCCACACGCGGTAGCCCTTCTCCAGGCGCAGCGTGTCGATCGCCCGGTAGCCGCCAGCCGCCAGGCCGTGCGGCTCGCCGGCCTCCCACAGTGCCCGCCACAGCGCCGCGCCGAACTCGGTCGGGCAGTAGAGCTCCCAAGCCGAGCTCGCCGGTGAAGGTCACGCGCAGCGCGCGCACCGGCACGTCGCCGACCGCGAGGTCGCGCATCGTCATATAGCCGAAGTCGAGCGGGTCGGGCGTCAGCGGCGCGAGCACGTCGCGGGCGCGCGGGCCCCAGAGCCCGAAGCACGCCCAGCGCGAGGTCACGTCGCTCACGCGCACCGAGCCGTCGGCGGGCGCGTTGCGGCGCAGCCACGAGAGGTCGTGGTTGCCGAAGGCGGTGCCGGTGACGATCGAGAAGAGCTCCTCCTCGGCGCGCGTGACGGTGAAGTCGCACTCGATGCCGCCGCGGGCGTTGAGCATCTGGGTGTAGGTGATCTGCCCGACGTCGCGCGCGACGCGGTTGTCGCACAGCCACTCCAGGTAGTCCGCGGCGCCCGGGCCGGCCACCTCGATCTTGGCGAAGGAGGACTCGTCGAAGAGCGCGGCGCGCTCGCGGCAGGCGACGTGCTCGGCGCCCACGGCCGGCGACCACAGGCGGCCGGCCCACCCGCGCGGGCGCAGGGCCTCGTCGCCCGCCGGCGCGTTGGCCTCGTACCAGTTCACGCGCTCCCAGCCCGACTTCTCGCCGAAGGCCGCGCCGTGGTCGCGGTGCCAGGCCTAGGCGCTCGAGACCCTCAGCGGGCGGCCGGCCCCGCGCTCGTGGCCGGGGTACTTGATGTCGTAGTAGGTCTCGTAGACCTCGCGCGTACGCTTGAGCGTGTAGCTGGGCGAGCGGTAGTGCGCGCCGAAGCGCCGCACGTCCATCTCCCACAGGTCCATGGCCGGCTCGCCGGCCACGATCCACTCGGCCATCGCCTTGCCCAGGCCGCCGGCACCCGCCAGCCCGTGGGCGCAGAAGCCCGCGGCGACGAAGAGCCCGCGCACCTCGCTCTCGCCCAGCAGGAACTCGTTGTCGGGCGTGAAGGCCTCGGGCCCGTTGATGAGCCGCGTGACCTTCACGTCCTCCATGGCCGGCACGCGCTTGCGCGAGTTGACCGCGATCTCCTCGAAACGGTCCCAGTCCTCCTCGAGCAGGATGCCGTTGAAGTCGGGCGGGATGGCGTCCAGGCCGTCGGGACGCAGCGACCACGGCGCGCTGTGGCGCTCGTAGCCGCCCATGACCAGGCCGCCGCCCTCCTCGCGGTAGTAGACGAGCAGGTCGGGGTCGCGCAGGGTCGGCAGGTGGCCCTCGTCGCGCTCACGGAAGGGCTGGGTGACGAGGTACTCGTGCGCGAAGGGGACCACCGGGACACGCACGCCGGCCAGGCGGCCGATCTCGGCCGCGAACATCCCGCCGGCGTTGACGACGACCTCGGCCTCGATCGGCCCCCACTCGGTCTGCACGCCGCGCACCCGCCCGGCCTCGACGTCGATGCCGGTCACGCGCGTGTGCGTGTAGATCCGGCAGCCGCCCTCGCGGGCGCCCTCGGCCAGCGCGTAGGTCAGCTGGGAGGGGTCGAGGTAGCCGTCGGTCGGCAGATAGGACGCCGCGCGCACGCCGTCGGTCGCCATGAGCGGGAAGAGCGCCGCCGCCTCGTCGGCCGACAGCAGCTCGAGCGGGAGGCCGAAGGTCCGCGACCAGCCCACCTGGCGGTGCAGCTCCTCCTCGCGCTCGGGGGTGCAGGCCAGGCGCAGTCCTCCGCACTCGATCCACCCGCAGGCGTCGCCCAGCTCGCGGTAGAGCGCGACCGAGTCCATCATCATCCGCGTCAGCGAGATGCTGCCGCGCAGCTGGCCGACCAGGCCGGCCGAGTGGAAGGTCGAGCCGCTGGTCAGCTCGGCAGGGTCGACGAGCACCACGTCGCGCTCACCGAGCTGCGCGAGGTGGTAGGCGATCGACGTCCCCCCCACCCCGCCGCCGACGATGACGACGCGCGCGCGCTCGGGCAGCTCACGCGGTCGCGGCAAGGGCCAGCCACCCCTCCACGCGCGGATCGGCCGCGGCCCGCTCGAGCCGCTCGAAGTGCTCGGTCGCGTACCCGGCGTAGTCGAAGTCGAGCTCGGAGCGGCGCAGCTGCACCGCGCCCCACATCGCCTCGCGGAAGTCCGAGACGATGCGGAAGAGCTGCAGCGAGGCGAAGCGCGCGTCGGTCACCGGCGCGTCGAAGTACAGCTCGAGCAGCGCGCGGTCGTCGTCGTCGTCGAAGCCGTTGTTGACCGACAGGTTGCCGAGGTCGAAGTAGCGGTCGTTCATCCCCGCGTACTCCCAGTCGACGATGCACACCCGCGCGCCGTCGCGCACGAAGTTGGCGGTCAGCAGGTCGTTGTGGCAGGAGACGGGGACGTGCTCGGGGCCGCGAGCCGCGACTTCGATCCGGCGCAGGAGGCCCAGCAGGCGGTCGTAGCTGTCGGGCAGGGCCCCGGCGAGCGGGCGCTGCTGCTCGATGAGCCGGAAGATCGCGAACGCACTCGGGAGCGCCGGGGTACCGTGCAGGCGGCGCAGCATCGCGGCGACCTGCGCCATCACGCCGGGTGTGCGCATGTGCTCAACGGCGACGTCGCCGCCCGGCAGCCAGCGCGTGACAAGCGCCGGGACGTCGCTCAGGAAGGCGACGACGGGCGGGGCGATGCCCTCGGCGGCGGCCCGGCGCGAGGCGATCTCCTCCGCGCTGCGATCGATCCCCAGCACCTCTGCGCCGCGGTCGCACAGGCGCAGGACGAGGTCCTCGCCGCCCATCCGCACGCGGTAGTTGCGGTTGGTGATGCCGCCCTCGAGCGGCTGCGGCTCCCCCTCCAAGGGGCCGAGATCGGGCTCCAGGCGGGCGATGATGGCGGCGAGCTCGGGCATTGGTGTGCCAGGCGGACCATAATTGGCACGGATGCCGCTCGGCAAGGTAGCGTCGCGGACCATGACCCTCGACGAGCTCAAGGCCGAGATCGCGGCAGGCGACATCGACACCGTCCTGCTGGCGTTGACCGACATGCAGGGGCGCCTGCAGGGCAAGCGCCTCACCGCCCCGTGGTTCCTGCAATCGGTGGTGGGCCACGGCGCCGAGGGCTGCAACTACCTGCTCGCCGTGGACGTCGACATGAACACCGTCGACGGCTATGCGATGTCGAGCTGGGAGCGCGGCTACGGCGACTTCGTGTTCAAGCCCGACCTCGACACGCTGTGCCGCACGACGTGGCTGGACGGCACCGCGCTGTGCCTGGCCGACGTCGAGTGGGAGAACGGCTCGCCGGTCGTCGCCTCGCCGCGCCAGATCCTGCGCGCCCAGCTCGCGCGCCTGGCCGAGCGCGGCTGGGAGGCCCACGCCGGCACCGAGCTCGAGTTCATGGTCTTCGACGACAGCTACGAGCAGGCGTGGGACAGCGCCTATCGCGGCCTGACGCCGGCCAATCGCTACAACGTCGACTACTCGATGCTCGGCACCGCCCGCGTCGAGCCGCTGCTGCGCCGCACCCGCAACGCGATGATGGACGCGGGCATGGTCGTCGAGGACTCCAAGGGCGAGTGCAACTTCGGCCAGCACGAGATCAACTTCCTCTACGCCGACGCGCTGCGCGCCGCCGACCAGCACGTGATCTACAAGAACGCCGCCAAGGAGATGGCCGCCCAGGACGGCAAGGCGATCACCTTCATGGCCAAGTACGACGAGCGCGAGGGCAACTCGTGCCACATCCACCTGTCGCTGCGCGGCACCGACGGCTCGATCGTCTTCGACGAGCAGGAAGGGCTGTTCGATCGCTTCCTGGCCGGCATGCTCGCCGGCCTGCGCGAGCTGACGCTCTTCCTGGCCCCCAACATCAACTCCTACAAGCGCTACGCGGCGCTGTCCTTCGCCCCGACGACGGTGGCCTGGGGGCACGACAACCGCACGTGCGCCCTGCGCGTGGTCGGCCACGGGGCCGGACGCCGGGTCGAGTGCCGGGTGGCGGGCGCCGACGTGAACCCCTACCTGTCGCTCAGCGCGCTCATCGCGGCGGGCCTGCACGGCATCGAGTCAGAGCTCGAGCTCGAGGCGGCGCTCGACGGCAACGCCTACGAGGCCACCGACCGCCCCCAGGTGCCCGCCACCTTGCGCGACGCGCGCGACCTGTTCGCGCAGAGCGCCATCGCGCGCGACGCCTTCGGCCAGGAGGTCGTCGACCACTACCTCAACAACGCGCGCGTCGAGCTCAAGGCCTACGACGCGGCCGTCACGGATTGGGAGCGCTTCCGGGGCTTCGAGCGCCTGTAGGCGGCGGCTCGGGCTCGTCGCGCAGGCCCTGCAGCAGCGCGCGCAGGCTGGCCGTCACCGACTGCATCTCGGCGCGCGCCCGGCGGGCCGTCTCGGCGACGCTGGCCTGCTCCCCCTGCCCCTGCTGCCCCGGCTGATCCCCCATACCGGTCATTGGTCATACCCCGTCGGCGCGCGCCGTACACACCATCGGGCCCAGCGCCGCCCGCCGTTTCGGACCATCGGTCGTAGCGCCGTCTGCCCTTCGGCCGGTTGACTTCCGTCCGCGAGGCGGCGTAGGGTCGCCGTTTCGCTTAGAGGATCGGCGACTAGACCTTTTGGAGGAGAGCGCATGGCGGTCATAGACCGGTCCTTCGGCGCCTTCGACTTCAACCTGTTCAACGGCGTCTCGGGCGACTTCTTCTCGGGGACGTTCTGGCTCTTCGTCGTCATCCTGGCCTTCCACGCCCTCGTGAACATCGCCGGCAGCCACCTCGTGGCGCGCATCAACGGCATCTCGGTTTGGTGGCACGTCCTCGGCGTGGCGGTGATCGTGCTCGTCCTGATCATCGTCCCCGACAAGCACGCCTCGGCGGACTTCGTTTTCACCGAGCGCTTCAACAACTCGGGCTTCGGCGGCGGCATGTACTGGTTCTACGTCCTGCCGCTCGGCTTCCTGCTGACCCAGTACACGATCACCGGCTTCGACTCGTGCGCCCACATCTCCGAGGAGACCCACGGCGCCGCCGACAACGCCGCCAAGGGCGTGTGGCGCTCGATCTTCTACTCGGCGCTCTTCGGCTGGGTCGTGCTGCTGGCCATCACCTTCGCCGCCACCAACGTCGACGCCGTCAACAAGGACGCCGCCGGCGGCGCCTACGTCGCCGTGTCGATCCTCCAGCACGCGCTGGACTCCGGCTGGTTCAAGCTCGTGCTCGTCATCTCGACCGTCGGGCAGCTCTTCTGCGGCGCCGCGTGCCTGACCAGCTCCTCGCGCATGTGCTACGCCTTCAGCCGCGACGGCGCCATCCCCGGCTGGCGCATCTGGAGCAAGGTGAGCTCGACGCGCGTCCCGACGAACGCCGTGCTGATCATGGCCGTGTGCGCCGCGCTCATCACCGTCCCGGCCTACTGGCCGGCGAGCAATGGCGTTCCGGTCGCCTTCTACGCCGTGGTCTCGATCGCGGTGATCGGTCTCTACATCGCCTACGTGATCCCGATCTATCTGCGCTGGCGGATGGGCGACAGGTTCGAGACGGGTCCCTGGACGCTCGGGCGCAAGTACAAGTGGATGAACCCGTTCGCGACCTTGTGGGTCGCGCTGATCACCATCATCTTCATCCTGCCGACGAACCCGGGTGGCGTGCCGTGGAACGACGCGTTCGACTGGAAGCTCGTCAACTACGCCCCGCTGGTGACCGGCGGCGTGATCCTCGCGGTCGGGATCTGGTGGCTGGTCAGCGCGCGCCACACCTTCACCGGTCCGCGCCACACCATCAGCGAGATCGACGCCGAGCTCGGCGAGCCGCACCAGGGCGGCGAGCTCGCGCCGCAGGCGTGACAGCGCGGTGGCCCTCCAGGTCATCGAGCCGGCAACCGAGGAGATCCTGGCCGAGGTACAGCGCGCGACCGAAGCCGACGTCGACGCAGCGGTCGCGCGGGCCAAGGCCGCCTTCCCCGCCTGGCGGGCGGTGGCCCCGGGCGATCGCGCCCGCCTGCTGCACCGGCTGGCCGACATCCTCGGCGAGCATCACGAGGAGCTCGCGGTCCTCGAGGCGCGCAACGCGGGCAAGCCGATCGGCGACGCGCGCGGCGAGATGGGCATGGTGGCCGACACCTTCCGCTATTACGCGGGGGCGCCCGAGCGCCTGCTGGGCGACACCATCCCGGTGGCCGGTGGCGTCGGGTTCACCGTGCGCGAGCCGCTCGGCGTGGTCGGCCTCATCACGCCGTGGAACTTCCCGCTGACCATCGCCTCGTGGAAGATGGCCCCGGCGCTGGCGGCCGGCAACACAGTGGTGCTCAAGCCGGCCGAGCTCACGCCGCTCACCGCCCTGCGCTTCGCCGAGCTCGCGCTCGAGGCCGGCCTGCCCGAGGGCGTGGTCGAGGTGGTGGCCGGGCCGGGCCGCGAGTGCGGCCAGCGCCTCGTCGAGCACCCCGACGTCGCCAAGATCGCCTTCACCGGCTCGACCGAGGTCGGGCGCTCGATCGCCGCGGGCGCGGCGGCGACGATCAAGCGGGTCACGCTCGAGCTGGGCGGCAAGAGCGCGAACGTCGTGTTCGCCGATGCCGACCTCGAGCAGGCGGCGGCGATGGCGCCGCTGGCGGTGTTCGGCAACGCCGGCCAGGACTGCTGCGCGCGCTCGCGGATCCTCGTGGAGCGCAACGCGCTCGATCGCTTCATGGAGGCGCTCGAGGAGGCGGTCGGCGCCCTGCGCGTCGGCGA
Organism: uncultured Actinomycetes bacterium; assembly: GCA_963835295.1. Classification (GTDB taxonomy): domain Bacteria; phylum Actinomycetota; class Thermoleophilia; order Solirubrobacterales; family Solirubrobacteraceae; genus JAOPZW01. The sequence goes on from CAWIEX010000011.1 coordinate 196,850, forward strand.
TCCGCTCGACGACGAGACGCAGATGGGCCCGCTCATCAGCGCCGCCCAGCGCGAGCAGGTGGCCTCCTTCGTCGACGATGACGCGCCCGTGGCCATCCGGGGCGAGGCGCCCGACGGGCCGGGATTCTGGTTCCCTGCCACCGTTCTGTGTCCCGTCAGCAACGACGACCGCGCCGCCCGCGAGGAGATCTTCGGCCCGGTGGCCGCGGTCATCCCCTTCCGCGACGAGGCCGAGGCGGTGGCGCTGGCCAACGACACCATCTACGGCCTCTCGGGCTCGGTGTGGACGCGCGACGGGGCCAAGGCCCTGCGCGTGGCGCGGGCCATCGAGACGGGCGTGATCTCGATAAACTCCAATACCTCGGTGCGCGTGTCGACGCCGTTCGGCGGCTTCAAGCAGTCCGGCTACGGGCGCGAGCTGGGTCCGCACGCGACCGACGCCTACACCGAGGTGAAGACCGTCTACTACGCCACCGAGGCGCGCTGATGGGCCGCCTGGACGGCAAGGTGTGCGTCATCACGGGCGCCAAGGGCGGCATCGGCGCGGCGAGCGCCGAACTCTTCGCGCGCGAGGGCGCCACCGTGGTCGGCGTCGACCTCGACGACGACTCCCCGGGCGACCTCGCGCTGGCCTGCGACGTCACCGACGAGGACACGGTGCGCGACCTCTACGCGCGCGTGCGCGAGCAGTACGGCCACGTCGACGTGCTCTTCAACAACGCGGGCATCTCGCCCAACGACGACGCGTCCGTGCTCGAGACGAGCTACGAGGCCTGGCAGCGCGTGCAGGACGTCAACCTCAAGTCGGTCTTCCTGTGCTGCAAGTACGGCATCGCCCACCTGCTCGACAACGAGCACGGCGGGTCGGTCATCAACACCGCCTCGTTCGTCGCGGTCATGGGCGCCGCGACCTCGCAGATCTCCTACACCGCGAGCAAGGGCGGCGTGCTCGCCATGTCGCGTGAGCTCGGCGTCGAGTTCGCCCGCCGCGGTGTGCGCGTCAATGCGCTGTGCCCAGGCCCGGTCGACACCCCGCTGTTGCGCGAGCTGTTCGCCAAGGATCCCGAGAAGGCCGCGCGGCGCCTGGTCCACGTGCCGATCGGGCGCTTCGCCCGGGTCGAGGAGATCGCCGCCGGCGCGCTCTTCCTGGCCAGCGACGAGTCGTCGTTCGTGACCGCCACGACCTTCCTCGTCGACGGCGGGCTCAGCGGCGCGTACGTCACCCCCGAGTAAGCGTCTTACGAGCCGCTTCGGTTCTCCTTAACCGACGGTCAGTGGGGCGCCGCATCCTCGCTGCATGCCTATCCCCAAGAGCTTGCTCGCCGGTGGCGTCGCAGCGACCCTCGCCGTCGGCGGGGGCGCCGTCATCGCGCATGAATTCATCGACCACCCATCCTCCGCGGTGGGCACCCAGACCACCGCCTCCGCTCGGCCCATCTCCGCTGACCTCAACGCCCGGCAGATCTACGACGCCTCCAAGAACGCCGTCACCTACATCGTCGCCGACACGCCCGAGGGCCAGGCGACGGGCTCGGGCTTCGTCGTCTCCAAGGACGGCCTCATCGTCACCAACGACCACGTGGTCGATGGCGCCTCGCAGGTCCAGGTCAAGATCGGCACCAGCGACCAGGCCCAGGACGCCACCGTCGTCGGCGCCGACCCCTCGCGCGACCTCGCGCTGCTGAAGGTCGACGCCACCGATCTCCCGACCCTCTCGCTCGGCGACTCCTCGTCGGTCGGGGTGGGCGACCCCACCTACGCCATCGGCAACCCCTTCGGCCTCGACCACACGCTGACGACCGGCATCGTCTCGGCGCTGCAGCGCAGCCTCCAGGCGCCCGACGGCGCGACCATCTCCGGCGCGATCCAGACCGACGCCGCCCTGAACCCGGGCAACTCCGGCGGCCCGCTGCTCGACTCCAGCGGCAAGGTGATCGGCGTGAACTCGCAGATCCAGACCGGCAGCTCGAGCGGCGCCGAGGCCGGCAACGTCGGCATCGGCTTCGCCATCCCGGCCAGCACGGTCAAGTCGTTCATCGCCGAGGCCAAGGCGGGCAAGCTCGCGCCGCAGGCCCAGCAGCAGCAGGCCAGCCCGTTCGACCAGAGCCAGGGCCAGCAGGATCCCTATGGCCAGAGCCAGCAGGATCCCTATGGTCAAGGCCAGCAGGACCCCTATGGCCAGAGCCAGCAGGACCCCTACGGCCAGAGCCAGCAGGACCCGTACGGCCAGAGCCAGGGCCAGCAGGCCGACCCCTACGGCTTCGGCGGCTAGCTCCTAGCGCACGACGCGGGCCTCGTAGCCCGCGTCGCGCACCCGCGCGAGCACGTCGTCGGCGTGCTCGCGCCCGCGGGTCTCGAGCACGAGCTGCACCGCGGTCTCGCGCACGTGGAGGTCGAGCCCCTCGCGCAGATGCTCGACGTCGACGAGATTGGCGCCCGCCTCGGCGACCAGCACGAGCAGGCGTGCCAGCGAGCCGGGGCGGTCGGGCACGCGCGTGAAGAGCACGAGCCGGCGGCCCGCCTCGCTCTCGTGGCGGCGCGCGATCGACGCCAGCAGGCCCGCGTCGACGTTGCCGCCGCTGAGCACGACGACCGTCGTGCCGCGCGCGGCGGGCGCGGTCCTGGCGCCGAGCAGCGCGGCCACGCCCACGGCGCCCGCGCCCTCGACGACGAGCTTGGCCTTCTCCATGAGCAGGACCATCGCATCGGCGACGTCGTCCTCGGGGACCACGACCACGTCGTCGAGCCAGCGGCGCACGAGGCCGAGAGTCAACTCGCCCGGGCGCTTGACCGCGATCCCGTCGGCGATGGTCAGCCCCGGGGCGACCTCCACGGGCTCGCCGCGGCGCAGCGACTCGGGATAGGAGGCGACCGTGTCGACCTGCACCCCGACGACCTCGACTTCGGGGCGCGCCGACTTCACCGCGATGGCCACGCCGCTCGCGAGCCCTCCGCCGCCCACCGGCACCACGACCTTGGCCAGGTCGGGGACGTCGTCGAGCAGCTCGAGGCCGAGCGTGCCCTGCCCGGCCACGACGTCGGGGTCGTCGAAGGGGTGCACGAAGGCCATGCCCGCCTCGCGCGCGCGCTCCTTGGCCGCCGCCACGCACTCCTCGACCGAGGTGCCGCCGCGGTGCACGACGGCGCCGAGGTCCTTGCAGCCCTCGGCCTTCGACAGCGGCGCCTCGACCGGCATGAAGACCTCGCACGGCACGCCGCGGGCGCGCGCCGCCTGGGCGAGCGCCCACGCGTGGTTGCCGGCGCTCCCGCCGGTGACCCCGCGCGCGCACGAGTCGCCGAGCGCGGCGAGCTTGTTGAGCGCGCCACGGATCTTGAACGAGCCGGTGCGCTGGAGGTTCTCGGCCTTCAGCGCGACCTCGCCGCCGGCGCGCTGCGTGAGGGTCAGCGACGGCAGCACCGGCGTGAGCTTGGCCACGTCGGCGATCGCGTGGCGTGCGCGCGCGATGTCCTCGGCGGTGACGGTCGCGCTGGCGGGCTCGGTGGCCATCGGCGCGCGCGGCTAGCTGGGCAGGGCGACGATGGCGTCGATCTCGACCGCGGCGCCCAGCGGCAGCGCCGCGACGCCGATCGTGCTGCGCGCGGGCGGCCCCTCGCCGAAGAAGCTGCCGTAGGCCTCGTTGACCTCGGGGAACGTGCTCATGTCGGTGACGTAGATACCCAGGCGGACCGCGTCGGACAGCTCGGCGCCGGCGGCCCGGCAGACGACCCGCAGGTTCTCCAGGCAGCGGCGCGTCTGATCGCCGATCGAGCCCTCGACGAGCTTGCCGGTCTCGGGGTCGAGCGGGACCTGGCCCGAGCAGTAGAGCACGCCGCCGCTGCGCACCGCGTGGCTGTAGGGCCCGACGGCGTCAGGCGCGCCGGGAGCGGTGACGGGATCGCGATGGTGAGACATGCGTCCGGACACTAGTGAGCGGGCGGCTCCACCCGCTCCACGGTCGACTACCCTGCCCCACCATGCGCGCCCGGTCCACCCTCGCCGCTCTCGCGGCCGTCGTCACGACCCTCGTCCTCGCTCCGGGCGCCCACGCGGCCATCGCCTACGCGCCGTGCCAGCCCGCCGGCTTTCAGTGCGGGCAGCTCGCGGTCCCGCTCGACCGCACCGGCGCGGTCCCGGGCACCTTGACGCTCAACGTCAAGCGCGTGGTCGCCGCGAGCAACCCGACCGCCACCGCGGTCGTCGCGCTGGCCGGCGGCCCGGGCCAGGCGGCGATCCCCGTCGCCACCGAGTTCGCCTCGATCCTCGGCCCCTCGCTGGCCACCCGCGACCTGCTCGTCTACGACCAGCGCGGCACCGGGAGCTCGGGCCGCCTCACCTGCCCGGCCTTCGACCGCGGCGTCGGGTCGATCGTCGACGCCGCCGCGGCGTGCGCCAATCAGCTCGGGCCGCCGCGCGGGTTCTACCGCACCGCCGATTCGGTCGACGACATCGAGACCCTACGCGTCGAGTCCGGCTACCAGAAGCTCGTGCTCTTCGGCGTCTCGTACGGGACCAAGGTCGCCCTCGACTACGCGGCCAAGTACCCGGCCAATGTCGAGTCGCTGGTGCTGGACTCGGTCGTCCCGCCCGAGGGCTCGGACGTCCTCAACGTCTCGACCTTCAAGACCATGCCGCGCGCGCTCGGCGAGCTGTGCGGCAACGGCGCCTGCAGCGGCATCTCCACCAGCGTCGGCCACGACCTGTTCAACCTCGTGCACAAGGTCGGGCGCAAGAAGATCAAGGGCAAGGTCAACACGCCGGGCGGGAGCAGCCTCACGGTGACTCTCGACCAGGACGGGGTGCTCGACATCCTGCTCGCCGGGGACCTGAACCCGACGCTGCGCTCGGAGCTCCCGGGCGCGATGCGCAGCGCGATCCGCGACGACAACCGCCCGCTGCTGCGCCTGCTGCTGCGCGCCAAGGGCCTGACGGGGATCCCCGACGCCCGCAAGCAGGGCCCGCTCGACGAGGCCGACTCCGACGCCCTCTTCGCCGCCACGCGCTGCGAGGAGTCCTTCTTCCCGTGGGATCGCGCCGCGGGGCCCCAACAGCGCGCCGGCCAGGCGGTGGCGGCTGCCCGGGCGCACCCGGCGACCGACTACCAGCCCTTCAACTACAAGGTCGCGCTGCGCAGCGAGGCCGTCCCGGTGTGCGTGGCGTGGCCGAACGCCAGCCCGCCGCCGGCGCCGCCCACGCCGCTCCCGGCCGTGCCCACGCTCATCCTCTCGGGCGGCTTCGACCTGCGCACCCCGCGCGAGGACGCCGCCAGCGTGGCCGCGCGGATCCCGGGCGCCCAGCTCGTCGCCGTGCCCTTCACCGGCCACTCGGTCGTCACCAGCGACCTGAGCGACTGCGCCAAGAACGCGATGGCCGCCTTCTTCGCGGGCCAGCCGGCGGCGCAGTGCCCGACCGTCAAGCAGGTCATCGCGCCCTCCCCCATCGCCCCCACGCGCCTGGCCAAGGTGCACGGGCGCACGCAGGCGCTCAAGACCGTCGCCGCGGTCACGGCCACCGTCCGCGACGTCCGCCTGCAGTTCCTGGGCGACGAGATCGCCGCCGGGCGCGCGACGCCGGTCGGCGCCAAGGTCGGCGGCCTGCGCTCAGGCCACGCGACCGCTACCTCGCGCGGCTTCAACCTGCGCCACGTCGAGCTCGTGCCCGGCGTCGTGGTCAACGGCTTCATCCCGGCCGAGCCCGGCACCGCGACGCTGAGCATCAGCGGCCGCTCGGCTCCGCACGGCAAGCTGACCTACCACCCCGACGGCTCCGTCACCGGCCGCCTGGGCGGGCGCAAGGTCTCGGCGCGGGCCGCGCGCGCGGCGCAGGCGGTGAGCCGCCCGCTGCCCGTCAAGCTGCCCCGCTACCGCCGCCTCCTACAGTTGGGCTGATGCCCAACGCATTGGCCCGCGAGACCAGCCCGTACCTCCTCCAGCACCGCGACAACCCGGTCGACTGGCTGCCGTGGGGCGACGAGGCCCTGACCCGCGCCCGCGAGCTCGACCGGCCGCTGCTCGTGTCGATCGGCTACTCGAGCTGCCACTGGTGCCACGTCATGGAGCGCGAGTCCTTCGAGGACGCCGAGACCGCCGCGCTCATGAACGAGCGCTTCGTATGCGTCAAGGTCGACCGCGAGGAGCGCCCCGACGTCGACGCGCTCTACATGGACGCCGTCCAGGCCATGACCGGCCACGGCGGCTGGCCGCTGAACGTCTTCCTCACGCCCGAGCAGGCGCCCTTCTACGGCGGCACCTACTTCCCCCCGCAGGCGCGCATGGGGATGCCCAGCTGGCGCCAGGTGCTCGGCGCCGTGGCCGAGGCGTGGGACACGCAGCGCGAGGAGATCCGCGCCCAGGGCGAGCGGGTCGCGCCGCGGCTGGCCGGCGGCGCGCTGCTGACGCCCTCCGAGCAGCCGCTGGACGGCGCGTCGCTCGACGACGCGGTCGCGGCGCTGCGCCAGGGCTTCGACAGCGTCAACGGCGGCTGGGGCGGCCCGCCGAAGTTCCCGCAGGCCTCGGTCATCGAGTTCCTCCTCGCGCGCGACGAGCTGCCGATGGCACTGCAGACCCTGCGCTCCATGGCCGGCGGCGGGATCTTCGACCAGGTCGGCGGCGGCTTCTCGCGCTACAGCGTCGACGCGCGCTGGACCGTCCCGCACTTCGAGAAGATGCTCTACGACAACGCGCTGCTCGCGCGCGCCTACCTGCATGCGTTCCAGGCCAGCGGCGACGCGCTGCTGCGGCGCGCCGCCGAGGAGACGCTCGACTGGGCGCTGCGCGAGATGCGCGCGCCCGAGGGCGGCTTCTACAGCGCGCTCGACGCCGACTCCGAGGGCGTCGAGGGCAAGTTCTACGTCTGGAGCCTCGAGGAGCTGCGCGCCGCGCTGGGCGACGACGCCGACGCGGCGATCGCCTGGTTCGGCGCCACGGAGCGCGGCAACTTCGAGGGCGCGAACATCCTCGAGTCGCGCGGGCCCGAGCCGCCCGCCGAGCAGCGCGACCGGATCCGCGCCAGGCTGCTCGACGTCCGCGCCGAGCGCGTGCGCCCGGGCCTCGACGACAAGCGCCTGGCCGCCTGGAACGCGCTCATGATCACCGCCCTGGCCGACGCCGGCGCGGTGCTGGGGCGCGAGGACTACCTCGACGCCGCGCGCGCCGCGGCGGCCTTCGTGCTGGACGAGATGCGCACACCGACGGCCGCCTGCTGCGCACCTTCAACGCCGGGACGGCGCGGCTGGGCGCCTACCTCGAGGACCACGCCTTCCTGCTCGAGGCGCTGCTCGTCCTCTACGAGGCGACCTTCGAGGAGCGCTGGTTCGTCGAGGCACGCACGCTGGCCGACATGATCGTCGCGCGCTTCGGCGACCCCGAGCGCGGCGGCTTCTTCTCGACGCCCGACGACCACGAGACGCTCATCGCCCGGCGCAAGGACCTCGAGGACTCGCCGATCCCGTCGGGCGCCTCGAGCGCCGCCCTGGGCCTGCTGCGCCTCGCCGCGCTCACCGGCGAGCATGCCTACGAGGAGCAGGCGCGGGGCCAGCTCGCGCTGCTGCACGAGGTCGCCGTCCGACACCCGGGCGCCTTCGGGCACCTGCTGCAGGCGCTCGACCTCTACCTCGCGCCGCGGCGCGAGGTGGCCCTGGCCGGCGACCCGGCGGGCATCGCGGCGCTGGCGGCCGTCGTCCGCGAGGCGCGCAGGCCGCACCTCGTGCTCGCAGCCGGGCCGGGCGAGGGGCCGACCGCGGTGGCGCTCATGGAGCAGCGCACCCCGGTGGGCGGCCGCGCCGCGGCCTACGTGTGCGAGCGCTTCGCCTGCCGCACGCCGGTCACCGACCCGGACGAGCTGCGGGCGCTGCTGTAGCGCAGACGCGCAACGCCTGCGGCCCTTCGATGCCGGCCAGCGGGCTCCAGACGACCTCGCGCTCGGCGTCGCGCGCGAGGTCGGGCGCCCGGTCAAGCAGCGCGCGCAGCGCGATCGCGGCCTGCACCCGCGCCAGCCCGGCGCCAATGCAGCTGTGCGCACCGTGCCCGAAGCCGAGCGCGCCGGCCTGCCGGCGCGCGACGTCGAAGCGGTCGGGATCGGGGAAGCGCTGCAGGTCGCGGTTGGCCGCCGCGAGGCTGAGCTGGACCGTGTGCCCGGGCTCGATGCGATGGCCGCGCATCACGATCGGCTCGAGCGCGATGCGCGTGGCGAGCGACGCGGGCGGCAGGTAGCGCAGCGTCTCGCCCAGCGCTCCGGCCAGCAGGCCCGGGTCGGCAGCCAGCCGCGCGCGCTGATCCGGGTGGTCCAGCAGCAGCCACACGCTGTTGGCCACCAGCTGCGCCACGGCGGCCTGGCCGGTGAGGTAGGGCAGCGCGAGGTTGCCGACGGCCTCGTCGCCGAGCTCATGGCCACCGCGCTGCGCGGTCCGCGCAGCGAGGCCGAGGAACCCGCCGCCGGTCTCGGCCGGCCCGGTCCCGAGCAGCTCGTGGGCGTAGGCCACCATCTCGGCGGCGCTCGAGGCCATCGCGGCGGCGCGCTGCGCCGTGATCGCGGTGTCGTTGAAGAAGGCCACGATGTCGATCGCCCAGCGCATGAGCCGGTCGCTGTGCGTGCGATCGACGCCCAGGAAGTCCGCCAGCGCGAGGCCGGCATGAGCGAAGGCGTAGTCAGAGACGACGTCGAAGCGCTCGCGGGCGAGGAGGTCGTCGAGCAGCTCGTGCGCCGCGGCGGCGCTGGCGGCCTCGGCGCGGCGCCCGACGGCCTCGCGCAGGCCCGCGTGGAGCACCGGGCGCAGCCAGTCGTAGTCGCTGCCCTCCGGGCTGATGATCCACGGCGCGTGGCGACGCACCGCCTCGACCGCGCTCGGTGCCGCGCGGTCGGCGAAGCGGTGCATGCGGTCGTTGGTCAGCCGACGGTCCGACAGGCCCGCGAGCACGTCGTCGTAGGCGAAGACGAACCACTGGCTCGTCGCATGGTCGAACACGACGGGCTCGTGCTCGCGATGACGTGCGTGGCTCACCCCACGGAGATCTAGTGACTGGACGTTGAGCGCTCAAGGCACAGCCTCGTCCCTCGGTGGGCGATGCGAATCGGTGGCGCGGGGCCGCCCGGCGGCGTTCTGGGTGGCCGCCGGGCGGGCCCCACGCGCGCGGCTCCACCCCCCGGGGTGCCGCGTACGGTGAGGACGCGACGACACTACCGCAGTTGCGCAGAGATTTTTAGCGGCGTCAGAGCACGGGCAGGTAGCGGTCGAGCTCCCACTGCGTGACCTGCACGCGGTAGTCCTCCCACTCCTGGCGCTTGATCTCGACGAAGCGGTTGAACATGTGCTCGCCGAGGGTGCGCAGCACGAGCTCGGACTCCGCCGTCAGCTCGACGGCCTCGCCCAGCGTCTCGGGCAGCTGCTCGATGCCCAGGCGCTTTCGGTCGTCGGGGGCGAGGTGGTAGAGATTCTTCTCCATCGGCTCGGGCAGCTCGTAGCCCTTCTCGATGCCCTCCAGGCCGGCCTGTAGGAGGGCGGCGAAGGTCAGGTACGGGTTGCACGCGGGGTCCGGGCAGCGCAGCTCCATGCGCGTGGCCTGCTCCTTGCCCGGGTGATAGAGCGGCACGCGCACGAGGGCCGAGCGGTTGCGCCGCGACCACGCGACGTAGACCGGGGCCTCGAAGCCGGGCACGAGGCGCTTGTACGAGTTGACCCACTGGGCGAAGATCGACGAGATCTCCCGCGCGTGCTTGAGCTGGCCGGCGATGAACGCCTTGCCGACGTCGGACAGGAAGTACGCGTCGTCGGCGTCGAACATCGCGTTCTTGCCCCCGCTGAACAGGCTCATGTGCGTGTGCATGCCCGAGCCGTTCTCGCCGAAGAGCGGCTTGGGCATGAAGGTGGCATGCCAGCCGTACTTCATGGCGTACTCCTTGACCGTGATCCGGTAGGTCATGCAGTCGTCGGCCATCTTCAGCGCGTTGGCGTAGCGCATGTCGATCTCGTGCTGGCTGGGCCCGACCTCGTGGTGGGTGTACTCGACGTGGATGCCGAGCTGCTCGAGCGCGAGCACCGTCTCGCGGCGCACGTCGGAGCCGGCGTCGAGCGTGGTGAGGTCGAAGTAGCCGCCCTCGTCGAGGACCTCGGTCGAGTTCTTGTCCTTGAACAGGAAGTACTCGAGCTCGGGGCCGACGTTGAACGTGTCGAAGCCCATCGCGCTCGCCCGCTCGAGCGCCCGGCGCAGGACGTGGCGGGGATCGCCCTCGTAGGGCGTGCGCTCGGGCGTGAGGATGTCGCAGAACATCCGCGCCACGCCCTGCTCGTCGGGCCGCCACGGGAGCACGGCGAAGGTCGACGCGTCGGGCATGGCGATCATGTCGGACTCCTCGATGGCGTTGAAGCCCGTGATCGAGGAGCCGTCGAAGCCCATGCCGCCCTCGAAGGCGTCGTCGAGCTCGGCCGCGTTGATCGAGAACGACTTGAGCTGGCCCAGGATATCGGTGAACCAGAAGCGGATGAAGCGGATGGCGTGCTCGTCGACGAACGCCCTGACGTCGTCGGCGGTGGTGGGCTGCTCGGTCGTGCTCATGAGCGGCAAACCTAGCGAAGGCAGACTCGACCGCAGGTTGAAGCCGGGTGGACAATGCGGCCATGCCCCTCCCGTCCTACAGCCACGGCACCTCCGAGACGCCCCTGCTGGGCGACACCATAGGCGCCAACTTCGCGCGCACGGCGGCCCGCGTCCCCGACCGCCCCGCGCTCATCAGCCGCCACCAGGACGTGCGGCTCACGTACGCAGAGCTCGAGCGGGAGGTCGACGCCGCGGCGGCCGGGCTGCTGCGCTTCGGGATCCGCGCCGGCGACCGCGTGGGCATCTGGGCGCCCAACTGCGCGGAGTGGGTCGTCGTCCAATATGCGACGGCCAAGGTGGGCGCGATCCTCGTCAACGTCAACCCCGCCTATCGCACGCACGAGCTCGAGTACGTGCTGCGCCAGTCGGGCGTGCGGCTGCTGTTCAGCGCGAGCGCGTTCAAGACCAGTGACTACGCCGCCATGATCGACGAGGTCGCCGGCGCCGTGCAGACGCTCGAGCGGACGATCTTCGTCGACGGACCCGATTGGGGCGAGTTCTGCGCCGGCGAGCCCGACCGCGACGCGATCGCCTCGCGCATGGCCGAGCTGTCCTTCGACGACCCGATCAACATCCAGTACACGAGCGGGACCACGGGCTTCCCCAAGGGCGCGACGCTCTCGCACCACAACATCCTCAACAACGGCTTCTTCGTCACCGAGCTCATCGACGTCACCGAGCGCGACGTCACCTGCCTGCCCGTGCCCTTCTACCACTGCTTCGGCATGGTCATGGGCAACCTCGGCACCCTCGCCCACGGGGGCAGCGTGGTGATCCCCGCGCCGTCGTTCGAGCCGCGCGCGACGCTCGAGGCGGTCGCGGCCGAGGGCGTCACCTCGCTGTACGGCGTGCCGACGATGTTCATCGCCATGCTCGGCCACGAGGACTTCGCGTCGTTCGACCTCAGCTCCCTGCGGACCGGGATCATGGCCGGCTCGCCGTGCCCGATCGAGGTCATGAAGAAAGTCGTCGACCGGATGCACATGAGCGAGGTGGCCATCTGCTACGGCATGACCGAGACCTCGCCGGTCTCCACCCAGACGCGCGTGGACGATCCGCTCGAGCGGCGCGTGGGCACGGTCGGCCGCGTCGGCCCGCACGTCGAGGTCAAGGTCGTCGACCCGGAAAGCGGGCGCGTCGTGGAGCGCGGCACGCCCGGCGAGCTGTGCACGCGGGGCTACAGCGTGATGCTGGGGTACTGGGAGGACCCGGAGCGCACTGCGGAGGCCATCGATTCGGCGGGCTGGATGCACACCGGCGACCTGGCGACGATGGACGACGACGGCTACCTGAACATCGTCGGGCGCAGCAAGGACATGATCATCCGCGGCGGCGAGAACGTCTACCCGCGCGAGATCGAGGAGTTCCTGCACACCCACGAGGCGATCGCCGACGTGCAGGTCATCGGCGTGCCCGACGAGCGCTACGGCGAGGAGCTGTGCGCCTGGGTCGTCGTCAGCCCGGGCGCCGACCTGGACGAGGACGCCGTGCGCGACTACTGCCGCGAGCGGATGGCGCACTTCAAGGTCCCGCGCTACGTGATGTTCGTCGAGCAGTTCCCGATGACGATCACGGGCAAGGTCCAGAAGTTCAAGATGCGCGAGGAATCGGTCGAGGAGCTCGGCCTGCAGTCCGCGGCGACCGTGCGCAACGCGTAGTCCGGCCCAGGCCCACGGCTAGGGTCGCGGCGCCCGTGCTCCGTCGGGAAGCTCGAAGCCGTCGGGGCCGTCCGCGATGGCCCACGCGCGAAGCGGTGAGCGCGCCGGGCCGTCGCTACAGCGTCCGGACAGAGCGCCGGCGACGGCGCTCCTCGTCCTGGTTGAGCCAGTGGCGCGCCCACGACTTGAGCTCGGCCAGCGCGGGCTGCAGCTCGCTGCCCATCGCCGTGAGCCCGTAGGTCACCTTGACCGGCGGGCCGGGCTCGACGTGGCGCACGACGACGCCGCGCCCCTCGAGCTCCTTCATGCGCTCTGAGAGCAGGCGGTCGCTGAGCTCGGGGACCGCCTGGGCGATCTCCGAGAAGCGCATCGGACCGTGGTCGAGCAGCACCGCGACGATGGCGCCGGTCCAGCGGCGGCCGATCAACTCCACTGCTTCGTGGTAGAGCGGGCAGCAGGCGGGCGGCTGTGTGCCCGCCTGCTTGCTCGAGCCGGCCGCTTGAGGCTCCGGGCTCATGCGTTCAGCCTAGCGCTGTCGGCTGACCTCACGCCGCCTTGAGCGTCCGGGCGTCCTCCGTGGAGCCGTCGACCGGGACGTCGCCGGCGACGTTGACCATGGCGGTGAAGCCCTCGAGGGCGACCACGGCCACCGCCTCGAGGATCTGCTCGTCGGACCAGCCGGCCTCGCGTGCCTCCTCGTGCAGGTGCATCGGCGGCTTGCCCCCGCCCTCGATCAGGGCCTTGAGGTAGCGCAGCAGCGTCGCCTCGCGCTCGTCGCGCGAGTCGAACTCGCGCGCCAGCGCCAGCTCGTCGAGCCCGATGCCGGCCTGGCGCGCGGTGCGCGCGTGCAGGGCGATCCCGGGCTCGGAGTGGTAGTGCTCGGCCACCGCGATGGCGATGCGCTCGAGGGTCTGGTGGGAGAGGGTGCCGTGGCGCAGCTCCGAGCGGAAGCGCGCGTAGCCGCGCAGCGCCGCCGGCGCGCCGGCGAGCACCCCGAGGAAGTTGGGCAGCTGGCCCCCCGTGGCCAGCGCCCCGCGCAGGACGGGGACCGAGCCCTCGGGGGCGGTGAGCTCGTCGTGGATCTGGAACCGGCTCATGGAGATCTTCTTCATGGCAATGCCTTCGCGGAGGGGGGACGAGTGGCCGGCGTCCATGCCGTGGCCTACGAAAAGCAACCTGCTTACAGTCAGTAAGTGTAGGTCGGAGAGGCCCGGCTGACAACGACTTTTCAGAGGAGATACGGACGATCGCGCCGGTCCGATGCATGGTCGGGCTGTCGGACGCGCCGGGCGAGGTCGGTGTGGCGCGGCCGGAGTGGCCGCTGTCACGGCGACGCGGCCGGAATCGTCGCCCTCGTCAGGCCGGCGCGGTCGGGGTGGCCGCGGCCACGGCGACGCGGCCGGAGCGACCCCTCATGGGTCGCCCCGACCGGTTGGTCAGCGCGCCGGGGGGATAGCGCGCAGCGCCGCCGTGTGAGCGTGGAAGACCTGGTGGTGGACGACACGATTGCCGGCCGCGCCCGCGCTGTGCGTGGGGGTGGCCGCATGCGACGTGCTCGTCACCGCGACGAAGATGAGGAAGAAGCCCAGCAAGACGGCCCACAGCGCGAGCCGATCGGGCCTGGCGCCGACGCGCTCGGAGGCCCGACGCGCCGGGCGGCGGCGGTCGATCTGGACCAGCCGGGGCAGCGAGGGCGCGCCGACGGTGCGCCCGGTGATCTCGACCGTCCGCCGGCGCGATGGCGCCGCGAGCGGAGCGGGCGCCGCGGAGGCGGGTACCCCGGGCGCGAGGTCGAGCCTCGCGTCGTGCTCGCCGCGCGCGAAGCGGCCGCGGCGCTCGGAGGAGGAGCGCTCGAAGCGACGCGTGCGCGGCTTGACGTCGGCTTCCGGCCCGGACGGCTCGTCCCGGTCGGACCGCTCGAAGCGACGCCTGCTGGGCGCCCCCTCGCCCTCCCGCGGGGAGCGCTCGAAGCGTCGTGTCCGCGGCATGGCGTCGAGCTCGTGGACGGAGTCCAGGCCGTGGATGAAGTCCAGGTCGGGCTCGGCCGCCGGGGCGGAGGCATGACGCTCGGCCACGGCACGGGCCGCCGCGCGCGCGTCGAGACGCAGGCCGCGACGGGCCTCCTTCTCTCGCTTGCGCTCGAGCGGTTCGCGCAGGTACTGCACGTCGTCCCACCACGCACGGTCGGGCTGGGGCATTACCGGTGTAGCCGTCCTCTTTCGTGTGCTTACGGGGTTAGCTGACGGGCTCGCGCTGAAAGAGCTTGCGCTACGCGTCGGACGACGCGATTCGCCCCAACTTTGGGTCCCCCGCTTCCCCACCCTTTCCCGCGCCACTGCACGGCTCGAGCATGAGGAACTCAGCGGTCTTGACGGCGGTCACTCTAACACGCGTCGCCCGTGCTGACAGCATGATTTTCGCCCACGTAGCGGCTGCAACGAGCGGGGTCCGACGAGGCTGGAGCGCGGCCTCCGAGAGGCGTTGCGGGCGGGAGCTAGCCGCGGCCGGCGACGCCGGCGACGTAGGCCGCCACGTCCTGGGCATCCTGGCCGTCGACCAGGCCGGCCGGCATCTGGCCCTGCCCGCGCGCGCGGCCCTTGGCGATCGCGTCGAGGATGAGGCCCTTCGGCGGGTGCAGCACATCGAGGTTGGGCCCCACCCTGCCGACGGCGTTGGAGGCCTTGAGCGTGTGACACGTCGAGCAGTACTTGCCGAACACCGCCCGCCCATGAGTCTGGGCAGCATTGAGATCCACTCCCCCGGGCGCGTTCTTCGCGTGGTCGTTGCCGTTGACCACGCCGACTGCCAGCGGCACCGCCACCCCGAGGGCGAGGATCACGAGCGTGACCATGACCGCCACGAAGCGTCGGCCGGCACGCGTGGGCGCGTCGCGCCGGTAGCGGGCACCCGCCCGCCCGCTGAAGGCGAAGAAGAGCACGCTCAGCCCGAGGACCAGGAACGCGAGGACGAAGATCACCGCCGCGATCATCGGGCGGGAACATACATGGACCGCCGCCCATCATCGCCGCCGACCTTGGGCGAAGCTCATGATCGGCGGAGCCACGGCCCGGAAGTCCTCGGCGCCGGTGCCGCTCGCGGGCAGCGGCTCGTCCGGCTCGGCGGCCTCGTGCGCGGGCGAACTGGAGGCGGGTGGCGCGGCGGGCGACGACGCGGCGGGACGCACGTTGCCGGCTCCCGCGGCGGCGGATGCAGCGGGCGACGACGCGGCGGGGCGCACGTGGGCGGCGGTCGCGCCGCCGGCCGCCGCCGCGGCCACGCGCGGCTGTTCGAGCGCGATCCGCGCCAGCTCGCGCGCGTCGAGCATCGAGAAGTCCTTGACCTGGGCGTGCGGCCGGCGCGAGAGCAGGTCGGGCGCGTCGAGCGGGGCGATGCGCTCGACGAGGAGGTTGATGGCGCCTCCGGCCGACGCGAAGCGCTCGAGCACGCCCTCGACCACCACGAGCGGCTCCGTCCGGACGGTGAGGCGGTCGCGCGCGTAAACCTTCGGCGGGATGATGACGTTCACCGTTCCCGTCTCGTCTTCGAGCAGGAGGAAGACGACGCCCTTGGCGGTCCCCGGGCGCTGGCGCGCGACGACGATGCCGCCGACCCTCACATGCGCGCCGTGGGGCAGGTCGCCGAGATCGGCGCTGGAGGCGATCCCTCGCGCCGACAGGCCCTCGCGCAGGAGGCGCAGCGGGTGGCGGTCGACGGTGAGGCCGGTCGTCGCGTAGTCGGCGATCATCGCGTCCCAGTCGTCGAGTGGGGCCAGCTCTGGTGCCGCGGGCAGCTCGAGCCCGAGCGAGAGCTGGGTGCCCCCCGCCCCCGCCGCGTGGGCGGGCGCCGCGGCGCCCAGGCGCCACAGCGCGGGCCGGCGACCGCCGGCCAGGGCGTCGCAGGCGCCCGACCAGGCCAGCTGGGCCAGCGCCGGGCGGCCGGCGCCCGCACGCGCCGCGAGGTCGTCGAGCGAACGGAAGGGGGGCCGCCGGCCTTGCGGGCCTCGACGAGCGCGGCGACCTCGTCGGCGCGCACGCCGAGGACATAGCCGAGGCCGAGGCGGACGGCCGCGCGAGCGGGGGCGGCGGCCGTGCGCACGGGCAGGGGCGTGGGTGGTGCCGGGTCGGCGGGCGCGGGCAGCGGAGCGGCTTGCGCAGGCTCGGGCGAAGCGGCCGCAGCGGGTGCTGCAGCGGGCGAAGCGGCGGCAGCGGACGATGCGGCCGCGGGCGAAGCGGTCGCGACGGGTGTGGCGGGCGGCGGCATGGCGCCGACCAGTGCGGGCTCGCGTACCGCGCGGGGGCGGAAGGGCAGGACCTCCGCCGGGACGTCGACGACCGTGCAGCCGACCGCGCTGGCGTTGACGTCGGGGGGCAGGATCTCGATGCCCCGGCGCTGGGCCTCGTGGATGAGGGCGTCGGGCGGGTAGAAGCCCATCGGCTGCTCGTCGAGCAGCGAGCACAGGAACTCGGGCCCGTAGTGGACGCGCAGCCAGGTCGACTGGTAGGCCAGCAGGCCGAAGGCGGCGCCGTGGGCCTTGGGGAAGCCGAAGCCCGAGAAGCCGACGACCATCGACCACACGCGCTCGGCCAGCGCCTCGTCGACGTCGGGCCACTTGGTCATCGCGCCCTCGACGAAGCCGCGGTGGTGGACCTCGAGCGCCTCGGCCGAGCGCTTGCGGCTCATCGCGCGGCGCAGCCCCTCGGCCTCCCCCGGCGAGAAGCCCGAGAAGGCCATCGAGACCTCGATGACCTGGTCCTGGAAGATGATCGTCCCCAGCGTGTCGCGCAGGACGGGCTCGAGCGAGTGATGGTCGGAGGGGACCTCGTAGTCGGGCTCGACGCGCAGGCGCTGGCGGCGCTCGATGTAGGGGTTGACCGCGCCGCCCTGGATCGGCCCCGGACGCACGATCGCCACCTGGATGGTGAGGTCGTCGAGGTTCTCGGGGCGCGTACGGCGCAAGGAGCCCATCTGCGCGCGGCTCTCGATCTGAAAGACACCGGTGGTCTCGGCCTCCTGGATGGCCTTGAAGGTGGCCGGGTCGTCGTAGGGGATGCGCGAAAGGTCGATCCGCTCGTCCCTGCGCGCGGCGATGAGCTCGACGCAGCGCTCGACGGAGGAGAGCATTCCCAGCCCGAGCAGGTCGATCTTCAGAAAGCCCGCGTCCGAGCAGGAGTCCTTGTCCCACATCACCATCTGGCGACCCTCCATCGCGGCGGGCACCACCGGGCAGCAGTCGATCAGCGGGCGGGTGGCGACGATCATGCCCCCGGAGTGCTGGGAGAGGTGGCGGGGCAGGCCGTGCGCCTCCT
The DNA here is from genome assembly GCA_963835295.1 of uncultured Actinomycetes bacterium. GTDB lineage: Bacteria > Actinomycetota > Thermoleophilia > Solirubrobacterales > Solirubrobacteraceae > JAOPZW01. The sequence goes on from CAWIEX010000011.1 coordinate 214,404, forward strand.
CCGCCAGCTCCCCCAGCCAGCTCCAGCGGCCCTCTGCCTCACGACCAGCCCCCAGCGCGGTGGCGATGTCGCGGTCGACGTCCTCCCCATGCCAGCCCTCGGAGCCGCGCGCGACGCGCTCGATCTCGCCCGGTGGCAGGCCCAGCGCCTTGCCCAGCTCGCGGATGGCGCCGCGTGCGCGGAAGGTGGGGAAGGCGGCCACGAGCGCGGCGCGATCGCGTCCGAAGCGGTCGTGCACGCGCGGGATGAGGACCTCGCGCACGTCGCGCGGGAAGTCGAGGTCGATGTCGGGCAGCGTCGAGATCTCCTCGTTGAGGAAGCGCCCGAGCAGCAGCTTGTTGGCGATCGGGTCGACGTGCGAGAGGCCCGTGAGGTAGCAGACGATGGAGGACACCGACGACCCGCGCCCGCGCCCAGGGGGCAGAAGCGCACGGACGGTGTCGGGCCCTCGCACCTCGATGGCGACGTCCCGGGCGAGCTCGAGCATCTCGCGGTGCAGCAGGAAGAAGCCCGACAGCCCGAGCTTGGCGATCAGGCGCAGCTCGTCCTCCAGGCGCGCGGCGGCCTCGGCCCGCAGCTTCGAGCCCACCGGGTAGCGGGCCTCGAAGCACCCGTGGCAGACCTCGGCCAGCTTGCGATCGGCACCGCTGTCCTCGGCGCCGGGGTAGCGATAGCCGAGGTCGCTGGTGAGGTCGAAGCGCAGGGTGTCGGCCAGGCGCTCGGTCTCGGCCACCGCCTCGGGGTGGTCGGCGAAGCGCGCGGCCATCGCCTCCGGCGTGGCGAGGACGTGGCTGTGGTTGCCCCGGCGCAGGGGCTCGGAGGCGTCGAGCGTGGTGTGCTCGCGGATGGCGACGAAGGCGTCCTGGAGCCTCGCGCGCGCAGACGTGTGCGCATGGACGTTGCCGGTGGCCACGCAGGGGACGCCGAGGCGGGCGGCGAGCGCGGCCAGGCCGCGGTTGAGCGCGCGGTCGTGGCGGTGGAAGGGGCGCTGCAGCTCGACGCGGAAGGCGTCGCGGCCGAAGGCGCGCAGCAGCCGGCGCATGGTCGGCTCGTCGCGGATCCCCTGGCGCGCGCAGCCGCTGAGGCAGACCAGCCCCTCGGCATGGGCCTCGACGTCCTCGAGGCTGATGTGCGGGTCGTCCACCACGCGCGACATCCGCGTCGCCGAGCCGCGCGAGCGCCTTGGGCCCTCACGACGGGGCGCCGGCTGATCGGAGCGGTACACGCGCGTGTGGGCATGGGCGCGGGTGAGCAGCCGGCAGAGGCTGGCCCACCCGCGGGCGTCGCGCACGAGCAGGGTGAGATGGCGCGGTTCGTCGGACGTCGCGTCGGTGACCGTCACCTCCGCGCCGTGGATGGGGCGCAGCCCCCCCAGGTCGCGCGCGGCCTGCGCGAACTCCATCGAGCCCGAGACCGAGTCGTGGTCGGTGAGCGCCAGCGTGGTGTGCCCGCGCTCCAGCGCGGCGGCCACCAGCTCGTCGGGCAGCGAGGCGCCGTCCAGGAAGGAGAAGGCGGAGTGGCAGTGGAGCTCGACGTAGGGCATACGAACGCATGTTCGCATGATGGGAGGACGGATGGGCCCTGATCGCTGAGGCGCTTCGCGGCGCGAACAGCATCACCGAGGGAAGGGTGTCCCGGCGTCGGTGACGGGCCTCCGGGGCGTGGAGGTTCTGCGCGGTTCGAGTTCGTTCTGCAACATCTTCTCGAGCTTGCCCGAGGGGTGGGCTCTCAAATGCACCGCAGAGGGTGCTTAGAGAGCCCACCCCCCAGCGGCGCTTCGAGAGGTGTTACGAAAGACGCGCGAACTGCGCAAACACCCCGCCCCGCGGAGCCGCAGGCGCCCCGACCGCCGCTCACTCCTTGCTGCTCCTTATCTGTGCACGTCCTCAGCGTCAACTCGCTGTGGCGGTGGCGCGTGGGCGTGGTTGGCGGTGGCGGTCGGGTGCGCGCGGACGCCCAGCCTTATCTCGGTCCGCGATCCGGGGTGGCTCCGGGTCGGCGACATGATGGTTGATGGGGTGATCCGCTGGGGTGACGCGGTGCGGCCGCTCTGTCTATGAAGGCCGTCCACGTGGTCGTGGCGGCAGGAGCATGCCGGGAGCCGGCCGCGGTGCATCGGCGTGATGAAGGGCAGCGCGCGCAACCGGATGGTCATGCGGGCGCCAGGGCCTCCTCGCCGAGTTCGCGCAGGGTGTGGTAGCTGCGCTTCAGGAGCTTGCGCGTGACGGCCAGGCAGGCGCGGTTGCCGCCGAGGCGCTCGGCCGCTGCAGGTAGTAGTGATGGTCGGGTGAGCCGGGCCGGCGGGCGCATTGGGCGGCTTCGAAGAGCGCCCAGCGCAGTGCAGCGGGTCCTTGGCGGGAGAGGCGGCCCGGGGCGCGACGCGCGTCGGATTGGTGGACGGTGATGTCCAGGCCGGCGTAGCGGACGGCCTCGCGCGAGGAGCTGAAGCGGCGCGCGTCGCCGAGCTCGGCGAGGATCGTGATCGACGTCAGCGGCCCGATCGCGTAGTGGCGCATCAGCGCCCGGCAGCCGGCCTGGCGCTTGGCGTACTCGCGCAGTTGCTGGTCCAGCGGCACGAGCTGGGCGTCGTGGGCGTCGATCAGGGCAAGCGCGATGGCGATCTGCTCGCGCGCCGCTGACGGCAGTTCTAAGCCCGTGAGCCACGCGCGTGCTTCGGCGCCGAGCAGCCAGCTGCGCGGAGGCACGCCGTGGTGATAGAGCACCGCCTGGATGCGCTGCTGCCACTCCCGGCGCTGCTCGACGAGCGTGTGGCGCAGCCTGACCCGCGCGCGCAGGTCGAGCAGGTGCTCGGGCGGGATCCACGATTCCGGCAACCGGCCGACCATCAACAGCTCACGCAGGTGGCGCGCATCGGCGCGGTCGCTCTTGGCGCGCTTCTTGTCCCGCGACGCGCCGCGGTCTCGGCCGGCTCAGCGAGATGCACCCGCGCACCGACGGCCGTGAACTCCTCGACCACGAACCGCCAACCCGTCGTCGCCTCCAGCGCCACCTCGAGCTCCAGATCGCCGAAGCGCTCGGCGAACCGCCGCACCCCGGCGCGATGCGCAGGAGCCACGCGCTGACGAGAGACCTCGCCGGTCGACGTGTCGATCCACTCCGCGGTGATCTGCGCTCGGTGTTGATCGAGTCCCATTACGATCGTCACAGGGGGCCTCCTCAAGCTCCACGGTTTGAACGCCTGCGCGGACGAGCGCCGCGCTTGAGCTGAGGAGGTCCCTACCTGTCCGCCAGGACAGACCGGGACGGCCACGGCACATGCCATCTATGTCAAGAGATTGATGGTGGGGGTGATGGCGTGGACGGGGTGGGGGCGCGGAGGAGCTGCCAGACGCGGCGGGCGAGGTGGCGCTTGAGGCAGCGAATGGCCTCGGTGGTGGTCTTGCTCTCGGCCTTCTTGCGGGCGATGTAGGCCTTCGTTTCGGGGTGGCAGCGCGCGCGGGTGACGGCCATGCGGTGGATGGCGGCGTTGATCTGGCGGTTGCCGCCGCGGTCGAGGCGGTGACGGTCGGTGCGTCCTGAGCTGGCGGGGATCGGGGCGATCCCCGCGGCCCTGGCGAGCTTGGCGTCGGTGGCGAAGCGATCGGCGCCGGCGATCTCACCGATCAGCTTGCCTGCGGTCAGCGGCCCGCAGCCGCGCTCGGCGACGAGCTGTGGCGCGACCTGGGCGACCAAGTCGGCGATCTGCGCCTGCAGCAGGTTGATGGTGTCGGAGAGCTCGCGTAGGTGGCGCAGCTCGCCGCGAGCGATCCGAACCCTGGCGGTCTGCTCGGCGCGGGCCAGGCGTCGGGCGACGTGGGTGGCCCACTTCTTCGACAACAACGCGCACGCCGGGAAGGTCTGCTCGGGCCACAGGTCGTGCAGGTGCCAGAGCAGGTCGTTATAGAGCGCGGTGCGCATCCGGACCAGCCGTTCGCGGTGATCGACAAGAGAAAGTCAGGCCACTCCGGCCGACAGCCTCAATGCGAGTCAGCTCGCCGCCCGGTCGGGACACTCTCCTCAGCGTCGGACGTCACCGACCCCCCAATCCAAACAGCAACCCCTCGATGATGCAGTTCGCGCCGCGCAGCGCCACAAGCGCCGAACGGACGACCTACGCCACCCGCCCCAGGCAGTCGCGACGCACGCGCCACACCCCGTCCAGGCCGCGCGTTGCCGCGGCCACGAGGTGAGAGTCGAGCAGCGTGCGCGACAGCGACGCGCCGAGCTGCACGCCCTCGACGCCCACCGAGCCGTCGATGCCGTAGCGCCGCTCGTCGGCGTCGTAGGTGCGGGCGTGGACCACGCCGACGGCGTCCAGGCGGCGGCGCAGGGCAGCGGCGATCGCGACCGCGGCGCCGATGTGGACCGCGTCCGGATGGCGGACCTGCTCGAGGAAGGCGCGCGCCACGCGCAGGCTCTCGGGATCGGTGAGGTCGAGGTGCGTCTCCTCGACGTAGGTGCGCACGTGACCGGTCGGCGCCGACAGCAGCCCCACCGCCGGCTGCAGGCGCGCGGGCAGGTCGAAGGACCCGCGATAGCTGCCGGTGGTCACCACCATCAGGTCGACGGGGCGCCCGCCGGCGTCGTAGGTCACCGCGTAGCGCTCGCGATCGGTGCGCGCGCCCGTCGCTCCGGCGGTCCCGTAGGTCAGCGACAGCGAGCCCTCGACCGTGCGCTGCACGTAGAACGTGCGCCGGCCGCTACTCGCGTCGGTGCGCGTGCCGGCGACGTCCTGCGAGGACAGCCCGAGCGTCGCGCCCGGCACGTTGCCGCCCGAGGCCGAGCCCCAGCTCCCGAGGCCGCCGTGGCGGTAGCGCTGCGTGGGCGCGGGGACCCGCCCGCTCGCGATCAGCCCGTCGAGCCTCGCCGGCCCCACGCCCAGGCGCCCCATGAGCGCATCGGCGGCGCGGCCGTCGCGCAGCACCCAGGTGTAGCCGCGCTCGCGCGTCGCGACCGCGGCGGCCGTCAGCTCGCCCCCCAGGCCGAGCCCGCCGCGTCCGAGGGCCACCTCGAGATGGGCGCCCCCGCTGACCGCGAGGCCGGCCTGCTGGCCGTAGGCGACCGTGACCGCGACCGTGCCGTCGGAGCGCTCCTCGCGAATGAAGGTCTTGTCCGCGCCGACGTGGAAGACCAGGATCCTGGCGCTCACGGCGTCGTCGCGGCGATCGCTGCGGATCGCGCACGGGGCGCGGTCCTGCTCGCACTCGCCGCCGCGGACGATGCACAGCGCGCGCACGAGCTGGTGGTCGACGGCCGTCGGGATGCCCGAGCCGTCGGCGACCAGCGCCACCGCCCCCAGGACCACCGTCACGAGGAGCAGGACGCCGATGTAGTCGACGCCCGCCTGGCCTCGGTCCGGCGGTCCTGGAGAGCGTTGTGGGGGCACTCCGGCACCCTCGCGACGATCGCGTCACGGGACAACCGCGCAACCGTGAAGCAAGCGCGCAGGAGCTGCGGCGGCGGTGACCGCGTGAAGCGGCAACGCACGTGGCGTCAACGGTGGCGGTACCACCCGCCCCCCGTGAGCTCGCGGAAGACGACGAGGTCGCGGCCGTCGAGGGTCACGACCTCCCAGTAGCGCCGGCGCAGCGGACGGTCCGTCCACCAACGGTCCTCGATGAGCCACGACTCGCGCACAGCGACGACCTCCTGCTGGTCGACGGCCTCCGGGCGCCCGCCGGGCCCCGCCTGCACCGTCGCGGGGCGCGGCACGCCGAGGCGGCGACTGCCGGGGCTCATGCGATCACACCTCGAAGGGCGTCAGGACGGCCCGGCGCTCGGGCACCCGCGAGTCGGGGTCGACGGCCAGGATGCGCAGCGCGGCCCCGGGGCCCGCGGCGGCCCGCACCTGTCGGATGGCCTCGCGCAGGCGCACCTGGCGACGGGCGCTCGAGTCGTCGAAGAGGGCCGCGCCGGCCGGATGCGGCGGGCCGAAGCGCTCCACCGACAGGCGCAGGCTCTCGGCCGGCGCGGGCAGCAGCGCCAGGCGCTGGGCGAGGACGAGGCGCATGCGCCCCGCGTCGGACAGCGGCTCGCGGAAGACGACGCGCTCGCGCCAGGTGCCGCCCTCGACCAGCGTCGCGCCGAGCACGACGACGCGGAAGGTGCGCCCGTCCCGCTCGCGGCGGGAGAGCAGCCGGTCGACCAGCAGCCCGAGCGCTCGCTCGAGCTGGGTGCCCGAGGAGGACTCCTCGAGCTCGAGCACCTCCTCGAGGACCTCGCTGGGACGGCGTGGGTGCAGCGGCGTGTCGTGACCGCTCGCGAGGTCGTGGGCCAGCAGCCCTGGGCGGCCGAAGCGATCGGCCACCGCGGCGCGCGGCAGCGCGGCGAGGGCGCCCAGCGTGGCGATCCCCAGGCGCTCGAGCTCCTCGGGCAACGCCGCCACCTCCGGGCGGTGGCGCAGCAGCGAGACGCGCTCGCCCGCCAGGCCCTCGGCGCCCGCGACGTAGCCCGCACGCCGTGCGCGCGCCCGCGCGGCGGCGGCCACGATCGCGCAGAAGCGCGACGGCCCGGCGCCCAGGCGCGCCGCGCCGACGCCGGCCCTGCGCAGCGTCTCGCGCGTGGCCTCCAGCACCCCTTCGAGCGACCCGCCGTGCAGGCGCCGCAGCCCGCGCGCCTCGAAGCACGCAAGGCCCGGACGCCCAGGCTCGACCATCGCCCCGGCGGCCTCCAGGGCCGCCAGCACGCGCTCCCAGGCGTCGGCCACCCCGACGGGATCGGGCGGCACGAGGGCCAGCCGCGGGCAGCGCGCCAGCGCCTCCCCCATGCGCATGCCCGGGTGGATGCCGAAGCCCTCGGCCGCCGCCGAGACCTCGCCCACCAGCTGCTCGCGACCCGACTCCGGCGCCAGGGCGGCCGGGCCCTGGAGCAGAGCCTCGCGCGCGCCCACGGCGACCACGAGCTCGAAGCGGGGGAGCAGAACGCAGACGACGGGCATCGAACACATGTTCGCACCCGACACCCGCCGGCACAAGCGGGCCCTGCGAAACCTAGGGACTCCCCTCCCCAAAGATCGGTTGCATGCCCGATGGCGGCCGAGCCACGCGCTCGTAGCGTCAGCGCACACCAGACCAAGGGGGAACGAAGTGCATCGAGTATCCATCTCCAAGCGCGCCCTGCTCGCGATGCTCGCCGCCGTGGCGGTGGCGCTCGCCGCCGGCGTGGTGGCCACCGCCAAGCAGTCCGACGACCACTCGCCCGGCTTCACCAATCAGCTCGCCTCCGCGCGGCTGGCCACGGCGAAGTACGCCACCGACCTCGACCAGGCCAAGGCCGACGGCTATCGGATCATCACGCGTGACATCCCGAACATGGGCTGGCACTTCATGAACCCGAAGATCCAGGACTTCGACGTCCGCCGCCCGCCGATCCTGGTTTACGAGAAGGCGAGCCCGACGACATGGCAGCTGGCCGCCCTCGAGTGGGTCTTCCCCAAGAAGCCCGCCAAGTCGCCGTTCCCGAGCGCTCGCTACGGCTCGTTCCCGGCGGCCTGCCATTACGACGACGGGACCTTCGTGCCCCAGGCGTCACAGGATCGCTGCGCGAAGACGGCCCCGGACACCGGCGCCGCCTTCACCTTCTGGCACCCGGACCTCGTGACGCTCCACGTGTGGCTCTGGTACCCGAACCCGAACGGGTTCTTCGCCAGCTACAACCCGCTCGTCAAGCCTTTCAACGGGGGGTGAGAAGCAGTCGCTCAGGCGCTCGCCCGAACAGGGCGAGCGCCCCGCGGCCCTAGACGACCAGCGCGGCGACCTGCGTGCGCGCCTCCTCCTCCGAGAGCCCGCCATGGTGGCCGCGGAAGCGCATGTCGAAGCGATGGCGCTCGCGCCACCAGACCGTCTCGCCCGGCGCGGGCAGCACGCAGACGTCGGCTAGCCGCGCGCGCAGGCGCTCGCCGACCGTGCCCAGCCAGCCGGCGGCGACGACGTCGGCCACGCGGTGGACGGTCGCGCGCTCGCCCAGCAGCCGCTCCAGGCCGTCGACCAACGCGTCGATCGCCTCGGGCCCGCAGTGCAGGAAGAGGTCGCGCGCCGAGCCCGCGGGGGCGAGCGGGCGCCCCCGACGGTCGCGCGCCAGCAGGTCGGCGATCCCCGGCCACGCCTCGTTGACGTAGACCGTCGTCGCGGGGTCGACGTCGACCTGCCCGTGGTCGGCGGCCAGCAGCACGATCGTCCCCTCGGGCAGCGCGCGCAGCCCGGCGTCGAGCGCGTCCAGGCAACGCTGCGCGGCGGCCGCGAACTGCGACGACGACGGCCCGTGCTGGTGGCCGATGGCGTCGACCTCGTCCCAGTAGAAGTACGCATAGGCAGGCCCGTCGGACGCGTGCAACGCGGCGCCCAGCGCGGCGAGCCCCGACGGCAGGTCGGCCACCGGGTGGACCTCCGCGCCGCGCGCCAGCACGCCGTCGACGGTCGAGGGCGTGAAGCTCTGCGGCCCGAAGACGTGCGAGGCGACGCCGGCCGGCGCCAGGCGCTCGTAGAACGTCGGCGCCGACGGCCACAGCACGCTCGGCTCGACGCCGGCGCGCAACAGCGTGTCGCGTGCCGCGTCGCCCGCGTAGCAGAACAGCATCGGCGTGATGAGGGCGTCGAGCGACGGCTCGTAGACGTTCCACTCGTAGAGGCCGTGCTCGCCGACCGCCACCCCGGTGTGGAGGGTCGTGACGTGCGCCGTGGTGGTCGAGGGGAACTGCGTGGTCAGCGGCGCGACGGCGTGCAAGCGCCGCAGCAGCGGATGGTCGCCGTGGCGGGTGAAGAAGCGCCAGCCGAAGGCGTCCAGCAGGACGAGGACGACGTGCGGGGCGCGCGCCGGGAGGCCGTCGAGCGCGACACCGCCCTCCCCCACGCCGAGCAGGCGGGCCACCGTGTCCGGCAGCGCGGCGAAGCCGCCGGCGTCGTAGCGCGGGACCACCATCAGATCGCGGCTGGCTGGCCGAACATCTCGCCCAGCCGCGCGGCGATCGCCAGGTCGCCCTCCATGTCCAAGCGGCCGGTCAGCAGCGCCTTGCCGGGGTCGAGGTCGCCGCCGGCCAGGCGCACGAAGTCGACGACGCCGAGCTTGAGCGTCAGCGCCGGGGCGCTGGCGCTGCCGGGCCGCACGGTCGCGCCCTCGGGCCCGAGCGTGACCGTCCAGCTCACGAGCTCGCCGTTCGAGCGCCGCAGGTCGTACTGCAGGTCGCCGCTGAAGCCCGCGGCCTTGTCGGGCTCGTAGGCCTGCGCCATCGCGCCGAAGAGCACCTTCAGCCCGGTCGCCGAGCCGGCGGTGCGCTCCAGGCGGCGATCGTCGGAGCGCCGCACGAAGGCCTTGAACGCCCGCTCGCCCTGCTCGGCCAGCAGCGCCTGCACCCGCGGCGCCCGCGGGCGCCCGTTGGACGGCGCGTGCCCGCGGCTCGAGTCGGCCGGGCCTGACGCGACGGGCGCGATCGAGTAGTCGGGATCGGCCACGCGCGGCGGCTCGCGGCGCGCCAGCGCCGCCGCGATCGCGGGGGCGAAGCGCTCGGCACGGCGCCCGTCGGCCTCGTCAGCGCGCTGGGCGAACTCGGGCATGACCTCGGAGGCGAAGAGCTCGATCGACTCGCAGATGTGCTCGTGGCGGTTGCGCCCGGCCTGCATGAGGAAGATGAGCTGGTCCACGCCGGCCGCCTCGTAGCGCCGGCACAGGTCGCGCACCTGCTCCGGCGAGCCGATCGCCCCGCGCAGCGAGCCGAGACCCTGCTGCAGGACGCGCACACCGAGCGGCGCCGCGTCGGCGGTGATGATCGAGCGCGCGAAGCCGACCTCGTCGCGGCGGGCCAGGAACTCCTCGTAGACGTTCGTGCGGCCCGGGCGGTGGTCGCCGAAGACGTAGTAGTGCGCCAGCGAGTAGCCGAAGAAGTGCGCGCCGTCGATGCCGCGCTCGATGGCCTGCGCCTCGTCGGGCGCGCACATCATCGGCAGCACGCAGGCCACCTGCGGGTTGACCGCGAAGCCGCCGGGCACGCAGCGCTCGCTCTCGATGATCGCGTGGTACTCGTCGACCCACGCCTTGGCCTCCTCGGGCTCGACGAACGAGAAGCTCAGCGCGCCGATGCCCTTCTCGGCCGCCAGGCGGATCGTCTCGCGCCGCGAGCAGGCGACCCACAGCGGCGGGTGGGGCTTCTGCACCGGCTTGGGGACGACGTTGCGCGGAGGCATCGTCAGGAAGCGCCCGTCGGCGCCGGCGAACGGCTCCTCGACCATCATCCGCGCGACGACCCCGAGCAGCTCCTCCCACTGCGCGCGCTTGGTCTCGCGGTCGACGCCGAAGCCCTCGAGCTCGGCCCCGCTCGACGTCTCGCCCGTGCCGAGCTCGACGCGCCCGCCGGAGACGAGGTCGAGCATCGCGGCGGTCTCGGCCACGCGCGCGGGATGCTGGTAGCCGAGCGGGAGCGGGAGGATCCCGAGGCCCAGGCGGATGCGCTGCGTGCGCTGCGAGGCGGCGCCGAGGAACACGCCGGAGGCGCTCGAGTGCGAGTACTCCTCGAGGAAGTGGTGCTCGACCTCCCACACCGAATCGAGCCCCACGCGGTCGGCGAGCTCGATCTGCTCGAGGGCCTCCTGGATGAGCCGCTGCTCGCCGTCGTCGCCCCACGGGCGGGGGATCTGGTGCTCGTAGAAGATCCCGAAGCGCATGGCGCGTCAGCCTAGCCGTGAGGGCGTTTGCAGCGGGCGCCCCGGCGCCGCTAGGCTCGGGCGGCCCTCAGCTCTTCTCCCCAGGAGTCCCCATGTCCCGCTCCGCCCGGTCCCTTCCCCTGGCCGCGCTGGTCGTCCTGTGGTGCGCGACCGCCGCGCCCGCCGCGCCGCCGGCCACCGACGGGCCGGGCGCGCTGTCGCACTTCGACCTCGCGCGCAAGGACTGCGTGGGCACGGCGCGCAACACAACCTCGAAGGTGTGGTTCACGGTCGCCAACGGCGTGCTGAGCGACGTCTACTTCCCGACCAACGACAACACCAACGTCGAGACGCTGCAGTACCTCGTCACCGACGGCTCGAGCTTCACCGACCTGCAGACGCGCGACACGACCTACACGGTCCAGGCCACCGACGACCGGGCGCTGACCTGTCGCGTCACGACGACGGCCAAGAGCGGGCGCTACAAGATCGTCACCGACTACACGACCGACCCCTCGCGCCCGACCGTCCTCATCCGCTCGAAGTTCGTCGCGCTGAGGGGCCGGCTGTCCGACTACCACCTGTACGTCCGCCATGACCCGACGCTCAACGGCAATGGTGGCGGCGGCAGCGCGACAACCGCCAACGGCGGCGCCGACGACGGCGGGCTGGCCAGCGCCGGCGGCCACACCCTGCTCGTGGGCTCCGACGTGGTGACGAAGACCCAGGCCGCGAACCGCGACTACGCGATCCCCGTCTACTCGGCGCTCGACGTCAGCCGCGGCTTGCAGCAGGCGACCAACGGCTTCGCCGGCCAGCCCAGCGACGGCCTCGTCCAGCTCGACACGAGCCACGCGCTGTCCGCGCCGCACGACAGCGCCGTGCACGGCAACGTCGTGCAGGTGGGGCGCGTGGCGCTCGGCCACAGCGGCCGCTTCACCCTCGCCCTCGGCTACGGCGACACGCAGGCCAAGGCGATCTCCGCCAGCCAGGGCTCGCTGAAGCGCGGCTTCCACGAGGCCCGCCACGCCTACGAGCGCGGCTGGAACGCCTACGACGCGAGCCTCGTCAAGCCGCGGCGCCCGCACGGCACCTCGTTGCAGCACTGGAACGACATCCTCGACGAGTACTACCTCAGCGCCAACTACGTGAAGGCCGCCGAGGACAAGACCTTCCCCGGCGCCGTCGCCGCCTCGCTGACCTCGCCGTGGGGACAGGCGGTCTCGGCCGGCGACCCGAAGAACACCTACTTCGGCTCCTACCGCGAGGTCTTCGCGCGCGATCTCTACGAGGCGTGGACGGCGGTCTTCCTGGACGGCGACCGGCACACGGCCAGGGACATGACCCGCTTCCTCTTCGAGCGCCAGCAGCAGGCCGACGGCTCGATGCCGCGCAACAGCCTGCCCAACGGCAAGCTCGCGCCCGACAGCTTCAACACCCAGCTCGACGAGTGCGCCTACCCGCTGATCATGGCGCTGGCCGTCGGGCTCACCGACAACGGCTACTACGAGGCCCACATCGCACCGGCCGCGAACTTCGTGGCCAGCCACGGGCCGTCGTTCGGGCCCGAGCGCTGGGAGGAGCAGAGCGGCTTCTCGCCGTCGACCATCTCGGCCGAGATCGCGGGCCTCATCGCCGCCGCGATCATCGCCGACGAGAACGGCGACCATGACTCGGCGCGCGTGTGGCGCGCCACCGCCGACGAGTTCCAGCGCAACCTCAAGAAGTGGACGCTGACCACCAACGGCCCGCTGAGCACGCACCCGTACTTCATCCGCCTCTCGAAGAACGGCGACCCCAACGAGGCGGTCGTCTACAACGTCGGCAACGGCGGCCCGGACCTCGACCAGCGCTCGGTCATCGACGCCGGCTTCCTCGAGTACGCCCGCCTGGGCCTGCTCAGGCCCGACGACGCCGACATCCTCGCCTCGCTGCCGGTGGTCGACGCGACGATCAAGCGCACCACCGCCAGCGGCGACGGCTTCCTGCGCTACAACGGCGACGGCTACGGCGACGGCGCGACCGACGGGCATCCGTGGGCGCCGTCGAACAAGGGCACCGGCCACCCATGGCCCGTCCTTGGCGGCGAGCGCGGCCAGTACGAGATCGACCGCGGCGCGGTCGGCTCGGCCATCGCCCGGCTGGACACGATGCGCAACATGAGCTCGGGCGTTGGCCTCATCGCCGAGCAGGTGTGGGACCTCCCCGACCTCGCGCCATCGCCCTTCGGCACCGATCCGACGGTCGCGTCGATCGGGTTCCGCAACGGCAAGCCCGACGGCTCGGCCTCGGCGCTGACGTGGTCGGCGGGCCAGTTCGTGCGCCTCACGCTCGACACGGCGGCGGGGTCGATCCTCGACCGGCCCCGCTACACGGTCGACCGCTACATCCGCCATGCCCAGGGCCAGACCGCGCTGTCGGTGACAGCGCCGGCCGACAACATCCTCGTCGGCAACTCGGTGACGGTGACCGGCACGACGACTCCGGGCAACTCGGTCATCGTGGCGGCCACCAACACGGACACCGACTTCTCGACGTCGCTGCACACCGCCACAGTCGCCTCCGACGGCTCCTTCTCGGTCACCATCCCGCTCGCCGGCGGCACCTACGTGCTGAACACCGCGGCCACGAGCCCGTCCGGGGCCACGGCTCGCGTCGCGCGCACGGTGGTCTTCGACCAGCCGCCGGGCACGCTGGTCTTCGCGGCCGACGATCCGGACAACGACGACAACGGGCCGGGCAACTACGCCTATCCCACCGACGCGGCCTTCCACCCCGGGGCCTTCGACATCCAGCACTTCGCGGTCTACGACGCCGGCCCGTCGGTCGTCTTCCAGCTCCGCACGCGCGACCTGACGCCGACCTTCGGCAGCCCGCTGGGCGCTCAGCTCGTCGACGTCTACGTCCACGTGCCGGGCGCGAGCGCGACCTCGACGGCCGCATCGTTCCCGGAGCGCCGCTACGCGATCGCTCCCGCGGGCGCGTGGAGCCGCCTGATCGAGGTGCAGGGCTTCGGCCAGCGCTTCGTGGACGCCAGCGAGTCGACGCTCGGCCAGGTGGGCGTCCGCGGCAACGCGATCTCGCGCAACATCACGTTCGCGGTGTCCAAGGCGGCCCTCGGGACGCCGGGGCCGGGCTGGGGCTTCACCGTCGTCCTCACGGGCCAGGACGGCTTCAGCTCCGACCAGGCGCGCGGCTTCCAGCCCACGCCGCAGGGCTTCCAGTTCGGCGTGTGCGCGACGGCGAGCAGCGACCCGCACTGCACCTTCGACCCGGGGCAAGTGCCCAAGGCCGTCGACGTGCTGACGCCGACCGGCGTCGCGCAGAGCGACGAGCTCGACTACACGATCCACAACCCGGTGACGATCGCCCCGGTGGTGGTGCCGTAGCGGCCGCCTTCCGGGGCTTCCCGCCCGAGGCGCTCGAGTTCCTGCGCGAGCTCGAGGCCAACAACGATCGCGAGTGGTTCAAGGAGAACCGCGCGCGCTACGACGAGCACCTCGTCGCGCCGACGCGGGCGCTCGCCGGGGATCTCTCAGACCTCGGGCGCCCGCACATGTTCCGCCCGTGGAACGACACGCGCTTTCACCCGCGCCCGCCGGTCAAGGAGCACGTCGGCCTGGCGGTCGGCTATGAGGGCGCGGGCGGCTACTACGTCGAGCTCTCGCTCGACGGGCTGCTCGTCGCCGGCGGGCTCTATCGCCCGGCGCCCGATCAGCTCGACCGCATGCGCCGCGCAATCGACGCGGGGCGCACGGCGGCGCCGCTCACACGGGCCATCGCCCGCGCGCGCGAGGCGGGGCTGGCGCTCAGCGAGCCCGAGCTCGTGCGCGCGCCGCGCGGGTATGCGGCCGACCATCCGCGGCTGGGCCTGCTGCGCTGCAAGAACCTCACGGTGACGCGCCGCCACGCCCTCGGGGCCTGGCTGCACGGCCCGAAGGCGGGCCGCACGATCCGCGAGGAGCTCGACGCCGCGACGCCGCTCGTGCGCTGGGTGCGCGAGCACGCGGGCCCGGCGCAGCACGGGCCCGGTCCTGACGGACCGAGCCCGCGCGGCAATCCGGGGAAATCCGGTCGCTGGACAACAGCGCGGGTGAGATCCTCACCGACGTCAGCGCCGGAGCGGGTCCTCGCGGCTACTCGGGCGGCATGCAGCGGCGGCTGAACATCGGCATCGGCCTCCTGCACCGCCCGCGCCTGCTCATCCTCGACGAGCCGACCGTGGGCGTCGACCCGCAGAGCCGCAACGCGATCCTCGAGAGCGTCGAGCACCTCTCGTCCGAGGGCATGGCGGTCCTCTACACGACGCACTACATGGAGGAGGCCGAGCGCCTGTGCGACCGGATCGGCATCGTCGATCTCGGCCAGATCAAGGCCGAGGGCACGCGCGCGGAGCTCGTCGCGCTCGTGGGCGAGCACGATCGCGTCGTGATCGAGGCCAGCGGCGGGCTGGAGCGGGCGGCGACGGCGATCGCCTCGCTCCCCGGCGTCGTGGCCGCCAGCGCGGCCGACGGGTCGCTGGCCCTCATCGTCGACGACGCGAGGACCCTGCTGCCCGAGCTCCTGCGCGCGGCCACCGAGGGCGGCGCCGCCGTCCGCGGGGTCGACGTCGACCAGCCCGACCTCGAGGCCGTCTTCCTGCACCTGACCGGCAAGGCGCTGCGCGACTGATGCGCACGGCGCTCCACATCGCCGCGAAGGACCTGCGCCAGCGCATGCGCGATCGCTCGGCCCTCCTCGTGGCGCTCGTGCTCCCCCTCGCGCTCGCGTCGATCTTCGGGCTCATCCTCCACGACGTGGGCAGCGGGCGCACCACGTTTCACTACGCGTTCGTCGACCTCGATCGCGGCGCCTCGGCGCAGGCCTTCGCGGGCCACGTCCTGGCCCCGCTCGAGCGCGAGGGCCTGCTGGACCTGCGCCGTGAGGACTCGGTCGCCGACGCGCGGCGCCTGGCCGATCGCGGCACGGTGTCCGCGGCGATCGTCATCCCCCACGGCTTCTCGAGCGCGGTCGCGAATGGGCGCCCCGCCCGCATCGACGTCATCGGCAACGTCGACAGCGCGATCGGCTCGCTGGTGGCCGAGTCGATCGCGCGCTCGTACGGGGCACGGATCGACGGCGTGCGGATCGCCACCGCAGCCGCCGGCGGCTCGCGGCACGCCGCCGCGCTCGCGGCCGCGGCCGAGCGCCCGATCGCCATCCAGGACGTCTCGACCCAGACCAAGGAGCTCGACGCGACCACCTTCTACGCCGCCGGCATGGCCGTCTTCTTCCTCTTCTTCACCGTCCAGCTGGGGGGTCACGAGCCTGCTCGACGAGCGCCGTGACGGGACCCTGGCACGGATGCTCGCGGCGCCCGTCCACCATGTCTCGATCCTCGTGGGCAAGCTGCTGACGAGCGTCGCGCTGGGCATCGTGAGCATGGTCGTGCTGGCGGTGGCGACCCACCTCCTGCTCGGCGCCCACTGGGGCGATCCACTCGGCGTCGCGCTGCTGATCGTCGCGGGGGTGCTCGCAGCCACCGCCGTGATGGCGCTCGTCGCCACGCTGGCCCGGACGCCCGACCAGGCGCAGTCCTGGGGCTCCATGGCCGCGCTCGTGCTGGGGATGCTCGGCGGCTCGTTCTTCCCGATCGCCCAGCCCGGCGGCGCGCTGGCGGCGCTGAGCCTCGCCTCGCCCCATGGGTGGTTCCTGCGCGGCCTGCAGGAGCTCTCCGGTGGCGCGGGCGCGAGCGCCGCGCTCGGCCCGGCCGCGGCGATCCTCGCCTTCGCCGTCGTGGCGGGCGGGCTCGCCGCCCTGCGGGTCCATCGGCTGGTGGCGCTGTGAAGGCGCTGGCCATCGCCGCCACGGACCTCCGGCGCCTCCTGCGCTGGCGCGCCAACGTGTTCTTCCTGTTCCTGCTGCCGATGCTCATCATCCTGCTCCTCGGCGCGGCCTTCGGCGGGTCGTCGGCGCGCATCGGCGTGGTCGGCGGGACCGCCGTCCTCGGCCATCGCGTGATCGTCGGCGTCGATGCCCGGCGCGCCGTCGAGGTCCACCGCTTCGACGGCGAGCGCGCCCTCGAGCGGGCGGTGGCACGCAGTCGCGTGGAGGCCGGCCTGGTGGTCCCCGGCGACTACGACGCGCGCGTCCGCGCGGGCCGCGCGATCACGCTGCGCTACTTCGGGCGGCCCGACTCGTCGGCCCAGCAGCTCGCGGCCACCGTTCAGGCGGTCGCGGCCGACGAGGCCGCCGTGCTGGGCGCGGCGCGGCTCGCCGCGCGGGAGCGCGGCGAGCCCTTCGCCCGGGCCCTCGCGCGGGCGTCGGCGACCGCGGCGCACGTGCCGCGCGTGACCGTCGCGCTCACGGCCCCCGACGGCGCCGCCTACCCGCGCGCCGAAGGCCGCTTCGCGAGCGGCGCGAGCACGCAGCTGCCGCTGTTCGTCTTCCTCAACTCGCTCAATGGGGCCGTGTGGCTGCTCGAGACCCGCCGCCTGGGCATCGCGCGGCGCATGCTCTCCACGCCCACCTCGACACGCTCGATCCTCGCCGGGGTGCTCCTCGGTCGCCTGGCGATCGCCTTGCTGCAGGCGCTGATCATCGTGGTCGGGTCCTCGCTCTTCTTCGGCGTCGGGTGGGGCGATCCGCTGGGGACCACGGCCGTGGTCCTCGCCTTCTGCCTGGTGGCCACGGGCGCGGGGATGCTCCTCGGCGCGGTGTGCTCGACCGAGCAGCAGGCGGGGCCGATCGCCCTGCTGCTGGGCCTGTCGCTGGCCGCCTTCGGCGGCTCGACGGTGCCGCTCGAGGTCTTCCCGTCGTCCGTGCGGGCCGTGGCGCACCTCACGCCCCACGCGTGGGCCAACGACGCCTTCTCCAACCTGCTCGAGCACGGCGGCGACGTGGCCGACGTCGTCCCACAGGTGGCCGTGCTGCTCGCGTTCGCGGGCGTGGCGATCGCCCTGGCCACGTGGCGGCTGCGGCCGCGCGGTCGTGGCCTGAGCGCGCGGTCCGAGCGCCGACGCCTACCCGCCGACCGCGGCGGGCGCCGCCGGCGCGACGACGCCGATCATGGCGTCGCGCGTGACGAGCGCGGCGAGCTCGCCCTCGGTCAGGTCCTCGGTGGCGTCGGGCCGGCGCGGGACCACGAGGTAGCGGATGTCCGCGGTCGAGTCGAGCACGCGCAGCTCGACGTCGTCCTCGAGCGTGGTGCCGAACTCGGCCAGCACGCCGCGCGGGTCGCTGACCGCGCGCGAGCGGTAGGGCAGGCTCTTGTACCAGTCGGGCGGTGGTCCGAGGAGGCCCCGCGGATAGCAGGAGCACAGCGTGCAGACGACCATGTGGTGCACGCGCTCGGTGTTCTCGACGGCCACCAGGACCGGGGCCGGCCCGGGGTCGATGCCGAGCTCACGCGCGGCCGCGCGCCCGTCGGCGAGCAGGCGCTCCTTGAAGTCGGGGTCGACCCAGGCGCGCGCGACGACGCGTGCCCCGTCGGCCGGCGTCCGGGACACGAGCCAGTCGATTCCCTCGCGCACGTCCTCGTGGCTGATGACGCCCTTCTCGACCAAGAGCGCCTCGAGCGCGCGGACGCGCGCGGCGGCCGGCGACTCGTCGCCGTCGGCGATCGGCGCGTGGTCGTGGGGGTGGTCGTGGTCGTGGTCGTGGTCGCTCACTGCGCCTCCTGGAGCCAGTGCTCGAAGACGTCGACGAAGAGGCGGTCGTCGGCGTGACCGCGGTAGTCGGGCCACACGTCGCGCTGCGCAAAGCCGACGAGGTACAGCGGCTGCTTCGGGAGGCCGTCGGCGCCGTAGGCGCGCGTCTCGGGGTTGCGATAGGCCGCGTGGACGCGCTCGACCGTGCCGGTCTTGCCCTTGAGGTAGGCCGGCGTGCGGTGGTGGCCCTGGTGCTCGCGAGCCTCGACCCGCACCCGCTGGCCGCGGCGGTAGCTCACGGCGCCAGCCTCGCGTCGAGCTCGCCGGGAGCGAGCACGCCCGCCTCGGCCAGCCGAGTCTCGATGGAGAACAGCCAGCGCTCGTAGTAGGACGCGCGCTCGTAGTCCTCCGGCGGCATGCTCTCGATGCCGCGGCGCAGCTGGTCGACGTTCATGAGGCCGCGGCGGGTCAGCGCGCCCACGAGCGCGTCGGTGCGCAGCTCCCAGTCGGCGAGCTCGTGCTCGCTGCGATCGATAGCCGCATCGGTCGGCCATCCGCCGCGGTCGTGGACGGCGCGCTGCATCGGGCCGATCGTAACGCCCGCAGCTAATCGTCCGCGAGCAGGGCGGCGGCCGCGATCTTGCCCGGGTTGAAGATGTCGTCGGGGTCGAGCGCGTGCTTGATCGCGCGCATCAGGCGCACGCCGGCGGCGCCGTGCTCGAGCTCGAGATAGGTGGCCTTGCCGTAGCCGACGCCGTGCTCGCCGGTGCACGTGCCGCCGGCGTCCAGCGCGCCGCGCACCACGCGGTCGTGGAACTCCATCCCGCGCGCGACGTCGGCGGGGTCCTCGCGGTCGATGAGCAGCGTCACGTGGAAGTTGCCGTCGCCCACGTGACCGAGAATCGACCCGGTCAGGCCGTGCTCGTCGAGGTCGGCCCGCGTCCTGATGATCGTGTCGGCCAGGGCCGAGACGGGCACCGCCACGTCGGTGGTCAACGCGCTCGTGCCGGGGCGCAGCGCCCGGGTGGCGTCATAGGCGTGGTGGCGCGCGTCCCACATCCGCCGGCGCTGGGCCTCGTCGGTCGCCCACTGAAAGCCCGTGCCGCCATGCTCGGCGGTGATCTGCTCGGTCTCCTTGGCCTGCGCGGCGACCTCGTCGGGCGTGCCGTGAAACTCGAGGAAGAGGGTCGGCGCGACGGCGTGGTCCAGGCCGTTGTGGCGGTTGATGGCCTCGATCAGCATCTCGTCGAGCAGCTCGATGCGCGCCACCGGGATCGCGTTCTGGGACACGGCGAGCACGCACTCGACCGCGTCGCGCAGAGTCGGGAAGGCGCACACGGCGGCCGACATCGCCTCGGGCGTCGGCTGGACGCGCAGCGTGACCTCGCAGACGAGGCCGAGGGTGCCCTCCGAGCCGATGAACAGCCGCGTCAGGTCGTAGCCCGCCGACGACTTGCGAGCGCGCGAGCGCGTGCGAATCACCTCGCCGTCCGCGGTGACGACCACGAGCGAGAGGACGTTCTCGCGCATCGCGCCGTAGCGGACGGTCGTCGTGCCCGACGCGCCGGTGGCCACCATCCCCCCGAGAGTCGCGTCGGCGCCGGGATCGACCGGGAAGAAGACGCCCTCCGCGCGGAGCACCTGGTCGAGCTGCTTGCGCGTGACGCCGGCCTGGACGGTGACGTCGAGGTCGTCGACCGACAGGCGCAGGATGCGGTTCATCTCGCGCATGTCCACGCTGACCCCGCCCTGCAGCGCCGAGACGTGGCCCTCGAGCGACGTCCCCGCGCCGAAGGGGACGATGGGCGCGCGGTGGCGGGCGCAGACGCCGACGATCGCCGCCGCCTCCTCGGTGCCCTTCGGGTAGACGACGGCGTCGGGGGCGGCGAGCGGGTGAAAGGACTCGTCGACGCCGTGCTGGTCGCGCACGTCGCGGCCGGTCAGTACCCGGTCGGCGCCGAGCAGGGTCCGCAGGTCGTCGATCAGCCGCTCGGTGGCGGCGTCGTCCAGACGCCGGCGTTGCTCGGTGGTTGCTGCGGCCACGGTCCTCTGCGAGGGGACGTTACCCAGGCGCCGCGTTGATCGATGCCGGGGTGGTCGGTAGCGTCGGCTCACCGACCTTGGGAGGGAACGTGAGGCTGAGACTGGGCACGTTGTCGCGCGCGGGCCTCGGCGGCGCGGTGGGCGCCCTGGTGCTGCTGCTGCCGGCGGGCGCCGGCGCCCAGAGCACCCCGCTCTGTCACGCCAGCGACCTCGCCGGCGCGATCATCGACACGCAGGGCGGCGCGGGGTCGCGCGACGCCAGGCTCATCCTGGTCAACACGTCCTCGCACACGTGCCACACCAAGGGGTTCATCGGCGGCCAGCTCATCGACACGAGCGACCACCCGCTGACCACCCACGTCCAGCGCAGCGGCGCGACGGCCCACTCCGTCGTCATCAAGCCCGGCGCGGCCGCCGCGGCCGCGCTGCACTGGAACGTCATCCCCAGCGCCAGCGCCCCGTGCCGGCTGGCGCGGTGGCTGCGCGTGACGCCGCCCGGTGGCACGTCGACCGTGCGCGTCTACTTCCACGACACCGCGTGCCGCGGGGAGCTCGGCGTCGGTCCCCTCACGGATCCCAGGACCGTCTAGGCTGCGGGCTGATGAGAGAGCGCGGTTGATGGCCGGCTCCCACACGCCCTTCGCCGTCGTCAACCGGGTCGTCAACCCGATCGTGCGCGGGGTGCTGCGCTCGCCGGCCCACGGCCTGCTCAGCGGTCATCTCGCGCTGCTGACCGTGACCGGACGGCGCAGCGGCCGCACCTTCACCTTTCCCGTCGGCTATCACCGCGACGGCGAGCGGGTGACGATCGGCGTGGACTGGCCCGAGCGCAAGCGCTGGTGGCGCAACCTCTCCGAGCCCGCGCCCGTGGAGATCTGGCTGGCCGGCGTTCGACGGGCCGGGACAGGGCGCGCCCAGGGCGACGAGCACGCCGGCGTCACGGTCGAGATCCAGCTCGACGGCCTGGCTGACGCGGCCACCGCGACATAGAGAAGCCCCGCCTGAGCGGGGCTTCTCCGTAGCAGGCCGGTAAGCCGGATTCTGTCGTGGACAGCCATCCATCTTTGCGGCCGACCTGGACCTCGGCGGGCAGCCTACGAACGGTCCTGCTTGGCCTTGCACCAGGTGGGGTTTGCCCAGCCGCCACGTCACCGTGGCGCTGGTGCGCTCTTACCGCACCATTTCAACCTTGCCTGTGCGGAGCTCTGCAGGGGCTCCGCCATCGGCGGTGTGTTTCTGTGGCACTTTCCCGCGGGTTTCCCCGGGTCGGTCTCCCGACCACCTTGCCCTCTGGTGTCCGGACTTTCCTCGACGGGCTGTCTGCCCCGCCGCGGCTGTCTGGCCTGCACGACCGAGGGTAGCGGGCGCCCAGCGCCCACGCGAGCCGTGCAAGGCTGCGCGGCGGTGCCGAGCGACCGGAGCGAACAGCCCGATGGCCGATGAGGTGACGGACTTCCGCCTCGAGGTCCCCGAGGAGGACCTCGAGGACCTGCGCGACCGGCTGCGGCGAGCGCGCTGGCCCGAATCCGAGACCGTGCCGGACTGGTCGCAGGGCGTCCCGCTCGCCTACCTGCAGGACCTCTGCCGCTACTGGGCCGAGGAGTATGACTGGCGGCGAGCCGAGGCCCGGCTCAACGCGCTGGCGCAGTTCCGCACGGCGCTCGACGGGCTCTCGATCCACTTCCTGGACGTCCGGTCGCCCTCGCCCGACGCGCTCCCGCTGGTCCTGACGCATGGCTGGCCGGGCTCGATCGTGGAGTTCCTCGAAGTCCTCGGGCCGCTGTCGGACCCGGTCGCCCACGGAGGCGACCCAGCCGATGCCTTCCACGTGATCTGCCCGTCGCTGCCGGGCTACGGCTTCAGCGACAAGCCGGCCGCGTCGGGGTGGGGCATCGAGCGGATCGCCGGCGCGTGGATCGAGCTCATGGATCGGCTCGGCTATGCGCGCTACGGCGCTGCTGGCGGCGATTGGGGCACGAGCGTGAGCACCTGCATCGCCCAGCAGGCGCCCGAGCGGGTGGCCGGCATCCATCTGCTCCCGCCGCTCGCGCCGCCCGATCCCGAGACGCTCGACGACCTCACCGACCGCGAGCGCGCCGCGCTCGCCGCCCTCGAGCACTCCGCCGAATGGGACTCGGGCTACTCGACCGAGCACGCGACGCGCCCGCAGACGATCGGCTACGCGCTCACCGACTCCCCAGTCGCCCTCTGCGCCTGGATCGTGGAGAAGTTCTGGGCCTGGACCGATGCCGGCGGCGATCCGGAAGGCGCCCTGACGCGCGACCAGCTGCTCGACAACCTCATGCTCTATTGGCTGCCCGCCACCGGCGCGTCGTCGGCCCGGCTGTACTGGGAGAGCATCCGCAAGGTCAACGAGTGGATCTCCGGCACCGTGGACGACGTCGTCACCGCCCCGACCGGCTGCTCGATCTTCGCGCACGAGCTTCAGCGCCCCTCCCGGCGATGGGCCGAGCGGCGCTTCCCGAACATCCGCCACTGGAACGAGCTCGACCGCGGCGGCCACTTCGCCGCCTTCGAGCAGCCCCAGCTGTTCGTCGACGAGCTGCGCGCGTTCTTCCGCCTCGTGCGGTAGCGCGACGGCGTCGGTCCGCGTGCTCAGCGCTCGCGCGAGCGGCCGCGCTCGCCGCCGCGCCAGTGCATCTCGAACTGCGGGCGCGTCTCGTGCGACGCGTCCTGCAGGCCGAGGCGCAGCAGCAGGCCCACCCACGAGCGATACGGGCGCCACAGCTCACCGCGGCGGGCCAGCTCCTCGGGCGCGAGCGGCTGGTCCAGGCCATACGCGAGCGCCGCCGCGTGTGCCATGCGCGGCTCGGCGGTCGCCAGGTAGTCGGGCTCGCCGGCGCCTCGCACGACGATGCCTTGCGCGGTGAAGGGGCCGACGCCGGGCAGCCGCTGCAGCTCCTCGACCGCCGCCTCGCCGCCCATCGCGCGCAGGCGCTCACCGTCGAGCCCGCCCTGCGCGGCGGCCAGGGCCAACGCGCGCAGGGCCGCGAGCTTGCGCTCGGGCAGCCCGACGACGCCCTCGAGCTCGGCGACCACGCCGGGGGCGGGGAACGCGGCGCGCTCCTCGCCGCAGATCGCGACGCGCTCGCCGAGCTCGTCGGTGATGCGCGCCTTCAGCGCGACCGCCTGCGCGCCGCGCATGCGCTGGCTGAGGACGAACCACGCTCCGGCCTCGAAGGGCGACGGGAAGCTCACCGGCCGCAGCCCGGGGTAGCGCGCCTGCAGGCGCCCGATCGCCGGGTCGCGCTCCCCCACGTCGGCGAAGCCCGAGCCGTCGACGTCAAGGGAGAGGATCCGCTCGACCTGGCGGGCCGCGGCGCCCGGCTCGGCTGGCCCCGAGACCTCCACCACGAGCTCGCCGTCCTGGCTGCGCACGCAGGCCCCGGCGGCCCGCCGCTCGCCGTCGGGCGCGAAGGCGAGGTGCAGGTGGCCCACCTGACCCCCGCGGCCGTGCATCGCCGGCGCGAAGCCCTGGAGGAAGCTGATGGCCGAGTGCAGCGAGAAGGGCCCGCGCGGCTCGAGCGTGTACCGCCGCGCCATGTCACGCCCCCGGGCTCGTAGGCGGCGCCCGACCTAACCGAGGGTGGAAGCGCAGCGCTTGCAGCGCCCGCCCACCGGCCGCGCGCCGGACCCGTAGCGGGGAGTCATCTTCCCGCTGCAGACCGGGCACGTGACCGTGTGGTGCGAGGACAGGCCCTCCCATACGCCGGTGATCAGCTGATCCAGCGTTCTCCGGGGCGTCTCGCCGCCCCTGGCGTCACCCACCGGAGCCGGTCCGTGCTGACGCACTGTCCCGGCCCGGCGTGCGTCGCCAGGAACGACGATCCGCGCCGGAGAGGCCTGCCGGTGCCGCGCAGATGTGTCGAGAGCAAGCGTCGAGGTCATCAGGTCACGCTCCGGAAGACACCCACGACGCGGCCGAGGATGCGCACCTCCTTGGAGCGGATGGGCTCCATGGCGGCGTTCTCGGGCTGCAGCCGGACGTGGTCGGACTCGCGGAAGAAGCGCTTGACGGTCGCCTCCTCGCCCACCAGGGCGACGATGATCTCCCCGTCGCTGGCGGTGTCCTGCGGGCGCACGACGACGAAGTCGCCCCCGAGGATGCCCGCGTCCTTCATCGACTCGCCGCGGACGCGCAGGACGTACTCGCCATCCTCGCCGCCGGCGATCGAGGGCACCTGGACGTAGTCCTCGATGTTCTCCTCGGCCAGGATCGGCGACCCGGCCGCCACCTGGCCCACGAGCGGCAGTCCGGGGCGCAGCACGCCCAGCGCGCTCTCCACCGCCGTGCCCACCGCGCTGCCCACGTCCTCGCGGACGCGGTCGAGCAGCTCGATGGCGCGCGGCTTGGTGGGATCGCGCCGCAGCAGCCCGAGCTTCTCCAGGTTGGCCAGATGCGCATGCACGGTGGACGACGAGGCGAGGCCCACCGCCTTGCCGATGTCGCGCACCGTCGGCGGGTAGCCATACTTCGCGGAGTAGCGCTTGATGAAGTCGAAGATCTCCTGCTGGCGCTTGGTCAGATCGACCATCTAGAGGGCTCCTCGGCGGGTCGTGTTGAACGTTGAAGCGAACACGTGTTCGACAAGGTAGCGTGGACCGTGGACGGAACGCAACCCGACCTCACGCGAGGAGCCGATCGACCGTTATGACCACCATGCAGACCACCATCGCCTCCCCCGTCGGCCCCCTCACCCTGACCGTGGACGACGACGGCGCGCTCACGCGCCTGGGCTTCGGCCACGGCGGCACCTCCGACGACCCGCGCTTCGCCCCGGCCGTCGCCCAGCTGCGCGAGTACTTCGCCGGCGAGCGCACCGCCTTCGACCTGCCCGTGCGCCCCGAGGGCGGCACCGCCTTCGAGCGGCGTGTGTGGACCGAGCTCCTGACCATCCCGTACGGCGAGACCGCCAGCTACGGCGAGATCGCCGCCCGCATCGGGCACCCCGGCAAGGCGCGCGCCGTCGGCCGCGCCAACGGCCGCAACCCCGTCGCCATCGTGTGCCCGTGCCACCGGGTCATCGGCAGCGACGGCTCGCTGACCGGCTTCGGCGGCGGGCTCGAGAACAAGCGCACGCTGCTCGACCTCGAGGCGGGCGCGCTCACCCTCGCCATGGATACGGCCTGAGCCGAATCGTTTCGCGCGCCCGCCAGCGGCCGCCACCCTGGCGGGCATGCGTGACGTCCTGCGCGCCCCCGGCGCCCTCAGCCTCTTCGTCGCCTCGTGCGTGGCGCGGCTGCCCATGGGCGCGCTCGGGCTGCTGCTCGTCCTGCACACCCAGGAGCTGACCGGGTCCTACGCCAAGGGCGGCCTCGCGTCTGGCGCCTACGCGATCGCGCTCGGCATCTCCAACCCCGCCCTCGCGCGCGTCGTGGACCGCCGCGGGCAGACGCTCGTCCTGCGCCTCGGAGCGCCGCTCGCGGCCGGCGCGATCATCGCCCTGGCCATGCTCCCCGACGGCGCCCCGCTCGGCGCGATCCTCGCCGCCGCGGCCGTCGCCGGGGCCGCCCAGCCGCCGGTCGGCGCGTGCATGCGCGCCCTGTGGCCGATCCTGCTCGACGGCCCGGACCGCCGCCACGCCGCCTACTCGATGGAGGGCGCGCTGCTCGAGCTCGTCTACATCTGCGGCCCGGTCGTCATCGTCGCCGGCATCGGCTCGTGGTCGACCCGCGTCGCCATGGCCGCCTGCGCGGCCTTCCTGCTCGCCGGCGACCTCACCTTCGCCGCCAACCGGGTCTCGCGCGCGTGGCGCCCGCACGCGGGGATCACGCGCGACCTCACCGGAGCCCTGCGCGGGCCCGGCGTGCGCGTGCTCACCGCCGTCTTCGTGCTCTGCGGCCTGAGCGTCGGGGCGGTCGAGGTCGCGGTCCCCGCGGCGCTGGACGCCACCGGCCACCGCGAGCTCACCGGCATCATGCTCGGACTGTGGGGCGTCGGCTCGATGATCGCCGGCCTGGCCATCGGCCGCCTCGGCGCCGCGGTCGACCCGCCGCGCCGGCTGGCCATCGCGCTCGCGGCCTGGGGCGTGGCCCACGCCGCGGTCGGCGTGTCCGGCGAGCCGGCCGCGCTCGGCCTGATCCTCGTCGTGGCGGGCGCCTCCATCGCGCCGACGTTCGTCTCGGCCAACGGGATGCTCGACGACCTCGCCCCCGCGGGCACCCTCACCGAGGCCTTCACCTGGACCTCGACGGGGATCTCGATCGGCATCGCGGCGGGCGCCGCCATCGCCGGCGCGGTGGTCGATGCCGCCTCGCCGGCCATCGCCATGGCCGCCCTCGGCGCGGGCGGGGTGCTCGCCGCGCTGGTGGTCCGCGCGGCCGCGAGCGGGCCGCTGCGCGCCGCTGCGCCGGCGCCCGCCTGAGCACGGGCCGCGGCCCCGCTCGGAGCTATACTCGGCCCCCGCCAGCGGCCGATGTGCCCTGGCTCTCCCACCTGCGCCGGTGGCGGAATTGGTAGACGCGCAAGGTTGAGGGCCTTGTCCGGGGATTCCCGGGTGGAGGTTCGAGTCCTCTTCGGCGCATAGCGAAGGCCCCGCACCTGCGGGGCTTTCGCGCTGCCAGGGCTCGCCAGGGCACGATTGGTAACACCTCGCCTGAGAAGCCCTGTGAGAACCAAACTGAGCTCCGGCGGCGGCGAGATCCTCCCCGTGTAACCGGTGCTGACTGGGGTGACCGCAGAGCGAGAGCTGGCATTCCGAGGCTCAAGCGGGCGCCTCGTGGCCACTGGGCCGAGGCAGCCACAGGGCATCGTCGTGGCGGTCGACGCGCTCGGTCAGGTAGCTGGCGGCCATGTGCTCGTAGCGCTCGGTGGTTTTGGAGTCGCGGTGCCCAAGTTGCTTCTGAACGAAGTACAGGGGCTCGCCTTGGATGAGCCAGTAGGTCGCGGCGGTGTGGCGCAGGTCGTGAAGGCGCACCGAGTTGCGCAGCCCCGCGTCCTCGAGCGTCTGCTTGTGCCACTCCCTGCTGATCACGTGGCGCGTCAGCGGCTCGGGGCGCTCGGCGGCCAGGGCGCGGGCGACGAGGGAGACCAGCTGCTGGCTGACGCCGTTACGCTCGGCGACCTGGCGCTGGGACAGCCCGCCGGCGATCAGGTCGGCGGCGATCGCCCCGCGTCGCGCGCGCGCCGCCGGGGTCATGGCGATCGCCTGCTGCGGGGCGGGGTGGTTGCGTACGAACACGCGCGAGTCGCCCTGCATCGGGAACTGCTCTGACAGCCGAGCGATGTGGTCAAGCAACACACTGATGACACGGCGGCTGACGGCGACCTGGCGGTAGTTCTTGCCCTTGGTGCGCGCGATGTCACGACGCTGCCGCCCGCCACGCTTGGCGTTCGCCCCGCGGCGAGCCTGGCGGCGGACGTAGATGAGCTGGCGGTCCTGGTCGACGTCATCGATCTCGACGGCGAGAGCCTCGCTGATGCGAAGCCCGCCGCCGATCAGAAGCTCGGCCAGGGGCCGGTACTCGATCGTGCAGGCCTCCAGATACACCGGGATTTCAGGCGGGCGCAGCCAGTCGGCCTCGAACAGATCCTCGGGCAGCGGATCCACCTTGCGCGCAGGGCTTCGCAGCAGCAGCTCGCGATCGTCGACCAGCCATGTGAAGAACGACTGCAGCACGCGCAGCGCGTTGTTGATCGTCTTCGGTGCGAACTCGTCCTCCTCGTCGAGCTCAGTCAGCCAGTCCTGCACGTCGGACTTGGCGATGGCCGTGACCTTCTCATCGCCGAAGTACGGGACCAACCGCAGTCTCCCGTGGCGCTCGTAGTCCTCGTAGGTGCCCGGCACGAGGTAGGGCCGCCGCGCGCGCAGGTAGTCGGGCCACAGCGCCTTGAGCGTGCCGCGCGTCTGCGTGGGCGTGCTAGGCGCGGAGTCCTTGGCCTTCTTGTAGCGCGATGCCGCGCGCGCGGTGGTGAAGCCGCGCTTGGTGGCGCCGTTGGCGAGCTTCGCGTAGTAGCGCTGCTGCTGCTTGTCGTCGCCTGGGCCGATCGCGTAGGGGTAGACGCCATCGGGCAGTGCGTGGTCGGTGACCGTCCGTCTTGCCATCCGCCTTCCTCCTAGGCTTGAGCCGAGCTGAAGGCGACGTTACTCCCGGTTGTGGTCGCCTAGTCTGGAGTCGCGGATGAGCGCCTCGATGACCGCGCGCTCGAATCGCAGCGGTCCATCCGGACCGCCCAGCCGCACGCACGCGATGCGGCCGTCCTTGGCCGCGTCGTACAGCCAGGTCTTCGACACTTTCAGGATGCGAAGCACCTCGGTGGGGCGCAGCAGCTCGGGCTCGTTGGTCGCGTCGATCACGGCCATGCGGACCATCCCTCCGATCGTTTGTGCCGAACCACGGAGGATACATACGTGTCTCAACGGTTGCAAACTGCCGCTAGAGTCTATCTGGAGTTATCTGGATCCCAAAGTCCGCCGGTCGGCGCGGGCTCGGTGCTGGTGCTGCGCCGCGCCTGCATCGCCCGGTCAAAGTCGTCGCGGCGGATGCGCCACTCCTTGCCCAGCTTGTACGCGGGCAGCTCGCCCCGCAGGATCCAGTCGCGGATCGTCTTCTCTTTGAGCTTCAGGCGCGCGGCGACCTCTTCCACCTTGAGGTATTCGGGCTCATCTGCTGCTGGCGTCGGCGTCATGGTGTCCCAAGGCTGACGCTACACCAACTGTCCGTGTGCGCCCGCGTGTGGGTGTTGGCGACCGCGTGGTTTCGTTCGCAACAAGCGGGTTGAACGGCGAAGCGCGTCGCGAGACGATGCTTGGGTGCGATAGGACCGCTGCGTGAGCGAGTTGCCACACGAGCGCGCCGGGACACCCGCCGAGGGCGCCAAGGAACACACGTGGACCTCGGTCAACGAAGCCCGGGCATCCTGGGCCGGCGCGATGCGCGCCCACGAGCAGGCGCCGCCCGATCCCGGCTTTCGCGATCGACTACGAGCACTGGCCGACGCCGCGGCCGCGATGCACGACGCGCACGCGCGAGCGCTCGAGGCGGGACTGGCATGGCGGCCCGTCGCCGACTCCGAACGGGCACGTCCGCCCTACGAACTGCGACCCGGAACCGGCCGCCGCGGCCCCCACGAGCTCTGGACGCAGCTTCGACGCGGCGGTGCAGCAGCTCAACCAGGCCGGCGCCAGCGACAACCTGGCCGACGTCGTAGGCGCCTACGCCGCAGTAGCCCACGCCGCCTTGCAATTGGCCGACGCGCTACAGGCTGCACGCGAGTAACGCGACCTGCACTCAGCTCGGGCAACGGCTGGCGCAGCGAGCGGTCGCCGCCAAGAGTGCCGCAAGCACGCGTGGTTGCGGCACTCTCTGGGCAGTCCCTTCCCCACGTGTGACAGCGATCGCCGGGCGGAGTGCGGCTGTGCGCGATATCGGAGAGCGCCTCGCGTCAGCTCGCCAGCGCGGATCCCTGCTAGCGCGAGATGGCCAAGACGTCGGCGACGAGACGCTGGCGCGGGTGACACGCCGCTGCTGTGCGCTCGCCGCTGGCTGCTACGACGCGAACCTCCGGCGGCAACGCTGGCAGCGTGTATCCCGCGATGTGGCCCTCGTGGACATCCCGCTCCGCAACAAAGAGCATCCGCTGTCGTCCGGGATAGTCCCATTCGCTGGCGTACGCGCCGCCGTAGGCGTGCCCCGCGGTGAGGACCGGATCCGCGGCGCGGCAGAACTCCTTGGCGTTGGCTTGGTCACGACACACGAAGACGACCAGGGGAGGGGCCGTGCAGTGCTTGGTGTAGCGGTCCTTGAGCACGTGCCAGCCGCTGATCATGTGGTCGTAGCGCTCGAACTTGTCGATGTTCTTGGCCGGCTTGAAGGTGCGGTCGAGCTCGACGAAGAGATCGGTAATCACGATGCGCTCCGCTGCGCGCAGGCGCAGCTCGATGGTGAGGTCCGGCTCGATGGCGGCGAATTCCCCCACGTCGACGCGCTGCCGCCCGCGGTCGGTGCGCAGGAAGCCGTGCGGTGCCCGTCCACCGGGGAGCCGGAGCTCATCCGGGCCGATCGCGCGGCGCTCGCCGCCAGCGCTGCGCGTGGGAGGCGCCACGTAGGAGTTGCGCGGGCCTCGGATGCGTCCGACCGCCTCGCCGAGGTGCGCCTCGAAGGCCAGTCCCCACGCGTTGACATGCAGGTCGTGGCGGGCGCGGCGCATGGCGGGGTCGTCCGTGCTCGGCGCCGACCATTCGCGACGTGGGTCCAGGTACGGACCGTGGGGGCCGATCGCCTCGCGCACGGTCGCGATGCCCTCGTCGGTGATCAGGTAGGTCAGGGCCGAGCTGGCGCCGGTGTCGCGGAAGAACTGGAAGCGCTGCACCCAGCCGGCCTCGCTGAGCTTCTTCAGTCGTCGCTGGGTCGTGGAATAGGACTTGGCGGTGCCGAAGCGTCGGTGGATCTGGGTGGCGAGCGCGAAACGGAGCTCGGTGAGCCACCCGAGGAGCTCGAGGTCGACTGCGTCCGGAGTGATGGTGCGTGGCTCGGTCTTGCGCGGCCAGGTCACGCGGGTGGCCTCGTCGACGGCCACGAGCTCGGCGTAGCTGGCCGGGGGCTCAGCTGGCGGCTGGTCGACCGGTACTGTCGCCGACGCGCGCTCGGGCGCTGACTGGCCCGCGTCGGGTGCTTGGCCCGTGGGCTCGGCTGGAGTGGTCTGGGTCCGCCGCGCGGCCTCGGAGCGCAACAGTTCCCGAAGCTCGGCGAAGTCGTCGCGTTCGCGTTCGCCTGTTGGGTCGGAGCGGTGAGTCGCGCGACCAGGGGAGAGGGGCATGCCGGCGGTGGCAAGGACGGGCTCGGGCGCGTCGACGTGCCGGTCGTTCCTCTGGTCGTCGTTGCGATCCCAATGGGGTTGGCGGAAGGACTCGAGCTCGCGCCCGCCACGCTCGTGCTGGCATCGATGGTGCCAGGCGATGCGCTCGGGGTCGACGGCGACCGGAGAGGTCTGGGCGATGAATGTCGGCTGTCGCCCTTGGGGGGTGACCCAGCTAGCGAGGGCGTAGTGCTTGGGGAGGTGCAGTCGCACGTCTGGGCTCCCGAGGATCGGGAGCTCGTGGTCGACGCTTCTGACCTGGTCGGAGTACGTAGCCATCATCAGATCGGTGGCGGCACGGGCGTCCTCTGCGGACGCGGTGGCGAAATACACGCGATGGGCGAAGAGGGCGTCGAGCTGGGGACGCACCTCCGGGTCGATCCATTGGGCATCGGTCTGCCAGCAGGCAACCGTCTCGAGGCCGGCCGACCGCTTGAGCGCCATCGTCTGCGCGAAGCCGCGGTTGATGACCAGCGGCGCCTCGTCGATCTTCAAGGCGACTGCCATCCGCTGCTCGGCGCCCACGCCGTCCTGCTGGGGTGACAGCACGGCGTCGAGCATGCCGATGAGCATCTGCATCAGCACCGAGGTGTTGCCGGCCCCCACGGCGCCGAGCGCGCCCTTGACGACCAGGACCTCACTGCCGGCGATGATGCTGTCGAAGTCGACGGTCAGTGACGTGTTCTGCAGGACGCGTTTGATTGAGGGCGAGTTGAGCAGCCGCGCCGCCTTGTTGACCGGGGCGTCGAGCTTGGAGGTGGTCATGCTCTTGGCGTCGCGCAGCTGGGCACGAAGCTCCTCGGTGAAGAAGTCGCCGATCTCTTTGAACTCCGGGAGTCCACGCAGGTGCTGGCCGACGCGCGTGCGATAGGCGTAGCCCTCCTCCGTGACCGACAGCAGCCGCACGGCGTCCCAAAGCGTGGCGCGCCGGTCGTAGGCGAGCACGGCGATGATCGCGTTGCGCAGGTAACGGTCCGAGCTGGCACGGATGTCGCCCTCCTCGAACAGGTTGCGCATCGCCGCCACGACATAGTCGGCGATCGTGTCGGGGCTCGCGTCGACGGCGAGCGGGTTGAAGCCGCAGGTGGGCTGTGCGAAGTCGAGGATCGTGCAGGTGCGGCCGTCGGGGACCGCGCTGATGGCCGCATCGGCGGCGTCGCCCTTAGGGTCGAAGACGATCACGGCACAGCGCTCACGCCTCAGGTCTTCGTGGATCGTGGCGACTAGGTAGGAGGTCTTGCCCTGCTCGACCGTGCCTGGCACCGCCGTGTTCTGACGGCGCAGGTCGAGATGGATGGAGACGGGTCCGACGACGTCGCGGAGCAACCCGCCACGGTGGCGGGGACGGGCGATGGACGGCGAAGCGGGTGCGATCGGGAGCGCCGTGCGTTGGAGCGGCACGGCCGAGAAGCCGACTGACGGAAACTGCCACAGGACCGCGAGTTCGGTCGAGGCGTAGACGCAGCGCTGAAAACCAGGCAGCGGGTTGCCTTCCCCGCGCGAGACGCGGCGGTCGTACGGGCGCAGGAGCGCTTGGCGGATGGTCGTTCCGCGCTCCACGAGCTGGTTCTCGCCGCTGCCGGTGCGCAGCGCGCACGCGATGTCCTCGCACGCCGTCCGGGTCCCGGCCACGATGCGCAGCTCCGCGAAGAACAGTGGACGGTGCTGGACATCGAGCGCGCCGCGCAATTCGGCGGCGTCGACCTCGGACGTGCGCCCGTTCAGCCGGCGCTCGCCCCGCTTGTATTCCGGCGATGCTCGCTGCTCCCTTCGCTCGAACCGCTGCTTGGCGCTGCGCTCGAACCACGCCGGCGTCGGCGTGAGCGCTAGCTGCACCAAACATGGGCCGCCCGTCGCCTGCATTGCCGCAAGCAACCGGTCCATGACTGGGGCCGCGGGCTCACGTGCGTCGGGGACGCCTAGGCGCGTAATGAACTCCGACCGCTTCTTCAGACGGAGCACGCAGGGCGGCGGGGCCAGCTCGGCGACAAATGGCTCGAGCTGGGTGTTGGGGTAGGCGCCGCGCAACGCCGCTTCGACGGCATCCACCTTGCGCTGTGGGCAGCTGACGGCGAGCTCGGCTCGGATCTGGCCGTCAGGCGTAGAGCACAGGTGGGCTTCGAGCGCCACCGATGGTTGGCCGGCCAGCAGCCGACGCCACCATCGCTGCAGCAGACGCTTGTGCAGTCCGTCGAAAAGCCCGATAACGGCCTCCGACGTAGCGCGGTCCGTGCGGTAGGGAGCGATGCCCAGGCGCACGTAGCGACGGCGCCGCCGCGCGTGGAGTCTCGGCGTTGCGGCTGCCACGAGCATGCCCCCTGCAGCCGGAAGGGTCACCAGCAGCATCGAAGCGCTCACAGCCCTCGCTCCGACGTGCGAGCACCGACGGGACGCTCGATGCGGCGCGAGCGCCGGCTTCACGCGAGGTCGCGAGCCCGCCTGGGGCATCGTTGGCGGAATGGTGATCGCGACGCTCGACCTGGCGCTGATCGGCCGACGCATCCCCTCCAACGCGACGCTCCCGCAAGGCCGCCAGTGGGCGGACCATGCGGCATACGGCCTCAGCATCGGGCTGGTTCTACGGGCGCGACGCTCCCGGCGCCGGCGCGGCAGCGCCGCTGCTTCTGCGGCGAAGGAGCAGTCGCGCCGCACGGCGCGGCTCTTGCTCCTCTTTCAGGCCAGCGCAACGTCTGGTGCTCGACGGCCGCCGCGGCCGGACCCCACCGCCACGACGTGAGGTTCTGGTCGGCCGCCGACGCCAGCAGGTCCGCGGTCACCCCAACCGGTGCTGGGGCGACTGCACGTAGCCGAAGAACGTCGGCGTCGTCCGCCGCCCGGCGGCGAGGACGGCCGCGCGCGCGGGGAGCAGCTCTTCCACACTCTCGCCATCTGCCGCCAAGGCCCGGTCGGCGCCGACCAGTCGGTCGACCTTCCCGGCGGACGGCGGACGCTCGAACACGGGCCCCGACCGAGCGGCAGCGACCTCCTGCTCCACCAGGGCCGTCACGCCCGCGAGCAGAGAGCCGAAGTCCTTGCAGGTCAGATCGAGCGAGGCGTCGCGCCGGTCGGGGTCCCTCATCAGCGAGATCCTGCCACCCCAAGACCAACGGGCGAGCCCACTGCCGTCTCACGCGAAAGCGAGCGTCGCTGTCGCCCACCGCCGGCAGGACGCCCCGGCAGCCGTTGACCTTCCTGAGCCCGCACGGCTTCCGACATCCCGATACCCCCGCTGGAGCCGGAGATCGAGCCCCGGCGCAGGCGCTCCGTGGCAGCGCCCACGCGCT
Organism: uncultured Actinomycetes bacterium; assembly: GCA_963835295.1. Classification (GTDB taxonomy): domain Bacteria; phylum Actinomycetota; class Thermoleophilia; order Solirubrobacterales; family Solirubrobacteraceae; genus JAOPZW01. The sequence goes on from CAWIEX010000011.1 coordinate 248,809, forward strand.
GGTCCCCGGGCAGGCCGATCCCGCCGTAGCGCCGTCGAGACTTCGAGGGCTAGGACGCCAAGCGACTCGAGCGGAAGTCAGAGGCGCGGGGCAAGTCGGCGGCAGACGTCGTCGCCGACCTATGTGGGCAGTTTCTCTAGCGAAGAGGACGGCGTTCGGCCGCTCGGCCGAGCGCCGTCCTCCGGTGCTCTCAGAAGCCCCTCGCCACCCTGGTGGCGTTGACGATGCCGTCGCCGTAGAACCCGTTGTTGCGGCGGGTGCCTTCGCAGACATGGGTCGCCGTCACCGTCTGGAACGTCCCGTCGGGCTGCAAGACCTGGCGGGTGTAGGTGAACGCCGCCGGCGTCGGGCACGGGGTGTCGGTGGCCGTCGCTCGCATCAGTAGCTCGACGAGACCCGGGAACGCGAACTTGCCGCCATTGCGCGGGTCCGGGAGGCCCAACCTGCCCACCGCCAGCGCGGCCACCCCGGCCGCGTGGGGCGACGCCATCGACGTGCCCTGCAGGTACTGGTAGTACCCGCAGACTCCGTCGGAGCGGCAGTCCCGCACGACGTTGGGGACATTGGGCGTCCCGTCGGGATTGAGCTGGCCGGCCGCTTCGGCGAGGTGCTTGGGGTAGGCGGCCAGCACGGCCCTGGTGATGTCGCGCTTGTTGTCGGCGGTGTCGTACACGTCCCCGCCGGGTGCGGACAGATCGACGTAGCCGTTGCCGTAGTCCGAGTAGTAGGCCTTGCGCTTGGAGATGCCGGTACTGCTGATCGCCAGGACGTGGTTGCCCTCGGACGGCATCGAGATGCACGACGGCGGGATCGTCCGCGAGTAGGGCGCCTCACCTGGCGTGTCGGCGAAGTCCGGGCTCGACGCGTCCACGAGCGTCTTGGTGTAGTCGGTCGCCCCGTTGCCCGCCGCAGAGACCAGCGTGACGCCATGGTTGTGGGCGTAGTCGAGCGCCCGCTGCATCGCGGCGATGATCGTGCGCTGCTCGGCCTGGTCCGCGGGGGAGTCGGCCGGGTTGTCGGCACAGTTGAACAGCCACGGATCGACGTAGTAGCTCATGTTCACGACGTCGATGCCGTGGTCGCCCGCGTACGTCAGGGCGTCCACCGAGGGCTGCAGGAAGAAGAAGCCGGAGTCCTGGCCAGCGCGCAGGTTGACGATCGTGGCCCGCGGCGCCACTCCGGCGATCCCGAGCTTGTTGATCGGCGACGCGATCTCCGACGCCACGTGCGTGCCGTGGCCGTCGTCGTCCTCGTCCACTGGGTCGACGCAACTCGGGTGCTCGCACGGCCCGTCGATCTCGTTGCCGTTGGCGTCCACCGGGATGTCCGTGACGAAGTTGCGGCTCAGCGCCCGATCGAAGTTCGGGGCGATGTCCGGGTGCGTGCCGTCCACGCCCGTGTCGAGGATGCCGACGCGCACGCCCTTGCCCTGCTCGTAGCGCTGGGACCCGGAGGCGGTGGCCCCGATCTGCTGCATGTCCCACTGCTGACCCGCGAGCGGTTCCCCGGCGGCCGGAGCCGCCGCGCCGCTCCGCGCGGTCGCCCCCTTGAGGTCGGCCTGTGCCGGGTCGCGCTTCTGCACCTTCCCGTCGGCGATGGCGTCGTCGGGCGCCCTGCCGATGACCTGGTTGCGTGCTACGCCTTGGATGGCCGCCGCGCCTGTGGCATCGGCGGCGAAGCCGCTGTTCGCGCTCGCGACCGTGGCCACCCCGACGGCTTTGTTCTCCTTGAGGATGGTGCCCCCAGCGAAGGCGATGGCGGCATGGGCGGCATCAGTCGACGCGCCCGCCGCGTACACCACGACGTACTGCTGCTGGCTCGCGGCTTGGCCCTCGGCAGCGCCCGCGACGGACGCCCAGGACAACCCGACGACGCTCAACGCGACGATGCCTGCACCGGCGACGAACTTCCTCACGGCGCCTCCCCTCCTCACACTCTCTCGTGACCGGCGAAACATACACGGCGTGAGAGCAATCAGCGGTCCAGGCGGGCCAGGAACTCCGGTGGGTAGCGGTCGCCGGCGGCGCTCCCGATCGGCGCCGCCACGTCGAGGGCGGTCAGTTCTTCTGCGGTCAGCACGATCGCGTCGGCAGGGCCTGCTGCTTCATCGGTTAGTCCGCCTCGCTAGGGGTTCGTGCAAGCAGGGTCGGTGCACAGTGCGAGGCTCTCGATCCGGCGCACGAGTTCCCGTCGCAACCACTGAGAATGCCGTCTGGACAAGGTGGAAACGATGATCTCGTCGAAGTCTCCGCTGCGGACCGCGTCTTGAACAGCCTGCCATGCATCCGGGCCTCCGACGCAGCTCGCGACGGGCTTGCAGGCGGCACGCCGAAGCAGCGGTACGGCCGTGTCGAGCGTCCAGTCCGCGGACGCGCGGTTCCTCGCGTCAGGAATGAGCAGCGTGAATTCGGATGTGCCGGCTCGTGCCCGGCGGCGCACCTCCGCGAGCAGCCGTGGCGTTGCCGCGGTGCGATTTGCCACCACAAGCACACGGGTTGTTCGTATGGACGCCATCAGCCCCGTCCGATCACGACGCCGAGTCTCGCGGACAGCCGGAATCTTCCCGCCCCACGCTGGTAGCCGCGGTACTGCCGTGGACGACGCTGAGAAGCGCGGTCAGCGCTGCCGCCACGCATACCGAGCAATGCTCGAGCACGTCAATGCCTGGGCCGCCGGTTGCCCGGATGACCCTCCGACCAGGCACCGAAGATGGCCCGATCCACGTTCTCCAAAACCGACAAGTCCGGATATTGCGGCTGGCGCCGCTCGTGGATTCGCTCCGCCGTATCACTCGGAGCCGGCCGTCGGAGCAGCCACCCAAGCCAGCGCGGGAGTCTGACTTCGCCACCCCAGGGTTGCAGTTCGCTCATCGCGTCTCCAATCGCTCGTGCGGGCCCTGTCTCCGGGCCTTCGGTTATTGGCCCGCGAATGTGACCGCGCGTCTAGCCGATCGTGGCAAGGCACAACGCGCTGTGGGTGCGATACATCACGCGACCGCTACCTGAAGCGTCTGATGCGAACACTCTCGTCCCGGAACGCCAATGGCAGCCACCACCGTCCGAGGGCCGCGCCCGCGTCAGCGCTGGCTGGAAGTCACAGGTGAAGTGCAGTTCTGTTCGTCCGAAGCGGTGACGCGGTTGTCGCGCGCACGGCGAGGGCTCTGGACCGAGGTCCGCGCCAACACCCTCGCAACCGGCGGAAAGAAGTCCGGAAGACCCGTCGACCGCCACACGCGGCCGGGACCTCAAGCCTTCAGCGCACCACCGCGACGACGTGACCATCGCAAGACTTACGCGACAGCCTCGCGTGGTTGCAGCAGCCGAGGCGAGAGACCTGCGCTGCGCAAGTCACGTCCGAATGGCAGCGACCGTCGCGATCACGTCCCCCGACCAGACACGACTGTCGGGATGCCCGGCGTTGGAGCGCGGCGAGCGCTGCGCGCGTTGGAGCACGGCCGCTAGAGCGTCAGGCTTCCTTCGGTCGAAGCACGCACGCTCGTGGGCGTGTCTAGCTCCATGAGGAACTCGGTCAGCTGGTCGGCTGCGCTCTCCACTCTGGCAGCGTGAGGCTCGGTGCGATCGATGCGGACGGCATTCTTGTCGCTCTCATCCTTGACCGATGCCGTCCACTGGTCCTCCTTCTCCCACTCGGGGTGGCCGTCGCGGCTCTTGCAGCAGTAGAGGGCGAACTCGCATTCCATCTCGGGAGCGATCAGGTGAGCATCCACCGTGACGTCGTGATGCACGGCGTCGTCCCCGAGCCAGAGCTCGATCTCGCGCACCAGCAGACCGGCAAGAGGCACGAGCGTCGCGCGCAGGTGATCACGATCCTGGTTGCGCTTGTGATCGCGCAGAGCCCCGTTGACCTGGCCGACGAGCCGTCCCGCGATGCGCGTCTCGAGCTGCGCGTGGTCGTCGTCTCGGGCTTCGAGCGCGAGGTACGCGATCCGGCGCTTGCCGGGCTTGAGCTTGACCTGGGTCTTCTGGCAGTAGTGGTTGCGCTTGCTGCAGGGGCGCTCGGGGGGCTCGGGTTGCGCGTCGAGTTGCCACGTGGCGCGGCGCCGAGTGCGCGCGGTCCGGCGCAGGCTCTCGAGGAGCATCCCGGCGACCAATGCGGCGAGCACGACGACCAGCCAGTTCGATCCGCCGTTCTTCGCCGGTGGTGGGGACTGCGTCACCCCTGGTTGGGTTACCGACGCGGGGCGGACGCGGACGGTCCAGCGGGCACTGGCCGCTGGCCCTGCCACGACACCGGCTCCCAAGGCGCGGACCGCGAACCTATGTGACCTGCGTGAGAGGCCACCGTAGGTTCGCGGCGAGCGGCAGGCGACGAAAGCCGAGCCGTCCAGCGAGCACTGAAAGCGCGATGCGGCCGGAGTCGCGGTGAAGGCGAGCCGCGCCCGCCTGCTGACCACCGTGCCCTCCGGCGCCGAGGTGATCACGGCTCGCGGGGGACGTTGGGGAGGCAGCACGGCCGCAGCAACGGTCCACGACGCGCTCGTGGCAATGCTGGTCTCCTTGCCGGCGACCGCGACCACCGTGAAGGCATGCGTGCCGTCGGACAGATCTCGATACTGCTGCGGGGAGGAGCACGGAGCCGCGACGCCGTCCAGCGTGCAGCGGAAGGCTGCGTTCGAGCGGTTCGCGGCGAACGAGATCGTCGCGACCCTCTGGTGGACCTTGCCCGACGGCGCCGATGTGATCGTGACCTCGAGCTGGTGCCGCACAACCTCCGCGATCGTGTAGAAGGTCTGTGCTTCACCGCTGCTGTGAGTCCCGGGCAGCACGGCAGACACTGCGAAGGAGAGTCGCTGCCCGAGCGGCAACGGGCCGTAGTGGACCGGAGACGTGCACGGACCACCGGCCGCAGTGCCGACCTGACACGTGAAGATGGCGCCAGGCTTGTTCGCCGAGAACGAGATGTCCCCGCTGGGAGGAATCGCGCTCTCCTGCGGCGGGGCGTCGATCGTCACGCTGAAGGGTTCCGGCGCGGTGGCGCTGCTCGTCCCGTCGCTTGTGCCGGTCGAGCCGGTACCCGACTGTTGCGCGGTCGTACCTGCACCGGCCTGTTGCCTGGTTGTGCCTGTACCGGCCTGTTGCCTGGTTGTGCCTGTACCGGCCTGTTGCGTGGTCGTGCCTGTACCGGGCTGTTGCGCGGTCGCAGGCGCTGCCGACAGGAGCGCGGCCAGGACAAAGACGCCGGACAGCCAGCGAACCCTCGGGCAGACTCTCATCGGCCAAGCGGCCATGACTCTCCAATGGCCCGGGACAGCCGCCCGAGCGTTTAGGCGTGGGCTGAAGACCGCAGGAGTCCGGCGAGATCGCAGACCTCCCAGCCTTCACCCTTTAGAGGCTCGCCCTGGCGCCAGGAATACATCGGTCGCCGCGGGTGCGCCTACGCCGGCCTTTGTTGCGCCTGCGCAACTCCAGGTCTGGGGCCTCAAGAGCGTTGTTGTCCGGGCGTCCGCTCCCGCCTCCGCGTGGAAGGAGGCGTCTCGGTTGAGGCTCACGACATGACGGGAGAGAACGAAACGAAGTGGAGCGACCGGGAGGCTCCTGAATGTGCGCCTCAGACCTCGTGCGAGTGTCGACGGGCGTTGTGATGCCCGAGGTCTCGTTGAGCGCGTCGGAGGTCGTGGTGGGCGTGTTGCCAGTGCGCGCGCCCTGGCCTGTCGCTCGGTGGCGGCCCCAGCGCGTGGCGGTCGTCGGTGATGGCGTGGTCGAAGCGGTAGGCCTCGATCCGTGTGGCGGCTTGCTGCCAGGTGCTGCGAGCGCGCCGCTGTTCCGGGAGAGCGCCGAGCGCTTCTGTGAGGTAGGGAGCTGGTTGCTCGAGCGCGACGCGCAGATGCTCGCGGCGGCGGCTCGAGAGCTGCGCGTTGAGCTCGGCGGCGCGCTCGCGTAGCGCGCGGCGCTCGGCCTCCCATGCCGTCCGGTCGGGGACCCTGCTTGAGAGGTTGCGCTCACGCTCGGCAGCCGCCGCGATTTCCCCCTCGGCGAGCTTGAGGCGTTGGCACTGCAGCGCGCGTTCGGCGGAGCCCGCGGCGCGCCGGCGCAGCACACCGCGCGTCGGAGGGTCGAGCTCGGCGATGCGTGCGCGCGCACTGTCAGCGACGCGTTGCGCCTCGTCCCGAGCGCCGCGAGCCGCGTGCAACTGGTCGACGAGGTGCTCGGGGTATTGGCCGATGCGCTCGCGAAGCTGCGTGAGCTCAGCCTGGAGCTCAACGACGGCCGGGCGGGCGACAGAGGCACCGGCGTGCGCGAGCTCGAGGTGGGCTGGACCACGCTTGCGCTCGGCGCCCATGCGATCCAGCGCGAGGTCCTCGTCGTCACGACACCGCATGGCCGCCTCGAGGCGCTCGATCGGGGTTCGCTCGTCGCGCAGACAGCAGGCTAGGCCGGGGGCGATCTCCGCACGGTCGAGCTCGTGCTCGGTCGGGGTGTCGATGATGAACAACTCGGTTGGCTCTCGCGCGCGCGAGAGCGCGGTGTAGGACCAGTTGCGCGTGAAGTCTTCGGGGCGCCCGACGACCCCCGCCCATTCGACGGTGGCACCCTGGACGGTGTGCGCGGTCAGCGCGTAGGCGTGCTGCAGATGCTCGGCCACGTAGGAAGCATCGAGTCGGCGCTGGGCGCCGGCCTCGGTGCGCACAAGCACATCTTTCTCGGTCTGGTCGACGGCGATCACCGTGCCGCGCATCCCGTTCTCGACCGCGCGATCGCGATCGTTGCGACGCGCGACGACCCGATCACCGACGGCGAACTCGTAGCCACCGATGTGGACGCTCTCGCCGAGCCGGCCGTCGCCCTTCAGCTCGGCACGGATGAGCGCGTTGAGGCGCCCGCGGCGCTGGTTGTCACGCACGACCAGGACGGCCTGCCCCCACGGGCAGGCGGCCTGGCGCGACCGCCACGCGGCGACCGCGGCGCGCTCCCCCGCGCTTGCGTCCTGCGCATCGCCGATGTGGAGGTGCAACTCGCCGCGGGCGGCCTTCTCGGTGATGTAGTCGGTGGGATCGCCGCGGTGCAGCTGGGACAGGAGCTGGCGCTCGCGTGGGTCGCGCTGGCGCATGACGTCGCGCAGCTCGTGCGAGCCCAGGCGCTCGGTGAGTGAGCCCAGCCAGCCGCCGGCCTGCACGCTCGAGAGCTGACCGGAGTCGCCGATCGCGATCACCTTCACCCCGGCGGCGTGGGCGTGAACCATGACACGCGCGGTCTCGCGTGTGCTCGCCATCCCCGCCTCGTCGAGGATCAACACCGCCCGGCCCGACCCGAAGCCGCGGTCGTCGGCATCGAGGTCGAGCGCCAGGCGCGTCAGCGTCCACGCCTGCCCGATGCAGGCCTGCTCGGTGAGCTCGCGCACCGCGCGGCCGGTCGGCGCCGCCCCGAGAACGCGAAAGCCGCCGGCCGTGTAGGCCTGGGCGAGCAGGCCGGCGGTGAACGTCTTGCCCGTCCCCGCCAGCGCCTCGACCGTCTCCACCCCGTGCCCGCTCGACGTCAGGCCATGAATGACACGTGCTTGCTCGGCCGTGGGCGCGAGGGGCGAGCTCGCGAGCACCGCGTCGACCAGGGCGCGATCGACAATGCCGGCGCCTTCGCCGCGACGCCCCTGCGCGCCACGCACGATCGCATGCTCGTGAGCGAGCAGATCACTCGTCGTGAACCGCCCGACTGCACGATGCACGTCGTCGCGCCCGAGGAACTGCGCCGCGGCGCGCTCGACCGCCTCCGCCGGTGCCCCCTGCCCGTGCGCGGCCGCCCACGCCATCACCGCCTCGCGCTTGGCGAACGTGTTCTGCTTGTCGGTCAGCCCGCCCGCTCCGGCCAGCTCGCAGCTGACGCGTCGCGGGTCGGGGATCTCGGGCGCCCTCGCCGGTCCGAGCACCAGCGCCGCGAGCTCGCGCGCACCGAGTCCATGCTCGGCCGCCCGGGCACGCACGACGTCACGCCACGGCGCGGTCTCGACCCCGTAATGCTTGCGCCCGCGGGTGTCGTGCGCGATCGCCTCACGCCCCGCATCCCCAACCTGGACGCCGGCCGCCACCAGCTCGCGCTCGCGCTCCTCGATCTGCCGACGACGCGTGGAGAACTCCCGCAACACGCCCGGGGCGAGCTGCTCGATCTCCGCCATCCCGTTGCGCACCGGCCCCCAGCGCACCCACGGAAGACGCTCACGGACGGCTGCGCGAAGGTGCGCTTGGTAGAGGAACCCGGCCGCCTTGGCGTGCTGGAAGATCGGGGTGGCATCAAGCGCGGTCCACCGCCCGTCAGTGCCGCGCGCCATGTTCGCCGCCACCACATGCGTATGCAGTTGCGGATCCTCCGCGCGGCTCATCCTGTGGCGATAGGCGGCCGCCACGAACCCCTCCCCCACCTCGCGGCGCACCCCGCCGCGGCCGCGACGCACCCGACACGCCTCACGCTCCAGATACCCCACCGCCGCGTCCACCGCTTGCTCGTGTGCCTCGACCAGCGCCCCGGCCAGCGCCGGCTCGCCGACGGCAAACAGCACGCTGACCGACTTCGGTGCCGAGAACGTCAGGTCAAACGCCGCGACCTTCGAACGCCCGCCAGCGCGTTTGAGGCGCTGACCTGTCCCCGGGTCACGACCTTCCATCAGCGCCATGAACCCGTCGTCATCAACCCGGCCTCCGAGCCGGAGCGTCTCGGCTCCGTCACCGGTCCACCGGCCAGGCGACTCGCCCCGGCCGGAGTAGTAGTCGTCGCGGCCCTGCGCGACCTGGCGCTCGTAGTAGCGCGACTGCTCGACCGTCAACTTGCCGATCGACAACACCCCCGCCTGCGCTCCTAGGCTTCGCCGCCCGGAGGACGGCGGCCGCATGTGGCCTCTCTAAGGGCTTCCAACGACCTCATACGGCTACAAAATACCGCAAAAGCATCCGTTGGGTGCAAATGTGTGGGGCGCTTCTTGCGCCATGCGCCATTCGCACGCTGCGGGTCCCCATGAAGGCTCCGGCGGTCAGTGGGGCACTGGGCGGGGCGAGCCGACGGCAGTCGGATCGGGCGGAATCGAAGCGGTCAATCGTGAGCTCTGAGTGGAGACGGAAGCGACGAGCAACGACAGATTCGGCCGCCGCCACGTATCGCCGTTATCGACCACGGCGCCGCGCGACAACGTCCGCAGTCCGGCGCCCGCCCGCCGTCGCAACTGCCATAGCCGGCGCGGGCGGGCACCGCGATAAGGGCCCTCATCGCAGGCGGATCCGTGTGGCCATCCGACCACCGAGCGGGCAGTTCTGGCCCGGCTTCGCTCAGGAACCTGAGTGGTCTCTCTCGCAGGCGCCCGGACGTGCTGGTGGGCGGACGCTCGTTCCTGACGCAAAGCGCGCGCGAGTTCGCCGCCTCGCGGACGCCTGAGCGTCGTCCGGACCAGGCGCGCGCCGGACAGCATCGGGCGCTCGCATCTGGCGAAAGCGAGCGCAGGGACGCGACGCCGTCTCCTCGCCGGCTCGATGGATGCTGGTCGGAGCAGCTCGTGGCTTCGGGCGATATGCCGGTCGCTTGAGTCCTCAGCGGAGACCACTGCCCGCTGTCGCTGCGGTGATCAGGTCGGACGGCCGTGAGTTTCCGAGATCGGTTCCAGAGCAGCGGCGTGAAGACGAAGTCAGCGACTGCTGCCCGAGGCGACGGGAGGCATTGGACACCGCGATCGCAGCGCGGACGCGCGTGTTCGCCGAAGCGTGGTCCCGCGAACCGAGCACGCTGTCGTGATGGCGTGCGACCCGACGTCGATACGCGGCAGCCGCCGCGGGGCGTCAGCGAAGGCGTGCTCGGGTCGCGCCGACGCGTGCCCCTTGGGCGGTCCCTTTCCCTCGACCACCTCCGCCGCCCCGCTCTGGGCGTTGTTCGGCGACTTCGCAGGTACGAGGGGATCGTCTGACTTCCCACGGTGGTGCATCACGGGGTTACGGTCTCGGCCTTCCCCGCACGACCCGGCTACCATCACCACAGGCGGGTGACCGTGGGACTTCCCGGTTCTCGCGCCTGGAGACTGCGCGCATGCACAGGTTCTTCAACCTCGCGGGGTGCGATGGCGGCTCGCGAGAAACGCCGCGGGCGATGGTGCCTTCGGCTGTCGGCCAAGCGCCGCGGGCGGGCGCTCTAACCGCTGCCGGTTGCCCTCAGACTGGCCCACGTTTCGTCCCGGGCGCCCTCGTAGCGCGCGACAGCGTGGCGATTTCACAGGCGCACAAGACGATGCCGGCGCGCGGGCGTCTGGTCGTCTCGGTGCAGCGGAACCGCGTGGTGACCGTCGCTGTCTATCCACGAGGAATGTCGCGCGCGGGGCCTGCGTTGCTAAGCGTGGCGGTGGGCAGACGGCCGGTCACGCGAGTCCCCGTTCCAGGTGCAGAGCTGATCTTGACCTCGCCGCCGATCGCCGCGAGCCGGTCGCGCATACCCGTGATCCCGCGGGCGACCGCGACCCGCGTCGGCTCGAACCCCAAGCCGTCGTCGACGACCTCGAACTCCAGGCCGCCCTCGGTGTGCGAGCGGAGGCGGATATCGACTCGCACTCCCGCGCCGCCGTGCTTGGCCACGTTCTGGAGCGCCTCCAGACAACAGAAGTAGACGGCCGCCTCGGCATCCGCGTTGAAGCGTCGCGCGCCGCAGTCACGGAAATGGGCCTCGAACGGCATCTGACGCGCGAGCGCGGCGAGTGCGGCCTGTACGCCGAATTGCCGCAGCTCGTCGGGATAGATGCCGTGGGCCAGCTTCCGTATCTCGTCGATCGTCGCCTCGAGCTCGTCGCAGGCGCGCGTCAAGCCTCGGGCAACCGACTCGGGGACATCCGCCCTCTCGCCCAGTAGGGCCAGCTCGATGATCAAGCCGACCAGCCGCTGCTGCGCGCCATCGTGCAGATCGCGCTCGATCCGCGCGCGCTCGCGGTCGGCAGCCGAGACCAGGCGGCGGCGCACCTCCGCAAGCTCTGCTGCCTGCGCTCCAAGGGCCACCTGGAGCCGCGCATTCTGGCGCGCGAGGAATTCCGCGGACCCCGCTGGCACGAGGGCGGGACGCTCGTCGGTCAGCGCTGGGTCGCCCCCGTCGGCGATCGTTTCTCGGACGTCGCGCGCAACCGTCTGAGGGGCTTCACCACTCATGCTCGCCTGGCGCACTTGAGCCAGCGTGTCAGCGTTCGGGGAGACGGCGCAACCGTCGCTGGCCCGCCAAGCCAATGCGGGTTCTCCGCAACCGCCGCGCATGAAGAACCGAGGAGCGCCATTACCAGGACGGGACGGGCACGCCCAGTCCGGTGACCGAGACCTGGCGGCTGTCGCCGATAGTCAACTCGCGTTTCGCGGCGTGGCTGGTGATCGGTCGCGATCATCGCGACCCTCGCATATCGGCTGTCCCCTGCTAGCCGGGGCGAGCACGCGGCCGGGATCGGCGCCTGAGCGTCAGCTGCGATCCAGCAGCCGGTCATGACGGCCCAGGTGCTCGACGGCCGGTCCAGCGCCCAGCCCCGCCGCCCGCCCGCGAGCGTCGACGAGGTCGTCCTGAAACCCCTTGATGGCCGCCAAGAGCCCCTCGGGGACGCGTTCGCCGCGATACTCCAAACCGCGGACGCGGGCGCACAGCACGGCCAAGGCGAGCCGCAGACGCGATTCGCGATGCGCAAGACGAGAGCCGGCCAGGCGGTCGCCGAGGGTCGGCGCAGCCGCGGGGGTCAGGCGACGCCCCCCGCCGACGCAGCGCGCGCAGCTCGCGTCGGGCAAGCTCGACGCGCCGGGCGAATTCCCGTGCAGGCAACCTCAGAACAGCGGTACAGCGCTGCAGGTGGACGCCATGCCCGGGCCCCCGCGGCTCGGAGGCGCCGGCGTCAACGCCATCTTCCGCTGGTGCGGATTCCGCTTCTCGTGGGCGCGCGGCGGAGAGCGGGCGCGACAGGACCAGTATGGCCATGAGGGTCTCCTTGTTGAAAGCAGGACCCGGATCTGGGAGCCATCCGCGGTCAAGGCCGCTGTCAAGCGCCGCGTCGCGGGCGCAGACGCGCCGCTCTTGGATCAGGGTGCTTCGTGATCTGCGACGACCGGGGCGCCGGGAGGCGACCCCTGGCCACGTCTCGGCATTCTTGCGTGCGGCTTCGGATCTTCAATGCTGCTGCGGGATAGTCACTACCATCCGCAGGTCTAGTCATGCGACGCGAGAGCGCCTCCACGCGGTGACCACGCCCGTCCACGCAGATCGCCTGGCACCCGACGAGCTTCTGGGGCCGAAGGCGTACCGAGCGTTGTACGAGCACAGCCCTGACGGAGTCTTGTTCACGGTGCCCGACGGCCGGGTGCTGGCGGCCAACCCGGCGGCGTGCCGGATCCTGCTGAGGACCGAGGCCGAGATCTGTGCCCTGGGGCGTCAGCGGTTGGCCGACCCCACCGATCCGCGGTGGCAGACGATGCTGGTGGAGCGCGACCGGACGGGAGAAGTCCGTGGCGTGGCGCGGATGATCCGCGGTGATGGCATGCCGATCGAGGTCGAGGTCAGCACCCAAGTCTTCCTCGACGACCAGCGCGAGGAGCGAACCTGCACGATCATCCGCGACGTCACCGATCGCGTGACCATCGAACGGGAGCTCCACGACAGCCGCCAGCGCCTGGCCGAAGCCGAGCGTGTGGCGCAGACCGGCAGCTGGCAATGGGACATCGCCTCCGACCGGATCACCTGGTCAGAAGGGCTGTTCCGAATCTACGGCCTCGCGCCGGGCGAGTTCGATCCGACGTTCGCCGGCGGCGAGAAGCGTGTCGACCCTGCCGACCGTCCACGCGTCCGTCAGGCGATCGAGCAAGCCGTCGCGCAGCGCTCATCATTCGTGCTCGAGTACCGCGCGTTGCGCGCTGACGGCCGGGTACGCACGCTGCGCAGCCGAGGCGAGGTCGTCGTCAACGACGTGGGACAGCCGATCCGCCTGGTTGGGATCGCGCAGGACATCACGGACGCAAAGCTCGCCCAGGAAGCGCTCAAGAGCACCTCAGCCGATCTGCAGCGGCGCGCAGTCGAGTTGCAGGAGCTGGTGAATCCCACGACGCCCGAGCCGCAGCCGTACGCCCCGCTCACGGCACGACAACTCGAGATCCTGCAACACATAGCCGAAGGCTTGAGCAGCGCTCAGATCGCCGAGCGCCTCTTCGTCACCGTACCTACGGTCAAGTGGCACGTGAAGCAGATACTGACCAAGACCGGCTCCTCCAACCGAGCCGAGGCCGTTGCCCGCGTTCTCGGCGCCCAACGACACCAACCTGGCTAGCCCGCCCGTCGCCTCGCCGTCGTGAAGACGGCGGCTCGCATGCGCAGCGCCGCTACGGACGACCCGGACTCAAAACGGGAAACCACGATTTCAGCCGCGTCGTGTGCTTACCTGCAAGCTCCCTCTTTGGTTCCTCCTCAACAGCGAGTTTCGCTTACCTCAGGACGCGACTGTCTCGCCGCGCCGAGGCAGACGCTCGCAAGGGACGTCCAAGGGGAGCGTCTCGAGCGACGGTCCGAACTCGCTCGCAAGCGCGTCGGAGGCGAGAGTGCTCGTATCGTCGACGATGGTCACACTCGGCTCTAGCTTCGCGCGCGGCTTCGCAAGGTCACCATCATCCTGCCCCGGTTGCAGTCGGCGCGCTGGGGCGGGGTTTGTTCAGGGCAGAGCGTGCGTCAGAGGTCGCATCGAGCCGGCTGAGCTCGCGTGGCGGCCGACGCTGACGTCCATCCGCGCGAGCGCCAGCGGTCCGCGCTGCTCGGTGAATGAGCCGCCGCCCAGACCACTGGTCGTCCCGAACGGCGACCCGATGCGGGTGCGGCGGACGTAGCATGCGCGAGGGGCGACAGCCTTCCGTGCCGCCGGTTGTCGTTGATGAGCGGCAGTCGGAGGCTGTCGCCATGCCTGAGCGTCTTGCACGATCTGCCAGCATCGGCCGCCGTGAGCTCCGCGACGACGATGGGCGCACCGGACGAGCGCGGCCGTCGGCGGTGGCTGGCGATGCCGTTTATCGCGCTCGGCGTGGCGATGATCATCGTGGACGCGACGATCGTCAACGTCGCGATCCCGACGATCATCCGGGAGCTCGACACCACCGCCACGGCGGCCGAGTGGGTCAATTCGATCTACTCCCTGGTGTTCGCCGCCCTGCTCATCACGCTCGGGCGGGTGGGCGACATGGTGGGGCGACGGCGGCTGTTCGCCGTGGGCACCGTGTGGTTCGTTCTCGCAAGCCTCGTGGCCGCGACAGCGTCCACCAGCGGCCTCCTGATCTTCGGACGCTTCCTGCAAGGCATCGGCGGGGCGATGATCCTGCCCGCCACGCTGTCGACGGTCAACAGCCTGTTCGTCGGCCGCGAGCGAGCGATCGCGTTTGCCATCTGGGGCTCGACGATCGGGGGCATGGCCGCCATCGGGCCGTTCCTCGGCGGGCTGTTGACGACCGAGCTGTCGTGGCGGTGGGCGTTTCTCATCAATGTGCCGCTGGGGATCGCCATCCTGGTCGGGCTCTTCACGGTGGTGCCGGAGACCTCCGATCCCCGGACGCCCCGAGGCATCGACGTCCCCGGCCAGCTCACGCTGATCATCGGGCTGTCGGCGCTGGTCTTCGGGCTGATCGAGGGTCAGACCTACGGGTGGTTGACCTCGAAGCGGCGTCTCGACCTCTTGGGCTGGCCGTCGGGCGTCGTATCGCCCGTGGTGGTCGCTGTCGCCATCGCGATCCTGTCGCTCGCGGCGTTCGTGATGATCGAGCGGGCCCGCCTGCGGGCCGGGCGGCTGGTGGTCGTCGACCTGCGGTTGTTCTCCATCGCGAGCTTCAGCCGCGGCAACGTCGCCGCGCTCATCGTCGCGCTCGGCGAGTTCGGCCTGCTGTTCGTGCTTCCGCTGTCTGCAAGGCGCGCTCGGGCTCAGCGCCGTCGCCACCGGCGCGGTGCTCATCCCACTGGCCGTCGGGACGTTGCTGGCCGGTGGTGTAACCGCGCAGCTCGCGCCACGCATCGGCCCGAGAGGCGTCGTCCAGCTCGGGCTTGCGCTCGAGGTCCTCGGCATCGGCGCGCTCGGCCTGGCACTCGGTAGCGACACGGCCGTCGCCGCGCTTATCCCGTGGCTGTTCATCTACGGCGTCGGCGTCGGGTTCGCCACCGCGCAGCTCACCGGCGTCATCCTCACCGACGTGCCGATCGCTGCCAGCGGGCAGGGGTCGGGCATCCAGAGCACATTCCGGCAGGTCGGCTCGGCCCTGGGCATCGCGATCCTCGGCACGATTCTGATCACGACCCTTGGCTCGCAGCTGCGCGACGAGCTTCGCGCGGTGCCCGACCTCCCAACGGTTCGCCAGGCGGGCATCCGCGAGGCCGTGCGCGCCAGCGGCGGCAGCGCGATCGCCGGCCTGCGCGCCCAACCGCGCAGCGGGCCCGTCGTCGCCGCGTCCGAGAGGGCCCTGTCGTCGTCGGCGCGCCTCGTGGCCTTCACCGCCGCCGGCTTCGTCCTTATCGGACTGCTGGTCACCGTCGGACTTCCAAACCCCCGGAACGCCCGCGCAGACGCCAGCAGGTCTCCGGCGGACACTCCCTTCGCGTGAACGGAGCGACGGCCACCCCGGCTCCCCAAGAGTGCCGAGATTGTGCTCGGTGACGCATGTCAGCGTGAGGCGCCGGCGGCGGCCGCCGCGATCGCTAGGGCGTCCTCGGCGAGGGCGACGGGTAGGTCTGGCGCCTGGCGGGCCAGTCGCGCCCGCACGTCGTGCCCGAGCCTGGCCGCGACGGCTGCGCTCGAGGCTCCGATGGCGCTGGCCGGCAGCCACGACGCTTGCCGGGTCTGCGCGGACAGGCCGGCCGCCAGCGCCCCGAGGGCGAGTCGGGGGATGATTCCCCGCGGCGCCAGCCGGCTGGGCGTACCCGGCAGCTTGTCGACGACGAGCTCGCCAGCCGCTACCCGCAGCACGAGTCGTCTGATCCACGGGTGGCGGAGGATCGAGGGGAGGTCGCGGTGTGAGCGCGCCACCACGCTTGCCACGCCGAGCTGGGAGCGTAGGCCGGTTGCGGCTCCGAGGCTCACGCTGCTCATGGAGCCGGTCAACAATGTCCTCACGAGGTGGCTCCCAACTGCCTGTGGTCAAATGCTGGCCTGCGACGCATGTCAGCGTGACGCTCCGCCTGGGCGTCTCGTGTGCGTAGGCCTCGCGCGTCGTTGTACCGCGGGAACGGGCGTCGGGGGCGGCGCGATCCACAACCCGCGAGGGCGGCCCGTGGGCCGCCCTCGCTCCTGCGTGTTTCGCGCCGGTCCGGCTAACGGATGTTGGCCGTGACGACCACCGTGCCGAGGGTCGCGCCGTCCGCCGACGGGAGGCCGAGCGCGTTGGCGAGCGTCGTGTTGACCTTCGCGGCGACGCCTTCCAGCGTCACCGTCTGGCCGGCCACGGTCTGCTTCAGGCCGGAGAGGTCGAGGTTCAGGATGTCGGCCTTGGGAAGGGCGCCGTTGATGGCGGCCGCGAGCGTCGGGCTTGCCGACAGCGTGATGTCGAAGTCCGTCGCGCTGGTCGTGGTGCCCGCCTTCGTCAGCGACAGGCCGCCGGAGTGGCTGATGACGCCGGCCGTCAGGTCGGCCGCGATCTTGGACTTGACGATCGGGAACGTCGCGACGGCCGCGTCCAGCGTGGCCGGCGCCACGATGGCCGGCGTGAAGCCGGCGCCGGTGATCACGCCGAGCGTCGCCGGGTCGAGCGTGACCTTCGTGTTGCCGCTCTCGACGATGAACTGCGCGAAGCGGGCGTTGACGACCGCGGTGCCGAGCTTCAGACCGCTCTTGAAGGCGCTCGTCTTGAACGCCTTGTTCAGGGCAGATGCGCCGGTCGCGTTCAGCTTCACCCCGACATTCTTGAGACGGAGGTTCAGCGCCGGCCGGGTGGCCTTGGCCTTCGCGAGGTCGAGGTTGATGATCGTCGCGCGGGTCGTGCCGACGGCGGCGGAGATCGTCGCCTGGGAGCCCGTGACGCGAATGCGGAAGTTCTTGAGCGCGACCGTCGTGCGGCCCTTGGTGAGCCGCAGGCCGCCGGAGTGGTTGATGAGTGCCCCGTCGGTGAGCTTCGGGTCGACCGAGCCACTCGTGATCGGGAACACCACCGCGCCCGCGGCGACCTTCGACCCCTTCACCGGCGCAAGCTTGATGCCGAGGCTCTTGAGGGCCGCACCGGCCTTCTTGTCGAGGGTCAGCCGCGTGTCACCGGCCTTCTTCAGTGCAGCCGTGTTGGAGGAGTCGGCGGCCAACGTCGCCGGGGCGAGTGCGAGCGTGACGGCGCCCGCGGCGGCGAGCGAGCCGAGCGCCGAGCGCGTGAGGTTCATGGTGCTCATGGTGCTCCTTGGTGGTGAGATGGACGGACAAACATTGGACAAGCTCTGGACAGCTAACCAGCGAGTCTTCCTGCTGTCAAGTCCTTGTTCATGGTTTGTCCAGAAGCTAGGCTCCTAAGATGTCCAACGCCACGCTTCGCATCGGTGAGCTCGCGCGGCGTTCCGGCGTCAGCGCCGACCTGCTCCGCGCGTGGGAGCGTCGTTACGGGCTGCTCACGCCGGCGCGCACGTCCGGCGGCTACCGGCTCTACAACGCCGATGATGAGGCGCGCGTGCGCTCGATGCGAGCACACCTCGCGCAGGGGCTCTCGGCCGCCGAGGCAGCGCGACTGGCTCGCGAGGCGACGGCCCTTCCCCCTGAGAACAGCGCTCCGGCCGATCTCGCCGCAGCGCTGTGGTCGGCGCTTGACAGATTCGATGACGCAGGCGCGCAGGCGGCACTTGACCGGCTCGTGGCGACTTTCGGCATCGAAACCGTCGCCACGACGGCCATCCTGCCCTACCTCCGGACGCTCGGCGATCGCTGGAGCGAGGGTGACGCGTCGGTGGCCCAGGAGCACTTCGCGACCGGCCTCCTACGCGCGCGGCTGCTGGGCCTGGCCCGCGGCTGGGACCGCGGCGGCGGCCCCCGCGCGCTGCTCGCCTGTCCCTCGGGCGAGCGACACGACCTCGGACTCATCATTTTCGGGCTCGCGCTGCGCGATCGCGGATGGCGCGTGACGTTCCTCGGTCCGGACACGCCGATCGAGACGCTCGCAGCGGCCGCCGACCAACTCGCGCCCGACGTGGTCGTGTTCTGCTCGCTCACGCGCGACCCGCTCGCCCGAGCCGCGGCCGGGATCGCGCGGATGGCCTCCTCGCGGCCCGTACTGCTCGCCGGCCCGGGCGCGGATGCCGAGGTGGCCGAGCGTTCGAGGGCACGGTTGCTCGCCGGGGGCCCGATCGAGGCGGCCGGCGAAGTGTCCGCGTAGGGGACCCGGCGCCGCGAGGCATCGTCGCTCCGGGCCCATACCGGCGGCGGGCCTTCGCCGGATCTCGTTCGGCCGAACCGGATCGACGCGCCGGACTCGTGGCCCGCGCGCGCCCGCTCAGCCGCCGGCGAGCGCGCCGGCGTAGACCTGCCAGGCCAGCGCGCTCTTAGCGACGAGGCTGAGGATCAGGTACACGCGCTCGGCGAATCGCGGGTCCGCCCAGCGGCCGCGCCCGCGGTATTGCAGCCACATGTTGACCGCGAAGGTGTTGAAGAGCAGGAACAGTGTGATGAAGATCGCGACGACGAAGCCGGGGACGCCGTTGCCGTCGGTGGCAGAGATGACGAGTTGGGCCGCGATCGCGATCCACGGCACGGCGCCGATCACGCACCCGTAGATGAACGGCCGCCAGTCCACCTCATCGCGGCCGACGTTCATCTGCTCCTGCACGAGCCCGAAGAGGATCATCGCTGCGTTCGCCCCGAACAGGGCGATAAGGGCGACGAGCTCGCTGACCCCGGCGAGCATCGCGATGAGCACGACCATGAGCGACGCGCTGACTGAGTACTCCCACCAGCGCGCCGGATTGACCCCGCGCGCGACGTTCGCCTCGTACCAGCGGCGCGGCCGCCCGCCGCTCAGCGTGAGGTGGTCGACCGCGGCGAGCAACAGGAACGCCGCGACCAGCCAGTCGATGCGCACGCTGCCAAGGCTCGCAGCGCCGTAGTCGCCGGCGCCGGGCGGCCCGAGCAGGAACGACGCCCTGATGGGAAGCGAGGCGGCAGTCGCGAGCGCGAGCAGGACGACCGCCTGCAGCGCGTGCACCGAACCGACGATGACGTTCAGACGGCGCAGCCGGGAGGCCGCCGCAGCGTCGAGCTGGGCTGGCGCGGGGTCGGGCATGTTCCCAAGGTACGGGCGCGGGAGAGAAATGGACGCTCCGCTCCAGACGACCTGCAGCAGCCGCGCTGCTGTCGCTTTGAGCGATCCGCCTCCGCGTCCCGTATAGGGAGGAGTGATCGGCTCCGTGATTGACACGATTCTCGACCGCACGGTCGTCGCGGGCTATACGAGCGCCGGATACCGGATCCGCAGCCGTGCGTGGGACGCGGACGATCTTCGGTCGATGGACGGCAAGACGGTCCTCGTCACCGGTGCGACCTCGGGGCTCGGCCTGGCGGCCGCCGACGGGTTTGCCCGTCTCGGCGCGCGCGTGCGGCTGCTCGCGCGCAGCGAGGAGCGTGGGGAGCGAGCGCGCGCTGCCGTGGTCGAGGCGACGGGCAACCGCGACGTTCGGACGTATCTGTGCGACGTGAGCGACCTGCGCGACGTGCGGGCCTTCGCCGCGCGCTTCACCGCCGACGAGCCGCGCCTCGACGTCCTCGTCAACAACGCCGGCGTGCTGCCGCCCGAGCGGGCGGTCTCCGCGGACGGCAACGAGCTCGCGCTGGCGACGAACGTGCTCGGACCGTTCCTGCTCACGAACCTGCTGATCCCTCTGCTCATGGAGAGCGCTCCGGCGCGGGTCATCAACGTCTCCTCAGGGGGGATGTACACGCAGCGCCTCCATGTCGAGGACCTGCAGTCCACAGGCGAGAAGTTCGACGGACCGACGGTGTACGCGCGGACCAAGCGCGCGCAGGCGATCCTCACCGAGCTGTGGGCGAAGCGGCTCGCCGGCAGCGGTGTCGTCGCGCACGCGATGCACCCCGGCTGGGTCGACACGCCGGGCGTCGCGTCCTCGCTGCCGCGCTTTCACCGGCTGACCGGACCGCTGCTGCGCAGCCCGGAACAGGGAGCCGACACGATCGTCTGGCTCGGCGCGGCTGCCGAGCCGGGCGAGAGCTCCGGCGGCTTCTGGCACGACCGCAGACGGCGCCCGACGCATCGCGTGCCGTGGACGAGGGAGACGCCCGAGGATCGCCAGCGGCTCTGGCGCGAGTGCGAGCGCCTCACCGGCCGGCACGCAGTCCCGGCCCCGGCTCCGACCCACGCACACCCATAACGGAGAAGCCGATGGCCCACTACACCGCAAGCATCGAAACGCCGCGTCCCCCGGCCGAGACGTTCGCGTACCTCAGCGACTTCTCCACAACGGAGCAGTGGGACCCAGGCGTCGTCGAGGCGCAGCGGATCGGCGACGCCCCAGTCGGGCACGGGACCGAGTTCCGGCTGGTCGCCGCGTTCCTCGGCCGCAAGACCGCACTCACCTACCGGATCGTCGAGTTCGAGCCGGGCGAAGCCGTCACGCTGCGGGGCGAGAACGCGACCGTCATCTCGCTCGACAGGATCACGTTCGAGCCGTCCGACGGCGGCACGCGCGTCACCTACGACGCCGACCTCGCGCTGAAGGGGCCGCTGCGGATCGCCGACCCGCTCCTCGGACTCGCCTTCGATCGCGTCGGCGACCGCGCCCTCGAAGGGCTGCGCAAGACGCTCGGCAGTCGCCAACCGCCACGGCTGCCGCGTCTGTCGGGACGAAGCCTCGACGGCCATCACCACCACTTGCCCGACGACCTGCGCGCGCAGCACACCTTCATCGTCGCCGCGTTCCGACGCGAGCAGCAGGCGCTCGTCGACGAATGGCTCCCATGGCTGGTCGACCTGGAGGAGCGTCGCCCGGACGTCGCCGTCTACGAACTCCCGGTCCTGTCGTCCGCGTATTCGCCGGCCCGCTGGTTTATCGACGGCGGCATGGCGCGCGGTGTCGGGACCGACGCCGCGCGCGCCCGGACGATCACGGTCTACACCGACGTCGCCAAGGCCGTGCGCGAACTCGGACTGGCCGGCACCGACACGATCGCCGTCCTGCTCGTCGACCGCTCGGGCCGCATCCTCGCCCGCGAACACGGCACCTTCGACGACCAGAAGACGATGCGGCTCACCGCGGCGCTCGAGCGCTCGAGCGACGACGCCTGAAGGTCGCTGCCAGATCGAGCGCGCGCTCGCTCGGGACGACCAGCGCCAGCGACAAACAGCCGCCCAGCCTGGCGCGGGAGGCCGGAGCGCTCGCCGATGAGACTGGCGCCTGGATAATGCTTCGGTGGGCGCCCCGGAGCTGACAGGAACGTAGCGTGGCGCGGCGCGCGCTCGTGACCGGCGCCACCGGGTTCGTGGGCGCGCGGCTGGCCGCCGCGCTCGCCGATCGCGGCTGGGCGGTGCGCTGTCTCGTGCGCGACCGGTCGCGGGCGCAGGGGCTGGCAGACCGCGGCTTCGAGCTCCACGAGGCCGACGTCCTCGATGCGGAAGCGCTGCGCGGGGCCGGAGAGGGGGTCGAGATCGCCTACTACCTGATTCACGCGATGGGGCGCGGGACCACCCGGGGCGGGTTCGAGGAACGCGAGCGGCAGGGCGCGCGGAACTTCGCCGAGATGGCCAAGCGGGAGGGAGTCGCCCGGGACGTCTACCTGGGCGGGCTGGGTGACCGCCCGGCGTCGGCGCACCTGCGCAGCCGCCACCGGACCGCCGAGATCCTCGCCGAGCTGGGGCCCCCACTCACCTACTTCCGCGCCGGGATGATCGTCGGGGCGGGAAGCGAGTCCTACCGAACGCTGCGCTACCTCGTGCAGCGGCTTCCCGCGATGATCGGCCCCGCGTGGCTCAAGACGCCCACGCAGGCGATCGCGATCGACGACGTGATCGCCTACCTGGTGGCGGCGCCCGACGTCCCCGCCTCAGCGGGCCGCGAGGTGCAGATCGCAGGTCCCGACGTCCTCTCCTACGGCCAGATGCTCGATCTGATGGCGGATGCCCTCGGCGTGCGGCGGCGCCCCCGGGTGCCGGTGCCGCTCATCACGCCGTGGCTGTCCTCGCTCTGGATCGGACTCGTCACCCCGGTGGACGCGGGAGTCGCCCGCCCGCTCGTGGAGGGCCTCTCGACACCCACCACCGTCACCGACAGCTCGGGGGCGGAGCTCTTCGACGTACACCCGATGCCCTTCATGGACGCGCTCCGCACCGCACTCGACGAGGATCACGACGCGCCAGCCCCGGCGGGGTGAGCGCTCTGGAGACGCGGCGGGCAGGGACGAGCCCGCGAAGACCGGCAGTGCCTTGAGTCCCGGAGCCCGTACCTTCGAGACGTGCCGCCGTTCGGAGTCCCGCAGATCGTCGCCGCCGTCTCGGCTGCCGGCTCGGTGCTCGACGCCGGCTGCGGGAGCGCGCGACTGACGCTGGCGTTCGCCGAAGCGGGCGCGGCGGAGGTCGTCGGCATCGACACCAGCCGCCAACGCCTCGCGCAGGGACGCGCGCGGCTCTCGGCGCACCGGATGGGCGCCCGCGTGAAGCTGATCGAGGCGGACTTCGACCACGCGCTGCCGTTCTCCGACGGCCGGTTCGCCGCAGCCGCGAGCCGCCTGGCGCTGATGATCGCGGCCGACCCGGTGGCGACGCTGCGAGAGCTGCGGCGCGTGACCGCAGCCGGCGGACGCATCGTCACCGCACTGTGGGCGCCGGTCGACGAGAACCCGTGGTTCGCGCTCCCCCGCGCCGCCGCCGCCACGGTCCTCGGCCCCGAGCGCGCCGACTACGCGCGCGCCTTCGGTCGCCTCGGCAGCCCCGAAGAGGCAACGGCGGCCCATCGCGCCGCCGGGCTCTCAGACGTGCAAGCGACGACGCTGCGGGAAACGCTCGACGTCCCGGACGCGACCGGCCTCTGGAGCTGGATAACCCGCGAGAACGGTCACGTGCGCCGCCTGGACGCGACGCTCAGCGTCTCTGAACGCGCAGCCGTGCTCGACGAGCTCGACCGGCTGGCCGCCGGCCACCGCACACATGACGACTCCCTTGCTCTTCCGCGCGCCATGACGCTCGTGACAGCCACCGTCTGACTTGGCTCGGCGCCGACGTCGAGATCGACGCCGGCATCTCGAACGCATCGCCGCCGTCGATGGCGGCCCACGACGAGATCGTGGACTGGATCCGCGAACGTACGCGCAAAGAAGGGGATGAGCCGCGCGCCATCGCCTGACACCCGTTCGACTGCGGTCGCCCGGCGTGCGGCAGTCTCGATCGCGTCCGGATCGGACCTCCCGATGGCCGCGACCCCTGGTGGTCGTCAGTTCCGCGCCCGGCTCTGCCGGCGAAGCCAATTGGTAACCCGAGCCGTGAGAAGCACTGTGAGAAGCGTCGCGGGATTTCCGCCGCGGCCCGGGCCTTCCGATGCTTCTGAAGATCCCGATGGATACGGGATCTACGGAACGATGGGACATCGCGACCCGGCGACGCACCAGGTTGAGGGCCTTGTCCGGGGATTCCCGGGTGGAGGTTCGAGTCCTCTTCGGCGCATAGCGGAAGGCCCCGCACCTGCGGGGCTTTCGCGCTGCCAGGGCTCGCCAGGGCACGATTGGTAACAGCCGCCGCCCACCCGACACGCCTCGCGCTTCAGATACCCCAGCGCCGCGTCGATCGTCGACTCGTGCGCCTCGACCAGCGCCCCCGCCAGCGCCGGATCGCCGATCGCGAACAGCACGCTCACCGACTTGAGCCCCGAGAACGTCACATCAAAGGCCGCCACCTTCGAGCGCCCCCCGACGCGCTTCAGACGCTCTCCGGTCCCCGGGTGACGGCCGTCCATGAGCGCCATGAACCCGTCGTCGTCAACCGGGCCGCCGAGCCGGAGGGTCTCGGCTCCGGCACCGGCCCAGCGGCCCGGGGACTCGCCGCGGCCGGAGCACGACAAGCCCACGAGTTCATCTCTGCAACAAGGAGGCTTCTCGTGTCGAACGTGTCTACTACTGGCGACCGCGACCACTCGACCGGTCGCCTCCACGAGGCTGCGCGGGCGCATCCGCTCGCACGGATCCGTCAACGCCGCGACGAACTTCGCGCCCAAGACGGCGCTGCCGCTCATGGTGTCGTTCATGACCATCGCCGTCCTGGCACTGGTCATCGCGCTGGCAACACATGGCCAGCTCGGCTGCACCGACCGCCAGGTCAGCGAGGCGAGGCCCCCGAAGCGCGGTGGGAAGGCGCGCCTTCGCGTTCCAGCCGCGCCCTAGCGCACGTCATGGCGATCATCGGCCGGTCTCCGCCGCCCGATGCCGCCCAACGAGACTGCGCGCGGGATCGTGACTGCGGAGATGCGCGCGGCGCTCGCTGACGCCTGACAGAGCAGTCGCGCTCGCCGACCTCGGCGCTGCTCCTGTCCATGCGCCTCGGCACCGAGACGCGGGACGGGCGACGGAACCGGCGCGCTTCTGCTTTCGTGCGGGGAAGCGAACGTCGCCGAGTTCAGCGGTCGGACGCTCGCCTGGGACGACCACCGGGCGCCCGGCCGACGAGGCGCTGACTTCCGTCTTGCCAGGGCGAAGCGAGCGCCCGGACAGTGCGCCCGCAGACGATCGAGCTCGTCCCTTGCGGCGTCCGGGGACTGACCCCGACGCGCGCGCTCCCGAGGCGCGCGCTCGCGCCGGCACGCGGCAACGCGCTCCACGCGCTGTCGCGCCGCCCCTCGCATGAGAAGGAGAGCAGCCAGGCGCTCGCTGCTCCTGTTCCACAGTTGCGGTAACTCCGACGCGCTTGTCCACTCACTGCCCTGCTTCTTTCGGGTAACGCTGGTCAGCGTGAGGCGCCCGCGGCGGCCGCCGCGATCGCTAGGGCGTCCTCCGCGAGGGCAACGGGCAGGTCGGGCGCCTGGCGGGCGAGTCGCGCCCGCACGTCGTGCCCGAGCCTGGCCGCGACGGCTGCGCTCGAGGCTCCGATCGCGCTGGCCGGCAGCCACGACGCTTGCCGGGTCTGCGCGGACAGGCCGGCCGCCAGCGCCCCTAGGGCGAGTCGGGGGATGATTCCCCGCGGCGCCAGCCGGCTGGGCGTACCCGGCAGCTTGTCGACGACGAGCTCGCCAGCCGCTGCCGCCAGCACGAGTCGTCTGATCCACGGGTGGCGGAGGATCGAGGGGAGGTCGGGGTGTGAGCGCGCCACCACGCTCGCCACGCCGAGCTGGGAGCGTAGGCCGGTTGCGGCTCCGAGGGTCGCGCTGCTTATTGCGTCGGTCAACAATGTCCTCACGAGGTGGCTCCCAACTGCCTGTGGTCGAATGCTGGCCTGTGACGCATGACAGCCGTGACGCTCCGCCTGTGCGCTCGTGTGCCTAGGCCTCGGGCGTTCGTTATGCACAGGGCCGCGGCCAAGAGCGACGTTGGTCGTCGAGCAGCGACGTTGGTCGTCGAGCTCAGTGCAGCGCGGGCTGGGTCGCCGTCGGCGTCGGGGTCGATGCTACGACGTCGTTGCTGTCGGGCGGCTCCGCCGGGAGATGGGAGGGATCAACTCCGCGGGGGGTGATGAGGATCATGCCGACGACAACGAGGACCGTCACGATCACGCCGACCAGTCCGATCACGACATCGAGCGACATCAGCGGTCCCGTCCCATCGCGACCATCCAAAACGCTCCGGCGGCGAGGATTGATGGCACCCAAAGGCCGACGAAGACGCCTTCCTGGCGATGGTCGGTGAACCAAAGGGTGATGGACAGGACAAACGACGCGGAGGCGGCGACGAGGAAGAGCGTCGCCCCGAGGCGATGGCGGTCGATCTCGCGGTGCATAGAGGGACTCCTTCGATGGGACCGCTTGGATTACGCTCGCCGGTCGCGCAGAGATCTCCGCGAGCGCAGCCCTCAACGACGCAGCGTGGCTTCCGCGCGCCACCGCGCACGAGCGGCCCGAGCGGCGCGGTCAGCGGGAGTGGTGCCATACCGAAGCGGAGGTTCTCCTCGGAGCTGCGCTCATCGACGTCGCCAGCGGGAGCGCCGGCGCAGCTTCCGCCTTACCCGGCGCTCCGGTGCTCGCGCCTGAGGATTGCGTGGATCGTGCCGATTGGCGGGGCACGGTGCTCACGACAGCTCGCGATCCAGCCGTCCGGCCACGCTGTGATCGCCGATGGCCAGTGCTCTGGGACGCGCGCCCGGTTCCTGCCGGCCCCGTTACTTCGTCGCAAGTCCGGCGGCCGCTTCGATGGGTCCGCCTTCGAGCAGGTGGGTCCCGGTCCGTTTCGCGAGCCGGGTGTCGACGCCGGCGCCGGCGACGTGGACGGCCACCTCCTTGGCCAGTCGTGCGATCTCGTGTGACACCGCCGCCATGGAGTCGCGTGTGAGCGCGGAGAGGACCACGGCGTCGGGGGTGAGTTGCTGTGCGGCGGCGGCGAGGGTTTGGATGGGCGTGTTCGGGCCGAGGAAGGTGATGCGCCAGCCGCGATCCCGAAGGGCAAGTCCGAAGACGACGAGACCGATGTCGTGTTGCTCTCCGGGTGGGCACGCGAGGATGGCACGGGGGCCGATCCCGCGATCCCAGCCTCGGGCGAGGCTGAGCAGGCGCGCGCGCAGCAGGCCGGTGGCGAAGTGCTCTTGGGCCACCGACGCGTCGCCCTCGCGCCAGCGCTCGCCGAGCACGCGCAGATAGGGAAGGATCGCGGTGCGGGCGATGGTCTCGAAGCTGAAGGCGGCGATGAGCCGATCGAACGCGGCTTGGGCTCGCGCGTCGTCGAAGGCGTCGAGCGCGGACCACAGCTCGGCGGCGAGATCCGATGGGTCGCGGGGGGGCGTCCGAGGGCCGGCGCCATCGATCGCCAGTTGCGCCGCCTCGGCGGCGGACAGTCCCCGCGCCAGGTGCGCCGTCATGGCGGCCACCCGCGCCTCGTCCTGGGCCGAGTAAAGGCGGTAGCCGCTGTCGGTGCGTGTGGGGCTGAAGAGGCCGTAGCGCCGCTCCCAGGCTCTCAGCAGCTCCGCGCTGACGCCCGATCTGCGAGCGAGCTCCCCGATCCGCAGTTGAGCCTCCGGCATGACTGCAACGTTAGCGCTTCTACAAGCTATGTACAAAGCATTGACAACGTGTGCGGAAGCCTCTATGTTGTTCAACGCTTGTCCAATGTTTGTCTAGTCCACATTTCCCCTCCCGAAAGGAAAGCCATGGGCACCACGCTCAGACTTCCCC
Source organism: uncultured Actinomycetes bacterium (assembly GCA_963835295.1). GTDB lineage: Bacteria > Actinomycetota > Thermoleophilia > Solirubrobacterales > Solirubrobacteraceae > JAOPZW01. Next base: position 276,036 of record CAWIEX010000011.1, read on the forward strand.
GCATCACCGCTGCGCTCGCCCTGGGGCTTGTCGCCCTCGTGTTCGCCGCGCCCGCAGCGTCGGCCTCGCCGGCCTCGCCGGCTTCGCCGGCTGCCAGCAAGAACATCGTCCAGGTCGCCGCCGGCAACCCGCAGTTCTCGACGCTCGCCAGCCTCATCCAGAAGGCGGGCCTGGTCTCCGCCCTCTCGGGCAAGAGCAAGCTGACCGTCTTCGCGCCGACCAACGCAGCGTTCGCCAAGCTGCCCAAGGCCACGCTGAGGAAGGTCCAGGGCGACAAGAAGCTGCTGACCTCGATCCTGACCTACCACGTCGTCAAGGGTGCCGTCCCGGCCAGCAAGGTCGTCAAGCTCGACGGCAAGTCGGTCAAGACCCTCAACGGCAAGAGCGTGAAGATCGCCGTCAAGAGCGGCAAGGTCTATGTCAACAAGGCCCAGGTCACCAAGACCGACGTCAAGGCCTCCAACGGCGTCATCCACGTCATCAACCGGGTCCTGATCCCGTAGCACACTCCCCGGCTCCTCGCCGGCCCATCGATCGCCGCTCCCGGTACGGCGTCTGCCGCGACGCCGTACCGGGTCGAAGGGGAATCACACCAGTGGTCCCCCACCGAGTGAGTCCTCCACGGGGATCACCCACCGCCTCGGACAACGCTCCCTCGATTGTCATCCCCCCGTACGGATCCGAGATCTCGCCGCGCCGGCGGCGACGCCCGTCGTCGACGCCGACGACATCGACCGACTCACGCCGAGGGCGTCAGTCAGCCGCCGGCGAGCGCGCCGGCATGGACCTGCCAGGCCAGCGCGCTCTTGGCGACGAGGCTGAGGATCAGGTACACGCGCTCGGCGAATCTCGGGTCCGCCCAGCGGCCGTGATGGGAAGCGAGGCGGCAGTCGCGAGCGCGAGCAGGACGACCGCCTGCAGCGCGTGCACCGAACCGACGATGACGTTCAGACGGCGCAGCCGGGAGGCCGCCGCAGCGTCGAGCTGGGCTGGCGCGGGGTCGGGCACGTTCCCAAGGTACGAGCGCGGGAGAGAAACGGACGCCCCGCGCGCCCGGACGGGGATCATCGGGCCGCCCGTTGCCTGGTCCGCCGGCGGCCCGCCATCGCGTGTCGGACCGCTCCAGACGACCGGCCGCAGCCGCGCCGCCGTCTCCTTGAGCGATCCGGCTCCGCGTCCCGTATAGGGAGGAGTGATCGGCTCCGTGATTGACACGATTCTCGATCGCACGGTCGTCGCGGGATATACGAGCGCCGGATACCGGATCCGCAGCCGTGCGTGGGACGCGGACGATCTTCGGTCGATGGACGGCAAGACGGTCCTCGTCACCGGTGCGACCTCGGGGCTCGGCCTGGCGGCCGCCGACGGGTTTGCCCGTCGCGGCGCGCGCGTGCGGCTGCTCGCTCGCAGCCAGGAGCGTGGGGAGCGAGCGCGCGCTGCCGTGGTCGACGCGACGGGCAACCGCGACGTGCGGGTGTGTCTGTGCGACGTGAGCGACCTGCGCGACGTGCGGGCGTTCGCGGCGCGTTTCACCGCCGACGAGCCGCGCCTCGACGTGCTGGTCAACAACGCGGGCGTGCTGTCGCCCGAGCGGGCGGTCTCCGCGGACGGCAACGAGCTCGCGCTGGCGACGAACGTGCTCGGACCGTTCCTGCTCACGAACCTGCTGATCCCTCTGCTCATGGAGAGCGCGCCGGCGCGGGTCATCATCGTCTCCTCGGGGGGGATGTACACGCAGCGCCTCCATGTCGAGGACCTGCAGTCGACGGGCGAGAAGTTCGACGGGCCGACGGTGTACGCGCGGACCAAGCGTGCGCAGGTGATCCTCACCGAGCTGTGGGCGAAGCGGCTCGCCGGCACCGGTGTCGTCGCGCACGCGATGCACCCCGGCTGGGTCGACACGCCGGGCGTCGCGTCCTCGCTGCCGCGCTTTCACCGGCTGACCGGACCGCTGCTGCGCAGCCCGGAACAGGGAGCCGACACGATCGTCTGGCTCGGCGCGGCTGCCGAGCCGGGCGAGAGCTCCGGCGGCTTCTGGCATGACCGCAGACGGCGCCCGACGCATCGCGTGCCATGGACGAGGGAAACGCCCGAGGATCGCGAGCGGCTCTGGCACGAGTGCGAGCGCCTCACCGGCCGGCACGCAGTCCCGGCCCCGGCTCCGACCCACACACACCCATAGCGGAGCAGCCGATGGCCCACTACACCGCAAGCATCGAAACCCCACGTCCCCCGGCCGAGACGTTCGCGTACCTCAGCGACTTCTCCACAACGGAGCAGTGGGACCCAGGCGTCGTCAACGCCGAGCGGATCGGCGACGCCCCAGTCGGGCACGGGACCGAGTTCCGGCTGGTCGCCGCGTTCCTCGGCCGCAAGACCGCACTCACCTACCGGATCGTCGAGTTCGAGCCGGGCGAAGCCGTCACGCTGCGGGGCGAGAACGCGACCGTCATCTCGCTCGACAGGATCACGTTCGAGCCGTCCGACGGCGGCACGCGCGTCACCTACCTGGTGGCGGCGCCCGACGTCCCCGCCTCAGCGGGCCGCGAGGTGCAGATCGCAGGTCCCGACGTCCTCTCCTACGGCCAGATGCTCGATCTGATGGCGGATGCCCTCGGCGTGCGGCGGCGCCCCCGGGTGCCGGTGCCGCTCATCACGCCGTGGCTGTCCTCGCTCTGGATCGGACTCGTCACCCCGGTGGACGCGGGAGTCGCCCGCCCGCTCGTGGAGGGCCTCTCGACACCCACCACCGTCACCGACAGCTCGGGGGCGGAGCTCTTCGACGTACACCCGATGCCCTTCATGGACGCGCTCCGCACCGCACTCGACGAGGATCACGACGCGCCAGCCCCGGCGGGGTGAGCGCTCTGGAGACGCGGCGGGCAGGGACGAGCCCGGAGGACCGGCAGTGCCTTGAGTCCCGGAGCCCGTACCTTCGAGACGTGCCGCCGTTCGGAGTCCCGCAGATCGTCGCCGCCGTCTCGGCTGCCGGCTCGGTGCTCGACGCCGGCTGCGGGAGCGCGCGACTGACGCTGGCGTTCGCCGAAGCGGGCGCGGCGGAGGTCGTCGGCATCGACACCAGCCGCCAACGCCTCGCGCAGGGACGCGCGCGGCTCTCGGCGCACCGGATGGGCGCCCGCGTGAAGCTGATCGAGGCGGACTTCGACCACGCGCTGCCGTTCTCCGACGGCCGGTTCGCCGCAGCCGCGAGCCGCCTGGCGCTGATGATCGCGGCCGACCCGGTGGCGACGCTGCGAGAGCTGCGGCGCGTGACCGCAGCCGGCGGACGCATCGTCACCGCACTGTGGGCGCCGGTCGACGAGAACCCGTGGTTCGCGCTCCCCCGCGCCGCCGCCGCCACGGTCCTCGGCCCCGAGCGCGCCGACTACGCGCGCGCCTTCGGTCGCCTCGGCAGCCCCGAAGAGGCAACGGCGGCCCATCGCGCCGCCGGGCTCTCAGACGTGCAAGCGACGACGCTGCGGGAAACGCTCGACGTCCCGGACGCGACCGGCCTCTGGAGCTGGATAACCCGCGAGAACGGTCACGTGCGCCGCCTGGACGCGACGCTCAGCGTCTCGGAACGCGCAGCCGTGCTCGACGAGCTCGACCGGCTGGCCGCCGGCCACCGCACACATGACGACTCGCTTGCTCTTCCGCGCGCCATGACGCTCGTGACAGCCATCGTCTGACGGACCGGCGCGAACGCGTTGAACAAGTGCATCTAGCCTGAGCCACCTGCCGCGCACGTACACTCGAGCCGGTGAGCGCCAAGGGCATCACCGACGAGCTCGTTCACCAGGTCGCTGACGACCTGCGCGCCCGCTACGGCCTCGACGACGAGGACGTGCGTGCGCTCGAGTCGCGGCTGGCCGAGGAGGCCGGCGCGCGAAGCGCCGAGAACCTGGAGTTCGCCGAGCGCTTCACCGAAGAGCACCGCGAGACGTTCGACCGCCTCGCCGAGTAGTCGGGCGCTCGTGCCGCCGCGCTGGCAGCCGTCCCTCGAGGACTACATCGACATTGCCGCCTTCCTGCTCGCCGTCGACCGCGAGGCCATCGTCAGACTCCCACAGCCCGCACTGGCCGAGTCCGCCCTGCACACGCCGCTCGCGTCATTCGGCCGCTCGAGGCCCACCCAACGCTGCCCGAGCAGGCGGCCCTCCTGCTCGCACACCTCGCCAACAACCCTCCGCTCCCCGACGCCAACAAGCGCGCCGCGTTCCTGCTCACGGCACGCCTCCTCGACGCCAACGGCCCTGACCTGGCGCGCGCCCGACGTCGACATCGACGCCGGCATCGTCGAGCGCATCGCCGCCGGCGAGGCGGCCCACGACGAGATCGTCGACTGGATCCGCGAACGTACGCGCAAAGAAGGGGATGAGCCGCGCGCCGCCTCCTGAAACCCGCGGAAACTGTGAGAAGCATCGCCGGATTTCCGCCGCGGCCCGGGCCCGCCGATACGTCCGAAGATCCGATGGATACGGGGTCTACGGAACGATGAGACGTTGCGACCCGGCGACGCACCAGGTTGAGGGCCTTGTCCGGGGATTCCCGGGTGGAGGTTCGAGTCCTCTTCGGCGCATACGAAAGCCCCGCAAATGCGGGGCTTTCGCGTCTCGAGCCCGCGTCCTACCGCACCTGGTCGACCACCTCGTAGTGCGTGACGCGCGACTCGCCGACGAGGTAGCGCTCGTCCTCCGGGTAGAGGACGGCCGCCTCGATGTCCTCGCCGGCGAAGGCCTTGATGGCGTCGACCGAGTCCCACATCGACAGGGTGACGAACTCAGTGCGATCGCCGTCGTCGCGGCGCAGCATCCAGGCGCCCCGGTTGCCAGACGTCTGGCCGTACTCGGCGAAGCCCGTCTCGCGGATGTAGTCGGCGTAGGCGTCGGCGTCCGCGCGCCGGACGACGCCCGTCCAGGTGCGGGCGATCACCCCGCCGGCTGAGGCACGATGCGGATGTAGGGCCGCGGCGACTCCCAGCCGTCCGGGTAGGTCTCGCGCGCCTCGTCGTCGGAGACCGAGCCGGAGATGATCACGTTGTCGCCCTGCTGCCACTGGGCCGGCGTGGCGACCTTGTGGTTGGCCGTCAGCTGCAGCGAGTCGATCACGCGCAGGACCTCGTCGAAGTTGCGCCCGGTCGTCATCGGGTAGACGAGGATGAGCTTGATCTTCTTGTCGGGCCCGACGACGAAGACGTTGCGCACGGTCTGGTTCATGGCCGGCGTGCGCTCGGTCGGCTCGCCCTCCACGTCAGCCGGCAGCATGCCGTAGAGCTTGGAGACGTTGAAGTCGGAGTCGCCGATCATCGGGTAGTTGGGCGCGGTGCCCTGGGTCTCCTCGATGTCCTTCGACCACTGGGCGTGGTTGTCGACTGGGTCGACCGAGAGGCCGATGATCTTGACGTTGCGCTTATCGAACTCCGGCTTGATGCTGGCCATGTAGCCGAGCTCGGTGGTGCACACGGGCGTGAAGTCACGCGGATGGGAGAAGAGCACCCCCCATGAGTCGCCGAGCCAGTCGTGGAAGCTGATCCTTCCCTCGGTCGTCTCGGCCTCGAAATCTGGGGCGGTATCGCCGATCTGTAGAGCCATCTGAGGTCCTCCTGGTAATTCGGGTCGGCATTTGCGCAATTACCACCCTAGCGTCCCGCGAGGGTCAGCTCCCGAAACGTCGCTCGGCCAGCTGAGCCTCGCCCGTGAGCACCAGGTCGTCGGCCGCGCGGCCCACCCTGACCCGGTAGGCCCCGGCCGCGACGTGCCACTCCCCGGCGTCGCCGTCGTAGCGCGCGAGCAGGCGCGGATCGGCCGTCACGGTCACGCTGCGCGACTCCCCCGCGCCGAGCTCGACGCGCTCGAAGCCGAGCAGGCGCATGCGCTCGTCGCTGGCGGCCGAGGTCAGGTAGAGCTGGGGCACGTCGGCGCCGTCGCGCCCGCCGGTGTTGGTCACGGTGAAGGTCGCAGTGATGGTGTCGCCTGCGCCGACCTCGAGCCCGCCGTACTCGAAGCTCGTGTAGCCCAGGCCGTGGCCAAAGGCGTAGAGCGGCGTCCTCGAGTGCTGCGCGAACCAGCGGTAGCCGATCTCGGCGCCCTCGTCGTAGTCGATGGTCGTGGGCGTCCCCCACGGCGTGCCGAGGCCCGGAAGCTCGGGGCGCGGCGTCTGGCCCAGGTCGGCCGGGAAGCTCACCGGCAGCCGGCCCGAGGGGCTCACCGCGCCCGTGAGGATCTCGGCGATGGCCTGGCCGCCGGCCTGGCCCGGGTACCAGGCCTGGACGATGGCGCGCACCTTCTCGCGCCAGGGCATGGCGACGGGATTGCCGGTCTCGAGCACGACGATCGTGTTGGGGTTCGCCGAGGCGACGGCGTCGATGATCGCGTCCTGCCCCCATGGCAGCGAGAGGTCGGGCAGGTCGAAGCCCTCGCCCTCGACCCGGATGGCGAAGACGACGACCACGTCCGAGCGCCGGGCCAGGAGCGCCGCCTCGGCCGAGGTCATCCCGGGGTCGAACTCGATCTGCGCCTCGGGCATGAGCCGGCCGAGCTCCTGCACCGGCGACGACGGCAGCAGGTACAGGTTGCGCGCGCTGCCCATGATCCCGGGGCCGCCGATGTGCACCTCGGCCGCGTAGCCGCCGGGCGGCGTGACCGCGCTCGAGCCGGTGCCGACGGGCACGCCCAGCTCGGCGTAGCCGCCGACGACCGCGATCCGCGTCGGCGCTTCGGTCGCGAGCGGAAGGATGCCGTCGTTCTCGAGCAGCACGATGCCCTGGCGCGCGCCTTCCAGCGCGATCGCGTGGTGCGCTGGCTGGTCGTCCTGCCCCGCCGGGCGCCCGGGCTCCCAGCGATCGATGCCGACGGCGTACACCGAGCGCAGGATGCGCCGCACCATCTCCGACAGCCGCTCCTTGGGCAGCTCGCCCTCGGCGAAGGCCGTGCGCAGCGGCTCGGTGAAGGACTCGGCGTCCCACATCAGCACGTCGATCTGCGCGCCGGACTCCTGGTCGAGGCCCGCCAGCGCGTAGTCCCAGGTGGGCGTCGCGCCCCAGTCGGACATGACCCAGCCCGGGTAGCCCCACGCGCCCTTGAGGATCTCCTCGATGAGGACCCGATTGGCGCCCGCGTAGACGCCGTTGACCTTGTTGTAGGCGGTCATGACCGAGCCGGGCCGGCCGCGCTCGATGGCGATCTCGAACGCGAGCAGGTCGGACTCGCGGTGGGCGGCCGGGTCGATGAGCGCGTCGAGCCAGTGGCGGTTGGTCTCGTTGCAGTTCAGCGAGAGGTGCTTGATCGTCGAGATCACGCCCTCGCCCTGGATCCCGGCGATCGCCTCGCCGGCGAGCACGCCGCTGAGCAGCGGGTCCTCGGACAGGTACTCGAAGTTGCGCCCGTTGCGCGGGTCGCGCGCGAGGTTGACGCCGCCCGCCAGCATCACGTTGAGGCCGCGGCTGCGCGCCTCGCGGCCGACCATCGCGCCCGAGGCGCGCGCCAGGGCCGGGTTGAAGCTCGCGCCGAGGGCGATGCCGGCCGGCAGCGCGGTCGCGGTGTCGCCCGGCCGGTACCCCGGGTTGGTGACGCCGAGGCTCGCGTCGCTCATCAGCAGGGGCGGGACGCCGAGGCGCTCGACGCCCGGGACGTATCCCGCGCTCATCGGGATGCCCTCGGGAATGCGCTCGTCGCGCTCGCGCACCACGTCGTTGGTGCCCATGACGCTGACCAGAAGCGAGAAGCGCTCCTCGTCGGTCATCTGAGCCTCGGTCTGGCGGGCTCGCTCGTCGGCGGTCACGCCCGACTGTTACCCGCGCGGGCACGGCGCGATTTGCCGCCGCACGCCCCGCTGTGTGACCGACGTCATCCCGCGCCCGCTCGCGCGGTGAGAGGCTGGCGCCGTTCGTGATCGCCGGCTGATGACCGGCTCGCGGCCAGAGTCGCCGGGCGCGGGGAGCCCGGTTCCATGGCACCTCGGAGTCGGGTCCCCGCCGCCAGCCGAACGCTGGCGGCGGGATCCGCGAATCTCGGGCGCGGACCGGCTCGGCGGCGCCCGGCGGTTAGGTTCCGCACATGGGCGATCCCGATGTCATCGTCGTCGGCTCGGGCTCGGCGGGGGCGGTCGCCGCGCGGCGGCTCGCCGACGGCGGAGCGCGCGTGCTGCTGCTGGAGGCCGGCGGGCCCGACGTCAACCCCGCCATCCACGACCCCGGGCGGGTGCACGAGCTGTGGCTCTCCGAGGAGGACTGGGCCTTCGAGACGGTCCCGCAGCGCCACGCCTCCGAGCGCCGGCTCGCGTGGCCGCGCGGGCGGGTGCTGGGCGGGTCGAGCTCCCTGAACGCGATGATCTGGGTGCGCGGCGCACCGGCGGACTACGACACCTGGGCCTACCTCGGCGCCCATGGCTGGTCCTGGGACGACGTGCGCCCGGTCTTCGAGCGCATCGAGCGCCGCGACCCCGCCTCGGGCGCGGGGATCGTCCCCATCATGTCGGACTACGAGCCCGACGCGATCCACCAGGCGATCGTCGCCGCCGCGCAGGAGTGCGGCGTGCCGTTCAACCCGGACTACAACGGCGCGCAGCAGGACGGCATCTCCTATATGCAGTTCAGCATCAAGGACGGCGTGCGCCAGAGCACGACCACCGCCTACCTCGGGGACGCCGCCGAGCGCCCCAACCTGAGCGTCCTGGTCGGTGCGCACGCCCGCCGCCTGCTCTTCGACGGCACGCGCTGCGTCGGCGTCGAGTTCTCGCACGACGGCAAGGTCGAGCGCCGCCACGCCGGCGAGGTCATCGTCTCGGCCGGGACGATCGGCTCGCCGCAGCTGCTCATGCTCTCCGGCGTCGGCCCGGCCGACCACCTCGCCGAGCACGGCCTGACCGTGGTGGCCGACGTCCCGGGCGTCGGCGCCAACCTCCACGACCACCTCCTCTCGCCGGTGATCTTCGCCGCCGAGCGCGAGGTCGGGTCGCCGTCGCCGGGGCTCCCGGCCTGCCAGACCCATCTCTTCGCGCGCTCGCGCCCGGGCCTGGCCGCGCCCGACCTCCAGCCGATCCACTTCATGGTCCCGATGTACGAGCCGTGGATGGAGGGGCCCGAGAACGGCTTCACGATGCTGGGCGGGATGATCCGGCCGGTCAGCCGCGGATCGATCCGGCTGAGCGGACCGTCACCGGAGGATCCGCTGCTCATCGACCCGAACGTGCTGGCCTGCGAGGCCGACCTCGAGGCCCTCGTCGCCGCGATCGAGCTCGTCCGGCGGATCGGCGCCACCGACGCGCTGGCGGCCTGGGGCGCGCGGGAGCTCTACCCGGGCCCGCCGGCCGCCACCGACGACGACGTGCGCCAGTACGCGCGCGACACCGCGATCACCTACCACCACCAGGTCGGCACCTGCAAGATGGGCACCGACGACGACGCGGTCGTCGATCCGCTGCTGCGCGTCCGCGGGGTCGAGGCCGTGCGGGTCGCCGACGCCTCGGTCATGCCGACGGTCACCACCGGCAACACCAATGCGCCCTCGATCATGATCGGCGAGCGCGTGGCCGAGTTCGTGGCGGCCCACGCGCCGTAGGCAACGACGAGATCCGTCGCGATGCCGAGCGAGGACGCCTTTCAGGCACCGTTCAGGGTCGTGCGACGATGATCGGCGCATGGCGCGGCCGATCATGGTGTCGCCACGACCATGACCGGCGCCCACGGCCTCATCCTCGCCTCGCTGACCGGGCAGCTCACGAGCTGGATCGGCCATCACGGCGCGTACGCCGTCTTCGCGATCATGGCCGTCGACGCGCTGCTGCCAGTCGGCGGCGAGTTGACCATGCTCTACGCGGGCGCGCTGGCGGCCGGCGCCATCGCCGGCCAGCACCCCGTCCTCCTCGGCCATGAGCTCCAGACGGGCCTCGAGAGCTATCTCGTGCTGGCCACCGCCGGCACGCTGGGCTACCTGCTGGGCTCGCTCGTCGGCTGGGCCATCGGCCGCTGGGGCGGGCACGCGCTGCTCGAGCGCCACGGCCGCTGGCTGCACGTGACGCCGGAGAACCTCGAGCGCGCCGAGCGCTGGTTCGAGCGCCACGGGCGAGCCGCAGTCTTCCTGGGGCGCCTCACCCCGGTCGTGCGCTCGTTCATCTCGATCCCGGCCGGGACGCTCGAGAGCCCGCTCGGGCCATACACGGTGCTGACGCTGGCGGGGTCTGCGATCTGGTGCTTCGGCTTCGCCGCCGTGGGATGGGCCCTGGGGTCCAGCTACGAGCGGGTGCACCACGCGTTCCGCTACGTCGACGTCGTGGCGGTCGCAGGCGCGGCGGCCGCGCTCGCCGCGCTGCTCGTCCTGCGCCGACGGCGCGCGCGGGCATGAGCCGCCGGACCGTGCTCGGCGCGATGCTGGCCACGCTGGCGGCAGCGACGGTCGCGGGCTGCAGACCGCACTCGGGCACCGCAACGCGTCACCGGGCGACCTCGGGAGCGACGGCAGGCACCACGCCTGCCCGGGGCGCCGCGCGCCGGCGCGCCACCGCCGGCGTCGGCCTCCACGTCGTGCGGTCGCGCTCGCTGCCCGCGCCGATCGAGCTGCCGGGGCTCGCGCGGGTGGGGACCTCGGTCCTCGCCGTCGGCGGCCTGGACAGCGCCGACGGCTCCGTCGCCGACATCGTGCGCGTGGCGCCTGGGGCGCCCCGGCGCGTCGGCGCGCTGCCGGCGGCGATCCACGACGTGGGCGCCACCGCGCTCGGCTCGAGCCTCTACGTCTTCGGCGGCGGCAGCGCCGGCGGCCCGACGGCGGCCATCACGCAGGTCTCGCCGAGCGGAGGCACGAGGCCCGCGGGGCGTCTGCCGGCGGCGATGTCGGACACGACGGCCGTGACGATGGGCGCGACCGCGTACGTCATCGGCGGCTACACGACGACCACGCCGCTGCGCTCGGTGCTGGCCTTCCGGCCCGGGCGCGCGCCGCGCGAGGTCGCCGCCCTCCCCCACCCCGTGCGCTACGCCGCCGCGGCCGCAGTGGGCGGGCGCCTGCTCGTGGCCGGCGGCACCGACGGCACCCGGGCGCGCGACGAGATCGTCAGCGTCGACCCGGTGCGCCATCGCGCGCGGGTGATCGGCCACCTTCCGGCTCGCCTGGCGCACGCGGCCGGCGCGGCGCTCGGCGGGACGTTCTACGTCGTCGGCGGGCGCGGCGACGCCGCCGCCAGCCAGCGCCGCGGCATCTGGGCCATCGATCCAGCGACCGGACACGTCCGCCCGGCGGGCCGGCTGCCGACGGCGCTGTCGGACCTCGCGGCCACCGCCGCCGGGGGCCGGCTGCTCGTGGCCGGTGGCCGCGACGCCCACGCGAGCGCGCACCGCGAGCTGCTTGAGCTGGCGCGCTCCGCCCGGCGCACCGTGGCGGGCACGGCGCGCGCCGCGGCGGTCGACGTCTACGCGGCGACCCGCGCGGGGCACCTGGCGCCGCAGGTCCGTGGCGATCCCGCGCGCGTCTACGTGCCCAACTCACAGTCCGACACGGTCGATGTCATCGACCAGCGCACGGCCAGGATCGTCGACCACTTCGCGGTCGGCGCCCTGCCCCAGCACGTGACGCCGTCCTGGGACCTGCGGACGCTATGGGTCACCAACGACACCGGCAACAGCCTCACCCCCATCGACCCGCGCACCGGCCGCCATGGCCGCCCGGTGCCGGTCCGCGATCCCTACAACCTGTATTTCACCGCTGGCGGCCGGCGCGCGATCGTCGTGGCCGAGGCCCACCGCGCGCTCGACTTCCGCGAGCCGCACACGATGCGCCTCGTCAAGAGCCTGAACATGCCGACGTGCGCGGGCGCCGACCACATGGACTTCACGGCCGACGGACGGTTAGCGCTCGTCTCCTGCGAGTTCGCCGGGCGAATGGTGGTGGTCGACCTGCGCCGCGAGCGGGTGGTCAAGGGCATCGACCTGAGGTCCGGGGCGATGCCCCAGGACGTCAAGCTCTCGCCCGACGGGCGAACGTTCTACGTCGCGGACATGGCCTCCGACGGCGTCTGGCTCATCGATGCACAGCGGATGCGCAAGGAGCGCTTCCAGCCCACCGGCCGCGGCGCCCACGGCCTCTACCCCAGCCGCGACGCGAAGCTCCTCTACGTCTCCAATCGTGGGGCAGGGACGATCACCCTGATCTCCTTCCGCACGCGACGGCCCGTGCGCACGTGGCGCCTTCCCGGGGGAGGATCGCCGGACATGGGCGGGGTCTCGGCCGACGGGCGCGTCCTCTGGCTGTCCGGGCGCTACAACAGCGAGGTCTACGCGATCTCCACCCGCACCGGTCATCTGCTGCACCGCATTCACGTCGGGCAGGGGCCGCACGGCCTGTGCGTCTGGCCCCAGCCAGGGCGCTACTCGATCGGGCACACCGGCATCCTGCGCTAGGCGGGCAGACGCACCTGGAACTCGGCCCCGGCGTCCGCCCCGGGCGCGCTCAGCGTCACGTCGCCGCCGACGGCCAGCGCGAGGCGCCGCGCCAGCGGCAGGCCGAGCCCCGCGCCGCCGTGGCCGTTGCCGCCCGCGGCACGACCCGGCTCGAAGACGTGCTCGCGCGCATCGGCCCCCACCCCGGGCCCATCGTCAGCGACGCTCAGCACGATCACGCCGTCGCGCGCGACGGCGCTCAGGAGGACGCGCGAGCGCGCGTAGCGCAGCGCGTTGTCGATCAGCGGCGCGACGATCCGCTCGACGACCTCGCCGTCCACGCCGGCCATCATCGGCGCCGCCGGGTGGCGCACCTCGAGCTCGACCTCGCGCTCGGCCAGCGCCGGCGCCCAGCCCTCGGCGACGCGATCGAGGACGCCGCCGACCTCGCTGCGCCCCACGTCGAGCTGCGCCTCGGCGCGGGCCGCGGCCATCAGGGTCTCGAGGATGCCGCTCATCTGCTCGGCGCTGCGGGCCACGACGGCGTACGCGTCGGAGCGGTCCTCGGGCGAGCGCTCGCGGCGCTGCAGGAGCTCGATCTCGGCCACGATGCGCGCCAGCGGCGTGCGCAGCTCGTGCGAGAGCTCGGCCGACAGGCGCTGCTCGTGGCGCAGGCTCGCGGCGACGCGGTCCAGCAGCGCGTCGAACGTCCGCGCCAGCTCGCCCAGCTCGTCGGGGCGCGGCGTGACGCCGAAGCGCTGGGCGAGATCGCGCTCGCTCCAGTCCGCCGCGGAGGCGGTCATCTCGCGCACCGGGTCCAGGGCGCGCCCGACGGTGATCCAGGTCAGCACGCCCACGGCGGCGAGCAGCACGAGTCCCAGCACGACCGAGCCGAGCAGCGCGAGATCGGTCGTGCGGTCATAGGCCGTCAGCGACTGCGCGGCGACCACGGTGCCGACCTGACGCCCGCGGACGTCCACCGGCGCGGCATAGAGGCGCACGTCGCCACCGGGCACGTCGTCGAACACGTGCGCGGAGCCGGCGAGCGCGTCTGCCGTGCGCTGCAGTTCGGCCGTCGCGGGCGGGCGCTCGACCGCGCGCGCTCCGTCGTAGATCCACACGCGCTGGTCCACGATGGCGTCGTCGACCGACTCGTGGACGAGCAGGCGGCCGTTCTGGTACTGGACCGTGGCGGCAGCGGCAGTCGCGAGCGACCGCGCGCGGGCGTTGGCGTCCGCGGTGAGGCTGCGGTCGAGGATGACGTTGAAGGCCACCGTGAGCACGGCCACGGCAGCGAGCGCGGCGAGCAGCCCAAGCGTCGTGAGCCGGCCGCGCAGCGTGCGAAAGCGCCTCATGCCAGCCGGTAGCCGACCCCGTGCGAGGTCTCGATGGTGGCCTGCGCCGCGGTCTCGCGCAGCTTGCGGCGCAGGCGCGCTACGTATTGGTCGAGCGTGTTGTCGTGGACGATCGCGCCCTCCGGCCACGCGGCCCGGACGAGCTCGCGGCGGCGCAGCACCGCGCCGGGCTGGCCGGCGAGCGCCGCCAGCAGCCGGAACTCGGTCGGGGTGAGCGAGGCCTCGCCGCCCAGCCCGCTGATCGAGTGCGCGACCGGATCCAGGCGCAGCGCGCCGACGGTCGTCGACGCGTCGGCCCCGGAGCGGCGCAGCAGGGCGCGCAGCCGCGCCACGACCTCGTCGAAGTGAAACGGCTTGGTCACGTAATCGTCGCCGCCGGCGCTGAACCCCGAGAGGCGATCAGTGACCGCGTCGCGCGCGGTGAGGAAGAGGACCGGGGCCTCGACGCCGCGAGCGCGCAGCGCTTGGCACAGGTCGCGCCCGTCGGCGTCGGGCAGGCCGATGTCGATGACGAGCCCGTCGGGGGGCTCCTCGGCCTGCGCCATGGCCGAGGCGGCGTCGCCGACCGCCACGACCTCGAAGCCCTCTTCGCCCAAGCCGCGCGACAGCACCAAGCGCAGCTCGGGATCGTCCTCGACAACGAGCAGTCGAAAGACCGTCACGTGCACGGAAGTATGGCTCCGGCGGCCTGACGCGCACCTGAACGGGGGCTCGGCGCAGAGCCGGCGAGCGTCGCGGTCGGCCCGTGCTCGAGGCGGCTCACAGGCCGACGGAGAAGCCGATCGTGAGCAGCCCGCCGACTACGAGGCAGTAGATGCCGAAGGGGGTCAGGCGGTTGGTCTCGAAGAAGCGCAGCAGAAACTTGACGGCAAAGTAGGTCGTCACCGCGGCGCAGGCGGCGCCGAGCACGGCTGGCCCGCGCACCCCGTCGCCGGCCGAGCCGAGCAGGTCGGGAACCTTCAGCAGCGCCGCCGCCCCGATGATCGGCGTGGCGAGCAGGAAGGCGAAGCGCGCGGAGTCCTCGTTGCTGAGGCCCGCCAGAAGGCCGGCGCTCATGGTCGCTCCCGAGCGCGAGAAGCCCGGGATGAGACCGATCGCCTGGGCGGTGCCCACGAGCCCGGCGTTGCGCCAGCTGAGCCGGGCCAGGCGCTCGTCGGAGCCGACGCTGTCGGTGGCCACCACGCGGCGGCGCAGCCGCTCGGCGCCGAGCAGCATGATCCCGTTGCCGAACAGGAAGACGGCGGCGCTGGCCGGCGAGGCGAACACGCTGCGCAGCGACTTCTCCGCCAGCAGGCCGATGAGGCCGACGGGGATCGTGCCCACCACGAGCAGCCACCCGAGGCGGGCATCGACGTCGTCGGCGCGGACCTCCCGCTCACGCAGCGATCGGGCGAGACCGCGGACGATGCGCTTCCAGTCCTCGATGAAGAAGCCGAACAGGACGAGTGCGGTCGCCAGGTGCGTCGCGACCAGGAAGGCGAGGAAGAAGTCGTCGTTCTGATGGATGTCCCAGCCGAGCAGGCGCGGCAGAATCACGCCATGGCCGAGCGAGGAGATTGGGAACGGCTCGGCGATGCCCTGGAGCAGCCCGAGGATCGCCGCCTGGAGGTAGCTGATGGTCGATCCCCCGGCTCAGGCGACTTCGTGGCGCGCCGACGGCCCGGACTGAAACCAGGCGTAGGCGAACGCCGCGAGTGCGACGGCGAGGGCGGCGATGCCGTGCTTGACGTGGTGGTGATTCGCCTCGGCGTCGCCGGCGCTCACATGCCCGGGGAAGAAGGAGGGCAGCGAGTGCGCGGGCTCGGCGAAGTACAGCGCCGCCACCACGAGGAGCAGGCATCCGGCGAGCGCGGCCAGGAGCGCCGGCATCCGAGAGGTCGTCATGAAGGCGAGGGTGGCAGGAGGGTCCTGAACGAAACCTGAACGACCCCGTGAACCTGAACAACCGTCCAGGCCTGACCGGAGACCGCCGTCCGGCCCTCAGCCCCAGGCGGCGTGGGCGGTGTCCGCTACGAGCCGCAGCTTGGACTCCTCGTCGCCCTCGGTGATCGGGTTGCCCGCCGCGATCGAGGCGAAGCCGCACTGGGTGGACAGCCCGAGCCGATCGCGGTCCACGACTCGCGCGGCCTCGTCGATGCGCGCGTTCAGCTCCTGCGGCGTCTCGAGCGCGGGCGTCTTGGTCGAGACCAGGCCGAGCACGACCTGCTTGTCCTCGGGCGCGGCCGCGAGCGGCTCGAACGAGCCCGAGCGCGCGTCGTCGTACTCGAGGAAGTAGGCGTCGAAGGCGGTCGCGCGCCCGAACAGCGCCTGGGCGATGTAGTCGTAGCCGCCGCTGGCCATCCACATCCCGGCGTTGTTGCCGCGGCACAGGTGGATGCCCAGGCGCACGCCGGAGATCCCGTCGACCATGGCGTTGATGAGGTCGATGCCCTCGGTCAGCATGCGCTCGGCGCCGAACCCGAGCGCCTCGGCCCAGTCGCGCACGCGCGGGTCGACGAGGGTGGCGAGCTCGGGCGCGTCGACCTGGATGTACTCGCAGCCGAGGGAGACGAGCTCCTGGACCTCCGAGCGCCCGATCTCGGCCGCGTCGGCGAACATCGCGAACGCGTCCTTGTAGGCGGCCGTCGAGTGGCGGGGGCTCCAGAAGCCGTAGAGCACCAGCGGGCTCGGCACCGTGACCTTGAGCGGCACGCGCGCGCGGGCGCGCGCGTAGCTGTACTCCTCGGTCACCATCGAGCGGACCTTGCGCAGCTTCGCCGTCACCGCGGCCGGCGAGGTCCATTCGACGTCGCCCTCCGGCGTGCTCCACGGCATGGCGCTGTCGTGCTCGACGAGCTCGATGCCCTCGACCGTCTCGGTGATCGGGCCCATGAACAGGAAGCGGCGCATCTCGCCGTCGGTGACGACGTCGACGCCAGCACCCTCCTGCATGGCAATGACCTGATCCACGGCGCGGTCCTCGACGCGCTTGAAGTCGTGCGCGGGCAGCTCGCCCTGCTCGAAGGCCGCGCGAGCCTCCTTTAGGTACGACGGGCGCAGCATCGATCCGATCACCTCGGCGCGGTACACGGGCTCTCCTCCGGTTCGGGACTGCGCCGAAACCTATGGCCCGGGCGGGCGCAGGTCGAGAGGCCCGGCCGCCAGGCAACACGGCCTGGCCGACCGGGCCCCCGGCGCGCGCTCAGACCTCGGCCAACCGGGGCTCGGGCAGGCGCCGCGGCAACCGCGACCCGAGCAGCGCGGCCACGATGCCGAGCGCCGACAGCCCGGCGCCGACCCACAGCGCCTGGGTGAAGCCGTGGACGAAGACCCGCGGTGAGCCGTAGGCCCCCGGGTGGGCGAACACGGCGGCGAGGATGGCGACCCCGAACACGCCGCCCAGCTCGCGCAGGGCGCTGTTGGTCCCGGACGCGACGCCGGCCAGCTCGGGCGGCACCGAGCCCATCACGGCGTTGGCCACGGTCGGGAAGCAGAACGACGTGCCCACGCCCGCGACCGTGAAGGCCACGCCCAGCTCGGCATAGCCCATGCCCGGGTGGACGATGAGCGCCACCCAGCCGTAGCCGAGGGCCTGCAGGGCGAGCCCGAGGACCATGAACGGCCGGTTGCCATAGCGGTCGGCCAGGACGCCCGCGATCGGGGCGACGATCATCGGCGGCGCCGTCCACGGGAGCAGGCGCAGGCCGGCGTCGAGCGGGCTGTAGCCCAGCGCCGACTGCAGGAACTGCGACATGAGGAAGAGCACGCCGAACAGGCCCGCGTACATGAAGAAGCTCACGGCGTTGGCGCTGGCGAGCTCGCGGCGACGGAAGAGCGCGGGCGGCAGCATCGGGTCGGGCGCGCGCCGCTCCCAGGCCGCGAAGGCGTAGAGCAGCGCGGCTCCCGCGGCCAGCGAGCCCACCACCTCGAGGCTCCCCCAGCCCGCGTCGTTGGCGCGCACCAGGCCCCACGTGACGCCGAGCAGACCGACCCCGGCGAGGCCGAGCCCCGGGATGTCCAGGCGCGTGGCCGGACCGAAGCTCTCCTGCAGGCGCGCGGCCGAGAGCGGGATGAGCGCGAGCCCGATCGGCACGTTGAGCCAGAAGATCCAGTGCCAGTCCAGGCCGTCGACCACAGCGCCGCCGACGACCGGGCCGGCGGCCACGGCCAGGCCGGCGATGCCGCCCCACAGCCCGATCGCCGCGCCGCGCTTCTCGGCCGGCACGGCCGCGCTGATGAGCGTCAGCGTGAGCGGCGTCACGATGGCCGCTCCCGCGCCCTGCACGGCCCGCGCCGCGACGAGGGCACCGGCGCTGGGCGACAGCGCGGCCGCGGCCGAGGCCGCGGTGAAGACGAAGAGGCCCACGGCGAACATGCGCCGGCGCCCGAAGCGATCGCCGAGCGCTGCCCCGGTGAGCAGCAGGCAGGCGAAGGACAGGTTGTAGGCGTTGACCGTCCACTCGAGGCTCGGCAGGCTCGCGTGCAGGCTCTCGCGCAGCACCGGCAGCGCCGTGGTGACCACGAGCGTGTCGAGCGCGGTCATGAAGACCGCGACGGAGGCGAGGACCAGCGTCCACCCCGTCCGCCCGCCTCCACCGCTGTCGCCTCCGCGCGCCGCGTCGGCTGCCGTCGTCTTCTCGTGCATCGCCCTTCTCCTCTCGATCGAATGGCGCCGCTTCGGGGCGGCTCACTCGGTCGACGCGCCACCGGGCGGCGGTTCGACATCTCGGTCGAGCGTCAGCGCGCCAAGTCGCCGCTCGAGCTCGGAGCGCTCCACCGCGTTGGCGCTCAGGGCGATCGCGCGCTGGTAGGCGGCGGCCGCGCCGGGTGCGTCACCCGCGCGGCGCAGGAGCTCGGCGTGGGCGGCGTGCAGCGGCTGGTAGTCGCGCAGGCGCGGGTCGCGCAGCGGGGCGCCCAGCAGCGCCAGCCCCGCCTCGGGGCCCGCGGCCAAGCCAACCGCCACGGCATGGTTGACCGCGACGACGGGTGACGGGGCCAGCGCCGCGAGCGCGCGATAGAGCTCGGCGATCTGGCGCCAGTCGGTCTCCTCGACGCTCGGCGCTTCGAGGTGCAGCGCCGAGATGGCGGCCTGCAGCTGGTAGGGCCCTGGGCGCCCCAGAGCCAGCGCCCGATCGAGCGCAGCGCGCCCCTCGGCGATCCGGCCCTCGTCCCACAGCGCCTGGTCCTGGTCGCCGAGCGCGACGTAGCGCCCGGCGGCGTCGACCCGCGCGGCGCGGCGAGCGTCGTTGAAGGCCATCAGCGCCAGCAGCCCCCACGCCTCGGGCTCGTCGGGCATGAGCTCGCTCAGCAGGCGCCCGAGGCGGATCGCCTCGCCGCACAGCTCCTCACGCAGCAGCCGCTCTCCCCCGGCGGCGCTGTAGCCCTCGTTGAAGATGAGGTAGACGACGGCGAGCACGGCGGCCAGGCGCTCGGGGAGCAGGTGGTCGGCCGGTACGCTGAACGGGATCCCGGCCGCCCGGATCTTGGCCTTCGCGCGCGTCAGCCGGCGCTTCATCGTCTCGCGCGACACGAGGAAGGCGTCGGCGATCTCCGCGGTGTCGAGGCCGCCCAGGGCCGACAGGGTGAGCGCGACCTGCGCCTCGAGCGCGAGCGCGGGATGGCAGCAGGTGAACATGAGCTCCAGGCGCTCGTCGGGGATCGTCGTCTCGTCCATCTCGTGCTCCATCGCCTCGGGCACTTCGAGCAGGCGCGTCTTGGCCAGCAGCGTGCGCTCACGCCGCAGCCGGTCGATGGCGCGGTTGCGCGCGGTCGTCGTCAGCCATGCGCCGGGGTTGCGCGGGGCCCCGTCGCGCGACCAGCGCTCCGCGGCGATCACGAACGCCTCCTGAGCGGCCTCCTCGGCGAGGTCGAAGTCGCCGAGGAAGCCGACCAGGGACGCGAGCACGCGGCCCCACTCGTCGCGAAAGGCCTGCTCGATCAGGGCGCCGGCTCCACGAGCGGTCGCACCTCGACGCAGCCTCCGAGGCGGGCGGCGGGGATCCGTGCCGCGAAGGCCAGGGCCCGTCGAGGTCCTCGGCCTCGAGCAGGTAAAAGCCGCCGAAGACCTCCTTGGTCTCTGCGAACGGCCCGTCGGTGATCAGCGATCGCTCGTCCTGGACGCGGACCGTCGTCGCCGTCTCCACGCCCTGCAGCCGGGCGCCGCCGACGACGCGTGCGTCACTCGCGAGCTCCAAGTACTCGGCCGACACCGCCCTGCGCTCGTCGTCGCTGAACGGGTCGTAGGCGCCAGGCCTCTCGTAGATCAGCACGGCGTAGCGCATCAGGCGGCTCGACTGTAGACGAGCAGGACGGCGGGGCCGGCATCCTGCGCCGACGCGAGGCCGAGGTCGGTGCGCGCGCGGCCCGGCTCGAACAGGCGCGCGCCCTCGCCGACGACGGTGGGGAACACCAGCAGCCGGAACTCGTCGACCAGGTCGGCGTCCATCAGGGCGTGCGCGACGCTGACGCTGCCGGCCACGATGAGGTCGCGGTCGGCCTTGCGCGCGGCGGCCTGCGCGACGAGGTCGCCGTCCACGAGGGTCGAGTTGCTCCACGCGCTCAAGTCGTCGAGGGTGCGCGACGCAATGAGCTTGGGGATCGCGTTCATCTTGGTGGAGAAGTCGTCGTCGCGGCTGGGCCAGATGCCGGAGAACTTCTCCCACGTCCTGCGTCCGAGCAGCAGGGCGCCGGTGTCGAGCAACTCGCCGAGGGCGAACTTGTCGCCCGCCACCGCCTGCGGACCGTGGCGGAAGGCCCATCCGCCGTGGGCGGACCCCTCGGCCCCGTCGGGATCCTGGATGACCCCGTCGAGGGAGACGAACTCGATGACGATGATGCGGCTCATGGTGACCTCCGGTCGTCGTTGTCGTGCTCACGACGAACGGCAGGTCGCTCCGGGGACAGCCCGCCTCAGCGTTCGAATAACGCCCCCGCCTCGACGGGCGTCAGATACAGGCGCGCGACGACCGGCAGCTCGCGCCCCACCTCGTCTCGCGTGCGCGCCAGCGCTGCCGCGACCTCGCGCCCGCTCAGGCCGTCGCCCATCGTGATGTCGGCCGCCACCAGGACCTCGCCGGGCCCGAGGTAGACCGCCTCCAGGCGCATCACGGCATGGATCTCGGCCTGGCCCTCCAGGCGCGCGCGGAGGGCCTCGACGTAGCGGTCGGGCACCGACTGGTTGGTCAGCAGCTGGCGATTGCGGCGCGTCAGGCGCGAGGCGATGAAGCACAGCAGCCCGCCGATGGCGATCGAGGCCAGGGCGTCGGCGATGCCCGAGCCGGTCACCCGGTGCAGCACGAGCGCGACCAGCGCCAGCACGGCGCCGAGCACGTCGATCGTGTCCTCGAGGTAGATCGTGACCACCGTCGGGTCGGGCGACTCGCGCAGCAGCTCGCGCACGGACAGCCCGCGGCGCGCGGCCTGCACGCGCAGCTGGCGCAGCGCGACCACACGGCTGGCGGAGTCGAGGACGATCGCGACCACGAGGACCCCGACGCCGACCCAGAAGGCCTCGAGCTCGGGCGGGTGCACCAGCGCGTGGATTCCCTTCCAGATCGACACCGCGCCGCCGACGAGGAACATGCCGATGGCCGCCAGCAGCGCCCAGTAGTAGCGCTCGGGGCCGTAGCCGAACGGGTGCGTCGCGTCGGCCGGCTGGCGGCTGCGGCGGATCGCGATGTAGAGCAGGACCTCGTTGCCGGCGTCGGCGACGGTGTGCAGCGTCTCGGCCAGCAGCGCCGGCGAGCCGGTGAGCGCGGCGGCCGTCCCCTTGGCGGTCGCGATCGCCGTGTTGGCGGCGAGCGCCGCGAAGACGCTGCCGAGGCTCTCGTCGGAGGATCGCGCGGAGGCCATGCCCGCGCGTATCCATAGCGCGCCACCTCACCGGTAGGGTGGCTCGATGGACTCCGATCGCGCCCGCCAACTTCTCGCCGCCGAGCGCGAGCGCATCGAGCGGGAGATCGGCGAGCTCGGCTCCGAGGCGGCCGGCGATCGCGACGAGTCCGAGGATCGCGGCTCGGAGGACCTCTACCAGCAGGAGTTCGACGCGGGTCGCGCCGCGGACCTCCAGGACCAGCTCGCCGCCGTCGAGCGCGCCGAGGCGCGGCTGGCCGATGGGAAGTACGGGCTGTCCGTGGAGAGCGGCGAGGCGATCCCGGACGCGCGGCTCGAGGCGCTGCCGACCGCCGAGCGCACGGTCGCGGAAGAGGAGCGACTGGGAGGCGGATGAGCCGCCCATGAGGCTGCTCCTCATCGGCGGGCCGGGCGGCGGCAAGGGAACCCAGGGCGCGCGGCTCGCCGAGCGCCTGGAGGTCGAGCACGTGGCCGCCGGCGATGCCCTGCGCGCCGAGGTGCAGCGCGGCAGCGAGATCGGCACCCGGGTCGCGGGGTACCTCGACGTCGGCGAGCTCGTGCCCGACGACGTCGTGGTCGACCTCATGACGCCCATCGTGGCCGCGGCGGCCCGCGCCGGCGGCTACATCCTCGACGGCTTCCCGCGCAACCTCGCGCAGGCCCGCGTCGCCGACGAGGCCTGGGAGCAGCGGGGCATAGGGCTCGAGGCAGTCGTCTACCTCGAGGTGCCCGAGCCCGAGCTGCGCCGCCGGCTGCTCGCGCGCGCGCAGACCGAGGGGCGCAGCGACGACACCCCGGAGGTCATCGCCAACCGCCTGGCGCTCTTCGCACAGACCACCTTCCCGCTGGTCGAGCACTACCGCGACCGTGGGCTGCTCGTAGCGATCGCCGCCGACCAGGCCCCGGACGCCGTGACCGACGACGTGCTCAGCGGCCTGTCCGACCGGACACGGACCATGGAGCAGCGGTGATGACGGGCCGCGGTTGACCTGTAGCGTCCGCCCATGGACTTGGAGCTAGCCGGCAAGGTCGCGGTGGTCACGGGGGCGAGCAAGGGCATCGGCCTGGCCGTGACCCGCGAGCTCGCCGCGGAGGGGGCGCTCGTGGTCGCCGGAGCGCGCACCGTGGCGCCCCTGGAGGGCCTCGAGGGCGTGGAGCCCTTCGCGGTCGACCTGGTCGACCCCGAAGGCCCGGCCGGGCTGATCGGCCACGCCGTGCAGCGGCACGGCCGGCTCGACGTCCTGGTCAACAACGTCGGCGGCGTGCAGCTGCGCCTCGACGGCTTCGTCAACGTCAGCGACGCCGACTTCCAGGCCTCGTTGGAGCTCAACTTCTTCTCGGCGCTGCGCGCCATGCGCGCGGCCGTGGTCGCGATGACGCCGCGCGGGGGCGGCACCATCGTCAACGTCGCTTCGGTCAACGCGTTCTTCCAGCCCGACGGCGCGGTCATCGACTACGGGGCGGCGAAGGCCGCCCTGCTCAACGTGGCCAAGGCGCTGTCGCAGGAGCTGGCCCCGCAAGGCATCCGCATCGCCAGCGTCTCGCCGGGCCAGGTGGAGACCGACCTGTGGCTGGCCGACGACGGCGTGGCCGCGACCATCGGGCGCGCGACGGGCGTCGCCGCCGACAGCGTGCGCGAGCAGGCGATCGCCGGCATCCCGACGGGGCGCTTCACGACGCCGCGCGAGGTCGCGACCCTGGTGACCGTCCTCGCCTCGCCGCGGACGGCCAACGTCAACGGATCGAACTTCGTGATCGACGGCGGCCTCGTCAAGACGACGTGACGGGGAGTCGCTCGATCTCGTAGTGGAGGGTCAGGAAGCGCACGCCGGCGAGTGAGAAGCTGTGCTCGGTCCGCAGCTCGCCGTCGCGCACGAAGACGTGGATGCGCTCCTCGAACGCGAGCAGCTTGATCACGGTCAGCGCGTCGCGCTCGCTGTCCACCGAGCTCAGGTAGTGCCCCGGGAACGGCAGCTCGCTGCGCGAGCTCAACACGAGGTCGCTCGCCCCCTCGTTGGACGGCTCCAGCGTGGCGGTGAAGTTCGAGCCCGGGATCGGGAAGCCGACGCTCACGTAGCCGCGCTCGTCGTGGCGGAAGCTCGTGTAGATGCCGACGTAGATCGGCTTGCCCGAGTCCGCGAAGGTCCGGATCCATCCGCGGATGTCGATGACCTCGTCGCCGTCGAGGTCGATGGTGTCGATCGTGCTCACCATCCCGCGCTGGGCCTCCTCGAGGTTGGACGGGATCGCGGCCTGGCCGAGCGGCTCGGCCACGACGCGCTTGAACAGCTCGTAGACCGGCTTCATCCAGGTCCGCCACTCGGGGACGATCGACAGCTTGAAGCGGCTCGTGTGCTCGTAGAACTCGCGGATGAGCGGGTGCACGCGGCCCGGGTCGAAGGTCGGGCCGCGCAGGGCGTCGAGCGACGCCAGGATCCCGACGTCGGGCGGGTTGCGGCGGAAGGTGCCGCCGCGCACCTCGGCGAGCTGCTCGACGTAGTCGGCGCCGACGTAGCGCGAGCGCGCCTCGAAGGGCACCACGTAGGCCAGATCGGCGGCCGGGACCTCCTCGGCCATGATCCGGACCAGCGGGCGGTTGCGGTAGACGATCGCCGCGACGACGCGATAGGCGACGGTGACCACGGCGGCCACCACCGCCGGCTCGAGGCCGTCGTCGAGCCCGCGCAGCGCCAGGCCCACGGCGGCGCCCACGACGACGCCGAGTGCGAGCTTGAGCGGGCGCAGGCCCAGCAGGCCGAGCAGCGCGCCGCTGACCATCGCCGTCAGCAGGACGTGGCCCGAGCCGTAGATCAGGCCCAGCAGCCAGCCGAGCACCGCCATCAGCAGGGCGCTGGCCACGATGCGCCCGAGCAGCGGCTTCGGCTCGGCGGCGCGCTGGGTCACTGCCATGAACGCCTCGGCAGGCGCGAGGATGACCGCGCCGACGAGCGCCCCCGCGGCGGCGCCCAGACCCGCGATGGCGTCGCCGAGGACCGCGCCGCCCGCGGCGCCGAGCACGGTGCCCCAGATGAGGCCGTCGCGCAGCCGGCCGGAGCGGCTTCGCCTTCGTCGGTCGGGGCTCGAAGCCACCGGCGCACGCTCGCAGCGGCTGGCCCGCGCCGCAAGCCGGCGCTCGATCGAGGTGAACGCGTTGTGAACAGGGTGCGCGCCGGCCGGCCTCGCGGGGAAGCTCAGGACATGTCGGATCGTTTCGACGAGGTGCTCGGGGCCATGGCGCCGATCTCGCTCGACGACATGGACGCCAGGGCGGCGCTGCGCCGGCGGGTGGACACGAAGTACGTCGTCAGCCGCGAGGCGCTGGTCGACGTCGTCGCCCGGGCCGCCGAGGACCATCGGGTGCTCGAGATCGACGCTCGCCGGGCGTTCTCTTACGAGAGCGTCTACTCGACACGCCCGAGCTGCGCTGCTTCGCCGATCACGTCGACGACGTCCGGCCGCGCTTCAAGTCGCGCTCGCGCCTGTATCGCGAAACCGGCGCCTGCTTCTTCGAGGTCAAGGTCAAGGACGAGGCCGACAGCACGAGCAAGCGCCAGTGCCCGTACGACCCCGCCGATCACGGGCGCGTCACCGACGAGGCATGGCGCTTCCTCGACGAGACGCTGCGCAGGATGGCGGCCCAGCCCGCGCCCGAGGACCTCGCCGGGACGCTGGCCACCCGCTACCGCCGGGTGACGCTGGCCGCGCGCGAGGGCGGCGAGCGGGTGACCATCGACCTCGACGTGGCCAGGGAGTCGCTGGACGGCCGCGAGGTCGCCCTGCGCGAGGACGTGGCGCTTGTCGAGACCAAGACCGACGGCGGCGGTGACGGCGGCGGTGGGATCGTCGACGCGGTCCTGACGTCCATGGCCTGCGAGCCGACCTCGATCTCCAAGTACCGGCTCGGGGTCGGGTTGCTCGTGGCCCCCGACCCGCAGGCGGCGCGCCTCGAGCGGCTGCGGCGCTGCTTCGTCGCGCCCACCGATTGACGACAGGGACTCCCGGGCAGGCAAGCACCATGGCTCGAAGTAGCAAACAGACCGGCCCCGCCGCCGCGGCGGGAGCGCTCGCCGCGGCGGGCGGCGCCGCCGCCGTCGCGGTCAAGCGCACCCCCACCCGAAAGGCCCGCCGGACCGAGGCGGAGCGAGCTCGCGCCTTCCGCCTGCGTCGCGGCGAGGACACCAGCGACGGCGTGCGCCGCGTCGCCCGCGGCCAGCTCGACCTCGCGGGCGAGCGGCTCGAGTCGGGCACCGGCATGCGCGGCGACCTCGACGGTGCCGTCCATGAGACGCGCAAGGCGTTCAAGCGCCTGCGGGCGCTGGTGCGCGTGAGCCGCGACGCGATGGGCGACGAGGCCTACCGGCGCGAGAACCGGATCTTCCGCGACGCCGGGCGCAAGCTGTCGGTGGCGCGCGACGCCGCGGTGCTCGTGCAGACGCTCGACGGCCTCACCGCGCGCTACCGCGGCGAGCTCGACGACGATGCCTTCACGGGCCTGCGCGACGCGCTGGCCTCAGAGGCGGCGGCGGCCAGCAGCGCGCTGTCCGACGACCGCGCCGCCGTCGACGAGGTCCAGGGCACGCTCGAGGCCGCGCGGCGGCGCGTGGGCGGCTGGCCGCTGCCCGACGACGGCGGCCTCGCAATGCTCGAGCCCGGCCTCGAGCGCATCTACCGCCGCGGCCGGCGCGCGCTGAAGGCCGCGCGCGCGGACCCTGACACCGAGACCCTCCATGAGCTGCGCAAGCGGGCCAAGGATCTCTGGCACGGCGCCCAGGTCCTGCGCCCTGCGGCGCCCAAGGCGATGAAGAAGCTCGGCCGCCGCGCCCACGCGCTGTCCGACGTGGTCGGCGACGACCACGACCTCGCCGTTCTGCGCGCCGCCGCTCGCGCGCGCCACGCCACGCTCGCGCCGGGCGGGCTCGCGCTGCTCGAGCGCCTGATCGCGCGCCGCCGCGCCCGCCTGCAGCGCAGCGCGTTGGCGCAGGGGCGGCGGGTGTACCGGCGCAAGCCCGCCGAGCTGGCGAAGCTGGTCCGCTAGCGGGGGCGCCCGCGGCCCCGCCTCCCCGGCGCCGGCGACGAGTGACGAGCCGGGCCCGCGTTTGCGATACGGGGCCATGCGGCTACGCCCTCGAGGCCACTGTCCATCTGGGGAGGCCAGCTGAGATGCTGCAGGCCGAAGCCGCTCCCGGCGTCCACCGCGTCGAGGACGACAACAGCAACTGGTACATCGTGGAGGGCGATGACGGCCTGACCATCGTGGACGCCGGCGTGCCGCGCTCGTGGGCCTCGCTGCACGAGGCGCTGCGCCGCATCGGCCGCCGCCCGGCGGACATCAGGGCCGTCGTCCTCACCCACGCGCACTTCGACCATGTCGGCTTCGCGGAGCGCGCGCGGCGCGAGCTCGGTGTCCCGGTCTTCGTGCACGAGAACGACGTGCCGCTGACGAAGCATCCCTGGCGCTACGACCACGAGCGGCCGCGTGCCTGGTACCTCGCCACCCAGCTCAGGGCGCTGCCCATCGTCGCGCGCTTCCTCCGCGATCGGGCCTTCTGGCCTCGACCGATTCGTGCGGTCACGCGCTTCGGGGACGGCGCCGGCGCCCTGCCCGTGCCGGGAGCGCCGCGCGTCGTCCCCACGCCCGGCCACACGCTCGGACATTGCTGCCTGCACCTCCCGGACCGCGACGCTGTGATCGCCGGGGACGCCATCGTCATGCTCGATCCCTATACCGCCCGCGCAGGCCCGCGGCTCGTCGCGCGCGCAGCCACGGTCGACAGCGAGCGCAATCGGGCGACGCTCGACGGCCTGGCCGCCACCGGGGCTCGCCTCGTGCTCACCGGCCACGGACCGGTCTGGCAGCACGGCGCCCGTGCCGCCGTCGACGCGGCCCGCGCCGCCCCCGTGGCGTAGGCGCGGCCGCGGGACGACTATCCTCGCCGGCCGTGGCGGTGGAGATGCGCGACGTGGCCCCGGGCCTGTGGCTGTGGCGCGAGCCGTACGGCGCCCGCGCCTACGGGCCGCAGCTGTTCTGGCGCGACGACGTCCCGCGCACAGAGCTCGAGCACGTGCAGCCGGGCGACGAGCTGCCGGGCGGTCTGCGAGCGCACTTCGACGGCCGCAGCGCCACCGAGACGCCCCTCTATCTCCCCGAGCAGCGCGCGCTCGTCTTCGCCGATGCCATGTGCGGGCTGGGCGGAGCGCTCCGGGTCTGGGCGACGCCGTGGCACGAGGAGCGCACGCTCCCCGCGCTGCGCGCGCTGCTGGACCTTCCGTTCGAGCACGTCCTCGTCTCCCACGGCGAGCCGGTGCACGGCCGCGAGGACTTCGTGGCCGCGCTGGACCGCGAGCCCTGGGGGGAGTACGGCGGCGCTTAGGACAGCCCCGGCCTCGGGAAGAGCGATGTCACGATGCGAGACCACACGATCGAAGAGCAGCTGACCTCCTACCTCGCCGACGTGCACTCGATCGAGGTGCAGGCGCTGGCGCAGATGAAGGCGGCGCCCAAGCTCGCCGGCGACGGCCGGCTGGCCGCCGCCTTCCGCGAGCACCTCGACGAGACCCAGGAGCACGAGCGGCTGGTCCGCGAGCAACTCGAGCAGCGCGGGGCGGATACCTCCACGCTCAAGGACCTGGCCGGCCGCGTCGGGGGCTGGGCCATGATCGCCTTCGCCCGACTCAACCCCGACACGCCGGGCAAGCTCACGGCGCACGCCTTCTCCTACGAGCACATGGAGCTCGCCGCCTACGAGCTCCTGCGCCGGATCGCCCAGCGCGCGCAAGACGAGCCGGTGATCGAGCTGGCGCGCGTCGCCGCCACGTGGGACGCCGCCGTCGACGCGGCGCTCGGCGACCTGGTGGGCGACCGGGCCCGCTAGCGCCGCTCCCCGGTCACGGGTCGGGCCGGGCCGAACGCGGGCGGCCAGATGACCACGTCCTGACGCTGGGCGTAGTGCAGGAGCGGCTCACGCGCCGGGAGGGGGACGCCCGCGGCCGCGGTCATCGTGTTCTCGGCGAACTCGGCCTGGGCGGGCTGCAGATCCCATGGCGGGTGGTGGATGTCGGTTCGCCGGACGCGATCGCCATCGACCGTGTACAGGCAGTAGCGCTCGATGAGGAAGTGCTCGAGCGTGCCGGGCCGTGTCTGGAACACCGCGCCCGTCGGCCGGTAGCGCGCCCGCAGCAACGCCGTGGCTCCCACGCGCGCGGAGCGGTAGCGGACCTCCTCTCCCGACCGCTCGATGGCCATGCGGGCCCGGAAGTAGGGCAGGCGGTAGGTCGCGCGCGCCCCGGCGACGGCAAGGGCGCTGGCGGCGTCGAGGCTGAGGAAGTAGACGCCGGGCCGCCCGTCGACCGTGGTGTACGTGCGCACGTTGGTCTCGGGGAAGTGTGAGAGGGCAGGCGGTGGCAAGGTGCCCCGCAGTCGCCACCCCGTGACCTCGAACGGCGCCACCGCGATCCACGCCTCGCCCTCCCATGTGTCGATCGGCAGGGCCGGCGGGACCAGGCTGCGCAGGGCCTCCGAGGCCACCGGCCAGTGCGCGAAGAGCAGGTCGCGCCACGTCTGCCCCTGCAGCCAACGGCGCTTGGGCACGGGCCACGGCCGGTGCGCCTGCTGATGGAGCCCGCGCGACTGGGCGGCGGCCTCCCCGCCGGGCGCGAGGCGCAGGACGGCCCGCTCAGCCGCGTCTGCGCATGTCCCGAGGCCCCAGATGGTCTCGCACCCTACCCGTGTTTGCCGGCACGCCCGGGGCGGAAAGGAGGTGCCGATCGTGCGCCTGATCACCTGGAACGTCGCCGGCCGCGTGAGCCGCCAGCCCGAGCAGGCGCAGGCCATCGCTGCCGTGGGCGCGGACGTCGTGGCGCTTCAGGAGGTGACCGCGCGCACCCTGCCGCTGTGGCGGGCGGCGCTGGCCGACAGCGGCTTCAGCGCGTGCGAGACGGCGCTCGACGGGCTGCCCGAGATGCGCCGCGGGCGGCTGCTCGGGACCCTCACCGCCGCGCGGGAGCCGCTCGTGCGCCTGCCGGCACCGGCCGACGTCCCGTGGCCCGAGCGCGTCCTGTGCTGCGTGGCCGCCGGCGTCGAGGTCGTCAACCTGCACTCGCCGATCGCCCCGGCGCCCGACCTCGCCAAGGTGCGCACGCACGAGGCGCTCGCGGCCTACCTCACGAGGGCCAGCGACCGACCCCAGATCCTGTGCGGCGACCTCAACACCCCGCGTCGCGAGCTCCCCGACGGCGACGTGCTCACCTTCGCGCACGACAGCGCGGGCCGGTTGCGCCCCGAGCGCGGCGAGCGCTGGGACCGCGCCGAGCGAGCCCTCGTACACGGGCTGCGCGCCCACGGGTGGGTCGACGCCTTCCGCGCCGTGCACGGCTACGGCGAGCGCCAGGCGAGCTGGACCTTCGCGCACGATCGCGGGGGCTGGCGGCTCGACCACGTCCTGGTCCACGGCCTGCGGCCCCAGGCCAGCGCCTATGCGCACGATTGGCGGCGTGCGGGCCTCAGCGACCACTCGGCCCTTCTCGTCGACCTCGTCCGCTGAGCAACCCGGCGTCGAAAGCCGGCGCGTTCGCCGCGGACCGATTGGGCACACCTACGCGAACCACCCGACGAGAGGAGGGCCACCATGGCCGAGCCGGTCCCCGCAGGCAGCGACGTCTCCTCAGGCACCTACCGCTGCACGCAGTGCGGCTACGAGCTCGACGTGAGCTCGACCAAGCACCTCCCGCCATGCCCGTCGTGCGGGAACGCCGAGTGGAGCACGCAGAGCGGCGGCGACTCCGTCGACGACCCGTATCCCGACAGCTAGCTCAGCGTCGCGCCGCGAAGTTGGCGCCCGATGAGCCGCTTGGAACACGCGGAACGGGTAGCGCTCGCGCAATGACGTACGAGGGGAGGCAACCCATGGCCAGCACCGATGAGCAGACGCGCGAGGCGCCCGGACGCCTCGATGACGAGCGCGCCGCGCCCGAGAGCCCGACCGATCTGAAGGCCCGCTCCTGGCGCGGTGTCCTGTCGCGCACCCTTCGGGAGTTCAAGGAGGACAACCTCACCGTATGGGCCGCCGCGCTGACCTACTACGGCATCCTCGCGATCTTCCCGGCCATCATCGCGCTCGTCTCGATCCTGGGCCTCATCGGGCCGTCGGCCACGCAGCCGCTGCTCGACAACGTCTCGCAGGTGGCGCCCGGCCCGGCCAAGGACATCCTCACGAGCACCATCCAGAACCTGCAGAACAACCGCGGCTCGGCCGGGGTCATGTTCTTCGTGGGCATCGCGCTGGCGCTGTGGTCCGCCTCGGGCTACGTGGCGGCGTTCATGCACGCGTCCAACGCGATCTACGACATCCCGGAGGGACGTCCCATCTGGAAGACGATCCCGGTCCGTCTCGGCGTGACCGTGGTCCTCGTGGTCCTGCTGGCCGTCACCGCGCTGGCCGTCGTGCTCACGGGCTCGCTGGCCAAGCAGGCCGGCGACGTCATCGGTGTGGGCAGCATGGCGGTGAGCGTGTGGGACATCGCCAAGTGGCCGGTGCTGCTGGTCATCGTCAGCGTGATGTTCGCGATCCTCTACTACTTCTCGCCCAACGTGAAGCAGCCCGGCTTCCGCTGGGTGAGCCCGGGTGGCCTGCTGGCCGTCGTCATCTGGATCGCCGCCTCGCTCGTCTTCGCCTTCTACGTGGCCAACTTCAGCTCCTACAACAAGACCTACGGCGCCCTCGCCGGCCCGGTCATCTTCCTCGTCTGGCTGTGGATCTCGAATATCGCCGTGCTCCTGGGGGCCGAGCTCGACGCCGAGCTCGAGCGCGGCCGCCGCATCGAGGCGGGGCATCCCTCCGACGTCGAGCCGTTCGTCGAGCCGCGCGACACGCGTAAGTTCTCCGACGAGCAGAAGCGAGAGGTGAGCCAGTCGTGAAGCTCAAGAGCAAGGACAACAAGAAGAAGAAGGCCAAGAAGGCGGCGCCGTACGTGCGGCGCACGCTCGAGGACGAGCGCGTGCACCGGCACCTCTCCGACGCGGCCGCGGGGCTGAGCAAGGCCTACCGCCGCGCCGCCCGCCAGCCCGGCGCCAAGGCCGTCGAGGACAAGAAGCTCTACGACCACGTGCGTGGGGCGTTGGCCTCGCTGCGCGCCGCGCTGGGCATCGTGAGCGCGCCTGAGCCCGAGCCCCCCAAGCGTCGCAAGCGCAAGGCGATGACCGTCGCCGTCCTCGTCGGCGCGGCGGGCTTCGCGGCCAAGAAGGTCGCCGCGCGCCGCGGCGGCGATGGGGCGCGTGACTTCTCTGGCGAGCGCCCCAGCGAGCCGGTCGAGCCGGCGCCGCGCAGCCCGCAGGCTGCCTGAAGGTCGCCGGCTCAGACCTCCTCGTGCATGCCGATGGCCTCCTCGAGGGCGTCGTGAGCGTCCCGGGTCTCGCCTTGGCGCTGCTCGAGGATGGCCGCGGCGATCGCGTCGAGCTTGCGCTGGACGGCATGCTCGGCACGGAGCTCGGAGTTCTTCAGCAGGGCGAGCAGAAGCAGGGTGATCGCCGCCATCGCGTCGCCCGAGAGGTGCTGCCACTCGGTGCTCAGGCCGGCGACGTGCGTGCCCAGCCAGAGCGCCACGATGACGACGCAGAAGGCGAAGAAGCTCGGCGAGCTCGTGAAGTGCGAGGCCGTCTGGGCGACATGGTCGAAGAGCCCACGGCCCGGGGTGCCCCTCTCGGTCGGATGACGCGCTTTCACGGTGCCATCTTGCCCCGCGAGCGCCCCGCACCATTCTCGATCGTGATCATGCGGCCTGATCGAGGACCACGGGGAGCTCGCGCAGGCGCGCGAGCGACCGGTCGAGGATCCGTGAGACCTGCATCTGGCTGACGCCCAGGCGCTCGCCGATGTCGGCCTGCGTGAGGTCGCCCTGGAAGTACAGGCAGACCGCCGCGCGGTCGCGGGACGGCACATGTCGCAGCAGCCCCGCGAGGAGCGCCCGTTGCTCGGCGCGCTCGTAGCCCGCCTCCTCCACGCCATGGGACTTGTCGAGGCCGGGGGCGCGGGCGGCATCGTCGTCGTCGTCGAGCGCGAGCGAAGTGGGGCGCCTCGCGCGGATGGCGTCGCGTGCCTGGCGGACCTCGTCTTCGCCGACGGCGAGGGCGGCGGCGATCTCGGGCACGGTGGCCGGCCTGCCCGTGCGGCTCGTGAGCTCGGCCGTCGTGTGCTGGACGCGGACGGCGAGCTCGGCGAGGTCGCGCGGGACGTGCACGACCCACGTGTGGTCGCGGTAGTAGCGCTTGATCTCGCCCACGATGGTCGGCACCGCGTAGCTGGAGAAGGCCACCTCGCGGTCGGTGTCGTAGCGGTCGACCGCCTTGACCAGGCCCATGCACGCCACCTGGTAGACGTCCTCGAAGGGCTCGGGCGGCCGGGCATAGCGCGCGGCGAGCTGTCGGGCCAGGGGCAGGAAGCGCTGCACGACGTCGTCGCGACCGGTCGGCGCCCCAGTGCCGTCGCGATAGCGCGCGAAGAGGCGATGGTCCCGCGCGACGCGGTCGCCGCGCGGATGATCGGGATGCGATGCGGCCCTGGGTGGAGGGGCGGTCACACTCGTCGCGTACCTGCGACCGGCGCGGCGCGAACGCCGAGTTGGGCGCCGCGGTGAGGACCGGTTGGTTTGCAACATCGCGCCCCCGAGGCCCGGCGTCACCGGCGTCCGTGGCCACGCCTCGAACGGTCAGGCGAGCGTCAGCGCGAAGATCGAGGCGACCGCCGCGGCGCCGACCGCGGTCCACGCCACGTAGTCGCCGATGCGTCCTGAGTGCAGCGCGCGCAGCGGCCCCTCGGGCATCGTGCGCAGGAGCGCGAAGCCGATCGCGAGCACGCCCGACGCCAGGCCGTAGAGCCACGCGGCCCCGGTCGGCGCCTCGGCCCTCGGGGCAGGCGCGTTCGCCGCGGAGCCGTGCAGCACGCTGGCCGCGTAACCGGCGTGGTCGGTGAAGCGCGCGGCGGCGTGGGTGACCGCATCGACCAGGCCGGGCACGAGGCCCCAGGTCACGCCCAGGACGAGCAGCGCCGTGCCGGTCACGATCGTCGCCCACGGCGCGCGACCGCGCTCGAGCTCGGTCTCCTCGTCCCCGGCCTCCCGGCACGCGGGGTGGGGCGGCGGCAGCGGGCCGCGGCCGAGGAAGACCGTGCGCACGACGCGCAGGACGCCGCCGCCGACCAGCGCGCTGGCCACGACGAGGATCGGCGCAATCCAGCCGAGGCCCTGCTTGGTCGCGGCGTCCTCGATCATCGCGCGGCCCAGGAAGGGCCCGAAGGGCGGCAGCGCGGCAAGGGCCAGCCCGGTGACGGCGAACACCGCCCCCAGGGCCTTCAGGTCGCGACCGCGCCCGTAGAGCGCCGCCTCGTCGACCGACCCGCGGCGGAGCTCGAGGGCGCCCACCGCGACGAACAGCGAGGCCTTGACGAGCCCGTCGCCGACGACGAAGGCGGCGACGCCGGCGAGCGCGGCGTGGCTGAGCAGCGCGATGCCGCACAGCAGGATGCCCATGTGGGCGACCGTGGCGAAGGCGGCGAGCCGCTTGAGATGGCGCTGGGCGGCGCACATCACTGCGCCGAGCAGCGCCGTCACCAGCCCGAGGATGAGCAGCGTGTCGCGCAGCGCGTCGGCGTGCGGCCCCAGCGGCCCGGCGAACGCGGCCCAATACACGCGCGCCACGCCGTACAGGCCGAGCTCGCTCATCGCGCCGGCGAAGAGCAGGCAGATCGACGTCGGCGCCACGGCGTAGGCGTCGGCCATCCAGAAGTGGAAGGGGACGATCGCGGCCTTGACGAAGAACCCGCAGGTCACCAGGGCGAAGGCGACGGCCACGAGCGCGTCGGGCGAGCGGCTGCCCAGGGCGGCGCCGATCTGCGCGAGGTTCAGCGCGCCCGTGCGCCCGTAGACCAGGGCGATGCCGAAGAGCAGCATCAGCGACCCGACCGAGTTCGTGACCGCGAAGCTCAGCGAGCCCTCCACCGGCGAGCGCGCCTCGACGCGGAAGCCCGCGAGGGCGTACGCGCTCACGCTCATGAGCTCGAAGAAGACGAACGCCGTGAAGAGATCGCCTGACAGGCAGAAGCCGACCATCCCGGCCAGGAAGGTGAGCACCAGCGCGTGGAACAGGTGCCCGGCCGTGTCGACCTGATGCCAGGCGACGAGCAGGCCCGCGACGGTGAGCAGCGCCGCGAACCCGGCGAGGCCGGCGGCCAGCGTATCGGCATACAGGTCGATGCCCAGGGCGACGCCGCCGCGCGGACGCCAGCCGCCCAGCCACGCGACGATCGCGCGGTCCGAGGAGCGGCTGACCAGCGCCAGGGACAGCCCCGCGGTGGCGGCGGCAGCCAGCAGCGCGACGACGTCGGCCACCCTGCGCGCCCGCAGCGACGTCGTTCCCGCGAGCAGCGCCGCGGCGAGCAGCGGGACGACGACGGCGAGGCTGGCGAGCGCCATCAGCCCCGCAGCGCGTTGAGCTCGTCGGGGTCGACGGACCCGAAGCGCTTGTGGGCCTGCACCGCCAGCGCGAGCAGCAGCGCGCTGACCGTGGCGCCGACGACGACGTCGGTGAGCGTCAGCGCCTGCACGACCGGATCGACGACCGGCGTGGAGCTCGGGATGTCGCCGAAGATCGGCGCCTGCCCGCCCTTGCGATAGCCGATGCCGAGCAGCAGCACGTAGGTCGAGGCCTGCGCCACCGACAGGCACATCACGAGGTGCACGAGGTGGCGGCTGGTGACGACGCCGTAGATGCCGACGACGAAGAGCCACACCGCGACGAGGTAGGCGAGCAGGCTCACTCGGGGTCCTCCAGCAGCGCCTGCTCGAGGAACTCGGCGAAGACGAGGGCCACGGCGCCCGCGACCTCGAGCCCGACGGCGACGTTGCCGACCGGGATCGTCCCCGCCGAGAGCAGCATCCCCGCCGTCCCCAGCGCCAGGAAGTTCTTCAGCAGCGTCCCGGCCGCGATCAGGCCCGCCAGAGCGAGGGCCAGGAAGCCGGCGGCGCCGAGCGCCTCGGTCCCCTCGAGCAGGGTGATCGAGCCGACCCGCCGCGGGGGCAGGCCCTGGCCGCCGGCGTAGGCCAGCAGCAGCGCGCCGGCCACGACGACGCCGCCCGAGAAGCCGCCTCCCGGGGTGAGGTGCCCGTGGGCGACGACGTAGGCCCCGATGACCATGACGGGGCCGACCAGCGCCGCGCCCAGGGCGCGCGCCGCGAAGCTCGGCACGGGCCGCGCCGGGGCCCCTCGCCTTCCTCGCGCTCGCTGCGCAGGACGCGCAGCAGCGCCGCGCACCCGCACACCGCGGCGAAGAGGATCATCTCCTCGCCCAGCGTGTCGAAGGCGCGGTAGTCGAAGACCGTCGCGGCCACCAGCTGGCCGGTGTGGCGCTCGCCCGGCACGACCTTTGCGAGCACGTCGCCGTATGGGCCCGGGTAGTGGCCGAAGGGCTCAAGGCCCGTGACGGCCACGACGAGCACGGCGCCGAGCACGCCCAGGGCGGCGAGCGCCACCAAGCTGCGCATCGGCTGCGTCATCCGTCGTGCTCCCGGATCTTGGCCATCGCCAGGAGGACGAGGACCGGCAGGACGATCGCCACGATGGCGATCTGCGAGAGCGCCACGTCGGGCGCCTGCACCGCGAGGAAGAGCGCGGCCAGCCCAAGCCCGAAGATCCCCGTCACGGCCGCCTGGCGCAGCGGGTCGCGGGTGGCGACGACGAGGGTCCCGAGCAGGGCAACCGCCACGAGGCACGTCGCCTGCAGGAAGGTCATCTCTGCCGCCGCTCCGCGCGCGTGTGGATCGCCCGCGCGGTGGCATGGCTGAGCACCGGCCCCGTCGCCGCGAGGAAGCCGGCGACGAGCACGGCCTTGACGCCGATCAGCGAGGCGCCGTCGCGCACGAGGACGGCGGCCGCGACGAGCACCACCCCGAGGATGGAAGCCGACGCGTAGTGCAGGCGCGCGAGCGCGCCCCGCCCGACGAGCACGCCGAGGCACGAGAAGGCGAGCGCGACGACGGCGGCGATGACCAGCACGGCACTCACGACGCGCGCTCCAGGAGCACCGCATAGGCCAGCGACCCCGCGAAGGCGCCGACGGCGAGGACGACCGCGAGGTCGCCGAAGATCTGCCGGCCCAGGCCCTCGGCCATGAGCAGCAGCGCCACCGTGACGAGCACCGAGGCCAGCTCGAGCGCGACCAGGCCGTCGTCGGGCGTCCCGAACGCCGCGACCGCCGCCAGCGGCACGAGCAGCGCGACGAGCACGGCCGCGCTGACGAGCCACAGGCTCATCCGTCGTCCCCCACGAGCTCGTGGCGGACGAGGACGCCGCGCTCGGCGTCGATCTCCACGACGATGACGTTCGGGGCCAGCGAGCCGCCCGCCACGGCCAGCGCGCGCCGGGCCGCCGAGCGCGGGTCCTCGCCGGTGGCCTCGAACGGCTCCTCGAGGATCCGACCGGCGGGCCGCGAGGGCAGCGCCCGCGCGAGGGCCCAGAGATCGCGTGGCCAGCGGCCGACGGGCCGTAGCGCCTCGAGCACCCAGCGCGGCCGCGGGCGCAGGACGGCGTCGCGCTGCGCTTGCACGAGGACCGCCGCCGTCGCGCCGAGCGCGCCGACGGCCACGGCGGCCACGACCTCCTCGAGCCGCCGCGAGTCCGCGAGCGCCAGCCACAGGACGGTGAGGACGACCCACCAGCACAGCCACGCGCGCCGTGCGCCGGCGGCGCCACCCCCGCCGCGCGGTCCGTGATCCTCCGACATGGCGCCCGGGGTACCCGCTGGGACCGAGCTCGATCCGGGTACGACGCTCGCCGTGAGCACGAAGGACGCCCGCGGAGACGCCACGCCGTTCCTGCCCGAGCGCAAGAGCCTGAAGTCGCTGCGCGAGGCGGCGGCCCACTGCCGGGGCTGTCACCTCTACGCACCCGCGACGCAGACGGTGTTCTCCGACGGTCCCAAGCGCGCGCGGGTCATGATGGTCGGCGAGATGCCCGGCGACCGCGAGGACCGCGCCGGCAAGGTCTTCGTCGGGCCGGCGGGCCGCGAGCTCGACAAGGCCCTCGAGGCGGTCGGCATCGACCGGGCCGACGTCTACATCACCAACGTCGTCAAGCACTTCAAGTTCGAGGAGCGCGGCAAGCGCCGCATCCATCAGAAGCCGGGCAAGCGCGAGGTCGACGCCTGCATGCCGTGGCTGCGAGCCGAGCTCGACGTGGTCAAGCCGACCGCCCTCCTCCTGCTCGGCGCCACGGCGGGCAAGGCGCTGCTCGGCGAGAGCTTCAAGCTCACGCAGTCGCGGGGCCAGAGCCTCGAGGCCGACCTGGCCGAGCTCGTGGTGGCCACCATCCACCCGTCGGCGATCCTGCGCGCCCGCGACGACGCGTCGCGCCAGGCCCAGCGCGAGTCGTTCACCGCTGACCTGCGCGTGGTCGCGGAGATCGTGGCGCCGCGCTGAGGCCCAGGTCAGTGCGAGGCGGCGGCGGTCATGGTGTGCTGACGTCGATCAGGACGAGCTCGCGACCGGCGTGGAGCTCTTCGACGAGCTCGTCGGCGGTCTCACGGTTGAACTCGGAACGCTGCAGGAGGTGGCGCACCTCCCGATCGCCGGCGATCCGCGCATGCTCGGCGTGGTCGCCGAAGGTCACGATCGCGTCGGCGTCCACGTTGCCGAAGGAGCCCTTGCGCATCCGGTCGGCCTCGCCCGCGAAGCTGCCCTCTCCCCGCCAACGGCGCAGCGGCGTGCCCGCGAAACGGCCCACCGCCGCGTCGGGCGGGACGGGCTTGGCGAAGCCGCCCGCGATCTCCTGGCGACGGTCATGCAGCGTCGATCCGACGACCATGCGGATCTCGCGGCCGGCCCTGCCGGTGGTCAGGAGCTCGTGAACGGCGTCGCGCGCCGCTCCGGAGTCTGCGTACGCCTTGCACAAGGTGGGCATGGATGACCTCCTGCTGAATATCGTGTTACGATATCGTATCACGATGGCCGTGTGCCGCCACTTCTCCCGGGCTCTTGGCGCCCCGCGAGCCCCGAACGCAAGAATGTGCCGCGATGACGCCCAGCCCGACCGACGAGGACTACCGCCGTCTGCTGGCACTGCGCACGGATCTGCGGCGCTTTCTGCGCTGGAGCGAGCAGCACGCCCACGCCGCTGGCCTCACCCCCGCCCAGCATCAGCTCCTGCTGGCGATCCGCGGTCATGACGACCCGTCCGGACCGACCGTCGGAGACGTCGCCGACCACCTGCTGCTGCGACATCACAGCGCCGTCGGCCTCGTCGACCGCGCCGTGGCCGCCGGGCTGCTCGAGCGCACCGAGGACGCCGCGAACCACAGCGTCGTCCGTCTCCGGCTCACCGCCCGCGGCGCCGAGAAGCTCGAAGGCCTCAGCGAGCAGCATCTCGAGGAGCTGCGCCACCTCGCTCCCACCATGCACGCCCTCTGGCAGGCGCTCGAGGACGAGCGCGCCGACGGCGGCGATCCAGCCCCGCACCCCGCCTCGCCCCAATCGGGTGCTCCCGCTCGTGCGCCCCGTGCCAGGCAGCGGTGAGCGAGCGCCGCTCATCGACGACTACGGGCTGATCGCCGACGGGCGCTCGTGGAGCGCGCAGCGAGGGAGTGGCGCCTGCCCGACCGCGGGACTGGGCGTGGCGCGACGAGCCGCACCATTTCACCCAGGCGCTGACGCACTTCTCGCACGTCCAGGCGGCGCTGGCGCTGGAGCGGTCAGCGTGCTGACGCAAGTCCCACGGCGGGTCGGGCATGGCCATGGCGGGTCGGGGGGTAGCGCGAGGGCATGAGCACTCCGAACGTGTCGGTCTTCATGCTCGAGCGCCTGAAGGCGTGGGGCGTCGGGCGGGTCTATGGCTAT
Source organism: uncultured Actinomycetes bacterium (assembly GCA_963835295.1). GTDB lineage: Bacteria > Actinomycetota > Thermoleophilia > Solirubrobacterales > Solirubrobacteraceae > JAOPZW01. Next base: position 315,462 of record CAWIEX010000011.1, read on the forward strand.
CCGGGCGATGGCACCAACGGTCTGAACCTCGCCTTCCACGAGGTCGGCGAGGAGCTCGAGTTCGTGCAGGTGCGCCACGAGGAGATCGCGTCGTTCGCCGCTTGCGCGCATGCCAAGCTCACGGGCGAGGTCGGCGTCTGCATGGCCACCTCGGCCCCGGGGCCATCCACCTGCTCAACGGCCTCTACGACGCCAAGCTCGACAACGCCCCCGTCGTCGCCATCGTCGGCCAGCAGAAGCGCATGTCGCTGGGGGGCGACTTCCAGCAGGAGGTCGACCTGCGCTCGCTCTACAAGGACGTGGCGGCCGCGTACCTGGCCGAGGTCAACGACCCCCGTCAGGCCGCGCACGTGGTCGACCGCGCGGTGCGGATCGCCCTGTCGCACCGGACGGTGACCGCGATCATCGTCCCCTCCGACGTCCAGGAGCTTCCCTACGAGGAGCCCCCGCGCGCGCATGGCGCCCTGTACGCGGGGCCGCCCGCCTATCACGCCCCGGCGATCCGGCCCGGCGACGAGGATCTGCGGCGCGCCGCCGAGGTCCTCAACGCGGGCGGCAAGGTGGCGATGCTCGTCGGCCAGGGCGCCAAGGGCGCCGCCGACGAGGTGATCGAGGTGGCCGACCTCCTCGGCGCCGGCATCGCCAAGGCGCTCAACGGCCGGGCCGCCGTGCCCGACGACCTCGCCTTCGTGACCGGCTCGATCGGGCTCCTGGGGACCAAGCCCTCCGACGACATGATGGAGGGCTGCGACACGCTGCTCATGGTCGGCACGGCGTTCCCCTACTCCGAGTGGCTGCCCGAGCCCGGCCAGGCGCGCGGCGTGCAGATCGACATCGACGCCCGCAAGCTCGGCATCCGCTACCCGGTCGAGGTCGCCATGGTCGGCGACGCGGCCGAGACGCTGCGCGCGCTCATCCCCCAGCTGCGGCGCAAGGAGGACCGCTCCTGGCGCGAGGAGATCGAGGCCGGGGTGGAGCGCTGGTGGCGCCTGCTCGACGAGCGCGCCCACGTGGAGGCCGATCCGATCAACCCGCAGCTCGTCTTCCACGAGCTCTCCGAGCGCCTGCCCGACCGCGCCATCGTGCTCGCCGACTCGGGCTCGGCGACGAACTGGTTCGCGCGCCACCTGCGCCTGCGACGCGGCATGGACACCGCGCTCAGCGGCACGCTGGCCACGATGTGCCCGGCCGTCCCCTACGCGCTGGCGGCCAAGCTCGCCTTCCCGCAGCGCCCGGTGATCGCGTGCCTGGGCGACGGCGCCATGCAGATGCTCGGCATCAACGGGCTCATCGATCTCGCGCACTACCAGGACCGCTGGAGCGGCCCGCTCGTCGTCGTCGTGCTCAACAACGGCGACCTCAACCAGGTCACCTGGGAGCAGCGCGTGCTGGCCGGCGACGCGAAGATGGAGACGACGCAGGACCTGCCGCCCTTCGACTTCGCCGCCTACGCGCGCCAGCTCGGCCTCGAGGGCATTCGCGTCGAGGCGCCGGGCGAGGTGGGCCCGGCGTGGGATCGCGCGCTCGCGGCCGAGGCGCCTGTCGTGCTCGACGTCGTGACCGACCCCGAGGTGCCGCCGCTGCCACCGCACATCCGCATGGAGCACGCTCAGGGCTTCGCCCGCGCGCTGCTGCACGGCGACCCCGACAGCGCCCACGTCGTCCGCCAGTCGCTGCGCGAGAAGCTCAAGGACCTGGTCACGCGCTGAGCGATGGGGGTCATCGACGGCATCGAGGCCGAGGCGCGCAAGATCGCGACCGACGGGCCCGAGTCCGACGGGACGCTCGAATGGGCGGACACGACGATCGTGCTCGCCCGCGTCCGCGCGAGCGGCGAGGCCGGCGTCGGCTACACCTACGCCGACCGCTCCGTGGCAGCCCTCATCGAGGGCAGGCTCGGGCCGGTGATCAAGGGGCGTGGCCCGACGGCGACCGCCGCGTGCTGGGCCGCGCGGGCCGGCGCCGGGGCCGTGAAGATCAAGGTCGGGCGCGAGCCACGGCGCGACATCGAGCGCCTCGAGCACTTCCACGACCACGTCCGCGTCGAGGACGAGGTCTTCGCCGCCGCGCCGCGCCCCCACGACGGGCTGCCGGAGCCACCCGATCGCCCCGGCCTGGGGCGGGAGCCGCGCTGACATGGCCACCACCGCCGACCGCTCGACGCTGCAGAGCCTCCACCGCGCCCGCAAGCGGCGCACAGACCTGGGCGCCGTGGAAGCGGACCTGCGCGAGCACGTGCGCGGGGAGGTCCGCTTCGACGAGGCCTATCGCGCCGTCTACTCGTGCGACTCCTCCAACTACCGCCAGGCCCCGCTGGGCGTCGTGTGCCCCCACGATGCCGACGACGTCGTCGGCGCTCTGCGCGTCCTCTCGGGGCACGGCACGCCGGTGACCTTCCGCGGCGCGGGGACGTCGCTCGCTGGCCAGACGACCAACGCGACGGTCATAGTCGACACCTCGCGCCACATGCGAGCGATCCTCGAGGTCGACCCCGAGGCCCGGCTGGCGCGCGTGCAGCCGGGCGTCACCCGCGACCAGCTGGCCAAGCCGCTCGAGGCGCGCCACCAGCTCTCCTTCCCGCCCGACACCTCGACCCACGCCTACGCGACGTTCGGCGGCATGATCGCCAACAACTCGTGCGGCGCGCACTCGGTGATGACCGGGCGCACCTCGGACAACCTGGCCGAGATGGAGGTGGCGCTGGCCGACGGCACGCGCCTGCGCGTCGGGCTGACGAGCGAGGAGGAGCTCGAGGCCATCTGCGCCGGGACCGACCGGCGGGCCGAGATCTACCGCGCGCTGCGCTCGCTGCGCGACCGCTACGGCGATCTCGTGCGCGAGCGCTACCCGCAGATCCCGCGGCGGGTGTCGGGCTTCAATCTCGACGAGCTGCTGCCCGAGAACGGCTTCCACGTCGCCCGCGCGCTGTCGGGCAGCGAGGGCACGTGCGCGGCGATCCTCGAGGCCACGGTGCACCTGCATCCCTGGCCGAAGGCCAAGGCGCTGCTCATCCTCGGCTACCCGTCGATCTTCGAGGCGGCCGACCACGTGCCCGACGTGATGGCGACAGGCCCGATGGCCTGCGAGGCGATCGACCAGGTGCTCGTCGACGACATGCAGCGTCAGGGCATGCACGCGCGCGAGATCCCGATGCTGCCCGATGGGCACGGATGGCTGATCGTCGAGTACGGCGCCGATACCGAGGAGGAGGCCGACGAGAAGGCGCGCGCGGCCGCCAGGCAGCTGCGCGCTCCGGCGGAGCACATGTACGACGACCCCGCCGACGAGGACCGCCTGTGGAAGGTCCGCGAGGCCGGCCTGGGCGCGACCGCCTACCTCCCGGGCGCCATGGACCACTACGAGGGCTGGGAGGACGCGGCCGTCGCCCCCGAGCGCCTCGGCGCCTACCTGCGCGACTTCCAGGCACTGCTCGACCGCCATGGCTACAACACCTCGAAGTACGGGCACTTCGGCCAGGGCCTCGTGCACTGCCGCATCAACTTCCGCCTGCGCAGCCCCGGCGGCCTGGCCGACTACCGCGCGTTCATGGACGAGGTCACGTCACTCGTCGCCGAGCACGGCGGGGTCTTCTCCGGCGAGCACGGCGACGGCCAGTCCAAGGCCATGTTCCTCGACAAGCTCTACGGCCCCGAGCTGCTGCAGGCCTTCCGCGAGTTCAAGGCCATCTGGGACCCGGCGGGCCTGATGAACCCCGGCAAGGTCGTCGAGCCCTATCGCATCGACGAGCACCTCAAGCTCGGCACCTCCTATAACCCGTCGAGCCCGAGCGTCCACTTCGACTACCCCCTCGACGGGGGCTCCTTCGCGCACGCCGCGCTGCGCTGCGTCGGCGCGGGCAAGTGCCGCGACGCCTCCGAGGGGACCATGTGCCCGAGCTTCATGGCCACCCTCGACGAGGAGCACACGACGCGCGGCCGTGCTCGCGTGCTCTTCGAGATGCTGCGCGGCGAGACCATCAGCGGCGGGTGGCGCTCGGAGGCCGTGCACGAGGCGCTCGACCTCTGCCTGGCCTGCAAGGGCTGCAAGGGCGACTGCCCGGTGAGCGTCGACATGGCCACGTACAAGGCCGAGTTCCTCTCCCATCACTTCAAGCGCCGGCTGCGCCCGCGCGCGGCGTACTCGATGGGGCTGATCATGTTCCACGCGCGGCTGGCCTCGCGGGCGCCGCGGCTGGCCAACGCGGTGGCAAGGCTCGGCCCGGTCAAGCGCGCCGCCGGGATCGCGCCGCAGCGCGAGATGCCGCGCTTCGCGCGCGAGACCTTCCGTGACTGGTGGCGGGCCCGCGGCGAGGTCAACCCCCAGGCGCCGCCCGTCGTCCTGTTCCCCGACACCTTCAACGACTTCCTGCACCCGGAGGTCCTGCGCGCCGCCGCCGAGGTGCTCGAGTCGGCGGGCCGGCGCGTGGTGGTGCCCGACGGCTTCGTGTGCTGCGGGCGCCCGCTCTACGACTACGGGATGCTCGACACCGCCAAGCGCTTCCTGTGCCGCGTGCTCGACGAGCTGCGCCCGTGGATCCGCGAGGGGGTGCACGTCGTCGGCGCCGAGCCGAGCTGTGTGGCCGTCTTCCGCGACGAGCTGCCCAACCTGCTGCCCCACGACGAGGACGCGCTGCGCCTGTCGCTGCAGGCCCTGACGCTGGGCGAGTACCTGCGCCAGGAGACCCCCGACTGGCGACCGCCGCACCGCGACGGGACGGCGCTGCTGCACGTGCACTGCCACCAGGCGGCGGTCATGGGCTTCGAGGCCGACCTCGAGGTGCTGCAGGCCATGGGTCTCGAGGCCCGCAAGCTCGACTCCGGCTGCTGCGGCCTGGCCGGCTCCTTCGGCTTCGAGGCCGCCAAGTACGACCTCTCGAAGGCGATCTACGAGCACCGCCTCGCGGGCATGGTCCGCGACGCGCCGCCCGACGCGCTGCTGGTGGCCGACGGCTTCTCGTGCAAGACGCAGATCGCGCAGCTCGGCGGGCGCGGCGCGCTGCACCTCGCTCAGGTCATCCGCGGGGCACGCTGACATCGCGGGCGCGCCGGTAGCGCTCGTAGATGACGCGCGAGCAGAACGTCCTGGTCTCGATCAGGTCCAGCGAGACCGCTTCGGTGACCGGCGGCAGGAACGGCGTGCCGCCACCGACGACGACCGGATGGCGGAGTATGCGCAACTCGTCGACGAGGCCGAGCTCGATCGCCGCCGCGGCCAGGCCGGCGCCGCCGATCGAGACGTCCTTGTCAGTCGCGTCGAGCGCCGCAGCGGCCTCCTCGGCCACCGACGCCTCGGCGAGCCGGGCGTTGCCCTGGACGCTCTCGAGCGTGCGGCTGAAGACGACCTTCGGGATCGCGCACCAGACGTCGGCGAACGCGGCCCCGAGCTCGTTGTCGCGCAACGACGGATCGGTCTCCCACACCAGCATCGTCTCGTACAGCCTGCGGCCGCACAGATAGGCGCCGAGCTCGCGTACCTGCGCGATGTGGAAACGAAACTGCTCCTCGCTAGGGACCGTCCACGCGAACGCGCCCTCACGGTCGGCGATGAAGCCGTCCACCGAGACGCCCATCGAGTAGATCAGCATGGGTTCAAGCTCGTCGCACCGCGCAGCGACGGAGCGATCATCGTGACGACGTTCACCATGAAGCTTGACATCGGGCTCACCCACCTTCTGCAGTCTGCTCTGCCACTAGTTACTTGCCCTGGATAAATGGTTGAGTTAGGCGGCGATCGTGAGGCCGCCGGGGGTGCGGCTGGCGCCGACTGAGAGGGCGATGGCTTCGAGCAGGCTGGCGCCGATGAAACGGGTGGATCGGCTGTCGAGGTCGAGGATCGCGGCCGCGGCTTGTCGGCGGTTGATGCGGTGTTGATCGCGTAGCTGGACGAGCGCGTCGGCGAGTTGGGCTCGTTGTTGGGGTGTGTCGATCTGTGCTGCGACGGCGGTGAGAGCGTCCCAGCCCCAGTCGGGGTCATCGTCGGCGATGGATTCGCGCAGGCGCTGGAGGTCGGGACCGATGAGCTTGGGAAGCGTGACGAGCAGCGAGAGGTCGGTGGCTGGCAGGTCCAGGAGGTCTTCCCAGAGATGGTGCAGCGCGCTGTCGGAGAGGCCGGCAATGTCGGGGGCGGCTTCGCGCGCGAGCAACGCGACGTGAGCGCGCGCGAGCTGGTCGGTGGAGGGTCCGCGCTGCTGGCCGCAGCAGCGTTTGACCTTGCGGCCTGAGCCGCAGGGGCAGGGCTCGTTGCGTCCTGGACGGGGCATCGCTCCTCCTGTCGTGGGCTCGTCGGGAGGGTCGCATTCGGGCCGGTCAGAAGTCCTGGGTCCGTCCGGTCGAGTCGAGAGGATTTGCCTGCTCATTGGCGGGTTTCCGATCGGTTGGAGGCGTGATGCTGAGGCTGTCGGCGGGGCAGGTGGAGTCGTTGTGGGACGAGGTGCTGCCGGTCGAGGCGCGCGAGCTGCCCGAGGACCTGGCGCGGTTGGATCGGGTGCTCGTGGATCCGGCGCTGCTGGTGCCGGTCGAGCGGGCGTGGGAGCGCACGGCGCGCGAGCGTGGCCGCCCGTCGATCGCGATCGCGACGTTCGTGCGGTTGATGGTGGTCAAGCAGCGCACCGGCTGGGGCTATGAGACGCTGGTGCGCGAGGTCTCGGACTCGCTGCACCTGCGGCGCTTCTGTCTGATCGCGATCGACCAGCGGGTGCCCGGCGAGTCGACGGTCCGCAAGCTCGTGCGCAGGCTGGGCGCCGAGGTCGTGGACGAGATCACCAGGGTGGTGATCGACAAGGCCCAGCGCGAGACGCGCTTTCGCGGCCGCGCGGCGCGGATCGACTCCACCGTGGTGGAGGCCGACATTCGCTACCCGTCCGACGCGATGCTCGCGCTGCAGGGCGCGCGGGCGCTGGCCCGCGAGGGCCGCAAACTCGCCACGATCATCAAGGGCACGGCGGTGCGGGTCCGCGACCGCTCGCGCTCGATCGGCAAGACGGTTCGCGCGATCTCCAAGACGCTGGCGCGCCGCACCGGGCAGGCCAAGGCCCAGGTGCAGGTGCTCAACGAGCACGCCGGGCGGCTGATCGCGCGCTCGGCGCGCGAGGCGCGACGGCTCGCCGCCCAGGCGCGCGCCCGCGCGCGCGGCCCCGGCGCCCAGCGCAAGCTGCGCGCCGCCGCCCAGCTCGAGGAGCTCGCCGCGCGTTGCGGCAAGGTCGCCGAGCAGATCGACCGTCGCGCCCGCGGTCTGAAGATCACCGACCGGCTGGTGTCCATCGCCGACCCCGACGCCCGCCCGATCCGCAAGGGCAAGCTCGGCAAGCCGACCGAGTTCGGCTATGTCGCGCAGATCTGCGAGGTGACCGAGAACACGCGCAAGGGCGCGCGCGGGTTCATCCTGCCCGCCGGCCACGCGCCGGGCAACCCGGCCGAGAACCGGCTGCTGCCCCGGACCGCAGCAGAATTCGACCGCGCCGGGATCCGGCCCCGCGAGATCGTCGGCGACGGCGGCTTCCAGGTCGGCGAGACCAAGGACGCGTTCCCCGACCTCAGCAGCGAGCAGATCCAGCTCTCCGGACGCCACGAGCCCGGCTCGCGGCGCACCCGCAAGCGCCGCGCCCGCTACCGCACAGGCGCCGAAGGACGCATCAGCCACCTCAAACGCCGCTACGGCCTACGCCGCTCGCGCCTGAAGAGCCACGACGCGATGCGAACCTGGACCGGCTGGGCGATCCTCGCCTACGACCTCGACACCCTCGCCATCCGCACCCGCTGACACACTCCCCCAGCCCGCCTCCACCCGGGCACCCACATGAGCCTGACTCGGCCGCGCCACCCCAGCGCGGCCGTTTCAGTCCCGCACGTTTATCCGGGGCAAGTAGCTAGTGACCGATCGCGACACGAAGACTCATCGCCGTGGGCCGTCGAAGCGATCGTACGGCCATTGCCGGCGCCGCACGGAGATCCCGGAAGCGGAATGCTCACGGCACGCCATGCGCGCTGAGCAGCCCCACCGCCCACGCGCGGCCAGGGTGTGCCGTGAGGCTGGCTCGGTGATGCGTGCCGGTGGCGGGGGGCAACCGGCACAGCCTGCCTCTCGCGAGCGACGCCAGACGCCGGCTGATCACCGCCTCGCCTGGAAAGCGAAAGCAGGCGACCCGGCGCTGGCTCCGCAGCGCTGCGACCACACGGAGCTGGTGGCTGCCCGGGTCTACTTCCTCGCCTTCTCCCTTGCGGGACCGGAACACGCCCCTTACCGCGAGGTCGACCAGCCCGGCGACCCTATATGCGCCGCCGCCACGACGGCGACTGGTGGACGAGGTGCGGACTGTCGCAATTGACGTGACGAGGCGTCCGCCCAGACACGCGCCTCGCATAGTGCGTAGCTCGTGGCCGTCGTGGCCGCCGTGGTACCCGTGCGCGGATGTGGTTGAGACCCGGCGGGCTTGTGGCCACGCCGGGTCTCACCGCTCAGCTGGAGGTAGGCTCGTAGGTGAGCGCGACGACGCCGCTCGGCGACGGGGTCGTGCCGATGAGCCTCAGCGGGAGCGTCTGCCCGACGAGTACTGGGTGAACGGAGAACCGGATCTCGTCGACGAGGTGGTGCTCGAGCAGGGTTCGGCTGAGTCGACCGTATCCGTACATCATGAGGTCACCGCCGTCCTCTTGTTTGAGCTTCGTCACCGCGGCGACGACGTCGTCACGGATGATCGTGGAGTTGTTCCAGTCGACGCTCTCCAGGGTCGAGGAGAACACGTACTTGCGGATTGCGTTGATCGCGTCCGCGTACGGCCCGGTCTGCTGGGGCATCACGTCGGCGAAATACTCGTAGGTGCCTCGTCCGATCAGCATGCCGTCGAGGGCCTGGAGCGCCTGAGCGGCTTCGTCTCCTGAGTCACGGTCGAAGGTCGCCCAGGAGCTCGGGTCTTCGGTGACGCCGTCTAGCGAGACGAAGGCGGAATTGATGATCTTGCGCACGGTTTTCTCCAATCGCTGGTTTGTGTTCGGGTGTCAGGCTTGGGTGTGTGGTTGGTTAGTTGTTGGCCACGAGGGGTTGGGGGTCGCGGACGCTCGTCTTGGCCACGGGGATCGAGACCGCTTCGCGGCGGACGAGCGCGAAGATCGCCGGAATGGCGAGCAGGCCGATCCCGCCGAGCACCCAGAGTGCCTGCTGGAACCCGCCGGTGAGCGCCGCGGGGCCGGCGTGGCCGGCGTGAAGCAGCGTTCTTGTGTGGCTGGCGGCGACGCTCGAGGCGATCGCGATCCCGATCGCGCCGCCGAGCTGCTGGCTGGTGTTCAGCAGTCCGGACGCGAGCCCGGCCTGCTGCTCCTTCACGCCGGCGAGCGCGGCGATCGAGATCGGGATGAACGCGAACGCGGTTCCCGCGCCGGCTACGACCATCGGGCCGGCGAGGTTGGCCAGGAAGTGTCCGTGGACGGGCACCTGGGTGGCCCAGATCGCCCCGACGCCGATCATGGTCATCCCTACCGCCATCACGATCTTGGTCCCGCCGCGGGTCACGAGCGCCTGGGAGAGGCCGGCGAGCGCGATCGAGGTCAGCGACGCGGCCAGCCAGGCGAGCCCGGACTGGAGCGCGCTGTAGTGCAGCACCTGCTGCATGTACAGAGTGCCGACGAAAATGAACGCGTAGAAGCTGCCGCCCAGCAGCAGGCCCGCGATGTTCGCACCGGCGACCGTGCGCAGCCGGAAGATCGACAGCGGCAGGATCGGATCAGTGACCCGACGCTCGATCAGCAGGAACGCGGCGAGCAGCACGGCTGCCGCAGCGAGCACGCCGATCGTCCGCGTGGCGCCCCAGCCGTACTGCGGAGCCTGGGAGATAGCGTCCACGAGGAGCACCAGTCCGCCGGTGCCGGCGAGCGCGCCGGCAGCGTCAAACTTGCGCCGCACCGTGTCTAGCCGGCTTTCGGGCACGATCCGCGGCGCCAGCAGCAGTGCGACCGCGCCGATCGGGACGTTGAGGTAGAAGATGTACTGCCACCCCGCATAGCGGGTCAGAAGCCCGCCGGCGATCACACCGACGGTCGCGCCGACGGCACCGAGGCCGCCCCAGATCCCGAGCGCCTTGTTGCGCTCGGCGCCCTCCTCGAACATGTTCATCACGATCGACAGGGCGGCCGGCAGCATGATCGCCGCGCCGAGCCCCTGAACGGCCCTCGCTCCGATCAGGGACTCCTCGCCGGTCGACAGCGCGGCACCGAGCGACGCCGCCGTGAACAAGGCGAGCCCTGCCATCAGGATCCGGCGGCGGCCGAGCAGATCCGCTGCGCGACCGCCAAGCAGCATGAAGCCGCCGAACGTGAGTGCGTACGCGGTCACCACCCACTGCAGGCTTGTTTCTGAGAAGTGCAGGTCGCGGCCGATCGTGGGCAGCGAGACGTTGACGATCGTCAGATCGATAATCGTCATGAAGAACGACACCGCCAACAGCGCGAACGCGCGCCAGCGATTGATATTCGGGGATGTGGACGTCATTGGACCTCCGGCGGCCTGGTCGGGAGGGACAGAAGGTTCGGTGTTGGTGTGGACTTGCATCGCTGCCTCCTCTTGGGTTGTTGTCGCTACGACGAATGGGAGGCCGCGATCGGGACACGCCGAAGTGGCCGCGCCGCGTATGCGTAGGGGTGATAAACACCTCGAGCGCGTGCTCGCCCTCGCGTACCGGAAGCTCGAACGCCTCACCGGTCCTCGTGTCGGTGACCGCCACGGTCACGTGGCCGTCGTTCCGACACAGCGGTAGCCGGACCTCGATCCCGTCGCCCGTGCGGCGGTCGAGCTCGCGTGTGATCTGGGTGCGTGGCTGGGTCATCTCGTTGTCCTCTCGGGCCGTGTGATCGCTACGCACTGACGACTCACGGGCGGACGCGAGGGGACAGCCACGGTGCGTCGGCCGGCTGTTGCCCCGGCGTCTACAGCTCGGCGATCCGACCGGCGAGGAAGCGACGCTCGGGCTCTGAGCGGGCGAGCTTGAGCGCACGCTCATACGCCGCGCGGGCTTCGACGGGCCGGCCGAGTCGGCGCAGCAGCTCGCCGCGGGTCGAGTGCAGGTACTGGTAGTCGTCGAGGTCGAGGGCGTCGACGATCTCGAGCGCCTGCTCGGGGCGCCCGGCCTCGGCGACCGCGACCGCGCGGTTGAGCTCGACCACCGGCGAGCCGGTGATCTGCGCAAGCTGCTCGTACAGCGCAGCAATCTCCGGCCAGTCGATCTCGTCGTCGCTCTGAAGCGAGGCGATCGCGGCCTGGAGCACGTACGGGCCGCGGCCGCGAAGGGCGATCGCTCGCTCGAGCGCCTCGCGCCCGGCCGCGATCTGCCGCGCGTCCCACAGCGACCGGTCCTGGTCCTCGAGCAACACCATCTCTTCGCCGGAGAACCGCGCCTTGCGCCGCGCATGGTGGATCAGAATCAGCGCCAGCAGCCCGTGAACCTCCGGCTCATCGGGCATCAGCGCGGCGAGCCCACGGCCCAGCCTGATCGCCTCGCCGGCCAGGTCGACGTGGCCCGAGTAGCCCTCGTTGTAGATCAGGTAGATGATCGCCAGCACCGCGTTCAAGCGGTCGGGCAACAGGTGATCGGCTGGCACCGCGAACGGAATCCCGGTCGCCTTGATCTTCGCCTTCGCACGCGACAGGCGCCGCTTCATCGCCTCCTCCGACACCAAGAACGCGCGCGCGATCTCCTCCGTCGTCAGCCCACCGAGCGCCCGCAGCGTGAGCGCCACCTGCGCCTCGAGCGCCAGCGCGGGATGACAGCACGTGAAGATCAGCTCAAGCCGCTCGTCCTCGATCGTGGCGTCGTCCAACTCGTCCTCCGTTGCCTCAGGCACCTCGAGCAGCCGGGTCTTTTCGCCTAGCGTCCGCTCCCGGCGGATCCGGTCGATCGCCCGGTTGCGGGCGGTGAGCGTCAGCCACGCGCCGGCGTTGGCCGGAACTCCGTCGCGGGGCCAGCGCTCGGCCGCGATCGCGAACGCCTCCTGGGCGGCCTCCTCAGCGAGATCGAAATCGCCGAGGAAACCGACCAGCGAGGCAAGCACGCGCCCCCACTCGTCCCGGAAGACCTCTTCCAGCAGCGCTAGCCCTCCACCAACGGCCGGACCTCGATCGCGCCGCCGAGACGGGCCGCCGGGATCCGCGCGGCCAGCTCGATCGCCTCGTCGAGGTTGTCCGCCTCGAGCACGTAGTAGCCGCCGAACACCTCCTTGGTGTCCGCGTACGGGCCGTCGGTCGTCAGCGTCTGGCCGTCCTGCACGCGCACCGTCGTGGCAGTCTCGATCGGCTGCAGCTGGCCGCTCGCGACCCGCCGGGGATCATCGCGGAGCGCCGTGTACTCGCCGAACACGCCCTCTTGCTCGTCCCCAGACAGCGCCTCGATATAGCCGGGCTTTTCGTAGATCAACATCGCGTACTTCATCTCGACCTCCAAGGGACGAGTGGGTTTTCACCCTACGACGAACGAGCGCCCACCAGGGGACAGTCCTGAGCAGCCGTGCCGAGCGGCGCGGGATGCGGGACGTCCGACACGACGGAGCCCCCCGCTTGGGCACCGCCCTCGCGCCCCAGGCTCGCCCCTCACTCCCCGCAACCAACAAGCAGAGACGGCCGACTGCCGGGTGTCGGGGCCGAACGCCGCCGCTGACGGCGCCATCGTGATGGCCCGGTCCCTTCCGAGTGGGACGAGAAGCAGCGGTCCAGCAGTCCCCCGCCTCGCATGGAGGCTGTTGCACAAACAGCTGTGCGGAGCCTTCCGATGCTGCGGTGCGGCCCGTCGAGTGCCTAGCCGAGCACGCCTAGGACGATGAGGCCGATGCCTGCCAGTGGCGCGATGATCAGCATGGCGCGGATCCAAGGGCGGCTCATCGACCGGTCAAAGCGGCCTATGTCTCCGCCGCGAGTGGCGACGCGCTCATGGATCCGCCGGACGCTGCGTCGGTATTGCAGCGGCCAGATGAGAAACAGCACGCCGGCCACGATGAGCCAGATGTCCACCGCACCCCGGTGCCCGCGCCGGTCGCGTTCCATGCGGCTTGTCCCCAGAGCAAGGGGTCAGTCCTAGGACGACGACGCGGTGTCGCAGAACTTCTTGGGGTGCGATCGCGAGCAGGCGCTCTTGTTGGCGCCGAGTCTGGATGAGTGGCTGCCGGAGGACCACTTCGCGCGGTTTGTGATCGCGGTGGTCGAGGCGATGGACCTGTCGGCGTTCTACGCCGATTACCGTGCCGACGGGCATGGTCGGCCGGCATGATCCGGTGATGATGGTCGCGCTGCTGATCTACGCCTATGCGCGCGGGGAGCGCTCGTCGCGGGTGATCGAGCGCGGCTGGTCTGAGGACATCGCGATGCGGTTCATCGCGGCCAACCGGCAGCCGGATCACACGACGATCGCCCGGTTTAGACAGCGCCATGAGCGGGCGCTGGCCGAGCTGTTCCGAGCAGGTGCTCGGACTCTGCGCGCAGGCCGGTCTGGCCGGCGTGGCGGTGCTGGCCGTCGAGGGCACAAAGATCCACGCCAACGCGTCCGAACGTGCGATGCGCGACTACCAGCAGCTCGCCGAGGAAGCCCTCACAGAGGCGGCGGAAATCGACGCGGTCGAGGACGAGCGTTTGGGCGATCGCCGCGGGGACGAGCCGCCGCGCGAGCTTGGCAACCGCCCAAGGCCGCAAGAAGTGGCTGGAGGCCGCACGGCGGCGGTTGGGTGCTCAGCGTGAGGTCGAGGCCCGGCCCATCCCGCAAGACCGTTCGGCGAGGGTCCGCGAAGCCAAGCGGCGCCTTGAGGAAGAACTCGCGACGGAGGTTCGCGCCAACAACGCCTACGAGGCCTATCGGGCCCAGGGTCGGATGAAGAACGGCCGGCGGTTCGGGTCGCCGCCCAAGCCCTATACGCCACCCAAACAGCCAACCGGCCGCATCAACCTCACCGACCCCGACTCGCGCACGTTGAAGACGCCGCGCGGGTTCGTGCAGGGCTACAACGCCCAAGCGGTCTGCAGGGCTACAACGCCCAAGCGGTCTGCAACGAGCAGCAGATCGTCGTCACCGCCGACGTGTCGGTCAGCTCGGCGGACTTCGGCCAGATGGGCCCGATGATCGCCAAAGCGCGCGCAGAGCTGGCTGGCGCCGGCGTCGGCGAACAGCCCGCGGTGATCGTCGAGTTCGACGTGCTCGGCACGCACCTCGGGCCGCTGCGAGCGCTCCCTCCCACGGGCCGCGCGTTTCGCTGCCGTATGAGCGCGCACTTCGTCTTCGACGGCGACCAGCTCGTCTGCGAGCGCGTCTACTTCGATCAGCTCTCGATCATGCGCCAACTCGGCCTCGCGCACGACTCGACGTCGCTCGCCGGCCGCGTGACGATGCTCGTCAGTCACCCGCTCACCGTCGGGCGGGCACTAGCGCGGCGCGTGTCGCAGCGTCGCGCGTGACGGCCGACGGGCGCGGCGGCAGGGACCCGGCGTGCTGGTCTCTCGCGTCGCGTGGATAGGCGAGGCCTCGCGCGCGGAGTCAGGAAGCGGCGCCTGACACCAACGTGTCGCGCACCCAGTGGTTCACCCGCAGGCTACGCTCCCGATAGGTGTAATCGATCGAGCCGCGCAGAGCGAAGCCGTGCTTGCGGCAGAGCGCATTGGAGGAGGCGTTGGTCGTCGCCGGGAAGGCGTGGAGCACCCGCCAGCGGGCCGCCTCGTCCGCCCGCCTGAGCGCCTCGGCGACCCCGGCGCTCGCGAGGCCGCGCCCCTGGTGCTCGGGGAGCACCATCCAGCCGATCTCGTCGATCGTCTCGCCGCGCCACTCGTGATCCCAGAGGGACACCGTGCCAGCAGCGGTGCCGTCCGCGGTGACGATGACGAGCACCCAATGGCGACCGGCCTCCACCGAGGCGACGTCGCGCTCGAGTTTGGCCGCCATGTCCTGGTCGAGGACGCCGCCCAGCTCAGCCCACATCCGTGGATCCGTGTAGATGCGCTCGTAGAGTCGGCGGTCTTCGCGCGTGAGCGGGCGTAACTCCAACGAGTCGGCTCCCGATGCGGTCGGCGATGGTCGAGTCAGGACCGATTATCGACCCTCACCTGCCCATGCGCACTCGGTGCGCCGCCGGCCATGAGGGTCCCGCTAGCGCGCGGCGCAGCTGAGGGGCGCGCCCGGCCGCCTCTGCGACCGAGCACGCCCCGAGAGAATCCCCGTGCCTCGCTCGTCCCCCTCCGCCGCAGTCTGATCAGTGCGCTCAGCACGTGCTCGCGCCAGCGCTCGGCTGATCACGTCACGACGACAATCCCGCCGCCTCCTTGACCCTGACCGGTGCGTCCGTGTGGCGGTTCGCCCATTCGAGCGCGTAGTCGGCCACCGCTTCCCAGCCGGGCGCGGCGGGGAAGTGGGGGCGCCCGACGAACTCCTTGTAGTCCACGACGGCCCGCGACTTGCCGAGGCGCGTCGCGGCCTCCCGGCTCACCGAAGCCGGGATGGTGTGGTCCTGGTCGTTGCCGAGCACGAGTAGCGGCGGGCGGTCGTCCTTGTGGAAGTCGACCTTGGTGACGGCGCGCGGATTGATGTTGGCGAACGCCGCCTGGAAGATCGCCCGGCCGGGAGCCGCAACCGCGTAGCGCTCGTAAGCTGCCTGGGCGTCCTCGTCGCTCATCGTGTTGGTGAACCCCCGGCGGAACTGCTTCGGGGTCAGCGCGACCGTCTTGTCCTTGTTGCTCGGGTTGCGGAGCGCCGGGAAGACGGTGCGAAGCAGGGCGGGCGGCAGGCGCAGCACGCCCTTCACCGGCGCCGGCGACAGGCCGACCCCGGCCGCACCGAGGCCGCGGTCGAGCAGCAGCTCGGTCACGAGGCCGCCCGTGGAGTGCCCCATGATCACCGGCGGGGCGTCGAGGCTGCGGATGATCCGGTCGTAGTGGTCGACGACCTCGCCGATGCCGAGCCCGTTCATGACGGACGGGTCACGGCGCAGGGCCTCGACCTCGCCCTCCATGCGCGGCCAGGCCGGCGCGAGCACCTCGTGTCCGCGCTCCTCGAAGCGCGCCTTCCAGCCCTCCCAGCTGCGCGCTGTGAGCCAGAGACCGTGGATGAGAACGATGGTGGGCATGCGGAGGCCTTTCGGTCCGGTAACGGCAGAGGTCGAATCGGCGCGGTGGCCGGGATCGCCCGGCTGCGCGCTCGCAGCCCAAGACCGGACAGCGCGCCGATTCGTGACAACGCATGCACCCCCGACCCGGCGAACCTGGGCCGTTTGCCTTCGGACGTGAGGGGCTAGCGGCCCTCTCGGATCTGCAGCCGGTTGCCGTCGGGGTCCTGGAACTGCGCGACGTACCCCCAGGGGAACTCGAGCACGTCCGAGACGAACTCGACGCCGCGCGACTTCAGCTCCTCGGCCGTCTTTCGGCAATCGTCGGTCTCGATCGTGACCGACGCCGGGGGGCGTCCCATCGCCGGCTTGGCCTGCCCCGGTGTCCCGGGCCAGAGAACGAGCTGGAAGTCGTCCCCTTTGACGCCGACGGTCAGAAACCGCGGCCCGTCGGGGGTCGGGTTCTCAACGCGCTTCTCCAGGCCCAGGACGTTCGTGTAGAAGTCGAGCGCCTTGTCCTGGTCGCTGACGAGCACGCTCGTATAGAAGACCTTCTCCAGCATTGCTGTTCCTCCGGTGGTCGTGGTCATTACCACCAAGACACCGGACGAGGAGTGGCTGTGACAGCCGAGGACCCGTCGAGGCGCACGACGTATGGCGCCCGCTGACCAAGCAACTCAGCCGGGCCCGCCGTTGACCCGCTCGGCGAGTTCGACGATCAGGCCTTCGGGTCCGCGGACGTAGCAGAGCAGGAACGTGTTCTCGAAGTCGACGATCTCCCCGACCGTTTCCCAGCCGGCCTCTCGGACGCGGTCGACGACGCGGAGACGGCATCGCGACGCCCGGACCACGACCGAGAACGGCAACGACCTTCTCGGGGGAAGAGTGCGATGCTTGGGAGGCGCGCACAAGCGCGCGGGACGGGATATCTCGTGGAGGAGGCAGCGGATGGCGGCGGAACGCGGTACAGGTGGCAACACCGGAGGGATCGGTCTCGGTGGCATCCTCGTCATCGTCGGCATCGTCCTGATGATCGTGTGGAGCTTCTGGGTGGGCCTCATCATCGCGCTGGTGGGCCTCATCGCCTTCGGCGGCTTCGCGAAGGGCAAGTGGTACTGAGCGAGTAGCTCCTGCGCCGCTGGCGCTCACGCACCGCGGGGGGCCGAGTCCTCGACCACGACCTGCACCAGGTCGCGGATCGAGAGCACGCCCACGACATCGTCGCCGTCGACCACCGGCAGATGGCGATAGCCACCGTGGATCATGAGGACGGCTGCGTGCTCGATCGTGTCGTCCGGCGCGATCGTGTCGGGGTCCGCCGTCATGCATTCGCCCACGACCGCGTCGTCGCGCAGGCCGCGCGCGACGGCGCGCATCAGGTCGCGCTCGGTCATGATCCCGGCGAGCCGCCCATCCTCCACCACCAAGACCGCCCCGACGTTGCGGTCCACCATCCGCCGGGCCACCTCGACGACCGGCAGCCCGGCCTCCACGGTCAGCAGGTCGCGCGACATGTGGCGATCAACCAAGGGCATGCGCCGCACTCTACGCCGGTGCGTAGCACGCGCGCGGCGCACTCGCGCCGGCCGATGCTGCCTGTTCGCCCGCAGCCTTCGATGCGTGCGATCACGCGTCGACGACTCCGGCCGCTCGAGGCCAGGCCGCAATGGCGCACGCGGCGCCCGGGTGCGCGCGCGGCCTCGGCGATCTCTTCCCGCTAGGACGGTCCTCGGGCGGTGGCGGCGGGACACGTCCTCAGACGGAGCCTGCGGAGTCTGAGGAGCGTGATCCGCCGACAGGGCCCGGCCGCCGGCCGCCGGCTGTCGGTCGCCCGGCCTAGGAGACCTTCGCCGGCTCGCTGGGCGCCCCGTTGGACTCGGCCGCCGCGGCCGCGCCGCGCTTGGCGCCCTTCTTCTTGGCGCCCTTCCCCCGCGGGCGCGGGTTGGCGATCAGGGGGCGCTCGCGCTCGAGCTTGGCCCGCAGCGGCTCGACGCGCGGCGAGAGGCACAGCCGGTTGCCGAGGTCCTCATAGGCCTCGTCGATCAGAAAGCCGGGGCCGGTGGTGCACATCTCCATCCGACCGCCAGGCGTCATCGTGTAGCACGAGTCGAAGAAGTAGTGGTCGAAGACCGCCGTCCACGGCAGCGGGCCGGCGGCCGCCTCGTCGCGCGCGGCCTGCAGCTCCTTCTGATCGCCGGCGTCGTAGGCGATGTGGTGCCAGACCCCGACGCGCCCGTCGTTGCTCGGCCGGCCGGTCGGCGGCGAGAAGTACCAGCGCCCGCTGCGCTCCTGGCCGTCGAAGACGAGGTGGTCGCCGTCGCGGCGGAAGCCCATGTACTCCGCGAAGGGCATCATCGCCTCGATGGTCGTGTACGAGCGCGCGCCCTCGATGCCGCGGATGCGGTGCTCGGCGGGGATGTCGTCCGCGTCGGCGACCAGCGGCGTGTCCTTCGTGTCGGAGACCATGAGCTCGACCTCGTGGCCCTCGGGGTCGTGGAAGACGATGCTCTGCGGCTGGGTCGGGTCGAGGCGCAGCAGCTCGCTGAAGACGTCGTTGGCGATGAAGCGGTCCATCCAGAACTCGAGCGAGTCGTAGGACGCGACGCGCAGGACGAGCCGGTGGATGTCGCCGTCGCCGGGCACCCCGGGCGGCGCCTCCTCGAACTCGAGGAAGGTCACGACGCTGCCGGGGTTGCCGTCCTCGTCGCCGAAGTACGTGTGGTAGCGGAACGTCGTCTCGTAGTTGAGCGTGTTCTTGACGAACCGCAGGCCCATGACGCGGCACCAGAAGTCGACGTTCGTCTTGACGTCGGCCGTGACGCCGGTGAAGTGGTGTGGCCCTCCGAGCGGCTTCATCGAATCTGCTCCTCCTCTTTGCCGTGACCAGAACAGAATTTGCACATTCCATGGTCCGCTTGTCAAGCTTCCATACTTCGCCGCCATGTCCGCGAGCCCCGACATCATCGTCTCACCGCGCACGGTCTCCGGCCTGGTGGCCGAGCGGCTGCGCGCGCAGATCGTCGCCGGCGAGCTTCCCGCGGGCTCCAAGCTGCGCCAGGTCGAGATCGCGCGGCGCTTCGGCGTCAGCACGACGCCGGTGCGCGAGGCGCTGGCGGCGCTGCAGCGCGAGGGGCTCGTGCGCCTGCACCCGCAGCGCGGGGCCATGGTCTTCGTGCCGACCGTCGCGGACCTGCGCGAGCACTACGAGATCCGCGCCGCGCTCGAGTCGCTGGCCGCCTCGCGCACCGCCGAGCGCTTCGAGGAGTCCTGGCTCGCCCCGCTGGAGGCGCTGCTCGACGAGATGAGCACCGGGCCTCCGGCGGCGCGCTACATCGCGCTCAACCAGCACTTCCACACCCAGCTCTACGAGCACTGCGGGCGCCCGCGCCTGGTCGAGATGATCGCCGCCCTGCGCGACGCCTCCAGCGCCTACCTGCACATCTACCGCGCCGCGGCGGACTTCCCGGTCGCGCGCCTGGACGGCGAGCACCGCGCCATCCTCACCGCGTGCATGGCGCGCGACGCCGCTGGCGCCGCCGCGGCCACGCGCGAGCACCTGCAGAACACCGTCGAGCACGTCGCCACCCGATTGGAGCAGCCTGAGTGACCTCGATCCCCACGAGCCTGGTGGGCTCCTACCCGCAGCCCGACTGGCTCATCGACCGCGAGGCGCTGCACCACCGCCTGCCGCCGCGCGTGCGGGCGCGCGACCTGTGGCGGGTGGACCCGGCCCACCTGCAGGAGGCCCAGGACGACGCCGTGCTGGTCGCCATCCGCGACCAGGAGCGCGCGGGGCTGGACATCCTCACCGACGGTGAGATGCGCCGCGAGAGCTACTCCAACCGCTTCGCCACCGCGCTGGAGGGCGTCGACGTCGACAACCCGGGCAGCACCCTGGACCGCAAGGGCAACCCGACGCCCGTCCCGCGCGTGGTCGCGCCCATCCGCCGCCGCGAGCCGGTGCAGGTCGACGACCTGCGCTTCCTGCGCGCCAACACCGACCGCCTGGTGAAGATGACCGTGCCGGGCCCGTTCACGATGGCCCAGCAGGCGCAGAACGACTTCTACGCGCACGAGGAGGAGGTCGCCTTCGCCTACGCCGACGCGATTCGCGAGGAGATCCTCGACCTCTTCGCCGCCGGCGCCGACATCGTGCAGCTCGACGAGCCGTGGATGGAGGCGCGCCCCGAGCAGGCGCGCCGCTATGCGGTCGAGACCGTGCAGCGCGCGCTCGACGGCGTCGACGGGACGACCGCCCTGCACATCTGCTTCGGCTACCCGTCGTTCGTGCCTGAGCACCGTCCCCGCTACGAGTTCCTGGCCGAGCTCGCCGCCGCCCCGGTCGACCAGATCTCGATCGAGACCGCGCAGGCCCACCTCGACGTGTCGGTGCTCTCCGAGCTCGCCGACAAGACGATCATCCTCGGGGTGCTCGCGCTCGACACGGCCGACGTCGAGACGCCCGAGGCGGTCGCCGAGCGGATCCGCCGCGCCCTGCCCTACAAGCCCGCGGCCCAGCTGGTGGCCGCCCCCGACTGCGGGATGAAGTACCTGCCGCGCGACGCCGCCTTCGCGAAGCTGCAGGCGCTCGTCGCTGGAGCGCGCCTCGTGGGCGAGGAGGCCGCCGCGTCGCCGGCAGCACGCACTTGACACAGACAATGTCGATTGTGCAAATTAGCTCCTGGGCCAGCTCCCAAACCCAGGAGGAGGGGACGTGGACATCTCTCGACGCGTGCGGCGCCACCGAAGCGCCGGCGCAGCACTCGCTGTACTCGCGGCCGCGCTGACGGTCGCCGCCTGCGGGTCCAGCGGCGACTCCGGCTCGTCGTCATCGAACTCGACGGCCGGCAAGGCCGCCGCCAACGCCAACAAGCCGGTGCGCATCGCGTACCTGTCCTTCGCCGTGGCCAACAGCTACGACGCCCCCATGCTCGCCGCCGCCCAGGCGGTGGCCAAGGGGAACAACTCGACGATCAAGGTCTTCGACGCCAACAACGACCCCAAGAAGCAGTTCGCCCAGCTGCAGACGGCGACGAGCTCCGGCGACTACGACGCGATCATCGTCCAGCCGATCTTCGGCACCGGCCTCATCACCGGCGTCCAGGACGCGATCTCCGCCGGCAAGAAGGTCGTCAACATGGACCAGATCCTCGGCAAGGACCTGTCCACCGACCAGCCCCAGGTCGACGGGCTCTCGGGGAACGTCGTCTTCGTGCCCACCGAGATCGGCACGAAGCTCGGCAAGCTCGTGACCCAGGCCTGCCAGGAGAAGAGCCTCGACCCCTGCAAGGTGGGCTATCTCTTCGACATCAAGGCGTCCGCGCTCGACCTCGCGATCAAGAAGTCCTTCGACGAGGCGATCGCGGGGAGCCCCGTGAAGGTCGTCGCCCAGGGCGAGAGCTTCTTCACCCCGGCGCAGGGCCTGAAGGCCGCGCAGAACATGCTCCAGGCCCACTCCGACATGAGCCTCATCGTCGGCTCCGACCAGGGCATCGAGGGCGCGGTCCAGGCCGTCGGCAAGAAGAAGGTCATCCTCGTCGGCTACGGTGGCAGCGCCGCCGGGATCCAGGGCGTCGCGGCCGGCAAGTGGTACGGCGACGTCGCGCAGCTGCCCGCATCCGAGGGGCGCCTGGCGGCCGAGGCCGCGATCAAGGCCGTCCGCACGGGTGCCAAGGCGGGCGGCGTGAACCCCGTCGCCGACCTCCCCGCCGCGGGCGTGGTCACCAAGGACAACGCCGACCAGTTCACCGGGGAGTGGCCGGGCTAGGCGGC
The DNA here is from genome assembly GCA_963835295.1 of uncultured Actinomycetes bacterium. Lineage (GTDB taxonomy): Bacteria > Actinomycetota > Thermoleophilia > Solirubrobacterales > Solirubrobacteraceae > JAOPZW01. The sequence continues at coordinate 337,289 of CAWIEX010000011.1, forward strand.
CAGCCACGCGCCCACGTCGAGCTCGCGGACGTCTCCAAGCACTACGGGGTGGTCCGCGCGCTCGATCGGGTGTCGCTGAGCATCGCGCGTGGGTCGATCCACGCGCTCGTCGGCGAGAACGGCGCCGGCAAGTCGACGCTGGGCAAGATCGTGGCCGGCGTCGTGGCTCCCGACGAGGGCCGGCTGCGCCTCGACGGCGAGGAGGTGACGCTGCGCTCACCGCGCGAGGCGCTCGTGCGCGGCGTGGCCGCGATCGCGCAGGAGGTCAACGTGGTGGGGCAGCTCACGGTCGAGGAGAACGTCTTCCTCGGCGTCGAGCCGCGCGGCGCGGGCTTCGTGTCGCGCCGCGCCCTGCGCCGCCGCTACGAGGAGCTCGCGGAGACCGCCGGCCTGCAGCTGCCGGCGTCGGCGCCGGCCGGGCGCCTGGCCCCGGCCGAGCAGCAGAAGGTCGAGATCCTGCGCGCGCTGGCCCGCGACGCCGAGCTCATCGTCATGGACGAGCCGACGGCCTCGCTGGGCGCCGAGGAGACCGCTCAGCTGCACGAGATCGTCCGCTCGCTGGCCGCCGCGGGCCGCACCGTGCTGCTGGTCTCGCACTTCCTGCGCGAAGTGCTCGCGCTGGCCGACGAGGTCACGGTCCTGCGCGACGGGCGGCTCGTGAGCACCGCGCCCGCCGCCGAGCAGACCGAGGACTCGCTCATCCACGCGATGCTCGGCCGCTCCCTGACCGCCGCCTTCCCGCCCAAGCGCATGGCCCCCGACGACGCGCCGGCGGTGCTGACCGTGCGCGACCTGCACGCCCCGCGCGTGGAGGGCGTGAGCCTCACGGTCCGCGCCGGCGAGATCGTCGCCCTGGCCGGGCTCGTGGGCGCCGGGCGGACCGAGCTCGCGCGCGCGATCTTCGGCGCCGAGCGCCCGACCGCGGGCTCGGTCGAGCTGGCTGGGGGCGATGCGCTCTCGGGCGGCCCGCGGTCGCGGCTGCGCGCGGGCGTGGCGATGATCCCCGAGTCGCGCAAGGAGGATGGGCTGCTGCTCGGGCGCTCGGTCACGGAGAACGTCTCCCTGGCCAGCCTGGACACGGTCAGCCGCTACGGGTTCGTCCGCCGCGGCGCCGAGCGCCGGCGCACGCGCGAGGCACTCGAGCGCTGGACGGTGCGCGCGGACGGGCCCGGCTCCCCGGTGAGCTCGCTGTCGGGCGGCAACCAGCAGAAGCTGCTCTTCGCGCGCATGCTGCTGTGCGGGCCCGAGGTGCTCGTCGCCGACGAGCCCACCCGCGGGGTCGACGTCGGCGCCAAGCGCGCGATCTACGACCTGCTCGCCTCGCTGGCCGACGAGGGCCTCGGGGTGCTGCTCATCTCCTCCGAGCTCGAGGAGGTCCTCGGGCTCGCCCACCGCGTGCTGGTCATGCGCGCGGGGCGCATCGTGGGCGAGCTCGCAGGCGAGCAGATGACCGAGTCGGCGGTGCTGAGCGCGGCCTTCGCGGCATGAGCACCGCCGCCGGCATGCCCCGACGGCGAGGGCTCGATCCTGGCCGCGCGACCGAGCGCCTGCGCGCGACCGGCATCGCGCTGCCCTTCGCCGCGCTCTTCATCACCCTCTCGATCGCGAGCTCGTCGTTCCTGACCAAGGTCAACCTGCTCAACATCCTCGACCAGCAGGCGGCCACGCTGATCATCGCGGCCGCGGGGACGCTCGTCCTCGTCGCCGGCGGCATCGACCTCTCCGTGGGCGCCGTGTACTCCCTGGCCGGGGTGACGGGCGCGGAGCTCGCGTCGCGGACGTCGCCGGTGGTCGCGATCGCGCTGGGCGTGGGCGTCGGTCTCGCGGTGGGGCTCGTCAACGGCCTCGTCGTCACGCGGTTGCGCATCAACGCGCTGATCGCGACGCTGGCCATGTCGTTCGTGGTCAGCGGGCTGGGCACGCTGATCACCCACGGCAACCTGGTCGTCCTCTTCGAGCACCAGGAGTTCGGCAACCTCGCGCGGACTCAGGTCCTCGGGGTCAAGACCTCGATCTGGATCGCCGTCATCGCGGTGGTGGTGATCGGGGTGCTGCTCGCCCGCACGACGGCCGGGCGCTACATGTACGCGTCGGGCGGCAACGCCGAGGCGGCGCGGCTGGCCGGCGTGCGCGTCGACGCCATCCGCGTGCTGACCTTCGTGGTCAGCGGCGGGGCGGCCGGGCTGGCCGGCGTCATCGACGCCTCGCGCGTGCTCAGCGCCCAGGCCTCCTCGGGCGACACGCTGGCCTTCACCGTGCTGGCCGGCATCGTCGTCGGCGGCACGAGCATCCTGGGCGGCGAGGGCGCGGTGTGGCGCACCTTCCTCGGCGTGCTCTTCATCGCCCTGATCGGCAACGGCTACGACCTGCTCGGCCTCGACCCGCTCTACGAGCAGATCACGCTGGGTGTCATCCTGCTGGCCGCCGTCGCCATCGACGCGTGGGCCCGCGCCCGACCGAACAGATAGGGAGGACATGACGATCGCCATCACCGGCGCCGCCGGGCACCTCGGGCGGCTCACCGCCCAGCTGGTCCTCGACCGCGTCCCGGCCGACGAGGTCGTGCTCGTCACCCGCCGCCCCGACGAGCTGCTCGATCTCGCCGAGCGCGGCGCGGCCGTCCGCTTCGGCGACTTCGACGCGCCCGACTCGCTGTCGGCGGCCTTCGCCGGCGTCGACCGCCTGCTGCTCATCAGCGTCGACGTGCTCGGCAACCGCGTCGCCCAGCACACGGCCGCGATCGACGCGGCGGCGGCGGCGGGCGTCGGGCACGTGCTCTACACCTCGGGCCTGAACGCGGGCAACGAGCTGCCGCTCGTCGTCTCCCACGATCACGGCGCGACCGAGCAGGCCATCCGCGACCGCGGCCTGCGCTGGACGGCGCTGCGCATGGGCCTCTACGCTGAGTCGCAGGTCGCGGCGGCGGCGCGGGCCGTGGCCTCCGGGCATCTCGTGCACAACAACGGTGACGGCGCGACGGCCTACGTCTCGCGCGAGGACTGCGCGGCCGCCGCGGCCGCGGCGCTCGCCGGGAAGGGCCACGAGGACCGCGTCTACGACATCACCGGGCCCGAGCTCGTCACCCAGGCGCAGGTCGCAGCGCTGGCGGCTGAGATCAGCGGGCGCCCCGTGGTGCCGGTCGCCATCGACGACGAGGAGGCCACCCAGAGCCTCATCGCCGTCGGGCTGCCGGCCGACACGGCGAAGGCCATCGCGTCGTTCGGCACGGCCGTCCGCGAGGGCGTGCTCGACGCCGTGAGCACCCACGTGGAAGACCTCACCGGCCGCCGCCCGCGTAGCCTGCGGGAGGTGCTCGAAGCCCATCGACCCGAGCTCGAGGAGACCGCATGACCCCCCGCACCAGCCCCCCGTTCCGCGCCGACCACGTCGGGTCGCTCCTGCGACCCCGCGAGCTCACGCTCGCCCGCGACGAGCGCGCCGCCGGGCGCCTCAGCGCCGACGAGCTGCGCGCGGTCGAGGACGACGCGATCCGCGACGTCGTGCGCAAGCAGGAGGAGGTCGGGCTGCAGTCGGCCACCGACGGCGAGTTTCGCCGCGCGACGTGGCACATGGACTTCATCGACTCGCTGGGCGGGATCACCCACGCCGATGAGCGCATCAAGGTCGAGTTCCACAACGAGGACGGGACGATCTCCTGGGAGCCGACCGCGATGCGCGTCTCCGAGCGCGTCACGCTCAAGGAGCCGATCTTCGCCGACCACTTCAGCTTCCTGCAGTCATGCGTGACGACCGCGACGCCGAAGCTGACCATCCCCTCCCCCAGCATGGTCCACTACCGCGGCGGGCGCGCGGCGATCGACGACACGATCTACCCCGACCTCGACGACTTCTGGTCGGACCTCACGGCCGCCTACGCCGACGAGGTCCGGGCGCTCGGCGACCTCGGCTGCACCTACCTGCAGTTCGACGACACGAGCCTCGCCTACCTCAACGACCCCAAGCAGCGCGACTTCGTCACCAACACCGGCGGCGACCCCGAGCACCTGCACGAGGACTACATCCGCCACATCAACGAGGCGCTCGACGGCCGCCCCGAGGGCATGGCGGTCACCGTCCACCTATGCCGCGGGAACTTCCAGTCCTCGTGGGTGGCCCAGGGTGGCTATGACTATGTGGCCGAGGCGCTGTTCAACGACCTCGCCGTCGACGGCTTCTTCCTCGAGTACGACGACGCGCGCTCGGGCGGCTTCGAGCCCCTGCGCTTCGTCCCGCCGGGCAAGCACGTCGTCCTGGGGCTGGTGACGACCAAGCGCGGCGAGCTCGAGAGCAAGGACGACCTCAAGCGCCGCATCGAGGAGGCCGGCCGCTACGTCGACGTCGAGCAGCTCTGCCTGTCGGGCCAGTGCGGCTTCTCCTCGACCGTCGAGGGCAACGCGCTGAGCGAGGACGAGCAGTGGGCCAAGCTGCGGCTGATCGTCGAGACCGCGCGCGAGGTCTGGGGCTAGCCGGCGGCCCCGGTGGGCTCGGGCGGCGCGCTGTCGCCGGTGGCGGGCGTGTCCCGCGCCACCCGCCCGAACGTTGCCTTCGGCGAGCCACAGGGTTCGCTCGCGGTCACCACGCAAGACGACACGCCACCGTTGGACACCACAGCTCGCGATCACCGCTGCGCCTCCGACCCACCCGGCTCCTGCCTTCAGCAGCGGAAGCAGAAGGCGGGCCGCAGCAGAGCGGCGACTGTCGAGTCGCATGCAACGCGATACGCGTACGGTAGGGGCTGTGGGTGAGCGCCGCGGTGCTGGTCGGGCAGCAGTCCGTGATCCCGCCGCTGAGACCGCTTATGCAGCACGCCCGTGGGTGAAGGACCGGAGGCAAACGACGTATGAGCAGCAGCACCCCTGTGCCCGACGAGCGGACCATCTACTCGCACCGGCAGCACGGTGTCGACAGTTTGGCCTGGCCGGTGTTCAGCGAGCGCGTCTTGCACCTGCTGCGGTCGGCCGGTGAGGTCCTGCACCCCGAGCCCGGAGCGCTGCTGTGGGACGCCGGTGACCCCTACGACCTGACCCTCGTCCTGGCTGGCGGAGTCCTTCTCCTCGACCGCCGCGACGACCGCGTCGTCTTCGTCATCGAAGCGGGCGACTTCGTCGGTGAGCTGGGCATGTTGATGGGGCAGCGGGCGTTCCTTCCCGGTGTGGCCATGGAGAAGACCGAGTTGCTCCGGGTCCGGGTCGATGAACTCCGCAAGCTCGTGGAGATCTCCGGAGAGCTCAGCGATGTCCTGCTCTCCGCGCTCGACGCCCGGCGGGGTCTGCTGACGAGGATCGGAGAGGGCGGTCTGGTGCTCGCGGGAGACGATGACCGCGATCTCCACCGGCTCCAGGACTTCGCCGAGCGCAACCAGATCCCATACCGGACAGTGCTGCGCTCCGAACCGTCCGCTTGGGCAGAACTGGCGCGCACCTCTGCGTTGCCCGAGGCTGGCACGGCCGTGGTGACTGGACAGCGCCGGGTGATGCAGGCGCCGACGACACGCGAGCTCGCGACCGCGCTCGGGATCGATCTGTGGGGCATCTCCGACGATTCCCGATGCGACCTGCTGATCGTGGGCGCCGGACCGGCGGGACTGGCCGCCGCCGTCAACGGGGCCTCGGAGGGACTGGACGTGGTCGTCATCGAGGACGTCGCCATCGGAGGCCAGGCCGGCAGCTCATCACGGATCGAGAACTACCTCGGCTACTACCGCGGCGTGTCCGGAGTCGAACTAGCGCGGGCCGCCATGCTCCAGGCCGTCAAGTTCGGGACAAGGCTGGTGTCACCCCGCTCGGTCACCGGGCTGTCGCGGGTGCCCGGCGGGTTCCGCGTACGGCTCGACGAGGAGCACGACGTCGTCGCCTCCGCCGTGATCATCGCCAGCGGCGTCCGATACCGACGCCTGAACCTGCCCGGCCTTTTCGACCTCGAGGGGCGCGGCGTCTACTACGCCGCGAGCCAGCTCGAGGCCAAGGTGGTGTCCGGCCGGAACGCCGTCGTGGTCGGGGGTGCCAACTCGGCCGGCCAGGCCGCCCTGTTCCTGGCGCGCCACGCCGGCCACGTCCACGTTCTGATTCGCCGCGAAGACCTCCGCGACACCATGTCGAACTACCTGGCGCAGCGCCTCACTCACCACGAGAGGGTCACCATCCACCCTCGTTCCGAGCTGTGCGAGGTCCAAGGCACGAGCCGGCTCAGCGCGCTGACCTGGCGTGACGACGCCCTCGACCGGGACGTGCGGCTCGACGCAGCCGCTCTCTTCTTGATGATCGGCGCAGACCCCTGTACGACGTGGCTGTGCGACGTGGGCGTCGAGCTCGACGCCAAGGGCTTCGTCGTCACCCATGATGACTTTGCGACCTCGGTGCCAGGCTTGTTCGCCGTCGGTGACGTGCGTGCCGGGTCAGTCAAGCGGGTCGCATCGGCGGTTGGCGAGGGGTCCGTCGTCATCTCGGCCGTCCACTCGTACCTCGGCGCCATGCAATCGACCTGAGTGTCCGCGTCGCCGACGTCAACGTGCGTTGCTTCGGGAACGCCCGCCGCGCACCGACCGTTCCGGTCCGTCCGTACACGCGCCGCGCGTCCGCGTCCGAGGGAACCCAGGCGACGAACCGCTCCCACGCGACAGCAGCATCCGCGGCTTCCGCTCGCGTGGAAGCAGCGCCGCTCGGCCGGCAACGCGTAACGCCCAAGGTCACCCTGTGCCCCCGCGAGCAGCCACCAACGCACCCGTTGGCTCGCCAACGCGCAGGCCGACCGCGGTGGCGCGATACTCCGGCGGAGAGCAGCAGCGCACCAGCTCGGCGCAGGAGCCGCGGTCGCGGAGGAAGTAGACGCCCGCGGACCGCGACGCGGGCGCACGCGCCCAACGCGGCAAGGACGCCGCTCGGGCGGGTGGCGGCGGACACGTCCTCAGACGGAGCCTGCGGAGTCTGAGGAGCGTGATCCGCCGACAGGACCCGCCCGCCACCGGCCAAGGGCCCGACGGCGCGCCCGCGACGGCACGCCCGCCGAAAGCGCGGGAGGCGCGGGGCCCTAACCCGCGCCGTCCGCCGCGCGCCGCTCGCCCAGGTAGCTCGCGACCAGCAGCTGCTCGTCGGCGCGCAGATCCTGGGCGCTGCGGTCGAGGACGACCTCGCCGTGGGAGAGGACGTAGCCGCGGTCGGCGATCTCCAGCGCGAGCTGCACGTGCTGCTCGACGAGCAGGACCGCGCAGCCGCTCTCGACGGCGTACTTGCGCACCACCGGCAGCAGGCGTTCGACGATCATCGGCGCGAGGCCGAGGCTCAGCTCGTCGAGCAGCAGCAGGCGCGGCTCGCGCACGAGCGCGCGCCCGACGGCGAGCATCTGCTGCTCGCCCCCAGACAGCAGGCCGGCTCGCCGCGAGCGCAGCGGCGCCAGGGCCGGGAAGTACTCGTAGGCGCGCTCGGCGTCCAGGCGCTCGCCGCGGTGGCCGAGGCGGAAGTGCTCGGCCACCGTGAGCCCGAAGAACAGCCCGCGGCCCTCGGGCACGTGCGCGATGCCGCGGCGCGCGAGGGCGGCCGGGGCGACCTTCGCGGTGTCCGCGCCATCGAAGACGACGCGCCCGCGCAGCGGGCGCACGAGCCCCGAGACCGCCTTGAGCGTCGTCGTCTTGCCGGCGCCGTTGGGCCCGAGCACGGCGACGACCTCGCCCGCGCCGACGCGCAGGTCCAGGTCGCGGATGACCGGCGCGCCGTCGTAGCCGGCGGTCAGGCCCTCGATGCTGAGCACCGCGTCGCTCATCCAGCCTCGATGTCCAGCGCGTCGGCCGCGCGGCGGGCGCCGGCGCCGCCCAGGTAGGCCTCGACCACGCGCGGGTCGCGGCGGACGTCATCGGGCGTGCCGGTCGCGATGACCTCGCCGAACTCGAGCACGACGATGTGGTCGCAGACGCCGAGCACGAGGCCCATGTCGTGGTCGACGAGGAGGACCGCCGCGCCCTGCTCGACGACCCGGCGCAGCTGGCGCCCGAGCTGCTCGCTCTCGCTCGTGTCGAGGCCGGCGGCGGGCTCGTCGAAGCAGACGACGCGCGGCGAGCCGGCGAGCGCCCGCGCCACGCCGACGAGCTTGCGCTCGCCTTGCGAGAGCTCGTCGGGCAGCCGGTCGGCCACGCCCTCGAGGCCGACGAGGCTCAGCGCCTCGTGCGCCGCGGCCTCGCCCGACGGGGACCGCCACAGGATCTCGCGCAGCGTCCCCCACACCGACGGCGACTCCGAGGCGACGGCGAGGTTCTCGGCCACGGTGAGGTCGTCGAAGAGCTCGGTCGCCTGCCACGTTCGCGCCAGGCCGCTGCGCGCGCGCTCGTGCGGGGTCAGCCGGGAGAGCTCGCGGCCGTGCAGCTCGACGCGCCCGCTCGAGCGCACGAAGCCGGTGATCGCGTCGATGAAGGTCGTCTTGCCCGCGCCGTTGGGCCCGATCAGCCCGACCATGCTCCCCTCGGGCACCTCGAGCCCCACGTCGACGAGCGCCCGCACGCCGCCGAAGCTCACCGACACGCTCTCGGCCTTGAGCGCCGCCGTCATGACTTGCCGGCTGTCCCCGCCATCGCCGACCGCTGACCGCCCGGAGCGGACGTCTCGCCGGGCCTGGCCGCCGCCGCCAGCTTCCGCTGCTTCTTCTGATACCGCGAGCCGGCCACGCCGTCGGGGAAGAGGATGAGGTTGAGGATGAGCGTGACGCCCGCCACGAGCAGCGTCCACGTGCCCGAGATCCCAAGCTCGGCCTCGAAGATGTGCGGCACGAGGCCCGAGGTGGCGATGAGCCCGCCGAAGACCGCGCCGGAGACCATCGTGATGCCCCCGACGTAGGCGAAGGCCACGAAGCCCAGCGCGATGAGGATCCCGAAGCGCTCGGCGCTGACCGAGCCCAGCGAGTAGGCGTAGAGCACGCCGCCCACCCCCGCGATGAACGACGAGATCGCGTAGGCCGCGAACTTCGTGTGGCGCACGTTGACGCCGCTCGCCGCCGCCGCGCGCTCGTTGGAGCGCACGGCGAGCATGCGCCGGCCCAGGCCGCTGCGGCGCGTCTTGGCCACCAGGAAGCCGAGAACGATCACCGCGGCGAGGACGACGAAGCCGAGGATCGGGCTCGGCACGTCGCCGTCGAGGCCGCGGAAGGAGGCCCGTGTCCCGAGGTCGATGCCGAGGAACTGGAGCTCGGGCACCGGTGAGCCGGTCGCGCCCGCCCCCCACGTCGAGTTGGCGAAGCCGAACTGCTCGATGGCGACCGCCGCCGCGAGCGTCACCACGGCCAGGCTCACGCCGCGCACCCGCAGCGCCGAGGCGCCGGCCACGAAGCCGAGCACCGTCGCCGCCAGGACGCCGGCGATGGCGGCCAGCGGGAAGCCGACGTCCGCGTCCTTGAACAGGTGCGACACGACGAAGCCCGAGGAGCCCGCCAGAGCGATCTGCATCAGCGACACCTGGCCGATGAAGCCCGTGATGACCACGTAGGACAGGCAGATGGTCATCGCCGCCAGCGAGATCATCAGCGCGTTGCGGTAGTCGTAGGGCAGCACGATGAGCGCCACCACGCCGACGACCGCGGCGAGGGCGGCGGACGAGCCGAGCCGCTCGGGGCGCGGGACCGCGGGCAGGCGCTGCTCGATGAGCTCGCCGCGCGTCGGCAGGCTCGAGCCGCGCACGTAGAGCGCGATGACGATGATGATGAAGGTCAGCAGCGAGCTGATCCCGGGGAGCGCGGCGCCCTTGTCGGTCGGGAACCAGCTCTGCGTCGAGGCGTAGTAGAGCAGCGACTGCACGACGCCGATCGCGAGCCCCACGAAGGTGGTGATCCCGAACGAGGTGAAGCGCGCGAAGAGGACCGCGCCGAGGGCGGGCACGACCTGCAACGGCAACGTCGTCGCGTCGAGCTGGGCCAGCGACGAGGCGAGGACGCCCATCCCGCCGGCGATGACCGCGCTCAACACGGTGTTGGCGAGCGACAGCTCACCCGCGGGCAGGCCGGCGAGGATGGCGGACACCTCGTTCTCGCTGCCGGCGCGCGTGGCCAGGCCGAAGCGCGTGTAGCGATACGCCACCGCCAGCAGGATGGTGATGACGATCACGATCCCGGTCAGCCAGAAGCGGTCGGCCGGGATCGCGACGCCGGTGACCTCGACGGTGTCGCGCGGCAGCACCGACGGGGCCGGCAGGGAGCCCGTCCCATAGATCAGCGTCGCGGCCGCCTGCAGGGTGAGCAGGACGCCGAGCGAGGAGACCAGCCGCGCCAGCGGCGAGGAGGTCCGCAGCGGCCGGAAGCAGAGCAGCTCGACCGCGGCGCCCAACACGATCGTGAAGGCCAGCGTGCCCACGAGCGCGACCGGGGTGCCGACCACGGTCTTCAGCGAGTAGAAGGCGTAGCCGGCCGCCATCGCCATCGCGCCGGTCGCCACGTTGATGACGCCCGAGCCGCGATAGGTCAGCACGACGCCGAGCCCGATCCCGGCGATGAGGGCGCCGGTCCCAAGCCCGAGCAGCGCGAACAGGACGATCTGATCCATGACGGGTCAGACCATCCTGACGCTGCTCGAGCCGTCCGCCAAGATCACTCGGGCGGGCGCACGAAGCCCGACACGTTCTTGAACTGGCCCTTGCCGCTGTAGTTGAAGAACTGCGTCTGGTCGTTGCAGACCGCCGGCGCATCGGGGTACTTGCCGCACTGCACCTGGGGGGCTCCGAAGACGAGCGGGCCCTTGAACGCCTTGGCCTGCTCGGCGATCGCCTGCGGCGTGATCTTGTCGGCCCCGACCGCGTTCATGAACTTGATCATGGTGAGCACAGTGGCCATGCTCGTCGGCACCCACGGGTCCGCCGCCAGGTCGGCCTTGCCGAGCTTGGTCATGGCGTCGACCATGGCCTTGGCCGCAGGATCCGACGGATCGGCGGTCAGGCTCGAGGCGATGCCGTAGTACCACTTCGGCACGTCGCCGCCGAGGCCCTTGGAGACGATCGGCGACAGGCACAGCGGGTTGGAGACCACCGGCGCCTTGACGCCCGTCTGCTCGAGCGCCTTGGCCAGGTTGATGCAGCCCTTGGCGTCGCTCTGGGGCACGATCATGTCGGCGCTCTGGGCACCGGCCGCCGTCAGCGGCCCGACGAGGTCGGTGGCGTTGGCCTCGTAGCCGACGCGCTTGACCTTCAGCCCGGCCTTCTCGAGGCCCGCCACCATCGCGTTGGCACCCTCGATGATGCCCGGCACCTGCGGGTAGACGACCGCGGCCGTCTTGGCCTTCAGCACGTCGCGCCCGAAGGTCCCCCACGGCGCCAGGATGTGGAACGAGTCGCCGAAGAGGATGAAGCCGTTCTTGTTCTTGGTGTCGACCTGGTTGACCGACACGCCCCAGAACATCGGCTTCTCGCCGGCGATGCTCGCGTTCAGGGGCTGGGCGCCGACCGCGACCGCCCCGACCCCGACGGCGTCGACGGCCTTGTCGTTGGCCATCTTCTGGCCGCACTGCTGGCCCTGCTCCTCGGAGGTCGAGATGAAGCACGTGTGCAGCTTCACGGGATGGCCGTCGATGCCGCCGGCGTACTTGTTGACGTAGTCGGCCGCGAGCTGGGCGCCGATGGTCGAGTTGGGCCCGACGTCGTTGGCGCCGCCCTGCTGGTTGACGTAGCCGATGACGATGGGCGACTTGCTGTCATCGGCCGCGCCGGCCTTGCCGCCGACGTATTTCACGTAGTCCGTGACCCCTGCGCTCTTGGTGGTGCTGGCAGCCGGGGTGCTCGTGCTCTTCGCGGGGGTCGAGGTGCTGGCCGCCGCGCCTCCTGAAGTGGTGTTGTCGTTGCTGCTCCCGCAGGCCGCCAGGACGGCAGCCGTCAGCGCGAGCGCCAACGCGAGCACGACAATGCGCGTCTTCTTGCTGGCGAAGTGCATGGCACCTCTCTCCTCGTCTCCGGAAATGGACCCGGCGCCGCCCCTCCTGCGACCTAGGTGTAATTTGCACATTCTTTAGAAAGGTGTCAAGGGACCTGATGAACGACGTCCTGCCGCTCCTGCCGACCACGATGGTCGGCGCCTATCCGCGACCCTCGTGGTTCACCCAGCAGCTCGACGGGCGCGACGTGCGCGAGGCGTTCAAGTCGCTGCACCACGAGGAGGCCTTCCGCGACGCCGTGCGCACGGTCGTCGGCGAGCAGGAGGACGCCGGCCTCGACGTCTGCACCGACGGGCAGATGTGGTTCGACGACTACGCCATGGGGATCGGCGCCTTCTTCTGGTACTGGTTCGAGCGCGTCGGCGGCTTCGGGCACGAGAAGCTCGAGCACCCCGCGCGGTCGCGGACCGAGGGCAAGGACGCCTTCACCCTCGACGAGTCGGGCGGCGTCGCGGTCCGCGGGCCGATCGAGCGCGGGCCGATCCGGCTGGCCGAGCTCTACGCCATCGCCGCCGGCGTCGCCCAGCGGCCGATCAAGGCCTGCGTGGGCGCCGGGCCGCTGCAGCTGTCGACGATGGCGCACTTCGAGAGCGGCCCGGTCAAGAACCGCTTCGACCTGTCGGCCGCGCTGGCCGACGTCTTCCGGGCCGAGATCGAGGAGCTCGTGGCCGCGGGCTGCCGGCACGTCCAGCTCGAGGACCTCGGCGCGTGGGTGCCCAACGTGACAGGCGCCGACCGCGACTTCGAGTGGGTCACGTCGACGGTCGATCGACTGTTCTCGGGCGTCGGCGGCGTCGAGCGCTGCTGGCACTTCTGCCTGGGCAACGCGTGGGGCTCGCGGGCCGAGGGGCTGACCCGCGGCGGCTACGGCAACGTCCTGCCGCGCTACTTCGACGTCGACGTCGACGCCTTCGTCCTGGACTTCGCCTGCCGGGACATGGCCGACGTCGGCGTGCTGGCCGACCTGCCGGCCGACAAGCGCGTGCACGCCGGCGTCATCGACGTGCGCAACCTCGAGGTCGAGCAGCCCGACCAGGTCGCCGAGCGCATCCGCGCGGTGCTCGCGGTCCTCGACGCCGACCGCGTCACGCTGACCACCGACTGCGGGATGAAGCAGCTGCCGCGCACCGTGGCGCGCGAGAAGCTGCGCTCGCTGGCCGCGGGCGCGGCGATCGTGCGCGGCGAGCTCACCGGCGCGCGATGAGCCGCGGCCCCGTCGTCTGGAGGCCGGACGAGGCGGCCGCGGCGGGCTCGCAGCTGGCGCGCTACATGCGCTGGCTGGCCGACGAGGGCGGGCGCGAGCTCGCGTCCTACGAGGAGCTGTGGGCGTGGTCGGTCGACGATCTCGAGGGCTTCTGGGCCTCGGTCTGGCGCTACTTCGACATCCAGGCCACGCCCTACGACGCGGTGCTGGCCGACCGTGAGATGCCCGGAGCGCGCTGGTTCGCCGGCGCGCGGCTGAGCTACGCCGAGCACGCGCTACGCGCGGGCGCCGGCGGCCGGGTGGCCGTGGTCGAGCACGACGAGGAGGGCCAGCGCGGCGAGCTGACGTGGGATGAGCTGCGCGGCGCGGTCGGGGGCGTGGCCGCCGGGCTGCGCGAGCGCGGGATCGGCCGCGGTGACATCGTGGTCGGCTACCTGCCCAACTGCGCCGAGGCCGTCATCGCCTACCTGGCCTGCGCGAGCATCGGCGCCATCTGGTCGTCCTGCGCGCCGGACCTGCAGCCGTCCGCCGCCCTGGACCGCTTCGCCCAGCTGCGCCCGGCCGCGCTCATCGCCTGCGACGGCTACCGCTACGGCGGGCGCGACCACGACCGGCGCGCCGCGGTGGCCGAGCTCGCCGGCGCCCTGCCCACGCTGCGCACCGCGGTGGTCGTCGTCGATCGGCTCGGGCTGGGGCAGCCCCCGGGCTGCGAGCCGTGGGCGGCCCTGGCGGGATCGCCCACGCAGCCCGTCTTCGAGCCGCTCCCCTTCGACCACCCGCTCTACGTGCTCTTCTCCTCGGGCACCACGGGGCCGCCCAAGGGGATCGTGCACGGCCACGGCGGGCAGCTGCTCGACCATGTCCGCCACCACGCCCTGCACCTCGACCTCGGCCCCGACGACCGCTTCTCCTTCTACACCGGCACCGGCTGGATGGTGTGGAACTGGCTCGTCGCCGGCCTGCTCGTGGGCTCGACGATCGTGCTCTACGACGGCAGCCCGCGCCACCCCGAGCTCGACGCCCAGTTCGAGGTGGTGGCACGCACGGGGGCCACCGTGCACGGCACGAGCGCCGGGTACCTGACCGCCTGCGCGAAGGCCGGCCTCTCCCCCGGCGCCCGCCACGACCTCGCCGCCCTGCGCGCCATCGCCTCGACCGGCTCGCCGCTGCCGCCCGAGACCTTCCACTGGCTCCGCGACGCCGTCGGCGCGCACGTCTGGCCCGTCTCGACCAGCGGCGGGACCGACGTCTGCTCGGCCTTCGTCAGCAGCTGCCCGCTGCTGCCCGTCCGCGCCGGCGAGATCCAGTGCCGCTGCCTGGGCGCGGCCATCGACGTCCTCGACGAGGGTGGGCGGCCGCTGCGGGGCGAGGTCGGCGAGCTCGTCCTCACCGCGCCGCTGCCGTCGATGCCCGTCCGCTTCTGGGACGACCCCGACGGCGAGCGCTACCGCGCGAGCTACTTCGCCGACTTCCCCGGCGTCTGGCGCCACGGCGACTGGGCCACGCTCACCGACGACGGCGCGGTCGTCATCCTCGGCCGCTCGGACTCGACGCTCAACCGCCATGGCGTGCGCATCGGCACCGCCGAGATCTACGCCGCGGTCGATCGCCTGCCCGCCGTGGCCGACAGCCTCGTCATCGGGGTCGAGCAGCCCGACGGGGGCTACTGGATGGCGCTGTTCGTGGCCTTCGACGGCGACGCGATCCTCGACGACGCCGCGCGCGCCGAGATCGGCGCAGCGATCCGCAGCGCGGCCTCTCCGCGCCACGTGCCCGACGAGATCGTGCAGGTGCCCGCGATTCCGCGCACGATGACCGGCAAGAAGCTCGAGGTCCCGATCAAGCGGCTGTTCATGGGCGCCGACCCCGCCACGGCGGTCAACCGCAATGCCGTGGCGGACCCCGCTGCGCTCGACGCCTTCGTCGAGCTGGCCGCCGCCCGCTCGGCCGCGTCGCGCCACTGAGTTCAGGGCGGTCTCCCGATTGTCGGGGGCTCGGGCGCTTCCTACCGTCGGCGGATGCCCACTCATACCGATCCGCCGGCCCGGCGCGCGCTCGCCCTGGCCGCCCTCACCAGCGCCTGCCTCGTGGCGGCGCTCGGCCTGGCGACCGACCAGGCGAGCGCCGACTACACCGCCCGCGTGCAGGCCGGAACCCTCCAGCTCACCGGCGACGCGGCCAGCGACACGCTCGTCCTCGCGCAGGACGGGACCACGACGATCGGCGTCGTCGTCAACGACCAGCTCGTCGCCTCCCTCGACCGCAGCACCTTCAGCGCCGTGGCCATCGACGCCCGCGGCGGCAGCGACACGGTCCGGATCCTCAACATGGCACCCGCCCTGGAGAACGTCACCATCGACGGCGGTGCCGGCGACGACACGCTCATCGGAGCCAACGGCGCCGACACCCTCATCGGCAACTCGGGCAACGACTTCGTCGACGGCAACACCGGCGCCGACACCGCCCAGCTGGGCGGCGGCAACGACACCTTCCACCCGACGTGAGCACGCTCATCAGGCCGATCGTCGACCTCGGCGCCGACCAGTAGGGGGAATCGAGGGGCGCCGCCGCCTGCCGCGCGGCGGCGCCCACCCCGGGGCGGGGGAAGGGAACGCCGTCCCGTGCGTCAGTGCAGGCATGTCCTCTGCCCCGGTCCACGCGCTTCGCCGCCGCGGCGAAGCGCGCCAGCTGCACGCCCCCGGGCGTCGGCGGCCGGTGGCGAGCGCCCCCGAGGCGCTCCTCGTCGAGCGCGACCGCGAGCTCGAGGTCCTGGGCGAGGCTGTGGCGCGGCTGGCCGGGGGCCAGGGCGCGATCGTCGTGCTGGCGGCCCCCGCCGGGCTCGGCAAGACCGCGCTGCTCGACCACGCCGCTGACGAGGCGACGCTCGCCGGCTGCCGCGTGCGCCGTGCCGCACCCGGCCCGCTCGAGCGCCACTTCGGCTTCGGGGTGGTGCGCGCGCTGCTGGAGGCAGCGCTGCGCGAGACATCCGACGAGCGGCGGGCGCGCCTGCTCGAGGGGGCGGCCGCGCCGGCCGCGGCCCTGCTGCGCGACGGCGCGGCGCCCGCCGCCGACGCCACGCTGGCGATCGCCCACAGCGTGCTGTGGCTGTGCTGCGCCCTGGCCGAGGAGGCGCCGCTCATGCTCGTCGTCGACGACGCGCACTGGGCCGACCGGCCGTCACTGGAGGTGCTCGCCTATCTGGCGCGGCGGATCGCCGACCTCCCCCTCCTCGTCGCGATGGGCGCCCGCGCCGACGATCCCGACGCGGCCTCGGACCTGCTCAGCCTCATCGGCGCGACGCGCGCGGCGACGCTGCTGCGCCCCCAGCCGCTGACCCGGCGCGGCGCGGCGCGGCTCATCCGCCGCGCCGCGCCATCAGCCCCGCTCGAGGCCTGCCACCAGTGCCATCGCGCGGCGGCCGGCAACCCGTGGCTGCTCGGCGAGCTCAGCCACCACATCGCCGACCGTGGCGTGCGCGCGCTCGACGCGTCCGAGGGCGACGCCGCGGCGCTCAGCGCGATGGCGCGCACCGTCGTCCGCGCGCGCCTGGCCGAGCTCTCGCCGCGCGACCGCGCCGTCGTCGAGGCGCTCGCCGTCATCGGCGAAGGCGCGCCGCGCCAGGTCGTGGCCGCCGTCGCCGATGTCGCGCTGGACGACCTGGGCGCCGCGCGCGACGGGCTGGTGGCCGCCGGCCTGCTCCGCCCCGGCGGGGCGCGGTTCGCCCACCGCCTCATCGCCAGCGCGATCGGCGACGACCAACCGCGCGGGCGCCGCGAGCGGCTGCACCGCGAGACGGCGCGCGCGCTCATGGCCATCGGAGCCGACGACGACAGCGTGGCCAGCCACCTGCTGCGCTGCGGCGCCGGCGCCGACCCGCAGGTCAGCGCGCTGCTGCGCCGCGCCGCAGCGGACGCGGCTCAACACGGCGCGCCGCACACGGCTGCGGCCTACCTCGAGCGCGCGCTGAAGGAGCGCGCCGCGGGCGACGACCGCGGGCGCCTGCTGACCGAGCTCGCGACGGTCGCCTTCGACGCCGGCCTGCCCGACTCGCGCGAGCGCCTGCGCGAGGCCCTGGCCGAGGCGCACGACCGCGACAGTCGCCTCGACGTCCTGACGCGGCTCGCGGCGCTGAACGTCGTCGACATCGAGGAGCCGGGGCTGTCGGCGCTCTTCGAGCACGAGCTGGCGGCCGAGACCGATCCGGGGACGCGCCTCGCGATCGAGGCCGCGGCGCTCGACACGCTGATCACGATCCCCGCCCGCCACGCCGAGCGCGCACGGCGCGTGGCGGCGATCGACGTCGACGCCATCGCCGACCCCGCGCTGCGCCGCAGCGTCCTGGCGCACCGCGCCTGGGCGGGCGCCGAGCGCGGGGTGCCCGAGGCCTCGGCCGTCGCGGCGCTCGCGCGCGAGGCGCTCGAGGGTGGCGAGCTGCTGCACGACGCCGGCCGGCGCGCGGCCTATCACCTGGCCACGCGGGCCCTCGTGATGGCCGACCACGCCGACGACGCGCACGCCGCGATCACCCGCCTGCGCGACCACGCGGTGCAGCGGGGCTCGCTGCGGCTGCACGCCGCGGCGGCCTGGTACGCCGCCGACCTCGCGCTGCGCCGCGGCCAGCTCGGCGAGGCCGAGGACGAGGCGCGCTCGGCGCTGTGCCTCGTCGAGGACGACGTCAGCGTGCTCACGGCGGGAGCGGCCAACGTGCTCGTGTGTGTGCTGGCCGAGCGCGGCGCCTTCGACGAGGCCCGCGACGTGCTGCGCGAGCGCGGCCTGGAGGGCTCGATGGAGGGGATGCCGTGGCAGAGCGCGATGATCCACGCCCGCGCCCGCCTGTGGCTGGCCGAGGGCGACTACGAGCGCGCCCTCTCCGAGGCCCTCGTCAGCGGGGCGCTGGGCGAGGCGCGCGGGCGCCCGAACCCGACCTGGACCCCCTGGCGGACGACCGCAGCGCTGGCGCTGGCGCACCTCGGGCGCCGCGAGGAGGCGGTCGCGATGGCCGAGGGCGAGCTCGCGCCGGCCGAGCGCTTCGGCGCGCCGGTGCCGATCGTCGGCGCGCTGCACGCGCGCGCCGTCGCCGAGCCCGACGACGCCGCGCGCGTGGCGCTCTGCGAGCGCGCGCTGGCCGTGGCCGCCGGGACGCCCGCGCTGCTCGAGGCGGTCCGCGCCCGGCTCGTGCTCGGCAGCACGCTCGCGCACATGGGCCGGCGCATCGAGGCGCGCGACGCGCTGCGCCCCGCCCTGGCGGACGCCGACCGCGCCGGAGCGGCCCTGCTCGCCCAGCGCGCCCGGCGCGAGCTCGTGGCCACCGGGCTGCGCCCGCGCCAGGCGGCGACCGAGGGCGCCGCCGCGCTGACGCCCCGCCAGCTCCAGGTGTGCGAGCTCGCGGCGGCCGGCAAGGGCAACCGCCAGATCGCCCAGGCGCTCTTCCTGAGCATCAAGACCGTCGAGACCCACCTCGCCGCGGGCTATCGCAAGCTCGGCGTGGGCACCCGCGCCGAGCTCGCCGCCCAGCTGGCGCCCTAGCGACGACACTCACCGCGGAAGCGCGAGGATGCCCGCGATGAGCGACGAGCTGTGGCGCAGGAGCGCGACCGAGCTGGCGGCTGCCATCCGCCGGCGCGAGGTGAGCTGCGTGGAGGTCGTGCAGGCGCACCTGGCCCGCATCGAGGCCGTCAACCCGCTGCTCAACGCGATCGTGACCCTCGACGCCGAGCTCGGCCTGCGCGCGGCCGCGGCGGCCGATGCCGAGCTCGGGCGCGACGAGGCGACGGGGCCGCTGCACGGCCTGCCGATCGCGATCAAGGACCTCGAGGACACCGCGGGCATGCGGACGACCTACGGCTCGCCGATCTACCGCGACCACGTCCCCGCGGCCGACACGCTGGTGGTCGCCCGGCTGCGCCGCGCCGGCGCGATCGTGGTCGGCAAGACCAACACGCCCGAGTTCGGCGCCGGCTCGCAGACCTTCAACCCCGTCTTCGGCGCGACCCGCAACCCCTACGACCGTGCGCGCACGCCGGGCGGCAGCAGCGGCGGCGCAGCCGCCGCCGTGGCCAGCGGCATGCTGCCCTTCGCCGACGGGTCGGACCTCGGCGCGAGCATCCGCAACCCCGCCTGCTTCTGCAACCTCGTCGGCCTGCGCACCGCGCCGGGGCGCGTGCCGGCGGTGCCGTCGGCCAGCGCGTGGAACCCGATGGGGGTCCTCGGCCCGCTGGCGCGCAGCGTCGAGGACGCCGCCCTGCTGCTGCGGGCCATGGCCGGCCCCGACCCGCGCGCGCCGCTGTCGCTCGACGATCCGCCGGAGACCTTCGTGCTCGGCGCCGGCGTCGACCCGCGGACGGTGCGCATCGCCTGGAGTCGCAACCTCGGCGACCTCCCCGTCGAGCCCGCGGTGACCGCGGCGCTCGAGGTCCACCGCGCGGCGCTCGAGGCGATGGGCTGCACCGTCGAGGACGTCGAGCCCGATCTCGCAGGAGCCGACGACGCCTTCGAGGTCCTGCGCGCCCTCGGCTACGCGCAGGCCTTCGGGCCGATGCTCGAGACCGAGGGCGACCAGCTGAAGGACACCATCCGCTGGAACACGCGCGTCGGGCTCGCGCTGACGGGCGCCGACGTCGCGCGGGCGCTCGGGCTGCAGACCGAGATGTACGAGCGCATGCGCGCGCTGCTCGAGCGCTACGACGCGCTGGCGCTGCCGGTCAGCCAGGTGGCGCCGTTCGCCGTCGAGCAGGAGTGGGTGACCGAGATCGCGGGCACGCCGATGAGCTCCTACCTCGAGTGGATGCGCTCGTGCTCGCGCATCACGGTCACCGCGCACCCGGCCCTCTCGCTGCCCGCCGGCTTCACCCCCGAAGGGCTGCCGGTCGGCGTGCAGCTCGTCGGCCGCCAGCGCGGCGAGCTCGACCTGCTGCGCCTGGCCGCGGCCATCGAGCAGGCCACCGGAGTCGGGCGGAGCGCGCCCGATCTGTGAGCGCAGGCGTGTAGGGGGATCGCGCCAACCACGCGTACCTCGTTTGGGGGGCCGCGAAAGGGGAACCGCATTGCCTACATGGCGCCATCGATACTCGCTCGCCGCTTCCCGGCCCGGGCCGATCAGGTGCGCCTCGCCCGCCGCGAGGTGGAGGCGTACGCGCGCGAGCACGGGGCGGTCGACCCCAACGGGATCGCCCTCGCCGTCTCCGAGGCGGTCACCAACGCCGTCATCCACGCCTACGTGGACGAGCCACAGCCGGGCGACGTGGAGGTCTTCGCCGAGCGCCACGAGGGCGATGGCCTGGAGATCCAGGTCTGCGACGAGGGGCGCGGGATGATGCCGCGCAGCGACAGCCCTGGCCTCGGGGTCGGGCTCCCGCTCGTCGCCAAGCTCGCGCAGCGCTTCCGCGTCGAGACGCGGCCCACCGGCGGGACGGCGGTCAGCATGGTCTTCCCCGTCCACGATCCGGCCTGACCGCGCCCAGCTAGATTCAGCGCGATGAGCGACTACGCGATCGTCGCCGCCGACGACGTGGCCGACGTCTACGAGGGCACCGACGTCCCGGGCGAGTTCCGGCGCCTGACGGACGCCCTGCGCTGCGAGCAGCTCTCGGTGACGCTGATCAGGGTGCCGCCGCACTCGGACTTCGAGCAGGGGACCGGCCATTACCACGACGAGGTCGAGGAGCTCTACCTCGTCACGCGCGGCACGCTGACCATGCGCCTGGCCGACGACGTGCACCGGGTGGGCGGCGGATCGGTCGTCCGCATCGCCCCGCGCACGCCCCGCTCGCATCGCAACGAGGGCGACGAGCCCGTCGAGATGTGGGCCGTCTCGCGGCACGTCGAGCGCTCGGACGCCACGAAGATCGACGACTTCTGGGCCGCCTCCCCCGACGCCGCGCAGCACCGCGATGTTGATGCGTGACCGGTCGGCCTGGTAAGCACTGCAACGTATGACGGGCTCTGAGACCTCGTCGGCGGGCCCGGTCGTCAGCCCGGAGCAGGCGCTCGAGTTCGTGGCCAGCGCCAGCGCGCTGCTCGCGCGGTCGCTCGATTACGAGACGACGCTGCGCGAGGTGGCTCGCCTCGCCGTGCCCGAGGTCGCCGATTGGTGCGGCGTGCTGCTCCTCGACCTCGGCGATGGCGAGCGCGAGCTCTCCAGCGGCTACTCGGATCCCGCGCTCGAGGCCGCCCTGCTCGAGATCCGCGCCAGCCGCCGCGAGGAGGTGGGCGCGTCGGAGTCGCGCCGGGTCGCCCAGACGGGCGAGCCGATCCTGGCCACCGACGTGCGCGCGGCCATCGACGAGACCATCGAAGGCCAGCAGCGCGAGCTGATCGAGCGCCTGGCGCCCAAGTCGTATCTGATCGTGCCGCTGGCCGCCCGCGGTCGCGCGCTCGGCTCGATGACGCTGCTGTCGACGCGCGCCGGGCGCCACTACATGGAGTCCGACCTGGCCTTCGCCATCGCGCTGGCCGAGCGCTGCGCCCTGGCCATCGACAACGCGCGCCTGCACGACCGCGCCGAGCGGTCGCTGAGCCTGCTGGACACGGTCTTCTCGACCGCCCCGGTCGGCCTGGCCCTCGTCGATCGCGACCTGTCCTTCGTGCGCGTCAACGAGACCTTCGCGGCCTTCAACGCCTGCGCCGTGCGCGATCTCGTGGGGCGCTCGCTCCCCGACATCCTCCGGGCCCACGGCCTCCTGGGGGCCGACCTCATCCCCAGCTACGAGCGCGTGCTGAGCACCGGCGAGGCGCTCCTCGACCGTGAGCTGACCACGCCCGCCGCGGAAGGCGGGGCGCGCCATTGGAACGTGTCGTTCACCCCGGTGACGCACGCCGACGGCTCGGTCACCGGCGTCATCGTCTCCGTCGTCGACGTCACCGAGCGACGGGCGCTGCTCGACGCCGAGCGCGAGGCGCGCGTGCGCGCGGACTTCCTGGCCCGCGCCGGAGCGATCCTCGACGCGTCGCTGGACTACGAGGAGACGCTGCGCTCGGTCGCGCAGATCGCGATCCCGGAGGTCGCCGACTGGTGCGCGGTGAGCGTCCTCGATGACTCCGGCATGCTGCAGGAGGTGGCCACCGCGCACGTCGACGACGGCCAGCGCGAGCTCGGCGCCGAGGTCAGCCGCCGCTTCCCGCCCGACCCGAGCGCGGACAGCGGCGCCTACGCAGTGGCGCGCTCGGGCGAGACGGCCTTCGTCCGCGAGGTCACCGACGAGATGCTCGTCGCCGCCGTCGAGGACCCCGAGCACCTCGGCCTCATCCGCCGCCTGGGCCTGCGCTCGGTCATCATCGCGGCGCTCAAGGCACGCGGCCGCATCTTCGGCACCTTCAGCCTGGCCAGCGCCGAGTCCGGCCGGCTCTTCGACGAGGCCGACCTCCAGCTGGCCGAGGAGCTCGCCGCGCGCGCCGGCATGGCGATCGACAACGCGCGGCTGTACACCGAGCGCAGCCGGATCGCCCACACCCTGCAGGTCAAGCTCCTGCCCGAGCGCCTGCCCGAGATCCCGCGCGCGCTCATGGCCGCCCGCTATCGCGCCGCCGGCGAGCTCAACGAGGTCGGCGGCGACTTCTACGACGTCTTCCAGCGCTCGCCGACCGAGTGGGCGATCGTCGTCGGCGACGTTTCGGGCAAGGGGGCCGAGGCCGCCGCCGTCACGGCGCTGGCCCGCTACACGCTGCGCGCCGCGGCGCTCGAGAACGCACCGCCCAGCGGCGCCCTGCAGCGCCTCAACACGGCGATGCTCTACGACGACACCTCGCAGTTCGCGACGGTCGTCATGGCCTACCTCTCCTCCGGCCCCGACGGGAGCATCGACCTGCGCGTCGCGCTGGCCGGGCACCCGGCCCCCGCCGTGGTGCGCCGCGACGGCAGCGTGGAGATGGTCGGCCGGTACGGCACCATGGCCGGCCTGCAGGCCGACATCGCCGTCCACGACGTCGACGTCCGCCTGGAGGCCGACGAGGTCCTCCTGCTCTACACCGACGGCGTGACCGAGGCGGGCCCGCGGCGCACGCCGTTCGGGGAGCCCGGGCTCGTCTCCGTGCTCTCCGGGATGGGCGGCCATCCGCCGCAGGCCGTCGTCGACGCCGTCGAGCGGGCCGTGGTGGCCGCGCAGCCGGGCGACCCGCGCGACGACATCGCGCTGCTGGCCATCTGCCCGAGCCCGAGCGTGGGCACGCCGGGCAGCGGGTAGCGCCTGGCTCGTGCCGAGATCGATCTGGAACGGAGCGCTCTCCTTCGCCGGCATCGACGTGCCCGTGAAGGTCTTCGGCGCCGCCGATCCCCAGGGCGTCCAGTTCCGTGAGCTGCACGAGCCCGACGGCGCGGAGATCGCGCACGAGCTCGTCGATGCCGACGGGCACAAGGTCGACCGCAAGCAGGTGGTCAAGGGCTTCGAGGTGCGCTCGGGCGAGTACGTGGTGCTCGACGACGACGAGCTCAAGGCCGCCAGCGCGCCCAAGCGCAAGACGGTGGACATCGAGCACTTCGTCCCGCGCGAGCAGATCGACCCCGACGCCTACGACCGCCCCTACTACCTGGCCCCGCAGAACGGCGGTGACGAGGCCTACGCGCTGCTCGCCGCCGCGCTGCGCAAGACGGGGCGGGTCGGCGTCGGGCGGGTGGTGCTGCGCTCGCGCGAGCAGCTCGTGGCGGTGGTGGAGGCCGACCAGATGCTGCGGATGCACACGATGCGCTTCGCCGACGAGCTGGTCGACCCCGACACGCTCGACCACCCCCCGCTGCGCCGCAAGCCCGACGCGCGGCTGCGCAAGATGGCCGCGCAGCTCGTCGACGGGCTGTCGGCGAAGTTCCAGCCCGGGCGCTACCGCGACACCTACCGCGACCGCGTGCTCGACCTCGTGAAGCGCAAGGCCAAGGGCGAGGAGATCGACACGGAGCGCGCGCCGGCGCCCGAGCCCTCCGACGACCTCATGGCCGCGCTCGAGGCCAGCCTGAAGGGGTCCAAGGGCTGATGGCCAGGGCGCGCTCGCTGTGGAGCGGATCGCTGAGCTTCGGCCTGGTCAACGTGCCGGTCTCGCTGGTCTCCGCCGTGCGCGACCAGGCCATCCACTTCCACCAGATCCACAAGAAGACCCACGAGCGCCTGCACGTCTCCTACGTCTGCACCAAGGAGAAGACGCCGGTCGACTACGCGGAGATCGCCCACGGCTTCGACGCCGGCGATGGGTACGTGATGCTGACCGACGAGGAGCTCGCGGCCGCCCAGCCCGAGAAGACGCGGACGATCGAGATCTCGAAGTTCGTCGCGCTGGACGAGATCGACCCGATCCTCTTCGACCACCCCTATTTCCTGCTGCCCGCCGGCGAGGGCGACGGCCCGCTGCGGGCCTACCGCCTGCTGGCCGAGGTGATGGCCGACGCCGACAGGGTGGCCATCGGGCAGTTCGTCCTGCGCACCAAGGAGTACCTCGTCGCGGTGCGGGCCAAGGGGGACCTGCTGGCCCTGACGACGATGCTCTTCCAGCAGGAGATCCGTCCCACCGACGAGCTCGAGCTGCCCACGCGCAAGCGCCCGGGCAAGGCCAAGGTCGACCGCGCCGTCGCGCTCGTCGAGGCCCTCGCGGCCGACTTCGACCACAGCGCCTACAAAGATCGCTATCGCAGCCGGCTGCGCAAGATCGTCAAGGACAAAGAGGCCGGCGAGACCATCCAGGCCCCTCCGACCCCCAAGGCTCCGGGCGCTCCGCCCGACATCATGGAGGCGCTCAAGGCCAGCCTGGACAAGGTCCGGGCCGGGTAGCGCCCCCGGTCAGGGCTGGCGCGGCTGCTGGACCGGCTCGTAGGACGCCTCGCTCGTGCTCGGCACGCCACGGGACTCCGAGGCGCCGGGCTCCAGGCGCGTGCCCCGGAGGGCGCCGAAGACGATCGGCACGAACAGCGCCGCGAGCGCGATCACGATGAAGGGCACGAGCAGGAAGATGGTGCCGGTTGCCACGGCGACGATGACGCCGACGGCCACGATCGCCACGAAGAAGACCGATCCCATGCCGTCAGCTCTTCTCGGCGGCGGCCTTGCCGCCCTTGCGTCCGGCGGAGGCCTTCTGGGCCTTGGTGCCGCCCTGGCTCTTCGTGTCGCGGCGCTTGCCCGAGCCCGACGCCTTGCCGCCCTTGCTCGACGAGTTGGGGTCGTTGGCGATCCGGGCCGCCCGCGCCTTGCTCATGCCCTTCTTGCGCAGGCCCTCGTACTGCTTGTCGTCCTTGACGCTGGGCCCATGGTCCTTGGCCATGGAGTACCTCCGATCGAGCTCGAAGTGGTCACCTCGGCGCTACCCGGCGCGGTGCGCCGCAATGCATGCCGAACTCGCGTGTGGGCTCCCACCGGCGGCGCATCGGGTCAGCCGGCGAAACGCTTGCGCAGCAGATCCTTGCCCTGCTCACCGCCCTTGCGACTGGCGCCCTGGGCACGCCGGAAGAACTCGGCGAGGTCCGAGTCGCCCTCGCGCTCGGCGTCCTCGACATAGGTCTGCAGCCTCAGCGCGTTGCTCAGCGACTGCTCCACGAACCAGATGAGGTTGTAGTCCTTGTCCTTCGTGCCAGTGACCTCGCCAGCTTCGCTCGCCACGAGTGCTCCTTTGCGGTTGGGGTTGACGTCTTGCAGCGCATTACCGTGACCCGCCGCGCTTCAAGCACTGGATGCGCGCTGACGTCAGCCGACCCATCGTGCGGCCGCTCAGAGCGCGTCCTCGGCCTTGCGGTAGGCGATCTGCAGCACGTCGGCCCCGAAGACGGCGGCGAGCACCGCGGCGAACCAGCGGGTGAAGCGCGGAGCGACGAGGAGGCCGGCGGCGAAGGCGGCGCTGATCCACATCCCGATGCAGTACGGGCAGACCAGCAGCTCGCCCACCGCGCGGCGCAGGCCGCGCCCCCGGGCCGCCTCGCTCACCTCGCCCGGGCCGTCGTCGTACTGATAGCGGGTGAACGGGGCGCGCACGGCGCTCGTCACGCGGTCCTTGGCGATGAGCCGGGACGCCTTGTGCGTGGCGACCGTCACGAGTGCGAGATCACCGGCCGACATGGCGTCGGGCAGGTCGCGGCCGCTGCGCCGGAACCAGGCTGCGAACCCGGCCGCGGCCGCGCCGAAGATTCCCATGAGCACTGCGTATCCCCGCACCGGCCGCTCCTGCTCGGGCGAATGCCCCGCGAGCGGCCTGAGGTCTTCCATTTGCGTGGTCATCCGCCCGGGGTTCCCGCAGATGGCCGTCGGGTACACGCGCGCCGGGGCTGACGCTGGTCAGCCGTCGACGACGCTGACCACGCCGGCGACACCGAGCATGCACAGCAGCTCGCGCGAGTCGCGATCGGCCACGAGCGCGACGACGCGGGTGCCGCTGGCCGTGGCCTGCCAGTGCGCCTCGAGCAGCCAGTGCGCGACCGACGAGTCGAAGAAGCTGACAGCCGTCATGTCGACCAGCAGGACCTCGGTCGGATGCTCGGCCAGCGCGCGCGACGCCGCGTGGCGAAGCTGGGGGCGGTCGGCCAGGTCGAGCTCGCCGTTGAGCAAGATCTCGGCCGTGCGCCCGTGGCGGCTGACGCGAGCCCGGAGGGCCTGGCGGCCGTTGCCGTTGGGCGGCGCGATGGCCATCGCCCGCAGGCCTTCCCGCCCCGGGGGCGCCGAACCAACGGTGGTTGGTTTGGAACCTCGGGCGGCGCGCTGATGCGTGCGCGGCCCGCATGACGCGGCGCAGCGACGGGGAGAGCGGACGGATATGGCCTCCTCCGCGCTGATCGTCATCGACATGCTCAACCCCTACGACCACGCCGACGCCGACGAGCTGGCGGCGCACGTCGAGGACATCGTCGCCCCGCTGGGCCGGCTGCTGGACGCGGCGCGCGACTCGGACATCGAGCTCGTCTACGTCAACGACAACTACGGGGACTTCGCGGCCAGCCGCGACCAGCTCGTGGAGCGTGCGCTCGACGGGCGCCGCCCCGAGCTCGTCGAGCCGGTCGCGCCCAGCGACAGCTGCGACCTGCTCCAGAAGGTCCGCCACAGCGCGTTCTACAGCACGTCGCTCGAGTACCTGCTGCAGCAACGCGAGGTCACCCAGGTGATCCTCACCGGGCAGGTCACCGAGCAGTGCATCCTCTACACGGCGCTCGACGCCTACGTGCGCCACTACTCGGTCTGCGTCCCGTCCGATGCGGTGGCCGCTATCGACTCGGCGCTCGGCGAGGCCGCGCTGGAGATGATGCGCCGCAACATGCGCGCCGAGATCGTCGCCGCCGACGATCTCCTGCAGCGCATGCCTACGGCTTGAAGACGACCTTGAAGGCGCCGTCCTCCTTCTTCTGGAAGGTCTCGTAGGCCTGCGGGGCCTCGGTCAGCGGGAGGTGGTGGGTGGCGAAGCCCTCGACGCCCAGCGGGTCGCCGTCCTGCAGCAGCGCCAGGATGTCGTCGACCCAGCGCCTGACGTTCGCCTGGCCCATCTTGACCGTCAGCTGCTTGTCGAACATCTGCAGCATGTTGAGCGGGTCGGCCGTGCCGCCGTAGACCCCCGAGAGCGAGACCGTGCCTCCGCGGCGGACGATCTCGACGGCCAGGCGCAGCGCGCTGAGGCGGTCCACGCCCGCGGTCTGCATGACCTTGCGCGCGACCGGGTCGGGCATGAGGCCGGCGATCGTGTGTGCCAGCTGGCCGGCGGGCGCGCCATGCGCCTCCATCCCCACGGCGTCGATGACCGCGTCGGGCCCGCGGCCGTCGGTCAACTCGCGCACGGCCGCCGGCACGTCGTCGACGGCGCTGACGTCGATCGTCCGCACGCCATGGGACTGCGAGCGCGCGAGGCGCTCGGGCACGAGGTCGAGGCCGATGACCGTGCCGGCGCCCAGGTGCTGGGCGATCCTCGTCGACATCTCGCCGATCGGGCCCAGGCCGATGACGGCGACGCTCCCGCCGTCGGGGATCTGCGCGTACTGGACCGCCTGCCACGCGGTGGGCAGCACGTCGGAGAGGAACAGGAAGCGGTCGTCGGGAGGGCCGTCGGGGACCTTGATCGGCCCGTAGTGGGCCTGCGGCACGCGCAGCAGCTCGGCCTGCCCGCCCGGCACCTGGCCGTAGAGCTTGGTGTAGCCGAACAGGCTGGCGCCCATCCCCCCCTCGCGGTTCTGCGTGGTCTCGCACTGCGACTGAAGCCCGTGCTCGCACATGAAGCAGTGCCCGCAGGAGATGTTGAACGGGACGACCACGCGATCGCCGACCGCGAGGTTGTTCACCCCCGAGCCGACCGCCTCGACGATGCCCATGGGCTCGTGCCCGAGGACGTCGCCCGCGTCGAGGAACGGGCCGAGGACCTCGTAGAGATGCAGGTCCGAGCCGCACAGGCCCGTCGAGGTCACGCGGATGATCGCGTCGGTCGGCTGCTCGATGGATGGGTCGGGGACGGTCTCAACGCGCACGTCGCGCTTTCCTTGCCAGGTGAGGGCCTTCATCTCATGCTCCGGTCGTCGTCGGGTCGGTCTCGGCGCCGTACCCGAAACCAGCAGCCCACAACGCGGCGTGTTCGGACCCGCCCGGCGCCCGCGCCTCAGCCCTCAGCGCAGGACCCAGGTGTCCTTCGCGCCGCCGTTCTGCGACGAGTTGACGACGAGCGCGCCCTCCTCGAGCGCGACGCGCGTGAGCCCGCCGGGCAGCGCCGTGGCGCGCTCGCCGGCCAGGAAGACGAAGGCCCGCAGGTCGACGTGGCGCGGCTCGAGCCGCCCGTCGACCAGCGTGGGATGACGCGAGAGGGCGACGAGCTCCTGCGCGACGTAGCCCTCGGGCCGGCGGCGGACGGCCTCGGCCGTGGCGGCGGTATCGGCCTCCTCGGCGTGCGGCCCGATGACCACGCCGTTCCCGCCGCTGCCCTCGCGCGGCTTGACGACGAGCTCGTCGATCCGCGACAGCACGTCCTCCAGGGCCTCGGGCACCGCCAGGTCGTAGGTGCGCACGGAGGGCAGGAGCGGCTCCTGGCCCAGGTAGAAGCGGATCATGTCCGGCACGTAGGCGTGGGCGAGCTTGTCGTCGGCCACGCCCGCGCCGAACGCGTTGACGAGACCGATCTGGCCGCGCAGCCACGGCGCCTCGAGCACGCGGCCGACGTCCGTGGGCCGTCCGTCCCCCCCGCGCAGGCGATCCTCGCTCGTGCGCCGGTAGACGACGTCGATCCGGCGCGAGCGACCGTCGATCCTCGCGTACAGGCCGTCGTCGGACACCTCGAGATCGGCGATCCCGACCAGCGCCAGGCCGAGGCGGTCGGCGATCGTGCGGTGCTCCCACCAGGCGCTGTTGGCCGGGCCGTCGGTCAGCACGGCGATGAGCGGGTCGGCCCGTCCATCTGGCGCGGCCGCGCGCAGCGTCGCGCCGAGGAGCGCGAAGGCGCCGTCCACGTCCTGGCGCTCGGGCACGGGACCCGCCATTTGCCGGTCGGTGAGCTCGCGTGCCGCGACCACGTAGGCGATCCCCGACGGCGTGCGGACGTTGTCCTCGAGGACCAGGAACCGCCCGTCGCGATCGCGCACGATGTCCAGGCCGGCGATGGACACGCCGGCGGAGAGGTCGTGGCCGGCCAGCACCGGCTCGTGATACTCGGCCGTCTCGATGACGTAGGCGGGCACGATGCCCGCCTCGACGATCCGCCGCTCGCCGTAGGCGTCGGCGACGAACGCGCCCAGGGCCCGGACGCGCTGCACGAGCCCCGCCTCGAGCCCGCGCCATTCGTCGGCGGTGATCAGCCGCGGGATGGGATCGACGAGGAACGCGCCGTCGGGCTCCTCGCCGAAGGCGATGCCCCGCTCCTCCACGGCCTGGGCCACGTCGCGCCCGAGGTCGCCGAGATCGCGGCCGTCGAGCGCGCTCAGCACCCCGCTGTAGTGGGCTCTGGGAGTCCCCGGGCGCTCGTAGGCCTCGTCGTAGAACATTGCACCGCGCTATCCCCGGTGCACCCTGATGCAAACGCCGGTGCTCAGGCGGCCTCGGCGCTGGCGCCCGGCGCACGCGGGCGAGATCCCGCGGGCCACGGGCCGTCCGCGACCGTGGTTGGTTTGCAACCCCACTCGCCCAAGACCCGCCGGCGCGCTCGTGGGAGGGCTACGGTGAGGCGGTGAGCAACGGCGAGGCACGGCTCGACGGAGCGGCCTTCGGGTGCGCCGTGGTCCACGGTGCCGAGCGCTGCGAGATCCGGCTCGAGGGCGAGATCGACCTGGCCGCCCGCCCGGCGCTCGACGACGCGCTGCAGGCCGCGCTCGGCGTCGACGGCGTCGGCGACGTGGCCCTCGACCTCCACGCCGTGACCTTCGCGGACTCGAGCGCCGTCGCGTGGCTGCTGACCGCCGACCGTCAGATCCGCGGCCGCGGCGGGCGGATGACGATCGTGGCCTGCTCAGCCCGGGTGCGCGACCTGCTGCGCCTCACCGGCATCGACGGCCGTCTTGCCCTGGTGGACCGCGGCTAGATGCGATACCACTGACGGGTGGACCCGGTGGCTGCATCGCCGCCGCATGCTCTCGCCTCCGTGGCGGACGGCGTGATCGTGGTTGGAGCGTCGGCAGGGGGCGTCGAGGCGCTCGTCGGCTTCGTGCGAGCGTTGCCCGTCGAGACGCGCCAGGCGGTCTGCGTGGTGCTCCACGTCTCCCCGGCCGGCACCAGCGCAATGCCGGACATCCTCGGCCGCGCCGCCCGCCTGCCCGTCCACAGCCCCGCCGACGGCGACCCACTGCTCGGCGGCCACATCTATGTGGCCCCGCCCGACCACCACCTCGAGGTCGAGCTCGGGCGCGTCCGCCTCACGCAGGCCCCGCGCGAGAACGGCCATCGGCCCGCGATCGACGCGACGATGCGCAGCGCCGCGCTGGCCTACGACGGCGGCGTCGTCGGGTTCGTGCTCTCCGGCTCGCGCGACGATGGCACCGCCGGGCTGCTGGCCATCAAGCAGCGGGGCGGCGCGGCCGTCGTGCAGGACCCCGACGAGGCGCTGTACCCCGGGATGCCGCGCAGCGCCATCGACCACGTCGACGTCGATGCGGTGCTGGCGCTGGCGGACATGGCGCAGTGGCTGGCCGATCACGACCGGGACGACCCGCCTCCACCGGGAGGTGCCACGATGCCCGATCCCCCGACGCCGCCGCTCGGCCAGGGGCCGCGCGAGGACGCCGACGGCACGCGCTACACGTGCCCCGACTGCGGCGGAGTCCTGTTCGAGCAGTCGGAGGGCGGCCTCACGCGCTTTCGCTGCAGCGTGGGCCACGTGTTCTCCACGGAGAGCCTGGCCGTCGAGCAGGCCCGCCATCTCGAGGGCGCGATGTGGACCGCCGTGCACGCGCTGGAGGATCGCGCCGAGCTGCTGCAGCAGATGGCCCGCAGCTCGGACCGCACGGAGCGCCCGCGCTCGGCCCGCGCCTTCGAGAGCCAAGCGACGGACCTCCTGCGCCGCGCGGGCATCGTCCGCGATGCCATCGAGCACCCGCGCACCCGCGCGGTCGAACCGGGCACGGAGGAGGCCTCGTGACCACGCTGCAGCACTCCGAGCCGCATGACGGCGCCGCCCTCGACGTCCTGCTCGACTACCTCAAGCGCACGCGCGGCTTCGACTTCACGGGCTACAAGCGCTCGAGCCTCGAGCGCCGCATCGAGAAGCGGATGCACGAGGTGGGGATGGCCTCCTACCCCGAGTACCTCGACTACCTCGAGGTCCAGTCCGACGAGTTCGCCTTCCTCTTCAACACGATCCTCATCAACGTCACCGGCTTCTTCCGCGACGCGGCCGCCTGGGACTACCTGGCCACCGACATCGTCCCGCGCCTGCTCGAGACCGCGAGCGCCGACCGGCCGCTGCGCTTCTGGTGCGCGGGCTGCTCGTCGGGCGAGGAGACGTACACGATGGCCATGGTCGTCGCCGAGGCGCTGGGCGAGCAGCAGTACCTGGAGCGCGTGAAGATCTACGCGACCGACGTCGACGAGGAGGCGCTGACCGAGGCGCGCCACGCCACCTACACGGCAAAGGCCGTCGAGGCCGTCCCGCCGCCGCTGCTGGAGCACTACTTCGAGCGCGTCGAGCAGCGCTATGCCTTTCGCAAGGAGCTGCGCCGGACCGTGATCTTCGGTCGCAACGACCTGGTCCAGGACGCGCCGATCTCCCGGATCGACCTGCTCACCTGCCGCAACACCCTCATGTACTTCAACGCCGAGACGCAGGCGAGCATCCTCGGGCGCTTCCACTTCTCGCTCAACAACGGCGGCTATCTGTACCTCGGCAAGTCCGAGATGCTCCTCACGCACTCAGACCTCTTCAAGCCGGTCGACCTCAAGCGGCGCGTCTTCGCGAAGGTCGCGCGCCCCACGCTGCGCGACCGGCTGCTGTTCACCGCGCATCCCGATCAGGTCGACAGGGTGGACGGCGCTGGGAGCGGCCTCCGCGAGAGCGCGCTCGACGCGGTGCCCGTGGCACAGCTCGCGGTCGACGCCGACGGCATGGTGGTCCTCGTCAACGAGCTGGCAAGGACGACCTTCGGCCTGTCCAACGCCGACGTCGGCCGGCACCTCAAGGACCTCGAGGTCTCCTACCAGCCCGTCGACCTGCGCTCCAGCATCGAGGCCGCTCATGCCGAGCGCCGCAGCTTCGTGGTCTCGAACGTCTCGATGACCATCTCCTCCGGCGAGGTGCGCGAGTTCGAGGTCCAGCTCACCCCCTTGTACGCCGGCGACCGGATGCTGGGCACGACGGTGACCTTCACCGACGTGACCGTCCAGCATCGGGTCCAGACCGAGCTCGAGGACTCCAAACGCGAGCTCGAGAGCGCCTATGAGGAGCTGCAGTCGACCGTCGAGGAGCTCGAGACCACCAACGAGGAGCTGCAGTCCACCAACGAGGAGCTCGAGACCACCAACGAGGAGCTGCAGTCCACCAACGAAGAGCTCGAGACCACCAACGAGGAGCTGCAATCGACCAACGAGGAGCTCGAGACGATCAACGACGAGCTGGGCCAGCGCACGCTCGAGCTCAACGAGGTCAACGCCTTCCTGGAGACCATCCTGACCAGCATGGGCGTCGGGGTGGTGGTCGTCGACCGCTCGCTGGCGGTGCAGGTCTGGAACGCCCACTCGTCCGAGCTGTGGGGTCTGCGCTCCGACGAGGCCGAGGGCGAGAGCCTGCTCGGCCTCGACCTGGGGCTGCCGGTCGAGAAGCTCAGCGCGGCGCTGCGCGCCGTGCTCAACGGAGAGTCACGCGTCGAGCTCAGGGTCGAGGCCACCAACCGGCGTGGGCGCGCGATCGACTGTCGCATCGTGGCCCTGCCGCTGAGTGCCGACGGGCCGGGCGTCTCAGGCACGATCCTGCTCATGGAGGAGGTCGGGGAGCGGACCGACGGCGGCTGACGGCGGACCGGAGGGTCAGGCCGCGCGGCGCGCGGCCTTCCGCTCGGCCCGGATGCGGGCGGTGCGTTCGCGCGTGACCCGCGAGCGCTCCAGCACGGCCGCGCTGCGCAGGCGGTGCTTCGCGCTGGCCTCGCGCGCGCGCTCGCTGCGCTCGGCCAGCACGGTGCCGTCCGGCCGCGCCTTGCCCGCGGGCCGGGCGTGACTCGCCGTGATCGGAGCGACCGCCGCGATGTCGAGCGGCGGCGAGAGGACGCCGCGCGCGGGGACGGAGGGATTGGAGTCGGCGCGCAGCAGCCACGAGCCGTCGTCGCGGCGCACCATCGCCCCCTCGCGGGCCAGCTCGGCGAGGGCCAGCGAAACAGTCGGGCGGCGCGCCCCGACGAGCCGGCCCAGCGCCCCATGGGTGACCTCGATCGGCACCACGACGCCGGTGCTGGCGATCCGGCCCCATCGCTCGGCGAGGTGCCACATGAGCGCGCGCAGGCGCAGCTCGACGCGCGGGAGCTGGGAGATCGCGCGCTGCTCGGCGGCGCGCGAGGCCTGGCGTGACGCGCGCTCGATGAAGCGGGCGCCGAGCGCCGGCCACGCGTGCAGGGCGGGCAGCAGCCGCTCGTCGAGGATCGCCACCGTCGCGCTGGTGCCCACGTGCCAGCTCTCGCCCATCGCCAGGAGGTTGTCGGCCCCATGCCCGAGCGCGATGAGGTCCCCGGGGCCCAGCAGGTCGGCCGTGCCCGTCCGCGCCAGGTCGAGCTCGCGCACGACGAGGCCGTCGCAGACCATGAGGGCGAAGGCCGCGCGCGCCACGGGCCGCAGCGACTCGAGCTGCCACCGGCCGCGCTCGAGCTTGATGGTCGGGACGCCGATGCGGTCGCGCGCCCGCACCGCGGCCTCGCCGAGCGCCTCGGCCAGGTCGAGGTCGAGGTCGAGCAGTCGCTCCCATCGCACGACCGGGCCATCGCCCCGGACCGCTGTCAGCTCGACCGCCACACGAACGTTGTACCACCGCGCCGCCCGGGCCGCGCGTGGTGGCGCCCCGGTCGTGGGTACGACGCCGGGGCGTGGGCGACATCGGCGACCGATCGGGAAGGCCGCACGGCGCGAAGCAGAGCGCGGGCGAGTACGAGCGCGCCGCCCGGGCGCTCGAGCGCTCGGCGCAGCTCGCCGACGCCCTCGCGCAGCACGAGCAGGCGATCGGCAACGACGCGGCCGCGGTGCGGGTGCTGGCGGCCGCGCGCAGGGCGCGCTGCGCCGCCCAGCGCGGCCGCGGCCTCGCCGACCAGATGCGATCGCCGCCGCCCTGAGCGTCACGGGGGGCCGCCGAGGACGTCGAAGCCCGCGTCCTCGCGGCGCGGCACGCGCCGCGACGGGCCGCCGCGACCGGGCCTGACCCGCGTGCGGCGCAGCTCCTCGCACGTGATCTTTGCCGCCACGAAGACGATCGGCGGCGCGACCAGCGTCAGCGCGCGGAAGACGTGCACCTGGCTCGTGTAGGGGATGCCGAACTGGAAGAAGAGCCGATCGGCTGCGCCGGCCACGAAGATCAGCGTCACCCAGGTGAAGAAGGCGACCCCGAAGGCCGTGCGCCACGGGTGATCGCGCGGTCGGTCGAGCAGGTCGTGACGGGCGCGGTCGCGCACCAATCGCGGCTCGAGGAACGGCCATGCCACGAGCAGGGTGAAGACGACCCCCGGGAAGGCGATGCCGCCCCAGAAGGGGTTGGGGACGAGCGTGTGGCCGAAGAGCCGGATCTCCAGGGGCGGCATGAGCCGCAGGCCGCCGATGAGCCAGCCCAGGTACCAGTCGGGCTGGGCGCCGTTGGTCGCGCGGTCGAGCTCGTAGGGCCCCACTGCCAGATCGGGTTGACCTGCACCAGGCCGCCGAGGAGCACGAGGACGCCCGCCACCGCGAAGAGCAGTCCCAGCGAGCGCAGCGCATAGCCCGGCCACATCGGCGTCCCGACGACGTTGTCCTCGCGCCGCCCCGGGCCCACGAACTGCGTGTGCTTGTGGCGCGCCACCAGCGCCAGGTGCACGGCGATCGTCGCGGCCATGACGGCGGGCAGGACGAAGACGTGCAGGATGTAGAGGCGGCTCTCGATCACCCCGGCCCGGGGAACTGGCCGCCCCAGACGAGCGCGCCGATCGACCCGCCGAGCAACGGGATCGAGAGCGCCACCCCGTAGGCGATGGCCAGGCCCATCCCGCTGAGCAGGTCGTCAGGCAGGGAATAGCCGGCGAAGCCCTCGAGCACGCCCATCGCCAGCAGCCCGACGCCCAGCAGCCACGTGAGCTCGCGCGGGCGCCGGTAGGCGGCGGTGAAGAACACCCGCAGCAGGTGCACGACCATCGCGGCGACGAAGACGAGCGCGGCCCAGTGATGGGTCTGGCGCATCAAGAGGCCGCCGGGGACGGTCGAGGAGAGGTCGAGTGTCGAGCGGAAGGCCCGCGTCATCTCCGCGCCCCGCAGGGCCTGGAAGGGACCGTGGTAGACGACCGTGCCGCTGACGTCGGGCGAGAAGAAGAGCGCCAGGTAGACGCCGGTCGCGACGAGGACGAGGAAGGCGTACAGCGCGATCTCGCCCAACATGAACGACCAGTGGTCGGGGAAGACGTAGCGCAGCGCCTTGCGCGCCACGCGCCCGGCCCCCAGGCGCCGGTCGATGGCCGCGACGACGTCGGCCTCGCGCTCGAGGCGGCTCATCGCCTGACGCTCCACCAGGCCGGCCCGACCGAGCCCGAGAGCGGGCCGGCGGCCACGAGCGTCCCGTCGGGCGCGACGGCGAGCGGCAGCTGGGCCAGGGGCCGGGCGGCAGGCCCGAAGACCGGCTTGGCGGCCTGGCGCACGTCGAAGGTCGAGTAGTGGCACGGGCAGACGAGCGCCGGGCCCTTGGAGAGCTCCTCGTCGACCGGATAGCGAAAGAGGGTCACCGCGCAGCCGGCGTGGGTGCAGATCTGCGAGAAGGCCAGGATGCCCATGGGCGCCCAGCCGCGCCGGGCGCGGGGGAGCTTCAGCGTGCGCGGGTCGACGCGCACGACGACCACGGGCGAGCCGAGCTCGCGCTTGTCGGCCCCCTCGGGCAGCGCCGAGGCGAAGCTCCCGATCTCGATGGCGTCGGCGCGCAGGGCTTCGCCGTCGGTCGTCACCAGCCGGCGCCCGCGCCGCCACGGCGTCTGGCTGGGAGCGTCGCCGAGCCCGGGGCCCAGCGCGGTCACGGGCACGACCAGCGCGCCCGCCAGCCCGGCCCCTGCGACCCCGGCGGCGGCGGCGAGCGCGCGACGGCGCGTGATCCCATCGGCGCCGCGGCGCAGGTCCGCCGCGAGCGCCTCGTCGTCCTCGGGCCGCGCGGTGTCCTCGCGATGGCGGTCCTCGACCGCGACCTCGTGGACGACGACGCGCTTGGCCGCGAGGATGGCCGCGGCCGCCAGGCAGGCCAGCGCCCCGCCGAGCGTCGCGCCCAGCAGCTGGGTCTGCGGGTGGGCGACGATGAGCACGCCGAAGGCCGCGGCGGCCAGGCCGGCCACCACGAGCAGCACCGCCACCGCCAGCTCCGCGCGCGGGTCGGCGCCCGCGCGGCGCTCGGCCACCCGGGGCTCGTCGGTCATGGCGCCGGCTCTCCGATCAGGCGCGCGACCGCGAGCAGGGCGACCATGGCCAGGAACCACGCGACCATCCCCTCCGGCACCGGGCCGAGGTTGCCGATGCCCCACCCGCCGCGATTGTCCGGGTGGCGGATGGACTGCACGTACCGGGCGATCGAGTCCAGCGTGGCCTGGTCGAGCTGGCGGGCCGAGAACTTCGGCATGAGGTAGGGCCCGACGCGCACGGCCTCGGCGAGCTGCGTCGGCGTGGCCTGGTCGAGGGCGGGGACGGCGGCGCCGGTGACGATCCCCCCGCGCCCGACGATCTGATGGCACCCGGCGCAGTGCTCGGTGTACTTCGCCATCCCAACGGCGAGGCTTCCGCGCGCGGGGGCGACGCGCGGGATGCCCGGCCCCCCGAAGGAGCCGACGAAGGCGACGAGGGCGTCGATGTCGGCGCGCGAGTAGAGAGGGCGCGTGCGGACCGGCTCGTCGGTCGGATCCGCCAGCGGCATGCGCCCGGTCGACAGGTAGAAGTCGGCTGCCGCTGCCCCGGCGCCGCGCAGCGGCGGCGCGAGCTGCGGGCGCCCGCGCAGGTCCTCGCCGTGGCAGGAGGCGCAGCCCTGGGCGAAGAGGACCCGGCCGCGGGCCATGAGCGCGCGCGCGTCGGGCGCCTGCGGCGAGGGCTGCGATTGGCCGCCGGCGGCCCCCGACCACGCCACCATGGCGGCGCAGCAGACGGCCAGGGCGACGAGCGCGCGCCGCAGCGGGCGACGGACGTGCCTCACCGGGCCACCGCCTGCTCGTAGGCGACCTGGCGGCGATGCTCGCGCAGGATCGCCGCCCAGGCGACGGCCACCGTGGTGGCCGCCAGCGCCAGGCCCCCGCCGACGAGCATGAGCACGCCCGCGTCGCGCTGGTCGGTGAGCGAATGGCCGGCGTACCACGGCGTACTGCTCCACATGAGCCACGCGCCGGTCGCCCCCATCGGGGCCGAGAAGAGCAGCAGGTAGAGCAGGCGCCCGAGCGCACCGGGGCGGTGCGGCACCGGGTCGGCGCCGAGGGCCACGCGCCAGAAGAGGATCGCGGCGCCCAGCCAGGCGGCGTGCTCGGCCACGTGCAGGAGCGGATGACGGGCGGTCGCGTCGTAGACCGCCGGCAGCTGGCTGAGCGCCATGAGCGCCGCGAGCGCCAGCCAGCCGACGCCCGGCCGGGCCAGCCATGCCGCCCGCAGCGCCCCTCGCGCGCGCGTGGCCCGCAGGCCCAGGGCCAGAGGCGAGCCCAGCACGAGCAGCGGCGCCGCCACGAAGGCGAGGACCAGGTGCTGGGTCATGTGCGCCGTGACCGAGCGCGCGGCGTCGAGCGCGAGGAGAGCCGCGCCGAGGGCCGCGAGGCCCGCCGCGAAGCAAGCGCCGCGCCACCGAGGCCAGCCGCGGACGCGGCGCGCGGCGACGCGGTACAGCGCTGCGGCGGCGACCAGCTCGGCGACCAGGACGACCGCGCCGCTCACCCGATCCGCTCCCGCACGGCCGCGACGATCGCGAGCACGAGCAGACCCGCCCCGATCAGCGCCGCCCACAGCCCGGCAACCGCGCCGAGGGCCAGCAGCGCGATCCCGCCCGCGGCCAGCAGGCCACTCGCGCTCGCCTCGGGCACCACGCCCTCGACCGGGTCTCGCGCGCGCCCGACGGCCACGGCCACGCCCAGCACGACGAGGACCGCGCCCGGCAGCAGGACCACCTCCACGAGGTCCCCAGTCCACAGCGCCAGCAGGACGGCCAGCCCGGCCAGCAGCACGGCCCAGAGCAGCACCGGGGCGGCGTTCCTCACAGGATCGCCTCCTCGTGCAGGTCGAGCAGCGGCGCGTGGGAGCGAATGGCCGGGAGCGCCGCGGTGAAGTTGTGGCGCGGCGGCGGCGACGTCGTCGCCCATTCGAGCGTGTGGGCGTCCCACGGGTCGGCGCCGGCCGGCTTGCCGGCGATGCTCGTGAGCGCCACGTTGACGACGAAGACCACGACCGACAGCGCCACGATGCCCGCGCCGACGGTCGAGGCGGTGTTCCAGCCCGCCCAGCCGTAGGCCGGCGAGTAGTCGGCCACCCGCCGCGGCATGCCGTCGTAGCCGAGCACGAACTGCGGGATGAAGGTCACGTTCGTGCCCACCACGAAGAGCCAGAAGTGCACACGGCCGAGGCGCTCGAAGAGCAGCCGCCCAGTGACCTTCGGCCACCAGTAGTAGACGCCCGCGAAGAGCCCGAAGACGCTGCCCGCCAGCAGCGTGTAGTGGAAGTGCGCGACCACGAAATAGGAGTCGTGCACGTGGTAGTCCAGCGGTGGCGAGGCGACGTAGATCCCGCTCAGCCCGCCGACGAGGAACTGCACGATGAAGCCGAGCGCGAAGAGCATCGGCGTGCGCAGGAGGATCGCGCCGCCGACCATCGTCCCGATCATCGCGAGGTACTCCAGGCCGGCCGGGACGGCGAGCATCGTCGAGGTCAGCGAGAAGTAGCCGTTGGCCACCTGGCCGGTGGTGAACATGTGATGGCCCCACACGCTCATCGACAGGGCGGTGAAGACGAGCAGCGAGATGACGATCGCGCGGTAGCCGAACACGCGCCGGCGCGAGAAGGTCGACACCACCTCGAGCACCGCGCCGAGGAAGGGAAAGAACATCACGTAGACGACCGGGTGCCCGTAGAACCAGAAGATGTTCTGGTAGGCGGCGGGGCCGCCGGCCGAGTGGAAGACGTCGACGCCGTGACGGTCGGCCAGCAGGAGGCCCATGGCCAGCACGAGCGCCGGGAAGCTCGCCACCGTCATCAGGCACGTGACGAGCATCGACCAGGTGAAGACCGGCATGCGCAGCAGCGTCATGCCGGGCGCGCGGCGCCCGGCGATGGTGGCCAGCTGGCTGGCGGCCAGGGCGATGCCGGCCAGGCCGGCGAGCGCGACGCCGGCGCACCACAGGTCCATCCCCGGCCCCGGCGTGCTGATGGCCGCCGACTGCGGGTACTCGCCCGTCCACGCGGCCGAGGCGGCGCCGTTGCGCGTCAGGAAGCCCGACCACATGACCAGGCCGCCGAGGACGAGCAGCCAGAAGCCCATGAGATTCAGCCGCGGCCAGGCGATCTCCGCCGCCCCGACCTGGAGCGGCACCAGGTACATCCCCAGCGCGAGCGCGACGGGCGTGACGAAGAGGTAGATCATCGTCGAGCCGTGCATCGAGAAGAACTGGTCGTAGCCACCGCGCGAGGTGACCTGCATCCCGGGCTGGGCCAGCTCGGCGCGCATGAGCAGCGCCAGCACGCCGCCGGCCAGGAAGAACCCGAATGCCGCGCCGCCCAGGCGCAGCGCGACGCCCTTGTGGTCGGTCCCGACCGCCAGCCCGACGAGCCCGCGGACCGGAGCGAACGGCGGGGTCACGGTCGCGCTCACCCGCGCCCGCCCTTGGCCCGCGACCAGCTGGCAAAGCGCGCCGCATCCATGGCGTCGACGAAGAAGACCATGTCGGAGTGCTTGAGCCCGCAGAACTGCGCGCAGTGCCCGACCCCGGCCGCCGTGCCCGCCGGGAAGCGCAGGTCGAAGCGCGCGGTCTTGCGCGGCCAGGCGTCGCGCTTGAAGCGCAGGTCGGGGATCCAGAACGCGTGCACGACATCGCGGGTGCGCAGCGACACCTCGACGGTCGTCCCCGCCGGGACGTGCAGGGTCGCCGGACGGCCGGGGGCAGAGCGGTCGACGACGCCCGGGCGCGACGGGTAGCTGAACTGCCAGCCCCACTGGAAGGCCACGGCGTCGACGCGGAAGCCGGGCTTGGCCAGCGCCGTCTCGGTGTCGTTGGTGCGCAGGGTGACGACGACGAGGACCGCCACGATCGCGGCCAGCACGAGGGCGACGGCCGCGTCAGCCGAGTAGCGGTCGCGCGTCGGCCGCGCGGCGCGCTCGGGGCGCGCCCGGTAGCGCACGAGGACGACCGCGAGGGCCACGACGACGAGGGCGAAGACGGCAGCGGCGACCGGCAGGTACAGCTCCTGCACGTGAGCGAAGTCGTGCCGAGTGCCCGTCACCCAGCCGGGGTCTTCCCACTGGCGCCCCTTCGCTACGCGCGCTCTCGCTGCGCGACCGACGCGGCCGTACCCGCTGCGGTCGCCCCTTCGCTACGCGCGCTCTCGCTGCGCGACCGACGCGGCCGTACCGGCTGCGGTGACCTCCGTCAGCTCGCGCAGGAGCGCTCCCATGCCGCCGATCTCGTACGCGGCGCGCTGGCGGCCCGCGCCGCCGCCGCGGCGCAGCAGCGCCGGGAGCTCGTCGAGCGCGGCCGAGCACCGCAGCTCGTCCGCGTGGCCGCGGGCGTCCTCGAGCGCGGCTTCCAGCAGCTCGGCCACAGGCCGCAGCCGGCCGTCCGGGTCGGGCAGCTCCGCGGCCACCCCGAAGCGCGCCGCCCGGAACATGCCCTCCTCGAGCACCTCGGGCCGCGGGTCGGGGCACGGCTCGGACTCGGCCGCGTGGCGGGCCAGGCAGTGCGTGAGCGCGACCAGCGCAGCGGCGTCCTCGAGCGAGGCCTGCGCGTCGAGCGCGCGGATCTCCACCGTCCCCAGGCGCGGGTGCGGGCGCAGCTTCCACCAGAACCACGTGTAGTCCGGCACGTCGGCAGCGCGCGCCAGGAGCGCCGCGGTCGCGCAGAAGTCCTCGAAGTCGCGCATGGCCCGCGGGGCGCCCGAGCGCGGCCAGCCGCGCAGCGTCACCTCGCGCGCCGAGGCCAGGCCGGTGTCGCGGCCGTGGCGGAACGGCGAGTTGGCGGCCAGCGCCTGCAGTAGCGGCAGGTGGCGGCGCAGCCCGTTGAAGGCGCGGATCGCCGTCTCGGCGTCCGGCATCCCCACGTGGATGTGCAGGCCGCCGACCGGCGTGGCCACGGCGTCGCCGAGCAGGTAGCGGATGCGCTCGTAGCGCTCCTTGTCGGTGATCTCCGAGTCGCCCTCGGCGGCCGATGGGTGGGTGCCGGCGCCGAGCAGCCCGACACCCGTCGCGACGACCGCGCGGCGCAGGCCGTCGAGCGCATCGATCGCCTCGCCCGCGCTCTCGCACACCTCGGTGATGAGCTCGAGCTGACAGGCATGCAGCTCGCGCTCAACCGTGCCGTCGACCGGCCCGACGCGCTCCTGGACGGCCGTCGAGGCGTTGATCTGCGCGCCGGTGAGCGGGTCGACGAGGAACAGCTCCTCCTCGACGCCGACCGTGAAGGGCGGGCCGGAGCCGAAGCTGTGGCCGCTCAGATGCGTCGCCCGCGGCGGCTGTAGCCCCACCCGCCGAAGAGCAGCAGGAGCACGATGATGATGAGCAGGATTGTCAGCACGATGACCGCCTTGGTCCGGGGGGTGGTTCCGCGAGCCATACCCGCTCGGGGGAAGGTCCAGCCTCCGTTGCATCAGCCGTGAGTGCGGTCGGCGAAGTCGCGGGTAGCCAGCCAGGCATGCAGATCGGTTACTTCCTGTCCTCGGAGGAATGCACCCCCGGCGACCTCGTCGACCAGGCTCAGCGCGCCGAGGAGGCCGGCTTCCACGCGCTGTGGATCTCCGACCACTACCACCCCTGGAACGACGAGCAGGGCCATAGCCCCTTCGTGTGGTCGGTCATCGGCGCGATCTCGCAGGCCACGAAGCTGCCCGTCACGACGGGCGTCACCTGCCCCACTGTGCGCATCCACCCGGCGATCATCGCCCAGGCCGCCGCCACCAGCGCCGTCCTGCTCGAAGGGCGCTTCAACCTCGGCGTCGGCAGCGGCGAGGCGCTCAACGAGCACATCCTCGGCGACCGCTGGCCCGAGGCCGACGTGCGTCTGGAGATGCTCGAGGAGGCCGTCGAGGTGATCCGCACGCTGTGGCAGGGTGGCCAGCACAGCCATCGCGGGCCGCACTACACGGTCGAGAACGCGCGCGTCTACGACCTGCCCGGCGAGCCGCCGCCGATCCTCGTCTCGGGCTTCGGCCCCAAGGCGATCGAGCTGGCCGCTCGCATCGGCGACGGCTTCTGCACCACGTCGCCCGACAAGGAGGCCGTCGATCTCTACCGCTCCGAGGGCGGCAAGGGGCCGGTCCACGCCGGGACCAAGGTCTGCTTCATGGCCGACGAGGACGAGGCTCGAGCGACCGCGCACCGGCTGTGGCCCAACGAGGCGCTGCCGGGCGAGCTGGCCCAGGTCCTCCCCACCCCGGCGCACTTCGAGCAGGCCTGCGAGCTCATCGAGCCCGAGATGCTCGTCACGCCCGTCGGGCCCGACATCGACGAGCACGTGGAGTCGCTGCGTCAGTACGCCGACGCCGGCGTCGACGAGCTCTTCGTCCAGCAGATCGGTCCCGAGCGCGACGCGTTCTTCGACACGTGGGCGCGCGAGG
The DNA here is from genome assembly GCA_963835295.1 of uncultured Actinomycetes bacterium. GTDB lineage: Bacteria > Actinomycetota > Thermoleophilia > Solirubrobacterales > Solirubrobacteraceae > JAOPZW01. The sequence goes on from CAWIEX010000011.1 coordinate 380,703, forward strand.
TACTGCAGCGCTTCGCCTGACGGCCGCCGCAACCGGGCGATTCGAGTGGCCAGCGATCCGGTAGTGCGCCACCATGAGAGTCGTCGTCCTCGGCGCGTCGGGCAACGTCGGCACCGCTCTGCTGCGCGCGCTCGAGGCCGAGCCGGGGGTCGACGAGGTGGTCGCGGTCGCGCGGCGACCGCCCGACCGCTGGATCTCCGCCAAGACGGCCTGGCGCTCGGTCGACATCGTCGCCGATCCGCTCGAGCCGGTGCTCGCGGGAGCCGACGCGGTCGTGCACCTGGCCTGGCTCATCCAGCCCTCGCGCGACCGCGAGCAGACCCGCGGGGTGAACGTCGGCGGGTCGCGCCGGGTGATGGCGGCGGTGGCCGCCGCGGGCGTCCCCGCACTCGTCTACGCCTCGTCGATCGGCGCGTACTCGCCCGGGCCCAAGGAGCGCCGGGTGCAAGAGACGTGGCCGACGGGCGGCGTGCCCTCGTCGTTCTACTCGCGCGACAAGGCTGAGGTCGAGCGCCTGCTCGATGCCTTCGAGCGCGAGCAGCCGGGAGTCCGCGTCGTGCGCCTGCGCCCCGGCCTGATCTTCCAGCGCGGCGCGGCGTCGGAGATACGGCGCCTGTTCGCCGGGCCCTTCCTGCCCAGCCGGCTGGTGGACCCGAGGTGGATCCCCGTCGTGCCGCGCCATCCGCGGCTGCGCTTCCAGGCCGTGCACGCCGACGACGTCGCCGACGCGTATCGGCGCGCCATCGTCGGCGATGCCCGCGGCGCGTTCAACGTGGCCGCCGAGCCGGTCCTCGACGGCGAGGCGCTCGGGCGCCTGCTCGACGCGCGTCCGGTCCCGGTGCCCGGGCCAGTGCTGCGGGGAGCGGCGGCCGCCGCCTTCCACCTGCGCCTGACCCCGACCCCGTCGGGCTGGGTCGACATGGCGCTCGCGGTCCCGCTCATGGACACCACGCGGGCGCGTGAGGTGCTCGGCTGGCAGCCGACCCGCGACGCCGGCGACGCGCTGCTCGAGCTGCTCGACGGCATCCGGACGCAGGCGGGCTCGCCCACCCCCACGCTCAAGCCTGGCGGCGACGGTCGCCTGCGCTCGCGCGAGATCCTCAGCGGCGTGGGCGCCCGCGGACCGCGCTGACGAGCTAGAGACTTCTCAGGAAGGCGTCCATGCGCTCGAGCGCGCGCGTCAGGTTCGCCTGGGAGTTCGCGTAGGACAGGCGCAGGTGGTCGGCGCCCTGGGCGCCGAACGCCGTCCCGGCCAGCACCGCCACGCCGGCCTCCTCGAGCAGGCGGTCGGCGAGCTCCTCGGCGCTCACCGGTGCCTCGGCCACGTTGGGGAAGACGTAGAACGCCCCGCGGGGCGACAGGCAGGAGACGCCGGGCAGCACGTTGAGGCCGTCGACGACGAGGTCGCGGCGCGCGGCGAACTCGGCCACCATGGCAGTGACGTCGTCCTGCGGCCCGGTGAGCGCCGCGACGCCGGCGTGCTGGACGAAGGGCGGCACGCATGAGGTCGAGTTGACGAAGAAGCGCGTCAGCGGCTCGACCAGCGCGTCGGGCACGGCGGCATAGCCGCAGCGCCAGCCGGTCATGGCGTAGGTCTTCGAGAAGCCGTCGAGCAGGACAGTGCGCTCGAGCATCCGGTCCTCGGTCGCGATCGAGGCGAAGGCGTCGCCGTAGGTCAGCCGCGCGTAGACCTCGTCGGTGAGGACCCACGCCTTCGTTCGCAGGATGAGCTCCGCCGCGGCCGCGAGGTCGCCGGCCGGCGTGACGCCGCCGGTCGGGTTCTGCGGCGAGTTGAGGATGACGAGCTTCGTGCGCTCGCTCAAGCGCGCCTCGAGGTCCTCGAGCGCGAAGCTGAAGCCGAGCTCCTCGCGCAGCGCCAGGGGCACCGGCGTGGCCCCGACCCAGCGGATGGCCGACTCGTAGATCGGGAAGCCGGGGTCGGGGTAGATGACCTCGTCGCCCGGCTCGCAGGTCGCGAGGATGGTGAAGAACAGGAACGGCTTGGCCCCGTTGGCCACGAGCACGCGCTCGGGCGCGATGTCCACACCGCGCCTGCGCGTCAGCTCGGTGGCCGCCGCCTCGCGCAGCTCGGGGATGCCGGCCGCGGGGCAGTAGTGCGTCTCCCCCGCCCGCAGGGCGGCGATCCCGGCCTCGGTGATGTGGGCCGGCGTGTCGAAGTCGGGCTCGCCGATCTCCAGGTGGATGACGTCGCGTCCGGCGCGCTCCATCGCGCGCGCCTTGGCCAGCACGGAGAACGCCGTCTCCGTGCCCAGCCGCGCGACGCCGGCGGCCAGCTCGCCCGTGTGCGCCTCGGTCGCGCCCATGAGCGCTCATCCTGTCAGACGCGGCGCGCCATCCGACGCCGGTGGGCCGCGGGCTGGACAATGCCGGGCGTGTCGACCATCTACGTGACCGGCCACCGCAACCCGGACACCGACTCGATCGCGGCGGCGATCGGCTACGCCGAGCTCAAGCGCCGGCTCGACCCGCGCCACGACTACGTCCCGGTCCGCCTCGGCGACGTCAACGCGCAGACCGCGTGGGTGCTGGAGCGCGCCGGCGCCCAGGAGCCCGAGTTCCTGCCGCACATCATGCTGCGCGTGCGCGACGTGATGCGCGAGAGCTTCCCGTCGGCCAGCCACCGCGAGCCCATCCGCCGCGTCGGGCGGGCGATGGCGCGCGAGGACCTCGAGCTCATGCCGATCGTCGACGACGACGGCGCCCTGGCCGGCGTGATGACCGAGCGGACGCTGGCGCGCCGCTACATCCGCGAGTCGCGCGAGGCGACGAGCCTGTCCGACGCCGCCGCCTCGGTGGAGGCGATCGTCGAGGTCACCGAGGGGCGGCTGGTGGCCGGCGAGGAGCGCGAGATCGCCGGCCGCGTGTGGGTCCTGGCCATGGCCGTCGAGTCGCTGCCGGGCGATATCGGCGAGGGCGACGTCGTCGTGGTCGGCGACCGGCCCGACGCCCAGCGCCGCGCGGTCGAGCTCGGCGTCGCGCTGCTGGTCACGAGCAACGGCACGACGCCCTCCGAGGAGGTGCTCGCCCTCGCGCGCGAGCACGGCACGACCGTCGTCTCCTCGCCCTTGGACAGCTATGTCACCAGCCGCATGGTCACCCTCTCGGCGCCGTGCCGGGCGCTCACGAACGTGGAGCCGCTGACCGTGCGCCCCGACGACGTGCTGGCCGACGTCGCCGAGGACATCAACGCGACGGACTACCGCGCGGCGATCGCCGTCGACGGCCGGCGGCGCCCCGTGGGGCTCATCACCCAGGCCGAGCTGGCCGACCCCGAGCCGCGCCGCGTCCTGCTCGTCGACCACGCCGAGGAGGCCCAGAGCGCACCCGGCGTCGAGCAGGCCGAGATCGTCGAGATCCTCGACCACCACCACATCGGCTCGATCGAGACGAAGGTCCCGGTCACCGCGACCTTCGACCCGGTCGGCTCAACCGCCACGCTGGTCGTCGAGCGTTTCCGCCAGAACGGCATGGAGCCCACGCCGCCGACGGCCACGATGCTGCTCGGCGCCGTGCTCTCAGACACGGTCATCCTCAACTCGCCCACGACGACCGAGCGCGACAACGCCGTCGTCGACTACCTCGAGCGCGTGCTGGCGATCGACGCCACCGACTTCGGGCGCGAGATGTTCGAGGAGACCTCCGACGTGTCGAGCGTCGACGCCGACGACATCGTGCGCCGCGACGCCAAGGAGTACGCGGTCGGCGAGGGCCGGACGCTGTGCATCGCGCAGATCGAGACGGTCGGGCTGCAGATCCTCGATCGCCGCGACGAGCTGCAGGAGGCGCTCGAGCGCCAGCGCGAGGCCAGGGACTACCTTCTGTGCGCGCTGATGGTCACCGACATCCTCGCCAAGAGCACCAAGATGCTGGTCGCGGGCGATCCCGCGCCGCTCGAGCGCGCGTTCGGGCACGAGCTCGAGGACGGCACGCTCGACCTGCCCGGGGTGATGAGCCGCAAGAAGCAGGTCGCACCCAAGGTCCTGGGCGCGCTGTGAGCACCGGCCCGCAGCCGTCGGCCTCCTACAGCGTCACCATCCGCGTGCAGCTCCCCCACACCGCGGGGTCGTTCGCCAAGGTGGCCGGCGCGATCGGCGACACCGGCGCGATCCTCGGGGCAATCGACCTCGTGCGCGTCGACGACGGGCGGGTCGTGCGCGACGTGACCGTCGCCTGCGCCGACGTCGCCCACGGCGAGGCCGTGGTGGCGGCTATCGAGCAGCTCGACGGCGTCTCGGTCCAGAGCGTCTCGGACCGCACCTTCCTCATGCACCGCGGCGGCAAGATCGTCGTCGAGCCGAAGATCCCCATCACCACGCGCGACGACCTCTCGATGGCCTACACGCCGGGCGTGGCGCGGGTGTCCGCCGCGATCCACGACGACCCCGCCAAGGCGTGGACGCTGACCATCAAGGGCAACGCGGTCGCGGTGGTGACCGACGGCACGGCGGTGCTGGGCCTCGGCGACATCGGGCCGGCGGCCGCCATGCCGGTGATGGAGGGCAAGGCGATGCTCTTCAAGCAGTTCGCCGGCGTCGACGCCTTCCCGCTGTGCCTGGACACCACGGACGCCGACGAGATCGTCGCCTTCGTCAAGGCCGTCGCGCCCGGCTTCGGCGGCATCAACCTCGAGGACATCGCGGCGCCGCGCTGCTTCGAGATCGAGCGCCGCCTGCGCGCCGAGCTCGACATCCCGGTCTTCCATGACGACCAGCACGGGACCGCGATCGTCGTCCTCGCCGCGCTGGTCAACGCGCTGCGGGTGGTGGGCAAGAACGCCGGCGAGATCAAGGTGGTGGTCGTCGGCGCCGGCGCGGCCGGCGTCGCGTGCACGGAGATCATCCTCGCCCACGGCGTGCAGGACCTCGTGGTGTGCGACATCGAGGGCGCGCTCTACGTCGGGCGCCCGGGGCTCGATCCCGAGCGCGCGGCGCTCGCGGCGCGCACCAACCCGGGCGACGAGCGCGGCATGGCCGACGACATCCTGCGCGGCGCCGACGTGCTCGTCGGCGTCTCGGCCCCGGCGCGGTCTCGGCCGCGGCGGTGCGCACCATGGGCCGCGACCCGATCGTCTTCGCGATGGCCAACCCCATCCCCGAGATCCAGCCCGAGGAGGTCCGCGACGACGTCGCCATCATGGCCACCGGCCGCTCGGACTACCCCAACCAGATCAACAACGTCCTCGCCTTCCCCGGCGTGTTCCGCGGCGCGCTCGACATCCGGGCGACCACCATCAACGAGGAGATGAAGCTCGCGGCGGCACGCGCCATCGCGGGCGTCATCGGCGACGACGAGCTGCACGCCGACTACGTGATCCCCAGCGTGTTCAACCGCGACGTGGCCGAGGCGGTCGCCGCCGCGGTGGCCGAGGCCGGCACGCGCAGCGGCGTGGCGCGCCGTCCGGTGAACCCTTCGTCGCCGGCGTCCTGATCCGTCAGGATGGAAGGGTGGCTGGAATCGCCGGGGCTACGGTCACCGTCATCTTCGCCGACGTCGAAGGCTCGACCGCGTTGCTCGAGCGCCTCGGCCAGGCGCGCTGGGTGAAGGCGCTGGCCGAGTACGAGGAGCTGCTCGGCAGCCGCCTCGAGGCGCACGGGGGCACGCTGGTCAAGGCGCTTGGCGACGGCCACCTGCTGGCCTTCCCCAGCGCCAACGCCGCGCTGCGCTGCGCGGTCGACGTCCAGCGCGCCCTGCCGCTGACCACCGCGCCCGACCTGCGCGTGCGCATGGGGATGCACACCGGCGAGCCCGTGGCGCTCGAGGACGACCTCCACGGGCGCACGGTGGTCAAGGCGGCGCGCATCGCCGACCTGGCGCACGGCGGCGAGGTGCTCGTGTCGGGGATCGTGCGCGAGCTCGCCGAGACCGACGCCGACCTCGAGGAGGAGATCTGGTTCGAGGAGAGCCGCGAGGTGGAGCTGCGCGGCCTGCGCGGGCGCCACCTCGTGCTGGCGGCGCACTGGCAGCACGAGGACCGCGGCCCCATCCGCGTGGTCATCGCCGACGACTCGGCCATCGTGCGCGACGGCGTGGCGGCGCTGCTGCGCGAGTGCGGCGTCCACGTCGCCGGCCTCGCCACCGACCCCGAGTCGCTCTATCGCGAGATCGAGCGCCACCGCCCCGACGTCGCCCTGGTCGACATCCGCATGCCGCCGACCGGGACCAACGAGGGCCTCGTCGCCGCCGAGCACATCGGGCGCGAGTACCCCGAGGTCGGCGTCCTCGTGCTCTCCCAGTACCTGGAGCTCGCCTATGCCCTGCGCCTCGTGGAGGGCCAGGAGGCGCGCCGCGGCTACCTGATCAAGGATCGCGTGGGCGAGGTCGAGACGCTGCTGGACGCCGTGCGCCGCGTGGCGAACGGCGGTTGCGTGGTCGACCCCGAGATCGTCGAGCGCCTGGTCACGCGGGCCGGGGCCGGCGGGCCGCTGGCCGAGCTCTCGGGGCGCGAGCGCGAGGTCCTCGGCCTGATCGCCGAGGGCCTATCCGACGAGGCCATCGCCGAGCGCCTGCAAACCACGCGCGAGGCGGTGCAGTCCGAGGCCGGCCAGATCTTCGACAAGCTCGACCTGCGCGACGAGGGCGCCGATCGGCGCGTGGCCGCCGTCCTCACCTACCTGCGCGCCACCGCTACGGGGTAAGGGTCAGCCGGGACAGATCACGTTGTCCATATGGGCGTTCTCGTTCGTCGTAGGGGTGAAGAGCGACAACAACGAAGGAGACGCTCGAATGCACGACATGCATGATCTGCGCTGGCTTCCCGTCGTCGTCGGAGCCAATCGTGGGCTGGCCTGGTCCGCCATGCCGGACGCCCCCGTCATCCCCGCCAGCCCTCGGCGCGAGCGCCGGCGGCTGCGCGGGCTCGCCGCGCGCCTCTTGGCGCCGCGAGCTGGCCGGCGCGCCCCGCGACTCGGGAAGGAGGAGCCGTGCGGTACATGATCCTCGTGTGCGTCGACGAGTCGATCGAGGTGAGTCCGGAGGAGGCCCTGCCGACGGCATGGGTGGAGGAGATGGACGCCCGCGGGGTGCGGAAGCTCGGCTCTCGGCTGCGCCCGGTCAGCGACGCCACCACCGTTCAGGTCCGCGGCGGCGAGGTGCTGCTGTCCGACGGCCCGTTCGCCGAGACGAAGGAGCAGATCGGGGGCTTCGACCTGCTCGAGTGCGCGGACCTCGACGAGGCGATCGAGATGGCGTCCAAGCACCCGGGCGCCAAGTTCGGGACGATCGAGGTGAGGCCGCTCTGGGAGGACTGACCCCCGATGTCGAGGCCGCCGTCGCCGACGCCTTCCAGCAGGAGTGGGGCCGCGTGGTCGCGACCCTCATCCGGATGACCGGCGACTGGGATCTCGCCGAGGAGAGTGCGCAGGACGCCTTCGCAGTGGCGCTGGAGCGCTGGCCTCGCGATGGCGTCCCGCGCAGCCCCGGCGCGTGGCTCACCACGACGGCCCGCAACCGCGCGCTGGACCGCTTGCGTCGCGGGGCGACCGAGGCCGCCAAGCTGCGGGAGGAAGCTGCGCTGTGGCCCAGCGGCGAAGCGGACGACGGCGAGGGCAACGACGACGGCGACGGCGACGACGGCACCGTTCAGGACGACCGTCTACGGCTGATCTTCACCTGCTGTCATCCGGCGCTCCCGCTGGAGGCCCGGGTCGCCCTCACCCTGCGAACCCTCGCCGGCCTGACGACCGCCGAGATCGCGCGCGCCCTGCTGGTCTCAGAGCCGACGATGGCCAAGCGGCTGGTGCGGGCCAAGGGCAAGATCCGCAACGCCGCCATCCCATACCGCGTGCCGCCTGCGCACCTGCTGCCCGAACGCACCGGCGGGGTGCTGGCCGTGCTGTATCTCCTCTTCAACGAGGGCTACGCCGCCAGCGCGGGTGACGACCTCATGCGCCACGACCTGTGTGCCGAGGCGATCCGCCTCGCGCGCGCCTTCGCCACCCTGATGCCCGACGAGCCCGAGGCTCTCGGCCTGCTCGCGCTCATGCTCCTGCACCACGCGCGACGCGGCGGCCGCGTCGACGACGCCGGTGACATCGTGACCTTGGAGGACCAGGATCGCTCCCGCTGGGACGCGACCGAGATCGATGAGGGCCTTGGCCTGCTCGATGCGGCCCTGCGCCAGGACCGCGCCGGGCCCTACCAGCTGCAGGCGAGCATCGCGGCCTGCCACGCCAGCGCCGCGAGCGCCGCGGACACCGACTGGGCGCGGATCGCCCAGCTGTACGGGCGGCTCGCCCCGCTGGTGCCGTCCGCGGTGGTCGAGCTCAACCGCGCGGTCGCGGTGGCGATGGCCGACGGCCCGGCGGCGGGACTGGAGCTGGTGCAGGCGCTGGAAGCCTCAGGGGCTCTGGCCGGCTACCACCTGCTGCCCGCCACGCGCGCCGATCTGCTGCGCCGCCTCGGGCACCACGCCGAGGCGGCCGCCGGCTATCGCGAGGCGCTCGAGCGGGCGAGCACCGAGGCCGAGCGCCGCTACCTGACCCGACGGCTGGCCGAGGCCACCGAGCAGGGCTGACCCGGCGTTCCCCTAAGCGCTGCGGGTAAGGCCCCGGGCGCGGCGAAAACGCTCCATTTGCCCGATGTGCGATCGGCCGGCACGCGGCACCATGTGAGGCATGTCTGCACAAGCATGGTGGAGGCTCCTCAGAGGGCCGGTGAAGGACCCCACGATCGGCGCCGAGCGCGCGCCGCACGGCGGCGGCGCCCGCCTGACCATTCGCTGGGCCACCCCCGACGACGCCGTCCCGCTCGCCCGCCTCGCCCACCTCGACGAGAGCCGCCCGCCGCGCGGCGTCGTCCTCCTCGCCGAGGTCGGCCACGAGCTGTGGGCGGCGATCTCGCTCGACGACGGCCACCTGGTCGCCGACCCGTTCCGGCTCAGCGGCGAGGTGGCGTTCGACCTCGCCCAGCGCGCGCGCAAGCTCAAGCGCGCCGAGCGTGGGCGCATGGGTCGCCTGCCACGGGTCTTCCCCACGAGCGCCGACGACTACGTCACGACCTGCTAGCCGCCACTCCACCCGCGACCGTCCTGCCCTGTGGTCACACGACAACCCTTAGGCAGGACACCTCACCCGAAAGCGACCGCATCGGCCGGCGACGGCGGTGCGGGCTCGCCCTCCGTCGGTGATGCTGTTCGAGCCCTGCCGATCGCAGCGTCGTGCCCGACGGCTCAAGCGCTCACCAGCGCCAGCGCGCGCGCCGGGCTGCCGGTCCCGTCCACGAGCTTCAGCGGCGCCACCATGACCACGGCGCCGACCGGCGGGAGCTCGGCCAGGTTGGCGAGCTGCGTGAGGCCGTACTTGCCGGCGCCGAGCACGAAGTGATGGACGGGGAAGGGCGGGTCGAAGCCGCCGGCGGCGCCCGCGTCGGTGCCGACGGTCTCGACGCCGACGCCGACGACCGGGCTCTCCTGCGCCAGCCAGCGCGCGCACTCGGCGTCGATGCCCGGGGTGTGCGGCTGGCCGTCGGTCACGTTGAGGAAGGCGTCCTGGTCGTGGGCGCGGCTGTCCCAGCCGGTGCGCAGTAGCAGCCACGCGCCCTGCGGTATGGCGCCGTGCTCGGCCTCGAAGGCGCGCACCTGGTCGACGGTCAGCAGGTAGTCGGGGTCCTGCGCGGCCTCGGCGGACTTGTCGATGACGACGGCAGGGCCGACCAGCCGCGCGGCCGGCACGCTGGCGACGTCGTCGCCGTCGCGGCCGGTGATCCAGTGGATGGGCGCATCGAAGTGCGTGCCGACGTGCTCGCCGATCTCCAGCACGTCCCAGGCCCACGCCGGGCCGCGATCGTCGTAGCGGCTGAGCTCGCGGCGGCTGAGCCCCGGCGTGTTGGCGAACGGCTCGGGCAGCACGAGCACCGGTGTGCGCTCGCTGAGTGGCTGGGTGAGGTCGACGACGCGCGCGGAGCCCGACTGCAGGGCGTCCACGAGATCGGTGAGCAGGGGCATGGGTTGTCCTCCTCGGTCAATGTCTGAACGCTTCCTCGAGCCAGGCGCCGCAGATCGCGGGGTCGACCTTGGCATCGAGCACGAAGGGCCGCTCGGGCGCGGCGAGCCAATCGCGCAGGGCGCCCAGGTCGTCGAGCGAGCGCGCCGTGAGCCCGTGGCAGCCGGCCGCGCACGCCAGCCCCTCGAAGTCCGTGTCGGGGAACTGCGCGAGGTCGACGGCCTCGCCCATCGGAGCGAAGTGGTGGACCTCTGCGCCGTAGGCGGCGTCGTCGTAGATGACGACGAGCACGGGCAGGCCCAGGCGCCCGAGCGTCTCGAGCTCGGGCAGCGACATGAGCGCGCCTCCGTCGCCCACGGCGGCCACCGTCAGCCGGTCGGGCCGCGCGACCGCCGCCCCGATCGCGTTGCCGAGGGCCAGCCCGACGCACTGGAAGGCCTGCGGGAAGACGAAGCCGGCCGCGTCGGGCACGCGCAGGTACATCGACGGCCAGCCCATGAAGGCGCCGGAGTCGACGACGACGGTGCGCTCGGCCGGCAGCAGCTCGTCGAGGGCGATGCTCAGCGTGCGCGGGTCGAGCACCCCGGGCGCCCGGCTCTCGTCGTAGGGCTCGTCGCGCCAGCGCCGCGCGGCGATCTGCGCCGCCAGCTCGGGGCTGCGGCGCCCGGCGCCGGCCGGCGCCCGGCCCGCGAGTGCCGCCAGCAGCGCCTCGGCGGTGGCCAGGGCGTCGCCTACCACGCCCAGCGCCACCGGCCGGTGGGCGCCGATCGCCTCGTCGTCAAGGTCGACCTGTGCGACGACCGCGTCGGGCGCCAGCAGCCTGCCGTGGCCGGTCGTCCACTGGTTCAGGGCGGCGCCGAAGGCGACCACGACATCGGCCTGCGCGATCAGCTGCGCGGCCAGCGGGCTGGCGAAGCCGCCCGAGATGCCCAGGTCGTAGGGATCGCCCGCGAACAGGCCGTTGGCCACGGCGCTGGTGGCCAGCAGCGCGCCGGTGAGCTCGCCCAGCGCCCGCAGCGTGGGCCCCGCGCCCGCGAGCACCGCGCCGCGGCCGGCGACGATCGCCGGGCGCCGCGCGCCGGCCAGCAGGTCGGCCAGCGCCGTGACCGCGGACTCGGCCGGGCGCGGCGGCGCGAGCTCTGGGCCTCCCGGAGGCGCCGCGCCGTCGGGGCACGGCGCCGCCTGCACGTCGAGGGGCAGCATGAGCACCACGGCGCGACGCTCGACCCGCGCGCGGCGCACGGCGCGGGCGACGTCGGCCATCGCGGTGGCCGGGCTGTGCACGCGCTCGGCCGTCGCCCCCACCGCCTCGACCAGGCCCATCTGGTCGATGCGGAAGTTCGAGCGCACCGCCGCGCTGGGCATGTCCGCCGCGAGCAGGATCAGCGGGGTCCGGCTCTTGGCCGCCTCGGTCAGCCCCGTGATCGCGTTCGTCAGCCCCGGCCCCTGGTGGACGCTGCACGCGGCGAGGCGGCCGCTGACCCGCCCGAAGCCGTCGGCCATGCACACGGCGCCGGTCTCCTGACGCGCTCCGTAACAGCGCGCGCCGGCGTCGCGCAGGGCGTTGGTCACGGCGAGGTTGCCGCTGCCCATGAGACCGAAGACGGTGTCCACGCCCATGGCCGCCAGCGCGCGGCCGACCGCCTCAGCGACGAGCATCGAGAAGCCCCTCCACGTGGTGCATCGCGGGGCGACGATATCCAGTCCGAACGGCTAGGACGTGCCGCGTTGACGGGGCCTACCGTGGGCTCACGGCAACGGGTGGAAGAAGGGAAGGGTCCAGTGCGCCCGATCGGTTCGATCTCAGTCGTAGCCATCGTCGGCGGGCTCGCGCTGGCCGGCAGCGCGTCGGCATCGACGCTGGCGGTGACCGGCGGCGTCCTGCACTTCGACGCGGCGCGGGGCGAGGCCAACAACGTCACCCTGCGCGATGGCGCCGGCCAGACGACGGTCACCGACTCCGGCTCGATCATCCACGCCGGCCCAGGCTGCACCGAGGTGACGCCCCACGAGGCCTCCTGTCCGCTGCCCGGAGGCTTCGTCGATCAGGACGTCGTCATGAATCTCGGCGACCGCAACGACGTGGCAAGCGCGTTCAAGCTCAGCTTCGGCCACATCGCCATCGACGGCGGCGCAGGCAACGACACCATCAGCGACTCGCCCCAGTCGGGGGCGAACGTCGACGGCGGACTCGGCGACGACACCATCACCGTGCACCCCAACTTCGGTGGGGCGGTCGACGTCCACGGCGGCCTGGGGCGCGACTCGATCACCGCCATCGCGGCGTCGGGCACCGTCGACGGCGGCCTGGGCGACGACGACATCGCTCTGACCAACTTCGTCAACCCCTCCGTGTCGGCGGCCTATGGCGGCCTGGGCGACGACACGATCACGGCCGAGCAGGGCACCAACATGGGCCTGATCGACGGCGGCATCGGCGACGATCGGATCTCGGCCGGTCCGCTGGCGCTCGTGGCTCAGCTGACCGGCGGCGTCGGCGACGACCGGATCGTCTCGCAGAACGGCACCAGCACGATCAGCGGCGGCGTCGGGCGCGACTTCATCGACGGCCACGACGAGGGCGACACGATCGACTGCGGCTCCGGCATCGACCGCTACGTCCAGTATGCGGGCGACACCGTCAGCAACTGCGAGATCGCCCAGACCTGACCCCTACCGGGGCGAGCCGCCTACGGCAGGCCGCGCGCGAACGCCGCGATCGCCTCTACCACGGCTTCGGATTGCTCGAGGTGCGGGCTATGCCCGCCCGGGACGACGAGCCGGCTCACGGGACCACGCACGCGGGCCTCGATGCGGTCGAGGTGCGCGAGGCTCGCGTACTCGTCCTCGGCGCCCTGGATGAGCAGGGTCGGCGCCGCGACCGCGGCCGCCTCGGGCTCGAGGCTCCAGTCGCGCATGGCGGGATCGAGCCAGACGTCGCACCAGCCGTGGAAGGCGGCGTCGGGGTCGTCGTGATGGCGGGCCAGGCGCGCGCGCAAGCTCGCCCTCCTCGAAGTCCCGGAGCGTGACGCGGATGGGCGGGACCATCGAGGCCTCCAGGAAGACGTGCGGGGCCAGGAGGGCCAGGCCGCTGACCGGGTGGCGGGCGGCGTGCACGAGCGCGATCGAGGCGCCGTCGCTGTGGCCGACGAGCAACGGCTCGGGCGCGTCGAGCTGGGCCAGCAGCGCGGGCAGGACGTCATCGGCCTCCTCGTGGAAGAAGGCCGGCGTGCGCGGGGCGCGCGGCGGGTCCGAGCGGCCGTGGCCGAAGCGCGAGAACGCGACCACGCGGCGCCCGGTCGCCCCGTGCAGGGCCTGCGGGAAATCACGCCACAGCCCCACCGAGCCCAGCCCCTCGTGCAGGAGCACCAGCGCGCGGCGCTCGCCGTCGCCGGGCAGGTCGGCGACCTCGACGTGGAGCCCGCCGACCGTGGCCAACGCCGTCAGGCGGCGGCCGCCTCGGGCACCAGGATGCCGCGGCCCCGCACCCGCCCGTTATCGAGGTCGTCGAGCGCGTCGTTGATGGCCTGCAGCGGATAGGCGTTGGTGTGGAGGGTGACCTTGCCCTGTGCCTGCAGCGTCATCAGCTCGGCGAGGTCGTTGTAGGTGCCGACGAGGTTGCCGACGAAGCTGATCTCGCGCGAGATGATGTCGATCGTCGGGACGTCGAGGTTCTCGCCGTAGCCGATCACGTAGTACGAGCCGCCGTCGCGCAGCATGGCGACGCCGTCCGCGGTCGCCCCCTTCTCCCCCACGAAGTCGACGACCGCCTCGGCGCCCTTGCCGTCGGTCATCTCGAGCACGGTGTCGACGTAGCCGTCGCGGACCTCGACCGTCTGGTCGGCACCGATCTCGCGCGCCAGCTCGAGCGCCGGCTCGAGCGGGTCGACGACGATGATCTCGGCCGCGGTGAGGGCCTTCACGCACTGAATGCCGATGTGCCCCAGCCCGCCGGCGCCGATGACCACGGCGCGCGTCCCCGGCTGGAGGATGGCGGCCGCCTTCTTGACCGCGTGGTAGGCCGTGAGCCCCGCGTCGGCGTGGGCGGCGACGTCCTGGGGCTGGATGACGGGGTCGAGCTTGACCACCGCCCGCGCGTTGGTCTTCAGCAACTCGGCGAAGCCGCCATCCGTGTCGATGCCCGGGAAGGCGCCGGTCTCGCAGTGCATGTCGTCGCCCGCGCGACACGCCCGGCACAGCCCGCAGGTGATGAGCGGGTGCACGATCACCGCGTCGCCGACCTCCACGTTGCTCACGGCGGAGCCGACCTCGTGGACCCATCCGGCGTTCTCGTGGCCGAGCGTGTAAGGCAGCGTCACGCCGCTCTTCTCGGCCCACTGGCCCTCGATGATGTGCAGGTCGGTCCGGCACAGCCCGGCGCCGCCGATGCGCACGACGACGTCGAGCGGCCCGTCGACCGCGGGCTCGTCGATGGAATCGAGCATCAAGCGCTCGTGATAGCCGTGTAGCCGCGCCGCCTTCAACGCCCTCGCCTCCTCAACTGTGTTCGGGTGCCTGTCAGCAGGCTACCCCGCATGCGAACATGCCGCCCGTGATCGGCGACGTGCTCTGGACCCCGCCCGCGGACGTGCGCGACACGACGGAGATCGGGCGCTATCTGAACTGGCTGCGCGACGAGCGCGGGCGCTACTTCGCGGACTACGACGCGTTGTGGCGATGGTCGGTCGAGGACCTCGAAGGCTTCTGGGGCTCGGTCTGGGACTTCTTCGGCGTGCGCGCGCATGCGCCCTACGATCGCGTGCTCGGCGCGCGCGAGATGCCCGGCGCCGAGTGGTTCCCCGGGGCGCGCCTGAACTACGCCGAGCACGCGCTGGGGACCGACGAGGACTCAGACCACGTGGCTGTCGTCGCGCGCTCGCAGACCCGCGAGCCGATCGAGCTGACCTTCGGCGAGCTGCGCGAGCAGGTCGCGCTGGCGCGCGCCGGGCTGCGGCGCCTGGGCGTCGGCCCCAGCGACCGCGTCGCGGCCTACCTGCCCAACATCCCCGAGACGCTGGTCGCCTTCTTGGCCGCCGCCAGCCTCGGCGCGACGTGGGCGGCGTGCGCGCCGGAGTTCGGCGCCCGCAGCGTGCTGGCACGCTTCGGCCAGATCGAGCCCAAAGTGCTGCTCGCCATCGGCGGCTACACCTATCGCGACCGCGCGGTCGACCGCCGCGCGCAGGTGGCCGAGATCCGCGCCGGGCTCCCGACCGTCGAGCACGTCGTGCACGTCCCCTACGGCGACAACGACCTCCCCGACACCGTCGCCTGGGCCGACCTGCTGGCCGGGCCCGCCGAGCCCGGCTTCGAGCCCGTCCCCTTCGACCACCCGGTCTACGTGCTCTTCTCGTCGGGCACCACGGGGCTGCCGAAGGCCATCGTCCACGGCCACGGCGGCCAGCTCATCGAGCACCTCAAGGGCGTCGGCCTGGGCTGGGACCTCAAGCCCGGCGGGCGGCTGCTGTGGTTCTCCACCACCGCGTGGATGATGTGGAACGCACTCGTCTCCGCGCTGCTCGTGCGCGCGTCGATCGTGATGATCGACGGCGACCCGATGTGGCCGGACCTCTCGTTTCAGTGGCGGCTGGCCGAGGAGACCCAGCCGACCTTCATGGGCGTCGCACCGACCTTCCTCATGTCCTGCCGCAAGGCGGGCCTGCAGCTCGGCCGCGACCACGACCTGGGCAGCATCCGCGCTCTGGGCTTCGCCGGCTCGCCGCTGCCGAGCGAGGGCTATCACTACGTCTACGAGCAGCTCGGCCCCGACGTGCTGGCCCTCAACGGCAGCGGCGGGACCGACATCTGCGGCGCGTTCGTCTCGGGCAACTTCATGCTGCCCGTCTACGACGGCGAGATCTCGGGCTGCTGCCTGGGCGCCGACGTCAAGGCCTTCGACGCCGACGGCAATGTCGTGGTCGGCGAGCTGGGCGAGATGGTCATCACCGAGCCGATGCCCTCGATGCCCGTGCGCCTGTGGAACGACCCCGACGGCGAGCGCTACCGCTCCTCGTACTTCGACCTCTACCCGGGCGTGTGGCGCCAGGGCGACTGGATCCTCTTCACCGAGCGCGGCAGCTGCGTCATCACTGGCCGCTCGGACGCGACGCTCAACCGCGGCGGCGTGCGCATCGGGACGAGCGAGCTCTACGCCGTGGTCGAGGAGATCCCCGAGGTGGCCGACAGCCTGGTCGTGCACCGCGAGGACGACGAGGGCGGCGCCGGCGAGCTCATCCTCTTCGTCGCGCTGGACGGCGAGCGCGAGCTCGACGACGAGCTGCGCGGGCGGATCGCGGGCGCGCTGCGCTCAGAGCTTTCACCGCGCCACGTGCCCGACTCCATCGTCGCCGTGCCGGCTGTGCCGCGCACGATGACGGGCAAGAAGCTCGAGGCGCCGGTCAAGCGCATCCTGCTCGGCGCCCGCGCCGACGAGGTCGCCAGCGCCGACGCGCTGCTCGACCCGACCGCCATCGAGGCCTTCGTGGCCTACGCGGCGGCGCGCGCCTGATCCTCGCGGCGCGCCACTTCGGCGCGCACGAGCGGCGCGACCTCGGTGCCGAAGAGCTCCATGGAGCGCAGCACGTCGCGGTGCTCGACCGCGCCGACGCTCATCTGCCCGATGTAGCGCTGGTGGCCGAAGAGCTCGTGCTCGAAGAGGATCTTCTCGGCCACCTGCTCGGGTGAGCCGGCGGCCACGGCGCCGCGCGGCGAGCGCAGCGCCTCGTATTCCGCCTGGCCCGAGGGCGGCCAGCCGCGCTCGCGCCCGATGCGGTTCATCATCGCCAGGTAGGGCGCCGCGAAGGCCGCGTCGGCCCGCGCGGAGGTCGCGCCGACGAAGGCGTGCGTGTTGATCGCGACCTTCGTCTGCTCGGGCTCGTGGCCGGCGGCCCGCGCCGCCTCCCGGTAGAGGTCGATGAGCGGCACGAAGCGCTCGGGCTGCCCGCCGACGATGGCGAGCACCAGCGGCAGGCCCAGCGTGCCGGCGCGGACGATCGACTGCGGCGAGCCGCCGACGGCCACCCACACCGGCAGCTGCTCCTGCGCGGGCCGGGGCCACACGCCCGCGTTGTCGAGCGGCGCGCGGTGGCGGCCCGCCCAGGTCACGTGGACGTCGTCGCGCAGCTTCAGCAGCAGGTCGAGCTTCTCGGCGTAGAGCTCGTCGTAGTCCTCGAGGTCGTAGCCGAAGAGCGGGAAGGACTCGATGAACGATCCGCGGCCGGCCATGATCTCCGCGCGGCCGCCCGAGAGTAGGTCGACCTCGGCGAAGTCCTGGAACACGCGGACGGGGTCGTCCGAGCTGAGCACCGTGACCGCGCTGGAGAGGCGGATCCTCTCGGTGGTGACGGCCGCAGCGGCCAGCGGGATCGCCGGCGAAGAGACGAGGAAGTCCTCGCGATGGTGCTCGCCGATGGCGAAGACGTCGAGGCCGAGCTCGTCGGCCAGCCGGACCTCCTGCATCAGGTTGCGCATGCGCTGCTCGGGGCTGATGCCCGAGCTGAGATCGGCGAAGGTGGCGAGTCCGAGTTCCATGCGACGCAGGATAGCATGTAGTTGCGCACGCAACGATCTGGCCGATGCATACACTGCCGCCCGTGATCGATCTCGACGCTCTGGTGGCCATCGACGTCCACACCCACGTGCAGGCCTCCCAGGACGGCACCAGCTTCCCCGAGGACTCGCCCGAGGCGGCGGTGGCCGAGGTCTTCGGCTCCGACGCGCTGCTGACCGTGCCCGAGCTGGCGGCCTACTACCGCGAGCGCAAGATGGCGTGCGTGGCCTTCATGGTCGACAGCGTCCGCTGGGGCGGCCCGGTGACCAACGAGGAGATCCTCCAGCTCGCCCAGGCCGAGCGCGACACGCTCATCCCCTTCGCCAGCGTCGACCCCCACCGCGGAGCCGAGGGCGTGGCCATGGCGCGGCGGCTGATCGACGAGTTCGACGTCGCAGGCTTCAAGTTCCACCCCAGCCTGCAGCACTTCTTCCCCGACGACCGGGTCGCCTACCCCCTCTACGAGGTCATCGCCGAGCACGGGCTGCCGGCCGTCTTCCACACCGGCCAGACCGCCGTCGGATCGGGCCAGCGCGGCGGGGGCGGGATCCTCCTGAAGTACTCCAACCCCGTCTGCCTGGACGAGGTCGCCGCCGACTTCCCCGACATGCCGATCATCATGGCCCACCCTTCGGTGCCCTGGCAGGACGAGGCGCTGTCGGTCGCCGTCCACAAGCCGCAGGTCTACATCGACCTCTCCGGCTGGTCGCCGAAGTACTTCCCGCCCCAGCTCGTGCGGTACGCCAACTCGCTGCTGCAGGACAAGGTGCTGTTCGGCACCGACTACCCGGCCCTGACCCCCGAGCGCTGGCTGGCCGACTTCGAGACCCTCGACATCAAGCCGGCCGTGCGCCCCAAGATCCTCAAGGAGAACGCCGCGCGCCTGCTCGGGCTCAGTCCAGCGTGACGTAGAAGGCGCGCTCGCGCGACTCGAGCAGCCGCGGGATCGCCTCCTGCTTGACCAGGCGCGTGAAATGCTCGGATCCCATGTGCGCCTGGTAGCCGGCCTCGTCGGCGTACTGCTCGTAGAGATAGAACAGCCGCGGGTCGTCCGGCGAGCGGTGCGGCTGGTAGAAGAGGCAGCCCGGCTCGGCGCGCGAAGGCGCCAGGATCTCGCCGAGGATCTCGGCGACGCGCCCCTCGCAGCCCTCCTTGGCCCGCCACAGGGCCGAGACCACGTAAGCCATCCGGCTAGCTCCTCTCGTTGACCGCTCGTGGGCGCGCACACTACGCTCGGCGCGCTCGACATGGCCGGCAAGCCCATCCAGCTTCGCGACGCGGACTTCGTGCGCTCCATCGAGCGAGGGCTCGCCGTCATCTCCGTGCTCGGGCGACCGGGCGGCGGCCTCACGGTGGCCGAGGTCGCGCGGGCCATCGGGGTGACGCGCGCGAGCGCCCGGCGCACGCTGCTCACGCTCGAGCAGCTCGGCTACCTGCGCACCGACGGGCGCCTGTTCACGCTCACGCCCAAGCTGCTCGACCTCGGGCACGGGTACCGCTCCGGGCTGGCGCTGCCCGACGTCGCGCGCCCGCACCTGCAGCAGCTCATGGAGGCGGCTGACGAGTTCTGCTCGGTGTCCGTGCTCGACGGCGACGAGACGCTGTGCGTGGCGCGCATGGCGCCGGCGCGCATCATGAGCGTGGCCATGCCGGTGGGAACGCGGCTGCCGGCCTACGCCACCTGCGTGGGCCGCGTCCTGCTCGCCGGCCTGGATCCCGACCAGCTCGACGGCTATCTGGGCCGCGTGGAGCTGCGCGCCCTGACGCCGGCCACGCGCACCACCGAGCCCGCGCTGCGCGACGAGCTCGACCGCGTGCGCCGCCAGCGCTACGCGGTCGTCGACCAGGAGCTCGAGCGCGGCCTGCGCTCGGCCGCCGCGCCGATCCGCGACATCGCCGGCCGCGTCATCGCGGCGGCCAACATCGGCGCGCTCGCCGGCCGCGTCACGGTGGCCACCCTGCGCCGCGACCTTGTGCCGCGCCTGCGCGCGACGGCCGAGTCGATCGAGCGCGACCTCGCCGTGGCGAGACCCTGACCGGCTAATAGCGTCCGGGCCCGTAGGCCCCGCCGCCCACCTCGATCCAAGAGCCCCCGGGTAGCAGGGGCGTGGCCGCGCGCAGGTCGCTCGGCGCCGAGAGCTCGGGCGTCTGGACGTAGCCGAGCGTGTGCAGGTAGGCGCGGACGTCCTCGAGCAGCTGCTCGCGGGTGTAGTTGAGGCTGGCGACCTGCTCGATGTGCTCCGCGATGAACCGGCAGCCCCAATAGGTGAAGATCCCATTGGGCCGACCGTCCATGTAGTCCTCGGCCGCGGGCTGGCCCTCCTGCGAGGCGCCCCACATCACGTTGCGCTCCGCGAAAGCGTGGGAGGCGCGCAGCTGATGGATCTCGAGGCGATCGTCGCCCTCGGCGCGCGCGGCGATGTCAAACGGTGGCGGCAGGTAGCGGACGTCGCGGCGCAGGAACTCCGGCCGGGGCGCGGGCTCGAGCCCGCGCGCATCGGCGCCCCAGAAGCAGCAGTCGAAGAACGCCTCGAGCAGGACCTCAGGTGGGAGCACGCCGAAGACGTCGTCGAGCTCGTCGTCGAGGATGTAGGTGCGACGATCCCAGTCCATGTCGTACGGGCAGATGATCTCGTCGAGCCCGTCGGTCAGCTCGTCGCCGTTGCGGTCGCGCACCTGCGACCCGTGGCCGGAGTAGTAGAAGACGAGGACATCGCCCGGCTGCCCGCGGGAGATCATGTCGCGCAGCCGATGCAGGATGGCCGCCTTCGTCGCGCGCCGGTTGACGACGACGCGGATGTCCTCGTTGGGGACCTCGAAGTACTCCTTGAGCAGCGAGCGCACGAGGGCGACGTCGTTGACGCACCCTTGCAGGGACCGAACGTCGGGACTCTCGTACTCGTCGATGCCGACCAGAACGGCCCGGATCCTGCCGATGGGTTCTCGGGCGCTCAAGCGGGCCTACTTTCTCACCTCGCCGCGACGCGGTCAAAAAGGGCGCCGCCGCGGCTCTTGGACCAGTTGACATCGCGATCCATCGCGGTTATTGCTCGGAAATGCTCTGCGACCGCTGCAGGCGCGAGAACCCGGACGGGTTCCGGTTCTGCGGCGCCTGCGGGGCCCCGCTGCTCGCACCCGGCGCCACAGGGCTCGAACAGGAGCGCAAGGTCGTTTCGGCACTTTTCTGCGACCTCGTCGGGTTCACCTCGCGCGCGGAGGTCATGGATCCCGAGGATGTCCACGAGATGCTGCGGATCTACTACGCCGCCGTCCGCGGCGAGTTCGAGGGCTTCGGGGGGACGGTGGCCAAGTTCATTGGCGATGCGGTCTTCGTGCTCTTCGGCGCTCCCCGCGCCCACGAGGACGACCCCGAGCGCGCCGTCCGCGCCGCCCTGGCCGGCGTGAACGCCGTGGCGGAGCTCAACGCATCCCATCCCGATCTCGACCTGCACGTCCACATCGGCGTGACGACCGGCGAGGCCCTCATCACCTTCGGCCCCCAGCCCGACGAGAGCGGCGGGCTGGCGTGGGGCGACATCCTCAACACCGCCGCGCGCCTCGAGGCGGCAGCGCCGCCGGACACCATCCTCGTCGACGACGCCACCTACCGCGCCACGCGCCAGGCGATCGACTACGCGCTGGCCGAGCCGATCCAAGCGAAGGGCAAGGCCGAGCCCGTCCCCGCGTGGCAGCCGGTCGGCGTCCGGGCGCGCATGGGCATCGCGCTCGAAGAGGCGGCCCGCCAACCCCTCGTCAGCCGCCGTGCCGAGCTCGCGCTGCTGTGGGGGCTGCTCGAGGGCGTCCGTGGCAGCCGCGTTCCCGAGCTCGTCACCATCATCGGTGAGCCCGGACTCGGTAAGAGTCGCCTCGTCTTCGAGCTCTTCCGCCGAATCGACGAGCTGGCGGTGGACATCATCACGTTCCGCGTCGGCCGCTCTCCCCCCTACCCGGAGGGCGTCGCGTTCTGGGCGCTGGGCGAGATCGTCAAGGGCCAGGTCGGCATGCTCGAGAACGACGCGGCGGCCACCGCGGCGGACAAGCTGCATGCCGCGGTGCGTGACCTCGTGCCCGGGACTGCGGAGGCCAGCCGGATCGAAGGTCACCTGCGCCCGCTCGTCGGTCTCGGTGACGTCGCCCAGGCCAGCGGCGACCAGCGGGGCGCCGCCTTCGCCGCGTGGCGCCACTTCCTCGAGGCCCTCGCGCGCCGGCGCCCACTCGTGCTCGTCTTCGAGGACGTCCACTGGGCCGACGACGGGCTGCTGGACTTCATCGAGCATCTCGTGGGATGGGCCCGCGACGTGCCGATGCTGATCGTGGCCACGGCGCGGCCCGACCTGCTGGACCGACGCCCGAAATGGCGGGACCGGGATTTCGCGACCACGGTGGCGCTGCCACCGCTCTCCGAGGACGAGACCCGCGAGCTCGTAGGCGCACTGGCCGGAGACGCCGAGGTGCCCGACGAGATGACCGAGGCGATCGTGGTCAACGCCTCGGGCAACCCCCTGTACTCCGTCGAGTTCGTGCGGATGCTCGCCGACCGCGGCCTCCTCGGCGCCGGCACGCAGGACGCCACCCTCTCGGTCGAGACGCTGGCCCTCCCGGGCTCGCTGCGCGGCATCATCGCCGCGCGCCTGGACTCGCTGAGCGCCGAGGACAAGGCGCTCGTTCATGGGGCGGCCGTCATCGGCCGCGTTGTCTGGCCCGGGGCAGTCGCCGCCATCACCGGCCGGCCGCGGCGGTGGATCACCGAGCGCCTGGCCAAGCTCGAGGAGCGCGAGTTCCTCCTCAGCGTCGCGCGGTCTTCGGTCGCCGGCGAACTCGAGTATCGCTTCCGGCACGTCCTTATCCGCGACGTCGCCTACAGCCAGATCCCGCGCCTGCGCCGGGGCGAAATCCACCGCAAGACGGCCGAGTGGCTCGCGTCGCTCAGCCCCGACCGCGCAGCCGACGGGGCCGAGATGCTCGCCCACCACTACCAGTGCGCTTACGAGCTGGCGCAGGCCGGCGGCGGCGACACGCGGCAGCTGAGCGGCCACGCGCGCCTCGCGCTGCGGGAGGCCGGCGACCGCGCGCTGAGCCTCAACGCGTTTCCGGCCGCCGCGCGCTACTTCCGGGCCGCGCTCGATCTCTGGCCGCGCGCCGACCCCGAGCGCCCGTCGCTGCTGTTCCGCCTCGGCAAGTCGACCTATTACGCCGAGACGGCGGGCGCCGAGGTGCTCGAGGAGGCCCGTGACGCGCTCCTGGCGGCGGGACGTCACGCCACGGCGGCCGAGGCGGAGGCGTTCCTGGCCAAGCTCGCCTATCACCAGGGCCACCGCGATCGGCTGGCCGAGCACCTCGATCGCGCCGTATCGCTGGTCGATGCACTCGGGCCGTCACAGTCGAAGGCAGAGGTGCTCGTCGACATGGCGAACCATCTGGCCATCGCCAGAGAGGACGAACGGGCGATCGCCGTGGCCACGCAGGCCCTGGAGATCGCCCAGGCCCTGAAGCTGCGGGAGCTCGAGGCGAGCGCGCTGTCGATGATGGGACTCTCGCGCGGATGGTCCGGGGACCCGGCGGGCCACGCTGACCTGCGTCGTAGCATCGCGATCACCGAGGAGATTGGCTCGCATCTCAGCGCCCACTCATACGCCCTCCTGGCCGATCTCGAGTGCCAGATCGGAGATCTGCATAGCTGCTTCGAGCTTCAGGCCCACGCCCGACGTCACGCGGAGCGCTTCGGCCACGCCGGCTTCGTTCGCTGGCTCACCGCCGAGAGCGTCGGCGAGAGCTACTGGATCGGCGCGTGGGACGAGGCCATCAGCGCGGCGGACTCCTTCATCGCCGAGGCCGACGCCGGCAACCCGAACTTCATGTACGGCTACTGCCGCGCGATGCGCGGGCGGATCCGACTGGCGCGAGGCGATGCCAAGGGCGCCCTCGACGACGCGCGTGGCGCCCTCGACTTCGCCCGCTCGGCGGCAGACCTGCAGATGCTCTATCCAGCCCTGGCCGTGAGCGCCCGCGCCGAGGTGGTCGTCGGCTCGCTGGATGTCGGAACGACGTTGGCGGACGAGCTGCTCGCGCTCTGGCAGGCCAACATCGAGCTCTATCCGGCTTCGTCCTGGACCGTCGACCTCGCGTGCGCGCTGCATCCTCTGGACCGCGGCACGGAGCTGGCCGAGATTCTCGGCCTCGCGAGATCCTCCACCCACTGGCTCGAGGCCGTCGTGCCGTTCGCGCGTGGCGACTTCCGGCCCGCGGCCGAGCGTTTCAGCCGGATCGGGTCGCTGCCCGACGCGGCCCTGGCGCACCTGCTCGCGGCTGAGGCCGCGTATGCGGCCGGCCTCGAAGCCGACAGTCGCACCGAGCTTCGGCAGGCCCTCGCGTTCTACCGGCGCGTCGACGCGGCGATGTACCTCAAGGCCGCCGAGGCTCTCGCGGGAACAGCGTTTGTCAGCGGCGGGCCACAAGCCTAGACTCGCACGCACAGCCGAACGCCAACAGCCGGAGGCGACAGCATCGTGAACGCTGATTGGTCGGGTCCCGGGGGCGAGGACCCTTACGACGAAGCGTCGCCCCTTGACTGGAGACCGGCCGGGATGCGCCCCGCCGGCATGCGCCCCGCCGGCATGCGCCCCGCCGGCATGCGCCCCGCCGGCATGCGCCCCGCCGGCATGCGCCCCGCCGGCATGCGCCCCGCCGGCATGCGCCCCGCCGGCATGCGCCCCGCCGGCATACGCCCCGCCGGCATGCGCCCCGCCGGGATGCGCCCCGCCGGGATGCGGCCGTTCGAGGACGCGAGCGACGGCTATCTCGACCCCGAGGAATGGAGCGCCGACGTCTCGTCCCTGTTCTGCGATTACTCCGCCGTGCTGCGTCTGGGCGGCCGCCTCGCGCACGATGTGACCGAGTTGCCGATCTCCGAGTGGCCCGCGCGCAACGCGCAATACGTCCCGCAGGCTGAACCCATCAATCCCGACCCCGCCAGCAACGCTCCCGCCGCCGACCAGGACCTGGCCGTGAACGCGGTCGCACCGCAACCGGGGGTGAACCAGGCGGACACTCAGCTGTTCTTTCGCCGGCTGCAGCCCAGGTCGCGCGAACTCACACTGCACATCGCAGTGCGCAACCGCCTGATGAAGTCGATCGCTGAGCATCCCGAGCTGGCGTGCGCGCTCAAGGAGGACATCGCGCGCGCCCTCGCGTCCCGCGCGGATGCCGGGTTCCTGCACGGCGATCCCGACGACGCCGGCGAGCCCGGCCAGCTGCGGGGCATCACCAATACAAGGCGCGTAGCTACGGCGTTCGGCGCCGACGAAGACCTCCTCCAGACAGCGCGTGCCATGGTCGCTGGACTCCGCCGTACCCGCGGGATCGAGTTCAGGGACGCCGGGTGGGTGCTGCACCCCAATACGCTCCAGGCGCTGACCGAGCTCGTCACCGTCGACGGGCGGACCATGTCAGACAAGGGGGCGGCGCGCAGTCTCGAGACGTTCGGCGCGGGGCAGCTTCTCGCTCAGGACGGGACGGATGGCGGCGTTCTGCTCGGTTATCCGTTCGTGGTGACGGAGGCAGCGGCGGATGCCCCTCGTGCAGACCCGCGCAACAGCAGGATGTACTTCGGCTCCGATTGGGGGGCTGCCTGGATCTCCGCCACCAACCCGCTCGTTGAGGTCGACTTCTCGGGCGACATCCGTTTCAACCAGGACGAGACGGTGGTCAGAGCCATCATGCACCACGACTTCGCCCTCAGCCGGCCGGAGTTCTTCACCTACACCGAGCCTCCCGTCCCGGAGTAGTCCGCTCACACAGCGCGAGCGCGCATCTGCTCGACCTCGAGCAGGGTGACGCCGCGCCGGCGGGTCTCGATCCAGCCCAGCTCGCGCAGCGTGCGCAGCGCGCGGATGACCGCTTCGCGCGACGACCCGGTCCAGCCCGCAAGCTCCTCCTGGGTGATCGCGAGCTCGATGTGCACGCCGTCCCCCTCGGCCTCGCCGAAGCGATCGGCGAGCTCGACGAGGCGCGAGCAGACGCGGCCGACCGTGTCCTGAGCGAGGTACTCGATGCGCTTGCGGTCGGCGTCGCGCAGGCGGCGGGCGATCATGCGCGCCAGCACGAGCGCCACGCCGGGCGTGCGCTCGAGGAAGCCGGTGAACGCCTCGCGCGAGACGGCGATGACCTCGACGGGCTCGAGCGCAGTGGCGGTGGCCGAGCGCGCGCCGCCGTCGAGGGCCGACATCTCGCCGATGAGGTCACCCGGCTCGCGGATGCCGAGCAGGGCCTCGCGGCCGCCTTCGGTGACGCAGCTGAGCTTGACCCGCCCCGCGGTCAGGACCAGCACGGCCTCCCCCGGCTCGCGCTCGTGGAACAGCGGCGCGCCGACGGCAAAGCGCCGCGTGCGACCCAGGGCCCGCAGCGCATCGACGTGCCCCTGGTTGAGCACGTCCAGGAAGCGCGGATCCGCAGGCTCGGGCACAGGCGCATTGTGACGAGGCCCACAGAGCGAGAGGGTCAAACGACGCGGTAGCCCCAACGCCCCGCTGGGACCGTCCTCTCACCAACCAGAGGGCGGCAGCAAGCGCCCTTCATCTCCCAGGAGGGGCAATGTTCCAGTCCAAGGTCAACCGCCTGATCGTCGCGGGCCTCGCCACCGCCGCGGTGCTGCCGACGGCCGCGGTCGCACACGTGGCCACCGATCAGGTCGCGACGCCGCAGAAGCAGGACCTGCGGGCGCCCGACCAGATGAGTGAGCCCATCACCGCCGCGCCGGGCACCGGCGTCGTCGTGCAGGACCTGCGCGCGCCCGACCAGGTCGCGCCGGGCACCCAGCCCGCCCCGGTCGTGGCCGGGCCGCCCACGTGGCCGGTCAACCCGCAGCCCATCAAGACCGCCGCGCCGACGAACGCCACGTCGGACAACGGCATCGACGACGGCGTCCTGATCGCCCTCGGCGGCGGAGCGCTGCTCCTCGTCGCCGGCGTCGGCGTCGCGGGCCGCAAGCGCCTGCAGGTCGTCCGCCAGCGTCAGCTGGCCTAGGGCGCATCCACCGGGGACGCCGCCGCGCGGCGGTGTTCCCGGCACGCGCTCGAACCGCTCGTCGCTCATCTCGTTCAGGGGGACATCCGATGCTGCACCAACTGCACCAGACCTACCTGCTCCTCGGCCACCAGCCGGCGCGCACGCGAGTGCGCGCGGCGCGTGGCCGGCGGATCGCGCTGCGCCAGCGCCTGCGCGAGCTGCTGCGAGCGCCCGCCTACCGCGTCCCGATGGGGGCGCACCATGCGTGAGCTCGCCTACGGTGGCCGCGGCGAGCTGTCGTGCCTGGCGCGCGACGCGGCCGCGGGCAACGAGCACGCCTGGACCGAGCTGGTCCGGCGCCTGGACGGCGTCCTGCGCGGCGTCGCCCGGCGCTACCGGCTCGCCTCCGCCGACGTCGACGACGTCGTGCAGACCACGTGGCTGCGGGCGGTCGATCACGTCGGCCGCCTGCACGACCCGGGCGCGATCGCGGGCTGGCTCGTCGTCACGACGCGTCGCGAGGCGATGCGCACCCTGCAGCGCGGCGTGCGCGAGGTCCTCACCGACGACTGGTCGGCGATCGACGATCCGGATCCGGCCGGGCCCGACGCGCACGCCATCGAGCGCGAGCGCCGCGCCGCCCTGCACACCGCCGTCGAGCGGCTCGAGGGGCGCCAGCGAGTGCTGCTGACCTCGATGCTGTCGACGCCGGCCCCGACCTACGAGCAGCTCTCCGCGCGGCTGGAGATGCCCGTCGGCTCGATCGGCCCGACGCGCGACCGCGCGCTCGCCCGGCTGCGCGACGATCCCGAGCTCGAGCGGGCGGTCGTCAGCTGAGCGATCAGGCCGGCGCCGGCACGGGCGGTCGTCAGCTGAGCGATCAGGCCGGCGCCGGCACGGGCGGCGTCCCGTAGGTGTGGAAGCTCTCGACCGTCTTGACGCCCCACGCCTGGCCCTTGCGGCGCTCGGCCTCGCTCCACACGACGGGCTCGTACTCGGGATCGAAGACGAAGTAGCCCCCGGTGGTGACCTCGATGCGGTTGCCACCGGGCTCCAGGCCGTAGAGGAAGAAGCCCTGCGCGATTGCGTGCTTGGACGGCGCGGCCTCGATCGGCACGTCGTTGTCGAGGAAGAGGTCCGCGGCGCGCAGGCACTCCTCGCGCGTGTCGACCCAGAAGGCCAGGTGGTGCAGGCGCCCCCGCGCGCCGTAGGCGTCGGAGGTGTAGATGAGCTCGTGGGCGGCGATGCTCGCGCTCAGCCACGCCCCGGACTCCGTGCCGTCGTCGAGCTCGATGCGCTCGTGCAGGCGATAGCCGAGCTGCTCCTGCGCGAAGACCCGGCTGGCCCGCACGTCGGCGGCGAGGACGTTGATGTGGTCCAGGCGCTTGATCGCCGCGCCGCGCCCGACATAGCGCTGGGGCTGGTTCTTCAGCGAGGGCACCAGGTCGGGTGGCGGGCTGTAGCGCTCGACCTCGTAGAGGAGCTCGAAGACATGGCCGTCCGGATCGGTGCAGCGGTAGGCCGGGCCGTGGCCGACGTCGCCCTCGCTCCATCCCAGCCCGAGCCCCGCCGCCTCGACGGCGGCGACGCGGCGCTCGAGCGCCTCGGGGCTCCAGGTGCGCAGGGCCATGTGCGCCATGCCCGAGGTGTCGGACTCGGTCAGCTTCAGGCAGTAGCGCTGGTAGTCGCCCCAGCCGCGCAGGAAGACCGACTGCCCCTCGCGCGCCTCGATCTCCATCCCGAGGACGTCGACGAAGAAGCGCAGGCTCTCCTCGGGCTTGGGCGTCAGCAGCTCCGCGTGGCTGATGTGCGCGATCTCGTGCAGCGGCTCCGTCATGCCGCGCCTCCCTGCTCCACGATCTCGCGCAGGCCGTCGAGGTCATAGGACAATGCCCCGCCCTGGAGCTTGGCGCGCTTGTCGGCCTCGTAGGCCTCGCGCTCGAGGGCGCCCTCGAGCACCTCGGCGACGCGCTCCTGCTCGACCACGGCCGCGCCGTCGGCGTCGAGGACCACGATGTCGCCAGGATTGATCGTCGCCCCGCCGATCTCGACCGGTACGTCGAGCTCGCCGGGCGTCTCCTTGACCGCGCCCCTGATGCGGACGTAGCGCGCCCAGATCGGCAGCCCGAGCTCGACCAGCTCCTCGAGGTCGCGCACCGACGCGTCGACGAGGATCGCGGCGGCCCCATGGACCTTGGCCTGGGTGGCCAGCAGGTCGCCCACGAGGGCTACGGGTGCGGGCTCGGGCATCGAGAGCACGAGCACCTCGCCGGGCTGCAGCGCGGCCATCGCCGCGTGGACCATGAGGTTGTCGCCCTGGGCGCAGAGCGCGATGCGCGCCGGCCCCGCGACCCGGGAGCCGGGCACCACCTGGTGCAGCGGCGCGTCGATGAGGCCGCGCCGGCCGCCGCCCTCGTAGACGGTCGCCGTGCCCAGCCGGGCCAGCTCGGCGTAGTCGCTGTCGCTCACAGCTCGCTCACCACCTGGGGGATCACGCGCTCGAAGGCCTCGGCGTACTGCACGGACTTGTCGCCGGAGGCGCGGCGCGCGTGGTTGGCGCGCTGCTCCGCGCGCTGGGCGTAGTAGGTCTGCAGGTACTGCTGGGCCTTCATCTCGGCCATCGCCGCCTTCTTCTTCTCGATCACCGAGGTGATGTCGACGAAGGTCGTCGGCGTGAAGTTGCACAGCTCGGGCTGGTGGGGCTCGAAGAGGAAGAGCGCCGGCGGCGCGACGGTGGCGAAGCCGCTCTGCACCCCGGCGCCGGCGGCCAGGCCACGAGCGCGATCGACGGCGGTGAAGGCGACCGGGTGGTCGGGGTTGAACGGGTCGCGATCGGTGTGGGTGATGAGCACATCGGGCGCGAAGGCGCGGATGGCATCGGCGATCTGGTTGAGCGCGTCGGCGTCGATCTGCAACGGGTAGTCGCCGAGGTCCAGGCAGCGGAAGCTCGCGCCCAGCGCGCCGGCGGCGGCCTCGGCCTCGGCGTGGCGGATGCGCTTGACGTTGTCGACCGTCTGGCCCTCCTGCTTCCACAGCTCGCCCGACTCGCCGCGCTCGCCGTAGGACAGCGCGATGACCTCGGCCGTGCCGCCGCTCTCGACGGCCTTGGCGACGGCGCCCCCCGCGCGCCACACGAAGTCGGCCGAGTGGGCGCCGATGACCTGCACCTTGCGGCTCATGGGCCAAGCGTACAGATCTTTCGCCGCAGGATTTTCGATGAGATTGGCGACAATCTGGGCCGTGGACTAGGCTTGGCCGATGCCCGCCGAGTCCGAGCATCCGGTCCCCACCGAGCGCGCGCGCGAGCTCGTCCGCGGCGGCGTCGACTACCACGTGCATATCGCGCCGGACTTCGTCTCGCGGCGGATCACCGACGTCCAGCTCGCGCGGCGGTGCCTGCAGACCGGCCAGGCCGGCTTCGGGCTGAAGTCGCACTACTCCTCCACCGCCGAGCGCGCCCAGGTGGTGGCCGAGGCCGTCCCGGGAGTCACCGTGCTCGGCGCCATCACGCTCAACCGCAGCGTCGGCGGGCTCAACCCGCTGGCGGTCGAGATCGCGGCGCGCGAAGGGGCGCGGATCGTGTGGTTCCCGACCGTGTCGTCGGTCAACGAGCAGCACGAGGTCCTCGCTGCCGACCCCGAGGGCAAGGTGCCGGTCTGGGTTCGCTTCGAGCTCTCGCTCCGCGAGGCCGGCCTCGCGTGCGAGCCGGTGCCCGTGGTCGACGAGCGGGGCGCGCTGCTCCCCGAGGCCCACGCGGTCCTCGAGGTCGTCGCGCGCCACCAGATGGTCCTCTGCACCGGCCACCTGTCGCGCGACGAGATCTTCGCGCTCGTCGACGGCGCGGTCGGCGCCGGGATCGAGATGATCGTGGTCACGCACCCCGAGTTCCCGTCGCAGTCGGTCGCGCCGGACGACCAGGCCGAGCTTGCGCGCAAGGGCGCGCTGCTCGAGCGGTGCTTCACGACGACCCACACCGGCAAGGCACCGTGGGAGCGCTTCTACGAGGCGACGCGCGCCGTCGGCCCCGAGCACACCGTGTGGTCGTCGGACCTCGGCCAGAACTTCAACCCCCCCGTCGAGGACGGGCTCGCGCTCATGGCCGACCGCTTCCTCGCGGCGGGGTTCAGCGAGGACGACGTGCGCACGATGGCCGTCGCGAATACCCGCCGAGTCGCGGGGCTGGCCGCGGCCGCGGCGCCGATCGGGGCCTAAAGGCGAGCCGGCGCCTCGGCCCCGGCGCGGACCGTCTCGACGACGTGCAGCAGATGCGTGCGCATCGCGCGCTCGGCGGCGTCGGGATCGTGGGCGGCGACGGCGTCGACGACGGCGGTGTGCTCCGCCAGTGACTGCGGGCCGCGGCCCGGGGCGAGGATCGTGCGGAACTGGAAGCGCACGAGCTGCGAGTTCAGCGTCGAGGTGAGCCGGATGGCCGTCTGATTGCGCGAGATCTCGAGCAGCCGGCGATGCAGGCGGGCGTTGATGTCGGACACCCTCAAGAGGTCCCCGGCCTTCAGCAACGACCGCATCTCCCGCAGCAGGCCGCGCAGCTCGGCGACGTCGTCCTTGCTCGCGTTGAGCGCGGCGCTGCGCACCGCCAGGCTCTCGAGCGCCGCGCGCGCCTCGACGATCTCGACCGCCTCGCGCTCGGTGACGAGGCGGACCTTGGCGCCGCGGTGGCGCTCGTGGGAGACCAGCCCGTCCTGCTCGAGACGCACCAGCGCGGTGCGGACGGCGGCGCGGCTCAGGCCGAAGGTCTCACTGAGCTCGGCCTCGACCAGGCGCTGGCTCGGCTGCAGGGCGCCGGAGATGATGGCGTCGCGCAGCATCGCGTAGCCGGATGGCGCTGGAGGCGAGCTCATGTGGGCGCGATTCTAGGCGGCGTTCGAGGCAGGATTGTCGCCAATCCGTCCGCCAACGGCCGCTGCGGCGCTATGCGGCCGGGTCGCTCTCGCTCTCGAGTTGTGCCAGCCAGCTTCCCGCCGCGACGGTCACCCGCGGCTCGACGCCGAGCTCGGCCAGCAGCTCGCGGGCGTCGGCGACCTCGTCGATGCGGCGCGTCGCGTGGCGGGCGCTGCCGGTGACCAGGCGCTCGAGCAGCGCCGCGCCGGCGCCCGCGAGGACACCTTCGATCTCCCCGCGCATCCAGTCCTCGCAGCCGGCCGCGCGCGCGGCGCGCAGGCTCTCCAGGCACGAGGCCGCCAGCCCCTTCATGAACACGCTGCGCAGCAGCTTGCGGGCGGCTGCGTCGCCCGGCTTGTCGCTCAGCACCTCGACCGGCATCCCCAGCGGGCCGAGGTGCGCGGCGAAGGCCTCCGCCCCCGGGCCGGACGCGAGCGCCGGCGTGCGCAGCCCGTCGCGGGGGACCACGCCCATGAGGGCGACGTCGGCGAACCGCGCGCCGGTGGGCGCGACGACCTCGGCCACCGCGCGCTTGAGCGCGGCGCCCGATGCGTTGAGGTCGGCGTAGACCTGGCCTTCGCGCAGTGCCCCGGCGGCATCGCGCCCGGCAGCCAGCGCGGCAGAGGCCGCCGTCACGCTCAGCACCACGTCGCTGCCGTCGACCGCCGCGCGCGCGTCGGGGGCGCGCTGCACGCCGGCGACGTCCTCGCCGCCGGCCGGATCGAAGCCGCGCACCGAGGCGCCAGCCGCCACGAGCTGCGCGGCGAGGACGCTCCCGGCCTCGCCGAGGCCGAGCAGGGCGACGGTGAGCGGAGCCACATTCCAAAGCCTATTTGGCGCGAGGTCTTCGCTGACGCCCCGGGGGCCGCCACGGCGCCGAAGGTCGCTGCCGTGCTCCAGGGCATCCACACCCGTTCGCCGAGCGCGCGCGTCTTCGCCGTCGACTACGCCGCGCAGGTGGTCAGCGCGGTGTCGCGCTAGTTCCCGCGGGCGAGGCGCTCAGCGCGGCGAGACCGTCTCGCCGCCCCACTCTTCGGGCGCGACGTCGGCCAGCGTCTCGGAGAACGTGAACTGGTGGCCCACCGGGTCCATCGCGGTGTACTGGCGCTCGCCGTACTCGTAGTCGGTCAGCTCGGAGACGATCTGCGCGCCGTGCTCGCGGGCGCGCTCGCAGTGCGCACTCGCATCCTCGACCCGGACGAGCACCGAGGCGGTGACCTCGCCCGGCCGCGGCGCCCGGCGGTCGTGGCGCACGTCGCCCACGATCAGCGCCCCGTCGCCGAAGGCCAACTGCGCGCGATGGTCCTCCCCGATCTTCACGCACTCGACGAACCCGAACGCCGCGCCCAGCCACCGGACCGCCTCGCGCACATCGGGATAGATGAGCACCGGGACGACGGTGGCCTTCGGGATGGAGCGGTTGTCCTTCACGCCACACTCCAGGATATAAGCGACCGCGAACCTCGAATGGCGTCCCGCGAGATCCCCGACGACGACGCGCTGCGAGCGATCCTCGCGGCGGTCGAGATCCTGCTGCCGAGCCCGGACCGCTGGGAGACGGGGGGCAGCTATGACGCGGTGGGCCTGGCCATCATCGATGCGGTCTGGTCGATCGGCGTGCGCTACCAGAGCGTGGAGAACGTCATCGCCCGCTACCGCGCCGCGCGGCTCGCCGGCGGCGACGACCCCGAGGCCGACCACCCCGGCGACGTGCGCCGCTTCATCGAGGCGTGCGGCGGCCCCGAGGAGTTCGCGCAGCGCGTGGGCAACCGCCAGCGGACCTCGACGACCAGCGGCATCCTCAAGGCCGAGGCGGTGCTGCACGAGGCCCGCATCCTCGAGGAGGAGGGCGTGGAGGTCCCCGCCGACCTGACCGGCGCCAGCCAGGGGCGCCTGGACCACCTGCAGGGCCGGTGGTCGACCGTCGCCGGCCAGGGCTCCGGCGTCTCGTGGCGAGCGTTCTCGATGCTCGTCGGCCTCCCCGAGGTCAAGCCGGATCGCATGGTCCGGCGCTTCGCGGCCGCCGCCCTCGGCCGGCCGCGCGAGACCGCGGTCGGCGTCGACGAGGCGCGCGTCCTCCTGCTGGGCGCCGCCGCGCGCCTCGGCGTGTCGCCGCGCGCGCTCGACAACGCCATTTGGGCCTATCAGAGCCGCCCGAAAGTGGACAGGGATAGGCACTAAAGAGACGCTGAATGGTTGACGCACCTGAGCGTTGAATGGGAGGGTCGGCCATGGCCTGCGGAGGGCTCGAGCCGACCGTCTACGAGCTGCGCGGCGAGGGCGGCACGCGGGTCAGGTACGCGACGGTCGACGTCCGAGGCCGGGCCCAGCTGCTCTACGCCGGCCCCCACGGCGAGCGCACCTACCCCGACGAGGAGATCGACGCCCGTGACACCGAGCTCGGGCGCGAGGTCACCGTGACGCTGCAGGCCGACGAGGACAAGGACATGGTCAACCTCACGCTGCTCATCCCGCCGGTCCGCGTGGGCGAGGGGGGCGCCGCGCCGCTCGAGACGGTCGCGGTCGTGACGACGATGCTCTCGCCGCTCACCGGCCCGCCGACCGGGCAGGACTACCGCTACGAGGTGCTGTCGCTCAGGGGCCAGGCGCTCTGCGCGCTCCTGTGATAATCGGCGCATGCCGGATCCATCGACGCTCCTGCTCTTCGCCGGCGCGAGCCTGGCACTCCTGGCCATCCCGGGGCCGGCCGTCATCTACGTCGTCACCCGCAGCCTCGACCAGGGGCGCGCCGCGGGCATCGTGTCGATGCTCGGCGTGGAGACCGGCACCTTCGCGTACGCGCTCGCGGCTGCCGCCGGGCTCACTGGCCTGATCGCCGCCTCGGCGACCGCCTTCACCGTCGTGAGGTACGCCGGAGCGGCCTACCTGCTCTACCTCGGCGCCCGCAAGCTGCTCGAGCGCGGCGAGCCGCAGGAGGTCGTGGTCGGCAGCGGTCGCTCGCGGCTCTTCCTCAAGGGCATGCTCGTCCAGCTCCTCAACCCCAAGATCGCGATCTTCTTCGTCGCGTTCCTGCCCCAGTTCGTCCATCCCTCACACGGCCCGATCGCCCTGCAGATCCTCGTCCTGGGCACCCTCTTCACCGTGCTCGCCGTGCTCAGCGACGGCGCCTACGTCGTGCTGGCCGGGGCCGTCGGCGGCTGGATCCGCACCGGCCAGCGCGCGCGCGGCTGGCTCGCGAAGCTGAGCGGCGGGGTCTACATCGGCCTCGGCCTCACCGCGGCGCTCTCGGGCGGGGGCCACACCCGCCCTTCCCTCGGCTGACGCGCCTCGGATGCCGCTGCCCAAGCGCCTCGCGCGGTTCAACCGTCACGTCACGAACCGCGTGCTCGGGCCCGTTGCCCGCCGGCTTCCCGGCTTCGCGGTCGTGTCGCACGTCGGGCGCCGCTCCGGCCGTGTCTACCGCACGCCGGTCAACCTCTTCCGCGCCGGCGACCGCTACGTCATCGCCCTGACCTACGGCTCTGACAGCCAGTGGGTGCGCAACGTGCTCGCGGCGGGCGCGGTCGACGTCGAGACGCGCGGGCGGCGACTGCGCCTCGTCGCGCCCGAGGTCGTCCACGACACCCAGTGCTCGCTCGTCCCCGCGCCGATCCGCCCCGTTCTCGGCCTCGCGCGGGTCAGCGACTTCATGCTCCTTCGCCACTGAGCGCGACGCAGCGCAGCCGCGAGAGTCTGCTACCCCTTGGCAGAGCGTGACCGTCGAAGACACCACACCCGCACAGCTGCGAAGCGAGAGCTTCCCGGACCTCGGCGACGAGGTCATGTACCCGCGGATGTCCGCGAAGAAGCTCGAGCGCCTGGCCGAGCTGGGCACCCGCCGCTCTTTTGCGGCCGGCGAGACGCTCTACGAGCAGGGGCAGCGCGACGCGCCCTTCCTCGTCGTCGAGCGCGGGCGGGTGCGGGTGCTCGACCGCAAGTCGGGCAAGGACATCTGGGTCGCCGAGGCCGACGGCGGGACGTTCCTCGGCGACATCGCGACGTTCACCGGCGAGCCGGCGATCGCCGAGTGCGTCGCCGACGAGCCGACGGACGTGATCGCCTTCGAGCGCTCCGAGCTGCGGGCGATGCTGGCCTCCTGGCCCGAGCTGGCCGAGCTCGTCCTGCGCACGATGATGGCCCGCAGGGAGTGGCACCAGGCGAACGGGCACGGCGTGGCCCGCCTCATCGCGGCGCGCGGCTCGCGGCGCGCCTTCGAGGTACGCGACCTGCTCGAGCGCAACCTCATTCCCGTGCGCTGGTACGACGTCGACACCGACGACGAGAGCGCGGCGATGCTCGATTGGGTGCAGATCCCGCGCGAGGAGACGCCGGTCCTGGTGCGCAACCGGTCCGTGCTGCGCAACCCCTCGGCCGCTCAGGTCGCCCGCGAGCTGGGCCTGCGCGCGGAGATCGACGGCGAGCGCTTCGACCTCGTCGTGCTGGGCGGAGGACCGGCGGGGCTCGCCGCCGCCGTCTACGGCGGGTCCGAGGGGCTGCGGACGCTCGTGACGGAGGCGTGGGCACCGGGAGGCCAGGCGGGGACGAGCACGCGGATCGAGAACTACCTCGGCTTCCCCACCGGGATCACCGGCATCGACTTGACGCGCAAGGCGACGCTCCAGGCGCGGCGCTTCGACGCGATCCTGTCGAGCTTTCACCGCGCCGTCGAGCTCGCGCGCGGCGACGAGGGGCTCATCCGCGTCGACCTCGACGACGGCCAGCACGCGCTCGCCCGCACCGTCGTGGTCGCCACCGGGGCGCGCTGGCGCGAGCTGGCCGCCGACAACGTCGCGCGCTTCACGGGTGCCGGCGTCTACCACGCCGCCATGGCGAGCGACGCGGAGCGCTGCCGAGGCGAGGACGTGATCGTGGTGGGAGGCGGCAACTCGGCCGGCCAGGCGGCGGTGCACCTGTCGGGCGCAGCGCGCAGTGTGCGCATCGTCATCCGGGGTGATGGCCTGGCCTCGACGATGTCGCGCTACCTCGTCGCCCGCATAGAGGCGCGCCCGAACATCGAGATCACCACGCAGACCGAGGTCAGCGCCTTCCACGGCGACAGCCGGCTCGAGCACGCCGACCTGCGCAACCGCGAGGACGGCAGCGTCGAGCGCGTCGCCGTCTCGGCCGTCTTCGTGATGATCGGCGCCGAGCCGTGCACCGAGGCGGTTGGCATGATGCTCGACCTCGACGCGGCCGGCTACATCCGCTGCGGCGAGGAGGCGGCGGCCAGCGACGGGCCCAACCGCTGGCGCGCGAGCGACCGCCGGCCCCACCTGCTCGAGACCGTTCGGCCCGGCGTCTTCGCCGCGGGCGACGTCCGCGCCGGCGCGACGAAGCGCGTCTCGGGCGCCGTCGGCGACGGGGCCCTGGCGGTGCGCTTCGCCCACCAGGTCCTGCAGGCCTGAGCGCGGTCGTGAGCGTGTCGTCCGAGCCGATCGTGAGCGACCGCCTGCGGCTGCGCGAGTTCCGCGACGACGACCTCGACGTCCTCGCCGCCATGGTCGGCGACGACGAGCAGATGACCTTCTACCCGCGGCCGAAGACCCGCGTCGAGGCGGCGGCGTGGATCCGCCTCAACACTGGCCTGTACGCCACGCACGGATTCGGGACCTGGTTGATCGAGGCGCTCCCGGGTGCGCGCTTCGCCGGGTACTGCGGCATCCGCCCGCTCGAGCTCGACCAGGTCGCCGAGATCGAGATCGGCTGGCACGTCCACAAGCACTTCTGGAAGCAGGGCATCGCCACGGAGGCCGCCACGCTCGTCTGCGACGCGGCGGCGACGCGCTTCGGCCTGGCGCGCCTCGTCGCCCTGGTGCACCCCGACCACACCGCGTCGCGCCGAGTGGCGGAGAACGTCGGCATGCGCCGCGAGCGGACGACGGTGCTCGAAGCCGACTACCCCGCGATCGTCTACGCCGCAGCGCTTCGCCGGGGGTCGGGCGGGTAGGCCTCCACCATGGGAATCCGGGGGCTGATGCAGCGGTTGCTCGCCCCGTTCCCGCGACGGCCGCGTCGCCGTTACGACCTCATCTCTGAGGCGATGGCAAAGCCGTTCGGCGGGGGTGGTGGTCGCGGCCGAGTTCGCGAGAGCGGCGAGTCGCGGATCATCGCCGTCGGGCATCCCGGCCTGCTCTTCACATGCCCGTCGTGTGGTGCAGCACCATGGAAGCTGTGCCGGACGAAATCCGGACGTCCCCGCCTTCATATGCATCGTGAGCGCAACCGGCTCGCACCGGGCGGCCGGCACGTCCTGCGATGACCGGCGGCGCTGGCGGTCAGGCCGCGCGCCCTTCGCGCCAGCGCGCCAGGGTGGCGGCCGCCCGCTTCATCGCCCGCGGTCGGCGTCGGCCTTCGTACGCCTGCCAGACAACCTCATACAGGGCGTGCGCCTCGAGGAACGCCCTCAGGTCTTCAACGCCGGGGTCACCGTACGCAGCGAGCAGCTCTTCCATGAGCGTCGCGCTCTGGCCGCGTGCCCTCGCGCTCGTCACGAGCCCGCAGACGTCCCACGCCACGGGGCCGGCGCAGACGTCTTCGAAATCGTTCCAGACCAGCCCGCTCTCGGTGCGCAGCAGATTCCCCACCGAGGCGTCGCCATGAAGCGCCTGAGTCGGCAGCGACCTCTCGAAGACCGCTGGGGTCAGCGCGTCCAGCTTGCGGCGAAGCCAGTCGATGTCCGTCACCGTCAACGAGGGCGATGGGCGCAGCTCGGCCAGCAGGCGCCCGAGCCAGTCCCCAACCCCGCTCAGCGGAGCCAGGTCACCCGGGAAGTCGGCGAGCGCCGCATGCAGCTCCCGCAGCGAACGGCCGAGTTCCCGTGGCTGCGGCGGCGGAGCCTGCGCGTCGTGTGCGACGAACTTCCACAGCGTCATCCACAACCCGTCTCGCTTGTGCGGCCCCGGCGGCAGGATGTCGCTGGGCGCAACGGCCAAGTCGGTCCGCTCGGCCAGGAAGGCAGCGACCGCTACCTCGCGCGCCAGCCATTGCCCGGGGTCATCGTGCAAGACCGCCGTCCCGGTCATCACCCGCGCCACGACCGGTGCGGGCTTCAGATGCACCAAGACGTTGCTGCCCGCCGCGATCAGCACTGCCTCGTGGCAGGCCACGCCGTGCTCACGAGCCACAGCCTGCGCGGCCGCGAGCGCGGAGTCTTCGCCGGTCTTACCGGCCGTCACTGCGGCCGAAAGGCGCTTGGCGCGTCATGAGCATCGGACCCACTGGCCAGCCTACCCATGCACGGCCGGCGTCTGCCGGACCGCCCCTCCTCGTCCCTTCGCTGGCCGAGACGAGGCGCACTTCTCGTGCTGGCAGGAGCCGTGGTCGTCATCGCTGCGATCGCGTGGCGCGTGCGCGAGCCCAGCTCGGGCTCGGCTTTCGTCGACGCGATCGTCGAGTTCCTGAGTCGAGCGCCGTAGGGCCGGCCGCACCAGGGCCCGCGCGAGGCCCCTCGAAGCAGGAGCGTCGCTGCTGCGCCGGCGGGGTAGCACCCGGTACCCCAACGAGAGGTTGCCATGAGCGAGTCCACGCAGGACCAGCCCGAGCAGGCCGACGAGAAGGACCCGAAGCCCGGCGAGCAGGACACGGAGACCGTGGCCGGCGTGCCGAAGAAGGCGCCGGACTCCAAGGACGGCGAGCAGTCGAAGCAGGACCAGTAAGTCGGATCGCCCCGGCTGCCGCGAGTCAGGGTTGACTCGCGGTAGCGGGGCGCGAACCGGCATCAGATGCGGTCGCCACCGCCGCAGGGCTGCGATGTCGCCTGCCCACCGCGCTCGTCTGACCGCGCCTCGCGATCCTCGCCCACAACATCAGGAGAGAGACGGGGATGAGCAGCGGGCGCACCCGCGGCGGGACCCTGTTCTTGGTTGGCCATCGCCCGATCGACCCCGCCACCGGAGCCGCGACAGCCGCGGCCGGGCAGGTGCAGGTCTCCGCCCACGCTGCGCTCGCCGCCCTCGACCCGGCCCAGTGGCAGCCGATCGTCGCCGGTGAGCGTCCGCGGGCGACGGCCGGCACCGGCGTCGATGGCGTGATCCGAGCGCGACGCCGTTCCTGACTACGCCGCAGACGGGCCGAACCAGGTGGTCAGCGCGTCGGCGAGTCCCAGGTCGGTTCCATCTCCCACCCAGGCCACATGCCCGTCCGGCCGAATCAGCACGGCGGCGGGGGCGGTGACCTCCCCGAACACCGGAAGCTCCCACGTGCCAGCAAATTGAGCGTCGATCAGCCGGACCCGATCCGCCCATGACGTGATGTCGACGGCGCCGGGCTCGCCGAGGTTGAGCAGCACCGGGCGGGCGTCGTGGAGCAGGCTGAAGACCCGCAGCGGGCCGTCGGCGCCGACCACGTCGAGGTCCGGCATGCGGCGCCCGAGCAGCGGGTGTCCCTCGCCGAGGTCGTAGTGGATGTCCAGCCCGGACATCATCGCGGCGAATCGCTTGCGGGGCTCGTCCAGGGTGAGGAGCTCGGAGATGGTGTCGCCCAAGGTCTTGATGCGGTCGTCGGGGCGGAAGAGCGAGGCTTGGGCGATCGTGTTGCGCAGCACGCGGGCGGCGACCGGGTGGCGCTCGGCGTGGTAGGTGTCCAGGAGGCTGTCCGGTGATGTCCGGTTGACCACCTGGGCCAGCCTCCATCCCAGGTTCACCGCATCCTGCACACCGGTGTTGAGGCCCTGTCCACCTACCGGGTTGTGCACATGCGCGGCGTCGCCGGCCAGCAGCACTCGTCGGTCACGGTAAGCCGCGGCCTGCCGAGCCATATCGGTGAACCTGGAGATCGAGGTGGGACTGTGGATCCCGTAGTCGGTCCCGTAGACCGCGACGAGCGCCTCGCTGAGATCGCGCGCCGTGACTTCGGCGCCGGTTCTGACGTGCTCTTCGGTCACCATGACCCGCACCGGCCCCTCATTCTTGAAGACCACCTCGCCGTCGCGGATCTCGTATTCCACCCGGCCGAAGCCATGGTTGCCGAGGGCATCGCGGCGGATGCCCCATTCCGGCTCCTCGGCCAGCTCGACCTCGGCGATGAGAAAGCTCGTTGTCGCCTCCCATCCGGGGAACTCGATCCCGGCTGCCTTACGGACCAGACTGCGTCCTCCGTCGCACCCGACGAGATACCCCGCCCGCAGCGACGCGGCGTCGGACAGCTCGATGTCGACGCCAGTGTCGTCCTGCGCGAACGCCGTGACATCACGTTCGCGATAGATGGGCACCTCGAGCTCGTCGACCCAGCCGGCCAGTATGCGCTCGATGTGGTTCTGCCACAGCCCGAGCCCGTAGGGGTGGCGGGTGGGAAAGTCACTGATGTCCAACCGCGTCCCGGCGAAGGCCGCGACCTGCGCCACCTGTCCCTCGGACAGGAACCGATCGGCGATCCCGCGTTGGTCGAGCACCTCGATGGTGCGTGAGTGCAACCCGCCTGCGCGCGAGCCGGCGAGCTCCTGGCTGGCGCGCCGCTCGACGATGGCGACGTCGACGCCCGCCAGCGCCAGCTCGCCCGCCAGCATCAGCCCAGTCGGGCCCCCTCCGGCGATCACCACCGCGTGCTCGGTCATAGCCACGCTCCGTCCGGATTTGTCGACAACAACACGCGCATCTCGCGCCTCCCATTTCCGTAGGTTCGTGCGTGCGGCCGGCGATTATGCGGCACGACCCGGGGCTTGCCGCAAGCCCCCCTACCGGGTATAAATTGGAAGTGGAGAGGAGCGGTGAGGGCCTCTCCCTTCTCGTGGCGAGGCAGCGAGACGCCGGTGGCGAGCGCCGGAATGGATTCGGCTCGACACGCGCGTCGCCGCTCTATCGTGCTTGCAATGAAGCCGACTCGTCAGGCGGACGACCCGCCCGCCGTCAACGAGCGGCCCCTCCCCCAGCCCGAGCAGCCAGACGCCGCTCGGGAGCACGCTCAGCGTCGCGCGCTGCCAACCCCATGGGACGGCCCGATGCAGACCGCCGACCGCATCATCGTCGCGGGCATCGCGATCTCAGGGCTCTACGGCCTCGTGCTCCTCCCCCTGTTTCCGCTGCTCGGCTCCTCGCACCCTGCCCTGCTGGAGCTCGTGCGCGGCTCGACCGCCTCCATCATCAACATGGGCGCACGCGCCAGCGTCGGCCAGACGTCATTCGCGCTCGCGGTGCTGTTGGGGGTCCCGAGCGTGATGATGTTCGACTGGCTGTTCTGGTGGGCGGGCCGGCGCTGGGGAGAGCGCGTCTTCGTCTGGCTGCTCGGCAGTGACGATACGAAGGCCAGGCGCCGCCTGGCGCGCATGCGCGCCTTGGAGCGCCGCTTCGGTGCGTGGGCTGTGGTGCTCGCCCCCGTGCTCCCGATCCCCTCCGTGCTCGTCTACGCAGCCGTCGGGGACGGTGGCATGCGCCTGGCGACCTTCCTCGTGCTCGACGTCGCCGGCACCCTGCTTTGGACCGGCCTGCTGGCCACCCTCGGCTACGAGCTCGGCCAGAGCGCCGTCGACGTCACCGACGCGATTGCGCACTACTCGCTCTGGGCCACGCTGGCCCTCGTCGCGGCCGTCATCGCCGTTCAGGCCATGCGCGCTCAGGCAGCCCAGCGCCCCGGGCGCTAGAACCCGATCGTCAACTGGCCCTGGATCCGGCTCAGCGCAGGACGGAGTCGACGATCGTGGGCCGGCCGGCGCCCAGGAAGAAGATGCCGGGCAGGCCGGCGGTCTGGAATCCGTCGTTGCGATTGCGCTGCAGGACGCTGTCCTTGATCGCGAGGGTGCCGGTGCGGTCGTTGCTGACGAAGAAGATCGCGCCGCCGCCCTCGGCCGCGTGGTTGCCGGTCAGGTGGCTGCCCGTGATCGTGAGCCTGAAGCGGTTGCCGTCGTTGTAGATCGCGCCGCCGCTGCCGCCGCCCGGCGTGCCCGGTCGAGACGGGTTCGCGCCGTGCCCGATCGCCCGGTTGCCGACGAACCGGCTGCGCGCCACCTTCCACGACACGCCGATGCTGCTCAGCGCGCCACCGTTGCTGCACACGTTGGCCGTGAAGCGGCTGCCGACGACCTCCACCGGGAGGCCGTGGTACTCGGAGAGCACGCGCACCGCTCCGCCTCCGATGTCCGGCCCGCTGCGCTCGCAGCGGTTCCCGACGAAGGTCGAGTTCACGACGCGCAGACGCCCGCCGCGCGCGAAGATCGCGCCGCCGCCACCGCCATCGAAGCCCTCGCCGGTGGAGTCGCCGTCGGCGAAGCCGAGGTTCTCGACGACCAGCCGCGGCGTGGCCTGGTCCTGGCAATGCGAGGTCGTGAAGACCTGGGCCGGGTCGCAGGTGTCCATGTACAGGATGCGCCGCCGGCCCTGGCCGCTCAGCGTGACCAGCCCGCCCCCGTCGAGGACCACCTCGCGCCGCGAGTTGAGGACCTTGGCGGTCGCGCCCATCCGGATCGTGACCGGCTTGGGGCCGCATGAGAACCTGATCCTTCCCCCGGCCCGCACGGCGGCGACGACGGCCGACGAGGTGCAACTGCGCGCCGTCCCGCTCCCGATCACCCGCCCGGAAGCCCGCGCCTCGGCCGACGAGAGCCCAGCCCATGGCGCGAGCGCGCTCACGCACGCCACGGCGGCCGCACGACGTCTCATCGCGGGCATGTTAGGACCGGGCTAGGCTTTCCGGGTGGCCAAGCGCGACCGTCCGCCGGGGTCAGAGCCGTTCGACGTGACACTGCCCGAGGGCTTCGAGCTCGGGGAGCACCAGTCGGCGCTCGAGGCGGCGGCGAGGGACGCCGGTTGGACGATCGAGCGCGTCGGCGCGGTCATCGCGGTGCGCGACGTCTGGACCGAGAACGAGGACCACGCGGCGTGGCTGGTCGCGACGAAGGTGGGCTTGCCCCTCGAGCGAGTCACCGTCTGGGCTGGTCGCGAGGCGTAGCCCGGTCGAAGTCGTCGCTCGCGTGCTCACCCGTCACGCGACCGCGTCCAAGATGAGGGCAGCGATCTCGTCCGGGGCCTCCAGGTAGGGCAGGTGCGCGCGGCCGGGCAGGCTGCGGTAGCTGCCGTCGGCCAGCGCGTCGGCTAGCTCGGCGCTGCGCCGGACCTTGAGCGAGACGTCGAGCTCGCCGCAGGCGACGATCGCGGGGACGGCGATCTCGTGGACCCGGCTCGCGGCGTCCAGGCCGCTCGCGCCGTCGGCCTCGGGCTCGCCGTTGGCGATGACGATGCGGTTCATGTCGAGGGCCAGCTCGCGTGGTGGACCGCTCACCCGTCCCTCCGGCGCACCTGGCCCGTCGAGCCACAACCGCACCTCCAGCCGGTTGCATTCCTCCTGCGCGCCAGCCGTCCACGCGGCGTCGATGGCCTGCGCGAGGCCATTTGTCGCGGCGATGACGACCTCGTCGTCGAGCTCGGGGTCGCCACTGATCGCGGGGGCCAGCAGCACGAGCCGGGCGATGCGCTCGGGCGCTTCCAGCGCAGCGTCGAGCGCCACCTGACCGCCCATCGAGCTTCCCACCAGCCACGCGGGCGCGTCCGGCGACACCGCGTCGAGCACGGCGAGCAGGTCATCGACGTGGCGGAAGGGGGCGCCGGCCGGCGCCACGTCACCGTACCCCCGCCGGTCATACGCGACGACGTCCCGCCCGGCGCCGGCGAGCCGCGCGCCCACCTCGCGCCAGGAGCGCCGGTCGCAGACGCCCGCGTGAAGCAGGACGATCGTCGCGCCGGCTCCGTGCCAGCGATCGCCGACGAGCGTCGCGCCCCCGGTTGCGATCTGCACCGGCTCATGAGTCATGCCTGGAGCCTATGAGAGACCCTGCTCCTCCCCCAGTCCCGCGGCCGCCAGCGCGGCGCGCTGGTTCTCGTACACCCGGCCCTCCACGAGCTTGCCGTCGCGCAGGCGCCACACCCACCCCGCCGGTGCGTCGATGACACGCCCGACGCCCCAGGCGTAGACCCGGCCCGTGCAGACGACGACGTCGTCGACCTCGATGAACTCGGCGGGCTCCGAGCGCAGCTCCTGCCACACGCGGGCCACGTCGGCGAGGTAGGTGCGCAGCCCCTCGTGGCCGCGGTAGGGCTCGCCGCGGCCGGCCACGCGGGCGGTGGCCGGCATGAACTCGATGTCCGGGTCGGCGATCGCGAGCAGGGCCGAGAGGTCGCGCCGCGAGAAGGCGTCGAAGGCGCGGCGCACGATGTCGGCGTTGTCGGCCATGCCCCGAGGGCAGGTTGCCCGGTGGGGACGCTCGCTAACGAGAACTACGAGGCCAGCGCGAGGCCACGATGCTTGCCGGCGAACTCGTCGCCGACCTCGACGAGGACGTCGAGCATCGCCTGCTTGGCGGGCGAGAGGAAGGAGTCCTTCAGCGTCGCGGC
Organism: uncultured Actinomycetes bacterium; assembly: GCA_963835295.1. Lineage (GTDB taxonomy): Bacteria > Actinomycetota > Thermoleophilia > Solirubrobacterales > Solirubrobacteraceae > JAOPZW01. The sequence goes on from CAWIEX010000011.1 coordinate 425,426, forward strand.
CATGATCTGGCGCACCGGCGGCTTCGGGCCCAGCGAGCGGACCACGATGTCGTCGCGGACGGACATGAGGGCGAGGTCCGGGATGAACGACGCGCCGACGCCGGCGGCGACGAAGCCCTGCATGGCGAAATAGTCGTCGGAGTTGAAGGCGATCCGCGGCTCGAAGCCGGCGACCTGGCACGAGCGCAGGAAGATCGAGGCGTCCGGGCACGAGCCCGTGGTGCCGAGGATCCAGTTCTCGTCGGCCAGCTCCTCGAGCTTCAGCCCCCGCTTGCGGGCCAGCGGGTGGCTCTTGGGCAGCGCGACGTACATCGGGTCGTCGAGCAGGTGCAGGCGCTCGATGCCGTCCTCGGCCAGGGCCCGGAAGGAGACGGTGATGTCGAGCGCGATGTCGACCTCGCCGCCGCGCAGGCGGCTCAGCGCGGGCCCGGGCTCGGCGGGCTCGAGCGTGAGCTCGACCGCCGGGTGGCGCTCGCGGTAGCGCGCGATCGCCTCGGGCATGATCGACGCCCCGGCGCTCGGGAAGGCGGCCAGCCGCAGGCGCCCGCCGCGCAGGCCGGCGATGGCCTCGAGCTCGGCCTCGGCGTCGGACAGGCGAGCGAGGATCGCGTCGGCGTGCTCGACCAGCGCGCGGCCGGCATCGGTCAGGCGCACGCCGCGCGCGTTGCGCTCGACGAGCGTCGTGCCCGCCTCGCGCTCGAGGGCGGCGATCTGCTGCGAGATCGCCGACTGCGTGTAGGCCAGCGCGTCGGCGGCGGCGGAGAACGACCCGCGTGTGGCGACCTCTCGCAGCACGCGCATCCGGCGGACATCGAGCATAAGCCGAGCTTATCAGTGCGTCAAGAACTTCCATTTGTGCTCATATCACGCCGCTGCGATCCTGAGCGTCATGGCCCACGTGAACACCGAATCCGTCGTCATCCGCCACGCCGTGGCGGACGACATCGACGCGCTGCGCTACCTCGCCGCGCTCGACTCGGCCCGCGCCCTCATGGGCGACGTCCTGGTCGCCGAGAGCAACGGGACGGTCCGCGCCGCCTACTCGATCGACGAGCAGCGCGCGATCGCCGACCCGTTCGTCCCCACCGCCGCCCTCGTCACGCTGCTCGAGACGCGCGCCGCGCCCCTGCGTGAAGCGCGCCCGAAGCGCAACCGCGGCCCATCCGCCGCGGTGCGCGCGCTTCCTGCGCGCCTGTGAGGCGCGCTCCCTCCTCAGCACCCGGCGCCGGCCACACCCTCTCGCCTCCCTCGTGGAGGGTGTGGTCGGCGCTCTCCATCGTCTACGTCCTGTGGGGAGGGACGTACGTCGCCATCCGCGTGATGGTCGAGGACGTTCCCCCGCTGCTGGGGGCCGGCGCGCGCTTCGCGATCGCCGGCGTCGCCATGCTGGTGTTCCTCGCCGCCCGCGGGCACCACGTGCGCGTCTCGCCGCGCAGCCTGGTCGCCGCGGGCCTCGTCGGCCTGCTGCTGCCGGCCGGCGGCAACGGCCTCGTGACCGTCGCCGAGCGCGACGTGCCCGCCGGGCTGGCCGCATTGCTCATCGCCTCGGTGCCGCTGTGGCTGGTGATCATGCGCTCCACCGTTGGGCGTGAGCGCGTCCACCGCGGCACGCTCGCCGGCGTGGCCGTCGGCTTCTGCGGGCTCGGGCTGCTGCTGCTCCCCGGCAGCCGGCCCGCCGAGGCCACGGCGGGCGGCATCCTGCTCGTCCTCGTGGCCGCGGGCTCGTGGGCGACCGGGTCCTTCCTCTCGCCGCGTCTGCGCATGCCGTCCGATCCGCTCGTCTCCACCGGCTGGCAGATGGTCGTCGGCGGTGGAGCGCTGCTGGCCGGCGCCCTGGCCACCGGCGAGGCGAACGACCTGCACCTCGCCGACGCCTCCGCCAAGTCGCTGCTCGCCTTCGCCTACCTGGTGATCGCCGGCTCGCTGGTGGCCTTCACCGCCTACGCCTGGCTGCTGCAGAACGTGCCGATCTCGAAGGTCGCGACCTACGCGTACGTCAATCCGCTCGTCGCGGTCCTCCTCGGCTGGGCGCTCCTGAGCGAGGAGCTGACCATCGGCACGGCGGCCGGGGCAGTGCTCATCGTGGCCTCGGTGGCCGCGATCGTCAGGCGCGAGTCCGCCCCGTCCGAGGCCGCGGAGCCGGGACCGATCGGCGTCCGCGCGCCCGAGTCGTTGCTCGAAGAAGACCGTTGCATCAAGCAACCTGCTGTCGTAGACTCAGTTTCTTGACACAACCCTCGACGAAGGCAGCGACCATGACGCCACAGGACATGCCCGGCCCGCTCGTCACCATCGAAGCGCTCTTCCCCTGGCTGGCCGCGATCACGCCGGCGCAGGAGCCGCGACCGATCCGGCCTCAGCCGCCGGAGCCGGCGCCCCTGCGCGAAGCGGCGTGAACGCGGTCGAGCACGACCCCGTCGACGCCGCGCGCGACCTCGCGCAGCTCGACGGGCTCAGCGCCCTGCGCGCGATGATCGCCGGCGAGCTCCCGCCGCCGCCGATCGCGACGCTGCTCGGCTTCGACCTCGTCGAAGTGGACGAGGGCCGCGTCGTCTTCGCCGCGGTGCCGGGACCCGAGCACTACAACCCGATCGGCATGGTCCACGGCGGCCTCGCCGCCACGCTCATCGACTCGGCCACGGGCTGCGCCGTGCACACGACGCTGCCGGCCGGCACGGGCTACACGACGACCGACGTGCAGGTGCGCTTCGTGCGCCCAATCACGCGGGACACCGGGCGGATCGAGTGCATCGGCCAGGTCGTGCACCGCGGGCGCACGCTGGCCACCGCGGCGGCGAGGGTCGTCGCCGGCGAGCGCCTGCTGGCCCACGGCACCGCCAGCCTGCTCATCCTGCCGTCGGACGCTCGAACAGGGTCGACAGCACCACCTGCGTCTGGGTCCGGATGATCCCGGGCGTGTCGCGGATGCGCTCGAGCGCCTCCTCGAGGTGCGGGGTGTCGCGCGCGCGCACGTGCAGGATCGCGCTCGCCTCGCCCGCCACGGTGTAGGCGGCCGCGACCTCGGGGTGGTCGGCGACCGCCGAGCGCACCTCGGCGGCGGCCATCCGCCCCTCGCAGAAGAGCGAGACCAGCGCGTGCGTGCGCCAGCCCATCGCGCCCGGGTCGACGACCGCCGCGTAGGAGCGGATGACGCCGTCGGCCTCGAGGCGGTCCACGCGCCGCTTGACCGCCGGAGCGCTCAGCGACACGCGGGTCCCGATGGACTGAAAGGACGCGCGCGCATTGGTTCGAAGCTGCGCAACGATCTGCCGGTCGATGTCGTCCATACCGGCATGCTACGGGGTCCAGGCGCAACGGATCGGCATTGAGCACGCCGCTGCACAGGAGAATCATTCACCAGGCCCCGAACAACCGAGGAGAGCGGAGCGTTGGCTCAGCAGGTTGCCCCCTCGACCGGCCTCACGCCGGTCCCCGATCACGACTTCATGCCGCTCAGCGGCATCCACCACGTCGAGCTGTACGTGGGGAACGCGCTGCAGGCGGCCTACTACTTCGCGCGCGCCTTCGGCTTCAAGCGCGTCGCCTACCGCGGCCTGGAGACCGGCACGCGCGATCAGGTCTCCCACGTGCTCCAGCAGGGGCGCATCCGCCTCGTCCTCACTGGCGCGCTTCACTCCGGCTCGCCGATCGCCGCCCACCAGCACCGCCACGGCGACGGCGTCAAGGACATCGCCCTGCGCGTCCCGAGCGTCGACCACGCCTATCGCGAGGCCACGAGCCGCGGCGCCACCAGTGTCTGTGAGCCCCGCGAGGTCTCCGACGAGCGCGGCGCGATCAAGGTCGCCACCATCGAGACCTACGGCGAGACGCTGCACACCTTCGTCGAGATCCTCGACTACGACGGCCCCTTCCTCCCCGGCTTCGAGCCCGTCGAGGACGGCACCGAGGACAGCGGCATGCTGCTGGCCATCGACCACATCGTCGGCAACGTCGAGCTCGGCTCGATGGAGACGTGGGTCAAGTTCTACGAGGACGTCTTCGGGATGACCGAGATGATCCACTTCTCCGACGACGACATCTCGACGGAGTACTCGGCGCTCATGTCCAAGGTCGTCAGCGACGGCAAGGGCCTCGTCAAGTTTCCGATCAACGAGCCGGCCGAGGGCAAGCGCAAGTCCCAGATCGACGAGTACCTCGAGTTCTACGAGGGCGCCGGGGCCCAGCACATCGCCGTGGCCACCCGCGACATCGTCGGCACCGTGACCGAGATGCGCCGCCGCGGCGTCGAGTTCCTCACCATCCCGCCGGCCTACTACGAGGACGTGCCCGTGCGCGTCCCCGAGGTCATCGAGCAGCTCACCGACCTGCGCGAGCAGGGCATCCTCGTCGACCGCGACGACGAGGGCTACCTGCTGCAGATCTTCACCAAGCCCGTCGGGGACCGGCCGACGATGTTCTTCGAGGTCATCGAGCGCCACGGCGCCCGCGGGTTCGGCGACGGCAACTTCAAGGCCCTGTTCGAAGCCATCGAGCGCGAGCAGGAGCGGCGCGGCAACCTCTAGGAGGGCAGCGATGCGCTACGTCAGCCTCGGCGACGTCCCCGCCAAGCGCCACGCCCAGACGCGGCGCAACGACACGCTCCTGACCGAGGAGGTCCTCGGCTACGAGGGCTTCTCCGGCAACGAGTCGATCCTCTATCACCTGCACTCGCCGTGCCGGCTGTCGGAGGTCGGCGAGTTCAACCCGATCGTGCGCCAGGAGTGGGTCCCCGACGCCCACGTGCACCGGCTGGCCGACGCCAACCCGGTCGACTCGGGCGGCGACGCGGTCAGCGGCCGGCGCCTGTTGATGTTCAACAACGACATCGAGGCGTCGATCTGCAAGCCCACCGAGGCCCACGAGGGCTTCTACCGCAACGGCGAGGGCGACGAAGTCGTCTACATCCACCGCGGCGGCGGGGTCCTGCATACCGTCTTCGGCGCCGTGCCCTTCCGCGAGAAGGACTACGTCGTCATCCCGCGCGGCACCACGCACCGCTGGCGCCTGGACGAGGGCCTCGAGCAATTCTGGGTCTGCTTCCACACGCCCGGCGAGATCGAGACGCCCAACCGCTACCGCAACCGCTACGGCCAGCTGCTCGAGCACGCCCCCTACTCCCAGCGCGACTTCCACGGCCCGACGGAGCTCGAGACCATCGAGGCCGACGGCGAGTTCGAGCTCACGCTGCGCGTGCGCGACGGCTACCAGAGCTACGTGCTCGACCGCCACCCGTTCGATGTCGTGGGCTGGGACGGCTACGTCTACCCGTACACGTTCAACGCCATGGACTTCGAGCCGCGCGCCGGGCGCTTCCACCTGCCCCCACCGGCCCATCAGACCTTCCAGGGCCCGAACTTCGTCATCTGCACCTTCGCGCCGCGGATGCTCGACTGGGACGAGACGGCGGTGCCGATCCCCTACCACCACTCGAACATCCAGTCCGAGGAGGTCATGTTCTACGCCGAGGGCGACTACGCCGCGCGCAAGGGCGTAGAGATCGGCTGCCTGACCCTGCACCCCTCGGGCCTCCCCCACGGCCCGCAGCCCGGCACGGTCGAGAAGGCGCTCGGGGCCAAGTCGACCAACGAGCTGGCCGTCATGTGGGACACCTTCCGCCCGCTCAAGCTCACCACGCTGTGGCAGTCGGTCGACAACCCGGCCTACGCCTACTCGTGGAACGAGGAGAAGGCCGCCAGCTTCGACGCCCAGCCGGTGGGCAGCTAGAGCTTCCCAGCGAGGTACGACCGCGGAGGGCCCGTCTGGGAGCGGGCCCTCCGCCGGTGCTTGACAGCGCCCGACGACCGCCCGACGCTGGGGCCGTGTCCAGACTCGCCCGCTCGCCTCACCTCGGGCCCGCGCTCGGCGCCCTCGCGCTGGTCGTGGCGGCCATCGCGCTCGTCGTGACGCTCACCCGCGGCGACCCCAAGGCGCCCGACCTGGCCAGGCGGATCGTCTACATCTCGAACGTCACGGGCAAGGACGACGCCGACGACAAGGAGATCAGGGCCGAGTGCCCGCGCGGCACCATGCTCCTCGGCGGCGGGCAGGCCGTGCAGCACGGCAGCGAGTCGCCAAGCGTGGCCATGTACCAGGGCTACCCGGTGGCCAACGGCTGGGAGGTCCAGGCGCACTTGACCAATCCGCCGAAGACGACGCGCTTTCCCAACTGGGACCTGTTCGCCATCGCGATCTGCCTGCGGACCTGACCGTCGTCAGGCGGTGACGTGCTCGGCGGCCGCCGGCTCGCGCGGCAGCGGCGGGAGCTCGCGGATGATGTCCGAGGCCTTCTCGGCCACCATGATCGTCGGCGCGTTGGTGTTCCCCCGCGGGATCGTCGGCATGACCGAGGCGTCGACCACGCGCAGGCCCTCGAGGCCGATGACGCGCAGCTCGCCGTCGACCACCGACCCCATCGCGCAGGTGCCCACCGGGTGGTAGAGCGTGTGCGCCCGGCGCTCGACGAAGTCCATGATGTCGGCCTCCGAGTCGGACTTCGGCACCAGGAAGTCCTCGCGCCGCCACTCCTTCAGGGCCGCCGCGGCGGCGATCTCGAAGTTCAGGCGCACGCCGGCGATCATGCTCGCGCGGTCCTCCTCGGTGGTCAGGTAGTTGTGCACGATCCGCGGGCGCGCGTGGGGCAGCGGCGAGCGCAGCGTCACCTGGCCGCGGCTCGTCGGCTTGACGACCGCCGGGCCGAAGGTGTAGGCGTCGTCGAAGGGCACGCCGAGGAACTCCTCGTGCAGCAGCAGGCAGCCGATGTGGAACTGCACGTCGGGCGCCTGCAGCCCGTCGCGAGTGCGGACGAAGGCGCCGCCCTCGCCGCCGTTGGAGGTCACGGGGCCGCGCCCCTCGGTCTCGTACTGCTCCATCGCCTGCGGGGTGATCGACGAGATCAGGCTCCCCTTGTCGGTCAGGCAGACGAAGTTGAGCATCACGTGGTCCTGCAGGTTCTGGCCGACCGGCAGCTCGTGGAAGGTCTCCATCCCCAGGGGCGCCAGCGCCTCGGAGGGCCCGACGCCCGACAGCATGAGCAGCTGCGGCGAGTGGTAGGCACCGGCGGACAGGATCACCTCGCGCTCGGCGCGGACCTGCTCGAGCCGGCCGTGGCGCATGAGCTCGACGCCGACCGCGCGCTTGCCCTCGAAGAGGATCCGGTAGACGCGGGCGTCGGTGAGGACGTCGACGTTGCCCCGCGCCGCGGCGGGGTGCAGGTAGGCGACGGCGGCGCTGCAGCGCCGGCCGTCGCGCTGGGTGACCTGGTAGCGGCCGGCCCCGTCCTGCGTGGCCCCGTTGAGGTCGTCGTTGTGCGGGATGCCGGCCTGGCCCGCGGCCTGCACCCACGCCTCGATCACCGGGTGCATCGAACGGCTGTCGCTGACCGACAGCGGGCCGCCGACGCCGTGGTAGCGGCTGGCGCCGCGCTCGTTGTCCTCGGCGCGCTTGAAGTAGGGCAGGACGTCCTCGTAGCCCCAGCCCGCGAAGCCCATCGCCTCCCACTCGTCGTAGTCGGCGCGGTTGCCGCGGATGTAGATCATCGCGTTGAGCGAGCTCGAGCCGCCGACGACGCGGCCGCACGGCAGGTAGTTGCGCCGGTAGTCGAGCCCGGGCTCGGGCTCGGAGAGCAGCGTCCAGTCCCACTCGCTGGTCAGGTTCTGCCCGAAGGCCAGCGGCATGTGGATCTCGGGCGCGTCGTCGGGCGGCCCCGCCTCGATGACCGCGACCCTCACGTCGGGGTCCTCGCCCAGGCGGTGGGCGACCACGCAGCCCGCCGAGCCCGCCCCCACGATCACGTAGTCGTACACCGCGCCGCCTCTCCTCCTGGATGACCGAGGCGCCTACCGTACCTCCGACCCAGCCCGCGAGCCAGCGGGCGAGGACTCGGACCGGCGCCCGCAGTGCGGGCGGCTGCGCGGGCGGCCGGGTTTGCCATGCTGCCGGCCGTGACCCGCGACTTCACCTGGCGCGACGGCGAGCGGATCGTGCGCTTCGGGCGCGGCGCCGTGGTCGAGGCGCCCGCGCTGCTCGACGATGGCTACGTGCTGCTCACGACGCCGCGGGCGCGGGAGTCGGCGCCCGCCGTCGTGGCCGGCGCCGCCGCCGTGCACCACGTGCCGGCCGGCCGCGTTGATGACGTGGCAGGCGACCTGCTCGACGACGTCGAGGGCGACCTGCTCGTCGCGCTCGGCGGCGGGCGCGTCGTCGACGTGGCCAAGGCGCTGGCCGCCGCTCGCGGCGCCGACGCCGCCGCGATCCCGACGACGCTGAGCGCGGCGGAGATGACGCGCGGTCATCGCCACGCCCGCGGCGTCGATCCGGCCACGCCGCGCGTGCGCCCGCGCATCGTGCTCAACGACCCCGCGCTGTGCGCCTCGCAGCCCGCGCCCGACCTCGCCGCGTCGGCGGCCAACGCGCTCGGGCACGCGATCGAGGGCCCGCTCACCCCGAGGGCGTCGCCGGTGCCGGTGCTCGCCGCCCGCGAGGCGGCGCGCCTGCTGGCCCACGAGGACGACCGCGACGCGCTCGCGCTCGGCGCGCTGCTGTCGGGCTACGTCATCGACTCCACCGGCTACGGCCTGCACCACGTGCTCTCCCAGGCCCTGGCGCGCTTCGCCGGCGTGTGGCACGGCCACGCCAACGCGGCGATGCTGCCCCACACGACCGTCGCTCTGCGCCGCCGCGCGCCCGACGCGCTCGCCACCCTCGATGCCGCGGCCGGCGTGGAGATGGAGGCGCTGGCCCGGCGGCTGGCCAATCACGCCGGCGCCCAGCAGCTGCGCGACCTCGGGGTCACCGAGGAGGCGCTCGAGACGTGCGTCGGAGAGGTCATGAAGCGCGGCAAGGACCTCGAGGGCACTCCGCCCGCCCCGAGCGAGCCAGAGGTCAGAGCGCTGTACGAGGCGGCCTTCTGATGCTCGAGCTTCTCACTGATCTGATGGACGACGCCGTGGGGCGCTGCGCGTACGCGGAGGCCCGCCACGTCGACGCCCGCTGCGAGGCGATCGCCGTCCTCAACGGCCGCGTGGACGCGATCGACAGCTCGGGCTCGGAGGGGATCGGGGTGCGCGTGCAGGTCGGCGGCGGCTGGGGCTTCGCCGCCACGCGCGAGGTCACCCGCGAGGGCGCGCAGGCGGCGCTGGCCCACGCGCTGGCACTCGCCGAGGCGCAGCCGGCGACGGCGGACCGGGCGCTGGCGCCCGTCGCGCCGGCGCTCGGGCACTGGGCCTCGCCCTACGAGATCGACCCGTTCACCGTCAGCCTGGAGGACAAGCTCGAGCTGCTCTTCGCCGTCGAGGCGGCGCTGCGCACCGGCGACGAGCGCCTCGTGCGCACGGCCGCCACCTGCCGCGCGTGGCGCGAGGGCAAGGCCTTCGCCTCGACCGAGGGCGCGGCCTGCACGCAGGAGACGGTGGCCGCGGGCGCGGGCATCGTCGCCTACGCCACCGACGGCAGCGACCTGCAGGTGCGCTCCTACCCGACCGCCCACGGCGGCGGCCTGAGCGCCGCCGCGGGCTGGGAGCACGTCCTTGCCCTCGACCTCGCCGCCAACGCCCCGCGCGTGGCCGAGGAGGCGGTCGCGCTGCTCAGCGCGCCGCAGTGCCCCGCCGGCACGAACACGATCGTGCTGCACGGCGAGCAGGTGGCGCTCCAGGTCCACGAGTCGATCGGCCACGCGCTCGAGCTCGACCGGATCCTGCTCGGCGAGGCGTCCTACGCGGGCACGAGCTGGGTCGAGCCCGACGATCTCGGCTCGCTGCGCTACGGCTCGGACCTGCTGCACGTCACGGCCGACGCGACGCTCCCCGGCGGCCTGGGCTCGTTCGGCTGGGACGACGAGGGGGTGGCCGCCGTGCGCGCGGACCTCGTCGAGGGCGGCGTGCTGCGCGGCGCGCTGTCCAACCGCGAGAGCGCGGCGGCGGTGGGCCTGAGCGCCTCGGGCGGCTGCGCGCGCGCCGACGGCTTCGCGCGCCAGCCGATCGTGCGCATGACCAACGTCTCGCTCGAGCCGGGGACCGTGCCCACGCTCGCCGACCTCGTCGCCGACACCGACGAGGGCCTGTACCTGGAGACCAACCGCTCGTGGTCGATCGACGACCGCCGCCTGCAGTTCCAGTTCGCCACCGAGCTGTGCCGCGAGATCCGCGGCGGCGAGCTGGGCCGCCTGTACCGCAACGGCTCCTACGCCGGGGTCACGCCGCGCTTCTGGGGCAGCCTCGACGCGATCTGCGGGCCCGCCGAGTGGCGGCTGTGGGGGCTGACCAACTGCGGCAAGGGCGAGCCCGGCCAGGTCATGGTCGTCTCCCACGGCGCCGCCCCGGCGCGCTTTCGCGGCGTGCAGGTCGGTGTGGCGTGACAGCGCGCCATTGCTCGACCGTCGCGACGGCGACCTGCGGAGGAGGTGCTCGCGATGACCCACGCCGATGAGCCGCTCGCGCTGGCCGAGCGCGCGTTGGGCTTCGCCGACGGCGAGGCGCAGGCCACCGTCGTGCGCGAGCGCTCGCTGCTCTCGCGCTTCGCGGTCTCGCGCCCGACGCAGGCCACGGAGGTCGACGACCTCACGGTCTCGGTCCTGTGCGTCGACCAGGGCCACACGGGCTCGGCGGAGACCAACGCGACGACCGACGAGGCGCTGCGCGACGTCGCCGCGCGGGCCCGGGCCGCGGCGCGCGCCGCGGCGGGGGCCGCCGGCGAGCCCGGCGACTACCCGGGACTGCCGGCGCCGGCGCCCGCGCCCCACCACGAGGGCTTCGACCCGCTCACCGCCCAGCTCGACCCCGGCGCGGCGGGTGAGGCCCTGAGCGTGGCCTTCGAGCGCTGCGCGGCCGCGGGGCTGCAGGCGTTCGGGATCTGGACCGCGGGCGCCGTGGACACCGCCATCGCCTCGTCCACGGGCGTGCGCGCGCTGGACAGCGTGACCGACGCCTTCATGAAGGTCATCGCCCGCCACGAGAGCGGGCGGTCGGGCTGGGCGGCCGGCACCGGGGTGTCGATCGCCGCGCTGGACGCCGACGCGCTGGCCACGCGCGCGGCGGCCAAGGTCACCCGCGAGGAGCCGGTCGAGCTCGCGCCGGGCGAGTACCCGGTGGTGCTCGAGAGCGACGCCGTCGGCTCGCTGCTGGAGTTCCTCGGCGGCCTGGCCTTCGACGGGCTCGCCCACAGCGAGGGGCGCGGCGCGCTCGTCGGTCGCCTGGGCGAGCGGATCGCGGCGCCGAGCATCGACCTGACCGACTCGCCGCAGTTCGCGGGCACCCTGCCGCGCGCCGTCGATGCCGAGGGCGTGCCGAAGCGCACGCTGGCGCTCATCCGGGACGGCGTCGCCCAGGCGCTGGTGCACGACACGCGCTCGGCGGCCCGGGCGGCGACGACGTCCACCGGCCATGCCCTCGCCCCTGGCGGCTCGGCCTACGGCCCCGCGCCGACCAACCTCGTGCTCATCGGCGGGGACGCCGCCGACGAGGCCGCGCTCATGGCCCCGATTGAGCGCGGCGTCTACGTGACGCGCCTGTGGTACCTCAACACCGTGCACCAGAAGTCCACGCAGGTGACCGGGACCACGCGCGACGGCACCTTCCTCATCGAGGACGGCCGCATCGGGCGCCCGCTCAAGGACGTGCGCTTCACCGACTCGATCCTGCGCCTCCTCGAGGCCACCGAGGCGCTGACCGCGACCCAGCGACTCGTCGCCGAGGCCGACTTCTACGGCCGGCGCTTCGCCAGTGGCGTCGTCACCCCGGCGCTGCGCGCGCAGGGCTTCAGGATCACCGGGCAGACGGTATGAGCGGCTCGGCCCGGCACAATGCCGCCAGTGCGGCGACGGGCTCGGGCGCGAACTGAGCGCCGACGAGGCGCTCGCACTCGGCCAGCGCATCGTCGCGCGAGCGCGCGGCCGAGTAGATCCGCGTGGCGGTCATCACGTCGAAGGCATCGGCCACGGCGAGGATGCCCGCGCCGTCGGGAATCTGCGCCGCGGTCAGGCCGGCCGGATAGCCGCGCCCGTCGGGGCGCTCGTGATGGGCGCGGATCCAGTCGACCTGCTCGGCGAGCAGGAGGTCCTCGACCATCTGCGCGCCGAGCGCCGCGTGGCGCTTGATGTGCTCGTACTCGTCGTCGGTCAGCCGGCCGGGCTTCAGCAGCACGGCGTCGGGGACGCCGATCTTGCCCACGTCGTGCACCAGGGCGGCGTCCTCGAGCAGCGCGACCCGCTCCTCGCTCCAGCGCAGGCGGCGCGCGATGTCGCAGGCGAGGGTGGCCACGCGCTGGGAGTGCTCGCGGGTCGACTGGTCCTTGGCGTCGATGGCGCGGGCGAGCGCCCGGATCCCGACCAGCGCCTGGGAGCGCTGCAGCTGGTCGGCCCGCTCGGAGATCGAGAGCTCCCGGACGACCTCGGGGTCGTAGACCCACGCCGCGTCGCGCCCGTGGGCCTTGCCCCAGTACAGCGCGCCGTCGGCGAGCCGGACGAGGCTGTCGGGGTCGATGGCGTGCTCGAGGCCGCAGATGCCGGCCGAGACGGTGATCGCCAGCCCGCCGTCGAGCTCGAGACCGGCGATCGCGCCGCGGGCGCGCTCGACGGCGGACAGCGCCTGCGCCTCGTCGGTCTCGGGCATGAGCAGTGCGAACTCGTCGCCGCCCAGGCGGGCGAGGACGTCCTCGCTGCGGGCGACGTCGCTGAGCGTGGCGGCCACGGCGGCCAGCACGTCGTCGCCGCGCTCGTGGCCCAGCGAGTCGTTGATCGCCTTGAAGTGGTCGACGTCCAGCAGCGCGAGCGTGAGCGGCCGCTCGTGGCGCAGCGCGCGCGAGAGCTCCTCGCGCAGGCGCTCGTGGAAGGCCCGGTGGTTGGCCAGGCGCGTCAGCGGATCGGTGGCGGCCTGCTCGACGAGGACCGCGTGAGCCTCGGTGTTGGCCACGGCCAGGCCGATCAGCTCGGCGAAGTCGTCGAGGACGCGCTCAGCGTCGGCCGGCAGCGCGTCGGGCGCCACGGAGGCCACCGAGATCGCCCCCCACAGCCGTCCGCGCACCTGCACGGGCGTGGTCAGCGAGCAGCCGTAGCCCATGCGCGCGGCGCGCTTGGCCTCCCCGTGACGGTCGACGCGCACGGCGCGCCCGTCGAGGTAGAGGCGGTGCAGGTCGTCGCCGCGCGTGAGCGGCAGGATGGTGCCGGGCGCCAGCGCCGGCGCGCCGTCGCGGGCCCATGCGCCGCCGATGACGGCCGACTCGCTGCTGGCGAACTCGACGATGCCGCAGCCGTCGACGCCCAGCAGGATGGCGATGCGCCGCGAGGCGAGGACGAAGACGTCGGCCGGCGCCATGCCCGAGGCGACCGCGGTGGCCAGCTCGCGCATGACGGCGTGCTCCTCGGTGACGCGCGCCAGCAGGACGCGGCCGGCGACGACGACGGAGGCGAGCGAGCCGAGGACGAGCACCGCGCTGAGCGAGTCCGCCGCCATGCTCTGCGCGCGGGCGTGGGCGTCGTAGAGCAGCGGCAGCTCCTGCACGGCGACCGCGCCGGCGACGCACAGGGAGGTGAAGCGGCGCGACAGGAAGCAGGCCGAGTAGACGACCACGAACATGGGGACCTGCTCGACGGGCGAGTCGAAGCCCCCCGTGGCGTAGATCGCCAGCGCCGTGCTCGCGAGCCCGGCGATCGTGCCGGTCGGCAGCACCCACGCGGGCAGCGTGCGCCAGTCGAGGATGAAGGTGCTCAGCAGGCCGTAGACGACGCTGGCGACGCCCAGCGGCGCGAGGAGCCCTGAGTGCGTGAGCGTGGTCCCGGGCAACGCGAGCAGCAGCAGCGCGTAGAGGCCTGCGCCGATGTACAGCGCGCCGCCGACGCGCCCGGTGAGCATCGGCTCACGACGCCACAGGTCGGGCACGTCGCGCAACCAGGCCGTCCGGGGCATGACGCTCATCCGCCTTCGGTCACGCCAGCGTGAAGCGCCCGACGAGCCGCTCGAGCTCCTCGGCGGTGCGCGCCAGCTCCTGGGCCGAGGCGGCGATCTGCTGCGTCGAGGACGAGGTCTGCTCGGTCGAGGCCGAGACCTGCTCGGTCGTGGCCGAGGACTCCTCGGCCACCGCCGCGATCTCCGAGACGTCGTCGCGCATGCGCGTAGCCCCGGCGGCGATCTCCTGCGAGGCGGCGGCGATCTGCTCGATGCGCGCGTTCATGTCGTCGACCGAGTCGCCGATGGCCTCGAAGGCGTGGCGCGCCTGCTCGACCGTGGCCGCCGACTCGTCCGTGCGCCGTGCGCCCTGCTCGACGACGTCGACCGCGAGGCGCGTCTGGTGCTGGATCTGCTCGATGAGCGCGGTAATGAGAGTCGCGGAGGCCTTGGACTCCTCGGCCAGCTTGCGGACCTCGTCGGCCACGACCGCGAAGCCGCGGCCCTGCTCGCCGGCGCGCGCCGCCTCGATGGCCGCGTTGAGCGCCAGCAGGTTGGTCTGTGCCGCGATGGCGGTGATGGTCTCGACGATCCCGCTGATCTCGTGCGACGTGTCGGCCAGGCCGCGGATGGCGGTCGTGACCTCGTGGGAGGCGTCGCGCACGCTGCCCATGGCGGTGCTGGCCTGCGCCGCGGCGGTGACGCCCTCGCGCGCGACCTCGCGCGTCTCGCGCGCGGCGTCGGCGGTCTCCTCCGTCGTGCGCGCCGTCTGCCCCACGGCGGTCTCCATCCGCGCCGCGGTGTCGCTGGCGGAGGCGACCATGATGACCTGGCGCTCGGCGCCGCCGGCGACGGAGCCGACGGCGCGGGTGATCTCCGCCATCGCGCGGCCGGTCTCCTCGGAGTTGGTGGCGAACTGCTCAGAGGCGGCGCTGACGCCGCGGGCGCTGTCGGAGACCTGGCCGATCATCGTCCCGAGGCTGGCGCGGGTGGTCTCGTAGGCCGCGATCGAGGCGCGGGCGCCGTCGATGAGGTCGTCGACCACCGCGCTGGCGGCACCGATCTCGTCGCGCGCCCGCGAGCCGATCTTCTCGGTGCCGCTCGCGGCGGCGACGGTGAGGTCGCCCCGGGCAGTGGCCTCCAGACCGGTTCCGAGCTGCGTCAGGCAGTTGCGCGTGACGCTGCGAAGCCGATGCACGAGCACGGAGAGCGGGCGGGTGATCGAGCGCGTGATGACGAAGGCCATGACCGCCGAGAGGACGAGCGCGACGGCGATGACGATCCAGATCGTGCGCTGGCCGCGGCTCGCCTTGGCCGAGGTGGCGGCGAGTGCGGCGCGGTTCTCGGCCCCGAGCTCGCGGGCCAGCGCCGAGCGGGTGGCTTCGAGGCGCGCGAGCGCGGGCGTGGCGTCGCCGACATATGCGTTGCGCGAAGCGCTGCGGCCGTCGTCCCCGCTGGCGTGGCGCACGGTCTCTGCGCGCGAGAGCGCGACCGCCTTGTCGGCGGTGCGGGCGTAGGCGTTGGTGTCGGCCGCCAGCCGGTTGAGCGCCTTGACCGCGCGCGGATCGGCCACCTGCGGCCTGAGCTGGCGCAGCTCGCCGAGCATCTGGTCGTTGCGCTGGTCGACGCGCCAGGCGATGAAGTCCTGGTTCTGCAGGTCGCCGTCGTAGACGTAGAGATGGCGCACGAGCTCGTGCGCGGCGGCCTGCGCGTTGAGGCCGAGGGCGGAGACGAGCGCCAGCGCCTCGAGCCGCTGGCTCTGCGCGGAGGAGGTCGAGGAGAGGTTCAGCGAGCGGCTCGCGCCCACCCCGACGAGGCCGACTGCCAGCAGCGCGGCGGCGAGGATCGCGAAGGCGGCAGCCAGGCGCGCGCCCAGGGGCACGAGGCGGAGCGGGTTCACCCCCGAGTAGGTCGGCCCGTCGGCGCTCGGCTTGAGCGCCGAGCGGCGCTACCAGGGCTTCTTGATCAGGACGACGGTGTTGACCGCGAAGAGGATCGCGAAGGCGATCGTCCAGCGGTTGAGGTTGCGCTCGACGAGCGAGCCGCCGCCCAGCGGGCCCTGCCCGCTGCCGACGCCGAAGGCGCCCGACAGCCCCGCATCCTTCCCCGAGTGCATGAGGATGAGGAAGATCAGGACGATGCAGATCACGACCTGGAGAACGGAGAGGATCAGTTCCATCGCAGTTGATGGTACCGGCCCCTCCGCTCCCAGGCCGCCCTACCTCCTCAGCGCGCCGACCGGCAGGCTAGGCCTTGGCCGGCTGACCGTCGTCGGCGCCCTTGTTGCAGTCGTGGCCGAGGTCGCCACTGTCGGCGCTGTGAGCCTTCTGCAGGCCCCCGTGCCTGTGGTGGCCGCGCTTGTGGCCACGGCGATGACCGAAGTCCTTGCGCTGCACCGGGGCGAGCGTCGAGGACGCGACCGTGGTGTCGCCCTCCTTGACGACGACCGTGTAGGTCGCGCCGTCGGTGGCGTTGAACGTGGCGGACGTGACATAGCCCTTGAGCTTGCCGTTCTCGTCCGTCGTCGCGGTCGTCGGGGCGAAGTCGCTCACGCCGTCGAGGGCGAAGTTGTACGCCGTGTTCGGCTTGAGATTGCGCACCTTCACGGCGAGCACGTTCTTGTCGGCGCCGTCGAGCAGCAGCGCATGGCCGCCGATCGCGGTCGCCGGGTCGGTGGCGGCGGTCGTGCCGGCCACCTTGCCGGCCCAGGCCTTCGTGGTGTTCGCACCGTGGTGTGCGCTCGCGGTCCCCGTGAGGGACACAAGCGCGACGCACGCCAGCGCGATGATCTTCGTTTTGGCGTTCATGGCGGCTTCAACGCCGCGAGGGCGCCCGGGTTGGAAGGTCAGCCCAGGTCGTCCAAGCGCCGCAGCAGGTCGATCGCCTCGGCGCGCAGGTCGCGGTCCAGGGCACGCCAGTCCCCCTCGGACAGCTTGCCCGTGCGGTAGTCGAGCTCGGCGTCGCGGATCTCGCGGTACTTGGCCTCCTTGGCCGCCTCGAGGTCCTCGCGGCGCGCGGCCTCGGCCTCCTCCACGGCCGGGGCGCTCCGCAGCGGCCCGCTGACCAGCCACACGACGACGCCGAGCAGCACGATGACGATCAGCGGAGCCAGGACGTCCATGCGCGGGCGCGCTTACGCGCGGTCCAGGTCCTGCGCCACGCGCGCGGCGTAGCCGGCCCGCGCCCGGCCCCGCGCCGCCTCGGGCGCCGGCCAAAGCGCGATGAGCCCGCCGGCGAAGACGATCAGGCCGCCGATCCAGATCCACGCCACCAGCGGCGACACCAGCAGGCGAAACTGCGCCGGGATGACACCGCGCTGGTAGACGGCCATCAGCCCGCGCACCGCGTTCTCCTGCTGGGCGACGGGCTTGTTCGCCGTGCGGTCGGCCACCCCGGAGATGACCTTGTTGAGGTACTCGGGGTCGGGCTGGATCACGGTCCACACGTCGCGCAGCGGCCCGGCCTTCATCCCGACCTCGGAGGTGGCCTCGCCCTCGAACAGGCCGCGCACCAGCCCGCCGGAGGCGAACGGCGCCGCCGACGGGTAGTAGCCGCGCTCGGTATGCAGGTCGCCGACCTTCGAGCCGTCCCTGCTCACCCGCAGGTCGGCGCCCAACGCCACGCGCTCGACGCCGCCGTCGCGCTCGTCCACGCGCGCGGTGGAGCGCACGTACTTGACCTGGTAGCCGCCGACGCTCGCCGTCTGGCCGGGCGTCAGGCGCACGTCGCGGGCGTGCTGGAAGGCCGACGAGGCGGCGACCCCGACCAAGAGGACAGCCATGCCGAGGTGGACGGTGTAGCCGCCGTAGCGCCGGCGGTTGCGCCGCACGAGGCTCACGACCGCGCGTGCCGGCCCCTCGGACGTCATCGCCCGCCGCGCGCCCACGCCGCGCCACAGCTCCTGGCCGAGGACCCCGACCACGAAGGCGGCGAAGACGAACATGATGAGCGCGGTGGCGCTGGCGGTGACGCCGATGGCCAGCAACGCCACGAGCACGACCAGGGCGGCGATCGTCGGCCACAGGAAGTTGCGCCGCGCGTTGGCCAGCGTGGCGCGCCGCCAGGCGATGACGGGCCCGATGCCCGACAGCAGGACGAGCAGGAGCGCCAAGGGAACCGTGTAGCGGTTGAACCACGGCGGCCCGACGGCGGCCTTGGTCCCGGTCACGGCCTCGGAGATGAGCGGGAAGAAGGTGCCCCAGAAGACGACGAAGGCCAGGCCGACGAGCACGAGGTTGTTGGCCACGAACACGGCCTCGCGCGAGAGCAGCGAGTCCAGGCGGTGCTCGGAGCGCAGCGCGGCGCGGCGCGTGACGACGAGGTAGACGGAGCCGGCGATCATCAGCCCGATGAGCGACACGAACGGGACCCCCAGCGTCGAGGCGCCGAAGGCGTGGATCGAGTCGAGGATGCCCGAGCGCACGAGGAAGGTCCCCAGGACCGCCAGTGTCCCGGTGGCCAGGATGAGCGAGACGTTCCAGACCTTCAGCATCCCGCGCTTCTCCTGCACCATCACCGAGTGCAGGAAGGCCGTGCCCGTCAGCCAAGGCAGCAGCGAGGCGTTCTCGACCGGGTCCCACGCCCAGTAGCCGCCCCAGCCCAGCTCGGCGTACGACCAGCGGGCGCCGAGCAGGATCCCGACGCCGAGGAAGAACCACGCGGCCAGCGCGAAGCGGCGCGTCGCGCGGATCCAGTCGGCGTCCACGCGCCGCACGACGAGCGCCCCGATGGCGAACGCGAAGGGCACCGCCCACAGCGTGTACCCCGAGTAGAGCATCGGGGGGTGGATCATCATGCTCGGGTGGCGCAGGAGCGGGTTCAGCCCAGTGCCCTCGGGCGGGGCCTGCGCCACGGTGTGAAAGGGCGAGACCGCGAAGACGAGCAGGGCGGTGAAGAAGGCGCCGAAGCCGAGCAGGACGGCCGTCGCGTAGGGCGCCACGTCGCGCAGGCGCCGGCGCACGAGGAAGAGCACGAGGCTCGACCACAGCGACAGCAGCCACACCCAGAGCAGCAGCGAGCCCTCCTGGGAGGACCACGCGGCCGCCGCGCGATAGAAGGTCGGCGTCGTGGTCGACGAGTGGGTGGCGACGACGTCGAAGTGGAAGTCCGAGCGCAGGAAGGCGATCTCGAGGACCGCGAAGGCCGCCGTGGTCAGCACCGCCAGGCCATAGACCGCGCGGCGCCCGGAGTCGACCCAGTCGCGCCGCCCGGTGAGCGCCCCGTAGAGCGAGGCGCCGATGCCATAGCCGCACGTCGCGAGGGCGAGGAACAGGCAGGCCTGGCCTACAGGGGCCATGAGATCAGGTCTGCGACGCTGGCTTGTCGGTGAACTTCGACGGGCACTTCGTCACCAGCGAGTCCTTCTCGCCCTCGAACAGGCTGCCGCGCTTGCGCACCGTGACGATGACCTCGCGCCCGTTGCGGAAGGGGTCGGGCACCGCACCCACGTAGCGCACGGGGACGGATGCGCGGCCGTTGCGGTCGCGCACGCGGAAGAGCGTGGCGTCGCCGCGCTTCTCGATCGAGCCGTCCACGACCTTGCCCGTGAGCTGGTAGGAGCGCCCGCTGTTGGCGCTGGCCAGCAGCTTGGATGGCTGGACGGCCGGACTTGACGCGGAGAAGCTCGTGTACGCCAGCGCGCCAGCCAGGACGACGGCTGCCGTGAGGGCCACGACGAGGCGGATGCGGCGCTTGCGAGAGGGATCCATGCGCTACGCAGAGTCTATTGAGCACCCGCCCGGGACGATCCAGTCGGGCGTGCTTGGGTCCATCGCCTCAACCTTTCCTAACACAGAACCGACGCGAGACGAGAAACCTTCGGCGCGTTGATGCGTCTGTACGGATAGATGCTCATGCGCGTCCGTTCCAACCGTGAGAAGTCCGAGCCCCGCTCGCGCCCCGGCGGCGCCCTGCGGCGCCCGCACACCTCTCCCGCGCCCGCTGAGCCAGAGCCCGAGACCGACCTGTCCGACGAGCGCCGCGCGCGCGAGTCCGGCGGCCCCGACGACCGCGCCATGTACACCTGCTCGTGCGGCTACGTCTTCGAGGCCGACGTGACCACGTCGGTCACCTGCCCGCATTGCGGCAGCGGTCAGGCCTGGTGAACAGCGCTTCCTGACTGAACAGTCGGGAATACTGACTGCCGATGGAGATCGGCCGCAGAGCCCTTGCCGCGGTGCTCATCGCCCTCATGGCGATCGGCTCGATCCTGCTCTGGCTGGGCATCCCGGTGGGCTGGCTCTACCTCGTCTCGCGGCTGGTCACGTCCTCGCAGCCGTCGATGGGGCCCTACGTCCTGCTGCTGGTGGGGATCCCGGTCTCCATGGTCGTCGTGGGCAAGGGCCTGTCGCGGCTCAACCGCGCCTACGCCAGCCTCATGGGCACGGCGCCCACCACGCGCACGCGCAGCTCGTGGATGAAGTCGATGCGCGGCGAGCGCGACAGCGGGCGCCCGCGCTCGGTCCTCGACGTCGTGATGGTCTGGAGCGTCGCGCTGGCGCTGCTGTGCTTCGGCGTGTGGTTCTTCGCCTTCGCCGGCTCGAGCCTGCCGACCTAGTGGGTGCTCCACTAGCAGGCCCGCACGTAGCGGCAGGCCACGATGCTGGGCTGCTCGACCGGGCGCCCCGCCTCGATCGACCACGCCAGGCGCACGAACTGGGCGTGCGACCACGCCAGCGGCGTCGCCGACAGGGTGCCCTCGCCCTTGGGGAAGCCCGGCGTGCCCGACGGCGGCTGGTCGTCCCACACCTGCTCGGGGATCAGGCCGCCCTCGTTGGCGGCGCCGGCCATCGCGGCCAGCTGGGCGTTCGCCGTGGCGCCGGCGGTGAGGTTGTACTCCCCGCGCTCGCCGGCGAAGATCGGCCACGCGCGCCCGCGCGTGGCGCGGGTGTCCGGCGGGAACGAGTTCCACGGCTCGCCGTCGAGCTGCTCCCCGTAGCCGTCGAAGTTGGCGCGGTGCCAGAAGCGCCCGTTGGGCGTGTCGACGGCGAGCTGCTGGTCGACGACGGCGATCGAGTTGAGGATCGTCGGGTCATCGGGCTTCTTGACGCCGAGGCGCACGAGCTCGAGGAAGCTCGGGTCGACGACGGTGCGCTCGTCGGCCGCGCTCGGCCCGCTGTCGCCGATCGGGTACGTGCTGCCGTCGTTGGGGTTGGCGTCCTTGGTCACGCGCAGGTAGTAGGGCTTGTCGGAGTACGGGCCGTTGGTCGTCGCCGTCCAGCTCTCGACGCTCTTCTGCCACGTGTCCGCGGTCTGCTCGTAGGTGGCCGCGCTGGCGGCGTCGCCGTTTCGGCGCGCGAGGTCGGCCGCGCAGATGAGCCCGGCGATCTCCGAGGCGATCGTGCCCGGCGACCAGCCGTCCTGGTTCTCCCAGCGGTCCATGTCCGTCTTGGGGCCGGTCCTGACCAGCCAGTCGGCCGCCGGCTTGACGTGCCGGGCGTAGGTCTGGGGGTCGTCGCGGTGCAGCTGCCACGCGAGGACGATCGGGAAGGCGACTCGTCCTGCTGCGTGCCATCCCAGTGCGGCGTGCCGTCGACGAAGGTGTTCTGGCGGATGGAGCCGTCGGGGCGCTGCTGCTTGTCGAACACGAAGCTCAGCGCGCGCTCGGCGGCGCCGCGGTCGCCGGCCGCCATCATCCCGGTGACGATCTGGTAGAGGTCGCGCGACCACACCGCGTGGTAGACGCCCGACTTGGGGAACTCGAAGCCGGTCCCCCACGCCCACGGCATGGTGGGCGAGGCGATGAAGGCGCCGCGGTAGGTCTTGTCCTCGTGGGCGGCCAGGACCATGACCGACTCGTCGTACTCGGCCCCGAACGGCCTCGCGCTGGCCGGCGGGCGCTCGAGCGAGCCCAGGTAGCGGTGCCAGCTGTCGGCGTACGCGCCGGCGACCCGGCCGAAGCCGCGCTGCAGCGACGCGCGCGCTGTGCCGAGCGCCGCGGCGCTCGTGTCGGCGAAGCCCAGCGCGAGCTGCAGGTGCTGGCGGCGGCGCCCGTCGAGCGCGGTCTGCGCCGTCTGGACGACGTTGCCGTTCGGCGAGGAGCGGTAGTGCCAGTCCATCCGGTGGTCGTCGCGCAGGTCGACCCAGCCGTCGCTGGCGTCCAGGTAGCCGGTCGAGGTGCGCCCGAACGACGGCTCGGCGACCAGCGCGCTGCCGGCGCTCGCGTCCTGGGTCAGCAGCGCGCCGTGCGAGGTGGTGCCCGAGTCGTCGCTGCCGTCGTTGCTCAGCGACGGGTCCACGTAGGCGTAGACCTGGTAGGGGCGCCCCGTGAGCGACTGGAAGCGCACGTCGACCAGCAGCGTGTTGCGCGAGGGGTCGGTGACGTAGGTCTTGACGATCCGGTAGCGCCCGGACTTCGCCGTGTTGACCTGGCGGTAGATGAGGCTGTGCTCGTCGACCAGCTCGACGTGCTGCTCGGTGGCGTCCGTCTCGCGGTCGGTGAACGTCCTGCCGTCGGTGACGATGAGCTGGAGGTCGCGCAGCGCGGGCGTGCTGAGGTCGGGGTAGTAGACCTCGGTCAGCTCGCCGCCCTGCAGCGTGTGCCACACCTTGCTCCGCGTGGTCATCGCCGTGCCGAAGCCCTGCTTGTTGGCCGGGGTCCAGAACGCCTTGGCGCCCGGCGCGCCGGGCGCGGTGGAGCCGTGCGCGGCGCCCGCGGCGGCAGGCGCGAAGGCGGCGATGGCCAGGGCGACGAAGGCCGCGGGCAGACCGCGGCGGCAGCACGACGTGGGACGCATGGACCAGTTCCTCCCGACTTGGACGCCCTCTCGCCACCCGCCTGCGCGCGCGATCAAGCGGCCGTCGTCCGGCGGCCGAGGCGGCGCCTAGACCTTGTAGAGGAAGTCGAGGCCCAGGTTGCTCAGCGCCTTCTGGGCCTGGACGTTGAGCTGCGTGAGCTCGCCGGTGAGGATCAGCGTGCCCATGACGATCAGCACGCAGCCCGAGAGTGCGGTGACGAGCATGTAGTGCTCGCGGATCCAGCCGAAGGCGGTCGTCGCGCGGTCGAAGGCGAGGGCGGTGAGCAGGAAGGGCACGGCGAGCCCGAGCGAGTAGAAGGCCAGCAGGACGCCGCCGTGCGAGACGGTGTCCGACGTCGAGGCGGCGGCCAGGATCGAGGCCAGCGTCGGCCCGACGCACGGCGTCCAGGCCACCGCGAAGGCGAGGCCGGCGATGATCGGCCCGCCGGTGCCGGCGCGGCGGATGAGCGCGTCGGGCCGCCATTCCTGGTTCAGGCGCGGGACGAACGGCGTGAGCAGGAAGAAGACGCCCATCGTCACGATGAGGATGCCGGCGACCTTGTCGAGCGTCTCCTTGGAGTCGCGCAGGGTCGAGCCCAGGCCCGTCGCGGTCATGCCCAGCGCGACGAACATGATCGTGAACGACAGGCAGAACACGATGGCCGGGCCGAGCACGTGCGAGAGGGTGTGCCGGCCCTCGCGGATGTCCGTGATGCTGACGCCCGACACGGCCGACAGGTAGCCGGGCACCAGCGGCAAGACGCAGGGCGAGATGAAGGAGACGAAGCCGACCGCGAAGGCGGCAACGACGGTGGTGTCGGGGCCGGTGGCCGCAACCGGCACCATCACACGTCGTACCTCGCGAGGTCCTCGTCAAGGCGGCGCTCGTCGGCGGCGCTCAGGGTCGGCGCGCGCGCGCGGGCGCGATCCTCGCCGCGCTCGCGCTCGCGCTCGCGCCCGCGGCGCCGCCAGCGCGGCAGCAGCGTGGCCAGCAGCGCGACCAGGCACGCGACGACGGCCACCGGCACCCACCAGACCGCGAGGCTGAACCCGCTGCCCTGGGGCTTGGCCAGGATCCCCGGCCCGTACGTGCTCTTGAGCTCGGCCAGGATCTGCTGCTTGGTCAGGCCCTGCGCGATGAGCCGGCGGATCGCGGCGCGCTCCTGGTCGGCGCGGTCGGACTCGGCGATGTTGAGCGGCACGTTGCACGTGTCGCACATGACCTCGTCCTCGACATCGTTGAACGATGCCCGCGGCTGCGCGCCGAGCGCCGCCGGGGCCATGGCGAGCGCCATCAGGGCGAGCAGCGCGAGCACTCCCCCGCGCATCAGTCCGCCTGCGCCCGGTCGATGGCCCGCAGCAGGAAGTCCTGCGAGACCTCGCCGCGCGACATGGCCACCACGTGGCCGGCCTTGTCGAGGACGAAGGTCTCCGGCAGCTTCGTGGTCCCGTACTTCGGCGCGAGGTCGAGCCGGTCGTCGCGCAGGCTCGGGTAGGTGATCTTGTACTTCTTGACGAACTCGCGCGACGAGTCGGCATCGTCCTTGTAGGTCACGCCGAGCACGGTGCCCCCGCTGCCGGCGAGCTTGCGCTGCGCGCGCTCGAGGACCGGCGCCTCGTTCTCGCACGGCCCGCACCACGAGGCCCAGAAGTTCAGGACCACGACCCTGCCCCGCAGCTCGGCCAGCGTCCGACGCCCCGAGCCGTCGAGCACCGGCAGCGCCACCCGCGCGCCGGGCGCGGCCGGCCGCTGCCCCTTGCGCACCGCGGAGTCCAGCGACGTGTCGTCCCGACGCGCCACGACGCCATAGACCAGCAGCCCGACGAGGGCGGCCGCCAGCACGGCGACGACGATGGGGACGGCAGAGCGCTTCACCTCCGCAAGGGTAATCGGCGGCTATGCTTCGCGACGCAGGCGGCGGTAGCTCAGTTGGTAGAGCATCAGCTTCCCAAGCTGAGGGTCGCGAGTTCGAGCCTCGTCCGCCGCTCTCGGCGAGAGCCTGCGAGATCCTGAAGATCCCCGCAAACCGCGGGGATCTTCGCCTTTCCTGGAAGGCAGGCGTGACAGGCTCGCACGGCGTCGCATGCCCTCGCATGCATGCTCGTGGTCGCATCGAGGTCGCATCATCCGGGCGCCAGAGTCACAAGCAGAGCACACGGCCCCCGAACAGGGCGGCCACGATCCGGCGTGGGCGATCAAGTGACGTTACGCGGCGGGTCGGGGTCCCAGAGCCCCCCGGTTTGGGCGGCCTCTCCGGTGACGCGTCGCGCTTCCATCGCCTCGTCGAAATGGTCGCGGCGGATGCGCCATTCCTTGCCGATCTTGTAGGCCTGAAGCTCGCCCCGCAGGATCCAGTCGCGGACGGTCCTTTCCTGCACCTTCAGGCGTGCAGCGACCTCCTCGACCTTGAGGTACTCCGGATCTTGGAATGCGTGGTTGGGCATAGCCGGGGCCGTTTGCGCATCTCCCGACACTACACGAGTACGGTCGTATGGCGCCGCGTATGGTTGTTGGCGACGTCGATTTTCGACGTAACGAGCGGGTTGGCACGCTGAACCGGCACGGGCCTTCGCGGCCCAACGGCCGCCGCGTGCGATAGGAAGACACTCGTGCCGTAGGCGACGTGGCCGGCGATCGTGGCCAGCGGGCGCCTTCCTGTGCTGCTCGTTGTCCGGCCCCACCGTTGTTCGTGAGCCGGGCGATGCCCGAGCCGTCGAGAGCCATCGTGTAGATCTCGATGGCGCGGTCCTCCAGCCGACAGAACATCTGGAGGACAGCCAGGAAACATGACGCGGGCCGCCGTTGACGGCTGCCATGTCCGCGGTGCGGATGTCGCGGCTGGCGCGCCCCGGCTGGTTAGCCGCGGCGCCGACCCGAACGGCAGTCGCCTCTCGACCACGAGAACGACCGGCCCTAGGGTTGCTCGGGCATCCCGTTCTCGAAAGGAGTGCCCGATGTCTGGGAGAAGTGTCCCGCTGCCCTCGCCCGCGATGGCCGTGGCCGTGTGTGCGCTGTTCGTGGCGCTGGGAGGCGCGTCGTACGCGCTCACCCTCCCGCGCGACAGTGTCGGACCGAGGCAGCTGCGGGCGCGCGCGGTGACCTCGACGAAACTCGGCACCGGCGCCGTGACCGTGCGAGCGCTCCGCGACGGCGCGGTCAGCGGGCGCAAGATCGCGGACGGCAGCGTGCACGCCTCCGACCTCGGCGGCGGGTCGGTGCGGACCGCGGCGCTGGCGAACGGGGCGGTGACCGCAGCCAAGCTCGCACCGGATTCCGTCACGGCCGCTCAGCTCAGCCTCCCGATTGCGTCCGTCCAAGCGTTCTCCCCAGTGCTGCCCGCCAACGAGCCCGGGTTTCGTCTGATCGGCGCCACGTGCCCGCCCGGCCAGCGAGTCGTCGGCGGAGGCGGCGGCTGGGTCACCGGGAGCTCAGTCGACGCGGTCGGCTTCGGCGTCGTGGCCGGCAGTCGCCCGACGCCGCCCACGGCAGGGACGGACAGCCAGAACGGGTGGGAGGTCTATGGCACCGACGCACCCCATCCGATCGACCGGCGCCTGATGGTCACCGCGATCTGCATCGCGACGTGACAGCCGCGCGCTGACGCCGGCCGGGCCGGTACCCGCGGTTGCGAAAGACGACGACCTAGCAGGCCCGCGCCCGGAGTTACCCAACAGCGAACGACGCCCAGCGCACCGTTGGCGCCAACCGCAGCTAGCCGCATGTCCGTCGTGCTCGCCTGCCTCATCGTTCTCGGCGCTCTGCGTCGTCCCATGTCCCACCGGACCCCTCCCGGTGCACCGCTCACCGCGGCACGGAGCGTGGACGCCGCCGCGCTCTGCGACACCGCCGCTCGCGCGAAGCCGGGCACGAGCTCGAAGCACGATCGACGTCGACCAAATCTCCTACTTCCTGTCGCAGATGACCATCGTGGCTACAGCTGCGCCGGGCATGAGCACCTGGCGCAACAAGCTATTCCTCACGATGGCCCACAACGCGGCCAGCCCGGCCAGGTACTTCGGGCTCCCCGACGATCGCACCGTGACGATAGGGGGCGCATCGCCCTCTGAGCGGCTCGCTCGGAGCTCGTCCTGTGCGTCGCGCGCTGCTGCCAGCGGCGGGCACCCGCGAGGCAGGCATTCCGGCTTCGCCGCAGCCCTCGCGCACTACCTTCGCGGCGGGCGGCAGCGACGGGGATGATCGCGGAGACGAGAAGTGCTGGCTCGGGGCCGCGGCCAACTCCGGCCCGGGAACGCTGGACGAGCGCTGACGGGCGGCACTTGGCCGATCCCGTCGCGCGCCCGACAGCGGTCCTTGCGTTCTCGGATCTACACGCTGCGGCGGCCGCGACGGCTGTAGCCGATTCCGCCGGTCAGCAGCAGGATTACGACGATGATAAGGAGGATCGTGAGCATGGTCACCTCCCAAAGCTCGGGTGGGTTGGTTCGCGCATACGTCCCTTTACCGCTTGGCTTTCTTGCCGCCGGTGAGGGCGCCGGCGACCCTGTCGACAGCGTTCTTCGCGGAGCCCTTGGCCTGGTCGACGCGACCTTTGTTCTTCAGGCGTCTGTTTCCGGTCAGCGTTCCGGCGGCTTCCTTCACGCGACCCTTCGCCTTATCGATGTGCTTGCCGGTCATGCACCCTCCCTGATTTGCCTGGGCGCTAACGGTGGCTGCGGCCGAGCAGCCGCGCGATCAGTGTGCCCACGAACAGGTAGACGACCGCGGCGATGCCCCAGTTCACGGCGACCGCGACCCGCGCGTTGTCGAAGGTGAACATGCCGTCGAACGGGCCGGCGAGCCAGCGAGCCCAGTCGTGGACCTCCGAGACGATGCTGTTGGTCGGATTCGCCTTGAGTACGACGAGCACAATTCCGACGACGATGATCAACACGACGACGCTGACCACCAGATGCACGATGCGGGCGAGCAAACCCGCGCCCCTCGCGGACCCGCGGGCAGCGGTTGCGAATCCGGACGCAGGTCCTGCAGGCCTGGCTCTGAACATGAGAAGGACCTCCTGTTGGTCTTCAATGCCCTCCGAGCAAAGCCCGGCGGGCCGCGAACCCCCGAAGGGGATCCGTGTGGGCGGAGGTCAATCGCGTCGGCGAGTCGCAGCGACGGCAACAGTCGGCTGCAGCGACGGCTGGTCGGCTTGGTCAGCGACCGTCCAAGAAGACGACCCTACTCGCTTGTGCGGATCATTGCAAGCTCGGCCCGGCTTGACTCGCCCGTCGAAGGAGACCGTGAAGGAGTCAAGGCACGCCATCGGGCATCGCGACACGCCGGGGAGCATCGATCCGGTACAGCTGCGACTCGTCGATGAACCGATGCAGCTCCGTGGCCAATGCGCGTGCGGACTCGAGGTCGTGGCCACCGGGCTTCTCGACCACGACGCGTCCTTGGGCGGGGAGCAGCCCCCGTCGGCGAGGCCTTTGATCACCAGCGCGAACAGGCTCGGTGGAATCTCGAGGTACTAGCCGTCGACGAGGAGCGCCTGCAACGGGCCGAGCAGCCGTTCGGAACGGCGTGAGATCGCCTTGAGCTCGACCAGCCCGTGCGTCAACGGCTCACCGCGGCTGCTGCGCTCGCGCTGCTCGGTCGCGATTGGGCGCCAGAGTTCGTCGACGACGGTGCTCGGGTCGCCGGCGACCTCGTCGATGTCGCGTTTGAGATGGGCGGCCCACAGTCGCAGTCGCGTGTCGCGTGCGAGCTCTGCGTCGCAGGTGACGACGTTGACTTCGCTGTCGTTGAAGAAGGAGTGCGCGTTGAGGTTCGCGGAGCCGAGCGTGAGCCAGCGGTCGTCGATGATCCCGACCTTTGCGTGCACGTACACGCGGTCGCTGGTGTTGCCCGAGCGCGCGCGGATCGTCGTGGCGAGGAAACGCCCGTGATCGCCGTCGGCCGCGGCGAGCAGGGCAAGTTGCCCGCGGGTGTCATCCTCTCCGGTGTTCGGCCTGCCGGGCAGCATGACGACGACGCGAAGGTCGTCCGCCGGCGGCCGGCGAAGCTTGTCGGCAAGGACGCTCACGATCTCCGGTGACCACAGGAACTGGTTCTCCAGGTAGACCAGGTGCCGCGCGGAGCGCAGGGCGCGCACGTACGCCTCGATGATCCGGAAGTCGCCGCGCGGCGCGAAGTCGTAGAGCTTCTCCGGGAGGGTGCGCACGATCTGCAGCTCCACGTCGCCGGCGCTCACCTCGTCCCCTGGCTGCTCTTCCAGATGCTCGCCGGTGACCGCCTGCCAGCGCTGAGCGACGTGGCGGGCGACGTCGGCCACCGCTGGCCCGCGCAGCCGCGAGGCGACGTCGTGCCAGCCCATGCGCCCACGGGCCGGATGCTCGGGCGTGTCATAGCGGTCACCGCCGAGGTTCGTCAGGTCGATGCCGCCGACGAAGGCGACCTCGTCGTCGACCACGACAAGCTTCTCGTGGTGGCAATGCATCGGGCGCTCGTGGGAGTCCAGCGCGGTCTTGATGCGCGTCCCGTGCACGAGTTCGTCGCGCCCCCTGCGCACGGAGGCCCGGCGCGGCGCGAACACGGGCACCGGAGCTCCGGCCCACAGCAGCACGCGAACGTCGACCGACTCGGCCGCCTCGCCCAGCAACTCACGCAGCAGTACCGGTGGTTCATCGCGGACGAGCGCGAACTGCGGCGTGATGCACCACCCCGCGATCAGCACGCTGCGCCGCGCGCCGCGGATCGCCTGCTCGAGCGCCGGGAAGTACGCCGCGCCATCGATCAGCACGTCGACCGCGTTGCCCGTCCGCGGCGACGGATCCCCCGCGGCCCACAGGCGCCCGTCGTCGGGCGGCGTGCGCTGCGCCGAGCGCCCGAGCTTGCCCAGCCTGCGGGCATGGTGAGCGCTCGTCAAGCGCTCGATCGCAGTCCCCGCAACGCGGTCAGCGACTCGAAGGACATCCACGGACATCGCGCTCAGACCTTACGCCGCCGACGCGCCGCAACTTCGATCCTCGACGCTGCTGCTTCCCGGGGGAGGGGTGCCTCGCTCCAACCCAGACTGCCAGGAGTGCGGCGTGCGGATCATCGGTCTGTCGCCATGGCATGATCAAGGGCGTTCACCGCCGCCGGAGCGCGTAGTCGAGGCCGTCGGTGCTC
The DNA here is from genome assembly GCA_963835295.1 of uncultured Actinomycetes bacterium. Classification (GTDB taxonomy): domain Bacteria; phylum Actinomycetota; class Thermoleophilia; order Solirubrobacterales; family Solirubrobacteraceae; genus JAOPZW01. Next base: position 455,152 of record CAWIEX010000011.1, read on the forward strand.
CGATGGGTCAGCGCCCGCGAACGGGTAGGCTTAGGGACGGAGGGCGCGCGATAGGGTCCGGACCGCGGGCAATGTCCGACTGACTTCCAAGTTCATCGGTTCGTGACTTGGAGGTGCCGTGCCCCTGAAACGCCCGACACCGCACGTGACGCCGGAACCCGAGGGCTCCTCGGGGCTGCGGCACCTGGGTCAGAGCCGCGCATGGCACGACCGCGTGCTCTTCGAGCGCTACCTCGATGAGCGCGACGCGGTCGACCGCGAGATGCTCGTCGAGCGCTTCCTGCCGCTCGTGCGGCGGCTCGCCCGCCGCTACCAGAGATCGTCGGAGCCGTTCGACGATCTCTTTCAGGTCGCCTGCTTAGGCCTGGTCAAGGCGATCAACGGGTTGACCTCGAACGTGGGATCGCGTTCTCCAGCTTCGCGGTGCCGACCATTCTCGGCGAGCTCAGGCGCTACTTCCGCGACCGCACGTGGTCGGTGCGGGTGCCGCGCGACCTACAAGAGTTCTCGCTGAAGGTCGACCGCGCCGTCACGGACCTGACGCTCGCACTCCAGCGCGCTCCCACGGTCGACGAGATCGCCGCGAAGCTCGCCGCGCAAACGTCCGACGTGCTGGAGGCACTGCACGCCTACGGCGCCTACAGGGCGGCATCGCTCGACGCGCCGCGCGGCAACAGCGACGATGACAGCGGCAACACCCTCGGCGACAGCCTGAGCGTCGACGACGACCAGTTCGAGCGCGCGGAGGATCGCGCGACGCTGGCAGGACTGGCACGGCGCATCAGTCCTCGCGAGCGGGAGGTCCTGCGATTGCGCTTCGTCGAGGACCTCACCCAGACGGAGATCGGCGAGCGGATCGGCGTGTCGCAGATGCAGGTCTCCCGCATCATCCGTCAAGCGCTTGCGCGGCTCCAGGTCGGCGCGGAGCCGATCGCCGCCTAATCGAGTCGTGCGCGGGTCGCCAGGATTCCGACGACGTCTGCCGAGACCTGTCACCGCCCAGCCCGAACCCGCGGGCGCTGGTGCGGGCGCCGCACTCATCCGGTCCTTTCGTGATGAACCTAGCCTCGCCCGCCGCGGCGCGTCCCTGCGAGCACGAGGCCGTAGAGCAGGTGGTCGGCGGCGAGCGCCAGGCGGTCGACCGGCCGTGGACGCTTGGCCTGGCTCAGGCCCAGCACCGGCGCGATCCCGAGTTCAAATCCCAGCCACACCACCAGGCCATAGGCCGGGCCCGCCCAGGGCCGGCGACGCATCGCCGCAGGGAGCGCTCCGAAGGCCGCGCCGCCGCCAGCGCCGAAGGCCCAATGCGCGACCTCGATCAGGCCACGACGCTGCTTGCGCGGCGCCCGCCGCAACAGCGCCCGCGCGCCGCGCGCGCGCTGACGGCCGACGGCCTGAGGGGGTGTCTGTTCCACAAGCCCAAGCTCGGTGGTGAGCACCCGCATGCCCGTCATCGCCATCGCCCCGACCGCCCCCCCGAGCGGCCCCGTGGAGTATCTCGCCCAGGCGCGACCCGTCGTCTCGCCCGGCTTGTCCCGTTGCATCCTGGTCGTCTGTTTCGCCCATGCGGCCAGCGTACCCAGCACCTGGGCACCATTGCCCACGACCTCGTTGCGTCCGGTCTCTCGCGCCGCACGCGCGCGAGCCGCCTGGTGTGTCGACGGTGGAGCGTGATCGCGGCGCTCGACCTGAAGTTGATCGCCCGGCGGATCCCATCGCCCACGCAGTACCGGCACCTCGTCTGCGAGGAACTCGTCCGTCCGAAGCGACGCCGCGCCATGGTCTTAACGCGCACGGCGTGCGGAACGATCACGATTGGGTCGAGGTCGGCCCTCGGGTCGCGAGGGACTTACCCTTGGACGCATGTATAAGACGGGTGACAAGGTGACCGTCCCGGATCCGGACGGCAACGGCCGGGTCGCGGCGACGTTCCTCAACACGGCGGACGAGACGGTGACCGTCGCGGACTCAAGCGTGGCGGGCAGTGAGCGCGAAGCGAACACTGCATGGATTCGCTACGAGGAAGGCGAGGCTGCAGGGCAGACGGAGCGTTTCACGTTCGCGGAGCTTCGACCGGTCGACCAGTAGCCCGTCAGCGTTGTAGGCGCCGAATCGACCCGCTCCCGATCTCGGTCGCCTTGGCCTCGACGTCACGCCTGATCACGTACGCCAGCGCCAGCTTCGCCGCCTCGTGCCCTACTCTCCGCGCCGGTGGTACCTGACCGCTTCTGAGATGTTTCCGATGGAGACCGGGGCGCTGGCGATCCCCTTCTTATTCGCGATCGGCACCGCCGTCGGCGGAATCGCCGGACCGCTGACGTCTGGCCAGCTGATCGCAACCGGCCACGAGGGCCAGGTGGCGATTGGGTTCATAGGCGCCGTGGTCATGGCGCTGGGCTGCGTCGCCGAGTTGCTGTTCGGTGTCAAGGCCGAGAGGGAGCAGCTCGAGGACATCGCCAAGCCGTTGACGGCCGAAGACGCAGAGCAAGATCGGCTAGCGGACGCAGACGCGACCGGGCATGACGAGAAGGAGCCCGCGCCCGGCGCGCGCCGCGCGGCCGCCAGCCACGCCAGCGAGGGAGGATTCGCCGCTGCCGCCTTGGCCCGGGCTGAATGCCTACCTCGCGCGTGCCCGCCCTCACGTCATTGCCCACCGAACCAGCCCTCAGACCATCCAGCGTGCCCTTACGAACACGGCACCACCGAACGCGGGGAGCTGGACCGGCTGGTGGGCGCCCGCTACTGGGGCCCGGGCGTCTTCAGCGCAGCGCTGCGCAAGGCGGTCGCCCAGGCCGCATCCGGCGGCTCACGCGCACCACCTTCGCGCCGCCCGACACCGGCAACGACGATCGGCAGGCGAACACAACCAATAGCCCTCACGAGCGGTCACGAGGCGGAGCCGCCTATGCCCGAGGCGTCGCGCCGGTCAGGCGGCGGGGACGGCCGGCGCTGGGGGTGCTCGTGGTCGTCGACGAGGTCGGTGGGTGCGAGGATGAAGACCTCGCACATCATGTCGGGATGCTGCTGATTGCCGCTCATGAAGCCGATCACCCGGCGGCCGGTCGCCCCCTCGATCACCGCCTCGAAGCGCTGACGCATCAGCTCCTGGAAATCCATCCGCTGCTGGATGACCGAGGAGCCGCGCCCGCCTTCGAGCAGGGTCTGCTCCACGCGCGTGAAGCCGCCGCGTAGCAGGCACACGACGAGGTCGTCCTCGTAGTAGGACTTCGCGCGTGTCGGGCCGCGGCCGTAGAACTCCTTCAGCAGCGCTACGAGCCCGTCGGAGATGACCGTGAGCATGTCGCCGTGGGGGTGAGGGCCGTGCTCTGGGCGTCTGGCGGGCTCATGCGTGACGGCGGGCGCTCGCGATGCGAAGGCCACGCGATTTTAGCTCGGCGGCGCTATGGTGAGGTGCAGATCGCACGTTGGGTCTTCGCCCTTCGCCTCGCGCGCGAACCCGACCGGAGGACGAGAGAGAAGGCCGTCATGTCGGCCCCCAGCCCTCCCCTGTCCGGCGCTCCCCCGCTCGAGGCCGTTCCCGACGCGACCGTCGAGCGCCACCAGCGCCGCTACCGCCGCGTGCCGGCGACGGTGACGCCCCGGATGCGCTGCGGCGACCAACCCGCCGCGCGCCCGAACACCCCGCCGCTGAAGGAGATGTGAGGCCATGACGACGAGTTCGGTGCCGCGCCCCGTCCGCAGCACCCAGCGCGGAGGCGAGGCCGTCGCCCGCCGGCCCGAGTTCGCGTGGCTGGCGCGCGCCGGGCTCGTCGCCCGCGGGGTGGTGTACGGCATCGTCGGGATCCTCGCCCTGAAGCTCGCGGTCGGAGCGGGCGGCAAGTCGACTAACCAGCGCGGCGCGTTGCAGACGATCGCCCATCAGCCGTTCGGCAAGGCGCTGCTCGTCGTGATGGTGGCCGGGCTCGCTGGCTACGCCACGTGGCGTCTGGTCCGCGCGGGGATCGGTCACGGCACCCGCGAACGCGACAGCGGTCTTCAGCGCGTCGCTGGTGTGGCCAGCGGGGTCGCGTACGCCGCGCTCTGCGTCACCGCGGTGAAGATCCTCATCGGAGCAAACAGCGGCGGTGGATCGAGCAGTCCGAAGCAGACGACCGGAGGCGTGCTGGACTGGACCGGCGGCACGGAGATCGTCGCCGTCGTCGGCGCCATCCTGATCGGCGTGGCACTCGCTCAGGGATACAAAGGCGTCTCGCGGAAGTTCCTGGACACCTCCAAGACCGAGGAGATGAGCCGCGAGGGCAAGCGCGCCTTCACCGCGATCGGAGTCTTCGGACACCTCGCACGGATGGTCGTTTTCGGCCTCGTCGGCTACGGCCTCGTGAAGGCCGCGATGAACTACGACCCGCACAGCGCTATCGGTCTCGACGGCGCCCTGAACAAGCTCTCCCACCAGTCCTACGGACCGGTCCTGCTGGGCGTCGTCGCTGCCGGATTGATCGGCTTCGCGCTGTACTCGATCGCCGACGCCCGCTACCGCAAGATCTAACACTCCTCGACGAGACGCGCGCAGGCGCTCGCACACAGCGCTGCCTTGTCGAAGCGGGATGCAGCTGCGTGGGCGGAGCCTCCCGTGGGCAGGGGACTGGGCGTCAAGCTTGGCGCCGATCCGACCGGTTGGTGCGCCGTGCGCTCTATGCCCTCAGGCGAGGCACGGAGGACTCGACGCTGCGTGCAAAGCTCCCGGCGCCTGTGCAACTGCCCCGCCGGGGCTCAGCCTTGGTACCAACCGCCGTTGGCGAGCAGGCCCGCGCTGGCCTGTTGAGCCGCGTCTTCGACGTCAGGCCCCTCCGTCTCGCTCGCGGGTTCCGACTTCTTCTGAGGCGAGTCGCCGGTCCGCTCGAGCTTCAGACGCTTGCGCTCGCGCCGTCGCTGGATCCAGCCTTCGGTCTGCTTCTGCGTTAGGGCCATTGACCCTCCGTTCGGGAGACGCCTTCACGCACGAGCTGCCCGCGAGCGTCCCGATGGCTCATTGTACTCCCGCCCTCGTGGGCCCGCGCGCGCGACCCGCGGTTGACGGTCAAGCGACGCGACGCCCAGCTGCGCGGCGATCGAGGTCTCGTATCGCTCGCCGCTGGCGCACGCAACCGGGTCAGGGGCCCTGCGGCTCTCTTTCCGGAGCGACGACGTGGAGGTCAGAGCGTGTTCGGGGTTCCGCGATGCGCGACCATTCGCCCACGGTTACTGCTCATGGGAAGACCGTGGAGGGATGTGATGAAGGTCTTGGTGATTGCGAGCGAGCCGATTTCCGCCGATCGCCTGCGCGCGGCGCTTGGGGAGACGACCGACGACGCGGAGATCCTGGTCGTGGCGCCGGCGTTGCACCGCTCGGCGCTGCGCTTTTGGCTCTCCGACGCGGACGAGGCGATCCGGCGGGCAGAGTTGGTCCAGCGAGAGACCGTCGAGGACCTCGACGACGCCGGAGTCGACGCTCACGGGATCACTGGTGAAAGTGATCCGGTCCAGGCGGTGGAGGACGCCCTCGTCACGTTCGCGGCGGAGCGCATCGTGCTCTTCAGTCGCCCTGACTCAGCACGGCGCCACGACGAGAGCATCGACGCCGACGCACTCCAGCAGCGATTTGGCGTGCCGGTTCAGCGAGCCGACTGAGAAGCCAAAGCCGCTGAGGCAACCGGGCACTCCAAGGACCGAGCCAAGCAGGCCGGCAAGCGCCGCCTGGGTGACGCTCGACGAACCACGATCAGCAACGATCAAGATCCGCGCCATCCCCGAATCGCCGAGAAGCGCTTCGGATCCCAACCCGACTCCGCGCGACAGGATCACGCGAGCTCAGGGATCCCCGGCCATGAGCTCGAGCTGACCGTCGCTGGACGCATCGTGGCTCTCGCTTGGTGGATCGCGAGAACTGTCGTCGTGCTATCCACGTTCGATGATCAAGCCTGCGGCTCGTGGGGCAGGGAGGCTGCCCGACGGTGCCAGGGATGTATCGATCGTCGACGTCCGTCGTCCGGCGTTCTAGAGCCTGGACGCTGATCGGCCTGGCGTTGGTCAGCGAGGGCGCTGCAACGCTGGTTGCACTTGCGGCGCTTACGCCGCGTGACGCGCTCCCGGAGCGGGCGTTCGGAGTGCACGACTGCGGCGCAGTCGGCGTCGAGGCGCTGAGCTCGCGTGGTGCCCGCCCGGCCGGGCTCAAGCCTGTGCGGCTGTGCGTAGGCGGGCGATCGAGTGGCGGATGATGCGCGAGGTCTGCATCTGCGAGACGCCGATGCGTCGGCCGATCTGTCGTTGGGTGAGCTCCTCCTCGAAGCGCAGGCGCAGCACCTCGCGCTCGCGCGGGGTGACCGCGCGCAGCAGCTGAGCGAGCGTGGCGCGGTCCTCGGCCAGCCCGAAGCCCGGCTCGGTGCTGGCGAGCGTGTCGCCGAGCGTGTCGGCGGCCTCGTCCTCGGTGCCGCGCGGGGTCTGAAGCGACGTCGCGCGGTAGGCGCCGGCGGCCTGCAGCGCCTCGAGCACCTGCTCCTCGGTGGCCGCGACGGCGTGCGCGATCTCCGCCACCGTGGGTTGGCGCTGCAGGTCGCTGGACAGCTCGACGACGTGCTTGTCCACGCGCAGCGCGAGCTCCTGCAGGCCGCGGGGCACGCGCACCGACCACGTGCGGTCGCGCAGGTAGCGCCTGATCTCGCCCAGGATGGTCGGCACGGCGTAGCTGGAGAACGCGACGTCGCGGCTGAGGTCGAAGCGATCTATCGCCTTGACGAGCCCCAGGCAGGCGACCTGGAAGAGATCGTCGAAGGGCTCCCCGGTGCGTTGGTAGCGGCGCGCCAGGGCGGCCGCGAGGGGCAGGAAGCGCTCCACGAGCCTGTCAAGGTCGACCGGGTCGCGCCGCGCCCGGTAGCGCTCAAACAGCGCCCGATCGGCAAGCGGGGGCCCCGCCTCACACCGTCCCTTACGCATCGAGGAGTTCAGCCGCCCTCCTGGGGGTCGCCGTCGTTTCACCGCACCAACAGGCCCGGCGGGACGGTGGACCGGGGGCCGCTCGAGCCTACTCTCACATCACGCGCGCCGCGCTGACACGATGGGCGTCATGCATGCCACCCGCGCCGCCGCGCCGGGCGCGCTGGTCTACGGCCTGAGCGGCCGGTCAAGCCCAAACTATGCCGTCCTGCCGCCACGACGTCGAGGCCCGGCGCCGCGCGACGCCGTGACGGCGAGCGCGCGACGGAGTGAAGCCCTGCTGGCGTCCCAGCACTTAGCCTCCGCCGTCGCCGACTCAGCCTGCGATGCGCGATTCTGCGTTCCTGCGGTCGGACCGCAGTCCGACGCCGCCCGGACCTGGCGGGCGCGCCTCGTCGCGACGCCCGTCCGGCTCTCGGTGCCCTTCTCGATGCCGTGAGGGCCCCCAAAGGGTCCCGCCCCCGCGCGGGCGGGCAACGAGACGCGGCGAACCGTCTCTGGACGTCGAGACGCGAGGCTGGGGTGCGCCGTGGGAGTACCGTTCTGGGGGTGACCTCCTCCTCGGAGTCGGGGGATCGCCCTGCATCGAACGAGCATCCGACGGCGGCCGATCCACGTGACGCCACCGCAGAGACTCCCCCGAGGCGCTCCGAGCCCGAACGTGGTGCGCGCGAGGCCGGTCGGCCGGAGCGCCCCCAGGGCATGGTGCCCGGGCGAGAGCGGCGCCGCTTGAAGGTCGAGCGTGGCGCCATGCGCGTGATCGCGACCGGCGGGATCATCGGCATCGCCGTGGTCCTGGGCGCCGTGCTGGTGGGCCAGGACGTCGCCGGCTGGATCGTCGGCCTGGCGGTCGGCCTGACCTCGGTGATTCTGGCCGCCCTGCTCTGGTCCTCGCGGCAGCTCTAAGCGCGCGGTCTGTGGATCGCCGCGATCTCGGACGCTCCGGGTGCGCCGCCCGCGCGGCGGCGCCACGGACGCCTCATGCGTTGGTCGCCTGAGCGCGTGGTGGCGTCGAAGCGGGGTCGTCGCTGAGCGACGTCGGCTGGCCGCACCGCTACGGCGTCGATCTGGACGTCATCGCGCCGATCCCCTAGGTGAGCGCGGCCGCGCGGCGGCGTCTCGCAGATCAGGCCCGTGGCGTCAGCGCGGCTGGGGCGCGAGACTTCGCCCCGGCAGGGCACCGAACCATGATCCTGGGACTGATTCTGGCGGTCGCTTCGGCGCTGGCCACCAACGTCGCGTTTCTGTTCAAGCACCGCGGCGCGGTGCTCGCCCCGCCGATCCGGGTCCGCCATCCGCTGCGCAGCGCCGCCGATCTCTTTGGTTCGCGATGGTTCGCGGTCGGCTGGATGGTGGCGATCTTCGCCTGGGGCCTGCACGTCGGCGCGCTCTCGCTCGCGCCGCTGTCGATCGTGCAGGCGGTCCTCTCCGGCGGGCTCGTCTTCCTCGCCGTGTTCGCCGAGCGCTTCTTCGGCTTCCAGCTCGGACGACGCCAATGGGTCGGCGTGACGATCACCGCGGCCGGGCTCGCGGTCATCGGACTGACCGGCACCGGCGCCAACACCTCGCAGCGCCCCTCGCTGGCGGCGCTGATCGCCATCGAGGGCTCGATCTTCGCGCTCGGCGCCGCGCTCGTGCGGATCTCGACCCGCCGAGGTGTCCCGGACCGCGCCGAGGGACTGCTCCTGGGCGCGGCCGCCGGCGCCCTGTTCGGGGTCTCCGACGTCGCGATCAAATACCTCACCAAAACGCCACCAGGGCCGCTGCTCGGGTCGGTGAGCCCGTGGACGCTCACCGCCGTCACCGCGGGGGTGGTGGCCTTCTATGCCTCGGCCCGCAGCCTCCAACTCGGCGAGGGCGTCGAGGTCATCGCGCTCACCTCGGTGGCCGCCAACCTCACCGCGATCATCGGCGGCATCCTCGTCTTCCACGAGCCCATCGGCTCCGGCCCCCTCGCCATCACCGCCCGCTTCCTCGCGTTCTGCCTCGTCATCGCCGGCGCCGCACTCATGCCCGCCCCGATGCGCGCGACCCCCGACACGACCTAACACCCGAGCCACCCGACCAACCGACAACATCCCGACGCATCACACCGTCGCGGATCCGCTGCTGCGCTGCCGATCTCGTCGGCGTCGACGTGGTCATGTCCGTGCGCGAGATCAACGCGAGCGCGGCCGACATGGCCTGGCGCAGCTGCGCGCCGCCTTACCGCGGCGGATCGAGTCACGCCGTCGCGGATCCACGTTTGGCTTCTTGGCGTTCGGGGCTGATGCGGACGACGTCCCAGGCGAGGTGGCAGCGCTCCAGGCCGCTGATGAGCCAGGCGCTGGGATCGAGCTGCCGGCGGCCGAGTCCGTGTCTGGCTGAGGTCGGGAAGGCGTGATGGTTGTTGTGCCAGGCTTCCCCGAACGCGATTGGTGCCAGCCACGCAAGGTTGCGAGCCTGATCGCCGGTGGCGAACGGTCGCCGACCGTAGTAGTGGCACAGCGAGTTGATGCTGAAGGTCGCGTGATGCAGCAGGAAGACGCGCACCGCTCCGCCCCACAGTAGTCCGGTGAGCCCGCCCGCGATCGAGCCGGTCGGGGCGACGCCGAGGCCGAACGGGAGGGCCAGCCCGACCGCCACCCAGAGCGGGAAGGTACGGCTGATGAACCGCAGGTCGCGGTCGGCGAGTAGGTACTGCTCGATCGCGATCACGCGCTTCGCGAGCTCGTGGCCGACCAGTCCGTAGCGCGGGGCACGCGGCGCGCGCAATCTGGCGTGGACCCCGTGGGTGTTGTCACTTCAGGCCGCCGGGGTTAGCTGGCCGTCGCGACCTACCCGCCGCCCCCGCTCGCATCCCGTTGGGGTAACGACTGGTTGGAATCGTAGGCTCCCGTGCGCCATGAAGGTTCGGCGGGATGCCGACGAGAAGCGCATGAAGGCAGCGTGTCCGCGGCCTGAGCACGCGGCCTCGCGCGTGCATCTCGACGGGACTACGGGCGCCCTGGGTATCGACGCCAGCGCTATACCAGCGCACCGCTCTGGTGGCGCGGGAGAGAGCGTCGCGGTTGCCGATCGACCGCGGCACGGGCGAGCTGCGCAAAACGCGCCACAGCCAACTCGTGGCCGACTGGGTCGAGCTGTTCGCGCCGGTCGCGTTCGAGCGTCGCTCCCGGGCCTGGCCGAGCACGGGAAGCCTCGTCATCGACGACCTGCCCTTCCGTGTGCGCAACTCGCGCCAGCCGGGGCACGCGCCGGTCGCCTTCCGCGTCTTCTATGAGATGGGCTGGGTCGCGGGCCGCCCGCGGATGTGGCGGATGCAGGCGTTCACCGACGGCTCGGCAATGAGCTGGGAGGCGTTCCTTGGCTCGCTGCCCGGAGTACCGGGCGGGGTCTTATGCGAGTTGCATCACCGTCAGCGAGGCGCCCTTCGCGGACAGTGGCCCGAGACCGAGGTCTATCTCTGTGAGTGGCACCTCCAGCACGCCCCCGAGCGGCTGTTCCGAAACGAGCGGCACCGCAACCCCCAGCACGCCGAACCGATCGACGCGCTCACGCTCGGCATCGAGCGAGCCTTCGACGGCCGCCACTTCTGGCGCCCGTTCGTCCGAGAGGTCCGCGCCGCCGACATCGAGGCCCGCGACCTCTAGCTCGAAGGCGATGGACCCGGTTTAGAGCTTTTCCTCTAGCTCGGCCGCCTTTTCGTCGTGACGGCCGGCGCTTTGGCCCTCGCGGGAAATCTTCTGCTCGGCTTGCGTAGCGCGCGTGTCCAGCTCCTCGGCGCGGGCGGCCTCCTTCTCGGCGGAAGCGGCGCGCTCGGTGGCTTCCCGGCGAAGAGCCTCGGCTTCCGGGCCCAGTTCCTGAGCCCTAGCGGCATGGGCGTCTGCCTCTTGACGGTGTCCCGTGGCTTCTGAAGCCAGCCGCGCGCGCAGGACCTGTCTCTGCTCCACGCGGCGTCGGAAATAGACCGCCACAAGACCCAAAACGATCAGCGCGGCCACGACGATGGCGATGATCCCAATTGCCGACATGCGGACCTCTTTCCTCGTTCCTCTCTAGGCGCACCGCTCAAGGGGACGAGGAACGCGAAGAACCCAGCGCGCAGTTACCTGAACGAAGCGTACCTCCACATGCACCTCACCTGTCGCGCCCGGACCGGCTCATCAAGCGCCATCCGCGTCAGACCAGGCCAGCACCATCACGTCGTCAGCCCTCAACATCAGCGGCGGGGTCGGAGGTCGACTAGATGTTCAGGCGGATTGAGCGCCCCACGCTGCACCGGTCATCGCGGCCCACTTCACCCCTGGTCGGGATGCGCGGAAGCAGCGAGCCCTCCTGCTTCCGCGTCGTCGCGGCAGGCAGGCGCTCACGTGACTGTCGAAAGGACGCGAGGAGCGAGCGTCTCGAAGCGCCGTCGACCCGCGCCCGCTCGGGACGACGAGCAGGCGCGCAGGTCGAGACCGCTGCTCCTCCACCGAAGCGGCAGTCTCGGTCGAGCGGCTCGGCCGACATCCCACCGCTGCCTCGGACGGAACTGAGCGGCGGCGGGGCGGCTTCTGAATGCGCTTCTTAGACCTCGTGCGAGTGCCGGCGGTCGCCGCGGTGACCGAGGTCTCGCTGGGCGCGTTGGAGGGCGTGGTGGGCGCGTTGCCAGTGCGCGCGCTCGCGCTGGTCGCTCGGAGGTGCTCCGAGTGCGTTGTGGGTGTCGGTGATGGCGTGGTCGAAGCGGTAGGCCTCGATGCGGGTGGCGGCTTGTTGCCAGGTGCGGCGAGCGCGCGGCTGGTCGGGGAGAGCGCCCAGCGCTGTCGAGAGGTAGGGAGCTGGTCGTACGAGCGCGACGCGCACGTGCTCGCGGCGGCGGGTGGAGAGCTGCGCGTCGAGCTCGGCGGCGCGCTCGCGGAGCGCACGGTGTTCGGCCTCCCATTGCGCGCGGTCGGGGATGCTGCTTGCGAGGTTGCGCTCACGCTCGGTGGCCGCCGCGATTTGCTCCTCGGCGAGTTGGAGGCGTTGGCGCTCCAGCGCAACCTGGGCGGAGTCCGCGGCGCGCCGGCGCAGCACGCCGCGCGCGGGTTGCTCGAGCTCGGCGATGCGTGCTCGCGCGCTGTCAGCGACGCGCTGAGCCTCGGCCTGGATGGTCCCGGCGGCGTGCAGCTGGTCGACGAGGTGCTCGGGGTAGCGGCCGATGCGCTCGCGAAGCTGCGTGAGCTCGGCCTGCAGCTCGACGACGGACGGGCGGGCGATGGCGGCCCCGGCGTGCGCGGGCTCGAGGTGGGCTGGGCCACGGGCGCGCTCGGCGTCGACGCGGTCCAGGGCGAGGTCCTCGTCGTCACGGCAACGCATGGCCGCCTCGAGGCGCTCGATGGGCGTTCGCTCGTCGCCCAGTCCACGGGCCCGGCTGGGGGCGATCTCCGCGCGGTCGATCTCGCGCTCGGTCGGGGTGTCGATGACGAATAGCTCGGTTGGTTCTCGGGCGCGCGAGAGCGCCGTATAGGACCAGTTACGGCTGAAGTCCTCGGGGCGCCCGACGACCCCCGCCCACTCCACCGTGGCGCCCTGGATGGTGTGCGCGGTCAACACGTAGGCGTGCTGCAAATGCTCGGCCACATACGACGCACCGAGGCAGCGTTGGGCGCCGGCGTCGGTGCGCACGAGCACGTCCTTCTCGGTCGGGTCGACGGCGATCACCGTGCCGCGCATGCCGTTGTCCACGGCCCGCTCGCGGTCGTTTCGCCGCGCGACGACGCGGTCACCCACGGCGAAGTCGTAGCCACCGATGTGGATGCTCTCGCCCAGCCGACCGTCGCGCTTCAGCTCGGCACGGATGAGCGCGTTGAGGCGCTCGCGGCGCTGGTTGTCCCGCACGGTCAGCACCGCCTGCCCCCACGGGCATGCGGCCTGCCGCTCGCGCCACGCGGCGACCGCGGCGCGCTCACCCGCGCTTGCGCTCGCGATGTCGCCTTCGAAGACCTGTAGCTGCCCGCGATCCTCCTTCGCGGTGATGTAGTTGCTGGGGTCGCCGCGGCGCACCTGGGCCAGGAGCTGGCGCTCGCGCGGATCGCGCTGGCGCATCACCTCGCGCAGCTCGTGCGAGCCCAGGCGCTTCGTGAGTGAGCCCAGCCAGCCGCCGGCCTGGACGCTTGAGAGCTGGCCGGAGTCGCCGATCGCGATGACCTTCACCCCTGCGACCTGGGCGTGCGCCATGACCCTGGCGGTCTCGCGGGTGCTCGCCATCCCGGCCTCGTCCACGATCAACACCACCCGACCCGACCCGAAGCCACTGTCGACGACGTCGAGGTCGAGCGCCAGGCGCGTCAGCGTCGACGCCTGGCCGATGCCGGCCTGCTCGCTGAGCTCCCGCACCGCACGTCCCGTCGGCGCCGTCCCCAGGACGCGATAGCCGCCAGCGGTGTAGGCCTGGGCGAGCAGCCCGGCGGTGAACGTCTTGCCCGTCCCGGCCAGCGCCTCGACTGTCTCCACGCCGTGACCGCTCGAGGTCAGGCCACGGATCACCCGGGCCTGTTCCGCGGTCGGAGCGCGCGCCGCGTTCGTCAGGATCGCCTCGACGAGCGCAGGGGAGAGCCTGCCCGTGCCTTCGCCGCGACGCGCCCGTGCGCCGACCACGATCGCTTGCTCGTGAGCGAGCAACTCGCTCGTCGTAAACCGCCGCTCAGTGAGACCGGCGGCACGATGCACGTCGTCGCGCCCCAGGAACTCCGTTGCGGCGCGCTCGACCGCGTCTGCCGGTGCCCCCTGCCCGTGCGCGGCCGCCCACGCCATCACCGCCTCGCGTTTGGCGAACGTGTTCTGTCGCTCGGTCAGCCCGGCGGTGCCGGCCAGCTCGACGCTCACTTGCCACGGATCGGGGATCTCGTGCGCCCTCGCCGGTCCGCGCACGAGGGCGGCGAGCTCGCGCACACCGAGGCCGTGCTCGGCCGCCCGGGCGCGCACGACGTCACGCCACGGCGCGGTGTCGATCCCGTAGCGCTTGTGCCCGCGCGTGTCGTGCGCGATCGCCTCACGGCCGCTATCCCCCACCTGCACGCCCGCGGCTACGAGCTCGCGCTCGCGCTCCTCGATCTGACGACGGCGCGTGGAGAACTCCCCCAACACCGCCGGGGCCAGCTGCTCGATCTCGGCCATGCCGTTGTGAACCGGCCCCCACCGCACCCACGGCAGACGCTCACGGACCGCGGCGCGCAGGTGGGCCTGGTAGAGGTAGCCGGCCGCCTTGGCGTGCTGGTAGATCGGGGTGGCGTCAAGCGCCGTCCACCGCCCGTCAGCGCCGCGCGCCATGTTCGCCGCTACCACGTGGGTGTGCAGCTGCGGGTCCTCGGCGCGGCTCATGCGATGGCGGTAGGCGGCCGCCACGAACCCCTCCCCTACATGCCGCTCCGCACCGCCGCGGCCGCGGCGCACGCGACAGGCCTCGCGCTCCAGGTAGCCCAGCGCTGCGTCTACCGCTGACTCGTGCGCCTCGACCAGTGCCCCCGCCAGGGTTGGCTCGCCGATGGCGAACAACACGCTCACCGACTTCGGCGCCGAGAACGTCAGGTCAAAGGCCGCCACCTTCGAGCGCCCGCCGACGCGCTTGAGGCGCTCGCCCGTCGCCGGGTCGCGACCGTCCATGAGCGCCATGAAGCCGTCGTCATCGACGCGGCCGCTTAGCCGGAGGGTCTCAGCGCCGGTACCGGTCCAGCGGCCCGGGGACTCGCCACGGCCGGAGTAGTAGTCGTCGCGGCCCTGCGCGACCTGGCGCTCGTAGTAGCGCGACTGCTCGACCGTCAACTTGCCGATCGACAACACCGCCGCATGCCCCTTCTAGGCTGCGCCGTCCAAAGACACAGCAGCCACTCGATGTTTGCCAGAGGCCCTCAACAGCTTCATACAGCTACAAAGTACCGTGAAAGCATCCGTTGGTGCAAATGTGTGGGGCGTTTTGTGGCGCTCTGAACTCGCATGCGTTGGGTTCTCCCGGGCGGGGCGGAGGCCTATGTGCAAGGTCGGGGTCGAGCCGGGGCGCGAGCGTTGCCTCTGCTGCGTGTGCTCCGAGGGACTTCGCGCGCTCGGTGCCGCCATCGATCGTGCTGCGCGGGTGCGGGCCCGCGCGATTGGTCGACGGGGCGGCTCGCCGATCAGCGTGGATCGGGGAGGCCGCGGTCGGGCCTGCGGCGCCCGCCGCGGCCGCAGGCATGTCGCGCAGCGCGCCGTCGTGCGGCTCGGCGCGGTCCCTCGGTCCATCACGACGGCTGGGCGGCGCGCCGCAAGCGATGAGCATCCGATCCCCGCAGAGAGCGCGGCCCGCCTTGTGCCCGGGCGAGGGCTTGCGATGTCCATCCCCACCGCCCGCTCTGGGGGGACCGGAGCAGATGAAGGGTTGTTCATGAGCGTTTGTAGTCCTTAAGAGTAGTTGATAGCATAACTCGGCTGATCAAGATCATGGATCTGCAGACGCCCATGTGCGAGCTCCGATCGCGGCGCGCTGACTGCCTCATCTCCCGCGCAGGCGCAGAGCTCCTACCGCTGATCGCGCCCCAAGCTGGCGATTGGCGGCACAGCGCGCGCGGAGACGAGCAGACGTGAGCACGGCGATTCATGTCGTAACAGAGCGTCAGGGGTTCTTTACGCCCAAGACGCTCGCCGCCTATCTCGCGCTGTCAGAGCGCACCGTACGGCAGCTGCTCGCAGACAGCGCGATTCCGAGCTACCGCATCGCCGGCTCGCGTCGCATCGATCCCAGAGACGTCGACAACTACTTGCGGCGCTGCCGGGACAGCCGCACGCTGACCTATAGATCAGGCGGGTCGGCGGAGGTGCGCTTTCCCCCGGCCCCGGGACCGAGGGAGTAGCTCCGAATGCATCCTCACCGCACCCATCGCCACCGCGAGACGCCGATCAAACGCCGGAATCCTTCGGGCGACGTGCGTTGGGTGGCGCGCTACACCAACCGCGATGGCCAGCGCAAGCAGGCCGGGACTTTCAAGTTGAAGGGCCCGTGCAGAACGCCCGTCGACGGTTGCTGGTCGGGCTCGACGTGGGTCGGATGCTGCGCCCAGCACGCAATCGACGCCGCGTACCGGCGCGAGCGCAAGCCCCAGCCCGTGCAGACGGACACGCTTGGCGGCTACGCGGCCCTGTGGCCGAAGGTGCACCCGCGGTCGGAGCGCACGAACACGGAGAACGCGTGGCGCATCGGCGTGGTCCTGGCGCTTGAGCTCGAGGGGGTGGAGCTGCGGCACTGGCTGCTCGGCGACATCCGCCGGCGTCACGCGCTCGCGGTGCAGGCCAGACTCCTCGAGCAGGGCCGATCCGCCGAGGGCGCGACCGGCATCCTGCGCGCCATGTCGGCGATGGTCAACGACGCCGTCGACGACGAGGTCTGCGAGTCCAACCCCTGGCTGCGACTCGGCGTGCGCCTCAACGACCCGCGCTTGAAGAAGGCGCCGCGAGCGAAACGGCTGTGGACGATGGAGCAGATGCACGCGTTCGCCGCCTCGGCGGGTCGGGTGCGTGACGTCGACCGCGACGAGCCGACCGAGCTTGAGCGCTGGCGGGCGGTGTACGCCGAGGCGATGATCCGCATGCTGAGCGACTGTGGGCTCCGGCTCGGCGAGCTCCTCCCACTCGAGCGTAGCGACCCCGCCCCCGGCTGGCTTCACGTAGCGCGGACCGCGCACGAGAGCAAGGTGCTACCTGGGACGAAGACCACGCACCACAAGCGCGAGGACGAGCAGGGACGCGACACGCCGCTGCCGCCGACACTCGAGGGCATCGTCCGCGCGATGCCGCCCAGGATCGACACGCGTCTCCTCTTTCCCACTCCGACGGGCAAAGTTTGGCGGGAGCGCAACTGGCGTCGCGATGTGTGGGAGCCGGCGCAACAGGCGACCGGGATGGACTGCCGACCTCAGGAGTTCCGCGCCAGCTGGGAGAGCATCATGGCCGCCGCCGGGGTCGACCGGGCAGACTTGGCGAAGTATGCCGGGCACAGCGTGCAGACAGCGAACGCGCGCTATGTCCAGGCGCTGGAGCGGAGCGCCGATCAGGTCCGCGCGGTGGTCGGATGAGGTCGAGGTCGCATGATGGTCGCATCGGCCCAGATCGTGGCTTAGGTGCTGGGTTGACATCCGTCTTCCCAAGCTGAGGGTCGCGAGTTCGAGCCTCGTCCGCCGCTCTAGGCGACAAAGTGCACGATCCTGAAGATCCCTGCAAAGCGCGGGGATCTTCTCAGGGGTGCTTGACCAGCACGGCACGCGTGTAGAGCAGGTCGAAGCCCTGTCGCTGCGCGTTCTGATGCGATCGCGAGCCGGGTTGTGTCGTGATCACGGCGACGTCGCAGCCGGCGACCGCGGCGTCCGCCAGGCGGGCCGAGAGCAGCGCGGTCTGAATCCCGTGCCTCCGGTGCGCCGGTGCCGTCGCGGCACCGGCGAGCTGCGCGACGCCCTCGTCAATGCGCAAGCTCGCGCCGCCGGCCAACACCCCGTCGCGGAAGGCGGCATAGCGCGAGAGGCCGGCGGACGCCGAATCGCGTTCGGCGTTCTCGACGATCTCGCGCGGGAACTCCTCATGCCACGGCAGCCCCTGTGTGTCGGGATGCGCGACGGCGTCGACGACCACGTCGATCCACGAGTCGAGCTCGAGGTCCCCACTCGGCCGAACCTCGATCCCAGCAGGCGTCGCGCGCTCGAGCCCGGGCGCGAGCGCGCGCCCGAGCACGTTCTCGAACGATTCAAGCCGGTAGCCGCGTCCGGTCAGCAGCTCACCGATCTCGGGATCGGCGAGGTGGGCGAGCTCGATCTGCGTCGGCGCGCCGCGCCCCGCGAACGCCTGCTCGATCTCGTCGAGCGCGGCGACGTCGGGCACGCCGCCGAAGCCGAGCCCGACGACCTTGTTGTAGGGCGAGCCCTTTTCCGCAAAGCTCGCCATCCCGCCCGCGATCGGGATCGCGAACCCGTCCGCGGAGCCCGTGCGCCGGCGGGTGGCAGCGCCGACGAGCGCGATCAGCCGCGCCTCGGCCCGCTCGATGCGCGCGGCCAGCGCCGTATCGCAGAACAGGGAAGTCATCGGTTCAACCGGCGAGCGGATCGCGAGACACGCCCGACCCCGACCGCCTGCGGACCGCGAGCCGGGGCGCTCGCGCCCTCAGGCACCGCACCCTCGCAGCGCAACGTCGAGGGCGTCACGCAACGGCGACCGCTCGCCGCGCACCTGCGCCAACAGCAGGCCGCCTTGGTAGGCGGACAACAGCGCGGTCGCGAGCCGTCGGGGGTCGGCGGAGGCGGCCAGCTCGCCGTGGTCGTGCAGGCGCGCGAGACCCGCGGCCAGCGCTTCAGACCAGCGACCGAAGCCGCGCTCGAGGGCGTCGCGAGCCTCGGGGTCGTTCTCGGCGAGCTCCGCCGCAAGCGCGCCGATCGGACAGCGCAATGGGTGGTCGCCGCCGGCGTAAGAATCCATGAGCGCATCCGCCCACGCGCGCAGGTCCGCGCGCGTGGCGAGGGCCTCGAGCCGCGGCTGCTGATCGGCCATGATGCTCGCGACCTGCCGCTCGATCACGGCGTGCGTGAGGTCGCGCTTGCCGCCGAAGTAGTGATAGAGCTGCCCCTTGCCCGTGCCCGAGGCAGCGGCGATCTGATCCAGCCCCGTAGCGGTCACGCCCTGCCGATAGAAGAGCTCGCTCGCCGCTTCGAGAATCTGCTCGCGCGTGGCCCGGCCACGATCGGTGGTCGGCGGAACGGTCATGCCGGGATCGCCCGCTCGGCGTCGACTCCGATCGTCGCCAACCCGGCCGCGACGACCACGAACGCGCCTCCCGCCAGCTGCGCCGCGGCGAGATGCTCGCCGAGCAGCACGACCGACGCCAGCGCACCAAACAGCGGAACGAGCGTGAGAACGAGCGCCGCGGAGGTCGCGGTGACGCCGCCGATCGCGATGTTGTAGAGCACGAACGGCACGACGCTGGACAGCAGCGCGACGGTCACCGTGACGAGCAGGTGCCCGGCGTCGGCGTGCATCAGCTGACCGTGGCCGGCAGCGATCATCACCGCTGCCAAAGGCAGGGCGACCACGGCGGCGCCGAGCATCTGCTCCGCGGTGAGCGAGAGCGCGTTGCGTCCCGCCACAACCCGGCGCGCGAGCACGGCGTACACGGCGGCGCTGAGCGCCGCGGCCACAACGAGCGCATCGCCGCTCAACGTGCTCATGGTTCCCCCGCTGTCAAGCGACAGCAGGGCAGAGCCGGCGAACCCGGCCGCGAGCGCCACGGCCACCCGGCTGCCCAGGCGCTCGCCCAGCAGCACGACGGCTAGGGCCACGGTGAACAAGCTGTCGGTGGCCAGCAGCAACGCGCCATGCGTGGCGGCCGTGTGCACGAGACCGAAGTCGAAGAGCAGGATCGCGAGCCCCGGATCAAGGATGCCGAGGGCCAACACCGGGATGCTGGGGCGGGAGGGGCGCGCGCCGCGGGCCAGCGCCGCTGCGCACAAGACCACCGCTCCCATGGCTACCTCGACGGCGAACAGGTCGAGCGGGCTGACCTGTTCCAGCGCGACCTTCGTGAGGGCTGCCGACAGCCCCCACGACAGCGCGGCGAGAAGCAGCAGAGAGATTGGGGATGTCCGCGACCTGGTCATTTCTGTACTGATCGGTACAGCTAATGTACCAGACGGTCCAATAGCCCGTGGCAGGTGCGGATCGCCGCGCCGTTCCTCCCGCGTTGGAACCTCGCCGCGACCGAGCGCTCAGCGGCGCCCGTGCGCGAGCTGGCGTGCCGCTGGCTACCGGTCCGAGTACTCGTTCTCCCGCGCGTTCACGCGCCACCCGGGGATCGCCCCGGGCCGGTTCCGCCGCCATGCCCGGGCGCGTGCCCGCCGACCCGGTGGCCGGGTCGCAGATCGCGGCGCTGGTGTCGCTGCTGGCCGGCGAGCTGGGGGCGCGCGATGCCGGCGCCCGCGCAGCCGTCGCGCGGCTGATCGACCTGTTGCTCATCCACGCCGTCCGGGCGTGGAGCGCCAGCGCCGACGGCGAGCCGCCCTCATGGCTGCGCGCGCTGCATGACCCCGTCGTGGCGCGCGCCCTCGCGGCGCTGCATGCGCGCCCCGACGAGCAATGGACGATCGAGTCCCTGGCCGCGGAGGTCCACCTCTCTCGCGCGACGATCGCGCGCCGCTTCACCGAGCTCGTGGGCGAGCCACCGCTGACCTACCTGACGCGGTGGCGGATGGACCTCGCCGCGCGACGCCTGAAGGACACGACCGACTCCGTGCAGACCATCGCCCGCGGGGTCGGCTACACGTCCGAGTACGCGTTCAATCGAGCGTTCAGCCGGCACCGTGGCGAGCCGCCGGGCCGCTACCGGCGTGCCGTTTGACCAATGCCACACGCCGAGTGCGCCGGACCTTCTCGCGCGTGAAGACCGGCTCGGAGGTCACGCGAACGGAGCAGCCCGGCGTCAGCGCGCGTGTAACGCCCAGGCTCGGCGGGCGACAGTGCCGGACCCTTCGAGCCCTGGAGATGCGCCATGAATCCCGCTGTCTATGTCCAGACGAACGATGCCGCCGACAACGAGGTCGTCGCCTTCAAGCGTTCGGAGGACGGTTCGCTGTCCCCGCTGGGGCGCTACAGCACGGGCGGACGTGGGACCGGTGCACCGCATCTTCCGTCGCAGAACTCGATCGTCCTCAGCGCCGACGGACGCTGGCTGCTCGTGGTCAACGCGGGCAGCGACGAGGTGTCGCTCTTCGCGGTGAAGGCGGACGGGCTCGAGCTCGCCGACCGCGCCGCTTCGGGTGGCAGCCGGCCGACGAGTGTCGCGATCAGCGGCAGCCTCGCCTATGTGCTCAACAACGCCACCCCCAACGTCGCGGGGTTCCGGATCGCCGACGGCCGGCTCGTCGAGCTCGAGGCCTCGGCCCGGGCGTTGAGCGCCGACGACGCCGATCCCGCGCAGGTCGCATTCAGCCGCGACGGCCGTACCCTGGCGGTGACCGAGCGCGGGACGGACAGCATCAGCGCGTATGCCGTCGACGAGCACGGCTACGCCGACGGGCCCACGACGATCCGTTCCTCGGGCAAGACGCCCTACGGCTTCGACTTCACCGCGGACGGGACGATGATCGTCACCGAGGCGTTCGGCGGCGCGGTCGGTGCGGCAGCGGCGTCCTCCTATACGCTCACCGACCCGGGCAAGCTCGCCTCGGTAAGCGGTTCGATCGGCGATTCCCGCAGCGAGGTGTGCTGGGCGGCTGTCACCAACGACGGGCGCTTCGCCTACGTCACCAACTTCGGCGACGGCACGATCTCGAGCTATGCGATCGGCGACGGCGGCACCCTCGACCTGCGCGACGCCGTCGCAGGGTCGACCCGCCTGGGCGAGAAGGGCGTCCGCGACGAAGCCATCACCCGCGACGGGCGCTACCTCTACGCGATCGACGCCGACGCCCAGAAAGTCTTCGGGTGGACGGTCAGCAGCGACGGCCAGCTGGTCGCCGTCGGTGCGTTCGAGGGCGTCCCTGAGACCGTCGCCGGGCTCGCCGCGAGCTGATCGCACCGACAAGCGGCCCGCCGCTCCCGGGCCAACCGGAGTGAGCAAGCGGTCGGACGCTCGGTGGCCGATAGCGTTGACGCCAGTCGGCCCGATCGAGGGCAGTGAAGAGGAGGCTGAGGACCATGGCATTCACCCGGGAACAGATTCGAGACTCGATCGAACGGGCGGGTGACGAGCACTGGCAGGCCCTCATCCAGCACCACACAGACGCTTACCCTGAGAGCAATCCCACGCCGGGTGACGTAGCCAGGGCCGAGGCGGCGCGGCTGAACGACCTCGGCCTGGGCGACGACCCGAACCTCGAGCTGGTGGAGAGTCGGGTCGAGCGGGTCGAGCCCGCAGTCCGGATCACCCACGTCTTCGAGGACCGCGCCAAGGGCACTCAGTTCGAGACCGAGGCGTTCACGGGCTACGAATGAACGCGGGGCTCGGCCAGCCGCGTCGCCGTACGAACGCTCAGCTCCTGGCGTACTCCTCCGCCGATCGCGACTCGAACTCGAAGCCGACGAACCGCTCGTCTCCGACGACCCACGCATCGTGACCGGGCTCGATGATGTACGCCTCACCCGGGCCGAGCTCGACCTCGCTCCCGTCCTCATGGCTGACCATCAGCCGGCCGGAGTGAACGACACCGACATGACGTGCCTGGCAGCTGTCGGTGCCGGCGACCGGCTTCACGCATTCCGACCACCGCCACCCAGGCTCGAACGCAAATCGCCCGACGGTCGTCTCGCCCATGCGCACGACGTGCACCTGCGTCTTCTCTGGAGTCCGCACCTCGTCGGGGGAATCGAAGTCCCGTGATTGCACACCCGCCATCGAAGGCTCCTCTCGTCGCTGGGAGATGCGATCGTCGCGTCCGCGAGGGTTGTGTTGCAAGTCGGGTGCCGATCCCCGTGCCGCCTGGCGTTACACCACACTCCCGCGCGTGCTCGCCGCGTGGGCGCGGAGATTGGCGTAGGCCGCGTCGAGCGCCGTCGCGAGCGGGGCGTGGTCGCGTCGGGCCTGGGTGAGGAGCAGACCGCCCTGGAGAGCCGCGAGAGTCGCCGTTGCGAGCTCGTCGGGGTCCGCGGTCGGGTCGAGCTTCCCGGATCTCTGCATCGAACGCAGGCCGTCGCGCAGGCGCGCATGCCAGCGCTCGAACGAGTTCCCGAGCGCGACCCGCGCGTGCTCGTCGCTCTCTGCCAGCTGGCCGACGAGCGAGCCGATCGGGCAGCCGCCGCAGGCGCGCCGCTCGACCTGCAGCGCGACGAGGGCGTCGAACCACGAGCGGATGGCCTTCCAGCCGTCGAGCGGCGGTAGGTCGCTGAGCACGCCGTCCGCGTTGTGGGCGACGACGGCGCGCAGCAGGGCGGCGCGGTCCTCGAAGTAGTGATAGAGCTGGCTCTTGCTGGCGCCGGCGCGCTCGATGACGTCGTCGACGCTCGTCTCGGCGACCCCGCGTTCGTGGATGAGCTCCGATGCGGCGGTGACGATCCGCTCGCGCGTCGCGCGTCCTCTGGCCGTCTTGGGGGCTGCGATCACCCTCTCCGACCCTAGCCACTGTCGGACTGATGAGTCCAGTCATCGCTGTAACACGCACGCTCGCCCGTGGACTGGACCGTTTCGTCCACTTATTTCGATGGGGTCCGGCGCGCCTCGCGCCTCGCCCGCCGAAGGGAGCAGCGATGAAGTCCATGTCGAAGCGGTGGTTGCTCGCAGCCGCCTTCACCATCGTCGCCGTGGCGGCGGTGGTCGGCAGTCAGGCGCTGGATGGCTCGGGAGGCGACGCGCTCGCGGGCCCGACCAAGGCGTCCGTCCGAGCTGGCGGACTGGGACCGATCAGCGGCCTGCTGCCGCGCGATCACCTGACCGAGGAGAGCGCGATCCAGGTCGATCTCAGCAGAGAGTCGGTGCGGCTGCCGCTGTACAAGGGCAAGGCCAACGGCCAGACGGTCTGGTACACGCTCCTCGACGCCTCCGATCAAGGGATCGCCCACGATCTCGGCGTCAACTACGCGCCCAAGCTCGCCAACATCGCCATCGGGTGCCCGGACTGCGTGCAGACGGTGACGCTCGACTCACCCTCGCCCGACCAGAACAAGTTCGGACAGGCGGTCGTCAACTTCCAAGGCGCGCCCGACTTCAGCCCGACGCGGATCGCCACCCCCGGCCCCGGCGGCTTCCCGCTCGCCAAGTTCCAGCCCGGCGCCGTGGCGGGCAACGGGTACAGCCCCTTCATCCGTATCGCCGGGTCGCAGACCGTCTACAGCGCACCCATCGTCGCCACCGGTGACGGCCCGTTCGACGTCGTCCACCACACCGACACCGGTGACCGCGTGCTGGGCATCCACATCGCCGGGCCGTCGGCCCCGGGTCAGTACGCCGAGTCGTGGGTCGACCTGCTCTTCGTCAAGGGCTTTGACGCCGGTCAACCGATTGTCTACATCAGCACCGACGCCGGCCAGCCCTTGACCGCGGTGCTGGAGCGCTCGACCTATGTTCCGGCGCTCGACAAGGCGGCCTACAACGGCGGCGACGACTTCCTCGGCTCCGCCCGCGAGCGGCTGTTCGGCTTCATCAACGGTCAGAGCGGGGCCACGAACAAGGAGTCACAGGGGTTCGTGCACCTGGTCCAGGACGGCCATGCGTCCGAGGACGCCAGCGCGGGCAACACGGCGCTCATCGACGCGCTGCGCCGCGGCGGTGACCTGCTCAACGTGTTCGGCGACTTCCCGACCCTCGACGACCCGCGTCACTCGCAGGCCTACAGCCCACTGTGGGACGCCCAGCTCGGCCTCTGGACCGACAAGGCCGTCCAGCAGGGGCTCAACAAGCGTCAGATCGACGAGGTCCAGGTCTTCAACCTGGCCGCGAGGCGCCCCGACCTGCTCACCGGGGTCGACCCGGCGACCGGCAAGCCGGCTCCCTACGGCGCGGTCGGCGTCGACATCAACTGCGCCGTGATCGGATTCATCGACAAGGCCCCGACGGCCAACCTCGCCGACCCGGTCGCCAACTCGCAGTTCCCCCCGCGCTAGCGGGTCACACAACGGCCGAGACGGCGGATCCGACTACCAGGTCCGCCGTCTCAGCGCCACCACGATCGAAGGGGCGCGTCATGCCGAAACCGCCCGACCGGGGGCGGAGCGCCGCCGGATGGCGCGCGCCCGGAGGCGTGTTTCACGACCCCATCCGCAGCGCCATGCCGACCGAGCTCGGGGCGGTCTCGGCGAAGCCGTGGCGGGCGTAGAGGCGACGGCCGGGTGGGTCGGCGAGGAGGTTGACGTAGGCGCCTCGCGGTGCGCGGGCGCGGATCTGCTCGAGCAGCGAGCGCAGGATGGCGTCGCCGAGGCCGCGGCGCTGGTGGTCGGGCAGGACGGCCATGTCGACGACGTGGAAGTACCAGCCGCCGTCGCCGAGCACGCGCCCCATGCCGACCGTCTGCCCGCTGGCCTCGTGCACGACGTGGCAGGCCGCCCAACTGCCCGGCAGCGCGGCCGTTGCCTGCTCGAGGGTCTTCGGCGACAGCCCCGCGCGCTTGCGTAGCGCGAGGTAGTCCTCGACTCCCGGCGCGGACTCGGTCAGCCGGTAGCCGTCAGGCAGCTGCGCTCCCATCGGGCAGATCATCGCCCACCTCGGCCCGGCGGTCCCACCCCTTGGCGCGCCTGCGCGCGCCCGCGAGCCGCGAGCCCGCGCTCGGCGCGCCGGCCCGCCTGAGACGCGCTCGAGGCGTCGGCGGTCAGGCCGCGGCCAGCATCTCGCAGAACGAGCGGATGCCGTCGCGGTCGTACGAGACGCAGGGGCCGGCCATCGGGTTGACGACCCATTCGCGGCCCTTGAGCGGGAGGTGGCGGTACCAGCCCCAGATGATCCCGGCGCTGACCGCCTGCCGGAGATGCACCTTCACCTCGTCGTCCGTGAGTCTGAGAGCTTCCATCTTGGCCCGGCGGGGTTCCCCGCGAGCGCGCGGAATATTCGCGCCACGGACGATCGGGCCGCGCTCACACGCGGCGGCTCTCACATCTCGTCCGGGGCCTCCACGCCGAGCAGGTCGAGGGCACGGGCGATCGTCCTCTGCGTGACGACCGACAGGCGCAGGCGCCAGTCCTCGAGCGCCTCGGGCTCGGCCCCGACGACCAGGCAGTCGCGGTAGAAGGCGGTGAAGACCTGCGCGAGGTCCAGCGCGTAGGCCGCGATGCGGTGCGGCGCGCGCCGGGCGGCGGCCTCCCCGACCTCCTCGGGGAAGGCGAGCAGCTTCTTGACCAGCGCACGCTCGGAGGGGTGCAGCTCCACGTTCAGCCCGGTCGCGGCCAGGGCGCGCGCCACCCGCTGCTCCCCCGCCTTGCGCCGCACCGAGGCGATACGCGCGTGCGCGTACTGGATGTAGTAGACGGGATTCTCGGCTGACTGGCTGCGCGCGAGGTTGAGGTCGAGGTCGATCGTCGAGTCCTGCGAGCGCGAGAGCATGAAGTAGCGCGTGGCGTCGACGCCGATCTGGCCGATGAGGTCGTCGAGCGTGATGAACTCGCCGCGGCGCTTGGACATCGAAGCCCGCGCGTCGCCCTCGACGATGTGCACGAACTGCAGGATCGGGATCTCGAGGCGCTCGGGGTCGGCGCCGAGGGCCGCCATGTTGGCCTTCAGCCGCGCCACGTAGCCGTGGTGGTCGGAGCCCAGCGGGATGACGAGCAGGTCGAAGCCGCGCTCGAGCTTGTGCTCGGCGTAGGCGACGTCCGCCGCGAAGTACGTCGTCTGGCCGGTCGAGCGCTCGAGGACGCGGTCCTTGTCGTCGCCGAAGTCGGTGGTCCGCAGCCACAGCGCGCCTTCGGAGCGGTAGAGGTGGCCCTCCTCGGACAGCCGCTGTATGCCCCGCTCGATCGCGCTCGGGCGGCCCTCGTGCAGCGCGGCCTCGTTGAAGAAGACGTCGTACTCGACGCGATAGGCGCGCAGCGTCGCCTTGATGCGCTCGAACATGAGCTCGACCCCGATGCGCGCGAGCTCGTGCGCGCCGATGTCGGCGGCGCCCGGGATCTGGGCGGCCAGCTCGCTGACGTAGTCGCCGACGTAGCCGCCCTCGGGGACCTCCTCCCCGCGCGCCCGCGCGAGGATCGACTCGCCGAGCTTCTCGATCTGGGTCCCGGCGTCGTTGAAGTAGTACTCGCGCACGACCTCGTGGCCAGCGAAGCCGAGCACTCGCGCGAGCGCGTCGCCGTAGGCGGCATGGCGCCCGCTGGCCGCGGTCAGCGGCCCCGTCGGGTTGGCGGAGACGAACTCCACGTTGACCCGCAGCGTGGGGGTCGCGCCGCCGCCGCCGAAGCCGTCGCCGGCCGCCAGCACCCAGTCGAGCGCGCCGACGTACCAGGGATCGGCGAGGAAGAGGTTCAGGAAACCCGGCCCGGCGACCTCGACGCGCTCCAGCGCCTCGCCGAGCCGGTCGCGCAGGGCTCCGCCCAGGCGCTCGGCCACCTCGCGCGGCGGCGCCTTGAGCAGCGGCGCGAGGACGAGCGCCGCGTTGGTCGCGTAGTCGCCGTGATCGGACTGCTTGGGGCGCTCGAGCGTGGGCGGCGACTTCGTCGACCCGCCGTTGGCCAAGCCGGCGGCCGCCGCCTCGACGGCGGCACGCAGATCGCTGACCGGGGTCACGAGCGCGTCTCCGTCCGCGCGGGCACGAACAGGGACTCGAGGCGCTGCATGGTGCGCAGCGTGCCCATCGCCATCACGACGTCGCCGGCGTTGAGCACGGTCGACGAGGGCGGCTGAGGATGGAACGTGCCATCGGCGGAGCGCACGCCCACGATGATCGCACCTCCCCGGATGTCGGCGATCTGGGCGCCGACGCCCACGCTGCCCTCCGCCACGGCGATCTCCTCCAGGCGGTACTCGGGCGCGACGTCGACCACGCCCGACACCTGCGGGTTGAGCGCGAAGCGCGCCATCTCCGATCCGCTGGACCGGTACGGCGAGATCACGCGCGTCGCACCCGCGTGCACCAGCTTGGACTCCGACGCCTCGGACGCCGCCCGCGCCACGATCGCGATGTCCGGGCGAAGCTGGCGCGCGCTCAGCGTGATGAAGATGTTGTCGGCATCGGAGTCGACGCACGCGATGACCCCGCGCGCGCGCATGATCCCCGCGGCGCGCAGGACCTCGTCCTCGGTCGCCTCGCCCTCGATGAAGCGCACGCCGACCCCCGCGGCCAGCTCGCGGTTCTCGGGCAGCTCGTCGATGACGACGTACCGCGCCCCGGCCGCGCGCAGGTCGCGCGCGACCTGCCGGCCCACGCGGCCGTAGCCGCAGATGATGTAGTGGTCCGTGGTGGCTTCGATGGCCTTGAGGGTCCGGCGCTCGGCGAGCAGGGCGGCGAGATGGCCGGCGACGAAGACCTCCGTCACCGTCACCAAGCCGTAGAAGAGCGTACCGACGCCCAGCACGATGAGTAGGACCTTGACCACCTGGCCGGGGACGGTCTCGGGGTTGGGATGCGACCCGATGGTGGCCACCGTGTCCAGGGCCCATTGGAAGGACTCCCAGACCCCGCGGTCCTCGGTCAGGGACAGGCCGACGGTGCCGGTCACGATGACGACGGCGATCAGCAGCGCGAGCTGGCTCAGGCGCCGCAGGAAGGCCCGGACCTCGGCGCGCTCGCGCATCAGTGGTGGTAGGGCTCCCGCGCGATGATCTTGTGCGCCCGGAAGAGCTGCTCGAGCAGCACCACGCGCGCCAGCTGGTGGGGGAGCGTCATCGGCCCGAGCGACAGGCGGTGGTCGGCGCGCGCGAGCTCGAGCCCGAACGGGCCGCCGATCACGAAGCACAGGTCGCGGCGCGACATGCGCCGCTCCTCGATGAAGCGGGCGAAGCCGACGGAGTCCATGTGGTCGCCGTCGGCGGCCAGCAGCGAGACGTAGGCGTCGTCGGGCACGCGCCGCTCGGCGCGCTCGTCCTCGCGCACCTCGATCAGCTCCATTCGGGCGTGTCCGGCCAGCATCTTGGTGTAGTGCGCCGCGTCGTCCACGAAGGGCGGGCGCAGCTTGCCGACCGCCACGACGGTGATCCTCACCGCTGCGATACTAGGGCCGACCATGCCCGACGAACAGCAGGGCCCCGAGCGTCACATCAACATCCACTTCGAGCCGAAGCACATGGCCGGCAAGTACGCGAACTTCGCGAACGTCAGCCATTCGGACTACGAGTTCACGCTCACGTTCGCTCGCGTCGACCACGAGGTCGAGGACGACGAGATCCCCGGCGTCGTCGTCGCGCGCATCAACCTCTCGCCGCGCTTCATGCGCGAGCTGCTCGACGCCATGGAGGACAACTACTCCAAGTGGCGCACCCGCGAGGGGATCAAGAGCCTGCCCGAGTACGACGGGCCGCCGGCGCCACCAAGCGACGACGAGTAGCCCGCCCGGCCCGAGGGCTAGCGCGCCCCGGCCTCGAACGCCTTCGCGATCCCGATGCGGTCGACCGTGGGCGGGTGCGTCGCCATCAGCGCGACCAGCCAGTCGGGCGGGTCGGGGTCGGCGACGTTGCGCACGGCGATGCCGCGCTCGAAGCCGATGAACGGCTCGGGCGCGTCGGTGAGGCGCAGCGAGTAGCTGTCCGCGCGACTCTCGATCCGGCGCGAGAGCTGGTTGGCCACCACGGTCACGCCGAAGCTCACGACCGCGACCGAGAGGGCGAGCGCCGGCAACACCGCCGGCCCGGGCCGCGGCTCGTCGGGGGCGAGCCGCCGCGTGAGCAGCGACGCGGCGAAGAGCGCCCCCGGAGCCACGAGCCCGACGTAGAGCAGGCCGCGCGGGACGTCGCGGTAGTGCACGTGGGCGAGCTCGTGGGCGACGACGAGGCGCACCTCGTCGGCGGTGAAGTCCTTCAGGAGGTTGTCGTAGAGGACGACGCGCTTGGTCCGCCCGAGCCCGGTCACGTAGGCGTTGGAGGCGGTCGTGCGCCGGCTGGCATCGACCTCGTAGACCTGGCCGACGTCGACCTTCGCCTCGCGCGCGAGGGCCAGCACGTCGGCGCGCGTGCGCCCCTCGGGCAGCGGCGTGAACCTGTTGAAGATCGGGTCGAGGACAACGGGGCCGAGGTAGATGCTGGCCGTGGCGAAGCCGACGACCACGACGCTGCCGGGGAGCCACCAGTCGCGGGGAAAGCGCCGCATGAGAGCCAGCGCGGCCCCAGCGCCGACGCCGGCGAAGACCGCCGCGATGCCCGTCGACTTGGCCACGTCGCCCAGCCACGGCCCCCAACCCTGGGTCGACAGGCCCACGTCGACCGCGCGGTGGTGGCTGACGGCGCCGACCGGGAGGCGGGCCGCCGCGAAGCCCACCGACAGGGCCGCCCCGGCGCCCGCTGCCATGAGCACGGGGCGGCGGAAGGGCCCACGCAGGCGCGCGGGTGGGCGGCGCACGAGCCAGGCGAGCAGCGCGACCTCGATCGCGGTTCCCGCGGCGAAGAGCACGAGCTGGCCTTGGCGGTAGTCGCGGGCGCGCTCCAGCTCGGCGGGCGTGAAGTACGATCCGGGGTCGACCGGCACGGGCGCGATGACGCCGTCACGTGGCCGCAGCAGCAGGACCGCCGCCTCCGCGACGACGAAGGCAGCAACCACGGCCACGGCAACCCGGCGGGGGCGTTCCACGTTCGTACAGAATGCCCAACGGCCAAGCCGGCCGCGAAGATCCATGCAGGTCGCCATCGTCTCCGACATCCACGGCAACCGCCACGCCTTCGAGGCGGTGCTCGCCGACGTGCAGGGCAGTCCGGCCGAGGCCATCTGGTGCCTGGGCGACATCGTCGGCTACGGCGCCGATCCCAACGACTGCTGCCGCCTGGCGCGCAAGCACGCCGACGTGTGCCTGGCCGGCAACCACGACCTGGCTGTCACGGGCGACCTCGACCTCGGCGAGTTCTCCACGGGCGCGGCGCTCGCCGCGCGCTGGACGCAGGAGGTCATCGACGCGGGCCACCGCGACTGGCTGTCCTCGCTGAAGCCCTCGGGCTCCGAGCGCGGCATTGGGCTCTACCACGCGTCGCCCCGCGACCCGGTGTGGGAGTACGTCCTCTCGGCGCTGCTGGCCGAGCTGTGCCTCGACGCCCAGCCCGAGCGCCTGTCGCTCGTCGGGCACTCACACGTGGCGCTGTCGTTCGTGCGGCCCGAGGGCGAGCCGGCCACGGGGTCGGCGCGCCGCGGCGGCGAGGAGGTGGACGTCGCCGACGGCGAGTGGATCCTCAACCCCGGCAGCGTCGGCCAGCCCCGCGACGGCGACGCGCGCGCGGCGTGGCTGCTGCTCGACACCAGCGCGTGGATCGCGCGCTGGCGGCGGATCGAGTACGACATCGCCGGGGCCGCGGCCGCCATCCGCGCCGCGCGCCTGCCTGACTCCTTGGCCGAGCGCCTGGGGTACGGTCAGTGAGGATGCGCGTCCTGCCGCCGCTCGCCGCGCTCGTCCTCGGCGCCGCAACCGCCCTGCTCGTCGCCTGCGGCGGCAGCGACGGTCGGATCCCCGCCAGCAACGCGTCGAGCCTGACCAGCGCGCTGAACCGGATCTCGTCGGACTACCGCGCCGGGCGCTGCGAGAGCGCGCAGCGCGACGTCGCGAAGGCCCAGAACGCGCTGCTCGCCCTGCCCGACACCGTCGACGCCCGCCTGCGCCAGCGCCTGCAGTCGGGCATCCAGAACCTGGCCGAGAAGGTCCCCGCCACGTGCAGCCAAACGCAGACGCAGGCGACCCAGCCCGACACGACCACGAACGACACGACGTCCACGCCGACGACGGGCACCGACACCGCCCCCACGGACACGACCGGCACGGGGACGGCCCCCACGACGCCGACCGGCACCACGGGGACCAGCTCGACCGGCACGACGACCGGCACGGACACCGGCACAGGCGGCACGACCGTCGGCGGGGTGACCATCCCATGATGGCGGGCCAGGTCCTCGCGGGCCGCTACGAGCTGGGCGAGCGCCTCGGCGTCGGCGGCATGTCGACGGTCGTGCGCGCCTTCGACGATCGCCTCGAGCGCGACGTGGCCATCAAGCTGCTGGCCGAGCACCTGGCCGACGACGACCAGTTCGTCGCCCGCTTCCGCCGCGAGGCGCTCTCCGTCGCGCGCCTCGTGCACCCCAACATCGTCCAGGTCTTCGACTTCGGCCTCGACGAGGCGACCCATCGCCAGTACATCGTCATGGAGCTCGTCCGCGGCCGCTCGGGCGCCGAGATCCTGCGCGACGAGGGCGTGCTCGAGCTGCGCGACGCGCTGTCGATCGTGGCCCAGGCCTGCCGCGGCCTCGAGTACGCGCACCGCAACGGCGTCGTGCACCGAGACGTCAAGCCGGGCAACCTGCTGCGCGGCGAGGACGGTGTCGTCAAGCTCGCCGACTTCGGCATCGCCAAGGCCTTCAGCGACGAGTCCTCGATCACCCAGGTCGGCTCGGTGCTCGGCACGGCGGCCTACCTGGCCCCCGAGCAGGCGGCCGGCGAGCAGGCCGGCCCCGCCGCCGACCTCTACGCGCTCGGCGTCGTCGCCTACCAGCTCATGTCCGGGCGCCTGCCCTACGAGGCGCAGTCGCTGACCGAGCTGGCCCTCAAGCAGCAGCGCGAGGTGCCGCCGCGCCTGGACGAGCTCAACCCCGACGTCCCACCCCAGCTGGCGATGGCCGTCGACCGCGCGCTCGCGCTCGACCCGCGCCAGCGACCGGCGAGCGCCGACGAGCTGCGCAGCATGCTGGCCGACGGAGCGCGCGGCATCGGCGCCGAGACCGACCCGACGACCAACCGCGCCGCCGGGCCCTCGACCAGCGCCACCAGCGTCGTGGGGCAGCACCGCACGGGCCGCACCGGCGTCGCCCGCGCACCGGTCCAGCAGCGCCAGCCGCGCGCTCCGCGTGCGCCGCGCCCGGCGCCGGCGACCTACGCGACACAGGCGCCCGTGGTGCAGCCCCAGCGCCGCCGCGGGGGGGCCAGGCGCTTCCTCGGCACGCTGCTCGTGCTCCTGCTGCTCGCCGCGGGCGGGGCCGCCGCCGTGATCGCGACCTCGAGCTCCGACCAGGCGGTCAAGCTGCGCCGCGTGGTCTACGACGACGTCAACCAGGGCGTCGAGGCGGTCAAGCAGCTGGTCCAGGACAACACGAAGTAGGCGGTCGCTCGCTGGTCGTGCCGTTCGGGGTTCGCGGCGCTGCGCGACGTTTACAGCATCACCGAGGGAAAGAGGAGCAGCGGCGGTCGGGGCGCCTGCGGCTGCGTTCGCGTGCCGCTCGCTCGCCTGCGAGCAACGAGTGGCGAGTTTGTCTGCCTCAGGCTGACAAACTCGCCACTCGTTCCGCGGTCGAGCGCCAACGCGCCACGGAAGACGCTCGCGCCCCGCCCACCGCTGACTCCCTTCCCTCGGTGAGGCAGTAGGCGCCGATTAGCGCGACCCGCACGAGCGGACGACTACGGCGCCGCACCCGAACGCAAAGCCGCGGCCTCCGCCGCCAACGTCCCCGCGCCGATCGCCTCGCGCAGCCGGCGCATCACGCGCTCGACGAAGGCCAGGTTGTGCAGGGTGAAGAGGCGCATGCCGGTGAGCTCGCGGGCGTGGGCCAGGTAGCGCAGGTAGCCGCGCGTGAGGCCCAGCGCGCAGGCCGGGCACGGGCAGCCCTCCATCAACGGCTCGTCGGAGTCCTTCCAGCGCGCCTGGCTGAGGTCGACGCGCCAGCGGCGGTCGGGGTCCGGGACGAGGACCATCCCATGGCGCCCGAGCCGAGTGGGCATCGCGCAGTCGAAGGAGTCGATGCCCAGCTCCACCCCGCGCACGAGGTCGTCGATCTCGCCGATGCCGAGCAGATGACGCGGGCGGTCCTCCGGCAGCGCGGCCGTCGTCCAGTCGACCACGGCGTGCATCTCGGCCTTGTCGGCGCCCAGCGAGCCGCCGATGGCGATGCCGTCGCACTCGCTGGCAGCGACCGCCTGCGCGGACTCGAGGCGCAGGTCCTGGAAGACGCCCCCCTGGACGATCCCGTAGACCAGCTGGCCGTCGGGGCCGTGCTCGTGGTGCCAGTCCAGGCAGCGGCGCAGCCAGCGGTGCGTGCGCTCGGTCGAGCGAGCGGTGTAGTCGCGGGGCACGTTGAGCGGAGTGCACTCGTCGAACACGAGCGCGAGGTCGGATCCCAGCGCGGCCTGGATCTCCATGGACGTCTCGGGCGCCATGAAGCGCTCCGAGCCGTCGAGATAGGAGCGAAAGCGCACGCCGCGCTCCTCGATGGCGACGATCCCGCCCTGGCGCTTGCCCCCGTGTGGGGTGCGCCCCTTGATCTCGTCGGCGACGGTCCCGTGGCCCATCGAGAAGACCTGAAAGCCCCCCGAGTCGGTGACGATCGGCCCGCGCCAGCCCATGAACTCGTGCAGCCCGCCGAAGCGCGCAATGCGCTCGTGGCCGGGGTCGAGGAACAGGTGGAAGGTGTTGCCGAGCACGATGTCGTAGCCGAGGGCAGCGACCTCGGCCGGCAGCATCCCCTTGACCGTCGCCTTGGTCGCCAGGGGCACGAAGGCGGGCGTGCGCACCTCGCCGTGGGCGGTGCGCAGGACCCCGGCGCGAGCCCGCGAGCCGGCGTCGCGCGCGGTGATGGTCAGGGCAGGCACCGCGAGCATGCTAGAAGCGGGGTCGTGATCGCGCCCTTCGCGACCTTCCTGGACGTCGCCCAGAACATCGGGCTGCCGGTCGTCTTCCTGCTCATCGCCATCGAGACGATGGGCATCCCGGTCCCGGGCGAGACGGCGCTGATCACCGCCGGCATCGTCGCGAGCCGCGGGCACCTGCCCATCGAGGCCGTCATCGCCGTGGCCGCCGCGGCCGCGATCCTGGGCGACAACGTCGGCTTCGCCATCGGCCGCAAGCTCGGCCGCCGCGCGTTGACCGCACCCGGCCCGTTCCTGCACCACCGCCGCCGCGTCATCGCGGTCGGCGAGCCCTTCTTCGACCGTCACGGGCCGAAGGCCGTCTTCCTCGGGCGCTGGGTCACCGGGCTGCGCATCACCGCCGCGTGGATGGCGGGCGTGACGCGCATGTCGTGGCCGACCTTCCTGTTCTGGAACGCGCTGGGCGGCATCGCGTGGGCGACGTCCATCGGGCTGCTCGCGTACTTCGTGGGCCACAGCGCCGAGAAGTTCATCCACCTCGCCGGGCTCGGCGGGGCGGTGGTCGTCGTGCTGGCCGGCGTGGTGCTGTGGTTCGTGCTGCGCGTGCGCCGCAGGCGCGCCGAGGCGCTGGTCGAGGCCGAGGTCGCGCTCCAGATGGAGGCCGAGGCGGAGGCCGAGGCGCGCTAGGACGACAACGGGCCCGCGCTCAGCGCGGGCCCGCAGGCTGGGGTGGTCGATCGGTGCTGCTCTAGGCCGCCTCGTCCCCCTCGATCTCGGCGGGCCGGGAGCCGACCTGGATGGCCACCCGGCGCGGCTTGCGCTCCTCGGGCTTGGGGATGCGGACCTCGAGCACGCCGCGGTCGAAGCTCGCGCTGACGGCCTCGGGCTCGACGCCCTCGGGCAGCGTCAGCGAGCGGCGGAACGAGCCGTACGAGCGCTCGACGCGTACGTAGCCCTCACGCTTGTCCTCGTGCTCCGCCTTACGCTCGCCGGAGACGGTGAGGATGTTGTCCTCGACGTCGATGTGGACGTCCTCCTCCGAGAGGCCGGGGAGATCGGCCTTGAGCACGAAGTGATCGTCGGTCTCGACGAGGTCCATCGCGGGGATCCAGCGGCGCGCGGCGTTGCCGCCGTTGCCGCCGGTCGGGGTGTCGAAGAAGGTGTTGAACAGCCGGTTCATGTCGTTCTGCAGCGAGGAAAGCTCGCGGACCGGCTCCCAGCGCACAAGTGCCATGTCAATGCCTCCTGGGTGATGATTCCTATGCTTGAGCAAGTATGAAATCTTAGTGTTGCCCTGTCAAGTCTAGCGCAGCATCACGCGTCGCGCCGGCGGCCGCAATGCGAGCGCCCAGGCGCGCCGCCCGCCGAGAGGTGGGCGCCGTCGATGCGAGGCAGGGACCGGAGGCGGGCTAGCCGCAGGCGGGGCCGGGCGCGGAGGCCGAGCCGGGGACGACGCGGTCCCAGGCTTCGCCGAGGACGTCGAGCTCGTCGTCGGTGAAGTGCTGCAGGAAGAGCGAGCGCACGCCGGCGAGGTGCGTGGCGCGGGCGGCGGCGAGCATCTCGACGCCGGCGTCGGTGAGGACGGCGTAAGCGCCGCGGGCGTCGCTCGAGCACGACTCGCGGCGGATCAGGCCCTCGCGCTCGAGGCGGTCGGCCAGGCGCGTGAGCCCGGAGCGGCTGAGGATGACCGACGCGGCGAGGTCCCGCATGCGCAGGCGCCGTTCGGGGGCATCGTTGAGATACAGCAGCACCTCGTAGGAGCTGAGGGGCAACCCGTGGGCCGAGTCGAGGTCGGCGTCGAGGGCCTTGGTCAGTGCCGCGTGGGCGCGGAGCATGCCGCGCCAGGCGCGCAGCTCGCGCTCGTCGAGCTGGCGTGCGTCTGAGAGCTGTGGGGTGGTGGTGGTGGCCATGCGAGAACCTTTGAGCGTGCAACGACGTTAGCAGCGGCCACGGCGTGCCGCGACCTATTTGTTGACTGTACAACGACCTGATATCGTTGTGCGCGCAATTACTTTCGCAAGTTTCGCGGGCGAGTCCCGAGGAGGAGAATCGACGGTCATGGCACTCGAGGGTCTACACCACATCACGGCGATCACCGCGGACGCGCCGCGCAACGTCGACTTCTACGCGCGCGTGCTCGGCCTGCGCCTGGTCAAGAAGACGGTCAACTTCGATCAGCCCGACGTCTACCACCTGTACTTCGGCGACGAGCGCGGCACGCCCGGCTCGATCCTGACCTTCTTCGAGTTCCCCGGCACGGCCCTCGGCCAGGGCGGCGACGGCATGGTCCACACCATCCAGTGGCGCGTCGGCTCCGACGAGGCGCTCGACTTCTGGGCCGCACGCTTGGCCGACGCCGACGTCGCCACCGAGCGCGCCGAGGAGGGCGGGCTGGCGTTCGCGGACTTCGAGGGCCTGCGCCACGAGCTGCTCGCGGTCGCCGTCGGCGAAGCTCCGCTCGCCGCTCACGCGCCCGACATCCGGGCCGAGCACGCGCTGCTCGGCTTCCACGGCGTGCGCGCGTACGCCTCGCGCCCCGACGCGAGCACCGGCCTGCTGGAGGCCATCGGGTTCGCCCACGACGGCGGGGCCGACTGGACGTTGCGCGGCGACGAGCGCCAGGCGGCCCTGCGCTACGACGCCCCGCCCGAGCGCCGCGGCGTGACCAGCGCCGGGACGGTCCACCACGTCGCGTGGTCGGCCGCCGACGACGCCGAGCTCGAGGCCGTCCGCGCCCAGGCCGTCCAGGCCGGCGCCCGCGCGACCGAGATCATCGACCGCCAGTACTTCCACTCCGTCTACTTCCGCGAGCCCAGCGGCGTCCTCTTCGAGCTCGCCAGCCGCGACATCGGCTTCGAGTACGACGAGCCGCTGGAGAGCCTCGGCGAGGCGCTCAAGCTGCCGCCGCAGCACGAGTCGCGCCGCGCGGAGCTCGAGCAGGCTTTGACCCCGCTGACCAACCCGCGCGCCCGGACGACCGCATGACCGACCTCGTCCACGAGATCCGCCGGGCGGCGGGCGAGCCGCAGGGCGCGCTCGTGCTCATGCACGGGCGCGGCGCCGACGAGCACGACCTCGCCCCCTTCCTCGACCTCCTCGATCCCGACCGCCGCCTCGTCGGCCTCACGCCCGGCGGGCCGCTCTTCCTGCCGCCGGGCGGTCGCCACTGGTACGTGGTGCCGCGCGTCGGCTATCCCGACCCCGACACCTTCCGCGCCTCCTACGAGCTCCTGCAGCGCGAGGTCCCGCAGCTGACCGGCGTGCCGTGGGAGCGTACGATCCTGGGCGGCTTCTCGCAGGGCACGGTCATGGCCTACGCCCTCGGGCTCGGCGCCGGGCGCCCGACGCCGGCGGGGATCGTCGCCATGAGCGGCTTCATCCCGACCGTGGAGGGCTGGAGCGCGGACCTCGATCGGCCCGGCCTGCCGGTGTGGATCACCCACGGGCGCCGCGACCCGGTCATCGGCGTCGAGTTCGCGCAGGCCGCGCGCGACGCGCTGAGCGCCGCGGGTGCCGACGTGACCTACCGCGAGCACGACGGCGCCCACCACGTCGATCCGCGCGCGCTCGCGGAGCTGCCGGCGTGGGTGCAGCGGGCCGTCGCCCGCGCGCCGGCCACGGCGCCCTGACGCGCGTCAGTCGTCGAGCACGGCGAGGTCCAGCGCGCGCAGGCGCTCGGGATCGGTGATCGCGTCGATCTCGACGATCCTCCCGCCCACCACCGTGAAGCCCATGACCGAGAACGGCTCGCCCCGGGGGGCCACGACGGCGCCGGCGGCGCCGTTGACCAGCGCCGGGCGGACGAACGGCGCGAGCCGCGCGAAGGTGAGCGCCCGCGCCGCCACGTCGCGTGCACCGCGGGCGACCGCGGAGGCGCCGGGACCGCCGTCGCCGCGCGACACGACGTCCGGATCGAGCACGGCCACGAGCCCCTCGAAGTCGCCGTCGCGCGCGGCGGCGAAGAACGCGTCGACGACCCTTCGCTGAGCGGCGAGGTCGGCGTCGGGCACCGGCGCGGCGCCCTGCACGCGACGCCGCGCGCGGCTGGCGAGCTGGCGGGCGGCGGCCGGCGAGCGGTCCACCATCCCCGCGATCTCGTCGAAGGGCACGCCGAACATGTCATGCAGCACGAAGGCCAGGCGCTCGGCCGGGGCGAGCGTGTCGAGGACCACCAGCAGCGCCAGCCCCACTGAGTCGGCCAGCAGCGCCTCGTGCTCGGGCTGCGTCCCGTCGTCGCGGCTCACGACCGGGTCCGGCACGCGGATGTCGAGCGGCTCCTCGCGCCGCGTGCGGCGCCAGCGCAGCACGTTGAGCGACACGCGCGCGACGACCGTCGTCAGCCACGCGCGGAGGTTCTCGACCTCGCTCGTGTCCGCGCGGCTGAGGCGCAGCCAGCTCTCCTGGACGGCGTCATCGGCCTCGCTCAGCGAGCCGAGCATCTTGTACGCGACCCCCCGTAGGTGGCTGCGGTGCTCCTCGAACTGCTCCGCCAGCAAATCGCGCTCGTCCATCGGTCACATCCCGTCGTCGCCAGGTGTCAACCCGATGACCCCTTCCATGGAGCCGATGTGACCGGCATCGGCGCTGACCACCTGGAGCACCATCATGAACGCCAAGAAGAGGATCGCAGTCGTGGGCGCAACCGGCCGCGTGGGCCATCACGTCGTCGACGTCCTGGAGGCCGACGGCCACGAGGTCGTGGCCATCGCGCGCTCGCGCGGCCTCGACGTGATCAGCGGCGCGGGCCTCGACGACGCGCTCGCGGGCGTCGAGGTCATCGTCGACGCCGCCACGGGCCCTCGCCCGACGAGCAGGCGGCCACCGAGTTCTTCACGACCTCGGCACGCAACCTGCAGACGGCCGGCGAGCGCGCCGGCGTGCGGCGGATCGTCGTCGTCTCGATCATCGGCGTCGACCGCTCCCGCGGCGGCTACGGCGCCGCGAAGCTCGCCCACGAGCAGGCCCTGCAGGCCGGCCCCATCCCCGTGCGCGTGCTGCGCGCCGCGCAGTTCCACGAGTTCGTCGCCCAGCTCATGGAGTGGGGAACGCGCGCGGGCGTCGCCTACGTCCCGCCGATGCGCACGCAGATCGTCGCCGCTCGCTCCGTGGCCGAGGCGCTCGCCGACCTCGCCACCGGGCCGGACGCCGGCCCCGACGCGCCCATCCTCGAGATCGCGGGGCCGCGCGAGGAGAACCTCGTCGACCTGGCGCGGCTGCTCGCCGCCCACCGCGACGACGCGGCGCGCATCGAGGTCGAGAGCGACAGCCCCAATCCCGACGCCGAGGTGTGGGCCTCGGGCGGCCTGCTCCCCGGGCCGGGCGCGATCCTGGCCGGCCCGACGTTCGCGCAGTGGCTCGACGCCGCGGAGTGGCCCGACGCCGCGTGACGCCTACGCCGCCAGCGCGCGGAGCGTCTCCCCCAGGCGCTCCAGCGCGCCGGCGACCCACGGCAGCGCGACCGGGTCGTCGGCGCGCAGCGCCTCCCAGCGCTGCGCCTCGCCGGCGCCGTAGAGCAGGCTCGTCGCCATGCGGAAGCGCAGCGCCCCCGGGTCGTCGCCGAACGCCTCGCCCTCGAGCACGGCGACGTCGTGGTGCTCGAGCAGCAGTGCAGCGAGTTGCGCGCCGGTGCTCACGCCGCGCCGCGCCAGCGCGGGGCGCAGCGGCTCGAGGTCGGGATAGAGGTAGAAGGCGCCCGACGGCGGGCGGCAGAGCGCGCCGGCGGCGATGACCTGCGCGTGGGCCGCGGACGTGACGAGGCAGTGCAGGCGGCGGCTGCGGGCGACGTGCTCGCGGACCTCGTCGGGCTCGCCGAGGACGTAGGTCGCCGCGTGCTGCATCGGAGCGGCGAGGCTCGACCACACCTCGCTGGCCATCCCGCTCAGCGCGGCGGCCGCCTCGGCGCCGAGCGGCCCGCCCGGCAGCCGGCAGAACCCGATCCGCCAGCCGCCCAGGGCCATGCTCTTGCTCAGCCCGTTGGTGACGAAGACGCTCTCGGGCAGCAGCGTGGCGGGGCTGAGCAGGGCCTCGGGCTCGTAGGCCAGGTCGCGGTAGATCTCGTCGCAGACGATGAGCAGGCCGTGCTCGCGGGCCACGTCGCACACCGCCTCGACCAGCGGCGCGGGCGCGACCGTCCCGGTCGGGTTGTCGGGCAGGGTGAGGACGAGGATCGCCGGCTCGTGGCCGTGCTGGCCAGCCGTCTGCAGCCGCGCGCGCAGGGCGTCGGGGTCGGGGACACCGCCCGCCTGCTCGGCGATCGGGACGTCGATCACGCGCTTGCCGGCCAGCGCCGCCTGCGCGGCGTAGCTCACCCACGACGGGCGCGGCAGCACGACATCGCCGGGGAGCACCGTGAGCAGCGCGTAGAGCAGCGCCTTGCTGCCGGGCGCGACGAGCACGCGATCGGGGCTCGTGGGCAGCCCGCGGCGCTCGAAGTACCCGGCGACCGCCTCGCGCACCGCCGGGGAGCCCGCAACCGGCCCGTAGCCGTTGGCGCCGGCCGCCGCGCCCAGGCGCTCGGCGACGCTGGGCAGGACCGGCAGCCCGGCCTCGCCGAAGGCGAGGTGCAGCACCGGCGCCCCCGCCGCGATGCGCGCCTGCACGCGCTCGTTCGTCGCGAGCGTCGGAGAGGGCGGCAGTGTCACGCCCGGCTACGAGCCCCGCGCCGGTCCCACCCGTGGAAGGGCGCGAGGTCGCCCGCCTCCCACGCCTCGCGCAGCCCGGGCGTGCTCAGGTCCCAGTCCGGGCGGATCTCGCGCGTCACGTCGCGCAGGTCGCGCCACAGGTCGTAGAAGGACGGTCGGCCCCAGAACCAGTAGCCGTTGTAGACGCTGTGGACGACCAGCCCTGGCTTGAGCACGAGGGTGTGCGGGATCATCGGGTCGTTGTCGGGGTCGGTGTACTCCTGGATCTCGAGGTCCTTTTGGACCATGCGCCCCGGGTCCTCGAGGAACGGCCACTGCGCTCCCACCGAGTTGCGGAACTCCTGCAACGCGTGGTGCTCGTCGGTCGCGATCGTGGCGATCTGCGTGTAGGCCACGTTGAACTTCGGATAGTGCGCTGCCAGCTCGAGATGCTGCTGGTGCTCCTTCGGGCAGTAGTGGCCGCGGGCGAGCGTGAGCACCAGCGGGTCATCGCCCTGGATCTCGCTGAGCCTGCGCGGGACGCTCTCGTGATCGGGCAGCTCGTAGTCGGGGAAGGTCCCGCCGGGAACGATGTCGGCGCGCATGTGGTGGTCCTTCGGTGTCGGGTTGGCTCGACGTTCGCGCGAGTGTCTCAGGCGCGCGCGCTCAGCGGGGGATCGGAGTCGTCGTAGACGCGCGCGGCGGCGAGCTTGCCGCTGTCGCCGCGCACGTACACGGCGATGCCCGCCTCGGGGGGCATCTCGGTGTGGCCCCAGGCGACGACGTTGTACTCCAGCGCGCACCCGCGGCCGTCGTCGGTGACGGCGCAGTGCTCGAGCGGGATGCCGCCGCCGTTGGAGAAGAACAGCTCGTAGAGCGCGCGCAGCTCGTCGGTGCCGCGGTGCACATAGGCGCCCCCGGCCGGCTCGCGCATGGAGCCGTCCGGCTCGAACGCGGCAAGGATCGCGTCGACGTCACCGCTCATGAGGGCGCGCTGATACTCGCCGACGACATCGGGCGCGTGGAGTTCGGGGTCGTGCTGCAGCAGCGGCGGGCGGTTCGCGTGGCGGCCGGTCAGCGGCCAGGAGCTGAAGTAGAGGCGCAACTCGACGATGCGCTCGTGCTCGTCGTGGTCGGCCGCGAGCGCCACGGGAAGGCTGATGCGCCCCCCGTCGCCGTCGAGATGCAGGACGACCTCCTCGATCCCGCGCGGATCCGTGATGAGGAAGTTGACGTGCTCGACGTCGATCTTGCGCGCGGCCAGCCACGAGGTCATCTCGGCCACGAAATGCCGGAACGCGCGCTCGCCCCTGATCCGCCCGCGTACCGGGTGATGCACCTCGGGCACGCCCGAGAACGACTCGATGAGCGCATCGATCTCCCCGGTCACCAGGCCGTCGAAGAAGGGCACCGATCTGAGGCGCTCGCGTCGGTACTTCTCGAGCACGCCTTGCAGCGCGGGGGCGGAGAAGAGCTCGGGCGCCCAGGGCACGCCACAAGCATTCCATGCACGCCCCGGCTTCGGTGGCCCAGCGGCGTGACACGACTTGACACCCAGCGGCGATTGGGCGTAGCTGCCCATATCGCGGAGCTTCCGAGTGGCACCGTCACGTTCCTGTTCAGCGACGTCGAGGGCTCGACGCGGCTGTTGACGCGGTTGGCGGGACGCTACGCCGACGTGCTCGGCGAGCATCAGCGCCTGCTGCGCGCGGCGTTCGACGAGCATGGCGGCCGCGAGGTGCACACCGAGGGTGACGCGTTCTTCGTCGCCTTCGCTCGGGCGGGCGACGCGATCGCCGCCGCGGTGAGTGCGCAGCGGTCGCTCGCATCCGAGCGCTGGCCCGAGGGCGCCGATGTCCGCGTGCGCATCGGTGTCCACACCGGCGAGGCCGAAGTCCGACACGACGACTACGTCGGGTTGGATGTGCACCGCGCGGCGCGGATCTGCGCGGCCGGCCACGGCGGCCAGGTGCTGATCTCCGCCTCCACGCGCGAGCTGGTCGCCGACGAGCTGCCGGCTGACGTCGCGCTCAGGGATCTCGGTGAGCACCGGCTCAAGGACCTCGATCGCCCCGAGCGGCTCTTCGAGCTCGTCGTCGGCGATCTGCCGGCGGACTTCCCGCCGCTGGCCTCGCTGTCGACCGGGCCGGTGGCGCGAACGGGTTGCCGCCCGCGCCGAACCAGACGATCGGCCGAGAGGACGACGTGCGCGCGATCGCGCACCGCTTCGCCGTCGACGGCGTGCGACTGCTCACCCTCACGGGCCCCGGAGGCGTGGGCAAGACGCGCCTGGCCCTGGAGGCCGCTCGCGCGCTGAAGGCGGACTTCGCAGGCGGCGCGTGTTTCGTCTCGCTCGCCGCGCTGCAGAGGCCGGAGGATGTGCCGGCGGCGGTGGTCAAGGCGCTCGCCATCGTCGTGCTCTCGGGCGAGTCGGACGAGCAGGCCGCCGAGCGCTTCCTGAGCGCCAAGCACCTGCTGCTGGTCCTCGACAACCTCGAGCACGTCCTCGGGGCCGTGCCGCTCCTCGGCCGGTTGCTCAGCGCCTGCCCCGCGCTCACGGTGCTGGCCACAAGTCGGGAGCCGCTCGGCCTGCAGGCGGAGGAGCGCTACCCCGTGGCGCCCCTGGGGCTGCCCGCGCGCACGACGGCCGAGAACGCGGGCGCGCTGGCCGGCGTGGAGGCCGTCGCGCTGTTCTGCGCGCGAGCGCGCGTCCGCGACCCCCACTTCGATCTCGACGATGCCAACGCGCCGCTTGTGGCTGAGATCTGCCGACGGGTCGATGGGCTGCCCCTGGCTCTCGAGCTGGCGGCGGCGCGTTGTGGGCTGCTGTCACCCGCCGAGATCGCCCAGCGCCTGCAGGACGCGCTCGGCGCGCTGGGCTCCGGCGCTCGCGACGCACCGGCACGCCAGCGGACGCTGCGCGCGACCATCGACTGGAGCCACGAGTTGCTCAGCGAGCGCGAGAAGCAGTGCTTCGCACGTTTCGCGGTCTTCGCCGGCGGCGCGACGGTGGACGCGGCCGAGGCGGTCACGCACGCCGGGCTCGACACGCTCGACGGCCTGACCGCCAAGAGCCTTCTCGTCGTCCGGCACGACACCCTCACCCCCTCGCGGCTCGGGATGCTCGAGACGATTCGCGCCTACGCGAGCGAGCGCTTCGCGTCGACAGCCGACGAGCAGGCGGTTCGCGAGCGGCATTACCTCCACTACCTGGCGCTGGCGCAGCGGCACGGAACCGAACGCGCGCTGTGGGGCGCGAGCGCCAAGGACGATCTCACGCGACTCGACGCCGAGATCGACAACGTCCACGCGGCCCTTGGCTGGGCGATCGGACAGGCCGATGTCGAACGAGCGCTCGCCCTGGCCGCCGCGCTCGGCTGCTACTGGCTCATGCGAAACCGCTACGCCGACGCCGCGCACTGGATCGACCAGGCGCTGGATCTGCCGGGCGCCGGAGCCCATCCGGCCCTGCGCGTCCTCGCTCTCCGCACGAAGTCCAGGTGCCTATGGCAGATGGGGCGCCGAGCCGAGCAACCCGCGACCCTGGCCGAGCTGGAGGCCACTGCCCGACGGCTTGGCGATCCGGTGACGGTCTCCCGCGCGCTCCAGCAATGTGCCCAGTACGAGATAAATGCCGAGCGGCTCGAGGTTGCGGACGCCATGGCCGAGGAGGCGCTCCGCTGGGCCAGGGCTGCCGACGACGACTGGGAGGTAGCCGAAGCGTCCCGCGGAAAAGCGGTTGCCGCATCCAGCATCGGCGATCTGCGCGAGCGCGTCGACCAGGCCGCCTCGCTGCTGAGCGACGTCGGGAACGTTCATCAACTCGCGAACCTGCTCAACAGCGCAGCCTACGCCGCGCTCTGTCTCGGGGCCGAAGGCGATGCTGTCGATTTTGCCGCGCGCGCCACCCCGATCGCCGA
This sequence comes from uncultured Actinomycetes bacterium, assembly GCA_963835295.1. Lineage (GTDB taxonomy): Bacteria > Actinomycetota > Thermoleophilia > Solirubrobacterales > Solirubrobacteraceae > JAOPZW01. Next base: position 499,742 of record CAWIEX010000011.1, read on the forward strand.
TGCACTGCACGATCGCTTCGAACGGATGATCAACAGCGGCAACCTCGGCGTCGCTGCGCTACTGACCGGTGAGACAGGCAACGCTTCGCGCGCCTTTCGCGAGGAGCTCGCGCTATGCCGCGACATGGTCGTCCTCCCGGTAGCGTTCGAGGGCCTCCGTGGCCTTGCCGCCGTCGCCGTGGTGAAGGGCGACGACGAGCGTGCCGCAAGGCTCGTCGGCGCCGCCGACGCCCGCCGCTACGGGCAAGCTGACCCGGTCGACACCAGGCTCGATGAGACGTTCTTCGAGCCCGCGCGCGCACGATGTGGGAGCGACGCATGGAATGCCAGCGCGCGCGAGGGCAGGCAGTTGAGCTTCGAGGACGCCATCGCCTACGCCCTCGAGGAACCGCGAGCGTAGATCAGCCGCGCTCGAGCGCGTCGAGCTCGGAGCGGGCGGCGTCCAGCGCGTCGGCCGCCTCGCGCTCGCGCGCCTGGGCTTCCTCCAGGCGCTCGGCCGCCCTGGCGGTGCGCTCCTGCGCCTGCGCGAGGGCGCGCTGGGCCTTGTCGGCGCGGTCGGCGGCGGCCTTGCGCGCGCGCTCGCGCGCGACCGCCTCCTCGCGCTCGCGCTTGCGGGCCTCGGCCTCCTCGCGCTTGCGTTCGGCCGCCTCCTCGCGCTCGCGCCTGCGCTCGGCGGCGGCGTCCGAGGTGCCCTTGGTGGTGCCCTTGGGCTTCGTCTTGGCCTTCGTCCCCGCCTTGGGCTCGGCCTCCGGCTCGGGCTCGGCCTTCGCCGGGCGCCTCGGCGCCGGGGCAGCAAAGGGATCCGCCCCGAAGACGCCCTGCGGCGAGCGCTCGCGGACGGCGCGGCCGGCGGCGAGCTCGTCGCGCGCGTCGGCGTCGATGGCGCCCGCGTGCAGCGTCTCGCGCAACCGCTCGATGGTCGCCTCCGAGAGGTCGCCGCCGCTCGCGCCCAGCAGTCCGCGGGCGGCGTCGACGAGTGTCTCCACCGCAGCGCGCTCGCGCTCGCTCGCCTCGCGCAGCTTCGCCCCCGAGCCCTGGCCGGCGAGCACGGCCTCCTGCGCGGCCGAGAGCTCGTCGCCGGCCTTCCACAGCTCGCGCGCAGCGCGCTTCTGCGAGCGCACGGCCTGGTTGGCGGCCCACGCCGCGACGGTGGGCTTGGGGAGCGCCTTGACCGCGGCCGCCTCGTCACGGCGTCCGTCGGCGCGCAGTTGCTTGGCCAGGGCGTCGCGCTCGCCGACGAACTCCTCGCGGGGCAGGCCGTAGAGGCGGTCGACGGCATCGTCGGGCGCCTCGGCCACCGGCACTACCCCGCGAGCAGCGACTTGCCGGTCATCGCCTCCGGCTGCTCGAGGCCGAGCAGCTCGAGCACGGTCGGCGCCACGTCGGCCAGGACCCCGCCGTGCTCGAGGGCCACGCCGTCGACGGTGACGATGACGGGCACCTGGTTGAGCGAGTGCGCGGTGTTGGGCGAGCCGTCGGGCTCGAGCATGACGTCGGAGTTGCCGTGGTCGGCGGTGATGATCAGCGCGCCGCCGGTGCCCTGAACCGCCCTGACCACCTCGCCCAGGCACGCGTCGACCGTCTCGACCGCCTTGACCGCCGCCGAGATGACGCCGGTGTGCCCGACCATGTCCGAGTTGGCGAAGTTGATGATCCCAAAGCGGAAGTCCTCCTCCTCCCACGCCTGCACGAAGGCGCGGGCGGCCTCACGGGCGCTCATCTCGGGCTTCTTGTCGTAGGTCGGGACGTCGCGCGGGCTCGGGACGAGCTCGCGCCGCTCGCCCTCCTCCGGCGTCTCGGCGCCGCCGCCGAAGAAGTAGGTCACGTGCGGGTACTTCTCCGTCTCCGCGACGTGCAGCTGGCGCCCGCCGTGCTCGGCGATGACGCGCGGCAGAGTGATCTCGGGGTGCGCCGGCGGGAAGGCGACCGGGTAGGGCCAGCCCTCCTCGTACTCCGTCAGCGTCGCGTACCGGTCGATCGGCTCGACGCCGCCGCGATCGATCTCGTCGAAGCCGGGCTCGGCCAGCGCGCGCGTGATCTCGCGCATGCGGTCGGGGCGGAAGTTGAAGGCGATGACCGAGTCTCCGTGGCGGATGCACGCCTCCTCGCCGACCGTCGTGGGCTCGATGAACTCGTCGGTCTCGTCGCGCCCGTAGGCGGCGCGGACGGCCTCGACGCCGCTGTCGGCGTGGTGCTCGGCACGGCCGTGCACGAGCATGTCGTAGGCCTTCTGGGTGCGCTCCCAGCGCTTGTCGCGGTCCATCGCCCAGTAGCGCCCAATAACGGAACCCACGCGGGCGCTGCCGCCGCGCTCGCACCACTGCTGCACCTGCTCGACGAAGCCGGCACCCGAGTCGGGCAGGGTGTCGCGCCCGTCGGTGAAGGCATGCACGACGACGTCGTCGGCCGCCTCGGACGCCATGGCGATGAGCGCCTCGAGATGGTTCCAGCCCGAGTGCACGCCGCCGTCGGAGACGAGGCCGATGAGGTGAACGCGCGGCGCGTCCTGCACGGCCGCCCGCAGCACGTCGTTGTGCGCCAGGGTCCCGTCCTCGACGGCCTCGCCGATGCGCGTGAGGTCCTGCTTGACCGCCGCGCCGGCGCCGAGGTTGAGGTGCCCGACCTCCGAGTTGCCCATCTGGCGCTCGGGCAGGCCCACCGCGGTGCCCCACGTCGTCAGCTGGCTGTGCGGGTAGCGCTGCCACAGGTCGTCGAAGACCGGCGTGGTGGCCAGCGAGACCGCGTTACCCGGGCTGTTCGGCGCGATCGCCCAGCCGTCGAGGACGACGAGGCACACCGACGGGACGGTCACCCGCGAGCCGCCTCGACGAGGGCCACGAAGTCGGCGACGTCGAGCGACGCGCCGCCGACGAGCGCGCCGTCGACGTCGGGTAGGGCCATCAGCTCGGCCGCGTTGTCGGGTTTGACCGAGCCCCCGTAGAGGATCCGCGTCCGCTCGGCCTGATCGCGGTCGCGGTCGGCCACCAGCGCGCGCACGAAGGCGATCGCGTCCTGGGCCTGCTCTGGCGTGGCCACGAGGCCGGTGCCGATGGCCCAGATCGGCTCGTAGGCGATGACGACGTCTCCCAGGCGCGGGCTGTCGAGCTTCTCGAGGCCCTCCTGCACCTGGTGGCGCAGCTTGCGCTCGGTGTCGCCGGCCTCGCGCTCCTCCTCGGTCTCGCCGACGCAGAGGATCGGCTTCAGGCCGGCGTCGAGCGCCGCCGGGACCTTCTCGGCCAGCGCCCGGTCGGTCTCGTTGTAGTACTGGCGGCGCTCGGAGTGACCGAGCACGACGCCGTGGACGTCGAGCTCCGCGAGCATCGGCGGCGAGATCTCGCCGGTGAAGGCGCCCGACGGCGCCTGGTGCATGTTCTGCGCGTACACCTCGACGCGCGAGCCGCGCGTGGAGTCGACCACGGCCTGCAGGTCGGTGAACGGGACGCAGACGGCGACGTCGACGCCGTCGGCGGTGGAGACGTGCGGGAGGAGGCCCTGGATGAAGGCCTCCGCCTCGGCGATCGTCTTGTGCATCTTCCAGTTGCCGGCGATGAACGGCGTGCGGGACATCTAGGACAGCACCTCCACTCCGGGGAGAGTCTTGCCCTCGATGAGCTCGAGTGACGCACCACCCCCGGTCGAGAGATGCGTGACCTCGTCGGCCAGGCCGAACTGGTGCAGGGCGGCCGACGAGTCGCCGCCGCCCACCACGGTCGTGCCCGGCGCGGCCGCGACCGCCTCGGCGACGGCCCGCGTGCCGGCCGCGAACGGCTCGAGCTCGAAGGCGCCCATCGGGCCGTTCCAGAACACCGTCCCGGCGCCCGCGATCTCCTCGCCGTAGGCCTCGGCGGTCCGCGGACCGACGTCGAGCCCCATCCAGCCGTCGGGCACGTCGACGCCGTCGAGCTCGCGGCGCTCGGTCTCGGCGTCGAAGGCCTCGCCGAGGACGAGGTCGACGGGCAGGCGCAGCTTCCCGCTGCCACGCGCGAGCAGCTCGCGGGCCGGGTCGAGGTCCTCGTCGGCACATAGCGACGCGCCGATGGCGTGGCCCTGCACGGACAGGAACGGGAAGGCCATCGCCCCGCCGATGAGGACCGCGTCGGCGCGCTCCAGGAACGCCTCCAGCACGCCGATCTTGTCGGTCACCTTGGCCCCGCCGACGATGGCCACCAGCGGCCGCGCGGGATCTTCGAGGATGCCCGTGAGCGTCTGCACCTCGCGCTGCATGAGCAGGCCGGCGGCGCTGGGCAGCAGGCGCGCGACGCCCTCGGTCGAGGCGTGCGCCCGGTGCGCCGATCCGAAGGCGTCGTTGACGTACGCGTCGGCCAGCGCGGCCAGCCGCCTGGCGAGCTCGGGGTCGTTCTTGGTCTCCCCCGGCTCGAAGCGGATGTTCTCGAGCATCACCACGTCGCCGTCGGGGACGTCGTCGAGGTCGGGCGCGAGCGCCACGTCCGTGCTCAGCAGCTCGCCCAGCCGCTTGGCCACCGGCGCGAGCGAGAACTTCGGCTCGCGGTCCTTCGGGCGGCCGAGGTGCGACGTCAGCAGCAGGCGCGCGCCGTGCTCGCGCAGCCACTCGATCGTCGGCAGCGCCGCGCGGATGCGGGTGTCGTCGGTGATCTCGCCGTCGTGCAGGGGGACGTTGAAGTCCACGCGCACGAGGACGCGCCGGCCGTCAACGTCGATGTCCTCGAGCGTTCTCACAGGACCTTCTGCAGGACGTCGACGCAGCGGTTGGAGTAGCCCCACTCGTTGTCGTACCAGGAGACGACCTTGACCAGGGTGCCGTCGATGACCGCGGTCAACGGCGCGTCGACGATCGACGAGTGATCGTCGCCGATGACGTCGGTCGAGACGATCGGGTCCTCGTTGTAGCGCAGGATCCCCTTCAGGTCGCCCTCGGCGGCCGCCTTGAAGGCGGCGTTGAGCTCATCGACGCTAGTCTCGCGCGCGGCCTCGAAGGTGAGGTCGACGACCGAGCCCGTGATGACGGGCGCGCGGATGCTGAAGCCGTGCAGCTTGCCGTTGAGCTCGGGCAGCACGAGGCCGACGGCCTTGGCCGCGCCGGTCGAGGTCGGCACGAGGTTCATGGCCGCGGCGCGCGCGCGGCGGAGGTCCTTGTGCGGCGCGTCCTGGAGGCGCTGGTCGCCGGTGTAGGCATGGATCGTCGTCATCAGGCCGTGCTTGATGCCGACGGCCTCGTGGGCCACCTTGGCGAAGGGGGCCAGGCAGTTCGTCGTGCACGAGGCGTTGGAGATGACGTCGTGCTTGGAGGCGTCGTACTTGTCGAAGTTGACGCCGAGCACGACCGTGATGTCCTCGCCCTTGCCCGGAGCCGAGATGACGACCTTCTTCGCCCCGGCCTCCAGGTGCTTGGCGGCGTCGTCGCGGCCCGTGAAGAAGCCCGTCGACTCGAGGACGACGTCGACGCCGAGGTCCGCCCACGGCAGCTGGGCCGGATCGCGCTCGGCGAACACCTTGACCGGCGCGCCGTCGACCACGAGGCCCTCGTCGTTGCTCTCGACGGTCCCCGGGTAACGGCCGTAGGCCGTGTCGTAGCGCAGCAGGTGCGCGAGCGTGGCGTTGTCGGTGATGTCGTTGACGGCGACCCACTCGATGTCGGCCTTCGCGGCCTGTCCGGCGCGGAAGACGTTGCGGCCGATGCGGCCGAAGCCGTTGATCCCGACGCGTACGGGCATGCTCTCGGTCCTTCCTCCTTGGCGTGGCGAGATGGGCCGGGCGCAGACGGACGGCGGGGATGCCCGGCGAGATCGCGAAGGCTATCCGAAGGCACGCTCGGCCGGCCGACAGGTCGACACCCGTGCGCCGGGTGACGAGTCGGGCGCTCAGGCCGGATGCGCCTCGAAGACGCTCAATCCGATGGCGCTGGGCGTCGCGCCGTGCACAGCGAAGCCGCCCCTGGCCAGCAGCTCGGCGAACTCGTCGCGCGTGCGCTCGCGCCCGCCGAGGCTGACCAGCATGTTGAGGTCCGAGAACTTAGCGTCGGCATGCTCGTTCGGAGCGCCCAGCTCGCGCTCGACGACGAGCAGCGCGCCGTGGGCGGGGATCGCCGCGCGGCAGCGCGCCAGGATCCGCAGGGCGTCGTCGTCGTCCCAGTCGTGCAGGACCGCCTTGAGCAGGTAGGCATCCCCGCCCTCGGGCACCGCGTCGAAGAAGCTGCCGCTCACCACCTCGCAGCGCTCGTCGACCACCGCGCCCTCGACCACGTGGGGTTGGTCGAAGAGGATGCCGCGCATCTGCGGGTTGGCCTCGAGCACGGCGCCGAGGAAGGCGCCGCGGCCGCCGCCCACGTCGACCACGGTGGAGAAGCGTCCGAAGTCGTAGGCCGCGAGGAGGTGCGCGTTGGCGCGGCGCATGATGTCCGTCATCGCGGCGTCGAAGATCGCGCCCTCCTCGGGGTGCGCGGCCCGGTAACCCCAGGCGTCGGTGCCGTGCACTTCGTGGAACGGACTCTCGCCCGTCCGCACGCCGTGCAGGAGCGCGCCCCACGCCTGCCAGTGGTAGGGCCGGCCCACGAACGCGGCCCACGCGCCGACCGGCTCGGCCGCATCCGAGCGCAGGCACCCGCCGATCGCGGTGAGCGCGAAGCGGCCGTCGTCGCCCTCTTGCAGCACCCCCACGCTCGCCAGCGCCCGCAGCACGCGGTGCAGCGAGGGCGCGTGAGTCGCGGTCTCCTGCGCCAGGGCGCCGCTGTCGCGCGGGCCGTCGCGCAGGAGGTCGGCGATCCCCAGAGTGGCCGCCACGTGGATGGCCTGGGTCACCTGGTAGCCGTTGACCAGTCGACGCAGGGCGACGGTGGGGGTCTCGGAGTCGTGCATCCGCGCATCATCGCTCGCCTGTGCGGCGGTCCGCGGCGCAGCACCCCCGACGCGGCGCGGACGCTCTCAGTGCGAACCGGACACGACCTCGACGCGCAGGCCGTCCGGATCGAGCAGATACGCGGAGTAGTAGCGCGGGCCGTAGTGATGGCGTGGGCCGGGCGCGCCGTCGTCGGTGCCGCCGGCCGCGAGGGCGCCCGCGTAGGCGGCGTCGACCGCGGGGCGGCCGCTGGCCGTGATGGCGACGTGGCCGAAGCCCGGCGCCGGCGTCCGGCCGCGGGCGACGATCCACAGCCGCGCGTCGTTGATGCCGTAGCCGATCGCGTCGGGCGAGTCGAAGATGCGCCGCCCGCCGAGCGGGTGGAAGAGCGCGTCGTAGAACACGGCGGAGCGGGCGAGGTCGACGACCTCGAAGCCGACATGGTCGAGCACGGCGAGCGATTCTCGCTGGCCCGGCGGACGCCGCTGGGTCAGGTCACAGCGGGCTGGCGGCGCAGGAAGTCGAGCGTCGTCCGGTTGAAGGTCTCGGGGTCCTCGTGCAGGCCGGCGTGCAGCAGGTGGTCGAAGACGACGACCTCGCTGCGCGCGATCGCACTCGTCAGCGGCTCGGCGAAGCGCGTGGAGCACACGAGGTCGCGCGCCCCGAAGGTGATGAGCGCCGGAGCCTCGATGTCTGCCAGCACGGCGCTGACGTCGTGCGCGAGCGCAGCCTCGCTCTGGGCGAGGAACGCCTCCAGCGGCTGGGCGGGGCGGCTGCGCACGAAGTCCACCAGCGCGTCGACGTGCTCCGGGCGCTCGGCGTACATCTCGGGCGTGAAGCAGAACGGGAAGATGCCCTGGATGACCATGTCCGCGACGGTCGGCACGGCCCTCGCGAGCGTGCGCCACGTCTCGACGCAGGTCTTCAGGTAGGCATCGCTGCGGTCCCACGCGCTGTGCAGCGAGAGCGAGCGCACGCGCTCCGGGTGGCGCGCGGCCAGGTGCATGGCCACGCCGGCGCCGAGCGAGACGCCCGCGACGTGCGCCGACTCGACCCCGATGGCACCGAGGAAGCCGGCGACCTGCTCCGCGTAGGCCTCGGTCGAGTAGGCCCGGCCGGCTTGTCGCTCTCGCCGGTGCCCGGGAGATCGATCGCGATGCACGTGAAGTGCTCGGTGTACGCCGGCAGCTGGAACGCGTAGCACGCGTGGTCGGCCGACAGGTAGGGGATCAGCAGCAGCGGGTCTCCCTCACCCTGGACGTCATAGTTGATGGAGAGCCCATCGACGTTGGTGAGCGGCACTGTCGGCCCCCTTCAAAACTAGTTGGTCGTTCGACCGACGAACGGTAGTGCGACGACGTCAGCAGGTCAAGGCCGACCGTGCCCGCTCAGGAGGCGCTGCGGTCGCTGTCGCGCCGCTCGGCCTGCGTGATGTCGCGGTGGGCGACCTCGACGAACACGTCGTCGCGCTCGCGCCAGCGGCGCGCGAGGTGCTCGGTGATGGCCACCGAGCGGTGGCGACCGCCCGTGCAGCCGACGGCGATCGTCAGGTGCGCCTTGCCCTCCGCCACGTATTGGGGCAGCAGGTAGTCCAGAAGGGGCTCGAGGCGCTCGTAGAAGGCCTCGAGCTGGCCGTCGCGCCCCACGTAGTCCACCACGCGCTGGTCGTGGCCGGTCAGCGGGCGCAGGTCGGGCTCGTAGTGGGGGTTGGGCAGGAAGCGCACGTCGAGGACCATGTCGGCGTCGCGCGCCGGGCCGTGCTTGAAGCCGAAGGACTCCAGCGAGACGGCGAGCTTGGAGGCCGGCACGCGCGGCAGGAACTCGTCGGCGATCCGGCGGCGCAGCATGTGCGCCTTCAGCCCGGTGGAGTCGATGACCACGTCGGCCAGCCCCTTGATGGGCTCGAGGACCGCGCGCTCCAGCGCGATGCCGCGCTCGACGGTGGACGCCCCGGCCAGCGGGTGGCGCCGGCGGGTCTCCTGGAAACGCGTGAGGATGGCGTCGTCGGTGGCGTGGAGGAAGAGCACGCGGTGACGCAGGCCGAGCGCCTCGAGGTCCTCGAGGACGGCGCGCAGCGCCTCGAAGTAGTCGCCCCCGCGCACGTCGGAGACGACGGCCGCGCGCTCGACCTTCGAGCCCTCGTGGACGAACAGCTCCACCAGCGCGCGGATCATCTCCGGGGGCAGGTTGTCGACGCAGAAGTAGCCGGCGTCCTCGAAGACGTTCATGGCCGTCGACTTGCCGGCGCCCGAGTAGCCCGTGATGACGACGAGGTCCTCCAGCCGCGTCTCGGCGTAGGGCCGCGGCGGCACTTCGTCCGGCTCGGGCTGCTGCGCGTCGCGCCCGCGGCGCCCAAGGCGCAGCCGGGGGCGGCGAGTAGGGCCTTCGACGGCCATGTCCTGCAGTCTCTCGGGCTCGTCGGACATTGCAGTGAACCCCGCGTGAAGGGTCTCAGTCCCCCGTCCGATGCAGGTGCGTCCAGATGTCGCGCGCCGTCTTGCCCGGCAGGCCGGGCACCACCTCGAGCTGCTCGCGCGTCGCGGAGAGGACGGCCTCCGGCGAGCCGAAGTGCGCCATCAGCGTGCGCTTGCGCGCCGGGCCGATCCCCGGCAGGTCGTCGAGGATCGAGGTCGTCATCGCCCGGTCGCGGCGCGTGCGGTGATGGGTGATGGCGAAGCGGTGGGCCTCGTCGCGCACGCGCTGCAGCAGCTGCAGCTCGGGCGTGTCGTGCGGGAGGACGATCGGGTCGCGCCGGCCGGGCACGAAGACCTCCTCGATGCGCTTGGCCAGCGAGATGACCGTCACCCCGCGCCGGCGGAAGCCCTCCAGCGCGCGCAGGCCCGCCGCGAGCTGCCCGGGCCCGCCGTCGATGACGATCAGGCTGGGCAGCGTGGCGAACGACTCGTTGCGCTTAGGGTCGTGCGGGCTGAGGTCCTGCTGGGTCTCCCATTGCGCCAGCCGACGGCCGAGGATCTCCTCCATGGCCGCGAAGTCGTCGGGCACGCCCTCCTCGCCGCCACGCACGTTGAAGCGTCTGTAGTCGGACTTCTTCGGCGCGCCGCCCTCGAAGACGACCATCGACGCGACCGTGTGGGTGCCCATCAGGTTGGAGATGTCGAAGCACTCAATGCGCAGCGGCAGCGCGTCGAGCCCCAGCGCGTCCTGCAGCCCGTCGAGCGCCTCCACGCGCTGCTGGCGACGGCGCTCGGCCTTCAGGCGCTCCTGGTCGAGCGCGAGCAGCGCGTTGCGCTCGGCCAGCTCGAGGATCCGGCGCTTGTCGCCGCGCTCGGCGGCCCGGACCTCGACCTTGGCGCCGCGGCGCTGACCGAGCGCCTCGGCCAGCGCATCGCGCTCCTCGACGTCCTCCTGGACGATGATCTGCGGCGGGATCGCCATCTGGTCGCCGTAGTACTGCAGCAGGAACTCCTCGGCCACCTCACCCACGTCGCGCTCGACGGCGTTCTCGAGGTAGAAGGACTGGCGGTCGGAGAGCACGCCGTCGCGGATCTGGAAGACCTGCGCGTTGGCGTCGGTCCCGTCGACGGCGACGGCGACGACGTCGACCGTCCCGATCGACTCGTTGGCCACGCGTTGGCGCTCGAGCAGCGAGCGCACCGCGCGCAGGCGGTTGCGCTCGAGCGCCGCTTGCTCGTAGTCGCGTGCGATCGACGCCGCCTTCATCTTGTGCTCGAGGTCGCGCTCGATCTCGCGGTAGCGCCCGGAGAGGAAGGCCACGACGCCGTCGATCGACTCGCGGTACTCCTCGGGCGTCACGTAGCCGACGCAGGGCGCCCCGCAGCGCTTGATGTAGTAGTCCAGGCATGGGGAGCCCGAGCGCCGTCCCGGCTCGACACCCTGGCAGGAGCGGAAGAGGAAGACCTTGCCCAGCAGGTCGAGCGTGCTGCGCACGCGCTTGGCGTTGGAGTAGGGGCCGAAGTAGACGCGGTCGCGACGGTGGCGCTCGCGCGTGAAGTAGACCCGGGGGAACTCCTCGTCCATCGAGATGGCGATGAACGGATAGGACTTGTCATCGCGCAGGCGGATGTTGAAGCGCGGGCGGTACTGCTTGATGAAGTTCTGCTCGGCCAGCAGCGCCTCGGCCTCGGAGGCGACGAGGACGAACTCGACCGCGTCGATCGAGTCCACCATCTCGTAGGCGCCGCGCGTGACCGGATTGGAGAAGTGGCTGGCCACGCGCTTGCGCAGCGACTTGGCCTTGCCGACGTAGATGACCTTGCCCTTGGCGTCGCGGAACAGGTAGACGCCGGGCCCGTCCGGCAGCGCCTTGCGCTGCTCGGCGAGGCGGGTCCTGCGACCCTCTGAGGCGACGGGCGAATCCATCTCCTGTTCGAGGATACGAGCGCACGCGGCGCGCCCGGTCACTTGATGGCGTCGAGCGGCGTGATCGTGATGTGGTTGCTCGGGTGGTTGCCGTCGTACTGGTAGGCGCTCGCCCCCGACTCGTAGACGACGTAGACCTGACCGTTGACGATCACCAGCCCCTCGGACATGTTGGGCGCGGTCAGGTGCTTGACCTCGCCGGAGTGCGAGATCGAGATCAGCTCGCTGGGGCTCTCGCGCCCCCACGACGTGCTGAACACGTATCCGTCGTCGGTCACCGCGAGACCCTGCGAGCGCGGCGGGGCGGTGGCCTTGAACACCGGCGGCCCCGAGGGCCGCCCGTCGGCCCCCAGCGGCACGCTGTAGACCGAGCCGGGGTCCTCCTCGTCGAAGGAGCCCACGTAGAGCCGGCCGCCGTGCACGGTCAGGTGGGCGGAGGCCGGCAGCCGAAGCTGTCCACGATCGCGGGCGCCGTCCCGGGCACGGCGGCGACGAGGGCGATCGCCATCGCGCCCGCACCGACCATGACGACCAGCCACTCGACCGTCGTCTGCCCACGGGTTTCGCGCAGCCGCCTCACCGACGTTCGACGAATACGCACGTCGCGCGTGACCCTCCATGGGCCACCGGGCCCATCTTCTCCCGGCCCGGAAGGCCCAGACGATGGTGGGCCGAGGGCCCCGTAGGCTGCGCCAATGGGGCTCGTCAACCTCTACTCCGACACGCAGACGCGCCCCACGGCGGGCATGCGCGCGGCCATCGCCGAGGCCGAGGTGGGCGACGAGCAGCGCGGCGCGGACCCCACCACGCGCGCGCTCGAGGAGCGGGTGGCCGCGCTGCTCGGCCACGAGGCCGCCCTCTTCCTGCCCAGCGGCACGATGTGCAACGAGATCGCCATCCGCCTGCACATCCGCCCGGGCGGCGAGCGGATGCTCATCGGGCGCGAGACCCACACGCTGATCGCCGAGGCCGGCGGGCCGGCGCAGCTGTCGGGCGCGGTCATCACGGAGGTCGACGGCGACAGCGGCATGTTCACCGCGCACGCGCTCGAGCAGGCGATCCACGGCTCAGGCCCCGGTGGGCGCTACGGGCCGCGCGAGCGCCTGGTGTCCATCGAGCAGACGACGAACATGGGCGGCGGGCGCGTGTGGCCGCTCGAGCAGGTGCGCGCCGTCCTCGAGGTGGCCCGCGGCGCCGGATTGTCGACCCACCTCGACGGCGCGCGGTTGATGAACGCCGTCGTGGCCAGCGGCGTCGACGCCGCCGAGTGGGCGGGCGGCTTCGACAGCGCGTGGCTGGACTTCACCAAGGGCCTCGGCGCCCCGGTCGGCGCCTGCCTGGCCGGCTCGGCGGCCTTCATCGAGGAGGCGTGGCGCTGGAAGCAGATGCTCGGCGGCGCCATGCGCCAGTCGGGCGTCGTCGCCGCCGCCGGGCTCTACGCGCTCGACCATCACGTGGAGCGCCTGGCCGACGACCACGCGCGCGCCAAGCGCCTGGCCGAGGGGCTCGCGGCGCTGCCGGGCGTCGAGCTCGACCCTGCCACGGTCGAGACGAACATCGTCGTCTTCGCGGTGCCCGACGCGGCCGCGTTCACCACGGCCCTGGCCGCCGAGGACGTCGAGATGAGCCAGTTCGGGCCTACGCGCGTGCGCGCCGTGACGCACCTCGACGTCGACGACGAGGGGATCGACCGGGCGCTGGCCGCCGCTGCGCGCGCGCTCGGCTAGCGGCTGTCCTCCCGTGCGAGGCTCAGACCGTCGGCTCGGGAAGGATCCTGGCGATCGACGCGAGCGCCCTCATCGCAAGCCGCTCGCGGGCCCGCCCCGGGGCGAGCGTCTCTTCGAAGTCCAGCATGACCTTCGAGAGGTAGACGGCGACCCGCGGGTCGCGCTTGCGCGTGACTCCCGCTGCTCGCAGGGTGTGGCACGTGCGCTCGATGAACTCCTCGAAGCGCATCGCGGGCCGGTGCTGGTTGCGCACTCGGACCGGCGCCCCCGAGCGATTCCTGAACGTGTGCAGCGCCCCGACCGCCACCTCGGCCGACTCCCCTGGCTCCAGGGTGCGCCACCTGCCCTCCACCACCAGGTCGAAGCGACCCGCGAGAACCTCGTACTCCTCGACCTGATGCGGGTGCACGTGCGGCGGCGGCGGCACGCATCCCGACGGCAGCGCGAACTCCATCTCGACGAACGCGCCGCCTGACTCGGCGGCCGGCCGCCGCACGATGTACACGCTTCCATCCGGCATCCGGAAGCGCTCGTCCGCACTCGCCATCGCAGCCCCTCCTCCGTGAGCGTTCGGTGTGGGCACGTTAGCCTGCCGGCATGGCGATCGCCTTCAGCACGTGCCCGCTGTGCGAGGCCACCTGCGGGCTGCAGATCACGGTCGACGACGGCGCGGTCTCCGGGATCCGCGGCGACGCCGACGACGTCCTCAGCCACGGCTTCGTCTGCCCCAAGGGCGCCTCGCTGGTAGAGCTCCACGACGACCCCGACCGGCTGCGCACACCGCTCATCCGCGAGCCGGACGGCGGCTTTCGCCCCGCTTCCTGGGACGAGGCCTTTGCCGAGATCGACCGGCGCCTGCCCGCCATTCAGGCCGAGCACGGCCGCGACGCGGTGGCGGCCTACATCGGCAACCCGTCCGCGCACAACCTGAGCTCGCTCCTCTATGGGCGCGTCCTGCTCAAGGCCCTGCAGACGCGCAACCTGTTCAGCGCCAGCACGGTCGACCAGTACCCCAAGCAGATGGCCTCGGCGCTGATGTTCGGCAGCGGCGCCACCGTCGCCGTGCCCGACGTCGACCGCACCGACCACCTGCTGATCCTCGGCGCCAACCCGCTGGCCTCGAACGGCAGCCTGCTCACGGCGCCCGACATGCGCGGGCGGCTGCGAGCGATCCGCGCCCGCGGCGGGAAGGTCGTCGTCATCGACCCGCGGCGCACGCGCACCGCCCGGGAGGCCGACGAGCACCACTTCATCCGCCCCGGCACCGACGCACTGCTGCTGTTCGCGCTGGCGCACACGCTGTTCGACGAGCAGCTCGCCGACCCGCAGGCGCTCGTGCCGCACCTCGCCGGCGTGGACGAGGTCCGCGGTCTGGCGGGCGAGCTCTCGCCCGAGGCCGTCGCGACGGCGTGCGGGATCGCCGCCGGCGAGATCCGGCGCATGGCCCGCGAGCTGGCGGCCGCGCCCAGCGCCGCGGTCTACGGGCGCATCGGCACCACCACGCAGCGCTTCGGGACGACGGCGAGCTGGCTCGTCGACGTCCTCAACGCCCTCACCGGCAATCTCGACCGGCCGGGCGGCGCCATGTTCCCGCGCACGGCGATCGGCTCGTCGAACACGGCCGGCGAGCCCGGGCGCGGGCGCGGCGCGGCCTTCGGGCGCTGGCACAGCCGCGTGCGCGGCATGGGCGAGGTCTTCGGCGAGCTGCCGGCGGCCTGCTTGGCCGAGGAGATCGAGACGCCGGGCGACGGCCAGGCCCGCGCCCTGATCACCCTCGCCGGCAACCCCGCAGTGAGCACGCCCAACTCCGAGCGCCTGGCCGCGGCGCTCGAGCAGCTCGACTTCATGGTCAGCGTGGACATCTATCTCAACGAGACCACCCGTCACGCCGACGTCATCCTCCCGGCCCCCTCGCCGCTGCAGCGCTCGCACTACGACGTCGCGCTCCTGGGCTTCGCGGTGCGCAACGTGGCCAACTACTCGCCACCGGTGCTGGCGCCCGACCTCGACCTGCCGGCGGAATGGGAGACGCTGCTGCGCCTCACCGGCGTGGTCACCGGCCTGGGCCCGAAGGCCGACGTGGCCGCCATCGACCGCGCGGTCGCGCTGGAGACCGCCCGCCGCCAGACCGCCGACGCCCACTCCCGCGTCCACGGTCGCGACCCCGAGGACCTGCTGGCCGAGGTCGGCCCGCGCGTCGGGCCCGAGCGGATCCTCGACCTCCTGCTGCGCACCGGGCCCTACGCGCTGACGCTGGCCGACCTCGAGGCCGCGCCGCACGGGATCGATCTCGGGCCGCTCGAGCCGCGCGTGCCCGAGGTGCTGCGCACGCCGAGCGGCAGGATCGAGCTGGCGCCCGAGGCGCTCGTGGCCGACGTCGTGCGCCTGCACGAGGCGCTGGCCGAGCCGGTCAACGGCACGATGGTGCTCGTCGGGCGCCGCGACCTGCGCTCGAACAACTCGTGGATGCACAACCTGCCGATGCTCGTCAGCGGCAAGCAGCGCTGCACCGCCCACGTGCACCCAGACGACGCCGAGCGCCTCGGGCTGGTCGACGGCGAGCGGGCGGTCGTGCGCTCGCGCGCCGGGACGGTCGTCGTTCCCGTTGAGGTGACCGACGACGTCATGCCGGGCGTCGTCTCCATCCCGCATGGCTGGGGCCACGACCAGCCCGGCGCCGGCCTCGCGGTGGCGGCGGAGCACGCCGGGACGAACTCCAACGTGCTCACCGACGAGCTGGTGCTCGAGCCGCTGTCGGGCACGGCGATCCTCAACGGGATACCGGTCGAGCTCGAGCCGGTGTAGCGTCGCGCCATGCCATCGGGCACGGTCGCAGTCCTGGGCGGCGGCGTCGCCGGGCTGTCAGCCGCGCACGAGCTGGTCGAGCGCGGCTTCTCGGTCACCGTCTACGAGCGCAGCGCTCGCTTCGGCGGCAAGGCGCGCAGCTACGGGGTGCGGGGGTCGGGGACCGACGGGCGCCATGACCTGCCGGCCGAGCACGGCTTCCGCTTCTTCCCCGGCTTCTACCAACACCTGCCCGACACGATGAAGCGGATCCCCGGCCCGCGGCCCGGCCACCCCGTCTTCGACGAGCTGGTGGCCGCCGACCGGATGATGCTCGCGCGGGAGAACGGCGCCGACGAGCTCATCACCGCGGCGCACGCGCCGGCCTCGCTCGACGACTTCGCTGCGGTCACGAAGTTCATGTTCACGGTCTGCACGGGCCTCGGGATCTCGGCCGAGGACCAGGCCTTCTTCGTCGATCGGCTGCTGGTGCTGCTGACGAGCTGCGACGAGCGCCGCTTCGGGCAATGGGAGAAGCAGTCGTGGTGGCAGTTCGTCGACGCCGAGCACCGCTCGGCGGGCTTTCGCCGCTTCCTGGCCGACGGCCTCACCCGCATGCTGGTCGCCGCGCAGGCGCAGGAGATCAGCGCGCGCACCGGGGGCTACATCCTGCTGCAGCTGATCTTCGACCTCTCGCGCGCGGGCGGCCACGCCGACCGCCTGCTCGACGGGCCGACGAGCGAGGTGTGGATCGATCCCTGGGTCGCGTACCTGCGCGGCGCCGGGGTGGACCTGCGGACCGACGCCGAGGTCGACGGGATCGACTGCGTGCATGGACGGATCGCCGGGGTGACGGTCGACCACCACGGCACGCGGGAGACGGTGACCGCGGACCACTACGTCGCGGCGATGCCGGTCGAGCAGCTGCGCCCGCTCCTGAGCACCGAGCTGGTTCGCGCCGAGCCGCGCCTGGACGGGACCCGCCGGCTGCGCACGCGCTGGATGAACGGGGTCATGTTCTACCTGCACCGCGACGTGCCGATCCTGGCCGGGCACACCATCTACAGCGACTCCGACTGGGCGCTGACCTCGATCTCGCAGCGCCAGTTCTGGCCACGCACCGACTTCGCGGATCTCGGCGACGGGCACGTCGGCGGCGTCCTCTCGGTCGACGTGTCCGATTGGGAGCGCCCGTCGCGACGCACGGGCAAGGTCGCCTCGAAGTGCAGCGCCGACGAGATCAAGGCCGAGGTGTGGGCGCAGCTCAAGGACCACCTCAACGACCCGGGGCACGTCGTCCTCGAGGACGGCAACCTCGCGAGCGCGTTCCTCGACGAGGACATCACCTTCCCCAACCCGAGCGCCGCCGCGAACGCCGAGCCGCTGCTCATCAACACCGCGGGCTCGTGGGCCGATCGGCCCGAGGCGGTGACCAGCGTGCCCAACCTCTTCCTCGCCTCGGACTTCGTGCGCACGCACACGGACCTCGCCACGATGGAGGGCGCGAACGAGGCCGCGCGCCGCGCGGTCAACGGGATCCTCGACGCCGCGCGCTCGAGCGCCCGGCGCTGCGACATTTGGAAGCTCGCCGAGCCGGCGATCTTCGGCCCGGCGCGCCTGCTCGACCGCGTGCGCTGGACGCTCGGCCGCCGGCCGGCCAAGCCGCCGCTGCGAGTCACCGCAGACGGCGGGCTCGAGCCGGCTGGGCTCGTCGGGCGCCTGACCCTGCGCTAGGCGCTCGCGCTCGGTCAGACCTGGATGCCGTAGGCCTCGGTGAAGGCGGCCTGCGCGTAGTCGAGCGACGCGTAGGCGAAGCCCTTGTCGCCCCAGCCGGTGCCCCAGCTGTTGCGGATGATGATGCGGTCCTTCTTGTAGCCCACCATGGCCACGCAGTGCCCGCCGCGGGTGTGGTCGGCGTCGTACTCGTCCATGTTGCCGTTGTTGTCGGTCGCGGCGTCCCACGCGGTGTCGACGTCCAGGCGCGTGAGGATCGGGCCCTTCGTGGCCAGCCACGTCTTCCAGTTGCCGAGCGTCGTGCCGAGGTTGAAGTAGGTGAGGATCTTCAGCTGCGACGCGAGCGCGTAGAAGGTCTGGGTGTCGCCGGTGTAGAGCGCGCCGGACGCGAACGGGAGCACGGAGTCGCGCACGGCGCCGAACTTGCGCGCGACGTCGAGCGCCGACTTGAGGCTCGTGCCCTCGGTCTCGATGAACGAGGTCGGCTGGGTGGTGAAGGCGTCGGTCTCCTTGGAGGCCATCCAGATGAAGCGCGGCGCGAGCAGCTCGTTGTTCTTGATCCGCCCCGCCTGGACGAAGTGCCAGCGCAGGAGCCCGTCGGCCGTCCCCCACCCGACGCACGACCCCGTGGACCCCTGGTCGTTGATCTTCCACCACGCCGCGCGCAGGTCCTTGCTGGGCGGGATGGTGGCCGCGGCGGCCACGGCATCGGTGCGCGCCGCGTGCTCGAAGGTGTAGTCCTGCTCGGTCTTCTTGGACGGCAGGCAGTTGAGGATCCGCTTCGGCTGCGCGGATCGACGCCTGGTCGTCCGTCGCTTCGGTGCGGGCATGGCGATACCTCCTGGTCCGGGACGCTGGGGGCCCAGCGGCCCATTGGGGAACGGGGGCGCGGCGCGAGCCTAACGCCGCCGGCGGTGCCAGCGCACGAGCCGGCTCTCAGGGGCGTGACGCGGCGTCGCTCGGGGTCGGGCCGGTCCCGCTCATGAATCGGCACCGCCCAGGCGTCGGGCAAGATCAGGAGCCGACGCGGCTCGCGGCGCTCGGGGCCGGAGACGCACGCGAGGTGGCCGGCGCCGCTGCCACGCGCCTGCGTGCCCGGCGCGGCGCAGGCCAGAGCGCGACCATCGCCCCGCCGACCACGATGACCCCACCGATCCAGATCCACGCCACGAGTGGCGACACGATCAGCCGGAAGTCGACGACGGCGGAGGCCTGCAGGTAACGCCGCACCACCGTCGACACAACGAAGCCCTCCAGTTGCGAGCTGGCGTCGGGGAAGCGGCGGTCGGCGTCCTTGATCATCGGCTCGACCGCCGAGAGATCCGGCTGCGCCGCCGTCCAGATGTCGCGCGTGAGGCTGGCGCGGAGCCCGAGCTCGCTGGTCGAGTCGCCGTTGAAGAAGCGCCCGATGCGCCCGAAGCTTGCCTCGTCGAGCGACGGGTAGTAACCACGGCTCGGGATCAGCGTAGCCACGTGCCGGCCGTCCTTCGACACGTCGAGCACCGCGCCCAGCGTGACCTTCTCCGCGCCCAGCGCGCCCGTCGGTCTGAGGTAGGCGATGTCGTAGCCCCCGAGGTGGGCCGTGTCGCCGGGCTTCATGCGAACGTCGCGTACATGCTGGAAGGCGGTCGATGCCGCCACGCCGACGAGCAGCACCGCGATGCCCACGTGCACCGTGTAGCCGCCGTAGCGCCTGCGGTTGCGTCCGACCAGCATCGCGAGCGCGATCGGCGCCGCCTCGCCCGTGAGCGAACGTCGGGCGCGCGTCCCTCGCCACAGCTCCTGCCCGACGGCTGCGAGGGTGAAGGCGGCGACAGCGAACATCGCCAGTGCGAGCGGCCTGCGAGCGATGCCGCCCGCACCGGCAAGCGCGAGCAGGGCCAGGAGCCCTGCCGCAAGCGGCGCGGCGAAGGTGCCGGCGAGCCGAGCCCTGGTGAAGTTCCCCCAGGCCAGCGCGGGCCCGATGCCCGACAACAGCACCAACACGAGGGCGAGGGGCGTGACGTAGCGGTCGAACCACGGCGGGCCGACCGCCGCCTTGTTCCCGGTCATGGCCTCGGAGATGAGCGGGAAGAAGGTGCCCCAGAAGACGACGAAGCACAGGCCGATCAACACCAGGTTGTTGGCCAGGAAGGCCGCCTCGCGCGAGAGCAGCGAGGTCAGGCGGTGCTCGGAGCGCAGCAGGTCACGACGCGAGATCACGAGCCCCACGGACCCGGCGATCATGGCGCCGATCAACGCCACGAACGGGCCCCCGAGGGTGGATGCCCCGAAGGCGTGGATCGAGTCGAGGATCCCCGAGCGCACGAGGAACGTCCCCAGAATCGCCAGCGTGCCCATGGCCAGCGCGAGCGAGATGTTCCACACTTTCAACATCCCGCGCCTCTCCTGGATCATGATCGAATGCAGGAACGCGGTGCCGGTGAGCCACGGCATCAGCGAAGCGTTCTCGACCGGGTCCCAGGCCCAGTAGCCGCCCCAGCCGAGCTCGGCATAGGACCAGCGGGCGCCGAGCAGGATGCCGATGCCCAGGAAGAACCATGCGGCGAGCGCGAAGCGCCGCGTCGAGCGGATCCAGTGGCCATCCACGCGCCGCGCGATGAGTGCGCCGATGGCGAAGGCGAATGGGATCGCGAACAGCGTGTACCCCGAGTACAGCAGCGGGGGGTGGAACATCATGCTGGGATGGCGCAGGAGCGGGCTGAGCCCCACGCCCTGGTGAGGTGCGGGATGCAGGCGCTGGAACGGATCGGCGAGGAACAGCAGCAGCAGCGTGAAGAAGCCGGCGAACCCGAGCAGCACGGCCTGCGCGTATGCCGTCACATCGCGCAGCCGGCCTCGGGTATGCAGCAGCGCGAGGCTCGACCACACCGACAACAACCACACCCACAGCAGCAGCGATCCCTCCTGGGCGGACCACGCGGCGGCGGCACGATAGAACGCGGGCGTGGTCGTGCTCGAGTGCTCGGCCACCACCGCCAGGCTGAAGTCGGAGCGCACGAATGCCGCGACGAGTGTCGCGAAGGCCAGCGTGAGCACGCCGGCCAGCGCATAGACCGCACGGCGACCGGACTCGACCCATGGCATGCGCCGCGCACGCACCCCGTACACCGACGCGCCGATCCCGTAGGCCTCGATGACGAGGGCCGCGGCGAGCAGCACGGGCCCGAGCGAGGTCACGAGGGCATCCTCGTCGTGAACTTCGACGGGCACTTCGTGATCAGCGAGTCCCGCTGGCCGACGAATCCGGCGCCGTGCCTGCGCACGGTGACGATCACCTCGCGTCCTTCCCGGAAGGCATCGGGCACGGCTCCCACGTACGTCACCGGCACGGAGACGGTGCCCGTGCGATCGCGCACGCGGAAGCCCAGCGTGCCGTCGACACGACGCAGCGAGCCGGTGAGCACGGTGCCCGTGAGCTGATAGGAGCGACCACCGCCGACGTGAAGCAGCTGGCTCGGGCTCTTCGCAGGGCTCGAGGCGGTGAAGCTCGCATAGGCCAGCCCGCCCGCGAGCAGCACGGCGAGTGTGAGCGCCACCACGAGCCTGATCCGGCGCCGGCGCCTGGGATCCACGGCATCACCACCCCGGCCTCATGGCGTGACCACCGCGCTGCGTTGCGGCGCTGGCTGGTGCGCGCCAACCGCCGGCTCGCGCTCCCCGCCGCCTGGCAGGTTGAAGCCCGCGAACATGAGCGAAATGCCGAGGAGCTGGCCCAGGTAGACGAACGAGTACTCGCCCGCGCGCGTCATGCTGGTGGAGAGCGCCAGGACGAGAGCGCCGCCCGCGATCCAGAGGTTGGCCCGCACCCGACGGCGTCGCGCCACCGAGTAGAGCGCACCGCCCAGCAGGAACAGGGTGCCGAAGGAGTTGAGCGCGATCGCCCAGATGAAGGCGTTCCCGCCCAGCGCGCCGTCGAGGGGCGGCCCGCCGCTCGGCGGGTGGGCGAGCATGCTGGGGTGCACCGGCGCCAGTCCCACCGCCGCAGTGGCCGCGACCGTGGCCACCAGCAGTCCGCCCAGCAGCGCGTCGCGCGCGCGCGGGCGCAGCTGTAGCCAGGCCGAGCCCGCGCCCAGCCAGGCGACCGTGAGCACGCCACCGGAGAGGTAGTAGCCGCGGAACAGGCCCGGGCTCCACCCCGATCCCTGCGCGATCGCCTCGCAGGCCGTGGCCGCCGCGAAGAGCAGGAAGCCGCCGGCCCAGAGCAGCTTCTCCCCCGCGCGCCGGCAGCGGAAGGAGCGCAGGAGCAAGATCGCGAACAGCAATGCCAGCAGCGCGGCCGCGATGGGCAGCAGCGAGCTCGACACGGCCGGCGCCGAGCGGCCCGAGTCGCCCGCGATCGCCGTGACGGCCGCGCCCGGCGCGACCACGGTCATGTAGATGAAGTCGCGATCGCCGAACATGCCTTCGTGGGAGGCGCTGATCATGTAGCGGCCCGGGCGCACCGTACGCTCGGGCGCGAGCGTCAGCGAGGTGTGCGACCGGCGCAGTACGGTCAGCGCGATGCGCGCGCCGCGGTCGACGTCGAAGAGCTCGTAGGCCCCGGGCCGGTCCACCGCCGCCGAGCGTATGAGCAGGCTGCGGACGTCGCGCGCGTGCACGCGCAGCGCGTCCGCCGGATAGGGGTTCTGCGGGTCGCGCCAACCGAACAGCTTCACGTTCCCGCGCGGCGTGTCGAGGAACTGGCCCGTGATCTCCGGCGTGAATCGCTTCTCGTAGGAGTAGCGCAGCGTCGTGGTCCCCAGGCCGCTCACCGCTGGGACGATCGGCAGCGCCACGAGCACCAGCGCGATCGCGCCGACCCCCGCGGCGATGCGACCACGCGAGGTTGCCGGCAACCGGCGACGGCGATGGCGGGGCGGCGTTCGCGGTCCCTCGAACCTGATCAGCCGCCGACGGTGTGCTCTGTGGAGCATGCCCGCCGACAACAGCGCGCTCAGCGGCAGCCACACGAACTCCACCCTCCAGCCGATATCGCGCAGCGGGCCCTGACCGAAGGGCGAGAACGCGAGCGGGATCACGGCCCATGCCAGTGCCGGCCCCACGATGAGGATGACCAGCGCCGCGATCGGGAAACCGGCGAACAGCCAGCCGACGCCGGGAAACCCCAGCAGCCCCATGGGCAGTTCGTAGGCGACGAGCATCGCCGGGCGCAGCCGGCGAACCCGCCTTGGGATCCTGCCGGTGTACGCGACCGGAGCGGCCCGCAGGATCGCACGGCTGTGCCCCCGGTACCCGGCGGTCAAGCGCCACGCTGCCTGCGCGTACGCGCCGAAGCCTACGCCGACGGCGATTGCCGCGGGGACCATGACGAGGGCCGACCACGGCTCCAGCGAGGCGACCGCGGGCCCGAAGCTCGTGCCGCCGGTGACGCGCCGCGCGGCCAGGGCCGCGAACGCGATCCCAGCCGCGTAGTAGATGCCCATGCCGGAGGCGATCCCTACGGTCGCCACCCGCACTTGCCTGCGCGGCCACGCCTCGCCCGACTGCCTGCGCATCAGGGCCAGGGCCAGTGCCAGCAGGATCGGCATCAGCCCGCCGAGCATGTTCAGCTGGGCGTGGAGGTTCACGATCACGTCGCCCGCGTCACCGCTCTCGTCGAGCAGCTCGTTCACGGCTGGGAACGCCTGGACGGGACCTTGGAGCGTGCCGACGGCGAGCGCGGCGCAGCCGGCCAGGATGAGCGGCCGTACCGGGCTGGGCGACGTCCACACCGAGCGAGCGACCAGCCACAGCAGCGTCCAGAAGCCTGCGAGCATCGCCAGCCCAGCGCCCATGATCAGGAACGGGTGCAGCGCGGTGGCCGCCTCTGCCTGCTCGGGCGTGAGGCCACGGGCCACCACCAGGTGGCCCTCGTGGAAGCCGAGGTACAGGGCCGTGAAGTAGAAGGCGAGCGAGCCACCGAGGAGGAGCCAGTAGCAGCGGTTGACGAGTCGCTGCGCCGGTGCGGTCCCTCCGAGCAGCGGCAAGAGGTAGAAGAGCCCCCCGGCGACCAGCATCGTTAGGCCGGTGACGAGGTTGACGTGAGCGTGGCTGATCGGGTCGATCCACTCGCCCGCGTGCTGGGCCCGGTACAGCCAGTCCGCGTTCTTCGGCTGGACCTGGATCACGCCCTGCACGGTGCCCGCGGTGAGCGCCGCCGCGCCGGTGAGCAGGAACTTCCAGAGGTGGGCGTTCGGCTTGGGCACGCGCACGAGGCGCGCCTGGAAGATCGTCAGGGCCACGTTGGCCGCGAAGCACCAGTACCCCACGCCCATCACGCCCGCGCTCGCCCCCACCGGCACCCGGTACCAGTTGCCCATGTGCCTCTTGGCCACCTGGTAGTCCCAGCCGCGCTCCACGAGCCGGCCGATCGTGATCCCGTTCGCGATCAATGCGATGTAGAAGCCGAGCAGCCCGGCGGCCGTGAACCAGAACGCCGCGTGCGCGAGGCCGTTGCTGGCAAGCGGCCGCCCGACGACACGGGGAAGCACGTACCAGCACACCCCGGTCGCGATGAGGGTCCCGCCGCCCACGATCATCACGTGCGTGTTCGACAGATCGCGCACGAGGTGGCCCGCGTACCCGGCCCGCGCCTCCCACTCGGCGGCCCAGGGCAGGTTCTTGGCGACCATGTGCAGCGAGCCGAGGATCAGGAACGCCGCTCCGGCGATGAAGTACTTGGCGAGCTTGCCGTCCTGTGCCGCGAGCTCGTGGTCCGCGTAGGGCTCGGTCCGCAGCGGCGGCGCGCGCCCCGGCAACAGGCGCATCACCGCGACCACCACCACCGCGATGTCCGCCAGGTAGATCAGGAACTGCAGCGAGGTGAGGTGCTGCAGGTACACCGGCGGCGGCTCAGCGCAGCCCGGGCTCGACGAAGTAGATCGTGAGCATGATCGCCAGGTACACCACGATCATCAGCGCGAGGATGGCCCAGGCGCGATAGGTCGCGCGACGGGAGTGCCGAGCTCCGGCGGCGCCGATGTCGCGATAGCCGTAGAGCGGGCGGGCTGGGCGCAGCCCTCGCCGCCGCCGCTCGTCGGCCATCAGAAGATCTTCTCCATGACCAGGCTTCTCTCCAGTTGGATGTCGCCGCCCATGTCGGCGATCAGGCGCTCGAACGTGTAGCCGCGCTCCAAGAACGCTTCGAGCTGTCCGAGGGTGTCCCACGACGTGTAGCAATGGATGCGCACCGCCTCGTCGGGGGCGGCGCGGATGAAGACGTCAAAGCGCTGGCAGCCGGGGTACTCCTGCACGTGGCCCTTCAGCGCCTGCAGCGAGCCGTAGAGGCGCGACCAGTCCTCGTTCACCACGACGACCTCGCTGCACGTCGAGTAGACGACGATCGGCAGGGCCTCGGTCCACATCAGAACAGCTGCCCCGAGATGAGGTGGCCGATCACGAACTCCGCTCCGAACGCGACGATCACGAGCGTCACCACCCAGAAGAAGATGGGCACGCGTCCGGCCGCCTCCGTGGTGTAGCCGCCCCAGCGGTCCAGCGGGCTTATGCCGGTCTGTGGGTGGCTGCTGCGGTAGTCCCTGATCCAGAGGACGATGATGAGGCTGAGCACGACCACGAATCCCCACACCCAGGCGAGCGAGGACCAGTCCACGTGCCAGGTCTCCGTCCGCCCGTGCGGAGCGAGCTGGTGGCTCTGGAGGTACAGGTAGTAGTCGTGCACCTTCTGGACCGAGTCACCCTTCGGCATCGCCATCGCCCCATTCCTCTTCGTCCAGCGCCCAGTCCGGCGTGTAGTAGTCCTCCTCGTCGATCATCAGCGGGATCCGCGCCGCTTGCTCGAGGTTGTGGAAGTGGCCCGCCTTCCACGCCACGATGAACGCCACCAGGGCCAGGCCCGCGAACAGGAAGAAGGCGTCCATCATCCAGTCGGCCATCACCCACTTGGACTGGTCGCTCTCGGGGGCGTCGTGCGCGAGGGCGGCGGTGGGCGCGCAGAGCCCAGCGACGAGCACGAGCGTGGCCATGCCGAGCCGCCGCCTCATTGCTGACCCTCGACCTTGGGCGGGATGTCCTTCTGCGCGATCGGCGGCAGCTTGTCCCCGCGGCGCTTGGCATCGGCCCACGCTCGGTCGAGCAGCTGCTGGTAGATGGCCCTGATGCCCGCGGCGGCGTTCTGCAGGTCAAGCGGCGTGCCGAGGCCGTTCACCACGACGCTATCGGCGCTGCTGAGGCCGGGGAACACGCGCGTCGCCTCTTGCATGAACGGATCCGTGCTCTGCGCCTTGGTGAATGACGGGTTGTCCTGCTGCTTCTGTCGCGAGGCGAGCCAGGCCAGCAGTTCCTTCGACGGCTGCCAGGTGATGTAGTCCTTCGGCTCGGGCACACGGTTGTCCGCGAGCGTGCCGTTCGGGATGGTCTTGACGAAGAGCACCACCCGCCAGATGTCGTCGACCGAGAGGCGGTCGCCGAAGTTCTCCATCGCGGTGCCGGTCCAGCCGCGCAGGATGCGGTAGTAGAAGTCGCCCGGGCCGGTGTCGCCGCCGCAGCACGCGTCGTCCTTGTCGGTGAAGTCGGCCGGCGGCGGTGACATGAAGCTGGCCGCGGGCCCTTTGCCGTCGCCCTTGGGCCCGTGACAGCCCACGCAGCGCGCGAGGAAAACCTCCTTGCCGCGTATGAGGTTGTCCTCGGTGACGGGCAGGGGATCGGCGGAGAGCCAGTAGCTGCGATCGATCTGGGAGAGGTTGGGGGCCTCCTCGAGCTGGTTGGGCGGAGGCTCGCTCTCCTTCTGCGCCACGGTCGGCTTGTGCGCGCCCTGGAAACCCGTATACGGCTGCGGATACCCCTGCACGGTCAGCACGACCTGCTTCGCGTAGAGCTGTCCGGCGTAACGGAGCAGGCCGGACTTGCCGCTGCGGGTCTCGACATATTGCGTCAGGTCCTGCACCTGCGCGTCCGAGAAGAGCGACTTCATCGGCGGCATCAGCGATCGAGGATCGACGTAGCGCGGGTCGTAGAAGTGCGCGTATTGCCAATCGGGCGGATGCCAGCCCGATTCCTGTGAGAGGTCGGGCCCGGTGCGCTCGGTGCCGAGCAGGTTCGGCGACTGGTCGCTGCCGTAGAAGTCGCCGGGCTGCGAGACCTTCGGGTAGAGGAAGTAGAGGGCCTCGCGCACGTCCTGCGGGCGCGAGTAACCGGAGTGGCAGACGAAGCAGTTGTTCGCCGCGAAGAGGTTGCGGCCCTTGACGGCCTGTGCGCTGAGCGGCGCCCAGTCGTTCGATGGTGGCGGGTCGAAGGTGTGCACCGGCAGCCAGACGACGACGAACACCACCGTCAGGAACACGAGCAGCCCGCCGATGCCCGCGACCCACGGCGTGATGAGCATCTTCTCCGGCGGGTGCGGTGACCACCCCCGCGGCGCCCGCGGGCCGTCTTGCTGCGGTTCGTGCTCGTCCGCCATCGCTCAGCCTGTCACCGGCGGCGCGATCACCTCGGCGAGCCGCATCGTCTCGCGCCGGCGGCGCTCGTCGGTGTTGCGATCGATCATGGTCATGCCGATGTTCACCATCTGCACGATCCCCGAGATCACGATCATCGCCCCGAAGATCCCGCGCGCGATGTAGTAGGGATGCAGCTGATCGAGGACGTTGACCTCCGGAATGCCCTCCTGCCAGCTGAAGCCCTGTTGGAAGCCGGCGAGCGTGAGCACGCTGAAGAACCCCGTGAAGCCGACGGTGACGAGCCAGTACTGCCACTCAGTCAGGCTGCGGCTCCAGAGCGGTCGCCGGAAGACCTGGGCGACGATGTAGTCGATGACGCCCATGCCGAGGATGGTGAACGCGCCGAGCAGCGCCAGGTGCGCGTGGGCGACGACGAAGTTCGTGAAGTGCTGCAGCTTGTTGAACGGCTGCAGCGCCTCGAAGGCGCCCTGCACATTCACCAGGAAGTAGAAGAAGAACGCGGTGATGGTGAAGCGCATGGTCAAGTTCGTGAAGAACTTGTCCCAGTTGCCCTTCATCGTCCCGAGGATGTTGATGGTGAAGGCGAACACGGGGATGAGCAGTGCCCAGGACGAGATCTCGGCGATCGTCTTGAGCCACGCCGGCGTCGGCGACTGAAGGATGTGGTGGTCGCCGACTCCGGTGTAGAGGAACGCCATGCCCCAGAAGCTGATCAGCGACAGGGTGTAGCTGTAGAGGGGCGTGTTGGTGACGCGGGGAACGATGTAGTAGGTGATGGCGATCAACATCGGCGTAAGCCACAAACCGAACAGGTTGTGCGCGTACCACCAGTTGAGGATTGCGTCGGAGAGGCTGTTGGAGAGGGCGCCCGAGGGTGCGCCCCAGACGTGGCCGGGACGCCAGATCACATTGCCGATCGCGTAGTCGACGGCGAGCCAGATCGGACTCGCGATGAAGAACCAGACGGAGACGTAGATCGGCCGGATCGTCCGCAGCGCGACCGTCCCGAGGATGTTGACGATGTTCGCCGCCCAGATGACCAGGAGCGCGATATCCACCGGCCATATGAACTCCGCGTACTCGCGGCCCTGGCTGTGGCCCGTCAGCAGACCGATCACGCCACAGAGGAACATGACGTTCCAAGCCCACGCGCACCAGACGCCGAGCCGCTCGCTCCACATCCCGCGCGTGCCGCACAGGCGCGGAAGCATGTAGAACAGCGCGCCGAAGTACATCATCGTGAGCCAGGCGAGGATCACGCCGCTGACGTGGGAGGGGCGGATGCGGCTGAACGCGAGCCATGAGATGTTGCCGAACGCCTCTGGAGTCACGAACTGCGTGGCGAGCACGAGGCCGAAGAGATCGACGACCGTGAGCCACAGCACCGAGGCGAGCAGCCAGTGCCGCGCCGCGCGGTCGGGGTAGCGAAAAGGCAGCTCCTCGGGCGGCGCCTGACGCGGGGCCGGGGCTTCTAGGACCCTTGCACCGGCAGCCGTTTGGCTCTCGTCCATCTCCTGCGGTCCCTCCGCGTTGGAACGTAGAGGAGCGCGGCCGTTTGCAGGCCCAGATGACGGAAACGTCATCCCCGGATCATGTGCAGGTCATCTGGCCTGTCCTCGCGTGTCGCGCTCGCTTATGCTCGCGCTGTCCGATGCTTCGCATCCTGGTCATCGAGGACGAGTCCCGGATCCTTTCGTTCTTGGCGCGCGCTCTCGAGGCGGAGGGCTTCGCGGTGGACGGCGCCGACAACGGTCCGGACGGTCTCGAACGGGCGCTGCGCGGAATCTACGATCTCGTGATCCTGGACCTGCTGCTGCCGCGGCTCGACGGGCTCAGCGTGCTGAGTCAGCTCCATCGCCGATTACCGGACCTGCCGGTCGTGATCGTCTCGGCGCGCTCCGATCTGCCCACCAAGCTGCGCGGATTCAATCTCGGGGCCAACGACTACCTGGCCAAGCCGTTCGCCCTCGACGAGCTGCTCGCGCGCGTGCGCGTGCAGCTGCGCGCGCGCGGCAACGGCCACGATGGCGTGCTCCAGGCGGGGGGCCTCCTCCTGGACCTCGCCCGCCGGCAGGCACGGATAGGCGAGTGTGAGATCGACCTCTCCGACCGCGAGTTCCGGGTCCTGCACCACCTCGTCAAGCACGCCGGCGAGGTGGTCACCCGCGACAGCATCCTGTCCGTCGTCTGGGGCTACCACTTCGACCCCCGGTCCAACGTCGTCGATGTCTGCGTGCGGCGCCTGCGCCGCAAGCTCGGCGACGATGCGCCCATCGAGACCGTGCGGCATGCGGGCTATCGGATTACGACGGCCTGACCGTCTCGAGGTCGCGTGGTTCGGGTTCGCGCTCATCAACGTGGGCGCGATGTTGCGGTGGCCGTCGTGGGAAACGATCCCGTTCCACCTGATCTGGTTCACGCTCACGCTGCTCTACGGGTTCCGCGTGTGGGCACTCAAGCCGACCTTCACGGTGCTGACGGCCCAGGGACTGGTCACCGGGCTGCTGATCGCGCACGACGCGATGAACGGCACTCAGGAGTGGGGCGAACTGTTCGAGGTCCCGCTCATGTCCGCGATGTTCCTCGCCATGGTGTGGCACGCGCGGCGCCACCGGGCCGCCGCGCAGGCACTCGCGCAGCACACGCGGGAACGAGCCTCGATCCTGGCCCGACAGGAGCGCTTCCTCCATGACGTCTCCCATGAGCTCAGGACGCCGATCACCATCGCCCGGGGGCACCTGGAGATCCTGCGGCGGTCGGGGGACAACGGGAGCCAGCCCGAGGTCTCGGTGGCGATCGACGAGCTCTCGCGCATGGAGCGCATCGTCGAGCGGCTGCTGCTCCTCGTGCGCGCGGGCGAGGCCGGCTTCGCCGCGACCGCCGAGGAGGTGGACCTCGAGACGCTCATCGAGGACATCGCGATGCGCTGGGCGGAGATCGCCCCGCGGGTGTGGCGGGTCGGCCATCTGGCGAGCGGGACGATCCGCATGGACCAGGATGCGCTGCGGATCGCGCTCGATGCGTTGGTGGAGAACGCCGTGGCCCACACCAAGCAGACTGACGCCATCGAGCTGCGCGCGCGCGCCGTGCACGAACACGTCGCCATCGACGTGGCCGACGAAGGCTGCGGGATCCCGCCGGAAGCACTCGACAAGATCTTCGAGCGGTTCGCCCGTGTCGACGCGAGCCGCGCGCGCGGCAGAGAGGGCGTGGGCCTGGGACTCGCGATCGTCGACGCGATCGCCAAGGCGCACGGCGGGCGCTGCTTGGTGAAGAGCTCACCGGAAGGCTCCACCTTCACGCTCGTCCTGCCCGACTTCAGGCGGGCAAGCGAGCCGCCCCACGTCCCGTACGCCGACCCCGAAGTCGTGGCGCCACCGAACGCGTCGGTCGGCGAGCACGATCTGGCCCAGCGATGAAGCTCCTCGCCGTCGGCGTGTCACACAGGACGGCCCCGCTTGCGCTGCGAGAGCGCGTCGAGCTGAACGAGCGGCGGACCGCAGACCTGCTGGCTTCGCTCACTGCACACACCGGCGTCGACGAGGCGGCTTCGCTGTCCACGTGCAACCGCACGGAGCTCTATCTCGCGGCGAGCGACCCCGACCGCACGGAGCGAGCCGCGACAACCGAGCTCGCCCGGAGTGGAGGGATGCATCGGGAGGCGCTCGGCGGAGCGATCCGGACGGTGCGCGGGAGCGACGCGGTGCGTCATCTCTTCCGCGTGGCGGCTGGGCTCGACTCCATGGTCGTCGGCGAAGCCGAGATCCAAGGACAGGTCAGGCGTTCGTACGCGCTCGCGTTGTCGCTCGGTACGAGCGGGCCGGTCATCAACCGCCTGTTCCAGGACGCTCTGCGAACCGGCAAGCGCGTGCGAACCGAGACGAGCATCTCCAGCCGCAGCGCCTCCGTGGCATCGGTTGCGGTGGAGCTCGCGCGTCGAGAGCTGGGCCGCCTCGACGGACGCCACGCGCTCGTAATCGGGGCCGGAAAACACGGCGCGCTCACGGCGCGCGCGCTCACGGATGCCGGCGTGCAGACCGTGTACGTGGCCAACAGGGCCCGCGACCGGGCCGACGACCTCGCGCGACGCTTCGGCGGCAAGACGGTCGGCTTCAACGACTTGGCGAAGGAGCTCCGCCGCTGCGATCTGGTCCTCACCTGCACGTCGTGCCCTCACCGGGTCCTCACCCGCTCGGACCTCGCCGCCGCGGTCAGGGACCGCAGCCTCGTGGTCGTGGACACGGCGGTCCCCCGCGACGTCGAGCCATCAGCCGCGGAGCTTCGCGGTGTCACGCTCTACGACCTTGACGCCATCCAGGACGAGATGGCGCGCAATCTGTCGGCCCGCGAGGAGGAGGCCCGGAGCGCCGCGCCGATCATCGAGGAGGAGGTGGCGAGCTTCGAGCGCTGGCTCGCCACGCTCGAGGTCGTGCCCACGATCTCGGCGCTGCGCGAGCGGGGCCGCGTCGCCGTCGAGCGGGCGTTGCGCCAGAACGAGCCCCGCTGGCAGTCGCTCAGCGCCGATGACCGCGAACGGGTGGAGTTGGTCGCCCGCGCCGTGATGACCGACCTCCTGCATGAGCCCACGCTGAGACTGAGGCAGGCGAGCGCGCGGGGCTCCTCCTCGCTCTACGTCCAAACCGTGCGCGAGCTCTTCGGGCTGAGCGCGTAGCCTGCCGGACCACCCGCGACATCTTGGCGCTCACCTCACGAGTCGCACCTCCAGCGCGTCGGCGCCCTCACCCGAGGGGTCGCCGGCGCCGCGCAGCAGGCCGAGGATGTCGGCGACGTAGGACTGGGTCTCGGGGATGGCGGGGACGCAGCCGCAGGCCCGCACGCGGTCGGGGCCGGCGTTGTAGGCGGCCAGCGCGAGCGGGACCGAGGCGAAGGCGCGCAGCAGGTCGCGCATCAGGTGGGCCTGGGCGTCGATGGCGCGGTCGGCGTCGAAGGGGTCGGCGAGCCCGTAGCCCGCCGCCGTGGCGGGCATGAACTGCGCGATCCCGAGCGCGCCCGCGGCCGACCGCGCGAACGGGTTGAAGTGCGACTCCTCGTAGAGCTGCGCGGCCAGCAGCGCCCCCGCGACGCTCCAGCGCTGGGCGGCGCGGGCGATCGCCGGCGCGAAGCGCGCCGGCACGAAGGCCGGCAGCGCCCCCGACGAGGCGCCGTCGTCGCCGCCGCGGCCGAAGCCCAGCGAGGACGAGCCCGCGTTGAGCGTGTAGCCGTAGTGCCAGGGCTCCCACGAGTAGCGCTGCAGGAAGTGAAAGCGCCCCGCGTTGGCGGCCAGCCACCGATAGGCGGCTGGCGGCCCGAGGTCGAGCTCGGTGCCGAGGCGGTGCAGCGACCTTCCCGGTGGCGCGACCCACTTGGGGTCGGGGTGCGCGGCGAACAGGGCCGCCTGCTCGCCGTCGGTGCGGAAGGCCGACGTGACGAGCAGATCGACGCCGTCGGCGCGGGCGGCGGCCGCCATGCGATCGAAGGCCAACGCGACGTCGGGGCGCATCGGCTTGCCCTGGCGCTGCGCGAACGGCCCGCGGTACTCCCCCGCCGTGAGCGCACCCGACTCGGGGTCGGTGCCGGGCGGCGCGAGCTCGGCCTCGGCGGTCGCCGCGTTCGGGACCTCGGCCGTGGCGCCGACGGCGATCGCATCGCGCACGGTCACCCGCACGCGGATCGGCGCCAGCCCCCCGCTGGGGAAGGCGACGCTGACGTCGTGCGCGCCGTTGCGCGCGGCGGTCGCCCGCGCCGCATGCTCGCCGAGCGCGAGGTACTCGGCGCGCTCGAGGTGGCGCGGGTTCTCCGCGCCACCGAGGGCCGGCGGCTCGAAGACGCGCGGGTAGGCGTCGTGCATGGCGCGGGCGGCGGCCAGCGCGGACAGGTCGGCGGCGCTCTGCAGCTCGCCGCGAACACCGACGCCGCGCGCGATCCCACCCAGCACGACCGCGCCGAGCACCACCGCCACGAGCAGCCCGAGCAGGACCATCCCGGCCTGGCCCGACTCACCGGCCGGCCGGGTGCGACGGGCGGCGCTCACCGATCCTGCCTCGGGAAGGCCGCGCGCGAGTGGACGGTCGCGATCGAGCCGCCGCTCAGGACCGACGGGACGCGGACGGCGACACCGACCCCGTCGCCCACCCGGCGCACGCGCAGACCGGACTCCAGACGCGGCGGCAGCATCGCCTTCGCCGCCGCCTCGCCATCAGCGCCGACGGCGGCCGCTCGCGCCGCCGCGCGAGCGGCCGCGCCCGACAGCCACAGCGCCTGCCCGGCGACCACGGCCTGCCAGAGCAGCGCGCCCACGAGCACGACGAGCGGCAGCAGCGCCACCGTCTCGACGCTCGCCTGCCCGCCTTCTCGCTTCCAATCCGCCATCCCGGCAGCGTCGCGGCGAGCCTGGTGACAGCGCTACCGCGCAACCGCCACGAATGTGCGCAGGCACGGCTACACCGCCGCCGCTCCTCGCATCCTGGGCGACAACTCCTGCACGGCAGCGAGGAGCGCGCGCGGCGCCCGCGCCCCGGCGAGCGCCAGCGCGCGCTGGACGGGGTCGAGCATGAGCGTGACGGCCGCTGCAGCCGGGGCGAGCGCAGCCGCTCCGGCCAGCGCGAGCTGCGCCAGCGCCGGCTCGGCCGACGACGGGAGGGCGACGAGCATCGCGTCGCGGGTGGCCAGGAGGGCGTCGATTTCCTCGTTGCGGCCGGCGACCGCGAGGACCGTCGGCAGCCCGTCCGCGGCCGCCAGGGCGCGGGTGCCGGCGTGCGTGCGCCCGCCGTCGGGGAGGTGGACGAGGACGAGCCGCCCGCGCGCCGAGGCCTCGAGGTCGCGGGCGCGAAGGGACGCGGCCAGCCGCGCGGCCGCGCTGCGCGCCGGCGCGCGCAGGGCCGCTGGCCGGGCGGGCGCCGAGAGGCAGACGAGGACGGCCGGCGCCGACCGCCCGATGGCCAGCCCGACGCCGGCTGCCACCACAGGCAGGTCGCGCGCCGGCGCCAGCACGCCGATCGCGGGCGGCGCGAGAGACGACCCGGACGCGCGCGCTCGCCGCTGGCGGCGCGTGGCGCGGCCGTCGCCCGTCGCGTCCCCCGCCCGCCGGCTGCGGTCACCGACCGCCCCATCCCCCGCCGCGCCGGCGTCGACCCCCTCCCCCGTCCGCGGCGCCACGAGGAAGTCGCGCAGCGGGCTCATGGCGGACCGGCGTCGGCGATAGCGGACGCCTCCAGGCGCTCGGCGAGCAGCGGGACGACCGTGCGCGGGCGCACGCGGACCTCGACCCGCCGCCCCGCCACGTGCACCGTCGTGCGCTCACGCGACCATCCCGGGAGTGCGCCGCGAGCGGCCGCGGTCGGGTCGGTGCCCTGCAGCAGGGCGGCGGCGCCGGCCTCGGCGGCGTTGCCCGCCAGCTCGCGCGCCGCGCCGGCCGCGAGCAGCTGGCCGATGGCGAGCGCGACGAGCGCCGCGAGCGGCAGCAGCGCCACGAGCTCGACGCTCGCCTGCCCGCCCTCCCGCCGCCGATGCACCGCCATGGCGCCAGCGTCCTGGCAAGCGCGTCACGGCGCTACCGCACCACCGTCACGAGTCTGCGCAGGCACGCCCCCGAACGACGACCCGTCGAGCAAGCGGCCGCGTCGGGGCGGGTGGCGCGGTGGGGGGCGAGACCGCGCACGACCCGCCGCCGACGCGACAGATGAGGCCTCTGCAACGCACTCGGCGATCTGCGGCGCGACGGCTGGCGTGGCCGTGACGTGGGCCCCTGAAAGTGCCACCACTCCCATCGCCACGGCCCGCCGGTCGAGCTTCGTCTGACCATCGTGTTCGCCAAGACGACCTCACACGTCAAATGGTCGCTCGCCCAGGCGCCGCGCACCATGGGCCCCGGGCTCATCTTCGGCCTGGGCCGGCCCACGGGCCGCGTCGCTCAGGCGTACTCGCGGTAGTGGCGCCAGACGGCGTAGAACGCGTACGCCGCCCCGCCGAGCAGCACGACGACGACGAGCGTGCCGCCGGAGGAGTCCCGCAGCCTCGGCAGCGCCGCCAGCGCCAACACCACGGCGCCGATGGCGCCGTAGAGCAGCCCGCGCCAGCGATCGCCGAGGCCGTCCAGCTCGACGCGGTGCTCGCGGTAGAAGCGATAGGCGAAGAACACGAGCGAGACCATGATCAGCGTCGAGAGGATCGCGCCGACGAGCCCGGCCGTCGTGCCACCGCCGGGGATGAAGGCGACGGCGGCCGCCAGCAGGAGGACGATCGCGACGTTGCGCGCGGTGCTCATGCTCATTGCAGCGCCGCCGCCTCGGCCGACGCGCCGGAGCGCTCCGCGGCGGGCAGCGCGTCGAGGACCGGCTCGGGCGCGGTGCCCTCGCCGACCGCCGGCTCGGGAGCGAAGCGGTAGCCGACCCCGAAGTGCGTGTGGATGTAGCGCCAGCCCGGCGACGCCTTCTCGAGCTTCTGACGCAGCTTGCGCACGAAGACGTCGACCGAGCGATCGCCGCGCGCCATCGCGTAGCCCCAAACGCGCTGGTAGATCTCCTCGCGCTCGAGCACGCGGCCCTCGGCCCCGGCCAGCAGCTCGATGAGCTCGAACTCGCGGCGCGTGAGGTCGATCGAGCCCTGGCGCACGAAGGCCTGGAAGCGATCGGAGCGGATCTCGATCTCCCCGGCGGTGATGGGGTCGCCGGACGAGCGCGCCTCGGCCCGGCGGCGCCGGCGCACGACGGCCTCGATGCGCGCGATGAGCTCCTCGGGATGACACGGCTTGGTCAGCCAGTCGTCGGCCCCCAGGCGCAGGCCGCGCACGCGCTGGGCCACCGTCGACTGGCCGGTGCAGACGACCACGCCGAGCCCCGGCAGCGCCGCGCAGAGCTTTTCGAGGTACTCCCACGCGGGCGGCCCGAGCACCGCCAGGTCGACGACGATGGCGTTCAGGCGCATGGCCACGACCGTGTCGACGGGAACGGCGCTGGCGAGCACCCGATGCTCCCAGGCGAGACGCTCCAGGCGCTTGGTCAGCACCTGCACGAAGCCCGAGTCGGTGTCGATGACGGCGAGCCTGAGCGGCGCGGCGTCGGCGGCAGAGGACCGTTCCGTCATTGAGCGCCAGTCTAGTGGCATGAAGGGACGCGGCAGGGGCATGAAGCCCCCCTGGTCACCGGATCTTCACAAGGGTGCGCGGCCCAGCGCGACGGCCGATTTACGCTATTTGCGACCTTCGATCGGCGGAGGTTCGTCGAGCCGAAACCGCTTCGCCGTGGCCGACCCGTTGCCGGGATCGATCTCCACGAGGTCCGCCGCCAGCGGCGCGAACGAGCCGCCCGTCGAGTACGTCATTCGCGCCACGCCGATCTTCGCCCCCTCGTCGAGGTTGCCGGTCCCGCCGGCGCCGACCGTCCCGCCGTTGAGCACCGTGAAGTCGCGATCGATCTCGATGTCCGCGCGGTGCGTGTGGCCGACCAGCAGCGCGATCGGGTGGGTCGGCGGCTTGCGGCGCAACGCGTCGATGGCCTTCGCGGCCAGCGCGGGCTCGTGGACCATGACGACGTCGACCTTGTCCTGCAGGCCGGCCAGCCACTCGGCGAACAGGTTCTGCTCCGCCGCCGAGGGCGCGGGCAAGGTGCCTTGCTGGACGTAGCCGCGCGCCCGCCGGCGGCGGAACGGATCGCCGTAGCCGGCCACCCGCAACCCGGCGACGCGCACGACCATCGGCCCGTAGCGCCCGTCGTGCAGCAGCCGCCCATGCTCGGTGAGCACGATCGCGCCGTCGTCGGCCAGCTCCTGCGCCCCCGAGTCCGAGTCGTGGTTGCCGGTCACGAACACCAGCCGCGTGCCCGCGCGCAGGATCCCGCTCGTCAGCTGACCTTCGAGCGGCGTGCCGCGATCGGTGAGGTCGCCGACGAAGAACAGCGGCGTCCCGCGCGCGACGCGCTGCAGCGCCGGGACCGCCAGCAGGTTGTTGTGGAGGTCCGACGCGACGGTGATCTGCGGGCGCCCGCCGAGCGTCGCGCGATCGGCCGGCGCAGCGACCAGCCGTGCGAGCCCCACGATCTGGCCGTCGAGCTCCTCGGTGAGGACGCTGGCGCTCGCCTCGGCCGACTCGACCGCGCGCAGCGCGCGCGGGATGTCCGGGCCGTGGGCGTAGTACTCGGGTGTCCCGAGGTCGCCGCGCGGCGGCAGCGCCACGATGATGGCGACGCCGAGCGCCAGCGCCGTCGCCCCCGCCGCGATCGCGCCGGGCAGGAGCGGCAGGCCCGCGCCGCGCAGGGCCAGCGCCACGATCAGGCCGAAGCCGAGGGAGCTGCCGAACACGAGCGCGACGAGGATCCGCAGGTACGACGCGATCGCGTTGCGCGCGTCGCGCTTGACGCGGGCGAGGACGCGCGGCGAGCCCGCGCCCTCGCGCGCCAGCGAGACCGCCGCGTCGCGGTCGACGCGCTGCACGTCGACGCGCAGGCGCACCGGCGCCCGCACGCCGCCGAAGCGCACGCCCCAGTCGACCAGCGGGACGTAGAGGTCGAGCGCCCCGCGGTGGCCCGGGTCGCTGAAGATGCGCACGGTCCCGACCGACAGCTCGCGGTCCAGGCGCAGCGAGGCAAGGGCGGTCACCCCGGCGCCGGCTGACGCGAGGCAGACGACGACCGCGGTCAGCCATCGGCGCGCCATGCGCCTCGGCTACCCGCAGTCGCGCTACGTAAGCGTGGGCGCCGAGGAGTCCGAGAACTCCCTGAACAGCCCGCTGACCACGAAGGCGGTGACCTCGCCGATGTCCACCGCGTTGTCGCCCACCCGCTCGAGGGCCCGCGCCACCATCGTCATGTGCATGGCCCACTCGCGGGTGTCGACGTCCTCGCCGATCCGGATCGCCAGCTGGAAGATCTCGCGGTTGAGCCGGTTGATCTCGCGGTCCTGGCGGACGAGGTCCTCGGCCAGGGCGACGTCGCGGGTCGCGAAGGCCGTGCGCGACTGCGTGACCTCAGAGCGCGCCGCGCGCCCCATGCGCAGGATGAGCTCGAGCATCTCGGTGCGCACCGGCGGCTCGTGCCCGGACAGCGGGATGAGCTTGGCGATCGTCACGCACTGGTCACCCTGGCGCTCGACGTGCTTGATGAGGTGAAGCAACGCCGCGACGAGGCGCAGGTCTCCGGCCACCGGCGCCTGGCGCGCCAGCAGCGTGAGGATCCCCTGGTGGACCTCCAGGTAGCGACCGTCGAGGCGGTCGTCGTCGAGGATCACGATCGTGGCCAGCTCGATGTCCTGGTGCTCGAGCGCCTCGAGCACGCGATCGAGCTGCTCGATGACCATGTCGATCCCGCCGAGCGCGGCCTCCTCGAGGCGCTTGAGCTCCTCCTGGAAGTGCTGTCGCCCCTCGCCGCCCATCAGCCGAACTTCCCGGTGACATATTCCTCGGTGCGCTTGTCCTGCGGGTTGGAGAACACCGTGTCGGTCGGTGCATGTTCGATCATCTCGCCGGTCAGGAAGAAGGCGGTGGTGTCCGCAACGCGCGCGGCCTGCTGCATGTTGTGCGTGACGATGACGATCGTGTAGCGCCGCTTGAGCTCGTGGATGAGCTCTTCGATCTTCAGGGTGGCGATCGGGTCGAGCGCCGAGCACGGCTCGTCCATGAGTATGACGTCGGGCTCGACAGCGATCGTGCGGGCGATGCACAGTCGCTGCTGCTGGCCGCCGGAGAGGCCGATGCCCGGTGAGCCGAGGCGATCCTTGACCTCGTCCCAGAGGCCGGCGCCGATGAGCGACTGCTCGACGCGCTCCTTCAGGTTCATCCCCCGCGAGCTCGTCAGGCGCAGGCCGGCCGCGACGTTGTCGAAGATCGACATGGTGGGGAACGGGTTGGGCTTCTGAAAGACCATGCCGATGGAGCGCCGCACCGAGACGACGTCGATCTTGCTGGCGTAGATGTCGACGTCGTCGAGGGTCACGGTGCCCTCGGCGCGCGCGCCGGGGATCTCCTCGTGCATGCGGTTCAGGCAGCGTAGGACGGTCGACTTGCCGCAGCCGGACGGGCCGATCATCGCGGTCACGCGGTTGGCCGCGTAGTCGATCGAGACGCCCCTGATGGCGTGGTTGTCGCCGTAGTAGGCGTTGAGGTCTCTGACGGTGATCGAGCGCCCGTCGCCGACCGGCTGCTGCGCCGGCGTCGTCGAGCTGTGGAGCTCGGCCTGGGCCACCACCGACTCGTCGCTGGCCGCCGGCTCGGTGGGCTCTCGCTGTTGCTCGGTCATGGTTCCAGACGGATCGGTGTTGGTCATGTCAAGCGACTCCGGCGCTGGGCGAGTCGGGCGATGAGGGTCAAGATGAAGACCATCGCGACGAGGACCAGGGCCGAGGCCCAGGCTCGCGCCACGAGGGCGTCGTTGGGCGAGGAGACGTCGGCGAAGATCTGCGCGGGCAGCGAGTTCATCCGCTCGTTCAGATTGAACGAGAGGCCGAACACGGCGGCCGCGGTGAACAGCAGTGGTGCCGTCTCCCCCGCCGCTCGCGCGATCGCGAGCATGGAGCCCGTGATGAGCCCGGGCAGGGCGGTCGGGAGCACGATGCGCAGCGTGACCTTCCACCGGGGCGCGCCGAGGGCCAGGGCAGCCTCGCGCAGCGAGTTGGGGACGAGCAGCAGGACGACCTCGGCGGAGCGCGCCACCACCGGCAGCATGAGCAGCCCGAGCGCGAGCGAGCCCTTGTAGCCGGTGAACGACTGCCCGCCCACCTTGGTCAGGACGAGCGTGATGTAGATGAACAGGCCGAAGACGATCGACGGCACGCCGGTCATGACGTCCACGAAGTAGCGGACAGCGTGCGCGAAGGGTGACTTCTTGCCGAACTCGACCAGATAGAGCGCGACCCCCCATCCGAGCGGCACGGCGATCAGCGACGCGAGGGCGACCATCTCGATGGTGCCGAAGATGGCGCTGCGCACGCCGCCCTGGTCGCCGAGGAAGTTGCCGGTCGGATCGCTGGTGAAGAAGGACCCGTCGATGGCTCCGAGGCCGCGCTTGAGCAGGTAGTAGACGACCAGCACCAGCGGGATCAGCGCCACGAAGGTCAGCGACCCGATCACGCCGCGAGCGATCAGATCGCTGCGGCGGCGACGCCCGGTGACCGGCGGCAGAGGTGCGACCGCGTTCATGGTGCCTTCCCGGCCGCGGCGGTCGCGGGCATGGTCGCGGCCGCCGGCGGCGGACCGTTGGAGCGCCGCTCCGCGCGGACGACCAGGCTGCGGGCGGCCGCGTTGATGACCAGCGTCAGCACGAAGAGGACCAGGCCGGCGGCGATGAGCGCACCGGAGTGCAGCTTGTCGTTGGCCGCCTCGCCGAACTCGTTGGCGATGACGGCCGCCAGCGTGTAGCCCTGATCGAAGAGCTGCTTGCCCAGGGTCGGGGCGTTGCCGATGACGAGGGTCACGGCGATGGTCTCGCCGATGGCGCGACCGAGGCCGAGCATCGACGCGCCGACGATGCCCGAGCGCGAGTAGGGCAGCACCGCCATGCGGATCATCTCCCAGCGCGTGGCGCCGAGGGCCAGCGACGCCTCCTTGAGATCGGGCGGCACGGTGGCGACCACCTCGCGCGAGATGGCGCTGACGATCGGCAGGATCATGATCGACAGGATGAGGCCGGCCACGAAGTAGTTGGCGCGCCACCGGTCCGCCGACGAACGGCAGGAAGGAGAAGGTGTCGGAGAACCATTGCTCGCTGGGCTTGAGCGCGGGGATGATGACCAGCACGCCCCAGAGGCCGTAGACGACCGACGGCACCGCCGCCAGCAGCTCGACGAGGATGGTCATCGGGGTGCGCAGCCACGTCGGGCACAGCTCGTTGATGTAGAGCGCGGTCGCCACCGCCACGGGGACGCCCAGAACGAGCGCGATGGCCGAGGTGATGAGCGTGCCGGCGACCAGCGGCCACCCGCCGAAGATCGCCTTGGATGGGTTCCAGTCGTTGGTGAAGACGAAGGAGAAGACGCCCTGATGGGCGAGCGCGGGGCGCGCCTTCTGCAGCAGGAAGAGGAAGAAGAACGCGATCAGCAGCAGCACGAGGGCTGCGATGACGGCGAGCGTCCCGCGGAAGACCGGATCGGCGAGACGCGAGCGCGGTGACCGCCCACCCAGCAGGCGGTCACCGCGCGACAGCGTGGTGGTGACGGCTTCCATCAGGTCCCGATCGGGCTCCCGTTGCACTGCATGCCGTCGATCGCCGTCTTGACCTTGGACTGCAGGGCAGAGGGGATCTTGGCGTAGGAGAGCTTCTCGATCGTGGCCTGGCCGTCACCGACGAGATAGGTCAGGAACTTCTTCAGGCCGGCGGCCTTGTTCTTGTCCAGGCCGGCCTTGCACGGGTCCTGGTAGGTGATCGCGAAGGTCTGCGACGTCACCGGGTAGGCCTTCGGGTTGGGCGAGTCGATCACGTTGATCCGCAGATCGTCGGGAACGTCGATCCCGTCACCCGCGGCCGAGGTGGACTCGAGCGTCGGGGCGATGTACTGACCGGACTTGTTCTTGACGTCGGCGAACGTGAACCCGTTCTGCAGGGCATAGGCCTGCTCGACGTAGCCGATGGCCCCCTCGGTCTGCTTGACCGCGGCGGCGACGCCCTCGTTGCCCTTGCCGCCGGTGCCGGTGGGCCACTTGATGTCCTTGTCGACCCCGGGGCCGCTCTTCCACTCCGGGCTGTAGCGCGAAATGAAGTCGGTGAAGCCCTTGGTCGTACCGGACGAGTCCGAGCGGTGGACCACGGTGATCGCCGTGTCGGGCAGCTTCAGGCCCGAGTTCTGGCCGGCGATCTCGGGGTCGTTCCACTTCTTGACCGTGCCGAGGTAGATGTCGGCGATCGTCTTGCCGTCGAGCTTGAGCCCGCTCTTGACGTCGGGCAGGTTGTAGGACACGGTGATGGCGCCGAAGGCGATCGGCGCCTCGAGCGGCGCGCCCTTCTTCAGGGCCGAGATCTCCTCGTCCTTGAGCGATGGGTCGGAGCCCGCGAAATCCACCGTGCCGGCGGTGAACTGCGAGACGCCGGCACCGGAGCCGACCGACTGGTAGTTCACGGTCAGCCCCTGACCCTTGAGGTCGCTGGCGACCTGCTGGTAGATGGGGGCGGCGAACGTCGAGCCTGCGCCGTTCAGGGTCACGCTGGCGCCCGACGAGGCTTTGCTCGCCGAGCCGGTGGAACTGGAACTGCTGGTGTTGTCGCTGCTCCCGCAGGCGGCGACACCGAGCGCAAGCACGGTGCACGCACTCGCGGCGAGCCACATGTTCGACCTCACAGGGGTACTCCTCTGGTTGATTCCCTAAGCGGGTCGGCAGGCTCGCAGCGCACGACCGCACACCCTGTTACCGACCGGTACTCGCGTTGTGAAAATGATGTGAAGGCTCCGGCGCGAACCGGTACCCGAACCCCACGTGCGTGTGGATGAAGCGCCAGTCAGGCAGGGCCTCCTCCAGCTTCACGCGCAGCTTGTGGATGTAGACGTCGATGGAGCGATCGCCGCCGCGCAGCGCTCCGCCCCACACGCGCGCGTAGAGGTCGTCGCGGCGCACGATCCCGCCGCCGCTGCGCGCGAGCGCGACGAGCAGGCCGAATTCGCGCACGGAGAGGTTCAGGCGCCGGCCACCGGCCAGGACCAGGCCGTCGATGGGCCGGATCTCGAGCGCGCCGACGTAGATGATGTCGTCGTGAGGGCGCTGGGCCGCTTCCATGGTGGCGCTGAGCATTTCGCGACGAGCGCAACCGGTCGTTACCCGCCCGTGAAGTGGCTGTGAAAGAACGGTGAAGATCGCTGCCGGGAGGCCCCCCTCGGGCTAGGGTCGGCCGGATGGCCTTGCTGCACCGGCCCAGCCCCGACATCGAGGTCCTCGCGCTCTTCGAGGAGAGCGGGCGCAACGTCGAGCGCGCCGCCCTGCTGCTCCGCGACCTGCTCGTCGACTACCCCGAGCGCGCCGACCTCGCACGCGAGCTCGTCCTCTGCGAGCACGAGGGCGACCGCATCGCGCACGACATCATCCACCGCCTCAAGAGGGGCGACGGCAGGGGCGCTCCGATAGACCCCATCGACGGCTACCAGCTGGCCACCGCGCTCGACGACATCGTCGACTTCGCCGAGCAGGCCGCCGACAACATGGGCCTCTTCGGGGTCGAGGCGCCGATGGAGCAGGCCTCGCAGATGGGCGACGTGCTCGTGGGCGCCGGCGAGCAGGTGGCCCGCGCGCTGCGCTCGCTGCGCACCGGCGCCGACCTCGCCCCCTACCTGGTGGAGATCCACCGCCTGGAGAACGAGGGGGACCGCATCAGCCGCGACGGCGTCGCGTCGCTGTTCGCCAACGGCATCGACCCGATGGTGGTCATCCGCTGGAAGGACATCTTCGCATCGCTGGAGGCGAGCGTCGACGCGTGCGAGCACGTCGCCCACGTGCTCGAGGGCATCAGCCTGCGCCGCCGCCCGTAGCCGTTTGGCCGGGCCTCGCAGCGGCTACGCCCCGAGCATGTCGACCATCCCCGCCCCCTCCATGTCCCTCAGCCAGGCCGGACGCGCCGCCCACGACCTGGGCCTCGCCGGCCTGCTCGGCGGCAACCTCTTCGGCCGTCTGGCCCTGCACCCGAGCGTGACCGCGATCTCCGATCAGTCCGAGCGCGGGAAGGTGGTCAACGCCGCGTGGCGGCGCTATGGCGTCGTGAACTCGATCTCGCTGCTGGCCGTGGGCACGGGGTGGCTGGGCGCGCGCGCCAACGAGGCGGCTGATCGCCGGCTCTCGCCCGAGGAGCGCCGCCTGGCGCGGGCCAAGGACGTCCTCGTCGGCGTCGTTGCCGCCACCGGTCTGGCCTCGGCGATGCAGGGCATGCGCTTCGCGTCCCTGGCGCCTGGCGGAGCCGTGGCGCTGCGCGATGGCGACCACGTCGCCGCGGACGCCGGCTACGACGCACGCCGCGTCAAGCGCCGCCTCAACGCGCTCGGGGCCGCGTCGCTGGCGGCGGAGGCCGCGCTCGTCGCCGTGAACGCCGCGCTGAACCAGCGCAGCTTCCGGCGGCCGCCGGCGCGGCGCCTGCTGCCGCGCGTCGGCCGCGTCTGAGCTCCGCCGCGGAACTGCGCGCCTCACGCACCCGTACCTCTCGCGGCGGGTCTGCGGGCGGGTGCGGATGGCAAGCGGACGCGGCGAAGCGACGCTGTCGGCCATGGCCACTGTCGACCTCTATTGGCTGCCCCTGGGTGCGGGCGGTCACTGCGTGCGCGTCAACGGGCGCGTCTACGAGGCGCTGGCGGCCCGCGTGCAGCGCCGAGCACCGTGCGACCTCTACCACTCCGCGCTCGAGGTGCAGGCGGATGGTCGGCGATGGGTGATCGAGATGGCGCCGATGTTCGACGGGCCGGCCGATGAGCGCGGCGTCGTGGCTCAGGGCGCGGTCGGAGCCGCTTGGGCGGGTCGCTCGCGGTTCTTTCGTTATGGGATCCGCCAGTGGCAGGACGGACGCATACCCGACGTCGACGAGGCGGTCGACAGCCCGCGCCGGCTGTCGTGCGATCTCGCTCGCGCCCGGCGCTTGCTCGATCTCGTACCGCAGGTCCCGATGGCG
Organism: uncultured Actinomycetes bacterium; assembly: GCA_963835295.1. Taxonomy (GTDB): domain Bacteria; phylum Actinomycetota; class Thermoleophilia; order Solirubrobacterales; family Solirubrobacteraceae; genus JAOPZW01. The sequence goes on from CAWIEX010000011.1 coordinate 544,100, forward strand.
GTCTGGGGCCGCGACGGCTTGCAGACCGGCGACATGTGGAACTCCAACTCGGTGGTCGCCTGGCTGATCGCGCGCAGCGGCATCGGAGCCGAGGCCATCGCGCCGCCGGCCGGAGGGCGCGCACCGGGCTGGCGCGCCGGTCTCGTCGTCGCCCGGAGGCAGGAACGGCCCGTCGAGGACCACCGCGTCCGGACGCCCGCCTGACGGGCCGGTGGTCCCGCCGCTAGCGTGGCGGCGCGTGAGCGTCGTGTCGCACGCGCGGGCGGGTGCGCAGCGCTACCGGGCGCTGCTGGCCCTGCCGGGTGCCCGGGCGCCGGTCGTCCTGTCGGCCGCGGGGTCGATGCCGATCGGCATGTTCGGCCTCGGCATCCTGCTCCTCGCGCGCGACGCCACGGGCTCGTTCGCCGAGGCGGGGCGCGTGGTGGGCGCCTTCAGCGTGGCCAATGCGCTGGGCGCGGTTGCGCAGGGGCGGCTCATGGACCGCCTCGGGCAGACGCGCGTGCTGCGGGCCGCCGCCGGCGGGCACGTGCCCGCCCTGGTCGCGCTCGTGATCGCCGCGAACCGCGGGGCCCCGACCTGGCTCCTGGCGCTCTGCGCGCTGTGCGGCGGGGCGACCTTCCCGCAGGTTCCCGCCGCGATGCGCTCGTTGTGGAGCGCGCTGGCCGAGGACTCCCGTCAGCGCGAGACGGCCTACGCGATGGTGTCGATCGTCTTCGAGTTCGCGGTGGTCACGGCGCCGGCGCTCGTGGCCGCGATCGTCGCGGTCAGCTCGCCGCAGGTTGCGGTGCTGGTCGCGGCGGCGCTCGGGGCCGGCGCCTCGATCGCGTTCACGACGACGCCGGTCTCGCGCCGCTGGCGCGGGACGCCCCACGAGGTCGGCTGGCTCGGCCCGCTGGCAGCGCCGGGGATGCGCACGGTGTTCGGGGTGCTGGTGGCCTTCGGCACCGCCGTGGGGATCGTGCAGGTGGCGGTGCCCGCCTTCGCCGCGGACCGGGGCTCGGCCGCGGCCGGCGGCGTGCTGCTGGCGGCGCTCTCGGCGGGCAGCCTCGTCGGCGGCCTCGTCTACGGCGCGCGCTCGTGGCCGGGCTCGGCGCCGCGGCGGCTGGCGTTGCTGCTGCTCGGCCTCGGGGCGGCGTTCGCGCTGCTGGCGGTCGCCGGCACGCAGATCGGGCTCGCCGCGCTGCTCGTGCTCAGCGGCCTGCTGCTGGCCCCGACCACGGTCATCGGCTCGACGCTGCTCGACACCGTCGCCCCGGCGGGGACGGTGACCGAGGCGTTCACCGTCATGGTCATGGCCATCGTCGTCGGCACCGCCGTGGGCAACGCGGTGGGCGGGTCGATCGTCGACTCGGCCTCCTACGAGACCGCGGTGCTGTGGGCGGGTGCGGCCGCCGTCGCCGGCGCGGGGCTCACGCTGGCCCGGCGCCGGACGCTCGTCGCTGCGACGGCGGCGTGAGCGAGCGGATCGTCCGCCCCGCCGCGGAGTCCTCGATGAGCTGCTCCAGGCGCCGCTCGCGGGTCTGGGGGCGCTTGGCGCTGATGACCCAGTAGCTCGCGGTCCGCCGGTAGCCGGCGGGCTGGGCCTGGAACCACTTCCACGCGCCGGGGTTGGCCTTGAAGCGGCGCTCCTGCTCGGCATCGAGCTTGGCCGTCTTGCGCTGCTCGTAGGCGTAGATCGCGGTGCGGTCGTCGCTGCGGCGCTCGAAGGCGGCCACGCCCGCCGGGCTCATGAGCCCCAGCTCGCTGAGCTCACCCACGCGCCTCACGTTGACCGCGCTCCAGTTGCTGCGCTGCTTGCGCGGCGTGAAGCGGATCGTGTAGCTGTCGTCGCCGAGGCTGCGGCGCACGCCGTCGATCCAGCCGAAGCACAGTGCCTGGTCGACCGACTCGGGCCACGTGATGCTGGGCCGCCCCGAGCCCTTCTTGTGGAAGCCGACGAGCAGCTCGGTCTCGGTGTCGTGGTGCGCCTCGAGCCAGGCGCGGAAGTCCTCGGGCGTGGCGAAGAAGGTGGGCTCCATCGCCGGGAAAGGCTAGCCCCGGCGATGGAGCCCGAGATGCTGGACCGCCCCGGGGTTACCGGGGGAGCGCGGTCACCGTGAACGGCGGGGTGCTGGTGGCGAAGTCGGGATTGACCACGAGGTAGCGATCGCGGGCTCGCGCGATGGTCGACGGCCCCTGGAAGGAGTCGTCGGTGCGCTGGTCCTCGAGCCTGGCCTTGCGCCCGTCGTTGCGCAGGCCGAGGAAGTCGACGACGCCGTTGGGGAAGCCGTCGGCGGGGTTCGAGCCCTGCACGACGAGCAGGTCGCCGCGGTCGATGAGCAGGCCGTCGCCGCCCGTGAACGGGCCGTGCTTCTTGACCTGGACCTCGCGGATGGTGCGCGCGGCGTTGCCGTCCTTGCCCACCTTGACGCGGAAGAGCTGCCCGGTGTCCGAGTCGACGACGATGAGCTTGTCGGCGCGCCGATCGCCGTGGTGGCCGTGACGGTCGCCGTGGTGGCGGCCCTGGTCGTCACCACGGTCGTCGTCGACCACGATGCCGTTGAGGTTGAACGCCGCCGGCGCGGCGTTGAAGGGGATCTCGGTGGACGTCGAGATGACGTCGGCGGGATCGATCGGCTTGGGCGCTGGCGTGCCGGCCGCGATCTCCTCCGCCGTCAGGTGATAGATCGCGGGGCGCTTGGAGTCGGTCGCGTACACGTCGCCGCGCCGAGTGACGTCGAGGTCGTTGACGAAGGTCGGCGAGCTGTCGCCGCCCTTGGTGTCGAACGTCGCCAGCAGCGTGCCGCTGGCGACGTCGTAGACCTTGATCGTGCCGGTCGCGGCGCCGGCCGCGTACAGCCTTCCGTGCTGCACCTTCAGGCCGGTCGCCGACTGGCCCGCAGCGCCGGGGATGAAGACGGGCACCGGCGTCGCGGTGTCGCCCAGCTTGCCGCGGTAGATGCTGCCGTCGCCGGTGGCCGAGACGAAGAAGAAGCCGCTGCGCCTGTCGAAGGCCACGCCCTCGGGGTTGCCGTGCTGCGGCTCGGCCAGCGTGTAGATGTCCGCGGCGGCGTTGTCGCCGGCGTCGTGGTGGCCACCGTGCTCCTTGTGGGCACCGCCACCGTCCCCGCCGCCGTCCTCGCCCCCCGGGCCGTGATCCGCAAAGGCCACCGCGCCGCCGCCGGTCAGGGCCGCCACGGCGAAGAGTGCCGCCATCACCCGCAAGATCTGTCGCACGTCAACGCTCCTTGGTAGGTCGCTTCCACCAACTGTGACCGACGTCGGCTGCCAGCGTCACGCTCCGGGCTTGACCAGCCGCCCGCTTCCCCTCGGCGCCGTGGCCGCGAGCCGCCGCCGGCCGACCGGCAGACCGAAGGCGCCGCGCCGCGTTTGCCGCGGGCACGTCGCGAAGGGCGAGCCGTCGCCCGACGACCCGTCGGCACCGCAGGTCAAGTAGGCAGGAGTCATCGCGCCCTGCGCGTCTGGCCTCAGGCGCCGGGGCGCAGGGCGCGCAGCGCCTGCGCCATGTGCTCGCGCAGGACGTCGGGCCCCTCGCGCTCGATCGCGCGCACCAGCGCGACGTGGTCGGCGCCCACCTGCTCCTTCGTCCACACCGGCTTGAGCTGGCTGACGAAGAGGGCGATCTCGGTGCTCAGCGCGGCGTAGGCGCGCTCGAGGCGCGGGGCATGGCCCGCGGCGACGAGGCCGGAGTGGACCGCGTGGTGGGCGCGGGAGATCTCGCTCCAGGTCGAGCGCCGTCGCAGCGCGAGGCGCTGCAGGCGCTGCGCCGCCTCGTGCACGGCGGCGGGCAGCCGGCCGTCTCCGCGCTCCAGGGCGAGATGCGCGCCCTCGCGCTCGAGCGCCAGGCGCAGCTTGAAGAGCTCGGTCAGCTCGTCGCCCGAAAGGGCCGCCACGCGCGCCCCGCGGTTGGGCTCGACCAGCACCAGCCCCTCGACCTCCAGCTGGCGCAGGGCGGCGCGCAGCGTGTGGCGGGCGACCTCGTAGGCCTCGACCAGCTCGCGCTCGATCAGTCGCTGGCCGGGCTCGAGGTCCCCGGCGAGGATGCGCTCGCGCAGGACGACCGTCAGCTGGTCGACCGTCGAGGCGCGGCGCAGCGCCGTGGCGCTCATGCCGCCGCCCTTGCCGGCCGAGCGAGCAGGATCTCCAGGCGCGCGGACATTGTTCGATTGTTGAACAATCTAGCCCGAGTGTCAAGGGTGCGGCGCCCGCGCCGTGGACGAGCGGGCCGCGCGGCCCCACGGCGAGCCGCGTCATAGTCCCGTGGCGGCCATGCCCGCCACCCGCCTCACGCTCGTCACCCTTGCGGCGATCGCTCTGCTCGCCGCGACCGCCCGCGCCGACTCGACCGGCCTCGTCAGCGCGCGGGTCGGTCAGCCGCCGCTCTCGGACGCGGCGGCGGCCAAGAAGGTCAAGCGCAGCTCCTTCGAGCCCCGGCCGGCCAACGCGAGCGCGACGCATCGCGTCCCCACGAGCGCGCAGCTGAGCGCCTTCCACCGCCAGAGCGACCAGCCCTACTCGCACTGGGTCACCGGCCGCTTTCGCGGCACGACCGACGAGGTCATGCAGTGGGCGGGCGCGAAGTGGGGCCTCGCCCCCGACCTCGTGCGCGCGGTGGCGGCCAAGGAGACCTGGTGGCGCATGAGCCATGTCGGCGACGACGGCGACAGCTTCGGCCTCTTCCAGGTCCGCCGCCCCTACCACTGCCGCGGCACGCGCATCTGCGGCCTCTTCCGCCACGACGCCGCGCTCAACGCCGACTACTGGGCCTCGATCATCCGCTCCTACTTCGATGGCCGGCAGACGTGGCTGAGCACCGTCGCGGGCAACGGCGCGCCCTACGCCGCCGGCGATCTGTGGGGCTCGATCGGAGCGTGGTTCTCCGGGCGCTGGCACGACGCCGGCGCCGAGGGCTACGTAGTGGCCGTCAAGGACTACATGGCGCGGCGGGTGTGGCGGACGCGGGACTTCGCCGGCGGCTGAAAGCGCGGCAGCAGCAGGTCACAGCGCGCTCAGCGCAGCTCGCGCAGGAGCGCGCGCATGTCGGCCACCGGCCCCAGGTGCCGCAGCTTGTCGGGGTTGGCGATCGCGCTCACGCCCTGGATCTGGCCCTCCGCCACGTCGAGGACCAGCACGCTGAGCAGCCTGCCCTCGCGGTCGAAGAACAGCGCGCCTGGTTGCCCGTTGACCTCCTCGCGGCGCGTGGTGAAGGCGTCGACGCGGGCCAGGGCGCGCAGCCCCGAGATCAGCAGGCGCGCCACCTTCGCGCGGCCGTGGATCGCCCGTGGTGCGGCGGGCGCCTTGCCGCCGCCGTCGCCGCGGAAGACGACGTCGTGGGCCAGGAGCTCCTCCAGCCCTTGAAGATCGCCCTCCTCGGCGGCCGCGAAGAAGCGGGTCGCGAGCTCCTCCTGCTGCTCGCGCGAGGCCTCGAATCGCGGGCGCCGCTCCTCCACGTGGCGGCGGGCGCGTGTGACGAGCTGGCGGGCGTTCTGCTCGCTGGTGCCGACGACCTCCGCGATCCCTTCGTAGGGCTCGTCGAACACCTCGCGCAGCAGGAACGCGGCGCGCTGCTCGGGCGACAGGCTCTCGAGCAGCACGAGGAAGGAGAGCGACAGCGAGTCCGCCATCTCGGCCTTGCGCGCGGGATCGTCGTCAGCGCTCGCCACGAGCGGCTCCGGCAGCCACTGGCCCACATAGGTCTCGCGCCGGACCGCCGCCGAGCGTAGGTGGTCGAGCGCGAGCCGCGAGACCACCGTCGACAGGTAGGCGCGCGGCGACTCGATCCGCTCGCCGCCCTCGCGCGCTCGGTGCAGGCGGAGCAAGCCCTCCTGCACCAGGTCCTCCGCCTCGCTCACGCTGCCGAGCATCCGGTAGGCGATCGCGAACGCCGACCGGCGCAGCTCGTTGAACTCCTCCTCGGTCATCGCTCAGCCGAGCCCCTGCGCGAAGCCCTGCCGCCAGCTCGGATACCGCGGCTGCCAGCCGAGCTCGCGCTTGGCCTTCTCGTTCGAGGCACCCCTCGCCTCGGTCATCATGACCGTCGCCACCTCACCGCCGGCCAGCCGCCCCAGCCAGCGTGGGACACGCCTGGGTGGCTTGGCGCCCAGCGCGCTCGCCAGCACCGGCAGCCACTCCCGCACCGGCGCCGGTTCGTCGTCGACGACGTTGTAGACACCCGGCCGGCCGCGCTCGACGGCGACGGCGGTCGCCGCGGCAGCGTCGTCGATGTGGACGAGCGACCACACGCCACCACCGTCTCCGACGATCGGGAACCGACGCTTGCGGATCGGCGCGGCCATCTGCGCATCCGGAGCCCGGCTGATCCCGGTGCCCGGACCGTAGAAGCCGCCATAGCGCAACGCGAGACCCTGGCCCCACTCGATCGTGGTCACCGCCCGCTCCAGATAGAGAATCGCCTCCACCCCCGGCTGCGGGACCCCCGGCTGGTGGGGATCGAGGGGGTCGGCCTCGGTCTGCACCGGCCCGCCCGTGCTCGCGAACCGGAAGGCGCCGAAGCTCTGCGCGACGAAGCGCCGTGCCCCCACGGCGCGGCCGGCGGCCAGGAGATGGTCCGTCGCCTCCGTACGCAGGCGGTTGGTCATGATCGCCCCCTTGAAGCGCTCGGGGTGCCGCGTGTCCCTCATGGACATCGGCCCGGACAGCGCCGTGAGCTCATGCACGATCACCTCGGGCTCGGCGGACGCCACCGCCTGGGCGACCGCGTCAGGGTCGAGAGCGTCGGCCACCACCGGGCGCGCTCCCAGGCTGCGCACCAGGTCCTGCTTCGACGCGCTTCTGGTCATCCCGACCACCTCGTGGCCCCGCGCCAAAAGCTGCGGGACGAGCGCCCGGCCGAGAACGCCGGTGGCCCCGGCTAGAAAGACTTTCATGACTACTCCTCTCGTCTCGTTGGCCTCCATGAGACGCGGTAGAGCCGCCGCCTGTGACAGTGCTCAGCGATCGCGGCGCGCGCGGACCGTGTCGCGCGCGCGACCGGCCGGCCGGCCGGGCAAGGACGGTGCTCGGCCGGCCCGGGGATGCGAGCGGCTCTACTTGCGCAGCGATCTGAAGGCGGCGCGCAGCTCTTCGGAGAACAGCTGGGGCTGCTCCCAGGCCGCGAAGTTGCCGCCTCGGTCGAGGCTGTTGCAGTGGATGAGGTGGCCCGCTGCCGCTCAGCCGCCGAAGGCCTGCGCCGCGGCGGCCACGATCTCCGCCTGCGGCACGTCGCGCAGGCGCTGGGCGAGGTTCCAGCGGTGCCCGAAGGGATCGGTGAGCTGGCCGTGGCGCTCGCCCCAGAACGTCTCGGCGAGGTCGTGCCCGACCGTGGCGCCCGCCTGCACCGCGCGCGCCCACGCCGCGTCGACGTCCTCGACGTTCAGCTGCAGCACCGTGGCCGTCCCGCCGATGGTCAGCGGCGAGACGATGCCCGCGTCGGGGAACTCGCTGGCGACGTGTACGATCGCGTCGCCGAGCTGCATCTCGACGACCATGACGGTGCCGCCGGGCAGCGGGATACGGCTGCGCTCCTGCGCGCCGAAGGCCTCCGCGTACCAGTCCATGGCCGCCGACGCGTCGGGTACGACGAGATGCACGCTGAGCTTCACGCGGCGCAGGCTAGGGCCCGGGGCCGCCCGCGTCTTGTACGTCTGAGCGCAGCGCGGCGGCGTAGGCCGCGGGCGTCATCCCGAGGGTGCGCGTGAAGTGGCGGTGCAGGTGGCTCTGGTCGAAGAAGCCGGTCTGCGCGGCGACCGCAGCCGGCGCCGCGCCGCCCTCGAGCAGCCGCCGGGCGGCGCGGATGCGCTGGGCGAGCACGAAGCGGTGCGGCGGCAGGCCGTAGGCGGCGCGGAAGAGCCGCGTCAGGCGGTGGCGGCTGACCCCGGCTGCGGCGGCGACCTCGGCGAGCGTCAGGTTGCGCGCGAGGTCGTCGCCCATGAGCTCGCACGCGCGCAGCAGCGCCGGGTCGCGGCGCGCCGCGCGCGGCGTGGTCGCCCCCGCGGCGCGGCCCGCGAGGGCGGACAGCCACTCCTGCACCAGCGTGTCGCGCTCGAGCCTCCACGCCGGCCGCTCGAGCGCCGCATGCAGCGCGAGGAAGCGGTGGGCGAGCCCGGGATCGCGCACCCGCGGCGACGCGAGCACCACGTCGCCGCCCGCGCCGTCGGGATCGAGGACGAGATCGCGCACGTCGGGCAGCTCGAGCACGACGAGGCGCGCCTGCCAGCGCTCAGAGCGCCACGGGCGTCCCTCGTGGCGCGCCGACGGGTCCCACGCGCACACGTCGCCGGGAGCGAAGCGATGGGTCTCGCGGCCGCGCCGGACGCGCATCCCGCCGGCGAGGACGATGCCGACGACGTACTCGCCCACGGGGTCGACCGTGTAGGACGCGGTGGTGCCGTGCATGCACAGCGCGCCGGACCCGACGTCCGCCCGCCAGACGCGCACCGCCTCGTCGCCGTGCATGATCGCCATCGTGACGTACTGTGCGCGCATGGCCGACCAAGACGACGCCCTCGACCGCCTCTCGAGCAAGGAGCTGCACGACCTCGCGGTCCATCGCGCCCGGCGGCACCTCGACGTGAAGTTCTTCTGGAACCTCATGCAGGTGCTGCCCGCGGCCGAGGCCGCAGCGGGCGAGACGGAGGAAGCCGCCGCTGACATCGACCACCTCAGCGCGCACATCGACGACGTGACCGAGTCGGGCAAGGGTGAGACGGCTGAGATGCTGCGTCCGTTCTACCTCGACTACCTGCGCAGTCACGGGGTCGAGGCGCCGTCCTGATAGAGTTAGACACTCATCTAACACAGATCGTAGGACGCGCCATGACCGAGACCCTGCCCTCTGCCGCCTTCGACCCCACCACCCTGCCCATCGCCCGCAAGCGTCGCGTCAAGCGCGGCATCATCGCGAGCTACATCCACGACATCTCCGGCCGTCACGCCGACGCGAGGTCGGCGACGAGCGCCGACCACGAGAAGCCCCTCGCGGCCAGGCCGGCGCCCGTGCACGAGTCGTAGTACTCGCGCAGGCCGTCGCGCGCGACGGCCTGCGCCATGCCGGCCGCGATGCGGTCGGCATCGTCGTCGTAGCCCAGCTCGCGCAGCGCCGGCGTGAGCAGCCAGGCGACGTTCATCCACGACGGCCCGCGCCAGGTGCGCCACAGGTCGAAGCCGGGCTTGAACGCAGGCTCGTCCATCGCCACCGAGGGAATGCCGAACGCGGCCCGATAGCGGCGGGGGTCGAGGAGGTGCTCCTCGACCAGGCGCCGGCGGACGTCCTCGGGGAGGGTGTCGAGCATCAGCGGCGACAGCGCCGACCACGTCGACACCTGCACCGGGCGCTCGGCGCGCCCGGCGAGGTCGTAGAACAGGCCCGTGGCGGGATCCAGGCAGCGCTCGAGCAGCGTCGCCTCGACCCCGTCCGCCCGGCGCGCGTATGCCTCGTCGCCCGCGAGCCGTGCCATGGCCCGCAGGCTGAGCGCGTAGGCGACGTTGACCCACACGTCCTCGACGTGCTCGTCGTGGACGGCGGCGATCTCGTGCGCGCTCCAGCCCAGGCGCCCGTAGCGCGCCACGAGCCGGAAGTAGCCGGGCCTGTAGTGCGCGTAGCGGCCGTAGACGGGGTCGTACTTCGGGCTGTCGTCGAGCCCCGACTCGTCGGGCAGGATGATCGTGATCAGCCGGTCGCCGTCGACGTCGCGCTCGCGCTCCAGCCAGTCCAGGTGCGCCTCGAGCGCGTGCAGCGACTCGGTGGCGAAGCCCGGCTCGTCGGCGCTCGCGGCGGCCACGCGCTCCCAGGCGAAGGCCAGCAGCGGCGGCCCGATGGTCGTCGTGTGGCGGCTGCCGCGCACGCGCTGCGTCGCGTAGAGCGGGGCGCGCCGCCAGCGCGGGTGGTTGTGCCAGAACACCGTGTGCGGGACGAAGCCGTCGGCGCGGCCCCCGCGCAGCACCGTGCGCAGCTCTTCGCGCGCGCGGTGGACGTCGTAGCGACACCAGGCGATGGCCTGAAAGCACGAGTCCCAGTGCCACTGGTGGCGGTACCGAGGCGTCGCCGGACAGGTGAACGCGTACCGCGTGCCGTCGCGATGCACGCCTTCGCGCCAGTTCGCGCGCAGGACGGCCTGGGCCTGCTCAGAGAGCGAGGTCGTCGTAGGTGACGGCGTGGCGGACGCGGCGGTGCGCACGCTGAAGCACCCCCTCGACAGCGCCGATGTGGCGCGGATGGTCGAGGTCGGCGGGATGCAGGTCGAGGCGCAGCAGGTCGCCGGCGGCCAGCGCGCCCGCCCGCACCAGCCACGGCGACGCCAGGCGCTTCACGGCGCTCGAGGTGCCGAGGGTGAGCGCCGGCGCCAGCGTCGAGCGCGCCGGCGCGTAGATGCGCGAGAGGCTCGCCCACCAGTCGAATGACGCGGCCAGCGTCTCGCGCAGGGCGTCGGTGTAGGCGTAGGCCGGGGCGACGAAGCCGCGCGGGCGCACGCCGGCCAGGCGCAGCACGCGGCGGCCGGCCTCGACCGCGCGCCGCGTCTCGTCGCCGTCGAGGCCGAGGAACTCGGCGGCGGGGTTGCTGCGCCGCGGCGCCGCCGCCGAGGCCCGGTGCTGGAAGCCGTGCTGGGCGATCGCGTCGCCGCGCCCGGCGCACTCCGCCAGCCACTGCACCATCTCGGGCCGGCGGTCGTTGAACGGGTGCAGGTCGGGCGCGGGGATCACGAGCAGGGTCACGCGCTCGATCCCGTGGTCGTCCAGCCAGTCGCGGATGAGCGCGCAGCGCTCGAAGGTCGCCGGCTCGACGTCGTGCAGGGCGACGGCGATGCTGCCGGCGCGGGTCACGCCGCCAGCCCGCGCAGGTCGTCGAGCTCCGCGGCGAAGAGCCGGTCCCAGCCCAGGCGCCAGCACAGGGCCGCCGCGGCGGCGCAGTCAGAAGGCGCGGCGCGGGCGGCGATGATGGCGGCCGCCAGCCCGTCGGTGTCGCCCCGCGCGAAGCGGTGCGCGAGGTGGCCCAGGAGCCCGGCGCTCGGGGCCGCGGAGCAGGCGACGACGCGCGCGCCGCTAGCGGCGGCCTCGAGCGCGACGAGGCCGAAGGTCTCGTGCTCGCCGGGCATGACGACGCAGCGCGCGCCGGCGTAGGCCCGGGCCAGCCGCTCGCGGTCGGCGAGGAAGGGCTGGAAGGCCACGCGCCGGGCGATGCCCAGCGCTCGCGCGCGACGACGCAGCGCGTCCTCGGCCGGCCCCGAGCCGATCAGGCGCAGCGGCCACGGATCGTCGGAGCGCGCCGCGGCCTCCAGCAACCGATAGACGCCCTTCTCACGCGCGAGGCGCCCGACGTACAGCACGTGGTCGCCGCGCGCGACGCCCGTCTGCGGGCGAAAGGCGTCGTGGAGGCCCAGGCGCAGGGGGAAGCTCGCCTCGCGCCCGCAGTCGGGCTCGGGGTCGACGACCGACGCGATGGCGTCGACCGGCGCGTAGGCGTGGCGCAGCCAGGCACGAAAGAGCGCCTCCCACGGGCGCGTCGGGCCGCGCATGCCGGCGGCATCGAGCGCGGCCGACCCGTGGTGGACGGCCACCACCTTCGCCCCGAGCGCGTGGGCGGCCTCGGTCACCTTCAGCGGCGCCCAGAACGGGTCGTGCAGGAAGACCACGTCGGGGCGCAGGCGCTCGAGCGTGCGCTTCAGGGCTCGGGCGCCCAGCGGGACGCGGTAGCCGTTGGCGGCGGCCAGGCGCAGGCTGGGCAGCTCGTGGCGCCCGTCGCGGTGGCGCTCGCGCGGGCCGGGGACGACGACGTGGTGCTCGAAGGCGCCGGTGGCGCGCGCGTGGCGGGCCTTCGCGTCGAGGTAGGTGCGGATGCCGCCCGAGCGCTCGCCGTAGAACAGGGCGACGTCGACAATGCGCAGATGCCGACGATCCTGGTCGACCCCCAGCCGCGCACGCTGGACACCGTCCTCGACGCCGCGACGCGCGCGCGGCTCGACGCCCTCGGTGACGTCGTCGTGCATGAAGGCGCGGGCCGGATGCCCGACGCGGTGGTGGAGGCGCACCTCGCCGACACCGTCGCCATCGTCGGGCAGACCGACCTCGACGCGCAGCGCATCGCCCGCGCGCCGGCGCTGCGGGCGGTCGTCAACGTCGAGGGCAACTTCCTGCGCAACGTCGACTACGAGGCGTGCTTCGCGCGCGGGATCCACGTCCTCGTGGCCAGCCCCGCCTTCGCCCCGGCCGTGGCCGAGGCGGCGCTCGGCATGGCCATCGACCTCGTGCGCGGCATCAGCGCGGCCGACCGCGCCATGCGCGCCGGCACCGAGTCCTACGACCTCGACGTCTCCAACGCCGGCTGCTTCCTGCTGGCCGGCAGCGACGTCGGCGTCGTGGGCCTCGGCGACCTCGGGCGCGAGCTCGTGCGGCTGCTCGCGCCCTTCCGCTGTCGCGTGCGCGCCCACGACCCGTGGCTGCCCGACCTCGCCATCCGCGCCGCGGGCGCCGAGCCCTGCGGCCTCGACGAGCTGCTGCGCGCCTCGCGGGTGGTCTTCGTCTTCGCCGCCCCCACGACCGACAACGAGGCGATGCTCGGCCGGCGCGAGCTCGGGCTCCTGCCCGAGGGGGCCGCCGTGCTCGTCATGAGCCGCGCCGCCGTCGTCGACCTCGATGCGCTGGTCGAGCGCGCCGCGGCCGGGCGCCTGCGCGCCGCCGTCGACGTGTGGCCGCACGAGCCGGTCCCCGACGACCACCCGGCCCGTTCGGTCGAGGGCCTCCTGCTCTCGCCGCATCGCACCGGCGGCATGCCCGAGGCCTTCCAGGCCATCGGGCGCCTCGTGGTGGCCGACCTCGAGCTCGTCCTGCGCGGGCTGCCGCCGGTCGCGTGCCGGCGCGCCGAGCGCGAGACCGTGGCTCGCCTGCGCAGCCGTCCCATCGATGAGCCGGAGTGAGCTACGCCGCACGCCGCGCCCCGGCGCCCTGCCGCTCGCCCAGCGCCCGCCGATAGCCCTCGGCCAGCCGGCCCAGGGCGCGCTCCCAGGTGCGCTCGCGCACGGCCTCGAGCGCCTTCTGCGCGAGGCGCTCGCGCTGCAGCGGGGCGGCCGCGAGCTCGACGACCGCGTCGGCCAGCGCGTGCGCGTCGGGCGGGCACAGGCGCCCGGTGACGCCGTCCTCGACGATCGAGCACGGGCCGCCCTCGGCCACCGCGACGACCGGCAGCCCGCTCGCCTGGGCCTCGAGCAGGACCTGCCCGAAGGTGTCGGTGCGGCTGGCGAAGAGGAAGAGGTCGGCGCTCGCGTAGGCGTCGGCCAGGGCATCGCCCTCGAGCCAGCCCAGGAAGCTCGCGTGCTCACCCAGGCGCTCGCGCAGCGCGCCCTCCTCCGGGCCCCCGCCGGCCAGGCACAGGTGCAGGCGCGGGTCGCGCTCACGGGCGGCGAGGAAGGCGTCGGCCAGCAGGTCGGCCCCCTTCTCGCGGGTGAGTCGGCCGGCGTACAGGACGTTGATCCGCGCGGGATCGCCGCCGAAGAAGCCGGGCTGCCGCCGGGCGGGCGAGAAGCGCGCGACGTCCACCCCGCGGTCCCAGCGCCCGATGCGCTCGGCGTCGATCCCCATCGCGCGCAGGACGTCGTCGGAGGCCGGGCTGGGGCTGAGGACGACCTGGCACTGACCGTAGAAGGCGGCGATCGCCGCGCGGGCGACGAACTCGAGCTTGGGGTCGGCCGCGCGCAGGCCCGCGTAGGCCGCCAGCTCGGTGTGGTAGGAGCCGAGGACCGGCACCTCCATGACGCGTGCGATGACCGCGGCGGCCACCCCGGCCGGGCCTGGGCTGCAGAGGTGCACGAGGTCGTAGCGGCCCTCGGCCAGCGCCTCGACGATCGCCGGCAGCGACGGCACGCCGACCTTCAGCCCCGCGTAGAACGGGATGTCGACCTCGGCCACCGCGCTCAGCCGCCGGTCGACGTTGGCATCGGTGCCGACGACCTCGACCTCGAAGCTGGGCACCCCCCGCTCGCGGATCTCGTCGAGCGTGTGAGTGACGCCGTGCATCCCGCCGACGGCGTCGGCCACCAGCGCGACGCGCAGCGGGTCGCCCTCGCGCTGCATGAGCTTGCCCTTCTCGCGGCCCAGGAAGGCGGCCGCCGGCGCGTACGGGATGGCGGCCACGCAGGCGTCGAAGAGGCCGGCCGCCGCGGCGCCGAGGTCGCCGCCCATCGTCGTGGCGCTCAGGACGCCGTCGACCGCGACCGCCAGCTTGCGCTCGTGCGCGCGCCGGGCGCGGCGGAAGACGTCGGCGTGGCTGAAGTCCTCGTGCTGCAACAGCGCGAGCAGCTCGCGCTCGCCGAGGCGCAGGTCGATGGCCTCCAGCCAGGCGTGCAGCAGGCCGCGGGCATCGTCGGGCCCGAGGTCGGCGCCGACCGCGCCGCGGCGCACATCCCCTTCGCGCATCACGCGCTCGACCATGGTCAGCACCGCTCGCGGGTCGACGGCGCCGCCGTCACCGCGTCCCAGGGCGCGCACGGCGAGCGCCATCGCACTGTGCGCCCACTTGGCGGCGCTGCCCTGCTCGCCGCGCGCGGACGCTCGGCCGGCGCGCACGTGCCCGAGGAGCTCGTGCCATGTGTGGGCCACCGCGGTCTCGGTGAACGTGCGCCCGATGTCGACGCCGGCGTGGTCGTCGGAGCCCGCGACGCCGGTGCCGCCGTGCGTCTCGATGTAGACCGCGGCGGGCGCGTTGAGCTCACGGGCGCGCGAGCCGTTGCGCGTCTCCCACACGCCGAAGAGCTGGGCCAGGCGGCGGCGGTGGCGTGGGGTCAGCGGCGCCTCGACGGCGTAGAACGGGTGCGCCAGCGCGCAGGCGATCTCGTGCTCGTGCAGGTACTCGGCCACCTGCTCGACGTCGTCGGCGTGCGCCTGCAGCCACTCGTGGTCGTCGGCGGTGATGCCGTAGCAGAGGACGTGGACCGCCTGGGCCTCACCCTTGAACCACGCCGTCAGCTCCTCGGAGATGAAGACATCGGGCCGGTCGGCGATCTGCTGGACGCCGGCGATCGTGTCGTGGTCGGTGATCGTCACGAAGTCCATCGCGCGACGCTTGGCCAGCTCGTAGACCTCTTCGGGCGGCGTGGCGCACTCGGGCAGGCCGAGCGCGCGCTGGACCCCGAGCTTCGAGAGCTGCGAGGCGGTCGAGTGGCAGTGCAGGTCGGCCCTGCTCGTGGCGCGTACGTTCATCTCGCTTCAGCAGATTCCCCTGGAAAGGGGCGACTTCTGTGAAGCGCTCGGAAAGATGGTGTGATCGGGCTGTGAACGCGTCGTTGGGCGGTCTGCCGCGGGCGGTCAGCGGCGATGCGTGACCAGGGCACCGAGGGAGGGTGGGTCGAGTAGTGGCGGTCGCGCCGCCGCGAACCACTGCGGTTTGCGTCCGGATACCGCACACAAAGCACAGTGGTTCGCGTAAGGCGCGACCCCGCCCGAGCGAATCCACCCTCCCTCGGTGAGCTGTTCGCCGCGCGGCGCCGCGAGCGCACACGGAAGAGCGTTCACCACCTGGTCACCGCGTCAGGCCGCCGCCCGTGGAAAGCAGCAGCGCATGAGCGACCGCGTGCTCGAGCACGGACCCCTCCGCGTCGAGATCGCGCTGGCGCCGCTGCGCGTCCACGTGCGCCGCGCCGGGCGCCGGCTGCTGCGCGCGCTGACGGTGTGGGCGTGCGAGGGCGAGGTCCGCGATCGCTTCGTGCAGGTCACCGAGGGCGTGATCGCCGACGAGCGCCTGGGCTTCCCCGAGCGCGCGGTGGCGGCCACCATCGCGGCCGCCGACGAGCGCAGCGCGACGATCGCGCTGACCCTCAACGGCGGGCGCCGCGCCGAGCTGCGCCTGGAGCTCGCGGCGCCCGAGCACCTCGTGCTCGAGCTGTCGGCCCATGGCACGCCGCTGCGCCTGGCCATGGAGTGGGACGCGCGCGCGGAGGAGCGCTTCGCCGGGCTCGGCGCGCGCCACGCGCTGCGCGTCGACCACGCCGGGCGCTCCGTGCAGCTCGGCGCCGATCGCGCCTACACCGGGCCGGACTGCCCGCCCGACCTGCGCGAGCTCGGCGGCATCCCGCAGGGCGACTACGCGCCGGCGCCGTTCCTGCAGTCCAGCCGCGGCTATGCGCTGTGGTGTGAGACCTACGCCAACGGCACGCGCTTCGAGCTCGACGAGCCGACGCGCGTCTCGACCCGTGGCGTGGCCGGCCCCCTGCGCCTGCACGTCCTCACCGACCCGACGCCCGCCGCCCGCCTGCGCCGCTACGTGCGCCTCACCGGCCTGCCCGCGCTGCTGCCGGCATGGGGCTACGGCTTCTGGAAGTCGCGCGACGTCTACCCCCACCAGGACGACGCCGAGGAGGACGTCCACGGCTGCCGCTGGCACGGCATCCCGCTCGACGCGATCGTGCTCGACTCCCCCTGGGAGACGCAATACAACACGTGGGAGCCCAACCCGCATCAGTTCCCCGACTTCGCTGGGATGGTCGCGCGCTGGCGAGCGATCGGCGTGCGCACCGTCGTGTGGGTCACGCCGTGGGTCAACCTCGAGTCGCTCGACGGCCAGATCCCGCCCGACCCTGGCTCGCGCCGGCTGCACCGCGCGCCGGCGCCCAACTACGAGGAGGGTGGGCGGGCCGGCTTCTTCGTGCGCGGTGCCGATGGCGAGCCGTACGTCGCGCGCTGGTGGATGGGCACGGGCTCGATGGTCGACTTCACCAACCCCGACAGCGAGGCGTGGTGGCGCGCGCAGGCCGTGCGCGCGCTGCGCCTGGGCGTGGAGGGGATCAAGGCCGACGACGGCGAGGGCTACTACGTGGGCGAGGACCTGCGCTTCGCCGACGGCACGACCGGCGCGCAGACCGCGTGGCGCTACGGCGGTCTGTACCGGCGCTCGATGCAGCGCGCGCTCGACGACGCGCACGGCCCCGGGCGCGGCGTGCTCTTCGGCCGCAGCGGGTGGAGCGGCCAGCAGGCCGACGGCATGCTGTGGGCGGGCGACCAGGCCTCGGACTTCTGGTCGCTGCGCACGCTGGTGGCGTCGAGCATCGCCGCCGCGGCCAGCGGCTTCTCCAACTGGTCGCACGACGTCGGCGGCTACCTCGGCCATCGCCTCGTCGAGCGCTGCCCGAAGGAGCTGCTGCTGCGCTGGGTCCAGCTCGGCGCGTTCACGCCGCTCATGCAGGCTCACGGCCGGCTCGAGCAGGAGCCGTGGACCTATGACCGCGAGACGCTCGAGCTCTACCGCGGCTACGTCCTGCTGCACGAGATGCTCAACCCCTATCTGCGCGCCGCGGCGGCCAGCGCGGCGCGCGGCGGGCCGCCGATCCTCCGCCCGGCCTCGCTGCTGGACCCGGGCGGCTGGGAGGTGGCCGACGCCTTCGGGGTCGGGCCCGCGCTGTGGGTCGCGCCGGCCGTCGAGGAGGGAGCGCGCGAGCGCGACGCGTGGCTGCCGCCGGGCGACTGGATCGAGGCGTGGTCGGGCGCGCGCGTGCGGGGCGGGCGCGAGGTGCCGGCGCCGGCGCCGCTGCACGCGATCCCCGTGTGGGTCCGCGCCGGGGCGATCGTCGTCACGCATCCCGCGGAGTCCGTCCGCTCCGGCCTCGGCGAGGGCGATGCGCCACTGCACGCGACGCTGTGGGGTGCGCCGCGCTGCGGGCGCGCCCTGACCCGGCTGGCCGACGGGGCGGTCGTGCGGTGGGTCGGCGGGCGCTGGTCGGCCCACGGCCGGGCCGATGTGAGTTTCGAGCAGCGCTGATCTCGTTCGACACCAGGGCGAACCCCGGCACGCCCGGTTGCGCCCCGCGGACATACACCTTTGCCCCGCATGGCCGACAAATAGAGGGATGCGCCCGCTCATCGGCATCACCACCTCCGAGCTGCGCCCCGGCGCGCTGCGGACGCTGCTGCGCGAAGGGCTGGCGCCGCACGACGAGCTGATGCTCGGGACCGCCTACCCGAAGGCGATCGACGCCGCCGGCGCCATCCCGGTCGTGCTCGCCCCGGTCGGCCTGGAGGCCGTGCCCGCGCTCGTGGCCCGCCTCGACGGGATCTGCCTGGCGGGCGGCCCGGACCTCGACCCCACGCTCTACGGCGCCCTCGAGCGCCATCCCGAGCTCGGCCCGACCAACGCCGAGCACGACGCCTTCGAGCTCGCCGTGGCCCGCGCGGCCGACGCCGCCGGCCTGCCGATCCTCGGCATCTGCCGGGGCGCGCAGGCGCTCAACGTCGCTCGCGGCGGGACGCTGCGCCAGCACGTCGCCGGCCACCGCCAGGCCGAGCTCCCCCACCGGCCGACGCAGCGAGTGACCGTCGCGCCCGACTCGCTGCTGGCCGCGGTCACCGACGCCGGCGACACGCTCGAGATCAACTCCTTCCACCATCAGGCGGTCGACGCCCTCGGCGCCGGGCTGCGCATCGTCGCGCGGGCGCCCGACGGGACCGTCGAGGCGGTCGAGGACCCCGCGCGCCCGTTCGTGCTGGGCGTCCAGTGGCACGCCGAGACGCTCACCGAGCGCCCGGAGCACGGCGCCCTCTTCGCGGCGCTGGTCGCGGCCGCGGGCGCGCGGCCACAGCGCCTGGTCGCCGCCGCCTGAGGGGCGACGCCGCGATCGGCGCTATGCCGCCGCGCGCTCGGCCGGCGGCGCGGCCAGCGCGCGCAGGAGCCCCGCCATGAGCTCGGGCAGTGCGGGCCGCTGGGAGGGCTCCACTTCGAGCAGCAGCGGCGCGTCATGGTCGCGCAGCGCGCCGGCCATGCGCACCCAGGGCAGCGAGCCGCGCCCGGGCGGCAGGTGGAGGTCGAGCTTCAGCGGGTCGACCCCGGGGGCATCGATGTCGCGCCGGCGCACGCCGAGGTTGTCGTGGACATGGAAGAGGACGACGTCGGGCGCCACCGCCGCGGCGACGAGCGCGGGATCGCTGTGCGACGCGTCGGCCGTGATGTGCAGGTGGCCGACGTCGAGCAGCATCCCAGCGGCCGGCGAGGCCAGCCGGCGCACCAGGTCGCGCACGGCCAGCGGGTCGTGGCACAGCCGCGGCGGGGTGGGCGGGGTCGGGTGCACCGGGGCCAGGTTCTCGATGGCGATCTTCACGCCAAGCGTGTGCGCCCGCTGGAGGTGGCCGAGGAGGGAGCCTTCCTCGAGGCGAGCGCGCTCGTGGGCGCATGGGCGGTCGGGACCGCCGGCGTCCACGAAGTTCAGGCCGTGGTAGGCGACGAGCTCGGCGCCCGCCTCCGCGGCGTAGTCGAGCAGTCCGGCGAAGGCGCGATCGTCCTCGATCGTCCCCGCGCTGAGGTCGTCCGGCGCGTGCAGGACCAGCCGCAGGGAGCTCGTAGCGAGCGCCGCGCGCAGCGCCCGGGCGTGGCGCCGGCAGCGCGCCCGGTCGGCCAGCATCGAGGCGGGCGGGGTGTGCACCTGCAGCCAGCGCACGCCGGCCTCCTCGTGCGCCGCCAGCACGCGGGCCGTTGGCCAGGCGTCGCGATGCAGGTTCAGGCCGAGGCGGTCGTGCATCCTGCGTCATGGTTCGCCAAGGGCGTCCGGGTCCTGTTGCCGACCGGTGACATCGCGGTGAACAGGCGGTTACTCCGGGAGGCCGGCTGCGCCTCGCGACGCAACGGCATCATCGGAGGGAAGGGAGTCCCCCGCCGCTCCCGGTCGCACCGCCCCGGGACTGCTTTCCCTCGGTGATGCAGTAAGCGCCGCGCTGCGCCGCAGGCGACGCACGGACCCCCGCCCGCCTACTCCAGCGGCAGCGCCCGCCGCGGCACCGGCGAGGAGTGGACGATCGAGGTCGTCGTCTGACCGAAGGGCGTGAAGTTGTCGAGGACCTCCTCGAGGTCGTCGATGGCGCGCACGTGCAGGCGCAGCAGGAAGCAGTCCTCGCCGGTGATGCGCTCGCACTCGACGACCTCCGGCGTCTTCTCGGCGAGCTCGGGGATCTTGTGGATCTGGCGGGCGAAGGGGCGCACGCGGACCACCGCGGCCAGCGGGAAGCCGATGGCCTGGGGATCGACCACAGCGCGGTAGCCGGTGATGACGCCCTCGCGCTCGAGGCGCCCGACGCGCTCCGCCACGGCCGGCGCCGACAGGCCGACGCGCCGCCCGAGCTCCGCGAAAGCGACCCGCCCGTCGATCTGGAGCTCCTTGAGCAAACGACGGTTGATCTCGTCCAGGCCGTTGGGTTCGTAGGCCATGCCGTCAGAACTCCTTCGATATGCCATGGTTGAGCGCCTCCATGCCGTTGACCATACAAGGCATGGCCACTGCGTCAACCGACGTCCGCCGCCGCCTCGTCAAGACGCTCCCGCCCGAGGCCTACTTCGTCGTCAGCGCGATCTTCCACTACCTCGGGCCGGCCTTCGCGGTGCTGCTCTTCGCTCGCGTCGACGTGCTCGGGGTGGCCTGGCTGCGCATCGCGTCGGCCGCGGCGATCTTCGCGCTGTGGCGGCGCCCGTGGCGCAGCCTGCGCAGCGGCGCCGACGTGCGGCTCCTGCTCGCCTGGGGCACCGTCCTGGCCGTGATGAACAGCACCTTCTACCTGGCCATCGACCGCCTGCCGCTCGGCACCGTCGCGGCCATCGAGTTCCTCCCGGTCGTCGTCCTCGCCGTCCTCGGCGCGCGGACCGGGCGCAACCTGGCCGCGCTCGCCCTCGCGGTGGCGGGCGTCTACCTGCTCACGGACGTCGCGCTCGACGGCGACCCGCTCGGCGTGGCCTTCGCCTTCGTCAACGCTGCGCTCTTCGCCGGCTACATCATCGTCAGCCACCGCGCGGCGCAGAACGGATCGGTCCCGGGCATCGACCTGCTGGGGATGGCGATGCTCATCGCCGCAGTGATGGCCACGCCGATCGGCGCGTGGGCCGCGGTGCCGGCCTTCGGCGACCCGGTGGCGATCGCGGCCGGGATCGGCGTCGGCGTCTCGTCCTCGGTCATCCCCTACGTCACCGACCAGCTGGCGATGGCGCGCATGCCACGGTCGACGTACGCCCTCATGGTCGCGCTGCTGCCGGCGACGGCGACGGTCATCGGCATCGTCGTGCTGGCCCAGCTGCCCAGCGCGCTCGAGGCGACCGGCGTCGCGCTGGTCATCGTCGGTGTCGGCGTGCATCGCGACGCCGACGCCGCCTAGGCCCGGGCCGGCCAGTCGGCGGCGAGCACGGCGTAGACGACGCCGTCGAGCATGCGGCCCCCGACGCGCTCGACCTGGCGCAGCGTCCCTTCCTCGCGGAACCCGAGCCGCTCGGGGATCGCGCGGCTGCGCGCGTTCTCGACCGCCGCCTGGATGAGGATGCGATTGAGCCCCCAGGTCCCGAAGGCGTGGTCGACGTGCGCGCGGACAGCCTCGGTCATCGTCCCGCGCCCCTGCTCGTCGCGCGCGAGCCAGTAGCCGATGCTCGATTTGCGGTTGGCCCAGTCGATGCTGTGGAAGCCGACCATCCCCACGATCGGCCCGTCGGGCGCGACGATCGCCGTCTGCAGCCCGTCGTTGTCGCCGATCTGCCGGCGCGTGGCGCGGATGAAGGGCAGCACGTCGGCGGGCTCGTGCTCGTGCTCGACCCACGGCATCCAGCGCTCGAGGTGCGCGCGGTTGGCGTCGATCAGCGCCATGAGCTCGTCAGCGTCTGACTCCTCGAGCAGGCGCAGGGCATAGCCGTTGGGCAGCTCGCGGCGCAGCATCAGACCTTGGCCTCGAACGCCTCGAGCGCCTCGTACGCCTCCTCGACGGCGCGTTTGGCCGCCGTGTGCCGGGCCGTCGACTTGGCCGTCTCGTACTTCGTCGCCCACGCCTTCGGGTCGGCCAGCTCCTCCTCGACCGCCGCCAGCGCCGCCTCGGCCTGGACGATGGCCCGCTCGAGGCGCCCCTGCTCGCGGACGCGGTTCTTCGACGGGCCGTCGGCCTTGGGCTTCTCCGGCCTGGCCTTGGGCGCGGGCTCCTTGGCGCGCGGGGCGCCGTTGGTCACCGGCGCGGGCGCCGACGACGGCGACAGCCCCATCGCCTTGCGCTCCTCGCGCACGCGGGCGTACTCAGCCCACCCGCCGACGTAGGAGCGCAGCCCGTAGTCCTCGACGGCGATGGTGCGGGTGCCGACGGCGTCGAGCAGGGCACGGTCGTGGGTGACGAGTATCAGCGAGCCCGGGAAGGACTGCAGCGCGTCCTCGAGGGCCTCGCGCGACTCGAGGTCGAGATGGTTGGTGGGCTCGTCGAGGATGAGGACGTTGGCGCCGGACTGCACGAGGATGGCCAGCGACAGCCGCCGGCGCTCACCGCCGCTGAGCCCGTCGAGCGGCTTCTCGGCGTCCTCACCGCTGAACAGGAAGCGCCCGAGGAGCGCACGGGCCTGGTTGGGCGGCAGCCCGGTGCGCTTGACGGCCGCCTCGAGCACCGTGCGGGCATTGCCGCCCTCGAGCTCCTCGGCGTGCTGGCTGAGGTAGCCGACCTTGACGTTGTGGCCCGAGCGCAGCCGGCCGCCGTCGAGCTCGCGCTCCCCGACGAGCGCCTGGATGAGGGTCGTCTTGCCGGTGCCGTTGGGCCCGACGAGCGAGACGTGCTCGCCGCGCTCGAGCCACAGCTCCGCGTCGGCCAGCAGCACGCGCGGAGGGTCGGCGCCGACCTGCAGCCTCGCGTCCTCGAGCTCGAAGATGACGCGCCCCGAGCGCTCGGGCTTCTTGAACGCGAACTCCAGCCCGCGGCCGTCGCGCGGGTCGCGCTCGATCCGCTCGATCTTGTTGAGCTTCTTGAGGCGGTCCTGGGCCTGGCGCGCTTTGGTCGCCTTATAGCGGAAGCGCTCGACGAAGCGCTCCATGCGCTCGATCTCGGCCTGCTGCTTCTCGATGGCGCGCCCGAGCGCGAGCTCGCGCGCGGCCTGCTCGCGGCGCCACGCGTGCCAGGTGCCGTTGAAGAAGCGCGCGCGGCCGGCCTCGAGCTCGAGGACGGAGGTGCCGACGGTCTCCAGGAACCAGCGGTCGTGGGCCACGAGGACGATGGCCGCGTCGAGGTCGAGCAGCGCCTGCTCGAGCCACTCGAGCGACTCGATGTCGAGGTGGTTGGTCGGCTCGTCGAGCAGCAGCAGGTCGGGCTGGGCGGCGAGGGCGCGGGCCAGCGAGGCGCGCGTGAGCTGACCGCCCGAGAACGTCCTCAGCGCGCGGTCGAGGTCGTCGTCGACGAAGCCCAGGCCGTGGACCACCGACCGCGCGCGCTCGCGCCAGCCATACCCGCCGACGGCCTCGAAGCGGGCCTGCACCCCCGCGTAGCGGTTCATGGCCTGCTCGTCGCCCGCCGCCATCGCGTGCTCCAGGCGCTCGAGCTCCGCCTCGAGCTCGATCGGCTCGCGCGAGCCCGAGAGGACGTACTCGCGCAGGCTCAGGTCGCGCTCGCGCGGCGGGCGCTGGTCGTGCAGCGCGACGCGCGTGCCCTTGGCGAGCACGAGCTCGCCGCCGTCGATCGAGGTCTCCCCCGACAGCATCCGCAGCAGGGTCGTCTTGCCGGCGCCGTTGCGCCCGGCGATGGTCATGCGCTCGCGACGCTCGAGCTTGAACGAGACGCCGCACAGCAATGGCTCTCCGGCCATGTCCTTGCTGAGATCGGAAGCGATGAGGACCGCCACAACCCCCATGGTAGGTTGCGCCGCCATGCGATCCGGACTGATCGGGCTCGTCCTCGCGGTCATGCTCGCCGGGCCGGCCGCAGCGGCCGAGACGGTGACCGCGATCCCCGGCGCGCCGGGGCCTGGCCCGTCGAAGTACGACAAGGTCTTCGTCACCAAGTTCGGCCCCAAGAGCGCCAAGCGGGTGCTCGTGCTCATGCCCGGCTACTACGGCGGCGCGGGCGACTTCACGCTCGACGCGCGGGAGATCGTCAAGCGCGTGCCCGGCCTTCAGGTGTGGGCACTCGACCGCCGCTCGCAGGCGCTCGAGGACACGTCGCGCTTCGCCGACGCGCTGGCCGGGCGCATCAGCCCCCAGCAGGCCTTCGACTACTACCTCGGCTGGCTCTTGGACCCGTCGATCCAGCCGCACTTCCAGCCGCTCGACCCGGCGCGGCTGGGCTTCGCCAAGCAGTGGGGCCTGTCGCTCGCGCTGCAGGACGTGCGGCGCGTGGTGCTCAGCGCGCGGCGCCAGGGCAAGCGCGTGATCCTCGGCGGTCATTCCCTCGGCGCCTCGATGACGGCGGCCTACGCCAGCTGGGACTTCGCCGGCCACGCCGGCTACGAGGACCTCGACGGCCTCGTGCTCATCGACGGCGGCCTGCTGGGGTCCTTCAGCACGCCCGACCTCGCGGCCACGAAGCAGGCGGTCAAGGCGCTCGACGCCAACGGCCCGTTCGTGGACCTGCTGGGGCTCAACCTGCCCTGGGCCGCCGGCGTCTTCGCCGAGGCCGGTGCCGTCGCGGCGCTCAAGGAGCCCACGGGGCTCTCGGCGGCGCAGTCCTTCCCGCTGCTGCCCGCCGCGTTCAAGCCGCCGATCCCGGCGACCAACCGTGGGCTGCTCGGCTACGCCCTGGACGCCTCCACCTCGCCCAAGGCACTCGCCCTCATCCACGCGCGCGCGGGCGCGCTCGGCCCCAACGGCGATTGGGTCGACGGCGAGGTCACGCCCATCGAGCGCCTCGCGCAGACCTTCGGCCAGGAGCCCGCCAACGCGACCGAGTGGTACTTCCCGGCCAAGCTCTCGATCGACGTCGACGCCGTCAACGCTCTGACGCGCAACGCCCAGAGCGACTACCTGAAGCTGCGCCCGTGGCATCGCCGCGCCGTCGACCTGCCGCTCTACGCCGTGCAGACCGACCTGACCCACGGCCACGTGCTGCGCGGCGCGCGGCGCTTCATCGCGGGCTCGAAGATCCCCCGCTCGCACTCCGTGCTGGTCGACGCCTCGGCCACCGAGAGCCACCTCGACCCGCTGACCGCGGCGCCCGCGCGCAACAGGTTCTTACAGACGGTCGTCCCGTTCCTGCGCAAGCTGGGAGGATCGCCACCATGAGCGAACGTACCTCTTATGAGCCCGGCGTGCCGAGCTGGGTCGACCTCGCGAGCCCCGACACGGACGCGTCCGCGTCCTTCTACGGCGGCCTGTTCGGCTGGGAGGTCCAGTCCGCGGGGCCGGTCGAGGAGACCGGCGGTTATGCGATGTTCACCCTCAAGGGCAAGCAGGTCGCCGGCGTGGGGCCGATCATGCAGGAGGGCCAGCCCCCGGCGTGGTCGGTGTACGTCGCCACCGACGACGCGGACGCCTCCGCCGAGCGCGCCACGAGCGCGGGCGCGAGCGTGCTGGTCGAGCCGATGGACGTGATGGACGCAGGGCGGGTGGCGGTCTTCGCCCATCCCGCCGGGGGCGTGCTCGGCGTCTGGCAGGCCGGGCGCCACACCGGCGCCGAGCTCGTCAACGAGCCCGGCACACTCAACTGGAACGAGCTGCAGACGCGCGACGTCGACGGCGCGAAGGCGTTCGGCGAGGCCGTCTTCGGGTGGAAGCCCGACGACCAGGCCTTCGGCGGGATGACCTACACGCTCTTCAACGTCGGCGACACCGGAGTGGCGGGCGCGATGCCCATGCCCTCCGAGGTCCCCGACGAGGCGCCGGCCTTCTGGTTGAGCTACTTCACGGTCGAGGACTGCGACGCCTCGGTGGCCCGCGTCGAGGAGCTCGGCGGGCGCACGTTCGGGGCGCCGCACACCCTCGAGGGCGTCGGGCGCTTCGCCGTCGTTGCCGACCCGCACGGCGCCACCTTCGGCGTCATCGCCGGCGAGCCGCCGGCCGAGTAGGCGTCACTCGGGGCGGCGTGCGGCTGCGGCCTCGGGCCGCCCCGAGTAGAGGACCTCGCGCTCCCAGGAGCCGGCGGGCTGCGCGTGGAGCCTCCAGTACTCCTCGGCGATGTCGTCGGGGTCGAAGGCCGTCCCCGGGGCCACCGCGCCCGCCACCGTGACCGTGGCGACGTGCACGCCGGCCGGCTCGTAGGCGCGCGCCAGCAGCTCGGTTAGCGCGCGGACGCCGGCCTTGCCGAGCGACAGGCTCGTCACCTCCGGGATCGCCTCCGGCATCCCGCCGGTGATGAGGATCGTGCCCTCGCCGGCCTCGGTCATGGCCGGGCCGAGATGGGCGATCGCCGTGATGGCCCCGACGACGTTGACCGCCCACGCGTCGAGGTGCTGGCGCGCCGTGAGCTCGCCCAGGACGTCGGACTGGATCAGGGCGGCGTTGTAGACGAGGGCCTCGGGCACGCCGAACCGGGCGACCGCCTCGTCGAGCGCCGCGCGCAGCCGCGCCTCGTCGGTCACGTCGACGGTCAGCCCCAGCGCGCCGGCCCCGGCGTCGTCCAGCGCGCCCAAGGCGGTGTCGACGGTGAGCTGCGAGCGGGCGAGGACGCAGACCGCCAGGCCTTCACGGGCGAAGCGCTGGGCGACGGAGGTCCCGATCCCGGGCCCCGCGCCGATGACGATTGCTCCGGGCATGGTGCTTATGCATCGTAAGCGGTGCCGGGGTTCGGTTATCCGGCGTCTTCGCCGCCGGCCAGGCCGGACGCCGCGATGAGGCTCTTGGGCGCCACCGTGAGGTAGGCGTCCTCGATCGCGCCGGCGATCTCGTCCCAGGCGAGGTCGCGGTCCAGGCGGACCCCGAGCCAGCCGCGGTGGCCCACGTACGGCGGGCGGAAGTAGTGCTCGGGCGCCGCCTCGACGAGCGCCTGCTGCATGCCCTCGGGGGCCGCGAGCCACAGCGCCACGCGCCCATCGCCGTGGTGGTCGTCGAGGTACATCACGAAGGTCTTCTTCTCACGGATGAAGAAGCTCGGCTGACCGTGGCTGAGGCGCTCGCTCGTCTCGGGGAGCGAGAGGCACAGCTCGCGGACGCGGTCGAGGGGCGTCTGCTCGGGCACGCCCGGACGGTAGCGCCGCAGGCCGCCTCGATGGCGGCCGCGTTCTATACGATGCGGGGGCCGATGAAGCGTCTGCTCGCCGCCCTGCCTGCCGCCCTCGTGACCCTGCTGGTGCTCGCACCCGCCGCGCTGGCCCACGACGGAGGCGAGGGCTGGTGGGGTGAGACGAACGACAAGGTCGTCACCAACGCCGGCTTCATCCTCATCGTCTTCTTCCCGCTCTTCGTCCTCTTCGCGAGCCTCCTCCAGGGAGCGCTCGACCGCCGCAAGGCGCGCCGCAAGAGGATCCAGAAGTCCCTCGCCAGGGAGCAGCAGAACTGGCGAGGCGGCTGGTAGCCGGATCTTCACAGAGCCCGCCGCGCCCGCGGCCACCATGTCGCTGCGAGACGAGATCCCTCCTCGTTGATGGCACGCGGCGTCCCGGACCTCCCTGCCCGGGACGTTCGTGTCTTCGGCTCGGCTTCACATCTTTCGAGCGTGCCGAACCGACTTCGCGTCCGGGCCGCGTGACCGGCGCCTCGATCGCGAGCGAGCAGTACCGAAGTC
The DNA here is from genome assembly GCA_963835295.1 of uncultured Actinomycetes bacterium. Classification (GTDB taxonomy): domain Bacteria; phylum Actinomycetota; class Thermoleophilia; order Solirubrobacterales; family Solirubrobacteraceae; genus JAOPZW01. The sequence continues at coordinate 571,493 of CAWIEX010000011.1, forward strand.
GCTGCGCGGTCAGGCCCGCAGCGGCTCTCCGAGAATCGACGCGATGCGCTGCATGCGCGCGGCGGGAAGCGGGCCGTGCTCGGCGGCGCCGACGTTCTCCTCGACCTGGGCGACCGTGCGGAATCCCGGTAGCGGAAGCGTCAGCGGGCTGCGGCCCCAGATCCAGCCGAGCGCGCCCTGAACGAGCGAGCGCCCGTCGGCGGTCAGCTCGTCGCGAACCGTGGCGATGCGCTCGAGCCAGCGCTCCATCGCGCCTTCGTCGAAGAAGTCCCACCACGGGGCGTTGCGGCGCACGTCGTCGGCGGCCGGCAGCGCATCCGGGCGGTAGCGCCCGCTCAAGAGGCCCATCGCCAGCGGCGTGCGATTGAGGCTGGCCAGCCCGAGCTCCTCCGCGACGTCCAGCGTCTCGAGCTCGCCGCGCAGCACGTTGAGCTCGTGCTCGGAGGCGACCATGTGAGGACCCTCGGCCATCGCCCTGACGATCGCGGGATCGGACACGCTCGAGCCGTACCAGCGCACCTTGCCGGCCGCGACGAGCTCCTCGAGCACGTCGACGACGGCGGGGACGTCCTCGGCCCGGCGAACCCGTCGTGGATCAGGTAGACGTCGATGCGGTCGGTGTCGAGGCGGCGCAGGCTCGCGTCGCACGCGCGCCGCAGATAGGCGGGGCTGAGGTCTTTGCCGCCCGCGGTCCGCGTCTGCTCGTCGAAGACGTTGCCGACCTTGGTGACGATCACCACGTCGTCGCGCCGCCTCGCGAGGGCCCGGCCGAGCACGCGCTCGCTGTGGCCGCAGCCGTATGCGTCGGCGGTGTCGAACAGCGTGACGCCGAGATCGAGCGCGCGCCGGATCGCGCGGATGGACTCCTCGTCGTCTACCTCGCCCCAGCCCGCGGGCCGGCCGTTGGAGGTGTACGGGCCGCCGATCGCCCAGCAGCCGAGGCCGAGGGCGCTGATTTGGATTCCTGTGCGAGTGCCGAGGTCACGATGGAACATGACTCCAGTTAAGCGCAACGGCCTTACTCTCAGATTCAGAGCCCATCAGCCTGTCTCATGGCGCAACCGTCGGGCGCCCACGGCGCCGCATCGTCGAAGACCGGCTCGCCGCCCGACAAGTGACCGAGAAGCTCGTGTCTTAGGGTCCGCGCCATGACCGACGAGGTGCGTTACGAACGGGTCGGCGCCGCCGCCGTCCTCACCATCGACCGCCCGCACCGGCGCAACGCGGTCGACGGGCCGACGGCCGAGCGCTTGCTCGAGGGCGTCGAGGCCTTCGAGGCCGACGATGGCGCGCGGGTGCTCGTCCTCACCGGCGCCGGTGACATCAGCTTCTGCGCGGGCGCCGACCTCAAGGCGCTCGAGACCTACGCCGGGCGCCTGAGCCTGCCCGACGGCCCGATGGGCTTCACCCGCCGCACGCCGACCAAGCCGACGATCGCGGCCATCGGCGGCTGGTGCCTGGCCGGCGGGCTCGAGCTCGCGCTGTGGTGCGACCTGCGGGTGGCCGCCGAGGGGTCGACGCTGGGCTTCCCCGAGCGCCGCTGGGGCGTGCCGCTCATCGACGGCGGCACGCAGCGCCTGCCGCGCATCGTCGGCTTGGGCCGCGCGCTCGACCTCATCCTCAGCGGCCGGCTGGTCGGGACCGAGGAGGCGCTGGCCATGGGCCTGCTGACCGAGGTCGTGCCCGCCGGCGCGCACCTCGCGCGGGCGCTGGAGATGGCCGAGGGCCTTGCGGCCTTCCCCCAAGAGACGATGCTCGCCGATCGCCGCGCGGCGCTCGAGGGCTTCGGACTGCCGCTGGCCGACGGGCTCGCGCTGGAGGCGCAGGCCGGCCCCGCCGTCTTCGCCGACGCCATCGCCGGCGCCGCCCGGTTCGCGGGCGGCGAGGGGCGCGGCGGCGCCGGGACCGGCGTATAGGCTTGCCGCCCCCAGGGAGGAGACCGCTTTGAGCTACTTCGTCACCGGCGCCACCGGCTTCATCGGCCGCCATCTCGTCCAGGAGCTGCTGCGCAACCGCGAGGGCGAGGTCTTCGCGCTGGTCCGCGAGGGCTCCCAGGAGCGCCTGGCGCAGCTGGCCGAGGACTGGGAGGGCGGCGAGCGGGTCACGCCCGTCGTCGGCGACCTCGCGCACGAGCGCCTCGGTGTCGAGCAGAGCTGGATCGACGAGCACCGCGGCGGCATCGAGCACTTCTTCCATCTCGCCGCCGTCTACGACATGACGGCCGAGGACGAGGACAACGAGCGCGCCAACGTGACCGGCACGCGCCACGCCGTGGCGCTGGCCAACGCCCTCGAGGCGGGCATCCTGCACCACGCGTCGTCGGTCGCCGTCACCGGCTCCTACAAGGGCATGTTCCGCGAGGACATGTTCGACGAGGGCCACGAGCTGCCGTCGTCCTACCACCAGACGAAGTTCGACTCCGAGAAGATCGTGCGCGAGGAGTCGACCGTCCCGTGGCGGGTGTATCGACCGTCGGTCGTCATCGGCCACTCGAAGACCGGCGAGATGGACAAGATCGACGGGCCCTACTACTTCTTCAAGGCCCTGCAGAAGGCGCGCCACGCGCTGCCCGAGTGGTTCCCGCTCGTCGGCCTCGAGTTCGGCTACACCAACATCGTGCCGGTCGACTACGTGGCCGCCGCGATGGACCACATCGCCCATCAGCCGGGGCTCGACGGGCAGGCCTTCCACCTCATGGCCTCCAAGTCGCAGCGCTCGGGCGAGGTCCTCAACACCTTCGCCAGGGCCGCGCACGCCCCGCACATGGCCATCCGCATCGACAAGCGGCTCACGGACGCCCTGCCCAAGGGCGTCGGCTCGCTGCTGCTCCAGCTGCCGGCCCTCAGGGGCGTGCGGCGCTCGATCCTGGCCGACCTCGGCATCCCCGAGGAGATCCTCGGCCACCTCGGCTTCACCGCCCAGTTCGACACGCGCGACAGCGAGCGCGCGCTGGCCGGCACCGGCATCGAGGTGCCGCGGCTGGACAGCTACGCCGAGCGCATCTGGGACTACTGGGAGCGCGTGCTGGACCCCGACCTGTACAAGGACCGCTCGTTCGAGGCCGCCATCAACGGCCGCACCGTGGTCATCACGGGCGCCTCGAGCGGCATCGGCCGCGCGGCGGCGCTGAAGATCGCCAAGGCCGGCGGCATCCCGATCCTGGTCGCGCGCTCGATGGACAAGCTCGAAGACGCCAAGGCCGAGATCGAGGCGGCCGGCGGCACCGCGTACGCCTACTCGGCGGACCTCTCGGCGCTGGACTCGATCGACGACCTGGTCAAGAAGATCCTCGACGACCACGTCGCCGTCGACGCGTTGGTCAACAACGCGGGGCGCTCGATCCGGCGCTCGGTCGCGCTCAGCCATGACCGCTTCCACGACTTCGAGCGCACGATGCAGCTGAACTACTTCGGCGCCATCCGCCTGACGATGGGGCTGCTGCCGCACATGCGCGAGCGCGGCGCCGGGCACATCGTCAACGTCTCCTCGATCGGCGCGCAGACCAACCCGCCGCGGTTCAGCGCCTACGTCGCCTCGAAGGCCGCGCTGGACGCCTGGACGCGCGTGGTCAGCTCGGAGGTCGTCGGCGACGGCATCACCTTCACCACCATCCACATGCCCCTCGTGCGCACGCCGATGATCGCGCCCACGAAGATGTACGACTCGTTCCCCACCATCACGCCCGACGAGGCCGGCGACCTCGTGTGCGAGGCGCTGCGCGCCAAGCCCAAGCAGATCAACACCCGCCTGGGCACGTTCGGCGAGGTCGCCTACGCGCTGGCGCCCAAGGCCGTCGACCAGGTCCTGCACATGGCCTACAAGGTCTTCCCCGACTCGGCCGCGGCGAAGGGCGAGAAGGACACGAACGAGAAGGCCTCGATGGAGCAGCTGGCGATGGCCAACCTCATGAAGGGCGTGCACTGGTAGCGACGAAGCGCGCGACGTCGTCGGCCTCGCTGGCCAGCGCGGCCCTGGCGCCGGCTGGCAGGCGGCCGAAGGGCTCGAGCTTCGGCGTCCCGCCCGCGCTGCTCCAGGTACCGACGGCGCGCCCGTCGACCGTCGCCGTAGCGCGCAGCATCCCGCCGCCGGGGTGCACGCGCTCGGCGTAGCGGGCCGGGACGGCGAACGCGCGGTCCTTCCAGCCCAGCAGATAGGGGTCGAAGGCCGCGAGCAGGCGGGCCGGGATCGCCTCGGGCGTCGGCTCGCGAGCGGCGAGGTCGACGAGGCCGTCGCCGCGCTCGGCCAGCTCGGAGGCGATCGCCTTCAGCCCGGCCCGCGCGTCGCGGAGCGCCAGGCCGCTCCAGGCGGCGAGGTCGGCGGGCGCGGCCGGGCCGTGGGCGGCGAGGTAGCGGCGCGCGAGCTCGGCCAATGCGCCGTCGCGCTCGGCGCCCGCGAGCTCGGCGGGCGGCGCCGAGCCGAGCCAGTCGCGCGCGAGGGCGAGGGCGTGGCCGCCGTCCTCGCGCAACGGGCCGAGCACGGCGACCCCGCGCAGCGCGGCGAGCATGAGCAGGTGCGGCGTGGCCTGGCCCTCGGTGCGGATGCCCTCGGCGGCGATCCGCTCGGCCAGCTGCGGCCGGGTCAGCGGGCCGTCCTCGCCCAGCGCGTGCTCGACGATCGCGACCGCTCGCTCGGCGTCGTCGGGGGAGATGCCCTCCTGGGCCAGCCGCCGGCCATTCGTCGACAGGCGAGTGGGCGCCGTGAGCCCCAGCAGCCACGGGTAGTCGTCGCGGCCCACGAGGTGCAGCGTGCCGCGCATGAGCCACGTGACGACCACCGAGCGCTCGTCGCTGAGCGCGGCGTCCACGTCGGCCGCCGTCAGCCCGGCGGTGCGGGCGCGCAGCGCCAGGCGCGCCGCGCGCAGGTCCTGGGCCTGGACCGCCAGCAACCGCCCGACGACCTCCGCGACCCCGGCGGCGCGCGGGCGGTGCAGCAGCTGCGCCGCCGCGCGGGCGCGACGGAGCGTGGCGCCGCTCACCCGCGCCCGAGGGCGCGGACCTGCGCCACTAGCTGCCCAGGGCTCATCGCGGGCGTGACACGGACGCGCGGCAGCGCGAAGGGGTCGCCGGCGCGGGTCGCCTGGCCCGGCTGCGTGGTCGAGGCGCCCAGGAAGCCCGCGGCGCGGACGGCCGCCTCGACGGTCGCGTTGTAGCGGCCCGAGGGATAGGCGAAGAAGTCCACCGGCACGCCGAACGCGCGGCGCAGCCAGCGGCGCGAGCCGGCGATCTCCCGTCGCAGACCGGGAGCGTCGAGCGTGTTCAGGTCGGGGTGGGTCAACGTGTGGGCGTCGATCTCCCAGCCGTCGCGCATCATGGCGCGCACCTCGCCGCGCGCCAGGCCGCCCTTGAGGCCGACGTTCTTGGCCTCCAGGTTCAGGACCCCGGGCCAGCCGAGCTGGTGGAGCCTGCGCCGCGCGGTCGTCGACTGGCTCTGATAGCCGTCGTCGAAGGAGATGACGATCGGGTGGCGCGGCAGCGATCCGTGGCCGTGCCAGGCGCGCCACACGGTGTCCAGGGTCGTCGCGTGGTAGCCCGCGTGCGCGAGCGCGCGCATCTCCTCTCCGAACCGCCCGGGCGCCACCCACAACTCGGGATACGGCACGCCGGGGGGCGCGGCCGCGATCACGTGGTACATGAGGATCGTCACCGGCGCATGACGCGGGCCCGCGGCAACGGCGGCGCGCGCCGCCGGCGCGCTTGCGGTGTCGGCGGCCGGCGGCGCAGACGATCGGCGCGGCGTGGTGCGGCGGGGCGCAGACGCGCCGCCATAGCTTGCCGCCAGCGCTGCGGCGGCGACGGCGGCGAGCAGAGCGATGCGGCGTGGAGCCCCCACGAGAGGCCCATGGTACGCCGGCGGCCCGTCGCTATCGTTGGCCCATGCTCTTCGGCCCCGAACACGTCAAGCGCTACGTCGAGACCGACGGGGAGGTCGGCCACGACTGGCGCGACGGCGCACCGACCCTCATCCTCACCACGACCGGCCGGCGCTCGGGCGAGCAGCGTCCGACGCCGCTGATCTACGGCCGCCACGGCGACGACTACCTCGTCGTGGCCTCCAAGGGCGGCGCGCCCGAGCCGCCCGCCTGGTACCTCAACCTCACCGATGACCCGAACGTCCAGGTCCAGGTCAAGGCCGACCGCTTCCCCGCCCACGCCCGGATCGCAATGCCCGACGAGAAGGCGGAGATGTGGCGGACGATGACCGAGATCTGGCCCGCCTACGACGAGTACCAGGGCAAGACCGACCGCGAGATCCCGGTGGTGGTCCTCGAGCGCAGCGAATGACGCCGGTCGCCGAGTCGCTGGCGGCCTGGGCCGCTGGCCTCGAGCCCTCGGACGACGACCTCGCGCTGGCGCGGCGCTCGCTCGTCGACACGGTCGCCGTGGCCATCGCGGCGCGCGCGCACCCGATCGGCGACCTGCTCGGCGAGCTGTCGGAAGCCGAGTCGTGGGGCGTGCTGGCGCACGTCCTCGACTTCGACGACCTGCACATGGAGTCGACCTCGCACGTCAGCGCGGTGTGCGTGCCCGCGGTGCTGGCGACCGGCGGCGACGCACGGGCCTATCTCGCCGGCGCCGGCGTCATGGCCCGGCTGGGCACCGCGCTGGGGTGGGCGCACTACGCGGCGGGCTGGCACGCGACCTGCACGGCGGGCGCCCCGGCCGCGGCCGCCAGCGCAGCGATCGCCCTCGGCCTCGGCGCCGAGGAGGTGGCCACGGCCATGGCCCTCGCGGTGCCGGCGGCCGGCGGCGTGCAGCGCGCGTTCGGCACCTCGGGCAAGGCGCTGCAGGTCGGGGCCGCGGCGCAGGCCGGCGTGCGCGCCGCGCGGCTCGCGGCCGCCGGCGCGACGGCCGACCCGCGCGCCGTGGACCAGTGGCTCGCGCTGGTGGGCGGAGATGCCGATCGCCTGGCGCTCGACGGCCCGGCCGTCCCCGGAGGCCTGGCGGTCAAGCTCTTCCCCTGCTGCTACGCGCTGCAGCGCCCGATCGCGGCGCTGCGCGCGCTCGACGTCGACCCCGAGGAGGTCGCGCGCGTGGTGGTGCGCACGCCGCAGAGCGCGCTCGCCCCGCTCATCCACGCCGCGCCGACGACCGGCCTGGAGGGCAAGTTCAGCCTGCAGTACGCGGTCGCGGCCACGCTGCTCGATGGCCGCCCCGGGATCGAGAGCTTCACCGACGAGGCCGTCGCCCGGCCCGCGACGCAGGCGCTGCTCGCGCGCGTCGAGATCGACGCCGCGCCCGGCGGCGACTGGCTGCTGGCGGGCGACGTGGCGATCGAGCTGACGCTCGCCGGCGGCTCGACGCTGCACGCCCAGCTCGACCTGCCGCCTGGCGCGCCCGACCGCCCGCCGTCGCCCGCGGAGCTGGCCGAGAAGGTGGCCGACTGCACGGGCGACCTCGCCGACGAGGTCCTCGCGGTCGACTGGTCCTCCGCCGCGTCGTTCCTGCGCGAGCGGTCGCCGGCCGCGCGGGCGCTTTGACCGCGGGCGTTCGCGGCGCTGCGCGTCAAACTGCTCATCGAGGGAAGGGAAGCCCCGGCGCCGCTTCGGGTCCCCGAGGCGGGGAGTTCCTGCGCAGCCCGCGTGGGTTTCGCAACACCTTGCGCCGCGGGCCACAGGGGGTGGGCTCCCTTGGGAGTCACTATGACCTTCAATGGAGCCCACCCCCTCCTGGCGCTCCGGGAGGTGTTACGAAAGACGCACGAATCGCGTCGGAAGGCGCAGGCGCCAAGGACCACGGCACGCGCCGCGGCCGCCGCTCGCTCCCTTCCCTCGATGAGGCAGTTTGCGCCGCGCGGCGCCGCAAGCGCCACGCGGAGGGACCGCCCCCTACGCGCCCACGCGCTCGGCCAGTCGCGGGTAACGGACCACCAGCCCGTCCTCGTCGAGCTCGAGCTCGGCCGTGAATTCACCGTCGAGCGCGACGTAGCGGACCACCCCTGGGCGCACGTGCTCGTAGCGCTGGGGCGAGGCGTGCAGCCGCAGGTCGGGCACCGAGACCCAGGCCATGACGAAGTCCTCGCGGCCAGGGCGCTCGTGCAGGCCGCTGCGGCGGACCGGCATAAGGTTGGTCAGCGGCGAGAGGGCCAGGTCGCAGTCCAGCGCGCCGTCGACGTCGGGGACCGGCTCGCCGTCCGCGCTCCAGCCGCCGCGGCCGTCGTGCTCGAGGGTCAGCGAGCGGCGCCAGCCCGCGCCCGACGCCTCGACCTCGAGCCGGCGCGTGATCCACCCGCTCGGCGCATCGAGGCGGTACTCGAGCAGGTAGGGCTCGGGCTCCACCCCGAGCTGCACGCCGGTGGCCATGACGCCGTCGTCGCCGAGGTCGATCTGCGCGTGCTCGGCCAGCCACTCCTCGACGCCCTGCCAGGCCAGCGCGCGCATCACAACCGGAAGACGGGCACGAGGCGCTTCTCGTGCTCGCCCTCGATGCGGGCGATGACCTCGATGTGCTCGGCCAGCGGCGTGCCCCGCAGCTTCTTGCCGAGCCCCTCGTCGACCTGGAAGATGCCGGCGCTGTTGGACATCTCGATCTCGACGCGCACGGCCTTGTCGTCGCCGGCCTCGATGCGCACCTCGTCGATGGCGTAGGCGGAGATCGAGTGGATGTCCAGGCGCCCGGCCTCGAACTCCACGCGCGAGCGGCCCTTGGCCATGTCGAGTGCGTCGGCGACGCGGACGATGCCGCCCTCGACGGTGAGCGGCCGGCCGCTCGACCGGTGCGAGATGACCGCGTGCATGGCCTCGGCGACCACGATCGAGCGCTCCGGCTCGGCGTAGATCTCGGTCAGCAGGCCGCCGAGCTTGTCGGCGGTGAGGAAGAGCGAGTAGTTCTCGTGGTCGATGCGGTGGATCGACATGCCCACGCAGTGAAAGAGCGCCGCCGCCGCCACGACCACCTCGGCGTCGCGCTCGCTCATCCCGTGGTCGACCACCATCGCCGGCGTGATGCCGCGGCGGAAGAGCAGCCGCCCGAGGCGCAGCGCGATGTTGGTGACGATCTGGATGTGGACCCACGAGTGGTCGGTGAGGCCGAGGCGCTGGGCGTTGACGCCCGCCATGTGCCACCACGCCTTGACCTGTAGGTCGCCGTTGACCGCTTCCAGCAGCTGATCGAGGCGCCGGTTGCCGCGCGTCGGCGCGCGGATGTGGATGTCGGCCAGCGGGCCTTCGGCGGGTGGCACGTCCCGCAGACTAGTGAAGCGTCAGCCGCGCCCCGGCGACCTCGACGACGACGGCCTCGCCCTTCCACGACACGCTCAGTGGGACCGTCGCGCGGGGCGCCACGTCGACCTTCGCCCCGTCGCCCGCGCCGGGCATCGCGGCTGCGAACATCTCCGCGCCGAAGCCGCGCAGGGCGATGCCGGCGTTGTAGCCGCCGGAGAATGCGGCGGCGGCCGATAGCTCATGGCCGCTGCGATCGAGGACGCGCACGTCGGCGGCGCGCAGCGCCAGCGGGCGCGCGGAGCGGTTCACGAGCGTGCCGAAGAGCATCTGGCCGCCCTCGACCGGCCCCGAGCGCGGCCGGCCCTTCCAGGCGATGCTCGCCGTGCCGCCGCCGCAGCCCGCGCTCCCGGCCAGCACCGCGACGGCGACGGCGAGAGCGCAGACCGAGCGACCGGACATGCCTGCTGCAACGCAGGCGCGGCGGTGAACTTGCGCTCGGCGGGCGCTTGCCTAGGTGGCGGCGGTGCCCTCGGCCGCGCGGGCCTGGTGGCCGAGCATGAGCTCGCGCTGAACCGAGCGCGGCTCGTGTCCCCGCTGGGTGCGCCGGTGCCAGACGTTGTCCGGCCCGAGGTCCCAGGAGTTCGTGTCGTCGGCCAGCGAGCGCTCGAGCGTGTCGAGCAGGTCGTCGCGCAGCGAGGGGTCCTCGACCGGCGTCACCAGCTCGACGCGCGTGTCGAGGTTGCGCGGCATGAGGTCGGCCGAGCCGATGTAGACCTTGGTCTCGCCGTTGCGCTCGAAGGCGAGGATCCGCGAGTGCTCGAGGAAGCGGCCGACCACCGAGTTGACGCGGATGTTCTCCGAGACGCCGGGCACGCCCGGGACCAGGCAGCAGATCCCGCGGATGTTGAGGTCGATGGGCACGCCGGCCTGGGACGCCCGGTACAGCGCGCGGATGCAGCGCCGGTCGACCAGCGAGTTGAGCTTCATCGCGATGCGTGCGGGCCGGCCCTCCTCGTGCGCGGCCACCGTGCGCTCGATCTCGGCGATCACGGCGTCGCGCAAGAAGTTGGGCGCCACCAGCTCCTTGCGGTAGCGCCGCGGGCGCGCGTAGCCGGTGAGGAAGTTGAACATGTCGGCGACGTCGGCGCCGATCTGCTCGTCGCAGGTGAAGAGGCCGAAGTCGGTGTACAGGCGCGCGGTCTGCGGGTGGTAGTTGCCCGTCCCGATGTGGACGTAGTGGCGGGCGCCGTCGCCCTCGCGGCGCACCACGAGCAGGCACTTGGCGTGGGTCTTGAGCGCAGGGTGCCCGTAGACGACGTGGACGCCCGCCTCCTCCATCGCACGCGCCCACTGGATGTTCGCGCGCTCGTCGCCGCGCGCCTTGACCTCGACCAGGCACACTGCCTGCTTGCCGCGCTCCGTGGCGCGGATGAGCGCGGGCACGAGCGGCGTGTCGTCGCTCGTGCGGTAGACGGTCATCTTGATGGCCAGGACCTCGGGGTCGTTGGCCGCCTGCTGGACGAAGCGCTCGACCGACGTCGCGAACGAGTCGTAGGGATGGTGGACAAGCACGTCGCCGGCGCGGATGACGCCGAAGATGTCGACGGGGCCGTCGTCATCGCCCTGCAGGCGCGGCTGAGTCACCGGCGTCCACGGCGTGTCGCGCAGGTCGGCGTAGCCCGGCAGCTTGACGATCTGCCACAGGTCGGTGAGGTCGAGCAGCCCGTCGACGACGTAGACCTGGCGCGCCTCGACCTCGAGCGCCTCGACCAGCTCGTCGCGTAGCGCCTGGCTCATCTCGCTGTCGACCTCGAGGCGCACGACCTCTCCGAACCGCCGCCGGCGCAGCTCGGCCTCGACCGCGCGCAGGAGGTCGTCGGCCTCGTCGGAGATGTCGAAGTCGGCGTCGCGCGTGACGCGGAAGAAGCCGTGGTCGACGATCTCCATCCCGGGGAAGAGCGCGTCGAGGTTGGCGGCGATGAGCTGCTCGAGCGCCACGAAGGTGGTGCCCTCGCCCGCGGGGACGAAGCGCGGCAGCATCTCCTTGGGCACCTTGACGCGCGCGAAGGTCGTCACCTGCGTCTGCGGGTCGCGCACGAGGGCGGCCAGCGACAGCGACAGGTTGGAGATGTAGGGGAACGGGCGCCCGAGACCGACCGCCAGCGGCGTGAGGACGGGGAAGATCTGACGCCGGAAGCGCTCGTTGAGCGCCTCGCGCTCGTCGGGGCCGACCTCGTCCATGCCGACGATGCAGATGCCGTGCTCGACCAGCGCCGGGCGCACCTCGTCCTGCGAGCAGCGCGTCTGGCGCTCGTTGAGCTCGAGGATGCGCTCGCGCAGCTCGTCGATGACCTGCGACGGCGTGCGCCCATCGGGGCCGGGGTCGTGCAGCCCGGCGTCGACCTGGTCGTGCAGCCCGGCGACGCGGATGGTGAAGAACTCGTCGAGGTTGGAGGTGAAGATGGCGAGGAACTTCAGGCGCTCCATCAGCGGCATGTCGTCCTGCTCGGCCAGCTCGAGCACGCGCGCGTTGAACTCGATCCACGAGAGCTCGCGGTTGTTGAACAGCCGCGAGTTGTCGAGGTCGGTGGCGTCGGGCTCGAGCTCGGGCTCCGGCTCGCGCGGCGGGACGTCGCGGATCGTCTGCTGCTCAGCCATCGCTGCCGGTCGGGGAGGCTATGGCGGCCGACGCGTGGTCGCCGTTGTCAGACGGTGACAGCGGCGTTGGCGCCTCGGGTCGCTCGCCGATCGCGTAGCGCAGTCGGGCGCGGAAGCCCTCGCGCTCGAGCTCGCGCCACAGCTCGAGGAAGCGCTCGAAGAGCAGCCCACGGCGCGCCTCGACGTAGATGCACAGCGTCTCCAGGCCGCGCCAGTCCTCCGCGTGCGGCGTCCCCGAGGCCAGCGTCGGGTCGAGGTCGGGCGCGTCGGCGGCCCGCGCGCGGGCCTCGAGCGCGTCCGCGGCGCGCAGCTCGTCCTGCAACGCGCGCACGCGCGGGAGCTGGACGTCGCAGTCATGCAGCTCGCCCAGCAGGTCCTGCAGGTCCCTGGTGCGCTTGATCGCCGTCGTGGCGTAGGGGCCGAAGCACGGCTCGGCCGCGACCTCGAGGATGTAGCGCAGGCGCTTGGCGGCGATGCGCATGTCGTGCAGCGCCTTCACGCGCGTCGGGTCCAGGGCGCGGGGGACGAACGAGCACAGCTCGTCCAGGCGCGTGGCGACGATGCGCTCGAGGTTCTCGGCCAGCGTCCCGTCGGGGTCGAGGCCCTTGACGGCGCGCGCCTTCACACGACCTCCGGTCGGGGCCGCTGGAGCCCGAACGACCGTCGCGGGTCGTTCTCGGGCGACGCCGCGGCGCACAGCGCGGCGATCCGACCGCGAAGGTCGGTCTGCTCGATGGTGGCCAGGGCGGCGGCCAGCGCCTCGTTGCCCGCGCCCTGCTCGCTGCGCACGCGGTCGGCGAAGACCTCGACGCCGGGACGGTCGGCGTCCTTGACTGCGGCGGCGAACTCCTCGAGCTGGGCCAGGTGCACGTCGGGATCGCGGCGCTCGCCGAGCGCGTCGGCCAGGGCCTTGACGTCGTCGAGGACGTCGCGCCACGCCTTGCGCGGGAAGCAGGGCTCGTAGATCTCGAGCACCGCGCGCAGGCGCCGGCTGGCGACCCGCATGTCGTGGACGCGCTCGATGTCGGAGGTGTCAAGGACGCCCTCGGCGTGCTCGAAGACCTCCTGAGCGCGGACGGAGACCGTCCGCGCGGCCGCTTCGCGGTAGCTGAGGTCGGCGTGCAGGCCGGGAATATCTCGCGCTTTGGCCATCGTGCGGCCATCCATTCAACTACGACCGCCGAATGCCCGCATGACGACGCCCTCGCGCAGCCCGCCGCGGGCGATCTGCAGGGGCGCCTGGCCGAAGGCCCCCCACGCCGCCTCGAGCGCCAGCAGGCCCGCGGGCAGCAGGCGCACGCGCTCCACGTGCAGGCCCAGCCGCTTGGCCGCCTCGGCCGCGGGCTCGGCGAGCAGGACGGCCAGGATGCGGGCGATGCTGGCCGGCTCGAGCTCACCGCCGCCGGCCGCCGCCAGCGTCGTCGCGCTGCCGCCGACGACGAGGACGAGCTCCGTCGCGGGCGGGTCGACGCCCGCGAGCGCGACGTCGATCTCGGCGCGCGCGCTTGCGAGCTCGGCCAGCTGCGGAGGGTCCGAGCGCAGGTGGCGCGCGGCCAGCGTCCCGGAGCCGATCGGCACCGATCGCCACCAGGTGACGCCGTCGGCGACGGTCCCGGTCACGAGCTCGCACGAGCCGCCCCCGACGTCGATCACCCCGATGGCGCCGGCCGGCGGGGTCGCGAGGGTGGCCAGCGCCCCGGTGAAGGCGAGCTGGGCCTCCTGCTCGCCGGTGAGGACCTCGACGTGGATGCCGCAGGCCGAGTGCACGGCCGCGCAGAGCTCGTCGCGGTTGCTCGCGGCCCGGATCGCGGCGGTGCCCACGACGTGCACATCGCTCACACCGTGCTGCTGGGCCGTGCGCGCGTGCGCGGCCACGATCGCGGCCAGCGCGGCCACCGCCTCGCCCGGGATCTGACCGCGCTCGTCCGGGACCAGACGCAGGAAGCGGCGCACGGCCACGACCTCGCGCAGGCGGCCGCCGTCGCGCTCGGCCACCAGCAGGCGGGTCGTGTTGGTCCCGATGTCGACGCACGCGCAGCTCATCTGGTTGCCATCATCTCCATAGGTGAGCACTTCCGCACCTGCCATCCTCGTCCGCGACCTGCGCAAGGCCTACGGCGAGCACGAGGCCGTGAGGGGCCTGGACTTCGAGGTCGCCGTCGGCGAGGTCTTCGGCCTGCTCGGCGCCAACGGCGCCGGGAAGACGACCACGGTCGAGATCCTGGAGGGCTACCGGGCCCGCACGGCCGGCATCGTCTCCGTGCTCGGCCACGATCCGCAGCAGCACGCGCGCGAGTTGCGCGAGCGGGTCGGCATCGTCCTGCAGTCGACCGGGATGTACCGCCACATCACGCCGCGCGAGGCGCTGGGGCACTTCGCCCACTTCTACCCGCACCACCGCGACGTCGAGGAGGTCATCGCGATCACGGGCCTGCAGGAGAAGGCGGACGCCTACGTGCGCACGCTCTCCGGCGGCCAGCAGCGCCGGCTCGACCTCGCCCTGGCGCTCATCGGCGACCCCGAGCTGATCTTCCTCGACGAGCCGACGACGGGCTTCGATCCCGCGGCGCGCCGCAACGCGTGGGAGGTCATCCGCTCGCTGCAGGACCTGGGCAAGACGATTCTGCTCACCACGCACTATCTCGACGAGGCGCAGGCGCTGTGCGATCGCGTGGCGATCATCAAGGAGGGGCGGATCGTCGCCGAGGGCCCGCCCGGCGAGCTCGGCACGGCGTCGACGCGCTATCGCGTGTCCTGGCGCGACGAGGGCGGCGAGCTGCAGACGCGCGAGATCGAGGACCCGACCGCGCTGCTGCACCAGCTCACGAGCGCGGCATTGGCCCGCGGCTCGGCCCTGCGCGACCTGTCGGTGACGCGCCCCTCGCTGGAGGACGTCTACCTCGAGCTGACCGCCGAGGCGCCGGAGGAGGCCCACCATGGCTGAGGTCGCCGCGCTCGCCTATCGACAGTGGCGCCTGGAGCGCCGGATGTTCTGGCGCAACCCGACGGCGGCCTTCTTCTCCTTCATCCTGCCGCTGCTCTTCCTCTTCCTCTTCGGCGCGATCTTCTCGGGCGACCAGAAGACGCTGAACGTGATCGTCCCCGGCATTCTCGGCATGAGCGTCATGTCGACGACGTTCAACGCGCTCGCCATGAACATCACCTTCCTGCGCGAGGAGGGCGTGCTCAAGCGCATCCACGGCACGCCGATGCCGCCGGTCTCCTACCTCGGGGGCGTGGCCGCCAACGCCGTGTCCAACGCAGCCGTCCAGGTCGTGATCGTCGTGCTGGCGGGCAGGCTCTTCTTCGGGATCGGCTGGCCCAAGGACTGGGTCGAGCTCGCGCTCTTCTGCGTCGTCGGCGTCTCCACCCTGGCGGCCCTCGGCGTCGCCTTCTCGCACGTCATCCCGAACTTCGACGCGGCGCCGGCCTACACGAACATCGTCTTCCTGCCGGTCATCTTCATCTCCGGCGTCTTCTACGACGTCGACAACGCCCCGCAGTTCCTGCGCGACGTCGCCCAGGTCCTTCCGTTGACGCACATCATCGACGGCGTCTCCGCCGCGCTGGTAACGGGCGCCCCGCTGGCCGACCATGTCGGCGACCTCGCGGTCGTCGCAGCCTGGGGCGTGGTGGGCGCGGTGCTCGCGGTGCGCGGGTTCAGCTGGCAGTCCAAGCGGGACTGACGGCGGTCTCCGCGCGCGCGTGCGGCGCTGCGCGGGGCAAACTGCATCACCGAGAGGAAGGGGTACGGGGCGCCGGCGCGGATCCAGGGACAAGCGTCCTGCCCTGAGCTCCTCGTGCGACTCGAAGACAGGACACTTCGAGGACCGGACCTAGCGCAACGCGCCGGCCACGAACGCCTCGGGCGCGTGGCCCTCGACCGCGACCGGGACGCTCGCCAGCGGGCCGGCCTCCCAGTCGGAGCGCAACATGCCGAAGACGTTGACGTCGTAGTAGTCGTCGCCGTGGCGATGCCAGTGGCGCAGGACGCCCTCCTGCCTGAAGCCGACGCCGAGCAGGGCCTTGGTCGAGCGGGTGTTCGCGGGGTTCGAGTAGGAGCCCAGGCGGTGCATGCCGAGCACCTCGAAGGCGAGGTAGGCGACGAGGGCCTTGGACTCGCGGTTGGCGCCCGTGCCCCAGAAGCGCCGGCCGAGCCAGGTCCCGACCATGCAGCGCAGGTCGCGGGGCGAGAACTCGTTGAGGCCGGTGATGCCGGCCGGGCCGTGCTCGCGGTGGACGACGAGGAAGTCGAGCTGCTCGCCCGTGTCGCGCCACGACTCGAGGCCGTCGATGTAGTACAGCGGCTGCTCGATGGACGTGTACGGGCCCCACGAGAACCAGCGCGTGACCTCGGGGTCGCCGGCGAGCTCGAGCAGGGCGGCCGCGTCCTCGCGGACGGGCAGGCGCAGGGTCAGCGTGGGACCATGCAACGCGATGCTGGCGTTGCTGTTCGACATCCACGGGAACCTACCGGCGCTGGAGGCCGTGCTCGATGACGCCCGCGCGGCGGGCGCCAAGCGCTACCTGCTGGGCGGCGACTACGCCGTGTTCGGCGGCTGGCCTACCGAGTCGGTGGCGCGCCTGCGCGACCTCCAGGACGCGACCTGGATCCGCGGCAACGTCGATCGCTGGGCGGCGACCGAGGCGCCAGACCACGAGCCCGCGCACAGCGGGGTCTTGAGCTGTCGCGCGCTGCTCGACGCCGCGACGATCGCCGAGCTCGGCGCCCTGCCCGAGAGCGCCGCCCTGGGCCACGGCACGCGCGCGTGGCACGCCTCGCCCAAGACCGACCTCGCCTCCTTCTGGCCCGAGCCGGGCGCCGACGAGCTCGAGCTGCTCGAGGGCGTCGCCGACCGGCGCCTGGTCTTCGGCCACTTCCACGTCTCCTTCGACCGCATCGGCGCGCACGAGATCGAGCTCGTCGCCCCGGGCTCCGTCGGCATGCCGCTCGACGGCGATCACCGCGCGGCATGGGCGCTCATGCACGACGACGGGCGCATCGAGCGTCGCCGCGTCCCCTACGACCACGCCGCCAGCGCCTCGCGCGTGCGCGAGGTCGCCGACGGCTCGCCGTGGGGCGAGGTCATCGCAGGGCGGATCGAGCGCGCGAGCCTGGCCTAGCCACGCGCGCTCGGCGCCATCGGCCTATTCGGTGACGCGATCGATGAGGATCGAGACGCGCACCAGCGCGCGCCACTCGTCGAGGTTCTCGCCGCGCAGGCCCGTGGACACGACGTCGACCGCCTTGATGTTGCGCAGCGTCACGCGAGCCTCCTCGAGCGCTGCCTTGACCGCGCCATCCGAGCTCTCGCTGGAGCTGCCGACCAGCTCGATGATCTTGGTGACCGCCATCGAGCCTCCTTCCTTGTCGGGAGTGGGGACGCGGCGACTCTATCCGGCCGGCGCAGGCCGGTTGCTAGCGTCAGACCGATGCGTAGCAGCTTGCACTTCCTGGCCGGCGCGGAGGGCGCTCCCGGCCGCGCACCGTTCGAAGAGCGCCCTTCCGACGACGAGGCGCTCGACGCCTACTCGCGCGTCGTCACCGCCGTGGCCCGCGACCTCGCCCCGAGCGTCGCCAACCTGCGCGTGACGCGCCGCCTGCGCGGCGGGCGCACGGCGATGGGCGGCGGCAGCGCCGTCGTCATCTCCCCCGACGGCTTCCTGGTCACCTCCGCGCACGTCGTGGAGGGATCGCGCAGCGGCGGCGCCTCGTTCGTCGACGGGCGCGAGATGCGCTTCGCGGTCGTGGGAGCCGACCCACTGTCCGACGTCGCCGTCCTGCGCGCCGACGCCGAGGACCTCGCGCCCGCCCAGCTGGGCGACGCCAGCGATCTGAGGGTCGGCCAGCTCGTCGTCGCCATCGGCAACCCGCACGGCTACGCGGGGTCGGTCACCGCCGGCGTGGTCTCGGCCCTCGGGCGCTCGCTGCCCGTCGGGCGCCGCGGCGGCCCGCGGCGGATGGTCGAGAACGTCGTGCAGACCGACGCCGCGCTGAACCCCGGCAACTCCGGCGGCGCCCTGGTCGACGGGGGCGGCCGGGTGGTCGGGATCAACACGGCGGTGGCCGGCGTGGGCCTCGGCCTGGCCGTGCCCATCAACGACGCCACCCGACGTATCATCTCCGCGCTCATGGCCGACGGGCGCGTGCGCCGCGCGTGGCTCGGCGTCGCCGTCGGTCCCCGACCGCTGCCGCCGCGGGTGGCCGGGCGCCTCGGCCGCGGGACCGCGGTCGAGGTCATCGAGGTGGTCGACGGCTCGCCCGCCGATCTCGCGGGCCTGCACCCCGAGGACCTGCTCGTCGAGCTCGACGGCATCCGCCTGGAGGGCGCCGACGACCTGCAGCGGATGATGACCGTCGAGCGCATCGGCGCGGCGGTGAGGGCGACCGTCGTGCGCGAGGGCGAGCTGCGGGCGATCACGCTCACGCCCGGCGAGCTGCCCGAGTAGGTGGACGAGGGCCCGATCGAGCTGGTCGCCTCCGTCGGCGAGCTCGACGCGGTCGTGGTCGCCCTGCGCGAGTTCCTGCACCGCTCGGGCGCGGTGCGGGCGGTGGCGGTGGTCGACCGCGAGCCGGGCGAGGGCCCGGCGGTGATCGACTGCGCGCGGCTCATGCCGATCGAGGTCGATTACGGCGACCGCGTCGTGCACCTCCCTCACGCCATCGAGCTCGACGCCGAGCCCCCGGCGCTGCCCGACGTGCGCCAGCTCCCCCCCTTCGCGGTCGACGCCGCCAAGGCCGAGATCGCGGCACCGGTCGGGGGCGTCGCCCACCTGGCCGAGGCCGTGCGCGACCTCGCGGCGGCGCTCGGCGGGCGCAACGTGGCCATGGCCCAGTTCGCCACCGACGATCCTGACGCGCCGCTGGCCATCACGGCTCGCGCCGACGGCAGCGAGCCGATCGTCCTCGCGCTGGGCGAAGAGGAGTTCCCCATGGAGCCCGGCTGGCCGTAGGCTGACCGGTCATGGACCTCCCACTCGTCCTCACCGGCCGTGTCGTGACCTTCGACGAGGCTCAGCCCGTGCTCGACGACGGCGCGGTCTACATCGGCGCCGACGAGCTGATCGCCGCCGTGCAGCCGCGCAAGAGCGCGGCGCCAGCGGGCTTCGACAGCGCCCGCGTCGTGCGCACCGGCGGCGCGATCTACCCCGGCCTGATCGACCTCCACGGCCACATCGCCTACAACGGCCTGCCGCTGTGGTCGCCCCCAGGGCGCATCGAGCCCTACACCTCGCGCTACCAGTGGCCGGGCGACCAGAGCTACGAGGGCATGATCTCCGACCCCGCCAACGCGCTGGGCGCGCTGGCCGGCAAGGCGCACCTCAAGTATCTCGAGACCAAGGCGGTGGTCGGGGGCACCACGGCGATCCAGGGCACGGCCAAGACCGGGCGCCCGTACGAGGGTTGGCTGGTGCGCAACATCGAGCACGAGACCTTCATGACGAAGCGCAAGACCGTCTACGTGTCGGCCCTTCCGCTACGCGACGAGAGCGCCTACAAGGCGCAGGCAGAGCACCTCAAGAACAAGCTTGCCTTCGTCTACCACCTCTCCGAGGGCACCGATCCCAAGCTCATCGACGAGTACACGACGATGAACACCGAGCACTGTCTCGCGCAGGGTCTGGCGGCCATCCACTGCACGGCGCTCGAGAAGGCCAACTACGACGAGTGGGCGCCGCTCGGCGGCTCGCTGGTGTGGTCGCCGTTCTCGAACCTCTGGCTCTACCGCGACACCACCGACGTGCTCGGCGCGCGCGCCGCCGGCGTGCGCATCTGCCTGGGCGCCGACTGGTCGCCCTCGGGCTCGAAGAACCTCCTCGGCGAGCTCAAGGTGGCCGACATGTGGAACCGCGCGGCGCTCAACGGCGAGCTGACGGCCCAGGAGATCTGCGCGATGGCGACGTGCAACCCGGCCGACGCGATCAACTGGGCCGACAGGATCGGGCGCCTGAAGACGGGCCTGCACGGCGACGTCCTGGTCACCACCGATCGTCTCGACGATCCCTACCAGAACCTCGTCAGGTCCACCGAGCGCGACGTGCAGCTCGTCGCCATCAACGGCCAGCCCTTCTACGGCACGACCAAGCTCATGAAGGCCGCCGGCGCGCAGCACGCCGAGCCGATCAGCCTCGGGCGACTGCGGCGCTCGATCCAGCTCATCTACGACGACGTCCCCGAGGCCGACATGGGCTGGAAGGCGGTCCTGGCCGACATCGCCGCCGCTACCAAGGACCCGCTCGGTCGCTACTACGAGCTCGAGAAGCAGCACGGCAACCCCGACCCCGAGAAGAAGCCGCTCTGGCTTATGACCGACAAGCCGTGGGACAACCCGAAGATCACGGGGAGGCCGGTCAAGATCCTGCCTCAGGTCGTGCGCATCCCGCCGCTGGACTCGCTCGTCCACGACAAGAAGTACTTCGACGCCGTCGAGGCCAGCCCCCTGCACGGCGGGCTGCTCAACGGCGTGCGCGACTACTACGTCTGAGATGGACGCGTGTGTCAAGTGAGCGTTGGCGGTTGTTGTTCATGGTGGCGGCGGGTGGTGGGGTCGGGCGGCGGGTGCGAGGGCAACGACGACTGTCACTGTGAGATGCGCGGGTCGGGACCGCAGGACAGTGTCCGGTCGTGAGCTGCCTCGAACTAGATTCGCGAGTCGGTATCGCATAGACGCATCGAGGGTCCTCCGGGCGGCTCGCACCGGCCGCCCGACCCCACCATGGGTTGGCGTGTGGCTAGCGGGCGGCCTCCTGGGGCTGCTTGTCGCTGGTGGTGATCGGCTGGTCGGTGAGCGCGGCCCAGAGGAACGCTGCGAGCTCGCGGGCGATCGCGACGTTGACGACGGTCGGGCGCTTGCCGTGCTCGGTGAGGTGGCGGTAGCGGTGGTGCAGGCGGACCTGGGCTTGCCAGGCGCGCTGATCGGGCTGCACGCCGCCGGCGGGGCGGCGGGGTGCGTGGCGGTAGTGCCAGGCGGCTTCGACGAGCAGGCGGCGGGCGTGGCGGTTGCCGGCGCGGGTGATGTGGCCGCGGTGTTGCTGATCGCCGCTTGAGTACTCGCTTGGCGTGATGCCCAGCCAGCAGGCGAGCTCGCGTGGGTGGCTGAAGCGTGCGAAGTCGCCGATCTCGGCGATCAGCCCGAGTGCGGTCAGCGTGCTGATGCCGCGAAAGCGCGTGAGGATCTGCACGTGGCCGGCCCAGCGCTCGCCGCGCGCGATCTCCTCAAGCCGCGCGTCGAGCGTGGCGAGCTGGCGCTCGAGCCCGTCGAGGTGGATCAGCATCTGCGTCAGCGCCTCGTGCGCGAGCGGATCGTCCAGGCGCTGCGCGTTGACCCAGCGGCGGTGCATCTGCGTCCAGTGGCTCTTGCCCTCACGGTAGATGCGGCCGTGCCTGAGCAGCTGCTTGGCGACGCGATGACGGGCCGCGGTGCGCGCGCAGCGCAGGTCGTCGCGGCAGCGCAGCAGATCGCGCAGGCCCTCAGTCTCGGCGGTCGGCGGCGACACGAACCGCAGAAGGCCGGCGCGCTGCAGCGTCACGAGCTTCTTCGCATCACGGCGGTCGGTCTTGACGTGGTCACCGGCGCGCACCGGAACCAGCGACGGCGCCACGACGTCACACGCCACGCCGATCTTCGTCAGCAGCCGCCACAACGCGAACCCGCCCGGGCCCGCTTCGTAGCAGACGGCAAGCCCGTCGGGCCCGCCGAGCCGGTCGATAAAACGACGGATCGCGCGCTCGGTCGTCTCGATCCGCGACACCTCCGGCTTACCGCCCTCGGGCGGCAGCGTCGCGGCGACGATCGAGAACTTGTGCACATCCAGGCTGACCCACAGACGCACGCCCGCGGGCGCGATCGAAGCGGTAACGTCAGGCACGGCTGGTCCTCCAAGCAGGTCGTATGCGGTAGCCGTCGCGGCTCTCAACACCCGCGATTGTCAACCCGCGAAAGATGCGACGCACGAGGACCAGCCTCATGCGTCCATCCTGACTAGGGCAGCGCGCTCTTCGGCGCGGTGACCTGGATCTGCGGCTTGCGCCGGCCCGTCCCGGTGCGGTCGGCCCACCCGTCGTCGGTCGCCATCCACTCCGGCGAGCCCGCAGGCAGGTCGTCCATCGGGATGGGCTTCTTGTCGCCGTCGGCGAACGCCTCGCCGTAGAGGACGAGGCTGCGGCTCTTGTCGGGATGGGTGATGCCGGGCTTGAGCGCCTGCAGCCCGTCGTTCCAGTTGGCCAGCATCTTCTTGATCAGGGCGGCGTGGTTGCCCCCGCTCTTGGCCGCCCCGCTCTCGGGTGCCGTGGGATGGGTGATGTGGCGGTAGGCCGGCGAGAAGGCCTGCCCGTTGGGCGTCCCGGCCCACGCCAGCCACGCCTTGTCGGCCAGCGTGCCGAGCGAGATGACCGCGTCGATCGGCTCGTGGGCGAAGACCGCGTCGAGCCACTTGTTGCGATACGTCGCGATGCGCTTCAGGCCCGCGTTCTTCGACGCGTTCCCGTACACGCTGTAGAGGAAGGTGTTGATCATCACGTAGCTGCGGTCGATGCCGAGCTTGAAGAGGAAGCCCTGCAGGCGATGGCCGGCCTCCCCCACGAGGATCCGCCGCGCGATGGTCTCGTGCTGGGCGGGGTCCTGGCCGATGACGAGCACGCGAGCGGTGCCGTCGAGCCGCCCGCGGTGGAAGATCGGCCCCCATTCGAGGCGAAAGCCGCCGGCGGGGTAGGCGATGGCGCCGGGGTAGCTGGCGACGAGAGAGGCGAACGGCTCCTCGCCGTAGCCGGGATCGAAGGCAGTGGGCATGCGCCAGTCCTACACCGGCCCGGCGGCGAGGTCAACGCGGCCCACCCGCGGCGCGCCATGGCGCCGCGGGCGGGACCACGTCGACCAGCTCAGCGTTGGAGCGGCCGGGCGTGGAGCAGGTGCGGCAGCTGCCGCGCTTGGGCCTTCGCCGTGAGGCTCTGGACCTGCACCTCCGCCGGTGCCTGGAACGGCACGTCCTGCCTGCAGGTGGTGCCGGCCGGTGGCACCGCCAGGTCGATCAGGTAGGACTCGACGTTCTGGTCGATGCACACTGAGTTGCCCTGGTAGGCAGTGTGATTGTCACCGCGCATCGTCAGCAGGCGCGTTTCGCCGAGATCACGCGCGAGGCGCTTGCCTCCGCGATACGGCGTCGCCGGGTCATACGTGGTGTCGACGACGAGGATCGTCGGCGAGGAATGCGGCACGTGGAACGGCCCCTTGAACACGTCGCGGCCTTGGACCGGGTAGAGGCCGTAGTTGAGCTCGGAGTAGCCGTTGTTGACGTAGAAGTGGTCGAACATGCCCCAGGCGTTGTCTCCGATGTCGAAGTAGCGACTGAGGTTGCGGTGGTCGTAGGTCTGGTCGGCGGCGGTGATGGTGAAGTACCGGTCGCCGCCTGGGTCGTACGTGCCGTCGTCGTTGCGACCGAACCAGTCCTCGTCGATCATCCGCCGGATGCCCGAGCCGTCGCCGTGCGAGGCATCGGCGAGCGCCTTGGCGAGGTCGCCCCAGAGGAACTTGGCGTAGAGCTCCGCGAAAGCTGCTCCGCGGATGTCGTCGCCCTTGATCGGCCGCGGGTCCGGCGCGTAGCTGGGTGCCGGGATCGGGTTTGCGTCGGCCGCATCGATCAGCTCATCGAACGCGTTCCACGGGTCGGTTCCGCCGAAGCCCGAGCACGCGACCTGATCGGCCGTGCACGCCTGGAAGAAACGCCCGAGCTCGCGCTCGAAGCCCGCCGTCTGCTCGAGCAGATCCTGCGACGGGTTGTTGGCGTACCTGGTCGCGTCGACGGGGCCGTCGAGCACCAGCGCCCGGTACCGGTTCGGGAATAGGCTCGCGTAGGTCGCCCCGAGATACGTGCCGTAGGAGAAGCCGAGGTAGGTGAGCTTCGGGTCGCCAACTGCTCGCCGCAGCCCGTCCATATCGCGCGCCACGTTGGCGGTCGAGACGTACGGCAGGATGCCCGGATTGTTGCTCAGACACTTCTGGATGTAGCCCCGGTCCTTGCGGAGCAAGGCCCCCACGTCCAGGTTCTCGGGTGTCTGGAACGGCTCGGAGTAGAAGCCCTCGGTTTCCTGGTTGGCGTGGCAGTCGATTGCCGGCTGGCTATCGCCCACGCCGCGCGGGTCCATGCCGATGATGTCGAAGCGCTCGTTCAGCGCCGGGAACAGGTCCGCGCCGAAGGCCTCGACGTAGATGGCCGCCGGGGCGCCGGGGCCACCGAAGTTGAAGAACAGCGAGCCGAGCTTGTGCGTCTGATCGGTTGCGGGCGATTTCGCTACGGCGAGCTTGAGCGTGCCCTTGGACGGCGAGTCGTAGTCCTTGGGCACGGTCGCAGTCGCGCACTGGGCCCCTGCGTCTCCGCAGGCCTCCCAACTGAGCTTGGGCGCCTGCTGCGCGCCGGCGGCGGTGGCCAACGCGCCGAAAAGCACGCACGCGAGCATCGCCGCCCGCAGACGAGAATGTCCCTGCATATGGGTATTCCCTCCCCTTAGGTGAGTGTTATGCCGGTCCTACCAGCCTGCGAGGGTGCGGCGCAAGGATGGTGTTCAGTCGAGCTCGCGCAGGAAGCCCACGACGATCGCCGCGGCGCGGTCGGGCACCTCGTCGAACATGAAGTGCCCGACGCCGTCGAGGATCTCCGTCCGCGCGTGCGGGATCTCATGCGCCAGGCGATGGGCCGTGGCGACGCGGGCGAAGGGGTCCTCGGAGCCGAAGAGCAGGAGCGTCGGGACGTCGAGCGCGGCCAGGCGGCCGCGGTAGCGCTCGAGCTCGGCGAAGTCGCCGGAGCGGTAGAGCTCGAGCTGGCCGCGGCGGCGCTCGGGATCGGCGTAGGCCTTGTAGTACTCGTCGCAGGACTGCTCGGAGATGCCAGGCGCCACCGCAGCGAGCATCTGGCCGAAGGCCTGGCGCGTCGTGCCGTCCACGATCTGCTCGCCCTCGCCCTCGGTGCGCATCGCCCTGGCCAGGCCGTGCCACTTGCCGTCGGGGAAGAAGCCGGTCGCGCTGATGACGAGCGCGCGCACGTGCTCGGGGTGCTCGCAGGCCCAGCGCAGGCCGATGAGCCCGCCCCAGTCATGGACGCAGAGGGCGACGGGGCCGCCGACGCGCTCGGCGTGGAAGCACTCGACGGTGTCGACCATCCGCTGCCACGTGTGCGGCGGGTCGGGCGGCGAGTCGCCGTAGCCCGGGAGGTCGGGTGCCAGGGCGTGCCAGCCGGCCTGCGCGGCGCGCTCGACGAGCGTCGCCCACATGTGGCCCGACTCCGGGTAGCCGTGGACGCACAGCAGGGTGCCGCGCGCGTCGCCGCCGGGGCCCGCCTCGAGGTAGGAGAGCACCGCGCGACACTAACGCCGAGATGATTGGTTCCGGTCGTGGAATCAGTCATCTAGAGTCCCGCGCCCCATGCGAGCCCTCCGCGTGCTCGTCGGGCCGATCTTCGTGTTCGCCGGCGCCCTGCACTTCAAGCGCACGGCGTGGTACGAGACGATCGATAATTTCTTTCCTTGCCCGTTTAGTATCGTCGATGCATGACCGCCACGATCGACCGCACGACGACCGCGCCCAAGCGCGTCCTCATGGTCGTCGCCAACCCGACGACGTCGACCACGACCGGCTGGCCCGTGGGCTTCTGGGCCTCGGAGCTCTTCCACCCGCTCTATGAGTTCACCGAGGCCAGCTACGACGTGACCGTGGCGAGCCCCGACGGCGGCCCGGTCGAGGTCGACGGCATGAGCGACCCGCGCGACGGGAGCCGCTATTCGGCGGAGGACGTCCTCAGCCTCGGCTACCTGAGCTCCGAGGAGCAGACGGCGCCCCTGCGCGACACGCCGCGGCTGGCCGACCTCGACCTCGAGGAGTACGACGCGATCGTCGTGTGCGGCGGGCAGTCGCCGATGTTCACCTTCCGCGACAACGCCGACCTCCAGGCGGCGCTGCGCCGCTTCTACGAGGCGGAGAAGCCGACGGCCGCGCTGTGCCACGGCGTCAGCGCGCTCGTCGACGTCCGGCTGTCCGACGGCTCCTACCTCGTCGAGGGGCGCACGGTGACCGGCTTCGCCAACGTCGAGGAGCAGGCCGCCGACGAGGCGGTCGGGACGACCGTGATGCCGTGGCACATCGAGGACGCCCTGCGCGAGCGAGGCGCCAACTACGTCGAGGGCGGACTGTGGAAGGCCTTCGCGGTGCGCGACGGGCGCCTCATCACCGGACAGCAGCAGTACAGCGGGCGCAAGGTCGCCGAGTTGGTCATCGAGGCACTGGGGGTCTGAAGGTGCGCATCGGAGTCATCGGCGCGGGACGGATCGGCGGCAACGCGGCGCGGCTCTTCGCCAAGGCGGGTCACGAGGTGATGGTCAGCTTCTCGCGCGATCAGGCGAAGCTCGAGGCGCTGGCGGCCGAGATCGGCGGGCGCGCCGGGACGCCGCGCCAAGCGGTGGAGTTCGGGGAGGTCGTGATGCTCTCGGTCTCCTGGACCCTGATCGACGACGTCCTCGCCGATGCGGGCCCCTTCGACGGCAAGGTGGTCATCGACACCACCAACCAGTTCGGGCGCAAGGGCTGGGAGGACCTCGGCGGCCGCACGGCCGCGCAGGTCAACGCGGCGCGGATGCCGGGCGCGCGTTACACGAAGTCCTTCAACACGCTCACCGCCGGCTTCCAGGCCGAGGCGGCGGGGCGCACGGGGCCCGACCGCGTGGTCATGTTCCTGTGCGGCGACGACGAGGAGGCCAAGCGCATCGTCAGCGGGCTCATCGACGATGCCGGCTTCACGCCCGTCGACATGGGCGCCATCGCCGATGCCGCGCCGATGGAGGCGCCCCGGCGCGAGGGCGCGGTCTATGGCGAGGAGGTCCACGAGCAGGAGGCTCGTGGCTTCATCGCGAAGCTCCGAGCTACGTGAGCACCGAACGTCTCGATACCTTCAGCGACGGCGTCTTCGCCATCGCGATCACCCTCCTGGCGCTCGACCTCCCTCGGCCGGAGGGCAACGATCTCTGGCACGAGCTCGGGCATGCGTGGGAGAGCTACGCGTCGTTTCTCATCAGCTTCCTGACGATCGGGATCATCTGGCTCAACCACCATGCGCTCTTCGATCGAGTCGCGCGCGCCGACCGCACCTTGCTGTTGCTCAACGTGCTGCTGCTGCTGTGGGTCTCGATCATCCCGTGGCCCACGGGGCTGGTGGCCGACCACCTCAGTGGCGGAGGCGCCTCAGCCGCGACGGCCGTCTACTGCGCCGTGTTCGTCGGCATGGCAGTCACCTTCAGCGCGGTATGGCACTATGCGCGCGCGGCCGGCCACCTGGCCGAGCTCACGGAGGCCCAGGTCGCCCATCTCGGCCTGCGCAACTCGCTGGGCATCGGCTTCTACGTGGCGGCGATGGGGATCGCCTTCGTCGTCCCCGGGGTCAGCCTCGCGATCTGCTTCGTGCTGGGCGTGTACTACCTCCTGCCCGATCGCGCCGACCAGCTGACGTGATGGCGGCGCCCACCCTCTACGAATGGGCCGGGGGTGCCGGGGCGCTCGACCGCCTCACGCGGTGCTTCTATCGCCGCGTCCACGACGACCCGATCCTGTCGCCCGTCTTCGCCGGGATGTCGCCCGAGCATCCCCACCACGTCGCGCTGTGGCTCGGCGAGGTCTTCGGCGGCCCGCCCGTCTACACCGAGGAGCACGGCGGCTACCCGCACATGTTGTCCAAGCACCTCGGGCTCGCCCTCACCGAGGAGCAGCGTGCGCGCTGGGTCGCCCTGGTCACACCCGCGGCCGACGACGCCGGGCTGCCCGCGGACCCCGAGTTCCGCTCGGCGCTGCTGGCCTACGTCGAGTGGGGCACGCGGATCGCGCTGGCCAACTCGCAGCCCGGCGCCGCGCCGCCGCCCGAGGCGCCGGTGCCGCACTGGGGCTGGGGCGAGGCCCCCCCGTATCAGCCGTAAGCTGCCTCGGGCGATGCAGATCCGCCCCTTCGCGCTGGAGCGCTACTTCGCCGAGCACGAGTTCTCCGCCGAGCTCCTGCTGTGCTCCTCCGACGTCGAGACCTACGCGCTGCGGGAGCTCCTCGCCCTCGCCGACGACGAGACGCGCGCGCTGTGGGACGACCTGAGCCTGGGCTACACCGAGACCGCCGGGCACCCTCTGCTGCGCGCCGAGATCGCCGCGCTGTACCCGGGGCTCGAGGCTGACGACGTGCTCGTCTTCGCGGGCGCCCAGGAGGCGATCTTCGGCTTCGCCCACGCCGCGCTCGGCGACGACGACCACGCCGTCGTCGTCACGCCGGACTACCAGTCACTGCACGAGGTCGCGCGCGCCGCGGGCGCGCAGCTGAGCACCGTCGAGCTCGAGCACGACAGCGGCTGGGCGCTGGACCTCGACGACGTGCGCGACGCGCTGCGGCCCGACACGCGCGCCATCGTGGTCAACTTCCCTCACAACCCGACCGGGGCGCACATCGACCGCGCGACCCTGGACGGCCTCGTGGAGATCGCCGGGGAGGCGGAAGCGCACCTCTTCTCCGATGAGGTCTACCGCTGGCTCGAGCACCCGCCCGCGGCGCTCCTGCCCGGCGCCGCCGAGCTGTCGGCCCGGGCGCTCAGCCTCGGCGTGATGTCCAAGACCTTTGCCCTCCCCGGGCTGCGCATCGGGTGGCTGGCCTGCCGCGACCGCGAGCTGCTGGCGCGTATCGCCGCCATCAAGGACTACACCACGATCTGCAGCAGCGCTCCCAGCGAGATCCTCGCGCTCGTCGCCCTGCGCCGCCGCGACGAGGTCGTGGCCCGCAGCCGGGCGATCGTCGAAGCCAACCTGCCCCTCCTGGACGAGTTCTTCGCGCGTTGGGAGGGCGTCTTCGAATGGGTGCGCCCGCGCGGCGCGACGATCGGCTTCCCGCGACTTCTCGCCGGCGTGGCGACCGACGAGTTCGCGCGCGATCTGGTCGCCGAGGAGGGCGTCCTCCTGCTCCCCGGCTCCGTCTACGGGCATCTGGGCAACCACTTCCGCATCGGCTTCGGCCGGCGCAACATGCCCGAGGCGCTCGCGCGCCTGGAGCAGTTCGCGCGCGCCCGCCTCTAGCGCGACGCGAGCCAGGCGGCGATCGACGGCGCCAGCTCGTGCGCGTCGAGCTCGGCGGGATCGTGCGTGGTGGTGATGCCGACGACGTGCATCCCGGCCGCGCGCCCGGCCTGGATGCCGGCCGGCGCGTCCTCGAAGACCACGCAGTCGGCCGGCGTGGCGCCGAGCTCGCGGGCGGCGAGCAGGTAGCCCTCGGGATCGGGCTTGCCGAGCGAAAGGCGCTCGGGGGTGACGAGCACCTGCGGCACGGGCAGCCCGGCGGCGCGCAGGCGGGCGGTGGCGAGCGGGACCGTGCACGAGGTGACGATGGCCACCGGGGTCGAGCCCGCGAAGAGCTCGCGGGCGCCCGGCAGGGCGATGACGCCATCGACGTCGCCGGCCTGGCGCAGGTCGATCGCGCGCGACTCGGCCGCGGCGTCGACGCCAGGCGCCAGCGCGGCGATGACCTCACCCGACGGCCGGCCCTGCTGCACGCTGTCGATGGCCTCGCTCGCGACGCCGTGCGCGGTGCCCCACCAGCGCCAGGCGCGCATGATCGACGCGTGCGAGTCGACGAGCACGCCGTCGAGGTCGGAGAGGATCGTCGTCATGCCGCCACCGTCTGCGGCTCGGGCGCGACGCCCGCTCCGCCGCGGGCGTAGCGGGTGGTGCGGGCCAGCAGCGCGACGGCCACCGCGAGCACGACGAGCACGGCCAGGGCCGCGGGCAGCCCCAGGAGCTCGGCCAGTCCGCCGATCATCGGCGGCCCCACGAGGAAGCCGAGGTAGCCGGTGCTCGTGACCGCGGCCAAGCCGATGCCCGGGGGCAGGCCGGGGACCTGGCCCGAGGCGCGGAAGACGATCGGCACGATGCCGGACATCCCGGCGCCCAGGCACGCGAAGCCGGCGATCGCGGGCACCGGCGACGAGGCCAGGAGGGCCAGGCCGAAGCCGACCGCCGCGATCCCGCCGCCGGCGCGCACGACCGCCTCGGGGCCGAAGCGGTCGACCAGCCGGTCGCCGAAGACCCGCCCGAGCGTCATGGTGACGCTGAAGGCGGTGAAGCCGATGGCCGCGATGGCGGCCGTGGTGCCGAGGTCGTCGCGCAGGTAGACCGCGCTCCAGTCGGCCGATGCGCCCTCGATGAGCAGGCAGGCGAAGGCCAGGGCGCCGAGGGCCAGCAGCCGGCGCGGCGGGCGCACGAAGACCGGGTCGGCGCGGTCCATCGCGTCCTCCTCGGCGGCCAGGAAGCGCCGCGACCACGTGAGGCCGATGATCGCCGAGGCGACGGCGATCAGCCCGAGCTGCGCGCGCACGTCGAGGCCGACGGCGGCCGACAGCGCTCCGAGCGCGCCGCCGGCCAGGCCGCCGATCGAGAACGCCGCGTGGAAGCTGGCCAGGACCGCGCGCCCGTAGCGCCGCTCGACGGCGACGCCGTGCGCGTTCATGGTCACGTCGAGCGAGCCCATGGAGGCGCCGAAGAAGAAGGCCAGCACGCACAGCACGGGCAGGCTCGGCGCCAGCGCGATGACGCCCGTGGTCAGGCAGACGAGCGCGAAGGCCGCGCGTGTGGCGCGCCGGCTGCCGATGCGCGCGGCGCGCCCGCCGGCGATCGGCAGGGCGAGGATCGAGCCGACGGCGGCGCACGCCAGCACGATGCCCAGCTCGCCGTCGGAGAGGCCGACGCGGTCGCGCACGGCGGGGATGCGCGCCGCCCAGGCGCCGAAGATGAGGCCGTTGAGGAAGAAGATCGCGGTGACGGCGCTACGCGCCTGCTTCGGCGTTCCGCTCACCGTTGGCCTCCGCTCGCCATCCGGGCTCGCCTTTCGGAGGCCCGGTGAGTCATCCGGCTGCCTTCACCACGTCGACGCCGAGGTCGCGGTAGACCTGAAGCTCGGCGTCGGAGGCGTCGGTGACCAGCGTGTCGATGCGCTCGATGGCGGCGACCGGATAGGGGCCCGCGCTGCCGAGCTTGCCGGCCGTGGTCACGCTGAGCAGCCGTCCGGCATGCTCGACCATCGCGCGCACGACGAGCGCCTCCTCGCGGTGGCGCAGGGTCATCCCGGCCTGCGGGTGCAGCGAGCAGGCGCTGAGCACGCACACGTCCGGGCGCACGCGCCGCAGGGCGTCGACGGCCTCCGGGCCGGTCACCGTGCGCGCCGCCGGGTGCAGCCGTCCCCCGATGACGTCGACTGTCAGGCGCGGGTGGTCGGCCAGGGCGGCCGCGATGTGCGGGTTGGTGGCGATGACCGTCGCGTCGAAGTCGTCGGGCAGGCGCCGCGCGAACTCGAGGGTCGTCGTGCCGCCGCTGATCGCGATCACCTCGCCGGGGCGGATCAGGCCCACGGCGGCCTGGGCGACGGCAGCCTTGGCGGCGACGTCGTCCGGCAGGCGCTCGACGAAGGAGTCGGGCCCGGGCGGGCTGGGCGGCAGCGCCCCGCCGTGGACTCGGCGCAGCAGGTCCGCGTCGGCCAGCTCCTGCAGGTCGCGGCGGATGGTGTCGAGCGACACGCGCAGGCGCAGCGAGAGATCCGAAGCGCGGACCTTGCCCTCGGCGCCGAGCCAGCGCAGGATGAGCTCGCGGCGCTCCTCGCCGAGCAGCTCGCGTCCGGTGTCGGTGGCGGCCATCCGCTGCAGAATAGCGCAAAAAGCCGCAAGAAGCCGCAGCGGGTCCCCGCCGGCGGCGCGCGCCGGCCCGGCGCCTCAGACCTGCAGCGGGCGCAGCGCGGGGTACAGGCCGCGGAAGCGCTCGCGCGCCTCGGCGTAGGGCTCGATCCACTCGGTGCGCGGCTCGATCGTCCGCGTGACCTTCACGCACTCGGACACCGCCGCGCGCGCGTCGTCCCACACGCCGGCGGCCACGCCGCCCAGCAGCGCGGCGCCGTAGGCGGCGCCCTCGTCGACCACCGTGGCCTCGAGGGGCATCTCCAGCACCGAGGCGACGATCTCCAGCCACAGCTGCGAGCGCGCGCCACCCCCCGAGATGCGCCCGACGCGCGGGCGCCCGCCGAGCTCCTCGACGAGGTCGAGCGCGTCGCGCAGGGCGAAGGCCACCCCCTCGAGCACGGCGCGCGCCAGGGCGCCGCGATCGTGGCGCAGGCCCAGCCCGGCGAAGGCGCCGCGGGCCGCGGGGTCGGCGTGCGGCGTGCGCTCGCCGGCCAGGTAAGGCGCGAAGAGCAGGCCCTCGACCCCCGGCTCCCAGTCAGCGGCGCCGCCGAGCAGCTCGTCGTAGGTCCCCCCCACCGTCTCGCGCAGCCATTGCAGCGAGCCGGCCGCGCTGAGCATCACGCCCATGACGTGCCACGCCTGCGGCACGGCGTGGCAGAAGGCGTGCACGCGCGCCTGGGGATCGTGCGCGTAGCGGTCGAGGGCGGCGAAGACGACGCCGCTCGTGCCGAGCACGACGGAGGCCGGGCCGCCCTCGGCCACCACGCCGACGCCGAGCGCTCCGGCGGCCTGGTCGCCCGCGCCGGCCGCGACCGGCACCCCGCCGTGGGTCACGCCGGTGGTGGCGGGCGACTCGTAGACCTTCGGCAGCCACGCGGGATCGACGTCCAGCGCGCGGACGACCTCGTCGCTCCAGCCGCGCTCGGCGACGTCGAAGAGCAGCGTGCCGGAGGCGTCGGCGACGTCGATGGCGTGCTCGTCGGTGAGCTTGAGCCGGACGTAGTCCTTGGGCAGCAGGATGTGCGCGATGCGCCCGTAGACCTCGGGCTCGTGCTCGGCCAGCCACAGCAGCTTGGGCGCCGTGAAGCCGGCCAGCGCGCGGTTGCCGGTCAGCTGCACGAGGCGCTCGAAGCCGATGCGCTTCTCGATCTCCTCGCACTGCGCCTGCGTGCGCCCGTCGTTCCACAGGATCGCGGGCCGCAGCGGGCGGCCGCCCTCGTCGAGCGCGACGAGGCCGTGCATCTGGCCCGACAGGCCGATGCCGGCCGCGTTGGCAGCGTCGAGCTCCTCGAGGACCTCCGCCGCCCCGCGCCACCAGTCGTCGGGCTCCTGCTCGCTCCAGCCGGGACGCGGCGTCGACAGCGGGTAGCCGCGCTCGGCGACGGCGAGCACGGCGCCATCGCCGTCGATGGCGATGCCCTTGACCGACGAGGTGCCGACGTCGAGTCCCAGCAGGCGGGTCATACGCGCGACGGTGCGGGCGCGCCCAGCGCCGCGTAGACGAGCTCGTAGGCAGCGACGGCGTCCTTGCGCTGCTGCGCCTCGCGCAGGGCGTCGCCGTCGATGCGCTGCCCGACCTCGTCGATGAAGTGCCACTGCTCCACCGAGCGCTTGACCGCCCCGACCTGGTCCTCGGTGTACGGGTACAGGTCGAAGCCCAGCCGCTCGCCGTTGGCGCCGTAGTCGGCGCGGCGCAGCTCGATCGCCAGCTCGACGGTCTCCATGAAGGCCGTCGTCCCGACCATGTTGTCGTCGTCGAAGATGCCCCAGCCCGAGTTGGCGTGCTGATGGCCGAGCAGGCCCTCGGCGTCCAGCAGGGCGGCGTACTCGGGCAGGTGCTCGCCGTTCATGAGCAGGTGCTGCCAGTCCATGTTGACCTGGATGTTGTCGATCCCCTCGGCGCGCAGCTTGTGGATGACGTGCAGCGTCATCCCGATGTTGCGCATGAAGATCTTCATCGCCGGCTCGGAGTTCTTGTGCTCGAGGAAGAGCTTCTTGCCGTGGCCGGCGAGGGCGGTCGCGGCCTGGCCAACGCCGTCGATGAAGCGCGCCCACGACTCGCGGTAGGGGGTCTGGAAGGGGTAGTTGTAGCCCTCGATCCCCGGCCAGATGATGAAGTGCGCGTCGATCTCGCCGGCGAACTCGCACGCGTCGAGCGTGACGCGCAGCGCCTCGTCGCGGATCGCGTCGTCGGGCGAGGAGAGCCCGCCCTTGCCGTTGCGCGGGTCGAGGTGCAGGCCGCTGGCCAGGCAGTAGATCCCGTGCCCGCCGAGCGCCTCGCGGACCTCGTCGAGGTTGTCGGCGCTGAGCTCGTAGGGGTAGTGGAACTCGTAGTCGTCCATCAGGTCGCCGAGGCCGTCCACCGCGCGGCGGATCTTCTCGGCCGTCGACTCCGAGGCGTGCTCCGGCTGGTAGCCGACGGGCACGAAGCGGGTGATCATCCCGCCCAGGGCCCAGATGCCCAGGGACGTCTTCAAGCGATCGGGCATGGGGCGTTCCTTTCTGCCGAGGTATAAAGGGCGGCGATCGTGCGGGCCTGGCCGAGGGCGTCGTCGCGGGAGAGCAGCGGCGGCCGCTCACCGCGCACCGCGGCCTCGAAGTCGGCCAGCTCGAGCGCGTAGGAGTTGGCGGGGCCGGCCTCGATGCGCTCCACGGAGCCGTCCGCCCGTCGCAGCTCGATGACGGCGTCGTTGCCGTGCCACGGGTCGGCGAAGGCGAAGGAGCCCTCGGTGCCGGCCGCGGCCAGCAGCGAGCCACCGGGGTAGCTCAGCCCGCAGTCGAAGTGGGCGAGCACGTCACCCGGGAAGCGCAGGGTGGCGGCCAGCGCGACGTCGACGCCATGCCCGGGACGGTGCGGGGTGGGTGGGTGGGACCAGATCAGCTCCGCCCAGACGCGCTCGGGCTCGGCGCCCACCAGCATGCGGCAGCCGCTGACGCAGTAGCTGCCGACGTCCATGAGGCCGCCGCCGTCGAGCTCGGCCTGCAGGCGGATGTCGTCGGGGTCGGCCGCCTTGAAGGCGAAGTGCGCGCGAACGATCCGCAGGTCGCCGATCGCGCCGCCGTCGAGGAGCTCGCGGGCGCTGGCGACCTGCGGATGATGTCGCCACATGAAGGCCTCGGCCAGCACGCGGCCCTCGCGCTCGGCCACGTCGAAGGCGCGGTCGACGTCCTCCGGGCGGCGGCTGAGCGGCTTCTCGCACAGGACGTGCTTGCCGGCCTCGAGCGCCCGGATCGACCACTCCACGTGCAACGCGTTGGGCAGCGGGTTGTAGATCGCATCGACGTCGGGGTCGGCCAGCAGCGCCTCGTAGGAGCCGTGGGCGCGGGCGATGCCCTTCTCCCGCGCATAGGCCTCGGCGCGCGCGCTGTCGCGCGAGGCCACCGCGACGAACTCCTGGTCGGTGCCGCTGCCGAGCAGCTTGTCGTTGATGTTGGCGGTGGACAGGATGCCCCAGCGCAGCGCCATCAGTCCCGACTCTCCTTGCTCGCCAAGCGAGCCCCCTTTCGTGGTGACGGGGTGAGGCCGGGCGAGCCCCCGCGGAGAGCGGTGCGCGGGGCCCGCCGGCCATCACGCTCTACCGGCCGACTCGCGTCCGCGCCGGGAGATCGAGTCGACCGCCACCGCCAGCAGCAGCACGCCGCCGGTGATCACGAACTTCTCGCCCGAGCCCAGCCCGAGCAGGCCGAGGCCGTTGTCGATCGACGCGATGACGAGCGCGCCGAACACAGCCGACTTGATGGTGCCGCGGCCGCCGAACAGCGAGGTGCCGCCGATGACGGGCGCCGCGATCGAGTACAGCAGCAGCGAGCCGCCGCCCGAGTTCGTGTCGACCGAGCGCAGGCGCGAGGCGAGGATGATGCCGCCGACCGCCGCCATCATCGAGCAGATCGCGAAACACGCCATCTTGATGTTGTCGACGTTGATGCCGGCGCGCCGGGCGGCCTCGGCGCTGCCGCCGACGGCGTAGATGTGACGCCCGAACTGCGTGCGGTTCAGCACGTAGGTCCAGAAGATGAACAGGCCGCCGATCACCAGCATCACGTACGGGATGCCGCGGTCCTGGTCGCAGATGTAGACGACCGCCAGCACGCCGGCGGCCAGGCCGGCGATCCGCAGGAGCAGGAGCGAGTCGGGTGCGCTGACCAGGCCCGCCCGCGCGCGCTGCGCCCGCTGCCAGAAGAGGAGCGCCGCGTACAGCGCGATGGCCACGACGGCCAGGATCCACGCGGTCCCCGAGGGCAGGAAGTCGTTGGCGAAGCCGATGAAGAAGTCGTTCTGGATGATGACGGTGCCCTTGTCCCCGATGAGGAGCAGGACGGCGCCGTTCCAGGCCAACAGGCCCGCCAGCGTGACCACGAACGACGGCACGCCGACCTTCGTGATGATCAGGCCGTGCAGCAGGCCGATGCCCAGGCCCGCGGCCAGCGCGAGCACGAGCGCCGGGCCCGCGGCGAACACGTTGTGGTTGTCGGGGAAGGTGAGCAGCGCGACGAGTACGCCCGCCACGCCGCTGACGTAGCCGACCGACAGGTCGATCTCCCCGAGCAGCAGCACGAAGACGATCCCCATGCCGATGGTCGCGAAGGCGGCCGCCTGGACGATGAGGTTGACGAAGTTGCCGGCGGTGAGGAAGTTCGAGTTCTGGCTCTGGAAGACGATCGCGATGAGGATCAGCCCGACGACGATCGGCAGGGAGCCGAGCTCGCCGGACTTGACGCCCACCCACCAGCGACGGAGGTAGTCCCCCAGGCTCTCGGGGCCGAGGGCCGCTGCCGCCGGCGCGCCGGGGCCACCCTCGACCGGTGCAGGTGCGGTGGTGCTCACGCGATCACCTCTTCCTGCATACCGGGCACCTTCGACAGCTTGCCCGCGGTGATCGCCTCGACCACCTGCGTCTGGGTGACGTCCTTGCGCTTGTGCTCGCCGACGTTCTGGCCCAGGCGCAGCACGGTGATGGTGTCGGCCACCTCGAACACGTCGTACAGGTTGTGGGAGATGAGCACCACCGCGAGGCCCTGCTCGCCGAGGCGCTTGACGAGGTCGAGCACCTGGCGGGTCTGCGCCACGCCGAGCGCGGCGGTCGGCTCGTCGAGGATCACCACCTTGGAGTTCCACATGACGGCCTTTGCCACCGCCACGGACTGGCGCTGGCCGCCGGACAGCCCCGCCACGGTCTGGCGGACCGAGCGGATCGTCGTCACCGACAGCGTCGCCAGCGTGTCGTTGGCGCGCCGCTCCATGGTGATCTCGTCGAGCGAGCGCAGCGGCGTGAGCTCCTCGCGGCCCAGGAACATGTTCTGCACGACGTCGAGGTTGTCGGCCAGCGCGAGGTCCTGGTAGACGACCTCGATCCCCAGGTTCGCGGAGTCCTTCGGCCCGTGGATGTTCACGCGCTCGCCCTCGAAGAAGACGTCGCCCGAGTCGATCGAGTAGATGCCGGCGATGCACTTGATGAGGGTCGACTTGCCGGCGCCGTTGTCGCCGACGAGGGCCATGACCTCGCCGCGCGATACGTGGAAGTCGACCTCGTACAGAGCCTGGACGGCGCCAAAGCTCTTCGAAACGCCCTTCAGCTCCAAGATGGGTGTGTCGGTCACGCTCTCAAACCCTCCTCCAGGGTCCCGTGGACGCCGGGGCGCCGCCGCAGCGGCGCCCCGTTCGCCATCTTGCCTAGCTGATGCCCGCCTTCGAGCACAGCGAGGCGTACTTCCCGACGCAGACCTCGGTCGGCTTCAGGAAGCCGTCGTCGAAGACCACCTTGATGTTGTCCTTGGTGATCGGCTCCGGGGTCAGCAGCACCGACGGGACGTCACGCGCCGTGTCGTTCGTCTTGCCGTTGACCAGGCCCGCCTCGGGCTCCTTGCCCGTGGCCAGCGCGATGGCCAGCTTGGAGGCCGCGTCGGCCTCCTTCTTGACCGCCTTGTAGACGGTCATGCACTGGTCGCCGGAGAGGATGTTCTGGATCCCCTGCGGCGTCGCGTCCTGCCCAGTGACCGGGATCTGCTTGAGCTTGCGCGCCTTGATCGCCGAGATGGCCGAGTTGCCCAGGCCGTCGTTGGCGGCGAGCACGCCGTCGATCTTGTTGTTCGCCTTCTGCAGCATCTGCTCGAAGATCGTCAGCGCCTTCTGGTTGTCCCAGTCGGGGACGGACTGATCGGCGACCTTCGTGGCCTTGCCGCTGGAGTACAGCGGCTTGAGGACCGAGTCGTAGCCCTGCTTGAACAGCGTGGCGTTGTTGTCGGTCGGTGAGCCGTTGAGCTCGGCGATGGCCGGCTTGCTCGCGCTGCCCAGGCACTTCACGAGCCCCTGGCCCTGCAGCTCGCCCACCTTGACGTTGTCGAAGGACACGTAGTACGCGGCCTGGCCCTTGAGGGTCAGGCGGTCGTAGTCGATGACCTTCACGCCGCGCGACTGGGCGTTGGCCTCGATGGCCGCGCCCGAGCCGGAGTCCAGGTTCACGAGCAGGAGCACCTTCGCCCCGTTCGTGATGAGCTGCTCGGCCTGCTGCTGCTGAGTCGACTTGTCGCCCTGGGCGTTGTCGATCGTCACCGGCACGCCGGCGGACTTGAACGCCGCCTGCAGCAGCGGTCGATCGAACGACTCCCAGCGGACCGACGACTTGGTGTCCGGCAGCAGGACCCCGACCTTCTGGGCCTTGTTGCCGCTGGTGGTGCTGGCGCCGCCGCCACTCGACGACGTGCTGTTGTTGTCATCCGAGCCGCACGCTGCGACTGCGAACGTCAAAGCGCAGAGCGCACCGCCGATGGCGAGCGCCCGACGAGAGATCGGTGAGTGCATCACCGTCTTCCTCCTCCTGTGGGATGGGACATGTGGGGTACGGGAACGGTCAGCGGGTCCTCGGACTCATGGCCGGCGAGGGCGAGCGCGCCCAGCAGCTCGGCGCGGTCGCCGAGGGTGCCGGCGACGATCTCGACGTCCTCGGCGGCGGCCGGGATGGCGAAGCGCCGCACGGCCTCGCGCATCGGCTCGAGCACGAGGTCGCCGGCGGCGCTGAGATCGCCGCCCACGACGACGAGGTCCGGGTTGAGGTAGTTGCAGAGGTCGGCGACGGCGCGGCCGACCACGCGGCCGGCGTCGGCGATGACGCGCTGGCAGCCGGCGTCGCCCTCCTGGGCCAGCTCGAGCAGCTGGCGCACGGTGAGGGGGCCGTGCGAGCGGCGCAGGAGCTCGCACAGGGCGGGGCCGGCGACGAAGGTCTCCAGGCAGCCGCGGTTGCCGCAACGGCAGATCGGGCCCTGAGGATCGACCAGGACGTGGCCGATCTCGCCCGCGATGCCGCGCGCCCCGCGGAAGGGGCGGCCGTTGATCACGAGGCCCGCGCCGATGCCCGCCGACAGCCGCAGGTAGGCCATCACGTGGGTGCCGCGGCCGACGCCGAAGGTCGATTCGCCCAGCGCGCCGACGTTGGCGTCGTTGTCCAGGTGGACGGGGAGCCCGAGGCGCTCCTCCATCTCGGCGGCGGGGTCGAGGGCCACCCAGCCGGGCAGGATCGGCTGCGAGTGCACGCGGCCGCTCTCGCGGTCGATCGGGCCGGGCAGGCCCATGCCCGCCGCCAGGACGCGGCCGCGGTCCACGCCCGCCTCGTCGATGAGCTCCGACACGAGCGTCGCGGCGGTGTCGAGCGCGTCCACCGCGGCGGTGTCGACCTCGAGCTCCGCGTAGGACTCGGCCAGGATCGAGTAGGAGAGGTCGGCGACGGCGACGCGCAGGGAGTCGTGGCCGAAGTCGAGGCCGACGACGGCGCCGGCCGAGCGGTCGAGGGCGACCAGCACGGGCGGGCGCCCGCCCTGCGAGGCGGTGGCGGCGACGCCGTCGGTCGCGCGCTCGATGACCATCCCCGACGCCTGCAGGTCGGCGACGAGGCTCGACACCGTCGAGCGGCTCAGGCCTGTCTGGCGTGCGATGTCTGCGCGGCTGATCGCCCCACGCGTGCGCAGCGCGTCGATGACGCGCAGACGATTGCGCTCACGTAGGGACTCCAGCGACCCGGTGCGGAGTGGACCCACTGCGGCGACCCTCTCCGATCCGGGAGGGGTTTGTCAAGAGTACGAACGAAGGTAGGCCCGTTTTTGCCCTTTGCGGTTCAGGTTTCGGACGAACCTGCGATGTCGCCGCCGGCCGCGCGGACCTCCTCCAGCGCCTCCGCGCTGCCCTCGGGATCGATCCCACGCGAGGCCGCAGCGTCGACCGTGACCGCGAAGCCGGCCTGCAGGGCATCGAGCGCCGTGGCTCGCACGCAGTAGTCCGTGGCCAGCCCGGCGACCGTGATCCGG
Organism: uncultured Actinomycetes bacterium; assembly: GCA_963835295.1. Lineage (GTDB taxonomy): Bacteria > Actinomycetota > Thermoleophilia > Solirubrobacterales > Solirubrobacteraceae > JAOPZW01. Next base: position 611,332 of record CAWIEX010000011.1, read on the forward strand.
TCGATCCCCCGGTCGCGCAGCAGCGTCGCCAGGTCGGTCCCGTCGAAGCCGGAGTAGCCCTCGGTGGACGGGTCGGTGCCCTTGTCGACGACGACGTCGACGAGCGCGGCGTCGAGCCCGCGGCTCAGCTCGGCGCCCTCGGTGCCGGCGACGCAGTGCGGCGGCCACGGCCCACCCTGCGCGGCGAACGACGAGTGCTCGGGCGGGTGCCAGTCGCGCGTGGCGACGACGAGGTCGAAGCGGTCCGACGCAGCGAGCTCGTTGAGCCGCTCGGCGATCGCGTCGCCGTGGGGGACCGCGAGCGCGCCGCCGGGCGTGAAGTCGTTCTGGAAGTCGACGATCACGAGCGCCTCGGGCATGGCATCCGAGTGTAGGTGGGCGCGGTCTTGCCGCCTGCGCTCGCGCGCTCCGCGGCCGGGCATCGAGGGAGGGTATGCCAGCGGCGCCCGGCCGGGCCGCCGGGGGCCTAGCGGGCTGCTCTGGTGCCGCAGGCCGACACTTAGTGAGCACAGTGGTCGATTGTGTGGCCAGGAGCCCCACAAACGACCACCCTTCCGGGGAACTCGGGCCGGAGGACGACGGCCCCCGGTCGCGCCGACACGGACTCCCTTCCCTCGGTGATGCCGTAAGCGCCGCGAAGCGTCGCAAACGAAGGCGGACGACAGTCCTACCGCACCGCGTTGTGCGACGCCGCGGCGCCGATCACGCCGGTGAGCGCCTGGATGAGCAGGTCGCGCAGCTCTTCGCGCGACAGCTCGCGGCGCTCGAGCCACTCGAGGCTCGCGGCCTCGGCGAAGCCGACCCAGCCGCGGACCGCGATGCGCACGGCGGGCGAGGGCTCGCCGCCGGGGAGGTCGTCGAGGATGCGCGTGGCCATGGCCGAGCGGACCTCCTCGACGATGGCCGCCACCTCGCGGTCGGAGCCGATGCCGGCGCGCAGCACGGTCGAGTAGCCGCGGGCATGGGTCTCGACGTACTCCAGGTACTTGTCCAGGCCGGTCGACAGGCGCGCGAGCGGCGCGAGGTCGGGATCGGTCTCGGTCACGGCCTGCATCTCGTCGGCCGAGTGGCGCACGACGGCGACGTAGAAGTCGCGCTTGCTCGGGAAGTAGTGGTAGAGCAGGCCCTTCGAGATCCCGGCCGACGCCGCGATGTCGTCGATCGAGACCTCGTCGAAGGGGCGCTCGCTGAACATCTCGACGCCCAGCGCGACGAGCTGCTCACGGCGGGCGTCGGTGCTCAGGCGGGCGCGACGGGCGGTGGCCATGTCGATGCCACGGTAGCGCGCTGGCGCGGCTGGCGTTGGGGCTCGGCGAGGCCCAGCGCCCACGTCAGCAGCCCCAGCCAGACGGCGACCACGACCCCGAGGATGGCGTAGGCGGTCGTCGTGAGCCACGCGGGCCCGCCGCGCGCCTCGCGCTGCAGGATGAAGGTGTCGGCCTGCATGCGGCCCGAGCGCGGGCGCGCGGGAACGCCAGCTCGGTCGGCCTGTGGCGAGGGCGGCAGATAGACCGCCAGCGCCATCAGATGCGTGCCCTTGGCCAGGCGCAGCATCGTCTTCCAGTTGCCGCTCACCGGGACCGGGCGCTCGGTGACGTAGCGGCCCGGACCGACCTCGCGCAGCGCGGTGAGCCGGCGCAGCTCGCCGGGCGTACGGCCCTGCCAGGAGAGGATCTCGAACCACTGATTGGCGCGGGCCGCGCTCGGCGGATCGAGCGTCACGGCGACGTTCACGCGCCCGTCGCCCCCGGGCGTCGGGACGATGGTCGCGCGGGTGCCGTCGCCACCGGTGCGCGGGAGCGGGAAGAAGAGCGCCACGAGGGCGAGGGCGCCGGCCAGCACGACCGCGCGCGGCGCGATTGCCGGCAGGGTGGCGCGCTCGCTGCCCGGCATCGCGAGGCTCTGACTCATGCGGGCGCCGAGGACGCCGCCGGCCAGCCCGGCGGCCAGGGCGAGCACGACGGCGGGCAAGGGCATCGACGCCGGCCACGGGTGGGGCATCCACATGTGGCTCCAACCCCACTCGGCCGCGAGGCCGATCGTCCCGATGCCCAGCCCGCTCAGCAGCGCGAAGCGCAGCGGCGCGCGCGGCGCCGCGAGCGCCGCCAGCTCGACGACCGCGGCCTCGACGACGTAGAGCGGGAAGTGCGGCGTGGTGTAGCCGGCGACCTGGCCGACGAAGAGGGCCAGCGCGATGCGGATGACGAAGAACATCCCCAGCGCCTGGAAGGCCCCCCACGGCCCGAGGATCGAGCGCGCGCACACGAGCGCCACCGCGGCGGCGAAGGCGATCAGCACCGGCTGATAGAGCAGCTGGAACTGGGGCACGCCGAAGTCGAACTCCGCCTGAAAGGTCGACAGGCCGATGATGAGCGCGCCGGCCACGCGCAGGTGGCCGCGGCGCGCGAGCTTGCGCGGGCGCCCGAGCTCGAAGCCCTGGCGCATGACCATCCACACGCCGAGCGTGCTGACGCCGGCGCCGCCGATCATGAACAGGTGCGTGGGGCCCCACAGGGTCACGTCCTCGCCGAAGAGCGCGTGCCAGAAGGCGTCGAGCGGGAAGCCGAGCAGCGCGATGGCGCCGCAGACCAGCATCACGATCCCGCCCGGGCTCAGGTTCAGGCCCAGGGGCAGGCGGCGCTCGCTGCGGGCCGCCGGGCCGCCCATCCGGCCGTGCAGCAGCGCGGCGAGGACGATGCCCTGCAAGCCCGCCACGATGAACATGTGCGGCGCCGTGAACACGCCCTGATCGCGACCGTGGTCGATGTGGTAGCCGATGTCCCAGTACATCCCGAGGACCGCGACCTGCAGCGAGAGGCCAGCGAGGACGACGGGCGCGATGAAGCGCCCCGGGACTCCCGAGACGCGCTCCTGGTAGCGGACGAAGCGATGGATGAGCTGCACGGTTGAACGCCTCCTGACCAGACGGGTCAGTTCTATTGAATCGCGTTCAACGGTACCCACCACAAGGCACCGGGTAACTGTGCACTGCGTCACATGACGCTCTCCCCGGGCCCGTGGGCGCGGATGCGCCCAAGCCCAGGTGAGCGGGGTGGCGCGGCCGACGGCCGCGCCGCGTCTACTACTTGAAGCGGTAGACGATGCGGCCGCGGTTGAGGTCGTACGGAGAGACCTCGACGCGAACGCGGTCGCCAGGCAGGACGCGGATGCGGAAGCGACGCATCTTGCCGGCGAGATGCGCGAGCACGACATGACCGTTCTCGAGCTCGACGCGGAAATTCAGGTTCTTGAGGGCCTCTACGACCTCGCCCTCCAGCTCGACCTTCTCTTCAACAGCCATTTGCACCTCGTTGTCTCGTAGTGGGACGGTGGCCGCTCGTCACCCACCCGCGGCCGTTGCCGGGGAACCATCACACGAGCGGTCAGAAAGCCGACGGAGCCCATAGGTGGCGAGCGCGCTCACCGCAAAGGCCCCGGTCGGCTGGTCTACCCAGTGTACGAGGTCGCGCAACGGCTGGACGGAAATCGCCGGTGTTTGCGGAATCGTCGGGGAGGGGTCCTTGACCGCCGTGAGGGCCGCTCATAAGTTGGCCCTCGACGCGGAACCGAACCGCAGAGAGCGAGGCCCAGGGGTTGCGAGGCCCGCCGCTCTGAAGCCGTGACCTGCCCCCTCGGGGGCGGACGCGGCAGAGAGCACCCCAGGCGGTTCGGGACCGCGTCTCTTGCTGTCTGCGGTCGGGCAGGGGCCCACCCGCCACTGCCTCCGCAGGCGCAGGCCGCCTCCTCCGTAGCATGGTCTCGTGACCGATCGGCGCAAGCGCCTGGCGCTCCTGGCCGCGATCCTCGGCTCGTTCGTGGCGGGGCTCGACGCGACCGTGGTCAACGTCGCGCTGCCGGCCATCGAGCGCGACCTCGGCGGCGGCCTCGCCGGCCAGCAGTGGGTGTCCAACGCCTATCTGCTCACGCTCGGCTCGCTCATCCTCGTGGGCGGCTCGCTCGGCGACCTCTACGGCGAGCGGCGGATCTTCACCCTCGGCGTGGCCGGCTTCGGGATCGTGAGCATCGTCTGCGCGCTGGCCCCGTCGATCGAGGTGCTCGTCGCCGGGCGCGCCCTGCAGGGCATCTTCGGCGCGCTGCTGACCCCCAGCGCGCTGGCCGTGATCGTCGCGAGCTTCCCGCCCGACGAGCGCGGCGCCGCGATCGGCTCGTGGACGGCATGGGGCGGCATCGCGTTCGTCATCGGCCCGCTGGCCGGAGGCTGGCTGATCGACGTGGCCACGTGGCGCTGGATCTTCGCCATCAACGTGCCGTTCGTCGTCGCGACCGTGATCATCGTGCGCATGGCGGTCTCCGAGCGCCCGCGCGAGGGGCCACGGGTCCGCCTCGACTACCTCGGCGCGACCCTCTGCGCCCTGGGCCTGGCCGGGCCCGTCTTCGCCCTCATCCGCCAGCCGAGCGTGGGCTGGGGCTCCCCCGAGGTCCTCGTCCCGGCGATCGTGGGCCTCGTGTTGCTCGCTCTCTTCCTCGTCCACGAGGCCCGGGTGCCGCACCCGATGCTGCCGCTGGGCCTCTTCCGCAGGCGCAACTTCGCCGTCGGCAACCTCGAGACGCTCCTCATGTACGGCGGGCTGAGCGCCGTGCTCTTCTTCCTCGTGCTCTTCCTGCAGCAGGTCGCCGGCTACGACGCGCTCCAGGCCGGCCTCGCGACCCTGCCCGTCACCGTCGTCACCTTCGTGCTGGCGCGCCGCGCCGGGCGCCTGGCCGATCGCTACGGGCCGCGCTGGTTCATGGGCGCCGGCCCGCTCGTGGCCGCGGCGGGGCTGGCCATGCTGCAGCGCCTCGATGCCCACATCGACTATGTCAGCGAACTGCTCCCGGCGCTCGTGATCTTCGGCCTGGGGCTGGCGGTCACGGTGGCGCCGCTGACCGCGACGGTGCTGGCCGACGCCGACGAGAGCAACGCGGGCATCGCGTCGGGCGTCAACAACGCGATCGCGCGCGTCGCCGGGCTGCTGGCCGTCGCCGCCCTCGGTGCCGTGGTCGCCGGCCAGTTCGGCGCCGCGATCGACCAGCACCTCGCCGGCCAGCGCCTCTCACCCGAGGCCCAGCGGATCGTCAGCGGGGCCAAGAACCGCACGCTGGCGCGCGCGAACCCCGACGGGCTCCGGCCCGCCGAGGCGCGCGTCGTGACACAGGCCGCCGAGGACGCCGCAGTGACGGCCTTCCACCGCGGCGCCGGCATCGCGGCCGCACTCGTGGCGCTCGGCGGCGTGCTCGGCGTCGTCGGGATCCGCAACCCGCGCCGCGAGGTGCCCTGCGAGGGCTGCCCCGGAGGCCAGTTCGCGGGGGCGCCGCTCGAGGCCGCGCGCCCGCGCCGGCCCGTGCCGGCCCCGACGTAACACGACGCCAACACGAGAGGCACGCGACCCCAATCGCGTGCTGCGCGGCGGCTCATGGCCTCCCCCGACCCTGTCCACGTGCCAGGCCCGCGCGCGGACGTTGCCGTCGAGATGCCGCGCCTGTCGTGGGGCGCGGCTCGACGCTGGGCCGGTGTCCCCGCGCGGGCCGCCATACCGGCGCTCGGCACCGCCGCGATGGGGGCCATCGTCGGCCTGGCGGGCGCCATCGTGCTGGTCGCCGCCGAGCGGCCGTCGCTCCTCTCGGGCCCCGCGCAGCGCGGGTTCCCGAGCTGGATGGTCGGCCCGCTGGCCCACCGGCTGCCGTCGCTGCCCCCCAGCCCGCCGATGCTTCAGGCGGACCTCACGCGCGCGCTCGCGATCCTCGCCATCGCGTGGCTGGTGGCCGTGCCGTGCGCGCCGCGGGTCCCGGCGGCGATCGTCTGGGGCGCCGTGGTGACAACGCACGTCACCCTGCTGCTGGGGCCGCCGCTGTCCCTGACCGACGTCTTCAACTACCTGCACTACGGGCGCATGCCGGCGACCTACGGCGTCAACCCGTACACCGCGCTGCCGCTCACGGTGCGCCAGGACCCCGCGTACCACTTCTCCAACTGGCACCATCTCCCGTCGCCCTACGGCCCGCTCTTCACGCTGCTCACCGAGGGCCTCGCCCCGCTCCCGCTGCCCACGGCCTACTGGGTGTTCAAGGGCCTCATGCTGGCCGCCGCGCTCGGGACCCTCGTGCTGGTGGCGTTCACCGCGCGCCGGCTCGGCCGTTCCCCGCAGGCCGCGGTCGCGCTCGTCGGCCTCAACCCGCTCGTCCTCGTCTACGGCATCGGCGGGGCCCACAACGAGCCGCTGGTGCTGCTGTGCAGCGTCGCCGCGGTCTCGCTGGCGGTCGTCGGCTGGCAGGGCGGGACCGCGCCGTGGTGGGACGCCGGCGCAGGCGCCTGCGCCGTGCTGGCCGCGGGGTTCAAGCCCTCGGCGGCGCTGCTCGCGCCCGTGGTCGTCCTCGCTTGCCGCCGGCGCCTGCCCGCTCTGGGGGGTGCGGGCAGCGCCGGCGTGCTCGTCCTCGCCGTCGTCGCCCTGGCCTACGGCGGCCACCTGCCCGCCACGAGCATCCAGGACCGGCTCGTCGGGCCCCTGAGCGTGCCCAACGTACTGGCCGCGCTCGCCGGCCAGGGTGGGCTCACGCCCCACGGCCGCACGCTCGCGCACGCGGTGCTGGCGTTGGCCGCCGTGGGCGCAACCGCAGTCGTGACCTGGCGGCGCTCCTGGCTGCCGGGCGCCGCCGGCTTCGTCATGCTCGCCGCCGTCCTGACGCTGGGCTGGACGATGCCCTGGTACGTGTGGTGGGTTCTGCCCTTCGCAGCCCTCGCGCGCACGCGCGCGCTCGCGGGAGCCTGCATCGTGCTGACCGCCTGGCTGGCGCTCGGGGCGATCCCGCAGATGCCGAAGGTGATCCACCACTTCGGCTACTTCCCGACGCGCACCGCGGCCGGGCTCGCCAATCACCTCTACACCCAGCGCTACCTGCAATGACCGAGCTCGCCCTACGCCGCCGTCCCCTCCCCGCCGTCGTCGTCCAGCTCGTGCGCTTCGGGCTCGTCGGCGCCACCAACACGGCGCTCACGCTCGCGACCTACGCCGCGATGCTCGGCGTCGACGCTCCGGTGGCGCTGGCGGGTGCGGTCAGCTGGGGCGTCGGAGCGGTCAACGGGTACGTGCTGAACCGCGCCTGGACCTTTCGCGGCGCCGCACGGGGCGCCGTCCCCGCGGCGCGCTACGTTGCCGTCCAGCTCATGGGCTCTGCACTCAACGCGGCCCTGGTGTCGATCGCCGTCGGGCAGGAGCACCTACCGCGACTTGCCGGCGAGCTCGTCGTTCTCCCCCCGGTGACGCTCCTCACCTTCGTGCTCTGCCGAGGTTGGGTCTTCGCTCGGGCGGTCCCCGCGTGACCGCTCGCCACGGGCGAGCGGCCGCCACCCTCATCGCCGGCCTTGCGCTCCTTGCCTTCGTGGCCTGGCAATCCGGCGCCAAGGCGGTGCACTACGCGTCGGACCCCGTTCACGAGCCGTGTCCCGCCCTGACGCCGGGCGACCACACGCTGACGATCGACACGCCCGAGGGCGCGCGACAGGTCTTCCTGCACGCGCCGCGCGGCGCCTACAAGCCTCGGCCGCTGGTCATCGCCCTGCACGGCGCGGGCGAGACGGGCCGGGACTTCGCCGACGACACGGGCTTCAGCCGGCTGGCCGATCGCGAGGACTTCCTCGTGGCCTATCCGTCGGCGGGCAGCGCGAACGCCTTCTGGAACATGAGCGGATCGGTTCCCGGCGGCTCGAACGACGTCGATGTCATCGAGCGCTCGCTCGACCAGCTCGAGGCCGCCGTCTGCGTCGATCCCGCCCGGGTCTTCGTCACGGGCGTGTCGAACGGCGGAGGGATGACGGCACGGCTCGGGTGCGAGCTCTCCGAGCGTCTCGCGGGCGTGGCCTCGGTCGCCGGCGGCTACCGGGCGCTGCCGCCGTGCCACCCCGAGCGCCCGCTCCCGGTCCTCGAGATCCATGGCACGGCCGACCAGGTGGTCCCCTACGCCGGCAAGCCGCCGGACTTCACCGGCAGCGTGAAGCGGTGGCTCTGGCTGTGGCGGCGCATCGACGGCTGCCAAGGGGAGGCGGATCGGCTGGTGCCCGCACCAGGAGTGACCGAGATCGCCTGGCGCCACTGCAAAGCCGGGACGCGCGTCGAGCACGTGCGCCTCGACGGGCAGGCCCATGGCTGGCCTGGCGGCCCGCGGACCGACCCGCCGCCCGCGCCGTTCGCGGCGACCTGGCGGACGTGGCAGTTCTTCCGCAGCCTGCCGCCACGGCCGCCGGTCCAGACGCGCTGAGCGCATAGAGCGCGCCGCGGCGCGGCTGGCCGGCGGCGCGGCTGACGTCGACCCCGTGCGCCCGCGCCCATCGCATGACGGGCAGGCAGCCGGTCCGCTCGTTGCCGGTGCGCGCCGTGCACGCGTCGCCGAGCAGCGCGTAGCGCACGCCGCCGGCCGCCACCGCGCTGGCCAGCGCCGCGGGCGAGACGAGCTGGTTGCCCTGGCCGTCGGAGAGGATCAGCACCGGGCGCCCGTCGTGGGCGATGAGCGGCCCTGCCTTCGACGGCGCGCTGACCGCCACCTCGTCGACCGCGCCGGCGCTGTGCGCGCGCAGGAAGCCCGACAGGGCGGCGAGCCGCGCCGCGGGCATCGCCCCGGTCCGCCCCGACACCTGGGCGCCCTGGCTGACGGCGGCCACCGTCGTGGCCAGCGGCAGGGTCAGGACCGCGCAGAGCGCGCCGGCACCCGCCAGCCGCGCGGACCGCGGGCGCGCGCGCACGGCGAGCGCGACGCCGGCGCCCAGGCACGCCGCGACGGCGGGATCGACGCAGGCCAGGTAGCGGGGGCGCAGGCCGGCCATGGCGCTGCACAGCGCGAGGCCGGCGACGAGCCAGAGAGCGAGCGCCAGCAGCCCGCCGCGCCCGAGGCGGCCGAGGCCGCGCGCGCCGCCGAGCGCCAGCGCGACGGCCAGCGCCGCCAGCGCGGCCACGGCTTCGATGCCGACCCAGCGCCCGAGATGGGCGTGGGCGGACAGCAGCCGCAGCGGCCCGGCCGGGGCCGGGCGGCGCGCGACGGCGGCCGCGTGCTCGCGCGCGCGGCGGGCGAGCGCGGCGTCCGCCCGCGACGCCGGCCGTCCACGCGCCGCGGCACGGCCCGCGACGCTCCCCGCGACGGCTCCGCCCGCGGGCACGCTCGGGGCGTTGCCGCCTTTGCCCAGCAGGCGCGCGGTGCCGTTGTAGACGAGCGCTGCGCGCCAGGGCGAGCCGTCGGCCGCGCCGAGCGCCCACGGCCGCGGGTGCAGCGGGACGACGGTGACGATCACGAGCCAGGCCAGCGCGCTAGCGACGAAGGCGCCGCCCAGCAGCCCGAGCCCGACCGCTCGCGGCCGCGGCGCGCGCGGGCCGGCGAGCCACCACAGCGCCGCCGCCGCGGCGACGGGCAGCAGCGCCTCGGCGAGCTTGACCTCGAACGCGAGCCCGAGGAGCACCCCGGCCCCCACCAGCGGCCACCGCGACCCGCTGCGCGCGGCCCGCGCGACCACGGCGGCGCCGGCGACGGCCAGGGCCGCCATGACGGCGTCCATGGTGTCGCTGCGGGCGGCGATCACGGCCGAGGGAGCGACGGCCAGGGCCAGCCCGCCGGCGAGTGCCGCGGCGCGGCTGAGCAACGTGCGCAGCAGCCACATCAGCGCGGCGACGAGCGCGATCCCGCCGAGCGCCTCGGGCAGCAGCAGCGCCACGCCGTTGAACCCGAGCAGCCGGGTCGAGGCGACCTGGAGCCACAGGTCGACGGGCGGCTTGTCGATCGCCACGCGCCGGCCGGGCTCGAACGCGCCGCTCAGGAACGCCGCCCACGAGGTGCCCATGCTGCGCACCGCGGCGTCGTAGTAGGGGTTGGTGGGGACCCGGCCGAGCGCGGCCAGGCGCAGCACCGCGGCCGGGGCCAGCACCGCGGCCTCGGGCCGAGGCCGCCCCCGCCGCGTCGCCCGAGGCTGCGCCCGGCGCGTCGCCCGAGGCCGCCCCCGGCGCGGCCCACTACGCGGCGCGCGGGAGCGACAGGTCGGCGGCCGCGCCGGCCGGCGTGCCCTCGCGCAGCTCCGCGCGCAAGGCGCGCAGCTCGCGGAAGGCCCGCAGCACGACCCGGGGGTTGGCACCCGACGACCGCCCGGCCACCCGGGGGCGATGGCCGACGCCGAGCTCGGCGATGCGCGCGCCCGCGTCGTACGCGCGGGTGACGAGCTCGGTGCTCACCATCGCACCGTCGGCGGCGAGCGGGAGGACCTGCACGAGATCGCGACGCATGAGCTTGAAGGCGCAGTCGACGTCGCGCAGCGGCACGTCGAACATGCGGTGCACGAGCGCGTTCCAGGCAGCCGCGTTGAGCAGCCTGTGCGGCGGGTCGGCGCGACGGGCCCGGAAGCCGGCGACGATGTCCGACGACTGCGCCAGCGGGACGAAGCGCGCGAGCTCGGTCATGTCGAACTGCAGGTCGGCGTCGGTGAGGAACATCCACTCCAGGCGCGCCGCGGCGATCCCCGTGCGGACCGCGGCGCCGTAGCCGCGGTTGCCGTCGTGCACGAGAACGCGCACGCGCGGGTCGGCCGCGGCGCGGGCCTGAGCCAGGTCGCGGGTGTCGTCGGCACTGCCGTCGTCCACGACGATGATCTCGTGGGCGTCCGCGACAAGCTCGCCCGCCGCCGTGGCCTCGTCGATTGCGCGTTCGACGTTCTGTGCCTCGTCGTGGCAGGGGAGGATCACCGAGAGGCCGCGAAGGCGCCCGACGACATGACGTCGGTCGGTGTGCGGGGCGACGGCGGCGGTGCGAGCCATGGCCGGAAGGATCGGCTGCGCACCTGAGCGGCCTCCCAAGGCCCCATTCGCGTGCGCTGCGCGCGATGTTGGGATCAGGTTGTGCTGTGGCGCGGCGGCGCGTGGGCCGCTCTACATTGCGCGGGATGTTCGGCGACAACGGTCACGGCGCTCTCGGCGGTCGGGTGCTCGTGGTGGAGGACGACGCCGACCTGCGCGAGGTGATGACCGGAGCCCTCGCGGGCGACGGCCACCAGGTCGTCGAGGCCGCCGACGGCCGCGCCGCGCTCGACGCCCTGGCCGCCCAGACCTTCGACCTCGTGCTGCTCGACGTCGGGCTCGGGCCGGGGCCGGACGGCGTCGAGGTCTGCCGGCGTCTGCGCGGCGCCGGCGAGGCTGCACACGTCGTCGCCGTGACCGCCCGCGACGGCGAGGCGGACGCGGTACTCGCGCTCGAGGCCGGTGCCGACGACTACGTGACCAAGCCGGTCGGGATCGCCGAGCTGCGCAGCCGCGTCCGGGCCGTCCTGCGCCGCGTGCAACTCAGCGGCGCGCCACGCGCGGTCATCGTCCACGGCGGGCTGCGGCTGGACGCCGACGCCCGCCAGGTCGACGTCGACGGGGCCGAGGTGCCCCTCACCTACTCGGAGTTCGAGGTCCTCTACGCGCTGCTGCGCGCGGGCGGCCGCCTGCTCTCGCGCCAGGAGCTGCTCGATGCGATCTTCGGCGGCCACGAGTTCCGCGACCCCCGCGCCATCGACGTCCACGTCCACTTCCTGCGCGACAAGCTCACGGCCGCGGGCGCCGATCCGGACCTCATCGTCACCGTCCGCGGCGCGGGGTACCGCCTGAGGGCCTGAGCCGATGCGCTGGCGCAGGCCCGGGTTGCGGGCGCAGTTCGTGATCGCCCTGCTGGCCACCAGCGCGCTGACGCTCGTCGCGGCCGTGGCCACGCTCGTGCCGCCGCTCGAGCACCGGCTGGCCACCGATCGCCTGCGCGACATGCGCGAGCTCGCGCGCACCGCGGACCTCGGGCTGGCGCGGCTGCCGCGCAGCGACCTGCGCCCCGGCTCGAAGCGCCAGGAGGCCGTCGTGCGCGAGCTGGCGCGACGCATGGGCGGCCGCGTGGCGCTCTTCGACGCGCACGGCATCGAGCTGGCCGACACCGATCCCGAGCGCCGCGAGCCGCGCTCGGCGACGCCCGAGCGCCTCGTCGACGCCGGCTTCGCCCGCGCGGGCGACGTGCGCGACCAGGTGACCCGGGGGGAGGCGGTCGTCGTCGCGCCGGTCCGCACCCGCGCCGGGCGGCGGACGCTCGTGCTGCGCAAGTCGCTGAACGACACCCGTGCCGCCGTCGCGGTCGTGCGCGGTGCGCTGCCGGTGGCCGGCGGCGTGGGCATCCTCATCGCCGCGGGGGTCGGGATCGCGCTCGGCTTCGGGCTGCTGCGGCGCCTGGAGCGCCTGCGCCGCGACGCGCGACGGCTGGCCGACGAGGGGATCGAGCACCCGCTGGCCATCGACGGCTACCGCGACGAGGTGGGCGAGGTCGCGCTCGCCCTCGAGACGATGCGCTCGCGCCTGCACGCCGAGGAGCGCGGCCGCCAGGCCTTCCTGGCCACCGCCTCGCACGAGCTGCGCACGCCGCTGGCCTCGCTGCGCGGGACCGTCGAACTTCTGGAGGAGGAGCTCGCGCGCGGCGCGCCGGATCTCGGCGGGATCCGCCGGCGCGCCGCCGCAGCTCATCGCCAGACCGATCGCATGACGGCGCTCGCCGAGGACCTCCTGGACCTCGGCCGGCTGGACGGCAACGCGCGGCTGGCCACCGAGCCGGTCGAGCTGCGCGAGCTCGCCGGAACGCTGGCGGCAGAGATCGCCCCGGCGGCCCACGCGGCCGAGGTGACCCTGGAGCTGGTCGCCGGGCAGGCGGTCTGGGCGGCGTGCGATCCGCGGGCGACCGCGCGCGTGCTGCGCGCCCTGCTCGAGAACGCCCTGCGCCACGGCGCGCCGCGCGGCAGCGCCGTGAGGATCATCGTCGACGCCATGGACGACCGCGCGCGCCTGCGCGTGATCGACGAGGGCGCCGGGGTGCCCGACGCCGAGCGCGAGCGGATCTTCGGGCGCTTCGAGCGCGGCGGCCGGGCGGGCGCGGGCTTCGGCCTCGGCCTCGCCATCGCGCGCGGCCTTGCCCGGCAGATGGGAGGCGACGTGAACGCCTGGCCGGTGCCGAGCGGGGCGTGCTTCGAGGCGACGCTTGCAGTCTGCGCGGCGCCCGTCGGCGCCGCGCAGAGCACCCATGAGAGCACGGACGCCGCGCCGGCGTCGGCCGCCACCCCGGCCTGAGCGTCCCTCACGCGGCCGCCGCGCCCGCGGCGGCGACGCCGAGCCGGCGCAGGGCGAGCACGCTGCCCCCGCCGAGCGCGGCGGCGAAGGCCGCGGCCAGGCCCCACCAGGTGCCGGCGACGTCCCAGCCGATCGCGTGGTCCAGGGACCACGCGCCGGCGCCCGCGAAGGCGAAGCCGATGACCACGGCGGCGTTGGTGACGACGTACTCGGCGCCGCCGTTGAAGATCCACAGGCCCTTGCCGGCATGGTCGGTCCGCGCGGCGACGAGCATCGTGGAGGCGACCATCGCGGCCGCGACCGGCATGAGCAGGCCGGTGGCGAACAGGAGGCCACCCGCGAGCTCCGCGGCGCCAGCGGTGAGGGCGAAGAGCGGACCGGGGCGCAGCCCGAAGGACGCCCACGCGCTCGCCACGAAGCGCATCAACCGCGACCTCGCCGAGGCGGGGCTGCCCGACCTGACCTGGTACGACGTGCTGTGGACGCTGCACCGGGCCGATGGCCGGCGCCTGCGCATCCGGGAGCTGGCCGACGCCGTGGTCCTGAGCTCGACCGGGATGACGCGCTTCGTCGACCGGCTCGAGGCCAAGGGGCTCGTTCGTCGCGAGGCGGTGCCGGGGGATCGTCGCGGCGCCTACGCGGTGGTCACCCAGGAGGGCATCGACCTCCTGCGCAGGATGTGGCCCATCTACGCGCGCGGCATCGCGACCTACTTCGGGCCCGCCGTGCAGGAGGGTGCCGACCTGCGGACCGCCCTCGACGGCATCGCGTCAGCCGCTCAGTCCAGCGGCCAGTCGTGAACCGGCTCGTTGGCGTGCATGAGCTCGCGGTAGCGCAGCGTCATCTCGCGCAGCGCTTCCTCGCGCGCGAGGCCGCGGTCGTCGTAGAGGTGGTGGAAGACGGCGGCCTGCCATGAGGCGCCGTTGCGCTGCGTGACGCAGCGGCGCTCGATGATGCCGAGCAGTCGATCGCGCTCGGCGGGGTCGATGCCGAGGCGGTCGAGGCCCTCGTACGCCGCGGGCAGTAGCCGGCGCAGCACGAGCTCGGCCACCGGGACCTCCCCCACCCCGGGCCAGTACACCCGCGCGTCGATGCCCTCGCGCGCGCCGACGTGGAAGTTCTCCTCCGCTGCCGAGAAGGACATCTGCGTCCACAGCGGCCGGTCCTCCTCGGTCAGGACCTGGACGAGGCCGTAGTAGAAGGCCGCGTTGGCGAGGATGTCGACCACCGTCGGCCCGGCGGGCAGGATGCGGTTCTCCACGCGCAGATGCGGGCGCCCGCGCACGACGTCGTAGATCGGGCGATTCCAGCGATAGATGGTCCCGTTGTGCAGGCGCAGCTCGGGCAGCTCGGGGATGTCGCCGCGCGTCAGCGTCTCGACGGGGTCCTCGTCCTCGCACACCGGCAGCAGGGCCGGGAAGTAGCGGACGTTCTCCTCGAAGAGGTCGAAGATCGACGTGATCCAGCGCTCGCCGAACCACACGCGCGGGCGGACCCCCTGGGCCTTGAGCTCGTCTGGCCGGGTGTCCGTGGCCTGCTCGAAGAGCGCGATGCGCGTCTCGCGCCACAGCTCCTTGCCGAAGAAGAACGGCGCGTTGGCCGCGACCGCCACCTGCACGCCGGCGATCGCCTGCGCGGCGTTCCAGTGGGCGGCGAAGGCGTCGGGCTCGACCTGGCGGTGCAGCTGGACGCTCGTGCAGGCCGCCTCGGGGGCGATGGTGTCGGCGTAGGTCGACAGCCGCTCGACGCCGCGGATGTCGATCTCGAGGTCCTCCCCGCGCGCGGCGAAGATCTGCTCGTTGAGCAGCGCGTAGCGCGGGTTGGCGCTCAGCGCGCCCGCGTTGAGGTGCTCGCCGTCGATCGTCGGCAGGATCCCGATGATCATCATGTGCGCGCCGGCCGTGCGCGAGCGCGCCTCGGCGTGGTTGAGGCTCCCGCGGATGGACTCCTCGAGCTCGGCGAACACCGTCGGGGCGAACTGGCGCGGCGCGATGTTGATCTCGATGTTGAACTGCCCGAGCTCGGTCTGGAAGTCGGGGTCGGCGATCGCCTCGAGCACCGCGGCGTTGGCCAGCGCGGGGCGGCCGTCGTCGTCGGTGAGGTTGAGCTCGATCTCCAGGCCGAACGACCCGCGCGCCGGCTCGAAGCGCTCGTCGGCCAGCATCCGCGCGAAGACGTCCAGCGTCGTGCGCACCTTCTCGCGGTAGCGCTGGCGATCGGCACGGCTGAATACCCTGGCGGCGACTTCCTGGCCCATGGCTGTGGGCGGCAGTGTTCCCGCCGAGGGGGGTGTCCGCAACCCCTACGTCTATCCGTGCGCGGCCAGCCCTCTCCCGTCGGCCAGCAGGACGATGCCCCGGAGGATCAGCCGCCGCACCTGGCGCTCGTCGATCCGGTCGCCCCAGCCCCGGCCGAATGCGGCATCGTGCAGCAGCGTCCGGATCTGCGCCGCGAGCGCGTCGCGGCGCTGGGTCAGCGCCGCGATCCGGGCCTCGGTCGCCGCGTAGGCGCTGTCGTCGGTCGCGCTGCCGCTGGCCAGTGCGCGCGTCGAGGCCACGAGCGCGTCATGGCCGAAGGCGCCGAACGGGGCCGTGATCTGCTTGTAGACGGCGCCCAGGACCGTGAGCGATCCCTGGTGGCGGCGCAGGCCGGCGGGCACCGCATCGCCGCGCAGCGCCTGCGTCATCACGCGGCCATCCTGCTCGTAGCTGTCCCTCAGGCCGAGCAGCGCGAGCATCGTCGGGCGCACATCGGTGTGGTCGGCCCAGATGCGGCTCGTCTGGCCCAGGTTGCGCACGCCCGGCCCGACCAGGCCGAGCCAGATCCTGCCGATGTCGTCCGTCGCGTCGCCGTGGCTCCAGGCGAAGTGGTAGTCGATGCAGACCGGCCCACCGCCCCCGGCGGCCGGGCAGTTGAAGGTCGACAGGAAGTAGTCGGGGTTGGCGAACAGCGTGAACGTCGGCGTGCGGCGCGGGTCGGCGTTGACCATGTGCAGCGTCTGCTCGGCGACGGGGTCGACGAGGAACCTCGTGATCGGCGTCGGAGCGGCGCTGATGTACGGGTCGACGGCCTTCGTCGCCGCCACGTCGCGCTCGAGCTTGCGCAGCGCCGCGTCGGTGCGCGGCGGGTTGCCGTTGACGTAGACCGTCGGCGCCGAGTCGGAGTGCACCTGGAAGCTCGGCTCGCCGCCGGGCAGCAGGGCCGCCAGGTTGGCGTTGACCTCGCCGATCTGGTTGGCCGGGCAGGTCTGGCCCGCGCTGATGTCGCAGAACGTGTGGCTCCACGTGCCGTCGGTCGAGTCGCCGCCGGCGAAGTGGTCGTTCTCGTCCACGGTGAAGACGAAGAGCGTGTTGCGCTTGTCGATCCCGTGCGCCCTCAGGCGGTCGAAGAAGGCGCCGAAGGCCTGATCGTAGGCCTGCAGCTGCGCCTGGTAGTCGGCCTCGCCGGGGCCCGACGCGCGCAGCAGGCTGTGGTTGTCGTGGGCGTCGGAGATGTAGGCGTAGGTGACCGGGACGCCGGCCTCCTGCATCTGGGCCACGTAGCCCAGGGAGACCTTCGCGAGCATGCCGTCGAAGCCCGGGAAGCCGGGCTGTCCGAAGGGATCGGCGATCGGCTGGCCCTCGGTGTCCTTCACCACGGGCTTACCGCCGGTGATGGCCGGGTTGACCGCCTTCGCGCCGAACAGGCCCTGGAAGCCGGCATAGCCGCCGGGCTCGTCGGGGAGCGCATCGGGCTTGGCGTTGGGGTTGCCGGCGCACAGGCCGCCGCCGCGCCCGCAGTGCACGGCGAAGCCGACGAAGTCCGTCTGCGCCAGGGCCCGCGCCGCCGTCCCAGCCGGCGCCGCGTTGGAGGCCTGCGCCTCGTTCCACTCCGGCGAGCCCTGCCCGAAGACCTTGGTCATGTCGCCGTTGGGGCCCGTCGAGGTGTTCTCGAGCACGACGTTCGCGCTCGCGACGGCGCCGAAGTCGCAGTCCGCGCGGGTGTAGGGCACCCACGGGGCCGGCGTCGTCTTGGGCTGGCCGGAGTCGGCGTTGACCATGTTGGGCAGCCCGTCGGCCGGCGGGGTGCCGTCGGAGTCCACGAGATCGGTCCAGTACTTGAAGGCTGACGCAGAGGCGCTCGTGCCGTCGTCCTTGAAGTAGCGGTAGGAGTTGGTGACCGTCTGGCCGTTGCGATCCGGGTACAGGCCCGTGAAGGCGCTGAGGATCCCGCCCGCGGTGTGCGAGATGAGGATCGTGTGGTCGTTGTCGTTGAGCGTGCCCTGCTGGCGCATGAAGCCCAGCAGGTGCGGCATCTGCTCGAGGTCGGACGCGAACTGCGGCCGATCGCGGAACAGGTGGGTGTTGTCGAACTGCAGGTAGATGACGTGCTTGATGCCGTTGGCGAAGCCGCATCCCTGCGACGGCTTCGGGTGACGGCCCCTGTCCCCGCCGTGCGCCAGCGCCGCCGGGGAGCCGACCACGCACGTCAGCATGAGTACGACGAACGCCGCGACCACAGTGCTCCGCCTCATCGACCTTCCCTCCTGTTCCGAGTCCCGGTGCCGACGCTACGCCTCAGCGCCCGCGAGGGCAATGTCGGTTCACAGACCGGCTACGTCCGCGCGCCGGCGCGCGCGTCAGGTCAGCGGGTCGTAGCGCGCGACGGTGAAGCCGATGAGCAGCGGGACGTGGACCGCGTAGACGACCAGCGACAGGGTGAGCACGACGAGCTGGCCCCCGCTCGTGCCGTCCTTGACGAACACGTACTCGAGCATCCCGGCCGTGATCGCATAGGCCAGGCCGGCCCACTTGGCCACGAGGAAGAAGGAGGCCCAGTTGAAGTCGGGGACGCGCATCAACGAGACGACGTTGACCACGATGAGCAGCGCAGAGGCGACCAGGAGCGCGACCGCGGGGCCGAGCGGCACGTGGTGGGGCAGGTGCGAGGCGATCCAGATCCCGCCGGTGACGATGAGCGCCATCGACGCGATCGCGACCCCGGTGACGGGCGGCAGCCGGCGCTCGGTCATCCGGTGGCGACCTTGGTCATGATCACGAGGGTGGCGACCTGCATCGCCCCGATGACCCCGGCGGTGTAGATGAAGCGCTTCATCAGCCGCTCGATCACGGCCGGGTTCGGGCGCGGCTTCTTGAGCTCGAAGAGCACCGCGACGTTGGCCGGCTCGAGCAGGCCGAGGGCGATGACCGCCATGATCCCGACGACGATGTAGGAGGCGACGATCCAGCCGTGGTTCGCGTAGTCGCTGTTGATCGTGCCCAGGTAACGCCCGAGCTGCCAACCGGACGCGAGCGTCGCGGTGACGAGCGTCGGCATGATGAGCAGCACCTTCGGCATCAGCCGGGTCGTCATCTCGACGCGCGCCGGGATCGTCAGGCGCCCGAGGATCGGTCCCAGCACGAGCCCGAGGAACAGGTCGATCCCGGTCCACAGCGCGCCCGCGGCCACGTGGAAGAACTCGAGCGCCCAGATCTTGTTGGCGGCGATGGCCGCGATGAGGGCCACGAGGACGGCGGCCACGATCGGCAGCCCGCGCAGCGGGACGATCTGGAAGTCCGGGCGCGGCGGCGCCTCGGAGGCGGCGCTCGGAGCGGGCAGCGCGAGCTCGGCCATGGCGCGAGCATAGACCCGGCAGGCTCAGCTGAACAGCGCGTCGACGGAGACCTCGATGCGAGGGCTCCCCCGCGCCGCGGTGACCTCGCCGGCCGGGTCGACGTCGAGCCCCGTGCGGTCGGTGCGACGGCACAGCGACTGCACGTCAACGGTGATAAAGCGCGACGCCTTGCCGTACCCGTGGCCGTCGTCGACCCCGCGCGGGCGGTGGTAGTAGCGCAGCGGGACGTAGAGGTGCAGGTCGCGCTGGGCGCGCGTGAGCGCCACGTAGAGCAGCCGGCGCTCCTCCTCGATCGCCTCGCGGTCGCCCGCGGCGAGGTCGGAGGGGAAGTTGCCGTCGTAGAGCGCGAGGACGTGGACCGAGCGCCACTCGAGGCCCTTGGCCGAGTGCACCGTGCTGAGCACGAGCCAGTCCTCGTCGAGGCTGCCCGGGCCCGCCAGGTCCGAGCTCGACGCCGGCGGGTCGAGCACGAGGTCCGCGACGAAGCGGGCCAGGTCGGGAGACTGGCCGGCGGCCGCCACCAGCGCGTCGAGGTCCAGCAGGCGCACGGCGCCGTCGGGGTAGTGCGCCTCGACGAGCGGGCCCAGGGCGTCGCGCAGCCCCTCGGCGCGCACGCCGGCCGCGGGCTCGTCCACCGCGGCGCCCAGGGCCGCGACGACGGCGTCCGCCGGGTCGCGCGCCTCCGCCGGGAGCGCGCCGTGCGCGGCCGGCCAGCGCGCGAGCACGTCGACCAGGCCCCCGGCGTCGGGCTCCAGCGCCTCGAGCACGCGCCCGGCTGTCGCCGGCCCGACGCCGTCGAGCAGCTGCAGCCAGCGAAACCACGCGAGCCGATCGGCCGGGTTGTCGGCCAGGCGCAGCAGGGCCAGGAAGTCCTTGACGTGCGCGGCCTCCAGGTAGCGCAGGCCGCCGTACTTGACGTAGGGGATGTCGCGGCGGGCGAGCTCGAGCTCGAGCAGCCCCGAGTCGTGCGACGCGCGCATGAGCACGGCCTGCTCGCGCAGCGCGGCGCCGCGCTCGCGCGCGTCGAGCACGCGCTCGCACACCTCCGTGGCCTGGGCGGCCTCGTCCAGGCACAGCACGAGCTCGGGCGCGCGGCCTCCGGGGCGCTCCGCGCGCAGGGCCTTGCGGTAGGCGCGCTCGGCCTGCGCCGCCACGGCGTTGGCGACGTCGAGCAGCGGCTGGGTGGCGCGGTAGTTGCGCTCGAGGGTGACCACGGCCGCGCCCGGGAAGTGCTCGGGGAAGGCCAGGATGTGCCCGGGCGAGGCCGAGCGAAAGCCGTAGACGGCCTGCAGGTCGTCGCCCACGACGGTGACGTCGGGGCGCTCGCTGCGCAGGCCGCGGACGAGGTCGACCTGGAGCCCGTTGACGTCCTGGTACTCGTCGACGAGCAGGTGGTCGATCCCGGCGCTGAGCTGCGCCCCGACGACCGCGTCCTGGGCCAGCGCGCGCCAGTAGAGCAGCAGGTCGTCGAGGTCGATGACCCCGAGCCCGCGCTTGCGCGCCCCGTAGTCGACGAACAGGCGCGCGAGGTCGTCGGCGTGGCGCTCGCACCACGGGAAGGCCTCGGCCAGCAGCTCGCGCAGCGGGCGCTGGGCGTTGACCGTGCGCGAGTAGATGTCGAGCAGGGTCGACTTGCGCGGGAAGCGCCGGCCGGTCTGCCCGACGCCGGCCTCCTGGCGCACGATGTCGAGCAGGTCGGCCGCGTCGCCGGCGTCGAGCACCCCGAAGCCGGCCGGCAGCCCGAGCACGGAGGCGTGGCGGCGCACGAAGCGGTGGGCGACCGAGTGGAAGGTGCCGCCCACCACCTTCCCCGCGTGCCGGCCCTTGGGCGAGCGCCCGAGGTAGGAGCGCGCGCGCCCGAGCATCTCGCGCGCGGCGCGCCGCGTGAAGGTCACGAGCAGCACCCGCTCGGGGGCCGCGCCCTGGTCGATGAGCCACGCCACGCGCGCGGCCAGCGTCGTCGTCTTGCCGGTTCCGGCGCCGGCCAGGACGAGCAGCGGGCCGCTGGGATGGGTCGCCGCCGCGAGCTGCTCGGGATTGAGAGCGTCGAGGTAGCTGGTGGTGGCGCCGGCTTCGAACACGCGTTCGCAACCTACGCGCCCCACCGGACGCCCTGAACGACCGCTTGCGCTACCGGCGCCTGCGGGTGGCCTTGGCCGCCGCCGTGGGCAGCGCGACCGCCGCCTCGGGCGTCGCCACGCGGAAGCTGAAGCTCTCGACGAAGTACAGCTCGACGTTCTCGGCGTCGTGGCTGTCGTAGCCGATCGCGATGTCCTGGCCGCACTCGAAGAGGAAGTCCCCGCCGCGCAGGCTGAGCACGACCCCGCCGTCGACGCCGGGTGCCCACACGAGCGGCCCGTCGAGGATCTTGCGCAGGTGGTCGAAGAGCGGGTAGCCGCCGTGCTCGGTCGTCTCGACCACGCTCTTGTAGACCTCCGGGCTGAGCGCCAGCCCGTAGGGCCCGCCGACGCCGCTCGACAGCAGGACCTCGACCGCCCGCGCGATGTGGCGCGGGCACGTCGTGAGGTCGTCGGTGATCCCGATCGGCTGGTGGGGCGACGCCTGCGTGATGCCGGTGATGCCGGCCGCTTCCCAGCCGTTGAAGACCGCGACGTTCTCGGCCAGCGCGATGCGGCGCGCCGCCTCCGCGAGGTCGTCGAGGTCGGCATCCTCGGCGCCGCGCGCGATGTCGTCGAGCTCGGCGCGTGCGAGGGTGAAGGGCACGCGCGGCTCGACCAGGGGGAGCACGCGCCGGCGGACGGGCGCGACGCCCTCCACGACAGAGCTCTCGACCGTCTCCGTGCGCCCGAGGTTGGTCGCCGAGTGCTGCCAGCCACGCGGGCCCGAGAAGTCGACCAGCTTGCGCGCGGCGAGCGACGCGACGAGCTGCCGGCGCGCCTCGTCCTCGAGCTCCTCCCAGCCGGCGTCGGTGATGGGCGCGATGTCGCGCAGGAGGTGGTTCATCGCTGCATCCCCTTTAGGCTCCCGATGCCGAGCGAGCCGTCCGAGCCCGGGATGAGCGGCGCCTCGTCGTCGTCGGGGCCCTCCTCGAAGACCTCCTCCGCGGCATCGCCGTTCTCCGTGATGTCGCCTGGCTGGAACAGGACGCGCTGGGCCACCGCGCGCCACAGCGGAGCGCGCCGCAGGAGGTACTCGAGGTCCATGCTGAAGTGCTTGAACTCCTCCTCCTGGGCGTCGAGCATGATGGCGGCGGCGTCGCTGTCCTGCTCGAGGGCCAGGCGCTGGGCGTACCAGCCGATCGCCTCGGCCTCCTCGATCAGGGAGGTGCACATCCGCGCGAAGGTGCGGACGTCCTCGGGCAGCTCGCCGGGTGGCTCGTGGTACTGCTCTGTGGGCATGCCCCGGAACACTAGCCACCGATGAGTTGGTCGGTGCCGCGGCCAACAGCGCCCTGCAGCGCGGCCGGGCGACACAGCGCGACCAGCTTCCCGAAGCGCCGGCGGACCGGTCGGCGCCCGAGGGCCTCAGCACCGACGAGCAGCCGCTGCTGCAGGGCTTCATCGAGACCCACGAGCGCGGGGACGCTGCGGCCGCCGCCGCGCTGCTGCGCGACGACGTGCGCGTGACGATGCCTCCGCGGCCGTTCTCCTACGACGGCATCGACGCCATCCTCCCGCTGCCGCGCCAGGCCTTCGGGCCGCCGACCATGGGCGACTGGCGCCTGGTGCCCACGCGCGACAACCGCCAGCCGGCGGCCGCCAGCTACCTGCGCGCGCCCGACGACACCGTCTACCGGGCCTTCAAGCTCGACGTCCTGCGCGTCGAGGACGGCGCCATCGTGGAGATCACCACCTTCGGCTCAGCCCTCTTCCCGGCCTTCGGCCTGGCCGAGACGCTCTGATCGAGGGCCGCGGGCTCACAGGCCCATCGCGGCGGACATCAGGCGCAGGGTCTCGCCGGCGCGCCGGTTGGCGTGCCGCTCGCCGGCCTGAAGGACGGCTTCGAGCCGGGCGGGGTCGGCAAGGAGGGTGTGGTAGCGGTCGCGCAGCGGCGCCACAGTCGCGCGCAGCTGGTCGGCGAGCAGGGCCTTGACGTCGCCGTAGCCGATGCCGCCGGTCCGATAGCGCCCGCGGACCTCCTGGGCGGCCGCCGGGTCAGCGAACATGTCGAGCAGCGCGACGAGGGTGCAGCTGTCTGGGTCCTTGGGGTCCTGCGGGCGGCGGCTGTCGGTGACGACGCGGCGGACGAGCGTGGCCTGCTCTGCGGGCGCCGCCAAGAGCGGGATGGCGTTCCCATAGCTCTTGCTCATCTTGCGCCCGTCCAGGCCGGGCAGCACGCCGCCGTTCTGCGCGACGACCGCCTGCGGCTCCAGCAGGGCGCCGGGGCGATAGGCCCTCGCAAAGGCGCGGGCGAGCTCAACCGCGACTTCCACGTGCTGAGCCTGATCGGCGCCAACCGGGACCTCGTGGGCGCGCATGGCGAGAATGTCGGCGGCCATCAGCACCGGGTAGGTGAACAAGCCCATGTTGACGCCATGGTCGGGGTCACGCCCGGCGGCGGCATTGGCGGCGACGAGCGCCTTGTAGGCATGCGCCCGGTTGAGCGTGCCCTTGCTGGTGACGTTCGCCAGCAGAGCGCTGACCTGCGCGATGGCGGGCACGCGCGACTGCCGGTACACGTGCACGCGGTCGTGGTCGAGGCCGCAGGCCAGCAGCGCAGCGGCCATGTTGCGTGTGCGGTCGCGAAGCTGGCCCGGGTCGGGCCGGCTGTTGAGCGCGTGCAGGTCGGCGACGAACACGTGCGTCTCGCGATGGGGCTGGGCGGCGAGCTGGGCGAGCGGCCTGATGGCGCCGGCGTAGTTGCCGAGGTGCAGCTCGCCGGTCGGCTGAACGCCGGTCAGGGTGATGGTGGGGATGGTCATGGCGGTGGTCTCCTTTCGCGCGCCCACGGGTGACGAGGGGCGGGAAGGCACCGGTGGGCGCAGCGCAGCGCGTCCCCGCGTCAGGCGGAGTCGGCGTGGCGTCCCGGAGAGACGGTGGCGACGCGGCCGACGGCTAGTCGGCCCACCAGAACGCGCGCCCGCGAGTCGGCGGGCGGTGCACAGCGCAAGGGAGCTGGGCGGAGGCGTTCATGGGGCGCTCATGATAGGCCGCGGGCGCCGGGCCCTTTGTGGCGCGCGTCACGGTTCGCCGCGGGCCTCAGCCGTGCTCTGACTGTCCCGGAACGTGTCGGTCTTCTCCGACGAGCGGCGGATCGTCGGATGGCTGCTCTGCCGGTGTCGGTAGCCGCGCGCGGGATGGCGCGGCGAGGCGGTTGCTCGGCCAGCTCGAGCGCTCGCCGACGAGCGCGATGACGGCGGGGGTCAGCACAGAGCGCACGAGGAAGGCATCGATGAGCAGGCCGGTGGCGAGGACGAACGCCAGCTGTTGGAAGGCGATGACGGGTACCAGGGCCAGCGCGGCGAAGGAGGCGGAGAGCACGAGGCCGGCGGCCGAGATCGCGTGTGAGGCGCCGCTGCCGGCGGCGACGATCGCCTCGCGCAGCGGGAGCCGGTCGGCCTCGCTCCATATGCGCCCGACGAGGAAGATGTTGTAGTCCGATCCCAGGGAGATGAGCAGGACCCCTGCCGCCAGCGGGACGAAGTACATGATCTCCGGAGCCCCGAGGAGGCCTTGGAAGAAGGCGACCGCCAGCCCGACCGCGGCGAGCGGCGCGAGCGCCGCGAGCGCCACCAGATACAGCGGCGCGACGAGCGCGCGCAGGAAGACGGCGAGGACCAGGGCGACGAGCAGCAGCACGACCGGCATCACGCGCAGCAGGTCTCCATGGGTGGTCTCGATGAGCTCGCCCGTGATCGCGGTGTCCCCGGCGAACAGCGCGCGCGCATGCTTGAGCCCGACCGCGTCGAGCAGGCTGCTCATTCGCGCGTCGAGGTTGCGCTGCAGGCGGACCGCGTCGGCGCTCAGCGGATCGTCCTCGGCCACCATCACGTAGCGGGCCGCGTCGCCGCCCGGCGAGACCACCAGCCCGAAGCGCTCCTGCGTGAGATTGGTGGCGGGACCGGCGACGCCGGCGATGCCCGGCTGGTCGCCGAGGACCTGCTGCAGGGTCGCCAGCTCCCTGCGCCGCCGCCCGACCCCGGGCGCGGCCACCACGAGCGTGGTCGGCGCCACAGCGCCCGGGGCAAAGCCCCGATTCAGCTGCTCGTAGGCGCGGCGCGGCTCACTGCCGGCCGGCAACCCGCGAATGAGCGGGTTGCCGACCTTGATCCACAACAGACCGCTGGCCATGCACGCCAGCAGCAGCAGGCTGACGACGGTGGTCCGGCGAGGAGCGCGCACCGCCGTGGCGATCAGGCGGTCCAGCCAACCGGTGCCCGTCGCGTGATGCGACGGCTCACGCGAAGCGCCGGGCCACAGCAGCGCGCGCCCGACGCAGGCCAGGATCGCCGGCATGAAGGTGACCGTGACCGCCAGCCCGACGAGAACGGCCAGCGCCATCCCCGGCCCGAACGCCCGCAGAATCCCCAGCTCGGCGATGACCAGCGCGGCGGAGCCCACGGCGACCGCGACGCCGCACGCGATGATCAGCGGCGTCAGCTCGGCGGCCGTGTCGCGCGCCGCGTCGAGACGAGCCTCCCCCCTGCGCAGACGACGGCGAAAGCGCGACATGTAGAACAGGCCGTAGTCGGTGACCACGCCGAACAGCAGCGCCACCATGATGGGCTCCACCTCGGGGGCGACCGAGACGCCGATGCTCTGGCCCACCACCGCCACCAGCCGAATCGAGATGACATACGCCAACGCCACCGTGACCAGCGTCACCAGCGGCGCCAGCAACGAGCGCAGCGTGAGGCCGACAGTCAACGCGATCACCAGGACGGTCACCAGCTCGATCAGCGGCAGCTTGTCTTCGATCAGCGTCGCCTGCTCGGCCCGCGCGGGAATCGCGCCGGTGACCCCCACGAAGCTGGTCGGCGGGGCGTCCAGCGCCGCGACGTAGCGCTCGGCGCCTCGAACGCGCTCGTTCTGGTTGAAGTCCAGGCCAAAGAGCAGATAGCTCAGCGCCGCCGTTTCGCGCTCGCGCGCGAAGGACAGCCCCGGAACCGCATTCGTCACGCCGTAGACGCCGGCGGCGCGCACGCCACGCTTCTCATGGCGATTGAGGTCAGAGATCAACCGCCCCGTCGCCGCAACCCGGGCCGCGGGCAACCCATCCGCGTTGCGCTCGACCACGACCGACCGACTGGCCAGCGGAAACGCGAACAGCGACGCCGACAGCTTCTCCGCCTCCAACGCCCGCGAGTTCGCCGGCACCAACTGGCCCAACGCACCCGTCTGCGCCTCACGCAGCGACGGCAACGCCACCACCATCACCACCGCGACCGCAACCCACCCCGCCACGATCACCCAACGCGCGAAGACCACCGCTCTCGCAAACGCAACAGCCATATGAAGTTAGTGGAGACGGTGGGTTACAGAGGCGGCGAAAATCCTCTACCTCCAGGCGATTCGTCACGTCGCTGCTCCCCATCTGCACCCCATCCGGCGAATGCGAGGCGCACCTGGTCGCGCATCCCGCGCTCCGACGGGTGCCCGTAGAGCCGCTGAACGAGCGCGCCGCCGTCCGTATGCCCGAGCTGGTTGGCGACTACGTGCGGCGGCAGTCCGCGCTCCATCAGCAGCGTCGCGCACGCGTGGCGGAGCTCGTAGAGCTCGAGCTTGTCGCGCTTGCCCCAACGTTGCCGGACCACGCGGAACGCGTAGGACAGCGAACCCTTGGAGAGCCGTCGACCCCTGGCCGAGTGGAACAGGTACGGACTGTCAAGCCGTGGTGGGACATCAGCGAGAGCCGCAAGCGCCGGCGGCGGAATCGTCACGACGCGCGGCTTCCCGTTCTTCGGCGGCTTCTCGCCTCCCTCGCCGTCGACCGTGAAGCGAATCGTGCACTCGGCGCGCTCGACGTCGACATCTGCGCGGCGTATGCAGCACGCCTCACCGGGACGGCAGCCGACGTAGCCGAGGAACATGATCAACGCACGGAACTCGGTGCCATATTCACCCAGCGCCGCAACGGCAGCCTCGGCCAAGCCGCGGATCTCCGGCTCAGTGAGCGCGTCGAGATCCTTGCGGCCCTTCGGCGTCTCGATCCGCAGTTCGGTAAAGGGGTTGGACGCGATCAGGCCGTCCCTGGCAGCGTCGCCGAACATCGTGCGAGCGACGCGAGCGGTGTTGGCCGGCCACTGACGCGCGAGGCGGCGGGCGGTTGGGCGGTCGATCCGGGCCAGGACCACGTCACCGATATCAGCCACGATCTGCTTGGCGGCGTAGGCGTACGTGCGCCGTGTCGCCGGCGCGGAGCGCGCGTAGTCGCGCAGCCACAACGTCGACCAATCACCGACTGTGCGCGCCCGAGCCGCCGGAGTGATCCCTGCGGTCGCCGCGTGCTCGGCGTCGCGCGCCTCCTCCTCCGTTGCGAATGTCCCGATCCACCGCTGTTTGCCAGGCGTCTTCGGGTCGTAGACCTTGACGGTGAACTTGTTGCCGCGTTTGCGGATCGACATCAGCCCGCTCTCCGTTTCAGTTCCGCGACGAGGGTAGTCATGACGCGCTCGAGCTGGTCGACCCGCTGCTCGAGAGGAAGCTTGGGAGTAGCGCCGCGGCTCTCAAGCCAAGCGTGGACTGCCGTCAGATCGAAGCGCGCATGCTCGCGTGGCCCGGCACGGGGAGCGACCGGCAGACCCTCTCGCATACGAAGCTCGATCCAGCGGGTCGAACGTCCGAGCTCCGCGGCGAGCTGTCGCTTCGTGAGGAGTCGTCCAGGCAACCGCCGAACGGGCAGCCGTATGACTTCACTCATCGCCGATGCCACCGAATGTGACCGCGGTCGACGCCCTCACGTCGCTCCTCCGAGCGCCGCCTCGTCGACGTCGCGCGTCGACGGGGCCAGACCAACGGCATGTCGCGAACACTCCACGGCTGAGAATCGACAGATCACCACAATCCTCCTGAACATTGGAGGATACATACGTGTCTCAACGGTTGCAAACTACTGTTAGAGGCTATCCAGGAACGTCGGGATCCCAGAGACCGCCTGTGGGCGCCGGCTCGGCAGTGGTGCGACGCGCTTGCATCGCCTGATCGAAATCGTCGCGGCGGATGCGCCACTCCTTGCCCAGCTTGTACGCAGGCAGCTCGCCGCGCAGGATCCAGTCGCGGATCGTCTTGTCCTTGAGCTTCAGGCGCGCGGCGACCTCTTCGACCCTGAGGTATTCGGGCTCGTCTGCGGCTGGCGGCGGCGTCATGGTGATCTCTCGGTCGTCGACGATTGACGCTACACCAACCGCCCGTATGCGACCGTCTGTGGCTGTTCGCAACCGCGTGGTTTTGATCGGAAGAAGCGGTTTGGATGGCGAGGCGCGTCGCGTGACGGTCGTCGGTGCGATAGGACCACTGCGTGAGCGAGCTGCCGGACGAGCGGGCCGCGACACCGGCCGAGGGCGCGAAGGACCACGCGTGGACGTCGGTCACCGAAGCGCGGGCCTCGTGGAGCAGCGCGATGCGCGCTCACGAGCAGGCCCCGCCCGATCCCGGCTTTCGCGATCGACTACGAGCACTGGCCGACGCCGCGGCCGCGATGCGCGACACGCACGCGCGAGCGCTCGAGGCGGGACTGGCATGGCCGGCCCGTCGCCGACTCCCAGCGGGCACGTCCGCCCTACGAGCTGCGACCCGGAACCGGGCGCCGCGGCCCCCACGAGCTCTGGACCCAGTTCGACGCGGCGGTGCAGCAGCTCAACCAGGCCGGCGCGAGCGACAACTTGGGCGACGTCGTCGACGCCTACGCCGCGGTAGCCCAGGCCGCCTCGGAGCTGGCCGACGCACTGCACGCCGCAGGCGAGTAACGAGCCACGCGGAAGCGGTCGTCCGCCAAACGCCGGCCGGTCGCGGAAGGGTTCCAGTAGTCAGCACCCGCGAGTGCTCCTTTGCATGGTGGCTGTTGCGTAAAGGGGGTCTGTCCGGGGCGATTAAGACGATGTGGGCATGGGCCAGAACTTCGTTGCGGCCGATCGTGAGCAGGCGTTTCTGCTGCCGCCTGACGTCCGCGATTGGCTGTCGGAGGGGCACTTCGCGTGGTTCGTGATCGAGGCGGTCGCGCAGATGGATCTCGCCGCGTTCTACGCGGTGTATCGCCAGGACGGGCACGGGCGGGCCGCGTTCGATCCGGCGGTGATGGTGGCGCTCTTGCTCTATGCCTACGCGCGTGGAGTCCGGTCGTCGCGGGCGATCGAGCGCGCCTGCGAGGAAGACGTCGCGTTTCGCGTCCTGGCGGCGCACCAGGTCCCGGACCACACGACGATCGCGCGATTCCGTCAGCGCCACCAGGAGGCGCTGGCCGGGCTCTTCGGCGAAGTCCTGGCGCTGTGCGCGGATGCCGGTCTGGTGGGCGCCGAGGTGCTCGCCGTCGACGGCACCAAGATCCATGCCAATGCCTCCGAGCGCGCGACGTGCGATTACGAGCGACTCGCGCGCGAGGTCCTCGCCGACGCCGACGCGATCGACGCCGAGGAGGACGAGCGCTTCGGAACTGAGCGCGGCGACGAGTTGCCAGAGCCGCTCGGCACGCGCGAAGGTCGCGCGCAGTGGCTGGCCGACGCCAAGCGCCGCCTGGAACACCGCCGCGTGCAGGAGGCGCGACCAATTCCGGCGTCCCGTCCGGCGCGACTGCGCGAGGCCAAGCGCCGGCTCGAAGAAGAGCACCGCGTCGAGATCCGCGCCAACGCCGAATACGAGGCCTACCGGGCGCGCGGCGTCGACAAGACCGGCAGGAAGTTCGGTCGTCCCCCCAAGCCCTTCGAGCCTGCGGCGACGCCGGCCGGCAAGATCAACACCACCGACCCCGACTCGCGCAACGTCAAGACCCTCCGCGGGTGGGTGCAGGGCTACAACGCCCAAGCCGTCACGACCGAACGGCAGATCGTGATCGCCGCCGAGCTGACCAACTCGTCGGCCGACTTCGGCCAGCTCGGGCCGCTCGTCGACGCCGCCCGCCGCGAGCTGCACGCCGCCGGCATCGAGCAGCCGCCGAACGTGGTGCTCGCTGATGCCGGCTACTGGCATCAGGTCCAGATGCAGGCACTCGCCGCCGACGGCCTGACGGTCCTCATCCCGCCCGACGCCAAGAAGCGCCAAGGCAGCCGCCCGGGCTGGAACGGCGGCCTCTATGCCTTCATGCGCCGCGCCCTGGCCACACCCGCCGGCGCCGCTCTACCGCCGACGCTCCAGCATGATCGAGCCCGTTTTCGCCGACACGAAATTCAACCGCAAGATCGACCGCTTCTTACGCCGAGGCCGAGCCGCCTGCCGCTCGGAATGGCGGCTCATCAACGCCACGCACAACCTCCGCAAGCTCCACCAGCACCACCTCACGACCGCCGTTGCCGCCTGACCGAGCAAGCGCGACACCTGCGCCGGCCGCGAGATCACCGCGTCGCCCACCCGCGGCGCGCCGCTAGCCGTCCGCGGCTTTGCGCAACAGCCACCATGGAACTCGCAAGCGACGGCGGCGCTACTGCCTTTCCGCGATGCAGGAGTGGCGCGGGAGCCGATCGCGCGCTGCAGGACGCCTGGTCCTCGTCCACAGCGGGCGTCTGCCGAAGGTCGTCTGAGACGCCCGCTCTGCAGCCAGAGCGACAGCGCGGGCTGCCATGGGCTCGCCGACGCGGTGCATCGCGGCGCGCCGCCTTGGCGCGGCATCGGTTCCGTTTACGCTGGCGGCGTGGCTTGCCAATGGGGACAATGAGCCTGCCGGACTCGCGGCTGGCGCGGCTGTTCGGCGACGGCGCAACGGCATTCCGTGAAGCGTTCGACCTCGTGCCGGATCCCGTGGGCGTGTTGTGGGCGATCCGGGATCCCGCAGGTGCGATCGCCGACTTCGAAACCGGCTATTCGAATCCGGCGATGGCGCGCATGATCGGAGTGCAGACGGAGGCCAGCATGGGCCGGCGCCTGCTTGCGGAGGCTCCGGAGTTCGCCCAGGACGAGGCGTTCGCGCGCATGCGTGGCGTGCTCGAGAGCGGCCGGCCCGAAGTCGTCGAGGTTGCGGTGGCCGCGGGCGATGGGCCGATCGGGCGCGTGCGCGGGGTCTTCCTGCATCGTGCGATCCCCTTCGGTACCGACGGGGTGCTCAACCTCGTGACCGACAACACCGAGCAGCGGCGGATGGAGGAAGAGTTGCGCGATTACGCGAAGGTGGCTGCGCACGATCTGCGCGAGCCGATCATGGCGGCCGGGTTCTTCGTGCAGCTCCTCGATCGGCGACTCTCGGAAGGCAGGACGAAGGAGAACGAGGAGCTGCTCGAGCGCGTGCAGCAGACACATGCGCGGGCGCGCAGCCTCGTGGAGGGGATCCTCGAGTACGCCCGCTCGGGGAACGCGATCGCGTCGGAGCCCGTCGACACCCGCGTGCTGCTCGCCGAGGTCGCTTCCTCGCTGACGAACGCCGTCCAAGACCTCCACGGGCAGCTCGAGATCGCGGAGCTGCCCGTCGTCCGTGGCGACCGCGCACAGCTCGGTCGCGTGTTTCAGAACCTCGTCGCGAATGGGCTGAAGTTCCATGCCGACGAGCCGCCGCAGGTGAGCGTTTCCGCCGAGCGTCGCAAGGCGGCGTGGCTGTTCAGCGTCCGCGACAACGGTGTGGGCGTCCCGCCGGAGCTCGGCGACGAGATCTTCTCGATGTTCAAGCGCGCGCACGGCGAGGAGGTCCCGGGGTCCGGGATCGGTCTCGCCGTGTGCCGCAAGATCGTGGAGGCGCACGGTGGCGCGATCTGGGCCGAGCCCGCCGACGGCGCCGGCACCGTTATGCGCTTCACGGTGCCCGCACTGTAGCCAGCGGGTAACGGCGATGGGACACCGTCGACGGTGCTGCTGAGCATGAAGTCCCACGGTTCTTAGACCAGGAGCGAGTTCATGCGGCAGCGGCTCGCCGTGAGCGCGTGCCTTTCTCTCTTCGCGCCCGAAGCGAGCGCGTCGACGCTCGAAGCTGAGACGCTCGCAGCGGACGAACAGCGAGCGCGCCGTCCGGGCGCGTGCCGACGACCGCAGCCGCGGGCGAAAGCGAGCGCAAGCCGGCGGCCGCGGTCGAACGCCTCTTGATCGTCCTGAGCCTGGCCGAGCGGATCCCCCCGGGGGACCATCCGGGCGTGCGCGCCCTGCGAGAGGACGACGGGCCGCCGACGCCGCCCGCCACGCAATGGGGGCTGCCTCGATATCGGCGCCCGCCGGAGGCGCCATGGTCGTCCTCAACCAGCAGCCGGCGCCCCATCGAGCTCGGCGCGACGACCTCATCGGCTTGCCGTCTACATGGGTTATTGCCCGCATCGCCCCAAGGGCAACGTAAGCTGCGGCACGCGCGACGGCCGCAGACCGTCAAGGGTGGCAGGCTCGGCCGATACGCGTGCTCGGCATCGCTGAAGCGGATGGCGTCGGCTGGAGGCGGCCGAAGGAGCGGAGGCGTGCGCGGTGGCTCAGGGTTGGTCCAGGAGCGGACGGTAGTTGGCGTGAAAGATCCGCCGGCCGAGGAATCGCAGGACGTTGTCCCTGATCGTCGGCGGCAGGTATCTGGTGTGGTCGCGGCGGTGGGTCTGGGCGCGGACCCAGTCGGTTCTGGGTCGGCGCCGGGCCTCGAACGCCGCGATGGCGTCGGGGATCGCCGGGATCCTCTGCAGGCAATCTGTGAGCACGAGTGCGTCCTCGAGTGCCATCGCCGCGCCTTGGGCCATATTCGGCGAGGTCGCGTGCGAGGCGTCGCCAATCAGCACGACGCGCTCACGCGCCCAGCGGTCGAGCACGACCTCCTCGATCGTCGCGACGTGGATGTCGGCTGCGGCGTCGAGCTCCTCGAGCAGCGTCGCGGCGGGATCCGCGAATTCCGAGAACAGGTCGCCGAGCCGCTCTGGCCCGACTTGCTCGGGCGTGTCGTGGTCTGGGGGTGAGACGACGTCGCAGTAGCAGTACACGCAGTCGCCGTCGATAGGGATCGTCAGGAACGCTGTGCGGCGCCCCAGCATCACCGACCACGTCGTGACCTCGCGGGGTCGGGGCGCCAGGAAGCGCCAGCCGATCTGGCCCACGGGGCGGGGCACCGCCGTCGGCTCGAACGCCAGCCGGCGCACCGCGCTGTGGATCCCGTCCGCCCCGACCACGAGATCGTACGTGCCGCTCGTTCCGTCGCCGAAGCCGACGGAGACCGCGCCGCCGCGCTGAGCGACGCGCTCGACGGCCAGCCCCATTCGGATCGGCACCTCACCCGCCGCCTCGCGGAGGAGCGCGTGCAACTCGGCCCGATGCATCGCGAGGCACGGCCCGACGGCTGCCCACAGCTCGGCGACGTCGACCTCACACAGCAGCCTGCCATGGTGGTCGTAGAAGCGCTGGTGCGCGATTGCGACAGCTCGTGAGGCGACCTGCGCCTCCAAGCCGAAGGCACGGAGCACGCGAGCGGCGTTGCCGGGCAGATACATGCCGGTACCGGCGGGCCGCCACGCGCGTTCGCGCTCGACCACCTCGACCTCGTCGCCGGTCCGCGCGAGCATTGGCGCGAGCGCCAGCCCCGCGATACCGCCGCCCACGATCAGTACGCGCCGTCGGTCCATGTGGGCCCAAGCATCAGGGCGTCACGCTCGGACCGGCCCGGCGGGCTGACCGTTCCTTCGGGACGATGCGATGTGCGTGGCGATGTGCTCCGCGTCCCTCCCGACCCCGCCGACCAGCGACGAGGCCAGCGCATAAAGGAAGAACAGCCCGACGAAATACAGGCCCTGCTCTGATCCCACGATGCCGCGATCGTGCACCGGACCTCCCTCTTCGCCGAAGACGGGAAGGTCGATCCAGGCGAAGTCCGGCACGAAGCCCGTGCACCAGATCACGTTGGTGACCTCGAGAGCCCGTCCACCGTCGAGCACCGGCAGACCGCCCCGTACCCCCACCGTCCTGGGAACTCGCTCGATCCCAGCGGCGGCGATGTCCTTCGCCCTGACCCGGGCGAGCGGGATGCCTCGCGAACGGAACTGCTGCCGAACCTTCCGCCCCATCGGCGTCTTCATGGTCAGCACGTGCGAGGCCACGAACCAGATCACCGGCGTAAGGAACCGATCCCACCGGCTTCCGGGGCGGGTGGGTTCGTGGCCCGGGTCCCTCCCCGACAGCCAGGTCCGGCGGCCCCTGGACACCTCCAAGGCGATCTCGGCCCCCGAGTTGGCGGCACCGACGACGAGGACGCCGCCCTCCTGCAGCTGGGATGGATCCCGGTACTCGCTGGAATGCAGCTGCACGAGTCCCCGATCGAGCTCGGCGGCGAAGGGGGGAATCCTGGGGCGCTGATACGCGCCCGATGCCACGACGACCTGGTCGGCCTCGAACCGGCGGTCTCCAGCCGCCACTACGTACCGATCCGCCTCCCTGGAGAGGCCGTCCACACGGACCCCGGTTCGGACAGGGAGATCGAATCTGGCCGCATAAGCCTCCAGGTAGTCGGCCACCTCGTCCTTGTTGGGGAACGACCAGGCGGGCGCGGGGAAGGGCCAGCCCGGCAGCCCGTCGTAGCGCGCGGGGGTGAACAGGCGAAGCGACTCCCACCGCTTGCGCCAGCCGTCGCCAATCCGCTCGTTCGCGTCCAGGATCACGAACGGGAGGCCGCGCGTCGCCAGCTGGTAGCCCGTCGCGAGGCCCGCCTGACCGCCACCGATGATCACGGTCTCGACGCGCTCGGAGCCGTCCATCCTTCGCCCCGGGATCATCGCCGAACCGCCTGGTCGGCTTCGGTCAAATCGAGCGCGGCGCGCAGCGCCTCCAGGAACGCCTCCGGCTGCTCGATGGCGGGGTCGTCGCGGGCGTTCTCGATCACTTGCAGCGGCCAGCCGTAGCGGGCGCTGGCGGCCTCGGCGACGCTCAGCCGCACCCCGAGATCGTGGCGGCCCCAGATCAGGGTCGTCGGAACGGCGATCCGGTCCAGGTCCGCCGGCGGGATCGCCGACGCGAGCTGCCTCATAAGGCTGCGCATCGCCGCCTTGACGCTCGGCGTACGAAAGCGGTCCAGGGCGTACGCCGCCATCCATTCGTAGCGCTCGCCCATCTCGGCGCGCACCCGATCCAGATCGGCGAAGCAGTACTGCCGGAACCCGCGTTCGAGGCCGCGCCCGGTCGGTCGCAACATGACGCCGACAAAGGAGAGCGCCATGCCTGGCGGTGGTCGGAACCGAGCCAGCCCGTGCGTGTCCACCAGCACCAGTCGATCGATACGGTCGCTGTGCTCGATCGCGAACCGAGCGGCGAGGGCGCCGCCAGGGCCCTTCCCGACCAGCACGGGCGGGATCGCACAGGTCTCCCTGATGAGCTCGTCAAGCCACGTCAGGACGACCTCGGCATCGGGGGGACCGTCGGACACCTCGGACGCCCCGAGACCGGGCAGGTCAGGTGCGATGACCCGGTGGGTCGTCAAGAGCTCCGGGATCACCCGCATCCACACGGCCGCGAACTCCCCCTGCAGGAAGACGATCGGTGGGCCCTCACCACCTTCCAGCACGGCGGTGGACACCCCGGCCACTTGCACGCGTCGCTCGGTGACGGGCAGGCCGGACAGGAGTCGCTCACGCGTGTCGTCACCGGCGGTCCGTCGTCCCCGCTCCTTCACTTCCTGCTGCG
Source organism: uncultured Actinomycetes bacterium (assembly GCA_963835295.1). Lineage (GTDB taxonomy): Bacteria > Actinomycetota > Thermoleophilia > Solirubrobacterales > Solirubrobacteraceae > JAOPZW01. The sequence continues at coordinate 646,710 of CAWIEX010000011.1, forward strand.
TGCTCATGGTCGCCTCTCCGGTGGCCTGCGGTACAACGCGTTCGATCGCGACGCTACGGAGTGGCCGGCGGCGGCGCCACGGGCGAAACACCCAAATCGCGTGGCGACCCGACGTGGGTAATTCTGTGTAGGCGCCTAGACGAGATCGTGCTCGTAGGCGTAGGCGGTGGCGGCCGCCCTGCTCGACAGGCCGAGCTTGGTGAAGATGTTGCTGACGTGGCGCGCCACCGTCTTCTCGCTCAGGAACAGGTCGGCAGCGATCGACCGGTTGGTCTTGCCGGTCGCCACCAGGCGCAGCACCTGAAGTTCGCGTGCGGTTAGGCCGCCCGGCGGCTTGGCGCGTGCCTTCCGGGAGAGCGTCTGTGCTCGTGCGAGGTCGGGCGCGGCGCCGAGCTGCTCGAAGACCCAGCGCGCCGCGTCGAGTTCCATCAGCGCGGTGTCCTCGTCCCCGAGCTGTCGGCACGCGAGTCCGATGAGGACCCGGACCCGCGCGGCTTCGTAGGGAACCCCGAGCGCCTGCCACGCCGCCCACGCATGGCGCAGCGCGCCGAGCGCGGCTCGCGCGTCGCCCTCGAGCAGCAGGACTGCTCCCTGTGCGTGGGCGGCGAGCGCGCGTAGCAGGGGCGCGTCGAGATCATCGGCGATCTCCGACAGCTCATCCGCGGCGGCGCGTGCGGCGCGGGCGTCACCGGCGGCAAACATGATCTCGACGAGCGCGGGAAGCAGCCGCGAGCGCGCGAGGCGGCCTTGCGCCTCATCCGCCGCGCGACGGATCGCCGCCTCCGCGGCATCGACCTGGCCCTCGATCAGGCGGAGCCGCGCCAGGCCGGGCTGGGGCTCGCGTCCCCACCGGCTGGCCTGGTGGTACGCGTCCTCGGCCTGCGCGAGCGCGCCGCACAGCCGATGCAGCTCGCCCTGCCGGTAGAAGGCGGCGCCGACCGCCGGCTGCGGCCGGCGGAGGAGCCGCTCGCACGCCCGCTGCGCCGCGTCGAGCGCGTCCGCCCACGCGCCGTGCAGCTCCATGATCTCGGCCCGATGCACCAGGCAGTTACCGCTGAACGGGACGAGATCCGGCTGGGAGTCACACCAGTGGGTCAGCGCCGCCGTCCACTGCTGCGCCCGTTGCAGATCGAAGACCTCCTGGCATGCCTCGATCACGCTGCAGTAGACGGCGCCAGCAACGATCTCGGACACCTCGTCGGCCACGACGCCGACCATGACCTCGTCGAGCAGGGCCATCCCCTCGACGGTCCTCCCTTGCGCGATCAGCGCCCGACCCTGAACGTTGCGGGCGAGCGTCACTAGATCGAGGTCACCGAACCGATCGCCGATCTCTGCCGCTTGACCGGAGATCGCGTGCGCGCTCGGCCAATCTCCCGCGACCGCGCGCTGAAAGGCCTCCGGCACGAGCAGGTGCCCCCGCTCCGCGCAGTCGCGCGGGCCATCGTCGAGCAGCCGGCGCGCCCGCGCTAGCCACCCGGCACCGCGGGCGAACTCGCCGCCATTCAGCAATACGAACACCAGCCAACCCGCGCATCGCGCGGCCCGCACTACGTCGCCCCTGCTCAGCAGCGCGCGATGCGCACGCTCCCACGCCTCCACGCTGTCCTCATCGCTGCCAATGAGGTACGCCGCCGTGGCGAGCCGCTCGAGGTCCTCCGGCTCGAGCCGCGCCTCCCGATCCGCCGCGGACAGCTCGGCGAACGCATCCGCCCACGCCCGCCGAGCGAAGCACTCCCGGCCGCGCGCGAGTGCCTCGGCCGTCGTCACGCCCTTGCCCCCGACGACTCGCCGGGCACAAGGGCCGCACGAGGCGCGCCCAGCAGAACCTCGGTGCCGCCCGACACGAGAGCATCCTACGCCCGCCGCGTCGCTGCTCGCTTCGATCGAGGCTGTCGGGAAAAGTCGCCGAGTGAGGTGAAGCTCGGACTCGCCGCCCGGCGGGTGCGATCGGCGCGGTGCGCCGCGACCGCCGCTCAGGGGGTTGCGGCGGCGAGCTGGTGGCTGTGGAGCTTGAGGACGGATGAAAGTCAAGTCGTGGCGGGGCTCCTTGGTGAGGTGGCTTTCCAGTCGGCGACGAGCCGGCGGTAGGCGGTTTCGGCTTGTTCGGAGAGCTCGCGTTCGCGTTCGCGGTGGGCGCGCTGGCTGTAGGCGTTCTTGGTCGGGAGGGTCCGGCTTCCGGGGTGCCGCTGGGCGCCGGCGCGCAGTTCGAGGGCGCGGAGCTTCTTGCGGGTCAGCGACGGGCGCTGGAAGGCGTAGTCCTGCTCGTTGGTGAGGAGGTGCCAGAACAGCACGGCGAGCTTGCGCGCGACGGCGACGATCGCGATCTGGCTGCCGCGGCGCGCGCGGACGCGCTGGTAGAAGGCGCGCATCGGTCCGGGCGTGCTGACGGCGACGAACGCGGCCTCGCCGAGCATCTGACGGACCGAAGCGGCGCCCTGCTTGGAGATCCGGCCGTGACGCGCCGCGCCGATGCCCGACTGGCGGACCTTGGGGTCAAGGCCGAGGTAGCTGACCAGCTTGCGCGGCTCGTGGAAGCGGCGGATGTCGCCGACGGCGGCGATGAACGTCGTCGCGGTCATCAGGCTCACCCCGGGCACGGTCATCAGGCGCTTGACCGCCTCGGAGCCGAGCGCGTGCTCGGCGATCGCGCGCTCGAGGATCGCGATCTCGCCGTCCAGAAAGTCGATCTGGCGCAGGCACCCGTCGACGGTCTCGCGCTCGTCGCCGGGCAGCTCGAGCGCGGCCAGCCACACCCGGCCGCCCTTGCCGAACGCGTCGCTCATCGGTGGCCGGCCCTTGAGGGTGCGCATCAGCACCGCATGGACCTCGTTCTTGCAACGCGTGCGCTGGCGGACAAGCTGCGCGCGGCGCGCCAGGCGCCGGCGCAGCGCCCGCGTCTGCTCATCCGGCAGCCAGCAGCCGTGCAGCAGCCCCGCGGCGAGCAGCCGCGCCAGCGTGCGCGCGTCGCGCCGGTCGGTCTTGACCTTCGCCTCGGTGATCGCCCGCAGCTCCGTCCGAGTCGCGACGACGACCCGCGCCACGTGCGGCTCCAGCCGCCGCGCGATCGCCAGCGCGTTGCCCGTCGCCTCCAGCGCCACGTGATCGTCGGGGCCGAGGCTGTTAGCCAGGATCGCAAGCCCCTGCGGGCTGCTCGGCACGCGGCCGCCGGACCGCACGCGCCCCGCCTCGCAGATCGCGACCTCACAGAAATCGAGGTGGACGTCTAACCCGATAAACCGCACTGCCCTCTCCCTTCGCTTGAACCATCACGACGGGAGACCAGGTGGGCAAACGACAAGAACGGATTCGGGCTCACGGCCCAACCGGGCGAGTCGCAGGGGCGGCCACAGAGATGTTGTCGGGCTCTCGGCCCAGCTCAAGCACGGCCTGCCCAGCCTACGTTCTCCCAGAGAGCCCCTGTCCCGGTGCGCCCGACGCTAACTCCACGCCCGGACACCACCGCCGGAGCCCTCGCCAGGCAGTTTCATCCCAGGAGATTGTGGGTGGCGGCGATGAGCCGCCATTCGCTTCTGCAGGCCGCCCGGCCGTGGCGTTGGAAGCGGCGGATCTGGCGGTTGAACTTGACCTGGCCGAACACGGGCTCGATGGTGACCTGGCGGCGCCGGTAGAGCGCGCGCCCTTCCGGGCTGGCCAGGGCGCGGCGCATGAAGTCATAGACCCCGCCGGTCCAGCCGGGGCGGGTGTCTTTGCGCAGCCCGGCGTCCGGGGGAACGAGGACGTCATGCCGTCGCTGACGACGTTTTCCATCTGGCGCTGATGCCAGTAGCCGGCGTCGGCGAGCACGACGTCGGGATCGTTGAGGCCAGCCGCGTGCAGTTCGCGTTGGGTGGCGCGGACCATCGGCTCGAGGTGTCCGAAGTCGGGCGACTCCGTGGTGACCTCGGCGGCGATGGCGATCTGGTGGTCGTTGACCGCGAGCTGGGCGTTGTAGCCCTGCAGCGGCGCCTGGCCGTGCGTGCGGACGACGCGCGAGTCGTGGTCGGTGGTGTTGATCAACCCGGCCGGGGCCAGCGCGGGCTCGTGCGGCTTGACCGATCCGCGCGCCATCCGGCTCGTGCCGTCGCTCGCGATCCCCCGCGCGCGCCAGGCCTCGTAGGCGCGATGTGAGGCATGCTCGAAATCGAGCTCTTCCTCCAGGCGCCGGCAGGCCTCAAAGAGCCGGTCGGTGCGTTCCTGCGCGATCGGTCGCGCTTCGCGCTCGCGCTTGGCGTCCAGGGCGCGGCGGCCCTCGCGGACCCAGGCCCTGCGACCCTGCGGGCGCGTGACGAACCGCTCTGGGTCCAGCTCGAGCGCCACCTCGTCGCCTTCGTCGCCATCAGACTCGGCGGCTTGCTCGCGCTCGCGCGCGAGACGCTCCTTGGCCTCGCGCAACGCCTTGCGCCGACCCTCCCTGGTGCGTAGATGCTCGGGCAGCTCGTCGCCGCGCTCGCGTCCGTAGAGCTCGTCCTCGCGGCGGTCTGTCTCCGCCGCGTCTTCGAGGATCTCGCGCGCGATCTGCCCAAAGTCGCGGTCGGCGTTGACCGAGGCGTTGGCCGACATCTTCGTCCCGTCGATCGCCACGACACCGACCGACGCCAAGCCGGCGCGGGCGCAGAGCCCGAGGACGCCGGTGAACACCTTGCCCAGCGCCCGCTCGTGGCGACAACGGAACTCGGCGATCGTCGAGTGATCCGGCACGAGGTTGCCCGCGACGACGCGGTAGGCGACGTCTTCGACGCACGCGCGCTCGATCGCCCGCGACGACCGGTTCCCGCGCGCGTAGGCGTAAAGCAACAGCCCGACCACCATCATCGACGGCTCGTAAGCCGGCCGCCCATGACCATCCGCGCGGTAAGCCGCGTAGAACGCCGACAAGTCCAGCTCCTCGACCGAGTCGAGCACCGTCCAGACCAGATGCCCTTCCGGCACCCAGTCACGCAGCGACGGCGGCATCAAGAACACCTGATCACGATCAACACCGATGAACCTCGCGCCCATGCCCGCAAGGCTCCCGACCCGACCGGACACCACCCCCTTTTCCCGACAGCCTCTGACGAAAGGAGCCGTCTCCGGCTCCTCGCTTGATGGCCGACCACTTGCGCGAGTTGGACGAAACTGAGCGGCGGCGGGCGGCTCCTGAACGAGGCTTCTCAGATCTCGTGGGAGTGCCGGCGGTCGACGCGGCGACCGAGGTCTCGCTGGGCTCGCTCAAGGTCGTGGTGGGCGCGTTGCCAGTGCGCACGCTCGCGCGTGGCGGTGGGGGGTGATCCGAGTGCGTGGCGGGTGTCGGTGACGGCGTGGTCGAAGCGGTAGGCCTCGATGCGCGTGGCGGCTTGCTGCCAGATGCGGCGACCGCGCGGCTGGTCAGGGGGAGCGCCCAGCACCATGGAGAGGTAGGCGGCTGGTCGGTCGAGCGCAGCGTGCACGTGCTCGCGGCGGCGGGTCGAGAGCTGCGCGTGGAGCTCGGCGGCGCGGTCGCGGAGCACGCGGCGTTCGGCGTCCCATACCGCGGGGTCAGGGACGCTGCTCGCGAGGTCGCGCTCGCGCTCGGCCGATACTGCGATTTGGTCCTCGGCGAGCTTGAGGCGTTGGCGCTCCAGCGCGCGTTCGGTGGAGTCCGCGCGCCGGCCGCCCGGCTTGCCGCGGGCTGGTAGCTCGAGCTCGTCGATGCGTCCGAGCGCTTCGTCAGCGACGCGCTGCGCGTCGGCGCGGGCGCTGCGGGCGGCGTGCAGCTGGTCGACGAGGTGTTCGGGGTATTGGCCGATGCGCGCGCGAAGCTGCGCGAGTTCGGCCTGTAGCTCACCGACGGACGGGCGCATGACGGCGGGCGGCCGGGCGTGTGCGGGGTGGAGGTGGGCTGGGCCACGGGTGGGCTGGGCGTCGAGGCGGTCCAGCGCGAGGTCCTCGTCGTCGCGGCGACGCATGGCCGCCTCGAGGCGCTCAATGGGCGTTCGCTCGTCGCCCAGTTCGCGGACTTGGCCCGGGGCGATCTCAGTTCGGTCGAGCTCGCGGTCGGTCGGGGTGTCGATGAGGAACAGCTCGGTTGGTTCTCGCGCGCGCGAGAGCGCGGTGTAGGACCAGTTGCGGGTGAAGTCCTCAGGGCGGCCGACCACGCCCGCCCACTGCACGGTGCCTCCCTGGATGGTGTGCGCGGTCAGCGCGTAGGCGTGCTGGAGGTGCTCGGCCACGTAGGGAGCATCGAGGCGGCGTTGGGCGCCGGCGTCGGTGCGCACGACGAGGTCCTTCTCGGTCGGGTCGACGGCGATCACCGTGCCGCGCATGCCGTTTTCGACCGCCCGCTCGCGGTCGTTGCGACGCGCGACGACCCGATCACCCACCGCGAACTCGCAGGCACCGATGTGGATGCTCTCGCCGAGCTGGTCGTCGCGCTTGAGCTCGGCGCGGATGAGCGCGTTGAGGCGCTCGCGGCGTTGGTTGTCACGCACGATCAGCACGGCCTGCCCCCACGGGCAAGTGGCCTGCCGCTCGCGCCACGATGCGACCGCTGTGCGCTCACCGGCGCTCGCGCTCTGGAGGTCGCCTTCGATGACCTGTAGCTGCCCGCACCTCTCCTTCTCGGGGATGTAGTTGGTGGGGTCCCCGCGGCGGACCTGGGACAGGAGCTGGCGCTCGCGCGGGTCGCGTTGGCGCATGACGTGGCGCAGCTCCTGTGAGCCCAGGCGCCGGGTCAGCGATCCCAGCCAGCCGCCGGCCTGGACGCTCGAGAGCTGACCGGAGTCGCCGATCGCGATCACCTTCACCCCCGCGGTCTGGGCGTGCGCCATGACGCGAGCGGTCTCGCGTGTGCTCGCCATCCCCGCCTCGTCGACGATCAGCACAGCCGGACCGGTGCCGAAGCTGCCGTGGTCGGCGTCGAGGTCGAGCGCCAGGCGTGTGAGCGTCGACGCCTGGCTGATGCCGGCCTGGTCGGTAGCTCGCGCACGGCTCGCCCCGTTGGCGCGGTCGCCAGAACGCGGTACCCGCCCGCCGTGTAGGCCTCGGCCAGCAGGCCGGCGGTGAACGTCTTGCCCGTACCCGCCAGCGCCTCGACCGTCTCCACCCCGTGACCGCTCGAGGTCACGCCACGGATCACCCGCGCCTGTTCTGGGGTCGGAGCATGCGCCGCGCTCGCCAACACCGCCTCGACGCGCGCAGAGTCGAGCCTGCCCGTGCCTTCGCCACGACGCGCCTGAGCGCCGACAACGATCGCCTGCTCGTGAGCGAGCAGATCACTCGTCGTGAACCGACACTCAGTGACACCGGCGGCACCGTGCACGTCCGCGCGAGTGAGGAACTGCGCCGCGGCGCGCTCAACCGTCTCGGCCGATGCCCCCTGCCCGTGCGCGGCCGCCCACGCCATCACCGCCTCGCGCTTCGGGAAAGTGTTCTGCTTCTCCGTGAGCCCGCCCGCTCCGGCCAGCTCGACGCTCACGACCCGCGGGTCGGGGATCTCGGGCGCCCTGGCCGGTCCGAGGACGAGGGCGGCGAGCTCGCGCGCACCGAGTCCGTGCTCCGCGGCCCGGGCGCGCACGACGTCACGCCACGGCGCGGTGTCGATCCCGTATCGCTTGCGAGCGCGCGTTGCGTGCGCGATCGCCTCACGCCCGGTATCCCCAACGTCGACGCCCGCCGCCACGAGCTCGCGCTCGCGCTCCTCGATCTGGCGACGACGCGTAGAGAACTCCCGCAGCACCGCCGGCGCGAGCTGCTCGATCTCGGCCATCCCGTTGCGCACCGGGCCCCAACGCACCCACGGCAGACGCTCACGCACCGCGGCACGCAGATGCGCCTGGTAGAGGAACCCTGCCGCCTTGGCGTGCTGGTAGATCGGCGTGGCATCAAGCGCCGTCCACCGCCCGTCGGCGCCGCGCGCCATGTTCGCCGCCACCACATGGGTATGCAGCTGCGGGTCCTCGGCCCGGCTCATCCTGTGGCGATAGGCGGCCGCCACGAATCCCTCGCCCACCTCACGCCGGACACCGCCGCGGCCGCGGCGCACCCGACACGCCTCGCGCTCCAGATACCCCAGGGCCGCATCGACCGCCGACTCATGAGCCTCAACCAACGCGCCGGCCAGCGCGGGCTCGCCGACGGCGAACAGCACGCTCACGGACTTCGGTGCCGAGAAGGTCAGGTCGAACGCCGCGACCTTAGAACGGCCACCGACGCGTTTGAGGCGCTCGCCGCTCCAAGGGTCGCGACCGTCCATGAGCGCCATGAAGCCGTCGTCGTCAACCCGGCCGCCGAGCCCGATGGCTTCAGCCCCGGCCCCGGTCCAGCGCCCCGCGGACTCGCCGCGACCGGAGTAGTAGTCATCGCGCCCCTGCGCGACCTGGCGCTCGTAGTAGCGCGACTGCTCGACCGTCAACTTGCCGATCGACAACACCGACGCGGGTCCTCCTAGGCCCCGCCGCCCAGGAAGACAGCTGGCACATCGGCGTCGCTCGCGGCGTTCAACAGCCTCATACGCCTACAAAGTACCGTGAAAGCATCCGTTGGTGCAAATGTGTGGGGCGCGTTTTGGTCGGCAGCTGATCTCGCGTGCCGTGGACTTGCGGCCGGCGTCGGTGGATGGTCGGCGGGGCAACAGACGAAGGCGCTTGCGCTAGGTCATGTCGTGCGCGTCGTGTCGGGGGTGCTACTGAGGGACGCCGGGTGGTGCGATGTTGCGGTGACACGGGAAGGAGCGGAGGTCGGCGCGATAGCGGGCAGTCACAGGCCACCGATGTCGCTCGAAGGGTGTCAACAGGAAGCGAAAAGTGCACCGGGATCAGGAAGCGAGAAGTGCACCAGTTGGGGCCTGGTAGCGGTTCAGGCGGAGGGCCGTAGGCCCGGAGCCTGAACCGCTGGCGCTGTGCCGGCGGCCCTTTCGCGCAGCCGGTAGCTCTTGCCTTTGAGCGTGACCATGTGGGCGTGGTGGATGAGGCGGTCGATGAGCGCGGCGGCGACCATCGCGTCGCCGAGGATCTCGCCCCAGGCCTCGAAGCCGCGGTTGGAGGTGACGATGATCGAGCCGCGTTCGTAGCGGCGGGCGACGAGGGCGAAGAGCCTCATGCTTGGGCTCGCCGACGAGCCGGTCGATCCGCGCCAGCAGAGCGTGCTCTTCTACTGCTGGTCGTCGGATGTCGCGCAGCTTCGCGACGAGCTTCTGCGCGCCAGCATCGAGGTGAGCGCGATCGAGCATCCGTTCTACTTGTCCGCCGGGGAGATCAGCGTTACGGATCCCGACGGATATCTGCTCCTGATCGGGCAGCTCGGCGAATAGTTCACCGGCGGGTACGCCGCTGTGCCGCAGCAGGATCCTCTTGTGCGGACGTCCTTGACGGCACGGTGGTTCGATGTCGACGGCGTGGGGGTGTCCGTCGCGCCGTTCGGGCGTCAGGCACGCGCGTCGAGTTCGTCGAGCAGCGCCGCCAAGGCGTGGGGCAGCCAGCCGACGCGCTCGAGCATTGGAAAGTGCCCGGCGGCGTGAACATGTGCAGCTCGAGCGCTGGCGCCGCGTGAGCGAGCGCTTGTGCGATCTGGTGGTTGTCGGCGTCGTCGAGCTCGCCGACGTAGACGCGGCCTGGCGCCTTGAGCCGGCCGAGCGTGGGCAGCGCCGGGGGTACGGGAACGGTCCGGAGCGGAGCGAGGAATAGCGGCGTGTTATCGCGGAGCATGTCGCACACCAGCCGCGTGATTGCGGCGGGGTACCCATGCGGGGCGAGGTGACGGTCTTCGAGCCAGGCCCGTGCCAGCTGGTCGCGGCCGTGGCGGGCCGCCGCGGCAAGCCGTGCCATGCGCGCCCGCCGTTCTTCCGACTCGATGTGGCCGGTCAGACCGGGTCCCACGAGCAGCAGCGCGGCCACGCGCTCGCCGTGGGCGAGCGCGAAATCGACCGCGAGCTGACCGCCGAACGAGCTTCCCACGAGCACGGCCCGGCCGCCGCATTCGCGGTCGATCACGCCACGCAGCTCAGCGAGGTGATCGATGGCGACGTTGCCGGCCTCCGGCGCGCCGCGGCCGCGCCGATCGAAGCGCACCACGCGCCCAAGCCGAGACAGCGCGGACATGTCGGTATCGAACATCCGCGCGTCAAGCCCGCCCGCGTGCAGCAAGACGACAGCCGGCGCCTGGCGGCTCTCGCCAACGCCAACGACTCGATCGTCCATAGGCCCATGTTGACCGTCGCTTACTTCGCGCCGCATCATCGCGGCTCGCAGCAGTCGTCCCGCTGGTCGAACGCTTGCGGGGGCGCATCGCGCGGCCGGAGGGATCGAGCCCGCGCCGGTGCTCGGACACGGCCCGCCGATCTCCCTGGGCGACTCCTCGAGCCGGCTGGCGGGCCCCGGCGGGCAGCCGGCGGGCGGTCTGGTGGCGTTGGCCGGTCAGGGGTGCCTGGCGAACAGGCCCCGATGATCCAGGTGGACGCGGGCGCCCGTACCGTTCCGTCGGGTTCCTGCAACTCGGCCAGCGCCGCGTCGAGGGCCGCGACGATGCTCGAGTGACGTCGCTCGGCCTCGCTGCCGGCGAGGCGGATGAGTTCGCCCGCGGGACCGATCGCCATGACGAATTGGACTGCCTGCTCGAGGTCAGCGCCGATCGCGATCTCGATGTCGCAGCGATGCAGAGAGATGTCCTCGAACCCCGCATGTACGAGCACGTCGGTCGTTGTGTCCGCGTCTGCCATCGAGAACGGGCCCGGCCCGCAGGTGGGTTGGTCTGTCGCCTCGGGTCGGGTCAAGAATCGCATGGCGACCCGCTCGGCGCGGTGCAGCCAGTCGTTGTCGAGCTTGCGTCGCCACACCACCATGCAGAGGCGGCCGCCGGGGACGAGCGCCTGCCGCACATTGCGTAGGGCTACCACTGGATTGGCGAAGAACATCGTCCCGAAACGCGAGAAGACGTAGTCGAAACCACCGTCGAGCTCGCATGCCTGGACATCGGCGACGAGGAAGCGCGCGTTCGCGACCCCTGCCTCCGCCGTCTCCCGCCGAGCGGCGTCGATGAAGCGCGGCGCGGCATCGACGCCCACCGCCTCACCCTCGGCCTGACGAGCTCGGCGAGCCGCCGGGTGGTGTCGCCAAAGCCGCAGCCGACATCGAGCGCCCGGTCACCGGGTCGGGGTGGGCGCAGGCGCAGCGCCTGCTCGCCGTGCGCGCAGAGTCCGGTGGTGACGATGTCGCGGAAGCGCAGGAAGCGGTCGAAGAGCACGCCGTTCCAGGCCTCGATCGTCACCCCGTTCGAAGCGACGACTGAGCCATCGTGGTCCGCGGCGCCTGCCGAGCTCATGGGCGGGCCTCCTCGGGCGCTGCCGCGGCGAACTCCAACCGCGTGCCGACACTGTTTTGGATGAACGCTTCGGGGAACCGCGCGGCGAGCGCGTGGGTGGCGCGCCAGCCGGTGCAATGCGCCGGTACCAGGACGTCGGGCGAGAACTCGCCGAGCGCGTCGCAGGTCGGCCCGATGATCGGCTCGAAGGCGTTCCCGCTCAGGTGGACGCCCCCGAGCACGGCGTGGATCCGGTCCTCGCCGGTGAGCTTCCGAACGTAGCGCAGGATGTTGATGATCCCCGAGCGCCCACAGCCGGTCAGGACCACGAGGCCGTGTCCGCGAACGCTCGCCACCAGGGCCTGGTCGTCGAGGATCAGTGGATCGGGCTCCCATCCGTAATGCCGGTGGGCCTCGTGCCCCGGGAACCCGCGCTCGAACTCCGTGGTGCGGTCGACCTCGCCGGTCACCAGCAGCGAGCCGTCGAGCAGGAAGGAGGGCTGTCGCTGCTCGACGATCTCGAACCCTGCGCCCTGCAGCGCTGACTTGCTCGTGGTGGGCAGCTCCACCGCCTCGCGGCCGGGGAAGGCCAGCCGGCGGCGTGTCCAGAACTCCGGATGGATCAGAACGGGCATGCTCGCGCTGCCTAGCCGGCGCACGAGCCCGTCCATCCCGGTGACGTGGTCCCAATGACCGTGGCTGAGAACGATGATGTCGATGTCGCCGGGCGAGAGGCCGAGGCGGCGCATGTTCTCGACCAGCCCGTCCGGGCTTCGGCCCGCGTCGAAGAGCACGCGCGTTTCGCGGCCGGCCTTCTCGACGGTCACCAACGCGGAGAAGCCGTGCTCGGCGCGCAGCGCGTCGTCTGTTTCTCCGCCAATCAGCAGCGGCGCCGCGACGCGCGGCGCGGTTGTCATCGACGGCCGCGCCGCGGGGCCCTGATCCGGCAGCAGCGAATCGGTCACGTTGTCCACGAGCATGGTCACCGCGACCGCGTCCACGGGCTCGAGCGCGATCGGCTCGAGCCCTTCGCCGCAGCTCACGGCCGGGCCTCCAGCACGAGGTTGAACGGCGTCGCGGTGGCGCGGCGGAAGCGCGTGAACCCGCCCGCGGTGACGACCTCGCGCAAACGCGCCTCGCCGGCCTGCGCTCCGAGCGCCAGGCCGACGTCCTGGGACAGCGACGCCGGCGTGCACAGGAGCGTCGAGAACCCGTAGTACGCGCGGCCGACCGGGTTGAGGTTGTCCTCGACGCGGCCCCCGGCGGGCTCGACGAGCATCCACGTGCCGTCCGGCGCGAGCGTCCCGAGCACGTGCCGTGCCGCGCCGACGGGATCGCCCATGTCGTGCAGGCAGTCGAACATCGTCACGAGGTCCTAGCCCTCGCCGGTGTAGACGTCGGCGGGCTCGGCCTCGAAGCGGATGCGGTCGGCGACGCCGGCCTCCTCGGCGCGCCGGCGGGCGGTCTCGATCGATGCGGCGTGGTGGTCGGACCCGACGAACGTCGAGCTGGGGTAGGCGCGGGCCATGACGATCGTGGAGGCGCCGTGGCCGCAGCCGACGTCGGCGACGCGGCCACCGGCCTGCAACCGTTCGTGCACGTCCTCGAGGGCGGGGATCCAGGCGTCGATGATGTTGGCGCGGTAGCCGGGCTCGAAGAATCGCTGGCAGCCCTCGAAGACGTCGGGGTTGTGCTCGTGCCAGCCCATCCTTCGCCGGTCAGGAACGCGTTCTGGATGCGTTCGAGGTCGGCCGTGGCACCGAGCGCGACCTGAAAGCCGCCGCCGACGAAGGCGGGGCCTGACTCGTCGGCGAGGACCGCGGCCTGCTCGGGGCTCAAGGCGTAGCGACGAGCGGCGGCGTTGTAGGTGACGTAGCCGCTCGCCGCCTGGGCGTTGAGCCACTCGCGGACGTAGCGCTCCGCGGTGCCGGTTCGCTCCGCCAGCTCGGTGGACGTCGGTCCGTCCGCGTCGGCAAGGGCGCGGTACAGCCCGAGGCGGTCGCCGATGACGATGAGCGCTGCGTTGACCGTGGCGCCGAACTCGACGACCGCTTGGCCGAGCAACGCGTCAAGGCGCTCCGGATCGAGGGTTGTGGCCTGCGTGGACATGTGCTCCTCCTCTGCTTGCAGCCAGGCGGGCACGAGCGGACGCGGTCGCGCGCTACTCCACGACCTCGATCCAGCTGGCGATCTCGTCGCGAGTCTCGGTGTCGGCGAGCTCGGGGTGGTCGCTGCGGACGTGGCGCTCGATCAACTCGATCACCTCGTCATCCGTGTCGGCCCGCGCGACGTAACCGCACTCGCATTTGATCTGCCTGGCCATCGGGCTTGTCGCTTTCGGGCGATTGTCGGACGGGCCCCTTTCGGCGAGGTATACAACTACGTTGGAAGAACGTTGGAGTCCGTCCCGCCGACAAGAATCCAGCTCTGCGGTCTGCTCGCGGTCGAGCTTCGAGGCCGCCGGATCGAGGGCAGCCTCCCGAGCCGCAAGGGTCGCCTTCTGTTTGCCTACCTGACGCTCAACCGCGGCCGCGCGATCCCGCGCGACGAGCTGGTCGAAGCGCTCTGGCCCTTCGCGCTGCCTACCGCCGCGCCGTCGGCGCTCACCGTCCTGCTCTCGAAGCTGCGAGCCACCGTCGGCCCGGAGGTCCTGCGCGGTCGAGGCGACGTGACTCTCGCCCTCCCGCTCGCTGCCAGAGTCGACGTCGAGGACGCGGTCGCGGGCGTCCATTCGGCCGAGTCGGCCGTGGCCGCCGGCGAGTGGAGGCGCGCCTGGGGCCCTGCCCTGCGCGCTCAGTTCATCGCTGGGCGGCGGCTGCTACCCGAGCACGAAGCCCCCTGGATCGACGAGTGGCGCCGCCGACTGGACGATGTGCTCGACCATGCGTTGGAGGCGTACGCGGCGGCCTGCCTCGGTATCCGCGGGGCCGAGCTGGCCGGGGCACAACGCGCCGCCAGGCGCCTCGTCGAACGCGCGCCCCTCCGCGAGACCGGCTACCGCCTGCTCATGGACAGCCTCGCCGCAGAAGGAAACGTCGCTGAGGCCATGCGCGTGTACGACCGCGCCCGCACGACGTTGCGCGAGGAACTGGGACTCACCCCGGGTCCGGCGATCCAGGAAGCGCACGAGCGCCTGCTCAACCAAGGCACGACCGCACCCTGAGCCAGCGGAACCGGGTGCGCGGCCAGCGGTCGGCCTTCGCTCGTCGCGTCCGAGCGCGTGCGCCCGGTGCAGCACGTGGTTGGCGAATAGCGCTCGGCCCTGGCGGCTAGGGAGGCGCTGCTCGACGCGACGGCCGCCAAGCTCGACGACGAAGTGGCCGCAAGAGCTGCACGTTGGTGTCGCCCGCGCGCTCCAATGTTGCTCCAACGTTTCGGGCAACATACGGGAAAGCTCGGGCTCCCACAATCGGGTCGACCTTCATCATGGCCAGGCAGATCACATGCGGGTGCGGCTACGTCGCCCGCGGTGAGAGCGTGGACGAGGTCGTGGACCTCATCCAGGCGCACCTGCGGAGCGACCACCCTGAGCTCGCCGCCCACACCCGGCGCGAGGACATCGCCGGCTGGGTCGAGATCGTCGACTAGGCGCCCTGTCGCGCCGGTCGCCTGGCCCGACCATCGAGAGGAGTTCTCATGCCTTCCAGCGCGCCGCTGGTCGATACCGGCTGGCTGGCCGGCCATCTCGGCGACGAGCGCTTGCTCGTGGCCGACTGCCGCTTCGCGGGCACGCGGGACGCCTCCCGTGCCCGCTACCTCGAGGGCCACATCCCGGGCGCGATCCACGTCTTCTGGCTCGACGATCTGTGCACGGCCGACACCACGGTCACGACGTTCCTGCCGACCGCGGAGCAGGCCGCCCGCGCCTTCGCGCGTCTTGGCATCGGCGAGCAGATGTTCGTCATCGCCTACGCCGACCAGGGCAACCTGTACGCCGCGCGGTTGTGGCACGTGCTCACGGCTTTCGGACACGACCGCGTGGCGCTGCTCGACGGCGGGATCGAGACGTGGTGCGCCGAAGGCCGGCCGCTCGAACGCCGCGAGCGCATCCCGTGCGCGATCGCGTTGCTCCCGCGCCGCGCGGCGGTCAGGCTCGCCGGGGCCGAGGAGCTCCGCGCGCGGCTGGACGACCCGGCGCTGCGGATCGTCGACGTCCGCGCCCCGTCCGAGTACGAGGGCAGTGAGCGCCGCGCCGCGCGCGGCGGGCACATCCCCGGCGCCGTCCTGCTCCCCTGGGAGGGCAACCTGCGTGCCGACCGCACCCTGCGCGCGCCGCGCGAGATCCGCACCCGCGCTCGCGCTGGCGGCCTGCTGCCGGAGCACGACATCGTGACCTACTGCCAGGGCGGAGTACGCGCCGCCCACACGGCGCTCGCGCTCTCGCTGGCCGGACTCCCGACCGTCCGCGTCTACGACGGCTCATGGGCCGAGTGGGGCAACCGCCCCGACCTCCCGGTCACGACCGTCGCCGCGACCGCCGCGGCCGGCGGCTGACCATGCCCGTCGAACCCTCACGAAGGGAGGTAGCTCAGGTCAACCTCCACCGCCAGCCCGACGACCTCGGCGAGTTCGTCGTCTTCCTCGTGTCCGGCGCGTCCGACTACATCACGGGCGCATCCGTGCTGATCGACGGCGGCTTCACGATCTCGCCGCGGTCGCGCCGCCCTGTCCGCGACCCGAACATCCGCGAGAAGGGTCGTACATCGAAGTGCGACCGATCGTACTACCTAATTGAACCAACAGAAGGCGAGCATCGACGAGACGTCGCTCGACGCCGGCGAGCTCTCCCCGACACGCAAAGGAGTCCGCATGGCCACGACGACGGGAACCCCGGCGGCACTGAGCGACGGCGCGCTGGACGAGCTGAAGGCAAGGATTCGGGGACGCGTACTCACGCGAAGTGAC
This sequence comes from uncultured Actinomycetes bacterium, assembly GCA_963835295.1. Classification (GTDB taxonomy): domain Bacteria; phylum Actinomycetota; class Thermoleophilia; order Solirubrobacterales; family Solirubrobacteraceae; genus JAOPZW01. The sequence goes on from CAWIEX010000011.1 coordinate 662,868, forward strand.
CCCGGCTACGACGAGATCCGGCCGGCGTTCAACGCGATGCATCAGGGCCGCCCTGCGATCGTCGTGGCCTGTGGCGGCACGGCCGACGTCGTCGACGCCGTCAACTTCGCACGCGACCGGGGCCTGCCAGTTGCCGTGCGCGGCGGCGGGCACTCGATCGCCGGGCTGTCGAGCATCGACGGCGGCATGCTGATCGACCTCGGCGAGATGAAGGGCGTCCAAGTCGACCCGGAGCGCCGGCTCGTCCGCGTCCAGGGCGGCGCCGTTCTGGGCGACGTCGACCGCGAGACGCAGGCATTCGGTCTCGTCGCGCCGAGCGGCGTCGTGTCCGAAACCGGGGTCGCCGGCCTGACGCTCGGAGGAGGCTACGGCTGGCTGCGACGCAAGTACGGGCTGGCATGCGATGGAATCGTCGAGGCGCAGGTCGTGGGCGCGGACGGCGAGGTGCGCACGGCATCGGCGGAATCGAACCCTGACCTCTTCTGGGCGATCCGCGGTGGCGGCGGCAACTTCGGGATCGTCACGTCGTTCACGTTCCGGTTGCAGGAGCTCGGTCCCGAGGTGGCGTTCGCGGCGGTGATGTACCCGATTGAGGAGGTCGCCGACGTGCTGCGCAGGTGGCGCGACTACGTTGAGCAGGCGCCCAACGACGTGACCTCCGTCTGCGTCACGGTCACCTTCCCGGCCAACCCCGAGCTGCCCGAGGCCGTCCACGACCGGCCGGTCGCGATCGTCGGTGGCGTCTACGCGGGTGACGTCGAGGAGGGCATGCAGGTGATGCAGCCCTTGCGGGAGCTGGGCACCGTCCTGTTCGACATGTCCGGCCCGACGCCGTTCGTGAGCGTGCAGACGGGCTTCGACGCGCTGTTCCCGCGCAACCAGCTGCGCGCCTACTGGAAGGCGCTTCACCTGGAGGAACTCGACGACGAGGCAATCGACGCGATCGCCGACAGGGCGCTCGACCGCCCGGCGCCGCAGACGCTCGTCAACACGTTCCACATGGGCGGCGCGATCGCCGACGTGGCGCTCGAGGACACGGCCTTCCCAGAGCGCTCCGCGCCCTACCTCGTCTCGATCGACGGCCAGTGGACCGACGCACGGGACGACGCCGACAACATCGCCTGGGTGCGCTCGGCCTTCGAGAGCTTCCAGCCGTTCGGGAACGGAAGCGTGTACCTCAACTTCACGGGCCGGGCCGACGAGGCGCCGAGCGACGGTGTCGACAGCGCGTTCGGTCGCAACCGGGAGAGGCTCACCGAGGTCAAGAAGGCATACGACCCGGACAACTTCTTCAACCGCAACGACAACATCACACCGGCTCGCTAGGCAAGCGGGCGCCGACGAGCACGACCGAACCCGACCAAGACCAGCGAGCAAGAGGAGATCCGATGGACGTGCACGTCATCCCTCGCGTGGAGCCTGGGGAAGCTCTGGATAGGCAGCACGGCCCCGGCGCCGCCGCCAAGCGAGCAGACCGTCTCTGGATCGGCCTCAGACGAGTGCTGATCGTGATGGGCACGACCGCCGTGCTGGCGGCGGGCGTTGCTTCCAGTGCGAGCGCCGGGCAGCCGGTTGTGCGCGAGCTGGCCGCGTTTGCCGCGCCGGGATGCGCCCGCGGCTGTGGCTCGGGCAGCACCGTCGGTCCCGACCATGCGCTGTACGTGACCGACGGCCCCGCAGGCCGCGTGCTGCGGGTGGATCCCAGCACGGGCGCGGTCACGACGTTCGCGAGCGGTCTGCCCCGGGCGATCCCCGCGGTGGGAATCGGCGGAGCGATGGACGTCGCCTTCCTCGGGCACACCGCGTACGTGCTCGTCACACTCGTCGGCCGCGCCTTCGGCCAGCCCGAAGTCGTCAACGGCCTCTATCGGATTGACAGCAACGGCACTCCGACGGCGATCGCCGATGTCGGCGCGTGGTCGATCGCGCATCCACCCGCGACCGACTTCTTCGTCGCCAGCGGGGTCCAATACGCGTTGCAGACGTTCCGCGGCAGCTTGGTGGTCAGCGACGGGCACCACAACCGCGTGCTGCGCGTCACGCGCGACGGCGATATCCGCCCGATCATCGCATTCGGCAACATCGTCCCGACGGGCCTCGAGATCCACGGCAACAGGATCTACATGGGCGAGGCCGGTCCCATCCCGCATCTTCCGGAGGACGGCAGGGTCGTGCGGTTCACGCCCACGTCGTCCGCCACGGAGGTCGCGTCCGGCGGCAGCCTGATCGTCGACGTCGAGTTCGGTCGTGGCCGGCAGCTCTGCGCCCTCTCGCAGGGCATCTGGGACCTGCCGCCGACCCCCGAGAACGAGGGCAAGCCGGCCTCGCCGAACACCGGAAGGCTTCTGCGCCTGAAGCACGACGGCGGTTTTGCGTCCGTTGTCGAAGGCCTGGACCGACCGACGTCACTCGAGCTCATCGGCAACACCGCCTTCGTCGTCACGCTCACCGGCAAGGTCATCCGGATCGACGGCGTCGCGGGCCCACACGCCGGGAAGCCGCACTGAGTTCGGCGCTGGGCAGACGAGAGCTTCTCGGAGGGTGTCATGTCTCGCTTCGTCCTTGCGGCCCGACGACACCCACATCGTGCCCAGCTTCTCGTCCGTCCCGGCGCGGCATTCTCGGCAAGGTGCTCCGCGCCATAAGCCAGAACGAACGCGCGGTTGCGCCCAGGCAGGCGGGCTGGGATCGGGTCGCTAACAGACGCGGTCGGCCCACGCGGCGACGCCGGTGTGCACCGAGCAGACGACGCCTGCCTTCGTGAGGATGCGAGAGCCTTCCCGACGAATCGATCGTGCGGTGAGATCATGCAACGACTGATGGGGGAGCGACCCTGAGATGACGTCTACGGGCGCGAACGCGATCGGAGCGCGGCCGTTGGGGAACGGCCCGCGGCCTGGTCCGGGCTTTGAGGTGAAATCGTCCGCGGATGGCTCCGTGGTCGCCTCCTTGCCCGATCAGGGCGCCGAGGAGGTCCGCGCCGCCGTCGGGCGGCTGCGGGGCAACCAGCCGGCGTGGGAGGCGCTCGGACCGACCGGCCGGGGCGAATGGGTCGGGCGCCTGCGTGACTGGCTGTTCGACAACGATGAGCGCGTCGCGGAGCTGCTCCAGCGCGAGACGGGAAAGCCGTGGCAGGAGGCCACCTTGGAGGTTCCCGTCGCGATCGACTTGCTCGAGTACTACCGAAAGCGCGCCGAGAGGTTCCTGGCCGACTTGCATCCGCGACCGCACAACCTGCTGATCGCGAGCAAGAAGCTCACGATCGCGTACCGGCCGTACCCGGTCGTCGGGGTCATCTGCCCCTGGAACAACCCTGTCCTGCTCGCCCTCGCCGATGCGGTGCCCGCGTTGCTGGCCGGCGCGGCGGTCGCGATCAAGCCGTCTGAGCTCACCCCGCTGGCCACGCGCGAGATCGTGCGCGGCTGGCGCGAGGACGTGGGCGCTCCGGGCGTGCTGGAGTGCCTGACCGGCGCCGGAGGGGCCGGTTCCGCGCTGGTGGACGAGGCCGACTTCATCCAGTTCACCGGTTCCACGCGCACCGGCCGGAGGATCGCGCTGCGCGGCGCCGAGCGGCTGATCCCGTACAGCCTCGAGCTCGGCGGCAAGGACGCGATGATCGTGCTGGCCGACGCCGATCTGGAGCGGGCGGCGAACGCCGCGGTCTGGGGCGGCATGTTCAACAGCGGCCAGACATGCACCTCGGTGGAGCGCGTATTCGTCGAGGAGCCGGTCTACGACGAGTTCGTCGCGATGGTGGCCGGGCGCGTGCGCGGCCTGCGCCAGCGCGCCGGCGGCACGCGCTTCGACGCCGATGTCGGGGCGCTCTCGAGCGAGGCCCAGCTCGCCATCGTTGAGCGGCACGTGTCCGAGGCGCTGGCGAACGGCGCACGTGCACTGGTCGGCGGCAAGCGCGCGGACGTGCCCGGAGCGTGCTTTGAGCCGACGCTGCTTGTGGACGTCGATCAGTCGATGAGCTGTATGCGCGAGGAGACCTTCGGGCCAACGCTGCCGGTGATGAAAGTCCGAGACGTAGAGGAGGCGATTCGGTTCGCGAACGACTCGAGCTACGGGTTGTCGGCCAGCGTCTGGACTCGCGATCGCGCCCGCGGCGAGCGGGTCGCGCGGCGTCTGGAGGTCGGCGCGGTCAACGTCAACGACATGTTCGTGAATGCCTTCGCGATCGGGATTCCTCAGGGTGGCTGGAAGGAGTCCGGCGTCGGCGCGCGGCTGGGTGGCGCACACGGGATTCGCAAGTACTGCCGCCCGCAGTCGGTCACCGCGACGCGTCTGGCCCCCAGGTCGGAGCTGCTCTGGTACCCCTATACCGCCCTCAAGGGCAAGCTCTTCCTGCGCGTTACTCGCTTTCTGTTCGCGCGTGACTGGGGCCGCCGCCTGGGGCGGCGCCGGCGGTAAGCGGCCCAGGCCGCTGACTGCCGCGAAGGCGACGACTGAAGCACCGGTCCGCCGGCCGCGACTCCCCCCGGCTACCCGAGACAGCTGCGCGAGCCGAGCTTGAGCGGTACCCAACTCCCTTGACGGTGAGCCACGAGCGCCAGGCTTCTGCCTTGTGCGCGAAGCGACCGCCACCCTGGACTCCGGAGTACGACCGCTCCGGACGAACTCCGAGCGTGTCGGCCAGCGAGCGGCTCACGCTCGCTTCCGCCGGACCAAGCGATAGCGCGGCGTCCTCCGGCGCGAGACGCCTGGACGTCGTCCGGAGCGAGCCTCGAGCGCGGGGTCGGGACGCTTTGTGTGCACGCTCCCTGCGTGCTGCCCGTTCGTGCGGCGCGCCCCGATCCCACCACGGGGCGTGGCATGCTGGGTTGCATGAGTGGCCTCGACCGCGTTCGGCTCCAGCTCGATCGGGTCCGCGCTGCAGTCGGCGAGATCGATCCGGTGTTCCTCGACACGCCGGCGGTGCCGTGCGCGCCGCTCGGCCGGGCGCTCGGGTGCTCGATCACGCTGAAGGTCGAGACGCTCAACCCGGTCCGGAGCTTCAAAGGGCGCGGCACGGAGACGGTGGCAGCCGTGGCGCGCGACAAGGGTGCGGCGCGCGTGGTGTGCGCTAGCGCCGGCAATCTCGGGCAGGCGCTGGCTTACAGCGGCTCGCGTCGAGACCTGGTGGTCACAGTCGTGGCAGCGAGAACTGCCAACCCGCTCAAGTTGCGCCAGATCGCCGCCTTCGGCGCGGACGTGCGGCTCGATGGCCAGGACATCGAAAACGCCCGGCTGCTGGCGCGGGAGATCGCCGAGGCGGGTGGCGAATACCTGGTCGAGGACAGCTTGGACCTTGCGACCTGCGAGGGCGCCGCGACGATCGGGCTCGAGATCGTCCGAGACGATCCGGGCCTCGATGTCGTGCTCGTGGCCGTCGGCGGCGGAGCGATGGCCAGCGGCGTGGGCTACGTAGTGCGCTCCCTCGCCGACCACGTGGAGGTGATCGGAATCCAGCCCTTCGGTGCGCCTGCGATGGCACTGTCCTGGCGTCAGCGAACGGTGGTCGAGACGGACCGCATCGAGACGATCGCCGACGGCGTCGCCGGGCGCTGTCCGATCCCCGAGGTGCTGGGCGACCTGCTGGTCGTGCTCGACGACGTGGTGCTCGTGCGCGAGGACTCGATCAAGGCCGGCATGCGCGCGCTCTATGAGCACGCGGGGCTCGTCGTCGAGCCATCCGCAGCGCTCGGGATTGCCGCCGTCCTCGAGCAGCCCGAGCGGTTCGCCGGGCGGCACGTCACCACGATCCTGTGCGGCAGCAACGTAGGCCCAGCCGACTTCGCGCACTGGGTGCTGGAACCGGCCGCGCGCGACGCGCGCTAGCGCTGCATGGCACAAATCCGATCGGCATCCTGGTCACCGTTGGCTGCTCGCGCGACCGCAGCTCACTACTGAGTTGGACGACCAGGAGCAGCCCGAGCCACTGGGCGACTCGTGCCCGCTTTGTCAAGCGATTGCAGCCGCCCGCGCCCGGCCGGACAACGCGCTCGCGCGCCGTCCAGATCAGGCGTGTGGCGCACGCCAGCACACACGCTCGCTCCCGCGCGAAGCAGCAGTGGCGCGGTTTCGTGAGGCTGGCGAGACGAGCGTCGCCGACCCCGATCACCCACCACGCGCGGGCGATAGCTCAGCCGACTGACTCGTGAGTGAGCAGGCGTTCGTGCATGTGCTGCACCGTGGGTGAAGGGGCGGCGCCCAGCTCCTCGCGCAGCAGGCCGCGGAGGCTCTCGTAGACTCGGAGGGCCTCGGCGATGTTGCCCTGTCTCTCGAATGCCTGCATCAGCAGCGCGTAGGCGCTCTCTCGATAGGGGGAGAGATCGATCAGGCGCCGTGCCGTGCGCTCCGCCACGGCGACCTCGGCTCCACCGATGCCGAGGCTCCGCCGCGCCGTGCATTCCAGAGCCCTGACCTGGATGTCCTGCAGCTCTCGTCGCGGCTCGTCTGTCCAGGCACCCTCCTCACCCGGCAGGAAGCGACGCTGGCTTATGTTGCGCGCGACGAGGGTGGGGCCAATTGACGCGTACCAGTCACGAGCGGCGATCAGCGCCTCGGCGCGATGGATTCCATCGCGGGCCGCCTCGGCGTCCACTCTCGCGTGGCGTCCCAATTCCAGCCGGATCGCGCTGCGGCCCTCGAGCGCGCCGTCGGGGAGCAGGCGCCGTAGCTTCGACAGCAGCGCCGAGAGCGCCAGGTCGGGAGCCGAGGGCAGCCCTCGTGGCCAGAGCGCCTCGGCGAGCTCGTCACGGCTGGCCACTCGATCGCGATTGGCGGCGAGATACGCAAACAGAAGTCGGCCCTGCCGGCCGGGCAGCTCTCGGTCGATCCGACGACCGGCCACTCGGGCGGCGAAACGCCCGCAGAGCTGAATCCGCGTCCCCTCCTGCTGTGGCTGCGGGCCGGACGAGGGTCGGCCGGTCACGCTCGGGGAGCAGGTCGGTGACGTTGCGCTCCTTGTGGCGATGGCAGCGATGCACCAGCGCGTGCTCGCCGAAGACGTCCTTGATCGACGCGCCTGAGCGCCTTGCCGCCGTCGATGACGAACAGGATCGCTTGCTCGCAGTCCAGGCCGCGGTCGACGAGACCGGCCAGCAGCGCGCGGGCCAGCGTGGCGTTCTCGGTGCTGCCCTCCCAGAGCCCGAGCGGGATCTTGACGCCCTCGGTGGTGATGCCGAGCGCGACGACGTGGGTGCGATCGGCGATCTCCAGGCCGTCGAGCATCATCACCGCCAGGCGCACGTCGTCCAGCCGACGTGTCATCAGCTCCGACAGCGCGGTGCGCGTGCGCTCGATGAACATGTCCGAGACCGACGGTCTTGCCCGTCGCGGCGGATGCCTGCACGACCTCCTCGCCGACGGGCTCGCCGACGTCGGCGAAGCGCCGGGTCGAGACGCCCGCGAGCAGGCCGGACACCGCTCCAAGCTACCGCCAAAGCCCGCCGGTGAGAATCTGGCTCGGAGCGGAGCGACGCCAGCAAAGGAGGCGAACGATGGCCTACGTGATCAGCTGTGATTGCGGCTACGTGTCTCGGCGTGAGACCGAGGATGAGCTAGTGAAGGAGGCCAACCGGCACATCGAGGAGGTTCACCCGGACATGGCAGGCAAGGTGTCCCGGGACGACTTGCTGGCGATGGCCGAAGAGGTCTGACCGCGCAGACATCGTGGCGCGCGCTGAGGACCTCCTCCGTTGCCGTGTCGATGTCCGGCGGCACCAAGCTCTCGCCAAGCGCAGGCCAACGCGATCGAAGCGCTCGGGGAGCACATTCGTCCGAGCGCCAAGGGCGCGGCAGGACGAATCTGATCCACAACCGCCCAACGGAGGTACGTCATGGCAACGTTCGCCGTCATTGCCGAGCATCCGCCCGAGCTGTGCCCAACTTCAAACGCCCGGACGCGGCAGATGCTGAAGGAGGGTGCGGCGCAGATCCCGCAGCTGGCCGAGCAGCTCGGCGTCGACATCGTCACGCTGCGCGTCTTTGGACCCGATCACATCGTGCTCGCGGTCGTCGAGGCGGACGACATCGAGGCGGTGAGGGAGTTCATCTTGCAAAGCCGGCTCATCCAGTGGAACACGACCAAGATCCACGCGACCTACTCGATGGAGGAAGCCATCGCGAAGTCGGACGAGTTGGAGGCGATCTTCTAATCGCGCCCGAGCGGTCGATGCCGACTTCGTCCGGATCGTCGGCGGCGCAATCGGACGAGCTTACCCTCGAGATCACGCGCGTCCTTCCCGCCGCGCGTTCGGTCGTGTTCGGGGCCTTCAGCGATCCGAACGAACTGGCGAGGTGGTGGGGGCCGGCGGGGTTCAGCACCCGAGCCTGGAGCTTCAAGCCCGCGTCGGAGAGCGCTACCGGATCGAGATGCAGCCGCCGCAGCGAGACCGCTTCTATCTGACTGGGCAATTCCGCGAGGTCGATCCGCCCGCCCGCCTCGTCTACACGTTCGTCTGGGAAGACCCTGATCCCGACGACGTCGACACCGTGGTCGACCTGTCATTTCGGAGTCTCGGTGAATCAACCGAGGTTGGCCTTAGGCAGGGCCCGTTCCAGACCGAGGCACGTCGGAGGCTTCACCGCGACGGCTGGACGGACGGCTTCGACAAGCTCGAGCACCTCATGTCCGTTCGAGCCTGAGGCCGGACTCGGTCGCAAGCCGCGAGACGGGACCGAGACGTTCTCCCTGCTCGCGTCATGGACAGCCACGGCGGTCGCCCCCGCCTCGGTCGCTTGCGGATATCCGCCCGCGCCAAGCTCTCACCAAGCACTTGCCAAGGCGATGAAAGCGCTCTGGGTCGATCGTCCCGTTTCCGGCCGAGGGTAGTTGGCACCCGTTGGGGAGCATCGTGGCCACTTGGTGAGCAGTCTGCTCCCTATCTGCTACCCAACGTCGATCTCGCGCCCGCAAATCGCGACCATTTTGTGCGCGGCTCTTCGCACCGGACAAACCCGGTCATCCCTGCATACGGGCCGAATTCGCGCTTCTGCGCAGTCTGTGAAGTTAGTGGAGACGGCGGGAATCGAACCCGCGTCCGCAATCGCGCATGAGGTGGCGTCTACGAGCGTATCCGGCGCTCTGTTCTCGTCCCGGAGTCGCCTCGCCGGCGGGGTTCTCCGGGACCAGCCTCCTGAAGATGTCCCCGGTTTGGCGGAGGCGGACCGCCCCGGGTGATCCGGCATTCTGATGCAGGCGCTCCCCGCGGCCGGCAGGCGGGGACCCACAGCTCACGGCTTAGCTAGTGGCTAAGCGGCGAGCGCGTACTCGTGAGAGTCCGCACTTATGGTTTTCCCGGGTGTTTTACGAGGCCGCCCGGGACCTCGACTCGCAACCACCCCTGCGAAACGACCACGTCGAAGCCTGTCGTCCCCAGGGTGTCCTACTGCACCCAGTCTACTGCCCCTGGGAGGCGATGACCGCGGGGCGGCGAGGTGGTGCGAACGATGCCGGCGGGTGAGCGCCTTAACGAAAGCGACGCGGTTCCGAGCCACCTGGGGTGCTCTCCGCCACGTCGTCTCCGTGAGGATTCTCCGTGGCTTCAGAGCGGCGGGCCTCGCAACCCCTGGGCCTCGCTCTCTGCGGCTCGGTTCCGCGTCGAGGAGGAACTTAGGATGGCGCCCCACGACGGTCAAGGGTGCCCCGCGCGGCGAAGCCGCATTCTCCGCGGAAATCGGGTCGGGAGCGCCCGCGCGACGCCCGGGCCGGCGGCTTTTCGCCATCCTTGTGCGCCGATGCCGACCACCGAGCGCCTCGTGCTTCGTTCCTGGCGCCCGTCCGACCGCGCCCCCTTCGCCCGGCTCAACGCCGACCCCGACGTCGTGGAGTTCCTCAACGGCGGCGTGCCGTTCACCCAGGCTCAGAGCGACGAGCTGTTCGACGCCACCCAGCTGCACTGGGAGCAGCGCGGGTTCGGCCTGTGGTGCGCCGCCGCGCGCGAGGACCCCGACGAGTGCCTGGGCTTCGTGGGCCTGGCCGTCCCGTCGTTCCTGCCGTCGGTCCTGCCCGCGGTCGAGGTCGGCTGGCGCCTGGCCCGCCCCGCCTGGGGGCGAGGCCTGGCGACCGAGGGGGCGCGAGCGTCTTTGCGCCATGCCTTCGAGGAGCTCGAGCTCGAGGCCGTCATCTCGATCATCGACCCCGACAACGCGCGCTCCATCCGCGTGGCGGAGAAGCTCGGGATGCGCCGCGGGGCCGCTCACGTGCATCCGCGTACCCGCCGCCGGTTGCTCGCCTACGAGATTTCAGCGCAGGATGCGGCTTTTTCACCAGACCGGTCTTGACCGGTCCCGATCGGCTCGCATACGTTCGGCCCAGACGCGGAACCGAGCCGCAGAGAGCGAGGCCCAGGGGTTGCGAGGCCCGCCGCTCTGAAGTCACGGCGCTCCCTCGGGAGCCGACGTGGCGGAGAGCACCCCAGGCGGCTCGGGACCGCGTCGCCTTCGTTAAGGCACACTTGGTCAGTGACTCTGACTGATGTTCAAGAGGTCGCCTGGGACCTCGATCCGCTGGTCGACGGCGACGGGCCGGAAGGCGCCGATCGCCTCCTCGACGAGGCCGACGAGCGCGCCGCGCGCTTCGCCGAGAGCCATGCGGGCCGGGTCGGCGAGCTCGACGGCGCGGGGCTGGCCACCGCCATGGCCGAGCTCGAGGCGATCGTCGACCGCCTCGGCCGCGCCGGCTCCTACGCGATGCTGCGCTTCGCGGTCGACACGGCCGACCCGGCCAACGGGGCGCTGCTTGCGCGCGTGCAGGAGCGCGCCACCGCGGTGGAGACCAAGCTGCTCTTCTTCGAGCTCGAGTGGGCCGCCATCGACGACGACCGCGTCGAGGAGCTGCTGAGCGCCGAGGGGCTCGAGACGACGCGCCACCACCTGCGCACGCTGCGCCGCTACCGCCCCCACCTGCTCTCCGAGCCCGAGGAGAAGCTCCTGACCGAGAAGGCGCTCACCGGTCGCGACGCGTGGACGCGCCTGTTCTCAGAGCTCACGAGCGCGATCCGCGTCGATATCCCGGAGGCCGACGAGGGGGTGCCGCTGGACGTCGCCCTCAGCCGCCTCATGTCGCCCGACCGCGAGGTGCGCCGCACGACGGCGGAGGCGGTCAGCGCCGCGCTCGAGCCCGGGCTGCGCACGCGCGCTTCCGTCTTCAACACGCTGCTGCTCGACAAGGCGGTCGACGACCGCCTGCGCTCCTTCCCCAGCTGGCTGGCCAGCCGCAACCTCGCCAACGAGGCCAGCGACGAGTCGGTGGAGGCCTTGCTGGAGGCCGTGCGCTCCAATTACGACCTGCCGCGGCGCTGGTATCGCCTCAAGGCCGAGCTGCTCGGCGTCGAGCGGCTGGCCGACTACGACCGCATGGCCTCGGTGGCCGACGAGGAGACCACCGTGCAATGGCCCGAGGCCACCGACCTCGTGCTCACCTCCTTCCACGAGTTCTCTCCCGTGCTCGGCAACCTCGCCCAGCGCTTCTTCGACGAGCGCTGGATCGACGCCCCCGTGCGCCCGAACAAGCGCGGCGGCGCCTTCTGCGCCTACACGACGCCCAGCGTCCACCCCTTCGTGATGCTCAACTACACGAGCCGCCGGCGCGATGTCCTCGTGCTCGCCCACGAGCTCGGCCACGGCCTGCACGCGGCGCTCGCGATCCCGCGCGGGCCGCTGGAGCAGCACACGCCACTGACGGTGAGCGAGACCGCGTCGGTCTTCGGCGAGACGCTCGTCTTCCAGCGCCTGCTCGACGCGGCGGACACCCCACGCTCCCGTCTCGCCCTGCTGGCCGAGAACATCGAGGGCTCGATCGCCACGGTCTTCCGCCAGACGGCGATGAACGGCTTCGAGGCGCTCGTGCACACCGCCCGGCGCGAGGAGGGCGAGCTCAGCGTCGATCGCTTCGGCGAGCTCTGGCAGCAGTCGCAGGCCGAGATGCTCGGCGACGCGGTGGAGATCACCGACGGCTACCGCATGTGGTGGTCCTACGTGCCGCACTTCATCGGCACGCCGGGCTACGTCTACGCCTACGCCTACGGCCAGCTGCTGGCCCTCAGCGTGTACCGCCGTTACCTCGAGGAGGGCCCGAGCTTCGTGCCGCGCTACCTCGAGCTGCTGGGCGCGGGAGGCTCGCGCAGCCCCGAGGAGCTCGCCGCCATCGCGGGCCTCGACCTCGAGGACCCGACCTTCTGGGCGCAGGGCCTCGACCTCGTGCGCAAGCAGCTCGAGCTGGCCGAGGCCGCGGCCGCCGAGGTCCGCGCCGGTGGCTGAGCCTCAGCCGGCCGCGCGGCGCTCGAGGAAGTCGCGCACGGCCCAGACGTAGGCGTCGCTCTCCTCGACGAAGGCCATGTGGCCGCTGTGCTCGAAGACCACGAGCTCCGCGTCGGGCAGGCCCTCCGCCATCGCCTGCGCCGCCGGCACCGGGCAGGTGCGGTCGTGGCGCCCGGCGAGCACGAGCACCGGATGGGCAACGTCGGCCAGGCGGTCCTCCACGGCGATCGCGCCGTAGTCCTCGGTCGCGGCGGCCCGCAGGACGTCGGGCCCGTAGACCGCGTCGCCCATGGCGGCGCGCAGGTCGTCGATGCGCGGGTCGCGCGGGTCGGCGAAGTGGAACGGGAGCTGGTCGGAGAGCAGCGCCGCGACCTCCTCCTGCGTGCGCGCGTGGGCCTCCGCCGCCCACGACGCCCGCACCTGCTCGCGCAGCTCGACGGGCTCGAAGGCGGCGAGCTGCTGCTCGACGTGCGCGAGGAAGCGCGCGTCGGGGATGCCGCTCGAGACGATCGTCGCCGCCGGCCGCCCCGAGAAGTCGACCGCGTGCTGCAGCGCGATGAAGGCCCCGAAGGAGTGGCCGAGGACCGCGTAGCGCTCGAGCCGCAGGGCGCCGGCCATCGCCTCCACGTCGGCTGCATGGTGGGCCAGCCCCCAGGTCTCGGGCGCCGCGGGCTCCGAGCGTCCGGTGCCGCGCTCGTCGACCAGCAGCAGTCGATACCGATCGCCCAGCGCGTCGAGGTAGGAGCCGAACATCGTGTGGTCCAGGCCCGGGCCGCCGTGCAGCACGAACAGGGCGAGATCGCCCGCGCCGCGCTCTGTCACGTGCAGGCGCGTGTCACCGACGTCGACGAGCATCGGCGCACCCTATCCTCGGTGTGAGATGAGCGAGCAGCACACCCCCGAGATCCCAGGCGGCTGGCTGCCGCCGACGGCGCCCGATCCGCCGGCCCAGCGGCCGGCGCCCTTCGGCGAGCCGCGGGAGGCGGGTGGGGGCCGATTCCGTCGGGCGGGCAGCGGCCTGCTCGCGACGCTGATCCTGATCGGGGCCAAGCTCAAGACGCTCCTGCTGCTGCTGCCCAAGGTCAAGGTCCTCACCACCTCGGGCTCGATGATCGTGTCGGTGGGGGCCTACGCGCTGATCTGGGGCTGGCGGTTCGCCGTCGGGTTCGTCGTGCTGCTCTTCATCCACGAGATGGGTCATGTCATCGCGCTGCGCCGCGAGGGCGTGGAGGCGAGCGCACCCGTGTTCATCCCCTTCCTGGGCGCGCTCGTGTGGGCGAAGTCGCTGGGCGGCAACGCGCTGGCCGAGGCCCGCGTGGGCCTGGCCGGGCCGATCCTCGGCACCATCGGCGCGGCCGCATGCCTGCCGATCGCCGCGGCGACCGGCAGCGACCTGTGGCGAGCGCTGGCCTTCACCGGCTTCTTCCTGAACCTCTTCAACCTGCTGCCGGTGACGCCGCTCGACGGCGGCCGCGCGATGGCCGCGCTGGCGCCGTGGATGTGGTTCGTCGGCCTGGCCGCGATCGTCGTCCTGGCGCTCACCTTCCCCAACCCGATCATCCTCATCATCGCCGTCGTGGGCGCCTTCGACGTCTACGGGCGCTGGTCGCGCCGGCGCCGGGGCGGCGACGAGGCGCGGGCGTACTACGCGGTCCGTGGGCGCGACCGCGCGCTGGTCGGGCTGGTCTACCTGGCGCTCATCGCCGTGCTCGTGGTGGGCATGGACGCCACCCACCTGCAGCGCTCGATCCCCTCGTAGCTCATGCGCTCAACGCCCGCCGGCTCACGGCTGCGAGATTTCAGCGGCGGCGCCACAGGCCCAGCGCGGGGCCGAGGGCCAAGAAGCACACCACGACCGCCAGGCCCTCGAGGCCGGCGAATAGGCACGCCTCGCTGACGCTGCCGTGCTCCACGCGGTCGCGAGCGAAGGCGCCGGCCGCGGCGACCGCGGTGGTGACCAGGATCAGGCGGCGGGCGTCGAGGGACGGGACCGGGAGGCGGACGAGTCGCCCGAGGTCCTCGAGAGGCGGGCGGATGGCGAGCGCGCCCGGGCCGTCGAGCCGGCGGGCGAGCGAGCGGGCGCGAAGCACGGCGACCAGCGCGGCACAGGCGAGCCCCGGGCCGGCCAGGAGCACGACCACGGAGGCACGGCCGGGCACGGCGGCGCCCGCGGAGAACATCGTCACCCCGGCCGCCACGAGCGCGCAGGCGTTGCGACGGGCGAGCAGCTCGACCTCCGCCGGGGCCATCGTCGAGCGGCGCAGGACGAGCGCCTGCACCAGCGCCAGCCCCGCGGCGACGGCCGCCACCTGAGCGGCGACGAAGAAGGCCATCGCCCACCACGCGGGTGCCGTGGCGTCCGTCGAGGCGGCGTGGATGAGCGCGAGCGTCGAGCCGCCGGTCGCGAGCACCGCGGCCACCGTGGCGAACGTCGAGCGCACGCCACGCCGGGCGGCGACCTCGGCATCGAAGCTCGCCGCGATCTCCGAGGCCGGCCCGAAGGCCCGCACCGCCTCGTGCTCCCCACCCGCAGCCGCGGCGTCGGCGAGGTGATCGCGGCACTCGCGCAGGAACCGCCGGCGTACGGCGCCGCGCACGTGCAGCGCGCCGCCCAGCTCGGCCAGGTATTCCTCGATGGTCGTCACGCCGTCTCCCCCAGCACCCGGTCGACCGCGGTGGAGAACGCCCGCCACTCCTGGCGCGACGCCTTCACCGCGCGGCGGCCGGCCGGCGTCAGGCGGTAGACCCGCCGGCGCCGTCCGTCGCCGCTGCTCCACGAGCTCTCCACGAGTCCTCCCCGCTCCAGGCGGTGCAGCGCGGGATACAGCGAGCCCTCGTGGACGCCGAGCTCTCCGCCGCTGCGCTCGGTCAGCCGCTGACTGAGCTCATAACCGTGGCCGGGCGCGTCGCCCAGCACGGCCAGCAGGAGCCGGTCGAGGTGTCCGCGCAGGAGATCGGCCGCCATGGGAGGCGATCATACATAGACAGCCGAGGCATAGGCAACCGAGGCATCATGGGCCGATGAGTTCTCGTGCGCCTGGACGAACGGGTCGGCTGAGCGTCGACGGCTGGCACCGCCGTCTGCCTCCAGGCATACTGCGGGACCTGCCCTCTGACGCTCAGATGGGCGAGCGCATGGTGGCGCATCCACGCATGCGGCTGTGCCGCGAGATGACGGCTGAGCAGTGATCGGGCCTCAGGTTCGGGTCATCCAGACGAACTCGTGGACGGCGCCGTTCGTGGCGTGCTCGTAGCGTGGGCGCAGCCCGAGCCCGATCTCGGCCACGCCCTCGGCCACCGCTCAGGCGACGTCGCGGCGTCCGTCGACCAGCGCCGCGGCGAGCAGGAACACCGCGGTCCAGGCGAGCATGACGAAGAAGGCGGCGGCCCACGGGAGCACGTCGACGCCGGCGTTCCCGCCGAGGGCCGTCGCGGTCTGCCCGACGGTGTACTTCACGATGTGATCGATGAGGCCGCTGAGCGGCTCGAGGAGGAAGATCCAGATCATGGTCCCGATGACGGCCGGCACCTGGCTGCCAACGAGCGTGCCGACGCCGACGCCGAGCATCGTGGACAGGAGGATGGCCACCAGCCCCCCGCCGCACGCGCGCAGGTAGTCGCCGGCGGCCAGGTCGGGCCCCGGCTGTCCAGCGAGCAGCGGGACGCCGATCGCCAGCGTGACGACGGTCATGACGATGCCGATGATCAGCCCGGCGAGCCCGTACGCGATGACGCGAGCGGCGAGCAGGCGGCCGCGCCCCGGGGCGACGAGAAGCGCCGGCGCGAGCGTCCGGTGGCGGTACTCGGCGCCGGCGCCGACGACGCCGAAGACCAGGAGCAGCGCCGAGATGTTGCTACCGACCGCGAGGACGCTGCGCTTGTCGGCGACCGTCGTCGGGTCGCCGGCGAGGATGGTAATGAGCACGATGGCCAGGGTCAGCAGGACGACGGCGGCCGTGAAGCCCAGCGCCGTGCGGGTCGTGCGCAGCTTGATGAGCTCGCCGCGGACCAGTGCGCTCACGACGGCGCGCTCGCTTCCTGGTCGCTGGTCAGGTGGAAGAAGACCTCTTCGAGCGAGGCGGCCTCGACGCCGAGCTCGTGCACTGGTGCGCCGATGGCGAACGCGAGGTTGCCGACCTGGTCGGTGGTGCGCCCCTGCACCACGAGCAGCGTGCCGTCGGCCCGAACCTCGGCACCCTCGCGCTGCAGCGCGGCGCCCAGCTCGGCGGCCTTGGGCGAGCGCACGCGAACGCCGGTCGCGGTGGTGAGGCTCGCGATCGACCCGCTCTTGACCAGCCGGCCGCGATGGATGACGACGACGTCGTCGACGGTCTGCTCGACCTCGGAGAGCACGTGGCTCGACACGAGCACCGTGCGGCCCTGCGAGGCGGCGCCGCGCAGGAAGTCGCGCAGCCAGCGGATGCCCTGCGGGTCCAGGCCGTTGGCGGGCTCGTCGAGGACGAGGACCTCGGGGTCGCCGAGCAGCGTCGCGGCGAGGCCCAGGCGCTGGCGCATCCCGGTCGAGTAGCCGCCGGCGCGCCGATCGGCCGCGTCGCGCATCTCGACGAGCTCGAGGACCTCGTCGACGCGCGACGCCGGCAGCCCGGCGAAGGTGGCGAGCGCGCGCAGGTGGTTGCGCCCCGAGCGCCCCGGATGCATGCCGCAGCTCTCGAGGTTGGCGCCGACCGAGTGCGCGGGCTGGGGAAGCTCGGTGAACGGACGGCCCAGGATGGTCGAGCTGCCGGCGGTCGGGCGAGCGAGGCCGAGCACCATGCGCAGCGTCGTGGTCTTGCCCGCCCCGTTGGGGCCGAGGAACCCGGTGACCGCGCCCGAGCGGACCTCGAAGGACAGGTCCTCCACGGCGGTCACCTCGCCGTAGCGCTTGGTCAGCCCCGTGGCCACGATGGCCGGGGCGGTGCCACGGTCCGCCACGGGCCACAACCTAACGCGCAACCCCGCGGCCGCGCGCGGCGCCCCCGGCTCGGCCGGGCCGGAGGCGCGTGCTTCGCGCTAGCGGTCGTACACCGTGGCCAGCCGCGCCAGGGTCAGTGCCCCGAGCATGAGGCCGAAGTCACGCAGGGCGATGTCGTAGTAGTCCGAGTAGGTGAGCAGGTTGAAGATGATGCCTCCGAGCCAGGCGGCGACGAGGAGGGCGCCGTAGCGGGGGCGCAGGGCGACGCACAGGCCGGCCACGATCTCGATGACACCGATCACGTGCATCGCGTCGCTGGCGCTGCCCGGCAGGATGTCGTTGATCCACGGCGCCAGGTAGACGGTCCAGTCGACCATGACGTTGGCGAACTTGTCGAGCCCGAAGAGGATCGGGGCGACGGTGAAGCCGACGCGCAAGAGCGTGAAGGCCTGGAAGGCGGGATCGGTGCGCAGCCGGGTCGAGGCACTGCTGCCGGGCGCGGTCTGCGCGCCGACGGTGGTGGCGGACATGGGGCTCCTCCTGATGACGGTTACGCCAGAGTTGGCGGCGCCGCGCGGCGAGGTCTTACGCCCTGCCGTTGGCGGCGCCGCGCGGCGAGGTCTTACGCCCTGCCGTCGCCGTCGCCGTCGCCGTCGCCGTCGCCGTCACCGACGCCGTCACCGGCGTCGGCATCGGCTGACACCAGCGCGAGGAGGCTCTCGTGATCCTCCTTGCAGGCCGGGCAGCCCTCGAGGTGGGCGCTCATGCCCGGCACCGCCGCGTCGGCGTCGGCGCCGGCCAGCGTCAGCTCGACGTGGCGGTCGAGCTGCTCGAAGCACTCCTCGCAGGTCAGCTCGGGCCCGGCGGGGCCGAGGACGCGGCGCAGGCGCTGCCGCTCGTCGTGCTCGGGGCTGCTCATGACGAACTTCCGTGGTCGTGGAGGTCGGGGTCGAGGCCGCGTGCGGCCAGGCACGCGCGCAGCCGGCGGCGCGCGTCGTGCAGCGTCTTGTAGAGCGCGCCGCGCGTGGTCTGAAGGCGCTCGGCGAGGACGTCGATGGGCACGTCGTCGAGCGTGACGGCGACGAGGACCTCGCGCTGGTGGGGCGTGAGGTCCCCGGCGATCGCCTCTCCGACGGCGGCCAGGAGCTCGGCCATCTGGGCGTCGTGGTGCGGGGAGGAGCGGGGGTCGGCGAAGCCGGGCCAGCCGGCGGGCTCGAGTGTCACCTCGCGGTCGTTCCATGCGCGGCGGCGCATCTTCACGCCCGCCTCGAGCAGCGCGAACTTGTAGGCCCACGTGGTGAAACGGCTCTCGCCGCGGAAGTCGTCGAGCTTGGCCAGCACCGCCACGAGCGCGTCGTGGGCGCTCTGGTGGGCCACGTCGTCGAGCTGCTCACGGCCGACATGGCGCGCCGCGCCGGAGCGGCGCTTGACCTCGAAGCGTGCCGCGCGCAGCAGCAGCTCGTGCAGGCGCCCGACGGCCTCGGCGTGGGTGCGCGCGTCGCTCGAGCGCAGCGTCGCGAGCCACTCGCGCGAGTCGGGATCCGAGGGCAGTTGGGTCACAGGGCGGGCGATCGTCGGCGCGACGCTATCGCCCGGCCGCCGGCGACGGCGCCCGGGCAGCGGCTCGACGTGCTCGCGGCGGTGGTGTGCGGCGGCCTCCATCTCTTCCTTGGCGACGCCGCGCGATCGGCTCTTACCTCGTAAGACGCGCGCGAGCGCTGACGCCAAGGGCCCGATGAGCGAACCAGCGCTGCACCTTCTCGACGCCGCGGCCAGCCGGCGCATCGATGTCGACGCGGCCACCCGCGCGGCTCGCGAGCTCCTGCTCGCCCTCGGGGCCGACCTCGACGACGAGGCTGTGCGCGAGACGCCGCGGCGCATGGCCGAGGTCTATGCCGAGCTGTTGACGCCGCGGGACTTCGCCCCCACGACGTTCCCCAACGACGAGGGCTACGACGAGCTCGTCGTCGCGTGCGACATCCCCTTCCACGCGCTGTGCATGCACCACCTGCTGCCCTTCCGGGGCGTCGCCCACATCGGCTACCTCCCGGGCGAGCGGATCATCGGGCTGTCCAAGCTCGCTCGCGTCGTCGATCTCTTCGCGCGCGACCTGCAGGTCCAGGAGCGCTTGACCGAGCAGATCGCCGGCTGGCTCGACGCGCACCTGCGCGCCAGGGGCCTCGGCGTCGTGCTCGAGGCCGAGCACCTGTGCATGACGCTGCGCGGCGTGCAGAAGCCCGGCGCGCGGACCGTGACCTCAGCGCTGCGCGGCACGGTGCGCGACGACCCGCGCACCCGCCAGGAGTTCCTCGACCTGACGCGCCGGCGTCAGTAGCGCTCGCTGATCGCGCGCTCGATGTCGCGCTGCTGGTCGCGCAACTTCATCGACTCGCGCTTGTCGAAGCGATCCTTGCCGCGGCCGAGGGCGATCTCGACCTTGGCCCGCGCGCCCGAGAAGTAGATGCGCGTCGGCACCAGGGTCAGGCCGCGCTCCTGGGTCTGCGCGACCATGCGGTCGATCTCGCGCCGGTGGGCCAGGAGCTTGCGCGGGCGGTCGGGGTCGTGGTTCTCGCGGCTGGCCGGCCCGTAGGGCGGGATGTGGACGTTGTGCAGCCACAGCTCGCCGTCGCGGACCTGCGCGTAGCCGTCCTTGATCTGCGCCGTGCCGCTGCGCAGCGACTTCACCTCGGTGCCCGCGAGCACGACGCCGCACTCGACGCGGTCGGTCAGGTCGTAGCGGTAGCTCGCGTAGCGGTTGGTGGCGACGTCGCCCGGCGCCACCTTGCGTTTCTTGCCTTTGGCCATCGCCTTTCACAGTAGCC
Organism: uncultured Actinomycetes bacterium; assembly: GCA_963835295.1. GTDB lineage: Bacteria > Actinomycetota > Thermoleophilia > Solirubrobacterales > Solirubrobacteraceae > JAOPZW01. Next base: position 682,848 of record CAWIEX010000011.1, read on the forward strand.
TCCCTGCGGTGAGGAGGGCTCTGGCCGCGGCCATCGTGCTCGCGCTGGGCACCGGGGCCGCGCTGCCGGGCGCGGCCCCGGCCAAGCGCGCGCCGTCGCGCCTGCACGCCTTCTCGTCGTGCCCCGCGCTCGTCGGCTACGCCAAGGGGCACTTCGGCCGGACGCACGGCGCCCCGGCCGGCGGCGTGACGCCGCTCGCCGAGCCGGCGATCCCCGGGCGCGCGCCGACCGATACGAGCGCCCCGACCGCGGTCGCCAAGGAGGCCGCGCCGAGCTACTCGACCACCAACGTGCAGGAGGAGGGCGTCGACGAGCCCGACGTGGTCAAGACGGACGGCACGACGATCTTCACGGTCGCGGGCGACACGCTCTACGCCGTCGCCGCGACGGGCCCGGGCGCGCCGCGGATCACGGGGTCGCTGAAGCTCGGGCGCTCGGGCGGAGACCTCCTGCTGCAGGGCCAGCGCCTGCTCGTGATCCAGAGCGCGAGCACGCCGATCGGGATCGAGCCGGTCGCCGGCGGCGGGGCGCCCCGGCTGGCGGTCGCGCCCGTCTCGGGCAAGACCATCCTCACCGAGGTCGACGTGCGCGACCCGGCCGCTTTGAAGGTCGCGCGCACGCTGACGCTCGACGGCCAGTACGTCAACGCGCGCCAGAACGGCGCCACCGCGCGCGTCGTGCTCTCCTCGACGCCGCGCGCCTACGCCGTCGCCGGTGTGCGCGGCCGGGCGTCGGGCTGGCTGCCCCGCTCGCGCTTCGTCTCGCGGATCTCGGGACGCCACCGCACGCGGACGATGGTCGCGTGCCGCGCGGTGCGCCGGCCGCCGGCCTTCTCGGGCCTCGGCACGGTCTCGGTCCTCACCATCGACCTCGACAAGGGCCTGTGGGAGGTCGACGCCGACGCGGTGATGACCGACGCGCAGACCGTCTACGGCTCGACGAGCCACCTGTACGTCGCGACCCAGCGCTGGATCGACCCGCAGACCCCGGCCGGCGACCTGCCGAAGACCACGACGCTCATCCACCGCTTCGACGTCTCCGACCCCGACCACACGACCTATGAGGCCAGCGGCGAGGTCCCCGGCTACCTGCTCAACCAGTACTCACTCTCCGAGAAGGGCGGCGACCTGCGCGTGGCCTCGACGGCCGATCCCGTGTGGTGGCGCGGCCAGCAGCAGGGCTCGTCGCAGAGCGAGGTGACCGTCCTGCGCCGCGACGGCGCGACGCTCGCCCCCATCGGGCGCGTCTCCGGGCTGGGCCAGGGGCAGCGCATCTACTCCGTGCGCTTCATCGGCGACGTCGGCTACGTCGTGACCTTCCGCCAGGTCGATCCGCTCTACACGATCGACCTGTCCGACCCCACGGCCCCGAAGGTGCTCGGCGAGCTCGAGCTGCTCGGCTACTCCGCCTACCTGCACCCGATCGCCCCCGACCTCCTGCTCGGCATCGGGCAGGACGCGACGCCGGAGGGCCACACCAAGGGCGTGCAGGTGTCGCTCTTCGGCGTCGGCGACCCGGCCCATCCCAAGCTGCTGGCCCAGCACGCGCTCGGCGCCGCGTCGTCGTCGCAGGTCGAGTTCGACAGCCACGCCTTCCTCTACTGGGCCCCGCGCCAGCTCGTCGTGCTGCCGGTCCAGGTCTTCGACGCCGGCGCCGGCAAGTCGTCGTCGCCGGGGTTCACCGGCGCGGTGGCGCTGACCGTCGCCCCGTCGGGCATCGCCGAGGCGGGCCGCGTCGCGCACGACCCGACCGACGGCTACGTCCCGCCGATCACGCGCTCGGTCGTCATCGGCGACCAGCTGCTGACGGTCTCCGACGGCGGGGTGCTGGCGAGCGCGCTCGACGGCTTCGGGCGGCTCGGGTGGGTGGCCTTCCCGCAGCCGCCGGCGACGTCGTCGCCGGGGTCACCTGGGCCAGCGCCGCGCTGAGCGCGGTTCTTCGTCTGCGTTTGCTTGCTGCGCAGCGCTTACTGCCTCATCGAGGGAAGGGAGTGAGCGGCGGGCGCAGGGGGTGGGCTCGCTTGGGGGTCATAGTGACTCCCAATGGAGCCCACCCCCTGGCGCGTCTCGAAAGGCGGACGACCCTAAGCCGCGTCGACCGCAGCCCGCAGGAACGCGTACTGCTCCGCCCGCGCCGCCGCCGTCACCCGCAGCGGGAAGGCGTTGAAGCCGTGGATCGCCTCCGGCCACGTGCGCAGCTCGGCGCGCGCGCCCGAGGTCGCCCAGCGCGCGTGCATGAACAGCGAGTCGTCGAGCAGTGGGTCCAGCGTGCCGACGGTGAAGAGCGCGGGCGGCATGTCGTGCAGCTCGGCGTAGAGGGGCGAGATGTCCGGGTCGCGGCGCGCCTCCTCGCTCAGGCCCGGCAGGAACATGTCGCCGAAGTGGTGCAGGATCGGCGTGGAGAGGATGAGGTTGCGCTCGCCCCACAGGCGCTGGCTGGGCGTCATCGACAGGTCGAAGGCGCCGTAGATGAGGTTGGCCGCGGCGAAGGCGCCGGTGATCGCGTGGCGGTCGCGCAGGCGCAGGAGGGTGACGGCGCTCAGGTGGCCGCCCGCCGAGTCGCCGCCGATCGTCGCCACGGGCGGGAGGCCGAGCGCCTCGAGGCCGTCGCGCACGAGCCACAGCGCCGCGTCCTCGCAGTCGTCGCAGGCCGCGGGATACGGGTGCTCGGGCGCCAGGCGGTAGTCGACGCTCACCGCGCACAGGCCCGTGGCGTCGGCGAGCTCGACGAGCAGCGGGTCCTGGAGGTCCGCCGCGCTCAGGGCCCACCCGCCGCCGTGGATGTGCAGGTAGGCGCCCACGGCCGTCTGCTCGGGCGCGACGACGCGCAGCGCGATCGGCCCCGAGCGGCCTTCGATCGTCAGGTCGCGCGCGCGCTCGGGGAGAAAGCGCGGAGCCGGGAAGATGCCGCCGCCCTCGCGGCGCTGGCGGCGAGCCTCCTCGACGGGCATCTCGTGGGTCGCCGGGTTGGCGGCGAGCTGGCGCTCGAGCTCGGCATTGAACGCCCGCGTCTCGGCGGGCACGTCGTCGGCCACGGCGGTCATGGCCCGATCCTATGACTCAGGGATGCCGACGAGGTCGAGGTCCACGCGTCCGCGCGGAGCGTCGACCTGTCGGACCGCGACGCGCACCGGGTCGCCGAGCCGGATGACCCCGCCCGTGCGCGTGCCCAGCAGCATCGTCCCCTGCTCGTTGAGCTCCCACCAGTCGCCGCGCAGACGGCGCACGGGCAGCATCCCCTGGTAGTCGCCGCCGAAGGTCACGAAGGCGCCGGCGCCGATGAGACCCGTGACCTCGCCGTCATAGACGGTGTCCCAGCCGCCTTCGTACATGTCGCGCTCGAGCAGGAAGCAGCGCGCGACGTCGTCGGCGTCGCGCTCGATGACCATCGCGTCGCGCTCGCGCGCCGAGGTCCACTCTGCCGCCTCGTCGAGCGCGCCCGCGCGCGGGGCGTCCTCGCCCCCGCCCACCGCGCTGAGCAGCGCGCGGTGGCAGACGAGGTCGGGGTAGCGGCGGATGGGCGACGTGAAGTGGCAGTAGTGCGACGAGCGCAGCCCAGCGTGGCCGAGGTTCGCCGGCGAGTAGCGGGCCTGCTTGAGGGAGCGCAGGACGAGCGACGTGAGGGCCAGGCGGCCATGCCCGGTGCGGCGCACGTGCTGGTCGACGAGCACCGAGCACTGCGCGACGATGTCCGCCGCCGCCGAGGGCGCGAGCGGCTCGGGCACCGGCGGCGTCGCGATGTCCAGCGACGCGAGCTGATCGACGAGGCGCAGCACCGATTGCGGCTCCGGGCGCTCGTGGACGCGATAGAGCGTCGGGATCGAGCGCTCGTCGAGCATCGTGGCCACGGCCTCGTTGGCGGCGATCATCAGATGCTCGATGAGCCGATGCGACTCGGTCTGGACCGAGGCCACCACTTCGACCAGGTGGCCCCGGCGATCGAAGGCGAACTCGGGCTCCACCGACTCGATGGCCAGCGCGCCGCGGCTCTCGCGGCGGGCCTGGAGCGCCCTCGCCGCCGCGCGGGCGGCGGCGAGCGGCTGCGCCCACGGCTCCTGCGGGTCCTCGGAGCCGGCGAAGATCCGGTCCACGCGGTCGTAGTCCAGGCGCTCGTCGGAGCGGATCAGGGAGCGATAGAAGGACGCCTTGACGGTCTCCGCGCCGCGCAGCTCGAGCTCGACGGTGACCGCCAGGCGATCGACCCCAGGGCGCAGCGAGCAGGCGTCGTTCGACAGCGCCTCGGGGAGCATCGGCTCGACCGCGCCCGGAACGTAGACCGAGGTCGAGCGCCGGTAGGCCTCGCGGTCGATTGCCGCGCCGGGGCGCACGTAGGCCGAGACGTCGGCGATGTGGACCCAGACGCGCCAGCGATCGTCGCCCAGGGCCTCGCACGAGATCGCGTCGTCGAAGTCGCGGGCCGTGACGGGGTCGATGGTGAAGGTCGGCAGCAGGGTGAGGTCGCGGCGGGCGACGTCGGGCGGGCGGGCCTCCCTGGCGGCCCGCTCGACGCCGGCCGGGAACGAGCGCCGCAGGCCGCGATCGAGCATCAGCGCCTCGAGGACGTCGCGGGCGACGTCCGGGCGTCCGAGCACGCGCGCGATCTTGTGGCGCCCGCCCTTCGCGTTGGGATGCAGCAGCACCAGTCGCCCGGGGCGCGCGTCGCGCGAGCGCTCGACCGTCACCCGCCGCCCGCGCCCGAAGAAGGCCTCGCCGACGAGGAAGCGCCCGCGCTGCTCGAGCAGGACGACGCGCGGCGGGGCGTCGGTCAGGACGGGCACTTGGCGCCCGTGACGGCCATGGCCCGGTCGAGGCCCTCGTCGGTCTTCGTCTTGGGGTCGTCCTTGGCCCGGACGTCGGGGATGATCCCCTTGCCGGTGGAGACGCCCTTGCCGCCGAGGTTGCGGCCCTTGGGCGTGAAGTACTGGCCGGCCGTGATGTCCAGCGCGCCGCCGTTGGAGAGCTCGAGGACCTCCTGGAAGACGCCCTTGCCGAAGGTCTCGGTGCCTACCACCGTCGCGCGATCACGGTCCTGCAGCGCGCCGGTGACGATCTCGGAGGCCGAGGCCGTGTCCCCGTTGACGAGCACCGACATCGGCGCCGTGGGGACGACCGGGTCACCGGTGGCGCGCAGCGTCTGCTCCTTGACCGCCCGCCCGCGCGTGGTGACGATCGGGCCGTCCTTGAGGAAGGCCGAGGCGATGAGCTGCGCCTCGGACACCAGGCCGCCGCCGTTGTCGCGCAGGTCGAGCACGAAGACCTTGGCGCCGCGCTTCTGCAGCTTGCGCAGCGCAGCGTAGACCTCGGCGTGCGCGCCGGAGCTGAACTGCGACAGGCGCACGACGCCGACCTGGCATCCGCCCGAGGAGCGCAGCTGGGAGGCGACGACCGGCACGGTCACCGTCGAGCGTGACACGGTCTTCGTATAGCGCTTGGCGCCGCGAAGCCAGGTGAGGCGCACCTGGCTGCCGGGCGGGCCCTTGACCCGGTCAACGGACTCCTGCTGCGACAGGCCGGCGAGGTCGTGCCCGTCGGCGGCGACGATGACGTCCCCCTGGTGCAGGCCGGCCCGCTTGGCCGGCGAGCCGTCGTAGACCGCGTCGACGCGCAGGCCCTTGGGATGGCGCGAGACCTGGAGCCCGACGCCCGAGAACTCGGAGTTCTGCGCGTCCTTGAAGCGCTTGTACTGGGCGGGGTCGAAGTAGTTGGAGAAGCGGTCGCCGAGCTTGCTCACCACGCCGGCGATGGCGTCGTCGGCCAGCGCCGACTTGGGGATCTGCCGATAGTACGTGTCGTGCACGCGGTCGATCGCCTCCTTGACGACCGCGGTGTCGCTGTCGCCGACGAGCGCGTCGCGCACCGGTCCCGGCAGCCAGTCCGAGTGCCGGCCGCCCAGCCAGGTCCCGAGCAGCAGCACGACGACCACGAGGGCGACGAGCGGGACGAAGCGGGGAACGGGCGCGAGCCGACGCAAGGCCCACAGGGTACGAGGCCGCACGCCGGCGGGCCGCAGGGGCCGTGCCATGATCGGGGGCGCCGATGAGCGAGCCGACCTTCTACTACGACTTCAACTCGCCCTACGCCTATCTGGCCGCGCACCGGGTCGACGAGGTCCTCCCCGTTCGCCCGCGCTGGCAGCCGATCGCCTTCGGCGCGCTGATCCGCCAGATCGGCAAGGTGCCGTGGTCGCTGCAGGCAAGCCCGGCACGCGAGCGCGGCCAGCGCGAGTGCGAGCGGCGGACCGCCGCGCTCGGCCTCCCGCTGCATTGGCCCGACGGTTGGCCGGACCGCAACTACTCGATCCTGGTCCTGCGCGCCGCCCTCATCGCCGCCGAGCACGACCGTCTGCGCGAGTTCTCGCTGGCCGCCTTCCGCCGCGGGCTGGGCGAGGGCGGCGACCTGCGCGAGCGCGACACGGTCCTCGCGTGCGCGCGCGACGCCGGGATCGACCCCGACGCCGTCGCTCGGGGCGTCGAGGGGCCCGAGGTCAAGCAGCGCCTGCGCGACGCGACCGACGCGGCGATCGCCCGCGGCATCACCGGCGTGCCGACCGTCGCGGTCGGCGACGAGCTGTTCTGGGGCGACGACCGCCTCGAGGACGCCGCGGCGGCGCTGACGCGAGGCTAGACCCGCAGGAAGCGGCGCAGCGAGAGCCCCGACCCGGCGGCGCTCACCCCGACCGACGCGGCCAGCAGCACGCCCACGAGCACGCCGAGGTGGATCGTCTTCGGCGCGGCGAGCAGGGCGAACTGGCTGATGAGCGGGTCGAGCAGGGCGATCTTGCCCACCAGGAGCAGGAGGATCGCCATCAACCCCCCGAGCGCGCCCAGGACGATGCCCTCGATGACGAACGGCCAGCGGATGAACCAGTCCGTCGCGCCCACGAGCTTCATGACCTCGACCTCGCGCCGGCGCGAGAAGAGGGAGAGCCGGATCGTGTTGGAGACGAGCAGGACGCTCGCGACGACGAGCAGCACGGCGAGCAGGCCGGTCGTGAGCTTCACGACGCGCGTGGCCACGAGGATCTTCTGCGTGTCGTCCTTGGAGTTCTTGACCGTGTCGATGGCCGGGTCGATCGTCGTGTGCCCGCCGCCGGGCGCGCTGGGACTCAGCGCGTCGCGCAGCTTCAGCGCGTTGTCGGGCTTGTCGGGCGTGACGCGGAAGGTGTCGGGCAGCGGGTTGGAGCCCAGCAGGTCGTAGGCCTCCGGGTAGCGCGCCTTCTGCTCCTTGAGCGCAGCGGCCTTGGAGAGGTACTGGACCTTGCCCACGTGGTCGACCTTGTCGTCGAGCAGGCGCTGGACGCGGGCGACGTCGTCGGGCTTGGCGTCGGTCTTGAGGTAGACGTTGACCAGCACCCGGCTGCGCACGTCGTTGGCCGCGCCGGTCGTGGCCTGCACGACGGGGATGAAGACGCCGAGCACGAGCACGGTGACGAGCACCGAGGCCATGGCCGCGAAGCTCGGGACGGCGTTGCGCGACATCGAGCGCAGCGCCTCGCGCAGGAAGAAGCCGATGCGCATCAGTCGCGGAAGGCCTCGTCGAAGTCGTCGCCCGGCTCGCGGACCCGCCGGGGGGCCGGCGCCGGCTCGCGCAGCAGGGCGCCGAACTCGGCGGTCGACATGTCGCGCGGCGCGTAGAGGCCCGAGACCTCGTCGCGGATGATGCGCCCGCTGGAGAGCTCGATCACGCGCCGGCGCATGCGGTCGACCATGGCCGAGTCGTGGGTGGCGACGATGACCGTCGTCCCCGTGCGATTGATGCGGTACAGCAGCTGCATGATCCCGATCGAGGTCTCGGGGTCGAGGTTGCCGGTCGGCTCGTCGGCCAGCAGCAGCGGCGGGTGGTTGACGAACGCGCGCGCCACCGACACGCGCTGCTGCTCGCCGCCGGAGAGCTGGTCGGGGAAGTGGTGCAGCTTGGTCGACAGGCCCGTGAGGCGCAGGATGTCCGGGACCTTGGCGCGGACCTCCTTGCGCGAGCTGCCCGTGACCTGCAGCGCGTAGGCGACGTTGTCGTGCACCGTGCGGTTGGGCAGCAACTTGAAGTCCTGGAAGACGACCCCGAGGTTGCGCCGGAAGAAGGGCACCTTCTTGCGCGTGATCTCGGCCAAGTCGCGCCCCGCGACGCGGATCGTCCCGGACGTCGGCTCGAGCTCCTTGATGAGCAGGCGCATGACCGTCGACTTGCCCGACCCCGTCGAGCCGACGAGGAAGACGAACTCACCGCGCCCGACCGTGAAGGAGGCGTCGTCGAGACCCATCCCGTTGTCGTAGCGCTTGCTGACGCGGCGAAACTCGACGACCGGTGGTGCGGTCGGATGCGCCGCCTCGCGAGCGAGGATTTCGGCTTCAGTCGTGGCCATACCCGGCTGCAACTTAGCGTCGCAGGGCGCTGATCCCTTCTCGATCCTCGCACATGCAACCGCCCTTGCACGCCTGGAGTTGCGCCGCGCAGGCTGGCTGAGCTTGACAGGTGGTGTGTGATATTTCACATGCCGGTTCCCTCGGGCGAGGCCGTGACGACGCGCGTCCTGCTGCGCGACGAGGCCTACGCGCGCCTGCGCGACGCGATCCTCGACGGCACGCTGGAGGCTGGCGAGCAGCTGCGCGACGCCGAGCTCTCCTCGTGGCTGGGCATCAGCCGCACCCCGATCCGCGAGGCCGTCGCTCGCCTGGAGGACCACGGGCTCGTCGAGAGCGCGCCCAACCGCTACACGCGCGTGGCGCCGCTGGATCGCCGCGATGCCCAGGACGCCTTCCAGGTCGTCGCGGCGCTGCACGCCCTGGCGGCGACCCTGGGCGTGGCGCGGGTGACGAGCGCCGAGCTCGACGCGATGGCCGCGGCCAACGAGCGCTTCTCCGACGCGCTGGCGCGCGGCGACGTCGACGCGGCCATCGCCGACGACGATGCGTTTCACGACGTCCTCGTCCACGCCTCGGCCAACGGCGAGATCGTAGGCTCGCTCGCGCGGCTGATGCCGCGCCTGCGACGCCTGGAGCGCCTGCGCTTCGGGTCGCTGGTCGGGCGCCGATCGGTCGAGCAGCACGCGGCCATCCTCGAGCGCTGCGCGGCCGGCGACGCGGCGGGAGCCGCCGAGGCGGCGCGCGAGAACTGGCTGTCCCTCGGAACCCTGATCGATCGGAGCTTCACGTGACCGACGCCGTCGCCTCTTCCACCGCCGCCGGGCTGGAGGCCTACGAGCGCTTCGCGCTGCTGCCCGGGCCCTCGCCCGTGCACCGGCTCGCGCGGCTCACCGAGCACCTGGGCGGCCCGGAGATCTGGGCCAAGCGCGAGGACGTCAACACGGGCGTCGGCATGGGCGGCAACAAGCTGCGCAAGCTCGAGTACCTCGTGGCCGACGCGCTGGCTCAGGGCTGCGACACGCTCGTCTCGATCGGCGGCGTGCAGTCCAACCACACGCGCTCGGTCGCCGCCGCGGCCGCGGTCGCCGGGCTGAAGGCGCGGCTCGTCCAGGAGAGCTGGGTCGACTGGCCCGACGCCGTCTATGACCGGGTGGGCAACATCCTGCTCAGCCGCATCATGGGCGCCGAGGTCGAGCTCGTGCGCTCGGAGTTCAACATCGGCGTCAAGGAGAGCTGGCAGCGCGCGATCGACGAGGTCAGCGCGCGCGGCGGGCGCCCCTACCCCATCCCCGCCGGCGCCTCGGACCACCCGCTCGGCGGCCTTGGCTTCGCGCGCTTCGCGCGCGAGGTCGAGCGACAGGAGGCAGAGCTCGGCGTCTTCTTCGACCACGTGGTCGTGTGCACGGTGACCGGCAGCACGCAGGCGGGCATGATCGCCGGCTTCGCCGCCGGCCCCCGCCCGCGGCGCGTGCTGGGCATCGATGCCTCGGCGCGCATCGAGGAGACCCGCGACGCCGTGGCGCGCATCGCCCGGGACACCGCCGCACGGATCGGCCTCGGCCGCGACCTGCGCGACGACGAGATCGAGGTCCTCGAGGGCTTCGCCGGCGAGCGCTACGGCGTCCCTGTGCAGCAGACGCTCGACGCCATCCACCTGGCCGGCCGGCTCGAGGGGATGATCTGCGACCCGGTGTACGAGGGCAAGTCGATGGCGGGCCTCGTCGGCCTGGTGGGCGACGGGACGATCCCCGCCGACGCCACGGTGCTCTACGTGCACCTCGGCGGGGCGCCGGCGCTGAACGCGTACAGCGCGCTGTTCGGTTAGCCCGTCGCCCGTCCGCCGCGCCTCTGGCGCTGCGCGGCCAACTGCGCACCGAGGAAAGAGGGAGTGGCCGCGGTCGGGGCGTGGGCGGTGCGTAGGCGCGCGGCTGGTCTCGGCGGCGCGCGGCTGGGTTTGGCGGCGGGCGGCTGCGGACGAAAGGGGAGTTTGTCGGCGTATGACCGACAAACTCCCCGCTCGTCCCGGGAGGCGCTGTGACTAGCCGTGCTCGCCGGGGTTGAAGACCTTCACGAGGCGCTCGACGGTCTTGCCGTGGCCGAGGCGGAAGCGCACCGTGTACTTCTGGTGCAGCTTGATCGGCTTCGAGGAAGTGACCGTCGCGGCGTACTTGATGTCGCTGCCGTGCGTGCCGACGGCCTTCAGGCCGGAGACGCGCGCGCCGTTGACGAAGGTGATCTTCGCGTCGAGGCCGCCGTAGGCGTTCTTGGCCAGGCGGTCCGACGCGAAGTTCAGCGTCGCGTGGTGGCTGTCGACCAGCCGCATCTGCGGGTTGCCGCCGAGCTGCGGCTGGGCGTGGGTGCCGGCGGCGATGGCAGCCGTCGGGGACAGGGCGAGCAGGGTGACTGCTGCGGTGGCGAGTTGAGTGCGGAGTGAGGGCATGCATCCATCTCACCACCGCCTCGGCCCGATTCCGCACCACCAAGGTGGCCGTCTGGCACACCTACGCCTCGGTGCGCCTCCGGTAGGCCGCGAGCGCCAGCGGCACCACGATCGCCAGGAGCCCGACGCACCACAGCACCCCGGCCACGACCGGGTGCTGCAGTGGCCACGCAGCATCGGCCGGCGTCGCGGTGGGGTTGCCGAACAGCGTGCGGACCGCCGCAGCCAGCGCGCTGACCGGATTCCAGTCGGACACGTGCTGGAGCACGGTGGGCAGCGTCCCCGCCGGCACGAACGCGTTGGCGATGAAGCTCAGCGGGAAGATGACGATGAAGACGACCCCCTGGGCCGCATCGGGCGACCGGACCACGCTCCCGAGCAGCATGCCCACCCACAGCATCGTGAAGGCGAGCAGCGCGAGCAGCCCGAACCCGGCGAGCGCGTGCGCGACGTCGGTGTGGATGCGCCAGCCGACGACCAGGCCGGCGAGCGTCATCACGGTCAGGCCGAGCAGAGCGGCGGCGAACTCGGCCAGCACGTGGCCGACGAGGAAGGCCGAGCGCGCCATCGGGAGCGAGCGGAAGCGATCGAGCACGCCTTCGCCGAGGTCGGTCGCCATCGACATCGCGGGCCCCATGACGCCGAAGGTCAGGGTCTGGATGAAGATCCCGCCCATCAGGTACTCGTGATAGCTGCCGCCCGGCACGGCGATCGCCCCGCCGAAGACGTAGGCGAAGAGCAGGACGAACATGAGCGGCTGGATCGTGACGTCGATGAGCTTCTCGGGGATCTGGCGGATGTGGGAGAGATTGCGCCGCGCGACGACGAGGCTGTCGGACAGCCCGAAGCGCAGGCGTTCGGCGTGGGCGGACATCAGGCGGCGACCTCCTCGGTCGTCGGCGTGGAATCGGTGATGGCGAGGAAGACGTCGTCGAGCGTCGCCTCTCGGCGGTGCAGGTCGGTGGTGGCGACGCCGGCCGCGTCGAGCGCGCGCACGACCTCGGCAAGGGCGACGCCGGCGGTGACCGGCGCGATGACGCGGGCCGCCTCGGCGTCGACCCATGGGGCGTCGCTGGCGAAGTGCCCGAGCGCCGCGGCCGCGGCCGCGAGCTCGTCGGCGCCGCCGACGGTCACCTCGAGGCGCTCGCCGCCGATGCGCGCCTTCAGCTCGGCCGGCGAGCCCTGCGCCGCGACGCGGCCGCCGTCGAGCACGACGATGTCGTCGGCCAGGCGATCGGCCTCCTCCAGGTACTGCGTGGTCAGCAGCAGGGTCGCGCCGTCGCGCACGAGCTCGCCGAGCAGGTTCCACAGCTCGATGCGGCTGCGGGGGTCGAGGCCCGTGGTCGGCTCGTCGAGGAACAGCACCGGGGGCGCGGCAACCAGGCTGGCGGCGAGGTCGAGGCGGCGGCGCATGCCGCCCGAGAAGGTCCGCACCAGGCGGTGGGCGGCGTCGGCGAGGCTCAGGCGCTCGAGCAGCTCGTCGGCCCGCGCGCGGACCATGGCCCGCGGCAGGTGGTAGAGGCGGCCGACCATCTCGAGGTTGGCGCGCGCGGTGAGCAGGCCGTCGACGGTGGCCTGCTGGCCGGCCAGGCCGAACTTCGTACGCACGGTCGCCGCGTCGGCGACGACGTCGTGGCCGGCGACCGTCGCACGTCCCTCGGTCGGGCGCAGCAGCGTGGCGAGGATGCGCACGGCGGTGGTCTTGCCGGCGCCGTTGTGGCCGAGCAGGCCGAGCACCGTGCCCTGGGGGACGTCGAGGTCGACGTCGCGCAGCGCCCAGAGGTCGCCGTAGCGCTTTCCGAGGCCTTCGGCGAAGATGCCGGCGTGGTGGGGAGTTGACATGAGATTCCTCATTCGTACGGCGTACGTGTATTCGTACACCGTACGGTAGTAGTACACTGTACGAGATGTCAAGGGCCGAGCGAGACGATCGCCGCCACGATCGCGGCAGACGGCACGGCGAGGCCGTGTTCGACCCGATCTGGGCTCGCCCGGAGCCGACCGGCCGGCGCGCCCCCCGCTCGCGCGCCGACGTCGCGCAGGCGGCGATCACGGTCGCTGACGCCGAAGGCATCGACGCGGTCTCGATGCGCCGCGTCGCGGCCGAGCTGGGGCTCGGGACCATGAGCCTCTACCACTACGTGGGCGGCAAGGACGAGTTGCTCGACCTCATGAGCGACGCGATCCTCGGCCGTCAGCTCGTCGACGACGCCGAGTTGCACAAGGGCTGGCGGCCCGCGCTGCGCGCGATCGCGATCGCCACGCGGGCCAACTTCGAGCGACACCCGTGGATCATCGGCGCGATGCGCCCGCGCCCGCGGGCGATCCCCGGACCCAACTCGCTGCGCCACTTCGACCAGTCGGTCGCCGCGCTCGCCGACACCGACCTCGACGTCAAGACGAAGATGGAGATCATCGCGCTCGTCGACGACTATGTCTTCGGCTTCAGCCTGCGCGCGTTCATCGCCGTGCTCGAGACGCGCGAGGAGCAGGCCGAGCCCGGGTGGATGCAGGCGGTCTTCGACTACATGGCCGCGCAACTCGAGACCGGGGCCTACCCCAACATCGAGCGCATCGCGGAGGCCAACCGCGCCGCGGGCGGCCGGGACGAGGACCTCGCCGAGATGGCCCTCGACCAGGAGCGCTTCGAACGCGGGCTCGACCGCCTCCTCGACGGCGTCGAGGTCGAGCTCAAGCGGCGTCGTGGAAGATGACGCCGAGCGTCGTGCGTCGTCCTGAGCGCACCGTCGCCACCCCATGGCGCATGGTCGCGCGGTAGTAGCCGCGTGTGCCGAGCACCGGGCGGTGGCGGGTCGGGAAGATCAGGAAGGCGCCGCGCTGAAGGTCGATGACGTGGGCGCGCGACTGCGCGCGCGGGCGCTGCTCGAGCAAGACGAACTGGCCGCCATCGAAGTCCTCCCCCGGGCGGTCGAGCATGGTCACGGCCTGGAGCGGGAAGGCGACGTCGCCGTAGACGTCCTGGTGCAGCGTGTTGTGGCCGCCCTCGCCGTAGCGCAGGATGAGCGGCGTGGTGCGGCGCTGGCCGGCGCGGTGGCAGCGCTCGAGGAAGTCGTCGAGGACGGCCGGGAAGTTGGCGGGCTCCCGCAGGCGCTGCGCCCATTGGTTGGCCAGCTCGGCCAGGGGCGGGTAGAGCGCGTGGCGCGCGCCGTCGATGACCTCGGGCAGCGGCGCGTCGAAATACTTGTACTCGCCCTCGCCGAAGCGGTAGCGGCGCATGTCGATGGTCGAGCGAAAGCGCCCCTCCTCGAAGCTCGCGCCCAGCGCGCGGCACTCAGAGGGGCTGAGGACCGGCGGGGTCTGAGCGAAGCCGTTGTCTTCCAGCTTGGCGGTCAGCGCGGCCCAGTCGAGGTCTTCGATGCGGTCGGCGATGGTCGGCGTCGTAGCGGTGGTCATGGACGGTCAACGCCACCGGCGCCCGCGGCGTGAGGTCGGCCGAGCCGGCCTCGCCACCCCGCTATCGTCAACTGCGATGCCGCAGATCACCTCGTCAGTCGCCTCCAACGGCCTTCCCATCCACCGCGTCGCCCTCGACGGCACGCGCGCCACGACGGTCCTCGTCGCCTTCGACGCCGGCGCGCGCACCGAGCGCCCGGACGAGAACGGGATGGCCCACTTCCTCGAGCACCTGGTGTTCAAGGGCGGCCAGATCTACGACGACTACCGCAAGGTCAACGAGACGGCCGAGCGGATGGGCGGCTCGCTGAACGCCTACACCTCGCACGACCTCGTCGCCTTTCACATCACCGTCCGCGCCGAGTCGGCCATGGAGGCGATCGACCTGCTCACCGACTTCGTCGGGCGCCCGAGGATCGATCCCGCCGAGCTCGACAAGGAGCGCGGCGTCGTCATCCAGGAGATCCAGCGCTACAAGGACCAGCCCGCCGCCGTGGCCGAGGAGCTCATCGACCGCGCGCACTTCGGCGACCATCCGCTGGGCCGCACCGTCCTGGGCCCCGAGGATCACCTGCGGACCTTCTCGCGCGACGCGATCGTGGCCTTCCGCGAGCGCCGCTGGTCCGGCGCGCGCGGCGGCGCCTTCGTCGTCGGCAACGTCGACCACGTGCCGGCCAACGGCCAGCTCGACGAGCTCTTCTCGCGCTTCCCCGACCTGCCCGAGCCCGAGCCTTACGTGCCGGCCCCGCCCTTCGAGCCCAGCACGCTGGTCGAGCAGCGCGACTCCAACCAGTCGCACCTGCGCATGAGCTACCGCCCGGAGGTCGCCGTCGACGACCCCAAGGCCCGCGCCGCCTTCACGATCTACTCCACGCTGCTGGGGGGCTCGATGGGCTCGCGGCTGTTCGACGAGATCCGCGAGCAGCGCGGCCTGTGCTACTCGGTCTACGCCACCGACCACGCGTACGCCGACGTGCCCGTGCTCCAGCTCGGCGCGGGCCTCGAGTCGAGCAAGTGCGCGGAGGCCTTCACGCGCATGCGCGAGATCGTGGGCGAGCTGGCCGCCGACGGGCCCACGCCGGAGGAGGTCGAGCGGGCGCGCGCCTACGCGGCCGGTCGGCGCGTCCTGGCCTTCGAGAACACGAACGCCGTCGCCCGCTACGCGGCCAACCAGCGGATCGTCTTCGACGAGGACATCGACCCCGACGCCGCCATCGCCCTGCTCGACGCGGCCACCTTCGACGAAGTGGTCGAGGCGGCCCGCACGGTCGATCCCGAGAAGCTCGCGGTCGCGTGCGTCGGGCCGCACGAGAGCGGCGAGTTCTCATCTGGTTAAGGCTCTGGCCGGGCGCGTCGGAGTGGGTCAGAATGATCTGGTGCCGGTGGCCGAAGCCCTCAACGAACGCGAGCTGTCCCGCTACGTCTCGCGCGTGAGCGATCGCTGGCCCCTGTCGCTGGCGATGCTCGGCGGGGCGCGCGCCGACGACGCCCTGGGAGCGGCGCCCCAGCGCGAGCGCGGCCCCGAATACGTCGTCCTCCTCGTGTCCGAGCGCTTCGACGGCGTGCCGTGGCTCGAGCGCGTCTACCAGTGCGGTGCGCTGTGGGACGCGGCCGAGATGGGCGACCACGCCGACGTCCACTGCTACACGCCGCTCGAGTTCGAGCGCAAGCGCGAGAGCCTCCCCCTCGTGCGCCGCGTGAGCGACCACGGATTCGACCTGCTCGCAGCGTGACGTAGCAGCGCTACCGTGGTCTCACGGTCATGGCGCCCGTGCTGTCCACCCCGTTGCTGCGCACCCAGAGCGACGGCCGCCTGGTCGCGCTCGCGGCCGACGGCCACGATCGGGCCTTCGAGGCGATCGTCGAGCGCTATCGGCGCCCGCTGCAGCGCTATCTGCGCCGGCTGCTGAGCGAGGCGCTGGCCGAGGACGTCCTGCAGGCGACCTTCGTCCGCGCGTGGCAGGCGCTGCGCGCCGGCACCGACGTGCGCGAGCTGCGCCCGTGGCTGTACCGCATCGCGCACAACCAGGCGCTCAACACGCTGCGCGCGGCCGGCTCGGCGCTGCCGGCGGTGGCCGCGGAGCTGCCCGCGATCAGCCTCGAGGCCGAGGTCGAGCGGCGCGAGGAGCTGCGCGCGGCCCTGCACGGCATCGAGGCCCTGCCCGATCGCCAGCGCGCCGCGCTCGTCGCCATCGCCGTGGCCGATCGCCCGCATGCCGACGTCGCCCGGGAGCTGGGCATGAGCGACGGCGCCCTGCGTCAGCTGCTGCTGCGCGCCCGCACCACGCTGCGCGCCGCCGCCACGGCGCTCACGCCCTATCCGGTGATGTCGTGGCTGGCCGGCAGCCAGGAGGCCACGGCGGCGCGCGTCGCCGAGGTGGCCGTCGGCGCTGGCGGCGCGGGCGTGGCGCTCAAGGCGGGCGTCGCAGCGCTCGCCGCCGGCGCGGTCGTCGCGGGCGGCCCGGCCCTGCACGACGAACACCAGCCGGCGCGCGCAAAGGCCAAGCCGGACGCGCACGAGGCCCGTCGCGAGCCCGGCGCGCAGCGTGCCGTGGCCCTCACGGGCCCAGCGCCCACCCCCGACCACGAGGCGGGCGGCCAGGGCGGCCCCGTGGTCGACCACGCTCCCGCGACCGGCAGGTGGTCGAGCGGGCACTCCGGCCACCGCCACGGCAGCTCGAAGTCGCACCGCTCGGGCTCGAGCGGCTCGGGCCCCAAGAAGAGCCCGGGCTCGGGTGACGCGGAGTCTGGCCCCTCGGGCTCGGGCGACTCCGGCCACTCGGGCGAGTCGCACGGGAACGGCTCGGGCTCGGGGCCCGGCGAATCGTCGGGCCAGGGATCCTCCGGCAGCGGCAGCTCGGGCGATGACGGAGCGGCCAAGGAGCACTCGGGCAAGGCGACCGGCACGAAGAGCTCGGGCAAGGATGACGTGACGGTCGCCGCCGCGACGCAACCGGCGCCGGTCGGCGGCGACGACGGCACCGACGCTCCCACGGTTACGATCGCGCCGCCGCCGCCCGACTCGGGCGAGGGTTCCGGATCGTCGGGCTCGGGCTCGGACTCCGGATCGATCTCGGGTGACTCGGGCTCGGGCAGCGACGGCTCCGACTGATCGACCGGCTCCGTGACGCGAGCCGAGTGCGCGTGTCTCCAGGAGCATGAGCCATCGAACTGCCCGCACCTTGCTGTTCCTCGCGTGCGCCTTCGCGGCGATCCTCGCCTTCCCCGCTTCGGGCATGGCGCGCAGCCACGGCGACCGCAACGGCGATCGCATCCCCGATCGCTGGGAGCGCGCCCATCACCTGAGCCTGAAGGTCAACCAGGCCAAGCGCGACCAGGACCACGACGGCCTGCGCAACCGCGCCGAGTTCAGGGCGGGCGACAACCCGCGTGACGCCGACACCGACGACGACGGGATCAAGGACGGCCAGGAGAAGGCCGGTCAGGTCGTCTCGTTCACGGGTGGCATCCTCACCGTCCACCTCTTCAACGGCGATGACGTCAAGGGCACGGTCGACGCCGACACCGAGATCGAGTGCGACGACACGGCGATGACGCCCACGAGCACCGCGCCCGCGGCGCGCGCGGCCGACGACGGTGGCCGCGACGACGGCGACGGCGATCACCAGGGCGGCGATCACCAGGGCTCCGGTGACGACAACCAGGGCGACGACGACCAAGGCGACGACAACGGCAACGACCAGGGTCAGGCCGGATGCGACGCGACCAAGCTGACGCCCGGCGCTGTCGTGCAGGAGGCCGAGCTGAAGGCGACGCCGGCCGGCCTCCTCTTCGAGAAGATCGAGCTCGTCGGCTAGACGGCGAGCCCGCTGGCCGCCTCCGGTGCCTCCTCGTCGCCGAGCCACTCGTCGATGAGGCGCCGGGCGATGGCCGTGGGCGGCGGCAGCAGGACGTCACCGCCCACGATCGCCTGGCGCGTGAACCAGCCGACGTCCTCGAGCTCGGCGTCGCGGACCGCGGGCTCGCCGCCCGCCCACCGCGCCGAGAAGCCGAGCATGAGCGAGCTGGGAAAGGGCCACGGCTGCGAGGAGCGGTAGCGCACGTCGGCCACCCGGACGCCCGCTTCCTCGCGCACCTCGCGCGCCACCGCCTCCTCGAGGCTCTCGCCCGGCTCGACGAAGCCCGCGAGCGCGCTGTAGCGCCCGGCAGGCCACTGCGCCTGACGGCCCAGCAGCGCGCGATCGCCGTCGGTGACGAGCATGATGACCACCGGGTCCGTGCGCGGGTGGTGCTGCGTGCCGCATACCGGGCACACGCGCACGTGCCCGGCCTCGCGCGCCACGCTCGGCGCCCCGCAGTTCGCGCAGAAGCGGTGGCGGCGGTGCCAGTTGAGCAGCCCGACGGCGTGGGCGACCATCCCGCCCTCGGCCTGCGAGAGCACCGGCGCGAGGTCGCGCAGGCCGCGGCGCTCGCCGGGGAGCTCGTCGCCCGGGTCGGCGGCGAACACGGCGTGACCGTCGCCATCCACTCCGAGGAGCACGAGCTCGAGGCCCTCCGGCAGCGCGTCGACGGCGAACATCCGCGGGCGCTCGCCCGCGACGATCACGCCCCCCTCGCTGGCCGCCACCACGCGCGTCGCGGGATCGGCGAGCCGCGCGGCCAGCCACGCCTCGTCGCGCCGGTGCGGCGCGGCGCGGTCCAGAGCCTCGCCGGCGAACGTGTTCGGGCCAGCCAAGCCCGGCTAACCGATGGCGACCATGCGCTCGATCGGCACGCGGGCGCGCTCGGCGATCGCCTCGGGCACGCGCACCTCGAAGACGCCGTCGCGCAGGCCGTCGCGCAGCTTGGTCAGCGTGATCATCTTCATGTAGCGACACGACGCGCGCTCGTTGGCCGCGATGAAGTCGACGTCGGGCGCGGCCATGCGCAGGGGGTGCAGCATCCCCGTCTCGGTCGCCATGATGGCCGTGCCGCCGTGGCCGGCGCGCTCGGCCGCGTAGGTGAGCATGCCGCCCGTCGAGAGCATGTGCACGCCGTCGGCGTCGACGTCGCCGGCCGCGACGTACTCCATGACCGACGTCGAGCAGCCGCACTCGGGATGGATGAGGAAGTCGGCGCCCGGGTGCTCGGCGCGCGTGCGCGCGATGTCCGACGGGCGGATGCCGGCGTGCACATGGCACTCGCCGTCCCAGACGTGCAGCGCGCGGCCGATCGTCTTCTCGACGTAGGCGCCGAGGAACATGTCGGGGCCGAAGAGGATCTCGGTGTCCGGCCCGTGCTCGCGCAGGATGTGCTCGACGACGGGGACGGCGTTCGACGAGGTCACGCAGTAGTCGGTCAGCGCCTTGATCTCAGCCGTCGTGTTGACGTACATGACCGTGACGGCGCCGGGATGCTGGGCCTGCCAGGCGCGCAGCTGGTCGGGCGTGATCGAGTCGGCCAGCGAGCAGCCGGCGTCGAGGTCGGGGATGAGCACGGTCTTCTCGGGCGAGAGGATCGATGCGGTCTCGGCCATGAAATGCACGCCGCAGAAGGCGATCGTCGTGGCGTCGGTCGCCGCGCCCTGACGCGAGAGGCCGAGCGAGTCGCCGACGTAGTCGGCCACGTCCTGCACCTCGGGGCGCTGGTAGTTGTGGGCGAGGATGACCGCGTCGCGCTCGCGCGCGAGCGCGCGGACCTCGTCCTGCAGCGAGGGTACGTCCTCGGGCGCGAGGTCCGGCGGGGTGTCAAGCGGGGCCATGGGGAGGTTCACGGCGCGGGCTCCAGGAGAAGAGAGAGGTCTAGGGCGGGGGCCGAGTGCGTGAGGGCACCGACCGATATGAAGTCTACCCCGGTCTCTGCGGCGTCCCGGATCGTCTCGAGGTCGATCCCGCCACTGGCCTCGAGCTCGGCGCGCCCGTCCACCCGGGCCACCATGGCGCGCATCTGGGCCGGGCTCATGTTGTCGAGCAGGATCCGCTGCGCCCCTGCGGCCAGCGCCTCGTCGACCTCGGCCTCATCGCTGCACTCGACCTCGACCAGGGTGCCCTCCGGAGCGCGGTCGCGCGCCTTGCGCACCGCCTCCCCCACCCCGCCCGCCATGGCGGCGTGGTTCTCCTTGATGAGGACCGCGTCGAAGAGGCCGATGCGGTGGTTGGTCCCGCCGCCGGCCGCCACGGCCGCCTTCTCGAGCATGCGCAGCCCCGGTGTCGTCTTGCGCGTGTCCAGGACGCGCGCGCGGGTCCCGCGGACCGCCTCGACGTAGCGCGCGGTCAGCGTCGCCACGCCGCTCAGGCGCTGCAGCAGGTTGAGCGCGGTGCGCTCGGCCCCGAGCAGGGCGGCCGCCTCGCCCTCGATGTCGAGCACGGGGCCGCCACTGCGCCACACGCCCTCCTCGGCGAGGGCCAGGAAGCGCGCGGCGGGGTCGAGCAGGGCGAAGGCGAGCTCTGCCGCGTCGAGCCCGTAGAGCACGCCGGGCTGCTTCTGGGTGATGCGCGCCCGGGCACGCGCGCCCGCGGGCACGGTGGCCTGCGTCGTCAGATCGCCCGAGCCGACGTCCTCGGCCAGCGCGCGGCGGACGAGCGGCTCGAGCTCGGTGAGCTCGATCCCCATCAGCAGCATGGTAGGCGCCGCCGGGCGAACGGTCGGGGGGTCCCGCCTGAAGCGGGACCCCCACCATCCCCGTTGGAACGACCGGTCCCGCCGCAAGCGGGACCCGTCGTGTGGAGTCGTCGGGGAAAGCTCTTCACCCAACAGGACCCGCCCCAGGCGGGCGCGTCACGCTTTCTCAGAGCACGATCTCGCAGTTGCGAATACGGTCGCGGCTGTCCTTCTCGACGCGGTCGCGACCGGGGCCGCAGTCGACGACGTCGGTGCCGCCGCCCACCGCGCGGATGGTGTCGTTGCCGGCCCCCGCCTTGATCGTGTCGCGCCCGAGGCCGCCGTTGATCTCGTCCGAGCCGTCGCCGCCGATGATGGTGTCGTCGCCGCGGCCGCCCTCGAGCTCGTCGCCGCCCAGGCCGCCGTCGAGGTGATCGTCGCCGGTGCGGCCGAAGAGCGAGTCGCGTCCGCGGCCGCCGACGAGGTCATCGTTGCCGCCGGCGCCCTCGAGGAAGTCGTCGCCGCCCTGGCCGTTGATGTGGTCGGCGCCGTCGGTGCCGACGATGCGCTCGGGCTCGTCGGTGCCCGGGCAGGAGGAGTTCTTGCGCTGGCAGGAGTCCATCTGCTCGTAGGCCAGCGCGCGGGCCACGACGTCGTCGTCCCACGGGACGCCGAGCGCCTTGTAGGTGTCGGCCATGCCCGCGAAGGTCGGGGGAGCGGCGCCGGCGGGCGCCGGCTGGATGCTCTCGCAGCCGGCGAAGCCGATGCGCGTGCGATCGAGCTGGTGGCGCGCGTCGGCGGCCTGCGCGGCCGGGGTGAGGTAGGCGACGTCGTTGCCGGGGCCGCAGTCCGCGCTGCCGGTGCCGGTGCCGACGAAGAGCTGGTCGTCGCCGTCGCCGCCCTGCAGGATGGCGAGGCCATGGGCGCCGACCTGCCACAGGACGTCGTTGCCGGGGCCGGCGTCGAGGGTCCCCGAGCCCGTGTCGACCAGCGTGTCGTCGCCCTCGCCGCCGACGGCCGGCAGGCCCTGGTACTGGCCGGACCCGGCGAAGAGGATGTCGTTGCCCAGACCGCCGTCGAGGCCGTCGTTGCCCGTCCCGCCGGAGAGCAGGTCGTTGCCGTCGCCGCCGAGGATGACCTTGTCGGCCCCGGCGTTGCCCATCAGGACGTCGTCGCCGGCCCCGCCGTTGAGCTCGCGGTCATCGCCGAAGCGCGACTCGCCGAGGAAGTCGTTGCCGTCGCCGCCGCGCAGGATGTCGTCGCCGTCGAAGCCGTCGAGCGCGTCGTTGCCGGGCCCGCCCTCCAGCACGTCGTTGCCGGTCACGCCGAGCAGGCGGTCGTTGCCGTCGCCGCCCTCGAGGCGGTCGTTGCCCGAGCCGCCGTCGAGCTCGTCGTCGCCCGCCTCGCCATAGAGGCGGTCCGCGGCGCTGCCGCCGGAGAGCAGGTCGTTGCCCGCGGCGCCGTAGAGCGTGTCGCGCGAGCCCTCGCCACGCAGGATGTCGTTGCCGGCCGTCCCGCGCAGGGTGTCGGCCAGGCGCGTGCCCTGTTTCGTCACCGCCCACGCGGTGGCGGGCGCGAGGGCGAGCAGGGCGACGACGAGCACGACTGTCTTCCGTGACATAGGACCTACGCGTACCCGATCGGCCCGCTCTGTATCGCCCGGCCCCGATGGGCGGCTGCTGGTGGGCGGCGAGCGGCGGGTACCGTGCGCGGCGGTGGATCCCGCGACCCTCGATGCCTGGCTGCCCGAGTTCGCCGTGCGCACGCGCCACCGGCGACGCTCGGCGGCGGCGCCGCAGCGCCTGTGGGCGGCCGCGAACGAGGTCTGCCTGTCCGAGACGCACTCGCTGGGGCGGCTCGTGCGCTGGCGCATCCCCGACACCCGCACCGACCAGACCTTCGGCGAGCTGCTGGCGGCGTACCCCTTCTGCGTCCTCGACGAGGGCGAGCACTGGTCGGTCTCGGGGCTCTGCGGGCGCATCTGGACCCTCCAGCGCGACTATCCGCGCCTCGACGGCCCCGAGGAATTTCGCGCCTGGTCTGAGCCCGGGACCGTGCGCGTGCTGATCGCCAACTGGGTCGACCGCGAGGGCGACGGCAGCACGATCAACTCCGAGGCGCGCGTGGCCCCCGTCGACCGCCGCGCCGCGCTGCGCCTGCGCTCGCTGTGGGTGGTGATCGGGGTCTTCGAGCGGCTCATCGGCGGCGAGGCCCTCGCCCTGGCCGCCGAGCGCGCGGGCTGACGGTGCCCGCGCCGAGCGATCGCGGTGAGTTGACCGAGCTGCTGGCCGACGCCGGGTTCGTCGCTGCCGCGGAGGAGGCCGGCGAGCTCCTGGCGCGCGCGGGCGGCGACCCGCAACTGCTCGACGCGCTGGTCGCGCGCCGCCTCACGGGCGAGCCGCTGGCCTGGATAACCGGCAGCGTGACGTTCTGCGGCCTGGAGGTCGGGGTCGAGCCGGGCGTCTACGTGCCGCGCTGGCAGAGCGAGCCCCTGGCGCTGCGCGCCGCCGAGCGCCTGCCGGCGGGCGGGGTGGCCGTCGACGTCTGCACCGGCGCCGGCGCGATCGCCAAGACCCTCATGGCGCGGTGCCCGGGCGCTCGCGTGGTGGCCACCGATCTCGACGAGCGCGCCGTCGCCTGCGCCCGGCGCAACGGCGTGGACGCCCGCCGCGGCGATCTCCTCGCGCCGCTGGCGCGGGCGCTGGAAGGGCGCGTCGACGTGGTCGTCGGCGTCGTCCCGTACGTCCCCACCAGCGATCTGCGGCTCCTGCACCGCGACGCCCTGACCTTCGAGTCGACGCTGTTCTACGACGGCGGCGAGGACGGGACCACGCTGTTGCGGCGCGTCGTGGCCGACAGCCCGCGCTTCCTGCGCCGCGGCGGCGCCCTGCTGCTCGAGCTCGGCGGCGATCAGGCCGACGCGCTGCGCGATGACCTCCGCCGTCACGGCTACGTGGACGTCGACGTGCTGCGCGACGAGGACGGCGACGTCCGCGGCATAGAGGCGACCAGCGTCTGATTGAGGACAGTAGCTGACCTGAATCGTCGTTAGCGTGGCCTGACATCCTCCTCACGAAAGGCAGCGCTAGATGGACTGGAAGCTCGAGCTGGTCGCCGTCCCCGTCACCGATGTGGATCGCGCGAAGGCCTTCTACGTCGATCAGGTCGGCTTCAACGCCGACCACGACCACCGGGTCAGCGACGAGATGCGCTTCGTGCAGCTCACGCCCCCGGGCTCGGCGTGCTCGATCGCGATCGGCACCGGGATCATGGACACGGACCCCGGCTCGGTCCAGGGCCTGCAGCTCGTCGTGGCCGACGCCGACGCCGCCCGCGCGCACCTCGTCGAGCACGGCGTGGAGGTCGGCGAGGTCCAGGATTTCCCCTGGGGGCGGTTCGTGTTCTTCAAGGACCCCGACGGGAATGGCTGGGCGGTGCAGGAGATCCAGCAGCGCGACTAGCCCAGATGGCCGCGGCCGCGCTCGAGCCCGGCGAGCTCCGACGTGCCCTCGTAGAGCGTGCGCCCGCGCCGGCGCACGCTCACGCGCAGGCTGCCGGCCAGGTGCTGGGGCGCCCAGTCGTCCAGGCGCCGGCGCTCGTGAGGGACGGGCACCGGCAGCAGGTGCGGGGCGACGCCGGCGGCGTGCGCCTCGACCTCGATGCCGGCGCCGGCCAGTCGCCAGCCGCGCCCGTCGACGACCACGCGCAGCGGGCGCAGGGGGCGGACGACGGTGTGCACCTCGTCCCCGACGGCGACCACGAGCGCCGTCGCCGTGGCCCGTAGGCGCCCCAGGCCGGCGCGGCCCCCGGCGAAGGCGACGCACACGTCGGGGCGCTCGAAGCCATGCGCCTGGCCCCACCACCAGGCCGGCGGCATGCCGCCCGCGCCCCAGTTCTTCTCGGCGTAGGCGACGGCGCCGTCGAGGTCGATGTCGGCGTCGCCGATGCGCGCGCTGCCGCTGACCCGCGCGCGCAGCAGCCACGGGTGCCAGTACTGGCTGAGGCCCGGCACGACCTGCGCCGGCCCGAGCGCGCCGAACGCGGGTCGTGGCCACGGCAGCGGCTCGCTGAAGGTGACGTCGAGGCGGCCGTCCTCGCAGAGGTCGACGCCCAGCGAGCGCTCGTCGGCGGCGAAGGCGTGGCCGCAGCGCAGGGCCAGCCCGCGGGGCGCGGCCCAGGCGTCGGCCAGCGTGGCCGAGCGCACCGCGCCGCCCGGATGGGCCGCCAGCGAGGCCATCGCCCACGGGCGCCCCTGCGCATCGCGGCTGATGGCGAGGATGACGACGACGACCGCGCCCGTGCGCGCCTGCGTGAAGCGCCAGAAGTGGCCCTCCATGCCGACGCCGTGATAGCCGCGGGGATCGCCGAAGGGCGGGTCGGCACCCGTGGCGCGGTAGGCGGCCAGCATCGGCTGCATGCTGCCACAGGGCCGGTAGCTTTCTCTGAGATGAGTCGCCCCCCGCTCGTGGTGAGACGGGCGTCCCCGCGAGCGGCGGCGTGGGCGCTGCGCGTGCTGTGGCGCTTCGGGCGCCCGCACACGCTGATCGGCACCTCGCTGTCGATCGTCGGGCTCTACGTGATCGCCGCGTCCCTGGACCGCGCGTCGAACGCCGTCGACCTGCTGTGGACCCTGCTCGCCGGCCTGTGCGTGAACGTCTTCATCACCGGGATCAACCAGATCGAGGACGTCGAGATCGACCGCCTCAACAAGCCGTGGCTGCCGATCGCGGCGGGTGACCTCTCGCTCGAGGCGGCGCGCCGGATCGTGGCGGTCGCCGCCATCGCCCCGCTGCTGATGGCCGTCACCCAGGGCGTCGCGGAGACGGTCGCGGTGAGCGTCGCCCTCGCCATCGGCTGGGCCTACTCGTGCCCCCCGCTGCGGCTCAAGCGCTACCCGGCGCTGGCCGCGGGGTCGATCACCCTCGTGCGCTCGCTGGTGGTCAACCTCGGCGTCTGGCTCCACGTGGCCGGCAGGCCGGTCGGCGCCGGCGTGTGGGCGCTCATCGCCGTGACCGTGCCCTTCTCGTTCGCCATCGCCGTGCTCAAGGACGTGCCGGACATCGAGGGCGATCGGCGCTTCGGCATCGCCACCTTCTCGGTGCGCCTCGGCCCCGCCCGGTGCTGGCCGTCGGCGTCGGCGCCCTCACCCTCGGCGCGCTCGGGATGGCGGTGGCCGGGCCGCTGCTGCTCGACGATGCCAGCCCGGCCGTGCTCGTGGCCGGCCACCTCCTCGGCCTGGCCGCGCTGTGGCGCTGGGCGCTGCGCGTGGACCCGACCGACCCGGTCGCCTTCGCCGACTTCTACCAGCGCGTGTGGCAGCTCTTCTTCTGCGAGTACCTGCTCGTCCCGCTCGCCTACCTCGTCGGCTAGATGCGCTTCATCCAGCACAAGGCCGAGGCGCGCTGGTTCTACCGGGTCGTCTCGCTGGGCTACGACCGCTGGATCAACCCGCTGTTCTGGACCGCGCCGATGCGCGACGCGGCGCTGGCGCTGGCGCGCCTGGACGACCCGGGGCTCGAGGTCGTCGACGTCGGCGCCGGCACGGGCTTCGCCACCGAGGCGATCGTGCGGACCGTGGCGCCCGAGCGCGTGACGATGCTCGACCAGAGCCCGCACCAGCTCGCCCGCGCGCGGCGCAAGCGCGCGCTGAGCGCGGTGGCGAAGGTCATCGGCGACGCCGAGGCCCTGCCCTTCGCGACCGACTCGTGCGACCGCTACGTCTCGACGGGCAGCATCGAGTACTGGCCCGACCCCCAGCGCGCCATCGCCGAGGCCTACCGCGTCCTGCGCCCGGGCGGCGTCGCGCTGCTCGCGGGGCCGCTGCGGCGCACGCACCGGCTGGCGCGCGCTCTCTCGGACGCGTGGATGCTCTTCCCCGCCGAGGACGAGTACGTCGCGTGGTTCGAGCGGGCCGGCTTCGAGGAGATCGAGCGCGTGCACGTCGCGCCCGACTGGTGGGACCCGCGCTGGGATCGCTACGCCGTGGCGATCGCGGCCGTCAAGCCGCGCGCGGGCGAGCCGCCGGCGCTGCCGGCGTCGGGGGCGGCGCTGGTCGAGGAGGAGCCCGCGCCCGCGCTGCCGGTGCGCCTCGCGCGCTTCGCGGCCGGCTCGCTCGCCGGCGCGGCCTTCATCCCGGTCGCGCTGTGGTACACGCTCGTGCGCAAGCTGCGCCGGTGAGCTTCGTGCGCGCCGACGACGGCTAGCCCGAGCGCTCGCTGTTGAGGACGGCCGCACGCTCACGCGCGCGGTCCATGAGGACCAGGAACACGTCGTCGTAGTGCGGGTCGCTCGGGACCACCTCGCCGACGGGCTCGAGCTCGGCTCCGCGCCCCACGTAGACGCGCCGCGCCCCGTCCTCGAAGCGATGCACCGGCTCCCACGGGCCAGGGTCCAACTCGCGCCGCGCGGCCGCCCGCATGCCGGCTCGCACGATCGCCAGCGATCCCGCGAGGAAGACCAGCACGACGACGACCTCGAGCAGCCGCACGCGCCCCGCTACCCGCCCGGGGTGACCGAGAAGCCCGCGCCCGGCGCGAAGGTCTGCACGTTGGGCGGGATGGCCTTGAGCTCGTCGATGCGCGAGCAGGCCGGGCAGTCGCGATAGCCGCGCTGGCGGATCCGATTGGCCTCAGCGTCGGCACGGGCCGACTGCACGCGCGCCTGCGCCTGGGTGACCTGCGCGAAGGTCGGCCTGGGCGTCGTCGACCGCGGCCTGCAGCTTGGACGGCAAGGTGATCCGCACCAGGTTGAAGCGGACCCCGGTGAAGAAGTCGCCTCTCAGCGTCCCGCGCAGGTCCTGCCCGAGGGAAGCTGTTGATCTGCTCGCGCAGGTCGTTGTCGATCACCGGCCGCACGATCTGGTCCAGGAAGCCCGACCAGCCGTCGTCACCGTCGTAGGGGAAGCGCAGAGCGCCGTCGAGGCCGCGGAACTTGCGCGTGCCGAACTTGTCGTCGAAGGACCGCAGCGCGGCCTGGTCGAGGTTGAGCGTGAAGTAGATCGTCCCCCCGATGCCGACGTTGACGCCATCGCTGGTCGGCGTATGGACGACGTCCACCCCAGGCCGATCGCCGTGGCCGGCGTCGGCCGTGATCGTGTAGAAGCGCTGCTGAGCCGGATACTTGTGCGCGGACGACCACCAGCCCGTCCACGTCAGCCCCGACGCCGGCTGGATCGTCTGGCGGATGCGGTGGTTGTCGAACGGGCTCGCTTTCGAGAAGGGCGTGGACGTCTCGCTCCGACGTCACGGGACCCAGCGCTCAGCCAGCGGCGTGACCTGCAGCTCGTGGGTCGCGGCGCGCGCGCCCTGGCCGGCCAGGAAGGCGACGGCGTCGGCGATCTCGCGTGGGTCCGCCAGCGCCGCGCGATCGACGCCCTCGCGTCCGCCGCCCTCGAAGGGCTCGATGCCCGCGTCGACGATGAGCAGGGCGACGTGGACGCCCTGCTCGCGCAGCTCCAGCGCGGCGGCCTGCGTGATGGCCCGCACGGCAAAGGCGCCCGCCGCCCACAGCCCGCGGCCCGGCATCGCCCGGCGCGCCGAGCCGCCGGTGACCTGGATCAGCGTCGCCGGGCGCGCCTGCTCGAGGGCAAAGCGCGCGGCCGACGAGAGGAAGGTGAAGGCCGCGCGGCCGGGCGCCGCCGCCCAGTCGTCGAACGCGGTGGGGGCGGCCTGCGCCAGCGGGCCGCCGCCGAAGGGGCCGCTGCGCGTCCCGCCGTAGGCCGACGCGGCGTTGACGACGAGGTCGACGGTGCCGTGGGCCTCGGCCGTCTTGGTCAGCGCCTCGCGGATGCTGTCGGGGTCGGTGATGTCGCCCTGCATGGCCAGGGCGCCCGCCGCCCGCGCGGTGGCCAGGGTCGACTCGGAGCGCGCGACCGCGGCGACGGCCCAGCCGTCTTCGCGTAGGCCCTCGACGACCGCCCGGCCGAGGTTGCGCGCGCCGAAGACGAGGGCGCTGCGCTGCTGCTGCGTGTCGTTCATGGGTGCAGCATGACGGGCGCCATCAGCCGAGCCGCTCGAGCTCGACGCCCGCCGCGCACAGCGGGCAGTCGGCCGGGGCCAGATGGCGCTCGAGAGCGCCGCGACGCTCGCCAGCGCCAGGCCCTCGGCGCCGGCGAGCTGCGCCGCCCCTTCGCCGAGGAGGAGCAGGGCGCCGAGCGCGACGGGGCGCGCGTCGCAGGCGCGCAGGGCGGCGATCGTCGCCCGGGTCGCCGACCCGGCGTTGACGACGTCGTCGATGATCGCCACGGGCCTGCCCCGAAGGCGACCGCGCAGCGCGTCGGGTATGCGATAGCGCGCCGCGTAGAGGCCAGCGCCCGACGGCGCGGCCACGCGCTCGCTCCATGAGGCCTCGATCCCGAGCCGCCCGGCGACCGCCTGCGCGACGAAGGCCCCGCCGACGAGCGGGCCGCAGACGACGTCGGCACCGCACCCGGCGAGCTGATCGGCCAGCTCGGCGACGAAGGGCGCCAGGCGCGCCGGGCGTGCGAACAGCGCGTCGAGGTCGAGCCACAGCTCGCCGTGATGGCCGGACTCCAGCAGGAAGTGCCCGCGCCTCGCGTCCAGCGCCTCGATCAGTCCGTCGGCGTCCATCGAGGAGGCCAGAATCGCATCCCGGGCTCATGAACCGCGCGCCGCGTGCCGACACCGCTGCTGTGAGCGTGCTTCTCCCAGACGCCGGCCAGCTCGCGCGCGTGGTGGCCGGCAACGTCAACCTCGTCGCCGTCGTGCTCGGCACCGACGGCCCGGCGATCGTGCTCGACGTCCACGGCGCGCGGCTGCCCACGGGGCCGGCGCGGCTGACCTTCAACGCGACCTTCGGCGGCGTGCTGCTCGCCGGCGCGCTCGCGGTCGACGAACGCGGGACGCGCTTCCTGCCCAACGCAAAGGGGCTCAGCTACGCGCAGCGGCGCGAGGCGTTCCGCGTCACGGTCGTCCTGCACGCCACGATCGAGCGACCGGGCAGCGGCTCAGTCCCGTGCACGACGGCGAACCTGTCGATCGGCGGTGCGCTCCTGCAGACCAAGGAGCCGTACGCGCCACCGTACGAGCTCACCGTCGCGATCGACTGCGGCGAGCGCGAGCCCGTGAGATTGGCGGCGACCCCGATCCGCAGCGAGCACCAGAGCACGCGCCACGCGGTGGCCTTCGCCAACGTCGGCGGCGCCGACGAGCGCAGGCTGAGCAAGCTCGTCGCGACCGCGCAGCGCCGCGCGCTCGCCGCGCGCTGACGCGTCAGCCCTCGACGAGCACGTGGACCCGCTCGAAGCGCGGGTCGCTCGCACCGTGCAGCCGGGCGCCGCTGGCGACGAGCTCGCGCAGGTAGACGACCGACTCGGCCGAGATGCGCTCGCCGGGGAGCAGGGCCGGGATGCCCGGCGGGTAGCCGGCGATCGACTCGCACGAGACGCGGCCGACCGCGTCGTCCACCGCGACCTCCTCGTTCTCGCCGAGGAACGCCTCGCGCGGCGCGACGGCCATCTCGTTGCGCAGCGTCGCCGCCGGGCGCACGATCGGGGCGATCCAGCCCTCCACAGCGATGCGCTTGACGACCTCCTCGAGGTCGCCGGCCAGGCGCAGCAGGGTCTCGCGCCGCTCGGCCAGGCCGACGAGGAAGACGATCGTGGCCTGGGTGGCGAGCTCGGGGATGACGTCGTAGGAGCGCCGCAGCGCGTCGGCGACCTCGTAGCCCGTGCGGCCCGTGTCGCGCACGTCGACGACGATGCGCAGCGGGTCATACCCGGCGATGCCCGGCCGCCCCACGAAGAAGCGGTCGACGAGCGAGATGCCCGGGATCGTGACGAGCTTCTCGTGGCAGGCCTCGATCGCCTGGAGCGTCTCGTGCAGCAGCTGCTCGCCGTGCAGCGCGAGCTGGCGCCGCGCGCCGTCCAGCGAGGCGAGCAGCAGCGACGACGGCGAGGTCGAGCGCACGAGGCGAATGGCGCGGGCCACGGCGGCCGGATCGATCCGATCGCCGTGGCCGACGTGGAGCATCGCGCTCTGGGTCAGCGAGCCCGCGATCTTGTGCGTGCTCGTGAGCACGGCGTCCGCGCCGAGCTGCAGGGCGCTGGGCGGCAGCGCCTCGTGAAAGCCGAAGTGCGGGCCCCAGGACTGGTCGACGACGAGCGGCACCCCGGCTTCGTGGGCGACCTCGACGCAACCCGCGACGTCGCCCGCCATCCCGTAGTACGTCGGCGAGACGACGAACGCCGCCCGGGCGTCGGGCGCGTCGGCCAGCGCGGCCGCGAGCGCCGAGGGCTCGACCCCGTGGGCCATGCCCAGCTCGGCGTCGTACTCGGGCGGGACGAAGGCCGGCACGCCGCCCGAGAGGACGAGCCCGTCGACCAGCGAGGCGTGCGAGTTGCGCTGGGCCACCACCCGGGTGCCGAGCGGCGCCAGCGCGAGGCACAGCGCGTGGTTGCCCTGCGTCGCGCCGTTGGTCAGGAACCACGTGCGAGCGGCGCCGTGGGCCTCGGCCGCCAGGCGCTCGGCCTCCTCGTAGGGCGTCGGCGAGGGCCCGAGGTCGACGCCCCAGATGTCCTGCGGGATGTCGAGCCACAGCGCGCGGTCGCCCAAGCCGAAGCGCAGGCCGGGGTCGGCGCCCTGGCCGCCCTTGTGACCCGGGACGTGGAAGCGCCCGGGGCCACGGGTCCCGTAGCCGATCACGGCGTCGAGGTAGGGCGCGGCCGGCTGCTCGGTCATCCGTGGCCGGCGGTGCGCATGAGCTCGGCGCGGACGAAGCCGTCCAGGTCCCCGTCGAGCACGCGCTGGGCGTCCCCGACCTCGAACGAGGTGCGGTGGTCCTTGACCATCGTGTACGGGTGCAGGACGTAGGAGCGGATCTGCGAGCCGAAGTTGACGTCCTGGGCCTCGCCGCGCTCGGCGGCGATCTCCTCGCGGCGCTTGGCCTCCTCGCGCTCCAGCAGCTTGGCCCGCAGCATCTTCATCGCGGTGTCCTTGTTGGCCGACTGCGAGCGCTCGTTCTGGCACTGCACGACGATCCCGCTGGGGCGGTGGGTGATCCGCACCGCCGAGTCGGTCTTGTTGACGTGCTGGCCGCCGGCGCCCGATGCCCGGTAGGTGTCGATCTGCAGGTCGTCGTCGTCGACCTCGATGTCGCCGACGTCCTCGACCACCGGCGCGACCTCGAGCCCGGCGAACGAGGTCTGGCGGCGATGGGCGGCATCGAAGGGCGACAGGCGCACGAGCCGGTGGACGCCCTTCTCGGCGCTGAACAGCCCGTAGGCGTTCTCGCCCTTCGCGCGGAAGGTCGCGGACTTGATCCCCGCCTCCTCCCCCGGTGAGGCCTCGAGCAGCTCGACCTGCAGCCCGCGGCGCTCGGCCCAGCGCATCATCATCCGCAGCACCATCTCGGCCCAGTCCTGGGCGTCGGTGCCGCCGGCGCCGGCGTTGACCGTGACCAGCGCGTCGCCCGCGTCGTAGCGCCCGGAGAACAGCCGCTCCTCCTCGAGCTCGGCCAGGCGCTGCTCGACGCCGCTCATCTGGCCCGCGACCTCGGCCGCGACGGACTCGTCCTCCTCGGCCATCTCGGCCAGCGCCTTCAGGTCCTCGACCTCCGAGGCCAGCCCGCGCCAGCGCTCCAGGCGCCGCGTCGTCCGCGAGTGCTCGGCGCTGACCTGCGCGGCCGACTGCTGGTCGTCCCAGAAGCCCGGGGCGCCCATCGCCTCCTCGAGCTCGGCGACGCGCGCCGCCAGGGTCGCGTCGTCAAAGCCCTCGCGCAGCTGGTCCCACTGCTCGGTGATCGCCTGCAGGCGCTGGGGGATGGGAAGTTCGTCGGACGGTCCGGCCATGGCCGCGTCCAAGCTAGCAGCGGCGCGCGCGCCGAGGCGCCCGCGCCGCCGCGATGGCGCTACGGGTCCTGCGGCGTCGGGAAGGACCCTCCGTCGATGAGCTCGACGCGATAGCCGTCCGGATCGCCGACGAAGCAGATCCGGCCCACCTCCTCGCGCCCGCCTGGCGCGAACGGCGGCTTCTCGGGCTCGATGCCGTGCTCGGCCAGCTTGGCCAGCACGCCATCGAGGTCGTCGACGGTCAGCGCGATGTGGTTGTAGCCGTCGCCGAGGTCGTAGGGCTCCTCGCGCCCGACGTTGACCGTCAGCTCGAGCTTGTCGCCGTCGCCGGGCAGGCCCATGTAGATGTTGAAGGCCTGCCCGAAGTCGAGCTTGCCGCGGCGCTCGAAGCCCAGCAGCTCGTAGAAGCGCACCGACGCGTCGATGTCGGCCACGCGCACGCAGGTGTGGACGAGCGACAGCGTCACAGGGCGCCCGCCTTCATCTCACCGACCATGTGCTCGGCCTGGCGGATGGCCAGCGCCACGATGGTCAGGGTCGGGTTGGCGGCGGCGCCGGTGGTGAAGACCGAGCCGTCCGAGACGAACAGGTTGGGCACGTCGTGCGCGCGCCCGAACTCGTTGACGACCCCGTCGGCCGGGTCCGCGCTCATGCGGCACGTCCCCAGGTTGTGCGTCGACGGGTAGGGCGTCACGCGGTTCACGCGCACCGCGTCGACCGCGCTGTAGACCGACTCGCCTGACTGATATGCGTGCTCGCGCATGGCGAGGTCGTTGGGGTGGTCGTCGAAGTGGACGTTGGGCACGGGCAGCCCGTGCTGGTCGGTCACGTCGCGGTTGAGGGTCACGCGGTTTGACTCCTGCGGCATGTCCTCGCCGACCAGCCACATGCCCGCCACGCGCTCATAGGCCTCCATGCGCGCCGCGAAGTCAGGGCCCCATCCGCCGGGGTCCAGGAAGGCGGCGTAGAACGGCAGCCCCAGGGCCAGCAGCTGCATGTAGTAGCCGCCGATGAAGCCGCGGTCGGGGTCGTTGCGCGCCTCGTCGGTGATGATCCCGGCCATCGTCTCGCCGCGGTACATCCGCACCGGCTGCTCGAACTCGCCGTAGACCGAGCCCGTCAGGTGGCGCATGTAGTTGCGCCCCACCTGGCCGGAGGCGTTAGCTAGCCCGTCGGGGTGCTGGGGCGAGTCGGAGAGCAGCAGCAGCCGCGCCGACTCGATCGCGTTGCCGGCCACGCACACCGCGCGCGCCTTCTGCACGTGCTCGTTGCCATCGGCATCGAAGTAGTGCACGCCCGTGACCTTGCCGTTGCCGTTGTGGGCGATGCGGAACGCGTGGCTCGAGGGCCGCAGGTCGAGCTTGCCGGTCGCCTCGGCCTTGGGCAGCTCGGCGGTCAGCGTCGACCAATGCGCGCGCTGCTGGTCGCCCTGGAAGTTGAAGCCGTCCTGCACCGTCGCCGGGCGCCCGTCGCGCGGCACTGAGTTGATGGCCATGCGCCCGGTGCTCGCGTCCTGGTAGCCGGCGCGCTTGGCGCCGTTGCCCATCACCTTGAAGTTGTTGTTGGCGGGCAGCGGTGGGATGCCGTTGGTGCGCGTCACGCCCAGCTTGTCCTCGGCGCGGTCGTAGTAGGGCTCGAGGTCGGCCAGCCCGATGGGCCAGTCGAGCATGCTCGTGCCGTCGACCGGGCCGTGCTCGGAGCGGTTGCGGAACTCCCAGTCCTTGAAGCGCGGACAGCAGCCGGCCCAGTGCACCGAGGTGCCCCCGACGGTCTTGCACGTCCACGCGGGCAGGCTGGGGAAGTCGGTGGCCACGCGCCAGGACCCGGAGGTCGTGCGGTCGTCGAGCCAGGCGAGCTGGCCGAAGCTCGGCCACTCGTCGTCGATGAAGTCCTCGGGCTGGTGATGGGCCCCGGCCTCGAGGACGACCGTCTTCACGCCGCCCTGGCAGAGCTCGTTGGCCAGCGTCCCGCCACCGGCGCCGGAGCCGACGACGACCACCACGTCGGCGTCGTTCTCATCGAAGCGCGGCATCGCTCACGCCTCCTGCTCGGGGTCGGGGAGCCAGTCGAGGTCGTTGAAGCCGCGCTTCAGATAGCCGCCCTGTGCGAAGGAGGGCCCCTCGTAGCCCAGCAGCTTCCAGGTCTGCGGGTCGGAGTAGATCTCCACCACGGCCGTGGAGCGCACGAGCTCGAAGAAGTCCGAGCCGGCGATGGCCTTGGCGTCGGCGAGCTGCTGCTCGCCCGAGCGCGCGACGAAGGGCTCATCGCCGCGGCCGTCGAGGTCGGCGACGCCGTCGTTGACGACCTGCGCCTGCGCCGCGTCCTCCCGGGCGGCCTCGTCGAGCTTGCCCGACACGCGCGCGTAGACCGAGTCGGGCAGCGCGACGTGCGGGTACAGGGTGCGAGCGAGCGCGGCCACCGCTTCGGCGACGTTCTGCTCGAGCGCCATCGGCGCGTGAGTGCTCATCCGACATGCCCCTTTCGGGTCGTCTCTCTCCTGAGGGACGACCCTATCCCCGCGGGCGCCGCCCGTGGGGATCGGATGTCATGCCTTCGCGCGAGGCGGCGCTACGCGCCGTGGCAGCGCTTGAACTTCTTGCCCGACCCGCACCAGCAGGGGTCGTTGCGCCCGATCTGCTCGACCTCGGCCACCCGGCGCTGCTGGACAGGCTCGGGGAGCGGCGCGGCCTCCTCGGCGCCGCCCGCGGCCTCGGCCAGCGCGCTGGGCTGAGCCGTGCCCGCGCCGCCGGAGTAGGAGACGCGGCCCGACCGCGTCGATGATCCCGCGGGCGTGTACTGCTGCACGGGCTCGTCGCCGTTCTCGCCCTCGACCTGGACCTCGACGTGGAAGATCATGCGCGAGAAGTCCGACCAGATCGTGTTCATGAGGTCGGAGAAGAGCGTGAAGGCCTCGTTCTTGTAGGCCACGAGCGGATCGATCTGGGCGAAGCCGCGCAGGTGGATGCCCTCGCGCAGGTAGTCCATGTCGTAGAGGTGCTCGCGCCAGCGCTGATCGATGATCTGCAGCAGCAGGTAGCGCTCCAGCGCGCGCATGAGCTCCTCGCCGAGCTCCTGCTCGCGGCGGTCATAGAGCTCGACGGCGTCGCTCGAGAGGCGCTCGGCCAGCTCCTCGCGACCGAGGTTCGACGCCGTGATCTCCTGGGCGTCGACGCTGACCGGGTAGATGTCCTCGAGCGCGACGAAGAGCCCGTCGAGGTCCCAGTCCTCGACGTAGTCGGCGGCGGCGTACTCGTCGACGAGGCGCTCGACGACGCCCACGATCTCCTGGCGCGACTGCTCACCCATGTCGCGCCCCTCGAGCACCTGGTCGCGGTACTCGTAGACGATGCGCCGCTGCTCGTTCATGACGTCGTCGTACTCGAGCACGCGCTTGCGGATGAGGAAGTTCTGCTCCTCGACCTTGCGCTGGGCCTTCTCGATCTGCTTGGTCAGCATCCCGGCCTCGATGGGCTCCTCGTGGCCCTCCTCGTCGGTGCTGCCGAGGCGATCGAGGATGCGGTAGATGCGGTCGCCGGCGAACAGGCGCACGAGGTCATCCTCGGCCGACAGGAAGAAGCGCGACTCACCGGGATCGCCCTGGCGCCCGGAGCGCCCGCGCAGCTGATTGTCGATGCGACGCGACTCGTGGCGCTCGGTGCCGATGATGAACAGCCCGCCGGCGTCGACGACCGTCTCGCGGCCCTCCTGCACGCGCGCCTCGATGCTGGGCAGGATCTCGGCGAAGCGCTCGTCGTAGTCGGGATCGCCAGGCCGCAGGCCGAGCTTGGCCAGCTCGAGGTCGGTTAGGTGCTCCGCGTTGCCGCCGAGCTTGATGT
Source organism: uncultured Actinomycetes bacterium (assembly GCA_963835295.1). GTDB lineage: Bacteria > Actinomycetota > Thermoleophilia > Solirubrobacterales > Solirubrobacteraceae > JAOPZW01. Next base: position 719,243 of record CAWIEX010000011.1, read on the forward strand.
CGACGCCGCGGCCGGCCATGTTGGTGGCGATGGTGACCGCGCCGGGCTGGCCGGCCTCGGCCACGATCTCGCCCTCGCGCTCGGCGTACTCGGGCTTGGCGTTGAGCACCGTGTGCGGGATGCCCTTGCGCTTGAGCTGCGCTGAGAGCAGCTCGGAGACCTCGACGGAGATGGTGCCGACGAGGACCGGCTGGCCGGCCTGGTGACGCTCCTCGATCTCGGATGCCACCGCGTGCCACTTGCCGTCCTTGGTCTTGTAGACCTGATCGTTGCGGTCGGCGCGGACCATGGGGCGGTTGGTGGGGACCTGGACCACCCCGAGCTTGTAGATCTTCATGAACTCGGTCGCCTCGGTGAGCGCGGTGCCGGTCATGCCCGCGAGCTTGTCGTAGAGGCGGAAGTAGTTCTGCAGCGTGATCGTCGCGAGCGTCTGGTTCTCCTCCTGGACGCGCACGCCCTCCTTCGCCTCGACGGCCTGGTGCAGGCCCTCCGACCAGCGCCGGCCCTCGAGGATGCGCCCGGTGAACTCGTCGATGATGCGCACCTCGCCGTCGATCACCGCGTAGTCGACGTCGCGCTTGTAGAGCGACTCGGCCTTCAGCGCCTGCTGGAGGTGGTTGACGAGGGGGCCGTTCTCGGCGCGGTAGAGGTGGTCGATGCCCAGGAACTTCTCCGCCTTGGCCACGCCGCGCTCGGTGATCGAGACCTGCTTGTGCTTCTCGTCGAACTCGAAGTCGAAGTCCGAGACGTAGTCCTTCTTGGAACGGGGGTCGAGGCCCTCGGGCTTCTTGCCCGCCTCCATCATGGGCGCGAGCTTGGCGAACTGCTGATAGAGGTCGGCGGCCTGCTCGGGGGCGCCCGAGATGATCAGCGGCGTGCGGGCCTCGTCGATGAGGATGTTGTCGACCTCGTCGACCACGCCGAAGGGATGGCCGCGCTGGACCTTCTCCTCCAGCGACGTGGCCATGTTGTCGCGCAGGTAGTCGAAGCCGAACTCGGAGTTGGTGCCGTAGGTGATGTCGGCGGCGTAGGCGACGTGCTTGTCCTCGTAGGACTGCATGTTCTGGAGCACGCCGACGTTCAGCCCGAGGCCGTGGTAGATGGGGCTCATCCACTCGGCGTCGCGGCGGGCGAGGTAGTCGTTGACCGTAACCAGATGCACGCCCTTGCCCGCCAGCGCGTTGAGCACGACGGCTAGGGTGGCGGTCAGGGTCTTGCCCTCGCCGGTCTTCATCTCGGCGATGTTGCCGCCGTGCAGGACCATCCCGCCGATCAGCTGCACGTCGAAATGGCGCATGCCCATGGTCCGCTTGCCCATCTCGCGGACGATGGCGAAGGTCTCGGGGAGCAGGTCGTCGAGCGACTCGCCCGCGCGGGCGCGCTCGCGCAGCGCATCGAAGCGCTGGCGCAGCTCTTCGTCGGACTCGAGCTCCAGCTCGGGCTCAAAGCCGCCGATGATCGCGACGCGCTTCTCGTACTCGCGAAATTGCTTGGACTCGCCGATATTCAGCGCACGGTCGAGGAGGCCCATGCGTTGAGCGTAGCAGCGGAGGGGTCAATTCCCGGGCCGTTCGGCCGATGGTTCCGGGGGTGAGAATCAAGGTTCCCTTCGCGGGCGAATCCGCCCCCGCGACCGGGGTCGTCAGCGTCCGCCAGGCGGTCTGCGACGCCTCCCGCGCGGTCGTCGGCTATGAGGTGCTGACCGGCGATCCCGACGCCCCGCCCTCATCGGCTCGCTTCTGCGCGCGCGCACTCCTGGAGGCGTTCACCGACGTCGACCTCGACCTCGTCGCGCCCCACCATCCCGCCTATCTGACCGTGGCGCCGGCCCTGCTGCTGCGCCTCGACATGCTGCCCATCTCCCCCGACCGCGTCGTTCTGCAGGTCGAGACCGCCGCGACCGTCCACGAGGAGGTGGTCGCCGCCGTCTCCCGCCTCGCCGGGTACGGGTACTCCTTCGCCGCCATGGACCCCGTGTCGCCGGCCTCGCTCTCCCATCTGCCCGAGATCGGGATCGTCCGGCTCGACATGGCCGACACCTATCCGATCGCCGTCGGCGCGCGGGTCCGGCCCTTCCTCGCCGCCGGGCTGGAGGTCCATGCCGTCGGCGTGGAGTCCTTCCAGGTCTTCGAGGCCTGCGTCGACGCCGGCTGCTCCGCCTTCCAGGGGCCGTTCCGCGCCCTGCCCGCGCTCGACCAGCCCCCCGCCGTCGAGCTCGGCGCGATGGCCACCGCCGGCGAGCTGCTCGCCCCCGACCTCGACAGCGAGCGCCTCGAGAAGCTCATCGCCCGCGACCTCGAGCTCAGCTACCGCCTGCTGCGCTACGCCAACTCGGCCTTCTTCAAGCGCCGGCGCGAGATCGGCACGGTGCGCGAGGCGATCACGCTGATCGGCGAGCGCATGACGCGCCGCTGGGCGCTCGTCGTCGCCCTCGCCGGCGGCGGCACGCGCCCCGACGAGCTGCTCACCGACGCCCTCGTGCGCGCGCGCACGATGGAGCTCGTGGCCACCGGCCTGCCCGGCCTGAGCGCCGACCACGCCTTCACGGTCGGCCTCTTCTCGATGCTGCCCTCGCTGGTCAATCGACCGATGGAGTACGCCCTCAGCGGCCTCGGCCTCCCCGCCGACATCCAGGGCGCCCTGCTCGACGGCCGCCCGCCCTACGGCGCGCTGCTGGACCGCCTGATCTGTCACCTCGACGGTGCCTTCATCCGCGGCGAGGGCGCCGCGAGCTCGGACCGCATCGACGAGGCCTACCGCGCCGCGCTGGCGTGGGTCGAGCCGCTGCGCAAGGAAGTCGAGCGCGGGGCGGCCGCCGCGGTGTAGTCGCGGGCCGGGCGGCTCACCGCCCGGCGGTCCGGCGATAGCGTGCGACGGCCAGCGGGGCGAAGACCCCGAGGATCACGAGCGACCACACGACGGCGCCCCAGACGTTGTTGCCGGCCGGCGCGCCGACCCAGAGCGCCCGCATCGCGTTGACCACGACGGTGAACGGGTTGATCTCCGCGAACCACTGCAGCGCGGCCGGCATCGAGTCGACCGGCACGAACGCCGACGAGATGAAGGTCAGCGGGAAGACGGCGAGGAAGCCGACCGAGTTGGCCGACTCGGGCGAGGAGACGAGCAGCCCCAGCAGCGCGAAGACCCACGAGAAGGCGTAGCCGAAGAGCATCAGCAGGGCCACCCCGCCGACGACCTCGAGCACGCTGGCGTGAAACGAGAAGCCGATGATGACGCCGGTCACGAGCAGCACGACGACCGACAGGAAGTTCGTCACGACATCCGACAGCGTGCGGCCCGCCAGCACCGCCGCCCGCGCCATCGGCAGGGAGCGGAAGCGGTCGATGAGGCCCTTGTGAAGGTCCTCGTTGAGCCCGAGTGCCGTGACGAAGCCGCCGAAGGCGATGTTCTGGACGATGATCCCCGGGATGAGGAAGTCCACGTACTCGTAGCCCGGCGTGGAGATCGCGCCCCCGAAGACGTAGACGAAGAGCAGCACGAACATGACGGGCTGCACCGTGAAGGCGATGAGCAGGTCGGGCGCGCGCGGCAGGCGCACCAGGTTGCGCTCGGCGATGACCAGCGTGTCGGAGACCAGTCGCCTCATGCCGCCTTCTCCTCTTCGTCGTCGGCCGCCTCGGCCGCGTGGCCGGTCAGCGCGAGGAACACGTCGTCCAGCGTGGGCCGCCGCAGCCCGAGGTCGTCCACCGCGACGCCCGCCTCGTCGAGCCGGCGCACCGCCTCGACGATCGTGCCCGAGCGCCGGGTGACCGGGAGCCTGACGGTCTGCCCGTCGGCCACCGGCGGCTCGTCGGCCATCGGGGAGAGGGCCCGCACCGCCGTGTCGACGGCGGATGCGTCGGCGAGGTGGACCTCGAGGCGCTCGCCGCCGACGCGGTCCTTGAGCTCGTCGGGTGTGCCCTCGGCGATCACGCGGCCGCGATCGATGACCGCGATGAGGTCGGCCAGCCGGTCGGCCTCGTCGAGGTACTGCGTGGTCAGCAGGACGGTCGTCCCCTCGGCCACGAGCCCCTCGATCGTCGCCCACACCTCCAGGCGGCTGCGCGGGTCCAGGCCGGTCGTCGGCTCGTCGAGGAAGAGCACCGGCGGGTTGGCGACGAGCGCAGCGCCGAGGTCGAGGCGCCGGCGCATGCCGCCCGAGTAGGTCTTGACCGGGCGATCGGCGGCCTCGACGAGGTCGAAGCGCTCGAGCAGCTCCTGTCCCCGGCGCCTGGCCTCCTTGCGGCGCATGCCGTACAGGCGCCCGACCATGACCAGGTTCTCCAGGCCGGTGAGGTTCTCGTCGACCGCCGCGTACTGCCCGGCGAGCCCGATGCGCCCGCGCAGCTCGGCGGCGTCGCCGACGACGTCGAGGCCCGTGACGAGCACGGTGCCGGCATCGGGCCTCAGGAGCGTCGTGAGGACGCGGACCGTGGTCGTCTTGCCCGCGCCGTTGGGGCCCAGCAGCCCGAGCACGGTGCCCGACGGGACATGAAGGTCGACGCCGTCGAGCGCGCGGACGTCGCCGAAGGACTTCACGAGGCCGGTCACGCTGATCGCCGGCTCACTCGCGTTGGCTCTCGTCATCGAGCCTACGATACGAAGGATCTAGGTCAGATACTGGCCGCGATCGGTGACATGCTCGCCCGCAAGTCATGACCGCAACCTCCGGCCGCCTCCTCAAGCTGCTCTCGCTGCTGCAGACTCGCCGCGACTGGACCGGCGGCGAGCTCGCGCGCCGTCTCGAGGTCTCGGGGCGCACCATCCGCCGCGACATCGAGCGCCTGCGCGAGCTCGGCTACCCGGTCGACGCGCTGACCGGCCCGGCGGGCGGCTACCGGCTGCACGCCGGGACCGCGATGCCGCCGCTGCTCCTGGACGACGACGAGGCCGTCGCCATCGCGGTCGGCCTGCGCACCGCCGCCCGCGCGTCGGTGACCGGGATCGAGGAGACCTCCGTCCGCGCGCTGGTCAAGCTCGAGCAGGTCCTTCCCTCCCACCTGCGCCGGCGCGTCAACGCGCTGCAGACCGCGACCGTGACCCTCGCCACCAGCGGCGGGCCGACGGTCGACCCCGAGGCCCTGACGGCGATCGCCGGCGCCTGCCGCGACCGCGAGCGCCTGCGCTTCGCCTATCGCGGACGCGACGCGACCGAGAGCCGGCGCATCGTCGAGCCCCACACGCTGGTCAACCTGGGGCGGCGCTGGTACCTCGTGGCCTGGGACTGCGACCGCGACGACTGGCGGACCTTCCGCGTGGACCGCCTCACGCGCCTGTCCCCTGCGGGCACGCGCTTCGAGCCGCGCGCGCTGCCCGACGGCGACGACGCGGCGGCCTTCGTGGCGGCCAACCTCTCGGGTGCGCCTTCGCGCTACCAGGCCCGCGTGACCCTCTTCGCGCCGGCCGAGGAGGTCGCGGGGTACTCGCTCTTCACCGGATCGAGTGTCACGGCCATCGACGAGCGCACGTGCGAGCTGCGCACGAGCGACGACTCGCTCGACTGGCTGGCCGTGCGCGTGGCCATGGCCGGCGTCGACTTCGAGGTCCACGAGCCGCCCGAGCTCGTCGAGCGCGTGCGCGAGCTGGCGGCGCGCTTCGAGCGGGCGACGGGTCCTTCGTGAGGCGCTGTGGCATCCCGTGTGCCCGGCAGCCGGGGGCGGGCGGGTCCTGTCGGCGGATCACGCTCCTCCGACTCCGCAGGCTCCGTCGGAGGACGTGTCCGCCGCCACCCGCCCGTGCGACGTCTTTGCCCCGCCGGGCGCCCTCGCTCGGGTTGCGGTCCGTGGGCGTCTACTTCCTTTGCGGCCGCAGCTCCCGCGCCAAGTCGGCGCGCCCGTGCTCTCCGCTGGCGTATCGCGCCACCGTCGCCGGCCTCCGCATTGGCGAGCCAACGGGTGCGCCAGTGTCTCTCGCAAGGGCAAACAGCCGCGGTCAGCGTGTCGGCCGAGCATTCGGAGCACGCCGAGTTCCGAGCGGCCGGTCGACGGCTGATGCTCCCTTCGTGCGTGGAAGTGGCGGCGGTGACGCACACCGCCGCGCTTCGCACTTCCGAGGAGACAACACGCGCACCCGTTGGCTCGCCAACGCGGAGTCCGAGCACGGTCGCGCGATACGCCAGCGGAGGGCGGCAGCACAGGGACCCGGCGCAGGAGCTGCGGCCGCGGAGGAGTAGACGCCGACGGACCGCGAGGCGGCGCGGGCGCCTGGCTGGGCAAAGACGATGCTCGGGCGGGTGGCGGCGGACACGTCCTCAGACGGAGCCTGCGGAGTCTGAGGAGCGTGATCCGCCGACAGGACCCGCCCGCCACCGACTGCAGGCCCGCACCCGCCCGCCACCGCCAGCTGCAGGCCCGCACCCGCCCGCCACCGACTGCAGGCCCGCAAGGCCGAAAGCCGCCCCGGCCGAGGGTCCTTGTTACGTCGCTATCGCCGTCCCTTCGCCGAACGCCTCCGGCTCGGTGGGAGTGCGGATGGTCTCCGTCCCGACCTTGCGCCGTCCCCGGCGCTTCTCACGATGGCGCTTGACCTGGCGGGAGAGCTCCTCCTCGCACAGGTTGATCGCGTGCCTCAGGTCGCGCGCGCGATCGTGCGCGCGCAGGGTCACACCCTTCAGAGCCAGGGTGGCCTCCGCCACCTGGTTGTCGGGGATGGCCGGATTGCGCTCCTCGTAGACCTCGATCTCGAGACGCGCGAACTCCGACACCTGCTTGCCCACCTTCGTGAACCGCTTCTCGACGTGCTCGCGAAGCTCGTCGGTCACGGGGGTGTTGCGACCCTTGACCTCGATCTGCATAGAGATCCTCTCGGTCGGATGACGGGGCCTCGACCACGTTACCCCCGCCTTCACGTCATCTCAACGCTCGTGCGTAGGCGACCGCGCACACGGCATACGCGCCCGCTCGTCGCAGCGCCGACGCACACGCCTCGAGCGTCGCGCCCGTGGTGTGCACGTCGTCGACCAACACGGCGTAGCGCGGTGGATCGCCGCGCGCCCGCACATCGATGCGGCCCGGCGCCCGGCGCACCGCGCGCGATGAGCCAGCCTGGCGCGTTGGCGCTCCCCCGCGAACGAGGCATGGCGCCACGACGAGGCCGGTGCGCGCGCCGATCGCCGCGGCCAGGCAGCCGGCGTGGTCGAAGCCGCGCACGTGCGCGCGTCGCGGATGGGTGGGAACGGGCACGAGCGCGGCCGGCGCCGCGAGCAGTCCCGGCGGGGCGCCGGCGACGATCTGGGCGGCCATCGCGTCGGCCACGCCGAGGGCGCCGCGGAACTTGAGCGCGTGCACCAGGGCGCGCGCCGGACCCTCGAAGGCGACGGGCGCCCACGCTCGCCCGAGCGCCGTGCCGTGTGACGAGCAGCTCTCCGCGCACGGCGCCGGCAGGCCGCAGCGCGGACAGCGCTCGCCACGCAGGAAGCGCAGCTGCGCGCGACAGTCCCAGCACAGCGGCTGACCAGCGGCCACCGCCGCGCCGCAGTCCCAGCACGCGGGCGGCGCGAGCGCCGACGCGAGGGCGCCGAGCAGCTCGCGAGCGGCGGTGCTCGGGCCAAGGCGGGCGAGGGCGGTGCGGGCGCAAGTGAGCACGCGTCGATGCTGGCGCGCCCCGCGCCACGCCTCTACCGCACGATTGCGACAATCCTGCGCAGTGGCTGCGGACGCTTCGTGGACGTTCGACCCCGGTGCCCTGGCGCTCGTGGGCCTGGCCGTGGTGGCCTACGTCCCGCGCTGGCGACGGGTGCGCGCCAAGCACGGCCCGCGCGCCGCGTCCGTTGGCCGCCTGCTCGCCTTCGCCGCGGGCCTGCTCGCCCTCATCGCCGCGCTCATCTCGCCGATCGACCGGCTCGCCGAGCAGTCCTTCGCCATGCACATGGTCCAGCACATCCTGCTGCTCGACGTCGTGCCGATCCTGCTCATCGTCAGCCTGACGAAGGTCATCCTGCGCCCGGCCACGCGTCGCCTGCAGCGCCTGGAGCGCGCGGCCGGCCCGCTCGCCCACCCGGCTGCGGCGGTCGTCCTCTACGTCGCCGTCATGTGGGGCTGGCACGTCCCGGCGCTCTACGACGCCGCCTTGCGCCACCCGCTCGTCCACGCCCTCGAGCACACGTTCTTCATGACCGCCGGCGTCCTGTACTGGTGGCATCTCATCTCGCCGATCCGCTCACGCGCGCGCCTGACCGGCATGGGCCCGGTGCTCTACATGCTCTCGACCAAGCTGCTCGTGGGCATCCTCGGCATCGCGATCACCTTCGCGCCCGACGCGCTCTACGCGTTCTACGAGGACCAAACGCCGATCTGGGGTCTCAGCGCCGGCGACGACCAGGCGCTGGCCGGGGCGATCATGGCCCTCGAGCAGTCGATCGTCATGGGCGTCGCGCTCGCCTGGCTCTTCGTCCGCGCCCTGGCGGAGTCCGAGTCGGACGAGCAGCGGGCCGAGCGCTACGCATAGAAAACGCCCCGGTGCCATGCCGAAGGCTGGGGACCGGGGCGTAATGGCGCAGTCTTCCCCATTACGCGGACGGCGTACCACCGCTATTAGGTCAGTTCGGCGCCGTCTTCGATCCGCGCCGGCCCCTGCACGGTGACCGTGCCCCGGACCACGACGCCGCGCCCGAACGTCACGTCGCCCTCGACGGTCAGGCGCGCGCACTCCACGAGCGACGGCGGCCCCGCCGGGAAACGGGGCTCGAAGTCGCCGACGAGCTTGTAGTGGTCGGGGTCCAGATCGATGACGGGCGGCTCCTCGCGCGAGGGCGCGAGCTCGACGCGATGGTCCTCGAGCAGAACATAGGCATCCGAGCGCAGCGCGAGCAGGTCGTTGGTCGTCTTGACCGGCGCAAAGCGCCGTCGCGGGACGTGCAGCGCGCGGGCGCCCTCGAACACGCCGATGGCGGCTCCCATGGCCGTCTCGAGCTGCACGACGGGAGTCGAGTCGGACTCCGACGGGTCGACCGTCTTGCGGTTGACGATGATCGGCAGCCCGAGCACGCCGTCGCGGGCCTGCAGGGTGTCGCGCAGCGCCTCCAGGCCGACCCAGAGGTTGTTCGTGTTGACGTAGCGGTGGCGGCCGACGTCCTGCAGCGACGCGAGGTCCTCCTCGGGCGTCTGCGCGGTCTCGCGCAGCACGAGCCCGCCCTCCTTTAGGCGCGCGATGTGCCCGCCCTTGCGATCGGCCTCGGTGCGCCCGGCGACCTCCATCGCGAAGGGCAGCTCCTCCTGGGCGACCCACGAGAGGATCCGCGGGTCGAGGACCGCGCCGAGGTTGTCGGAGTTCGAGACGAAGGCGTAGCGGTAGCCGTGCTCGAGCAGCGTGTCGAGCATGCCCGACGTGACGAGCGCGGTGTAGAGGTCGCCGTGTCCGGGCGGCGCCCACTCGAGCGCCGGATCGGCCTCCCACGAGACGGGCTGCAGGGTCTCCGCGTCGATCTTCGGCACCTTGTTCTGCAGGAAGTCGAGCGGCACGTCTGACTCGATCTCGGGGTGGCGGCGTAGCGCCTCGAGCGAGTCCTCGCGCGTGGCGAACGAGTTCATGAGCACGAGCGGCACGCGCGCGTCGAAGCGCTCGCGCAGGCCGAGGACCTGGCCCACGACGATGTCGAGGAAGCTCTGGCCCTCCTTGGCCTCGATCAGCGACTTGGCCTTGGTCATGCCCATGCTCGTCCCCAGCCCGCCGTTGAGCTTGAGCACGACCGCGGTGTCGACGATCGCCGGGTCGCCCTCCGGCAGCTCGTCGAGCGTCGGCAGGTCCTCGACGGGCTCGATGTCGCTCTCGGGCAGCATGCCCGACGCGCCTTCGCGCAGCTGCTCGTAGTAGTGGGCGAAGGTGTCGATCGCGGCGTCGCCGACGCCCGCCGCACGCATCTTCTCGATGCTCGCCTGCAGCCCGTCGGGGCTCATGAGCCGTCGTCGTCGCGGTGCACCGTGTCCGGCGAGAAGGCCGGCAGGCAGACGGCGACATACTCGGCGCCGCCGGCGTAGGGGGTCGAGTAGCGCACCCACTCCCCGCCGCGGACGAGGATGGCCTGGCCGGCCCGGACGTCGACCGAGCCGGCCTCGTGCTCGACGGTCAGCGTCCCGTCGAGGACCAGCGTCCACTCGTCGAAGTCGGGGCGCTGGCCGGGCTCGACCCAGCCCTGGGGGGAATTCATGCGCGCCACGCTGAGGCGCTCCTCGCCCGTGTTCACGCGCCCGACGAACTCGTCGATCAGCTTGGGCTTGGTGCCCGCGGCCTCGACTCGGCTGGGGTTCTCGATGAGCTCTGGCATCGGCACGGCAGCCTAGCGATCGTCAGTCGGCGCACAGGGGCCGCCCAACGACAGATCGTAGGAGCGCGACGCGTGGGTATGGGGGCCTGCGCGGAGGGCAGCGCACGGGCAGGGAGCCGGGGCGTCGCCGCCGCGTCTTGTCTCTCTGACGGAGGTAATCCCTTGCACCGCTCCATCGCACGGCGGGTAGCGCTCGCCGTCGTCGGCCTGCTGGCCCTGGCGCCTGCCGCGCAGGCGGCCACGAGCCCGAGCCGCGTCACTCTGACCAACAGCACGCCGGACTGGGCCACCCCGAACGCCCAGGTCGGGTCCGTTCCCGACAGCGCCCAGCACACCTTCTGGGTCTACCTGAGCATGCGCAACTCCAAGGCCCTCGACGCCGCTATCGCCGCGGCGACCAACCCGGCGAGCGCCAGCTACGCCAAGTACCTGGCGCCCGACCAGTTCCGCGCCCGCTACGCGCCGACCGACGCCGACGTGGCCGCCGTCCGCGCCTACCTCAAGCAGGCCGGCTTCACGGTCAGCGCCGACCGGCCCGACAACAACCGCTGGGTCAAGGCCAGCGGCACGACGGCCCAGGTCGAGCAGGCGTTCAGGACGCAGCTGCGCACCTACCAGCACCGCGGCAAGACGCTGGCGGCCCCCAACGGCGACCTGAGCATCGCGCGCTCGATCTCGAGCCGCATCGCGGGCATCGCCGGCCTGGACGGCAGCGACCGGCTCATGCGGCCCGACACCGCCGACGCGCCTCCGGCGCCGGCCTTCGTCAACGCGCCGCCATGCTCGACGTCGTGGGGCGAGAAGTACGCCGTCGACGACGAGGGCAACCCGGTCGTCCCGCCCGCCTACGGCCAGCAGCTCCTGCCCTACGCGACGTGCGGCTATACGCCCAACCAGCTGCAGGGCGCCTACGGCACCAAGACGGCCGTCGCCGGCGGCCTCGACGGGCACGGCCAGACGGTGGCCATCGTCGACGCCTTCGCGTCACCGACGGTCCTGCAGGACGCAAACCGGTACGCGACCACCCACGGCCAGACGGCTGTGGACTTCAGCCAGGTCACGCCTGAGGATCGCTCCAACGATCCCATCGGCGGCCCCGACCAGTGCGACGCGCAGGGCTGGTACGGCGAGGAGACCCTCGACGTCGAGGCCGTGCACGCGATGGCGCCCGGCGCCCACGTCCTCTTCGTGGGCGGCGCCGACTGCCTCGACGAGTCGCTCATCGACGCGGTCAACAAGATCGTCGACGGCAACCTGGCCCAGATCGTCTCGAACTCCTACGGCAACCTCGGCGACACAGGCGAGGACGCCGGCCTGCGCCAGGCCTGGAACGACACCTTCCGCCAGGCCGCCCTGGAGGGGATCGGGATGTACTTCTCGTCGGGCGACAGCGGCGACGAGGTCGACAACCTCGGCCACCCGGAGGCGGACTTCCCCGCCTCGCACCCGCTCGTCACCGCCGTGGGCGGGACGTCGCTCGGCGTGAGCAGCAGCGACGGCTACCTGTTCGAGACCGGTTGGGGCACGTCGAGCAGCACGCTGACCAACGGCGCCTGGGATCCGGCGCCGCCCGGCAACCACATCTACGGCTCCGGCGGCGACACGAGCCTGTTCTACGCCGAGCCCGACTACCAGAAGCCCGTGGTCCCGAAGAAGCTGGCCAGGGCCAACGGCGGCAAGCCGGCGCGCGTGGTGCCGGACGTCAGCCTCGTGGGCGACCCGAACACGGGCATGCTCATCGGCCAGACCCAGACCTTCCCCGATGGCACGACGAAGTACAGCGAGTACCGCCTCGGCGGCACGAGCCTGTCCTCGCCGCTCATGGCGGGCGTCATGGCCCTGGCCGACCAGCAGGCGGGCCGTCACCACGGCTTCGCCAACCCGGCGCTCTACGCCCAGTACGGCACGCCGGCCTACCGCGACACCGTCGCGCCCGACCAGCCCATCGCGGTCGTGCGCAACGACTACCTCAACTCGGTCGACGCCTCCGACGGGATCAAGACGACCCTGCGGACCTTCGACCAGACCGAGAGCCTCCACACCACCCCGGGCTACGACGACGTCACCGGCGTCGGCAGCCCGAATGGGCAGCGGTTCCTCGCCGCGCTGGCGGCGGCAGCCGCCCGCTAGCGACGATGGCCGACACGGGGCCGCGCCTCCTCGGCGCGGCCCCGGGCCCCCGCGGGATGCCGCCGACCGGGGCCGAACATCGACGGGCCGCTGGACGCGACTGCGACCGACGCGAGGATCTGATGGACGTCTTGTCGCGCCCGGTCAGGGTCCGATCCGGTATGGCCGCATCATCTCGTTGTCCTCGTGCTCGAGGATGTGGCAGTGCCACACGAACAGCCCGGGGCGGTCGAAGAGCGCTTTGACTCGGGTCACCTCGTTGGGGTAGGCGATGACCGTGTCCTTGCGCCCGGCCTCCCAGCTTTCCCGGGGTCGCCTGGCGCCGTCCTCGATCCGCCGGCGTTCGACGACCTCGAAGGTGATCTCGTGGATGTGGATCGGATGCGCGTCTGCGGTGAAATTGTGGATGTCCCACACCTCGATGGCGCCCACGGCAGGGCTCTCGGTGATGGGTTCGTCCCACCCGAGCGGGTTGCCGGTTCCGTCCGGGTTGACGGTCCCCAGGTCGGCCTCGACCGGTCCAAAAGGCTCTCCGCTCGGGCAGTCCAGGACGATGTTGGCGTCGACATCGGTGCTCGCTCGCACGGTCGCGGATTCCGCCTCGTTGAGAGAGACGCGGCGTGCACCCGCCGCTTCGCCGAGGCGCGCGATCGCGGGCAGGGCGAGCCGGCTCGGCGGGGTGCTCGTGTCGACGCTCCTCGCCGGGACGACGCGCAGGCGCATCACCTGCCCCGTCGTCTCCGGATTCGCCGGCTCGAAGTCGACGCCCGGAGCTCCGCCGCCGAACGGCTCGTCCGGGCCCAGGTTCTGCAGGATGATCTCGGTCCCGGACGGGACGTGGGTGAAGTCGACGATCACGTCGGCACGCTCCGCCGGCGCCATCAACAGCTCGTGTCGCTCCACCGGCGCCGGCAGGAAGCCCCCGTCGTTGCCGATCTGCCAGAACGCCAGCCCGTTGGACATCCGCAGGATGAGGAAGCGTGCGTTGCAGCCGTTGAGCAAGCGCAAGCGATAGCGCCGTTGCTCGACGTCGAGCGATGGCCACGTAGCGCCGTTGACGACGATGGTGTTGCCGAAGAACTCGGGATTCCAGATCGGTGCGACGTCACTCGGACCGCCGCAGGCCGCGTCGGGCATGAAGGGGATCTGCAGCTGCGACGGCTCGAGCCCCTCGAAGAACGCGCGGCTGTCGGGATAGAACAGCGAACCGTCCTGCGCGAACGAGCGATCCTGGATCGCGATAGGGATCTCGTGATACGACCGTCCCGGGGGATCGCCGAGGGCCGGCGCCGGTCCGGGCAGCCTGTGCCCGTGGACATCGCTCGGGCCGCCGCGCAGCATGTAGAACCCCGCCGGCCCGGCGTAGACGTTGGCGCGGGTCATCCCCAGCGTGTGGTCGTGGAACCACATCGTCGCTGCGCGCTGGTCGTTGTCGTACTCGAACACGGCGCTGCCCGCCGTCCATGGCTGACCGAGTCGGCGTTCCGCCTGCGCGCGGAACGTCTCGTAGTGCGAGCCCGTCTTCGCGTAGCCGGTGGGGATGTTGCGGGCCGCCGGCAGGTACCAAGCCTCCGGGAAGCCGTCGGACTCCTCTGTGCTGTGCCCGCCGTGGAGGTGGGTCACGATGGGCACCGGCCCGCTGTATGGCGCGTGATCGTCGCCATGGTGGTCGCGCTGGGCGTCGCCGCCGGGAGGATTGGCCCAGTGCAGCGTCTGGTCGACGGGCAGCAGATGCGCCAGGAAGCCGCCCTTCGCGTCCACCAGGCCGTTGATCCACTTGACCCGAACCGGCCTGCGCCAGCTCGCTTCGATCGTGAACGCCGGGTAGTTGAATGAGCCTGGGTGGTTGACCGACCCGTAGCTCCACACCGTGGTCGCCGGCAGGCCCATGCTCGGCGGCAGGATCGGCTGCTCGAACTGACGCACCGCGATCTCGAAGTACTCGATGCTCCGGCCGCCCCGCCGCGCGATGGTGCTCGTGCGCGGCATGGCCGGGGGAATCACCAGCGGCGTCTCGTATTGCGGGATCGAGCGCGGGTCGAGCATCCCGAGCGCCGGCGCATCCGCGAACGCCTTGCCCCCCGCGGACCGCCACAGCAAGATCCCCGCGCCGGCACCCGCCCCATACTCGAGAAACCTTCGCCTGGTTATGGCGCTCATGAGCCACACCCCCCAAGGCCGGTTCGGCGCCTTCACAGCCCAGGGCACGATTGGACACCCTGCGGCCACTGCAGTCAACCCCTGCGCGTGCTCGGCGCGGCCCCCCGGCGTCCGCTGGTTCAGCGGTCGTCCGCGGCCTCTCGATCGCGGACGGATGTCCGTCCGAGAACCGGTGCGCTAAGGGCTCGTGCAGCGGCGGCCGATGCCTGCAGCGGTCCAGCATGTTCTATATCCGCCGCGATGATCCCCGGTGCTGCCCGAACTGCGGCCAGCGCGTGACGCCCTACGCCGCCGGCTGCTCGCTGTGCGGCCTCACCCTCGACCCTCAGCGCTGGCAGCGCCCGCCCAGCCCGCTGGCGCGCGTGGCCGCGCGCTGGCGCGAGCTCCTGGCGCCTCGGCGCCGCTAGCCCGCCTGCACCAGCGCCAACAGCCGCCGGGCATAGGCCGGCGCCGTCGGCTCGTCCTCGTGGCGGAAGTAGCAGTGCACGGCGATGCCGTCGTCCAGCAGCGGGCGCAGCCGGTCGGCCCACGCGCTGAGCGCCGCGTCGTCATACGGCGGCTCGCGCAGGCGCACGTAGCGAAAGGGCGCGGGCGCGTCGAGCTGGTTGACGCGCACGGCGGCGCGGCCCTCGAGCAGCTCCTCGACGCCGTCCCACGAGGGGTCGCGCAGGTCGAAGGCCGGCCACAGGTCGTCGTCGATGCCGGCGAGCAGCGCGCGCAGGAAGCCGTCGTCGCGCTTGCGGTCGTCGGCCGGGCGCACGAGCAGCGGCCCCAGGCGGTCGCCCAGCGCCCGCACGCGCTCGCAGAAGGCGGGCGCGTCGTCGACGCGGCCGTAGACCGTGATCGCCCGCGGCATCTTGACCGCGAAGCGGAAGCCGTCGGGCACCGTGGCCGCCCAGCGCTCGAAGGTCTCGGCGCTGGGCAGGCGGTAGAAGCTCGAGTTGACCTCGACCGTCGAGAGCACGCCGGAGTAGAAGCGCAGGAAGTCCTCGGAGCGGGTCCCCGGCGGGTAGAAGCCGGGCCGCCAGGAGGCGAACGAGAAGCCCGACGCCCCGACGAGCAGGCTCATCCCCAGGAGTCGCGGTAGGTCGCCTGCTCGGGCGTGAGCTCGTCGATCGCGACGCCCAGCGCGGCGAGCTTCAGGCGCGCGACCTCGCGGTCGATCGCATCCGGGACAGGGTGCACCCCGGGCGCCAGGTCGCGGCCGCGCGCGACCAGGTCTTCGACCACGAGGGCCTGCAGGGCGAAGGACATGTCCATGACGGCCGCCGGATGGCCCTGGCCGGCGGCCAGGTTGACGACGCGCCCGGAGGCCAGCAGGTTCAGGCGCCGCTCGCCGAGGTCGTACTGCTGGACCAGCGGCAGGACGTCGCGCACCTCGACGGCCGTGGCGCGCAGGGCGTCGAGGTCGATCTCGACGTCGAAGTGCCCGGCGTTGGCCAGGATGGCGCCGTCCTTCATGCGCTCGAAGTGCTCGCGGCGCAGGACCGCCCGCGAGCCGGTGACCGTGACGAAGACGTCGCCGCGCACCGCCGCCTCCAGCGCGGGCATGACCTCGAAGCCCTCCATCCGCGCCTCCAGGGCGCGCACGGGATCGACCTCGCAGATCACCACCTGCGCGCCGGCGCCGCGCGCGCGCTGGGCCAGGCCGCGGCCGGTCCAGCCGTAGCCGAGGATGACGAAGGTCTGCCCCGCGAGGAGGATGTTCGTCGCGCGCAGGATCCCGTCGAGCGCGGACTGCCCGGTGCCGTAGTGGTCGTTGAAGATGCGCTCGGCGTGCGCCTCGTTGACGGCGATGACCGGGCACGTCAGGCGCCCCTCGGCCTCGAGCGCGCGCACGCGCAGCAGGCCGGTGGTGGTCTCCTCGGTGCCGCCGACGAGCCGCTCGCGCACCCGAGCGCGAGCGTGGTGCATGAGCATCACGAGGTCGGCGCCGTCGTCCAGGGTCACGTGCGGGCGCCGGCGCGCGCACGCCGCCACGTGGGCGGCGTAGGCCTCGGCGTCCTCGCCGCGCCGGGCGTGGACCTCGGCGCCGAAGTCCTCGGCCAGCGCGGCCGCCGTCTCGTCCTGCGTCGAGAGCGGGTTGGCGGCGCACAGCGCCACCTCGGCGCCGCCAGCGATGAGCGCCCGCACGAGGTTGGCCGTCTCGGCGGTCACGTGCAGGCAGGCCGCCACCGTGATGCCGTCGAGCGGGCGCTCGTCGGCCAGGCGCCCGCGGATCGAGCGCAGGACGGGCATCTGGGCGTCGGCCCATTCGATGCGCGCGCGCCCGGCCGGCGCGAGGGAGGGGTCGGCGATCTCCGAGGTGCTCACGGGCATCGCCGACCCCCTGCCTGCGCTAGTAGCGGTAGTGGTCGGGCTTGTACGGGCCCTCGACCGGCACGCCGATGTAGGCGGCCTGGTCGGGCGAGAGCTGCGTGAGCTTCACGCCGAGGCTGTCGAGGTGCAGCCGCGCGACCTTCTCGTCGAGGTGCTTGGGCAGGACGTAGACCTGCTTGTCGTACTCGTCGTTCTTGGTGAACAGCTCGATCTGGGCGATCGTCTGGTTGGTGAACGAGTTGGACATCACGAACGACGGGTGGCCGGTCGCGTTGCCGAGGTTCAGCAGGCGCCCCTCGGACAGCACGATGATGCTGTGGCCGTCGGGGAAGACCCACTCGTCGACCTGCGGCTTGATCGTCACGCGCCGGATCCCGTCGGTCTTCTCGAGGCCGGCGATGTCGATCTCGTTGTCGAAATGGCCGATGTTGCCGACGATGGCCTGGTGCTTCATCCGCGCCATGTCGTCGGCGGTGATGATGTCCTTGTTGCCGGTGGCGGTGATGAAGATGTCGGCGGTCTCGACGACGTCCTCGAGCGTGGCCACCTGGTAGCCGTGCATCGCGGCCTGCAGGGCGCAGATCGGGTCGATCTCGGTGACGATGACGCGGGCGCCCTGGCCGCGCAGCGACTCCGCGCAGCCCTTGCCGACGTCGCCGTAGCCGAGGATGACGGCGACCTTGCCGCCGATCATGACGTCGGTCGCGCGGTTGATGCCGTCGATGAGCGAGTGCCGGCAGCCGTAGAGGTTGTCGAACTTCGACTTCGTGACCGAGTCGTTGACGTTGATGGCCGGGAAGAGCAGCTCGCCCTGCTTGGCGAGCTCGTAGAGGCGGTGCACGCCGGTCGTCGTCTCCTCCGTGACGCCGACGATGCCCTCGCCGATCCGCGTCCACTTCTGCGGGTCCTCGGACAGGGTGCGCTGCAGCAGCGTGAGGAAGACGCGGAACTCCTCCGAGCCGGCGGTCGAGGGATCCGGCACGGCGCCGGCCTTCTCGAACTCGGTGCCCTTGTGGACGAGCATGGTGGCGTCGCCGCCGTCGTCGAGGATCATGTTCGGGCCGTCGCCGCCCGGCCAGGTCAGCGCCTGCTCGGTGCACCACCAGTACTCCTCGAGCGTCTCGCCCTTCCAGGCGAAGACGGGGACGCCCTGGGGATCCTCGGGCGTGCCCTCGGGGCCGACGGCCACCGCCGCGGCGGCGTGGTCCTGCGTGGAGAAGATGTTGCACGAGACCCAGCGGACCTCGGCGCCGAGCGAGGTCAGCGTCTCGATGAGCACGGCGGTCTGGACGGTCATGTGCAGCGAGCCCATGATCCGCGCGCCCTTCAGCGGCTGAGAAGCGGCGAACTCCTCGCGGGTCTTCATCAGCCCGGGCATCTCGTGCTCGGCCAGGCGGATCTCGTTGCGGCCGAACTCGGCCAGGGAGAGGTCGGCGACCTTGAAGTCGTTCTCGGTCAGCGTGGCGGTGGTGGTCATCGTGTCCTTGGAGTCGGGGACGAAGGTCAGGTCAGGGCGGCGGCCGCGGCCAGCAGGCGCTCGTGCTTGTCCTGCTCGAAGCGCAGCCAGTCGCTCGCAGGGACGTCCTCGGGGCGCTGCGCCTGCGCCTCGAACCAGGCGTCGACGGAGGCCCGCAGGTCGGCGTCGGTGCGCAGGCGCTGGGCGAAGCCCATCTCGCCCAGCCCGATGTCGAACTCCTGCAGCAGCTCGCGTAGCGTGCGCAGGCGCTGGAGCTCGGCGGCGCCGTAGAGTCGGTAGCCGCCCTCCGAGCGCGGGGCGTCGAGCAGGCCGACGCGCTCGATGTAGCGCAGCATGCGGGGAGACCAGCCCGTCGTCTGGGCCGCCTCGTGGATGGTGAGGGCGTCCACTAGCCCAACCTTACCACGGTTGTGTCAAGGTTCGGCAAGCAAGACCCTCCCTGTGGGAGGGCGATCCTGGCCTCAGGAGAGGGCTAGTCGGTGCGCGCGAGCTCGGCCTTGAGGCGGTCGAGGAGCTCGACGGGCTCGGGGTCCACCCCGCGCAGCGCGGCGAGGTAGACCGACACGAGGTCGCCCAGGAGGACGAGCGAGAAGACGCGCTCGGCCGGGTTCTGGCCGCGCGACTCGACGCGATGCACCCCCGCGGCGCCCGGGGCGATGAGGCGCGCGGTGACGTCGATGCGCTCCTTGACCCGCGGATGGGTGTCGGCGTCGTCGAGGAAGACGGCGGAGAAGCGAGCGAACTCGCTGGCCGAGCCCCAGCCCGCGATCTCGTTGTGGTCCATCTCGGGCAGCTCGAGCGCGTAGGCGGGCATCTTCGCGTTCTCGTTGACCTGGGTCTTCCAGCGGTAGGCGATCGGCGTCGTCAGCCCGGCGCCCGCCACCACGGGCACGGTGCCGTGCATGGCGCGGGCCAGGCTCTTGGCCAGCCCGTCGGGCGGCCCCTCCGGGCCCCACTCGATGACCAGCTCCTCGAGGTGGTCGGCCGCCACGTCGAGCTCTGAGTTCATGCCAGGGCCGACGCCGCACAGCGCGGCGACCTGCAGCGCCGCCACCGTCATGTAGGCCACGGCGGCCCGCGGCTGGAAGCCGCCCGCGACCGGCACCACGGGGACCTGGTCGGCGCGCGCGAGCTCGGCGAGCTTGCCGCCGCTGGTGACGACCACGCGCCGCGCGCCGATCACGCCCGCCGCCTCGTAGCAGGCGAGCGTCTCCTCGGTGTTGCCCGAGTACGACGCGCACAGGACCGTGGTGTTCGGCGTGGTCCACGGCGGCAGCCCATAGGCGCGCGCGCCCAGCAGCGGGCGCGAGGCGTGGTCGCCGAGGATCGCGCGGGCCAGGTGCCCACCGATGGCCGAGCCGCCCATCCCGGCCACCACGAGGCCGTCCGGCGAGTCCCAGGGCGCCAGGCCGGCCGACTCCACCTTCCACAGCGCGTCGCGCAGGTGCTCGGGAATGGCGAGGACGTCGGTCAGCTGGTCGGTCGGATCGATCCGGCCGATCGTCTCGCGGTCGAGCTCGAGCTGCTCCGTGCTGGACAAGATCGGCCTCTCCTTCCTCAGAACGTGATGGCGCCTTCGGGTAGGTCCGTCTGGGGAAAGACTCGCACGCCGCGCGAGAGGACGTTGCGCTCCCCCACCGTCACTCCCTCGCCCAGGACGGCGCCGCCGGAGATCTCCGAGCCGTCGCCGACGCGCACGCCAGCGGCGACGATGCAGTCGCGCAGCACGCAACCGGCGCCGATCTCGGCGCCGTTGAGGACGACTGCTCGCTCGACGGTGCTGCCCTCGCCCACGCTCACGCCCTCGCCGAGCACGACCAGCGAGCCGACGTGCGCGCCCGCCGCGATCGTGCAGCCGCGGTCGACGAGCGCCGGCGGCACGATCCGCCCGTCGACCTGCACGCGCTCGCCCACCGACAGGTAGCTGGGCCCGAGGCGGTCGGACACCGCCGTGACGACCTGGCCCTCGAGGATGTCGAACGTGCCCTGCAGGTAGCGCTCGGGAGTCCCGATGTCGAGCCAGTAGGCGTCTGAGGCGTAACCGAAGAGGCCCTGGCCCACGAGCTGCGGCCACACCTCGCGCTCGATCGAGACGTTGCGGGCGGCCGGTATGAGGTCGAGGACCGAGCGCTCGAGCATGTAGGCGCCGGCCGAGATGAGCCTCGTGTCGATCTCGTCGGCGCTGGGCTTCTCGACGAACTCCGAGACCGACCGGTCGTCGTGCAGGCGCACGAGCCCATAGGCGGTCGGGTCGCTGACCGCCACGAGCGCGAGCGTGCCCACCGCCCCGGTCGCCTCGTGCTGGGCGATCTGCGCGGTGAGGTCGATGTCGGTCAGCACGTCGCCGTTGAGCATCAGGAAGCGCTCGTCGAGGAGGTCCTCGGCGTACTTGAGCGCTCCCGCCGTGCCGCGCGGCTCGGGCTCCTCGACGAAGCGCAGGCGCAGCCCGTACTGCGAGCCGTCGCCCAGCACGTTGCGCACGGCGGTGGCCAGGAAGCCGCACGACATGACGACGTCGTCGACGCCGTGGCGCGCCAGCCACTCGAGCATGAAGACGATGAACGGGCGGTCGACGAGCGGGACGACCGGCTTGGGCACCGTCGAGGTCAGCGGCCGCAGGCGCGTGCCCTCGCCGCCGACGAGGATCACCGCCTGCATGCCCGCTCCCTCACGATCGCCCGATGCCCTCGTAGGTCAGCCCGGCCGCCGAGACGGCCTCGGGGTCGAGCGCGTTGCGCCCGTCGATGATGAGCTTGCCGCTCATGGCCTCGGCCACCGCGTCGAAGTCGAGCTCCTTGAACTCGTCCCACTCCGTGACGAGCACGGCCGCGTCGGCGCCGGCCACCGCGCTCAGCGCGTTGTCGGCGAACTCGAGCCCCGGCATCAGCTTGCGCGCCTCCTCCTCGGCCACCGGGTCGTAGGCGCTGACCTTCGCCCCCGCGGCCTGCAGGCGCGCGCTGAGGACGAGCGACGTCGCCTCGCGCATGTCGTCGGTGTTGGGCTTGAAGGCCAGGCCGAGCAGGGCGACCTTGCACCCCACCAGCGTGCCGAGGTGCTTCTCGAGCTTCGCCATCACACGGCGCTTCTGCAGCTCGTTGACCTCGATGACCGCATTGAGGAGCTGGAAGTGGTAGCCGGAGTTGCCGGCCAGCTGCTTGAGCGCGGTCACATCCTTCGGAAAACAGTTGTGACAAATGACACCAGCGCTCGTCACGAACGTGTGGGTGCCGACCACTTCGAACGAGTACACCGGCCCCGAGAACGGCTGGCGCTCGGCGCTCGTGACCCGGACCCAGGCCGCACCGTCGTCGAACCGGCGCGACCCGGTCGGTGCGATCCGCTTGGCCTGCCGGGCGACGCTCGCGAGGACCCCGCGACGATCGCGCTCGGGCACGAGGACGATCGCCCGCTCGACCTGCTCGGCGCCGCTGATACGGATCCAGTGCGTGTCCTTGGTCGATTTCGCGCCGCGGCCGATTCGGCGTGAGGCCACGATGCCGACATCGGCCAGCAGTCGCAGGATGCCATCGGCGAGCTCATCGCTGACCGTGCCCATCTCGATGATGCAGCTGGGCCCGCCGTTGATGAGCGACCACGACCCGTCGCCCTCGAAGAGGCCGGACAGGAGCGCCCACTTGTCCGCGGCCGGGCGGTCCCAGATGAGGTCCGGCAGGCGCTGCTCGTAGCTCGTGCGGCCCAGGCCGAGGACCCGCGTCCACCACGACGAAGCCACTCTCGACTGCACGCGGACCTCGTGAGCCGTCGCCAGGTGGAAGTCGCGTACACGCGCTCCGTGGCGCAGCCAATAGGCCGCGACCTCGTCCACGAGATGCTGCTCGTGGCGCGGGTGAAAGCTCCAATGGAGGCGTTCGGTCGTCGCGTGACCCTCGGCGAGGTAGAGACCCACCACGCGCCAAAACGCGGTGTCGAGCGCGAGCTCGCTCGACACTTCGGTCCCGTTCTTGGCCGTGCGCACGGTCGACCCGCGCAAGGGCAGTCCCGCTTGGGCCACCTCGTGCAGTCGCATCGTGCCCGTGCGGCGAATCTCATAGCCCCGCTGGCCGCCGATGGTCATCGCGTCGAGATGCTCCGTGCGCGGACGCACGATGAGTTTGTGAGGCGCGATCTGCGCGGCTTCGGCGGCGGCGACGAGCGACGACAGGCCCGCAGGCGCGAGCTCGCGCGTGCGCTCCATCGCCAGCGGCAGCCAGTCCTCAGCGGTCAGGTCCTCGGCGAGCTTGATCTCGACCTCGCCCCCCGCGCCGTCGCCGACCAGCCACGGGTGGTCCGGTGTGCACCGCACTCTGCGGCCCATCTTGGTCCGCACCTCGAGCATCTCGCCCTCGTAGTGGCGCCGGGTGGCGCACATGACGGGCAGGAACAGCGGCTCGCCCTGGTCGGGCGCCCACGAGAGGATCTCCAGTCCGGTGGGTTCGACGACGCCGTCGTTGCCGGCGCCGTCCTCGGCCTCGAGTCGACGCCAGAGGTCTTCCAGGCGCAGGAGCGTCGTGCGGCCACTGTGGCGGACGAGCACGGTCTCGTCGCCGGCGAGACAGCTGCCACCGAAGCCGACCCCGGCCTGCAGGAACTTCGGGCCGATGCGGTCGTCGAGGCCGATGCCCCTGGCCACCTCGATGACGTTGGCGCCGGTGACCTCCGAGACGTTGGCGATCTCGTTGATGAAGGAGATCTTCGTGGCCAGGAAGGCGTTGGCGGCCAGCTTGATCATCTCGGCGCTGGCGATGTCGGTGCGCACGAGCGGCGCGCCGAGCGGCGCGTAGAGCTCGACGACCGCGTCGCCGGCCCAGTCGCCGTCGTCGCCGACCACGACCCGGTCGGGCTGGAGGAAGTCGCGCACCGCCGAGCCCTCCTTGAGGAACTCCGGGCACGAGACGTAGCGGAACCCCTCCTTGCCCTGCTCGCCGAAGATGCGCTTGATCGACGTGCCGGTGCCCACCGGGACGGTCGACTTCATGACCAGGGCGTGCGTGTCGGAGGGCGGCATCGCGTTGACCACCGCGTGCACGGCGCTGAGGTCGGCGTCGCCCGAGTAGGTCGGCGGCGTCCCGACGGCCACGAAGAGCAGGCGCGCGTGCTCGAGCGCGTCGGCGATGTCCGTCGAGAAGTGCAGGCGCCCGCGGTGCTTGGCCACGAGGTCGGCCAGCCCCGGCTCGTAGATCGGGATCTCGCCCTCCTCGAGGCGCTTGATCTTGGCGGCGTCGATGTCGATGCACCAGACCTCGTTGCCGAGCTCGGCGAAGCCGGCCGCTGTGACGAGGCCGACGTAGCCGGTGCCGATGACGCCGATGGGTTCGCGCTGAGTGCTCATGAACGGCGACGCAGGCTACCGACAACGCGCCACACGACCTGCTCAGACGGTTCTGATGGCCGATTCCACGACCCCCGCACCCGCCTGCACGCGCTCCGCGGCGCCGGATCGCCACCCGGCGAAGGGGGCCGGGCAACCAGCCCGACACCCCTTCGCCGTGCGGCACCCGGCATCCACGGCCCGCGCGCATGCGGGCACGCGGGCCGCGGAACCGACCATCATCGCCCGCCGAGCAACCGCGTCGAGCGGGCGAGCGCGAGCATCTGCTTGTTGGTCAGTGTGCGCAGCAGCGTGTTCGAGATCCAGTAGGAGCCCCGGCGCGTGCGCCAGGCCACCAGCTTGAGGCGGCTGCCGTCGTAGAAGAGCTTGAACGTGCGCCCGCCCGAGGTCACCTTGGAGCTCGGGTTGTCGAGGATCGGGGGCGAGCGCCAGTCGGTGCCCTGCATGCCGTAGTACTGGCCGATCCGGCCGTCGTAGGCGACGATCCGGTAGGCGCGGTGGCGCTTGTTGGCGCGGTCGACGATGTCGTAGGCGCGCGAGTCGTCGACCCGGTAGCTGCCGGTCGCCGACATCAGCCTCGGGTAGTAGACCGGCAGGCGCCCGAGCTTGACCTGCAGCGGCGCGGCGATGTTCTCGCTCGCGTTGCGGTTCTTGATCAGGCCCCCGACCGTGCTCGGATTGCTGCGCTTGCTGCGCTTGGTGCGCTTGGCGGTGGTGGGCCTGGCCGTGCCGCGCGGGCCGGTGGTGGCCCGGGCGGCCAGGAAGCTCGCGACCGTGCGCTTGAGCGCGGTGGGGCCGATGACGACGTTTCCCGAGCCGTCGCCGGCGTCCTGCGCGGGGAACTGGACCTCCTGGATCGGCTTGTCGGCCGACTCGGCCACCAGCCGCAGGAGCGAGAGGATCGCGTTGCGCGAGTCGATGTCGGTGCGCACCGACTGGCCGAAGATGCGCAGCAGCTCCTTGCGGTCGGAGAACACGCTGCCGATGCCGATCTGGTTCTTGGCCTCGCCCAGGAACGACTGCTGGCGCGCCGCGCGGATGAGGTCGTTGTCGAGGTGGCGGTAGCGCACGTAGCTCAGCGCGTCCTCGCCGCACAGCCGCTGGTAGCCGGCGCCGACGTCGATGACGGCGTAGGGCCCGCCGCCGCCGTTGGGCGGGCTGTTGTCGTTGAAGTACTTGTGGTCGACGTCGACGTAGACGCAGCCGAGGCGGTCGACGGCTCCCCGGAAGCCCCAGAAGGTGACGCGCACGTAGTGGTGGATCGGGATCCTGAGCAGGTCGCGGACGGTGCGCAGCGTCAGGCGGTCCTCGCCGTAGGCGAAGGCGGCGTTGAGCTTCTGGCGCCCGTGGCCGGGGATGTCGACGACCAGGTCGCGGGGCAGCGACATCAGCGCCGTGGCGCGCTGATGCGGGTCCAGGCGCACGAGGATCATGGTGTCCGAGCGCGTCGGCGGCGGGTGCTTGCGCAGCGCCTCCTCCTTGCGACGGTCGTCGCCGATGACGAGGATGGTCTGCGGCTTGCCCGGCGCGACGTCGGCCAGCAGCTGCTTGACCTGCGGATCGATCGGCCTCGTGTTGCGCTTGAAGATCGCGATCCCCGTGTCGATCTCCAGGAGCACTGCGGAGGCGACCGTCGCCGCGCACAGGCAGGTGATGATCACGCCCGCCAGCACGAAGCGCTTGTACATCCCCCACGCCAGGCGCGGGGCCCTTCCTCGGGCTTGCGGCCCACTACTTGCCGCCGAAGCGGCTCAGCGAGCGCGCGATTGCGAGCATCTGAGGGTTGGTCAAGGTCTTCGAGAGCGTGTTCGACACCCAGTAGACGGCGCGCGGCGTGCTCCAGGACACCAGGCGCAGGCGGTTGCCATCGTAGAACAGCTTGTACTTGCGACCGGCCATGCGCATGGTGTCGGACGAGTCGTCGAGGATCGGCGGTGACTTCCACGTCATCCCCTGCACGCCGTAGTACTGGCCGTCGAAGCCGGCGTTGAGGACGATCCGGTACGCGCGGTAGCGGCGATGGTGCGGGTCGTAGATGTCGTAGGCGCGAGGGCTGCCGTCGGTCGTGTAACTCCCCCGGGCCAGCCGCGCCCGCGGGTAGTAGAGCGGGAAGCTCAGCCGCGTCGCGGCCTGGGCCACGGCATTCTCGCCGCCCGTCTTGTCCTCGATGACCCCGGGGGGCAGCCCGGGCGAGGTGCGGCTCGAGCGCCGCTTGGCCTTCTTGCTCTGAGGCTTGGGCGCCCCGCGGCCGAGCTGGCGCGACCCATTGGAGGCCTTGACGTGCAGGAACTCCTGCTTGCTGAGCTCGAGGTTGTTGGGGCTGATGGTCACGAACTCGGGCCCGATATCGCCGCGGAAGCGCACCTCGCGGATCGGATGGCCCGAGGACTCGAAGGCGAGCTTGAGCAGGCGCAGGATGGCCGAGTTCGAGTGCAGGTCGGTGTCCGTGTAGCGCCCGAAGATCCGCAGCAGCTCCTTGCGGTCGCCGAACAGCCGCCCGAGGCCGATCTGGTCCTTGGCCTGGCGCAGGAAGTCCTGCTGGCGCGCCGAGCGCACGAGGTCGTCGTCGGCGTGGCGAAAGCGCACGTAGTCCAGGGACTTCGAGCCGCACAGCTTCTGGTAGCCGGCGGGGACGTTGATCTCGGCGTACTGGGCGCTGACCGGGAGGCCGGCGTTGGAGTGGTAGTAGCGCTTGTCGACGTCGACGTAGACGCAGCCCAGGCGATTGACCGCGCGCTGGAAGCCGCCGAAGTTCACGTTGACGACGTGGTTGATCGGGATGTGCAGCAGGTTGCGCACGGTCTTGACCGCCAGCGCGGGACCGCCATAGGAGTACGCGGCGTTGATCTTCGTCGTGTCGATGCCTCCGCCCGGCACCTGGATCGGCACCTTGAGGTCGCGCGGGATGTTCATCACCGCGGTGGCTTCCTTGGAGGGGTCCAGCCGCACGAGCATCATCGTGTCCGAGCGCGCCGGGTTGTCCTGCTTGATGTCGACAAAGCGACGGTCGGAGCCCAGGACGAGGATCGTCTGCGGCTTGCCGGCGGGCACGTCGTCGAGGGCGCCCTTCAGGCCGGGGATGACGTGGCCGGCGCTCTCGTCGCGGATGACGCTGACGAGGTCCTTGACCTCGAGCAGGCCGGCAGAGGCGACGGTCCCGGCGGTGAGCAGGGTGATGAGGACGCCCGCGATCGCGAAGCGCTTGTACATACCGAAGGCGACGCGAGGCGGCTTTTCGTCGGGGAACGAGCTCATGCGGCCTGGGCAGAGGGTAGGTCAGCGCGCGGCGGGGCTACGCCAGGCCGCCGTCGACGGCGCGCAGCGACGGCTGCTCCTGGCGCTCGAGCCACACCGGAAGGTGTTTGACGAAGTCGCCCAAAGCCCTGCGATAGAGCCCCAGCGAGGAGATCGACACCCACTCGTGCGGACCGTGGTGGCCGCCGCCGATCGGCCCGAACTCGACCGCCGGGATGCCGGCCTCGATGAACGAGATCGCGTCGGAGGAGCCGTCGCGCCCGATCGACAGCGCGTCGCCCTCGATCGAGCGCCCGACCGCGTCGCGCAGCGCCAGCACGTAGGGGTTGTGGCGCGAGACGATGACCGGCGCGCGCTGGAAGGACTTGACGATCTCGAGGTCGCCGATGGCGCAGATCTGCGACGTGATGTCGGCGGGGTCCTGGTTGGGCAGGAAGCGGATGTCGACATCGATCGTGCACCGGTCGGGGACCTTGTTGAAGGCGTCGCCGCCGACGATCCGGGCGAGGTTGATCGACGGGCGGTCGAACAGGTCCGAGGACTCGCGGCTGAAGGGCAGCGTCTCGATGCGCCGGAACGCATCGTGCGCCTTGAGGATCGCGTTGTCGCCCAGCCACGGGGTCGAGCCGTGGGCGGCGGTGCCGGAGACCTCCAGGCGCAGCGCGAGCACGCCCTTGGCCTGGATGCCGATGTGCAGGTCGGTCGGCTCGCCGGTGAGCGCGAACGCGGCATGCAGGCCCTCCTTGACGAGGACGTCGGTCGAGCGCCGCGTGACGTCCTCGGCCTCCTCGTCGGGGACGCAGACGAAGCGCACGCGGACCTGGTCCTGCGCGGCGACGTCCTTGAGCGCGCACATCATGGCCGCCAGCGCGCCCTTCATGTCGTAGGCGCCGCGGCCGATCAGCCGGTCGCCCTCGACGCGCGGCGTGAACTGGCCCTCGCGCGCGGGGACGACGTCGAGGTGGCCGTGGAAGACGACGGTCGGCCCGTCGGCGGGACCGGCCTCGGCCAGGATGACCGGCAGCCCGTCGTGATCGACACCCTCGACCTTGAGCTCGCGCGACTCGAGCCAGCCCTTGACGAAGCCCGCGGCCGCCCGCAGGCCCTCGCCGGTGGCGGTGTCGTAGGTGATGAGACGCTCGGCGAGGACGTGCTCGTCCATGGCCAGCCAGAATAGGGACCGGGCCGCGCGCCCGGCGCAACGCCGGCCAGGCGAGCAGCGGCGAGGCGTCCATGAGAGCGATCCTCGCGCGCCGGTGCGGTCAGCCAACAGATTTCCCGCCCCCTGGCAGCCGGTAGGCTCAGCGGCCCAATGGCAGAGCGCATCGTCGTCTTCGGCGCAACCGGCTATACCGGCGATCTCGCGGCCCGCGCGCTGGTGGATCGGGGCGCGCGTCCGGTGCTCGCGGCGCGCAACGAGGCGCGCGTCCGCGCGCTGGCCGAGGAGCTCGGCGGCCTCGAGTGGGCGGTCGCCGACGTCGAGCGGCCCGACACTGTGCGCGCGCTCGTGGAGCGCGGCGACGTGCTGGTGTCGACCGTCGGCCCGTTCGCGCGCTGGGGCGAGCCGGCCGTGCAGGCCGCGATCGCCGCGGGCGCGCACTACCTCGACTCGACCGGCGAGGGCAGCTTCATCCGCGACGTCTTCGAGCGCTTCGGGCCCGGCGCCCAGGCCGCCGGCTGCGGGCTGGTGACGGCCTTCGGCTACGACTGGGTGCCCGGCAACCTCGCGGGCGCGCTCGCCCTGCGCGACGCGGGCGAGGCCGCGACGAGCGTGCAGATCGGCTACTTCAACCCGGGCACGGGCGCCGGGTCGATGAGCGGGGGCACGCGCGCGAGCGCGGCCGGCGTGATGCTCTCCCCCGGCTTCGCCTGGCATGGCGGGCGCCTGGTCGAGGAGCGCGCAGGGCGCCACGGTCGTGCCTTCGAGCTCTTCCCCGGCAAGCCGGCGCGCGCGATCAGCGTCGCCGCCTCCGAGCACTTCGCGCTGCCGCGCGTGCACCCGACCCTGCGCGACGTCGACGTCTTCCTGGGCTGGTTCGGCCCGGCCTCCGAGCCGATGCGCGTCCTCTCGGCGGGGATGTCGGTGCTGGCCAAGGTCCCGGGCGCGCCCGACGCCCTGGATGCCGTGTTCAGCCGCCTCGTGAAGGGCTCGACCGGCGGACCTGACGCTGCGTCCCGCGCCAAGAGCACCTCGGTGGTGCTGGCCGAAGCCCGCGACGCCGGCGGCGCCGTGCTCGCCGAGGCGCGGTTGGAGGGCATCAACGGCTACGACCTGACCGCGCGCTTCCTGGCCTGGGGCGCAGCGACCGCCGCACGCGGCGGCCTGCAGGGCACCGGGGCGCGGGGGCCGGTGGACGGCTTCGGCCTCGAGGCGCTCGAGGCCGGGTGCGCGGAGGCCGGGCTGGCCCGGGTCCCGTAGGTCTGCCGCCGTGCGCTTGCGGCGTTGCGCAGCGTCTACAGCATCACCGAGGGAAGGGGTGCGGCCGCGGGCGCCGCGAGGCGCGGCCGCGGCCGCCGCGAGGCGCGAACCACTTCGGTTTCGTCCCGGTTTCCGGGTACAAACCGAAGTGGTTGGCGCCCGCGGGGCCTTTGCGCGCGGTTTGCCCGAACCAGTCTGAGTAAGGGTCGGTTTCCGGACCTAACTTGGACTGGTTGGCGAAAACCGCCGCGGTGCCCGCCCCGGGCGTCCGGCTCGTCCTCCCTCGATGCCCTGGCCGCAAAGCGCCGCACGCGCAAGTGCGGACGACAGCCTCGCCGCTCAGCCCGCCTCGGCGCGCGCCTTCAGCCCCTCGGCCGCCCCGCCGACCAGGAAGTCGCGGACCTTGCCCTCGGCGGGGCCGCGGAGCAGCATCCCGAGCATGCGGCCGGGGTCGACCTCGAGGCCGTACGTCGCGCGGGTGCGCCCGCCGCCGAGCTCCTCGAAGCGCCACCAGCCGTGCAGGGCCTTGACGTCGCCGCGCTCCTGCTCCCACGTGATCGCGCTGAACTCCTGGTAGGCGAAGCGAAGCCGCGAGCGGATGGTGCGAACCTTGGCGTCGCTCTCGGTCTCGACGGTCATCGCGCGCCGCTCGGCGTCGCGCTCGTGCACCTCGACTTCCTTCAGCGCCGGCTGCCACTCGGGCGCGAGCTCGATGTCGGCCGCGACCGCGTAGACGAGGTGCGCCGCCGCCTCGATCTCGACCGTGCGCTCCCCGCGGATCGTGCCCATGGCGCGGCAGGTTACTTGCGCGGCCCGTCAGCGCTCACGACCGCGTCCACGAGCTTGAACTCGCGGCCGTCGACCAGCCCGCGGTTGGTCAGCCGCAGCGCCGGGATGACGCCCAGCGACAGGAACGAGACCATCATGAACGGGTACTCGAGCGGGCAGCCGAGCTCCTTGTAGGCGCGGTCGAGCCCGCGCACATCGTCGGCCACCTCGGCCACCGAGCGGTCCGACATCAGGCCCGCGATGGGCAGCCGCACCTCCCCGATGACCTCGCCCCCGTCGACGGCCACCATCCCGCCGCCGGTCTCGCGCAGGCGCGCCACCGCGGCGAGCATGTCGTCGTCGTCCATGCCCACGACGAAGAGGTTGTGGTTGTCGTGGGCCACGGTGCTCGCCACCGCCCCGCGCTCCAGCCCGAGGCCCTGCACGAAGCCGACGCCGATCGTGCCCGGCCCGCCATGGCGCTCGATGCTCGCCGCCTTGGCCAGGTCGATCGCCGGATCCGCCGGCACCGAGCCGTCGACCACCGCCGCCTCCACGATCCGCAGCTCGGTGGCCAGCTCGCCGGGGACCATGCCGATCGCGCGCACCTGCGCGCGATCGCCGTCAGCGCCGATGCGCAGGTCCTCCACCGTCGGCGTGCGCGCGATGCGGACCGTGTCGCGCGCCCGGGCGGGGTACTCGTAGGCCGGCGTCTCGGCGCCGATCGGCTCGCCGTCGGCCAGCACCAGGCGCGGGCGCATCTGCGCGAGGTCGTCCACGAGCAGGATGTCCGCGCAGCGCCCCGGGGCGATCGACCCGACGTCGTGGCGGTAGCCCATGTACTCGGCCGCGTTGACCGTCGCCATCTGGATCGCGACCAGCGGGTCGATCCCGGCGCCGATCGCGGTCCGCACGGCGTGATTGAGGTGGCCCACGGTGGCCAGCGTCTCGGGATGCATGTCGTCGGTGACGAGCAGCATGTGGCGCGAGTCGACGCCGTCCTGCACCAGCACGGGGGCGAGCTTCTCCACGTCGTGCCACGCCGAGCCCTCGCGCAGCTGGACCCACATCCCCGCGCGCAGCTTGGCCAGCGCGTCGCTGCGCAGCACGGTCTCGTGGTCGGAGTCCACCCCGGCGGCGACGTACGCGTGCAGGCGATGGTCATCCCAGCCGTGCAGGCTCCAGTGCCCGGTCACCGGCAGGCGCGCGTCGAGCACGGCGCCGATCATCTCGTGGGTCGCCGCATCCGACTCGATCACGCCGGGCATGTTCATCATCTCCCCCAGCCCGGCAACGCCCTCCCACCGAAGCGCCTCGCTGATGTCCTCGGGCGTGATCGTCGCCCCGGCGTCCTCGAAGCCGGGCAGCGCCGGCACGCAGGACGGGACGGCGAGCAGGACCTTGAGCTGGAGCCGGCTGCCCTCCTCGAGCATCCACCGGATGCCATCGAGGCCGAGGACGTTGGCGATCTCGTGGTTGTCGATGAGCACCGTGGTGGTGCCGTGCGGCAGGACGGCCTCGGCGAAGCGCGCCACGGTCACCATCGCCGACTCCACGTGCATGTGGGTGTCGATGAGCCCGGGGACGAGGAACGCCCCGTCGGCGTCGAGCACGCGCGTCTGCGGCCCGCGCGTGTGGGCGGCGTCGCCGAACATCGCGACCCGCCCGCCCTTGACCGCGACGTCGACGCCGTCGAGCACCTCGCGCGTGTGGACGTCGACCAGGCGCCCGCCGGTGATGAGCAGGTCGGCGGGCTGGCGGCCCATGCAGACATCGGACAGCGTGCGGGTGAGGCTCGACAGCGAGGGGCGCCCGTGGATCATGCGCGGCAGCTTCGCATCCTCGGGTACCGTGCGGCCCAGAGCTCATGCCTGCCGCCGCCGACACCCTCGATCGCGGCCGCGAGTCCTACGGACAGCACGCGTGGGCCGACGCCGTCGCGGCCCTGTCAGCGGCCGACGAGGCGTCCGCGCTCGAGCCCGCCGACCTGGTGCGCCTCGCAACCGCGACGTATCTCATCGGGCACGACGACGAGAGCACCGCCCTCTTCGAGCGCGCCCATCACGCCTACCTCGAGCGCGGTGACGTGGAGGCCGCGGCGCGCTGCGCGTTCTGGCTGGCCTTCTTCCTGCTCGGTGGGGGCCAGGGCGAGCGCGGCGGCGGGTGGGCGGCGCGCGGCCGAAGGCTGCTGGAGGCCGACGGCCGCGACTGCGTCGAGCAGGGCTACGTGCTCGTGGTGTTCGCGATCATGGCGATCTTCCGGGGCGACCTCGCCACCGCGCACGCCACGTTCCGACGGGCCGACGAGATCGGCGAGCGCTTCGCCGACGCCGACCTCGTCACGCTGGCCCGCCACGGCGAGGGCCGGGCGCTGATCCGCCAGGGTCGCGGGGCCGAGGGCAAGGCCCTGCTCGACGAGGTCATGGTCGCGGTGACGAGCGGGGCGGTCTCGCCCGTCATCGCAGGCGACGTCTACTGCAGCGTCATCCAGGCCTGCGAGGAGAGCTTCGACCTGCGCCGCGCGCAGGCGTGGACGGCGGCGCTGAGCCAGTGGTGCGCCGCGCAGCCCGACCTCGTGCCCTACCGCGGCCAGTGCCTGCTGCACCGTGCGGAGATCATGCAGCTGCACGGTGCGTGGCAGGAGGCCATCGACGAGGTCGAGCGCGCATCGAAGCGGCTCGCGCAGCGGCCCGGACGCTGGGCGGCCGGGGCGGCGTTCTACCGCCGCGGCGAGCTGCACCGCCTGTCGGGCGCGTTCGCCGAGGCGGAGGAGTGCTACCGCCAGGCCAGCCGCTGCGGGCGCGAGCCGCAGCCCGGGCTGGCCCTGCTCAGGCTCGCGCAGGGTGAGGTCGACGCCGCCGCAGCGGCCATCCGCCGGGTCGTGGACGAGGCCGAGACGTTGGTCGCTCGCTCCCGCCTGCTCCCCGCGCACGTCGAGATCATGCTCGCGGCCGGCGACGTCGATGCGGCCCTTGCCGCCGCGGACGAGCTGACGGCCATGGCCGACGATCTCGACGCGCCGCTGCTGCGGGCGCGCGCCACCTATGCCGAGGGCGCGGTCCTCGTGGCCCGCGGCGAGGCCCGCGCGGCGCTGGCCGCCCTGCGCCGCGCCTGGAGCACGTGGCGGGAGCTCGAGGCCCCGCACGAGGCGGCCAGCACCCGGGTCCTCATCGCCCTCGCCTGCCGCGGACTGGGCGACGAGGACGGCGCGGCGATGGAGCTCGATGCCGCGCGCTGGGCCTTCCAGGAGCTGGGAGCGGTGCCGGACGTGGCGCGGATCGACACGCTCTCACGCAGGCCGTCCGTCAAAGCCGCCGGCGGGCTGACGGCCCGCGAGCTCGAGGTGCTGCGGCTCGTGGCAGCCGGCAAGACCAACCGCACGGTCGCCGCCGACCTCTTCCTCTCGGAGAAGACGGTCGCGCGCCACGTGAGCAACATCTTCGTGAAGCTGGGGGTGTCGAGTCGGGCGGCGGCGACCGCCTACGCCTACGAGCACGACCTGGTCTAGCGCGTCAGGCCGTGCCGACGATCGCGTCGATCGTGAGCGCGCCGCGCGCCCGGGCCACCGAGACGCGGTGATGGCCGTCGCGGATCGCGTATGCGTTGCCGACCGGGACGACCGAGATCGGCGGCAGCAGCGCCCCGCGCTGCGCGGCCAGCCAGACGCTCTGCCAGCGCGAACGCGCCGGCCCGGCGGGACGGAACTCGCGATCGAACTGCGCCGCCCGGTTGGGCTCGACCGTGCCGCTGATGGCTTCGAGCGCAATCTCGCGCAGGCCGAGGCCTGCAGCCGAGCCCGAGCGCAGCGCGGTCTCGTCGTGGATGGGGAGGTGTCCGCAGGCCCCGCGGCAGCCGCGCAGGCGGCGGGCCAGCGCGGCGCGCCGGCGCGCGCGCGTGACGGAACTGAACGCCCTCTCCGCTTCGATCTGGGCCCACGAGTGCATGCCGAAGAGCGTGCCTGCGCGCTGCCTCTTCGGGCATACGGCATGCCCCCGTTGAGGTGGGTGGATCCACGCCGCGCCGTGTGCGGCTCGCCGCCCCCCGGTGCTCGGCTGACTGCCCCCCGTACACAGAAACACCCATGTCCGCGGCGCCACGATTTGGGTGATTCTCCGGAAGCGCAGGCCCCTCTCGCGCGTCTACCGTCGGTATGCACACCGAACGGGAGTCGATTTGATGAGCAATGGGGGAACTGTGGTCATCGGCGCCGGGCCCGCGGGCCTGGCCGCCGCGGCCGAGCTGCGACGCAGGGGCGTGCCCGCGGTGGTCCTCGACCGAGCCGAGGTCATCGGCTCCTCGTGGCACGGGCGCTACGACCGGCTGCGCCTGAACACGAGCCGCTGGTTCTCGAAGCTCCCGGGTGGCTCCTACGCGCGCGGCACAGGCGTCTTCCCGACCCGCGACGAGGTCGTGAGCTACCTCGAAGGCTACGCCCGCGACAACGCCCTCGACGTGCGGCTGCGCACGCGCGTCGACCGCATCGACCCCGAAGGCGCCGGCTGGGCGGTGCGCACGTCTGCCGGGGACTTCCCCGCGGAGCACGTGGTCGTCGCCGCCGGCTACGAGCACACGCCGTTCGTCCCGGACTGGCCGGGCCGCGACCGCTTCCGCGGCGCGCTGCTGCACGCCGCCGAGTACCGCAACCCCGAGCGCTTCCGCGACCGGGACGTGCTCGTGGTCGGGGCGGGCTGCTCGGGCATGGAGATCGCCTACGACCTCGTCGAGGGCGGGGCGCGAAAGGTGCGCCTGGCGGTGCGGACCCCGCCGAACATCCTCATCCGCTCGCCCATGGGGCCCGGCTTCGCGCTCGCGCTCATGCGCGTGCGCCCGCAGCGGGCCGACCGCGTCGTGAACTTTCTGCGCTCCAAGGAGGTCGGCGACCTGACCGAGTTCGGCCTGCCCGTGCCGGAGGAGGGGACGTTCAGCCGCCTGCGCCGCCTCGGCGTCGCGCCGGCGATCGTCGACAAGGTCGTGATCGAGGCCATCCGCGAGCGTCGCATCGAGATCGTCGCGAGCATCGAGTCCCTCGACGAGAACGGCGCCGATCTGGTCGACGGCGCGCGCGTCGAGCCCGACGCCGTCATCGCCGCCACCGGCTACCGCCCCGGGCTCGAGCCGATGGTCGGCCACCTCGGCGTGCTCGACGACCACGGCGCGCCGCACGCGTTCGCGCCCGAGGCCGCGGCGCCCGGCCTGCGCTTCGTCGGCTACCTCCACATCCCGGCGCAGTTCCGCCACGGCGGTCGCGAGGGCAAGCGGGCGGCGAAGGCGATCGCCCGCGAGCTGCGCACGCGGCCCGGCCAGACGACGAGCGGCCAGATGGCGGCCTACGGCACGCCCTAGCCGCATGAGCCCGGCGAACATCGAGCTTCTCGCCGAGGCCTTTGCGGGGTGGGGCAAGGACAGGCCTGCCAACATGGGCGAGCTCCTGCACCCCG
This sequence comes from uncultured Actinomycetes bacterium, assembly GCA_963835295.1. Classification (GTDB taxonomy): domain Bacteria; phylum Actinomycetota; class Thermoleophilia; order Solirubrobacterales; family Solirubrobacteraceae; genus JAOPZW01. The sequence goes on from CAWIEX010000011.1 coordinate 754,799, forward strand.
ATTGCGTGCTCGAGGTGCCCGATTCCGTTCCGTACGGCGGCACCTTCCGTGGCGCGGAGGCGGCGATCGCCTGGTTCACCCGCGAGCTGTGGCGCTGGTTCGACGAGTTCACGTCCACGCCCGAGGACTTCATCGACGGAGGGGACCGGATCGTCCTCCCCGTCCATGTCCGGGCGCGCGCCAAGAACGGCGCGACGATGGACGTGCACAACGTGTGGATCTACGAGTTCAGCGAGGGCAAGCTGGTGAAGGCGCGGGTCTACGCCGACACCGCGGTCCTGCGCGACACGGTCGCGGGCATCACGCCCGGCTGAAACGGGCGGCTAGGCGCCGGCGATGTCGAGGAAGGCCTGCCAGCGCTTGCGGTCGCGCATGGCGCGGCGCTGCTCCTCGGTGCCGTCCTCGGCCTGGTCGGCGGCCTGCTCGGCCTTGCGCAGGCGCTCCTGAAGGTCTGAGGTGTCGAGCTGGTCGGGCTCCAACGCCTCCTCGACGAGCACGAGCACGCCCTCCGGGCCGACCTGGATGTACCCCTCGCCCTGGGCGAAGCGCTCGACGTCGGACTCCGATCGGTAGAGGCGCAGCTCGGTCGGCTCGAGCATGCCCAGCAGCGGCTGGTGGTGGGCCAGGATGCCGATCGAGCCGACCGTCGTGCGGGTCGAGACCATCTCGACCTCGTCGTTGAAGACCTCGCCCTCGGGCGTCAGGACCTCGACCTTGAACGGCGTGCGGGCCATCAGCCCTCGTCGCCGCCGCTCTCGCCGTCGCCGTCGCCGTCGGGCTCGCGGCCACTGTCGCCGGCCTCGTCCTCGGCCTGCTCGGTCTCGGCCTCGGCCTTCGGCTCCTCGCGCCGCTCGCCCGACCCGCCGCCGGCCGCCTCGACGACCGCGTCGATGCCGCCCTTCATGAAGAAGGCCGACTCGGGCAACTCGTCGTGCTTGCCGTCGAGGACCTCGCGGAACGAGCGGACGGTCTCGTCGATCGGCACGTAGATGCCCGGCGTGCCCGTGAACTGCTCGGCCACGTGGAAGGGCTGGCTGAGGAAGCGCTCGATCTTGCGCGCGCGCTGGACGGTGACCTTGTCCTCGTCGGAGAGCTCGTCGATGCCGAGGATGGCGATGATGTCCTGCAGCTCGCGGTAGCGCTGCAGCGTCTCCTTGACCTCGGTAGCGACGTTGTAGTGCTCCTCGCCCACGATGTCGGGCTTGAGGATCGTCGAGGTCGAGTCGAGCGGGTCGACCGCCGGGTAGATGCCCTTCTCCGAGATGGAGCGCGACAGCGTCGTCGTGGCGTTGAGGTGGGCGAACACCGAGGCCGGCGCCGGGTCGGTCAGGTCGTCGGCCGGGACGTAGATGGCCTGGATCGACGTGACCGAGCCCTCGCGCGTGGAGGTGATGCGCTCCTGCAGCTGGCCCATCTCCGTCTCGAGCGTGGGCTGGTAACCCACCTGTGAGGGCATGCGCCCCAGCAGCGCGGAGACCTCCGAGCCGGCCTGCACGAAGCGGAAGATGTTGTCGATGAAGAGCAGCACGTCCTGACCCTGCTCGCGGAAGTACTCCGCCATGGTCAGGCCCGACAGCGCGACGCGCATGCGCGCGCCGGGCGGCTCGTTCATCTGCCCGAAGACGAGCATCGTCTTGTCGATGACGCCCGACTCCTTCATCTCGAGCCAGAGGTCGTTGCCCTCGCGCGAGCGCTCGCCGACGCCGCAGAAGGCCGACAGGCCGCCGTGCTCCTGCGCCAGGTTGTTGATGAGCTCCTGGATGATCACCGTCTTGCCGACGCCGGCGCCGCCGAACAGGCCGACCTTGCCGCCCTTGGCGTAGGGCGCCAGCAGGTCGACGACCTTGATGCCGGTCTCGAACATCTCCGTCGTCGGGGTCAGATCGGTGACCGCCGGCGCGTCGCGGTGGATCGGCCAGCGCTCGGTGACCTCGATCGGGTCGCCCTCGTCGATGACCTCGCCGAGCAGGTTGAAGATGCGCCCGAGCGTCACGTCACCGACGGGCACGGTGATCGGGCCGCCGGTGTCGATTACCTCGGCCCCGCGCGACAGGCCGTCGGTGGTGTCCATCGCGACGGCCCGCACGCGGTCGTCGCCGAGGTGCTGCTGCACCTCGCACACGAGGATGCCCTCGTCGCCGCGATCGACCGTGATCGCGTAGTTGATCTCGGGCAGCTGATCGGGGAAGACGGCCTCGATGACGACGCCCTGGATCTCCTCGATCCGGCCCGTGTTCTGCTTGGTTTCGGTGCTCTCGGTGGTTTCGGTGGCAGCCATGAGTCTCCGTTTCAGACCAGCGCCTCGGCGCCGGCGACAACTTCCATGATCTCCTGGGTGATCTCGGCCTGGCGCGCGCGGTTCATCTCGAGCGTGAGGTCGTCGATGACCTCCGCGGCGTTCTGTGAGGCGTTGCGCATGGCGGTCATGCGCGCCCCCAGCTCGGACGCCGTCGACTCGAGCAGCGCGCGGTAGAGCGAGATCTCGACGTAGTCGGGGATGAGGCGCTGGAGGATCTCCTCGGGGCCCGGCTCGTACTCGACGAGCGCGTGATGCCCGCTGTCCTCGCCGTCATCCTCGTCCTCCGGTGTCTCGAGGATCGTCGCCTCCTGCAGCGGCAGCAGGGTCTCCCGGCGCACCTCCTGCACGAGGGGCGAGACGTAGCCGTTGTAGAGGATGTCCACGCGGTCGACCTTGCCGTCGACGTAGGCGGCCATCAGGTCCGCGGCGATGTCGCGCGCGTCGGCGTAGGCCGGGCGCTCGGTGAAGCCCGTGTAGGAGCCGGCGACCTCGCGCCCGCGGAAGGTCAGCGAGGAGACGCCGCGGCGCCCCGACGCGTAGAAGCTGACGTCGCGCCCGTCGCTCTCGTACTCCGACGCGGTGCGCAGCCCCGCGCGCAGGATCTGCGAGTTGAAGGCGCCCGCGAGGCCACGATCGGCCGTGACGAGCAGGATGGCGATCGTCTGCTCGTTGTCGTGCTGCTGGAGGATCGGCAGCTGGCCGACCTCGCCGCCCGCGGCCTCCGCGGCCTGGCGCGTCATGCGGCGGATCGCCCCGGCGTAAGGGCGCAGGTGGGCGATGCGCTGCTCGGCGCGGCGCAGGCGCGCAGCCGCGACCATCTCCATCGCCCGCGTGATCTTGCGGATGTTCTTGACCGAGTCGATCCGGTTCTTGACGTCGCGCTGTGAGGGCATGGGCTAGGCGGGCGCCGCCGCCTCCTCCTGCTCGGCGGCCTCCTCGTCGCCCTCGGCGTCGGCGCCGTCGCCCTCGGAGGACGAGCGGATGCCCTCCTGCGCGCGCGAGGTCTCGCCGACCTCGCGGTCCTCGAGCGGGTGGCCCTCCTCGTCGAGGTCGTAGCCGAAGTCATCGGCGAAGTCGCCGACGGCGCCGCGCAGGGCCTCCTGCGTCTCGTCGCTCCAATCCCCGCCGCTGACCTTCTCCAGCAGGTCGGAGTGCTCGGAGTGCATCCGCTGCAGCAGGCCCTCGAGGAACTCGGGCACCCGGTCGGTCAGGATGCGGTCCAGGAAGCCGTTGGTCGCCGCGAAGACCTGGACGACCTGATCCTCGGTCGCCAGCGGCGAGCGCTCGTCCTGGTTGAGCGTCGCCACCAGGCGCTCGCCGCGGGCCAGCGTGCGCTGGGTCTCCACGTCGAGGTCCGAGCCGAACTGCGCGAAGGCCTCGAGGTCGCGGTACTGGGAGAGCTCGAGCTTCAGGCGCCCGGCGACCTTGCGCATCGGGCCGATCTGCGCGTTGCCGCCCACGCGCGACACCGAGATGCCGACGTTGATGGCCGGGCGCACGCCCGAGAAGAAGAGCTTGGACTCGAGGAAGATCTGCCCGTCGGTGATCGAGATGACGTTGGTCGGGATGTAGGCCGACACGTCGCCCGCCTGCGTCTCGATGATCGGCAGCGCCGTCAGCGAGCCGCCGCCCTCCTTGTCGGAGAGCTTGCAGGCGCGCTCGAGCAGCCGCGAGTGCAGGTAGAAGACGTCGCCCGGGTAGGCCTCGCGGCCCGGCGGCCGGCGCAGCAGCAGCGACATCTGCCGGTAGGCGTAGGCGTGCTTGGTGAGGTCGTCGTAGACGCAGAGCGAGGCCTGGCCCTGGTAGGTGAAGTACTCGGCCATCGCGCATCCGGCGTAGGGCGCCATGTATTTGATCGGCGCCGCCTCGTCGGCGGGGGCGGCGACGATGATGGTGTTGTCCAGCGCGCCGTTCTCGGCCAGGGTCTCGGCGATGCCCACGACCGTCGCCATGCGCTGGCCGATGGCGACGTAGACGCAGATGAGGTCCTTGTCCTTGTTGTTGATGATCGTGTCGATCGCGATGGCCGTCTTGCCGGTCTGGCGGTCGCCGATGATCAGCTCGCGCTGACCGCGGCCGATCGGGATCATCGAGTCGATCGCCTTCAGGCCGGTCTGCATCGGCTCGGACACCGGCTGGCGCTGGACGACGCCCGGGGCCTTGATCTCAGCCGGGCGCGTCTCAGCCGCCTCGATGTCGCCCTTGCCGTCGAGCGGGCGCCCGAGCGGGTCGACGATCCGCCCGAGCAGGCCCTCGCCCACGGGGATGTCGAGCAGGTGGTCGGTGCGCTTGACCGTGTCGCCCTCGACGACCTTGTCCCAGTCGCCGAAGAGCACGACGCCGACGTTGTCGGACTCGAGGTTGAGCGCCAGGCCGGTGACCCCGTGGGGCAGCTCGAGCATCTCGAGCGAGCGGCAGTTCTCGAGGCCGTGGACGCGCGCGATGCCGTCGGCCACCGACAGCACCGTGCCGACCTCGGTCAGCTCGGCCGAGCCGGCGTCGAGGCCCTCGATGCGGCTCTTGAGGATGCTGGTGATCTCGTCAGGCTTGATCTGCATTGCGAAGGTTGCTCCCTTGATCAGGCCTTGACGACCTGCTTGCGAAGGTTCTCGAGTCGGGTGCGGATGGAGGCGTCGATGATGGAGTTCCCGACGCGCACGACGATCCCACCCAGGACTTCCGGATCGACCGTGCTCGTCAGCTCCACGGTACGCCCTGTCTGGCGCCCGATCTCGTCGCCGACGCGCTGGGCGACCGACGGGTCGAGCTCGACGGCGCTCGTGATCTGGACGGGAAGGAGCCTGTGGGCGTCCTCCCAGAGGCGGTCGTACTCGCGGCGCACTCGGAAGATCACCGGCATGCGGTGGTTCTCCAGCAGGAGCGAGAGGAAGTTGACGACCGCCTCGTGGGCCCCGGTCACCGCCTTGTGCAGGCCGTCCTCCTTCTCCTCGGTGGAGAAGTACGGCGAGAAGAAGAACATCTGCAGCTCGCGCGACTCGTCGAGTGCATCGGCGAACTGGCCGAGCTGCTCGCGCACGACGTCGATGTCGTCGTGCTCGGTCGCGACCTCGAACAGCGCTCGCGCGTAGACCTGGGCGATCTCTTCCATGGGCTAGTTGCGGTGCTCCCCGCCGAGCGAGCTGAAGTCGAGCTCGCCGAGCGCCTCCTCCACGAGGCGCTTCTGGTCGTCCTCGGTCAGCGACTTGCGGGTGACCTTCTCGGTGGCGAGGATCGTCAGGTCGGCGACCTCGGCGCGGATCTCCTGGATCGCGCGGCGCGTCTCGGCCTCGATGTCGCGACGCGTCTGCTCCAGCAGCTCCTCGCGCTTGGTCCTGGCCTCCTCGACGGTCTCGCGCTCGTGCACCTCGCCCGCCTTGCGCGCGCGGGCGATGATCTCCTCGGCCTGCGCCCGGGCCTCGCGCAGCCGCCCGCGGTACTCGTCGAGCAGGCTGGCGGCCTCGCTGCGCGCCCGCTCGGCCGTCTCGATCGACTCCTCGATCGCGTGCTGGCGCTTGTCGAGCGCCTCGGTGATGGCCGGCCACGCCCACTTGCGCAGCACGAAGAGCGCGACGAGGAAGGCGATGAGCGTCCAGATCATCAGCCCCACGTCGGGGCTGACGAGGAAGTTGGAGCTCTGATCCTTGGCGGCGTCGGCTGCCGCGAGCGGGGTGACGATGGCGAGCATGGGCTGCGTGGGCTCCTAGCCGAGGAAGAAGGCGATCAGGCCGAAGATGAACGCGTAGAACACGATCGCCTCGGTCAGGGCGAAGCCCAGCCACTGGATCGAGGTGATCTCGTCGCGCATCTCGGGCTGGCGGGTCACCGACTCGATGACCTTGCCGAAGATGAAGCCGACGCCGATGCCGGGCCCGATGGTCCCCAGGCCGGCGCCGATGCCCAGCGCGATGGCCTTGCCGGCCTTGCGGCCGTATTCCTGCGGATCGGCCGCCTGGGCGATCTGCGTGATGACAGACAGGTCCACTGCGATTGCTCCTTTAGTGCTCCTCGGCGACGGCGCCGCCGAGGTAGATCGCGGTCAGGGTGGCGAAGATGAAGGCCTGCAGCGTGGCGACCAGGCCGACCTCGAAGAGGAAGAAGGCGACGGCCAGCGCGCCGGTGACGAGCCCGAGGACGACGGCCAGGCCGACGGCCACGTTGAGCAGGACCACGAGCCCGCCGCCCATGAAGAGGATCAGCAGGTGGCCGGCGAGGATGTTGGCGAAGAGTCGGACACTCAGGCTGACGAGGCGGACGAAGTGCGAGATGACCTCGATGAAGAAGATCGGCACGCGCGCGATGCCCTCCACGCCGGCGGGGATCCAGCTCTTGAGGTACCCGACGACGCCCTTGGCGCGGATGCCCTCCACGTGGTAGCTGATCCAGACCATGATGGTCAGCACCAGCGGGACCGACAGGTTGGCGGTGGCCGCGTAGAGCGCGAGGCTCGGCACCTGCAGGCCGAAGATGTCCACCTTGTGCTCGGTGTTGGTCGGCAGGGGCAGGTAGCCGATGATGTTCGAGAACCAGATGAACAGGAAGATGGTCGCGATGAAGGGGAACCACTTCGCGGCCATCCGGTCGTCCATGTTCCCGCGCGTGATGTTGTCGCGCATGAGCGAGAAGGCGGTCTCGACGAGCGTCTGGATGCGGTTGGGACGCTGCTGCATGCGCCGCGCGACGAGGATCATGCTCAGGCAGGTCAGGGCCGTCGCGACGATGATGTAGAAGACGGCCTTGTTGAAGTCGATCGGGCCGATCGAGAACCACGGGTCGAGCTTGAACTCGTCCTGCGGCCGGTAGGCGTCGTTGATCGCGGCCAGCGCCACGGACGGGACGGCCAGCAGCATCGCGAGCGCGAGGATCGTCGTGAAGAGGCGACGGGCCATCTACGCGGGCTGCTGCGGGTTGTCGAAGGGGCGCATGATCATGGACACGGTGAAGTAGGCCGTGAAGAGGACGATGAAGAGCACGGCGGCGGCCAAGCCGGCGCTGTCGCTGTCCGCCAGGCCGACGGCGAGGATCGTAAGGGCTACGAGCCATCCGCGTCCGATCATCGACCCGACGGCGATCCCGGCCACCTTGCGCGGGTCCGTCTGCTCGGCCGCCTTGCGGCTCAGGACGATCTGAATCGCACGCTGGACGAGCCAGGCCCCAGCGCCCGCCGCGTAGCCGAGCATCGGCAGGTCGGCCGCCAGGAAGACCGGGAGGGCCAGGATGAGGATGACGATGTCGAGGTAGCGCAGGGCGATCATGCGGTTACCGGGTCCTGCGACAACGACGTTCCCAATTACGACGCCGGTGAACACCCGGGCGCCGTCGAATCGAGCAGGAGCCCCTGCGCCGGCGCGCGCGGCCGCGCTCGAGGCGCGGCGGGTCACCGGCCGACTCCGGGGGTCGGTCGTCGGCATCGCTCTCTGGGGGCTGTGCTTCGGACATGGTCGATGGGCCCTCGCGGGAGGCCTGAACCGCCCGCCGCGTGGCGGGTGCGGAGTTCGGCTCGAGGGGGGTCGGGGGACGTACCCTCCCGGCGGCGGCGCGAAGGCTAGCGGATCGCGCGAGCTTGTAACAACTTTGTGACACTGCGCTCGATCTCCGACGCGCAGTCGGTTGGAGCGCGGGCGGCTGCCGGCGTACGCGCCGCGTTCAGGGCCGCGTCGGCCGGCCGCCGTTCGGGCGGACGTCGAGATGCTGCGAGCGCGCATCGAGGCACGCATCGTGGCGGCTGGTGTGGCTCGCGGCCGAGGCGACCTGGCCGTCCGTCACGCGATACACCCACCAGCGCCGCACCGACTCGATGGCGCCGTCCTCGCGCCGTACGCGCAGCGCCCCGCTGACGATGACGCAGTCGCCGAGCACCTCGAACGAGTACGGGTAGGCGTCGACCAGCGCGCCCGTCGCGGCCAGGCCGTCGAGGTAATCGCGCAGCGCCTCGTGCCCGTGGAGAGCGCCGGAGGTCACCGCTGTGGGGCGCCAGTCGACGTCCGGAGCCGTGAGCGCGACGAGCCTGTCGACGTCGTTGTCGCGGGCGGCGACCCATACCGCGCGTACCACCCCGACGTCGTCGGCCACCGCCATGCTCGCACGCTATATGCGCCCGCAAGGACCCGCGCGTGCCAAAGGGCCAGTATCGGCGTGTCGGGCGGCTGACATCGCACCGTGTGGGCGGCGGTCGGACGGGCAGGCCCAGCCGTCGTGGACTGGGTCTTCGCTTACGGCTCCCTGCTGCCGGCCGGGCACGCAGCGCTGCCGTGGGGCGCGGTCGCGGCGGACCTCCATGGGTGGCGGCGCTCGTGGTCGGTGGCGATGGACAACAGCGTCGACCTCCCCGACTACAAGCACTACGTCGCGCCCGGCGGCCATCGTCCCGATCTGATGGTCTGCTACCTCGACATCGACGAGCGCCCCGACGCGGTGGTCAACGGCGTGGCCCTGGCGGTCGGCGCCGACGAGCTGCCCGCGCTCGACGCGCGCGAGCGCAACTACGAGCGCCGCGACGTCACCGGGCAGCTCGGCGTGAGGCTCGGCGGGCGCGTCTGGGCCTACGTCGGGCGGCGGGCCGGCCGGGCCCGCGCCGGGCGCGGGCGCCGCGAGCGGCGCCTGGCCATCGCCAGCAGCTACCTCGAGCGCGTGCTGGCCGGCTTCGACGCCCTGCGCCAGCGGCGGCGCTTCGAGCTCCTGACCGAGCCGCCGGGCGTGCCGGTCGCGAACCTGTCGCTCGTGCGCCACGGGCCGGTGGCCGTGCCGCGCAGCGTACGTTGAGCCGTGCATGTGGCTGATCGACCTCTTCGAGGTGGCGCCGGAGTCAGACGACGCGTTCCTCGCCGCCTGGGAGAGCGAGCGGGTTGCGTCCGCCGTCCTGTATCGCGCGTTGCGAGCGGATGTCGACTTTCGCTTCGTCACCGTGGCTGCGGTGAACGACGACTCGTCAGCCTTCGGTCGCTACGAGGCCGTCCACGAGGAGGGCGCGCCCGACGGCTCGGAAGGCGTCACCCTCGTCAACCCCTTCGAGGTCCCCGAGGGCGAGGACGAGCGCTTCGTCGCCGGCTGGGAGCGCGCCCGCGCCGCGCTGGCCGACCAGCGCGGCTACCTCGGGACGCGCCTTCACCGCAGCGTGGGAGACAGCGACTTCCGGTTCGTGAGCCTCGCGCGCTGGTCGAGCCCGCTGATGTTCGCCCGCGCGACGCGTCGCCCCGAGTTCCGCGCGGCCGGCGCCGGCCTGCCGTACACCGCCCACCCCGCGCTCTACAGCGTCGTCGGCCCCTGACCCTCGCGGCGGCGCGCGCGACGCGCGACAATGCAGCGGTGAGGCTGTACCGCGCGCCCGCCGCTCCCGCGACGCCGGCCGACGAGCCCGAGCTGGGCCGCGTGCTGCGGCTGGCCCAGGAGGGCCTCTACTGGCAGGGCGAGGTGGAGGACCTGCTGATCGCCATCCGCGACGGTGGCGACCTCGGCGAGCTCGCGCGGGCCGGTGGCCCGCTCATCAGCCGCTACGAGGCGATGCGCAAGGAGCTGCGGCGCATCGCCGTCCCGGCGCTGCGCCACGAGCTGACCGCGCTGGACGAGATCTACGCCAACCACGCGATGGTGCTGCACTGCGCGCTCGACCTGCTGGCGGTGAGCTGGCGCTCGGAGCGCCTGCGCGAGGAGCAGAGCCGGCTCGGCGGGGTCGGCGCGCAGGGCGAGCGCCTGGCCGTGCTGACCGCGCGCCTGAAGCGCCTCGCGGACGGCGAATGAGCGCTCGCTGGGATCGAGCCGCGGCGGCCGTGGCGGTGGTGCTCGGGCTGCTGCTCGTCGTTGGCGCCTCGGCGCGGCGCCCGCTCAACGGCGGCGCGGCCGCGCCCTCGTTGCCCACGTGGCCGCTGCTCTTCGTCGTCGGCGTGGGGCTCGCGGTCTCCGCCGCCCTGGGCCTCGCCATCCTCGCCCCCATCATGCGCGTCCGCGCCGGGCAGTCCGGTCGCAGCGCGCTGCGCGCCGGCCCGCTCACGCTGTCGCTCTCGCTGCTCGTGCCGGCCGCCATCATCGCCCTCTACACGACCCAGGGGACCAATGGGGAGCGCAAGGCGATCGGGCAGCCGGCGCCCGCCAGCCACAACAAGCTCGCCGGCAAGCCCGGCGAGCGCGGCGCCGACCACTCGACCGGGGTCGCCGCGCTCACCGCCGGGGTCGGAGCCGGCGTCGTGGGCTTCGCCGGGCTCGCGATCGTGCGGGCGCGCCGTCGCCGCGAGGAGGACCTGGGGCCGCGGGCGACGGTCGCGGCCGGCGCGCGCGACGCCGCGGCGGCCGCCGCCATCCCCGCCGACCCGCGGGCCGCCGTCCTGGCCGCCTACGCGCGCATGGAGACGGCGCTGGCCAGCGTCGGGCTGGCGCGGCGTCCCAGCGACGCCCCACGCGAGTACCTCGCCCGCCTCGAGGCCGGGCTGGGGGGCGGGCGCGCACCGGCGGCGCGGCTGACCGAGCTCTTCGAGCGCGCTCGCTTCAGCCCGCACCCGGTGGGTGAGGACTCGCGCACGGAGGCGATCGGCGCCCTGGAGACCCTCCGCATGGAGCTCGAGGCGCCCGCGTGAACGCGGCGCTCACCGTCGTCGCGGTGCTCGTCGCCGCGGGCGCCCTGCGCGCGCTGGCCCAGACGCTGCCGCCCCTGCGCCGCGCCGCGGGCGCGTCGGGGCCCTCGGTGGCCGAGGGCACCGGCGACCGCGAGCACCTCGACCGCGTGGTCAGCGCGGCGACGAGCCATGCCGGCGAGCTGCACCTGCGCCTGCGCCCGATCCTGCGCGAGATCGCGGCCAACGGCCTGCGCCGCCGCGGCGTCGACCTCGACGCCGAGCCCCAGGCCGCGCAGGAGCTGCTCGCGCCCGAGACGTGGGAGCTCGTGCGCCCCGATCGCCCGCGGCCCGACGACGCCTTCGCACGCGGCCTGGCGCCCGCGCGCCTGAACGCCGTCCTCGACGACCTGGAGGCGCTGCTGCGATGACCAGCGAGCCCCACCCCCGCCACGTCGCCGCCCCGGCCGAGGCGATCCTCGACGAGGTCGAGCGCGCCGTGGTCGGCAAGCGCGACGTCCTCGAGCTCGTCCTGCTCGCGCTGCTGGCCGACGGCCACGTCCTGCTGGAGGACGTGCCGGGCGTGGCCAAGACGCTGATCGCGCGCTCGTTCGCTACCGCGACCGGGTTGCGCTTCGGCCGCGTGCAGTTCACCCCCGACCTGCTGCCCTCCGACGTCACGGGCTCCTCGGTCTTCGACCAGCGCTCGGCGAGCTTCGAGTTCCGCCCGGGGCCGGTGTTCTGCAACCTGCTCCTGGGCGACGAGATCAACCGCGCCCCACCGAAGACCCAGGCCGCGCTCCTGGAGGCCATGGAGGAGCGACAGGTCACGGCCGACGACGGCACGCACGAGCTCGAGCGGCCCTTCCTCGTCCTCGCCACGCAGAACCCGATCGAGTACGAGGGCACCTACCCGCTGCCCGAGGCTCAGCTCGATCGCTTCCTGGTGCGCCTGCGCGTCGGCTACCCCACGGGCGACGACGAGTGGGCCATGCTCGACGCGCGCGCGCGGCGCGGCACGGACGCCGTCGCGCTCAACGCGATCATCGACGGCCAGGGGCTGCGCAGCCTGCAGGCGGCCGTCGAGGCCGTGCACGTCGGCGCCGCCGTCGGGCGCTACATGGTCGCGCTCGCGACGGCGACGCGCGACAGCTCGGAGGTCGAGGTCGGCGCCAGCCCGCGCGGCTCGCTGGCCCTGCTGCGCCTGTCGCGCGCGCGGGCCGCGCTCGAGGGGCGCGACTTCGTGGTGCCCGACGACGTCAAGGCCGTCGCTGTCCCGGCGCTCGCGCACCGGCTCGTGCTGCGCCCGGAGCTGTGGGTGCGGCGCATCGACGCCGCCGACGTGGTGGCGCGGGTGCTCGACGACGTGCCCGCCCCGCCGGCCACCGAGCCGCAGGACGATGAGCGCCAGCGCGTCCCCGACCCTCGTTAGCTGGGTCGTCCTCGGCGTGGCGGGCGCGCTGGCGGCCGTCGTCCTCGGCGAGCCGGCGCTCGCCGCGCTCGGCGCGCCCTTCGCCGTGGCGGCGGTCGCGGGGCTGGCCCTGGCCCGCGACCCGCGCGTGCGCGTCCGCGCCTCGGTGGCGCCCGAGCGCCTGCTCGAGGGCGACCGGGCCGTGATCACCTACGACGTGCACGCCGTCGGCGGCGCCGAGTGGCTCGAGCTGCGCCCGCTGCTCGCGCCCGGGCTGGTGGCCGAGCCGGGCGCGCAGGCGCGCGTGCTGCGCGTGGTGGCGGGCGACCATCGTCTGGTCGACCTGCCCGTGCGCGCCACGCGGTGGGGTGGTCAGCGGGCGGGCGCCGCCCGCGTGCGCGCCACGGGCCCGGTGGGCGCCGTGTGGTTCACGGGGACCGCGCAGGGGGAGGCGCCGCTGCGGGTGCTGCCCGGCATCGAGCGCCTGCGCACGCTCGTGTCACCGGCGCGCACGCAGGCCGCGGTCGGGCCGCGCCGCTCCGGCGCGCGCGGCGAGGGGCTCGAGCTGGCCGAGGTGCGGCCGTGGGTCCCGGGCGATCGCGCGCGGCGCCTGCACTGGCGCGCGACCGCGCGGCGCGGCGAGCCCTTCGTCGCCGAGCGCCACCCCGAGCGCGCAGCCGACGTCCTCATCTTCGTCGACACCTTCGCCGACCTCCCGTCCCCACCCGCCCGGGAGGGCGCGCTCACCCTCGCCGTCCGAGCCGCCTCCGGATTGGCCGAGGCCCACCTGCGCGCGCGAGACCGCGTCGGGGTGGTCACCTTCGGCGGCGTGCTGAACTGGCTGGCCCCGGGGGCGGGCGTCGGGCACGCGCTGCGGATCACCGACGCGTTGGCCAGCAGCGAGGTCTTCATGAGCTACGTGGCGCACGACGTCGCCATGGTGCCGCCGGCCATCCTGCCCTCGCGCGCGCTCGTCATCGCCATCACCCCGCTGCTCGACGAGCGCGGCGCGCGCGCCCTGGTCGACCTCTGCGCCCGAGGCCACGACATGACCGTGATCGAGATCGACGCTCCCGCGCTGCTCGGCGCGGGCCGCGACCCGGTCACCCGGCTGTGGATGCTGCGCCGCGCGGCCATGCGCGCGCGCCTGACCGAGCTCGGCGCCACCACCGTGGTCTGGGACGGCTCGCGCCCTCTGGAGACGGTGCTCGAGGAGGTGACGGCATACCGGCGCGCCTCGCGGCTGGCCGCGCGCGGCTAGCGCTGACGCTCGCGGCGCTGGCCGTCGCGGCGGCGGTCGCGCTGAGCGCGCTGCTCAGCCAGCCCACGGGAGCGGGGGCCGCGCTGGGCGCCGTGGGCCTGGCGCTGCTGGCGGTGCGCCACCCCGCCGCGCTGAGCGTCGCCCTCGCCGCGCTCGTCGTCGCCGCCGCGGTGGCGCTCGACCAGGGCGCCCCGGCCGCCGCGGCGCCGCTGTGGGGCGCCGCGCTGCTCGTGGCGGGCGCGCTGGCCGAGCGCGCGCTCACCCTGCCTGGGGCCGGTGAGATCGAGGCCGAGGCGCTCGTCGGCTGCCTGGCGGGCCTCGGCGCGCTGGCCGGCGTCGGGCTGGCCGCCGGCGCGCTCGTGCTGCTCGCCGGCACGACGAGCGGCGGCACGACCGTCGCGGGCCTCGCCGCGGGCGCCGTGCTCGCCGTCGTGCCGGCCGTGCTCGCGCGGCGCCGCAGCTCAGTTGGCGGTCGCGGGTGAGGTCCGACCGCCGCGAGCTCGCGGCGATCTTCGCCGGCGGGGTCATCGGCGCGCTCGCGCGCCTCGGGCTGGTCGAGGCACTCCCCCCCACGCCCGGCCAGTGGCCGTGGGCCACCTTCGTCGCCAACGTCGTCGGGGCGCTGGCGCTGGGCTACTTCACGACGCGCCTGCAGGAGCGCCTGCCGCTCTCGGCCTATCGGCGGCCGTTCCTGGGCACCGGGCTGTGCGGCGCGCTGAGCACGTTCTCCACCCTGCAGCTCGAGCTGCTGCAGATGCTCGACCACGGCGAGGGCGGCCTGGCCGCCGGCTACGCCGTGGCCAGCGTGGCCGCCGGGCTGCTCGCGATCGCGCTGACGACCAACCTCGTGCGCCGGGCGCGACTGGCCGCGTGACCGCGCTCATGGTCGTGGGCGTCGGCCTCCTCGGCGGCGCGGGCGCGGTCGCGCGCTTCCTGCTCGACGGCGCGGTGGCCTCGCGCGCGGCGACGGCGTTCCCGTGGGGGACGCTCGCGGTCAACCTCAGCGGGGCGCTGGCGCTCGGGATCCTGCACGGCGCGGGCGTGAGCGGCGACGCGCTGCGCCTCTTCGGCACCGGGCTGCTCGGCGCCTACACGACGCTCAGCACGTGGATGCTCGAGTCCCATCGCCTCGGCGAGGACGGGCGCCTGCGGCTGGGATGGGCCAACGTGCTCGTCAGCCTCGCCCTCGGCCTGGCCTGCGTATGGCTCGGCGACCAGATCGGGGGTGCGCTGTGACCGACGCGCTGGATCCCCGGCATGGCCCGCGGGGGCTGCGGCTCGCCGACCCGGGAGTACGCTGAGGGCGTGGCGCACGAGCACGCGCACGGCCACGGCCATCACCACCACGGCCCGGCGGCCGACGCCGACCGCCGCTGGCTCGCGGTCGCGCTCGGCGTCATCGCCATCTTCATGGTCGTCGAGCTCGTGGCCGGCATCCTGGCCGACTCGCTGGCGCTGCTCTCCGACGCGGCGCACATGCTCACGGACGCCGGAGCGATCGCGGTCGCGCTCTACGCCGCGGGGCTGGCCGCGCGGCCGGCCGCGGGGCGCTTCACCTTCGGCCTCGGGCGCGCCGAGATCCTGTCGGCACAGGCCAACGGCGCGACGCTGCTCGTCCTCGCGGGCGTCATCGCGGTCGAGGCGGTCAGGCGCCTGTGGTCGGTCCCCGAGGTCGACGGCGGCTTCGTGCTCGTCGTCGGCCTCGTCGGCGCATGCGCGAACCTGGGCGCAGCGGCCGCGCTGGGCAAGGCCGAGCGGCGCTCGCTCAACGTCGAGGGCGCCCGCGTGCACGTGCTCACGGACCTCTTTGCCTCGCTCGCCGCCGCCGCCGCCGGCGCCGTCGTGCTGGCCACCGGCTTCGATCGCGCCGACGCGATCGCGTCGCTGCTGGTGGCGGCCCTCATGCTGCGCTCGGGCTGGCTGCTGCTGCGCGACGCTGGCCGCGTCCTGCTCGAGGGCGCGCCCGAGGGGGTCGACCCGCAGGCCGTGGGCCGCGCGCTGGCCGCCTATCCCGGCGTGGTCGAGGTCCACGACCTGCACGTCTGGGAGGTCACCTCGGGCTTCCCGGCCCTGGCCGCCCACGTGCTGGTCAAGCCGGGCGACGACTGCCACGGCGTGCGCCGCTCACTGCAGGCCATGGTCGGCCAGCGCTTCGGCATCGAGCACGTGACGCTGCAGGTCGACCACGCCCCGGCCGGCGACCGCCTGCTGGAGATCGAGCCCCGGAGGTAGCCCATGCAGTTCGGCCTGTCGATGTTCATCACCGACGAGACGATCGCGCCCGTCGAGCTCGGCCGGGCGGCCGAGGACGCCGGCTTCGACTCGATCTTCGTGCCCGAGCACACGCACATCCCGGCCAGCCGGAAGAGCCCGTGGCCAGGCGGCGACAAGTTGCCGCGCGAGTACTCCCACACGCTCGACCCCTTCGTCTCGCTCAGCGCGATCGCCGCCACGACCGAGCGCCTGCGCATCGGCACCGGCATCGCCCTGATCGTCGAGCGCGACCCGATCATGCTCGCCCACGAGGCAGCCTCGCTGGACCACATCTCCGGCGGGCGCTTCGAGCTTGGGATCGGGGCCGGGTGGAACCTCGAGGAGATGCGCAACCACGGCACCGACCCGGCCCGGCGCTTCGCGGTCATGCGCGAGCGCGTGCTGGCCATGCGCGAGATCTGGGCCCACGACGAGGCCTCCTTCCACGGCGAGTTCGTCGACTTCGAGCGCATCTGGTCGTGGCCCAAGCCGGTGCAGGGGCCGCTGCCGATATGGGTCGGCGGCACCGGCCCGAAGGTGCTCGACCGCGTGCTCGAGTACGGCGACGGCTGGTTTCCCAACATGCGCGACCTCGACGAGCTCGCCGCGCGCATCGCCGAGCTGCAGCGGCGCGCCGCCGACGCCGGCCGCGAGCGCATCCCGATCACCTACTTCGGGCTGCGTGACGCCGACGACGACGAGCTCGAGAGGATGCACGCCGCGGGCGTCGACCGGGTGCTGCTCATGCTCCCGCCCGCCGGCGCCGACGAGACCCTGCCGCGCGTCGAGCGCTACGCCGAGCTCGCCGCGCGCCACCGCTGATGGACGAGGCGCGCTGCCGCGCGCGCCTGTCGGCCGCGCGCGTCGGCCACCTCGCCACCGTGCGCCCCGACGGGCGCCCGCACGTCGTCGCCTGCTGCTTCGCGGTGCAGGGCGACCGCCTGTGGACGGCAGTCGACGCCAAGCCCAAGACGACCACCCGGCTGCAGCGCCTGGACAACGTCCGATCTCACCCGTGGGCGAGCCTGCTCGTCGACCACTACGAGGAGGACTGGGACGAGCTGTGGTGGGTCCGCGCCGACGGGGCCGCTGCGGTGGCGTCGGCCGACGGAGCCGAGCACGAGGCCGCCTTGGCCGCGCTCGTCGCGAAGTACCCGCAGTATGCGGCGGCGCCTCCGCTGGGGCCGGTCATCGCGGTCGCGGTGGAGCGGTGGGTTGGGTGGTCTGCGCGCTGAGTCGTCCGCTCGCGCTTGGGGTCGCTGCGCCGCGCAAACCGCCTCATCGAGGGAAGGGAGCGAGCGGCTGGTCGGGGCGCGGGCGGCGGCCCTGGTGCGTTGCCGCTTCCCACGGCGGCGTCCCCGGCGCGTTGCCACTCGCGCGAGGAACGAGTGCGCCCGCGTCGGACGAAGGGGGATTTTGTCGGGCATAGGCCGACAAACTCCCCGCTCGTTCTCGCGAGTGGCGAGTTTGTCCGCCTCAGGCTGACAAAGTCGCCACTCGTCACCCGGGCGAGCGGGAACGCGCCAGGGGCGCCGCCCGCGCCCCGACCAACGCCAGCTCCCTTTCCCTCGATGATGCTGTTTGGCGCCGCGCAGCGCCCCAGGCGCCGGCGGGCGACCAACGCGGGCTACCCCCCGCAGAGCACCACCGGATCGCCGAGCCCGCTGACGACCGAGGGCAGCGACAGGGCGGCGGCGACCGCGAACGCGGACACCGCGACGGCGAGTGGGCGCAGCCCGCGCGGGCCTGCGCCGACGGTGACGTCCTGCAGCAGCTCGCGCACGCGGGCGGCGGTCCCGTCGCCGCCGAGTGCGGCCATGCCGGCGCGCGTGGTCGCGCCGGTGGCGGCCTTGCAGATGGCCGAGGCCAGCGCCAGGCGATCGGCGCGCTCGCGCACCGCCGAGCGGTCGGCGTCGCGCTCGATGTGGAAGCGCAGCTGGCGCACCGCGTCCGCGGTCCCGGGGAGCGGGCGCCCGAGCACGCGGCACAGCTCGGCGTAGAGCAGCACGTAGCGGTGGTAGCGACGGATGTGGGCGCGCTCGTGGGCGATCGCGGCCGCCAGCTCGGCGTCGTCGAGGCGCGCGAGCGCGCCGGCGGAGACGACGAGCGTCGGGTGGGCCAGGCCGGCGGCGGCGAGCAGGACGTCGTCGCCGCCGATGATGACGCTGCCCTCGGGGCCGCGGCCCAGCGGCGTGCGCACCAGCCGCCGCACCGCGAGCGTCGCCTGCGCCACGCGCGCCATCGCCCACAGCAGCGAGCTGACCAGCGCCAGCCCGCCCAGCGCCGCGGCCGCGTGGCCGGCGACCTGGTGGTGCGGCGCGCATGGCCATTCGGCGAAGGCGCGCAGTAGGTGGCCGGGGTGCAGCAGCACGAGCGCGCCGGCCACGCTGCCGACGACGACGAGCGCACGCAGCCCGAGCGAGGCTGCCCACAGCAGGCAGGCGGTGGCGGGGTCCGCGCGCTGGAGCGCGAGCAGATGTGGGAGGACGATCCCGACGGACGCGACAGCGGCGACGAGCGCCGCGACGGTCATCGCATCCGCTCCGCCGCGACTTCGTCAGCCAGCCGGCCGAGCTCGGCCGCCTCGTCGCGCGGAAGGCTGCCAATGAGCTGCGCGATGGCGACCTGACGGGCCTCCGACGACGCGCCACGGAGCGTGTGCTCCATCGAGCGCGAGAGGTACTCGGCCTCGGTCAGCGACGGCGCATAGACGATGACGTGCCCCTCGCGGCGGCGCGCGAGCAGCCCGCGCTCGGCGAGCCGGTTGAGCACGGTCTGCACCGTGTTGTAGGCACCTTGGTGGTGGGACGGCAGCGCCTGGCGGACCTGCTCGACGGTGCCCTCGTCGAGCCGCCAGATGGCCGCCATGATCTGCGTCTGGAGCTCGCCTTGCAGCGGGGTGACATCGGTCATGGTGAGCGCCATTCTCGCAGAGGCGGCGACGGCGGCGCGAAGGTGGGGCTGGCCGTATCGACGGGGAGGGCCGCCGTCGCTAGCTTCCGGCGTCCGGGTCACCACCATCGACCGAGGAGTGTCCATGGCAGTGACGTACTTCGTGCGTATGCGCGCGCAGGAGGGCCGCGAGGAGGCTGTCCGCGACCTGCTGCTGTCCAACGTCGGGCGCATCGACGCCGGCGAGCGCGGCAACGTCGTCTTCGCCGTCCACGCGTCCAACCAGGACCCGCGCGAGTTCTGGCTCTACGAGACGTGGACCGACCTCGACGCCGTCGAGGCCCACGAGAGCGGCCCCGCCTTCAAGGCCTACAAGGACGAGCTGCGCCCGCTCGTCGACCCCGACTCGCTGGTCTTCGGCGACGCCGAGCCGCTGGCCGTCCGCGGCTACGCGGTGCCCGAGCAGGACACGGTGGCGCGGCGCTTCGTGCGCGCCCTGGGCACCAACGACGACGCGCTGCTCGACGCGCTCTACGACCCCGAGGTCGTCCTCTACACCCCGCTGGCGTGGCCCGTGCGCGGTCGCGACGAGGTCAAGGCCTTCGTCGCGCAGTTCCACGTCGCCAACCCCGGCCTGCGGGTCACCCTGCACGACGAGTTCGCCTCCGCCGACGCCACCCGGGCGTGCTTTCGCTTCGTCATCCACTTCCACAACACGGGGCCCTTCTACGGCAACCCGCCCACCGGCGAGCAGGGGACGATGAGCGAGACCCACGCCGTGCGGCTCCGCGACGGGCGGATCGTCGAGCAGTTCGTGGGCGACAACAACTTCTCCATGCCCCATCAGGAGCTCGTCACCTGGGGCATGGACTTCCCGCGCGACACCCCCGACCCCTCGCCCGTGCTGGCCGAGGCGGCGCCCGAGGCTCAGCCGACCATGTGAACCATGGTCGTGCCCGCGCGGGCGAAGCCGGCGCGGGCGTACACCCGCTCGGCGCCGTCGTCGCCGGGCGTGAGGAAGCACAGCTGCGCTCCGGCGGCCACGGCGGCGGCCGCCGACGCGCCCGTCAGCGCGGCCGCGATGCCCCGGCGGCGGAAGCGCTCGCGCACGCCGATGCCGCCGAGCTCGCTGACGCCGTCGGCGATCGCGCTGTGGAACGCCGCTCCGGCCGGCTCGCCGTCGGCGCGCGCCAGGTGCCCCCGCCCGCCGTAGCCGGCGATCTGCGCGTCGGTGGGCGGCCTGTCGCCGAACGCTTCGGCCGCCGTGGCCAGCAGCGCGCGCACGTCGCCGCCCTCGAGCACGCGAGCGATGACCACGCCGTCGGGCACCGGCACCTCGCGCAGCTGCTCGGCGGGCAGGGTCATCACCGGGTAGCGGCCCTGCAGCGCGAACCCGTCGGCGGCCAGCGCGTCCTCGAGGCCCGGCGCGCACTCGGCGACGAACTCCAGGCGCGGCTGTAGGCCCTCGGCGGCGAAGGCCGCCCGCAGCTCGTCAATCCCCGCCCAGGCCGTGGCGCCGGCCTTCGGCACCGCGTAGTTGGCGTACGGGTGGTCGGACGCGCGGTTGCGGTACAGGGTGAAGGGACCGGCGACGATCGGGTCGCGCTCGGTCGCGTTGACCGTGCGGATCGAGGCCTGGACGCGCTCGGCGACGTTCACCCGAGATCGATCAGCTCGAAGCTCACCGCGCCATCCTCGCCGATCCGCGCCTGGCCCATCGTGTGCGTCGGCTGGCGGCGCCGGTCGGTGGGGCTGCCGGGGTTGAAGATCTGAAAGCCGGTCGCGGGATCGCGCTCGTGCAGCGGGATGTGCGAGTGCCCGAAGACGACCGCGTCCGCGCCGGCCGAGGCGAACCGCGCGCGTAGGCGCACGAGGCGCCCGCCCGCGGGCCCCGCGTCGTGGACCATCGCGATCCGCGCCGCCCCGGCCGCCACGAGCCGCGCGGAGGGAAGCTGCGTGCGGACCTCGAGGTCGTCGACGTTGCCGTGCACCGCCTCGACGGGCGGGCCGATCGACCGCAGGTCGGCCAGCACGTCGGCGGTGGCGAAGTCGCCGGCGTGCAGGATGAGATCGGCGGCGCGCAGGCGCTCGACGCACTCGGCGGGCAGCGCGCGCGATCCGCGGGGCAGGTGGGTGTCGGAGATGATCGACAGCAGCAGGCTCACGCGCCAGCGATCATGGCAAGGTCCTCGTCGGTGAGCTCCACGTTGCCGGCGAGCGCCAGCGCCTGCACCTGGTCGGGACGCCGGAAGCCGACGATCGAGCCGTGCACGGCCGGGTGGTGCAGCGTCCACGCCACCGCGATGGCCCCGGCCGTCGTGTCGTGGCGCTCGGCGACCTCCTGCAGACGCGCGACGAGGGCCAGGTGGCGCGAGAGCTGTGGCTCCTGAAAGCGCGGGTCGTGCTTGCGCCAGTCGTCCTCGGGCATCGCCGCGATCCGCTCGGCGGTCATCGCGCCGGTCAGCAGGCCCGAGGCCATCGGCGAGTAGCCGACCACCCCGATCCCCTCGCTCTGGGCGAAGGGCAGGACCTCGTCCTCGACGGCTCGCTCCAGCAGTGAGTAGGGCGGCTGCAGCGTCTCCACCGGCGCGATCGCCTGCGCGCGGCGCAGCTGGCCGACGTCGAAGTTCGACACGCCGATGTGGCGCACGAGACCTCGCTCCTTGATCTCGGCGAAGGTCGACCAGCCCTCCTCGACGTCCTCGTCGGGGTCGGGCCAGTGGACCTGGTAGACGTCGATGACGTCGACGCGCAGGCGCGCGAGGCTCGCCTCGATCTCGCGCAGGAGCGAGTCGCGCTTGAGGTTGTGGCGCACGCTGTTGTCGCCGCCGTCGAGCAGCGAGGCCTTGGTGAAGACGTACGGGCGCTCGGCGAGACCCTCGAGCGCGCGGCCCACGACCTCCTCGGAGTGCCCGAGCCCGTAGATGGGCGCGGTGTCGACCCAGTTGATGCCCAGCTCGAAGCCGCGCCGGAGCGTGGCGATCGACTCCTCGTCGTCCTGCGCGCCCCACGCGTGCCACCAGCCGGCGCCTCCGATCGCCCAGGCCCCCATGCCGACGCGCGTGATGCTCATCCCCGTCCGGCCCAGCTCGACGGTCCTCAAGCCCGTGGTGGTCATGGATGTGAACGCTAACATCCCGCGCGGGCGCCGCGGGAAAACCCGCGGCGAAGCGGCCGGGAGAGGCGGCGAAGCGGCCGGGAGAGGCGGTTTACTTCGCGCCGAGCTTGGCGGCGGCGCGCTGCGCGAGCACGCGCTGCAAGACGCGGTAGGCCGGCCGCGGCCTGCCCGTGGGGCCGATCAGGCCGGAGTCCCACGTCTTGGCCCGGGCTCGCTGTTCCAGTGGTAGAGGTAGACGCGCGTGATGCGGCGGCTGAGCGGGATGAGGTCGTCGAAGAGGAAGCGCGTCGCCGTCGCCGCGTGCGCGGCCGACTCCGGGAAGGTGACCTTGCGGCGGTTCTTGCGCGAGACGATGCCGCCGGTCTCGGTGAACCAGATCTGGCCCTTGACCGCCTTCAGCAGCCGGCGCGTGCCGGTCGTGCGCAGCCGGTTGGCGTCGATGTAGTTGTGGATCCCCCAGTAGCGCGGCTCGACCTTGGCCTGGTGGCGGAAGGCCTTGACCCACGAGGTCATGTTCGGCATGTCGAGGACCTCGGCGGCGAGGATCCGGCACGTCGGGCACGCCTTGCGCAGCTTGCGCCAGTAGGCCGCGACCAGCTGCGGGCGATGGCAGGTCGGCTCCCCGCAGTGGTTGGCCTCGTTCCAGCTCGCGTAGTCGGTGACCCACGGGTAGCGCGCGCGGAAGCGACGGAACTCGTAGAGCAGGCGCTCGGGCGAGGGCAGCTGGCGACGGTTGGCGCTCGAGTGCGTGAAGGACAGCAGCGGGATGACGCGCGCGGCGCGCGCGCCCGCGAGCCATGCGTCGATCTGCGCCGTCTGCGTGGGGCTCGTCAGCGCGTCCCATGGCACCGCGCGGCGCGCGTAGTGCAGGTCGCTGGCCAGGAAGCGCGGGTCGGTGAACATGTCCGGCTTCTGGTCGGCGATGCCGATCGTGAGCGCGCCCGCGGCGGGCGCCGCCGCGAGCGCGGCGAGCAACACGACGAGCGTGGTGGCGAGACGGGTCGGCATGGTCAGTGGCGCTCCTACCCGCCGTGAGCCTGAGCCTCCACCAGGACGGTGTCCTCGTGGGAGTAGGCGGGTGCGCAGCAGCAGAGTAGGACAAGCGGCTCGCCGCCGGTGTTGACCAGGCCGTGGACCTGCCCCGGCGGGATGACCACGCAGTCGCCCGCGGCGACCTCGCGCGCCTCGTCGCCGAGCGTCATGCGCCCTCGGCCGGCGGTGAAGAAGTAGAGCTCCTCCGCGACGCGGTGGTAGTGCGCGACGGTCCGCCCGCCGACGGGCACCGTGGCCTCGGCCAGCGATTGGTTGCGCGCCGGTGTCCAGGCCGGGCCGGCGATCTCGCGGATGGTGGAGCCGTCCAGCGTGGTGAACGGCTCGAGGTCTTCGAGCTTTGAGAGGTGCATGCGCGTCCCGCCGGCTGCCCGGCAGGACGCGCAAAGCTACCTCAGGTTGCGATCAGGCGATCGCGCGACGTGCGCTCTCGCGGTCCAGGCGCTGGGCGGTGACGGCGAGCGCGTGGGCCGCATGGCCGCGCAGCCGCCTGGGCTGTCGCTGTTCGCGCCCGGACTGGTGTCCTGACGCGAGGCTCCGCGGGCCCATGATCGGCTGCTTGATCGCGAACTGCTCGTGGAACTGGCTGGTACACGATGCTCCCTTCAGGGATGTTGGACGGAGATCCGCCCGGGAGCGTCGAGAAGGCCAGTCGAGGTGGCTGCTCGGCCCCGGGCAGTGTGCCCGCGGCCGAACGCATGAAGCGCTAGATCGCGGACCCGCTACGAGCGGCGAGGACGCCCATCGGCGCCTGGATGTCGAACGTGCGGGTCATCGCGAGTGACGGTAACGGCTGCGCGCCGAAAGGCCAAGTGTGGTTAACCGCACTTAAGCCGGCGCCCGCCTCGCGGCGGCCGGCCACGACAGCTCGATGCCGTCGCGGGCGAGGACGTCGCGGTAGGCGTCGCGCAGCGCGGGGCGCGCGTGCACGTTGCGCGGCCGGCAGCTCGCCCCGGCGCAGAAGGCCGCCAGCGCACCGGCGGCCTCGCCGACGTTCCATTCGACCGGATGCAGCCGATGGCAGCCGTTGGAGATGTGCGTCGTGCCGAGGTTCTTGGCCCCCGGCAGGAGGTTCTCCATCCGGACGGGCACCAGAGCCCCGAGCGGGATCTCGAACGGCGGGGCGTCGATGTCCAGATAGCCCTCGCCACCCGTGCGCGGGTGGAGGTCGATGCGGTACGAGCCGATGCCGACGCTGTCGGGGTGGCAGGCACCGAGCTCGTGCTCGACGATCGTGTGCTCGGCGAGGATGCGCCGCGACTCGCGCACGTAGAGCGCCTTGGCCAGGCCGTCGGGCGTCCCGGTGATGTCGCCGCGCAGCCGCAGCCCGGGCAGGCCCTGGTCGGTCTGCAGCCAGTGCAGGAAGCTCAGCGAGAGCTCGCGCGCATCGGCCGGCTCGCCCGTCTCGCAATCGAGCTGCGGCCAGTTGGCGACCGTGATGTCGCTGGGATAGGCGCCGGGCACGAAGTTCGCGCGCGCCGCGATCCGGCGGAAGGTCCACAGCTCGCGATCGCCCTCGTCGTCGTCGCGGTCGAAGCCCATGGCGGCGGGGTCGTCGTCGGGATTGGGCTCGAGGCGCCGCGCGACGAGCTCT
This sequence comes from uncultured Actinomycetes bacterium, assembly GCA_963835295.1. Taxonomy (GTDB): domain Bacteria; phylum Actinomycetota; class Thermoleophilia; order Solirubrobacterales; family Solirubrobacteraceae; genus JAOPZW01. The sequence continues at coordinate 779,217 of CAWIEX010000011.1, forward strand.
CCGGTCTTGGGATCGGGCGCCTGACAGGTCAGGTGCGCACGCCAGCGCTCGTAGCCCGCCGGTGCCGGAATGGTGTGATCCTCGCCGGCGCGGTGGTCGAGCGCGAAGCACCACGTCGGCGCCTGGATCGACGCCGGACGAGCGCGCGGCGGGGCGTGCGGCTCGCCGGTCATCGCCTGCGACTCGATCCCGGTGACGTGCTCGCAGCCGGTCAGGGCCAGCAGGTCGCCCGTCTCTGTCGCGTCGATGACCCACTCGGCCTCGACGGTAACCTCGCCGTCGGGCCCGGCAAGGGTGATCGCCTGCACGCGATCGCCGTCGACCGCGGCGCCCCTCGGGGCGTGGAGCATCAAGCGCGGGATCGCGCCCAGCATCGCCTCGAGCACGGCGAGGGCGGCGCGCGGCTCGCAGCACAGCGAGCTCACCCGCCCGCCGCCCGGGTTGAGCGCGGCCCGCGCGCGGGCCTGCGGCGTGAGCGGATAGTGCGCCCGGTAGTGCGCTCGGATGCCGTCGCGCAGGGCACGATAGGTCGCGGTGCACCCGAAGCTCTCGATCCAGGGGTGCTCGTCGGGTGGCACGGCCTGCGCGGTGAGCTGTCCGCCGACCCAGTCCGTGGCCTCGGTCAGGAGCACGTCGCGCCCGGCGCGGTGAGCGGCGAGCGCCGCGGCGACGCCGCCCAGCCCTCCGCCCACGACGAGGACCTCGGTCCGCATCGCTGGCAGTCTGCCCCATGAAACGGCGCGACCCCGACGGAGGACCGTCGGGGCCATAGCGAGCGCCGGGTATCGCGAGGAGTGTGGGGCCTGGTACCCGAGCCTGTCAGCGCGTATGCACGCGCAGTCAGGCGGTGACCGCCGGCAGCCCCACGCCGATGACCTTCAGCCGCCGCGACAGTGCCGTGAAGGCGAACTCGTTCATCTCCTGGCTCGTGTAACCCATGTACTCGTACTCGTCGCCGAGCGTGTAACCGGGCGGCACGAGGACGCCCGCGGCGGACGGCAGCGTCGCCATCAGGCGGTCCTGGATGCGCTGGGCGTGCGACGGGTCGCCGGCCTTCTGCTGCAGGAACCAGGTGCCGTAGGCGACGTGGCGGTGCTCGTCCTGGGAGATCTTCTGAAAGCCGAAGAGGTGGCCGGGCAGGATGCCCTGGCGCTCCATCCAGCCGGTCTGGAAGTACTGGCCGGTCAGCGCGAGGGTCCCCTCGATGACCATGTGGTAGATCACGACGAAGTCGATCTTGGCCTCGATGTCCCGCGGGTTGTCGATGAGCGCCTGGTTGGCGTTGACGAGGTGCTCGTCGAACAGCGTGATGTAGTGCTCGTTGAGCTGCTCGCGGCAGCGGGCCAGGCGGTCCTCGAAGCTCCCGTCGTACTGCAGGACGTTCTCGTAGAGGCGGTTGAAGTGCTGGGCGTGGCGGGCCTCGTCGACCTGCTGGGTGGTGAGGAAGGCCTCCTCGTGCTGGTTCTCGTAGGCCATCACGAGGCCGCTGAACTGGGTGGCCACGCGCTCCTCGCCGACGAAGAAGTTGGCCAGCCCCCAGGAGGCCTCCTCGCGGTCGACGTCGGACATCGCCTCCCAGTCGCGGCGGTCCTGCGTGAAGTCGATCTCGTGGGAGGCCCAGCCCTGGCGCTCCCAGAGCTCATAGAGCTGACGGGGCGACATGAGCTGGATGTGGGCGAGCTTGGACTCGTCGGTGATCGTCGCGACGTCGCCCTGCGTGGTCAGGTCGAGCAGGCTGGCCATGACGTGGATCGGAGCAGAAACTTGACACTGTGTCAAGGATCGCTGGACCGCCCTCCAGCCCGGTAGGCTGAACAGCGATGGCGTCCGTGGAGTCCCGTGAGGAGCCGGCCCCGACCGCCAAGCGCGCGGCGATCCAGGCCGCGGTCCTGGCGGCCACCGAGGCCCTGCTCGCCGAGGGCGCGTCGTACTCCGATCTCAACATCGAGCGGATCGCCACGCGAGCGGGCATCTCGCGGACGGCCTTCTACTTCTACTTCCGCGACAAGCGCGAGCTGCTCATGCGCCTCACCGAAGAGGTCAACGAGCTGCTCTACCAGCAGGCCGACATCTGGTTCTCCGGCGCCGGCGAGCCCGAGCCCGAGATGCGCGAGGCGCTGACCAACATCGCGGCGCTCTATGCCGCGCACGGCGTCCTGCTGCGGGCCATCGTCGAGGTCTCGACCTACGACGAGGAGGTCGCGCGGTTCTGGCGCGGCATGCTCGGTCGCTTCGTCGACGCCAGCCGCCGGCGCATCGAGCTCGAGCACCAGGCCGGCCGGGCTGTGGCCGAGCACCCGCAGGCGACCGCCTTCGCGCTGTGCTGGATGACCGAGCGCGCGATGTACCAGCACCTCGTCCAGGCCGAGCCGTTCCCCGCCGGCGATCTGGTCGACGCCCTCGTGGGCATCTGGCTGCGCTCGGTCTACGGCTCGTAGCTCGCCGCCGCCTTCATCGCCACGTGGAAGAGGCCGCCGCCGAAGCTCGCGCGCGCGACGCCGAGCTCGGCCATCCGCGCGAGGGTGGGCGCGGACGGGTGGACCGCGACGTTGATGACGCCGACGGCCTCGACGTAGGCGGCGATGCCCTCCTCCGCGTGGCAGAAGATCGGGTAGACGCAGTCGGCGCCCGCCTCGCGATAGGCGCGGGCGCGCACGAGCCCGTCCTCGAGCGTGCCGCCGCGCACGTGCACGTCGACGCGCGCGTTGAGCACGAGATCGACGCCCGCCGCTCGGCCGGCCTGCTTGACCGCGGCGAGGAAGGCCGCGTTCTCGCCCGGGTCGCTCAGAGCGCCGGTGGCGTGGTCGGTGTCCTCGAGGTTGCAGCCGACAGCGCCGGCGCCGAGCAGGCCGGCGACGAACGCATGCGGATCGAGCCCATAGCCGGCCTCGCAGTCCGCGGTGACCGGGACGTCGACGGCGGCCACGATCCGCGCGAGCGCGGCGAAGGCCTCGTCGGCGGGGATGTGGCCGCCGTCCTCGTAGCCGAGCGACTGCGCCAGCCCGACGCTGGTGGTGGCGAGCGCGGGCGCGTCGGCGGCCAGCGCCTTGGCGCTGGCCGCGTCCCACGCGTTGCGCAGCACGAGCGGGGCGCCGGGCCGGTGGAGGGCGCGCAGGGCCTCGGCGCGCGCGGCGAGGTCGTTCATGACAGCGCGTCATCGCTCGCCAGACGCGAGCGGCTCCTTCCACAGTGGTTTCTCACGACGGCGTCAGCTTCGCGGTCACCCCGAGTCGTGTCCAGGCGTTGATCGTCATGTTGAGGAAGATGAGCGCGGCGAGCTCGGCCTCGGAGAAGCTCTCCGAGGCGGCGTCGTAGACCTCGTCGGAGACGCCGTGGTGGCCGATCTCGGTCATCTCCTCCATCAGGGCGAGCGCCGCGCGCTCGCGATCGTCGAAGAGGTCGCCGGCCTCGCGCCAGCCCGCGACGACGTACAGGCGCTCGGGCCGCTCGCCGCCCGTGACCGCATCGCGGCCGTGCATGTCCATGCAGTACGCGCAGCCGTTCATCTGCGCCACGCGGAACTTGAGCAGGTCCTGAAGCTGCGGGTCGATGCCGGACTTGCCGACGGCGCCGTCGAGGCCCAGCATCGCACGGTAGAGCTCGGGTGCTGCCTGTTCGACGTCGATGCGTGATGTGGTCGTGGTCATGCCTTGACCCTACGACGAAAGTGGCCCTCCCGCGAGATCCACTTCGGATGCGCGCCGATGTACCACTTCGGGTCACTCGCGGACCGCGTCGAACTCCTCGGTCTCGCGCCGCACCTGCTCGAACTCCCCAGTCTCCAGGCGCCGCTGGACGTCTTCGTCGATCTCGGCCTCCGTCGCGCCCATCCGCCGCAGGCGCATGGTGTCCAGCCGCTTGAACTTGAGGATCTCGAGCACGTACACCAGGTACACGGAGGCGGCGATCACGAGCACGCCGAACGCGACCACCGCGGCCGTCCAGCCCGTGCGGAAGTGACCGTGGTGGTCGGAGTAGGGCACGAAGCGCAGGGCCACCGCGAAGCCGCCGAGCAGGATCGTCCAGGCGTAGAGGTAGAGCACGGTCCGGCGTTGGCTGAAGCCGATGCGGCTCAGGCGGTGGTGGAAGTGGTTGGCGTCGGCGCGGTAGATCGGGCGGCGGTACTTCATGCGCTTGAGGACCACGAAGGTCGTGTCCAGGAAGGGCACGGCGAGGACCACGAGCGGGAAGAGCAGGGCCAGGACGGCCTGCGTCTTGACCGCGCCCTCGACGGCGACGCAGCCGAGCAGCAGCCCGAGCAGGTTCGACCCGCAGTCGCCCATGTAGACCGACGCGGGGTGGAAGTTGTGGATGAGGAAGCCCAGCGCCGCACCGGCCGTGATGGCCGCGAAGACGGCCGCGTGGTTGCGGTTGAGGTCGAAGGCGATGATCGAGAAGGTGATCGCGCTGATCGCGCACACCCCGGCGGCCAGCCCGTCCGCCCCGTCGGACAGGTTGACGACGTTCATCACGGCGACGAGGCCGGCCACCGTGAGCGGCCCGCCCGCGTCGCCGAAGCTGACCGCGCCGACGAACGGCAGCGTGATGTTCGTGACCTCGACGCCCGCCGCGACCGGGATCACGGCCGCGACGATCTGGCCGGCGAGCTTGGCGCCCGGCGGAAGGTCGAAGCGGTCGTCGAGGGCGCCGACGAAGGCGATGACCACGGCGCCGGCCAGGATGCCCTTCAGGCGATCCGCGGTGGCGCCGCCGAAGTCGAGGAACAAGGCCGAGCTCAGCAGGACGCCGCCGAGCATCGCCAGGCCGCCGAGCAGCGGCGTGGACCCCGCGCCGAGGCCGCGCTCGTTGGGCTGGTCGACCGCGCCGACACGCCGCGCCAGCCTCGCCGTGAGCGGCGTCAGCAGCGCCGCCGCGGCGAAGGCGGCAAAGAAGGCGTAGACCGCGTCGGCCTCGGTCATCGACCGAGGAGCCTACGGGCCGGGCCGGTTGGGCTACGCCGCAGTGGCCTGTGCGGCGAGGTGCTCGTAGAGCGGATAGCGATCCGCGATCGCCGTGACGCGCTCGGCCAGATCGGCCTTGCCGGCCTCGAAGTCCTCCGACAGGGCGGCGGCGATGATGCGCCCCACCTCGTGGAAGTCCTCGACCTGCAGGCCGCGCGTGGCCAGCGCGCTCGCGCCGACGCGCAGGCCGCTCGTGACCATCGGCGGGCGCGGATCGAAGGGGACCGCGTTGCGGTTGACCGTGATGCCGACCTCGTGCAGGCGGTCCTCGGCCTGCTGGCCGTCGAGCTCGGACTCGCGCAGGTCGACGAGGATCAGGTGCACGTCGGTGCCGCCGGTGAGCACGTTGACGGGCCCGCCCGCGCTCAGCAGCTCCTGGGCCAGGGCCTTGGCGCCGGCCACGGTGCGCTCCTGGCGCTCGCGGAAGACCTCGGTCTGGGCGATGCGGAAGGCCACCGCCTTGCCCGCGATGACGTGCTCGAGCGGGCCGCCCTGCTGGCCGGGGAAGACGGCCGAGTTGATGGCCTTGGCGTGCTCCTCGCGGCACAGGATCAGGCCGCCGCGCGCGCCGCCGAGGGTCTTGTGCACCGTGGAGGTGACGACGTCGGCATACGGCACCGGGTTGGGGTGCTCGCCGGCCGCCACCAGGCCCGCGAAGTGCGCCATGTCGACCATGAGGTACGCGCCGACGGCGTCGGCGATCGCCCGGAAGCGCTCGAAGTCCAGGAAGCGCGGGTAGGCGCTCCAGCCCGCGAGGATCAGCTTCGGCCGGCGCTCGTGGGCGATGCGCTCGACCTCGTCCATGTCGATGAGGCTCGTCTCACGCGAGACCTCGTAGGGCGCGATGTCGTACAGGCGCCCGGACACGTTGATCTTCATGCCATGCGTGAGGTGCCCGCCGTGGGGCAACGCGAGGCCCATGATCGTGTCGCCCGGCTGCAGGAGCGCGTGGTAGACCGAGGCGTTGGCCTGGGCGCCGGCGTGAGGCTGCACGTTGGCGTGCTCGGCGCCGAAGACCGCCTTGGCGCGATCGATCGCGAGCTGCTCGGCCACGTCGACGAACTCGCAGCCGCCGTAGTAGCGCTTGCCGGGATAGCCCTCGGCGTACTTGTTGGTCAGCACGCTGCCCTGGCACTCGAGGATCGCCTGCGGGACGAAGTTCTCCGAGGCGATCATCTCGAGCGTGCGCTGCTGGCGCTCGAGCTCGTGCTGCAGGACCTCGGCGATCTCCGGATCGACCTCGGCCAGAGGACGGTTGAAGAAGTCGGGACTCAGGTCGGACATGGGCGCTCCTCGGCGGCTCGCGGATTGTGCCCAGGCGCTGCGGCTGTCAGATGTGTCGCTTCCCGGTGGTCAGTTCCACCTACGCGCCAGTCGCGACGCCGCCGACGGTAGCACCCCGGTCCGACTCCATCTCTCTGATCTGGCCGACGCGGCGCGCGTGGCGGCCGCCCTCGAACTCGGTGCGCAGGAAGGCGCGGACGATCGCGTCGGCGTCGCTCGGGCCCAGGCGGGCGCCCGACAGGGTCACGATGTTGACGTCGTTGTGGCGGCGCGACATCTCGGCCTCGGATGGGTCATGGGCGTTGACGGCGCGCACCCCCGGGACCTTGTTGGCCACGATCGCGACGCCGACGCCCGAGCTGCAGGCGAGGATGGCGCGGGCGACGTCGCCCTCGCCGACGAGGCGGGCCGCTTCGGCCGCGAACCGGGGGTAGTCGACCGCGCGCGACGATCCCGTCCCCACGTCGACCACCTCGTGCCCCGCCGCGGCGAGCTCCAGCTTGACGTGCTCCTTGAGGTGGAAGCCGGCGTGATCCGATCCCACGGCGATCCTCATGGCTGCCTCAGCTCCTCCAACCCCTCGTCGATGGTCCTGACCGGCGCGTAGCCCAGCTCGGTGCGGGCGCGCGTGATGTCGATGGTCGTCTCCGCGGCGGACAGCCACACGGCCAGGCGCGTCAGCGGCGCGGCGGCAGCGGCCATCGAGGCGGCGTCGGCAGGCTCGCCGCGCACGGGCTCGGCGCCGCAGCCACCGGTGACGAAGGCGCAGGTCGTCACGGCGCGGACTCTAACCTCGCGGCGAGCTCGGTGACGGACATGGCGCCTTCGCGGGCCACCGACCACTCCCCATCGCGCTCGTAGGACCGCAGGTCGACGACCGTCGACGGCGTGCCGGGCAGCTCGCCGCCGTCGAGGACGAGGTCGGTGTGGGTGCGGATGTACTCGGGCACGTCCTCCAGCCTGCGGGCGTCCGGGCCGCCGGCGGCGTTGGCGCTCGACTGCAGCACGGGCCAGCGGACGTCGGCCAGCGCCGCGAGCGCCGGGGGCCACGAGGGGACGCGCAGGCCGAGGACATGCGGCTGCGGCCCGCACGCCAGCGGGAAGCGCCCCGCGGGGTTGGGCAGCAGCGCGGTCACGGCGCCCGGCAGCAGCGCGTGCAGCGCGCCCGTCGTCTGCGGCCCGATCTCGGGGAGCGCCGCGAGCGCGAGGTCGAGGGCGAAGAACATGACGGCGGCCGGCTTGTCGGGCCGGCGGCGCTTGAGCATGTACAGGCGCTGGACGGCGTCCTTGGTGTCGGGCTCGCAGGCCAGGCCGTACACGGTGTCGGCCGGGAAGACGGCGATGCCGCCGACCGCGATGCAGCGCTCGAAGGTCCGGGCGTCGGCCGCGCTCAGCGCCACGCGGTCACCACGCGCTCGATCCCGGCCAGGTCGGCGCGGCGCTCGGTGCGCGCGAAGCCCGCCGCGCGCGCGAGCTCCTCGACGGCCAGCGCCTGGCCGGCGCCGACCTCGAGGGCGAGGAAGGCGGCCCCCAGCTCGCCGGCCTGCGCCACCAGCCGGCGCATCACGGCCAGCCCGTCGAGCCCGGCGTACAGGGCCTGCACCGGCTCGTGGCGGGCGATCTCGGGGGGCAGGTCGGCCCCCTCCTCGACGTAGGGCGGGTTGGAGACCACGGCATCGACCTCGCCCGCGCCCTCGAGCAGGTCTGCGCGCACGAGGCGGATGTCGAGCCCCAGCCGCTCGGCGTTGGCGCGCGCGACCGCCAGCGCGCTCTCGCTGACGTCGGTGGCGGTCACCGCGAGGTCCGGGCGCTCGTCCTTGAGCGCGAGGGCCACCGCGCCGCTGCCCGTGCCGACGTCGACCACACGCGCGGACCGCGGCAGCGAGAGCGCCGCCTCGACCAGCGTCTCGGTCTCCGGGCGCGGGATGAGCACGCGCCGGTCGACGTGCAGGTCGAGGTGGCGAAAGCCCTTGACGCCCGTGATGTAGGCCACCGGCTCACGGCCCACCGAGCGTCGGCGCACCGCGTCCTGGAAGGCGCGCACGGCCGGGCCCTGCACGGTCGCGCGCCCGTCGGCGAGCATCGCGAGGCGGTCGATGCCCAGCGCGTGGGCGAGCAGCACCTCGGCGTCCAGGCGCGGCGTGTCGACCCCCGCGGCGCCGAGCGCGATCACGGCCGAGTCGAGCGCCTCGCGCACCGGCGTGCCGGCCATCGCGCGACTCAGTGCGGCGCGGCCGCCTGGACCTCGAGCCGGCGGCGCTTCTCGTCGGCCGAGAGCCCGGCCGTGAGCTCGTCGAGCTCGCCCTCGAGCACCGCGTCGAGGTTGTGGACGGTGAGCTTGATGCGGTGGTCGGTGACGCGGCGCTCGCCGTAGTTGTAGGTGCGGATCTTCTCCGCGCGATCGCCGGTGCCGACCTGCGCGCGGCGGTCGGCGGCGAGCTCGGCCTGCTGCTCGGCGAGGGCCTGCTCGTAGAGGCGCGCGCGCAGCACGCGCATGGCCTTGTCGCGATTCTGCAGCTGGCTCTTCTCGTCCTGCATCGAGACGACGACGCCCGAGGGCTTGTGCGTGATGCGGACCGCCGAGTCGGTCGTGTTGACCGACTGGCCGCCCGGGCCCGACGAGCGATAGACGTCGATCTGCAGGTCGTTGGGATCGATCTGGATGTCGACGTCCTCGGCCTCGGGGAGCACGGCGACCGTCGCGGTCGAGGTGTGGATGCGCCCCTGCGACTCGGTGACCGGCACGCGCTGCACCCGGTGCGTCCCGCCCTCGTACTTGAAGACCGAGTAGGCGCCGTCGCCGTTGATGGCGAAGGTGTACTTGCCGTCGCCGATCTCGAGCGGCTGGACCTTGAAGCCCAGGCGCTCGGCGTACTTGGTCAGCATGCGGTAGACGTCGCCCGCCCACAGCCCGGCCTCCTCGCCGCCGGCCCCGCCCTGGACCTCGACGATGACGTCCTTGTCGTCGGCCGGATCGCGCTCGACCATGGCCAGGCGGATCTCCTCGTCGAGCTCCTCCAGGCGCCGGCGCGCGGTGGCCAGCATCTCGCGCACCTCGGGATCCTCGCCCTCGTCGAGCAGCTCCTGCGCGCCGGCGGCGTCGTCGGCCGTGCGGCGCCACTGCTCGGCCAGCTTGGCCGGCCCCTCCAGGCGCGCGTACTCGCGCCCCGCCTCGGCGTAGCGCTGGCGATCGCCGATGACCTCGGGGTCGGTCATCGCGCGCCCCAGCTCGGCGAAGCGCGACTCGATCTGCTCGACGAGCGACTCGATCACGCCACGACCTCCATGCCGATGCGATCGTCATCGGAGACGTCGTGCAGGTCCTCGACCGCAAGGACCGCCTCCATCGCGGCGATGGCGACGGCCAGCTGGTCGAGGTCGGGCTCGCGGGTCGTGAGCTTCTGCAGCTGCAGGCCGGGGAACATCACGGCCCGCACCCAGCGACGGCGGCGGTTGCGCCCGGCGAACTTGATGATCTCGAAGGAGATGCCGGCGATCAGCGGGACGCCGACGATGCGCGTGAGCACGAGCCAGTACCAGGCGGGCAGGCCGATCGGCGCGAAGACGAAGATGGCGACGATCATCACGACGAGCAGGAAGCTCGTGCCGCAGCGCGGGTGCAGGCGGCTGAAGCGCTGGGCGTTCTCGGGGGTGAGCTCGAGCCCCGCCTCGTAGCAGGAGATCGTCTTGTGCTCGGCCCCGTGGTACTCGAAGACGCGGCGCAGGTCGCGCAGGCGCGAGAGCAGCAGCAGGTAGCCCAGGAAGATCGAGGTGCGCACGATGCCCTCGACGAGCCAGAAGAGGAACGACGAGTTGAGCTGGTCCTTGATGAGGCTCGTCAGCCCGACCGGCACCACGAAGAAGAGGCCGACGGCCAGCGCCAGCGCGACGACGACGGTGCCGAACCACATGCCGCCCGAGATCTCCTTCTCGTCCTCGGGCAGCTGCGCGTTGGCCGAGAGGCCCAGCGCCTTGAAGCCGATGACGAGCGACTCGACCAGCGCGACGACGCCGCGGACGATCGGCAGGCGCAGCAGGCGGTGCTTCTTGAGGACTGACGTGAGCGGGAACGAGGTGACCTCGATCTCGCCGTGCGCCCCGCGCTCGGGGTCGACGCCGTCCGCGGAGACCTCCTCGGGCAGCGGCTTGCGCACCGCCACCGCCCACGTCGACACGCCACGCATCATCACGCCCTCGAGCACGGCCTGACCCCCGACGGGGGCGTCGCGCTGGGCGATTAATGCCCCGTCGGGCAGGCGCTGCGTGGCGGACATGGCCGCTCCTTACGAGCGGGCGCCGCGCTTGGCGGCACGGCGCTTGAAGCGCTCCACGCGACCGCCGGTGTCGACCAGCTTCTGGCGCCCGGTGTAGAACGGGTGGCAGTTCGAGCAGATCTCGACGTGGATCTCGGGCTGAGTCGAGCGCGTCGTGAACTCGTTGCCGCACGTGCAGCGGACGTGGGCCTCGACGTACTCGGGATGAATTTCGGTCTTCATGACTCAATCCAGTGTAGCGGCGAACCCCAGCGCGTCAGCCGAACGGGCAGGCGCGCTCGACGACGTCGTCGGCCTCGCTGGCCTCCTCCACCGCGTCCTCGGCGTCGAGCTCGAAGCGCAGCGTCGAGCCGGGCGCGCAGCGCGGCGCGACGAGGGTCACCGTCGCGGTGGCCCCCGGGGCGAGGCCGGCCACGCGCTGGGGCGGCTGCTCGGCGCCGCCCACGGCGAGCACGACGTCGAACCCGGTGGCCGCCGTGTGCCCGTCGTTGCGGACGTCGAGCTCGTAGGTGGCCTGGTCGAGCAGCGGGCCGCGGGCGGCGTCGAGGGCCCCGGCGCGCAGGTCGGGGCGCTGGTCGGGCTGCTTGCAGATGGCGCTCGTGCGCGTGGCCGAGCGCAGCAGCTTGCCGCCCTTGCCGTACCAGCGGAAGTGCACCCGCGCGCGGAACCACGCCGGCGCGGTCAGCCCCTGCACGCGCTGGGTGAAGACGAAGCCGCTGCTCGGGCGGCGGGCCGTGGACTTCTGCCACACGCCGAGCTTCGGCGCCTTGACGGGCGCGAAGGCGGTCGCGGGCGCGACGCGCATCAAGAGGTCGAAGCGCATCCCCATGCGCCTGGTTCCGGCCACCGCGGGCATCGACCCGACGAACGTCGCCGTGCGATCGGTGGCCGCGGGCCCGCGCTGGCACGCCGAGAGCTTGACCCGCAGCGGCGGAGCCTGAGCCTGCGCGGCGGCGGGCAGCGCGAGGGCGGCGAGGACGATGAGAGGCGCGACACGTCGCACGGCGTTGAAAGAACAGCGCCGCCCCCCGGAAGGTTGCGGGGCTACCGGCCTCTGCGGGCGCCGGCGCTCGCGCCCTCCGCAGGCGTTGGTGGCCAAGGCATCGAGGGAGGGAAGCCGCCCGCGCTGCGGTGGAGCGCGAACCAGTCCAAGTTAGACCCGGAATCCGGGCCCAACTTGGACTGGTTCGTGACCGCTGGCGCATTGCCGCTCACCCTGGCGCGGCGCGAGCGAGCACGCCCACCCTCCCTCGGTGATGCTGTAAGCGCACGCAGGACCACCCGCGAAGGGGGACGGCGCCGTCGGAAAGAGACGACGCGCTCAGGTCACCTGGTAGAGCGGCCCGTCGCCGCCCTCGGGCGTGGTGAGCCGACCGCCCTTGGCCGTGATCGCCCCGCACTGCACGCAGTTGGTGTAGTTGACGATCACGTCGACGTTGCCCTCTGCAGGCGCGTCCTCGGGGACCTCGTAGACCCCGGCCGGGCACATCCATGCCCACGCCTCGGCCACCTCGCGCGGCACGTTCTCGCGCACGCGGATGTGGTTGGGGGCGTCGTCGCGGGTCGCGTTGCCCGTGATGTAGACGCTCGAGAGCTTGTCGAAGGTGTACTTGCCGTCGGGCTTGGGATAGCCGTCCTTCTTGTTGCCGAGATGCACCGGCGCGTCGGCGTCGCGGTGGTTGCTCCAGCGCCCGCCGGGGAAGCGGCCCTTGGAGATGACCATCGCGTTGGTGATCGCGCCGCCCACGAAGAAGCCCTTGCCGAACGGCTGCTTCATGTTGCGCGACTCGTAGAGCTCCTTGCCGATGAGCGAGTCCTCGACGGCGTGCTCGTAGCCGCTGAAGTCGTTCGAGCCCGCCTTCAGCTTCGCGAAGATCTCCTCCGCGGCCAGGATCCCGGCGTGGATGGCGTAGTGGATGCCCTTGAGGACCGGGACGTTGACCATCCCGCCCGCGTCGCCGGCGATGACCATGCCCGGCGCCGACAGCTTGGGCATCGCCCAATAGCCGCCCTCGGGGATGGCCTTGGCGCCCCAGGCCACGCGCTCGCCGCCCTCCAGGATCCTGCGCACGAGCTTCGACGTCTTGAACTGCTGCAGCAGGTCGTGGCCCGACACGGTGGCGTCGGTGTAGTCAAGGCCGACGACGAAGCCGATCGACACGCGGTCGTCGCCCATCGGGTAGATCCACGAGCCGCCGAACTCCTTGTGCCTGGCGCCGTAGCGCAGCGGCCAGCCGAGGGTGTGGATGACGCGGTCGAGCTTGCGCGGGACCTTCCAGACCTCCTTGACCCCGAGCGCCCACACCTGGGGCTCGCGACTCTCGGCGAGGTCGAACTCGCGGATGGCGGCACCGGTGAGATGGCCCCACGTGCCCTCGGCCAGCACGGTGGCCTGCGCCGTGACGTCGGCGCCGGGCTCGAAGTTGCCCAGCGGGTTGCCGTCCTTGCCGCGGCCCTTGTCGCCCGAGCGGATGCCGCGCACGACCCCGTCGTCGACCAGCAGCTGCGCGGCCGCCGTCTCGGTGAGGATGTACGCGCCGGCCTCCTCGGCCTTCTCGGCCAGCCAGCGCGACAACTCGGCCACTGAGACGACGTAGTTGCCGTGGTTGCGGAACGGGGGCGGGGTCGGCTTGAGCGGCAGCGCCCGGTTGGGGCTCAGCATCCAGTAGACCGAGTCCTTGTCGACCTGGCCATAGGTCGGCCAGTCGTTGGGCTCGAGGTCGGGGAAGAGCTCCTGTAGGCCCGACGGGCGCATCATCGCGCCGGACAGGTTGTGGGCCCCGCACACCTTGCCCTTCTCGACGACCGCGACCGGCACCTCGCCGAGGCGCTCCATGAGCTCCGGCTCGTCGGCCAGCAGTTGCAGGAGCTTGTTCGCGCACGCCAGGCCGGCCGGGCCGCCGCCCACGATGGCCACCCCGACCTCGATGCGCTCCTCCTCGTCGTCGAGCTCGCGCTTGATGAACTCCTGCTGCGAGTCGACAGGCGGTGGGAACTGCGCGGGCGCGACGGCCCTGCCGTTGGGCGGCGCCATCAGCCCTTCTTCGCCTTGATGGCGTCGGTGAGCTTGGGGACGATCTTGTTGAGGTCCCCGACGATCCCGAGGTCGGAGAACTCGAAGATCGGGGCGTTCGCGTCCTTGTTGATCGCCACGATGTTCTCGGCCGACTGCATGCCGACCTTGTGCTGGATGGCGCCGGAGATGCCGGCCGCCAGGTAGAGCTTCGGCGCGACCGTCTTGCCCGTCTGGCCGATCTGGGCCGCATACGGGTACCAGCCCGCGTCGACGACGGCGCGCGTCGCCGCCACGGCGCTGTTGCCGCCGAAGGCCTTGGCGAGCGCCTCGACGAGCTCGAAGCCCTCGGCCTTGCCCAGGCCGCGCCCGCCGGCGACGAGCACGTCGGCGCCCTCGATGTCCACGTCGGCGCCGCGCTGCTCGCCGCGCTGGACCATCGTGGCCTGCTGGGCCTGGGGCGAGAGCTCGACCTCGACGTCCTCGACGGTCGCCGCGCCGGAGCCGCTCTCCTTGGACTCGAAGGCGTTCAGGCGGCCGATGATGATCCCGACGTCCGAGCGGAAGTTGATCTCCGAGATGGCCGAGTCGCCGAGGATCGGGCGCTCGGCGACGAGCTTGCCGCCCTCCGCCCGCACCGCGGTGACCTCCATGGCCACGCCGGCGCCCAGGCGCGCGGCCAGGCCGGCGCCGACCTCGAAGCCGAGCAGGCCGCCGCCGAAGAGGGCATAGCCGTGGCCGTTGTCGGCGATGACCTTGGCCATGGCGTCGACCACCGGCTGCGCGAGGCCCTCGGGCGCCCTGGCCCGGTAGACCTTGGTGGCGCCGTAGGCCCCGACCGACCCGGCGAGCTCGTCGGTGAGGTCGTCGCCGCCGACGACGATCGCGTGGCACTCGCCGCCCAGCTCGGAGGCCAGGCGCGCGCCCTCCGAGACGGCGCCGAGGGAGTTCTTGTTGATGGCGCCCTCGTAGTGCAGGGCGTAGACCAGGATGTCGGCCATGGCTAGATCAGCTTCCTCTCGTCGAGCCACGCGACGATCTTGTCGACCGTCTCGTTCGTGTCCTCGTCCTCGATGATGGTCCCGGCGGCCTTCTGGGGCGGCGCCTTCGAGGCGGTCCACTGCGCGGCGGAGTTGTCGCCCCCGACCTTCGACGCGTCGATGTCCGCGTCGGCCGCGGCCACGGTCTCGAGCGGCTTCTTCTTGGCCCCCATGATCGCCTTGAGCGACGGGTAGCGCGGCTCGTTGATCGCGTCGCCGACGGAGATGACGGCGGGCAGCGCGATCTCGACGGTGTCATAGCCGTACTCGGCCTGGCGCTCGCAGCGCAGCTTCTCGGCGTCGACGTCCATCTTGATGACCTGCGTCAGCGAGGGCATCTGCAGGTGCTCGGCCACGACCGCGCCGATCGTGTAGCACTCGCCGTCGTCGGACTGCTGGCCCAGGAGCACCAGGTCGGGGCTCTCGCGCTTGAGCGTCTGGGCCAGCGCGTAGCCGGTGGCGGCCACGTCGGAGCCGGCCAGCGCCGCATCGGTCAGGTGCATCGAGCGGTCGGCGCCCAGCGACACGGCCTTGTGCAGCGCGCGGACCGCTGACTCGGGCCCCATCGTCACGGCGATGATCTCCTCGACCTCGACCGCGCCGCCCTCCTTGATCTGCATGGCGGCCTCGATCGCGTGGGTGTCGTAGGGGTTGAGGTTCTTCTCCCCGCTGCGATCCATGCGACCCGTCGACGGGTCGATCCGCTTCTGCACGGCGGCATCCGGCACCTCTTTGACGAGGACACAGATCTTCACTTGACGGCCTCCTCTGGCAAACGAACGTCCGGGATCCTACCTCATTGACTGACGGGTCAATCGGTCTTTCCCACCGATCTGTCTCCCGCCAGGCGCGCGGTGCATCGGGGGCTAGCTGCGCTCGCGATTTCCGACTGCGCCTTGGATGAAGTCGATGATGTCCTGCGTGGGCGCGCCCGGCGTGAAGACCTCCGCCACGCCCAGGCGCTTGAGCTCGGGGATGTCGTCGGCCGGGATCGTGCCCCCGACCGTCAGCAGCACGTCGTCGATCCCCTGCGCGTGGAGGAGCTCGACGATCCGCGGGACGAGCGTCATGTGCGCGCCCGAGAGAATCGAGAGCCCGACCGCGTCGGCGTCCTCCTGGATGACGGTCTCCACGATCTGCTCGGGCGTCTGGTGCAGCCCGGTGTAGATGACCTCCATGCCGGCGTCGCGCAGCGCGCGGGCGATGATCTTCGCCCCGCGATCGTGGCCGTCGAGGCCGGGCTTGGCCACGACGACGCGGATCTTGCGGGCCGTAGGTGCGGACGGCGGCATGGGCCGCGCATTGTATGGCGGGGGCTGCTAGGCCGCGCGCCGCTGCACCTCGAGCGTCTGCTCGAGGTACGCGGTCAGCTCGGCGCCGTCCAGCGGGACGGAGAAGTGGTAGCCCTGGCCGAGCTCGCAGTCGAGCATGCGCAGCCGCTCGAGCTGCTCCACGGTCTCGATGCCCTCGGCGATCGTCTCCAGGCGCATGCCGCGCCCGAGCTCGACGATGGTCCGCGCCAGCGTGCTGTCGGCCGTGCTGTGCGCGACGGTGTCGACGAAGCTCTTGTCGATCTTCAGCGCGTCGACCGGGAACTGCTTGAGATAGCTCAGCGACGAGTAGCCGGTGCCGAAGTCGTCGACGGCGATCGACAGGCCGAGGGCCTTCAGGCCGCGCAGGCGGGCGGCGGTGTCCTCGTCGCCGGACAGGAGCATGCCCTCGGTGATCTCGAGCGTGAGCGCCTGGCCCGGGAGGTCGTTGGCGCGCAGCGCCTGCTCGACGTCGGCCGCGAAGCGGTCGTCGCGCAGCTGCACGGCCGAGAGGTTGACGTTGAGCACGAGCCCGGGCGCGAGCAGCCGCCACGCGGCGAGCTGGCGGCAGGCCTCGCCCAGGACCCAGCGCCCGACCGCGCCGATGACGCCGATCTCCTCGGCGACCGGGATGAAGGTCAGCGGCGGGATCATGCCGCGCGTCGGGTGCGCCCAGCGCGCGAGCGCCTCGACGCCCACCGTGCGGCCGCTCTCGAGCTCGACCACGGGCTGGTAGACGAGGCTCAGCTCGTCGCGCTCGAGCGCGTGGCGCAGGTCTGCCTCGAGCTCGATGCGCGCCAGCAGCGCGGTGCGCATCGCCGTCTCGTACGTCGCAGCGCGGTTGCCGCCGGCCTTCTTGGCGCGGTACATCGCGAGGTCGGCGTTGCGCAGCAGCTCGTCGGCCCCCGGCGAGGCGTCGCGCGCGTGGGCGATGCCGACCGTGGCCCCGATGAAGACCTCCTTGCCCTCCACGTCGAAGGGCCGGCGCATGGCGGCGATGATGCGCTCGGCGACGGCATCGGGCTGCACGCCGTGCCCGTCGTCCTCGAGCAGCACCGCGAACTCGTCGCCGCCGAAGCGCGCCGCGGTGTCGGCCGCGCGCGTGCAGGCGGAGAGGCGCTCGGCCACGGCGCGCAGGAGCTCGTCGCCGGCGGCATGGCCGATGCTGTCGTTGACGGCCTTGAAGCGATCCAGGTCGACGAAGAGCACGCACAGCTCGGTCTCGCGGCGGGCGGCCACGTCCAGCGCGTGCTGGAGACGGTCCAGGAAGAGCGCGCGGTTGGGCAGCCCGGTGAGGGAGTCGTGGAAGGCCTCCTCCATGGCCTCGACGGTGCGCGCGTCGGTCAGCGCGAGGCTCGCGTGCTCGGCGAAGGCGTCGAGCATGCCGAGCTGGGCGTCGTCGAAGCCGCCCGTCGCCATGGCGACGAGCGCTCCCGCGCGGGCGCCGTTGATGTGGACCGAGGCGGCCAGCGCCCCGTCGGCGCTCGGCGTGGTCGCGGTGCCCGCCGCGGCGGTGGCCACGATGGCGAGCTCGGTCTCCGAGCGCTCGCCGCCGGCCGTGGTGGCGGCCACGATCGGGCGCTCGGGATCGAGCGGGTCGTCGAGGACGAGCGCGACGGGGCAGCCGCCGAGCAGGCCGCTGGCCCCCGAGGTGATCGCGGAGAGCACCTCGGGCAGCGGCTTGCGGTGCGAGATCGAGCGCTGGATGTCGAGCAGGACCTCGAGCAGGCGGTGGCGCTCGCGCAGCATCTGCTCGGCGCCAACGGCGGCGACACCGTGCAGCGCGAGCTCGAGGATGCGCGCCATGCCCGTCAGCGACATCCGCTCGTCGGCACTGAAGGGGGTGCCCCGACGGGCGACGACGAGGCGCGCCCGGCGGTCGGGGTCCCACTCGGCGCGCGCCACCCAGCAGCGGCCGAGACCGGGGACGTCGGCCTCGTCGTCGTGCGCGTGGACGAGTCCCACGGCTCCGAAGCCGGTCGCGGCCACCAGCGCGTCGCCGACGAGCATGGCGCCGACCTCGGCATCGAGGTGCTCGGCCGCCAGCTCGGCGGCCGCCGCGGCGGCGCCCTCGGCGCGCTCATGGGCGCTCACGGCGGTCAGGAACTCGACGAGCTGATGCGCAGAGCGCTGCGGCATCAGGCGGTTGCCCACGACGTCATGCCCATCTGATCGACGGGTCGGTCACCGGGCTTGAGCTTGCGCGTCAGATGCCGGCGGGAAGCAGGAAGGAGGCGTCCGTCGGGCCGTTGCGGTCCCCCAGGAGCCGCTCGACGCCCACGAGGCCGGCGAAGCGGCCGTCGGGCAGGCACGCGCAGACGGGATCCAGGCGGGTGTTGGTCGAGCGCGACAGCGCGCGGCGGGCGATGGCGATGGCGGGCTCGTGGACGCTGGCCGTCAGCGGGCGCTCGCGATGGGCCCAGCCGCCGCCCTCGGGGACCAGCAGCCCGGTGGGGCGGGCGTTGCGATCGAGCACGACGACGACCTGGCCGCGCGCCGCGGCCGGTGGCTCGGCCCCGGCGGCGAGCAGGCCGGCGTCGAGCGTCGGTGCGATCGGGCCGTCGAGCAGGCCGCCGAGGTCACCGGTCACGGGGCGCAGGCCGGCGATCGGCACGTCGCGCACCAGCGAGGGGCCGGGGCGGCCGAAGAGGTAGCCCTGGCCGAGCGGGACGGCGAGCCCGGCGAGCATCTCCTGCTCGGCGCGGCGCTCGATGCCCGGCGCGACGAGCTCGGCCCCGAGGCGCGCGGCGAACAGGCCGACCGCCTCGATGATGGCGAGCTTGGCCGGGTCGGCGTCGGCGTCGCTGATCAGGACCCGGTCGAGCTTGACGTACTCCGGGCGCAGGCGCAGGACGTGCTGGAGGCTCTCGTAGCCGGCGCCCGCGTCCTCGACCGCGACGTGGCCGCCGGCGGCGCGGACGCCGTCGAGCGCCGTGGCGAGCCCGTCGTAGTCGTCGATCCCGCGCTGCTCGGTGAGCTCGAGGACGAGCTGCTCGAGGCCGCCGGGGGCGGCGTCCAGGACGGCGCGGACCTCGCTGCTGACCAGGGCGCCGGGCGAGACGTTGATGGAGAGGTAGGTGCCGCGCGGCAGCTGCTCGCGCGCGGCGATGCCGGCGGCGACGAGGCTCGCCTCCAGGGCGTTGGACATCCCGAAGCGCTCGGCGGCCGCGAGCCAGCCCGGCGGCGTGCCGCCGGGGTCGTTGGCCAGGCGGGCGAGCATCTCGTAGCCCTGCACCGCGGAACGGCGCAGGTCGACGATCGGTTGGAAGACCGGTCGGATGAGCGTGGGGTCGGCGAGCACCGCCTCCACGGTCTCCCGCTCGGTCGGCGCACCGGTGGTCGTCGTCGCGTCCACACCGGGGTGATCGGACGCCAGAGGCGAAAGCTGACCCGCGGCTCGGGAATCGGCCGTCCTCGCACGACGGACGGCCGCGCAGGCGCGAAGAGCGGCCTAGAACACCGGCGTCTCCGTGTAGGAGCCGAAGACCTCCTGCAGCGCCTCGATGATCTCGCCCTCGGTCGCGTGCGCCCGCGCGGCGTCGAGGAGGCCCGGCATGAGGTTCGCGTCCTCGCGGGCGGCCGTCTGCTTGAGCGCGGCGAGCGTGGCCTCCACGGCGGCGCCATCGCGCCGGGCGCGCACGGCGCGCACGCGCGCGACCTGCTTGGCCTCCATGGCGGGATCGACGCGGTGCAGCTCCAAAGACCGCTCGTCGGCCTGGCGGTACTCGTTGACGCCGACCACGATGCGCTTGCCGGCGTCGATCTCGGCCTGCAGCTCGAAGGCAGCGTCGGCGATCTCGCGCTGCGGGTAGTTCTGCTTGACCGCGGCCACCATGCCGCCCAGCTCGTCGATCTTGGCGAAGTAGTCGTAGGCCTGGCGCTCGAGCTCGTCGGTCAGCGCTTCGACGAAGTAGGCGCCGCCGAGCGGGTCGATGGTGTTCGCCACACCGGTCTCGTGGGCGATGATCTGCTGGGTGCGCAGCGCGATGCGCACCGCCTCCTCGGTGGGGAGCGCGAGCGCCTCGTCGTAGGAGTTGGTGTGCAGCGACTGCGTGCCGCCGAGCACGCCGGCCAGCGCCTCGATCGCGGTGCGCACGATGTTGTTGAGCGGCTGCTGCGCGGTGAGCGACACCCCGGCGGTCTGGGTGTGGAAGCGCATCAGCCACGAGCGCGGGTTCTTGGCGCCGAAGGTGTCGCGCAGCTCGCGCGCCCAGATGCGCCGCGCGGCGCGGTACTTGGCGATCTCCTCGAAGAAGTCGATCTGGGCGTTGAAGAAGAACGACAGGCGCGGCGCGAAGTCGTCGACGTCGAGGCCGCGCTCGACGGCCTGCTCGACGTAGGTCAGGCCGTCCTTGAGCGTGAACGCGAGCTCCTGGGCCGCGGTCGAGCCCGCCTCGCGGATGTGGTAACCCGAGATCGAGACCGGGTGCCAGCGCGGCATGTGGCCCGAGGCCCACTCGATCATGTCGCCCAGCAGGCGCATGGCCGGGTCGATCGGGAAGCACCACTCCTTCTGGGCGATGTACTCCTTGAGGATGTCGGCCTGGATCGTGCCCGCGAGGCGGTCGGCGGGCACGCCCTGGGCTTCGGCCGCGACCACGTAGAAGGCGAGCATGATGGCCGCCGGCGCGTTGATCGTCATCGAGACCGAGACCTCGCCGAGCGGGATGCCGGCGAACAGCGTCTGCATGTCGTCGAGCGTGTCGATGGCGACGCCCTCGCGCCCGACCTCGCCCAGCGAGCGCGCGTGGTCGGAGTCGTGGCCCATGAGCGAGGGCATGTCGAAGGCGGTGGACAGCCCCGTCTGCCCGTGCTCGAGCAGGTAGCGGAAGCGCTCGTTGGTCTCCTCGGCGGTGCCGAAGCCGGCGAACTGGCGCATCGTCCACAGGCGGCCGCGGTACATCGACGGGTACACGCCGCGGGTGAAGGGATAGCCGCCGGGCAGGCCGATCTCGGCCGCGTCCGGCAGGTCGGCCTCGGTGTAGAGCGGCTTGATCGGCAGCCCGCTCAGGGTCGAGAAGGGGACGTCGCGCTCGTGGCCGAGCGCGTAGGCCGCGCGCCACTCGGCCTCGGTGGTCGGGACGGTGGGGGTGCTCGCTGCCATCGGAGTTGAAATAGTCGGAAGTCCTCGTATCTGGGGAGGACGGGATGCTACGGGGTGAAGTCGCCCGCGTCGAGCCTCAATGCACGAAGGATCGTCGTAAGGCGCTCGAGGTCGCGCGGCGGGAGCGAGGCGATGCCGAAGCATTCGCCGTTGAGGACCTCGGTGGCCGCCTTGGCGGTGGCGCGGCCGGCGTCGGTGATCTCGGCCAGCGTCGCGCGCCGGTCCTCGGCGTGGGGCACCCGGCGCACGAGCCCGTCGGCCTCGAGCTTGTCGATGATGTTGGTCACCGAGGTGCGGTGGACCTGCAGGCGCTCGCCGATCTTGCCCAGCGGCAGCGCCCCCGCGCGGGTGAAGGAGAGCAGCATCAGCGCCTCGTAGCGCGGGAAGGTCAGCCCGTGCGGGCGCAGCAGGTCGTTCAGGCGCGCCATGAGGACCTGCTGGGCGCGCATGAGCGAGGTGACGGCCGCCATCGCGCGCGACGGCTCGGCGTCCCAGCGCGCCTCCCAATGGCGGCGAGCCTCGGCGATCGGGTCGATGCGCAGCGGCGGCGTCACCCGCAGAGCGTACGGCGAGCGGAGGTCCTATAAGCCACGGCATGGCGCGACCCCGACGGCCGATCGCTCCCGATCCGCCCGACCTCCCCGACGACCCGCCCGCGGCCGACCTCGACCCCGCGCGGATCGAGCCCGGGGCGTCGTGGACGGACGTGCGCATCGCCGGCGCGGACCTCGGCGGCGCGCGCCTGACCAGCGTCGCGCTGCGCGACGTGGAGCTCGACGGCGTCAGCCTGGCCAACGCCGACGCGCGCGGCGCTCAGATGCGACGCGTCGCGGTGCGCGGGTGCCGTATGACCGGCCTGCTGTGGAACGAGGGCGCGCTGCGCCACGTCGTCCTGCGCGACTGCCGCATCGACCTGGCCGCCTTCGCCGCCACCGAGCTCGAGCAGGTCGTCTTCGACGGCTGCAACCTGCGGCAGGCCGACTTCCAGGACGCCGACCTCGTCTGTGTGCGCTTCGACGGCTGCGACCTGACGGGCGCCGACCTGACCGGCGCGCGCATGGCCGGGTGCGAGCTGCGCGCCTGCACGCTCGACCTCCTGCGCGGGGCCGAGGCCCTGCGCGGCACGGCGATGCGCTGGGAGGACATCGTCGCGGCGGCGGGGACCCTCGCCGACGCGCTCGGCATCCGCGTCCTCGACGTCGAGGACTAGGAGTGGCTACACCTCGCGCGCGGCCTCGCCGAGCAGCGCGCGGGCGATGACCAGGCGCTGGATCTCGCTCGTGCCCTCGTAGATCTCGGTCACCTTCGCGTCGCGGTAGTAGCGCTCGACCGGGAACTCCTTGGTGTAGCCGTAGCCGCCGAGGACCTGGATCGCCTCGCCGGTCCAGTGGCGCGCCACGCGCGAGGCGAAGAGCTTGGCCTGGGCGCCCTCGACCGAGTGGGGCTTGCCGGCCTCCTTCAGCCGCGCGGCGCGCCACACCAGCGCGCGGGCGGCCTCGATCTCGGTCTGCATGTCGGCGAGCTTCTGCTGGATGGCGCCGAAGCCGCCGATCGGGCGCCCGAAGGCCTGGCGCTCCTGGGCGTAGGCGGCGGCCACGTCGAGCGCGGCCTGGGCGATGCCCACGGCCTGGGCGGCGATGCCGATCCGCCCGGCGTCGAGCGTCTGGAAAGCGATGCGCAGGCCGGCGCCCTTGACGCCGAGGCGCTCGGCGGGCGTGTCCTCGAAGCTCAGGTCCGCCGTCGAGGAGGAGTTCAGGCCCATCTTCTCCTCCTCGCGCGTGACCTTGAAGCCCTCAGCGCCGCGGCGCACGACGAAGGCGGACGCGCGCTGCGGGTCGCGCGCGAAGACGAGGAAGCTGTGCGCGTGCGAGCCGTTGGTGATCCACTGCTTGGTGCCGCTGAGGCGGGCGGTGGGGCGTGGGTGGGTGGAATCGGATTCCGCGCGCGTGCGCATGGCCCCGGCATCCGATCCCGAGCCCGACTCGGTCAGCGCGAAGGCCGCGAGCTCGTGGCCCTGGGCCAGCGGCGGGACGAGCCGGCCGACCTGCTCGGGCGTGCCATGGGCCAGCAGCGGCAGCGTGCCGGCGCTCGTGTGCACGGCGACGGTCACCCCGACCCCGGCGTCGGCGCGCGAGAGCTCCTCGAGCACGAGCACGTAGGAGAGGAAGTCGGCGCCGGCGCCGCCGTGCTCCTCGGGCACGCACACGCCCATGAGCCCGAGCTCGCCGAGGTGCTCGAACACCGCCTTGGGGAAGCGGTGCTCGCGATCCCACGCCCCAGCGTGCGGCGCGATCTCCTCGTCGGCGAAGCGCCGCGCCAGGTCGCGGATCTCGCGCTGCTCGTCGGTCAGCTCGTGGAGGCTCATCGCTTGCGCACCGCCACGGTGCGTGCTCCCGTGCCCACGAGGGCTGCGAAGGCGAAGGCCGCCGCGGCCTTCAGGCGCCGGCCCAGCCGCTCGAAGCGCATGATCTCCCAGCCCTCCTCGCGCGCGACGCGGCGCAGCTCGGCGTCGGGGTTGACGACGACCGGGTGGCCGACGGTCCGCAGCATCGGCAGGTCGGACTCCGAGTCGGAGTAGGCGTAGGAGGCGGCGAGGTCGATGCCCTCGGCCGCCGCCAGCTGGCGCATGGCCACGGACTTGCCCTCGCGGTAGGTGAAGGGCCCGGCGGAGCGCCCGGTGTAGCGGCCGTCGACGACCTCCGAGCGCGCGCCGAGCGCGCCGTCGAAGCTCAGCACGTGGGCGAGCATCTCGGCCATCTCCTGCGAGGCCGCGGTGCAGATGTAGACCGGCCGCCCCGCGTCCTGGTGGGCGTGGGCCACCTCGAGCATCTGCGGGTACAGGCGCGGCAGCACGCCGGCCAGCACCTTGGGCGCGAGGCGCTGCAGATCGACCACGCGCTGACCGGAGATCATCTCGCCGACCTCGCGGCGCACGCGGTCGGTCGCCTGGTCGGTCGAGCCGCGCAGGCGGAACTTGACGTTCTCCCAGCCGTAGCGCGCGATCCGCCGGCGGGTGAGCAGGCCCGCTCCGCGCGCCGCGCGCGCCCAGTACAACCCCGACGAGCCCGCCATGAGCGTGCGGTCGAGGTCGAAGAACGCGGCGCCCCGCCCGTGCTCGGCTGGGACCTGCGCGACCTCCTCCTGAGGGGTGACGTCGTGTGTCACGCCCCGTTGGCGTGCACCTTCAGGATCACGGCGTCGCCCTGGCCGCCCCCGCTGCAGATGGCCGCGCAGCCCAGGCCGCCGCCGCGCCGGCGCAGCTCGTGCACGAGCGCGCCGAGGATCCGCGCGCCCGAGGCGCCGATCGGGTGCCCGAGGGCGACCGCCCCGCCGTTGACGTTGACCTTGTCCTCGTCGATGCCGAGCATCCTGATCGAGTTGAGCGCCACGGAGGCGAACGCCTCGTTGATCTCCCACAGGTCGATGTCCGAGGCCGAGAGCCCGGCCTTGGCCAGGGCCTTGTCCGCGGCGCGCGCCGGGGTGGTGGCGAGGTAGGCGAAGTCGTTGGCCGACTGCGCGTGGGCCACGATCTCGGCCAGCGCCGCCTTGCCGTTGGCCGAGGCCCACTCGTCGCTGGCCAGCACGAGCGCACCGCCGCCGTCGTTGACCCCGGGCGAGTTGCCCGCCGTGTGCGAGCCCTCCTTGCCCACGAGCCCGGGCAGCTTGGCCAGCGTCTCGAGGGTCGTGTCGCGGCGCGGGCCCTCGTCGATCTCCACCACCGTGTCGCCCTTGCGACCCTTGACGGTGACGGCGACGATCTCCTCGGGCAGGCGGCCCTCGTCGGTGGCGGCCACGGCGCGCTCGTGCGAGCGCAACGCCCAGCGATCGAGGTCGGGACGCGTGAGCTCGAGCTCGTCGCCGACCTCCGTCGCCTCGTCGAACATCTGGCGCCCGCTGAAGGGGTTGGTGAGGCCGTCGTGGACCGTCGCGTCGAGCGCCTTGGCGTCGCCCATGCGATAGCCGAAGCGCGCCTGGGGCAGCAGGTAGGGCGCGCGCGACATCGACTCCATGCCGCCGCCGACGCCGACCTCGACGTCGCCGGCGCGGATGGCCTGGTCGAGCAGGACCGAGGCGCGCAGGCCGGAGGCGCACACCTTGTTGATGGTCTCGCTGGAGACGTCCTTCGGGATCCCGGCCTTGACCTGGGCCTGGCGGGAGGGGATCTGGCCCTGGCCGGCCTGGAGGACCTGTCCCATGATGACGTGCTGCACCTCTTCGGGCGCGACGTCGGCGCGCTCGAGCGCCGCGACGATCGCGGTCGCGCCGAGCTCGGTGGCATCGATGGTCGACAGGCCGCCGCCCAGCTTGCCGATGGGGGTGCGCGCGGCACTGAGGATGACGGTCTTGGGCATGTGCCTAAGGCTAGTGACGTAGCCTGATCGGCCGATGCACGCCTCCGCCACGACCGACGCTCCCGCCGCCACGCAGGCCGACACGATCGCCATCGGGGTCTTCGATGACGAGGGGGTGGCGCACGACCTCGACGGGAAGCCGCTGGGCGCGCTGCTCGAGGCCGGCGAGGCGCGCACGAGCTTCAAGCACCTCGCCCTGCACCGCGCCGACGGACGGCGCTGGCTGCTCGTCGGGCTGGGCTCGCGCGAGCGCTTCGACGCCGAGCGCGCGCGGGTCGCCGCGGCGGCCCTCCACGGCCGCGCGCGCGAGCTCGGCACGCGCACGCTGTGCTGGGAGCTGCCCCACCACGTCCCCGACGACGTGGCCGCCGCGCTGGTCGAGGGGACGATCCTGGCCGGCTATCGCTTCGACCGCTACCGCGCGCGGGCCGAGGACGATCCGCCGCGCGAGCTCGACGAGGTGATCGTCTCCGCGCACCACGATGTGGCCGACGCCGTGCACCGCGGCGCCGTCGGGGCCGACGCCCAGAACTTCGCGCGCGAGCTTCAGGACACGCCGGCCAACGACCTCACGCCCACCGCCCTGGCCGAGCGCGCCCGCGAGATCGCCGGCCTCGAGGTCGAGGTCCACGGGCGCGACTGGATGACCGAGCAGGGCATGGGCGCCCTGCTCGCCGTCGCGCAGGGCTCCGACCACGAGCCGGCGCTCATCGTCGCGCGCTACGACGGCGGCGGCGGCCCGCTCGTCGCCCTCGTCGGCAAGGCCGTGACCCACGACACCGGCGGCCTGTCGATCAAGCCGGCGGGAAGCATGCACGAGATGAAGTTCGACATGTCCGGCGGCGCCGCCGTCCTCGGCGCCCTGCGGGCCATCGCCGAGCTGGAGCTGCCCGTGCGCGTGCTGGCCATCGTGGGCGCCACCGAGAACACGATCAGCGGGTCGGCGATGAAGCCGGGCGACATCGTGCGGGCCATGACGGGCACGACGATCGAGGTCAACAACACCGACGCCGAGGGCCGGCTGGTGCTGTGCGACTGCCTGGCCTACGCGGTCGCGCAGGGGGCCGAGCGCATCGTCGACGTCGCTACGCTGACCGGCGGCATCGTCACCGCGCTGGGCTCGACCTACGCGGGGCTGTTCGCGACCGACGAGGAGCTGGCCGCGGCGGTCACCGCCGCCGGGGAGGCCGCGGGCGAGATCGTCTGGCGCATGCCGCTGCACGCCGAGTACGACGAGCAGATGAAGGGCCGCTACGCCGACCTGACGAACTCCGACGGCCGCAAGGCCCACCCCATCCAGGGCGCCTCGTTCCTCAAGCGCTTCGTCGGCGACGTGCCGTGGGCGCACCTCGACATCGCCGGCACCGGGCACGACAACGGCCGCGCCTACGCGGCCAAGGGCGGGTCGGGCTGGGGCGTGCGGCTGCTGCTCGAGCTGGCCCGCGCGCAGGCCGCGACCAAGGCCTGAGCTACAGCCCCTCGGGGTGGCGGGCGACGAAGCCCGCGGTGCTGCGCCCGGTGGCCTGCCAGCGCGTGCCCGAGCCGCGGATGCCGCCGGTGTCGAAGCGCAGGCCGGCGACCTCCATGAAGACGTGGCCGCCGTTGGCATAGATCGTGATCCACCGGCCGGGACCGGCGGAGCCCCAGCGGGCGAGCAGGCCCGAGGTCAACGGCGAGTCGAGCAGGCCGGCGCCGGCGAGCGCGAAGGAGACCGAGCCTGAGCAGTCATACCCGCTGGCGGCCCAGCTGCCGTGGCCTCCGCCCCACAGGTAGGGCGTCTTGGCGATGACGTTGGCGGCGTTGATGACGTCGCGGACGATCTGCGGCGCGTCCTTGGGGGCGACGGCGGTGCCGTCGCCCAGCACGCGCCCGGTGTCGCCGAGCGGCACCTGCGCCCTGCCGGCGAGGTCCTTGAGCTGCGCGAGCTCGCGTCGGATCTCGCCGTCGCTCGGGCGCTGCGAGGCGCTCGTGGACGGGCTGGTCGACGACGGGTCGGCGGGCTGCTCGCCGGCGGGGACGCCGGCCTCCGGCTCGACGGCCTGCGGATGGGCACTGGGGAGCGCGGGCTCGGGGCCGCTGTCGACCATCGGCGCGGGCGCCGCGCCCGCCGCGGCGGGGTCGGCGCCCGGCAGGGCGGTGGCGGTCACGGCGGCGGCGAGGACGACGACGGCGAGGACGACGCTCGCGATCAGGACGCGGCGGAAGAAGCGCTTCACGCTTGCACCCGCACTTGCCATAAGACCGCTCACCCCCGCCTGATCGACCGCGGACACCGGCGCTTGAGCGCTGGTTTCAGCCGTCCTACGAGGGGTAGGGGAGCGGCGAGGCGCTCGGGAGGGCGCCTTCCCCACCCCTTCACTCCGAGGAGGAGCACATGCACAAGGCAAGGCGAACGGCCTTGGCCGGCGCCGCTGCGCTGGTCGTCGCCCTGGTGATCGCGCCCGCGGCCTCCGCGCTCGATCAGGTCAACACCAACCCGCTGCGCAAGGCCGTCACCGTCAACGGCATCCTGCGCCACGAGCGCGCACTGCAGGCTATCGCGAACGCCAACCTGGGCACGCGCGTGTCGGGCACCGCGGGCTACGACCAGTCCGCGGACTACGTCAAGCGCCAGCTCGTGCAGGCCGGCTACAAGGTCTCCGAGCAGAGCTTCGAGTTTCCCTTCTTCCAGGAGACGGCACCCGCCGTCTTCGAGCGCGTGTCGCCCGAGCCGCGGACGTTCACCGACGAGGAGTTCGCGACGATGAGCTACTCGGCCAGCGGCGACGTCACCGCTGCGCTGCAGGCCGTCGACGTCGTGGTCCCGATCGGCGCGAACCCGCCGAACACGTCGTCGAGCGGCTGCGAGGCCTCCGACTTCGCCGGGTTCACGTCCGGGAACATCGCCCTGATGCAGCGCGGCACGTGCTCGTTCGCGATCAAGGCGCAGAACGCGGCGGCCGCCGGCGCGGCCGGCGCGGTCATCTTCAACGAGGGCCAGGCCCCCGCCAACCCTGGTGACGAGGACCGCCGCGTGACGCTGCAGGGCACCCTCGGCGGTCCCGGCACAACGATCCCGGTCGTCGGCACCAGCTACGCCATCGGCGAGGAGCTCACCAACCAGGTCCGCGCCGGAGCCGTGACCGTCCACCTGTTCACCGAGACCATCTCCGAGACGCGCACGACGAAGAACGTCATCGCCGACTACAAGGGCGGCGGTGACCCGTCGCAGACGATCGTCGTCGGCTCGCACCTGGACTCGGTGCCCGAGGGCCCCGGCATCAACGACAACGGCTCGGGCTCGGCCACCGACCTCGAGACCGCGATCCAGATCGCCAAGCTAGGCCTCAAGCCGCGCCGCGCGCTGCGCTTCGCCTTCTGGGGCGCCGAGGAGGAGAACCTGCTCGGGTCGCAGCACTACGTCGACACGCTCGGCCCGAAGGTCAGCGACATCTACGCGAACCTCAACTTCGACATGCTCGCCTCGCCGAACTACGTGCGGTTCGTGTACGACGGCGACGGTTCGGACACCGGGACCGCCGGGCCGCCCGGCTCGGCTCAGATCGAGGCGCTGTTCAACCAGTACTTCGCCGGCCAGGGCCTGGCCACCGACCCGACGGCCTTCGACGGGCGCTCCGACTACGGGCCGTTCATCGGCGTCGGCATCCCCGCCGGCGGCCTGTTCAGCGGTGCCGAGGGCCTCAAGACCGAGGCCCAGGCGGAGACCTACGGCGGCACCGCCGGCGAGCCGTACGACGCCTGCTACCACCAGGCGTGCGACACGATCAACAACCTCAACACCAAGGCGCTCAACGAGCTCGGCGACGGCGTGGTCCACGCCACGTGGACCCTCGCCAAGTCGAAGGCGGGGCTCTTCGAGGATCAGAGCCTGCGCGCCAAGAAGGCGATCAAGGGCAAGACCGACGGCCCCTTGGCCGTGCGCTAGCAGCACGCACCGCTGAGCACCCCGGGCGCGCGCCACGGCGCGCGCCCGGCCGGTCGGCGGGCAGAATGGCGCGATGCACTTCGACCTGCCCGACGACCACCGCCTCCTGCAGCAGACCGTGCGCGACTTCGCGGTGCAGGAGGTGGCGCCGGTCGCCGAGGAGCTCGACCGCGAGAAGCGCTTCCCCTACGAGATCGTGGCCAAGATGGGCGCGCTCGGGTGGATGGGCATCCCCTTCCCCGAGGAGGTCGGCGGCGCGGGCGGCACGACGCTGCAGTACGCGCTGGCGGTCGAGGAGCTCACGCGCGTGGACTCGAGCGTGGCCATCACGATGTGCGCGCACACCTCGCTGGGGACGCAGCCGATCCACCTCTTCGGCTCGCCGGCGCAGAAGGAGGCGCTGCTGCCCGACCTGTGCTCGGGGGCCAAGCTCGGCGCCTTCGGGCTCACCGAGCCCGAGGCCGGCTCGGACGCGGGCAACGTGCGCACGCGCGCCGCGCTGGAGGACGGGGAGTGGGTGGTGAACGGCGCCAAGCAGTTCATCACCAACGCCGGCACCGACATCTCCGGCCACGTCGCCATCACGGCGCGCACGGGTGACGGCGAGATCTCGAACATCGTCGTCGAGAAGGGCACGCCCGGTTACGAGCAGGGCACGCCGTATCGGAAGATGGGCTGGAACGCCTCGGACACCCGCCCGCTGACCTTCACCGACTGCCGCGTGCCGGAGGAGAACCTGCTGGGCCCGCGCGGCCAGGGGTTCAAGCAGTTCCTGCACATCCTCGACATCGGGCGCATCGGCGTCGCGGCCATGGGCGTCGGGCTCGCGCAGGGCGCCCTCGACGAGGCCCTGGCCTACGCCAAGGAGCGCCGTGCGTTCGGCCAGCCGATCTCCAAGTTCCAGGCCATCCAGGGCAAGCTGGCCGACATGGCCACCGAGATCGAGGCCGCCCGCCTGCTGACCTACAAGGCCGCCTTCCTCAAGGACGAGGGGCGCCCCTTCACCCTCACCGCCGCTCAGGCGAAGCTCAAGACGGGCCGGCTCGCCGTGCGCTGCGCCGAGGAGGCCGTGCAGATCCACGGCGGCTACGGCTACATCGAGGAGTACCCGGTGTGCCGCTTCTACCGCGACGCCAAGATCCTCACCATCGGCGAGGGGACCGACGAGGTCCAGCAGATGGTCATCGCCCGCGCCCTCGGAGCCTGAGATTCGGGCCGTTCACCGGACGATCACCGACGCGGCGCCGGAGCGCGGCTAGAAACCCGCGTCGTCTCGGTTCTCTCGACTGGAGGTCGTATGCCCCGCTTCTCTCGAGCGCGCTTGATCATGGTCGGCGCGTGCGTCGCCGCCCTGAGCCTCGCCGGCGCCGCCATGGTCACCGCCCACAACGCTCCGGACAAGGTGCAGGTCCTCGCGCACCAGATCAACGATCGCAAGCCCAGGAACGTGATCATGTTCCTCGGCGACGGCATGGGCGACTCGGAGATCACGGCCGCGCGCTACTACTCCGCGGGCGCGGGCGGCCATCTTCGGATGGACGCCTTCCCGTTCACCGGCGAGCAGACGACCTGGTCGGTCAAGCCGGGCCCCGGCCCGACCTACCTGCCCGACTACGTGCCCGACTCGGCCGCCACCGGCACGGCGTGGTCGACTGGCCACAAGACCATCGACGAGCGCATCTCGCAGGGCCAAGCACCGCCGTGAACGTCCCGGGTGACAACGCCGGGTTCAAGACGGTCCTCGAGCTCGCCCAGAAGCGCGGGATGGCGACGGGCAACGTCTCGACCGCCGAGATCACCGACGCCACCCCGGCTGTCCTCGCGTCGCACATCAGCCAGCGCGGCTGCCAGGGCCCCAACGACACGCGGACGACCTGCCCGCAGGAGACCAAGGCCGCCGGCGGCCTGGGCTCGATCGCCGAGCAGGAGGTCGACCATCGCATCGATGTCATCCTCGGCGGCGGCAAGGGCCGCTTCGACCAGACCCTCGACGGCTCGAGCCCGACGGTGACCGAGTACGCCCAGGCGCAGAAGGGCTATCGGCTCATCGCCAATGCGGCCGACCTCGCCGCGGTCGGCAACCTCGACAAGCCGGTCCTGGGACTCTTCACCGCGGGCAACATGTCGCTCGAGTGGAACGGCCCCGACGCCCAGATCCAGCAGGCCGACGGCGCCTACGGCGCGCCGGTCACCTGCGAGACCGGCAAGCGCCCGGCCACCGAGCCGGCGCTGGCCGACATGACGACCAAGGCGATCTCGCTGCTGAGCCGCAAGCGCGGCAACGGGTTCTTCCTGCAAGTCGAGGGCGCGTCGATCGACAAGCGCGACCACGCCGCCAACCCGTGCCAGCAGATCGGCGAGACGCTCGCGTTCGACAAGGCGATCGGCGCGGCGCTCGACTGGCAGCGCTCCCACCCGGACACGCTGATCCTCGTCACGGCCGACCACGGCCACACGAGCCAGATCGTGGCCGAGGACTCCAACGCGACGAGCGGCCCGACCGGCTACGCGCAGGACCTGCTGACCAAGGACGGCCAGAAGCTGCGCATCAGCTACGGGACGGCCGGCGGCCTCACCCGCCCGGCGGCCGCGACGATCAGCCAGCAGCACACCGGCACCGAGGTGCGCATCGGCGCCATCGGCCCTCAGGCGGCGCGGGTGAGCGGTGTCATCGACGAGACCGACATCAACGGGATCCTGACCTCGTTCCTCGGGACCCACTGACTGCCCACGCCGCGTCGGTCTCCTGACGCGGCGTGTTCCCCCGGGTCCTGCCCTGCGAGTAGGCGGGTCCAGCGGCGCGTCGCCTGTGTCGTGCCGCTGGACCACGCGGGAGGAACCATGCAGCAGCCCAGGATCGGGCCGCTGGCGATCGCCGCGCTCGCGTGCGCCGGCGCGTTCGCCGCGAGCTCCGCTACACGAGTCCCAGCGGCGAGTACCACTCCGCCTACGACGACACCTATCAGCTCGAGCACTTCCTCGATCCCGGCAACGTGCACGAGGCCGCCGCGGCGAAGATCCTCGGCGTCACCGCCCTGCGCCTCGCCAACGCGGACGTCTATCCGCTGCGCTACTCGGACTACGCGACCGCGGTCGTCGGCTACGTCGACGACCTCGCGAAGGTCGAGCAGCAGCCGGGCGCCGCGCAGGTCGACCTGGCGCCGCTGCGAGCGGCGGCGCAGGCCTGGGGCTCGGCGACGAGCGCGCTCGAGGCGCACGCGGCCGAGCTGCTGGCGCGCCACCACGGCCACAGCGACCGCTCGCTGCGGGCGATCAACGCGACGCTCATGCGCCAGGAGCGGTGGCTCATCACCCCGGCCGGCCTGCCCGGGCGGTCGTGGTTCCGCCACCAGATCTACGCGCCGGGGGTCAACTCCGGCTACGCCACCCAGGAGCTGCCCGGCATGCGCGATGCCGTCGAGCAGGGCGACGTCACGACGGCCACGCGCTACCGCGACCTGCTCATCGCCTCGTTGCAACGCGCAGCCGCCGACGCGAGGAGGGCGGCCACCGCCTGACCCGCTGCGAGAATCGCGTGGGTGCGCCGCGCGGCGGTGATGTGGCTCGTCCTCTTCGCCGCCTACGCGGCGGGCGTCGGCCTGCACGCGACCCCCGGCGAAGACCTCAGCGCACCCGAGGCCCACGTCCTGCTGTTGACCCGCTCGATCGTCGACGACGGCGATCTGGACCTCTCCGACGACTACGGCGCCGCCGCGTGGCGACCGTTCTACGGCGGGACGCTCGTGCCGCTCACAGGGCCGCGCGAGCGCGGGCAGCTCGAGCCGATCGCGGCCGGCTTCCCGCTGCTCATCGCGCCCGCCTACGCGCTGGGCGGCCGCGTGGCGGTCGAGCTGTGGCTGGCGGCGCTGGCCGCCCTGGGCTACGTCGCCGCCGCCGAGATCGCGCGGCGCCTCGTGCCCGAGCCGTGGGCCACGCGCGGGGTGCTCGCCGTCGGGCTGTCGCCGCCGGCGGTCGTGGCGGCCACCACGATCGCGCCCGACGCGGTGGCCGCCAGCGCGCTGGCGGGGGCGGCCGCGCTGGCGCTCGCCGCGCGCGAGCGCCCGCTCGCGCGGCTGACGGCGTGGGCAGGCCTGCTGCTCGCGACGCTCCCGTGGCTGGGCGTGCGCTTCGTGGCGCCGGCGCTCGTCGTCCTGGTCGGCGTCTTCCGCTGGCCGCGGCGCCGCCAGCGCGGCCTGGCCGGGCTCGTCGGCGTCGAGGTCGCGCTCTTCTCGGCGGTCCTCTTCGTCTCGATCAACGATCGCCTCTATGGCGGGCTGACGCCCTACGCCGTGCTGCCCGAGGGCGAGAGCCCGACCGGCGCCCACGGCCTGGCCGCCCACCTCGAGCGCTGGCCGCGGCTCGCGTGGCTGTGGGTCGGCCCGCCCGAGGGCTTGCTGCTGTGGGCGCCGGTGTGCGCGCTGGCCCTGGTCGCGGTGTGGCTGCTCGTGCGCTCGCGCCGCGAGCGCCTGGCCCGCGTGCTGGGCGAGCAAGCCGACGTCGAGGTGAGCGCCGGCTTCCTGGTCGCGGTGTGCGCCGCCGCGGCGCTCGCGTCGACCTTCCTGTCCCCCACCATCGCCGGCCCGTGGTTCGGCGGCCGCCAGCTGGTCGTCGTCCTGCCGCTGCTCGGCGCCCTGGCGAGCTGGGGCCTGCGGCGCTTCCCGCGTGCCGGAGCCGCGCTCGCGGCGCTCACGCTCGCGGCCACCGTCTGGGTGCTCGTGGCCGTGCGCGTCGATCATTCGGCGGGCGTCGCGCCGCCGCGCGGCGCCCTGCCGTGGACCGCCCCGTAGCTGTGCGCGGCAGGCCGCGCGCTCAGCCGGCGAGCGCTGCGGCGGGGAGCAGGTAGACGCGCTGGGGCGCCGTTGGCGGCGGAGCGACGCGACGCCCGGGGCGCAGGCCGCCCGAGGCCGGCGCGCGCGCCGTGCGCACCTGGCCGCCCTGGGCGACGACCCAGGCGTCGAGGGCCTGCAGGTCGGTGCCCATCGTCGTCGCGCGCCCGGCGTCGGGGCGGGCCTTGACCGTGTAGCCGCGCGGGGTGCGCAGGACACCCCCGGCATCGGGCAGCTCCTGCACCAGCGCGCGCAGCTCTTCGTCGCTCACCCGGCCAGCCTACGCGTCGGCGAAGATGGCCAGCGGCAGCAGCGCGCTGACCACGTACTGGCCGGCGTCGACGACCTCCGAGATGCGGAGGTCGACGCACAGGCTGCAGAGCAGGTAGGCGTCCTCGGGCGACAGGCCGTGCTCGGCCGAGAGGTGGTCGACCATCGCCCGCACCGCCTCCTGGGCGCCGAGGAAGAGATCGGGCCCCACGCCCGTCGTCCCGTACCACGGCCCGTCGGCCACGCGCGGGGCCAATGGCCCGCCGGTGAGGTACTGCGGCGCGAGGATCGGGCGGTCCTTGTGCAGCGTGAAGCGCAGGGCGCCGTACATCGGCGCCTCGAGCCCGGTCACGCACACCTCGCCGTCGCCCTGGGCGGCGTGGGCGTCGCCGCAGCTGAACAGCGCGCCGGGCACCTGGACGGGCAGGTAGAGCGTGGTCCCGCGCGTGAGCTGGCGCGTGTCCATGTTCCCGCCGAAGGCCCCGGGCGGCATGACCGGCTGCGCGCTCGCCCCGGCGGGGCAGACCCCCATCGTGCCCATGAACGGCTCGATCGGGATCCTGATGTCCTCGCGGAAGTGGACGAGATCGCCGTCGGAGAGGTCGAAGATCCGCAGGTAGGGATCGGGGAAGTCCTCGGGCAGCAGCCCGAGCCCGGGCAGGATCGCCGTCCAGCCCCAGCCCTCGGTATGGAGGTCGAGGACCTCGACGGCCAGGGTGTCGCCGTGCTCGGCGCCGTCGACCGCGATCGGGCCGGCCAGCGGATAGACGCGGTCCCAGTCGAGACCGGCGATCACGTCGACCGTCGAGCCGGGCCCGATCTGGTCGTCGCTGACGTCGCGCGTGTGGACGACCACGGTGTCGCCGCTTTCGACGGTCAGCACCGGCGCGTTGCCGGCATCCCAGGTGAAGTGGACCTGGTCGGATGGGAAGTAGTGCGTCTTGGCCATCGTCGCTCCTCGCGATCAGTCGCCGTTCAGCGGGCTGGGGTGGGTGGGCTGGTAGAGGGCGAGCTCGCCGCCGCCCGGCACGCGCATGCGTGTCATGCGACCGAAGCCCGCCTCGGAGATGGGCGTGACGAACTCGACGCCGGCCGCCTCGAGCTCGTCGACGGTGGCGTCGATGTCGTCGCACATCAGGAAGAGCTCATGGCGCCCGCTGTCCTCGGGCGCCGTGGGATGGCAGGCGAGCTCGGCGGGCGGCAGCGCGAAGATGAGCCACCCGCCACCGGCGTCGACCGCGCGCAGGGCCAGGGTGTTGGCGAAGAAGGCGCGGGCGGCGTCGGGGTCCTCGGCGAAGACGATCGCGTGCGCGCCGGTGATCACCGGGGCAGCCTACGCCGCCTCGCCGGCGTCGAAGCGCTCCAGGATCGTGCTCGCCGCGCTGGCCGGGTCCAGGCGCCGCGCGACGACCTCGTCGAGCAGCGCCGTGAACTCCTCGTCCTCCCCCAGGCGCTCCTCCAGGCGGCGGCGCAGGCGGAAGGTGCACAGCGCGAGGACCTCGTTGCGCAGGTTGCGCCGGCGGCGCTCGGAGAGCGTGCCCTCCTCGACGATGAAGCTTCGATGGGCCTCGAGCTGCTCGACGAGCGCCTCGACGCCCTCGCCGCGCACGGCCTCGGTCTTGACGATCGGCACGCGCCAGCCGCGCTGCGGGGCCAGGGAGAGCACGCCGCGGATCTCGCGCACCATCGTGTCGGTCAGCGGATGGTCGGCCTTGTTGACGACGATGATGTCCGGGATCTCCATGATCCCGGCCTTGAGCGCCTGGACCGAGTCGCCCGAGCCGGGCATGAGCACGAGGACGACGGTGTCGGCGTGGTCGATGATGTCGACCTCGGCCTGGCCGACGCCGACGGTCTCGAGGAAGACGTCGTCCTTGCCGGCGGCGTCCATGAGCAGCGCCGCCTGCAGGGCCGCCTCGCTGAGCCCGCCGAGGGCGCCGCGGTTGGCCATCGAGCGGATGAAGACGCCGGGGTCGAGGAAGTGCTCGGTGAGGCGGATGCGATCGCCGAGCAGCGCCCCGTGCGTGAAGGGCGAGGAGGGGTCGATCGAGAGCACCGCGACCTCGCGGTCGGCCGCCCGGCGCAATCGGATCAGCGCGCCGATGAGCGTCGACTTGCCCGCCCCAGGCGCGCCGGTGAGGCCGATGACCGCGGCGTCGCCGGTCTTCGGGTAGACCTCGCGCACGAGCTCCCAGCCGGCAGGGTCGTCGGACTCGACCAGCGTGATCGCACGGGCCAGCGCGCGCTTGTCGCCGGCCAGGAGTCGCTGGGCGAGCGAGTCTTCGGCCATCGAGCCGCGCAGACTACCCTTGCGTCCGTGGCATCGGTCATAACACCGCCACGGGTCACCGGGCTGCCGCCGCACGTCCGCGGAGAGCCCGAGCCGCGCCACGGCGGCCCGCTCGTGCTGCTGCGCTGGATGCGCGAGCACCGCATGCTCACGCCCAACTACGCTCGCCTGCTCCTGCGCCTGGCGTGGCTGAAGCTGCGCTTCCGCGGGCGCCTGAAGACCGACGGCTTCGCCTTCGTCTGCCCGGGCGTGACCCTCGAGATCGGCAAGGACGCGGTGGTCCACCTCGGGCGCTGGTCGTGGATCGGCCACGGCACCAAGATCCGCGCCCACGAGGGCGAGGTGCACATCGGGGCGAAGTCCGTCCTCGGCCAGGAGTGCACCATCTCGTGCTTCCAGCACGTCTCGATCGGGCGCGAGTGCATCGTGGCCGATCGCGTGATGCTCATCGACTTCGACCACGGCGTCGTCGAGGTCGAGCGCCCCATTCGCCACCAGGGGATCTACAAGCGCGACGTCCGCGTCGGCCACAACGTGTGGATCGGCTACGGCGCGGCGTTCCTGCGCGGCGTCACGGTGGGCGACAACTCGGTGGTCGGTACCTACACGGTGGTCAACAAGGACGTCCCCGCCAACGCGGTCGTCGCCGGCGTGCCCGTGCGGCTGCTGCGGATGCGCGAGGCGCCGCGGCAGCTGCGGTGGGAGTAGGCGCCGCCGCGATGTCCGACCAGCTCGCGCTTGAGGTCGACCGTGCCTGCGCCGTGCTCGTCGTCGAGCGCCGCGGTGGCGCGGAGCGCACCCTGCGCATCGGCCCGCTGGCCGAGCCCGACGCTCGCGCCCTGGCCACCCTGCTGCTCAACCGCAACGAGGAGCCGCCCGCCGACGGCCCCTGGCGGTGCGCCGTCGCGGGCGGGGTCCGCGTGGTGTCCCTCGAGCGGATGGACTAGCAGCTGTCTAACCGCAGACCGGCCACGGCGCCGTGCCGCGCTGGGCGAGCAGCGCCGCGGCGATGCGGTCCTGCTCGGCCTCCGGCGCGTCGGCGGGGTCGCCGCTGCCGCCCATCGCGCGCCACGTCACGCGGTCGAACTGGTACTTGCCGCGGTAGGTGCCGTCGGCTGACACGGCGCTCGGGTTGCTGCCCGACTCGCACTGCGCGATGCGCTCCAGCGTTGCGGCGGCGTCGCCGCTCGGGGCGGCCGTCG
This sequence comes from uncultured Actinomycetes bacterium, assembly GCA_963835295.1. Classification (GTDB taxonomy): domain Bacteria; phylum Actinomycetota; class Thermoleophilia; order Solirubrobacterales; family Solirubrobacteraceae; genus JAOPZW01. The sequence continues at coordinate 817,068 of CAWIEX010000011.1, forward strand.
AGCTCTGGTCGGCGGCCTCCCGAGTCTTGGGGGCCGCGGTGCCGACGCCCAGCGCGGCCAGCGTCTGCGGCCCCGCCACGCCATCGGCGGCCAGGCTGTGGGCGCGCTGGAAGCGCTTGACGGCGGCCCGGGTCTTGGCCCGTAGACGCCGTCGGCGCTCACGCCGAGCCTCTGCTGCAGGGCGCGCACCGTGTCGGTGCTCTGCACGCCGGGCGCGAGCGGGGTCGCCGCGTCCTGCGCGAGCGCGCCGGCAGCCGTGACGCAGAGCACGGTCACTGCCAGCGTCACTCCCGCGCGCCCTCGCAGGGCGTTGCGCCGGCGCCGCGCCCGCTGGGCGCGGCGCGCCTGCGAGGCCCGCTGGGAGCGCCGCCACGGAACGGGCGAACTGAGATCGCGATGCATTGCCACTTGACTTCGAACCCTCCGGTCGTCTCATCGCCTACGGGGTTAGCTGACGGGCTCGCGCTGTGAGACGTGCGCTACGCCGGCCTTCAGCCGGCGATTCGCCCCTGGGCCGAAGGCCCGGTGGGTCCCCCGTTCCCCGCCGTCAGTGCGACGGGGACTCGGCGTAGGTGTCTTCCAAAAGCAGCGGCGGACCTTAGCGACGGCGCGGACGGAACGCCGTCCCGGGCGCCGCGAACGCGCGCAAAGAGCGCGCGAAAGGCGGCTCAGCCGTCGTCGGTGAGGCCCTCCAGCGGCCCGAGCAGGCGGGCCGAGCGCTTCGAGACGCCGGGCAGCGCGATCAGGCGATGCGTCGGCGGCGCCCCGCGCTCGCGGCGCTCGAGCTGGTCGGCGGCGATCGGCCGCCAATGCTCGTCAACGACCGACGCCGGCTCGGCCTCGGCGATCGCCTCGGGCTCGAGCTCGAGGTGCTCGGCCCACAGGCGCACGCGCGTCGCGCGCGCCAGCGCCGCGTCGTCGGTGACGACGTTCATCTCGGTGTCGTTGAGCAGCGAGTGGGCGTTGAGGTTGGCCGAGCCGACGGTCAGCCAGCGGTCGTCGACGATGCCGACCTTGGCGTGCACGTAGAGCGGATCGTCGCGCTCGCCGCTGCGCGAGCGGATCGTCGCCGCCAGGAAGCGCCCGGCGTGGTCGTCGGCGTCGGCCAGGACGCTGAGCTGGCCGCGGGTGGAGTCCTGGCCGTTGTTGGCCTTGGCCGGGAGCAGGACGACCAGGCGGAAGTCATGGCGCGGCGGGTGGCGCAGCTTGTCGGCCAGGACGGCGACGATCTCCGGCGACCACAGGAACTGGTTCTCGAGGTAGATCAGGCGCTGCGCGCTGCGCAGCGCGCGCATGTAGCTCTCGAGGATCCGGAAGTCGCCCTGCGGGAAGTCGTCGTACATGTTCTCGGCCACCGTGCGCACGACCTGCACCGTGCTGTCGCCGGCCGGCGCGGGCGCGCCGGGGCGCTCGAGGCGCTCGCCGGTCACCTCGTACCAGCGGCCCGCGAAGTGATCGTGGACGTCGGCCACCGCCGGCCCGCGCAGGCGGGTGCCGACGTCGTGCCAGCCCAGGCGCCGCCGAGCCCGGTGCGCGCTCGAGTCGAAGCGGTCGCCGGCGTCGTCGGTGAGGTCGATGCCGTTGACGAAGGCCAGCTCGCCGTCGATGGTGATCGTCTTCTCGTGATGGCAGTGGAACGGGTGCTCGCGCGGGTCCATCTCACAGCGGATGCGCGTGCCGCGCGTGAGCGTGCGGACGGCCTCCTGGACCTCGGAGCGCGACGGGTGGAAGGCCGGCACCGGCGCCCCGGCCCACACGAGCACGCGCACGTCGATGCGCTCGGCCAGCTCGGCCAGCAGCGCGCCGGCGGTGACCGGCGGCTCGCCGCGGACGAGCTCGAAGTGCGGCGCGAGGTGCCAGCCCGTGACGTGCACGAAGTCGCGCGCGTTCTGCATCGCCTCGGCGATCTTCGGCAGCGCGTCCGCGCCGTCGACGAGGACCTCGAGCGCGCAGCCCTCGCGCGGCGGGGGATCGCCGGCCGCCCACAGGCCGTCGTCGGGCGGCTCGAGCGCCCGCTCCCACCCCAGGCGCCGCAGGCGGCGGCGGTGCTTGGCGGCCACGGCGGCCTCGATCGCGTTGCCGAGGGCGGCGTCGGCCTGGCTCACCAGCGGTATGGCCATCTGTCGGGAGCTTGCCCGATGCGCGGCGGTCCATGCTTCGATGCGCTCACGGCTCTGCGCGGCCAGGGCATCGAGGGGAAGGGAGCGGGCGGCGGCGCGGCCGCCCGTCGTCGTCCTCGGCGGGTTTGGGCGAGCCGAGGCAATCGCTGGCGCGTTGCCGCTCATCTGGACAACGAGTGGCGACTTTGTCAGCTATAGGCCGACAAACCCGCCACTCGTCGCTGAGTGAGCGCCCGCGCGCCAGCTCGACGCCCCGAGGCGCGCCCACGACGGCCACCGCCGGCTCCGGCGCAGCCGCTCGCGCCCCGACCACCGGTCGCTCTCTCTCCCTCGATGCCCTCGCCGCACACCACCGCTACCGCCGGCGGACGAGCGCGACGAGCACCACAAGCACTACGGCTCGAGCAGCGCTGCCCGGGCCAGCCGCGGCGCCAGGTTGCGCAGCGCCGGCTCAGCGCCTGGGTCGGCGAGGGCCTCGCGCAGCGACGAGGCGTGTCCGAGGAAGCGCTCCCGCGGGTAGTCGCCGGCGGTCCCGGCCGAGACCAGGAAGGCCCAGTCGCTGCTCTGCAGGGCCAGCAGCTCGCGCACCGCGCGATCGCCGACGCCGGGCCCGGCGGCGAGCACGTCGAGCTCCGCCGCGCGCGCGGCCCAGGCCAGGTCGGCCACCTGCGCGCCCGACCAGGTCGAGAGGTTGCGGGGCGTGCCCCACGTCGTCACGCGGTCGCCCGCGTCGCCCGCCGGCGCGGGATCGCAGTCGGCCAGGGCCGCGTCGAGGTGCACGAGCTCGAGTCCCTGACGCGCGGCCTGCTCGACCACCAGCGCCAGCCACTGCGGCCCCTCGTGCCACCAGACTCCGAGCAGCTCGGTGTCCAGCGCGCACACGCACAGGCCACCGCCCGCCACGCGGGCAGCGACGCGCGCGACGAAGTCCGCAGCGTCGCTCGCGACCTGCTCGGCCGCTCGCGCCGGGTCGTAGACCGCGCCGTCGTTGGCCCACGGGTGGTGATCGCGCGCGGTGCGGTGGTGGTGGTCGCGGTAGGCGGCGTGCGACGGATACCCGCCCGGCGACCACACGAGATCGACCGCCGCGCGGTCGATGGGGACGAGCAGCGGCCCGGCCTCGCTGGCCAATGGGCGCAGGTGGCGCGCGTCGCCGGGGCCGAACACGTCGGTGAGGTCCACGCAGGTCGCGTGCACACCCGCCTCTTCCAGGCACGCGTGCAGCCACGGCGCCTGCGCGCACTCGGGCAGCCAGAAGCCGCCGTGCCAGCCGTCGCCGAAGCGCGCGCGATGCGAGTCGACGCCGGTGCGCACCTGCAGGCGCAGGCCCGCGTCGGTGGCCAGCAGGGGCAGGACCGCGTGCGTCGCCGTGCTGGTCCACGCGGCGAACGGCGCGAGGGCGGCCAGGACGTCGTCCGGCAGGCGCTCGAGCGCGAGCGCGTACTCGCCCGCCGCGCGCTCGAGCTCGGCCGCCACGGCGACGTCGTCGGCCGCCTCGACGTCGAGCGCGTGCGACGCCGGGCGCACGTCGCGCAGGAACGCGCGGCAGCGCTCCAGAGCGCCCGGCGCCTCGAGCTGATCGCACAGCACCGGCGTGAGCGAGAGCGTGACCGGGGCGCCCGCGCGCAGCACGTCGAGCACGGGCAGGTAGGAGGTCGCGATCGCCTCCCACAGCCACTCCTCGCCGAAGGGCCACGTGCCGAAGCCCTCGACATACGGCAGATGCGAGTGCAGGACGATGGCGAGGCGGCCCTCGCTCAGGCCCACGGGGTCTCCCCTCACGGGCGCTGCGCGCCCTGGTCGAGTGTGGGAGGGGATGCCCGCAGCACGGCCACGAAGTCCAGCGCGCGATCGAGGTCGCGCTCCGGCCGCAGGGTGAAGTCGCGCGTGGAGATGGCGGGCACGAAGCGGTCGTAGAACGGCTTGGTCAGCCGCAGCGCGGCATGGACGCGATCCCACCCGACGCGCAGGGCGAGCTCATGGACACGCAGCGCCCGCGCATGGAAGAGCCCGTAGAGCTCGACCGAGCCGAAGTGCGCCTCGCACAGCGCGCGGAACTCCTCGGCGCGGTACTCGCGCACGTGCCAGGGGTTGCCCGAGCGCTCGGCGCCGGCGGGCGCCAGGGTGAGCACGTTGGGCGTCGACACGTACGCCGCCCCGCCCGCCCGCAGCATCCCCTTGACGTTCTCGAGCACGCCGTCGGGGTCCTGGACGTGCTCGATCGTCTGCAGGAAGACGACGGCGTCGCACGGCTCGGAGTACGTCTCGACCATCGTCCGCACGAAGCGCACGTTGGGCGCGCGGTAGCGCAGGCGCGCGTGCTCGTGCGCGTCGGGGTTGGCGTCGACGCCGACCACGCTGTAGGCGCTGCGCGCCAGCACGTCGGAGCCGTAGCCCTCGCCGCACGCGAGGTCGACGACGCTGACTCCGCCGATGCGCCTCGCGATCCACTCGTAGACCACCAAGTGGCGGCGGAACCAGTAGTTCTCCTCGGGGATGTCGGGCAGCGTGCGCTCACCATCGAGCGCCAGCGGCGGCACTCCGGGGGGCAGGTCGCGCTGCAGGAAGAGGTCGGGCACGAGGGGCGGGCAGGCTAGCGGGCCGCGAGCGCGCGCACCTGCCCGCCGCGCGCCGGGGCAAGGGTGATGCCGCGCCGGCGGACGGCCTCGGCCCCGCCGACGGCCTCCAGGTGCACGGACTCGGCCAGCGTCTGCAGCACCGTCTGCATCTCGACCTGGGCGAAGGCCGCGCCCAGGCAGCGCCGCACGCCGCCGCCGAACGGGATCCAGCTGTACGTGCCGGGCGCCTGGTGCAGGAAGCGCTCAGGGCGGAACGCCTCGGGCTCGGGGTAGACGTCCTCGCGGCGATGGACGAGGAGGATGACCGGCGCCACGGTCGTGCCCACGGGCAGCTCGTGGCCACCGACCTCGAGCGGCTCGAGCAGCTTGCGCAGCACCAGGGCGATGACCGGCCGCAGGCGCAACGTCTCCTTGACGACGGCGTCGACGTAGGCCGGGTCGCCCGCCAGGCGCTCCAGGCCGCCAGGCTGGCGCACGAGACGCTCGACCGCCCAGGCCAGCGAGGTGGCGGTCGTCTCGTGTCCTGCCGTCAGCAGCGTCATGAGCTCGTCGCGCAGCTCGGCGTCGGTCATCGGATCGCCGTGCTCGTCGCGGGCGAGCAGGAGCATCGAGAGCACGTCGTCGCGCTCGGCCAGGTCGGGCGCCGCGCGGCGCTCGGCGATCAGGGCATAGAGCTCGCGGTCGACCGGGCCCAGGTAGCGTCGGCGCATGATCCGCCGCACGACCGGGTGCTCGAAGCCCAGCAGCGCGACCATGGCCAGCGCGCCCGGGTTGCCTGCCCAGTCGACGAAGCGCTTGAGCGGCGCGCGCAGTCGCGCCATCGCCGCGCGGTCCTCGACCCCGAAGACCGCGCGCATGATGACCTCGAGCGTGATGGCCTGCGTGTGCGGGCGCAGCGCGAAGGGCTCCCCCGCGGGCAACGACACCACCGCGCGCTCGGTCGCCTCGCGGATGATCTCGCGGTAGCGATCGATGCGCTCGCCGTGGAAGGCCGGCAGCATCAGCTTGCGCTGGCGCATGTGCTCGTCGCCGTCGAGCAGCAGGAGCGAGTGGGGCCCGAGCGTCGGGCGCAGGATCTCGTTCGCCTCGCCGGCGTTGGTGCGCTGCGGCCCGGCGGTGAAGACCGTGCGCACGTCGGCGGGGTCGCCGAGCATGACCCACGGGATCGGATCGATGCGCGCCGTGAAGACCTCGCCGAAGCGCGCGCGCTGGCGCGCGGCGTACGTGTGGGGCCGGACCAGCCACTCGGCCATCTGCCCCAGCTGACGGGTCCGCGGCCCCGGTGGGAGCCCCGACGCTTTCATGAACGCGAGCGTACACTCCTGCGCCATGCCGGCCCCTGCCACCGCCACCGCAGAGGAGATCCGCTCCGTCAACACGCGCTACCACGACGGCGCGGCGGCCGGCTACGACGCCAAGTGGGGCATCGACTACGGCGAGGTCGGCCGCCATCAGGTCCTGACCAAGGTGGCCAAGGCCCTCGGGGCCGCCGGCCCCTTCGGGCGCTCGCTCGAGGTCGGCGCCGGGACCGGCTATTTCAGCCTGAACATGCTCCAGGCGGGCTTCGTGGGCGACGCCGTGTGCACCGACATCTCCCCCGGCATGCTCGACGCGCTGCAGGCCAACGCACGGCGCCTGGAGCTCGACGTCGGCACGGTCGCCTGCGACGCCGAGGAGCTGCCGTTCGAGGACGACTCCTTCGACCTGGTCTTCGGCCACGCGGTGCTGCACCACCTGCCCGACCTCGACCGCGCCTTCGGCGAGTTCCGGCGCGTGCTGCGGCCCGGCGGCCGGCTCTTCTTCGCCGGCGAGCCGTCGCGCTACGGCGATCGCCTCGCGCAGTTCCCCAAGCGCGCCGCGTTGCGCGTGGCGCCGCTGTGGCGGCGGCTCATGCGCGCCGCCCCCGCCCCCGCGGGCCACAGCGACGGCGGCGAGGCCAACCACCATCTCGAGGCATTCGTCGACGTTCACGCCTTCACGCCCGACCAGCTCTCGACGGTCGCCGCTCGCTCGGGGCTGGCCGACGTCCGCATCCGCGGCGAGGAGCTGCTGGCCAACTGGTTCGGGTGGGCCAACCGCGCGCTGGAGGCGACCGCCGACCCGGACACCGTCCCGTGGGGGTGGAAGGTCTACGCCTTCAAGGGCTACCTGGCCTTCCAGGAGATCGACCGCCGGCTGCTCGAGCCGCGCCTGCCGCCGGCGATCTTCTACAACCTCATCCTCTCGGCGCGGAAGCCCGGCTGAGCCACTAGACCCTGACGCCGAGCTCGTGGGCGGCCGCGGCGGCCTCGCGCCGCGAGCGCACGCCGAGCTTGTCGAGGACGGCCGCCACGTGGTGGTCGACCGTGCGCACCGAGAGGACGAGGCGATCGGCGATCTCGGCGTTGGTCATGCCCTCGCGCAGCAGAGCGAGGACCGCGAGCTGGCGCGGCGTCAGGCCGGCCGGGTTGGCGCGCGTCACCGCCCGCGGGCCGCGCGGGACGCGCGCGCCCATCGCCCTCAGGCGCTCGCGCACCCGCGCCGCCGCCGGCTCGGCGCGCATGCCCTCGAGCATCCGCAGGGCCTCGGCAGTGGCCTCGGGGTCGCCGGACTCGGCCAGCTCCAGGGCCGTCTCGTAGGGATCGCCCGCCTGCTGCCACGCCGCTGCGGCCGCCCGCCAGTCGCCCTCCAGCCCGGCCGCCCAGGCCAGCGGGCAGCCGTCGAAGGGCTCCGCTGGCAGCCCCGCGCGGGCGAGGTAGCGCAGCAGCTCGCCGCGGAAGGGCGCCGCACCAGGATGCTCGGTGCGGGCCAGCAGCACCGCCCCCACCCGCTCGGCGACCTCGGGCTCGCCGGCCAGCCACGCCCACTCGACGCGCGCGAGCCCCGCGTAGGCCAGCCCGAGCAGCAGCCGGTGGCGCTGGGCCTGCTCCCACGCCGCCGCCAGCATCCCCTCGGCCACGGGGTCGCCGCGCCGGGCCAGCAGGCGCCCGAGCCACGGGACGCTGTAGGCGAAGAGCATCCCCGGGTCGTCGACGGCGTCGACCACCCCGCGCAGCCCCTCCTCGGCGCCGTCCCAGTCCCCGCGGCGCATGAGCAGCAGGCAGCGGTGCACCTCGAGGTTGTAGGCATGCGACCAGAAACCGCGCTCGTGGGTGAAGGCCAGGCCGTCGGCCACGCAGCGCTCGAGCTCGTCCAGGCGCCCGACGCGCAGCAGCAGCTCGGCCAGGTTCGTGTAACCGCGCGCGGCCTCCTCGTGGTGGCGCCCGGCGAGCGCCAGCTCGATGCTCCCCCGCACCTCCTCGAGCCCCTCGGGGTCGCCGCTCTCGACGCGGGCGATGCCGATGTAGTTCAGGCACAGCACGGCGAGGTCCATGCGCTGCGAGGCCCGCGCGAGCTGGCCGGCCCGGCGCAGCACGGCCCCGGCCTGCTCGGGATCCTCGGCCAGGGCGAGGATCGCGCCCTGATAGAGCGTGGCCTGGGCCAGGGCCGCGTCGTCGCCCGCGGGCTCGAGGATCCGCACCGCGCGCTCGGCGCAGTCCTCGGCGGCGCCGGTCTCGCCCGCCATGAACCAGTGGCGCGACAGGCGCACGAGGCACCGCCCCAGCGCGACGGGGTCGCCGAGACCGGCGTAGAGCTCCCCCGCGGCGCTGCCGGCCCGCACCGCCTCGCGGAAGCGGGCGGCGTTGTAGAGCTCCCAGCCGTAGTCGTCGAGCACGGCGGCCTGCTCGGCGGGCGCGAGGCGGGCCGCGAAGGGCACGACCGCCTCCAGGTGCGCCAGCGCCTGGCGGTGCGCGCCGGCCCGTGCCGCCTCGCGCGCGGCCTGCGGGCCGACCGCGAGGACGGTGTCGACGTCGCCGGCCGCCACCGCGTGGTGCATCAGGCGGGCGCGCTCGGGGCGCTCCTGGCCGCGCAAGGCAGCGACGACGGCCTGGTTGAGCAGCCGCACACGGGTCACCGGGAGGCTGCTCTCGATCGCCCGCCGCGCCAGCTCGTGGCGGAACCCCAGGCCGTCGGGGCGGTCTTCGATGATGCCGGCGAGCTCGGCCTCGGGCAGGGCGCCCATGGTCTCGGCGAGCAGGACCGCGGCCAGCTCGCGCGGCACGTGCGAGGGCACCACCGACAGGCGCTCGAGCGCCTCACGGCAGTCCTGGTCGAGGCTGCGCAGGCGGGCGAGCACCGCGTCCTTGACGCTGGCCGGGACCTGGCCGGGCGGCGCGGCCAGCGTCTCGGTGACGAAGAACGGGTTGCCGCGCGTCAGCGCGTGGACGGCGGCCGGGTCGCGCCCGGTCCCGCTGGCCAGCGCCTGCACCGCGTCGCGCGACAGCGGCGACAGCTCGAGGCGGTGCACCGGGCAGCCGGTGAGCGCGCCGAGCAGCCGGTGCAGGGGATGGCGCGGATCGAGCTCGTCGCGGGTCGTCAGGACGAGCACCGCGCCGACCGCCTCGACGCGGCGGGCCGCGTAGCCGAGCACGTCGAGCGTGGCGTCGTCGGCCCAGTGGACGTCCTCGACGACGAGCACGGTCGGGCGCTCCTCGGCGAGCTCCTCCAGCAGCGCGGCGAAGACACGGTCGACCGGGCCCTCGTCGGCCAGCGCGGCCGCCAGCGGGCCGCTGCTGCCGTTCGCCGCGTCGTGCAGCGGTCCCAGCGTGCGCGACGCGACGAGGTCGTCGCACGCGGCCATCAGGACCCGGGCCTCGTCGCCCACGCGCTCGACGAGCGCGCGCACGAGGCTCGTCTTGCCGATGCCCGCCTCGCCCGAGATCAGCGCCGTCGAGCCGCGGCCCCGCGCGCCTTCGGCCACCGCGCCGACGAGGACCTCGAGCTGTGCGCCGCGCTCGAGCAGGGCCTCGGGCATGCCCACATGGTGACGGACGCCGAACTAGGTAGCCAGGCACGGCAAGTTGGGCATCGCCTACCGATGTGGGCGGCCCGCGTCATCCGTACAACGGTGGTGATGCAATCGACCACGAAGCGACCCCAGAGCAGCCTCCTGCGCCGCGAGCTCGAGGAGACCCTGCGCGAGGTGGACGCCGCGCTGCGCGCCATGGGCGCCGGAGACCACGAGTCCTACGCGGCCCTGTGGGACGACAGCCCCGACGTCACGCTCTTCGGCGCCTGGGGGCCAATAGAGCGCGGCACCAAGGCGGTCCGCTCGACGTTTGAATGGGTCGGCTCGCGCTTCGGCGACGGCGAGATCGTCCCGGAGAACGTGGTGGTCCACATGAGCGGCGCGCTGGCTTGCACGATCGGCTTCGAGCGCGGCGAAGTGAGCATCGACGGCGCGCCGCCCCAGCCGATGACGCTGCGCACCACGCACGTCTACCGCTACACGCGGGCCAAGTGGCACCTCGTGCACCGCCACGCGGACTTCCCGCCGCGCGACCAGCGCATGGAACGCGCCGCCTGACCCCAAGGTCCGCTGAGCGCGCCGATTGCGTATCGTCGATCGCCGCATCGACGACCGAAGGGCGCGCGCACATGGGCCAGGCGAAGTGGTGGGGTTGGGGCGACGAGGCCGTCTCGTTCACGCACGCGGACAAGCCCGCCCTCGCGCCCTTCCTCGAGCGCGCCCTGGGCCTCGAGGTCGGCGCCGCGACGTCGCGCCCCGCGGCCTTCGCCGACCTCGACATCCCGGAGTCCACGCTGTCGCCGACCCTGCGCGCGGAGCTCGAGGCGGCCACCGGGAGCGCCCACGTCTCGACCGATGCGCTGGACCGCGTCGTCCACGGCCGCGGCAAGAGCCTGCGCGACCTGGTTCGCCACCGCCGCGGCGACGTGGGCCGACTGCCCGACGTCGTGGTCCGTCCCGCCGACGAGGACGAGCTGGCCGCCGTCGTGCGGGCGGCGATCGACGCCGATGCCGTCGTGATCGCCTTCGGCGGCGGCACGAACATCTCGGGGAGCCTCGAAGTCCCGGCCGACGAGGAGCGCGACATCGTCTCGGTCGACCTGAGCCGGATGGACCGGGTCCTGGCGATCGACGAGGCCTCCCGCCTGGCCCGGGTGCAGCCGGGGGTCTTCGGCCCGCACCTCGAGGAGCAGCTCAACGCCCGTGGGTGGACGGTCGGGCACTTCCCCGACAGCTTCAGCTACTCGACGCTCGGCGGCTGGATCGCCACACGCTCGTCCGGGATGCAGTCCGACAAGTACGGCGACGTCGCCGACCTGACCCGAGCGCTGCGCGTGGTGACCCCCGCGGGGATCCTGGCCACCCGGCCGGTGCCCCACACGTCGACGGGCCCGAGCGTGCGCGAGATGATCCTGGGCAGCGAGGGGCGCCTGGGGATCATCAGCGAGGCGACGGTGCACGTCCACCGGGTGCCCGAGCAGCGCCTGATCCTGGGCTACCTGTTCCCCGACTGGCCCAGCGCCTTGGCCGCGATGCACGACATCGCCGCCAGCGAGGCGACGCCGTCGGTCACGCGCGTGTCCGACGCGAACGAGACGCAGTTCTCCTTCGCCACCCGGAAGGACCCCTCGCCGATCGACCGCGTCAAGTCGAAGGCGCTGACGACCTACCTGGAGCGCCGCCGCGGCTTCGACCTCGAGGCCATGTGCCTGTCGTTCATCGGCTACGAGGGCACCAAGGACCACGTCAGCGCGCAGCGCAAGCTCGTCGGCGCGATCGTCAAGCGCCACGGCGGCCTGAGCATCGGCGCGAGCCCCGGCGAGCTCTACGACCAGAAGAAGTTCGACACGCCCTACATCCGCGACTACCTGCTCGACCGCGGCGCGCTGGCGGACGTCTCGGAGACCGCGGCGCCGTGGAGCGCGCTGCCGACGGTGTACGCGAACGTCATGGCCAACGCGCAGGCGGCCTTCGACGACCTCCACGTGCACGGCTACATCATGTGCCACCTCTCGCACTCCTACCACGCGGGCGCGTGCCTGTACTTCACCTTCGGCTTCAAGCCGTCGGGAGCCCGCGAGCCACTCGAGGAGTACGACACGATCAAGTCGGCGATCCAGCAGACCTTCGTCGACTCGAGCGCCACGCTCTCACACCACCACGCGGTCGGCACCGAGCACGCGCCGTGGCTCGAGCAGGACATCTCGGCGCCCGGAGTGGCGATGCTCCGCGCGCTCTTCGACGGGATCGACCCGGGCGAGAACCTCAATCCGGGCAAGATCGTCTCGTCGTCTCGCAGTCGCGTCTAGGGCGCCACGCTGCCGACCGTCCCGCGCCCCGCCCACGTCGCCACCGGGGCCGTGCCCGCCGCGGCGGTGTACCACGGGTCGCCGGCCGCGGCGGGCAGGACGATCCGGTAGCTGCCGTCGGCGCCGGTGACGGCCTTCAGGCCGGTGTCCTGGAAGCGCTCGGGGCGCGAGCCGGTGCGATGGAAGAGGCCGACCGGCACGCCGGCCAGCGGCGTCGTGCTCACCACGCTGTTGCCTGACACGACCTGCTGGCTCAGCGTCCCGCTGAAGGGCAGCGGCTGGCCGGCGCGCGGCTGTGCCTCGTAGGCGACGGTGAGCTGCGGGGTCAACGTGCGCTGCGCGCCGCCGAACGGAAGCGCCGGCGCGAGGACGATGCGGCACGGGATGTCCGTGAAGCCGTCGCACGAGGTCTCCTCGCCGCCCTGGGACTCGACGTAGAGCGACGAGTTGGCCGCGGGCTTGGCGAAGGCGTCGGTGAGCGTGCGGAAGGCGCGCGCCTCCTCGGGCTTGCCGTGCGCGAAGGGCACGCGCATGAACGTGTTGGCCTGGTGGATCCCGATGCGCACCGTGTAGGCGAAGCGGTCGTCCTGGGCCACCTGGCCGAAGAGGTTGGACTCCTCGCCGAAGCTCTGCCTGACCATGACCTGCGAGCCGCTGGCGGTGGCCGAGTACCTGCGCAGCTCGGCGACCTTGAGCCCGGCGCCGTTGGAGTCCGCCCTGCTCATGTCGACAGAGCTGATGACGATCCGCGTCCCGCGAATCGAGGCGTGCCCGGGGTCGGTCTGCAGGCACTTGCTCTTGAGCAGCCGGCGACTGGGCGCCGAGGAGCCCAGGCTCTTGACGTACGGCACGTCGCAGCCGCGCACGCGCCGCGTGAAGACCACGTTGGCGCCCCAGATGGCCGGCGTGGCCTCGTCGTAGGAGGGCGAGGAGACGGTCGAGAGCTTCACGTCGTGGCCGCTGGCCGTGCTGTAGCGGCGGATCTCGCAGCCGCTCGAGCCACAGCGCTGGTAGACGGCGGCCACGTTGTGGTGGCGGTCGGGGCCCAACGAGACGTCGAACGGGCGCGCGGAGGTCGGTATCCCGACCGGCGCCGCCGGCTGGCTCGGCACCGCGACCATGAGCGTGTAGCGGCCGGTCGCGCCGTCGTAGCTCGACCACGCCTCCCAGCCGGCGTAGGCGGCGACCGGCGCCTGTCGGGCCATCTCGGCCACGGCCTGATCGGCGCCGGCCGGCGCGGCGGGGACGAGCGCGAGCGCGAGGATCGCGACGGGCAGGAGGCGAGGCAGGGACATGACAGTGGCAACGCTCGGCGGCGGCGAAGGTGCCGGCCCGTGTTCGATCACGCACCGCCACCGAGCGCCCAGCGGATCCCGTCGGCCATGAGCTGGCGCTGGTGGGGCTCGCTCCACGTCGCGGGGAAGTGGCCCAGCGCGTCGTAGAACACCCGCCCGCGCCCGTAGCGCCGCCACCACGCCAGCGGGCCGCCGCCGTGCTCGCGCACCACGACATGGCGCTTGGCGCGGACCCTGAAGCGATAGAACTCGTCGCCGATCGCGAACGTCCGCAGCGTCGTGAACGTGTGGTCGACGACGTCGATGCGCGTGGGCGGCGCAGCGCGCGCGGGGGCATGACCGAGGAAGTCGGCTCCGAGCATGCGGTGGAAGGCCGCCCACCCCGGGAAGGTGGCCGCCGCCGCGTGCGCTCCGACGAAGGCGCCCCCGTCGCGCACGTAAGCCAGCAGCCGGCGCCGCCCCGCGGGGTCGAGGCGCAGCTCGCCGCTGGTGTTGAGGAAGACGACGGCGCCGGCGCCGCGCAGGCGCGCCGCCGTGAGCTCGTGCGCGCCGCGCAGGAAGCGCGTGCGGTAGCCCAGCGAGCCGACCATCGCCTTCGCCGCCGGGATCGAGTCGTGGACGAACCCGCGCGTCTCGGTCACCACGAGCAGCTGCGGCTGCGGCGCCGCCAGGGCTGCGGCGGCGAGCACGGCGGCGATCATGTCCGCACGCTAGCGCGAGCGGACCGGACGCATAGACTCAAGCGCGGATGCCCGATCGCGTCGTGTCCGACTTCCCGCTCTTCCCGCTCGGCATCGTCGCGCTCCCCCACGAGCTCATCCCGCTGCGCATCTTCGAGCAGCGATATCGCACGATGATCGGCGAGTGCCTCGAGCGGGGCACGGAGTTCGGGATCGTGTGGGCCAATGACGAGGGCGTGCGGCCGGTGGGCTGCGCGATGGAGATCACCGACGTCCTCGAGCGCATGGACGACGGGCGGATGAACATCCTCACGCGCGGCACGCGCCCGTTTCGGATCGTCGACGAGCGCGACGACCTCGCCTATCCCGCTGGCACCGTCGAGTTCCTCGTGGACAAGGCCGAGGCCCCCGACGCCAAGACGCAGACCGCCGCCCAGGAGGCCTACGGGGCGCTCGTCGAGCACGCCACCGATCGCCAGCCCGACGCCGAGGACCTCCAGACCATGACCGCCTACGAGATGGCCGCCACCGTCGACTTCGGGCTGGAGGCCAAGCAGGGCCTGCTCGACCTGCGCTCCGAGAACGCCCGGCTGCGCCTCGTCACCCGGCTCTTCCGGGCGGCCATGAAGCGCCTCGACTTCATCGAGCGCGCGCGGGATCGCGCGCGCTCCAACGGGAAGGTGCGCTTCTCCTAGCGCGCTCGAGGCCCTCCGGCGACGCGGCCTGCAGCGGCATCCGTAGCGCGGGCGTGGCGATCCGCCCGGCGTCGTGCAGCATCGCCTTGAGCACGGCCGGGCTGGGCTCCGCGAACAGGGCCAGCACGAGGCCCAGCAGCGCCTTGGCGTGCTCGCGCGCCTCGTCGACGCGCCCCGCGCCCGCGGCGGCGACGAGTGCCGCGAAGCGCTCGGTGCACAGGTGCGCCGACGCGGCGATCGCGCCGCGGGCGCCCATGAGCAGCAGCGGCAGGATGAACGGGTCGTCGCCGCACAGCACCGCGAAGTCCGGCGGCGCGGCGGCCAGCAGCTGCAGCGTGTCGGCATCGATCCCGTTGACGGCCTGCTTGAGGCCGACGATGCCGTCGGTGCCGGCCAGCTCGAGCAGAGCCGGCGCGCCCAGCGCGCTGCCCGTGCGGTACGGGATGTTGTAGAGGACGATGGGCACCGGCGAGCGCGCCGCCACCGCCTGGAAGTGGGCGACGATGGCCGCCTCCGAGGGCCGCACGTAGTAGGGCACTACGGCGAGCGACGCGGTGACGCCCTCGATCGCGGCCAGCGCCTCGTGGCGGGCGATCGTCGTGCGCGTGTCGTTCGTCTCGGCGCCGACCATGAGCGCGGCGCCGCGGTCGGCGGCCACGCGCGCGCAGACCGCGACGATGGCCTCGCGCTCGCGCTCGTCCAGCGAGGACGCCTCGGCGGTCGTGGCCAGGGCGACCAGCCCGTCGGCCCTATCGGCGAGCACCTCGCCGGCCAGCCGCTCGAGGGCCGCCAGATCGACCGCGCCGTCCTCGTCGAACGGCGTCACGAGTGGGACGTGCAACCCGCGCACCACAGGTCAGCTCTCCGCGGTGGCCGCGACGCGCGCCGGGGACTCCACGGCCGCGCACGCCTCCTGTACCGGAGCCGGGTCGGCCGGCCCGTCCTCGCGCGCGGCGGCGCGCCGGGCGCGGCCCCCGACCGCCAGCCACGAGCCGGCCAGGATGAGCCCGAGCCCGGCGATGGCCGCCACGCTGAAGCCCTCGTCGAGCAGGACGACGCCGTAGACCACGCTGAAGCCCGGGGCGATGTAGGCGATGACCGATGCGCGCGCCGGCCCGATCTCGGAGATCAGCGTGTAGAACCACAGGAAGGCGAGGCCGGTGCCGCCCGCCCCGAGCAGGACCAGCGAGCCCGCGGCCTTGAAGCTCGGGGCGTGGTCGGGCAGGCCGGCGAGGCACAGCGGGAGCGTGGCGAGCGCCGCCACGGCCATCTGGCCGCCCGCCACGCCGACGGGCGGGGCGCCGAGCAGCTTGTGCTTGAAGAGCATCGCGCCGACCGCGTAGCAGAGGCTCGCGCCCAGGACCATGAGGCCGCCGACGACCTGGTCGCTGCTGCCCGACAGGTCCAGCCCGAAGAGCAGGATCACGCCGAGCATGCCGACGACGATCCCGACGGCGGCCCAACCGTGCGAGCGCTCGTCGTGGTCGAAGCCCAGCGCGAGCAGCGCCGTGAAGATCGGCGCGGCCGAGACGAGGATGCCCGCCAGCTGAGACTCGATGTCGTTCTCGCCGAAGGTGATGAGCAGGAACGGGATGACGACCTGCACGAACCCGATCGCCGCGACCCACGGCCAGCGCCCGCGCAGCGGGGCGAGCGCGTCCCAGCGCCGGGCCAGGGCCAGCAGGACGACGGCACCCAGTGCGGTGCGGATGCAGACGATCGCGCCCTCGCTGAAGTCGTCGAGGGCCACCTTGATGAACATGTACGAGGCGCCCCAGACCGCGGCGGCCCCACCCATCAGCAGCCAAGAGCGGCGGGTCATCGCCACCGAGCCTCGCACCCTCCGGCCATCAGCGCCAGCAGACCTCCTTGGGTCAGGACATCAGCTGTGCTGATGCATCGATCTTGGCCTCGAGGTAGGCCAGGTACGGCGCGGGGTCCAGGCCGCCGCCGACCACGCGCTCGAGCATCTCGGTGGTCAGGTGGCGCCGGCCGAAGCAGTGGATGTTCTCGGCCAGCCATTCGCGCAGCGGCGCGAACTCGCCGGCCGCGAAGCGCTCGTCGAGGTCGGGCAAGTCGGCCGTCACGCGCGCCCACACCTGGCCGGCGATGACGTTGCCCAGGGCATAGGTGGGGAAGTAGCCGAAGGCGCCCTCGGCCCAGTGGATGTCCTGGAGCACGCCGTGGGCGTCGTCGGGGACGTCGAGGCCGAGATAGGACTGCATCCGCTCGTTCCACGCCGCGGGCAGGTCGGCCACGGCGAGGTCGCCCTCGATGAGCGCCAGCTCGAGCTCGAAGCGCAGGGCGATGTGCAGGCCGTAGGTGACCTCGTCGGCGCTGACGCGGATGAAGCTCGGGCGCACGGCGTTCGCCGCCCGCCGGACCTCCTGCCACGTCACACCGCCGAAGCGCTCGGGGAGGGCCGCCTGCGCGTGGGGCAGGCACCATCGCCAGAAGCCGCCCGAGCGCCCGACCATGTTCTCCCACAGCCGGCTCTGCGACTCGTGCCAGGCGCTCGAGGCGCCCCCCGCGAGCGGGGTGCGCTCGAGCGCGGGGTCGACTTGGTGCTCGTAGAGGCCGTGCCCGAACTCGTGCAGCGACGAGTACAGCGAGTCCATGTCGGCCTCGTCGTAGCGCGTCGTGAGGCGCACGTCCGTCATGGCGATCGTCGCCTCGAACGGGTGCGTCGCCTCGTCGATACGCCACTGCTCCGCGTCGACGCCGATCGCCCGCAGCACGGTGCCCAGCAGCGCGCGCTGGCCGGCCTCGGGGAAGGGGCCCACGCGCAGCAGGGCGTCGTCGATCTCCGGCGCGGCGGCCACGAGCGGGACCAGGCCGTCGCGCAGGCGCAGGAGCGCGTCGCGCACGTGGGCCGTGGTGATGCCCGGCTCGTAGTCGTCGAGCAGCGGGTCGTAGGGGTGCTCGGCCTCGGGGAAGCAGGCGCTGTAGCGCCGGCGCAGCTCGACGTTGCGCTCCAGGTAGGGCGCGAAGGGCGCGAAGTCGTTGGCCTCGCGCCCCTGCATCCAGGCGCCGCGCGCGGCCACGCCGGCGCGGGCCATCTCGGCCACGAGCTCGCCGGGGACGCGCACGGCCTTGTCGAAGTCGCGCCTGGCGACCCGCAGGATGTCGGCCTCGAGCTCGTCGCGTGGCGCCGCCTCGGCGAGCAGCGCGCCGACGCGCTCGTCGGTGAAGCGCTCGTGGGCCAGGCGCCCGACAGTGGCGCGCATCTCCCCGCGCGCCTCGCCACCGGCGGGCGGCATGCACACCTCCTGGTCCCAGGCCATGAGCATGCTGACGCGATCGAGGTCCGCGATCTCGGCCAACCGCTCGCGCAGCTCATCCATCGCACGAGACTAGACGGGACGGTTGGAGAGCGGACACCGGGGCGCGACTATCGCGCCAGGTGACAGGGGCCTTTGGCCACGTCGCGCGTGAGCTTGGCCAGCTTGAAGAGGACCGGCGGCTGGTGGGCCGAGTCGTCGCTCCACGCCACGCCGCCGTCCTGCGTGCGCACGCGGTAGGAGAAGACCGACTGGGGCCCGGGGGCCAGGCGCAGCTGGGCCTTGGCCGGCTTGCCGAGGTCGCGCTCGGTCTCGCGGGCGGTGATGAGCTGGGCGCTCGTGATGTCGACCAGCGGCTTGCCGTTACAGGAGGCGCGGCCGTCGTCGGTGACGCGCAGCGTCAGCCGGGCGCCCGGGACGTCGCCGCTGCGGGTGACGAGGAAGAGGTCGCGCGCCTCGCTGCCGCAGGCGCTGATCGCCAGCGCCGCCAGCGCCGCGAGCGCGGCGAGCGCGGTCGCCGCCCCCCGCGTCACGCAGCCACCGCGGCGCCGCCCCGCCGCGGGTCCCCGGCCCCCGAGAGAGCGCCGGTGGCCCGATCGCGCTCGACCGCCTGCGCGCCGCCGAAGAACAGGTTGCGGTCGCGGAAGGCCAGCACCTCGCGGCCCGCCGCCCGCAGCGCGTCGACGTCGATCCCCGGCTCGACGTAGACGACGCCGTCCTCGAAGTGCACGCGCGGCGCGAGCACGGCGTCGTGGGCGCGCTGGCCGTGGTCCACCACCCCCACGATGACCTGCAGGATGGCCGAGCGGATCCGATTGGAGCCGGCGCTGCCGAGCACGAGCTCGACCTCGTCGTCGGTGCCGAGCACCACGGTCGGAGCCATCATCGACGGCATCCGCCGCCCGGGCGGATAGGTGAAGAAGCCGAGCGGGTTGAGGTCCTGCTCGCCCATGACGTTGTTGACGTGGATGCCGGTGCCGGGCACGACCAGCCCGGAGCCCTCGCCGTTCGTGCACGTCACCGAGCACGCGCGGCCATCGCCGTCGAGGACCGAGATGTGCGTGGTCGAGCCCAGGCGCGAGGCGAGCAGGCGCTCGGCGAAGCCCGGCTCGACGAGCCCCTCGACGAAGGCCGGCGTGCGCAGCGCCTGCGCCTCCTCCATGACGGCGACGATGTCGATGATGTCGGGCCCACCCACCCGGCCCTCCGCGCGCTCGTCCAGGCGCGCCATGGCGAGCGCCAGCAGCGTCCCGCCGGCCGACGGCGGCGCGTTGGTCAGCACCGTGCGGCCGCGGTAGGTCGCGCGCACCGGCACCCGCTCGGCGGGCTCGTAGGCGGCGAGATCGGCGCGCGTGAGCTCGCCGCCGCCGGCGGTCACCCAGTCGACCACGGCGTCGGCGAGGTCGCCGGTGTAGAACGGCGCGGCGCCGTCGGCGCCGAAGCGCTCGATGGTCTCGGCCAGCTCGGGCGAGCGGAAGATGTCGCCCTCGCGCAGGGAGCGGCCGTCGGGCGCAAAGGCCGCGCGCGACTCCACCGTGGAGACGAGGATCGGCTCGAGGATCTCGAAGACGTAGGCCTGCGCGGCGTTGAGTGCAACGCCCTGGCGGGCCATGGCGGCCGCGGGGGCGGCGAGCGCGGCGAGGTCGAGGGAGCCCCACCGCGCGAGCGCGGCCGCCAGGCCGGCGGTCATGCCGTAGGTGCCACACGACGAGGCGCCGCAGTTGAAGATCTGGACGGCGTCGCCGAAGGACACCTCACAGGCCAGCAGCTCGGCGCGCGTGGCCGGGTCGGCGCCGCGGCCGGGGGCCTCGACGAAGAAGTCCAGCAGCGTCGGGCCCTCGCCCGCGCCGGCCACCAGCAGGTAGCCGCCGGCGCCGGGCCCGGTCAGCAGCGGCTCGGCCACCCACGAGGCGAGCACGGCGCCGATCGCCGCGTCGACCGCGTTGCCGCCCTCGCGCAGGATGCGGGCGCCGGCCTCCGCCGTCAGCGGATGCCCGGCGGCCACCATGCCGGTTGGGCGGGGCCGATTCACGATCCGATCCTGCCAGAGGGCCGCACGATCGTCGCCAGGAAGAGCTGCGGCGTGTCGCGCAGGACGGCCAGGCGCGGGTCGGGCACCTCGATCACGCGGTCGGCGACCAGGGCGCGCAGCGGCACCAGGCGCGAGTCGGCCATCACCTCGTCGAGCGCGCGGCGGTCCCCGCCGAGGACGACGGCGTCCAGGCGAGCGGCGGCCGGCACCAGCACCCGCACGGCAACGTCGGCCGCCGCCTGCAGCGCCGCGCGGGCCTCGCCCTCGCGGCGGCGTGCGAAGCGCCCCGAGCTCGAGCCGCCCTTGCGATGGCGGCCGTGCACGAGCCGGCTGCCGACCTTCGAGTCCGCCAGCTCCTCGCCGACGAAGACGCCGGCCGCGTGGCCGCCGAGGCGGACGAGGAGCACGCCGACCGTCCGCTCGCGCCGGACGTGGTCGAGCAGCGGCGCCGGCTCGTATCCGGCCCGCTCGCCGCGGACGGCGGGGTCGAGCGGCGGGAACGGCGGCTCGCACACCACGCGCTCGCCGTCGGCGCCGACGAAGGCCACGTCGCGCTCGCCGAGCGACGTCCACGCGACGTTCTCGTGGCGCTCGGCCCAGCGGTCCAGCCAGCGCTCCAGGCGCGCCGGCGGCAGCTCGTAGCGGTCCTCGGTCAGCCCGGCCCCGGATGGCCGTCCTGGCGGCGGGCCGCCAGGTCAGCCTCTTGGGATGAACTCTGGGACGTCGAGCTCGTGGACGCCGAGCCCGGTCTGGCGCGTCGCCGTCGGGCGCGAGCGGCGCTCGACGCGGACCTCGCCGCGTGGCTCCTCGAAGTCGCGGCGCGCCGGGCGCACGCGATCCGCGGTGTAGCCGGTGGCCACCACGGTGACCCACACCTCCGAGCCGAGCTTCTCGTCGACCATGGCGCCGAAGATGATGTTCGCGTCGGGGTGCGCGGCCTCGCTGACCGCCTTGGCCGCCTCGTTGATCTCCCACAGGGAGAGATCCGGCCCGCCCGTGATCGAGAGCAGGATCTTGCGCGCGCCCTCCATCGAGGTCTCCAGCAGGGGCGACTCGGTGGCGGCCCTCGCCGCCTCGACCGCGCGGTCCTCGCCGTGGCCCATGCCGATGCCGAGCAGGGCGTTGCCGGCCTCGGACATGATCGTGCGCACGTCGGCGAAGTCGAGGTTGATGAGCCCGGGGAGGGTGACCAGGTCGCTGATGCCCTGCACGCCCTGGCGCAGGACATCGTCGGCCACGCGGAAGGCGTCGACCATCGACGTCTGCTTGTCGAGCACGCTGAGCAGCTTGTTGTTGGGCACGACGATAAGGGTGTCGACCTCGTCGGCGAGCGCCTGCACGCCCATGTCGGCGGCCGCCGAGCGGCGATTGCCCTCGAAGCCGAACGGCTTGGTCACGATGCCGACGGTCAGCGCGCCCAACTCGCGGGCGATGCGCGCGACGATCGGCGCCGCGCCGGTGCCCGTCCCGCCGCCGGCGCCCGCGGCGATGAAGACCATGTCCGAGCCCTTGAGCAGAGCCTTGATGCGGTCGTACTCCTCCATCGCGGACTGGCGCCCGAGATCGGGGTTCGAGCCGGCGCCGAGCCCACGGGTGACCTGCGGGCCGATGTGCAGCGTGACGTCGGCCGTCGACTGCTGCAGGGACTGCAGGTCGGTGTTGACGGCGAGGAACTCGACCCCCTCGACCTGGGCCTCGACCATGCGGTTGACGGCGTTGACGCCGGCCCCGCCGACGCCGACGACGCGCAGCACGGGCTGGCCGACCGGCTTGGCGGTGCCCCATGGCGTCGGCTCGTCGGCGACGCGCGAGTACGGATCGCGGCCGGTGTCCTGCCGGGGGGCAGGCGGCTGCAGGATGTTGTCCGGGATGTCCGCGCTGAAGGCGTGGCGCAGGCGCTCTTGCGGCGTGGGCACGTGCGGCTCGGGCGCCGCCGGCGCGTCGGGCGTCGCGCCCAGCGACGGATGCGGGTAGCCGGTCTCGCGCGGGTGCGGTGGCGGCGGCTCTGGCGCGCGGCGCTCCTGGGCGGCCGGAGTGGACGGCGCCGGGACGTGTCCCTCGTCGGCCGCGGGCGCCGCCGGCTCGGCCTGCTCGGCGGCCGCCTGCTCGGTCTTGCGAAACAGGTCCGCGAGCGGTCCCTCCCGCATGCTCGCGCGCTTACCGCTTGCCATTGGCGAGAACCTCCTTCGCGAGATCGCGATAGGACTGGGCGGCCATCCCGTCCGGATCGTACTTGAGCACCGACATGCCTTTCACAGGGGCCTCCGCGAAGCGGACGGTCTTCTTGATGCGCGAGGCGAAGACGCGGTCCCCGAAGTTCTCCTCGAGGATCTCGATCGCCTCCTTGGCGTGAACCGTCCGCGTGTCCATCAGCGTGGGCAGGATGCCCTCGATCTCGACGTCGGGGTTCAGGTTCTCGCGGATCATCTGAAGCGTGTTCTGCAGCTGGATGAGGCCCCGCATCGACAGGTACTCGCACTGGACCGGCACGATGACCTTGTCGGCGGCCGTCAGCGCGTTGATGGTCAGCAGCCCGAGGCTGGGCGGCGTGTCGATGCAGACGAAGTCGTAGTCGTCGGCGACGAGCTTGATCGCCTTCTCGAGCGAGCGCTCGCGGCCGATCATGGTGCTCATCGCGATCTCGGCCCCGGCGAGGTCGATCGACGCGCAGGCCACGTCGACCTCGCGCTTGCGCACCACCTCGCGGATCGAGGTCTGGTGCACGAGCACGTCGTACATCGACTTGTCGAGGGTGTCGGGGTCGATCCCCTGCGACATCGTCAGGTTGCCCTGCGGGTCCATGTCGACGCAGAGGACGCGAAACCCCTTCTCCATGAACGCGACGGCCAGGTTGAGCGCCGTCGTCGTCTTGGCGACGCCGCCCTTCTGGTTCGCGAAAGCGATGACCTTCGGCTTATGGGGTGCCTGATCCATGTCAGCGCCGTATTCGCCCGGCCATGGGCGAATCCTTCACGCGGGCGGGATGACTAGCAGCGCGATCGGACGCCCAGTCGCGGACGGCTAGTGTGCCGCGCCGGATGGTCATCCACTCAGACGAGGTCGAGCCTCGCATCATCGACGGCACGCAGCTGCGTGGGACGCGCTGGCGCCTCGGGGCGGCGGCCGGCTCGGATCGCGCCGGGCTCAGCCGCTACCGGATCGCCGCCGGCGAGCGCGCGATGCCCGTCCACGTGCACGCCGACGAGGAGGAGCTCTTCTACGTCCTCGCCGGCGAGGGCCTGAGCTGGCAGGACGGGCGCGCGTACGCCGTGCGCGCCGGCGACTGCATCCTGCACCGCCCCGAGGCCGAGGCGCATACCATCCTCGGCGCCGGCGACGGGCTCGACGTGCTGGCCTTCAGCGGCGGCTCGGACACGGGCCTGACCTGGCTGCCGCGGGCGCAGGCGTGGTGGAACGGGCCGCACTGGCTGCCCCATGACGGGCCCAACCCCTTCGACGCCGAGGAGGCGGCCGGCCCGCTCGACGTGCCCGAGGCCGAGACGGTGCGACCGCCGACGATCGTCGCCCTCGACGAGATGGCGGCCCGGGACTACACCGGCGGCGGCGACGTGGCCGCCGTGCGTCGCGAGCTCGGCCGCGCGCTCGGGTCGGCGCGCACCGGCGTCGGCCACCTCGTGGTCGCGCCGGGCGCCCTCAGCGCCCCGCCGCACTGCCACGCCGCCGAGGAGGAGATCTTCTTCGTCCTCGACGGCACCGGGGTGCTGCTGCTCGGCGACGCGGAGCACGTCGTGCGCCCCGGCAGCGTCGTCGCGCGCCCACCCGGCACTGGGGTGGCGCACGCCTTCCGGGCCGGCGACGCGCCGCTGACGCTGCTGGCCTTCAGCACCCGCGATCCCAACGACATCGTCTTCTACCCGCGCTCGGGCAAGGTCGCGCTGCGGGGGATCAGGGCCCGCTTCTTGATCCAGCAGGTCGAGTACTGGGACGGTGAGGTATGACGCTCGCGCACTGGGACGACGTCGAGCCGCAGGTGCGCGATGTCGGCGAGATGCGCGCGACCTTCCGCGCGCTGGGCAAGGCGGCGGGCGCGAGCGCGGTCGGCGTATCGCGCATCGACATCGAGCCCGGCTGCCGACCCGGGCCCGTCCATCAGCACGCCTCCGAGGAGGAGATCTTCTTCGTCCTCGAGGGCTCGGGCCTCGCGTGGAACGACGGTGCCGTCCACGAGATCGTCCCCGGCGACACGCTCGTCTACCTCGCGGGCGGCCCGCCTCACACCGTCATCGCCGGCGACGACGGGCTCTCGGTGCTGGCCTACGGCGAGAACCACGCCCCGCCGCTCGTGCGCCTGCCGCGGGCGGGCATGGTCCGCCGCGGCGAGGTGTGGCTCGAGGCCGCCCACGACGACCCGCTCGCGCGCGAGGCCGCCGCCGGCCCGCTCGAGCTGCCCGCGCCCACGCCGCGCCCGCCGTGCATCGTCGCGCTGGAGGACGTCGAGCCCGAGGTGATGGACATGGGCCGGTTCGCCGACAGCTCGCGCGGCGTGGGCCTCGCGGCGGGCTCGGTGCGCACCGGCCTCAACCACGCGGTCATGGCGGCCGGGAAGTGGAGCTGCCCCCCGCACTGGCACGGCGCCGAGCACGAGCTGTTCGTGGTCCTCGAGGGCGGTGGCGACCTGCTGCTGTTCGACAACCGCGCCGAGCTCGTCGAGGAGCATCCGCTGCGTGCGGGCCACTGCGTGGCCCGCCCAGGGCGCAGCCGCCCCAAGCTCGCGCACGCCCTCCGCGGTGGGCCCGACGGCATCACGTACCTCGTCTACGGCACGCGCAGCCCTGGCGAGATCGTCTACTACCCGCGCTCGCGCAAGGCGTGGCTGGGCAGCGTGCTGGTGCGCCTCGACCTGGCCGACGACTACTGGGAGGGGGAGCTCTGAGCGTTGGCCTGCTGGCGCGCGACCTCGTCGTCGTCACCGGCAAGGGCGGGGTCGGCAAGTCGACCGTGGCCGCCGCGCTGGGCCTCGTCGCCGCCGGCCGCGGGCTGCGCACGATCGTCGCCGAGGTCGCGCGCCGCGACGACGTCTCGCAGGCACTGGGCGGCGAGGGCATGCACGAGGAGGAGCTCGCGCCCGGCCTGCACCACCTGTCGATCGACCCCGAGCACGCCATAGAGCTCTACCTCGCCGATCAGCTGCCGTCGGCGCTGGCCGACGTGCTCGGCTCCAGCCGCACCTTCAGCTACCTGGCCGCCGCCACGCCGGGGATGCGCGAGCTGCTGACCGTCGGCAAGGTGTGGGAGCTCGCGCAGGACGACCGCCGTACGCCCGGCGCCCAGCCCTACGACCTCGTCGTCCTCGACGCGCCCGCGACGGGCCACGGCGTCGCCGTGCTGAGCGCGCCCCGGACCTTCGCCGAGACGGCGCGCGTGGGCCGCATCGCCCGACAGGGCCGTACGATCGACGCGATGGTCTCCGACCCGGAACGGACGGGCGTCGTCGCGGTGGCCCGGCCCGAGGAGATGCCGGTCAACGAGGCGCTCGCCCTGCAAGACGTGCTGCGCGACGGCGTCGGCCTCGAGGTCGACCTGGTCGTGTGCAACGGCATGCTCGCCCAGCGCTTCGACGCCGCCGACACGCGCGCGCTGGCGGCGGCGCCCGACGGCCCGGAGGTCCGCGCGGCGCGCCACTCCCACGCCCGCGCCCGCGCGCAGCGCGGCCAGCTGCAGCGCCTGCGCCGCGGCGCGCGCGCCCCCGTGGCCACGCTGCCGTTCGCCTTCGAGGACGGCCCCACGCGGATCGCGCGCCTGGCCCGCGCGCTGGAGCGCGCGCTGTGAGGGCGCGCCTCGCCGGCAAGCGCATCGTCGTCTGCGCGGGCTCGGGCGGCGTGGGCAAGACGACGACGGCGGCGGCCCTCGCCCTGGGCCTGGCCGCCGAGGGCTCGCGCGTGGCGGTCGTCACCATCGACCCCGCGCGGCGGCTCGCCAACGCGCTGGGCGTCGACGAGCTCGGCAACGAGCCCCACCTCGTCGACCCCGCGCGGCTCGCCGGCCACGGCATCGAGGTGCGCGGCGAGCTATGGGCGATGATGCTCGACGCCAAGCGCACCTTCGACGAGCTCGTCGAGCGCCTGGCGCCCGACGAGCGCACGCGCGACGAGGTCCTCTCCAACCGCATCTACCAGCAGCTCTCCGGAGCGGTCGCGGGCTCGCAGGAGTTCACCGCGGTGGCCAAGCTCTACGAGCTCGACCGCTCGGGGCGCTTCGACGTCGTCGTCCTCGACACGCCGCCGTCGCGCAACGCGCTGGACTTCCTCGACGCGCCCGACCGTCTCACCGGCTTCCTCGAGGGTCGCGCGCTGCGCGTCTTCCTGGCGCCGACGGGCCTGGCCGCGAAGGTCGTCGGCCGGGGCACGAGCGTCGTCTTCTCGGTCCTCAAGCGCCTGACCGGCGTCGACCTGCTCGACGACCTCGGCGTCTTCTTCCGCGCGCTGGGCGGCCTCGTCGACGGCTTCAAGGAGCGCGCGACCGGGGTCAAGGCGCTGCTGACCGACGAGGCGACCACCTTCATCGTGATCACCTCGCCCGAGCGCGAGCCCGTGCAGGAGGCGATCTTCTTCGCGGGCAAGCTCCACGACCACGGCATGCCCTTCGGCGGCCTCGTCGTCAACCGCGTGCACCCGCTCGACGGCGGCCCGCCCGAGGCCGACGTCGAGGCGCTGACGGCAGTGCTGGGCGGCGACGCCAAGCTGGCGGGCAAGGTCGCGCGCGCCTACGCCGAGGAGCGCGCACTGGGCGAGCGCGACGCGGCGGCGATCGAGCACCTGCGCCTCGAGACGGGCGAGCAGGACCCGATCGTCATCCCCCAGCTCGACGGCGACGTGCACGATGTCGACGGCCTCGTGGCGATCCACGGCCACCTGTTCGCCGACTGATGGCGCGCGACTCCCGACACGACGTCGTGATCGTCGGCGGCGGGCACAACGGCCTCGTCGCGGCCGCCTACCTCGCGCGCGCCGGGCGCTCGGTGCAGGTCCTCGAGCGCCGCGACCACGTCGGCGGGGCGGCGGTCTCCGAGCGCCCATGGCCCGGCGTCGACGCGCGCCTGTCGCGCTACGCCTACCTCGTCAGCCTGCTGCCCCAGCGGATCGTCGACGAGCTGGGCCTGCAGGTCAGGCTCGGGCGCAGGCGGATCTCGTCCTACACGCCGCTGCCCTCCGACCCGGCGCGCGGGGTGCTGGTCGACGCCGAGGACCGCGACCGCACCGCGGCGTCGCTCGGGGCGGCCGCGGGCGACCCCGCGGCGATCGAGGGCTGGGAGCGGCTCTACGCGACGTCCGCCCGCGCGGCGCGCGCGCTGTGGCCGACGATGACCGAGCCGCTGCGCCCAGCCGCCGAGCTGCGCGCGCTCGTGGGCAACGACGCGGTGTGGGCGGCCCTCGTCGAGCGCCCCATCGGCGAGCTCATCGAGGACTGCCTCGGCGACGACGCGCTGCGCGGGCTCGCCCTCACCGACGCGCTCATCGGGACCTTCGCCGGCGCGCACGACCCCGACCTGCGCCAGAACCGCTGCTTCCTCTACCACGTGATCGGCAACGGCAGCGGCCACTGGGACGTGCCGATGGGCGGGATGGGCGCCGTCACCGCCGAGCTCGAGGCGGGCGCGCGCGCCGGGGGCGCCGAGCTGCGCTGCGGCGCCGAGGTGACGGCGATCGACGCGCGGCCCGCGGGCGCCGCCGTGCGCTTCGTCGAGGGTGGCAGCGAGCAGGTGGCGGTCGGCGAGCACGTGCTGGCCAACGTCGCTCCCGCGGTCCTCGATCGCCTGCGCGGTCGCGCGTCGTCGAGCGCGACGCCCGAGGGCGCCCAGCTGAAGGTCAACCTGCTGCTCGCGCGCCTGCCGCGCCTGCGCGACACCGACGTGGACCCGGCCGACGCCTTCGCCGGCACCTTCCACGTCAACGAGGGCTACGAGCAGCTCGAGCGCGCTCGGGCGCAGGCCGCGGCCGGCGCGCTGCCCGACCTCGTGCCGTGCGAGATCTACTGCCACTCGCTCACCGACCCGAGCATCCTCGGCCCCGAGCTCCAGGCGGCCGGCGCGCAGACGCTGACGTGCTTCGCGCTGCACCTGCCCACGCGGTTGTTCCGAGGCGACAACGCTGCGATGCGCGAGCGAGCGCTCGACGCCACGCTCGCGTCGCTGGACAGCGTGCTGGCCGAGCCGGTGCGCGATTGCCTGTGGCGCGACCCCGAGGGTCGCCCGTGCATCGAGGCGCGCACCCCGCTCGACCTCGAGGCCGAGCTCGGGCTGCCGGGCGGCAACATCTTCCATCGCGACCTGACCTGGCCCTTCGCGGAGACCGAGGCCGAGGTCGGCACCTGGGGCGTGGAGACCGACGACCCCCGCGTGCTCGTGTGCGGCGCCGGCGCCCGGCGCGGCGGCGGGGTCAGCGGCGTGCCGGGTCGCAACGCGGCGATGGCGGTGCTGGGCGGGCGCTAGCCGCGCCTGGTCGTCCGCCGGCGTTTGTGGCGCTGCGCGGCGCGTAACAGCATCACCGAGGGAAAGGAGTGGCGGCGGTTCGCAGCGCGCGCCGTCGTCCTCGATCGCGGCGCCGCCGGCGCGGCGCTCTGCGCACCCTCGCGCGCGTTTCGCAACCGTCCCTAGCGCGATCGCAGGGTGGGCTCGATTGGGAGTCATAGTGACCCCCAATCGAGCCCACCCCCTCTGCGGCCGCTCGAAGGCGTTGCGAAAGACGCGCCGTTCGTGCACCAACCCGCGCGCGATCGAGGACGACCGCGCGCGCCGCAAAGCGCCGCCGGCTCCCTTCCCCTCGGTGCCCTGGCCGCGCAGCGCCGCAGGACGCGACGCGGACGACCAGCCGACCCGCCGCGGCTACTAGGCGAGGTCAGCGAAGCGGCGGTAGCCGCGCAGGGCGGCGCAACGGGCGGTCCGCAGGTCATTCCCGTCCAGCGGACCGCCCACGCCATCGCGTGTCGCGACCCCTGCACCGAGGTCGCCCTGCCCGGTCTCGTACGCGATCGCCATCGGGCCGAGCTCTGCGTGTTCCAGCGAGATCCACAGCACTGCGATGACGTCGGGCATGACTCATGGAGCCGCCCGGCGCCGCGGAGATACCTCCGGCGTGCGGGCTACGCGATCGCCGGGCTGAGCGGGAAGGCGACGCCCGTCAGCTCCTCGGAGAGCTCCCACAGCCGGCGCGCGGTCTCCTCGTCGCGCGCGGCGCCGCTGCGGCCGACGACCTTCGGGTGCCCGTGCTCCTCGCCCAGGCCGTCGGGGCCGACGTAGGTGTTGCCGGGCAGGTCCTGGGTCGCCGCGAAGAGCGTGGGCAGCGCGCCCATCTCCTCGCTCTGGGCCCAGACCCGGTTGCCGATGGCCAGGAGCGCGTTCTGGATCACGTTCTCGGTGCGGTGCTGGAGGTTCGTCGCCGCGTAGCCCGGGTGCGCGCCAGTGACGCGGATGCTCGACCCTGCGCCGTCGAGGCGGCGTTGGAGCTCAGCCATGAAAGAGCAGGTTGGCGAGCTTGGACTGCCCGTAGGCGCGCCAGCGCGAGTAGCCGTGGCGTTCCCAGTTGAGGTCGTCGAGGTGGATCGACCCGATGCGGTGCGCGCCCGAGGCGACGACGACCACGCGATCGCGGACGTGGGGCAGCAGCAGGTTGGTCAGCGCGAAGTGGCCGAGGTGGTTGGTGCCGAGCTGCATCTCGAAGCCGTCCTTGGTGCGCTGCTCGGGGACGGCCATCACGCCACGCGGCCCTGCTCGAGCTGATGTTCGCCAACAAGCACCGCCCCGACGCGGCCGACAGCCTGCGCGCCGCGGGCGAGGCGGCCTTCGCCGCCCCGCTGGCGCTCATCACCGAGGGCCAGGCCGCCGGCGCCGTGGTCCCCGGCGACCCCGAGGCGGTCGCGACCGTGGCGTGGGCCACGGTGCAGGGGCTCCGAGCATCGCCAACGCCGGCATGCTCGACGACGCCGCGCTCGAGGGCCTCGTGGCCGACGCGGTCGAGCGGCTCGTCCTCGGGCTGCGACCGCGCTAGGCTAGGCCGCTCAGGGCTCGAGCACGACGCGCAGCCCGTCGGGCGTGCGCAGCTCCTCCGAGCGCCCGGTGCCACCCAGCGCGACGGCGTCGAGGCCCGGCCCCTCGGGGGGCTCGGGATCGGCGCCGAGCGAGTACCACGCGTTGGCGCCGATGTGATGGTGATAGCCGTCGGCGGCGAGGAAGGCGGCCTGCCCCGCCCAGCCGGTCATGAGCTCGAGGCCGACTTCCTGCGTCCAGAACGCGACGGCCGCCTCGACGTCGGCGACCTTCAGGTGGACGTGGCCGATCCGCACGCCGGTCGCGTCGCCCTCGGCCTCCGCGGCCAGCGCGTTGAGGTCCAGCGGCAGGGTGTCCATCTTGATGCGCTCTCCGGGGTCGGGCGCCGGCCAGGCCTCTCGCGGACGGTCGCGGTAGAGCTCGATGCCCAGCGCGTCGGGGTCGTCGAGGTACAGCGCCTCGGAGACGAGGTGGTCACTGGCCCCGCTGAAGGCGGCCCGCTCCCGAGCCACGCGCAGCAGCGCCGCGCCGAGCTGGCCGCGCGTCGGGTACAGGAAGGCGGTGTGGAAGAGGCCGGTGGCGCGCTGCGGCGCGGGGCCGGGCGCCTCGCTCTGGCGCAGCTCGAGCAGGTCGCGCACGGGCGGCCCGACGATCGCGTCATAGAACGCCGTGGCGCGAGCCAGGTCGCCGACGCGCAGGTGGACCCTTCGGATGTGCAGGCCTTCGGTGGACGTGCGCTCAGGCTACGCGAGCGTGGCCTGCTCGGCCCCCGCGGCGTCTTGGCCGATGATGTCCTCGGCGACGCTGCGCAGGTCGGAGTCGAGGTGGCCGCAGAGCACGTCGCGCAACAGCGCGCGCAGGTGGCCGGCCAGCTCGGCCGTGAGCGCGTCGATCTCGGGATCGACCGCCAGCCCGCCGATCAGCGCGCGCTCCAGCGCGATCGTGTGAGCCACGCGCGCGGTCAGCGCGGCGCGCCCGTCGGGCAGCGCGCACAGCGCCCCGAGCCGGCCGGCCAGCCGCCCGGACCCCGGCCCCTCGGGCTCGATCAGCGCGCGCAGCGCGAGCAGCACGTCGGTCAGCGCCTCGCCGGGGATGGCGCGCTCGCACGCCATCTCGTACCGGCGTAGGGCCACGCCAGCTCGCCGCTCCGCGGCGTGCGCCGAACGATGAGCGAGCAGAAGGCGCGCAGCTCGTCCTCCTGGTCGGGGCCGACGACGATCGGCTCCTCGCCGCGCTGGCCGAGGGCGCCGAGCGCGAAGGGCTGCCACGGCGAGCCGCCGGTGCGCGTCCAGGCCAGCGGCCCGAACCCGACGCTGGCGCCGTCGTAGAGGCGCAGCGCGGTGAGCAGCCGGCGCAGGCGCACGCGGGCGTGGGCGACCGGAGTCGTGTCGCCCGCGGCCGCCTCCCAGCGCACGACGACCAGCAGGTGAGGGCGGCGCGCGCCGGGCGCCCACAGGGCGTCCGCGGGCGCGTCCTCGGGGAACGCATCGCCTTGGACGAGGGTCAACCCCTCGCCGAGCGCCACCTCGGGCGACGCGATCTCCACCCCCAGCAGCGGCGCGATGACCACGGTCTCGGTGCGCCCGTCGTAGAGGGCGGACTCGACCTCGGCGTAGGCGCGCTCCAGGCGCTCGGGGCTCAGCGCGAAGTCCGTCGACTCCGCGAAGACGCGGCTGAGGAAGACGCGCAGGGCGAACTCGGCGCGGGCCCGCGGCTCGGCGGGATAGCCGCGCTCGCCGCGCGACTCCAGGTAGTCGCCCAGCCGGCCGAGCCCGGAGAGCGCATGGACCGCGGGCAGGAAGCTCGGCAGCCGCGACAGCAGGCCGACGCGCTGCTCGATGAAGTCCGCCGTCAGCGGGCGGTAGCAGTACAGCGGGCTGTCGCGGCGGCCGCCGCGCACGACCTCGAAGGGGATCTCGGCGCCGTCCGCGGTCTCGGCGGCGAGCTGCCAGGCGGCCTCCTCGACGAAGCCGGCCAGGGCGCCATGGAGCTGGCGGTTGTGCATGGCCGTGCGGTTCGGCGGGGTCGGGGGCTGTCCTCCCGCGCGCACGGCGCCTTGCAGCACCGCTCACCCTCACTCGTGCAGGTCGGCCGCCAGCGCCCCCACGACGTTCTGCAGCCACGCCCGCTCGGCGTCGTCGGCCGGCAGGCGGCGCAGCCGGCGCGTCGCCCAGCTCGCCAGGAGCCCACGCGAGCCGACCGCCACCAGCGGGCCGACCATCGCGTAGCGCCCGTCCTCGAGGGCGACGAGGCACCCCGGGACGTCGCGGCGCACGCGCAGCTGGGCGACGACTCGCCTGCCGGCGACCGCGCTCGCATGCGCTGCGTCACCCTCGAGCGCGATCTGGCCGAACGGCGCGATCGAGAAGGTGGGACGGCGGCCCTCCATGAGCCGCGGCGGGCGCGGCGGCGGGCCAATCGGCCCCCTGCGCCAGCGCTCGACGATCGTGTGCACGTCGCGCGAGAGCTCGGAGCGCAGCAGGACGTGGAGGCGATCGCCGGCGCGCAGGACGGTCGAGCCGCGCGGCGGGATCGCCTCGCGGTCGCGCACGATGACGTTGACCACCGCCTCGCGCGGCAGCCCGAGGTCGCGCACGCGCGCGCCGACCACCGCGTCGTCGTGGGCGACGGGGTACTCGAGCACCTCCGCGCCCAGGCGCCTGATCGTCCCCGCCTCGGCCAGCGGGCGCGGCAGCGCCGGCTGGTCGGTGGTGGCGCCGAGCCAGCGCGCCAGCGGCTCGAAGGTCGTGCCCTGGATGAGCGTCGAGACAAGCACGGCGAAGAAGACCACGTCGAAGAGCTGCGTGCTCCCGCTCACCCCGTCGATGACCGGGAAGGTGGCGAGGACCACGGGCACGGCGCCGCGCAGGCCGGCGACCGAGAGCACGGTGCGCTCGGGCCAGCTGAAGCGCATGGGGAGCGTCGCCACCGCGACCGCGACCGGGCGCGAGACGAAGACGAGCACGAGGGCGAGCACGGTCCCGCGCAACGCGACGGCGTCCAGGCGGCTGGGGAAGACGAGCAGCCCGAGCGCGACGAACATCGCCACCTGGCCGACCCAGGCGACGCCCTGATGGAAGGACGTGACGGTCTGCTGGGCGGGGATGCCCGCCGTGCCGAGGGCCAGCCCGGCCAGGTAGACGGCGAGGAACCCGGAGCCGTGCAGGGCATCGGCGCCACCGAAGGCCAGCGCGGCGACGGCGAGCGTGGCCACCGGGTACAGGCCGGCGGTGGCCAGGGTCACGCGGCGCAGGGTCCACGCGGCGGCGACCCCCACCACGAGGCCGACGGCGAGGCCGATCCCGAGCTGGCGGACGAAGAGCAGGGCCATGTCGGCGATCCCGTAGTCGTCGTGCTGCAGCCATTCGATGAAGCCGAGCACGAGCAGGATCGCCACCGGGTCGTTGAAGCCCGACTCCCCCTCGAGCGTCGTCGCGAGGCGGCGCTTGAGCGTCGAGCCGCGCAGGAGGGCAAAGATCGCCGCGCCGTCGGTCGCGGCCAGCACCGATCCGAGCAGCAGCCCGTCGAGCGTCGAGAGGTCGAAGAGCCACACCGCGGCCAGGCCGGTGACCGCCGCGGTGACGATCGTCCCGACCACCGCGAGGCTGAGCGCCGGCTGCAGCACGGGCCGGATCTCGAGCAGCCCGGAGGTCAGGCCGCCTTCGAAGAGGATCAGGGCCAGGGCGATGATCCCGATCCGGCGCGCGAGCCGGTAGTCGCTGAAGTCGATCAGGCCGAGGCCGTCGGAGCCGATCGCCATGCCCAGGAAGAGGAAGATCAGCAGGCCCGGCACGCGCAGGCGCCCCGCGATGAGCGACGCGAGCATCCCGGCGGCCAGCAGCGCGCCGGCGATCAGGATGAGTTGCCCGTCCGCCAGGACGGGAGCATATGACGCAGTCCGTGAGAACCGTTCTCATCGGCGCTACCATCGCGAGCGATGAAGTCGTGGGCCGAGCACGCCGATCGCCGCCTCACGGAGGCCGGCTTCCGACGCGGCGGCGCGCGCGCCGCGGTCATCGCCCTGCTCGACCGCCAGGCCTGCGCCCTGAGCGCGTACGAGATCGAGGACGCCCTGCGCGCCGACGGGCGCGGCGTGGCCCGCGCGTCGGTCTACCGCGTGCTCGACGAGCTCGTCGGGCTCGCGCTCGTGACGCGCGTCGAGGTCGGCCAGGGCTCGACGCGCTACGAGGCCACGCGCCCCGACGGCCACCACCATCACCACATGGTCTGCGATCGCTGCGGTGACGTGCAGCCCTTCGCCGACGACGACCTCGAGCGCGCCGTCGACCGCCTGGCCGACCGCGTCGCCTTCGCGGTGGCCGAGCACGAGGTCGTGCTCCACGGCGAGTGCGCCGACTGTCGTACGTAGCCGTATGGCACGATTGCTCGAGTGACGGGCGATCCCGCAGCGGCGCAGCGCCTGAGCGACCTCGCGCGGCTGCGGCGCGTCCGCGACCGGATCGACCGGGAGTACGCGCAGCCGCTGGACGTCGAGGCGCTCGCGCGCGGCGCGCACATGTCGGCCGGGCACTTCAGCCGCGAGTTCAAGCTCGCCTACGGCGAGTCGCCGTACAGCTATCTGATGACGCGGCGCATCGAGCGGGCGATGGCCCTGCTGCGGCGCGGCGACCTGAGCGTCACGGAGATCTGCTTCGAGGTCGGCTGCTCGTCGCTCGGCACCTTCAGCACTCGCTTCACCGAGCTCGTCGGCGTGCCGCCCGGCGTCTATCGGCGCCGCGCGACGGGCCCGACGGACGGAATGCCGTCCTGCGTCGCCAAACAGGTGACCAGACCGATCAGGAATCGAGAAGCGCCGGTCCCGGGCCGCGTCTAACGTGCCCGCCCATGGACATCACCATCCACTCGACGCTCCTCCCGCACGACGACCCCGACGCCTCGTTGGCCTTCTATTGCGACACCCTCGGCTTCGAGGTCCGCAATGACGTCGAGTACGGCGGGATGCACTGGATCACGGTCGGCGCCCCCGAACAGCCCGGCACGTCCATCGTCCTGTACCCGCCGGCGGCCACCCCTGGCATCACCGACGACGAGCGCCAGACCATCGCCGAGATGATGGCCAAGGGCACCTACGCCAGCATCAACCTGGCCACTCCCGACGTCGACGGCGCCTTCGCGCGGCTGCAGGCGGGCGACGCCGAGGTCGTCCAGGAGCCGACCGACCAACCGTACGGGGTCCGCGACTGCGCCTTCCGCGACCCCGCGGGCAACCTCATCCGCATCCAAGAGCTGCGCTGAGCACCGCCGCTACGCCGAGCATCGGCTCACTGCGACACCACGACTTCAGGAGCGAACATGACCGGCT
The DNA here is from genome assembly GCA_963835295.1 of uncultured Actinomycetes bacterium. Classification (GTDB taxonomy): domain Bacteria; phylum Actinomycetota; class Thermoleophilia; order Solirubrobacterales; family Solirubrobacteraceae; genus JAOPZW01. The sequence continues at coordinate 852,213 of CAWIEX010000011.1, forward strand.
CTCCCACCGAGGGAATCAAGACCGTGCTGCACCCCGTATCCGACCTGGACACGGCCAAGGCGGTGTACGCCGCCCTGCTCGGCGTGGCGCCGCAGGCCGACGCGCCCTACTACGTCGGCTTCGAGGCCGCCGGTCAGCACATCGGGCTCGTGCCGGGCGGTGGGCCGCAGGGCATGACCTCGCCGGTGACCTACTGGCACGTGGCGGACATCGAGGCGAAGCTGGCCGAGGTGACCGCCGCCGGCGCCACCGTGAAGGAGCCGGCGCACGACGTCGGCGGCGGCCGGCTGGTGGCCACCGTCACCGACCCCGACGGCAACGTGCTCGGGCTGCTCCAGGACCGGTGAGCGGGCCCGGCGAGCCGATGGAGACACGATGAGCACGGCCACCACGACGGACGCGCAGCCGACCGCGCCGCCCCTCGCCGACAGCCACGACCTGATCCGCGTGCACGGCGCGCGCGTGAACAACCTCAAGGACGTCAGCATCCAGATCCCCAAGCGCCGGCTGACGGTGTTCACCGGCGTCTCCGGCTCGGGCAAGAGCTCGCTGGTCTTCGGGACGATCGCCGCGGAGTCCCAACGGCTCATCAACGAGACCTACAGCGCCTTCGTGCAGGGCTTCATGCCGACGCTGGCGCGCCCGGAGGTCGACCTGCTGGAGGGGCTGACCACGGCGATCATCGTCGACCAGGAGCGCATGGGCTCGAACCCGCGCTCGACCGTCGGCACGGCGACCGACGCCGACGCGATGCTGCGCATCCTCTTCAGCCGGCTCGGGAAGCCGCACATCGGCTCGCCAGGCGCGTACTCCTTCAACGTCGCCTCCGCCCGCGGGAGCGGCGGGATCACGGTCGAGCGCGGCGAGAAGACGATCACCAAGAGCGCCAGCTTCAGCCGCACCGGCGGCATGTGCCCGCGCTGCGAGGGCCGCGGCTCGGTCAGCGACTTCGACCTCGCGGCCCTCTACGACGACAGCAAGTCGCTCAACGACGGCGCGCTCGCGATCCCCGGCTACAGCATGGAGGGCTGGTACGGCCGGATCTTCCGCGGCAGCGGCTACTTCGATCCGGACAAGCCGATCAAGAAGTTCAACAAGCGCGAGTTCCACGACCTGCTCTACCGGGAGCCGACCAAGATCAAGGTCGAGGGGATCAACCTGACCTACGCCGGTCTGATTCCGTCGATCCAGCGGTCGATGCTGTCCAAGGACGTCGACGCGATGCAGCCGCACATCCGCGCGTTCGTGGAGAAGGCGGTGGTGTTCAACACCTGCCCCGACTGCGACGGCACCCGGCTCAGCGAGGCGGCCCGATCGTCGAAGATCGACGGCGTCAGCATCGCCGACGGCTCCGCGATGCAGATCTCCGACCTCGCAGATTGGGTGCGCGGCCTCGACGAGCCGTCCGTGGCGCCGCTGCTCGAGGCGCTCGGCCGCACCCTCGACTCGTTCGTCGAGATCGGGCTCGGCTACCTGTCGCTCAACCGGCCGTCGGGCACGCTGTCGGGCGGCGAGGCCCAGCGCACCAAGATGATCCGCCACCTCGGGTCATCGCTCACCGACGTGACCTACGTCTTCGACGAGCCGACGGTCGGGCTGCACCCGCATGACGTCCAGCGGATGAACGACCTGCTGCTGGCGCTGCGCGACAAGGGCAACACCGTGCTCGTCGTCGAGCACGAGCCGGAGGCGATCGCGATCGGCGACCATGTCGTCGACCTCGGCCCCGGCGCCGGCTCCGCCGGAGGCGACGTGGTCTTCGAGGGCACCGTCGAGGAGCTGCGGGGCAGCGACACGATCACCGGCCGCCATCTGGACGACCGCGCCTCCTTGAAGGAGTCGGTGCGCGAGCCGTCGGGCGCGCTCGAGGTGCGCGGCGCCACGACCAACAACCTGCAGGAGGTCGACGTCGACATCCCGCTCGGCGTGCTCGTCGTGGTGACCGGCGTGGCCGGGTCGGGGAAGAGCTCGCTCATCAACGGCTCGGTCTCCGGCCGGGACGGCGTGGTGACGATCGACCAGGGCGCGATCCACGGCTCGCGGCGGAGCTACCCGGCGACGTACACCGGGCTGCTCGACCCGATCCGCAAGGCCTTTGCGAAGGCCAACGGCGTCAAGCCGGCGCTCTTCAGCGCGAACTCCGAAGGCGCCTGCCCCAACTGCAACGGCGCCGGCGTCGTCTACACCGAGCTGGCGATCATGCAGAGCGTCGCCACCACGTGCGAGGAGTGCGAGGGCAAGCGGTTCGACGCCTCGGTGCTCGAGTACCACCTCGCCAGCCACGACATCAGCGAGGTGCTCGCGATGTCGGTTTCCGAGGCCGAGGAGTTCTTCGGCGACGGGGACGCGCGCACGCCGGCCGCGCACAAGATCCTCGGCCGGCTCGCCGACGTCGGGCTGGGCTACCTCACGATCGGCCAGCCGCTCACCACGCTGTCCGGCGGCGAGCGCCAACGCCTCAAGCTCGCGACGCACATGGCCGAGGACGGCGGCATCTATGTCCTCGACGAGCCGACCACCGGCCTGCACCTCGCCGACGTCGCGCAGCTGCTCGGCCTGCTCGACCGGCTCGTCGACTCCGGCAAGTCGGTCATCGTGATCGAGCACCACCAGGGGGTCATGGCGCACGCCGACTGGATCATCGACCTCGGCCCCGGCGCCGGCCACGAGGGTGGCCGGATCGTCTTCGAGGGCACGCCCGCCGAGCTCGTCGCCGACCGCTCCACCCTCACCGGCGAGCACCTCGCGGCCTACACCTCCGGGTAGAGCGGCGCGCAGGCGCGGATGGTCGTGCCCTGACGCGCGCGGCTGTGCACCGTGAGGGTGCCGCCGATGGCGTCCAGCCGGTCCTCCAGCCCGCGCAGGCCCGAGCCGCTCGCCATGCTCGCCCCGCCGACGCCGTCGTCGCTCACCTCGGCCACGAGCGTGCCGTCGTCGACGTCGATGGTGACCGAGGCCTGCGACGCCTGCGCGTACTTGGCCACGTTGGTCAGCGCCTCGGCGACGGTGAAGTAGATCGCGGCCTCGACGGCCGGGGCAGCGCGCTCGGGCGCGACGCGGACGTCGACCGGGAACGGGCAGCGGGCGACGAGACCGTCCATCGCAGCGGCGAGGCCGTGCTCGCCGAGCACCGCGGGGTGGATCCCGTGCGCGAGGTCGCGCAACTCGGCCAGCCCCTCGCGCAGCTGCTCGGAGGCCTCGGCGAGGACCTCCTCGACGGGCGTCCCCTTGGCCCGCGCCTCGGCGCGCTTCAACGTCAGCGACACGAGCACGAGGCGCTGCTGGGCGCCGTCGTGCAGGTCGCGCTCGATGCGCCGGCGGGCGGCGTCGGCCGCGGCGACGATCCGCGCCCGCGAGGCGCGCAGCTCGTCGTTGCGGGCGCGCTCGACCTCGCGGTCGCGCAGCGCCTCCTCGGCGGCCCGCCGCTCGGTGACGTCGAACATCGCGCCGTCGATCCACAGCCGCCCGCCCGACCCCGGCACCACCTGCCCGCGATCGAGCACCCAGCGCACCTCGCCGTCGGCGCGCACGATCCGGTACTCCAGCGCGAAGGACAGCTCGCGCTCGGCGGCGTCCGCGACGGCCCGCTCGAGCATCTGGCGGTCGTCGGGGTGGACGATGCTCAGCAGCGTCCGCCGCGTGCTGGCGACGAAGTTCGACGGCAGGTAGCCCGCGATGCGCTCGATCTCGTCGCTGATGAGCTCGACCACGTGCCCGGAGTGCCACGCGGAGCGATAGATGGCGCCCGGGACGTTGAGCATCAGCGCCCGCATGAGCCGGTCGTCGGAGCGCTGGCGCGCCGCGCGCAGCCCAGCGCCGGCGCGCGCGAGCAGCTCGCCGCGCGTGAACGGCCGGTGCAGGTAGTCGTCGGCGCCGGCGGCGAGTGCCGCGTCGGATCGGCTGCCCTTGGCCGTGATGGCCAGCATCCACGCTCCGTCCAGGCGCGGGTCGGCGTGCAGCGCGCGGCACAGGTCCGGCGTGTCGAGGCCGCCCGGGTCGCGGTCGACGATGACGAGGTCGGCCGGCGCCTCGCCCAGCGCCGCAAGCGCGGACTTCGCGTCGGGCGCCACGCGCGTCGCGTGCCCGGCCGCGCGCAGCCAGGGATGGACCTCGCGCTCGGTGGCGCCGACCACCAGCACTCCGGCCTGGCGGCGCCGGACGGATCCAGAATCGGGCACCGCCCGATTATTCAGCCCCGGCTCAGCTCGTACGTTCCGGGCTCGATCTGCGCCGCCCGGCGACGGTAGGTACTCCACAGCCAGGGCCACTGGCTGGGGTCGTTGCCGTTCTCGTCGAGGTACCAGCTCGTGCAGCCGGAGTGCCAGACGGTGCCGGCCAGCGCCTGGCGGAGCTCGCGGTCGTAGGCCTCGAGCGTCTCGGGGCGCAGCTCGATCGTGTGCGCGTCGGCGCGCGCGAGCTGGTCGAGGGCGGCGATCACGTGGCCCATCGCGGCCTCGAGCGTGTAGATGACCGAGCCGGCGCCGCCGTTGGTGTTGGGGCCGTAGAGCAGGAACAGGTTCGGGAAGCCGGGCACGCTCATCCCCAGGTACGCGCGCGCCACGTCCGCCCACGCCTCGGCCAGCGTGCGGCCGCCGGCGCCGACGACCTCCATCGGCGCGACGAAGGCATGGCTCTCGAAGCCCGTGGCCAGCACGAGGACGTCGGCCGGGCGCTCGACGCCGTCCTCGGTCCGGATCCCGCTCGGCGTGATGGCGGCGATCCGATCGACGACGAGGTCGACGTTCGGCTGCGTGAGGGTCGGATACCAGTCGTCGGTGAGCATGATCCGCTTGCAGCCCACCTCGTCGCGCGGCGTCACCTTGCGCCGCAGCTCGGGATCGTCGATCGCCGCGGTGATCTGCCGGCGCGCGACCGCCTCGAAGGGCCGGCGCAGCCAGCGCCTGCTCGTCAGCGCGGCGGTGGCCAGTTCCATGAAGGCGAAGACGACGGCGCGGTCCAGGCGCTGCAGGACCGGGAAGCGCGCGAAGAGCCGCTGGACGCGCGGCGAGTAGGCGAAGTCCATCTTCGGGATCGTCCAGCCCGGCGAGCGCTGGTAGACGTCGACGTGCTGGGCGATCGGCTGGATGGCGGGCACCACCTGGATGGCGCTGCACCCGGTCCCGACGACCGCCACGCGCCGGCCCGCGAGGTCGACGTCATGGCGCCAACGCGCAGTGTGAAAGGCGGGGCCCTCGAAGCCGTCGAGGCCGGGGAGCGGTGGGACCTTCGGGACCGAGAGCTGGCCGCAGGCGGTGAGCAGCACGTCGGCCTCGTGCGGCCCCGCGCTCGTCTGCAGCACCCACTTGCGCCGCTCGGCGTCCCAGCGCGCCTGCTGCACCTCCGTCGAGGTGCGGATCCGCTCCATCACCCCGTGGTCGCGGGCGACGTCCTCGAGATAGGCCTGGATCTCGGCTCGGGGCGCGTAGCGCCGCGACCAGCGCGGGTTGGGGGCGAAGGAGAACTCGTAGAGGTGCGAGGGGACGTCGCACGCTGCCCCGGGATAGGTGTTGTGGTGCCAGACGCCGCCGAGCCGCTCGCCGCGCTCGAAGACGGTGACGTCCTCGTACCCGGCGCGGCGCAGCATGGTGATGGCGCCGACGCCGCCGAAGCCGCCGCCCACGACGGCGATCGAGGGCGAACGACGGTGGCCGTTGTGCTGGAGAGGGCCGCTCACGTCCCTGGAGACTATTTCGCCGCAGGAGCGCGCGCGACAAGGCCGCGGCTCGTGCCGGCCACCAGGTAGGCGGCGACGAGCATCGCCGCGATCGAGGCCCCGGCGGCGGTGCCGGCGTAGTAGGACAGGTACAGCCCGCCGACACCGGCCACCACCGCAATGGCGGCCGACACCGCCATCATCGGGCCCATGCGGCGCGCCACCAGGCGCGCGGCCGAGGCCGGCGCGACGAACACAGCGACCACGAGCAGGTTGCCCAGGCCCTGCACCGCGACGAGCAGGGCGAGGGCCACGAGCACGAGCAGCGCCACGTCGACGGCCAGCGGGCGCACGCCGATCCCGGGAGCGCCGAGGCGATCGAAGCCGACGGCGAGCAGCCGCGCGTGCAGCAGCGCGAGCGCCGCGAGGACGAGCACGGCCAGCCCGGCGGCGAAACCCAGGTCGGTGTCCGAGACGCCGAGGACGTCGCCGAAGAGCAGGCTCTGCAGGCCCGGCGGCGAGGAGGGCGAGAGCGCGAGCAGGACGCCGGCGCCGAAGAGCGTGGTCACGACCACCGCGACGGCGGTGTCGCGCCCGATGGCGGGCACCTGGCCCGCGGCGGCGATCGCGATGGCCGCCACGAGCAGCCCCGCGGCGCCGCCGAGCAGCAGCGGGATGCCCGTGAGCGCGGCGAAGACGAGCCCCGGCAGCAGCGCATGGGCCAGCGACTCCGCGCTGTAGGAGAGGTTGTAGAAGACGATCCAGCACCCCAGCGCGCCGCCCGCCACGCCCAGCAGCGCGACCTCGAGCAGCGCGCGCCGGCCGACCGGGTCGGCCCACGGATCGGTGAGCGTGTGCAGCGCGGCGAGCATCAGTGGTGATGGTGGGGCGGCACCACGGCCCGCAGCTCGCCGCCGGGCAGCTCGACGATCTCGCCGGCGTAGGTGGCCTCGAGCACCGCTCGGTGCAGGATGGCCTCGGGCGGGCCGAAGGCGACCTGGCGACGGTTCAGGCACAGCACGCTGTCCCACCCGCGCGCCTGGTCGACGTCGTGGGTGGCGATCATCACGCCACGCCCCTCGGCGGCGAGCTCGGCGAGCAGCGTCTCCAGCTGACGGGCGCTCGGCGCGTCGAGCCCCGTGAACGGCTCGTCGAGGAGGATCACCCGCGCGTCCTGCACGAGCGCCCGGGCCACCAGCACGCGCTGGCGCTGGCCGCCCGAGAGGTCGCCGAAGGTCGCGTTGGCCTGCTCGGCCAGGCCGACCGACGCGAGCGCCGCCTGCGCGGCGCGGCGCTGCGCGCGCCCCGGGCGCCGCCACCACGGGAGCGTCGAGATCGAGCCCATGAGCGCGACGTCGAGCGCGCTGACGGGGAAGTCCAGCCGCGAGCGCTCGGTCTGCGGCACGACGGCGAAGCGCGCCGGCGCGCGCAGCGTCCCGGCCATGGGCGCGAGCTCGCCGAGCAGCACACGCAAGAGCGTGGTCTTGCCGCCGCCGTTGGGCCCCAGCACGCCGATCCGCTCGCCCGCGTGCAAGGCGAACGACACGTCGGTGAGCGCGGGCGCCGGGCCGTAGCCGGCGGCCAGGCCCTCGGCCTGCACCAGGATCAGATCCCCGCGATCGGGCATCCCCGTGCTCCCGCGGTGAAGCCGCGCACCATCGCGTCGGCGTTGGCGCGCTCCATGGTCAGGTAGGTGGCGCCGCTCGATCCCTTGGGCCCCAGGGTGTCGCCATAGAGCTCATGATCGCTCGTCGCCCCGGTCTGGCGCGCGATGGCCTGGGCGAGCTTGGGGTTGATCGAGCTCTCGGGGAAGACGGCCTTGACCCCCTCGCGCCGGATGAGCCGCGTCAGCCGCGCGACGTCGCCAGCCGACGGCTGGGCCTGCGTGCTCTGCGAGGGGATGACGGCGCCCACCATGGTGATGCCGTAGCGCCGCGCGAAGTAGTTGAAGGCGTCGTGGTCGGTGACGAGCTTGCGCGCGCCCGGAGCCACGGTGCGCAAGCACGCCGCGATGCCGTGGTCGAGGCCGCGCAGCCGGGCCAGGTAGACGGCGGCGTTGCGCGCGTACACGGCGCGGGCGCCGGGGTTGGCCCTGGTCAGCGCGTCGCGGATCGCGGCCACCGCCGCCTGCGCGTTGCGCGGGTCGTGCCACCAGTGCGCGTCATAGCGCGAGGCCTCGGCGCCCGAGCTCTCCCCCGGGATCTTCACCGGGACGCCCGCCCCGAGGTCGACGACCGTCGGGTCGCCGCCCGCCGCCTCGACCACGTCGCCCATCCAGCGGTCGAGCTCGTCGCCGTTGACGAGCACGACGTCGGCCCTCGCCGTCTCGCGGACGTCCGAGGGGCGCGGCTCGTAGTCGTGGGGATCGGTGTTCGGCTTGAGCACCTGCACGACCTTGGCCCGCTCGCCGCCCACGGCGCGGGCGAAGTCGCCGATCTGGGTCGTGGTGGCGACGACCTTGACCTGGCCGGGCGCGGCGCTGCCGCCGCCCGCGCCGCACCCGCCGGCCAGCAGCGCGAGCGCTCCGGCGACGACCGCCGCGGCAGCCGGCCGGCGCGCGGCGAGCACCCGACCGGCGGCCACGACGGCGAACACCGCGCCGGCGAGCACGGCGATGGCCGGCCCGGGGGGCGTGTTGACCTGCACCGACAGCCACAGCCCCGCGACGCCCTCCACGGCCACGAGGGCGACCGTGGCCAGCTGCCAGGGGCGCAGGCGGGCGCAGACCAGCCGCGTGGTGGCGGCCGGGACCACGAGCAGCGCGGTGGCCAGCAGCGCGCCCAGCGTCGAGAGGGCGGCGACGGCCACGAGGGCCACGAGCGCGAGGAGCGCGATGTCGGGCGCCGCCGAGCGAGCGCCGAGGGCGCGCGCGGACGCGGGGTCGAAACCCGTCGCCAGCCAGCGCTGCTCGAGCACGAGCCCGCCGGCCACCACGATCGCGGCGCTCACGGCGGCGAGGGCGTAGTCGCCGCCGTCGACCAGCAGCAGGCTGCCGAAGAGCAGCGTCTCGACGCTGCCGGCCGAGTGGAAGACGTCGCTGGCGAGGATCACGCCGACCGCCAGCGCGGCGACGAGGACGAGCGCGGTGAGCGAGTCGTAGCGGTCGCGCGCGCCCTCGCGGCGCGCCAGCAGGCCGACGGCGAGGGCCACCAGAGCGGCCGTCGCCCCGGCGCCGAGGACGGCCCCGAAACCCAGGCCGTCGGCGAGGACGAGCCCCGGGAAGGCGGCGGTGCCGACGGCGTGGGCGTAGAAGGCCAGCCCGCGCAGGACGATCCAGGTGCCGATCAGCCCCCCGGCCACGGCGAGGATCAGGACCTCGACGATCCCGTGTTGCACGAACGGCAGCTGGAACGGCTCGAGCACCGGCCGCCAGCGTACAGGAATGAGACTCGTTCTTGTTTCTGGCCCGGTCGCGCGGAGCGGCTGTGGTGCGCCGGCCGCGCGGAGCGGCACCTCCCATGTCCTCGCTCCGCGCTGCGCGGCAAGCGAGCCGACCGCCGGGGCATCCCTCGCGGACCGGGTCCAGGACGGTCCGCACGCCCCGGCGGACGGCTCCCATCGAGGGTGACGAGGGCCCTGTCAGGTGCCGGTAAGGCCGCGCCGGATTTAGCGCTTCTTCAAGAAGACTTAGCCAACTTTCAGGATTCTCGCGTCATCCTGGTGTGAGATGAGAATCCTGATCGCCGAAGACGAGCGCCGTTTGGCCGGCGCCATCGCCCGTGGGCTGCGCCGCGAGGGCATGGCCGTCGACATCACCCACGACGGCGCGTCGGCCCTGATGAAGGCGCGCGTCTTCCCCTACGACGTGGTGGTGCTCGACCGCGACCTGCCCGAGCTCCACGGCGACGAGGTCTGCCGCCGCCTCTCCGGCGACGAGCGCGAGACCAAGGTCCTCATGCTCACGGCCGCCGACGGCCTCGACGACGTCGTCGACGGCCTCACGCTCGGCGCCGACGACTACCTGCCCAAGCCCTTCGAGTGGAAGGAGCTCGTGGCCCGCATCCGCGCGCTGGCGCGGCGCGCCGGCCGCGCGCGCCCGGCCGTCCTGCGGCGCGGCGACCTCGAGCTCGACCCCGCCCGGCGCAGCGTCACGCGCGCGGGCGCCGAGCTCGACCTGACGCCGAAGGAGTTCGGCGTGCTCGAGGCCCTGATGTCGGCCGACGGCGCCGCCGTCTCCGCCGAGAACCTCCTGCAGCAGGTGTGGGACGAGCACGCCGACCCCTTCACCAACACGGTGCGCATGACAATCATGACCCTGCGGCGCAAGCTCGGCGAGCCGGCGGTGCTCGAGACGGTCATGGGCGCCGGCTACCGCGTCTGATGCCGCCCCCGACGGTCCGCCTGCGCATGACCCTGCTCTATGCCGGGGTCTTCCTGCTCGCCGGCGCCGCGCTGCTGACCGTCAGCTACATCCTCGTGCGCAACAACCTGACGACCGACCACGTGACGGTGGGGTCCAGCCCAGCCGACGAGCTGCGGCGCGCCATCCAGCGCGAGGTGGCCGACGACGCCCTGCACCGCCTGCGCATCCAGTACGCCATCGCCCTCGCCGCGATGACCCTGCTGTCGGTCCTGCTGGGCTGGCTCGTCGCCGGTCGCGTGCTGCGCCCGCTGCAGCAGATCACGGCGACGGCGCGGCGCGTGTCGCAGGACACCCTGGACGAGCGGATCGCCCTGGAGGGCCCGCGCGACGAGCTCAAGGAGCTGGCCGACACCTTCGACGCCATGCTCGAGCGCCTCTCGGGCGCCTTCGCCAGCCAGCGGCGGTTCGTGGCCAACGCGTCGCACGAGCTGCGCACCCCGCTGACCGTGATGCGCACCGAGCTCGAGGTCACTCTCGCCGACCCCGACGCGACCAACGCCGAGCTGCGGACCATGGCCGAGGCGGTGCACGACGCGATGGACCGCACCGAGCGCCTCGTGCAGTCGCTGCTCACCCTCGCGCGCTCCGAGGGCGCGGTCACCCGGCGCGACCCGCTGGACCTCGCGAGCGCCGCGCGCCTGGCCCTCGGCCACGCGGCCCGCGACGCCGAGGCCGCCGGGCTGGCGGTCACCGCCGACCTGCACCCCGCGCCGGTGTCGGGCGACCGGCGACTGCTCGAGAGCCTGGTGGCGAACCTGATCGAGAACGCCGTCGGCCACAACCGCCCGGGCGGGCGCGTGTCGGTCACCACCTCCAGCCGCGACGGGCGCAGCACCGTCGAGGTCGTCAACGACGGCGAGGTGCTCGACGCCGCCGTGCTGCCCAGCCTGCTCGAGCCCTTCCAGCGCATCGACCGCGGCGCGCGCGGCGACGGCGCCGGCCTCGGGCTCTCGATCGTGCGCTCGGTGGCCCAAGCTCACGGCGGCGCGGTGGCGCTCGCCGTATGCCCCGACGGGGGCCTGCGGGCCACCGTGACCCTGCCGCGCGGCGAAGCGGCCGAGCCCACCCAACCAGACCGCTACTCTCGGGAGCGTGCCCATGCCTGAGCGCAGACCCCTCCTGCGCCGTGCGGCCTACCTGGCCGCCGTGACGACGACCGTCGGCGTCTTCGCCGGCTCGCTGGCCGGCATCGCGAGCACCCAGGGACAGGCCAAGCCCAACGGCGATGCCGCCGCCCTGGCCCGCAAGCTCCAGCACCGCGAAGACGTCCGCATGTCGGGCCACGGCCACTGCCACCGCGGGCCCGTCCAGCGGGCACAGCCGACCTCGCAGCGCGCCGTCTAACCGCGCGCCCTCACCGCTCCGGCCGCGAGCCGCGGCCGGGCAGCGCGTTCTCCGGATAGGGCTCGAGGTCGTCGACGAGGCCCGGCGTCGCCTGCACGCGCTCGATCCACGCGCTCACCGCCGGGCGAGCGGCGAGGTCCACGTCGACGTCGCCCGCCAGGTGGACGTAGGCCCACAGCGCGAGATCGGCGACCGTGTACCGATCGCCCGCTACCCAGTCGCGGCCGTCGAGGTGCGCCTGCAGCCCGTCGATCGCGGCCTCGGCTCGCGCGAGACAGTTGGCGTAGACCTCGGGCCAGAGCTGGTCGCGGCCGGTCAGGCGCCAGAAGCGCGCGCGGCCCAGGTTCGGCTCGACGTCGTTCTGCTCGACGAACAGCCATTGATGCACGTGTGCCCGCGCCACCGGGCCGGAGGGCAGCAGATCGGTGCCCTCCGCGAGGTAGAGCAGGATGGCGCCCGACTCGGCGATCACCGAGCCGTCGTGCAGCTCCAGGACCGGGGTGCGCCCGAGCGGATTGCGCCGCCGGTACGCGGGCGCGGCGGTATCGCCGGCGAAGATGTCCACGGCCACGCGGCGGTAGGGGCGCCCGAGCTGGGCCAGCAGGGCCCGCGCCTTCAGGCAGTTGGCCGAGGCGGCGTAGTCGTAGAGGGTGAGGTCGGTCATGCGCCGACAACGCTCGCACGTCGGCGAGCGTGAGGTCTAGCCCTTGCGCGCCCGGACGACGCGGACGTAGACGGCTCGTCCGCGGGCGTTGCCGTCCCTGGCCGCCGTGCGCGCCGTGAGCCGGTAGAGGCCGGGGCGGCGCAGGCTCACCGCTGCGCGCCAGTTGGTCAGGCGCCGGGTGCCGCTCACGATGCGCACGCGATGGAACTTCCCGTCCGCGCCCTGGCGCTCGAGCAGGACCGCCACGGCGACTGAGGGGCGCACGCGCCCGGACAGCCCGAGGCTGCTGCCCGCCCTCACGCGCCGCGGCGTGCCGTGCGTGGTCAGCGCCGGGGTGACCTGCACTCCGAGCGCCTTGGACGTCACGCCGGCGGCCACGGCTCGGACGTCGCCGCCGCGCCGCCAGGGCACGCGCACGACCCACGAGCCGTCGATCAGCGCGGTGGTGCGCGCCACCGTCACCCAGGCGCCGCCGCTGCCGCGCTTCTGCAGGGCGACGAGCTCGCCGGCGCCGGCGGTCGAGTCGGGGCGGATGACCGTGCCCTTGAAGACGGCGTCCGCGCCGTAGTCGACGGCGTCGGCGGAGGCCTGCAGGCTGATCTCGCCGTGAGCGACGATCGGCCCGGCCAGTGCCGCCGCGCGGCGGCGCAGCTCGGGCAGCTGGGCGTAGAGGGCGTCGCCGGGGCACTCGGTGCTGTCGCCGTCGCGGTGACCGGAGATGCGCTGCATGGCCACCGGCGTGCCGGAGGAGTAGCGGTTCAGGCTGCCGCCACCGGAGATGATGGTCAGCCCGCCCTCGCACGGCACGCCGTGCAGCGTGAGCTTCCAGCCCAGCAGCTGCGTGATGGCCGACATCGCGGCCTCGGGGATCGGCACGCCGGTGAAGGTGCCGAGGACGGCGACGCCCGTGGACTGCGAGTTGTAGCCCTGCGCCTGGGCGCCGATGGCCGCCTGGTCGACCCCGCCCGCGCGCCCTTCGAAGACCTGCCCGTACTGGTCGACGAGGAAGTTGTAGCCGATGTCGTTCCAGCCGTTGGTGTCGCGGTGGTACTTGGCGATGGCGAGCACCATCGAGGCCGACTGGTCGGGTGTGTAGTCGTTGGCGGTCACGGTGTGATGGACGAAGGCCATCTGCACCACGCCGTAGTCCGGCGCCGCACGCGGCGGGACGGCGGCGGCGCCCCACGCCGCGCGCGGGATGATCGTGGGCGGCGTCCCGGGAGCGGCCTGCTGCTTGGGGGTAGCCGCCGCGCGGGCGACGAGCGACCGGCCACCCGCGGCGGGCACGGAGACGAAGTGCACCCGCAGCTCGCCGCGCAGTGGCAGCGAAGTGCGCAGCTGCAGCTCGTCGCAGCCCCCGGCCCAGACGGGGTCCGACGCCCGCTCACCGGTGCCGGTGTCGGGCGCGTGGTCGCCGTGGACGGCGAGCGCCACCCACGGGCTCCACGTCCCGCCACGACGGCGCACGCGCACCTCGAAGCGCCCGCGCGCGGCGTCGGGGCCGCGCACGCCGAGCACGTCGAAGCGCCGAGGCGCGCGCAGCACCCGGCTCGTGGCCCCCTCGAAGTCCCCGGGGGCGACGGCCATGCCGAAGCCGCGTGCCCGTGCCGGCGCGCCCCTCCCGAGGGCGCTGAACGGCCGCACGAGCAGCGATCCCAGGCCGGCGGCCGCACCGAGGACGAGGGCGCACCGACGCGTGATCGTCGTGGCACCCACCGCGGCGAGGGTAGCTCGCCGTGCGGGGGGCGCAACGCCTGCACGATCTCCTGCCACACGCCTAGGACTCGCCAGGGCGGCGCGAGTTGCGGTCGCGTAGCGTGGCGCCATGCCCCACCCGCGTCTGGTCCGCCTCTGCCTGCTGCTGCTGGCGCTCACGCCGCTCTTCGTCGGCGCCGGGGCGCTCTTCTTCCCGCACGCGTTCTATGGCGACTTCCCGCCCGGCGGCCGCCACTGGGTCGACCGGCTCGGGCCTACAACGAGCACCTGCTCAGCGACTTCGGGGGCGCCCTGCTGGGTCAGGCGGCGCTGCTGCTCCTCGCCGCGTGGTGGCTGGAGCGGCGGCTGGTGGTCGCGGCCGTCGTGGCCTCGATGGTCCAGAGCACGGCGCACTTCGCCTACCACCTGACGACGACGAGCGCCTACTCGACCTCGGACAACCTGGCCAGCCTCTTCGCGCTGGTGCTGTCGGTGCTGCTGTCGGTCGCGCTGCTCGCCTACACGGCGACGGCGACGGGCTCGAGGCCCACCGCCGGCTCACTGGCGCACTCGGCACCCAGCCAGCGCTCGCCGTAGGTGCGCATGCCCTCGATGATGGGGATGAGCGCGCGGCCCTTGGCGGTCAGCGAGTACTCGACGCGGGGCGGGACCTCGGCGTAGGTCTGGCGCTCGACGATCCCCTCCTCCTCCAGCGCGCGCAGGCGCAGGGAGAGGGTACGAGGGCTGATGCCGTTCAGCGACCGCTCCAGCTCGCAGAAGCGCGAGCGTCCCTCGGCCAGATCGCGCACCAGCAACAGCGTCCACTTGCCGCAGACGATGTCCGCCGTACGGCAGACGGGACAAGTGGGATCGGGCGGCATGTCCCAACACTTTACCAAGTGAAGTTAGGCCAACCGTCGGCGTCGGCTCAAACACGGTGACCATTGGCCGACCACACGCGCATGCGCCTGCGCTCGCTCGCCAACACCCTGCCGCGGCTCGCCGGCCTCCCGGACGAGCTGTGGGAGCGCCGCCACCGCGGCATCGTCGCGGTCCTCTGGCTGCATGCGCCGGCGCTCGGCGCCTACGGCCTGCTGACCGGACGCACGGTCACGCACATGGTCGTCGACCTCTCCCCGCTGGCGATCACGGCGCTGCTGGCCAGCGCTCGGCGCCTGTCGCGGCGCAGCCGCTCGTGCGTCGCGGCGCTCGGCCTGATGACCGGCTCGGCCATGCTCGTGCACCTGGCCAACGGCGCGGTCCAGGCGCACTTCCTGTTCTTCGCCATGCTGCCCGTCGTCGGGCTCTACCTCGACTGGCTGCCGTTCGCGCTGTCGGTCGGCTTCGTCGTCTTCCACCACGCGGTGGTCGGCGTCGTCGCGCCCGATCAGGTCTTCGGCAAGGGGACGCACACGCTGCCCGACACCCTCGGGCGCGTCGCGGTCCACGCCTTCTTCGTCGTCGTCGAGATCGCCGCCCTGCTCGTCAGCTGGCGCCAGGCCGAGGTGCACAGCGCCGACCTCGAGGCCAAGAACGCCGCGCTCGACGCGCGCAACGACGAGCTCGACAGCATCGTCGCCCGGCTCGACGCCTCCGTGCAGGATCGCGAGATGACCCTCGCCCGCTACGGCGAGCTGTCGGGCAGCGCGGCCGACACCGCCGCCCTCGTGCTCGCCGGCGTCGAGCGCCTGGTGGCGCAGACCGCCGCCGGCGCGCGCGCGGCCGAGGAGCAGCACGGCGCCATCGAGGACGTCGCCCGTGCCGTCGCCGACGTGCGCACCGACGCCGCCCGCGCCGCCGAGGACGCGCTCGCGGTGGCCGCCGGCGCCGAGGACTCCCAGCGCCTGACCGCCGAGGGCGGCGAGGCTGTCGCCGCGATGGTCACGCGCATGCGCGAGGCCGGCAGCCGCGTCGAGACCGTCGCCGCCGACGTCCGCGGCCTGGCCGGGCACGTCCGCCGCGCGGGCGAGATCACCGTCGCCGTGCGCGAGCTGGCCGAGCGCTCCAACCTGCTGGCCCTCAACGCCTCGATCGAGGCCGCGCGTGCCGGCGAGCACGGCCGCGGCTTCGCCGTCGTCGCCGACGAGGTCCGCTCGCTGGCCGAGGAGTCGCGCGAGGCGACCGCCCGCATCGACGCCATCCTGGCCGAGATCGCCGGCTCGGCCGCCACCGCCGCCGACGCCGCCACCGCCGGGGCACGCACGGTCGAGGAGGGCGTCGCCGTCGCCGACCGGGCCACCGACGCCATCGCGCTCCTGCAGACCGCCGGCGAGACGTCGGCCAGCGCGGCGCGCGACATCGCCGGCGCCGCCGAGCGCCAGCACGCGGGCATGGATCGCATCACTGCCGCCATCACCCAGGCGGGCGCCACGTCGTCGTCGCTGGCGGACGCCGCCTCCGACGCGCAGGACGTGGCCGACCGCCTGCGCGCCGCCGCGGGCCGGCTCGAGGAGCTCACCGCGCGCGACGTGGTCGGCGAGCCGACCGCCGCCTAGCCGCCGAGCAGGTTCCCGAGCGCCCCGCCGCCCCCGCCGCTGGCCGGCTGCACGCCGACGCGCCCTTCGGACGGCTGCACGAGCACCCAGCCCTGGCCGCTGAAGGCCATCTGGACCGACTCGCCCGAGCTGCGCCCCGTCAGCGTCTTGGAGAGCTTGAAGTCCGTCTTGATCGAGGTCGTGACGCCCTGCGACCACGTGATCGCGGCCTGCGCATCGGCGAAGGTCGGCGCCGAGCCGACGTCGAGCAGGACGGGGTTGCCGTCGGAGAGGATGGCCACCCAGCCGTCGCCGCGCAGGGAGGTGTTGAACAGGCCGCCGCCCATCATGCCGCTGGCGCCCGAGACCTTCTGGATGTCCCAGTCGATGTCGGCGTCGATGGCGAGCAGGTTGCGCCCGTTGACCGTGATCTGCTCGCCGCCCTCGAGCTTGATCAGGTGCACGTGCTGAGCGGTGTCGGCCAGGAAGACCTCGCCGGTCCCGGACACCTTCATGAGGTCCTGGCCCTCGCCGGTGAGCGCCTTCTTCATGAACTTCGACACGCCGCCGGCCCCCGCGTGCTCGAAGCTGACGTCGCCCTGGTAGGCGACCATCGACCCTTGCTTGGCGCGGATCGCGCCCTGGTCGAGGTGGACCTTCAGCAGATAGGAGTTCTGTAGGGCGAAGGCGTCCGTGGACGCGGTCTCGTTGAACTGCGCAAGGGTCGTCTGCATGGCCGCCACCTTGTCGGGGCGGCCCGGCGCCGTCAAGCGTCGCGGGCTCCGGGGTGCCCCGCGCCCGGCCACGGGGCCAGGACGAGCAGCAGCCGCGCGTCGCTGCGCGCGCGGACCGCGTGGCGCTCGCGGGGATCGAACACGGCCAGCAGGCCGGGTCCACCCGAGATGGTCTCCTCGCCCTGGACCACGTCGACCTCGCCGTCGATGACGACCAGGTGTGCGCGCTCGTGGACCTGATGGTCCTCGAGCGCCTCGCCCGCGGGGAGCTGCAGCACGACGCTGCGCGCCTCGCCGCGCGAGGAGTGCAGGATGAGCGGCTCGTGAGGCTCGACGGGGAGGTTGCGCAGATCCCAGTGCTCCACGCCGGGAGCGTACTGCGCGCTACGCGGCCAGCGTGCGCCGGCTCTGAGCGTCGTCGAGGTCCTCCATCGTCGTGCCGCGCTTGCCGTCGGCGGCGACGAGGAGCTTGAAGTCGTGCGGGCTCGTGGCGAACTGGATCGCGGTGTCCATCTCGACGCGGCCGGACTTCAGGTGCTCGAAGAGGTGCTGGTCGAAGGTCTGCATGCCGTAGAACGAGCCCTCGGCGATGACCTCCGGCAGCTTCCCGGTCTGGGCCGGGTCGGTGATCATGTCGCGCACGCGCCCGGTCATCCGCAGGACCTCGCAGCAGGCGATGCGCCCGCTGCGGTCGATGGTCGGGACCAGGCGCTGGGAGACGGCGCCCTTGAGCGTCGAGCCGATCATCGCGCGCACCTGGTTGTGCATGTGCGGCGGGAAGAAGTCGATCAGGCGGTTGACCGTCTCGGCGGCGTCGACGGTGTGCACGGTCGAGAAGACCAGGTGGCCGGTCTCGGCCGCGCTCAGCGCGGCGTGGACGGTCTCCTCGTCGCGCATCTCGCCGATGAGGATGACGTCGGGGTCCTGACGCAGGACCCGGCGCAGCGCGCGCTTGAAGGAGCCGGTGTCCATCCCGACCTCGCGCTGGTTGATGATCGACTTCTTGTCCTCGTGGAGGAACTCGAGCGGATCCTCGACGGTCACGATGTGGCGCCGGCGGGTCGTGTTGATGTGATCGATCATCGCGGCGAGCGTCGTGGACTTGCCCGAGCCGGTGGTGCCGGTGAGCAGCACGATCCCGCGCTCCTCCTCGGCCAACTCGCGAATGACGGGCGGCAGCGAGAGCTCGGTGATCGACTTGATCGACACCGGGATGGCGCGGACGACGACCGAGACCGACCCGCGCTGGCGGAAGGCGTTGCAGCGGAAGCGCGCGAGCCCTGGGATCGAGTAGGCGAAGTCCACCTCGCCCTCGTCGTTGAACTCCTGCAGCTTGGTCGGGTCGGCGAGCATCTCGTGGACCGCGCGCTCGGTGTCCTCCGGCGTCAGCGGAGCGAGGCCGTCGATGGGGTTCATCGAGCCGTCGACGCGGATCACGGGAGCCGACGGGACCTTGAGGTGCAGGTCCGAGCCACCGTGCTCGATGAGGTAGTGCAGGCAGAAGTGAAGATCGAAGCTCATTGCCCTCCGAATCGGCGTCCGAGGCCAGCCACTGAAGAGCGCCGAGGGCGCGCTGGACGGACGTCAGGCAGGTGTGGAAGGTCGCCACCCACCCATGACCCGCAAGCTCCATCGCCTCGCCCTCGCCGCCGTCGCTGTCGCGGCCCTGGGCGCCAGCACCATCACCGCGGCCGCCTCGGCCGACAGCACTCCTGCCAAGCACAGCAGGACGATGACCGTGTGCGTCAAGAGCGCCTACATCGACTCGCCCGCGCCGGGCAAGATCTTCGTCGGCACGATCTTCAAGGGCGAGCACTTCCACGTCGACCGCACCGTGCGCGTCAAGAAGGGCAGCGCCAAGGGCGTCTGGCACCACGGCAAGCGCATCGCGACCAACCCGAAGAACGGCAAGACCTACGTCGTCAAGGGCTGGGTCCCGGCTTCGGCCTTCTGCGCCTAGCTAGCCCCGACCCGACTCACGCGCCGCGCAGGCCCCGCATGAACTCCAGGATGCGGGGCCACAGCGCTGCGCGGGCCGCAGCGTCGGCGGCCGGCGACCCCCCGTAGCCGGACGCGCGCGGGGCGGGCAGGTACGGAATGGCGGCGCCCAGGCGATGCCCGGCGGTGCCGTAGTCCACGTCGCGGTGGGGATGGGCGAAGTGCCGCTTGTCGAGGCGCCGCTCCAGGACCGTCATGTAGCTCGACGACGGCCACAGGAGGTCGTCGCCACCGGAGAAGGTCAGGATCGGGCCGGAGATCCGCTCGGCGCGGATGAAGACGCCGGGATGGCCCGTGGGATCAGGCTTGCCGAACTCGGCGCGCACGACGTGGGTCAGCGGCGTGCCGCGCAGCGTCCACGCGGGCGAGTGCCCGTCGATCGAGGGGTTGACGACGTTGCTCGGCACAAGGCCGACGACGCCATGGACGAGCTTGGGATAGGTCGAGCCGATGAGCAGCGCGCCCTCGCCTCCGCGCGAGACGCCGATCACGACGACACGGCGCGGATCGACATCTGGCCGCGCCCGCAGCCGCTCGAGGGCGTGCGCGAAATACTCGAGCGGGATGTCCTTCAGCGTGCTCGGCAGCCCGGGCTCCTTGAAGTAGGCCAGCGCCAGCGCCGGATAGCCGTGCGAGGCCAGCAGCCCCGCTACCCCGCCGGTCCTCAGGCCGCCTTCCGAACCGCCGATGACGAGCGCCGCGGCGCGGCGCCCGCCGTCGGCCGGCGCGTAGAGCTCGCCGTAGAGGCCGCCGCGAACGGCCTGCCGCTGCACGCCCGGCGCGACCAGCCGCCTGCGGATCGACGTGCTGGCCACACTGCGCCCGCCCTCGACGAGGTCCAGGCGGACGCTGAAGCCCGACCGCGGGGGCACGAAGAAGTCCTGCCCGCCGCTCATGCTCCACAGCGGCCGTGACGGGTCCTTGCGCACGTCGGCGACCGCGGTGGTCGAGGTCCACCGCTGCCCTGTCCTGTCGACGGTGGTCGCCCTCACCACTGCTCCGTCGCCGGCCCCGTCGACCGCGATCCGCGGGCGGGCGTCGATCAGCCCGTCGCGCGGCGCGGCTGAGATCGACGGACGCGACGAGGAGCCCCCGCACCCCGCGCAGAGCAGCACCAGTAAAAGGACAAGACCCCTGCGCATTGCGTCGGTATACCCGCGCAACGACGAAGGGCTCCCTCTCGGGAGCCCTTCGCACATCCGGGTGAGCCGCTGGCCGGCTAGTGTCGTGATTGATTGATTCGGTTGCAGTAGCGGGCGATCGATTCGAGGATTTCGTCGGCGGTCTTGGTCCAGACGAACGGCCGCGGGTTCTCGTTCCAGGTGTCGATCCAGGCGCGGATGTCGGCGTTGAGCTGGCGGACGGAGCGGTGCGCGCCGCGGCGGAGCTTCTTGGTGGTCAGCTCGGCGAACCAGCGCTCGACGAGGTTCAGCCACGAGCTGCTGGTGGGGGTGAAGTGCACGACGAACCTTGGGTGGGCGGCCAGCCAGCGCTGGATCGCCGGCGTCTTGTGGGTCGAGGAGTTATCGAGCACGAGATGGATGTCGAGCTCGTCGGGGACCTCGCCGTCGATCGTGGTTAGGAACTTCTTGAACTCGATCGCGCGGTGGCGGGCATGGGTGCGGCCGATCACCTGCCCGCTGGCGATATCCAGCGCCGCGTAGAGGCTCGAGGTGCCCGCGCGCCGGTAGTCATGGGTGGCGCGCTCGGGGGTGCCGGGCAGCATCGGCAGGATCGGCGCGGTCCGGTCCAAGGCCTGGATCTGGGATTTCTCATCGACGCAGAGCACGACCGCGCGCTCGGGCGGGTCCAGGTAGAGCCCGACGACGTCGCGCACCTTGTCGACGAACAACGGGTCCTTGGACAGCTTCCAGGTCTGCTGGCGGTGCGGCTGCAGCCCGAACGCCTGCCAGATCCGCAGCACCGCGTTCTGGGTTAGGCCGACCTCGCGCGCCATCGAACGCGTCGACCAGTGCGTGGCGTCCTTGGGCGTGGCCTCCAAGGTCTTGACGATCACCTCCTCGACCTGCTCGTCGGTGATCGTGCGCGGTCGCCCCGGCCGCGGCTCATCAGTCAGGCCATCGAGCCGGTGCTCGGCGAACCGGTTGCGCCACTTGGTGACCATCGGCCGCGTCACCCCGATCCGCCGGGCGATCTCGGTGTTCTTGAGCCCCTCGGCCGCGCCCAGCACGATCCGCGACCGCTGTGCCAGCCCCTGAGCGCTCGTTCGCCGCCGCGCCCACGCCTCCAACTGGGCACGCTCGTCATCGGTCAACTCGATCGCAGCAGCAACAGGAATGGGCATGAACCCAACCTCCCCCCACTGCAAACGAATTAAACCATCACGACACTAGGCCACGTCGCGCAGCTTCTGCGCTTCGGCCAGCGACTGCAGCTTCTTCAGCGACTGGTTCTCGATCTGGCGGATGCGCTCGCGCGTGACGTTGAACGTCCGCCCGACCTCGTCGAGCGTGCGCGGGTGCTCGCCGCCGAGGCCGTAGCGCAGCTCGAGGACGCGGCGCTCGCGGTAGGAGAGGTTCTCCAGCGCCTCGCGCAGCGCCTCCTTGGTGAGGATCTCCGCGGCGCGCTCGTAGGGCGACTCGGCCCGCTCGTCGGCGATGAACTGGCCGAACTCGGACTCCTCCTCGTCGCCGACCGGCTTCTCGAGCGAGACCGGCGCCTGGGCCGAGCGCTTGATCGAGTCGACCTCCTCAGGGTCGATGCCCGTGACCTCGGCGATCTCGTCGGCCGTGGGCTCGCGCCCCAGCTCGGTGACGAGCTTGCGCTCGGCGCGGCCGATCTTGTTGAGCTTCTCGACCACGTGCACCGGGATGCGGATCGTGCGCGCCTTGTCGGCCAGGGCGCGAGCAATCGCCTGGCGGATCCACCAGGTGGCGTAGGTCGAGAACTTGAAGCCCTTGCGGTAGTCGAACTTCTCCGCCGCGCGGACGAGACCGAGGGTGCCCTCCTGAATGAGGTCCAGGAACGGCAGGCCCTGGTTGCGGTAGTTCTTGGCGATCGAGACGACCAGGCGCAGGTTCGACTCGACCATCTTCTGCTTGGCGTCGAGATCGCCGCGCTCGATGCGCTTGGCGAGGTCGACCTCCTCCTGCGCCGTGAGCAGACGGACCTTGCCGATGTCCTTCAGGAAGAGCTGAAGGGAGTCGGTGGTCATGTCCGGGCGCAGGTCCAGCGTGGTCTTCGGCTTGCGCCGACCGCGCTTGTCGGGCGCGCGCTCGACCTCCTTGGAGGCGGCGGCGGCCGGGTCGATCTCCTCGACGAGCTCGATCTCCGACTTCTCGAAGAAGCCGTGAAGCTCCTCGACGTCGGACTCGTCGAGATCCAGCTCGGCGACCGCGTCAGCGATCTCGGCGAACGTGAGGACGCCCACCTGCTGGCCTCTGGTCACGAGACCCTTGATCTCTTCAAGTTCCTGGAGTTCAACTACTGACATGTGCGTCCGTTCGGTTCGCCGGGGTCGGGGCCCGGCATGAATCTCTACTGGGAGGGGTGCTAGGGAGCCCTGTCGCGAGCGTACCCCGCCCAAACGTACGGTCCCAGCGTAGCCGGTGATGATACGACGCCTCACGGTATGGGCTCAAGGGTTGCGATCCCTCGACGGGCTTCCCTTCGCCGCTATTACGTGAAACGGGCGCGTTTCGTTTCACGTTTCGGGTCGCGAGGGGCTCGGCTGGAGCGGTGCGGCAGAATCATGGCCATGGCTTCGAGCGACTCCTCCTCGGGCGGCGACGGCGACCGCGACGTCTTCGGCAGCCTGCCCAACACGCGGCCGGGGCGGCGCAGTGCCCGGCGCGACCGGGCTGGCGCGAAGGCGAAGCCGGCCGCGTCGGGGCCGGCGAAGGCCCGTGCGGCGGCGAAGGCGAAGCCCGCCGCTCGCGCGAAGCCCGCCGCGCGCGCGAAGCCCGCCGCGCGCGCGAAGCCCGCCGCGCGCGCGAAGGCCGCGGCCGAGGCCGCTCCCCCGCGCGCCGCCACGGCGAAGATCCCGCCCGCCGGCTACGCCACGCCGCGCGGCGACGACGACGGCGTGCCGCACGGCGCCGAGCTCGTCACCACCGCGGTGCAGGCCGCGGGCGAGTTGGCGCAGATCGGCCTCGCCGCCGGGGGCCGCGCGCTGAAGTCGGCGCTTGGACGCTTGCCGCGCCCCTGATTGGGGTAGGCTGCCGCCCGTCTGCCGAGTCTTCGGGCACCTGATGCCCGGGGAGCGGGGGAACCACTGCGGGCCGTAGATCGGCCCGCTGGGGCGAATCCGGAGCACCCACACCGGTAGCGCCGCTCGTTGGCGCGAGCCCGTCAGCTCACCCCGTAGGCCGTCGAACGAGGACCAAGCCCCCTGTGCGTCGTCATATCGCGATCCTGACTGCCGTGCTCTGCGTGGGCGCGTGCGCCGCTGCCGCCAGCGCGTCGGCGGACCCGCCGGCGCTCTTCACGCGGCCCGGCGAGCTGCTCGGTCACACGCTGCGCTTCCGCGGCACGGTGGGCGTCGAGCAAGCAGGGCGGACGCTGCAGATCCAGCGCCAGGTGACCGGCGGCGCGTGGAGGCAGACCGCGTCGGCGACCGTCGCGCGCGACGGCACCTTCCTGGCCCGCTGGCGCACCGACGAGATCGGCAGCTTCGCCGTGCGCGCGCTCCTCGCCGGAACCCAGGCCCAGGCCGCCGACGCCTTGCCGCTCACCACGAACGTGACCGTCTACCGGCCGGCCCGCGCGACCTGGTTCGGCCCGGGCTTCTACGGCAAGCACACCGCGTGCGGCCAGGTCATGAGCCACGCGCTGCTCGGCGTCGCACACCGCACCCTGCCGTGCGGCACGCCCGTCTCCGTCTTCTTCGGCGGCAAGGCGATCACCGTGCCGGTCATCGACCGCGGCCCATTCGCCAACGGCGCGCGCTACGACCTCACCTCCGCGGTCGCCCAGGCCGTCGGCATGAGCGAGACGAGCACCATCGGCGTCGTGCCCCAGCGCGGCGCCTTCATGGACCCGCCCGTCCCCGCCCCGTCGCCGTTCGCGACGACCGGCGGCGTGACACCGACTCCGTAGCGCTCCTCCGCGCGGCGCTTTGGGCGCTGCGCGGCGCTCACTGCTGCATCGAGGGAAGGCGAGCGGGCGGCGGTCGCAGCGCCCGCGGCCGTCCTCGGCGGCCAGCCGTCCTGCTTGGAGGTCGTCCTGCGACCGCGCGGCAGGACAGCTCCGTCCGCAGGCGCCCGCCGCGCCGGCGCGGAGTCCCTGCACGATTCGTGCGTGTCTGGCAACACCTCCGCCGGCGGCCCGAGGGGGTGGGCTCCCTGAACGGCGATAGTCGCCGTCAAGAGAGCCCACCCCCTCGGGCGTCTCCAAGACCTGTTGCGCAACACGCGCGATCGCGCCCGACAACACGCTCGCGTCTGAGGACGACGACGCGCTCCCCGAACCGGCCCACCTGCCTTCTCCTCGGTGATGCTGTTCGGCGCCGCGCAGCACGCAAGGCGCGAGCGGAGACAGCCTCAGGCGATGGGCACCCCCGCCGCCCGCGCGGCGTAGAGCGACTCGTCGGCCCGCGCCGTGAGCTCGTCGCGGTCGGCGCCGCCGGCCGGGCTCGCCGCCAGCCCGATCGACACGCTCAGGGCCGCGCCCCGCAGCGGGGGCACGGCGGCGACCGCGTCCGCGAGCCGCTCGGCCAGCGCGCGCGCGCCGGTGGCGCCGAGGTCGGCGGCGACGATCCACAGGCGCCCGCCCTCCTCGCGGCCCAGCACGTCGCCGGGGCGCAGCTCGTCGCGGACCGCGCGCTCGACCTGCGCGAGCGCCTCGGCGGCGCCCGGCGCATCGGCGGCGGCGAGCCGCGGCGCGTCGTCGACCTCGACCGCGAGCAGCGCGAACGGGCGCGCGCCGGCGGCCAGGCGCTCGACGGCCGCCTCCCAGTCGCCGCGCGCGTCGCGGACGCGAAAGCTCGCGACGTCGTGGTCGCCCGAGGTCGGAGCGACCTCCGCGGGCGGAGCCTCGGCGCGGGGGGAAGCCGTCGCCCCGGGCGGGGCCGCCACGCGAAGCGGAGCGACCGCGCCAGGCGAAGCGACCGCGCCGGGGGAAGCCGTCGCGCCGGCCGGACCAGCGGCGCCGAGCGTCGCGGCCGCCACCGCGTCGCAGACGAGAGCCAGGCGCTCGGCCAGGGCAGCGGTGGTCGGCCCGTCGAGCGGCGCCATGGTCATCGTCAGCGCCTCCCAGAGCGCGGCGCGTAGCGCGGCGACCGCGGCCACGGCGCCCGCCGGCCCGCCCGCGCCCGCCAGCTCACCGGCGCGGGCGGCGAGGCCGGCGAGGTCGCCGCCGCTCTCCAGCCGGCGCAGCTCGGCCTCGGAGCCGACCGCGCGCAGGACCGCCGCGCACAGCGCGGGAGCGTCGCGCGCGAGGTCGGGGACCGGCAGCGCGGGGGCGTCGCGCAGCGGCCGCGCGGAGACGAGCGCGAGCAGCCAGCCCTTGGCCGGCGCCTGGCCGTCCGCGAGCGCTGCGGGCGGCACGTCGGCGACCGGATGTGGCCGCCGAGGGCCGAACGGGGCCTCGGGCATCGCCACCCTGGATACCAGCCACGGCCGACGGCAGCGATGATCTGACCCATGGCCCTCACGATCGACGAGGCGCGGGCGAAGGTGCTCGCCGCCGTGCGCCCGCTGCCCTCCGAGGACGTCGCCGTCCAGGACGCGCTCGGGCGCGTGCTGGCCGAGGACGTCGTCGCCGAGCGCGACGTGCCCTCCTTCGCCAACAGCGCGATGGACGGCTTCGCCGTGCGCTCGGGCCCCGAGGGCGCGCCCTGCGCATCGTCGGCGAGTCGCGCGCCGGCGCTCCTGCCAGCGTCAGCTTGGACGAAGGCGAGGCGATCCGCATCTCGACCGGCGCCGCGGTGCCCGACGGCGCCGACGCCGTGCTGCAGGTCGAGCTCGTGACCCTGGACGGCGACATGCTGACGCTCGACGACGACGTGGCGCCGGGGCGCAACCTGCGCCCCGCGGGCGACGACGTCAAGGCCGGCGAGACGGTCGTCACCGCCGGCACCCGCATGGGCGCGGCCGAGATCGGCATCGCGGTCGTGGCCGGCCGCGGGACGGTCAAGTGCACCCGCCGCCCCCGCGTGGCCATCCTGGCCACCGGCGACGAGCTCGTCGCGCCCGGCGGCCCCCTCGGCCCCGGCCAGCTGCACAACTCCAACGGCGCCACCCTCGCCGCGCTGGCCACCCAGGCCGGTGCGCGCGTGCTGCGCACCGACACCGTGGGCGACACCGAGGAGGCCACGCGCGCGGCCATCGGCGCCGCCCTCGAGGAGGCCGACGTGCTCGTGCTCTCGGGCGGCGTCTCGGTCGGCCCCCACGATCACGTCAAGCCCGCGCTGCAGGCCCTCGGCGTCGACGAGGTCTTCTGGCGCGTCGCGCTGCGACCGGGACGGCCGACGTGGTTCGGCACCCGCGGCGACGCGCTCGTCTTCGGCCTCCCCGGCAACCCGGTCTCGGCGATGGTCACTTTCATGCTCTTCGTGCGCCCGGCGCTCGGCGCGATGCAGGGCGCCCCGCACGAGCCCGAGCGCGTCATCAGCCACCTCGACGCGGCCATCCCGCGCCACCCCGACCGCGCCGAGTGCGTGCGCGTGACCCTGCACGACGGCTTCGCGACGCCGACCGGCCCTCAGGGCTCGCACCAGCTCAGCTCGATGCTCGGCGCCGACGGCTTCGCGATCGTGACCGCCGGCGAAGGCTCGGCGCTGCCCGGCGACCAGGTCGTCGTCGAGCTCGTCTAGCGCCCGTCCTCGACGTAGGCCAGCATCCGGTTGGTCAGCGCCGTGAGCGCGGGCGCCGGCTGCTCCATGGCCAGGGGGCGATCGGCCAGCAGCTCCTCGAGCCGGTGGCCATAGGCGGGGTCGACGTTCCCGGCCAGGCGCGCCGCCGCCTGCGCCGCGCGGCGCGTCGCCTGCGGATCGATGGTCCAGATCGCCTCGAAGCGCCGATCGAGGTCTTCGGGGCCCTCGGGCTCGATCGCGCCGGGCTGCTCCCAGGCCAGCAGGCACGCCGCGTAGCCGGGGGCGTCGACGATGACCGCCCACTCGTTGGCCAGCGCCTCGCCCTCGGCGATCGGCACCTCGACCGGGGCACCCGACGTCCGGCGCAGCGTCGCGAAGTCGGCGAACACCGTGGCCGCGTCGGCGTGGCGGGCCATCCGGCGCCAGCGCGGCTCGAGCGCGCGATAGAAGCGCTCGCGCTGGAAGGCGCCGAAGAGCACCGGCGCGGCGGCGCGCGCCAGCAGTTCGTGCTCGATCGCGCGCGACAGGGCGATCAGCGTCGACTTGCGCAGGACCTGCGCACGGGCGCCGTGGTCGGTCGCCGCCACCGCGGCGAAGATCGACGGGTGGTCCGACGTCGCCCCGGTCTCGCGGGCGCGCTCGAGCGCGGCGCCCACCGACAGCCCGCGCTGGCGGTGCCCCCGCGCGCGGCGCAGCGTCTGGACGTCCTCGGGCTCGTAACGCCGGTAGCCCGAGGCGGTGCGCCGCGGCGCGGGGAAGCCGAAGCGCTGCTCCCACATGCGGATCGTCCCGGGCGCCAGCCCGGTCTGCTCGGCGACCTCCTTGATGCTCAGCCCGTCTGCCATCGATCCGCCCATCGTGACCGGTACGCACGACGACACCGGCGAGGCTCATCCGCGGCGCCCCGGGGTACGTAAGCAGAGGGTGCCCAGGGTCCTCATCGCCGGGGCCACCGGCTACGTCGGCGGCCATCTCGTGCCCGCGCTGCTGCAACGCGGGCTGCAGGTGCGCTGCCTCGCGCGCGACCCCAGCCGCGCCGCGCTGCCCGCGCAGGCCGAGGTCGTCGAGGGCGACGTCCTGCAAGAGCGTACCCTGCCACCAGCGCTCGAGGGGATCGACGTCGCCTACTACCTCGTGCACTCCATGGGCGGCGGCCATGGCGCCTTCGCGCAGCGCGACCGCGCCGGGGCGCAGGCCTTCGCGCGGGCCGCGAGCGCCGCCGGTGTGCGGCGCGTCGTCTACCTCGGCGGCCTGGAGGGCGGCGACTCCGAGCACCTGCGCAGCCGCGAGGAGGTCGCGCGCATCCTGGCCGCCGCGGTGCCGGACACCGTCCACGCGCGGGCGGCGATGGTCATCGGCGCAGGCAGCGCCTCCTTCCTCATCCTGCGCCACCTGGTCGAGCGCCTGCCGGTGATGATCTGCCCGCGCTGGATCGACACGCGCACGCAGCCCATCGCCATCCGCGACGTGGTCGCCGCGCTCGCCACGCTCGCGATCGAGGACGCGCCGAGCGAGGTCCAGCTCGGCGGCGCCGACGTCCTCAGCTACCGCGAGATGATGCGTCGCTTCGCCGTCGCGGCCGGGCGCCGGGCGCCGCTGGTCGTGCGCGTGCCCGTCCTCACGCCGCGCCTGTCGTCGTACTGGCTGGGCCTCGTGACCCCGGTCGACACCGGCGTCGCGCGCCCGCTGGTGCAGGGGCTGAGCGCCGAGATGCTCGTGCGCACCGCCCCGCCGGCCGGGATCAACGACGCGCCGCTGGGGTTCGACGACGCCGTACGAGAGGCCTTGGCCGAAGACCGTCCTGGGTAGGCTCCTGCCGTGCCCGCCGTCATCGTCGTCGTGGCCGCGCTGCTGGCCGCCGCCGTTGTGGCGCTGCGCAAGGCGTTCGTCCAGGGGCTTCCCGAGTGGCTGCGGATCGTGCGCGACGTCGACGACGCGACCGAGATCGACCGCTCGACCGGCGCGGTGCGCTCGGTGCAGTCGGCCGAGGTCGTGCTGCCCGCCGAGCGCGTCGACGCGATGTGGTCGGCGGAGTACCTCGAGCGCCTCGCGCGCACGTATTGGCGCTTCCTCACCCGCGCGACGCTCGGCCTCATCCGCGTCTACTACACCGAGGGCGAGCGCTACGTCTGCCTGCTCTTCCGGCCACTGAAGCTCCTCACCTTCCAGGCGCCCGAGTACGAGATGGACGACCGGCGGGGCGTCGTGCGCTGGCGCATCGAGCGCGGGCTGCTCGTGGCCCGCCGCGGCCGCGGTGGCGACGGCTACCTGGAGATCGACGTCGAGCGGCGCCCGGGCGTGCAGCCCGGCACGGTCAACGTCGCCGTCGAGGTCGCGGTGACCAACTTCTACCCCGCCATCGCCTCGCGCCTGAGCCGCTTCGTCTACACGAACACGCAGTCGCGCATCCACGTGATCGTCACCCACGGCTTCCTGCGCTCGCTGGCCCGCCTGGACTTCGAGCCCTCGCGAGTCGGGCGCTTCGTGTCGGCAGACAACGTGGGCGACCCGTCGGCCCCACCGCCGAGCGAGCGCACCGACACGTCGCTGGCCTCGTGACCTTCGCGGCCCGACGGCGTTCTGAGGCCATGCGCACCCCGACCGTCCTCCTGCTCGCCGCCGCCCTGCTGGCGACCGGCGCCACCGCTGCCGGCGCCGACACCCTCGTCGCGGCGGCCCCCGGGGCGCGCAACCTGGCCGCCAACGGCGGCTATCAGGCGTGGGCGGCCCCGGCCGCCGGCGGTCGCTGGCGGCTGACCGTCCGCGCGCCCGACGGCTCGGTGAGCACGCCGCCGATCGCCGACTTCGGCGCGCCCCCGCGCCCGCAGATCGGCTCGACGCAGTTCGCCGCGTCCGGCCGGCGCCTGCTGGCCGTCTACTCGCGCTGCCAGGGCGCGTCGGCCACCGCGGGCTGCGACGTCTACGCCTACGACCTGGCCGCCGGCACCGAGCAGAAGATCCCCCAGCTGGCCTCGAGGACCTACAGCGAGACCGCGCCGAGCATCGAGCTCGGCCGCCTGGCCTTCGTGCGCCGCGGCGGCGGCCCCCGGCCCGGCGTCTACTACTGGGCGCTCGGCTCGTCGAGCGCTCCGAGGCGGCTGACCAGCACGCTGGCGCGCGAGACCGCCACCAACAGCACGCGGGTCGCGTACACCTACAACTCGAGCCGCGGCGGCGGGCTGGCCATTCGCCTCCTGTCCGGCCACGGCGGCGTCCTGGTCCCGGTCTCGCGCCAGCCCGCCGTCCCGCGCAGCCCGCTGCTGACGCGCTACAACGCCGCCTGGCTGCTGGCTGACGGCCACGTGCAGGCCACCCGGCGCTTCGCCGGCTCGGGCGGCCCGTTCACGCTGACCGTGGTCGACGCCAACCGCGCGCTGCCGGCGACGACCGACAGCCTCGGCCTCAAGAGCGATCGCACGTTCGCGCCGTTCTACCTGGACGCCGAGGGCGTCAAGCTCGCCGACCCGGCGCTCTTCTAGCCGTAGCGCTCGCCGATGTAGGCGCGCAGCTTCGGCCGGTTGTGGCGCGCGCTGACGCGGCGCACGGTCCCGGTCCGCGCCCGCATGACGATCGACTCCGTGGTCGCCGTGCTGCCCTCGTAGCGCACGCCCTGCAGCACGTCGCCGTCGGTCACGCCGGTGGCGGAGAAGAAGCAGTCGTCGCTGGTGACGAGCTCGTCCTGGTTGAGCACGCGATCGAGGTCGTAGCCGGCGTCGATCGCCGCCTGGCGCTCGCCGTCGTCGCGCGGCCAGAGCCGCCCGATGAAGGCGCCGCCGAAGGCCTTGATGGCCGCGGCCGAGATGACGCCCTCCGGCGTGCCGCCGATGCCCCAGAGCAGGCTCACGGGCGAGCGGTCGGAGACCGAGAGCAGCGAGGCGCTGACGTCGCCGTCGGTGATGAGGCGCACGCGCGCGCCCGCGTCGCGGATGGCGACTATGCCCTCCTCGTGGCGCGGGCGGTCGAGGACGACGACCATGATGTCGCGGATGTCGCAGGCGCGGCGCTCGGCGACGAGGCCCAGCGTCTCGCCCAGCGGGCGGTCCAGCGAGAGCAGGTCGCCGACGTCGCTGCCGCCGGCCATCTTCTCCATGTAGACGCACGGCCCGGGGTCGAACATCGTCCCCCGCGGGCTCAGCGCGATGACGGCCAGGGCGCTGGGGCGCCCCTGCGCGGCCAGCCGCGTGCCCTCGAGCGGATCGACGGCGATGTCGACCTCGGGCGGGCTGCCGTCGCCGATGCTCTCGCCGTTGTAGAGCATCGGCGCCTCGTCCTTCTCGCCCTCGCCGATGACGACGATGCCGTCCATGTGCACGGTCTCGAGGACGACGCGCATGGCGTCGACCGCGGCCTGGTCGGCGGCCTCCTTGTCGCCCATCCCGATCATGCGCGCGGCGGCGAGCGCGGCGGCCTCGGTCACGCGCACGAGCTCGAGCGCGAGGTTGCGGTCGGGGCGGGTGGGATTCGCGTCGGGCATATGTGCTCCTAGATCGTTCCCGGGGGCTTGCGGGCGCGCTCGTGCTCGGAGGAGCGCATGGCCGACGCGGCGGTCATCACGAGCGCCGCGAGCAGGGCCAGGAACCACCCGTACTTCACCGAGATGGCGGCCGAGGGCTCGCCGGGGCGGTCGATCACGCCGTTATAGAAGATCAGGCCGAGCGCCGCGATCGAGGAGACCATCGTCATCTCCCCGCGCGCCCACGAGAGCTTGGTGTCGGTGGCGATGATGTAGGCCAGGATGAACGGCGCCACCGAGGCGGCCAGCATCAGCCAGCGCAGGATCGGATGGACGTCCCAGCACGACTGGTCCCCGCGGGCGCCGTCGATCCGCGCGAAGCGGTTGTCGGGATCGGTGCCGTACCAGGGCAGGAACACGCTCAGAGCCAGCAGCGCGCCGCCGGCCATCCCCAGGAGCTCGTTGCGATGCAGGCGCCCGCCCAATGCGCCCGCGACCCTACACCGAACGTGCCAGCACCAGCAGGGCGTCGAGCTCCCACGGGCCCTGCGCCGTCAGCCGCAGGTGCAGGCCGTCGCGTTCCCACGCCAGCTCGGTCACCGGGCGCAGCGACGGCTGCGCTTCGCCCAGCGCCGCCGTGCGCACGGCGATCCCGTCCGCGTCCCCAGCCTCGTGCGCATCGGGCAGGTCGCGGTCCGGCGCGGGCTCCAAGCCGGCGTAGAGCGCCAGGCGCCCCGGCGCGCCGGGGCGGGTGTCGTCGAGGTTCCAGGCGACCTCCACCCCACGCTCGCCGACTTGGACCACGTCGACCCACCGCGCGAGCGGAAGAGCCCCCGAGGGGAGCGGGAACGGCCGGCCGAGCACGGCGTCGGCCTCCGCGATCCCCTCGAGCGGCTCGTGCATCCCGCGGACCTTAGGCGACCGCCGGCGTCGCGACCGCCTCGTCTGCGCCGTTGGCCTCGCGTCGGCGGCGCGGCAGCAGCAGGGCCACCAGCGCGCCGGCGGCCACCACGCCCGAGGCCACCCACAGGGCGGGGACAACGCCGTCGACGAAGGTCTGCGGCGACGCGAAGGCGCCGGACCCGCTGAACACGGTCGCCAGGACGGCCACCCCGAAGACACCGCCAACCTCGCGGATCGCGTTGTTCGTCCCCGACGCCTGACCCGCCTGCGCCGGGCTGACGACGCTCAGCAGGGCGCTGGCCGAGGGAGCGAACACGAGGCCCATGCCGGCGCCGGCCATGGCGAAGGCGATGGCCTGCTCGCCGAAGGTCACCGACGTGGTGGTGGTCGCGGCGAACCACGCCAGGGCGCCGGCCTGCAGCGCCAGCCCGGAGGCCATGAAGCCGCGCGAGCCGAAGCGCTCGGACAGCACGCCGGCGATCGGCGCGACGATCATCGTGGCGCCGGTCCACAGCAGCATGCGCACGCCGGCCTGGAAGGGCGTGTAGCCGAGCACGTACTGCAGCACCTGGGTGAGCAGGAAGATCGAGCCGAACGTCCCGAAGTACATGAAGAACGAGACGGCGTTGGTCACGGCGTAGGTGCGCTTGCGGAAGAGGCCCATCGGGACCATCGGCTCCTTCGTGTGCAGCTCCCAGGCGACGAAGGCCGCGAGCAGCAGGGCGCCGATGGCCAGCGACGACACGATGAGCGGGTTCGTCCAGCCCTCCGACTGCCCGCGGACGAGGCCGAAGACGAGCGCGAAGAGGCCGATCGAGGCGAGGCCGAGGCCCGGCAGGTCGAGCGTGCGCGACGGGCCGTGGCTCTCGCGCAGCACCCGCGCGGCGATCGGGAGCAGGGCCAGGCCGATGGGCACGTTGATCCAGAAGATCCAATGCCAGGAGATCCCGTCGACGACGGCGCCGCCGACGATCGGGCCCAACGCGACGCCGGTGCCGCTGATGCCCGACCAGATGCCAAGCGCGGCGCCGCGGCGGTCGGCCGGAAAGGCGTCGGCGAGCAGGGTGAGGGTGAGCGGGGCGACGATGGCGCCGCCGACGCCCTGAAGGGCGCGTGCGGCGACGAGCGCGCCGGTGGTCGGCGCCAGCGCTGCCGCGGCGCTCGAGGCGGTGAAGAGCGAGAGGCCGATGAGGAACAGCCGGCGGCGGCCGAAGCGGTCGCCGAGCGCGGCGCCGGGGATGAGCATGACCGCGAACGCGAGCGTGTAGGCGTTGATGGTCCACTCGAGCGACTGCAGCGTGGCGCCGAGGTCCTCGCGGATGGCGGGCAGCGCGACGGTGACGACCAGGTTGTCGAGCACGACCATGAAGAGCGCCAGCGAGACGATCGCGAGCGTGGCGCCGGTGCGGGTCTTCGGTGAGGCGGGGGACATGAGGCGACTTCCTCCGTAGAGTTCTTAGTGACTGCTAACTAGTTGCGAAGTTAGCGGTCACTAAGTAATCTGTCAAGGCATGGCCACGAAGACATCGCAGCGCACCCGCCAGACCGCCCCCGAGCGCCGCGAGGCGCTCGTCGTGGCGGCGGTCGAGCACT
Organism: uncultured Actinomycetes bacterium; assembly: GCA_963835295.1. Taxonomy (GTDB): domain Bacteria; phylum Actinomycetota; class Thermoleophilia; order Solirubrobacterales; family Solirubrobacteraceae; genus JAOPZW01. The sequence continues at coordinate 885,861 of CAWIEX010000011.1, forward strand.
TCGCCCAGACGGGCCTGCACGGCACGGCGGTGAGCACGATCACCGACGAGGTCGGGATCACTCAGCCGTACGCCTTCAGCCTCTTCGGCACGAAGAAGGGGCTCTTCCTGGCGGCCGTCGAGCGCGGCTGCGAGCGCATCGCCGAGACCTTTCGCGCCGCGGCCGCCGACGCCGGCGACGAGGGCCCGCTGGCCGCGATGGGCGCGGCCTACGGCGACCTCATGACCGATCGCTCGCTGCTGCTGATGCAGTTGCAGGGCTACGCGGCGTGCGGCGACGACGAGGTGCGCGAGGTCGTCCGCCGGGGCTACGCGCAGCTCTACGAGCTCGTGCGCGAGCTCAGCGGCGCCGACGCCTTGGAGCTCCGGGGCTTCTTCGCGACCGGGATGCTGATCAACGTGGCCGCGGCCATGGACCTGCCCGAGTTGTTCTCCGACCAGACGTGGATGCAGGACTGCCTGGGCCAGACCGCCGCGGACGCCGACTAGGGTTGGCCGCCATGCCCGCCTCGGGAACCGTGGTCATCACCGGCGCCTCGACCGGCATCGGGCGCGCCACCGCGCTTCGGCTGGCCCGCGCCGGCTTCGCCGTCCTCGCCGGCGTGCGGCGCGAGGAGGACGGCGCCGACCTGCGGGCACAGGACGGGCGCATCGAGCCGGTGCTCGTCGATGTGACCGACGCTGGCCAGATCGCGAGCCTCGCCGCGCGCGTCGGCGGCGCCCCGCTGGCCGGGCTGGTTAACAACGCCGGGATCGCGGTGGCCGGGCCGCTGGAAGGCGTACCGATCGACCTCGTGCGCCGCCAGTACGAGGTCAACGTCTTCGGGCTGCTGGCCGTGACTCAGGCCCTCCTCGACCCCATCCGCGCCGGCCACGGGCGGATCGTCAACGTCGGCTCCATCGGCGGGCGCATCAACACGCCGTTCGTCGGGCCCTACAGCTCCTCCAAGGCGGCCGTGCGCAGCCTCAGCGCCGCGCTGAGGCGCGAGCTGCGCCCGTGGGACATCCGGGTCGCCCTCGTCGAGCCGGGCGCGCTGGACACGCCGATCTGGCGCAAGGGCGAGCGGGGCGCGCAGGAGACCATCGACGCGTTGCCCGACCGCGTGCGCACCCTGTACGCGCGTCCGCTCGAGGCCCTGGTCGCCGCCACGCGCAAGATCGCCGCCGGCGCCAGCTCGGCCGACGAGGCCGCGCAGGCCATCGAGAACGCGCTCACCGCCGAGCGCCCGAAGGCGGTCTACACCGTCGGTCGCCAGGCCCGCATCCAGGGCGCGCTGCACAGCGTCCTGCCCACCCGCGCCTTCGACGCGCTCGTCGCGCGGGCGATGAAGACGGGCTAGAAGCCCGATCTCGGCGGCGCCTCGGCCTTCGCCGAGAGGCCTGCGACGGTCAGCGACAACATCCGGGCGCACGCGTGGCGGTAGAAGCGCAGCTGCTCGCGGCGCGCGAACAGGCGCAGGCCGAGGCGGACGAGCAGGCTGTCGGTCGGCGCCGCGCGCGAGAAGGCATGGATGTGGAACTCCACGGCGCCGGTGTCCTCCCACTTCCACACCTCCCAGGCCATCTGGCCGATCTCGAGGTGCCCCGCGAGCGTGCGGTAGTTCCACCCCGAGACGCGCGCGCCTCGGCCTTCCACGTCGCGCCGCTCGTCGTAGGCCTCTCCCACCCGCACGCCGACCGGGAAGCGCAGGCGCCAGAAGCGCAGCTCGAGGAGCATCGTGCGCCCCTCGAGCGGCTCGCTCTCGTCGTAGAAGGCGCGCACGATCGACGGGTCGGCCACCTTGTAGTGGCGCATCAGGTGGCGGGCGACCTCCCAGCTCTGTCCCGGGCGGGGCGGCCCGGGCGGCTCCTGCGGCAGGGGCTGGCGCAGGTCGTCGACGTGCCAGCCCAGGCTCGGGGTCGGGCGGCCGACGCGCGCGGGGTCGAAGTTCAGGGGCCGCCCGCGAAGCTCGGCGAGGCGGGCGCGCGCCCGTTCGGGCGTGAGCGGCCGCTCACCCAGGATCGCCATCGTCCACCCGGCGCGTCTCGATCTCGATGCCGCCGGTGATGCGCCCGCCCGCCGCCCGCGCGACGCGCTCGAGCAGCGACGTCCACATGTGCAGCTGGATCTCCTTGGCCATCCGCACGCGGTCGTAGAGCAGGTCGGAGAGACGATCGCCGCTGCGCGCCCACGACTCGATGTGGAAGACGAGCCGGTCGCCGTCGCGCGCCGTGGTGAACTCGATCTGGCCGGCCTCGAGATGGCCGTCGAGCGTCGCGAGGCGAAACGACGTCGGCTGGAGGTCGACCACGCGGACCGGGCCGTCCCAGGGCCCCGGCATCCGCACGACGAACTCGTCGCCCAGGGCCATGCGGCCCTCCTCGCCGCGGACCTTCTGGAAGCTCGCGAACTCGGTGGGCGCGACCCGATCCGGAGCGCCGCTCACGAACGCCATCAGCTCCTCGGGCGTCTGCTGCGCGTCGCGGATGCGGACGCGGTAGTGGCGATGAAAGAGCGGCCCGGCACCGTGCTCGGGCAGCTGGACCTCGTCGTCCGAGACGCCGCGCGGCAGCGGAGGGGGAGCATCGTCGGCCGCCGAGCCCGCCACCTCGACACGGTGCATCGGCGTCGTGCGCCACATGTACTGCCACGAGGTCAGCGCGATGCCCACCGGCCAGCGGACGGCGGTGGCCAGGCGGCGCGAGCGCGGCAGTCGGCGGGGCATCGGGCGGTGCTACCCGAGCGCGCACAACGGGTAGCGCGAACCCATGCTCACCCGCCGCCTCAACGACGTCGGCCTGCGCGGCTGGCACCTGCACGTCGCGTCGCTGGGCTCGATCGCCCTGTGCATCGGGCTGTGGATCCGCGCGAAGACCGTCGACCAGGACGAGCGCGGCAACGCCGAGCGCCGGGCGCTCTTCGTGGGGCTCTGGCCGCCGATGTTCTGGCTCATCGGCGACTCGGTCGAGGGCCACGAGCGGCGCGGCCGCGGCCGCTGGCGCTAGGCCCGCGGGCCGTTGGCGCTCTTCCAGTCGCGGAAGGTCGCCAGCAGCTCGGCCTCGGACTGGGGGGAGATGGAGTCGGTCGTGAGCTCGCCGAGGAGGTCGAGCATCTCGCGCATCTGGCGCAGGTACATCGTGCAGCCCTCGCACCCGGAGATGTGCGCGTCGAAGCGCGCCCGATCGACGGGCGACAGCGCACCCTCCAGGTAGTCCGTGACCAGCTCGACCATCTCCTGGCAGGAGAGGCCCGAATCGCCGCCGCGGCGGCGGAAGAGTCGTGTCAGCAGGTCAGGCATCGGCGTAGTAGTCCTCGAGGCCCGCTCGCACCTTCGACCGCGCGCGGTGCAGAAGGACCCGTTGATTGGTCTCGGAAATGTCCAAAGCGCTACGCACCTCCTCGGAGGACAGGCCGTCGACGTCGCGCATGGTGATCACGGTGCGCTGCATCTCGGGCAGCTTGGCGATCTCCGACTCGATCCGCTCGACCGCCTCGTCGGAGGCCAGCGCGCGCTCGGGCTCCTCCCACCATCGCACGGGCGGCGCCGCCCACGCGCCCGCGCCGTTCCCGGCGGCGACGAAGCGCTCAGGGTCGACGGCGGCGAACTCGCCGTCGGTCTCCTCGCGCGCGAGCGCCGCGAAGGGCACCGAGCGCCGCTCCCGCGCGCCCCGCGTGCGGGCGCGGTTGACGAGAATGCTGAACACCCACGTGCGCAACGACGAGCGCTCCTCGAAGCGGTCGAGCCCCTGCAGCGCGGCCAGCCAGGTCTCCTGCACGACATCCTCGGCGACGGCCGCGCTGGGCACGTACATGCGCGCGACGCGCATCATCGAAGGCGACCAGCGGACGACGAGGTCCATGAACGCCTCTTCGTCCCCGGCCCGGAGGCGCTCCACCAACGCGTGGTCGTCGGCCACCGTGGGACCGTACAACGTCGCTAACGTGCACAGCGTGGGCGATCGCTTGATCGGCGTCGATGTCGGTGGGACCAAGGTCTCGGTCGCCGTCCTGGAGGACGGCGTGCTCTCCGAGCCGGTGCTGCGCCCCACGGTCCTCTCCGACAGCGGGGCGCTCGTCGACCAGCTCACCGAGGCGATCGAGGACGCGGGCCCGGCCGACGCCGTCGGCATCGGCGTGCCGAGCGTCATCGACTTCCAAACCGGGAGCGCGCGCAGCTCGGTCAACATCCCGCTAGAGGGCGTGCCGCTGCGTCAGCTGCTGACCGACCGGGTAGGGATCCCTGCCTTCGTCGACAACGACGCGACCGTCGCCGCGCTCGCCGAGGCCCATGACGACGACCTCAACCTCATCGCTGCCTCGCTCGTGATGATCACGGTGGGCACCGGCGTGGGCGGCGGGATCGTCATCGACGGGCGCATCTACCGCGGGTTCACCGGCGCCGCACCCGAGCTCGGCCACATCATCGTCGGGGCCGACCTGACCGACGGCGCGCCGCCGCGCGCCGCGCGCCAGCCCCATCACGCCTCGCTGGAGTACCTCGCCGCGGGACGTGCCCTCGACCGCCTGGGCGAGGAGTGCGGCCTGGGCGACGGCACCGCGGTCGTCATGGCCGCCCGCGCCGGGGATCCCGAAGCACGTGAATGCATGCGCATCCTCGGGGAACGCCTCGGTGTGGGCATCGCCAACGTCGTGAACATCTTCGACCCCGAGCTCGTCGTCATCGGCGGCGGGGTCTCCGTGGCCGGAGAGCTGCTGCTCGACCCGGTCAAGGAGTCGGCGGCCCGCTTCATCCTGCCGGGCGTTGGCACGCAGACGCGCATCGAGCTCGCCCGTTACGGGCCGAAGGCCGGCGTCCGCGGAGCGGCGCTGCTCGCCGGGCAGGAGCTGGAAGGCGAAGGCCTTCCCCTTCAAGCCGAGACCACGAAAGAGAGCTGACACCCATGGCCACGCAACAGGTCAACGAGCGCCTCGCCGCCCTCACCGCCGCCGGCACGAGCATCTGGCTGGACCAGATCAAGCGCAGCCTCATCAGCAGCGGCGAGCTGCAGCGGCTGGTCGACGAGGACTCGCTGCGCGGCGTGACCTCCAACCCGACGATCTTCAACGCCGCGATCCTCGGCTCCGAGGACTACGACGAGCAGCTCGCCGAGGCGGCGCGCGAGGGCCTGGACGACCGCGGGATCTACCAGGAGCTCGCCATCCGCGACATCCAGGACGCCTGCGATGTCCTGCGCGTCGTCTACGACGAGAGCGGCGGCAAGGATGGCTTCGTGTCCCTCGAGGTCGATCCCGACCTGGCCTTCGACACCGGCCGCACCATGGAGCAGGCGCGCGAGTACTGGGACCGCGTCGATCGCCCCAACCTGATGATCAAGATCCCGGGCACCAAGGAGGGCACCCCCGCGATCGAGGAGATGATCTACGAGGGGCGCAACATCAACGTCACCCTGCTCTTCGGCGTCGAGGAGTACGCGCAGATCGCCGAGGCCTACATCCGTGGGCTCGAGCGCCGCCACGAGGAGGGCAAGTCGGTCGACATCAACTCGGTCGCGTCGTTCTTCGTCTCGCGCGTTGACAGCGAGGTCGACAAGCGCCTGGAGGGCAGCGGCCACGACGAGCTGCTCGGCAAGGCCGGCATCGCCAATGCGCGCGCGGCCTACCAGCGCTACGAGAAGATGTTCCTGGGCGAGCGCTTCGCCGCGCTGAAGGACGCCGGGGCCGCCGTGCAGCGCCCGCTGTGGGCGTCGACCGGCGTCAAGAACCCCGCCTACCGCGACGTGATGTACGTCGAGGAGCTCGTCGCGCCCAACACGGTCAACACGATGCCGATGGCCACGCTGCTGGCCGCCGGCGACCACGCGGAGATCCGCGGGGCGACGGCCAGCGAAGACCCCGCGCCGGTCCTCGAGGCGCTGGCCGACGCCGGCATCGACATGGTCGACGTCACCGACCAGCTGCTGCGCGAGGGCGTCGACAAGTTCGTCGAGCCGATGGAGAAGCTGCTCGAGGGCATCGGCGCCAAGCGCGAGGCGATCGTCACCCAGCGCCCGCCGTCGATCGACGCCTCGCTGCCCGACGAGGAGGTCGAGCCGCGGGTGGCCAAGCGCGTCGAGCAGGCCGCCGGGGAGGACGTCGCCCGGCGCATCTGGCGCAAGGACGACACGCTGTGGGGCCCCGCCGGCCAGCCCGAGGTGGCCAACCGCCTGGGTTGGCTGACCGTGGCCGAGCAGATGCGCGAGGAGCTCGACGATCTGCAGGCCTTCGCCGAGGGCGTGCGCGACGAGGGCGTCAAGGACGTCGTGCTGCTGGGCATGGGCGGCTCGTCGCTGGCCCCCGAGGTCATCCGTCGCTCGTTCGGTGAGCAGGCCGGCTGGCCGAGCCTGCACGTGCTCGACTCCACCGACGCGGGGGCCGTGCGGAGCGTCGAGACCGCCATCGACCTCGACCACGCGCTCTTCCTGGTCTCGACGAAGTCGGGCGGGACGATCGAGACGCTGTCGCTGTTCAAGCACTTCTGGTCGCTGCGCTCGGACGGCAACGCCTTCGTCGCCATCACCGACCCGGGCTCCGGCCTCGAGAAGCTGGCCGCCGAGCACGGCTTCCGGCGCACCTTCCTCAACGATCCCGACATCGGCGGGCGCTACAGCGCGCTGTCGTTCTTCGGCCTGGTACCCGCGGCGCTCATGGGCGCCGACGTGGCCGGCATCCTGCACTCCGCCGGCGTCGCCGAGCACAACTGCCAGAGCTTCGAGTCCGGCGACGTGTCGAGCGGGCTGTGGCTCGGCATCGCCTGGGGCGAGCTGGCCGAGGCCGGCCGCGACAAGCTGACCTACGTCATCGACCCGCCGCTGCGGTCCTTCGGGCTGTGGGTCGAGCAGCTCATCGCCGAGTCGACCGGCAAGCACGGCAAGGGGATCCTGCCGGTGGTCGACGAGCCGCTGGGCGGCCCGGACGTCTACGGCAGGGACCGCACCTTCCTGCACCTGCGCCACGCCGAGGCGCCCGACGAGGCGACCGACGCCAAGGTCGCCGCGCTGCGCGACGCCGACCACCCGGTGATCGTGCGCGAGATCAGCGGCCCCGATGACCTCGGGCGGATCTTCTTCTTCGCCGAGTTCGCGATCGCCACCGCCGGCTGGGTGCTGGGGATCAACCCGTTCGACCAGCCCAACGTCCAGGAGGCCAAGGACGCCACCAACCGCGTGCTGGCCGAGGGAGCCGAGGACCAGCCCGACGCCACCGACGACGAGCTGCGCTCCCTCCTGGGTGGCCTCGGGGCGCCGAGCTACCTGGCGGTCATGGGCTACGTCGAGCCCTCGGGGGACTTCGACGCCGCGGTGAGCGAGCTGCGCCAGGTCATCCGTGACGCCACGCGGTCGGCGACGACCTTCGGCTACGGGCCGCGCTTCCTGCACTCGACCGGCCAGCTGCACAAGGGCGGCCCGCCCACCGGTCGCTTCCTGCAACTCGTGCACGACTCGGGCCCCGACGTCGACATCCCCGACGCCGACCACGGCTTCACGCGCCTCAAGCACGCGCAGGCGATCGGCGACCTCGCGACGCTGCGGGCGCACGACCTGCCGGCCGCGCGCGTGACGCTCGAGGGCGACGATCCGGCCGCAGCGCTGCGAGCCCTGACCGAGCGCCTGAGGGGGCTCATGTGAGCGCGGTCGCCGAGCGCGCCGACAACCCCCTGGTCGAGGGGCTCGAGCGGCTGCCTGTCCATCCCACGACGCTGGTCATCTTCGGCGCGACCGGCGATCTGGCCAAGCGCAAGCTGCTGCCGGCGCTCTACAACCTCGCCCACGAGGGGGCGCTGCCCGAGCGCTTCAACCTCGTCGGCGTGTCGCGCTCGGACCACGCTCACGAGGAGTTCCGCACCGAGGCGCACGACGCCATCAAGGAGTTCTCGCGGCGCGAGCCCGACGCGGCGGTCCTCGACAAGCTCCTCGACGAGGTCCGCTACGTGCCGGGGACCTTCGACGACGCGTCCATCTACGACACGCTGGGCAAGACGCTCGACGAGTTCGACGACGCCGCCGGCGTGCGCATGAACCGCTGCTTCTACCTGTCGACCGCGCCGATGTTCTTCCCGGTCATCGTCCGTCAGCTCGGCGACCACAAGCTGGGCCGCCACGAGGGCGCCGACGTGCGCGTCGTGATCGAGAAGCCGTTCGGGACGACGCTGGCCGAGGCCGAGGCGCTCAACCGCGAGGTGCTCTCGGTCCTCGACGAGCAACAGGTCTTCCGCATCGACCATTACCTGGGCAAGGAGACCGTCCAGAACATCTTGGCCTTCCGGTTCGCCAACGGGCTCTTCGAGCCCGTGTGGAACCGCAACTACATCGACCAGATCCAGATCACGGCCGCGGAGGACATCGGGATCGGCTCGCGCGCGGGCTACTACGACTCCGCCGGCGCGCTGCGCGACCTCATCCAGAACCACATGCTCCAGCTGCTGTGCCACATCGCGATGGAGCCGCCGGTCAACTTCACCGCCGACGAGGTCCGCAACGAGAAGGTCAAGGTCCTGCAGGCCATCCACGCGCCGACCGAGGAGCAGATCGACGAGATCGCCGTCCGCGCGCAGTACGCCGACGGCGAGTCGGGCGGCGAGCACGTGGGCGGGTATCTGCACGAGCCCGACGTGCCGTCCGACTCCAACACCGAGACGTATGCGGCCCTGCGCCTGGAGGTCGACAACTGGCGCTGGGCCGGCGTGCCCTTCTACCTGCGCACGGGCAAGCGGCTGGCGCGCAAGGTCACCGAGGTCGCCGTGACGCTGAAGCCGGTGCCGCACCTGGCCTTCAAGCAGGAGGGATCGCTGGGGGTCCGGCCCAACCAGCTGATCATGACCATGCAGCCCAACGAGGGCGTGTCGCTCTCGCTGGGAGCCAAGATCCCGGGCACGCGCATGCGCATCCGCCCCGTCTACATGGAGTTCCTCTACGGGACGTCCTTCCTGTCGCAGTCGCCCGAGGCCTATGAGCGGCTGATCATGGACGCCATGCGCGGCGACGCGACGCTCTTCACCCGTAACGACGAGGTCGAGGCGCAGTGGCGCATCTGCGACCCCATCGTCCAGAAGTGGGAGAACACGCCCGGGCCGCTGCCGCAGTACCCGTCGGGGTCGCAGGGCCCGCCGAGGCGGAGCAGCTGATGGTCCCCGGCCAGGAGTGGCGGACGATCTGATGCCCGGCGTCTCGGACAGCCGCTGGGCCGCGGAGGGCACGACGCCCGCCGCGATCGAGGCCGCGCTGCGCGAGATGCTCAAGGAGCGCCACGCCGAGAACGAGTCCTTCTCCCCCGCGCGGGCGCTCAACATGGTCTGCGTCGTCGACAAGGCCTGGAGCGGCGAGGTCGCCAACCGCCTGCGCAACGTCGGGCGCTACCACGCCTCGCGCACGATCGTGCTCGCGGTCGAGCCCAGGCGCACGCGCCTCGACGCGGTGGCGACCATCGCCAGCGACGTCCATCCGAAGGCGGGCGAGTTCGCGCTGCTGCGCGAGACGGTCATCGTCGACATCGGCGAGAAGCACCTGTCGGCACTGGACACGATCGTCGATCCGCTGGTGGTGACGGATCTGCCGACCGTGCTGTGGTCCCCGCACGGCCACCCCGACGCCGTGGATGTCCTGCTGGGCCTGGCGCAGGTGGTGTTGCTCGACTCGATCGACGATCCGGACCTCAACGACGGCCTGGAGCGCGCGCGCGAGCTGCTGGAGAAGGCCTACGTCGTCGACCTCGCCTGGCTGCGCTCGACGCCCTGGCGCGAGCGCGTGGCGGCGACCTTCGACCCGGCGCACCTGCGGCCCGACCTGCGCCACATCAGCTCGGTCACCGTGCGCCACAACCCGGAGTCCGCGGCCGCCGCCCTGCTGTTGATGGGGTGGCTGGCGTCGCGCCTGGGCTGGCAGCCGTCCAAGCTCATCCCGCGCAACGGGGCGCTGTCGGGCAAGGCGCACGGCAAGCGCCAGGACGTCGACCTCTGCTTGGAGCCCGAGCCACGGCAAAGCGTCCGCGGGCTGGCGGGCCTCACCTTGGAGACGGCTTCGGGTCGGCATCTGGAGCTCGATCGCGGGCCCGGCGGCCTGCGCGCTCGGTATCGCAACCGCAAGGGCGCCGAGCGCGAGTGGACGGTGCTGGGCGCCTCGCGCGGAGAGGCCGGCATCCTGGGCGAGGGGATCCGCCAGGCGCTGCTGCGCGACTCGACGTACGGGCCGGCTCTGGATGCGGCCAACGCGCTTGCGCCGTAACGCGACTCGCCCTGACCTCGAGTCGGCGCGCGCGACCGACCACAGCTGAGCGGTGAGCGACCTCGGACTCGTCGTCGTCGGCCTGGCGATCGCCACCGGCATGGTCGGCATCGTCGTCCCGGTCCTCCCCGGGGCACTGCTGGCGTGGGCGGCGATCGCGGTGTGGGCGCTCGCGGTCGGATCGGCGACCGGGTGGGCCGTGCTGGCCTTCGCGACGCTGGTGATCGGCGGCGCGCAGGTCGTGAAGGTGCTCGTGCCCGGCCGGCGCCTGCGCGAGGCGGGCGTCTCGCGCCGGTCCATCGCCGCCGGCGTGGCGCTCGCCGTAGTCGGCTTCTTCGTGATTCCGGTCGTCGGCTTCTTCATCGGCTTCCCGGTCGGCGTCTACCTCGAGGAGCGCCGGCGACTGGGCGGGCACGCATCGGCGTGGCGCTCCACTCGAGAGGCGCTGCGCGCAATGGGCCTCTCGATGGTCATCGAGCTGTCGGCCACCGTGATCGCCGCCGGTGCCTGGCTGGCGGTAGTGCTGAGCTGAGCTCCCCGCCGGGGACAGCGGCCTGGCCTGATGAGACAATATGGCGGCCGTGAGCTCCGCGAGCCCAACGATGAACGGCGAGTCGCTGTGGCCGCGGCTCGCGGGCCTGCCGCTCGTCGTCGAGGGGTGCGAGTACGACCGCCTGCACGCCGTCCTCGCCCACGAGTTCGAGCGCATCACGACGCACGTGCGGCTCGTCGGCGCCGGCGTCGACGGGTTGGGTGAGGACGTCTCGGTGTTCCGCGAGGACGGCACCGCGCTGCACGAGACCCGGCCCTCGCTGGCCCTCGAGGGCGAGTGGACGCTGGCCGGCTTCGGCGAGCATCTCGCGACGCTCGCGCTGTGGCCGCAGCCGCCGGAGTGGGACGTCGCGCTGCGCTTGCGCAACTGGGCGTTCGAGTCGGCCGCGCTCGACCTCGCGCTGCGCCAGGCCGGCCGCTCGCTGCATGACGTGCTCGGGCTGGAGCCGCAACCGGTGCGCTTCGTCAACTCGCTCGGCCTCGGCGAGGAGCCGTCGATCGAGCCGGTGCGCCGGCGGGTCGCCCGCTCCCCCGGTGTGCGCTTCAAGCTCGACGCCGAGGCGACCTGGGCGCCGGCGCTCGTCGACGAGGTCGCGGCGACCGACGCGGTCGACACGATCGACTTCAAGGGCCAGTACGGCTTCGAGGTCGAGGATCCCCAGGCACTGGGCGCGCTGTACGACCACGTGCTCGCCGCGTTCCCCGACGCCTACCTGGAGGACCCGCACGACCGGCCCGAGATCGCCCAGCGGCTCGGCGATCACCTGGAGCGCGTGTCCTACGACGCGCCGATCCGCAGCGCCGAGGACATCGGCGCGACGCCGCTGGCCGGGCGCGTGGTCAACGTCAAGCCGTCGCGCATAGGGAGCCTGCGCGCGCTGTTTGAGGTCTACGCGCGCTGCGCGCGGGAGCAGCGGCCGATGTACGGCGGTGGCATGGGCGAGCTGGGCGTGGGCCGCGGGCAGATCGAGCTGCTCGCCGCGCTGTTTCACGCCGACGCGCCGAACGACGTGGCGCCCAGCGCCTACAACGAGGACGACCCGCCGGGCGCCCTGCCGGCCAGCCCCCTGGCGCCGCGCCCCGAGGCCACGGGCTTCCGCTGGGCCACGTAGACGCGCACCACCACGCGCGTCGCGCGCAGCTGGCGCCTCAGCCCCCGCCCCGCCACCGCCGGCGCTTCTTCGGCTCCTCGCCGAAGGCCGGCAGCTCGCCGTCGAGGACCTGCTTGGCCAGCTGCAGCGCCTGCGACCACATCGCATCGATGGAGCGGGCGAACTCCGAGTCGGTCGACGTCGCGCCGGCGCGATAGGCCTCGGGCGCGCCGCCGTGCGGATCGATCATCAGGTACCGCCGACCGCCCGGCCACGACACCGACAGCAGGACGCGCTCATCGGAGCGCACCGCGCTCATGAGCTTGACGTCCTCCCCCGCCGCGACCAGCTGCTCGTCGCTGAGCGTGTGATCCTCGACCCACGCGGGCGGCCACAATGGAATGAAGAGGTCGTCCATCACGACGTAGTCTTGCGCGTCGGTCGCGGGCTGGCCTTCAGCCGCGCGTATCGTGGGTCGATGCCGACGCCGGTCGATCTCACGCTCGCCGGCTGGGCCCTCTTCGAGCTGGGGCTGCGGGTGCGCGAGAGCGTGCAGTCCAAGGGCGGCACCGGCCAGGACCGCGCCACGCGGATCCTGATCGCCGCCGCGATCGGGGCCGCGATCGTGGTGGCCATGCTGACGGCGAACCGGGCCTCCTCGCTGCGGATCCCCGGCCCTCACCGGGCAGCCGGGCTGATCGTCATGTGGCTGGGACTGGCGATCCGCGTGTGGGCGGTCGCCGCTCTCGGCCGGGCGTTCCGCACCACGGTCGAGGTCGACCCCGATCAGCGGATCGTCTCGACAGGCCCCTACCGGTGGGTGCGCCACCCCTCCTATACCGGTCTGCTGCTGATCGTGGCCGGGCTCGGCCTCGCCGCGGGCAACTGGCTGGCGCTGGCCGGCGTGGCGCTGCCGCTGGCGGCCCTCCTGTGGCGCATCCACGTCGAGGAGGCCGAGCTGACTCGCGTGCTCGGCCAGCCCTACCGCATCTACCGGGCGGAGACCAAGGGCCTCATCCCCGGCGTGTGGTGACCGACCGGCATCGAGCGTGATCCGCCGGCGCTGTGTGGTCCGACGCGCGCTGTCGTCAGCCGTCCCCCGCGGAAGGCTCGATCGGCAGCCGTGCGCGCAGGACGGTGCCGGTGCCGGAGCGGCTGTCGATGTCCAACGTTCCGTTGACCGCCGCGATGCGATCGCGGAGCCCTTGAAGTCCAGTGCCCGAGCTCATGTTCGCGCCGCCGACGCCGTCGTCGCCGACTTCCACGTCGAGGTGATCGTCGCGCTGCTCGACGTTGACCCAGGCACGACTTGCGCGTGCGTACTTGGCGATGTTGGTGAGGGCCTCGCACACGGTGAAATACGCGGCGGCTTCGACGCAGAGCGCGAGGCGAGGCGGGGGGAGCGCGACGCGGAGGGCGACCGGGACGCTGGCACGATGGGAGAGGCTGTTCAGCGCATGCTCGAGCCCGCGGTCGCTCAAGACCGCGGGGTGCAGTCCCTGTGCGAGGTCACGGAGCTCCGACAATCCGGTGCGCAGGTCGGCCAGGATGCCGTTGAGCTCCGTGCGCGCGTCCTCCGCGAGCTCGTTGTGCGCGGCGAGGCAGAGCTGCAGCTGCAGCGCGACCGAGACGAATCGCTGCTGGGCGCCATCATGGAGGTTGCGTTCGATCTCGCGCCGTGCGCGATCGGCGGCCTCGAGGATGCGAGCGCGCGAGGCGCGGACCTCGGCCAGTTGCGCCTCGACGATCGCGTGCTCGCGCAGCGCCTGCTCGGCGGACCGGCGGACGGTGATGTCGAAGATCGCTCCGTCGAGCCAGCGCCGGCCGTCGCCGGCGTCTTGAGCCTGACCGCGTTCGAGGACCCAGCGCACGCCGCCGTCGCGCCGCCGAATCCGATACTCCAGCTCGAAGGGTCGGCCGGCATCGACGGCGTCCAGGACCGACCGTTCGACGTGCTCGCGGTCGTCGGGATGGATGACGCTGGCGAAGGTGCGGACCGCGGTGTCGATGAAGTCGCTCGCCGGATAGCCCGAGATGTTCTCGATCTCGTCGCTCAGCCACTCCATCGTCCAGTGCTCGTCGCATGCGCAGCGGTAGACGGCGCCGGGAATGTTCGCGACCAGCGAGCGCAGCAGCGTCTCATTCGCCCGTAAACGGGCCGCGCGCAGACCCGCCGCCACCCGCGCCGCAAGCACCTCTGGCTCGAATGGGACCCGCATGACGTCATCGCCGCCCGCCTCGAGCGCCTCGCGCATCTCCTGGGGCGAGTCGAGCGCCGCACACAAGATGATGTGGGTCGATGCCAGCTCGTGTCGCCCCCGGACGGCGGCCGTCAGCGCCCGTCCCCGGCGCGCTTCCGCGATCAAGACCTGCGCGACCTGATCGCGCAGGGCCCCGAGCGCTCCGGCGACGTCCGCGACGCGCACGAGCCGTACCCCGGCCCTCGTCAGCACCGCCCAGCACTCCTCGCCCAGCGCCTCCAGGCCGAGCACCACCACGCTGGCGCCGTCGCCTGCCACCTCCTCCAGCGCCCTGGCGGGCTTGCGATCGGTGGCCGCGTGCTGGCGCAACCGGCGGGGTCGCTGGACCATGCCGCCACTGCGAGCCATCTGGGCCACCGTACACACGTGCGCCGCGCGCGGCCACCCCTCGAACGCGCCATCGCACCAGGCCGGTCACCCGGCAGACATCGGCCGTTCGCGGGCGAGGAGCGTTCCGGCCGAGCTTCCCGAGCGGCCCGCCCGCCGCGGCGCCGGCGCGCTGCAGCCTTGCCGCGGTTCGCGCCCGGATTCCGTCGCTGCATTCGCTACGTTGAACGCACGCGCCTCCTCGTCGACAACAGCAACGGCGCCGACGCACAGTTCGCCTCGGATCTGCGAGCCGCGCTGACCGCCGCCGGCTTCGAAGTCGAGCTGCGCGAGCCGTCGCCCCGAGCCCTCTACGACACGTCCGTGCACTTCGTCGTCGAGGGCGTGGCCATCCGCCTCCAAGACGACCCACGTCAGTTCGACCTCGCTGCCATCGCGAACACCGTGCGCGACACGAAGGCACGCCGCCCCAGCGAGCATCGGCGCTTCCGGGACGTGCCGATCTACGCGGGCGAGAGCAGTCGCGTGCTGACGTGGGTGGACGTGTTCGACTGAGACCGGCGCGCAGCCTGCGGTGTCTAGCCGCGTCCCAGCTCCTCCATCGCCGCCTCCAGCGCCTCGGCCGGCTCGCAGAGGACATCGGGCACGACGCCGGTGCCCTCCCAGTTGGTGCCCGTGACCGCGTCGCGCACGCGGGCCTCCGGCACGAGCGCGCGGACATGGCCGCTGAGGCGCACCGGCGTGATGTGATCCGCCGCGCCAGGCGTCCGCTGCCCGACCACCCTCGCCCTTCCCTGGCTCTGGAGGTGGTAGGTGAGCGCTTCGCCCGACGAGAAGGTGCCCTCGCTGACGAGCACGCTGACCGGCGTCTCTGAAGGGGTCGCCAGGTCGGCGAGGCGCCCCGTCGTCCACCACTGGCGCGTGCGGTCCTTGTAGATCACGTCGGAGACGTGGGTGGGCTCGGCGCCGAGCAGCCAGTCGAGGACGAGCGTCACGGTCCCGGGATCTCCACCGCCGTTGCGCCGCAGGTCCAGCACCACGCCGCGAGCGCCTCGCAGCAGGGCGAACGCGGCCTGCAGGTAGGGCGCGGCGAGGTGCACGCCGTCCAGGCCGTCGAGCGCCAGGACGCCCACGCCGTCGGGACGTCGCGCGACCTCGCCGACCGAGCCGGCCCGCGACTGGACCTCGCGCGGATCCTGCGGCGGCCACCCTGGCGGCTCGGTGTCGGGGATGAGCGACCCGTCGGCCACGTACGCGAGCGCGAGGTGCCGCGAGAAGCCGTGGGCGACCGCCTCGACCTCACGACACAGATCGTCAGATACGGCGCGTGCGTCGTCGCCGAAGCGCTCCTCGAGCGCGCGCTTGAGTCGCTCACCGCGCTCAGCGTCCGGGAACAGACGGTCGATCCAAGCGCAGAGGCCCCGGGCCATGTCTCCGACGGTCGCGGCTTCGGGGGTCATGTAGTCAGCGTCGCATCTCCGCGGCCTTCGAGTCGACCAGCTTGAGCTCCTTCTTCTCTCCGGGATCTCCGAAGACGCGCTTGCCTGCGCCGAGCACGACCGGGAACACCATGAGCCGGAGCTCGTCGACGAGGTCGTGGCTGACGAGCGTCTGCGCGAGCTGGACGCTGCCGTGGACGACGATGTCGCCGTCAGGCCCTTCGCGCAGCTTGGAGACCTCCTCGACGACGTCACCCTCGAGCACGGTCGAGTTGGTCCACTCGGGATCCTTCAGGGTCGACGAGACCACGTACTTGGGCATCGAGTTGAAGCTGTCGGCGAACTCCCCGCACCGAGATGCACTTCGAGCAGCGCGGCTACATGGGCCCCGACGAGTACGAGCGCGCCGAGCGCGGCTGGGGCGGCTTCTTCGATCGGATCGTCCAGCGCCTGAGCGACGCGGCATAGGTCGTCACGGGAACGATCAGCCTGTCCTGACGTCGCGCGGATGGGCGACGTACTGCCGCGGCACGGACGGGGCTAAGAAGCTGTCTCAATACCTCGGCTGGGAGGGCTTGAGCTCCGGGCAGCGAACTTGTCCAGGGGGACATAACCGCGGCCGAGGAGGTGGCGTGGCGGCGTCGATGTGGCAGGTCCGCGACGAGCTGTGGGAAGTCGTTGCGCCACTGGTCTCGGTGCACGAGCCCGATCCGCGCGGCGGCCGTCCGCGCGTGGATGACCGGGTGTGCTTCGGGGCGATCGTGTTCGTGTTGTTCACCGGGATCGCCTGGCAGCACCTGCCCCGGGAGCTGGGCTGCTCGCCGGCGACCGCGCATCGTCGGCTTCGGGAGTGGCAGGCGGCCGGCGTGTTCGGCGCGCTGCATCGCGAACTGCTGCGGCGGCTGAATGCCGCCGGGCTGATCGGCTGGAGCACGGCGGTCGTCGACGGCAGCCACATCCGTGCTCTTCAAGGGGGCCTTGACCGGGCCCTCGCCGGTTGACCGTGCCCGCACCGGCTCAAAGCACCACCTGCTGACCGACTCGACCGGCATCCCGCTGGCGATCAGCCTGACCGGCGGTCACCGCAACGACGTCACCCAGTTGCTGCCCTTGGTCGATGGCGTCGGGCCGGTGCGCGGCAGGGTCGGGCGGCCGCGCCAGCGCGCCGAGCGCGTGCTGGCCGATCGCGGCTATGACCACGACAAGTACCGCCGATTGCTGTGGCAGCGCGGCGTCAAGCCGCAGATCGCCAGGCGCGGCGCCGACCACGGCTCAGGACTGGGACGCGAGCGCTGGGTCGTGGAGCGCACGTTCGCGCACCTGCACAACCTGCGCCGGCTGCGCACCCGCTACGAGCGCTCAGACCAGCTGCACCTGGCGTTCATGCTGCTCGGCTGCGCCGTCGTCTGCCAGCGCCGCCTCAGCGCGGACTGACCGTTCACGGCTCCAGCTCAAGCTCCTCAGCGGACTCGCGGCCATACTGGTCGGGGATCACGCCCCAACCCCAGATCGCGACCGGCTGCTTGGGCAATGGCCCGGGCCCCACTCCTGGCGCGGGTCGGCCTTCTCAGCCAAGACGCGGCAGCGATGCTCCCAGCGGTCACCGAAGTCAAAGACGAAGCCAAACTCGTCGCCCGGCCCTACCGTGTCGGCGACCTTCAGTGCCGCGTGGTCGTCGATGACCTCGTCGTCCTCGAACGGATCCGGGTCCACAAACCCGATCCGCCGCCCACCCGCGAGCTCGAACTCGTGCAGATGCGACAGATCCCACCGCGCGAAGGCCTGGTTGATCGCCTCAGCCAGCGCCAGAAACGTGTGCGACGGCCCAACGATGAAGATTCGGCCAGGTGCCGGCCTCAACCGCGCCCCGAGGCCCCCGAAAAGATCAACCCGAACCTGAAGCCACGCCCGCGCCACCGCCGCCGGACACTACGCCACGGGTTCTGAGACAAGTTCTAAGCCCGCGCCAGGGCCAACGTCACGATCTCGAACGGGCGGAACGGGATGACCACCTCGTCGCCGTCGACCTCGGCCGCGACGAGGCGGTCCTCCAGCAGGTTGGTGAGCCACGCCTCGGTGAACGGGAGGCCGACGCGCAGGCGGGCGATGCCGCCACCGCCGTGGCCTTCGTAGAGGCGGACGATGAGGTCGTCGCTGTCCTCGGCGCGCTTGACCGTGTCGATGAAGACGCCGGGGGCGTCCGTCGAGAGCCACGACCCCACCTCCCCCGCGCCGTCTCCGAGGAGGAGCGGCGCGTTGAAGCACAGGGCCTCGGCCGTCACGCCGGCCTCCTGCCAGCCGCCGCGGTGCGGGCAGATGGCGAAGGACAGGCGGTGGTGGCCGATGTCGGCCCCGGGGTCCGGCCAGCGCGGCGAGCGCAGCAGGGTCATGCCCATGTCCTCTCCGTGGACGGACCAGCCGTAGGTCGCGGCTGACAGGAGGGCGACGCCGAAGCCGTGCTCGGAGAGGTCGGCGAAGCGGTGGCCGGGGACCTCGTACTGGGCGAGGTCGCGGCGGGTCGAGTAGTGCGTCGGGCGCTCGACGACGCCGAACTGCATCTCGTACGTCGCGCGGGGCGCGTGGACGGCGACCGGGAAGCGGACCTTGAGGGCGCGGCGGTCCTCGTGCCAGTCGATGGCGCAGTGGAACTCGAGGCGCGAGGACTCGGCGTCGAGGCGCACGGCCTGCCGCATGCGGCTCGAGCGGCCTATGGGCCGCTCGAAGACGACCTCAGCGCGGAGCCGATCGTCGACGACGACCTCCGCGCAGGACGCGGCCGGGCAGTCGCTGCGCGTCTCGAGATGGAACGGGTCGAGGTCCCAGGCCTCGAAGGCGGTCGGGCGGTCCTCGTAGAGCTCGAGGACATTCCCGGGCGCGGCCATCGCCTCCCGCCCGCTCGCCCGCTCGACGAGGGAGCGCAGGGTGCCGTCGTGGCCGAGGACCGCGAGCAGGTGCTCGTTCTCGAGCGTGAAGCCGTCGGGGGCCTCCGCGACGCGCGCGTGAGAGCGCGCCTCGACGAGCCCCCCGACCCCGCACGACGGCGCCTCGGCGAACCCCAGCCCGCCACCCGCCGACACGACCTCACGGCGGGCCACCCCGACCGTGTTGACCACCGGGCCGACTACGAGGCGATCGCGCACCGCGCCCGCCGCGGCCTCGACCTCGGCCAGGTCGCGCTCGGCGCGCTCGTGCACCTCGCCGATCGACGACCCCGGCAGGATGTCGTGGAAGTGGTTGAGCAGCAGCGTCTGCCACGCGCGGTCGAGCTCCTCCCGCGGCCACGGCGCATCGGACACGGCCGCCAGCAGCTCCGCGTCGTGCAGCGCCCGCTCCGCCCGACGGCTCGCCCGCTTCGTGCGCGCCTGCGTCGTGTACGTCCCGCGGTGGTACTCGAGGTAGAGCTCGCCCACCACCTCCGGCCACGGCGCCTCGTCGGCCAGCGCGGCGAAGAAGGCCTCGGGGTCGCCGATCGTCGTGCGCGGGACGTCCTGCAGATCCTCGACGCGGGCGAGCGTCTCGAGCATCTGCGCCGTCGGCCCGCCGCCGCCGTCGCCCCACCCGAAGACGAGCAGGCTGCGCGCCGACAGCGCGTGGTCCTTGAAGTCACGGGCCGCGCGGCGCAGCTCGGGGACGGTCGCCTCGGCGTTGTAGGTGTCGGCCGGCGGGAAGTGGGCGAGGACCGCGGAGCCGTCGATCCCGACCCAGCGGAAGGTGTGGTGCTCGGGCGGGTTGAACCGGTTCCACGAGAGCTTCTGCGTGAGGAACCCGTCGATCCCGGCGCCGCGCATGATCTGCGGCAGCTGGCCGTTGTAGCCGAACACGTCGGGGTTCCAGAACACGCGCGCGCGACGCCCGAGCTCGTGCTCGAAGAAGCGCTGGCCGTAGAGGAACTGGCGCACGAGCGACTCGCCGGCGGGCAGGTTGCAGTCGGGCTCGACCCATGTCCCACCGACCGGGAGCCACTGCCCGGCGGCCACGCGGTCGCGGATCCGAGCCCAGAGCCCGGGGGCTCGATCGCGGATCCACGCGTACTGCTGGGCCTGCGAGCAGGCGAACCGATACGCCGGGTAGCGCTCCATGAGCCGCAGCTGGGTCGCGAACGTCCGCACGCACTTGCGAAACGTCTCCTCCAGCGGCCACAGCCACGCCGTGTCGATGTGCGCGTGACCGACGGCGGTGATCTCGTGCGTCCGGGTCGCGTTGCGCCGCTGCGTCAGCAGCGGGCCGAGGATCGCCCGGGCCGGCAGCCACGTCGCGCGGTCGTCGGCGTCAAAGGCGTTGCAGAACCGGTTGAGCTCGCGCAGGAGCTCGCCGCGCCACGCGTCGTTGGCGCCCGGCTCGTCCATCAGGGCCGCCAGGACGTCCAGATCGCGCGACAGCGCCCACGCGTCGCGGTCAAAGCGCGCGAGCTCGCAGCGCTCCAGGCGAAACGGCGGGGCGGGACCGCCGCCCTGGTGAGGCTGCGGATGCAGCTCGGCCCACCCGAAGAGCCCGTTGCAGGCGATCTCGACGCGCGCGCGCGGCTCCTGCCCCGCCACCGCCCGCGAGACGAGCATCGCGTCAGGACGGACGTACGCGCCGCCGCTGACCAGCCCCTGCACCGGCTCACCATCGAGCCACAGCGTCGCCTCGGAGTTGGTGACGAGCAGCAGATCGACCTGCTCGCCCTCCCACTCCGCCGGCACGCGCCCGTCCACCGCCAGCCACCACGTCGCCCACAGCGGGCCGAGCGCCATTCCCGGCTCCGCGTCGCGGTAGTCCAGCGCGGCCGCGTCGGCCGCCGCGATCCGCTCGACCGGCCCGGCGATCCGCAGGCGATTGGGCGCCCGCGCGTCGGCGTGCACGAGCCCAGCGACGCGACGCGCGACCTGGCGCACGCGCTCGCGCGTGTAGTCGGGGTGGGCGAGCAGGCTCGGCATGCTGCCATGTCGAGACCTCGCGATCGGCTCCGACCTCACCGAAAGACACCCCACATCGGAAAGGACCGACCACCATGCAGATCCGCTCCCGCATGAGCATGAGCGTCGACGGCTACATCACGACACCCAGCGGCTGGCCGGCGCTGACCGCCGATCCGGCCTTCGCCTCGGGCGAGAGCCATGGCATCCGCGAGTTCCTCGAGGGCTGCGAGGCGGCGCTGATGGGCCGCTCGACCTTCGAGCCCGCCCTCAACAACGACCGCTGGCCCTGGCCGAGCCTGAACGTGTTCGTGCTCGCGTCCGACCGCCCGGCCGGGACGCCCGACCACGTCGTCGTGGACAGCGACCCGGCACGGCTGCTGGAGAAGATCCGCGCCGCCAACCAGGGCGGCGACGTCCATCTCGTCGGCGGCCCGCGCACGATCGAGGCCTTCCGCGCCATCGGAGCCCTCGACAAGCTCGAGCTGGTCGTGCTGCCGCTGCTCTTCGGGGGCGGCATGCAGCTGACGCCGTCACTCAGCCTCGACACGGGGCTGACCCTTGAGCGCCAGCGCGCGCTCCCGGGCGGCTCGGCCGAGCTCGTCTACGACGTGGGCGGGCGCGGCGCCGAAGTGCCCGGGCGCGGGGCCGGCTGGTCGCCGGCCTCGCAGCACAAGGCCTGAGTCAGGCGGCGCGGCGCTCGTCGGCGCGGTCGCGGAAGGCGACGTCGCACCTTCTCGACCGAGCGTCGACCAGGGCGCCGAGCCGTTCGTCGAGGCGGTCGATGCGCAGCGGACGGTCGGGGATCGAGCGTCCGTCGGGGACGACGGGATCCTGCGCGTGTGCGCCGATGAGGGCGCGTCGCATGGCGGTTTGGAAGAGGGGGCCGGGAACGAAGATCATGCAAGCAGTGTGAGCGCCGAGCACCATTCGTTCAAATTATGATTCCTGAGTCGTGATAGCTTGGGTCTATGGACCCGAAGCGGGTGCTGACCTTCCGGGCGGTCGCCCACCACCGCTCGTTCACACGGGCGGCCGAGGAGCTCGCGCTGTCGCAGCCCTCGGTCTCCCAGCAGGTGGCGGCGCTCGAGCAGGAGGTCGGCGCGCGGCTGATCGACCGTCGGCCCGGCGGGTTGCAGCTCACTGCCGCCGGCGCCCTGCTGCTCGAGCACGCCGACGCGATCGCCGTGCGCTTCGACCTCGCCGCGCTCCAGCTCGCCGAGATCGCCGACGACGAGCGCTCACTCCTGCGTATCGGGGCCTTCCCGACCGCGCTCGCGGGCCTGGTGCCCTCGGCCGTCGCGCAGGTCCGCGCCACCCATCCGGACGCCAGGGTCACCGTGGAGGAGAGCGCCGCCGACGAGTTGCCCGAGCGGGTCCGCTCGGGAGAGCTCCATCTCGCCGTCGACTTCCAGGACGCCGCCCTCCCCCGCCGCGAGTTCGAGGGCACCGAGCGGCGCGACCTCATGCGCGAGCCGTTCCTCGTCACCCTTCCGCCCGACCATCGGCTCGCCGGCCAGAAGTCGGTGCGCATCCGCGACCTCGCCGACGACGACTGGACCGCCGCCTACGCGGACGGCCTCATCGTCCGCGCCTGCCGCGCCGCCGGCTTCGAGCCGCGCCTGGTCTCGATGACGCGCGACCAGCTCGCCATCCGCGGGCTGATCACGCGCGGGCTGGCCGTCACGCTCGCGCCCCGGCTGCTGGCCGAGGCGTTCACCGGCACCGCGCTGCGCCCGATCGCCGGCAAGGGCCCGAGCGCGACGTCTACGCGCTGCTGCCGCCCGGCGGGCGCCACCGGCTCGCCCAGCCCATGCTCGCCGCCCTCGCCCACACCGCCGCGGAGCTGCAGGACGAGTTGGCCCGCTGAGCGCGCGAGGCGGCTGCCGGCACCGGAGGGCTATCGTCGCTGCACCGTCGCCCGCCGGACATCGTCTGGCCGTCGACGCGATGGTCAAGGGCGCCAGCAGGAGCTAGGCGCCGCCGGGGTGCCGTCGGGGCGCACGAGCAGCGCGCCGTCGGCGCGCAGGCCGATCGAGCGCGCGCTGACGGCGTCGAGGCGACGGACGGTGATCGGTGGCCCGCCGGCCGGCCGCGCCTCGCTCCGCGCTGCGTCAGGCCCGGTGAAGAGCGTGAGCCCGCGCCCCAAGAGGTCCAAGGTGGACGCGCGCCCCCCGCCATCAGGGACCCACACGTGCGCGATCCGCCCGCCGAGGTCGACGTGCAGCTCGTCGGCCGCATCGCGCGTGGAGCCGTCCGGATCGGCGGAGCGGGCGACGTTGTGCGCGGCGATCGGCCGCCGCTCGGCCTCGTAGGTGTCCAGGAGCTCCGCGCCGGCCCAGCCGCGCACCACCCACCCGAGCTTCCAGCCGAGATCGTGCCCGCTGCCGATCGCGGTGTTCATCCCGGTGCCGCCGCGCGGAGTGACCCGGTGGGCCGCATCGCCGGCGAGGAACACGTGGCCGGCGCGGAAGCGATCGGCCAGCTGGGCGGCGAAGCTGAAGGAGCCGGTGCGCTCGATGCGGACGTCGAGGTCGTCGACGCCCGCGCCGGCGCGGATCCGCCGCGCGAACCGCTCGGGGGTGTAGCCCTCGATGTCGTCGGCATCGACCCAGGTCCCGTAGTGCCAGCGGTCGTCGCGACCGGAGGGCAGGAAGGTGCCCGCACCGTGTGGGTGGCTGACCGAGTAGACGCCGTAGCGATGCTCGCCGACGACCTGCCACAACGGGGCCCGGAAGATCGCCGTGACGACGTGGCCGAGGCCGTCGGGCCCGCGCATGGCGATGCCCAGCGCGCTGCGAATCCGGCTGCGCGCGCCGTCGGCGGCGACGAGGTAGCGGGCGCGGACCGCCCGGGTCTCGCCGCTCGGCACGTCGCGCAGCACGACCTCGACGCCCCCCGGCCGGTCGCTCACCTGCACCACCTCGGTGTGGAGCTGCACGCGGGTGGCGCCGAGGGAGCGCAGATGCTCGAGCAGGACGGGCTCGAGGTGATCCTGCGGCACGCAAGCGGGTGCGGTCGGGCTGAGCAGGGCGGCCTGCTCGCGCGTCGGGATGCCGGTCGGCCACATCGACCCCTCGGCCACGGTGGCCAGGGTGGCCGACAGCCATCCGTGCCACTCGACGTCGACAGCCTCGGCTCGGACGGCGTCCTCGACGCCCCAGGAGCGGATGAGCTCCATCGAGCGCAGGCTGATCGCGGTCGCGCGCGGCAGCGAGGACAGCTCGGCCCGGCGCTCGACGAGCATGGTCTCCACGCCGAGCCGCGCCAGGGCGATGGCGGCGGCCAGCCCGGCCGGGCCGGCGCCCACGACGACGACCGGGACGTCTGCTGCGCGTATGGTCGCTCTCTTTTCGTCGGACAGCATGTCTTTCACAAGACGTCATGTCTGGCGAATAATGTGTGACGATGGCCACGCGACGCTACGAGCAACGTCTGCGCGCGCAGGCGGCCGAGGAGACGCGCCGGCGCGTGCTCGACGCGGTGTACGACCAGCTGCGCGAGACGCCGGCCCAGCCGGTCAGCGTCGACCGCATCGCCCGCGTTGCCGGGGTCGCCCGCTCGACCGTCTACGCGAGCTTCGGCTCGCGCGCCGGGCTCTTCGACGCCTTCGCCGCCGACGTCCTCGAGCGCGGCGGCTTTCGCCGCGTCCTCGACGCCGTCGCCGATCCCGATCCCCGGGTGACGCTGCGCGCGGGGATCACCGGCGGCGTGCACACCTTCGCCGCCTACCGCGACGTCTTCCGCGCGCTGGTCTCGATGGCCGAGCTCGACCCGGACGCCGTCGGCGGCGCCATGCAGCGCTCGGAGGAGCGACGCGCCAAGGGCATGATGCGCCTCGCCCGGCGACTGGCCCGGGACGGCCTGCTCCGCGAGGGCCTCACGGCCAAGCAGGCCGCCGACCGGCTCTGGGTCCTGACCAGCTTCGACGCCTTCGACCTGCTCTACAACGGGCGCGGCCGGTCCGCGAGCGCGGTGGCCGGCGCCCTCGTGGACATGGCCGAGCGCGCCGTGCTCGGGTGAGCGAGCTATGCCGCCAGGACCGACGGCTCCGCGCGACGGGCGAGCCGGGCCGTGCCGAGGGCGCAGAGGGCGAGCGTCGCCAGGGCGGCCGCCGTCACCGCGGCGCCCAGGGCCGGCGTGATGACGTGCTCTTGCAGCCCGATCTGCACCACGGCTGCGGGCACGCCGAGCTGGGCCGTCGCGATGAGGCCCGCCGAGGGCGGCTGGCCGGTGACCAGCGCTGCGACCGCGTGGATCGCCACGTTGAGCACGATGAGCGAGCCGGCGACGAGGAGCAGGTCGGGCTGCCCGACCAGCGCGCTGACGTCCAGGCGCGCTCCGAGCACGACGAAGAAGAGCGGGACGAAGAAGCCTTCCGCGATGCCGCGGACCTGCGTCGACAGGCGCTTGGGCCCACCGATGGCGGCCACGACGAGGCCCATGGCGAACCCGCCGAGGAGCACGCTGGTGCCGTGCTCCTGCGCGATCCACGCCAAGCCGAAGAGCACGGCGAGCGAGAGGCGCAGATCGAGCGCCCAACCACGGTGCTTTGAGCGCTTTCGCAGGCGGTGCACCCAGGGCTGCGGGCGCAGCCTTCGGGCGACGAAGAAGACGACGAGGGCGCACCCCGCGACGAGGAGGCCGCCGAGGGCGGCGTTGGCCGCCCGGCTGGGCTGGAGCACGAGCGGGACCGCCAGGATCGATGCCACATCGGCGACGGTGACCTGGGCAATCACCACCATCGCCGCGGGGCCGTCGAGCCTTCGCTCCTGGAGGGTCGGCAGGACGATGGCCGCCGAGCCGGAGGCCAGGAGGACGGCGTAGACGGCAACATGGCCCGTCCCGGCGAGCTCGGCGACCGCCAGGCCGCCGAGCGGCGCAGCGAGCGCGGCCACCGCCGCCGCCAGCGCGCCCCGGGTGAGGCCGCGGCGCAGACGCCCGTCGCGCAACGGGACGTGCATGCCGACGGTCAGCATCAGCATCGCGAAGCCGGCGTCGGCCAGGAACGACAGCGTCGCGTTGTCGGCGTGGACGACGTCCAGGCCGCTGCGACCGAGAACGACGCCCGCGACGATCTCGCCGACCACCACCGGCACGAACACGCGCCGGCTGCCCGCGAGCAACGGCCCGGCCAGACCGGCAGCCACGATCAGCGCGAGGTCGCCGAGGCTCACCGGGCGAGCCTACGCGCACGCGGTTCCTCTGCCGTTCGGCGCAGAGCCGTCGAGCCGCGGGGCGACCTGAGAGGATCGCCCCGCCAGCACGACCGTGCCGGTGCCGGCCACCGAGGCCGGATGGGCGTTCGCTCTGATGATCCTGGGACTGCTGCTAGCGCTCGCGTCCGCGTTGGCCACCAACGTGGCCTTCCTCTTGAAGTACCGCGGCGCGGTCGTCGTGGCCCCGATCGACGTCCGCCATCCGCTCCGCAGCGCCGCCGCGCTCTTTCACTCGAAGTGGTTCGCGGTCGGCTGGCTGGTCGCCATCCTCGCGTGGGCGCTGCACGTCGGCGCGCTCGCCCGCGCGCCGCTCTCGATCGTCCAGGCCGTGCTCTCCGGCGGCCTGGTCTTCCTGGCCGTCCTCGCCGAGCGCTTCTTCGGCTTCCATCTCGGGCGATGGCAGTGGTTCGGCGTCACCATCACGGCCGCCGGGCTGGCGGTCATCGGGCTGACCGGCGGCGGCGCCAACCGACCGCAGCACTCCTCGCTGGCGGCGCTCATCGCCGTCGAGGGCGCGATCTTCGGCCTCGGCGCCGCGCTCCTGGCCATCTCCGCTCACCGCCGCGTCCTGGACCGCGCCGAGGGGCTCCTGCTGGGCCTCGCCGCCGGGGCGCTCTTCGGCGTCTCCGACGTCGCCATCAAGTACCTCACCCACGCCCACGGCGGGCTGCACGGGCTGCGCAGCCCGTGGACGGCGACCGCGATCGTCGCCGGAACGATCGCCTTCTACGCCTCGGCCCGCAGCCTGCAGCTCGGCCCCGGCGTCGAGGTCATCGCCTTCACCTCGGTGGCCGCGAACCTGGCCGCCATCATCGGCGGCATCCTCGTCTTCGGCGAGCCCATCGGCTCGGCGCCGCTCGCGATCGGCGCCCGCTTCGTCGCCTTCTGCCTCGTCATCGTCGGCGCGGCGCTCATGCCCTCCCACCACGGCGACCAGCGCGAGCCCGAGCCGAGGGAGCCACCGGTCGCGGCGCCGTTCCGACAAGAGAAATCGGCTTGACAAAAATAATTGTCGGTGGCAAGGTGCGCCCATGCACGACGTCGCCGTCATCGACGACCCCGCCGCCGCCGAGGCCTCGCTGGATCCGATCCGGGGCCGCCTGCTCGCCGAGCTGGCCGACCCCGGGTCCGCCAGCACGCTCGCCGCGCGCGTCGGGCTGACGCGCCAGAAGGCCAACTACCACCTGCGCTCGCTGGAGCGCCACGGCCTGATCGAGCTCGTCGAGGAGCGCCGTAAGGGCAACTGCACCGAGCGCGTGCTCCAGGCGACCGCGGCGTCCTACGTGATCTCGCCGACGGCCCTGTCCTCCGTCGCGCCCGATCCGTCGCGCGAGCCCGACCAGCGCTCGGCGCGCTGGCTGCTCGCCGTCGCGGGACGCCTGGTCCGCGAAGTCGGCGACCTCATCACCGGGGCGAGCGCGGCCGGCAAGCCGCTGGCGACCCTCGGGATCGACAGCGAGGTGCGCTTCGCGTCGGCCAAGGATCGGGCCGCGTTCGCCGCCGAGCTGGCCGACGCGGTCAACGGCCTCGTCGCCAAGTACCACGACGAGGCCGCCCCCGGCGGTCGCCCGCACCGCTTCGTCGTCGCACTGCACCCCACCATCACGCACCCCAAGGAGCCGAAGTCATGAGCCGCGAGTTCGAAGTCAGCCGCGAGATCGACCTGCCCGCCACCCCCGACGACGTGTGGACCGCGATCACCGCGGAGCCCGCGGCCTGGATGTTCCCGACGGGCATGGAGATCCCCGCCGGCGCCGCGCCGCCCGAGGGCGCGCCGATCACGACGTGGGACCCGCCGCACCGCCTGGTGGTCCGCATGGAGTCGCCGGACGGGACGTTCAACGCGCTCGACTACACGATCGAGGCCCGCGCGGGCGGCACGGCGCACCTGCGCTACGTCCACAGCGGCATCCTCGCCGACGAGTGGGAGGACCAGTACGACGCCATCGGCGGCCACACCGACTTCTACCTGCACACCCTCGCGCAGTACCTCGAGCACTTCAACGGCCGCCGGGTCACCTACGTCGGCCAGCCGTCGGACGGCATCAACGGGCCCGAATCGGCCGGCAGGCCGGACGCGATGGATGCGCTGCGCGCCGCCCTGGGCGTCTCCCCCGACGCGGGCGTGGGCGATCCGGTTCACGCGTCGCTCGGCGACGCCGGCACGCTCGACGGCGTCATCGACTACTCGACGCCGGAGTTCCTCGGCGTGCGCGCCGCCGACGGCCTGTTCCGCTTCTTCGGGCGCAACCACTACGGCAGCGTGGTCGGGATGAGCGCGCACCTCTTCGAGGACGGGGTCGACGCCGCGGCGAGCGAGGCGGCGCTCAAGGCGTGGCTCGACGGGGTGTACGCCTAGGGCGACACGTTCTCGGTCGTCGTCCTGCGGTAGACCTCGCGCCATGACCAAGGCACTGCAGGACACGGTCGCGCTCGTCACGGGCGCGAGCAGCGGCATCGGCGAGGCGACGGCGCGCGCTCTCGCCGAGCAGGGCGCGACGGTCGCCGTCGCCGCCCGCCGCAAGGACCGTCTGGACGCGCTGACCGCGGAGATCGGCGGCCTCGCCATCGAGACCGACGTCACCGACCGCGAGCAGGCGATCGGCGCCGTCGAGCGCACCGCGCAGGAGCTCGGGCGGCTCGACATCGTCATCAACAACGCCGGCGTGATGCTGCTGGGGGAGATCGTCGATGCCCCCGTGGAGGAGTGGGATCGCATGATCGCGCTCAACCTCCAAGGGCTGCTCTACGTCGCCCACGCCGCCCTCCCCCACCTCTTGACCGCCGCCGAGCAGGAGCCGCGGCGGGTGGCGGATCTCGTCAACGTCAGCTCGGTCGCGGGCCGGCGCGTCGGCGTCGGAGGGGGCATCTACCAGATGACCAAGCACGGGGTCGGCGTCTTCAGCGAGGCCCTGCGCCAGGAGGTGGGCGGCCGCCACGTGCGCTCGTCCCTGATCGAGCCCGGCGCGACGGAGAGCGAGCTCGTCAGCCACGTCCGCGAGGAGGTCCGCGACCAGCTGCCGCCCAGCCTCGACGAGATACTGCGCGCCGAGGACATCGCCGACGGGATCCTCTACATCGTCACGCGACCGCGCCACGTGTCGGTCAACGAGCTGCTCGTCCGCCCGACCGAGCAGGTGCGCTAGCAAGTCAGAGCATCGCAGGCAGCTCGCGGCCGATCAGCGCGACCATGTCGAGATCGTCGTGGGCGAGGTGCTGGCACATGATCCGGTGCACGCCCGCCTCGGCCAGCGCGGCGGTCTGCCCGGCCGCGTCCTCGAGGGTCCCGACGATCCATCCCGGCGGCGGCTGCGCCAGGAACGCCGTCGCGTCGCCGCCGGTCAGCTCGGCCAGGCGCCGCGTGCGGTCCTCGAGCTCGCCGCGGTCGCGGCCGACCACGACGCCGGTCATGAGCGAGAACGGGAGCGGTTCGCGGCCGGCCTGCTCGCACGCGTGCTCGACCGCCGCTCGGCGCTCGCTCACCTCGGCGGGCGTGGCGAACACGGTGTTGTACTCGTCGGCGTAGCGGGCGGCGAGGGCGGCGCTGCGCGGCCCGGCGCTGCCGCCGATGATGATCGGCGGGTGCGGGCGCTGCGCGGGCTTGGGCTGGGCCTCGAGGCCGCGCAGGGTGTAGTGCTCGCCGTCGAAGCTGAACGGCCCCTGCGCCCACGAGCCGAGGATGACCTGCAGCTGCTCCTCGAGCACGTCCATCCGCTCGCGTGTGGGCCGAAACGGGAAGCCGAAGGCCTCGTGCTCGCGCTCGTGCCAGCCGGCGCCCAGGCCGAGCTCCACCCGGCCGTCGGAGACGTGGTCGGCCGTCACGACGGCCTTCGCCAGAACCGATGGGTGGCGGAAGCTGGCGGGCGAGACCATGGTGCCCAGGCGCAGCGTCGTCGTCACGGCGCCGAGCGCCGCGAGCGTCGTCCAGGCGTCCAGCGCGCCGCGCTCGGGATGGTCGCCACCGAGCTCCAGGTAGTGGTCGGAGCGAAACAGCGCCGGGACGCCGTGCTCCTCACACGCGCGCGCCAGCGCGAGCCACTGCGGCCAAGAGACGCCCTCCTGGCCCTCGATCATCAGGCAGAGGTCCATGTCGCTGGACACTACGTTGCGCGCCCGCCGGGCGACGCGCGGCGACGGCGCGCCGGCGTTCCGCAGGCCATGCGCCGGTGGCGGGCGGGTCCTGTCGGCGGATCACGCTCCTCAGACTCCGCAGGCTCCGTCCGAGGACGTGTCCGCCGCCACCCGCCCGAGCATCGTCCTTGCCCGGCCGGGCGCTCGCGCCCGCGTCGCGGTCCGCGAGCGTCTACTCCTTCGCGACCACAGCTCCTGCGCCGATTCGATGCCCTGGTGCTCTCCGCCGGCGTATCGCGCCACCGTGGTTCGGCCTCCGCATTGGCGAGCCAACGGTGCGCCGGCGCGTCCTTTGGGGGCCTCGACGTAACGTGTTGACGGCGTAACGTGTTGACGGCCGAGGCGCGGCCCTCTGCGGCCACGCGGAAGCGGCTGGTCGGGGAGTTGGGCGACGCCGAAGGCCGGCGCCGCCCACAGCAGCCCGTGTCAGGCGTGGCACTCGCCGGCGAACTGCGCGGCCACCGGCTTGGACTTGTGCCCGGCCTCCTTCATGATCGCGGGGACCTCGGGGTCGGACACGAAGCTCTGCCAGCCCTGCTCATCCCAGTCGAAGATGACCCAGACCCGATCGTCCTCCGAGGGGTCACGGAAGATGAGCGCGCTCTTGGAGCCGTGCTCCTTTCGCTTCTCCGCGCCCGTGGTGGAGAAGATCTCCAGGAAGCGGTCGAAGTCCTCGACCTGCGTCGTTGCCAGTAGCATCGCCATCTCCTTCGTTGGGGTGTCTGGGTCGCTGCGTCCGGCGCGGGTCGACCGCCCTCAGGCGGTGAGGACCCGCATGTCCACGAGGGGTTCCTGCGGCTCCATCGCACCGAGGCTCTCCACGATCACGAACCTACCGCCTCGTGCCTGGCCGATGTACATGCTCATGCGCACGTGGTGTTGGCCGGGCACCATGGCCGCGGGCCCGCCGGGGCCTTCTGGGATCTGCGCGTGATCCAGGGCCGCGATGACGTCCTCCTGCGTGAGCGAGCCGGCCTCCGCCACGGCCGCCGCCCAGAGCTGCAGCCCGCGATAGAGGCCGGACGAGCCACTGCCGCCGGAGAACTTCGCGCCGCCGGGATAGAGCGCGTCGTACTGGGCCAGGAGCCTCTGGCTGAACGGATCGCTGACCGCCTGGTAATAGTCGAGGCAGCTGTACAACCCGTCGACGTGCGCGGCCGGCAGCGTGCTCAGGAGGTTCTCCTCGAAGTACGTGCAGACCAGGTGCCCGCCGCGGTCGGCGAAGCCGGAGTCGTGCAGTTGCTCGAGGAGCGGCGCGACCCCGGGCGGCACGGTCGTGTTGAAGACCACGTCAGCGCCGGTGGAGGTGATCCGGTCGACCGTCGCGCGGTAGTCCGTATGGTCGAGCGGGAAGTACTCCTCGCCGACGATCGAGCCGCCGTTGGCCGTGACGACCTCCCGCACGCGGGCGTTCATCACGTGGGGCCAGATGTAGTCGGCCGACGGCAGGTAGAAGGTCTTCGCCCCGGTCTCCCGCATCAGCCACGGGATGAACGGGTCGACCTGCTGCGCGGGCACCGGGCCGGTGCAGAAGATGAGCGGATCGGACTCCTGCCCCTCGTACTGCTCGGGGTAGATGTAGAGCGTCTTGCCCTCGACCACGGCCGGGCCCTTGATGGCCTGTCTCGTGGAGCTGTAGATGCCGCCGAAGATGACGTCGACGTGATCGCGCTCGACCAGCTTCGTGGCCATCGCCGCCGCGACGGTGTCATCGGTCGCGCTGTCCTCGAGGTGAAGCTCGAGGTGCCGGCCCAGTAGGCCGCCCTTGGCGTTGATGTCGCCGACGACCATTCTCGCCACGTTGGCGTTGGCGAGCCCGATCACCGAGAGCGGGCCCGTCTGGTCGGTGATGACTCCCACCTTGATGCGATCGCCGGCAGGGGTGAGTGATGCCGCCATGATGTCCTCCTTCGAGTGAGCGTTCCTGTCGTCCGGAGCGACAACGGCGACGCGTCGTGAGAGGATCCTGCCCGCCCATGGCGGTCGAAACATCGGGAGGTCTCCCCATCTTCGACACACCACTTCGCCTCGGCGAGCTCGTCGCGACCCTGGCGCTGGCGCAGGACAACGCGTTCGGGCAGCCGCTCGAGTCCCAGCTGCGGTCGTGCCTGCTCGCCACGTGGATCTGCGAGGCCGCAGGATTCGAGGACGAGGTGTGCGAGACCGCCTATTGGGTGGCGCTGCTGCGGTACGTCGGCTGCACCGGCCACGCCCACGAGGTCGCGACCGTGTTCGGCGACGAGATCGCCATCCGCGCCCAGACGCTGGTTCACGACGCCGCGAACCCCACCGAGGTGATGCGCGATGTGATGGCCTTCGCGACGGCTGGCCGCGGCCCGGACGAGCGAGACGAGATCGTCCGCATGATCCAGGAGACCGCGCGGGAGTGGGCGGTCTACAACTTCTCGTCGGGGTGCGAGGTCGCCGACATGCTCGTGCAGCGGCTCGACTTCGGCCCCGCCGTTCGCGAAGCCCTGCGCTTCACGTTCGAGCGTTGGAACGGAAATGGCTATCCGGCCCATGCGCAAGGGGAGTCGATCCCCCTCGCGATGCGCGTCGTGCACCTCAGCCACGACATGGAGGCGATCGGCCGCCTCTTCTCACCGGACCATGCTCTGGACGCCGCTCGCGATCGCCGCGACCGCACCTACGACCCGGCTCTCGCCGACCTGTTCGTCGCGCAGGGAGGCGCCTGGTTCGATCGCCTCCGCGAGGCCGAGCCGTGGGACGCCGTGCTCGCCATCGAGCCCGAGCCCCATCGGATGCTGACCGGCGCCGAGCTCGACAAGGCGCTGACCGTCGTCGCCGACTTCATCGACCTCAAGTCGCCGTACATGGGCGGGCACAGCCGCCGCTGCGCCGACCTCGCAGCCGACGCCGCCCGGGTGCTCGGGCTCGCCGAGGAGGACGTCGCCACGCTGCGCCGCGCGGCGCTCGTGCACGACTTCGGCACCACCGTGGTGCCGAACTCGATCTGGGACAAGCCCGGCCTGCTCACGCGGACCGAGTTCGACCGGGTCGAGCTTCACCCGATGCTGACCGAGCAGATGCTGCGCCGCTCGCCGGCTCTGGCCCTCCTCAACACCGTCGCGTGCGCGCATCACGAGAAGTGCGACGGGTCCGGCTACCACAAGCGCGTGCAAGCCGACGCCGACGATCTCGGAGCGTGCGTCCTGACCGCGACGGAGATCTACGTGGGGCTGACCACCGAGCGAGCAGACCGTCAGCCGTTCTCGCCCGACGACGCGGCCGCCGAGCTGCGCCGGCTCGAGTCACAGGGCGCGCTCGAGCCGCGGGCCAGCCGTGCGGTGCTCGTGGCCGCAGGGCACGGCGAGCCACGAGGGCGGTCGGGGAAACGGCCCGTCAACCCGGGCGGGCTCACCCGACGCGAAGTCGACGTGCTGCGACTCGCGGCCAAGGGACTCACCACGCGCGAGATCGCCGACCGGCTCTACATCTCGCCCAAGACCGCCGATCACCACATCCAGCACATCTACGGCAAGATCAACGTGTCGACACGGGCCGCAGCCGCCCTCTGGGCGATGCAGCACACCGTCGTGCAGTAAGCGAGACCTCACCCTCGCGGCGCGCTGACGTTCCGCGGGCCATTGGCCTGTGGCGGGCGGGTCCTGTCGCCGGACACGGCCTCAGACTCCGCAGGCTCCGTCTGAGGGGCGTGTCCCGCGCCACCCGCCCGAGGACGTCCTTGCCCGGCCGGGCGCCCTCGCTCGCGTCGCGGTCCGCATGCATCTACTCCCTTCGCGGCCGCAGCTCCTGCGCCAAGTCGGTGCGCTACTGCTCTCCGCCGGAGTATCGCGCCACCGTGATCTGCCTCCGCCTTGGCGAGCCAACGGTGCGTCGGTGTCTCCTGCGAGCGCCGACCGGTTGACGGTGGGGGATGCGCGGCACATGGCGCGGCTGCTGCTCCGACGCGTGAACCGGGCGGTCTCGCTCGAGCAGCCCGTGTGGTCCTCCCTGGCGTCCGAGGCGACACTGCGCGCGGCGTCCGGCGTGGCTCTCGCGCGTGCCTCGATGCGATAGCGCCGCCCCGGTCTGCTCCGATTGCACGTTCGCGCGGCCGGAGCGACGACGAGTCACACGCTCGTGCCCTTGGACCGCCGCGAGCGCCCGATCTCCAGTCCCGCCGCCGCGCGACTGGGGTCCCGCAAGTGGCGCACGCGCCGCCTCCGATACAGCAGGCGCTGAACGTAGAGCGTCGCCGTGCCGGCTGCCATGATCGACGCGAGGTTGATCGCGAGCTGCGCGATCGAGCCGCGCCATGCGTGCCAGTCGCCGTAGGCGGCGGCGACGCCGATGTTGGCTGCTGCCGGGATCGTCGTGACCGAGATCAGCACCCCGATGAGCGCGCCCGACTTCGCCGTGCTCAGCGACAGCATCCCCGCCACGCCCGCGCAAGCGGCGACGAAGAACGTGAAGAAGTCGGGGCTGGAGATCACGTTCGACAGGCTGTGACTGCGTTCGGTGAACTCGCTTGGGGTCAGGCCGGTGATCCGGAAAGCGTGCGTGGTGAGATAGACCGCCATGATCGCGAGCGAAAAGCCCGCCGCGAGCGCGACAAGCGAGCGCGCCGCCAGGTGGCGCCGGCGCTGCACGAAGGCCACGCAGAAGCCGGCGATCGGCCCGAACTCGGGGCCGACGACCATCGCGCCGACGATCAGGATCGGGGAGTTCAGGAAGATTCCGACCGCCGCGATCAGACCCGCCAGCACGATGAACAACAGGTACGTGCCGGACAGCTCCACCTGCTCGCTTGTGCGCGACTCGACCTCTTCCCAGACAACCGCATCGGCCTCCGAGCCGCGCGCCCGCTCGACGGCGCGCTCGGCGAACAGCGAGATCTGGGTCTCGACCGACTCCAGCGCGATCGAGCCGGTCCGGTGGATGTCAAGCTCCTTGAGGTCCGACAACGTGACGCTGGCGTCCTCGCGCGCGACATCCGCGAGGATCACGTCTCCCGCGGGCTCCTGCGCGGCGCCGGGAAGCCAGATCACGTTACACACCGACCCGCTCTCGCGCAGCATCCCGAGCGCCTGCTCAGAGACCTCTCGGGGAGCGACGATCCGCATGTGGACCATCGCCGGAGCGTATCCCGCGAGGAGCCTCGATCCGCGCGCGCTGCGCACACGACCGGCGGGGCCCCCAACGACGCTCTGCTCGACGACCCCCCGGGAGCGAAGATCGCCACGCGCGCACGAGGGCGCCAGCCAGGGTATGGCGCAGGGCCCTCGGCGTTACCCCGGGCGAGCCGACAAGCGCGGCGAATCGTGCGGACGGACGACAGCGGCTCGACCGGCGACACTGCCGCGTATCCACGTACGCCGTCATGAAGCACGGCCGCACTGTGCCCCAATCGTCGAAACGGGGCACTCTCGCGTTTGCCTCGATGCCGCAGCGCGGCTACGTTCGGTTGGCTGCTCGCCGCGCTGCCGCTGATCGTCCGACTCAGTAGCGAACGACGCATCCGGCGAAGCGCCGCAAAGTGCGGCCTTCGTCGAGAAGCAGCGGTCTTGACCGGCGCTCGTGCTCGTCGGGGCATGAAACTGCTCTTTGAGGGCTCCTGTGGTGTCCGGCGGCGGGCTTAGGTTCGACCGACTGGGACGAGGGGCCTTTGTGGGAGAACGCAGGTTGGGCAGGCCGTTTTGGACGATGGGCGAGTTGAGCCCGGGCTTTTCGGTGGCCGCCCCTGCGACTTGCCCGGTTGCGCTGCGAGCGCGGATCCGTCGATGTCGTTTGCCCACCGGTTCTCCAGCTTGCCCACCGATAGTGAGGAGGAGACGTGAGAGCGGTAGCTCTGGACGTGCATCGCGACTTCTGCGAGGTGGCGATCGTCGCGGAGGGCCGGTTGCGCTCGGCCGGGCGGATCGCGACCACACCGCAGGCGCTTGAGCTGTTCGCGCAGAGCCTCGACCCGCGCGACCACGTCGCGTTGGAGGTGACGGGCAATGCGTGGGCGATCGCGGCGATCCTCGAGCCGCATGTGGCGCGGGTGATCGTCGTCTCGCCGAGCGACACCGGGATCCGCCAGGCGCGCGCGAAGACCGATCGCCTCGACGCGCGGGCGCTGGCGAAGCTGCTGTGGGCGGGCCAATTGGATGGGGTGTGGACGCCGGATGAGCGCATCCGCGCGATGCGCCGGCGGCTCGCGCGCCGCGCTCAGTTGGTGCGGGCGCGCTCGCGCGCGAAGAACGAGATCCACGCGGTGTTGATGCGCTGCTTGAAGGGCCGCCCGCCGGCGTCGGATCTGTTCGGCGTCAAGGGCCGGGCCTGGCTGGCCGAGCAGCGGCTGGCGCTCACCGAGCGCGAGACCGTCGACTCGGCCATGCGCCAGGTCGCCTTCCTCGACGCGGAGATCGCGCAGGTCGAGCGCTTGATCGCCGCGGAGGCGTTGTCGTGGCCGGAGGTCAAGCGGCTGATGACCGTCCCGGGGGTCAACGTGATCGTCGCGGCGACGTTCATGGCCGCCGTCGGCGACATCCGCCGCTTCGGCGACCGGCGCAAGCTGACCGGCTATCTCGGCTTGGATCCGCGCGTCAGACAGTCAGGCGTCGGGCCCGCCACCCACGGTCACATCTCCAAGCAGGGCTCAAGCAGCGCGCGTCACGCGCTGGTCGAGGCGTGCTGGTCGACGGTGCGTCAGCCCGGGCCGATCGCGGGCTTCTATCAGCGCGTTCGGGCGCGTCGCGGTCACTCGATCGCCATCGTCGCCAGCGCGCGCAAGCTGGCGTGCTTGTTCTGGTGTCTGCTGACGCGCGGCGAGGACTACGCCTTCGCCCAGCCCTCGCTGACCAAGAAGAAGATGCGCCGTCTCGAGCTCACCGCCGGGGCTCCTCGCTGGCAGGGCGGCCGCGGCGTCTGGGCGACCAACGAGACGATGCGCCACGCCGAACGCGAGCTCGCGCTTCAAGCCCAGCGCGCCTACGAGCGCACCGTGAAGGACCGCCAACAGGCGGGCGCGAGTGCGACACCGGGCCGCGCATCTAGTGGCTCCTCAAAGGAGCAGGTCGCGCGGCAGACCTCAAGGCCCAAGTCTGCGCTTTGACTCGTCGTCACTCGCGCCCGGCTGAACTTTCCCACGACAGGCGGTGGTCGATCAACCGCACTTGACTTTCATCCGTCGTCCAAGGTGGGAGCGACGTCCCCAGCATCGGCCGCTCCGCTTCTCCGGAAAGCGGAGCGTGACGACATCGGCGGAGCGTGCTGTTGTCCTCAACCAGTCGCCTCGCGAGCCTCCGCAGCTCTGCTTTCGTCCTGTCAGTACGCCAAGCGTGCACTGCCGTACTGGCGTAGTGTTGGCCGCGTCCAGCCGTGACAGGAAGCGAGGCGAGCATGGACGACGATGATGTTCGCGGGCCCGATCAGCCGGAGCCCGGCGGCAAGACCGAGCAGCAGATCTTCGACGAGCAGATCGCGCGAGCCTCCGGGAAGTTCGTCGTGATGGTCGGCGGGGTCGGCATTCTGGCCGCGCTGGTGTTGTCCACGATCGCGCTCGTGATCAGCGCGGGCGGGAACACCAACACGGTCACGGTCACGGCTCCGGCGGCAGCCGGGCAGACCGCCGGCGGCGCGCAGTCTCCCCAGCTCACGGGCGACGCGCTCGGCGCGCAGCTCTTCGTCTCGGGGAAGCCCGACGTCGGCGCCATCGGCTGCGGGTCGTGCCACACGATGAAGGCCGCGGGTACCAGCGGGACGATCGGCCCCAACCTCGACAAAGAACTGACAGCCGATCCAGCCTCGGCCACGCGCGAGTCGATCGTGGATCCCAACAAGGAGATCGTCAGCGGCTACAGCGCCAACGTGATGCCGACCAACTACGGGACGGCGCTGACCGCGCAGGAGCTCGACGCGCTCGTCAACTACGTGTACCACAGCACCAACACCAAGGCCAAGGCCAAGGCCAGGCGAGCCTCGGCAAAGACCACGACCACCCCGTAAGCGACCGGCACGCGGGGGCGGTCACGCGACGAACGGCGGGCCGCCGTCGGCAGGCTCGTTCTCGCAGCACGACTTCGTGCGGCCTACTCTCGGCCGTAGATCTCCTTCAGCAGCGCCACCATCCCGTCCGCCCGGTTGGGGTCGTCGCGAACAGCCCCGCTGATAGTCGGGATCGCCAAGCATGCGACGCGCCGAGCGTCGACGCGCCTGGGCCCGAGCTCGGCGTCCATTGGTCGCTCCCCCCGGTGAGGGGTGGCTGGCGATCCGGGGACGTCGCCGTCCGGCCGTTGGCGTCGGCGACCTACATCGCTCCCGCATCCGCGTGAACGCGGCACTCACCACAGGTGAGTTGGGGTGGAATCAGCGAGTTGGCTCGCCCAGGCGGTGGCAGATCACCGTGGCGGTGACACTCGGACGGAGAGCGGGGCGCACGGGTCCGGCGCCGGAACTGCGGTCGCGAAGGAGTCATGCAA
This sequence comes from uncultured Actinomycetes bacterium, assembly GCA_963835295.1. GTDB lineage: Bacteria > Actinomycetota > Thermoleophilia > Solirubrobacterales > Solirubrobacteraceae > JAOPZW01. The sequence goes on from CAWIEX010000011.1 coordinate 924,401, forward strand.
CGCGACCGCGGCGCGAATGACGGAGCCCGGCCGGGCACGGACGGTGTCCGACGACAGGGCCCGCACGCCAGCCACTGCGGGCCTACGGCTCGAGCGGCGCCGCGGTTGTCCCGGGCGCCGCGCGTGTTCGCCGTTCACCCAGCCGGAGACGACGCCGGCGTCGGGGGGGTCGGAGGCGTCGGTGGAGTCGGCGGCGTTGGCGGCGTCGGCGCCGGGGTGGCGCACGAAGCGAGCGAGCTGTAGAAGCCGATCGCAGCGATGAGCAACCCAGTCAGGACGACCAGCGCGCCGATGATGACCCACTGCGCCGGGTTCGCAGCCCCAGGGATCCACGCGTACGCGGCGACGGTCACACACGCCGTCGCTTGGATGCCGAGCACCGTCATGACGGCGCGCAGCGTGTTGCGCATGTTCTCGCACTGACCGCCGCACCGCGAGCCGACGCAGGCGCAGTAAGCGTCAAGCGCCGACAGCGCCATGGCGCAGGCCCCGATCGCGCCCGCGGTGAAGGCAGCGGCGACGAGCATCCCGATCGGTGAGAGATACGTGTACCACCAGGAGCCGTTCGCGACCGCCGCACCGACAATCGTCACGATCGCAGCAACGATGAGCGCAACGCAGCCGATGAGCCAGTTGCGGATAGGAGTGGGATCACACATGGGGATCGCCGCGGCGAGCTACGCCGTGACCTCGTAGGTCAGCGTGTAGTCCGCGTCGTCCTCGACGAACTTGTACTCGACCTCGCCCTGGCCGAGCTGGCCCTTGCCCGCGTAGAAGCGCCCGAGCAGGTCGTCGTCGTCCGGGGAGTCCTCGTCGAAGAGCTCGACACGGGCACGCGTGTCGAAGGCGATGACCGGGACGGCGCTGAGGTCCGCGGTCTGCTGATCATTGAGGCCAGGCACCTCCGACCCCCACACCTTGACGCCGTTGACGAGCAGGTACGGCTCGTCGGCGCCCGTGGTGTCCTCGGTCGTCGAGCAGAACAGGGAAATGAGGTGAAGCTGCATCGAGGCCTCCTTGGTCTGATCGTGACCCCGTCACCCGCCCAATGGTGAGGCGGAGGGCCACGTCGGTTAGACCTCAGGAGGGCCGTCGCGCCATGCCTGATACCCCCGGTTGTCCAGGGCGCCGCTGCGACGGCAGGTGACAACGTGCCCGTGGCAGGGAGCCGCTTGTCGAGCGGCTCGACCAACACGTTGCGTCGAGGGCACCTCGGCGCACCGTTGGCTCGCTAACGCGGAGGCCGACCACGGTCGCGCGATACGCCAGCGGAGAGCAGAGCCACACCGACCCGGCGCAGGAGCTGCGGCCGCGAAGGCAGTAGACGCCGACGGACCGCGACGCCAGCGACGGCGCCCGGCCGGGCAGAGACGGTCCTCGGGCGGGTGGCGCGGGACACGCCCCTCAGACGGAGCCTGCGGAGTCTGAGGCCGTGTCCGGCGACAGGACCCGCCCGCCACAGGCCAATGGCCCTCAAGACGACAGACAGCGCGACAGGGGCCTCAGCAGGCCGCCTAACCGGCGCCCCCGTTCAGCGCCCCCCACACCCGCAGCGGGGTCATCGGCAGATCGCGCATCCGCAACCCCGTCGCCGCGGCGATCGCGTTGGCCACCGCCGCGGGCACGCCCACGACCGGCGGCTCGCCGACGCCCTTGGCGCCGAAGGGGCCGTCGGGAGCGGGGACCTCGACGATCTCGGTGTCGATCGGTGGGACGGTGTCGATGGTGGGCATCGCGTACTCCACGAAGGAGCCGGTGCGCAGCTGACCCTCGTCGTCGTAGGCGAGCTGCTCGAACAGGGCCCAGCCGAAGCCCTGGGTCACGCCGCCGAGCAGCTGGCCGGAGACCAGGGCGGGGTTCAGGGCGCGGCCGACGTCCTGGGCGACGACGTGGTGCAGGAGGGTCACCTCGCCGGTCTCGCGGTCGACGCGGACGTGGGAGAGGTGGGCGGCGGAGCCCGGCGCGCGGCTGGTCTGCGCGGTGGCGCCGTAGCCCTCGACCGGCGCGTGACGGCTGCCGAAGCTGAGGACCTTGGACGCCAGCTCGGCGAGGTCCAGGGCGCGATCGGGTGAGCCGATCGGTCGCACGGCGCCGTCGACGACCTCGAGGTCCTCGGGGGCGATCTCGAGCTCGCTGGCGGCCACCTCGAGCAGCCGCTCGCGCGCCTGGTCGGCCGCGCGCTCGACGGCGCGGCCCACGGTGTAGATGACCTTGCTGCCGCCACTCAACCCGGCGTAGGGCGCGGCGGAGGTGTCGCTGGCCACGACGCGGACCGACTCGTGCGAAAGGCCGAAGGCCTCGGCGGCGATCGACTGGAACACGGTCTCCGTCCCGCTCATGTCGACGGCGCCGGTGACGATCGTCAACTTGCCGTCGGCGTCCAGGCGGCAGCTCGCGGCCGCGGGCTCGAGCCCGCCGGGCCACCAGCCGATGGCGACACCGACGCCCTCGCCGTCGGGCAGCGAGTGGCGGCGCTCCCACAGCTGGTGCGCGCGCAGGCGCTCGAGGCACTCGGCGGCGCCGAAGACTGCGAAGGGCTTGCCGTCCAATCCCTCGTCGCCCTCGTGGAAGATGTTGCGCAGCCGCAGCTCGATCGGGTCGAGCCCCAGCTCTGATGCGAGCTCGTCGACGAGGGTCTCGATGGCGAAGGCCGCGGGCGGCGCGGCCGGCGCCCGGTAGGCGCCGAAGCCGACGCGATTGGTCAGCACCCCGTAGGCGGCGATGTCGCGCGCCTGCCAGCGGTACGGGCCCGAGGCGAGCAGGGCGGCGATCGCCTCGAAGCCGTATTCGTCGTTGCTGCCGCGGTCGAGGACGATCCGCCCCCGCACGCCGGTCAGGTCGCCCTCGGCCGTCGCGCCGGCCTCGAGCTCGATGAGCTCGCCGGGCGCCGGGTTGGACGCCGCGAAGTCCTCCATGCGCGTCAGCGCCAGCCGGACCGGGCGCTCCAGGCGCACGCACGCGGCGGCCGCCAGCGGCTCGGCGATCATCAGCTTGCCGCCGAACGCGCCCCCCAGCGGCGCCGGGCGCACGCGCACGCGGTCGTGCGACCAGCCGAGCAGGTCGGCCAGCTGCTGTCGCGTGCTGAAGGCGCCCTGCGTGCTCGAGCTCACGACGAGCCCGCCCTCGGGCTCCAGCCACGCGGTGGCCACCTGCGGCTCCATGTAGCCCTGGTGGATCCAGCTCGTGCTGTAGCGCCCGGCCGCGCGCACCGCCCCGCCGGCCAGCGCCGCCTGCGCATCGCCGGCGCTCATGCGCTGGCGCCCGGCGACGTTGTCCGACAGCGCCTCGTCGTCGGCACCGGAGTCGCCGTCGCCCGCCGCCGCGTGCGCGCCCCCGACGTCCGCGCCGTCGCCCTCGACGACCTCGACGCGGGCCAGCGCCGCGCCCGGCGCCATCGCCGACTCGAGGTCGAGCGCGGCCTCGAGCGGCTCGACGTCGACGACGACCGCGTCGACCCCATCGGCGGCCGCGGCCTCGGTCTCGGCCACCACGAGGGCGACCGGCTGGCCGGAGTAGACGATCTCCGAGCGCGCCAGCGGCTGCCCGGCGCGGCCCGCGGCGCCGTCGACGAAGGGCAGGTCGGCCGCGGTGAGCACCGCCACCACCCCCGCCACCTCGAGCGCCGCCGAGCCGTCGATCCCCGCGATCCGCCCATGCGCCTCGGCGGCGAGGACCAGCCGGGCGTGCAACAGGCCGTGGACGGGAACGTCGGCCGCGAAGCGCGTCGAGCCGCGGACCTTGCCCTCCCCGTCGCTGCGTCGCCGTGAGACCCCGATCGCCGTGCTCGTCGTCGTCGCCATGGCCCACAAAGTACTGAGCGGCCTCCGCCGGCCATGGGCGTGCGGGGAGCCTGGACGACTGGGCATAGACCGCGCCGGCGCCGTGCCAGTACGGTTCGCCCACCATGCGCCACGTCGTGGGCGACGTCCCACTGGGCGGAAGCCCCTTCCCTCCGATCGCGGACTACGCGTTCCTCTCCGACTGCGAGGTCTGCGCGCTCGTGGCGCCGAGCGGCAACGTCGAGTGGATGTGCCTGCCGCGCTTCGACGGCCCGTCGATCTTCGGCACGATGCTCGACCGCGACGCCGGGTCCTTCCGGCTCGCCCCGGTCGACACCGCGGTGCCCGCCGGGCAGCGCTACCTGCCGGGCACGATGGTGCTGGAGACGACGTGGGGCACGCGCACCGGTTGGGTCATCGTCCGCGACGTGCTGCTCATCGGGCCATGGCACCACGACGACGAGCGGTCGAACACCCACCGCCGCTCGCCGACCGACAACGACGCCGACCACGTCCTGCTGCGCACCATGCGCTGCGTCAACGGGCGCGTCGAGATGCACATGGAGTGCGAGCCGCGCGTGGACTACGGGCGCAAGGGCGTCGCGTGGGAGTACTCCGGGGCCGGCTACGGCAAGGCGGTCGCCACCGCCGAGGACGAGGACCTGCAGCTCACGCTGGCCACGGACCTGCGCATCGGCTTCGAGGGCGGCCGCGCCCGCGCGCGCACGACCCTGCGCGACGGCGACACGGCGTTCATCGCGCTGTCGTGGAGCGAGCACGGCGGCCCGGAGACCTACGACGACGCCTACCATCGCCTCGTCTTCACCGCCGACTACTGGCACGAGTGGCTCAGCCACGGCGAGTTCCCCGACCACCCGTGGCGCACCTACCTGCAGCGCAGCGCGCTGACGCTCAAGGGCCTGACCTACGCGCCGACCGGCGCGATGGTCGCGGCGGCGACGACGTCGCTGCCCGAGACCCCCGGCGGCGAGCGCAACTGGGACTACCGCTACGCCTGGATCCGCGACTCGACCTTCATGCTCTGGGGCCTGTACACGCTGGGCTTCGACGAGGAGGCCAACGACTTCTTCTACTTCATCCGCGACGTCGCCTCGAAGACCGACGGCGAGATGCAGATCATGTACGGCATCGGCGGCGAGGAGACGCTGACCGAGGAGATGCTGCTGCACCTCGACGGCTACGAGCACGCCCAGCCGGTCCGCGTGGGCAACGGCGCCTACGCCCAGAAGCAGCACGACGTGTGGGGCGCGCTGCTCGACTCGATCTACCTGCACACGAAGTCGCGCGACGGGCTCGCCGAGTCGACGTGGGACATCCTGCGCAAGCAGGTCGACCACGCCATCGCCGCCTGGCGCGAGCCCGACCGCGGGATCTGGGAGGTCCGCGGCGAGCCCCAGCACTTCACCTCCTCGAAGGTCATGTGCTGGGTGGCCTGCGACCGTGGCGCGCGCCTGGCGCGCCTGCGCGCGGACCACGAGCGCGGCGAGCGCTGGCAGCTCGAGGCCGACCTCATACACGCCGACATCTGCGAGCACGGCGTCGACGATCGCGGCGTCTTCACCCAGCACTACGACACGGCGGCCCTCGACGCGTCGTGCCTGCTCATCCCGCTCGTGCGATTCCTGCCCCCCGACGACGAGCGCGTCGTCGCGACGGTCAACGCCGTCGCCGACGAGCTCACGCTCAACGGCCTCGTCCAGCGCTACAAGGTGCAGGAGACCGACGACGGGCTGGCCGGCGAGGAGGGCACCTTCGCCATCTGCTCCTTCTGGCTGGTCAGCGCGCTGGCCGAGATCGGCGAGCACGATCGCGCCCGTGCCCTGTGCGAGAAGATGCTCGGGTTCGCATCGAGCCTGAACCTCTACGCCGAGGAGATCGACGCGAGCTCCGGACGCCATCTGGGCAACTTCCCGCAGGCCTTCACACACCTGGCCCTCATCAACGCCGTGATGCACGTCATCCGCGCCGATCACGACCTCGTCTCCTCCCAGCCGCTCATGGAGTCGCGCCGCGAGGAGGTGACGCTCGGTGAGTGACGAGCCCGTCATCACGCGCTGCGAGGACCCCGAGGCCGTCGCCGCGCGCGTGGCCGAGGTGATGGCCGCCGCCATCGACGGCGCCCGCACCATCCACGGTGCGGCCCACGTGGCGCTGTCGGGCGGCTCGCTGTCGCGCGCCTACGAGCTGGTCGGGCCGAAGCTGCCCGAGTGGCGCGACGTGCACCTGTGGTACGGCGACGAGCGCTGCGTGCCGCTCGACGACGACGAGTCCAACCACCGCCTCGCCACCACCCATCTGCAGGCCCCCGGCGCGATCTGGCACCCGGTGCCGACGCACCTCGGTTGCGAGGAGGCCGCCACCGACTACGGCGAGGAGATCGCCGACGTCACGCTCGACGTCGCCGTCAACGGCATGGGGCCCGACGGGCACACCGCGTCGCTCTTCCCGGGCTTCCCCCAGGTCCACGCCGACGGCGTGTGCGTCGCGGTGCACGGCTCCCCCAAGCCGCCGCCCGACCGCGTCACGCTGACCCTCCCCAAGCTCAACGCCTCGCACCGGATCCTTCTCGTCGTCAGCGGCGCGGCGAAGGCGCCGCTGCTCGCGCAGGTCATCGCGGGGCCCGATCCCGAAGTGCCCGCCTCGCTGCTCGACCGGGCGCGGCTGGAGATCATCGCCGACGCCGCGGCGCTCGATGGCTGACGAGGTCTGGCTCCTGCGCCACGCCGAGACGGAGTGGTCGCGGACCGGAAAGCACACCGGGCGCACCGACGTCGCCCTCACCGACGCCGGGCGGGAGGTCGGCCGCGAGCTGGGCGAGCGTCTCGCCGGTGAGGACTTCGCCGTCGTGCTCTGCTCGCCGCTCTCGCGGGCGCGGGAGACGGCGCAACTCGCGGGCCTGCAGTGCTCGGGGCTGCGCGACGACCTGCTCGAGTGGGACTACGGCGATTACGAGGGGCTGACCACGCCGGAGATCCGCGAGGACCGCCCAGCCTGGTTCCTATGGCACGACGGCGCGCCCGGCGGCGAGATGCCCCACGACGTCGCCGCCCGCTGCGACCGCGTCATCGCCGAGGTGCGCGGCGTCGAGGGCACGGTGGCGCTGGTGGCGCACGGGCACATCCTGCGCGCCCTGGCGGCGCGCTGGATCGACGCGCCGATCGACCTCGGTGGGCGGCTGCACCTGGGGACCGGCGCCGTGTCCGTGCTGGCCTACGAGCGCGAGGTCGCCGTGATCAGCCGCTGGAACACGTGAAGGTCCGCTTCGAGCGCGTCGCCCTCGTCGCCGGCATGGCGGTCGCGAGCATCTCGCTGTGGACCGCGGCCCCGCTGCTGGGCCTGTGGGTGGGCTCGCGCGTGGCGCCCTCGAGCGGCATCTCGATGCCGGCGCTGCTCGCCGTGGTGGCGACCATCGGCTTCGTCTGCTGGCTGCTCGTCTGCGCGCTGGGCTGGATGGGGCGCGCGTACGACGGGCTGACCGGCCACCGCGCCACCGTGCGCCGCCACACGCCGTGGCTGCGCGCGATGAGCGGCGCGCGCGAGCACGGCGCGCCCGGAGCCGACGCCCACCTCACCCCCTTGGAGTACATCCTGGTGGGCGTCGTGCTCCTGGCCTATCTCGTCTTCGAGCTCTGGTTCTTCTTCTTCTCGAGCTCGCCCATCGACCAGCGCAGCGGCCGCTAGCGGCTAGGCCGCCGGCTGGATGTTCTGGTTGACGCGGAAGAGGTTCTCCGGGTCGTACTGGGCCTTGATGCGCGCCAGCCGGTCGTAGTTGTCGCGGTAGCTGGCGCGGACGCGCTCCTGGCCCTCGTCCATCATCATGTTCACGTAGCCGCCGCCGGCGGAGTACGGGTGCAGCGCCTCGGAGTAGTCGATGCTCCACTTGCGCACGGCCCCGACGTTGGCCGGGTCGGGATCGACGCCGGCGAAGACCGAGCCCCAGTTCGCCTCGCGGTAGCTCCACGCCGTGTCGGTCGAGCCCACGTCGTGCGCGGCGCCGTCGATCGGGTACATGTGCATGGTCGACTTCAGCGTCGGCATCGCCTCGCCGAAGCGCTGGTGGATGGCGACCGCCTCGTCGGGGATCTCGGTGACGAAGTCCGCGCGCCAGTACCACTGCTCGCCCTTCGGGTACAGGGCGTCGAAGGCGCCCTGCAGCATCGGGTGGGGCATCGGCGCCACGCCGTGCATCAGCGGCGCGGGCACGGCATCCAGCAGCGGGGCCATCGCCGCCGCCGCGTCCTGCTCGCCGCCGACGTAGCACCAGACGACGCCGCACACCTTGCGCATGTGGATCTCCTCGGGGAACGGCGGTCCCGGGGGCACGGTGTGGAAGGCGAAGAAGCCGTTGAGCTCGCGCGGGGCGCTGGGGAGGAACTCGCGGTAGGCCGAGAGGATCTCGGCGCCCTGCTCGACGGGCCAGAAGGTCGGGCCGCCGATGACGGTGCCGACCTCGTGCAGGCGGAAGGTGAACGAGGTCACGACCCCGAAGTTGCCGCCGCCGCCGCGGATCGCCCAGAACAGGTCGGGGTTCTCGCCCGCGCTCGCGCGGACGCGCTCGCCGCTGGCCAGGACGAGCTCGGCCTCGAGCAGGTTGTCGATGGTCAGGCCGTACTTGCGGGTCAGGTGGCCCAGGCCGCCGCCGAGGGTCAGGCCGCCGACGCCGGTCGTCGAGATGATCCCGCTCGGCGTGGCGAGGCCGTGCTCGTTGGTGGCGGTGTCGACCTCGCTCCAGGTGCACCCGCCGCCGACCCGGACCGTCTTGTTGGCCGGGTCGACCTCGACGTCCTTCAGGAGAGAGAGGTCGACGACCACTCCGTCGTCGCAGGTGCCCAGGCCCGCGCCGTTGTGGCCGGCGCCGCGGACCGCCAGCAGCAGGCCGCGATCGCGAGCGAAGCCGACCGCGGTCGCCACGTCGTCGGCGTCGGCGCAGCGCGCGATCAGCGCCGGCCGCTTGTCGATCATGGCGTTGTAGACCGCGCGCGCCTCGTCGTAGTCGGCGTCGCCAGGCCCGATCAGGCGGCCCCGGAACTCTGTGAGCTCCTGGCGAGCGGCCTGCGCGGGTGTGGTCATCGTGTTCATGCGTCCCCCTTGGTTGTCGTCCCGGCGACGCTAGCCCCGGGCCTCGTGCCTGTCATGACGCGGACTGATCGACTTTCTTCCCGCCTGGATCTCCGACAGCGCGATCGCGATGATCAGGTCTGACTATTCGGTCCGCGCTCCCCGCCATGTACGAGCTCCCAGGTTCCCTGCGCCTCACCTCGACGTTCCCCTTCGTCGGGCGCTCGTCGCAGCTCGAGACGCTGCGGGCGCTCATGCCGACCGCCGAGGGCGAGGGCCGCCGCGTCGCCCTGCTCAGCGGCGAGCCCGGCTCGGGCAAGAGCCGCCTGGTGCGCGAGTTCGCGAGCGACGCCGCCGGGCTGGGCGCGCTCGTCCTCTACGGCGCCTGCGACGCGGTCGTGCGCACGCCGTACGGGCCGTTCGTCGAGGCGCTCGAGCACGCCTCCCGCGTCGTCGACCCCGGCGAGCTGCGCGCCGCGCTGGCCACGTCGGGCGGCGAGCTCACGCGTCTGCTGCCCGACCTGCCGGCCCGTGTCGGCGACCTGCCGGCGCCGGTCGAGGCCGACGCTGACACCGAGCGCCACCGCCTGCACACCGCGGTGACCGACCTGCTCGTCGGGCTCAGCGCCCGGCCGGTCCTGCTCGTGCTCGAGGACGGGCATTGGGCCGATGCGTCGACCCTCCTGCTCTTGCGCCACCTGGCGCGCGCCGCCGGCCACGCGCGGGTGCTGCTGCTCGTCACCTTCCGCGACACCGAGGCCGACGTCCCGGAGGCGCTCTCGCAGACGCTCGCCGACCTGCGCCGCTCCGACGACGTCGTCCGGCTGCGCCTCGCCGGCCTCTCCGACGACGACGTCGGCGAGTTCCTGCGCCGCGCCGCCGCGGGCGACGCAGGCGTAGGGCAGCCCGGGCTCGCGCGGGCGATCGGCGAGCTCACCGGCGGCAACGCCTTCCTGGTCTGCGAGCTGTGGCGCGCCCTGGTGGAGACCGGCATCGTGGAGGTCGTCGACGGCGCCATCCGGGCCACCCGGCCGCTGGCGGAGCTCGGAACCCCCGAGAGCGTGCGCGAGGTCGTCAGCCAGCGGCTCTCGCGCCTGGCGCCCGCCACGACCGACCTCCTCGAGCTCACGGCCGCCGCCGGGCCGGAGTTCGGCCTCGACATCGTGCGCCAGGCCTCGGGCCTGACCGAGCCCGACCTGCTCGCCGCCCTCGAGGAGGCGGTGCACAGCGGCATGATCGAGGAGCTCCCCTCGCGCCGGCTCGCCTATCGCTTCACCCACGAGCTCGTCCGCCGCGCGCTCTACGACCGGCTCTCCGGCGTGCGGCGCGCCGAGCTGCACCTGCGGGTGGGCGAGGCGCTCGAGCGCTCCGAGGGCCGCTCAGGCCGTGCCCTGGCCGACCTCGCCCACCACTTCGCCGCCGCCGCACCGCTGGACGGGCCCCAGCGCGGCATCGAGTACAACGTCGGGGCCGCACGGGCGGCCGCCGCCGCGGTGGCCTTCGACGAGGCGGCGACGCGGCTGCGGACCGCGTTGGAGCTGGGGATCGAGAGTCCGGCCAAGCGCGCGGAGGTGTTCCTCGAGCTCGGCACCGCCAGCCACCGCGCCGGCGATGCGGCCGACGCGCTGGAGGCGTTCACGCAGACGGCGGGCATCGCCCGCGAGCTGGGCGACGGGGAGCTGCTCGCGCGCGCCGCGATCGGCTACGAGGAGGCGTGCTGGCGTCCTGGGATCGCCGACCAGGGCGCGGTCGAGCTGCTCGAGGAGGCGACGACGGCGCTGCAGCACGACAACCTCGAGTTGCGCGCCGGCCTGCTCAGCGGGCTCGCGCGCGGACTCGTCTTCCAGGGCGAGCACGAGCGCGGCGCCATCGTCCGCACCAATGCCGTGGCCCTGGCCCGGCGGCTGGACGATCGCGTGCCGCTGGCCACGGTGCTGGTGCGCTCGTACTGGTCGCGGGGCACGAGCTCGCTCGACGACATCCTCGCCATGCTCACCGAGGCCGTCGATCTCGGCGAGGAGCTGGGCGACACCGAGATCCTCGCGGAGGCGATGGCATGGCGGGTCCCCACCTTCGTCGCGCTGGGCGATCTCGACGCCGCCCGGCTGGAGGTCGCGGCCCTCCTGCGCACCGCCGAGCAGACGGCCCAGCCGTTCATGCTCCACGTGGCCGAGCACTACGGCTCGAGCATCGCGCTCTGCGACGGCCACCTCGAGGAGGCGGAGGCGAGGGCGCGGCACTCGCACGAGTGGAGCCGGCTGCTGAGCGGCAGCGACGCCGCCGGCGTTCACGGGATCCAGATGTTCAACATCCGCCGAGAGCAGGGACGGCTCGCGGAGCTCGCCCCGATCATCCGCATCCTGGCCACCGACGCCGACCGTGGCGGGCCGTGGCGCCCCGGCCTCGCCTCCGTGCTCGTCGAGCTCGGCATGGAAGCGGAGGCCCGGCGCGAGCTCGCGCGCGTCGCCGCCGAGGGCCTCGACCCGTTCCGCGAGTCGCTGTGGCTGGCCGCCCTGGCCTACCTGACCGACGCGTGCGCGGCGCTCGGCGACGAGGCCACCGCCGCGATGATCTACCCCGAGCTCGAGCCGCTCGCCGGGACGAACGTGATGATCGGCCACCTCGTGGCCTGCCACGGGGCGGCCGACCGCTACCTGGGCATGCTGGCCGCGACCCTCGGCGACTCAGAGCGCGCGGAGGAGCACTTCGAGAGCGCCATGGAGCTCAACCGCCGCATGGGGGCCGTGACGTGGCTGGCTCACACCGCGTACGAGTACGGCCGCCTGCTGCTGGCGCGCGGGCCCGGCGAGAGCGACCGGGTCGACGCGCTGCTCGGCGAGGCCGCCGCGCTGGCCGAGCGGATCGGCATGCCGGCGCTGCTCGGTCGCGTACGGGCACTCGGCTCCGCGGCGCCGGCCAAGCGCCGTCCCGACGAGCTCTCAGCCCGCGAAGTCGAGATCCTGTGCCTCGTCGCCCAGGGCATGAGCAACCGCGAGATCGGCGCCACGCTGTTCATCAGCGAGCACACGGCGGCCAACCACATCCGCAACATCCTGCGTAAGACGCGCTGCGCGAACCGCACCGAGGCCGCCTCCTACGCGCATAGGCACGGCCTCGTCGGGGCGTAGCGGGACGGTACGATCCGCGCCATGCCGCTCTACGTCATCGAGCGCGCCTTCGCGGAGCAGCTCGATCTCACGAGCGACGACGTCCGGCTGATCGACGAGATCAACGCCGACGAGGGCGTTCGCTGGCTGTTCTCGTTCCTGAGCGCCGACCGGCGGCGGACCTACTGCCTGTACGAGGCGCCCTCCCCGGACGCCATCGTGGCCGCTGGGCGCCGGGCCAACGTCCCGGTGGATGCGGTCGTCGAGGTCAGCCCGGCCGCGGTCGAGCTCTCCGACCGGCTGCGCGACTGGGCGGCGGCCCAGGCCGAGTCCTAGCGCCGGGGTGAGCTCCCGCCCACCGCGGTGGAACCACAACCTCCACTACCACCGTGTCATCCTCGCCGCCGTCCCGGCTGGCGCCCGACGCAGCCTCGACGTCGGCTGCGGCGTAGGGATGCTGGCGCGCGACCTGCGGCGCGTCGTCGCGCATGTCACGGCCATCGACCGCGACGCCGCGAGCATCGACGTGGCCCGGCGCGAGGACGACGGCGCGGGGATCGACTACGTCGTCGGCGACTTCATGACGCATCCGTTCGCGCCAGGGTCCTTCGACCACATCGCCTCGATCGCCGCCCTGCACCACATGGACGCGGGCGCGGCGCTCGCGCGGATGGGCGAGCTGCTGGCGCCGGGCGGGACGCTCGCGGTCGTCGGCCTGGCCCGCCCGCGCTACCCCGCCGACCTTCCCTTCGCGGCCGCGGGCGCGATCGGCCACCGCGTCCTCGCGCTGCGCCGGTCCTTCTGGGAGGACTCGGCGCCGCGGCGGTGGCCGCCGCCGGACACCTTCGCCGAGACCCGCCGCCTGGCCCGCCGCGTGCTCCCCGGCGTGCGCTACCGGCGGCTGCTGCTGTGGCGCTATTCGCTCGTGTGGACGAAGCCGGCGTGAGTTCGTCTCCGCGCGGCGTGTCAGGTGCTGCGCGGCGCCCTAACCGCATCACCGAGGGGAAAGGGGAGTGGCGGTGGCCGGCGCGCCCGCGGCTTCGCGCGAGGGGGCCGCTCCCCGCCGGCGAGCCGCGGGGTTTCTGAGCACTTCGAGCGTGTGTCACAACACCCTCAACGGACCGCCGAAGGGGTGGCCGCGCTAACGCACGCCATAGATGCATAAGAGCGACCACCCCCGTGGCGTCGTCAAGAGACTGTTGGGAAACACGCGCGATTGCACCCGAAAGGCGCACACGACTGAGGAAGACGACGCGCGCCACGAACCGCCGCCAGCTTCCCTCCCTCGATGCTGCTGTTTGGCGCCGCGCAGCGCCACGGGCCACGCGCGGACGACGCGTGGGAGCGCGCGAGCGGCTAGCGCGGGCCCCGCGGCCCCAGGCCCGGATCGGTGAGGCTGCCGCCCCGCCGACGACGCATGAGGTAGACGATCAGCGTCGCCCCGGCCACCGAGACGATGATCCCGCCGGCGTTGCGCCCGCCCGTGATCGCCAGCATCACCAGGCCGCCGATGAACGAGCCCGCGATGCCGACGAGGATCGTCATGCCGATGCTCATCGGGTCAGGGCCCGGGAGCGCCAGGCGCGCGAGCGCGCCGACGATGAGGCCCGAGAGCGCGAGGACGATCAGGTAGACGAGCAGGCCCATGCCTGGACGGTAGCGCCTCGCGGGCCCGAGGCGGCGCAGCGATTACGACGCCCGTGCCCGGGGCACCACAGCGGCCTTCCCCGACGACGAGGAGCACCGATGCGAACCCTGGGTCTGAACACGAGGACGGGACTGGCCGCGGCGTTGGCGACTGTCGCGGTCGCCCTGGCGCCGGCGGCGGCGTCGGCGGACGACGTCTCGGACCTGCTGCCCGCCGTCTCTCCGCCCGGCGCCAACGACTTCACGTGCAAGCCCAGCACGGCGCACCCGGCGCCGGTCGTCCTCGTGCACGGCACCTTCGAGGGCGCCGCCGACAACTGGGCGACCGCCTCGCCCAAGTTCGAGGCCGCCGGCTACTGCGTCTTCGCGCTCGAGTACGGCAACCGCGGCACCGGCGACATCGCCGCCTCGGCCGGCCAGCTCGAGCGCTTCGTCGACGCGGTCCTCGCGGCCACCGGAGCGCGCAAGGTCTCGATGGTCGGCCACTCGCAGGGCGGGATGATGCCGCGCTACTACCTCAAGTTCCTGGGCGGGGCATCCAAGGTCGACGACCTCGTCGGCCTCGCCCCCTCCAACCACGGCACCGACAACCCCGGCGCCCTCGTGGCCGGCGCGACCTTCTGCCCGGCGTGCGACCAGCAGCGCGCCGGCTCGCCCTTCCTGACCAACCTCAACGCCGGCGACGAGACCCCGGGCGACGTCTCCTACACGCAGATCGAGACCCGCTACGACGAGGTCGTCGCCCCGTACACCTCGGCCTTCCTGGCCCCCGGCCCGCGCACGGCCAACATCCTGCTCCAGGACGCCTGCCCGGCCGAGGTCATCGACCACCACGAGATGCCGAACGACGGGCTCGCCATCCGGTGGGCCCTCCAGGCGCTGGGGCGCCCCGGCCCGGCGGACCCGGCGCGCCCGCCGAGCTGCACCTAGCCGATGAGATGGACGAACCCCGCGGGCTGGTTGGCCCGCGGGGCTCGACGTGCTTGCCGTCCTACCCCGGACGGGCTCTAACGAGCCGGTTCCGGCGCAGGCTCGTGGGAGATGTGCGGCAGCCAGTGAAGGCCCTTGGGCAGGTACCAGTTCCAGTCGCCCAGGAGCTTCATCGTGGCCGGCAGCAGCACGGCGCGCACCAGGGTCGCGTCGAGCAGGATCGCCACCGACAGGCCGACGCCCATCATCTTGAAGTCCAGCGAGCTCAGCGTCGCGAAGATCGCGAACACGGCGACCATCACGATCGCGGCGCTGGTCACCGTCGAGGCCGTCGCCTTGATGCCGTGGGCGACGGCGTCCTCGGTCTTCATGCCGCGATCGAACGCCTCGCGCACCCGGGTGAGGATGAACACGTGGTAGTCCATCGAGAGCCCGAAGAGGATCACGAACAGGAACAGCGGCAGCCAGCTGACGATGCCCCCGTTGGACTTGTAGCCCAGGAGCCCCTCGAAGTGGCCGTCCTGGAAGACCCAGGTCAGGATCCCGTAGGACGCGCCCACGGACAGCAGGTTCAGCACGATCGCCTTGATCGGGATGACGATCGAGCGGAAGGTCACCAGCAGCAGCAGGAAGGCCAGCGACAGCACGAAGGCGAACACGATCGGCGCGTGGGCCTTGACGAGGTCGTTGAAGTCCTTCGTGCCCGCGGCGATGCCGGTCACGTAGGCGCTCTTGACCCCCGGCGCGGAGCCGACCGTCTGGTCGACGATCCCCCCGCGCAGGGCGGAGAGCGCGTTGGCCGAGGCCTGGTCGGTGCCGTCGCCGTGCATCGGGATCGCGATCGACGCGACGTGCTTGTCGGCGCTGACGTCGACCGTCAGGGGGCCGTTCATCGTGCGCGTGGCGAAGGCGCGGTCGCCCATCTGCTTCACCGCGGCCTGGATCTGCGGCGTGGTGACGTCCTTGGCCTCGATGGCGACCACGGCCGGGATCTGCCCGCCGGGGAAGGCGGCCTGCTCGCGGTCGTAGACCTTCATGACCTCGAGCTTGCGCGGCAGGTCGTCGGTGCCCGTGAGGACCGTGTGCATCCCGAAGGCCGGCAGCGCCAGCACGATGAGGATGCCGGCCGAGGCCACGGCTGAGACGACCGGATGCTTGAGCACCTTGCTCAGCACCCACGCCCAGGCGCGGCTCTCGCCGGTGCTGTTGCGCCGGCCGTGCAGGAAGGGCACGCGGCCCTTCTCGATGCGATCGCCCAGCCACGCGAGCACCGCCGGGACCACGGTGACCGAGCCGATCATGGCCACCGCGACGACCATGATCGCGCCGACGCCGAGGGCCGTGAAGGTCCGCCCGCCGGCGAAGAACATGCCGGCCATGGCGACCATGACCGTGAAGCCGGAGACGAGGACGGCGCGCCCAGAGGTGGCGGCCGCCGTGTGGACGGCGTCGATCTTGCTCGCCCCGCGCGCCTTTTCCTCGCGCTCGCGACGCAGGTAGAAGAGCGTGTAGTCGACGCCCACCGCCAGGCCGACGAGGAGCACCACCGAGCTCACGGTGTCGTCCATCGGCACGAACTGGCTCGGGATGGCGACCAGGCCGAGCGTCGCCATGACCGCGGTCAGGCCCAGCAGCAGCGGGACCCCGGCCGCCACGAGGGCGCCGAAGGCGAGGATCAGGATGATCAGGGTGATCGGCAGCGAGAGGAACTCGGCCTTCTTGAAGTCGTCCGAGAAGGACTTCGAGAGCGCCTTGTTGGCGCTGGCGCCGCCGAACTGCCCGACGAAGACCTTCGGGTTGTCGGCCTTGACCTTCGCCACCGAGGCGACGATCGGATCGATGCGCTTGCTCGTCTGATCGTCGTTGCCGCGAACCTTGAACTCCACGAGCACCGAGCGGCCGTCCTTGGAGACCTGGCCCTGGTTGCCCTCAGCGTAGGGAGACTTCACCTCGGCCACGCCCTGCTGGCCCGAGACGCCGGCGATGACGTCGGCGACCGCCTTGCGCACGGCCGGGTCGGTCGCCTTGGCGCCCTTGGGGGCCTGGACGAGGACGGTCTCGTCCTCCTGCTTGGGGAAGTGGTTGTCGAGGAGGCGGTCGGCCTTGCCCGACTGTCCGATGTAGTCGTTCTGGTTGGCCGGCTTCTTGACGCCGAGGGCGCCGCCGATCACGAACGCGATCGCGACGAACGCCAGCCAGCCCCAGATCGCCTTCTTGCGGTGCTTGGCGCTCCAGCGGCCCGCACGCGCAGCGAAAGTGTTCGAGTGCATGACAGCAATGTCGCTCCGTGTGGGCTGTCACGCCATCCGGGCCACCGGCGTCTTGAGAGTGGGGGTAGCCCCACTGCCCCGTAACGGTCAACTGCTATGAACTGACCAAGGTCCTACGCGCGATGCCCGAAGCCCTCGTCGAAGCCCTCGCCGCGTCCCGCGAACGCACCTTCGCGATCGTCGCGCATCTCGACGACGGGCAGCTCGAGCGCCAGATCGACCCGATCATGAGCCCGCTCGCGTGGGACCTCGGGCACATCGCGGCCTACGAGGATCTCTGGCTCGTGCACCGCTTCGCCGGCGAGCCGCTGCTGCGCCCCGAGCTCGCGGCGCGCTACGACGCCTTCGAGACGCCGCGCGCGGTCCGCGGTGAGATCGAGCTCCTCGACGCCGCCGGCGCGCGCGAGTACCTCGCCGAGGTGCGCGAGCGGACGCTGGCGGCCGTCGATGCCCGCGGGGTCGACCCCGTGGTGCACGAGATGGTCATCCGCCACGAGCTCCAGCACACCGAGACCATGCGCCAGGCCATGCGCCTGGGCGGCGTGCTCGCCGCGGGCGAGCCGGCCCTTCAGACCTTCAACGGCGGCGCGCCGTCCGAGTGGCTCGACGTCCCGGCCGGCCCGGCCACGCTCGGCGCGTCGGACGACGTGTTCGCCTACGACAACGAGCGCCCACGCCACCGCGTCGAGCTCGGCGCGTTCCGCATCGCGCGCCGGCCGGTCACCAACGCCACGTGGCTGCACTTCACCGAGGGCGGCGGCTATCAGCGCCGCGAGTGGTGGAGCGACGAGGGCTGGGCCTGGAAGGAGGACTACGACATCGGCAGCTGTCCGGACGCAGAGGCGGGACACCCGGACGCTCCGGTGTGCCACGTCTCCTGGTTCGAGGCCGACGCCTTCGCCCGCTCGCGCGGAGCGCGGCTCCCCACAGAAGCGGAGTGGGAGAAGGCGGCGACCTGGGCCCAGGGTGACCTCCAGGGCATCGGGCAGGTCTGGGAGTGGACCACCTCGTGGTTCGACGGCTACCCGGGCTTCGTCGCGCATCCGTATCGCGAGTACTCGGAGGTCTTCTTCGGCACGCAGTACCGCGTGCTGCGCGGCGGCTCGTGGGCGACCGACCCACGCGTGGCCACCCTCACCTTCCGCAACTGGGACCTCCCCCAGCGCCGGCAGATCTTCGCCGGCGTCCGCCTCGCCACCGATCCCGAGGAGAGCAGATGACGCCGCTGGTGACCACCGACGCGATCGTCGTGGAGTCCTTCGTCGGCCCCAAGGACGAGCGCTCGCTGGCCGACGACGTGCTCGACGGCCTGACCCGGCCGTTCAAGGAGCTGCCGCCCAAGCACTTCTACGACGCGCGCGGCGCCGAGCTCTTCGACCGCATCTGCGAGCTGCCCGAGTACTACCCGACGCGCGCCGAGCGCGCGATCCTCGAGCAGCGCAGCGCCGAGGTCGTGGAAGCCACCGGGGCCGCGGAGCTCGTCGAGCTCGGCTCGGGCACGGCGGTCAAGACGCGGCTGCTGCTGCGGGCGATGGCCGAGGCGGGCACCCTGCGCCGCTACGTCCCGCTCGACGTGACCGAGTCGGTGGTCCTCGCGTGCGCCGACGAGCTGGTCGACGAGTTCCCGGGCCTGCGCGTGCACGGCATCGTGGGCGACTTCGAGCGCCACCTGCCCCACGTGCCCGAGCCGGAAGGCCCGCGCATCGTCGCCTTCCTGGGCGGCACCATCGGCAACTTCACCCCGGGCACGCGGCGGCGCTTCCTGCGGGCGATCGCCAAGCTGCTGCGCCCCGGCGTCGACCACCTGCTGCTGGGCACCGACCTGGTCAAGGACCCCGCCGTGCTCGAGGCCGCCTACGACGACAGCGCGGGCGTGACGGCCGAGTTCAACCGCAACGCCCTGCGCGTCATCAACCGCGAGCTCGATGCCGACTTCGATGTCGAGGCCTTCGAGCACGTCGCCTTCTTCGACCGCGAGCGCGAGTGGATCGAGATGCGACTGCGCGCGACGCGTCGCATGGACGTGCACGTGGGCCGGCTCGGGCTCGACGTCAGCTTCGCGCCGCGCGAGGAGCTGCGCACGGAGATCAGCGCGAAGTTCACGATCAAGCGCCTGGGCGCCGACCTGGCTGCGTCCGGCCTCGAGCTGCGCGAGGTCCTCACCGACCCCGACGAGCTCTTCGTGCTGTCCCTCAGCGCCCGCCCAGGGGGATGACGGCGCGCAGCCGCGTGCCATCGGCGCGGGGGCTGACCACGCTCAGCGTGCCGTCGAGGGCGCCGACGCGGTCCGACAGCCCGCGCAGGCCCGAGCCCGCGTCGGGCGCGGCGCCGCCGACGCCGTCGTCAGCCACCTCGACCACCAGCTCGCCCCTGGTGACCGCCACCCTCACCGTGGCGGCCGACGCCTGGGCGTACTTGGCGACGTTGGTGAGCGCCTCGGCGACGACGAAATAGGCGGCCGCCTCGATCGGCGCCGGCAGGCGATCGGCGGGCGTCTCGAGGACCTCGACGGGGACAGTCGAGCGCCCTGCGAGCGCCTGGACCGCCGCGGCGAGCCCGCGCTCGGTCAGGACGGCGGGATGGATGCCGTGGGCCAGCTCGCGCAGCTCGGCCGAGGCGCGGGCGAGCCCCTCGCCCACGTGCTCGAGGAAGGCGACGGCCGAGTGCGGGTCGCGCTCGGCCCGCGAGCGCGCCAGGCGGACCTCGAGGGCCAGCGCCACCAGGTGCTGCTGCGCGCCGTCGTGCAGGTCGCGCTCGATGCGCCGGCGCGCCGCGTCGGCCGCCTCGATGATCCGCGCCTGCGAGGCGCGCAGCTCCTTCAGGCGCGCGCGCTCGACCTCATGGCGGCGCAGCGCCTCCTCGTTGGCGCGCCGCTCGGTGATGTCGAAGATCGCGCCGTCCATCCACTCCTCGCCGCGCGGGCCCTTCACGCGATGCCCGCGGTCGAGGACCCAGCGCAGCTCGCCGTCGGGGCGCTCGATGCGGTACTCGAGGTTGAACGGCTGCCCGTCGTCGACGGCGTTCTGGGCCTTCTGGAGCACCGCTTCGCGATCCTCGGCGCAGATGATGCTCATGATCGTGCGCCGCGCGTCGGCGCCGAGGAAGTCGCTCGCCGGGTAGCCCGAGATCCGCTCGATCTCGTCGCTGATGAGCTCGAGGGCGTAGTTCGGCGTGCCACGCCGAGCGGTAGATCGCGCCGGGCACGTTGGCCATCAGCGAGCGCAGCAGCGCCTCGCGGGCGTCGCGATCCGTGAGCGCGCGCTGGCGGCGGCGGGCCATCGATCAACCCTGGCGCATGACCTGGCTGTGAGGCAAGGGACCCGCTCCCTAGGATGGCGCGCCATGAACATCGAGGGCAGTGGAGCACTGGTCGTCGGCGGCGCCTCCGGGCTGGGCGAGGCGACCGCGCGGCGCCTGCACGCGCAGGGCGCCGCGGTGACGATCGCCGACGTCAACGTCGAGAAGGGCCAGGCCCTGGCCGACGAGCTGGGCGCCGCGTTCGCGGCCTGCGACGTGCGCGAGGAGGACCAGGTCGAGGCGGCCGTCGAGGCCGCCGTCGAGGCCGACGCCGCCCTGCGCATCTGCGTCAACGCCGCGGGCACCGGGTTCGCGCAGAAGATCGCCGGCTCGCGCGGGCCCCACGCGCTCGAGCCCTTCGCGGTCGTCATCGCCATCAACCTGATCGGGACCTTCAACGTCCTGCGCTTCGCCTCGAACGCCATGCTGGCCCACGAGCCACTGGAGGACGGCGAGCGCGGCGTGTGCGTCAACACCGCCTCGATCGCCGCCTACGACGGACAGATCGGGCAGGTCGCCTACAGCGCCTCGAAGGGCGGCGTGGTGGGCATGACGCTGCCCGCGGCCCGCGACCTGGCCGGCGCCGGCATCCGCGTGTGCACCATCGCCCCCGGCCTCTTCGACACGCCGCTGCTGGCGGCCCTGCCACGCGGAGGCGCGCGAGTCGCTGGGCAGGTCGATCCCCTTCCCGCCCCGCCTGGGGCAGCCCGCCGAGTACGCGGCGCTGGCCGCGCACATCGTGGAGAACCGGATGCTCAACGGCGAGGTCATCCGCCTCGACGGGGCGCTGCGGATGGCCCCGCGTTAGTAACTCAGGTCCGGGTACCAGTCGGTCCCGCGACCCTCCGGGGTGAAGTCGAAGAGGTTCCACAGCGGGTCGATGGTCTCCGCGTGGCGCGGGTCCTGGCCGGGGTCGGGCGGCTCGTAGAGGAGCTCCGAGCCCCAGAAGTGGCGGATGGTGTCGCCGTCGCGGCGAAAGACGTTGAGCATCGGCAGCTGCTGCGAGCCGTCCGGCGTCTCCCCGCGGTAGTCGTGGTTGTAAGCATTGCCGGCGCACGAGAGCAGGCGCAGCCGGCGCCAGCCGCGGTCGTCGGCATGGGCGAGCAGGCGCGGCAGCGCGGCCTTCGCAACGATGGCCACGCTCAGCCGCTGCGACGCGTGCTCGACGACGCCGTCGAAGGAGTCCAGGAACTGGGTGCACGACGGGCACGGGAGGTCCTCGTCGGGGGCGCGCGGGAACATCATGCTGTAGATGACGAGGGTGTCCCTGCCGGGCGCGAAGAGCTCGGACAGCCTCACCTCGGTCGCGCCGCCGCCCGGCCCCTCGCCCTGGAAGACGTAGTCCTCGGCGACGGCGCCCCCGGGCGGCAGCTCGCGCCGCGCGGCGGCCACCGCCTCGACGGCGCGGCGCATCTCGGCCTCCTGCTCGAGCAACCGGTCGCGCGCGGCGCGGTACTGGGCCGACTCTCCTGGGAACGTGACGCCCATGGCTGGTCTCCTTTGCGGTCTCGCGACTACAGACCGCGTCGCGGTCCGGAAATCATCGCTCGCTAGGGTGGGCGAGCCATGACCGACACCACGCAGAGCGTCCCCGCCAGTGAGAGCGAGCAGGTGCAGCGCGCCAACGAGAGCGGCCTTCAGCCCGTCGTCTTCATCCACGGGCTGTGGCTGCTGCCGAGCAGCTGGGACCGGTGGGCCGCCATCTTCGAGGAGGCCGGCTACACGGCCCTGTCGCCCGGCTGGCCCGACGATCCGGCCACCGTGGAGGAGGCCAACGCCAACCCCGAGGTCTTCGCCCACAAGACCGTCGGGCAGGTCGCCGACCACTTCGCCGACGTGATCGGCAGGCTCGACAAGAAGCCCGCCGTCATCGGGCACTCCTTCGGCGGCCTGCTGACCCAGATCCTCGCTGGCCGCGGCCTCTCCGCCGCCTCGGTGGCCATCGATCCCGCGCCCTTCCGCGGCGTCCTGCCGCTGCCGATCTCCTCGCTGAAGTCGGCGTCGCCGGTGCTCACCAACCCGGCCAACCGCAACCGCGCCGTCCCGTTGACCTACGAGCAGTTCCGCTACGGCTTCGCCAACGCGGTCAGCGAGGACGAGGCCAAGCAGCTCTACGACGCCTACGCCGTCCCGGCGTCGGGCGCGCCGCTCTTCCAGGCCGCCACGGCCAACCTCAACCCCTGGACGGAGGCGAAGGTCAACAGCAAGAACCCCGAACGCGGGCCGCTGCTGCTCATCTCCGGCGAGAAGGACCACACAGTCCCGTGGGCTCTCACCAACGCCGCATACAAGAAGCAGAAGCGCAACGAGGGCGTGACCGAGATCATCGAGATGAAGGACCGCGGGCACGCGCTGACGATCGACAGCGGCTGGCGCGAGGTCGCGGACACCGCGCTGGCCTTCGTCAAGCGCTTCGTCTAGCTTCGTCGGGGATGGCGGCGGACTCAGCAACGATCACGGCAGAGGAGCGGCCGCTGCTCGCGGCCGCTCGGAAGGGCGACGAGGAGGCGTTCCGCCGGCTCGTGGAGCCCTATCGCGGAGAGCTGCACGCACACGCCTACCGGATGCTCGGCTCGGTCCACGACGCCGAGGACGCCCTGCAGGATGCGCTGCTGCGGGCGTGGCGCGCGCTGGCGCGCTTCGAGGGCCGCAGCACGCTGCGCTCGTGGCTCTACACGATCACCACGAACACCAGCCTGAACGCGATCTCGCGCCGACCCAAGCGGGTGCTGCCGATCGACTACGCCCCGGCCGCCGATCCGCACGGGGGCCCTGGCCTGCCGGTGGCCGAGTCGGTCTGGATGGAGCCCTACGCCGACGACAACTTCGGCCTGCAGGACGGCCTGGCCGGCCCGGAGGCCCGCTACGAGCAGCGCGAGAGCGTGGAGCTCGCCTTCGTCGCCGCCCTCCAGCACCTGCCGGCCAACCAGCGGGCCGTGCTCATCCTGCGCGACGTGCTCGGCTTCTCGGCCAAGGAGACCGCCGAGACGCTCGAGACGACCGTCGCCTCGGCCAACAGCGCCCTGCAGCGCGCACGTGCGTCGGTCGACGAGCGCCTGCCGGAGCAGAGCCAGCAGGCCACCTTGCGCGCGCTCGGCGACGAGCGCCTGGCCGAGATCGTCGACGGCTACATGGAGGCCTGGGAGCGCTGCGACGTCGACGCGGTCGTCGGGATGCTCACCGAGGACGCCTGCTTCTCGATGCCCCCGCTGGCGACGTGGTTCGGGCCGCGCGACGAGATCGAGACGTTCCTCGTCGGCTCGCCGATGTCGGGGCTGTGGCGGTGGAAGTCGCTGCGGGTACGGTCCAACGGCCAGGTGGCGCTCGCCTTCTACAGCTGGGACGACGACGAGCAGGCCTATCTCCCGTTCGCGCTCAACGTGCTGACCTTCCGCGGTGAGCTCATCAGCGATGTCACGGCCTTCATCGTCAACACGCCACCGCCGGACGACGATCGCGAGGTCATCGCGCGGATGCCCGAGCAGCCGACCAACACGCTCAGCCTTATGGCGGCGTTTCAGAACTTCGGGCTTCCTGAGCGCCTGGACTGACGCGCCAACTCGTGGGTGGGCGATGAGTTCGCCGCCGCCGGCCGGTCATTGCCTGTGAACCCACGAGAGGAGAACGAGGCATGAGCCTTCCCGACGTCGTCTCACGCGACCAGTGGCTGGCCGCCCGCAAGGAGCTGCTGGTCAAGGAGAAGGAGCTGACCCGAGCGCGCGACGCCCTCAACGCGGAGCGGCGGATGCTGCCGATGGTCGAGATCGACAAGCCCTACGTCTTCGAGGGGCCTGAGGGCGAGGAGACGCTGCTCGACCTCTTCGACGGCCGCCGCCAGCTGGTCCTCATCCACTTCATGTTCCGCCCCGACTGGGAGGACGGCTGCCCGAGCTGCACCGCCGGCGCCGACGAGATGTCCCCGGGCCTGATCGCGCACCTGAACGCCCGCGACACCTCGCTGGCCTACGTCGCCCGCGCGCCGCTGGCCAAGATCGAGCGCTACAAGGCCAAGCGGGGCTGGACCTTCCCGTTCTACTCGTCGTTCGGCAGCGACTTCAACTACGACTTCCACGTCACGCTCGACGAGTCGGTGGCACCCGTGGAGTACAACTACCGCACGCCCGAGGAGCACCGGCGGGCGGGCACGTCGTACTACGTCGAGGGCGATCAGCCGCTCGAGCTGCCCGGCCAGAGCCACTTCCTGCGCGACGGCGATCGGGTCTTCCACACCTACTCGGCCTTCGGCCGCGGCGCCGAGATGACCGGCGGCTCGTACTACTTCCTCGACCTCACCGCGCTGGGGCGCCAGGAGGAGTGGGAGGAGCCCAAGGGCCGCGCCGCCGACCCGCACGGCGCGACGCCGGACTTCGCGGTCTGAGCGCTCAGGCGTCTCTGAGCCTGTCGAGGCCGTCGAGGATCAGGTCGAGGCCGAAGAGGAACTCCGTGGCGTAGTCGTAGCCGGCCTTCGCGACGTAGCCCCCCACCACCTCGACGAGGTGGGGGTAGTCGGCCAGCACGGCCTGGTACTCGTGTATCTGGCGCTGCGCCTCGGCCGCGAAATCGTCGGCGCTCTCGGAGGACATGTCCCTCTCCTGAAGCGCGAAGCCGTAGATGTAGGAGTCCTGGAGGGAGTACGCGTGGACGGTCATCTCCAAGGAGAAGCCGGCGGCGCGCAGGCAGCCGAGCACCGCGTTGTGGAGGCTGAGATTCGCCGGCCCGTGGCTCGAGCGCCCCTCCATCAGGCCGATCGCCCAGCGGTGACGATTGAGCGCCTCGCGCGTCGAGACCGCCCGCTTGCGCATGGCCGCCTTCCAGTCCACGTCGGTCGGCGGCGGGTCGATCTCGCTGAAGACGAGGTCGATCATGCCGTCGAGGAGATCGTCCTTGTTCGCGACGTGGTTGTAGAGGGACATCGCCTCGACCCCGAGCTCCTTGGCGAGGTTGCGCATCGTCAGGGACTCGAAGCCGCCCTGATCGGCCAGCGCGACCGCGGCGCGGAGGACTCGCTCGCGGTTGAGGGGCGTGCGTCGTCTCGTGCGCTCTGGGGCCCGAACGGCCATCTAGGTCCACCTTCCGATCACGTCGGCACAGCGTAGGCCGGGGGCCGGCGCCCTTGACAAGCTTACGCTGTACGTCTATTACTTACACCGTCAGCTTACAGTGTATGTCCACGACGAGCAAAGGAAGGCCCAGATGTCCGAAGGCAAGGCGATGGCGAGGCTCACGCGATGGGTTCTCGCTCACAAGCGGCTGATCGTCGGGCTGTGGCTCGTGATCGCGATCGGCGGCGTGGTGGCCATGCGGCCGGCTGGCGATGCTCTCTCCGAGCAGTTCAACCTTCCGGGCACCGAGGCCTTCGTCGCGAACAGCCGCGTTGCTGCCGCCTACGGCAACGGCGGCGACGTCGCACCTCTCGTCCCGGTGGTCACGGTCCCCAAGGGCAAGACCGTGGACTCCCCCGCTGTCACACGCGAGCTGGAGGCTGCCCTGACGAAGGTCAAGGCGGCGCTGCCCGACGCGCGCGTGGCTTCGTACGCCTCCACGCACGACCGCGCCTTCGTCTCGGGGGACGGCCGCACCACCTTCGCCCTGGTCTCCATCCCCGCCCGAGGCGGGGTGAACCCCGGCCAGGCCGAGGCGCGCCTGGCACAGGCGGCGCTCGCCGGCGTCACGGTCGGCGGAGCGCCCGTCCGGGTGACCGGCCTCGACGCGCTGCGCGCCGCCGCCGCCGACGGTGGCAGCGGCGGGGGCGCCAGCGTGCTCGTCGAGGGCCTCGCCGCGGGCGTCGGCGCCCTGCTCGTCCTCGCCTTCGTCTTCGCCTCGTTCATGGCGGTCGTGCCGCTGGTCATGGCGCTCGTCGCGATCCCGGCCACCTTCCTGCTCGTCTGGCCGCTGGCGACCGTCACCGACGTCTCGGTCATCGTCAAGTTCCTCATCGCGCTCGTCGGGCTGGCGATCGCCATCGACTACGCGCTGCTGGTCGTGGTGCGCTGGCGCGAAGAGCGCCAGCGAGGCGGCGCGTCCAACGAGGAGGCCGTCGTCAACGCGATGCAGCACGCCGGCCGGGCGGTCGTCTTCAGCGGCACCACGGTCGGCATCTCGCTGCTCGCCCTCGTCGCTCTGCCTGTGCCCTTCCTGCGCAGCATCGGCATCGCCGGCATGCTCATCCCCCTGGTCAGCGTCGCGGTCGCCGTCACCCTGCTGCCGGTCGTCCTGGCGACCGTCGGCCCGAAGCTCGATTGGCCTCGCATCCGCCGCGAGGACCGGGTCAGCCGCGGTTGGTCGGCGTGGGCTCGCCTCGTCGTGCGCAACCGCTGGGCCGCGGCCGCCGCGTCCCTCGCCGTCCTGGGTGCGCTGGCCTTCGCCGCCTCCTCGATCCAGCTCGGGAGCCCGCGCGCCGACTCACTCGCACAGTCGGGCGCGGCGCGAGCGGGCCTCGAGCAGCTGCGCCACTCGGGCATCGGCACCGGGCCGCTCTCGCCGTTCGACGCGGTCGTGCGCTCAGGCGATCCCGACCGGGTCGCTCACGCCCTGGCGGACGTCCCCGGCGTCCGCAGCGCGGTGGCTCCCGTGCAGTGGCGCCGCGACGGGATGGCACTGGTCACGGTCATCCCGACCCAGGACGGCAACTCACCCGCGGGCCGCGCGACGCTCGACCGCGTCCGTGCTGCCGAGCGGGTGCTGCCGGCCGACGTCGTCACCGGCGGCGAGGCCGCGCAGAGCGCCGACTTCCTGCACGCGGTCTACGGCAACTTCCCGCTCGTGATCGCGTTGATCTCGGCGCTCACGTTCCTCCTGCTCGCACGCGCCTTCCGCTCGCTGGTCCTGCCGCTGAAGGCCGTGCTGCTGAACCTGCTCTCGGTCGCGGCCGCGTGGGGGCTCATGGTCCTGGTCTGGCAGCACGGCTGGGGCTCCCACGCGATCTGGGGCATCGGGCCGACAGGGGCGATCAACGTGGAGATGCCGATCGTCGTCTTCGCCTTCCTGTTCGGCATCTCGATGGACTACCAGGTGTTCATCATCAGCCGCATGCGCGAGGCGTACGACCGAAGCCGCTCCACCGAGGCCGCGGTGGTCGAGGGAGTCGGCCGGACGGGCCGGCTGGTGACCAGCGCCGCGCTGATCCTGGGCCTGGCCTTCGTCGCCATGAGCGCCGGCCCGGGCACCGAAGCAAAGATGTTCGCCACTGCGCTCGGCGGCGGGATCCTGCTCGACGCCACGCTCATCCGCGGCGTCCTGGCTCCGGCGGCGGTCGCGATCCTCGGGCGTTGGAACTGGTGGCTGCCCCGCCGGCCCGCACGCCTCCTGCGCGTCGAGCCGTCGGCGGCTCGGCCCGAGGCCGCTTAGGACAGCGCGAGCGCCAGCGCGCACGCGATCGCGACGACCAGCAGCGCAGCGACGACCCGCAGGGCGTCGCTGCGCCGCTGGCGGGCGCGGGCGCGACGGCGCTCGGCGATCGCCTCGGCGCCGAGCAGCTCCTCCACCACCGGCTCCTGGAGCCCGAGGCGCCGCTCGCGGCACACGGCCAGCAGCTCCTCCGCGCGGCGCAGGTCGAGGACCTCCGCGCCGTAGGCGGCAGCCAGGCGCTCGATCAGGAACGGGTTGCGGCCGGGCAGGCGGACGAAGGCGTACGGCCGGGCGCGCTGCGCGCGGAAGCCGTCCTCATGGACCTCGACGGCGCCGTTGGCCTCGACGATGCCCGGCAGGTCGAAGCGGCTGCGCAGGATCCGCCGGGCCGAGGCGCGGCGCGGGTGCCACGCGTGGATGCCGCACCCGCAGCCGGCGGCCGGCGCGGGGTGGTCCTCGCCGCACCGCGCCTCGATCCAGCCCTCGCCCGGCGCCCATGGCGTCCCGCGCTGCGGCGCGGAGAGCCGCTCGCGGCCGTCGTGGGTCACCACCCTCCAGGTGCGCAGGCCGTAGAGCGGCCCGGGGACCAGCGGTGCGCTGCTCACGATCACAAGTATGCGCTCGACGGCGCCGGGGAAGCGCCGAGCGCCGCGCGACGAACGTGGATGAGCAGCGCGAGCGCCCAGTTCACCAGGCAGTAGTAGACCGGGTAGCACAGCAGCGACGCGTCGGCGCGCCCACCGCGCCGGCCGCCAGCGCGCCGCCGGCGCCGGCGAGCGCGAAGGTCACGAGCGTCTCGGAGCCGGGGTCGCGGTGGACCTTGGGAACCATCATCGTCGCGGCGATCAGGTCGGCGGCGATGACGCAGGTGGTGGCGATGATCGGCTCGTCGACGACGACCCAGGCGGCCATGCCACCGGCGGCGATCGCGATCAGGCCCCGTCGGCGGCGCCGAGCCCGCCCTCTCCCCTGCGGATGGCGAGCACGAAGACAAAGCTCGTGATCACGGCCTGGGTGCCGGCCATGACGAGGCTCCACGAGGCGCCGTCGGCACGCTGTGACACGCACACGACGATCGCGAGCAGCCCCCAGATGAACCACGTGCCGCGGTGCGGGCGGGTCGTGCCGCGCAGGATGTCGCGCACGTAGGGGACGGTGTCCACGACCCCGACGACGCCGGCGAGCACTCCGAGCACGGGGGCCAGCGTGATGAGCATGCCGCAGGCTGGCAGCGGCCGCTTGCTGAACGCTGTCAGTGCTCTGGCGGCGCTACGGGCGCCTGACCGTCACGGTCTTCCTCAGCGACCGGCGGTTGCCGCTCGCGTCACGCAGCGTCAGCGTGAGGGCGGCTTTGAGCCTGCGCCCGGGCTTCAGCATCGAGCGCCCGGCCTTGGTGAGCCTCAGGCGCAGGCTGATCGCGCCCGACTTGGCCTTGGCGCTCCCCTTGGCGATGGTCTTGCCGCGCGCGCGGAGCGTCGCCGTGACGCTCGCCTTCTCCGAGGCGCGGAACGTCAGCCTCAGGCCGCGGAGCTTGACGAGCGTCGCCTTCGGGGCGGTGGTGTCCTGGCTGCCCGAGTTGCCCGAGCCGCTGGTGGCGCCCCCGCCGGCGCCCGAGACCGCCGCCGCGATCGTCACGGCCTGCTCGGCCGTCGCCGACGCCTCGCCGCTGTCGTCGATGGCGTACATGCGGACGGTGACCGTGCGCGCCGTGGGATAGGTCGTGGTCGCCGCGCCGGAGGGCGTGGTCGTCTCGAAGGCGCCGTCGCCGTCCAGATCCCACTTCCAGCTCGTCAGCGTGCCGTCGGGGTCGGCGGAGCCGGTGTAGGTGAAGGTCACGGGCTGGCCGGCCTTCGGGGACGCGCTGACGCCGAAGGACACACTCGCCGGGTGCTGGTCGGCCACCACCGTGATCTGGCCCACCATGCCCTGCGTCTGGGCGTGGATCTGGCAGTGGTAGAGGTAGGTGCCGGGCTGCGAGAAGCTGAACGACTTCGACGAGCCGGTGCTCGTCGTCGCGAAGTTGTTGGCATCCCACACGAGCGGGTGGCTCGCGAAGCTGCCGCTGAAGGTCGCCGTGTCGCCCGTCTTGATCGTCGCGGGCGTCGGGTTGTAGGCGAAGTTGGCGAAGGCGATCGGCTGGTCGGCCGCAGCAGCCGGGCCGGCCAGCGCGAGCCCCGCGCTCGACACGAGTACGCACGCGAGCCCCCTCATGACTGTCCAGACGTCAGGTGGGACGCGATCCTTCCCCAGTCCTCAGCTGCGACGGGTTTGTCGCGCCCGAGCGCGGGTAACGGTCCCTCGCGCGGCCGGTCCGGCCGCTGGAAAACCAGGGGAGGTAGGGTCATGGGACCTCGGGGACGTAGAGCCGCGATCATCGCGACGATGGTCGCGCTCAGCATGCTGGTGGCCGGCGGCGTGGTCGCCGCCACGCGCTCCAGCGACGAGAGCGCCTTGGCGCCGGCGCGACACGCCGCGGACCGCGGCATCGAGCGCAAGGTCGATCGTCTGCTCAGCCAGATGACCGTCAGCGAGAAGCTCCAGCAGCTCCAGCTGCTCTCCGACGGGCAGATCACCGACGCCGACGCGAAGAACGGCGTCGGCGCGGTCTTCAGCCTCGTCGACCCGGCGAAGATCAACCACTTCCAGCACATCGCGGTGGAGCAGTCGCGGCTGCACATCCCGATCCTCTTCGCCTACGACACGATCCACGGCTACCGGACGATCTTCCCCGTCCCGCTGGGCGCCGCGAGCAGCTTCGACCCGTCGGTGGCCACCGCCGACGACACCGTCGCCGCGCGCGAGACGGCGACGGTCGGCATCAAGCAGATCTACAGCCCGATGGTCGACGTCTCCCACGAGCCGCGCTGGGGCCGCATCTCCGAGGCCGCCGGCGAGGACCCGTACCTCGGCTCCGTCTTCGCGGCGGCGCGCGTCAAGGCCGCCCAGGGCAACGACTACTCGGCGCCCGACAAGGTCGTCACGAGCGTCAAGCACTTCGCCGCCTACGGCCAGCCCGAGGGCGGACGTGAGTACAACACGACCGACATGTCCGAGCAGCGGCTGCGCAACCTGTACCTGCCGCCGTTCAAGGCCGCGATCGACGCGGGCTCCGACACCGTCATGTGCTCGTTCAACGCCATCAGCGGCGTCCCCGGGTGCGCCGATCCCGAGACCGAGACGCAGATCCTCAAGCGCGAGTGGGGCTTCGACGGCTTCGTCGAGAGCGACTACACCGCCGTCGCCGAGCTGCGGGCCTGCCCGCCGGTGAACCCGAACACGGGCCCGTGCGGGCACGGCGTCGCCGCCGACGGGCCGGACGCGGCGCAGGCCGCGCTCAACGCCGGCACCGACTCGGAGATGGTCAGCACGAACATCCGCGACTTCGGCAGGCAGCTGCTGGCCCAGCACCGCATCTCGATGGCCCGCATCGACGACGCCGTGCGCCGGATCCTGCGCGTGAAGTTCCGCGCCGGGCTGTTCGAGCACCCCTACGTCGACCAGGCGAAGGCCGTCGACCCGGCCAGCTTCGTGACCCCTGCCGACCGCACCGCGGCGCGGACGGCGGCCGGCAAGTCGATGGTCCTGCTCAAGAACGACGGCGTCCCGGCCGGCGCGCCCCCGACGCTCCCGCTCGACGCCACCAAGTCGACGGTCGTCATCGGGCCGCTGGGCAACGACAAGCACGACATGCTCGGCCCGTGGTGGGGCCAGGGCAAGGACGACGACGCCGTCTCGGTCTTCGACGGCATCAAGGCCCAGAACGCGAACACCACGTTCGTGCAGGGCTGCACGATCGAGGACAAGGACCCGCCGGACAACACGCCCGCGGGCGAGTGCGGCACCGACACCGGGTTCGACGAGGCGGTGACCGCGGCGAAGAGCGCCGACCAGATCGTCCTGGCCCTCGGCGAGAGCCGCGGCCAGAGCGGTGAGGCGGCCGCGCGCAGCGACATCGACCTCCCGGGCCTGCAGCAGGAGCTCATCGACAGGATCGCGGCCCTGAACAAGCCGTTCGTGGTCGTGCTCTTCAACGGCCGCCCGCTGACGCTGTCGAAGGTCGCCGCGGCCTCGCCGGCCATCCTCGAGGCCTGGTTCCCGGGCACCGAGGCCGGCAACGCCGTGGCCGACGTGCTCTTCGGCAAGGTCAACCCCGGCGGCAAGCTGCCGGCGACCTTCCCGCGCACGATCGGCCAGGTGCCGATCTACTACAACCACGAGCCCACCGGGCGCCCGTGCGACGTGAACTCGAAGTACAACTCGCGCTACCGCGACCTGCCGGCGTGCGACGGCCTCTACGCGTTCGGCTTCGGGCTGAGCTACACGACGTTCACGGTCGACAACCTGCGCCTGAGCACGCACAGCGTGTCGAGGCACGGCACGGTCAGCGTCTCGATGGACGTCACCAACACGGGCAAGACCCGCGGTGACGACGTCGCGCAGCTCTACATCCACGACCCCGTGGCGAGCATCTCCCAGCCGGTCCGCCGCCTGCGCGGCTTCCAGCGAGTGACGCTCGACCCGGGCCAGAAGCAGACGGTCACCTTCAACCTCGACAAGAGCGATTTCGGCTTCTACGACAACCGCGGGCGGTTCGTCGTCGAGCCGGGTCAGATCGACGTCTACGGCGGCGACAGCTCGACCGCGGACATGAAGCAGTCGTTCAGCGTGCGCGGCTTCTAGCGCGCAACAGGGCGGGCGCTCGGCGGAACCCCACGCTCACCAGAGCGTGGA
Source organism: uncultured Actinomycetes bacterium (assembly GCA_963835295.1). Taxonomy (GTDB): domain Bacteria; phylum Actinomycetota; class Thermoleophilia; order Solirubrobacterales; family Solirubrobacteraceae; genus JAOPZW01. The sequence continues at coordinate 956,588 of CAWIEX010000011.1, forward strand.
CGCCGAGCGCCATCGCCCAGCCGGCGACGATGTCGGCCACGAAGTGCTCGCCCCCGTAGACGAGGGTGAAGGCCATCGCGAGCGTGTAGAGGCCGAGCCCCAGCCGCACCCAACGGCCGGCTGACCAGAAGAAGAGCAGCAGCATCAACGGGAACGCTGCGTGCAGCGACGGCATGGCCGCCACGGTGTTGACGAAGTCGCTGTTCTCGTAGGTCGACTGGGCCGTCTGCACGCCGAGGTGCCCCCACACCGTCGGGACGATGCGGTCGACGTGCGGGATCAGCCCGTCGTCGCCGGCCAGCCACGGAGGCTGGGCGGGATAGGCCCAGTAGGTGGCGAAGGCCGAGAGGCTGAGCAGGACCGCGGTCACGGCGAAGCGCCGGAAGCGCTCGCGTGCGACGCGCCAGAGGACCGCGGCCGTCACCCACACGGCGAAGAAGTGCGTCATGTAGACGCACCAGGCGGCGTAGTCGTACCAGTGCAGGTGAGCCGCGTCCCACAGGCGCTCTTGGAGCCAGACGCTGGGCACGTGCCCGCCGAACAGCGCCTTGTCGAAGTCGATCTGCGGGATGATGTGCGCGTCGGCGTCCGACACCGACACCGCGCCGCGCAGGTAGTCGTAGGCGGCCAGCAGGGCGAAGAAGGGCAGCCACTCGAGCAGGAGCCGGCCCCAGCCGCGCCAGGCCGGCACGCTGAAGGCGGCGATCCCGCTCACCAGCCAGATGAAGAGCTGGTCGCGGGCCACCGGCAGCCCCCAGCTGACGGTGACGACGGCCAGCGCGACCAGGTAGCACGCCGGCACGCCGAAGACGGCCGCACGGCGGGGCCACGACTCGGGCAGGCGACCGAGGCGAGCGCCGAGGGCGCGACGGGCGACGGCTGAACGGCTCGCCATGACGCGACGCTACCTCAGCGCCGCGCCACGGCACGCCGCCGCGATCAGTTCAGGCGCTCCACGAGCATCGCCTGGCCCATGCCACCGGCCACGCACATGGACTCGATGCCGTAGGTCTTGTCGAGCGTCTCGAGGTCGTTGAGCAGCGTCGTCATGATGCGCGCGCCGGTCATCCCGAACGGGTGGCCGAGGGCGATCGCGCCGCCGAAGGGGTTGAGCTTCTCCCCGTCGATGCCCAGATCCTGCATGCACGGGACGATCTGCGCGGCGAACGCCTCGTTGATCTCGACCACGTCGATGTCGGCCATCGTCATGCCGGCCTGCTCGAGCAGGGCCTGGATGGCCGGGATCGGGCCGAGGCCCATGATCTCGGGGCGGATGGCCGCGACCGCGGAGGCGACGATCCGCGCCCGCGGGGTCAGGCCCAGCTCCTCGGCGCGCTCGGCGCTCATGACGAGCACGGCGGCCGCGCCGTCGTTGAGCGGGCACGAGTTGCCGGCGGTGACCGTGCCGTCGGGCCGGAAGGCCGGCTTGAGGTTGCCCAGGACCTCCATCGTCGTGCCCGGGCGTGGGCCGTCGTCGCGGCTGACCTGGGTGCCGTCCTCCAGCGTGACGGGGACGATCTCGCGATCGAAGTGGCCGCTCTGGACAGCGTCCACCGCGCGGCTCTGCGAGGTCACGGCCCACTCGTCCTGCTGCTCGCGGGTCACGTGGCAGCGCTCGGCGACGTTCTCGGCGGTGAGCCCCATCGGGATGTAGACGTCGTAGAGCGAGCTCTGCGAGCCGTCGATCTTGTCGTTCTTGAACTCGTCGGCCATGGACGCGCCCAGCCCGGTGCGCGAGACGGACTCGACGCCGGCGGCGACGTACTGGTCGCCCTCACCCGCCGTGACGGCGTGGAAGGCCATGCGCAGCGTCTGCAGCGACGAGGCGCAGAAGCGATTGACCGTGCAGCCGGGGACGTGATGGTCGAAGCCCGCCAGCAGCGTCGCGTTGCGCCCGACGTTGTAGGCCTGCTCGGCGAAGCTTGACGCCGCGCCCATCATCACGTCGTCGGTCTGGGAGAAGTCGACGCCGGGGTTGCGCTCGACGAGCGCCTTCAGCGGCACGGCGGCCAACTCGTCGGCGCGGAAGTCCTTGAGCGACCCCTTGAAGGCCCGCCCGATCGGCGTGCGCACGGCATCGACGATGACGGCTTCTGACATATGACGGTTCCTTTCGAACTCGATTCCCCCGGCGGTCGCACTCCACGGGGCTCGCTCCCCCGGCGGTCGCACTCCACGGAGGGATCGCCATCATATATGAACGCGGCCGTTCGGTAGCCACGTCGGGTTGACCGTACCCCCGCTCTCGGGCTGGCCGCGCGCAGGACGCCGGCCTGCCCACATAGTCGGTAGCGCGCCGCGGCGGCAATCTTGGCCTATGACCGCCACCGACGCCCGCCAGCAGCTCCAGCGCCTCCAGGCCGAGCGTCTCGACGCCGTCGACGCGGGCCTCGGAGCGAACGAGCTCTACATGGAGGACCTCGAGAGCGACATCGCCGCCTCGCGCGCCGCCTACGTGGCCCTCGCGGTCACGGAGATCGCCTCGCTGCGCGCGCAGCTCTCCGGCCCGCAGGTCGGCTAGGCCAGGCGCTTGCCCAGCAGCGCCGCGTGCGCCGCGACGTCGCGCGCGTAGTCGGGGAAGTGCGAGGTCGACAGCGCCTGCGGCCCGTCGCACAGCGCCGCGTCGGGATCCTGGTGGACCTCGACGATGATGCCGTCGGCCCCCACGGCGGCCGCGGCGCGCGAGAGCGGCTCGACCAGGCGCCGGTCGCCCGCGGCGTGTGACGGGTCGACGATGACGGGCAGGTGGGTGTGGAGCTTCAGCCACGGCACCGCCCCGAGGTCGAGCGTGAAGCGCGTCGCGGTCTCGAAGGTGCGGATCCCGCGCTCGCAGAGGACGACCGCCTCGTTGCCCTCCTTGAGGATGTAGTCGGCGGCCTGCAACAGCTCGTCGAGCGACGAGCTCAGCCCGCGCTTGAGCAGCACGGGCTTGCCCATCTTGCCGGCGATCTCGAGCAGCGCGTAGTTCTGCATGTTGCGCGCGCCGATCTGCACGACGTCGGCGTGCTCGCCGATCGCCTCGGCGTGCTGGGCATCGAGGAGCTCGGTCACCACGGGCAGGCCGGTCTCCCCGCGCGCCTCGGAGAGGATCTCCAAGGCCTCGCCGCCCAGGCCCTTGAACGCGAAGGGCGACGTGCGCGGCTTGAAGGCGCCGCCGCGCAGCATCGAGGCGCCGGAGGCCTTCACCGCGCGCGCCACCTCGAGCGTCTGCCCGCGCGACTCGACCGTGCACGGCCCGGCGATGAGGCAGAACGTGTCGCCCCCGCCGACCTTGCGCCCGGCGATGTCGAGCACCGTGGGGCCCTCGTGGTAGAGCTCGCTGGACGCGAGCTTGTAGGGCCGCGAGATCGGGACGACGCGGTCGACGCCGCGCATGCCCTCCAGGCCGAGCTCGGCCACGCCCTCGGGATCGCCGATGGCGCCGATGGCCGTGGTCAGCTCGCCGGGCATCACGACGACGTGCACGCCGGTCGTCTCCAGCCGCGCGCGCACGGCGGCGACCTCGGCCTCGGTCGCGTGGGGTGTCATGACGATCATCACCGCGGCGAGAACGCTACTTGGCGGCCGATGACTTCCGGAGCTTCCTGTGGTCTTACCGCCATGAGATTCCGCGCAACGCTCGAGTCCAACGGGAAGACGGCCACCGGCATCCAGGTGCCGGACGAGGTCGTCGAGGCCCTTGGGTCCGGCCGCAAGCCCGCCGTCCGCGTCACCATCGCCGGGCACACCTACCGCAGCACGATCGCCTCGCGCGGTGGCCGCTACCTGCTCGGCGTGAGCGCCGAGAACCGTCAGACCGCCGGCGTCGCGGCGGGAGACGAGCTCGACATCGAGCTCGAGCTCGACACCGAGCCACGCGAGGTCCCGGTGCCGCCCGACCTCATGGCCGCCTTCGCCGCCGCCGCGGACGCGAGGACCTTCTTCGACACGCTGACGCCCAGCCAGAAGCAGTGGTACGTGCTGCCGATCGAGCAGGCCAAGGCGGTCGAGACGCGTGAGCGGCGGGTCGCCAAGGCGATCGCCATGCTGCGCGAGGGCCGCAAGCGCTGAGCAGCCCGCGGGCTAGAGCCCGAGGTCGCGCACGCCGAGCTCGTCGAAGCCGATGTGGTGGGCGAGCTCGTGGCGCACGGTGCGCGTGACCTGGTCGCGCAGCAGGTCGGGGTCGTGCCCGAAGTCGCGGCGCAGGGTGTCGCGGTAGATGACGATGCGGTCGGGGACCTCGTCGCGGCTGGCGCCGTCGCCGTGGTAGAGGCCGTAAGCGCGGCGGCGCCGGCCACCGTCGGAGATGACGACCGCGACGTTGTGGTTCTCGACGAGGTTGCGCAGAAGGTCGGGCAGGTCGTCGAGCGCGTCGCGCACGAGCTCCTCGAAGTCGTCGTCGTCGTAGGGGTCGAGGTCCATGAACTCCGTCTCCTCCGGCTCCGCCGCCACGCCCTCGCGGGCCAGGCGCTCGGCGCGCAGGACGACCTGCTCGAAGTCCTCCTCGGACTCCGGCTCGCGCCAGTCGGCCATGCGCAGGCCGATGGTGATGGCGCCGCCGAAGACGACGGTGGCGATGGTGGCGATGACGGCCAGCCACTCGATCGCCTTGACGGTCGGATCGATGCTGAAGCCCTGGAGGATCACGACCAGCGTCAGCCCGGCGCACAGCGCCACCGCGGCGGCCAGCGCGATGCGGCGGGTGGGAGGCATCAGCTCCTCATGGCCCGGGCGATGACGACGCGCTGAATCTCGTTGGTGCCCTCGTAGATCTGCGTGATCTTCGCGTCGCGCATCATGCGCTCGACGGGGTACTCGGTCACGTAGCCGTAGCCGCCGAGGACCTGGATGGCCTCGATCGTCACCCACATCGCGGTGTCGGAGGCGAAGAGCTTGGCCATCGAGGTGTGCTTGCCCAGCCCCGGCTCGTTGCGGTCGGCCATCGCGCACGCCTTGTAGAGCAGCTCGCGCGCAGCGGCGGTCCGCGTCTCCATGTCGGCCAGCTTGAACTGAATCGCCTGCAGCTCGTTGATTGGCTTGCCGAACGCGATGCGCTCCTTGGCGTAGGCGTTGGCGTAGTCGGTCGCGCCCTGGGCGATGCCCACGGCCTGCGCCGCGGCGCCCAGGCGCGTGCGCTCGAGCGTGGCCAGGGCGACCGACAGGCCCTTGCCCTCGGTGCCGATCAGGTTGGCCGTCGGCACGCGGACGTCCTCGAAGATCGGCGAGCCGGTGGGCGAGCCCTTGATGCCGAGCTTGTGCTCGAGCTTGCCGACCGAGAACCCCTCGCGATCGGACTCGACGACGAAGGCGCTCAGGCGCCGGTTCTCGCGGTCGGTGACGGCGAAGACGACGTAGTAGTCCGCGATGCCCGAGTTCGTGATCCAGTTCTTGGAGCCGTTGATGACCCAATCGTCGCCGTCGCGCACAGCGGTCGTGCGCATGGAGGCGGCGTCCGAGCCGGCCTCGGGCTCGCTCAGCGCGAAGGCCGGCGACCACTCGCCCGTGGCGCACTTGGGCAGCAGCCGCTCCTTGAGCTCGTCGGAGCCGAAGAGCGCGATGGGCAGGGTGCCGAGCTCCTGGACCATGAGGATGAGCGCGCTCGAGGCGCACGCCTTGGCGATCTCCTCGACGGCGATCTGGAGCATGAGCGTCCCCGTGCCCGTGCCGCCGTACTGGGCGTCGAAGGGCAGGGCGAGGATGTCCTGCTCGGCGAACAGCTTGCGGATGTCGTGCGGGTACTCGCCCTTGGCGTCGATCTCGGCCGCCCGCGGGCGGACCTTCTCGTCCACGATCTGGCGGATCGTGTCGCGGAAGTCCTTGTACTCCTGCGGGAGGTCGTAGATGTCGGTCAGGGCGGTCGTGCTCATCGCACCATCGTAGAGCCGCCGAGATGGGTGTAGCCGCGCCACGGAGCGGGAAAGGCCTGGTTCATGACCGTCGGAGGCAGCATCTTCCTGGTCGCCGTGGGCGCCATCCTGCGCTACGCCGTGACCGACTCGATCTCGGGCGTCGACCTGGCGACGATCGGCCTCATCCTCATGATCGCCGGCATCGTCGGCCTCGTCATCGGGCTCTTCATGTACGCCAGTACGCGACGCACCGCGTACGCGGCGCCCGTCGAGCGCGAGCGCGTCGTCGAACGCGACCCGCTCGCCTAGCCCAGTCCACTAGCGTTTGTGCGGCCTATGGTGGCCGCGGTGCGCGATGCACGTCACGAGGAGGCCGGCGCCATCGCCGACCTGCTCTCGCGTGCCGCCTTCGGGCCGACCGTCTCGCGGCTCGTCGCCTTCCCGCGCACGAGCCCGCACGGCGACGTGCTCGTCGCCGAGAATGGGGACGGCGCGGCCGCGGGCGCGGTGTGCTGCGTCTCCTTCGGGGCCACCGGCTGGATCGGCGCGCTGGGCGTCGCCCCCGAGGCGCGGCGTCACGGGCTGGGCCGGGCCCTCACCGAGGCCGCGATCGCGCGCTTGCACGAGCGCGGCGCGGGCACCGTGCTGCTCTTCGCCACCGACATGGGCCGGCCGCTCTACGAGCGCCTGGGCTTCGTGATCGAGGGCGCCGCTACCGCCTGGCGCGGCACGGCGGGCGCGATTCCCACCGGCGTGCAGATCCGCCGCCTGCGCGAGGACGACCGCGCGGCCCTCGGCGAGCTCGACCGCGGGGCCACGGGCGAGGACCGCTCGAACCTGCTCGAGGCGCTGCACCCGCTGGCCGGCGTGGCCGGCGACCGCGCGGGCACGCTCGTCGGCTGGGCCGCCAAGGCGCCCTACGGCGCCGGCATCGCGATCTGCGCCGGCGACGACGAGGCCGGCGTCGCGCTCATGGCCGCCGCCGCGAACGGCCCCGCCCCCGCGACGCTCGTCATCCCCGACGCCAACGCCGCGGCCATGGCCAACCTGCGCCGGTGGGGTTTTCGCGCCGCCAACGCCGGCGAGCGCATGCGCCTTGGCCCTCCGGTGGCCTGGCGACCGGAGCGTCAGTTCGGGCTGTTCAACCTCTTCTGGGGGTAGAGGGGCCGGGGCATCCGTGCCCCAGCCTGACCCCGACCTCAGGGGCAGGGCCGGGGACGTCTGCGGGTTCCCCGTGGGGGCCGGAGTTCCCCGGCGCAATGTCCGCTAGCGAACATCCCTGAATCCGGTCCGTCTCGCTGCAGCGAGAGACCGGAATCAGGTGCCTGCGCGGTCCTCGAAGTGGCGCGCGACGAAGGCCGCCTCGACGGGCTCGACGAGGCTCTCGCGGATGAGGTCGTCAACGTCGGGAAAGCCGCTGGCGCGCAGGGCCGCACGGGCCGCCTCGACGTCATAGTCCGTCCGGCGTGGCTCGGGCTCTGCGTCGGCGACCAGCAGCCAGAAGGCGCCGGGCCTGCCCTCGTAGGGCAGGCCCACGCTGCCGGCGTTGACCACGCGCTGGCCGCCCGCGCGCAGCGCGAACTGGTGGTGGGTGTGACCGCACACGACCAGCGCCTCCTCGACGCCGGCCAGCATGGGCGCGAGCCGCTCCGCGGGCGTCAGCGCGGTGATGATCTCCTCGTCGCTGCGCGGCGAGCCGTGGCAATAGAGGGCGCCGTCGAGGCGCACGACGTCCTCGAAGCCCGCCATGAGGTCGCGGTGCCGTGGGTCGATGCGGGCAGCGGTGAAGGCATCCGCGCGCTCGGCGGGAGCGTCGGCGCCGTAGATCGAGTGGTCGGTGTCCCCGCGATCGAAGTGCGCGACGACCTCGCGATCGGCGTTGCCGCGCACCCAGCGGACCGGCACGTCGAGGCCGGCCAGGCGGTCGAGTACCGCCGCCGGCAGCGGCCCGGCGGCGACGTCGCCGCCCACGACGACGGTGTCCGCGCGGGCGAAGGCGGGGTCGGCGAGGACGGCGTCGAGCGCCGGCAGGTTGCCGTGGACGTCATAGAGCGCGGCGACGACGCTCACACCGAGGGCCCCGATGGCGCCGGCGGCGCCTGCTGCGCGCCGCCGGGCTCATCCGGCAGGCGGTACCACTCTTTGATGTGCCGGCGCTCGACGCGGATGGCGCCGCGCGCCTTGCCGCCGACGCCGGTGCCGCAGTTGCCGCCCCTGCGCTCGGTGAGCCGGAAGGTGACGATCGTGTAGACGCCGGCGGCGCCCATCTGCGTCGCCACCGCGCCGCACGACAGCGACACGTTGACCGCGATCCGCTCCTGCTCGTTGTGGACGGTGAGCACGGGCGTGGCGTTCTGGAACTTGCTCGGCAGCGCGAAGTAGTGCGCGGCGTGCTTGATGTCGCCGCGGCGCAGGGCCCTGAGCCAGTTGTTGATGACGCGGCGCGCCGCAGATGCCGCCGGCCCCGTGGACGCGTCGGGCACGCCGGGCGGCAGCGCGAGATCGCTGACGGGAGGCGTCGGCCCGGGATCGCTCGCGACGGTCTGCGGCGCCGTCGTGGACGTGTGCGCTCCCCCGCATCCCGCCGCCGCCGTCACCGAGAGTGCGGCGAGCACAGCGACGGCGGAGCGGCCGACGGCCATGGCCTGATGATCGCATCTCGGGGGCGTCCGGCAAACTCCCTGCCGATGACCTGGCAGCCCGAGCTCGACGAGCTGCGCCGCCGCGAGCGGCTCGCGAGCCAGATGGGCGGGCCCGAGCGCGTCGCGCGCCAGTACGCCGCCGGCAAGCTCACCGTGCGCGAGCGCGTGGAGCGCCTGCTCGATGCCGGCAGCTTCCACGAGACCGGCGCTCTCGCGGGCAAGGGCGAGTACGACGACGCGGGCGAGCTGACGGGCTTCCTGCCCGCCAACGCGGTGGTCGGCCAGGGCCGCATCGACGGGCGTCGCGCTGTGGTACAGGCCGACGACTTCACCGTCCGCGGCGGGGCGGCCGACGCCGCCATCTGGGAGAAGATGGTGTGGGCCGAGCGCGCCGCTCACGAGCTGCGCGTCCCGCTCGTGCGCCTGGTCGACGGCACCGGCGGCGGTGGCAGCGTCAAGACCCTCGAGACCATGGGCTTCTCCTACGTCCCGCCGCTGCCCGGCTTCGACCTCGTGGTCGAGAGCCTCTCTCGCGTCCCGGTCGTCGCTGCCGCGCTCGGGCCCTGCGCGGGGCTCGGCGCCGCGCGCGTGGTCCTCAGCCACTTCAGCGTCATCGTGCGCGGCAGCGCCCAGCTCTTCGTCGCCGGGCCGCCCGTCGTCGCGGCGGCCATGGGCGAGGCACCCGACAAGGAGGAGCTGGGCGGGCGCCGCGCCCAGACGCGCGCGGGCGCGGTCGACAACGAGGCCGCCGACGAGGACGACGCGCTCGATCAGCTGCGGCGCTTCCTGGCCTACCTGCCCGGGAGCGCGTGGGAGGCGCCACCGATCGTCGCATGCAGCGACCCAGTGGAGCGCCGCGAGGAGGAGCTGCTGGCCATCGTCCCGCGCGAGCGCCGCCAGACCTACCGCATGCGCCGCGTGCTCGAGCTCGTCCTCGACGCCGGCTCTATCTTCGAGCTCGGCGCCCGCTACGGGCGATCGGTCGTCACGTGCATGGCGCGCCTCGACGGGCGCCCCGTGGGCGTCCTCGCCTCGGACCCCAACCACTACGCCGGTGGGCTGACCGCCGACGCGTCGGACAAGCTGGCGCGCTTCGTCGACGTGTGCGACGCCTTCCGCCTGCCGGTCGTCAACTTCGTCGACCAGCCGGGCTTCGTCATCGGGACCGAGGCCGAGCGCGCGGGGACGATGCGCCGCGGCGCGCGGGCGCTGGCCGCCGTGCACCAGGCGCGCACGCCGTGGTGCTCGGTGCTCGTGCGCAAGGTCTACGGCGTCGCCGGCGCGGGCCACGGCGACGGCTCGCGGCTGAACCTCCGCTTCGCGTGGCCCAGCGGCGACTGGGGCTCGCTGCCCATCGACGGCGGCATCGAGGCGGCGTACCGGCGCGAGCTCGAGGCCGCCGACGATCCGGTGGCGCTGCGCGCCGAGATCGAGGCGCGCCTGAACGCGGTGCGCTCGCCCTTCCGCACGGCCGAGCGCTTCAGCGTCGAGGAGATCGTCGACCCGCGCGACACGCGCCCGCTGCTGTGCGATTGGGCGGCGCGCGCCCACGAGCTCGTCGCGCTCGACGCCGGCCGTGGCCCGGTGGCGCGCGGCACGAGGCCGTGAACCGCGCGGCGCTCGACCGCACCACCGCCGCGCTCGATCCGCCCTTCGCGGTGGTCGATCTCGACGCCTTCGACGCCAATGCGGCCGACCTGCTGCGCCGCGCGGGCTCCACAGCGCTGCGGCTGGCCTCCAAGTCCGTGCGCTGCCGGGCGCTGCAGCGCCGCGCCCTCGACGCGGGCTTTCGCGGCCAGCTGTGCTTCACCCTGCCCGAGGCGCTCTGGCTGGCCGACCAGGGCTTCGACGACCTCGTCGTCGCCTACCCGACGGCCGATCGCGCCGCGCTGGCCGCGCTGGCGCACGGCCCGCACCGCGGAGTCATAGCGGTGATGGTCGACAGCAGCGCGCACGTCGACCTCATCGAAGCGGCCGGCGGCGGCCCCGTGCGGGTGTGCCTCGACATCGATGCCGGCTGGTGGCCGCTGGGCGGGCGCATCAGGGTGGGCGTCAAGCGCTCGCCCGTGCGCACGCCCGAGCAGGCCGCTGCCCTCGCCAGCGCCGCAGCCGCGCGTCCCGGCATCGAGCTCGTCGGGCTCATGGCCTACGAGGCGCACATCGCGGGGCTCGGCGACGCGCCACCGCGGCGCCGCGCCTACGGCGCCGCCGTGCGCGCCATGCAGCGCGCGAGCGCCCGCGAGCTGGCCTCGCGCCGTGCGGCGGTGGTCGCCGCCGTGCGCGAGGTGCAGGCGATCGAGTTCGTCAACGGCGGCGGCACCGGCTCGGTCGAGCGCACGGCGGCCGAGGCGGCGGTGACCGAGGTCACGGCGGGCTCCGGGCTCTACGGCCCGACGCTGTTCGACGCCTACCGCGCCTTCGCGGTGCGTCCGGCGGCGCTCTTCGCCCTGCCCGTCGTGCGCAAGCCCTCCCCCGCCAGTGCCACCGTGCTCGGCGGCGGCTACCCGGCCTCGGGCCCGCGGGCGCCGACCGCCTGCCGCGCCCAGTGCTGCCCGCCGGCCTGCGCCTGGATCGCTCCGAGGGCGCCGGCGAGGTGCAGACGCCCGTGCTCGGGCCGGGGGCGCGCGACCTCGCGCTCGGCGATCGGGTGTGGTTTCGTCACGCCAAGGCCGGCGAGCTGTGCGAGCGCTTCGCCAGTCTGCACCTCGTGCGCGGTGAGGAGATCGTCGACGAGGTGGCCACCTACCGTGGAGAGGGGCAGACCTTCCTGTGAGCATCGAAGACGAGAAGCGGGCCGCCGCCGAGGCCGCCGCCGCGCTGGTGCAGGACGGGATGCGCGTCGGCCTGGGCACCGGGTCGACGGTGCGCTACCTGCTGCCGGCGCTCGCCCAGCGCCGCCTCACGCTGCGCTGCGTGGCGACCTCGCCCGCCACGCAGAGCCTAGCCGAGGAGCTCGGGCTCGTCGTCGAGCCGTTCGAGACGCTCGACGCACTCGACATCGCCATCGACGGCGCCGACCAGGTGGCCCCCGACGGCTGGGTCATCAAGGGCGGCGGCGGCGCACACACGCGCGAGAAGGTGGTGGCGGCGGCCTCGGCGCGCTTCGTGGTCATCGCCTCATCGGACAAGGTGGTCGACGCGCTCGGGCCGCCCGTCCCACTCGAGCTCCTGAGCTTCGGCCTGCCGGCGACGTTGCGCCTGCTGGGCCAGCCGCGGGTGCGGCCCGCGACGCCCCCGTCGCCCGACGGCGGCGTGATCGCCGACCACCTCGGCGCCTTCGACGATCCGCGCGCGCTGGCCGACCGCCTCGACCGGATCCCCGGCGTCGTCGAGCACGGCCTCTTCCCCGCGACGATCGTCAGCGACGTGCTCATCGCCCGCGGCGAGGAGGTCGAGCACCGCCACGTGGTCGCGACATGACGGCGTGCCGCGCGCCCCAGGTTGCGCCGCCCCGGTGATTGCCGGTGGCGCGCGCGGGGCGCTAGCGTGAAGGCCATGCCCGCCGACACCCGCCTCTGGCACCCCTTCGCCGACATGCACGCCGTCCGCGGCAACGAGTTCGTCATCGCCCGGGGCGATGGCGCCCTCGTGTGGGACGAGGACGGCACCGAGTACCTCGACGGGACGGCGAGCCTGTGGTGCGTGAACGTCGGCCACGGGCGCGACGAGATCGTCGAGGCCGCGATGGCGCAGATGCGCCAGCTGGCCAGCTACCAGACGTTCGGCGTGTTCGCCAATCGCCCGGCGCTCGACCTCGCCGAGCGCCTCGCCAATCTGGCGCCGCTCGACGACCCGCGGATCTTCCTCGGCTCCGGCGGGGGCGACGCCATCGACACGGCCGCCAAGCTCGCCCGCCGGTACTTCGCCGCGATCGGCACGCCCGAGCGCACGCACCTCATTTCGCGCTCGCAGGGCTATCACGGCACCCACGGCCTGGGCACGTCGATCGGCGGCATCCCGGCCAACCGCCAGGACGTCGGCCCGCTGGACACTGACGCCTCGGTCGTGCCCTACGACTCGCTCGAGGCGCTCGAGGCCGAGATCGAGCGCGTCGGCGCCGATCGCGTCGCCGCCGTCTTCGTCGAGCCGGTCATCGGCGCGGGCGGCGTGCGCCAGCCGCCGCCCGGCTACATCGAGGGCGTCGCCGAGCTGTGCGCGCGGACTGGCGTGCTCTTCGTCTGCGACTCGGTCATCGCCGCCTTCGGTCGCCTGGGCACGTGGTTCGGCATCGAGCGCTGGGGCGTGCGCCCCGACATGCTCACCTTCGCCAAGGGCGTGACCAGCGGCTACCTGCCGCTCGGCGGCGTCGTGGTCGGCGCGAAGGTAGCGGCGCCCTTCTGGGAGGACGGCGCCTGGTTCCGCCACGGCCCGACGTACTCCGGGCACCCGACCGTGTGCGCGGCGGCGATGGCCAACCTCGACATCATCGAGCGCGAGGGCCTGCTCGACCGCGGCCGCGAGCTCGAGGACGAGATCGCCTCGGCGCTGCGCCCGCTGGGCGACCACCCGCTGGTGGGCGAGATCCGCACCGGCGTCGGCGCCCTGGGCGCGATCGCCTTCGCCGCCGAGGCGCTGGCGGAGGCGCCCGACCTGCCGGCGCGCCTGTTCGCCGCCCTGCGCGAGCGCGGCGTGCTCCTGCGCCCGCTGGGCGACGGGCTGGCGTTCTCGCCGCCGCTGGTCATCACGCGCGAGCAGGTGGAGCACGTCGCCGAGGCCGCGGGCGAGGCGCTGGAGGCCGTCGCGCGCGATGTGCCGGCGGCGCTGGGGGCTCGCTAGGTCGGGTTCGTCCGCCTGCGCTTGGGCCGCTGCGCGGCGTTTACGGCCGCATCGAGGGAAGGAGGGTGGCGGCGGTCGGGGCGCGCGCGGCCCGGCGGGCGCCCGCGGTTCCCGGGCGCGGAGTCCCGGCGCACCTCGCGCGCGTTTCGCAACACGTCCCGGCGCGCGTTCCGGGGGGTGGTCGACATTAAGCATCTGTGAGATGTATTAGGTGGCCCACCCCCTCTGGGCCCGTGCGGAGAGGTTGCGAAAGACGCGCGGTTCGTGCACCAAGGCGCACGCGTCCGAGGACGACGGCACGCGCCCCGGCCACCGCTCGCTCTCCTTCCCTCGATGCGGCAGTAAACGCCGCGCAGCTCGCGAGCGCCCGCGGTCAGACCACAAGCGCCCCAAGCACCCGGTCCGTGTAGGCGTTCGAGAAGACCCCGCCGGGGTCGAAGCGCCCACGTACCGCCGCGAACCGCTCCCACTCGGGATACCGGGGCGCCAACGTGGCCGCGGTCTGGAAGTGGCGCTTGCCCCAGTGCGGGCGGCCTCCGTGCTCGTCGGCGATCGCCTCGACGGCGCGGAAGTAGGGCTCCCACGCCATGCCCTTGAAGGCGTGGACCGCGATGTAGACCGTCTGGCGCTGGTGGGCCGGGCTGAGCAGCGCGTCGTCGGGCGCGACGAAGCGGACCTCGATCGGGAAGTTGATCGCGTAGCGCTCGGCCGTCGCCTTGATCGCGCGCACCGCGTCGGCGGCCACCGCTCGCGGCAGCGCGTACTCCATCTCGGTGAAGCGCACGAGGCGCGGTGAGGCGAAGATGCGCTCGGAGCGGTCGACGCGGGTGCTCGTGCCCGCCAGGCGCGTCACGAGGCGGTTGAGCGACGGGATCGCGCGGGGGAACGCGCGGCCGATGACGCACGCCAGCTGGAAGGCGCGGTTGGCGAGCAGGATGTCGTCGACCCACGCGCGCCATGGGGGCCTCGGGCGCGGTGGCTCGTCGACGATCTCGTTGGTGCGCGTCAGCGCGCTCGCGGCGTGCGGGAAGACGAAGAACTCGAAGTGGCGGTGCCTCTCGACGCGCTCGTCGAGCCCGTCGAGGACCTCGGCCAGCGCCACCGGCGCGTCGACGCCGCGCAGCGTGAAGGCCGGCACCGTCTGCAGCGTGACCTCGGTGACCACCCCCAGCGCCCCGACCGCGACGCGCGCCGCGAGCAGCTCCTCGCCGCCCTCGACGTCGACCACGGTCCCTCGGGCCGTGACCAGGCGCAGGGCGCGCACCTGCGCGGAGACGTTGGGCAGCGTCACGCCGGTGCCGTGGGTGGCGGTGGAGATCGCCCCGGCGACCGACTGCCCGTCGATGTCGCCCAGGTTGGGCATCGCCAGCCCGTGCGCGGCCAGCGCCCGGCTCAGGGCGTGCAGGCGGATCCCCGCCTCGACGCGGACCAGGCCGCTGCTCGGATCGGCGTCAAGCAGCGCGCCCATGCGCTCGAGGCTCAGCAGCGTGCCGTCGGTGAGCACGGCCGCCGTGAAGGAGTGGCCCGACCCCGCGACGCGCACGCCGCGTCGCGCCGCGACGGCGCGCCCGACCGCACCCACGACCTCCTCGACCCCCGAGGGCCGCTCCACCGCGGCGGGCTCGCAGCGCTGATCACCGGCCCAGTTGCTCCACATGGGCGCACGCTAGCGTGAGGGGGATGACCGATTCCGACGTACCTCAGCTCGAGGTGAGCGCCGAGCACACGGCCGGCGCGCTGGCCGACGGCAGCGCCCAGGTCATCGACGTGCGCGAGGCCTACGAGCGCGCCGCCGGCCACATCGCGGGCAGCCGCCACATCGCCCTCGGCGACCTCGCCACGCAGGCCCAGTCGCTCGACCGCGAGCGACCGGTGATCTTCCAGTGCCACGTCGGCTCGCGCTCGCTGATGGCGGCGCAGGCCTTCCGGCAGGCCGGCTTCGACGCCTACTCGATGGCCGGTGGCCTCGAGCAGTGGGAGCAGGAGGGGCGCCCGGTGGTCTAGAGCTTGCTGACGTTGACCGCCTTGGGGCCCTTGTCGCCCGCCTCCTCCTCGTAGGTCACCTTCGCGCCCTCGGCCAGCGAGCGGTAGCCGTCGCCGTTGATGCCGGTGTGATGCACGAAGAGGTCGCGGCTGCCCTCGTCGGGCGTGATGAAACCGAAGCCCTTGTCGTCGCTGAACCACTTCACAACGCCGGTAGGCATTCTCAGCCCTTCCTCCGTTGACTCCTGTGCTGCGTACGGAGGAAGCTGCTGCTGCCTGGACCCGACGCCTGCACTCCTCGCCGGGGGTCAGCCCCTCGGCCTGACGCGGCGCAAAATACCAGGTGAGCGGGGAGGAAATCCGGCTATCAGCCGGTGAAGGCCCGCGTCCGCCCGTCGAGGTAGCGAACGTTCACCGGCGCGCGCTCGGGCGCCACCACGCCGCGCAGCACGCGCAGGAAGGCGCGGCGCCGAGCGGAGAGCTCGACCACCCGCCCGGCGACCGCGACCGAGGCCACCTTCGGCCCCGCGATCCCGCTGACGATCGTGTGCCCGAGCGAGTTGTCCCGGCGCGGCCACTGCGTCTCGCGGCTGAGCAGCAGGCCGCCGCGGGCGGCGAAGCCGCAGGTGCCGGTCTCCGCCGAGGGGTAGGGCGAGAAGCGCCCGAGCCCATAGAGCTGGATGCCGGTGCCCGACCTCGAGTCGTTGCGCAAGGAGCCGACCAGCGTCCGCGTCAACCCTGTGCCCGTCGGGCGGACCCCGGGCAGCTCGTCCGAGCGCCCGGGCGTGTGGCGGTCGACGACCTGGCCGGGCTCGAAGCAGGTCGCGCCGTCTCGAGCGCGCCACACCAGCAGCGCCCACGGCGGCGGCGGGAGCGGGCGCCCGCCCACCGCACCCGACTCGGGGGCGCGATCCCAGGGATCCGCGGCGCGGCCCTCGACGAGCGCCGTGCGCGGCACGGCGCGCTCGAGCGCCGGCGGCGTCGGGCCGACGTCGCGCGAATGCCCGTGGGGCAGCAGGCAGCGCCGTGGGGCGAAGCGGATGCGCCGCGACATCACGCGCCCGGCGCTGACGCTCGCCCGCCCGAAGCACTCGCCGCTGACGTAGCCGGGCACCTGCGTCATGCCCGAGCCGACGAACTGGTTGAAGGCGACGCACGAGGCGTCGATGCTGGCGTCGATCACCTCCCGGTCGATCGGGCCGGTGCCGTCGGCCACGGTGCACACACGCGTCTCCTCCGGGGCGCAGCCGCGCGGGATGATCGCGAAGAACTCGCCGTCGGAGCCCGTCGTGCCGCCGCTGAAGCCCGCGCTCGCACACGGGTCGGGCGCGCGGCCCGACCCGCCGCAGCCGGTGGCGGCGAGCCCGGCGAGCATCAGCACGGCGGCCAGCGCGCGGACGTAGAGTGCAGGCATGGACGACGTCATCACGGGCGACGGCTGGGCGGTCTCCAGCCTGGACAGACTGGGCGACGGGCCGGGGTTTCGCAAGATCCGAGTGCCGCTCGGCGTGAGCGCCTTCGGCGTGAACGCGCTCGTGCTGCCGCCGGGCGTCGAGACCGGGCGCCACTACCACGAGCGCCAGCAAGAGGTCTACTTCCTGCACGCCGGGAGCATCGAGATGCAGTTCGGCGACGGCGCCACGCAGACGCTCGAGGCGGGCGGCATCGCGCGCGTCGACCCGTCGACGGTGCGCAAGATCCGCAACGTGGGCGACACCGACGCGATCTATGTCGTCGTCGGCGGCGCCGACGGCTACGTCGGGCGCGACGGGCATGTCCCCAGCGAGGACGAAGAGCGCTACCAGGCCACGCAGTGACCGCCACCGCGCCGCTGCCGATCTCGATCGACGACGTGCACGTGGCCGCCGCGCGGCTGGACGGCGTCGCGCACCGCACGCCGCTGCTGCGCTCGCGCACCCTCGACGCGCGGGTCGGCGCCACGGTCGCGCTCAAGGCGGAGAACCTCCAGCGCGCGGGCGCCTTCAAGTTCCGCGGCGCCTTCAACGCCGTCGCCGCGCTGCGCCCCGACGGCGTGTGCACGGTCTCCTCGGGCAACCACGCCCAGGCCTTGGCCCTCGCCGCCCGCGAGCACGGCGCGAGGGCGACGATCCTCATGCCGCGCGACGCGCCCGCGTCCAAGCGCGCCGCCACCGAGGGCTACGGCGCCGAGGTCATCGAGTTCGACCGCTACGCCGACGACCGCGAGGCGCTCGGCGCGGACCTCGCGGCCGAGCGCGGGCTGACCCTCGTGCACCCCTACGACGAGCCGCTCGTGATGGCCGGGCAGGGCACCGTCGGCCTCGAGCTCGCCACCGAGGTCGACGATCTCGACACGGTGGTCGTCCCGGTCGGCGGCGGCGGGCTCATTGCCGGGGTGGCGACCGCGGTCAAGGCGCTGGCGCCGCACGCGCGCGTGGTCGGCGTCGAGCCCGCGGCCGGCGACGACGTGGCGCGCTCGATGCGCGCGGGTGAGCGCGTCTCGATCAACGTGCCGCAGACGATCGCCGACGGCCAGCAGGTCACCGCGCCGGGCGAGCGGACCTGGGAGGTCATCCGCGCGCTGGTCGACGACGTCGTCACCGTCAGCGACGCGGAGATCGTCGACGCCATGCGGCTGCTCTTCGAGCGCGTGAAGGTGGTCGCCGAGCCCAGCGGCGCGACCGCCATCGCCGCGGCGCTGGCCGGTCGCGTGGGCGCCCGCGGCGGGACGGTGGGCGTGGTCATCAGCGGCGGCAACGTCGACGCCGCGCGCTTCGCCGCCCTCACCGCCGCTTGACAGCGACCGATCGCTAGCGTGGGCGACGATGGACGCCGCCCTTCCGCCCGGCCCGCGCGAGCCGGCCGCGCTGCAGACGCTGGAGTGGATCGCGCGCCCGACGGCCTTCCTGCGCCGCTGCGCGGCCGCCTACGGCGAGGCGTTCACCATCCGCCTCGCCTTCGACGACGCGCCGCTGGTGCTCGTCTGGCACCCCGAGGCCGTGCGCGCGGTGTACGCGGCCGACCCCTCGGTCGCCCAGCGTGGCGCGAGCCCGGGGCCGCTGCGCCCGGTGGCCGGCCCGCGCTCGATCCTCTTCGCCGACGGCGCCGAGCACCTGCGCATCCGGCGGCTCATGCTCGCCTCCTTTCACGGCGAGCGGATCGCCGCCTACCGGGACATGACGCGCGAGGTCGCCCTCGAGCACCTCGGGCGCTGGCCGCGCGGGCGCCCGGTCGCCGCGCTGGGGCTCATGCAGGACCTCACGCTCGACGTGATCCTGCGCGCCGTCTTCGGCACCAGCGACGAGCGGCTGGCGGCCGACGTCCGCGACACGCTGGGCGTCGCGCGCTCGCTGCCGCGCGCCGCGGCGATGTCGCTGGCCCAGCGCGACCTCGGGCCGCGCAGCCCGTGGGGCGCGTTCCTGCGGCGCATGGCCGTGGTCGACGAGCAGCTCATGGCCCTCATCGCGCGCCGGCGGGAGGGCGGCGGCGAGCGCGACGACGACATCCTGGCCCAGCTGCTAGCCGCCGGGCTCGACGACGCCGAGCTGCGCGACCACCTCGTCACCCTGCTGGCCGCCGGCCACGAGACGACGGCGGGATCGCTGGCCTGGGCGCTGGAGCGCCTGGCCCGCGCCCCGGACGTCTTCGCGCGCGTGCGCGACGGCGACGAGGCGTGGATCGACGCCGTGATCAAGGAGACCCTGCGCATCCGCCCCGTGCTGACCGTCGCTCCGCGCAAGCTCGCCGCGCCGCTGCGCGTCGACGGCCTCGAGCTACCGGCCGGGGTGCACGTGGCGCCCTGCATCTACCTCGTGCACCGCCGGGAGGACCTCTACCCCGAGGCGCGCGCCTGGCGTCCGCAGCGCTGGCTCGGGGCCGCTCCGCCGCAGTCCTTCGCGTGGATCCCCTTCGGCGGCGGCGTGCGCCGCTGCCTGGGCGCGGCCTTCGCGACGATGGAGATGGCCGAGGTGCTGCGGCTCGTCGCCGAGCGCCTCGACGTCGCGCCCGCGGACGCGCGCGGCGAGCGCATGCGCCGGCGCGGCATCACGCTGCAGCCCGGCCGCGGCGCGCGCGTCGTGCTCAGCGACGCTTCTTCGGCTTCTTCGGCTTCCTCGTCTTGACCGTCTTGGTCGTCGGCAGCGCCTGGCGGTGGCCCGCCGTGTCGATGGCGAAGACCGTGAAGCGCTGGGTCCCGTAGGGCAGCTTGGAGGCGACGACCTTGTAGTGCGTGGAGGTGAGCGCCGCGATCCTCGGCTTGCTCGTGCGGTGCTTCGTGCAGGCGAACGTCTTGTGGCTGCCCTTGCGCCTGCAGCGGCTGCGGTAGGTCGAGCGCACCGTCGACTGCACGGTCTTGATCCCGGCCGAGAACCCGATGTCCGTGACCGTGACGGCGAGCGTGCAGCGGGTGGCGGTGCACCTCGTCTTGGTGATCCGCGCGACGGGCGCCGCCGTGTCCTGCGGCACCTGCGAGGGCGACTGGTTGCTCGGCGGCACGACCACCGGCGGGCCGGGGACGGTGGACGACCAGGCGCTCTGGCTGTAGGCCATGCCGCCACCGTTGCGGGCCTTGACGAAGCAGCCCAGCTGGCTGCCGACGTCGTTGCTGGTCACGACGTAGCTCTGCTGCGGGCCGAGGCTCGTGGTCGCCGCCGTCGTGCGACCGTCGAGGCCGCGCAGGAACTGGTAGTCGAGGCTCACGCCGGAGCCGGTCCAGGCGCCGGCGCCGCAGGTGATCGTCTCCCCGACCGCGACGGTGCCGCCGACCGTCGGCGGGCTCGCGTTGCGTGGCGCGCTGACCGGGTTGGCCTGCGTGAGGTAGCTGCGGATCGCCGGCGAGGCGATGCGGGTGTAGACCCCGGGGGGCTCGCCGTCGCACGAGAGGTCGCCATAGCTCACGATCCCGGCCAGCACCGGGTAGGTGACGTGCTGGATGGGGTCCTCGAAGTTGGTCGCGAGCGCCCCGCCGCTGTCGCCGAAGCACGAGTCCGTCCCGGGTGTGCCGGCGCACACCATGAGCGAGGTGTCAGCGCTCTCCGAGGCCCACTTCGTGCTACAGCTCGAGTCGGTCGCGAAGGGCATCGCCGCCCATCTCAGCTCGGTCGGGAAGGTCCCGCCCTCGATGCGGCCCCAGCCGCTGACCACGGCCGCCTGCGTCTCGGTGGGCGCCGGCGGAGCCCACGAGCTGTCGGTCAGGAAGTCGATGGGCTGCGCGGTCGTGGCGGCGAGCGGGGCCGAACCGGCGAGCGTGACCACGGCCGCGTCGTGGCTGAGCGTGGCCGGGTCGAAGTTGGGATCGATCGAGATGGCCGCGACGTGCAGCCGCGCGCCGCCGCTGTTGAGGTACTTCGTGCCCGCGAGGACGTCGAGGTTCGTCGGGTCGATCGGCTGTCCGGGCGAGGTTGCGGAGTTGTCGAACACGCAGTGCGCCGCGGTGACGATGTGGCGCGACTGGCCGCTCTCCGCGCGGACCGAGCCGCCGCAGAACTGCCCGGAGGCCGTGGTGGGACGATCGTTGCGGATCAGCGCAACCTGATAGTCGAGTGGGCCGGTCGGAGGAGCGCCTGCGCTGGCCCTCGTGCCCCCGACGATGGCCCCCGCGGGCGCGCAGCACACAGCTGCCGCGACAATGGCGGCCGCCGGTGCGAGCACCAATCGCAGGCCCATCAACCTTGACTTCGGCATCCTGAGAGCCCGCCTGTAGCGGCGGTTCATCATCGAACAGGGTAGTGCGCGTGGACGACCCAATGTGGATCTCTCGTGACGTCGCCGTGCCGCTGCGCGAGATCGCGCTGCGCACGAGCCGCTCGTCCGGCCCCGGTGGCCAACATGCCAACGTGACCGAGTCGCGGGTGCAGGCGATCTTCGACGTCGGGGCCTCCGATTCCCTCAGCGAGACGCAGAAAGCACGCATCATGTCCCGCTGCGGGCCGGTGGTGAGCGCGATGGCGCAGGACGCCCGCAGCCAGGCGCGCAATCGCGAGCTCGCGCTGGAGCGCCTGCAAGCGCGCCTGACCCATGCGCTCGAGGTGCCGCGGGCGCGTCGCAAGACCAAGCCGACGGCCGGCTCCAAGGCTCGCCGCGCCGAGGCCAAGCGCCACCTGTCCCAGCGCAAGCGGGCGCGTCGGCGCCCGACGGACGACGACTAGGAGCCGGCGCCCAGCTCCCGGGCGGCCCGGACGAGCGCCTCATTGCCGTCAGCGCGGGCGCCATCCGGCCCGGCGACCGTGTCCTCGAGGCCGATGCGGGTGTCGATCCCGCGCCGGATCGCGTCGCGCAGCAGGGCCCAGGTGGCCTCGCCGTCGCCGTGCTGCAGGCGCGGGGCGCTCAGCCGGAGGCGGTCGAGCGCCGCGTGGATCTCGTCGACGACCGCGACCGCGTCGCCGGCGGAGACCTCGACGGGCTCGACGAGCACGCGCGTCACCCGGTCGCCGAGGCCGCTGGCGGCGAGGCGCTCGGCGCCCTCGGCGTCAGGCGGGTGCAGGTGGATGGCCTGCGCACCGGCCGCGACGCACGCGGCGCCGTCGCGCGCGAGCTCATGCTCGCAGACGGGCAGCTTCGGGTGGCGGTCCTTGCCGAATGGGCCGTTGAGGGCTGCCTGCAGGAGCACTGCGCTCCACGCTAGCCGACGGTCTCGGCCAGGCGCACCGCCGCGGCGCGGCCGAGCCTGGTCTCCAGCCGGTAGGTCACCGCGTCGTGCAGCCATACGACGGTGTTGCCCGCGATGCGCGGGCGCAGCTCGTTGGGGAGGGTGACCGCGTGCGGGCCGGCGATGAAGTACCCGCGCTCGCCGTTGACCCGCACCGGCGTGATCGGCACGCCGCCGGCGACGAACTTCTCGATGTAGCCGGTCGAGTCGCCCTGCAGCTGGTCGAGCAGCGCGCCCACGCCGGCGCGGCCGGGCGGGAGCCCGGGTCGCGCGGCGTAGACCACCGACACGCGCGGAGGCGGGGCGTCGTCGACGTAGATGGCGGCCGGCCGGCCGAGGGCGCGGACCGTGGCGATCGGGCTGCCCAAGTGGGCGTTGGCCTGGGCCACCGTCGCGCGGCGGCCCAGCTCGAGCTGCCGGGCCGGCGAGATGTCGGGCAGGCTCTGGACGCGCGCGATGCGCACGGAGCCGATCCCCAGCCAGTCGCGCAGCGTCGCGCGGACGCTCGGCGAGGCCGCCAGCAGGGTGCCAAAGGCGACGAGGAGGACCAGCAGAGCGACGAGCGCGGGGACGAGCCGACCGCGCAGCCAGGCGCGGCGCCCGCGGCGCAGGTGCTCTCGCGGCTCGACGGCGACCCGCGCCTGCACGGCCGCGGCCAGGTCGGGCGTCGGCGGCCAGGCGACCTCGTCGCCCAGCGCGAGCAGCCGGAGCTCGAGCTCGGTCACGGCGCGCCCACCTCCTCGACGCCCTCTTGGGCGCGCAGCCGCTCGAGCGCGCGCGAGGTCCGCGACTTGACCGTGCCCCGCCGGCACCCGAGCGCGGCGGCCGTCTCCTCCTCGGAGAGTTCGAGCAGGTAGCGGCAGGTGAGGACCGAGCGGTCGCGCTCGTCGAGCGCCGCGAGGGCGGCGAGCAGCGTCTCGCGGCGCGCGCCGGCCAGCACGAGCGTCTCCGGCGAGGCGCCGGCGCTGCCCGCGGAGCGCTCGGCCTGCGCGGCCGCGCGCAGGGCCAGGCCCGCGCGGCGGCCGGCGGCGCGCCGGCGGTTGCGCGCCTCGTTGGCGACGATCGCCAGCAGCCAGGGCCGGAAGGGCGCCCCGGCCCGGAAGCGCGGCAGCGCGCGCCAGGCCTTCACGAAGCCCTCCTGCGCCGCCTCCTCGGCGTCGGCGGCCGAGCCGCCCGCCAGGCAGGCGACGCGAAAGGCGATGTCCTGGTGTGCGCGCACGAGGGATCCATAGGCGACGGTGTCGCCCCCTTGGGCCCGCGCGATCAGCGCGGCTTCGTTGTCGGGTGGCCGGCCCACCACCGCTAGCTCTACACCCTGGGGCGGCGACGCGTTCCCGGAGGGCCGACATCCCGCCGACCGCCGCCGCCGACCGCCGCCGCTCCGCGCCCGCGCCGGCGCGTGCGCGAGGATGGCGCCCGTGGCCGAGCACCGCGTCAGGATCGCTGCGTGGACCGCGTTCGTGATCTTCCCGCTCGCGGGCCTCTCGATCCTGCTCGCCGCTCCCCACGCCGACGTGCGCTGGGAGAACCACCCCAGCCACTTCTGGCTCGTGCTCGGCACCTCGATCGCCAGCGCGATCCTGGCCTACGCCACCGGGGAGGTCGCCGCGCGCCGCGGCGACGGGCGCCTGTTCCTCGTCTCGCTCGGCTTCCTGGCCGCGGCCGGCTTCCTCGGGCTGCACGCGCTCGCCACCCCGAAGGTGCTGCTCGACGCGCCCAACGGCGGCTTCGTCCTCGCCACGCCGGTCGGGCTGCTGGTGGCGGCGGCGCTCGCCGCGCTGAGCGCCGCGCCGGCCGAGGTGGTGATGCGCAACCTCCAGCGCCTGCGCCTCGGCCTCGTCGCCCTCATGGTGCTGTGGGCGGTTGCCTCGCTAGCCGAGATCGCGCCGCTCAACGACCGCACGCCGCCCGAGTCGGGCTCGACGCCGCTCACCGTGCTAGCCGTCGCCGGCATCGGGCTCTACGGCTACGCGGCCCTGCGCTACGCCGCCCTCTACCGCCGCCGGCGCTCGGCGATCGTCGTCGCGGTCGTCACCGCCTTCGTCCTGCTGGCCGAGGCGATGGTGGCGGTCGCCTTCGCGCGCAACTGGCACGCGAGCTGGTGGGAGTGGCACGTGCTGATGCTCGCCGCCTTCGCGCTCATCGCGCTGGCGGCGCATGCCCAGGGGCCGGCGGAGCGCTTCAGCGACCTCTACCTCGAGGCCACGGCGGCCGGCAAGCGCGACGTAAGCGTGATGTTCGCCGACCTGGCCGGCTTCACCGCCTTCTCCGACGGCCGCGACCCGCGCGCGGTGTCGGAGATGCTCAACGCCTACTTCGAGGCCGCCGTCCCGGCCGTGGTGCGCCACCACGGCGGTGAGATCGACCAGCTCATCGGCGACGCGATGATGGCCACCTTCAACACGCGCGGCGACCAGCCCGATCACGCCCAGCGCGCGGCCGCGGCCGCGCTCGACGTCCAGCGCGAGACGGCGGCGCTGGCCGCCGCGCACCCCGACTGGCCGCGCTTTCGCATCGGCGTCAACACGGGCGAGGCGCTCGTCGGCATCCTCGGCGCCGGCGAGGGGCGCAGCTACACCGTGGTCGGCGACACCGTCAACGTGGCCAGCCGCCTGCAGGCCGCGGCCCCGGTCGGCGGCGTCGCGGTCGGCGGGGCGACCCTGCGCCACCTGCCCGAAGCCCGGGTCGAGAGCCTGGGGGCGCTGGACCTGCGCGGCAAGCGCGACCCGGTCGACGCCTACGTGCTCGAGGCGCTGCGCTGACCGGCCCGGCTAGGGGCGCGGGCCGCTGCGCCGGGCGATGCGCGCATCGGCGCGCGCCCTGGCCGCGTCGCTGATCAGCTTGCCGAGGATCGAGCGCCGCCCGGCCACGGCCCGGTAGCCCGCGCGCGCCAGCGCGGGCGCGCGCCGCGCGAGCGCCGCCAGGGGGGCGCCGCCGGGCAGGACGGCGGCGATCGGCGCGATCGCGTCGCCCCCCGAGGCCCGCCGGCCCGCGGCGTCGACCGCGTGGGCCGTGGCGAGGCGCTGCTCGGGCGTCAGGCCGGCCAGCAGCCGCTGGCCCTCGGCGGACTGGATGGCCAGCGGGCGCAGGCGCCCGGCGCGGTCCCACGCCAGCAGGCGCCCGATGCTCCAGCGGCAGAAGCCGCAATCGTGGTCGTACAGGACGGTGACCGCTGGGGGGCGTGCGGCCACCGTCCTATCGACCTGCAGAGCCCGAGGGCCCTCGCAGCTTCCTAGAGTCCTGTGGGGTGGCGGGCGACGTAGCCGCTCGACGAGCGCATGTCGGCCTGCCAGCGGGTGTTGTTCTTCGTGCGGCCGCTGGTGTCGAAGCGGATGCCGGCGACCACCATGTAGGCGTGGCTGCCCTTGGCGTAGACGGTCACCCACTGGCCGGCGCCGGCGTCGCCCCAGCTCTCGAAGTCGCCCGAGGCCAGCGGCTTGTCGAGCAGCCCGGCGCCGTGCAGCGCATAGGAGACCGAGCCGGAGCAGTCGTAGCCCGAGTCGTTCCACTTGCCGTGGCCGCCGCCGTACTTGTAGGGCTTGCTGGCGATCTGGTTGCCCGCGGCGATGATCGCCTTGACCGGGTCGGGGGCGCTGGCGGGCGCGATGGCGAGACCGTCGGGGCCGATCTGGGCGCTGTCGCCGGGCGCCAGCTGGGTGGGCTGCGTGTCCGCGGCGGGATCGTCCTGGCCGGCCAGCGTACGCAGGGCGTCGATGTCGGCGGCGTCCATGATGCCGTCGACGGGCCGGTCCTGCGCAGTCTCGAACTTCTCGACCGCCTTCTCGGTGGTGGAGCCGAACTCGCCGTCGATGCCGACCTTGAAGCCGGCGCGGGTGAGGAAGTCCTGCAGGACGCGGATGTCGTGGCCGCTCATCCCGCGCTTGACGGGGATGCGGTCGCCGAGGCTGTGGTGCGCGCCGTCGTCGCTGGGGTCGTCGGAGAAGCCGCCGTTGACGTTGGCGCTCGAGCCGCGCAGCGCGCGCTTGAGGGCCTTGACCGTGCGGGTCCCGACCGTGCCGCTGGGCTCCAGGCGCGATGCGCGCTGGAAGCGCTTGACCGCGCGCAGGGTCCCGGTGCCGAAGTTGCCGTCTACCTTGACCTTGAAGCCGGCCTTCCCAAGAGCCCGCTGGAGCTCGCGCACATCGGGCCCGGAGGCTCCGGAGCGCAGCGGGCGGTCGCCCAGATGCGCCGCCTTGGCGGTCCGGCTCGCGAGCGCGTTCGGCGCGGCGACCACGGGTACGCCGAGGGCAAGGACGGCAACTACAGAAATCAGAGAACGACGGTAAGAACGCGGCGGCACGACGCTAATGACCCCTCTTTTTGCTTGGGCGCCTACGGGGTTAGCTGTCGGGCTCGCGCGAAAAAGGCCGCGCTACGTCGCTCTCATGGCAACGATTCGCCCCATGCCACCGAGGTGGCTACTGGGTCCCCCGCTCTCTGCCGTGGTACGGCAGAGATTCGGCTGGTCGAAACGACCGGGGCAATCTAGCGGATAGATCGGCGGAGTGGTGGCTTCCTTGAGGAATTCGCCATCGGGCCGCCCTCACCTGCCGTCCGTCACGCACGCAGCACGGCATCCGCGACGGCCAGCGCGACCTCCGCGCGCGGCCGCAGCGACGAGGCCAGCACGTACTCGTGGGGCGCGTGGGCGCCGCCGCCGCGGGGCCCGAGACCATCGACGGTGAAGGGGATCGTGGCCGCGAAGTGGGCCGCGTCGCTCGCCCCGCCGCGGCCCGCCCCGATGACCGGCCGCCCGAGCGCCTCGGCCGCCGACCGAAGCAGAGGGGCGGTGGCCTCGCGCGCGTCCATCCCCGGCCACTGGCGCACGAGCTGGGCGTCCAGGCGCGCGCCGCCGAGCTCGGCCGGGAGCGCCTGCAGCACCCCGTCGAACGCGTCGAGGCTGTCTGCGCGCAGGTCACACACCAGCTGGCCGCTGCCGGGCACCACGTTGAAGGCGTCGCCCGCGTGCAGGACCGTCGGCACCGCGGTGAGGCGTTGCGGGCCCTGCGGATCCTGGCTGCCCGCCACCGCCTGGGCCGCCGAGGCCAGCGCCAGCAGCGCGTTGATGCCCTTGTCGGGCGCCGAGCCGGAGTGCGCGCTGCGCCCGTGCGCGGTCACGCTCAGCGTGCCGGCCGCCTTGCGCCGCACGACCACGGCCTCGTCGTCGTCGGCCAGCTGCCCGGCCTCGAAGCACAGGCAGGCGTCGAAGCCCTCGAAGCGCGGGACGTGGGCGAAGGGCCCGATGCGCCACTCCTCGTCGCACACCAGCAGCAGCGCGGCCTCGGCGAAGTCGTTCGTGCGCGTGGCCAGCGCGCGCAAGAGCCCGAGCGCCAGCACGTCGCCGCCCTTCATGTCGATCGCGCCCGAGCCCAACAGCTGCTCGCCGTCGCGGGTTAGCGGGTGGTGCTCCTCATGGGACACGACGGTGTCGAGGTGGCCGAGCAGAAGCAGCCGCCGCGAGCCCGAGCCGGTCAGGCGGATGAGCAGGTCGGCCGCGTGGTCGGGCGAGGAGCACTCGATGCGCTCGATCGCCGCCTCGTCGGGCGCCAGGGCCGCGACGAGCGCGGCCGCCTCGTCGGCCCCGTGGACGTCGCCGCTGGGCGTCGAGATCGCCACCAGCGCCTCGAGCTCGCGCTCGGCGCGGGTCGCGATGGCGGCGGCGTGCTGAGCGATCCAAGGATCCACGGCTCCCGTACCCTTTCACGCTATGGCCTCCGCACCCCGAGTCGGCGATCTCGCCCCGGACTTCACCCTCGAGGGCACGGATGGGACCTTCCGGCTCTCCGAGCATCGCGGGCAGCGGGTGGTGCTGCTGTTCTATCCCGGCGACGAGACCGCCGTCTGCACCAAGCAGTTCTGCTCCTACCGCGACCGCGCCGACGACATGAGCGCCCTGGACGCGACGGTCGTCGGGATCTCCGATCAGGACGTCGAGTCCCACGAGGCGTTCGCCGCGCACCACGGCCTGACCGTGGCGCTGCTGGCCGACGTCGACCGCGAGGTGGCGAAGGCGTACGGCGCGTCGGCGCCCGTG
The DNA here is from genome assembly GCA_963835295.1 of uncultured Actinomycetes bacterium. Classification (GTDB taxonomy): domain Bacteria; phylum Actinomycetota; class Thermoleophilia; order Solirubrobacterales; family Solirubrobacteraceae; genus JAOPZW01. The sequence goes on from CAWIEX010000011.1 coordinate 984,476, forward strand.
CTGGGCACGCGCCGCGCGGCGTTCGTCATCGACGAGGACGGCATCGTGCGCCACCGCGTGGTGCACACCCTGGGCCTGGACTTCCAGAGCGCGGACGACCTCGCCGAGGCGCTCGACGCGCTGCCCTCGCGCGCGTGATCGACGAGCACACGCTCGTCGACGGCGGCCAGACCGCCGAGGCGATCGCCGAGCGGCTCCTCGCATGGCTCGGCGAGGCGCGGCGCTCGCTCGACATCGCTCTGTACGACGTGCGCCTGCCGGGGCCGATCGGCGACTCGGTCGCGGGCGCGATCCGGGCCGCCGCCGCGCGCGGCGTGACGGTGCGCATCGCCTTCAACCACGACGGCGACCGCTCGGTCAAGCCGCTGCCGCCGCCCCCACGCACGGAGCCCTCGCTGCTCGAGGAGCTCGGGGTGCCGCTGCGCGCGATCCCGGGCGACCCCGACCTGATGCACCACAAGTACGTCGTCCGCGACGGCGGCGCGGTGTGGACGGGCTCGACGAACTGGACCATCGACTCGTGGACGCGCGAGGAGAACGTCCTCATCACCGTCGGCTCCGAGGCGCTGGCGGCGGCCTACACGCGCGACTTCGAGGACCTCTGGGGCCGGGGGCGGGTCGAGGGCAGCGGCAGCTTTGACACGTCCCGGGTCGACGTCGAAGGGGTGCCCGTGCGCGCGTGGTTCTCGCCCGGGCGCGGCCCCGAGCTCTCGCATCGCATCGCCGAGTGCATCGGCATCGCCCGGCGGCGGGTGCGGATCGCCTCGCCCGTGCTGACCGCGGCGCCGATCCTCGCGGCGCTCAACCAGGCCCTGGGCGAGGGCGTCCTCGACGTCGCGGGCGTGTCGGACGCCACCCAGGTCGCGCAGGTCTTCGGGCAGTGGCGCGGCAACGAGAACTCGGCCTGGAAGGGGCCGCTGCTCGCGCGGGTGCTCGCCGGGCTGCCGTGGTCGGGCAAGGTCTCGACGCCCTACGCGCCGGGCGCGGTCCACGACTACATGCACGCCAAGGTCACGGTGGCCGACGACATCGTCTTCGTCGGGTCGTTCAACCTCTCGCGCTCGGGCGAGGAGAACGCCGAGAACGTGCTCGAGATCGCCGACGCCGGGCTCGCGGAGCGGATGGCGGCCTTCGTGGACGACGTCCGCGGGCGCTATCCGGCGATCCCCGTCCCCGCCTACGCCGCCAGCTGAATCCCCTGGCGCCGCGCGCCCGCGCGCACGCGTGACACGACGTCGTCGGGGTCGTCGGTGACGGTGAGGGGGTCGAGATCGGACGGGGCGATCATCCCGTCGGCCACCAGCCGCTCGCGCAGCCAGTCGGTCAGGCCGGCCCAATAGCTCGAGCGCACGAGGACGACGGGGAAGTGGCGGATCTTGTTGGTCTGGATGAGCACGAGCGCCTCGAAGAGCTCGTCAAGGGTCCCGAACCCACCGGGGAAGACGACGAACGCGCTCGCGAAGCGCACGAACATGACCTTGCGCGTGAAGAAGTAGTGGAAGCGCAGCGAGATGTCCTGGTAGGCGTTGGCGCCCTGCTCGAACGGCAGGTCGATGTTGAGGCCGACGCTCGTCGCCCCGGCCTCCTTCGCTCCCCGGTTGGCCGCCTCCATGATCCCGGGGCCGCCGCCCGTGATGACCGCGAAGCCGGCCTCGCCGAGGCGCCGCGCCGTCTCGCGCGCCAGCGCGTGATCGGGGTGATCGGTTGGCGCGCGGGCCGAGCCGAAGACCGACACCGCACGGCCCAGCCCACCCAGCGCCTCGTAGCCCCTGATGAGCTCGCGGCGGATGCGATCGAGCCGCTCCTCCTCGGTGCGCTCGGTGACGACGGCCGGCCGCTCGGCGCCGAGCAGCTCCTCGTCGGGGGTCGCCGGGCGGATGGCGTCGGGCACGCGCCGAGGGTAGCCACTAGCGGGCTTTTCCCGCCCAGGCGTCCCCTGGATTACCGGCGGCGATACATCGAGGGGCGCGGGGCGGTACAAACTGCTTGGCGATGGCGGACCAACCGACCCCTACGGACTCCGACGAGAAGCAGGACGCTCCCGCCGGCGAGGAGGCCGGATCGAGCCCGGCGCCCCCGGCTGAAGCCGCAGCTCCTGCGGCCGAGCCGGAGCAGCCGACGCCCGCGGCAGAGCAGCCCGCGCCGGCGGAGCAGCCGCCGGCCGCAGAGCCCGCGCCCGCGGCAGAGGAGCCCGCGCCCGCGGCAGAGCAGCCCGTGCCGGTGGAGCAGTCCGCGCCGTCCGCAGAGCCCGCGCCTGAAGCAGAGCAGCCGGCGCCCGCCGCCGAGCAGACCTCGGCAGAGCAGCCGTCGGCTGAGCAGCCCACGACGGAGGGGGCCGAGCAGCAGCGTGCTCCCGCCGGTGGCGACAAGGGTGCGCGGGGGCAGGGCAAGCCTCGGCGCGACCGGCCTCGCCGCGATCGTGGGCCCAGGCAGGGCGGGCGCGGTGGGCGCCCGCCGCAGCAGCAGCGCGCCACGGGCCCCCTTCCCTTCCAGGAGCTGCGCGACGCCGCGAGTGCGGTCGTCGACCTCTTCGGCGCCCGCCAGGCGCTGCGCGACGCCTTCGCCGCGCTCGGCGAGAAGGAGCGGCGCGACCTCTCGCGGCTCGTCGCCGAGGACGGCGATTGGCGCGTGCGCGCGCGCAACATCGCCGCCGGCTCGCTCGGCGCCGGTCGGGTGGGCAAGGCCCTCGCTGCCCAGCAGGTCTCGATGGCCCGCGTGGAGGACCTCTGGCCGCTCACGCTCTCGCGCGAGGAGGCCGCCGAGCGCCAGTCGCGCGTGCGCAGCGCGCGCCAGCGCGACGAGCGCCGCGCCAAGCGCGACTCCGACCGCGAGCAGCGCAGCGACCGCGTCTCGCGCGCGGACCTCGAGAAGGCGCAGGACGGCCGCGTCGGAGCGCAGATCCGCATCGTCATCGGCGGCCAGCCGCGCGATCGCAAGCGCAAGGGCGAGGAAGCGCCCAAGGAAGAGCCCAAGAAGGGCTCCGACGTCCTGGACCGCCTGGGGTACTGAGGCACCACCGCACAGACGGTCGTCCGCGTGGCGTCGTGCGGCCCTGCGCAACCCGCCTCTCGGCCGGCGGACCGCTGAGCAGTGGGCCGCGCCACGCCGCAACGGACGCCGGGGTCGGGCCCTGACCCAAACCCTGGAAATCCAGTCGTCTTTCAGATAGACAGGCGGGCCCGACCCCACCTCGCACTCCGGAGGCCCTCGTGCCGCTCAAGCCCGATCCGACCTTCTACCCGTCCCCCGCGAGCGCCGCCGAGGGACCCGCGGAGAAGCTGGCCTACGTCGTCACGCTCAACACGGGCACCAACGGCGACCGACGCCCCGACGCGCTCGCCGTCATCGACGTCGACACCGAGTCCTCGACCTACGGCACCGCGATCGGCCGCCTCGACATGCCGAACGTCGGCGACGAGCTGCACCACTTCGGCTGGAACGCGTGCTCGAGCGCACTGTGCCCGTGGGCGCCCCACCCGCACGTCGAGCGCCGCTACCTGATCGTCCCGGGCCTTCGCTCGAGCCGCATCCACGTCGTCGACGTCAAGGACGACCCGGTCAACCCCAAGCTGACGACCGTCGTCGAGCCCGAGGACCTGCACCACCGCACGGGCTACAGCCGCCCGCACACCGTCCACTGCGGGCCCGACGGCCTCTACGTCTCGGCGCTCGGCAACCCCTCGGGCGACGGCCCGGGCGGCGTGCTGCTGCTCGACCACGACGACTTCAGCCCGCGCGGGCGCTGGGAGATCGACCGCGGCCCGCAGCACTTGGCCTACGACGTGTTCTGGAACATCGGCTACGACACGCTGCTGACCAGCGAGTGGGGCACGCCGAACATGGTCGAGAGCGGCATCCAGCCCGACCTGCTGCTCTCCAACCAGTACGGCCACCACCTGCACGTCTGGGACCTGCGCCGCCGGCGCCACAAGCAGGCGATCGACCTCGGCCCCGAGCACCAGATGGTCCTCGAGCTGCGCCCCGCCCACGACCCTTCGCGCCCCTACGGCTTCGTCGGCGTCGTCGTCTCGACGGCGGACCTCAGCGCCTCGGTCTGGCTGTGGCGCCGCCAGGACGACGGCAGCGTGGCCGTCGAGAAGGTCATCACCATCCCGCCCGAGCCCGCCGAGCCCGACCAGCTCCCCGACGCGCTGAAGCCCTTCAGCGCCGTGCCGCCGCTGGTCACCGACATCGCGCTGAGCATCGACGACCACGAGCTCTTCGTCTCGTGCTGGGGCACCGGCGAGCTCAAGCGCTACGACGTCTCGAGCCCCGCGAGCCCGAAGGAGACCGGCAGTGTGCGCATCGGCGGCATCGTCGAGCGCTCGCCCCACCCCGCGTCCGGCCCGGTCAACGGCGGCCCGCAGATGGTCGAGGTCAGCCGCGACGGACAGCGCGTGTACCTGACCAACTCGCTCTACGCCTCGTGGGACGCGCAGTTCTACCCGGAGGGGATCGACGGCTGGATGGTCAAGCTCGACAACAACGGCTCCCTCGAGCTCGACCCCAGGTTCTTCGTGGAGTTCGACGGCGAGCGCCCGCACCAGATCCGCCTGGAGGGCGGGGACGCCTCGAGCGACTCGTACTGCTTCCCGTCGTGACCGCCGACGCGGCATGGCTGACCCTGGCCGGGCTCGGCGTCTACCACGGCGTCAACCCGGCCATGGGCTGGCTCTTCGCCGTGTCGCGCGGGATGCAGGAGCGCAGCCGCCGCGCCGTGCTGCGCTCGCTGGTGCCGATCGCCATCGGGCACGAGGCCTCGATCGCCCTCGTGGCCCTGCTCGTGCTCGGGCTGAGCACGACGACCGACCCCAAGGCGCTGCGCATCGGGGCGGCCGCGGCGCTCGTCGCCTTCGGGATCTTCCGCTTCGTCAAGCCCCGCGCGCACTTCCGCTGGACCTCGATGCGCGTGTCCGATCGCGAGCTCGGGATGTGGTCGTTCCTCATGTCGACCGCGCATGGGGCCGGGCTCATGGTCGCCCCGGTCATCCTCGGCCTGCGCGAGTCGCAGAGCGGCGGCCACGACGACATGGCGATGCTCGCCGGCGGCCCGCTCGACATCACCGCCGTCGGGCTGGCCGTCCACGTCGGGGCGATGCTCGTCGTCATGGGCGCGATCGCCTACTTCGTCTACGCGCGCGTCGGGCTGCAGATCCTGCGCCGCGCGTGGCTGAACACCGACCAGGTGTGGGCCGGGGCGTTCGTCCTCGCCGGCCTCGTCACGCTCACGAGCTGACCGTGGCCTCGTCGGCTCAGGGCGAGCCCGCGTTGGCTCTCGCCGCCGCGCGGTAGCGGTCGACGACCCGCTCGCACCCGTGGAGGTGCGGGCGGTGCAGCCCGACGAAGACCGTGTCGCGGCCGGGGCCGCAGTCGACCGTCGCCCGGGCGCGAGCGAGGGCGTAGACGGTGTCGTCGCCCGAACCGGCCCGCACGCGATTCGAGCGCCGGCCGCGCAGGCGGATCTCGTCGTCGCCGGGCCCCCGACGAGGACGTTGGAGCGCTCGCCGCCCTGCAGGAAGTCGTCGCCGGCGCCGCCGTCCATCGTGTTGCGGCCGCGACCGCCGTAGAGGACGTCGTCGCCCGCCCCGCCGGCGAGACGATCAGTGGCGCGCACCCCGCCGTCGGTGTGCAGGCGATCGCCCCAGATGACGTCGTCGCCCGGGCCGCCGGAGATCACGTCCGAGCCGTGGGCGCCCAGCAGGGTGTCGTCGCGCTCTGTCCCGGCCTCGCTGGCGCCGCCCGCAGGCCCCATCCACGTGATCCCGGTCGAGGCGTCGGGCACCGGGGCGGCTTCGAGGACGTTCTCGCAGCTCTGGAAGGCGCCGGCCCGCAGGCTCTGCGCGTTGGAGATCCCGCCCGGCCGGTCGTGGGGGTTCAGCACGAGGGTGTCGTTGCCCAGGCCGCAATCGACGAAGTCGACCGCGGTCCCGTTGTTGACGTAGACGATGTCGTCGCCGTCGCCGGCGGTGATGTCGTCGGCCCCCGAGTCGGCGTAGACCACGTCGTTGCCGGCGCCGGCGTCGACCTCGTCGGGGCCGGAGCCGGCGTGGATGAGGTCGTCGCCGTCGCCGCCGGTGATGGCGTCGGGCGCCGGGCCGCCGTCGAGGAGATCGTTGCCGGCGCCCCCGGCCAGCCGGTCGTGGCCGAAGCCGCCGTACTCGCGGTCGCTGCCGTCGCTGCCCTCGAGGCGGTCGTCGCCGGAGTCGCCTACGAGCTCGTCGTCGCCGGCCTCGCCGCGCAGCAGGTCCGGGCCGGTGCCGCCGTCGAGCCGGTCGGGCCCCTGGCCACCGGTGAGGTGATCGGCGCCCTCCAGCCCGTCGAGGAGCCCGCCCTGCGGCGAGTGCACGCGCAGGCGATCGGGCCCGGGCACGCCCAAGACCGCTTCGCCGACGGCCGCGACCGGCGCCGGCAGGGCGGGGGCCAGCGGCAGGCCGGCCACGGAGGGCACCGAGGGAAGCGGGGTCACGCCGGGGACGGCGCGCGGGCCAGCCGCGCCGGCGGGCGGGGCGGCGAGCAGCGCCAGGCATGAGACGGCGACGGCGAGGCGGGCGGCACGCTCCACGCCCGCGGTGGTCGGCGCGCGTCATGCGCGCCTTGAACCGCGGTGGACGACTGCCCTAGCGAGCTACGAGCCCAGGACCGCCGCCAGGCGCCGCTCGAGCGCCGCGCCGACGGCCTCGCGCACGGGCCCGGCCTCGAGGCGCTCGACGAGCGCCTGCAGGAAGCCCTCGATGACCAGCCGCTGCGCATCCGCCTCGGGGAGGCCGTGCGAGCGCAGGTAGAAGAGCTGGTCGCGGTCGATCTGCGCGATGGCCGCCGCGTGCGTGCAGCGCACGTCGTCGGCCAGGATCTCGAGGCCCGGGATGGCGTCGGCGTGCGCGCGCTTGGAGAGCAGCAGGTTGCGCGACTCCTGGAAGGCGTCGGTGCGCTGGGCGCCCTTGTCGACCTGGATCATCCCGCGCCACACCGCGCTCGAGCGGTCGGCCAGGATGCCGCGGAAGGCGAGGTCGCTCGTGGTGTCGGGCGCCGCGTGCTCCTGGAGCGTGTCGAAGTCGATGTGCTGGCGCCCGCGCGTGGCGTAGGCGCCGGTCACGCTGCCGTGGGCGCCGGCGCCGGCGAGCTGGGTCTCCTGGAAGACCTTGCCGTTGGCCGAGCCGAAGCCGAGCGTGATCCAGTCCAGCGACCCGTCGCGGCCGACCGTGGCCCGCTGGGTCCCGAAGACCCACGAGGTCTCCTCGAGGTCCTGCAGGTCAACGAGCCGCAGGCGCGCGTTCTGGCCGACCACCAGCTCGACGACGCCGTTGACCAGGCCGTCGCCGGCCGAGCTCGACTCATGCCACACCGAGGCCTGAGCGTCCTCCTCGAGCACCACGAGCAGGCGCCAGTGCAGCGCGGTGCCGGCCTGCTCGTGCGCGGTGGTGACGACGATCGGCTCGTCCACCGTCACGCCGCGCGGGACGTAGACGAAGGTGCCGTCGGTCCAGTGCGCGTCGTTGCGCGCGACGAACGGGGTGTCGCCGGCGACGACCGAGCCCAGGTGGCGCTCGACCAGCTCGGCGTGCTCCTCGGCGGCCTCGGCCAGCGGCATGACGATCGCGCCCTCGGGCGGCGTCTCGTCGAGCCCGAACGAGCTCGGCGCCGTGCCGCCCGGCGCGGCGGGGTAGGCGTCGAGGTCGAGCTTGTCGATCGGCGTGAACTCCCACCCCGCGGTCCCGCGGAAGGTGGGCAGCTCGAGCTCCGCGATCCGGGCCCGCGCCGCCTCGCGGCGCGCGTCGAGGCTCGTGGCCGTGACCTCAGCCAATCGAGCCCTCCATCTGAAGCTCGATCAGGCGGTTCATCTCGACCGCGTACTCCATCGGCAGCTCCTTGACGATCGGCTCGATGAAGCCGTTGACGATGAGCTTGCCCGCCTCCTCCTCGTTGATGCCGTGCGACATGAGGTAGAAGAGCTGCTCCTCGCCGACCTTGGAGACGGTCGCCTCGTGGCCGACGTCGACGTCGTCCTCGCCGATGCGGATGGTCGGGTAGGTGTCCGAGCGGCTGTCCTCGTCGAGCAGCAGCGCGTCGCAGACGACCTTGGACTTCGAGCCGTGCGCGCCCTTGGCGACCTCGAGCAGGCCGCGGTACGACGAGCGCCCGCCGTCCTTGGAGATCGACTTGGCGAAGATGTTGGACGTCGTGTTGGGCGCGGCGTGGACGATCTTGCCGCCCGCGTCCTGGTGCTGACCCTTGCCGGCGAAAGCGATCGAGAGGATCTCTCCGTGCGCGCGCTCGCCCATGAGGTAGACGCTGGGGTACTTCATGGTCAGCTTGGAGCCGAGGTTGCAGTCGACCCATTCGACGGTGGCGTCGGTCTCGGCCTTCGCCCGCTTGGTCACGAGGTTGAAGACGTTGTTGGACCAGTTCTGCACCGTCGTGTAGCGGATGCGGGCGCCGGGCTTGGCGAACAGCTCGACGACCGCGGAGTGCAGCGAGTCCGAGCTGTAGGTCGGCGCCGTGCAGCCCTCGACGTAGTGCACGTAGGAGCCCTCGTCGGCGATGATGATCGTCCGCTCGAACTGGCCCATGTTCTCCGTGTTGATGCGGAAGTAGGCCTGCAGCGGCATCTCGACGTGCACGCCCGGCGGGACGTAGACGAACGAGCCGCCCGACCACACCGCGCTGTTGAGCGCCGCGAGCTTGTTGTCGTTGGGCGGGATCAGCGTGCCGATGTACTCGTGCACGAGGTCCTCGTGCTCGCGCAGCGCGGTGTCCATGTCCATGAACACGACACCCTGCGCCTCGAGCTGCTCGTTGACCTGGTGGTAGACCGACTCGGACTCGTACTGGGCGCCGACGCCGGCCAGGAACTTGCGCTCGGCCTCGGGGATCCCGAGACGGTCGAAGGTCTTCTTGACGTCATCGGGCACCTCGTCCCACGAGCGCTCGGAGCGCTCGGAGGCGCGCACGAAGTAGTGGATGTCGTCGAAGTCGACCTCGGCCAGCATCGGCGAGCCCCACGTCGGCATCGGCCGCGCGAGGAAGTGGTCGAGCGACTTCAGGCGGAAGTCGCGCATCCACTGAGGCTCGTTCTTGAACTCCGAGATCTTCGCGACGAGCTCGCGGGTGAGGCCCTTGGGCGCCTTGAACAGGTAGTTCTCGGCGTCATGGAAGCCGTATCGCTCGGTGTAGTCGCCGCCGAGCGTTCGGAGGGCGACCTCCTCGGGCGTGAGCTGCTTGGTCGTCTCGGGCGTTGCGGCCATGGTCTCTACTCCACCTCCACCTTGATGCGCTCGTCCTCGACGACGACGGGGAACGTGTCGACGGGGACGTACGCAGGCAGGGTCGTGGGCTTTCCGGAATGCAGGTCGAACAGCGAGCCGTGGCGCGGGCATTCGACGGTGCACGTGGCGGGATCGAACTCGCCTTCGGCCAGCGTGCCGTTGTCGTGCGAGCAGCGGTCCTCGATGGCGAGGATCTCGCCGTTGCAGTTGAACACGCCGATCTCGAGGTCCTCCCACTCGACGATGCGGGCAGCACCGGGCGGGAGCTCGGAGAGCGGGCAGACGTCGATGAGAGCGCTGGTCATGTGCGAAGGCGTACGAAATCCGTCTTGGACGGTATGAATTGTACCGGCAGAGCCAGCGGGGCCCACGGGCGGGGCCAGATGAACCGAGGCTATCGCGACGCGGGCGCGATGCGCACGGTGCGCCGCACGGTGACCACGCGGGAGTCGACCGTGGCCTTCATGGTGAGGCGGACCGTGACCGGGCGCTTGGCCGCGAGGGCCAGGCGCGCCTTGGCGGGCAGGCGCATCTTCATCCGCGCGCGCCCGGCCTTGCGCAGCGTCTGCCGCGCGGACTTCAGCTTGAGCTTCTCGCCGCCGACCGTCGCCGTCGCGCTGAGGGTCACGCGGCAGGCGGCTTGGCAGGTGACCGTCGCGGCCACCAGGCCGTTCTTGGCCTTCTGGCTGGCGCGGACGTTGAGCGAGGCCCTGGGATGCACGACCTTGCCGGCCACCTTGGCCACGGGCGCCTCGGCCGTCTTGGCCGGCGCGGGCGTCGCGGCGGTGCCGCCGGCGGTGCCCGAGCCGCCGTCCGTCCCGCCGGCGGGCGGGGTGACGATGTCCGCGCCGGTCGCCGTCCACAGGAAGGTCACCGTGCTCGTGGCGCCCTGGAAGCTGTCGTCGACGCCGGCGGGCAGGCTGATCGTGAAGCGATAGTCGCGCGCTGAGCCCTGGGCGATGGCGCCCAGGTCGACGCTCGATATGCCCGAGAGCTTGCCGGCGTACACCGTGCGCGGGGAGGCGCCGTGAGTGACGTCCTCGACGTAGAGGTCGAGCTGGCTGGAGAGCGGAGCGCCGACATCGGCCAGGCCGGTGGCCGCGACCGAGAACTCGCCGGACTCGTCGCCCACGTTGCTGACCGTGATCTCGCCTACGCGGGCGCGGCCGGGCGCCAGGCCCTGGGCCGTGAGGATCGCGGCGCCGGGCCGCGTGGAGCCGAGGAGCGGGCCGGTCGCGTGGCCCACGGCGGCGCGCGCGGCGCCGTGGTCGCCGCCGAGGCAGGCCGCCATCGCGACGCCGAGAGCGACGAGGGCGACGACGAGGCGTGTGCGAGCGGCAGGCATCAGAAGTCCACGTCCGAGCCGGTCTCGTTGTAGGTCTGCCCCGACGAGATCTTGTTGCCCGCGAGGTCCTTGATGCCGGTAGCGACGGTCCACATCATGTTGCGGCCCGGGCTGATCTGCGACGACACGTTGGACGGCGTGCCGAGCGTCACGACCACTGACGCGCCGTCAGGCGACATTCCCATCGTCGCATTGAAGGTCGTCGTCGCGGTGACGTAATCGGCGTTCGTGTGGACGCTGCCGAGGTGGATCGCCGACGCGTGGTTCGCCGTGGTGAGCACGGTGATCGTGTCGTTGCCGCTGCTCGTGAACTTGATGCGCACCGCGGTGTCCGACCCGTCCCAGCCGCTCCACACCGACGACGGCTGGATCGCTTCGGAGTACGTGAAGCTCAGCGTGTCGCCAGCCTCGATCCTGCCGGCCGTGCCGCCCGCCTTGTTATTGGCGGAAACCGAGACGGCGGTCGGCCTCGTGGTGTCGACCCTGAAGGTGTTGGCGTTGCTCGTGCCGGTGTTGCCCGAGCTGTCGGCCTGCGTCGCCTGGATCGTGTACGTGCCGTCGGCGAGGGTCGCCGCCGTCTTGCTCCAACTCGTGACCGAGCGCGTCGTCGTGAGCGTCTGGACCGGCGAGCCGGTGGCGCTCGAGCCGCTGTAGATCTTGATCGTGACGGTGGTGCTGTCGCCGCTGGCGTTATCCGCGGTGCCGGCGAGGCTCGGCGTCGAGTCAGTGGTCAGCAGGCCGTCGGCCGGCGCGGTCACGGTGACCGTCGGCGCGAACTTGGTGGCCGTCGCGAAGGACGCGCCGGAGTTCGTGGCGGACGCGGTGAACGTCGCCTGCGAGCCTTGCACCGCAGAGGCGGCCGCCAGGAGGGCGGCGAGCAGGACGACGAGCCGGGTCATGCCGACTGAAGACGCCCTTCCGGGCTGGAGTCGCGCCACAGGCCGGCCAGCGTGCTCAGGGCGATGAGCAGGGCGGGGAGGCCGATCAGGATGATGCGGTGCTGGCGCTGGCCAAGCTCGGCGATGAGGAAGCCGACGTAGGGCACGTGGAAGGCCACGCGCGCCTGGTGCGTGGCGCCGAGGGTCAGCGGGCCCCAGGCGTCGGCCACGCGGTTGGCGTCGCCCTTGGTGGTCAGCACGCGCTTGCCGTCGACCGAGGTCAGCGTGGCGATGCGGTGCGTGACGAGCCCGGCGTGCCCGGGCGGGCGGAAGGTGATGACGTCGCCGGCGCGCAGGCTCGAGGTCGGCACGACCTTGTCGAACACGAGCGAGCCGCGGTCGTAGGTGCCCGTCATGGAGCCGCTGGTGATGACGTAGCGCTGGTAGCCCAGGAGGGCCGGCACGAGGACCGTGAGGGCCAGGAGCAGCGCCGCGCCGGCTAGCAGGATGCCGAAGCCACGGCGGGCGAGCGGGAGGGTCGCGGAGAGCGACATGAGAGTCCCTTTCAGAGCGCGCGGTGGAGGACCCACGGGAGGGCTCGGCCGCCGGACACGGCCGAGCCCTCCCGCCTGTGGGTCCCTGTGACTAGGACTGGGTGGCCGACCAGGCGAAGTCGACGCCGGCCGTCTTGCCCTGGTAGGTGTCGTCGGTGCTCGACGGCAGCGTGGCCGTGAACTTGTAGCGGTGCTTGATGCCGCCGGCGTAGCTGCCCAGCGAGGCGTTCGTCAGACCGCTGACGGTGCCGCTGTAGACGCTCGTCGTGCCCGTCGTGCAGCCCGGGGCGGTGGTCGTCCAGGCGCCGCAGTCGACGACGGTCAGTTGCATCTGGCCCAGCAGCGCGGTGTAGCCGGTCGGGGCGGAGGTCTTGAGGGCGAAGTCGCCGGCCAGCGAGCCGGTGTTCGTGATGTCGACGGTCGAGCTCGAGGTGTCGCCCGGCTTCATGCCGGTGACGCTCAGGAGCGCCGTGCTCGACGAGTTGGCGATGACGAGGGTGCCGGTGCTGAAGGCGTTGCCCGGGTTGGCGGCCGAAGCGGTGAAGCTCGCACCTGAGCCGACGGTGAGGCCGACAGCGGCGAGGACGACGGCGAGCGCGCCGAGGGTACGGCGCGGATGCGCCGCCAGACGATGCAGACGGGTCACAGGGGATCCTCCAGAGGAGAGACGGATAAGGAGCGACCCGGCCGGCCGGGGGGCCTAGAGAGAGGCCGGGGTGCTTAGGCCGCTCATCGGCGTCTCAGGGGCCTGCTTAAACATGCAAGGCAATTTGGCGCGCCCGAAATACCGTATCCCCAGTAGTGGGGATCCCCAGTTCTAGAGCCAGATATGGGTAGTCACTTCTGTGATTCGGCTTGGGAAGCGGGCGTCGCCGGCTCCCAGTCCGCTGCCCCGCCCAGACTGGCGCTCTTGAGCACCTTGAGCGAGAGCAGGGCGCACTTCATGCGCGTCGCGGAGATGTCGATCCCGAGCAGGTCGAGCACGAACGAGCGATCCAGGCGCAGGATGTCGTCGACCGTCATGCCCTTGACCTCGTCGGAGGCCATCGAAGCCGCCGCCTGGCTGATGGCGCAGCCGTGGCCGTCGAAGCGGACGTCCTGCACCGTGCCGGCGTCGTCGACGCGCAGCATGACCGTCAGCTCGTCCCCGCACAGCGGGTTGTTGTCGGAGAACTGGAGGTCGGGATCGTGCATCGGCCCCCAGTTGTGGGGGCGCTTGTAGTGCTCGAGGATCTCCTCGCGGTAGAGGTCGTCCATCAGGCGAAGACCTCCTTGACCTGCGCCAGGCCGGCGATCAGGGCGTCGACGTCCTCGTGGGTGTTGTGCACGCCGAAGGACGCGCGCGAGGTCGCGCCGACGCCGAGGCGGCGCATGAGCGGCTGGCAGCAGTGGTGCCCGGCGCGCACGCAGACCCCCTGGCGGCCGAGGATCTCGGCCACGTCGTGGGGGTGGATGCCCTCCAGGGCGAACGAGACGAGGGCACCGCGCTGCGACGCGTCCGGCGGGCCGTGGAGCGTGAGGCCCGGGATCGCGCGCAGCCGCTCGAGGGCGTAGGCCACGAGCTCGCGCTCGTGGTCGCGCACGTGCTCCATGCCGATGCCCTGCAGGAAGTCGACCGCGGCGCCCAACCCGATGGCCTCGGCGATGTTCGAGGTCCCGGCCTCGAACTTCGCCGGGCTCTGCGCCCACCGCGTCTCCTCGATCGACACCGAGGCGATCATGTGCCCGCCCGTGATGAAGGGCGGCATCGCGTCCAGCAGCTCGGCGCGCCCGTGCAGGACGCCGACGCCGGTGGGCCCGTAGGCCTTGTGGCCAGTCCAGCCGTAGAAGTCCGCGCCGAGCGCGGCGAGGTCGACCGGCAGCTGGGGCACGGCCTGCGCGCCGTCGACGACGACGATCGCGCCTGCTTCGTGGGCGCGGCGCGCGATCTCCTCGATCGGGTTGATGGTCCCGAGCGTGTTGGAGACGTGCACGACGGCGACGACCTTGACGTCGCCGCCGGCCAGCAGGGCGTCGAGGCCATCGAGGTCGAGCTGCCCTTCCTCGTCGAAGCCCACGACCGAGAGCTCGGCGCCGCGGCGCAGCGCGAGCTGCTGCCAGGGCACGAAGTTCGAGTGGTGCTCCATCTCGGTGACGACCACGCGGTCGCCCTGCCCGACGTTGGCGTCGCCCCAAGCGTAGGCCACGAGGTTGATCGCCTCGGTGACGTTGCCGGTGAAGATCGTCTCCTCGACGCCCCAGTTCAGCCAGCGCGCGATGCGCTCGCGCGCGCCCTCGAAGAGCTCAGTCGCCTCGGCGGCCAGCGGGTAGACGCCGCGGTGCACGCTCGCGCGGTGGTGGGCGTAGTAGTCCTCCATGGCATCGAGGACGGTGCGCGGCGTCTGCGACGTCGCGCCGGTGTCGAGGTAGACGAGGCCCTCGCGATCGAGCGAGGGGAACTCGTGCGCGATCCGTCCCGTGTCGGCCAGGGCGAGGGGTGGGTGGGTCATCACGCCGCCGCCGCGGCCTCGTCGCGCACCCAGCCGTAGCCCTCGCGCTCGAGCTGCTCGACGAGCTCGGAGCCGCCCTCCTTGACGATCCGCCCGTCGTACATGATCGACACGCGGTCGGGCTTGACCAGGTGCAGGATGCGCTGGTAGTGCGTGATGATGAGCACGCCGAGGCCGGTCTCGCCGGTCACCGTGTTCACCCCGTGGGCCACGGTGTTGAGCGCGTCGATGTCCAGGCCCGAGTCGGTCTCGTCGAGGACGGCGATCTCTGGGCGCTGGAGCGCGAGCTGGAGGATCTCCAGGCGCTTCTTCTCGCCGCCCGAGAAGCCCTCGTTGAGGTAGCGCGAGGAGAACTCGCGCGGGACGTTGGTGAGCTCCATCGCCTGCTCGACGAGCTTGCGGAAGTCCTTGAGCGAGACCTCGCCCTCGCCGCGCTCCTGGCGATGGGCGTTCATGACCATCCGCAGGTACTTGGTGATGGTCACGCCCGGGATGGCGACGGGGTACTGGAAGGCCATGAAGAGGCCCATGCGCGCCCGCTCGTCGGGATCGGCCTCGGTGATGTCCTGACCCTTGAAGATGATCTGACCCTCGGTCACCTCCAGGTTGGGCTGACCCATGATGACGTTGGCCAGCGTCGACTTGCCGGAGCCGTTGGGGCCCATCAGGGCGTGGATCTCGCCCTTGCTGGCCGTGAGGTCTAGCCCCTTGAGGATGTCCTTGTCGGCGGCCCGGACGTGGAGGTTGCGGATCTCGAGATCAGCCATGTGCTTTCCGTGTCGTGGTGTGAGTCAGACGGCGACGGGCGCCGTGGGGGACGGAGGCGAAGGCACCTGGGCGCGCTCCGAGAAGGCGACGAGCTCGGCGAGCGTCGTGTGGGCCAGCGCCTTGATGACGCCCCCTTGCACGCGCGTCCACAGCAGCTTGGTCGCGCACGCGTGACCGTGGTCGTCGACGTGCGAGCACAGCACGCGCCCGTCCTGGGAGTCATCGACGAAGCAGCTCATGGGCGCGACGGCGCCCTCGAGGGCCAGCACGACCTCGTCCATCGTGATCGAGTCCGCGGGACGCGACAGGCGGTAGCCGCCGTGCGCGCCGCGCGTGCTCTCGACGAGGGCGGCCTTCCTGAGCAGGGCCACGATGCGCTCGAGGTAGGCAAGCGGCAGGCCCTCTGCATCGGAGATCGCCTTGAGCGAGACCGGCTGCCCGGAGGCCTGGCGGCCGAGCTCGACGAGCAGGCGCACTCCGTACTCCGCCTTCGTCGTGAAGATCATGGCTCAATCCTACCAACGCGGTAGGAGATCCCCCGGGGGCGATGAGCGCCCAGCGCGTTTCAAGCAGTGCCAAATCTGGAAGGATGCGCGGGTCCGAGCGGATGAGGGCGTCGTCCGCGAAGGTCAGTCCCCCCACCCATGGCCCGACACCGCACCCTGTGCATCGTGGCGGCCACAGTGGCGTGCGCGCTCTTGCCCGCCGCTGCCGCGTCCGCCTGCGCCGGCTCCCGCAGCCGCCCCTCCCCCGCGTCGCTCGAACGCGCCGTTCGCGCGACCGTGTGTCTCATCAACGAGGCGCGCAGCCAGAATGGGCTCGGAGCGCTGCGACCGACGGGCGCGCTCGCGAAGGCCGCCGGCGCCCATAGCCGCGACATGGTCCGCAACGGCTTCTTCGCGCACGACTCGCCGACGGGCTCGACCCCGAAGGAGCGCATCGATCGCGCCGGCTACTTCGACGGCGCCTCGACGTGGGCGATGGGCGAGACGATCGCGTGGGGCAGCGGCGGCCGCGCGACGCCGGCGTCGATCGTGCGCTCGTGGCTGACCTCGGCCGGGCATCGGGCGATCCTCCTCGACGGCCGCTACAAGGACCTCGGCGTCGGCATCGCGCTCGGCGCCCCGGGTCACGGCGACGGCGCGACGTTCACCGGGGACTTCGGCTCGCGCGGCTAGAGGGTCCCGGTGCCGTCACCCGCGGCGGCCATGATCCGCGCCGATGGCGTACTCCGAGGACCTCGCCGTGCACATCGAGCACGAGATGGACGTCGCGCGGGGGCGGTTCCGCAGTCGCATCGCGAAGCTCGCGGTGGCGTCGCTCGTCCTCGACCTCGCCGTCGCCGGCGCCGTCCTCGCGTCCGAGCAGGGCGCCCGTCATGCCTTCGCGACCTACTTCGACGCGCTCTTCTGGACTACGACGCAGCTGCTCACCGTCTCCTCGCAGCTGCCCAACCCCGAGCGCGCGCTCACCAAGGTCCTCGACGTGGTCCTCGAGGCGTGGGCGATCATCGTCGTGGCGTCGCTGGCGGCCACGTTCAGCGATCTCCTGCACCACCGCACGCGCCACCGCGCGATGGAGGAGCGCCGGGCGGTGTCTCCCAGCCCGGACGTGCGGTAGGCTCGAGCGACGTATGGTCCTCGGACTCAGTGCCTGGGCCGCCACCTTCGGGCTGGTGGTCGTGTTCTTCGTCATCTTCCCCGCCCTCGTGCAGGGGCTGATCGCCTTCGCCGTCGCACAGGTGCTCGGCGAGCGCGGCGACAACGAGGAATACGCGCGCCAGCACCGCATGCCCGGCGGCTAGGAGGCGGCGCACTTGGCACGTCCCGTCGCCGTCGTCACCGGCGCCGCTCACGGCATCGGCCTCGAAACCGCCCGGCGGCTGTCGGCCACCCATCGCGTGGCCCTGCTCGACCTCGACGGCGAGGGCGTCGAGCGGGCGGCGGCGGGCCTGGGCGACGCCGTGTGGGCGCGCTGCGACATCGCCGACCCCGACTCTGTGGCCACCGCGATCGACGACGTCGTGGCCGAGTGCGGCGGCATCGACGTCTGCATCTCCAACGCCGGCATCGCCGCCGCCGGCGCGCTGCGCCACCTGGACCCCGACGTCCTCGCCGCGGTGGTGAACGTCAACCTCGTTGGCAACTGGCGCGTGATCCACGCGTGCCTGCCCCACGTCGTGGCGCGCCGCGGCTACGTGCTGGGGGTCGCCTCGCTCGCCGCGCTCGTCGCGCCACCGGGCCTCGGTGCTTATGGGGCCTCCAAGGCCGGGCTCGAGCACCTGCTCAACGCCCTGCGCGTGGAGGCCCATCACCTCGGCGTCGACGTCGGCGTGGCCTACTTCTCGTGGATCGACACCGACATGGTGCGCGGCGCGGAGAGCCAGCACGCCGGCTTCGCCGCCATGCGCAAGGGCCTGCGTGGGCCGGCCCGCAGGACGCTCCCGGTCGGCGATGCCGCCGACGCGATCGTTCGCGGCGTGCAGCGGCGCTCGCGCCGCGTCGTCGCGCCGGGGTTCGTGGCCGCCCTGTTCCGGCTGCGGGGCCTGCTCCCGGAGCTGATCGATCGCGAGGCGGTCAAGTCCGGCCCGGACATCGACCTCTTCACCGCCGAGATGGTGGCCGAGCGCGGCGCCTTCGGCGCCGGCCTGCGCCCCGATCAGCGCTCCAGCGATGCCGCTGCTCGCTCCGCCGGGCGCTGAGAAACCACCGTCTGGCGCACTCGTACGAACGTCGAGCGGTATCAAGCCGCGCCCTCACCCTGACCGATAAGCGGGCCAGACGCCGAACGAACGGCGCCTTGGGGAACCGCTGGAGGTCTCGTGAACGTGGTGTGGGGAATTCGTTGGGATCGCGACGACGATCGTCGCCGTCGACTGCTGCTCGCCGTCGCGCTGCTGGCCGCGCTGGCCGTCGCCGCGCTGCTCCTCATCTCGCGCGGGGCCTCGCACGGCCCGCTGCAGGCGGTGATCGTGCGCGCCGAGCCGAACGAGCTCGCCGCGGCGCAGCGCGCCGTCGAGAGCCACGGCGGCACCGTCGGGCAGTCGCTGCCCGTCGTCAACGGCTTCGTCGCACAGGTGCCGGCCGGGTCCGAGCGCGCCCTCGGCGCGACGGACGGCGTGGCCGGCGTCGTCGTCGACAGCCCGATGAAGGGCTGGGCCGACGCCGGCAAGTCCGCGGCGCTCACCGCCGCGACGCCGGGCACGACGCTCGCCGAGGTCCGCGAGGCGATCGGCGCCGACCAGTCCGGCGCCACCGGCGCCGGCGTCGACGTCGCGGTGATCGACACCGGCATGGTGCCGGTGCCTGCGCTCGCCGCGCAGGGCAAGGTCATCCAGGGCCCCGACTTCTCCGACCAGAGCCGCGACAAGGACCTGGCCCACCTCGACACCTACGGGCACGGCACGCACGTGGCGGGCATCATCGCCGGCGACGATCCGAAGTCCGGCTTCCGCGGGGTCGCTCCGGGCGCGCGCCTGGTCAACGTCAAGGCCGCCGGCGCCGACGGCTCGACCAGTCTGGGCGCCATCGTCGCCTCGGTCGGCTGGGTCATCGCGCACCGCAACGACAACGGGCTGCACGTCCGCGTCCTCAACCTCTCCTTCGGCACAGCGCCGAGCCGCTACCAGAGCGACCTGCTCGCCTACGCGGTCGAGCAGGCGTGGAAGGCGGGGATCGTCGTGGTGGTCTCGGCCGGCAACGAGGGCGACACGCATCACGGCCTGACCTCGCCGGCCTACGACCCCTTCATCTTGTCGATCGGCGCCGATGACCTGTCCGGGACCGCCGCCCTGGCCGACGATGTCATCCCGTCGTGGTCGAGCCGCGGGGTCGGCCGCAACCCCGACCTCGTCGCGCCGGGCAGCTCGATCGCCAGCCTGCGCGACCCGAGCTCGGCCCTCGACCTCGCGCACCCCGAGGCGCGCGTGGGCGACGACCTGCTCAAGGGCAGCGGCACGTCGCAGGCCGCCGCCGTCGTCTCCGGCGCCGTCGCGTTGCTGCTCGAGCGCCGGCCCGACCTCACGCCCGACCAGGTCAAGGCGATCGTCAAGTCCTCCGCGGACCCGCTGTCCGGACCGGGGCCCGATGCCCAGGGTGCGGGTCGGCTCGACGTCACACGCGCGCTCGCCACGGCGAGCCCCGACCCCGCCGCAGTGGCCCAGACCTTCCAGCCCGCCACGATCCGAGGCCTCGTCGCCAAGCTGGTCATGGGGCTGTCGAAGGGCCACCGGGCCGACGTCGGGCCCGTCGGCCCCGATGGCTCGAGCTGGGGCGCGGGCAAGTGGGGCGGCTCGTCCTGGGGCGGCGCCAAGTGGGGCGGCTCCTCGTGGGGCGGCGCGAAGTGGGGCGGCTCCTCGTGGGGCGGCTCCTCGTGGGGCGGCTCGTCCTGGGGCGGCTCCTCGTGGGGCGGCTCGTCCTGGGGCGGCTCCTCCTGGGGCGGCTCCTCCTGGGGCGGCTCCTCCTGGGGCGACGGCTGAGCCGTGCCCGCCCCGGGCTCCAAGCCACGCAAGACGCACGCCCCGCGAGGGCGCGGACGCCGCCTGCGACCGGGCGGCCATCCGCGCGTCTGGGGCCTGATCGCGGCGATGGGGGCGAGCGCCCTGGCGCTCACCCTCCTGCACGTCCGCCACCTGCACGCCCTCGGCCCGCACCCGCGGCCCGCGTGGTGGCTGCTGGCGGGCGCCTTCGCAGTGGCGGAGCTGTGCGTGGTGCACGTCGAGTTCCGCCGCAACGTGCACATCTTCTCGCTCAGCGAGCTGCCCCTGGTCTTCGGCCTCATCTTCGCCGAGCCGTGGGCGATGCTGCTCGGGATCCTGCTCGGGCCGATCGTCGTCCTGATCGTCAACCGCGGCCAGTCGCCGGTCAAGGTCGCCTTCAACGTCGCGTTGTTCTGGCTCGGGGGCGCCCTGGCCGCCACGATCTTCCACGCGCTGCTGGCCGCCGACGCCGTCATCGACCCCAGCGTGTGGGGCGCCGCCATGCTGGCCACACTGGCCAACGCGGTGCTCGGCGCGCTGCTCGTGTGCGCGGTCATCCGCCTCTCGGGCCAGCCGATCGCCCTGGCCAAGCTCATGCGCACGCTGGCCATGGCCACGGCGGTCTGCATCACCAACACGTGCCTGGCCCTCGGCGGCGCCGCGGCGGTGGCCGCCGATTCGCGCGCGGCCGTGCTGCTCATCATCCCGGCCGCGGCCGTCGTGCTCGCCTACCGCGCCTACATGGCCGAGCGCCGCAAGCACGAGAGCCTCGAGTTCCTGCACGAGGTCACGCGCCTGCTCGCGCGCGCGCCCGACATCACCTCCGGCATCTCCGGCCTGCTGCAGCGCACGCTCGACGTCTTCCGCGGCGACCTCGCCGAGATCATCCTGCTGCCGTCCGACCAGCGCTCTGAGGCGCTGCGCACGACGGTCGAGCAGAGCGGGACGGTCGAGCCGATGGTGCTCGCCGATCGCTACGTGGCCGATGCGCTGCACGCGCTCGTCGACGGCGACACGCCCGCGCGGCTGCTCGAGCGGCCGCTGGCCGATCCGCTCCTCGACGCGGCCCTGGCCCGCCGCGGCGTGCAGCGCGCCATGCTCGCCGCGCTCCCGGGCGAGACGCGCGTCGTCGGCACCTTCCTGGTCGCCAACCGCAGCACGATGGGGAGCTTCGACGGCCACGACCTGACGCTGTTCGGCACGCTGGCCAACCACGCGAGCGTCTCGCTGGAGTACGACCGCCTCGAGCACCTCGTCTCCCAGCTGCGCGAGCTCCAGGGCCGCCTCGAGCATCAGGCCTTCCACGACCCGCTGACCGGCCTGGCCAACCGCGCGCTCTTCCTCGATCGGCTGGGCGAGCTGCTGGCCTCGGGCCGGCGCGACTACACCGTGCTCTTCCTGGACCTCGACGACTTCAAGACGATCAACGACTCGCTCGGGCACTCGATCGGGGACGAGCTGCTCGAGGCCGTCGCCGGGCGCCTGCTCGGCGCGCTCAAGGCGGGCGACCTCGCCGCGCGGCTGGGCGGCGACGAGTTCGCCGTGCTCCTGCACGACGTCAGCGACGCCGAGCACGTCAGCAGCGTCGCCGACCGCGTCATCGGGCTGCTCGAGCGCCCGTTCGCGGTCGCCGGTCACGAGATCTCGGCGCATGCGAGCCTCGGGATCGTCGAGGGGTGGACGGCGGAGGTCGACAGCGCCGAGGAGCTGCTGCGCAACGCCGACGTCGCCATGTACACGGCCAAGAACGCCGGCAAGCAGCGCCACGAGGTCTTCGAGCCGGCGATGCACGCCGCCGTCCTGCGCCGCCATCGCCTGAAGGAGGACCTCCAGCGCGCGGCCGAGCGCGGCGAGCTGGTCGTCGAGCTGCAGCCGATCGTCGAGCTCGCCACCGGCAACGTGACCGCCGCCGAGGCGCTCGTGCGCTGGAACCACCCCGAGCGCGGCCGCATGACCCCGGGCGACTTCATCGACGTCGCCGAGGAGACCGGCCGCATCCTCGAGGTCGACCGCTTCGTGCTCGAGCACGGCTGTGGGCTGGCCGCGAGCTGGCCGGCAGGCGAGGCGGGCGCCGTCGCCCTGCACGTCAACGTCTCCCCGCGCGAGCTCCAGCGCCCCGAGCTCATCCGCCGCGTCTCCGACGCGCTGGAGACCACCGGGCTGCCGCCCAACCGCCTCGTCCTGGAGATCACCGAGAGCGGCCTCATGCGCGACCCGCGCGCGGTCCTCGGCCGCCTGCAGGCCCTGCGCGAGCTCGGCGTGCGCCTGGCCATCGACGACTTCGGCACCGGCTACTCCTCCCTGAGCTACTTGCGCTGGATGCCGATCGACGTCCTGAAGATGGACAAGTCCTTCGTCGACGACCTCTCGAGCGGCGACCAGCGCACGGCCCTGGCCGGCACCATCGCCGGCCTGGCCCGCACGCTGAGCATGACCGTGGTCGCCGAGGGCATCGAGCGCCCGGAGCAGGCCGACATGCTGCACGCCATGCAGTGCGAGCTGGGCCAGGGCTACCTCTTCGCGCCGCCGCTGGACCCCGAGGCGTTCGGGCAGCTGCTCGTCGCGCGCTGCGCGGCCTAAGTCGTCCGCCAGCGCCGCGGCACTGCGCGGCGCAAACAGCATCATCGAGGGAAGCGAGTGTGCCCGGGCGCGAGCCCAGCGGTCGTCCTCGCGCGAGCCCAGCGGTCGTCCTCGCGCGAGCCCAGCGGTCGTCCTCGCCCGAACCAGTCTGGATATGTCCCGGAAACCGGACCCAAACCAGACTGGTTCGTTGACCAGGGCTCTCGAGGAACGGCAGGCGCCCCGCCCGCCGCCACCTCCCTTCCCTCGATGCCGCAGTAGCGCCACGCACCACCGCAAACGCCAGCGGAAGAACGCAATCCCGCGTTCGACGCCGAACAAGCGCCGCAAACTGCCACTTGATCGATTAAGACTTGATCGATACAGTCTTGAACGATTCAGATGGCCGGCCGCCCCTCACACGCCCCCACCCTCGCCGCCGTGGCCGAGCATCTCGGCGTCTCGCGGACGACGGTCTCCAACGCCTACAACCGGCCCGACCAGCTCAGCCCCACGCTGCGCGAGCGCGTGCTCAGCGCCGCGCGCGACCTGGGCTACACCGGTCCCGATCCGGTGGCGCGCTCGCTGCGCCGCGGCAAGGCCGGATCGCTCGGGCTCGTCTTCGACCACCGGCTGCGCTACATCTTCGACGACCCCGCGGCCGTGCTCTTCCTCTCTGGCGTGGCCGCCGGCTGCGAGGAGCAGGGCACCGGCCTCGCGCTCGTGCCGCAGCTGCGCGAGGGCGCCGCCGAGCTCGTGCGCTCCGCGCTCGTCGACGGCTACGTCATGTTCTGCACGCCCGAGAACGACGAGCGCCTCGAGGCGGTCCGCGCGCGCGGCCTGCCCTACGTCCTCGTCGACTTCTCGCCCTACGTCGACGGCCCGCACGTGAACATCGACGACCGCGGGGGCGCAAGCGCCGTGGCGCAGCACCTCGTCGACCTCGGCCACCGGCGCTTCGGGCTCGTCGTCCCCTACGAGGACGGCGCGGCCGACGCCGAGACCGCCACCGAGATCTCCGACCCCACGCGCACCGAGGACCGCACGCGCTGGCGCTGCTTCATCCGCCACGAGCGGCTGCTCGGCTGGCGCGACCCGATCGTCGCCGCCGGCATCGACTGGTCCGGCGTGCCGGTCGGCAGCTCCCCGGAGAGTGACGAGGAGTCCGGCTATCGCGCCGCCGCGCCGCTGCTCGACCGCGCCGATCGGCCGACCGCGATCGTCTGCCTCTCCGACGTGCTGGCCCTGGGCGTCATGCGCGCCGCCCTGGAGCGCGGCATCCGCGTCCCCCAGGACCTGAGCGTTGTCGGCTACGACGACATCCCCGCCGCGAGCGCCGCGAAGCTCACCACCGTCCACCAGTCGCACGCCGCCAAGGGCGAGGAGGCCGTCCGCCTGCTCACCACCGGCGGCGACGACGTCGTCCTCCCCACCGACCTCGTGGTCCGCGCCTCGAGCGGGCCCGCCCCGAGCTGAACACGAAAGGAGCCCACGACATGCTCGACATGTTCGTCAACGCCCGCATCGCCCGCGACCTCACCGCGCGGCAGTTCGCCGACGGCCCGCGCCGAGGCCCGCGCATCACCGAGCCCGACGCGACCACGCCCCGCGCCCCCGTCCGCCGCGGCGCCGTGCGCGTCCTGCGCCGGCTGGCCGACCGCCTCGAGCCCGCTCCGCGCTGCGCCCCGCAGTCCTGAGCGCGCCGAGCGCCATGTAGGGTCCGGTCCGTCGCCATGGCGGACCGGACGGTCGACATCCTCCTGGTCGGCGGGGGCATCGCCTCGGCGACCGCCGCGCACATGCTGCGCGAGCAGGGCTTCGACGGCTCGATCCTCCTCGTCGGGCGCGAGCCGCACCCGCCCTACCACCGGCCGCCGGCTTCCAAGGAGTACCTGCGCGGCGAGCACGGCGCCGAGGGCGCCCACGTGCACCCCGGTGACTGGTGGGAGGCCAACGGCGTCGAGCTGCTGACGCGCACGAGCGTCCTGGACCTCGACACCGAGGCGCGCACCGCCAAGCTGTCGACCAAGGAGGAGGTCGGGTTCGACCGCGCCCTGATCGCGACCGGGGCGATGGTCCGCCGCCTGGCGGTCGACGGCGCCCAGCTCGAGGGCGTGCACTACCTGCGCGCCCTGGGCAACGCCGACGCCATCCGCCAGGAGACCGAGGGGGCCGAGCACGTCGTGTGCGTGGGCGGCTCCTACATCGCCTCCGAGGTCGCCGCCTCGCTGACCGAGCTCGGCCGCAGCGTGACGATGGTCATGCTCGAGGAGCATCCGCTCGAGCGCGGCTTCGGCCTCACCGCCGGGCGCTTCTTCCGCCGCGTGCTCGAGGAGCACGGCGTCGAGGTCATCGGCGGCGACGAGGTCGCCCGCTTCGAGGGCGACGAGCGCCTGGAGCGCGTGGTCACCCACGGCGGGCGCGAGCTCGCCGCGCAGGCCGTCATCTGCGGCGTCGGCGCGATGCCCGACGTCATGCTCGCGCGCAAGGCGGGCCTGACCCTCGGCGAGCTGGGCGGCGTGCTGTGCGACAGCCGCCTGCGCACGTCGGCCGAGGGCATCCTCGCCGCCGGCGACATGTGCGAGTACGACTCGGTCGTCCACGGGCGCGTCGTGCGCATCGAGCACGAGGAGGTGGCCGCCGCCCAGGGCGCGACGGCCGCGCGCAACATGCTCGGCGCCGACGCCCCGCACGACGAGGTCCCCTACTTCTTCTCCGACCTCTCCGACTGGGCCTCGCTCGAGTACCTCGGCCCGGCCTTCAGCTGGGACGACGAGCAGGTCGAGGGCTCGGTCGACGACGGCGCCTTCGCGGTCTGGTACCGGGAGGGCGACCGCGTCCGGGCGATGCTGAGCGTCGGCGGCGCCGGCGACCTCGACCGCGCGCGAGAGCTCATCCAGGGCTAGCCGGGCCGCTCGAGCTTGGCGCAGTCGTCTTGACAGGCGATCGGTAGCGATATATCGTGATCGGTATCAAGAGGTTTCTGACATAAGGAGATAGGCGATGACAGCTATCGCTAGCACACACTGGGCGGGTCATCACCGCCACCACGAGCCGCGTGCGGGCAAGCACCGCGCCGGCACGAAGCACCACGCCGGCAAGCTCCTGCTGGGCGCAGCCCTCATGCGCGCCATGGCCGAGGGCCGGCGCCGCCACGGCGGCCACCGCGGCTACGGCCCGGGGCAGGGCTGGGTCGGCCCCGGCCCCTTCGGCCCGGGCGGCTTCGGTCCCTTCGGCCGCGGCGGGCGCGGCAAGCGGGCGCGCCGCGGCGACGTGCGCGCGGCGATCCTGCTCCTGCTCGAGGAGGAGCCGCGCAACGGCTACCAGCTCATGCAGGAGCTCGAGGAGCGCAGCGGCGGCGTCTGGCGCCCGAGCCCCGGGTCGATCTACCCCGCGCTCTCGCAGCTCGAGGACGAGGGGCTCGTGCACAGCGACGAGTCCGCCGGCCGGCGGGCCTTCCAGCTCACCGACGCGGGCCGCGCGTACCTCGAGGAGAACCGCGAGGCGCTCGGCACCCCGTGGGACGACGTCGGCGGCGACCTCCCCGAGGGCCTGCTCGAGCTGCGCAAGCTGATGATGCAGCTGGGCATGGCCACCATGCAGGTGGCCCAGGCCGGCGACGAGGCCCAGACCGCCGAGGCCCACAAGGTCCTCGAGGACGCCCGCCGCTCGCTGTACCGGATCCTCGCCGGCGACGCCGGCGACGAGCCCGCGGCGGAGTAGGACGCGCCTAGCGGTCCTGCGCGGCGCGCCCTCTCCCCCACAACGCGCCGCGCAGCGCCCGCCGCCGCGCCTCGAGCGTGCGCCGCGGGCGCAGCTGCTCGGCCAGCGCGCCGGCCGCCAGCCACGGCAGGCCGGCGCGCGCCGCCCGCTCCAGCGCGCGGCGCTTGCGCGGCGCGATGTGCGGCGCGCGCTCGAGCAGCGTGCGCGCCCACAAACGTGGGCGCTCGAGATGGCGCTCGCGGTCGCGCGCGGCGCGCGCGGCCTGCGGCTCCCCGCTGGAGGGCTCGCCGGGGCGGCGGCGCGGCGACCAGCCGACGACGTTGGCGTCGTGCTGGACGTAGTCGACCAGCGCGCGGTCGACGTAGGCCAGCTCGCCGAGGGCCAGGGCGCAGACGGCCAGCCAGTGGTCGTGGAAGGAGCCGTCGAGCTCGGCCGGGAAGGGCAGCGCCACGTCGAGGACCTCGCGGCGCACCAGGCAGGCCGCGCCGGTGACGACGTTCGTCTGAAGCTCGGCCCCCAGGTCGTCCCAGGTCGCCACCCGGTCGGTCCAGTACGTCGGCGAGACCACAGCTCCGGCGCCGTCGACGATCCGCAGGTCGCAGAAGGCCAGCATCGCGCCCGCGCCGAGCGCGGCGGAGAGGGTCGCGAGCTTGGACGGATGCCAGACGTCGTCCTGGTCGCAGGGCGCCACGAGGTCGGCCTCGCCGCCGACGCGCGCGTAGCAGCGCTCGAACGCGCGCCAGGGACCGGATCCCTGCTCGTCGTCCTCGCGCACGAGCGTCCATGCGACGTCGCGCTGGGCCTCCAGCGAGGCCAGCTGGCGCTCCAGGCGGGCCGGCTGGGGGCGGTGGACGGCGAGGCAGACCGCGATCACGACCGTAGGATCGCGCGCCGGCGCTCGGTGCCGCAGTAACGTTTGCCCATGGCGGACGAAGCCAACCTCATCGGCCCCGACGAGCCGGCGTTTCACCTCGAGCTCACCGCCGCGCAGCTGAAGGTCACCCACACAGCGCTCAAGTCGCTCTACGACGACCTCGGCCACGAGGAGCGCGACGTCCAGGGCGTCGTGCGCGAGGTGCTCTCCAAGCTCCCCGGCGAGCATGAGATCCGCGCGATCGACCTCAAGCGCGAGCTCGCCCGCCGGGGCGACACCCCGGCTTAGCCCCCCCTTTGGCGCATGCCGGCGCTGCGCCGCGGGAAGGCCGTCGCCCATGGCAGCCAGCGCCGGCGAGACCATCACGACGCGCATCCCGGGCCGCATGGACCGGCTGCCGTGGAGCCGCTGGCACTGGCTCGTCGTCCTCGGCCTGGGCACCGTGTGGATCCTCGACGGCGTCGAGGTCACCATCGTCGGCGCGATCGCGAGCCGCCTGCAGGACAAGCAGACGCTCGGCCTCAGCGCCTTCGAAATCGCCTTCGGCGGCACGTGTTACATCATCGGCGCCGCGATCGGAGCGGTCGGCTTCGGGTACCTCACCGACCGCCTCGGGCGCAAGAAGCTCTTCATCGTCACGCTCGCCGTGTACCTGACCGCGACGGTGGCGACCGCGTTCACGTGGAGCGCCGCGTCGTTCTGGGTCTTCCGCGCGCTCACCGGCCTGGGCATCGGCGGCGAGTACGCGGCGATCAACTCCGCCATCGACGAGCTCATCCCCGCGCGGGCGCGTGGCTGGGTCGATCTCGCGATCAACGGCTCCTACTGGCTCGGGGCCGCGGCCGGCGCCGCTCTGTCCTTCGTACTGCTGGACAAGAGCATCTTCTCGATCGACCTCGGCTGGCGGCTGGCCTTCGGACTCGGCGCCGTCATGGGCCTGGCCATCATGTTCGTGCGCCGCAACGTGCCGGAGAGCCCGCGCTGGCTGACCATCCACGGCCACGAGGAGGAGGCCGAGCGGCTCGTCAGCTCGATCGAGGAGCGCGTCAAGCGCGACACCGGACAACGCGAGCTCGACGACCCCGGCGAGGAGATCGAGATCGAGCCGCGCGAGGCGACCAACGTCTTCGAGATCGCGCGCACGCTGTTCAAGCGCTATCCGCGGCGCTCGATGCTGGGCTTCACGCTCATGGCCACGCAGGCCTTCATCTACAACGCGGTCATCTTCACCTTCTCGATCGTCCTGACCACCTTCTTCAAGGTCTCCGACTCGGCCGCGCCCGCCTATCTGATCCCGTTCGGGATCGCCAACTTCGCGGGCGCGCTGCTGCTCGGCCGGCTCTTCGACACGGTCGGGCGGCGGCCGATGATCGCCGGCACGTACCTGATCTCCGCCATCGGCCTGCTCCTGCTCGGGCTGCTGTTCAACAACGGCACGCTCGGGCTCGGCGGCTTCATGGTCGTGCTGTGCGCGACGTTCTTCTTCGCCTCCGCGGCGGCGTCGGCCGGCTACCTGACGGTCAGCGAGGTCTTCCCCTTGGAGACGCGCGCCATGGCCATCGCGCTCTTCTACGCGATCTCGACCGGGATCGGCGGCGGGGTGGGGCCGGTGCTCTTCGGCAGCCTCCTCGGAACGGGTGACCGGAGCAGCCTCTTCCTCGGCTACGCCATCGCCTCGGCGCTCATGCTCGTGGCCGCCGTGGTGGCGGCGGTGTGGGGCGTGGACGCCGAGCAGGAGTCGCTCGAGGAGATCGCCGAGCCGCTCTCCGCGACGTCGGCGGAGCCGGCATGAGCCGACGCGTGTGGTCGCCGCGGCCGCTCGTCTTCGGCGGCGTCGAACCGGCCGGCCTCGCCGAGCGCGAGGCCGAGGCGATCGTCGCCGTCCTGCGCCGCGAGGGCCCGCTCGACGCGCGCACCTTGCGCGGGCGGGTCGAGGCGCGCCTGTGGGGGCCGGGCCGCTTCGGCCCCGCCCTGCGGCGCGCCGTGCGCGACGGCCGCGTGCGGCGGGTCGGCCGGCGCACGTGGGCCGCTGTCGACTAGGAGAACGTCGGCCTCCGTCCGGGGGACCCGCCTGCGGCGGCATGCCTTCCCGCGGTCGGCCCGCGCCAGCGTGCCGCCTCCGGCACCCCTAGAGCTCGACGCCGCGCTCGGCGAGCAGGGCGCGGACGTCGGCCGGGGGGTGGCCGGCGAACTCGGCGCGGGCGGCCAGCGCCAGCAGCTCGTGGGGTTCCTCGTCCACCTCGTCGCGACGGAAGGCGAGATAGGTCGCGACCGCCGCGGCCAGCTGCACGGCCGGGTCCTCGGCCTGCGGGTCCAGCTTGCCCGCCTCCTCGGCGATGCGTTGGGCGGCGATCTCGGCGCCGTAGCTGCCGACCGGCTCGTCGTCGTCCTCGAAGCGCTCCAGGAGGTCCTCGATCCCGGCCAGGCCCTCGGGGTCGACGGCGACCACGGCGCGGTGCACGATGGCGGCGAGGGTCACGGGTGCGGGGTCGGTGGGCATGCTCGTCGGGTTCCCACGTGACCGCGCGCCAAACGGCTAGCGTGCGGGCATGGCCACCATCGCCGCACTGGGCACGGGCGTCATGGGCGCTCCGATGGCCCGCAACCTCGCCCGCGCGGGCCACGAGGTCCGCGCCTGGAACCGCAGCCCCGACAAGGCCGCCGCACTGCGCGACGACGGCGTCGACGTGCGCGACGACCCCGCGGCGGCGGCGGCGGGCGCCGACGTCGTGCTGACCATGCTGGCCGACGCCGATGCGGTGCTCGAGGTCGCGCGCCGGGCGAACCTCGCCGGGGAGCAGATCTGGTGGCAGGCGTCCACCATCGGGATCGAGGGCATCGAGCACTGCGCGGCGCTCGCGCAGGAGACGGGCGCCGTCCTAGTCGACGCGCCGGTGCTCGGCACCAGGCTCCCGGCCGAGGAGGGCAAGCTCGTCGTCCTGGCCTCCGGCCCGGACTCCGCCCTGGACACCCTCGCGCCGCTCTTCGAGGCGGTCGGGCAGCGGGCCATGCGCCTCGGGCCGGCGGGCACCGCGACGCGCCTCAAGCTGGCGGTCAACCTGTGGGTCCTGACCGTGACCCAGGGCACCGCCGAGACCATCGCCTTCGCCCAGTCGCTGGGCGTCGAGCCGGAGTGGGTCCTCGAGGCGCTGGAGGGCGGCGCGCTCGACCTGCCCTACTTCCGCATGAAGTCCAAGCTCATGCTCGACGAGGACTTCCCGGCCTCGTTCGCGCTCGCGCTGGCGGCCAAGGACGCGCGCTTGGTGGCCGAGGCGGCCGAGCGCCACGGCGCCGACCTGCCGATCGCGGCAGCGATCGCCCAGCGCTTCGCGCAGGCCACCGAGGCCGGCCACGGCGAGGAGGACATGGCCGCCACCTACCGTCTCTCCAAGCCGAGCTGACCTAAGGGGCGGCCCCGGCGCGCTCGACCGCGGCCTCCAGGGCAGTGCGAGCCTCGTCGCCCGTCATGCCCGAACCGCGCAGGAGGTCGATCGCCGTCGAGCGGACCTGCCCGATGATGACGCTGATCGAGAGGCCCGGGTCGTCTTGCAGGAGCCGCGTCGCCTTCACCGCGGCCTCGAGCGCCAGGCGCCGCGCGGCGGTGTCCTGCTCGGGGTGCTCGAGCTGGTTGCCCAGCTCGAGGACGCCATCGCCGAGCAGCGCGACCGCCTCGGCCAGCTCGTCGGGCGCAGGCCCGTGGCGGCGGATCGCGCTGAGCGCGCGCCGGGCGAGCACGCGCGTGTTGCGCACGGCGTAGTCCATCTGCTGGGCGGCCTCGGCGTAGAGCGGGACGCGCTCGCGCGTGCGCCCGCGCGGGCGGCGCAAGGTGAAGGTCTCTCGAGCCAGGGCGACGGCATCGAAGAAGGCGGCGAGGTCGTCATCGGTGTCGCGGGCCACCTCCAGCGCGCGCCGGGCCCGCTGCTCGTCGCCCTCGCGCAGCGCCTCGGCCAGGGCCTTGAGGGCGACCGACAGGTCGCTGACCACGGGCCGCGCCGCCTTCGCCATCGCGCGCACTGGATCGCGTGGGAAGAGGACCTGGCCCACGAGCAGGGCGATGGCGCCGCCGATGAGGGCGTCGAGGAAGCGCGACGGCGACGGGCTCGCGCCCGGCTGCAGCGTGGCCACGATGAGGATGCCCGAGATCGCGGCCTGGTTGACGAGGATCGCGCCCGCGCCGAGAAGCAGAGCGGCCGCCATCGAGAGCCCGACGACCAGCATGAGCACGAGCGTGTTCGCGCCCAGGGCGCGCACGATGACGTCGGCGACGAGGATGCCGACGGCGACGCCGGCCGTGAGCTCGATGGCCCGGATCGTGCGCCCGCCGCGCGACACGCCCAGCGCGATGACCGCCGCCGCGGGGGCGAAATACGGATGCGGGTGCAGCAGCGAGGCGAGCGCCCAAGCCGAGCCGGCCGCCACCGTCGTCTGCAGGATCCCCCACAGCTCGGCGCGGACCCGGCGCACACGGCGACGTATCGCGCCGCGGACCTTGGGCACGGTCGGCGTGGAGGGGCGGGCGGGCACTGGGTGGATTGTGCCCGCCCGCCTACCGCTAAGACGCTCTCGGGCACCACGGCGATGCGGTCGCGCCGTGAAACTACGTGACGCTCTTCTCCAGGTGCCCGCCGAAGCCGAAGCGCATCGCCGACAGGGCGCGGTTGCCGAACTCGCCCTCGCCCCGCGACTCGAAGCGCGTGTAGAGGCTGGCCGTGATGACCGGGGCGGGAACGCCCTCGTCGACGGCGGCGAGCACGGTCCAGCGCCCTTCGCCCGAGTCCGAGACGCGCCCCGAGAAGCCCTCGAGCTTGGGGTCCTGGGCCAGCGCCTGGGCCGTGAGGTCGAGCAGCCACGAGGCAACCACGCTGCCGCGCCGCCAGACCTCGGCGATCTCGGCGATCGGCAGGTCGTACATGTAGGCCTCGGGATCGCGCAGCGGCGTCGTCTCGGCGTCGTGCTCCTGCTGCTCCGCGCCGATGTTGGCGCGCTCGAGGATGTTCAGCCCCTCCGCGTAAGCGGCCATCATCCCGTACTCGATCCCGTTGTGGACCATCTTCACGAAGTGCCCCGCACCGGCCGGGCCGCAGTGCAGGTAGCCCTGCTCGGCCGGCGTCGGATCGCCCTCGCGACCCGGCGTGCGCGCCGCAGCGTCGGCGCCGGGGGACAGCGCGCTGAAGAACGGGTCCAGGCGCTCCACCGCCTTGTCGTCGCCGCCGATCATCAGGCAGAAGCCGCGCTCGAGGCCGAAGACGCCGCCGCTGGTGCCCATGTCGACGTAGTGCAGGCCCTGCTGGCCGAGCTCGGCGGCGCGGCGCAGGTCGTCGCGGTAGTAGGAGTTGCCGCCGTCGATGATGGTGTCGTCGGCCTGCAACAGCGGCGCGAGGCGGGTGATCGTGTCCTCGACGAACGCGGCCGGGACCATGATGCAGATGCAGCGCGGCGGCGCCAGCGCGGCGACGAACTCCTCCAGCGAGCCGGAGCCTGTACTCCCCTCCCCGACGAGCCCGGTCACGGCATCGGGGCTGACGTCGAAGACGACGCAGTCGTGGCCATTGCGCATCAGCCGGCGCACCATGTTGGCGCCCATGCGGCCCAGTCCGATCATCCCAATCTGCATGGGGCTGCTCCTTACCCGGTCGTTTGCGTGGCGACGCTAGCACCGGGGTGCTGGCCGGAGGAGTCCGTGCCTCGCCTGGGCGGGCGCGAACAGCATCATCGAGGGAAGGAGGCTGGCGGGCTTCGGGGCGCGGGTCGTCGTCCTCAGGAGTGCGCCCCCCGGGTGCGATCGCGCGTGTTTCGCAACAGTCTTTGGAGGCCCCCAGGGGGTGGTCGAGATTGACCTAAATACTCTCGGTCAAACGCGCACACCCCCTTTGGCCGCCCGTGGAAACGTGTTGCGAGGCACGCTCGAAGTGCGCACGGACTCCGCGGGCCCGCCAAGAGCCACCCGCTCTCGCGGAGCCGCGAGCGCCGCGACCACCGCCACTCCCCTCTCCCTCGGTGATGCTGTAAGCGCCGCGCAGCGCCCAAGACGCAGCGCGGACGACGCGCGGAGCACGCGCGCACTAGCCTCCCCTCGCCCGTGGCCATCACCACCGCCGTCGTGCCGGTCGCCGGGCTGGCAACCCGACTGCGCCCGCTCTCGCGCGGCGTGCCGAAGGGCCTGCTGCCGGTGGCGGGGCGCCCGGTGGTGCAGCACATCGTCGACGAGCTCGAGGCGTGCGGGATCGAGCGCGTGGTGCTGGTGACCGGGCGTGGGCGCGGTGCCTTCGCGGCGCACTTCGCCGAGGCCCGCGGGCCCGAGATGGTGTGCGTCGACCAGCCGCGCCCGCTCGGGCTCGGCGACGCCATCCTGCGCGCCGCGCCCGCGCTCGACGGGCCCTTCGTCATCGCGCTCGGCGACGCGCTGCTCGGCCGCGGCGCCCCGGTGCGCGTCGTCGAGCGGCTCGCCGCCGCCGTGCAGACGGGCGCCGGCGCCGCGGTGGCCGTCGAGGAGGTCGCCGCGCGGGACACGCGTCGCTACGGGATCGTGGCCCCGGCCGGCGACGGCGATCCGTTCGCCATCGCGAGCGTCGTCGAGAAGCCCGCGCCCGAGGCGGCCCCGAGCCGCCTGGCGGTGGCCGGGCGCTACGCGGCGACGCCCGCGCTCCTCGACGCCCTGCGGGCCGTCGCGCCCGATGCGAGCGGCGAGGTGCAGCTCGCCGACGCGCTCAACGCGCTGGACGGCGTCGTCGCCACGCGCCTGGCGCCCGGCGAAGAGCGCCTCGACGTCGGCACGATCCCCGGCTACTGCGCGGCCTTCGTCGAGTTCGCGCTGAGCGATGCCGAGCTGGGGCCGCCGCTGCGCGCCCGGGCCGCCACGCTGCTCGATGGCCTCGGGTAGGGCGTTCGCCCGCGCCGCGCTGGCGGGCAACCCGTCCGACGGCTACGGCGGCGCCGTGCTCGCGATCTGCGTGCCCGAGCTCGCGGCACGCGCCACGGCCACCGCCGCGCCCGCTCCGCTCAGCGACCCGCCGAGCGCGCTCGTCGACGCGGCCATCGCGCGCTTCGGGCGCGGCCCGTGTGCGGTGCGCTGGGCGACGACCGTCCCGCGCGAGGTCGGCCTCGGCGGATCGAGCGCGATCGTCACCGCGACGGTCCGCGCCCTGTGCGCGCTGCACGGCCATGCGCTGGCGCCCGACGAGCTGGCCGAGATGGTGCTCGCGGTCGAGGTCGAGGACCTCGGCATCGCCGCCGGCCCGCAGGACCGCTACGCCCAGGCCCACGAGGGCCTCGTGCTCATGGACTTCGCGGGCGCGCGCCCGCGCGTGGAGCCCATGCGCCCCACGCTGCTGCCACCGCTCTACCTCGCGTGGCGCTCGGGTGCCGCCGAGGCGTCGCACGCCGTGCACGGCGGCCTGCGCGAGCGCGGCGACGAGCCGCGCGTGCGGGCCGGGATGCAGCGGCTCGCCGGCCACGCGCGCGCGGCAGCCCGGGCCCTGCACGACGGCGACCACGGCGCCTTCGCCCGCGCGCTCGACGCCTCGTTCGACGAGCGCGCGGCGCTGCTCGACCTCGATCCGCGCCACGAGGCGATGGTCCGCGCCGCCCGCGCAGCGGGTGCGAGTGCGAACTATGCTGGCTCGGGAGGGGCTATCGTCGGTACATTGCCGGCTGACGGCCTGGAGCCCGTGGCGCGCGCGTTGCGCCCGCTGGACTGCGAGGTCATGGCGCCGAAGCTCCGAACCGATGACTAGACTCGGCGCCGCCGGACACGATCGACCGAAAGGCAGTCCCCCCATGTCAGAGCCAGGCCCTGACGACATCCAGCCGACCGAGCACGAGACGCTCGACCGCATCGCGACGGGGACGGTCAGCATCGTGCCCTTCCTCGCGCTCGGCATCGTCTGCTGGCAGGTGTGGAACTCGCTCCTGCACTGGAGCGACATCGCCGTGTTCGGGATCCTCTACGTGCTCACGGGCTTCGGCGTGACGGTCGGCTTCCACCGGCTCTTCACCCATCGCGCGTTCGCCACCACGCGGTGGCTGCGCGGCGTCCTGGCCGTGCTGGGCTCGGCCGCCATCGAGGGACCGGTCATCTCGTGGGTCGCCGACCATCGCAAGCACCACGCGTTTGCCGATCAGCCCGGCGACCCCCACAGCCCGCACGTCGATCACGGTGTCGGCTGGCGCGGCGCGCTGCGCGGCCTCGGCCACGCGCACATGGGCTGGCTCTTCCTGCACACGCAGCGCGGATCGCGCAAGCGCTATGCGCCCGACCTGCTCGCCGACCCGGTCGTGAGCTTCGTCGACCGCCACTTCCTCGCCTGGGCGATAGGCGGCCTCGGCGCGGCGTTCGGGCTGGGATGGCTCATAGGCGGCACCTTCACCGCCGCGCTGACGGGCCTCTTGTGGGGCGGCGCCGTGCGGCTGCTCGTGCTGCACCACGTGACCTTCTCGATCAACTCGCTGTGCCACTTCTTCGGACGCAGACGCTTTGAGACCGGCGACGAGTCGCGAAACCTCGCATGGCTCTCGCTGCTGTCCTTCGGCGAGGCCTGGCACAACAACCACCACGCCTTCCCGACGTCCGCCGCCCACGGCATGCGCTGGTACGAGCTGGACACCTCGAGCCTGCTCATCCGGGGCCTCGAGCGCGTCGGCCTCGCGTGGGACGTCGTACGCATCGATCCGGCACGCCAGCAGAAGAAGCTGCTGGCCGAGACCGCGTAGCCGTTGGCCCTCGCGAAGACCGCTCCCCTGCGCGCCGCGCTGGCGCAGGCGCTCCCCGAGCGCCCGTTCAGCGTCGCCTTCTGGGACGGCACAGAGGTGCCGGCGACGGCCCCCGGGCCGCGCTTCACGGTGCGCTCGCCGCGCGCCGTCGCCCACGCTCTCTACGCCCCCGGCCAGCTCGGGCTCGGCCGAGCCTACGTGTCCGGCGAGCTCGACGTCGACGACATCGACGCGACGATCGCCCTCCTGCAGACCTGGAAGCCGCCGACACTGGACCGCGCCGCCAAGGCGCGCCTCGCGCTGGCCGCGGCGCGCGCGATGGGCCTCGAGCGTCCGCCGGCGCGGCCCGCGTCAGAGCTCGTGCCCGAGGGGCGCCGGCACTCGATCGCGCGCGACCGGCGCTCGGTGCGCCACCACTACGACCTGCCGGCGGAGTTCTTCGCGCTCTTCCTGGACGAGTCGATGACCTACAGCTGCGCGGTCTTCTCGCGCGGGGCGACGACGCTCGAGGAGGCCCAGGAGACCAAGCTCGAGCTGGTGTGCACCAAGCTCGGCCTCAAGCCGGGCGAGCGCCTGCTCGACGTCGGCTGCGGGTGGGGCAGCTTCGCCGTGCACGCCGCCGTCAACCACGGCGTCCACGTCACCGGGATCACGCTGTCCGGGCCCCAGGCCGAGCGCGCCCGCGCCCGCGCCGAGGAGGCCGGCGTCGCCGACCGCGTCGACATCCGCGTCCAGGACTGGCGCGAGCTGGCCGGGGAGCGCTTCGACGCGATCGCCTCGATCGGCATGGTCGAGCACGTCGGCAACGTCCAGATCGACGCCTACGCCCAGCGCCTGCGCGACCTGCTGGAGCCCGAGGGGCGCCTGCTCAACCACGGCATCGCCCGCGTGCGCCACGGCGACCCAGAGGCCGGGCCGTTCTCCGAGCGCTACGTCTTCCCGGATGCCGCCCCGCTGCACGTCGGGCGCGTGCTCAGCGCCTTCGAGCGCGCCGGCCTGCCGGCCGACCACATCGAGGGCTTCCAGTCCGACTACGCCGAGACGCTGCGCCATTGGGCGATGCGCCTCGACGAGAACCTCGACCGGGCGCTCGAGCTGGCCGGGCCCGAGCGCGTGCGCATCTGGCGGCTCTACCTGCGCGCCGCGCGGTCGGGCTTCACGACGGGCTTCACCTCGATCTACCAGGTCCGCGCGGCGCCGCCGGGCGTCGTGCTCCCGCCGGTCGGCGTCGAGAGCGCCACGCTCAGCGCCTAGGCCGCGCGGCGCGCTCGCCGCGCAAGGTGCGTACGCAACGGTCGTACGCAAGGGCATTCGAACCGCTTCCCGTGGGTACTGCGCGGTCGAACCACCACCCGCAAGGGCCAGGAGGGATAGCTGATGGCGACGCGCTCGAACCGCGGATCGCGCTCCAACCGCCCCAATGGTCGGACTTCGTCCGACGCAAAGGGGTCTGAGAAGAACCTGCCCGACTACTCGATGATCGATCCCAAGGAGATCGAACAGGCCATCGACGTCTACGTCGACGCGCCGGTCGTCAACGTCGATGAGATCAAGTTCGAGATCGATGACCTGAGAGCGCACCTCGCCGTGCTGGCCGAGGCCGGGCGCTTCGTCGAGCTCAACGTCGGCGCCGGAGTCCGGCTGGGCAAGGTGGAGCTCGAGATCAAGGGCGTCGAGACGCAGGCGCTGCTCGAGGCTCGCCTGCACAACGTGACGGGGATCCTCGCGCGCGTGCTCACCACCCTGGACCGCAACCCAGAGCTGCTGAAGAGCGTCGGCGAGGCGCTGGGCGACGTCGGGGGTGGCGCCCACGACCTGCTCACCGACACGGGCGACGTCGTCAAGAGCGCCGGGAAGGGCGCAGAGAGCGCGCTCGGAGACGTCGGCCGGGGCGCTGGGAAGGGGGTGGCCGGCCTCGGCCAGGGCGCCGAGCAGGGCGTCGAGGGCCTGGGCCAAGGCGCCCAGCAAGGCGTCGAAGGCCTGGGGCAAGGCGCCCAGCAGGGGATCCAAGGCGTGGGCCAGGGCGCCCAGCAGGGCGTCCAGGGGCTCGGCCAGGGCGCCCAGCAAGGCGTCGAAGGCCTGGGCCAGGGCGCCCAGCAAGGCGTCCAGGGCGTCGGGCAGGGCGCCCAACAGGGACTCCAGGACCTCGGGCAGGGAGGCGGTGGTCGCTGATGGCCTCGAAGCCGACATCACAGCGTTCCGGGTCGCGGCGCGCCCAGAGCGGTGCCTCGCGCAGCCGGAAGGGCTCGTCCGCCAACCGCCAGCAGGCGAGCAGCAACGGAGACGGGCGGCGCCCGGCGCAGCAGGCTCGCCACGAGATCAACGAGTCCGACCGCGAGTACCGCAAGTACGTGCACGAGGACGAGCAGGATCGAGTCGGGCCGCCCGACGTCCTGCTCGACGTCCCCGAGCTGCGGATCGACACGATCCACTTCGAGCTCGACGACCTCGATGCCCACGTGGCCCTCAAGGCAAGGGTCTTGAACCTGGTCAAGCTCAACGTGGGCATCGACCTTCACCTGAGCAGGGTCAAGCTCGACATCAAGGGCGTGGAGGCGGAGCTGGTCATGAAGGCCCGGCTCGACCACGTCGCCGCGATCGTCGATCGCCTGATGACCAGCCTCGATCGCAACCCCGAGCTGGTCAAGGGGCTCAGCCGAGCCGTCTCCGAGGTGGGCAAGGGCGCCGGCGAGGCCGTCGACAAGACGGGCGACGCCGCCAAGGACATCGGCAAGGGCGCCCAGTCGACACTGAAGGACGTCGGGAAGGGCGCCGGCGAGGCGACGGGCGACATCGGCGAGGGCGCCGGCCACGCTGTGGGCGACATCGGCCAGGGCGCCGGGCAGGCCGTCGGAGACGTCGGCCAGGGCGCCGGGCAGGCCGTCGGAGACATCGGCCAGGGCGCCGGGCAGGCGGTCGGGGACGTCGGGCAAGGCGCGGGCCAAGCGGTGGGAGACGTCGGGGAGGGCGCGGGCCAAGCGGTCGGAGACGTCGGCCAGGGCGCCGGCCAGGCGGCCGGCAACCTCGATCAGCTCGTCGGCGGCGTCGGCCAGACCCTCGGCCAGGCCGGGCAAGCGGTCGGCGGTGTGACCCAGGGCGTCGGGCAGGCCGGCCAGGGCGCCGGGCAAGCCCTCGGCGGCGCCGGGCAGGGCCTCGTCCCGGGCGGGGGCGGCGGCGAGCAGCAGGCGCAGCCGAACGGCGGCGCCCCCAAGCCGAGCGCGCTGGCCAAGGAGATGGCGAAGGTCGTCGCCCGCGAGATCGGACACGCCGCCTCTGAGGAGGCGCGGGATCTCGGGCTCGCCGCCACGCGCAAGATGCGCGAGCTCGGCGAGCGTCGCGAGCAGCGCCGGGCGGAGAAGTACCAGGCGACCGAGGCGGCCGTTCGCGTCGCCGACGAGCTGGGCATCGACCTCGCCGAGCTCCACGGAACCGGCACTGAAGGCCGCATCACCGTGAGGGACGTGCGCGAGGCACAGGAGGCGTGATGGGTCGCGAGCCGGACGTCGAGATCGCGGCGCGCGCCCGAGCCGACGAGGTGCGCTTCGAGTGCAAGCCGGAGGTTCGCGTAGGCGCGTACTCCAATGCGCCGGCGAGCGCCGAGTCGGTCTCCGAGCGCGAGAACCTGCCTGACGAGCTTGAACCCGGAGTCACCTACCGCAACGTCTCGGTGCGCTGGCGGCTGTCCGCGCGCCTGGACGACCCAGACTGAAAAACAGGAGGATCCATGGCCCAGTCCAACCGCAGCAGCAAGAGCTCCGCAAGCCCGAACCAGCGATCGGCGAGCGCGGCGAGCACCCGCAAGCGATCGGCGAGCGCGGCGAAGCCCAGCGCGAGCCGCGCGGCAAAGGCAGGCAGCAGTCGGTCGGGCAGCAGTCGGGCAAACGGCTCGACCGCGAATCGCAAGCGCGCGAGCACGAGCGCCAGCGGCAAGCGGCCGACCTCGCGGACGAGCGCCAGCCAGAGGACGAGCGCGAGCCAGAGGAGCGCGGCGAGCCAGTCGGCCAACGGGACCGGCACGCTCGACAAGGTCACCGGCGCCGTGACCACCACCGCTCGCCGGGTCCGCGTGCCCGTGATCGCCGGCGGCGCCGCGGCCGCTGCGGCCGCTGTGGCCGGCGGCGCCCTGGTCAAGCGCCAGCTCGCGCCCAAGCGCCGCAAGGTCCTCGGCGTCCCCGTGCCCAAGCCGAAGGTGGATGGCCTGCTCTCCGGCGGCCTGGATCTCAAGCCGATCGCCAAGGGGATCGCGAGCGCCGGCAAGCGCGCTGCGAAGACGAGCCAGCAGCTGAGAAAGCTGTCTGACGACGTGGAGCAGGTCGGCAAGACCGCCCAGAAGGTGGGCGACTCGCTCTCCTAGCCCGTGCGCTGGATCCGCAGCCGCTCGGTCGCGGCGAGGTCCAGGGTCAGGCCCTCGGGATCCTCGTCGGGATCGCCGACGATGACGACCGCGTAGTCGCGTGCGGCGCCGTCGACCGAGACGTACCCGTCGCGCACGTCGCGCTTGACCGCCTCCGGGTCGCGCTGCAGCGGATCGCCCCACCCTCCGCCTCCGGCGTTGACGTAGCGCAGGATCGCGCCGGGAGGGGTCGCGTGGCCGGCCGGCGGGAAGGGGTACACGTAGGCGCCGTCCGGATCGAGGGCCTTGGTCTCGGGGTCGACGACCCCGGCCAGCGGCGTGGCCTGCCGGTAGGCCTCGGGCCCGGTGCCCGGCGCGCCCTGCGCCCCGTCGGCCGGCGGATCGAAGACCCACACCCCGCCGGGCCGCCCGGGGCGCCCGCCCTGCACCCCGAAGCCCGCGGCGCGCTTGGCGCGCAGCGACATGAGGTGGTGCTCGGTGGGCGCCGTCCACAGCGTGTCGCGCACCATCGCCGCTCCGCCTCGGTGGCGCCCCGGGCCGGCGCTGTCGGGCAGCGGCTCGTGGCGGAGCATCACGACCGGCACGTCGGCCTCGATCGCCTCGACCGCGGTCGCCACGCCATTGGCCTGATAGGAGAACATCTGCGTCTCGCCGTCGCCGTGACGCGTGGCGCCGAACGGCCCCACCTCGCCGCCGCACTGCGCCGCCGAGACCCACGGCGTCCCGTCGGGCCGCAGCCCGAAGGCGTTGTGGATGTCGGTGCCGCCGCGGTCTCCGGCGATGGCGCGCACCCCGGCGCCGCCGGCAAACGCGCGCAGCAGCGCGGAGAGCATCACCTGGCTCTGCTCGTAGTACGCGAACACCGCGCCGTCGGGCGGCAACGCGCTGATCACCGTGCCCTCGGGCAGCACGATGTCGATGTTGCGATACAGGCCCGAGGTGAACGCGCCCCGCGGATCGAGCAGGTACTTCACCGCCACGCCGACCGTCGTCTTGACGTCCAGCGCCGTGGCGTTGATGCAGGTCCGGGCCTGGCGCGAGGTCCCGCTGAAGTCGACCTCGAGGCGATCGCCGCGCTTGGTGATCGCCACCTGCACCCGGTACTCCTCGCCGTCGTCGACCCCGTCGCAGTCGCTCATGTCCCAGCCCTCCCAGCGGCCGTCGGGCAGCTGGGCGATCCCCTCGGCGATGCGCTCGGCGTTGGCGTCACAGACGTAGTCGATCGTGCCGAGCAGCGCGCCGGCGCCGTAGCGGTCAGCGCTCTCGGTCAGCAGCCGCTCCCCGAGGTCCAGGCCGGCCACGATCGTCTGCATGTCCGGGAAGAGGATCTCGCCGAAGCGCACGTTGTCGAAGATCAGGCTCCAGGTCTCGCGCACGGGCTGGCCGGCGCTGAACAGGGCGCGCGGCGAGACCACGAGGCCGTTCTCGTAGACCGTGCGCTTCGTGCAGCTGAAGCCGCCGGGGACCGCGCCGCCCATGTCGAGCTGATGGGCCTTGAGGTTGGCGAAGGCGAGGATCTCGCCGTCGTGGAACACCGGGCGCACGAAGAGCATGTCGTTGACGTGCGTGCCGGTGCGGTAAGGGTCGTTGGCGACGATGACGTCTCCGGGCTCCAGGCGCTCGGCCCGTACTCCTCGATCGTGTTGCGCACCGAGTCGGTCATCGTGCCCGTGAAGAGCACGATGCTGTTGCTCATGGCCGGCGTGGCGTAGTCGGAGGCGGGCGGGCCGGCGATGGTGCCGGCGAAGTCGTAGAAGTCGCGCAGGATCGGCGAGAAGGCCGCCGTCAGCAGTCGGCTGCACATGTGCTCGACGACGTAGTCGAAGCGGTTGGCCAGCACGGTGGCGGTGAACCGGTCGCAGCCGTAGCGCTCGGCGAACTGCGTGTCGTCGAGGTCGCGGATCATGCGCGCTGCTCGATGGAGATCTCGCCGAAGCGCCCGACGTCGGCGATCTGGCCCGCCATGACGACGGTGGTGGACAGCGCCTCGCGGATGATCGCCGGGCCGGGCACGACCGCGCCGATCGGCAGGTCCTCGCGTCGGTAGAGGCCAGCCTGCTGCGGCGCGGCGCCGAGGTGGCGCAACTCGACGGTCCGCGTGGAGCTGAGCTCCGGGCCGGCGACGACGTCGCGCGCCCGGTACTCGATCTTGTCGGCCGGGACGACGAGCTGCACGCGATAGGTGACGCCCTGGACCGGCACGTACGGGAAGCGGTTGCCGTAGCGGCGCTCGTAGGCCTCGTGGAAGCGCTCGACCAGCGCGGGCATCGTCTCGGCGGTGATGGGCTCGTCGCCCACCTCCACGAACGGCGTCTCCCAGCTCTGGCCCAGCAGGCGCCCGTCGAGGCTGCGGCGCGCCACCACCCCGTCAGCGGCCGCGCCGACCCGCTCGCGCAGCGCGCGCTCCATCTCCTGGTAGCCCTCCTCGACCTGCGCGGCGCTGTCGGGGCTCAGCACCACGTAGGCGCTGCGGCTCTCGTAGTAGACGAGATCGGTGCTGAGCAGGCCCATGGCCGAGAACAGGCCCGGGTGCGGCGGGATGACGATGCGCGCGACCTGCAGCAGGTCGAGCGCGGCGGGCAGGAGCATCGGGCCGGCGGCGCCGTAGGCCACGAGCGTGAAGTCGCGCGGGTCGACGCCGTGGCGCACGGCGACGTTGGTGACCTCCTCGGCGATGTTGGCCACGGCGATGCGATAGGCGAACGACACGCGCTGCTCGACCGACAGCGGCGTGTCGAGCGCCTCGAATGCGCGCCGCGCGAGCTCGGGATCCAGGCGCATCTCGCCGCCGGCGAAGCCGGCCGGGTCGAGGATGCCCATGAGCAGGCAGGCGTCGGTCAGCGTCGGCGCCGTGCCGCCGCGCCCATAGCACGCGGGGCCGGGGTCCGAGCCCGCCGACTCCGGGCCGACGCGGACGTCGCCCGAGGGCGAGATCGAGACGATGCTGCCGCCGCCGGCGCCGACGCTCGACACCTCGGTCGACAGCGCGTTGATGATCAGGTCGTGCTCGATCTCGAAGGTGTCGTTGACGAACGGCGCACCGTCGACGACAAGCGAGACGTCGGTCGAGGTGCCGCCGACGTCGGCGCACAGCAGGTTGCCGGTCCCCAGCGCGGCGCCGAGGCGCCCGCTCGAGATCGTGCCCGCCGCTGGGCCGGCGAAGACGATGCGAAACGGCTTCGCGAGGGCCTCGCGCCACGGCAGCAGCGTCGCCGCGCAGTCGGCGAAGTTGAGGTCGCCCTCGAAGCCCAGCGCGCGCAGGTCGGCGTCGAGGCTGGCCGAGTAGCGCCCGAAGATGAGCTTCATGAGGACGTCGATGACCGTCGTTGACGCGCGCGCGTACTCCTTGGCCAGCGGCGAGGTCTCCGACGAGATCGAGACCGCCACGTCGTCGCCCAGCACCTCGCGCGTCAGCTCGCGCAGCTGCTCCTCGTGGGCCGGGTTGACGTAGGCGTTGAGCAGGCAGATCGCCACGCCCTGCACGTCGCAGCGGCGCAGCACCGCGAGCTGGCGGCGGGCCTGGTCGGCGTCGAGCGCGCGCAGCTCGCTGCCGTCGGCGAGCATCCGCTCGACCACGCCGCGGCGCAGGTAGCGCGGCACCAGCGGGCGAGCGGCGTCGCCGAAGGGGCGCCGCCAGGCGGGGTCGGTCTGCCCGTCGAGCGGGCGGCGGATCGTGCCGCGGTCGAGGATGTCGCGAAAGCCCTCGGTGGTGAGGAAGGCGACCTTCGGCAGCCGGCGCGTGATGACCGCGTTGAGCCCCATGGTGCTCGCGTGGTTGAACACCGCGCTGCCCCGCACGCCGAGGCGGCGCGCCCCCTCGACCACCGCGGTCGCCGGCTCGCTGGCGTCGCTGGGGACCTTGGTCACCTCGATGCGCCCGTCGCGCACCGCGACCACGTCCGTGAAGGTGCCGCCGACGTCGACGCCGATCATCGGATGGTCAGTCCCAGCGGGGTCAGCGATCCCAGGCGCGGCGCGCGCTCGCGCGACACCGAGGTCAGGCACTCCTGGCACTTGACGACGTCCCACAGCCCGCCCTCGCTGAGCACGCGATAGGAGGCGAGCGCCCGGGCGCCGCAGGCCGGACAGGCGCCCTCGACCGGCTCGCGCTCGACGGTCAGATGCGTCTGCTCGGGCCGCGGGAAGGTGTGCATCGCGGTCAGGGCCTCCCGTTGGGGACGATGACGCCCGTCA
The DNA here is from genome assembly GCA_963835295.1 of uncultured Actinomycetes bacterium. GTDB lineage: Bacteria > Actinomycetota > Thermoleophilia > Solirubrobacterales > Solirubrobacteraceae > JAOPZW01. Next base: position 1,028,663 of record CAWIEX010000011.1, read on the forward strand.
GGTCGCGCTTGTCGGCGGAGGCCGCCAGCGCGTCGTTGATGTCGTCGAGCCCGTAGCGCGAGGTGATGATCGGCTCGGCGTCGAGCCGACCGTCCTCGAGCATGCCGACGAAGAGTGGCAGGTCGCGCCGCATCCGGACGTTGCCGTTCTGGCAGCTCATGACCCGCCGGCCCTGCAGGGCGAGCTCGAACTGCGAGAAGGTCACCGTCGCGCCGAGGCGCTCGACGCCGGTGAGCACGACCGTGCCGGCGCGGCGCGCCGTGGGCAGCGCCTGCGCCTGTGCCGCGGTTGGCCCGGCGGCCTCGAGGACGTAGTCGGCGCCGCGCCCGCCGGTCAGCGCCCTGACCTGCTCGATCGGGTCGCCGTCCGCGGGATCGACCAGATCCGTGGCCCCCAGCCGGCCGGCCATCTCGCGGCGCTCGGCGATCGGCTCGACCGCGATGATGCGCCCTGCCCCGGCGAGGCGCGCGCCCTGCACCATCCACAGCCCGAGGTGGCCGGCGCCGAGGATGGCGACCGAGCGCCCCGGCCTGACCTCGGCGACGTTGAGCACCGCGCCGACGCCCGAGGTGATCCCGCAGCCCAGCAACGAGAGCACGTCGTCGGGCAGGTCGGTATGCAGCGCGAAGGCGTGGTTGGCCGACACGTTCATGAGCTCGGCGTAGCCGCCGACGTTGCCCGCCGCGGTCACCGGGGCGCCGTCCGCGCGCTGGGCGATGTGGAAGTAGCTCTTGGCGTCGAAGAGCTCCGAGCACTGGTCGGGGCGGCCCTCGGCGCAGTAGAAGCAGACGCCGCACTCGGGCGTGCCGGGCACGAGGACGCGGTCGCCGGCCGCGATATGCGTCACGCCGGCGCCCACCTCCTCGACGACGCCGATCGAGGCGTGCCCGAGGATCGTCGGCGGGACCTTGCCGAGCTCGCCGCGCTGGTTGATGCAGTCGGTCGAGCAGAAGGGGGTCGCGCCGGTGCGCACGACGACGCGGCCGGGCGTCGGGTCGAGCAGGTCGACCTCCTCGACCACGAACGGCGCCTTGAGCTCGGCCAGCAGGGCAGCCCGCACTTGTCAGTCCCCCTCCCCCATCCCGCGTGCGCCCTCGGTCACGAGGGCGACCCTGCCGTCGAGCTTGGCCATGAATGTTCGTCATATCGTATGACGATGCGCGCTGCAATCCTGGAGGCCATCGGACAGCCCCTCGTGGTCGAGGACGTCGAGCTGCGCGCGCCCGAGGCGCACGAGGTCGTCGTCCGCATCGCCGCCATCGACGTCTGCGTCACCGACGCCCTCAGCGCGCGCGGCGACGTGGCCGCGGCGCCGCCGACGATCCTCGGCCACGCGGCGGCGGGGATCGTCGAGGAGGTCGGTGCGCACGTGGAGCGCGTGCGACCCGGCGACCGCGTCGTCGTCGCCGGCACGCCGGAGTGCGGCGAGTGCTTCTGGTGCATCCGCGATCAGCCCGACCAGTGCGCCGAGATGCTCGGCGGCATCCTCCCGCCGCGCGTGGTGGCCACCCGCGCGGGCGGCCAGCCCGTGCACGCCGACGGCGGCGTCGGGGCCTTCGCCGAGCGGATGGTGCTGCGCGACAGCGGCGTGGTCGCCGTGGACGCCCAGCTGTCCGACGAGCACCTGTCCCTGCTGGGCTGCGGGGTCACCGCGGGCGTGGGCGCTGTCCTCAACCTCGCGGAGGTCCAGCCCGGCTCGTCGGTGGCGGTCGTCGGCTGCGGCGCGCTGGGGCTGTGGATGATCCAGGGGGCGCGGGTGGCGGGCGCGACGACGATCGTCGCGGTGGAGCCGCGCGCCGAGCGCCGGGAGCTTGCGCTCGCGGTGGGCGCCACGCACGCGCTCGACCCCGCTGACGGGGACCCGGTCGCGGCGGTGAAGGCGCTCACGGGCGGGCGCGGCGCCGACTACGCGCTGGAGGCGGCCGGGCCGCCCGAGGCCATGGCACAGGCGCTCGCGATGACCCGCCCCGCGGGGACCATGGTCCCCGCCGGCTGGGAGACGCTGTCCTCGACGGTCACGCTCCCGGCGGTCGACTTCGCCGTCGGCGGCAAGCGCATCCAGAGCTGCCAGTACGGCGGCGCGCACATCCGTCGCGACATCCCGCGCTTCGCGGGCCTGCTCGAAGCCGGGCTGCTCGACGCCGACCCGCTCGTCAGCCGCCGCTTCGCGCTCGAGGAGGTCAACGAGGCGCTGGAGGCGGCATCCAGGCGCGAGCTGATCACCGCCGTCATCGTGCCCGATCCGCCTTCCTGACGTATGATTGTCGGACAATGTCGACTGCTCCAACAGACGCTGCCCCCACGACGCCGCCCGAGCCGGATCTGACGCCCGAGGAGCTGATCGCGCGCGCAATCGCCCTGCGGCCGGAGCTCATCGAGCACCAGGCCGACGCCGAGGCGCGGAGCTTCTACTCCGAGCAGATGCACCAGAAGTTCCTCGACGCCGGCTTCTACCGCACCTACGTCCCGCGCCGCTACGGCGGCTACGAGTTCGACGTCAAGACGATGACGCGCCTGCAGCTCGAGCTCGCGCGCGGCGACATGTCCACCGCGTGGTGCGTGGGCCTGGCCAGCAACCACGCGCTGCAGGTCGCGTCGTGGTTTCCCGAGGAGGCGCAGGCGCAGGCGCTCGGCGACGGCAACTTCCGCGCCGCCTCGGTCGCCGCGCCCACGGTGACCGCGACCCCGGTCGACGGCGGCTGGGAGATCAACGGCACGATCGGCTACTGCTCGGGGATCCCCTACTCCAACTGGTACATGGGCCAGGCGATCATGCCTGGCCAGCAGGAGTCCGGCGAGCCGCGGATGATGCTCTTCATCGCCCCCGAGAGCGAGTGGGAGATGCTCAACGACTGGGGCGACCAGCTCGGGCTGAGGGGCAGCGGCTCGCACAGCATCCGCTTCGAGAGGGGCCGGATCGCGTCGCACCTGGCGCTCGAGGACACGGCCATGATCGACGTCGACCCGAGCAATGGCACGCCGGGGCTTGCGCTGCACGGCAACCCGCTCTACTGCGGGCGCGCCCTGTGCGTGTTCACGATGTCGGTCGCCGGGCTCGTTGTCGGGGGCGCCTACAACGCGCTCGACGAGTACGAGAACTGGATGCGCAACAAGCTCACGCCGCTGCCGCCGATGATCAAGCGCACCGAGGACCCCGACTTCCAGCGCTGGTACGGGCTCGCCTGCGCGCAGATCGGCACCGCCGAGGCCGCGCTCATGAACTGCGCCGACCGCCACATGGAGTACTGCCGCCTGCAGGCCGCTGGTGAGCGCGACTACACGTGGGAGGACGACCTCTACCTGTCGACCATCGCGCGCGAGGCGATCATCCAGGCCTGGCAGGCGGTCGAGAACCATCTCTATCGCACGATCGGGTCGAGCGCGGCCAAGAAGGGGCAGCGCTTCGAGCGCGTGTACCGCGACCTCGCGATGGCGGCCGGGCACCGCAACACGATGATGCGCGACCCGCTCGTGCGCCAGCTCGCGCAGCTGCGCCTCGGCGTCGTGCCCGCGGGGATGCAGCGATGAGCGCTGGCGACGGGGGCTACGAGCGCGGGCTGGCCACCCGGCGCGAGGTGCTCGGCGACGAGCACGTCGATCGCTCGCTGCGCTCCGCGACCGAGTTCACGAGCGTGGCGCAGGAGTTCGTGACCGAGTACTGCTGGGGCGCGGTGTGGACGCGCCCGGGACTCGATCGGCGCACGCGCAGCCTGATCAACCTCGGGATGCTCACGGCGCTGGGCCGCATGCACGAGTTCCGCGCGCATGTGCGCGGCGCGGTCAACAACGGCTGCACGACCGAGGAGATCCGCGAGACGCTGCTGCAGGCCACCGTCTACTGCGGCGCGCCCGCGGGCCTCGAGTCCTTCCGCGAGGCCCAGCTCGTGCTCGACGAGCTGGCCGCCGAGCGCGACGGCGCGCCCGCCTAGCCCTCCGCCGCGTCAGCGGCGGCCATCGCCTCGAAGACCGTCCGCGCCGCCTCGTTGACGTGGTGCACGCAGGCGGCCGCGGCAGCGTCGCCGTCGCGCTTCTCGAGCGCCCCGACGATCGCGCGGACCTCCTCGACGGTCTGCGCCGCGCGGCCCGGCTGGCTGAGCGACGCGGCCCGCAGCACGGTCACGCGCGCCTGCAGGCTCTCCACGAGGCTCTGGATGGTCCCGTTGGCCGCCCCCTCGAACAGGGCGTCGTAGAAGTGGCGCTTGGCCTCGAGCATCGCCTGGCTGTTGGGGCGGCCGGATTTCGCGCGGCGCTCGATGCCCTCGAAGGCGCGGCGCAGCGCGCGCAGGTGCACGTCGGTCGCGCGCTCGGCGAACTGCCGCGCGGCCATGCCCTCGAGCATGGCGCGGACCTCGTAGAGCTCGGCGGCGCGCTCGACCGAGGGCGAGGCGACGACCGTGCCCTTGTGGGGGATGGTGGTGACCAGTCCCTCGGCCGCGAGCTGGCGCAGCACCTCGCGGATCGTCGTGCGCGAGACGCCGGTCTGCTCGATCAGCTCGCGCTCGACGAGGCGCTGCTCGGGCTTGAGCCGCATCTCCACGATCGCCCGGCGCAGCTGGTCGACGACCTGCTCGCGCACGGGAGCCGCCACGCGGTCGACCTGCACCGCCAGGCCGCCGACGCCCTCGAGGCTGTTGCCCGCCTTCTTGCTCACTTGCACGACCAGCCTACAGCGGGTCTCAGACCTTGCGGGGCCCGCGCCCTCGGGCTCGATGCCGAGGTGCTCGATCGTCATCCCGCGGGCGGCCCAGTCGCCGATGACGCTGGCGAGATGGCCCCAGACCATCGACATGTCGCGCCAGATGCGCTGCATCCGCTGGCCGTCGACGGCGGCGCTGGAGCCCGCCGTGCGGAAGGCGTACTCCTGCAGCGCGTCCCAGCACAGGCGGACCGACTCGCGCGTGATCGACTGGATGCGCAGGTCCTCCTCGACGTCGAAGTGCACGCCGTCCTGCACCTGGCGCCGGCAGGCCTCCATCCACTGGTCGGCGGCGCTGAGCATCGCCGCCTCGGCGGTGTCGACCTTCGCCCGGGCGTGGCCGTACCAGCGCTGGTAGTCGGGATCGTGGGCGCGCAGGACGATCGGCGGGCGATGGGTGGCGCGCGTCGTGATGAGCTCGAGATACTCGTCCAGCGCGCCCTTGACCATGCCGACGGCCAGCGCGATGAACTCCAGGCCGAAGAAGCTCAGGGCGCGGCCGAGGTACATCGGGTTGCCGTGCAGGCGCTGGCCCGGCGTGCCGCGCGTGTTGTCCACGTGCAGCATCTGCGTGTCGGGCAGCGCGAAGTACTCCGGGATGCGCGCGCCGTCGACGACGATGCTGTTCGAGCCGCTGCCCTTGAGGCCGAGCGTGTGGCCCCAGTCGTCGAGCATCGTCCACTGGCTGCGCGGGGCGACGAACAGCATCGGCGGGCCGCCACCGGCGGGGAGCGTCTGACCGAGGTAGTGCGTGGCGTACGGGGCGCCCGAGCAGTAGCGGTGGGTGCCGGTGAGCTCGAGGAAGCCGTCGCCGGTCGGGCGCGCCTCGCCCACCGGGGCCGCGACCGAGGGGCACAGGAAGTCGGGCTCGGTGAAGAGCTCGTCCTGGGCGCGCTCCTCGAACCAGGCGGCGACCAACAGCGTGTGCGCCGTCGGCAGGCAGACCTGCCAGGCGGTCGAGGGGCAGCCGCGGGCGAGGTTGGCGATGACCCGGACGAAGGTCGGGATGTCGAACTCGAGCCCGCCGTACCGGCGCGGGGTGAGCATCCGGTAGAAGCCCGCGGCGCGGAACTGCTCGTGCGTGTCGGTCGCGTAGCGGGTGCGCTGCTCGGTCTCGGCCTGGCGGGCGACCAAGGTCGGAGCGATGGCCGCGGCGCGGGCGATCAGCTCCTGCGGGGTGATCGTCGTAGCCGTCATCGAGCGGTGAACCCCCCGTCGGCCATCACGATCGCTCCGGTCATGAAGCTCGCCTGCGGCGAGGCCAGGAAGACCATGACCCGGGCGATCTCCTCGGGCGTGGCCATGCGGCCGAGCGGATGCGAGGCGCCGATGTCGCCGCGCGCGGCCTGCACGTCGGGCGCGCCGGCGAGCGCTGCGTTGACGAAGTCCGTGTCGACCGCGCCAGGGGCGATCGCGTTGACGCGCACGCCGTCGGCGGCGTGCTCGATGGCCAGCTGCCGCGTGATCTGGGCGATCGCGCCCTTGGTCGCGCAGTAGGCGCCCTGGGCCGGCAGGCCGACGACGCCGGAGATCGAGGAGACGTTGACGATCGCACCACCGCCGGACTCGACGAGGTGTGGCAGCGCCGCGCGGCAGTGGACGAAGACGCTGCGCACGTTGGTGATCATGAGCCCGTCCCACTCGTCGTCCGTCGTCTCGACGATCCGCTTGAGCAGGAAGCGGCCGGCGTTGTTGACGACGACGTCGAGCCGCCCGAAGCGGGTCAGCGCGAGGTCGACCGCCCGGCGCGCGGTCTGCGCCTCGGCGGCGTCCGCGCACAGGGCGGCGATGTCGTCGCTCGCGAGCTGCTCGACGGCGGGGTCGATGTCCTCGGCGACGACCCTCGCGCCGGCCGCGCGAAGCTGGGCGACGACCGCGCCGCCGATGCCGCCGGCGGCGCCGGTGACGATCGCCACGGCGCCGTCGAGGGTCACGTCGTCGCTGCCCCGGGGCATTGCCGGGGCGAGCCTATCGCATGATCGTCATACAATGTCGCCGCTTCGCCGAGGCGGCGACGAGACGATCTACGAGGCCTGCGTCGCCCCCAGCCCGATCGGGCAGCTCACGCCGGTCCCGCCCAGGCCGCAGTAGCCGTGGGGGACCTTGGCCAGGTACTGCTGGTGGTAGTCCTCGGCGTAGTAGAACTCGCCCAGGGGGGCGATCTCGGTCGTGATCTCGCCGTAGCCCGCCTCGCGCAGGCGCTCCGAGAACGCGGCCCTCGTGCGCTCCGCGGCCTCGCGCTCGGCCTCGGTGCTGTAGAGGATGGCCGAGCGGTACTGGGTGCCCACGTCGTTGCCCTGGCGCATGCCCTGGGTCGGGTCGTGGTTCTCCCAGAAGAGCTTGAGCATCTCCTCGTAGCTGGTCTTGGAGGGATCGAAGACGGCGAGCACGGCCTCCGTGTGGCCGGTGCGGGCCGAGCAGACCTCCTCGTAGGTGGGGTTGGCGGTGTGACCGCCGGCGTAGCCGACCGCCGTGGTCCACACGCCGTCGGCCTGCCAGAAGACGCGCTCGGCGCCCCAGAAGCAGCCCATGCCGACGACGATCTGCTGGAAGCCCTCGGGCCACGGGGGCGTCAGCGGGTTGCCGAGCACCTCGTGGCGCTCGGGGACGGAAATCGCCTGGTCGCGGCCGGGGAGAGCGTCCTCGGCGGCCACCGGCTTGGTCTTTGACTTGTCGAAAAGGAACACGCTTCTACTGTACGCCGAGAGGGCGCTTCGTTACCGCGCCTGCCGGCCCTCTCGCTACCGGCGCGAGGCGATGAAGAAGTAGATGAGCTGGCCGATCGAGGCGGCCAGCGCGGCGATGTAGGTGAGGGCCGCGGCGCGCAGGACCTTGCGCGCCCCGTCGAGCTCCGCGGCGCCCAGCAGGCCGCCGCCTTCCAGGGCCACGACCGCGCGGTGCGAGGCGTCGAACTCCACCGGCAGGGTCACGAGCTGGAAGACCACGACCGCGAGGAAGAGCACGAGCCCGACGTTGACCAGCCCGGTCGAGCCGAGGATGAGGCCCAGGAAGGCCGGGAAGATCCACAGCTGCGAGCCGATCGAGGCCGCGGGGACGAGCGTCGCGCGGATCTTCATCGGCGCGTAGCCGCGGGCGTCCTGCACCGCGTGGCCGGCCTCGTGGGCCGCCACGCCGAGCGCGGCCACGGTCGCCGCCCCGCCGACCTCCTCGCTGAGGTTCAGCGTCTTCGTGCGCGGGTCGTAGTGGTCGGAGAGCTGCCCGGCCACGGGCTGGATCCCCACCCCCGTCACGCCCGAGTTGCGCAGCACGGCGTCGGCGGCCTGCGCGCCGGTCATGCCGCTCGCCGTCGCCACCTGGCTGTAGCGCTTGAACGTGCTCTTGACCTGGAACTGGGCCCACAGGCCGAAGAGCAGGGGGACGACGGTGCAGATGAGGAAGACGTACGTGAGAGACACGCAGATCACTCTAGCCCGGCGCGCGTCAGTGACATGTCAGGATTGGCCAAGTGACCGACGCGCCGTCGTGGTGGTGGGCCGACCTCGGCGGCCTTCCCGCCCCCCGCCCCGCCCTCGACGGCGACCGCGAGGCCGACGTCTGCGTCGTCGGGGCCGGCTACACCGGCCTGTGGACCGCCTACGAGCTGCTGCGGGCCGACCCGTCGCTCTCCGTCGTCGTGCTCGAGCGCGAGGTGGCCGGCTTCGGCGCCTCGGGGCGCAACGGCGGCTGGGTGCTCGGCGAGGTCTCGACGGGGTCGCGCCAGCGCGAGGCGGCCGGTGAGACCGCGGTCGCCGCACTCGAGCGCGCGATCCAGGAGACGGTCGACGAGGTCGGCGCGGCCTGCGCGCGCGAGGGCATCGACTGCGACTTCGTCAAGGGCGGCTCGCTGACCGTCGCGCAGACCGAGCCTCAGCTCGCGCGCCTGCGCGAGGCGTCGCGCGGCGAGCTGCTCGACGTCGACGAGGCCGCTGCGCGGGTGCGCGTCGCCGGCCTGCGCGGCGCGCGCTACACGCCGCACTGCGCGCGGGTGCAGCCGGCGAAGCTCGTGCGCGGCCTGGCGGCCGCGGTCGAGCGCCGCGGCGCGACGATCCACGAGGGCACCGCCGCGCTCGACATCGCGCCGCGCAGCGTCCGGACGGCCTCGGGGACGGTGCGCGCCCGCTGGGTCGTGCGGGCCACCGAGGGCTACACCGCGGCGCTGCCCGGCCTGGAGCGCGCGCTGCTGCCGCTCTCGAGCTCGATGATCGTGACCGAGCCACTGGATGGCGCGACCTGGGCGCAGATCGGGTGGGCGGGGTGCGAGACGCTCGACGACGCCGCCCACGCCTACATCTACGCGCAGCGCACGGCCGACGGGCGGATCGCCATCGGCGGGCGCGGGCGTCCGTACCGCTTCGGCTCGGGCACCGATCGCGCCGGCGAGATCCCCGAAGCGACGGTCCGCCAGCTGCGCGCCCGACTGACCCGGCTCTTCCCGGTCCTGCGCGACGTGCGCCTCGACGGCGCGTGGACCGGCGTCTTCGGCGTCGCGCGCGACTGGGCCGCCGCGGTGCACTGCGACCGCCACAGCGGCCTGTGCTGGGCGGGCGGCTACGCGGGCGAGGGCGTCGCCGCGGCCCACCTCGCCGCCCGCACCCTGCGCGACCTCATCCTCGACCGCGACACCGAGCTCGCCCGGCTGCCGTGGGTCGGCCACCACGCCCGCGGCTGGGAGCCCGAGCCGCTGCGGTGGCTGGCCGTCCAGACGGTCTATGGCGCCTTTCGCACGGCGGACGCGATCGAGGACCGCACCGGGCGGCCGTCGCGGGTGGCAAGGGCCGCCGACGCGCTGGCGGGCCGCTAGGAGATGACGTCGTCGCTGCCGTCGTCCCCGGCCCCGCACACGGTGAGCGCGGGCGAGTGCCCGGCGGCGGTGACGAGGCCCTCGCCGCGCCCGGGAAGCTCGTAGAGATCGGCGGTGTAGCGCGCGGCCGGGCTGTCCACCGGCGGGTCGAGCGCCACGAGCCCGCCGCCCTGGAAATGTGGGCTGGCCTGGTTGCACACGGGCAGGCTGGGTCCGGTCGGCCGCGCCTGGGCGGCGGGAGCGAGGGCTAGCGCGAGGACGGTCGCCGCGGCGCCGGCGGCGCGCAGCACGGTGGAGTGGGTCATGCGTGCGTCTTCGGCGCGCCACGCCGAGGACGCCACCGATGGCGCCCCGCGGTGGACTTGTGATCGACGAGGCGTGCCGCGCTGGCGGCCGTCCAGACGTTCCACGGCGCCATTCGCACGGCGCACGCGATCGAGGACCGCACGGGGCGGCCGTCGCGGGTGACAAGGCCGCCGACGCGCTGGCGAGGCGGTCGGCGTCCGCCTTCGTTCGCGGGGCTGCGCGGCGCTTCTGAACAGCATCATCGAGGGGAAGGCAGGCGGGGGCGGTTCGGGGCGCGCGTCGTCGTCCTGAGGCGTGTGCGCCCTAGGGGTGCAATCGCGCGTGTCTTGTAACGGTCTTTGGAGACGCCAAAGGGGGTGGTCGGTCTTGAGCACCCATGGGATGCGTCAAAACCGACCACCCCCTCCGGGCGCGCGCGGAAGGCGTTGTGAGACACGCGCGAAGTGCGCGGGAATCCTCCGCGCCCCCCACGGGGGAGCCGCCCGCTCGCGGGGGCGCCGCCAGCGGCCGACCGCCCCTACTCCCGTTCCCTCGATGGATGCTGTTCAGGCTTGCGCAGCGCCTAGCGGTGGCGCGGCAGCGTCCGCGAGGTGAGCCCTGACAGCAGGACCTCGATGGGCGATTGGCGGCGCGTTTGCTGAGCCTGCTCGCGCAGCAGGTTGACGTCGGTCTGCACCTCGTACAGCCACCGCCCGGCGCGGGCGGCCTGCCGCGCGCCCTCCTTGAGCTCCTTGCCGCGCGGCAACGGCAGTCCCATCAGCCGCGGCCGGCGCTGGGCGCGCAGGATGGCGCCGAGCGCGGTTCCCGCGGCAAGCCCGGCGGCGGCCGCGCCGCCGGCGAGCGCCGGCCTCGGCCAGCGCTGCGCCGTGGCGGCGATGCCGTTGTCTGACCCGGTGCGCTGCCGTGTGGTCGCCATGGACTCAGGAGAGCGCGTTGCCGACCTTCTTGGCCTGCTTGCGAGCCTGGGCCAACTCGTCGGTCAGGCGGCCGAGCTGCTGTCCGGCCTTCTGGACCTCCTTGGCCACCGGCTGCAAGCTCAGCCCCTTGCGCGACACGGGGATGCCGAGCACCGTGCGGCGGGGGCCGAGCACGCGCCTGCCGAGCACCATGCCGCCGATGAGCCCGGCCGCCGCGGCGCCACCCGCGATGATCGGCGTGGTCGCCTTCTGAGCGGCCGAGCCGATGGTGTCGGTCATGGCGCTGACCGCGCCGTTGGCGCTGCTGCCGTTCGACGAGCTCGACGAGCGCGAGCGCGGCGTGCTCGACCTCGCGGTGCGCGAGCGGTTCGAGTTCGAGATCGCCCGGCTGCGCGGCCGCGGCTTGGCGGCCGACGACGCCTTTGGCGACTTCGACTTGGCCGACGACGACGGCTTGGCAGTACCAGCCCCCTTAGCGGAACCCGCGCTACGGCTCTTGGCCTGAGTGGGACGGCCGCCCGACGCACGCGTATTTGAGGCCACGATCGGACCCTCCTTTTGGGTGGGAGTGCAGGGGTTATACCCCGGCCTTGCCGTTGCACACGCCGGCGGCCGAGGCGGGAGACCTACGTCGCCGGCGCGCGGCGTATGCGCCCGGACCCCTCCCCGCGCGTGGACTCGGGCTCGGGCACCACCGGGCGAGCCAGCGCCCAGAAGATCATCAGCCCGCCCACGACGAGCATGGCCAGGCCCGTCCACAGGTTGACGTTGATCCCGGCCGCCTTGTTCTTGACCTCGTCGCTGCCGACGATGCCGACGATGACGAGGATCACCCCGTAGAGGAGGAAGAGGCCTCCGATGATGCGGCGGATGTCGAAGCGGTTGGCGATGCGGGCCGCCTGGATCTCCTCCTCTTCGGTGGCTCCCGTGGAGGGCGTCTGCGGCCCGCGGAACGGCTGCTCTTGCTCGGTCATGGCTGCGCTCTCCTAGATGAAGATGATGTTCAGGATCACGACGAGGCCCAGCGCCACGCCGCCCAGCAGCCACACCGAGCGGTACCAGGCGTCGTCGGCTGGGTCGTGCTCCTCGGGCTCCTCCTCCTTGCGCGTCAGGCCCCAGACGAGCCCGCGCAGCTCCTCGTCGGGTTTGGGCGCCGTCATGAACGTGACGCCGACGGTCACGACCGCGTCGGCGACGAAGGCGATGATCGCGCCCCAGAAGCTGGCGGCCAGCTGCGAGCCGAGGTCGATCGTCCCCCACGAGTAGAGCTCGTGCGTGATGAACGCGCCGAGGAACCCGGCGACCAGCCCCCAGAACCCCGCCCATGGCGTCGTTCGCTTCCAGAACATCGCGATGATGAAAGTGGCGAAGAGCGGCGCGTTGAAGTAGCTGAACAAGAGCTGGACGTAGTTCATGATGTTGTCGTAGCCCTTGGCGATGAAGGCGGTGGCCACGGAGATCAGCAGGCCGCCCGCCGTGGCAAACCGTCCCACGCGCAGGTAGTAGGCGTCGTCGCGATCCTTGACCACGTAGGACTGCCACAGGTCGTAGGTGAAGACCGTGTTGAACGACGTCACGTTGGCGGCGACGCCCGCCATGAAGGCCGCGAGCAAGCCGGTCACCGCGAGCCCCAGCATCCCCTCGGGGAGGTACTTGCCGATGAGCAGCGGGATGGCGTTGTTGTACTGCAGGTCGGGGTTCTTGCCGCCCAGGCCCTTGACCGAGACCAGGGCCACGAGGCCCGGGATGATCGTCAGGGCCGGGATGAAGATCTTCGGGTAGGCGCCGATCAGCGGCGTGCGTCGCGCGGCCGAGAGGTTCTTGGCCGACAGCGCGCGCTGGACCTCGGCGAAGTTGGTCGTCCAGTAGCCGAAGCTGAGCACGAAGCCGAGGCCGAAGACGATGGCGATCCAGTTCGCGTCGATCGGGTTGGTCACGTTGCCGATGCCGATCCCCTGCCACGCGTGCAGGCCGCCGTCCTTGAGCGCCGAGCCCCGCACCTTTTCCTGCAGGCCGCTCCACCCGCCCACGTCGTGCAGCGCGATGAGCGTCAGCGGGAGCAGCGAGGCGACGATGATGAAGAACTGCAGGACCTCGTTGTAGATGGCCGACGTGAGACCGCCGAGGGTGATGTAGGCCATCACGATGAGCGCGGCGACGATGATCGCGGTGGAGATCGACCATCCGAGCATGAGGTGGACGATCAGGGCGAGCGCGAAGAGGTTGACGCCCGCGATGAGGACCGTGGCCACCGCGAAGGTGCTCGCGTTGAGCGCGTGCGTCGGCTCGTTGAAGCGCAGGCGCAGGTACTCGGGCACCGAGCGCACCTTCGCCCCGTAGTAGAAGGGCATCATCACGATGCCCAGGAAGACCATCGCCGGGACGGCGCCGATCCAGTAGAAGTGAACGGTGGCGACGCCGTACTGGGCGCCGTTGGCTGCCATGCCGAGGATCTCCAGCGCGCCGAGGTTGGCGGCGACGAAGGCCAGCCCGGTGATCCACGCGGGCAGCGAGCGCCCGGACAGGAAGAAGTCGATGTCGGTCTTCACCGACATGCGGGCGACCACGCCGATTCCCAGGACGACCAGGAAGTAGATCGCCAGGATCGCGTAGTCGAGGACACTGGCATCGAGACGGAGCATGCGGCCGTCTTTCCCACTGGCGCCCCGCCGCTCACGCAGGTTCCCGTGCGGACAGCCGAAGCCCGACGCCCCGGGCCGGTTGGCGCAGGATGAGATGATCGCTGCACCCGAGCCTCTCACCGCTTGCCACTCCACGTCCCGCGCGCCGCACCCGACCGTCCCCATTGGGGCGCCCACGTGATCCGGGCCGCGCACGCGGCCGGCATCGCTGGGCTGCTCGCGCTCGTGCTCACGCTCGGGGGCTGCGGCGGGGGCAAGAGCTGGACGGCGCGCGACGTCCCCGCGGAGTACCCGACGATCCAGGCGGCCGTCGACGCCGCGCAACCCGGCGACCTCGTGCGGGTCGGCCCCGGCACCTACCGCGAGCAGGTGGTGGTCGGACCGGGCAAGCGCGACATCGTCATCCGCGGCACCGATCGCAACCGCGTCGTCCTCGACGGCGGCGGGGGCACCCGCTTCAACGGCATCGCGGTGCATGCCAACGGCATCGCCGTCGAGAACCTGACCGTCCGCGGCTACGCCTCCGACGGAATCGTCTTCACCCCGCCCCACGACGTCCCCGATCAGCTCAACGGCTGGCGCGTGAGCTTCGTCACCGCCGCCAACAACGGCCTGCACGGGATCGAGGCGCTGCGCTCGCGCGGCGGCACCATCGACCACGTCCTCGCCTCGGGCCACGGCGCCGCCGGCTTTCGCATCGGCAACTGCCGGCCGTGCGACTCGCTGGTCACCGACAGCGTGGCCGAGCGGGGCATGGCCGGCTTCGAGGGCTCCGACTCCGGCGGCAACGTCGTCGTCGCGCACTCGTTCTTCCGCGAGAACCGCGTCGGCGTGCTGCTCATCTCGGCCGGCGAGGAGCCGCCCTTCCACCAGCAGGACACGACGGTCGTCGGCAACGTGATCGAGGACAACGCCAACGCGTTCGCCCCCGGCCGCGGCGAGAGCTTCGGCGTGGGCGTGCTCGTGCGCGGCGGGCGCCGCGACGGGCTGGCCCGCAACCGCATCACCGGCCACCCCGGGGCCGGCGTGCTGCTCACGGCCTCAGACGAGGCGCCCGCTGCGGAGGACAGCGTGCAGGGCAACGTCCTGCAGGACAACGGGGTCGACCTCGCGCTCGCCCCGCGCGCCGGGCAGCGCACGTCGAAGGGCTCGTGCTTCGCCCAGAACCGCTTCCGCACCTCGCTGCCGACCGACATCGAGAAGGCGTTGCCGTGCCAGTCCGACGTCCCGTTGCGCGCGACCGACCCGACGCTGCCGATGGCGCCCCCCGGCGACGACTGGCGCAACGTGCGCCTGCCCGCGCCGCAGCCTTCGCTACCCGACGCGCGCACCGTCAAGCCCAAGCCGGCCCGCCGGCCGGGGCGCATCGACGTCGCCCGCGTCGGGGTCCCCGGCCAGGGCTGACGCGCCCGTCCGCCACGGGGGCACTAGCTTCCCTTACATGCAGGCGCTTCGCGAGGACATCCGCAACGTGGCGATCGTGGCCCACGTCGACCACGGCAAGACGACGCTGGTCGACGCCATGCTCTGGCAGTCCGGTGCCTTCCGCGCCAATCAGGACGTGAACGAGCGCGTCATGGACTCGATGGACCTCGAGCGCGAGAAGGGCATCACGATCCTGGCCAAGAACACCTCGGTCCGCCACCGCGGGGTGAAGCTCAACATCGTCGACACGCCCGGCCATGCCGACTTCGGCGGCGAGGTCGAGCGCGGGCTGACGATGGTCGACGGCGTGCTGCTGCTGGTCGACGCCAGCGAGGGCCCGCTGCCCCAGACCCGCTTCGTCCTGCGCAAGGCCCTGGAGGCCAGGCTGCCGGTGATCCTCGTGGTCAACAAGGTCGACCGGCCCGACGCGCGCATCGCCGACGTCGTCGACGAGGTGTACCAGCTGTTCCTCGACCTCGACGCGACCGAGGAGCAGATCGAGTTCCCGATCGTCTACTGCAATGCCCGCGCCGGCCAGGCGTCGCTGAGCGAAGGCGAGCCCGGCACCGACCTCGGCCCGCTGCTCGACCTGCTGCTCGAGCGTATCCCGGCGCCCGTGTACGACACCGATCACCCGCTGCAGGCCCACGTGACCAACCTCGACGCCTCGCCCTACGTCGGGCGCCTGGCGCTGTGCCGGGTGCGCCAGGGCACCATCCGCCGCGGCCAGGCAATCGCGTGGTGCCGGGCGAACGGGTCGATCGAGCGCGCGCAGGTGGCCGAGCTCTACGTCACCGACGCCCTGGACCGCGTGGACGCCCAGGAGGCCTCGGCGGGCGAGATCATCGCGGTCGCGGGGATCGCCGAGGTCACCATCGGCGAGACGCTGGCCGACCCCGACGACCCGCGGCCACTGCCGGTCATCACCGTCGACGAGCCGTCGCTGTCGGTGACCATCGGCGTGAACACCTCGCCGCTGGCGGGCAAGGAGGGCGACAAGCTCACGGCGCGCCAGATCCGCGCGCGCCTGGATCAGGAGCTGGTCGGCAACGTCTCGCTGCGGGTGCGCGACACCGACCGCCCGGAAGTGTGGGAGGTCCAGGGCCGCGGCGAGCTGCAGCTGGCGATCCTCGTCGAGCTCATGCGCCGCGAGGGCTTCGAGCTCACCGTCGGCCAGCCGCAGGTGCTCACCCGCGAGATCGACGGGCGAGTGCACGAGCCCGTCGAGAGCCTGTCCATCGACGTGCCCGAGGACTACGTCGGCGTCGTCACCCAGCTGCTCGCCCTGCGCAAGGGGCGCCTGGAGCAGATGGTCAACCACGGCACCGGCTGGGTGCGGATGGCCTACCGCGTCCCCGCACGCGGCCTCATCGGCTTTCGCACCGAGTTCCTCACCGAGACGCGCGGCACCGGCCTGCTGCACCACGTCTTCGACCGCTGGGAGCCGTGGGCGGGCGAGCTGCGCACGCGCCCGACCGGCGCTCTGGTCTCCGACCGCCGCGGGCGCACGGCGCAGTTCGCGCTGATGAACCTCCAGGAGCGAGGGACGCTCTTCGTGGGCCCGGGCGACGAGGTCTACGAGGGCATGGTCGTGGGCGAGAACGCCCGCGCCGACGACCTCGACGTGAACGCCACGCGCGAGAAGCACCTGACCAACATCCGCTCCTCGACCGCGGACGTCCTCGTCCGCCTCGTCCCCCACCGCACACTGTCGCTCGACCAGGCCCTCGAGTTCCTGCGCGACGACGAGTGCGTCGAGGCGACCCCGGACAGCGTGCGCCTGCGCAAGGTCGTGCTCGACAAGACCGACCGCGTCAAGGTGGCGCGGCGGGGCCGCAGCGGCGCCGCATCGTAGTTACTGCGGCGTTAGGCGCCGCTGCGTAGGGTCCCGCGCCGATCGTGAACCCGCGCACCGTGCACCCAGTGCTCGCGCCGTTGCTGGTGGTGATAGGCCTGCTCGCACTCCCCGCCGCCGCGTTGGCCGTCGGGCCGTGCGTGACGACGCCCGGCGCGGCGAGCGTCGATGGGCGAGTCGACGGCCGGGCGATGACGCCGGCAGGGTTCGGCGGGAAGAACAGCGACGTCCGCCTGCTGGAGGCGAGCATCAGAACCGGCACGCACACGATCGACCTGCCCATCGGCCCGTGCAGCACCCCGCGCAACTACCCATCGACGTTCAGCGGCTTCGTCACGCCGGTACGCGACGGACGCGGCAGGCCGGCGCTCGGGCACGGCGTGAGCTTCGTCGGTGTGGCCGGAGGCGACCTGCCGGCGGC
This sequence comes from uncultured Actinomycetes bacterium, assembly GCA_963835295.1. GTDB lineage: Bacteria > Actinomycetota > Thermoleophilia > Solirubrobacterales > Solirubrobacteraceae > JAOPZW01. The sequence continues at coordinate 1,045,726 of CAWIEX010000011.1, forward strand.
GACCGTCGGGCGCAACGGTCTGACGTGGCCCGGAGCGGTGACGATCGCGCCCGGCCAGATCGCCTTTGCCAGCGCGCGGCTGCGCTTCGCGCGCCCGGGCTCCTACACCTACGGCTTCGAGCCCCGGTACAACGAGCACGTCGCGCCGCCGCCCGACCAGGCGACGCCGTACGACGGCCCCGTGGTCGGCTTCGTCGTGGTGGCGACGATACGGGTCACCGGCCGGGCCCTGGCACCGCCCCGCCGGGTCGTGCGCACGCGTCCTCGCGGAGAGCACCCGGCGCTCGGCGACGCGGCGCTGCACGACTGCAAGGGTGTCCGTCTCGCCGCAGCGGGCGCGGCCGAGCCCTTCGACGTCGTCGAGCCCGACGTGCTGTTCGAGGATCTGTTCTCCGCACGCGCGCGGCGCAAGTCGATCTGGTCGATCGCCACCACCGCCCCCGACTGCCTGGAGACCTGGAACCTCGCCTATGAGTTGCTGAGCGCCGAGGCCCAGGGCGCCGACGAGTTCCGGCGCATCCGCGAGACTGGCTGGCGGGTGGTCTCGGTACGCGCCGGCAGCGCCAGCCGCACCTACAGCGGTCGTCACATCCCCGAGGAGGACCGCACCCAGCGGGTTCCGACCTACACGGTGACGCTGCTGCACCGCGGCGGCGACGTGTTCGTGCGCTACGTGCGCTTCGGCCGCCACGTGCACTACACCTACCAACCAGGGCAGAAGCTGGTCTTCGCGGGCGCAGGGTTCTGCACCGCGGGATTCCTCGTCTTCGAGCCCCACAGCGGCGACGTGTCGGCGCTCACGGCTGCGCACTGCGCCTCGGTGGCGCGCAACGGGGTGGTCGGATACGTCGGACCGCCGTTCAGCGAGGACAACGGGGCGCTGGACTTCGCCAAGGTCGCGGTGCCGTGGGCGCGGCCGCAGGACATCGGCGTCCTGCGCCTGCAGGGCTTCGACGACAGCCGCGAGCGCGACGCGCTGCAGGTGATCGAGCGCGGTGACAAGCTGCCGCTCGTCGTCAAGGGCTACGCGACCACGGCGCAGCTCGTCCCGGGCACCCCGATCTGCCATGCCGGCTTCAACGGCGGCGCCGACGTCTGCACGAAGCTGCAGGCCATCGTGACGAACGTCCCCGCGGCGCGGGGTCACGGGCCCAGGCACTACAACGCGGGCGGGATCCTCGCCTGCCTGCGGCTCAACGACCCGAAGGCTCCTGTCTCCGGCGACAGCGGCGGCCCGTGGTACACGCCACCGGGCCCCGACGGTAGCGTGCTCGCGGTCGGCATCACCAGCGGGACCTTTCGCCCGGGCGTCGACTGTTTCGTGCCGATCGAGGAGGCCCTGAGGGCGACGGGCTACGTCTGGCCCCCCCGGGGCCACTGGTCGAGTAGCGAGCCGTTTGAAACCTCGCGCGCGGTGCTCTGACACCGCCGGTCGACGGCCGTTGACGACAAGCGGTAGGAGTGGCTCAATGCCTGACTGCCGCGACGGGTCCACGGGCGGCCACATCCATCCTTGGGAGGGGATCGAAGATGCGCTCGCAGCGAGGGCTCGTGCTCGCCCGTGCCCTGACGGGCACGCTCGCACTGGCAGGGTCGGCCGCCGCCGACACGGACATCCAGGGCAACCCGAACGGGCTTCCCGACCTCGACGTGCGCGCGGGCAAGCTCGCGCCCACCGCGGCGCAGCGCAGCGACGTGCGCGACCTCGGCACGCAGGCCACGGGCGACGCCGCGCCGTTCACCAACCCCGCCGGGACGGTGGTCCAGCCCGCGCCGACGGTGCTCAAGAACCTCATCGACGACTCGGAGGCCACCGACTGGCAGGCGGCGGCCACCCAGGGCGCCGACGGGGCGTGGAACGTCGACGGCCGGCAGGCGACGATCGACCTCGCGGGCTCGCGCCCGCAGACGATCCGCCACGTCCAGGTCAGCGCGCTGATCGGGCCGGTCTTCGACCCCAACACGCGCTTGGACGTGTCGCAGAGCCGCTTCACGGCGCTGCGCCAGTTCGAGATCTGGACGTGCAACGACCAGGCCGCCGACTGCTCGCAGGACGACAGCTACCAGCGGGCCTACGCCAGCGCATCGGATGCCTTCCCGGCCGACGCGCCCCGCCCGGTGGCGCCGATGATGCTGCTGCGCAACGTCACCTTCTCGCCGGTGAAGGCGACGCATCTGCGGATCGTCGCGCGCAACAGCCAGTGCACGGGCGGCCCGGCCTACCAGGGCGAGCAGGACGCCGACCCCAACAACGCGACCGACTGCAATACGGCCGGCCCGGCCTCGACGCGGTTCGTGCGCGTGGCCGAGGTGCAGGCCTTCGGCGCCAACTCGTCGGCGCAGGGCTAGCAGGCCCATCAGAGGCGCGGCCGCCGGGGTGGGCGGCCGCGCCCGCCCTCGCCGGTAGCGTGCCGCGGCGATGGCGCAGTGGCGCAAGGATTGGCCGGCCGCGGTCGTGCTGGCCGCCCTCGCCGGCGCGGCGTCGCTGGCGCTGCCGGCCACGCTCGGCTACGACGCGTGGGCGTGGACGGTGTGGGGGCGCCAGCTCGCGCATCTCGACCTGGCCACCACCGCCGGGCCGTCGTTCAAGCCGCTGCCGGTCCTGGCCCTCGCGCCGCTCTCGGTCCTCGGCGCCGCGACGCCGGTGGCGTGGATGGGGCTCATGCGCGCAGCGGCGGCGCTCTCGCTCTTGCTCGCCTACCGGCTCGGCGCCCGCCTGGCCGGGCCGCTCGCGGGCGCGGTCGCCGCCGTCAGCCTCGCGCTCAGCGCCGACCTCTACCGCACCGCGCTGCTGGGCTCGGCCGAGCCGGTGCTCATCGCGCTGACGCTCGGGGCCGCCGAGCGCCACCTGGCCGGTCGCCGCGACTGGGCGCTCGTCCTCGTGGCGCTGGCCGGGCTCATCCGGCCCGAGGCGTGGGTCCTGCTCGGCGCCTACGGCGTCTTCGTGTGGGTGCGCGAGCCCGGCCTGCGCCCGCTCGCCGCCGCGGCCGTCGTCCTGCCGCCGGCCCTGTGGCTCGGCCTGGATTGGATCGGCTCCGGTGACCCGCTCCACGCCAGCTCGACGGCGACCTCGGCCACCGAGGGCAGCGCCGCGAACGCCAAGGTGCCGGCCGTGGAGGTGGTGCGCCGCGCCGCGGACGCGGTCATCGTCCCCACCCTGATCCTCGCCGCGGTCGGGGTGGCCTTCGCGGTGCGCCGCCGCGATCGCCCGGTGCTGTCGCTCGCGGCGCTGGCCCTGGGCTGGATCGCGGTCGTGGCGGTCATGGCCGAGGCCGGCTTCACCGGGACCCGGCGCTACCTGGCGGCGCCCGCGGCCGCGCTGTGCGTCGTGGCCGGCGTCGGGCTCGTGTGGCTGCTCGACGCCGTCCACGAGCGCCGTGTACGGATCGCGCTGGGCGTCGCGGTCGCCCTCCTCGCGCTGGCGCCCGCGCTGCTGCGCGCGCGCGAGGACGCGCGCATGCTCAGCGTCGCGCGCAGCCAGGCCGACCAGCGCCACGAGCTCGTGCGCGCGCTCGACCGCTCCGGCGGCCGCGCCGCCGTGCTGCGCCCCGGGCGGCCGGCGATCAACCCGTGGCTGCAGACGGCGCTGGCCTGGGAGCTCGACGTCCCGCTCTCCGGCGTGCAGGCGACCTGGTCGTCGTCGCGCCGGCACCCGCACTGGGCGCCTCCCGCGCTCGTCTTCCGCGCCCCCGCGCGCCTGGCCGGGCCTCGCCCCGCGATCCCCCGCGGCGTTCACACCGAGGTCGTGACGCGCTCGGGGCGCTGGCGGGTGCTGCGCGCCGCGGCGTGAGCCCGCATAGGCGCTACCGTTGAGACGGATGGAGCTCGTCGAGGAACGCCCCAACGTCGAGTTGCGGCGTGGCCCCGACGGCCGGTCGATCGTCGTCCTCTCCTTCCCTTACGACCCGCACATCGTGGCGAGCGTGCGGAGCATCCCCCAGCGGCGCTTCGACTGGGACACGCGCGAGTGGTGGGCGCCGGTGGACGACTGGGCCGGGGTCCACGTCGCCGAGGTGCTCGAGCGCTTCCCGGAGCTGACCACCAGCGCGCAGGTCGACGCCTGGCTGGCCGCCATCGAGCGCCGCTGGGTCGGCATCGTGACCACCACGCGCCACGACGGGCGCGGCTGGTGGGTCCTGCGCACGCGCGCGGGCACGGTGCCCGAGGCGCTGCTCGAGGGCGCCATCGAGCGCGAGGACGGCGCCCTGCTGGCGCCGCTCACGGCGGCCGGGGCCGAGGCGCTGGCCGATCTGCGCGGCGGCACGCGCATGGACGGCGCCGCGCGCCGGATCATCGCCTCGCTGGAGCGCGGCGAGGACCCGCCCCCCGCACGGCTCACGGTGAGCGAGACCGTCGACGGGAGCTTCCTGCGCCTCGAGGTGCTCTGGGACCCCGACGTGGCCGGCGCCTTCGACGCGCTGCCCGGCGCCGTCGGGCCGGGCCACTCGCTGCCCATCGACCCGTGGATCGTCGAGCCGCTCGACGCCTTCCTGGCCCTGCACGACGTCGCCGTCGACGGGTCGGCGAAGGAGATGCTCGATGAGCTGCGCGCCGAGCACGACGAGGCGCTGACCGAGATCCGCGCCTCGCGCGCGACGAGCGCCGAGCCGATCGCCGAGACCGCCGCGGTGCTCGGGGGCGAGCTCGCGCCCTTCCAGTGGGCGGGCGTGCGCTACGCGCTGCGCGCCCGGCGCGCCTTCCTGGCCGACGAGCAGGGCCTGGGCAAGACGGTCGAGGCGCTGGCGGCGCTCGAGGCCGACGACGCCTACCCCGCCGTCGTGGTCTGCCCCGCGTCGCTGAAGCTCAACTGGGAGCGCGAGACCGCCAAGTGGCTGCCGCACCGCTCGGTCGCGGTCATCCAGGGCCGGATGCCCGTCCCGCCGACGGCCGAGATCACCATCCTCAACTACGAGGTCGTGGCCGCCCACCGCGAGACGCTCGGCCGCATGCGCCCGCGCGCGCTGGTCGTCGACGAGTCGCACCTGTGCAAGAACCCGCAGGCCAAGCGCACCCAGGCGGTGCGGCGCCTGGCCGAGACTGTCGTGCCCGACGGCCTGCGCCTGGCCCTGACCGGCACGCCCGTGCTCAACCACGCCGAGGAGCTCATCAGCCAGCTGCGCGTGATCGGGCGCTTGGAGGACTTCGGCTCGGGCGCGCGCTTCGCGCGCCAGTTCCGCGGCCAGCTCTCCGAGGAGCGACTGCATTGGCATCTGCGCCGGCGCTGCTTCGTGCGCCGCCTGAAGTCCGAGGTCCTCCCCCAGCTGCCGGCCAAGCGCCAGGTCGTCGTGCCCGTCGCCCTCGACAACGAGCGCGAGTACCGGCTGGCCGAGAACGACGTCATCGCCTGGCTGCGCGAGCAGCCGCTGGACCTGCGCGAGCTCAACGCCCGCATCGCCGCGACGCTGCGCGCCGAGCGCCTGGCGCAGCTGGGGACCCTGCAGCGCCTCGCGGCCCGCGGCAAGCTCCACGCCGCGCTGGCCTGGATCCACGACTTCCTCGCCTCGGGCGAGCCGCTCGTCGTCTTCGCGCGCCACATCGAGGTCCAGGAGGCGGTCATGGAGCGCTTCCCGGACGCGCTGCACCTGCTGGGCCGCGACAAGGCCCCCGACCGCGACGAGTCCGTCCGCGCCTTCCAGGACCCCGACGGCCCGCAGCTCATCGTGTGCGCGACCCGCGTCGCGGCCCAGGGGATCACGCTCACGCGCGCGTCGAACGTCGCCTTCCTCGAGCTCGAGTGGACGCCGGCGATGCACGACCAGGCCGAGGACCGCCTGCACCGCATCGGCCAGCGCGACGCGGTCACCGCCTGGTACCTGCTGGCGGCCGACACGATCGACGAGACCATGGCCCGCCTCATCCATCGCAAGCGCGGCCTCATCGCCGCCGTGACCGACGGGCGCACCTACGAGAGCGACGGGATGGTCGACGGCGTCGTGCGCGAGCTGCGCGGCGGCAAGCCCTTCCGGCACCTGCGCAGCGTCGTCTAGAAGCCCGCGAGGCGCCGTCGCAGGCGACCACTACCGCCACCCGCCGCTCGAACACGATGACGAGCCCGCTCGTGCCGCCGGGACCGACCCGTCCGCCGACCGACGCCGAGGTGATCGACTTCACGTGCCAACAATCCTGCGCGTGCCGGTTGAGGAGTACTTCGAGATCCGAGGTCTTGATTCTTGTCGCCTATCAAGGTCTCGCGGATCGACTCGACCTTGTACTCATAGACCTCGCCTGCGGCGATCCATCGCGCTCGGACATCGCGCGCCTGATGAGCCGCCTCGGCCGCCTGTGCGGGTCGCGCGGCTTCCTGTGCCTGTACGGCTCGAAAAGCCTCACCGAGGGAGGGTGAGCCAGCGACCGGCGCGCCGGCCCCGACGCGAGCAGTCCGTTGAACGAGTGGCGACTTTGTCTGCGTACGGCTGACAAAGTCGCCACTCGTTCGGCTCGGAGCCGCGTCGCGGGCGTCGGTGCTGCTTTCGGCTGGACTGTCCTGCCTAGAGGTCGTCCTGCGACCTCAGGGCAGGACGGTCGCGACTCGGGCGCCGTCGGCTCCCGCACGCCCGCGGAACAACCGTGCGGCCGCATCCGCCCTCCCTCGGTGCCCTGGCCGCGGACCGCCGCCAGCGCAGCGCAGGAGAGGGCGTCTGCCGCGGCCCCTCGCGGCACCGATCCAGACGCTCAGAAGCCCGTCAGCCGATCCTGGCGCGAGTCGTTGAGGCTGAGCGTGAGCGTCGGCGGCGGGATCTCGTGCGTGTCGCTGGTGGGGATCACCGCGGTGCCGACCGAGAAGTACTCGAGGACGTGCGCGCTCCAGCCGTGGTTGCCCTCGACGAGCTGGACGCCCACGACTCCCTCGGCCTCGAGCGCCTCCGCCTCGGCCTGCATGCGCTCCATGGCCAGCTCGCGCGCGTCGTAGAGGGCCTGGGTGAAGTTGGGCATCTCCACGTTGCGCCCGACGCGGCGCATCCACGTCCGCAGGCCCTGGTGGGCGACGTGGTAGACGCAGGTCCCCATGACCATGCCGACCGGCCGGTAGCCGGCGGAGAGCAGCGTGTAGAAGTCCTGCCCCGAGAGGTCGCTCGTGAAGGGCCGGCCGTTGGGGGCGCGGTGCAGCTCGCCCTCGCGGTGGCGCACGGCGGTGCCGATGGCGACGAACTCGGCGAGGTCGTTGCCCCACGCACGGCGGCTGACCTCCAGGCGGACGGCCACGATCCCGTCGGCGCCGAGCTGGTCGGCCTCCTCCTCCATGCGCGTCATCGCGAGCTCGCGCGCGTGGTACATGGCCTGGGTGAGGACGTCCATCTCCTGGTTGCGGCTCCACGCCCCCATCTGAAACCCGATGTGGTAGATCGAGGTCCCGACGACCAGCCCCAGCGGCTCGAAGCCGGCGGCCCGCACGAGCAGGAACTCGTTGACCGTCAGGTCGCTGGTGAACAGCGAGCGATCGCGCATCCGCTCCAGGCGCTCGCGCCCGTGCTCTGGCACGCCGGCCAGCGAGGTGGGGTCGTAGGGCTCCTGCTCGCTCATGGGACCTCCCGGTCCAGTGGTAGGGCGATGTACTTCGCCGGCGGCGGCGCGTCGTGGCGCACCTCGACGATGGCGGTGCCGAGTACGTGCAGCTCGATGATCAGGTCGCGGTAGGTCATCCCGCCGGCGTCGCGGTCGCGCGTCTGCTCCCTGCGCTCGAGCGTGACGCCGACGACGCCATGAGCGTGGAGCGCGTGGGCCTCGCGGGTGACGCGCTCCATGGCCAGCGCCCTGGCGTCGTACATGCCGCGCGTGTAGTCGGGCAGCTCCTGGTTCTGGCGCCCCGAGAAGAGGCCCGACGAGCGCGCCTGCTGCCCGTACCCCGAGACGACGTAGGCGACCGTCGAGCCCGCGACCAGCCCGACCGGCCAGAAGCCGTGGCGCACGAGCTTGGCAAAGTCCTGGCCGGAGAGGTGCGAGAGCACCGGCGCGTCCTCGATGTCGTAGCGCTCGGAGTGCACCGCGGTGCCGATGGCCACGAACTCGACCAGGCCCGCGGCCCAGTCGTAGCCCCCGCGCTTCAGGCGCAGGCCGACCACCGCATCGGCTCCCACGGCGACAGCCTCGTCGCGCAGGCGGCTGAGGGCGAGCGAGCGCGCGTCGTTCCACGCCGCGGTCTGGGTCTCGAGCTCGAAGGTGTCGCCCTCGCGCAGCGACCCCGTCCACCCGAGCTGCCCCCACGGCATCGACTGCCAGCCCACCTGGTAGAAGCAGCTGCCCATCACCTGCGCGATCGGCGTGAAGCCGGCCTCGCGGACCACGAAGGCCTCGGCCACGCTCAGATCCGAGCTGAAGGGCCGCGCCATCAGCCCTCCAGCAGGCGCGCCAGCGCCTGGCGCCCGCGCTCGCTGCGCTCCGCCTCCTCGACCAGGTCCTGCGAGAGCGCCCCGATCCAGGCGTCGACATCGAGCTCCTGGGTCTTCAGCGCGATCCCGCGGACGACCGAGCGCCGGCGGCACGTCACGCGCCCGCGCTCGGCCTCGGCCTCGTAGCGCTGGTCGCCCAGCGTGACCTCGATGCGGCGCACGCGCTTGCGCCCACCGAGCAGGCCGCCCCGGCGCTCGACCTCGACCTGGTCGGGCAGGGCTCCCTCGAGCCTCACGGCGAGCGCCTCGACGAAGGCGTCGAGGTCGCCGCTGTCGGCCCGCAGCGACGCCGCCAGGAGGTCGAGGTCGTCGGGGCCGGTCATCAGCCGCCCCCGCGCGGCGGCGCGATGGCCTGCAGCCCGGTGATCTCGCGCCCGACGATGAGCGACTGGATGCTGTCGGTGCCCTCGAAGGTGAAGACCGCCTCCATGTCGGCGTGGTGGCGGGCGACGTGGTGCTCGAGGAGGATCCCGTTGCCGCCGAGGATGTCGCGGGCGTCGGCGACGATCGCGCGCGCCTTGGCCGCGTGGTTCATCTTGGCCAGCGAGGCCATGCCGGCGGTCAGGCGCTCGTCGCCGGCCAGCTCGCTCAGGCGCAGGCACAGCAGCTGCATGGCGGTGATCTCCCCCACCATGCGGCTGAGCTTGTCCTGCACGAGCTGGAAGGAGGCCAGCGGGTGCCCGAACTGCTCGCGCTCCTTGGCGTAGGCCAGCGCCGCCTCGTAGGCCGCGAGCGCGACGCCGAGCGCGCGCCACGCCACCGTGTAGCGCGTGAGGGTCAGCACGCGGGCGACGTCGCGGAACGAGCGGCAGCCCGGCAGCCGGCTCGTGGCCGGGACGCGCACGCCGTCCAGCGCGATCTCGGCCTGCCACACGGCGCGCAGCGATGTCTTGCCGGTGATGACCTCGGTGTGGAAGCCCGGCGCGCCCTTCTCGACGAGGTAGCCACCGACCTGGCCGTCCTCGCCGCGCGCCCAGATGATCGTGACGTCGGCGAACGACGCGTTGCCGATCCACTTCTTGGCGCCGTCGAGGACGAACTCGTCGCCGTCGCGCCGCGCGCTCGTCTCCAGCGCGACCGCGTCGGAGCCGTGGTCGGGCTCCGTCAGCCCGAAGGCGCCGATCGCCTCCAGCGCGGCCATGCGCGGCAGCCAGCGCTCGCGCTGCTCGTCGGAGCCGAGCAGGTGGATGGTCTGCATGGCGAGGTTCGAGTGCACGCCGAAGAAGGTCCCGATGCTCCCGTCGGCTCGCGCCCACTCCATGCTCACGAGGCCCGCGGCGGTGGCGCTCATGCCCGGGCAGCCGTAGCCGTCGATGACGCCGCCGGCCAGCCCGAGCTCGGCGATCTTCGGGACGAGCTCGAAGGGGAACTCCGCGCGCTCCCAGTAGCCGTTGATGATCGGCGTGACCTCGCGGTCGCAGAACGCGCGCAGGCGGTCACGGATCGCACGCTCCTCGTCGGTCAGGCGCTCGTCGAGCAGATAGAAATCGGTGGCCATGGCGGGTAGGGAGCCTCCCACATGATCTTCACGAGCCCGTATCCCGACGTCGAGATCCCGTCGGTCGCGCTGACCGACTTCGTGCTCGAGCACTCCGACGACTACGGCGACAAGGCAGCGCTGATCGACAGCGCGACCGGCGCCGCCTACACCCACGCGCAGGCCGCGCAGGCGATCCGCGCCGCCGCCGACGCCCTCGCGGCCCGCGGCATCGCCAAGGGCGACGTCGTCGCGCTCTACGCCGCCAACGCGCCGGACTACGCGATCGCCTTCCACGCCATCGCCGCCCTCGGCGCGGTCGTCACCACGATCAACCCGATCTACACCGTCGACGAGCTCGCCTACCAGCTCGAGCACGCGGGAGCGCGCGCGCTCATCAGCGGGGCCGAGGTCCTCGAGCGCGCGCGCGAGGCCGCGAGCCGCGCCGGCGTCGAGCAGCTCTACGTGTTCGGCGAGGCGGACGGTGCGACGCCGTTCGCCGCGCTGCTCGAGGGCGACCCCGCCGCGGCGCCCGACACCCCGGCGGGCGCCGACGATCTCGTCGCCCTGCCGTACTCGAGTGGGACGACGGGCCTTCCGAAGGGCGTGATGCTCACGCACCGCAACCTGGTGGCCAACATCCTGCAGTCGACGGCCCAGCAGCCGGTGACCGCCGACGACACGCTCGTCGGGGTGCTGCCGCTCTTTCACATCTACGGCCTCACGGTCGTCATGAACGCGGTCCTGCGCAACGGCGCGACGCTCATCACCATGCCGCGCTTCGACCTCGAGGGCTTCCTGGGCCTCGTCGAGGAGCACCGCGCCACGAAGGCCCACCTCGTCCCGCCGATCGTGCTCGCCCTGGCCAAGAGCCCGGCCGTCGAGCGCTTCGACCTCTCGAGCCTAACGCTCGTCAACTCCGGCGCCGCGCCGCTGAGCGCCGAGCTGCAGGAGGCCGCCGCGCAGCGCATCGACTGCCCGGTGGTGCAGGGCTACGGAATGACCGAGTCCAGCCCGGTCACCCACGTCACGCCGCTCGATCCGGCGCGCCACCGGGTCGGCTCGATCGGCCCGCCCGTGCCCAACACCGAGTGCCGGATTGTCGACGTCGCCAGCGGCGACGAGCTGGGCGCGGGCGAGGAGGGCGAGGTGTGCGTGCGCGGGCCGCAGGTCATGCGCGGCTACCTCGACGACCCCGAGGCGACCGCCGCCACGGTCGACGACGACGGCTGGCTGCACACCGGCGACGTGGCCCGCGCCGACGACGACGGCTACGTCGTGCTCGTCGACCGCGTCAAGGAGCTCATCAAGTACAAGGGCTACCAGGTCGCGCCGGCCGAGCTCGAGGCGGTGCTCGTCCAGCACCCGGCGGTCGCCGAGGCCGCGGTGGTCGGGCGCCCCGACGAGGAGGCCGGCGAGGTGCCCAAGGCCTTCGTGGCCCTCTCAGGCGAGGCGACCGAGGAGGAGATCATGGCCTTCGTGGCCGAGCGCGTGGCGCCGTATAAGCGGCTGCGCGCGCTCGAGGTCGTCGACGAGATCCCGAAGTCCCCTTCGGGCAAGATCCTGCGCCGCGTCCTCAACGAGCGCGAGTCATAGGATCCGCCGTCATGGCCTGGCAGATCTACCTCTCCGGCGAGATCCACACCGACTGGCGCGAGCGCATCATCGACGGCGCCGAGGCGGCCGGTCTCGACGTCGACTTCACCGGCCCCGTCACCGACCATGCCGCCAGCGACGACTGCGGCGCGGCCATCCTCGGCGCGCCGAGCGAGAAGTTCTGGCACGACCACGTGGGCGCGGGCGTCAACGCGATCCGCACTCGCACCCTGATCGAGCGCGCCGACGTGGTCGTCGTGCGCTTCGGCGAGCAGTACCGCCAATGGAACGCGGCCTTCGACGCCGGCTACGCAGCCGCCCTGGGCAAGGCGCTCGTCACGCTGCACCCGCCCGAGCACGACCACGCGCTCAAGGAGGTCGACCGCGCCGCGCTCGCCGTCGCGCGCGAGCCCGAGCAGGTGGTCGAGATCCTGCGCTACGTGGTCGAGGGGACGCTCGTCCCGAGCTAGGCCCGGCGCCGGCCGATCCGGCGGCCGATCAGGAAGCCGACGAGGAGCGCACCGCCGACGGCGAGCGGGGCCGGGTGCTGGCGTGCGCCGGTCGCCACCTGCTGCGCCCCGCCGCGCGCCGAGTCCGGCGTGTGGCGCAGCGCGTTGTCCTTGACCTCCTGGACGTTCGCCTTGACCTCCTGCACCTTCTCGCGCGCCTGGGCCTTGACGTCGGCCTTGTGCGCGAGCTGCGCGACGGTCTCGCCGAGCTCGCGGCGGATCTCCTCGATCTCGCGGCGCAGCTGCTCGGGGTCGGTCTGCTGGTTGGGGGGCGTGCTCATTGCCGGGCCTCCTGGGCGCGCTGCTTGGTGTAGCGCACGTCCTCCTTGACGCTCTGCACGGTCTGCTCGGGCAGTGGCGGCGTCGCCTGCTGCACCTTCTTCTTGCCGCGCAGCGCGAGGATACCGGCGACCGCGCCGTAGAGGGCGGCGACGATCAGCGCGGAGGCCCACACGGGGAGCGCCTCGGCGATGCCCGCGATGATGGCGGCCGTCAGGGCGCCGAGGGCATAGAGGCCGAGGGCCCCGGCGCCGCCGAACATGCCGGCCCCGACGCCGGCGCGCTTGCCCTTGACCCGCAGCTCCGCCTTGGCGAGCTCGACCTCGTGGCGGACGAGCTCGGTCGTCTGGTTGGAGAGCTGGCGCGCGAGGTCGGCGAGCGAGGGGTCTTGGCTGGCCTGGGATTCCATGCCCTGCGGCTACCCGCGACCGCTCGCGGTCATGCAGTTCAGTCGTCGGCGACCGGCCCTCGCGCCCTGGCCGGGCCCGCGAGCTGCTCGCGCGCTTCGGCCTCGCCGGGCGTGAGGATGACGCGCCCGACCGCCTCTCGGGCGGCCAGCAGCAGCGCGTGGCCATCGTTCGCGCGCTGGCCGCGCGCCCCCGCGCGCTGCTGCTCGACGAGGTCACGAGCGCGCTCGACCCCGAGCTGGTCCGCGAGGTGCTGGCGCTCATCCGCGAGCTCAACCCAGCGCTTCCTGCACCGCCTGCTCGACGCCGGCCGGCTCTAGCCCGGCCAACACAGACGCAACCTCGCGCGAAGCCGGGCTTAGGGCGCGCGCGAGAAGGTGCTCGCCGTGCCGCGTGTCCCGCTCACCGTCCTGGCGGTTGCGGCCGCGGCGCTGCCGGGCTGCGCCGCCGTGCAGGCAGCGGACCACGACCCACCCGCGACGGCCGCTGCCGGCGTTCGCGCCGACACGCTCGCCGGCGTAGCCCGGCGCATCTACCGCCAGGAGGCCGCCGGGGCCGTCGGCCACGCGGCGGTCAAGCGCCTCGCTCGCGATCGCGCCCTGATCGCCGCCATGCGCGGAAACCAGCCCGCCGCCCTGCGCGCCGCCGCCCTGCGCCAGCTCTTCAACCCGGGCAAGCACGTCGTGCGCCTCCGGGTGCTGCGCGGCGGGCGGACGCTGACCGACGTCGGCGGGCGCTTCGTGGTCTCCCCGGCCCGCGTCAGGGTGCACGGCGACGTCATCGAGGCCTCGATGCAGGACGTCATCGGCTTCGTGAAGCTCGTCCACCGCCTGACGGGGGCGCAGGCGGTCGTCCGGGGCGCGCCGGGGCACGCCGAGAGCTCACTTGCCGCCGCGGCCGAGACGGCGCTGGCCGCGTCGGGGAGCGCCACCATCGCCGGCCGGCTCTACGTCGTGCGCTCGTTCCGCGAGGTCGGCTTCGGCGGCGAAGCGCTCCAGGTGTGGGTCCTCACCCCCTGAACGCCCGGCCGGGCACGCGCCCCATCAGCGGATCGAGCGCTTGCTCAGCTCGATCGCCTTTCCGGCGTCGCGCGCGGTCACGAAGTTCGGGCCGGTGGGCAGGACGTCGCCCTGGGCCGGGAAGAGGCCATAGCGCGCGCGCTGGGTGAGCAGCACGATGGGCAGATAGCCCTGCAGATAGGCCTGCTGGTCGACCGCGAAGAGCAACTGGTGGGCGCGCACGGCGTTCAGGACGTCCGGGCCGAGATCGAAGGTGGCGATCTTCGGCGCGCGCGTGCTGCCGAGCCGGCGGGCGCCCTTGACCGCCTCGATCCCGCTGGTGGCATTGAGGGCCAGGATGCCGTCGATGTGCCCGCTGCGGACGGCGTCCGCGATCTTGCGCGGGGTCGACGGGCTCTGGTCGTCGACCCCCAGCACGCGCGAGCGGCCGCCGGCGGCGCGCATGGCACGGGCCAGACCGCGGCAGCGCGCGTCGAGCCCCTGGTTGCCGATCTGCTGGTTGACGCACAGCACGCTTCGCGCACCGGCGGCCGCCAGGCGCTTGCCGGACTCGAAGCCGGCGCGCTCCTCGGGCTGGCCGACGTGGGCCAGCACGCCGAGGCGCCGATAGACGTCGCTGCCGGAGTTGATCGAGACGACCGGGATGCCGGCCCTCACCGCGCGGCGGATGGCAGGCGCCAGGCCGGGCTCGGGGATCGAGACGACGAGCCCGTCGGGGCGGCTCGCGACCGCCTGATCGATAAGCGCCTGCATGCGGGCCAGGCTGTAGACGTCGGGCGCGCGGTACTCGACGACGACGTCCATCTGACGTGCCGCGGCCTCGACGCCATTGCGCACGATGGCCCAGAACGGGCTCGACGCCTGCCCGTGGGTGACCACGGCGATGCGCACGCCCCCGCTGGGGCGCGGTGAGCTGTGCGGCAGATCGCCCGACTGGCTCGGGGCGACCACGATCGTGCGCTCGCGCACGCGCGTCGTCCCCCCGCAGCCGGCCAGCGCGAGGACGAGCAGCGCGAGCGCCGCGATGGCCGCCGCGCGCCTCACGGGCGCCCCCGCGGCGAGGGGATCGTCGCCTCCAGGCGCGTGCCGCCGCCGGCAGGGCTGTCGATCACGAGGACGCCGTCGATGACCGCGAGGCGGTCCTGCAGGCCACGCAGCCCGCTGCCGGCGTTCGGGTCCGCGCCCCCGACGCCGTCGTCGGCGACCACCACCACGAGGCCGCCGTTGCCGTCGCCGCGCAGCTCGACCCGCGCCTGGGCCGCGTCCGCGTAGCGCGCGACGTTGGTCAGCGCCTCGGCCACGACGAAGTAGGCGGCCGCCTCGACCGGCGGCGCCAGGCGGCCGTCGATCGCGCTCTGCACGTCGACCGGGACCGGCGAGCGGGCGGCGAGCGCGGTGATCGCCGGGTCCAGGCCGCTGCGCGTGAGGATGGCCGGATGGATGCCGCGGGCGAGCTCGCGCAGCTCTCGCAGCGCGGCCTCGAGGCGCACCGCGAGCCCGTCGACCAACGGTCCCGCTTCCGGGTCGGAGATCGAGGAACGCAGGACTCGCAACTCGAGCGCCAGGGCCAGGAGCTGCTGCTGAGCGCCGTCGTGGAGGTCGCGCTCGATACGACGGCGGGCCTCGTCGGCCGCCTCGACGATGCGCAGCCGCGACACGCGCAGGTCCTCCACGCGAGCGCGCAGGTCGGCCTTCAGGCGCTCGTTGTCGATGGCCAGCGACGACGCGGCCGCGGCCGCCTCGACGAGCTCGGGGCTGGTGTCCAACGCCGCGTCGTGGACGATCGCCGCCACGCGGCGCCCGTCCTGCTCGACCGCGGTCCACGCGCGGCCCGACCCTGGCTCGGGCAGCGCGACCGGGTGACCGGCCTCGTCGACGAAGGCCTCGCGATCGGGCAGCCAATAGGCGATGGCCACCGAGCGATCGCCCAGGCTCTCGGCCAGCAGCTCGCGCACCGGTCCGCTGGGCGCGGCGCGCGGCGCCAGCAGCGCGCGGCCGATCGTGCACAGCACGGTGTAGAGCGCATCGAACGTCGCGATGACGAGCACCGCGCCCGCGGGGGCGAGCGCGAGCAGGACGAGTCCGAGGACGGGACCCAGGCTCCAGGGGCCGAGGTAGTCGATCGCGCCCAGGTCGGCGACGCCCTGCACCCCGAGGCTCAGGATCTCCGCCAGCAGGACCAGCGGCACGAGCGCGACGACGAACAGGCCGGCGATCAGCAGCGGCTTGGTCGCCAGCAGCGCGACCATCCGCCAGAGGGAGCGGTCGGAGAGCATCTCGAGCGAGCGCCGCCACGCGCTGCCCGTCGTCGCGGCGCCCGCCGGCACGGGCGGGATGTGCAGGCCCAGGAAGCGGTTGGCCGCGCGGCGGTCGAGCCGCACGAGGCGCCGGCAGGCGGCCGCGGCGCCGAGCAGCAGCGGCAGCCCGATCCAGGCCACGCTGAGCGCCGCGCCGAGGATGAGCGCGAGCACGGACACGGCCCCCAGGATCGCGAGCGGGACGTTGACGACGAGGTAGGCGGCCGCATGCGACGCGCGCTCCAGGCGCCGATCGAGGCCGAGAGCCGCGATCACGGGCGACCCTCGACGGAGACGTCGCCAGAGCTACTCAGGGCCTGGATGGCGAAGGGCGCATCGGCCACCGCGTCGACGCCGCTGACGGTCTCGCTTCCCGATGCGCTCTCGGCCTCGACCTGGTAGCGGCCGGGCGGCACCGCGACGTGCACCGCGCCCTCGTTCGAGCGCACGGTCAGCTGCTGCGGCGCGCAAGCCGCGCCCGCGGCGATGTCGCCGCTCTCGGCCCGCGCCTCCAGCGAGAAGCCACAGAAACCGGCCACGCCGATGTCGCCGCTGCGGGTGGTCACGCGCGCGGATCCGCGGTAGCCGCGGAAGGATACGGTCCCGCTCGTCGTGCGGACGGCCACCGGGACGTTGTCGGGCACGACCACGCGGTAGCTGACCGAGCACGCGCGCGGGACGGCATTCGGGCAGCGCGAGCGCAGGCGCAGCACCCCGCCAGCCACCGTGCGCTGCACGTCGGCGTCGTGCCCGAAGGCGTAGTGGTCGGTGCGCTGCACCCCGAGCAGCGCGCGCTGGCCGCCGCCCGTGATCGTCACGTCGGCGTCGTCGACATCGAGCGACACGCCGCTCAGCGACCCGCGCACGTCGAACGAGACCACCCGCTCGTGGCTGGAGGTGACGCTCGCGATCGCCAGCGCGGCGACCGCACCCCCCACGACCAGCGCCGAGGCCATCACCACGATGCTCCACGGCGAGACCCGCGTGGTGCTGGCCGGACCAGGCATGTCGGCACTCTAGTGGCGCATCGGCGTAGATTCCCGACCATGAGTGGGACAGACGACCTGGGCGCCCCGGTCTCCTACCTCACCCTCGAAGAGGGCACGGCGGTCCTCAGCGCTGACGGGGAGGAGCTGGGCGACGTCGCCCACGTGCTCGCAGACGAGGAGGAGGACATCTTCGACGGGATCGTCATCTCCCAGGGCCTGGGCCGTCACACCTTCGCCGACGCCGAGCAGGTCGCCGAGATCCACGAGCGCGGGGTGGTGCTGGCGCTCACCGCGGCCGAGGCCGAGGCGCTCCCCGAGCCCAGCGAGAACCCCGCGGTGATGGACGACCTGTCCGCGCCGGAGGGCTCGCCGGTGGCCGACAAGCTGCGCCGCGCCTGGGACCTGCTCTCGGGCAATTACTGAGCACGCCGCACGTGCGAAGCTCCCGGCGATGAAGGCGATCGTGTGGCACGGGCCGGGACGCATGGCGATCGAGGAGCGCCCCGAGCCGAAGGACCCCGGCGCGGGCGAGCTCGTCGTGCGCCCTGAGGCCGTCGGCATCTGCGGCTCGGAGGTCGAGGGCTACCTGGGCCACATGGGCAACCGCACGCCGCCGCTCGTCATGGGCCACGAGTTCGCGGGCGTCGTCGTCGCCGCCGGCGCCGGCGTCGGCGCGTGGGAGGGCGCGCGCGTGACGGTCAACCCGCTCGCCGGGTGCGGGCACTGCCGGCTGTGCGCCGCCGGCCAGGAGAACCTGTGCCCGCGGCGCACGCTGATCGGCGTGCACCACGACGGCGCCTTCGCCGACCTCGTCACCGCCCCGGCGGCCAACGTGCGCGCGCTGCCCGACGACGTCACGGCGCGCGTCGGGGCGCTCGTCGAGCCGCTGGCCAACGGCGTGCACGCGGTGCGCCTGGGGCTGGCGGGCGAGACCGTGACGCAGGCCGTGGTCCTCGGCGCCGGGACGATCGGCCTCATGACCCTCCAGGCGGCGCTGCTGTCGGGCATCGAGCACGTGGGCGTCCTCGAGCCCCAGGCACAGCGGCGCGAGCGCGCGCTCGCGCTCGGCGCGCACGAGGCCTTCGGCGACCGCGACGAGGCGCTCGCCGCCGTGCGCGAGGCCACCGACGGGCTGGGCGCGGACCTCGTCCTCGACGCCGTCGGCGCGCAGGCGACGCGGGCCATGGCGCTCGAGCTCCTTCGCCCGGGCGCGCAGGCGGTGTGCATCGGCCTCGCCGCCGACGACACCACCCTCGGCTTCCATGGGATCGTGCGCAGCCAGCTCGGCCTGCGCGGCTCCTACGCCTACACGATGGCCGACTTCGAGCAGGCGCTGGCGTGGCTGGCCGACGGGCGCGCGTCCGTGGGCGAGCTGCCGGCGGTGCAGCCGCTCGAGCACGGGCCCGACGCCTTCGCGCGCCTGGCCGAAGGGCCGCCGCCCGCGACGGTCAAGGTCTTCCTCGCTGGCGCCGGGCGGGACGCCTGAGCGTGGGCGGCGCGCTCGACGGGCGCACGGCGCTGGTCACGGGCGCCTCGAGCGGCATCGGCCTGGCCACCGCGCTGGCCTTCGCCGACGCCGGCGCGCACGTGCACGCCGCGGCCCGGCGCCCCGAGCTCATCGAGCAGGCGGCCGCCGGCCGCGACATCGTCGCCCATCGCCTCGACGTCACCGATCGCGCCGCGGTCGACGCGCTCGCCGAGCGCCTGACCGGCGAAGGCCCGCTGCACGCGCTCGTCGCCGCGGCCGGGACGAACATCAAGGCGCGCCGCCTCGAGCAGCTCACGCCCGAGGCCTTCGACAACCTCATCGCGCTGAACCTCACCGGCACCTTCAACCTGATCAACGCGCTGCTGGAGCCGCTGCGCGCCGCGCGCGGCGACGTCGTGGTCATCGGCAGCGTCTCGGGGGCGTGGCCCGATCGCTCGGGCGCGGCGTACCAGGCCTCCAAGGCCGCGGTGCAGGCCTTCACCCGTGGCGCGGCCTTCGACGAGCGCCACGGCGCGCGCTTCACCTCGATCATGCCGGGCCTCGTCGACACGGCGATCCTCGAGAACCGCCCCGAGCCGCCGTCCGCGGAGACGCGCGCGCAGATGCTGCACGCCGAGGATGTCGCCGCCGCCTGCCTGTTCGTCGTCTCGCTGCCGCCGCGCGCGCACGTGCCGGAGCTGACCATCCTCCCCATCGACCTGCAGGCGCTGGGCCGGACGACCTGATGCACGACCACTGGTCTGCCGGCCACGAGGCGCGCGTCGCCGAGCCCAGGCTCTAGCCCGGAGTCCTTCAGTCCGGCTCGGCAACGACCGACTACCGGGGCATGGAGAGAGGGTCATGGCTCTTCCCCGACGGGGTCGACCGCGCGCGCATGCTGGACATGGACCGCTACCTGCGGCCCGTCCGCCGCGCGGTGTTCGGCGTGCTCGGGATCGCGCTCGTGGCGTGCGGCCCGCGGCTCGGCTGGTGGACGCTGCTCCCCCTGGCGCTGGCCGTCGTCATCTTCCGCCTCGCCGACACGCGCATGGACCGCGCCAAGCGCCCCGAGATCGCCCTGTTCGCGAGCTGGGCCACCTCGCAGGTCATCATGGCCAGCAGCGTGGCCCTCAGCGGCGGCCCGCATGTGCCGACCATGGCGTGGTTCGCCATCCCGCTCATGACGCTCGGCGCGCGCTTCTCCGAGCGCGGCATCGCCGTCGGCGTCGCCCTCTCGATCGCCCTGCTGCTCGCCGTGGGCTTCGGCGTCGACGCCCACGCCGTGATCGACGACCCGACCCTCGTGCTGGCGCCGATCGCGCTCATGATCGCCGTCGCGATGTTCCAGACCGTGCTCATGCGCTCCGACGTCAAGCACCGCGCGCAGGCCGTGATCGACCCGCTCACGGGGATGCTCAACCGCACTGCGCTCGGGCGGCGCGCCGAGGAGCTCGCGCAGCAGTCGCAGATCACCCGTGAGCCGGTGGGCCTGATCGCCGGCGACATCGACCACTTCAAGCAGATCAACGACTCCCACGGCCACGCCGCCGGCGACGCCGTCCTGCGCGACGTCGCCCACGAGCTGCGCAAGACGCTGCGGGCCTTCGACCTCTTCTACCGGACCGGCGGGGAGGAGTTCCTCGTCCTCCTGCCGGGCGCCGACCTCCCGCACACGACCGAGCTGGCCGAAGCGCTGCGCGCGGCCGTCGCGCGGGTGCCGCTCGGCGGCCACAGCGTGACGATGAGCTTCGGCGTCGCCGCCTCCGCCCCGGGCGAGGCGTTCGACTTCGAGGTCGTCTTCGGCGCCGCCGACGCCGCCCTGTACGAGGCCAAGCACAGCGGTCGCAACCGCGTGTGCCCGCCTGCGCCGGCCGCGGCGATCGCGGCCTGAGCGGCCCTTTCGAGCGCCTAGGAGGCCGCCTTGGCCTTCGACCACTCGGCCTTGTGGACGCGCTTGGCGGCCTGGTAGTCGGCCAGCGCCTGCGGGGAGTCGACGTCGCCGAGCGTCGGGTGCCAGGGGACCAGCTCCTGGGCGGCCTCGACGCCGAAGCGCTTGGCCAGCACCGCGCCCAGCGCCTTGACCTTCATCTCGCCGAAGCCCGGCAGCGCCGCGAGGTTGGCGCGCAGCGCGGGGCCGTCGGCGGCGTCGGTCCACACGCGCGCGGCGTCGCCGCCGTAGGTGTCGCGCACGTGCACCGCGAGGTCGTGCACGCGCTGGGCCATCGCGCCCGGGAAGCGGTGGATGGCCGGGCGCTCGCGGAACACGGACTCGAGGTCCGCTTCGGCCAGCGTGGCGGCGTCGAGCGAGCCGAGCCGCTCGCGCAGGGCGAGCGGCCCGGAGAACGCCTTCTGCACCGAGACCTGCTGGTCGAGCGCGAAGCCGACCAGCAGGGCCATCGGGTCGGACGCGATCAGCGCGTTGGCCTCGTCTGATTCGGTGAAGTGCAGGTGATCGGGCACGCGACGATCGTACTCAGCACGCGTCCGAGTACGCGGGCTCCACGCGGTGGCGGTCGGCGTGCGGCTCGGCCTGGTGGGACGGCGCGGCCGCGCTGCCCGAGCGCAGCACGCTCAGGGCCACCACGATGGCGACGCCCACGAGCGCCGCGCCGATCAGGTAGGCGAGGTGAAAGCCGCCGTTGAGCGCCGCGTTCACCGAGTCGCCGCCGGCGCGCAGGGTGTCGGTGCGCTCGCTGGCGAGCGTGGCCAGCACGGCGAGGCCGATGGCGCCGCCGACCTGCACGCTCGTGTTGATGAGGCCCGAGGCCAGACCCGAGTCGCTGGGGGTGGCGCCGGACATGGCGAGCCCCATCAGCGACGGGAAGCCCAGGCCCGCGCCGATGCCGATGAAGATCGTCGCGGGCATCACCTGCGTCGCGTACGTGGCGTCGACCGGCGTCAGCGAGAAGAGCAGCAGGCCGACGCCGATGGAGACCAGGCTCACGAGCAGCATCGCCTTGGGCCCGTAGCGCATCGCCAGCGGCCCGGAGAGCTTCAGCGACATCGTGCCCATGACGACGGTCGAGGGCAGGAAGGCCAGCCCGACCTGCAGCGGGGAGTAGCCCAGGATGCGCTGCAGGTACAGCGCGCCCAGGAAGAACATCCCGAACATCCCCACCACGAGCAGGGCGATGACGACGTTGGCGCCCGAGACGTTGCGCGAGTGGAACAGGCGCAGCGGCATCAGCGGGTTGGCGATGCGCGCCTGGCGCGCGACGAACACGGCCAGCAGCGCGATCGAGATGGCCCCGAGGCCGAGCGTGCGCGTCGAGCCCCAGCCCTGCTCGGAGACCTGCAGGATGGTGTAGACGCCGAGCATCAGCCCGCCGGTGAGCAGCACGGCGCCCGGCAGGTCGGCGCCCGCCCTCAGCCCGAGGCCCGGGCTGTCGGCCACCAGGCGGGTGGCCAGGAAGGCGGTCACGATGCCGACCGGGATGTTGATGAAGAAGATCCAGTGCCAGTTGATGGCCTCGGTCAGCGCGCCGCCGGCGAGCAGCCCGATGGAGCCGCCCGCGGAGGCGACGAAGCCGTAGACGCCGATCGCCTTCGCCTGCTCGCGCGGCTCGGGGAACATGGTCACGATCATGCCCAGGATCACGGCGGAGGTCAGCGCGCCGCCGACGCCCTGGACGAAGCGCGCGGCGATGAGCAGGCCCTCGCTCTGGGACACCGCGCACAGCAGCGACGCGGTGGTGAAGACGGCTAGGCCGATCAGGAAGATGCGCCGCTGGCCGATGAGGTCGCCCAGGCGCCCGCCCAGCAGCAGCAGGCCGCCGAAGGCGATCAGGTAGGCGTTCACGACCCAGGCGAGGTTGCTCTGGGAGAAGCCCAGGTCGTCCTGGATGGAGGGAAGGGCGACGTTCACGATCGTCGCGTCGATGACGATCATGAGCACGCCGGCGCACAGCACGTAGAGAGCGATCCAGCGCTTGCGGTCGTTCATGGTCTCGGCAGTCAACGGTCTCGGCTCCTCGTCGTCGGTGGTCGTAGGTAAGACCAGCCGGCGGCCGGAAACTCATCGCAGCCGTGTGAAGTCGGCGAGCGTCAGCCCGAGGGCTTCTCCTGACCCTCGCCGAAGTCGCGCTCCTTTCCGGGCGCCGTGCCCTCCTGGCCTTCCCCGAAGTCGCGCTCCTTGCCGTGCGGCGCCTTCTCCTCGCCTTCGGCGAAGTCGCGCTCCGGTCCCTTGGGCGAGGTCCTCTCGCCTGCGGCGAAGTCGCCGTGGCTCTCGTCGGACATGTGGCCTCCTGTCGTGTGCGGCCCGAGCCTACCTCGCCCTGCCGGCCCGCGCATTACGTCTCGCTCAGAGGCGCCCCGCGTCCTTCAGCGGCCAGTAGCGGTACTTGACGATGCCCGTGATCGCCTTGGTGAGGACCGGGCCCGGCTGCTCGTCTGCGATCGCCCGCTCCACCCGGCTGCGCTCGGCGCTCGACAGCCCGAGCTGCGCTCCCGGTGCGCTGTAAATCGGAGCCGACCCCCGGGCCTGCACGGCCGCGTCGACCTGCGATCCAGCCTGGGCCACGCCGGCCCCGAAGGCCCCGAGGGCCACCAAGAGGACGAGCAGGAAGGCGGCCCGGCGGATCGTCGCGCGCTCAGGCGGCCGGGTGATCGGGGGAGGCCAGCGGGTTGGCGACGGCACCCGGACCGACCGGCCCGGAGTTGCTCGCGATCGGGGCCGCCTGCGGCTCGCCCGGCTTGGCCGCCTGGCCCGACGAGTCCCTGTGGCGGATCATCGACGTGAGCTTCTCCCGGTTCTTCATCAGCAGGCCGGCCGCGCCCGCGAGCAGGGCCAGGCCGGCGGTGCCCTTCTTGCCGGGGCCTCCGGACCCGCCGCGCTTCTGGCCCCGCGTGCCCGGCAGCAGGCCGCCGAGCTTCTCCGCCGCCTTCGTGGCACCGGACTTCTGCGGCCTGCGCCCGGCGGTCGGCATGGCCGGGCGCCGCGACGGCGTGGTGCGCCGCCCACGCGCCGGTCGCTGGGCGGGCTTGCCGGCAGGGCGGCCGAACCGGCCGGCCGCCTGACGCTTCGGTGTCTGGGTGCGTGTGGGCATTGGGGTCCCCCCTCGTTGAACAGAGTCAGGGCGTCGTACCCGAAGTTCGCGGGGCGATTCGTTTGACGGGGCAGCCGAGTCAGCTCCGTGCAAGTGAACGAATGGGTTCACGCCAGCGGGGGGTACGGCGGATGAGCGCGCGCGTGTGCTGCACGTCGCGCGTCATCAGAGCAGTGCCCGGATAGGTCCTCGGCGCCGTACCGCGGCGTCCATCGGGGGGGCATCCGGCCTATCAATTCACTCAAGGTCCAGGAGGACTTCATGAGCACTCACGCATCCCCGCGCGTCGGCGCGGACGATCTCGACACCCGTGGCGCCGTAGCGCCGCGCACGCCCGTCCGCCGGCTGAGCACCGAGACGAAAGCGGCGTTCAAGACGACCGAGTTCTTCGCGTTCGTCGCCGTCCTCGTTGGCATCCTGATCGCCGGCGCGGTGGTCGACTCGTCGGACGCCGGCGGGTACGGCGCTCGCCAGGTCTGGCTCTACGCGACGATCCTCACGGTCGGCTACATGGTCTCGCGGGGGCTGGCGAAGTCCGGCAGCCGCGAGCCGTACGACGCCGACAACGCCAACCGGTAGCACCGACCGGCCTTCCGTCTGCGGAGGGTCGGCGTGTGCGACGGCGGCGGCCGGCTCGCGCCTCGGCGTGAGCCGGCCGCCCCGCCGTCGTGCTCGTCAAGCCACGGTGTTCGGGACCGCGAGGCGGGTACGCCTTCTCCGGTGCCAGAGCCCGTCGTCATCGCCCCCGAGGGGGAGCTCGACCTCCATTCGCTCGACGCGCTGGCTCCGCGGCTCGACGAGGCGGCCGCAGCCGACTATCCGCACCTGATCCTCGACCTGTCGGCCGTGACCCTGGTGGACTCGACCGCTCTCGGCGCCATTGCGGAGACGCAGCACCGCTTCAACGGGCGCGGTCGCAAGCTCTCGTTGGTCGCGCCGGCTGGGAGCGCGGCCGCGGTGCTGCTGGAGCTGAGCGGGCTGCGATCGCGCTTCTCGCTGTTCGGCTCACGCGATGCGGCGTCGGCATGAGCGTCGCGCCAAGCGACGCGTCGGTGGCGGACACGCTGAACGAGCTCCTTCGGCGCACGTACCTCAGCGCCCCTTCGGACCTGGCCGCCGTGATCGCCGAGCAGGCCCGCCCCCTAGGGGCGCACGACGTCGTGCTCTACCTGATCGACTACGAGCAGCGAACGCTCGTGCCCCTCGCCGATCCCGCGCGCGAGGATCTCCGGCCGCTCTCCGTGGAGGGGACCATCGCCGGCCGTGCCTTCAGGACCACGACCGTCCTGCGCTCCTCGTTGGAATCAGGCAGCGGCGAGCGACTGTGGCTGCCGTTGCTCGACGGCACCGAGCGGCTGGGGGTCATCCAGATGGCGTTCAGCGGCGAGCCGATCCCGGAGCGGACCGCCACCGCCTGCGAGCGCTACTCGCACCTGACCGCGATGCTGATCGCCACGAAGGCGAAGTACGGGGACACCTTCGAGGTCGCGCGACGCCGGGAGCCGATGACCATCGCCGCTGAGCTGCTGTGGCAGCTCGCGCCCCCGCTCGTCTTCGCCACCGATCGCCTGGTGCTCGCCGCCATGCTGGAGCCCTGCTACGACAACGGGGGCGATGCGCTGGACTACGCCGTCAACGATGGCGTCCTGCACATGGGCATCTTCGACGCCATGGGCCACGGCCTGTCGGCGGCCGGCGTCGCCGCGTTCGCCCTCTCGGCCTACCGGCACAGCCGCCGTCGCGGCTACGGGCTCCTGGAGACCTACGCCTCCATGGACGCCGCCGTTCGCGACCAGTTCCCCGGCGACCGGTACGTGACGGCCGTCATCGCCCAGCTGCAGCTGGAGACCGGGCGCCTGACCTGGGTCAGCGCAGGTCACCCGCCACCGCTCGTCATCCGAGACGCGCGCCTCACGCGGACCCTGTCCGCGCCGCCCGCCGCCCCGCTGGGCATCCTCCTGGAGGGCCCGCCGGCGGAGCTGGCCGAGGAGTCGCTCGAGCCCGGGGACCTCCTGTTGCTCTACACCGATGGGCTGACCGAGGCGCGGCAGCGCAACGGCGAGATGTTCACGGTCCCCGGTCTCGGCCAGTTCGTCGAGCGCGAGGCGGCCGCCGGGCAGACGGCACCCGAGACGCTGCGCCGGCTGCGCCAGGCCATCGTCGAGCGCCAGGCGGGGGAGCTGAAGGACGACGCCACCGCGGTGCTCGTCGAGTGGCGCCGCGGCAGCGAGGCCGACCTGCTGCCCCCCACGGCCCGCTGACCTTGGGCCGGCCGGCTCGTGATCGTGGGGCCTGTGTCGTAGCCGGCGTCATCGTGTTCGTGTCGCTGATGCGTCTGGCGGTGCAATGACGGCCCTCGCCGGCGCCGCGGGCGCGGGCGCTACTGCGCCCTGAGCTCGGTGAGCAGGCGCAGCAGGGAGGCGCGCAGCGCCTCGAGCTCCTCCGGGCTCGTCAGCTGCGCCCAGTGCTCCTCGACGCGCGCGGCGGTCGCGTGCGTGAGTGGCTTGACCGACTCGCCGCGCTCGGTGAGGAAGACCAGCCGCGAGCGGCGGTCGCGCGGGTTGGGTCGGCGCTCGACGTAGCCCATGTCCTCGAGCTCGGCCACCGCCTGAGCCATCGTCTGCTTGCGCACCCGCGCGAGCGCGGCGAGCTCCGAGACGCTGATGCCCTCGGGCGGCACGAACGGGAACACGTTCGCGTGCGGGGCACGGATGTCGCCGAAGCCCGCCTCGCGATGCGCGGCTTGGATGTCCTCGGAGTAGTGCTGGTACAGCAGCCGCAGCAGCAGTCCGATCAGGGGGCGTGGGGGAAAGTCTGCTGGCGGAGGATAGACAGGCATCTGTCTACTTGCTAAGGTCGTCAGGCACCTGTCGATCCTATTGGAACGGAGCCTCACATGACCACCCCCTCGGACCCCTTCGCCCAGTTCGGCCAGACCCTGGCCTTCGCCGAGCGCACGCTGACGGCCGTGCTGCGCCAGCACCTCGCCGAGCGCCAGACGACGCCCGAGACCTGGTACGCCCTGCAGCTGATCGCCACGCGCGGGCCCGGGCTCGACCGCGAGGCGCTGAGCCGCGACCTCGAGGGCTCGCCGAGCCTCGACGCCGACTCGACGCGCGAGCTGCTCGCCCGCCTCGAGGCCGACGGGCTCATCCACGGCGCTGCCGAGGTCGACCTGACGACCGCGGGCGCGGCCGTGCACCGCAGCCTGCGCGAGTCGATCGCCGGCCCGCGAAACGAGCTGCTGAGCCAGTTCGACGCCGAGGACATCGAGACGACCATGCGCACGCTGCAGGCCATCACCGCGCGGGCCGAGGAGCAGCTCGCGGTCGCCGGCTAGCGCTCGCCACCACCCCGAGAACGACGAAAGGCCCTGGGAAACCAGGGCCTTTCGGAGTAGCGGGGGCGGGATTCGAACCCGCGACCTTCGGGTTATGAGATGACCCTTATACGTCTACATAGGTGATCTCCTGGCGCGCGGATCAGGCCCAGCTCGGCTGCGCGGTCAGGCGCAGGTAGGGCTTGATCACGCGGTGGTCGGGGAAGCGGCGTGCCGCCTCCTCCTGGGACACCGCGGGAGTGATGATCACGTCGTCCCCGGGCTGCCAGTCGGCGGGCGTGGCGAGCTGGTGGGCGGCGGTCAGCTGTAGCGAGTCGAGCACGCGCAGGATCTCGCCGAAGTGCCGGCCGGTACTGGCCGGATAGGTCAGCGTGAGCTTGACCTTCTTGTCGGGGCCGATGATGAACACCGAGCGCACGGTGGCGGTGTCGTCGTGACGGGGGTGGATCATCCCGTACAGCGTCGCCACGCGGCGGTCGGGGTCGGCGATCAGCGGGAAGTTGACCTCGGCGCCCTGCGTCTCGGCGATGTCGGTCGCCCAGGCGCGGTGCGATTCGGCCGGATCGACCGAAACGGCGGCGACCTTCGTATCGCGCGCTGCGAACTGGTCGTGCAGCCGCGCGACCGCGCCCAGTTCGGTGGTGCACACCGGCGTGAAGTCGGCGGGGTGAGAGAACAGCACGCCCCAGCTTTCGCCCAGCCATTCATGGAAGCGAATCTCGCCGTCGGCGGTCTGGGCGGTGAAGTCGGGTGCGAGATCGCCCAGGTTCAGGGCTATCGGGGGCTGCTTGGGCGCCGCGGTTGGGGTCGACGTCGTGGGGGGCGGGGGGCCGCACATGAGGGTTCCTTTGGTGGTTGTGGCTCTCGCTGGAGGGCCATCGGAGGAGTGCATCGAACTGCTCCGCAAAGGTAGGCGTGCGGCGGTCCCGTTCGATGACGGGGCGATGAGGCTTCGATGAGGATCTGGGACTAGCTGATGTGAGCGCGCCAGTCCGTGCGCAGGCGGTAGCCGCTGCCGCGCACGGTCTCCACCACCGGCCCCGCGGTGCCCAGCTTCCGGCGCAGCGTTCGCACGACGGCGTCGACGACGTTGCTGCCGCCGGTGAACTCGGTGCCCCAGACCTCGCGCAGCAGCTCGCTGCGCGTGACGATCCGCCCTTCGCGTTCGCGGAGGTGTCGGAACAGTCCGAGCTCGAGCGGCGTGAGGGACACGAGCCTGCCCTGCACCGCGAGCTCGCGTGCACTCTCGTCGAGCTGCGGCTCGTCGTCCACGCCGAGCTCGCGCGCTGCGAGCGATGCCAGCCAGCCGTCGACCGAACCGGGCCCGAAGTCGAGGACGAGGCTCGCGTACTCCCGCCCGTCCAGGCTGGCCGTGGCCTCGGTCAGGGGCCGAAAGCCGAGCTTCGCGAGCACTGGCCGGTACGTCGGCAGGTCTTGGACGACGACGTACATCCGCCGCAGTGCCGGCCGCAGCGCCATGTACGTGCGCTTGACGTCAAGGAAGCAGGCGGCCTGCGACGCGCACGGCAGCTCGCCCCGCTCCGCGTCGAGCCAGCGGCGGAGCCCGAGCGCCAGCTGTCCCTTCGGAAGTGGATGCTCGTGCAGGTCGCACGCCCAGGCCTCGAGCACGGAGTCACCGGCGACGAGCGACCGACGAAGCATGCGGCCCTCGAAGAGCGTGAAGAATCCCGCCACGGTGCCTTTCCGGTCGCGGACTACGGAGAACGTCTCCGGAGCGTCCAGCCACCAGCGCTCCAACAGCGCAGCGGCATCGCGACCCTCGTGACGCCGCGCGACGGTGGCGACCGCGGAGGCGTCGCCGGGCCGTGCCGGCTCGACGGCGAGCGGCTGGCTGTCGCTCGGGAAGAAAGCCTCGCGCGCCACCGGGTTGTCGATGAGGTACAGCATGTCCGCGGTGTATCGCCACAACTCGGCCGATCCCGCTTCCCGCGTCTCGGTTCGCAGCTGGCGCCACGCCGCCCTGCGATAGCTGCGGTAGCGGGTCGGGTTCGTGCCCCGCAGGAAGCCCGCGACGGCATCCCGCACCGCCTCGTGCACGACGAGGCCGTCGCGGCCCGCGTCGACGAACGGAAGGTCCAGCAGCCGGCGCAGAGCCTCGCCACCATCAGGCTCCTCCAGCATCGCCCCGAGGACGGGCTCGGTGACCCGTCGCACGACCGAGGCCGCTTCGAGGGCGCGCCGGGAGAGCGCGTCCTCGATGTCGTCCAGGTAGAGGCGCGTGAGCTCTTCGACGACGCGTGTGAGCGCCGCGTCCTCGAGCCCGAGGTCGGGGCGTTCGGCGACGCCGGCGGAGGCGAGCATGAGCGCGAGTGGATGCCCGCGCGCGATCCGGTTTAGCCGCGCCGCGTCGCTCGCCGGGACCCCGAGCCGCTCGAGCAGCGAGCAGGCGTCGGCATCGTCGAGCGGATGGAGCGGCAAGCTGCGAAACCCGTCGAGGGCGAACCACCCTGCGACGGGGCGCTCACGTCCGGCCAAAACGAGGCTGACGCCGGCCGGCAGCGACGGGACGAGTGCCTGGCGAAGCCAGGTGTCCATAAGCCTGAAGACCTCGTAATGATCGAGCGCGAGCGCGACCGGCGGCGCGAGACCTCGCAAGTGCCGTGCAAGCGCGGAGACGTCGTCGAGCCCGCCGACGGCCTGGAGGAAACCGCGCTCGGTCGGTTCGACGGTTCGGCAGTCGAGCTCGATGACGCTCGCCCCGCCTTCATGCGCGCGCTGGACGAAGGCACGCAGGACGCCAGACTTGCCCATCCCGGCGATCCCGTGCACGCAGATAACCTGCGTCTCGCCGCGTAGGAGCTCTTCCAGGGCCCGAAGCTCCGCTTCGCGACCGACGAAAGGAGCGCGGCGCCGCTGGGGGACCGCCGTGGCGATGACCGCAGTATCATCGCGCGCCCCTCCCGGTGCAAGGGTGGGTTCAGACGCGCTCCACGACCACGAGCGGCCGCTTGCAGCTTGCCGCGCGCCGTCTTCTGGGAGCCAGCGACGGCGAGAGCGCGGTTGCCATCGACTCCCAGAGCCAGCCCCCTCGGACGCAGCCTCCGAGCGCTGCGGACGGAGCCTGCTCAGCATCCCGTGACAGTTGGGCGTGGAAACGTCGGGCGAACACCAGGTCCTGGTCGCTGCGCCAGCGCGAGCGCTGGAAATGATGCTCGACCTCCTGGGCGAGGCGGTCGGGCATCGGCAGCGAGCGGCCGCGATGGGATTTCGGGGAGTCGAATGCGCCGCGTGTGAAGCTCTCCGCGACGCGAACGCGCGAGGCGCTCCAGTCGACGTCGACCCAGCGCAGACCGAGGAGCTCGCCTTGGCGTAGGCCCGTCATGGCGGCGGCCACGTAGATGGGCCGTTCCAGCGCGCCGAGGTAAGGAAGTTCAGGAGGTTCTGCACTGTCTTGGGTGCCAGGCCGTCCGTGAGCTTGGCCAGCATGAACATCTCGAGGCGGTCGCGGTCGATCTTGTCCGGCGGGCGGCCGCCGAAGAACGGCGCTAGGTGGCGGCGCAGGTAGCCGCGGTAGTCCTGGATCGTCGTGTGCTTACGTTGCACGACGCGCTCGAGGTGGTCGATGTAGGCGCCGCCGGCCTCGGCGACCGCGCGGCGCTGGGCTCCGGCGACGACGACCTCGGTGGCGATCCGCTGGCGCAGTTCCGCCTCAGCCTGTGTGCGGGTGAGTCCGTCGCTCGCGCCAGTGCGACGCTTGGGCCCGAGGCGCCGCTTGACGCGCTGGCCGCCGACGCGCCCGGAGCCGTAGTAGGTCTCGCGCCCGTTGCCGTCGGCACGAACGAACAGTTGCCCGGAGCCGTAGGAGCGCTTACCCATGCCGGCACTATGTCGCGTGCATGGGAGGCGCCGAGGGGCCGAAATTGGAACCATATCGGAACCATGGCGGGCCGCCGGTCCGGGCCAGAAACGACGAAAGGCCCTGCGTTCCAGGGCCTTTCGGAGTAGCGGGGGCGGGATTCGAACCCGCGACCTTCGGGTTATGAGCCCGACGAGCTACCAGACTGCTCCACCCCGCGTCGCGGAGCTACACGATAGCAACTCGGGCCCGAGCCGATCAACCCGCGCGGGCGCGCGCGAGCGGCGAGAATCTGGCTCATGGCCCATGTCTTCGTCACTCGCCAGATCCCCGGCGACGCCCTCGAGCGCCTCGCCGCCGAGCACGACGTCGAGGTCTGGCCGGGCGACATGCCGCCGCCGCGCGAGGACCTGCTCGCGGGCGTCGCGCAGGCCGAGGGCTTGCTGTCGATGCTCGTCGACAAGGTCGATGGCGAGTTGCTCGACGCCGCCCCGAACCTCCGCGCGGTGGCCAACTACGCGATCGGCTTCGACAACATCGAGCTCGAGGCGACGGCCGCCCGCGACGTGCAGGTCGGCAACACGCCCGACGTGCTCACCGACGCCACCGCCGACCTCGCGTGGGCGCTGATGCTGGCCGCGGCGCGGCGCATCGTCGAGGCAAGCCGCGACGCCCGCGACGGCCGGTGGCGCACGTGGGAGCCGCAGGGCTGGATCGGCGCCGACGTCCATGGGGCCACCCTCGCCGTCGTGGGCGCCGGGCGCATCGGCCAGGCGGTGGCCAAGCGGGCCTCGGGGTTCGACATGGAGGTGCTGATGGTCGACCTCGGCGACGACCTGCACTCGGCGCTCGAGCGCGCGGACTTCGTCTCGATCCACACCCCGCTCACGCCCGAGACCCGCCACCTCATCGACGCCGACGCACTCGCGCGCATGAAGCCCACGGCGATCCTCGTCAACACCGCCCGCGGCCCGATCGTCGACCAGGACGCGCTCGCCGACGCGCTGCGCGAGGGCCGCCTCGCCGGCGCCGGGCTCGACGTGACCGACCCCGAGCCGCTGCCGCCCGACCACCCCCTGTACGACACGCCCAACCTGCTCGTCGTCCCCCACATCGGCTCGGCCACGACCACGGCCCGCGCCGCCATGGCCGACCGCGCGGTCGACAACCTGCTCGCGGCGCTCGACGGCAGGCCGATGCCCTACGCCGTCCAGCCACCGGCGTGACGCACGAGCGGCTCCGTGGCGTCCTCGCGCCCGCGATGGAGCTGGCCGTCGTCGAGGGCATGACGCTCGTGCTCCTCTCGGTCGAGCTGTGGACGACATCCGTCTTCCTGCACCTTGCGGTCCTACGAACTTCGGAGACCGACGAGCAGGACGCCGCCCATCAACGCGCGATGGACGCCTGGGGCGCCGGCCCGCGCGACGGTGACCCTCCGGCCCAGCCCGGTGAGCGCCTGACACGCCTGCCGCTGACGCTCGCCGACGACGCCGGCACCCGCTACCGCCCGACCCACCGCGGTGCCGGCGGCACTGCCACCGAATGGCGAGCACAGTGGAAGTTCGAGCCCGGCCCGCCGCCCGCGGCCACCCGGATGACGATCACGCTGGGAACTGGCGGACAGAAACACGACCACGACATCGACCTGCCACCGGCCCAGCGTCCGTAGTGTCCAAGCGAGATGAGGGTCGCCGTCGTCGACATCGGCACCAACTCGACGCGGCTTCTCGTTGCCGACGTCAGCGATGACGGCCACCTGACCGAGCGACAGCGACGCACGAGGGTCACCCGACTCGGCGACCGGCTCGACCAGACCGGCGTGCTCAGTGACGAGGCCATGGGGCGCGTGCTGGCCACGCTCGCCGAGTACCGCACGGTCATCGAGCAGGAGGGAGCCGAGCGGGCGGTCGCCGTCCTCACGAGCGCCGTGCGCGACGCCGCCAACGGCGAGGACTTCCTCGCGCGCGTGCGCGCGGAGAGCGATGGCCTCGACGCGCGCGTCATCGCCGGCGACGAGGAGGCGCGGCTGACTTTCCGCGGCGCGACGAGCGAGCGCGCTCACGGCGACGCGACGCCCACCCTCGTCATCGACGTCGGGGGCGGCTCGACCGAGCTCGTGGTCGGCAGCGGCGACGAGGTGAGCTTCCACGTGTCGACCCAGGCCGGGGTCGTCCGTCACACCGAGCGCCACCTCGCCACCGACCCGCCGACGGATGAGGAGCTGCGCGCCCTCGCCGACGACGTCCGCGAGACCTACGCGCACGCAGTCCCAGCAACGGTCCGCCGGACGCCGCGCGCAGCCATCGCCGTGGCCGGCACCGCGACGTCGCTGGGCGCGATAGACCTAGATTTGGAGCATTACTCGCCCGACCTCGTCCACGGTCGTGCGGTCCCCCTGACCGCATGTCGGAGGATCCTCGAGCGCCTCGCCGCGCTGCCCGAGACAGAGCGCCGCGAGGTCCGCGGCCTGCACCCCGATCGCGCGCCCACCATCGTCGCCGGGGTGGTCATGGTCATCGAGGCCCTGGAGCTCTTCGGCCTCGATGCCATCGTGGTTTCCGACCACGACATCCTGCGCGGCGCCGCCTTGGAAGTGGTGCATCGGACCCATCCGAAGGGCGAGGTCCGGCCGCGGTCATGAGCCGGATCGGCACGAATGGCCACGCGATTCGAGCCGACGACGGCGCTCACCGATCGCCCTTTCCGACGAGCGTTGCCATACACCACATCACCAGTTCTGTGGCCCGAACTGGACGTATGTTTGATAGCGCCGCCATGGTCCGTCGGCGGACAATCGCAGCGCTGGCGAAGGGGTGTTCGTGCCGTCATAGGCGTGGGCTCCTCGGCTGTCAGCAACATAGGTTCGGGCGAAGCCGCATCGAATCGGCGCCTCCCGCCGCCCGGACCGTCGAACGGCCCCTTCATGGCACGTACCCCTGCCCGTCCTGTCGGGGCCAACTTTGGAAGCCGCCTCCGGGCGGCTTCCATCGTTCTCAGGGCTCGAGCACGAGCTCGACGTAGCCGCGGCTGGGCGTCGGCGAGCCCTCGTCGAGCCGGCGGAACCCGAAGCGCTCGTAGAGGGCCAGCGCCGGCGCGTTGCGCGCCCCCGTGCCGACCCGCACGCGGCGCCCCGCGGCCCGCGCCAGCGCGTGCGCGACGAGCGCCGCCCCTACGCCGCGCCGGAAGAAGGCGGGGGCCACGAAGAGCCGCGCGATGACCATCTCCTCCTCGCCGTGCTCCAGCCCGACGACGCCGACCAGCGCGTCGCCCTCGAAGCACAGCCAGATCTCCTCCGCGGTGGCCTGCAGCCCGGCGAGCGTCTCGTGCAGCGGCGGCAGGTCGGGGTAGCCGATCAACTCGGCCTCGATGGCGTACGCGGCGTGCTGGACGGCCAGCACCCGGGCGGCGAGGGCCGCGTCGGCGAGGTCGGCCCTACGCCAGGTTCGATCGGCGGGGATAGACGACGTCCGGGTCGGTCAGGACGTTGACGAGGGCGGGGGCGCCGGCCGAGAAGGCGCGCTCGAGCGCGGGCTTCAGCTCCGCCGGACGCTCGACGAGCTCGCCGTGGCAGCCGAGCGCCTCGACGACCCGGTCGTAGCGCGTGCCCGGCCGCAGCTCGGCCGCCACCGAGTAGCCGTAGAGGAACTCCATCGGGTGCTTCTCGAGCGCCCAGATGCCGTTGTTGCCCATCACCGCGACCACGTTGATGCCCAGCCTGGCGAAGGTGTCGAACTCCATGCCGCTGAAGCCGAAGGCGCCGTCGCCGACCAGCAGCACGACCTGACGATCGGGGTGGGCGACCTTGGCCGCCAGCGCGTAGCCCGGCCCGCTGCCCAGGCACCCGAAGGGACCCGGGTCCAGCCAGCAGCCGGGTTGATAGGTGTCCACGACGCGCCCCGCGTAGGAGACGAAGTCGCCGCCGTCGCCGATGACGATCGCGTCGCGGTCGATGAGCTCGCCGAGGTCGCGGTACAGGCGCATCGGATGCAGCGGGGCGCGGTCGTCGTCGAGCTCGGCGCGCTCGGCCGCGCGCTTCTCGTCCTCGGCCGCGCGCAGGGTGCGAGCCCACTCGCCCGTGTCCCCCCCGGGCGAGGCTTCCGAGCGCAGCGCGTCGAGGATCCCCGGGATCGACCCGTAGAGCTCGGCCGCGACCGCGCGCGGGTGCTCGCGCACCGGCTCGGCGCGGTCGATGACCACGAGCTCGGTCTCCTCGCCGAAGGACTGCCCGAAGCCCAGCCGGAAGTCCATCGGCACGCCGATGACGAGGGCCACGTCCGCGCCCTTGAGCCCGTTCGAGCGCGCCCGCGAGAAGAACAGCTCGTGGTCGGCCGGCACGCAGCCGCGCGCCAGGCCGTTGAGGAAGGCGGGGATGCCGAGCTCCTGCACTAGCGCGACCAGGGCCTCCTCGCCGTGCCCCCAGTAGAGGTTCGTGCCGGCCATGATCACCGGGCGCTCGGCGTCGCGGAGCAGCGCCACGGCGCGCGCGACGTCGGGCACCGGCCCGGCCGATGACAACGTCTCCCACCCACCCCGCGGGTCGGGCTCCTCGGGCTCGGGCGCCTCGGAGAACACGACGTCCATCGGGAAGTCGACGAACGCCGGCCCCGAGTGCGGCGTGACGGCCGCGGTCAGCGCCTCGTCGACGAGGGCGGGGATCTCGGCGGTCGTCTCCGGGGTGGCCGCGAACTTCGTCAGCGGTCGCATGAACGGGACGTGGTCGAGCTCCTGCAGCGAGCCCTGGCCCCAGCGCATGGCCGGCGCGCGGCCGCCGAGCACCAGCATCGGCGAGCCGTTCTGCTGCGCGGAGGCGACGGCGCTCATGCCGTTGGTCACGCCCGGGCCGGCGGTGAGCGCCGCCACGCCGGGCTGGCGGGTGACCTTGGCCCAGCCCTCCGCGGCGAAGGCGGCGGCCGACTCGTGGCGCACGTCGACGAGGTCGATGCCCTCCTCGCGGCAGCCGTCGTAGATCGAGAACAGATGCCCGCCCGACAGCGTGAAGAGCTTGGTCACGCCGTGCGCCTTCAGGCGCTTGGCGACCAGCCGCCCGCCGTGAAGCTGCGTGGACCGCTCGGTCTCGGTGCTCATCGGCCGGACCCTATCGACACATGTCACGCCCCTGTCGAAGCCGCTTGTGAGACCGCGCCGCCCCGCCCACCATGGGGCCATGACCACGACGCTCGACCTTCCCGCGCCCAACGCGCCGAGCGGCTACCTGCTGCCCGATCTGGCCGACCTGGTCCTCGAGTTCGGCGCCTCCTACCCCCTGCTCGGCTACCTCGTCTCACCCGACGAGGCGTTCGACGAGCCCACGGCGCTCGACCCGGTCATCTATGCCGGGCTGCTGCACCCCTGAGCTCTGCCTCGGCCTCGTCCAGCCACGCCGCGTGGGCGTCGAGGATGCGCCGCGCGAGCCGATGGTTGATCAGCAGCACCCGCTCACGGTGAGGTAGCTCGCGGGCGAGCGCCTCGGCCTTGTCGAGCGCGGCGTAGGACACGGCGAGCGGCTCGCGCAGCGCCGCCAGCGAGCGCGCGAGTACCTCGGGGTCGACGTACTCGGCCGCCAGCAGGCGCACGATCGGCTCGCACTGGATGCGGGTGAAGGCACTGGGCTCGGCCAGCCACTCGCGCAGCGCCGCCCGGCCCGCGTCGGTCAGCGTGTAGTGCGTGCGGTCGTGCGTGCGCCCCGGCGTGCGCTCGGCGTGCAGGAGGCCGAGCTCGGCCAGGCGCTTGGGCTCGGCGTACCACTGGCTGGTCGAGGCGGACCAGATCGCGTGCTCGCCCTCGCGCATCATGCGCACGAGGTCGTGGGCGCCCGCGCCGCCCTCGCCGACCAGGGTCAGCACGACGGGATCGAGATCCTCGGGCCGCCCGGGATGCTCCCCGCTGAACTGCAGTCGCGCGCGGCCTAGGAGGTCGTTCACCGGCGAGTGGTGGCGCTGCGCGGCGAACGGCTCGTCGAGGGAACGGGGTGTGCCCGAACCGGTGCAGCTCCGCGTTCAGGGGTCTGCGTAAGCGTCCTGTCCAACGGTTGCCCTGCGATCGCAGGGCAGGACGGCACCGCGACTGCGCGCCTGCGGAGCCGCACGCGCCACCACCGCCCCAGGCTCCTTCCCTCGATGCCCTGACCGCGCTGCGCCGCACGACGCCGAACGGACGACCGGCCGACCCGCCCCTAGTCAGGATGGACGCATGAGGCTGGTCCTCGTGCGTCGCATCTTTCGCGGGTTGACAATCGCGGGTGTTGAGAGCCGCGACGGCTACCGCATACGACCTGCTTGGAGGACCAGCCGTGCCTGACGTTACCGCTTCGATCGCGCCCGCGGGCGTGCGTCTGTGGGTCAGCCTGGATGTGCACAAGTTCTCGATCGTCGCCGCGACGCTGCCGCCCGAGGGCGGTAAGCCGGAGGTGTCGCGGATCGAGACGACCGAGCGCGCGATCCGTCGTTTTATCGACCGGCTCGGCGGGCCGACGGGCTTGCCGTCTGCTACGAAGCGGGCCCGGGCGGGTTCGCGTTGTGGCGGCTGCTGACGAAGATCGGCGTGGCGTGTGACGTCGTGGCGCCGTCGCTGGTTCCGGTGCGCGCCGGTGACCACGTCAAGACCGACCGCCGTGATGCGAAGAAGCTCGTGACGCTGCAGCGCGCCGGCCTTCTGCGGTTCGTGTCGCCGCCGACCGCCGAGACTGAGGGCCTGCGCGATCTGCTGCGCTGCCGCGACGACCTGCGCTGCGCGCGCACCGCGGCCCGTCATCGCGTCGCCAAGCAGCTGCTCAGGCACGGCCGCATCTACCGTGAGGGCAAGAGCCACTGGACGCAGATGCACCGCCGCTGGGTCAACGCGCAGCGCCTGGACGATCCGCTCGCGCACGAGGCGCTGACGCAGATGCTGATCCACCTCGACGGGCTCGAGCGCCAGCTCGCCACGCTCGACGCGCGGCTTGAGGAGATCGCGCGCGGCGAGCGCTGGGCCGGCCACGTGCAGATCCTCACGCGCTTTCGCGGCATCAGCACGCTGACCGCACTCGGGCTGATCGCCGAGATCGGCGACTTCGCACGCTTCAGCCACCCACGCGAGCTCGCCT
This sequence comes from uncultured Actinomycetes bacterium, assembly GCA_963835295.1. Lineage (GTDB taxonomy): Bacteria > Actinomycetota > Thermoleophilia > Solirubrobacterales > Solirubrobacteraceae > JAOPZW01. The sequence goes on from CAWIEX010000011.1 coordinate 1,083,437, forward strand.
GCTGGCTGGGCATCACGCCAAGCGAGTACTCAAGCGGCGATCAGCAACACCGCGGCCACATCACCCGCGCCGGCAACCGCCACGCCCGCCGCCTGCTCGTCGAAGCCGCCTGGCACTACCGCCACGCACCCCGCCGCCCCGCCGGCGGCGTGCAGCCCGATCAGCGCGCCTGGCAAGCCCAGGTCCGCCTGCACCACCGCTACCGCCACCTCACCGAGCACGGCAAGCGCCCGACCGTCGTCAACGTCGCGATCGCCCGCGAGCTCGCAGCGTTCCTCTGGGCCGCGCTCACCGACCAGCCGATCACCACCAGCGACAAGCAGCCCCAGGAGGCCGCCCGCTAGCCACACGCCAACCCATGGTGGGGTCGGGCGGCCGGTGCGAGCCGCCCGGAGGACCCTCGATGCGTCTATGCGATACCGACTCGCGAATCTAGTTCGAGGCAGCTCACGACCGGACACTGTCCTGCGGTCCCGACCCGCGCATCTCAGAGTGACAGTCGTCGTTGCCCTCGCACCCGCCGCCCGACCCCACCACCCGCCGCCACCATGAACAACAACCGCCAACGCTCACTTGACACACGCGTCCATCTCAGACGTCCAGACGCAGCAGGTCGTCGTAGCCCTCGCGGCGCACGACGACCCGCGCGTCGCCGTCGCGGGCGAAGACGACCGGCGGGCGGCGCGCGCCGTTGTACGTGTTGCGCATCGTGAAGCAGTAGGCGCCGGTGACCGGCACGGCGACCACGTCGCCCACCCGCGGCTCGCGCAGCGCGACGCCAGACGACAGGACATCGCCCGACTCGCAGTGGCGCCCGACGAGGTCGACCTCCTCCCCGCCGCCCACGCGGTCCACGACCGTCGCCTCGAAGCGCTGGCCGTAGAGCGAGACCTCGAGGTTGTCGCCCATGCCGCCGTCGACGGCGACGAAGGTCCTCGCGCCGCGTTTGACCGTGACCACGCGGTAGATCGTCACACCGGCGCGCGCGACGAGGCTGCGCCCGGGCTCGATGATGAGCCGGGCGCTCGAGGGCAGGTGCTCGCGCGCGGCGCCGACCAGCACGTCGAGGTACTCGGCCACGCTCGGCGGGCGGTCGTCGTACGTGTACCGGGCCCCCAGGCCGCCGCCGAGGTCGTAGACGGCGAACTCGCCGTAGGCGGCCAGCGCCGCGACGGCCTCCCCGAACGGCGCGGCGTCGAGGATCTGCGAGCCGATGTGGACGTGCAGGCCGTCGAGGCGCAGCCGGTCCGAGCCCCGCAGGCGCTCGATGGCCCGGCGCGCATCGGCCGGGGCGAGGCCGAACTTCGAGTCCTCCTGGCCCGTCGCCACGGCGGCGTGGGTCTCGGGCCGCACGCCCGGGATGACCCGCACGAGCACGGCCTGCTCGTCGCGCACGAGCCGCTCCAGGCGATCGACGTCGTCGAGGTTGTCGATGACGACCGTGCCCACGCCGGCGTCGATCGCCCGCGACAGGTCCTCGTCGGTCTTCGCGTTGCCGTGCAGGTAGATGCGCGCGGGGTCGACGCCGGCGGCGACAGCGTGGACGAGCTCGCCGGCGCCGGCCACGTCGCAGCCCAGGCCCTCCTCGGCCACCGCGCGCAAGCCCGCCGTGCACGGGAAGGCCTTGGAGGCGAAGATCGCCAGCGACTCCGCCCACCGCGCGGTCAGCGCGTTGCGGTACTCGCGAGCCCGGGCGCGCAGCGCCCCCTCGTCGACCACGTAGGCCGGGGTGCCGAACTCGGCCGCGAGGTCGCCCAGCCGGCAGCCGGCGACGGCGAGCTCGCCGCGCTCGTCCACCGCCGCGCCGGGCGGGAAGAGGTCGACGAGGTCGCTCATCCGCGCAGTTCATCATGCGACCATGCCACAGTGCTTCGCGTCGCGGCCCTCGCCATCGCCCCGGTCAAGGGGATGAGGACCGTGCCGGCCGACGCCCTCGAGCTCGTCGAGAGCGGGCCGGTCGGCGATCGCGCCTTCCACGTGCGCGAGGGCGACGGCGAGATCGCGCTGACGATGCGCAACCCGCGTCTGGTGCAGGTCGTGCCCACCTGGAGTGCCGCCGACCAAGAGCTGGCGCTGGTCTTCCCCGACGGCCAGCGCGTCGCGGCGCCCGTCGTGCGCGGCGAAGCCGTCTCGACCCCGTTCTACGACGGGCGGCCCGTGCCGGGGCGCATCGTCGAAGGGCCGTTCGCCGCCGCGCTGTCCGAGCACCTCGGGCGCGAGGTGCAGCTCGTGGCCAACGATGAGGGCGTGGTCGGCGGCGACGACCATCCGGTGACGCTCATGTCCGATGGCTCGCTGGCCGCGGTGTCCGATGCTCTCGACGGGGCCGTCGTCGACCCGCGCCGCTTCCGGATGACGATCTCGGTCGAGGGCGCCCGGGCGTGGGAGGAGGACGGCTGGGCCGGCCGCGAGGTCGCCATCGGCACGGCCACGCTGCGCGTCGCGGTCCCCACCGCGCGCTGCGTGGTGACCATGCGCGACCCCGACGACGGCCATGGGGACCTGCCGATCCTGCGCGCCCTCGCGCGTCTGCGCGGCAAGCGCGACGTCGCCTTCGGCGTGTGGTGCGACGTCGCCGTGCCCGGCACCGTGCGCGTGGGCGACGCGGTCGAGCCCGTAGATGATCAGTCATCTAGCCCGAGCGCCGGCGCGCGACGGGCTCGCCCGCCCCGGCCATCGCCACGTGCAGCGTGACCGGTTCCCTGCGTCCGCGCAGGGTCACCGTGCCGCGCTCGGCGAAGCCGCCGTGCTCGTCGCGCAGCAGCGCGTAGGTCGCATCGGTGACGAGCACCGTGTCGTTCGTCTCGCGCGTGAGCCCCTCCACACGTGCCGCGGTGTTGACGGTGTCGCCGATGACCGCGAACTCGACGCGGCCTCCCCCGCCGATGGTTCCGGCCACCACCGGGCCGGAGTTGACGCCGATGCCGATGCGCAGCCGCCCGCCGTAGGCCCGGCGCACGGTCTCGGCGATCTCGAGCGCGGCCGCCACGCCGCGGTCGGCGTGGTTCTCGAGGTGCTCGGGGGCCCCGAAGACGGCGAGCAGCCCGTCGCCGATGAACTTGTTGGCGTGGCCGCCGTGGCGTACGAGCACGGGCACGACCAGCTCGTAGAAGGCGTTGAGCTCGGAGACGACCTCGGTCGCGCTGGCGTGCTCGGCGAAGGCCGTGAACTCGCGGATGTCCACGAAGAGGACGGTCACCTCGACCTCCTCGCCCTCGATGACGGTTCCCTCCTCGAGCACGCGGTCGGCGAGCTGCGGGTCAACGAAGGCCCCGAACGCCTCGCGCAGGCGCTCGCGCTCCTCGAGGCCCGCGACCAAATGGTTGAACGACTCCGCGAGGCGGCCGGTCTCGTCGGTGCCGAGCACGGGCACGCGGACGCCGAGGTCGCCCGCGATCACGCGCTCGGTGCCCTCGCGCAGGTCCTGGATCGGCTCGACCACCGAGCGGGCGAGCAGGGCCGACAGCTCGAAGGAGAGCGTGAAGGCGACGATGAGCGCGACGACCACTCCGACACCCAGCGCACGCAGGCTCGGGTCCTCGGAAGCCAGGCCGGCGACCACGACGCCGGTGACGACGTTGATGACCGGCAGCGCGATGAGCAGCTTGGTGCGCAGCGGCACCGAGCGCTCGCCGAGGTCGGCGCCATCGGGCAGCGCGCAAGAGACGTCGGCCAGCACCGGGCGCATGGCCAGCTCGGTCACGAAGAAGCGCAGGAAGACGCCGTAGGCCAGCACGACCAGCGCGCCCGCCGTGATGGCCAGGAAGCTCAGGAAGGTGCCGTCGAGCTCGAGCGTGACGAAGATCGAGATCGGGATCGTGTTGAGCGCGACGGGGATGCCGCGCCCGAAGCGCAACAGGTCGACAGGGAGCCCGGCGAGCGCCGTCCACGCGTCCAGCGCGGTCTCGGGCGTGCGCTCGCCGCGCAGCCAGCGGTCGGCCGGGCGCACGAGCCGGTAACCCAGCCACAGCGCGCCGCCGACCTCGACCGACACGAGGACGGCCGACCCCAGGGCGATGCGCCAGAACGTGCGCAACGAGATGTCGACGTAGAGATTGAGCAGCAGCACGCCACCGCCGACGACGAAGAACGCCAGCACGAAGGCGAAGGCCAGCACCACACGCGGGTAGCGCGGGCCCAATCGCTCGTAGAGACGCTGTAGCGGGGCCCTGAGCATCGCCTTGGATCCTCCCAGGCGCGCAGGGCGGGCGGCTCAGCCGCCGAACGTGCGGCGCGCAGGCGGGGGCACGGCGCGGCGCCCGCTGAGGGCGGCGGCGGCCTCGGACAGCCGGTGCTCGCCGCAGAACAGCGTGCGGCCGACGATGAGCACGGGCAGCGCGTCGGCGCCCTGGGCCAGCAGGCGCAGCGCGGCCCGCTCCATCGGGCCGTCGCGGCGCAGCTCTCCGGCGGCGCGCAGGCATTCGTCGAGGCCGAGGTCCGCGGCCGCGGCCGCCTCGGCCAGGATCTCGGGATCGTCGACGTCGTAGCCGCCGCAGAAGGCCAGGCGGCTGGCGGCGAGCACGAACTCGGCCGCGCGGCCACGCTCGGCGGCGAGGGCGGCGACGCGCATGGCGCTGCGCGCGGACGTCGGCTGCGACTCGGGCCACACCAGCGGCAGCTGCAGCTCGTCGGCGCGCTCCTCGACGGCGCGGCGCTGCGCGGCGAGGTCGCGCGCTTGCGGGAGGGCATCGGCGACGGCCGGCTGCCAGCGCACGTCGGCGAAGCGCCGATCGACTCGCTCGGCGGCCAGATACGTCCACGGCGAGGCGAGATCGAAGAAGAAGCTCACGCGCGGGCGAGCCGGAGGCGCATGCGCCTCCGCACGCGCGGCGCGTCGCTCGGCCAGTGAGATGAGTTCACCCAACGTTCGATTCCCTGATGCGTTAACCGGTCGAGGGCTGCAACGCAGAGGCGGGGCGAACCTTGCGCTGTTCGATAGTCGGGAAAGTGGATGAATATACGTCGAGAACTGGACCATCAGGCTGTGCACGGGTTCCGGTGGGTGGTCTATCCTCGACGTTCGCCGGGAGGCGACGCCGTTCCCCGCTATTAGGAGACCCCCCATCGCCACCACACCGCCCCCCAAGCGTCACCCCTACAACCAGTGGGCCCCGGACGCGCGGGCGCTGGACCTGGTGGGCGACAAGTGGACGCTGCTGATCGTCCGTGACCTGGCCGGAGGGCCGCGGCGCTTCGTCGAGCTGCAGCGCGTGCTGCCGGGGATCTCGACCGAGCAGCTGCGCTCGCGGCTGAACCGGATGGTGGCCGACGGGCTTCTGACCCGACAGCGCTACCGCGAGGTCCCGCCGCGCGTGGACTACGAGCTCACCGAGCGCGCCCGCGACCTACTGCCCGTGGTCGGCGCCCTCGCCCGCTGGGGCTACCGCTGGGCCTGGGCCCGCCGCGCCCGGGCGAGGCGATCGACGTCGGCGCCATCCTGCGCTGCGCGCCGGGCCTCGCCGCTCCGACCGGGCTGCGCGGCACGGTCGAGTTGCGGATCGCCGACGGGCCCGGCTCGGGCGTGCACGTCCTGCGCGTCGACGACTCGGCCGTGACCTACGAGGAGCGCAGCGCGCCCGAGGCCGATGCCCGCATCGAGGGCCCCGAGCGCGCGTGGGTGGAGGCCTTCGGGCTCGACGCCTCGCGCACCGAGCTCGAGATCTCGGGCGACACCGCCGTCGCCGAGCGCCTGCTCGACTTCCTCGCCGCCGTCGCCGTGCGCGCGGCGGCCGTCGCCTGAGCGCCCGGCTAGCGAGCTCCGCGCGCCAGGCGGCGCGAGTCGATGCGGTAGGTCAGTGCGCCGCTGCCGCGGGCCAGCGTGATGACGTAGGGCTCTGAGAGCGACCAGCCGCCGTCGAAGCCGCCGAAGACATCGTTCGCGCCGGCCGCGTACCCGTCGTCGAACGCGGCGCGGACGGTCCGCGGCGAGGAGCCCGTCGCCTGCAGCGCCCGGCCCTCCTGCAGGCCCGCGGCGCGACCCTCTCGCACTCCGGCGTCGTGGCCCGCATCGGTGTCGGCGGTGGTCCGGCCCAGCGCGAAGCCGCCGGCCGCGAGGGCCGCGCCCGCGACGACGGCGACGACTCTGCTCCACATGCGAGTGAGGCTAACCGCGCCGGGCCACGCGTCGAGCTGTGGGGGCGGTGCCGATGGCGCATCGGCCGACCCATGCCAGGCGCCGGACGCCCGCGCTTGACCACACGCACGCCAATCTATATGCATTACGCATGCACATAATCTCCCGACATTGCCTGGCCTGCGCCGTGGTGGTCGCCGGCGCCCTGCTCGCCGGCTGCGGCAGCGGCCACGGCAGCGAGTCGCACCCGCTCACGAACGGGCCCGCCAGTGCCGTCTTCAGCAAGGCGAGCGCCCCGACCGTCGTCGTCCCGCGCCTCGTCGGCCTCCGGCAGGAGGACGCGCACCGGCTCGTCGACCGCGCCGGGCTGAAGCTGCGCTGGACGGGCTTCACCGGGAAGCTGGGCAACGGCCGCTACAACGTCTCGTGCGCGAAGGTCCTCAGCCAGTCTCCCGTGGCGGGCGAGCGCCGGCCGCGCGGCGCGAGCATCGCGGTCATCGAGACGGCCTGCCACACGCCGACCATGAAGCCCTACTCGATGTTCCACGCGGAGCCGAAGCGATGACCGAGTCACCCCTTGGCCTCTGAGCAGCGCACCGCCAACCTCCTGGGCGCCCTCGCGCTGACGCTCTCCGACCGCGCCGCCGCGGCCGTGCAGGCCGACGCCGGGCTCGCGAGCAGCGACGCCGCCGCGCTCGTCACCCTGCGCAACTACGCCGAGGGCGAGCCGCTGGACCTCCTGCGTCGCGCGCTCGCGCTCTCGCACCCCGGCGTGGTGCGCCTGGCCGACCGCCTGCAGGCGCGCGGGCTGGTCGAGCGCCACCGCAGCGACCGCGACGGGCGCGCCGTCGCGCTGCGCCTCACGGCCGCGGGGCGGCGGGCCGCCGACGCCGCCCTGGCCGCGCGGGCCGAGGCCATCGACGCCGCGCTCGACACGCTCGACGCGGGCCAGCGCAGCGCGCTGGCCCCCATGCTCGAGCGGATGCTCGGCGCCCAGACGACAGACTCGACCGCGAGCCTCGTCATCTGCCGCATGTGCGACCCCGACGTCTGCGGCCATCCCGGCCGCTGCCCGGTCACGCAGGCGGCGATCGCCCTCGCGTAGGCGTCAGACTCCAGGAGGTCGCCCATGGACCTCTGGAGCCACGACCGCTTCATCTTCCCGCTCCCCGTGACCCACCGGTTCCCGCTCACCAAGTACGCACGGCTGCGCGCGCGCCTGGAGGCCGACGGCATCGCGCGCCCGGACGAGATCCACGAGTGCGAGCCGGTCCCGTGGGACTGGATCGAGGCCGTGCAGCAGCGCGCGCTGGTCGAGCGCCTGCGCGCCGGCATGCTGTCGGTGCGCGAGCAGCGCGGGCTCGGGCTGCCGTGGTCGGCGGCCCTGGTCGAGCGCGCCCGGCGCACGACGGCCGGGACCGTCGCCGCGGCGCGGCGCGCCGTGGCCCGCGGCGTCGGCATGAACCTGGGCGGCGGCACCCACCACGCCGGCTACGACTTCGCGCGCGGCTACTGCCTGTTCAACGACGTGGCCGTGGCGCTCGCGCGCGTGCGCGCGGACGGCGGGGGCCGCCGCGCCCTGGTCGTCGACTGCGACGTTCACCAGGGCGACGGCACCGCGCAGGCCCTCGCCGCCGACGCCGACGCGTTCACGCTGTCGCTGCACGGCGCGCGCAACTACCCCTTCCAGCGCATCCCGTCCGACCTCGACGTGGACCTGCCGACCGGGACGGGCGACCGCGACTACCTGCGCGCGCTCGACGACGCCCTCGACGCCGTGCTGCCCCGCGCGCGCCCCGAGGTCGCCTTCTACCTCGCCGGCGCGGACCCGTTCGAGGGCGACCGCCTCGGGCGCCTGGCCCTCACGAAGGCCGGGCTGCGGGCGCGCGACGAGCTGGTCGTCGAGCGCCTGCGGGCCGCGGGCGCCGCCGTCGTCGTGGTCCTCGCCGGCGGCTACGCCCGCGACGTGGCCGACACGGTCGACATCAACGCAGCGACAGCGGCGGTGGTGGCGGCGGCGGATGGGGCGTGATGGCCCGGGGCCGGGCGCGGCCGCCGGTGGCCTGCCGCGGGCGTCTGTGGCCAAGGCATCGAGGGGGAAACGCGCCGCCGCGCTCTGGGCGGGCGCGAACCACTTCGACTTTCGTTCGGAAAGCGAACGCAACTCGACATGGTTCGCCGTTATCGCGCCCGAGGCGCGCCGGCGAGCCCACCCTCCCTCGGTGATGCTGTTCGTGCCGACGCGGACGTCGGCGCCGCGCGCCGCGCGCCGCCTAGGGCTTCGCGTAATCCGCCGCGCCGATGTGCGGGTAGGGCGAGGTGTTGCCCGGAGGCCACGCCGGCGGCGGCTGCACGAAGCACGAGGGGTCGTCACTCGTGTCGGGGACCTGCGTCATCCGCTCGCCGCCCGCGTTCTTGCAGTCGAAGTTGCCGAACATCATGTACTTGTCGCGCTTGGCGCCGGTGAGCGCGTCGGGCGCCAGATAGGCGTTGCCGCGCGAGGCCGCCGGGCGCTGCGGGTACATGCCCACCGTCTCGGGGCCGACCGGGCCGAACTGGCGCAGGTAGTGGCCCACCTCGTTGTCGGTCACGGTGGGCACGGTGTCGGCCAGCGTCGCCGCCCCGTTGTAGATGAAGTCCGACGTCGTCAGCTCGTGGTACTCGAGCCACTGCAGGATCGGGTTGAGCTGCTCGAGGAAGGGCTGCGTCTGGGCGAGCAGCGGCTTGGCCTGCGTCAGGGTGTCGCGCAGGGCGGGCAGCCCGGTCTTCGACGCGGTGATCAGCGGGTCGAGGTTGACGAACAGGTTGCGCAGGTCGGGCGCCAGGGCGCGCACGTCGCGCAGCGTCGGGGTCAGGTCGCGAGCGGCCGGGCGCAGGTCCTGCACGAGCGGGTCGGTGTCCTTGGAGAAGCTCTCCAGGCGCTGGAAGGTCGCCTTGGACTCGTCGAGGAAGGTCGGAAAGATCCGGAAGGTCTGAGCCAGCGCCTCCTGCTGGCGCGAGGTGGCGTCGAAGGTGTCGCCCGCGTTGACCACGAGGTTGTGCAGCTGGCCCTCGTCCTGGGTCAGCGCCCCGAAGACCTGGCCGGTGCCGCGCACGAGGCCCGAGACCTGCTCGGCCTGGCCGTCGAGCACGGTGAGCAGGTCGTTGCCGTCGTCGGCGAAGGCGGGCAGGTTGCCCAGCGCGTCGTTGAGGTCGCGCCCGCGGCCGGCGACCGCCTTGGAGAGGTCCTGCTGCCAGCTCCGAAAGCTCTTGCGCGTCTTGGGATCGAGCGCCTGGAAGATCTCGTCGAGCTCGACCGTCTTGGCCACGCGCGCGTCACCGAGGAAGCCGCCGTCGGGCACCGTGCCCGCCGCGCGCTTGTTGCCGGGCGTCATCTCGACGTAGGTCTCGCCCAGGAGCGTCTTCTGGCGCAGGGTGGCGCGGGCGTCCTTGGCGATCGGGGCGTACTTGCGGTCGAGCTCGATGGTGGCCACCGTGCGGTTGGGATGCGCGGGGTCGAGCGTCTTGTCGCGCACCTCGCCGACCGTCACGCCGGCCACCCGCACGTCGGCCTCGAGGCCCAGCTGCGTGGCCTCGGGGAAGGCGACCTTGACCTGGTAGCCCTTGGGCTTGAGCGGGATCGGCCCGCCGAAGCTGAGCCACAGGAAGAGCAGCAGCCCGAAGCACGACAGGGCGAAGAGCACCATGGTGGCGATCCGGCCGAGCGAGGGAGCCTGCTTCTGCATCAGTTGGTCCCGCAGATCTTGGGGTCGGTGAGGGCCGGCAGCAGCGTCTGGCTCAGCGGCGGGTTCTCGCTCGTGATCGACTTGAGCACGCCGCACGTGCCGCCCAGGGTCACCGCGCGGAACGGGCCGTTGGCGTCGGAGGTCGAGAACAGCGCGGCGCCGTTGTGCTGCAGCCACGCGATCCAGAACAGGTAGCCCTCCTCGCGCGCGTCCTTGCTCGGGCCCTCGCGCCCGTTCGGGTTGTAGCCGACGAGATTGAAGAGGTGGTTGAGCACCGTGAACGAGCTCGTCAGGTCGGGCGTGGCGGCGGCCAGCTCGTCGGCGGGCTTGGTCGTCGAGCGCACCACCGGCCGCGCGTCGCGCACGAACGGCCGGATCTGGCTCTGGACGATGGGCGCCGCCTCCTTGGCGAACGGCTGCACGGCCCCGTTGGCGCGGTTGAGCGCCTTCAGGGCCGGCTGCAGGTGCACGGCGGCCGGGCGCAGGGTCTCGGCGAACCTCTGGACGCGGCCGAGGGTGTCGGTCGTCTGGCGCAGCGCCCCGGGCAGGTCACCGACCGCCTGGGTCACGTTGGCCTGCTCGGAGGCGAAGGACCGGAAGACCGCCGAGGACGAGTCGACCAGCGCGGCGAGGTCGTCGCTCTTGTTGGCCAGCTCGTCGTTGAGGTCTCCGAGGGAGTGCACCAGCCGGCTCAGGTTCTGGTGGCGCTGCGCGACGAGGCGGTTGACGCGAGCCAGGTCGCGGTGCGTGGGCTCGAAGCGCCGGAAGACCTCGCGCAGGTCGTTGCCGCGCCCCTTCAGACCGCGGCCGGCGCCGTCGACGAGCAGCGTCAGGTAGTCGCGCGTGTCGGAGTCCAGCGAGGCGAGGATCTCGTCCGGGTTGACGTCGGGCAGCGTGTTGGAGACCGGCAGCGTCCACCCGCGCTTGGCCAGGGGCGCCTTGTCGGTCCCCGGGTCGAGCTCGATGAACATGTCCTTCAGCCCGGTCTTGGGCCGCAACAGCGCGGTGGCGTCGGTGTGGACGAGATCCTTGTACTCGGGGTCGAGGGCGAGGGTCACCACGGCGTGGCCGTCCTTCAGCCCGACCCTGGTGATGTCGCCGACGCGCACGCCCGAGACGCGCACCGTCTGGCCTTGGCCCGGCGTGACGGCCTGGGCGGTGGAGAACGCGGCCTGCAGCTCGAACGGCTTGCCCTCCCACGGGAAGCGCATGCGCTGGTTGTGCATGATGTAGCCGCCGACGAGCGCCGCGACGAGCGCGAGCCCGACGACCGCCGCGAAGTGCCCGGCGTGCTTGCGGATCGCCGTCCTCACTTCGTGAGCTCCTTCACGGTGGCCGGCACGTCGGAGACCTTGAGCGACGAGCCCTCGGCCTCGAGGTCCTTGCGCAGCCAGTCGACGGTCTTCTGCAGCGCGTCGGCCTTGGCGGCGGCCGACGGCTGGGCCAGGTCGAAGCCCTGCGGGGCCGCGTCGGGGACCGTGCGCAGGTCGGGCGGCTGCTGGGTCTCGCACGGCACGTCGGCGCGCAGCGGCGGGCGGGCGTGGTTCTTCGGCGTCGGCGGGTTGACGCCCTGAAGCGGCTGGCCGGTGAGGAAGAACTTGTCGGTCCCCATCGGGTAGGCGAACTTGGGCGTCGTGAGCATGACGCGGAACCACTGGCCGTTGGCGTCGCCTGAGCGGCTCTCGCCGGCGAGGCCGGGCAGCGGCTTGGTCGCCTCCTCGTACACGGGGCCGCGGGCGGGGAACGTCTTGTCGTCGATCTTGTCCTTGGTCCAGGGCAGGATCACGTCGTTCTGGCAACTCGAGGCCTGCGAGAGCTGCGAGTAGAGCGGCACCGAGCGCTGGTTGAGCGCGGTCAGGGCGGGCACCAGCGGGCGCAGGTCGTGCGACAGGCCGCGCAGCTCGGGCTTGGACACGAGCCCGCGCGCCTGCCGGACCAAGGGCATGCTGGCGTCGATGGCCGGGCCCGACGAGCGCACGGCCGGGCGCGCCGCCCGGATCAGGCCGCGCACGGCGGGGAAGGAGCGGTTCAGGGCGCCCAGGGCGGGCATCGCCGCCTGCAGCGTGCGCGGCAACTCGCCGACGGCGGCCGAGAGCTCCTGTTGGCGCGCGGCGAAGGCGCCGGCCGTCGTGTCGAAGTCGGTGACCAGCGACTTGAGCTGCTGGCGATTGCGGTCGATGGCCTCGGCGGTCACGCCGGCACGGTCGATGTAGCGCCCGAGGTCGCCGGGCTCGGTGCCCTGGGCCGCGTCGGCGACGATCGCGCTGTCGCGGTAGGCGGGCTTCCAGTAGGGGATCGACGCGTTGTAGCCGCGCCCGCCCTTGCCCTTCAGGCCGGAGGAGAGCTCGCGCAGCAGGGCCTGGAGGTCCTTGCGCGTCGGCGCCTGCAGCGCGCTCAGGACCTGGTCGAGCTGCACCGGCGCGCTCGTCTGGTTGATCGGGAGGCGGTCGCCGTCGTGCAGCGCCGGCGCCGAGGGCGAGCCCGGGCTGACGTCGACGAAGAAGTTGCCCTCCAAGAAGATGCGCGGGCGGATCTTCATCGTCACGTCCTGGTGCAGCGGCAGGCCCTTCTTGTCGATCCGCATGGTCACGAGCGCGGCCTGCTTGCCGTCCTCGACGTGGCTGATCGCGGTGACCTTGCCGACGTTGACGCCGGCCACGCGCACCGGCGACCCGTTGCGCACCCCATTGGCCGACGGGAAGACCGCCTGAACCGTGTAGTGGTGCTTGAACGGGATCGCCTTGGTGAAGCCGAAGTAGGTCACGACGCTGAGCACGGCGAGCGTGAGCAGGCCGGCGGCGAACGGGGGCATGCCCTTGCGCTGCCTGCGCCTCATGGCTGCGGCCTCGCGATGTCGGCGCCGTGGCCGCCGGGCCGGTCGGTGAACGTCTCCCCGGCCGGCACGTGGTCGGGGTTCAGGCCGTGGCCCTTGCCCTGCTTGTCGAACTGCGCGTAGGTCGGGCCCAGGCGACCGCTGACCGGGAAGCGCTCGGTCACGGCGCCCTGGTAGGGGTCGCCCTTGACGCTCTTGTCGCGCAGCGGGTTGTAGGCCTGGATGTAGCCGGTCTGGCCCGCGCCGCAGTCGGCGTTGCCCTTCGCGTCGACGGCCGGGGCGTAGACGTTGTTGTGCACGTACTGGTCGGCCTTGCCCGGCAGCGCGCCCTTGCCGTGGGCGAACTCGTTGGCGCCCGAGGACCCGATGCCGTCGGTGCCGGGCGCCTGCGTGGCCATGTTCAGCAGCGCGCGCTGCGAGGATCCTGTGTCGTCGGGAGCCGACAGGTGCTCGGCCGCGAAGGTCCAGAAGATGTTCCAGGAGTTGCAGACCGTCACGTACGGCCCCAGGTAGCGCAGCTGGGGCTGCAGCGTGCCCACGGTGGCCGTGAGGCCGCGCAGCGAGCCGACCGTGGTCGGGGCCTTGACGAGCTCCTCGAGGGCGCCCAGCGCTCCCTGCAGGTTGTCGTTGAGGGCGACCGAGCGCCGCTGCACGGGGGTGCCGACGCGCAGCGCCGAGTTGACGGTCGGCAGCGCGCCGCGCAGCTCGGTCGTCGCTGTGTCGAGGTCGCGCGACAGGGCCGCGGTGTGCTCGAGGAACGGGCGCTGCACGCGCAGCGACTCGGTGCCGGCGCGCAGCGTCGGCGGGCTCTCGGAGATCGTCGACTTGAGCGCCTGCGGGTCGCGCGAGATGGCCTCGAAGGTGTTGGCCATCGTCGTGAAGAGGTGCGCGTTGGTCCTCGAGACCGGCGCGACGATGCGCGCGGCGTCCCCGAGCTCCTTGAAGAACGAGGGCAGGTCGGTGCGCGGCGCGGAGAGGTTGGCCATGACCGAGCCGAGGTGGCCGAAGAGCTGGGGCGCGACCTGGATGGTCTGGTTGAGGTCGGCGCCGCGGCCGGCGAGGGCGTCGCCGAAGCCCTGCAGGTTGCCCTGGGACGCGCGCCGCGTCGGCTCGTCGAACATGTTGTAGACCTCGTCGAGCTCGACGGGCACCGACGCCTGCGTGGCCGGCATGGTGGCGCCGTCGGCGAAGACCTTCTTCGAGCGGCCGGTGTCGAGCTCGACGTACTTGAGGCCCAGCGCGGAGCGCGGGCGGATGACGACCTTCGAGTCGACCGGCACGGCGCCGGCCTTCTTGTCGAGCTTGAGCGTCAGGCGGGCGCCGACCTTGTGGTTGGGCAGCATCACCGGCTGCATGTCGGTCACGACGCCGACGCGGAAGCCGCCCGAGCGAACCTCGTTCCCCTTCACGAGGTTGGCGCCGTTGGAGACGAGCACGTGGAGCTGGCGGGTGGGGACGAACGGCAGCCCGTTGTTGGCGTTGTAGGCCAGGAAGACGGCCACGACGATGACGAGGGTGGTCACGGCCCCCACGAGCACGGGGTTCGCGACGACGGAGGCGTTGGATCGGCGACCGCGCGAGGGGGTCATGGCTTCAGGAGGTAGTCGAGGAGCTTGGTCTGGGCCTGCGGGTCGCTGTTCTTCGCGCTCAGCTTGGGCAGCGGCAGGACCGGCGTGGAGCCGCCGCGATCGTTGCCGCCGGTGGTGCCCACGCCGGGCAGCGGCGGCAGGGTGATGGGCGGCACGCCGGGGACGGTGGGCGTGGGCACCGTCGGCGTCGACGGGGTGGGGACGCTCGGCAGCGAGGGAGTCGAGGGGGCGGCGGGGGTCGCGGGCGCCACCGGCGCGGGCGCGTCGACGGGCGCCGGGACGGCGGGCAGCGGCAGGTCGTGGTCGCCGCTGGCGCGCTTGGCCGCGCCGCGCTCCTTGGCATCCTCGGGCGTCGCCCGCTTGGTCACGTCGGGGTAGTTCAGGCCCGGCTGGACGGGCCCGAGGCGCGAGCCGCACTGGGTCTCGAGGTCGGGGTTCTTCTTGAGGGTCTCCTCGCTGGCGTAGTCCGCGCACGGCCCGACGAAGGCGCCGATCTTGAGGATGTGGTTGTTCTGGTCGAAGATCGACGTCGAGGACGTCTGGTCGTAGACGTACTGCAGCAGCGCCTCGAGGCCGGTGTAGCCCTGGCCGCCGGGGCTGCGCGGGTCCTTCTCGACCGCGTGCTTGCGGTCGTCGAGGTGCTGCAGGACGATCGAGAGGTTCTTGCCGAGCTCGGGCGTGCCCGAGGCGAGGGCGCCGAGCTGGGAGATGACCGGCGGCGCGGCCTTGACCGCACGGTCGCCGGTCTTCGATGCGCTGCCCAGCGACTTGAAGGCCGGCCGGGAGGCGTCGGCGAACGGCCCGAGCTGGTCGAAGAAGGTCGTCAGCTGCTTGGACGACGAGTCGAGGTTGTGCAGCGCCGAGCCCTGGTCGTCGGCCACCTGGCCGAGGGCCTTCATCGTCGGCTGCAGCTGCTCGAGGAAGCCGGGCAGCTGGCGCAGGCCGGCCGCGATGTCGCCGCGCCGCTCGGCCGAGGCCTGCGCGGTGTCCTTGGCCTCGGAGACGAAGCGCCCGACGTCCTTGCGGTTGGCCGCGAGGTCGCCCACCACCTTGTCGGCGTTGACCGTGAGGTCGCCGAGGATCTTGTTCTGCGCACCCAGCGTGGCCAGCACCTTGTCGGTCTCGCGCAGGGCCGGGCTGGCGCGGCGGATGGCCGCGTTGAGGTTCTCGGCGTTGCCCGCCACCCCGGCGCCCAGCGAGCCGATGATGAGGCTCAGGCGCTCGCGGTAGGGGCGCCGGAGGATGTCGTTGACGAGGTCGGGCGCGACCGTCGACGCCGTGCGCGTGACGGGGATGACCGCGCCGGGCTCGAGCACCTGCCTGGCGGTGCCGGGCTGGCAGTCGACGAAGTACTCGCCGATGAGCGACTGCGGGCGCGACTCGCAGAAGGCGTCCGAGCGCAGCGAGCCGAAGCCGTTCTTGTCGATCTTGAAGCCGACGAGCGCGTGCTTGGTGCGCTTGTCGAGCTTGATGTCGGTGATCTTGCCCGCGCGGACCCCGGCCACCTTGAGGTCGCCGCCCTGGATGAGTCCGAAGGCGTTGTCGAACTGCACCCAGTACTTCCCCTTGTCGGCGTTCTGGCCGGCGCCGGTCGCCGCGATGTACGCGACGCCGACGCCCGCGACGAGCAGGAGCGTGAGCACGGCGCGCCTCATGGCCCGAGCGGCCCTTCGGACGCGTCGCAGGGGAAGTCGGCGCTGGGCTTCCAGCTGGCGCCGCGCTCGACCGACCCCGGGCAGCGCCAGCGCTGGTTCAGCGAGGTGGCGTTCTTGAACGCGTCGCTCTGCTCCAGCGGGTCGAGCAGCGGCTTGAGCACGCCGTCGACGGGCGCGAAGAGGTTCACGTAGGGCGCCGCGCGGCTGGCCCCGCCGAGCGCGTCGTAGAGGCCCGAGTGGCCGAAGTCGTCGAACCAGCCCGTGAGGTCGGGGGCGTAGGGCCGCGCCGTGGCCAGCTCGGGCGTGGCGTCCTGGAGCGCCTTCGTCGAGGCCGGGAAGGCGCCGTCGCGCTGCTTGCCGTCGCGGTTGGTCGGCCCGACCGCGGCGTTGCGCACCGGCACCGAGGAGTTCGTCAGCTCGATGAGGTCGTTGGCGGCGCCGGGCGAGCGCACGAGCGCGGAGAGGTCGCGCAGCGTGGGGCGCGCGTCGCGCGCCAGCGGGCGCAGCGCGGCCAGGAAGGGCCGCAGCTTCTTGGCCACGGGCTTGGACTCGTCGACGAGCGGCTGGAGGTCGTCGAGGGTGGCGCGCAGGTTGACGAAGGTGGTGTCGGCGCGGCGCATGAAGCCCGGCAGATCGCCGATCGCGGTGGACAGCGCCTGCTTCTGGCGCCCGAGGGCGCCGGTGGTGGTGGCCAGGTGGTCGACGAGGCCCGCGAGGTCCGCCCGGCGCGTCGCGAGGTCGCCCACCAGCTGCGAGGACTGGCCGATGAAGCGCTTGAGGGCCGGGGTGTCGGCGTCGAGCGCCTTGAACAGCCGGCTGGAGGCCGCCAGCGAGGGGTTCAGGTAGGCCCAGCCGGCGTTGGCCTCCTCGCCCTTGCCGGCGTAGGAGGCGGCGGAGCCGCGGATGAGGCCGCTCAGCGCCTTGCGCGTCTTCGGGTCGAAGGTGTTGAAGAGCTGGTCGAGGTCGACGGCGGTCGTCGTGTCGGACTGGTCGATGACGCCGCCGGCCGGGATCTGCTCCTGATGGTCGGCCGCCGGGAGCTGGAGGTCGATGTAGCGATTGGCCACCCCCGAGAGCGAGGCCTGCCGGATGATCGCCTTGGTGCCGCGGCGCAGCGGGCGATAGCCCGCGTCGGTGATCTTCATGCGTACGTCGGCCTGGCCGTCGGGGGTCAGGTCGATGCTCTGGATCTTGCCGACGGGGACGCCGGCCACCTGCACGAGGTTGCCCTTGACGAGCTGCGAGGCGTTCTGGAAGCGCGCGTGGACGCTGTAGGAGCCGCCCCGGCTGCCGAGCACGAGGACGCCCACGACCAGCACCGCCGCGATCAGCGCGGCGGCGGCGAGGACCCGTGTCAGGGTGTGGGACGCAGGCAAGCGGGACTCCAGGAAGCGCCGGCCCCCGCCCGGCGCATGTCTCTCCTTGCCAGCCCCCAACGAGGCCCAGAGCCAAAACTTGCGCTATCCGGCGAGCAGGCGCGCCCGCAGGGCCGCCGCGTCGACGCCCTCGATGCGCACGAGCTTGTCGCGCGCCTTGGCGCCGCGCACGACGCTGACGCGCGACGCGGGCACGCCCGCGCGGGCCGCGATGAGCCGGCACAGCGCGTCGTTGGCGCGCCCGTCGACGGGCGGCGCGGTCACGCGCACGGCGTAGGCCCCGTCGGGCCCGGGAGCAATCTGCTCGCGCGACGCGCGCGGGGTCAGGCGAACGCGGATGTCGGCGTGGTCGGCGACGCCGGCGATGCTAACCCGCGCGCAGGAGCACGCCGGCGGCCTCGTCCGCGCGGCGCCGCAGGGCAAGCGGACGAGCCGGGGCTACCGCGCCCTCAGTCGCGGCCCGCGCCGCGACGGGCGCGGCGAGGGTCTACCGAGTGGCTGGAGCGGCACGACGGTCGGCTGGAGGTAACGGCGCATACCTCGCAGGACGTGCGCACCCGCGCGCCCTTCCGACTTTGCGCCGTCTCACAGGGCCATGGCGGCGGCCCGGGCGTCGGGCTCCTCGTCGGCCAGGAAGGCCGCGAAGGCGTCGCCCTGCAGCGGGCCGGAGAACAGGTAGCCCTGCACCGCGTGGCAGCCCAGCTCGCGCAGGCGCTCGAGCTGGACCTCGCCCTCGACGCCCTCGGCCACGACCTGCAGGCCCAGCGAGCGGGCGATCTCGACGATGGCGGCGACGATCGCCGTGTCCTCGTCCTCGGCGCCCACGCCGGCCACGAAGGAGCGGTCGATCTTGATGACGTCGAGCGGGAAGCGCTTCAGGCGCGCCAGCGACGAGTAGCCGGTCCCGAAGTCGTCGATGAGGACCTTGACCCCGATCTCGCGCAGCGCCTCGAGCGTCGAGCGCGGCGAGCCCGACTCCTTGATGAGGATCGACTCCGTGATCTCGAGGCCGAGGCGCTCGGGCGGCAGGTTGGAGGCCTCGAGCGCCGCGCGCACCTCGTGCAGGAACTCCGGGCGCGCGAGCTGCTGAGCGGAGACGTTGACCGCGACGCGCATCGGGACGTCGGGGAAGCGATCGGCCCAGCCGGCCACCTCGGCCAGGGCGTGCTCGAGCACCCAGCGCCCCAGCGGCGCGATCAGGCCCGTCTCCTCGGCCAGCGGGATGAACTCGACCGGGCCGACGACGCCGCGGGTCGGGTGCTGCCAGCGCACGAGCGCCTCGACGGCGATCGGCCGCAGCGTGGCCGTGTCGAAGATCGGCTGGTAGAGGACCCGGAACTCGTCGCGCTCCAGCGCGCGGCGCAGGTCGGACTCCGTGCGCAGCCGCTCGAACGCGTCGCGGCGCATGGCCTCGTCGAACATCTCCGAGCGCCCGCGACCGCCCGCCTTGGCGCGGTACATCGCGGCATCGGCCTCGCGCAGCATCTTCGCGGGCGCCTGCGCCTCGCGCCCCACGGCGATGCCGACCGAGGCCGAGCAGAAGACCTCACCGGAGGCGACCGCGAAGGGCTTCTCCCACACCTGGGCGATGCGCTCAGCGATCTCGAAGGCCTCCTCGTCGGACTCCACCTCGGCGAGCACGACGAACTCGTCGCCGCCCAGGCGCGCGACCGTATCGGAGGTCCGCACGACCTCGGTCAGGCGCGAGCCGACCTCGATCAGCAGCTCGTCGCCCGCCTGGTGGCCGAGCGAGTCGTTGACGGTCTTGAAGCCGTCGACGTCGAGCAGCAGCACGGCGACGCCGAAGCCGAAGCGCTCGGCGCGGCCGAAGGCGTGCTCGACGCGGTCGAAGAGCAGCGCGCGGTTGGGCAGGCCCGTCAGCGCGTCGTGCAGCGACTGGTGGCGCATGACCGCCTCCGAGCGCTCACGGTCGAGCGCCGAGGCCAGCAGGTCGGCGATCGACTGCAGCCACTGGCCCTCCTCGCCGGAGAACGCGCCCACCGTGCTCGAGTGCACCCCGATGACGCCGAAGGCGCCCGAGCGCCCGCGGATCGCCGCCGCGGCGGTGGCGCGGATCCCGTGCCCGCGCAGGCTGGGCACGCTGAAGCGCCGCTCGCTGGCCCACTCCCAGACGATGATCGGCTCGTCGCCGGCGAGCACATGGCCGGCGAAGCGCTGCTCGTCGGAGGGCACCTCGGCGCCCACCTCGAAGCCAACGGCGGCCACCGCGTCCATGTGCGTGCCGTCGGGCTGCAGCTCGCGGATGGCGCAGTGCTCGACGCGCAGGGTCTCGGTCAGCACGCGCACGGTCTCGTCGAGCAGCAGCGTCCTGTCCGTCGCGCGCAGCGCCAGGCCGGCGAGGCGCGCCATGGCCGCCTCGCGGTGGGCGCGCTCGCGCTCGGAGGCCGCGCGCCGGGCCTCGGCCTCGGCGCGCTCGCTCTCGGAGACGATCCGCTCGCGGTCCGAGCGGCCGAGCTCGCGGGTGAGCTGGTAGACGATGGAGGAGACGACGATGATGGTCGCCGTCGGCAGCAGCCAGCCGCCCAGCTGACTGACGTCGAAGCCACCGGCGGCGAGCGCGACACGCGAGCCGATGAGCCCGAGGACCGCGAGCACGGTCTGGAACGCGGCCTGGCGCAGGCCGAAGTAGACGGCGTACGGGGTGACCCACAGGAAGAGGAAGGCGAAGCCGGTCGTCGGCGAGCCCGAGAAGACGCTGCCCGCGGCCGCCAGCAGCGTGCCCAGGGCGATCATCGCCTTCAGCACCCAGAGCGGTGCGAGGTCCAGGCCTCCCCGGCGCATCCAGACACCGAGCACCTGGGCCAGGACGCAGATGCCCACGAGGGGCAGCGGCCGGCCGGCTTCGTGGGGCAGCAGCAGCCAGACCTGCCCCAACGTCCCCTCGATGAGGAAGAGCATGCCGAGCGACCGCGCGATATGGCGGCGGTTGTGCGTGGGATCCACAGGATCCACGAGTACGCGGGACGGCCCCCCCATGTCCTATGACTGCTCATCGGGACTTCGTCCACCGAACTTGAGCATCGAGCCGTAGTTCTCCCGGTGGGCGTGCCGCGCTGCGCCCCGATGGCGGCGCCGCGAAGCGCTGGCAGGCTCGGCCCATGCCTTCCGCCTCGCCAGCGTCGGGCAGCGATCACGTGGTCCATGTCGGGGGACCGAGGCCGACGCCCCGTGCTGCCGGGCGACGATCTCGTTCCCGGGTGCCAGTACACGGCCACGCGTGCGATCACGATCGCCGCGCCGCCGCAGGCGGTGTGGCCATGGCTGGCGCAAGTGGGCTTCGGCAAGGCCGGCTTCTACTCCAACGACCTGCTCGACAACGTCGGCCACCCGAGCGCAGAGCGGATCCTCGACGAGTTCCAGGATCCGCGCGTAGGCGACTGGGTGCCGATGTTCAGCCGCGTCAACGACGTGACGGCGTTCCGGGTCGCCGCCCTCGACGCGCCCGGCCACCTCGTCTGGGCCAAGCCCGACAGCACCTGGGCCTGGCGCCTGTGCCCGGCCGGGAGCGGCACGCGCGTCGTCACGCGGCTGCGCATCCTCTACCGCTGGCAGCAGCCCGCCGGCGCTGTGCTCTCGCTGCTGCTCAACGAGTTTGGCGACTTCCCGATGACGCGCAAGATGCTGCGAACCCTCCGCGGGCGCGCCGAGCGCAGCCAGGCGGAGCCGGTCATGCGGACGTACCATTCCCGGCGCCGGCCCGGGTAGCCCAACTGGTAGAGGCCGCGACCTTAAAAGTCGCTGCTCGCAAGAGCGTGCGGGTTCGAGTCCCGCCCCGGGCATGGCTGATGAGGGCTTCGTGAGAGTCCTCGCCCACGGGACGCGCGTCAGGGGCGCCGCCGCTACCCTGTGGCGGACGCAACCTTCAGGGGCTTGCTCGTGTTCTCAGCGGGCGAGCCCTTCTTCACGCGTGGAAGCCTCAGCCCTCCAACACGTCAGCGCCGACGGCCTTCGCGGCCCGACGCCCCTGCTTCGGATCCAGTCCGATGAGCGCCTCGTCGCCATGACGCGGCGCGGCAACCAGGCCGCCTACGAGGCGCTGGTAGGGCGCTACCAGGCGCGGCTGCTCGCCTTCTGCCGGCACATGCTCGGGTCACGCGAGGACGCCGAGGACGTGCTGCAGGAGGTCTTCGCGGCGGCCTTCAACGCGATGATCGCCGACGAGCGCGCGCTCAACGTGCGCCCGTGGCTGTACCGCATCGCGCGCAACCGCTCGCTGAACCACCTGCGCCGGGTGCAGGCCATCGGGGTCGACTCGATGGACGTCCACCTGTCGGAGAACGGCACCTCGGCGGCCGACAAGGTGCACCGCCGAGAGGAGTTCCGCCTGCTCGTCGAGGACGTGCAGGGGCTGCCCGAGACCCAGCGCACAGCGCTGCTGCTGCGCGAGATCGACGCCCTCAGCTACGACCAGATCGCCGAGGCGATGGACACGACCATCCCCAGCGTGAAGTCGCTGCTCGTGCGCGCGCGGGTATCGCTGGCCGAGTCCGCCCAGGCGCGCCAGCTCACGTGCGACGAGGTCCGCGACGAGCTCGGCGAGGTCGCCGAGGGCCTTCACCGCATGACCGCCCCGGTTCGCCGCCACCTGCGCCAGTGCGACAGCTGCTCAGCCTTCCGCCGGCATCTGCGCCAGACCAATCGCGCGCTGGCCGCCGTCTTCCCGGTCGGCCCGCTGCTGGTGCTCAAGAAGGTCGTGCTGGCCCACCTCGGCACGACCGCCAGCGCGGGCGGCAGCGCGGCGGCCGCCGGTGCCGGTGCCGGCGCCGCCGGGGCGGGCGCGGGCAGCGCGCTGTCGGCCGGTGTCGGGGCCGTCGCCTCGAAGGCCGTCGCCGGGCTCGCCGCCGCGGCGATCGTCACCGCCGGCGCGGTCGAGGTCGACCACGCCGCCCAGCGGCGCCCGCTCGCCCACCACACCGCCGTCACCGCCGTCGCGACGGTGCCCGCCTCGCCGCAGGTCGTCGCCTCCCAGCCACAGCCCACCGCGGCCCCGGTCGAGCACGCGAGTAAGCACAAGGCGACCGACAAGCCGGCCAAGGGCAAGCAGGCGAGCAAGCGCGACGCCGCCGCGGCCAAGCCCGTCGATGCTCCCAAGCCCGTCAAGCCGGTGCCCGCCGCCGCGCCCCAACAGGGATCGGCCACCGCCACCCTCCCGGCCGACGCGCCCGGGGTCGTGACCTCCGGCGGCCCCGACCAGCAGGCCTCGGCGACGCCCCCGCCGGCGCCGGCCCCGACCGCCGATCCCGTGGTCACCACCCCGCCCCCCGCGCCTACGGCGGCGACGCCGCCCGCGGGCACCGACACCGGCGCCGGCGCGGCGCCCACGCCGCCCCCCGCGGACGACCCCGCGCCGCCCGCCGACGAGCCCGCGCCGCCCGCGGCCGCCCCGACGCAGCCGCCGGCCGATCCGACGCCCTAGCTACCCGACGCGATCGCCCAGCGCCGCTTGGGGCTCGGGCGCGAGCAGCAGGACCGTGCCATCGGCCGCGTAGGTGCCGAGGACCAGGCACTCCGAGCGCACGGGGCCAATCTGCTTGGGCGGGAAGTTCACGACGCCGATGACCCGGCGCCCGACGAGCTCGTCGCGCTCGTAGTTGGTGATCTGCGCCGAGGAGCGGCGCATCCCGATCCGCTCGCCGAAGTCGACGCGCAGCTTCCAGGCCGGCCGGCGCGCCTCGGGGAAGTCCTCGACCTCGACGATGCGCCCGACGCGCATGTCGACGCGCATGAACTCGTCCCAACCGAGGTCGTCGCTCACGCGCTAGGGCCTCTGGGTGCCGAAGCGCACGGAGCGATACGGCGTCTTGAGCGGGCCGTTGGCCGCCACCGCGTCGGCGCGCGGGATCGCCGGCGAGCGTTCCGAGAGCATCGTGATGTCGAGCCCCGTGGTGGGCGGCGGGTCGGGGGCGGACACGAGCAGCACGCGCTTGCCGTAGGTCGTGTGCCCACCGATGCGCGCCTGGAAGACGATCTGGTAGCCGGGCTGCTGGTTGATGTTCACGCGCCCGTCGCCGCGCCACAGGAAGCCCGGGTACTGAGCGCCCATCTGGCGGATGAGGCGCGCCGAGAGCAGCGTCAGCTCGGCGCTGACGTCGCCCTTGTACGGCGCGAGGCGCAGCGGGCGCACCGCGAAGGACTGCGGCGGCCCCGCGATCGTCTGCAGGCGCAGCGTCTCGCCGGCGCGCGGCGCGACCTTGCGCAGGGCGTCGGTGTAGATGAGGTTGAAGGTCACTGGCCCGCGGACGACGACCCCGGCCTGTCCGGGGCTGTCGCGAACGAAGGCCAGCCAGACCAGCACGAGGACGACGAGGACGCCCGCCGCCGCCAGCACGCGCCAGATGATCCGCGCGGGCACGCGCAGCCGCGCCCCGAGTAGCTCGGGCAGCGTCGGGCCGAACTCCTCGCGCACGACGGGCACGCCGGTCAGGGTAGCCGCGCGCCTCAGGCGGCGCTGGCCAGGCCGATGACCTTCAGCCGGCGCTGCAGCGCCTGCAGCGCAAAGGCGCGCGTCTCGCCCACGGACGCCCCGCCGAAGAGCGTGGCGTCGTCGCCCACGTCGGCGGGGATCCACTTCGGCCGCAGCACGCCCTCGGCCACCGGGCCGGCCTCGATCAGCGCACGTTGGATCGCGGCCTCGTAGCGCGTGTCCTCGCGGGCCATGTCGCGCAGGAAGCGCGCGCCGAAGGCCACGTGGCGATGCTCGTCGCGCGCGACGTTGGTGAAGCCCGCCACGAAGCCGGGCAGCGTGCCGGCCCGCTCGTTGAAGTCGATGATGAAGTGCTGGCCGGTGAGCGCCAGCATCCCCTCGGTGATCATGTGGTAGATCGTGATCGCCTCGACGAGCGCCTCGCGGTCCTCCGGCTCGACGGCCAGGCGGTCCACGCGGCTGTGGAGCATCTCGTCGAAGAGCGTGTGGAACTCCGGGTTGAGGTGCTCGCTGGTCTGCTCCAGGCGATCCTGCAGGCCGTCGGCCTCGAGCACGCCGACCTCGCGGTAGAAGCGGTCGAAGAAGGCGACGTGGCGCGCCTCGTCGGCGATCTGGGTGCAGAGGAAGATGCGCATGTCCTCGTCGGGGACGGCGCGCATGATCGGCCCGAGCTCGGCCGCCACGCGCTGCTCGCCGACGAAGAACGAGCTCAGGCCGTACAGGCGCGCCACGCGCTCCTCGGGATCGATGCGCTCGTGCCAGTCGATGCGGTCCTGGGTGAAGTCGAGGTCCTGCACCGCCCACTGCTGGCGCTCCCACAGCTCGTAGAGCTCGCGGTAGGTCAGGAGGTTCGCCTCGCCGCGGTCGGCCGACTCCTGCAGAGCGGGATCGCTCGTCGCGCGGAAGTCCACGCGATCGGTCCGGGGCGGCGCGTGCTCGGTCATGGGCGCGAGCCTAGCGCGCGACTGGCTGGCCGGCCAACTTGGAACCGATCGGCGACACTTGAGGCATGGAGCTCCCGACCCTGCGCGGCGAGCGCGTGCTGCTGCGAGCGCTCGTCGAGGACGATCTCGACGGCCTCATCGCCATTCTCGCCGAGCCCGCCGTCGCGCGCTGGTGGGGGCCGCAGGCCGAGCAGCCCGACCGCGAGGAGCTCCTCGGCCCCGAGCCCCGCTTCGCCATCGTCGTCGACGGGGCGCTCACCGGCTGGCTGGCCTGCGAGGAGAACACGGACCCCATGTACCGCTCGGTCGGGCTGGACATCTTCCTCACCACCGCCCGCCAGGGACAGGGCCTCGGGCGCGAGGCGCTGCGGCTCGTCATTGCCCACTACATCGAGCGCGGCCACCACCGCTTCACCATCGACCCGGCGGCCGACAACGAGCGGGCCATCCGGGCCTACGCGGCCGTCGGCTTCAAGCCCGTCGGTCGCATGCGCGACTACGAGCTCGGCGCCGACGGCACCTGGCACGACGGGCTGCTGATGGACCTGCTCGCCGCGGAGTTCGTCCCGGCCTAGGAGCCGATGGAGAACATCGCCTCGAGGTCGTGGCGCGAGAAGACCTCGAAGGCGACCATCGTCTGGGTCCGGCTGACGCCGGGGAGCTTGACCAGCTCCCCGGTGACGACCTCGGCCAGCATCTCGTGGCGCGGCACGCGGATGATGGCGACGAAGTCCCATTCGCCGGTGACCGAGTAGGCCTCGGCCACGCCGTTCAGGTCGGCCAGCGCGCCGCCGAGCGCGGACATCGCGTCGCGCTCGGCCTCGATGAGCACGACCGCGGTGGTCATGGCGTGTGGCTCTCGCCCGGCTGGAGGATGACGACCTCGGCGAAGCCGGCGTTCTGCACGTCGGACTTGAACGCTTGCGCGTCGGTCTCCACGAGCGGGAACGTGTCGTAGTGGCACGGGATGACCTGGTCGGCACCCACCAGCTCGCACGCGGCCACGGCGTCGAAGCGGTCCATCGTGTAGTGGCCGCCGATGCACATGAGCGCGACGTCGAGGTGCCCTCGGCGCTTGGGCAGCGCGAGGTCGCTGAACAGCGCGGTGTCGCCGAGGTGGTAGATGCGCTTGTCGCCGAGCTCGACGACCAGCCCAGCCGGGGTGCTGACCGTGCCCTTGGGCGTCGTGGAGGTGTGCCAGGCCGGCGTCAGGCGCACCGTGCCCCAGTCGAACTCGGCGGTGCCGCCGAGGTTGGTGTCGATGGTCTCGACGCCCTCCTCGGCGATCTCCCCGGCGATCTCCGTGATGGCCACGACGGTCGCGCCGGTGCGCTTGGCGATGGCGACGGTGTCGCCGTAGTGATCGCCATGGCCGTGGGTGAGCAGGATCGCGTCGGCGGCGACCTCGTCGGCGGACGCGGCGGCCTTCGGGTTGCCGGTCAGGAACGGGTCGATGAGCACGGTCTTGCCGTCGT
This sequence comes from uncultured Actinomycetes bacterium, assembly GCA_963835295.1. Taxonomy (GTDB): domain Bacteria; phylum Actinomycetota; class Thermoleophilia; order Solirubrobacterales; family Solirubrobacteraceae; genus JAOPZW01. The sequence goes on from CAWIEX010000011.1 coordinate 1,109,552, forward strand.
GCTCCAGCGCGAAGGCCGCGTGACCGAGGAAGCGGATGTCCATCAGCGTTCGTCTCCTGTCTCGTTGGATCGCATGAGCTCGTGGGCCAGCGCGAAGCCGACCGCGACGCCGACCAGCATGCCCAGGCGGGTCTCCTCGGCAACGAGCGTGCGGATCATCCGCAGGCGCTCCTCGGGGTCCTCGAGCGAGGCCGCCTGACCGAGCTGCGCCTCGTGAGCGCCGCCGAACCAGCCGCCCTCGGCGAGCGCCTCGTTGAGCACCCGCTGGAGCCCCGGCGCCGCGTGGGTGACGATCTCCTGGGCATGGGCGAAGCGCTCTGGGTCGGCCAGCGCCGCGACCGCGGCGTCGACCTCCTCCGCGCTGTATCGCCGGTCGGGCATCGCGGCCCAATCTAGGCGATGCGCGCGCGAGCCAGCGCCAAGCCGACGAGCAGGCCCGCCGCCCCGCCCGCGAAGCCCGCGATCGGGCTCGCCTCGAGGACGGCCACGGGGATGAGCAGCAGGACCGCGGCGAACACCGCGGTCCCGAGCAGGTCGCCGTCGTAGTCCTCGCCACGGCTGCGCGCGATGAGATCGGGGACGGCCCACGCGCACAACAGGCCGAGGGCGGCGCCGTTGCCCCCGATCGCCAGTGGCGACGGGTCGACCGCCACGGCCAGCGCGATGCCGCCCATCCCGCACAGGATGAAGAGGAACAGGACCACGAGCGGCCCGTGGCGGCGCTCCAGCAACCAGCCGAAGACCGCGATGGCGGTGACCGCGGCCAGCTCGTACCAGATGCTCGCGTACAGGAAGGGCGAGGTGGCGACGCGCCACCACTCGCCGTTGATCGGCCGCGCGACCCCGATGTCGACCAGCGCCACCGGGAAGAGCAGCAGGTAGCCGAACAGCGAGAGGGCGACGAGAGCCATAGTGGCGTACGGGCGCCCCGTGAGCTCGCCGCGGATGCCGGGGATCTCCCCCGAGCGGAAGCGCGACAGCCGTGGCGCCGAGGGCTTGCGCGCCTTGCGGGCCTTGCGCGGCTCGGAGACCGTGCCGTCGCGCTCGATCTTCGGCGCGCGCTTGCGCAGCCGGTTGCCGCAGTACGGACACTCGGTGATGTAGGGGCTGACCTCGTTGCCGCAGTTCTTGCAGACGACATTGAGATCGGGCATCTGTGCCATTGCTGCCCCGATTCTAGGCCTGCGCGCGCGTATGCTCTCAACCGCCGCTGTCCGCGACCGATGAACGAGTGTGGTGGCACCCCGTCCCGCAGACTTCCAGTCCGTGAACCTTCACGTGCGCAACGCGCGTTTCTCCGCGCGAGTCGTGCACGTGCGCGGGACGGAGACCACCCTCGCCGTGCCCCGTGGAGTTCCCGCCGCTGCCCGGCCCCTGCCCGCCGAGGCCGAGATGAGCTTCGAGCACGACCGCCAGATCGTCATGCTCTCAGGCACGCTGCTCGGCGGCGACGACGTCAGCGCGCGCTTTCGCATCGACGACGCCGTCGCGCCCCGCGAGCTGCGCCGCTTCGTCCGCCTGAACTGCACGCTGCCGATCCTGGTCACGCCGCTGACCGAGGACGGCTCCGAGGCCGGCCCGCAGGTGACGATGCAGACCGTCGACATCAGCGCCGGCGGCGTGCTGCTGGACCGCAAGGACCTGTCGGGTGCCGTCCGCGTGGAGCTCGACCTGCCCGGCGGCCACGGCACGGTGACCGCGAGCGGTCGCATCGTGCGCAACGTCAGCGACGGCAGCGGCGTCAGCTTCGACGCCATCGACGCCGAGACCCAGCAGACGCTGGACGGCTTCGTGCTCGGCGTGCGCCACCAGCTCGCGCAGCGCTTCGCGCAGGCCTAGGGGGAGTTCCTGAGCAGGTCGTTCGGGTCGGATCCGCGTGCGTTGCGGCGCTTCGCGACCGGCCATCGAGGAAAGGGCGTCCGCGGCTGCGCGGCCGCGCGCGTGAGCCATCGGCGGGCTGCCGTCCTGCCCTGTGGTCGCAGGACGACCCCTAGGCAGGACAGTTGACGCGAAAGTGACCAGCACGGGCACGGCGGCGGCGGTCTGGCCCCGCCCTCCACCCTAGGCGCCCTCGGGCGCCGTCGCCGCGACGATCTCGGCCATGACCTCGCGCAGGTCGTGGTTGGCCTCATAGACGACGAGCTGGCGATGCGCGCCGCTGCCGCGGGCGAGGAGATCCTCGATCGCCTCGAGCTCGGCGGCCGAGCCCAGGTCCTGGGCGTGCTCGCGCAGGCGGTCGTACAGGCGCCGCGCCAGCGCCTTGGTGGCGATGCGCTCGCTGGAGGGCAGGTCGACCAGCTCGCCGTCGAGCCCGTGGCGGGCGGCGAGCCACTTGTTCTCGTCGAGCATCTGCCACGGGTACTCCGCGAGCTGGCCGCCCGCCTCGTAGTGCTCGCAGAGCTCCTTGACCATCGCCTGCACGAGCGCCGCCAGCGCCAGCGTGTGCTCGACGCGCGTCTGGGAGTCGCACACCCGCACCTCGACCGTCCCGAACTTCGGGTGCGGGCGCACGTCGTACCAGAGCCACGTGTAGTCCTCCATGACCCCCGACTCGACCATGAAGGCGATCTCGCTCTGGTAGTGGGCCCAGTCGCGGTAGTGCGGCGGGATCCCCACGCGCGGGAAGGTGCGGAAGATCGGCATGCGGGCCGAGAGCAGCCCGGTGGCGTCGGCGCGCCAGAAGGGCGAGTTGGTGCTCAGCGCCAAGAGGACGGCGAGGTGGACGCGCATGCCGTTGGCCACATGGATCGCCTTGTCGGGATCGTCGACGCCGACGTGCACGTGCATGCCGAAGATCAGCTCCTGGCGCGCCACGAAGCGCAGGGCCGTGACCAGCTCGCGGTAGCGCGCGCGGGCGACGATGCGCTGGTCCTCCCACATGGCGAACGGGTGCGTGCCGGCCGAGCCGATGGCGAAGCCACGCCCCTCCGCGGTGCGGCGCACCTGCGTGCGCAGGCGGCGCAGCTGCTCGCCGGCCTGGACGGTGTCGGAGGCCGGGTTGGTCGAGATCTCGAGCACCGACTCCATGAGCTCGGGCTTGATCTCGCCGTCCTCGGCATCCTGCAGCAGGGACTCGATCGCGTTGACCAGGCCGTAGCCCTCGGCGTCGACGATCATGAGCTCCTCCTCGATACCGAGTGTGTAGCTCGGCCCGTGGAAGTGGTGCTCCATGGCGCCGCAGCGTACTCACGCGTCGCGATCCATCGGCATAGACTGGGGTAGCGCCACGAAAAAGACTTCGACAAGGGGGACCACCATGGCCCTGGGCTACGACGGCAAGCTCTACATCCTCGCGTTCGACCACCGCGGCTCGTTCCAGAAGAAGATGTTCGGCATCGAGGGCGATCCCACGCCCGAGGAGACCGAGCGCATCACCGACTCCAAGCACCTCATCTACGAGGGCATGGCCAAGGCCACGGCGAGCGGCTCGGTGCAGGGCGACCAGGTCGGCGTGCTCGTCGACGAGCAGTTCGGCGGGACTGTGCCCCACGACGCCAAGGAGAAGGGCCTCAAGCTCGCCATGCCGGTCGAGAAGTCCGGCCAGAACGAGTTCGACTTCGAGTACGGCGACGACTTCGGCGCGCACATCGAGAAGTTCGACCCCGCCTTCTCGAAGGTCCTCGTCCGCTACAACCCCGAGGACGACCCTGAGCTCAACCGCCGCCAGCTCGAGCGCCTCAAGCGCCTGGCCGACTGGCTGCACGAGACCGACCGCAAGTTCCTCTTCGAGCTGCTGGTGCCCGCGACCGACGAGCAGCTCGCCTCGGTCGACGGCGACACCGACCGCTACGACGCCGAGCTGCGGCCCGAGCTCATGCGGCGCTCGATCGCCGAGATCCAGGACTTCGGCTGCGAAGTCGACATCTGGAAGATCGAGGGCGTCGACGCGCGCGAGGACGCCGAGATGCTGGCCAAGCAGACCCGCGAAGGGCCCGGGCGCGAGGGCGTCGTCTGCGTCCTGCTCGGCCGCGGCGCCAGCGACGAGAAGGTCGACCAGTGGCTGCGCGCGGCGTCGCCCGTCGAGGGCTTCGTCGGCTTCGCCATCGGCCGCTCGATCTGGTGGGACGCCCTGAAGGGCTACCTCGACGACTCGCTCGAGCGCGAGGCCGCCGCGACGCAGATCGCCGAGAACTACCTGCGCTTCATCCGCGTCTACGAGGAGCAGGAGACGGCCGTCGCCTGAGCCGCCGCCTGTCTCGCCGGCCGCCGCGGAGGGGACGCCGTGGCGGCCGACCCTCGCGCACGTGGCCGAGCTGGCAGGAGTATCGATCGCCACCGTGTCGCGGGCGCTGAACGGCTCGCCGCGGGTACTGCCGTCCACTCGGACGCTCGTCGAGGAGGCGGTCGCCCAGCTGGGCTACGTCCCCAAGCCGGCGGCGCGCAGCCTCGTCACCGGCCGGACGAGCACGATCGCGCTGGTCGTCTCCGAGCCCGAGAGCCGCCTGTTCTCCGACCCGTTCTTCGCGTCCGTCGTCCACGGGATCTCATCGGCCATCGCCGACGGCGACCTGCAGCTCGTGCTCCTGCTCGCCCACACCGAGCGCGAGCACGTGAAGGTCGAGCGCTACGTGCGCCAGGGTCACGTCGACGGCGTGATCCTCATGTCGCTGCATGGCGACGACCCGCTCCCGTGGCGGCTGGCGCAGGCCGGCGTCCCAACCGTCCTGTCGGGGCGCCCGGCGGCCGCGGCGCAGCCGATCCCGTACGTCTACGCCGACAACCGCCGCGGCGGGCGGGTCGCGGCGCAGCGGCTGCTCTCGCGCTTCTACGTCCCGCCGCCGCACCCGGAGGCCATCCGCCAGGGCATCGAGCTGCTGCGCCAGCACCGCGTCCGTGACGCACTGCGTCTCGCCGCGCTGGAGTCCAAGCCCAAGGCCGTCTGGGTCACGAAGGGCACGCCGAGCGACGCCCGCGCGGCGGTCAGCGCCACCGTCCGCCGGGCGCGCTTCCAGCGAGCCGTGCCGGTCCTCGTGGCCTACAACATCCCCGGGCGCGACTGCGGCGGCCTGTCAGCCGGCGGCGCGCTGACGACGGCCGACTACGAAGCCTGGATCGACGGCTTCGCGAGCGGCATCGGCGCCAGCCGGGCGATCGTCATCCTCGAGCCCGACGGCCTGGGGCTGCTGCCCTCCAACTGCGGCGCCGGCTACCCGTTCACCGACGCCCAGCGCTACGAGGAGCTCAACTACGCCGTCGACAAGTTGGGGCAGGGCGCGCGCACGAGCGTCTACCTCGACGGCACGCACAGCGCCTGGCTGGGCGTGGGCGACATCGCGGCGCGGCTGGCCAAGGCCGGCGTGCTGCGGGCGACGGGGCTCTTCACCAACGTGTCGAACTACCGGCTGCTCGACTACGAGCGCAAGTACGCGACGTGGATCTCGGAGTGCATCGCGTTCGCCAACGACCCCGAGGAGGGTGGCTGGAGGCTCGGCCACTACGACTGGTGCGCGAGCCAGTACTTCTCGCCCCTCGCCCCCGCCGACCATCCGGTCAACCCCAACGACATCAGCACTTGGGGACCGACCGACCAGTGGTTCGAGGCCAACCTCGGCACGGCGCAGCCGACGGCGCACTTCGTGATCGACACGAGCCGCAACGGCCAGGGCCCGTGGGTGCCGCCGGCCGGCAAGTACACCGACGCGCAGGACTGGTGCAACCCGCCGGGCCGTGGCGTCGGCGTGCGACCGACCACCAACACCGGCTCCCCATTGGGAGACGCGCTGCTGTGGGTCAAGGTCCCCGGCGAGTCCGACGGCACCTGCACCCGCGGGGCGCCCGCCGGCTCACCCGACCCCGAGTGGGGCCTCGTCGACCCGCCCGCCGGGCAGTGGTTCCCGCAGCAGGCGCTGCAACTCGCACAGCTGGCGAACCCGCCCCTGCTGTGAGGCGATAGCCGCTCCTCCCTGTCTCCGCGCGGCGTCTGGTGGCGTCGCGCGGCCGGGGCAGCGACGCGGAGGGGGTGGCGGCCGGTCGCAGCGTCAGCGGTCGCGCGCAAGTGTCCTGCCCAGCGGTCGTCCTGCGACTTTGCGGCAGGACAGTTCCGTCCGCCCGCGCTCGCGGAGACTGACGCCGCTAGCGCTCCCCGTCCCAGTACTCGACCGAGCTCGACCGCCGCACCATGACCCGCGCGCCCGGGTCGTCGGTGAAGACCCCGACCTTGTCGCTGTCCGGATAGACCGCGACGGCCGGCGCGCGGAGGGTCGAGAGCATGAGGACGTGGGCCGTCTCGGCGCCGCGATTGACCATCGCGTGCGCGCCGTCGGGGCCCTCGGGGAAGCAGACGACGTCGCCCTCGCCGAGTTCCTGCTCGCCCTCGGGCGTGCGCAAGGCGACGCGGCCGTCGAGGACGATCATCCACTCCTCATCGCCCAGCTCGTAGTGGTACGGCCAGGCGCTCTCGCCGGGCGGCAGCTCGTAGACCGTCCCGCCGATCCGGCGCGAGCCGATCGCCTCGCCCACCCGGGCGTGGCCTCGGCGATATCCCTCCGGGTTGTCGGCCGGGTAGTCGTAGGTGGCCGAGAGCAGGTTGAAGGAGCGCATGCCGCGCACGCTAGAGCGTGCCGATGCGCTTGGGTGGCCAGTAGGTGGCGAACGCGCCCCCGATGACCCAGTCGACCGGGATCGGCCCCCAGAAACGGCCGTCGTCGGACGCGCCGCGGTTGTCGCCCATGCAGAAGACGTAGCCCTGCGGGACGGTGATGGCGCGCGGCAGGTCGCAGCCCTGCCCACCGGCGCACGGGGCGGTGAACGACTCGCTCTGGAGCTTGCCGTTGCGGATGACGTGCCCGTCGCGCACGGCGATCCGGTCGCCGCCGACCCCGACGACCCGCTTGATGAAGGTCTGCGTGGACTGCTGGGGCGTCGGCGCCGGGCATGGCTGGTTGTCGGCCTGCTGCGCGCCGCAGCGCGGAGGCGTCTCGTCGGCACCGGCCGGCGGGTGGAAGGTGATGATGTCGCCCACCTGGGGGTCGGAGCCGAGGCGGTGGCTGAGGCGGTTGACCAGCACCCGCTGACCGACGTCGAGCGTCGGCTCCATCGACCCGCTCGGGATCCGGTAGGGCTTGACCAGCAGCCACTGGACCGCCAGCGCGATGGCCAGGGCCATGACCACGATGACGATCAGCTCGGTGACCTGACCGCCGGGGAGGTCCTTCAGCCGCGGTCGCTTGCGCTCTGTTTCGGCCATGTGCAGCACGGCATCATCCCAGTGCAGCCTTCGTGACGAATCAGGACCTCCGCATGCCTCCTGCCCGGGGCCGGCCTTACGGTCCGACGAGATGCGCCGGATCGCCCCCTTCGTCCTCCTGCTGGCCGCCGTGGTGGTGCTCGTCGTGCAGCTGCGCGACCACCCGCGGACGACGACGCTCGGGCGCGCGCAGGTGGTGCGCGTGGTCGACGGCGACACCATCCGCGTGCGCCTCGACGGCCGTGAGGAGCGCGTGCGCTACATCGGCGTCGACACGCCCGAGTCGGTCAAGCCCGGCACGCCGGTGCAGTGCTACGCCAAGCGCGCGTCGGCGGCCAACGCGGCGCTCGTGGCCGGCCGCCGCGTCCGCCTCGTGGGTGACGTCGAGCAGCGCGACCGCTACGGGCGCCTGTTGGCCTACGTCTACCGCGAGCCCGACGGCGCCTTCGTCAACGCCCAGCTGGTGCGCGACGGCTATGCCCGCACGCTCACGATTGCGCCCAACGTGGCGCACGCGCGCCAGCTCGCTCAGCTCGCCCAGACGGCGCGGCGCAGCGGCCGCGGGCTGTGGGGGGCCTGTGGGATGGGGTAGATTCCTGGTGCCGCCAATGGCCTCCACCAAGTTGCAACAGAGCCTCGCGGCCTTCGAGCGTGCCTTCGTCGAGGAGGCCGAGGCCGACCGCCTGCGCCGCGAGCGGATCTATCGCGACGCAGAGCAGCGCCTGGACAGCAGGCGCCGCGACCGCGTGCACAAGCATGGCTCGATGCGCTTCGTGCTGCTCGTGCTGGTCCTGCTGGCCACGGCCGCGCTCGTGACGGTGGCGATGTTCAAGACGCTCTACGTCGTGATGGGCTAGCGCCGCCGCGGCGCGATGCTGCTCGTCGAGGAGATGCTGCTCGTCGAGGAGCTCGCCGCGCGCGGATGGCCGGCCGCGGAGGCGCTCCGGCGCGATGGCTGGCTGCTGCGCCACACGCCGTCGCTGACCCGCAGGCGCTCGAACTCCGCCCTCCCGCTCGCCGACCGCCCGGACCCAGCGCTCGTCGAGGACTTCTACGCGCGCCGCGGGGACCGCGCGCTCGTGCAGGTCGCTCCCGCCGAGGAGCGCACCGGCCTCGACGCCGAGCTGGCTCGCCGGGGGTGGTCGCGGGACGGGGTCACCGACGTCCTCGTGGCCGACGCCGATGCGGTGCTGGCGGCGACGGACCCCGGAGCGGTGCAGGCGACGGCGCCCGGCGAGGTGGCGCTCACCGACCGGCCCGACGCGGGCTGGATCGGCGCGTGGGCGACCTGCGAGGAGCGCGCCGACGCCGACGAGCACGCCCGCACCGTCCTCGCGCGCATCGAGCCGCCGACGGCGTACGCCCGGGCCTCCGGCGACCTCGGCGTCGGGCTGGCGGTGTGCGAGCGCGGCTGGGCGGGCCTGTTCTGCGTGGCCACCGCCGCCAGGGCGCGCCGACGCGGCATCGCCAGCCACGTCGTCCACACGCTGACGACCTGGGCAGTCGAGCGCGGCGCGCGGCGCCTCTACCTCCAGGTCCACAGCGCCAACGCGCCAGCCCACGCTCTGTACACGCACGCGGGCTTCACGCGCTCACACGGCTATCACTACCGCGCGGCTCCGCAGTGAGCCGCGCGACGTCTCTAGGGCTCGCGCAGCTTGCGCAGCGCCTGGTCGACCTCGGCCCGAACGTTGGAGCCCGCCATCTCCTTGGCGCGCTCCTGCTGGATCTCGAGGTAGACCTCCTTGCGGAAGACCGGGATGTCCCTCGGCGCCTGGATGCCGACCCGCACCTTCTCGCCCATGATCGAAAGCACCGAGACCTCGATGTCATCTCCGATCATGATGCTTTGATTCGACTTCCGGGTCAGGACCAGCACGTGGGGACCTCCCTGCCTCGCTGGGGATCGAGCCACCTTAACAACGCTCCAGGCGACCGCGCAAGCGACAGGCGTATAGCAAGCGCATTTGCATAGACTCCCGCGCCAGCCATGGCACGACGATCATTGCGACCGCACCTCAACCAGATCCGCGGCTGGGTCCGCCAGGGGCGCACCGACGCCTGGATCGCTCATCAGCTCGAGGTCACCGTCCAGCAGATCGAGGCGTTCAAGCGTGAGAACGACCTCGTGCCCGACGGCGACACCGACGGCGCGCCCGTCCCCGGGGCCGGCGGCGGCGACTTCGACGACGAGATCGACCTGCGCGCCGAGGACGACGCGCTCATCGCCGCCGAGCTCGAGGCCGCCGAGGCAGCCCGCGTCGAGGAGGAGGAGCGCCGCGCGGCCGAAGCCGCCGCGGCGGCCGAGGCCGGCGAGGACGACGACGAGCAGGACGACGACGAGGACGAGGACGAGGACGAGGACGCCGCCCGCAAGCGCCGCCGCGGCCGTCGCGGCGGCCGCGGACGTCGCAAGGGCGCCGCACGCGAGCTCGAGGGGACCTTCGACCACGGCGAGGAGGGCTACGGGCTGTGGCTCGACCCCGCCGTCGAGGACAACCCCGTCTACGCCGAGCACTGGGCCGGCCACCGGCCCGTGAGCGTCACGATCGAGGAGGACCAGATCGTGATCCGCCGCGCCGGCGAAGAGGACGACGACTGACGCCCGGCGCGCTTAGCGGGCGCCGAAGCGCCCGCGGACCCACTCCGGCAGGAAGGGCTCGACGATGCGCACGTCGCCGCCCTCGTTGCGCACGAGCTCCTCACGCTCGAGCGCGGTCACCGCGCTCTGGACGGTCGACGGCGAGGGCAGGTCGTGGCGCCGGCGGTAGTCGGTCGTGAGCGCGCGGCCGGGCTCGGCGGCCAGGGCCTGCAGCAGCAGGCGCTGCTGCGCCGACGCGTGGTCCCACACCGTGGCGAAGTGGGCGTTCTCGGAGCGCAGCACACCCTCGACCGCGGCCCGCAGGCGGTCGAGGTCGGCGCTCTCGCCCTCCGCGGTCAGCTGCCAGAGGAAGTAGCAGAGCTCCTGGGTGGCGTATGGGTGCCCGCCGGTCGTCCGCAGCACTGCGTCGACGGCGTCGGGGGCGATCGAACGGCCGCTGGCGCGGAAGCGCTCGACGATGTAGGCGCCGAAGGGCTCGGGGGCGATGACGCCGAGCTCGACGGGCTTGGCGCTGCGCCAGAAGGGCTCGTTCTCGTCGCTGAAGAGCCGGCGCATCATGTGGCGCTTGCTGCCCAGGTAGACGTGGGCGACCTCGGGCTGCTCCTGGAAGACGGCGCGCATGAGCCGAGGGAGCGTCGGATCGATGTCGACGACCTCCTGGAACTCGTCGAAGATGAGCGCCACCCGGCGCTTGCGCTCGGCCCCGAGCTCGCCCGGGAGCGCCAGCAGGTGCTCGAGCGTCGCGCGCAGGTCCTCTGGGGCGTAGCCCGCGTCGAAGCCGAAGGACAGCTTGCCGGTGTCGGGATCGACGTTGACGATCGGCTTGACGCGCAGCGAGCTGAAGATGCGCAGGCGGTCGAGCGCCTTCTCCCTGCGCGACGCGACGTCCTCGTGGATGGTGCGGGCGAGCTTCTCGGCCAGCTTGGCCACCGTGGGCGTGGTCATGAGGTCGACCGAGGCGACGAGCACGCGCCGGCGCGTCAGCTGCTCGGCCACGCGCCACATGAGCGACGACTTGCCGTAGCGCCGCGGGGCGAAGACGACGACGTCCTGGCCGTTGACGATGTCGGCCTTGAGCTCGGCGATCTCGCGCTCGCGGTTGGTGAAGGCGTCGTCGAGCGCCAGCGCGCCGTAGCGGAACGGGTTCGCTCCGGTGTCCACCAGCTCATAGCGTATCGCGTATGGTTTCTTACCTAGATCTACCTTATTGAGATCTAGATAACGGACATCGCAATAAGCCTAGCGGCCGGGCTCGAGCCGCCGTGCCCCCGGCGAAGTCGGCCGCCTCGCGCACGTAGCGGGCGAAGGCGGCATCGGCCACCGTGCGCATCTCCCACGCCCACGGCGCACCTGGCGCGACGGCATAGGCGAGGTCCAGGCACCAGCCCGTGCCCCGGTCGTACAGCGCGACGAGCTCGTCGACCGTGAAGGGGCCGCCGAGGCGCCGGCGCAGCTCTGCGTGGATGCGCGAGGTGACGCGCTCGAGGGCCACGCTCTCGGGGGGCTCGGCCTCCGCCAGGCGGCGCTCCCCCGCGCGCCACTGGTAGATCGCGGTGTCGAAGCTCACCGAGATCAGGCTAGCCAAGGGGTGCCGGAGGCGGCACACAATCGTCAGCGTGCCGAGGGCAGGCAGGCCGCCGGCGGGCGGGTCCTCCCGGCCGAAGGCCGGACGCTCTCGGTTCTAGGGGCCTTTCGGCAGGTGCTTGACGACGTACGAGCGCTCGCCGGGGCGCACCATTCCCAGGCGCCGCGCCTCGCGCTCGAGCGCCGCGGGGTTGCGCAGGGCGTCCCGTCGGGCCCGCAGCTTGGCGTTCTCGTGCTTGAGCCTCGCGACGTCGGCGCGGCGGTGCTTGGCCTCCTGGACCGTCGACCAGTACGAGCGCGCCGGGCCGACGTAGAGGAAGAGCATGCCCAGCAGGACGACGAGCAGGGCGACGCGCGAGACGCGGTCCCAACGGATGCCGCGGGCACCGCCGGGAAGGACCCGCGGACGCGCCGCCTTCGGGCGCGTGACAGGAGCGCGACGGGGCGCGCGAGCGCTGCGGGCCGGGGCCATTGGAGTCGCCTTCGTGAAGAGCGCACACGAATCCTCCCGCTGCAAGCGGACGTTCTAGAGCGGCGGAGGCGGCGGCGGCAGGCCCTCTAGAGCGGCGGAGGCGGCGGCGGCAGGCCCGGAAGGCGCCGCTTGGCGCGGCCGCGCTTGGTCATCACGTCCGTGCCGCCGAAGATCGAGACACAGCGGACGTGGACCACGGGCGCGCCCGGCAGCGGCTCCGAACCGCCGAGCTTGAGGTCGTCGCCCCCGAAGATGGCGAAGCTCGACAGCTCGGCGTGCACGCCCTCGGGCACCACGATGTCCGAGCCGCCGAAGATCGAGATGACCGTGATGTGCACCTCCGGCGCCGCCAGCGTCGCCTCGCGCAGGTCGAGATCGGCGCCGCCGAAGATGTTCACCACGCGCAGGCGCTCGGCCACGCGCCAGCGCCCCGCCCGGTCGCTGCCGCCGAAGATGCTGAGCACGAAGCTCGTCGCTCGGCGCTCGGGCGGCCCCCCGAACACGGCCCCGGTCGCCGCCGGGAGGTCGGCGGTCAGTGGCACGAGCTCCTCGCGCGTCGTGGCGGCATACGCAGCGTCGATGCGGCTGACCAGCTCCTCGACGTCGAGGCGCCCCTCGGCCGCGGCCTCGCGCAGGTGCGCCACCGCGTCCTCGCGCTCGGAGTCCGACGCCCGCGTCACGAGCGGAAGGCCGACCGCCCCGGGAAGCTCGCGTCGGCGCCGAGCTGCTCCTCGATGCGCAGCAGCTGGTTGTACTTCGCCACGCGATCCGAGCGCGACGGCGCGCCGGTCTTGATCTGCCCGCAGCCGGTGGCCACGGCGAGGTCGGCGATGGTCACGTCCTCCGTCTCGCCCGAGCGGTGCGACATCACCGCGCTGTAGCCGGCCTCGCGGGCCATCGCGATGGCGGCGAGCGTCTCGCTCAGGGTGCCGATCTGGTTGACCTTGACGAGGATCGAGTTGCCCACGCCCGAGTCGATGCCGCGGCGCAGGCGCTCGGTGTTGGTGACGAAGACGTCGTCGCCGACGAGCTGCAGGTGAGCGCCCAGACGCTCGGTCAGCGCCGCCCAGCCATCCCAGTCCTCCTCGGCCATCCCATCCTCGAGGGAGACGATCGGGTAGCGGCCCGCCAGGTCGGCCCAGTAGTCGGTCAGCTCGGCAGCGCTCAGGGTGCGGTGCTCGTGCTCGAGGACGTAGGCGCCGTCGGAGAAGATCTCGCTCACCGCGGGGTCCAGAGCGATGGCGACGTCGTCGCCGGGCGTGTAGCCCGCGGCCTCGATGCCGGCGACCAGCATCTGCAGCGCCTCCTCGTTGGAGCCGAGGTTCGGCGCGAAACCACCCTCGTCGCCGACGCCGCCGCCGAGGCCGCGGTCGTGGAGCGTCTTCTTCAGCGCGTGGAAGACCTCGGCCCCCATGCGCAGGCACTCCGTGAAGCTCGCAGCCCCGAGCGGCACCACCATGAACTCCTGGAAGTCGACCGAGTTGTCGGCGTGGGCGCCGCCGTTGAGGACGTTCATCATCGGCACCGGCAGGACGTGCGCGGCGTCGCCGCCCAGGTAGCGCCACAGCGGCTGGCCCTCCTCGGCCGCCGCGGCATGCGCGGCTGCCAGCGAGACGCCGAGGATCGCGTTGGCTCCCAGGCGCGACTTGTTGGGCGTGCCGTCGAGCTCGATCAGCGCGCGATCGAGGCCCTCCTGGTCTGTCGCGTCGCGGCCGACGACCGCCTCGGCGATCTCGCCGTTGACGTTGCCGACGGCCTGCGTCACGCCCTTGCCGCCGTAGGCGTCGCCGCCGTCGCGCAGCTCGGTGGCCTCGAACTCGCCCGTGGAGGCGCCGCTGGGGACGATCGTGCGCCCCGCCGCGCCGGAGCGCAGCGCCAGCTCGACCTCGACGGTCGGGTTGCCGCGACTGTCGAGCACCTGGCGGGCATGGATCTTCTCGATCTGGCTCACTCGTTCAACCTCGCTTGGACGTAGTAGGACAGCTTGTCGTCGGGGGTGAGCGCCTCCCACTCGGCGCCGGCGGCGGCCGCCAGCTCCTCGGCGGCCTCGATCCGCCCGCGGAAGCGCGCGCTCGCCGAGCGCAGCGCGAGCTCGGGGTCGACGCGCAGCTTGCGCGCGACATTGACCACCGCGAAGAGCACGTCGCCGACCTCGTGGAAGACGGCGTCGCGCTCGGCTCCGGCGGCCTCGAGCTCCTCGAGCTCGCCGCTGACGGCGTCGTAGGGGACGCGGTCGAAGTCGAAGCCCGAGCTCGCCGCGCGGCGCTGGAGCTTGCGCGCGTGCAGCAGCGCCGGGAGGTTCTCGGGCACCTCGCCGAAGATGCCCTCCTCGCGGCCGGGCTCGGAGCGCTTGATCTGGTCCCAGTTGCGCAGCACCTCGCCGGCCGTCTCGGCCTCCACCTCGCCGAAGACGTGCGGGTGGCGGCGGATGAGCTTCTGGCGGACGTGCTCGGCCACCTGCGCCATGTCCCCGGCGCCGCGCTCCTCGAGCAGCAGCGAGAGGAAGTGGACCTGGAAGAGCACGTCGCCGAGCTCGTCGCGCAGCTTGGCGTCGTCGCCGGCGTTGGCGGCGTCGGCCAGCTCGTAGGCCTCCTCGACCGTGTGCGGGACGATCGAGCGCTCGTCCTGCTCGCGGTCCCAGGGGCACTCGCGCCGCAGACGGCGGGTCAGCTCGTCCAGGCGGGCGACGGCGGCGGCGACGGAGGGCTCTGACATGCGTGCCGGAGCCTAGACGTCGCCGCCCGCGCGCGGCCTACGGCGAGGTCGTCGTCGTGCCCTGCGCGCCGCTGCCCGACGTCGCGGCCGGCGCCGTCGTCGTCGTGGCCTTCTTCTTCGGCGCGTTCTTGCAGTCGTCGACGACGTACCCCTTGCGGCAGTCCGTCTCCTTCTTGTACCGGTTGCGGTAGTCGTCGCCGAACTTCTTCAGGGCCGCCTGCTGGTTCTGGGAGGCCAGGATCTGCTTGATCGAGGTCTTGGACTCCTCGAGCGTCTGCTGCTTGGTCGCGGTGACCTTGCTGACCTCGAAGACGTACCAGCCGAACTGCGTCTTGACCGGGCCCGTGAGCTTGCCCTTCTTGGCCGCGAAGATCGCCTTGTCGAAGGCGGGCTCCTGCTGGCCCTTGGCCACGCCGGGCAGCGCGCCGCCCTTGCTCTTGGAGGCCTGGTCGACCGAGTACTTCTTGGCCACGGCCTTCCAGGACTGGCCCGAGTCGAGCGCCTTCTTGGCCTGCGCGGCCTTCGCCTTGTCCTTGGTCAGCACGATGCGCAGGTTGCGGCGCTCGGGCGAGGAGAAGCGCGACTTGTTCTTGTTGTAGTAGGCCTCGATCTGGGCGTCGGTGACCTTGTCCTTGCCCTTGGTCACCTTCGACGTGATCTGGTTCTGCAGCTCACGGATGCGCTGCTGGTAGAGCACGTCCTCGTTGGTCAGCCCTGCGTTCTGCAGGAACTTCTCGTAGCTGCCCTTTTGGGCGAACTGCTGCTTCTTGATGTCGTCGATCTGCTTGACGATCGTCTTGTCGGCTACCTTGACCTTGAGCCGGTTGGCCTCCTGGTCGAGCCACGTCGAGCGGATCAGGAAGCCCAGGACCTGGTCCTTGAACTGGTTGTACTGCTGCTGGCACTGGGTCTTGTACTGCGCGTCCGTCGGCTCCGGCTGCCCCTTGGCCGGCTTCGCCGCGGTCTTCTTCTTCTCGGCGATGCACTGCTTGAAGTCGGGCGCGTCCGGCACCTTGGCCGTCTTGGCGGCCGCCGGGTTGCTCTGACCGGCCTGGGAGACCGCGATGATCTTCATCCAGTGGTCGAAGGTGTCGCGCTTGATCGTCTGATCGCCGACGGTGGCGACCGAGTTGCCGGGCACGCCGCCGCCACCGCACGCGGAGACGCCGAGGACGGCGACCGCGAGCAGGGCCACGACTGGAAGTGCGGTTCGAGTCTTCAAGGCCATCGTTTCGAGGTAGGGGACAGCGGAGGAACGGGTCATGGTAGCCACGATTTGTCAGGCGGCCGTCAGGTCCCCGACCGGCGCGGTGACCGCCAGCAGCGCATCCGCGGCCGCCACCACGATGCGAAAGCGCGCTTCGGCCTCGCGCGGGACGCGGAAGCTGACCTGGCTGCGGCCGGGCTCGTAGCGAGCCTCGGGTACACGTTCGCGCAACTCCTGCGCCTGGTCGGAGGTGAGCTCCAGCGGCGTCGCGGCGAGCATCTCGCCGCGGAAGGAGACCATGCGCGCGCCAGCGCGACCGAACTTGATGCGCGCCTGCTGCAGGGAGATGAGGTTGTCCAGCGGCTCGGGCACCGGGCCGAAGCGATCCTCGAGCTCTTCGCGCAGCAGCGCGAGGTCGGCGACGTCGCGCGCGGCGGCCACCCGGCGGTGGACGTCGACCTTGGCCTGCTCGTACGGCACGTAGTCGGCCGGCACGTAGGCGTCGACGTTGACGTCCAGGCGCACGGGCTCGGGCTCGTCGTCGCCGAGGGTCCCGTCCATCCCGCGCACGGCCTCGTCGAGCATCGACAGATAGAGCTCGAAGCCGAGCGCGGCGACGTGGCCGGACTGCTCGTCGCCGAGCAGGTTGCCCGCGCCGCGGATCTCGAGGTCGCGCATGGCGATCTTGAACCCGGCGCCCAGCTCGGTGTAGTCGCTCAGCGCGCTCAGGCGCTTGGTCGCCTCCTCGGTCAGCGCCGCGGCGCTGGGGTACAGCAGGTAGGCATAGGCGCGCTCGCTCGAGCGCCCGACCCGCCCGCGGATCTGGTAGAGCTGGGCCAGCCCGAAGGTCTCGGCGCGCTCGATGATCAGGGTGTTGGCCTGCGGGATGTCGATGCCGGACTCGATGATGCTCGTGGCCACGAGCACGTCGGCCTCGCCGCGCAGGAAGCTCAGCATGCGCCGCTCGAGGAGCTTCTCGTCCATCTGCCCGTGGGCGACCTCGAAGCGCACCCCCGGGCACAGGCCGCGCAGGCGCTCGGCGGTCTCGTCGATCGTCTCCACGCGGTTGTGGACGAAGAAGGCCTGGCCGCCGCGCTCCTTCTCGCGCATGATCGCCTGCTTGACGAGCCCCTCGTCGTACTCGCCGACGTAGGTCTTGACGGGCCGGCGGCCCTCGGGCGGCGTCTCGATGACGGAGATGTCGCGCATCCCGGCCAGCGACATCTGCAGCGTGCGCGGGATCGGCGTCGCGCTCATGGCCATGACGTCGACCTTGAGCTTGAGCTGGCGCAGCAGCTCCTTCTGCTTGACGCCGAAGCGCTGCTCCTCGTCGACGACCATCAGCCCGATGTCCTTGCCGCGCAGGTCGCGCCCGAGCAGGCGGTGGGTACCGATGAGGATGTCCACCTGGCCCTCGTTGAAGCCGGCGATGGCGGACTTCTGGTCCTTGGCCGAGCGGAAGCGGCTGACGTGCTCGATGGTGAAGGGGTAGTCCTTCAGGCGCTCGGAGAAGGTGCCGAAGTGCTGCTGGGCGAGGATCGTCGTCGGCGCCAGCACGAGCACCTGCTTGCCGTCGTCGGCGGCCTTGAACGCCGCGCGCAGGGCGACCTCGGTCTTGCCGTAGCCGACGTCGCCGCAGATCAGGCGGTCCATCGGCTGCGCGCGCTCCATGTCGGCCTTGACGTGCTCGATGGCCTCGCGCTGGTCAGGCGTCTCCTGGTAGGGGAAGCGCGCCTCGAACTCGCGCAGCCACTCGCCGTCCTCGGGGAAGGCGTGCCCCGGCCGGCGCCGGCGCTCGGCGTAGAGGTTGAGCAGCTCGCCCGCGAGCTCCTGGGCGGCGCGCCGAGCGCGCGCCTTCATCGCCTCCCACGCCTTGCCGCCGAGCTTGCTCAGCGGCGGGTGGGCGCCGCCCGCGCCGACGTAGCGGGTGATCTTCGCGAGCTGGTCGACCGGCAGGAAGACGCGATCGGTGCCCGCGTACTCGAGCTCGAGGTAGTCGCGCGTGACGTCGGCGACCGTCTTCGTGTCGAAGCCGGCGAACCGGGCGATGCCGTGGTCCTCGTGGACGATGATGTCGCCCGTGCGCAGGTCGGCGAAGGAGCGCAGGGCGCCGCGCCGGCGCGTCGGCCGCTCCGGGCGCTCGGCCCGGCGGCGGCGGAAGAGCCGGTGCTCGGGGATGACGGCCAGGCGCAGCCCGGCGGCGATGAAGCCGTCGCGCAGCGTCGCGCGCGAGAACTGCAGGCCATCGCCGCCGTCCCAGGAGGCGCGCAGGCGCGCGAGGTTGTAGGCAGCGCGCTCGCCGTCTCCGCGCCGCGACCACGTGACCACGGTGCGGTAGTCCGAGCGCACGAGCTTCTCGAGCTCGGGCTCGGCCTCCTTGAGCGAGCGGGCGGCGAGGTCGGCGGCCTGGGCGCGGAACTCGATGGGCTGATCGGCCGAGATCGAGCTCAGCTGGACGCTCGCGCGCGCGTCGAGCGCGGCGGCGATCGCGTCGGGTTTGACGTAGAGGTGATGGGCGTCCTCGTCGTGGAAGGCCGCGCACACGTCCTGCCAGTGGTCGGCCAGCGCCGGGGCGACGTCCTCCTCGGCGGCGACGAGGATGGCCGCGTCGGCCGCGAGGTCGAGAAAGGCCTCGAAGCGGTCGACTGGCAGCAGCTCGGCGACGTCCGGGCGGTCCTCGGCGTCCTCCAGCGCGGCGATCTCGGCCAGCTCGCGATGCTCGGGCGCGAGCTCGGCGGCGGGCGCGATCTCGATCGCCTCGGTCTCGCCCAGGCTGCGCTGGGTGAAGGTCGAGAAGAAGCGGATCGACTCGACCTCGATGTCGAAGAGATCGATGCGCACCGCGCGGTCCTCGGTGGCCGGGTAGAGGTCGAGGATGCCGCCGCGGACGGCGAACTGCCCGCGGTCGTCGACCTGGTCGACGCGCTCGTAGCCGGCGGCCACGAGCTGCTGGCCGACCTCGTCGAGGTCGAGCAGGTCGCCGACGCGGATGGTGAAGGAGTGCGGGCGCAGCGCCGGGTCGGGCACCTTCTCGCTCAGCGCCACCGCGCTGACGACGACGACCGGCGGCTCCTCGCCCGCGGCCCGGTTGGCCAGCAGGGCGTCGAGCGCGGCCACGCGCAGGCCGACGAGGTGCGCCGGCGGCGCGAGGTGGGACTCGTAGGCGACGCCGCGGCTGGGATAGAAGCGCACGGGGCGCGGCTCGAGCCACGCCCGCAGGTCGGCGGCGAGGTCGCGGGCCTGGCGGTCGTCGCCCGCCACCACGAGCGTCGGGCGGTCGGCGTGCGCGCCCTCGGCCAGGGCGGCGACGACGTAGGGCCGCATCGACTGCGACACGAACGCACGGCCGCCATCGGCGATGAGGGCGGCACCGTCGGCGTGCTCGGCGAGGCGTGAGAGGAGCGGTCTGAGGGCCATCTGGGCAGGCGAAGCGACCGCTCACGAGGGTCGCGCGGCCGTCTCGATTCACTGTAGCGAGCGGCCGTCGGGCGCCGTGCGGCGCGTTGGCGCGGGCACCGACCGCGACCCTCGCGTCCGGGCGGGCGCCACCGCATGTCACGATCGAGCGCGCTACCTCGTCAGTCCGGTATGAACGAGATCGTGATCACCGGATCGACCGGCGTCATCGGGCGGCGCGCCGTCCACGCGATGCTCGCCGCCGGCCACCGCGTCACAGGCGTGACGCGCTCCGCGCGCGGCCGCGAGCGGCTCGAGAGCCTCGGGGCACGCGCTGTCGAGGCTGACGTCTTCGACGAGGCGTCGTTGCGCCGCGCGTTCGACGGGGCGGACGCCGTAGTCAACGTGCTGACGCATGTCCCGAGCGCCGATCGCATGGCCGATCCGTCGGCCTGGGAGGAGAACGACCGCGTGCGCACCGAGGCGTCGGCGGCGATCGCGCGCGGCGCCCAGGCCGCCGGCGTGAAACGGCTCGTGCAGGAGTCGATCGCGTTCGTGTACGCCGACGGCGGCGACGCCTGGCTCGACGAGGATGCGCCGGTCGCCGGCGGCGGCGTGACGACGACCGCGCTGACGGCCGAGCGCAACGCGCGCGAGCTGTTCGACGGCGACACCGTCGTGCTGCGCTTCGGGCTGTTCGTCGGGCCCGACAGCGGCTCCACGCAGGCCGCGCTGGCGGCCGCGCGCGGCGGCGCCTCGATCGCGATCGGACCGCCCGGCGCGTACCGGCCGACGATCTGGCTGGATGACGCGGCGGCGGCCATCGCCGCGGCGCTGCGCGCCCCGGCCGGGACCTACAACGTCGCCGACGACGACCCGCCGACGAACGCCGACATCGATGCCGCGCTGGCCGCCGCCGTCGGGGTGAAAGCGCTGCGCCCGCGGGCGCCGCAGGACGGGCCGCTGGCGCGCTCGCAGCGAGTGTCGAACCGCCGGCTGCGCGAGGCGAGCGGCTGGGCGCCGCGCGTGCGCGCCGGCACCGACGCATGGAGGGTGATCGCAGCGTGACTGCCGCGGAGCGCTTCGCGCAGGCACGCCCGCGGCTGTTGCGGCTCGCCTACAGCGAGCTCGGCGATGTCGGCGAGGCGGAGGACGTCGTGCAGGAGGCGTGGCTGCGGCTCGAGCGCGCGGACGCGGAGGCCATCGAGAACCTCGACGGCTGGCTGACGACGGTCGTCGGCCGGCTCGCGCTCGATCGCCTGCGGTCCGCTCGCGCGCGCCGCGAGACCTATGTCGGTCCGTGGCTCCCGGAGCCGCTCGTGTCGGACGATCCGGCGGATCGCGTCACCCTCGACGAGTCGGTCAGCTACGCGCTGCTGACCGTGCTCGAGCAGCTCTCGCCCGCGGAGCGCACGGCGTTCGTGCTGCACGACGTGTTCGACGTGCCGTTCGGCGACGTCGCGGAGGTGGTCGGCCGCACGCCCGAGGCGGTGCGCCAGCTCGCCTCGCGCGCCCGACGTCACGTCACGCGCGAGCGCCCGCGCTTCGCGGCCTCGCGCGATGAGCACGATCGCGCCGTGCGAGCCTTTGCCCAGGCGGTCGCCGAGGGCGACCTCGAGAGCCTCGTGGCGGTGCTCGACCCGGATGTCCTCTGGACGTCGGACGGCGGCGGGCGCGTGCCCGCGGTACGTAAGCCGCTGCGCGGCGGGGCGCGCGTCGCGCGCGCGTGGGCAGCGCTCAGCCGCAGGTTCGTGCACGAGCCGATCGAGATCGAGCTCAACGGGCGGCTCGGGCTGGTGCTCCCGAGCAGCGACGGACATCGCGCGGCGCTCTCGTTCGTCGTCGGCGACGGTCGCATCACGCGCATCGACGCAATCCGCAACCCGGAGAAGCTGCGGCGCGTCTGACGGTCCTTCGTCGTCGGTCTGACCGCCTACGCCACCGCGTCGATGTTCAGGCGCACGTAGTCGATCGTCACCGGCGGCCCGCCGAGGCGCTCGACGACCTCGTCGACGAAGCCCGGGCGCAGCGGCTCGGGCAGGCGCTCGAGGTGCGCGCCGAGATTGATCTCGGTGAGGTAGGCGTGGGGGCCGTCGGGCGTCACCGGGCGCTCCTGCAGCCACGCGCGCGCCTGCTGGAAGCCGGCGGCCCGCAGGCGCCCTTCGGTCTCGTCGGGCGCGGCGAAGTTCCACGGGCCCCGCCAGCACTCGAAGCTTGGCGCGTAGGGCTCGATCGCCATGACCTCGCGCGCCGCGGCATGCACGCGGGCGATGTTGCGCTGTCCGCCGCACTGGGCCACGAGCCGCGCGCCGCCGTGCAGGTGAGCATGCAGGCGGGCGAAGAGCGCGTCGTGGTCGGCGATCCAGTGGAAGGTCGCGGTCGAGAGGATCGCGTCGGCCTGGAGCCCGAGGTCGAACGTCGAGAGGTCGGCCATGTGCAACTCGGCGCGGTCCCCCAGGCGCTCGCGGGCGGCGTCGATCATCGACGCCGACTGATCGACGCCGATCACGCGCCCGCTGGGCAGGCGCGCCAGCAGCGCCTCGGTCACCCGACCCGAGCCGCAGCCGGCGTCGATGACCGTCTCGCCGCCGGTCAGCGGCAGGCGCTCGAGGACCTCGCGGCCCATCGCCTCCATGGGCGTGGACAGCCGGTCGTAGTCGGCGCCGCTCCAGGAGCGGGCCTCGCTCACTTCTCGCCGCGGCCGATGAGGCGCCTGAAGAAGCGCACAACGCGCTCCCACAGCACGGAGAGCACGAGGCGGATGCCGTGGACCGGCTTGGCGGCCTGCGGCTCCGGCCGGGGCGGCGCCGGCGGCTCCTGCGCGGCGGGAGCCGAGGACGCCGCGCCGGCCTCGGCGGCGGCGCCGCCGGCGGACGCCACGGCGGCGTCGGCCTCCTCGCCGGGCGTAACGGGCGCGGCGGCGGCGGGCGCCTCCGCGGCGGGCGCGGCGCCGGCGGGCGCTTCCGCGGGACCGGCGGGCGCTTCCGCGGCGGCCGGCGCCGGCGCCGGCTCGGACGCCATCGACGCCTGCAGGCACTGCGAGAAGTCGCGCATCATCCGCTTGGAGATGTCCTCGATCATCCCGCCGCGCCCGAAGCGCGCCAGCCGGCCGGTGATGGTGAAGTCGGTGATGACGTCGACCACCGTCTCCTCGCCCTCCTGACGCAGGGTGCTGACGATGACGGCGTGCGCGCCGCCCTGCCCGCGCTTGTCGGTGCCGTTGGCGTGCATCGTCGCGGTGCGCGACGCCTCGTCGAGCGAGTCCATCTTCAAGGAGCCGCGGTAGGACGCGGTGGTGGGGCCGAGCTTGACCGTGAAGTTGCCCTCGTAGCTGCCGTCGGGGCGCTGCCCCGTGACCTCGGCACCGGGGAGGCACGGCGCCACCCGCTCGACGTCGACCAGCATGTCCCAGACCTGCTCGACGGGTGCGGCGACGGTGAACGACTGCTCGAGCTTCATGTGCGCAGGGCCTCCAGCTCTTCGGGGGTGTCGACGTCGGCTGGGTCGCACAGGCGTGCGGCCTCGAAGATCATCACGTCGGCGCCGCCGAGCAGATCGCGGGCGCCCGCGTCCCCGCTCAGCTGCGCCACGCGCGGGAGCATCGCACGACCGAGGGCTACGGGGTGGCCCGGCGCGCCGTCGTAGGTCGCGCGCACGGCCACGGTGCCGGCCGGCGCGGAGTCGGCGCGGCCCATGACGGCGGCGATGACCTGCGGCGTCACGCGCGGCTGATCGCCGAGCGTCAGAATCACCCAGTCGCAGTCGCCCACCGCTTCGACGCCGCAGCGCAGCGAGGCGGCCATCCCCTCGGCCCAGTCGCCGCAGACCGCGACCTGCGCCGCCCCGAAGTCCACGGCCTCGAGCACGCGTTGCGCCTCGGCGCCGAGCACGACCACGACCGGATCGATGGCCGGCACAGCGAGCATGGCGTCGACCGCGTGCTGCAGCAGCGGGCGCCCGTCGAGCTCGGCGAGCTGCTTGGGCGAGCCGAAGCGCGAGGCCCCGCCCGCGGCGAGCACCACGCCCCCGATCAAGCGGTGACCTCGTGGATGCGCCCCCCGCGGCTGTTCGACAGCCGGCCACCCTCGCGACCGCGGCGATGGGCCACGATCTCGCCCATGATCGACAGCGCCGTCTCCTCCGGCGTGAGCGCGCCGAGGTCGAGGCCGATCGGCGCGCTCAGGCGCGCGAGCTCCTCGTCGGTGATCCCCAGGGCGAGCAGGCGCTCGCGGCGCTTCTCCTGCGCGCGCCGCGAGCCCATGGCGCCCACGTACGCGGCGTCGGAGCGCAGCGCGATGCCGAGCGCGGCATCGTCGAGCTTGGGATCATGGGTGAGCACGGCGATCGACGTCGCGCGGTCGATGCCCCCGATGCGCTCGAAGGCCTCGTCGGGCCAGGCGGCGACGACCTCCTCCGCGTCCGGAAAGCGGTCGGGGCGCGCGAAGAACCCGCGCGGGTCGACGACGTAGGGCCGCCAGCCGCTCGTGCGCGCCAGGGTGCACAGCTGGGCGGCGAAGTCGATGGCCCCGAAGACGATCAGCCGCGGCGCCGGGTACGTGACGTCGACGAACAGGTTCCCGCGCTGCTCGGAGCGCTCGGACCACATGAGCTCGTCGGCGTGGCGCGCGGCCTCGTCGTCGAGCTCGGGTGAGCCCAGCGAGCCGCGGCGGCTGCCGTCGGGCTCGAAGAGCACCTTGGCCCCGGCGCCCGGGCCTTCGAGCATGGTCACGACGGCCGCGCGGCCGTCCTCGCGGGCGATCTCGGCGAAGCGCCCCTGCGGCGTCAGCTCGTCGCTCACGGCTCGTAGCGCTCGACCCACACGCCGATCTCGCCGCCGCACGGCAGCCCGACGTCCCACGCCTCTTCGTCGGCGATGCCGAAGTTCAAGAGCTGCGGAGCGCCCCCGGCCATCACCTCTTCGGCGACCTGGATGACCGCGCCCTCGACGCAGCCGCCGCTCACCGCGCCGGAGACCTCGCCGCTCGAGCTGATCGCCATCTTCGCCCCCGGGGGGCGCGGCGCCGAGCGCTTGACGCTGACGACCATCGCGATGGCGACCTTGTCGCCGCGCGCGGTCCAGGCGTCGATGTCGTGCAGGATGTCCTTCATCTCGTGTCCTCCAGGATCGAGGCCAGCTCGGCCAGCGAGGCCAGCGAGTTGCCGGCCAGGAAATGATCAGTATGAGGCAGGGCCGCCGCCATCCCGCGCGCCAGCGGTTCGTAGCCCGGCGCCGCCTTGAGCGGATTGAGCCAGACCACGCGATGCGACGATCGGCGCAGGCGCGCCATCTCGTCGGCCAGCAGCTCGGGCTCTCCGCGGTCCCATCCATCCGAAAGGATGACGACCACGGACCCTCGGCCCAGCCGGCGCCCGTACTCGCGGTTGAGCACGCCGAGGCAATAGCCGATGCGCGTGCCGCCCGACCAGTCGTCGACGGCCTCCGACGCCCGCGCCAGCGCGAGGTCCGGATCGCGCACGCCGAGCTCGCGCGTGAGCCGCGTCAGGCGCGTGCCGAAGGCGAAGACCTCGACCCGCCGGTGCGTCGCCACCGCGGCGTGCAGGTACTGCAGCAGCACGCGCGCGTAGGGCGCCATCGACCCCGACACGTCGCACACGAGCACGAGCTTGCGCGGCTTCTCGGCCGGCTCGCGCCAGCGGCGCTCCAGCGGCTCCCCACCCCAGCGCAGCGAGGCGCGCAGGGTGCGCTGCAGGTCAGGGCGCACCCCGCGTAGGCGCGCCCGCCGCAGCCGCCGCGAGCGGCGCGTGGGCCCGTGGCGGGCGAGCTGGGCGACCACGGCGCGCACCCGCGCGCGCTCCTCGTCGCTGTACTGCGAGAAGTCCTTCTCGATCAGCAGCTCGACGTCGCTCCACGCGGCGGGGCGCACGTCGGTGGGCTCGCGCCCCGGCGAAGGCTCGGCCCCCGGGTCGGCGACGCGCGGCAGCGCCAGCTCGACGCCGGGCGGCATCTCGAAGGGCGGCGCGCTGCCGGCCTCGGCCCCCGCGAAGACCTCGCTGAAGGCCGCGTCGAAGATGGCGAGGTCCTCGCGGCGCGAGCACATGACCGCGCGCAGCCCGAGGTAGGCGTCCTCGCGGGAGGCGCCCACGACCCCCAGCGCCCGCGCCGCCGCCTCGACCTCGCCCGTCCCCACCCGCGCCCCGGCGGCGCGCATCGCGCGCGCCAGGGCGACGACCTCAGGCACCATCGAGGACTCCGGTTTGGCGGACGCGGTCGAGGTCCTCGCGCACCTTCAGCGCGACGCCGAGCGTGTCCTCGAGCGTCCCGTCCGGCCCGAGGGCGCCCAGCGCCTGCGCCCACGCGATCGTCTCCCCCACGCCGGGCAGCTTGTACAGCTCGGCCCGGCGCAGCCGAGCGACGGCCTCGACCACCCGCTGGACGACGGCCTCCTCGGCCCCGGGCAGGCGCGTGCGGACGATCGCCGTCTCGCGCTCGGGATCGGGGTAGTCGATCCAGTGGTACATGCAGCGGCGCTTGAGCGCGTCGTGGAGCTCGCGCGTGCGGTTGGAGGTCAGCACCACCAGCGGGCGCTCGGTGGCGGTGATCGTCCCCAGCTCGGGGATGGTGACCTGGAAGTCGGAGAGCAGCTCGAGCAGGAAGGCCTCGAACTCGTCGTCGGCGCGGTCGATCTCGTCGATGAGCAGGACGACCGGGCCGTCGGCCTCGAGCGCCTCGAGCAGCGGGCGGCGCAGCAGGAAGCGCCGCGAGTAGAGCTCGCCCTCGTCGACGCCGCCCTCGGCCGCGCGCACGGCCATGAGCTGGCGCGAGTAGTCCCAGTCGTAGAGGGCGTGGTGGACGTCGATGCCCTCGTGGCACTGCAGGCGGATCAGGCGCGAGCCGGTGGCGGCGGCGAGCGCCTTGGCCACCTCGGTCTTGCCCACGCCCGCCTCGCCTTCGACCAGCAGCGGCTGGCCGAGCTCGGCGGCCAGGAACACCGCGGTGGCCAGCGCGCGGTCGGCGAGGTAGCGCTCGTTGGCGAGCGCCTCGCCGACCGCGTCCGGCGATGTCAGGGCCGGATGGCGCGTCAGGCTGCCGCCTCTTCCAAGGCCCGGCGGGTGAGCACCCGCGCCAGGTGGCGCTTGTAGTCCGGCGTGGCGTTGAGGTCGCCCGGCGGGTCGGTGCCCTCGGCCGCCTGCTCGGCGGCCGCCGCGATGGCGTCGAGGCCCTTGCCGCGCAGGGCGTCCTCCGCGGCGGTCGCCCGCAGCGGCGTCGAGCCCATGTTGGTCAGCGCGATGCGCACGTCCTCCACCGAGCCGTCGCCGGCCTTCTTGACCATCGCGCAGACCGCGACCATGGCCCAGTCCTCGGCGCGGCGGGTGAACTTCATATAGCTCGAGCCCCAGCCGTCGAAGCTCGGCACCCGCACCTCGGTGACGATCTCGCCCTCGCCGACGGCGGTGGTGAGGTAGTCCTGGAACATCTCGGCCGCCGCCACCTCGCGGGTGCCGCCGTGGCCGGCCACCGTGAGCGCGCCTTCGCAGGCGACGAACACGGTGGGCAGGTCGGAGGCCGGGTCGCCGTGGGCCAGCGAGCCGCCGATGGTCCCGCGGTTGCGCACCTGCTGGTCGGCGATGAGCGCCGCCGCCTGGCCCACCGGGCCGAGGTCGGCGTTGCCCTGCAGGTCGGCGTGACGGGTCATCGCGCCGATCCGCCACTGGCCGTTCTCGCGGTGCACGCCGCGCAGCCCCGGGACCTTGCGCAGGTCCACGAGCAGCGAGGGCGCCGCCAGCCGCAGCTTCATGAGCGGCAGCAGCGAATGTCCGCCGGCGAGGACCTTGGCGTCCTCCCCGTGCCCGCTCAGCGCGGTCAGCGCCTCGTCGAGCGTGTCTGGTGCGACGTAGTCGAACTCGGGCGGGATCACTGGGACGCTCCCTTCGCCTCGTTGATGGCCGACCAGACCCGCATGGGCGTGAGCGGCATGTCCATGTAGGTCACTCCGAGCGGGCGCAGCGCATCGATCACGGCATTGGTCACCGTAGCCGACCCGGCGATCGTGCCTGCCTCGCCGACGCCCTTCACGCCGAGCGAGTTGACCGGGGAGCGGGTCTCCGTGCGATCCGTCTCGTAGCTCGGGAGCTCGGCGGCGGTCGGCAGCGCGTAGTCCACGAACGAGCCCGTCACGAGCTGACCGGCCTCGTCGTAGTGGATCCGCTCGAACAGGGCCTGGCCGACGCCGTGCGTGATGCCGCCGTGGACCTGGCCGTCGATGAGCAGCGGGTTGATCGCCGGCCCGCAGTCGTCGACCGCGACGTAGCGGACGATCTCGACCTTGCCGGTCTCGCCGTCGATGTCGACCACGCACGCGTGCGCGCCGAACGGGAAGACGAAGTTCTCGGGGTCGTAGAACGCTGTCTCGTCGAGCCCCGGCTCCATGCCGTCGGGCAGGTTCTCGGGCACGTAGGCCGCGCCGGCCACGTCCGCGAGCGCCATGCCCTTCTCGGGGGAGCCCCGCACGATCCACTTGCCGTCGCGCAGCTCGATGTCGGCCGGGTCGGCCTCGAGCTGGTGGGCGACGATCGCCTTCGCCTTGTCGGCCACCTTCTCGGCCGCCTTGGCCATCGCCTCGCCGCCCACGGCCAGCGTGCGCGACCCGTAGGTGTCCAGGCCGAACGGGCCCGTCGCGGTGTCGCCGTGGACGACGTCGACCTGCTGGGGATCGATCCCCAGACGGTCGGCCACGATCTGGGCGAAGCCCGTCTCGTGACCCTGGCCGTGGGGCGACGAGCCCGTGTAGACCGTCGCCGAGCCGCTGGCGTGGACGCGCACCTGCGCGGACTCCCAGCCGCCGCCCTGCAGGCCGAACCCGCCCGGGCCGACGATCCGCGACGGCGCGTTGCCGCAGATCTCCGTGTAGGTGCAGAAGCCGATGCCGCGGTAGATGCCCTTGGACCGCAGCTCCTCGGCCTCCTTGCGCACCTGCGCGGGATCGATGTGCTCGAGCAGCTTGTCGAGGGCCTTGTCATAGTCGCCGGAGTCGTAGGCGACGCCGATCGGGGTCTCGTGCGGCTCGGCGAACGGCGGGATGAAGTTGCGCCGCCGGATCTCCACCGGGTCGATATCGAGCTCGGCCGCCAGCTGGTCCATCACGACCTCGATGAGGTGGGTCGCCTCGGGGCGCCCGGCCCCGCGGATCGCGTCCGTCGGGAACTTGTTGGTCATCACGTTGATGACGTCGGTCTGGACCGCCGGGGTCTTGTAGACGCCGCACATGACGAACGCGCTCAGCGGCGGGATCATCGGCGTGAGCAGCATCTGGTAGGCGCCGAGGTCGGCGATGATCGTCGCGTGGAAGGCGGTCATCGTGCCATCGCGCTTGGCGCCGACCTTGACCTTGTCGATCTGGTCGCGCCCGTGGTGGGTGACCATCATGCCCTCGGAGCGCGTCTCGACCCACTTCACGGGCCGTCCGAGCTTGCGCGATGCCCACGCGCAGCCGACCTCCTCGGCGTAGATCTGCAGCTTGGAGCCGAACGCGCCCCCGACCTCGGGGGCCACCGCGCGGACCCGGTCCTCGCTGATGCCCAGCAGGATCGAGAGGAACAGGCGCAGGAAGTGCGGCACCTGCGTCGAGCTGTAGACCGTGAGCTTGTCGGCGCGGAAGTCGGCCAGCACCGCCCGCGGCTCGATCGCCGCCCCCGCGATGCGGTGATTGACCACGCGCCGCTCGATGATCACGTCGGCCTCGGCGAAGCCGGCCTCGAGATCGCCGCCGCCCAGCGACCACTCGCACACCTTGTTGGTGCCGAACTGCTCGTGGACGAGCGGCGCGCCGTCCTCCAGAGCCGCCTCGGGGTCGGTGACCACGGGCAGCGGGTCGTAGTCGACGATGACATCCTCGGCCGCGTCGACCACCGTGTAGCGGTCGTTGCCGATGACGAGCGCGACAGGGTCGCCCACGTGCTTGACCTCGCCCTTGGCCAGGACCCAGTGGTCGGGCGTGTTGACCTCGATGCCCGGGGGGACCCAGGCCATCGGCAGGCCCGCCTCCATGTCGAGGTCCTCGTTGGTGTAGACCGCGACGACGCCGTCGCGTGCCTTCGCCGCCGAGGTGTCGATCGAGACGATCTTGGCGTGCGCCTCCGGCGAGCGCACCCAGGCCGCCCACAGCTGCCCTGTGAGGTTGATGTCGTCGACGTAGGAGGCCTGGCCCTGGATCAGGCGCGGGTCCTCCTTGCGCCGCAGCGACCGCCCGACGTGGCCGTTGCCGCTGGTCGCGGTCTCCGCGGTGGCGCTCATGGCTTGATCTCCTGGGCAACCGCCTCGGCCGACTGGGCGCCCTGCTGCGAGGGAGCCGGCACCTCGACGGTGCCACTCTTGCCCGTCTTCGCGGCATCGAGCACCGCTTTGACGATGTTGTGGTAGCCGGTGCAGCGACAGAGGTTGCCCTCCAGTCCGTGGCGGACCTCTTCCTCGGTCGGGTCCGGGTTGCGCTGCAAGAGGTCGGCCGCCGCCATGATCATGCCCGGCGTGCAGTAGCCGCATTGCAGGCCGTGGTCGTTCCAGAAGGCCTCCTGGAGCGGATGGAGCTTGTCGCCGTCGGCCATGCCCTCGATGGTCTTGACCTCGGCTCCGTCGGCCTGCACGGCCAGGACGGTGCAGCTCTTGACCGCCTCGCCGTCGAGATGCACCGTGCACGCGCCGCAGTTGGTCGTGTCACACCCGACATGGGTGCCGGTCAGGCCAAGGGTGTCGCGCAGCAGGTGCACGAGCAGCAGTCGTGTCTCGACCTCGACCTCTTGTGTCTCCCCATTGACGGTGAGGCGCACGGGAACGGTGCTCATACCTCTCCTCTCAGCTTGAACGCCGGATGCCGACGAGCCTATTACCAGTCGTTGCACGCGCACAAGTGTGGAGCGGTCACGCGCCCGGTTGTCAGGGCTCCTGCTACGCCGTGGCGTCGCCGAGCACGATGCGCTCGGCCGCGTCGGCGGCGCGCTCGACGAGTCCGCGCACCTCGTCCGGGGCCTGCTTCCAGCGCCCCAGCACGTGCGCGGAGACGATGTCGGGATCGGTCGAGTCCGGCCGCCCGACGCCGATGCGCACGCGCACGAAGTCCGGCGAGCCCAGGCCCCGGCGCAGGGACTTCAGGCCGTTGTGGCCCGCCAGCCCGCCACCCGTGCGCGTGCGCACCTCGCCGAAGGGCAGGTCGATCTCGTCGTGCAGCACGAGGACGCGGTCGAGCTCGAGGTGCAGCGCGCCGCGCGCCGGGCCAGCCGAGTTGCCGGCCTCGTTCATGTAGGTCTGCGGCCAGAGCACGGCGACGCGCGGCCCGCCCGGGCCGGTGCGCCCGTCGGTGAACAGCCCCGCGTACCTCTGCTTGGCGCGCGGCAGCTCCCAGCGGCGCGCGAGCTCGTCGGCCACGGCAAAGCCGACGTTGTGCGGCGTGCGCGCGTAGCGCTCGCCCGGGTTGCCGAGCCCGACGACGAGCCAGTCGACCGGAGCCGACCCCGCGCCGAAGAGCCGGCGCACGCGCTCGCGCTACTCGGAGCTCTCGCCGGCGGCGTCGCCGCCGTCCGAGTCGCCCTCGCCCCCGTCGCCCTCGTCGGCGGCGGGCGCCTCGCCCTCGCCGACCAGCTCGGTCTCCTGCTCGAGGGCGGCCTCCTCGTCGAGGGCCTCGAGGTCGGCTTGGAGCTTCGGCGGGGTGAGCGTGGCGACCACGGTCTCGTCGAGGTCGTCGAGGATCGTCACGCCCTCGGGCGCGGTCACCGCGGAGAGCGTCAGCGTGTCGTTGATCTGCATCGAGGAGACGTCGACCTGCAGGCGCTCGGGGATGTCGTTCGGCAGGGCCTCGATGTTGACCTCGCGGGTCACGTGCTCGAGCACGCCGCCCTCGATGGTCCCCGGGGCGTCGTCGCCGCCGACCAGCTCCAGGGCCACGATCGAGTGGATGGCGACGCTGAGATTCACGCGCAGGAAGTCGACGTGCATGGTGTGCCCGCGCACCGGGTGGCGCTGGGCGTCCTTGAGCACCGCCGGGGTGGCCTCGCCGCCCAGCTCGAGCTCGACCACGGCGCCGCGCCCCGCGAGCGCGTGACGCAGCTCGCGCTCGTCGACGGCGAAGGGCACCGCGTCGTCGCCGCCGCCGTAGAGGACGCCGGGCACCTGGCCCTGGCGGCGCAGGCGGCGCGTGGAGCGCGAGTTGGAGACCTCACGCTCGGAGATGGAGAGCTTGGTGGACTGACTGGCCATGGGCGGCGACGGATGGTAGCGGCAAGGCGCTCGAGGGCGCCGTCAGGCGCGCAGCCACGGCCACTGCGCGCGCGGGTCGTCGATGAGCCGGTGACGGGTCGGACGCGCGCCAAAGCGGTGCTCGTCGAGTGGAGCGAAGGGACGCTCGAGAGCGTCGAGCGCATCGACGGCGGTGCGCAGCGCGTCGCGCCACGCGTCGTCGCGCGGGCGCGGATCGGCCAGCAACGCCTCGAGCTCCTCGACGAGGCCCTCCTTGCGCGCGATGGCCTCGGGCGTCGCGCTGCGCAGGCACACGGCGTAGGCGCCCGACAGATAGCCGGCCCACGCGCCCTGCAGATCGCGCCCGCCGGCGGCGAAGAAGCGCGAGCGGAACGCCGGCGCGAGATCGCCACCGGCCTCGTCGGCGAGCGCGAGGTGGTCAGGGGCGACCATCTCGGTCCCGTCGTCGAGCACGTACGCGGGCGCGGGCAGCCGGCCGGCCGCCATCGCGGCGCGCACCTCGGCGAGCCGCGGCCCGGCGACCTCCTCCAGGGGCACATGAGCGGAGCGGATGTAGGCCTCGTCGGCGGCCGCCAGGCGCTCGGCGAGCGCGCGCGGCGCGATCAGGTGGTCGTCGTCCATGCCCAAATGGTCGCCCGCTGACCCTTCGACCGTGGTCGAAGCCCGTCAGCGCCCACCGTTCGACGAGGATCGAAGCGTCGACGGCGTAGCATCGGTGCCATGGACGTCGACCTCGCCGCGGGCGCGAGCGCCATCGCCGATCCCGCTCGGGCCGCGATGCTCGACGCCCTGCTCGACGGCGTGCCGCGCTCGGCCGGGGCCCTGGCACGCGAGGCCGGCGTTGCGCCCTCGACCGCCAGCCACCACCTCGGGCGCCTGCTCGACGCCGGCCTCGTGACCGTCGCGCCCGACGGGCGCCGGCGGGCCTTTCGCCTCGCGCGTCCCGAGGTGGCCCACGCGCTCGAGGCGCTGGCCCTCGTCTCGCCCGCGCGCCGCCCCCGCACGCTGCGCCGAGCGACGCGCGCGGAGGCCGAGCGCGCGGCGCGCACGTGCTACGACCACCTGGCCGGGGCGCTGGGCGTCGCGGTGTGCGATGCGCTGCTCGCCGCCGGCGCGATCTCTCCCGACGGCGAGCGGGCCTATGCGCTCGGCCCGACGGCCGGCGACACCTTCGCCGCCATCGGCGTGACGCCGCCGGCGCGGGCGCGCCGCGCCTACGCGATCCGGTGCCTGGACTGGAGCGAGCGTCGACCCCATCTCGCGGGCGCGCTCGGCGCCGCGGTGGCCGACGCGATGCTCGCCCGCGGGTGGGTGGCGCGCGTGAAGGGCAGCCGGGCGCTCCTGGTCACCGATGCGGGCCGCGCCGGCCTGCGCGCCGGCCTCGGCGTCGAGGCCTAGCGGCGCTCGAAGACCTCGGCCGCCGCCTCGTGGAAGCCCGTGGGAAGGTCCGCGGCGCCCAGCGTGACGGCGATCTCGCGCATCTCGGCCACCCAGCGCCACCCCTTCTCGTCGGCCTGGCGCGCCGCCTGCGCCGAGCGCTCGGGCAGCGACGGGATCGAGTGCTCCCACTCGCGCACGAGGGCGTCCTCGACGCCGTGCGCCCTGGCCGCCTCGCGCATGGTGAGCAGGAGCGCGGCGGTGCCCTTCGTCCAGCCGGCGTAGGCCATCTTCAGCGCCGAGGCGGCCGTCGGCTCGCCGTCGAGGACCAGCGCCTCGAGCGCGCCGGCGGCGAAGAGCTCGGCCACCACCGGCGCAGCTGGCCCTGAGAGATAGAGCCGCGGCGCGTTGGAGCCGTCGGGTGGCGGGCCGATGATGCCGCCGTCGACGTAGCGGGCGCCGGCGGCCTCCACGACCGCGCGGATCTCCGCCGCGGTGGCGGGCGAGACCGCGTTGGCGTCGACGTAGAGGCCGGTGAACGGGCCGAGCGCGCGCGCCGTGGCGAGCGCGCCGTGCGGCGGGCAGATGGCCACGACGAGGTCGCTGCGGGCTGCCAGCTCGCCCACCGTGGCGGCGTCCTGCAGGCCCGCCGCCCGCGCCCGCGCCCCGCTCTCGGCGCTGCGCCCGTCCGACGCCCACAGGACCGTGCGCCCGGCCTGCGTCAGCACCTTCCCGACGGCGGCCCCCATCGCACCGGGATGCAGGAGGCCGACCGTCGCGATCGTCATAGCCCGGATCGTGGCACGGCCCGGAACTGCTTGGTCGCGAGGAAGATGCGCTGGACGTCGAAGAACGCCGGCTTGCGCACCCCGTCGAAGGAGACCAGCCCCTTCTGGTGGATCGGGGGCTGCGGGCGCGGGTTGCCGCCGTCCCAGTCCGGGCGCACGCGGAACTCCTGCAGCGCGAAGTAGATCGCGCCCGACAGCCACGGCTTCGTCGCGAACACGCCGAGGTGGAAGTTGACGAAGTCCTGCTGGAAGGCGTAGGTGCCCTTCTCCTCCACCGGCCCCTCGCGGTTGGCCTCGGCGCCGAACTCGCTGACCACGATGGCCTTGTTCGGATAGCACTGGCGCACCGAGTCCAGGTAATCGGAGAGCAGGGTGCGGTCGGCGATCTGGCCGTTGGGGCCCGGGTACCAGCCGAAGTAGTCGTTGATGCCGATGACGTCGATCGGCCCGTACTCGGGCTGGCAGCCGGCCGACGGATAGCCGGCCGCCGCGATGCCGACCGGCCGCGTCGGGTCCAGCGCATGGGCGCGCTCGACGGCGGCCTTGATGTAGAGGCCCTGGACCGGGCCGGGTCGCGCGCTGAGCTCGTTGGCGATCGACCAGATGATCACCGACGGGTGGTTGCCGTTCGTCTTGATGTTCGACTCGAGCTCCCGCGCCGCCAGCTCGCGCACGAGCTTCTGCTTGAGGTACTGCGTCTTGATCGAGTAGACCGGGATCTCCGACCACTGCATGATCCCGAGCTCGTCGGCGCGCTCCTGCGTGTAGGGCGCCAGCGGGTAGTGCGAGCGGATGACGGTCGCGCCGATCTCCTTGACCCAAGCGAGTTGCTGGTCATGGACCCTGTTGTCGACCGCGAAGCCCATCGTCTTCGAGTCCTCGTGCAGCGCGACGCCGCGGAAGTTCATCGGCGCGCCGTTGAGGAACAGGTGCCCGTCGACGACCTTGATCGAGCGGATGCCGGTCTTCAGCGTGTAGCGCTGCAGGAGGCTGCCGCCCGAGCGGACGGCCAGCGACGCGTCGTAGAGGTACGGGCTGGCCGGCGACCACAGGCGCGGCTTGTCGACCTTGATCTGCTTGGTCAGCGTCGCGAAGCGCTTGGCGCCGATCGCCACCCGGCCGACGGAGATGCGCCGCGCGCCGAAGCGCGCGCTGACGGCGACGCGCCGCGCGCTCGAGCCGTAGTTGCGCAGCGTGACGCGGTAGGTGACCGTCGCCGGGCAGGTGGCGCATGGAAGATCGGGGCGGACGACGACCGTGTTGAAGTCGACGTCGTTGATCTTGCGCAGGTAGACCTCGCGCAGCAGGCCGCCGTAGTTCCACCAGCCGCCCGTGGGCTTGCCCACGATCGACAGCCCGGAGGGCGGGAAGTCGGTCTGCTTGCGGCGCGAGTCGACCCGGATGACGAGGTGGTTGACGCCGCCGCGCTTGAGCAGCCCGGCGGGCAGGCGGATCTCGAAGGGCAGGTAGGCGCCCCGGTTCTTGCCGATCGGCCTGCCGTTGAGCCAGATCTTCGAGCGGTAGTTGACCGACTCGAAGCGCACGACCCATGACGCGCGCTTGGAGGCCGTGGGGAGCTTGAAGTCCTTGCGGTACCAGCCGACGCCGCCCAGGAACGACTGCGCGCTGTCGTCGCCGACGTTCCACGCGTTGGGGACCGTGACGTGCTTCCAGCCGGCGGTCCCGGACTCGCGCTGAGGCCCGCTCTGATGGTTGTCGAGCTTGAACAGCCAGGTGCCGCCCATCAGGTAGCGGCCGGTGGGGCCGGTCTTGTAGAGCGTCTTGGGGCTCGGCTTCGAGACCACCGACTGAGCGCTCGCCGGGGCGGCGATGGTCAGCACGGCGGCGACGGCAACGGCCAGGGTGCGAAGGGACACGCGCATACGGAAGCTTTCTGACACGGCTGGACCCCCGAGGTTGCGGCGTATCGGGTCGCGCGTCAGCACGAGCCCTGCGAGTCGATCGGGACGCTGAGGCGGCGCAGGTTAATCCCTCGCCCGGTCAGCACGCTGCCGGTCCGCTGCACCTCCACGCACTGCACGACCGGCAGCTGGCGATTGACGATCGTCCACGCCACCCGGGTCGGGCCGGTCGCCGAGCCCAGCGCGTAGGAGGTCGACGAGGTGTAGGCGAGGATCTTCACCTCGCCGGGCCGCGCCAGCCTGCGCGCGTCGGCCTGCACATCCGCGCGGCAGCGCGCGTCGCAGCCGTGGAGCCGGCCCAACATGCCGGGCACGTCGCCGCGCGCCTGGTCGCGCAGCAGCGCGTAGACCGCGTCGCGCTCGCGGTTCTCGGTGCTCAGGTAGCGCGCGAGGAGGAACGACACGCCGAGGAACGCGATGACGCCCAGGGCGATGAGGAGCTTGGTGCGGCGCGACACGGGCGGCGCAGGCTAGCCACCCGGCGGCCAGCGGCTCGCCACTCCTCAGGGGCGGCTCGCCGCGCCCGCGCTCAGGCCGTTTCCGGCGAGTCCTCTCCGGAGAGCTCCAGGAAGCGGCGCACCGACGCCTCCTGGTGCTCGAGGCGGTCGGCCATGCGGCGCGCGTGCTCGGCCGCCAGCGCGGCGAAGTCCTCCAGGCAGCGCTCGGGGTCGTCGGGCAGCGGGTACACGCGGGCGACGTCCTGCTGGGCGCACGCGATGCCCATGGGCGGCCGGCCCTCGGCCAGCGTGCGGGCCCCGCACACGGGCGCCACGGTGATGTGCTTCTCGGGCGCGACGAGCGCGACCGGCATGAGGCGGTGCGCGGGCAGGCGCACCTGCAGGTCCACGGAGCGGTCCACGCCGACGCTGGCCTCGGAGATGTCCTGCAGCGGCTCGCGCCAGATGGCGAGCACGGTGTCGGCAGCCAGCAGCGCGTCGCGCAGCACGCGCGCCTGCTCTGCGTAGGCCTCCTCGGCCTCGTCGCGGGTCCCGGCGTCGCCCAGGTCGAGGTCGCAGGGCACGCGCAGCAGCTCGTCGGCCCCGATCGCGCTGCCCGCGCCGCGCGGACCGTGCGCGACGTAGGTCTGGATGGTCCCCAGGTCGGCGCGCCCATGGAAGACGATGGTCAGCGCCTCCGACAGGGCCAGGCCGCCCACGCGCATGGCGACGGCGACCGACGCCTCGGGGTCGATCAGGGCCCGGCGCAGCAGCTCGTCGGCGTCCTCGCCAGGCGTTCCATGCTGCTCGTCCATCAGGGCCCTTCCTCCTTCCCGCGATCCGAGGTGCGAAGGGTGCACCGCCGGGGTACTCATGATTATCGACAGGTCGGCGGAAATTCCACACCACCTGGTCGAATAGCCTCAAGCCGATGAAGCTCCTCTACAAGCCCTTCGGAATCATCTTCGGCATCCTCGCCGGCTTTCTCTCGAAGAAGCTCTTCGAGGCGGTCTGGGGGATCTTCGACAAGGAAGAGCCCCCCAAGCCCACCACGCAGCAGACGACGTGGCCCAAGGTCCTCGGCGCTGCGGTGGTCGAAGGCGTCACCTTCAAGGTCACGCGCGCGGCGGTCGATCGCGCCGGCGCCAACGGCTTCGCGCGCCTCACGGGCTTCTGGCCCGGGCCAAGCAGACCGAGGAGAGCGAGGCGGCCGAGGCCGTCCGCTAGGCCGGCGCCGCCCGCGCCCGCCTGGCCCCTAGCGCTCGCCGAGCCGGCGCTCGAGCACCGCGACGACCGCCTCGGAGTGACCGAGCGGCTCGCGCCGGCCGGTGTCGGCGAACGCGGCCGCGGCATAGAGCGCCGCCGCCGCTGCGTTGCCCTCGGTGACCGAGGTCGTGAGCCGCTCTGCGCCGCGGTCCGTGGCCCACGCGACGACGGCGTCGACAAGCGCCTTGCCGGCGCCGGTCCCGCGGGCGTCGGGCGCGACCCACATCGCGTCGAGGTGGGCGACCGCGGCGTCTTCGCTGTCGATCACCCCGCTCGCCATGCCCGCCGCGGGCTCGACGATGAAGATCGCCTGGCGCTCGCCGGTCGCCGACTCGGCCGCCCGCCGCTCCCACGTCTCGGGCGCGAAGCCCTGCTCGCGCGCGAGGGTCGAGCCGAAGGCCATCGGCGCGTCGCAAAGGGCTCGCAGGCGCACGTCGCGCAGCAGGTCGGCCTCGAGCGCGCCCAGGCGGCGCACCGTCGGGCTCACCGGCGCCCGCCGCGCAGGACGAAGCCGCGGTCGGCCAGCGACTGCAGGTCGTCCTCGAAGGCGGCGTAGTCGCGCGCGAGCAGATGGTCGAGCGGGCGCCCGCTCGGGCCCGTCGAGCGCAGCCAGCGCGGCAGGACGCCGCTCGCCACGCGCTCGGCGGCCTCCTGGGTGAGCGTGAGGAGGATCGGCAGCTGCGGCTTGTGGTCGAGCTCGCCCGAGATGACGCTCAATGGGTCGACGTCGAGCGCCGCGCACAGCTCGTCCTCGGTGAGGCCGAGGCGATCCATGAGCAGGGCGGCGGCGGTCGAGGTCATGGTCGGGCGACGAGCGGCCGGCCGCTGCGGGCAGGGCCGCTCAGAACAGCTGGTTCTCGCCGCCGAAGACTTCGCTGACGCTGTCGTCGGTGAAGATGCGGCGGATCGAGTCGGTCAGCAGCTCGGCGCAGCTGAGCACGCGCAGGTTGTCGGGCGCGCCGGCGCGGACCGGGATGGTGTCGGTCACGACGATCTGCTCGAAGCCCGCGGCGGCGAGGTTCTCGTAGGCGTTGCCGCTCAGGATCGCATGGGTGGCCGCGGCGTAGACGCGCGACGCGCCCTCGTCCAGGACGGTCTGCGCGGCGGCCCGCAGGGTCCCGGCGGTGTCGATCATGTCGTCGACCAGCACGGCCGTCTTGCCCTTCACGTCGCCGATGACGTATCCGATCTCGGCCACCTGCTGGGCGGG
Organism: uncultured Actinomycetes bacterium; assembly: GCA_963835295.1. Taxonomy (GTDB): domain Bacteria; phylum Actinomycetota; class Thermoleophilia; order Solirubrobacterales; family Solirubrobacteraceae; genus JAOPZW01. The sequence goes on from CAWIEX010000011.1 coordinate 1,147,919, forward strand.
GCGCTCCTTGTCGAGGATGGCCAGCTCGGCGCCGACCTTCGAGGCGAAGTTCTTGTTGAGCTTGACGCGGCCCGCGTCGGGCGCGACGACGACGAGGTCCGTGAGCCCGAGGTCGTCGAAGTACTGCGTGAGCATGAACAGCGCGGTCATGTGGTCGACCGGGTTGCGGAAGAAGCCCTGGGTCTGCCCGGCGTGCAGGTCCATGGTCAGCACGCGGTCCGCGCCGGCCGACTCGATCATCCGTGCCACCAGGCGCGCCGAGATCGGCTCGCGAGGCGCCGACTTCTTGTCCTGGCGGCTGTAGCCGAACCACGGCGTCACGGCGATGACGCGGTGCGCGCTGGCCCCCACCGCCGCGTCGATCATGAGCAGCAGCTCCATGAGCGCGTCGTTGGCGCTCAAGCCGCGCTCGGGATTGGCGCACGTCGGCTGGATGATGAAGACGTCTGCCCCGCGGATCGACTCCTCGTAGCGGCAGTAGACCTCGCCGTTGGTGAAGGTCTTCAGCGTGACGGGACCGAGGTCCACGCCCAGCTTGTCGGCGATCCTCGAAGCCAGCTCGGGGTTGGCGCGCCCCGAGAAGAGCATGAGCCGCTTGTCGTAGTCGATCGGGAGGCTCGTGGCCATGGCCGGCTGCACCTGGACGCTCACGACGGTGCTCAGTCTACGCGGGGGTCATGACGGTGTGTCCTGCGATTCGCGCTTCTTCCTGCGCTCGGCGTAGCCCTCGATGTTGGTCTGGCGCGGGCGGGCGATCCCGAGGGCGCCGGGCGGCACGTCGTCGGTGATGGCGGAGTTCGCGGCGACGGTGGCGCCGTCGCCGATCGTCACCGGGGCCACGAGGGTCGTGTCGACCGAGGTGCGGACGTCCGCGCCGACGGTCGTGCGGTGCTTGCGGGTGCCGTCGTAGTTCGCGGTGATGGTCGCGGCGCCGAGGTTGGTGTTGGGCCCGACGTCGGCGTCGCCGATGTAGCTCAGGTGCGGGACCTTCGTGTTCTCGCCGATGTCGGAGTTCTTGATCTCGACGAAGGTGCCCGCCTTCGCGCGCTCGCGCAGCAGGGCGCCGGGGCGCAGGTAGGCGAAGGGCCCGACGCTCGCGCCGGCCCGCACCTCGCACTCGACGAGGTAGGAGTGCGGCACGCTCACCTCGTCGCCCAGCGCGGCGTCGATGAGTGTGGTCAGCGGGCCCACCACGCAGCGCTCTCCGACGGTCGTCGCGCCGCGCAGGAACGACGACGGCTCGATCACCGTGTCGGCCCCGATCGCGACCGTGACGTCGACGAGCGTGCTCGCAGGGTCGACGATCGTCACCCCCGCGCGCATGTGCTGGCGGTGGATGCGGGCCTGGGCGAGCCCCCGCACGCGCGCCAGGTCGGCGCGGTCGTTGACGCCGAGCAGCAGCGTGGGGTCGTCGAGCGGATGGGCGGCGACGCGGTCGAGCCGCTCGAGCGCCGAGGGCAGGTAGAGCTCGCCCTGGGCGTTGTCGGGGGTCAGGTGCTCGAGGGCGTCCTTCAGCGCGGCCCCGTCGAAGGCGTAGACGCCGGCGTTGACCTCGCGGATGGCGAGCTGCTCGGGCGTCGCGTCGCCTTGGACCTTGGTCTCGACCACGCGCTGCACCGAGCCGTCCTCGCGGCGCACGATGCGCCCGTACCCCGTGGGGTCGTCGAGCTCCATCGAGGCCACGGTCGCCTGCGCATCGGTGGCTGCGTGGGCCGCGATGAGATCGGACAGCGCCTCGGCCGTGACCAGCGGGACGTCGCCGTTGAGGACGAGCACGGGGGCATCGCCCAGATGCGCGGCCGCGGCCTGCACGGCACCGCCGGTCCCGTTGGCCTCGGGCTGGACGGCGAGCTCGACGCCGTCGGGCAGGTGGCCTTCGAGCGGCCGCTGGGGCGCGTCCACGACGACGACCTTGCTCGCGCCGGCGGCCAGCGCCGCAGCCACAGGCCACCCGATCATGGGCTGCCCGCAGAGGTCGTGCAGGACCTTCGGCGTGCGCGAGCGCATGCGGGTGCCCTGGCCGGCGGCGAGGATGACGACGGTCGGTGCGGTCACCGGGCGGATGCTAGAGGCCGATCGGCCGCGTCCGGTCCCGCGTTGCCCTCGCCCGTGCGGTACAAGTGCGGCGGATGCTCGACGGGCGGGTCGCGGTGATCACGGGAGCAGGGCGCGGCCTCGGCGCGGCGATCGCCGACGAGCTGGCCGCCCACGGCGCGAGCGTCGTCGTCGCGGACCTCGACGAGGAGCTCGCAGCGACGACCGCCGAGGGCCTGCGCGCCGCGGGGCGGGCCGCCACGCCGCGCGCGGCCGACGTCTCCGACGCCGAGCAGGTCACCGAGCTCTTCGATGCCGTCATCGCCGAGCACGGCCGCCTCGACGTCCTCGTCAACAACGCCGGCGTCGGCGCGATCGGCCCTCGGAGGAGCTCGACCTCGCCGTCTGGTCGCGCACGCTCGCGGTCAACCTCACGGGCACGTTCCTGTGCGCCCAGGCCGCCGCCCGCCACATGCTCCCCGCCGGCCGCGGCGTGATCGTCAACATCGGCTCGCTCTTCGCCGCCACCGGCATGCCGCTGCGCGCCGCCTACGCGGCCAGCAAGCACGGCGTCATCGGCCTCACGAAGGTCCTCGCGACCGAGTGGGCAGGCCGCGGCCTGCGCGTCGTCGCCGTCGACCCCGCCTACGTGCGCACCACCCTCGACGACACCGACCAGCGCGACGGCGGCTACACCGAGGCCGACATCGCGCGTCGCACGCCCATGGGCCGCTACGCCGAGCCCGCCGAGGTCGCGCGCGTCGTGGCCTTCCTGGCCTCCGACGGCGCCTCGTTCGTCACCGGCAGCGAAGTCGCGGTCGACGGTGGCTGGCTCGCCTACGGCGGCTGGTAGAGCGCGCGCTACGCCGGATGCGTTACGGCCATGGGCGGTCCGACGACGTCCATGTCGACCTCGGCGCCGACGCTCCGAAAGGCTTCTGGATCCACCGCGCCGGCCGGCAGCGCCGCGAAGCGATCGAAGAACCGCTCCATCCCGGACGGCGTGAACATCACGATGATCCTCGCTGGCTGCGCGCCGACGTTCTGAACGCAGTGCGGCGTCCCACGCGGCACGAAGACGAAGGTTCCCGCTGGCGCACTCGCGACGTCGTCGCCCAGCCGGAAGCGCAGCTCGCCGTCGAGCACATACCACGACTCGTCCTCGCCGGCGTGCGTGTGGAATGGAGGACCGTCGCCGGGAGCGATGACGTTCTCGAAAACGGTCAACGCCGCATCCGTCTCCTCGCCGCGCGCCTTAAACGTGAGAGGCCCGCCGGCGGGTCCCTGGATCGTCAGGCCCTCCCCAGGCCCCACTGCGAACGGGACAGGCCCGTCGGCATCGCCGCGTCCCACATCGTCGTCGTCCTCGGGCATGACCGCGGATCCTAGGCCGCCAGCCGCCAGCCGCCAGCCGCCAGCCGCCGGCCTCGACGAGACGGCGCTTCAGTCGCTTGCGCTCATAGGTGGATCCCTCCACGAGTACCTCGGCCAGCGGGATCGCCTCGCGCCTCGGCGGACGCGCCCCGCCCCAGTCGAAGTGGTCCGTCGAGATACCCCACAGGGCGAGATACTTCTTCAGCGTCGCGTGGTTGCCCCCGACGGGCCGCACGCCGAGCCGGACCATCGCATCGAAGTGTGACCGCGCCGCTGCGACGGCAGCCCGCGCCTCCTCTTCGCTATAGCGTGGTCCACGTCTCGACATGACCGAACACTAGTTCGGTCCACGGACGGAAAACGTAGTTGGGGAGCGAGGATTCGAACCCCGGCCTGCAGGACCAAAACCTGCCGTGCGACGCCAGCTACACCACTCCCCAATGGGGGTCAGAGGGTAGCTCAGCGGTCGCTGGCGTCCGCCTCGTCCTCCGACGTGTACTCCTCGTCGGCCTCGCCGTACTCGGAGTCCAGCGCCGCGGCCTCCTCGTCGTACTCGCCCGCGTCGGCGATCGGGGACGGGCCGTGGGGGTTCTCGGCTCGCTCGATGAGCTCGGCCTCGGCCTCCTCGAAGCCCTCGGACTCGCCGCCGCCGGCCTCCTCGACCGGGCGCCAGGCCTCCTCGCTGATGCCGGCCGGCCGTGAGTCGAGCTCGATGTAGTCGAGGTCGTCGTCGCGGTCGCCGCCGATGTGGGAGGCCTCCTCGGCCGCCGCCTCTTCCTGCTCGCGTTCGTACTCCATGTCGCCGAGGCTACCGGCGTGGCGGCTCGGGCAAACGCCCGCGCACCAGGGCCGCGAGGTCGGGCGGCGCGGATGGGTCGATCGCGAGCGCCCGGGCGTCGGCCGCGCTGGCCAGGCGGCGCTCGTGGCGCAGCATGCCGAGCGTCACGCCGCGCTCGGCGAAGGCGCCGAGGACGCCGCCGTCGAGCGAGCGCTCGACGATCGCCATCAGCTCCGGGTCCGGGCGCGGGATGGCGAGGATGTAGGGCCGCGCGTCGTGGGCCGCGCCGAGGGCGATGTCGCAGCCGGCGGCCAGGTCGTCGAGCGCGGTGCGCGCGAGGCGCGCGTCGAGCGCCGGCACGTCCGGCGCGGCCAGCAGGACCGGCCCGTCGTGGCCGGCCAGCGCCGCCTCGGCGGCGCCCAGCGTCGTCGCCTCGAACGCCCGACCGGGCGCGACCTCCGCCGCCCAGCGCCGCGCACGGGCCGCGAGCTCCGCGCGCACGGCCCGCGCGCCCGCGGCGCCGAGGAGCTCGTCGAGCCCCGGGTCGTGGGGCGCCGCCAGCGAGCCGACGATCACCGCGGCCGCGCCGCCGGGGTCCTCAGTCCCAGGAGAAATGCGTCCCCACCGGCTCGGGCGCGGCGGACACGCGCGGCACCGCGGCCGCGAGCGTGCGGGCGAAGGCCGCCGTGCTGGCCTCGACGAGGCGGACGAGCTCCTCGACGGGCGTCGGCGCCTCGGGCTTGACGCCGTTGGCGTAGTCGGTGGCGTACCCGAGCAGCGCGTAGGGCAGCTTGGCCTCGCCGGCGAGGACCGTCTCGGGCCCGGCGGTCTGGGAGACCGCGGTGACGCCGGCCTGTATGAGCATCCGGATCTCGGCCTGCGTGTTGAAGCGCGGGCCGTCGACGTGGCCGTAGCAGCCGCCGTCGCGCACGGAGCAGCCGGCCTCGCCGGCGCCCTCGAGCAACGCGCGGCGCAGCGCAGCGCTGAACGGACGGTCGAAGATCCAGTGCCCGCGCCCCGGCGCGCCCGGCTCGGTGTGCAGCGTGCACAGCGACCCGTCGGGCAGGCGGTTGGCCAGGAAGTGCAGGTCGTCGAAGACGATCAGCGTGCCGAGCTCGAGCTCGGGATCGAGCGACCCGCAGACGGTGACGGCCAGGATCGCCTGCGCCCCGCGCTCGCGCAGGGCCCAGACGTTGGCCTGGTGGGTGACCGCGCTGCTCAGGCGCCGATGGCCCTCGCCGTGGCGCGCGACGTGCACGACGTCGGCCTGCGCGAAGCGTCCCTCCGAGACCAGCGCCTCGCCGAACGGCGTCGCCACCCGGCTGGGAGCGCCCGCCTCGAGCTGGGGCAGGGCGTACGTGCCCGAGCCCGTGATGATCCCGATCCGCATGCTGCGCGGATCGTACGGGCCGCGGTCTCTCAACCGTCGGCGACGGCGACGTCGGCCGGCGGCGCACCGTTCGCCTGGTCCGGCTGGACGGCCGGGGCAGCAGCCGCCGCGGGCTGCGCGGCGGGCGTCGGGGCCGACGGCGTGGGAGCCTCGCCGTTGGTCTGGTCGCCGCCGGCGCTGGGGCTGGGGGCGGGAGCCGGGGCCGGCGCGGGCGCCGGGGCCGGTGCGCTGGCGGGGGCCGGGGCCGTGCCCGAGCCGGCCGGGGCGCCGGAGGGCGAGCCGGAGTCGGAGCCGCCGTCGCCGGCGCGAGCGCGCGCGCCGGCCTCCCCGTCGTCGGGAGTCGCGGGCTGCTCTGCGGCGGGCGCGTCGGTCGATGCGGCCGTCGGCGGCGCGTCGGCGACCAGCGGGTCGCGCCCCTCGGCGATCTCCTGGGCGCTCGGGGTGCCGTCGCCGTCGGGGTCCTCGGTGCCGTCGAGGGCGCCGTTGCCGTCGGAGTCAGGCACAGCCGGGTTGCTGCCCATCAGGAGCTCGGTGGCGTTGGAGAGGCCGTCGCCGTCGCTGTCGAGCGCCGCGTCGGGCTGGCCGGGAGTCGACTCGCCGCTCACGGGATCGAGGTGCAGCGCCATCTCCTCGGCGTTCGTGAGGCCGTCGCCGTCGCTGTCGACCTGGCCGTCCGGCACGCCGTCGCCGTCGGTGTCCGCGACGGCGGGGTCGGTGCCGATGCTGACCTCGACCGCGTTGGGGATGCCGTCGCCGTCGGAGTCCTCGGAGGCATCGGGGATCGCGTTGCCGGCCGAGCTGCCGCTCTTGGGATCGAGCGAGAGGTCCTGCTCGACCGCGTTGCTGAGGCCGTCCCCGTCGGAGTCGTCGCTGCCGTCGCTGGTCCCGTCGCGGTTGGAGTCACGGGCGCGCGGGTTCTCACCGGCCTTGTACTCGGTGGCGTTGCTGAGACCGTCGCCGTCGGGGTCCGCGGAGGCGTCCTGCGCGCTGGAGGGATCGAGGCCGTGCTGGCGCTCCCAGCCGTCGGGCAGGCCGTCGCCGTCGGAGTCGGCGCTGCGCGGGTTGCTCCCCGTGCTGGCCTCGACCGAGTCGGGGACCCCGTCGTTGTCGGAGTCTCGGTCGTGCGTGGCGGTCCGCGCGCCGATCGTCGACGTCGTGGCGCTCAGCCGCGCGTTGGCGCGGACGGCCGCGCGAACCGGTGCGGCCGCGAGGGGGGCGCCGCCGGCGAGCGAGGCGAAGCTGCGCGGGGCGCCGAGCACCTGGCCGGCCACATCCGGGCGGGCGCGGCGAACGAGGTCCGGCGCGGGGGCCAGCCGTTGCTGGACGTCGCCCTGACTGGGCAGGCTCGGCCAGCCCGAGAAGGGGAGCACGCCATGGCTGAGGCCGAACAGGCTCCCGCCTGCGAGGACGCCGGCGGCGGCGATGCCGAGCAGGAGAGCCCAGCGAGTCCGCACACGAGGGGAAGGCCGCCTGCCAAGGTCCATGACTCCTGTATCGGGCGGGCGCCGGACTTGCTCAAGGGCGCTCGGCGGCGAAGTGGCCCGTGTTGAGGAAATCCGCGCCCATTGGCCGTATATCTCAGATGAGCGGCGGTTTCTGGCGCGTCGGCACTCGCCAAACTGGACAGGTGATCTACCCGCGCCGAGGAACGCGACCGCCGCCGGCGCCCGCTTCGGTCGCCGGGCCCCGCGGTGGGCGATGCCGAGCACCCGCATTGCCTTCAGCCCGAGGGACAGCTTCTCGCGCCCGTCGGTGGAGCCGACGTCGAGGCCCGAGAGCTCTTTCACGCGCTCGAGCCGGTAGCGAATCGTGTGGCGGTGGGTGAAGAGGCGCTGCGCGGTGCCGGCCACGTTGCCGTCGGCCTCGAGGAAGGCCTCGACCGTCTGCACCAGCCCCGTCTCGTACTGCTCGTCGTACGCGACCAGGGGCTCGACGGTCTCCGCGTAGAAGCGCTGGAGCTCGGCCGGATCCTCGCTCATCGCGCTCAGCAACAGGCGATAGGCGCCCGACTCCTCGAAGGCGAGGACCGGGCGGTCGGCATCGCCCTCGACGACGTTGGCGGCCAGCAGGGCCTCGGCGCCGGCACGATGCAGGTCGACCGAGTCGGACGCGGGGCGGCTGCGCCCGATGGCGAAGCTGTGCCCGGGCAGGGCGCTCTGCAGCTCGCGCAGGACGGCGTCGGCCGCGCGCGCCGCCGTCGCGTCGTCGGCGCCCGGCAGCAGGATCACGATCTCCGCGCCCACGGCGTCGGCGCGCGCGGCGAGCACGGCGGCAGCGCCCGGGAGCACGGCGCGCGCGCCGCGATCGGCCACGCCGAGCACGCGCTGGCGCCAGCCATCCTCGGTCGGCACGAGCGAGTGGGCGCGCGCGACGACGATGCTCGCTCCCTCGACCAGGTCGATCCCCAGCTCCCCCGCTCGTCCGAGGATGTCCTCGCGGCCGGAGATGTCGCGGTCCAGGAGGGCGTGCAGGAAGCCAGCCAGCGCCTGCTCGGAGGCGCGCTCGGGCGCGCGCAGGCGCTCGACCTCGGAGGCGATCAGGGTCGTCATCGAGCTTGACCAGCGCCGCGCTGGCCTCACCCCGCGCGCGCATCCGCAGCGTGCCCACCGGCGCGTCGGCCACCCGCAGCTCGATCGACTCGACCCCGGCCACGTCGTCGAGCAGCGAGCGCTCGTCGGCGGGCGAGCGCGCCGCCACGGCAAGCACGGCCCCGGCGCGGTCGGTCAGCACGAGGCTGGCGTCGAGCGCCCGAGCGGCGGCACGGACGATCTCGGGCAGGCCGGCACCGGACTCGACGGCGTCGGTGATGGCGTCCAGCGCAGCGAGATCGAGCCCGGTCGCCGGTCCGTGGGCCGGGGTGGACATGCACCGATTCTAAGACGAACCCGTGCATAAGCCGATCACGGACGAGCCGACGGTCGCGCGCGATGCATCGCGGTATATGCCTGACTCCCGATTGGCCGTCCATCCGTGGATGCCAGGCGTCGCACGCCGGATGCGGCACAGTGCGTCAGCACGGGCCGATCCGGCGGGTGGCGCCTGGCGCCGCGGGGGACGGTCAAGCGGGAGTCAGGCGGTCCCAGAACCAGATAACTGCCGCGCCCCCGATGACGCCGAGGATCAGGAACCCGGCCAGCACGTAGAGCGTGAGGACGGTGGCCGCCAGACGCTCCCAGACGCGGCTGTAGGCCGTCCATGCGGGCACGACGATCAGGCCGACGTAGGCGGCCAGCCCGAACACGCCGCTGCACGCGGCGACGAGGTAGATGATCGACTCGTTGCTCATAACGGTGTGGCGTCGGGCGCCCGCGCATTGTTCCGCACGTAGCCGATGACCAGCGCGGCGCTACCGCACAGGGCGAAGATCGCGGCCGCCAGCCCCCACCCGCCGGCGACGTCGGAGAGGTAGTGCACGCGCAGGTAGATCCGGCTCAGGCCGACCCCCGCCGCGATCACGATCGCCACCGTGACGAAGGCGAAGCGTGAGGCGACGTTGGGCAGCGCGCGGCTGACCGCGACCGCGACCGCGATCCACGTCACGGCGTAGGCGGCGTGGCCCGAGGGATAGGCAGCGCCGTCGGCGTCGACCAGCGGGCGCGCCGGTCGCGGCCGATCGACGGCGTCCTTGGTGATGTGCACGGCCGCGTAGGTGAGCGCGAGGCCGGCGACCAGCGCGAGCGCGTCGCGCAGCGCGCGGCGCCACACGAGCGTCGCGGCCGCGAGGGCCACGAGCGCGATCGCCACGGACAGCGACCCCAGCGCGGTCACCACCTTGGCCGCGTTGACCAGCATGTCCATGTGCAGGCGGTCGGCCAGCCGCAGCGACGCGGCGTCGCCCGCGAGCAGGCCGTTGTCCTGCTCGATGCGCACGAGGTCCCACACGAAGACGAAGGCGCCCACGCCGGCGACGGCGAACAGCGTCGTGAGCTCGAGACCGAGGTCGCCCGGGGTCACGCGGTCCCAGACGAAGCGAGCGGGCCGCCGCGTCGTGCGCAGCACCGGGGCCAGCACGCGGGCCAGCGGGCGCAGCGCGGGCCGCTGCGCCTGGCGATCGATCCACTCGCGCAGGCGCTCGCGGTTGTCGGGGTCGCGCACCCAGCGAACGAGCCAGACGATCGCGACCACGAGCACGATGACCGCGCCCAGGGCCAGCGCGCCCTTCTTCGCGTAGTTGACGAGCTGGCTGAAGCTCTGCCAGAAGATGTAGCCGAGCACGACGAAGGTCGAGCCCCACAGCCCGGCGCCGATGACGTCGTAGGGCAGGAAGCGGCGCAACGGCATGCCCGAGGAACCGGCCATGAACGGCGCCACCGCCCGGACGAGGCCGACGAAGCGCCCGATGAGGATCGCCTTGCCGCCGTGGCGATCGAAGAAGCGCTCGACCTGCTCAAGGCGCGCCTCGGTGATCTGCACCTTCGCGCCGTGCTTGACCATGAAGGCGCGGCCCAGGCGACGGCCGAGGAAGAAGCTCGTGAGGTCGCCGGCCACCGCGCACGCCCAGACGACGGCGATCATGGTCAGGACGTCGACCTGACCCTGGCCGGCCACGAGGCCGCCGAGCAGCAGCGCGGTCTCTCCGGGCGCGACCAACCCGATGAAGGCGCCGGTCTCGAAGAAGGCCAGCGCACCCACCAGCAGGTAGGTCCACTCCCCGAGCCGCTCACCGACGTCGATCAGCAGCTGCTCGAGGTTGGGGAAGTGCACGACGCCGAGGCTGTAGACGAACGCCGCCACGGCGACCAGGGCGCCGCCGGCCAGCAGCGTCGGCTCCAGGCGCCGCCGGCGCCAGACCAGGAAGGCGACCAGGGCGACCGCGAAGACCATCCAGACCGGCTTCACAGCATCGCCCCCCACGGGGCGACGGCGAACGGGCGCGGGTCGCGCTCGGACAGGCGCGCGGCGGCGGCGCGCGCGCCGCGCAGGTCGGCGAACAGGCCGATCACCGTCGGGCCCGACCCGCACACGAGCGCGTGATGCGCGCCCACCTCGCGCGCCGCGGCGAGCGCATCGTCGATCTCAGGGCACAGCGCCCGCGCTGCGGGCTCGAGGTCGTTGGCGATCAGGTCGTCGGGCAGGTCGGCGGCCGCGGTGGAGACCTCGCGCAGGCGGGCGGCGAGGTCGGCCGCGTCGCGCTGCAGGCCCTGGCGATCGAACTCGCGGTAGACGTCGGCGGTCGAGAGCTCGAGGTGCGACGGGAGCACGAGCACGCCGTAGGGCGCCGGTGGGGGCAGCGGGGTCAGGCGCTCGCCCGCGCCCGTGGCGAGGTAGCGCCGCGGGCGGACCTGGGCGGCGACGTCCGCGCCCAGGCCGGCGCCGATCTCGCGCAGGAGCGCGTCGTCCTCGATCCCGGCGGCGCGCGCCACGAGCCGCAGAGCGGCCCCGGCATCGGCGCTGCCGCCCGCCATCCCGGCCGCGATCGGGATCCGCTTCTCGATCCGGATGCGCACGGGGCCGCCGTCCCACCCGGTCCGCTCGCGGAAGCGCCGCAGGGCCACGGCGGCGAGGTTCTCGCCCTCCACGCCGGGGCAGATCACGCGATCCATGGCCGAGCCGAGGCCGCCGGGCTCGAGCTCGACCTCGTCGGTCAGGGCGATCGGCTGGAAGATGCTGACGAGCTCGTGGCGCCCGTCCTCCCGGGTCTGGCCCACGTAGAGGCAGAGGTTGACCTTGGCTGGCGCCGACTCGTGCAGGCCGGTCACGCGGCACCCCCTCCTGGCGACTGCGCGCCCTGAGCGGGGGAGGGACCCAAGGCTGCGGCGAGCGCGCGGAACTCCTCGGGCGCGAGGCGCTCGGCGCGCTCGTCGGCGGGATGGCCGAGCTGCACGAGCGCGGCGCGGGCGCGATCGCGGACGTCGGGGCCGTGGCCGGGGCTGAGCGCGAGCGAGCGCGCGAGCGCCTTGCGGCGGTGGGCGAAGGCCGCGCGGACGAGGGCGCGCACCTCCGGGGTGGGCGCGGGGCCGGTGCGGTCCAGGACGACCAGGACCGAGTCGACGTTGGGGACCGGATGAAAGACCGTGCGCGCGATCGAGCGGTGGACGCGGACGTCACAGGCGAGCTGGGCGAGCACGCTGGGGACGCCGTAGGCCGGCGTGCCCGGCGCGGCGGCGAAGCGCTCGCCGACCTCGCGCTGGACCATGGCCACCCAGCGCGTGACGCCGTCGAGCTCCTCGATGGTGCGCAGGATCGCGCTTGCCGCGATCCCGTAGGGCAGGTTGGCCACGACCTTGGTCGGCGCCGGCGCGAGGGCGCGGAGGTCGAGGTCGAGCGCGTCGGCGACGTGCAGCGTGGTGTTCGGATGGGGCGCCAGCGCGTCCTGCAGCGCGGGCACCAGCGCGCGGTCGACCTCGACCACGTGCACGTGGGCCGCGCGTGCGGCGAGGTGCTCGCTGAGCACGCCCAACCCGCCGCCGATCTCGAGCACCACGTCGTCGCTGCCGAGGTCCGCCGCGCGCTCGATGACCCCGAGGATGTTCGAGTCGATGAGGAAGTTCTGGCCGAGGTCGCGCTTGGGGCGCACGCCGAACTGGCGCAGGCGGCGCAGGCTCGGCTGGGTGGGGAGGTCCTCGGTCACCACCCGAAGAGCGTGGCAGCGTTGGCGTCGACCAGGCGCTCGAGCTCCTCGTACGCGACGCCGCGGCGGTCGGCCACGAAGCGCGCCGTGTGCGTGACGAAGGCCGGCTGGTTGCGCTCCTTGCGCACGGGCTGCGGCGTCAGATAGGGCGCATCGGTCTCGACCAGGAGGCGATCGTCGGGCACGCGCTCGGCCGCGTCGGCCAGGTCGGCCGCCTTCGGGTAGGTCACGTTGCCCGCGAAGGAGATCCACCACCCCTCGGCCAGGCACTCGTCCAGGCGATCGGGCATCGAGAAGCAGTGCATGACGACCTCGAGCCCGTGGGCGCGCTGCTTGAGGGTGGAGACCGTGTCGTCCTCGGCGGCGCGCGTGTGGATGACGAGCGGCTTGCCCGTGGCCCGCGCGAGCTCGATCTGGGCGTGGAAGGCGCGCTCCTGGTCGGCGCGCGGCGCGTAATCGCGGAAGTAGTCGAGGCCGGTCTCGCCGATGGCGGCGCAGCGCGGGTGCGCGGCCAGCGCCTGGAGGTCGGCGAGGTCGGCGTCGTCGAAGCCCTCGGCGTGGTTGGGGTGTCGGCCGACGGCGGTCAGCACCTGGGGGAAGTCCTCGGCGGCCTGCAGGGCGCTGCGGTTGGTCGCCGCGTCCATCCCGACCGTGAGCATCCGGGTGACGCCCTCGCGCGCGGCCGCGGCGACGAGCTCCGCGTTCGGCGGCGCGCACGAGTCGAGGTGCGTGTGGCTGTCGTTCACCGGATGGCCGGATTGGTCATCCGAACTTGGGGAAGAGCTGGCCGAGCTCGCCGACCGCGCCGATCGTCCCCGCGCCGAAGCGGGCGTTGGCGAGGCTGAGGTCCGGGGTGCCGAGGGCTCCCAGGAGCTTCTCGGCGGCGCCCGGGATCCACGGGGCCAGCAGCACGGTGACCACGCGCAGGCCCTCGGCCAGCGTGCGCAGCACGCGATCGAGATCGGCCGCGCGCTCGGGGTCCTTGGCCAGCTGCCAGGGCGCCTGCTCCTCGACGTAGCGGTTGAGCCGGCGCACGCGCTGCCAGATGTCGTCGAGCGCCGGCGTGAGCTCGACGCGGTCGATGCGATCGGCCACGCGCTCGGCGAGGCCGTCGAAGTCGCCCGCCAGCGCCGGGTCGACGTCGACGGCCGGCACCGTCCCGTCGCGGTAGCGCCCGATCATCGAGAGGGTACGGTTGGCGAGGTTGCCGAGCTCATTGGCCAGCTCGGTGTCGTAGCGGCGCTCGAACGCCTCGGTCGAGACCGAGCCGTCTTCGCCGAAGGTGACGTCGCGCAGCAGGTAGTAGCGCAGGGCGTCGGTCCCGAAGCGCTCGATGATCTCGAAGGGGTCGAGCACGTTGCCCAGCGACTTGCTCATCTTCTCGCCGTCCATCAGCAGGTAGCCGTGGACGAAGACGTGCTCGGGCACGGGCAGGTCGGCCGCCATCAGAATCGCCGGCCAGAAGACGGTGTGGAAGCGCAGGATGTCCTTGCCGATGACGTGGTAGGTCGCCGGCCAGAACTGCTCGGTGAGATCCTCGCCGTCGCGCGCGAAGCCGAGTGCGGTGTAGTAGTTCAGCAGCGCGTCGAACCAGACGTAGAAGACGTGGCCGGTGTCCCAAGGGACCGGGACGCCCCACGTCAGCTGAGCGCGCGAGAGCGAGATGTCCTGCAGGCCGCTCTTGATGAACGAGAGCGCCTCGTTGTAGCGGACGCGCGGGGTCACGAAGTCGGGGTGCTCGGCGTAGAGCGCCTCGAGGCGCTCCTGGAAGGCGCTCAAGGCGAAGAAGTAGTTCTCCTCGCTGTGGCGCTCGAGCTCGATGTGGTGGATCGGGCAGCGGTTGCCCTCCTCGATCTCGTTGTCGACCTTGAAGTCGGCGCAGCGCGGGCAGTACCAGCCCTCGTAGAGGCCCTCGTGGACGAAGCCGTTGTCGTAGACGCGCTGCAGGACGTCCTGCACCCGCTTGATGTGCTCGGGGTCGGAGGTGCGGATGAAGAAGTCGTTCGTAGCCTCGAGCACCGGAGCCAGCGCCTTGAAGCGCTCGGCGTTGCGATCGGCGAGCTCCTTGGGCTCGAGGCCCTGCGCCTTGGCCGCGTCGGCCACCGGCTCGCCGTGCTCGTCGGTACCTGTGAGGAAGAAGACGTCCTCCCCGCGCTGGCGGTGGTGACGGGCCATCACGTCGGCGGCGATCGTCGTGTACGCGTGCCCCAGGTGCGGGGCCGCGTTGACGTAGTAGATCGGCGTGGTGACGTAGAAGGAGCGCTCGGCGGCCATGAGCCTCGGACGTTACAAGGCCCCGGCGGGACGACCCGCGACGCGTCGGAGGAGAAGCGGGCCCGCCACACCGATGTGCTCGCTGCCGGAAATCCCGGCCCCGATCGAGGACGGTTTGCCTGGTTCCGTGGTGGTCCGCTAGAACACGAAGCGTGACCGTCAGCCGCGCGGTGCCCAACATCAAGTCCGATCGGCCCGCTGAGACGCGCGATTCTTCGTCGATCTCCTCGGGTTCGAGGTGGCGATGGACCTGGACTGGGTGGTGACCGTGGCCTCGCCGACCAACCGCTCGGCGCAGGTGACCATCGTCGGGAATGACGACATGGCGGCGCCTGGCATCTCGGTGGAGGTGCCTGACGTGGATGCCGTCCACGCCAGGGCCGTGGAGCGAGGCTTGGAGATCGCCTATTCGCTTCGCGACGAGGAGTGGGGGGTCCGGCGCTTCATGCTGCGCGAGCCGAGCGGCACGCTCGTCAACGTCGTCTCTCATCGCTCGGGCTGAGCCCCGGGGTGGCGATCACGCTGCGAGCCGTGGCTCGGAGCGGCCGCCGTCCGCGACGGCGGTGCAGCAGGCCGCCGAGCGGCAGCGCGGAGGCGACGAGCGCGAGGGCCGGATAGGCGGCGCCCGGGAGGCGGCGCGGTGCGCTGGCGGAGCCCGGCGCCGGCGGCGTCGCCGGAGCGATCGGCCGCGGCGCCGGGCGGGTGGGAGGGAGAGGTCGGCGGAGGGCCCGCGGCGCGGGTCCGAGGTGCGGGAGGGGCGGGGCGCCGTCGGCGAGGAGCAGCAGGGGGTCGACGTAGCCGCGGCGGTCGAGGGCGCGCCGCGCACCCAGCCGCAGCCGGCCCGACGCGCCGAGCGTGCCGATGGCGTCGCCGCGGGCGAGGCGGGAGCCGGTGCGCGTCGCGAGCCGTCCGAGGCCGAGGTAGGTGGCGTTCAGCGAGCCGCAGCGCACGGTGACGGCGAGCCCGCGGCGCGGGAGCGCGCCGCTGAAGGTCACACGACCAGGACAGGCGGCGCGCACGACGGCCCCTGGGCGCGCCGACACGTCGATGCCGCGGCGCTGCCCGCGCGCGAACGGCGCGCGCGGAGAGACGTGGAACGCCCCGACCACGGGCCCGCGCAGCGGCCAGCGCCAGCCGCTCGCGCCGGCGGCATGGTGGGGCAGGACGAGCGCCATCACGACCGCGCACCCGAAGGCGAGCGAGGCGAGGACGAGGGGGTGTGGGCGCGGCGGCATCGGCCGAAGGTACGGCCGCGCGGCGCGGGCGCAGCCGGGCGCGCGTGATTTGTTGCAGTCGCTGCGCGAAGCCGTGACGGTCCGCGCTCGGCGCCGCGCACGAGGCCGTGGGAGCGGCCGTGCTACTTCGAGTCCGTCAGCGCACGGTAGAGCGCGTTCGCGCTCGTGCCCGTGAGCTCGGCCACCACCGCAGCCGCAGGCCGCGGCCGCGCCCCGCCCTCGTCGACCAGTCGCCGCAGCGCCGCCACCGCCGGCGCCAGGGCCGGCTCGTCGGCGACCGCGCCGCCGATCACCAGCACCACCTCGCCCCGCGGTGCCTGCGCGGCATACCGCTCCGCCAGCTCGGAGGCCGACCCGCGCACGACCTCCTCGTAGACCTTCGTCAGCTCGCGGCACACCGCCACCGGGCGATCCGGGTCGACCCCCGCCAGCACGGCCAGCGACGCCCCCACCCGGCGCGGCGACTCGAACGCCACCACGACCTCGGGCGACGCGAAGACCTCGGCCAGCAGGCCCTTCTTGCGCGGCAGGAAGCCCACGAAGCGCCACGTCGCGGCCTCCATCCCGGACGCCACCAGGGCGGCCAGCGCCGCGCTCGGGCCGGGGAGCACCTCGACCTCCAGGCCCGCCGCCATGCACGCCTGCACCAGCACCAGCCCCGGATCGCTCACCAGCGGCATCCCGGCGTCGCTGACCAAGGCCACCACCGCGCCGGACCGCATCCGCTCCACCAACCGAGGCGCCACCCGACGCTCGGCATGCGCGTCGTAGCGCACGCGCTCGGCCGACACCCCATAACGGTCGAGCAGCACCTTGGTCGTGCGCGTGTCCTCGCAGGCGATCACGTCGGCTTCGCGCAGCGCCGAGAGCACCCGCAGCGTCACGTCCTCGAGATTGCCGATCGGGGTCGGGCACACGATCAGCCGCCCGCTCATCGCGCCGTCACCCCCGCCGCGTCGAGGGCCATGCACGCCGCCCCGAGCATCCCCGACTCCGCGCCGAAGCGGGCCGAGACGAGGCGGGCGTCGGCGCGGTTGATCGGCAGCGCGCGCGCAGCGACGACCTCGCGCGCCGGGGCCAGCAGCAGCTCGCCGGCCGCGATCGCCCCTCCCCCGACCACCACGACCTCGGGGTTGAAGATGTTGACCAGCGACACCACGCCGAGCCCCAGGCGCTCGCCCATCAGCCGCATCACGTCGCTGGCGGCCGGATCGCCGTCGTGGGCCAGCTCGGTGACGAGCGCGCCGGTGATCTCGCGCCCGGAGTCAAGCGCGCGCCCGAGGGCGCTGTTGGGCGCCGAGCGCGCCAGCCGCAGCCCCTCGGCCCCGATCGCGTGGCCCGACACGAGCGCCTCCAAGCAGCCGTGATTGGGGCAGCTGCCCGGGCACGGCGGGCCGTCGGCGTCGACGATGATGTGCCCGAGCTCGGCCGCCGCCCCGCGATGGCCGTACACGAGGCGCCCATCGACGAGCAGGCCCCCGCCGATGCCCGTCCCGAGCGTCAGCATGATCGCGTTGAGCGCCCCGCGCGCCTCGCCCAGCCGCCACTCCGCGAGCAGCGCCGCGTTGCCGTCGTTGTCGACCGCGACCGGCAGGCCGAGGCGCTCGGTCAGGACGTCGCGCACCG
This sequence comes from uncultured Actinomycetes bacterium, assembly GCA_963835295.1. Taxonomy (GTDB): domain Bacteria; phylum Actinomycetota; class Thermoleophilia; order Solirubrobacterales; family Solirubrobacteraceae; genus JAOPZW01. The sequence goes on from CAWIEX010000011.1 coordinate 1,165,201, forward strand.
CGACGCCGTGCAGCGGCAGGTGGTTGGAGTCGAGCGCGACGCCGGTCGCCGGGTCGACGAGACAGGGGATCCCGAGCCCGACGGCGAGCACCGGCGCGGGCGCGGCCTCGCCCGCCTCCTGGACCGCCTCGACGAGCTGGTCAATGAGCGCGCCGGCGTCATCCGTGCGGGCCAGACGGTAGGCGCGGTGGTGCACCTCGAGCTTCGAGTCGACCGTCCCGGCGAGCAGCTTCGTCCCTCCCAGGTCGACGCCGATGACGCAGCCGGCGGCCATGATCGGCCACCATACCTGGCTCATGGCGGACCCCCAGGCGCCCCCGGAGTACAAGGTCTACCGCACGCGTCCCCGCCTTCCACGGCGCGGCGGCGACGACGGATCGCTGCTCGACGAGCTGCGCGGCGCGCCCCCCAAGGAGCGCAAGCGCAAGCCCATCAGCGTCGGGCGCGTCGTCAAGTGGCTGGCCCTCGCGCTCGTCGCCTGGATCGGCCTCTCGCTCGTCCTCTTCCTCATCTCCGCGCAGGTCAACCAGGACCAGGTGTCCGCCGCCGCGCAGGCCGAGCTCTCCGATGGAGGGGTGGGGATCCTCAAGGCGCAGACGACACTCATCCTCGGCTCCGACCAGCGCACGGCGGGCACGAAGGAGCCCGGCGCGAGCACCTCGGGCCCGAGCCGCAGCGACTCGATCCTGCTCGTGCGCACCGGTGGCGGCCATAGCGCCAAGCTCTCGATCCCGCGCGACACCGTGGTCGACATCCCCGGCCATGGGCGCAACAAGATCAACGCGGCCTACGCGATCGGCGGGGCCGCGCTCACGGTGCAGACGATCAAGCAGTACCTCGGCATCTCGATCGACCACGTCTTCGAGGTCAGCTTCGACAACTTCCCGGACCTCGTCGACGCGATGGGCGGGATCAACTACACGGGCGGCTGCGTGGTGTCGAAGATCAACGGCGGCTTCAAGAACGGCGGCTTCACCCTGCGCCTGAAGCGCGGCACGACGCACATCAACGGCAAGCAGGCGCTCGCACTCGCCCGCACGCGCCACAACGCGTGCAACCCCAAGGAGAACGACCTCACGCGTGCGCGCCGTCAGCAGAAGGTCATCAGCGCCATGAAGTCGCGCGTGTTCAGCCCGTCCGGCTTCATCCGCCTGCCCTTCATCTCCTGGAACGCCCCGAAGACGCTGAAGACCGACATGCGCGGCCCGGCCCTCCTGGGCTACGCGATCGGCACGGCGATCAGCGGCAGCGCGCAGACCGAGATCCTCAAGCCCTCAGGCGGCGTGACGCTTCCCGACGGCGGCGCTGGCCTCACCGTCTCGGACGCCGAGAAGCAGGCCGACGTCCGGCGCTTCCTCGACGGCTAGTCAGTCCTTCTTCGCGGAGGACTTCGACTCGGACTTCTTCGACTCGCTCTTCTTGTCCGACGAGGATGAGGAAGAGGACGAGGACTCCTTGGCCTTCGCCTCCGTCTTGTCCGCGCCGTCCTTGCCCGAGCGCTCGAGCTCGCGGTTGCGCCGCCGGGTCCCGTAGTCGGTGTTGTAGAAGCCCTTGCCCTTGAAGTGGACCGCGACGGGGTGAAAGACGCGCTGCACGGGCGCTTCGCAGCGCGTGCAGCTCTGGACCGGGTCGTCGGTCATCTTCTGCATGACCTCGAACTGATGGCCGCGCTCGCAGCGGTACTCGTAGATGGGCATGGCACTCCCAGTATAGGAGTGCCAAACGGCGCCTCCCAAGGCTGCACCGTACGATGCGACGCATGGCCGCTGACGCCGTGACCATGGACAAGATCGTCGCCCTGTGCAAGCGGCGCGGGCTCATCTTCCCTGCCTCGGAGATCTACGGCGGGATCGCGAACACCTACGACTACGGCCACTACGGCGTCCTGCTCAAGCGCAACGTCATCGACGCGTGGTGGCAGGCGATGATCGGCGATCGCACGGACATCGTCGCCCTCGACTCGGCCATCATCCAGCACCCGAAGACGTGGGAGGCCAGCGGGCACCTCGCCGGCTTCACCGACCCGCTCGTCGACTGCAAGGCCTGCGGCAAGCGCTTCCGCGCCGACCACCTGAGCGAGCTCTCGTGCGGGCGCAAGCCGTCCAAGCACCCGGGCGAGACTCCGGAGTGCGACCTCACCGAGGCGCGCGAGTTCAACCTGATGTTCGAGACCACGATCGGTCCCGTGAAGGAGGCCGGCGCCACGGTCTACCTGCGCCCGGAGACCGCACAGGGCATCTTCCTGGACTTCAAGACCGTCCTGGGCTTCGCGCGCAAGAAGCCGCCGTTCGGCATCGCCCAGGTCGGCAAGTCGTTTCGCAACGAGATCACCCCGGGCAACTTCATCTTCCGCACGCTCGAGTTCGAGCAGATGGAGATGGAGTTCTTCGTGCCGCCCGACGAGGCGCAGCAGTGGCACGAGCACTGGCTGAAGGAGCGCCTGGACTGGTACGTGCGCCTCGGCATCCGCCCGGACCATCTCAAGCTGCGCCCGCACGACGCCGACGAGCTCAGCCATTACTCGAGCGCCACCAGCGACGTCGAGTACCTCTACCCCATCGGCTGGTCCGAGCTCGAGGGCATCGCCAACCGCGGCGACTTCGACCTCACCCAGCACGCCAAGCACTCCGGCGAGAAGCTCGAGTACTTCGACACGGCCTCGGGCGACCGCTACATCCCGCATGTGATCGAGCCGGCGGCGGGCGTCGGGCGCACGGTGCTGGCCGTGCTGTGCGACGCCTACGACGAGGAGGACGTCGCCGGCGAGCAGCGCACCGTGCTCAGGCTGCACCCTCGCCTGGCGCCGATCAAGGTGGCCGTGCTGCCGCTCGTGCGCAAGGACGGCCAGCCCGAGCTGGCGCATGAGGCCTTCGAGCTCCTGCGCGGCCAGATGCAGGCCGAGTACGACGAGGGCGGGTCGATCGGCAAGCGCTACCGCCGCCAGGACGAGATCGGCACGCCCTTCTGCGTGACGATCGACCACCAGTCGCTCGAGGATCGCACCGTGACCGTCCGCGACCGCGACTCGCTCGAGCAGGAGCGCGTGGCCCTCGACGACCTGCCGGGCGTGCTCGGCGCGCGCCTCGCCGCGCCCTGGCGCACGCCGAAGCTCGCGGAAGCCTGAGTCGCCGCCGTGGCCGTCGCCGCGCGCCGCGCCCTCGCGCTGCCGACTGCGATCGCCGTCGGGCTCGGGGCCGCTCTCGCGGTGCAGTCCTACGTCAACGGCCGGCTGGCGCAGTCGATCGGCTCGCCCGAGCTGGCCTCGGCGGTCAACAACGCCGTCGGCCTCGTGGCGCTCGGCGCCGTGGCGGCGGCGATCGGCGCGATCCCGCGCGCGCTGCGCGCGTGGCCGGGCGTGCGGCCGTGGTATCTGCTCGGAGGATTGGGCGGGGCGATGTTCGTGATGGCCGGCGCGTGGGGCGCGCCCGAGGTGGGGGTGGCGCTGCTCAGCATCGCGCTCGTCTGCGGCCAGACCGCGGGGAGCCTGGTAGCCGACGGGGTCGGGTTGAGCCCGGCGGGGCGCCAGCCGGTGACGGCGGGCCGGGTCGCGGGCGTGGCGCTTACGATCGGCGCGGTGGTCGCCTCGGCGCTCGGCGCACGAGCGAGCCTGCACGCCGGCATCCTCGCCTTCACCGTGGTGGCGGGGGTCGCCACCGCGCTGCAACAGGCCGCCAACGGCCACCTCGCCCGCGTGACCGGCGAGCCGCTCTTCGCCGGCGCGATGAACTTCGCCGTCGGCTTCGTCGCTCTGCTGGCGATCGCCGGGATCGCGACGAGCCTGTCGGCGCCACACGGGTGGTCCGCGCCGCCGCTCGAGTACCTCGGCGGCCTCATGGGCGCCACCATCGCGACGACGATGGCCGTGATCGTCTCGCGGCTGGGCGTCCTGCGCCTGATCCTCGCGATGACGGCCGGTCAGGCCATCGGCGGGCTCGGGCTCGACGTCGTCGCCCCGGCTCGCGGAGAGATGGTGACGGCCGGCACCGTGATCGGTGTCGTCCTCGCCTGCGCGGCGGTGCTGGTCAGCGGCCGCGGCTCGCGCGCGCCGACCTGAGCGTTCGGGGGGCGGTGGTTGCGCCCACGTGGCGCGATAGCAGAGGATCAGACGATGCGTCGGTCCAGCCTCCTGTCGATCCTGCTTGCCGCCAGCCTGGCGGTGGCGGTCGTCCCCGCCCTGGCGCGCGACGGCGGCCCCGGCCCCGACCACCTGACCGGGGGCAGCGGTGCCGACACCATGAGCGGCGGCGGTGGGAACGACACCCTGCGCGGGATGGGCGGTGCGGACCGCCTCAACGGCGACCGCGGCAACGACACCATCTTCGGCGGGACGGGCGCCGATGCCATCGACGGCGGCGACGGTGACGACCAGCTGCACGGCGGCCCGGGCAACGACAAGATCGTCGAGGCGGCGTTCGGCGACGACACGATCTACGGCGACGACGGCAACGACACGATCAAGGCCAACAACGGCAACGACACGATCTACGGCGGCGCGGGCGACGACGTCATCTCGGGCGGCTCGGGCCTCGACGACGTCGACTGCGGGCCGGGCCACGACGTCCTCTACTACAACCTGCAGTCCGACATCGGTCGTGCCGTCAACTGCGAGGAGAAGCGCGACGAGGCCGACATCGCCCAGCGCATGTGCGAGCCGCGCGGCGGTGCGCGCGCCGTCACCCAGCGCGAGCCGCCGCCGGGCGAGGAGGACCCGCCGATCGGTCCCAAGGGCCCGTCGACGCCCAGCGCGCAGCCAGGGCTCCAGGGCACCGAGGCCGACGAGCAGGTCCGCGGCACCTCGGGCGACGACCTGTGCGAAGGCCGAGGCGGCGACGACGTGCTCGAGGGCGCTGGCGGCGACGACAAGCTCGTCGGCGGCCCCGGGGACGACAAGCTCTTCGGGCGCTTCGGCAACGACGAGGAGATCGGCGGCGACGGCGCCGACGTCCTGGAGGGCGGCCGCGGCGACGACACGCTGGACGGCGGCGCCGGCGCCGACACGCTGTTCGGCGGCTACGGCAAGGACCGCCTGCGCGGCGGCCCGGGCAACGACCGCCTCGAGCCCGGCTTCGGGAATCCCGGCGAGATCGTCAACTGCGGGCCCGGGCGCGACACCGTCGTCCTCGGCCCGGGCGACACGGCGCTGAACTGCGAGATCCGCAAGTAGGCCGCCCGGGCGTCTGTGACTGGGATCACACACCTACTGAACGGCGTTCAGTAGCTTCCGACCATGTCTGCCCCCGTGGCGTCGGTCACCCATGCGATCTCCTACGACGACCTCTACGCGCGGTGGGAGCGGGGCAACTGGCGCGCCACGGAGATCGACTTCCACCAGGATCGCGTCGACTGGCGCGAGCGGCTGACCGAGGAGCAGCGGCGCTCGGCCCTGTGGCTCTACACGCTCTTCTTCCACGGCGAGGACTCGGTCGCCGACAACCTCTCGCCCTACATCGACGCGGCACCGCTGGCGGAGCAGAAGTACTTCCTGACCACCCAGCAGGTCGACGAGGCGCGCCACGCGGTCTTCTTCAAGCGCTTCATGCACGAAGTGGTGGGCGCCGGCGACGGGACGCTGGCCGGCGGGCTGCGGGCCACGGCCGACCAGATCACGTGGGGCCACCGCCAGGTCTTCAGCCGCCTGGACCGGATGGCGGACGAGCTGCGCCGCGATCGATCGACGCCCAGGCTCGCCGCGGCGGTGACGCTCTACCACCTCGTCGTGGAGGCGTCGCTGGCCCAGCCGGGCCAGCACATGATCGAGGCCTCGCTCGAGGAGCTCGACGTCCTGCCCGGCTTCCGGGAGGGCATGCGCAACGTCGCGCTCGACGAGCAGCGCCACATCGGCTTCGGCGTCAAGCTGCTGGCCGACCTCTATCGCGAGGACCCGGGTCCGATCCAGGACGCGATCGTCGGGCTCATCAAGGAGGTCCTGCCCTGGACCTCGGCAGTGGCCAAGCCGCCGAGCTGGGACCGCTCCTACACCGAGTGCTTCGGCTTCACGCTGGAGGACCTCGGCGAGGCCGGCGCGACCTCGATCGAGCAGCGCCTGCGCGCGGTCGGGCTGCCCGTCGACACCATCCCCGGCTTCCCCATGCCCATGGACCTGCCGCCGCGCGAGCGCGCCGTCCGCGGCCAGAAGCTGCTGCGCGCCGGGCTCATCGGGCCAGGCGACGACGGCGTGGTGCAGGACCCGGAGGCGATCGAGATCATGTTCGACACCATCCGCCGCGGAGCGGTCACCGACGGCGTACGGCCCGGGACGACGATCGAATGGGACTTCGCCGACGCGGCGCCGTGGCACGTGGTGCTCGACAACGGCGGCTCGCGGGCGGCGCAGGGCCGCGCCGCGCGCGCTGATGTGACGCTGCGCGTGCGCTTCGACGACTGGGCCGATGTCATGGCCGGGCGCGCGGATCCGCGGGCGCTCATGCTGCGGCGAAGGCTGCGGCCGAAGGGGAGCCCGCGGGTGCTGCTGGCGCTGCCGAAGGTCTTCGGCTGAGCGTTGGTCGTCCGCGCGGCGCTTGGCGGCGCTGCGTGGCCGGGGCATCGAGGGGGAGGTCAGCCGCTCGCGCTCGCGAAGGGCGCGAACCGGTCTGGGTTGTGTCCGCTATCCGGACGCAGATCAGACTGGTTCGGCAGATCGCCTGCGGCGGCGCGGCCGGTCACTCCTTCCCTCGGTGATGCTGTTCAGGCCGCCACAAGCGCCCCCCCAAAGAGAACCAGCGCATACATGGACGGCGCGGTTCGCTCGGGCGAGCGGGCGGCGAAGGAAGTCCTCGCCGCCCTGTAGTTGTCAGTCACGCGCGTACTGCATCGCGCCCGCGACGTTGCCCGCGGGGTCCTCGAAGAAGATGAGCTCGCCGACCCCGGGGATCGCCGTGCGCTCCATGAGCAGCCGACCGCCGTTGGCGAGGACCGCCTCCGCCACGGCGCCGACGTCGTCGACGGCGATCGTGCACTCGAAGCCGGTCACCCGCACCCCGCCGACCTCGCGGCGCTGCTGCAGCGCGATGACCGGCCCCGACCCGCGCTCCATGCGGAAGAAGCCGGGCGGCCCCCACGGCTCGAAGCGCCAGCCGAAGAGCGCCTCGTAGAAGCGCAGCGACGCCTCGGGGTCGTCGGCGTTGATGGCGAAGTGCGCGATGTCGGTGCCCATGCCGGCAGCCTAGGGTTCGGCCCGTCGTGAGCCCCACCGCCCTCGCCCTCATCGCCGCCGCGGCGGTCGCCCACGCGTCGTGGAACTTCTTCGCCAAGCAGGCGCGCGGCGGCCTGCCGTTCGTCTGGCTGGCCGGGGTGTGCGCGGCCGCGCTCTACGCCGTGCCCGCCGCGATCCAGCTCGCCGTCGGCGACCGGCACCTGAGCACCGCGGGCCTCGCCTTCATGTTCGGCAGCGGCTGCCTGCACTCCGCCTACTTCACGACCCTGCAGCGCGGCTACGCCGAGGGCGATCTCTCCGTCGTCTACCCGCTCGCCCGCGGCACCGGCCCCGCGCTCTCGGTCCTGGCGGCGGTCGTCCTTCTCGGCGAGCGCCCCGGCCCGCTGGCCCTCGTCGGCGCCGCGCTCGTCGTGGCCGCCGTGATCTCGCTGGCCTTCGCGGGGCACCGCACGCCATCGCGGGCGTCGATCGCCTTCGCCCTGCTCACCGGCACGGCGATCGCCGCCTACACGCTCTGGGACGCCCACGCCGTCGAGGATCTCGCGCAGCCGACGATCGCCTACTACTGGGGCTCTGAGGTCACGCGCGCGCTCGTCCTCGCCGTGCCCGCGCTGCGCGACCGAGCGGGGCTGCGCACCGCCCTGGCCCACGACCGCCGCGCGATTCTCGCCGTCGCCGCGCTCAGCCCGCTGGCCTACATCCTCGTGCTCGTCGCGCTCACGCTGGCGCCCGTGAGCGTCGTGGCGCCCGGGCGCGAGGCGTCGATCGTCATCGCCTCGCTGCTCGGCACCCGCGTGCTCGGCGAGGGCGACACGTCCAAGCGCGCGGTCGCCGCGATGGCCATCCTGGCCGGCATCGCCTGCTTGGCCGCGAGCTAGGTCTCGTGGCACCCTGACGACATGCCCCGTTACGTCTGCGCCACCTGCGCCGCCCAGTTCCCCGACGCCTCCGCGCCGCCCGAGCGCTGCCCGATCTGCACCGACGAGCGCCAATACGTCCCCGAGGACGGCCAGCGCTGGACCACGCTCGACGAGCTGGCGCAGACCCATGCCAACGAGCTGCGCGACGACTCGGGGCTCACCGGCGTGGGCACCAACCCCGCGCTGGCGATCGGTCAGCGCGCGCTGCTCGTCCCGGCCGGCGAGCGCTTCGTGATGTGGGACTGCGTGACGTACTTCGACGACGAGGCAGCCGACGAGATCGAGCGCCGTGGCGGGCTGTCCGCGATCGCCATCTCGCACCCGCACTACTACTCCGGGATGGCTGACTGGGCAGCGCGCTTCGACTGCCCCGTGCTCCTGCACGCCGACGACGAGCAGTGGATCACCCGTCCCGACGCGCTCATCGAGCTCTGGGAAGGCGAGACGCGCGCGCTCGGCGACGGGCTGACCCTCATCCGCTGCGGCGGGCACTTCGCCGGCGGCACCGTGCTGCACTGGCGCGACGGCGCCGGCGGGGCCGGCGCGCTGCTCAGCGGCGACATCGTGCAGGTCATCCCCGACCGCACGCACGTGGGCTTCATGTACAGCTATCCCAACCTCATCCCGCTGCCCGAGGCGAGCGTCGCCCGCATCGCCGAGGCGCTCGAGCCCTACGGCTTCGACGTGATCTACGGGGCGTGGTGGGACCGGCTCGTGCGCCGCGACGCGAAGGCCATCGTGCGGCGCTCGGCCGAGCGCTATGCGCGCGCCCTGCGGGGTCAGCTGACGCCTTAGCGGTGGAGAAGCCCTCATCTGCGGCTGTCCGGGGTATGACAGGCCGCGGTCCCAGCTCTCGGGAGGAGATGCGCATGTACACGCAGGTCCTCGACCCGGTCGGCAACTCCCTGTTCTTGTCGACACTCTTTGCGGCCCTGCCGCTCGTCACCCTGTTCGTGCTGTTGGGTGGCCTGCGGCTCAAAGCGCATGTCGCCGCCCTCTGGTCGCTGCTGGTGGCGATCCTGGTGGCGATCATCGTCTACTCGATGCCGGTGGGTCAGACGCTCGACTCGGGCCTCGAGGGCGCAGCCTTCGGCCTCTTCCCGATCATGTGGATCGTCGTCAACGCGATCTGGATCTACGCGATGCTCGAGCGCAGCGGGTACTTCGCGGTCATCAAGCGCTCCTTCGGTCGGCTGAGCGAGGACCAGCGCGTGCAGGCGGTGCTGATCGCCTTCTGCTTCGGCGCGCTGCTCGAGGCGCTGGCCGGGTTCGGCACGCCGGTGGCGATCTGCTCGGTCATGCTCATCGGCCTGGGCTTCCAGCCCGCCAAGGCCGCCGCGGTGTCGCTCGTCGCCAACACGGCGCCGGTGGCCTTCGGGGCCATCGCGGTGCCGATCACGACGCTCGCGCCGCTGACCAACCTCCCGAAGGACGACCTCGGCGCCATGGTCGGCCGCCAGACGCCCTTCCTCGCGCTCGTTGTCCCGCTCATCCTCGTCGGCATGGTCGACGGGCGCCGCGGCATCAAGGCCGCCTGGCCCGCCGCAGTGGTGGGCGGCCTCGCCTTCGCCGTGGGCCAGTTCGCGTGCTCGAACTACCTCTCGGTCGAGCTCGCCGACATCATCGCCTCGATGGCCGGCGCGGGCGCGATCATCGCGCTGCTGCAGGTGTGGCAGCCCGGCGACGTCGTCGGCGTGCCGTCGGGCCCGCGCCCTGCCATGGCGGGCGGCGAGAGCGGCGTCGGCCAGCAGCGCTTCGAGAAGGAGGCGACCCTGCGCGCGGACGCCGGGCCGGACGGCACCGCCAAGCACGACACCCCCGGCGAGATCCTCACCGCCTTCTCTCCCTACATCCTGATCATCGCGGTCTTCGCGCTGGCCCAGATCCACTGGCTGCCGTTCTTCGACTGGCTCGACGCGCGCACCAAGGCGTTCGACTGGCCCGGCCTGGACGTCCTGAACGCCAAGGGCAAGGCGCCGACCGCGGTGACCTTCAAGTTCAACTGGGCCAACGCGGCCGGCACCCTGCTGCTGCTCTCGGGCCTGCTGAGCATGGTCACGCTGCGCTTCAGCCCGAGGCGCGCGATCGAGGCCTACGTGGCCACGCTCAACCAGCTCAAGTTCGCGATCCTGACCGTCGCCGCGGTGCTGGCGCTCGCGTATGTCATGAACCTCTCGGGCCAGACGATCACGATCGGCAACTGGCTGGCCGGCGCCGGCGCCGCGTTCGCTCTGCTCTCGCCGATCCTCGGCTGGCTCGGTGTCGCGGTCACCGGCTCGGACACCTCGTCCAACGCGCTCTTCGGCGCGCTGCAGGTGTCGGCTGCCCAGAAGGCCGACCTCTCGCCCATGCTCATGGCGGCCGCGAACTCGAGCGGCGGCGTGCTGGGGAAGATGATCTCGCCCCAGAACCTGGCCATTGGCGCGGCCGCGGTCGGCATGGGCGGCCGCGAAGGTGACCTGTTCCGTATGGTGGTGAAATGGAGCCTGATCCTGCTGGCGGCGATGGTGGTGATCGTCTACCTGCAGAGCACGAGCGTCCTCTCGTGGATGGTGGTCGGCAGCTGATCGAGGAGCTGCGGCGCATCTGTGGCGACGAGCACGTCGTCACAGAGCACCACGCGCTTCGAACCTACGAGTCCGACGGGCTGCTGCAGTACGCGGCCGTCCCCAAGGCCGCCGTCCTCCCCGGCACCGGGGAGGAGGTGGCGGCCGTCGTGCGCGCGTGCCACGAGGCCGGCGTGCCCTGGGTGGCGCGCGGCTCGGGCAGCGGCCTGTCGGGCGGAGCGCTGCCGCTCGAGGACGGCGTGCTCGTGGTGCTCTCGCGGCTGCGCCGCATCCTCGAGGTCGACCTCGACAACCAGCGCGTCGTGTGCGAGCCCGGGGTCACGAACGTGGCCATCACGGCGGCGGTCGGGCCCTCGCACTTCTACCCGCCCGACCCCTCGTCGCAGATCGTGTGCTCGATCGGCGGCAACGTGGCCGAGAACTCCGGCGGGGCGCACTGCTTCAAGTACGGCTTCACCACGAACTACGTGTGCGGCCTGGAGGTCGTGCTGCCCGACGGAGCCGTCATGGAGCTGGGCGGCAAGGAGCTCGACCTGCCCGGCTACGACCTGTGCGGCGTCTTCGTCGGGTCCGAGGGGACGCTCGGCGTGGCCACCAAGATCATCGTCCGCGTGGTGCCGACGCCCGAGTCGGTGCGCACGCTCGTCTCGTTCTTCGAGTCCCCCGGCCACGCTGGGCACGCGGTGTCGAACATCGTCTCGGCCGGGGTCGTGCCGGGCGCCATCGAGATGATGGACAACCTCACGATCGGCGCCTCGGAGGCCATGGCCCACGCCGGCTGGCCGCTCGACGCCGGCGCGGCGCTGCTCGTCGAGCTCGACGGGCCGCAGGCCGAGCTCGAGGCGACCTTCGACCAGGTGGGCGCGCTGTGCGAGAAGGCCGGCTGCAGCGAGGTGCGCGTCGCGCGCGACGAGGCCGAGCGCCAGGTCTTCTGGAAGATGCGCAAGGCCGCCTTCCCGGCCATGGGCCGCGTCTCCTCGCACTACTACGTCCAGGACTCGGTGATCCCGCGCACGGCGCTCGGGGACGTGCTCGACCGCATCGACGAGCTCTCGCGCGAGTACGACCTCCAGGTGGCCAACGTCTTCCACGCCGGCGACGGCAACCTGCACCCGCTCGTCTGCTACGACGGCCACGCCGAGGGCGAGGCGCAGCGCGCCGAGGAGCTCGCCGGCGAGATCGTCATCGCGTGCGTCGAGGCCGGCGGCTCGATCACCGGCGAGCACGGCGTCGGCGTCGACAAGAAGCGCTACATGCCGAAGATGTTCAGCGAGGCCGACCTCGACGCCTTCCAGAAGCTGCGCTGCGCCTTCGACCCCGACGGCCTGGCCAACCCGAGCAAGGTCATGCCCACCCCGCGCCTGTGCGGCGAGGTCCCGGGGCCGTACCGCGAGCACCCGCTCGAGAAGGCGGGCCTGGCGGAGCGCTTCTGATGGACGCTGCGGGGGTGGCGGCCGCGCTGCGCGAGGCCTCGGGCGTGCGCGTCGTGGGCGGCGGGACGAAGCTCGGCTGGGGACACCCGATCGAGGCGCCCGAGCTGAGCCTGGCCGAGCTCGACGCGATCGTCGAGCACAACGTCGGCGACCTCACGGCCATCCTGCAGGGCGGCTGCCCGCTGGCCACGGCGCGCGAGGCGTTCGCCGCCGAGGGGCAGATGCTGGCGCTCGACCCGCCCGACGACGGCGCCACGATCGGCGGCGTGATCGCCACGGGCGACTCGGGGCCGCTGCGCCACCGCTACGGCGGGCCGCGCGACCTCGTCCTCGGCGTGCAGGTGGCGCTGCCCGACGGCTCGCTGGCCCGCGCAGGTTCGAAGGTCATCAAGAACGTTGCCGGGTACGACCTGGCCAAGCTCATGACGGGCGCCTACGGAACTCTCGGTGTGGTGACGGAGGTCAGCGTCCGCCTGCACCCCACTCCGCGCGAGTGGCTGACCGTCGTCGTGCACCGCGACGACCCGCGCACGCTGGCGGCCACCGCCCGCGAGCTGACCCACCGCCCGCTCGAGGCCGAGCGCCTGGACCTGCGCTGGGAGGGGGACTCCGGCACGGTGCTCGTCCAGCTGTGCGGCGCGTCGGCGGCCGAGCGCGCACGGAGCATCGACGGCGAGGTCGTCGAGGACGACGACGAGCTGTGGGCCGCCCAGCGCGCGGCCCAGCGCGGCCCCGTCGTGCTGCGCGTCTCCTCGACGCAGCAGGGCCTCGACGAGGTGCTGGGCGCGGCACGCGACCACGGCGCGATCTGCGTCGCCCGCGCCGCCCACGGCCTCGCCTGGCTGCGCCTGGAGACGGCCGACGCGGAGCTCGTCAACGGATTGCGCGCGCGCCTGGGCCCGTGCGTGCTGCTCGACGCCCCCGCGGCGCTGCGCCGCGAGGTCGATCCCTGGGGGACGCTGAGCGCCGAGCCGCTCATGCGCCGCGTCAAGGCGCGCTTCGATCCCTACGACACCCTCAACCCGGGGCTGCTACTGACGTGACCGACACCATCAACGCCACCGAGCCGCAGCCGGGCGGGGCCTACGACGCCCTGAACCCGCCCGAGCCCGACCTCATCGACGACTGCGTGCACTGCGGCTTCTGCCTGCCCACGTGCCCGACGTACGTGCTGTGGGGCGAGGAGATGGACTCCCCGCGCGGGCGCATCCTGCTCATGCGCGCCGGCCACGAGGAGGAGGGGCCGATGTCGGCCGCCCAGGTCAACGCCTGGGACAACTGCCTGGGGTGCATGTCGTGCGTGACCGCGTGCCCGTCGGGGGTGCAGTACGACAAGCTCATCGAGGACACGCGCGGCCAGGTCGAGCGCCGCTGGGCGCGCCCGCTCAGCGAGCGCCTGCGTCGCCGCGCGATCTTCGCGCTCTTCCCGCACCCCGAGCGGATGAAGTGGATCGCGCCCTTCGCGCCGCTGGCGGCGCCGAGCGCGCGCTTCCTCGGTCGCTTCCCGCGCCTGAAGTCGCTCGCCCAGCTCGCCCCGCCGCGGCCCAAGCGCGTGAGCCTGCCCGAGCTGACGCCGGCGCTGGGCACCAAGCGCGGTCGCGTGGGCTTCCTGCAGGGCTGCGTGCAGCGCGTCTTCTTCGGCAACGTCAACGCGGTGACCGTTGGCGTCCTGGCGGCGGAGGGCTTCGAGGTCTGGGCGCCGGCCAAGCCGCGCTGCTGCGGCGCGCTGCAGCTGCACACCGGGATCGACGCCCGCCAGGAGGCGCGCGAGACGATCGCGGCCTTCGAGGGCTGCGAGACGGTCGTCGTCAACGCCGCCGGCTGCGGCTCGGCGATGAAGGACTACGGCCACCTGTTCCGCGACGACGCCGAGTGGAGCGAGCGGGCGGCCGCCTTCTCGGCCAAGGTCCGCGATGTCCACGAGCTGCTGGCCGAGCACGAGCCACAGGCCCCGCGCCACCCGGTCGACCTCGTCGTCGCCTACCACGACGCGTGCCATCTGGCCCACGCCCAGGGCGTCCGCGCTCAGCCGCGGGCGCTGCTGCAGACCATCCCGGGCCTCGACGTTCGCGAGCCCGCCGAGTGGGAGCTGTGCTGCGGCTCGGCCGGCGTGTGGAACCTGCTCAACCCCGAGCCCGCAGCCGAGCTCGGCCAACGCAAGGCCCGCAACCTGCTCGCCACCGGCGCGCAGGCCGTTGCCGCCGCCAACCCCGGCTGCGCGCTGCAGATCGGCGTCCACGCCGGGCTGCCGGTCCATCACCCGATGGAGCTGCTCGCCGCCTCGATCCACGGAAGGAAGCCATGACCGTCGACGTCCTCGCCCCTGCCCCCGCCGCCGGCGTCCTCACCGACGACGCCCTCGCCTTCCTCGGCGCGCTGCACGAGCGCTTCGAGCCGCGCCGGCGCGAGCTCCTCGACGCCCGCGCGCAGCGGCGGGCGCGGATCGCCGCGGGCGAGACGCTCGACTTCCTGGCCGAGACGCGCGACGTCCGCGAGGGCGACTGGCAGGTCGCGACCGCGCCGCTCGCGCTGCAGGACCGGCGCGTGGAGATCACCGGCCCGGTCGACCGCAAGATGATCATCAACGCGCTGAACTCGGGCGCGAGCGGGTTCATGGCCGACTTCGAGGACTCGCTGTCGCCGACGTGGGCCAACGTGGTGGAGGGCCAGGTCAACCTGACCGACGCGATCGAGGGCACGATCGAGTTCACGGGCGAGGACGGGCGCGAGTACACGCTCGGCGAAGAGGTGGCGACGCTGCTCGTCCGCCCGCGCGGCTGGCACCTGGTCGAGAAGCACGTGCGCGTCGACGGCGAGCCGGTGGCGGGCGCCTTCGTCGACGCCGGGCTCTACCTCATGCGCAACGCCCAGCGCCTGCTCGAGAGGGGCTCGGGCCCGTTCTTCTACCTGCCCAAGATGGAGTCGCACCGCGAGGCGCGGCTGTGGGCCGAGGTCTTCGCCTTCATCGAGGGCGAGCTGGGGCTCGACCCCGGCACGGTCAAGACGACCGTGCTCATCGAGACGCTGCCCGCCGCCTTCGAGATGGAGGAGATCCTCTACGAGCTGCGCGCGCACTCCTGCTCGCTGAACGCGGGGCGCTGGGACTACATCTTCTCCACCATCAAGACGTTCCGCGACCGGCCGGAGTTCGTCCTGCCCGACCGCAACGACGTGAAGATGACCGTGCCCTTCATGAAGGCCTACAGCGAGCTGCTCGTGAAGACGTGCCACCGCCGCGGCGCCCACGCGATGGGCGGCATGGCCGCGCTGATCCCGTCGCGCAAGGACCCCGAGGCCAACGCGCGCGCGATCGAGGCCGTGGCGGCCGACAAGAAGCGCGAGGCGGGCTCGGGGTTCGACGGGACCTGGGTGGCGCACCCCGACGTCGTGGAGACGGCGATGGCCGAGTTCGACAAGGTCCTGGGCGACCGCCCCAACCAGGTCGACCGCCAGCGCGACGACGTCGACGTCGGCGCCGCCGAGCTTCTCGACATCGCCTCCACCCCGGGCGCCATCACCGAGGCCGGGCTGCGCAACAACGTCAACGTGGGCATCCAGTACATCTCCTCGTGGCTGCGCGGCAACGGCGCCGCGGGCATCTACGGGCTCATGGAGGACGCGGCCACCGCCGAGATCTCGCGCTCGCAGGTGTGGCAGTGGATCCGCCACGGGCGCACGCTCGAGGACGACGGCACGCCGATCACGCCCGAGCTGGTGCGACGGCTGGAGGACGAGGAGCTCGAGCGCATCCGCACGGAGATCGGCGACGACGAGTGGTTCGAGACCGAGGGCCGTCCGCGGGAGTCCAAGGCGCTGTTCGAGGAGGTCGCGCTGGCCGACGAGCTCGCCGAGTTCCTCACCATCCCGGCCTACGAGAAGCTCGACTGAGCCTGGGTTGACGCGCTCGCACGTCGTCACCGGCGGGGGCCGAGGGATCGGCCGCGCGATCGTCGAGCGACTGCTGTCCGACGGCGACGCGGTGGTGGCGATCGAGCTCGACCCGTCCGCGTTGCGGTGGCTGAACGGCGTGGAGCGCGCGACCGCCGTGGTGGGCGACGCGAGCGACGAGGCGGTGACCGAGCGCGCGGCCGACGCGGCGCAGGCCGCGGCGCCGCTCGCCGGCTGGGTCAACAACGCCGCGGTCTTCCGCGACGCCTCGGTCGACACGGCGTCCACGCGCGAGCTGCTCGACCTCATCAACGTGAACCTCGCGCTGGCCGTGGTCGGCTGCGCGACAGCCGTCCGCCGCTTCCTGGCGGCGGGCACGGCGGGCGCGATCGTCAACGTCACCTCCCATCAGGCGCGCCTGGCGGTGCCTGGTTGCACGCCCTACGTGACCGCAAAGGCCGCGACCGAGGGGCTGACCCGCGCGCTGGCGGTCGAGTACGGCGCGCGCGGGATCCGCGTCAACGCGGTCGCCCCGGGCTCGATCGTCACGTCGCGCTTTCACGAGGAGTACGTCGCGCAGCCGGCCGAGGTGGCGGAGCGCATCGACCGCGAGCTCGCCCACCTGCACCCGGTGGGCCGCGCCGGGCGGCCGGAGGAGGTCGCGGCCGCCGTCGCCCACCTGCTCTCCGACGAGGCCAGCTTCATCACCGGCGCGACGGTGCCTGTCGACGGCGGGCGCACGGTGGTCACGCACGACCCGAAGGTCTGAGCCGGGTCGAGCAGCGCGGCGCAGCGCCGCGAGCGCTCGCGGACGACCGTCAGCCGCTCGGCACCGTCACCAGCGCGGCGCTGCCCGCCGGTAGGAGCACGCGGAACGCGCCAGACCTGCGAGCGACCCGCTCCTCGACGTGCCTGCCGCGCAGCCTGCCGTCGGGCGTCTGCTGCACGTAGCCCTGCCCGGCGAACGTCACGCCGCGCGTCGCGCCGACCGACGGGGCCACGAGGCGCTCGACGCGGGCGCGGTCGCCCCCGCCCGGCACGCGGAGGACCACCTTGTGGGGGCGCTTGGCGTCCTTGTTGACGATCACGACCCGCCGCGTCCCCGCGCCATCGACCGTCGCCCACGTCTTCAGCTGGGCGTTGGGCACGTTCGGCCCCACGGGGAGCAGGCGCGCGCCGCGGGGCGTCGCGCGGTCGAAGAGGAGCATCGCGTAGAAGAGCGGCCGCACCCGCCCGACCGTGCGCCCCCGGACGCGCACGAAGTCGACCGGCGCGTACCACGCCCCGGTCCACGTGTGGAGGTCGACGTTGCGGACCCCCGCCTCCGCCATGCCGAACAGGACGTCGGTGGCCCAGAGCGCGGCGGCAAAGGTGTCGCTGCCCTTGTGCACGCCGCCGCAGATCGCCGTGTTCGCCTCCGACACCCGCACGGCGGCGCCGTGCGCGGTCGCGACCGCCGAGAGCTGAGCGGCGCGCGACACGAGCGGCTGGTAGGTGCGCCCGCTGAGCAGACGCGCCGTGTAGTAGCGGCTGCTGCGCCGGCGCGTGGCGGCACCGCAGGTCGGCAGCGCGTAGGCGTGCGTGCTGAACACCGGCAGCCACGAGTTGCTCAGGAGGTCGTCCTCGTGGTCCTCCCACGACGTCGAGGCGAAGCCGCCCGCGGACAGCGCGATGCCCGGCGCCACGGGGCCGACGGCGGCGGCGTAGGCGCCGAGCTCGCTGCGGTACTGGGGGTACTCATAGGTGTCGGCGCGCTTCTGCACGCGCGCCACGCGACGGCCCGCCACGTGGAACGTGATCGGCTGGGCGTAGCGATCCGGCTCGTTGCCGATCTCGAAGGTGTGGACACTGCCGGGCGGCAGGGTCGCGACCGCGGCCTGGGCGAGGCTCGCGGCGTTGGCCACGTCGGCGAGGCCGAGGTTCAGCCCGAGGACCAGCGGCGTACGGGTCGCCCGCTCCCAGTTGCCCAGCTGGGCGAGCCAGTCGGGCGTGACGTCGGTGGCGATCGTCACCGGGCGCGGCGTCCCGGCCGGGTTCCACCACGTCTCGTCGGTCGAGTTGCCGCCGAAGCGCAGCGTCGGCGGGCCGTGCCCACCGGATCCGAGGGCCCGGACCAAGCGGGCGAAGATCTCGTTGACCTTGCCGCCCGAGCCGATGTAGTCGGGCACCGCCCAATACTCGATCGACATCCCCGCGAACGACGGCGGGACGCCTGCGCCGGGCCTCGTCGACGCGATCCGGCGATCGATGACCGGGCCCGTGCCCGGCTCGGGCGTGGGCCCGACGATCGATGGCGGCGGCGGCTGGGCGGCGACCATCGCGTCGCTGACCGCCCCGTCGTCGGCCACGTAGCGATAGGACGCGTACGCGATCAGCGGGATGCGCAGCGACCAGTGGCCGTCCTCGCCGGTCGTGATGTCGGCCACCGGCTGCCACGGGGTCCCGGCGCCCGCGACGCGGACCTGGACCTCGACGGCGTGGACGCCGCCGGGCCGGACCTGCCCCCACAGCGTGCTGCTCGCGAAGTCCAGCCACATCGGGTGGCCGAAGTGCGCGAGCGCGGGCTTGGGCTGGCCGTCGGCGTAGTGCAGGCCCGACTGCCAGCCGGTGTAGCGCTTGCCGCCGCCGAGCCTCTCGTCGACCCACAGGTACTGCGAGAGCAGCTGGACGCGCGGATCGCGCCAAGCCAGGTAGGCCGCCTGCTGCAGATAGAGGTCCTGGCGGCCGGGCGACACGCCCCGCAGCTTGTCCGGCGGGTTGGTCTGGAAGCCGTACTCGTCGAGCCAGATGCCCAGCGGCGCGACGCTGCCCCGGATCCGGCCCCACCGCTGCATGAGGTCGAGCACGTGCTCGATCCGCGAGAGGCTCGCGAGGTCGGCGTTGTCGGCCGTGGCGAAGGGCTGGTTGGGCGGGTTGCGCGTGCTGTGCGGGTGGTAGGCGAACCCGTCGGCGAGCGCGGGCTGAAAGCCGCGGCAGCCGCCGGTGGTGACCGGCCGGAGCTTGGCGTCGAGGCAGCCGAGGGCGCGCAGGAAGGTCAGCGGGCGTGTGTTGGCGTTGCGGCTCTTGAGGTCGCCGCCGGCGGGCGCCAGCGCGCCGATGAGCACGGTGGCGGCGGGGTCGACGCTGTGGATGGCCTGGTATCCGGCGTTGACCATCGCGCGGTAGGTGTCGGCAGAGGCGGGCGAGCAGCGCTTCTTCCCGCAGTTGGCCTGCGGCTGGATCCACAACGGCAGGTTCGGCTCGTTCCAGAGGATGTAGTGGTCCACGCGGGTGCCGTAGCGCTGGGCCGCCGCCGCGGCGAACGCCCCGAACGCCGGGGCGCTCGGGCGGTAGCGGGGGTTGCCGAGGCTCGGGTTGCCCGAGGCCCACAGCGGCGGCGGGCCGTCGAGCATGAGGATCGGCTCGATCCCCGCGGCGACGAGGCGATCGACCGCCGCGTCGATGATGCCCCAGTGGTAGCCGGCGCTGTCGGGGTCGGCCGCCACGAAGCCCGGCGGCGGCGTGTCGCTGGCCGGGTCGGGCACGACGCGCGCCCATGAGACCTGGAGGCGGACGGTGTCCACGCCGAGCTTCTGCCACTCGGAGACCGCATCGTCCGCGGCCTCACCTCCGCTGAGCAGGACCCCGTCGTCGTCGACGCCGACCTGGAGCGACCGCTCCGCGGTCGCGGGCGCTGCCGTCCCGATGAGGGCGGCGAGGGCGAGCAGGAGTACGGCGGCGGCGCGTATCACGCCCCCATTCGAACGCACCGACCGGATCGAAGTCGCGGCGGAGACCGCCCTAGCCCCGGCCGACGTAGGGCATCTTCGTCGCCATCACCGTCATGAAGAGCACGTTGGCGTCCAGCGGCAGGCCGGCCATGTAGAGCACCGCGTCGGCGACGTGGCGAGCGCTCATCGTCGCCTCGGCGGCGATCGAGCCGTCGGCCTGCGGCACGCCGCGCTGCATCGCCGCGGTCATCTCGGTCGCGGCATTGCCGATGTCGATCTGCCCGCAGGCGATGTCGTGCGCGCGGCCCTCGAGGGCGATCTGCTTCGTCAGGCCGGTCATGGCGTGCTTGGTCGCCGTGTAGCCGACGGCGAAGGGGCGCGGGACGTGCGCGGAGATCGAGCCGTTGTTGATGATCCGCCCTCCGCGCGGCGACTGGTCCTTCATCGCCCGGTAGGCCTCCTGCGCGCAGGCGAACGCGCCGGTGAGGTTGGTGGCGACGATCGCCTGCCAGTCCTCGAAGGCGACGTCCTCGAAGGGCGCCGTGCGGCCGAACGCCCCGGCGTTGTTGAACAGCACGTCGACGCGCCCGAGCTCGTCGCTCACGCGGGCGAAGAGGGACGCGACCGCCTCGCGGTCGGCGACGTCGGTCGGCACGACGATCGCGCGGCCGGTCGCAGCCTCCGCCCCGGCGAGCGTCTCGCGCAGCGCCTCCTCGCGCCGCCCGGCCAGGGCCACGCGGTAGCCGGCGCCGAGGAGGGTGTGGGTGACCTCGCGCCCGAGCCCGGACCCGGCCCCGGTGACGACGGCAACGCGATCGTGTCCGCTCATGGGGCAAGATTCTCGCAATGGCGCAACGACACACGGTCGCGATGCTGCTCCTGCACGCAGGCACGCCGCGCGACCAGGAGGCCCGCGAGCAGCTCGCGGCCGCCCTGCCCGGCGCGGAGGTGACGCCGTCCGACGAGCTGGGCGTCTTCGAGATCACCGTGGAGGGCGACGACCTCGAGCAGTCGCTCCAGCGCGTGTGGGACGCGGTGGCGGCCTCCGGGACCGACGACCACATCGTCTTCCTCGAGCACCCTGAGCTGCCCCAGCACTGGCGCTCGCGCAGCGGGCGCCCGCAGTAGCGGGCCCTCCACCTAACGCTCGTGGCCGGCGAAGTCGTAGTTGGCCAGCGCGGCGGGGTCCGTGATGCCGAGCTTTCGCCGCGCCCGCTCGGCGAAGCCCGCCGAGCCGAGCCGCACGACGAGGGCCGGCCATGGGTTCGGGGTGATCTCGACCGTCCAGCCGGGGTCGGCCTGCACGAGCAGCTGGCCGTCCACCTCGACGGCCACCGGGGCGCTGTTGGCCAGCACCTCGACGCCCAGGTCCTCCTCGGCGCCGAGCACGACCGCTCGGTTGAAGAGGCCGTGCGGCGCGTCGGGCGTGACGATCATCGCCCGCGTCTGGGGCGAGACGATGGGGCCGCCGGCGGCGTAGCTGTAGGCGGTCGAGCCCGCGGGCGTGGCGGCGATGACGCCGTCGCTGGCGTAGCGGACGAGCAGCTGGCCGTCGACGTACAGCGCCAGCAGCGCCTGGCCGCGCCCCGGCACGCGGCTGAGGACGACGTCGTTGAAGGCCACGCGCTCGGTGCGGGAGCCCTCCGGGCCCCACTGCGCCCGGAGCATGAAGCGCTCCTCGACGGCGTAGTGGCCCGCCCCGAGCGCCTCGAGCCCCTCCTCCAGGTGCTCGCCGTCGACCTCGGTGAGATAGCCGAGGCGGCCGAGATTGGCACCCAGCACGGGGACGCCGAGGGGCGCGGCGAGGCGCAGGCCGCCGAGCATCGTCCCGTCACCGCCGAGCGCGAGGACGACGTCGCAGCCGTCGGCGAGCTCGTCGATCGCGCAGCGGCGCACCGTGTCCGGCAGCCGCCCGTCCGCGACGGCGGCGAGCTCCACCCCGGTGCGCTGGGCCCACGCGGTGACCTGGCCGATGGCCACCCCGACATCGCGCCGCGGGTGCAGCACGAGGCTCACCCGCCCCGGCGGGGCCGTCTCCCGGACAGAGGTGGTCGCGGTCATCGCCGGGCACTTCAGCACACGGCGGCTCGCCCCTACAGTTAGGAGCGGCTTCGATGCGCGACGATCACGACGTCACCGGCCACGACGGATTCGCTCCCGCCGAGCGGCTGCTGAGCCGCGCCGCCGACGGCGCCACCGCGCGTGGGCGCCCGCTCTCGCGCCGCGCGCGCCAGACCCAGCGCTCGGTCGAGGCCTACCTCAAGGCCGGGGTGCGCCCGCGCTGGATGGAGCGCGTGGAGGAGATCGATCAGGGCATCGCGACCGAGAGGCAGCGCCTGGCCCGCGCCTACCGCGCGCTCCGGGAGGAGTGCGGCGCGGAGCCGGGCGCCTTCGAGCAGCGCTGGCGGGCGCTCGCGCGCTCGTGGCGGTTCGACGACCTGAACGTGCTCATCGAGCAGCACAACGACTGGTATCCGATCGAGCGCCAGCTGCCGATGGACCCGCGCACGGGCGACTACGTGCGCTTCGCTGGACGCTCCTACCGCCGCCCGGTGCTCGGCGCGCACTGGATCCTCGAGCACTTCCCGGCGCAGCTGGACGTTTCCGCCCCCGCTCGCGCGGGCAGGTCCAGGCCCTAGGGGAAGGTTTATGGACGCCACGCCCGCTCGCTCACGTCGGCGGGGCCTGGCGGCGCGTGGCTATGCCGCGATCGTCGTCGGCCTGCGCCACATCATCCCGCTCGCGTGGATCGCCGCGGCCGTCGCCGCCACGGTGGCGCTCCCGGGCCTGGGCAACGCCCCGGCCGCGCCGCTCGACGACCTGGCCGCCAAGGGCGGCAGCGCCGCCAACGCGCAGACTCTGGCCACGCGCACCTTCGGCTTCCCGCTGGCGACCGACACCGCCGTCGTCCAGCGCGATCCCCGCGGCCTGTCCCAGGACGCGCAGCGCCGCCAGCTCGACGCCGCGCTGGCCGTCCGCGATCGCCGCGACCCGGCGCTCGAGCCGCTTCAGGCGGCCATCCCGCTGAGCAACGCGAAGGTGCGCACCCCGTCGGGCGAGCGCGGCACCACGGCCATCACCTATCTGCTCTTCCGGCCCGACGCGAGCCTCGACGACGAGAGCGCCGCCGCGCAGCACTACGCCCAGCAGACGCTCGGCGGCCCGCGCGCCGCGGTCGTCGGCGTCACCGGCGCGGCGCCCGCCCGCGAGGCGCAGTTCCACGAGATCGAGCAGGCCCTGCCGCTCATCGAGGCCGCCAGCGTCGTGCTCATCGCCCTGATCGTGGCCCTCGCCTTCCGCTCGATCGGCGCCCCGCTCGTGGCGCTGGCGGCGGCGGGCATCGCCTACGCGATCGCCATGCGCGTGCTGCCGTGGCTGGGCGAGCGCGCCAAGGTCACGGTGCCCAAGGAGATCGAGCCGGTCGTCGTGGTCCTCCTGCTCGGCCTCGTGACCGACTACTCGATCTTCTTCCTCTCCGCGACGCGCCACCGGCTGCGCGCGGGGGACGAGCGCCTGCCCGCGGCACGCGGGGCGGTCGCCGAGGTCGCCCCGATCGTCGTCACCGCCGGCCTCATCGTCGCCGCCGGGACCGCCGCGCTCGTCGTCGGCCACCTGCAGTTCTTCCGCGCCTTCGGCCCCGGCCTCGCCGCGACCACGCTCATCACCCTCGCCGTGTCGGTCACGCTCGTCCCCGCCCTCGTCGCGCTGTTCGGCCCGCGGCTGTTCGGGGCCGGCCAGCTGCGCGAGCAGCCCCCGCCCCCGCCGGAGCGCGACGAGGGCCAGCGCCGCTGGTTCCACGGCCGGCTCCCGCTGCGCCTCACCCGGCCCGTGACCGCCGTGCGCCGGACGGGCGAGCTCGCGCGCGAGCACCAGACGCCCCGCTGGCGCCTCGTGCTCTCGCGCGTCGCCTCCTCGCGGCCGGTGGCGCTGCCGATCGCCCTCATCGCCATCGGCCTGCTGGTCTTCGCCGCCCTGAACGTCCGCTCGACCGCCCTGGGGCTGAGCCTCGTCCGCGCGCTCCCGGCGGGCGACCAGGTGCGCCGCGCCGACGACGCGGCCGCCCGCGGCTTCGCACCCGGGATCGTCTCGCCCACGGAGGTCGACGTCCTCGCCCCCGGGGTAGCGGGGCGCGCGGCGCAGCTCGCGCGCCTGCAGGCGCTCGTCGCTCGCCAGCCCGGCGTCGCCGCGGTGGTCGGCCCGCCCGAGCAGCCGCCTGCCCCCGCACCGCAGGTGATGGTCTCGCGCGACGGTGGCGCCGCGCGCCTGGCCGTCGTCTTCGACAGCGATCCGCTCGGCGCCCCGGCGATCGACCACCTGCGCACCCTGCGCGACCGCATGCCCGGGCTGCTGCGCAGCGCCGGGCTGAGCGGGACGCGGACGGTCTATGGCGGGCAGACCGCGCTGGCCGACGACACCGTGTCGCGCGTGCTCGCCGACCTCGCGCGCGTGGCCGTCGTCGCCATCCTCGTCAACCTGCTGCTGCTCGCGCTCTTCATGCGCGCGCTGGTGGCGCCGCTGTACCTCGTGGCCTCGAGCATCCTGGGCCTGCTGGCCACCCTCGGGCTGAGCACGCTCTTCTTCCAGGGCTTCCTGGGTCAGGACGACATCACGTACTACGTCCCGTTCGCCGCGGCCGTGCTGCTCGTCGCGCTGGGCTCGGACTACAACGTGTTCGTCGCCGGGCGCATCTGGGACGAGGCGCGGAGCATGCGCCTGCGCGAGGCGATCGCGGTCGCGGCGCCCCAGGCGGCGCGCGCGGTCACGGTGGCCGGGGTGGCGCTGGCGGCCTCCTTCGCCCTGCTGGCCATCGTCCCCCTGCGCTCCTTCCGCGAGTTCGCCTTCGTGATGGCCGTCGGCGTGCTGGTCGACACCTTCGTGGTGCGCACCCTGCTCGTGCCGGCGCTGACCTCGCTGTTCGGCGAGCGCGCGTGGTGGCCGGGCCGCCGAGTGCGCCGCCTGTCCACGCGCGAGTTCCTCGACCTCGTCGGCGGGCGCACGGGGCTGCCGCGCTCGGCCGCCCAGCGCGCGACCGACGCCGCCCTCGTCACGCTCTCCGAGCGCATCACGGCGCGCGAGACCAACGTCCTCGCCGCTCAGCTCCCCCGCGACCTGCGCGGCCTGGTGCTCTCACCGCCCGGCGGCACCGAGCGCTTCGGCGCCGAGGAGTTCGTGCGCCGCGTGGGCGAGCGCGAGGGAGTCGACGACGGCGAGGCGGCGGCGCACGCGCGCGCCGTGCTGCGCACCCTCGACGAGGCCGTGGCGGGCGACCTCGACTACGTCCGCGCGCAGCTCTCCCCCGACTACGCCCCCCTGTTCGACGGGCATTGAGCCCCGCTTGGTCGCCGCGCGCCGCCGCGTGCGCGAACATGGGCGCTGAGCGCTGCCCGTGAAGACCGGTTCCATCCTCACCATCCTCGCCGCCCGTCGCGGCCGTCATCGTCGCCGCGGTCGTCGCGTCGGGCGGTGGTGGCGATGGCGGCGGTGGCGGGGCGAAGCCGGGCAGCGCCACCCACACGCAGGCCGTCGACCCGGCCGGCGCCCAGCAGCTGTCGTTCGTCGTCTCGCCCGAGAAGGAGGAGCTCCTCAAGGCCATCGTGGCGAAGTTCAACGCCTCCGGCGAGCAGGTCGCCGGCAAGCGCATCTTCGTCTCGATGAAGGCGATGAACTCGGGCGACGCGGAGAACGCGATCGCCCGCGGGCGCCTGCAGCCCGACGTGTGGTCGCCCGCCGGGTCGTTCTGGGGGCGGCTGCTGAACCTGCGCGCCGACCAGCCCTTCGCGGCCAACGACAACCCGTCGATCGTGCGCACGCCGCTGGTCATCGCCATGTGGGAGCCCATGGCGCGGGCGCTCGGCTATCCGCGCAAGCCGGTCGCCTTCGAGGACATCGTCAAGCTGGCGACCGACCCGCAGGGATGGGCCTCGGTGGGCAAGCCCAACTTCGGGCGCTTCAAGTACGTCCACACGAACCCCGACAGCTCGACGTCGGGCGCCGAGGCCGTCACCGGCTCCTACTACTCCCTGGTGGGCAAGAAGGAGGGGCTGACCAACGCCGACGTGGCCAAGGCCGCCCCGCGCGTCAAGGACCTCGAGCGCTCGGTCGTGCACTACGGCGACTCGACGCTCTTCATCGAGGACCAGCTGTGCAAGGGCGGGTTGGCCTACGCCTCGGCCGTGGCGATGGAGGAGACGACGGTCATCGACTTCAACCGCCGCCGCTGCTCGAGCACGAAGCTGGTGTCGCTCTATCCCCAGGAGGGGTCGTTCTTCAGCGACTCGCCGTACATCGTCCTCAACGCCGGCTGGGTGACGCCCGCCGACCGCCAGGCCGCGGCCGCCTTTCAGAAGTTCCTGGCCGGCGAGGTGAGCGCCGACGTGGCCGGCCGCTACGGCTTTCGCCCCGGCGACCCCGAGGGCAGGCCGGCGGGCCTCGTGAGCGCGGCCAACGGCGCCGATCCCACCCAGCCGCGGCGCGAGCTCTCGCTGCCCGAGCCGCCGGTCCTCAACCGCGTGCTCACCACCTGGCGGCGCGACCGCAAGCCCGCGCGCGTGATGCTCGTGCTCGACAACTCGGGCTCCATGCAGGACGAGGACAAGCTCGCGCACGCCAAGCAGGGCCTGCTCGCCTTCTTCCGTCAGGTCGCGCCGCAGGACGAGATCGGGCTGACGAAGTTCTCCGCCAGGGTGACCCAGCTCGTCGCGCCGGCACCCTTCGCGGGCAACCGCGACGCGCTCACGCGGGCGGTGAACGGCATCATCCCCGAGGACGACACTGCGGTCTACGACGCCACCATGGAGGCGGTCGACGCGATCAAGTCGCGCGTCGACGCCGAGCACATCAACGCCGTCGTGGTCCTCACCGACGGCGCCGACACGACGTCGTCGGTCAGCAGCCGGCAGGTCCTCGACCGCCTCACGCAGGAGGGCAGGGCCGAGAGCAACGCGGTGCGGGTCTTCACCATCGCCTACGGGTCCGACGCCAAGGCGTCCGAGCTGCAGCGCTTCGCCGAGGCCTCCGGCGGCAAGGCCTTCACCGCCTCGACCGCCGACATCGAGCGGTCTACCGGTCGATCTCGAGCTTCTTCTAGATGCCCTCCGAAGAGCTCGTCACCCGCGGCGCTCTGGCCCGGCGGCTGGCCGTCAACGCGGCGACCAAGCCGCTCAACGTGGCCGTCCTCGGCGGCCTGATCGTCGTCGGCATCGTCCTCAACCTCGTGGTCGTCGTCGGCGCCATCGCGATCGTCGCCTACCTCGTCCTCGTCGCCCTGACCTTCTTCGACGCCGACGAGGCCGAGCGCGTGGGCGACGAGCTGCGCGGCGGCCGGCGGGCCGGGAGCGCCGCGCCGGCGCTCGACGTCGGCACCCTCGAGCCGCGCATCGGGGCGCTCGTGCAGCAGGCGCGCGAGACGGCCGCCGGCATCCGCGAGGCGATCGCGCAGGCCGACCACCCCTTCGACGACGTCGCCACCGACGTCGACGCCCTCGTCGCCGCGATGGACACCTCGGCGCGCCGCGCGCAGCTCATCTCCACCACGCTGGCCGGCCAGGCGCGCGCGGGGCAGGACATCGCAGGGCTCGATCGGGCGATCGCCGACCTGCACGGGCGTGCCGACGACGCCGACGTGCGCGCGCTGCGGGCCGACCTCGAGGCCCAGCGCGACGCGACCGCGCGCCTGGAGGACCGCCTGGAGCGCTTCGAGGTCGGCATGCGGCGCATCTGCGCGTCGCTGGGCCTGCTGCGCACGCGCCTGGTCGAGATGTCCGCCTCCGAGGAGGAGGCGGCCCAGCGCGAGCTGGCGCGCCAGTCGCGTGAGCTGCGCGAGCGCACCGACCTGCTGGCCGAGGCGATGGCCGAGGTCTTCGCCGACGACGACGACCAGCACGTCGAGCTGCCCGTTGCCGAACACCGCCCCGACGGGTGAGGGGCTCGCCCATATGATGCGCCCGGTGCGGAGCCCTGCCCTCGCGATCGCGTGCGTCATTGCCGGGCTGCTGCTCGCCGCGCCGGCGGGCGCGAGCGCGGCGAGCACCCTGACCATCGGCACGGGACACAAGCCCGGGGTGGCCGTCGACGCGGCCGGCACGGCGTACATCGCCTGGTACGGGCCCGAGAGCACCACCACGTCGCTGAACTTCTGCCGCCTGCCGCGCGGCGCCGGCGCGTGCGACGTGAGGACGACGATCGCTGCCCCCGGCACGACGCTGAGCCGGCCCTTCGTCACCGTGGACGGCGCCACGGTGCGCGTCGTCTCCTACCGCTACGGGCTCACGGGCGTGCGCTTCGACCAGATCTGGGAGTTCACCTCGGCCGACGGCGGGGCCTCCTTCGACGCCGGGCACCCGGTCGGCATCGCGCCGTTCGACGAGGCCGTGCGCGGGCCCGGCGACACGCTGACGGTGACGACCAACGCCGAGTCGACCGGGCTGGCGGTCCAGAACGTCCCGCTGGACGGGACGGACGCCGGCGCGAGCCAGGCCATCCTCTCGGCCGACCATCCCTACAACGGCACCGTCGGGCTGGCGGGCCCGGCGATGGTCGCGGTCTTCGCCGACGCCTCGAGCAACGCCCAGGTGCGCACCTCGGCCGGGGCGCTGAACGACGCGGCGTCGTGGACGGCGCCCGTCGACATCGGCTACGCCGACTACCCGCGGCTCGCCGGCGGCCCGTCGGGCCTCTTCCTGCTCTCCGGGACGCCCGAGAACGCCCTCACCGTGCGCAAGTTCGACGGCACCACCTTCAGCGCCGGCGTGAAGATCGCCGACGTCGCCGACGATGCCCAGGCGCACCTGACCCAGGACGCGGCCGGGCGCCTGCACGCCGTCTTCGCCCGCGGGACCGCGGCCGGCCTCGAGCTCGACTACGCCACCTCCGACAACGGCACCCGCTGGAAGTCGGGGCCGATGCTCACGCAGACCGACGCCACCCAGGGCATCGGCGCGCTGCGCGCGGCGACGGCGCCCGACCACATCGGCGTCGCCGCGTGGGAGACGGCGTCGGGCGGGACCTCCGAGGTCCGCGTCGTGGGCATCGGGCCGGAGGGCGGGGTGTCGCCGCCGGTGCCCGGCAAGTCGGTGGCCATCGGACTCGTCTCCGGCAAGGTGTTCTTCAAGTCGCCGACGGGCCGGCGCACGCAGCTGAAGGGCGACACGAACATCCCCGTCGGCAGCCAGATCGACACGCTCCACGGCCGCGTCGAGCTGACCTCGGCCGCCACCGGCACCGGCGCCACGACGCAGAAGTCCGACTTCTACAAGGGCACGTTCAAGGTCAGGCAAAAGCGCCCGACGGGCAACCGCGCGGCCGCGCTGACCACCGACATCACCCTCGCCGGCGAGACGCCGCGGTCGCAGTGCGCGTCGGCGCGCGGCGCCAGCGCGGCGGCCGCGAGCAAGAAGAAGGGCCCGCACGCGGTGCTGGGCAGGCTGTGGGGCAACGGCAAGGGCAGGTTCCGCACCAACGGCAAGTACAGCTCGGCGACCGTGCGCGGCACGATCTGGCTGACGACCGATCGCTGCGACGGGACGCTGACGACCGTCAAGCGCGGCACGGTGAGCGTGCGCGACCTGCGCCGCCACAAGACCGTCACGGTCAAGGCCGGGCACAGCTACCTGGCCCGGGCGCGCTAGACCAGCAGCACCTCGAGCCGCCGCGGGCCGTGGACGCCCTCGACGCGGTCGAGCTCGATGTCACTCGTGGCGCTCGGCCCGAGACGAAGGTGAAGGGCCCGCGCCCGCCCTCGAGCGCGCGGATGGCGTCGGACACGGTGGCGACGACCTGCGAGCGCTCGACGACGCACACGTGCAGGTCGGGCACGAGCGTGAGCGCGCGCCGGCCCGAGCGCTCCCCGCCGTCGAGGACGATCGTGCCCGTCTCGGCGATGGCCAGCGCACAGCCCGTCAGCGCCCCGTCGAGGGCGTCGAGGTCGCGAGCGCTCAGGCCGTCATCCTCGACGAGCTCGAGGCCGTCGGGACGCCATCCCTCGAGCAGGCCCACCGGCACGCCCAGGCGGCGGGCGTCGTGCTCGGCGCACACCTGCGCGATGGTCTCGGCGAGACCGTCGGCCTCACGCACGGTGGCGCGGTAGTCCGACACGCGCTCGGCGAAGCGCGCGACGGCGTTGCCGCTCGGCGCGGGCGGCGGCTCGTAGGCCGTCGGCTCGATCGCCTCGCCGGCGGGCACGTCGCGCACAGCGGCCCGCACCCGGGCGAGGATGTCGTCACGCGCGCTGATCGCGCCACCAGTCCCGGAACGTCTGCTTGGGCACCTCGGGCAGCTCGCGCGAGCGCGTCCACGGGCGCAGCGCCGCGCTGGCCAGCGGGCCGCGCCCGAGCTTGGCCGCGCGCTGGGCGGCCTCGTAGGCGCGGCGGCTGGCGAAGACGCGCGCCATCGCGGCCATCGCGGCGCGCTCGGGCGCCGGGGCGCCGACCTCCCGCACGACGCGCCCGCGCAGGTGCACGAGGATCCTGGGGATGTCGATCTTCACCGGGCAGACCTCGTAGCAGGCGCCGCATAGCGAGCTGGCCCACGGCAGCGTCGGCGCGTGCTCGAGGCCCTGCAGCTGCGGCGTGAGGATCGCGCCGATCGGGCCCGGGTAGACGCTCTCGTAGGCGTGGCCGCCCGTGCGCTCGTAGACCGGGCAGACGTTCAGGCACGCCGAGCAGCGGATGCAGCGCAGGGCCGCTCGCCCGACCTCGTCGGCCAGCACGTCGGTGCGCCCCGCGTCGAGCAGGACGAGGTGGAACTCGCGCGGCCCGTCGCCGTCGGCCACGCCGGACCAGATCGAGGTATAGGGGTTCATCCGCTCGCCGGTCGACGAGCGCGGCAGCAGCTGGAGCATGACCTCGAGATCGCGCCAGCGCGGCAGGACCTTCTCGATCCCGACGACCGAGACGAGGACCTCGGGCAGCGTCGTGCACATGCGCCCGTTGCCCTCGGACTCGAGCACGACCACGTGGCCCGTCTCGGCCACCGCGAAGTTCGCGCCGCTGACGCCGACCGGCACCGAGAGGAACTTCGCGCGCAGGTGCGCGCGCGCCGCCGCGGTCAGCTCGGCGGGCTCGTCGGAGACCTCGACGCCCAGCTCGCGGCGAAAGAGCGCGGCGATCTGGGCGCGGTTGCGGTGGATGGCGGGGACGAGGATGTGCGAGGACGTGTCGTGGGAGAGCTGGTTGATGAGCTCGGCGAGGTCGGTCTCCACGGCGTGCACGCCGAACGCCTCGAGGCGGTCGTTGAGGTCGATCTCGTCGGTGGCCAGCGACTTGACCTTGATGACCTCGTCCGAGCCGTGGGCGCGGGCGACGTCGGCCACCACCGCGGCGGCCTCGGCGCCGTCGCGCGCCCAGTGCACGGTGCCGCCGGCGCGCTGGACGGCCTCCTCCAGGCGCTCGAGGTGGACGTCGAGGTGGCGCAGCGCGCGATCCTTGATCTCCGCGCCGGCGTCGCGCAGCGCCTCCCAGTCGGGCACCTCGCCGACCACCCGAGCGCGCTTGCCGCGGATCGTCGTGGTGGCGTGGCCGAGGTTGCGCCGCAGCTGGCTGTCGGCCAGCGCCGCGCGCGCCGCCCGTGGGAAGCCGTCCTTCACGCGTCCTCCATGGCCAGGATCTCAGCCAGGTGCATCACCCGCACGCCCGCGCGCGAGTGGCGCAGGCCGCCGCCGATGTGCATCAGGCACGAGTTGTCGGCCGCGGTGCAGACGTCGGCGCCGGTGTCCACGATCCGCCGCAGCTTGTCGGTGAGCATCGCCGTCGACGTGTCGGCGTTCTTGACGGCGAAGGTGCCGCCGAAGCCGCAGCACTGATCGGCGGCCGGCAGCTCGACGAGGTCCAGGCCGCGCACGGCGCGCAGCAGGCGCACCGGCGCGTCGCCCACCTTCAACAGCCGCAACGAGTGGCACGTCGGGTGATAGGTCACGCGGTGATGAAAGGACGCGCCGACGTCCTGCACCCCGAGGCGCTCGACGAGGAACTCCGAGAGCTCGAAGACCCGCGGGGCCAGGTCGCGCACCTGCGCCGCGAGCGCCTCGTCGCCGGCCTCGGCCGCCATCCGCTCATAGCCCTCGCGCACCATCGCCGCGCACGACCCGCTGGGCGTGACCACCGCCTCGGCGGCGCCGAAGACGCGCACGAAGCGCCGCACCAGGCCGATCGCCTCGTGCCCGTAGCCCGAGTTGGCGTGCATCTGCCCGCAGCAGGTCTGCTCCAGCGGGAAGTCGACCTCGACCCCCACGCGCTCCAGCACCGCCACCGTGGCACGGCCGGTCTGCGGGAACAGCGTGTCGTTGAAGCAGGTGATGAACAGCGCGGCCCGCACACGGGCATCATGCCCGACGCGCCGCCTTGACAAATACCGAGTGCTCACTAGGTTTTTGTCGCAGTCGTCCTTGGAGGGACCATGCTGCGGTGGGTCGTGCGCATTGCGCTCGTAGTGGTCGTGTCGATGTCCGTCGCCGGATCGGCGATGGCCGCGGGGGAGCCGTGGCGCGATGCCAGCCAGCCACCGGCGCAGCGCGCCGCCGAGTTGCTGGCGGCCATGACGCCCGACCAGAAGGTGGCGATGGCCCTCGGCGACTACGCGTCGCTGGCGAGCCTCGGCGTCCCCACCCTGCCCTCCGACGACGGGCCCAGCGGCATCCGCGCCGACGGCACGACGTCGCTGCCATCGGCGCAGACGCTGGCGGCGACCTTCGACCGCGCCCTGGCCCGCGCCTACGGCGAGACGATCGGCGCCGAGGCGCGCGGCAAGGGCTTCAACTGGTGGCTGGGGCCGGCCATGGACATCGCGCGCACGCCGCTGGCGGGCCGCCAGCCCGAGAACCTCGGCGAGGATCCCTTCCTTGCCGGCGAGACGGTGGCCCAGGAGGTCGCCGGCGCCAAGGGCCGCCACGTGATCGCGACGCTCAAGCACTACGTGGCCAACAACGCCGAGTGGGGCCGCATCGGCTTCAACACCCCGACCGGACGCGCGGGCAACGTCAACGCGATCGTCTCCGAGCGCGCGCTGCAGGAGATCTACGAGGCGCCGTTCAAGCGGGCCATCCGCGAGTCCACTGCCGACGCGGTGATGTGCTCCTACAACCGGCTCAACGGGCCGCAGACGTGCGAGAGCCCGGCACTGCTCTCAGACCTCAAGGCCTCGGGCTTCCAGGGCTTCGTGGCGCCGGACTTCATCTTCGCCGTCAAGGACCCGCTCGCCGCGACGCTCGCCGGGCTCGACGTCCCCGCGCTCGGCGGCCCCGGCGGGCGCACGGCCGCGATGTTCACCTCGGGCCAGGTGCCGGCCGCGCGGCTGGACGACATCGTCCGCCGCACGCTGTTCGCCATGTTCGACTCCGGCGCCTTCGACGACCCGCTCGGGCCGGCCGCCGCCAACGTCAGCACGCCGGAGCACCAGGCGCTGGCGACGAAGGTCTCGTCCAGCGGCATGGTCCTGCTGCGCAACGAGCACCACGCGCTGCCGCTCGGCGGGCGCGGTCTGCGCTCGATCGCGGTGATCGGCCCCTCGGGGGACGACGCGGTCTACATCAGCGGCGGCTCGTCGGCGGTGACGCCGGCCCCCGGCGCGACCATCACGCCGCTGGCCGGGATCCGCGCGCGGGCCGGCTCCGGGGTGACCGTCACCGCCGCCCAGGGCTCGCTGGGCGACGTGCCGCTGACCACCGTCGTGCCCGGCGACGCGCCCGGGTTCGCGGCGTCGTACTGGAACAACGGCGACTTCTCGGGCACGCCCGCGCTCACGCAGAACGACCCGACCGTCGATCTCGCCGCGCCGCCCGCGGGCGTCGGGCCGCTGTGGTCGGCGCGCTGGACGGGCACCGTGACGCCGACCGAGTCGGGCCTGTATCGCTTCTCGCTGCTGCAGGCCGGGCTGGCGACGCTGTGGGTCGACGGTCAGCGGGTCGGGCCCGGCTATCGCGAGGGCGTTCAGTTCCTCGCCGGCCCGCGCTACCCGATGCAGGCCGCCGTCCGCCTCACGGCCGGTCGGCCGGCGTCGATCCGCATCGACTACTCGAGCTCTGCGCAGCTCTTCGGGGCACAGGTGCACCTCGCGTGGCAGCCACCTTCGGCGTCGGGCATTCCCGCGGCGGTCGAGGCGGCGCGCCAGGCCGACGCCGCGATCGTGCTGGCCAACAACGGGCAGGGCGAGGGCATGGACCGCACCACGCTCGCCCTCCCGGGCGACCAGGACGAGCTCATCGACGCGGTGGCCGCGGTCAACCGCAGGACGATCGTCGTCCTCGACACGGGCGGCCCGGTGCTGATGCCCTGGCTGCACCACGTCGAGGGCGTGCTCCAGGCCTGGTACCCGGGCCAGCAGTTCGGCGCCGCGCTCGCCTCGGTGATCTTTGGCGACAGCGACCCGGGCGGCCGGCTGCCGGTCACCTTCCCGGCCAGCGACGCTCAGGGACCGGCGCCGCCGACACGACCCGAGCGCTACCCGGGGGTCAACGGCGCCCAGCACTACGACGAGGGCATCTTCGTCGGCTACCGCTGGTACGACCAGTTCCGCCAGCAACCGCTGTTCCCGTTCGGCTACGGCCTCTCCTACGCGGACTTCCGCTTCGGCGACCTTCGCCTGCGCTTCGACCACGGCGGCGTGACGGCGACGACGCGCGTGACCAACACGAGCCGGCGCTCCGGGTCGACCGTCGCGCAGGCCTACCTGTCCTTCCCGCGGTCGGCCGGCGAGCCGCCGCGCCAGCTCAAGGGGTACGAGAAGGTGGGGCTCGCGCCGGGTCGCAGCGCGGTCGTCTCCTTCCGACTGGACCGCGCCGACCTGGCCTACTTCGACGAGGGCGCGCACCGACAGGTCGTCGCCGGCGGGCGCTACACGCTGGCGGTCGGCAGCTCGTCGCGCGACCTGCCCGAGAGCGCGAGCTTCGAGCTGGGCGGCCACGGCCACCACTGAGTCCGAGCGCCGGCGCGGCTAGGCTCCGGCGCGGTGAGCACCACGGGCCGTGAGCGGGGCGGGTACGCGAAGGGTCGCGAGCGCCGCGACGCGATCCTGGCGGCGGCCAACGAGGTGTTCGCGACGCGCGGCTTCCGCGGCGCGTCGCTGGCGACCATCGCCAAGCGGGTCGGGATGAGCGAGCCGGGGCTGCTGCATCACTTCGCGTCGAAGGAGGAGCTGCTGCTCGAGCTGCTCAAGCTGCGCGACCAGCACGACGACGAGCGCATCGCCGAGGCGCGGGCCGCCCACGCGCACGTGCTCGACGTCGTGCTCGAGCTGTGCCGCCAGAACGAGGAGCGCCCGGGCATCGTGCGGCTCTTCACCATCCTCGCGGCCGAGAGCGTCGACGACGACCACCCTGCCCACGACTGGTTCCTCGCCCGCTACGGCGAGCGCCGCCGCGTCCTCGTCGACCGCCTGGCCGATGCGCAGCGGGAGGGCACGGTCGACGCCGACCTCGACCCCGAGTCGGTGGCCTCCCAGATCCTCGCGATGTTCGACGGGCTGCAGCTGCAGTGGCTCCTGGACCCGGAGACGGTCGACATGACCGCGGTGTTCGAGGACTTCCTGGCGCGGTTGCGCCCGCGCTAGGTCATCCGCGCCCCGCCGTGCGCGCTTCGCGGCGCCCACTGCATCAACGAGGGACATGCAGTGGCGGCGGAGCGGCCGCTGGGAGTCGCCTTGGGGGGCACTCGCTGGACGAGTGGTGAGTTTGTCGGCTATAGGCCGACAAACTCACCCTTCGTGCGCGCGACGAGCGCCGACGCGCCAGCCCGCCCGTGCGGCGCATGCCGACGAGGACGACTGCGGGCACCGCGGCGGCCGCCAGTCCCTTCCCTCATTGCTGCAGTCAACGCCTCGCGGCGTCACAGGCGCTGGCGGAAGAGCGCCCGCGTCAGCGCGACATCTCGACCTCGAGCCCCGGCGGCGACATCAGCGTCTGCGCCACCGTGCAGTAGCGCTCGGTCTTGCGCAGCAGCGCGTCGAGGTCCTCCTCGGTGGCGTCGGGCGCGTCGACGGCGAAGCGCAGGCGCAGGGCCGTGAAGCCGGCGCCGACCTCGCGGTCGAGGCCGAGCGTTCCCCGCAGGTCGAGGTCGCCCTCGACGGTGGTCTCGATCGAGCGCACCTCGAGGCCCATCGCGGTGGCGACCATCTGACAGGTCAGCTGGGCGCAGGCGGCCAGGGCGCCGAGCAGCAGGTCGCCCGAGCACGCAGCCGTCCCGGCGCCGCCGACGCCGGTGTGCGCCTGCGCCTCGTAGATCGCGCGCCCGAGGTCGACGCTGCAGGCCACCGGCGCGTCGGCGGCGCTGCCGCGCGCGGTCAGCGTGATGCGCGCCTGCTCGGGGTCGGCGCGGTAGGCGTCCTTGATCGGCTGTTGCACGGCACGGAGATCCATGCCGCCGATGCTAGAGGGGCTCAGTCGAGCAGCGCGCGCACGGCGAGGACCCCGGCGTCGAGGGTGCGCGCGAAGTCGTGGTCGGTCTCGGTGAGCATGCGCAGGCAGAGGCCGTCGGCCAGCGAGAAGAGGACGTCGGCCACGGCCTCGGGCTCGGCGCGCAGGTGCAGCGCGCCCTCGGCCTGCTTGCGGGCCAGCACGCCGGCCACGTGCTCGCGCGTGCGGCGCAGGAGCTCGGCGAACTCGCTGGCGATCTCCTCGTTGCGCCGCGACAGGGTGAAGAGCTCGAAGACGACCGTGATGAACTCGGGCTCCTCCTCGACGTAGCGCTTCAGCGATGCGACCAGCGCATCGATGACGTCGTCGGCATTGCGCGCGGGCGCGAGCTGGTCGTCGAGCGCGGTCATGCGCAGCTCGCAGTCACGCCGGACGACCTCGGCCAGCAGCCGCTCCTTGGTCCCGAAGTAGTAGTGCAGCAGGCCGCGGGAGACGCGCGCCTCGCGCGCGACGTGGTCGAAGGTCGAGCCCGCGACGCCGCGCCGCGCGACGCTCGAGCGCATCGCCTCGACGATGCGCTGGGCCTTCTCGCCCTCGATCGCGCGCTGCTGCTGGGTGGCGGCCTCCATGGGGCAAGCCTAGCTGGCCGGCCAGCCGACATCCCCCCAGGGCCGCCTCGACACTCCCCGGACACGGAAGAGGGCGCCCGGGGGCGCCCTCTCCTACGTCGAACCGAAGCCGTGGCTAGGGGCCGGAGGACACCGTCTCGCCGGCCGGGGCAGCCGACGTGGTGGACGTGTAGTCGAACTCCTCCTCGGCTCCGAAGAGCGTGTCCAGGACCTTGTTGCGCAGACCCTCGCTCAGAGCGACCGCCGCGCCGGCGCCGATGAGGCCCAAGATCAGCAGCTTGCCGAAGCCGCGCCGCTTGCGCTTCTTCTTCTTGGGACCCTCGCGCAGGGCCTGGCCCGCGTCACGCAGCGACTCGGCCGCCTGCTTGACCTCCTTGTGCAGCTTCTTGTCGTCGAGGACCTTCGCCGCCGGCTTGCCGTTGGTCAGCCGACCGTAGGCCTTCTTGGCGTTCTCGAGCGCGACCCGGACGTTCTCGCGCAGCTCGGCGTCCTCGATGACGCGCTGAACATAGGGGCTGGCCCCCTCCGCGGCACTGCGCGCCTTGGCCGCTTGCTTCTTGGCTGCCATTCCTCTATCTCCAGACGTCGCTTGCTGACCTGATGGCGATCCTATACCCGGCTCTGTGCGGCTGCACGCGAGCGCCTGCGGCCGTTGGCCGAGGCCTGCGGCTCGAGGGCCACGGAGAGCACCTCGCCGATCTCCTCGACGAAGACGAACTCCAGGTCGTTGCGCAGGTGCTCGGGGATGTCCTCGATGTCGCGCTCGTTGAGCGCCGGAGCGATGATGGTGGTGATCTCGTTGCGCTGCGCCGCCAGCGCCTTCTCCTTGAGCCCGCCGATCGGCAGTACCTGCCCGGTCAGCGTGATCTCGCCGGTCATCGCGACGTCGTCGCGCACCGGGCGCCCGCTGATGAGCGAGACGAGCGCGGTGGCCATCGTGATGCCGGCGCTGGGGCCGTCCTTCGGGGTCGCCCCGGCCGGGACGTGGATGTGGATGTCGTGCTCGGCGAACCACTCGAGGTCGACGCCGGGCCCGAGCTCGGCGAGGTGGCTGCGCACGTAGGAGAGCGCCGCCTGCGCGGACTCGCGCATCACGTCGCCGAGCTGGCCGGTGATGATGAGCTTGCCCTCGCCGGCGTACGCGGTGGCCTCGATGAAGAGCACGTCGCCGCCGACGGGCGTCCACGCCAGCCCGGTGGCCACGCCGGGCCCACGGGTGCGGCGCTTGCTCTCCGAGATGAACGGCGGGCGACCCAGAAGCTCGCGCGCGCGCGGCTCGGAGATCGTGGTCCGGGGCGGCTTGCCGTTGGGCGACTCCGCCGCCTGGCGGGCGACCTTGCGGCACACGGTGCCGATCTGGCGCTCGAGGTTGCGCACGCCCGCCTCGCGCGTGTAGTGACGGATCACCGCCCGCAGCGCGGCGTCCGAGAAGGAGATCCACGACTTCTTCAGGCCGTTGCGCTCGATCTGGCGGGGCACGAGATAGCGCTTGGCGATCTCGAGCTTCTCCTCCTCGGTGTAGCCGGCGAGCTGAATGATCTCCATGCGGTCCAGCAGCGGCCCGGGGATCGTGTCGAGCGTGTTGCCCGTGGTGACGAACATGACGTCCGAGAGGTCGAACGGCACGTCGAGGTAGTGGTCGCGGAAGGTGGAGTTCTGCTCGGGATCGAGCACCTCGAGCATCGCGCTGGCGGGATCGCCACGGTAGTCGGCGCCCATCTTGTCGATCTCGTCGATCATGAAGAGCGGGTTCTTGGACTCCGCGTCGCGCAGGGCGCGGACGATCGTGCCCGGCATGGCGCCGATGTAGGTGCGCCGATGGCCCCGGATCTCGGCCTCGTCGCGCACGCCGCCAGCGCTGATGCGCTCGAACTTGCGCCCGAGGGCACGCGCGATCGAGCGCCCGAGCGACGTCTTGCCCACGCCAGGCGGCCCGACGAAGCACAGGATCGAGCCGCGCGCGTCCGGCTTGAGCTTGCGCACGGCCAGGAACTCGATGATGCGGTCCTTGACCTGCTCGATGTCGTAGTGGTCCTCGTCGAGAACCGCGCGCGCGTGCTTGAGGTCGAGGTTGTCCTCGGTCGTCCTGTCCCACGGCAGCGAGGCGATCCACTCGAGGTAGGTGCGGATGACGCCGTGCTCGGCAGCCTGCGGCGGCAGCGCCTCCAGGCGCTTGAGCTCGCGATCGACCTGTCGGCGGACGTCCTCGGGCAGCGCGATGGCGTCGAGCTGCTCGCGCAGCTGGTTGGCCTCGGCGGCGGACTCGTCGAACTCGCCCAGCTCGCGGCGGATCGCCTCGAGCTGCTGGCGCAGCACGAACTCGCGCTGGCCCTTGTCGATCTCCGACTGGACCTGGTTCTGGATCTCCGACCCGATCGAGATGACCTCGAGCTCGCGCGCCAGGATGTCGACCAGGCGGCGCAGGCGCAGCGCCACGTCGACCTCCTCGAGCAGCCCCTGCTTCTCCTCGCCCTTGAGCCGCAGCGAGCCGGCGATGAGATGGCTGAGCGCGCTCGGGTCGTCGATGTTGGCGATCGCGAGCTGCAGCTCCTCGGGGAGGTACGGATTGCTCTCGACGATCGACGAGAACGTCTGCTGCACGTTGCGCATGAGCGCCTCGAGCTCGGCCGACTCCGAGGTCACCTGGTCGGGCAGCTCGGAGACCTCGGCCACCAGGTAGGGCGTCTCGCGCACCCAGCGGTCGATGTGGACGCGCTGGCCGCCCTGGACGAGGATGCGCATCGTCCCGTCGGGGACCTTGATCATGCGCGCGATCGCGCCGACCACGCCGACCTCGAACAGGTCCTCGGGGCCGGGCACCTCCTTGTCGGGCTGGCGCGAGGCGACCATGACCAGCATGCGATTGCCGCGCAGGACGTCGTCGACCAGGGCCACCGAGCGGTCCTGGCCGACCGCGAGCGGGATCAGCGTGTCGGGCAGCGGGATGGTCTCGCGCAGCGGCAGGACCGGCAGCGTCCGCGGCACGGCGCGCGGAGCGCCGACCTCAACGTCGTGCTCCTCTCCCGCGGCGTCGGCGATCTCTATGGGAGCGGCCATTAGTGGGTCTCCTTGAGACGTCGTGCCTGAAATGCGGGGATGCCGGCGCCGCCAGGCAAGGACGCAGACCCGAAGGAATCCCTCGGGGATTTCGAGGGTCGAGGACGCCGCATGGCGGTGATCGGCGCCCCGCAGTTCGGGTGCGACGTTTCGAGGGGGCCCACTAACCCTCCAGGACGTCCTGGTCGCGGTCGACTTCGATCGGCACCGAGCGGGTGCGGCTCTCGGGGCGCACGAGTGGGAGCTCGATGCGCAGCATGCCGTCGCGGTAGGTGGCCCGTGCCGCGTCGGCGACGACGTCGGCGCCGAGCTGGATCACGCGCCGGAAGGGGCCGAAGTCGATCTCGAGCTGCTGATAGACGCGGCCCTCGGCATCCGCCGGCCGGCGGTGGCCGGCGAGCACGAGCTCGCGGCCGTCGATCTCCAGCGTGAGCTCGTCGGGATCGATCCCGGCCACCTCGGCCTGGACGACCGCGCGCGGTGGATCGCCCTCGTAGAAGACGTCGACCGCCGGCGAGAAGCCGCCGCGCTTGCGGGGAGCCAGGCCGGTGCGGTCGAAGACGTCCCCGAAGAGCTCGTCCATCTCGCGGCGCATGCGCTCGAAGTTGGCGAAAAGGTCCCGCTCGGGAGGCATGTTCTGAGAGTACGCCAATAGGTCGGGAGTGCCGGTTTGCCAGCCTATGGGCATGACCCTGACCTTCCCCGGCGCCCCGCTGGCCAGTGAGCCCCCGATCACCACCAACTACGCGATCGATGGCCCGGCCCACCGACTCCTGCTGCACCCCTTCCCCCGGCGCGTGCGCGCGCGCTTCGCGGGCGAGGTCGTCCTGGACTCCACGCGCGGCGCGCTCCTGCACGAGAGCAACATCCTGCCGCGGCTCTACGTCCCGCTGGAGGACGTGCGCGCGGACCTGCTCGAGCGCACCGACCACAGCACGCATTGCCCCTTCAAGGGCGACGCGTCGTACTGGTCGGTCCGCGTCGGCGATCGCGTGGCCGAGAACGCGGTGTGGACCTACGAGGACCCGGTCGACGAGGCGTCGTGGCTGCGCGGCCTGGTCAGCGTCTACCCCGAGCGCATGGACGCCTGGCTCGACGAGGACGAGGAGGTCACCGGCTTGCGCGACCCCTACCACCGCGTGGACGCGCGGCGCAGCTCGCGCCGCATCGAGGTCCGCTCCGACGACCGGGTCCTGGCGCGCAGCGAGCGCCCCGTCGTCGTGGCCGAGACCGGCCTGCCCCTGCGCTTCTACCTTCCGCGCGAGGACGTGGCCGCCGAGCTGCGCCCGAGCGAGACGACCAAGACGTGCCCCTACAAGGGCCGCGCCGCATACTGGTCGCTGGACGGGATCGAGGACGTCGCCTGGTCCTACGAGGAGCCGCTCGAGAGCATGCTCGGCGCGCGCGGCCACGTGTGCTTCGACGCGAGCAAGGTGCAGGTCAGCGAGCTGGCGCTTGACTGACGCCCCGCCGCGGCGCCTGCGGATGCTCGCGCGGCTGGCCGACGTCCCGGCGCCGCCAGGGCCAATCGCGTCGCGGGCGGTGCGCGGGGGCGACGGGGCAGCGCTCGGCGTCCTGGCCTTCGCCGCCTACCGCGGCAGCGTCGACGACAACGGCCAGGACGAGGCCTGGCACGTCGCGGACCTCACCTCCGCGCTGCAGGACGAGTACGGGCGCCTCATGACACCGGTGAGCAAGGCGGTCCCCGCCGGGGACGAGCTCATCGCCGCGACCCTGTTCACCTGGTGGCACGACCTGCCCCTGCTGGCCTTCTGCCTCACCCACCCCGACCATCAGCGGCGCGGCCTGGCCACGCGCCTGGTCACCCACGCGGCGCGCGAGCTGGCGGCCGAGGGCCACGAGGCGATGCACCTCGCCGTCACCGAGACCAACCCGGCGCGCGCCCTCTACGCGCGCCTGGGCTTTCGCGAGGCTCCGCCGCCTACACGGTGAAGACCGCGCCCTCGCGGGCGACGTCGACCGGCCCTCCGAAGGCCCTCTCGGCCTCGCGCTGCGCCCAGCCGGCGTCGAGCTCGTCGGAGATGTGGGTCAGCACGAGCCGGCG
This sequence comes from uncultured Actinomycetes bacterium, assembly GCA_963835295.1. GTDB lineage: Bacteria > Actinomycetota > Thermoleophilia > Solirubrobacterales > Solirubrobacteraceae > JAOPZW01. The sequence goes on from CAWIEX010000011.1 coordinate 1,206,962, forward strand.
CACGCGCGCCTTGCTGCCGTGCTCGCCGGCCTCGGCGGGCGTGAGGTGCCCGCGAGGCCCCTCGCGCTCGGGCCGTGGCAGCGTCGCCTCGATCATGAGCAGGTCGGTGCCGTCGGCGAAGCGCACGAGATCCTCGTTGGGCGCGCTGTCGGCGCCGTAGGTGAAGCGCCCGCTGCCGTTGGTCGAGGAGACGTCGACAGCGCAGGTGGGCAGGAAGTGCGGCACGCGATGGAAGCGCACCCGCAGCGTGCCGACCTCGATGACGTCCTCGGGCGCGTACTCATGCAGGCCGAAGGCGTTCTCTACGTGCTCCTCGAGCATGCCGCCGCCGCCGCACACGCGGCGCAGGGCGTCGCGCCCGCCCGCGGGCACGTACAGGTCCGGGCGCGCCGGGTTGTCGGTGCCCGGCCAGCGGTCGACCGGGACCGGCTGCTGGCGCGGCGCGTAGGTCAGCGCCGAGGCGTAGGGCACGAGGTCGAGGATGTGGTCGGCGTGCAGGTGGGAGATGAACACCGCGTCGACGTCGACGTAGTCGCGGAAGTTGCGCAGCTTGGAGAAGACGCCGTTGCCGCAGTCCAGGAGCAGGCAGGCGCCGTGCTCCTCGATGAGGTAGCCGCTGCACGCGCCTCCGGCGTCCTGCCAGGCCGGAGACTTGCCCAGGACGGTAATCCGCACTGCTCGTCGTTCCCTCCGCGACGTTTGCCTGTGGGACTGTACCCGCATGACCTCGTTCGAGACGGCGGCAACCGTGCTCGGCGGGCTGCTCGTCGGGGGCGCCCTGCTGTCGGGCCTCGCGCGGCGCTCGTTCTTGTCGCTGACCGCCGTCTTCGTGGTGGTGGGAGTCCTCCTCGGCTCCGACGGGCTGGACGTCCTGCAGATCGATCCGCGCTCGAGCTTCGTGCGCGATCTCGCGATCACCGCCCTCGTGCTGATCCTCTTCCGCGATGGTCTCGAGGTCGACGTCGAGATGCTCCAGCGTGCCTGGCACCTGCCGCTGCGCAAGCTCGTGCTCGCCATGCCGATCACCGCCGCCATCGTCGCGCTGGCGGCGAAGGTCCTCATCGACCTGTCGTGGACCGAGGCGTTCCTGGTGGGCGCCCTGCTGTCACCCACCGATCCGGTGCTGTCCTCGAGCGTGGTGAACAACCCGCGCGTGCCGCGCGTGATCCGCCACTCGCTCAACCTCGAATCCGGGCTCAACGACGGGCTCGCGCTGCCGGCGGTGCTGGCCTTCACGGCGGCGCTGGGAGCCGACACCGACTTCGTGTGGTGGAGGTTCCTCCTGCAGGACGTGAGCCTCGGCGTGGCCTACGGGCTGCTCTTCGGCTACCTCGCCTCGCGCATCCTGCCCCGCGGGCGCGACCTCGAGCACTCGATGGCGGCCGACCAGCGGGCGCTCTACGCGCTCGGCGTCGCCTTCCTGACTTATGGACTCACGACGCTGCCGCCACACGGCAACGGGGTGATCGCGGTCTTCGTGTGCGCCATCGTCCTGGGCATCCGCCGCCCGGACATCCCGAAGTACTTCGAGCTCTCCAACGACATCATCGAGATCGTCAAGCTCGCGGTCTTCGTCGTCTTCGGCTCGCTGCTGACACTCGACGGGCTCTTCGGCGACGGCTGGGCGGCCGTGGCCATCGTGCTGGTGACGCTCCTCGTCGCCCGCACCGGGGCGGTGTGGATTGCGCTGGCGGGTACCGGAGTCGACCGCGCCGAGAAGGCCTTCATGGCCTGGTTCGGGCCTAAGGGCGTAGCCACGATGACCTTCTCGCTGCTCGTGCTCAACGCGGCCATCCCGCAGGGCGAGCGGATCTTCAACCTCACGGCGCTGGTGGTGCTGTGCTCGGTCATCGTGCATGGACTGACCGACACGCCGGGCTCTGAGTGGATCGGGCGCCGCGCGGAGGAACGCGAGCGCAAGCGCGCGGCGGTCGCGGCGTGAGCTCGCTCGACGGCCGGCGCTTTCGGGCCGTCGCCGAGGTCGCGGGTGGCGACGTGGGCCCGCAGACCGAATTCGAGTACGTCGAGGGCGACGACGGGGTGATCCACGCGCGCTATTCCGGCGGCGCCGTGCGCCTGGGCTTCCTGGTCGGCACGCGCGCGGGCGACAGCCTGCGCGTTCGCTACGCCCAGCTGCTCGAGGACGGCCGCACCGCGACGGGCCGCTGTGAGTCGCGCGTCGAGGAGCTCCTTGACGGCCGCTTGCGCCTGCACGAGAGCTGGGCCTGGGACTCCCAGCCGGGCAGCGGCACGAGCGTAGTCGAGGAGATCCTGTGAGCGCCCGCCCGTCTAGCGGTGCAGGGCGGCCTGCTCGTCAGCGCTGGGGAACGCCCACGCGGCGGGCGTGCGGCGATCCTGGCGGAAGGTGAAGCGCAGCTGGCGCGGTGGGCGCAGGCCGTCGGGATGGTCGGGGCGGAAGGTCGCGCAGGGCTCGTCGAGGTTCAGAGCACAGAGCAGGTTGCAACGGAAGTAGCACTCGTCGCACGAGACCTTCTTCGCTGCGGCACGACCCTTCGGCACTCGGCCCGACCTCCTCGTCAACCAACGGACTCACAAGACGAGTCGTATGCAAGCAGGACCGACGGGGCCGCGCACGGGGGCTTCCCGCAATTGCCGCGCTTTTCCTCCGGGTACCCGAAGAGGCTGCAAACCGACGGGTATCTCCCCCGCCGCGCGCGAAGAAGCCGCATCGTCCGGCCGTTTCCGCCCCCGGCGAGCACGGACTTTTCACTCGGCGAACGCGAGCGCCCGGTCAGCGATGAGGTCGCCCAGCGCCAGCGACGACGTCGCGGCGGGCGACGGCGCGTTGCGCACGTGCAGGGTGGCGTCGGCCTCGGAGAGCACGAAGTCGTCGACCAGCGCGCCGTCGCGCGCCACCGCCTGGGCGCGCACCCCGGCCGGGCCGCCCTGGACGTCGGCGGCGCGCAGCCCGGGCACGTAGCGCGCGCAGGCGGCGACGAAGGCCCGCTTGCTGGCTGCCATCACCAGCTCGTGCGCCCCGGTGCGCCAGAAGCGCCGCACCACCCGCCACGTGCCGGGCCAGCGCAGGCCGCCGACGAGCATCGCCGAGGGCCCGAGCAGCACGTCGCCGGTGATGTGGCGCGTGAGGTGCACGCCGAGGAACGGGAGGTCCGGGTCGGGCACCGGGTAGATGAGGCCCTTGACGAGGCCGCGGGCGTGCGGGCGCAGGCTCAGGTACTGCCCGCGGAAGGGGACGATGCGCGGGTCCTGCGGCGCGCCGGCCGCCACCGCCAGGCGGCTGGCCTGCGCGCCGGCACAGAAGACCGCGTGGCGCGCGGTGACCTCGGCGCCCTCCAGGCGCACCGTGCCGTTGGCGCGCGAGACGCCGGTGACCGCGCGCCCCAGCGCCAGCTCGCCGCCCGCGCCACGCACGTCGTCGGCCATCGCCCGCGCCACGGCGCCGAAGTCGACGATCCCGGTGTTGGGCGAGTGCAGCCCGGCGATGCCCGCGCAGTGGGGCTCGAGCTCGGTGATCTCCTCGGCGCGCAGGCGGCGCAGGCCGGGCACCGCGTTGGCGCGCCCGCGGCGCTCGAGCTCGTCCAGGCGCGCGCGCTCGCCCTCGTGCAGCGCGACGATGACCTTGCCGCAGCGCCCGACGGCGATGCCGCGCTGCTCGCAGTAGTCGTAGAGGCGCGCGGCGCCCTCGACGCACAGGCGCGCCTTCAGCGAGCCCGGCTTGTAGTAGATGCCGGCGTGGATGACCCCGGAGTTGTGGCCGGTCTGCCCGCTGCCCACCTCGTCGGCGGCGTCGACCACGGCCACGCGCAGGCCGGGGCGGCGCGCGAGCAGCTCGCGCGCGCTGGCCAGGCCGACGATGCCCGCCCCGACGATGGCGAGGTCGTAGCGCTCCACGCGGGCAGGGTAGTGGTCGCCTTCGGCGCGGCGGCCGTAGCCTGGTCTGTCGTGCAGGTGCTCGTCACCGGAGCCAGCGGCGCGATCGGCGCCGAGCTCGTCCCTCGCCTGGCGCGGGGCGGCCACAGCGTGCGCGCCTTCGCCCGCGACCCAGCGCGGGTGATCGCGACGGGCATCGAGCGCGTGGTCCGCGGCGACGCGGTCACGGGCGCGGGCCTCGACGAGGCGCTCGACGGCATCGACGTCGCCTACTTCCTCATCCACTCGATGGAGACGGCGCTCAACGGCGCCGGGACGTTCGCCGACCGCGACCGCGAGGCCGCGCGGCGCTTCGCCGACGCGGCGCGCGCCGCCGGGGTGCGCCGCGTCGTCTACCTGGGCGGCCTGGTGCCCGCCGACGCGCCCGCCTCGCCGCACCTGGCCAGCCGCCTGGAGGTCGAGCAGGCGCTGCTGGGCGCCGCCCCCGAGGCGGTCGCGCTGCGCGCCTCGATCGTCATCTCGGCCCGCTCGCGCTCGTTTCGCTTCCTCGTGCGCCTCGTCGAGCGCGTGCCGGTCATGCCGCTGCCGGCGTGGCGCGAGCACCGCACGCGACCGATCGACGGGCGCGACGTGATGGCCTTCCTCGAGCGCGCGGGGACGAGCGACGCCGTGCACGGACCGCTGTCGCTCGACATCGCCGGCCCCGACACGGTCACCTTCGCCCAACTCGTCGAGCGCATCCGCGACGCGCTGCTGGTCGGGCGCCCGCGCGTGAACCTGCCGATCACCATGACCGCCGTCGGCAGCCGCGTGGCCGCCGCCATCACCGGCGAGGACCCGGGGCTCGTCGGCCCGCTGATGGGCTCGCTGACCGCCGACCTGCTGCCCCGCGACGACCGCGCGGCCGAGCTCTTCGGCGTGCGCCTGCACGGCTTCGACGCCGCGATCGAGCGCGCCCTGCGCGAATGGGAGACCGTCGAAGAGCTGGCGGGCCGATAGCGTGGCACGATCGTGACCGAGGTCGTGACCAGCATCGACATCGACGCGCCGCCCGAGCGGGTGTGGGCGCTGGCGATGGATCCCAACTGCCTGTCGGAATGGGTCACCATCCACCGTCGCCTGCACGGCCACGACGACGGCCCAGCGCGCAAGGGCTACGCGATGGAGCAGACGCTGCACCTGCGCGGGGTGAACTTCAAGGTGCACTGGGAGCTCGTCGCGTGCGATGCAACCCACCACGCCGAGTGGCACGGGCGGGGTCCCGCGCGCTCGCACGCGGAGACCGAGTACCGCCTGACACCCATCGACGGGGGCCGCACGCGCTTCGACTACCGCAACGTCTTCACCGCGCCGCTGGGCCCGCTCGGGCGAGCGGCCAGCCGCGCGCTGGTGGGCGGCCTGCCGCGCCGCGAGGCCGACGCCTCGCTGCGCAAGCTCAAGAAGCTCGCCGAGCGCGGCTGAGCAACTTCTCGCACATCGTTTGACGGAAATGCGGCTTTGGTGTGTCATCAAAACCATGGCCGACTTCCTGGATGAGAAGAAGCGCGAGATCGAAGCGCGTTTGAAGGAGCTGCGCCCCCTGGTGGACGAGTTCCACCGTCTCGAGGCCGCCGCCGCCGCATTGGACGGCGTCGGAAGCGCGCCCAGCGCGGCCGCCCCGGCCCCTCGCGGGTCGCGCCGAGCCGCGTCGCAGGCCGCCCCCTCCACCGGGCCGCGGCGGCGCGGGCGCCCGCGCGGCAGCGGGACGCGCTCCAAGCAGGCCCTCGAGCTCGTGCGCACGCGCCCGGGCATCACCATCCCCGAGATCGCCGAGGCCATGGGGATCCAGCAGAACTACCTCTACCGCGTCCTCCCGGCGCTGCAGAAGGACGGGCTCGTGCGCAAGGACGGCCGCGGCTGGCAGCCCCGCGAGGCTGCCTGAGCCGCCGCCTGACTTACTTTCAGAGCCGTATATCGGTTAAAGAAGGCCCAGCGCCCTGACGGCGTCGCGCTCTTCCTCGAGCTCCTTCACCGTCGCGTCGATCTTGGCTCGGGCGAAGTCCCCGACCTGCTGACCTTCCACGATCTCGAAGCCCCCGCCGCTGAAGCGCAGCGGGAACGACGACATCAGCCCTTCGGCGACGCCGTACTGGCCCGCTGAGCGGACGGCCATCGAACGCAGCCCCTCGGCGCCCGCGACCCAGTCGCGCATGCAGTCGATCGCCGCGTTGGCCGCCGACGCGGCCGACGAGGCGCCGCGCGCGTCGATGATCTCGGCGCCGCGCTTGCCCACGCGCGGGATGTACTCGTTCTCGTACCAGCCCATGTCGACCTGGTCGGCGGCGCTCTGACCGTTGACCTTCGCGTTGAACAGGTCGGGGAACATGGTGGGCGAGTGGTTGCCCCACACCACCAGGTCCTGGACGTCCTCGACGCCGACGCCGAGCTTCTGGGCCAGCTGGGCCACCGCGCGGTTCTCGTCCAGGCGCGTCATCGCCCCGAAGCGCTCGGGCGGGATGGCCGACGCGTTGCTCATCGCGATGAGCGCGTTGGTGTTGGCCGGGTTGCCGACCACGAGGACGCGAACGTCGTCGGCGGCGTGGTTGGAGAGCGCGTCCCCCTGGGGCTTGAAGATCGCCCCGTTGGCCTCGAGCAGGTCCGCGCGCTCCATGCCCTTCGAGCGCGGCCGCGCGCCGATGAGCAGCGCGACGTTGACGCCGTCGAAGGCCTTGTTGGCGTCGTCGGAGATCTCGATGTCGCTGAGCAGCGGGAAGGCGCAGTCGAACAGCTCGAGCGCGGTGCCCTCGGCCGCCTTGACCGCGTCGGGGATCTCCAGCAGGCGCAGCTCGACCTTCTCGTCGGGGCCGAGCAGCTGGCCGGAGGCGATGCGGAACAGGATCGCGTAGCCGATCTGGCCGGCGGCTCCTGTGACTACGACTCGGGTTGCCATCTAGGCGTTCATCTCCTTGTGCAGGTTCTCGTCGATCGCTCCCAGGAACTCCTGGGTGGTGAGCCAATCCTGGTCGTCGCCCACCAGCAGGGCGAGGTCCTTGGTCATCTTTCCGCTCTCGACCGTCTCCACACACACACGCTCCAGCGTGTCGGCGAAGTGCTCGACGTCGGGTGTCTCGTCCATGCGCCCGCGATGGTGTAGGCCCCGCGTCCAGGCGAAGATCGAGGCGATCGGGTTGGTCGAGGTCGGCTTGCCCTGCTGGTGCTGGCGGAAGTGGCGGGTGACCGTGCCGTGGGCCGCCTCGGCCTCGACCGTGTTCCCGTCGGGCGTCATGAGCACGCTGGTCATGAGGCCGAGCGAGCCGAAGCCCTGCGCCACGGTGTCGGACTGCACGTCGCCGTCGTAGTTCTTGCATGCCCACACGTAGCCGCCCTCCCACTTCAGCGCGGCGGCGACCATGTCGTCGATGAGCCGGTGCTCGTAGGTGAGCCCGGCGGCCTCGAAGTCGGCCCTGAACTCGCTGTCGAAGATCTCCTCGAACAGGTCCTTGAAGCGCCCGTCGTAGCGCTTCATGATCGTGTTCTTGGTCGAGAGGTAGACGGGCAGGCCGCGGTCGAGGCCGTAGCGCATGGAGGCGCGGGCGAAGTCGCGAATCGAGTCGTCGAGGTTGTACATCGCCATCGCGACGCCGCCGCCGGGGAAGTCGTAGACGTTGAGCTCAGTCGGCTCGTTGCCGTTCTTGGGCGTGAAGGTCAGCGTCAGGGTGCCCTCGCCGGGGACCACGAGGTCGGTCGCGCGGTACTGGTCGCCGAAGGCGTGGCGGCCGATGATGATCGGCTTGGTCCAGCCCGGCACGAGGCGCGGGATGTTGGAGATGACGATCGGCTCGCGGAAGATGACGCCGCCGAGGATGTTTCTGATCGTCCCGTTGGGCGAGCGGTACATCTCCTTGAGGCCGAACTCCTCGACGCGCGCCTCATCGGGCGTGATCGTCGCGCACTTCACGCCCACGCCGTGGCGCTTGATGGCGTTGGCCGCATCGACCGTGATCTGGTCGTCGGTGGCGTCACGGCTCTCGATGCTCAGGTCGTAGTACTCGAGCTCGACGTCGAGGTAGGGCAGGATCAGCTGGTCCTTGATGAACTGCCAGATGATCCGGGTCATCTCGTCGCCGTCGAGCTCGACGATCGGGTTCTTGACTGCGATCTTCGCCATTGGTGTCTCCTGGAGGTGAGGCGCGCAGGCTAGTGAACGGCGTGCGGCGCCCGCCCTGCGCCGCTATCGTGAGCGCCGAAGGGAAGTAGTCCCGACGGGTGACGTTCGTCAACACGGCCTCCGGGCCCGGCGTCATCGGCCATCGCGGCGGACGAAACCTTCTCCCGGATCTGACGACCCAAGGAGAAGGCCGTGTCGCCCGCCGTGCCCATCGCCGCATCGTCGGCCCCCTCGCTCGACCTCGACCCGTCCATCGCGACCTGGGGCGTCCTCGGCGCGCTGGTGGCCGGGATGCTCGCGCTCGACCTGCTGGTCTTCGCACGCGACCACACCCCGCCGCTGCGCGAGGCGGCCGCCTGGTCGGTCGTCTGGCTGATCGTCGCCGTCGCCTTCGGCGCTGCCTTCTGGGCGTGGCAGGGCGGCGAGGCCGGCGGCCAGTTCTTCGCCGGCTACCTGCTCGAGCGCACGCTGTCGCTCGACAACGTCTTCGTCTTCGCGGTGATCCTCACGTACTTCGCGGTGCCCGCCGCCGTGCAGCCCAAGGTCCTCTCGTGGGGCATCGCGCTCGCGCTCGTGCTGCGGCTGGTGCTCATCGTCGCCGGCGCGGCGCTGCTCGACACGTTCCACGCCACCTTCTACGTCTTCGGCGCCGTGCTGCTCTTCACCGCGTGGAAGCTCGTGCGCCGCGAAGGTCACGAGGTGGCGCCCGAGCGCAACCGGGCGCTTCGCCTGCTCCCCGAGCGGCTGCGAGCCAGGCCGCTCGTCGTCGTCTTCGTCGTGGTCGCCACCACCGACCTCGTGTTCGCGATCGACTCGATCCCGGCGATCTTCGCCGTGACCTCCGAGCCGTTCGTGGTCTTCGCGGCCAACGCCTTCGCCGTGCTCGGGCTGCGCGCCCTCTACTTCCTGCTGGCCGGGATGATGGACCGCTTCGTCTACCTCTCCCAGGGTCTGGCACTCATCCTCGCGGTCATCGGGGCGAAGATGCTGCTGATCGACGTCTGGCACCCGCCGATCTGGCTGTCGCTGGGAGTCATCGTCGGCGTGCTCGCCGCGACCGTCGTGCTCTCGCTGCGCGCGGAGCCCGAAGGGAGTGCGGCGTGATCCCCCGCGCCGGGATACTTCGCGTGAAGGGCTGAATTGTGGTTCACTTCTTCACGTGCCGTACCGCCCCACCGAGCGCACCGAGGCCCGCCGCGCGGCCGCCCGCGAGCGCATCGTGCGCGCCGCGCACGCGCTCATCGCCCGCGGCGGCTACCGCGAGGCCCAGGTGGCGGCCGTCGCGGCCGGGGCCGGCGTGGCGACGGGCACCGTCTACCGCCACTTCCCGTCCAAGGCCGACCTCTTCGCCGAGGTCTTCCGGCGCGCCTCCCAGCGCGAGGTCGACGCCACGCGCGAGGCCGCGCAGGCGGCCGGAGGCCCGGCGTCTCGTCGCCTCGCGGCGGCGGTCGAGACCTTCGCGCGCCGGGCCCTGCGCGGCCGGCGCCTGGCCTGGGCGCTGCTCGCCGAGCCCGTCGACCCGGCCGTCGAGGTCGAGCGCCTGGCCTTCCGCCGCGCCTACGCCGCCGACTTCGAGCACGTCCTCCGCGAGGGTGTGGCCACCGGCGAGCTGGCGGCCCAGAACGTCGAGCTCAGCGCCGCCGCCCTGGTCGGCGCCCTGGGCGAGGCGCTCGTCGGCCCGCTCTCCTGGGTGGGCGGGACGAATTACGACGTCGACGCCGACGCGCTCGTGGCCGACCTCGTCAGCTTCTGCCTGCGCTCCGTCACCGAGGAGACCCACTGATGATCACCACGCCCGCCACCACCCACGACGTCCTCAACCAGGTCCCGCCCATGGAGGGCCGCAACCTCTTCGAGGACCATGCAGCGCTCCGCGAGGCGCTCGAGCGCGAGGGCGGCGGCTGGGCGGTCGATCGCCTCCGCGCCGCCGGCGCCTTCTGGGGCGGCGAGCCGATGCGCTGGGGCTTCGAGGCCAACGAGCACCCGCCCGTGCTGCACACGCACGACCGCTTCGGCCACCGCCTCGACGAGGTCGAGTTCCACCCGGCATGGCACGCGCTCATGCGCGCCGGGGTCGAGCAGGAGCTCCACGCGCTGCCGTGGCGCACCGACCAGCCGGGCGCCCACGTCGCGCGGGCGGCGACCTATGTCTGCTCGGGCCAGGCCGAGGCGGGCTTCGGGTGCCCGATCACCATGACCTTCGCCGCCGTCCCGGCCCTGCGCACGCAGCCCGAGGTGGCCGCCGAGTGGGTCCCGCGGCTGACCGCCACCAGCTACGACCCCGTGCTCAGGCCGGCCGCCGAGAAAGCCAGCGCGCTGTGCGGCATGGCGATGACCGAGAAGCAGGGCGGCTCTGACGTGCGCGCCAACACCACCCGGGCGCTGGCGGGCGACGACGGCTGGTGGGAGATCACCGGGCACAAGTGGTTCTGCAGCGCTCCGATGTGCGACCTCTTCCTCGTCCTCGCGCAGACCGACGAAGGGGTCACCTGCTTCGCGCTGCCGCGCGTGCTGCCCGACGGCGCGCGCAACGAGGGCTTCCAGCTGCAGCGCCTCAAGGACAAGCTCGGCAACCGCTCGAACGCCTCGAGCGAGGTCGAGTTCCGCGGCGCCCTGGCCCAGATCGTGGGCGAGCCCGGCCGCGGCGTGCCGACGATCATCGAGATGGTCAACCACACGCGCCTGGACTGCGTCATCGGGACGGCGGCCGGCATGCGGGCGGCGGTGGCGAACGCGACCTGGCATGCCGCCCACCGCAGCGCCTTCGGCAGGCGCCTGGCCGAGCAGCCGCTCATGGTCAACGTGCTCGCCGACCTCGCGATCGAGTCGGAGGCGGCGACCGCCGTCGCCCTGCGCCTCGCGCGCGCCTACGACGAGGCGCCGGGCGACACGAACGCCGACGCCTTCAAGCGCCTGGCCACCGCGGTGGCCAAGTACCACGTGTGCAAGCGCGCCCCCGGCCACGCCTTCGAGGCGCTCGAGTGCCTCGGCGGCAACGGCTACGTCGAGGCGTCAGGGATGCCGCGCCTGTACCGCGAGGCCCCGCTGGCCTCCATCTGGGAGGGCTCGGGCAACGTCATGGCCCTCGACGTCCTGCGCGCGCTCTCACGCAGCCCCGAGGCGCTCGACGCCTTCTTCGCCGAGGTCGACGAGGCCGCCGGCGCCGATCCGCGCCTCGACGACTTCACGGCCGCCACGCGTGCCGAGTTCATGGACCTCGAGGCGATCGAGCCGCGGGCCCGGCGCGTGGTCGAGCGCATGGCGCTGTGCCTCGAGGCCTCGCTGCTGGTGCGCCACGCACCGGCGGCGGTGGGCGATGCCTTCTGCGCCGCGCGCCTGGCGGGCGACGCCGGCCTGAGCTACGGCACGCTGCCGACCGGCGTCGACGCCGCCGCGATCGTCGCGCGGCACACGCCCCCGGTGTAACCCTCGGGCGCCATGAGATCGTCCGGCCTCCGGCCGGGGGGACCCGCCTTCGGCGACGCCGCCTGGCGCTGGCAGCGCTTGCGCCTGATGGTCGCCTCCGGCACCCCTCAGAGCGTGAAGCGCCCGACGAGCTCGTCGAGCTCGCGAGCGGTGCGCGACAGCTCCTGGGCGGAGGCCGCGATCTGCTGGGTCGAGGCGCTCGTCTCCTGCGCGGAGGCGGAGACCTGCTGGACCGTGGCGGAGGACTGCTCGGCGACGCTGGCCACCTCGACGATGTCGTTGGTGACGTGCGCGGCCCCGTCGGCGATCTGCTCGACGGCGACCGACACCTCGCTCACGCGCTCGGAGACGACCTCGATGCTCGCCGCGATGCGGGTGAAGGCGTCGCGGGCCTCAGCCACCGTGGTGGCCCCCAGCTCGCCGCGGGCGGCGCCGGTCTCGACGATGGTGACCGTGCGCTCGGTCTCCGAGCGGATCTCGTTGACGAGCTTGGCGATCGACTTCGCGGCGGCCTGCGACTCCTCGGCGAGCTTGCGGACCTCCTCGGCCACGACGGCGAAGCCGCGGCCCTGCTCGCCGGCCCGCGCGGCCTCGATGGCGGCGTTGAGCGCCAGCAGGTTGGTCTGCTCGGCGATGGCGGTGATGGTGTCCACGATCCCGCCGATCCGCTGGCTCTTGGAGCCCAGCTCGCGGATGGCCTGGCTGGCCTCGGCCGAGGCGTCGCGGACGGCGGCCATGGCCTCGGTGGCGCGCGCGACGGTCTCGGTGCCGACGCCGGCGGCGGCGCGGGCCTCGTCGGCGGCGCGTGAGGTCTCCTGCGCATCGTGGGCGGAGGCGGTGGTGGCGCCCGCGACCTGCTCGGTCCGTGCACGCGCGGAGGTCACGGAGCGCACCTGGCGCTCGGTGCCCGCGGCGACGTCGCCCAGCGCGCGAGCGATCTCGTCGACCGCGCGGCCGGCATCGGCCGAGGAGGAGGCGACGAGCTCCGAGGCGCCGGCCACGCTCGTGGCCGAGCGCGACATCTGACTCACCGCGGCGCGCAGCTCGGCCACGAGGCCGGCGAACGCGGCGCCGAGGCGGTCGCGCTCGGAGCGCGGGGTCACGTCGACGGTCAGGTCGCCTGTGGCGACGCGGTCGGCGGCGCCGGCCAGGTCGCGGAGGTGATCGACCATGGAGGCCAGGGCGGCGGACGTGCGACCGAGCTCGTCGCGCCCCTTGACGGAGAGCTCGTGGTCGACGTCGCCCTCGGCGAGCGCCTCGGCGGCACGCGAGAGCGCCGCCAGGCGGCGCGTGAGGTGCCGGGCGAGCGCGAAGGCCAGCGCCAGCGCGACGAGCAGAGCCAGCGCGCCGATGATCAGCGTGTCGCGCGTGGCGCCGGCCTTGGCGCTGGCAAAGCGCTTGTCGGCGGCCGCGCGCTCGTGATTGGTGCGCTCGATGTAGGCGCCGATGGCGGTGGTCACGCCGTCGGCGGCCTCGTCGACTGTGCTCGAGACGAGCTCGGTGGCGCCGACGCGGTCGCCGCGCTTGACGCTCGCGAAGAGCTTGGCGTCCTCGTCCTCGAAGCGCTTGACGGCGGCGTCGATCGCGGTCATCGAGCGCGGATCGTCGGCCGCGACGCGCAGGGCCTCGAGGCGCGCCTTGAAGACCTTGAGATCGCCCTCCTCGTCGTCACGCAGGGCGCCCTTGGCGAGCACCATCTGCGTCTGCGCGAAGTGGGTGTCGGCGAAGGCGGTGTCCGCGTGCTGGGCGGCCATGATCCGCGGCACGACGCCGGTCGTCACGCGCTCGTGCGCGCTCTCCAGCGCGGCGAAGTTGACCAGGGTGACCGCGATGATCGCGGCCGTGAGCGTGAGGATCGCGCCGAAGCAGAGGCCGAGCTTGAGCGAGAGGCGCACGTTCCCGAGTCGGGGCACGCTGCGGGGGGACGGAAGACGCATGACCTGTGAGTCGGCGCTCAGCGCGCGAGCTTGAGGTCCTGCCACCATGTGTGTGCATGGGAACAGGGTCGATCCAGCTCGCGCGGGTCTTCGGGATCCGCATCGGCGCGAGCCCGAGCTGGTTCGTCGTCGCGCTGATCTTCATCGTCTGGCTCTCGACGGCCTACGACGATCAGTACGGCCAGACGACGGGCTACATCATGGCGGTGAGCTCCGTGGCCCTGTTCTTCCTGTCGCTCACCCTGCACGAGCTGGGGCACGCGTGGATCGCGCGGCGCAACGGCATCGAGATCGCAGGGATCGATCTGTGGTTCTTCGGCGGCATCGCCAAGCTCAACCGCGACAGCGAGTCACCGGGCGAGGAGTTCCGCGTCAGCGCGGCCGGCCCGGCGGTGACGCTGCTGATCGTCATCGTCTCCTGCGTGGTCGGCCTGCTCGTCGGCGGGAGCTCCGACTTCGGCGACGCGCTGGTCCTGCGCGACCACCCGGGGCCGGCGCTGGCCGTGCTCGGCTGGCTCGCGCTGGTCAACGCGGGGCTCTTCGTCTTCAACCTCGTGCCCGCCTTCCCGCTCGACGGCGGGCGCATCGCCCGCGCGATCGCATGGAAGGTCACCGGCGACCGCAATCGCGGCACGCGCTTCTCGGCGCGCCTCGGGCAGGCCTTCTCCTACGTCCTCATGGGGCTGGGCATCTTCCTGCTCGTCCGCGGCGACGCGGGCAGCGGGATCTGGTGGATCCTCATGGGCTGGTTCCTCGGTCAGTCGGCGACCGGCGCCGTCGTCTCGAGCCGCTTCTCCGAGCGCCTGGAGGGCGTGACGGTGGCCGACGTCATGGACACCCAGCCCGTCTGGGTCCCCGGCGACACCACCGTGCTGCAGGCCCAGGACGAGTTCTTCCTGCGCTACCGCTGGCCGTGGTTCCCGGTCGCCGACCCGATCTCGGGGCGCTTCCTCGGGCTGCTGCACCAGGCGCGCGTCGACGGCGCCGTGCAGGAGGGCCAGCCGGCGCTGCACGTCTCCGACGTGGTCGACGCAGACGGCGACGAGGCCTTCCGCGTCCACGACGACACCCCGATCGAGCAGCTCCTCGCCTCGGAGGGGCTGCGCTCCCTCGGCGCGCTGATGGTCATCGACAGCGACGAGCGCCTGCGCGGCGTCGTCACGCTCGAGCAGGTCCGACGGGCGCTCGCCTCGGCCACGCCAGGCCGCGCGGCCTGAGCGTTCCTGGCGCCCGCCGGGGACGGTCGACCGTCCGCGACCCTTGACACATACACTCCAAGGAGCATGCCTGCACACGACGTTCTCATCATCGGCGCGGGTCTCGCGGGCCAGCGCGCGGCGTTGGCCGCCGCGGACGCGGGGGCGTCGGTGGCGCTGTTGAGCAAGGTCCATCCGGTGCGCTCGCACTCCGTGGCGGCCGCCGGGGGCATCAACGCGGCCATCAACCCGGCCGACGACTGGCGCTCGCACGCCTTCGACACCGTGAAGGGCTCGGACTTCCTGGGCGACCAGGACGCCATCGAGATCATGTGCAGCGAGGCGCCCGGGGAGGTCATGCACCTCGAGCACATCGGGGTCACCTTCCACCGCAACGAGAGCGGCGAGCTCGACCTGCGGGCGTTCGGCGGCGCCTCGATGAACCGCACCGCCTACGTGGCGGACATCACCGGCCAGGCGATGCTCCACGTGCTCTACGAGCAGATCCTCAAGTACACCGATCGCATCGATCGCTACGAGGAGTGGTTCGTCACCTCGCTGATCCTCGACGACGACGGGACCTGTGTCGGCGTCGTGGCGCGCGACATCCGCTCCGGGGGCATGGAGACCTTCGCGGCCAAGAACGTGATCCTCGCCTCCGGCGGCGCGGGGCAGTGCTACAGGCCGACGACCAATGCGCTCATCTGCACGGGCGACGGCATCGCGCAGGCCTACCGGGCTGGCGCGCCGCTGATGGACATGGAGATGATCCAGTACCACCCGACGACGCTGGCCGAGAACGGCTTCCTCATCACCGAGGGCGCCCGCGGCGAGGGTGCGCACCTGCTCAACGCCGACGGCGAGCGCTTCATGGAGAAGTACGCGCCCAACAAGATGGAGCTCGCCTCGCGCGACGTCGTCTCGCGGGCCGAGCAGACCGAGATCAACGAGGGCCGCGGCGTGGGCGAGGGCGGCGGCGGCATCCTCCTGGACATCACCGTGGTCCCGCGCAAGCGCACGCTCGAGGCGCTGCGCGAGATCGTCAACATCGGCCGCGACTTCGCGGGCACCGACATCACGCGCGAGCCGATCGAGATCCGCCCCGGCCAGCACTACATCATGGGCGGGGTCAAGACCGACATCAACGGCGCCACGCCGATCTCCGGGCTCTACGCCGCGGGCGAGGTGGCCTGCGTCTCGGTCCACGGCGGCAATCGCCTGGGCGCGAACTCGCTGCTGGACACGCTCATCTTCGGCCGGCGCTCGGGCGAGCATGCCGCCGCCCGCGCGAGCGCCATGGGCATGCCTCAGGTAGGCGACGAGCAGATGCGCCGCGACGCCGCCGACATCGACGCGATCATCGGCCGCGAGCGCACGAGCCGCCGCGTCTCGGAGGTCAAGGAGGAGCTGGGCACCGAGATGAACCGCAACGTCGCGGTCTTCCGCGACGAGGCGGGCCTGCGCCACGCCCACGAGGTCGTGCGCCGTCTCAAGGAGGAGGCCCAGACGGCCTACATCGACGACCGCGGCACCGTGTTCAACCAGGACGTCCTCGGAGCCATCGAGCTCAGCTACATGCTCGACACCGCCGAGGCCACCGTCGTGGCGGCCATCGAGCGCAAGGAATCGCGCGGCGCGCAGTTCCGCACCGACTACCCCGAGCGCAACGACGACGTGTGGCTCAAGCACATCGACATCGGGCGCAACGGGGACGACGTCCCCGAGGTGTCCTACTCGCCCGTGACGATCACCCAGTGGCAGCCGGAAGAGAGGAAGTACTAGTGGCCGAAGCCCACAAGCCGCCCCAGGACTTCACGCTGCGCCTGCGCCGCTACGACCCCGAGTCGGGCGAGGCGCCGTATTGGGACGAGCACACGATCCAGCTCGGGCCGCATCGCTCGGTCCTCGAGGGGATCCTTCAGGCCAAGGCACGCTTCGACGGCTCCATCGGCATCCGCTGCTCGTGTCGCGCCGCCATCTGCGGCTCGTGCGGGGTGCGCATCAACGGCCAGCCCGGCCTCGCCTGCCACACCCATCTCGACAAGGCGCTGGCGTCCTCGCGCGACGGCGTCATCGAGGTCGAGCCGATGGGCAACATGCCCGTCATCAAGGACCTCATCGTGGACATGGACGCCGTCCACTGGAAGAAGGTCCAGCGCGTCACCCCGTGGCTCATCAACAAGCAGCCGATCCCCGAGCGCGAGTACATCGTCCCGCGCGAGTCGATGATCGACGTGACGCAGTCGATGGCCTGCATCCAGTGCGGCGCCTGCGTGAGCGACTGCCTGTCGATGGAGGTCGACCCGCTCTTCATCGGCCCGGCCGCGCTGGCCAAGGCCTACCGCTTCGTCGGCGACCCGCGCGACGCCCAGCAGTTCGAGCGCCTCAAGGACCTGGCCGAGGACCCGCACGGGATCTACGACTGCACCCACTGCTTCAAGTGCATCGAGGCGTGCCCCAAGGGCGTCGCCCCGATGAGCCAGATCATGCGCCTGCGCCGCCGCGCCGGCAGCGACCACCACATCGTCGACCGCAACAACGGCGAGCGCCACGAGGCGGCCTTCGTGACCCTGGTCAAGGACCACGGCCTGCTGTGGGAGGCCGAGCTGCTGCCGCGCTCCTATGGCGGCAACTCGTTCTTCGGCAAGTTCGCCCCGCCCGCGGCCCTCGAGCTGGTCGACTCGCTGCCGGTCATCACCAAGGCGCTGCTGCGGCGCAAGGTCACGCCGGCCGGCGCGCTCAAGCCCCACAAGATCCCCAAGGACGACCTCAAGCAGGTCCGGCGCATCTACGACACGGTCGAGGGGCGCGACGAGCGCTTCGAGCTCAACCTCTACATCACCGGCTACGACGAGGTCGAGGAGGGCGCCGAGGAGCCCCAGCGCGTCGGCGTCGCCGCCGAGGACGGCATGCCCTCCGCGCCGGGCAGCTCGCCTGCGGGCGACGGGAGCGGGGCATGAGAGTCGCCTATTGGCCCGGTTGCGTGAGCCGCGGCTTCACCCCGGAGTTGCACGGCTCGATGGCCAAGGTCGCGCCGCTGCTCGACATCGAGCTCGTCGAGCTCGACCGCGCCTGCTGCACCGGCGCGGGCGTGATCGCCGAGCACAACCAGGAGCTGGCCGACACGCTCAACGCCCGCACTTTCGCGCTGGCCCAGCGCGTGGACGGCGCCGAGCTGATGATGAACATCTGCTCGACCTGCCAGGGCGCGCAGAGCGAGTGCCAGGAGCGCCTCGACGCCAACGCGGACTACCGCGCGCACGTCAACGAGACGCTGGCGGGCGAGGGCCTGACCTACGAGCAGGGCATCACCAACAAGAACTTCCTCTGGCTGCTGGTCGAGGAGATCGGCCTCGACGAGCTGCGCTCACGGGTCCGGCGCCCGCTGACCGACCTCAAGGTCGGGCCGTTCTACGGCTGCTACATCGTGCGCCCCGTGGACCGGCTCGGCATCGACGCGGACGAGCAGCCGCGCGACACCTACCTGGCGCAGGTCATCGAGGCGCTCGGCGGCACGGTCATCGAGTACGCCGGCTCTCACAAGTGCTGCGGCTTTCCCATCATCACGATGAACAAGGAGGCTTCGCTCAAGCAGGCCGGCCGCCACCTCGGCGACGCCGTCGACGCCGACGCCGACTGCCTGGTGACGCCGTGCCCGCTGTGCCACCTCAACCTCGACCTCCAGCAGCCGCTGGCCGAGCGCACGGTGGGCCGCGAGCTCAACATGCCGGTCTTGCATCTTCCCCAGCTCGTCGGCCTCGCCCTCGGCCTCGAGCCCAAGGAGCTGGGCTTCCAGCGCCACGTGGTCAAGCCGTCGAGCGTGATCGACTGGACGACGTCGGTGGTGGCCGGCGTCGAGGCGGCCTAGGGGTCCAGCTCGCCCGTCAGGACGCTGAACACGGCGTTCTGCGGGTCGCGCAGGACGGCCAGGCGGCCGCCGTTGGGCACGTCCATCGGGCCCATGACCGTGTCCCCGCCGAGTTCGCGGGCGCGCGCGACGGTCGCATCGACATCGTCGACCGCGAAGTAGAGGTTCCACGCGGGGTGGCTGCCAGGCGGCATCGGCATCATGCCACCGTTGCGGTTGGCGCCGTTGGTGATCGACAAGTACTCGCCGGGAGCGATCTCCTGGATGCCCCAGCCGAAGAGGTCGCGATAGAAGGCGCTCGAGGCGGCCACGTCGGGTGAGATGAGGTCGTTCCAGGCCAGCGCCCCGGGCGCGTTGACCAGTCCGGCGCCGATGTTGTCCTTTGGCTCCCACACGGACAGGAACGCGCCCTGCGGGTCCTGGAGGACGGCCATC
The DNA here is from genome assembly GCA_963835295.1 of uncultured Actinomycetes bacterium. Classification (GTDB taxonomy): domain Bacteria; phylum Actinomycetota; class Thermoleophilia; order Solirubrobacterales; family Solirubrobacteraceae; genus JAOPZW01. The sequence goes on from CAWIEX010000011.1 coordinate 1,225,823, forward strand.
CGACCCGCGTCGAAGACGTCGAACGGCGGCGCGATGATGGTCGCGCCGAGCTCGCGAGCGCGGTCGGCGCTCGCGTCGGCGCTTTCGACGGTGACGTAGCAGTTCCAGTGCGCCGGCATGTCGTCGCCCTGCACGCCGCCGATCGCCGCGACCGAATGGCCCTGGAGCTTGGCCATCGCGTACGTGGAGCCGTCGCCGATCGGGATCTCGTCGTACTCCCAACCGAGGAGGTCGGCGTAGAAGGACTTCGCGGCGTCCTGGTCGGTGGTCTGGAGGTCGACCCAGCTGAAAGTGCCGGGTGCGTAGCTCGTGCGTTCGCCCATACGGCGACGCTACCAAGGAGGGCGTAAGCCGGAAGTGAAGATCAGACGCGCGCCGGGCCGCCCACGAGTCCCCGCGCGTGCAGCAGCTCGGCGATCTGGACCGTGTTGAGCGCGGCGCCCTTGAGCAGGTTGTCGCCGACCACGAAGAAGTTGAGGCTGTGGTCGTCGTAGAGGTCGGCGCGCACGCGCCCGACGGCGACCTCGTCGCGCCCGGCCCACTCCAGCGGCGTGGGGATGTCGTCGAGCTCGAGGTTGGGGAAGGCGCCCAGCGCCCCCATCGCCTCCTCGAGGTCGACGGGGCGCTCGAAGGTCGCGCGCACCTCGATGGCGTGGCCGACCATGACCGGCACCCGCACGCACGTCGGCGCGACGTTGAGCCCCGGCAGGTCGAGGATCTTGCGCGACTCGTTGCGCAGCTTCATCTCCTCGTCGCTGTAGCCGCCCTCGACCTGCGAGCCCAGCCACGGCACCACGTTGAAGGCCAGCGCCTTGGCGTGGACCTTCGCCTCGACCGACGCCGCCGCCGTGGCGCCATCGTTGACGAGGTCGTGCCCGCGGACGGTGTCGACCTGGCCGTGGAGCTCGTCCATGCCCTTCTGGCCGGCGCCGCCCGCGGCCTGGAAGGAGGTGCAGACCATCGTCGTCAGCCCGAAGGCGTCGTGCAGCGCCTTGGCCGGGAGCATGACCGCCATCGTCGTGCAGTTCGGGTTGGCCACGATGCCCTTGCCGATGTGCTCCAGCGCGTCTGGGTTGACCTCCGAGACGACGAGCGGGACCTCGGGGTCCATCCGCCACGCCGACGAGTTGTCGACCACGAGCGCGCCCGCGGCGGCGAAGCGCGGCGACCACTCGCGCGACGTCGCGCCGCCGGCGCTGAACAGCGCCACGTCGAAGCCCTGGATCGTCTCGTCGGCCAGCGGCTGGACGACCATGTCGCCGAGTTGCCGGCCGGCCGAGCGCGCGGAAGCAAAGGGCACGACTTCGTCGGCGGGAAAGCCGCGGCGCTCGAGCAGCGCGAGCAGCAGCGTGCCGACGGCGCCGGTGGCGCCCACCACGGCGACCCTCATGACGCGAACTCCCCGAAGGGCTGCTCGGGGCGGATGGTGCCCTCGCCCGAGAGCTCGAAGGCGCCGTGCAGCGCCTTGACCGCGTCCGGGACGCGATCGCCCGGGACGACGCAGGAGATCCGGATCGGGGAGGTCGAGATCATCATGATGTTGATGCCGTTGTCGCCGAGCGTCGTGAAGACCTTGGCCGCGACGCCCGGGTGGGTCTTCATTCCGGCCCCGACGATCGAGACCTTCCCCATCGACTCGTCGGTCGCGACGGTCATGCCGAGCTCGGAGGCGATCGGGTCGAGCGCCGTGCGCGCCGCGAGGATGTCGTCGCGCGGGATGGTGAACGACATGTCCGCGCGCAGGCCCTCGGTCTCGGGCTCGCCCTGGATGATCATGTCGATGTTGACGTTGGCCCGGGCCAGCGCGGTGGTCACGCGCCCGGCGACGCCGGGCGTGTCCGGCACGCCCATGAGCGTGACGCGGGCCTCGCCGAGCGAGTGGGTGACGGCGGTGATGAGGGGCTGCTCCATGGTGTCCTCTTCGGAGACGACAACGGTACCGGGCGCGTCGTCGAAGCTCGATCGGCAGTGGATGCGCACGCCGTGGTTGCGGGCGTACTCGACCGAGCGCAGCTGCAGCACCCCGGCGCCCGAGGCCGACATCTCGAGCATCTCCTCGAAGGAGAGGACCGGCAGCTTGCGCGCGTTGGGCACGAGCCGCGGGTCGGCCGAGAAGACGCCCGGGACGTCGGTGTAGATCTCGCACACCTCGGCGCCCACGGCGGCAGCGAGGGCCACGGCCGTCGTGTCCGACCCGCCGCGGCCCAGGGTCGTCACGTCGCGTGCGGTGCTCACGCCCTGAAAGCCGGCCACGAGGACGATCGAGTCCGCGTCGAGGGCGGCGAAGATGCGATCGGCGCGCACGTCGAGGATGCGCGCCTTGGTGTGCGAGGTGTCCGTGACGATCCCGGCCTGCGAGCCGGTCAGCGAGATGGCGCGGTGGCCGAGGTCGTTGATGGCCATCGCGCACAGGGCGCAGGACACGCGCTCGCCCGTGGACAGCAGCATGTCCATCTCGCGCGGGTCGGGGGTCGGCGAGACTTCATGGGCGTCGGCGATGAGCCGGTCGGTCTCCTTGCCGCGCGCGCTGAGGACGGCCACGACGCGGTGTCCCGCCTCGCGCTTGGCGACGATGCGCTGGGCCGCGCGCTTGAGGCGCTCGGCGTCGGCCACCGAGGTGCCTCCGAACTTCATGACGACGGTTGCGCTGTCCATGACGAGGGCCGAAGGATAAGAGGCGTCCGGCCCTGGGTAGGGCAATGCCATGCGCCGCCTGCTGCTCTCCGTCCTGGCCGCCGCCCTCGTCGCCGCCCCGGCCGCCGCCCACCAGACTCCCGCGCCGACCAGGCAGCCGACGGCCGTCGGCGTCGGTGGAGGCGCCGCGACCGTCGATCCGCAGGCCACGCGGGCGGCAATCGACGTCCTGCGCCGCGGCGGCAACGCCGTCGACGCCGCGATCGCCGCGTCCGGCGTGCTGGGGGTCGTCGAGCCGTACTCGTGCGGGATCGGCGGCGGCGGCTTCATGACCGTCTACACCGCCCGCGACGGCAAGGTCCACACCATCGACGCGCGCGAGACCGCGCCGGCGGCGATGAACGACCAGTCCTTCGTCGGCCTGCAGAGCTTCGAGAGCCAGCGCGTCAGCGGCATGAGCGTCGGCGTGCCCGGCACGCTGCGCGCCTGGCAGAAGGCGCTGGACGACTACGGGACGTGGCCGCTGAGCCGCGCGCTGCAGCCGGGCATCGCCGCCGCGCAGCGCGGCTTCACCGTGGACCAGACGTTCTACAACCAGACCGACGAGGCCAAGGCGATCTTCGCCGACTTCCCGGCCACGGCGGCGCTGTACCTCGACCCCGACGGCTCGCCGCGCGACGTCGGCAGCGTCATCAGGAACCCCGACCTGGCGCGCACCTACGCGCTCATCGCCCGCCAGGGTGCCGACGCCCTGTACTCGGGGCCGCTCGCGCAGGCGATCGTCGACACCGTCAAGCACCCGCCGCTGCGCTCCGGCTCGACGCGGTCGGTCCGCCCCGGCCTGATGGAGCTCAGCGACCTCGCGGCCTACGAGGCGCTGGACCGCGACCCGACGCACATCGGCTACCGCGGGCTGGACGTCTACGGCATGGCGCCGCCCTCGTCCGGTGGCTCCACCGTCGGCGAGATCCTCAACATCCTGGAGGGCTATCCGGACCTCGGGACCATGCCGCGCGAGCGCGCGCTGCACCTCTACCTCGAGGCCTCGCGGCTGGCCTACGCCGACCGCGGCGCCTTCTTGGCCGACCCCGGCTACGTGAGCGTCCCGCTGGCGCAGCTGCTGTCCGACCAGTTCGCCGCGCAGCGCCGGGCCAAGATCACCGAGACCGCGGCGACCTCGCCGGTGCCGCCGGGTGACCCGAGCGCCGTCACCGACACCAGCGCGTCGACCACGCGCGTGGGCTCGACGACGAACCTCACGGTCACCGACCGCTGGGGCAACGTCGTCGACTACACCTTCACCATCGAGCAGACCGGTGGCAGCGGCATGGTCGTGCCCGGCTACGGCTTCCTGCTCAACAACGAGCTCACCGACTTCAACCTGACCACGAGCACCGATCCGGCCGTGCCGGGCGGCGTCAGCACCGGCGCGAACAAGGTGGAGGGCGGCAAGCGGCCGCGCTCGTCGATCGCTCCGACCATCGTCCTGCGCAACGGCCGGCCCTTCCTGGCCCTCGGCTCGCCCGGCGGCGCCTCGATCATCACCACGGTCACGCAGATCCTCCTCAACCGCGTGGACTTCGGCATGACGCTGCCCGACGCCGTGGCCGCTCCGCGCCTGAGCCAGCGCAACTCGGCGACGACGCAGACCGAGGCGTCGTTCCTGAGCACGCCGGAGGCCGCCGCGTTGCAGGCCCGCGGCCATGCCTTCATGGTCAACACCGGGACCGGCGCGGAGATCGGCGCCGCCACCGGGATCGAGTTCCTGCCCCACGGGCTGGTGCAGGTGGCGGCCGAGCCGGTGCGCCGCGGCGGCGGCAGCGCCGCGGTCGTGTGGTCGGGCGGCCACCGCCGACACGGTCGGGACGGCCATGGAGGGCGTCACCGGATGCACCCGCCGCACGACGTCAAGAGGCCGGGCGCGCGCCGCTAACCCAGCGCGGCCGCAAACCGCGCGCCCAGCTCGGCGAGCCGCTCGGTCGGCTCGTTGCTGAACACGACGCGGACGTGCTGCGGGCCGTTGGCCGGCCCCCAGCCGTCCATCGGGGTGGCCGCCACGCGCCCGCGCTCGAGCAGTGTGCGCGCCGCCTCGCGCGCGGTGAGGCCGCGCGGCGAGACGTCGACCAGCAGCGACCAGCCGCCGGCCGCGGGAACCACCTCGTAGTCGGCCAGCTCCGCGACCACGACGTCGCGGCGGCGCTGCCACTCGGCCACGGCGGCCGCGACGTCGGCCTCGGGCGTGCGCAGGGCGGCGACCGCGGCCGGCTGGGTCAGGCTCACCGGCGTGACGACGTTGAACAGGTGCGCGCGCGTGACATCGGCCATGACCGCCCGCGGGCCGGCCACCCACCCCACGCGCCAGCCGATCATCCGCCACTCCTTCGACACCGAGCCGACCGTGATCACGTGGTCGACCATGCCGTCGAGGGCGGCGGGATGGGTCACGGGGCGCCCGTCAAAGACGATCCGCTCCATCGCGGCGTTGTAGATCAGCCAGCAGCCGAGCCTTCGGCACAGGCGTGCGATCGCGTCCCACTCGGGGCCGTCGAGCACGGCGCCCGAGGGCATCGACGGGTTCATGACGAACAGCGCGCGGGTGCGGTCGCCCGCCGCGGCCTCCAGCGCGTCGAGGTCCAGGCGCCAGGCGCCATCGCGACGCCGGAAGGGCACGAAGACGGGCGTCGCGCCGGCCATGCGCACGCGGCTGACCATGCCGACGTAGGTCGGGTCGGTGACGAGCACCTCGTCGCCCTCCTGCACGGTGGCCAGGAGGGCGTCGAGCAGGCCTTCGGTGCCACCGCAGGTGATGACGACGTCCTGCTCGGGGTCGTAGGCGACGCCCGATTGGCGCTCCAGCCGCTCGGCGACGGCGACGCGCAGCTCGGCGAGGCCGTTGAAGGGCAGGTAGGAGTTGGCGGCGTCGACGCCCACGCTCGCTCGCGTCGCCTCGAGCACCGCGGCCGGGGGCGGGACGTCGGTGTCGAGGTTCTCCAGGCGCAGGACCTCGGGGTCTGCGCCCGCGGCGCGCGCGGCGGCGTCGACGCCGAGGTCCGGGAGGTCGGCCAGCCGCCGTGGGCGCTGCGTCGGTGAAGCAGTCATAGCTGTCTGACAAACTAGACAGCATGGACGAGCCCGTCAACGCCCTCGCCGCCAACCTGCGTCGCCTGCGGGCCGAGCGCGGGCTGTCGACCGTCGCGCTGGCGCGGGAGGCCGGGGTGGCGCGCGCGACGCTCGCCCAGCTCGAGGCGGGGCGCGGCAACCCCACCCTGGAGACGCTGTACGCGCTGGCCAACACCCTCGAGGTCGCGTTGGCCGACGTCATCGCCCCGCCCGCTGCCGCGGACGTCGAGGTCGTGCGCTCCGCCGAGGGCCCGCGCGTGACCGGCGCGGCGGTGCGGGCTCGCCTGGTGGCGCGCCTGTCGGGCCGCGCCTCGGTCGAGCTCTACGAGCTGTCACTGCGGGCGGGCCGGCGCCAGGTGTCGGCGGCGCACCCCGCAGGCGTCGTCGAGCACCTGCTCGTCCACGCGGGCCGCGCGCGCGTCGGGCCGCAGAGTGCGCCGGTCGAGCTCGGCGGCGGCGACTACGCGCGGTATCCGGGCAGCGTCCCGCACATCTACGAGGCGCTCGCGCCGGGCCTGAGCGCGACCCTGCTGATCGAGTCGCCCTAGAGCGCGCGGCGCCCGACGAGGGCCTTGCCCAGCGTGACCTCGTCGGCGTACTCGAGGTCGGCGCCCACCGGCAGCCCCGAGGCCAGGCGCGTGACCGCGACGTCGGGCGCGCTCTCGCGCAGCGCCGCGGCGATGTGCAGCGCGGTCGCCTCGCCCGTGGTCGTCGAGTTGGTGGCGAGCACGACCTCGCTGATCGAGCCGTTGCGCACGCGGGCGTAGAGCTCGGCGATCTTCAGGTTCTCGGGGTCGATGCCGTCGATCGGCGACAGCGCCCCGCCGAGGACGTGGTAGCGCCCGCGGTACTCGTGCGTGCGCTCGATGGGGATGACGTCGCCGGGCTCCTCGACGACGCAGATGAGGCTCGCGTCGCGGCGCTCGTCCTGGCAGATGCCACAGCGCGGCTCGTCGGCCAGGTTGAAGCACACCTCGCACAGGCCGATGCGCTCCTTGACCTCGCGGATCGCGTCGGCCAGCGCGTTGGCGTCCTCGGCGTCGCTGCGCAGGATGTAGAAGGCCAGGCGCTGAGCGGTGCGCTGGCCGATGCCGGGCAGCTTGCCCAGCTCGGTGATGAGGCGTTGGACGGGGGGCGGGTACAAGCGCTAGAAGCCCGGCAGGCCCAGCGAGCCCAGGTCCATGCCGCCCGTCAGGCCGCCGAGCCGGGTCTGCTGGAGCTCCTGCGCGGCGCGCAGCGCCTCGTTGGTCGCGGCGAGGACCATGTCCTGCAGGAGCTCGGGGTCGTCGGGGTCGATCGCCTCGGGAGCGATCGTGATCGCCTTGATCACGAGGTCGCCGGAGATCTTGACGGTCACCATGCCGCCGCCGGCCGAGGCCTCGACTTCCTCGTTCTTGAGCTGCTCCTGAGCGGCCACCATGTCCGCCTGCATCTTCTGGACCTGCTTGAGCATCTGCTGCATGTTGGGCGGTTGCGGCATCAGTTCTGCCCTCCGGGCTCGTCGGGTTGCGGATCGTCGGGGACGATCTCCTCGGCGTCGAACTCCGTCTTGAAGCGTGCCACGAGCTCGTCCTCCGACGGCGGCTTGACCTCGGAGCGCTCCTCCAGCTCGCGCAGCTCGAAGACCACGCGCAGCGAGCTGCCGGCCAGGCCGCGCAGCGCGTCGTCGACCGTGGCGCGGTGCTCGCGGCCATCGGCCATCTTGCGGTTGAAGGTGTCGTGCTCGGCGAAGGCCACGACGACCTCGCTCCCGCGCACCTCGACGGGATGCGCCTCGGCCAGGCAGGCGGCGAGCAGCCCGTTGTCGGCGCGGACGGCGTCGAGGACGGCCGGCCACAGGGTGCGGACGGCGTCGAGGTCGGGCTCGGCGAGGGCGGTCGCGGTCGGGGTGGGCTGCGGCGCGTGCTCGGGCGCGCTCCCCGCCGCTTCGGTCGGTGCTTCGCCCGGCGCGGGCGCGGGCGCGCTCCCCGCCCCTTCGCCCGGCGCGCGCTCGGGTGCGCTCCCGGCTGCTTCGCCCGGCGCGTGCTCGGGCGCGCTCCCCGCCGCTTCGCCCGGCGCGCGCTCGGGCACGCTCCCGGCCGCTTCGGTCGGCGTGTGCTCGGGCGCGCTCCCGCCTGCTTCGCCCGGCGCGCGCTCGGGCGCGCTCCCCGCTGCTTCGCCCGGCGCGCGCTCGGGTGCTTGCGTGGTGGATGGCGGCGAGGGAGGGGTGGGTGCCGGCGGGCGCGGCTGAGCCTCGGCGCCCTGCGCCTCCGGCGTCGGCGGCTCCGGAACGGCGCGCGGCGGCTCCACCGCCCGCGGAGGGTCCACGGCCCGCAGCGGCTGTGCCGGCGCGGCCGCGCCGCTCAGCGCGGCCTCCAGACGCTCGACGCGGGCCATCAGGGCGCGCGCCGCGGGATCGACCTCCGGCGCGGCGGCCTTGACCAGGGCGGCCTCCAGGCGCGTGCGCGCGTCGGCCCCGTCCTTGACGGTGCGCAGGGCTTCGGCCAGGAGGTCGAGCAGGCGCACGAGGCTCGATCCGGGGATGCGCCCGGCCTGCTCGGCGAGGCGCTCGTCGCGGTCCGGGGTCAGGCGCAGCTCGTGCGGCACCTCGCCGAGCGTCTGCACGACGAGCAGGTCGCGCGCGTGGGCCTCGAGGTCCTTGAGGAACTGGGCGATGTCGCGGCCGGTGTCGGCCAGGCGCGCGGCGGCCAGCCACGCGGCGCGGGCATCGCCGGAGGCCACGGCGTCGAAGGCCTCGAAGAGTAGGTCGACGTCGGCGACGCCGAGGACGGCGAGGACGTCGTCGGTCGCGATGTCGGTGCCGGTGTACGTGACGAGCTGCTCGAGCGTGCCGAGCGCGTCGCGGAACGAGCCGGTCGCGTGACGGGCGAGCAGCGCGACCGCGTCGGGCGCGATCTCGATCGACTCCGCGGCGGCGACACGCGTGATGACGGTGGCGATCTGCTCGACCGTCGGGCGGGCGAAGTCGAAGCGGTGGCAGCGGTCGACCACGGTCGGCAGGACCTTCTGCGCCTCGGTGGTGGCGAGGACGAAGATCGTGTGCGGCGGCGGCTCCTCGAGCGTCTTGAGGAACGCGTTCCAGGCCTGCGAGGACAGCATGTGCGCCTCGTCGAGGATGTAGACCTTCGAACGCCCGGACACCGGCGCGAACTGCACCGACTCGCGCAGCTCGCGGATGTCGTCGACCGAGTTGTTCGACGCCGCGTCCATCTCGATGACGTCCAGCGACGTGGCGCTGGCGATAGCCACGCACGACTCGCAGACCCCGCACGGCTCCACCGTCGGCCCGTGCTCGCAGTTCATGCACGCCGCGAGCATCTTCGCCATCGAGGTCTTGCCCGTCCCCCGCGAGCCCACGAAGAGGTAGGCATGGTGGACCTTGCCCTGCGCGACGGCATTGCGCAGGGTCCTCACGACATGCTCTTGGCCGACGACGTCCGCGAACGTTCGCGGGCGGTGGCGGCGGTACAGCGAGGGGCCGGCGGTCACGTTCATCGAGTCTAGTGACCTCTGCCGGACGGTCTCCGCGAGCGCCCCGTCTCCGCTCTGCGCGGGCGTTTCTGCGCGGCCAGGCACCGAGGGGTGTGAGCGCTTGCGGAGAGTTGTGACGTTTGCGGTGTCCGCTGTGGCGGGCTGATCGCCATGCTGAGGGGGTGGGCTCGATTGGGAGTCATAGTGACCCCGAATGGAGCCCACCCCGCTGGGCGGAGGTGGTTGGGGCCGCTGAGCGGCAGTGGGGGGTGATGTCGCGCTCGCAGCTGCTCGAACTCGGCATCTCGGCCGCGGCGATCGCGACGTGGCGGCGCCGGCGACGTCTCCAGGTCGTCTACCGCGGCGTCTACGCGCTCGGGCACACCGCGCTGCGCGCCGAGGGGAACCGCTTGGCGGCGGTGCTGGCGTGCGGGCCCGGCGCCGTCTTGAGCCATCGCAGCGCGGCCGCCCATTGGGGGCTGCTCCGGACCGATCAGACGCGCATCGACGTCACCGCCCCGCGCGGCCGCCACGGCGCCCCGGGGATCCGCGTGCATCGCTCTCGTTCCCTCGATGCCCAGGACACCACCGACCACCAAGGCATCCCGACCACCTCGGTCAGCCGCACGCTGCTCGATCTCGCCGGCACCGCCCGGCCCAGCGAGCTCGAGCGCGCGCTGGCGCAGGCCGAGCGCCTGCAGCTCTACGACCACCGCGCCATCCAAGCCACGATCGCCAGCGCCAACGGGCACCGAGGCACCCGCGTCCTGGCGCAAGCGACGACGAGAAAGCCCAAATGGACCCGCAACGAGTGGGAAGCCGAGTTCCTGGCCCTCATCCGCCAGGCCGGCCTCCCCGAACCCGAGACCAACGAGCCCTTCCACGCCGCCGACCACGGCCACTGCCAACCCGACTACCACTGGCCCCAACACCGCATCATCGTCGAGCTCGACGGCTTCGAGACCCACTCCACCCGCGCCGCCTTCCGCGCCGACCGCGCCAAGGACGCCGCGCTGACCGCCTCGGGCCAGCGCGTCCTCAGGTTCACAAAGAACGACGAACCCACCCTCGCGATCAAACGCGTCAGGGCCCTCCTCGGGCTGACTCAGCGCCCGGGCTTCGCCAGGTAGCTCTTGCCCGCCGCCACCACGACGGTCTTCGCGCGCACCTTGTCGCGGACCGTGACCGTCCCGCGGACGACGCGGGTCAGGGTGCCGGCGCAGCTGTCCTTGACCAGCCACTTCGTGCCACGGACCGTGGCCGAGCTGTACTTGCCAGCCGTGCGGAACGAGCCCTTGCCGTCGCCCCACAGGTGGCGCTGCTTCTTCTTCGTCGCCGCCGCGGTGCGCCCACCGCCGCGGCACGAGGCCAGCGGCTCGGTCAGCGCGAGGCTCGTCACCGAGCCCGGCTGGGTGACCTTGAACACGCCCTCGTAGAACCGGCCGGCCTGCGGCTTGCCGGCCACCTTGGGCACCGACGAGAGCTCCACCACGCCCGCCAGGGTGTCGACCGTGGAGCCGAGCGGGATCCCCTCGCTGCCGGTGAGATCGACAAAGTGGTTGCTGCCCGGCCGCCGGACCCGGACCTTGCCGCTGATCGCCTTGACCACCACCGTCTTGTGGAAGACCGGACCGCCGCCCCCGGCGCCCAGGACGAGGCTCACGTTGTCGATGTAGCCGTCGTTATAGGACCCCTCGTCGCGGATGGCGTCGATGCGGACGGAGATGCCCCGCGTCCGCGCCGGGAGCAGCGCCGCGGCAGAGCGAGCGACGAACGTCGTCACCGAGGCGCGGTCCGCGGCCGTCACCGGGGCGAGGTTCAGCGCGCCGAGCGGCGCGGCGCCGGCGTCGAGGAACGTCGCGGTGACCGTCGCGCGATCGGTCTGCGACGAGAACCCTCCCAACAGTGCCGAGAGCGTCACCTCGAGCGTGCCCGCGTCGATCTCCGCCGCCGCACCCGACACGTCGACCAGCTGCGTCGCCGCACTCGCCGCGCTGTTGCCGCCCGCGAAGAGGTTGACCCTGCCGCCGAACGTGGTGGCATCGCCGACGGTCGGGAAGCCCGACGTCCCGTACTGGACCGTGGTGAAGGTCGACTCGACCGTCCACCCCGGCAGCGGAAGCTGCGTCGCCGAGTCAGCCGCCCCCGGCCCGCCTCGGCGCCCGGGTTGACGAGCAGGTTCCCGCTCGGCACGACCGCCCCCGCCGGCGCGGCGGCGAGCAGGGCGGCCGCGGCGAGCCCGACGAGGAGGTGTCCACGCACGCGCCGACCATCTCACGCCGCGCCGACCGCAAGCAAGGCGACGATAGGGTCCGCGCCCGTGCGCCGCGGCAAGGCCATCGGCTGGACGCTCCTGCTCGGTCTCGTCGCCTGGGCGCTGGCCGGCCGCGGGCTCGTCAACTACGACACGCTCTACGCGCTGGTGTGGGGACGCGACCTCACCCACGGGACGCTCCCCGACTACGACGTCTCGCTCGCCCCCACGGCCCACCCGCTCGCCACGCTGGCCGGCGCGGTCCTCTCCCTCCTCGGCGCCCAGGCCTCGATCGACGCGGCCATCGTCCTGGCCTTCGTCTTCCTGGGAGCCCTCACCTGGGTCACATACCGCCTCGGCGAGGAATGGGTCAACCGCGCCGCCGGCGCCCTGGCGGCGGCGATCGTCCTCACGCGCCGGCCCGTGCTCGACTTCGGCGCCCGCGCGTACGTCGACGTCCCGTACCTCACGCTGGTCCTGACCGCCCTGCTCGTCGAGACCAGAAGCCGACGCGCGGGCGCGCCCGTCCTGGCGCTGCTCGGCGTCGCCGGCCTCATCCGGCCCGAGGCCTGGCTGTTCTCGGGCGCCTACCTCATCTGGCTGTGGGTCGGCGGCGTTCGCGACCCGCGGCTGTGGGCGCTGGCCGCCGCCGCGCCGCTGCTGTGGGCGCTCGGCGACCTCGCCGTCACCGGCGACCCGCTGCACTCGCTCACCGGCACGCGCGACACCGCGCAGCGCCTGCAGCGCATCACCGGCCTCGGCGAGGTCCCGGGGACCGTGCCGCGCCGGCTCGGCGAGATCCTCCGCGAGCCCGTCCTCTTCGGCGCGGCGGGCGGAGGGGTGCTGGCGCTCGCGTTCCTGAGGGCGCGCGTCGCGCTGGGCGCCGCCGCCGGCGTGATCGCGATCGTCGCCTTCTGCGTCCTGGCCGCCGCCGGCCTGCCGATCCTCGGCCGCTACCTGCTCGGTCCGGCGGCCATCCTCGCCATCTTCTGCGGGGCGGGCGCCTTCGGCTGGGCGGAGCTCCCGCGCGGGCATCCGTGGCGCCGACGATGGGCCTGGTTCGGGGCTCTCACCCTCGTCGGCCTGGTCGTCTTCATCCCGCCCCAGGTGGACCGCCTCGCCAACCTGCGCGATGCCCTGCGCATCCAGGACGGGATCCAGGACGACCTGCACGCCCTCACGCCGCGCCTGCTGTGCACGCCGGTCACGGTGCCCAACCACCGCCCGGTGCCGCTGCTGGCGCTGTGGCTCGACGTCGATCCCTCGCGGATCGCGGTGGCCCAGGAGCAGCGGCCGCGCGCCGGCACCTACGTGGTGCCGACCAGCCAGCGCGTCGCGCGGCAGTACATCCTCGACCCGCGCGACGTCGACCCGCGCATCCCGCCGGCCCCGCCGAGCTTCCGGCCCGTCGGGGCGAACGCCTCGTGGCGCGCCTTCGCCCAATGCAGATAGTGGACCGTGCACCCTCCTTCGAAGCAGTCCTACGAGCGCTTGCGCTTCGAGTGGCTCCGGCACCGGGCTTTCCCGCTGCGCACGTCGGGATCCGCTTAAGGCTGCTTCCTTCCGGACCTGACCTGATTCACAGACCGACGTCGCGCGGGACCCCCGGGCCATCAACGCCGCCCTCGGCGTGCTGACCCCACAGACCTGCCCCTCGAGAGGGGATTCGGCCTCGCTAGAGCGGATTACGAGCGACAGGGCACCGCTACCTCCCCGCCTAGCACGGTCCGTGGTCAAGCCTAGCGCGTGGAGATAGGGTCGCGAGGGTGGCGGAGGCGCCGACGTGGCTGCGGCACACGCTCGAGGAGATCGTCGGACAGATCCGGCGCCTGCTCGACGTGAGCGGCTGCGCGTTCCAGGTCGTCGACTTCGAGGCCGGTCTCATCCGTCCCGCCGCCGCCTGGTTCGCCAGCGACGAGGTGCGCGAGGCGATGACGCCCGTCCTCCAGCGCCCGTACGATCGCGAGCGCCCGGGCGTCACCGAGGCGGCGATCGAGCGCGGAGAGTCGCTGCTGCTGGACAACATCGAGCAGTGGGAGGGCGCGACTGCCTTGCGCGAGCGCCTCGAGGAGGAGCTCGAGCCGGAGACCGCCCGGCGCGCGTGGGACTGGTATCGCAGCTCGTCGTTCATCTCCTGCCCGGTGCGCACCGCCGCCGGCCGGATGCTCGGGGTGCTCGCGATCTCCTCCCGCGCGCCGCAGCGCCCGCTCGGCCCCGACGAGCTGCGCCTGGTGGAGGTCTTCGCCGACCTCGCCGCGCTGGCCCTCGAGCGGACCGAGCTGCTGGAGCGCGAGGAGCGCCGCGGGCGCGAGGAGCGCGAGCTCAACGAGGCGGTCCGCGCCATGAGCGTCTCGCTCGAGCTCGACACCGTCTACGCGGCGATCGTCGAGCAGGCGGGTCAGCTCGTCGGCGCGAGCAGGGTCGCCCTGCGGCGCCACGAGCCCGCGACCGCGGACCTGCGCACCGTCGCGGCAATCGGCTTCAACGAGGAGAGCATGCGCACGCGCTTCGGCGTCGGCGAGGGCATGATCGGCCATGTCGCGCGCACCGGGGAGTCCTACCTGAGCGATCCGGCGGACACCCATCGCTTCGTGCAGGCCTTCGTCGAGCGCGAGAGGATCGGCTCCTTCGTCCACGTCCCCATCGCGCTCGGGCCGCGCCTGTTCGGCGTGCTCACGGCCAGCCACGAGGAGCCCGGCTACTTCGGCGCCGAGCAGCTCGCGCGCCTCGAGACGCTGGCGCTGCCCGCCGCCGGCGCCATCGCCAACGCGCTCGACTTCCACCGCGAGCGCCGCGTCGCCGCAGCGCTCACGCGAGGGTTCGTCGCCCGTGGGGCCAACGACGTCCCCGGCTTCGAGCTCGGCCTCGTCTACGAGCCCGCGGGCCACGACGTGGGCGGCGGCGACATCTTCGGCGTGTGGACGCTGCCGAGCGGGGCTTTGGCCGTGCTCGTGGGCGACGTGACCGGGAAGGGCCTCGAGGTCGCCGCGCTGAGCGCGATGGTGCGCTTCTTCGTCGAGGCGCGCACCTGGGACTCCGAGAGCCCGGGCGACGTCCTCGCCCAGACCGACAAGCTGCTGGGAGGGCGGCTGCCGAGCTCGAGCTTCGTAACCGCCTTCATGGCCGTCATCTGCGATGGCACGCTGCGCTGGGCCAACGCCGGGCACGGCCCCCCGTGGCTCCTGCGCCCCGACGGCCACGAGGCGCTCAAGGCCACCGGGGTGCCGCTGGGCGTCCAGGCGACGGCTCGCTATGACGAGCACGAGGCCCCGTTCGGTCCCGGCGACGTGCTCTTCGCCTCGACCGACGGCCTGATCGAAGCGCGCCGCGCCGGCTCGTTCTTCGGCGAGCGGCGCCTGCCGGCCCTGCTGGCCGAGCACGGCCGCACGCTGGGCCCGCGCGAGCTGGTCGCCCTCGTCTACCGCGAGGTCGAGGCGTGGGCGCCCCTGCTCAACGACGACGTCGTCATCCTCGCCCTGCGCCCGCAGCCATGATCCGCCACGAAGCGCCGTCCGGCGCGGCGTCGCAGGCGCTCTTCGTCGAGTACCTCGAGCTCGTCCGCGCGCGCCTGGGCGACGCGTTCGTCCCCAGCGAGGAGATCTTCGCCACCGAGGACGACTTCCGCGGAGAGGGCGCCGCGTGGCTCGTGCTCTACGAGGGCGACGCCGCGGTGGCGTGCGGCGGCCTGCGACCGCTCGCGCCCGGCGTGGCCGAGATCAAGCGGATGTTCGTCACCGCCCCGGCCCGCCGCCGCGGCCACGCGCGAGCGCTGCTGGCCGAGCTCGAGCGCCTGGCGGCCGACGACGGGCGCGAGCGCGTACGCCTCTACACGACCGAGGTCCTGCGCGAGGCGCGCGCCCTCTACCGCGCCTGCGGCTATCGCCCGGTGGGCGTCGCGGCCATCGGCGGGCGCATGGACCTGTGGCTGGAGAAGCGGCTCTGAGGCGACGGCCTAACGCGGGCGCAGGCCGTCGAGGACAGCGTCGACCAGCGCGGTCACGAAGCGCCCGCCGAGCGCCTCGCCGGCCAGATAGCGCGCGAAGAAGGCGCCGACCAGCGCCGCCACGGCGATGTCGAGATTCGCGTCGGCCCGCAGCTCGCCGCGCTCTCGCGCTCCCGCGAGGACGCCGCGCAGCTCGCGCCGGCGCGGGGCCACGAGGCGCTCGCGGAACAGCGCGAGCAACTCCGGCGTCTCGTGCTCCTCGGCGAGCACGGTGCCGAGCGTGGCCATGCCGAAGGGTCGCTCGAGGCCGGCGCGCAGCAGGCGCAGGTGGGCGATCAGATCGGCCCGCACGTCGCCGGTCGGCGCGGGCCGCGAGGCGGCGCGCATCGACGCGATCGCCGCTGTGGCGAGGTCGGCCTTGGTCGGATGGCGCAGGTAGACGGTCGGCTTGCTCACTCCCGCCCGCGCCGCCACGGCATCGACCGACATCCGCGCGTAGCCGCGCTCGGCCAGCTCGGCCCGCGCGGCGTCGAGGATCGCCTCGTCGACACGCACCGAGCGCGGCCGGCCCGGCGCACGGGCCGGCGGCACCGCGCGCGCGGAGGGGCTCCCGGCCCGGATTCCTTTCCGTGACCGTTTAGTATTTGAAGGCATCGACCTCACTGACCCGGTTGGTGAGGGCAACATCGCAGATTTCGAGAAGAGGGAGCGCAGCCCATGTCCCCGGTCAGCCACCTGAACCCAGCGAGCCTCCCCCACAACCCCGCGTTCACCTATGCGGTGCGCGTCGATCCCCCCGCTTCGACGATCTACGTCGGCGGGCAGAATGGAGTCGGCGCCGACGGCGCGGTCGTCGAGGGCGGCCTCAGCGCCCAGTCCGCGCAGGCGTTCGCGAACCTCGAGACCGTCCTCGCTGAGGCCGGGGCCTCCCTCGAGCATGTCGTGAAGTGGACGATGTTCTGTGTTGCCGGCCACCCGCTGGAGGAGGGCGTCACGGCCTTCGCTGAGGCCTGGGGCCGGCGGCCCGACCCTCCCGCCATCAGCGTGGTCATCGTCGCCGGCCTGGCGAACCCGGCGTTCCTGGTCGAGATCGACGCCGTCGCGGTGCTGCCCGTCGAGTGAGCGGCTGCCGAGACTAGCCTCGCTCGTGGTAGAGGCGCGATCTCTCGACGGCCGCCGACGTCATCTGGGCGAGATGGACGAGGGCAGCCTCGTCGTCCACCGTGAAGCGTCCGCCCTGCTTGTCGAAGAGCTGGATGGCGCCGAGCTCGCTGCCGTCGAGGGCGGTCAGCTCGGCGGCGAGCCACCCCTGAAGCGGTGGATCGATGCTCGCGCTGCGGAACGGAGGCAGGCGAGCGAGCTGCTCGCCCGCCACCCTCGCCGATCCGCCGCTCTGGCGCACCAGCCGATAGGTCGCGAGCAGGTCGAGCCATCGGATGAAGGTCGTCCAGCGCCTCTCGTCCTCCGGGTAGGAGGCTCCTTCGGCGCTTCGGGGCTGGCCCTCCATGGCCACCGTGACCACACAGCAGTCGGCGACCACGAGCTCGCGCGCCTGCTCGGCCACCAGCCGCAGCATCTCCTCGAGCGAGTCGGAGGCGTCGAGGGCCAGCGAGGCGTCCGCGAGGAAGGTCGAGAGCTGACGCGACAGCCGGGTCTGGCGGCGCTCGAGCAGCGCGGCCTGCCGGGCCTCCGCGAATCCACGCTGGACCATCTCGAAGGTGGAGAGCCCCTCGAGGAAGAAGTCACCGGCGGCGCGGGTGATCGCCAGCCCCTCGGCGACGTCCGAGGCGTCGGCGAGCACCGACGTCAACGCCTCCTGGTGGGCGACGGCCAGGTCGAGCACGCTGAAGCTGCGGCTCACCGCCTCGCGGGCCAGCTCGTAGGCGACCCGCAGCGACGCCTCGGTCGGTTCGAGCAGGTAGTCGAGCAGGGCCGACGCGTAGGCGGCGCGAAACGGGCCCGTGCCGGTGCCGGCGCTCACGGCCGCACGCCGAGGTAGCGGACCGCCACCACGAGGGCGTCGTCCAGCGGCTTCCAGTGGTCGGCCAGGATCCGCTCGCTGATCGCCTGGGTGGAGCCGGAGACGTCCAGCGAGTCGGCGAAGGCGGACGCGACGCCGTCGGTGGCCAGGACGATGACGTCGCCCGCCCGCAGATCGAGCCTGGTGGCCCTCACCGGCGGCAGCTCATGCCCGGGAACGCCGTTGCCGAGCGGGAGAGAGCCCTTGGGCTTCGGCGCCGATGGATCGCCGCTCAGCACTCGGCCCTCGACATTGCCGACGCCCAGCCAGGTCACTCCGCCCTCCGACGGCGAGACGAAGGCCAGGCTGATGGCCGCCCCACGCGTGCCCTTCAAGGCGTCGTGGCAGCGCCGGACGAGCAGCGCGAGGTCCTGGCTGGGGCTCTCGTGCACCACCGCCGCGGCCTTGCGGGCGGCGCGGGCGGCCTCGTCCCCATGGCCGAGGCCGTCGATCCCCGCCACCAGCACGCCCTCCCTGAGGAGGGTGACGACCCCAAGATCTCCGCTCGTCGCTTCGCCGCGCCGCGTTCTCATGGCAACGCCCCACTCGACCGGCTCGCGCGCCGCTCGATCATGCACGCCGACGACGCTCCTCGCGGAGGCTCGCAAGCTCGTCGCGGAACCTCCACTTCGTCATCGTCACCGTCGTGCCGCTGTCGGCGCTCGAGTCGATCTCGAAGTCGTCCATGAGCCGGCGTGCCCCCGGCAGGCCGAGGCCGAGGCCGCCCCTCCCGCTGTAGTCG
This sequence comes from uncultured Actinomycetes bacterium, assembly GCA_963835295.1. Lineage (GTDB taxonomy): Bacteria > Actinomycetota > Thermoleophilia > Solirubrobacterales > Solirubrobacteraceae > JAOPZW01. The sequence continues at coordinate 1,244,007 of CAWIEX010000011.1, forward strand.
TCCCGGACGGCCGCCTCGACGTCGCGGATGCCCGGCCCGTCGTCCCTGGCGATCACCACGAGCCCGTAGCGGCCGGCGTCCTCGAACGGCTTGAGGACGATCTCGCCGCAGCCGACGTGCACGACGATGTTGCGCGCGACCTCGGAGATCGCGGTTGCGATCAGCGTCGGGTCCGGTCGCGGGAAGCCGAGCCGCTCGGCCATGGCGCGCCCCTCTGCGCGGGCGGTCACGAGATCGGCGTCGGTCGTGATCACAACGCGGACCTCATCCTCCATCCACTGCGTCCCCTTGAGTCAGGCGATCGAGGAGCGCTATCGCCTCGTCCAGGTCGAGCGCTACGCGCAGCGGCTCCAGGTTGAGACGGAACTGCACCATCGCGATTGCCACGTCCGGCTGGATGCCGACGATGACCGTGTCGGCACCGCGTAGGCGCGCGGTGAGGACGATCGAGCGCAAGGCCCGAGCGACGAAGGAGTCGATCACGTCGAGAGCCGCGACGTCGACCACGATCCCGCGAGAACGATGCCTGCCGACCATCTCGGCGAGCTCATGGCGGAGCTCCAGCACCTCGGTGTCGGACAGGTCCGACAGGATGGAGGCGATGACGTACTCGCCCTGTCGGAGGATCGCGACCGACATCGGCGGTCGACCTCAGGTCGCCACGTCGCCGTCCGCGTCGCTGGCTCGGTAGCCGGCCAGGCGCTCGGCCTCCTCGATCCCTCCCTGCAGGTCTCCCACCGTCTCCATCATGCCGAGATCGACGTCGAGGTCGACGAGCGTCTGGGCGATCTCGGAGGAGAGGCCGGTGAGGATCGTCCGCGCCCCCATGAGCCGCGATGCCTCGACGGTCTGGACGAGGTGGTTGGCCACGGTGCGGTCGATCGTGGCGACGCCCGTGATGTCGATGACCACGACGGTCGCCCGGTTGTCGCGGATCGCGCCCAGGAGCTGCTCGGTCAGCTGGCGAGCCCGCGCCGAGTCGAGCACGCCGATGATCGGCAGGATGAGCAGGCGGTCGCGCAGCTGCAAGACCGGCGTCGAGAGCTCGCGCATGGCCTCCTGCTGCTCGTTGATGACCCGCTCGCGCTCCTCGACGAAGCTCACCCCGACGGTCACCGCGATGCGGTTCGCGGCCGGCTCGTAGGAGTCGAGGATCCGATTGAGAAGCTGCAGATCCCCCTCGTACTTGGCGAACAGCGCGCGTGCCAGCACGTCGCGCAGGAGCAGCACGATGCCGAGGACCTCGTGGGTCTCGACGCCGCGCGGGATGATCCTCTCCGAAAGCTCTCGGGCGTACGTCTGGAGGTTCTCGATGCTCCCGGTCTCCAGTGCGTCGACGTAGTTGTCGTAGACCTCGGTCGCCTCGGAGAAGATCTCCTCGTCGGACATGACACCCAGCAGCTCCGCCGCGCTGATGCGCCGGGCCCATTCTTCGCGCAGCTCGGTCCGGTTCTCGCGCAGGTAGGCCACCAGCTCCTGCAGCAGCGAGTCGTCTTCCGAGCGCTGGTCGCGCTTGTCGTCGGTCCGCTGCTCGGGTTCCTCTTGTCGTCGGTCCGCTGTCGGGCTCGTCGTCGGTCCGCTGCTCGGGCTCGTCGTCGGTCCGCTGCTCGGGCTCGTCGTCGGTCCGCTGCTCGGGCTCGTCGTCGCGGCGCTGCCGAGGCTCCTCGTCGACAGCCGCTCGATCGGACTCTTCCTGCATCTTCTCCTCCTCGGGTCTGGGACGGGCCGCGCGCCTCGTCGGCACGGAAGCGCCGGAGCGATGGTCGTTCATGTGGGCCGCGGGCCGCGAGCACGGGCTCCGTCGAGGAAGAGGCCGGTGATCGTGGCGGTCATGTCCTCCCTGCCGAGCGACGGGGTGGACGTGAGGACGCCGACGATGAGCCCGATCAACGACTCGGTCAGGCGAGCGCTCGTGATGTCGCCGCGGATATCTCCGCCGGCCTGGCCCCGCTCGAAGAGCCGGCGCAGCGGCTGGGTGAGCCTGAGCTCGAACTGCTGGGGATCGGATCGCAGCCGCTCGCGGGTCAGGAGCACGAATCCATCCCCGACGTCAACCAGGGCGCGCACGGCCCGAGCGATGCCCTCCTCCGGCGCCACCTCGTCGATCCTGGCCGACTCCAGCCGTGCGTCGACGTCGCTCACCGCGGCCCGCGCCAGCTCGTCGAGCAGGGCCTCCCGGTTGGGGAAGTAGCGATAGACCGTCGCCCGAGCCACTCCGGCCGCTTCGGCGACGTCGTTCATGCTCGCCTGCGCGCCCTGCAGGGCAAAGATCTGCGCGGCGCCGTCGAGGATCGCCGCGGCGACGCGCTGCTGCAGCGCCTGTCTGGGGGCAGGATCGGACATGCTCGTCTCATGGCAAGTCTAGGCCTTACCTTGACGAGATGCTAATGTCTCATTTCGACGCATTGCTGTCCTAGGCCTTCGGGAGGTTCACTGATGTCGCTGTCTGAGCGAACGCGGACGGGTCTGCGAGAGATGCCGTCCAACGCGGCGTGGCTCGTGTCGCGAGTCCTCAAGCCGGCGGACGCGGTCGGGACGGCCGCCGACTCCGCCAGATCGGCGGCTCGCGACCAACGCCGGAAGGTGACGGCAGCGGTGGTCGACGCCGCTCCCATCGGTCGGGACTCGGTGGACATCCGCATGAAGCGCGCGCAGGAGGCCGGGGAGCGGGCCCGCGACGCCGAGGAGCGGGCCCTGGAGGCCGCGCGGGAGTCCAAGGATCGCTCCGACCATGCCCGGCAGGTGAGCGAGCGCGGTCGCGCCCGCGTGGCAGAGGTGGACCGCGAGACGGCCCGCCGCGTCAAGCAACGCATCGCCGAGGCCCAGAAGGCCGCCGACGAGGCTGTGGCGCGCGAACGCCAGGCGGCCGAGGGGGAGGCCGAGGAGGAGCAGCAGGAGATCCGGGCCGAGGTCGCCGACGAGGTCGAGGAGGCGCAGCGCGAGGCCGAGGAGTCCCGGGAGCGAGCAGAAGAGCTCGTCGAGGAGGCGGCCGAGCGGCTGACCGAGGCCAGGCGACTGGCCGACGAGGCAGCGGAGGCCGCGCGCGCCGCCGCCGAGGAGGCGCACCGCCAGGCGCAGCAGCTCGCCGCCGAGGCCGAGCAGCAGGCGAGCGAGGCCGAGGCACGGGTCAAGGAGACCGAGCAGATCCGCGAGCAGGCCAAGGCAGCCGCGAAGCAGACCGCGCGCGAGCTCGAGCGCAATCCCGCCAACGGTGGTCTCGAGTCCTACAACAAGCCCGAGCTCGTGGAGCTCGCCGCCAGCATCGGCGTCGAAGGACGGACGAACATGACGAAGGACGAGCTCGTCGCGGCGATCGCGAAGGCGTCCCGAACGCGATAAGGAGGGGCATGAGATGAGACTTTTCAACCGCAAGAGCAAGTTCGAGCGCTTCCTCGACACGGCCAACGACTCGCTGGAGAAAGTGGCTGGCCTCGCGACGGCCGGCAGCATGGGCTCCGGCAAGACGCTCAAGGATGCGGTGCCCAAAGACAAGGCCCGCAAGGCCGGCCTGATCGCCGGCGGCGTCGCCGGGCTCACGGCAGGGAGCGCCGGCATCTCCTCGCTGCGCCGCCGCCTGGAGGGGGCGAGGGACGATTCGTGAAGCTGGTCGGGATGGCGGTGTTCGCGGCCGGATACGTCATCGGCGCCAGGGCCGGGCGTGAGCGCTACGTCCAGATCGTCAACGGGCTGGCGAGCGCGTCACAGAGGCTCGAGGAGTTCAGTGCCCGTCGCCCCCCGGACTCTCGCGACCACGGGACCGGTGGCGCTGACGGCGATCCCTGATCGCAGGAGACGCCTGTCGGACGGGGTGCTCGTCGACGCCTCGATCCACGCGCGCCTTCTCGGCCTGCGCTTGTTGACGGTCGACGCGACGATCGTGCTCGTGCCGGCCGACGTGGCGGGCACGTCAGCTCCGGTCCCCCCTGCGGCGGGGCGCCCGGCGCCGCGGTCCTCCGCCCATGCGCCGAGCCCGTCGGTCGCCGCGGGGCCGCGGCTGGCCCAGGCGGTTCGGACCATCAACGAGGCAGCCGAGCTCCTTGCCGAGACGCGGCGCGACGGCGCCTGAGACGTCGTCGACCGAGCGTCGGGTGCTGACCACGCTCTCGAGCTCGCTCACCGCGTCACATCGCCGGCTGGCGGTGCCGCGATCTCGCGGGCGGTGAGGCGCGCCACCGACTCGGGGTCGTGGGTCGGCAGGTAGACGGTCGGGCGCTCGGCGACCTGGCGCTGGATTCGGCCGAGCGTCTCGATCGCTTGCGACGGCTTGGGCGAGACGCCGTCGGCTCGTCCGTCGAGCATCAGCCTCTGGGTGTACGAGGCGTCGCCGGCGAGAAAGACGAGCGTGTCGTCGTCCTCGACGACGACCGACAGGTGACCGCCGGTGTGGCCGGTCGTGGGCAGGAGGTGGACGTCGCCGGCCTGGGTGAGGCTCGTGCTGGCCGGGAAGGGCCCGAACGCCCCCGACGCGAAGTCGACGAGGGTCGGGGCGAAGCCGGCGGGCCAGTGCTGGGGCAGGAACCCGCGCGCTTTGCCCACGAGCCCGCGCGCCTCCTGGAACGCGCCCCGTGACGTGACGATCTCGTTGTCCGGGAAATGCGCCAGGCCGCCGGCGTGGTCGGTGTGGAAATGGGTGATCACGACCCACCGCACGTCCTCGGGCGCGAAGCCGAGCCGGCGCAGCTGCGGGCCGATCTCCTCGTCGGCCCGCACCCATTCGCGTAGGCCAAGCCTGAAGTACGGTTGCCAGGGAGTGAAGTACCCAGGCTCGGCCGTGCGCGCGGTCTCGCCGGTGTCGACGACGATCAGGCCCTCTGGGTGCTCGATGAGCCAGGCGAGGATCGGCAGGGGATCGGTCCAGTGGCGGTCTGCGAAGAGCCTGGCGAAGCTGCGGCGGCGGTGCCCGCCGCCGTCGGCCTGGCTGGCCTTGACGGCGACGGTCCCGGTCTGGAGGGCGTGGATTCTCATGTGTGGGCTCCTCTATTCGGGCGCCGGCGGGCGCCGGAGCCGGACGGGGCGGCCCAACGGGCCATCACCACGTCGACGACGCCCCCGGCGAGCGCTTCGTCGATCGGGCCGCCGGTGATCAGGAAGCGGTAGAGCAGCGGGCCGCCCAGCAGGTCCAGGGCGAGCTCGTAGTCGATCGCGCCGACCAGCTCGCCGCGGGCGACGCCGCGCTCGAGCACTTCACGCAGCGCCGTGCGCCGCGCGCCGAGGAAGCGCTCGCGGATCATGTCGCGCAGCTCGGCGTTATTGGCCATCTCGGTCGTCACGCCGCGCAACGCGGGCGCGGCGACCGAGGTCGTGTAGAGCCGGACGGCGTCGCGCATGAGCGACCGCAGATCGCGGCGCACGTCGCCATGGTCGGGGATGCGGATCTCGGCGACGAGGCCGGACACCGCGTCGGTCACCAGCGCGTCCTTGGACTCCCAGTGGCGATAGAGCGTCGCCGTGCTCACACCGGCGCGCTTGGCCACGGCAGCCGTCGTCAGCCGCCCGTAGCCGCCCTCGGCGAGCAGCTCGACCGTCGTGGCCAGGGCCGCGTCGCGCGACCGGGCGCTCGGCGGCCGGCCACGACGGATCGAGATGGGATCGACAGGGGGCATATTAGAAACGAAATCACTTCGTTTCGTAAACCTTAGCGCACGGCCAAATCAAGGGCGCGGCGACGGTCATCGCACCACCTGCAGCGACGGTTCCCACGGCCGGCCCCAGGTCGCGCCGCCGCCGACCCTGGCGATCCGGCGCCTCGCGTCGACCTCCACGTCGCTCATGCCGCGCACGAGCCTGTAAGCGCAGCCGACTCGGCTCCGGGCACGGTCTCAGTCGGAGCCTTCGCCTGACCGACCCGACAAAGGGACGAGAGGCTTCGAGCCGCAACCCGCGATCGTTAGTGGGCTGACAGATCGTGACGAGCGAGCCGGAGGTCAGGCTCGAGGGTGCAGCTGGAGAACGTTCAGGTCGACCTCGGGGACTCGACGCTCACGACGCAGCCGCGCTCGGCAACGACCGTCAAGGTCTGCGCATCCCACACCTCGAGCGCGTCGCAACTGCCGGCGGTCTTCTTCTCTTGGGGTCTCGCCGCAACGAACGCTTCTCGCTTCGTGGGGGCAGCATCCGCGACGCGGCCGTTCCAGACGAGCACGTTCTCCATCACGATGCGGCTTGGAGCGCGATCTCGTCCGCCGATGCTTGGAGCTGCGGCGGGCGCTCCTCCGCGATGTGGCGCGCGACCCGTTCGGCGTCTCTCCCGGCACCCCCGACGAGCATCGACGCGAACGAGTGCAGGAACGGCAGGCCCGCGAAGTACAGGCCGGGTGACGACTCCGCGACGCCACGGTATTGCAGCGGATAGCCGTCGTCGCCGATCTCGAAGGGAACGCGAATCCAGCTGAAGTCGGGCCGGAACCCGGTGCACCAGACGACGTTGCGCACGTCGAGGGCGCGACCGTCGTCGAGTACGGGAAGGCCGCGATCGACGCCGACGGCTCGTGCGACGACGCGCTCGACTCCCGCGGCAAGGAGGTTCTTCTTTCGGTAGCGCAGGAGCGGCCCACCGCCGTGCCGGATGTGCGGGCGCATCTTGCGACCCAGGGGGGTGTCGACGTTGAGGACGTGGGTGCCGACGAACACGAGCACGCGGAACCCGAGCCGTCCACGCCGGCTCTCGATCGGCACGGGGATCTGGCCGGTGTCGGTGCCGACGAGGATCACGTCGTGTGACGCTGATGCTTCGTAGGCGATGTCCGAGCCCGAGTGCGCGGCGCCCACCACGAGCACCGGCCCCTCCTGCAGCTGGGACAGGTTGCGATAGTCGCTGGAGTGAAGCTGGGTGATGCTCGCGTCGAGCTCGCTTGCGAACTCGGGCGTGTGCGGCCTACGGAAGACGCCGGTGGCGACGACGACGGTGTCCGCCTCGAAGCGCTCGCTGCCGGCCTCCGCGACGTAGCGGCCGCTGTCCTTCGTCAGCGCCTCCACCGCTAATCCGCTGCGCACCGGGAGTTCGAAGCGCGTCGCGTACGCCTCGAGGTAGTCGCCCATTTCGTCCTTCGTCGGATACGACGTGCGCGGCGCGGGGAACGGCATCCCCGGCAGCCCGTCGCGAAACGCCGGCGAGTAGAGCCGCAGCGAGTCCCAGCGTCTGCGCCACGAGTCGCCGATCCGTTCGCTCGCGTCGAGGATGACGAACGAGCGCCCCTGCTTCTTCAGGTGGTAGCCGACGGAGAGCCCGGCCTGACCCCCACCCACGATCACCGTCTCGTATCGCTCGACCTGCGTCATGTCCTGCCCCTTTCCTATCGCTGCCGCTGACGGTAGGCGGGTCCGGACGTCCTCACATCGCCGCGATGCACCAACTTCCGAAGGCGAGCGCGTGGTCATTTCTGACCACGCGGCGGCCTACACGAGGTCGTGCTCGAAGGCGAAGGCCGTCGCGGCTGCGCGCGAGGAGAGGCCGAGTTTCGCGTAGATGTTCTGGACGTGCCTGGCGACGGTGTGCTCGCTGATGACGAGCGTCGAGGCGATCTCGCGATTGCTCTTGCCCGAGGCGACGAGCCGCAGGACCTCGACTTCGCGCCCCGACAGCCCGTGAGTCGAGCCTGCGCGCATGGAGACGCGCGCCAGGTCTGGCGCGGCGCCGAGTCGCTCGAACAGCTCTCGGGCGGCTTCCCGTTCGAGCACGCCGGCCTCGTCGTCGCCGAGAGCGCAGCAGGCCTGTGCGATCAGCTCGCGGGTCCGCGCGACCTCGTACGGGGCGTCGAGCTCGAGCCAGATGCGCTGCGCGTGGCGCAACCTCGCAAGGGCCGACCGCGCGTCACCCTCGGCCAGTGCGACCGCCCCCTGCGCATGCGCGACGATCGCGTCAAGCATCGCGCTCTGGTACTGCTTCGCGAGCTCGCGTAGCTCGAGGCATGCCGTCCGGGCTTCGTCGACCTCGCTCGCGGCGAGGGCGATCTCGACCTGGGCGGGGAGCAGAGCCGCTCGCTTCAGCGGCACCGTGACCTCGGCAGTGGCACGGCGAATCGCCGCGAGCGCCACGTCGCGCTTACCCTGCGCGAGGCGAAGTTGCGCAAGACCGGGCTGAGGCTCCCAGCTGTGCCGGCTGGCATCGCGATACGCCTGCTCGGCGGCCTTGAACTCGCCGCGCAGCCGCAGGAGCTCGCCCTGCCGGTACAGCGCCAAGCCCGCCGCAGGGTTCTTGGTCTCCACGAAGCGCTCGGCCGCGAGCCGCGCCTCCTCGAACGCCTCTGACCATGATCCGCCCAACTGCAGGATCTCGGCACGATGCACGAGGCAGCGACCCGTGAAGGCGACCAGGTCTCGCTGCCGCTCGACCCACCGGGTCAACTCGAGCGTCCATTCGCGAGCCCGTGCGACCTCGAACCCCTCCTGGCACGCGAGGATGACGCCGCAGTAGACGATGCCGACGACGAAGGGCGAGAGCTCGGCCGTCGTCGCCGCGACCATCGCCTCATCGAGGAGCACGAGGCCCTCGCGGACGCGGCCCGCCAAGACGAGCATATGGCCCTGGCCGTGAATCGCCAGCGCCATCAACTCCGGGTCGCGATGACGCTTGCCGATCTGCGCTGCCTTGGCAGCAACGGCGACCGCAGCCTCGAGGTCGCCCGCGGCCTCGTGACGGAACATGACCGGCAGCAAGGCGTAACCGTGCACGACGGTCTCCTCCGGCAGGTCCTCGAGCAGTCGGTCCGCACGAGCCAACCAGCCGCCCGCGGGCCCCACCGCACCGATGAAGAACAGCGTCATGCCGATCCAGCCCGCGCAGTACGCGGCGCGCAGCGTCTCCCCCATCTCGAGGTAGGCGTGGTGCGCGCGCTCGAGGATCTCGACCGCCTCGTCGTCGCGAGCGAGCATGCGCGCGGTCGTCGCGCGCAGCTCGAGATCCGCGGGCGCAAGGGACGCGGTCTCGTCCGCCCGAGCGAACGCCTCGTACGCGTCCAGCCATGAGCACCGGGCGTATGCGGCGCGGGCGCGCCCGAGGTCGGACTGGCGCGTGGTCATTCCAATGTCATCCTGCAGCAGGTCCCTCTGCAGCGCGAGCGACTCGAGAACGACGGTACCTGGATCGAGGATGTCGCCGACGCCGACGTCAGCGCCGACCGGCTACTCGAACGACCGCTCCACGGACGGCCTCTTAACACCTTCGCCAGCGAGTGGTTCAACGCTCACCGCGGCGAATGGGCACCCAAACCGTGCTCGACTACAAGTGGCAGCTGCGCAATCAGCTGCTGCCGTTCTTCGCCGGGCATCGGCTGTCCAGATCACGATCGCCGAGGTCGACCGCTCCCGCCAAGCCAAGGTCGACGAGAGGCGGCTGTCGGCCGAGTCGATCAACAAGACGATCACCCGCCTCGGGCAGATTGTCGAGGTCGCCTCGAGTATGAGCTGCTCGCTCGCAACCCCGTCCGTGTCAATCCGCGCTGGCGCAAGCTCAAGGCCGCTAAGGGCCGGAGGGTTCAAGGCCGGGGAGGCCTCGACGATCTGCTGTTCCCGACGGCGCGCGGCGGCCGGTGCGACAAGGACAACATCAACAAGCGCGTGCTCAAGCCCGTGCTCGGGCGCGCCCACGAGCTGCTCGGCGACCGCGGCCTACACCCGCTCCCACGCGGGTGACGCCGCACAAACTGAGGCACACGTTCGCGTCGATCCTCATTGCGCTCGGCCGCGACCCGAGGTACGTCATGGATCGGCTCGGCCACACGGATCCGGAGTTCACGCTCCGGGTCTACGCGCACGCGATGCGCTTCTCGGGGGAGGACCGGGCCCGGCTGAAGGCCTTCGCGGAGAGAGGGGTTTGGCACCAATTGGCACTGGCACCCCTGACAGGATCACTCCGGAGCCTGGTCTTTGAAGTGGGCGCGGCGGGTTTCGAACCTGCGACCTCTCGCGTGTGAAGAATGAGGAGCCGGGCCATCCGGACGCCGAAAGCGAGCCGTAGTGCGGGATTGAGCCGCCCGCGACGGCGAATTCGTTAGCCGCAAATTGCGACCGTTACCCACGTCATTGGGCACTGGACGAGCTCCGGTGCCCAATCGCTGCTCCGATTCGTCCAACTCGATAGCGAGGGCGCCTCGGTCGCGCGGAAGCAGACGGGGAGGTCTTGTCAAGGGCAGCAGTCTCGCCCTCGGCACCTGCTCATCCTCCGCAGCAGGCGTCTGCTCACCGGGGGAGGCGCCCGCTTCGCTCGGGACACTGACCGCGCGTCGGTGTCGGTTCGCGGCCGCGTGGACCGGCGCCCGCCCCCGCTTGTAATGAGCGGAGGCGGGCGCCTTGGATAAGTCGAGCGAGTGTGTGCTAGAGCAGGCCTGCTCCGGCGCCGGGGCCTCGCGACCTGCCGAGCGGGTTGGTGAACGTGATCAGTCCGGGCATGTCGTCGACCTTGGCCGCGGGCACGCCTGAGTTGTACGCGGCGGCGAGTTCCTCAAACGAGAGCTTCGAGACCCGCTCGGCATATGACTGCGTCTTGGCGACGGCGCTGTCGGCGGGCTGCCCGATGGCGCCCCCGGCTCCGGTCGTCCAGGTCCCGATGTCGTGCGCAGGCTGGGCGCGCGCGGCGACAGCGGGTGCCACGGCGCAGATCGCGACGAGCGCCGCGATGATCGCGCGCCGGCGGTGACCTGGGCGGACGAGGGCGGTCGGCCGGTTGCGGGCGGCAATCCGTTGCAGGTCGGCCGCGTGGACTTGGGCGATCGCGTGTGTGATGTGGTGGTGGTACATGGCTGCCTTTCTGGGCTGCGGTGGTGGTGTGCCACGCAATCTCGGGAAGGGCGCCAACCGGCCTCCAACCACGCGCCAACGGGCCGCCATCTGGAGGCGTAGAGTCGGACCACACGATGTAGGACGCGCGGTGGCACCCGGAAGCGCCGACAGCTCCGGCGGGTTGCAGATCGAGTTGCTCGGTCCCGTCGAGGCGTGGATGGACGGCACGCCGGTGGCACTGGGCGGTCAGCGGCCGCGGGCACTGTTCGCGCTGCTGGCGCTGACGGGCAGTCGTGTCGTGACCAACGAGCAGCTGATCGATGAGCTGTGGGGCCAGGACCCTCCCACGCGTGCGCGTGACAGCCTGCAGATGCACGTCTCGCGCCTGCGCAAGGCGTTGACCGAGGCCGGGTCAGACGCCGGTCAGTTGGTCAGTCAGGCCGGCGGCTACCGGCTCGACGTGCAGCCCGGCGACCGCGATGTCGACCACTGGCAGCAGAAACTGGGACGCGCCAGGCGCGCGCGCGAGGCCGGCGAACTGGCGGCCGCTCGCGCGGAGATCGAGGAGGCGCTAGGTCTGTGGCGTGGCCTGCCGCTCGCCGGCATCGCGGCGAACGATCTGCTGGCCGCGGAGCGCGCGCGGCTCGAGGAGGAGCGGCTGAGCGCGACGATCGAAGGCATCGAGCTCGACCTTGAGATGAGTCGCCACGGCGAGATGCTCGGCCAGCTCGAAGCGCTGGTCATCGCGCATCCCTTCAAGGAGCGCCTGGTGGAGCTGCAGATGCTGGCGCTGTATCGCTCCGGGCGACAGGCCGACGCCCTGGCGGCCTTCCACGCCGCTCGCGGCCGCTTCGTCGAGGAGCTCGGCATCGAGCCCGCCCAGCAGCTGCGCGAGCTTCACGAGGACATCCTCAAGCACGCCGACGAGCTCTCGCCTCCCCACAGCGCGGCTTCGGGCCGGACGCTCGAGGCTCGACCGCCGCCCACTGCCCCGCGCACGTTCGGCGAGCGCAGGTTGCCGGTGCCACCGAACCGCACGATCGGCCGCGAGCATGAGCTCGGGGAACTGGCTGTGCGGCTGCGAGCGGAGTCTGTGCGACTTCTGACCTTCACCGGACCCGGCGGGGTTGGCAAGACGCGGCTCGCCTTGGAGGCCGCGCGCGCCGTTCAGGCGGACTTCGCTGACGGCGCGTGTTTCGTCTCGCTCGCCGCGATGCAACGACCCGAGGATGTTCCCGCCGCGATCGTCGATGAGCTCGGGATCATTATGCTGTCGGGCGAGTCGGTTACGCAGGCGGTGGAACGCTTCCTCGCCGCCAAGCACCTCTTACTGGTCGCCGACAACTTCGAGCACCTGCTGGCGGCAGCGCCGCTCATCGGCGCACTACTCAGCAGCTGTCCCGCGCTCACGGTCCTGACGACGAGTCGCGAGCCGCTCACCGTGCATGCCGAGGAGCGCTACCCCGTGTCGCCATTGGCGCTGCCGGCGCTCGGGATGACCGACGACGTGCAGGCGCTGGCGGGCGTGGACTCGGTCGTGCTGTTCTGCGAGCGCGCGCGGGCCCACGATCCGGGCTTTGACTTGGCTGACGGCAACGCGGCCGGGGTGGCGGAGATCTGTCAGCGCCTGGATGGGTTGCCGCTGGCGATCGAGCTGGCGGCCGCCCGTTGCGGACTGTTGTCTGCTGGGGAGATCGCCGAGCGCCTCGACCAGGCGCTCGGAGCGCTCGGCGCCGGCGCCCGCGATGCACCGCCGCGCCAGCAGACACTGCGCGCGACTATCGACTGGAGCCACGACTTGCTCGGCGATGTCGAGAAGGCGTGCTTCGCCCGGTTCGCGGTGTTCGCCGGCGGCGCGACGGTGGAGGCGGCCCAAACGATCACGGCCGCCGGTCTTGACACGCTCGACGGCCTGGTCGCCAAGAGCCTGCTCGTGCGCCGCCAGCACGCCCACGCGCCGACCCGACTGGCGATGCTCGAGACGATCCGCGCCTACGCGGCCGAGCGCTTCGCGGCCGCCGGCGGCGAGCAAGCCGTCGGCGAGCGGCACTACCGCTTCTTCCTGGCCGTAGCCCAACGCCACGGAAGCGACCGGACCCTCATGGGCACAAACCGCAAGGAACACCTCACGCGCCTGGACGCAGAGATCGCCAACCTTCACGCGGCTCTCGGATGGGCGGTCCACCAGCCCAGTGCCCAACCAGCGCTCGCGATGTGCGCGGCACTCGGCCAGTACTGGTGGATGCGAAATCGCTACGCCGACGCTATCGACTGGATCGACCAGGCGCTGAGCATGCCGACGGCCCACGCCTACCCCGCGCTGCGCGCCAGGGTCCTGGGCAGCAAAGCCTTGGCGCTGTGGCCGCTGGGTCGCGGGGCCGAGGTATCCGCCGCCCTGGCCCAGGCTGAGGCCATCGCCCGGGCGCTTGCGGACCCACTGATCCTTTCGCAGGCCCTCGCGCTGCGCTCCGCGCTCGACGAGGCCGACAGCGGAGGCCGCGAAGCCGCCGCGGCGATCGCTGACGAGGCGCTCGACCTCGCGACCGCCGCCCAAGATGACTGGGCGATCGCGATGGCCGCCCTCGCGAGAGCTTGGCGCGCATCCACGACCGCCGAGCTGTGCGAGCACGTCGACCTCGCCGCCGCGCTGCTCGACGAGGTCGGCAACGTCTTTCACCTCGCGCTCCTGCTCGCCGGATCCGTCTACGAGGCGCTGCGCATGCGCGGCGATCGCGAAGCAAAGGAGCTCGTCGGCCGCGCGACCCCGCTCGCGCGCGGGCTCGACGATCCCTACCTCACGGCAGTCCTGCGCGCCAACTCCGGCATGGCCGCGCTACTTACCGGCGACCCTGGAGCCGCTCAGCACGCATTCCGCGAGGAACTCCGGCTCAGCGGCGAACTCGTCATCCCTCGACTCGCCGGCACCGGGCTCAGCGGCCTCGCCGCAGTCGCCGCGGTCCGCAACGACGCCCACCGCGCAGCCCGGCTCGCCGGCGCCGCGGCCGCCCACCGCGACAACGCACCATTGGACGAAGTGGAGGCGAGGCTCGACGCCACCTTCATCGAGCCCGCACGCACCTGCCATTGGATCGACGCCTGGGATGCCGCTGCGCGCGACGGCACCACGCTGAGCTTGCACGACGCGATCACCTACGCCCTACACGAGCCGCGGACGTAGATCCCGCGCACTGCACCGGCACCCGACGACCCCGCCTTGCATGCGCCAACGACGGCGGCCGACGACATTCCAGCGGCACCACGCGGCGGTGTTCCTCGGCAAGCCTGAGCGCCTGCGCTGCGAACGCACGTGGCTAGGGCGCGGCTGGCTCGGACCAACGACCGCTCGCGCGTGAGACAAGCGACCGCTACAGATCGTTCGGTTCCCCGCGCCGCCTGTGCTCGACCGCGCCCCAGCGTCCCGACAGGAGCGATCTTGTCGGAGACGACGACGTGGCCAGGCAGCACCATCGCACGCGTTCCCCCGCCCATCGCGAGGCCACTGTCCAGCTCATGGCCGAGATCTACATCCACGCGCAGGTGGCCGTCGACCGCGGGTACCGCCGGCCACTGACCCTCGCGACGCTCGCTCAGTCCCTGGCGGTCTCGCCGCGCCAACTCGAACGCGCCTACGACGAGATCGGCCTGACGACCTTTGCCGCTCACCTGCGGGCCGTGCGGCTGCGCAACGCGGCCGAGCTGCTCGCCCACCAGCCGCTCACGGTGACCGATGTCGCACGGCTGGTGGGCTACCGCCAGCCCTCGCACTTCGTCAAGGCGTTCCAACGCCGGTTCGGGATGACGCCGGGGGCGTTCCGCGACGCCGCTCGGCGCAAAGCCGCGGTGGCCGATGCCGCCAGGTCACGTCGTCGCGGGGCTCACCCTCCCCCGCCGGCCGGCGACGGCGGCTCCATTGCCTCGATCGCACTTGACCACCGGCCCGCGCACGAGCCCGCGGGAGGTCGGTCACCGCGCCCGCGGGCGGGCACCCACTCCGACGCGACGGCCTGCGCCTATTCGAACCCGAACTCCGTCGACGCCTTGTGGCCGGACGCGGCCGGAGGCGGACGCGAAGAGGACGGAGTCGTCGGCGCGGATTGCGCCCCGGCGCTGGCGGCACGCGCCGACGGACTCGACGACGAGGACGATGCCGGTGCCGAGCCCGTCGTCTCGCCGGCGCCCTCGAAGCCGAACTCGCTGCTGGCCTGATTCGAAGGCGACGCCGACGCAGCCGACGACCGCTCGTGGGCGCCAGAGGTCGCCTTGGCGGGCGGCTGTCGGATGGTGTGGGTGATAGGCGCGGGCGAACGCGTGACCGCCGGAGAGGGTGCCCGGCGCTGGGGCGGCGCCTTGCGCGCCGTGGTCGCGGTCGTGCCGATGTGATGGCGCTCGCGGGGCAGCGGTCCGCTCAAGACCCCGATCTGGTCGCACACGACGACCGCCCGCGGCTCCTGCGACGCACAGTGCCGTGACACCGAGCTTGGCGGCCCCGAAGCCGAGGACCGAGCCGCCAGCAGCCGCCCCGGCGCCGCCCGCCGTCGCCGCTGCGCCCGCGGTACCCACCTTGGCTGCAGCCGCCCCCTCCCCCACGTCCCAGAACGGCACGAGTCGGCCGAGCGCGCGCCCGAAGAGGCCAACACGGTGCACCACCTCGGGGTCAAGCGTCGGCGGCACCGGCAGCAGCGCGCCGACACCCCGGGCGACGCGCTCGAGCTCGCGCGCGGTCTGCGCGCACGCCGGGCAGTTGGTCAGGTGGCGGCGCACGCGCTCTGACTGCTCGCCACCAGCCACGTGGGCGACGTAAGCGGCGAGGTCGTCCGCCAAGCCCTTGCAGCGCTCGCCCGCCTCGTAGTCGGCGACCAGGACGCGCAGGCGCGCGCGGGCGCGCTGGGCGACCTTGCGGAACTTCTCCGCAGACCACCCGAAGCGCGCGCAGAACTCCTGGCAGTCCATGTCCAGGGCGACCTGGCAGGCGAGCACGAGTCGCTGATCGGCGGTCAGCTCGTCAGCGAGCTCCCGCAAGCGACGGACGTCGTCCTGCCCGGCAAGGCGTTCGGCAACATCAGCCGTCGGGTCGGCGACGGCGGCCAGGACGCCACCGTCGGGGCCGCCTTCCTGGTCGTCGGGGTGGCGCAGCGCGGCGTGTGTCACGGCGGCGATACGCCCCAGCTCCAGTCGTACACGCCCGCCACCAGTTCGCCGTGGCTATCGGCCTCGACGGTCAGCAGTTCGCGGAAGTCCCGGATGCCCGTCGCCTCGACATTGAACTCATTGATCTCGTCGATCAAACGCAGCACAGTCGCGCGCTCAGCCTCGCTCAAGACATCGCTGCTCCGGTCGTCTGTCATCACCGTCTCATTGTCGCCACCGGTGCGACGGCATGTGTCCGTGCTTGGCGCCTCGATGCTCGGGGCCGCGCCTTGGTGTGGAGGACTAGCCCTTGGGGGGCTAGTGCGGCCAATGACTGCTAGGTGAGCCTGAACGCATGAACGTCTCCCGGAGGGCGCCGATGTACCGAAGCGGCCGCCACGCGTCGCGCGCGGCGCTAGTGGTCTTAGTCGCGCTGCTCGGAATGCTGCTCGCGCCGTCGATTGGGTCGGCGAACACCACCACGATCGACTCCATATCGACAAACGTCTATCGCGGCGGGCTGACATGTTCTGGCCGCTACCTCAACGTGGGGATCGACGCGAGCTTCCAGCCCCAGACGAGCGTCGTGCCCGACGCGACTGCGACCGTCGTTGGCGGCTACGGCGGGTCGGATATTCCTGGATACGAGGCTTCGGGCCAGCACCGCTGGCACTTCGAGATCAACGGAAGTCCGCTCGACGGACTGTTTGGACTTGCTCAGCAGCTCAAGGTCCATGTGGGCAGCTACGGAACCGGCTTCGGTATCACGGAGCAGACCGTGCCATTCAGCATTCCGGTAGAGCCCGGCCTAATCAAGCCAGCCACGAAGTGCCTCCTCAAGAATGCTGGCGTGGCAATTAGCGGAGCAAGCTACATCGCGGTCCTTGCAGGCCCCGAGGCGATCGCGGGGGTCGCTGTTAAGAAGATATTCGCGGGCCTCGCGGTCGCATCAGCCCTCGGGTCCTTCGCCGCAAACGCCGACCCACCGGATCCCGACTACAAGACCATTGCGCAGCCGACCGCGGTCACCCTGCCCACTTTGACAACGGGGACCGCTGAGCAACAGGCGGCCGCGAATGCCGTCATCGCCAAGATCGGCTCGTTACTCGGCCACTTCCGTGCCTTGCTTACCGCGGCCGAGCGCTCGTGGGGAGCCTCCGACGCCGGCGACAGCGCGTGGGTGAAAGTCCAGCAGCAAGCCGAGCAGGCCAACGCACGAGCGGCCGCCGACGATCTCGACGCGATCGCCGCCGCGATGGCGCCTCTTCAAGAGGTGCTCGGGCTGAACAGAGTCGACGGGGTGCTGACACGGATCGACCTCGGCGATTACCAGCGCCAGATCGCGGCGGGAACCCATAGCTCGATCATCGCTGCGCTCGACGCGCTAGCGTCGCGGGCGGACATCAGACAGACCATCGTCGAGACGTTGGCGTCTCAAGACCTCAGCGGTCTGATCGGGCAACCGTACGCGACTGCTAACGCTGACTCGGTTCCGACGCTTGAGAACGCCGCCAGCGGATTACGCGCATGGGCCGCAAGCTTCGACGCTCGCATCGAGCCGCCGGTGGTTACCGGCATCTCCCCGGACAGCGGACCAGCCTCCGGCGGCGCCAAGGTGACCGTGCAGGGCGAACATCTCGGCGGCGCGACCGACGTGCTATTCGGCAGCGAGTCCGCCACCGCAGTGCATTGCGAAGCCACGGACTGCACCGTCACATCCCCGCCTGGCAGCGACATTCAGCTTGTGACCGTCATCACGCCTGGGGGTCGTTCCGCCGACAACTTCGCCGCGCGGTTCCATTACGACGGAGCAGCGATCGCCGGCATCAGCCCGGCGACAGGCCCACCCGCCGGCGGCAACCGTGCGACCGTCAACGGCGGCCCCTTCGTGGCCGGCACGCAAATCCTCTTTGGGACCCGGGAGGCAACCGACCTAGACTGCCACCCGCGTACTACACCGTCACCGCGCCAGCTGGAACGGGCACCGTCAACGTCAAAGCCGTCGCACCCGACGGTTCGGCGACCCCGCAGTCGCCGACGTCGATGTACACGTACGTGAGCCCGAGCGCGAACCTCCTCAAGAACGGTGGGCTTGAGCCAGGAGAAGGCATCGACGACGTCAGCAAGGAAGGATTCCGTCGTGTCAACTACCCGGCGTCGTTGGGAGGGTGGACCATGTCCGCGGCGCCTGGCGAGACGCTTACCGGCGGCGGCATCGAGCTTGTGTCGACGCGGATCGCCCAGCCATACGAGGGCAGCCAGTTTCTGACGTTCGAGCTCTATGGCTTGGGAGGCGACAGCGGCACGGCCCGAATCTCGCAGTCCGTGCCGGTCACTGCTGGAGGATGTCCGGATCGTCGTGGAACTTCGGCGGCGATCCTTGGGCGTTGATGCTCAGACGGTAATGGGCTCGGGGATCTCCTTGGGGTTGGGGTTCTTGGGGGCGACGAGGATGGCGTGACGCTCGATGGCGATGACGAGCTTGGCGAGGTCGCGGTAGCCGATGATCCGTCGGAACTGCTGCTCGGCGACGAGCATGCCGGCGGCGGTCCAGCGCTTGCGCATGTCGCCGTCCTGCCAGCGCTTCACGTTGCGCTGGGTGTAGCGGACGATCTCGATCATCGACTCGCAGGGGTTCGTCGAGCACAGCGTCGTGGCGAGCTTGCCGGTGATCCCGAGCCGCATCAGCGTCAGCGTGTCGTCCATGCCTTCGCGCAGCGAGCCCGCGGCGTCGGGCCACGTGCGGTCGAGCTCTGAGGCGAGCAACTCGAGCCGCTGGCGGGCGAGCTCAGGGTCGGTCAGCGACCACGCCGCCCTGATCGGGGTGCGAACCGTCGGCCGGTCACGCTCGGGGAGCAGGTCGGTGACGTTGCGCTCTCTTTGAAGGAGGGGGGTGTCGTCAAGGCGTTGTTGAGTCGGGACGTCGTCCTTTCGGTCGCGGTTCGGTGGTCGCTCAGTTCTCTTTCGGCGCTTGGCTTCGCACACCGTGTCGGTCGGAGCTGTCCCGGCTGCTCAATTCCTTGTGGGCCGTTCAGTCGGCCAGAACGCAACTGGAGTTCGCCGGGACAGGAGCTGCCGCGCCGCGCGGGCGCGAAGGGGTGAAGGGCTGCTGCAGCGCGAGGACGTGCCAGCTCGCGATGAGGACCTTGCGCGCCACGGCGGCCTTGGCCGGGTTGCCCTTCCCGCCGCAGCGCGCCTTGACATCGAGGTAGAGCTGATGCCAGGGGTTGTTCGGGCGCCACGCCTGCTGCGCGGCCTCGATAGCGGCCCAGCGCAGCATCGTCGAGCCGGACTTCGACAGCTTGCCGGTGCGCGACTTCTCGCCGGACTGGTAGACGCGTGGCGTCAGCCCGGAGTAGCCGACGAGCTTGCGCGCCGACGCGAACCGCGCGATGTCGCCGATCTCACTGGCGATCGTCAGGCCCAGCAGGTCGCCGATCCCCGGGACCGTGACCAGCAGCGCGACGCGCTCGTCAGCGCGTGCGATCGGTCGCAGCTCCTGCTCGATCGGGATCAGGCGCTCGTCGAGCACCCGCACGATCGCGACCGTCTCGCCGACCGAACGACGCCAGACCTCGGGGACGCCGCGCTCGGCCAGCAGCTCCAGAGCGTCGGGCTCGCGCAGCCGGTCGAAGGCGAGCTTGACCCCGAACTGGCTGAGCACGCCGTGAGCGCGGTTCATCGCCGAGGTCCGCAGCCGGATCACGTGCATCCGGCGCCCCAGGCGCTCCTTGAGCTCACGGTCGGCGAACGTCGCGACATACACCTGCGGCACCAGGTCACGCCGCGCCAGCTCGGCCAGGACCCGGGCGTCGAGCTTGTCGGTCTTGGCCGCCAGCGACCCGACCGCCTTGGCCTTGCGCGCGTCGGCGATCTGCACGGTCCAGCCGCCGGCCCGCAACCGGTCGCGGACCCATGCCGCGCCGCTCATCATCTCCATGCACGCCAGCGCCTCGCCATGCACGCCAGCGCCTCGGGCCAAGTGGCCCACCAGGCGCGCGAGGCCGTCTTCGTCTGCGGGCGTCCAGCCCTCGTCGATCACGGCGCCCGCCGGCGTGACGGCACACCATCGCGCGCGCCTCGTGGCCCAGTCGATCCCAACGAACTGCTGCATCACGGCTCTCCTCTCGGACGGGAACGTCCTCGAGGCTGCTCCCGGCCGCGGACGTCACCGCTTCATGACATTCCTTGTGGCGATGGCAGCGATGCACCAGCGCGTGCTCGCCGAAGACGTCCTTGATCGCGCGCCTGAGCGCCTTGCCGCCGTCGATGACGAACAGGATCGCTTGCTCGCAGTCCAGGCCGCGGTCGACGAGACCGGCCAGCAGCGCGCGGGCCAGCGTGGCGTTCTCGGTGCTGCCCTCCCAGAGCCCGAGCGGGATCTTGACGCCCTCGGTGGTGATGCCGAGCGCGACGACGTGGGTGCGATCGGCGATCTCCAGGCCGTCGAGCATCATCACCGCCAGGCGCACGTCGTCCAGCCGACGTGTCATCAGCTCCGACAGCGCGGTGCGCGTGCGCTCGATGAACATGTCCGAGACCGCGGTCTTGCCCGTCGCGGCGGATGCCTGCACGACCTCCTCGCCGACGGGCTCGCCGACGTCGGCGAAGCGCCGGGTCGAGACGCCCGCGAGCATCCGGTCCATCACCGCCCGCGTCAGCGGATCGCGGTCAGCGAAGTACTCGTAGCTCTCCACGGGCAGCTCGCGCTCGGCGTCGGCCGTGCGCATTCGCGGGCGACGGACCCCCACGCGACGGCCGCCCAAGGTCATCGACCCGTTCTCGTGGCCATGGCGCACCGCTGCGCGGTCGGGGTTGCGCTTGCCCTTGGGGCCGACGACCTCGTCGACCTCGAGCTCCATCAGCTCGTGAACGACGCCGAGCCCAACACCCACGCTGAGCGCGAGCAACCCCTCCCTCGCCGCCCCGACGAGCTCACCGAGCGCCTCCTGGATTCGCGCTGGGAGCGGACACTCCGACGCCTCCAGGTCGGTGACGACCCCGGTGACCGGTACCTTCTTCATGGCGGTTCCTCCTGTCCTCTCGGACTTGGTTAGCGCCCCGAACGCTCCTCAACGGAGCGGACAGGGCAGGAGAACCGCCGTTCAAAGTTCTACGAGATCGCGGACAACCTCCACTGCTGGGCACCACTACACACTCAGCTTCGCCATGTCGGGCGATGTTAATGGCGGCGCGCCGGTCAAGCGGCTGCGCGCGACCCTGAACGACGAGACCCAAGAGTTTGCCTTCGACGACACGAACTACACCCAGCTGAGCCAGGGCTGGAGGGTCGAGCGACTTGCAACGGTGGTCTGCAGCTCGAGCGCAACCGTCGCGTTTGATCAGCTGGAGCGCGGCCAGACGGGGCCCGAGATCGACGATGTCGTCCTCAGCGATGACGGAGCGACCTCTGGATGCGACACTTCCGTCGAACCACCACAGATCACAAGCCCCGCGGACGGCGCGACCCTTGACGACGGCGGCGTGACGGTGGCTGGGAACGGGATTCCCGCCGCGATGGTGACGATCCGAGACGGAGATGTCGTGGTTGGGCACGCCACCGTGGACGTGACCGGCAAGTGGGCTCTCACGCTCCCGGACGTCGCCGCCGGCGCGCACATCTACACGGCGACCCAAGCGGTCGACGCGCACGAATCCGAGGCCTCAGACCCGATACAAGTGGCGATCCGACCGCGGCATCAAACCTCGACCACAATCCAGTGCACGCCAGCGACGATCGTGGTCGGAGGGCGCTCCGCATGTATAGCGACCGTGACCACCGCCAGCGACTCGACGACACCCAGGCTCGTGGCGTTCAGCACTAACGGACCGGGGCGACTGGCGCCCGAGCAGTGCCAGACCGTTTCGACCTCACCGGCGACATCGGCCTGCAGCGTCGAGTACGTGCCCACGGCGGTCGGGACGGGCTCCCATACCATCACCGCGCAGACGAAGGGCGACACGGACCACGATGCCGGCACCGCGACCGCGACGGTGTCCGTAAGCGAGCGCTCGGCATCTCATACCGCTCTTCGCTGCTCACCCACTCGAGTCCGACCAGGCCAACCCGCGCGCTGCACAGTTGCCGTAGAGAATGTGGGGACCACCGCGTCGTCCGTGACCGGCATCGTGCACTTCTCACGCAAGGGCCCAGGCGCCCTCCGACCAAGCTCCTGCCGACTCAGGGGGGGACCCGTCGCGCGCTGTCGTGTCGACTTCATGTCTTTCCGACGAGGCCGCACAACGATCACGGCGACCTACGCTGGCAATCCTGCGGTGCTCGCCAGTGCCGCGAACGCGCAGGTCCGGACAGTTGTCCCACACAGCCCGAGCGTTGCCGAGTCAGGTTGATTGGAACCTTGACGGCCCGCAACGGACGAACCGCAACATTCGCGGGTCGCGACCACCGAACAGATGACCGACTGGTACCGCAACTTCGCCGCCGCCCTCACCGGCCCGCACTACGTACCCGAGCCGCTGAACCACGACAAGGTCGCAGACCAGCGGCTCATCCACGCCGTCAGCCACGACCTACGCGGCGAAGACGGCCAGGCCACCGCCACCGCCGTGCGAATGATCTGGACCGGCGATCACCTCGACACCGCCCGCCGCCTCAGGGCACGCTCGCCGGACCCGCCCAAACCGCCGTTCTGCAGCGCGCCCTCACACCAGCTGCGATCAACGGCTCATGAACGCGGCCGCCGACGAACTGCAACCGGCGCGCCGCTAACGCCCGACGCCCTGGACGCGGGCCGCACCGACGGAAAAGACGCCCATCCGAGCCCTCGCGCCGCGCGTAGCCGGCGAGACGATGCGCCGGTACTTGCAGAACGCGTCGGACGGGGACCTGGCCGACGACATACGTCGTGGGGCGCGCCAGCCCCAGCAGGTCAACAGGTGGGCCCGAGCCGACGCCCGCGGGGCTGACTCGTCATCGGCAGCCGTTGGACGCCTGCTGGCCGATCGGTCGTGTCTACTGCGTGATCGCCCATCGCGTTCGGGCAGGCCGAGCCCCGCAAATACCGTCAGGCCATGAGACACGGCACACGCATCGGTGTTCTTGCGGCCACGGCAGCGGTCCCGCTGACCGCGCTGGCGATCAGCGCCTGTGGCGGCGGCGGTAGCGGCGCGACCGCGCCGCCGACGAGCGCGAGCGGTAAGGCGGCAACGGTCGGACTGGCGAACGAGGGCAATCTCGGCAAGATCCTCGTCGACTCGCAGGGCCGCTCGCTGTACCTGTTCCAGAAGGACATGGGAACAACAAGTCAGTGCGCCGGCGCCTGCGCCGCGGCCTGGCCGCCGCTTCGCGCCACCGGCAAGCCCGTGGTCGGAACTTCCCTGTCGGATTCCAAGATCGGAACGACCGCGCGCTCGGACGGCAAGCCGCAGGTCACCTACAACGGCCACCCGCTCTATCGCTACTCGGCCGACCAGACGCCCGGCGACACCAACGGCCAGGGTCTCAACGCGTTCGGAGGCGCGTGGTTCGCCCTGTCTGCGGGCGGGAACATGGTCTCCGGCCAGGGGTCGGGCAACGGCCTTGGCTACTGACGCCCTCCCACGGCGATCATTGACAGCGGACCGCGGCGAGGCGGTAGCCGCGGCGGCGTACGGGCTCGGGCCCTCCGCTCGCCGGCGAGGCCACCGTTCACGTCCAGCAGTACGCCTCGCTGCTACACGAGGTGCGCTGGATCGCCCCGCTCTTCCTGGCAAACGCGGCCGCGTCAATGGTCACGATCATCGGCCTCGCCTACTGGCGGACCAGAGCCCTCCCCGCACTGGCCGGTGTCGTGATACCGGCACTTGCGCTCGGCAGCCTGGTCGTGAGCTACGGACACGGGCTGTTCGGCTGGCAGGAGGGCGGCTTCCGGACGGCGGTCGCGATCGCGGTCACCACGGAGATGTGCGCCGCAATCCTGCTCTCCGCGGCGCTCACGACCGCTGCCGTGCGAAGGCACGCACATTAAGCCAAGCGGTGCCCGCGACCGCCGCGCTCGCTATGCGGGGGCGGCTTTGCAGGTGGCCTCTCCATTCTCGTCCCAAAGGAGGCGACATGACCGTCGTCTATGTGGTTATAGCGCTGATAGTCGTGCTGGCAGGTGTGGCGCTGTCCGTGCGTATTGTCAAGCAGTATGAGCGCGCCGTGATCTTCAGGCTGGGGCGTGTCAGGGATGGCGCGCGGGGACCGGGCCTGATTGTCTTGGTGCCTTTTGTCGATCGCGTTCACCGCGTTTCGCTTCGTATCGTCACAATGCCCATCCAGTCGCAGGGGATCATCACCCGCGACAACGTCAGCGTCGACATCTCGGCCGTCGCCTACTACCGCGTCGCGGATGCGATCCGCTCGGTGGTGGCGATCGAGAACGCGTCGGCCGCGATCAGCCAGATCGCCCAGACCACGCTGCGCGCCGTCGTGGGGCGCCACACGCTGGATGAGACTCTGTCCGAGACCGACAAGATCAACCAGAACATCCGCGAGATCCTCGACGTCCAGACCGAGGAGTGGGGCATCCAGGTCACGATCGTCGAGCTCAGGGACATCCAGCTCCCGAACACCATGCAGCGCGCCATGGCCCGTCAGGCCGAGGCCGAGCGCGAGAAGCGCGCCAAGATCATCGCCGCCGAGGGTGAGGCACTCGCCGCCAGCGAGCTGGCCCATGCCTCCGACGTGATGATGGCCCACCCGCTCGCCCTGCAGCTGCGCAATCTCCAGACTCTGGTGGAGATCTCCGTCGACAAGAACTCCACGGTCATCTTCCCGTCGCCGCTGATGAGCACGATCCAGGAGCTCGGCGCATTCCTCAATCGCGAGACCGCAGCCGTCGACGACCTGCCCGACACACCCGCGGTGGCGCCGGCGGCGCGCAACGGCGAGCCAGTGGGCAGCTGAGGGCGCCTCACACCCGCCCCGGAGATACTGATGAGTTGATCCAGCGAGGCACCTTCGCTCGATCGCCTGTTGACGCCGTGTTCCTACGGCTGTCGACGCTCGTCGCTGCCGTGCGACTGAGCAGCCGGCGACGCAAAGCGCGGCGTGCTCCTTTCGCGTCTCTTACGTCAAGAGATGGATGTTGACAGCAGGCGCGCGGGGTGGCGGGTCTGGCGGCTGGAGCAGGTGCCAGATGCGGCGTGCGAGGTGGCGCTTGAGGCCGCGGATGGCCTCGGTGCTGGTCTTGCCCTCGTTCGCTTGCGGAAGATGTAGGCCTCGTTTCGGGGCGCCAGCGCAGACGCGTGATCGCGACGCGGTGGATGGCGGTGTTGATCTGGCGGTTGCCGCCGCGGTTGTCAAGGCCGGTTGAAATGTGTGCCGCTGGCGCCGGTTGAAAAGTGGACCACGCAGGCGTTCATCTAAGGGGTTGTCGGGAGGGTGTCGTGGTCGCGGAGGCGAAGGCCCGTAGGGCCGAGCCGGAGCGGCCACGACGCGCGCCTCGCTCGCGGGAGGGGGTCAGTTTTCGACCGGGGGCCGCGCGAGGTCGCGGTCTTTGAGGCGGTAGCTGTCGCCTTTGAGGGCGAGGATTTCGGCGTGGTGGACGAGGCGGTCGATCATCGCGGCGGCGACGACGTCGTCACCGAAGATCTCGCCCCAGGCCGAGAAGGCCTTGTTGGAGGTGACGATCAGGGCTGCGCGTTCGTAGCGGCGGCTGACGAGCATGAACATCAGGTTGGCGGCTTGGGGGTCGAACGGGATGTAGCCGACCTCGTCGACGATCAGCAGCGGGATCCGTTGCAGCCGGTCGAGCTCTGAGTCGAGGCGGCCTTGGCGTTGGGCGTCGGCCAAGAGCGCGACCCATTCGGTGGCGGTGCGAAAGGCCACGCGGTGGCCGGCCAGGCAGGCGCGGATGCCGATGGCGATAGCCAGGTGGGTCTTGCCGGTGCCGGGCGGTCCGAGCAGGACGATGTTCTCTTTGCCGGCGAGGAAGTCGAGCTGGCCGAGGTGCAGGACCGTCTCGCGCCGCAGGCTCGTTTGGAAGGCGAAGTCGAACTCCTCCAGGGTCTTGCGCGCGGGGAATCGGGCGGCCTTGATCCTGCTCTGTCCGCCGTGGCTGTCGCGGCTGTCGGTCTCCGTCTTTAAGAGCGCGCCGGCGAACTGCTCGAAGGACCATTCCTCGGCGCGGGCCCGGTCGGCGAGCTTGGGCAGCGCACGAGCGGCGGCCGGCGCCTTGAGCTGGCGGAAGAGATGCGCGAGCTCGGTGGTGGCGCGAGTCATGCGATCAACGCGTCGTAGCGGGCCAGCGGCCGCACCTCGACCGGCGCTTCGGCGGGAACAGCGCGCCCGGCCTTCAGCACGCGGGCGTGCTCGAGCGCGGTGATCGTCCGGTGCCGCGCGAAGACGCGCGTGTGTCGGCAGGCGACCTCGCCGGTGTCCAGGCAGGCCGCCGTCACCGAGTGCTGCTCGACGCTGACCTCGACGCGCCTGCCGACGAGCGCCGGATCGAGGCTGTAGTCGTTGGTGTCTAGGCGCAGATGCGGGTCGGGCGGAACCCGTGTCGTCCAGCGCCGCGCGCAGTCGGGCATCTCGGCCGGCAGCGGCGCCATCGCTGCGAGTTCGTCGGTGAGGCGATCGACGGGTCGGGCGCGCAGCGTCTTATGCGTGCGCACGTTGACCTTGACGAACCAGGTGTCGAGTCGGTCTTGGAAATCCAGCTCGTTGGCGAAGCGTCGGCCGGGCTCGAAGTTCGTCTCGGCATAGCCCTGCAACCGCTCGACGGCGCCCTTGGCCTGGGGATCGGCCGGCTCGCAGAAGTGCCAGTCGACCCGCAGCCGGCCGCAGAACGCGGCGAACGCCTCCGACGGGCGGCCTTGGTGGCCGTGGATGCCGGCCTGGCGGTCCCAGACCAGCGTTCGCGGCAGCCCGCCCAGGCGTTGCAGGCATCCGGCGATCCCGGCGAGCAGGTCCTCAGTCTGCGTGCTGAACACCAGGACGCCGGCACCCGCGCGCGAGTAGCCCAAGCACGCCACGACAACCCAGCCGCGACGCGTCTGGCCGTGCCCGACCGGGATCTCCTCGCGCGGCTGCCAGACATCGAACTGACAGATCTCGCCCGGCCGATAGATGGTGCGCTGGAACGTCCGCGGCGCAGGCGCGAACAGCGGCCGGACCTCGCGCACGTAGTCATCGACAACCGTCTTCGAAGCGGTACACCCCAACGGCTCGACCAACTCACGGATCCGGACGCCCGGCAGCTTCGGATCGTCGCGGAGCAACCGGCGGATCTCCTCCTTGAACGGATCGAGCTTCGATCCCGCCCGCACGCGCCGATAGACCGGCGGCTCGGTGCTGTTGACCGCCCTGCGGATGGTGTCGCGATGCAGCCCCGTCCGCCGTCGGATCTCGCGCTGCGACAGCCCCTTGACGAAGTGCAACCGACGAATCTCGGCCCACTGCTCCACCCCGACCACCTCGGTCCTCCCGGGCTCGCTCTGCGCAGACGAGCCCAGGCTCCGAAAGCCACCGGACAACACCTCCGCATGGCCCACTTTTCACCCGGCGCAGGTGGCCCAGTTTTCACCCGGCGCCGACAGCGGTAAACCGGTCGTTGCCGAACGTCCCGTATGGCCGCTGTGGTGACGCTCGCTCGTCGAGGCGTCCCGCGCCGGCGCTTCGGCGAGCGTGGTCATTCTGAGGCTCCTTCGTGCAGGTGGTCTTGATCGGGCGCTGTTCATGAGGTGATCCGGTCCCGTGACGTGGCCGAGCCGCGGAGGCGAGGGCGACGAGGCGTCAAGCGTGAACTGCTGGGACACGCCGTGGCGGCGGGCTGGTGTCGGGATTGCTAGCGAGCTTGGGCTGCCCCTTGCACGAAGCGCTGAGTAGCGGGCGGTATCGCGCGACCCTCACGGCAGAGTGAATAGACGATATGTCGTGCCATGTTCGTCGCCGATCCAGGGCGCACCGTCGCAGGCCTATGCCGCAATCGTGCGAGGGACGCTCGTGACGATATCGGCCGCCAGCAGCCCTTCGAGCGTGGTGAGATCTCCAGTCTGGGCGGCGTCGACGAACGCGTCGAGGAATCGCTGGTGCCGGGAGGCGCTGACCTGTCTGCGTCGTTCGCCGCCGAGATGGAGCGCGCGCGGCGGCGAGTTGCCGGGCGTTTGCCTCGCTGATCGCGAGCACTTCGGAGATCTGCCAGTAGGGGTAGTCGAACGCTTCGCGGAGCACGTACGCGGCTCGTTCGATGGGAGACACGCGCTCGAGGAGCACGAGCGCCGCGCGGTCGAGCGCTTCGGCCGCGCTCCGCGCTGTACGCGCGGTCGGCCTCGATGTCGACCGGCTCGGGGAGCCACCTGCCGATGTGGGTCTCGCGCCCTGCTGGCCGATTGGGTGATGTCGATCGCGAGTCGAGTCGTGGCGGTACCGGGAAACGCGGCGGCGTCCCGCACATTGGTGCGATCGGTGCCTTGTCAGCGCATCCACGCGTCCGGCGTGCGCGCTCATGTGGTCGCTCCGTGTGATTCGACCGCGACGAGCTGCAGCTCCACGTAACTGGTCGTGTGACGTACCCGGTGGCCGCGGAGGTGGCGGACGAGCAGGTACGGCGTCGCGAGGATCGCGCCCGCAAGCGTGACGAGGGCCGCCGCCGCGACCAGCACGACAATGAGCGTCACGAGGAATGCGAACGGCCCGGCGAGCATCAGCGCGAGCAGTACGGTTCCCGCCCAGGCCACAAGGACGGGCGGCCGCCAACGAACACGGTGCCGAGGACCGGGACGATGTCGTCGAGCATGTCGCCGAGGGTTGGAGGCGCCGAGGCGGTGCGGCTGATCGGTTCGTTGGTGTTCATGCCGCGAGTCTCGGTCCGCGCGGGCGCACCGCCCTGGACACACGGTTCTCGCCGTGTCGGCCGATGAAGCGGACGACTTCACCGCCTCCCTAGTCCTTGTAGAAGATCTCCGTCCCGTCGCGCGTCGTGATCGTCGGCATGCGCTACCTCTGGCGTCGGTTCGGCGTTTGCATGTCCGTGCATCCTCGCCTCGCGGCGACGAGGTCCAAGCCGTCTCGCTGATTGCCCGATAACGGCGCGCGATGCAGATGGCGCTCGCGCGCCGCTTCGGCGAGCCGCACTGAGCACGTCGGTGAACGCGCCGGCGACGTCGGCGTCGATCAGCACGCGCACGGCGCAGGTCGACTCGCTCGCGCCGTCCCAGCCGATCACCGCGAGCCGCAGTTGGATCTCCGCGGCAGCCCCATCGGCTCGTCTCGGCCGCCCGTACCGGTCACCGAGAAGCTCCTGGCCCCGGTAGGTTCCAGCTGTGCCTTACGCCGTGACGAGCTCGAAATGGCGACCGGGGCATCGAGCCTCACGGTGCTGGGCGCCTCGCCGCTAATGATCGCTTACGCCTCGTCGCCTGCTGTAAGAGGCCCGCGAACCCCAACGTCGTGCTCGTACGATTCTGGCTTGGACATCTCCAGCCTCCTTCCCACGCCGGGTCCGGCGACCACGGCCGCTCGTGAGATCGTCGTTCGCTACAGCTCTGCCGCGCTGGTCAACCATTGCGAGCGCTCGTACTTTTGGGCGGCAAGCCTGGGTCGGCTAAAGCGGATCGCGTACGACGCCGAGCTGCTCTATGTCGCGTCCATGCTGCACGACCTCGGTCTCGTCCCCGCGTTCGACAACCACCTTGCGCCATTCGAGGATGCCGGCGGCGACGTGGGCTGGGTCTTCGGCGCGGGCGCTGGCTGGCCGGCCGAGCGGCGCGATCGGGTCAAGGAGATCATCGTCCGACACATGTGGCACGAGGTCGATCCTGCCCAGGACGCGGAGGGCCACTTGCTGCGCGAGGGCACGGCGCTCGACATCTCCGGCCACAACGCCGATACGTGGCCCGCGGACTTTCGCGCCGAGGTGCTTCGGCGCTGCCCACGACTGACCCTCGTCCCCGAGTTCACTGCGGCCTTCGAGGACCAGGCTCGCCGCAAGCCCGGCTGCGCAGCTGCTGCCGCCGTCGCGTCGGGCGTTGGTGCCCGACTGGCCGATAACCCACTCGACTAGCGGTCGCGGCTGGCCAAGGAGCCGCCCGCACGTCATTCATGCAACGCTCGCATTTCATCCCAAGCGGACACGTCGGATCACGCCCGCGAGCGGGACCGAACGCGCATCTCTGCGATGGTGCGCGCCATCGCGACGACCGACTAGCGTACGAGCTGCTCGGAGATCCAGTAACTCACGCCGCCTCCGCGAAGTCGAACCCGTCGGGGGACGCCGCGACACGCGCCGCCAGCAGCGGTCCGGACCACGGCGCGCCGCAGTCGCAGACCCAAGTGTTGTCGCATGCCCGGTAGCGCATGGGACGAAGGCAGAGCCGCATGACGATGGTCGCACGCACCAGCGTGCCACCTCCCAGCCCGAAGTTGGTAGACCCCTGGCGCGCGAACGCGTCGGGCCAGTCGGCTTGGCAGCGCGGCGTGGCGGCCTGGATGTCGGCACGCGTTGGCACTACGCCACCCGTACCCTCATCGTCGCGTGGCCCGAAACGAGCTTGTTTACATCCACCGGCATCCATGGAGCTTCACTCGCCCTCGGCAGTCGCGCCATACCCACTGCCCCGAGATGAGGCTCTGGAGGACCCGACTCGCGCGGTCGTACTAGCCCAACCCGTTTCGATTTGCTGTGAGCCGATTCGCTCTCGCGATCGAAACCAATTACGCACGCGAAGTTCGAAGCCATCGCACTTCGTCAAGAGGCTGGGCTTGTCTCGGTTGCCGGGCCGACGGCTTCGGCGAGCAACGTGCGAATGGCAGTTTCAGTACGACCGTAATTGCCCTCACCGATCTGCGTGTAGCGAATCTGGCCGGCGCCATCGATGAGGTACATGGTGGGCCAGTACCGGTTTCCGTACGCGTTCCAAGCGACGAAGTCGTTGTCCAGTCCGACGGGATACTCGAGCCTGTGCTCGCGCACGGCACGCTCCACGTTCTGAACGGACCGCTCGAATGCGAACTCGGGACTGTGGACGCCGACGACCGTGAAGTCGGGCTGGTACCGATCGTGCATTCGACGCATGAAGGGGAGAGTGTGCTGGCAGTTCACGCACGCGAAGGTCCAGAAGTCAAGCAGGACGACGCGGTGGCGAAGGGCCGCGAGCCTCAGCGGCTCGCCGTCCGGGGTGTTCAGCCACGGATCGACGTAGACCAGTTCGGGAGCGTGGCCGAGGACAGCCAACCGACGCGCAACATCCTCTTCCATCGGTGCGTGAGAGGTGCTTCGCGGAGGGAAGGTCATAACTCGGTTGATGGTGGCTGGCGGATGAGGTCACGGCGATCGCGTTAGGTGATCGCAAAATCACATGTACCGACTGCGCCCACCAGCCCAGTCCCGGCCGAGCTGGCGCCTCCCGCCCCGTCGTCGCGCACCTCGACGCGCAGCACGCGGTCCTCGATCCGCGCGGCGACCTCGGCATGCGCTGCCGAGGCGTGCTTGGCCACATTGGTCAGTGCCTCGGCCACCACGAAGTAGGCGGTCGCCTCGATCGGCGCCGGGAGCCGGCCGACGGACACGTCGATTTCGACGCGAACCGGCGCCCGTGAAGCGAGCGCATTGATGCCCGCGCGCAGGCCGCCGCGCGTGAGGACCGACGGCAGGATCCCGTGCGCGAGCTCGCGCACCTCGGCGATCGCCTGCTCCGCGTGCTCGAGCGCCTCCTGCACCAGCAGCGGCGCGTTCTCTATTCCGTTCGCCAGCGCCCGCTGCACGAGCTGGAGCGTGATCACCGTGTGCACCAGGCGCTGCTGCGCGCCGTCGTGCAGATCGCGGACGACCCGCCGGCGCTCGTCGTCGGCCGCCGCGGCGATGCGCGCCCGCGAGGCGGCGAGCTCAGCGCGCGCGTGCAGGCTGGAGATCGCGGTCGCCACCAACTCGGTGAAGTCGGCGAGCCGGCGCTCCATGCCGGCCGCGAACGCGCGCTCGCGCGAGACGGTCGTGATCGCCCCCCACAGCTCGCCTGCGACGATCGGACTCGCCAGCGCGGAGCGGACCGACTCCGCGCGGACGACCCCGGGTTCTCACGCCGCCGCCCGCCCGCCCAGAGGCCCGTAGTGGGGTCGGCCCGGGCGGGTGGTGCGGCGCGGTGGGTCAGCCGGCGGCGATGCCCTCGCCGCCGACAGCGTCAGGCACGCTGACCGAGACCGACTCGCGTCAGCGTGCCGTCGCAGCTGGAGCCGCGTCGACCGTGCCGGAGTCGGTGGCCACGGCACCCAGCAGCGCAAGCGGCTCATCCCGCGCGTCGCGGACCTCCGACAGCGTGCCGCTGCCATCGTTCGATGCGTACAGGGTGTCGCCCACCCGCACGCTCCAGCGACCCGCCGCGCACGCCGCCGCGGAACTGCTGGTCTGAGAGGAACATCGGTGTCAGTCGACGATGCAGGTGAGGATGAGCAGCCCGGCGAGTTGCGTCACATCGCCGGGGCTGCCGCGTGAACGATGAGGCCGAACTTGGCCGGGTCGTCGTCGGCGTGGTCGCGCGGGACGAAGAAGTACTCCGCGCCCGCCGGCTCGAGGGTGACCAGGAGTCGCACGTGCTCGCTACGCACGGTGAAACCGTGCGGCACGTTCTTCGGAAGCGCCGCGTATGAGCCGGCCTCGACGTCGATCTTGTCGCCGCCCACGTAGGCGGTGATCGCGCCCTCCAGGACGTACAACGTTTCGTCCTCGCGGGTGTGGGTGTGCATCGGCGGCTCGGCGCCCGCCTGCACGCGCCACTCGACGACCGCCCAGTCGCCTCCGGACTGCTCACCGGCCAGCTTGAGCTCCGAGCTCGAGCCACCGTGGGTCACGGTACGTCCAGCCCCGGGGCCGGACAGGACAGGTTCACTTAGGGCCATGGTGTTGCTCCTCTGATTGGGAAAGGATTTCCATTGAACGAACCCTGCTCCGACCATCAACCACCGCTCACGATCGTCTCATCGCTTTCGTCAATCGGCCGGACGCTGGGCGCGGCCCCGATCGCCACAGCGCCTTCGCCAGCCGACCTGACAACGCGCCGGCGGTCACGGCGCTCACCCGTTCGGGGGCGCCCGCGGTTGACGGGCGGGCGTTCAGCAACTCGGCGGCGATCGCGATCGCCCCGGCCGGCCTGCGGACGCTCGGCCTCCCGGAGGCGACCGGCGACATCACGATCGCGCACTCGTCGCTGCCGAGGGGCCGGCTACAGCACGATCTGGACCGATCCGCACCGCGTGGTGGTGATCTTCGAGGGCGTCGCCAAGGCGCTCAAGGAGAATAGCCGGAGTCCGTCCCCACCGGGGTGGCCCGACGTGGGAGACCGTGCTACTCGTCGAGCCCGCGCCACCGTTGAGTGGGCCGACGGTGGCCTCTTGCCACGCGGGGTAGTTCGGTGCAAGAACCCGGCTGAACCACCTCCCATTGGCGGAGGAGTGTTCGCACCAGATGGCATTGCTCGGCGGCTACATGCGCGTGTCGGCCAAGGGCGACCGGGATCCCGATCGCTGGTTGACCGTGCCCCATCAGCGTGAGGCCATCGAGCGGTGGTGCCGTGATCACGAGCATCGCCTGGTGGATCTGCGCCAGGACATCGACGTGTCCGGCGCGAGTAAGAACCGGCCCAACCTCGAGGAGCTCGTTGTCCGTGTTGAGTCCGGTGAGCTCGCCGGGATCGTGGTGGCCAAGCTGGATCGCTTCAGCCGCTGGCTGCCGTACGGCGTCCAGATCATCGAGCGCATCGACGACGCGGGGGGCTCTTCGTCGCCGCTGCGGACGGGTTCGACCTGCGCACCGACAGCGGACGCCTGCAGTTCCACGTGATGCTGTCGTTCGCCGACTACGAGCTTCGACGCTTCCGCACGAACTGGCGCAAGGCGCGCGAAACGCTGATCCTCGAGCGAGGACAACATTGGGGGCCTGCCGTCCCGCTCGGGTACCGCCGGGATGCTGACGGCAGGTTGGCGATCGATCCGGAGACCGCCGATCTCGTCCGGGAGATGTACGCGCGTCGTAGCGCCGGCGCCGGGTTGACCGAGCTCGCCCGCTGGCTCGACGGACTGGGAGCGCGCACATGGCGCGGCGGCCGCCCGACCGCCCGCTGGGTCGGGGACCTGGTCCGCTCGCCCGTCTATCTCGGCTGGGCATACGCTGGCTCGCTCTGCAACGAGCACGCTCACCCGCCGCTCGTGGATCGGGTGACTTGGGAACGCGGTAGGCGTGCGCGCGCGCCAAAGCCCAGCCAGGGATCGCCGACCGTGCTGAGCGGTCTTGTCCGATGTCGAGCGTGTCGCCACGTGATGGGAGCGGCCTGGTCGCAGACCAAGGCCGGAAGGGAACGGGCCTATCGCTGCAGTCCGGGTAAGGCCAGCGGACGCTGCCCACGTCCCGCCTTCGCGCTCGAGACGACCCGGACATCCAGGGCGCCCTACCCCCACGCGCGTACGCCGACGGCCTTGGGGTCCGACAACGGCGTGTGGACGAGATCGACCGCGCGATCGGCGTGAGGTCGCTCGGCGCCCGGCCATCGCGGCAGACGCGACCACGCTGCGCCTGCAGTGGCCGGACCTGGAGATCGAGACGCGCCGCCGGATGTTGCACGCTGCCATTGGCGCCGTCGTCGTGAGCGCGCCGAGCCGCCGGCGAGATCACAGCGTCCTGCTATGCCACCGAGCGCGCCTGCTGCGACCCGAGGATTTGCCCTCCGACCTCCCCGGACCGGGGCGCAACCCGCGACCCCTCGTCGCCTTCCCGGCGTTCGACGATCCATCGACCCGTTCAGGATCGACTACCGGCGGCTGGGCGCGGGTGCGCAGCCAGCGCTCCCGGCCGCTCAGAGCATCTGGCGAGCTCACGCGACCGGCTCCGGAGCGCAGACCGTCACCTGGCCGGTCGAGAAGGGCCATTGGTCTGCGGTCGTGATGAACGCCGACGGCAGCCGAAAAGTGAGCGTCGAGGCGCAGCTGGCCGCCCGGGTGTCGCACGTGTGGTGGATCGTCATCGGGCTGTTCGTCGTCGGTGGGCTGTCGCTTGCCGGCGGCGGCGCGCTCGTTTGCTCCGGCGCTCCTACCCGGGCGCAGGTGACCGAGAAGGCATGAAGATGCACCGCCTCCACCACCTCCATCGTCGTCCGGATCGATCACCGGGCAGCAGCGCCGCCCCTCAGCGGCGGCTGCTATCGGTGCTGCTGATCGCGCAGTTGATGGTGATCCTCGACATTCGGCCGGTGAATGTCGCACTGCCCGACGTCGCGAGGGGCGTGCGAGGTCGGCGCCTCCGAGATCGGCTGGACAATCACCAGCAACTTTCTGCTCTACGGCAGCCTGCTCCTGCTCGGCGGGCGCGCCGCCGACTTGCTCAGTCGCCGGCGCGTCTTCTTCGCCGGCTGAGCGTCTTCACGGCAGCGTCGCTCGCGTCCGCCCTCGCCGTCAGCTCGACCGCGCTGTTTGCGGCCCGCGCACGCCAGGGCTCGGCGCTGCGATGCTGCCGCCAGCATCGCCCTCGATCATCACGACGAGCTTCCGGGCACGGAGCGGGCGCGAGCGCTCGGCGACTAGGACGCAGTCGGCGGCGCCGGCGCCGCCGTCGGCGTCCTGCTCGGCGGCGTCCTCACCCAGGTTGCCGACTGGCGCGCGATCTTCTCCATCAACCTGCCGGGCGCTGCTGGCGTCGCGCTGATCGGGCGAAACGTCGTGCCTGCCGATCCGTGCGCACCCCTCGTGGGACTGTCCAACTGCTCCTGGGACGTACGGCGAGACGTCTGAACCTGGCACGCGAGACGACCGGGTTGGACGAAGTGCAAGCGTGGTGGGGCCCGGAGCTGGCGGCGACCGCAGTCGGTGCGAAGCGGTAGCGGCGGCGTGGTTGCCGGATGTCGATGCCTCGGCCAAATCGGACGTAATACGAAGGATTACGTCCGAAACGGCCGGCGGCCTGGAGCCGATCGGGCGGAGCGCTGATTTCGGGTCGAGCCCCACGCCGGCGACTGTCGGTCTCGCGGGAGAGGATCGGTCTCCACCTGCGCTTCCGCTTCGTCCATTCCGGTCGTCTGACGCCGGACCGGCGAGACGCTCGCACCCACGCCAAGGTGGCAGTCACACCCGTGGCGCGGGCGGAGGGCCAACCTTCGGCCCAGCCGGGCGGCGCGCCGTCTTGGGAGGACTCGGCGCGCCGCCCTGAATTCAGCGAGGCCCTGAGGGTGGGGTGTGGGACTCACCGGGCCGGGATGGCTCTACAACGCCTCCGCACCGGTCAGGGTTGGGTAGTAGAGGCCGCAGAGGGACCGCGACCACCGCTCGTGGCGTCGTTGCTACCGCTAGCCGTGTGGGCTGGCCCGCTCGCGTGCGCCGGGTTCGCCGGGAGTCGGGAATGGGGACCCGCCGCTGTACGCGCACGACCCGAAGGTGTGAGGGGGCCGCCGCGTCCGGCCTTGCCCACCGCAACGCGCCACGACACGGCGCTTCGCCCAACCTTGGGCATCGCGTTGCGTTGAAGGGGGTAGGGGTGATGCCCAGGGGGAGGGAAGCCGACAGGCGCCCCTAGCTGGGCATCGCACTGGAGGTTCGTACTTGCGGCTCGCCACGGATGGCGGGCCGTTCTGCGTGTGTTGGGCCCACCTTCCGCACGCTCCACCTGCGAAGCGCCGCGTTGGAGCTGGGGAAGGACTGTCGCCTTGGAGGGAATGCGCTTCCCCGCGCCCCGATTCCCCTGCGGTCAGTCGGCCACCGCGTGTACCACCCTTGCCGCGACCGCGGCACGCACGATGGACCGGAATCGGCGGGACAACCTGAAAGGGCAATCGCCCTGTGTGCGCGAGCGCACACGAATGAAGCGACTGCCCGGACGTCAGCCTCGGGTACAGATGAATTGGGCGCTTGCTCGTCGCAGTTGCCAGGCGCGTCCTGAGAACAGTCTGCCGGAGGAGTCCTCGACGCCGTCGTGCGCGGCGCCATCGGGGGGCATCCGGCACATCCACCCGCATAAAGGTCAGGAGGACTTCATGAGTACTCACGCATCTCCGCGCATCAGCGCGGACGATCACGACACGCGCGGCGCCGTGGCGCCGCGCACCCACGTCCGCCGTCTAAGCACGGAGACGAAGGCCGCGTTCAAGACGACGGAGTTCTTCTCATACATCGCCGTCCTCGTCGGCGTCCTCATCGCCGGCGCGGTGGTCGATTCGGCGGATGCCGGCGGCTACGGCGCCCGCCAGGTGTGGCTCTACACGACGATCCTCACCGTCGGCTACATGGTGTCCCGCGGCCTGGCGAAGTCCGGCAGCCGCGACCCGTATGACGCCGACGAGGGCAGCCGGTAACGGTTCATGGCCTTTTGGTCGGCGGGCCATCGGTCGTATCGCGGTGGCCGGGTCCGCGTCATCGGATGCGGACCCGGCTGCCTCGTGACGTCCCTGCTTCTGTCGCTGGCGCTGACGATTCTGATCAACATCGCCATCAGGCTGTTCTGACGGGCGGCCCCCATGGCCAGGCGAAATGACCCGTCCCCTCCGGATCGCGCGCCCAGCGGGCGCAACCGTGCCGGGCTCGGAATGGACTGGGGGAGGGTCTCGCTCGCCGGCACTGCCGGCGCAGACTGGGGGCGGGGCGGTGAGAGCCGCCTCCCATCCAGAGATCTAGTGTC
This sequence comes from uncultured Actinomycetes bacterium, assembly GCA_963835295.1. GTDB lineage: Bacteria > Actinomycetota > Thermoleophilia > Solirubrobacterales > Solirubrobacteraceae > JAOPZW01. The sequence continues at coordinate 1,281,422 of CAWIEX010000011.1, forward strand.
GCCCGGGATGCGGGAAACGAGCGACAGACGCGGTGGTTCAGGTGGCGCTGGGACGGCCGAAGGATCTATCGGTGCTGCACGGGAGGCCGTCGCCGGGATCTTCACCACCTGGCTCGCCGAGCGATACCCAGGGACACGATCTCGATGTCTCGGAGCTCGTCGTGCTCGACACGGGCGAGGTAGCGGTCGAGGTCCTCGGTGCGCGCGATCCCGACGGAGAGGGATTCGCCGCGACGGCGCTCGTCGCGGTGAGCCTGAGCCGGCCGAGGCGATCTTCGAGCGCCCCGGTCGTGCCGCCCACGTCGAGCCTCTCGGTCGAGAGCGCGTACGACGACGTCTGATCGTGATGCGCGTTCGTAGCGAGGTAGCCGCTGCCGGCCGTCTCGCGATATGCCCTCGTCGGTCTCGGGCAGCGCCAGCGCGATCCGGGCCACGTCCTCCTAGGTGGCCGTCGTCGCGCTCTCCCGTCAGAGCTCGAGTGCGGCGTTGCCGCGCCGGATGCCCTCGAACCAGGCGATGCCGATGCCGATGAGCGTTCCGGGGATCGCGTCGAGCGCTTGCAGGATGTGCGTGTCGCTCTCGCCGGGGATCGTGGCGCCGTTGACCGGGAGGCCGAAGACCATCGCGCCGATGAGAGCGCCGACGAACGCGCCGACGATCCCGCCCCAGAAGCGGTCGGGGATGAAGATCGTGAAGTGCCAGATGGCGAGGCCCATCATGATCCACGCGAGCATGGCCATGGCTAGCGGCTCCTCCCGTGGCGGCGGTTGCGCGGCCGCTTGGGCTTGGGCGCCTTGGCCTTGTCGTCCTTGAGCACGAGGTCCTCGGGGTCGAGGTCGGCGGTGGGGTCCGGCTCGGGCTCGGCGGTGGCGGTGGGCGGCGCCTCGACGTGCAGGTCGCGGACCATCTCGTCGAACTCGGTCTTCGAGACTCCCTGCGCGGGATCCTGGGGCTGCGTGATGCGCCGTGCCGGGCGGTTGTCGGACGGCGCGACGTCGACCAGCGCGCCGCTGGCCCCCACGGCGTAGGGCGGCACGACGCCGTCGTTGTCCTCGGCGATGCGCCGGCGACGGCGGACGTAGACCGTCTCGCGCTCCTTCCAGTGCGTGAGCACCGGCGAGGCGATGAAGATCGACGAGTAGGTGCCCGAGATGACGCCGACGAGCAGCGCGAAGGCGAAGTCCTTGAGCGTGTCGCCGCCGAAGAAGAGCAGGGCGGCGATCGGCAGCGCGGTGCAGAACGACGTCGCCAGCGAGCGGGTCAGGACCTCGCTCATGGAGCGGTTGACGATCTGCGAGAAGGCGGCGCGCGGCATGCGCGGGACGTTCTCGCGCACGCGGTCGAAGACGATGATCGTGTCGTAGAGCGAGTAACCGAGGATGGTCAGCAGCGCCGCGACCGTCGACGTCGTCACCTCCCGGCCGAGCAGCGAGTACACGCCCGCGGTGATGAGCAGGTCGTGCATCAGGGCGATGAGCACCGGGACCGCGTACTTCCACTCGAAGCGCAGCGCGATGTAGAGCGAGATGACCAGCAGCGAGGCGATGATCGCGATCACCGCGCTCTTGGCCACCGTCTGGCCGAACGTCGGCCCGATCGTGTCGTAGTCGAACGACTGGACGCCGAACTCCCGCTGGAGGGCCTTCTGGATGTTGTCGCGCTGGCCCTGCGTCAGCGTGGTCGTCGAGATCTGGAAGGCGTTCTTGCCCGCGCCCTGGCCGCTGATGCGCTGCACCTCGGCGTCGGCGAAGCCGCTGGGCGCGATCGCGTTGCGCACGTCGTTCTCGTTCGTGGACCGCTTGAGCTCGGTCTTCACGCGCGTGCCCGACTCGAAGTCGATGCCGAAGTTCAGGCCCTTGCCGCCGATGGCCAGCGCCCCGATGAGCAAGATCACGCCCGACATCGAGAAGAACCACTTCGACGCGCCCATGTAGTCGAAGCGCCTGCGCTCGCGGCGCTTGCCCACGCCCAGCGCGGCCGGGCTGTGGATGAGCCTCGAGCGCCCCATGGCGCCCAGGACGGCCTGCGTCAGCAGCACCGCGGTGAAGAAGGAGACCAGCGTGCCGACGCCCAGCGTGAAGGCGAAGCCCTTGACCCCCGCGGTGGCCAGCAGGAAAAGGATGAACGCGACCATGAAGGTCACGACGTTGGCGTCGACGATCGCCGACAAGCCGCGCTTGTAGCCCGTGGCGATCGCGGCCGGGATCGATCTGCCCCCGCGCAGCTCCTCCTTGACGCGTTCGAAGATGACGATGTTCGCGTCGGCCGCGACGCCGATCGTCAGGATCAGCCCCGCGATGCCCGGCAGCGTCATCGTGATCGGCACGAGCTTGATCAGGGCGTAGAAGAAGACCGCGTAGACGACGAGGGCGCCCACCGCGATGAGGCCCAGCACGCGGTAGAAGATGAGCAGGAAGAGCGCGACGATGATGAAGCCGGCCGCGCCCGCGACGAGCCCCTGGTTGAGCGCCTGCTTGCCCAGCGTCGCCGACACCTGCGAGGACGAGATCACCCGCAGCTTGATCGGCAGCGCGCCGGTCTTCAGCAGGTTGGCCAGCCGCTGAGCCGTCTCGATGGTGAAGCCGCCGGATATCTCCGAGCCGCCGCCGGACGGGATCCCGTTCGGGTACTTCTGCCACTGGACCTGCGGCGCCGAGATCAGCTCGTTGTCGAGCACGATCGCGAAGTGCTGGTTGGACGCGTCGGCGGACGTGCCCAGCGCCTGCTCCTGGCCGCGCTGCGCGAGCTTCTTGGTGAACGTCTCCCACGTGCTCGCGCCGCGGCCGGTGAAGTCGAAGAGGACGTTCGGCGCCCCGGTCCCCCCGGCCCCGTTGTCGAAGCTCTGCTCGGGGTTCTTGATGTCCTTGCCGCCGAGCACCGTCTGGTCCTTCAGGACGTACCAGAGGTTCGACGGCTTGCCCTTCGGGTCGTCCTGCTCGGCGCGGACCAGGGTGACGCCCTGCGGCACCGTGACGATCTGGTCGGCGTTGAAGGGGAGCTTCTTGGCCTGCGCGTCGCGCTCGAGGTCGGCGCGGCTCTCGTCGGGGCCGACGAGGACGTGCTTGGTCTTCTTGTCGACGAGGTAGAGCTTGTCGCCCGAGGACTCCTTGCCCGTGTTGGTACGCGGACACTTCGCGCCCCGCGTGACCGCGTCGAACAGCGACAGCGCAGGGGGCGCGGCGCTGATGCCCGCCGACGGTCCGCCGGTCACCGTCGTGTTGGCCGGATCGGGCTTGCAGTTGGCGCCGAGGACGCTGCCCTCCCAGTCGTAGAACCACATCTGGGCGGTGGTGCCGACCTGCGAGGCCGCCTCGTCGGCGTTCTTGACGTCGGGCAGCGAGACGTCGATCTGGTCGGCGCCCGAGCGCTGCAGGCTCGGCTCGGCGACGCCGATCTGGTCGACGCGCTTGCGCATGACGTCGATCGCGCGGTTGACCGAGTCACTTGTGACCTGTGACTGCTTGGTCGGCTTGCCCTGGTAGATGAGCGAGACGCCGCCCTTGAGGTCGAGCCCCAGGCGCGTCGGCTTGGTCGCGATGACCGCCAGCGAGGCCACCAGCAGGCCGGCGACGAGGAGCAGGACGAAGAGGTTGCGGCGACGGTCGGTCATAGCGGCGGGCGGCTACTTGGCTGGAGTGAGAACAAGCAGCACGCCGCTGTCGTCATCGTTAGCGCTGTGTCGGCAGGCGGGGGTCGAGGTACTCGGAGATCCGTTGTGCTGCCGGTGGATCGAGGTTGGCCAGCACCGCGACCACGTAGCCGGTCTTGGGGTAGATCTTCAGGTCGCCGTTGATGCCGGGTGCGCCGCCGCCGTGGCCGACCCAGCCGTTGCCGTCGGCGTCGCGGGCGTCTTCGAAGCCGTAGGCGTATCTGGCGCCGGGGCCCGCCTTGACCTTTCCGGTGATGAGCAGCTTGGTGGTGTCGGGGCTGAGGAGTTCGTGGCTGAGCAGGGCGTGGGCGAAGCGTGCGAGGTCCCCGACGGTCGAGTAGCCGCCGCCGGCGGAAGTTCCGCGGTAGGGCAGCGTGTCGGTGTTCGCGATCCAGCCGGTCGTTCCGGATGGCTTCGTGTAGCCGATCGACCGGTCTGGGACCGCGTGGTCTTCGGGCAGCGAGCCGCTGCGGGTCATCCCCGCGGGCGCATAGATGTGTTGCTGCACGTAGTCGTAGTAGCTGTGCCCGGTGACCTTTTCGATCACGGCGCCGAGCAGAATGAAGCCGTAGTTGCTGTACGCCCAGCTGCTGCCCGGCTCGAACTCGGGCCCCCGCTTGCCGTACAGCTTCACGTAGTCGGCGAGCGTGCGCAGCTGGTTGCGGTGGGCGTCGAAGTCGGGGCCGAAGATGTCGCCCGTGCCGCCCGTGTGGGTCAGGAGCTGATGGATGGTGACCTTGGTCGCGACCTCCCGGTTGGGGTAGTCGGAGAGGTATGTGCCGAGGGGAGCGGTGAGCTTGACCTTGCCGCCCTGGACCAGCTGGAGGATCGCGACGGCGGTGAACATCTTGTTCATCGACCCGATCCGAAAGCGCGTCCGGATGGTGTTCGGGATCCGTCTGTTGCGGTCGGCCAGTCCGTAGGCATGGCTGAAGAGCACGCGGTCGTCCTTGGCGACCAGCACCGCGCCGGAGAACTCGTCCTCGCCCGCGAGCTTGTTGCCGCGGGTCGAGAGCGCCTTCAACGCGTCCGCTTCCGTCATCCGATGCAGGACGAGGTTCACGGCGCGCGCCGGCTGCTCGGTGTGCGGAAGCTCGATCCGGGCGTTGGCGTCCGCGCCGATCGGTTCGAAACGAATGTCGTCCACGCCGGCGCGCAGTGGACCTCCGTTGTCGGTAGCGGCAAGGCGCAGGCGCACGGTCTGGCCGGCCCAGCGCGAGACGTCGACGCTGACGGTGCTCGGCTCGCGACGGTCCGGATCGCCGGCCGCGGTCGCAAAGACCTTCGCCAAGACATCCCCGTGCGCCACGGAGTCTATCGGCGCCGACGGAGCGAGGAGGTCGATCCGGAACTGCTGATTGGCCCCGGGCTCGTCGTAGGCGAGGCTCCGCGGGCTGCTCAAACCGCCGACCCCCGCGTAGAACACAGTCAGGTGAAGCCTGAGCCGACCGTCCAGCTTCACGTCCCGATACAGGATCCGCGTCCCCGGACCGTTCGCATCGCTCACCGCCGCGAACCTGCCCTGCGGCGGATCGGGGACATCAAAGGGAACGTTCGGATCGCTCCGAGCGGGATCGGGCGCCTTGCTGCCGTTGGTGTAGACGAACCAGCCCCCCGAGCCGCCGCCGACGGCCCTCCAACCAGTCAGCGCGCCCGACTCGAAGTCATCCATCACGAACATCCCATGCTCCCCCCGCACCGCCGTCTTCGGCCGGTGGCCGCACCCGGTGAGGAACAGGCCCAGGGCGGCCAACACGAGCAGCGCCCCCACCACGCCCACGCTCCTGCGTTCCCGGATCGCTCGCATCAGCCGGCGTGCGCCCGTTGGGGATGCGAGCGTAGATCGCCGCTGCCGGCGGCGCGACGACGCCGAGGTGCTGGATCGATTCGTGCACATCTTGCTCATCCTCTTCCGCGTACAGCTCTGCTGGTCCGTCGAATCCGATGACCGACCCGGTCCTTCAGGTGCGTTTCAGACTGGCCGATCGACGGACGCCGCTGGGGGCGCCTCCGCGCGGGATGGAGCGGGGAGAGTTTCTCCTTCCGCGCGGCTGCGTGGGCGACCCGCCGAGCCGGCCCGGCCCGGTCGTGCGCGTGCCGGTCAGAGGGTGCAGGCGGGCGCATAGTGGCATCCGGGTAGCGCGGCCTCCCACTCGGTTCGGGTGAGGGCGCGGCCCGCCACGGCGCAGGCGTATGGCGCCCACGAGGACGGGCGCATGTCCCAGCGGTAGCCCCGGCCGGCATCGGTGATGGCGAACAGGTAGGCGCCGTCGGGGGTGAACTGGGGGAAGACCGGGCGGTTGGGCAGGAAGGGTTGGCATGGGCCGTGCTGCGGCTTACAAATTGCAGATGAGGCGCCCGCGTCGAGCCTCATACGAACGACGTCGTTATCGCTGGGCCCGAACGGCGGCAAATCCTCGATGATGTAGTGCTCGATGGAGCGGGACGTCTCGGTACCGATCACCTGCCCGCTCACGTCGTAGATGGTCAGGGACTCCACGTACGGATAGGTGACGACTGAGACCCTCGTCGCTTGACTCGGGGGTCCAACGAAGATCTCGGGGCCCACGAACCGGAACGATGCCGCGCCGATGCCGTAGGAGCCGTCGGAGAACTGGACGGTGAGCGTGGTGGTGTCCTGCCCCCCGAAAGATCGAGCCGCTTGACGGAGGAAGCGTCTGGGACGATTTGGCCGACGACCACGTCCGTGCCCGTCGCGGTCGCGCTGATGCCCGGGCGGCAGTCGTCGCTGGGCACGTAATCCGTGAACGTCGTCGTGATCGGCCCGAAGCGCACGACGTCGCCTCGACATACGCGGTAGCGGCCGGCACAAGAATCGCCAAGCGCCAGGACGGCGGAGAAGAGCCGTGCGCGGGGACTGCGTGGACTGCGGCGAGCCATGGGGCCCTCCTGTCAGAGCGCGGCCGCCGGCGGCGGTCGGCGAGGGAGCCGGTCAGTTCCCGGCGGTGTGCTGGCTCTTAATCGTCGTGGGCCGGCGGTGTGTGACGGATTCGTGGGAGATTGGTCACAACGCGGCTGGCTCGGCCGATAAATGGCTGCGACGGTCGCGAGAACGCGATGGACCCGTGGACCTCTCTCAGCGACGAGGACCTGCTCGCCTCGCACGACTCCGAGGCGTTCGGGGTCTTCTATGACCGGCACGTGCGGACGCTGCTGGGCTACTTCGCCCGGAGGACGGGAGATCCGGAAGTGGCGGCCGACCTGGCGGCCGAGACGTTCGCGTCGGCGATCGGGGCGCAGGATCGCTACAGCCCGACCGGGGCGCCGGCGATGGCGTGGCTGTACAAGATCGCCATGCGGCGGCTCGTCGACTACCAGCGGCGGGGCTGGGTCGAACGGCGGGTGCGTCGCGAGCTGGCGATCGAGCGCCCGCCGCTGCGCGGCGAGGATGTGGAGCTCATCCGCCTTCTGGCCGACGACGCCGTCGGTGCGCTGCTGGCCGAGCTCCCGAAGGACCAGCGCGAAGCCGTCGCCGCGCACGTCGTCGAGGATCGCGGCTACGCCGAGCTGGCCGAGTCGCTGCACATCTCCGAGGCCGTCGTGCGCCAGCGCGTCTCGCGCGGACTGGCTGGCCTTCGCCGGCGGATCGGGGGGCGGTCGTGAGCGACTTCATCTCCGAGCTGCGCCGCGAGGTCGTCGACGCTCACGGACGGCACCGCCGGCGCGGGCGCCTTCAGCGCGCAGCGCGCGCGATGCATCCCCGGGTGTGGCGGCCGGCGGCGGTCCTCGCCGCGGTGGCGGTCACGGCGGGCCTGGTCGGCGCTGTTGTGGCGGTGCGCTTTCTCGCGGCGCCGGGGCGCCCTCCGAGTCGCCCGCAGATCGTGGCCGTGATCGCCATCGGCGGCACCCCGGTGAGCGCCGCGTACGGCGGCCGCTCGCTATGGGTCACCGACCTCACCGGAAGCGTCGTCCGCGTCGATCCCCGCGGCCGCCGCGTGCTCGCGAGGATCAAGGTGCGCGCCCAGCCAGACTCGATCGCCGCCGGCGCCGGCTCGGTGTGGGTCCGGACCCGGGACGCGACCGGCCCCGCGGGCGGCCCACTCGGCGGCCACCTGCTCCACATCGATCCGCGCACCAACCGAGTCCTCGCGCACGTCGCGCTGGGCGGGGGCAGCGCGCTCGCCCTCGGTGCCCACGCGGTCTGGGCGGCGCGCAGATTCACCATGCCCGAGGGCATCGACCAGATCGACCCCACCACCGGCGCCCGGAGCGGAAGGATGCCGCTGCGGAACGTCGAACGCATCGCGGTCGCGCGAGCGGCCTTGTGGGTCATCCAGCACGACGGCACCGTCCTCGAGGTCGACGCCGCCACCGGCCGCATCGCGCGCCGCTGGCCGCAGCTTGCTCCGTCCTCCGCCGGCGGACCGGCGCAGCACGCGCTCGCCGCGGACACCGACGGCGCCTGGGTGCTCAGCACCGTCAAGGCCGCGATCCTGCGCATCGTGGACGGACGGGCGGTCCGACAGATCCCGATCGACCCATCTACTCAGCCACTCCTGGCCAGTGCGCGCGACGGCCTGTGGATCACGTCCGCCGACGCCTTGTTGCGCCACAACCGCATCACCCGGATCGACCCGGACACCGGCAACATCACCGGGATGCTCGACCTCGGCCGCCAGCGGCCAAACGCGCTGGTCGCAACCGACGACGCCCTCTGTGTCGTCACCGCCGAGGGCAAGATCCTGCTGATCCGCTCCTAACCGGCGCAGCCCAGTCCCACAGGGCACGGCACCTGCCCACAGCGGTCCTCGCGAGGCGATGACGACCGCGTCTGTCGTGCATTCGAGATACGCCACGTCGTTAGGACACCACTCCGGCGGCCACCCGCTGTCCCAGATCACAGCGGCGTCGCCGACGCCAGCGGCGGCTCCCGCAGCGGCATCAACCGAGCGCCCGCTTGCCGAAGGGGAGTTGTGCTGCGCGATCGCGAGTCGTGCGCCGCCTCCCTGTCGCCGACTCCGGTCCGCTCCCGCGCGGGGGTGCGTTGAACGTGGCCGGTCCTCCGCGAGGAACGGCGTGGGTCAAGGCGCGTGCGGATGATGCCCACGCGGCCGGCCATTCGAATCGGAGGTACCGACCGTGACCCACGCTATGCGATGGGTCGGGCTGGACGCTGCTCGTCAGGGCCCGTGTGGTGCTCAACACCAGAGACGGGCTCGGCGGGGAAGGAGGTCAGGCGGATGTCGATCGTGATGGGGCTTGATCAGCATCGGGCGCAGATCACGGCCTAGTGGGTCGACACCGAGACTGGCGAGATCGGCCGGTCGCGCGTGCGGCCGCGGACCGCGCGGGTGTGCGGCGGATTTTTGGGCCGGTTGGCGGCCAGCGGCTCGAGGTGGCGTTGGAGGCGACCACCGGGTGGCGGTTCGTGGTCGGCGAGCTGCAAGCGATCGGCGCCGACGTGCATCTCGCCGAGCCGGCGGAGACCGCCGCTCGGCGGGGGCGAAAGAAGCGCCCCAAGACCGACCGCGCCGACGCGCGCCACCTGCGCGAGCTGTTGATGGTCGGCCGGCTGCCCGAGTCGTGGATCGCGCCCGACCACCTGCTCGATCTCCGCGCCAAGGTCCGGCTGCGTCACACGCTGGTCGACCAGCGCGGCGAATGGCAACAGCGCATCCAGGCGGTGCTCTACCACCACGGCCTGCCTCAGCGCCGCGAGCTTCTGACCGGCCCCAACCGCGCCTGGCTGGCCGAACTCGCGTTGCGCGAGATCGCGCGCGAGCAGATCACCGTCGCCCTGCAGATGATCGACGCCCTCCACGCGCAGGAGGCCCCGATCACCACCGAGCCCAAGCGCCAGAACGGCTGCCGCGCGTTGATGAAGCACTACGGCGTCGGGCCGTTGACCGCCGTCCACGACAGTGGCGGAACTCGGCGACGCGCGCCGCTTCTCCTCCTCCCGCCATGCCGTCCGTTACGCCGGCCTGGACATCACCGTCCACCAGTCAGATCAGCACCGCACGCCCGGTCACCTCTCGCGGCAGGGTCCGCCGGCGCTTCGCTGGGCGCTCTTCGAGGCGGTCCAGACCGCGCGACGGACCCGCGGCCCCGATCACGACTACTACCTCCAGGCCGGCGAGCGGATCGGCGGCAACCGCGCCTGCCTGGCCTTGGCACGCAAGCTGCTCAAGCGTTGCCACCACACGTTGCGCGAGCTGGGCGACGACGCGCTGCAACCAGCCTGACGACGACCTCGGTGCCGCGCTCTGGCAGGCGGTCCCGGTTCGCGCCTACGCCGAGACCGGCGTTCTCCCATGACGCCGTGTGCGCAATAGCACACCGCGTCGGGAAGGAGCCTGCGAGCGGGCGCGTCGACCATCGCATGCACCTCCTCAACATCAAGCTCGGCCTCGTAGCCGGGCTCACAGCGGCCTCGTCTGCCGCGACTACGCAGGCGCACGCTGCGCAACCCGGTCGACGTCGCGGTCGACAACGGCACCCTGAACATCGACGGCCACAACGGCCCTGACACGATCATCCTGCGGCTGGCGCCCGGAGCGCAGCAGACGCTCCAGGTCGACGGAAATTCCCCGGTGGTTTCGGTCGCCCGTGACTCGTTCACGCGAATCGCGATCAACGGCGGCAACGGCGACGACCTCGTGCGCTTCGACGAGACCAACGGCGCGATCAACACGCCCGCGACCATCAACGGTGGCCGCGGCGACGACACGCTGCTCGGCGGCAGCGGCGCGGACACGCTGAACGGTGGGCCTGGCGACGATGTCGTCGACGGCAACGGCGGCGCCGACACCGCCAACCTCGGCTCCGGCGACGACGAGTTCATCTGGGACCCGGGCGACGGCAGCGACGTGGTCGAAGGCGGCAAGGGCCACGACAAGCTGACGTTCAACGGGGCCGCCGGCGCCGAGCAGTTCGACGTCTCGGCCAACGGCGAGCGGGCGCGCGTCTTCCGCACCCAGGGCACGATCACGATCGACCTCGACGACGTTGAGCAGGTCGACGTCAACGCGCTGGCGGCGCCGATCTGGTGACGGTCAACGACCTCTCCGGGACCGACCTAACCACGGTGAACGCCAATCTGGCACCCACGATCGGCGGCTCGGGCTCCGACGGCGCCACCGACCACGTGGTGGTCAACGGCACCCTCGGCGACGACGCGATCGCCGCGAGCGGCAGCAACGGCAGCGCCACGGTCACCGGGCTCGCCGCGACCGTGAACGTCCGGGACGCCCTCGCCGCCGCGCCGGAGCTCGACCTCCTCACGGTCAACGGGCTCGCCGGAAACGACACGATCGACAGCTCCGGCCTCGCCGCCGACGCGATCGGATTCCAGGGCCAGCCCTGAGCGCTCAGCTCCGACTGCCGCCCGTCCACCTCGTGGTGTTGGCGCCCGCACGGATCGGTGACCTCGCCGATCCGTGCGGCGCCGTGATGGTGGCTGCCGAGCAGGCCACCGCACCGTCGGCGCGCCCGCGTCGGACGATCAGGGCAGGATCTCGGACAGCAGCGGGCTGGCGTCGTGTTCTGTGGGCGCTGCGGCGAGCGCATGTACGCGCGGCGGGCGTGGGCTGGCCGCTACTACCGCTGCAAGCACTCGCTCGCCGCGCGGAGTCGTGGGAGCGCGGACGTATCTCGCGCGGCGTCCCGCGCCTCCATCGAGCACGCAAGCAATCGCCTTTTGGGGAGGCGACCATGACCTATGTCGTCGTCGGCGTCGATCACGCCACGCTCGCTCCATGGCACGAGAACATCTCGGCGCGCACGGTGGCCCATGCCGCCGCCGAAGCCGTCGAGCGGGCCGCGGCCGGCGGGATCGACCTGATCGTCGCCGCGGTCGTCGGCGCCAACTCGATCGTGCTGGCGCACCCGGTGGACCGGCCGGTGTCGCGGGTGCGTGCCGCCTAGCGAGCGGACCGTCCAACAGCGCGGAGACCGTCCGCGCCGGGCTCTCGCTAGCGGTGGCCCACGAGTGCGCCGCCGCGTGGCAAGGGTGGGCCGGTGCGTGAAGCGACGTCGATCCGGCGAGGAGACTTTGAGGACGGCGACCGCGACACCGCCGCAAGGCTGCAGACGTCACCGACCCGACCCGACCTTGCACGCGATCGCGCGTTCTACAGCCCGGGGGGCAGCAGCCGTTGCGGTTCCCACCACACGAGAGACGATCCCCAAGATCCTCCCGGGGCCCGCTCGCGAGCCACGCTCCAGAGCGCACGTGGGCGTCAACGCGTCGCCGAGCTGGGCGGGGCGCTTTCGATAGATGGCCCCTTGCCGCAGGCGGCTTTCGGACTGGCGCGACGAGCGGCTCGCAGCCGGCGTCGACCGCGATCCGATATGCCGCGTCCTCGTCGACGAGCGCGATGTCCACGTTCGGCGGCGGTCCGTCGCTCCCGGCTGGATGCACGCCGCCGTCGAATTGCCCTGGGCAAGGGCCCGAGCGTAGGGTGCGGGGATGCCCGAGCGACGCTACTTCGACGAGTCCGGCGAACCCTCCGACGAGCCGGGCCGCTTCGTCAATATCAACGACCTCGCTCCGTTGACGCCGGGCCCCGGCCTCGAGGTTCCGCCCCGTCACGACCGACAGCGTGATGACGAACTTGGTCACCTTCGAGGCGAACACCCCGACCCCGATCCACCACCACGTAGAGCAGCAGATCGCCATCGTTCTCTCCGGCGAGCTGACCCTCACCGTCGGTAACGAGACGAAGGTCATGCGCGCCGGCGACTGCGTGGTGATCCCACCCCACGTGCCTCACGGCGGCGGCTCCGGACCCGACGGCTGCACCGTCCTCGACGTCTTCTCGCCGCCACGTGCGGCGATCATCAGCCTGATGACGACCTAGCGCGGGGTGAGGTGCCGCCGGACGGCCCACCGTGCTGCGTCAGGCTGAACACTCCTGGGCGGGTAGAACGATCCCATGCCCAAGCCCGAGAACATCGCCCAAGCCGGATTGGTGGGCTGGCGCAAAGCGATTGCCGATAACGTCGCGCCACGCGCCGCGAGCCGCGCCCCGGTGTCTGAGGAACGGCTGCGCGCCGCGATCGGCGCGGCCTTCTTCCTGCTCTCGCTCTACTACGTCGCGAGCACGATCGCGCGCATGATCAAATCCGCTCAGAGCTGATTCACAGAGTCGCGAGTGCCGACGACCGGGTCGCCATCCTCGGCTGAGAGGAGCAGCGGGATTGCGTCAGGTGCCCGGCGAGTGCTGCGCCGCTCCGGGTCGTCCAACTCGATCGCGAGCGGCGCCTCGATCCCGGCGGCAGACCGCTGGTTCGTCGGGAAGCGGAAGCGGGCTCGTTGGGCTTTTCAGCGCCCCGGGACGCCCAGCTCGCGCCCGGTGTAGAAGCGCGATCGCTCCTCGAGTACGAAGGGGTCCATGAGGGCCTGCCGGCGGGCCTCGACGTCCGAGTCGCGGGAGCGGTGGCACGCCTCGGCGGAGTCCCAGATCGAGATGCCTACGACCTCATCGCCGTCGTCGGCATAGCGCACGTAGGCCCCCACCAGCCCTGGCGGGAACTCGGCCGGTCGCCAGGCGTGCTCGAAGTGCTCCCGCGCTCCGGGCTTGATCGTGCGGGTGGTCACCCAGAAGTAGTTGTCCATCTCTCCTCGCTTCGGGGGTGCGTGGACGTGGTTTGCTGCCGTGCCGGGAAGATTGGTTTGCAACCTAGACGTGGAGGTGTCGCCTTGTCGCCCATCATCGAGGACCCGCGGATCCTTCTGTGCTCCCGGATCCGCAAGTCGCCGTTCTTCTCGGCGTCGCGCCGCCACGGCGTCGCGATGTACAGCGTCTACAACCACATGTACCACCCGAGGCATTACGGCGACCCGGTCGAGGAGTACTGGCAGCTCCTCAACGGCGTGACGCTGTGGGACGTCGGCGTGGAGCGACAGGTCGAGATCACCGGCCCGGATGCCTTCTCGTTCACGAACATGCTCGTCGCCCGCGACCTCGCCAAGTGCGAGGTCGGGCAGTGCAAGTACGTGTTCGTGACCGCGCCCGACGGCGGGATCATCAACGACCCCGTGCTGCTGCGGCTCGGCGAGGACCACTTCTGGCTGTCGCTCGCCGACAGCGACGTGCTGCTCTGGGCGCTCGGCGTGGCCCACGGCTCCGGGCTGGATGTGACGATCCGCGAGGCAGACGTCGGCCCGGTCCAGATCCAGGGTCCGAAGTCCAAGGACGTCATGGTCGACCTCTTCGGAGCCGACATCCTCGAGGTGCATGTACTACTTCCTGCGCCGCTACGAGCTCGACGGCGTGCCGGTGCTCGTCTCGCGCACCGGCTACACGGCCGAGCTCGGTTATGAGATCTACCTCTTCGAGGCCAGCCGGCACGGCGAGCGGCTCTGGGACGCCGTGCTCGAGGCGGGTCGACCGCATGGCCTCGCGGTGATCGGCCCGTCGCACATCCGCCGCATCGAGGGCGGGATCCTCGCCTACGGCGCGGACATGTGGCTTGACACCAACCCATACGAGGTCGGCATGGGCTATGACTGGATGGTCGACCTCGAGCAGAAGGCCGACTTCATCGGCAAGCACGCGCTCGCGCGGATCAAGCAGGAGGGCGTCGCGCGCAAGCTCGCGGGGGTCGAGATCGCGGACGCGAGCCTCGGCGCCTACAACGACGGCTCGATGATCGACGTCTTCCCGGTCACCCGCGGCGGCGAGCCCGTGGGCCGCGTGACCTCGGCCTGCCATTCGCCGCGCCTGGGCAAGAACATCGGCTACGCCATGGTGCCGGTCGAGCTCGCCGAGCTCGGCACGGAGCTCGAGGTCGAGGTCGACGGCGACCGGCGCGACGCGGTCGTCGTGGAGATGCCCTTCATCGACCCCAAGAAGGAGATCCCCAAGCAACGTCTCGCGACCGAACACTGAGCACCGAGAACGACGTCGTCGTCGACTTCCTCCGGCGTCCGCGCCTGGAGGTAATGCCTCTCGACGGAGTCGAGCAGGAGGTGACCGACATCGTCAACCCGACGTCGGGCCGGACGGTCTACGAGGACCTGAGCCGTCGATCACCTCCTCGTCCACGCCGAGGCCACCGAGCAGGAGGGTCGATCGCTGTGGATACCGAGCGTCAGCCGACACCGCAACCCGTGCCTCAAGACGCCCGGTGCTCGTCCATGTGAGGAGCGAGCCTCACAGGAGTGACCGCGGCCGCCCCGGCCGTGGTCGCCGAGCGCACCACTCAAGCGGCCACAAGGGCGTCGCGGCAGGCCGCGAAGGCCGCGATCAACGAGCCCGATGAGCGTCTTGACGGCGCCGAGGCCTGACGGCCGCTAAGGGCCCGCGGTCAGCTGGCTCACCGAGAAGGTCGCGCCCGCCGGGTCGGCGAGCACCGCTTCGCGGAACGGCCCCGCGTCCTCGGGACCGGCGACGACCGAGCCGCCGAGCTGGGTGGCGCGCGCGGCGGCTGCGTCGGCATCGGCGATCCAGAAGTCGACCCTCCAGTGTGCCGCCTCGTCTTCACCGGCACGAGCCATCGCCGCCACGACGTCGCGCGGCACCGGCTGCTCGGAGACCCCTCCCACGTAGCCGGGGAGGCGCGACAACAGCCACGGGCCGAACGCCTCGGTCGTCCAGCCAAGCACCGCACCGTAGAACGCCTTGGCGACCCCGGGGTCCGGCGTGCGCAAGAAGCTCATCGAGTAGGCGCTCGGCTCGTTGATGCGCTGCGCGCCCCGATGGGCGCCCGGCGTCCACACTCCGAACACCGCGCCGGCGGGATCGGCGACAATCGCCAGCCGCCCGCCGTCGAGGCTGCCGGAGGGCTCGGCCAGGAGGCTGCCGCCGGCCTTCACCGCGCACGCGGCGACCGCGTCGGCGTCGTCGACCCACACGTATGTGGTCCACGCGGGCGGCATTCCGGCGGGTGGAGGCGAGCCGATCGCGGCCACGCCGCTCCCGCGCTGCCGGCACATGTAGTACCGCGTGTCCGTACCGGGCGGGGTGCCCTTCTCCACCTCCCAGCCGAACACGCCGGCATAGAACGTCGCCGCCGTGTCGGGGTCTTCCTGCCAGGTGTCGACCCAGCAGGGGACGCCGTGCTCGTACCCGTCGCGCTCGGTCATGGTGGCTCCTTCCTTCGTAGCTACGGGATTATCAGCGGCAGGTGGGCTGGCGTCGTGATCGCACGGTTGCCACTGGGCGCTGGAGCGCGGACACTCCTGCCCTCGCCCGACAGCGCTCGTCTCCCCCGCACCTACGGGACACCTGCTCGGGACGAACGCCGAGCGTGTCGGCCAGCGAGTGGCTCACGCTCGCTTCCGCTAGGCGAAGCGTCAGCGCGGCGTCCTGCGGCGCGAGACGCGTGGACGTCGTCCCGAGCGAGCGTCTGGTCGTCGTCGGCGGAGGCGACCGTTCGTCGCGCGAAGCGGTCGCACGAACCACGCGCAGCTCCGATGCGTCTATCTGTGCCGGACGGGGACGATTACGAGCGCCTGCCAGACGCGCGTCTCCGAGGTACGATGAACTCAGTGTGCGCGGTTGGTGATCGTTGCCGTCGCCGGGTCGCGGAAGGAGGAGATCAGAGGTGACCAGTACGAGCGGCCCGGGGAGCGCTCGACGGTCGACGTAGTCCGTCTCCCGATTGGTGATGCGCGTTCCTTTCAAGACCGAGTCGGATGCCTTTCGGGTCGCGGTGGCCTTGGGGTTGCTTGTTGGGGCCTCGGTTCTGGTGGGTTTGCTTGCTTCGCGTGCGTACGGCGTGGTCGTGTTTGCCGCCGGCGTTGCGGCCGGGATCACGTTCGAGCTCGCCGGACGGGAGACAGGCCGCGGGTCGGCGCTGCAGCAGGCGGCAGACGCTCCCCATCTCCATGGCGCCAGCGGCGGGACGCGCCACGTCCTCGTGGTGACAAGCGTGAAGCTTGCCGGTGAGCAGCTTCGCAGGGAGCTGGCGGCGGCCGGCGGAGCCGGAGTCGAGCTCGACGTGCTCGCGCCGATCCTGGCCTCACGGTCTCATTACCTGGCGTCGGACCTCGACCGTGAGCGCGAGGAAGCGCACGAACGACTGGAGGCGTCGCTGGCGTGGGTCGCCGAGCAGGGCTTCGCGGCGAAGGGGGAGGTCGGAGACCCCGATCCGCTGCTGGCAATCGAGGACGAGCTTCGTGATTTCGGCGCCGACGAGGTCATCGTCGTCACGCATTCTCGGGAGCGCACGAGCTGGCTCGCCAACCGCATGCTCGGCCACCTGGCGCGCGAGCTGGACGTCCCCGTGCGCGAGATCGCGCTCGGCGACGACCCAGACCGCTCGGCCCTCCCGCCCTCGTCCCCGGCGGAATAGGAGCGGCGGACCATGGGCAACGAGCCGGGGCGCCTTCGTCATCGTCTCGCCCTCGCCCTCGTCGCGGCCGTCCTGGTCGGTGTCGGGGGCGTCGTCGGGATCCTCGCGAACGCGGGCACGCAGACCAAGGAACGGACGGTCACCGCGACGGCCGCTCAGGCCGCGAGCGCGCCGGTCGACCCGCACGTCGCTGCCGGCGCGCACGACTTCGTGCAGTTCGCTTGCAGCCAGTGCCACGGCGACCGGGGCCGCGGCGGCGTCGCGCCGGCGGTACCCGCGCTCACCTCGGTCGCGAAGGGGCTGACACCGGCGGAGTTGCGGTCGATCATCGACCACGGGCTGGGCGAGTCGAGCAACCCAACCCAGCCCTACATGCCGGTCTGGGGCGCCGTGATCTCCAAGACGCAGGTGTCCGACCTGATCGCGTACCTGCGTGCAGGGCTGCCCGCGGTCCCGACCGCCGAGCCGCCGGCGATCCCCCAGGCCCAGGGAGCCGCCGTCGAGGGAGGGGTGCTCTACGTACGCTACGGCTGCGTCAACTGCCACGGCCCCAACGGGCTCGGCGGCGTACCCAACCCGCAGTCCCCCGACAAGACGATCCCTCCGCTCTCGGGCCAGGACTTCCGCAAGGAGTTCAACACAGACGCGAAGATCATCGCGGTGATCCGCTCGGGCAGCGTGATCGGGAAGGCACCGATCGTGAGCATGCCGCACTGGGGCGGGATCATCCCCGAAGACCAGCTGCGAGCGCTCGTGGCCTACATAACGACGCTCAAGTAAGCGGGCAACCATCATCTGCCCAGGCGTGCAGTCCGTTACTGCGGATCCGGGGCGGGCTGTGCAGGGTCCCCTCTCCCGAGGAGTCGAATCTTCGCTGCGAGTCTCCGCGAACCGGGACGATGCGCCAGTGGCGACCCTGCCCGCCGGGTGCGGCGGGCAGCGCCGCGGTGCCCGTGCTCAGCGCAGCGCTTCGAGCGGGGTCGCCGGCTCGTGCGTGCGCCCGCCCCTCTGGCGTCGTGCCACTCCGCTGGCGACCGCGGCGTCGGCGACCGCCTCGGCCACCGATTCGGCGACGCGACGGTTAAAGACGCTGGGGATGATGTAGTCGGCGTGCAGTTCGTCGTCGGGGATGACGCGCGCGATGGCGTGCGCGGCGGCGAGCTTCATCTCCTCGTTGATCGTGCGCGCGCGCACCTCGAGCGCTCCTTTGAAGACGCCCGGGAAGGCGAGCACGTTGTTGATCTGGTTGGGGTAATCAGAGCGCCCGGTGGCCATGATGGCGACGTCGTCGCGGACCTCCTCCGGCTGGACCTCGGGCACCGGGTTGGCCATCGCGAAGACGATCGCATCGGCGGCCATCGCGCGGACCGCGGCGGCCGACACCGCGCCCGGCCCGGACAGGCCGAGCAGCACGTCGGCGCCGGCCAGCGCCTCGTCGGGCGTGCCCCGCAGCCCGCGTCTGTTGGTGTGCTCGGCGAGCGTTGCGCGCTCGGCATCGAGGTGCTTCGCGCCGGCATAGAGGGTGCCGCGGCGGTTGCAGACGACCACGTCGCCGACGCCGTGGGCAAGCATGATCTCCGTGCACGCCACGCCGGCCGCGCCCGCGCCGACGACGACGACCGTGATGTCCTCGGGGCGCTTGCGGACGATCCGCAGGGCGTTGAGCAGCGCCGCGAGGACGACGATCGCCGTGCCGTGCTGGTCGTCATGGAAGACCGGGATGTCGAGTTGCGCGCGCAGCCGCCGTTCGATCTCAAAGCAGCGCGGGGCGGCGATGTCCTCGAGGTTGATGCCGCCGAAGGTCGGGGCCACGGCTGTGACGAAGGCGATGATCTCGTTGACGTCCTTGGTGTCGATGCACAGCGGGAAGGCGTCGACGCCGGCGAACTCCTTGAACAGCATCGCCTTGCCCTCCATCACTGGCATGGCCGCGGCCGGGCCGATGTCGCCGAGCCCGAGCACGGCGCTGCCGTCGGAGACGACGGCCACCATGTTGCCCTTGATGGTCAGCGCCCACGCCTTGACCGGGTCGTCATGGATCGCCATCGAGACCCGCGCGACGCCGGGGGTGTAGGCCATCGACAGGTCGTCGCGCGTCTTGAGCGGCAGCTTGGAGTTGACCTCGATCTTGCCGCCCTTGTGCATCAGGAAGGTGCGGTCTGAGACGCTGTCAACCCGCACCCCCTCCAGGTCGCGCACGGCGCGCACGACCGCCTCGGCATGACCGGAGTCCCCGCACGCGACCGTCACGTCGCGGACGACCTCACGGGACTCCACGCGCACCAGGTCAATGGCGCCCAGCATGGCCTCCGCGTCGGCGATGGCCTGCGCGACGCGGGCGAACGCGCCGCCCTGCTGCGGCATGTGCAGGCGCATGGTGAAGCTGTAGGAAGCCGAGGGCTGCAGCCGCGCGGCCGGGACGGGCGGGATGTCATCGGACATGACGGCTCTTTTGCGACCTCGCCGCCGTAAGCGCGGTCAGTGGTGCGCGGGCTCCAGCAGATCCGCAATCGCGCGGCTCACCATCACCTCGCCGCCCATGACGCCCATGCGCTCGACCTCGAAATCGGCCAGCGATTCCGCCACCCACTCCGCCGCCAGCTCGTTGGACCGCTCGGCCTGGTCGCGCTGGTGGAACACCGTGATCGACGCCACCGTGCGCTCGCCCGTATGGGCGACCTGGTAGGCGATGAAGCCGGTTTCTTGAGCAAACGCATCGGCGAGATCGCGGTCGACTCGATGCATGAGCTCATCGATAGAGCCGTTTCCGACGCGGTACGTCCGGATGCTCACGTACATGGCTCGTTCCTCTCTTGGCGGATGGATGAGCCGCGGTCGCCGACCAACGCTACGCCGGCCAGGGTGGTGCGACAACTGTGAGACACTGCGACTGAGTGAGGAGGTCGACATGGAGCCCTCCACCCCGAGACGCATCCTGATCGTGGCGTATCGCACGGCGGGGACGCCCGGGCTCTTGGATGAGGTGCGCAGCCGCGCCGCCCAGGAGCAGTGTCGTTTCGTGCTGCTCGTCCCGCGTCCCTACTGGGACCCTGAGACGGAGGAGGCGGCGCTTATCCTGGAGCTCGCCATCCCGCTGCTGGAGGAGGCCGCGGGCGGGCAGGTCGAAGGCCGGATCGGCGACACCGACCCGCTCGTCGCGGTGCGCGAGACACTCCACCGCGAGCCGTTCGACGAGGTGATCGTCTCGACGCTGCCGGCGCGCGTGTCGCACTGGCTGCGCCGCGACCTGCCATCGCGCGTGGACCAGCTCGGCGTCCCCGTGACGGTCGTGACGGCCAGGACCTCGAGCCGCGGTGATGGCCGAGCGGTAGCCGACGATTTCACCCGCGCGAACTGGGCGCCATCAAGGTCTCGATCGCCCGTCGTAGTCCTAGCGGGCCGGTGCCGCTCGGGGATGAGCGGGCGAACGGTCCGCAGCCCGGGTCCCGCTGCGGGGGGCGGAGCCACGATCGGAGTGCCACGCGGCGATGCGAACGGACCGATAGGTCTAGACTGGCCACAGGCGCGAGGTTTCTCCTTCGCCGCTCTCCAACCTTGCGCGCCTAGCTCCTGAAGGCGGCGGGAGAGCGGTGCATTGTGGCCAAGGACAACCGGAGCGGCGTGCGGGGCGCCCAAGAGCGTGCCCGCAAGGCGATGGTGCATGCGAGCAAGGTGAGAGAGCGGGCGAAGCGAGCGCTCCGCGTAGCCGCAGCGCGTGAACGAAGCGCCGCGCGACACGATCGCCACGCCGAAACGCTGGAGGCTCACGGGGCCAAGCGGGCGGCCGCCGCCGAGCGGCGGACCGCCCGGTTGGACCGCGACGCCGCGGACGCTGAGCGCGAGCGCTAGCGCGTTTCGATCAACGAGGGGGTGTCCTCCGCGACGAGCCCGCACATCACCCGCCGCGCGGCCTGACCGGCAGCGAAGCGAACCCATACGCCACACGACAAAAGGAGCCCACCATGCTCATCCGCTTCGACCCCTTTCGCGAGTTCGACCGGCTCACCGAGCAGCTCGCGTCCACCGCGACGCGCGTGCCGCGGGCGTTCCCGATGGACGCCTACCGCCGCGGCGACCAGTTCATCGTCGAGTTTGACCTCCCGGGCGTCGAGCCCGCGTCGATCGATCTGACCGTCGAGAACAACGTCCTGAGCGTGCGATCCGAGCGGCGCTTTGAGCCTCGAGAGGGCGACGAGGTGCTCGTGGCCGAGCGCCCGCACGGGACCTACACGCGCCAGCTCTTCCTCGCCGACACCCTCGACTCCGAGAACGTGCAGGCCGACTATGAGCACGGCGTGCTGACGCTCACGATCCCGGTCGCCGAGGCGGCCAAGCCGCGCCGCGTGCAGGTCGGCGGGGGCCAGGACGCCCAGACGATCGAGCCGCCTGCGGCCGGCGGCGCCCAGGCCATCCCCGCCGGGCAGCCAGTCGCGACGGCCGAGGAGGCGGCGCCGACCGGCGAGAGCTGAACTACCGCCCTGCGGACGCGTGCCTGCGTCCCGCAACCTGCGGCGGCGACGACCGCCTCTCGGGCGCGGCCGTCCCGGTGCCATGCCGCTTCCCCCATCCGAACGTTATGCGCCCACTCGGCGGCCGGGCGGAGCGGCCTTGCGCGGGGCTCGGGACTCACGCGCACCACGTCCCACGCGAGCCCACAGGCCTCCAAGCCCCGGATGACGAGCGCGGACGGATCCAGCTGCCAGCGGTCGAGACCGTGGCACGCCGAGGTCGGGAAGGCGTGGTGGTTGTTGTGCCAGGACTCGCCGAAGGAGGGCAGCGCGAGCCAGAATACGTTGCGCGACTCGTCCGACGTGCGGAACCGCCGGCAACCGAAGACGTGGCAGATCGAGTCGATGCTGAACGTGACGTGATGCAGGACGAAGAGCCTCACCGCGCCGCCCCCACAGCAGCCCCGTCAGCCCGGCGCGGACGGACCCGCCCGGCCGGCGTCAGCGCACGGCCGTCACGTCGCGAGGCAGATCGCTGTGACCATCAGGCGCCGGTCCATCGGATGGGGTGCGTCGGTGCCATAGACCTCCCACCCGTTCTGGCTGTCCGTCCCCGCCGTGGGCGGCGTCGGGCGACTGCCGGCCACGACGCCGAAGCCGACCGCGTCGACCGAGCTCCCGCTGACCCAGCCGCCGCCTCCGCCGACGACTCGCTGGCCGGGCGGGCACGCGGCGCCGATCAGACGAAACCCGGGCTCGTTGGCGGGCAGCACTGGGGAGAACGCCTGAACGGACGCAACCGGGAGGCTGAGCTGAGCGGCGGTCACGGAATCCGGCGCGAGCTTGGCTGCGGTGACCGCCCCGTTCGCCAGCGCCGCGGTCCGCACCGACCCGCCGCCGAGATCGGAGGCGCGCACGCTGCCCGACGCGATCTTGCGCCCGCTGACCGCGCCGTCGCGCAGCCTCGCACGGTCACGGCGCCAGTGCCAAGCTTCGTCGAGGTCCTCCCAGCGCCACGAACAGCGCGCACACGGCCACGGCCATCGCAGGCGAGGGCAGCGGGACACTTCTCCCAGACATCGGGCACTCCTTTCGAGAACGGGATGCCCGAGCAACCCTAGGGCCGGTCGTTCTCGTGGTCGAGAGGCGACTGCCGTTCGCGTCGGCGCCGCGGCCACCAGCGCGCCGCTCAGCCGCGACATCCGCACCGCGGACATGGCAGCCGTCAACGGCAGCCCGCGTCATGTCTCTGGCGTGTCCTCCAGATGTTCACTCACGCCCTCGCGTTAGCGCGCGACGAGCGAGCATCTCCGCTCGGGTGCCTGAGACGCCTGCCTCGGACGAATTGCAGTCGTCCGCGCCAGCGCGGAACTCACGCCTGCTTTCCGCCGGAAAGCAGGCCGCCACGCACCGGCTCTCGCCCGCTTGCACGCGCGTCCGCAGCGCCCGTGCACATGCCTGCTGCGGACGACGTCGGAGAGCGCGGACAACGTCCTACGGGCTCCCGCTTGCGTCGGTGAGGCTGACCTGTGAATCGGCGCCTGATGGTGGGAAGATGGCTCTACGCCTCGCTTTGCTGTCGCGGGTCGACGCGGAGCAGCCCCCGCGGCGGGCCGCGCCCGGCGACCCGGTGCGCGACCTGATCGTCGTGGGGGCGGACGGCTCAGAGCACGCGGCGGCCGCCGTCGAGGCGGCGGGCGCGCTGGCGGCTGTACCGGAGGCGGCCGTGGACGTGGTCGGCGTGCACCGCTTCCTGCGGCCCGAGCATCCCGAGGTGACGCCGGCAGTCCGGGCGGCCGCCCAGACCCTGCGGGCAGGTGGCCTGTCCGTGCACGCGCACCTGCGCCGCGGCGACCCGGCGCTCGTCATCGCCGGCGTCGCCGCCGAGGAGAACGCGCGGCTGATCGTCGTCGGCGCGGGGGAGCCGGCGAGCTCGCCGGCCGGATCATCGGGGCGTCGCCGACCTGGTCGCCGAGCGCGCGACCTGCAACGTGCTGATCGTCCGCCCGCGCGAGCCGGGCTAAGCGCCACGCCGAGCACCGTCTCCAGCCGTGGCCGGCCCTCGGCCGAGCGGTGGCGGACGGGCGCCATCCCGACGGTCGGCGCGCGCATTAGGGCATGCTTGACGGCATGGAGACCATGAGTGCGCTCGATGCCTCGTTCCTGCACGTGGAGGACGCGGTGAGCCACATGCACATCGGCTCGGTGGGCATCTTCGAGGGCCCCGCGCCGCCGCAGGACACGGTCCGCGAAGCGATCGCGGCCAAGCTTCACCTCGTGCCGCGCTACCGCCAGCGGGTGCGCTTTCCGCCGCTCGCGCTCGCCCGCCCGATCTGGGTGGACGACTGGCACTTCCACCTTGACTACCACCTCCGGCGCACCGCGCTGCCCGCGCCGGGCGGCGATGAGGAGCTGCGCAACCTCGTCGGACGGGTGATGGCGCAGAAGCTCGACCGCTCGAAGCCGCTGTGGGAGACGTGGCTCGCCGAGGGACTTGGCGGCGGTCGCTGGGCGCTGGTCAGCAAGGTGCACCACTGCATGGTCGACGGCGTCTCCGGGACCGACCTGCTGAGCGTGGTCTTCGACTCCGAACGCCGCTCGCCGCCGGCCGGGATCCCGCCCCCGTGGGAGCCTGCGCCGGAGCCGGGCACCCCGCGCATCATCGGCTCGGCGCTGGCGCACCGGGCGAAGATCCCGTACGACGGCGTGCGCAGCCTGTGGGCGACGGCGCGCGCGCCGTCCCGGGCGGTGGGCCAGGCGGCCGATATCGCCCGCGCCGTCACGAGTCTGCGCACGCTGCTGCGGCCGCCGGCGGGGACGTCGCTCAACGGGCCGATCGGGCCGCACCGTCGCTGGGCGTGGGCGCGCGGGCGCCTGGCCGACGTCAAGGCGATCCGGACCGAGCACGGCGGCACCGTCAACGACGTCGTGCTCGCCGTGATCACCCGCGGCTTCCGCGACCTGCTGCAACAGCGCGGCGAGCCCGTCGAGGGCTGCGTCGTGCGCACGATGGTGCCCGTGTCGGTGCGGACGCCGGCCGAGCGGGGCACCTACAACAACAGGGTCTCGGCGATGTTCGCCGACCTCCCAGTCAGCCTCGCAGACCCGGTCGAGCGCCTCGCGACGGTCCGCGCCCAGATGCAGGACCTCAAGGGGAGCCACCAGGCCGTGGCGGGGTCCACGCTGACCTCGCTGGGCGGCTTTGCCCCCGCGATGCTGCTGGCGCTGGCCGGCCGCGTCGCGACCCGCACGCCGCAGCACGCGGTCAACACGGTGACCACGAACGTGCCCGGCCCGCAGCACGCGATCTACCTCGCCGGCCACCGGATGCTCGAGTACTTCCCGTTCGTCCCGCTCGGCGGCCACGTGCGCATCGGCGTGGCAATCGTCTCCTACGACGGCGCGCTGAACTTCGGCGTCACCGGCGACTACGGGACGGCCCCGGACATCCAGGTGCTCTGCGACGGCATCGAGGCAGGGATTGAGGAACTGCTCCCGCAGCCCGCGCCGCGCCCGTCGGCGTCACGGCGGGGATCTCGATCTCCCGCGTGAGGATCCCGCAGCTCGGCCCATGGAAGCACTCCGGAAACAGCCACCGGTGGAGACTTGATGGCTCCCTTCGACGGCAGGCCACCGCGTCCTCGTGCTCGGCGGGGGCGGGCTGCTCGGCGAGGCGTGGATGACCGGCCTCCTGGACGGATACGAGGACGCGGCGGGCGCCGACGTGCGCCGCTGCCGCCGGTTCGTCGGGACGAGCGCCGGCTCGATCGTCGCGTCGAGCCTCGTGGCGGGCCGCTCACCACGCCGGCCGGGGTCCGCCAAGGCCGGTGCCATCCGGCTGGTCGAGGACCCGGGTGGTGCCCCCTCGCCGTTCGCGGCGCCCGATCGAGAGGGGCGGCAGGTGCTGAACATCGTCGTCGGCGCCGGAACGGTCGCCGCCCGGCTCGGCGCGCCGATCCGCGCGCTCGCGCTGCGGGGCCTCCCGGAAGGGCGGAGGTCGATCGCGGCCTTCGGGGACGAGGTCGACCGCTGGGGCGCGACGTTCGACGGGCGCCTGCGCGTGTGCGCCGTCGACGCCGGCAACGGTCGCCGCGTCGTGTTCGGCAGCCGGTCGGCGCCCCCGGCCTCAGTCGGGCAGGCGGTTGCGGCGTCCTGCGCGATCCCGGCGATCTTCGCGCCGGTGCGCATCGGTGACCGGCTGTACGTCGACGGCGGCGCCTGGTCGCCAACAAACGCCGATGCCGCCCCCGCCGGACGTGGCGATCGCGTGCTGCTGCTCGAGCCGACCGCCGTGCTCGTCCGAGGCGCGCTGCGGGGGGCGGCCCTGCTCGAGGCCGTCGCGCTCCGGAGCCGTGGCGCCGTGGTGAAGACTGTGATTCCGGACGACTCGGCCCGCCCTCTGATGGGCCGCCTCATGGACCCCGACCGCAGAGGGCACGTCCTGGCGGCGGGCTATCAGCAGGGACTCGCGCTCGGCCGCTGAAGGCGCGCCGGAGAGCAGCCGCTGGTACCACGACGTGCCGGGGCCCGCGAGACCGGACGATGCAAGATCGACGGTCACGCCGGTCGCGTCCGGAACGTCTTGCAGGCTGCGGCGGGACGGCCCGACCCCATAGCGGTCACCAGTCCGCCGGCAATCCCGGACCATTCGCCTGGCTGCGACCCGCCGCCGCGCCGGCCGACTGGAAGATCGCCCGGCTCCCGTCGCGAAAGCGCAGCTGGCCTACCCGCCGCGATGGCGGGCGATACGGACCGACCCGGGCACGTCTTCCGCGGTGCTGCTGGGACCGCACGACCGCATGCGCGGCTACCTCAACGCAGCGCCCCAGTCCGGGCCGAGATACTCGTCAACTGGGCTGCTTTCGCCCTGCCCCCAACCACGAAGAGCCCGACCGCGACGTCGGTCGCGACGCCTCGGCGGTCGGGCTGCGATTCCGCCCGGGCACCGGCTGGTGCGTGATCGACCACTACGCCAGCGCCTTCCGCGCGCCACAAGGCGATCGCCTGCATCGTGCGCGGAACGCGGGACACCACGGTCGTCGTCGCCGCGGCCCGGCCAGCGGACTGGACACGCCTGGCACCCCAGCTCCAGCGCGCGGTTGCGAGCTTCTCGAGCTGACGCAACCTGGCACGTTGGACACGCCTGGTCCTCGCGTGACAAGCGGCCGTCACGACTGGCGCGGAGCTCACGCGCGCTCCGGACGACGTCCAGCAGCGCGGATCGATCTTGCACGGACGCCTCCTTCGCCCTGGCGAGCGGGCGTCGGAAGGCCTGTGCCGGGCGCCCGGTGATCGTCCATTTCGGTCGCCTGACCCGCGACTTGCGAGACGCTCGCAACGAGTCAGGCAGGGCCGCGCGGCCTCGGCGTTCAATTGCTGCGTACTGCAGTTCTTTCTGACTTGCGCTTCGGCGCGGCAGTCGATTTCGCGAGCCCGGCCAGGACGAGCGAGCGGACCGCTTCGTAGGCCTCGTTGGTGCCTGGGTCGGCCCAGGCGACCGCGTTGGCGGGGTTGTGGAAGCGTGAGGTGGCGTCGAACAGCGCGCGTGCTGCCGTCTCTGGATCGGAGACGTCGAGCTCGTCTCGGGCGTTGCCGTCGGCGATGATCCGCGGGAGCTGGTCGGTGAGCCTTCACGTGCACTTCGATCACCTCGCGGGCGTCCGCGGCGGGCCGGGTGTAGGTCGCGAGCAGCTCGGGGTCCTCGCGCGCGCGGCTCTGCTTGGAGTAGACGAGCTGGTCGAGCCAGTTGCGCAGACGGTCGCCGTTGGCCGCGGGCTCGTAGTGATGGGCGCGGGAGCGCGCGACCCCGAGATGGTCGATCTCGGCCTGGTAGTGGCCGGCGCGGAAGGCACGGGCCGCGGTCGTAGCGCAGCGCCCCGCTTTGTACAGACAGCCCCCGCCTCTGGCCGCCGGTTAGCCGAAGAAGACCGCCGCTTCGTCGAGAAAGCCGGGACCGACGGTCTTGAGCTCGGTGACGGCCTCGCCAAGCGGAACGAGATCGATGACATCACCCTTGAGGGCAACCATCGTGCCGAAGGCCTTCTCGTGCACGGCGCCGATGGCACGCAACCCGAAGCGGGTGGCCAGCACGCGGTCGTACGCGGTCGGCGTTCCGCCGCGCTGGATGTGACCCAGTACGGTCGCACGCGTCTCGTAGCCCGTACGCTCTTCTAGTGCGTCAGCAACGACCTGGCCGATGCCGCCGAGTTGAGCGTGACCGAAGGCGTCAACCTTGCCGCTGGCAACGGAGAGGGTACCTTCCTTCGCTACGGCGCCCTCGGCGACGACGACGATCGACGCGTAGCGACCCTTGCTGTGGCGCTGCTTGATCTTGGCCGCGACCTCGTCGATGTCGAACGGCTTCTCGGGGATGAGGATCTCGGCGGCACCGCCGGCCATACCCGCGTACATCGCGATCCAACCGGCGTGGCGGCCCATTACCTCGCAGACGAAGACGCGGTCGTGCGATTCGGCCGTCGTGTGCAGACGGTCGATGGCGTCGGTCGCGATCTGCACGGCGGTGTGAAAACCGAACGTGACGTCAGTGGCCGACAAGTCGTTGTCGATCGTCTTCGGGACTCCGACGACTCGCACGCCCTTCTGGGAGAGCCCGTGCGCGACGCCGAGGGTGTCGTCGCCCCCGATGGCGATGAGAACGTCGATGTCGTTCGTCTTCAGCGTCTGTCTGACGGCCTCGACGCCGCCTTCGATCTTGTACGGGTTGGTGCGGGACGTACCCAGAATGGTTCCGCCCTTGGGCAGGATGCCGCGACAGTGCTCGACGTCGAGCGGGCGGGTGAGGTTCTCGGTCAGGCCCTTCCAGCCGTCGCGGAATCCGACGAAGGTATCGCCGTGCTCGACTTCGCCTCTACGGACCACGGCCCTGATAACGGCATTGAGGCCCGGGCAGTCGCCACCACCGGTCAGTACTCCGACTTGCATGAACCACTCCTAGAATCGAGGGAGCCGCAAGCTTAAGCCGTCCCCGCCACCCGCCCCGGTGCTCCGGACGCCTGGGTGAACACGCGCATGGCAGCATCTGGGTGAGGAGCTCCTGGCGCGCCTCGGTCGGGCTGCGGTGGCCGTGGCGTTCGAGCAACCCAGTGCTCGCTGGAGGTGGTGGACGAACTCGCGCACGGCGGCGCGCAGGTCCTGGACTGTCGCGAAGCGTTCGGCTCCAGAAGACCTGCTCCATGCGCGTCAGGAGAGCTTCTCGGCGCAGCCGTTGGTCTCGGACTCGCGGTGGTAGGCCGGGGGGCGTGCGACCCGCAGATGGTCGATCTCGGCCTGGTAATCCTCTGATCGGAAGTACGGCGCGCGGTCGGCTCGCGTTCGCCGCGTTCGCGGTCACCACGTTCATGCTCAGCATGATCAACGCCGAGTTCATCTCCAAGGGCGTGGAGCCGGCGGTCTTCGGCGTCGCCCTGATGTTCGGCGGGCTCACCCAACTGCTGGCCGGGCTCATCAAATTCCGCACGGGCAACACGTTCGCCGGCGTGCTGTTCTCCGGATTCGGCGCGTTCTGGCTGTCGCTGTTCGCGATCGCTGAGTTCTTTCTGAACGAGATGCCTGCCAACCAGGTAGGTCACGCGCTCGGCCTGTTCCTCTATGCATTCGGGTTCTTTGTCATCTCGATGACGATCGCGTCGTTCCGCACCAATGGCATCGTCGTCGTGGCGCTGCTACTGCTGATCGGCGCCTTCTATGTGCTTGGCGCGGGCAACTATGGAGCGCACCCCGACCTCGTGCACATCGGCGGGTACCTCGGCCTGGGGGCCGCTGCGCTCGCCATGTACCTCTCGTGCCCCGAGACCTGCGAGGCCACCTACGGCCGCAGCATCCTCCCGGTCTGGCCGCTCAAGCGCTGAGCGCCTGAGCGCAACCCACCGTGCCGGAGCGTCACGCCCGCGTGACGCTCCGGTCGCGGCGAGGGTCGCGCCACCCGCGGGATCGCGCAGCCCACCGTTCAAGCTGGCGAGCGCGGTCCTCACCCCGCCGCGTGCCGGTTGTGCGCGGTGCGCGCTTGACCGGGCGTCCCAAGCTGTCGCGACCGTCCTCAAACCGGCGGCCGGGCCGAGGCCGGCCCATCGTCGCCGGCGACCGCCACCACAGCGCCGCCGTGCCGGGCGATCAGCGCAACCCATCAACGCCACCCGCCTCCGCAGCCGCCGCACGACGATGTCGCTGCGCCCAGCGCCGTGGAAGCGCAGGTAACGGCTCTCCTCCGACAGGCCATCGTAAAACGCCTTGATCTGATCGAAATCCGCCGGGACCGGGGCCTCCAAGCGCGACGTCGAACCATCGCGCAGCAACACATCCCGAACCAGCCCCCCGGACTCGCCAGCCGAAACGGGCATCACCGCTCTCTTCCGTCCTTGACCGCCCACACCTCCCCAAGTGATGCTTTCCGGAGACCAACGCGGCGCTCCACCGGTCCCCATGAGCAGTTCGCCGACGGCAACCCACCGTGCCGCGACGTCCCCATCGCGCCCGCTCTTGATTTCGGAGCAGGAGCGCACCAGACTCCGCGACGACCGAACTCGGCCATGTGTGCCGTGACGGCGGTCAGGACAAGCCACAGCGGCGGCGGCTAACCGTTCCCCCCACATCGCTTTGCTATCCACAACCGGGGAGGTGGCGAGAAACGCCCAGGCCTTCAGATTCGAGATCGCGCGGTGCGCACGCGGCGGGTGGGGCTCCTCGCCCGGCGCCGCAGCGCTGTGGTTGAGCGGCCGGTGGTCGTAGCCGAGCCTGCCTCGACCGCCACCCCCCGCAGAGTGTCTTCTTGGCGCGCGCCCCCCGTCAGGAAGCCCCTCCTCGTAGCCGCCGAGGAAGAGCTCGTCGACCTCGACCTCGCGCTTCAGCGGCTCGCGCTCGGGGGCGCCCATCGCCCGCCGCAGCCCTGTAATGCACTTCGTGGCTATCGGCGGATCGGGGACGGCGCCGGGTAAGCAGGATCTCGCGGCTCCAGGGCACCACGGAGCGGTACGGTGCTCGCGATGGCCCACGTGTTTCTCGAGCACCCCACGTCGCTGGAGCACGACACCGCGGCGCATCCCGGGCAGGCGGCCATCACCATGCACCCCGAACAGCCGAGGCGGCTGGCCGCGATCGAGCGGGAACTCTCGGCGCGCGACTGGCTGGGGTTTGAGCGGATGCGAGCTCCCGCCGTCGATCGGTCTGTGCTGACCGCCGTTCATCCCGAGCGCTATGTGGCGTCAATCGAGCGAGCGTGCGCGTCCGGAGGGGGGCACCTCGACGCCGACACCGTGGTCAGCGAGCGATCGTTCGAGGCGGCGCTGCACGCGGCGGGCGGGGCGGTGCGGATGGTCGACCTGCTGCTGGACGGGGAGGCATCGGCGGCGTTCAGCTCGCACCGGCCCCCAGGTCACCACGCCTTACCGTCCCAGGCGATGGGGTTCTGCCTGTTCAACAACATCGCCATCGCCGCGCGGTACGCGCTCGACGCGCGGCACCTCGAGCGGGTGATGATCCTCGACTGGGACGTGCACCACGGCAACAGCACCAATCAGGTCTTCCACGCGAGCAACCAGGCGCTGTTCGTCTCGATCCATCAATCGCCGCTGTTCCCCGGGACCGGGCCGGCCAGCGACGTCGGGGAGGGCGAGGGCACGGGCTTCACGGTCAACCTGCCGGTGCCCGCGGGCTCCGGGAACGAGGTCTGGGTGTCGCTCGTCGAGCACGTCGCCGTACCGCTCGCGCGCGCGTTCGAGCCACAGCTCGTGCTGGTCTCCGCGGGATACGACGCGCATCGCGACGATCTGCTCGCGGACTGCGCCGTGACCGACGAGGGGTTCGCAGCGATGGCGCACGCTGTCTCTGGAGCGTGCGAGTCGCTGGCGGCGCCAGTCGGCTGCGTGTTGGAGGGCGGCTATGAGCTCGGGGCGCTGGGACGCTCGGTGGCGGCCACGCTTCAGGCGTTGGCGGCGCCGGTTGGAGTCGCTGGTTCGGCACGCGCTCCGGCGGCGGACGTGGCGCCGATCGCCCGCGAGGCACGCGATCGGCTCGCCGAGTGGTGGCCGCAGCTCGGGCGGCGAAACATTCGCCAAGACTAGATGGGTTGCGCCACGGGTTAGGGCGCTGACGCGTAGGCATGCTGCAGGCGTTCCGTGATGCGCGGAGGCCCGCACGACGGGTTCACCATCGATCCGTCGCGATCACCCTCACCGCGAGCCCTGTGCAAGCTCTCGTTCGTCGACGGCTCCGGCGTCGGCCGCCAAGAACGCGATCCCTCGGGAACGCGGCGCGAGGTATTCGAGTTCGATGTCGACGGCAGCCTCCTCGCCGCCGCCGAAAAACGCTTCGCTCGCGCCGCTTAGAGTCAGGCGACGGCCGGCACCTCGCTCGTGCTCGCGGTCGTCGGCGACGGCGGCGTGGGTGCGGCCGCGGGCGCGCGCCTGCGCCGGAGCTTGGGCTCGGCCGCGACGGCGTCGTGCGACGCTGCAGCCCGGTGCGCTGGCGTGCGCGTTCGCGGCGGGCGCGGGCGCAGGCGGACTCGATGAAGCGTGCGAGCTGGCTGGGTCGCTCGCGCTGGAGATGGTGGCCCATCTTCTTCGAGACGCTGACGCGTGCTTGCGGAAACGCGGTCATGACGCCGTCGCGATGAGCGACTGGCACGAGGCGGTCGCGGTCGCCCCACAGCCCGGCACCGGCCCGTGGTAGTCAAGCTGGC
The DNA here is from genome assembly GCA_963835295.1 of uncultured Actinomycetes bacterium. Lineage (GTDB taxonomy): Bacteria > Actinomycetota > Thermoleophilia > Solirubrobacterales > Solirubrobacteraceae > JAOPZW01. The sequence goes on from CAWIEX010000011.1 coordinate 1,313,475, forward strand.
GGCGGTGGAACGCGCGGGGCGGAGGTCCCCGACGCCGTGGTCGCCTCGTTTGCGCAGCGTGCGCCCGGCGCCCCAGCGGTAGGCGTTCTTGCGCAGCCGCGCGACGAGCTCGGGGGCGGGCAGATGCCCGTTGCCGACGACCACCATGTACACGGCCTACGCGGTCACCGGGTTCAGCAGTGCCAGCGGCAGGCCGTGGCGGACGAAGCTGCGCACGCGCCCTCCAGGGGCAGTGGCGAAACGCCTTCACCTGCTCTTCGAGCAGCGGGCAGATCCCGATGACCTTGCTCCTCGAGATCCGCAACCCAAGCGACTCGACGAGCTGGTCGACACGCCGCGTCGAGACGCCGCACACATAGGCCTGCTGCACGACCGCCACCAGCGCCTGCTCCGAGCGCCGGCGCGGCTCCAAGAACGACGGAAGGTAGCTGCCCTGCCTGAGCTTGGGGTCTGCAACTCGATCTCCCCGGCCCTCGTGTCCCACCGCCTCGGGCAAGAGCCGTTGCGCCACGTCGCGCGATCCTCGCTGCGCTCCCCGAGCCCGGCGCCGATCAGCTCGGAGACCTCACCCCTCCATCAGCTGCCGGCAGAACACGCCAACGGCTCGCGGACCACATCCGCGTGCCCGTCCTCGAGGACGCCGCGGCCGACCCCTCAAACGTCATCCTCTCCACACCGGCCACCATTGGTGCCTCCTACTCGTCGAACCGTGGAACGTCCGACGATCATGAGCGCCGCGGTGGCCGGACCTACGATCCGTCCGACGCGGACCTCCACCACGCTATGGGACGTGACCCCCGGGCCGCCGGCGCCGTTCTTGCATGCTCGCGCACCGCCCTGTAAGGCCGGGGGTTCACAAGCCAGCCTCGAGGACACGCAGAAGCCGGCTCCAGGGCGCGCGACGCTGCTGCTCTGCGATCGGGGAGCGACAGCGCGACGGCGCGTGCGACGTGTGGCTGGCGGCCGCCGCCGCTTAGACCGGTTTTCTGTACAGCAATCCCCTGACCCCTACCCGGTCCAGCCGGACGTCGCCGCTCCCAGCCCGGGTTCGTGGCCGCTACGCCCGGGTTCGAGATTTCTCGTCGCCCCTGTTATCCCAGCGCCGCGCGTTTCTCTTCGCGGGGAGGAGCTGGACTAGGTTGGGTGGTTCTTACCGTCCCGGCTCGGGGCGGAATGCCGATAGCACCGCGGTCATTCCGAGCGTAGACTAGCTTCGCTTGAAAGGGGGCGTCAGTCGATGCCACTGGAAGAATGCTCAGATGAGTCGCTTGCCTGCTCGGTTGGGCTGCAGAGCACGCCGAGCCGTGTTATGCGTGCGACGGTCGAGGGTTGGCGTGCGACGGTCGAGGGTCGCGAGATCCTGAGTGCGGCGGACGGCTCCGCGGCCGTCGAGGACGACGGTGACACCTGCGTGATCACGACGTGGGCGGCGTCCGCGGGCGACGTCTGCGCCGGGTCAGCGGCTCGGCTGGCGCACGGAGACGGTCGGTTTCGGCTGCGCGGGCAACCGCTGAGCTTCTCCGGCTGCGGGTGCGGCCCTGCGTTCAGTCGGGGGTCTTGTCCACGTGGTTTCCGGCATCGAGCGCGACGGGCGGAACGGGCTTGCGTCCCGATCGTCGTCGCGCGTAGAGGGGGCCGGGGTCGCGAACACGTAAGCCAGTGCGTTAGTCGGAGCACGTAACCAACGTCCAGTTTAGAAGGAGAGGGTTCGATGGCTGACACGAATCCAGGAGCACCTAGCGCGTCGGAGATCGCTGCCGCTGCGACCTCGGAGGCTCAGATCGCGGTTCATTGGCGTGAGGAGGAGTACTACCCGCCGCCGCCGGCGTTCGTCGCGCAGGCGAACGGAGACGACCCGGCACTGTTGGAGCGGTTCAGCGAGGAGCACTTCCCGGACTGCTTCACCGAGTACGCCGAGATGCTGACGTGGGATCGTAAGTGGGACACGATTCTCGATACGAGCAATCCGCCGTTCTGGAAGTGGTGGGTCGGCGGACGTCTGAACGCCAGCGTCAACTGTGTCGATCGCCACCTGGAGTCTCGTGGCAGCAAGAACGCGCTGATCTGGGTGCCCGAGCTTGAGGATGAGGAGACGCAGGAGATCACCTACGAGGAGCTCCACCGCCGGGTCAACGAGTTCGCGGTGCTGCTGCGGGACTTCGCTGGCGTGCAGACCGGCGATCGGGTCACGTTCCACCTGCCGATGGTGCCCGAGCTGCCGGTCTCGATGTTGGCCTGCGCTCGCATGGGGGTGATCCATTCGGAGGTGTTCGGCGGGTTTGCCGGCGCGGCGTGTGGCCATCGGATCGCTGACTCGGGGAGCAAGATCCTCGTAACGATCGACTCCTACTACCGCAACGGCCAGCTGATCGACCACAAGGAGAAGGCCGACGAGGCGATCGCGGCCGCCCGCGAGGAGGGGACCGAGATCGAGAAGGTGCTCGTCTGGCGGCGCCACCCCGGCCAGTACGGGTCTAAGAGCCCGATGGTCGAGGGGCGCGACTTCTTCATCGACGAGCTGCTCCAGGACTACGGCGGCAAGCAGGTCGAGCCGGTGTCGATGCCCGCCGAGGCGCCGCTGTTCCTGATGTACACGAGCGGCACAACGGGCCGGCCGAAGGGCTGCGAGCACAGCACGGGCGGCTATCTGTCGTATGTCACCGGCACGTCGAAGTACTACCAGGACATCCACCCGGACGACACGTACTGGTGTTTTGCGGACATCGGTTGGATCACCGGTCACTCGTACATCGTCTACGGCCCGCTGGCGCTCGGGACCACGAGCGTCATGTACGAGGGCATCCCGACATATCCGGACGCGGGCCGGCCGTGGCGGATCGCGGAGAAGCTCGGGGTCGACATCTTCCATACCGCCCCGACGACGATTCGGATGCTGCGCAAGCTCGGGCCGGACGAGCCGGCCAAGTACAAGTACCACTTCAAGACGATGACGACGGTCGGTGAGCCGATCGAGCCCGACGTGTGGCGCTGGTACTACGACGTCGTCGGCCAGGGGGAAGCCGCGATCACCGACACGTGGTGGCAGACCGAGAACGGCGGGTTCTTGGGCAGCACGCTGCCCGGGCTGCAGCCGATGAAGCCGGGCAGCTGCGGTCCGGGCGTGCTCGGCATCTACCCCGTGATCTATGACGAGAACGGGGAGGAGGTCCCGAAGGGCAGCGGCAAGGCGGGCAACATCTGTATCCGCAACCCGTGGCCTGGGTCTTTCCAGACGATCTGGGGCCAGCCCGAGCGGTACGTCGACACTTACTACGCCAAGTACTGCCAGGACCGCAACAGCAAGGACTGGCACGACTGGCCGTACTTCGCGGGCGATGGCGCCATGCAGGGAGCCGACGGCTACTTCCGGATCCTTGGTCGGGTCGACGACGTGATCAACGTCGCCGGGCACCGGCTCGGAACCAAGGAGATCGAGTCGGCGAGCATCACCGTCGCTGAGATCGCGGAGGCAGCGGCGGTCCCGGTGATCGACGAGCTGCGCGGGAAGGTCGTCGAGGTGTACGTCGCGCTCAAGCCAGGGTTCACGCCGAGCAAGGAGATCGAGCAAAAGGTGAGCGATGCGATCGACAGGGAGATCGGGAAGATCGCGCGCCCAAAGAACGTGTGGATCGTGTCGGACATGCCGAAGACCCGCTCGGGCAAGATCATGCGCCGGGTGATCGCCGGGATCTCCAACTTCGCCGACGTCGGCGACACCACGACGCTGGCGAACCCCGAGATCGTCGACGAGATCCGCCACCACGTGCAAAGCGAGAAGGTCTCGCACGGCGAGACCCCACGCGAGCTCTCAGACCAAGAGAAGAAGGAGATCGAAGCCTTCGGGCAAGCGGAGTGACCAGAAACGATAAAGGTCGTTCCACGGCGGTTGCTCGCGCGCTCCTGACGCGATCACCACCGAACACGGCTGCAGGGGTTGGCGGCGAGGCGCCGATACTGGTTTATCAGCCAGTGGTCTCCTCGCCGCCCCCTTCGAACCGGAAGCAGAAGTCAACGTCCACACTGTTAGGCCTCCGGTTTAGTCGCACCCAAATTGGCGGCAGATCAGATGACTCAGCAGTACCTTGTCGGGCAGTTCTCAGCGTTGCTAGGGGATCTGGAACGAACCGCCGCCGAGTGGCAACCCGCCGTCCACGGGCTGCGCCAAGAAGTCGAGTCCTCGCCAGTAGCGATGCTTCCCGAGTTCGCGGACAAAGCAACAGAGCTGGCCGACACGACTTGTTGGGCTGCCCTTCACCGAGGGGATGTCACCCGGTTTTGCAGCTGCGCGAAGGCGGCCGCCGCGCTGGGCGAGTTCATCGACTGTGCCGGTTTCCTGCGCCATTAGCCTCGATCGTGCATGCGCTCGGTCGCGGTGAGGCGCGGGTCTGGTCGTGGCGTTTCTTGGCGAGGGTTCGTAACTCCCCAGCGCCACTAGCCTCGAAGCGCCGATAGCGGGCTGACGTCGGGTCGCGGGAACGTCCTCCCGGGCCGTGAGAATCGGGATTGCTGAAGATCTCGACCTCGACCCAGGAGGACACCCAGTTGGTGAAGCCAGCGGTTCGTCTCGAAACGGTAGAAGTGACGGCGGACGGAGAGGGGCTGGTGTCGCACGCCGGCGTGGCGCTGGTGGTCGAGCTGGCCGACAGGGTCGGGCTGACCGCGGCGCTGTCGGAGGCGTTGGCCGGGTCGCGGGAGCGTCGGTCGGCGCACGACCCCGGGCGGGTGCTGCGGGATGTGGCGGTGATGCTCGCCGACGGCGGCGATTGCGTGACCGACATCGACGCGTATCGGGGTCAGGAGCGGCTGTTCGGCGCGCGGGCGTCGGAGACCACGACGCACCGGGTGCTGAAGTCGATCGACGAGCAGCTGCTCGCTCGGCTGCGTGGCGCCAGGGCTGCCGCTCGGGCGCGGGTGTGGGACGCGGGCGCTCGCCCGGAGTCGATCACGCTCGACATCGACGCGACCTTGCTGACGGCGCATGCGGAGAAGGAGCGGGCGGCCGGCAACTACAAGCACGAGTACGGGTTCCATCCGCTCGGCTGCTGGCTGGACGAGACCGGTGAGGCGCTGGCCGCGATCCTGCGGCCCGGGAACGCCGGCTCGAACACGGCGGAGGATCACTTCACCGTGCTCGGGCTCGCGCTGGAGCAGCTGCCGGCCGAGGACCTTGATCGGGAGATCCTGGTCCGGACCGACATCGGCGGGTGCACGCACGCGTTCACCGCCGACTGCCGGGACGCTCAGATCCGCTTCTCGGTCGGCTACGAGCTCAGCGAAACGGTCCGCGCCGCGATCCTCGAGGTCCCGGAAACCGCGTGGCAGCAGGCGATCAACGGCGATGGGGAAGCTCGGGACGGCGCGTGGGTCGCGGAGCTGACCGACCGTCTGAACCTGACCGCCTGGCCCGAGGGATCCCGGCTGATCGTCCGGCGCGAGCGGCCGCATCCCGGCGCGCAATTCACGATCTTCGACGAACACGGCTACCGGCACACCTGCTTCCTCACCGACCAGGACGGCCAGGACATCGCCGCGCTGGAGCTGCGCCACCGCGGCCGCGCGAGGGTCGAGGACAGCATCCGCGCCGGCAAGGACACCGGCATGCGCAACCTCCCCCACCACGCCTTCGAGCACAACCAGGCCTGGCTGGAGATCTCGCTGATCGCCCAAGACCTCCTCACGTGGACGAAGCTGATCTGCCTTGACGGTGAGCTCGCGATCGCCGAGCCCAAGCGACTGCGCCACCGGCTGCTTCACACCGCCGGCAGGGTCGTCCGTCACGGCCGCCGCACCCGACTGCGCCTCCAAGCCGACTGGCCATGGGCGCCCGCGCTCGTCGCCGCGTTCGCGCGGCTGCGCGCGATCCCAACGCTCTGCTGAGCGAACGCCGCAGCCGCGGCCTCGATCCCGACGACCAGTCACACGCAGCCGATGCTGGCCTGCCCCCAGACCAACCCCCGCAGCATCGAACAAGCAACACCATCGCGGAAAACCGGCCACCCCCGCCGCCAGACAGCGACTTCATCCCAGTTCACCCCCGCGCGACCAAGTCGCGTTCACCATCGCGGCCAAAACGGCGGATCGAGGCTAGCCGGCTCGCCGGCCAGCGGAGCAACTCCCTACCACGAGCTTGCCGCCCGGCAGGCGCACGAGGACGTCGGGACGCAGACGCCCGTCGTCGGTGTGCACCGTGGTCTGGGCGGTGAAGTCGCAGTGCTCGACCATGCCGGCCATCTCGATGACATTGCGCAGCTGGATCTCGCCCCACGAGCCGCGGGTCGCGGGGCGTCGCAGCGCCGCGCTGAGGCTCCCGGCCTGCGCGGCCAGGCCGTCCACGCCGGCCCCCAGTGAACGCAGCATCTCGCCCAGGCGCCCGTCGGCCTCGCGGCGCTGCTGCTCGAGCTGGTCGACCTTACCCTTCATCTGCCCGAGCTTTTGCCCGATCGGCTCGACGATTCGCTTGATCTCCTCGGTTCGCTTGCCGAGCTGGCCGGCGGCCCGTTCCTGGTCTGCGAGGCGCTGCGCCGCGTTCTCGCGGGCGAGGGCCTCGCCGGTCTTCCTGAGGACGTCGGCCGAGACCGCCTGGACGTCGCGGCGCAGCTGCTCGCGGTCGCCGCGCACGAGGTCGATGCGCGCCTCGGCCGCCGCGAGCTGAATCCGGTGCTGGCCGGCCTCCGTCGTGAGGCGCTCCTGTAGGCGCGCGACCTCGGCATCGTGACGCTCGACCAGCGCGCGCAGCTCGACCTCGCGCACCGCGGTGCTGCGCGCGAACTCGGCCTCGCGTGTCGCGAGGTCGATGCGGTGGCGCCGCATGAGCGCCCAGACGCCGGTCGCACCGAGCGCGACTCCCATGACAAAGAGGACAAGACCCATCGCCATCACCGACTTCCGATTCGTGAACGCTCGACCGTGGCACCGCGACCGGACGCGACGCACGTCGTCCGCCGGTTCATCCCATGGGTCGCGCGAGCCCCAGGGCGTCTGACCAGCCGGCTGCGTGCGTGGTCGGCCTGGACGAGCGTGACGGGGTTGCTGAGGCGACCCTTACTCGGGCGCCGCGCTCACCTGCGCGTGATCCAGCGCCAGATGCGTCCTCGCGTGAAATGCCCACTGGTGTTCGCCGAGCGGTACTCGATGTCGGCCGCTGCTTCTCCTGGCTCGTTGCGACAGCGTCCGCGGAAGAGGGACGGAGAGGACGAGCCCGGCCATCAAGCGGGCAGTCAGAGACGGCTCCTTTCGTCAAGGAGCAGCGATCTCGAGCTGCGCTTTTGCGCGGACATCGACAGCGCAGCCGTCTCTTCCGGCCAGGCGGTGTCACCTGGCTGACACGAGGTGGAGGTTTCTGCCACCGCGCCTCGGTCACTGCGTAGCGTCGCGGGCGACATCAGGCGGCGAAGGGGAGCCGGCTAGGAGGAGTCATGCGCCTGCGCGTCCTGCTCACCGTCGCCTTGGCGGCGCTCGCCGTCCCATCCGTTGCCGGTGCTCGCCCGACCGGCGCGCACCATCGCCACCACGCACAGTCGGGCGACCACGCCCAGGCATCGTCGGCACCTGGAGGGTCCAGGTCACTCCCGACGGTGCCCCGACCTTCGCGGGGCTGTTGACCTTCACGCGCGGCGGCGGAGTCATCGAGACCGAGAGCGACCAGCCCGGTACCGGACAAGGGGGGTGGAAGCGGGTTGGCCCGAACCGCTTCGCGATCGCCTTCCAGATCTTCATCTTCACGCCCACCGGCCCCGGCGGCCATGTCGTCGTGCGCTCGGTGGCCACCCTCACCAACAACACTCTGTCGGCCCCGTTCAAGTTCGATGTCTTCGACCCGGCCGGCAACGTGGTCCAGTCGGGCAGCGGCACAGCGACCGCCACACCGTTCGTCATCCCGCCGCTGTAGGCCACGGCGAGGGCGATGGCCCAGGCACGGGCGGTCACCGATCACACCGGTGGCCGCCTCCCGGCGTGCGAGCGCTCGTCGACGATGACGAGGACCGCGTGCTTTGGGCTGGGAGAGCGGCGCGGCGTCATCGCGAAGCGCCGCACGTCGCGGATCTGGTTGCCCGCCGACTCACGTCACACCGGCGCCTCGCCGCCTGAGCGAGGTCGCGCTCCGGCCACAGAGGACGACCCGCGACTCGCCGCTTCCACCCTTACAGAGGTCGCCGAGGCCCGCGGTCTGCGGGTACCTCCATGCGGCGGACCCATTTCCGAGAATTGCGCGTGCGGGAGGCGCGAATCGTGCGCAAGCGTCTGCACAGTTGGCGAACGTCTGGTCGTTCTCGCGTCCGCTCATCAAAACGGACCGCCCCTGGTCTCGTGTGCTCCGTCGCGCCGCCGGCGAGCGATCTGCAGGGCGCTGGGCGTGGCGGCGTCCGCCTACTACCAGCGCGCGACCGTGAGCACTCCGCCAGGGGACGTGAAGGACGAGCGGCTGCTCGGCGTCCTCGGCAACATCTCAGCCGCCAACTACCACGCGTAGAGCCGGCGGCCGTGTCAAACCGCCGTAAGCGGTAACGCGTCGCTCCTGCAGCGGACCTGCCCGCAGTCCTAGCGGGCCAACGCTCGACGACGTCATCGACCGCCCACGCCGGCAGCATCGGGCGGCCCTTATCCTCATGTCGGTCGGCGGCAAGAGGCGGCGCTGTTGAATCACCCGAGAGCGGCTGATCGGGGAGACTCGGTCCATTGGCCTTCTCCTCGGGCTCGAGTCAGCCCGCTGGTGCGGGCCTGCGTCGCGCAGGCGTCGGGCCTGCCACGACGCCGCGCTCGTGCAGCGCGCCGATCTCGCGGTCACTCAGGCCCAGCAGGCCGGCGAGCACGTTGTCGGTGTGCTCGCCGAGCAGCGGCGCTGCCGTCGGTGCCAGGCGCTCGGCGTTCGAGAACGCGAGCGGTGACCCGGGCATCAGGAAGGTCCCGATCGAGGGCTGCTCGACTTCCGCGAACATCGGGTTCTCAGTCGAGCAGCGCGGATCGCGCTCGACGAGCTCGCGGAACGTCTGGTAGGGGCCCCATGACACGCCGTTTCGGTCGAACGTGTCGCGCAGCTCCTCCAGCGTCCGGGCGAGCACCCACGGCTTGAGCGTCGCGCCCAGCACCTCGCGCACCACGAAGCGGCCGCCCTCGTCGTCGAGGTCGACGTCCATGAGCCGGGCGATGGCTTCGAACGCCTCGCCGAGTCCGGTCGCCTTGACGAGGTTGTGCCATTGGCGCAGCGTCAGCGCGACGATCATCACGCGGTGGCCATCCTTGGTGAGGAAGTCGCGGCCAAAGGCGCCGTAGAGGTAGTTGCCGTCCTTCGCGCGCTCGTGGTGGTTGATCTGAACCTCGGCGATCTTGCCGAGGTTGCCGACCATCCAGAAGGCCACGTCCGACACGGCGATCCGGACGTACTGCCCGGCGCCCGTGCGCGTTCTGCATCGCTCGGCCGCGAGGAGGCTGGTCGTCGAGAGCGCTCCGGTGATCGCGTCCCACGCCGGCAGCAGGTGGTTGAACGGCACGGCGAGATTCCGCGGCCCGGTCGCCCACGCGAAGCCCGTGGCGGGGTTCACGGTGTAGTCGACCGCCGACGAGCCATCGTGGTTGCCGACGATGTTGATCATGATCAGGTCGGGCCGCCGCTCGCTGAGCCGCGCGTAGTCGAGGAAGCCGCGGGCAGGGAAGTTGGTCAGGAACAGGCCCGCGTCGGGCCCCGGAGCGGCGATGAGCTCGGTGACGATCTCGCGCCCCTCCTCGGAGCCGAGGTCGATCTGAATCGAGCGCTTACCCTTGTTGAGCCCGGCCCAGAAGAGGCTGTGGCCGTCGGCCGTCACGGGCCAGCGCCCGCGGTCGAGCCCGCCGCCGATGGGGTCGAAGCGGATCACGTCGGCGCCGAGCTGGGCCAGCGTCATTCCGCCCAGTGGGGCGGCGACGAAGGCGGACCCCTCGATCACGCGCAGGCCGTCGAGGATCCCGGGCATCACGCCACCACCGCGACGAAGCTCCAGTCCAGCACCGGCGTGGGCTCGGCGCCGGGGCGCTCAGCGCTGACCAGCGCGCGCAAGCCGACGAGCCCGTCGGGACCCGCGTGCTCAACGCGCAGTTCGGTGCGCAGGACGTCGCCCTCGAACACCGGTCCGAGGTGCTCGCAGCCCTCCCAGGCGACGATGGTGGCCATCGCCGGGATCGCGCGCGCGGCGTGCGCGGCGGCGATCGAGATCGTGTGCCCACCGTAGACCAGGCGCCTGTCGTGAGCGCTGCCGGTCGCGTCGGTGTGCGCTGTCGCGACGTTGAGCGTCAGCCGTGCAAGCTCCGGCGCGCACGTCACGGTCTCGCCCGCCTCGATACCGAACGTCTGCCCTGGCTCCAGGTCGGCGCAGTACGGCCCGGGTGCCGCCGCGCGCAGCCGGTCGAGCCGCCATCCGGCCGGCATGGCGGCGCGCACCTGCGCCTCGTCGAGCGTCCGCGGGATGTCGGCGAAGTCGTCGGAATGGCCCGTCTCGGCGTCCGGCTCGCGCAGGGGAATCATCGGGCAACGCCAGAAGTCGAGCACCGAGCCGCCGTGCGCATCGGTGGTCTGGATCCGCATCGCTACCAGCCCGGTCGCGGGAGCACCGGGCCGGCGGCGATTCTGCTTCAGGCCCACGATCTCGGTGCGGGTACGCAGCGTCTCGCCAACGAACACCGGCCGCGCGAGCACGAGTCCGCGGTAGAAGAGGTTGCCGCGCACGCGCTGCGAAGGGCCGGTGGATTGCCCGATCGCCACGTCGCACACGAGGTTGGGGTGCGCGAGCGGCGCCGCGTTGCCGGTCACCTCCTGCGACAGCGGCGCGTCGAGCGCGAGTCGCAAACGGTCCCCGGTCAGCGCCTGATGGAGCGCAGCGGCGCCGGCGGTCAGTGTCAGCCCCGGTGCGTCCTCGAACACTTGGCCGCGCTCGAAATCCTCGAACCACGGCCCTCCCACGCGCACGGGCGGCGGGTCGAGCCGGCTCACCGCGGCGCCCCGTCAAGCCCCGCCGCGCGCCCGCGCGCGACCACCTGCAACGCGAGCCTGCGGCTGGCCTCGTCGATCATCTCGCCGTCGAGCTCGACCGCGCCGCGCCCCTCCGCCCGGGCGAGCGCGTCGAGGATCGCGCGCGCACGCGACAGCTCCTCTTCCACGGGGGTGAACGCCGCATTGATGATTCCCAGCTGGCCGGGGTGAACCGCCCACTTGCCGTCGTACCCCAGGGCGCGCGCGTGCTCCGCGCGCAACCGCAGCCCGTCGTCATCCCGGATCTCCAGATACGGCCCATCGATCGCCTGGAGGCCTGCCGCGCGGGCCGCGACAAGCACGGTCTCCTGCGCGTGCAACCACCGCTCGGGCGGTGCGGGGCCGGGCGCACGCCCCAGCGATGCGGCGAGGTCGGCGTACCCGAGAATGACCGCCTCGAGGCGCGGGGAGGCGGCCGCGATCTCCCCAGCCCGCAGCAGCCCTCCAGCGGTCTCCACGAGCGCCTGAAGGCCGACTCCGCCCGCGGGCTCGCCGACGCTGCTGAGGAGGCGGTCGACCGCGAGGACGTCCTCGGCGGACTCGACCTTGGGAATGACCAGCGAGCCGATCCGCGGCCCGGCCCGCTCGACGAGGTCGGCGACATCCCGCGCGCCCCACGGGCTGGAGAGCGGGTTGATCCGCACGGCCACCGCCACCGCAAACGATCGCTCGGCTGCCAACAGATCGCCCACCAGCTCGCGCGCCTGATCCTTGGCGTCGGACGCGACCGAATCCTCGAGGTCGACCACGATCTCGTCCGTCTCAAGCGCTGCGGCCTTCGCGAGCATGCGTTCGGAGGACCCGGGTACGGACAGCGAGGAGCGCCGGGCGCGCATGCCCGAACCCTATCCCTGGGGCGCACGCCTTGACACTCGCCCGGGCCGGCGGTTCGGCGCGCGCGAGTGCGTGTCGCCGACACAGGCCGCGGGCTCTGTCTTGCTGCGAGGTCCGCTGCGTCCCGCCCCAACGCGCACGCGCAATCATCGGGCGGCCGCCGACTCGCGCCAGCGCGGTGCAAAGCCGTGCCGGATGCGCCGGCGCGGCGCCCGACGGAACAGGCCGGGTACTCGCGTCATGCGGATCGTTCGGGCAGGATCGTCAGGTGCTTCCTGAGGTGGCGGCAGGCGTAGTGCTTCTCGTCGGCAGTGTCGCCTGCGTCTGGGCGGCCGCAGCACGCGGCTCCGGCCGCCTTGGGCGATTGGCGTTCGCCGCGGCGCTCGCGTGCGCCGCGATGGCCGAGTTCGCAGGGACCGCGAGCGATTGGCCATGGCTCGCGGCCTGTGCGCTCGCGACCGCGGGGATGGCCCTGCTGGTGCTGGACCGGATGGCCGTGGTCTCGCGCCTGTCCTGGCTTGACGCCACGATGGGCGCGTCCTCGTCGGCCGCCGTAGCGGTGAGCGTCGGGGCGGGCGCCGCCGCCGCGACGGCGGTAGCCGGCGCGATCGGCAGCCTTGCGCTCAGCCGCTGGCGGCCCGGCTGGCCCGTTGTCGTGGCGCTGGTCGGCCTCGTGGCGCTCGGCGCCGGCGCTGATGTCGCACCGCTGGCGGCGCTTGCCCTTGCCACGGCGGCGTGGATGCGCGCCGAGCGCGCCGAGCCGGGCCCCGAGTTCAGCGCCATCGTGCTCGTCGCGATCCTCGCGTTCGCTACTGCCGCGCTGACGCTGCTGACGATCGGGCAGTTCGAGGCGATCGACGATGTCGCTGTCGCCGTCGCGGCGGTCACCGTGCTGGCCGGGATGGCGCGTGCTGGGCTCACCGTGACCGACCGGCTGCGGGAGAGCCAGCAGCAGGCGCTCACCGATGACCTGACGGGGCTCGCCAATCGAAGGCACCTCATGGAGCGACTCCATGCTGCGGTCCGTTCCGCGAGCGAGCACGGTGGCGAGTTCGCGTTCCTGCTGATCGACCTCGACGGCTTCAAGGAGCTCAACGACACCCTGGGCCATCACGCCGGCGACGAGGTCCTGCAACAGATCGGGCCGCGGCTCGCCCAGCTGCTGCGCGCCGACGACACGCTGGCGCGCCTCGGCGGCGACGAGTTCGCCGTCGTGCTGGCGCCCGGCGACGAGACCACGGCGAGCACGGCCGGCCTGCGCCTGCGGGCGGCGCTCGAGCGCTCGTTCGAGGTCGCCGACATCACGCTGCACGTCGACGCCAGTGTCGGCATCGCACTGTTCCCCGAGCATGCGACCGACGCCCTGGGGCTGCTGCAGCGCGCCGATGTTGCGATGTACGAAGCGAAGCGCAGGCGGACCGGGCACGAGGTCTACCTGCCCTCGCGCGATCGCCACAGCCGCCAGAGGCTGGCCCTGATCGGGGAGCTCCACGGCGCGCTGGACGCCGGCCAGCTCGTGCTGCACTACCAGCCCAAGGCGGACCTGGCGACCGGGGCGATCCGCGGGGTCGAGGCGCTCGTGCGCTGGCAACACCCCCAGCGCGGCCTGCTGGGACCCGACCACTTCCTGCCCCTGGTGGAGCACAGCGGCCTGACCCGGGCCCTGACCGCGTTCGTGCTCGACCGCGCGATCGAGGAGATCGGCGACCTGCGCCGCCACGGGTTCGACCTCAGCGTCGCGGTGAACCTCGGGCCGGCCGACCTGCTCGACCTCGGGCTCCCCTCGGAGGTCGAGCGGCTGCTTGACCATCGCGGCTTCGGCCCCGAGCATCTCGAGCTCGAGGTCTCCGAGGACGTCGTGATGGCGGACGTCGATCGAACGATCGACGTGCTCGTCGGCCTGCGGGCGATCTCGGTGCGGACGGCGCTCGACGACTTCGGCGCCGGACAGGCCGCACTCGGGCACCTACACCAGCTCGAGGTCGACACGCTGAAGATCGACCGCTCGTTCGTGATGCGACTCGGACGGGAAGACCGCAACGCCGCCATCGTGCATTCGCTGGTCGACCTCGGCCGGCGGCTCAGCGTGCGCGTCGTGGCAGAAGGCGTGGAAAACGCGCACGCATGGGACCTGCTCGTCAAATGGCGCTGCGACGAGGCACAGGGCTACTTCGTCGGGCGGCCCATGTCGGGACCCGAACTGGCGACATGGCTGCGCCGACTCCCAGAGCGCCAGCCGGATCTGCGCGACGCTCGCCTCTGGGCCGCGATGCGCCGATGAGGGCGCCGCCGCACAGCCGAGCACAACGCCACGCCGCCGCACTGGTTCTACACGCGCGCTGGCCCTCCGAAGCCGTCGGTCACGGCCGGTCGCGCCCGAAGAGGCCGTGCGCCTGTACCCGGCCCTCGGCGACGAGGACGGAGCCCAGCAACAGCTCGCCGCACAGCACCCTCGCGGCCACGATCTCAGCCGGCAACGCCGGGCGAGCCGCGCGGGGCGAGCTCCCGTCCAGCCGCCCGCGAAGGACGCCGGAGACCCGGACTAGGCGGGCTCCTCACCGGCGCGGATCTTGGTCGCTCGGTTCGGTCCGCAGGCCGATGTGGCCGAAGCGGCTGTTCATGACTGCTTGCAGTAAGCCAGTAGTGCTGCCGTCCCTGCTCCTTCGGGGCGAAGCGGGCGGCGGAACGCCATGCGGTTGCCTGGGCCACAGTCGCCGTCCCGGCGGCCGCCGGTGCGCGATCGCCCTGGTCAATCATCGGGAGGACGCCGTTTCCCTCGTCGCCTGCATGGCCACCAGATCGCTCGAGAACGGACTGCAGTTCGGCTATGCCATGCGGTTTCAGTGGGAAACGGCAACCGCACCAGACCGGTATTTCATCGGGTGACAGGTTGGGGAGGACTGTGCCTCTCGGCATGCGACGGCGAGCAGCGATGGCGCGCGCTAGCGTGGGCGCACCACTTCTTCCCTTGTCTCTCGCGGTTCCCGGCCTTGACGGCCACTCCATAGCTCGCCTCGCGCCAGCGCCCACACACCCCTCACCGCACCACTGGCCTTCATCCGGCGTGGACGTTGCGACCCTTCGGTGCCCTCGGCTGTGCCGTTCCCCGTTTGAGCGCGGACCCGCCTAGGAGCGTGAGTCGAGACAGAGCCGGCCGGTGATCGTCTCCGTGAAGCGCAGCGTGGCGAAGTCCTCGAGGCCCTGAAGGGTCACGCTTCCGCTGACCCAAACAGGAAGAGAAGGCGGCGAGGGCTGCGCGCCGCTGGGCGTCGACGGTCACGTCGTTGAGCACCCCACGGCACAGGACCGCATCGACCGGGGCCGGCGGGCGCCAGGCGAGCAAGTCGTCGCAGATAAACGCGGCGCTCGTCGGGCGCGCGAGTCTCGGCTGATGAGCGGTTCGCTGCGGTCGAGCCCGAGCACGCAGAACCCGAGTGCGGCTAGGCCCGCGGCATAGCGTCCGGTTCCGCATCCGGCATCCACGACGAGCGAAGGACGGACGGCTCCCAACGAGCCGAGCGCTCCGGCGACCTGCTCCACGCTGCCGCCCGCGGGGTTCTCGACCACCAGGTCGTAGGCCCAGCCGAACCGGCCATAAAGCGGCCGCAGGCCGAGCGCTTGACCGGACCCTCCGCCCGTCATCACCGCCGAGGCTAATGGTGACGCGCGACGCGGGCAGGACTGTGAGGCCTGAGGTAACGGTGGTCGGCCCGCCAGCACGGAGTGACAGTCGCAGTTTCCTCATAGCCGTTGCCCCGAGCGTCGCGGCTCGGGCCATCGAACTCATCACCGATGGCCCTGCCCGCGCGGCGGGGCCGGAAAGGAGCCTGCAGCGATGCTGGCCTACCTCATCGACGAACACGCCGCGCTAGGCGAACACGAGGGGCACGATGTCGCCTAGGTCGTGTCCACGCCCGACGACCAAGGGGTGTGGGCGCAGGTGGCCTACGAGGCCGCGCAGCAGCTCGGACCCGAGCGCTGGATCCCGACACGCCGACGCCGGGCCGAGGGATGCCCGCTCGTGGCCTTGGGATGATCATGGACATGGCTCCGACGACCACCGTCCGCGTGCACCAGCACACCCGCCGTGCGATCGCCGAGCTCTGCGCCCGACGCGGCATCAATGCCGCTGACCTGCTTGAGGAACTCGTCGGTCGCGAGCGCGACAGCGCTCTGCTCGCGGCGATGAACGAGCATTTCGCCGGCCGCAGCGCCCCGAGCGCGGCCGCAGCGCCCACGAGCGCGGCCGCCTCGCGCAGGAGCGCGGCGCCTGGGAGCGGACCCTGCTCGACGGCCTCGCCCGCCCCCGGTAGCCCCGGCCGAATCACGGTGCGCCCTGACCCCCCGGCCAGGGCGCCCCGCTTGTCCGACCCAGCGGTCCACGGACCGCATGGGACATCGGCTATTGAACACGATTCGAGATGTCGCGTGGCGATTTCCCGCCGACTTCATCGGCTGCAACCGACCCCGCCCCGAGCCCCTTAAGGGGCTCGGGGCGCCTTCGCGCACCGCCCTCGGCGCCGCTTGACGGCACCTCGCGGCGGCCGTACACAGCGCCGTCAGCACGACGGCGCCATCAGCTCATCGACCAGGAGGACCCGCCATGAGCGCCACTGTCACACCCTCCCCCACGATCGCCGCCGACCACTCGGCTGGCGATTCGGACACCGGGTCGCGAACTGACGACCTGTGTACCTACCGCGATCGCGCCGGACGCGACCGCATCGTGATCGCGCGCCCCGGCGTCGGGGGCAGCGTGCTCGTCATCGACCAAGACGCCCAGATGCTGACCGACCGGCGACTCGTCGCCCACCTCGCCGCCGACGAGCCCGCCGTCAACGCCCGCGTCGTGGCCGAGCTCTACCGCGCCGACGACGAGGGGCGCCGCGCACGGGCGCTCGAGGACCGCGACTGGACGACGCTGCCCGGCGGACGCGATCTGCCCGACGAGCCTGCGCCACCGATGCCCGGCGAGCTGCGCGACCAACGCGGGCGCGGCTATCGCCTAGCGACGGTCGACGACCACCGCTACGGCCGCCAGACGCGCTGGGTGCGCCGCTCCGGGCGCCCGCGGGCTGAACCGGTGAGCCTGCGCACCGTCGTCGGCGCCCTCGAGGCCTACGAGCCGGTGCGGGCGCTGACCCGCGCCGCGCTGCGCCGCGCGCCCAGCCGCAGCGAGGTCCACGCTTTGGCTCGCGAGCTCGATCAGCTTGAACGCAGCCCGCTGGTCCTCAACCGCGCGCTGCGCGACGCCGTGCAACAGCGGGTGCGCCGCGGCGAGCTCAGCCTGTCGTGCATCGCCGCCCGCTGCGGGCGCGGCAAACACAGCTCCACCGGCCTGCGCATCGGCGACACCACCTGGCTGCAACGCCGCCTCGGGGTCCTGCCCGAGCACGGGTCGTCGGAGCCGACGCCGTGGATCCACACCGACGTGCTCGCGCTCATAGCCCGCGACGGGCTGGGCGTCGAGCCCCGGGAGGTCGAGCTGGCCTAACGCTCTCGACCACACGCGTCGCCACCGATCCCGTCCAGCGGGCGGGCGGCCGGCGGCCACCGACGACCGCCGCGGCGATCCCGGACCGCGGCCACCGGGGCGGCGCCCGATCCCCCTCACCCGGGCGCCGCCCACCCCTATTGACCACCCGACGAGCGGACGCCCGCACGGGCGACCAGGAAGGAGGGCCGCCATGCGACGGCCGATCGTGATCGAGGACCCCGACGAACGCGCGCGCCGCCAACGCGAGGAGGACGAGGAGCGCGTGCTCGACCAGGACGAACGCTGGGAGCAGGAGGACCGCGCCGGCCTCGGCCCGTGGGGAGCATGGGCTCATCGCGTGGCACGACGCGAGCGCGCTCGGCTCGCCCGCGACGACCACGACGGCGAGCTCCCGTGAGCCGCGCGGCCATCGCCGAGCCGGTCGCGCTCGTCGATCCCACCGGCGCCCGGCGAGCGACGAGCCTGACCCCGGCAGGTCACGTCGCCCTCTTCGTGCGCGCCGTGCACGCCGCGGGCGCGGCGGCCCTGCGCCAGCGGGCCCAAGACCCCGGACTGGTGGAGGCCTGCGCCGTCACGCGCGGACGCGATGGACGCCCGCGTCCACGTCGCTCCGGGGAGCCCGGGCAGTTCCATCAGTGCGGCGACATCGTCGCCTTGCAGGCGCTCGCTCGCGCAACCAGGGCGGCGGGCCAGGAGTGCTGGTGCTCCGTGCTCCCGCGCGCCGAGCCGGTGGCCGGCGGCAAGGCGGTTGCGGGCGGGACGGTGCTATGGGCCGACGTCGATACGCCGGGCACGTTGTGGCGCGCCCGGGCCCTGCGCGAGCGCCTGCCCGTGCGCCTGGTCGTCGAGTCCGGCGGCGCTGCAGACCCACGAGAGCCGCGCTGGCATCTCTACCTGGTCGCAAGCCGATGGCTGGCCGCCGACGAGCTGGAGGCCGCCAACGCCCGCCTGGCCGACATGCTCGGCGGCGACCGCGTCGGCGACCGCGGACGGCTCATGCGCCTGCCCGGCACGCGCAACCTCAAGGGTGGACGCCCGGGGCGCTGGTGTCGCGTGGTCGCATGCAACCTGCACGCCCCTGCGCTCGACGTCGAGTCGGTCGTGGGCGCCCTGCCTGTCCACGCTCCGCAGCCACCGGCGTCGACGCGCCACGCGTCGGCGCGATCGCGGCCGTCCGGGCTCGACGAGCTCGCTCCGCGCGAGTGGTTCGCCCTCCTTGAGCCCGACCGGTCAATCGGCGAGTACGGGTACGCGCGGTGCCCGCTGCACGACGACCACGTCCCCTCGCTCAAGCTCTATGACGAGCCGCGCGACGGGTGGTACTGCTGGGCGTGCGCGCGTGGTGGAGACGTCATCGAGTATGCGGCCTGGCGATGGTATGGACAGTCGAGCCGCGGCCTCGATGCACCACGCTTTCGCGCGGTGATCGCCCGTCTGCATACCGCGCTAGGCACCCCCGCGCCGACGCGGGTCGCATAAGCGGTTGGCGCTGGAGCGCCGCTATCGCTTGTGTCCAACGCACGAGCGCGGGGCACGTACAGCCGAGCGGCGATCGCCGAGCACGGTCGTCTCAGCCCTGCGACAACGCGATGTGCCCCCGAGAGCCCGCTTAACCATGGCGCCCAACGCTCGCGCTGTCGCGCGCCCACGGAGCGAACTGGCCTTCGATCACCCACGTCGTCGCTTTGTGCGCGGTGAACTCTCCACCGAGCTGGAGCAGCTTCGTGCGGCGAGCCTTCACCTCGAAGTCCGCGTTGATGCCGTAGTCATCGCTGGATTCGACCTTCAGCGCGAAGTCAGTCAGACCACGATGCATTCGTCCTTCGGCGACCATCTGCCAGGACGGCTCGTGCGAGTACCAAACGAGACCGCGCGGGATCTCGGGATCTCCGGTGGGTTCCAGCGATGCTTCGAGCAACATCTCGGAACTGCGTTCGGCGGTTGCCGAGGCTCGACCGGAGCGGGTCAGTACACCGCGAATGGGCGCAAGCATTCCAGCCGCCATCTCCCCGCGCCAGCCGCGCTCCGAACGGACCTGCATCGAGCGGGCCCCCAAAGCCATCAGCAAACGAGCGGCCTCCGTGAACTTGTGCTCGAAGATGCGTCGATGAAACTCCGCAGCCGGCCAATACCTGCGGGGGTCCGCTGGATCGCACACGTAGATCACGCCGATCCTCGGGTGCCCAATCGGCAGTTCCAGCGCCGAAGCCTGATGGCTCGTGACCGGAAGTATTGAGACACCCTCGTTTCGCAGTTCCTCGATCGCCTGCATGCGGGCGTCGATGGGATGGTTAGCGCTCCCGGGTATCTGCGAGGGGAGGCGCCGTCGGACGCCATAGCTAAATCGTCCGAGACGTCCAGTCGAACCCTCGATGAGAGTCGCAGGAACGTGCTCGAACACCTGGTCCGGCACGACGACGATCTGTTGGCGCTCAGCAGCTGCCATCTCAAGCACGCGAGGTGCCCGCCGTCGCGGCCGCCGGATGATTGACCCTCCATGCGAGCCCCAGACGTGCGGCCCCTTGGGTTGCTCTCCCATGACGAGCATCATGCCCAAGAGGAGTCAAAGCGTGCACCTACCCAGCGGCAACACCGAAACGGGGAGCTACGGGCTTCGCTTCGAGCGGGGCGCGAGACTGGGCGTTGAAATCGCAGGTTCTGGTCACCGAGCGCGGGCACTCCGCACGATTGCCTCATCGGAAGACTCCACGGGTGGCGGCCCAAGGCCGCGCCCGGCCTCGTCACGAGGAAACCATCCCGACGGGAGCTCGACACGTCGATCTGCAAGCGGGAGCGTTCCTCGCGGTCGCGGTCGAGTGGCACTCGCCGCAACGTCGAGCGCTCTTGCGCTATCGCCTCGCGGGATCACTCGGGCCGCGGGAAGCGCTGACTGCTCCTATCCACATGCGAGGCGAGAGCGCGCTTCAACTCGAGCCAGCGCCTTCACCTAGGGCGAGGGGGCGGCGCGACGCTGCGATCCGCGCGCGCTCTGTCCTCCGATCGCAGCTGCGCGGCGTAGGCCCCGAGACGGCTCATGCGTGCGCGCTCGACCGCGTCGTCGACCTCCAACGATCGACGACGCGTGATCTGGTCGAAGCCGTCGGGCTTGTCGCGATGCGATGGCATGTGGTGGAGCCTCGGCGACTTCCGACGCGTGGTTGAGCGCCCCGTGTTCGGGTGGACGACCGTGCGTCGGCTCAGGCCAGTCGCGCCCTGATGCGGGTCACCCGGCAGCGAGTGCCACACAACTTGCTGAGATGCGAGCCCGGAGGACCAGCAACGCCGGCGCCCAATCTCGTCTAGGGCTCACGCCTGGACGGATCCGTCGGCACGGCCACGACAGGCGCGTAGCCCAGGCGTCGGGCCTGCTCGAGGTCGACGACCTCGCGTCCGAAGGGCGTCAGCGACACCGGGATGAGCTTGAAGTTCGCCAGCCCGAGCGGGATCCCGATGATGGTCAGGCACATCAGGACCCCGGTGACCAGGTGCCCCAACGCCAGCCACCAGCCGGCGAGCACGAACCAGATGATGTTGCCGATCAGCGAACCAGCGCCCGCATCCGGTCGCCGAACGATGGTGCGGCCGAAGGGCCAGAGGCAGAACAGCGCGATGCGTGCCGACGCGATGCCGAACGGGATGGTGACGATCAGGACGAACATGATCAGCGCCACGACCGCGTACCCGAAGGCCATGAGCAGGCCTCCGAAGACCAGCCAGATCAGGTTGAGCAGGACGCGCACGGGACCGACTGTAGTCCGCTGGAAGAGCCCCGCGGCGCTGCCCCCCGGATAGGCGCTGGCGCCAATGACGCGCTGCGGAAGTGCGAACATACGTTCGTGCCGAGCCAGGGCCACGCCTACAGCCGCTTCCGACGCGCCCTGCTGACCAAGAACGTCACGCTCATCGACGCCGCGGCGCGCGAGCTGGAGCACGTCGGCCTCGACGATGCCTTGCGGATCCTCGTGGTCCTGGCCGAGCGCCACGACGAGCGCTACGGTCACGCCGCGGCGCGCTTCGCTGGCCGGGTCACCACGGAGCGACGCCTCAGCCTCGCCGAGGCCCGCTACGTCCTGGCTCTGGCCGAGGCGCTCCCGCGCTCCCCCGACGCCATCGCACTCCTGCTCCAGGGCTACTGCCGCTGAGCCGTCGCCCTAAGGCGCGGCGTAACCGCGCTCGGCCTTGGTCAGCTCCCCGGCCTTGGCCAGCTGAGCCAACCGCGTCGAGACCGAGGTGCGCTTGAGCCCCAGTGCGCTGGCCACGTCGCCCGCGGTGGAACCGGGATGGGCGCGCAGGTGCTCGATGAGCTGCTCGCGCGACACGCGGCCACGACGACCGTCGACGACTCGACGACGCGGCGCGGCGGGCGTCCGCGGCCGTGCCGTTGCGGCGTTGCCCATCCCATCGAGCGCGACGGGGCGGCCTCGAGCTTGGCTGCCTCCTGGACCAGGGGTCGCAGCTCGCCGAGTCGGGCCTCGATCTTGCGGCGGGTTATGTCGAGCAGGTCGGTCATGAGGGCCGCAGTCTGACTCATTACCGCAGCCGCGGCTGCGCGCGGCGCGATCCGCACGACCCCCCGCGCCGGCGCAACGCCGATCTGTCCCGCCCCAACGGCGGCCGGGCGGCGGTCGATCTCGACCACAACCTTTCGAGGAGCATCCGATGTCTCATCCGTTTTGTCGCCCCGTGACGCTTCTACCACGGGCACTCGGCGACCCTGACGACTTGCCATCGCGTGTCTTATCCGACACACTGGCACGCATGGTGATCGGCGACCTCCTCCGAGCGACGCGCGAGCGCCACGGCTTGACGCAGGCCCGGCTGGCGCGGCGGATCGGCAGCGATCGCGCCTACGTCAGCCGCGTGGAAGCCGGCGAGGTGTCCCCCACTATCGACTGGGCCACGCGCGCGATGGCGGCCATGGGCGAGGAGCTCGTGCTCGACGTCCGGCGCAGCCGCTTCGATGATCACGACCCGCAGGCGCACCGCCTGGTCGGGGGCTGGGACGCGGATCGTCGGCTCGAGGACTTCGTCGCCTCCGCGGCGACGCTGGAAACGCTCGCGCGCACCCATCCCTAGCGATGGTGCGCATTGACCCGGCCGAGGCCCCCAGCCCGGGCCGTTTCGCCCCGAGCAGCTGGCCCGGGTCCTCAACGACCACCACGTCGACTACGTCGTGGTGGGCGGCATCGCCGCGATCCGGCACGGCTCGCGGCGGGCGACGTTCGACCTCGACATCGTCCCCGAGCCGACCCGTCTGAACTACGACCGCCTGGCCACAGCGCTCGGGGCGATCGACGCCCACCTGCGCGGCGTCGACGCCCACCTGCTCGACCTCGATCCTCGCGATCCCAAGACACTGGCCAGCGGAGCCGACCTCGGCCTCGCGACCGACCTGGGCATCCTGGACATCCTGCAGGATCTCGTCGCCGTCGACTACGCGACGCTGCGGTCTCGCGCCGAGCCCGCACGAATGGGCGACCAGGACATTCACGTCGCCCACGTCGACGACCTCATCGCCATGAAGCTCCGCGCCGGGCGCCCGGTCGACCTGCAGGACATCGCGGCCATCACCGGCCACGAGGTCCGCGACGTGCCGCCCGCCCCGGACCGCCGCTCTTAGAACCCGTCTCGGAACCTTTGCGCTGCCCAAGCCGTGCGGGCCGGGGCGCTCACGGCAGACGAACTAGGGACGCTTTGCGGCCTTGTTGCCGGGGTGGCCCTCTGACCACGCGCCGAAGATTGCGCGATCAGCGTTCTCCGCGACCGATACCTCGGGGTAGTGCGGCTGCCGCGCCTCGTGTATCCGTTCGAAGGTATCGCTCGGCGATGGCCGTCGCAACAACCGGCGAATCCATCGGGGCACCTGAACCTCGCCGCCCCATGGCTGCAACTCTCGTGACATCACGCGCTCCTCGCGACGCCTCCATGTGGACCATATTGGGTCCCAGGCGCTTCGTCGAGAGAGCAAGACCCCGCGGCGTTGAGATGCCTACTTAGGCCTCTCAGAGCAAAGCCCACACCCCCGGCGCCGCGGAGCATCCGCGGCGCTCCATCCCGAACCCCGTAGAGGAGGTTCTCCATGTCTCACACCATCCTG
>CAWIEX010000012.1:0-897386 GCA_963835295.1 uncultured Actinomycetes bacterium
GTCGTCGAGCGTCACGCACAGCTCGCGATGCGCGGGACCCCAGTAGTCCGGGTCGGCGGTCTCGACGATCACGTTGCCGTACAGGCCCATCTCCTGGCCATAGTCCTCGCGGATATGCGGGTGGTACCAGTAGACACCGGGATCGGGGAACGCGACGCGCGCTCGTGAAGCGCCCGCCGACGGGGAGCGGGTGCCTGGCGTCTTGTGGGTGCCGTCGGCCGCGTTGTCCAGGCGCAGGCCGTGCCAGTGCACGGTCGCCTCCAGGTCGCCTTCGTTGACGACCTCGACGTCGATCTCCGAGCCCTGTCGCACCTTCAGCGTCGGCCCTGGAATGGACCCGTTGTAGGCCAGCATCCGCACGGTGGCGTCGCCGAGCCGTTTGGTGACCGGCGCGATCCGCAGCTCGAAGCGCTGCCCACGGGCGAGCTCGACGAGCTCGGACGGCGTCGCAGCCGGCAGGCCGCTCGGATCGGCGGGGAAGTGGTCGGGGGTTGCGCTCATGGTTCCCTCCGTGGGACGTGCGTCGTCAAGTGGTGATGGGTTGGGTCTGGAAGTCGCTGTGCCGCCAGCGGCGACCTCGCCGAGGTCGTCGAGCTCGCTGAGGTAGCTGTGCACGAGGGCGATCGCCATGGCGCCTTCGCCGACCGCGGAGGCGACGCGCTTGATCGAGCCGTGTCGCACGTCGCCGGCGACGAACACGCCCGGCTGGCTGGATTCCAGCGGCAGTGGCGGGCGCTCAAGCCGCCACCAGCGCGCATCGCCGTCGCGCTGGAGGTCGGCGCCCGTCATCAAGAACCCTTTGCGGTCGCGGCGCAGCCAGCCCTCGACGCCGGCGGTGAGCGGCTCACCGCCGATCAGCACGTACATCGCCTGGGTTGGCAGCTCATGCTCGCGGCCGTCGCTGTCGGCCAGCGTCACGGCCGACAGGCGCGGCGTGCCATGGGCAGCGACCACGCAGGTGCCGGTGCGCACACTAATACGCGGGTGCGCGCGGATCCATCGACGAGATATCGCGACATTGCAGCCTCCAGTGACGCTGCCCGCACAACGACCGTAACGGAGCGCGCGTACCCGGCCAAGTGCAGCGCCGCCTGCCCGGCCGAATTCGCACCTCCGATCAGCACCACATCGTGGTCGGCATGGCTCGCCGCCTGCGCGGGAGCTGAGCCGTACGACACACCGCAGCCGATCAGGTCCTCGGCTCCCGGAACTTCGAGGCGGCGATAGGCGACGCCGGTCGCGATCACGCCAGCACGCGGCCGCAGCGGTGCGCCGCCGCTGAGCTCCAGCTCAAAGGCGCCCCCTTCCAGCGGGTGTGTGGCGACGATCTCGGTGCCGACGAGGATTTCGGCCCCAAGCGGAGCGCCTGCTCGTGCGCCCCACGAGTCAGCTCCGCGCCGCTGATGCCCTGTGGGAATCCGGCATGGTTCTCGATCCGGGCACTCGTGCCCGCCTGCCCGCCTGGCCCCAGACGCTCGATCACGACGGTGCGCAGACCTTCAGAGGCGGCGTAAAATGCGGCTGTCAGGCCAGCCGGGCTGGCGCCGACGATCACGACGTGAATCCGGCGTCTGCGGCCGCGTGCGCAGTCCGGCCCGCGCCGCGAACTCGGTCCGCCATTGGGCGCTGGCGATGTAACGGTCGCGCAGTTCGGGCGGGGTGCGCGCGGGGCCGGACATGCCGGCCGGCGCCGGCGCCTCCGCCTGGGCACGGCCCCGGCGACCTGTTGCGGCCGGGGACCGGCTCGACGAACTCCGCCGGCGCGACCAGCCGCGACCCGTCAGCGAGATCGCCACCGGCTGATCGGCGCCGATCCCGGCCTGCTGCGCAAGGAGCAGACCCACCGGATCTCGCTCGGTGTCCAGCCAGCGATGCGCGACGCCGTTGACCGACACCAGCGCTCGGGCGGCGAGGCAAGCCTCGGCGGACCCCGGACCGATGATCGAGACGATCGCTTCAGCGCTCATCACGTGGCCCTCCGCGTGCGCAGAGCGCGCCGCGCGCGCTGCGACCTTGTGCGGTCGCCTCGCCAGACGACGCGATCGCCGACCACCTTGACGCCGAGCGCGCGCACATTTGTCGTGCAGCCGGTCATCAGGACTAGCCCGGTGCGACGGCGGGCGCTGCCCCAGGCCGGTCCTCGCGAGTGTCGGCCCGGAGGATCGGTGACGACGGCCTGAAGCCCTTGAAGGTGCAGTAGACGCCGAGGAAGAGTTCCCACAGGAACTCCGGGGCCGTCGCGACACCCTGCAGCGAGCGCAGCGCGTCGCTCGGGTCGTTGCCGGTGAACAGGATCGCCGTTCCAGTCAGGATGATCAGCGACCCGCCGATGAAACCGAGCCAGCAGCGCGACGCGGCACCAGCTCGGAGCGGTACATCAGGTAGCCGAGGATCAGCCCGTTCCCCCAGCCGACGACCCAACCCGGGCCCAGGAGGAACGTCCAGTCCTTGATCGCCGCGAGCGTGTACGCGACCGACCTCGGCCGCGCCCGCGACCTGTTGCGCAGGGTGACGATGCCGAGCACGGAGAGGATGCCGACGGGATGAAGTGCACTCGAGACCCGCGCGGTCACGTAGCCGAGCGCCAGCTCCTCGTTCTGCCGCCTGAGATCGGGAAGATCACGACGGCGGTGCCGATGTTCGCGATGATCAGCAGCAACTCCAGCAGCGCCCCGAGGAAGATCTGCTTGTCGTGCCCGCCGCCGGCGATGTACCCAACGGGATCGTCGAGGAGGGCTGGTAGAGCAGCCAGCGCCGGGATCGAGTGACGAAGGTGATGAGGAAGAGCACGCCGAAGACACGCGCTCTCTTCTGATCCAGATCAGCCTTGGACCCCCTTTCTCCGACGATGGCGCCAGGCCGATTCCTAGACCACCTAAAGCCGGCTATGAGCATGACCCTACGCGGACATCACTCCTCGCAGCAAGCGTGCCCCTTCCGTCCGGTGAGGGAAGCCGGGACGACTCGATGGCCCGGCTCTCCTCCCGCCCGGGAGGAGTGGTCCGCCAGCGCGACGTTGGCGCTGCTCCCTCTGCCTCGTGGCGACAGCGCGACGCGCCCGACCGGCCCGTCAGGTAGCTCTGCCCGAGCTCTAGTCCCCGACTGCCTCTCTAGCGACGGTCCGCTCGTGCAGGTGTGCTCAGGACGGAGGCAGCGGCAGCCCTGACAGCTGCACGAGCGACAGCAGGAGCAGGGCGACGCCCACGCCGATCAGGCCGTAGCGGACGCCCCGGTACGGGAAGTGGGTCGAGATGCCGACCAGGAAGAGGATGCTGGCCAGGACGACCGTGAGTCGGATGTACTTGTCGGCGGTCGAGCCGTCCTTCTCGCCGTCGAGGAAGGCTGCTTTGGCTCGATGGTCGCGGATCCGAGCCTCGACCTCACCGGGCCGTTTGTACTGCGGCATGTACGTGGGTCCCAGCGGCGCTCCGGGGTTCGTCTCCGGCTTCGTCGCCCGCCAGGCGTCGAAGGCGACCTTGAACTCGGGCCGGAACCGGTGCTCCGCCAGACGCATGGCGGTCTTGTTGCCCACGGCGTAGGCCGCAAACCAGGACTCGAAGGTGGACGAGTCGAAGTCGCGCACCTCGCCCGCGTCGGAATCTGCCCGGCTCGCCTCGATGCGCAGGCTCGACGCCGTGGCCAGTTCGACACGCGACTCGGTCGACCACTTGGCGGCCGCATACCCCGACCATGCCGCTAGCAGCGCCACGACCGAGAGCAGGACGGCCTCGGTGATGGAGATGAGCTGGTCGCGCCGCTCGTGCGGGTCGGCGTGCTTCGCGTGCTCGCTGATCTCTTTCGCGACCTCGCTCGCTGAAAGTCCCTCCGGCACGGAGGGAGCCTAACGCCCGGATCCACTGGCCCCGGGTGCATGGCGACCTCTTGAGTGCCACTGGCATTGGGGTCAGTTGGACACGTCCGAGCACTCCGCAGTCAGCCACGGTCGCGGGGTCGCTAGTCCTTTCGCCTGGAAGGAAGCGTGCCGGTCGAGGCACGCGACACGCTCGGAATTGACGAGGTGCGACAGTCCTCCTGGGCTCCCGGCTCGCTCTCGCATTCGACGCTAGAGCAGTAGCAGCGGAGTGGTCGCCAAGCCCGATGAAGGCGGCGTCGCAGGGATCGCCACGTTCGGTTGTTTGCAAGCACGAGGCGCTGGCCATCAACCGCTCGCGCCGGCGGATCGTGGGCTTCGCCGAGGTCGACCTCGACGCGCTCGAGTCGCGCACGTCGGCCTCGCCGGAGGAGCACGTGCTGGGCGCCGAGCGCGTGGCGCGGTCGGCCGAGGCGCTGCACGGCCTCAAGCCCCAGGAGGTCCGCGCGCTGTGGCTCAAGGCGCTCGGGCACTCCTATGAGCAGATCTGCGAGGTGACCGGATGGACGTACACGAAGGTCAACCGCTGCCTGGCCGAGGGGCGCAAGAGCTTCCTGGAGCGCTACGCGGGGATCGAGTCCGGGCAGGAGTGCGAGCGGCTCGCGCCGGCGCTCTCGGCCTTCGTCGACGGCGAGGCCGACGCGGCGCAGACCGTCGCGCTCCGCGCGCACCTGCGCCAGTGCCTGGCCTGCCGGGCCACGGTGCGGGGGCTGCACGACGCCTCGCAGCCGCTCACGGTCGTCTTCCCGGCGAGCGCGCTCGTGCTGGCCAACGGCGGCGTCGAGCACACCGGCAGCTTCTTCGTGCGCGTGTACGAGACCGTCTCGCTGCACCTGCACGAACGCGCGGCGAACTCGTTGCTGCGCGCGCAAGCGGTCTTCGACACCGTCACGGCGGGCAAGATGGCCGCGACGGCGGCATCGGCCGCCGCTCTCGCGGGCGGCGGCTTCGCGGTCGAGGGCGTGGTCACCCCGCCGTCGCCCGACCGCCCGGCGGCGATCCTGCGCGGCGCCGTCGGCGGCGGGCCGGCACCGGCGCGCAAGACGGTGTCGCGCTCGCACGCGCGGGCGAAGCCGCGGTCGCACGCGAGCAGCAAGCCTCGGGCCAAGCGGCGGGCACCGAGCCGTGCGCGCACGAGCAGCGCGTCGTCGGGCGGTGGCTCGAAGCCCGCGGCGACCACCGCCGGCGCCAGCGCGACGACCACGATCAGCGGCCAGCCGCGCGCCGTGGCCCAGCCGCGCGCCGCCGCCGCGTCCGCCGGCGGCTCGCGCTCCGGCGGCTCGGCCGCCGGCGAGTTCGGCTTCGAGGGTCCGTGACGCAGCTCACTGAATGAGTCGCGTCTCGCGCGCGTCCTCTCCCGGTAATGACCCCGAGAAGGAGCCACGAGATGCGAAAGTCCGAGATGCGCGAGCTGGTCGAGCAGAAGGTCATCCTCACCGGCCCGATCCGGCCCCGCGGCATGGCCGATCGCGCCCGGATCGCGGCCATCCTGCGCGACCGCCGCCAGGCCCGCTCCGAGCAGCGCTGAGGCACGCGCGGCGGCGGCCCGCGTGGGTCGTCGCCGCAAGCCGACGGTTGATTCACGTGCGGCGCCCGGCATCCACGGCACGCGCACATGCGAGCACGCCGGCCGCGGAACCAACCATCTTGCGGGAATCCGCTTGCAAAGCGGGCTTTGCCGTCCGATGGGGCGCCTACCGTGCCCGTTCGAGTGATGTCCTCGAGCGCCAGGGAGCAGTAGATGCCGCTCTGCTTCATCGAACCGCAGGACGCGATCCGCGTGATCGCGGAGTCCGTGGGTCGCGAGGCTCGCCGACAGCTGCTCGGCGAGCTCGTGCGGGCATGGGTCGACGAGATCCCCGAGCCCGAGCTCGAAGCCCACTACGCCAAGGCGGTCGCCGACCTCGACGAGCACGACCTGTCGATGCTCGCCGCCTGGCACGCCTCGCTGGAGGTGGGCCACCCGATCGCCAACCGGGAGTTCCTGGTCAACGTCTTCTCCTCGCTGGGCGACAACCGTCGCGAGGCGCTGAAGATCGCGGCCGGCTTCCGCGGCGAGGAGGCGTTCGACGCCGGCGTGGCCGAGGAGCAGGCTCTCGACACGGTGCTCCCCTTCCTCTCGCGCGAGCGGTCGGTGGAGCTCGCCAGCGAGTGCCTCGAGCTCTACCTCTGGGACCGGCTGGGCTCCGACAACTGAGCTACGCCCGGCGCAGCACGTCGTAGCGCCCGAAGCCCTCGCGACCTTCCATCCGCCAGCGGAAGAAGGCGCAGTCCAGCCGCAGGCGCCCGAGGTCCAGCGAGGTGCCGCACGTGATCTCGCCCGCGGCCCGCCGCGGCCAGCCGTCCTCGTCGACCCACAGCTCGAGCCCGGCGCGCCGCTGGCGGCCCTCGCCGTCGTAGGCCGTCGACAGGCGCGGATCCATGACGTCGACCGCCCGCGGCTCGCCGTCCTCGCCGCGCTCGATGATGGAGGCGGCCACCGCCTCGACCGCGTGGTCGCGCTTGCCGGCCGGCCGGATGGCGGTGAGCGAGACGGTCAGGTCGTCGCCGAGCCAGGCCGAGACCGTGCGCGCGAGCTCGATGCGATCCCAGTCGGGGGCGCCCCAGGAGCGCCCGCGCTGGCCGAGGCCGTCGACCGCGATGCGCTCGCCGCGCATGGTGGCGCTCCCGCGCACGCGCACGGGCTGCTCGTACCCGCTCATGCCGCCCGTCTTCGCCACGGCATCGTCGGGGTCGAGCTCGGCCAGGGCGCCGATCACCTCGAGCTCGAGGTCGAGGCCGGCCTCCTGGCCGGCGAATCGCAGCCGCCACGCCCGCAGCGGCTCGACCGTCGCCACGTCCAGGCCGGCGGCGGCAACCTCGTCCCACGACGACGGCGGGGAGGCCAGCTCGACGCCGCCCTCGGCGCTCACCGCGACGGGCTCGCCGCGGTGGAAGAGGATCGCGAGGCCGCTGGCGGCGCCGTCGGACAGCCCCAGCCGGGCCACGCCGTAGAGCTCGGCGCCGGGATCCCCGAAGGCCACGGTGACCGCGTCGCTGAAGCCGTCGCCCTGCGCCGGGCGCGGCGCGTCCTCGTCGGCTCCGACGCTCACGGCAGCGAGCGGGGGTCGACCTCGGTCGCGGTGCTGTCCACGTCAGCGCCCGGGCCGCGCGGCGGGCGCCGGCGCGCGCTGCCGGGCGCGGCCACGATCAGCCGCCCGGCGAAGCGCCGCACGAGCAGCTTGCGGATGGCCGCGCGCGTCGGCGGCAGCAGGAAGGCCGCGCCGAAGATGTCCGTGACGAACCCGGGCGTGAGCAGCAACGCCCCGCCGAAGATGACGAGCGCGCCGTCGACCACCTCGCGGGCGGGAATGCGCCCCGCCGCGATCGCCTTGTTGAAGCGCCGCCACGCCGCGCGCCCCTGCGAGCGCATGAGCATCGACCCCACGATGGAGTCGGCCACGAGCAAGGCGATCGTCCACAGGGCGCCGATCGCCTGGCCGACCTGAATGATCACGTAGATCTCGACGATCGGGACGACGATGAAGAGCAGGACGAGCGGGAGGATCACGTCCTACAGGCTACGGGTCAGGAGCGGCGCGTCGCCCACATGCCCAGCGCGGTGCCGGCCAGGGGGACCAGCGCGAGGATGACGACGCAGGGCTGCGCCGAGAGCACGGGCAGCGCCAGCGTCGTCTGCAGGATCGCGTGGCGCCCGAGCTGCCAGACCAGGAGCGCGAGTGCGCTCGCGCCGAACAGGCTGAGCGCCGTGAGGGCCACCGGGAGGCGCCAGTCCGGCGTGAGCCCGGACAGGTGGTCGACGCGCTCGGGCGCGATCCCGTTGGCCTCGAAGGCCAGCATCGCCGCGGCGAGGGCCGACCGGTCGCCGTCGAGCGCGGCCACGGCGTGGTCGTCGGCCGCCAGCTCGGCGAGCGTGCAGTAGCGCCGGGTCAGCCCGCGCAGGAGCGGGAAGAAGAACAGGGCCTCGCCGAGCACGCGCGCGCTGACGATGCGCAACGGGTCCCGGCGCGCGCGGTGCAGGTGCTCGTGCGCGAGGACCGCGGCGAGCTGATCGCCCGAGAGGCGCCGCAGTGCGCCGGTGGTCACGTAGACGGCCGGCCGCAGCAGGCCCGCGCAGAAGGCGTGCGGGTGCTCGCCGTGCAGGACCCAGACGCGCTCGTGCCCGGCCAGTGGGCCGGCGATAGGCAGAGCCCGCCGGAGCCGGCGCTGTGCGAAGAGCGCCGTCAGCGCGGCGCGCGCCCCCGCCAGCACGACCGCGATCCCGAGCGTCGCGAGCGACAGCAGGATGATCGCCTCGACGTTGGCGGCCGGGAGCGCGAGCTGCTGGCCGAGAACGCCCACGCGATGAGCGGGTGTGGGACGGATCGACAGCGTCGCCAGCGCGGCGCCGAGCACACCGGCGGTCAAGGCCAGGCCGGTGAGCGCCAGGCCGGCGCCGAGCCGATAGGTGCGGTTGGCGCCGCGCAGCGGGCTACTGCTCGCGAGCATGGCGGCGCAACGCGCGGGCGCGGGCGGGGTCGAGTCCGTCCATCGTGCGGGCGAAGTGCACCAGCGCGACGTCGCCGAACTGCTCCACGAGCTGCTCGACCTCGGCAGCGGCGCGACGCTCCTCGTAGGTCGCGCGGTCCAGGCGCGGCCAGTACGTGTCGGTCTTGCCGTCGCGCTTGCGCTTGAGCAGTCCCTTCGTGTCGAGCCGCGTCATGATCGTCATGTAGGTGGTGTAAGCCCGCGGCTTGTCGGCCCGCGCGTTGCAGGCCTCCATCACCTCGCGCACGGTCGCGCGCTCGAGCTGCCACATGACGTCCATGACCTCGGCTTCGAGCTCGTGGAGGGCGGGGGGAACGCGCCTTCGACTCATCTACGACCCAGAGTAGTACCGCGGGTCGCGGCGGCGCAAGCTCAGCGGGGCGGGAGCTTCGGCGTCGAGAAGCGCGGGGGCTAGAGGATCGGGCCGATCCCGTCCAACGGCTCGCCCGGGTCGCGCGGCGAGAAGCGCTTGAGGTGGCGGTTGACGCTGTAGCGAGGGCCGATCTCGACCTGCCCGCGACGCACGCGCGTGAGGAAGCGGTCCAGCGGACGCGGCGGCGGGCCGCCCACGCGGATGCCGCGGAAGTCGTAGACGCCACCGTGGCACGGGCACACGAACGAGCGCGAGGCGTCGAAGTAGGCCACCGGGCAGCCGACGTGCGCGCAGCGCGAGCTGATGGCGATGAACGCGCCCCAGCGGTCCAGCGGCTCGGTGTCGACCGCCGGATCGCGCCGGCGGATGTAGACCGTCGACTTGTTGGCCGAGCCGATGTTGTCGGGGGTGAGACGGATCACTGCCGGCACGTAGGTGTCCTCCGGGAAGTCCTCGGCCCGCCCGACCGCCTGCCACATGACGGGCATGCGCCGGAACACGGGCCCCAGGGCGAAGCCCAGAGCGGGCAGCGCGATCGCGGCAGTCGCGACGGCCCCGGTCGTGTGTGCCGTGGTCGTCATGAACCGCCTGCGGCTGACCGTCTCGCCGTCGAAGGCCCCGCCGATGCGTGCCTTCTCGGTGGTGCGCCGTGAGCGCCGGGACATGCGAGCTCCTTGTCGTGATCTGCGGTGGTCAGCGCCCCAGCTGAGCGCGGCGTCCCGCCGGGGGCGGTGCGGGACGCCGCGCTCACCGCTACCGCCGCCGGTGCTCGCGGCGGTGGCGGCCCGGTCGGGCGGGATCGGGGCCGACCGGCCCCAGGGCATGGCGCAGGACGAAGCGCGCCACGTCGGTCCCGAGCCTGCGCCCGGGAAGGTCATCCAGGCGCGAGTGCACGCCTGCGTAGATGCGGCTCAAGCCGGCCTCGTTCTCCGCGGCGGCGAAGGACCGGAACGACCGTGTCACGCCCGGCAGGGCCTCGGAGGTCACCGCGAAGCCGAAGTGCTCGCCATAGGCGGCGCTCAGGATCTCCTGCGCCGCGCCGCTGACGACGCTGTGCGCTCCCGGATAGGACGGATCGGCGGGCGTGTTCGCCAGCGGCGTCCACGCCGGATCGGCGACGGTCGCGTCGTTGCCATCGCGGTCGGCCTGGCGGATGGCGCTGATCGGCCGCCACAGTCGGTAGGCGTACTTGGCGTCATAGAAGGCGATCGCGGAGTCCGCCAGCGACAGGTTGAGCGCCGCGAACGTCCAGGCGTCGGCCTCGAGGCCGCGATGGTGGGCCAGCGCGGCCGTCTGGGCGATCTCGTTCCAGTAGTTCTGGATCGGCGCCGCCCAGAAGCGCGCGATCTGTGTCTGGTCCTCGGTGCGCGTGACCGAGTCGGCCTTGCCCAGCGACTGGACCTCGTTGATCGCCTTGGCGTAGGCGCTGCTGGTCAGCGCCGGCGGCGGGGCCGGGCGGAACTGCGCGCTGCGGTCGAGCACCCAGGGAGCGACTGCCCCCCAGTGCGTGAACACGGCGATCGCCGGGGCCGGATCGAAGGAACCTGGCGCGCCGGTGCTCATGTACGCCGGCGGCGTCGCGCCGGAGCCGTCGTTCGCGCGCCTGGCGAGCACCGCCGCGGCCGCCTTCTGGCCGACGGCGATGCCGCGATCCTTGCGTCGCCCGGCCGGGAGGCTCGCCAGCGCTTGGCTCTCCTGCGCGTCGAGCGTGGCCTTCATCGCGGGATAGAGATTCACGAGCACGTCGTGCGCCGCGACCTCGGCGGCCGCCGTGTCGGACGCGGGCGGCCGGAAGCGCAGGTGCAGCGCGTAGGTGGCGCGGTGACCGTCGATCGCTTCGATGGCGTCGTACATCGCCACGTGCAGGGCCGCGAAGCTGCGCGTCGTGTGGATCGTGGCGGGCTGCGCACCAGGGGTGCGGATGATCTGCAGCAGCGTCTGGTTCCAGCGCACCACGGGGTCGCCACCCGCGCCGGCCGGCACGTTGGCGGCGGCATTGCCCGCGGGCAGCGCGACCGCGAGGATCACGGCGGCGCCGGCGCCCAGCAGGCGGGGATGAAGCTTCATGGGATCTCCTTGTCGGTCGTCTTCTACTACACGACATAGTAGATAGACGCCGCGCCCCACGCATCCTTCCCGGTCGTGCCGTCGTCATTTCTACGATGGCACGTAGTAGGCGCTGCCGGCAAGAGAATAGGAGATCGGCCAGAAGCTGCGCGAGTCGCTCGAGCGGCTCGACGCGTGGGCGCGGAGCGGCTAGGCCAGCGCGGGGGTGGGCGTCGGTCCCTCGACGACGACGCCCGGGAGCCGGTGCAGGCCGACGATCTCGATGACGCGCCACACCTGAGGCTGTGGGCTGCAGATGCGGATCAGGCGCCCGGCCCGGCGCAGGCGCCGCGCGACGATCGCCAGGTCGAGCAGGAACGAGCTGTCCGCGAAGGTCAGCTCGCGCATGTCCACGACCAGATCGCTCTCGGTCGCGAGCGCGCGGGAGAGGGCCGTGCGGCGCCGCCCCCGCGTCGCGATGTCCTCGTCTCCCGAGCAGCGCAATAGTGCCGGCTGTGCGGAGAACTCGACGATGGAGCGGAACCTATACGACGGCCGGGGCTACACTCAACCCATGCCTACGCTCGAAGAGGTCGAGGACGCCCTCTCGAATGTCATCGACCCCGAGCTCGGCCTCGACTTCGTCGAGCTCGGGCTCATCTACGGGGTCGAGATCGAGGGCGGCAACGTCCACGTGACCTTCACCCTGACCACGCCTGCGTGCCCGATCGGCCCGCAGGTCACGGAGCAGATCGACGAGTTCGTCTCGGAGCTCGACGGGGTCGACGAGGTGTCCTCCTCGATGGTCTTCACGCCGCCGTGGACGCCGGAGAAGATGAGCGAGGACGCGAAGTTCGCGCTCGGCTTCTGAGCCTGGCCACGGTCGGGCTCGTCCTCGCGCCCGCGGCGCACGCGCAGGCGCCGCAGACCGGCCGCCTGCTCGTCACGGTCGTACCGGGCACGGCACCCCGCGCGCGCGTGACCGCGGCGGCGCTCGCTGCGACGGCCGGCGCACGGCCCGCGGGCTTCAGCGTCCCGCAGCTGCGCCTCGTCACCCTGCGCCCGCGCAGGGGCGCCGGGCTGCACGCGCTCGCCACGCGCCTGCGCGCCGACCCGCGCGTGGCGCGCGTGGAGGTCGAGCATCGCGCCCGTCCGCGCCTCGAGCCCAACGACCCGGCGCTCGTCACCCCCGAGACGGCGATCGGCACCGCGCCGAACACGCCGGTCGAGTGGTGGGCGGCGCGCAGCAACTTCCCCGCCGCGTGGGACGTCTCGACCGGTGCCGGCGCGACCGTCGCGGTCATCGACACGGGCGCCGAGACGAGCCACCCCGAGCTGGCCGACCGCGTGCTCGTCGCCGCCAGCTTCGCTGCCGACGGGAGCGCGGCGACGACCGACTCCGTCGGGCACGGGACCCACGTCGCCTCGCTGACCTGCGGGGCGGGCAACAACGGCGTCGGCCTCGCCGGCGCGGGCCTGCGCTGCCGGATGCTGATCCTCAAGTCCGACTTCAGCGACTCGAGCGTGGCCAAGGCCATCGTCTACGCGGTCGACCACGGCGCCGACGCCATCAACATGAGCTTCGGCACCGACCCCGGCGTCGCGCCCAGCCAGGCCATGCGCGACGCCGTCGACTACGCCTTAGCGCACAACGTCGTGATGGCGGCCGCCGCCGCCGACAAGCCGATCGCCGACCAGGGCTACCCCGCCGACCTGCTGCAGCCGACGGGCACCGGGCCGGACCTCGCGGTGGACAAGGGCCTGTCGGTGACCGCGGCCGACGCCTCCGACGCCCGCGCGTCCTTCGCCGGGCAGGGCAGCCAGATCTCGCTCGCCGCCTACGGCTCCTATGACTCGAGCCCCGCTGCCACAGGCCCACCGGGGATCTTCGGCGCCTTCACCGCGGGGCCCAACGAGCTCGAGACAGGGTCGATCGGGCTGCCGCCCCACCCGCCGTGCACCTGCCGCACCACCTTCGCCGGCGACTCGCGCTACGCCTACGTGCAGGGGACGTCGATGTCCACCCCGATGGTCTCGGCTACGGGCGCGCTGATCCGCCACCTGAACCCCGACCTCACGGCGGCGGAGATCGTGCGGCTCATCAAGGAGACCGCGCGCCGCCCCGCGGGCGTGTGGACCGGCGACCTGGGCTGGGGCATCCTCGACGCGGGCGCCGCGATGACCCGCGCCGCGAGCATCGATCGCCACGCGCCGGCGTCGCGGGTCAAGCCCCTGCCGGCCTTCACGCGCAAGCCCACGATGACCGTGCGTTGGTCGGCGGCCGACAAGGCTCCGGCGGGCGTGCGCGCCTCGGGCGCCGCGCGCTTCGAGCTGTGGCGTGCGACCGACGGCGGGCGCTTCAAGCGCCTGTTCTCGACCAGGCGCACGTCGCGGCAGGTGGCACTGCGCCGCGGCGGGCGCTACCGCTTCTACACCGTCGCGATCGACCACGCCGGCAATCGCGAGCCGGCCCCCAGGCAGGCCGACGCGCGCGTCCAACGGCGCCGCTAGGCGTTCGCCGGCTCGCGCTCGGCCTCGCGCCGCTGCCGGCGCGCGAGGGCGAGCAGCTCGGCCAGCGACGCCTCGATCCCCTCGGCGATGTCGTCGATGTCGGGCAACGCGTCGTAGTCGCCGAGTAGGCCGAAGTTCATGCGCCCGTTGTAGGACATGATCGCGATGGCCAGGGCGTGGTCCTTGGGCAGGAAGGCGACCGGGAAGACGTCGCGCAGCTCGCGCCCGCGCACATAGAGCGGGAACTGCGGCCCGGGGACGTTCGTGACGATCAGGTTGAACAGGCGGGTGGAGAAGTTCAGCCGCGAGGCCTGGGCGAGGATCGTGGGCGGCGCGAAGTTCTGCACGCTGGCCAGCACCTCGGCGCCGACGGCCTGCTTGGACTCCTTCAGGCCGTCCATCCCGGCCTTGACCGCGCGCAGGCGCAGGATCGGGTCCTCGACGTAGACCGGGAGCGGGCCGCGCATGGCGGCGATCCGGTTGCCCGTGGTGCCGCGCTCGTCCCGGGTGCGGATCGAGACCGGGACGAGCGCGCGCAGCTCGAGGCCCTCGGGGCGCACGCCGCGCGATTGCAGCCACGAGCGCAGCGCGCCGCTGACGACGGTCAGCACGACGTCGTTGACCGTGCCGCCGAAGGCGTCCTTGACCGCCTTGAAGTCGGCCAGCTCGTTGCGCACGACGCGGAAGCGTCGGTGCGGGCCGATCTCGACGTTGAGCGGCGTCGGGGGCGCCGGGTTCAGCCCCGCCCACGCGACCTCGCCGAGGCCCTCGACGGCCACGCGCGCGGAGCGCAGCGCCTCCACCGGTCGCGTGGCGAGCGACGCCGCCGCGGCCGCCGTGCGCACGCCGGTGCGCAGCAGGTCGAGCGTGCCCGATGCGAGCACCTGGGCGCCGGTCGGCGTGCGCGCCGGCTCCCACGCCTCCTCGGGGTGCGGCACCTCGGTCGGCACCGGCCCGAGGTCGAAGATGACCTGGGCGATGTCGACGCCGGCGATCCCGTCGATGAGCGCGTGGTGGGTCTTGGTGATGAGCGCGAAGCCCCCGCCCTCGAGGCCCTCGACCATCCACACCTCCCACAGCGGCTTGGAGCGGTCGAGCTGCTGGGAGAAGATCCGCCCGGCCAGCAGCAGGAGCTGCTCCTCGGAGCCGGGCTCCGGCAGCGCGGTGTGGCGCACGTGGTACTCGAGGCTGAAGCTCGCGTCGTCGACCCACAGGGGGCGACCCGTGCCGGCGGGCGGCACCGC
Source organism: uncultured Actinomycetes bacterium (assembly GCA_963835295.1). Taxonomy (GTDB): domain Bacteria; phylum Actinomycetota; class Thermoleophilia; order Solirubrobacterales; family Solirubrobacteraceae; genus JAOPZW01. The sequence continues at coordinate 14,573 of CAWIEX010000012.1, forward strand.
GAGGCGCTGTCGGTAGCGGGGGACGAGGTGCAGCCGTCCCCGCAGCGTGTCCAGCACCTCGGTGAAGGCGGGCGGCGGGCCCTCGAACGTCGCGAGCGCGCCGACGTGCATGTGCGACGTGGGCCCCTCCTGGTGCAGGAAGGACGCGTCGATCGCGGTGAGCCGGTCGAGATGCTCCTGGGACATGGGTGCAAGCTATCGTGCCGCGGGATGTCGCGGTCCGGCTTCTCGAGCGCGCTGCGCGCGGTCGCGGCCGACGTCTGGGAGGCCCAGCACGCGCACCCGTTCGTGCGCGGGATCGGCGACGGCACGCTGCCCGTCGAGCGCTTCGAGCACTACGTGCGCCAGGACTACCTGTTCCTCGTCGAGTACGCGCGCATGCTGGCTCTCGGCGCGGCGCGCGCCCCGGATCTCGCCACCATGCGCCGCTTCGCCGACCTCGCGCAGGCGATCCTCGGAGCGGAGATGGAGCTGCACCGCGCGCTGGCACGCGACCTCGGCATCGAGGAGGCCGAGCTGGAGGCCGAGCAGGCCGCGCCGGCCACCCAGGCCTACACCGACTTCCTCGTGCGGACCGCCGCGCTCGGCGAGCTGAGCGAGCTGGCCGCGGCGCTGCTGCCGTGCATGTGGGGCTACGCCGAGGTCGGCCAGCGCCTGGCCGCGGCCGGCGCGCCGCGCGAGGAGCGCTACGCGCGCTGGATCGCGACCTACGCCTCCGACGAGTTCGCCGAGCTCGCCGACTGGTGCCGCGGCCTCGTCGATCGCCTCGGCGCCGCGGCCGACGAGCAAGGTCGCGCGCGGATGACGCGGGCCTTCCTCACCTGCAGCCGCTACGAGCTCGCGTTCTGGGAGATGGGCTGGACGCTCGAGTGCTGGCCGAGCGCGTAGCCGGGGCGAGGCAGGACGACGCTGCTCGCCGTGGGACGCAGACTACGATGTCGGCCGACCGCGATCGCGACCCCTGAGGACGGCGAACCATGGCGTGGGACTTCTCGACCGAGCCCGAGTTCGAAGAGCAGCTGGAATGGATGCGCGCCTTCGTGCGCGAGAAGATCTGGCCGATCGAGCCGGTCGCCTCGGACCTCGACCAGGCGGCGCTGGACCGCATCTACGCGCCGCTGCAGGAGGAGGTCAAGCGCCGCGGGCTGTGGGCCGCGCACCTGCCGCCCGATCTGGGCGGGCAGGGCTTCGGGCAGGTCAAGCTCGGCCTCATGCACGAGATCCTGGGCTCGTCGCCGTTCGCGCCCAACGCCTTCGGCAACCAGGCGCCCGACTCGGGCAACTCGGAGGTCCTCGCGCTGGCCGGGACCGACGAGCAGAAGGAGCGCTGGCTGCAGCCGCTGCTGGCCGGCGACCTCAAGTCCGCCTTCTCGATGACCGAGCCCGAGACCGCGGGCTCGGACCCGACCGAGCTGCGCACGCGCGCCGAGCGCGACGGCGACGGCTGGGTCCTCAACGGCCACAAGTGGTTCTCGTCGAACGCCTCGATCGCCGACTTCCTCATCGTCATGGCGGTCACCGAGCCCGACGCGCGGCCTCACCAGCGCGCCTCGATGTTCATCGTGCCGGTGGACACCCCGGGGGTGACGATCGTGCGCGACGTGGCGACGATGGAGCACCCGGCCGAGTCCTTCGGCAAGCTCGGCAACCACGCCGAGATCCTCTACGAGGACGTGCACCTCGGCCCGGAGGCGCTGCTGGGCGAGGCCGGCGCCGGCTTCCTCATCGCCCAGCACCGCCTCGGCCCCGGGCGCATCCATCACTGCATGCGCTGGCTGGGCGTCTCGCGGCGCGCCTTCGACATGCTCTGCGAGCGCGCGACCTACCGCCGCGCGCAGGGCAGCGTGCTGGGCGACAAGCAGACGGTGCAGAACTGGATCGCCGACTCGGCCGCGCAGATGCAGGCGGCGCGGCTCATGACCCTGCACGCCGCGTGGGTGATGGACACCCAGGGCGCCTCGGCCGCGCGCAAGGAGATCTCGCTGATCAAGTTCTACGGCGCGGGCGTGCTGCACGACGTCGTCGATCGCGCGCTGCAGATCCACGGCGCGCTGGGCTACTCGACCGACATGCCGCTCGAGGCGATGTACCGCTACGCGCGGGCCGCGCGCTTCTACGACGGCCCCGACGAGGTCCACCGCCAGTCGGTGGCGCGCCAGATCCTGCGCGGCTACGCGCCGCCGGCCGACGAGGTGCCCAGCGAGCACGTGCCGACCCGCCGCGAGGCGTCGCGGCGCAAGTTCGCCGCTCTGCTCGAGGCGGTGACGGCCAACGACTGAGTCCGAGCGCCACGGCGGGTTGTCCGTCCGCGTGCTGGTGGTCGCGCTCGTGGTCCAGCTCGTCCTGGGGGCGGGGCTGATCGTCGTGGCGGTCAACGGCTTCCCGCTCATCGGCGGCGGGGGCGACGGCGGCGGCGGCGCGCGCGCCGGGACGGTCGCGGCGGGGCCGGTGCCGCGCGCGAACGTCGAGCGCTTCGACGAGCTTCGTACCTTCGCGTGGATCCGCCTGCAGCTGCGCTACGGGCAGCGCCCGGCCGGCTCGCCCCAGCTGCGGCGCCTGGCCGAGGTCCTGCGGCGCGCTCTGCGCGGGCGCTTCGAGCCGGTCGAGGGCCATCCCGGACTGCGCAACATCGTCGGCACGCTCCCCGGTCGCCGTCCGGCCATCGTGGTCGGCGCGCACTACGACAGCGAGTACCACCCGAAGGGCTTCGTGGGCGCCAACGACAGCGCCGCGGGCACCGCCGCGGTGCTCGAGCTCTACGGCAGCCTGCGGCGGGCCGGAACCGGATCCCGCCCACCCCGCGAGGTGCGCTTCGTGCTCTTCGACGGCGAGGAGGAGGGACCAGGCTGCCCCAACGCGCGCTTCGCGACGTGCGCGCTGCGCGGCTCGCGCGCCTACGTGGCCGCGCACCGGCGCGAGGTCGGACAGATGATCCTGCTCGACTACATCGCCAACAAGGGCGTCCGCCTGCCGCGCGAGGGCAGCTCCAGCCCGGCGCTGTGGGCGCGCGTGCGCGCCGCGGCGAACGAGGTCGGGGTCGGCGCCGTCTTCCCGCCCACCGATCAGGTGACGATCTACGACGACCACACGCCGTTCCTGCGCGCCGGCATCCCGGCGGTGGACCTCATCGACTTCTCCTACCGCTACGCCGACGGCCTGCAGGACACCATCGACAAGCTCTCGGTCGCGAGCCTCGACGCGGTGGGCGAGACGGTGTTCGCGCTGGTCAGCGAGCTGCGCGCGGGCTAGGCGGCCGCCGCCGCGTCGGCGCGCCCCTCGGCCGCGAGCACGGCGGCGAAGGCCGCGACGACGGCGGGATCGAACTGCGCGCCGGCGCAGCGCTCGAGCTCGTCCATCGCCTCGGCGGCGCTGCGCCCGCGGCGGTAGGCGCGGTCGGCGACGATCGCGTCGTACGCGTCGCACACCGCGACGATCCGGGCGCCCAGCGGGATGTCCTCGCCCGCGGTGCGGTCGGGATAGCCGTCGCCGTCCCAGCGCTCGTGGCTGGCCCGCACGAGCTTGGCCACCGTGCCGAGCGCCGGCGCGGCGGCGACGATGCGCTCGCCGATGAGGGTGTGACGGCGCATGAAGGCCCACTCGTCGTCGTCCAGCGGGCCGGGCTTGTTGAGGATGGCGTCCGGGATGGCCACCTTGCCCACGTCGTGCAGCTCGGCGGCCAGGCGCACGTGGTCGAGCGCGTCGCCTTCGAGGCCGAGGTGGCGGCCCACGGCTTCAGCCAGGTGCGCGACCCCTCCGAGGTGCCCCTCGAGGCTGGGATGGCGCTCGGCCAGGGCGCGCAGGAGCACGTCGGTGCTCTGGCGCCGGGCCGTGGCGCGCCCCGAGTTCTTGTGGGCGTACATGCGCTGGTCGGCGATCAGCAGCGCTTCGCTGGAGCTGGCGGCCTCCTCGGGGAGGGCGACGGCGCCGTAGGACGCGGTGACCTCGAAGCCGTCGCCGTGCTCGACCAGCGCGGCTGGCGCCAAGCGCTCGACCTCCGCGCGGGCGCTGGCGTTCGCCAGCACGCAGAACTCGTCGCCGCCGAGGCGATAGGCACGCCCGTGCGGGTGCACGCTGCGCTCGAGCGCCTGACCCAGGCGGGCCAAAAGGGCGTCGCCGGCGAGGTGGCCGAACGAGTCGTTGTAGTTCTTGAAGCCGTCGAGGTCGAAGAGCAGGAGCACCGCAGGGTCCGCGGGCCGGCCGGCGCGGGCCTCGAGATCGATCATGAGCTGGCGGCGGTTGGGCAGGCCGGTCAGGGTGTCGCTCGCCGCGGCCGTCTCGAGCTCGCGCCGCGATGCGCTCAGCGAGAGGACGGCGAGCGTCATGAGCACCAGGGCCACGGCCAGGATGGCCAGCGAGGCCACGCCGACGTCGTCGAGGAGCCCGGCCGCGCGATCGCTCGCGACGGCGACGAGGATCCAGTCGTTGGCGTTGCCCTCACCGCCGGCCAGGTGCCGGTACGCCGCCACGTGCCCGTCGAGCATCGTCACGGCCCTCGCGCGCGGCTGATGCGCGAGGCTCGCGAAGCGGCGGTCGGCCGGCACGCCGAGCGGCGCGCCGACCTTCTGGGGCCGCGCGCCGTCGGCGACCACGCGGCCGGTCCGCGCGTCGACGAGGTGTAGCCCGTAGTCGCCGTCGTCGCTGCGCAGCTGGGCGCGGAAGCTCTCGACGGACAGCTCGTAGTGGACGATGGCCACCGAACGGCGCTGCGGGCCCAGCGGGATCGGCGTGGCGTTGCCGACGACCCAGTCGTGAGTGTCGGGCGACACGTAGGGCTCGGACTGGAAGACCTGGCCCGGTGGCAGGGCGAACGTGGGGGAGAAGAACGGATTGCTGGCCTCGTCGGGCGAGAGGTCGGAGACCGGGGCGCGCTTGCCGTGCACGACACGGGCGTTCTCCGATCCGCTGCGGTCGATGAAACACAGCTCGCCGATCTGCCGGGGGAACAGGCTCTCGAGGTAGACGAGGGCGTCGTTGGCGGGGTCGACGTACGTCGAGCCGCGGCGCAGCTTCGACGCCCGGCTGCCGGGCTGCAGGTAGAAGCCGCGGAAGGCCGAGTTGTGAGCCATGATCAGCGTGATGGTCCGCGCGCGGGCCATCGAGGCGTCCAGCATCGAGGCGTGCGCGCCGGCCTCATCGTCCATCGCGCGCTGTGCGGCGGCCTGGTGGCGATTGTGGTCGTTGACCGCCACGCCGACGCTCAGGAGCAGGAGCGCGATCGAGAGGACTAGGGCGGAAAGCGAGAGCGGGCGCACGTCCACACGGCAATCGGCCGCCGCTGACGTGTCTTGAGCGTGGCGGCCCCTACCATGGGGGCATGGCCGCCTCCCCCGAGAAGCTGCTCCTGGCCGCCCCGCGCGGCTATTGCGCGGGCGTCGACCGGGCCGTGCAGACGGTCGAGCACGCGCTCGAGCTCCACGGCGCGCCCGTGTACGTGCGCAAGGAGATCGTGCACAACAAGCACGTCGTCGAGCAGCTGCGCGAGCGCGGGGCGATCTTCGTCGAGGAGCTCGACGATTCGATCCCGGAGGGCGCGGTGACCGTCTTCAGCGCCCACGGCGTCTCGCCGGCGGTCCACGCCGAGGCCGATCGCCGCGGGCTGAGCACGATCGACGCCACCTGCCCGCTGGTGACCAAGGTCCATCGCGAGGCGCTCAAGTTCGCCGCCGAGGGCTACACCATCGTCCTCATCGGCCACCACGGCCATGAGGAGGTCGAGGGCACGATGGGGGAGGCGCCCGAGCACATCGTCCTCGTGGAGACCGAGGCCGACGTCGACGCCCTCGAGGTCGCCGATCCCGAGAAGCTGGCCTACATCTCGCAGACCACGCTGTCCGTCGACGAGACGCGCGCGATCATCAACCGCCTGCGCGAGCGCTTCCCGAGCATCGTCGGTCCCCGCACCGACGACATCTGCTACGCCACCACGAACCGCCAGGCGGCCGTCAAGCAGATGGCGCCGCACTGCGACCTCGTGCTCGTCATCGGCTCGCGCAACTCGTCGAACTCCAATCGCCTCGTGGAGGTCGCGCGCGAGCACGGCGCCGACTCGCACCTCATCGACTCAGAGGAGCAGGTGCGCGAGGAGTGGCTCGAGGGCACCCGGGTCGTCGGCATCACCTCCGGCGCCAGCGCGCCCGAGGAGCTCGTGCAGCGCCTCGTCGCCTTCTTCCGCGCGCGGGGCACCGAGCAGGTCGAGGAGTTCGAGGTCGTCCAGGAGGACGTGCGCTTCATGCTCCCCAAGACGATCCGCCAGGCCCTGGCCGCGCAGTCGGCGTGAGCCTGAGCGACCACGCGCGCGCCAACCGGATTGCCTGGGGTGCCCAGGCCGACGTGTACGAGGCGGCCGGGCGACGCCATTGGGCCGACGACGAGATCACCTGGGGCATCTGGGAGATCCCCGAGGCGAGCATCGGCTCGCTGCCCGAGGTCGACGGGCGCGACGTGATCGAGCTCGGCTGCGGCACCGCGTACGTCTCGGCCTGGCTGGCGCGCCGCCGAGCGCGGCCCGTCGGGATCGACATCACGCCCGAGCAGCTGGCCACGGCGCGGGCTCTGCAGGCCGAGCACGGCCTCGACTTCCCGCTCATCGAGGCCAGCGCCGAGGCGGTGCCGCTGCCCGACGACTCCTTCGACATCGCGATCTCGGAGTACGGCGCGAGCATCTGGTGCGATCCCGAGGCGTGGATCCCGGAGGCGGCGCGAGTCCTGCGGCCGGGCGGCAGGCTGTGGTTCCTCGTCAACTCGCCGCTGCTCTTGCTGTGCATGCACGACGAGGACGAGCCCTCCGGCGAGCGCCTGGCGCTGCCGCAGTTCGGCATGCGCCGTTTCGAGTGGAGCGATGGATCGGTCGAGTTCCACCTCCCTCACGGCGAGCTGATCGCGCTGTTGGGCCGCTGCGGCTTCACGGTCGAGGCGCTGCACGAGCTCCAGGCGCCTGCGGGCGCCACCTCGCGCCACACCTACGTGACCCCGGAGTGGGCGCGACGCTGGCCGTCCGAGGAGATCTGGGTCGCTCGCCTCGACGGCGTCCGGGAGCGGGCATCGGCCGTCGCCTGACCGCTGCCGTCGCGACCGCTGCGCTGGCCGCGGCGCTCGCGGCAGCCGGCGCCGCCTCCGGTGCGGGCGCCGACCGCTGGCGCCTCGCGCAGGCCGACAGCGTGCCGCTCTCCTACTTCCAGGGGCTGACGCACTCGGCCGCCGGGTCGTGGTTCTTCGACGGGATCACCGTCGGCCTCTTCCGCACCGACCGCTCCCTGGCCCAGAAGGCGCAGGCGCCGAGCGCGCTGACGCCGGACCTCACGGCGCAGGGCTTCAACCACATCGGCGACCTGACGTGGGACGCGCGCGAGGGGGGTCGCCTGCTGCTGGCGCTCGAGTGCTATGTCCCCGGCCAGCCCAACGCCGGCAACACCTGTGGCCGCGGCGCCATCGGCGTGGCCGATCCCGCGACGCTGAAGCTGCGCTACGCCGTGGCGCTCGACGCGGCCGACATCGCCAAGGCGATGTGGGCGGAGGTGGCCCCGGGCGGCCGCGAGCTGTGGACGTCGAGCGGGAGCGACCTGCTGGCCTACGACGCCTCCGCGGTGGCGCCCGGCGCGGCGGCGCCGCTGCGGCCCGTCCGGCGGCTGGCCGGCGCGGCGCCACCGTCGGGCGTCACCGGCGCGGCCTTCTACCGCGGCCGGCTGTTCCTGGCCGGCCAGGACGCCGGCGCGCTGCAGCTGTGGTCGGTCGACGTGACCGGCGCCACGCCCCCAGTGCTCGAGCTCGAGCTGCCCGGCGTGGCGGCCGAGTCAGAGGGCCTCGACGTCCTCGACGCGCGGGGCGGCCTCCTGCACTGGCTGCTCTCCCCGTTTCCCCCGGGCGGCGCGAAGCCGACCTACGGGACGGGGCACAGCGAGCTGCTGACCTTCGTGCCCGCCGCCGAGGCACGCCTGCGGGTGCGCGTGGCGCGCGCGCGGCTGATCGCGGGGCGCACCACGCGCGTCACCGTCACAGTGACCGAGCGCTACGCCGGGCGCGTGCACCGTGTGGAGGGCGCTCGCGTGAGCGCCGGCGCGGCGCACGCGCTCACGCGGGGCGATGGCACGGCCCGCCTGCGCGTGCGCCGCTCCACCCCCGGCGCGCTGGGCGTCACGGCGACCAAGCAGCGCCTGCTGGCCGGGCGGCGCTCGTTGGCCTTCGTACGGGGCTAGCGCCGTCGGCGCGGTGCGCCGCGTGCAATGCGTCACACAACCTCGGGAGGCCCCACGAGCAGAGGGGTGCGGCTAACCCGCTACACGTCGGCACGGCGAAAAGGCACATTCACTGAACCATGAATGCGACCTCTCTCTTGTCTACGAAGCGCTGGACGCTCGCCGTGGTCTGCGCCGCCACGGCGATGCTCATGCTCGACATCGCCGTGGTCAACACCGCTCTCTCGCGCATCGCCGATGACCTCGACACCGGGCTCAGCGGGCTGCAGTGGGTGGTCGATGCCTACACCCTCGCGCTCGCCTCGGTCGTCCTGACCGCGGGCTCGCTGGCCGATCGCTTCGGCCGCCGGCGCTTGTTCACCATCGGCCTCGCCGTCTTCACCGCCGCCTCGGCGGCGTGCGCGGCCTCGACCGACATCGTCTTCCTCGATGCGGCGCGCGCGGTGCAGGGCCTCGGCGCGGCGGTCATGTTCGCCGTCTCCCTCGCCCTGCTGGCCAACGCCTACCCGGACATGAAGGAGCGCGCCGGGGCGCTGGCGGCCTACGGCGCCACCATCGGCGCCTCCTTCGCCGTGGGCCCGCTCGTCGGCGGCGCGCTGACCAGCGGCCTGGACTGGCAGTGGATCTTCCTGATCAACATCCCCATCGGCATCTTCTGCCTGTGGATCACGCGGACCAAGGTCCAGGAGTCGCGCGATCCCGCCACGCCGCCCGTCGACGTGCCCGGCCAGGTCGCGCTCACGGCCGGCCTCTTCCTGCTCGTCCTCGCGCTGCTGCGCGGCAACGACGTGGGCTGGGGCAGCACGCAGATCGTCGCCGAGTTCGCCGGCGCCGCCGTGGCGCTCGTCGCCTTCCTGATCATCGAGGCGCGCTCGACGCACCCGATGCTCCCGCTGCGGCTCTTCCGCAACCCGTCGTTCACGGGCGCGCAGATCGCGGCCTTCGGGATCTCGGCCTCGTTCTTCGCGATCTTCCTCTACGCGACGCTCTACCTGCAGCAGGTCCTCGGGCTCTCGGCCATCGAGGCCGGCCTCGTCTACCTGCCCGGCACGATCCTGAACTTCGTCGTCGCCGGCGCGAGCAGCCAGGTCGGCGAGAAGGTCCCGCACCGGATCATGATCTCGGTCGGCCTCGGCCTCGTCGCCATCGGCATGGTCCTCTTCACGCTGGCGGGCACCGGCTCGTCGTGGACCATCGTCCTGCCCGGCGAGCTCGTCGCGCTCTTCGGCGTGGGCCTGTTCAACCCATCGGTCATCGCCGTGGCGCTCGGCTCGGCGCCGCAGGAGCAGAGCGGCCTCGCCGCGGGCGTCAACGACACCTTCCGCCAGGCGGGCATCGCGGTCGGCATCGCCGGCCTCGGCGCCCTGATCCCCTCGGCGGCCGGGATCGGCAGCGGCTCGCCGCAGGAGTTCGTCGACGGCCTGCACAACGCGTTCCTCGCGGGCGCGGGCCTGGCGGCGGCAGCCGCCGTGGCGTCGTTCTTCCTCATCCACAAGAGCAACGTCCACCACGAGGTCGTGGAGCTGCCCATCGCGGCCGAGCCGGTGGCCCAGGCGGCCTAGCCGCCGAGCCAGCGACGGATCTCGTCCGAGTGCTCGCCCAGGCGCGGCGGCCGGCGGCTCACAGCCGCCGGCGTCGCGCCGAGGCGCAGCGGCGAGCGCACCGTGCGCACGCCGTCCGTCTCGTCGACGGGCTCCAGGCCCAGCCCGGCCGCGAAGGCGAAGGCCTGCCCGACGTCGTTGATGGGCCCGGCCGGCACGCCCGCCGCGCCCAGCCGGGCGACCCACTCGTCGGCCGGCGCGGCGGCGAACGCGGCCTCGAGCTCGCCAGCGAGCTCGTCGCGGTGCTCCATGCGCGCCGCGTTGGTGGCGAAGCGATCGTCGCCGGCCAGCTCCGGGCGCCCGACGACGGCGCACAGGCGGGCGAAGATCGCGTCGTTGCCGACGGCCACGGCGAAGTCGCCGTCCGCGGCCGCGAGCGTCTCGTACGGGGCGATCGACGGGTGGCGATTGCCCATGCGCCCCGGCACCGCGCCGGCGTTGAGGTGGGCCGAGGCCTGGTTGAGCAGGCTGGCCAGCGCCGCGTCCATGAGCGAGACCTCGACGCGCTGGCCGTGGCCGTCGCGCTCGCGGGCGTGCAGCGCGGCGAGGATGCCGGTGGTGGCGAAGAGGCCGCAGATCATGTCGATGAGCGCCGCGCCGACCTTCAGCGGGCGCCCGTCGGGCTCGCCGGTGACCGACATCAGCCCGCTCATGGCCTGCAGCAGCAGGTCGTAGCCGGGCAGCGCCGCGGCGCGCTCGCCCGAGCCGAAGGCGCTGATCGAGCAGTACACGACGCCCGGGTTGGCGCGCGCGATCTCCTCGTAGCCGAGGCCGAGGCGGTCGCTGGTCCCCGGCCGGAAGGACTCGACCACGACGTCGGCGCGGACGCACAGCTCGCGTGCGAGCGCCACGTCGGCCGGGTCCTTGAGGTCGAGCGTGACCGAGCGCTTGTTGCGGTTGAGGCTCAGGTAGTAGGTCGAGCCCTCCTCGACGAACGGCGGTCCCCAGGCGCGCGTGTCGTCGCCGCCGTCGGGGCGCTCGACCTTGACCACGTCGGCCCCGAGGTCGCCGAGGCTCATGGTGCACAGCGGCCCGGCGAGCACGCGCGAGAGGTCGGCGACGAGGATCCCATCGAGGGCGGGGGCGGCCACGGCCGCGCACAGTAGCCTGCACGCCCCGTGCGCACCCTCGTCATCTCAGACCTCCATCTCGGGGCCAGCAGCGACGTCGACGTCCTGCGCCGTCCCGCCGCCCTGGACGCCCTGATCGGCGCGCTCGACGGCGTCGACCGGCTCGTCGTCCTCGGCGACCTCCTCGAGCTGCGCCACGGCCCGATGCACGCGGCGCTCGAGGCCGCGCGGCCGGTGCTGAAGGCCATCGGCGAGGCGCTGGGCCCCGACGGCGAGGTCGTCCTCGTCCCCGGCAACCACGACTTCCGGCTCATCTCGCCGTGGCTGGAATGGCGCTCGCGCAACGGCCCCGAGCCGCTCGGGCTGCAGGAGCGCGCCGGCCCGAAGGCCTCCACCGGCACGCGCGCCATCGCCCGGATGGTGCAGCCGGCGTCGCTCGACGTCGTGTACCCCGGCATCTGGCTGGACGACGGCGTCTACGCCACCCACGGCCACTACCTCGATCGCCACGTCACGGTCCCGAGCTTCGAGCGCCTCGGCGCAGGAGTCCTTGGACGCCTCCTGGGCGCGCCGGCCGACGGCGCCACCTCGCCCGACGACTACGAGGTCGCGCTCGCGCCGATGTATGCCCTCCTCGACGCGGTCGCCCAGCGCGTGGGCGACGGCCGTGCCGCGGCCCCGGGCAAGGTCTCGGCCCGCGCCTGGCAGCGGCTGTCGTCCGACGGCAACCGCGACGCGTGGCGAGCCCGCCTGGTCGCCGGCGCCTTCCCGGTGGCCATCGCCGCGCTGAACAAGGCGGGCATCGGTCCCTTGAAGCCCGACCTCTCCGGCGCCGAGCTGCGCCGCGCCAACCTGCGCGCGATGGGCGACGTCGTCGAGCGGCTGGGCATCGATGCGCGCCACGTGGTCTTCGGGCACACGCACCGCTCCGGCCCGCACCCCGACGACGACGCGGGCGACTGGCGCGTGGCCAGCGGAGCGCAGCTGACGAACAGCGGCTGCTGGGTCTACGAGTCGATGTACCTCGACCGCCACTGGGGCAGCCCGTACTGGCCCGGGGGCGCGGTCGAGCTCGAGAGCGGCGGCGACCCGCGCTTCACGCGCCTGCTGGAGGGCGTTGACGCCGACGAGCTCAGGCCGCCGCCAGCACCACTCCCGGCGTGAAGCAGGTCGCGTAGCAGGTCACGCCCGCACCCACGCGCAGATCGAGAACGGCGTTGACGTGGTGGGCATGCTCGACGAGCAGGTGGGCACCGGGCCACTGCACGGCGACCCGCTCGCCGTTGACATGCAGCTCGCCGGTCCCGCTCAGCACGGCCCACACGGCGCCGGCACCGTACGGGCCGCTGTAGGCGCCGGGCTGGTCGGGCGTCTGGGCCACGATCAGCGCGCTCGGCGCGTCCTCGGGGTGCAGGGGCGCGAGGGGCTCGCGCTCGATCCCCAGCAGCGCCTGGATGGCCAGCTCGGTCTCCGTGTAGCCGCCCTCGCCGTAGTGGTACTCGGCCAGGTGGCCGTCGCGGTCCCACAGGTAGCGCGCCGGCCAGCCCGCGTTGTCGTAGGCGCGCCAGAGCTCGAAGCCGAGGTCGATGCAGACCGGGTGCTCGATCTCCAGCCGCGCCACGGCGGCGCGGGCGGCGGCCTCGTCCTCGCCGGGCGCGAACCCGGGGGAGTGGACCGTCACGACGCGCAGGCCTTCGGGCGCGTAGCGCTCGTGCCAGGCCTTGACGTAGGGCAGCGTGCGCAGCGAGCTCGGCCGGCAGAAGTCCCAGAACTCGACCAGCACCGGGCGCCCGCGCTGCTTGTCCATCCGCAGGGGCGCGACGTTGACCCACGGGAGCTTGGCCGGGAAGGGCGGGGCGGGGATGTCGTCGACCGGCGGGCGCACGACGCCGGCACGCTAGCGGACCGCAACGGGCGCCTACCCGGCCGCAACTCTCCGTCATATGTAGGTTTGCAGCCCAGAGACTCACCGGATCATCTATCGCAGGAGGAAGTGCGGAATGCGGAAGTTGCTGTTCGGGGCCCTCGTGGCTCTCGTCGGGGTGCTCGCCGTGGTCGGCGTGGCCTCCGCCGTCGACGCCCAACAGGCCATCGACGTGAAGATCACCAACAACAAGGCTGGTACGAAGGCCAAGCCGAGGTCGATCGGCAAGCTCAACGTGGTGACCACCACCGTGCCGGGAGTGGGCAGCCCCGCCGGCACCTTCGCCACCAACAAGGCGACGATCTACTTCGACAAGAACCTCGTCTTCAACGCCAAGGCGTTCAAGGAGTGCAAGCCGAGCAACCCCTCCGCGCCGGTCGGCTCTGAGGTCAAGAGCAAGTGCAAGAGTGCGAAGATCGGCGGAGGGAAGGCTGCTGCCAAGGCGACCGTCGGCGACCAGGAGAACCTGACCGTCACCGCCTACAACGGCGCGGCGTCGAAGTCCAACAAGGCCAAGCGCTGGTTCTATCTGCACGTCCAGGGCGACCTGCCTCTGAAGATCGACTCGGTCATCGCCGCCACGCTGACGAAGGCGACCGGCGACTACGGCTACAAGCTGATCGTGCCGATTCCGGCCAACCTGGTCCAGCCGCTCACGGGCGTCACCGCGACGTTGCTGAACTTCTCGACCTCGGTCTCGGGCACCGCCAAGGGCCTGCCGTACATCGGCCTCAAGGGCTGCTCGGGTGGCAAGCTGAAGTTCAAGGGCACGTTCCTCTACACCGACGGCACGACCAAGACGGCCAAGGACACGGCCGCCTGCAAGAAGTAGGACTCGCACCGCCGAGAACGCAGGACTGCGAGTAAGGGGGCGGGCCACTCGGCCCGCCCCCTACTCTTCCGGTCGTGCTCGAGAGCGCCCCATGACCACGGTCCCGCTCGCCCACGCCGCCCACTGGTACCAGGCGATGCTCTACCTGGCGCCCGTGCTCATCGTCGTCGTCGTGCTCTGGGTCCAGGAGCGCCGCGAGCGCCGGCGCGACGACTCGGGCGAGGACGACGCCGCCGTCGACGGCACCGACCCCTAGGCCGGCTCGGCCTCGAGCTTGCGGATGTCGTGGGCCAGGTCGCGGTCGACGAGCTGCTCGACCGGGAAGCTGATGCGCTGGCGCCCGCGCTTGTCGATGAGGAGCACGTAGGCCGAATGCTCGAAGCCGTTGCCCTGGGGCCGGATGCCGTAGTCGTGCCAGATGGGGGAGAGCTGGGCTCGCGTGCCGAGCAGGAAGCGCATGCGCCCGCCGCTGAGGCCGCGCTTGACCAGGAACGCCTCGGCCGCATCGGGCGTGTCGTGCGCCGGATCGACGCTCACCGCCAGCGCCGGCACGTCGTGGCCGAGGTCGTCGAGGGCGCCGCGGATGGTCGTGGCGGTCACCGGGCAGGTGTCCCGGCAGGTCGAGTACATGAAGGTCAGCACGACGACCCGCCCGCGCAGCGCGCGCAGCGAGACCGTGCGCCCGTCCTGGTCGCGCAGGGTGAAGTCCTTGGGCGGGATCGCGGGGCGCAGGCCGCCGGCGAAGCCGTTGGCCCCGAGCTTCGGCGGTGAGTCGGGGCGCGTGAGGACGATCACGCCCGCGGCGGCCAGGATGGCCAGGGACGCGAAGACCATGAGCGCCATGCGCAGGCGCGCGGGCATCGCCGCCAAGCGTAGACGACCGATTCCACGACCCCCGCACCACCGATCGTCTAGCGGTTCACGTTGCTTTCAGGTTGGTGGCTCACCATCCGTCGCCTATGCGCATTCTGGTCGTCGACGACGAGCCCGCCGTCCGCGAGGCCCTCGAGCGGATCCTGCGCCTCGAGGGCTTTGACGTGGAGATGGCGTGCGACGGCCGCGAGGCGGTCCGCAGCCAGGTCGCCGCGCCGGCCGACGCGGTCCTGCTCGACGTCCTCATGCCCCAGCTCGACGGCCTGGAGGTGTGCCGGCGCATGCGCGACACGGGCGACCGCACGCCGGTGCTCATGCTGACCGCGCGCGACGAGGTCGGCGATCGCGTGGCCGGGCTGGAGGCGGGGGCCGACGACTACCTGCCCAAGCCCTTCGCGCTCGAGGAGCTGCTGGCCCGCCTGCGCGCCCTGCTGCGCCGCTCGGGCTGGATGGACCAGCGCGAGGTGCTGCGCTTCGACGACCTCGAGCTCGACCCGCACTCCCACGAGGTCCGCCGCGGCCAGCGCCTGATCGAGCTCACGCGCACCGAGTTCCTGCTCCTCGAGCTCTTCCTGCACCATCCGCGCCAGGTGCTGACCCGCTCGCAGATCTTCGACCGCGTCTGGGGCTATGACTTCGGGCCGGCCTCGAACTCGCTCGAGGTCTACGTCGGCTACCTGCGCCGCAAGACCGAGCAGGCGGGCGAGCCGCGCCTGCTGCACACCGTCAGGGGCGTGGGCTACGTCCTGCGCGCGCCGCGGCCATGACCTTCCGCCGGCGCATCGTCGTGCTCGCCGCGGGCGCCGTGGCCGCGGCCATCGCGCTGGCCTCGGTCACCACCTTCGTCGTCGTGCGCCACGAGCTGCGCGGCGGCGTCGATGCCTCGCTGCGCAAGCAGCGGCCGAAGGTGATGCTCGTCAGCCGCGACCGCGCGACGGCCCCCGCCCCCGGGCAGGCCGCCGGGGGCAAGAGCACCACCGGCCAGACCGTCTCGGGCGAGGCGCTGGCTCAGCTGCCGCCCGGCGCGGACCAGTTCTTCCAGGCCCAGCTGCCGGCGACGGGGCTCGGGGGCTCGGTGGGACTGGCGCAGGTCACGCTCTCAGACGGGCAGGTCATCGCATCGGTCACGGGCGCCAAGCTGCCCACCACCGAGGCCGATCGCGAGGTGGCCTCGGGCAAGCGCGACGAGTCCTTCCGCGACGCGACGATCAGCGGCGTCCACGCCCGGATCCTGACCACGCGCGGCCCCGGCCGCGCGACCATGACGCTCGCCAAGCCCCTCACCGACGTCGACGACACGCTCGGGCGGCTGCGATGGATCCTGCTCGCCGTGACGGTGGGGGGTGTCGGGTTGGCCTCCGGCCTCGGCGTCGGCGTCTCGCGGGCCGCGACGCGGCCGCTCGGGCGGCTGACCGCGGCCACCGAGCGGGTCACCGCCACCGGCGACCTGCGCCACCGTATCGACGCGGACGGCGACGACGAGCCCGGCCGCCTGGCCGCGTCGTTCAACGCGATGCTCGGCGCCCTGGAGTCCTCCCGGGACGCGCAGCGCCAGCTCGTGGCCGACGCCTCGCACGAGCTGCGCACGCCGCTGACGTCGATCCGCGCCAACGTCGAGCTGCTCGAGCGGGCGCGGGACATGGCGCCCGCCGACCGCGCGCAGGTCCTGGCCTCGGTGCGCGGCCAGCTCGAGGACCTCACGATCCTCGTCGGCGACCTCGTCGACCTCGCTCGCCCGGGCGGGCGCGCACACGAGCCGCGCGAGGAGCTGCGCCTCGACAAGCTCGTCGAGGACGCCGTGCAGCGCGCGCGCCGCCACGCGCCGACGACCGAGTTCGCGCTCACGACCGAGCCGTGCCTGGTCAGCGGATCGCGCGCCCGCCTGGCGCGGGCGGTGGGCAACCTGCTCGACAACGCGGTGAAGTGGGGCCCGCCGGGTGAGCCCGTCGAGGTCTCGGTCAGCGCCGGGGAGGCGATCGTCCGCGACCACGGCCCGGGGATCGCGGAGGAAGACCTGCCCCACGTCTTCGATCGCTTCTACCGCGCTCCCGCGGCCCGCGGGCTGCCCGGGTCGGGGCTCGGCCTGGCCATCGTCAAGCACGTCGCCGAGGGACACGGTGGCACCGTGCTCGCCGAGCCGGCACCGGGAGGCGGGACGCGGCTGCGCCTGGCGCTCCCCCTCTTACCGAGCTCCTAACCGGCTCTCAGGAAGCGGTCAGGTTGGCCAGGCCTCATGTCCGGCCATGACCAGATCACCACTCCTCCTCGCCGCGGCCGCCGCCGCCTTGGCGCTCGGCGCGTGCGGCAGCAGCTCGAACGACGGCGGCGGCGGCGCGAAGGGCGCCACCGGACCGGACAAGGCCTTCGAGGGCGCCCTGAAGTTCTCCCAGTGCATGCGCGAGCACGGCATCGACATGCCCGACCCGCAGCGGGTCGGCAAGGGGGGCATCAAGCTCTCCGGCGGGAAGGGAGTGAACTTCAACGACCCGAAGATGAAGGCTGCGCAGAGCGCGTGCCAGAAGTACATGCAGATCGGTGGCGGCGAGACCGTCGACCCCGCCAAGCGGGCCAAGCTCCAGGAGTCCGCCCTCAATTACGCGCGCTGCATGCGCGGGCAGGGCGTCAACATGCCCGATCCGAAGCTCGCAGGCAACGGCGGCCTGACCTTCCAGGTCGGCCCCGGCAGCGGCGGCCCCAAGAGCAGCAACGGCTCGGCCCCAGGAGCGGCTTGGGGGCCAACCCCGACTCGCCGAAGTTCAAGGCCGCCGACAAGGCGTGCAATCACTTCCTCGGCGACCGTCCGGGAGCCGGCGCGAGCACGGAGCAGGAGAAGTGAGCGTCGCCGCCCGCATGCCAAGGGTCCGGCGGCGCGGTGGCCGCGCCGTGCTGGCGGCCGTCGCCCTCGCCGGCATCGCAATCGTCGCCTGGCTGCTGCTCGCGCCCGGCGACGGCCACGGCCACGGCCCCAGGGCGGCCAACGACGCGGTGCCGCTCGGCGTCGCCGCCGTCGAGCGCCGCGACCTCGTCGATCGTCAGGACGTCGACGGGACGCTGGGCTTCTCCGACACGACGAAGGCGACGACCCCGGCCGCCGGCACGATCACACGCCTGCGCGACGAGGGCGACACCGTGACGCGCGGCCGATCGCTGATGTCGATCGATGCCAAGGCGACGGCGTGGGTCCTCTACGGCACGATCCCCATGTACCGCGACCTCGGGCCCGGCGTCTCCGACGGGCGCGACGTGCGCCAGCTCGAGCGCAACCTGAAGGCGCTCGGCTACGACCCGGGCACCGTCAACGACGACTGGACGACGGCCACGACCGACGCGGTGGTCGACTTCCAGGACGATCGCGGCCTCACGCAGAGTGGGACGATCGCGCGCTCGCAGGTCGTCGTCAGCGACGGCCCGGCGCGCGTCGGCCAGCACAGCGCGGAGGTCGGCGCGCCGGCGCGGATCGGCGCGCCGGTGACCGAGCTGACCTCGACCACGCCGGTGGTGACCGCGAAGCTCGACGCCGGCCTGGCGGCCGACGTGCATGCCGGTGACGCCGTCCGCGTCACCCTGGCCGACGGCAGCGAGGTCGGCGGCAGGGTAACCAGCGTGGGCACGGTCGCCGCCGCCGGCCAGGACGGCGCGTCGCCCACCGTCGATCTGCGCGTGGCCCTGAACCGCGGGCGCCACGGCCGCCTCGACGGGGCTCCGGTCAGCGTCTCGCTCGAGACCGGGCGCACGAAGGACGCGCTCGCGGTCCCCGTCACGGCGCTGGTCGCGACGGCGCCCGGGCGCTACGCGGTCGAGCTCGCCGGCTCGCGCCGGCTGGTCGGCGTGACTCTGGGTGCCTTCGCCGACAACTGGGTGCAGGTCAGCGGCTCGGGCCTCGCGCCCGGGACGCGGGTGGTGGTGCCGCGATGAGCCTCGCGCTGCGCGACGTCGTCAAGGAGTACGCCGGCGGGGTGCGCGCGCTCGACGGGGTCAGCCTCGAGGTGCAGGACGGCGAGCTCGTTGGCGTCGTCGGGCCGTCGGGCTCGGGCAAGTCCACGCTGCTGCACGTCATGGGCACGCTCGATCGCCCATCGGGCGGGCGCGTGTCGGTGGCGGGTGTCGACGTCGCCGACCTCGACGACCGCGAGCTCGCGGGGCTGCGCGCGACGGCGATCGGCTTCGTGTTCCAGCAGTTCTTCCTGATCGACGGGATGACCGCCCTGGAGAACGTCGCGCAGGGCCTGCTCTACAGCGGCACGCCGCTCGAGCGCAGGACGGCGGCGGCGCGATCGGCCCTGGAGCGCGTGGGGCTCGGGGCGCGGCTGGACCACCGCCCCGAGCAGCTCTCGGGCGGCGAGCGCCAGCGCGTGGCCATCGCGCGCGCCGTCGTCGCCCGGCCGGCGATCGTCTTCGCCGACGAGCCGACCGGGAACCTCGACTCGCGCTCGGGCGCCGAGGTCATGGCGCTCCTGCGCGAGCTCAACCGCGAGGGCACGACGGTGATGATCATCACGCACGACCGCGACCTGGCGGCGGCCCTGCCGCGGCGCATCGCGCTGCGCGACGGACGGGTGGTGGCGCGATGACCTCGCGACTGCTGTTCGCCGATCTGCTGCGCGTCGGGGCCGTCGGGCTGCGCACGCGGCGCCTGCGGGCCTTCCTCTCGGCGCTCGGGATCGCCATCGGCATCGCGAGCATGGTCGCGGTGCTGGGGCTGTCGGAGTCCTCGCGCGCCGGGCTCCTGCATCAGCTCGATCGCCTGGGGACCAACCTGCTCACCGCGGCGCCGGGGCAGACGCTCGGCGGCGACGACGCGACGCTGCCCGAGAGCGCGGCACAGACGCTGCGGCGCGTGGGCGGCGTGCAGCGCGTCGACTCGGTGCGCGCGCTGGACGCCACCGTCCGGCGCAGCGACCGCATCGACCCCGAGGAGACCGGCGGCATCGCGGTCGACGCGGCCGACCCGGGCCTGCTCGGCACGCTCGGCGGCTCGATGGTCCGCGGGCGCTTCCTCAGCGCCGCGACGGCCGGCACGCGGTCGGTCGTCCTCGGCGCGACAGCCGCGCGCCAGCTGGGCGTCGACCGTCCGGGGGCGCTGGTCTACATCGCTGGGCGCTGGTGGACCGTGCTCGGCGTCATGGCCCCGGTCGAGCTCGCCCCCGAGCTCGATCGCGTGGTCTTCATGGGCTACGACGCGGCGGTGCGCGAGCTCGGCGCCGAGCGATCGGCGAGCACCGTCTACCTGCGCGCCGACCCGTCGGTCGTCGCGCGCGTGCACGACCTGGTCCCGGGCGCAGCCAACCCCGAGCATCCCGAGGAGGTCGACGTCAGCCGCCCGTCGGACGCCCTCGCCGCGCGCGCGCAGGCCAACGACGCCCTGACCGGCCTGTTCCTGGGCCTCGGCGCCGTGGCGCTGCTCGTCGGCGGCATCGGCATCGCCAACACGATGGTCATCTCGGTCCTCGAGCGGCGCTCGGAGATCGGCCTGCGCCGGGCGCTCGGCGCCACGCGCGGGCACGTGCGGGCGCAGTTCCTCGTCGAGTCGCTGCTGCTGGCGGCCGCCGGCGGGCTCGTGGGGATCGCGGTCGGCGGCCTGGTCACCGGCGTCTACGCGAGCACACGCGGCTGGACCGCTGTCGTGCCACCCGAGGCGCTCGCCGGCGGCATCGCCGCGGCGCTGGCCATCGGCGCGGCGGCGGGGCTCTACCCGGCCGGCCGCGCGGCGCGGATGTCGCCGACGGAGGCGCTGCGGGGGGCGTGAGCCCTGAGTGGCGGCCGTCCGCTCTCCGCCGGCGCTTGGCGGCGCACTGCCGCACCCGCAGCGCGGACGACGACAGCCCAGCACCCCTACGGCTCCACCAACCCCCGCCTGATCGCATAGCGCACGAGCTCCACGCGGTCGCGCATCCCGAGCTTGCGCAGGATGTTGGCCCGATGGGACTCCACGGTCTTGTCGGCGAGATGGAGGATCGCGCCGATCTCGCGGTTGGTGTGCGCCTCGGCGATGAGCTTGATGACCTCCTGCTCGCGCGGGGTGAGCGGCTCGCGCGGGCCGGGGCTGTCGTCCTGCATCCAGGTGCGCACGAGCGCGCGCTGGGCGGCGTTGGTCAGGAACGAGTCGCCGGCGGCCACGGCGCGGACGGCGTCGACCAGGTCGTGATCGGCCTCGTGCTTGAGGACGTAGCCCGAGGCGCCCGCCTTGAGCGCCTCGAAGAGATAGCGCTCGTCGTCGTGCATCGAGAGGATGAGGACGTCGACGTCGGGCGCGAGCGCCTTGATCTCGCGCGTGGCCTGCAGGCCCGTCAGGCGGGGCATGGCGACGTCGAGGATCGCGATGTCCGGCCGGTGGGCGAGGACCTGCACGACAGCCTCGGCCCCGTCGGCCGCCTCGCCCACGACCTGCATGTCGACCTGGCGGTCGAGTAGCAGCCTCAGGCCGCCGCGGACCACGCCGTGGTCGTCGGCGATCACCAGTCTCATGCGGCCGCCCCGAGTCGCAGCTCGATGGTCGTGCCGTGGCCCGGAGCGGAGTCGACGTAGAAGCGCCCCCCCGCGAGGACCGCGCGCTCGCGCATCCCCTTGATCCCCAGCCCGGGCACGGCGACGCTCGGGGTGAAGCCGGTCCCGTCGTCGGCCAGGCGCACGACCGTACCGCCCGACAGGCGCTCGACGTCGACGCTCACGTTGCGCGCGCCGGAGTGGCGGGCGACGTTCGACAGGCCCTCCTGGACGATGCGATAGACGACGATCTGCTCGTCGGCGTCGAGGTCCTCGAGGCCGGCGGGGGGGATGCTGAGGCTGGTCTCGAGGCCCGCCCGGCGGCCGAACTCGTCGACCTGCGTGCGCAGGGCGGCGCCGAGGCCGAGGTCGTCGAGGGCGACCGGGCGCAGCTCGCGGGCCAGGCGCACGAGCTCGCCCATGGCCTGCGTGGCGACGCCCTGCGTCTCGCGCAGCTCGGCGCGCAGGGCGGGCGGCGCGTCCTGGGCGGTCGCCTCCAGGCGCAGCAGGACGCCAGTCAGGGCCTGGTTGGCCTCGTCGTGGAGGTCGCGCGCCAAGCGCGCGCGCTCGCCCTCCTGGGCCTTGAGCACCGCGGTGGCCGTGCGGTCACGCTCGGCCTCCAGGCGCTCGAGCATGCGGTCGAAGGCGCGGTGCAGGCGCGCGACCTCCTCGACGTTGGCCGTCGGGATCGCCGCGCGCGGATCGCGCCCGCCGAAGTCGACGCGCTCCATGGCGTCGATGAGCTCCTCCAGCGGCGCGAAGCGGCGGCGCAGCAGCCAGCCGTTGAGGAGCACCATCGCCATGAGCGCGGCCAGGAGCACGAGGAAGCGCTTGCGCTCGATGATCGGGTCGGAGTGCAGGCTGGCGGCCACCGACGCTGCGAACACCGTGGCGGTGATGAGCAGTGCGTTGACCGCGAGGACCTGCGTGAGGAGAGTGGGCCGCTTCATGGGGAATGGGGTGTAGACCCGATATCGGCGTCGCGGCCGCCTGCCGATACCTCTGGCAGGTTCGATTGGACACAGGTTCCCCTCCTAGGGCCCAGAACGACATACGACCCAGAAGACGCATGGGCGCCGCCGGATCGATCCCGGCGGCGCCCATGGTCGTTTGAGGGCCCGAATCGGCTCGCTATACTTTTTGAAGTGAATCCCGACCGACTTCAAGGTGAATCGACCGTGAGCGTGTCCGGCAGCGAGTACGTGCGCCGCATCAAGGCCCAGATCGACGAGATCGATCCCTCCGAGGTCCGCGAGCTCGCCGGCGAGGGTGTCGCCCTCATCGACGTCCGCGAGAGCGGCGAGTGGGACAGCGGCCACCTCCCCGGCGCCAAGCACGTCCCGCGCGGCTACCTCGAGTCGCGCATCGACGCGCAGGTCCCCGATCGCTCCCAGCACGTGATCCTCTACTGCGCCTCCGGGCAGCGCAGCGCGCTCGCCGCGAACACGCTGCAGGAGCTCGGCTTCGAGCACGTCGAGTCGATGACCGGCGGCATCACGCTGTGGAAGGACCGCGGCTACCCCGTCGAAGTCCCCAAGACCTTCACGGCCGAGCAGCGCGAGCGCTACTCGCGCCACTTCCTCCTTCCCGAGGTCGGCACCGAGGGCCAGCAGAAGCTGCTCGACGCCAAGGTGCTGCTGCTGGGCGCGGGCGGCCTCGGCTCGCCGACCGCGCTCTACCTCGCCGCCGCGGGCGTCGGGACGCTCGGCATCGTCGACGACGACGTGGTCGACGTCTCCAACCTGCAGCGTCAGGTCATCCACACGACCGATCGCGTGGGCGTGCCGAAGGTCGACTCCGCCGAGGAGCAGATCAAGGCGCTCAACCCCGACGTGAACGTCGTCAAGTACCAGACGCGCCTCGACGCCTCGAACATCATGGAGATCATCGAGGGCTATGACATCGTCGTGGACGGCGTCGACAACTTCCCCACGCGCTACCTGCTCAACGACGCGTCGGTGCGCCTGCGCATCCCCGTCGTGAGCGCCGCGATCCTCGGCTTCGAGGGCCAGCTCAGCGTCTTCGCCCCCTACGAGGGGCCGTGCTACCGCTGTCTCTTCCGCCAGCCGCCGCCGGCCGAGCTCGCGCCCTCCTGCGGCGCCAACGGCGTCCTCGGCGTGCTGCCCGGCACGATGGGCCTGCTCCAGGCCACCGAGGTCGTCAAGCTCATCATCGGCGTCGGCGAGCCGCTCATCGGCCGCCTGCTGATGTACGACGCGCTGGCCGCCACGACGACCGAGCTCAAGGTCCGCCGCGACCCCGAGTGCCCGATCTGCTCGCGCGAGCCCGACGCCATCTCCGACGACGAGATGGGCGTCTTCCCGGACTACGAGGCGTTCTGCGCCGCCGCCGGCTAGGCTCCGCGACCGCTCATGGCCACCATCCGCATCCCGCCCGTGCTGCGCCCGTCCGTCGGCGGCGAGCGCGAGGTCTCGGCTGACGGCTCGAACGTCGGCGAGGTCCTGCGCTCGCTCGTCGACGCGCACTCCGAGACCCAAGACCAGATCTTCGGCGCCGACGGCGACCTCAACCGCTACGTCAACGTCTACCTCAACGACGAGGACGTGCGCGTGCTCGACGGGCTCGACACACCGGTGGGCGAGCGCGACGTGCTCGTGATCCTCCCGGCCATGGCCGGCGGTCGCTGACCCTCAGGGCAGCGCCAGCAGGTCAGGCTCGACGAAGGCCGCCCGCGCCGCCTCGCTGAACAGCCGCCCACGGCTGTAGTGCGCGCAGAGCAGGTCGCGCTCGAGCAGCCGCGGGTGTGCAGCCAGGAAGGCCTCGAAGTCGTCCTCGGGGGCACGCAGGGCGTAGTGGCCGACCACCCGCGCCCAGGCCGTCGTCAGCGTCTCGTGGTAGCGGCCGGCCTGCCCGTGAGCCGCGGTGAAGCGCCGCAGGCCCGCGCGCGCTCGCGCGACGGCGTGCTCGACGCCGCCGCGGCGCGCATAGGCGAAGGCGACGCGCAGGTGGTCGCGATGGCCGAAGGAGTCCAGCGACGCGGCCTCGAAGCGGGCCAAGAACGTCTCGTCGGTCATGTGGCGCCCCTTGTGTGGCGCTCGAGCGCATCGAGCACGCAGTGAAAGCCGTCGGCGGCCGATGGCGGGAGGTCGGCGAGGACGCGCTCGTCGAGGTTGGCGAAGACCTCCTGGACGCGGGCCGCGGCGCGCTCGCCGCTGGCCGTGAGCGCGATCGTGAACGACCGCCGGTCGGCGGGGTTGACCCGCCGGCGCACCAGCCGGCGCCTCTCGAGGCGATCGAGCACGCCGGTGAGGGTCGACGATCGCTGCCCGGTCGCCGCGGCCAGCTCGCCGACGCTGCGCGGGCTGCCGGGCTCGAGCTGGGCGAGGACGTTGACCTCGGCCTGGCGCAGGCCGAGATCGGCGAGCTGCGCTGCCAAGTGGTCGAGCACCCGGTGCACGGAGGCCTCGAGCGCGGCGATGACGGGCCGATCTGTCACGAACTCGGATAATACGAATCCGTAGTAATCTCGTCAACGAGCGCGCCGGGCGCGCTCGCCGGCGACTCGCCGCCGGCTGTCAGAGCGCGTTGGCCGCGAAGGTGTCGCACCGGGCGGAGTCGCCGGAGCGGTAGCCGCTGTCGAACCACCTCTGGCGCTCGGCCGACGAGCCGTGGGTCCAGCTCTCCTTGTCCACGCGGCCCGTCGCGCGCTTCTGGATGCGGTCGTCGCCCACCGCCGCTGCGGCGTCGAGGCCATCGGCGATGTCCTGCGCCGTGAGGTCCTCGATGAAGCCGGTCTCGACGGCGTGCGCGGCCCAGACGCCGGCATAGCAGTCGGCCTGGAGCTCGAGCCGGACGGAGCCGGACTTCTCGCCCTGGCGATCGCCGCCGACCCGCTCGTCGGTGCCGAGCAGGTGCTGGACGTGGTGGCCGTACTCGTGCGCGATCACGTAGGCCTCGGCGAACGCGCCGCCGCGCGCGCCGAAGCTCGAGCGCAGCTCGTCGTAGAAGTCGAGATCGATGTAGACCGTCTGGTCGTTGGGGCAGTAGAACGGCCCTACGTCGGAGGTCGCGCCCCCGCAGCCGGTCGACGTCTGCGCGCTGAAGAAGCGCGTCGGCGCCTCCCGGTAGCCGCGTACGCGGTCGCCCCAGTAGGCCTGCACGGAATTGACCACGCCGACGATGCGACAGTCCTCGCGCTGGTTGGCATCGCTGCCGGTGCGACACGCGGACGACAGCTGGCCCGCAGGAGCGGTCGAAGACCCGCCCGTCCCCAGCGAGAGCGGATCGGTGCCGTCGCCGCCGGTGACGTTCACGCCGAGCAGCGCCAGCACGACGACGACGAGGATCCCCCCGGCGCCGCCGCCTACCGCGACGCCGCGCCCGCGCGAGCCGCGCTGATCCTGCACCTGCCCCGCATCGAGCCGAGCGCCCGGACGAAATCGCATGACGGTCGGCGTTCCCGCGCGGCTGGCGCGGCAGTCGGCGTCTTGCACGCCGCGCTATCGAGATGCGGTCCCGGCGGCTGTCCGGGAGGACCGGGGCTCCGATCGGCTTGTCGTCGTCCGTGACCATGATCCGCCGCTGCAGCATTCTTTACCCGCGTCGGTGGTTCGGACACCTCGCGCGGTCCCATCGCGGACGGGCGGCGGCTAATCTCGGCCGATGGCCTACGACGAGGATCTCGCCAACCGGCTGCGCGAGCTGCTGGCCGACGAGGACGCGATCACCGAGAAGAAGATGTTCGGCGGGCTGGCGTTCCTGCTGCACGGCCACATGGCGGTCAGCGCCTCGGGCCAGGGCGGGCTGCTGGCGCGCATCGACCCGGCCGACACCGAGGCGGCGCTCGCGCGCCCGCACGCCGCGCTGATGGAGATGGGCAAGCGCTCGATGGCCGGCTGGATCCGCGTCGCGCCCGAGGGCGTCAAGACCAAGCGCGAGCTGGCGGCCTGGGTCAAGCGCAGCGTGACCTACGTCAAGACGCTGCCGCCGAAGTAGGCGACGCGCGTCAGGCGAAGTCGCCGGAGCGCTCGGCGGCCAGCAGCCGGCCCGAGGCGAGGTTCGCGCGGACGCCGATGACGGCCCCGGCCACGCCCCCCATCGTCATGAAAAGCTGGGAGATGCCTCCGTGCGCGTCGACGCCCACAATGGCCATCGACGCGACCACGGCCATGACCCCCGTCACGGCGCCGGCGGCGAGCCCCAGCACGACCAGAACACGACTTGTCAGATCCATGGCAGTGAGGATGGCGAGGCCCGCCCGTATGGGGGAGGGGAGCATCGCTCCCGGGGGCGGGTGAACCTTCAGGCGCGCTTGGGGGAGCCCCGGCCGCCGCCGGGTAGGAACGTCACCCACGGCTACTCGCGCTCGGCCTCGCGGGCGGCCGTGCCGACGTCCTTGAGGTCGGGCTCGGCGTCGGCCGGGACGTCGGGGCCGCCGTCGGTCACCGCGTCGGCGTTGTCGCCGGCGCTCAGGTCGATGCCGCTGTCGGTCGCCGGCTCGTCGGAGCCGGTCGTCTGGCCGAGCACCGAGCTGCCCAGCTCGGGGTCCTCGGCCAGCATCTCGCGAGGAGCGTCGGAGCCGCCCAGCTCGGCCGGGACGACGCCCTCGCCCGCCTTGCCGGCCCACTCGCCCTTCTCGCGCGCCTCGGCCTCGTCGGGCGTGGTGCCGCCCCGCTGCTCGCTGGGCGTCTGCGCGTCCTGATCTCGATCGCTCGCGGCCATGGGCGGGCTCTACCCGCCAGCCGGCCGCCCTAGCCGGACCGCCCTAGCGGGCGACGCGGTACGTGAGGTGCGTGACGAGGTCGGTGGCGTTGACGCCCACTCGCTCGAGACTCACCGGGCCCACGCCGTCGAACAGCCGCTCGCCGACGCCCAGCACGACCGGCACGACGTGGAGGCGCAGCTCGTCGATCGCCCCGGCGGCGAGGTACTGGTTCACAGTGGAGGCCCCGCCGGCGATGGCGACGTCGCCGCTCCCGGCCGCCTCGCGCGCCTGCGCCAGCGCCGACTCGATCCCATCGGTGACGAAGGTGAACGTCGTGGCGCCCTGCATCTCCACGGGCTCGCGCGGACGGTGGGCGAGGACGAAGACGGGCGCGTGGTAGGGGGGCTCGTCGCCCCACCAGCCCTTCCAGCTCTCGTCCCACTCCCCGCGGCCCGGGCCGAACATGTTGCGCCCCATGACGAACGCGCCCGCCGCGCCGATGGCCTCGATCTCCGCGGCGTTGGCCTCGGGCTGCTCGAACATCCACTGGTGCAGGCGCTCCACGGGACCGTCGCCGAACGGCTTGTCGGCGCTCTGGTTCGGCCCGGCCGTGAAGCCGTCGACCGACACCGACATGTCACAGGTGACCTTCGTCATCGCCATCGTCTCCGTCTCGAGGTTCCGGCACCTCCTCGGCGCCGCTCGTGGGTGAGTCGAAGCTAGCGCCACGTTCTCGACATGGCCGATGAGCTTGTCCCGGCGTCGTCAACCACCTGCGCCTGAGCGTCCGCGACATCGGCGGCTTGAAGCTCGCAGTGCGGCACGTGCGCCTCAGCCCGCCAGAAAGCGGCTGGAGGAGCAGGACGGGCGGCCCGTCGCCTAGCTCGGCGACGAAGTAGCTCGCCTCGCCGACCGCCATGCGCGCCTCCACGCAGGCACGGTCACCGCGCGCCCGGCCGCTGTCAACGACCGATGCAGGGAGCCGGCTCGTCTGAGCGTCGATGAGTTTCGCCGCGCGCGGCGGTCAGAACGGGTGTGTCATCCGCAACCACCCAGGAGGAAGTCGTGAGCAAGACCGCCACGCGCATCAGCAAGGTCGGGACCGTCTGCGTCCCGGTCAGCGACCAGGAGCGCGCCATCGAGTTCTACGTCGAGACGCTCGGCCTCGAGAAGCGCGCCGACGTTCCGTTCGGCGACGGCTACCGCTGGGTCGAGGTCGCCCCGGCCGGCGCCGAGACCACGATCGCCATCGTCCCGCCGCCGCCCGGCAACCCGACCGGCAACGTCCAGACCGGCATCGGTCTCAACACCGAGGACGTCGACGCGGTCCACGCCGAGCTCAAGGAGCGCGGCGTCGACGTGGACGCCGAGGTCAGCCGGATGGGCGATCCCGTCCCGCCGATGTTCTGGCTGCGCGACCCCGACGGCAACACCCTCATGGTCGTCGAGGTCTGATCGCCCCCGCCCGCCTCGGCTCGCCTGCGCAAACCAGGCGAGCCGGGGCGAGGGCGCGACGTTCTGCGGGCCGCGTCAGGCGCGCGCCGCCCGCCAGCCTCCGGGGGCGTAGGACGTGCGCACGGCGCCGACGATGGGCACGGGGTTGACGATCGCGCGCATCTCGGTCTGCACGTGGCGCTCGACGGTCGGCTTGGCCGTGCCGCCGCCCTCCTCGCCCCAGACGAAGGTCACCTCCGTGCCCGGCTCGGCGTACTCGGAGTCGAGAACGGCCAGGGTCATCAGCTTGCCCTCGTTGGCGCTGTAGCAGACCCACGTGGAGACACCGATCGTCTCACCGTCGACCTTGACGTCGTCGTACTGGTGCATCGAGTAGACGGCGTTGGGCCACTCGATGAACTTGGCCCGCTCGCCGGCCGGGTTGAGCATCGAGCCGAGGGTCCGCGTGACGTCCTCGTCGTCGAGGACGAGCGTGACCTTGGTGCGGTGCTCGTCGTCGGCCTTGGCCTCGAGCGCCTCGCGCCCGACGAAGTCGTGGTCGAACTTCACCAGGTGGCCGTAGCCGAGGTCCCACGGGGTGAAGTAGTAGTCCTCGATGTCGCTCGAGAGGAAGCTGCCGCCCAGCGAGGCCGAGGCCTCGTAGCCGACCGCGGGCAGCCACTCACGGTAGTCCTTCAGCGAGTCCCCGGTGTAGACGGCCGGCAGCGGCGAGGGGATCCAGCCCGACTCGATGGCGTTGGAGCCATAGGCGCGGCCGCCGACGAGCTTCATGTCGAACTCCTCGCCGGCAGCGACGAGGGCCTCGTGCACGGCGTCGTAGTCCTCGAAGGGCCCGAACAGCTCCCAGCCCGGCTGGCCGGCCATGCCGTGGCGCAGCGCCATGACCTCCTTGCCGGCGATCGTCTCGGTGCGCATGTTGAAGAACTTGAGGTCCGCCGGCTCGTGGCCGAGCGCCTTGTGGAGCACCGACATCGCGTTGGGGCCCTGCACCTGGAAGCGGTAATGGCGCCGGTTGAGGTCGTCGCGCAGCGCGGTGCGCTGATCGAAGGTCAGCTCGACGTCGTAGCCGCCGGTCTGCGCATGGAAGGTGACCCAGTTGAGCGCGGGTGCCCGCCCGACCAGGTTGATCCGGTCGTCGGCCAGCCCGAAGAGGATCACGTCCCCGATGACGAAGCCGTCGGGCGAGCAGGGCACGAACTGCTTGGCCTTGCCGGGCTCGAAGGTGGCGAAGCTGTTGGTCGCCAGCGAGGACACGAGCTTGATCGCGTCCGGCCCCTCCACCATGAGCTCGGCCATGTGGAAGGTCTGGTTGTAGAGGACGCAGGTCTCCTGCCATGCGATCTGCTCGTCGCGCCAGTTCGTGTACTCCGCTGGGACCCCGGGGTAGACGTTCGGCCCCACCTGCGCGTTGCGCAGTAGATCGACCGGGCTTCCAACATCGTCGAGCAGGTCCTGCAGGTTGCGGTGGGCCATGGGTCTCCTCCTGTGTGTCAGGTTCCCTGATCCTAGTGCTACCCAACCTGCAAGGGTGTACCCCATGAAGCTCGGAGCCATCGGGATCTGGCGGCGCCACCAGGAGGGGCAGGAGGGCGTGGCCGAGATCGAGGCCGCCGGCTTCGGCGCGCTGTGGGTCGGCGGCAGCCCCTCGCTCGAGCAGGTGCGGCCGTTCCTGGAGCGCTCGAGCACGCTGACGGTCGCCACCGGGATCCTCAACGTGTGGCAGCACGAGCCGGCCGACGTCGCCGCGCAGCGCGCCGACGTGGCGCGCGCGTTCCCCGGGCGCTTCCTGCTCGGGATCGGCGTCGGGCATCCGGAGGCGACGGCGGAGTACGTCAGCCCGCTGGCCAAGATGAGCGCGTTCTTCGACGGGCTCGACGCGGCGCCGGAGCCGGTGCCCGAAGACGAGCGCGTCGCGGCCGCGCTGGGCCCGAAGATGCTCGATCTCGCGACGCAGCGATCGCTCGGTACCCACACGTACTTCATCACCCCCGAGCACACGCGCTTCGCGCGCGAGCGGGTCGGGCCGGACGCGATCGTCGCCCCGGAGCTCGCGGTCGTCGTCGAGCCCGACGACGAGACGGCGCGCAACATCGCGCGCGAGTACGCAGCGCTCTACCTCGAGCGCTCCAACTACACCAACAACCTCCTGCGCTTCGGCTTCACCGAGCGCGACCTCGCCGACGGCGGCAGCGACCGCCTGATCGACGCGGTCGTCCCGCACGGCTCGGCGCAAGCGGTCGCGGAAGCCGTGCGCGCGCACCTCGACGCGGGCGGCGATCACGTCGCGCTCCAGCCGCTCGGCCACGGCGGCGCGCCGGTGGGCGACTACGCGGCGCTGGCCAAGGCGCTGCTCTAGGCCGCCTTGCCGCTCTGGCGCCCGCCGCGACGCGCGCTTGTCCGCGGCGGCGAAAGCCTGTCCCTCCGGGCGGCGAGGCGACGTCCGCAACCCCTACCCTGGGGCCATGGCCACCGTTCACGAGACCATCGACCGCGCGCGACTGAGCGAGCTCATCGAGCGCGAGCGCGGCAAGCTGCTCGCCCGCACCGAGGGCTCACAGCGCTACTACGAGCGCGCGCTGGCCGTCATGCCGCGCGGCGTGCCCAGCTCGTTCCAGGCCGCCGACCCGCGGCCGATCTACCTCTCCCACGGCGAGGGCTCGCACGTGTGGGACGTGGACGGCAACGAGTACGTCGACTTCCACAACGGCTTCGGCGTGATGTGCGTCGGCCACGCCAACCCGGCCATCGTCGCCGCCGTGAGCGAGCGCGCCGGGCGCGGATCGCACTTCGCCGCGCCGACCGAGGGCTCGATCGTCGTGGCCGAGGAGCTCGCGCGCCGCTTCGGGCTGCCGCAGTGGCGCTTCACCAACTCCGGCACCGAGTCGACGATGGACGCCATCCACCTGGCCCGCGCCGCCACGGGCCGCGACGTCGTGCTCAAGATCGAGGGCTCCTACCACGGCCATCACGACGCCGTCATGGTCAGCGTGCGCCCGCCGCTGGACCAGCTCGGCGAGCGCGGCGCGCCGGGCAGCGTGCCCTTCGGCGCCGGCCACCCGCGCGCCGTGAGCGAGCTGACGAAGGCCATCCCGTTCAACGACGCCGACATCCTCGAGCGCGTGCTCGACGACATCGGCGACCAGGTGGCCGCCCTCATCCTCGAGCCGGCGATGATGAACATCACCATCGTGGCCCCCAAGCCGGGCTACCTCGAGCGCGTGCGCGAGCTCACCGCCAAGCACGGCGTCGTGCTCGTCTTCGACGAGGTCAAGACCGGCGCGACCATCGCCGCGGGGGGCGCGGTCGAGCGCTTCGGCGTCACGCCCGACGTCGTCTGCCTGGCCAAGGCGATCGCCGGCGGCTATCCCAGCGGCGCCGTGGGCATGACCGAGACGCTCGCCGACCTGATCACCACCGGCAGCGTGCGCCAGGTCGGCACCTTCAACGGCAACCCGCTCTCGATGGCGGCCGCGCAGGCGGCGCTGACCGAGGTCCTCACCGCCGAGGCCTACGCCGGCTTCGAGCAGCGCGACGCGCGCCTGCGCGCCGGCCTCGACGACGTCATCGAGCGCTACGGGCTGCCGTGCCACACGGTCGGGCTCGGCGCCAAGGGCTGCGTCGTCTTCTCCTCCGAGCCGCTCTACGAGTACCGCGACTACGCGACCAAGGTGGACGAGGAGCTCTCGACGCTGTCGTGGCTGTACCACATGAGCCACGGCATCTTCATGACGCCGGGCGTCGACGAGCAGTGGACGCTGAGCGTGGCCCACAGCGACGACGAGCTGCAGCGTTACGTGGACGCCTATGAGGCGTTTGCGCGCGACGTCACGGCCTGAGACCATCGCGCCGTGGGGCGCGTGACCAAGCTGGGCTGGGTCCTCGTCGGGTCAGTGGTGGCCACCGTCGCGCTGGCGCTCGTCTGGCCGGCGGCGGCGCTCGTCGCCGCGATCGTCCTCGCCCTCGCCGTGGCGACGGCGGTCGCCGACGGCATGGCGGCGCCGCTCAGCTGGTTCGACGTGGACGTGGCCAGCGAGCGCAAGCGCGACGCGCTCGCTCGCCGCCTCAAGCGCGGCCGGCCCGAGTGGGAGACGACGCCTCCGGACCACGCGGACGAGCTGCCGGACGCCGCCTGGGAGCGCGAGCGCAAGCGGCGCGGGCTGGCCTGATCACCTCGCTACACTTTCTGAAGTGTCCCTGCCCCCGCTGGCCAACAAGCCCTGCGGCGGTCGCTACGGCGACATCGTCCAGGCCATCGGCAACACGCCGCTCGTCGAGCTGCGCCGCCTGACGCCCAAGCCCGATGTGCGCATCTGGGCCAAGCTCGAGTCCCAGAACCCGACCGGCTCGGTCAAGGACCGCGTCGCGCGCTCGCTCATCGAGGACGCCGAGGAGAAGGGCGCCATCGGCCCCGGCATGACGATCCTCGAGCCGACCTCGGGGAACACCGGCATCTCGCTGGCCATGATCTGCGCGCGCAAGGGCTACGACCTCAAGGTCGTCATGCCCGACAACGTGACGCCCGAGCGCACGCAGCTGCTGCAGATGTACGGCGCGCAGATCGTCTACTCGCCGGGGAACCAGGGCTCCAACGGCGCGGTGGCCCTGGCCCTCGAGATGGCCGAGGCCGACCCGACGTACTACATGCCCTACCAGTACGGCAACCAGGCCAACCCGCTCGCGCACTACCACGGCACGGCGCCGGAGATCCTCGACGAGCTCGACGGGCAGGTCGACGCCTTCGTCGCCGGCCTGGGGACGGGCGGGACGCTGATGGGCAACGGCCGGCGCTTCAGGGAGGAGCTCGGCGACCGCGTCAGGATCGTGGCGGCCGAGCCGATGCAGGGCGAGCCGGTCCAGGGGCTGCGCTCCCTCGACGACGGCTTCATCCCGCCGATCATCGACCTGTCGCTCCTGGACCGCAAGATCTTCGTCACCAACCACGACGCCGTGGTGTGGACGCGCAAGCTGCTCGACGAGGAGGGCATCTTCGCCGGCGTCTCGAGCGGCGCGATCGCGTCGATCGCGGTGCGGATCGCCAACGAGATGGACGAGGGCAACGTCGTCTTCATCGTCTGCGACGACGGCTGGAAGTACCTCTCCAGCGGCATCTACACGCGCCCGGTCGACGAGATCGAGAACCTGGACTCCACCGTCTGGTGGTAGCCGCCGGCCTACGGCACGTTGGTAACAAGGCGTCGTGCCGGGGGCGCCCGCACGGTACGCTGGCGACATGCCCAACGTAGGCCCGCTCGAGCTCGTCGTCATCCTCGCCATCGCCCTGATCGTTCTCGGCCCGAAGAAGCTGCCCGAGGTCGGGCGCTCCATCGGGAAGGGCATGCGCGAGTTCAAGGAGTCGCTCAACGGCGAGTCCGACCGCGAGGACGAGGACGAGCGCCCAGCTCTGAAGACCGAGTAGTGCGTATCGACGCCGCGCTCCTCGAGCGCATCCTCGCGCACGCGCGGCGCGACTTCCCCAACGAGTGCTGCGGGATGATCGCCATGCGCGAGGACGACGCGGTCGCGATCCACGAGGCGACCAACGTCGCCGCGAGCCCGCTGCGCTTCGAGGTCGACGGGCGCGAGATCATCGAGGCCCAGGACGCCTTCGAGGCCGAGGGCGCCGAGCTCGGCGCCATCTACCACTCGCACACGCGCTCGGAGCCCTATCCGTCGCAGACCGACGTCAACTTCGCCGCGGGCTGGCCCGGGGTGGAGTGGCTGATCGTCGGCCTGCGCCGTGACGGGGAGCCGACGGTGCGCTCCTATCGGATCGACGACGGCGTCGTGCGCGAGGTCGAGGTCGCCGTCGAGGTGGCCCGTGACTGAGCCGCTCGTCTGCCCGAGCTGCGCTTCGACGCACTCGCTCGACGAGCGCTTCTGCCCGGCCTGCGGGATGCCGCTCGTCTACGCCGGGCGCACCGGGGTCGACGAGCCGGTGACCGAGGCCCACGAGCGCGCGCGCAAGATCAAGCCGCAGTTCAGCGAGGGCGAGCTCGTGCGCGTGGTCAGCGCCCAGCACCAGGCCGAGGCCGAGATGGTGCAGGGCATCCTCCTGGAGGAGGGGATCCCGTCGATGACGCGCCGCTCGGCCGGCTTCGACGTCCCCGACATGCTGGCCGCCGGCCGTCGCGACATCCTCGTTCCCACCTCCGGCCTGTCCGCCGCGCGCGACGTCCTGATGCAGGCCGACCTGCTGCCGGCCCAGGCCGGCCCCGCCGTCGAGCGCCCGGCGCGCCTGCTCGGCATCCTGCTGGCCGCGGTGGTCTTCGTCGGCCTCGTCGCCTGGCTTGGCACCGAGATCCTCGCGTAGATGGCCGATTCCACGACCATCTGATGCACCAGCGCAGGCTCGGCGACTCCGACCTCGACGTCTCCGCCATCGCGCTGGGCTCGTGGCTGACCTACTCGGGCGGCGTCGGGCGCGCCCGGACCGAGGCCTGCACGCGCGCCGCCTTCGACGCCGGCATCACCTTCTTCGACACCGCCAACGTCTACGGCCGCGGCGCCGCCGAGCGCGCGTGGGGCGAGATCCTCGCCGACTACCCGCGCGACTCTTTCGCGATCGCGACCAAGCTCTACTTCCCGATGTCGGCCAAGGACCGCGGGCTCTCGCGCGAGCAGGTCCACAAGCAGATCGACGGCTCGCTGGAGCGCCTGGGGATGGACCACGTCGATCTCTACCAGTGTCATCGCTACGACGAGCAGACGCCGCTCGAGGAGACGATGCAGGCGCTGACCGAGGTCGTAGAGGCCGGCAAGGCGCGCTGGATCGGCTTCAGCGAGTGGCCGGTGGCGCGCATCGAGGAGGCGCTCACCCTGCCGGGGGTCGCGAAGTTCGTCTCCAGCCAGCCGCAGTACTCGGCGCTGTGGCGTGCGCCGGAGGCCGAGGTCATCCCGCTGTGCGAGCGCCACGGCATCGGGCAGATCGTGTGGTCGCCGCTGGCTCAGGGCGTGCTGACCGGCAAGTACCGCGCGGGCGAGGACGTGCCCGCGGGCACCCGCGCGGCCTCGCGCGACATGAGCCGCTTCATCGGCCAGTGGCTCACGCGCCCGGTCCTCGACGCCGTCGACCGGCTGCGGCCGGTCGCCGAGGAGGCCGGCCTGACCATGGCGCAGCTGTGCCTGGCCTGGGTGCTGCGCCAGGACAACGTCGCCGCCGCGATCGTGGGCGCCTCCCGGCCCGAGCAGGTTCACGAGAACGCCGCGGCCGCCGACGTGCGCCTGAGCGACGACACGCTGCGCGCGATCGACGAGGCGCTGCTCCTCGTCGCCATCACCTAGAACAACGGCGGCGTCGTCACCAGGGGCTCGATGCGCCAGCCGCCGTCAGGCGCGGCGGTGGCGTGCCACAGCTCGTCGAAGCCCTCCTCCGGCGTCGGGCGCAGCAGCCGCCGGCCCGTGCCCACCAGCGCACCGGCCGGCACGCGCCGGCGCCTCTCGCGCGCCGCGTTGCGCGCGAGCGCCTGGGCGTCGGCGACCTCCACGAGGTAGCCGACGGTGCGAAAGCCGGCCTCGCGCGCGGGCTCGAGGTAGCGCCGGCGGTCGGCGGGCGTGGGATTGGTCGCGTCGACGACGAAGCGCTGGCGCTCGGCCAAGCACAGGCGCACGAAGGCTTCCTCGCGTGGGCGAGTGCGCAGCAGGTCCATCGCGACGCGGACGTGCGTCTCGAGGAAGCGGTCGCGATACAGCGTCGTCTTGCCGGCGCCCTGGACGCCGCAGAGGATCACCGCCTCCATGGCCCGACAGTAGCGCCGGCTCGCCGGCCGCAGCGTGTGGCCTGCGAGCACTCTGGCGTAGCCTGGCGATCATGGAGCGAGTCACGGGAATCGGCGGGTGTTTCAGCGCGCCGGACAGGCCGCAAGCCTGCGGGAGTGGTATGCCGAACATCTCGGCATTGATATCTCCGACTGGGGCGCCAAGCCATTCGAGTGGACGCCGGGCGGGTCCACGACGTGGGCTGTCTTCGATCATGACACCGAGTACTTCGGACGGCCGGAGCAGGCGTTCATGGTGAACTTCCGCGTCGGCGATCTGGACGCGATGCTGGCCCAGCTGCGCTCGGCTGGCGTCGAGGTGATCGATGCGCTGGAGGAGTCGGAGTACGGGCGCTTCGGATGGGCCGTCGATCCTGAAGGGACCCGGTTCGAGATCTGGGAACCTCCGCCGGGGCGCTGAGCCGAGGCCGCAGGAGCGTCAGCGCTCGTAGCGCCAGGCGCGCTTGTCGTACTTCTCGGGATGGCGCACCCAAGCGCCTGGCATCTCGGCGTGCTTGACTGCCGCCCATGACCGTGGTCGCCGTGGCCCGCGTGCATGGGCTCGCCGCGTCTCATCGCGAGCTCGTCGAGCTCCTGCGCCGGACCGCCGTCGCGGCGCGCGTCGAGCCCGGCTGCCGCTCCTACGACGTCGCCGAGGCGCTCGACGGCGCCGACGAGTTCGTCGTCGTGCACACGTGGGACGACGAGGCGGCGCTCGAGGCCCACTACCGCGCGCCGGCGCACCAGGCCTACCAGCGCGAGGTCTTCGGCCTGCTGGCGCGGCCCAGCGAGCTCGTCATCCACCAGGTGTCGTCCACCGAGCGCCCGGTCGACCCGGGCCCGATGGACCCTCGCCAGGCCGACTAGATGTAAATCCTGAGGACGTTGTTCCCCGCTCCCGCGCGACGGGGGCGCAGGGATCGAGAAGCACCACCGAGGGAGGGCGGGGCCAAACCGCCGCCGCCGAGCCCGTGGTGGCCACTTTCGCGTCAACTGTCCTGCCTAGGGGTCGTCCTGCGACCACAGGGCAGGACGGCAGCCCACGAAGCGCCACAACGCACGCGGACCCGACCCGAACGACTGGAACTACGGCTGGACGCGGGCTACCGCGGTGCGGCCCCCTGCACCTCGACGGCCTGCTGGTAGGTGGGCCGGTTGATCCACGGGATCAGGGGCTGGGTCACGCCGCCCAGGGGGCGGAAGCGTACGGCGTCCAGGCACGGCTGGTCGCCCGCCTTGCACACCGCGTCGGCCGGATAGGTGTCGGTCGCCTTCTCGCCCAGCGCGCTCTTCAGTGAGGACTCGAGGGCCTTGCGGCACGCGGCCGGCCTGCCGCGCCCGCAGAAGGCGGCGGCGTACTTCTGCGCCACCGGGCGCCTGAGCACGCGCTTGAGGTCCTTCAGCACGTAGCCGTAGAAGCCCTCCTGGTAGGCCGAGCCGAGGTGGTCGCCGTGGTTGTTGGGCTCGTTGTCGATCTGGTAGGTCGCCTCGAGCTGGCCGAGCAGGCGCTTGCCCATCGCCGGCTGGAACATGGCCTGGATGAGCCGCGGCCACCAGGCGTCCATGATCCGGACCGCGCCGGCGTCGTCGTAGGTGCCGTCGCGGTTGCGGTCGATGCGGTGCGTGCCGCGGGCCGACCACGCCTTCAGCTTGGCCACGGCCGCGGCCAGCGCCGGGTCCTTCGGCGTGCCCAGGATGCGGAGGGCGAGCGGCAGGGAGGTCATGCCGCGCAGGTCCGTGGTGCCGGCCTGCTCCATCGCGTCGACCATCTCGGGCAGCGTGAGCTTGTGACCGCCCTTGAGCCGCAGCGCGACCTGGCGATCGAGCATCTGGGAGCGGAAGACCGAGCTGAAGAGGTTCGAGTCCGCGCCGGCATAGCCGGGGGCCTGGCGGTTGTTCCAGCTCGTGAGCACCGGCTGGTCGACGACCTGCGGGTGCAGGGCGAACGGCGTGTAGCGCGCGGTGTTGAGGTCGGGGTTGTAGTCGCGCCACTCCCTGGTCGAGGCCATCGGCAGCTGCCCGGTCGTCCCCTTGGCCCGCACGGGGTTGTTGCCCGAGTTGAAGTAGGCGATGTGCTTGGCGTCGATGTAGAACCAGTTGAAGGTGTAGCCGATGTTGCTGGCCGCGCGCTGGAAGTCCTGGGGCGAGCGGATCGCGCCGGGCTCGTTGAACAGGCTGAAGCCGACGGCCGAGTCGACCTCGTGCTGGTAGGTCGAGCGCAGCACGGTGTAGAGCACCTTCCTGCCCTTGTAGGTGCCGCGGCCTGCCACGAGGCCGAGCTTCGTGCGCTCGGCGTGCAGGGTCTCCGCGCCGGCCGGCGTCTGGTCGGCCAGGTTCGGCGTCCAGGCGTTGTTGCGCTCCAGCACCTCGATGGGCAGGCACTGCCCGCGGAAGCGGTAGTGCGTGGCGTCGCACAGGGGCACCGCGAAGGTGTCGATGATGTCCTGGCCGGCGGAGGTGGCGCTCCAGGCGTAATCGCGGCCGTGGCCGAGCTGGACGTAGAGGTTGACGCCCGGGAAGGCGACGCCCTTGGCATCGATCCCCGGCCCGTGGAGGTCCTCCTCCATCAGGATCTGGGGGGCGAAGTAGGCCACCTGCGGGCCGAAGACCGCGAGCGGGTGCCCGCTGGCCGAGTTGGCGCCCGAGACGAGCAGCGCGTTGGACATCGCCTTCGGAAGCGGGCCGAGCTCGGGCAGGCCCAGGCCGCCGGGCAGCGCGGGCGTGCCGGGCAGCCCTGGGCTGCCCGGCAGGGACGGGGCCGCCGGCACGGAGGGGCTGCCCGGCAGCGGCAGGTTCCCGCCGGGAAGCAGTCCGCCCGCCGCGGGCGGGGCCGTCGAGGAGCGCGAGACCTCGAGCGCCTTGAACGAGCCCGGGTCCGGCGGCTCCTCGGCGCCCTGCGCCAGCCTCTTCGGCTTCGTCTGATACGGGAAGCGCTCGCCCTTGACCGTGGTCGGCGCGTCGGGGTCGTCGAAGGCCGCGAACTGCTCCCACAGGGTGCGCCCCTTCCTGGCCCCGAAGCGGTGCTCGAAGGCCTCCAGCAGCTGGGACTGCGCGAGCTCGCGCCCGCCACCCTTGCCGAAGATCCCGCCGACCAGCGAGGCCGTCGAGAACAGATCGGTCACCTTCCAGTCGTCGGGGCCCTGCGGGCGGCCGATGGCGACGTACTCGCCCGGCATCTTGGTCGGGTCGAGGCGCGCCTCGGCGATGTACTGGTTGATGCCGGCGACGTAGCTGATCGCGTCGTCCTGCAGCTGGCGGCCGCGGTCGCCGTAGAGGTCGTCGCCGAGGTCGAACTGGCGCTGGTAGTCGGCCTCGGTGTAGGGCGCGAGCGTCCACTGCTCGGCGTCCATGGCGCGGTTGGCCGGCGCGCCGCCGATGAAGGAGGACAGCTGCGCCCGGCCCAGGTGGCGCAGCACGTCGATGAAGAAGAGGCGGTCCTGCGCGGCGGCGTAGCCGGCGCCGAACATCGTCCCGGCGCGCGTGGTCCCGTAGATGTGGGGGATCCCGAAGCTCTTGTCGCGCACGATGGTCACGTCGGCGCGCGGCGTGACAGTGGTCTCGACGTCCTCGGGCCTCACGCCGAAGGTGGAGTCCTTGTAGAAGCGCCCGAGGTCCTCGGGCCTCAAGCCGGGCGTGGCGTACATCAGGTCGCGGTACATCGCGAGCTGGTCGTCGCTGTGCGGCGGCCGCTGGCCCGTGGTCAGGAAGGCCGCGAGCTGGATGCCGTTGGCCAGGCCGTTGGCGCCCGGGGGCAGGACGTCGTGGAAGCCGCCCGCGTCGTTCGTGGCATAGGGCTGGACGTCGGCCTGCGCCGCTGGGACCAGGGCGATGAAGACGACCGCCCCGAGGGCGGCGATGAGACCCCGCATGTGACCTCCTGTCGGACCGCGCGGCAGCCTAGCGGCGCGGTGCCACGCGATGCGCCACTAACCGGCGCGCTCGGATCGGGGGTCGTGCGGCGCTCGGGCTAGGCCAGCGCGGGGACGCGCTCCACCACGCCCCCGTGGACGATCGCCTCGATCTCCTCCGACGCGCGATCGAACTCGTCGTCGGAGAGGACGGGCGTGCCCTCGAAGGGGAGGTCGCGCGTGATCTCGAGCCACGACTTGCAGCCGTGGAAGTCCTCGCGGACCTTGACCGTCACCGGTCGTGGGATGCGATAGGTGCGCAGCAGCAGCACGTGCAGCGGGTGCCGGCGCTTCCACTGCAGGCGCTTCTCGCAGTAGTCCGGCGTCCATACGTAGTAGGGCGAGAGCGCGTCCACGGTGCGTGGATCGGTCACCGTCCAGTGCGCCGAGACCTCGGCCCACGCCCGGATGCGGACGCGATCGGGCTGCGGGATGCCGCCGTCGCGCGTGAGCGCCTGGGCGGGCGGCTCGGCGTCGGGCCACACGCCCTCCTCGAGGGCGCGCCGCAGCTCGGGCTGATGGGAGGCGCGAACGACGTCGTTGCGCTGGTGCTCGAAGGTCGGGTAGAGGAAGAAACGGTCGTGCTCGACCTCGAAGTGCTTGCGCTCTTCGCGGATGCCGCCCTTACGCAGGGTGACGAGCTGTTCGCCCTCGGCGAGGGCACGGACGGTGACCGCCCATTCCTTGAAAGCAATTGGCATAAGAAAGGGAGAGAAGGGGGGACTGAACGTGAGACATCCCGAGCGGCGGACGAAAACCCCGTCCAGGTGCTCGGGATAGCGCCATTCTCGCAAAGGTCGGCCGAAAACCCAAATAGGCCTGCTAATTCAGGCGTTTTGGTGGAGATTCGCTGGCGCGTTGGCGCTAGGCGTGTGCCGAGAGGCGACGCGCGAGCGCCAGCGCCGGGAGCTCGACCGGAACCCCGATGTCGAGCTGTGCGTAGGTGCCGCCGGCCTGCAGGTGCTCGTGGAGCAGGTCCTCGAGCTGGAAACGGCCGATGAGCGCGTCGCACTCGATGCACCCGTTGGCCAGGTACCCGCCGGCGACGCCGGGGCTCTCGCGGTGGGCCACCCGGCCGATGCGCCGGCCGGCCAGCGCCCGCGGATCGAGGCGGTCGGCGAGCATCTCGGCGACGTCGTCGAAGGGCAGGAAGCCCGTGGAATCGGGGGTTCTGGCCGGATCGACGAGCACGCCGACGATCCCGCGGACCTTCGTGCGGCACTGCCAGCAGCGGTCGGTGAGCGCCGCCAGGCGAGCCCGTACGACCGGCTCGCCGGAGTCCCGCGCCGGCGTGGTGCCGCGCTCGCGTTGCGCGGCGCCACCGGACCCTCCGACAAGCGTCAGACGGGGCCGTGTCTGGCCAGGAGTGTCTCCGGGGGACGACATCCGCTCCCCTTGATACGCGCTCCTCGCGCGGGTGTGATGAGAATGACGCGATTGCACACCTTTGCGTGCCAAAGCTGCAAACGGCATGGAGACTTCGCTGGACGGTCGTATGAGCGCGCCTAAAGGCGCACGCCGGCAAGACCCTCGACCGTCTCCACGAGGGCGGCGAAGTCCGCGTCGCCCAGGCCGCGGCCCATGCCGGCCGAGAGGGCCTCGCGCACCGCCGCCGCGGCGGGGAAGGGAACCCCCGCGGCCTGTCCCTCCTCGAGGCACAGCCGGACGTCCTTGAGCATGTGCTCGAGCTTGAAGAGGGTCGAGTAGTCGTGCTCGCGCATCGGGCCGGCCTTGAGGGCGAGCATCGCCGAGCCCCCGCTGCCGGCACCCATCACCTGCGCCAGCGCGTCGAGGTCGATGCCGGTGGCCCGGCCGACGACGAGCGCCTGCGCCAGCGTGTGGGCGTTGGCCGCCGCGACGGCGTTGTTGATGAGCTTGACCATCTCACCCTGCCCCACCTCTTCGCCCACGTGCACGACGAGCTCGCCCATGACCTCGAACAGCGGTCGGGCGCGCGCGTAGTCGTCGGCGGCCCCGCTGGCCATGATGGTCAGCGTGCCGTCCTGCGCCTTGGGGCTCGAGCCGGTCACGGGCGCGTCGACGAAGCCGATCCCGCGCTGCGCCAGCGCGGCTGCGATGCGCCGGCTGTCGCCCGGGGCGATGGTGGACATGTCGACGCACAGCG
The DNA here is from genome assembly GCA_963835295.1 of uncultured Actinomycetes bacterium. Taxonomy (GTDB): domain Bacteria; phylum Actinomycetota; class Thermoleophilia; order Solirubrobacterales; family Solirubrobacteraceae; genus JAOPZW01. The sequence continues at coordinate 56,455 of CAWIEX010000012.1, forward strand.
AGCCCTCGGCGGCTCCCTGCGCGACGCCGCTCTCACCGAGGACGACCTCCTGGACCTGCGCGCCGTCGACCACCATCGTGATGATCACGTCGCTGGCGGCCCCGACCTCCGCCGGCGTCGCCGCGACGGTGGCGCCGTGCTCGTCGGCCCACGCCTCGGCGCGCTCGCGCGTGCGGTTGTAGACGGTGAGCTCGTAGCCCGCGCGGCGCAGGTTCGCTGCCTGGCGCGAGCCCATGATCCCCAGCCCGACGAAGCCGATGCGCTCCACGGGCGGGGATCCTACGAGAGCGGCGTCAGGCAGGTCGCGCGGCCGCCGCGTCGCCGTCGAGCCCGAGGCGGTGGGCGACCGCGGCCGCCTCGGTGCGGCTGCGCACGTCGAGCTTGGCCAGGATCCGTGACACGTGGACGCTGGCCGTCTTCTCGGCCATGAAGAGCGAGTCGCCGATCTCGCGGTTCGTGCGCCCCTCGGCGACGAGGACGAGGACCTGGCGCTCGCGCGGCGTGAGGCCGAACGGATCCTGCTGGGCGGCGGCCGCCTCCACGACGGGCTCGGCCACCCCGCCGCCGCTGCCGGAGAGGACGAGGCGGGCGCGGGCTGCGAGGCCCTCGATCTCGCCGCGCAGCCAGCCGGCGCCCAGCCTGGCGGTGGTCTCGTGCGCGCGCTCGAGCGCGGCGGTGGCCGCCTCGCGCTCGCCGGCGGCCACGTGGGCCTCGCCGGCGCGCCAGCGCATCAGCGCGGCGGGGTAGGGGCGCTGGACCGCGTCCCACGCCTGCGCCGCGGTCTGGTGCAGGGCGGGATCGGCGCGGCCGTTGGCGCGCGCGTGCTCGGCCTCGGCGCTGAGCAGCCACGCCTCTTCGACGGGACCGCCGTCCTCGGCGGCCGCGCCGGTGCGGCCGAGGTGGAACTCGGCCTCCATCAGCGCGCGCCGGCGCTCCTCGTCGTCGCCGAGGTCGCACGCGCGCTGGGCGGCGTCGGCCTCCACGACCACGCCGACGGCCGCCACGCGGGCGAGGCGCACGACGTCGTCGGTGCACGTCTCGATGCGGTCGAGCGCGCGGCGGATGGCCGCGCGGGCGGCCTCGAGGTCGCCGGCGCGGCGCTCGAGCTCGGCGCGCAGCGCGCCCATGACGCCGAGGAACTGCGGCTCGTCGATGTTGACCGCCGCGGCGTCGACCTCGTCGAGCAGCGCCCGCGCCCGGGCCGAGTCGCCCTTGCCGAGGGCGAGCTCGGCGTGGCGCAGGGCGAAGTTCACGAAGGTGGTCCCGGTGACGGGCCCAGGATCGGGCAGGTGGCGCTCGGCGAAGGCCCAGTCGCCGGTGTCCAGGGCGATCTCGGCCTCGACGGTGCTGACCCACGCGCTGCTCCCGCCGGTGCCGGCGGTGCGCTCGGCGCCCTCGTGGGCGACGGCCCGCCCCTCCTCGGAGCGCCCGCGCTGGTGCAGGAGGTCGGCGAGGTTGATGTAGGCCGCGCGCATCTCCGGCAGGCACCCGTTGACCACCGCCAGCTCGAGCGCCTCGCGCAGCTTGCCCGCGCCCCGGTCGACCTCGCCGAGGGCCATGAGCGAGGTGCCCATGGCGTTGAGCGCCCGGCTGCGCGCCGCGGGCTCGTCGGCGGCCTTGGCTGCGTCGAGTGCGGCCCGGGCCGCCTCGACGGCGCTGCGATGGCGCCCGCGGAGCATGAGGAACTTCGCCCGCAGCCCGAGCAGCAGCGCTCGCTCGGGACTGCCGTCGTCGGCCGGCAGCAGCGCCAGGCCGCGCTCGAGCGTGGCCAGGCTGCGCTCCGCGGCGCCCAGGCTCCAGCGCACGTTGGCGAGGCTCTCGAGCAGGTCGGCGGCGCGGTAGGGCTCCGCGGTCTCGTCGATCTCGCTCAACGCCGCCTCGTAGAGCGCCTCGGCCCTGGGCTTGTCGTTGTGCGCCCCGGCGGCCCGGCACAGCAGCGTGGCGTGGTCGATGCCGGCCAGCGTCTCGGGGTGGGGCACGCGCGACCACAGCTGCAGCGCGCGCTCGTACAGCGTCGCCGCCTCGCCGTGGGCGTGGACCTCGTCGGCCTTGTCGGCCGCGCGGACGGCGGCGGCGAAGGCCGCGGGCTGGTCGCCGGCCGAGAGATAGTGGTGGGCGATCCCCGCGGCCAGCCGCGCGCTGCCGCCCTGCTCCTGCATGCGGCGCTCGAGCGCCCGTGCGAGCGCGAGGTGCAGCTCGGTGTGCTCGCCGGGCAGCAGGTCGTCGTGGACCACCTCGCGCAGGAGCGCGTGGCGGAAGCCGTAGTTGCCCTCGTCGTCGGCCGCGATCACGTGGCCGGCCGCCGCCTCGCGCAGGGCCTCGCGCAGCGCGCCGGACTCGAGCCCCGACGCCTCGGCCAGCAGCGCGTGGTCGAGGCTGCGGCCCGCGGAGAGGACGCGCAGGACCTCCTGCGCGTCCTGGGGGAGCGCTTCGATGCGGACCATGAGCGCGTCGCGCAGCGTCGGGGGCAGCTCGCCGCGCCCGTCGAGGCCGGCGGCCAGGAGCTCCTCGGTGAAGAGCGGGTTGCCCTCGCTGCGCGCGTACATGCGCGCGACACGCCCGTCGTCGGGAGCGGCGCCCAGGATGTCCTCGAGCTGCTCGGCCAGCTCGGAGCGCGTGAGCGGCACGAGCTCGATGCGCCGCGCGCGCGGCCCGCGCTCGAGCTCGGCCAGCAGCGGGCGCAGCGGGTGACGGCGGTGCAGCTCGTCGGGGCGGTAGGAGGCGACGAGCAGGACGCGCTCGGAGCGCAGGCTGCGCGCGAGGAAGGAGAGGAAGGCGCGCGTCGAGGCGTCGGCCCAATGCAGGTCCTCGATGGCCAGCAGCACCGGCTCGCGGCGGCCGAGGAGGTCGAGCAGTGTCAGCAGCGCCTCGAAGACGCGCGACTGCGCCGGCTCGTCGCGGTCCATGACCGGCGGCGCCGTGGCGGGCGCGAGTTCCGGGAGGAGGCTCGCGAGCCCGACCCGCGTGGCCGGGCCGAGCTCGTCGAGCACCGGGTCGCCGTCGCGCGTGAGGGATCGCAGCGCGGCGACGATGGGGGCGTAGGGGAGCTCGTCATCCCCGAGGGAGACGCACTCTCCGCTGACGACGCGGGCCTCAGCCGCGAGCGCTCCGCGCTCCAGCTCCTGCAGGAGCCGCGTCTTGCCTACGCCCGACTCACCCGCGATGAAGGCGAGCGACGGCCGGCCGGCGGAAGCGTCGGCCAGCGCCGCTTCCAGCTCCGCGAGCTCTCGGCTGCGGCCGATGAACCGGCTGCTCGTCACGCGCGTGGGCACGGTTCCAGTATCGCTCGACATCGTCGCTGAGGGCATGTGACAGGGGATTCATGAGGCGGTCGTTGAACATGACGACATCCTGCGCTGCGACGGTCGCCGCCACATCGGGCGTATGGAGCCAGTTGCGCCCGTCGACCCCTTACCTGCCGCAGGCGCCCCCTTAGTTGGACTGCGCATCGCTTGACACACATATAACTGAGAGGAAATATAGGCTGCATGGCGAGCACATTCGACGTCCTGGCCGAGCCGACGCGCCGCAGCATCCTCGACCTCCTGCGCGAGCGCGACCGGTCGGTCGGCGAGCTCGTGGAGTCGCTCACGATCAGCCAGCCGGGCGTCTCCAAGCACCTGCGGGTGCTGCGCGAGGCCGGGCTGGTCAGCGTGCGAACCGATGCCCAGCGTCGCGTCTACGGTCTGCGCGCCGAGCCATTGTCGGAGATCGACGCCTGGCTGGAGCCCTACCGGCGCTTCTGGTCGGGCCGGTTGGACGCGTTGGAGCGACACCTGGACGAGACGCCGTAGCGCTTCGCGGCGGCCTGAACAGCATCATCGAGGGAGGGGGTCAGCCGCGAGCCCCGGATTGGGGCGCAGCCACAGGCAGTGTCCTGCCCAAGGGTTGTCCTGCGACCGCAGGGCAGGACAGGTGCCGTGAAACCGCCTCGCGCCCGGCCCGCACGCGGGTGGCTCACCCTCCCTCGGTGATGCAGTTCAGGACGCCGCAGACTCCCCGTACCCACCCCCGCCCGGCGTCTCCAAGCGCAACCGCTGGCCCGAGCGCAGCGTCCCCGACGCCTTCGGCTCGAGCTCGGAGCCGTCGAGGAGGTTGCGCCCGGGCGCGCCGGGCTCGCCGCCTTCGGCACCCGGCGGCGCATGGCGGCGGCGCTCGGTCAGCAGCGAGAAGCTCATGTCGGTGAGCGCCTCGAGCTCGCGCACGACGCCGTCGCCGCCGCGGTGGCGCCCGGCGCCGCCGGAGCCGCGGCGCAGCGCGTACTCGGTCACGCGCAGCGGGAACTCGAGCTCGAGGGCCTCCACCGGCGTGTTGAGCGTGTTCGACATCGCGACGTGGACGGCGCTCGGCCCGTCGGCGTCGGGGCAGGCGCCCTGGCCGCCTCCGAGGGTCTCGTAGTAGGTCCACTCGTCGGTGCCGAGGGTCAGGTTGTTCATGGTGCCCTGGCCGAGAGCGCGGCCGAAGGCGCCGAGCACGAGGTCGGCCACGCGCGAGGAGGTCTCGACGTTGCCGCCCGCCACCGCCGCGGGCGAGCGCGCGTTGAGCAGCGAGCCCTCGGGCGCGACGACCGTGATCGGCCGGTAGGCGCCCGCGCTGGGCGGGATGTCGGGGTCGGTGAGCACGCGCACGGCGAACAGGCACGCGCTGGCCGTGACGGCCATCGGGCAGTTGAGGTTGCCCGCGTGCTGGGCCGCCGAGCCGGAGAAGTCGAGCGTCAGCTCGTCGCCGTCGACGGTGGCGGCCACGCGCAGCTCGAGGTCGCCCTCGGCCGCCTCGAGCAGGTCGACCGCGGTGCGGGTGCCGTCGTCGAGCGCCGCCAGGCACGCGCGCGTGCGCCGCTCCGCGTAGTCGAGCACGGCCGCGGTCGCCTCGCGCAGGAAGCCGAGGCCGACGCGGTCGGCCAGCTCGCCGAGCCGCCGCGCCCCCGTGCGGTTGGCGGCGAGCTGGGCGCGCAGGTCGGCGCGCCGGTGGGCGGGCTGGCGCATCTGCTCGGCGAGCTCGTCGATGGCGGCGTCGTCGAGCACGCGCGGCGCGATGACGACGCCCTCCTCCTCGAGCGTCGTCGAGTCGGAGGGCATGGAGCCCGGCACGCGCCCGCCGACGTCGGCGTGGTGCGCGCGCGCCGCCGCGAAGCCGAGCAGCTCGCCGTCGTGGAAGGCGGGCGTGACGACCGTTATGTCGGGCAGGTGCGTGCCGCCGGCGTAGGGGTCGTTGAGGACCCAGGAGACGCCCTTGGCGTGGTCGCGGTCACGCACCGCAGCCACCGCGGCGGGCATGGCGCCGAGGTGCACGGGGATGTGCTCGGCCTGCATGACCATCTCGCCGGCCGCGTCGAAGAGAGCAGTCGAGCAGTCGCGGCGCTCCTTGATGTTGGCGCTGTGGGCCGAGCGCACGAGCACGGCGCCCATCTCCTCGCACGCGGCGCGCAGGGCGCCGGCGGTGACCTGCAGGGCGATCGGGTCGACGGTCACGACGCTCGCTCCAGCACGAGCGTGCCGGTGTCGTCGGTGCTGCCGCTCCAGCCCTCGGGCACGACGAGCGTCGCCTCGGGCAGGGCGAGGACGGTCGGCCCCTCGACCTCCTCGCCCGCCGGGGCGCCGAAGTCCACCGCCGGGGCGGGCAGCCGGCCCGTGACCCGGACGGTGACGAGCTCGACCTCGCCGTCGGGGTCGCGATGGCCGTAGCGCTCCTCGTGCAGCGCTTCGAAGCGCTCGCGCAGCTCGCGGCGCTGCGCGCCGCGGACGGTGAGCTCGTGCGACTGGCCGCGGTAGCGCAGGTCCCAGGCCACCTCGACCTCGGGCTTGCCGCCCAGGGCCGCGCCGACCTCGTCGCGCAGCGCGTCGAGGGGCGGGTCCGAGTCCTCATGGCCGAGGACGGTGCGCTGCGCGTCGGCGCGGCGGTCGGCGGCGGCCAGTCCGAGCGCGCTGAGCACGCCCGAGGCGCGGGGGACGAGGATCTTCGTCATGCCGAGCTCCTCGGCGATGGCCGCGGCGTGCAGCGGCCCCGCGCCACCGAAGGCCAGCAGCGCGAAGCGCCGCGGGTCGATCCCGCGCTCGACGGTCATCACCCGCAGGGCGCGGACCATCTCGGCGTTGGCGACGCGCACGATCCCCTCGGCGCAGTCGCGCGCGTCGAGCCCCAGCTCGCCCGCCAGCCGCTCGACGGCCGCGTGCGCCGCGTCGGCGTCGAGCTCCACGTCGCCCGCCAGCGGCACGTCGGCGCTCAGATGGCCGAGGACGAGGTTGGCGTCGGTCACCGTCGGCTCCGTGCCGCCGCGCCCGTAGCACGCCGGTCCCGGGTCGGCGCCCGCGCTGCGCGGGCCGACCCGCAGCGCGCCACCGGGGTCGCGCCAGCCGATGGAGCCTCCGCCGGCCCCGACGGTGTGGATGTCCACCATCGGCAGGGCCAGCGGCCGCCCGCCGACCTCGCGCCCCGTGGCCTCGCGCACGCGACCGCCCTCGACCACGCACACGTCGCACGACGTGCCGCCCATGTCGAAGCACAGCAGGTCGCGCTCGCCGCAGCGCTCGGCCAGCAGCGCCGCCGCCGCCGCGCCGCCGGCGGGGCCGCTGAGCACCGTCAGCGCCGCGTGGTCGGCCGCGACCTCGAGCCCGGCCAGTCCGCCGCTCGACTGCATGATCGCCGGGGTCGGCAGGCCCGCTTCGCGCGCGGAGTCCAGCAGGCGGCGCAGGTAGCGCGCGAGCAGGGGGGACAGGGCGGCGTCGACCTCGGTCGTCGCCGCGCGCTCGAACTCGCGGAAGGTGCCGACGACCTCGTGCGACAGCGACACCTGGACGCCGAGGCGCTCGCGCAGGGCCTCGCCGATCGCGCGCTCGTGGTCCGGGTGGCGATAGCTGTGCAGCAGGCAGACGGCGATCGCCTCGGGCTCGGCGCCCGCCACCGCGTCGACGAGCTCCTCGAGACTGCCCAGCGCTTCCAGCACGCCGTCGGGCCCGGTGCGCTCGCGCGCCGCGAAGCGCCGCTCGGGCGGCGTCAGCGGCGCGGGGTGCGCGGCGCACAGCCGGTACAGCTCGCGCCGGGCCTGGCGGCCGAGGGCGACGACGTCGGTGAAGCCGTCCGTGGCGACGAAGGCCGTGCGCGCCACGGTGCCCTCGAGCAGCGCGTTGGTCGCGACGGTCATGCCGTGGGCGAAGGCCTCGACCTCGCTCGCCTGCGCGCCGGCGTCCTGCAGCGCGCGCTCGACGGCGGCGATGACCCCGCGCGACTGGTCGTCGGGCGTCGTCGGCGCCTTGGCCGTGTGCACGACGCCGTCCGCGACGAGGACGGCATCCGTGAACGTGCCGCCCACGTCGACGCCCAGGAGCATCCGCGGACCCTAGATGACGTCCGGTAGAGCCTCCACCGGACGCTTTCTGCCGCTACGCGGCCAGCGGCTCGGCCATCGTCTCGGCGACGACCAGCTCGATCTCCTCGGTCTCGGCCAGATGCTGATGCGACGGGCAGTAGCCGTTGTGATGCAGCGGCATCCGCTGGCACGCCGTGCCGCGGCGTGTCGTGGCGCGGCACTGCAGCGGCTGGCCGTGAACGTCGAATCCGTTCTGGGGCATGCGATCCAGGACGTCGAGTGCACACTCCACGTATCCCTGCACGACGCGCCACACCCGTGGCTGGGCGTGCATGGGGAAGTGCGGCTTGATGTCCTGGAACAGGTAGCGCGCCGGGCGCGCGAAGTAGTGGCGATCGCCCACGAGGCGCTCGACGGTTGCCTCGCATGAGCGAAGCACCTGCTCGTGCGCGTCTCTACCGCCGTCGATGTCCGTCGACAGCTCCCGGTAGATCGCCCTGCTGACTTGGTACATGAGCTCCGACCATTTCCTCCTGTTAGGCCTTCCGTGCTCCTGGACCAGGGCGCGAGTATGGCCCGGCCGTGTGAAGGTCAAAACGCAGGCAGTGTTGAGTTCGCGTTAAGAAACGCAGCCGTTCACCAGAACTGGCGGTGCTGGGCCTAGACCCAGCGCTCGAACTCGGGCTCGTCCGCGTCGCCGCGCGTGATCGAGTGGTGCAGGTCGAGGCTCGGGTCGGTGTCCGGGCAGTCCGAGCGCCGGTGGGCGCCGCGGCTCTCGGCCCGCAGCAGCGCGTGGCGGGCGATGAGGCGCGCAAGGGGGTGCGGGTCGTCGGTCAGCGCGCGCAGTCCCTCGGCGTCGCGCACCAGGCCGGCGTGGCGCCACAGCGCGTCGCGGGTCTCGCGGCTGGGCTGCTCGAGCGCTGGCGCCGCGGGCGGCTCGCCTGCCTCGCCGCGCGGCTCAGACAGGGCTGCCAGCGCGGCGCGCGCTCCGAAGACGAAGCACTCGCTGAGCGAGTTCGAGGCCAGCCGATTGGCGCCGTGCAGGCCCGTGCAGGCGCTCTCGCCGACCGCGTAGAGCCCGGGGACCGTGGTCGCGCCGTCGAGGTCGGCCACGACGCCGCCCATGCCGTAGTGCGCGGCCGGTGCCACCGGGACGAGCTCGGTCGCGGGATCGAGGCCCGCCTCGCGCAGGGCGCTGACGACGTTGGGGAACAGCGCCGGATCGACCGCGCGCATGTCGAGGTCGACGCTCGGCCGGCCGCTCTCGTCCATCTTCGACCAGATCGCCCGCGCCACCTCGTCGCGCGGCGCGAGCTCCTCGACGAAGCGCTCGCCGTCGGCGTCGAGCAGTGTGGCGCCCTCGCCGCGGATCGCCTCCGTGATGAGGAACCCCTCGCGGCCTTTGATGCCGGTCACCGCGGTCGGGTGGAACTGCATGAGCTCGAGGTCGGCGAGCGCCGCCCCGGCGCCGCGGGCCAGGAGCAGCCCGATGCCCAGCGAACCGGGCGGGTTGGTCGTGCGCTGCCACAGCGCGGCCGAGCCGCCGGTGGCGAGGATGACCGCGCGGGCGTGGATGGCGCGCCCGTCCTCGCACACGACGCCCACGCAGCGCCCGTCGCGCACCCACAGCGTGGCGGCGCGGGCGCCTTCGATGACGGTCAGGCCGGCCGTCTCGACCACGACAGCGGACAGCTGGCGCACGACGCGCCGGCCGGTGGCGCTGCCGCCGGCGTGGACGACGCGCCGGCGCGAGTGGCCGCCCTCGAGGCCGAGGGCGAGGTTGCCGTGGCGGTCGGCGTCGAAGTGCACCCCGAGGCGCTCGAGATCGCCCACGGTGCGGGGGGCCTCGCGGCACAGCACGGTGGCGGCGCTCGTGCGCACGAGGTTGCGCCCGGCGCGCTCGGTGTCCTCGCGATGCAGGTCGGGCGAGTCGTCGGCGGCCAGCGCCGCCGCGAGGCCGCCCTGCGCCCAATAGCTCGCGGTGCGTGCGAGCGGCGTGGCGGAGACGAGCGCGACCCGGGCGCCGGTGCCGGCCGCCGTCAGGGCCGCGTAGAGGCCCGCGGCGCCCGCGCCGACCACTACCAGGTCGGTCTCGGTGCGCGCGGGGCCGGCCATGCGCCGGTACGGTAACGAGATGGCCGCACCGCTCCTGCTCCACCACCGTTCATCGCTGGAGCACGACACCGGTCCGAATCCCGAGCGCCCGGCCCGGATCGCCGCCATCGAGCGCGCCCTCGGCGAGCGCGACTGGCTGGGGTGGGACGTGCACCCGTCGCCGGTGGCCGAGCTCGAGACGATCTACGCCGTGCACCCGCCCGGCTACGTGCGGGGCATCGAGGAGCTGTGCGCGGCCGGCGGCGGCGCGCTGGACGCCGACACCGTCGTCTCCGAGCACTCCTACCGCGCCGCGCTGCACGCGGCCGGCGGCGCGGCGGGCGTCGTGGACGCGCTGCTGGGCGGCGACGGCCCGCGCCTGGGCGCGTCGCTGCACCGCCCGCCGGGACACCACGCGCTGCCGGCCCGCGCCATGGGGTTCTGCCTGTTCAACAACGTCGCGGTGGCCGCCCGGCGGGCGCTCGATCGCTGGGGCGCCGAGCGGGTGCTGATCCTCGACTGGGACGTCCACCACGGCAACGGGACCAACGACATCTTCCATCGCGACCCCGACGTGCTCTACGTGAGCATCCACGAGTCGCCGCTGTATCCCGGGACGGGCCCCGCATCGGACACGGGCTCGGCGCCGGGGGAGGGCTACACCGTCAACCTGCCCGTGCCGGCCGGGTCCGGCGATGCGGCGTGGTGCTCGCTGGTCGAGCACGTCGTCGTCTCGCTCGGGCTCGAGTACCGGCCCGGCCTGATCCTGCTCTCGGCCGGCTTCGACGCGCACGTGCGCGATCCGCTGGCGGGCTGTCGGGTGACGCGCGACGGCTACGCGCAGATGGCAGAGAGCATGCGCTGGCTGGCCGACGAGCTCGACGTGCCGCTCGGGGTGGTGCTCGAGGGCGGCTACGACCTCGAGGCGCTGGCCGAGTCGACGGTGGCGACCTTGGAGGCGGTCGGCGCCGAGGAGCCGGAGCACCCGGCCGTGACGCTGCACCCGCTGGCCGCGCAGGCCGCCGGCCGGCTGGCCGAGCGCTGGCCGCTGGTCGGCGCTGTCGCGGGCTAGCGCTGGTCGCTCCATCGTCGGCGGCGACTGAACGCATCACCGAGGGAAGGTTGGCCTCTTGCCTGCAGCGGGACCCGATCTGCCGCGGATTACCCTCGGAAACCGAGGGGAATCCGCGGCAGATCAGCGCCGCGCCGCGACCCTCCCCGCACGGTGATGCTGTTCAGCCCGGCGGGTTGGTCTGATCGGTCGAGGTGCTCTGGCCGGTCGAGGTGCTCTGGCCGGTGCTCGTGGTGGTAGTGCCCGTGCCCGTCGTGGCGGTGGTCGCGGTGCCGGTGCCCGTGCTCGCGGTCCCTGGGGCCGCGGTGGTCGGCGCGGGCGCGGTGGCCGTGGGGGCGGGCTGAGCCGCAGCGGGCGGCTGGGCGGTCGTGGCCGACGGCGGTGGCGCCTGCGAGTTGACCGGCGCGGCGGGCTCGCTGTCGTTGGTCAGCGCCACGAAGGCCACGGCCAGCGCGATCCCGGCCAGCAGGACCACGAGCGCGAGGACTGCCACGGGGGCGCGCCAGTTCGGCGTGGGGACAAGCCGCGTGCGGGCCGGAGCGCCGCATTCCAGGCACCACGACTGATCGGGGCCGATGCTCGTGCCGCAGCGCGGGCAGGCGACGGTGCCCGGGGCCGGCGGGGCGCCGGGCGGCGCGACGCTCACGGCTCGCGAGGCTCGCCGGTCGGCTGGGCGACCGCCTCGGCGTCGCCGTTGCCGGCGGTCGCGCCAGGCTGCTCGTCGGAGCGGCGCATGACCTCGGTCGGCTGCTCGCCGTCGGCGGGCGGGGCGGCGGCCTCCCCGCCGTCGGCGGGCGCCGGCGTCGGCGCCGAGACGGGCTCGGCCGCGCGCGGCGGCTCGGGCGCGGCGGGCGCGAACGGCGCGGGGACCGGCGGCTCGGGCGCCGGCGCCGACGGCTGCGGCTGCAGGTGCGCGGGCGCGGCCGGCTGGGCCGGGGGCGGCGGGGTGGCGGGAGCGGGCGGCGGCGCGCCGTCGCCACCGGGCAGGGTCACTGCCTCGCCCACCTCGGCGATCGCGCGCGGCCCGCTCACCGGCGTGCCGCACGACGGGCAGAAGCGCGCCTCGCTGCCGTGCAGCGCTCCGCAGCGCGAGCACACCGAGATCCCCGGCTCGCGCAGCTCGGTCAGCGGCCGGCGGTCGTCGAGCGCGTGCTCGAGCGCGCGCAGCTCGCCGTCGACCGCGACCAGCGCGTGGAGCTTGCCGTCGACGAGCGTGGTGTTGACGCGCGAGAAGCGGTGCTGGTCGAAGATGAGGCCGCCGAGGTCGCGGAAGCCCAGCTCGCGCACCCGGCGCAGGTAGCGCAGGCGCCGGCGCAGGCGGCCGCGCTGGCGGAAGCTCGGGCGGTCGGGGACGGGCTCCTGGCCGGCGGGGACCTCGGTGCCCGGCGCGGGCTGCAGGACGGTCGGCTGCGCGGTCGAGCCCAGCTCGGCGGTCGGCGGCGCCTGGTCGGCGGCAGCACGAGGCGTGGGCGACGACAGTCCCGCGGTGGGCTGCGCCTCGGTCGGCGCCTCCGGCGCGGCCTGCGTGGTGTCGACCCCGTTGGCCGGACGCTCGGAGCGCCGGCGGCGGATGGCGTGCAGCGGGCCCTTCATGCGGAAACGGCACCCGAACTTGGCGCCTCGACGGGCAACCGTAGCACCTCGCCCCAGGCCTCGAGCACGCGTCGCGCCATCTGCCGTGCCGACCACTGCGCGGCCCGCTCGCGGCCTTGCACCCGCGGGTCGGAGGCCTGCACGTGCCGCTCGGCGACGGCCCGCCACGCCTCGAGATCGAATGGTGCGCACAGCGTCCCTGCCACCTCGTCCAGGGCCGCCGGGTGGACGCCGACCGGGGTCGCCAGCACCGGCACGTCGCAGGCGAGCGCCTCGAGCACGGCCAGGCCGAAGCCCTCGTGCGCGGAGGGCACGAGGACGGCGTTGGCGGCGTTGACGTGGAGCGGCACCTCGAAGGGATGAACGCGCCCGAGCGTCAGGAGTCGCGTCTCACCCGCCACCTGTTGCGCGCGGTCGAAGCGCTTGACGGCCCGCGCCGGGTCGGCCGGGAAGAGCAGGCACGGCTCGTCGGGGTCGAGGTTCAGGCGCTCGCGCGCCTCGGCGCGCGGGATCGGCTCGAAGCGGTCGAGATCGACACCGCAGGGCAGGACGGCGACCTGCCGGCGCCCGCCGGCGCCGGGCACCTCTCGCGCCAGCTCGGGGCTGACCGCGGCGACGAGATCGACCAGCGGCAGCGCTGCGCGGGTGATCCGCCGCGAGCGCGGGTGGCGCAGGTCGGTGCCGTGGAGCGTCACCACGTGCGGCGCGCCGCGCAGCGCCAGCGCGGTCCAGGCCGTGAGCCCGAAGTGCGCGTGTATGACGTCGAAGCGCTCGCGGCCGTGCAGGCGGCGCAGAGCGCGCCCGGCGCGCAGGTAGCCGCCCGGCGGGAAGGCGAAGACCTCGACCTCGACGCCGTCGAGCTCGCGCAGGGCATCGACCTGGTCGCGCACGAAGCTCCCGAGCGCCGGCTCGGAAGCCGTCGGCCACATGTTCGTGACGATCAGGGCACGCATTCGGGGGTGATTCTCCACGGTTGCCGTCTTTCGCCGTGACAGCCTCGCGCGGAGACTCGGTCGTGTTGTCAGACACGACTCGAGGAGGCATCGGATGGGGTATCGGATCATGGGTCGCGCGCACGCAGCGGCGCTGTGGGCGCGCGGCCGGCTGGCGGGCGCGGCAGGGCAGGGGACGGTCGAGTACGTCGCCCTCATCCTGCTCGTCGCCGGGCTTTTTGCGACCGTCGTGCTCGCGGCGGGCGGCGTGAAGGGCAAGGGCATCGCTGACGCGGTGACCGAGAAGATCCGGTCGACGATCGAGGGGGTGGCGGCCAAGAAGGGCTGATCGCCGAGCCGAGGGTCGCGCGCGGCGCCGGGCGCCTACCATGGCGCCGTGGCCTCACGCCCCGCCGATCCGTGCGCGCGCCCGATCGCCGTCTTCGACTCCGGCGTGGGCGGCCTGACCGTCCTGCACGAGCTGCTCGTGCAGCTGCCACACGAGGACTTCCTGTACCTGGCCGACGCGGCCCGGCTGCCCTACGGCACCAGGACGCAGGCCGAGCTCGAGCGCTTCGCGCTGCAGTGCGCCGAGGAGCTGCTGGCGCGCGGCGCGAAGCTGCTCGTGGTGGCGTGCAACTCGGCGACCGCGGCGGCGCTGCCGGCGCTGCGCGAGCGGATGGCGCAGACGACACTCGGCATCGACGTGCTCGGCGTCGTGCAGCCCGGGGCGGTCCAGGCCGTCGCGGCGTCGACCAACGGGCGCGTCGGGCTGCTGGCGACGCCGGCCACCGTGACCAGCGGCGCGTACGCGTCGGCCATCGCCCAGGCCGATCCGTTCGTGGAGCTCACGGCGGTGCAGTGCCCGGACCTGACGGCCATAATCGAGGGCGGCTTCCCATTCGACGAGCGGGTCGTCGACACCGTGCGCGGCTACGTCGCGCCGCTGCGCGCAGCGGGCGTCGACACGGTGATCCTCGGGTGCACGCATTACCCCCTGATCGCGCCGATGCTCCAGCGCATGCTCGGGCGCGGGGTGCGGATCGTCACCTCCGGCGCGCCCGTCGCCCATCAGGTCGAGCACGTGCTCGGAGCCCGCGGCCTCGCCAGCCCGCACGTCGGCGAGGGCGACTACCGCTTCCTGACCACCGGCGACGTCGAGGCCTTCCGCGCCCTCGGGTCGACCTTCCTGCAGCTCCCGCTCGGCGAGGTCGAGCACGTCACCCTGCACGCGACGGAGGCGGCCGCGTGAGCGAGCGCTCCCACGGGCGCGGGCCCGACGAGCTGCGGCCGGTCGCCATCGAGCCGGGCTTCGTGGCCACCGCGACCGGCTCCGTGCTCATGAGCGCCGGCGAGACGCGGGTGATCTGCACCGCCTCGCACACCGAGGGCGTGCCCAAGTGGCTGGCCGGCAGCGGCCGCGGCTGGGTCACCGCCGAGTACGGGATGCTCCCCGCGTCGACCGGCGACCGCAAGCAGCGCGACGTCACCAAGGGCCGCCCCGACGGGCGCACGGTGGAGATCCAGCGGCTCATCGGCCGCGCCTTGCGGGGCGTCATCGACTTCTCCGCGCTGGGCGAGAACACGATCTACCTCGACTGCGACGTGCTGACCGCCGACGGGGGGACGCGCTGCGCGTCGATCACCGGCGCGTACGTGGCGCTGGCCCTGGCCTGCGAGGCGCTGCGGGAGCGCGGCGTGCTGCGGCGCACGCCGCTGACGGGGTCGGTCGCCGCTGTGTCGGCCGGCATCGTCGACGGCGTGCCGCTGCTCGACCTCGACTACAAGGAGGACTCGAGCGCCGAGGTCGACGCCAACGTCGTCATGACCGGCGACGGCGGCCTCATCGAGGTCCAGGCCACCGCCGAGCGCACGCCGCTGTCGCGCGCGAATCTCGATGCGCTGCTCGCGCTCGCCGGCAAGGGCGTCGCCGAGCTGCAGGCCGCGCAGGAGCGCGCGGTGGCCGCGGCGGGTTCGTGAAGCTGGTCCTCGCCACCCGCAACGCGCACAAGGCGCGCGAGCTGGCCGCGCTGCTCGACGGCCACGACGTCGTCCGGCTGCCCGACGACATCGAGCTGCCGCCCGAGACGGGCGAGACGTTCGCCGCCAACGCGCTCCCCAAGGCGCGCGCTGCGGCCGCCGCCACCGGCGAGCTGGCCTTCGGCGACGACTCGGGGATCGAGTCCGCCGCGCTGGGCGGCGCTCCCGGGGTGCGCTCGGCGCGCTTCGCCGGCCCGGACGCGACCGACGCCGACAACCTGGCCCTGCTGATCGAGCGCGCGCCGCCGGGCAGCGCGCTGACCTACGTGTGCGTCATAGCGCTCGTCGATCCGCACACCGGCGAGGCGTCGCTCTTCGAGGGCCGCTGCACCGGGACCATGGCCGAGGCGCCGCGCGGCACGGGCGGCTTCGGGTACGACCCGATCTTCGTCCCCGACGATCGGGACGACGGCCGCACCATGGCCGAGCTGACGCCGGAGGAGAAGGACGCCATCAGCCATCGCGGCCGCGCCGCGCGGGCCATGCTGAGCCACCTGCGCGCGGGAGCGCCCGCGGCCCGATGAGCAGCGAGCCGTCCAAGGCCGCCGCCGCGGCGCTCTCGGTCGCCTCGAACTCGGCCCTGATCCTGCTCAAGGCCATCGCCGGCGCCATCACCGGCTCGGTCGCGCTGCTCACCGAGGCCCTGCACTCGGCCACCGACCTCGTGGCCTCGATCGTGGCGCTCTTCTCGGTCCGCGCGGCCGACGTCCCGGCCGACCACTCGCATCCCTACGGCCACGAGAAGATCGAGGACATGGCCGCGGCCATCGAGGGCGTGCTGATCCTGGTGGGCAGCATCGTCATCGCCTTCGAGGCCGTTCGCCACCTGATCCAGGGCACGGGCCTGCAGCGCCTCGGCGTCGGCATCGCGGTCCTGGCCGTCTCCATCGTCGTCAACCTGGTGGTCTCGCGCAGGCTCTCGCGGCGCGCCGAGGCGACCGGCTCCGTGGCGCTGGCCGCCGACGCGGCCCACCTGACCACCGACATGCTGAGCTCGGGCGGGGTGCTCGCGGCGCTGGCGCTCATCGCGGCCACCGGCTGGGACTGGCTCGACCCTGTCGTCGCGCTCGTCGTGGCCGCGGTGGTCGCGGTCACCGGGGTGCGCATCCTCACGCGCTCCTCGCGCGTCCTCGTGGACGAGACGCTGCCCGATCCCGAGCTCGCCGCCATCCGCGACGTGGTCTCGGCCAACGCCGAGCGCGGCATCGTCGGCTTCCACGAGCTCCGCGGCCGTCAGGCCGGCGCGCGGCGCCACGTCGACCTCCACGTGCAGTTCCGCTCGGGCACCTCGCTCGAGGAGGCGCACCGCACGGCCCACATGCTCCAGGACGCCATCCGCGAGCGCCTGGGCGAGACCGACGTCCTCATCCACCTCGAGCCCGAGGACCGCGTGCGCCCGGGCGAGGAGATCACCACGGGCGAGCCGCCCCGCTTCACCCGTTAGCTCTTCGCGGCCGTGCGCGGTCGCCAGCACGCTGTCGGGAAGCGTCCTGACTGAGTGTCGTCCTGCGACACCAAAGCAGGACGCTAGACCTCGCGCGGTCCGCCGGGCCGCCGCGGGGACTGCCTTCCTTCGATGCGGCCGTTGGCCGCGCCGCGCCGGCAGCGCCCGGGCCGACTAGAAGGCAGCTCTAGAGCAGGTTGATCGCCGCGGACGCGCCGACCACGAGGAAGACCGCCGCGTAGCCCTGGTAGCCCGACAGCAGCAGGACGACGCAGGTGACGAGGCACGCGAAGACGGTCACGAGCCAGGCGATCCGGCCGATGCTCACGCGGCCTATCCTTCCAACTCGCCATGACGACGCGCGCCGCGCTCACGCCCGCCGGGGCGCTCGGATGGCTCGGATCGCTCTCGATCGACGTGCGCGCGGCCGCGGTCCTGGACGCCGACGGCGCGGTGCTGGCGGGCGATCCCGCGCTCGCCGGGGTGCCGGAGGGCGGGGACGTCGTCGTGGCGCGTTCCGAGCGCCACGCGATCGTCGTGCGCACCGGCCCGCGTCCGCTCAAGCGCCTGCTCCAGGCCGATCTGCGCACCGCGCTCGAGGGCCTCGAAATCGCCTAGAAAGCGGCATGTCCCGTGTTTACGGCACACTACGGGCCCACGCCGTCCTCGGGCAAAACACCGCAATGAGCGGTGTCGCAGCCCGACATAGCTATGAAAACGGCGTAGGAATGCGGCATCTGGGCGAACGTCGTCCGTAGCCGCTGATAGCGTCGAAACACCACGACCTCACCAGGAGGGAGCAGCGTGACGAAGTCAGAGTTCGTCGATCAGGTCGCCAGTCGCGCAGACCTGGGCAAGTCCGAAGCCGGCAAGGCCGTTGACGCCGTGCTCGACACCATCCAGGAGACGCTGGCGCGCGGCAGCGACGTGACGTTCTCCGGGTTCGGCAAGTTCCACGTTGCCGAGCGTGGAGCACGTCAGGGCGTGCATCCGCGCACGGGAGAGCCGATCCAGATCGCGGCGTCGAAGGTGCCGCGCTTCACGGCAGGCTCGGGTCTGAAGAAGTCCGTCAACCACTGAGCGCTGACGGCCGGCGACACGCAACGCCGCCGGGCGCCGGCCGGTCTGCACTTCGCTGACCGGCTGGACGCCCTCGTCGGGGGGCGTGAGTCCCAGATCGTCTTGGGGCTCGATCCCGATCCCGCGCGTCTCTGGCCCCAGGCCGAGGCGGCGGCGCCCGCGGACGGGTCACCGGCCGAGCGCGCCGCCGTCGCGGTCACGGCGCACTGCACGGCGGCCATCGACGCGGCCGGTCCCGCCTGCGTCGCGGTCAAGCCGCAGCTCGCGTGCTTCGAGCGCCTCGGCGCCCCCGGCTGGCGCGCGCTCCAGCGCGTCGTCGAGCACGCTCAGGAGCGGGGGCTCCTCGCGCTGGCCGACGCCAAGCGCGGCGACATCGACGTCTCCGCCGCCGCCTACGCCCAGGCGCTGGCCGGCGAGACGCCCACACCGTTCGGCGCGGTGCCGGGGCTCGGCGCCGACGCGTACACCGTGAGCCCATACATGGGCGTCGACTCCCTGCGCGCGGTGCGCGCACCCGGGGCCGGCGTCTTCGTCCTCGTGCGCACGTCGAACCCGGGCGCCGTCGATGTCGAGGACCTCGCCACCGAGAGCGGAGAGCGCGTCTGGGAGCGCGTCGCACGGCTCGTCGACGGCCTGGGCGAGCCGGGGGTCGAGAGCGGCCTGCACGACGTCGGGGCCGTGGTCGGCGCCACGGCGCCCGAGCATCTCGCGCGCGCGCGCGAGCTCATGCCGCGCACGCCGTTCCTACTGCCCGGCATCGGGGCGCAGGGGGGTCGCGTGGAGGACCTCGCGCCCGCCTTCGCGGCGGGCCGCGCGGGCGGCCTGGTCACCGCCTCGCGCGCGATCGTGCGCGCCTACGAGCAGGACGGCGGCGAGCCGGGCGTCGCCGCCCGCCGCGAGGCGGAGCGACTGCGCGCGCTGGCCTGGTCGCTTGGGTGATCGGCGCCCCGCGCCGCGCCCTATGCTCCGCTCACCTCATGGTCAATCGTCGACGTCGAAGGATCGGTCGCTGGCTGGCCCCGGTGGCGCTGATCACCTGCGCGGTGGCCGTGTACGCCGTGGTCGACAACACGCTGCTCAAGAACGACAGCGCCTCGAGCAGCAGCAGCACCAAGCAGACCACGACGACGAAGACCACGTCGAAGAAGAGCGCGAAGGCCCGCAAGCGGCGCCGCGCCTACATCGTGAAGGCCGGCGACACCCTGTCGGCGATCTCGATCAAGACCGGCGTCTCGATGACCACCATCCAGCGCCTGAACCCCAAGCTCCAGGCGGACACGCTTCACGCCGGCCAGCGGGTCAGGCTCTCGCGGTGACGGCGCGCGCGGCGGCCGCGCTGCTGGCCGCGCTGGTCCTGCTCGTCGCTCTCGCGCTCGCGCGCCCCGCCGTCGCCCCCGCCGCGCCCCCGTCGATCCGCGCTCCCGCCGCCATCCTGGTCGAGCCGACCACTGGCGACGTCGTCTTCCAGCGCGAGGCCCGCCGCGAGCGGCCGATGGCCTCGACGACGAAGCTCATGACGGCGCTGGTCACGCTCGAGCACGAGAAGCTCTCCAAGGTCCTCACCACGGTGCCCTACCACGCGCTCCCGGTCGAGTCGGTCATCGGCCTGCGCGGCGGCGAGCGCATGACGGTGGCCGACCTTCTGCGCGGCCTGCTGGTGGCGAGCGCCAACGACGCGGCCGCCACGCTGGCGCAGCGCGTCGGCGGGTCCAACCGCGCCTTCGTCGCGCTGATGAACCGCCGCGCGCACGAGCTCGGGCTGACCCATACCCACTACGCCAACGCCATCGGCCTCGACGCGCTGGGCAACTACTCGAGCGCCGAGGACCTGGTCAAGCTGACCCTCATCCTGCGCCGCAACGCGTTCTTCCGCGCGGTCACCGACCTGCCGCGCGCGACGCTGCGCACCGGGTCGCACCCGCGCACGATCCTCAATCGCAACCTGCTCGTCCGCGCGGTGCCCGAGGTCAACGGCGTCAAGACCGGCCACACCTCGCAGGCGGGCTACATCCTGGTCACCTCGGCCAGGAAGAACGGCATCACCGTCATCTCCGTCGTCCTCGACGAGCCCAGCGAGGCGGCGCGCGACCAGGACTCGCTTGCGCTCATCCGCTACGGCCTTGGCCGCTATCGGCGCGCCAGGCCGGTGCGCAAGGGCGAGGCCTTCGCCAGCGTCAAGCTCGCGCACCGCGACGAGCGCGCGCAGCTGGTGGCGGCACGCACCGTCGTGCACACCGCGCGTCGCGGCGAGCGCCTGCCCATCCGCGTGCTCGACGTTCCCAGCGAGCTCGACGGCCCGTTGCCGGCGGGATCGCGGGTGGGGACGATCGAGGTCCGCTGGCGCGGGCGGACGATCGCCAGCGTGCCGCTCGTGACCCGCCGGGCCATCTCCCAGGCCTCCGTGCTGCAGCGCGGCGACGACTTCGTGGGCCGCACGCTGGTGGTCGTGATCCTGAGCGCGGTCGCACTCGCTAGCCTCCAGTTGGTCCTCCTACGTCGTCGCGCGGTCCGGCGCAGGCGGCGGCAGGAGCGCTCCAGCGGGATCGCATGATCATCACCGTCACCCTCAACGCGGCGATCGACAAGTCCCTCTCGGTGCCCAACTTCCGACTTGGGCGTCGTCATCGCACGGTCGAGCAGACCACCATGCCGGGCGGCAAGGGGGTCAACGTCGCGCGCACGCTCAAGTCGCTCGGCCAGCCGGTGATCGCGACGGGCTTCGCCGGCGGCGCGACCGGCACGCGCATCGTCGAGCAGCTGACCGAGGAGTCGATCCTCAACGACTTCGTGCGCATCCGCGAGGAGTCGCGCACCAACACCGCCGTGCACGACCCCACCAACGGCGAGACGACCGAGATCAACGAGCGCGGCCCGGCCGTGAGCGGCAAGGAGATCGAGCTCTTCCGCGACAAGCTTCTCTATCTCTCGCGCGGCGCGGACGTGGTCGTCTTCGCGGGCTCCCTGCCGCGCGGCGTCGAGTCCGACGTCTACGCGCAGCTGGTCAAGGAGGTGCGTAAGTCGGGCGTGCAGACGGTGGTCGACGCCGACGGCGATCCGATGCGCCTGGCCGTGCGCGCCGAGCCCGACGTCATCTCGCCCAACGTGATCGAGGCCGAGGAGCTCGTCGGCCACGAGTTCAACGACGACGAGGACCGCATCATCGCCGTGCGCGAGATGGTGGCCCTCGGCGCGCGCGAGGCGATCATGACGCTGCCCGACGGGTGCGTCGCCTCGGTGTTGATCGACGGCGCGCCGACCCTGCACCGCGTGTGGATCGAGCCGCGCGAGGCGGTGGCGGCCGTGGGCGCCGGCGACGCCTTCCTGGCCGGGTTCGTCGCCGCCCGCTACACCGGCTCGCCGGCGACGGAGTGCCTGCGCTTCGGCGTGGCCTGCGGCGCGGAGTCCACCCAGCGCCTCGGGGCGGGGCTCATCGAGCCGCGCGAGGTCGAGCGGCTGCTTGCGGAGATCGAGGTCCAGCGTCTCGAGACGCCGGCCGAGGTCCCGTAGGTGCTCGGACTCCCGGACGACATCACCGCCTGCCTCTTCGACCTCGACGGCGTGCTGACCAAGACGGCCGAGGTCCATGCGCGCGCCTGGAAGGAGACCTTCGATCGCTGCCTCGCCGAGGGGGGAGACAAGCCCTTCGACCTCGTGCGCGACTACGACGAGTACGTCGACGGCAAGCCGCGCCTGGACGGCGTGCGCGACTTCCTCGCCTCGCGCGGGATCGTGCTGCCGGAGGGCTCGCCGGACGACCCCCCGGACGCCGACACGGTCCTCGGCCTGGCCAACGCCAAGAACGAGCTCGTCCTGAGCCTCATCCGCGAGCACGGCGTCGAGGCCTACGAGGGGTCCGTGCGCTACCTGCGGGCCGCGCGCGAGGCCGGCCTGCGGCGGGCGGTCGTGTCCTCGAGCCACAACTGCCACGACGTGCTCGTGGCGGCCGGCATCGAGGACCTGCTCGAGGCCCGCGTCGACGGCGTCGTCGCCGACGAGCGCCATCTGCGCGGCAAGCCGGCACCCGACACCTTCCTCGAGGCGGCGCGCGTCCTCGGCGTCGCGCCCGCGAGCGCGGCGGTCTTCGAGGACGCCCTCGCCGGCGTGCAGGCGGGGCACGACGGCGGCTTCGGCTATGTCGTCGGCGTCGATCGCGCCGGTCAGCGCGACGCGCTGCTCGCCCACGGCGCCTCGGTGGTGGTCGACGACCTCGCCGAGCTGCTGTGATCGTCCAGCCGCACTTCTCGGTCGCGCCGTGGGCGGTCACCGAGGAGGCGCTCGACCTCACCATGCTGGCGCAGTCCGAGTCGGTCCTCGCGCTCTCCAACGGCCACATCGGGCTGCGGGCCAACCTCGACGAGGGCGAGCCGTACGGGATGCCCGGCACGTACCTCAACGCCTTCTACGAGGTCCGCCCGCTGCCCTACGCCGAGGCCGGCTACGGCTACCCGGAGGACGGTCAGACCGTCATCAACGTCACCAACGGCAAGCTGATCCGCCTGCTGGTCGACGACGAGCCGTTCGACGTGCGCTACGGCGAGCTGGTCTCGCACCGCCGCACGCTCGACCTGCGCGCCGGCGTGCTGCGCCGCGAGGTCCACTGGCGCTCGCCGGCAGGGCGTGAGATCGAGGTCCGCTCGGTGCGCCTGGTGTCCTTCGTGCACCGCTCGGTGGCCGCGATCCGCTACGAGGTCAAGCCGCTCGACGGCGAGACGCGGATCGTCGTGCAATCCGAGCTCGTCGCCAACGAGGACGTCCCGGCGCGCAGCGCGGACCCCCGCGCGGCCGCGATCCTGGCCTCGCCGCTGGTCTCGGACTCGCACGGGACCCACGAGCTGCGTGCCGTGCTGGTGCACAGCACGCGCGAGAGCGCCCTGCGGATGGCGGCGGGGATGGACCACGAGGTCGCGGGACCGCAGGGGACGGTGACCGAGAACGAGAGCTTCGACGACCTCGCGCGGGTGACGGTGAGCGCCGAGGTCGGCCACGGCGAGACGCTGACGCTGACCAAGTACCTGTCCTACGGGTGGTCCAGCCAGCGCTCGATGGTCTCCATCCGCGACCAGGTCGACGCGGGGCTCGCGTCGGCGCGGCGCACGGGGTTCGACGGCCTGCTCGACGACCAGCGCGAGTACCTCGACGACTACTGGGAGCGCGCCGACGTCGAGCTCGACGGCGACGACGAGCTCCAGCAGGCCGTGCGCTTCGCCCTCTTCCACACCCTGCAGTCCGCCGCGCGCGCGGAGAAGCGCGCGATCGCCGCAAAGGGGCTGACGGGCGACGGCTACGACGGCCACGTCTTCTGGGACACCGAGAGCTTCGTGCTGCCCGTCCTCACCTACACCGCGCCGGAAGCCGTCCGCGACGCGCTCCACTGGCGCCACTCGACGCTCGACCTCGCCGCCGAGCGCGCGCGCCAGCTGCGCCTCGGCGGGGCCGCCTTCCCGTGGCGGACCATCCGCGGTCACGAGTGCTCGGCCTACTGGCCGGCCGGCACGGCGGCCTTCCACGTCAACGCCGACGTCGCCGACGCCGTGCTGCGCTACCTGAACGCAACCGGCGACGACGAGTTCGCGCGCGGGGCGGGGCTCGAGCTGCTGGTGGCGACCGCGCGGCTGTGGCGCTCGCTCGGCCACCACGACGCGCGCGGCGCGTTTCACATCGACGGGGTCACCGGGCCCGACGAGTACTCGGCCGTCAGCGACGACAACGTCTACACGAACCTGATGGCCGCGCGGAACCTGGCCGGCGCAGCGGAGTCGGCGGCGCGCCATCGCGCGGAGTCGGCGGCGCTCGGGGTGGGCGACGAGGAGATCGCCGCGTGGCGCGACGCGGCCGGCGCGATGAGCGTGCCCTACAACGACGAGCTCGGGGTCCACGAGCAGTCAGCGGGCTACACCCGGTACCAGCGCTGGGACTTCGAGGCGACGGCGCCCGACGAGTACCCGCTGCTGCTGCACTTCCCCTACTTCGACCTCTACCGCAAGCAGGTGGTCAAGCAGGCCGACCTCGTGCTCGCCATGATCCTCGCCGGCGATCGCTTCACGGCGCAGGACAAGGCACGCGCCTTCGCCTACTACGAGCCGCTGACCGTGCGCGACTCCTCGCTCTCGGCGTGCGTGCAGGCCATGATGGCCGCCGAGGTCGGCCATCTCGAGCTGGCCTTCGACTACTTCGGCGAGGCCGCGCTCATGGACCTCGACGACCTCGAGCACAACACGCGCGACGGGCTGCACATGGCCTCGCTGGCGGGGTCGTGGCTGGTCGCGGTGGCCGGGTTCGGCGGCTTCCGCGACCACGAGGGCCAGTTCTCCTTCGACCCGCGGCTGCCGCCGCACCTCGAGCGCCTGGCCTTCGGGCTCATGCTGCGCGGGCGCCGGCTGCGGGTGGAGATCGTTCCGGGCGAGGCGCGCTACCAGCTGGTCGACGGCGAGCCGATCGAGCTGCGCCACGATGACACGCCGTTCACGCTCGAGCGCGGCAGCCCGCAGGCGCACCCCTGGCACGCCCCGGACGCCGGTGAGGCGCCGCCGCAGCCGCCGCATCGCACGCCCGCCCGGCGGCGCCCGCGGGGCCCCGGCTGACCGCAGGTGCGGTGCTAAGGTGGATCGCTCGTGGTCTGCCGCCGCCACAGGCCCGACGGAAGACCCTCTCTGGACCCCGCCTGCGCGGGGTCTTTCTCGTCCGCCCGCGACCCTAGGATGCGTTGATGGAGATTGAGATCGGCCGCGGGAAGAAGGCCCGCCGCGCATATGGATTCGACGATGTGGCGATCGTGCCCTCGCGGCGCACGCGCGACCCGGACGACGTCGACATCTCCTGGAAGCTCGGCGACTACCGCTTCGAGCTACCACTGCTGGCCTCGGCCATGGACGGCGTGGTCTCGCCCGAGACGGCGAAGATCGTCGGCAAGCTCGGCGGCCTGGCCGTCCTCAACCTCGAGGGCATCTGGACGCGCTTCGAGGACGCCGACGCCCAGCTCGAGCGCATCGCGACGCTCCCCAAGGACGCCGCCACGCGCGCGATGCAGGCGATCTACCAGGAGCCGATCAAGCCCGAGCTCATCTCGCGGCGCATCGAGGAGATCAAGGCAGAGCAGGGTGTCGTCGCGGCCGCCTCGCTCACGCCTCAGCGCGTCGCGCGCTACTACGAGCTCGCGCTCGACGCCGGGCTCGACATCCTCGTCATCCAGGGCACGGTCGTCTCGGCCGAGCACGTCTCGCAGACCACCGAGCCGCTGAACCTCAAGGAGTTCATCCGCGAGGTCGGGGTGCCGGTCATCGTGGGCGGGTGCGCCTCCTATCACACGGGCCTTCACCTCATGCGGACCGGCGCCGCCGGCGTGCTCGTCGGCGTGGGCCCGGGCGCGGCGTGCACCACGCGCGGCGTGCTGGGCCTCGGCGTCCCACAGGCCACCGCCATCGCCGACGTCGCGGGCGCGCGCTCGACGCACATGCTGGAGACCGGCGAGTACGTCCAGGTCATCGCCGACGGCGGCATGCGGACCGGCGGCGACGTCTCCAAGGCCATCGCGTGCGGCGCCGACGCCGTGATGATCGGCTCGCCCCTGGCGCGCGCCTATGAGGCGCCCGGGCGCGGCTTCCACTGGGGCATGGCGACCTTCCACCCGACGCTCCCGCGCGGCGCGCGCGTGCAGACGGTCCAGAACGGCACCCTGCAGGAGATCCTCATCGGGCCCGCGCACGAGAACGACGGCAGCTTCAACCTCATGGGCGCGCTGCGCACCTCGATGGCGACGTGCGGTTACAAGGACCTCGCGGAGTTCAATCGCGCGGAGCTGATGATCGCCCCGTCGCTGCAGACCGAGGGCAAGGCGCTGCAGACCTCGCAGGGCGTGGGCATGGGCTCGCGCGGCGCCGCGGCGTCCGCGCACCCCGACAAGCCGAACGGCAACGGCGCGCCCGCGGTGGAGGACAAGGCCCCCGCGCTGACGGGGGCTGAGTGACGGAGCACGGCATCGTCACGGCGGCGACGGCGGGGACCGAGCTCGCCGACGAGAGCGCGCCGCTCGACGTCCCGCGCGCGGTCGACGAGGTCGTCGTCCTCGACTACGGCGGGCAGTACTCCCAGCTCATCGCGCGCCGTGTGCGCGAGTGCGGGGTGTTCAGCGAGCTGCTCCCGCACCACGTCGGCGCCGAGGAGGTCGCGCGGCGCAAGCCGAAGGGGCTGATCCTCTCCGGCGGGCCGGCATCGGTCTATGCCGACGGCGCTCCGCGGCTCGATCCGCAGCTGCTCGAGCTCGGGATCCCGGTGCTGGGCATCTGCTACGGCATGCAGCTGCTGGCCGTGAAGCTCGGGGGGCGCGTCGAGGGCGCCGAGGTCGGCGAGTTCGGCCGCTCCAAGCTGACCGTCCACGAGCACGGCCGGCTGCTGGCCGGGCTGCCGGCCGAGCAGAGCTGCTGGATGTCGCACCGCGACACGGTCTTCGCGCCGCCGCCCGGCTTCACGGCGCTGGCCTCGTCGAGCGAGTCGCCGGTGGCGGCCTTCGAGTCCGAGGAGCAGGGCGTCTACGGCATCCAGTTCCACCCCGAGGTCGTCCACACGCCCTACGGGCAGGAGGTCCTCAACCGCTTCCTGAGCGACGTCTGCGGCTGCGACATGGCCTGGTCGGCGGCCTCGATCGTCGAGGACCAGATCGCCCGCGTCCGCGACCAGGTCGGCGACGCGAAGGTCATCTGCGGGCTGAGCGGCGGCGTCGACTCGTCGGTGGCGGCGCTGCTCGTGCACCGTGCGATCGGCGACCAGCTCACGTGCGTCTTCGTCGACCACGGGCTGATGCGCAAGAACGAGGGCGAGCAGGTCATCTCCGCCTTCCGCGACACCTTCAAGGTCCCCCTCGTAGCCGTCGACGCCGAGACGCGCTTCCTGGACAAGCTGCAGGGCGTGACGGAGCCCGAGCGCAAGCGCAAGATCATCGGCGCCGAGTTCATCCGCGTCTTCGAGGAGGAGGCGGCGAGGATCGGGGACGCGCGCTTCCTCGTGCAGGGGACGCTGTACTCCGACGTCATCGAGTCCGGCGGGGGCACCGGCGCGGCCACGATCAAGTCCCACCACAACGTCGGCGGGCTGCCCGACGACCTACAGTTCGAGCTCGTCGAGCCGCTGCGGGCGCTGTTCAAGGACGAGGTGCGCGCGGTCGGGGCCGAGCTCGGGCTGCCCGAGCGCCTCGTGTGGCGCCAGCCCTTCCCAGGGCCAGGGCTGGCCATCCGCGTCGTGGGCGGCGAGGCGACCAAGGAGCGCCTCGACGTCCTGCGCGACGCCGACTTCATCCTGCAGGACGAGATCCGCAAGGCGGGCCTCTATCGCGAGCTGTGGCAGAGCTTCTGCGTCCTGCCCGACGTCCGCACGGTCGGGGTCCAGGGCGACGAGCGCACCTATGGCTATGTCGTCGTCATCCGCGCGGTGACCAGCGACGACGCGATGACCGCCGACTGGGCTCGCCTGCCCTACGACCTGCTCGAGCAGATCGCCGCGCGCATGATCGGCGAGCTGCGCGAGGTCAACCGGGTCGTCCTGGACATCACCAGCAAGCCTCCCGGCACGATCGAGTGGGAGTAGCCTGAGGCGATGGGCTTCGTTCGCCATCGCCAGTCGCAGCGCGCGTGGGACGACGTCGCGCCGGAGGCCTACGCCGACCCCTCGCTGGAGGGCGTGGAGCGCCACGACCTGATCGGTGCGCTCGACGAGGTACCCAACTACCACGTGCGCTACTTCCACGTGGAGCCGGGCAAGCAGACGCGGCGCGAGCAGCATCCCCACGACCACGGTGTCGTCATCCAGAACGGCCGCGCGCGGGTGACGCTGGGCGACGAGGTCCACGAGGTCGGGCCAGGCGACGTCGTCTACGTCTCCGGCGACGAGCTGCACTGCTTCGAGGCCATCGGCGACGAGCCGCTGGGCTTCATCTGCGTCATCCCGCCGCTGAAGCCCAGTTAGCCGCTACAGTCGGGCGCATGGACTACGAGTTCGAGCGGCGCGAGTCCGTCGACGTCTCACCCGCGCAGGCGCAGCCGAAGTACGAGAAGCTCGTCATGCGCGAGGGCCGGTTCTACCTGCAGGGCACCCTCCCGACGGGCGCATCCTTCTCCGTGCAGCTCGGCCCTCGGACGCCAGCTCTGAGCCGCCGGCCCGCTAGCCGAGCACGAGCTCGGCCGCATCGCGCAGCATCTCCGGCGAGCCCGCGACGAGCAGCGTGGTGACGATCGACTCCCGCCAGGCCTCGAGGTCGTGGCGGATCTTCTCGCGCGGGCCGATGAGCGCGAGCTCCTCGACGAGCCGCGTCGGCAGCGCGGCGGCCGCCTCGTCCTTGCGCCCCTCCAGGTAGAGGTCCTGACAGCGCTTGGCCTCGGCCTCGTAGCCGAGGCGCACGGCGACCTCGTGGTGGAAGTTCGCGCCGCGGGCGCCCATGCCCCCGAAGTACAGCGCGTACATAGGGCGCAGCATGTCGGCGGCGGCCTCGACGTCGTCGTGGACGATGAGCGGCACGGTGGCGCACACCTCGAAGTCGTCGAACGAGCGACCGGCGCCGTCCCGGGCGAAGCCCTCGGCCAGCGCGTCGCGGTAGAAGCCCTCGTTGCGCGGCGAGAAGAAGAGCGCCAGCCAGCCGTCGCACAGCTCGGCGCACAGCGCCACGTTCTTGGCGCCTCGGCGCCGAGGAAGATCGGGATCGTCGCGCGCAGGGGGTGCAGCATCGACTTCAGCGGCTTGCCGAGCCCGGTCCCGTCCGGATAGGGGAGCGGGTAGTGCGGGCCGGGGGCGGTGACCGGCCCCTGGCGCGCGATGACGTCGCGCACGATCGCGATGTACTCGCGGGTGCGCGCCAGCGGCTTGGCGAACGGCTGGCCGTACCAGCCCTCGACCACCTGCGGGCCCGAGACGCCGAGGCCGAGGATGAAGCGCCCGCCGGAAAGGTGGTCCATTGTCATCGCCGCCATCGCGGTGGCCGTCGGCGTGCGGGCCGACATCTGCACGATGGCGGTGCCCAAGCGGATCCGCTCGGTCTTCGCGCCCCACCAGGCCAGCGGCGTCAGCACGTCCGAGCCGTAGGCCTCGGCCGTCCACATCGAGTCGAAGCCCAGGCGCTCGGCCTCGGCGATCGTGGCCTCGATCCCGGGCGGCGGGCCCGGTGGGCGGGAGGGCCAGTACCCGGTGTTGAGGCCCAGCTTCAGCTCGCGCGCCATGGCGCGAGCCTCTCACACGGCGCCGAGCAGCTCCCGCTCTCGCCGTGCCGCGAGCCGCGCGGGAGCGGCTCCGCGCCGCCGCGGCCATCACGCCGCGAGCAGCTCGCGCTCGCGCTCCGCGGTGAGCCCTCGCGGGCGGTTCTCCGCGCGCCAGTCGCCGATTGCCCCGGCTCCGCCCTCGCGCAACCACACCCACGTGTCGGCCACCGTCTCGGCCACCGGCCGGCAGCGCAGCCCCGCCGCCTGCGCCCGCTCGGTGCCCACCGCCCACGTCCCCGCACCGGTCGCCGACGGGATCCACAGCGGCAGCTCGTCCCACGGCTCGACGTCGTGCGCCACCAGGACGTCGTCGGGCACCCAGCGCAGGCGGGCGCCGCCGTCGGTCGCCTGCACCGCCGCCTCGAGCGCCTCGCGCATCGTCGTGCGCCCGGGGGGCGCGGTGCCGTTGAAGGCGCCGGCGATGCGCTGCTCGGCGAGGTCGAGCATCCACGCGGCGAGGTCGCGGGCGTCGACGAGCTGGACGGGGCGATCCGGGTCGCCCGGCGCCACCACGTCGCCGCCCGCCGCGATGCGCTGCACCCACCAGGGCAGGCGGAAGATGTTGTCGTGCGGCCCGCAGATGAGCCCGGCGCGGACGCTGGCCACCCGCCCGGGCATGGCGGCCTCGGCGACGCGCTCGCACTGCGCCTTCAGGGGGCCGTAGTCGTCGCCCTCGGTCCACACGGGGCTGTCCTCGTCGACGGGCTCGGTAGGCCAGGCGGGGTAGGCGTTGCAGCTCGAGACGAAGACGAGGTGCCCGAGGTCCAGCGCGCTCGAGCGCGCGACGTCGGCGGGCTCGTAGCCGCTCGTGTCGATGGCGGCGTCCCACGCGCGCCCTTGCAGGGGCGCGAGGTCGCCGGCGCGGTCGCCGAGGACGTGCTCGGCCTCTGCGAAGAGGTCGGCGCCGTGGCGGCCGCGGTGGAAGACCGTGACCTCGTGGCCGCGGCGCAGGGCCTCGTCGGTCACGTGGCGGCCGAGGAAGACGGTACCGCCGAGGACGAGCAGGCGCATGACCCGCAACCTATCAGTTGCACATGCTCGCGCACGCGACGGCGTCGGAGTACCCTCGTAGGCACGATGCGGCGACGTCGCCGGCCCGACCTCATCCGGCCCGACCGCGGCCTCCAGGCCCGGATGGTGCTCGCCGCCGTGAGCACGCCGCTGATCGTGCTGGCGTGCGCCGCAGCGCTCGTCGCCCTCGCCCCGTTGAAGCTCGTCGGCGGGTTCGCTCTCGCGGCCGCCATCGGCATCGCCGGGACGATCGCCGAGCGCCGTAACCGGGCACCGGCGGCGGCGGTCACGCCCGCGCAGGCGCCCGAGCTGCACGCGATCGTCGATCGCCTGTGCGTCCTCGCCGACGTGCCAAAGCCCGAGATCGTCATCGAGCCCGAGGCCCAGCCCAACTCGTGGCTCGTCGGGCTCTCGCGCCAGCGCGCCCGCCTGCACGTGACGCGCGGGCTGCTCGACCTGCTCACGCCCACCGAGCTCGAGGCCGTCGTCGGACACGAGCTCGCGCACCTCGTCAACCGCGACGCCGCGGTGATGACCGCGGTCGGGGGGCCGGGCGCGGTGCTCCTCGCGGGCGGCAAGCGGATGCTGCGCGGCGGCGGTTTCTGGCCGGCGTTCATGGGCGGCATCGTGGCCACCGGCGTCGGCCGCGTGTCGCTGCTCGGCACCCAGTTCCTGTCGCGCGATCGCGAGCTCGCCGCCGACGCCGGCTCAGCCGCTCTCACCGGCCGCCCCGCCGCGCTGGCCTCCGCGCTGCGGCGCATCTCCGGCCAACTGCGCCTGATCCCGGATGAGGACCTCCGCGTCGCGGCCTGCCGCGACGTGTTCCACCTGCTGGCCGTCGAGGAGGAGGGCGATGGCTGGGCCGGACGCCTCGGCGCGACCCACCCGCCGCTCGAGCGCCGCATCGCACGCCTGGAGAGGATGGAGCGGGGGATGCAGTCGGCGCGGCTGACGCGCTCCGCGGAGTAGGGGCGGGACCGGCCCAACGCCTACGCTTCGAGCCGATGGCGGCGACGGCCCTTGGCGGGCGCTTCCGGGGGCTCCCGCGGCCGTTCTACGCGCTCTTCGGCGCGACGCTCGTCAACCGGCTGGGCGGCGTCGTCGAGCCCTTCCTCGCGCTCTACCTCGCGCACCGCGACCTGCCGGTCACCCAGATCGGCGTCGTCGTCGCCCTGTCAGGCGTCGGGAGCCTCCTGGGTCAGCTCGCGGGTGGCGTCGTCGCCGACCGCATCGGCCGGCGCGAGGCCTTCGCGGTGGGGATGGCCGGGGCCGCGGCGTCCTTCGCCCTGCTGGGCGCCGCGCACGCGACCTGGCTGCTCGTCATCGGCGGCTTCCTGGCCGGCGGCTTCATCGACTTCTACCGCCCGGCGACCGGCGCCCTCGTGCACGACCTCGTCGACGCCGATGACCGCCCGCGCGCGTACGGGCTGCTGTTCTGGGCCGTCAACCTCGGCTTCGCCGCCGGGGCGACGATGGCGGGGGCGCTGGCCGAGCGCGGGTACGGCCTGCTCTTCGCGATCGACGCCGCGACGTGCCTGGCGTGCGCCGCGATCGTGTGGCGCTTCGTGCCGGCCGGCACCGCCCCGGACCTCGAGCACGACGAGCCCGGCCGGCTGCGCGACGTCCTGGCCGACCGCGTGATGGGCCTTCTGCGCGGTCATCGGCCTGCTGGCGATCGTCTACATGCAGTCGTTCTCGACCTTGCCGCTGGCCATGCGCGAGGACGGCCTCAGCCCCGGCGCCTACGGCGTGACGATCGCGTTCAACGGCGTGCTCATCGTCGTCCTCCAGCCGCTGCTGCTCCCGCGCGTCAACCGCATGCGCCGCCGCGACGCGCTCGCGGCCGGCGGCGTGCTCATCGCCGCTGGGATGGGCATCGAGGGCCTCGCGGCGAACGTGGTCGCCTACGCGCTGCCCGTCGCCGTGTGGACGACCGGCGAGATCCTCGTGACCTCCGTCGGCCCGGCCACGATCGCTGACCTGGCGCCCGCGCACCTGCGAGGCCGCTATCAGGCGGTCTTCGGCACCGCGTTCAGCGGCGCGTACGTCATCGCGCCAGGTGCGGGCGCCGCGCTGCTCGACGCTGCCGGCGGGCGGGCGCTGTGGAGCGCGTGCGCCGCGCTCGGCCTCGCCGCGACCGCGGCTCAGCTGGTGCTGGCTCCGGTCATCGCGCGGCGGACGGGCCGCCCCTAGCTCGCGACGTCCCAGGCCTTCAGGCTCGGCAGCGGGTCGACCGGGTTGCCGCCCGTGTACCACCCGGGCGCCGGCCAGATCTCGAAGTGCAGGTGACAGGCGGTGGCGTCGCCGGTCCGCCCGACGAAGCCGATCGGCTGACCGGTGACAACCGGGTCGCCCTTCTTGACCAGCGCCGGGTCGCGCAGGTGCATGTAGACGTAGTCGGCTGAGCCATCGGCGGCGCTTAAGACGACGTAGTTGCCCGCGAGCGCCTGGCTGCCCGCGAACTTCACCTTCCCGGCCTGCGTCGCCACCAGCGGGAGGCCGCAGTCGGCCATGACGTCCTGGCCCTGGTGCGTGTGACCGGCGCGCTGAACGCCGAAGCCCTGCCCGTAGGTGTGAGGCCCGGCGATGGGGAAGACGTCGTGGACGAGCCAGAAGCTCTCCCGGCGTGGGGCGGGGGCGCTCACCTGGGCCGCGCGCACTCCGGCGCCGCCTGCGATCGCGGCGGCGACCTGGAAGACGTAGCGCCCGTCGGGCTGCGTCACGCCAGCGATCGTGCCGTCCCAGTCGACGCTCTGCACGCTGCCGGGGGCGACGGCGGGCACGGCGAAGTGGGCGACGGCCATGCGGTCGCTCGCGCGCACCACGTCGACGGCGACGTCGACCGGCGCGACGCCGCGGACGTAGAACGACACGGTCGCCTTGCGCCCGCCGTCGAAGAGCAGCTTGCGCGTCTGCACCTTGGCCTCGACCACCGGGCCGCCCGGGTCCCGCGTGCCGGTGGGGCGGACGACGAGCCGCGTCTTGGACCGCAGCGATCGCTGCCTGGCGGCTGAGATCGCGCGCACCGGACCGCCGCGCGCGTTGGCTGGGAGCGTGATCTCGACGGCGGTGGGCGTCACGGGCGCGGCGGTGACGGTCACGTCGTCGCGGTAGCCGCGGCGCCCCAGCAGGACGACGCTTGCGACCGTCGCCATCCCCTCGCCGCTGATGCGCACGACGCTGCCCGGCGTCGCGCGGGAGATGCCCAGGCACCCCGTACGGCAGGTGATGGCGTCGACGACGGGGCGCGGGGCGGCGGCCGATGCCGCCGCGGCGGGGACCGGGGTCTGTGTCGGCGCCGCCCCGCCGGTGCCGGCCGGCGTCTGCGCGAGCGCCGCGCTCGGCATCACGACCGCGAGCGCGAGCGCGGCGATGGCAACCGACCGCAGGGCAGCGGCCAGGCGTAGGGGGGAGCACGCAAGCTGGTCCACGATCGGTTGGCCGCCTACGGGGTGAGCTGACGGGCTCGCGCGGCCGATCCGCGCTACCGGGCATCCGTCCCGGATTCGCCCCAGAGACGCACGCACGCGTCCCAGTGGGTCCCCCGCTCCACCGCGATCGAGTGGGCGATCGCGGCAGACTCGGCGTATCTGCTGAAGTTGGCGCGGGATCCTATACCCGCCGGCGGATGTCAGGAACCGAACTTCGCGGCGGACGGCGGGACCCGCCGCGATTGCCCTATCATGCGCCCTCGCGCCGCGCGGATGTACCGCCGTGCGGCTTTCTCACGCCGTCATGAAGACCTACGTCGCCACCCCCGCCACCCGCGAGCGCAACTGGCTCGTCGTCGACGCCAACGGGCAGACGCTCGGCCGGCTCTCGACGCAGATCGCCGACGCCCTGCGTGGCAAGCGCAAGCCCGAGTACACGCCGCACTGCGACACCGGCGACTTCGTCGTCGTCGTCAACGCCGAGAAGATCTCGGTCACCGGCAACAAGCGCGCGGACAAGAAGTACTACCGCCACTCCGGCTATCCGGGCGGGATCAAGGAGCGCACGCTCGAGGAGATGCTGGCGCGCCGGCCCGAAGAGGTCATCCGCCACGCGGTCAAGGGCATGCTGCCCCGCAATCGCCTCGCGCGCAAGCAGCTCACCAAGCTGAAGGTCTACGCGGGTCCCGAGCACCCGCACGTGGCGCAGAAGCCCACCCCGATGGAGATCGAGTCCTGATGGCCGACGACCGACCGCCCGCCGACGAGGAGACCCCGCCGGAGCCCACCGCGGGGGAGGAGCAGGAGCCCGCAGCGGCCGAGCCGCCCGCCGCTGAGGAGCAGCCCGCCGCCGAGGAGCCCGCCGCCGCGCAGGAGCCCGTCGCCGAGGAGCCTGCAGCCGAGGAGGCCGCGCCCGCCGAGCCGGTCGCGGAGAAGCCCGCAGCGGCCCAGGAGCCCGCGCCGGCCGACGCGCCCGCCGCTGAGCCGGTCGCCGAGGCGCCCGCCGCCGCCGCCGCCGAGCCGACCGCCGACGCCGAGTCGGACGACGACGAGGACGAGCCGGCTCCGCGTCAGAAGCCGGAGATCCCGGGCGCCGACCTCGAGGTCGACCTCGTCATGGAGGGCGCCGAGCGCGGTGACAGCCCGTACGACGAGGACGACGACGGCGAGCCCCGCGGCGACGACGCCGAGGACGTCGCCGACTACCAGCCCATCGCAGCGGTCACGATCGACCTCGCCGCCGGGGCGCGCTACAGCGCGACCGGCAAGCGCAAGACGGCCGTCGCGCGCGTCATCCTCAAGCCGGGCACCGGTGCGTACACCATCAACGGCCGGACGCTCGACGAGTTCTTCCCGCGCACCCCGCTGCAGCGCAACATCCGCCAGCCGCTCGAGGCGGTGGGCTACGAGACGCGCATGGACGTCATCGCCCGCATGCACGGGGGCGGCGTGTCCTCGCAGGCGGGTGCCCTGCGCCACGGCATCAGCCGTGCCCTCCTCGAGGCCGACCCCAACCTGCGCGGCGAGCTCAAGCGCCGCGGCTTCCTCACGCGCGACCCGCGCGTGAAGGAGCGCAAGAAGGCCGGCCTCAAGAAGGCGCGCAAGCGTCCGCAGTTCAGCAAGCGCTAGTCGGGGGCGCCGTGGCCCGCCGGCTCTTCGGGACCGACGGCGTCCGCGGCGTCGCGGGCGAGCTACTGACCGCGGAGCTGGCCCTCGCCCTCGGGCGCGCCGCCACGCTGCAGTCCGAGGCCGCCGCCCCGCGCGTGCTCGTCATCCGCGACACCCGCGAGTCCGGCGAGATGCTGGAAGCCGCGCTGGCCGCCGGCATCTCCGCCGCGGGCGGCGACGTCCTGCTCGGCGGCGTGCTGCCCACGCCCGGGGCGCCGCTCCTGCTGCATCGCTACGGCTTCGACCTCGCGGCCGTGATCTCGGCCTCGCACAATCCCTACCGTGATAACGGCATCAAGTTCTTCGCGGCCGACGGCTTCAAGCTCTCCGACGAGATCGAGGCGAGGATCGAGACGCGCCTGGCGGAGCCCGTGGCGCCGAGCACGTCGATCGGGCGCATCCGCGCCCTGCACGGCACCCAGGAGGACTACCTGCGGGCTCTGCATGAGCGCTTCGCCGACCTCGACCTCGCCGGCCTCGACGTCGCCCTGGACTGCGCCCACGGCGCCACCTACCGCGTCGCCCCCGAGATCTTCCGCCGCCTCGGCGCCACCGTCACCGCCCTCAACGACGCCCCCGACGGGCGCAACATCAACGAGGGCTGCGGCTCGACCCACGTCGACGCGCTGGCGCGGGCCGTGGTCGACGGCGGCCACGGCGTCGGCTTCGCGCTGGACGGCGACGGCGACCGCGTGCTGGCCGTCGACCGCACCGGGACCGTCGTCGACGGCGACGAGCTCATCGCCCTCGCCGCCCTGCATCTGCGCGGGGCGGGGAAGCTGCCGGGTGACGGCGTCGCCGTGACGGTCATGACCAACTACGGCTTCCACGTCGCCATGCGCGATGCGGGCGTCGAGGTGGCGACGACGCAGGTCGGCGACCGATACGTGCTCGAAGAGCTGCGCGAGCGCGGCTGGACGCTCGGCGGCGAGCAGTCGGGCCACATCATCGACATGGGCTTCAACGCCACCGGCGACGGGACCGCCGCGGCGCTGCTCAGCCTCGAGGCGCTGCAGGGCTCGGACCTGGCCGATCGCCACGCCATGGAGAAGCTGCCCCAGCGGCTCGTCAACGTGCCCGTCGACGATCGCGACGCGGCGATGGCCAGCGACGAGCTGGCCGAGGCCAGCGAACGCGAGGCGCGCGCGCTCGAGGGCCGCGGGCGCGTGCTCGTGCGCCCCAGCGGCA
Organism: uncultured Actinomycetes bacterium; assembly: GCA_963835295.1. GTDB lineage: Bacteria > Actinomycetota > Thermoleophilia > Solirubrobacterales > Solirubrobacteraceae > JAOPZW01. Next base: position 92,551 of record CAWIEX010000012.1, read on the forward strand.
CCGAGCAGCTGGTGCGGGTCATGGTCGAGGCTCCCAGCGACGACGAGGCGCAGGCGGCGTGCGACCGCCTCGTCGCCGTCGTCAGCGGCTCGTCCTAGCCTGCCCCACCGACCCGCCTCAGCCGGCAGCCGACGGGTGCAGCAGCGGCACGGCGCCCTCCCAGCCCGCGCGCAGCACCGCGACGAGCGACGGCGGCGTGATCACCACCGCGCGCTTCCCCGCGGGGCGCGCCACGCGCTCGGTGTAGCCCGCCGGCGTCCACGCCAGCAGCTGCGCTCCACGCACCAGCCACGGCGCGCCGTCACGCAGCACGAAGGCCGCGTCGGGGAGGTCGTCGAGGGCCGCCTCGTGGTGGCGCTGGGCGCGCGTGCCCTCGGCGACGCGCTCGGCGTGCAGCTGGGCGTCCATGGCGTCGGCGCCGACCTGGCCGGGGTGCAGCTCGCGCCACAGCGCGACGAGGCGGTCGTAGTCCTCGCGCCGGCACAGCGCGCAGGCGCGGTGCCCCGCGGCCATCGCCGTCGCCTCGTCGAGGAAGAACAGCTCCGTGAAGCGCCCGGGCGCCAGCAGCGGCGCGCGGTGCCAGCCGCGAAAGCGCAGCCGGCAGGCGATCCACCGCCGGCCCGCGTAGCGACGGCGGATCTCGCCGCGATCGTCGTGCAGGCAGCCGCGGTTGCCGTAGACCAGGCCGCGCGCTGGGACGGCGACCAGCTCGCTGAGCGGCGTGACCCGGTTGCGACGCGCCACGGTCAGTCGACGGCGACCTCGGTCAGGTAGCGCGAGCGCCGCGCGAGCACCGCGGCCTCGCCGGTGAGCTCGAGGTCGGCCTGGCAGGGCAGGTCGGCCGACGACGTGCCGACCATCACCCGCACGCGCCCGGGCTCGAGCACGAGCTGACCGTCGAGCCCCGTGAAGGCCAGCTGCTCGGCGGCCAGGCGGAAGGTCACGCGCCTGCGCTCGCCCGCCGCCAGGCGCACGCGCCGGAAGCCGCGCAGCTCCTTGACCGGCCGCGTCACGCTCGCCTCCTCGTCGCGCACGTAGAGCTGGACGACCTCGTCGCCCGCGCGCTCGCCGACGTTCTCCACCTCGACGGCGATCGCCACCTCGTCGCCGAGCGCCAGCGTCGTGCGGTCGAGCTGCGGGCCGTGGAGCGCGAAGCGCGTATAGGACAGCCCGTGGCCGAAGGGCCACAGCGGCAGGTGCGAGCCGTCGACGTAATCGCCATGCCAGTGCGAGCGCCCGCCCGACGGCTTGTGCGCGTAGTGGATTGGGACCTGGCCGACGTGGCGGGGCACGGTGACCGGCAGCTTGCCACCCGGGTCGGCGTCGCCGAAGAGGATGTCGGCGATCGCCGCCGGCCCCTCGTCGCCGGGCACCCACGCATTGAGCACGGCCGCCGCCCGCTGGGCCGCCTCCGGGATGCCCAGCGGGCGGCCGGCGACGAGCACCAGCACGACCGGCGTGCCGGTCGCGGCCACCGCCGCGACGAGCTCCTCCTGGCGGCCCGGGAGGGTCAGCTCCATGCGGTCGCGCATCTCACCGCACGTGCAATCGAGGGTCAGCCCCGAGCGCTCGCCGACGACGACGACGGCAACGTCCGCCCCCCGCGCGGCGTCGGCCGCCTCGGCGATCTCGGCGTCGCTTGCCTCGAGGACGCCCCCGCCCGCCGCAAAGCGGACCTCGGCCCCGTCCGCGCAGCGCTCGCGGATCGCGTCGAGCACCGTGGAGCGGCCATCGAGCTCGTCGGACAGGTCGAGGTCCTCGGGGACGGGGAAGCCGATCGGGTTCTCGCGCATCTCGAGCAGCGTCTCGATGTGCGCGATGTGGGCGTAGTCGCCCAGGAGGTTGCGCGCGCTGTCGGCGTTGGGCCCGATGACGGCGATGGTCGCCAGGTCGTCGCTCAGCGGCAACGTCCCGTCGTTCTCCAGCAGCACGATCGAGGCGCGCGCGGCGTCGCGCGCCAGGGCCCGGTCGGCTTCGAGCGGCGGCACCGCGGCAGCCGCGTCCACGTAGGGCGCCTCGAACAGCCCCAGCTCGAACTTCACGGCCAGCACCCGGGCGACGGCGCGGTCGACGAGCGCCGGATCGACGTCGCCGGCGGCGAGCGCCTGCGCCAACGGGGCGCCGTAGGCCGCCGTCGAGGGCAGCTCCACGTCGATCCCCGCCTCGAGGGCCAGCCCGGCGGCGCCCCCGAGGTCGCCGACGATCGCGTGCGACTCGACCAGCTCGTCGATCCCGGCGTAGTCGGAGACGACGATCCCGTCGAAGCCCCACTCGTCGCGCAGCGTCGTGGTGAAGAGCTCGCGCGACGCCACGCAGGGCACGCCGTCGACGTCCTCGTAGGCGTGCATCATCGAGCGCATCCCGGCTTCGCGCACGGCGGCCTCGAACGGCCACAGATAGACGTCGCGCAGCTCGCGCGCCCCGATGTGCGCCGGCGCGCGGTTCATGCCACCCTCGGGCAGGCCGTGGCCGACCATGTGCTTGCCGGTCGCCAGCACCGGCCCCCCGCCGCCCTCCTGCAGCCCGCGGACGTAGGCCACGCCGAGCGCGGCGATCAGGTAGGGGTCCTCGCCATAGGTCTCCTCGATGCGTCCCCAGCGCGGATCGCGCGCGACGTCGAAGATCGGCGCCAGCCCCTGGTGGGCGCCGATCGCGCGCAGCTGGCGCGCGAAGCTGGAGGCGAGTGCCTCGAGCAGGTCCGGGTCCCACGCGGCCGCCAGCCCGATCGACTGGGGGAAGCACACCGCGTCGCGCGCGACGAGCCCGTGCAGGCACTCCTCGTGGACGATGGCCGGGATGCCCAGGCGCGTGTGCTCCACGAGGAAGCGCTGGATCTCGTTGGCCAGGGCAGCGACGACCGGCATCGCGAAGCTCGTCGCCCCCGCCACGCGCGTGATCTGGCCGATGCCCGCGCCCAGGCGCTCCTGCGCCTTGCCCGGCTCGAGGCGATCTGCGTCGAGCACCTCGAAGACCCAGATGGAGCCGAGCTGGGCGAGCTTCTCCTCGACCGTCATGCGGCCCAGGAGATCAGCGACGCGATCGCCGACCGCGAGGGTCGGATCGAGGTAGGGCGCGGCGGCGACGCTCAACCCTTGACCGCCCCGGTGGTCAGGCCCTTGATGAGCTGGCGCTCGGCGAACGCGTAGAAGATCAGCGCGGGCACCATGGACAGCGTCGTGAAGGCCAGGACCTTGGAGGTGTCGGTCGTGTACTGCTGGGAGAAGTTGGTGACCCCCAGGGGCAGTGTCCAGCCGCCGGAGTCGGTGAGCACGACCAGGGGCAGCAGGAAGGCGTTCCAGCTGCCGACGATGGCGAGCACCGAGACCGTCGCCAGCACCGGGCGCGAGAGCGGGAGCAGGATCCGCACGAAGAAGCGGAAGGGGCCGCAGCCGTCGATCGCCGCCGCGTCCTGCAGGTCGGAGGGGATGCTGTGGAAGAAGGGTCGCAGGATGATGATCGTCATCGGCAGGCCGAAGGCCGCCTGTGGCAGCGCGACCCCCAGCGGGCTGTCGAGCAGGCCCAGGTTGCGGACCATGATGAAGATCGGAAGGATCGCGATCGCGACCGGGAAGAGCAGCCCGAGCGTGAAGATCGTGTAGAAGACCTCGCGCCCGCGGAACGCGAAGCGGGCGAAGACGAACGCCGCCATCGCCGCGATCGGCACCGTGAGCGCCGTCGAGACGAGCGCGATGAGCACGCTGTTCCAGACCTGGTGCCAGAACGTGCTCGACCTGAGGATGCTCGAGTAGTTGGTGAACACCCACGGATCGGGCAGCGCGACGGGGTTGGTCGACAGCTGCCCCGTGTCGCGGAAGCCGCCGAGGATCGCGTAGAGGATCGGCACGAGCGTCGCGATGGCCGCGATCCACGCGACGACGTAGAGCAGGGTCCGGGCGCCGATGCGGCGCACGCGGCGGCCGGTGGCGCCGGGGCGCCGATGCGCGATGGTGGTGTCAGCGGTGGCCATCTCTCACCGTCCCATCGTGGTCATGGCGCCCTGGAGGTCGCGGCGCAGGACGAAGCGCTGATAGGTGAGCGCGATCGCGAGCGAGATCATCAGCATGATCACGGCCACGGCACTGGCGTAGCCGAACTCGAAGCGCTTGAAGCCGTGGTTGATCATGTAGACGGCCATGGTGTTCGACGCGTCGACGGGGCCGCCGCCCGTCATCACCCACACGAGGTCGAAGAGCTGGATCGCTCCGATGATCGAGAGGAAGACCGATATGCGGATGGTCGGCCCCAGGAGCGGCAGGGTCACGTAGCGGAAGACCTGGCGTGTGGTCGCGCCGTCGATCGCGGCCGCCTCCTCGAGCTCCTTGGGGATCTGCTGGAGCCCCGCGAGGTAGAGGACCATGTGGAAGCCGAAGTACTTCCACGAGATCACGATGAAGACCGAGTACAGGACGATGCTCGGGTCGGCCAGCCAGTCGTGGATGACGGAGTGCAGCCCGGCGGAGTTCAGAGCGTGGTCGGTGAGGCCCTGGGGCTGGAGCATCAGCGACCACACCACGGCGGCCACCACCTCGGAGAGCACGAACGGGGCGAAGAAGAGCACCCGCAGCAGCGCGCGCCCCTTCAGGCGCTGGTTGAGGATCCAGGCGATCCCCAGCGCGAAGGGCAGCTGCACGGCGAGCGAGAGCACGATGATGATGCCGTTGTGCTTCAGGGCGCCCCTGAACACGTCGTCCTGGAAGGCGCGCTTGAAGTTGTCGAGGCCGACGAAGTTCGTCGGCGAGGAGAGCCCGTTCCACTTGTAACCGCTGTAGTGGAAGGCCTGGAAGATCGGCGCCACCACCAGCAGGCAGTACAGCGCGAGGGCGGGGGCGAGGAAGAGCGCGATGGCCACCCACTTGCGCGCCACGCGCGAGCGGCGCGCGCGCTGACGGTCGCGCGGGCCCGGCCCGCCCCTGCGTTTGTCGACCTGGACCGAGACCGGCTCGGCCAGGCGGCTGGGGGGAGCCGCCTGGCCTGCCGGTACGGACGCGGTCGGCCTAACCGGCCTTAGCGGCATCCGAGATCTTCTTGGAGACCTGCTCGGGCGATGCCTTGCCCGCGAACAGCTGCTGGACCGCGTCGTTGACCGCCTGCCCGACCGCCGGCGCGTAGGCCTGGTCGAGGTAGAGCTGGACGAACGACGCCTTGCTGCGCGCGTCGAGCACGGCCTTCATGTTCGGATCGGTGACCGAGCTCTCGGTCCCCTTCGCGACGGGCAGGATCGCGCCGCTGGCACCGCCCTTGTTGGCGACCGGGGGGCTGACGAGGAAGTGGGCGAAGTCCACCGTCTCGGGCGGCGCGTCGCGGCCGATGGCGAACCCGTCGCCGCCGCCGAACTGCTCGCCCTCCTGGCCCGCGCCGCCGCTGACCGACGGGAACGGGAACCAGCCGACGTCCTTGCCCAGGCCCTTCTTGTCCTTGGTGTTGGCCGCGAAGGTCGACGGGGCCCACTGCCCCATGAGGTCCATCGCCGCCCGGCCGTTGCCGATCGTGGCCGCCTCGCCGCCCGCGCCGTCCCACGGCGACGCCAGGTAGCCCTGCTGGAAGGGCTTCAGCGCGATCAGCTTCTGCAGCTGCTTGCCAGCCTCGACGAAGCCGGGCTGGGTGAACGTGCCGCCATCGGTGGCGGCCTTGGCCATCGCGTCCTTGCCGGCGACGCGCAGCGAGAGGTTCGCCCACCAGAACATGCCGGGCCACTTGTCCTTCTCGCCGACGGCGATCGGCGTGATGCCCGCGCTCTTCAGCTTCTGGATGTCGCTGAGGAAGTCCTCCCAGGTCGTGGGCGGGTCGGAGATCCCGGCCTTCTTGAAGAGCTTCTTGTTGTACCAGACCCCCACGAGGCCGAGGTTGTAGGGGATCCCGTACTGCTTGCCGTCGACCTTGTAGAGGCCCACGCCGGCGGGATTGAGGCTGTCGATCCACGACTTGGTGGGCTCGGTGATGTCCTTGATGAGGCCCGCGTCGGCCTGCTCCTTGAGCGTGCCGCCGCCCCACGACTGGAAGAGGTCCGGCGGCTTGCCGGCCTGCATGTTCGTCGTGAGCTTGGCCTTGAACGCCTCGTTCTCGAGGACCGTGATCTTGATCTTGACGTTGGGATGAGACGCCATGTACTGGTTGGCGGCGTTCTTCCAGATCGTCTTCAGCGGATCGTTGTTGGCGATGTGCCACCAGTTGATCGTGACGGGCTTGTTCGAGCTCGTCTTGGCTGCACCGGAACCGCTGCTGGTCTTGTCGTCGTCGCTGCCTCCACAAGCGGCGACGACCAATGCTGCGACCGCGAGTAGCGCGGCCACGGCGCGACTGGTCTTCCTCATCGCGCGACCCTCCTCCTGGCTCGAGTGGATGCCCGTCGCGGCGCCGGACGCTTCGACGGCCGCGGTGGGCTTGTGACTGTGGGTTGAAACTCTGGGTTGATGCTGGGGCGTTGCGTCCGGTGTCTCCTCCTTCTCGCTCTCAGGCCGTCGCCACGGCGGGACGTGTCCAAAGGGATGGGTCGGCGAGCAGCGGCTCGAAGGCCAGCTCGGCGGCCCCGATGAGCGGGGCGTCGTCGCCGAGCGCGGCCGGGACCAGCCGGACCGCCTCGCGCGCCTGCGGGAGCGCGAGCCGGTCGAGCTCGCTCTGCACCCTTGCCTCCACGAAGGGATGGATGCGGCCGAAGAGCCCGCCGAGGACCACCACCTGCGGGTTGAAGACGTTCACGAGGCCGGCCAGCCCGAAGCCCAGCCAGCGCCCGACGGCGTCGAGCGCCTCGAGCACGTCGGGCGAGCCGGCGGCGGCCTCGCCGAGGACGGCCTCGACCTCCTCGCGGCCGGCGTCGGGGGGATGGCCGGCGCGGCGCAGGAGCGCGCCCTCGCCGACCTCGGTCTCCCAGCACCCGACCGAGCCGCAGCGGCACGTGCGCCCGTCGGGGTTGACCGGCATGTGCCCGACCTCGCCGGCGAACCCGCGGGCGCCGGTGAGCGGCTGGCCGTCGATGATCAAGCCGCCGCCGACGCCGACCTCGCCGGAGAGGAAGAGCACGTGCTGCGCGCCCTTGGCGGCGCCTCGGCGCAGCTCGGCGAGGGCGCCGAGGTCGGCCTCGTTGGCCACGGCGATGGGCAGCGACGTCCCCAGCGCGTCGGCCAGGCGCTCGGCCAGCGGCACGTCGCGCCAGCCGAGGTTCGGGGCCATCGTCACGACGCCGGCGTCGCGGCGCACGATGCCGACCACGCCGACGCCGATGCCGATCATGCCGTCGGTGTCGGGCAGGCGGCGCAGCACGGCGCGCGCGAGGGCGGCCAGGTCGGCGACGGTCTCCTCGACCGAGCCGCGGTCGCGGGGCCGATCCAGGCGCACGACGTCGAGGACCTCGCCGCCGATGGCGACGGCGGCGACAGCCAGCGAGTCGACGGTGATCTCGAGGGCGAGGACGATGCCGCAGCGCGGGCTGGGGCGGACGAGCGGGGAGGGGCGCCCGGGCGTGCCCTGAGGGGTGCCGCGCTCCTCGGAGACGAGGCCCGCGATGGCGAGCTCGCCGATGAGGCCGCGCACCGCGCTGCGGGTCAGTCCCGTGAGCGTCCCGAGCTCTGAGCGGGAGATCGGCCCACGATTGTGCAGCTCTCGCAGGATTGCGCTGAGATTCGCGCGTCTGACGGTCTCGCTGCGCTGTCCGGGCAGTTCGTAGGCCATTAAGGATTTGTACTGCTCTCCTACAAATTCGCTGGAAAACCCTCCCACACCGCGAATGGCGTTGTCAAGAATCGATAACGCCTACTTTCTCCGAAACTTTCGGAGCGCAACTCCGATGACGACGGAAGGGAGCCGGGGCTCGTCGCGGAACTCAGCAAAAGTCCGGCACCCTCGGACCGCCGGGTGCTACGGTGATTCACCTCGTCCCGGGGCCGCTGTCAGCGGTCCCGTCGTGTCTCTGAGAGAGAAGGGAACTGGCCCATGTGCGGCATCGTCGGCTACGTAGGCAAGCGTCCCGTCCAGGGCCTGCTGCTCGAGGGCCTCACTCGCCTGGAATACCGCGGCTACGACTCCGCCGGCATCTCGATGATCGCCGGCGACGCGATCGACTCGGTCCGCGCGGTCGGCAACCTCGAGCACCTGCGCGACGCCGTCTCCGCCCGCGCCGACGAGGAGTCCGGTGGCGTCGCCACCGCGACCCGCCCAGCCACCACCGGCATCGGCCACACGCGCTGGGCCACCCACGGGCGCGTCAACGAGGAGAACGCCCACCCGCACTTCGACACCGCCGACCGCGTCCACATCGTGGTCAACGGCATCGTCGAGAACTACCTCTCGATGCGCGAGCGCCTCACCGACATGGGCGCGGTCTTCACCAGCGAGACCGACGCGGAGGTCATCGCCCACCTGATCGCCCACCACATGGCGACCGGCTCCCTGCTCGAGGCCGTGCGCGCCGCCTACGCGGAGCTCGAGGGCCATTACGCCTTCGTCGCGATGTCGCTCGACGAGCCCGAGACCCTCGTGGGCGCGCGCAAGGAGTGCCCGCTCATCGTCGGTCGCGGTGAGGGCGAGACCTTCTTCGCCAGCGCCATCCCGGCCTTCCTGCGCGAGACGCGCCGGGTCCAGTACATCGAGAACGGCGAGATCGTCGAGATCACGCCCGAGGGCACGACCTTCGTGCTGCCCGACGGCACCGAGCTCGAGCGCGAGGTCGTCGAGATCGACTGGGACGAGGAGACCGCCGAGAAGGGCGGCTTCGAGACCTTCATGCTCAAGGAGATCCACGAGCAGGCCGACGCGGTAGCCGAGACGATCGCCGACCGCACCGTCCGCTCCGACGGCGTCGACCTCGACGACGTCGGCGCCCTCGACGAGGCCCTGCTGCGCGGCGTCAAGCGGATCATCGTCGTCGCCTGCGGCACGAGCTACCACGCCGGGCTGATCGGGCGCTACGCCATCGAGGAGTGGGCGCGCATCCCCGTGGAGATGGACATCGCCTCCGAGTACCGCTACCGCAACCCGGTCGTCGGCCCCGGCGACCTGGTCATCGGGATCACGCAGTCAGGGGAGACGGCCGACACCCTGGCGGCGATGCGCATCGCCCAGGAGCGCGGCGCCACGGTGCTGGCGCTGACCAACATCATGGGCTCGCAGGCCACGCGCGACGCCGATGGCGTCCTCTTCACGCGTGCGGGGCTCGAGGTCTGCGTGGCGGCCACGAAGACCTTCACGTGCCAGGTCGTCGTCATGTTCCTGCTCGGCCTCAAGCTGGCCGAGCTGCGCGACACGCTGCCCGCCGAGCGCCGCGCCGAGATCATCGCCGACCTCAAGCGCATCCCTCGCTGCATCGAGGAGCTCTTGGGCAACATCGACGCGCAGGTGCAGGAGATCGCCGACGCGCACTGGGACAAGGACTTCTTCCTCTACCTCGGCCGCCACGTCGGCCTGCCGGTGGCGCTCGAGGGCGCGCTCAAGCTCAAGGAGATCTCCTACATCTCGACCGACGCCTACGCGGCGGGCGAGATGAAGCACGGCCCGATCGCCCTGCTGGACGAGTCGACGCCCGTGGTCACCGTCGCCACCGACTCGCCGGTGCTCGAGAAGGTCGTCTCCAACATGCAGGAGGTGCGCGCCCGCGGCGCGCACGTCATCGCCATCGCCAGCGAGGGCAACCAGGACATCGGCGAGCACGCCGAGTCGGTCGTGCGCATCCCGCGGACCGACTGGATGCTCCAGCCACTGCTCGCGGTCATCCCGCTGCAGCTTCTGGCCTATCGGATCGCGCGCCGGCGCGGGCTGAACGTCGACCAGCCGCGGAATCTCGCGAAGACCGTCACGGTCGAGTAGCGACCGCCAGCACGTGGGGGCTCGCGCCGAGCAGGCTCGGCTCGGCCTCCACGCGCCGTATCGCGCGCAGGAGGACCTCCCGCCTGCCGGGGTCGTCGATCCACGCGTCGAGGGAGCCAGCCTCGGCCGCGGCGCCGACGGCGCCCTCGACGGCCACGAGCGCGGTGACGTCGAAGCCGGCGGCCGCGACCTCGCGGGCGAGCTCGTCGGGGCGATGGAGGTAGGCGGTGGTGAACCAGCCCGGGTGGCCGTCGGGGTTGCGGTGCTGGCCATCGGCGAGGTCGCGCTCGACGATCGCCTCGAAGCCGGGCTCGAGCAGGAAGCCCTGCGCGACGCCGTCGAGGGTCGAGGCGAAGCGCGTGATCGCCGCCGCGGCCAGCAGGCCGCCGGGGCGCAGCGCGCGCCGCGCGTCGCGCAGGGCGCGGGTGCGGTCGGCCGCGTCGGTGAGGTGGTACAGCGGCCCGAGCAGGAGGACGACATCGGCGCTGTGGTCGTCGACGGGCAGCTCCCGCGCGTCGCCGTGGAGGACTGAGGCGAGGGGCCGCGCCGGGCTGCGCGGCCGAGGCGGCACGGGCCTGCTCGACGTGCAGCGCCACCGGGTCGACGAGCTGCACCTCGTAGCCCTCGGCGGCCAGCGGCAGCGCGTAGGCGCCGGTCGCGCCGCCGACGTCGAGCACGGTGGCGGGCGGGGCGGGGAGGAAGCGCCCCAGCAGCTCGCGCGTGCGCAGGAACTCGAGCCGTCCCCAGTCACCGAGGCGCCCTTGCTCGTTCCCGCGCTCGTAGTAGGCGGCGATGTCGCGCTCGTCGGCCATGCTTGGCAGCGTAGCCCTGGTTGAATGGGCGGCCGTGATCGGCCTGGACCTCCTGGAGATCGACCGGCTCGAGGCCGCGCTCGCGCGCCAGCCGGCCCTGGCCGAGCGGCTCTTCACCGACGGCGAGCGCTCGTACGCCGCAACCCAGGGGCGCCCGGCGCGCCACCTGGCGGCCCGCTTCTGCGCCAAGGAGGCCGTGAGCAAGGCGCTGGAGATGGACGTGCTGCACCCGCGCGACATCGAGGTGGTGGGCGGCGGCGACGGGCCGCCGCGCGTGACCCTGCACGGCGCGGTGGCCGCGCGCGCCGCGGAGCTCGGCGTCGCGGTCCACATCTCGCTGACCCACACGAAGTCGACGGCGGCCGCGGTGGCGGTGCTGCGGTGACCACCCTGCCCGCCTGGCTCCAGGGCCTGCCCGACCCCGAGCGCATGCGCGCGACCGATCGCTGGGCGATCGAGGAGCAGGGCATCCCCGGCCTGGAGCTCATGGAGCGGGCGGGGCGCGGCCTGGCCGAGCTGGTGGTCTCCGTGGCGCCCGACGGGCTGATCGCCATCGCGTGCGGCAAGGGCAACAACGGCGGCGACGGCTACGTCGCGGCGCGCCTGCTGCGCGAGGCCGGCCGCGCGGTGCGCGTGCTGGCGGTGGCGCCGGTCAGCGAGCTGAGCGGCGACGCGCGCGCCAACGCCGAGCGCGTGGACGGCGTCGAGCCGTTCGACGCGCTGCGCCTGGCCGACTGCTCGGTGGCAGTCGACGCGATCCTCGGCACGGGCTTCTCGGGCACCCCGCACGGCGCGGTGGGCGAGGCCATCGACGCGCTCAACGATGCCGGCCTGCCGATCGTCGCCGCCGACGTGCCCAGCGGCGTCGACGCCGCGAGCGGCGTGGTGGAGGGCGCGGCAATCCGGGCCCGCGCGACCGCGACCTTCGCCGCGGCCAAGCCGGGGCTGTGGGTCAACCCGGGCAAGTGGCACAGCGGGGCGGTGCGGGTGATCGACATCGGCATCCCGACGGGCGCGCCCGTCGACGAGCCCGACGTCGCGCTCATGGCCGATGCGGAGCTGCTCGCGCTGCTCCCCTCGCGCGCGGCCGGGTGGACGAAGTTCACCAGCGGGCACGTGCTGGTCGCGGGCGGCGCGCGCGGCCTCACGGGCGCGCCGTCGCTGGCCTCCGGGGCCGCCCAGCGCGCCGGCGCGGGCTACGTCACGGCCTGCGTCCCCGCCTCCGCGCAGCCGATCCTCGCCCAGCGCCTGCTCGAGGCGATGACGCGCGCGCTCCCCGAGGACGACGGCGCCCACACTCCAGCCGGCGTCGACACGGTGCTCGAGCTCGCCCAGCGTGGCGGCGCGCTCGTGGTGGGACCGGGCCTCGGTCGCAGCGACGGCGCCTTCGCCTTCGCCCGCGACCTCGTCGCGCGCGCCGAGGTGGCCGTCGTCCTCGACGCCGACGGCCTCAACGCCCATGCCGGCGACCTGAGTGCGTTGGCGGGGCGCAAGGCGCCGACGATCCTCACACCGCACGAGGGCGAGCTCGGGCGCCTGCTCGGGATCGAGTCGTCCGCGGTCGCGGCCCGCCGCCTCGAGCACGCGCGCGCCGCCGCGGCCCAGGCGCAGGCCATCGTGGTGCTCAAGGGCGACGACACGCTCGTGGCCGACCCCGGCGGGCTCGTCGCCGTCAGCCCCGGGGCGACCGCGGCGCTGGCCACGGCGGGCACCGGCGACGTGCTCAGCGGGGTCCTGGCCGCCGTGCTCTCGCGCGGCGTCGAGCCCTTCCTGGCGGCGTGCGCGGGCGTGCGCCTGCACGCGCGCGCGGGCATCCACGCCGCGCATGAGAAGGGCGTCGACGGCGTCATCGCACGCGACGTCATCGAGGCGTTGCCCTTCGCCCGCTAGCGTCTGAGATGGACGCGTGTGTCAAGTGAGCGTTGGCGGTTGTTGTTCATGGTGGCGGCGGGTGGTGGGGTCGGGCGGCGGGTGCGAGGGCAACGACGACTGTCACTGTGAGATGCGCGGGTCGGGACCGCAGGACAGTGTCCGGTCGTGAGCTGCCTCGAACTAGATTCGCGAGTCGGTATCGCATAGACGCATCGAGGGTCCTCCGGGCGGCTCGCACCGGCCGCCCGACCCCACCATGGGTTGGCGTGTGGCTAGCGGGCGGCCTCCTGGGGCTGCTTGTCGCTGGTGGTGATCGGCTGGTCGGTGAGCGCGGCCCAGAGGAACGCTGCGAGCTCGCGGGCGATCGCGACGTTGACGACGGTCGGGCGCTTGCCGTGCTCGGTGAGGTGGCGGTAGCGGTGGTGCAGGCGGACCTGGGCTTGCCAGGCGCGCTGATCGGGCTGCACGCCGCCGGCGGGGCGGCGGGGTGCGTGGCGGTAGTGCCAGGCGGCTTCGACGAGCAGGCGGCGGGCGTGGCGGTTGCCGGCGCGGGTGATGTGGCCGCGGTGTTGCTGATCGCCGCTTGAGTACTCGCTTGGCGTGATGCCCAGCCAGCAGGCGAGCTCGCGTGGGTGGCTGAAGCGTGCGAAGTCGCCGATCTCGGCGATCAGCCCGAGTGCGGTCAGCGTGCTGATGCCGCGAAAGCGCGTGAGGATCTGCACGTGGCCGGCCCAGCGCTCGCCGCGCGCGATCTCCTCAAGCCGCGCGTCGAGCGTGGCGAGCTGGCGCTCGAGCCCGTCGAGGTGGATCAGCATCTGCGTCAGCGCCTCGTGCGCGAGCGGATCGTCCAGGCGCTGCGCGTTGACCCAGCGGCGGTGCATCTGCGTCCAGTGGCTCTTGCCCTCACGGTAGATGCGGCCGTGCCTGAGCAGCTGCTTGGCGACGCGATGACGGGCCGCGGTGCGCGCGCAGCGCAGGTCGTCGCGGCAGCGCAGCAGATCGCGCAGGCCCTCAGTCTCGGCGGTCGGCGGCGACACGAACCGCAGAAGGCCGGCGCGCTGCAGCGTCACGAGCTTCTTCGCATCACGGCGGTCGGTCTTGACGTGGTCACCGGCGCGCACCGGAACCAGCGACGGCGCCACGACGTCACACGCCACGCCGATCTTCGTCAGCAGCCGCCACAACGCGAACCCGCCCGGGCCCGCTTCGTAGCAGACGGCAAGCCCGTCGGGCCCGCCGAGCCGGTCGATAAAACGACGGATCGCGCGCTCGGTCGTCTCGATCCGCGACACCTCCGGCTTACCGCCCTCGGGCGGCAGCGTCGCGGCGACGATCGAGAACTTGTGCACATCCAGGCTGACCCACAGACGCACGCCCGCGGGCGCGATCGAAGCGGTAACGTCAGGCACGGCTGGTCCTCCAAGCAGGTCGTATGCGGTAGCCGTCGCGGCTCTCAACACCCGCGATTGTCAACCCGCGAAAGATGCGACGCACGAGGACCAGCCTCATGCGTCCATCCTGACTAGGGCAGAGAGCCATGGACATCGAGATCTGGTCTGACATCGCCTGCCCCTGGTGCTACGTCGGCAAGCGCCGCTTCGAGGCCGCGCTGGCCGCCTTCGAGCACCGCGACGAGGTCTCCGTGACCTGGCGCAGCTTCGAGCTCGACCCGGCGGCGCCGGCGCAGCGCACCGTCGACAGCGCCACCCATCTGGCGCAGAAGTACGGCATGAGCCGCGACGAGGCGCTCGCTCGCCAGCGCAGCCTCGCCGAGGTGGCGGCCGGCGACGGCCTGGACATGCGCTCAGACCTCGCGCGCGGGGGCAACACCTTCGACGCCCATCGGCTCGTCCAGCTCGCCAAGGCTCATGGCGTGCAGGACGCGATGAAGGAGCGGCTGATGCGCGCCTACCACACGGAGGGCGAGACGATCGGCGACCACGACACGCTGCTGCGCCTCGCGCTCGAGGTCGGCCTGCCCGAGGACGAGGTGCGCGACGTGCTGGCCACCGACCGCTATGCGGCCGACGTCCGCGAGGACGAGCGCACGGCCATGAGCCTGGGGATCAACGCGGTGCCCTTCTTCGTCGTCGATCGCCGGATGGGCGCCGCGGGCGCGCACCCGGCCGAGGCGCTCGGCGAGCTGCTCCGGCGCGGCTGGGATGCGCAGGTGCCCGCATGAAGCAGATCGGCTTCATCACGCAGGGCCACGCCGAGTACGACGAGCGGCTGCGTGCTCTCCTGGACGCCTCGGGCATCGATCCCGAGGAGTTCCTCGGCCTCGAGTACTTCTCGCTGACGCCCTTCTTCGTCCTCGCGGGGGCGACCGTCAGCCCCGACGCGCACACGCACGGCACCGACGTCCACGTGAGCGCGGTGCGCATCACGGTCCCCGAGGAGCTCGAGGAGGCGTTCCTCGCGACGCTGCCCGAGCTGCTCGAGGACGCCTACGCCGACGAGGAATGACGGCGGCCGGCGAAGCGCGCGTCTGCCCGCATTGCGGCGAGCCGCCGGGCGAGGGCGTGTTCTGCGCGGCCTGCGGGCGCAACCTCGCCTCAGTCGATCGGTTGCCGACGCGGGCGGAGTGGGAGATCGCCGGCGCCCAGGACGATCGCCCGCTGGCCGAGCGCTGCGAGGAGGCGACCGCAGCGTTCCTCGCCGCGATGCACGCGGCCGGCGATCCGGGGACCACGAAGACGAAGATGTCCGGGGGTTCGGGCTTCCGCCGGGCCAAGCATGTCGAGGGCTGGACCGTCCGCCCGGTCGACCGCGACGAACACCTCCCGCCCAAGCGCTACGAGCCCGGCCTGGTCCTGAGTGTGGAGGGCACCTTCCACCAGCTCGACAACGAGGCGCGCGGCTACGGCACGCGGGACTTCCCCGCCTGGGAGCACAAGGTCGCGCCCGAGCCGCTGGCCATGCCGGTCGAGGCGCGCCTGATCGCTGAGCTCGGTGCCTTGCTCGCCGCCAACGGACTCGAGCCCGGGGAGTAGCCGTTACCGTCCCGCCCATGACGGGCCTGATGCTGGAGTGCAGCGCGCGCAGCGACGTCGGACGGCGGCCCAACAACGAGGACGCCGTCTTCGCCAGCCCGCGGCTGGCCGCGGTCGCCGACGGCGTCGGCGGGGCGGCGGCGGGCGAGGTCGCGAGCCGGACCCTGATCAACGCGCTCGTCCACGTCGACAAGTGCCGGCTGCAGGGACGCGTCGAGGACGCCCTGGCCGAGGGCATCGCACGGGGCAACGAGACGATCGGCTTCATCGCCGGGTGCCGTCCCGCCATGGCGGGGATGAGCACGACGGTCACGGCTGTGGCGCTCGACGACGAGGGCTGCGTGGTGGCCAACGTCGGCGACTCGCGCACCTACCTGCTGCGCGACGGCGCGCTGACCCAGCTCACGCGCGACGACTCGTGGGTGCAGCTCATGCTCGACAGCGGGGAGCTCACCCCCGAGCAGGCGCGCGACCACCCCCAGCGCTCGCTGGTCCTCGCCGCCCTCGACGGCGAGCCCGGCCACTCCCCGGCCCTGACGAGGCTCGACGCGCGGCCCGGCGACCGCCTGCTGCTGTGCTCGGACGGGCTGTCCGACGTGGTCGACGACGCGACGATCGCGGCGACGCTGCGCATCCCCGATCGCGTCGCCTGCGCCGAGCGACTGATCGAGCTCGCGCTGGCCGCCGGCGGGCGCGACAACGTCTCCGCCGTCGTGGCCGACGTCGCCCCGCGTCGCGACCCGGCGACGGCCTGGTAGCGGCGCGCGCGCCCGGGCCGCGCGCCGGCACGCTCTAGACTCCGGCCCGGCAGATGGCCCTGAACGCGCGCGACATCCTCATCCGCGATCAGCAGTGAGCCCGCTGCGGGCGCTGGCCCGGGTCAACGTCGCCGCGATCGAGCGCAACGTCGCCCGCCTGCGCCGCGAGCTGCGCGGCGGCGCTGCGCTGTGCGCGGTGGTCAAGGCCGACGGCTATGGCCACGGCGCGGCGCCCGCGGCCCACGCGGCGCTGGCCGGAGGCGCCACCTGGCTGGCGGTGGCGACGGCCGACGAGGCGACGCAGCTGCGCGCGCACGGGATCGGCGCGCCGCTGCTCGTCCTCGGCGCGCTGAGCCCCGAGGAGCTCGATGCCGCGCTGGCCGCGCGCGCGGACGTCGTCGCATGGCGCGAGCCGTTCATCGCCGCCGTGGCCGCGCGCGGGGGCGGGCGCGTGCACGTCAAGCTCGACACCGGCATGGGGCGGCTGGGGAGCCGCGATCCGGAGGAGGCCACGCGCGTGGCGCAGGCGGCGGCGGCGGCGCCGAGCGTCGAGCTGGTCGCCGCGATGACGCACTTCGCCACCGCCGACGAGCGCGGCGACGACTTCTTTGGCGAGCAGCTCGCGCGCTTCGCGGCATGGGCCCCGCCGCTGCGCGAGCGCCACCCGGGCCTCATGCTGCACGCGGCGAACTCCGCCGCCCTGCTGCGCGACGCCGACAGCCACTTCGACCTCGTCCGCGCCGGCGTCGCGATCTACGGCCTCGACCCGTTCCAGGAGGATGCCGGCGCGCGGCACCTCGAGCCCGCCCTGGAGCTCGCCAGCTACGTCGCCGAGGTCAAGCCCTGCGCGCCCGGCGAGAGCGCGGGCTACGGGCGGCGCTTCGTGGCCCGGGAGGAGACCGTGCTCGCCACCGTGCCGATCGGCTACGGCGACGGCGTCAGCCGCGCGCTGACCAACAACGCCGACCTGCTCGTCGGCGGCCGGCGCTTCCCGCTCGTGGGCACCGTGTCGATGGACAACGTCACCCTCGACCTCGGCGCCGACGGCGGCGGCGTCGGGCGCGGCGACGAGGCGCTGCTCATCGGCGATGGGCTGCCCGCCGAGGAGATGGCGCGGCGCCTGGGCACGATCAACTACGAGGTCACCTGCGCGCTGACGGCGCGCGTTCCGCGCCGGCACCACCGCGACGGGGCGGCGCTGTGATCGAGACCCTGCGCGAGGCGCTGGCCGGCGAGCGCGCGTGGCTCGTGGGCGGGGCGCTGCGCGACCGCCTGCTGGGGCGCCCGACCCCTGATCTCGACGTCGTCGTGGACGGCGACGTGCGCCGCGCCGCGCGCAGCCTGGGCCGGGGGGCCGGCGGCGCCTCGTTCGAGCTCTCCGACCAGTTCGGCGCCTGGCGCGTGGTCGCCCGCGACCGCAGCTGGCAGGTCGACATCACGCCGCTGCAGGGCGGCTCGCTGGAGGCCGACCTCGCCGCGCGCGACCTCACGGTCAACGCGATGGCCGAGCCGCTGGCCGGCGGCGAGCTCGTCGACCCCCACGGCGGCGCGCGGGACCTCGAGCACAAGCGCCTGCGCATGGTCAGCGCCGACGCCTTCGTCGCCGATCCCCTGCGCACGCTGCGCGTCGCGCGCCTGGCGACCGAGCTCGGCTTCGAGATCGACCCCGACACCGCCGCCGCGGTCCGCCGCCACGCGCCGGGGCTGGCGAACACCGCCCAGGAGCGCGTCTTCACCGAGCTGCGGCGGATCGTCGGCGCCGACGCGGCGGTCCGCGGGCTGGCGCTCATGGACGAGCTCGAGCTGGTGGCCGCCGTCCTGCCCGAGCTGACGACCCTGCGCGGGGTCGAGCAGAACCCCTACCACCACCGCGACGTGCACGGGCACACCCTCGAGGTCCTGCAGGCCAGCATCGACCTCGAGCACGATCCCGCCGCGGCGCTCGGCGACGAGTCGCTGGCCGCGCCGGTCCGCGCGCTGCTGGCCGAGCCGCTGGCCGACGAGCTCACCCGCGGCGGCGGTCTGCGCTTCGGCGCGCTGCTGCACGACATCGCCAAGCCGCAGACCCGCACCGAGCTTCCGGACGGTCGCATCGGCTTCCCGCGCCACGACGAGCAGGGCGCCGAGATGGCCCGCGCGGCGCTGGAGCGCCTGCGGGCGAGCGAGCGGCTGCGCGCGCACGTGGCCGCGCTGACGCGCCATCACCTGCGCCTGGGCTTCCTGGTCCACCAGATGCCCCTCGATCGCCACGAGCTCTACCGCTACCTGCTGAAGACCGAGCCGGTCGAGGCCGACGTCACGCTGCTGAGCGTGGCCGACCGGATGGCGACGCGCGGGCGAAAGGCCGACGAGGCCATCGCGAAGCACCTGGAGCTGGCGCGGGTGGTGCTGGCCGAGGCGCTCGCGCGCCGTGCCGCGGGGCCCAGCCGCCGCTCGTGCGCGGCGACGAGCTGGCCGCCGCGCTGGGCATCGCCCGCGGCCCGGAGCTGGGCGAGCTGATGTCGCAGATCGCCGAGGCGCGCTTCGCCGGCGAGGTCTCGACGCCCGAGGAGGCGCTGGCGCTCGCTCGGGCAGCGCGGGACGCGCGCTGAGTCAGGCCACCACGTCGCCGTCGGGCAGGAACGAGGCGGCGCGCACGTGGCGGAACTCCGCCGCGCACGTGATGTCATGTCATTCGGCCTGCGAACGCGCTTCGGCCGCCGCGACGAGCGCGTCGGCGCGCGAGCCATAGGACGTGACGCCCAGCAGGCGGCCGTCGCAGAACAGCGCCATCCACACGAGCGGGGCGTCGTAGACGCGCTGGCCGGAGTGGTCGAAGGCCGTCACGTGCCCGGTCACGACGATGGTCTGCGAATCGACCTCGATGATCTCGTTGGACGTCAGCGTCGCGCTCTTCCACGCCTTGTGGAACTCGACCATCCCCGCCCGCACGCCGTCGTGCCCGCGGTAGACCCGATCGGTGACCGACACGTGGAGCGTGCAGTCGGGATCGATCAGGTGGAGCGCGTCATCGAGCCTTCCATGGCCGTACGCCTCCCATAGGCGGCTGAACACCGCTCTACTGGACCTGGAGCCCCCCAAGGTCTCTGCATCCTACTTCCCGGTGCGTAGCCCTGTCACCGGTCGGACGGTCAGGTTCGCAAGCCCGCGCCGCCGACCGCGGCGGCGCCGCGCGTGACGGTGGCCCAATAGGCTCACCGGCCATGGCCGAACGCGATCCCGACTGCCTGTTCTGCAAGATCGTCGCCGGGGAGCTGCCCGCGACGATCGTCGCCGAGGACGACCGCACCGTCTCCTTCATGGACATCAACCCGGCCACCCGCGGGCACGCGCTGGTGGTCTCGCGCGAGCACGCGACCGACCTGCTCGACGTCGGCGAGGAGGACCTGTCGGCCTGCGCCGCCGCGTCCAAGCGGCTGGCCGCGCGCGCCAAGGACGCCCTCGGGGCCGACGGCGTGAACCTCCTGAACTCGTGCGGCGCGGCCGCGTGGCAGACCGTCTTTCACTTCCACCTCCACGTGATCCCGCGCTACCGCGACGACCCGCTGCGCCTGCCGTGGGTCCCGGGCCCCGGCGACGCCGACGAGATCGCCGCCGCCGGCGCGGCGTTGCGCGCGTGACCGGACCGGCCGTCCGCCCGATGGTCCACGCCGTCGGGGATGACGAGGGGCGCTGAGAGGGGTCTTGCACCGACGATTCCGCCGGCCCCAGCCGTCATGATCCCCGGCATGCCGGCCTCGCGGGCATCGCGCCGTGCACGCCGCAGCCTCCTCGCGGGCTGCGCCGCCGTGCTCGCCCTGTCCGCGTCGGCGCCGGCGGCCGGCACGCCCGCGCCCGTGGTGGTCAAGGACCCCAAGGACGCCGTGGCGAGCGCCCCCGACCTGACCCGCGTCCAGATCGGGCTGGCCTCCGACCACCGCGTGCGCTTCGCGCTGACGCTCGCCGCGCCCTGGCAGCCCAAGGACCTGATCGCCGCCTCGGGCCCGCCGGGCTCGCTGTGCGTGCGCCTGTGGACGGTGACCAAGCCCGGCACGACGCCGCCCGACTACCTCGTGTGCGCCACCGCGCGCGCGGACGGCGAGACCATGCGCGGCACCGTCTTCAAGATGCAGCCCGGCGAGCAGCTGTCCAAGGTCGGGGTGGCGATCGTCGGGCGCACGAGC
Source organism: uncultured Actinomycetes bacterium (assembly GCA_963835295.1). Taxonomy (GTDB): domain Bacteria; phylum Actinomycetota; class Thermoleophilia; order Solirubrobacterales; family Solirubrobacteraceae; genus JAOPZW01. The sequence continues at coordinate 112,944 of CAWIEX010000012.1, forward strand.
GACCGCACGATGACCCTGCGCTTCTCGCAGAGCGCGGTCGGGCGCCCGAAGACGATCGACTTCATCGCCGAGGCGACCAAGCCCGGCTGCGCCCGCGTCTCGTGCGTCGACACGACGCCCGAAGCCCCCAAGACCGCCACCTTCAAGCTCCATGGGAGCTCCTAGGCAGGCCCCTCAAGGGCGAAACCCCTGCGCCGCGAGCGTGTTGCATGCCTCTAATGTCACGACTTCCCTTCGTCGCGGTCGCCGGCGCTGCCTGCGCGGCGCTCGCGCTTCCCGCTGCCGCATGCGCTGAGATCATCGAGGTCGGCAAGATCGACCCCGCCCCGGTCCCCAGCTGCCCGACGCGCCCGTGCCTGGCCGTGAGCCGCACCACCGGCTACCAGGCCAAGATCGGCCCGCAGCGCAACGTGATGGTGATCCCCCAGGACGGCAGCATCGTCGCCTGGTCGATCGGCCTCGGCAAGCCCGGCAAGAAGCAGACGGCGTTCTTCAACGACAAGCTCGGCGGCGAGGCCCAGGCGCAGCTGACGATCCTCAACCCGCGCCGCAAGCTGCGCTCGCGGGCGGTCGGCCAGGGCGACCCCCAGAAGCTCGCGCCCTACTTCGGCACCACCGTGCAGTTCCCGCTGGCCAAGTCGATCCCGGTCAAGAAGGGCTGGGTCATCGCCCTCACGGTGCCGACGTGGGCGCCCGCGCTGGCCGTCGGCCTGGGCGCCGACACGTCCTGGCGCGCCAGCCGCGGGAAGGGCACCTGCGAGGACACCTCGACCAACACGGTGCAGACGCAGCCCAACCAGCTCGCGCAGTACTACTGCCTCTACAAGACCGCCCGCCTGGCCTACTCGGCCACGCTCATCACCAAGCCGGCCCCCGCGGTCGCGCCCAAGACCTAGAGGCGATCAGCCGTCCGCTAGGGAGCGAGGCGCTCGATGCGCCAGCCGTCGCCGGCGCGCGCGTAGCGCAGGCGATCGTGCAGGCGCCCGGAGCGCCCCTGCCACAGCTCGATCTGCTCGGGCCGCACGAGGAACCCGCCCCAGTGCGGCGGGCGCGGGATCTCGGCGTCCCCGAACCGCTGCTCGACGGCCGCCGCCGCGCGCTCGAGCTCCTCGCGCGAGGAGATGGGCTCGCTCTGCGGCGACGCCCAGGCGCCGATCCGAGCGGCGCGCGGGCGCCCCGCGAAGTAGGCGTCGCTCTCGGCCTCGGGCAGGCGCTCCACGGTGCCCTCCACGCGCACGGAGCGGTGGACCTGCAGCCAGCCGAAGGTCAGCGCGGCATGGGGGTTCGCCGCCAGCTCGCGGGCCTTGGCCGACCGGTAGTTGGTGAAGAAGCAGAAGCCGCGCTCGTCGAGACCTCGCAGCAGGACGTAGCGCGCCCTGGGGCGGCCGTCGGCGTCGACCGTCGCCAGCGTCATCGCCTCGGGCTCGTAGATCCCGGCCTCGCGCGCGGCGGCGAGCCAGACGCGGACCTGCTCGATCGGGTCTGGCCCGACGTCGGGGCGAGCGAGGTGCAAGCCCTCGTAGTCGACCCGCTCGCCGCCGAGGCCCACTAACAGGCGCCCGGGTTGTCCTTGCAGAACTGGCTGAACTCGCCCGGCGAGACGCCGCCGGTCCCACCGTTGCCGGTGCCGGTACCGGTGCCCGTCCCGGTCCCGCCCGAGGGGGTGCCGCCGGTCGCGCCCGTGGACGTCCCCGTGCCGGTCGCTGCGGGCGCCTGGGGCTGGGCCTGGGTGGTGGTGGCGCCCGTCGACGATGGGCTCTGGCTCTGGGTCTGATCGGTGGACGTCGTGTCGGTCTGGTCGGTGGAGGTGGTGTCGGTCGAGCTGCCCGACGCGCCCGTCGAGGTCGAGGCGAGGGCCGCCGCGCCCGGCGGGGGCGTGAGCGCCGGCACCGACGAGGGCACGACGTCATGGCTTGAGCTGTCGCTGCCGCAGGCGCTGAGGCCCAGGCAGGCGACGGCGAAGAGGACGGCGACGTACGTACGCATGTGAAGGGAGGGTAGAGGCGTTCTAGGACGCGAGCGGTGCCATGCGCCGCCCGCAGGTGGGGCAGTCGTTGAGATCGCGCTGGGCGAGCTGGTCGCACCAGGTGCAGAAGCGCAGGTTCTCGACGGCCCATGGCAGGCGCGACTGGGAGGGTGGCAGCGGCAGGACGGTGCCCACCACCTCGAGCTCCTCGCCCGTCTCGCGGTCGGTGTAGACCTTGCCGGGCTCGGCCTCGAGCACGATCTCGCGGCCCGTGGAGGGCGTGCGCAGGCGATACCGAGGGCGGCCGGGCATGCGCCGCAGCCTACTAAGGTCCGGCGATGCGAGCGCTCGTCTTCCACGGCTACCTCCTGCGCGGGACGGGCTCGAACGTCTACAACGCGCGCCTGTGCGCGGCGCTGGGGCGGGCCGGGCACACGGTCGACCTGCTCTGCCAGGAGCCTCGGCCCGAGGACCTCGACTTCGTCGATGCGGTGGGGACATGGGAGGGGGGCGCGGCGCGCGTCACCACGCTGCGCGAGCCGGTCCGCGTGACGGCATGGCGCCCGGACATCGGCGGCCTGCTGCCCGTCTACGTCGCCGATCGCTACGAGGGCTTCGAGGCGCGCACGCTGCTGGAGTGCAGCGACGCCGAGATCGAGGCCTACGTGCAGGCCAACGTCGACGCCGTGCGCGACGTCTGCGCTCGGGCACGGCCCGACGTGGCGCTGGCCAACCACCTCGTCATGGGGCCGGCGATCCTCGCCCGCGGGCTGGAAGGCCGGGTGCCCTACGCCGTGAAGGTCCACGGCAGCGCCCTGGAGTACGTCGTCAAGCGCGACCCGCAGCGCTTCCTGCCGTGGGCGCGGGAGGGCCTGGCGGATGCCCGCACGGTCCTCGTCGGCTCGCGTCACACGGGCGAGTCGCTGTGGGCGGCGATGCAGGACGACGAGCTGCCCGAGCGCACCCGGCTGGGGCCGCCCGGCGTCGACGTCGACGAGTTCCGCCCGCGCGACGGCGACGCGGCCGCGGGGGTCGCGTCCCTGATCGAGCGCCTGGACGCGAGCGGGGACGTCGGCGGCGAGGGCGCCTTCGCGCGCGACGCCGGCGTCGCCGCCGGCGCCCTGCGCCGGCTCGACGTCACCCGCGATCGCCACGTCTGCTTCATCGGCAAGCTCATCGTCTCCAAGGGGATCGACCTGCTGCTGGCGGCGTGGCCGCTCGTGCCGGAGGCCCGGCTCGTGGTCGTCGGCTTCGGCGGCTTCCGCGACGGCCTGCTCGAGCTGCTCGACGGGCTGGCCGACGGCGACCGCGACGCCGTGCGCGCCATCGCGCAGGCCGGGCGCGAGCGCGAAGGGGGCCCCGAGCGCCGCTGCGCCATCTGCTCGCCTTCCTGGAGACCGCCGACGACGACTACTGGGCGGCCGCCCGCGACCTGCGCGAGCGCGTGGTCCTCACCGGCCGCCTGGAGCACGACGAGCTCGCGCCGCTCCTGGCCGCCTGCGAGGCGCTCGTCTTCCCGAGCACCTTCCCGGAGGCCTACGGGATGGTGGCCGCCGAGGCGGCAGCGTGCGGCGTGCTGCCGATCTCCGCCGGGCACTCGGGCGCGAAGGAGGTCAGCGCCATGCTCGCACAGGCCGTGCCGCCCGAGGCGCGCGAGTGGCTGTCCTTCCCGATCGACGACGGCGCGGTGCGGGCGATTGCCGCGCGCGTGGGTGCGTGGCTGGAGGCCCCCGATGACGTCCGGGCCGCCACCCGGGCCGCGCTCATCGCCACGGCGCGCGAGCGCTTCTCGTGGGAGGGCGTGGCCGGCGGAGTGCTCGCGGCGGCGCAGGGACGGCTGGCGGAGCTGCCGCCCGTGGCCTGAGATAGAGTGCCGCGCGAATGGGTCCAGTGCTCTCCAGAGCCGGCCTGCGAGCCGGATTCGCGGGCCTCGTGGTGGCGGGCGTCACGCTCGCCCTGAGCGCCTGCTCGACGCGCCCGGAGGGCGACAACGCCAACCTGATCGCCGGCAAGCAGCTGTTCGTCCAGAAGTGCGGCTCCTGCCACGTGCTCGCCCGCGCCGGCACCAAGGGGACCACGGGGCCGAACCTCGACGAGGCCTTCCAGCGGGGCCTCAAGGACGGGATGAAGCGCTCGGGCATCACGGGCGCGGTCCACGGGCAGATCCTGCACCCCAACCGCGACGGGGTCATGCCGGCCAAGCTCGTCACGGGCGACAAGGCCTACGACGTCGCCGCTTACGTCGCGCAGTCGGTCGCGGCGGGCGGCAAGGACACGGGCCTGCTGGCCACCGCGGTCAAGCAGGCCGGCGGGGGCAAGCCCGCCGTCGAGAAGAACGGCGCGCTGCAGATCGACGCCGATCCCACCGGCCAGCTCGCCTTCGTGACCAATGCGGCGACGGCCACGCCCGGCCAGATCACGGTCAAGATGGCCAACAAGTCCGGCACGCCGCACGACATCGTCATCGACGGCAAGGGCAAGGGCGAGGTCGTCAAGGACGGGGGCGTCTCGCAGTTCCAGGCGAGCTTCACGGCGGGGACCTACACGTTCTACTGCTCGGTGCCCGGCCACCGCCAGGCCGGCATGGAGGGCAAGCTCACCGTCAAGTAGCACCCACGTCCGCGCACGCCCGGTCGGCGCGCTCAAGCTACCGCTCGTCTCGTCCGAATAGGACAGGGCATGAGCGCATCTGCTGCAGCCCGAGGACTGCCTGCACCTGCGCGGGAGGCGGCGCCCACGCGCGTCTCCACGCGTCCCTGGATCGAGCACTGGCTCGAGACGTGCCGGGACCTGTCCGAGCTCAAGGCCTCGCACCCGATGATGGACGCCGTCATCGACGAGATCGACGGTCGCATGATCCGCATCGGCGACCACTGGCTGGCCGACTTCGCCTCCTGCAACTACCTCGGCTTCGACCTCGACCGCGAGATCATCGACGCGGTCCCGGCCTACCTCGACGCATGGGGCACGCATCCGAGCTGGTCGCGCCTGCTCGGCAGCCCGGTCCTCTACGAGGAGATCGAGGAGCGGCTGACCGCCCTGCTCGGCGCCGAGGACACCCTCGTGCTGCCGACCATCACCCACATCCACATGTCGGTGATCCCGCTGCTGGCCGCCTCGGGCACCATCTTCCTGGACGCGCGGGCCCACAAGACGATCTACGACGGCTGCCAGGTCGCGCGTGCGCGCGGCGCCGCCGTGAAGCGCTTCCGCTTCGAGGACCCCGACCACCTCGACGAGCTGCTGCGCGCCGAGCGCGACCGCACCCGCCTGGTCTGCATGGACGGCGTCAACAGCATGACCGGCAACGCGCCGGACATCCGCGCCTTCGCCGCCGTCGCCCGCGAGCACGGCGCGCTGCTCTACGTCGACGACGCCCACGGCTTCGGGGTCATCGGCGAGCGCGGCCCCGACGAGTCCAGCGTCTACGGCAGCCGCGGCAACAGCGTCGTGCGCCACTGCGACGAGAGCTACGACCACATCGTGCTCGTGGGCGGCTTCTCGAAGGCCTACTCGTCGCTGCTGGCCTTCATCGCCTGCCCGACCGACGTCAAGAACCTGCTCAAGGTCGCTGCGCCGCCCTACCTGTACTCGGGCCCCTCGCCCGTCGCCTCGCTGGCCACCGTGCTCGCAGGCTTCGACGTCAACGAGACCCGCGGCGACGCGCTACGCCGCACCCTGTGCCAGCGCACCGAGCGCGTCCTGGACTGCCTGGCCCGCCTGCGCGTCCACACGCCCAACCGCTCGGGCTTCCCGATCGTCGAGATCCCGCTGCACGACTACCACCGCATCGGCGCCGTCGGGCAGATGCTCTTCGACCGCGGCGTCTACGCGACGCTGGCGGCCTACCCGCTCGTCCCCAAGGACGAGGTCGGGTTCCGCATCCAGCTCACGGCGGCCAACACCGACGCGGAGATCGACATGCTCATCGCGGCCCTCGAGGAGCTGGCCCACCGCGGCGAGCTGCAGCCCGCCCGCAGCGCCGGGCCGCGGCTCGAGGCGGCGGCGTAGCCATGCGCGGCGCGCACGCACTGCGGGGGCTCGCGCTGTGGCAGATCTACCTCGGCGCCGGCGCGCTGCTGACGGCGCTCTACGTGTGGGTGCCGCCCTTCGCGGCCAGCGGCCCGGTCTTCAACCTCCTCGGCCTCTCGCCCGTGCTGGCGATCGTCGTCGGCGTGCGCCGCCACAAGCCCGCCTCGCGCGGGCCGTGGCGCTGGTTCGCCATCGGGATGCTGCTCTTCTGGCTCGGCGACCTCTACACCTACAGCTACCCGCGCCTCTTCAACGCCGACGTCCCGTTCCCGTCGCTGGGCGACGGCGCCTACGTCGCCGTCTACCCGGCGCTGATGGCGGGCCTGCTCATGCTCATCCGCCGGCGCAACCCGGAGAGCGACCGCGCGGGGGTCATCGACTCGCTGATCATGACCCTGGGCCTCGCCCTGCTCTCGTGGGTCGCCCTGATCGCACCGTATCTGCACGACGAGACGATGACGGTCACCGGCAAGCTGGTGTCGGTCGCCTACCCGCTGGGCGACATCCTCCTGCTCGCGGCCGCCATCCGCCTCGCCGTCGACACAGGCAGGCGCCTGCCGGCCTTCTACCTGCTGGCCTCGGCCATCGTCGCGCTGCTCGTCACGGACTTCGCCTACGGCGTGGTCACCCTGCACGGCGCCTACCACGGTCAGGTCATCCTCGACATTGGCTGGATCAGCTTCTACCTGCTGTGGGGCGCCGCGGCCCTGCACCCGTCGATGCGCCAGCTCGAGCAGCCGGCGCCCGACCGTGTCCCGCGCCTGACGTCGCTGCGCCTCACCCTGCTGACCGTCGCGTCGCTCATCGCGCCGATCGTCGAGGCGACGCAGGAGCTGCGCCGGGGCAACCTCGACCTGCTCGTCATCATCGCCGCCTCGGTGGTGCTCTTCGGCCTCGTCGTGCTGCGCATGGCCGGCCTCGTCCGCCAGCAGGAGCGCTCCGTCGCCCGAGAGCGCACGCTCAGCGCGGCGGGCGCGTCGCTGGTGGCCGCCACCGGCCGCGAGGAGATCTACCGCGCCGCCCTCATGGCCGTCCGCGGGCTCTTCGACGACGCAGCCGCCGCGCGGCTGTGCCTGGTCGAGGAGGGCAAGCTCACGGTCGTCGCCGCCGACGGAGGCCTCGAGCTCGCCGGCGACCGGTGGCTGATCGGGCCCGCGACGGCCGTCGAGCTGCTGGCCACGCCCGCCGCCGGCGTCATCCTCGTGGGCACGAACCGTGAGGACCTGCGCCTCGGCCCCGAGCACGACCATGCCCATGCCCTGGGCCTCAGCCTGCGCGGCGACGCGCGCGGCCTGCTCGTCGTCAGCGGCGCGTCGGCGACGTCGCGGGCGCTGCGCGGCGCCCAGCACGGCGCCCTGCGCGCCCTGGCCACGCAGATCTCGCTGGCGCTCGAGAGCGCGGCGCTGACCGAGGAGGTCCACCGCCGCGAGAGCGAGGCGCGCTTCGGCTCGCTCGTCCAGCACGCCAGCGACCTCATCACCGTCCTCGACGCCGACGCCACCATCGTCTACCAGAGCCCCTCGATCGAGCGCGTCCTCGGCTACGCCCCCGCGGACGTGACCGGGATGCGTTTCGATCACCTCCTGGCCCCCGAGGAGAACAGCCGCCTGCTGCGCCTGCTGGCCGACGGCTCGGCCTACGCCGGGAGCGAGACCGAGGTGCTCGAGTGCTCGCTGCGCCACGTCGACGGGACGCTGCGCCAGTTCGAGGTCCTGCACACCAACCTGCTCGAGGACGACGCCGTCCGCGGGATCGTGCTCAACAGCCGCGACGTCAGCGAGCGCAAGGCCTTCGAGGAGCAGCTCGCCCACCAGGCCTTCCACGACCCGGTCACCAACCTCGCCAACCGCGCGCTGTTCGTCGAGCGCGTGCGCCACGCCGTGGCGCGCAACCGTCGCGAGCAGCACGGCATCGCGGTCATCTTCCTCGACCTCGACGACTTCAAGACGATCAACGACAGCCTCGGCCACGCCGCGGGCGACGAGGTCCTCCGCGAGGTGGCCGAGCGCCTGGCCACGAGCATCCGCGCCACCGACACCGCGGCGCGCTTCGGCGGCGACGAGTTCGCCATCCTGCTCGAGGACGTCGTCAGCGCGCAGGAGGCGGCCGACACCGCCGAGCGCGTGCTCGAGTCCCTCCTGGAGCCGCTGCGCCTCGCCCAGAAGGAGATCATCGTCCGCTCGAGCCTGGGCATCTCGGTCGTCGAGGGCGAGTCGCCGGCCGACGCCGACGAGCTGATCCGCAACGCCGACGCCGCGATGTACATCGCCAAGCGCGACGGCAAGGGCGGCTACCGCCTCTTCGAGCCCGCGATGCACGAGGGCGTCCTCGCGCGCCTGGAGCTGCGCGCCGATCTCCAGCGCGCCATGGTCTCCGATCAGCTCGAGCTGCACTACCAGCCGCTGGTCCGCCTCGAGGACGGCTCGGTCTCCGGCCTGGAGGCGCTGCTGCGCTGGCGCCACCCCGAGCGCGGCCTCGTCGGCCCCGACGAGTTCGTGCCGCTCGCCGAGGAGATGGGCCTCATCGTGCCGATCGGGCGCTGGGTCCTGCGCGAGGGCTGCCGTCAGGCCAAGGCGATCCAGGAGGAGGTTCCCCGCGAGCCGCCGCTGACCATGAGCGTCAACCTCTCGGTCAAGCAGCTGCAGCACTCCGACATCGTCGGCGACGTCCGCGAGGCGCTCGACGAGTCCGGCCTGGCGCCGGAGCTGCTCACGCTCGAGATCACCGAGACGGTGATGATGACCGACACCGACCTGGCGGTGCAGCGCCTGCAGGAGCTGCGCTCGCTCGGCGTGCGCCTGGCCATGGACGACTTCGGCACCGGGTACTCGTCGCTGAGCTACCTCAGCCGCTTCCCGGTCGACATCCTCAAGATGGACCGCTCGTTCCTCGCCGCCGGCGCCTCCCCGGAGGCCTCCGGACTGGCGACCGCGGTGGTGTCGCTCGGTCAGACGCTGAACCTGGACGTCGTCGCCGAGGGCATCGAGTTCCCCGAGCAGTGGACGACGCTGCGCGACCTCGGCTGCGGGCTCGGCCAGGGCTTCTACTTCGCCCGGCCCATGGACCCTGACACGACCATCGAGTTCCTGCGCGCCGAGCACCCCGCGGCGGCCGATGCACCTTAGTTACGAGGGCGGCTCCCACGGCGGCGGCCTGAGCCGCGTACGGCTCCTGGCGCCCCTGCGCCATCGCGATTTCCGCCTGCTGTGGAGCGGCATGTGCGTGTCGCTGCTGGGCGACGGCATCTTCGTCGTGGCCATGGCGTGGCAGGTCTACGCCCTGTCCAACGCGCCGACCGCCCTCGCGCTCGTGGGGATCACGATGACGGTCCCCACCATCGCCCTGCTGCTGCTGGGCGGCGTGCTCAGCGATCGCTTCGACCGCCGGCGGATCATGGTCGCCGCCGACATCGTCCGTGGGCTGGCCGTCGGGCTCCTGGCCGTGCTCTCTCTCACCGGCGCGCTCGAGCTGTGGCACATCGCGGTGATCGCGGCCTTCTACGGCGGCGGGACGGCGTTCTTCAGCCCGTCCTTCGACGCGCTCGTGCCCGAGGTGCTGCCCGCGGGCGACCTCGCTCAGGCCAACGCGCTGGACCAGTTCGTGCGGCCGATCGCGCTGCGCCTGGCCGGGCCGGCGCTGGGCGGCGTGCTCATCGAGGTGCTCGGCGCGGGGACCGCCTTCGCGGTCGACGCGGCGTCCTTCGTCGTCTCGGCGCTCGCGCTGCTGGCGATGGCGCCCGGCGTGCGCGCGCCGGCCGCTGCGGCGGCGGGCACGGTCGCGGGCGACATCGCGGCGGGCCTGCGCTACATCCGCAGCCACGTGTGGCTGTGGGCGACGTTCGCCAGCGCCGCGATCGCCTACCTGCTCTTCATGGGACCGGCCGAGGTGCTGCTGCCCTACGTCGTCAAGAACGACCTCCACGGATCGGCCGCCGACCTCGGCATCGTCTTCGCCGCGGGCGGGGTCGGCTCGGTGGGCTGCGCGGTGCTCCTCGGCCAGCGGGGCCTGCCGCGGCGCGACATCACCTTCATGTACGTCACGTGGACGCTGGCCACGCTGGCCGTCGCGGGCTACGGCCTGTCGACCGCCGTGTGGCAGCTCATGATCGCCAGCCTGGCCTTCAACGCGCTGGAGACGGCCGGCACCATCGTGTGGGCGACGGCCAAGCAGCGCCACGTCCCGACCGCCCTGCTGGGCCGCGTCTCGAGCCTGGACTGGCTCATCTCCATCGGCCTGCTGCCTCTGTCCTTCGCGCTCACCGGGCCGGTGAGCGGCGCCATCGGGGCGCGGACGACGCTCATCGCGGCCGGCGTGCTGGGCGCAGTGGTCACCTTCGCGGCGCTGCTGCTGCCGGGCATGCGCGACGTCGAGGGTCGCTCAGAAGAGCGCGCGCCCGACGAGCACGAGTACGACGATCGCCGCCACGACGGCCACCACGAGCACGAGGGCCCGGAAGGCCTCCTCCTCGGATCGCAGCGGGTTCAGCACGCTCAGAGCACGTAGACCGACGAGTACACGACGACCCACATGACGTCGACGAAGTGCCAGTAGATGCCCGGCACCTCGACGCCGCGGTGCTCCTCGGGCGAGTAGTGCCCGCGGAAGGAGCGCACCACCACCATGGCCAGCAGCGTCAGGCCGACGAAGACGTGCGCGCCGTGCAGGCCCGTGAGGCCGTAGAAGACCGAGCCCTGGGCGAAGTCGTGCGGGGCGAAGCCGATGTGGGCGTACTCGTTGATCTGCACGAAGAGGAACGTGCACCCGAGCAGGAAGGTCGAGAGGATGCCCGCCTTCAGGCCGAGGCGATTGCCGTTCTTGATCGACGTCTCCGCCCAGTGCATCGTGACCGAGGACGAGAGCAGGATCGCGGTGTTCACGCCGGCCACCGCGACGGGGAGCTTGTGGCCCTGGAACGGGAACCAGTCGTCGCCCGCCACCACCCGGATGAAGAAATAGGCGGTGAAGAACGCCCCGAAGACCATGACCTCGGAGACGATGAAGAGCAGCATCCCGAGCAGCTGGGTCTCGACGCGCGAGGACCGGTTCGCCGGCGGCGGGCCGTGGTGCTCGTGGTCGTGCTCGGCGTGGGCGATCGAGGCGGCTTCCATGACTTACGCGGCGGCCTCCGCCTCGGTGGACTCGACGTGCTCGACGGGCTTGTTGGACGCGCGGCGCACGCGCTCGACGAGGTCCGCGCGCATCCAGCCCGAGCGGGTCGCCGGCAGGGTGGAGATGACGATGTCGTCCACCCGGAAGAACTGCAGCGCGTTCATGACCGCGTTGTAGGGGTCGGGGTCGGCGATCATGCCCGCGCAGATGAGGTCGGCGGCGCGCGCGCGGTCGATCATCTGCGTCAGGCGGGCGCGGGCCTGGCGCGCGGCGACGCCATGGCCGCCCTCCTGGGGCACGACGAAGATGAAGACGTGGCGCTCCAGCTCCTCGGTACGCGCCTTGAGCGCCTCGAGCAGGGCGGGGGAGGAGGCGGTGCGGTTGGCGACCGCCAGGGTGACGCCGAAGGGCAGCCCCTCCTGGTCGAGGTCGACGACCACGTGCTCGACGGGCACCCGGGTCGCCTCGGCGATGCGCTCGATGAGGTCGCGCCGCAGCCAGCCCGACGACGCCGCGGGGTAGGTCGAGATGACGATCTCGTCGGGGCGGTACTCGGCGAGCGCGTCCATCGTGGCGGTGTAGGGGTCGGGGTCGCCGACCTCGCCGATGGCCTCGATGCCCTCCTCGCGAAAGATCTTGCGCGCGAGGTCGATCCGCACCTGCGCGGCGTCGAACACGGCCTCGTCGTAGATGATGTTGCCCTGGCGCGGGTTGGTGCGCGGGACGCAGACGACCAAGCGGATGCCGTCGTCCTCCGCGGCCTTCTCCTTGATGCGGGCCAGCAGCGGAGCCCCGCCGAGGGTCTCGTTGGCCACCACGAGGACGGTCTTCACGACGCTCGCCTCCTACTCCGCCGTGGTCGTCGCGTGTGTGCCCGCCGGAGCAGGTACCTCCGCGCCCTTGAATACCCCGTGCACGGCGCCCGGGACGCCGTACTCGTAGGGGCCGCCGACGACGGTGGGGATGGCGTCGAAGTTGAAGATCGGGGGCGGGGAGGAGACCTGCCACTCGAGCGTGAGCGCGCGCCAGGGGTTGGCCACCGCGCGCGGCCCGCCGCGCCACGAGGCGACCATGTTGTAGGCGAAGATCAGCGTGCTCAGGCCGAGGATGAAGGCGGCGATCGAGATGATGAGGTTCCACGTCGCGAACTTGTCGGCGTAGTCGTAGACGCGGCGCGGCATCCCCTGCACGCCGATGATGTGCATCGGCGCGAAGGTCAGGTTGAAGAAGATGAAGGTCATCCAGAAGTGCAGGCGGCCCAGGCGCTCGTCGTACATCCGGCCCGTCATCTTCGGGAACCAGTAGTAGACGCCGGCGAAGATCGTGAACAGCGATCCGCCGAACAGCACGTAGTGGATGTGGGCGACGATGAAGTAGGTGTCGCTGACGTGGATGGTCAGCGGGATCATCGCCAGCATCACGCCGGAGATGCCGCCGCAGGTGAACATGGTCAGGAAGCCGAGGGCGAAGAGCATCGGCGTGTCGAGGTGCAGCACCCCTCGCCACAGCGTCGCCAGCCACGAGAAGATCTTGATCCCGGTGGGGATGGCGATGATCGCCGTGGTGACCATCATCGGCACGCGGATCCACGGCTGCATGCCCGACACGAACATGTGGTGCGCCCACACGGTGAAGCCGAGGACGACGATGGCCAGCAGCGAGAAGGCCATCATCCGGTAGCCGAAGATCGGCTTGCGCGCCTTGACCGCGAGGATCTCGCTGATGATCCCGAAGCCCGGCAGCATCATGATGTAGACGGCCGGGTGCGAGTAGAACCAGAAGACGTGCTGGTACATGAGCACGTCGCCGCCCTGCGTCGGGTCGAAGAAGTTGAAGCCCAGGCCGCGGTCGAGCAGGACGAAGAACTGCGAGGCGGCGATGAACGGCGTGGCGATGACGACCAGCAGCGAGGTCGAGAAGTTCGCCCACACCAGCAGCGGCATGCGGAAGAACGACATGCCCGGCGCGCGCATCGTGATGATGGTGACCAGGAAGTTCAGCGCGGTGGCGATCGACGACGCCCCCGCGAACTGCACGGCGATGGTGAAGAACTCCTGCCCGAGGGGCGCCGAGGTGCTCAGCGGCGCGTACGCCGTCCAGCCGCTGGCGAACGACCCGCCCGGAGCCAGGAAGGAGAGCAGCATCATCGTGCCGGCGATCGGCAGAAGCCAGTAGGACAGCGCGTTGAGGCGCGGGAAGGCCATGTCCGGCGCGCCGATCATGAGCGGCAGCACGAAGTTCGCCAGCCCGGCGAAGACCGGGATGACGAAGAGGAAGATGAGCAGCGAGGCGTGGACGCTGAAGAGGCCGTTGAAGGTGTTGGAGTCGACGAACTGGCGACCCGGCGCGGCGAGCTCGGCGCGCATGAGCATCGCCAGCAGCCCGCCCACGAAGAGGAAGAAGAAGGAGGTGACGACGTACTGGATCCCGATGACCTTGTGGTCGGTGTTCGGGCGGAAGTAGTCCCTCCACGAGTACGCGCCGTGGCCGGAGTGGTCCTCGGGGCGCGTTGGGCGCCCTGAGGCCCAGTAGAACCAGTAGTCGAAGCAGCCCAGCCCGACGAGGAAGAACATCGGCACGGCGAGCAGCGAGACGCGCAGCACGGCCTCGCCGTCGAGCAGCGGGTCGTAGCCGAAGAGCGCTCGCAGCCCGATCGTGATGCCGTACGAGAAGGCGACGCCCAGGATCGTGTACTCCAGGGCGCGCCACCATCCGGGTGCGCGCAACGCGATGGGCATCAGCGGCTGGACCTCACTTGTTCGTCACCTGAGAGAGGTACTTGACCAGGGCATCGACCTGCTCTGCCGACAGCGTATCGCCGAAGTTCGGGGGCATGACGCCGGGCTGGTAACCGGGCGCGATCACCTTGTCGGGGGTGAGGATCGACTCCTTGATGAAGGCCGCGTCCTTGCCCTTGAGGACCTTGTCGAGGTCGGGCCCGACCTGGCCCTTGGCGCCCGCGTCGGCCAGCGTGTGGCAAGTGGCGCAGGCCGTCGCGCCCGTGTCCGCGTTGCCGGCGTTGAAGAGCTGCTTGGCGTTCACGGCGGCGGCGCCGCCGCCGCCGCCCCCTCCGCCGCCGCCGGCCGCGGGCTTGGCGGTCATCTTCTGCAACCACTTGTCGAAGTCCGCGGGGGCGAGGATGTGCGCGGTCTGGCGCATGAAGGCGTGGCCCAGGCCGCACAGCTCGGCGCAGACGATCGCGTGGTCGCCGATCGCCGCCGGGTTCTTCGGCGTCACCCGGTAGTGGGTCGTGATCCCCGGCACCGCGTCGATCTTCATCCTGAAGTCCGGGACCCAGAAGTCGTGGATGACGTCCTTGGACTTGACGTCGAACTTCACGGACTTGCCGGCGGGCAGGTAGAGCTGGGCGGTGGTGAACCGCTTGCCGCCCTCGTTGTAGGCGAAGCTCCAGGCGAACTGCTGGCCGGTGACCGTGACGACCCGCTCGTTGCTGGCCGCCGGCGCCTGCTCGATGTCGCGCATGACGACGTAGGCGTAGGTCACGAGGCCGACGATGAGGATCGCCGGGATGGCGGTCCAGACGACCTCCAGCCGCGTGTTGCCGTGGATCGGGGGGCCGTCGAGGTTCTCCTCGCCCGGGCGCATGCGGAACTCGATCACCGCGAAGCAGACGATCACCGTGACGAGCACGAAGACCGGCACCGTGGCGATGATGAGGACGTCCCAGAGGGTGTCGATCTTGTCGGCCTGCGTCGAGTCGGCAGGCGGGAACCAATGGATCGTCAGGCCGATCGCAATGCCGATCGCGGTGGCGATGACCCCCACCACGACCATCTGCTGGACCGTGCGCTTGCGCTCCCGGCGCGGCGTGCTCTCCTCCGGCATGCCCGCGGCATCCTATGGGTCGTCCGCGACAGAGCGCAACGCGGAACGTACCCACGGTGCGACGGAACGACGGAGCGACGGACGGGGCGTCAGACGGGCTGCGGGGCGATGCGCGAGCCGTCGCCGAAGCCCTCGAGGGGGCTGCGCGAGCGATAGGTCGAGGGCGACGCGCCATGGTGACGGCGGAAGGCCTTGGCGAACTGGGCGGGCTGGCGGTAGCCCACACGGTGGGCCACCTCCCGCACGGTGGTGCCGCGGCTTCTGAGCATGTCGGCGGCGCGCTCCATCCGCACCGCGGTCAGGTGCTCGCGGAAGGTCGTGTTGCCGATCTCGGCGTAGGCGCGCTGCAACTGGCGCCGGCTCGAGGCCACGCGCCGGGCGATGTCGTCCAGGCTCAGATCGGAGGCGAACTCGCTCTCGACGATCGAAGTGGCCTCCTCGAAGAGGCTCGTGCGGTGTCTGACTGTGGCGGCGCGTTGCATTGCGGTGAAGAAGCTCTTGTTACGTGCCGTACCCGCCGCGGGATGAGGTGACCCGGTGGGCTGCCCCCAATTTGGCGCGTGGGCGCTGGACACCGTGTCAGCGGCTGGTAGATTGAGCCAATCGTTGCAAGCTGACGGCTCCCAGGAGGCGGCGAACGAGCATGCAGGTACGTGACGGCATGAGCAAGGTGGTCCTGACCGTGGGCCCGGGCCATACCCTGCGCGAGGCTGCGCGGCTGATGGCCGAGCGCCGCGTCGGCGCCGCGGTCGTGCTCGATCCCGACAGCCCCGGGCCCGGCATCCTCACCGAGCGCGACCTCATGGACTCGGTCGGCAAGGGCCAGGACCCCGACACCGAGCGCGTCGCGGACCACCTCACGTCCGACATCGTCTTCGCCGCGCCCGACTGGTCGCTGGAAGAGGCCGCGGTCGCCATGGTGCGCGGCGGCTTCCGCCACCTCGTGGTCACCACCGGCGGCGAGGTCGCCGGCCTGCTCTCGATGCGCGACATCGTGCGCTGCTGGACCGACGACGGGGCGATCTGCGACGTGCCCGACAGCGCCTCGTTCGGCGCTGCGGCTTAGGGTCGTCCGCCGCTCGCGTGGTCGTCCGCGCGTCGCTTCTGCGCTGCGCGTCGCAAACAGCATCACCGAGGGGAGGCAGGCCCGCCGCCCGCTGGCTGGGGCGAGCCACTTCGGTTTGTGTCCGGTTTCCGCACACAAACCGAAGTGGTTCGCGAAGGGCCGCAGAAAAGGCTCGGATTCCGGGTCCAATCTGCGGCAGTTCGCGTGGACCGCGCCCGGCCCGAGCGCCCGCGGCTCGCTTCCCCTCGGTGATGCTGTAGACGTCGCGCAGCGTCGCGGCGACGGCGGACGACCTGCCTAGTGCTCGGCGTGCTCGAGCGGGAGCTCGTCGATGTCGCGGCGCGTGTCGCGGATCCAGGCCACGATCACGCACAGCGACAGGATGGCGCCGGCGATAGAGATGAAGACGTTCGTGGTCACGCCGACCACCGCCATGGTGATTCCGACGGTGAGCAGGACCGGCTGGATGCTGCCGCCGGGGAGGTGGATCTCCTCGCCGGAGGGCGGGACCTCGGGATCGAGCGGGCTCACGAGATGTAGATGGCCGCCGCGACGAACGTCATGCCGAACATGAAGAAGCACACCGCGGTGACGATGAGGCCGGAGCGGACGTTCTTGCGGGCGAGGTTGCGGTCCATGGCGAGCCTTGGGTCGGGATCCTAGAGCTTGACGTCGGCGACCATCGCGCCGAAGAGCAGGGCCAGGTAGGCGAGCGAGAACAGGTACAGGCGCAGCGCCGAGCGCCGGTCGGCGCGGCGGCTGAGCAGCCACGCGCCGCCGACGAAGAGGACGCCGAGGACGAACGAGGCGACCAGGTAGACCGTCCCCAGCCCCCCGGCGCAGAAGGGCAGCTGGGTCACCGCGTAGAGCAGGACGCTGTAGAGCAGGATCTGCCGGCGGGTCTCGACCTCGCCGCGGACCACGGGCAGCATCGGCACGCCGACGCGCTCGTACTCGCCCTTCATGAGCAGCGAGAGCGCCCAGAAGTGCGGCGGCGTCCAGAAGAAGACGATCGCGAAGAGGTAGACGGCCATGCCGTCCAGGCCGCCCGTCACCGCGGCCCAGCCGACGAGCGGGGGCACGGCCCCCGCGGCGCCCCCGATGACGATGTTCTGCGGCGTGCGGCGCTTGAGCCACACGGTGTAGACGAACACGTAGCCGAAGAAGCCGCACAGCGAGAGCGCGGCGGCGAGCGGGTTGACCCACACCGACAGCTCGACGACCGACAGCGCCGCCAGGACGCAGCCGAAGATCGTCGCCGCCCGGGCCGACACCCGCCCCGCGGGCACGGGCCGGTCGGCCGTGCGCGCCATGCGGGCGTCGATGTCGCGATCGAAGGCGTGGTTGACGGCGCCGGCGCCGCCCGCCGACAGGTAGCCGCCCAGGCACGTGAGCAGGATGAGCTGCAGCGACGGCGTGCCCGCCACGAGCATCGTCGTCACCGTCGTGAAGAGCAGCAGCGACTGGACGCGCGGCTTGGTCAGGGTGACGTAGTCCGCCACCACCTGGCGCGCGCCCGCCAGCGGCGAGAGCGCGACGGCAGCGGCGCGTGGCGCGGACATCAGGTTCGCACCGCGGACTCGGGCACCGGCTGCTCCATCTCGTCGGTCGGCCCCATCTGGCGCTCGACCTGGCGGCGGATGTCCTTCATCGGCTCGACCGAGCGCACGCGGGGGATGACGTCGAAGTTGTTGACCGGCGGCGGCGAGGTGGTGAACCACTCCAGGGTGTTGCCCTTCCACGGGTCCGGCCCGGCGATCGGGCCGTGCTTGACGCTGCGGACC
Source organism: uncultured Actinomycetes bacterium (assembly GCA_963835295.1). Lineage (GTDB taxonomy): Bacteria > Actinomycetota > Thermoleophilia > Solirubrobacterales > Solirubrobacteraceae > JAOPZW01. Next base: position 130,747 of record CAWIEX010000012.1, read on the forward strand.
ACGTTGACCGCCGTCACCAGCACCCCGGTGGCGAGGATGAACGAGCCCACGGTCGAGATCAGGTTGTAGAGCTCGAGGTGGCCGACGTCGGCGTACTCGTAGATGCGCCGCGGCATCCCGTCGAGACCCAGCGAGTGCTGGATGAGGAAGGTGACGTGGAAGCCGACGAGCATGAGCCAGAAGCTCAGCTTGCCGAGGCCCTCGCTCAGCAGCCGCCCGGTGATCTTCGGGAACCAGTAGTAGATGCCCGCGAAGATGCCGAACACGGAGCCGCCCATGAGCACGTAGTGCAGGTGGGCGACGACGAAGTACGTGTCGGTGACCTGCCAGTCGACGGGGAAGACGGCGAGGAAGACGCCCGTGATGCCGCCGATGAGGAACGTCCCGATGAAGCCCACGCAGAACAGCAGCGCGGTCTTGAACTCGATCGTGCCCCGCCACAGCGTGGCCACCCAGTTGAAGATCTTCACGCCCGTGGGCACGGCGATGAGGAAGGAGCCCAGCATGAAGAAGATCAGCACGTAGGTCGGGCTCGGCGTGGCGAACATGTGGTGCGCCCACACCAGCAGCCCGAGGAAGGCGATGAGCACCGTGGCCGCCGCGACCGCCTTGTAGCCGAAGATCGGCTTGCGGGCGAAGACGGGCAGGACCTCGGAGATGATCCCGAAGCCCGGCAGCACCATGATGTAGACCTCGGGGTGCCCGAAGAACCAGAACAGGTGCTGCCAGAGCAGGGGCGAGCCACCGTTCGACGCATCGAAGAAGTGCGTCCCGAAGTGGCGGTCGGTGAGGAGCATCGTCACCGCGCCCGCGACGACCGGCAGGGCCAGGATGAGCAGGATCGCGTAGGTCAGGATCGTCCACACGAAGAGCGGCAGGCGCCCCCAGCCCATGCCCGGCGCGCGCATGTTGGCGATCGTGGCGTAGAAGTTGATCGCGCCCACCAGCGAGCTCAGGCCCGTGAGGTGGACGAGGAAGATCCACGCGTCGACGCCGCCGTTGGGCAGGTAGTTGCTCGACGACAGCGGCGGGTAGCACGTCCAGCCGCACTCGGGCGGGTTGAAGAAGACCGACCCGTAGAAGACCAGCCCGCCCGCCACCAGCAGCCAGAAGGACAGGGCGTTGAGCTTCGGGTACGCCATGTCGCGGGCGCCGATCATGAGCGGCACGAGGTAGTTGCCGAAGCCGGCCATGATCGGGACGACGAACAGGAAGACCATCGTCGTCCCGTGCATCGTGAACAGCTCGTTGTACGTCTTGGGGTCCAGGAGCGTGTTGTTCGCCTGGCTGAGCTGCAGGCGCATGAGCAGCGCCTCGGTCCCGCCCAGGATGAAGAAGACGAACGTGAGGACCAGGTACATGATCCCGATCCGCTTGTGGTCGGTCGTCGTGACCCACGAGGTCCAGCCCGTGCGCTCGGGCTGGACGCGCCGGGCGACGATCTGCGGGACGGGGGAGAGGGCTTGCTCGGTGGTGGCGGCCATGAAGGGGGCTACGGAAGCTGCTTGTCGATCTGGGCGCGCTGCTTGGCCGCGGCGTCGTCAGCGGCCTTGATGTCGGCCTTGCGCTGGTCGAGCCACTTCTCGTACTCGGGCGGCGTCACGGCGCGGACCTGGGCGATCATGTTGGCGTGATTGCGCCCGCACATCTCGGCGCACTGGCCGGTGAAGACCTTCCCGGCGAGCTTGCCGGGGACCTTGAACCAGGTGTGGTTGGTGTAGCCCGGGATGGCGTCGAACTTGCCGCCCAGCTTGGGGATCCACCACGAGTGCGCGACGTCTTGCGCGTTGATGTCCAGCGTCACCGTCGTGTCCACCGGGACGACCATCTCTTGGTAGGAGAAGACCGCGTTCAGTGGCGCGTTGGCGCAGTCGTTGGCGTAGGTGTAGCGCCAGATGTACTGCTGGCCGTTGACGCACACGTTGAGCGCGCGGCCGTTGGGCGGCAGCTTCTTCGTCGGGCCCGACGCGAAGAGGGTGCCGCTGTCGGCCAGCTGCAGGCCGTTCGGGCCCGAGTTCGGCGGGTTGCGGATGTTGTCGAGCTTGAAGAACGTGAAGGCGGCCAGGACCACGAGGATGAGGGCGGCGCCGACCGTCCAGCCAACCTCCAGGCGCGTGTTGCCGCGGATCTGGGCGGCCACGAGCCCCTTGCGCGCGCGGAACTTGAACAGCGAGTAGAAGAGGGCCCCCTCGACGCCGACGAAGATGATCGTCGCTACGGCGAGGATCAGCTTGTAGAGCGAGTCGATCTCGTCGGCGTTGGGCGAGCCCCCGCTCTCGGGCGTGAGCGCGTCGGCGAAAGCGGCGCCGGCGAAGACCAGCAGCGCGGCCAGGGCGACGAGGACGGCGAGGGCGAGGCGACGCGAACGATTGGTGGCAGGGGACCGGGTCCAGGCCAAGGCGCGAGGATTGTATTCACAGGCCGGCGGACGACGGCGCGTAGGTGGCGCGACTACCGCCCCTCGAACACAGGGGGGCGCTTCTGGACGAAGGCCGTGACCCCCTCCGCGAAGTCGGGCGAGCCCGCCATCTCCTGCTGGATGTCCGCCTCGAGCTCGAGCTGCTCCTCCATGCGCGCGTAGAGCCAGTGGTTGAGCTGGCGCTTGGCCCCCGCATACGAGCGCGTCGGCCCCGCGGCCAGCCGGTCGCGCAGCGCCGCCACCTCGCTCGCGAAGGCGTCGTCGGGCACCACCCGGTTGACCAGGCCCCAGTCGAGCGCCTGCGCGGCGGGGATGCGCTCGCCGAGCATGGCCATCTCGGTGGCGCGCGCGAACCCGACGCGGGTCGGGACGAAGAGCGACGAGCCGCCGTCGGGGACGAGGCCGATGTTGACGAAGGCGAGCAGAAGGTAGGCGGACTCCGCGGCCATGACGAGGTCCGACGCGAGCGCCAGGGAGAGCCCGATGCCCACCGCCGGGCCGTTGACCGCGGCCAGCACCGGCTTGGGCATGGTCCGGATCGTCGTGATGATCGGGTGGTAGCGCTCGGTCAGGACGCGGCGCACGTCGGGAATGCCCTCGGGCGTGCGCTCCTCGCGCCCGGACAGGTCGCGCAGGTCGGCCCCGGCCGAGAAGGCGCGCCCGGCCCCGGTGATGACCACGGCGCGCACGCCCTCGTCCTCGGCGACGCCGGTGACCGCGGCCAGGAGGTCGTGCCCGAGCTGCGCGTTCCACGCGTTCAGCGTCTCGGGGCGGTTGAGCTCGATGGTCGCCGCGGCGCCGTCGCGATGGACGTTGACGGTCTCGTACTCGGACATGGCGGGCAACCTATCCGCTGCCCGGCGCGTCAACATGGGTTGACAAAGCCATCTCGTCAACGTATGTTGACGCCATGGCCGCACAGCAGACCCGCGATCTCGCCGGCGCCGTCGACAGCACCGATCCGCAGGTGGGGCTCGCCGCGGTCGCCTCGCTGCGCAACCTGGTCGAGCGCCTCGAGGAGCTGCACGTCGCCAACGCGCGAGAGAGCGGCTGGTCGTGGCAGGAGATCGGCGCCGCGCTGGGGGTCTCCAAGCAGGCCGTGCACCGCAAGCACGGACGACGCAGGAGGTTGCTGGGCTGATGTTCGAGCGCTTCACCAAGGACGCCCGCCAGGCCATCGCGCTGGCCCAAGAGGAGGCGATGGCCCTGCGCCACGGCTGGATCGGCACCGAGCACATCCTGCTCGGGGTGCTGCGGGCCGACGGCGACGGCGCCCGGCTGCTGGCCGGCTTCGGCGTCGAGGGCGCCGGCGTGCGCGAGGACGTGGTGCGCATCGTGGGCCGCGGCGAGCAGGACATCGACCGCGACGCCCTCGCCACCCTGGGCATCGACCTGGAGGCCGTGCGCGAGCGCGTCGAGCGCGCCTTCGGGCCCGGCGCGCTGAGCCGCCGCGGCCGCTGCCGGCGCGGCGGGATCGGCCGTACCGTCCCGTTCACGCCACGGGCCAAGAAGGTGCTCGAGCTCAGCGTGCGCGAGGCCGTCCACCTGGCCGAGCGCGACCTGCGCGGCGAGCACCTCGTGCTCGGGCTCCTGCGCGAGCGAGACGGCGTCGCCGCGCGGATCCTGACCGAGCGTGGCGTCACCCACGCCGCGGCGCGCGAGCGCGTCGCCGGCCGCGACGCCGCCTGAGCCCTCGCCGGGCGTCGAACGTCGGTCCTGCCCCCTGCAGAGGGGGGACGACCGACGTTCGGCTAAGTTGAGACGTGATGTCCCGTCCGGTGATCGGCATCTGCACGGCGCTCGAGCGCGCCCGCTGGAGCGTGTGGGACCAGCAGGCCTACCTGCTGCCGCGCTCCTACATCGACGCCGTCCAGCGCGCGGGCGGGATCGCGCTCATGCTGCCGCCCGACGAGGCCGTCCATGAGGACCCCGACGCGATCCTCGACCTGCTCGACGGGCTGATCCTGGCGGGCGGCGCCGACATCGGTCCGGACGCCTACGGCGAGCAGGCGCACGCCGAGACGCATGGCACCGTCCCCGAACGCGACGACTTCGAGATCGCGCTCACCCGCCGGGCGCTCGAGCGCGACCTGCCGCTGCTGGGCATCTGCCGCGGGATGCAGCTCATGAACGTCGCGGCGGGCGGCACGCTGCTGCAGCACCTGCCCGACAGCCACGGCCACCACGAGCACCGGCGCAACCCGGGCTCCTTCGACGGGGCCGACCACGACGTGCGCCTGGACGACGGCTCGCTGGCCGCGCGCGCCGCGGGCGAGGTCGTCCACGGGACGAAGTCCCACCACCACCAGGGGGTCGACCGCGTGGGCGAGGGCTTCGAGGTCACCGGCTGGTCGTCGATCGACGAGCTGCCCGAGGCCTTCGAGGCGCCCGACCGCCGCTTCGCGCTCGGCGTCCAGTGGCATCCCGAGGCCGACGAGAAGAGCCGCCTGATCGGCGCCCTCGTGGCCGAGGCCGCGGCCGCGCGCAACGGCCAGGGCTGATGGCCCGCGGCGGCGCGCCGCACCCCGCCGCCCGCCGCACGGTGCTCGTCGCCCTGGCGGCCAATGCCTCGATCGCGGTGGCCAAGCTCGTCGCCGGCCTGGTCTCGGGCTCCTCGGCCATGCTCGCCGAGACGGCGCACTCGGTGGCCGACACGATGAACCAGGTCTTCCTGCTCTACTCGCTGTCCATCGGTGAGCGCGAGCCCGATGCCGCGCACCCCTTCGGCTACGGCAAGGAGCGCTTCTTCTGGTCCTTCCTGGCCGCGGTGGGGATCTTCGTGGCCGGCGCCGGCTTCTCGCTCTACGAGGGGCTGAGCCGGATCTTCGGTCCCGAGACCGAGAGCGGCTCCTACGCCATCGCCTACGCGGTGCTCGCCTTCGCCGCCCTGGCCGAGGGCGCGTCGCTCGTGCGGGCCTGGCGCCAGACCCGCGCCGAGGCCGGGGCGCAGCGCCAATCCCACGCGTACTACGTCCGCGCCAGCCGCGACCCGACGACCAAGACCGTCCTCTTCGAGGACTCCGCGGCCGTCGTCGGTGTCGTCGTGGCCTTCGCTGGCGTCGCGCTGCACGAGGTCACCGGCAACCAGGTCTACGACGGCGTCGCCTCGGTGATCATCGCGGTGCTGCTGGCGACGGTCGCCGTGGCGCTCGGGCGCGACACCAGGGCGCTGCTCATCGGCGAGGCGGCGTCGCCGGAGGAGCGACAGGCGATCACCACGATCATCGAGGCCCATGCCGCGGTCGATCGCCTGCTCGAGCTGCTCACGATGGCCCTGGCGCCCGACCGCCTGCTGGTCGCCGCGCGCATCGACCTGGCCGACGGCCTCAGCGCCGACGAGATCGAGCGCGCCTCGAGCGAGCTCGACCGCGAGCTGCGCGAGCGCATTCCGTCGGTGTGGCAGGTCTTCCTCGATGCGACTCCGCGCAGCGAGGTGCCGCGGGCGCCGGAAGACAGGCCGCAAGCGACCGGCGCCTGAGCGGGCGCCTCATCGCTTGCCCTGCCAGAAGGCGATCTCGCCGCCGGCCGGCGTCGCGACGACGCTGCGCCAGCCGGCCGGGCCCTCGCGAGCGTCGAGCAGGACGGTGGCGCCCAGGTCTCGCGCGCGCTCGGTGGCCGCCCCGATCTCCGGCACCTCGACGTAAGGCAGCCAGAGCGGGCGGGTCGTGGCGCACTCGACGATGCCGCCGCCGAGCCCCTCACCAAGCTCGAGCGTGTGGTACGAGCCGTGCCGGGTGTCGACGCGGTCGGGGTGCCAGTCGCACAGCTGCGAGTAGAAGGCTTGCGCGCGCACGAGGTCGCCGGTGTGCAGCTCCAGGTGCACCACTGGTGTCGAGGGGGCGAGCATCGGCGTCTGGCTCTTTGACCGCGCGATGGCCGAGAACTCATCGGTCCGATGAGTTCGGGGCGCGTCGGCGGTCTCAGGAGTACCGATGGCCACCTCCACCACCGCCGTCAGCGCGCTCGAGCGCGACCTCCTCGATGCCGCCCGCGGTGGTGACCACGATGCCTACCGGCGGCTCGTCGAGCCCCACCGCGGCGCGTTGCACGCCCATTGCTACCGCATGCTCGGCTCGGTCCACGACGCCGAGGACGCCCTCCAGGACGCCCTGCTGCGCGCCTGGCGCGGGCTGCCGCGCTTCGAGGGGCGAAGCTCGCTGCGCTCCTGGCTGTACCGGATCGCGACCAACGCGTCGCTCAACGCCATCGAGCGCCGGCCCAGGCGGATGCTGCCGATCGACCACGGCCCGCCCGCCGATCCGCACGACCCGCCGGGGGCGCCGCTGGTCGAGTCGACGTGGGTCGAGCCCTATCCCGACGAGCAGCTCGGGCTCATCGACGGCCGCGCGGCCCCCGAGGCGCGCTACGAGCGCCGGGAGGGCGTCGAGCTGGCCTTCGTGGCGGCGCTGCAGCACCTGCCGCCCAACCAGCGCGCCGCGCTCATCCTGCGCGAGGTGCTGGGCTTCTCGGGGCAGGAGATCGCCGACACCCTCGAGACGACGGTCGCAGCCGTCAACAGCGCGCTGCAGCGCGCGCGCAGGGCGGTCGACGAGCGCCTGCCCGACCGCACGCAGCAGGCGACCCTGCGCGCGCTGGGCGACCAGCGCCTGAGCGAGGTGGTCGAGAGCTACATGGACGCCATGGGGCGCGGCGACGTCGACGCCGTGGTCAGCCTGCTGGCCGCGGACGCCGTGTGGTCGATGCCCCCGCTGGGCGCCTGGTACCGGGGGGTCGACGAGATCGCCGTCTTCCTGGCCACCGCGCCGCTCAACGGCAACTGGCACTGGCGCCACGTGTCGGCGCGCGCCAGCGGGCAGGCCGCGGTCGGCTCCTACATCTCGGAGGCGAGGGACGGCACCTATCGCGCGTTCGCCCTCGACGTGCTGACCCTGCGCGGCGATCGCATCGCGGACATCACGTCCTTCGTCAACCGCACGACGCAGCTGCGCGCCGGCGACGACTTCCTGAGTTGGCCGCACTACCCGGAGGACCCGGCGCGGGCCGCCGCGTACTTCGAGGCCTTCAGGCTGCCCGACCGCCTCGCCTGAGCTAGGCGGCCGCCGTCACGCGGCCGAGGCCCGAGCGCGCCCGGCACACGAGCGCCTTCGACCCACCGACCGAGACGTTCAGGCGCCGGGCGATCGTCTCGTGCGAGTCACCGCCAAGCTCGTGGGCGACCAGCGCGATCCGCTGGCGCTCGGGCAGGCGCTGGAGCTCGCCGACGAGGTCGCGCAGGTCGTCGGCGCGCATGACCTGCTCGTGCGGGTCGGCGCCGGCGTCGCGCAGCATCGGCGCGTGGACCTCGAGGGCGGTGGTCCGCACCGGCCGGCGCAGGACGTCGAGCGTGCGGTTGCGCACGATGGTGAACAGCCACGGCTTGAGCGCCATCTCGCGGCTGTCGGCGCGCAGGGCGGCCAGGGCGCGGACGAAGGCATCCTGGACGATCTCCTCGGCGTCGTGGTGGCCGCCGCCCAGCATCTGGCGCGCGTAGCCGGTGAGCCGCTGCTCGTAGCGCGCGTGGATCGCGTCGAAGGCGCGGTCGTCGCCCGCGCGCACCAGGTCGACGAGCTGCTCGTCGCTGGCGGCCCGGTAGGCGGTGGGGTGAAGGAGGATCGTCATGCCTTCAGGTTGCGCCCGGGCGGGCGCGGCGCCCAGCCACCCGAGGGTCACACCTGGCCCCCCGAGGTGGGGCATCCATCACCCTGGGTAGCCTTGACAGTCCAGATGGCGTCCCCACTTCAGGCCCACTCCGCCACCCCCGCCGAGCTGCGCGAGCGCATCGAGGCCGAGCGCCGCGGGCGCCCGTTCCTCGTCTTCCGCGACGGCGACGGCGCCCAGCGCCTGCTCGACCTCGCCGCGCTGGGACGCGTGAGCATCGGCCGCGGCAGCGGGAACGAGCTCAGCCTGCCCTGGGACACGGAGGTCTCGCGCCTGCACGCCGAGCTCGAGGCGATCGCGGGCGAGTGGACGGTCAGCGACGACGGCCTGTCGCGCAACGGCACCTACGTCAACGGCGCGCGCATCTCGGGGCGCACGCGGCTGCGCGACGGCGACGTCCTGCGCGTCGGGCAGACGTCGATGGCCTACCGCCGCCCCGAGTCCGAGGACTCGATGCCGACCCAGATCGCGGGCCAGCGGCTCACCCTCGGCGATCTGCCGCCCACCCAGCGCCAGGTCCTGGTCGCGCTCTCGCGGCCCTACAAGCACGACGAGTTCGCGGTGCCCGCCACCAACCAGGACATCGCCGACGAGCTGCACCTCAGCGTCGACGCGGTCAAGTCGCACCTGCGCACGCTCTTCCAGCGCTTCGGCATCGAGCACCTGCCCCAGAACCAGAAGCGCTCGCGGCTGGTGGCCGAGGCCCTGCAGGCCGGCGTCGTCTCGACGCGGGACCTGTAGGCGGTCAGCCGCCGGAGGTCAGCCGCTGGACCTTGCCGTCGCTGGGGCTCGTGACCCACACGTCGTCGCCGTTGATGTCCACGCCGTACGGGTTGCTCGCGACGTCGATCGGGTCGCCGGAGGGTCGGTTGGTCTCCGGGTCGATGCGGGTCATCGTCGAGGCGATCGAGTTGGCCACCCATACGGCGCCGGCGCCGACCGCGATGCCCTTCGGCCCGTTGCCGGTCTCGATGATGGTGGTGTTCAGCGAGCCGGAGTCGATTCGCGTCACGGTGTCGTCGCCATTGTTGGTCACCCACACCGCACCGCGACCGTAGGCGATGCCGGACGGCTTCTCGCCGACGAAGATCGCTTGCTGGGTGCCGCTGGCGATGTCCATGCGCGTGACGGTGTTGCGGCGCCGGGCGATGATCCACACGGCCCCGCCGCCCACGGTGATGTTCTGCAGGCCGTCGGGCAGCTCGATCGTCTTGGCCGGCGCCGCCCGGTTCTTGGGGTCGATCCGCAGGAGCAGCCCAGGGTTGCCGCGGACGCCGACCCACATCGCGTTGCTGCCGCCGGCGACGGCGACCGCTCTGCCCTGCGGCGGCAGCGGGACCGCGCGCCCCTCCTGGCGGTGTGATCTCAGCCCGATCGGCACCAGCGACGGCGCGTCCTGGTTGATCACCCACAGCTTGCCGAAGCCGGCGGCCTCGCCGGTCGGGTTGCCGACGCGCGGGCTGTAGGGCTTGCGCTTGGCCGTCTTGGCGTCGATGACCGCGAGCCGCGGGTTGCCGCTGCGCACGACCCACGCCCTGCCGTTGGCGAGCACGATGTTGTTGGGGCGCCCGCCGACGTCGACGTCCTTGAGCGCGACCTTCCCCGGCGCGGGGGTCGTGCCGGTACTCGTCGACTCGCCCGTCGTGGTGGCCGTGCTCCCGCCGCGGCCGTCGCCCCCGCCGAGGGCCAGGGCCGCGATCAGCGCGAGCCCGGCGATCGGCAGCAGCGCGAGCGCCCACGGCCACAGCCGCCGCTCGAGAGGCTGGCTCGCCGCCAGCACCGTGGGCGCCTGGTCGGGGGAGACCACGGTCTCCTGGCTGTCGCCGGGGGCCGCCTCGCCGATGGCGACCACGCGCTCGGGCCCTGGCGCGACGGGCTGGCCCGCGGCGGCCAGCGCCGCGCGCCCGAGGTCCCCGGCGGAGGGAAAGCGGTCGTCGGGGTCCTTCGCCATGGCCCGCGAGAGGACCGCGTCGAAGCTCTCCGGCACGTCGGGGGCGCGGTCGTGCAGCGAGGGCGGGTCGTCGTGCAGGTGCGCCCACAGCGTCGCCTCGTCGCTCTCGCGCTGGTAGGGAGGCACGCCCGAGAGCGAGTGGTAGAGCACGCAGCCCAGGGCGTAGACGTCGGCGCGGGCATCGAGGCGCTCGCCGCGGATCTGCTCGGGCGCGACGTAGCCCAGCGTGCCGACCCAGCCGCCGTCGCGCGTCGAGCCCGTGTGCGAGGTCACGCGCTTGGTCAGCCCGAAGTCGGTGAGATAGGCGTGGTCGTTGGCGCCGAGCAGCACGTTGGCGGGCTTGACGTCGCGGTGCACGATGCCGCGGGCGTGCGCCGCGTCGAGGGCCCGTGCCACCTGGGAGACGATGTAGGCCGCGCGCGCCGGGTCCAGGCGCTGCTCGGCGCGCACGAGCGTGCGCAGGTCCGAGCCCTCGACGTAGCGCATCGCGATGTACAGGGCGCCCTCGTCGCTCTCGCCCGTGTAGTAGATGGGGATGACGTTGGGGTGGTCGATCGAGGCGGCGGCGCGCGACTCGCGGACGAAGCGCTCGCGGAACTCCGGGTCCTCGGCCAGCTGGGGGGCGATGAGCTTCAGCGCGACCGGCCGGTCGAGGTCGAGCTGGAGCGCCCGGTAGACGACGCCCATGCCTCCGCGGCCCGCGATCCCCAGGATGCGGTGGCCGGCGAACTCGTCTCCCTCTTGCAGGGCGGGCACCGAGTCTTTGTACAGCAAGCTCGCCACGCTCCGACGCGTCCCCTGCGGTCCGCCCGCGCCGATATCCTCGCCTCGTCGATGCGCGGTCCGAGCGCCATTCGTGCGGCCGCGTGGGGGGCAGTGGTGCTCGGGACGGCCGCGCCGTTCGTCCGCCGTCGCCTTCGCCTCCCGCCGCCCGTGGTCATCGCCGTCGCCGGCGCGGCGCCGCTCGCGCTGTCAGTGGCCATGCGCCGCTCGAAGCTGCGTGACGTCGCGGTCGTCAGCCTGCAGATGCACGCCTACGTGGCGGCCTACCAGATGCCCAACGACGATCCCGAGCGCCTGCGCGCGCGCGTGCACGTCCGCTATCCCGTGGTCGCCGACCGCGCCATCGGCCTGGGCGAGCTGCCCGGCCTGCGCCTGCAGCGCGCCTTCGCCCGCCAGGAGGGCGAGCCGCTGCGCATCGCCGAGCAGGCGCTGGTCTGGTGTCACTGGCTGTGGTTCTTCGTCCCGCACGGGACCGTCGCCTACCTGCTCGCCCGCCGGGGCGACCAGCTGGGCAGCGGGGCGGCGCAGGTCTACGCGGTCTTCGACCTCGGGCTCATCGGCTACTGGGCGGTGCCGACGGCGCCGCCGTGGTTCGCGGCCGAGCAGGGCGCGCTGGGGCCGCGGCGGCCGAGCGTGCGCCGCCTGATGCGCGAACACGGACAGGCCGTCTGGAAGGGTGCCTGGGGCCTCTCTACGATGTCCTGGGAGGCAACCCTCTCGCCGCCATGCCCTCCCTGCACTTCGCGACATCCGTGATGGCCGCTCACGTCCTCGGCGACGCCGGGCCGGTGCAGGGCGCCCTGGGCTGGGCCTATGCCGGCACGCTGGGCTTTGCGCTGGTCTACCTCGGCGAGCACTACGTCATCGACCTCCTCGCCGGCCTGGCGCTGGCCGAGGGCGTGCGGCGCCAGGGCCACCGCGCCGTGCCCGCGCTGCGCGCCGTGACCGCGGCGCTCCAGCGGCTCGAGGCGCGGGCGCACGCATGACGTCCGCGCCCGTCGACGAGCGCGACGTCGAGCGGCCCCAGGACGCCGATGACGAGGAGATGCCGCGCGTGGTCATCACGCGCGAGCGCGCCCTGGGCTTCGGCGTCTTCGTGGCCGCGTCGATCGCCTTTCTCTACTTCGTGCTGCCGAAGATCTCCGGTGGGACCTCGGAGTCGATCCACAACCTCGGCGACGGCAAGCCCGGCTGGCTGGTCATGGGGCTCGTCTTCGAGTGCCTGTCCTTCTGCGGCTACGTGGTGCTCTTCCGCACCGTCTTCGTCCGCGGCCGGACGCGGATCGACTGGCGCGCGAGCTATGAGATCACGATGGCCGGCGTGGCGGCCACGCGGCTGTTCGCGGCCGCCGGCGCGGGCGGCGTCGCGCTCACGGCGTGGGCCCTGCGGCGCTCGGGGATGCAGGCCCGTGTGGTGGCCTGCCGCATGGTCGCCTTCCTTGCCCTGCTCTACGCGGTCTACATGGGCTCGATCGTCGTCTTCGGGCTCGGGCTTTACTTCGGCCTCTTCAAGGGCCCAGGCCCCTTCGCCATCACCGTGGTCCCCGCGATCTTCGCCCTGCTGCTCATCGGGATCTTCCTGGCCATGTCGCTGCTGCCCGGCGACGCCGAGCGGCGCATCACGCATTGGTCCGGGGGCACGGGGCGAGGCGCGCGCATCATGGCCAGGGTCGTGACGATCCCCGCCTCGGCCGCCGCCGGGGTGCGCACGGCGATCGGTCTCGTCCGCGACCGCGAATGGGGCGTCTTCGGCGCCATTGCCTGGTGGGGCTTCGACATCGCCACGCTGTGGGCGTGCTTTCACGCCTACGGGCCGATCCGCCGCCCTTCGCCGTCATCGTGCTCGCCTATTTCGTCGGCATGCTGGGCAATGCGCTGCCGCTGCCGGGCGGCATCGGCGGGGTCGACGGCGGCATGATCGGCGCCTTCGCGGCCCTCGGCGTCTCGTCGGACTACGCGATCAGCGCCGTCCTCACCTACCGCGCCTTCGCCTTCTGGCTGCCCACCCTCCCCGGTGCGATCGCTTATTTCCAGCTGCGACGCCGCGTCGCCGCGTGGCGCGAGGAGAACCGGACGGCCAAGGCGGCGGCGGTGGCGCAGGCGTAACGGATGCCGGTGGCCGAGCTACTATACAAAGTAAAGTGAGCACCGAAAGCGAGCGTGATCCTGTGGCGGACATCGAGAACGTGATCATCGTGGGCAGCGGCCCGGCCGGGTACACGGCCGCCCTGTACACGGCACGTGCGAACCTCCGCCCGCTGGTCATCGAGGGCTTCCTGTGGGGCGGCCTGCTCCAGCAGACGACCGAGGTCGAGAACTACCCCGGCTTCCCGGCCGGCGGCATCCAGGGCCCCGAGCTGATGCAGAAGATGCGCGAGCAGGCCGAGGACTTCGGCACGCGCTTCATCACCGACGTGGCCACCAAGATGGAGCTCGCGCGCGAGCCCGGCGGCATCCACAGGGTGTGGGTCGGCGAGGACGAGTACCAGGCCCGCACCGTGGTGCTGGCGATGGGCGCCGAGCACAAGAAGCTCGGAGTCCCCGGCGAGGAGGAGCTCGGCGGCGCCGGCGTGTCCTACTGCGCCACGTGCGACGCGGCCTTCTTCAAGGAGCGCGACACGATCATCGTCGGCGGCGGTGACTCAGCCATGGAGGAGGCCATCTTCGTGGCCAAGTTCGCCTCGAGGGTCCACGTCGTCCACCGTCGCGACGAGTTCCGCGCCTCGAAGATCATGCTCGAGCGCGCTCGCGCGATGGAGAACATCGAGTTCCTCACGCCGTACGTGGTCGAGGAGTTCCAAGAGGGCGACGGGCCCTTCGAGCGCGTCGCTCGGCTGCGCAACACCGAGACCGGCGAGCAGCGCGAGCTGCCCTTCGGCGGCGCTTTCATCGCCATCGGCCACGAGCCGCAGTCGGCGCTGGTCGAGGGCCAGGTGCAGACCGACGACGAGGACTACGTCGTCACCGAGGGCAAGTCGACGCGCACCGGCGTGCCGGGCGTGTTCGCCGCGGGCGACCTCGTCGATCACACCTACCGCCAGGCCGTGACGGCCGCGGGCTCAGGCTGCCAGGCGGCGCTCGACGCCGAGTGGTACCTGCGCGATACGCCGCAGGTGCCGACGCCCGAGGAGCTTCCCGCGGGCGATCTGGCCGAGGCCCAGTGGGCTCCGACCAAGGGCTAGTCGCGCGCTAGGACTTCTTGGCGGCGGACTTCTTCGCCGCGGACCTCTTGGCGGCGGACTTCTTGGCGGCGGACTTCTTGGCGGCGGACTTCTTGGCGGCGGCCTTCTTGGCGGCGGCCTTCTTGGCGGCGGCCTTCTTGGCGGCGGCCTTCTTGGCGGCGGCCTTCTTGGCTGCGGCGGGGCGGGCCGAGCGGCCCTTGCCCCTCGCGCTGCGGGTCGCGGGCTTGCGCTTGGACACTGTGGCCTTGGCCTTCTTCTTGGTCGTGGCCTTGCTCGCGGCCGGCGCGACCGCGGGGGCCTGGGCCGTCGCGGCCGGGGCCGGCGCGACCACCGGGGCGCCACCCGTCGCGCACTCGGGCGTCGGGTAGACGTAGTAGGGCGACATCACGTCGTGCGGGTCGTTGACGTGGTCGTGGCCGGCGAGGTGACCGAGCTCGTGCTCGATGACCGTGCAGAGCTTGGGCCAGTCCCAGTCGACGTCGAGGTTGTAGCTGATCGCGCACTGCGAATAGGTCGCCGGGTTGTGGATGTCGTAGCTCATCCACGTCGAGCGGGCGTTGATGCCCGCCCCCATGTGCGCCCAGGTCACGGTGACCTGGCCGGCGCACGGGTCGACGCCCCAGTGGGCGACGGCCATGGCGTGCGCCGTCGTCGTCAGCGCGTCGGAGGCCGGCACCGGCACCTGGGGAAGGTCGGAGTCGGCCTGGGCGACGGCCGGGAGGATCGCGATGGCGATCAGGAAGGAGAGAAGAAGGCGGGGAACAGAGGGGGTCATGGGCGTCGTTGCGACGCTCGGTGCGCCACAACCCTCTCGTCGGCGCTCTCAGGTGCCCGGCGAACAACCGGTGGACGTATGTATTAGACCTTTGACCAGGTCTTGATCAACGCAGGCCGAAGAGCTCGCGAGCGCGGCGGGCCACCAGCTCGGGGTGCTCCTCGGGAACGAAGTGCCCGCACTCGGGCACGATCTCGACGCAAAGGTCGTCGGCGTCGTCGTCCGCGCCGTCGAGCAGCACGGCGGGGATGGCCGGGTCGCGGGCGCCGACCATGATCCGCGTCGGCACGCGCAGGCGCCCGTGCGGGGCGCGAGCGACCTCGCGGGTGAGGAACGTCCGGTAGAGGTCCACGCTGGCCCGGGCGCGGGCCGGCTCGGCCAGCACCGCGCCGAACAGCCGCAGGTCGTCGGGCGTCCACGCCTGACGCTGCACGGCGCCCCCCATGATCACGCGCTCGACGAAGCGCGGGTCGGCCACGAGCCGCCGGCCGAGCAGCGGCGAGGCGATCGCCACCTGGTAGGCGAACCGCCAGACCTCGAGCAGCTGGCGCGCGCCGGGCCGGCCGCCGGGGCGCGGAGAGCCCAGGGCGAGGAAGGCCGCGAAGCGCCCGGGCGCCGCCAGGCAGGCCAGGAAGCCGCTCCAGGCGCCCCAATCGTGGCCCATCAGGCCCACGCGGTCGAGACCGAGCGCGTCGAGCACCGCGAGCAGGTCGTCGGCCAGCGTCTGCTTGTCGTAAGCGCCGGGCGGGGCGTCGGTCCAGCCGAAGCCGCGCAGGTCGATCGTCACCAGGCGCGCGTGGGGCGCGAGCAGCGGCACCACGTGGCGCCACATCCACCAGTGCTGCGGCCAGCCGTGCACGAGGACGAGAGGGTCGCCGGCTCCCGCCTCCGCGATGTGGAACCGCAGGCCGCGCGCCACGACCTCGCGGTGCGTGACCCCGTCGAGCTCGGGGAGATCCACAGGCGCCTCAGGGCTCGAGGACGATCTTCAGCGCCTCGCGGCGGTCGTAGAGCTCGTAGGCCGCGGGCGCGTCGGCCAGGCTCATGTGGTGGGTGACGAGCGGGCGGGGGTCGAGCACGCCGGCGCTCATGAGCGCCAGCACCCGATCGAGGTGGCCGATCACGTTGGCCTGGCCGGTGTGCAGGGTCAGGGCCTTGATCCAGACCAGCCCCATGTGCACCTCGGCGCGCTCAGCGTAGACCCCGACGACGCTGACCGTCCCGCAGTTGGCGGTCACGCGGATGGCGAGATCGAGCGCCCGCGGGTCGCCCACGGCGTCGATGGCCACGTCGACCCCGCGCCCGTCGGTGACGGCCTTGACCGCCGCGCGCGGGTCCTGCTCGGTGAGGTGCACGGGGGCTGCGCCGAAGCCGCTGGCCACGTCCAGTCGCGCGTCGACGCCGTCGATGGCGATGATGTGGGCCGCGCCCGCGGCGCGGGCGGCCTGGACGGCGCACAGCCCGACGGGCCCGAGGCCGAGCACCGCGACGCTGTCGCCCGGGCGCACCGGCGTGGCCGCGTGGTAGCCGGTGCCCATCACGTCGCCGGCGAAGAGCGCCACGTCGCTGGGCATCCCGTCCGGGACGCGGCGCAGGGTGAGGTTGGCGTGGGGCACGAGCGCCTGCTCGGCCTGCGTGCCCGGCAGGCCGCCGAGAGCGGCGCCGTGGCCGAAGGTCCGCGAGCGCTCGCACTTGTGGTAGTTCCCCGCGCGGCACGCGCGGCAGATGGCGCACGCCACCTGAAAGCAGCCGAGCACGCGGTCGCCGACCGCGACCGAGCTGACCGCGTCGCCGGCCGCGACCACCGTGCCGACGTACTCGTGGCCGATGGTGAAGCCCGGCTCGATGGCCACGCGGCCGTGGTAGATGTGCAGGTCGCTGCCGCACACGCCGGTGGCCTCGATGCGGACGATGGCGTCGTCGGGCGCCTGCAGCTCGGGGTCGGGGCGCTCGTCGACGCGCACCTCGCCCGGCGCCTGGAAGGTGACCGCGTGCATCAGGCTGCACGCTAACCATGACCCCGCCATCCCGCGGCGCGACCCCAGGTGCGAGCGGTGCTGGCAGGACGTAGCCTGGGCGCCGTTGACCGCCCCGGTGCCGGACACCCCCGAGACCGCGTCGAGGTGGCGGCGCGCGCTGGGAGCGGTGGCCGTCGACCTCGGCCTGCTGCGCCGCCGGCGCGAGTTCGGGCTGCTCGTCCTGGGACAGACGGTGTCCGAGCTGGGCTCGATGGCCACCTTCGTCGCCATCCCCTTCCAGGCCTACGACCTGACCGGATCGTCCCTGGCCGTCGGGCTGCTGGGCGTGGCGGAGTTCACTCCGATCATCGTGCTCGCGCTCGTGGGCGGCGCGCTGGCCGACGCCTTCGATCGCCGCCGGCTGGTGCAGGTCGCCGAGGTCGGTGCCGCCATCGTGGCCGGGGCCCTGCTGGTCAACGCGACGCTGCCCGACCCGCATCTGTGGGTGCTCTACGTCTGCTCGGCGCTGCTGGCCGCCTTCACGGCGATGCGCCGCCCGCCGCTCGATGCGCTCATCCCGCGCCTGGTGGAGCGCGACGAGCTCAAGGCCGCCTCGGCGCTGCAGTTCGGCTTGCACAACATGGCCTCGCTCGCGGGCCCGGCGCTCGCCGGCGTGCTCATCGCGGCCGTCGGCCTGACCGCCGCCTACGGCGTCGACGTCGTGAGCTTCGCGGCGTCGCTCGTCGTCCTCAACACGATGCGCACGCCTCCACCGCCGCCCGACGCCGAGCCGCCCTCGTGGCGCACGATCCGCGAGGGCCTGCGCTACGCGACGTCGCGCCAGGACCTCGTCGGGACCTACCTCGTCGACATGAACGCGATGTTCTTCGGCATGCCGATGGCGCTCTTCCCGGCCATCGCCAAGGGCTACGGCGGCCCCGAGGTCCTGGGGCTGCTCTACGCCGCGCCCTCGGCGGGCTCGGTCGTCGTGACCCTCACCAGCGGCTGGTCGGCGCGCGTGCACCGCCACGGGCGCGCGGTGGCCTTCGGCGCGGCGCTGTGGGGGGTGGCCATCGTGGGCTTCGGCTTCGCGAACGCGCTGTGGCTGGCCGTCGCGTGCCTGGTCGTGGCGGGCGCGATGGACACCGTCAGCGGCATCTTCCGCTCGGCGATCTGGAACGAGACGATCCCCGATCACCTGCGCGGGCGCCTGGCCGGGGTGGAGATGATCTCCTGGTCGTCGGGGCCCTGCTCGGCGACGCCGAGGCCGGCTTCCTGGCCGCCGTGGCGGGCGTGCGCGCCTCCGTCGTGACCGGCGGCCTCGCGTGCGTGGCCGGCACCGTCGCGCTCGCCCTCGCGCTGCCGCGCTTCTGGCGCTACGACAGCCGCGCCCAGGCGGCAGGTGACGGCGCTGCGGCGGCGAACGTCACCGACGTGCCCGCGTAAGGGACGGGCCTGCCGAAACGTCGTTGTATCGAAACCCTCGTTCACGGGTCTGGACACAGAGCAAGATGCCAAGCCACCAGTTCATGTATCCGAAGGTCACGCCGGTCGTGGCGGCGCCGCAGGTGGCGCGCCCGGCCACGCCGACGGCCTCGGGGCGCCCCGCGCCGTCGCGCTAGGCGCCGACCTCGACGCCCTTCTCGCGCAGCTCGCTGAGCGCGGCGGGAGTCTTGCCCAGGCCGTCCAGGCCCATCGCGCGCAGGACCTCGGGGGTCTTCGTGAACTGGACGTCGGCGTACTCGACGACCTGGACCAGGTTGCCCCACGGGTCGCGGAAGTCGAGGCCGCGGCTGGGGACGATGTCCGCGCCGGCCGCTTCGAGCGCCGCTCGGACGGCCGCCTTGTCGTCGACCACGAGCCCGAAGTGGCGATCGGGGTCGGGTGCCTGGCCGCGCCCCTCGGACAGGGCGATGAACTGGTCGCCCGCGTCGATGAAGGCCATGCCGGGGATGCGGCCGCGCAGGCGCAGCTCGAAGACCTGCCCGTAGAAGGCCAGCGCCTCGTCCAGGTCGCCGACCTCGAGGGCGACGTGGTTGATGCCGACGAGCCGCGCCGTCATGCCCGCGCCGCGCCGGCAGGGCGGTGAAAGACGTGCCGGCCGCGACGGCGGTTCGGCTGTGGACGGCGCGCTTCCTGCGCCCTGCTGACGAGGCGTGCGCGGGCGGCTGCGCTCTCGGCCTCGGACTGGCGCGTGACAGAGAGCTGATGTGCGAATTCGGGATAAAAGGCCATGCAATGAGCATCCCGCGGACAGCCGGGTTTGCGGAGAGATTTAGACTCAGCTAAATGATCACCCTGCGCTTCGGCCACGGCGCCCTGGCCCACGTGCGCTTCGCCATCTCGCCGCTGACAGAAACGCGACGGAGCCTGCGCGTGCTCGACGATCCCGGCGGGGGCGCCCTGCACCTGCGGTGGGCGATCGAGGCGCGCCGGCTGACGGCCGACCTGGACCTCTCGCTGCTGCGGGCGCTGGACCCCGCCGACGTCTACACGCCCGACTTCGTCTCACCTCCGCCGACCGGCCCATTGGCCGAGTTCGAGGACGAGCTCGCGACGGTGGCCGCGACGCCGCCCGAGCAGGCGCGCGCCGAGGTGCAGCGCAGCTACCGCCGCAAGCCCTCGCTGCCGGCCGTCCTCGAGCCCTTCGTCGCCGATCCGGCGGCCGGCCTGGCCGAGGTCGTCGCGCTGCTGCGCGTCTACTGGGAGCGCACGCTGGCGCCGCATTGGCCGCGGGTGCGCGCGCTGCTGGAGGGCGACGTGCTGCATCGCGCGCGCGAGATGGCCGACGGCGGCGCCGAGCGGCTCTTCGCCGACGTCGACCCGACGGTCAGCTGGGCCGATGGCGTGCTGAGCATCGACAAGGGCAGCGTGGAGCAGGACGTCGACCTCCAGGACCGCGGCCTGCTCTTCGTCCCCAGCGCGTTCGCCTGGCCCGACGTCCTGCTGGTGACCGACCCGCGCTGGCAGCCCACCCTGGTCTATCCCGCTCGCGGGGTGGGGACGCTGTGGGAGGCCGACCGCCCGGCGGCGCCCGACGCCCTCGGCGCGCTGCTCGGCAAGGTGCGGGCGGCGGTCCTGATGGCCCTGGACCGCCCGCGCTCCACGACCGACGTGGCGCGCTCGCTCGGCGTCTCGGCCGGCGGGGTCTCCCAGCACCTGGGCATCCTGCGCGCGGCGGGCCTGGTCCACGGCCATCGCGTCGGGCGCGTGGTGCTCTACCTGCGCTCGCCCGCCGGTGACGGCCTGGTCGGCGCCGCCTAGCCTCGGCCGGCGAGCAGCGTGCGCTCGAAGCCGTCGAGCAGCGCCTCCAGCCCGGCTTCGAAGGCCCGTTCGCGGGGCCCGAGGACGGTGCGCGCGCTTGCCCCCGAGAGGTGGGGGAACTCGGCCGGGTCGACGGCCTGAAGGACGCGCTCGACCCCGTCGGCGAAGGCGGCCTCGTCGGGGATGAGCAGGACGCGCATCGCGTGGCCGAGCGTGTGCTCGTCGACGACGCTCAGCACGATCGCGGCCTGCTCGGGACCCGGTCATCGGCGGCCTCATCGTCGACGCCATCTCGTGGCGCTGGATCTTCTACGTCAACCTGCCCATGGGGGCGCTGGCCCTCCTCGCTGCCTGGCGCTGGCTCGAGCCCGACGAGCACCGCCGGCGCGATGCGCCGATCGACGCCGTCGGCGTCGCGCTCCTGTCGCCGGGCCTCGCCGCCTTCGTCTACGGCGTCTCCGAGGCGGCCAGCGGGCTCGGCGGCACGCGGGCGGTCGTCGGGATGGCGGTCGGCGCGGCGCTCGTCGCGGCCTTCGTCGCCCACGCGCTGCGCACGCGACACCCGCTCCTCGACATGCGGCTCCTCGCCGACCGCGTGTTCGCGGCGTCGAGCGTGGCCATGGCCCTGTTCGCGGCGACGATGTTCGCGGTCATGCTCCTGTTCCCGCTCTACGAGCAGGCGGCGCGCGGCCTGAGCGCGCTCGACGCCGGGCTGCTGATGGCGCCGCAGGGGCTGGCGGCGATGGTGGCGATGCCGCTGGCCGGCAAGCTGAGCGATCTGCGCGGGCCGCGGGCGCTCGTGCTCGTCGGCGTGGCCGGGACCGTGCTCGGGACGATCGCCTTCACCCAGGTCTCGGCCGGCTCGAGCCAGGCGCTGCTGGCGCTGTCGCTCGCCGCGCGCGGGGTCGGGATGGGCTTCGTCATGGCGCCGCTGATGGCCGCGGCCTACCGCACGCTCTCGATCGACGCCGTCGCGCGCGCGACGACCACGATGAGCATCGTCATGCGCGTCGGCGGCGCCGTCGGCACCGCCGTGTTCGCGGTGCTGCTCCAGCACGAGCTCGGCGCGGCGACGTCCACGGCGGGCGCCGCGCACGCCTTCGGCATCACCTTCTGGTGGATCCTCGGCGCCTCGGCGCTCGTGGCGCTGGCCGCGCTCGCGCTACCGCGCGACGCGGCCGTGCCGGCGCCCGCCCTAACCGGGGAGGACGATGCCCTCGATCTCGAGCAGCGCGACCTTGCGGTGCAGGCCGCCGGTGTAGCCGGTGAGGCGGCCGCTCGCGCCGATGACGCGGTGGCAGGGCACCACGATCGGGATCGGGTTGGCGCCGAGCGCGCGGCCGGCGGCGCGTGAGGCCTTCGGGTTGCCGGCCTGCGTCGCCATCTCGCCGTAGGTCCTGACGCGGCCGAAGGGGATCGCCGCCGTCGCCTGCAGCACGCGGCGCCCGAACGGGCTCACAAGCGCCCAGTCGATCGGCAGGTCGAAGTCGCGCCGGCGCCCCTCGAAGTACTCGTCGAGCTCGCGGCGCACGTCGTCCAGACGCGCCGGCGCCTCGAGCATCCGCGGCGAGAGCCGGGCCGCGACCCAGTCCAGGGCGCCGTCGGTGCCGCCGAAGCGGTCCGCATAGGAGAGCGTGGCGAGGCCGCGCGGCGTGCTCGCGGCCACCAGCGTGCCGACGGGCGAGTCGACGAGCGCGTAGTGGACGTCGGCCGGGGCGCTGGCGGCGAAGCGCGCGGCTGCGGCGGCTGCGTCGGCGGGGTCGAAGGTGGGCGGGGCGAGGCGGTCCTCGGTCATGTCAACTCCTGTCGCAGCTTGCGCAACCCCTCGAAGGCGTTGCGGCGGGCGGCCTCCTCCGAGAGGCCCATGGCCGCCGCGACCTCGCGGTGGCTGAGGTCGCCGGCGAAGCGCAGCAGCACGGCGCCGCGCTGCTTGGGCGGCAGCGCATCGACGCGCGCCCAGACGCCGTCGTCGCGGGGGTCGGGATCGGGCGGCGCCGCGACATCGGGCAGGTCGTCGCCGACCGGCACCGCGCGGCGCTTGCGGGCGCGGAAGTGGTCGAGCGCCTTGCGGTGCGCGATGGTGAGCACCCAGGCGCGGGGGTTGTCCGGACGCATCTTCGGATAGGCGCGCATGGCGGAGAGGAACGTCTCCTGGAAGCAGTCGTCGGCCGCGTCGCGGCCCACGGAGGCGACCAGGAAGCGCCACACGTCCTCGCGGTGGGCATCCAGGAAGCGCTGGAACGGGGGTCGGGACACTGCCAATGAAACGCCTCAGCCCCGGGATACGTGAGACACGGCGCCCGCGCTCACATGGCCAGCCGGCGCAGCAGCGGCGCCGCGCGATAGCGCTCCTCGCCGAGCTCGATGCGCAGGGCGTCGAGCACCGCGAGGACGTGCTCGGCGCCGATCTCCTCGCACCAGGCGAACGGCCCGCGCGGATGGCTGAGGCCGAGCACCATCCCCGCGTCGACACCCTCGCGCGACCCGACGCCCTCGGCGACGGCAAAGCACGCCTCGTTGATGAGCTGGGCCACGATGCGCCCGAGCACGAGCCCCGGTGCGTCCGCGACCCACACGGTGCGCAGGCCGAGCGCCGCGAAGAGCTCCTCGACGCGCTCGGCGGCCGACGCCACGGTGCCCGGCCCGCGCGTGAGCTCGACCAGCGGCGAGCCCTCGAGCGGGGGCAGTACGTGGAAGCCGACCGCGCCGCCGCCGCCGTCGAGGGCGTGCAGGGAGCCGTCCGCGCACAGCAGCGCGACGGGGCCGCCCTGCAGCGGCGGCCCCTCGGGATCAGCGCCGGCGTCGATGAGCAGCCACGGGACCTCGCCGTCGGCCTCGTCCTGGGAGCGCGCGTCGAAGCCGGCCCGGGCGGCCAGCGCGCGCAGCTCGTGGGCGACGGCGACGTCGCCCGCGACGACGACGAGACGATCGTCCCCGCCGCCGGCCGCAGGCGGCTCGGGGTCCTCGGGGCGCTCGCGCGGATACTCGTACCAACCGCGCCCCGTCTTGCGCCCCAGGCGCCCGGCCGAAACCATTCTCGCGCTCAGCGGCGAGGGGCGCCAGCGCGGCTCGCCGAAGCTGAGCTCGTGGAAGGAGAGCGAGACCTCGTAGCCGACGTCGATCCCCACGAGGTCCTGGAGCTCGAAGGGGCCCATGCGAAAGCCGGCGGCGCGCACGATCGCGTCGATGGCCTCGACATCGGCCACGCGCTCCTGCAGGAGCCTGAGCGCCTCGAGGCCGAAGGGCCGGTTGCAGCGGTTGACCAGGAAGCCGGGTCCGTCGGTGGCGTCGATGACCTCCTTGCCCATCGCCCGCCCGGTCGCGCGGGCGACGTCGAGCGCCGCGGGCGAGGAGTCGAGACCGGCGATGACCTCGACCAGGCGCATGACCGGCGCGGGGTTGAAGAAGTGCATGCCGACCACGCGCCCGGGGTCGGCCGCCGCGCTGGCGATCGCGGTGATCGGGATCGAGGACGTATTCGACGCGAGGACGGCGCCCGGCGCGACCTCGCTGAGGGCCGCGAAGAGCTCGCGCTTGAGCTCGAGGCGCTCGGGCGCCGCCTCGATGACGAGCCCGGCGGGCGACAGGCCGGCCAGCTCGGCCGCGGCCGCGACCTCGCCCGGCTCGCGCTGCAGACGGCCCTTGGCCCGCCAGCGCTCGAGGCCGCCGGCGATCTGCTGCAGGCCGCGCTCGCGGGCCTCGGGCACGGGGTCGTGGAGCAGCGTGCGCGCGCCCGCCGCGGCCGCGAGCTGTGCGATGCCGGCGCCCATGGTTCCGGCTCCGACGACGCCGATGACGTCTGGGATACCGCTCACATGGCGGGAAGCTAGCTCACGGGGCGTTGGTGGACACGATGACGTCCCCGGTGTTCGTGTGCGCCTCGATCCTGCGCGGCGAGGCATCGTCCACGTGGACGAAGACCTTGTCGTCGCCGACGTCGGACTGGGCGTCCACGGCGTAGGTGAGGTCGGGGACGACCAGGATGACGTCGCCGGTGGCGGCCTCGGCGTGGATCGTCTGGGGATGGCTGGCCACGATCGCCACGTCGCCGGTGGCGGTCCGCGCGGAGATGTCGGGGGCCGGCGCCACGACCTCCACGTCGCCGGTGTCGGCGCGCACGCGCACGGAACCGCGCACGCCGAGGACGTGCAGGTCGCCGGTGGCGGAGCTGAGGTCGGCACCGCCCTCGAGGTGCTCGGCACGCAGGTCGCCGGTGCCGGTGATCACCCGCACGCTGGTGCTGCGCGGCACGTCGAGGCGCATGCTCACGTGGCACGGGTCGTCGACGACCGGGATGTCGCGGCAGCTGTCGCGCAGATCGAGCCCCCCGGCATCGCCGCGCAGGTCGACGTGGCCGCCGCCCCACACGGAGCGCTGCTCCCGGGTGGTCACGCGAACGTCGCTGCGGTCGGAGGCCACGATGTTGATGTCGGCGTTCTTGCTGGTGATGACCACGGTCGGCGTGGCGGCGAGCGTTCGCGTCTGCGTGTCGGTGTGCCGGGTGAGCCGGCCCACCGCCGTCCCCGTGCCGTAGACGAAGAGCAGCACCGCCACGACGATGAGCACGACCAGCACGGGCCGCGAGATCCCGGGGACGTCCATGGCAGTGACGGTAGGCGCGGCCGAGGCGGCGCGCCAGCCCGCCACCCGGCGAGTGCCGGGTGGGGCTGTCCCCACCGCCGCCTAGGACGGGACCAGCGCGTTGATGCCCGTCGCCGCCCGGCCGATGATGAGCTTCTGGATCTGCGACGTGCCCTCGTAGAGGGTGGTCACGCGGGCGTCGCGGTAGAAGCGCTCGACCGGGTGGTCGTCGACGTAGCCCGCGCCGCCGTGGACCTGGATGGCGCGATCGGCGCACCAGCACGCGGCCTCGGTGGCGAAGTACTTGGCGATGGAGGTCTCGGTCGTCGACGGCTTGCCCGCGTCCTTCAGCGCGCCCGCGCGGTAGACGAGCATGCGCGCCGCGTCGGTGCGCACGACCATGTCGGCGATCATCTCCTGCACGAGCTGGAAGGAGGCGATCGGCCGCTGGAAGGCGTGGCGCTCCTTGGCGTACTTGACCGACTCCTCGACCGAGCCCTGGCAGATGCCGACGCAGCCCGCGGCCACGGAGTAGCGCCCGGAGTCCAGGGCGCTCATCGCGACCTTGAAGCCGTCGCCGACCTGGCCCAGCATCGAGTCGGGCGCGGCCACGATGTCGTCGAGCGCGATCTGCGCGGTGTCCGATGCCCACAGGCCCATCTTGCCCTTGATCTCCGAGGGGTGGTAGCCGGGCTGGTCGGTCTCGACCAGGAAGCAGGCGAGGCCCTTGTGCCTGAGCTCAGGGTCGGTCTGGGCGAAGACGAGCGCGAGCTTGGCATGGTTGCCCAGCGAGATCCACATCTTCGACCCGTTGAGCTTCCACGAGCCGTCGTCCTGCTGGACGGCGCGCGTCTTCTGGTTGGCGGCGTCCGAGCCGGTGTCCGGCTCGGTGAGGCCGAAGCAGGCCAGCCACTCGCCCGAGCACAGCCGCGGCAGGTAGCGCTGCTTCTGCTCCTCGGTGCCCCACTTGAGGATCGTCGAGCACACGAGCGAGGTCTGGACCGAGATCACGGTGCGCATGGCCGAGCAGCCGCGCCCGATCTCCTCGCAGACGATCGCGTAGGTCAGGTAGTCGAGGCCGGCCCCGCCGTACTCGCGCGGCACGATCGCGCCCAGGTAGCCCTGGTCGGCGATCTTGCGGACGAGGTCGAGGTCGAAGTGGTGGTTGCGCGAGTTCTCCCCCGCCCGGGGGACGACTTCCTTGTCGGTGAACTCGCGCGCCGTCTGCTTGATGAGGGCCTGTTCGTCGCTGAGGTCGAAGTCCACGGACCGCAGGCTAGTGGGTGCGCAATCTGGCGGGCAGCGTGGACCCCTGGGGCGCGGCATGCGAGAGTCCGGCCATGGCTGTCAGCATCGATGACCTCCGCGAGGTCGATCTCCTCCGCGGGCTCAAGGAGTCAGAGCTCGTGAGCCTCGCCGCCGATCTCGCCGAGCGTCGCGTCGCGGCGGGCGAGCCGATCGTCGGGGAGGGCACCGGCGGCGTCGCCTTCTTCCTCATCCTCGACGGCGAGACGAGCGTCTCGGTCGCCGGCGAGGAGGTGGCGACGCTCAAGCGCGGCGACTATGTCGGCGAGCTGGCCCTCCTCGATCCCGAGGGCCCGCGCAGCGCCACCGTGACGGCGAAGACCGACGTGGTCCTCGCGGCGATGTCCGCCTGGCAGTTCCGCCCGTTCGTCCTCGCCCACTCCGACGTGGCGTGGATGATCCTGCAGCGCCTGGCCCGGCGCCTGCGCGAGGCGCAGGCCCCCGTCAGCGCCTGAGCTCGGCGGGCCGTGGATCCCTTCGCCGCGATCATGCTGGGCGGGGTGCTGCTGCTGCTCGTCGCCCTGCTCCTGCTGGGGCGCTTCTACCCGGGCTCGGGCGCTCAGCAGCTCGACTGGCGCCCCACGCGCTCGCCCGAGCTCGAGGTCCAGAACGAGATCGACGACATGGACCAGATGCGCGAGGCGGTCAACCGCCGCCGGCGCGCGCGCGGCGAGGCCGAGCTGACCGAGGACGACCTGCGCGAGCGGGTGGCCGAGGACCACGCCGAGAGGCTGCGCCTGCGCGAGCCGCCCGCGTGAGGGCGCTCATGGTCGGCGGCGGCTGCCGCGGCCTGGCGCTGGCGCGCACGCTGGTGGCCGAGGGCCACGCGGTGCGTGCCGTGACGCGCTCGCCGGCGCGCCGCGCCGAGATCGAGGCGGCCGGCTGCGAGTGCTGGATCGGGGATCCCGACCGGATCGGGTCGCTGCGCTACGCGCTGGACAACGTCACCGTCCTGCTGTGGCTGCTCGGGACCGCGACCGGGCCCAACGTCGAGGCCCTGCACGGCTCGCGCCTGCGGATGATGCTCGAGAAGACGACCGACACGACCGTGCGCGCCGTGCTCTACGAGGCCGCGGGCCCGGTCGCTCCCGCGCTGCTCGAGGCGGGGGCCGCCGAGCTCGCGCTGGCGCAGACGCTCAACGAGATCCCGGGCGCGGTCCTGGAGGCCGATCCGCGTGACGTCGAGGCCTGGGTGGCGGGCGCCCGCGACGCCGTCGAGCACCTGCTGAGCGTCGATCGCGGCTCGGCGCGACTCGCGCCCTGACTCAGGCCAGGTCGTCGGGGAGGCGCTCGAGCAGGTCGCTGACCATGCGGGCCGTCGCGCCCCAGATGACGTCCTCGCCGAGGACGTAGACGTCGGTGCGGAACGGGACGCCGCGGCGCAGCAGGCGCCGGCGCTCGTACCCGTCGCGCAGCGCGCGCAGCGGCACCTCCATCACCTCGGCGACCTCGGTGGCCGAGGGCAGCCACTCCCGGCCGGGCTCGATGAGCCCGACGAAGGGATAGACGGCGTAGTTGGTGGCGATGGTCGGCGTCGGCTGCAGGGCCCCGACGAGCTCGACCGCGCGCGCCGGCAGGCCGATCTCCTCCTCGGCCTCGCGTAGGGCGGTCAGCCGCAGATCGGTCTCGTCGTCGTCCTGGCGCCCGCCGGGGAACGAGATCTCGCCCGGGTGGCGGCGCAGGTCCGCGCGCCGGCGGGTGAAGACGGCGTGCAGCTCGCCACGGGAGACGTAGAGCGGGACCAGCACGGCGGCGTCGATGCGGCCGTGGACGTCCAGCGCGGCGGCCTCCCCGGCGTCGAGGAGGACCGATCGCAGCGCCTGCGCCAGCTCAGTGCGCGAGCGAGACGCGCTCGACACGCTCGTCGAACATGACCTCGCCGTCGAGCGTGCGGTGCACGGGGCACTTCGCGGCGATGACGCGCAGGCGCTCGACCTGCTCGTCGGAGAGCGAGTCGGGGAGGCGGACGACGATCCCGAACCGGGTCGGGCAGCCCCGCTCGGCCGGGGCGTACTCGCATGCGACCTCGACGCCGCCGATGTCCCAGCCCTTGCGCGTGGCGTACATCTCCATCGTGACCGCGGTGCACGAGGCGAGGCTCGCGGCCAGCAGCTCCTGGGGGCTCGGGCCGGCATCGGTGCCGCCCGTGTCCGCGGGCTCGTCGATACTCAGGTCGTGACTGCGGACCCGCACGACGTGCCGATATCCGCTGTCTCGGGTGGCGGTGGCCTTCATCCTGTTCAAACCTCCTACTCCTCGTTATAGCAGCGGATTGAAGAGCAGCCCCGTCGGGACCTTGGGGAAGAAATACGTCGACTTGGGGGGCATGTTCACGCCGGCCGCCGCGATGGCGCGGACCTGCTCGATCGGAGTCGAGCGCAGGAAGAAGGCGGCGTCGTACTCGCCGGAGAGCACCAGCTGGAGCGCCTCGTCGTCGGTGCGGCTGTAGCCGAGGCCCTCGAGGTGGGAGATGTCGTCCTCGCTGAGGCCGAGCGGCCCCTTGAGGACGAGCGCCTCGAGCACGGCGGTGTCGAGGTGGCGGTAGGGCTCAGGCATGTCGCGCAGCGCCTCGTCCGCGCGCGCCTGGTCCTTCAGCGTCAGGCGGAAGCCGCGCTTGAAGAACGAGTCGATGTAGCCCATGGCCAGCGGGCCCTCGCCGTCGGACGGGCGCAGGTCGGCCTGGTCGATCTCCTCGACGGTGAAGAGCTCGCGCAGCGTGGTCCCCAGCGCCTCCTGGGTGCGCGGCGTGGTGTCGCGGATCAGGCGGTGGGTGGGGAAGACGGTCAGCCCCTTGTCCTGCAGCGCGACGAGGCACATGAGCACGTAGCGGTGCTCGCCCTCGCCTCCGACCTCCTCGGCGTAGACGCGCGCGGTCTCGTAGCGGTGGTGTCCGTCGGCGATGAGCAGCTCGGCCGGCTCCAGCGCGCTCTGGAAGGCCTCGATCGCCGCGCGGTCGGTCACGCGACCCAGCCGGTTGACCGTGCCGTCGTCGTCGGTCTGCTCGCCGAAGGGCTCCGCGGCGCGCAGGACGGCGGCGGTGGCGTCCGTGGGGTCGTCGTAGAGGCTGAAGATAGGGGAGAGGTTCGCCTTCGTCGCCCGGGTGAGCCTGAGCCTGTCCTCCTTGGGGCCCGGGTGCGTGCGCTCGTGCGGGCGGATGCGCCCGGGGCCGTAGTCCTCCACCCGCACCCGCGCGAAGACGCCGTGGCGGGTGAGCGCGCGGCCGTCGGGCCCCCCGTAGTCCTGGGTGAGGGCCCACAGCGCGGGCTCCTCGTCGCGCACGACGGCCCCCTCCTGCTGCCAGCGCTCGAAGATCTTCGCCGCCTCGGCGTAGGGGTCCGACTGGCCCTCGGGCAGGTCGACGCGCACGACGTTGTAGGGCGAGCGGTCGGCCAGCCGCCGGCGCTGCTCGGGGTCGATGACGTCGTACGGGGGCGCGGCCACGTCGTCCAGCGAGCCGACCACGGCCAGGTCGTAGTGCAGTGCGCGCAGGGGCTGGACATCGGCCATGGGCGGCCCGCGACCCTAGCAGCGCCCCCGCGCGCTCAGCCCTTCAGCCGGCGCCCGAAATCGGTCACGTACGTGCCGCCGAGCTCGCCCGGCTCGAGCGCGACCGGCGCGCCCGCGGCCACCCCGATGCCCACGTCGGCGAAGTGGCGGTCCAGGAGGTTGGCGCGGTGCTCGGCCGACTGCATCCAGGCGCGGACCATCGCGCGCGGCGTGGCCAGCATGCCAGTGCCCCACGCGAGGTTCTCGCCCACCGACCACGAGGTCACGTCACGCAGGTAGCTCGTCGCCTTGATGCGCGCGAGCATCGTCGACCCGGCGGGCGAAGTGTGCTCGAAGAACTGCCCGCGCACCATCTGGCGCGCGTATCTCGCCGCCACGCGGCCCAGCAGCGGCTCGGACTGCAGACGCCCGAGCCCCCGGGCCGTGCGCTCGGCGTTCATCAGGCACAGCGTCGTGGCGCGCAGCTCGTCGACGGCGGCCTGGCCGGGCATCGCGTCGGCGCCGGCGCACCGCTCGCTCGCCGCCCGCGCACGCGCGGCCGGGCCGCCGTCGGCCAGCGCCGTGGCGGGAGCCCAGAGGGCCACGGAAGCGAGCGCGGCGAGCGCGCCGTGACGAGAGCGAGCGAACATGGACCCCAACGCCCCCCTCGGTCGCCACCCCCCGTCGGCTTGAGTGCCGCAACGCCTTTCCCAACGCTTGTTCGAGGTGGCCGCCTCGCACCCGCGCCATACTTCCCCTCAGTCGGGGCGTGGCGCAGCCTGGTAGCGCGTTCGGTTTGGGGCCGAAAGGTCGCCGGTTCGAATCCGGCCGCCCCGACCTGGCGGGACCCATCGCGGTCCCGCGAGCCCCCGTAGCTCAGCTGGATAGAGCAGCGGACTTCTAATCCGCAGGCCGCAGGTTCGAATCCTGCCGGGGGCGTCGGCAGAAAGGCGAGCAAATTCGCCAGAACTGGTTCTGTCATGCCGTCGCTCGGTTGACTCGTGTACTCCGTTCGTGCTCTAGGTGTGTATCAAGGTGAGCGACGACTTCAACATCCTGTCGCCGATGGAGTTCGAGGCTGTCGTGCAGGAGTGCGGGAGTCCGCGAGCGCTCGCCGTGCTGTCGGTCGCCGTCTGTGGAATCAGGATGCTGTCCAGGCAGGTCGAGGTCGCGCTCACGGGCATCGTTGACGCGCGCCGACGGCACGTTCGATGACATCGATCCCGACCGCTATCGCGACATCCCGCTCCGAGTGGACAGCCCGGGCTAGCAACGGCCGCCGGACATCGCGGGGGACGCCGTGCCGGGCAGGACGGAGCTCCGCGGCGTTCCGCTGCGGCGCCGCGCCGATGGTACGTTCGCGCGGGGTGAGCACTGAGTTCCTGATCCTCGGATCGCTCGACGTGCAGAGCGACGGCGTCCCGCTCGAGCTCGGAGGACCGCGCCAGCGCTCGGTGCTCTCCGTGCTGCTCCTGCACGCGGGCGAGGTGGTGCCCGCGACCACCTTGATCTACGACATCTGGGGCGAGACGCCGCCTGGGACGGCGGCCAATCTGCTCCAGGGATATGTCTCGGACCTGCGCAAGTCGCTCGGGCACGAGACGATCGTCACTCGCGGTCCGGGCTACGCCCTCGACATCGAGCCCGCGGCCCTGGACCTGCATCGCTTCGAGCGGCTCGTCGCCGCCGCCGACGGCGCGGAGCCGGCGGTCGCGGCGGAGCGCCTTGGCGAGGCGCTGGGGATCTGGCGCGGCCGGGCCTTCGCCGACCTCGCCGATGTGCAGTTCGCCCGTGACGCGAGCCGCCGGCTGGAGGAGCTGCGTCTGGCGGCGCTCGAGCGGCGGGTCGACGCCGATCTCGCGCTCGGCCGCCACGCGGCGCTGACCGGCGAGCTCGAGCAGCTCGTCGCCGAGCATCCGCTGCGCGAGCGGTTTCACGCGCTGCTGATGCTCGCGCTGTACCGCTGCGGGCGGCAGGCCGAGGCGCTCGAGGCCTACCAGGCGGCACGGCGCACGCTCGTCGAGCAGCTCGGCATCGAGCCCGTCCCGGCGCTGCGGCGGCTGCAGGAGTCGATCCTGCGCCACGATCCCGAGCTCGACGTCCCCGACGCGGGCGCGGTGGTGGATGGGCAGACGGCGGCTGCCGCGCGCTCGATCCTCGTGGTGCCGCGCGACGAGGTGGGCACGCTGAGGCTGGTGTCCATCGCAGAGCCGCTCGCGCGCATCCCACCGCGCGAGCTGATCGTCGTGCGACTGCTCGACGCCGAGGCAGAGCCCGCGGCCTCGACCGGGCGCCTTGCCGAGCTGCGCAATGAGCTGGTCTCGCGCGGGTTGCAGATGCGCGTGGCCGCCTACACGTCGACGGCGCCGGCCGACGACGCGGTGCTGCTCGCGACCGAGCAGCAGGTGGACCTGCTGCTCGTGGACGCGCCGTCGAGCCTTCTCGAGGAGGGCATTCCCGATCAGGATCTCGACGCCATCCTCCGCCACGCTCCCTGTGACGTCGCGATCCTGCTTCCCGGACAGCCGCTGAGCCGGGACCGGCGGGGACCGGTCGTCGTCCCGTTCGGCGGCGCTGAGCACGACTGGTCCGCGATCGAGCTCGGGGCCTGGGCGGCTCGCGCCCTGGGCACGACGCTCCGGCTGGTCGGCACGTCCGCCGATCGCCTGCGCGGGCGGCGCGACGCCAGCCGTACGCTGGCCCGCGCGTCGCTCGTGGTCCAGGCGGTGGCCGGCATCGTCGCTGAGCCGGCCCTGGTTCGTGGGGGCGCCGAGGGCGTGGCCGATGCCGCGGCCGACGCCGCGCTCCTCGTCGTCGGGCTGTCGGGGCGCTGGCAGGCGGAAGGCCTCGGTCCCGCGCGGCTCGCGCTCGGGCAGCGCGCCGGCGTGCCGACGCTGCTTGTGCGGCGCGGGCTGCGGCCCGGGGGCCTGGCGCCGAGCGGCAGCATGACCCGGTTCACGTGGTCGCTCGCGCCTGCGGAAACCTAGCGCGCCCAGCGCGGCGGGTCGCCCGTGCCGCAGCGCGGATTCGTCCGGCTCGCCGGCGCGCCGTCCGCCCGGAACAGCCCGCCGAAGGACTGGTCGACGTCAGCGATCGTGCGGATCGTCCGATGGGCGAGCCTGCCCATCCCGATCCGCGTCACGTAGTTGGGCGCGATCGCCTGCCGGTTCTCGTCCAGCCGGACCGCGCCGCCCGGCGCGTCCATGCGCAGCGACGCCAGCGCTCGGCGGAGGCGGCGCTGTCCGTCCGAGAGGTCGCCGCCGACCGCGCTGAGCGCCCGCATCGCCGCCTCCACGGCGACGTAGTAGGGCACGGCGAGCCCGTGGGTGGCGAGCGGAAGGCTCGGGAACGTGCGCTGCGCACGCGCGCGGTAGGCCGTCCACGCGGGGGTCGCGATGTCCAGGGGGAGGGGACCGGCGGAGACGATCCCGCGCGCCCGCGCGCCGAGCGCCTTGACGATCCCGGGGTCGCCCAGTCCTCCGCCGCCGACGACGACGCGGTCGGCGAGCGGGCCGCGCGCGCGATATGCGTCCAGGAACCCCGGGGTGATCAGCCCCGCCGCGAGCACCACGCCGTCGACGTCGCCGCGGACACGCGCGGCGACGTGAGTGAAGTCGCCGGTCTCCGGTGCAGGCCACAGACGCTGCACGACGCGTCCGCCGAGCGAGCAGAACTCGGCGACGAAGCCCGCGCTCTGCGCGTAGCCGAACGGGTTGCGGTCGGCGACCAGCGCGACCGTGCGCCAGCCTAGCTCGCGGTACGCATGGCTCCCGAGGCCGGCCATCCATTGCGCCGCGTCGCTGCTGAACCGGAACAGGTTGCGCGCGGGCTCGTGGAGCGTCGTGGCCTGCGCGTTGCCGACCACGAGGAACGCGGACTCGGGGCGCTGCCGCGCGACCGCCTGCAGCGCGAGCCCTTCGTTGGGCGTGACCCCGCCGACGACGATCGCGGCGCCGTCCTGTTCGGCCAGATGCCGGCTTTTCGCGACCATGTCCGCCGTCGTGCCGTCGGAGCAGGCGAAGACGAGCTCGACCTTGCGGTCCCCGACCGCGGCGCCCGCCACGCCCGCGCTCGGCCGCTCGCCCGCGAGCGTCGCGCCGCGGGCGAGGAGCGGGAGCGCGGACGCCGCTCGCATCGGCTCCGAGAACGGCCCCCACAGCGTGCCGCAGCTCGTGATGACGCCGATCCGGATCGGCAGGTCTGGCTGATCGCCGCATGCCCCCGCGAACGCGGCGAGGCACGCGGCGGCGAGCCCGAGCAGGCGCGCACGGGTCATGGGCCGCCCGCCGCGATCCAGACGGAGCCGGCACCGACCGCGACGTCCTCGACCGTGCCGCCGATTGTGAGCGTGGACGCGACGCGATTGGTGCGCGGGTCGATCCGCGACACCGTCGCGTCGAGCCGGTTGGCGACCCACACGGCGTCGTCGCCGACGGCGAGCGCGACGGGCTCGCGGCCGACGGCGATCGTCGGGCCGACGACTCCGGTGCGTGCGTCGACTCGTGTGACCGAGTCGTCAAGCTGGTTCGCCACCCAGACCGACCCGCTTCCCACGGCGACCGCGACCGGGCCGGCCGGCAGCGCTATCGCCTCGGCGGCCCCGGGTCGTGCGGGGTCGATCCGCCACAACGTCGGGTTCAGCGCGTCGCCGCTCACCCAGACCGAGCCTTCGCCGATGGCGACGCCCTCGGCGAAGAGGTCGCCGTGCACCTCGTCGTCGGGGTCGACCGGGAGCGATCCGGTTGCGGAGACGGTGAGCGTGAGAAGGTCGACGCGGACGAACCGGCGCCCGCTGAGCACCCACGCCCAGCGTCCGTCCGACGCCACGCTCGCGGGCGCGTAGCCGAACCCGCCGAGCTGGACGACGCCCTCGAAGCCGCCGGAGGCGGTGTCGAACACGGCGACCGTTCCGTCGACGCCGTTCGCCACCACCGCATGCGCGCCGGCAGCCGCGACGTCGCTCGGCGCGCCGTGCGCGGGACTTTGCCGGACCGCGCGGCTCACCGGGTCGAGTCGCACGAGCGAGCTCCCGCTGGCGTCCACCGCCCAAACTGCGCCGCCACCGGCGCTGACGGCGCGGACGCCCGGGCCGCCCGCGATCCGCGCGCGCACCTGGTTCGTCACCGGGTCGACCCGCACGATCGAGTCCCGGGCGGACGCGGCACGCTCGGCCGCGTCGTCCCCTCGCGTCGCGAGGTAGGCGGCCGCGAGCGCAACCGACATCGCGACGCCGGCCGCAAGGAGCAGCAGCGGTCGCCGCCCGCGGCTCGGAGCGATGTTGCCGCTCAGCCCGAGCGCCGAGCCCTCCGCGGCGATCAGCGCGCGGCACGTCGCGTGGCGCTTGGCCGGATCCTTCGCGAGCGCCCGGCCCAGGACCCGATCGGTCTCCCCGCTCAGCGTCGGATTGCGCGCTCTCGCCGACGGCACCGGATCGTTGATGTGGCCCCACAGCACCGCCATCACGGAGTCGCCCCCGTACGGCGGCTCCCCGGTCAGCGTCTCGAACAGCACGCAGCCGAGCGCGTAGACGTCCGTGCGACCATCGATCCGCCCGCCCGTGACGAGCTCGGGCGCGGCGTATTCCGCGGTGCCCGTGAACACGCCGCCAGTGTCTCCCTGCGACGCGAACGTGCTCAGGCCGAAGTCGGACAGGTACACGTGCTCCGGCGGATCCGATGCCCGACCGCGAGCGATCAGGATGTTCGCGGGCTTGACGTCGCGATGGACGAGGCCCCGCCCATGCGCGGCGTCGAGGGCGCCCGCGACGGGTGCGAGCAGCGCGATTGCACGCTCAGGCTCGAGCCGCGCGCCCGACGCGAGGATGCGACGCAGGTCCGTCCCCTCGACGAACCGCATCGCGATGAACAGGCGTCCCTCGTCCTCGCCGGCCTCGTAGATCGGCAGCACGTTCGGGTGATCGAGGCTCGCGGCGAGGCGCGACTCGCGCAGGAAGCGCTCGCGGAACCGATCATCATCGGCGAGGTCCGGCGCGAGCAGCTTCAGTGCGACCGTGCGCCCGAGCCGCGTGTCGACGGCCTCGTACACCTCGCCCATGCCGCCCCTGGCGACCAGCGCCTCGATTCGATAGGCGGCGAGCGACTCCCCGGCGCTCAGCTGCGCGTGCGAGGCCATGACCAACACTCCCAAATCGCGCGCCGTCCCGCTGGAGCGCCGCTGGAGGCCCGCTGGTCTCCAGCGCGCGTCCAGCGATTCTCCAGCGGGCGCCCGTACGGTCGGGCGAAGTCCAACGGAGGGAGACGTGATGAGCACGAAGGCAAGAATCGCGGCGCTGGCCGCCGCACTGACCGTGACCGCGGCGTCGGCGCCCGCTGCGGCCGACGCGGCGGGCGTCCGCGTGCAGGGCTCGATCGCCACCGACACCGACGGGGCCTGCAGCTATGAGCCGGGCTGGCCCGTCCTGCGCTGGCACTGCGACGGCGCGACCGAGACCTACTCGGGTGACCTCGAGAGCACCGAGCCCGCGACCTTCGACGTCGACGGCTCGTTCAACTTCGCCTCGGGCGCCACCATCGTGCGCGGAACGGAGACGTTCGTCGGCTGCGTCCAGGGCGCCTGCGGCGCCCTCGAGTGGAC
The DNA here is from genome assembly GCA_963835295.1 of uncultured Actinomycetes bacterium. Classification (GTDB taxonomy): domain Bacteria; phylum Actinomycetota; class Thermoleophilia; order Solirubrobacterales; family Solirubrobacteraceae; genus JAOPZW01. The sequence goes on from CAWIEX010000012.1 coordinate 166,703, forward strand.
CTGGCACGCGTCCTACAGCGCTGACCCAGTCACCGCGGAACCGATCCGAGGTCGCGGACAGGCGCGGATCACCGGAGGCTCCGGCGAGCTCGTCGGGACCGAGGGCTCCTTCAGGTTCCGGTGCGTGGGGAACGAATCGTGCGCATACGAGGGTCATCTGAGGTGGTGAGCTGCTCTGCGCCGCTGCTCGTGCCAAGCGGGCGTCTCCAGTGGCGGCGAGCCCAGGCTCGCTCCGGACGCCCGGCGTGCCGGACGACGACGTCTTGCGCGGTCAGGACCCGGTTGCGCTGGCCTGTGGCCGGCCGCACATTGCTACTCGTGGTCGAGCGGAGGGAGACGCGGTGAACCTGCAACGACGGTTGATAGTGCTGGTGGCAGTAGCCGCGGCCGCGATGGGCGCGGGGACGGCCGTCGGCCAGGCGCAGCCTTATGAGCAGGTCCGGTTCGACGAGCAGGGCAGCGACCTCGTCGAGGATTACTGCGGTGACCAGAACGTCAGGATCGACTTTCACGATCAGGGTGTCATCGTCGGACGGGAGGCCGGCGAGAGCCGACTTCTGCGCTACACCCAGAGCCACCACGGCGGATCGACGATCACCAACCTCGCGACCGGGCGCGCGTTCTCGTTCACCTGGAACTACCTCAACCAAGATGTCCGGATCGTGGACAACGGCGATGGGACCATCACGATCCTCGCCCAGATCCCCGGCCCCGAACGCATCTACGGACCCGACGGCGAGCTCCTGTACACCGACGGGGGCACACTCCGGCTGCAGACGGTCCTGGACGACGGCGGGACGCCGAACGACCCGTCCGACGACAGCTTCCTCAGCGAAGAGGTCGTCAGCTCCAACGGCGGCAAGCCGCAGGACGAGTTCCACTTCTGCGACAGCTTCAGGACGCTCACCGGCTGAGGGGGTCGCTTGCATTTGTCGCCGATCCGCTCAGACGCGCGCCGACTCGCCTAGTCTCGTCGCACCGAGGCTCACGCGAACCTCACGAAACCTCAGACCACGTCGGGATGTTGCCCCGCGTCGGCGACATAGGACCGATCTTCCAATCCGCAGGCCGCAGGTTCGAATCCTGCCGGGGGCGCTGAATCTCAAGGCTCCGTGGAGGAAGCGCGTAGCGCGCCGCAACCCGTGCACACAGCGGTGGCGGATCTGGGGGATCAGCGTCGGCGGGAGCGCCGGTTGATCCACAGGGCGCCAGCGGACAGCGCCACGAGGACGCCGATCCATCCCGCCAAGCGTTCGTCGGAGGACCGTTGCATCGTCTCAGGCAGCTCCATCGACGATGAGCGTACCCCCGACGCGCCGGTGGCCTTGAACCCGCGGGTCCGCGGCGTCAGACGCCGTCGTGGGCAAGCTGCGCGCGCACCATCCAGAGCTGTTCCTCGATCGCGCGCACCTCGAGCTGGTGCGGGGCCGTGTCGTCGTCAGCGCCCCGGCCGACATGGTCCCGGCGCTAGGACGGGTCTTCCCGCGCTCTCGCCCGATCGCGAACGGCGTCGTCTTCGCGCTCGCGGACGCCGATCACCATTCGGAGGCGCTCGCGGCGATTCGCCGGCGCGTGAAGGTCGAGCGATTGATGTGGCAATTCCGAGTCTCCTCGCCGTGACGCCATCAACCCAGGCGACCCAGGGCCGTCTCTGCGCCCAGGCCGCCGGGAGCCCGGCCCGGTCGGCGCTCTACCCGGGCGGCCCGCACGAGGCTCTCAACCTGCGCGACGCGGTCGCTGCCGCGTCGCACGCGCGCGAGCGGATGCTCGGAGTTCGTCGACTGCGCGCTGACCGGGCGCGGGGCGTCCTAGCGCTTCCTCAGTCCGGGTACTCGTCCTTGCGCCAGGCGCGCGGCTCGTCGGCCCCAGGCTTCGGCGTCCGCTCGAGCAGGAACGAGTGGTACGGGGCGACGAAGCGATCGGGAGCCATCACCGTGTAGGTGTGGAAGACGGTTCCGTTCTCACGCGCGAAGGCGATGAAGCTCGGGCCCTCGCGCAGGCCGTCCTCGAGCTTGGCCCCGACCTGGCGCCCCCACTCCTCCAGCCACTCGGGCGGATTGTCGATCATCCCCTTGACCTCGGGGATCTCCTGCGCCTGCTCAGGTGTCATCGCGATGCCGAAGTCGAAGGGAAAGTCCGTCCCGTAGGTCGACACGTACGGGAACTGCCAGCCCATCCGCTCCTTGTAGGCGATGAGCCGGTCGATCGGCGCCCGCGAGAAGCAGATCAACGTCACGTCGCGGTGGTTCAGATGCACGCGCGTGGCGTCGAGCTCATCCCCGAGGTTCGAGCACCCGGGGCAGGCGCCGCGCTCGTAGTCGGGCCCGAACATGATGTTGTAGGCGAGCAGCTGTGAGCGTCCGTCGAAGAGCTCGGCGAGCGTCTTCTTGCCGTCCTCGGTGTCGAACTCGTACTCCTTCTCCACCGGGACCCAGGGAAGCTGGCGGCGCTGCTCGGTCAGCTTCTGGCCGAGCTCCGCGTGCTCCGCCTCGAGCTTCGCGAGCTCGTCGCGAGCCGCCTGCCACTCCTCGCGCGTTCCGATCTTCTGGTCGGGCATCGTCGCCTCCTTTGTCGGTTGCCCCCTATTAGACCGCTGCGCGACGCCGAACTCATCGCGAGCGCATCGCCCGCATGGACATCTACTCGACGTCGGGGACGCCGCGCGTGCTCAACACCCGCCCGTCGGCGAGGATGGTCAGCGCCTCGTAGTCGCCCAGCCCCGCGGTCCACGCCGGGCCCTCGACGCCCATCGCGAAGGCCGCCGTGGCATAGGCGTCGGCCGTGCCGAGGTCGGGCGCCGAGGACGGTGACCGAGAGCACGCCCTCGGGCGGCTCGCCGGTGCGCGGGTCGACGATGTGCGCGCCGCGCTCGTAGGCGCCCGAGGTGGCGACCGCGAGATCTCGCGCGCGCAGGACGGCGGCGGTGCGGTGGCGCAGGTGCGGGTGCTGGATGCCGACGCGCCACGGCAGGCCGGGCGCGCGCTCGCCCCGCACGCGCACGTCGCCGCCGGCGTGGACGCACAGGTTGCGCGCGCCGGCGCCGACGAGCACCGACGCCGCGCCCTCGACGGCCCAACCCTTCACGAAGGCCGACGGGTCGATGACACCGCGGGCGCGGACGTCGAAGCAGCCGCGGGTGCGCGCCCGCAGGGCCTCGCAGCGCGCGAGCACGGCCCGGACCTCGGGCGCGGCGTCGCCGAGCGCGAGCGTGCCGGCGTTCAGGCGGCTGACCTCGCTGTCGGCGCGGTAGGTGCTGAACGTCGCGTCGACCCAGCGCAGCCAGTCGAAGGCACGGTCGAGCGCGCCGGGATCGATCTCGTCGTCGCGCACGTCGATGCCGACGGGCATGCCCATGACGACCTCGATGCGGTGCAGCCCGTCAGCCACGCGACCGTGCCCGATCGATCGCGGCCTGGAGCGACTTGCGGTAGCTGCGGCTCGTGTAGGTCGCCCCGCTGACGACGTCGATGTCCGCGCTGCCGGCCTTCAGCGCCTCCTCCCGCAGGATCGGCTCGGCGCGAGCGTTGATCGCCTCGGTGCGCGCGTTGTCGCCGCTGAGCTCGAGGGTCTCGACGCGGGTCAGCTCTCCGCCCGTGAGCGTCACGCGCAGCTGGATGATCGAGAACGGCGTGGTCGCCGTCTCGGTGGCCGACCGCACCGGGCCCTTCCTCGTCGGGCGCCTGCTGCTGACGCGCCGGACCGCGGGCTCGACGGTGGCGCCGACCGGCGGCTGTCGCCCAGCCCCTGCCGGCGCGGCGATCGACGGAGGGCGGGCGCGGACGTTGGCCAGCAGCGCGACCACCGCCGCGCCGGCCAGCGCGGCGGGCAGGGCGCGCCGCGCGACGAGGCGCCCGTTCACCAGCCGAACCCTTCGCTGACGATGTGCCGGCGCGGGACGCCGGCGCGCCGCAGGCTCGCCAGCGTGACCTCGGTCAGCCTCGGCGGGCCGCAGACGTAGACGTCGCGGCGGGCGATGTCGGGCACCAGGGCCTGCAGGTGCTCGGCCGACAGCAGCTCGTCGCCGCGGCGCTCGCCCAGGACGTAGTGCAGCTCGGCGCCGCGCCGGCGGGCCAGTTCGTCGAGCTCCTCGCGGAAGAGGACGTCGTCCTCGCTGCCGGCGCGGTAGATGACGGCGATCGCGCCGGGCTCGCCCGGCGTGTCCTCCAGCAGCGCGCGGATCGGCGCGATGCCCACGCCGCCGGCGATGAGCGCGACTCGCGGGTGCCGGCGCGCCGCGCTCGTCAGCCCGCCCGACGGCCCCTCGACGATGACCCGCGTCCCGACCGGCAGCGACGCGAGCCGGCGCGTGTAGTCGCCGACGTCCTTGACCGTGATGCGCAGCCGCCGCCCGTCGGGCGCAGCCGATAGCGAGAAGGGATGCGTCTCCCACCAGTGCCCGCGCGCGAGGAAGCGCCAGTGCAGCGACTGGCCCGCGCGCACCGGCAGGCGCTCGAGCCCGACGCCGCCGATCTGGATTGACACGATCCCCGGCGCCTCGGGCACCACGCGCTCGATCCGCAGCCGGTGGCGGAAGGAGCGCACGACCGGGAGCGTCAGCCGCAGGCCGACCAGCGCCCCGAGCGCGACGGCGTACAGCGCCCACCAATAGGCGCGGGCGACGGGCTGGCCCTGGAACTCGCGGCCGGTGGCGAGCTGATGGCTGAAGCCCAGCGCGATGGCCAGGTAGGCGGAGAGGTGCAGCGCGTGCCACACGCGATAGGAGAGCCGGCGGCGGACGGCGAGCACCGAGCTGACGACGACGACCACGAGCAGGCCGAGCCCGACGGTCGCCAGCAGCACCCCGGAGTAGCGCGTGAGCAGGTCGTCCGTCTCGCGCAACACCGGGACGCCGTCGTCGAGCGCGTAGCCGGCCGTGATGAGCACAGTGTGGGCGAGCAGCAGCGCGAGGCACGCGATGCCGTTGAGCCGATGCCAGCGGCTCATGCGCTCGAGCCCGACGGCGTCGAGCACCGGGATGCGCGCCAGCAACAGGAGCTCGACCAGGGCCAGGTAGGCGCCGAGCAGCCCGGTGACGCGCCCGAGGCTGGTCAGTAGCCCGGCGACGTCGTGGATCTCGCGGATGCCGCCCTGGCGCCACCACAGCCCCACGACCGCGACCGCGTTGGCGGCGACGAGCACCGACACGTCCCACCCGGTGATCCTGCGGCGCGCGCGTGCGATGGGCATGTGGCCTGCGAGGGCGATGGCGACGAGAGCGTGCCATAGGCTCGCGGGCGATGGGGAGGATTGGCGCGCTCGTCCCGGAGGTGCTGCGCACCGAGGCCCAGTTCCGGCTCCTGTTCGCCGGCCAGGTGCTGTCGCTCGTCGGCGATCGCGTGATGCTCGTGGCGCTGCCCTTCGCCGTCCTGGAGGCCGGCGGCGGCATCGAGGCCGTCGGGCTCGTGGTCACCGCGGCTGATCGTGCAGGGCGTCGGCGGCGTGCTGCTGGTGGCCGCCGCCGGCCTTCCTGGCCGCGGTGATGGCCGGCTGGCGTGAGGTGCGCTCGCGCTCGTGGGTCCTGGCCGGCCTCGGGGCGATATGCGCGTACTCGGGGCTGGTCCTGCCCGCGGTCTACGTGCTGGGCCCGGTCTCGATCGCGGACCGGCTGGGCGGCCCGGGCGCCTGGGCGGCCGTCGCGGTCGCCTTCGGGCTGGGCTGCGTCATCGGCGACCTGCTGCTCTTGCGCATCCGCCCGCCGCACGCGCTGCTGACCGGCGGCATCGCGCTCATCCTCGCCTCCAGCCAGGCCGCGGTCTACGGCGCCGGCGCCGATCTGGCGCTCACGTGCGCGCTGCAGTTCGTGGCCGGGATCGGCGTGACCGCCTTCTTCACCCTCTGGGAGGTCTCGCTGCAGGAGCACATCCCGGGCGAGGCGCTCTCGCGCGTGAGCTCCTTCGACTACCTGGCCGCCACGATCCTCATGCCCATCGGCACGGCCGTCGTCGGCCCGCTCGCCGCGTCGGCGGGCACGCAGGAGACGCTGCTGGGGATGAGCGCGGTCGGCATCGCGTGCGCGCTGTGCTTCCTCGCCGTGCCCTCGGTGCGCCGCCTGCCGCGCGTCGAGGCGGCGCTCGCCGATCAGTAGCGTTCTCCGCCGGTGGCTGCAACGGACAACGGTGAGCGTCGGCGGCGTCCGGCGATCCTCGCGGTGGACGACGAGCCCGCGGTGCTCGCGGCCGTGGCCCGGGACCTGCGCCGGCACTTCGGCGAGGGCTATCGGATCCTGCGCGCGAGCTCGGGTCAGGAGGGGCTCGAGGTCCTGCGCGACCTCGTCGCGCGCGGCGACCAGGTTGCGCTGCTGGTGGCCGACCAGCGGATGCCGGGCCTCTCGGGCACCGACTTCCTCGTCCAGGCGCGCCAGATCGTCCCGGGCGCCAAGCGCGTGCTCCTCACCGCCTACGCCGACACCGAGGCCGCGATCCAGGCCATCAACGAGGTCGCGCTCGACTACTACCTGCTCAAGCCCTGGGACCCACCCGAGGAGCTGCTCTTCCCGGTCGTCGAGGACCTGCTGACGACGTGGGAGGCGGGCGCCGCGCTCGAGTCGGGCGGCGTGCGCCTCATCGGGCACCGCTTCTCGCGCGAGACGCATGACCTGCGCGACTTCCTCGCGCGCAACCGCGTGCCCGGCCGCTGGCTGGATGTCGAGCGCGACAGCGAGAGCCGCGAGCTGCTGACGGTGGCCGGGGTGGGCGAGGGCGGGCTGCCCGTGGCCCTGCTGGAGGACGGCACGGTGCTCGAGCGCCCGACGATCCTCGAGCTCGCCGAGCGCCTCGGCGTCGCCGTCGCGCCGGCCGGCGACCACTACGACCTCGTCATCGTCGGCGGCGGCCCCGCGGGTCTGGCCGCCGCGGTGTACGGCGCCTCGGAGGGCCTGCGCACCGTGATGGTCGAGCGCGACGCGCCCGGCGGGCAGGCGGGGCAGTCCAGCCGGATCGAGAACTACCTCGGCTTTCCCGCCGGCCTGAGCGGCTCGGAGCTCGCCAGCCGCGCGACCACCCAGGCGCGCCGCCTCGGCGCCGAGCTGCTCAGCGTGCAGGACGCGGTCGCGCTCGACGTGGAGGGGACGGGCCGCCAGATCAGGCTCTCGGGCGGCGGCAGCCTGAGCGCGAGCTGCGTGCTCGTCGCCTCGGGCGTCTCTTACAACCAGCTCGACGCGCCCGGCTTCGAGCGCTTCAGCGGGGCCGGGATCTACTACGGCGCGGCGATGACCGAGGCGCGCGCGTGTCAGGACCAGAGCGTCGTCGTCATCGGCGGGGCGAACTCCGCCGGCCAGGCCGCCGTCTACTTCAGCAAGTACGCCGGGCGGGTGATCATGCTCGTGCGCGCCGACTCGCTGGCCAAGTCGATGTCGCACTACCTGATCGAGCAGATCGCGGCCCTCCCCAACGTCGAGGTTCGCACCGGCTGGCGGGCGGTGGCGGCCGACGGCGACGACGGGCGCGTGCGCGCGCTGCGGATGGTCGGCCCGGACGGGGCTGAGGCCGTCGAGGCGGTCGACGCCGTCTTCGTCTTCATCGGTGCGGCCCCGCGCACCGACTGGCTCGAGGGCGTCGTGGCCCGCGACGAGCGCGGCTTCATCCTCGCCGGCGCCGACGTCAAGGCGGCCGGCTGGCCGCTGGGGCGCGACCCCTACCCGCTGGAGACGAGCGTGCCGGGCGTCTTCGTCGCCGGCGACGTGCGCGCGCGCTCGATCAAGCGCGTGGCCAGCGCGGTGGGGGAGGGGTCGATGGCGGTCTCGCTCATCCACGAGTACCTCGCCCAGGCATGAGCACCGCCGCCGGGATCTCCGTCTCCGACCTGCGGCCGGTCGACCTCTTCGACGACCTCGACGACGCCGAGCTGGCCGACTGGGCGGCCGTCGCGCAGCGCCGGCACTTCGAGCCCGGCGAGCTGCTGGCCGAGCAGGGCGTCGACGTGCCCGGCCTCTCCTGCCTGCTCGAGGGCGAGGCGCAGACCGTGATCGTCAACAACGGCCGCACCGAGCCCGTCGGGCGCCAGGTCGCGCCGACCTGGGTGGGCGCCATCGCCGTCCTCACCCGCGGGCCGCTCGCCGTGCGCATGTCGGCCATCGTCCCGTGCGAGGTCGCGTTCATCCCGGCCGAGGACTTCCGCCGCCTGGTGCTCGCGCACCCCTCGGTGCACGACCGCGTCATGCGTCAGATGAAGCCGGTGATGTCGCGCCTGGCGGGCGCCGAGCAGAACCGCGAGCGGCTGGAGTCGCTGGGAACGATGGCGGCCGGGCTCGCGCACGAGCTCAACAACCCGGCCGCGGCGGTCAAGCGCGCCGCCTCCGACATGGCCGACGCCCTGGACGTCATCGGCGCCACGCTCGGCGAGTTCGTGGAGGCCGGGGTCGAGCGGGCCGATGCCGAGCGGCTCGTCGCCTTGCAGCACGAGGCGCTGGCGCGGGCCAAGAAGCGCACCAAGCTCGAGGGCCTCGACGCGGCCGACGCGGAGGACGCGATGCTCGAGCGCCTCGAGGACCTGGGCGTCCCCGAGGCCTGGCGCCTGTCCGAGCCGCTGGCGGTCGCCGGCGTCGACGAGGCGTGGCTGGCCGAGGTGGCCGAGCTCGCGGGCCCGGCGACCGGCGCCGCGCTGCGCTGGGTGGCGGCGTCGCTCACCGCGCGCAGCCTCGCGGCCGACCTGCACGACTCGGCCTCGCGCATGGGCGACCTGGTGACGGCGATCAAGTCCTACGCGTACATGGACCGCGGCGCGCTGGTGGAGGTCGACCTCCACGAGGGCCTCGAGACGACGCTCATCGTCCTCGGCCACAAGCTCAAGCACACCTCGATCGCGGTGGTGCGCGACTACGACCGCACGCTGCCGAAGCTGACCGTGCGCGGCCCGGAGCTCAATCAGGTCTGGACCAACCTCATCGACAACGCCATCGACGCGCTGGGTGAGAGCGGCACGATGACCATCGCGACCGCGCGGGACGGCCCGTGCGTGCGCGTGGACGTCGCCGACGACGGCCCCGGCATCCCGGCCGAGGCCCAGCCGCACGTGCTCGACCCCTTCTTCACCACCAAGCCGGTGGGCCAGGGGACCGGGCTGGGCCTCGACACCGCGCGCCAGATCGTCGAGCAGCACCACCGCGGGACCCTGGGCTTCGACAGCGGCCCGAGCGGCACGACCTTCCACGTGTGGCTGCCCATCGAGGGCACGGTGCGCTGACCTGCCACCATCGGGGCCATGGCGACCTGCACTCATCTGGACACGATCACGGTCACTCAGCTGCCCGCCGAGGTGGCCGGCTGCGAGGACTGCCTGCGGGACGGCAGCAAGTGGCTTCACCTGCGCATCTGCCTCAACTGCGGCCACGTCGGCTGCTGCGACGACTCGCCCAACCGCCACGCGTCCAAGCACGCGGCGGCCGACGAGCACCCGCTCATCCGCTCGCTCGAGCCCGGCGAGGAGTGGGTGTGGTGCTTCGATGACGAGGTGGCGATGCTCGTCGACGGGATCAGCGGCCAGACGCGGATCCCGCCGTCGCCGCTGCTGGCCGGCTAAGGCAGTCCGGCCGCACCGGCATCGACCTGCTGGTTAGTCAGCGCCGCCGCCGCGACGACGCGCGCCAGAGCACCTCGGGCTCCTCGAGCGCCTGGCCCGCGCCGGCCGCCACGCACGTCAGCGGGGACTCGGCCATGTAGGCGCGGATCTCGGTCTCGGCCTCGACGCGGTCGGAGAAGCCGCGCAGCAGGGCGCCGCCGCCGGCCAGCAGGATGCCGTCGCGGGCGATGTCCCCGGCGAGCTCGGGCGGGGTCTCCTCGAGCGTCGCCTGCACGGCGGCCAGGATCTCCGACAGCGGTCCCTCGAGGGCCGCGCGGATCTCCGCGCTGTCGAGCTCGAGCTCGCGCGGGAGGCCGGAGACGAGGTCGCGGCCGCGCACCGTCGTCGTCAGCTCGGACTCGAGCGGCGCCGCCGAGCCGACGGCGAGCTTGATCGCCTCGGCGCTCTGCGAGCCGATCGCCGTGACGAGCGAGCCGCGGATGTAGGCGGCGATCGCCTCGTCGAGGTCGTAGCCGCCGACGCGCACGGAGCGCGACAGGACGATGGCGCCCATGGAGATGACCGCCACCTCGCTGGTCCCGCCGCCGACGTCGATGACCATCCGGCCGACCGGCTCGCCGATGGCGACGCCGGCGCCGATGGCGGCGGCGATCGGCTCCTCGATGAGCTGCACGCGCCGCGCGCCGGCCGAGAGGGCCGCCTCCTCGACCGCGCGCCGCTCGACCTCGGTGATGCCCGATGGCGCGCAGACGACCAGGCGGGGATGCGCGCGGCGGTGGTCGAGGACCTTGCGCATGAAATGGCGCAGCATCTCCTCGGTCACCTCGAAGTCGGCGATCACGCCGTGGCGCAGCGGCCGGGTGGCCGAGATCTGGGCCGGCGTGCGCCCGATCATGCGCTGGGCGTCGGCCCCGACCGCGACGACCTCGCCCGTGCGCTCGTCGATGGCCACGACCGACGGCTCGGAGAGCACGATGCCGCGTCCGTGGACGTGGACGACCGTGTTGGCGGTCCCCAGGTCGACCGCCATGTCGCGCGCGGACCGCAGTCCCATCAGCGACAAGCTTGCCAGCCGCGGCGGAGCCCTAGTGCGATGCCGACTCCGGGCCGAGCCTTCCGCGATAGGCCCAGAGCGCCTTCTGCTCGCCCAGCGTCAGCAGCACCCAGTGCTCGGTCGCGTTGTCCCAGATGTAGATGCGCACGTCGACGACGCTGTTCAGGCCCTCGAGGACGCGGATCGCCGCGCGGGTGTCGACGTCGTCGGCCAGGACGTCGCCGGAGGTCACGTCGACGACCCTGTAGGCGCGCGGCGGCCGGGGCGCGGGCGGCTCTGGCGGCCGCGGAGCGCGCTTGGGCGGCACGTAGAGCGGCTGCGCGGGAGCGTCGGCCCGGCGCAGCGTGCTGTCGAGGGGCACGACATTCGCGCCGGTGCCCTTCGTCTCCGTGTCGAGTACCCACACCTTCTTCGCCATGCCCCATCGACTGTAGCGGCGCGCACGCGCGCGGGCCCGGCGCGCGCGCCGGGCCCCAGAGGTCCTGTCAGAGATCGCGTCGTGGCTAGAGCGCGAGCCGCACCGCGCGGTCGTAGATGTGCTTGTTGCCCGCCCAGTCCCGCACGGTGAGGTGCACGGTGGCGCGGCCGTGGGCCTTGGCCACCTTGCGCAGGGCCGCGGTGTCCTTCTTGTTGGAGCCGAAGTCGATGCGGATCGAGCCGGCCTTGTACTGCGTCGCCAGCCCGAAGCCGACGACCTTGCCGTGCAGCCGCAGCGAGCCGACGGTCTGGCCGCCCTCGTCGACCTTCACGCGCAGGCCGGTCCACCGCGTGGCGCTGCCGTGCCGCGTGTGGCGGGTGAGGGCCCGGCCGGGGAACGTCGCCTTCGGCGCCGTCTTGTCGTCGGCCACGGGACCATTGGACGCCACGGCGTTCAGGCGGACGCCCAGGAAGACGCCGTTCTGGCCGGTGATCTTGCCCGTGGCCGGGTCGTAGCGCACGAAGCGCGACTGCGGCACACGGTTGGGGTTGTCGCTGAAGTTGCTCGCCGTCCACACCGACCCGTCGGAGGCGACGGTCGAGCGGGTGGGCTCGATGGTGGTGAAGGGGACCCCGGCCAGCGTCTGCAGCGTCGCGGCGCCGGCCGCCGTCTGCACGGCGTAGGCCTTCTGCGCGGCGTCGAGGCCGATCAGGCGGCCGTCGGCGGCGTAGTCGAGCGCGGGCGCGGCCAGGGCGCCCGCGTGGGGGTCGCCGGCCGCGAAGCTGAGGCCCGGGCCGTTGGTGGCCGCGCCGGTCGCGAGGTTGATGACGACGTCGCGCCCGGGCGTGATGATGCGCGCGCTGGCCCCGTCGGGTGCGACAGCGAAGGTCACCGGGGCGTTGCCCGCGACGGCCGTCGTGACAGGCGCTGGGAACTTCGGCGTCGCCTTGCCGGTGTCGCGGTCGATGGAGGCGATGTTGCCGGCCGACGTGAGGCCGAGGAGCTCGCCGGTGGGCGTGCGGTCGAGGCCAACGATGCTCTCGCCGGCGGCGAGGCCCCTGACCTTGTGGATGCCGGTCAGCCCGGGACCGGTGTCGCTGTGCAGCTGGACGACGTCACCGGTGGAGGTGACGGCGGTGAAGCCCTCGGCGGCATGGGCGGCGGAGGGCGCGATGACCGCCGCGGCCAGCGCGGCGGTCGTGAGGAGTGTGCGGGAGGAGAGAGACATGCCCCCCCAACGGGACCGCCGGCGCAGAGGTCATGCTGGGCTGTCTGAGCGCGGACGCACGCAGTCTCGCCCGGCGGCCTTGGCCTCGTAGAGCGCGCCGTCGGCGCGGGCGAGGAGCTGTCCGAGGTCGTCGTCCTCCCACGTGGCCCAGCCGACGCTGACGGTCAGGCTCAGCTCGCCCCCGGCGATCGTCAGCGGGCGCGCGGAGACGGCTGCCCGGACGGCCTCGGCCACCGCGGCGGCGCCCGCGGCGTCGGCGTCGGGCAGGGCGATGACGAACTCCTCGCCGCCGATGCGCCCGGCGATGTCCTCCGTGCGCAGGCGCTCGCACAGGCGGTCGGCCAGCGCGCGCAGCGCCGCGTCGCCGGCGGCGTGGCCGTGGAGGTCGTTGACCGCCTTGAAGTGGTCGGCGTCGACCATGAGCAGCGCCAGGGCGTGGCCGTGGCGGCGCCCGCGGCTGACGAGCGCCTCGAGCTGGCGCAGGACCGAGCGGCGGTTGGGCAGGCCGGTGAGCTCGTCGTAGTAGGCCAGGCGCTCCAGCTCGCGCTCACGCGTGAGCAGGAGCTCTTGCATCTCGCTGCCGCGGCGGGCGGCGCGCACGCGAGCGGCCAGCTCGAAGGCGTCGGCGTCGTCGGGCAGCACGTCGTGGGCGCCGCGCTCCATGGCCGCCAGCGCGCCGGCGGCATCGCCGTGGGCGCCGACGAGCACGATGGCGATCGCGAAGAGCTCGGGATCGGACTTGATCTCGCCGATCATCGACGAGCGCGCCTCGCGCTCCATCGCGGCATCGAGGAGGACGACGTGGGGGCGCCGGCGGCGCGCCGCCTCGAGCACCTCGGCCGGGCGCTCGGCCTCGATGACCACGCAGCCCAGGGGCTCGAGCACGGCGCGGACCGCCCGCCGCGCACCGTGGTACGGGTTGGCCACGAGCACGCGCGCGTCGTTCAGCGCGCCGAGGCGCGTGAAGCGTCGCTCCGATGCGGTTGTCCACTGAAGCATCCTTGCTTGCACTCCTCCCGCCGACTGGCCCATGGTTGCGTACCTACGCACGGGAACGCAGACGCGCCACAAATCTGGTGGCTAACCCTCCAGAAGGTCTGCGAAAGCGTCAGCGCGGGCGGTTGTCGACCACCCGCACCGCCTTGCCCTCGCTGCGCGGGACCGCCCCGGGCGCGAGCAGCTCGACCGCCACGTGGATGCCGGTGTGCTCGCGCAGAGCGCGTGCGACCCGGGCGCGGAGGGCCTCGCGGTCGAGGTCGTCGTCGACCGGCTCGCAGCGCACCGTCAGCTCGTCGAGGGCGTCGGGGCGCTCCAACACCAGCTGGTAGTGCGGGGCGACGCCCTCGACGTGCAGCAGGGTGTGCTCGACCTCGGAGGGGTAGAGGTTGACGCCGCGGACGATGAGCATCTCGTCGCGCCGCCCGCGGACGGGGCCCAGGCGCGCCAGCGTGCGCCCGCACGCGCACGGGGCCCGATCCAGGGCGGCGATGTCGCCCGTGCGGTAGCGCAGCAGCGGCAGCGCCTCCTTGGTCAGCGTGCTGAAGACGAGCTCGCCCTCGGCGCCGTCGGGCAACGGCTCGCCGGTCTGCGGGTCGACGACCTCGGCCAGGAAGTGGTCCTCGTTGATATGCGACCCCTCCCGGACCTCGAGGCACTGGACCGCCACGCCGGGCCCGATGATCTCCGAGAGCCCGTACATGTTCACCGCCGCCAGGCCCAGCGCGCCCTCGATCGCGGCGCCCATGGCCGCGGTCCAGGGCTCGCCGCCGAAGACGCCGACCTCGAGCGCGAGGTCGTCGGCGCCGAGGCCGTGCTCGGCCAGCGCGTGCCCGATGTGCAGAGCGTACGAGGGAGTGGCGAAGAGGACCTGGGCGCGCAGGTCGTGCAGGAGGGTGACCTGGCGCTCGGTGAAGCCGCCCGACACGGGCACGACCGTCGCCCCCAGCCGCTCGGCCCCGTGGTGGAACCCGAGCCCGCCGGTGAACAGGCCGTAGCCGTTGGCGTTGTGCACGAGCATCCCGGGCCGCACGCCGGCCGTGCTCAGGCTGCGCGCCATCACGTCGGCCCACGTGTCGAGGTCGCGCCGCGTGTAGCCGACGACGGTCGCCTTGCCCCCCGTGCCGCTCGAGGCGTGCACGCGCACGAGCTCCTCGCGGGGGACGGCCAGCAGGCCGAAGGGGTAGTGCTCGCGCAGGTCGGACTTCATCGAGAACGGCAGCCGGGGCAGGTCGTCGAGGCTGCGGACGTCGTCGCCCGAGCGCACGCCCGCGGCATGCAGGCGCTCGCGCGTCACCGGGACGGCGTCGAGCAGGCGCGCGACGAGCCCGCGCAGGCGCTCGAGCTGCAGCGCGCGCAGGCGCTCGCGCGGCGCGCGCTCGACGTCAGAGACGGCGGTTGCGTGCATCCCAGTGGCGCTCGAGGTTGGCGATGAGAGCGGGGCTGAAGTGGCAGGAGGCCTGCTCGCGCGCATACAGGGCCATGTAGGTGCGAAAGACCTCGAGGGGCTCGACGGCGACCCGCATCATGCGCCGGTTGGCGGCCGCGTTGACGAGGCCCGAGCTGGTGAGCAGCTCGATGCGCCGCTCGATCGCGGCGTCCATCTCGCCGGGCTCGACGACCTCGTCGCACAGCAGGTCGCCGTCGGGCGTGCCCGCCTCGAACTCGCGCCCGGAGAGGATGGCCTGGCGGGCGATGCGATCGCCGACCGCGCGCGCCAGGCGCATGTTGGAGGCCCCGGGGATGATCCCCTCCTTGCGCGCCGGCAGGTACAGGCGGCAGCCGCGCTCGGCGATCACGTGGTCCATGACGTGCAGCAGCTGGCACGCGCCCCCGATCGCGTAGGTCTCGGCCGCCGCGATCCACAGCTTCTCGGCGCTGTCCTGCAGCTCGCCGGGCTGCCACTCGGGCGCCGAGAGCCCGCGGAAGAGCTTGTTGACATAGCCCATGTCGCGGACGAAGTAGAAGAGGAACGGGACGAGGCCGCGATAGAGGTGTGTGAGGTTGATGCCGGCGCCGAAGATGCGCCGGCCCGCGTAGCGCGGGTGGTCGACAACGCCGCCGCGGAAGACCCCGACCTCGATCTCGGGATCCAGGAGCACGAGGTCGACGGCGGCCTCGGTGGCGGCCAGCGTGGTGGCGTCCTCGGCGTTGAGGTGGCGCGGGTTGCGCAGCTCGAGGATCCCCGCGACGCCGTCGCGGCGGACGTGGGCGCCACCGAGGTCGACCTCGCCGCGCGTGCGCAGCTCGTCGAGGTGCTCGAGCGCGAGGTCGGTCGGGCGCAGCATGGCCCACACGAGGTGCGAGCCGGCGCGCGGCGAGGCCAGCACGTGGGCGAGGAACAGCCCCTGCGCGATCTCCGCGCCGTCCTTCTCGCCCTGCAGCTGCTCCGCCTCAGCGTCGACCTCTTCGCGGGTGGGGACGAGCCCCGGGACGCGCTCGGCGGCGCGGTAGACCAGCTCGTCGAGGCGCAGCGCGGTGGCGTAGTCGTCGGTGAGGTCCGCGTAGAGCTCCTCGGCGTGCTCGCGCAGGTAGCGCTCGCGCGTGTCGTGGTCGGCCCCTTCGAAGTTCTCTACGAGCACGCGCCGATGCTATGCGAATGCGAGAAGAGCCCCGCGCGCCAAGGGCACGCGGGGCTCTCTCACACCATGCGACGTCTGTGGTCTGACCTACGCGGGGGCGGGCGCCACGTCCAGCTTGGGCTCGTGGCTGAACTCCGGCAGCCAGTTGAGCTTGCGGGGCAGGTACCAGTTCCACTTGCCCAGGAGCTTCATCGTGGCGGGCAGCAGGACCGCCCGGACGATGGTGGCGTCGATGAGGATCGCCAGGGCCAGGCCGATGCCGAGCTCCTTGATCTCGATGCCGCTCTCGGTGGCGAACATGCCGAACACGACGACCATGACGATCGCAGCGCTCGTGACGGTGCCGGCCGTGGCCTTGATGCCGTGAGCGACCGCGTCCTCGGTCTTCATGCCGCGATCGAACGCCTCACGGACCCGGGTGAGGATGAACACGTGGTAGTCCATCGACAGCCCGAAGAGGATCACGAACAGGAACATCGGCAGCCAGCCCGCGATCCCGCCGTTGGAGTGGTAGCCGAGCTGCTTCTCGAAGCGCCCGTCCTGGAAGATCCAGGTCAGGATCCCGTAGGCGGCGCCGACCGACAGCAGGTTCAGCGCGATCGCCTTGATCGGGATGACGATCGAGCGGAAGGTCACCAGCAGCAGCAGGAAGGCCAGCGACAGCACGAAGGCGAACACGATCGGCGCGTTGTGCTTCATGAGGTCGTTGAAGTCCTTCGTGCCCGCGGCGGTGCCGGTCACGTAGGCGTGCTGGACGCCCGGCGCCGAGCCGATCGTGCTCTGCACGATGCCGCCGCGCAGCGCGGCCAGCGCGTCCGTGGACGCCGTGTCGGTGCCGTTGCCCTGCATCGGGATCGAGATCGACGCGACGTGCTTGTCGTGGCTGACCTCGACGCTCAGCGGGCCGTTCATCTTGCCGGTGGCGAACGCCTTGTCGCCCAGCGCCCTGGTCGCCTTCGCGATCTGGGGCGTGGTGACGTCCTTGGCCTCGATGTTCACGACGGCGGGGATCTGGCCGCCGGGGAAGCTGGCCTGCATGCGGTCATAGACCTGCATGACGGGCATCTTGCGCGAGTAGTCGTCGGTGCCGCTCAGGACGGTGTGCATCCCGAAGGCGGGCAACGTCATGGCGACGAGCAGGCCGGTGGCCACTGCGGCGGAGAGCGCCGGACGCTTGAGCACCTTGCCCAGGATCCAGCCCCAGACGCGACCCTCGCCCTCGTCGCGGCGCAGGCGGTGCAGGAAGGGCACGCGGCCCTTCTCGACGCGATTGCCCAGCGACGACAGCACGGCCGGCAGGACGGTGACCGAGCCGATCATCGCGACGGCGACGACCATGATCGCGCCGATGCCCAGCGCGGTGAAGATGCTCAGGCCGGCGAAGAACATGCCGGCCATGGCCACCATGACGGTGGACCCGGCGATGAGGACCGCACGACCGGAGCTGGCGGCCGCGATCTCGATGGCCTCGAGCTTGCTGGCGCCCCGGGCGCGCTCCTCCCGCTCACGACGCAGGTAGAAGAGCGAGTAGTCCACGCCCACGGCCAGGCCGACGAGCAGGACGACCTCGGTCACGGTGCTGTCCATCGGGATGATGTGGCTGACCCCGGCGACGAGGCCGAGCGTGCCGAGCACGGCGCTGAGGCCGAGCAGCAGCGGGATGCCGGCGGCGACGAGCGCGCCGAAGGTGATCAGGAGGATGAGCAGCGTGGCCGGCAGCGAGAGCGACAGCGCCTTGGAGGAGTCCTTGGCGTCCTGGTCGGCCAGGGCCTTGTTCACGCTGGCGTCGCCGAACTGGCCGACGAAGACCTGGGGGTTGGCGGCCTTGACCTTGTCGACCGCGGTGATCGTCGGCTTGACGAGCTCGTCGGTCTTGGCCGTGTCGCCCCTGAGGTCGAACTGCACGAGCACGGAGCGCCCGTCCTTGGAGACCTGGTCCTCGTTGCCCTTCTCATAGGGCGACTGCACGTTGGTCACGCCGGGCTTGCCCGACACGGCGGCGATGGTCTGAGCAACAGCCGCGCGAACGGTGGCGTCCGTCGCCTTGCCGCCCTTGGGCGCCTGGACCATGACCTGCTCGCCGTCCTTCTTGGCGAAGTGGTCGGCGAACAGCTTCTCGGCCTGGCCGGACTGCCCGACGTAGTCGTCGTGCGTCGGCTGCTTGGTGCCGACGGCGTTGCCGACGGCGAAGGCGATCACGACGAACGCGATCCACCCCCAGATGGCCTTCTTGCGGTGCTGGGCGCTCCAGCGGCCCATGCGACCGGCGAACGTGTTCGTATGCACTTGGAAGGGCTCCTTGAGAGAGGTGAGTCGGCCAGTAGGCGACGACTGCCAGTCTCTTGTCCGGCCGGGGCGCCGGCCAGGCGGCCCGCAGGCGTCTTCGCAGTGGCGGTAGCGCAGGGGCAGGGTGCAGGTAGCCCCCGTTCGACGTACGGGCCGCCCCCTCGGCGCTACGGTTCGCGTCATCGAGATCGAGCGCAAGTTCCTCGTCGCAGAGCCGCCCTCGGACGTCGAGCGGTGGCCGTCGACCGCGATCGAGCAGGGCTACCTCGCGATCGACGAGGACGGCACCGAGGTGCGCGTGCGCCGGCGGGGCGGGCGCACGTGGCTGACCGTCAAGTCGGGCGCCGGCCGCGTGCGCGTCGAGGAGGAGATCGAGATCGAGCCCGAGCGCTTCGAGCGCCTGTGGGCGCTCACCGAGGGGCGGCGGATCGAGAAGACGCGCTACGAGATCGACGCCGGCGACGGGCTCGTCCTCGAGCTCGACGTCTACGAGGGCGGGCTCGACGGCCTCGTGGTCGCCGAGGTGGAGTTCGACTCCGACGAGGCCGCTGAGGCCTTCAGCCCGCCCGACTGGCTCGGGCCCGACGTGACCGACGACGCGCGCTACAAGAACCAGCGCCTCGCGCGCGACGGCGCGCCCTGACGTCAGCCGGCGTCGGAGCCCGCGTACTCGAACCAGTCGAAGGCGACCGTCCCCTCCGCGGCGTACAGGCCGATGACCCGGCCCGTGAACCCGCCCGCCACCTCCGTCGACAGGTAGCGCCCGTCGAGCTCGGCGATGGCGACGTGCTCGCCGTGCTCCTCGAGCCCCAGGCGCAGCACGTCGGGCCCGTGGCCCGCGGGGTCGGCGACCGCGTCGATGCGCAGCACCGCGCCGTTGGGCACGGGGCGCAGCGCGGTCGTGCGCGTGAACGGGCCCACGCGCGCGTGGCAGCGCACCTCGCCGGAGCCGGCCTCGATCGCGTAGTAATGCGACTCGTCGATGCGCACGGCGAGGCCGCCGCGGCCGTGCGCGGCGTCGATGGCCGCGCGCGCGGTGAAGCGCGTGTGCTGCTGGCGGCGCCCGGCGAAGGCCGGCTCGGCCGAGTCGATCGAGCCCTCGCGCGCGTGGAGGACGAGCGAGCCCGGCTGCTCGGTGAGCGACACCGCGTCGACGGGGCGCGTGCGCACCGAGATCCACTCGGGGCCGAGGGCGCGGCCCTCGAAGTCGTCGCGCGCGGGGCGGTCCTCGCGCCGGCGCGCGAGCGGCACGGGCTCCACCACGGGCCAACCGTCGACCCAGCGCACCGGGGTGAGGAAGGTCTCGCGCCCCAGCACGTGGACCTCGGGGATGGCACCCGCGCGGCGGACGCCGAGCAGCACCATCCACCACGAGCCGTCGGGGGCCTGCACCAGGTCGGCGTGGCCGGTGTTCTGCACCGGGTGGTCGGTGCTGCGGTGGCTGAGGATCGGGTTGTCCGGACAGCCCTCGAACGGCCCCGACGGCGAGGGGCCACGCGCGATGGAGACCGCGTGGCCCGCGCCGGTGCCGCCCTCGGCGATGAGCAGGTACCACGTGCCGCCGATCTCGTAGAGGTGCGGCGCCTCGGGGAACTGCAGCCCGGTTCCCGACCACAGCCCCCGCGGCTGCTCGAGCGGGCGGCCGCTGTGCGGGTCCAGGTGGACCTGCTTGATCTGCCCGCTCACCGCGTCGACGCCGCCGGTGCCGCCGCCGAGCTCGGAGTAGGTCAGCCAGCACGTCCCCTCGGCGTCCCAGGCGAGGTCGGGGTCGATGCCGGTCGCGCCCTCGATCGCGACGGGATCCGACCACGGGCCGCGCGGGTCCTCGGCCGTGTAGATGCCGTGGCCGCCCGTCGAGACGTTGGTCGTCACGAGCCAGAAGAGGCCGTCGTGGTGGCGCAGGGTCGGTGCGTAGATGCCGCCCGACGAGCGCGCGCCGGCGAGCGGCAGCTGCTCGGGGCGGTCCAGCGCATTGGCCACGAGCGTCCACGTCTGCAGGTCGTCGCTGTGGTGGATCGGGACGCCGGGGAAGTACTCGAAGCTCGAGCAGGCCAGGTAGTAGCCGTCGTCGGCACGGCACACGCTGGGATCGGGGAAGAAGCCCGGGACGACCGGGTTGGCGGGGGCGATCACGGCTCGCGTGCGACGGTGCTCTGGCGCACGACCAGGCTGGTGGCGAGCTCCACCCTCGTCTGGGTGTCGTCGCCGAGGACGATCCGGGTCGCCGTCGCCGCCATCTCGGTCAGCGGCTGGCGGATGGTGGTCAAGGGCGGCCACGCCCAGCGCGCCATCGGCAGGTCGTCGAAGCCGATGACGCTGAGGTCGTCGGGCACGCGCAGGCCGAGCACACGCGCCGCCTCGTAGAGGCCGAAGGCCTGCAGGTCGCTGCCGGCGAAGATGGCCGTCGGCGGGTCGGGCAGCGAGAGCAGCGCGCGCCCCTCCACGTAGGCGCGGTCGACGTGGAAGTCGCCGTGGCGGATGAGCTGCGCGTCGACGGGCACGCCCGCCGTCACGAGCGCCGTGCGATAGCCGTCCTCGCGGGCGCGGCTGCAGAGCATCTTCGCCGGCCCGGCGATCATGCCGATGCGCCGGTGACCGAGCTCGAGCAGGTGGCGCGTCGCGGTGAGCCCGCCGTTCCAGTTGGTGGCGCCCACCGATGGCACCCCCGGGGCGGGCTCGCCCGCGGGGTCGACGACGACGAAGGGGATGCTGCGCGCGCGCAGGCGTGCCGCCTGCTCCTCGCTGAGCTCGGAGACGACGAGGATGACGCCGCCGGTGCGCCGCGAGGCGACTGCGTCGACCCACGAGCGCCCCAGCGCGCCGGGGCCCTCCTGGGCGGACAGGACGACGCCGAGCTCGTGCTCGCGCGCGACCTCCTCGACGCCGCGGATGATCTCGATCGCCCACGGGCTCTCGAGCTCGTTGAAGACGACGTCGAGCAGCCCGGCCCGCCGGTCGCGCGCCGGCGGCCGGCGGCGATAGCCGTGCTCGCGCAGCAGGCGCTCCACCCGCGCGCGCGTGGCGGGGGCGACATCGGCGCGGCCGTTGATGACCTTCGACACGGTCGGCACCGACACGCCCGCCGCGCCGGCGACATCGGCGATCGTGACGCGGCCGCTTCCGTTCTCGGGGCGGGACACGGTCGAGAAACTACCAGAGGTTTCGGCGAACTTTCGAGATTTCTCGACGTCGAACACTGCTGGTTAGCGCTGGCTCTTGACCGGGAAGGTACGCCTGGCCTAGCGTGCGGGTCCGAAAACGAGGAGGAGCATTGGTGCGAAACTTTCGGTCACAGCCGCTACGCGTGGACGGCGACGCGATCGTCGACGGCGAGGGCAGCCGCGTGGTCCTGCGCGGGGTCGGACTCGGCGGGTGGATGAACATGGAGAACTTCATCACCGGCTATCCGGCCACGGAGAGCCAGATGCGGGCCTCCGTGGCGACGGTGCTCGGGCCCGAGCGCTCGGCGCGCTTCTTCGATCGCTTGCTCACGCGCTTCTTCGAGGACGGCGACGCGCAGCTGCTCGCCGACCTCGGCGTCAACTGCGTGCGGATCCCGGTCAACTACCGCCACTTCGAGCGCGACGAGCGCCCGTTCGAGCTGCGCGAGGAGGGCTTCGAGCGCCTCGACCGCGTGGTGCGCCTGTGCGCCGAGCACGGGATCTACAGCGTGATCGACCTGCACGCGGCGCCCGGCTGCCAGAACCAGCACTGGCACTCCGACAACCCGACGCACATCGCCGCCTTCTGGCAACACCCGCACTTCCAGGACCGCGTGGTGAACCTGTGGCAGGCGTTCGCCACGCGCTATCGCGACGAGCCGTGGATCGGGGGCTACAACCTGCTCAACGAGCCCGCGGACCCCAGCGGCGCGGTCGTCGGGCCGTTCCACGACCGGCTCGTGGCCGCCATCCGCGAGATCGACACCGACCACATCGTCTTCGTCGACGGCAACACCTACTCGACGGACTTCTCGATGTTCGCCGAGCCCTACGAGAACGCCGTGTACGCCTGCCACGACTACGCGCGCGCTGGCATGTCCTTCGGCGGCCCGTATCCGGGCGAGACCCAGGGCCAGTGGATCGACCGCGACTTCCTGGAGGAGAAGTTCCTCGAGCGCTCGAGCTACCAGCGCGAGACCGGGACGCCGATCTGGGTCGGGGAGTTCGGCCCCGTCTACACGGGCGACCCCGAGCGCGACGAGCAGCGCTACCAGATCCTCTCCGACCAGCTCGACATCTACGACCGCTACGGCGCGGGGTGGTCGATCTGGACCTACAAGGACGTCGGGCTGCAGGGCCTCGTCCACGCCGCGCCCGACAGCCCGTACATGGAGCGCTTCGGCGCCCTGATCGAGAAGAAGGCGCGCCTGGGCGTCGACTCGTGGGGCTCGACCGACCAGGAGGTCCCCGAGGTCCTCGAGCCCGTGCACGAGCTGATCGCGCGCGAGTTCCCGGACTGGTCGCCGTACCCATGGAGCCCGCGCGGGACGGCCGACGACCTCGTGCGCCACATCCTCTTCGCCCAGGCGATGCTCACCGAGTACGCCGAGCACTTCCGCGACCTCTCCGACGACGACCTCGACCAGTTGGCCGACTCGTTCGCCCTCGCGCGCTGCGCGACGCGCACGCGGCTATGCGACCTCTTGGCCTCGCGCACCGGCACGGCGGCCGGGCAGGCCTGACCACCACACCACGAAGGGAGACCTCATGTCCCGGTCCAACTTCTCGCGACGAGCATGGGCGTGTGGGAGCGCCCTCGCCCTCGTCCTCATGGCGCTCGCGGCGGGTCCCGCGCAGGCGCATCATCCGCGCGGGCTGCGTGACCTCGCCCAGCGCCCGCTGATCGGCACCGCGGTCAACACCGACCTGCTGGACTCCGATCCGACCTACACCGCCATCCTCGACCGCGAGTTCAACAGCGTCACGCCCGAGAACGCGATGAAGTGGGAGAGCGTCGAGGCCCAGCGCGGCGTCCTCGACTTCTCGGCGGCCGACAGGCTCGTCGCCCACGCCCGCGCCCACCATCAGATCGTCCGCGGTCACACGCTCGTGTGGCACAGCCAGCTGCCGGCATGGCTGACCTCGGGCACCTTCACCAACGACGAGCTCGAGGCGATCCTCCACAAGCACATCACCGACGAGGTCTCGCACTTCCGCGGGCGGATCTACGCGTGGGACGTCGTCAACGAGGCCTTCAACGAGGACGGGACGCTGCGCGACACGATCTGGCTGCGCCAGCTCGGCCCGGCCTACATCGCCAAGGCGTTCCGCTGGGCCCACCAGGCCGATCCGCACGCCAAGCTCTACTACAACGACTACAACCTCGAGGCGATCGGCCCAAGAGCGACGCGGCGCTTGCGCTCGTCCAGAGCCTGCGCCGCCAGGGCGTGCCGATCGACGGCGTCGGCTTCCAGGGCCATCTCGGGATCCAGTACCCCTATCCCGACACGCTGGGCGAGAACCTCAAGCGCTTCGCGGCGGCGGGCTTCGACGTCGCCATCACCGAGGCCGACGTGCGCATGCCGCTCCCGGTGACCGACGAGAAGCTGGCGACCCAGGCCTACTACTTCACGGGCATGCTGAAGAGCTGCCAGGCCGTGCGCCGGTGCGTGTCGTTCACGGTGTGGGGCTTCGACGACAAGCACTCATGGGTGCCGACGGTGTTCGCCGGGGAGGGCGCCGCGACGCCCTTCGACGAGAACTACCAGCCCAAGCCGGCGTACTTCGCGCTGCGCGACGCGCTGGCGCGCCATCGCCACTGGTGAGCTGACGCCACGGCGGTAAGGTCGGCGGGTGAGGCGCAGCCTCGCCCACATCGCCGTCCTTGCCGCCGTCGTGGCGGCCTGCGCGCCCGCCGCCGAGGCGGCGCCGGCGCCGGCGCCGCCTGGTCAGATCGTGGCCTCGGGGATTCCCTACGCCTCGAACGTGACCTTCGATGCTCGCGGCGGCATGTGGGTGACCTCCGGCGCGCCGTTCGCCCAGGCGGGCGATGGCGTCTGGTACGTGGCGCATGCCGGGTCCAAGCCGGTGCACGTCATCCGCGGGACCCTGACGGCGCTCGGCCTCACGTGGTTTCGCGGCCGGCTCTACGTCGCCTCGACAACGAGCCGGGTCACGGGGATCGTGTCGCGCTACTCGGCCTTCGACGGACGGCGCTTCGCGCACCGCCGCGTGATCATCCGGGCGATCTCGATCGGCCGCCACGGGCTCGGCACGATCGCGCCGGGGCCCAACGGGCGGCTCTACGTGGGCGTCGGCGCCGAGCAGGACAGGCTCGCCGGCGGCCACCTGACGTCCGGCACGGTGGTGTCGTTCAAGGGCGACGGGAGTGACCTGCGCATCGAGGCCAAGGGGCTGCGGGGGCCCTTCGGCCTGGCCTTCCTGCCGGGCACCGCCTCGCTGCTGGTCACCGACGACGGCCGCGACGACCTCGGCCTGCACCGGCCGCCGGACGAGCTCAACCTCGTGCGCGATGTGACGCGTGCCGCGCCCGACTTCGGCTTCCCCGACTGCGCTGACCGGGGCGGTCGCGCCTGTGCGACGACGGCGGCGCCGCTCGCCCTCCTGCCCGCCCATGCCGGCGTCGGGGGCGTGGCCGTCACGCCGGACTGGGGCGGCCGCGGCCTGACCGCCTTCGTGGCCGAGAACGGCTCGGTCGTGGGGGGTGTCGACGCCGGGCATGAGGTGCGGCGCATCGAGCTGCGCCGCCGCCCGGGCGGCGGCTACGCCGCCGCCAGCTCGGTCTTCGCCACCGGGTTCGGCGAGCAGGACGCGCTGGGGACCGCCATCGGCCCCGGCGGCGCGCTCTACCTCACCCTCTGGGGAACCGGCGCCGTCGTGCGCTTCTTCCCGGGATACCACCCCTGAATCCGTGCGCTTTCTGTCGAAGTGCTCAAGCTCTCCCTCGTTGGCGGCGATACAGACTGCACCGTGCCCGAGAACCGCAAGCTCAACGTCGCCTGGCCGCCGCTGGAGCGCATGCCGGCCCACATCCAGGACGCTCTGCGCGCCGGAGAGCTGCACGACCGCGGTGCCGGGCCGCCCCTGAACGCCGAGCAGGTCGAGGCGCTCATGGACCTCACGAGCTGGGCCTTCAACGGCGTGGCGCCCGATCATCCGCAGTACGAGGGCCGCCTGGCGGCCTGGGCGGCGCAGGCGCTCGAGCGCCACGGCCACCGCGCCGCCTGACCCGCACGGGTCGCCGCGCAGGGCGCGGCCTGAGAGGATCGGCAGACCACCATGGCGGACAGCGCGATCGCGATCATCGGCGCGGCGCTCGACCTCGGCGCGGGGCGCCGGGGCGTCGACATGGGCCCTTCGGCCATCCGCTACGCGGGCCTCGAGGAGCGCCTGGCCTCGTTGGGGTGCGACTGCGCGGACTGGGGCAACGTCGAGACCCCCGTGGCCGAGGCGACCGCGAGCGGCGACCCGCGGGCGCGCTTCTTGTCCGAGATTCGCAGCACGTGCGAGCGCGTCGCACGGCGCGTCGGCGAGGCGGTGGGGCAGGGGCGTCTGCCGATCGTGCTCGGCGGCGATCACTCGATCGCACTCGGGACGCTCGGCGGGCTGGCGGCCGCGGCTGGCGGGCCGGGCGCGGCGCTGTGGATCGACGCCCACGGCGACCTCAACACGCCGCAGACCACGCCGAGCGGCAACGTGCACGGGATGCCGCTGGCCGCCGCCCTCGGGCACGGCGGCGAGGGCTTCGAGAGCGACGCGTGGCCGCTGCCGGCGCTCGACCCCGCGCGCTCGACGCTCATCGGCGTCCGCTCGCTCGACGATGGCGAGCGCGCGCTGCTCGGCGCGCTCGACCTGGCGGTGCACACGATGAGCGAGATCGACCGGCGCGGCATCGAGCCGCTCGTCGCCCACGCGCTGGAGCGCGCGGCCGGCGCCGCCTTCGTCCACGTGTCGCTGGACATGGACGCGCTCGATCCGGAGGTCGCGCCCGGCGTGGGCACCGCGGTGCGCGGCGGCCTGTCCTACCGCGAGGCGCACCTGGCGATGGAGCTCGTCGCCGAGTCGGGCCTGCTGGGCTCGTTCGAGATCGTCGAGGTCAACCCGATCCTCGATCGCGAGAACGCCACGGCGGCGCTGGCGGTGGAGCTGGCGGCGAGCGCGTTCGGGGCGCGGATCCTGTAGGCGCCCCCTCGGTCGTCCGCTCTTCGCTTGTGGCGCCGCGCGGCGCTTACTGCCGCAGAGAGGAAGAAGGGAGTGGGCGGCGGTCCGGGCGCCCGCGGTTGCTTGCGGGCACGACTGTCCTGCCCAGCGGTCGTCCTGCGACCTCCAGGCAGGACACTTCGCCGAGTCACGTCGGCGCGCGGAGTTCCGGCACTTGTCGCGCCTGCCGCGTCTGCGAAGACTGTGGCGAAAGAGGCACGCATCGCGCACCAAGACGCATACGACGGAGGAAGACGACACGGGCCGCGAGCCGCCGGGCGCCTCCCTTCCCTCGGTGATGCTGTTAGGCGCCGCGGAGCGCCGCCCGCGCGGCGAGGTCGACCCCTCGTCCGGACGGCCGTTGGCAAATCTCCACAAACCCAGTAGACATTCATGTACTTTGTTTCCCCCGATGCCTGACGCCACCCCCGCCATCCTCGGGCGCGCCGAGCTGCGCCGGATCGTGACCGGCCTGGCCGCCGCCCCTGAGGGGTGGAGGCATCTCGTCCGCCACGACCCCGCCCAGCGCGTCTTCGAGTGCCTGCGCCTGGACGACCAGATCGAGATCTGGCTCATCTGCTGGATGCCTGGCCAGGACACGGGGTTCCATGACCACGACCTCTCCTCGGGCGCGGTCGTCGTCGCGCAGGGGGCGGTCGTGGAGGAGCGCCTGCGCCTGGGCGGGCCGCCGTCGCGGCGGCGCTACGTGCCCGGCGACGCGTTCGAGTTCTCACCGGTAGACATCCATCGCGTGACCCATGCGGGCACGACGCCCGCGACCACCATCCACGCGTACTCGCCACCGCTGCGGCGGATGGGCGCCTACCTGATCCAGCCGGGCGGCGCGCTCGAGCGCCACCCGCTGGCCAAGAATCAGGAGCTGCGTCCGCTGAACTCGGCCACCTGATCCAAGGAGAACGACACCGTGAGCTCCACCGACGAGCTGCTGCGCAATGCCGAGGCCTACGCCGCGAGCTTCGACCAGGGCGACCTGCCGATTCCGCCGGCCCGCAAGCTCGCCGTGCTCGCCTGCATGGACGCGCGCCTGAACCCCTACGCGCTGCTCGGCCTGCAGGAGGGCGACGCCCACATCATCCGCAACGCCGGCGGCGTCGTCACCGACGACGAGATCCGCTCGCTGGCGATCTCCCAACGGCTGCTGGGAACCGAGGAAATCATCCTCATCCACCACACCGACTGCGGGATGCTCACGTTCACCGACGACGAGTTCAAGCGCTCGGTCCAGGACGACGTCGGGATCAAGCCCACGTGGGCTGCCGAGGCGTTTCCCGACCTCGACGAGGACGTCCGGCAGTCGATCGCCCGCATCCAGGCGAGCCCTTTCATCCCGCACAAGGACTCGGTGCGCGGGTTCGTCTACGAGGTCGAGACCGGGCGCCTGCGCGAGGTGACCTGAGGCACCGGGCGCGGAGCCCCGCGACAATCCGGGCGTGCCCGCGACCTCCAACCGGGACCGCTGGACGGCGGTAGACCGCTACCTCGCCGACCGGCTGCTCGAGCCCGACGCCGCGCTGGACGCGGCGCTCGAGGCCAGCGCGACCGCCGGCCTGCCGGCGCACGGCGTCTCCCCGGCCCAGGGCAGGCTGCTCGAGCTGCTCGCGCGCATCCAGGGCGCCCGCACGATCCTCGAGCTCGGCACGCTTGGCGGGTACAGCACGATCTGGCTCGGGCGTGCGCTGCCGCCAGGCGGCCGGCTGGTCACCCTGGAACGCGACGCGGGCTACGCCGAGGTCGCCCGCGCGAATCTCGCCCGCGCCGGGCTGGCGGACGTCGTCGAGGTGCGCGTCGGCCGAGCTCGCGAGACGCTCGCCGCGCTCGCGGCCGAGGGCCACGACCCGTTCGACTTCGTCTTCATCGACGCCGACAAGGCCGGCAACGCGGAGTACCTCGAGGCCGCGCTCGAGCTCTCACGCCCCGGCACGCTGATCGTGGCCGACAACGTGATCCGCGGCGGCTCGGTCCTCGATGGCGACGATGCGAGCGCCGTCGGCGTGCGGCGCTTCTTCGACCTGATCGCGGCCGAGCCGCGCCTGCGCGCCACCGCCATCCAGACGGTGGGGGAGAAGGGCTACGACGGCTTCGCCCTCGTGGTGGTGTCCTAGGACGACTCGGTCGCGAGCGTCGTCGCCGACGCGCGCGAGTCCGGAGTCGCCGCCGGGGTGCGCGGCAGCAGCGTGGCCATCCAGATCGAGGCGAGGATGACGCCGACCGCCGTCGCGGCGAACGTCACGCGCACGGAGGTCAGCGCGGTGATGGCGCCGGCCAACAGGAACCCGACGCCGTAACCGCCCGCGGTGGTGGACTCGAGCAGGCCCATGACCCGGCCCTGGTACTCGTCGGCGGTGCGCTCCTGGATGGCCTGGATGACCGACACGAAGTAGAAGCCGTTGCCCAGCCCGCCGATGAAGCAGCCCAGCGCGCCGATCGGCAGCGAGGTGGCGAGGGTCATGACGACGTAGCCGACGCCCATCGTGGCCGCGCCCAGCGGGATGCGCGCGACGACGGGCAGGCGCCGCCACAGGGAGACGAGCACGAGGCCGGTGAGCAGCGTCCCGGCCCCCCAGGCGCTGAGGACGATGCCGTACGCGCTGTTGCCGCCGCCGAGGACCTCCTTGGCCCAGATGACCTCGACCGGCGAGATCATCGCGGCGCACACGAGCGCGACCGCGTGCGCCGAGAAGATGCGCCGGACGGCCGCGTTGGAGAGGGCGTGGCTGATGCCGGCGCGCACGCGTGCGAGCCACGACTCGCCCGCATCCGCGTGCGCGGGCGGCAGTGCGCGGCTCGTGGCGAGCGTGACCGTCATGGCGGCGAAGAGCCCGGCGCTCACCCACAGCCCGGCGGCCACGCCCCAGGCCGCGATAACCAGGCCGCCGATGGCCGGGCCGATCGCGAAGGAGAGCGAGAACGACACGTTCAGCAGGGTGTTGCCGGCGTCGAGCTGGCCGTCGGGCTTGAGGGTGGCGGCGACCGCCCCGCGGGTCAGCGCGCGCCCGACGAGCGCCAGGATCCCGTCCGCCGCAGCCAGCACGAGCACGAGCGGGAGCCAGGGGGACGAGGTCAGCAGGGCCAGCGTCGCGAAGACCGCCGCCTCGGCGAGGTAGAGCGACGGCAGCACGCGACGGACGCCGAGGCGGTCGAGCTGCGCCGTGGCCGCCGGCCCGACGAAGGCGGGGACCAGCAGCGTGCACAGCCACAAGGCCGTCGTGGCCAGGGCGCTGTGCGTGTGGTTGAAGACCAGCAGGCTGAGCGCGACGGTCCCGAAGCCCCAACCGAGCTCGTTGAGCGTGTAGGTCGTGGCCAGACGGCGGAAGCCGGCATGGCGCAGGGGGCGGAGCGAGACCATTCTGGGGGGCTATCGGATCGGGCCTCCGACGGCTTGATCCTACGTCGGGACCCTGACAATTGCCCTGGCGGCGGGCTCCCTTAACGCGCTCACCCGGGCCTGTGGCCCGGGTGGCGAAGACTCCGGTACTCGGCGCGAATCGCGCCCTGAGAACTAGCCAGCCCTGACGTTCATTTCCCTGCCCCCTCCTTTTGCGCCTCGTTGCAACCCTCGAGCGCCCCCCTAGAGCGCTCCCCTAGCACCGCACATGCAAGACGCTGGCGGTCGCGGCGACAATCATACATACGTCCGCAAGAGCGTATTTCGCTTTAGCAAGGGGAATTGCATGCCGACTTCGGCGCGCTTCGTTTAGGTCTTGAGCGGCGCGTGGACGATCGTCGCGTCAAGATCGGGTGCCTTGCGCCCGATTCTTGTGCGCGATGCGCGCTTTTCGCCTCGCTCCCCTCGCAGCGATCTCAGCATCCCTGGGAGCGACGGTCGTCGCGGTCGTCACGTCGCGCGCGGAGGATTGGGAGCGCCCGCTGATCGTGCTGCTCGTCGGCGCCTTGGCACTGATCGCCGACCGCTACGTGATCCACACCCCCACGGGGTCGATCGTGGTGGCCACCCACCCCGTCTTCGTGCTGGGCATGGTGACGCTCGGGCCGCTGCCCATGCTGATCATCGGGCAGCTCGTCATCTTCGCCAATCGCCCCTCCACCAAGGGGCGCCTCGCCGGGAACTCCGCCTGTTACGCGATCTTCCTCACCGCCGGGGCGCTCCTCGCCCGCGTGGCGCGTGAGCACCTCGGCGTGTCGGAGGCATCCGCGTGGTTCTCGGTGGCCGTCATCGTCCTCTTCGTCCTGACCTGGGCGCTCAATGTCGTGCTCGTCGCGGCGTACATGCTCTGGCTGGAAGGCACTCGGATGGACCGCGAGCTGGCCGCCAGTGCCCGGCCATTGCTCTCCACCACCCTCGCCCTCGCGTGCGGGACCGCCATCCTGGTCTATCTCGTGGCCACCGTGGGCGCCGCAGTCATCGCGCTCTCGGGCGTCATGCTCATCGCCTACTCGCGCCTGCAGCGCGACCTGCTCCAGGCCGAGCGCCACGCCGAGACGGCGCGCCAGCTCGCGGCCGACGCGCAGGAGCAGCGCGACGGGCTCGTGCGCATCATCCTCGACTTCCTCGACGCTCGCGATCAGATGACGGCGCGCCATTCGGCGGCGGTCGCGCGCTACGCGCGGCGCATCGCCGAGGCGGCCGGGTGTCCCGAGGCCGAGCAGCGCCTGGTCCACACGGCCGCGCTCTACCACGACGTCGGCAAGGTCATGTTCGCCGACCGCATGTTCAAGGCGGGCAAGCTGACCGACGAGGAATGGGAGATCGTCAAGCGCCACCCCGAGCGCGGCGCCGAGCTCGTGGGTCACCTGCCCAACCACGAGGACGTGGCGGCGATCATCCTGGCCCACCACGAGCGCATCGACGGGCGCGGCTATCCGCACGGCATCGCCGGCGAGGACATCCCGCGCCTCTCGCGCATGATCTCGATCGCCGACACCTACGACGTCATGACCGGGCGCGACTCCTATCGCCAGCCGGTCAGCTCGGCCGAGGCGATCGAGGAGCTGCGCCGCGTGTCGGGTGCGCAGCTCGACGGCAGCCTCGTCGAGATCTTCGTCGAGCAGGTGCTCGCGGTCGAGGACCTGGCCTTCCGCCACGGCGACGACGCCGACTTCGAGGCCGAGCTCGCGGTCGAGCGCGACGGCCGCGGCGTCTGGCGGCCGGTCATGCCTCCACCGGAGGTCTCGCCGCCGGCGGAGGTCTCGCCGCCGGCGCTCGAAGCCGCTTAACGGCGTTGCGCAACGCGCGTGCGCGACTTAGCCTGTCGCCGATGCCGAGCCACGTCCAGCTCGTTCGTGACCTTTGGCGGGCGCACGAGACCGGAGGGCTCGATGCGTTCTTCGCGGTCGCGGGCGACGACGTGGTGTGGCAGCCGTTCGTCACCGGCAACCGGGTTTTTCGCGGCTCGGCCGAGCTACGCGAGGCGCTGACCGGCCTCGCCGAGCAGGGGATCCGCTACGAGCCCCAGCTGCACGACCTCGAGCAGCACGGCAACGTCGTCCTCGTCCACGGCGTCCTGCGCGTGACGAGCAACGGCCGGTTCGAAGAGACGCCCCTGCACTGGGCCTACCACTTCCGCAACGGCCGCCTGCAGCGCCAGACCACGCATCCCTCACGCGAGGCGGCCCTCGAGGCGCTCTCGGCCCTGCGCCTGCTCGACGACGCCGCGTTCAGCCTCGCCGAGGACGCGGGCGGCGACGGCGAGCGCGTCATCCGCCTGCGCGGCGAGCTCGACATCGAGTCGGCGCCCGACCTCGAGCGCGCCCTGCTGCGCTCGCGTCCCGCGGGCCAGCGCGTGGTGGTCGACCTCACCGAGCTGAAGTTCATGGACTCGACCGGGCTTCGAGTGCTCCTGCGCGCCCGGGTGGCCGCCGACGAGGGCCGCTGGGAGATCAACCTGCGCAACGTGCCGCCGACCATCCGCCGCCTGTTCGACATGACGGGCGTGCAGGCGGCGCTGCCGGCCGAGACGTCCTGACGCAGAGGGCTACACTTCGACCCCCGCGGTGGGCGTAGCTCAGCTGGTAGAGCTCCTGGTTGTGGTCCAGGTGGTCGCGGGTTCGAGTCCCGTCGCTCACCCCTCACGAAAGCCCTGCTGACGCGGGGCTTTCGCGTTCCCGGCGATTCGGCGCGCAGCGGCCCAAGGGTCTATCACGGGACTTACGCTGCCGCTTGACGTGACGCTGGCGGCGGGACCAAGCTTCGGTCTGGTCGAGTCGTACGAGGGCTTGACGGTCACCGTCTCGGCCTTCTCGTACGGGTTGGTGGCGATCCAGTCCTGGCACTCGCGCGGGCCGTCACGCCATGCAGGATCACGACGGTCTTCTGGGCGCGGTGCGACGCGCTCCAGGAGGTCGTCCTTGAACCTATGACGTCCTCGGTGCTAATTGTCCTCGACGGACGACGACGCCACCGCGGTGATAGGGAAGGTCGCGCACGCGGTCGGCTCGGAAGGCCTCTCCGTCGCGGCTTGAGCCGAGATCGATGGGTCCTGGCGATGACGGCGAAGGGCCGGCGTCGCCGATCGGTTCGGCGGGTTGGCCATGCTCCGAGTCATAGGGGAAGCGAACCGCGCGGCATCGGTGCTTGGCCGTACCTGGCCGGGCTGCAGGCCCGTGTCGTCGAGGTCGCCGAGCGTGCCGCCACGCTTCGGCTTCAGCGGGCGGTGGGCCGGTTCTCTAGCGGACTCCAACGGTGCCCGCCGTTGGCCGTCGAACAGACTCGAGGGCGCGGCCGCCGACTTTGCCGCAGTCGGTTTCGCTCAGAGGTCGCCGAGCAGCGAGCCCTGAGCCGCGCCGTCGGTGCGGCGGAGGTGCACGCCACCCTCGAAGACCTCGGGATCGAGGAACGCGAGCATGAGCTTGTCGTGGGCGCGGTAACGCAGCGCCTGCGCTTCGAGCCGGATCGCCTCGGCGTACGCGGGGCCGTCGGCACCGTGCTCACCCACGCGCCGAGCGACGACCTCCCCGGCTGCCCAGGCATAGACCGCGTTCGCAGCGACTTCGACCTCGAGCATGCGATAGGGGAGGTATTCGCGAACGCGGCGCTTCGATAGCCCCGCGCGGCGGGCGGCGCGCTCGAGCGCGCGGAACTCGCGGCGGCCCTCGTAGACGGTCACCACGCCGGTCTCGGGGTCGAACTCGGCTTCGATCTCCGCGTCTTCGTCCTTGCGCGCGATCTCGCGAACCCATCCGCCCGCGCGGTGACGGACCATCAGGACTTCGAGGATCGCGGTGTGCTGAGCGGCCTGGACGGTGATGGCGAGCCGCATGCCGGGCTCGGTCGTGACGCGTGCGCGAACCACCCCGCTCAGCCGGGACCAGCCGGCCTGCTGCGGAGGAGGAACGACAACGTCGCCCGGTGGCTTCCACGACAACCCGCGGTCGCAGGAGATGTCGATCGACGTCCCTGGCAGCACACGTTCAGGATCGATGAGCAGTGAGGCGCCACGCTGCTCTCCGGGATGCAGTCGGATCGGGGACCGCTTGAAGCGCAGCGCGCCGATGTCGTCGTCATCGCTTGGCGGCGGGTTGTGCTCGGCGCGCCGAGCATCGCTCTGATCGCCGGCCGACGGCTCGCTCGGTGGCCGGTCGGAAGGGTGAGCACCGCGCATCAGGCCCTTGGCTCCCGGGGTGTCGAAAGCGCCCTTGAGCACATCGTTAAGTGCGCGAAGACCCACCTCGTCACGCACGCTGACAGCTCGGGTCGGAACAATCTGGTGCGCTCCGGCACGGCGCTCCTCGGCATCGACGATCGGGCGAATCACCTGCTCGATCGCCGCGTAGAGGCGCTGCACGACGGGATGGTGCTCGTTGAGCCCCGAGCGGTCGACCTTCACGACGACCTGTGGCCTCGGCGAGTCGAGCGCGTCGCGCTGCAGTTCCTCGAGCGCCGGGCACCACACCTCGCCGAAGAGATGGCGTGCGCCGGGACGCGCCTCGTGGCCGGCCAGGGTGATCTCGTGCGCGGCGCGGCCGGAGCGGATCAGCAGCCCGCCGCGGCGGGTCGCGCGCTGTGGCGTGAGGGCGATCGGTGCTGCGGATCGGCGCACGACGATCCGGGCGGCGATCGCGCCTCCGAGGTCGATGTCATCGTCGAACAGAACCGGGTGCTGGGGGTCGGGCTCCGGGGCGGGATCGCTCACGAGATACGCGGCCTCGCCCGGAAGCTCGAGCCACAGCTCGCGTAGCGGATCCTCGAGGATCGGTCGCAGCTGGACGAGCTGACCGGCGAGCATCCGCAGCCGGCTCGGTGCGGGAACCTGCGTAGCCGCCAGCGGTACCGTCACCCGGGTGCCCGAGACCTCGGCGCCGAGCTGCTCCAGGTCGGACGGGACCGCGGGCTCGTCGCGGACATGGACGAACGCGTATGGGTCATCGCCGCGCGCCGGGAAGAACCACGACTCGACCGCGCGGCCGCCCCTGACACCCTCGATCCGGCCAGCCCCCTGTGCAAGCCACACGTCCCGGAGGCCGCGCCCGAACAGCCCCCGCTGACCGGCGTCATCCGGGGCTACTCCGAGTGCGCCGAGACGCTGGTCGATCGTCGCCGCGTCGACGCCGATTCCGTCGTCGCTGCAGCGCAGCTCGTGCGACCAGCTCCGTAGCGCGGGCACACGCAGACGGCGGATCTGCTCCCGCCAGGTTCGCTCGAACCCGGCGTCCGGCTGGCCGAACGTCAAGCGGATGTGACCGTGCGACCGTCCGGACGCCTGGATCGCCGCATCCGCGTTGGTCACGAGCTCGGGGATCATCTGCACCAGTTCGAGGCCGCCCTGTGCGAAGTTCTCGCGGAAGTACCGCCCGCGCACCCGCCCGGTGCGCACCGCAGCCGGATCCACGCCAGCACTCATGTCGGCGTCGATCCTTCGAGCATCGCTCCGACCGCGGTGAGGAACCGCTCCGCGGCATCCAGCGCGGCACGGGCATCATCCGGCGCGATCTCGGCCGCGTCGTAGTCCGCCTGCTCTCGTTCGGCCTGGAGCCGCTGCAGGTCGGTCGCGAGGGCCGCGTCGATCGGGCCGTCGACGACGAACCGGCGGAACTCGTGCCAAGCCCCGCGGTGGCTACGCGCCTGGACGTCCTGCTCGCTGAGCGCAGCTCGCGCGGCATATAGCGGTGCGTAGTATGCGGTGCTCAGGCATGTCGCCGGGTCGTGGATTGCCAGACGTCGCGCGCTGCGCAGGCGCCGACGCGCGGCGTCCAGGTACTCCCTGGACCTCGCCTTCACGCTGCGGTCATCAGGTCGATGTGGTCGCGGTCGACCTCTGCGGCGAAGAAGGATCCGACGGCCCTCCGATGCTGCATCCACTCCGGGTCACGAACATGCACTGAGAAGGACCACGCGATATTCGGCCGCGAGACCCCTCGAGCCGCGTCGTGCAACGCCTCGTAGACCCGGCCAGATTCACCCCATCCGGCGCGATCAGCAATCACGAGGACATCGATATCCGACAGTTCGACAACGGCGGCACCGCGCGCGCGAGACCCGAACAGCCAAACCGCGACGAGCGCATCGCCAAGGCGGTCCCGGAGCACGTCGACGAAGCGCTTGAGCACCAACCGCTCATCCGCGCTGAGCGTGGCGTGATCGAGCGACTCCATGCGACGAAGGATATGGGGATCCCCGGCGTTGATCTGCCGGCGCTGACGGCGTCGCGTCGTATCGGAGCCGCGGAGGCGTGCCGGACTTCTCGGCCTCTCGGCGATCCGATGAACGCCCACGGCTTCCGAGGCGCCTCCGAGCACGAGGTCGAACGCCGCGATCTCGCACGACACGCCACTGCGCGGGGAACATTTTGGGAACAAATTGAGAGCAACTCAGAGGCACTCGACGGCGCTTAGACCGCTTGAGAGCGGCGGTTTCGCCTCAGCGCCACTCGTTCGGTCCGGCTTGGGGCCGGGCGGTCGCAGGTTCAAAATCCTGTCTCCCCGACTACGCAAAAGGCCTGCAATCGCGGGCCTTTTGTCTCAGACGAGCCAATGGTTCCATGCCCGCCATCGAACAGAACGACGAATGGCTAGTCGGCCGGCGCTACCTATCGGCCGCGTCGATGGGGCCGCTCCTCGAGGAGCGGCCCCATCGCCACACCGACGAGGAGGTCCTCGAGCTCCAGCCGGCCTGAGCAGCCACCCTCACCGACGACGAGCGCCGCCTCTTACGGATGAAAGTCAAACTGCCTGGCGCGTTCGGGCTCCTTGTGGGACGCTGCGATCTGGGTGCGGGTGACTGACGTGGCGAAGTGCAGGCGTCAGGAGCTTGTGGCCTGCCGCGCGGCCTTGCCCTTCGAGGGCCTTTGAGATGCGCGCTCCGGTGTCGCGCCCGCACCCGCCTTCGGGCCGCTGGCCTGCCAGTCGCAGACCAGCCGGCGGTAGGCGATCTCGGCCTGCTCGGCGAGCCGCAGCTCGGCGGCGTCGTTGCTGGTGTTCCAGACGGGGTCGGGGCTCGGCCCGGGCTTGGCGCGCGGCGCGCCAGCCGCGAGCTCCAGGGCGCGGGTCTTGCGGCGCACGAGGCTCGGGCGCGCGAAGGCGTAGTCCTCGCCGCGGGTGAGCAGGTGCCAGGCAAGGACGGCGAGCTTGCGCGCGACCGCGACGGTCGCGACGTGCCGGCCGCGCCTGGCGGCCGTGCGCTGACCGAAGGCGCGCAGCGGCCCCGGTGCCTTGGCGGCCGACCAGGCGGCTTCGACGAGCACGTGGCGGGCGGCGGCCGGGCCCTCCTTCGATGTGCGGCCGTGCCGGGCCGGCCCGTTGCCCGACTGGCGGATCGTCGGATGCAGCCCGAGGTAGCCAACCAGATGCCGCGCGCTCGGGAAGCGCCGGACGTCGCCGATCACGGCGGCCAGCGTGACGGCGGTCACGACGTCGACGCCGGGGATCGTCATCAGCCGCCGCACGTCCTCGTCGCCGAGCACCTGCTGAGCGATGATCGCGTCGATCTGGGCCAGCTCGTCGCCGAGGAAGTCCAGCTGGCGCAGGCCGGCGTCGACCGTCAGGCGCTCGTCGAGTGGCAACTGCTGCGCGGCGATCCACGCGCGGCCCTTCTTGCCGAACGGGTCGCTGGCCGGGTTGCGTCCCTTCAGGTTGCGATGCAGCACCGCGCAGATCTCGTTCTTGATCTGGGTGCGGCGCTTGACCAGCCCGCGACGGCGCGACACCAGCCGGCGCAGCATCCGCACGCGCTCGTCGCCGATCCACACCGCCGGGATCAGGTCGGCGGCCAGCAGATCGGCGAGCACCTTGGCGTCGACCTTGTCGGTCTTGATCCGCGCGTGGCTGATCGCACGGACCTGCTTGGCGTGCGCGAGCACCACCTCGGCGACATGCGGCTCGAGGATCCTGGCGATCGCCAGAGCGTTGCCGGTCGCCTCCAGCACCACCCGGTCCGTCGGCCCCAGGCTCTGCGCGAACAGCGCAAGCTGCTCGGGCGTCGTGGCGATCCGTCCGGCCGAGCGCGCCCGGCCTCCGTCGGCGATCGCGACCTGACAGAAGTCGCGATGCACGTCCAACCCGATCGACCTGCCCACCACCAACCTCCCAGCTCGACAACACAACGGGGAGTTCGGCGGGCAAGAACGACACCTACGGATTCGCGCTCGCAGCGCACCCGGGCAAGTCGCAGGGGCGGCCAGTTACACCAGCGGGCTCGCGGCCCATAAGAGTTTCGGCCTGCCCGACCGCGTTCTCCCAGAGCCCCTGTCCCGGAACGCCGCGAACCTACGACCCGGCCCGGACGTCCCCAGAGACTCCGGCGCCATTCTCATGCCGGTACACCACATCCCGGGACTTGACTTAGACGAGAACTGCTGACGCTGGGCTTTCGTCCGTCCGATCAGCGCCCGAGCGTCTTGTGCGAGATTCGCTCGCAACCGTGGATCGCGTAGTGATGCTGCGCGCGGCGGCTGATGTAGAGGAGGTCCCTGCCGCCGCCGCAGTCGATGGTCCCGCGGCCGAAGTGCGCCTTGACCCAGTCGTCGCCGCCGCCCGCCGCGATCATGTTGGTGCCGTGGCCGGCGTAGATGAAGTCCTTGCCGTTGCCGCCGAAGATGCGGTCGACCTGGGTGGCCGGCTGGCCGGAGGGCTTGTAGTCGGCCCACAGTACGTCGCCCCAGGGCCCGGCGTAGAGGGCGTCGTTGCCGTGGCCGCCGAGAAGCTCGTTGTGGCCTGCTCTCGACGTCACGACGACGCCGCCCGCCGTCCGGACCATGCGCCGATGGCATGCGCCGCGCTTGTGGATCGCGTCGCACGAGTAGCGCGGGTCGGTCCCCGCGAACGGGTCGTGGCCCGGCCTGGCGTCGAGCGGGCGCGGGGCGTCGGTCTTGTTCATCAGGAGCATGCCGTCGATCCGCGGCCAGCCCTCATGGCTGGTGCTCGCGGACGCGGTGCCGACGGGCAGCGTTACGAGCGCCGCCAAGATCGAGATCGCCCTGCGCATGACGCATCACCCTAGGCGCCTTCCATGGTGTTGGCTCCGACGTGCTCGTCGAGCCAGGCGTTCAACGGCTCCGCCGCGCGCCACGCCGACGCGACGTGCTCCAGTGCCTCGTCGCGACCGATGCCCGCCGCGCCGGCCAGCGAGCGGCCCGCGACCAGCGCCTTGTGTCGCAGCAGGTCGACGCGCGGGTGGTCGCGCGGGTAGCCGCGCGGCGCGGTGCGCAAGCCCTCGCCGACGACCTCGAGGCCGTCGGCCCGCGCCGCGGCGACGAGGTCGGCGAGCTGCGGGCCGGCGCGGTCGTCGACGACGGCGGTGCGGAAGCGCTCGAGCTGGTCGCGGGCCAGCTGGTGATAGCCCGTGCCGGCGTAGAGGCCCTGCCCTGAGAGCTGCGCGTAGAGGGCAGTCGCCGGGCCGGGCACGTCGTAGAGCAGGCCGTAGGTCCGCGTCTTGTAGGGCGGCGACCCCGCGGGCGCGAAGCGCAGGTTGCGCTGCTGGCGAAAGACCTTGACCTCGCCGCCGAAGGTCAGGCTGAGCTCGTCGAGCATGGCCTGCAGCCCGCCGCGGACCTCGGTCTCGTAGCGCTCGCGGCTCGCGGTGAAGTACGCCTTCGAGTTGTCGCGCTCGAGCCCTGCGAACCACGCGAAGACCTCGGGGCCGAAGCCACGGAAGGCGGTGTCCATGACCCGAGGATCGCGGATCGAGGCGCGGCGCGTAGCCTGTCGCGGATGTCCGGGCTCGAGTCCCTGCGCGAGCGGCTGGCCGAGCTGGCCGACCTCTCCTCGCTCGCCCGCCTGGCGGCCTGGGATCAGCGCACGATGATGCCGCCCGCGGGCGCCGCGTCGCGAGCGCAGCAGCTCGGCGCGCTGCAGCGCCTCGCGCACGAGCGCGCGACCGGCGACGACATCGGCGCGTGGCTGGAGGAGATCCAAGCCGACGGCGAGCTGGGCGACGTCGACCGCGACGTCGTGCGCGTGGCGCGGCGCGACTGGGATCGCCAGCGGCGCGTCCCCGCCGATCTCGCCGCCGCGCGAGTCAAGGCCGCGGCCGAGGGCCAGGCGGTGTGGCAGGACGCGCGCGCACGGTCGGACTTCGCGCTCTTCGCGCCGGCGCTCGAGCGCAACCTGGTGCTCGCGCGCGAGTACGCGGCGTGCCTCGACGACGGCGGGCACCCGTACGACGCGCTCCTGGCCGACTACGACTATGGGCTGACGGCGGCGCGCGTGCAGGCGATCTTCGGCCCGCTGGCGCAGGCGCTGCCGCCGCTGGTGGCCGAGGCGGCCGCGCGGCCGCAGGCGCCCGACGTGGCGGTGCCCGTCGAGGCGCAGGAGGTGGCCGTCCTCGGCGTCCTGCGCCAGCTCGGCGTCCGCGAGGAGCGCTGGCGGGTCGACGTCTCCCCGCACCCCTTCAGCCTGGCGCTGAGCACGAGCGATCTGCGGGTCACGACGCGCTACACGGGCACGGGCCTCGAGTCGATGCTGGCCGCGGTGCACGAGTACGGCCACGCGCTCTACGAGAGCCAGATCGCCCCCGAGCTGGCGCGGACGAACCTCGGCCACGGCACGTCGATGTCCGTCCACGAGTCCCAGAGCAAGCTGTGGGAGAACCACGTCGCGCGCAATCGCGCGTTCGCGCCGATCATCGCCGGCGAGCTGGCGGTGGGCGGCGTCGATGTCGACCCCGGGGCGCTCCACGCGCTGGTCGTGCGCGTGCGCCCCTCGCTCATCCGCGTCGAGGCCGACCAGCTCACCTACCCGCTGCACATCGTCATGCGCTTCGAGCTCGAGCGCGCGCTGATCGAGGGCACGCTCGCGGTCGCCGACCTGCCCGCGGCGTGGAGCGAGGGCATGCGGCGGCTGCTCGGCGTCGAGGTCCCCGACGACGCTCACGGGGTGCTGCAGGACATCCACTGGGCGGCGGGCGCCTTCGGCTACTTCCCCAGCTACGCGCTCGGCTGCCTCATAGCGGCCCAGCTGTGGGAGCGCATGGAGTCAGAGCTCGGCGCCCAGGACGAGGCCCTGGGACGCGGCGACGTCGAGGCGATCCGGGCGTGGCTCGGCGAGCACGTCCATCGTCACGGCCGCCGGCTCGACACCGAGGCCCTCGTGGAGCGCGTGACGGGCGGCCCGATCGACGCCGAGCCGTTCCTGCGCTACGCCAGCGCAGCGACGGCGGCCTGACTCCGACGATGGCCGCGTCCTGTCAGGACGCGCCCCCGGCTTTGTCAGGTAGCCTGCGATTGGGTAGAGGGGGCGTATGTCGACCACCGAGACGCAGTCGATCCCTGTCCCCGAGCCCGGCCTCACGCAGGACGAGATCGTGCAGCGCGCACGGGACATGATCCCGGTGCTGCGCGAGCGCCAGGAGGAGTGCGAGCGCATCGGGCGCCTGCCCGACGAGACCAGCCGCGACTTCGTCGAGGCGGGCTTCTATCGGATCCTGCAGCCGCGGCGTTTCGGCGGCTACGAGTTCGACCTGCCGACCTTCACGCGCGTGGCCATCGCGCTGGCGCGCGGCTGTCCGGCCAGCGGCTGGACCTACACCCTCACCGCGGGCCACGCCCACATGCTCGCCGCGCTGTGGCCCGAGGAGGGCCAGATCGACATCTACGGGGCCGACGGCGAGGTCCGCATGCCGGGCCGCTTCCGGCCGGGCACGGCGACGGCGGTCGACGGGGGCTACCGGGTCTCGGGCACGTGGGACTACGTGTCGGGCTGCGACTCGGCGACGCATCTGGCCTTCGGCTTCATGCTCGGCGACGACGCGTCGGCCGGCGAGATGGCCACCGACTTCATCGGCGTCGTGGACTACGCCGACTGCGAGATCATCGACAACTGGGACGTGCTCGGGCTGCGCGGCACGGGCTCCAAGCGCGTCGTCGTCGAGGACGTCTTCATCCCCGAGCGCCGCACGATCGCCTCGATCTTCCGGCTCGACGCGCCGCCGGCGGCCGGGCGCACGGTGCACGAGGCCCCGATCTACCGCGAGGGCGGCATCGGCGGGCTCATCTTCTCGGAGACCGCGTCGGTGGCCATCGGCACCGCGTGGGGGGTGCTCGACCTCTACGAGGAGAGCCTGCGCAAGCGCAAGACGACGGTCCTGCCCCTCATCCCGATGACCGAGCACGCCCAGTACCCGCGCTTCTTCGGCGAGGCCTACCAGTCGATCGACGTCGCCGAGTCCGCCCTGCTGCAGAGCGACTACGACTACATGGACTGGGCGGGGCGGGCCTCCGCGGGCGAGATCGAGTACACGCGGGACCTCGACTGGCGCCTGCAGCTGCGCAAGCAGTACTGCGCGAAGCTCGCCTACGACGCGGTGAACCTCATGATGCGCACCAACGGCTCGGCCGGCATGCGCGGCGGCGCGATGTGGCAGCGCATGCAGCGCGACCTCACGGTGCTCATGACGCACAACACCGTCCAGCCCGAGCTGGCGGCCGACAGCTTCGGGCGCCTGCACTTCGGCCTGCTGCCGCACGGGGTGCAGGAGGGCTCGGGCCCGTGCCGCCGACGGTGCGGTAGGGCTCGAGCGGTCTGCCGCGGGCGCTCGGGGCGCTGCGCGGCCAGGCATCGAAGGAGGGTAAGCCGCTCGCGCGCGGGTGCGACGGGGACGAGTGGCGAGTTTGTCGGCATATAGCGGACAAAGTCGCCACTCGTCCCCGCGCCCG
Organism: uncultured Actinomycetes bacterium; assembly: GCA_963835295.1. Lineage (GTDB taxonomy): Bacteria > Actinomycetota > Thermoleophilia > Solirubrobacterales > Solirubrobacteraceae > JAOPZW01. The sequence continues at coordinate 209,009 of CAWIEX010000012.1, forward strand.
GCCAGGATCCGGCGGGCCTTCCTCCCTCGGTGCCTGGTTGCAGCCCGCCGCGAAGCGACGCGCGGACGATCGCCGCGGAGCGACGCGCGGCGACCGCCTCAGCCGATCACGATCGTCTGCAGCTCGGTGAGCTGCTCGACTGCATGGCGGCCGCCGATGCGCCCGATGCCACTGTCGCTGCCGGCGCGCCCGCCGAAGGGAAGGTGGTTCTCCCAGTAGTTGGTGGTCTCGTTGATGTTGACCAGGCCGGTGCGGACCTCGTCGGCGAAGCGCAGGCCGTCCATCACGTCACCGGTGAAGACCGCCGCCAGCAGGCCGTACGGCGACGCATTGGCGAGCTCGATCGCGTGGTTCAGCCCGCGGATGGGGACGACGGGCGCGATCGGCCCGAAGGTCTCCTCGCGCGCGACCTCGGCGTCCTCCTCGACGCCGTCGAGGATCGTGGCCGTCCAGTACAGGTCGGTGGGGAAGTCCGTCGAGCGCGCGCCGCCGGCGACCACGCGCGCGCCGCGGTTCAGGGCATCGCCGACGTGCTCGTCCATCTTGGCCGCGACGCCCTCGTTGTTGAGCGGGCCCATCGTCGTGTCGGGCGCGAAGGGGTCGCCGAGGCGGACGTCCGCCGCCACGGCGCCGCCCAGCCGCTCGACGAACTCGTCGCGCGCGCTCTCGGCCACCAGCAGCCGCTCGCCCGCCGTGCAGCTCTGGCCCGCGCACAGGAAGCACGCGCTCACGGCCGCCTGGGCCGCGGCTTCGACGTCGGCGCCGTCCAGCACCACCAGCGGCCCGTTGCCGCCCATCTCGAGCAGCAGGCGCTTGCCGGCCGCGCGCTCGGCGATCCGCCGGCCCGTGGCGGTCGAGCCGATGAAGCCGACGGCGACGGTCCCCGGGTTGGCGACCAGCTCGTCGCCGACGACGGCGCCGGGGCCGGTGACGAAGTTGAAGACGCCGGGCGGCAGGTCGGCCTCCGCGACGCACTCGGCGAGCAGGGCCGAGCACATGGCCGTGCTCGGCGCCGGCGTCCACACGACGGTGTTGCCGGCCGCCAGGGCGGGGGCGACGATCTCGGCGGGCATGGTGTAGGGCCAGTTCCACGGCGTCACCACGGCCACCGGCCCGAGCGGGCGGCGCATGAGCAGGACGCGCTTGCCGGGCGACGCGCTCGCCGGGATCGAGCCCTCCAGGCGCACGCCGTCCTCGGCGGCCCCGCGCCACATGGCCAGCAACTCGTCGACCTCGTCGTAGGACTCCGCGTGCAGCGGCTTGCCCTGGTCGAGGGTGAGCGCGCGGGCGAGATCCTCGCGGCGGCGCTCGCAGACGTCGGCGATGCGGTGCAGCGCGGCGGCGCGGGCGAAAGCGGTCTGCGCCGCCCAGCCGGGGAAGGCCTGGGCCGCGGCGGCGACGGCCGCCTGGGCGTCGGAGCGATCGCCCTGCGGGATGGCGCCGATGACCTCGCCGGTGGCCGGGCTGGTGGCCGCCTCGGAGGCCCCGCTGCGCGCGTCGCGCCACTCGCCGGCGATGAACATCCGGCTCGCGCGCATCATCATGCGGTCCGGGGCCGCGTCTCGGCGATTTGCCCCGGCTGAGCCATCGAAGATAAGACATATGAGTTGGATTCCAGTCGCATCGAAGCGGCTGACTGGCGAGGAGACCATGCCAAAACGGGCCTACGCGTCACACCAGCGGTCCCGCGCACGCGCGGGGCGGGGAGTGTGATGACGGCGATCCTCGAGGACATCGTCGCCGAGGGCGAGCGGCTGCTCGGGCTCGCCGTCGACGCCGACGTCGACGCGCGCCTGCTCGGCGGCGTGGCCGTCCGCCTGCACGCGCCGGCGGTGCCCGACGCGCTGGCGCGCGAGTACAAGGATCTCGACTTCGCGATCCCCAAGAGCGCTGCGAGTGGGCTCGACCAGCTGCTGCGCAGCGCCGGCTACACACCGCACGTCTCCTTCAACGCCATGCACGCGCGCGAACGCGCGCTCTTCTTCGACGACCACCACGGCCGCCAGGTCGACGTCTTCATCGACTCGTTTCGCATGTGCCATCAGATCCCCCTCTCCGACCGCCTGGATCTCGAGGGCTCGACGGTCCCGCTGGCCGAGCTGCTGTTGACCAAGCTGCAGATCATCGAGCTCAACGAGAAGGACGTACGCGACACGGTGCTGCTCTTGCACGGCCACTCCGTGGAGGAGCACGACGAGGACGCAGTCAACGGCGCCCGGATCGCATCGCTGTGCGCGGCGGACTGGGGCCTGTGGCGCACGATCACGGCCAACCTCGGGCATTGCCGCGACCGCATCGGCGACTACGAGTTGCAGGAGCCTGATCGCGAGCAGATCGCGGAGCGCTTCGACCAGCTCCTGGATCGCGTCGAGGCCGAGCCCAAGAGCCGCGGCTGGAGGCTTCGCGCGAAGGTGGGCGAGCGCAAGCGCTGGTACGACCTGCCGGAGGAGGTCACCCAATGAGGCTGTTCTTCGCCACCGACATCCACGGCTCGGAGGTGTGCTGGAGGAAGTTCCTGAACTCGGGCGAGCACTACAAGGCCGACGTGGTGATCCTGGGCGGCGACATGACCGGCAAGGCGCTCGTTCCGATCGTCGACGACGGCGACGGCAGCTGGCACGCGACGCTGCTGGAGAACCGCGAGACGCTGGCCGACGAGGATGCCGTCCGCGCCTTCGAGGAGGCTGTCAAGCGCCGTGGCTACTACCCGTTCCGGACGACGCCGGACGAGCTGTCGGAGCTGGGCGGCGACGAGGCGAAGTGGCACGCCCTCTTCGACGAGCACATGATCTCCACCGTCGAGCGCTGGATGGCGATGGCCGACGAGAAGCTGACCGGCAGCGGGATCCGCGTCTTCGTCTGCCCGGGCAACGACGACCAGCTCGAGATCGACGATGTGGTGTCAGCCGCGAAGACCGTCGAGCTCGGCGAGGGGCGAGTCGTCGACATCGACGGGTTCCAGCTCGCGTCCAGTGGATGGGCCAACCGGACCCCGTGGGACACCTACCGCGAAGAGGACGAGCCGATGCTGAGCGAGCGCATCGAGACGATGATCGCCGAGGTCACGTCGCCGCCCGAGCGCACGATCTTCAGCCTGCACTGCCCGCCCTACGCCACGGGGCTCGACGACGCGCCCCAGCTCACGGCAGAGATGGATCTCAAGGACGCCGGCCGTGCAACCGTCCCGGTCGGCTCGACCGCCGTGCGCGACGCGATCGAGCGCCACCAGCCGGCGCTCTCGCTACACGGCCACATCCACGAGGCCCGCGGCACGCATCGGCTCGGGCAGACGCTGTGCATCAACCCTGGCAGCTCCTACGAGCAGGGCCAGCTGCTGGGCGCGGTCGTGGACATGGACGGCAAGAAGAAGGTCAAGCGCTTCGTGCTGACGAGCGGCTAGACAACGCAAGAGGAGGTCTCACTGATGGCGACGGTGGCAACAGGCCCGGGCGACGTCGAGCGGTCCGTCTTCGTTCGCAAGGCCACGGGGCTGGTGCGCGGCTGGTCCGTGCGCGACGCGTTCATCTACGCGACGTTCTCGATCAACATCGTCACGCTCGGGCTCTACATCTTCTCCTATGGCCCGTTTATCCCGAAGGGCAGCCTGCTCTGGTCGGTGCTGCTCGCGGGCGGCTATCTCGTGCTCCAGGGCGTCACGTACGCCTCGCTGATCGCGGCGATGCCGAGGGCCGGCGGCGATTATGTGTGGATCAGCCGCGTGCTCGGCGGCAGCGTCGGCTTCGTGCTGGCCGTCGCGGGCTGGTGGTTCATCCTCTGGCTCTGGGTACCGATCTACGCCAACATCCTCAACGTCGAGGTGCTCGGCCCGCTGTCGGCCATCATCGGCTGGGACAGCGCCGTGACCTTCTGGGGCGGCAAGGACGGGGTCTTCGTCGCATCGGTGATCACGGCGCTACTGGCCTCGCTGTTCATCGCGCTGGGCATCCGGACCTACGCGCGCATCCAGAAGCTCTGCTTCTACGGCGGGCTGGTCGGCCTCGCCGTCGTAGCTCTGCTGCTGCTGGTCAACTCCAAGACGAGCTTCATCTCGCACTTCGACTCGCAGTCGAAGGACCTGTACGGCGTGGACAACGCCTACGCGGCGACCCTGAAGGCCGGGACCGACGGCTACGTGCCGCCGGGCCTGGGCTCGTTCGCCTTCGGCGCGACCTTCCTGCTCATCCCCATGATGGCGTTCTTCAACCTCTGGTCGAACTGGGGAGCGACGCTGTATGGCGAGGTGCGCGGGGCATCGGACTTCCGCAAGAACATCTACGCGATGGGCGGCGCGCTCGTCTCCACGACGATCGCAGCAGTGATCCTCTTCGGCCTGTTCTCCAAGACGTTCGGGTGGGACTTCTACAACGCGGCCAACAACGCGTTCTGGGCCGGCACGATCCCCGGCGGCGCGTGGCCGTACCCCGGCCTGCTGGCGGCGTCGTTCTTCGGCAGTCCGGTGCTGCAGTTCCTGCTCGTAGCAGTGCTGTCGCTGTGGTTCTTCGGGTGGGTGGGAACCGTGTTCCTGTCCTCGACGCGCGTGATCTTCGCGGCCGCCTTCGACCGAGTGCTCCCCGAGAGCGTCGCCAAGGTCTCCGGCTCCGGCGTGCCGTACGTGGCGCTGGCGCTGATGCTGGTGCCGTCGATCGGGCTCTCGGCGCTGTACGCGTACAACGCCGACTTCGCGACCTACACGCTCGACGCCACCCTCGTGATCGCGGTGACATTCCTGGGCTCGGCGATCGCGGCGGCGGTCCTGCCGTGGCGCCGGCCGGAGATCTACAACGCGTCGCCGATCGCCAGGTACAAGGTGCTCGGCATCCCGCTCATCACGTTCTCGGCAGGCGCGTTCATCGTGTTCCTCGGCTTCTGCCTCTACAAGTGGCTGGCCGATGACATCTACGGGATCAACGACACGTCGTCGCTGATCTTCATGGGCTGCCTGTACCTGCTGGCGATCGCGATCTACGTCGGCTCGCGCCTCTACCGGCGCTCGCAGGGCATGGACCTGAGCATGGTCTACGGGGAGATCCCTGCCGAGTGACGGCAAGCACGGCGGCCTCGGCGAGTTGATCGCGGCGCCCTCCGCGGGCGTCGCGGACTTCCTGCGCCTCCATCCACCGTTCGACGCGCTCGAGCCCGACGCAGTGGCGCGCGTCGCGGCGGCGGCCGAGCTCGAGCACCACCCGGCAGGCACCACGCTCTTCTCCCAGGGCGCCGAGCCCGTCAGCCACCTGCGCGTCGTGCGCAGCGGCGCCGTGGAGCTCGTCCTCGACGGCCGCACGCTCGACCTCCTCGGCGTCGGCGAGCTCTTCGGGCAGACCTCGATGCTGTCGGGCCTGCCCACCGGCTTCACCGCGCGCGCGCATGAGGAGACGACGTGCCTGCGCATCCCGGCCGACGTCGCCCGCGCCACCCTCGGGCGCCCCGAGGCCCTGCGCTACCTGTCGCGCTCGCTGCTGGATCGCGGGCGCCTGGCCCCGGCGCGCGAGTCGGCCACCGACCCGGCCGATCAGCCGGTGCAGGCGCTCGTGCGCCGCCCGCTCGTGGTCTGTGCGCCCGACACGACGATCCGCGCGGCGGCGCAGCGGATGAGCGAGGCGGGGGCGACGTGCATCGTCGTCGAGGGCGGCGCGGACGGGCTGGGGATCCTGACCGACCGCGACGTGCGACGGGTGGCCGAGGGAATGTCCGCCGACGAGCCGGTGGCGAGGGCCATGACGGCGCCAGCCGTGACGGTATCGGCGGACCGCACGGGCGCGCTCGCGCTGCTCGACATGCTCGACCGCGGGATACGCCACCTGCCCGTCGTCTCGCCCACCGGTCAGGTCCTCGGCGTCGTCGAGGACGCCGACCTGGCCGCCGCCGAGGCCCGCACCCCGTTTCACCTGCGCGCGGCGATCGCGCGGGCGCCCACGGTCGAGGCGCTGGCGCAGGCCACGCGCGAGCTGCGCCCGACGATCGTGGCGCTGCACCGCGCGCGGGCCGACCCGCTGCGCATCGCCGCCCTGCACTCGGTGGTGGTCGACGCGCTCACACGGCGGCTCATCGACCTCGCCGTGGCCGAGGTCGGTCCTCTCGAGGCGCCCTTCGCCTGGCTGGCGCTGGGCAGCGTGGCCCGCCGCGAGGCGACGCCGGGGTCCGATGTCGAGAGCGCGATCGCGCTGCAGGGCGACGCGCCCAGCGACGAGCTCATCGAGCACGCCCTCGCGATCAGCCGCCGCGTCGACGCCGGGCTGAGCGCGTGCGGCCTGCGCCCCGACGAGCGCGGCACGACCGCCGCCAACCCGCTGCTCGTCCGCTCGCTGGCCTCCTGGCAGCGCGCCGCGCGCAGCTGGCTGGAGGACCCCACGCTCGAGCAGGCCCTGATCCTCGTCTCCGTCGTCGTCGACAGCCGCACGGTGTGGGGGCTGCACACCGGCATGTCCGTCGCGGAGGCCTTCCGCGCCGCGCGCAGCCACCCGGCCCTCCTGCGCCAGCTGGCGCGCTTCTCGCTCTCCTACCGCCCGCCCACCGGCTTCCTGCGCGGCCTGGTCGTCGAGCACTCCGGCGAGCACCGCGGCCTGCTCGACCTCAAGCTCGGCGGCCTCGTCCCGATCGTCGACCTCGCGCGCTGGGCGGGGATGGCCGCCGGGGTCACGAGCGCCTCGACGCCCGAGCGCCTGCGCGCCGCGGCCGCCGCGGGCACGCTGTCGGGCGCCGACGCCGCCACGCTGGCCGACGCCTTCCAGCTCGTGATGGCTCTGCGCCTCGAGCACCAGGTCGCTCAGCTCGAGGCCGGGGAGGAGCCCGACGACCACCTCGACCCCGCCGCGCTCAGCCGGCTCACGCGCACCTACCTCAAGGAGGCCTTCCGCGCCGTGGCCTCCGTGCAGAAGCGGGTCGCCGGCGAACTCGGGGTCGGCACACCGTGACGACAACTGATATATCAGGAGGCGAGATGAGCTCTCCACCCGAGTCCGCCCGCGTCGTCGTGGTCGGGGCCGGCATCGCCGGCGCCGGCGTGGCCCACCACCTGGCCGAGCGCGGCTGGGAGGACATCGTGGTCGTCGACCAGGGCCCGCTGTTCGAGACCGGCGGCTCGACCTCGCACGCGCCCGGGCTGGTCTTCCAGCACAACGCGTCGCACACGATGACGCGCCTGGCGCAGTGGACGGTCGAGAAGCTCACCGCGCTGGGGGCCTTCTATCCGGTGGGCAGCATCGAGGTCGCCACCACCGAGGAGCGCTGGGCCGAGCTCGACCGCCGCTGGGCGCGGGCGCGCGGCTTCGGCCTGGACGCGCGGCTGCTCGACCCCGCGCAGGTCGCCGAGCTGCTCGCGCTCCTCGATCCCAAGACCATCCTGGGCGGCCTGCACGTGGCCGACGACGGGATCGCGAAGGCCGTGCGCGCCGCGCAGGAGCTGTGCCGCCACGAGGCGATCGCGGCCTTCGGCGACTGCGAGGTCACCGGGCTGCTGATCGAGGGCGGTCGCGCGGTGGGCGTGGAGACCGCGCGCGGGACGATCCGCGCCGAGCACGTCGTCATCGCCGCCGGCATCTGGGGGCGCCAGCTGGCGAGGCTCGCGCCGGGGCTCAACGTCCCGCTCGTGCCCGTCGAGCACCAGCTCGCCTACACGGCGCCGCTGCCCGAGCTCGCGGGGGAGACGCGCGAGGTCGTGCACCCGATCCTGCGCCACCAGGACCACGCGATGTACTTCCGCCAGGTCGCCGACGCCTACGCGATCGGCAACTACCGCCACGAGCCGCGCCTGGCCGATCCCGAGCGCCCGGCCGAGCTGGCCTTCACCGCCGACGACTTCGCCTCGGCGCGCGCGGAGGCCGGCCGCATGCTGCCGGCGCTGCGCGACGTCGAGCTCACGCGCGCCTTCAACGGCCTGATGTCGTTCACGCCCGACGGCTTCCCGCTGCTGGGCGAGAGCGCCGCCGCGCGCGGGCTGTGGCTGGCCCAGGCGATCTGGGTCACCCACTCGGCCGGCTGCGGGCGCGCGCTGGCCGAGCTCATGACCCACGGCGATGCGCTGCTCGACCTGCACGAGTGCGACCCCGAGCGCTTCGACGCCCACGGGACGAGCACGAGCTACGTGCGCCTGCGCGGCGCCCAGGGCTACCGCGAGGTCTACGACGTCCTGCACCCCCGCCAGCAGAACGAGCAGGCGCGGGGGCTGCGCACGACGCCGTTCTACGAGCGTCAGGAGCGCCTCGGGGCCGAGTTCTTCGAGAGCGCCGGCTGGGAGCGCCCGCAGTGGTACGAGGCCAATCGCGAGCTGCTGACCGGCGACGAGGTCCTGCCCCACGACGAGTGGGCGGCGCGCTACTGGTCGCCGATCGTGCAGGCAGAGCACCGCGCCTGCCGCGAGCGGGTGGGCATCTTCGACCTCACGCCGTTCACCAAGGTCGAGGTCGAGGGGCCGGGCGCGCTGGCCTTCCTGCAGCGCCTGGCGGCCAACGACGTCGACAAGCCGGCCGGCGTGATCGTCTACACGGCGATGCTCTCGCCGCGCGGCGGGATCATGTGCGACCTGACCGTCACCCGGCTGGGTGCCGATCGCTTCTGGGTCGTGACCGGCGGCGCAGTGGGGCGCCACGACATCGCGTGGCTGCGGCGCAACCTGCCAGAGGACGGCTCGGCCACCATCACCGACCTGACCTCGTCGCTGTGCTGCCTGGGCGTCTGGGCCCGCGGGCGCGCGACCTCGTGGGCGCGCGCAGCGACGACGACCTCTCCAACGAGGCGCTGGCCTACATGCGCGCCGGGGCGCTGCACATCGGCCACGTCCCGTGCCGCGCGCTGCGGGTGTCCTACGTCGGCGAGCTCGGCTGGGAGATCTACGCGCCGGCCGAGTTCGGGCGCGGGCTGTGGGACACGCTCTTCGAGGCAGGGGGGCCGCTGGGCGCGGTCGCCTGCGGCGGCGCGGCCTACGACTCGCTGCGCCTCGAGAAGGGCTACCGGCTGTGGGGCCAGGACATCGACGAGGAGCACGACCCCTATGAGGCCGGCCTCGGATGGGCGGTGCGCCTGGGCAAGGACGCGGACTTCATCGGCCGCGACGCCGCCGCCGCGATCAAGGAGCGCGCCGTGAGCAGGAGGCTGTGCTGCCTGGTCACCGACGATCCCGCCGTCATGCTCGTCGGCAAGGAGCCGCTGCTCGACGGCGAGCGCGCCGTCGGCTACGTGACGAGCGCGGGCTTCGGAGCGACGCTTCAGGAGAGCATCGCCTACGGCTACCTGCCCGTGGCGCTGGCCGAGCCCGGCACCACCCTCGCCGTGCACAGCGCCGGCGCCGAGCACCGCGTGACCGTGGTCAGCGAGCCGCGCTTCGACCCGGAGATGTCGCGGCTGAGGGACGTCGCGACGGCGGCGCGCTAGCCGCTCGCGGCCACCTCGTCGAGCCGCGCGGCGATCGCCACGACCGCGCGCTCCTGCGCCGCGTAGGCGTCCCGCAGCGCCGGGACGCCCGCCAGCCCCTCGCCGGCCAGCGGCAGCGGGCACTCGACGAGCAGCGCGCGGACCTCGCTGCCCAGCGCCGCGCCGCCGACGACCTCGGCGAGGCTCGCAAGCGCGTCGGCCCGTACCCGGGCTCCCTCGACGAACGACCCCATGAGCGTCTCCTCGGTCAAGGGCGCGGCACCGAAGACGCGAGCGTGCATCACCGCCGGGTTCACGGCGTGCTCGCGCACGAGCGCCCGCCGCTGCGCCGCCGACAGGCCCGCCGCGTCGGCCACGAGGTCGATCGCCCCGGCGAGCCCCTGCGCGTCCACGGGCAGCGCCGCCCGCATCTCCGGCGAGAGCCGCTCGAGGAGCGCGGCATGGTTGGCGGCCGCCTCGGCGAGCGTCGCCTCGACCCGGGCACGATGCGTCGCGGTCATCGCCCTCACGGTAGGGCGTGTCGTCGCCGCGGGCGCCCCGGCCGCGGCTCCTGCGCCGAGTCGCTGCGCGACCGCTCTGCGCCGGAGTATCGCGCGACCGTAGGCCTGCCTCCGCGTTGGCGAGCCAACGGCGCGCCCGCGCGTCTGCGACAACCGAGCGCCGCCGGACGACGAGCCGATCGGGAGCGGACTGCTGGCTTGCGTCCTCGAGGTCAATCAGCCGCACGGCGCCGAAGCGCTACGCGATGGTCAGCCAGGAGAGCGCTTGCATGTCGAGAAGCTCTGACCGGCTCCGCTCACCAGGTGAAGGGCCATGCCAGGGCGCGGCCCCCGACACCAGGAGACCCGAAGAACATGACGCTCAAGCGGATGGACAACGTGCTCATCGTCGTCGAGGACCTCGAGGCCGCCAAGGCGTTCTTCGCCGAACTCGGCATGGAGCTGGAAGGCCAGACGCTGGTCGAGGGGCCGTCGGTGGACAGCACGGTCGGGCTCGACGGCGTCCGTGCCGACATCGCCATGATGCGGACCCCGGACGGCCACGGCCGGGTTGAGCTGACGAGGTTCCACACGCCGCCGGCGGTCAGGGCCGAGCCGCAGAGCGCGCCGGCGAACGCGCTGGGCATCCGCCGCATCATGTTCGCCGTCGACGACCTCGACGACGTCGTCACCCGCCTGCGCACCCACGGTGCCGAGCTCGTCGGCGAGATCGCGCAGTACGAGGACATCCACCGGCTCTGCTTCGTGCGCGCCCCCGAGGGCTTCATCATCGGGCTGGCCGAGCAGCTCAGCTGAACCTCGACGGGCGCGCCGGGAGCGGCCCTCGCTCGGTGCGTGGATACCGTCAGCTGCCAATTCGGTGAGCGCGCAGCGGCGACGACTCCTGATCGTCTCGGCTTTCTGCTCCACCGCGCGCGGCGCGCCCCTCGGGGCGCGCGCTGTGTCGTATCGCGCAGGAGGCGCCGGCCTCCCCGGGGCGATCAGCGGACCGGTACTAGCCGCCGGAGATCCCCCGGCCGGCGAGCTGACACCACTCGACACGCCGTAGGTGGTGGCTGCTGCTTCGACAGCGGATCGGTAGCGCCACACCCAGGCGCGCAGAGTTGCGGGTTGGGCCAGGGAGGAGAGCCAGTCGTTGCGCTCCTACGCTGCGGCGTTGCCGCTCGTGCGACCTTCGGAGGATCGCGGCGGCGACGTGGCACCGATCCGACGATGTCTCATCCGACCGGGGCGCCGGCTCCTCTGGTCGGTGACGGTCTCCCCGCTGGGCACGCCAGCGGGATCGGCGCCGGTTGAGCGAGGCCCGCCCCGCGCGAGCGTAACTACGCGTCTGGCTCGCGCACGGAACGCCCGGCAGCCGCCAGGACAACCCGCCTCGTCGCTGCCGACCAGCTAGGCCGCGATGGCGATCGGCGCGCTCGTGTCGACATCGGCCGCGAGCAGCTGTTCGAACGCCACGAGATCTCCGCTTTGGGCGGCGTCGACGAAGGCGTCGACGAAGCGCTGCTGCTCGGCGGCGCTCACCTGCCTGCGGCGTCCGTTGGCGAGGCGGACGCGCGCGCGGGTGACGAGCTGCCGCGCGTTCGCCTCGCTCGTGGCGAGCACGTCTGCGATCTGCCGGTACGGGTAGTCGAACGCCTCGCGCAGGACATAGGCGGCGCGCTCGGTGCGAGACAGCCTCTCCGAGAGCGCGAGCAACGCGACCTCGAGCGCCTCGCGCCGCTCGGCGCCGAGCGCCGGATCGGCTCGGACGTCGACCTGCTCGGGATGCCAGGGCTGGAAGACCGTCTCGCGACGGGCACGAGCGGACTGCACGACATTGAGCGCGAGGCGCTTGGTGGTCGTCGCGAGAAACGCGGCCGTGTCTCGCACCTGGTTGCGGTCAGTGCCCTGCCAACGGATCCACGCGTCCTGGACCACGTCGTCCGCGTCCGCGGCACTCTCGAGTGTCCGATAGGCGATCCCGAACAGGCGCGGGCGTACGGCCTCGAACGACGCCGCGTCGACGGGCGCGATGGCTGGGGCGGCCTGCAGGGTCATGACGGGCCCTCCGTGGCCGCCTCGACGAAGCCGAGGCGGTCGAATTCCGGCTGGCTGACGATCAACTCGTCCGCGAACAGATGCGCCAGCCCGAGGATCGCGCGCGCCTCGCTCGGCGCGTTGCGGGCCTCCGCACGCTCGTGTGCTCGGCGGAGCACGCGAGCGACGAACTGGTCGACCGCCTCTTCATCGCTCTCGACCAGCGCGTGGTTCAGGTAACGGCTGCTGCCGCTGTCGGGGCTGACCGTTGAGGCGTTCATCGTGCCGCCCCCGCCGCCACCATCGTGGCGATCGGCGCCGGGGCTTCCGAGACGTGGCTTCGCTTCGCGAGGCGCAGACGGAAGTGGCGGACGAGCAGGTACGGCGACGCCAGGATCGCGCCCGCCAGCGTCACGAGGGCCGCCGCCGCGGCGAGCGCGACGACGAGGGTCACGAGGAGCGCGAACGGCCCGGCGAGCATCAGCGCGAACAGGACCGTCCCCGCCCACGCCACCAGCACGGGCGGGCCCGCGACGAAGACGGTGCCGATGAGCGGGGCGATCTCCGTGACCTCCTCGCGGAGCGTCGGAGGCCCGGAGGCAGTGGGGGTGAAGGGCTGGGTGTTGTGCATGGCGCGAGTGTCGATCCGGACGGGCGTGCTCGCGTCCGGGCAAGTGCCCCGTCGAGTCCCTAGTCGGAAAAGCCGATTGCCCAGTCGGCACCGCACGCTGCGGCGGATAGGCTCAACGCGCCGTGTTACGAGGCCGCCGCAACGAGTGCGAGGCGCTGGACCGCCAGCTGCAGCGCGTCCGGGCAGGGCAGAGCTCGGTGCAGGTCCTGCGCGGCGAGGCGGGGGTCGGCAAGACGGCGCTGCTGTTGTACGTCGTCGAGCAGGCCTCGGACTGCCGCATCGCCCGGGTCGCGGGCGTCGAGTCTGAGATGGAGCTCGCCTTCGCCGGGCTGCATCAGCTGTGCGCGCCCATGCTCGACGGGCTCGAGGCGCTGCCCAGCCCCCAGCGAGACGCGCTGCGCATCGCGTTCGGGATGCAGGACGGCGCTGCCCCGGATCGCTTCATCGTCGCCCTGGCGATCCTGAGCCTGCTGGCCGGCGCGGCCGAGGCGCAACCGCTCGTGTGCCTGGTCGACGATGTGCAATGGCTCGATCGGGCCTCGGCGCAGACGCTGGCCTTCGTGGCGCGGCGCCTGCTGGCGGAGCGGATCGGCATCGTGTTCGCCGTCCGCGAGCCCAACGACGTCAACGAGCTCAGCGGCCTGCCGGAGTTGGTCGTCGGCGGCCTCGCCGACGGCGACGCACGCTCGTTGCTGGCGTCGGCCTTGCCGGGGCGGCTGGACGAGCGCGTGCGCGATCAGATCGTCGCCGAGACGCGCGGCAACCCACTGGCGCTGCTGGAGCTCCCGCGCGGGTTGACGCCGGCCGAGCTCGCGGGCGGGTTCGGGCTTCCCGAGGCGCGGCCGCTGGCCAGCCGCGTCGAGGAGACCTTCGTGCAGCGGGTCCGGGCGCTCCCGCCCGAGACGCAGCGCCTGCTGCTGGTGGCCGCGGCCGAGCCGGTGGGCGACGTGAGCCTGTTGTGGCGCGCGGCCGAGCGCCTCGGGATCCGAGGCGACGCGGGGAAGCCGGCCGAGGAGGCCGCCTTGATCGATCTCGGCATCCGCGTGCGCTTCCGCCATCCACTCGTCCGCTCGGCCGCCTACCGGGCCGCTCACTTTCACGACCGTCACGACGTGCATCGGGCGCTGGCCGAGGCGACCGATCCCGAGACCGATCCCGATCGTCGCGCCTGGCATCAGGCGCAAGCGGCGCCCGGGCCCGACGAGACGGTGGCGGGCGAGCTGGAGCGCTCGGCCGACCGGGCGCAGGCCCGTGGGGGCGCGGCGGCGGCCGCGGCCTTCCTGGCCCGCGCGGCCGAGCTGACCCCCGATCCGGCGCTGAGGGGGACGCGGGCCGTTGCTGCCGCGCAGGCGAAGTTCGATGCGGGGGCATCGGACGCGGCGCTCGAGTTGCTGGCGACCGCGGAGCTTGCCCCGCTCGACGAGCTTCAGCGCGCGCGGTTGGAGCGGTTGCGCGCTGAGATCACGTTCGCCCGCACGCGCGGCAGCGACGCTCCGGCGCTGCTGTTCGATGCCGCCCGGCGCCTCGAACCGCTCGACGCCGCGATGGCCCGCGAGACCCATCTCGAAGCGATGGTGGCGGCGATGTACGCCGGTCGCCTCAGCGACGAGCCGGGCGTGCGGGAGGCCGCCGAAGCCGCTCAGGCTGCGCCGGCGGCGCCGCAGCCGCCCCGTGCGTTCGACCTGCTTCTCGACGGCCTGGCGACGAGATTCACCAAGGGCTACGCGGCCGGTGTGCCGCCGCTGCGCACGGCGCTCGACGCCTTCCGTCGCGTGGAGGGATTGACTGCACGCGACGTGCGTTGGCTCTGGCTGGCCTGTCGCCTGGCCCAGGATCTCTGGGACGACGAGCTCTGGCACGAGCTCGCGACGCGCGGGGTGCGCGTCGCGCGCGACACGGGCGCGCTCCGCGTGCTCCCGATCGCGGCCACCTATCGCGCTTCCCTCCACGTTCATGCGGGAGCCTTCGGCCCCGCGTCGTCGCTGATCGAGGAGAGCGACGCGATCATCCAGGCGACCGGCATGGCCCCGTTGAAGTTCGCGTCGTTGATGCTCGCCGCGTGGCGCGGCAACGAGATCGAGGCCCAGGAGCTCTTCGAGGCGGGGCGGATCGAGGCGACGGCGAGGGGCGAGGGCATGGGGCTGGGCGTCCTCGAGTGGGCCACCGCGCTGCTGTACAACGGCAGCGGCCGCTACGCCGACGCGCTCGCGGCCGCCCAACGAGGCTGTGAGCAGGACGATGTCGGGCTCTTCGCGTGGAACCTCGTGGAGCTGATCGAGGCAGGCGTACGCAGCGGCGCGACGGATGCGGCGGCGGGCGCGCTCGATCGCCTGAGCGCGCGCACGCAAGCGAGCGGCACCGATTGGGCGCTCGGCATCGAGGCGGGCTCACGCGCGCTGCTGAGCAACGGACGAGCTGCGGAGCCCCTCTACCGCGAGGCGGTCGAGCGGCTCGCGCGCAGCCGTGGCGAGGTCCACCTCGCCCGCGCGCAGCTCATGTACGGCGAGTGGCTGCGTCGCGAGAACCGCCGCGTCGACGCGCGCGAGCAGCTTCGCGTCGCCTACGACCGCTTCAGCCGGATCGGGGCCGAGGCGTTCGCCGAGCGCGCCCGCCGCGAGCTGCTGGCCACGGGCGAGACCGCCCCCAGGCGGACCGTGGAGACCCGCGACGTCCTCACGCCCCAGGAGGCCCAGATCGCCCGCATGGCGAGCGACCGGCAGACGAACCCGGAGATCGGCGCCAAGCTGTTCATCAGCCCGCGCACCGTCGAGTACCACCTGCGCAAGGTGTTCACCAAGCTCGAGATCAGCTCCCGCAAGGAGCTGCGCAGCGCGCTGGCCGCCATCCCCGACTCAGGCGGCGTCGCCACTCGCTAGCGCTGCCGCGTCACTTGCGCGCCGTCGAGCCGGTCGTGAGCGGCGCGTGCGGCGAGGGGCCTGCGTGGCGGATGGGGGTGACCTTCGGGGTCAGCATGGTGCGAGCAGACTGCTCCCGCTGCGCGCGCCTGGCGTCAGGGAGGCACCCCAGGGCGCGCCCCAGTCTCGACCCGTGGTCCCTGGCTCGGGAGGCTCGTGTCACGACTGGCGCCGCTGTCCGGTCTTGGCTGCTGCACAGCCGATCGACGCCAAGCGCGCGACCCGGATCAGACACTGCATCACACAACTGAAAGGCACCCCATGAAGATCGTGGTCATCGGCGGAAGCGGCCTCATCGGATCGAAGCTCGTGACGAAGCTCGACGAGCACGGCGTCGAGGCCATCCCGGCATCGCCCAACACGGGCGTCAACACGCTCACCGGCGAGGGGCTCGCCGACGCCCTGGCGGGCGCCTCCGTGGTCGTCGACGTATCGAACGCCCCCTCGTTCGAGGACGCCGCGGTGCTCGAGTTCTTCGACACCTCCACCCGCAACCTGCTGGCGGCCGAGGCGGCCGCGGGGGTGGGGCATCACGTCGCGCTGTCGGTGGTGGGCACCGAGCGCCTGACCGAGAGCGGCTACTTCCGCGCGAAGCTCGCGCAGGAGCAGCTGATCGAGGAGTCCTCGATCCCATACTCGATCGTCCGCGCGACGCAGTTCTACGAGTTCCTGGATCGCATCGCCGCGGACGCCACCGACGGCAACACCGTCCGGCTGCCCCCCGTGCTCATCCAGCCCATGGCGGCCGACGACGTCGCGGCCGCGCTGCGCCGCGTTTGCGTGGGCGAGCCGGTCGACGGCATCGTCGAGGTCGCCGGGCCCGGCGAGTTCCGGCTCGACGAGCTGATCCGCGCACGCCTCGGCGCCGGCGGCGATCCCCGCGAGGTGATCGCCGACCCGCAGGCGGCCTACTTCGGCATCACCCCGGGCGAGCGGGCCCTCCTGCCTGGCGGTGACGCGGACATCGCCCAGACCAGCTACGAGGACTGGCTGAGCCAGCCCGCGACCGCGTGAGGCACGTCATGATCGAGAGCACCCCGAAGGCCGCCGTCCACGTGAGCGTCGTCAGCCCCGAAGAGGCGTACAACGGCAACGCCGAGTTCTGCTGCGGCAACGAGCTGATGGCCGTCACGGTCATCAACGAGGGGCGGCTTCAGCTGAGCATCGAGCCGCGCGCGGACGGCTCGCCGTGGCTGGTCGATACGACAAGCCTCGCGCTCGGCCTTGCCGAGGCCACGCGACTGCTGGCGGCGTACTGACCGCGCCGGAGGTCAGAGCCTCTGGCCGGGCTGAAGCGGGGCTATTGCTGAAGCGAGGCGAGCTGATCGTCGAAGCGAGCCATGGCGCCGCGGTACAGCAGATGTCCCCAGCTGACCCGGGCCACGCCCAGCGCGGCCAGCTCGGCGAGCGATGGCGCCTGCGGCAGCGCGACGACGTTCACCGACCCGCCGACCTCTGACATGAAGCTGCGCAGCGCGTCGGCCTCCCAGAGGGCGATCGGGTACACGCAGTCGACGCCGGCCTGGAGGTAGGCCTGCGCGCGCCGCACCGCCTCGGGAACGAGGCCCTCCTGAGTCCCGGGGCCGGCCCCGGCGAGGAAGGGACCGAGGAAGACGTCCACCCGGGCGTTGACCACGAGCCCGTAGCCGTCCGCCGACGCGGCCTGGCGCACCGCCTCGAGCCACTCCGCGTGCCGGTCGGGATCGCGGAGGCTCTCGTCGCTGTGGTCGGTGTCCTCGAGATTGCAGCCGGCGGCCCCGGCGCTCTGCAGAGCGGCGACCAGCTCGGCGGGCGCCATCCCGTAGCCGGCCTCGGCGTCGACCGTCACGGGCACGTCGACGCCCCTGGCGATCCGCGCAGCCGCGGCGAGCATCTCGTCGCCCGGCGCACCCTCGTGGTCCTCATAGCCGAGCGTCTCGGCCACGCCGCCGCTCGTCGTCGCGACCACGGGAAAGCCGGCGGCGACCACGGCTCTCGCCGTGGCCACGTCCCAGGCGTTCGGAAGCAGGAGGGGCGCGCCGGGGCGGTGCAGCGACCGCAGCACATCGCACCGATCCTGGAGCTCGGATGTCTGCGAGGGAGTCATGTGAAGAACCTACGCGAGGTGGTGTCGAGACGGCGTGAAGACGCAGGCACCCCACGCGCCACCAGCACACCCCGGTCGGCGGACTGGGCATGGGACTGGGGACCCCCCCGGACGAGATGGGCGGCGCGCTCCGGCAGCGTTGCCGTTCATGAACACCACCCAAGACACCCGTCCTCCGCTCACCGCGCACCCGACGCACCTCGAGGTGAGCGCCGAGGTGGTCGAGGTCGCCGGCGGCGGCCTGCGTATCGCGGAGATCGGCCTGGTCATCTTCCTCGGGCTGCTGGTCTGCCCGCCCTTGCTCATCCTCGCGGTCGTGGTGGCCGCGCCCCTCATCGCCATGACGGCGCTCGTCGCGGCTGCCGTCGCCGCGATCGCGGTCCCGACGGTGCTCGTGCGCCGCGTGCTCGCTCACCATCGCGCGCACGGGTCGACGCTGTTCCTGCACCGGTTGCTTCCGTGACCGCCGGTCGCCCATTGGCACCCCATCTGCGCCCGCGGGGCGAGGGCCTCGAGCAGCCGATCACCACGGTCGAGCTGTTCTTCGACCTGGTCTACGTCTTCGCGATCACGCAGCTGTCACACATGATCCTCGGCGACATGACGGTCGCCGGGGTCGCCCGCGCGGCCTTCCTGCTGCTGATCGTGTGGTGGGCGTGGATCTACACGACCTGGATGGCCAACTGGTTCGACCCGGCGTCGCCCGCGGTGCGCGCGGTGCTCACCGGCGTGATGCTGGCGAGCCTGCTCATGGCCGCCGCGCTGCCGGGCGCGTTCGGTGCGGACGGCGTCCTGTTCGCGATCACCTACGTCGTCCTGCAGGTCGGTCGCAACGCCGCGGCCACGAGCCTGCTGCGCCGCGAGGAGCCGCTGCGCGAGGTCTTCGAGCGCCTCGTCGGCTGGAGCGCGGCGTCCGGCCTGCTCTGGCTGGCGGGCGCGGCGCTGCCGGGCGACAAGCGGCTGCTGCTGTGGATCCCGGCCGTCGTCCTCGACCTCTGCGCCCCGGTGGCCGGCTACTGGCTGCCGGGTCGCGGCCACGCCATCACCACCGACTACGACATCGAGGGCGGCCACTTCACCGATCGCTGCCAGGGCTTCATCATCATCGCGCTGGGCGAGTCGATCGTCGTCACGGGGGCGACCGCCGCCGACGCCGGCCTGTCCTCGACGGTTGTCCTCTGCCTCGGCGTCGCGTTCCTCGAGACCGCCGCGCTGTGGTGGCTGTACTTCGGCGCGGTCGCCGAGCGCGCGCGCGAGGTCATGAGCTCGTGCGAGGACCCCGGCCGCCTGGCGCGCGACGCCTACACCTATCTGCACGCCCCGATCGTGGCGGGGATCATCGCCGTCGCGGTGGGTGACGACCTGCTGATCGGCGAGCCGGGCGGCGCGCTGCACGGCGTCGGGCTGGCGATGGTGCTCGGGGGGCCCGTCCTCTACCTCGTGGGAGAGAGCCTGTTCCGGCTGCGCGTGACCGGCGCGGCCAACGTCAAGCGCCTGGCGGTGGCGGCGATCCTCGTGCTGCTCGCCCCGCTCGGCTCGGAGATCAGCGCGCTGGCGCTGAGCGCGACGGTGGCCGCGCTGCTGAGCGCGCTCGCCCTCTGGGAGCTGCGGACGCCGGCGCACGACGCCCTGGGGGCCCGACTGGGCGCGCCGGGGGTTGCGCCACGCGCGCTCATGCGCGACCTTCGGGATCTCCAACAACACCAGGAGGGAACGCCATGAAGATCGTGGTCATCGGTGGGAGCGGGCGCATCGGCGCCAACGTCGTCCGCCGCCTGGCCGCGCACGGGCATGACCCGGTGCCGGCCTCGCCCTCGACGGGCGTCGACACCATCACGGGCGAGGGCCTCGCCGACGTGATGGCGGGCGCTGATGTCGTCGTCGACGTCTCCAACGCGCCCGTCTGGGAAGACGACGCGGTGCGGGAGTTCTTCACCACGTCCACGCGCAACCAGCTCGCAGCCGAGCGCGACGCCCGCGTCGGCCACCACCTCGCGCTGACGATCGTCGGCGCCGACCGCCTGCCCGACAGCGGCTACATGCGCGCCAAGGTCGCCCAGGAGGCCGAGATCGAGGGCGGGAGCATCCCGTACACCATCCTGCGCGCCACGCAGTTCTTCGAGTTCCTGCCGCAGATCGTCGAGACGGGCGCCGAGGACGACAGCGTCCGGCTCTCGACCGGGCTGACGCAGCCGGTCGCCGCCGACGAGGTGGCCGCCACCGTGGTTGAGCTGGCCACCGGCGCGCCGGTCGGCGGCCGCGTCGAGCTCGGCGGGCCCGAGGCGCTGGGCATCGACGCGTGGGCGCGGCGCCTGTTCGCCGCCATCGGCGACGAGCGCACGGTCGTCGGCGACCCGTATGCGCGCTACTTCGGCACCGAGCTGCATGGCGGCGAGCTGACGCCGGGCGACGGCGCGCGCATCGGGACGATCGACTTCGAGACGTGGTTCTCGATGCAGCGCGAGGAAGCGGCGCACTGAGCGAATCCGCATATCGCCACGGGGCGCGAGCCCGCAGTCGGTGGCGGGCGGGTTCGGCCCCCACGCTCCCAGCAAGCTCACTGGGTCCTGCCTCGACCACAGCCTCATCCGTGGCTCAGGGTCGCCGTAGACCATTGCCTCTCTGCCTGGGCCTGGCGGCTGAGGAACTCTCGGAAGTCATCGGGCTGACTCAATCGACCACCCCCACGGTCCAGCTGCTTCGAGCGGACACGAGAGCAAGCCTGCCGACCACGCGCT
Organism: uncultured Actinomycetes bacterium; assembly: GCA_963835295.1. GTDB lineage: Bacteria > Actinomycetota > Thermoleophilia > Solirubrobacterales > Solirubrobacteraceae > JAOPZW01. The sequence continues at coordinate 229,264 of CAWIEX010000012.1, forward strand.
CTGCCGTCAACGGCGCGAGTCGCACGTGCGCGCCGCAGCCTACGCGGCGCTCCAAGCGCCGGCACCGGCCGCGGACGGACCGACGGTCCGCGTCGGTCACCGCCAGGCGTGGGCGTGAAGAACGCGGCGGTCGACGCGTTCGCCCATGACGCGCTCGACGCTGGTGAGCCCCGTCCAGGCGCCGGCGCGCAGGACCGCGGGGTCCATCTCGCTCTGCGACATCGGCGGGGCCTCCGGGACGATGACCTGGACCTGCGCCTCGCCGTGCGCGGTGACTCCTGCGGGCAGCGCCGCCAGCTGGCGCTCGTAGCGCCGGCCGGGCATGACCGGCATCGATCGGGTCTCCGGGTGCGTGCGATGCATCCAGCTGAGCATCGCCCGCTCGACGTGGGCGTGGCGTCTGATGGCCGGGCCGTCCGGACGGGTGCGCAGCACCAGGATGTGCGTGGCGCCGTCCGCGGCCGCCAGCTCGACCGGCAGCGGGCTGAGCAGGCCGCCGTCGTACAGGCGGCAGCCGTTGATGCGCACGGGAGGGCCGCTGAGCAGCGGCACCCGTGCGGCGGCGCGCAGGCGCTCGAGCAGCGGGCCGTGCGGGCTTTCGAGCGCGCGGTGCTCGAGGCAGGTGGCGAGCACGTGGAACTCGGGCCCGGCGTCCTCGACGGCAGCCACGTCGAGGGGCTTTCTTCGCGCGATGATCTCGTCGATGACCTCGTCCAGGGCGATGGCCGGCCGGGCGGCGAGCATCCGACGGGCGCTGACAAATCGCGCCGCGGGCAGATCCTCGAAGTAGATCGTCGTGCCCATCGCGGCCTGGCCGGCGAGCATGTACGCGGCATCGAACGCGCCAGCGGACACGCCGTACACCGCGTCGAAGCGCTGTGCCAGCCCGAGATGCTCGAGCGCGGTGACCGCACCCGCGGAGATGACCCCACGCATGCAGCCGCCTTCGACGACCAGGGCCACTTGGTGGTCGTCGTCTGCGCCCGCCCGGCGCGCGCGCAGCACATCGATGGGCGTCGGCTTCATTGGAGGAAACCAACGGATGCGCCGGTCGATCGCTCGCGCGGCCGCGCCATGCGCCACCAGCGCGCACCGCTGGCTCGCCAACGCGGAGACAACCGAGGGCGGCGCGATACGCCGGCGCAGAGCACCGGCGCATCGATGCACCACAGGAGCTGCGGACGCGAAGGAAGTAGACGCTCGCGGACCGCGACGCAGCGGCGGCGCCCGGCCGAAGCAAAGACGCTTCACGGGCGGGTGGCGGCGGGCACGTCCTCAGACGGAGCCTGCGGAGTCTGAGGAGCGTAATCCGCCGACAGGACCCGCCCGCAACCGGTCAATGGCCCGGATCAGAGGCGCTGCCCGGCCAGCGGCGCCGGGGCCACGAGCCGCTCGAGCTCTGCCTCGAGCCCCGCGTCGCCCACCTCGCGCACCTCGAGCGGCAAGCCGATGCGCGCCGCCGCCGCCCGCGCCGCGCGCTCGGCGGTCGGCGTGCGCCGCTGGGCCAGCCACACGACGCGCTCGTAGGAGCCGAAGTAGACGTCGCGCAGGTCGGGGTGACGGTCGAGGCCCAGCTGGCGGACGACCGTGTGGTCGAAGGTGCGCGCGAGGAAGTCGGTGAGGAAGTACGTGCCCGGATCGGCGGCCATCGCCTCGGCCACCTCCTCGCGCGCGAAGACGTCGTAGCAGTGCTCGCCGCGCAGGCGCTCGAGGCCGAGCTCGTCGAGCGCGCCGTAGGTCCCGCAGTCGCCGTAGCCGAGCACCACCCGGTCGTAGCGCTCGCCCAGCTCCGCGGCCAGCTGCGCGACGGCGCCGGGGATCTGCTCGGGGCGGTTGTGCAGGAGGGCGGGCACCGGCACGACGTCGACGTCCCATCCGCGGCGCCGCGCGATCTGGCGCACGTGGATCGCGAGCGCCCCGCAGGCGACGACCGCGACCCCACCAGCGCGCCGCTGCTCGCCCGGCGCCTGCGGCGTCCCAGCTGCGCTCACGCTCGCAGTCATCCCGGCAGCGCCAGCTCGTCGACGAAGAGGTCGTTGAAGTCGGCGCGGCCCGACAGCTCGACGTACTGCACCTCGCGCACGATGGAGCGCGCCTCGGCGCGCTCGCGGTGGCTGAGGGCGACGATCTTCGCCCCCTCGCCGGCCACGTTGCCCGCCGAGACGATGCGCGGCAGCGCCAGGCGCGGCACGAGGCCGATGCGCACGGCGCTGGCGGGGGAGAGGTAGGCGCCGAAGCTCCCGGCCAGCAGCACCTGCTGGATGTCGCCGGGCTCGATGCCGTATTCGCGCAGCAGGATCTTCCAGCCGGTGGCGATCGAGGCCTTGGCGAACTGCAGCTCGCGGACGTCGCGCTGGCTGAGGAAGATCGACTCGGCGGGGTCCTCGCCGCGCCAGTGCATGACGAAGACGCGCTCCTCGCCGATCTTGGTCAGCCGCCCGGCAAGCGCGGGCAGGCGCTCGGCGGCGTCCTCGTCGGGGATGAAGCGCCCCGAGTGATCGAGCAGCCCCGAGCGCACGAGCTCGGCCACGCAGTCGACCAGCCCCGAGCCGCATAGGCCGACGGGCTCGGCGTCGGCGATGACCTGCAGCTCGACGCCGTCGTCGGTGATGCGGATGCCCTCGATGGCGCCCTCGGCGGCGCGCATGCCGCAGCGGATCTGCGCGGCCTCGAAGGCGGGACCGGCGGGAGCCGCCGTGGCGAGCACGCGCTCCTCGCAACCCAGGGCGATCTCGCTGTTGGTCCCGACGTCGATGAACAGGCGGATGCGGCGATCGCGCGTGAGGCCGGTGGCCAGCATGCCGGCCACGATGTCGCCGCCCACGTAGGCGCCCAGCGAGGGGAAGACGAAGGCCGGCGCGCGCGGGTGCACGCCGACGCCGAAGTCGCTGGCCAGCGTCTCGGGCAGCTCGTGCGTGGTGACCGTGAAGGGCGCCATGGACAGCGGCTCCGGGTCGATCCCCAGCGCGAGGTGCATCATCGTCGCGTTGCCGCACACGGTGATCTCGTAGACCTGCCCGGGCGCGATGCCGGCCTCCTCGCACACCTCGGTGGCCAGCGCGGCCATCGTCTCGTGCGCGCGCGAGCGCAGCGTGTCGAGCGCGTCGGGGTCCATCATCGTGGCCGAGATGCGCGAGATCACGTCGCCGCCGAAGGGCTGCTGGGCGTTGAGCAGCGACTGGACCGCCAGCGGCTGGCCGGACTCCAGGTCGAGCAGGGTGGCCACCACCGTGGTGGTGCCCAGGTCGAAGGCGAGCGCGTGGCGGGCGCCCGTCGTGTCGCCCGGCTCGACGTCGATCATCTCCTCGTCGACCACGACCGCGGTGACCTTGAACGCCGACGAGCGCAGGACGCCGCCGAGCTTGCGCACGACCGCCAGCGGGATGCGCGGCTCGAGGTCGTCGATGGCGTCGAGCAGGCGCTGGACGTCCGAGCGCTGGTCCTCCATCGTCGGCTCCTCGAGCTCGACGTAGCGCTTGACCACCGCGGGGCGCAGGATGACGTGGCGCCCCACGCCGACCAGCGCCGCCTTGGGCCGCGTCTGCAGCGGCGGGACGCTGACCACCAGGTCCTCGCGCGCCGGCGCGCGGCAGGCCAGGCGCCAGCCGTCGTGGAGCTCCTGGGTGTTGAAGGCGCGGGGGTCGAGCGGGCTGATCGGCGCATGTCCGCGCAGCACCTGCACCTTGCACTTGCGGCACGTGCCATGGCCGCCGCAGGTCGAGTCGATGGCGATGCCGTTCCAGCTCGCGGCGTCGAAGATCGGCGTCCCGCTGGGCACCCGCACCTCGGTCCCGTCGGGCAGGAAGCGCAGCAGCACGCGCTCGGCGCCGTCGACGGCCGCCTGCTCGTCCATCGGCTCCTCCTCGCGGGCGAGCTGCGGCCGCGGGCTCATGACGCCGCGGCCGCCTTCGCCGCCGCCTCGCGCTCGCGATGCACGGCGATCCAGCGCGCGCCCCACTCGTCGTGGCCGAGCAGCAGGTCGGCGGCGCGCACCGAGGAGACGACCTCCTCGGCGCAGCTCATGATCGCGCTCGTCAGCCCGGCGGCCATGGCCATGGGCAGGAAGGCCGCGTTGAGCTGGTGACGGCGCGGCAGGCCGAAGGAGACGTTCGAGGCCCCCAGGCACATGTTCACGCCGAGCTCGTCGCGGATCAGGCTGATCGTCTCGAGTGTGATCGTCACCGCGTCGGTGGCCGCGCCGACCGTCATGGCCAGCGGGTCGATGACGACGTCCTCGGCGCCGATGCCGTGGTCGCCGGCGGCGGACACGATCTTGCGCGCGATCTCCAGGCGCTGCTGGGGCGTCTCGGGGATGCCGGTCTCGTCGTTGGCCAGGCCGATGACCGCAGCGCCGTGGCGGGCGACGAGCGGCAGGATCTCCTCCAGGCGCTCGTCCTCGCCGGTCACCGAGTTGACGAGCGCCTTGCCCTCGTAGACGGAGAGGCCGGCCTCGAGGGCCTCGATGACCGACGAGTCGATGCAGATCGGCGCGTCGGTGGCCCCGGCCACCGTGCGGAGCATGTCCTTGAGCAGCTCTGACTCGTCGACGAGCGGGATGCCGGCGTTGACGTCGAGCATGTCGGCGCCGGCCGTCACCTGGGCGACGGCGTCGACCGCCACGGTCGACAGGTCGCCACCGCGCAGCTCCTCGGCGAACGCCTTGCGCCCGGTGGGGTTGATCCGCTCCCCGATGACGCAGAACGGCTGGTCGTGGCCGATGACGACGGTGCTAGAGCGTGACGACAGAGTCGTGTGCATGCGCGAGCGACTTCTCCCTTTCGATGCGCGGCTCGAGGCCGAGCTGTGTGCAGAGCTGGGCGATGCCCGCGTCCTTGCGGAACGAGATGAGGTGAAGGCCGGCCACGCCCGGCAGCGAGAGCGCGTGAGCGGCCAGCTCGAGGGCGAGCTCGAAGCACGCCTGCTGCTGGTCGGCGGCCGCCTCGACGCGCTCGATGACCGCCGCGGGGACCCGTACACCGGGGACCTTCTCGTCCACGAAGCGCAGCGCGCGGGCTGAGCGCAGGATCGTGATCGAGGGGATCAGCGCCGCGCGATCGGTCAGCCCGGTCGCCTCGGCCTGCGCCACGAAGCGCTCGAGCAGCTCGGGCTCGTAGCCGATCTGCAGCTGGAAGAAGCGCGCGCCCGCGCGGGCCTTCATGAGGGCTCGCTCGACGCGGTACTCGATCGGCGGCGCGCCGGGGTTCTCCACGGCGCCGACGAAGAGCCGCGGCGCGGGCTCGAGCGGCCGTCCGGACAGATACCAGCCCTCGGCCATCGTGGCGGCCAGCGCGATGAGCTGGGGGCTGTCGAGGTCGAAGACGCGCTTGGCCTCGGGCTCGTCGCCGGCGGTCACGTCGTCGCCGGTCAGGGCCACGAGGTTCTCGATGCCGTGCAGGGCGGCGCCGACGATCTCGGACTGCAGCGCCAGGCGATTGCGGTCGCGGCAGACGAGCTGCATGATCGGCTCCACGCCGCACTGCTTCAGCGCGATGGCCACCGCGAGCGGCGACGCATGGGCGTGGGCGGCCGTGTTGTCGGTCGCGTTGACGGCGTCGAGCCAGTCCTGCATGGGCGCGAGCTGGCGGCGCACCTCGGCCACGCCGCCGCTGTCGATCGCGGGCATCTCGGCGGTGATGACCCGCTGGCCGGCGCGCAGCTTGTCCTCAAGCGTCGGCATGCCAGCCCGCCGGCGTGCACCGGTCGCGTCCGGTGACGAGGTTCTTCCACGCGGAGGTGCCCTCGAGCGAGTGGTCCACCGGCGGGTGCAGGTGCGAGAAGTCGTCGCGCCACAGCGGCATCCGGCGCGAGCGCTCGTACGCCTTGAGCCACACGCAGCGCATCTCGGGGACGACCTCGCAGCCGCCGTCGGCGCGCACGCCGCCGCACGGGCCGTTGCGCAGCGTCTTGGGGCACGTCATCGGGCAGGTCAGGCCCGTCGCGTGCAGCACGCACTGCCCGCACATCTGGCAGCCGAAGACGCGGCCCTTGACCGCGTGCTCGATCTCCTCGACGGCGCCCATGAGGCTACGCCGGGACGCCCGCGCGCTTGAGCTGGATGAGCTCCTTGGCCTTCTTGACCGCCGAGGACGCGTCGGCCGAGTACCCGTCGGCGCCGACCGCGTCGGCGTACTCCTGGGTCACCGGCGCCCCGCCGACCATGACGATGACCTCGTCGCGGATCCCGGCCTTCTCGAGCGCGTTGATGTTCGCCTTGAACATCGGCATGGTCGTGGTCAGGAAGGCCGAGAAGCCGACGATGTCGGGCTGCACGCGGCCGATCTCCTCCACGAACTTCTCGGGCGGCACGTTGACGCCGAGGTCGACGACGGTGAAGCCGGCGCCCTCGAGCATGATGTTGCAGAGGTTCTTGCCGATGTCGTGGACGTCGCCCTTGACGGTGCCCATGAGGAAGGTCCCGACGCGGTTGGCGTCGGTGTCGGCCAGCAGCGGGCGCAGGATGTCCAGGGCGCCCTGCATCGCGCGCGCGGCGATGAGCATCTCGGGGACGAAGTAGTCGCCGCGCTCGAAGCGCGCGCCCACCTCCTCGAGCGACGGGATGAGGGCATCGAAGAGCATGCTCTCGGGCTCCATGCCCTGCTCGAGCCCCGCCTCGACGTTGGCCTTCACCTCGGGTGCCTTGCCGACGAGCGTGTCGTCGTAGAGCGCCTGCAGGATCTCCTCGTACGTCATGCGGCTCTCTCTCCGGGTCGGTGCTTGCCGAGGCGCCCCTCGAGGGCGGTCGCCTCGCGGACGAGGATGGGGGCCAGCTCGGCCACGCGCGGGCCGGTCAGGCGCAGCGTGGGGCCCGAGATGCCCAGCGCGGCGATGACCTCGCCGGTCGGCCCGCGGACGGGTGCGGCGAGCGCGCTGAGGCCGTCCTCGAGCTCGTCGGCGGCGGTCGCGTAGCCGTCGCGGCGCACGCGCTCGAGCACGTCCTCGAGCGCGGCGCGGTCGACGACCGTGTCCGTCGTCAACCGCGCCAGCGGCCCGGGGGGGATCTCGGCTGCGCCGAAGGCGAGGAAGACCTTGCCGTTGGCCGTGCAGTGGTAGTCGACGCGGCGCCCGACCCACTGGCCGGCGCCGAGGAAGTGGCGGCCGTCGACCTGGGCGAGGTGGTCGACGCCGTAGGGGGTGGGGACCGAGAGGTTGACCGTCTCGCCGCTGGCCTGGGCGACGGCCTCGAGGGCGGGCTCGGCCAGCTCGACCAGATGGCGCTCGAGGCCGCCGCGATGGGCGAAGCGCAGGATCGCCGGCCCGGGCTCGAGCTTGCCGCGCTCGCCGGTCTGGTGGACGAGGCCGTGGCGCTCGAGCGCGGTGATGAGCCGCGAGGCGGTGCTCTTGGGGAGGTCGGCGGCCTCGGCGAGGTCGCGCAGGCTCATCGGCTCGTCTGACTCGAGGAGGCGCGCGAGCATCTCGCCGGCACGGTCGATGGACTGGGTGCCCTGCGTCGGGCCGCTCACGTGGAAGTCCTGTTCCACGTCGGCTGGAACTGTAGTTCCATTGCGGATAGCATGGCGCCCGCCGGTTCCCCTTGTCAAGCCACCCGTGAGGTGAGGTGCCGCTGTGTTCGTCAACACGATGCCCCGCTACGAGATCCTCAGCGAGGACGCCATGGCGGTGCTCGACCGCGGCTGGCGGCGGATCGTCACCGAGATCGGAATCGAGTTCCTGCTCCCCGAGGCGCTCGAGGCCTTCCGCGCCGCCGGCCAGCAGGTCGAGGGGGAGAAGGTGATCCTCGACCCGGAGTTCGTGCTCGAGCAGGTGGCCCAGGCGCCGCGCGAGTTCGACGTGCAGGCGCGCAACCCCGAGAAGAGCATCCACCTCGGCGGCCAGCACATGGCCTTCGCCTCGGTCTACGGATGCCCGTTCGTGCGCGAGGGCGACGTGCGCCGCGAGGCGACGATGGACGACTTCGAGAACCTCGTGCGCCTGTCGCAGGCCTTCCCCGAGCTCGACTCGCCGGGCGGGACGATCTGCGAGCCGAACGACAAGCCGCTGGACTCGCGCCACCTCGACATGGTCTACGCGCTGCAGACCCTGTCGGACAAGCCCTACATGGGATCGGTGACCTCCGGCCCCAACGCCGAGGACACGATCGCGATGGGCGAGATCCTCTTCGGCGGGCGCGAGGCGATCGAGGCCACGCCGGCGTCGCTGTCGCTCATCAACGTCAACTCCCCGCTGCGCTTCGACGACCGCATGCTCAGCGCGCTCGTCGCCTACGCCAAGGCCAACCAGGCGACGATCATCACGCCCTTCCTGCTCATGGGGGCGATGTCGCCCGTCTCGATCCCCGCGACGCTGGCCCAGCAGATGGCCGAGGCGCTCGCCGGCATCGCACTGACGCAGCTCATCCGGCCCGGCTGCCCGGTCGTCTTCGGGTCGTTCCTGTCCAACACCGACATGCAGTCCGGCTCGCCCTCGTTCGGCACGCCCGAGTCGGCCATCGGCCTGCTGTGCACCGGGCAGATCGCGCGCTCCTTCGGGCTGCCGTGGCGCTCGGGCGGCGGGCTGAACTCGAGCCAGACGGTCGACGCGCAGGCCGCCTACGAGTCGCTCATGACCATGCTCCCGACGTTCCTGGCGGGGGCGAACTACGTGATGCACTCCGCCGGCTGGCTCGAGGCGGGCCTGGTCTCCTGCTATGAGAAGTTCATCGTCGACATCGAGATCCTGCGCCAGCTCAAGCACGAGTTCACGCCTTTGGAGATCGACGAGGCGAGCCTGGCCTTCGGCGCCCACGAGGAGGTCGGGGCCGGCGGGCACTTCCTCGGCGCCGCGCACACGCTCGAGCGCTTCCGCGAGTGCTTCTACCGCCCGCTGCTGTCCTCGACGGAGAACTTCGAGCGCTGGCAGCGCAACGGCGGCCTCGACGCCGCCGCGCGCGCGGAGGTCGTGTGGAAGCGCACGCTGGAGGAGTACGAGCAGCCGCCGCTCGACGAGGCGATCCGCGCAGAGCTGCAGGCCTACGTCGATCGCCGTCGGACCGAGCTGGGAGACTGACGGCCACGGGCAGCGGCAAACGTCGGCAAGCTCCCGAGCTCGTCAGGCTGCACTTCGGCAAGCGCTACCGCGTGGTCATCCGCGCGTGCGACAAGACCGGCTGCTCGCGCACGGTGCGCGACAAGACGCTGCCGAAGCCCAGCCTCTAGAGATCCGGAACGCCGCCCGAGGCGCGACGCTCCGCGTCAGGAGGACAACGCGGCGGGCACCTTCTTCTCGACCGGCGCGTCCGTGTGGCGGTTCGCCCAGTCGAGCGCGTAGTCGGCGACCGCCTCCCAGCCGGGCGCGCCGGCCGTGAAGTGGGGGCGTCCCGCGAACTCCTTGTAGTCCACCACGGCCCTCGACTCGCCCAGGCGCGTCGCGGCCTCCCTGCTCACCGAGGCCGGGATCGTGTGGTCCTGGTCGTTGCCGATCACGAGCAGCGGCGGGCGGTCGTCCTTGTGGAAGTCGACCTTGGTCACGGCGTGCGGATTGAGGTTGGCGAACGCGGCCTGGAAGATCACCCGGCCGGGGGCGGGAACGTAGTAGCGCGCGTAGGCCGCCTCGGCGTCCGCGTCGTTCATGGTGTTCGTGAAGCCGCGGCGGAACTGCTTGGGCGTCAGCGGGACGGTCTTCTTCCGGTTCGCCGGGTTGCGGAGCGCCGGGAAGACGGTGCGAAGCAGGGCCGGCGGCAGGCGCAGCACGCCCTTCACCGGCGCCGGCGACAGGCCGACCCCGGCCGCGCCGAGGCCGCGGTCGAGCAGCAGCTCGGTCACGCAGGCCGCCGGTGGAGTGCCCCATGATCACCGGCGGGGTGTCGAGGCCGCGGATGATCCGGTCGTAGTGGTCGACGACCTCGGCGAGGCCGAGCCCGTTCATGACGGACGGGTCGCGGCGGAGGGCCTCGACCTCGCCCTCCATGCGCGGCCAGGCCGGCGCGAGCACCCGTTCCGCGCTCCTCGAAGCGCGCCTTCCAGCCCTCCCAGCTGCGCGGTGTGAGCCAGAGGCCGTGGATGAGGACGATGGTGGGCACGGCGGAAGCCTTTCGGTCCGGAACTGGGAAGAGGTCCGAATCCGCGCGGTGGCCCGGGGTCGCCCCGGCTTCGCGCTCGCAGCCCAAGACGGACAGCGGCCCGATTCGTGACAACGCCTGCGCGCCCGTTGGCCGGGGGCTCGCGCTATGACTTCGCGGCGTGGCGTCGGCGGCGGTCGTGTGGGACGAGGCGGGGCGACGGCGTCGGAGGCAGATCTACGTGGCACTCGCGGCGGTCGCGTGGTCGACGGCCGGCGTCCTTCAGCGCCAGCTCACGTTCGGTCACGTCGACGCAGGTCTTCTGCCGCGCGGCGTTCGCGGGGGTCGCGCTGCTGGGCTACGTCGCGATGCGCGAACGCGGCCGGGTCAGCGCGGGTTCAGAGCGGTCGGCGGCGATGCGTCGCTGTTCGTCGGTCACGTCTGCATCTTTGGCGCGCTCAACACGCGAGCGTTGCGCGCGTCGGTTCACGGCCGACGGGCCGGTACCGCTGGACCTGTCGTGAGGGCGATGGCCGAGCCTGACTCGCTTTGCATCGCGATCCGTCCTCGACCCAGGCGTGGTCCGGTGATGCTCGGCGCACCGGGTGAGGCCAGCCTGACCGGCGATGGCCTGGCGTTCGTGGCGGCGCTCGCGTTCTCGGCGATGATCGTGATCACCCGCTGGCGCCACGAGGTGCCCTTGGCGCAGCGCACGATTGTCTTGCCGGGAATCGCGTAGCCCTTGCGCCGTTGGCGACGACGGGGTAGAAGGCGACGACCTGGCCTGGCTGGCGGCGCTGGGCATCGGGCAGATCGGGCTCGGCTTCGCGCTGCTCACCGTCGGCGCGCGCCTCATCGCCGCCGCGCAGGTCGGGCTGATCACGCTGCTGGAGGTCGTGCTCGGCCCGGTGTGGGTCTGGCTCGCCCTCGACGAGCGGGGACGTGACGGCACGACGACGAGGACGATGATCAGGACGATCCTCCAGAAGCTCGACACGGCCGGGCCTCCGAGTTGAACGTGCGGTGAACTGCTCTGGACGCGTTCTGAGGCGGCGCGCACCGCCAGCATCCGGCTCACGACGTGCGTATCACGCGCGATCCGCAGCCGCTCGTTTGGCAGGTACATCATCGGACGATAGGAGCATCGTCATGCCGGTAGTCGGGGTGATCGTGGCCGGATGGGTCGAGCGCACGGCGTGTCCGACGGTCATAGGGTGACGGGAGTCGCTCACGATTCGCGGAGCGACGGCGCAGGACTGCTCGCGTTCCTTGTCGCGGCTGAGGGCCGCCTCGCGGAAGGGGCGCGGATCGAACACTGGGCGCCCTTTGTCACGCTGAACGCCATCTCCAACGACGAGGTGGCAACAACGGGAGGACGACGAGGCTCCAGTGGTTGCCGACGGGGCGCAGCGCTGCAGCCTCGCCACGCCGAGGTCGACAGCGGCGGGCGGGGAACACGCGGACCCGCTCGGGCGCTTGAGACTTTGACCCCGGGAATCCAGATCGTGCTGAACAGAGTGACCGTTGACACGTACGTTCGAGGCCGCTGACGGGCCCGTCCGGGTCACAGCGGCCGCGTACGATCGGGTGGCCGAGCTGGTAGAGGGAGGACGGGTGATCGGTATCGCTGCCTGTGTCTCAGGGCCGACGAAGGTCGACCTCTTCTGGCTGCAGGCCGATCGCGGTCTCTATCACGAGCCGGGCGATGCGACGCAGTGGAGCTCGGACTGGGAGCATCTGGGTGGGACGTTCATCACCGTTCCCGCTGCCGTTGCCACGAACTCCGCACAGCTCGGCTTCCTGAGCCCTCGACGTGTCTGCGGTCGGGGCGGACTTCGCGATGTACACGAAGCAGTTCGTCAAGGGTGCTTGGCCAGCGGAAGGGCCGAGCCTGCGGGACGACTTCAACGGCGGCCCTGCCGTATCGGGCGGTTGAATGGCCGTTTGGACATCTTCGCGGTCGGCAGCGACTACGCGATGCACCGTATCGGTACCGAGCTTGTAGCCCAGCGACGGGCGATGGAGACCTCAGCGTCAGTGCGGCCAGCGCGCCCGAGGACGCTCACCAACGGCGCCTTGCGCGATCGGCCGTTGAGGGCGCCATCGTTCAGACCGTCCACAGTTCAGTGAATGTTCCCATGACTGCTGAACCTCGGCGCTGCACGTGCCAGCGCGTTATTCTGTAATACAAGAAGGATCGATGAGTTCGCGGACGACAGCGACAGGAATTTGTGGCATCCCTGGTGGGTTACCAGATATGTGAGCCTGTGTACGCTGGGGCCACGTGGCCAGCGCGGACCTGCTCCTACACCCGGTACGGCTTCGGATTGCCTCGAGGCGTTACCTCGGCGATCGCGGCGCCACCAGCAGTCCGGGCCGACGATCCCCGATGTCCCGGCCGGCAGCCTCTACCTGGACCCACGGTCGCGAAGCTCGTCGACGGCGGCGTCCTGGCCATCGTCAGCGAGCGGCGGGTCCGCGGCGCGCTGGAACGCACGCTACGTGCTTCGCGCCTCCGCTGCCCGGCTCGGCGTCGACGAGATCGCCTCGATGAGCCGCGACGAGCACCGACAGGCCTTCCTGGCGTTCGTGGCCGGCCTGATCGGCACGGACTTCGACCGCTACCATCGCCCGAGAGAAGATCGACCCGGCTGCGCGACGGGGCTCAGCTACAACCTCGCGGCGATGTGGCTCGACGACGCGGAACTCGCGGAGCTCGCCGGACGCGAGCTGGCAGCCTCTTTCAACCCCGCCTCGCCAACCCGCCCAAGCCCGGACGCTCACGACGGATCCTCGCCACCGTGCTGCTGCCCGGGGACGCCCGAGCCCGACGCCAGCGACTGACGCGCGGGCGCCTCGATCGAACGCCCGAGAGGCCGCGATGGCGGTGATAGGGAGATGAGGAAAAAAAAAAAAAAAAAAAAAAAAAAAAAAAAAAAAAAAAGAGAGAAAGAAAGAGAGGAAAGGAAGAGAAAAGAGGTGGGCGGGCGGACGCAGCGAGCCAAAGCGACGGAAGAGCGGCGACGTGACCGCGACGACGCGCGCGCCGATGCCCGACGCCAGCGGTGACTGACGAGCGCGGGCCTCTCGATCGGAACGCCCGCGGCTGGGTATAGGAGCGCGCGAACGCGGGGAGGCCGAACGCCTCCGCGGTCAGCGTCAGCCGTTGACCGAGAAGCTCGAGTTCGGGTTGACCTCGCGCAGGCGCGAGTAGAAGCCCGCGTCGAGGACGATCTCCTCGTTGTACGCGCAGCGGACCTGGACGGGCTCGGCGTCGTGGTCGTGGCCGTGCTCGACGCGGTCGATGAGCTCGGCCATCAGGTGGCCGACGACCGGGGCGTTCTTGAACTGGTTGCCGCTGGTGCCGATGGCCATGTAGAAGCCGTCGAGGACGGAGCGGTCGTAGATCGGGATCCAGTCGTCGGAGACGTCGTAGAGGTCGACGATGCCCTTGCGCTCGTTGGGGATGCGCAGCGAGGGCATGCGCCGCGCGAGGCGGAAGACCTGCGCCTCCCACTGCTGCTCGGTCACGTGACGGTCGAACTTGTCGGGCTCGTCGACCCAGACGCGCGGGTCGCAGTCGGGGTCCTCCGAGCCGATGAGGATGTTGTTGCCGCTCTCGGGGCGGAAGTAGATGCCAGTGTCGCCGTCGGAGGTGTGGTAGCCGTCCTGCTCGAAGTCGAAGTCCGGGGGCGAGGGCACGTGGTGGACCTCGTGACGCAGCGCGCGCGTCTTGACGTTCATCTCGTCCTCGACGCCGGCCATGCGGTTGATGACGAACGAGTGCGGGCCCGCGACGTTGACCACGATCGGCGCGTCGATCTCGGTGCCGTCGGTCAGCGTGACGCCGGCCACGCGGCCGCCGGCGCGGCGGATCTCGGCCACCTCGGCGCGGAAGAGGAACTCGCCGCCCTTGGCCTCGGCCGCGCGCTGGAGGTTGTGGGTGGCGAGCTGGGGATCGTTCACGTAGCCCGAGCCGGGGGTGAAGATCGCGCCGTCGAGCTCGCCCTGCGGCTCGTCCCAGAAGTGCGGGTCGTCGGGGCGCCGGGGCGGCCAGAAGGCGTCCGTGGAGTAGACGGGGACCTTCTCGACCAGCGTCGCGTTGTCCCACTCCTCGTACTCGACGCCGAGGTCGCGGTAGTGGGTGAGGACCTTCTCGTGGTGGCCGGTGGCACTCTTGAGCAGCACCGTGCCGCACTGCATGTAGCGCGCCGTGCCCATGTCGTCGACGGCGCCCAGGTAGCGCTCCCAGTCCTGCCAGTAGGCGAAGCCCTCATAGGCCATCGCGACGCCCTCGAGCGACGAGTAGTGCGCGCGCACGATCGCGCACGAGTTGCTCGTCGGGCCGTAGCCCGAGGCCGGCAGCTTGTCGATGTTCAGGGTCTTGTAGCCGCGCTTGCAAAGCTCGAACGCGGTCGCTGCGCCGATGACGCCCGCGCCGATGATGATCGCGTCAGCCCGCTTGGTCATCGACCTAATATATCTGTCTTCAGGCCAGTGGTCGAGGGAGCCGCGATAGCGGCCGTCGCCTGAGACCGTAGAAGCTGATGGGCGACCGCGCCTACGCCGAGCTGCGTGACCGCATCGTCACGCTGCGCATCGCTCCTGGCGCGCCGATCAACGAGGACGCGCTCGGCAAGGAGCTCGCGATGGGCCGCACGCCCGTGCGCGAGGCGATCAAGCGGCTGTCGCTGGAGAACCTGATCACCGTCTTCCCGCGCCGCGGCACGTTCGCCTCGGAGATCAACATCACCGACCTCGCGCACATCGCCGACGTGCGCGTGGTCCTCGAGGGCCACGCCGCCCGCCGCGCGGCCGAGCGCCTCACGCCCGAGCAGCGCGCCCCGCTGGACGCGCTGCTGGCAGAGCTGGACCGCAACCAGGGCGGCGAGGACGCCGACGAGCTCATGGGCCTCGACGCGCGATGCACCGCTTCATCTACCGCTGCGCCGGCAACCCCTACCTCGAGGAGACGCTGACGCGCTACTTCAACCTCTCGCTACGTATCTGGCATCTCGTGATCGGCCGCCTGCCCCACCTGTTCGCCCGCGTGCTCGAGCACCGCCTGCTGCTCGAGGCGATCAGCGGGGGCGATCCCGAGCGCTCGCCCGCATCGCCGCCGAGCACGTCGCGACTTCGAGCGCGAGATCCGCGGCGTCCTCTAGGACGCCGAAGGCGCGTCAGTCCTCGTCAGCCGAAACGCGCAGGGCGCGCAGCTCGGACAGCTCGCGCTCGGTCACGGGCTCGGTGACCTCGAGCAGCTCGCGCACGCGCAGGTCCCAGCCGGTGGCCTCGCGGACGTCGTCGGCCTCGACGCCGGGGTGCAGCGCGACGAGCTCGAGCTCGCCGTCGTCGGGGGAGGGGCGCAGGATGCCGAGGTCGGTGATGACCACGACCCGGGCCGCCGTTGGCGCCGTCGAGCTCCGCCCGACGGAGGTCACGAAGTCCACCTCGTCCACGAACGAGCGCTGCGAGTGGCGCAGCAGGACGATGACGCGGCCGGCCGAGCGCGCGATCTCCGGCGCGCCGCCGGCGCCGGGCAGGCGCACCTTGGGCGAGTCGTAGTCGCCGATGACCGTGGTGTTGATGTTGCCGAAGCGGTCGATCTGCGCGGCGCCGAGGAAGCCGACGTCGATCCGCCCGCCACCGATCCAGTAGTTGAACATCTCCGGCACCGAGACCAGGTCCTGGGCGCCGGCGGCGAGGTCGTCGTCGCCGATCGAGAGCGGGAGGCGCTGGGGCGCGCCCGATCGCGCCGGACTCGTAGACGAGCACGCAGCCGGGCGTGTCCAGGCGCCGGGCGAGGTTGGCCGCGGCGTTGGGGGGGCCGACGCCGACGAGCACGACCTCGCCGTCGACCAGCTCGCGCGCGGCGCCGATCGTCATGACCTCCTCGGGGGTCGGATCGAGCGCGCTCACCGTGCCACCACCGGTGCGCCGACAGGCGCGTCCGCCGCGAGGACGTTCTCCTCCATCCATTGCGTGAAGCGGTCGCGGTCGCGCGAGATCGCGTCCCAGTCGGAGTAGAAGCCGTTGTCGCGCACGGAGAAGTCGGCGGCGTAGGACGGCCACGCGCCGTTGGGCACGTGGCAGACGGCGTCGAGGACCCAGGAAGGCAGCACGACCGAGCGCGGCTCGGGGCTCAGCTCGTCAACGACCTCCTCGACGGTGACGATCGAGTGCTTGGCGGCGAGCACCGCCTCCTTCTGGACCCCGGAGAGCCCCCAGAGCTGGACGTTGCCCTGCCTGTCGGCCTGCTGGGCGTGGATGATCGCGACGTCCGGGTTGATGGCCCGCACCGCGGTGAGCTTCTCGCCCGTGAACGGGCAGTCGATGAAGGCGACGTCCTCGTTGTGCTCGGGCAGGTCGGTGCCGGCGTAGCCGCGCAGCGTGCCGAAGGGGAGGTTCGAGGCGCCGGCCACGTAGGCGTTGGACAGGCCGGCGTGGGAGTGCTCGACGAGCTCGATCGGTCTCGGCCAGTCGTGCTCGACGGCGTCGCGCATGCGGTGCAGCGACCCGACGCCCGGGTTGCCGCCGTAGGAGAAGATCATCCGCGCCACGCGACCGAGGCCGATCATCTGGTCGAAGAGGATGTCGGGCGTGAGCCGGACGACGGTGAGGTCGGTACGGCCCTGACGCAGCAGCTCGTGGCCGGCGGCGAACGGGATGAGGTGCGTGAACCCCTCCAGGGAGACGAAGCTTCCATCCCTGACCAGCGCCGCGACAGCTTCGGGCAGCGGCTGCATCCTGCCGGCCTTCCTCACCCCGGACCTCCCCGTTCGTTCGTCATGCGCACATATGTGCGCAACAGGAACACACTACCTGAGTGCGGTGCCACGGAAAAGGGCCCGCAGGGCAACCTCAGACGCGTTCGACGGTCAGCGCCATGCCCTGACCGACACCGATGCACAAGGTGGCCAGGCCGCGCCTGAGGTCGCCGTCCTCGAGCCGTCTCAGGAGCCCCAGCACGAGCCGAACGCCCGACGCGCCCAGGGGGTGGCCCACCGCGATGGCGCCGCCGTAGGCGTTGACGGTCTCAGGGTCGAGGCCGAGGCGGCGGATGCTCGCGATGACCTGGGTCGCGAAGGCCTCGTTGATCTCGACGGCATCGAGGTCGCCGACCTCCCAGCCGCTGCGCGCGAGGACCTTCTCGGTGGAGGGGACGGGGCCGAGCCCCATGATGTGCGGCGGCACGCCGGCGGAGGCCGAGGCCACGATCCGCGCGCGCGGCGTGAGGCCGTGGCGCTCGACTGCCCCGCCGCTGGCGACCACGATCGCCGAGGCGCCGTCGGAGAGCGGCGACGCAGTGCCGGCGGTCACGATGCCGTCGGCCTTGAAGGCGGGCTTGAGCTTGGCCAGCCCCTCGGTGCTGGTGTCCGCCCGCGGCACCTCGTCGTGCGTCAGCTCGTCCTTGGCCGTCTCCACGGGCACGAAGTCGAGCGCCAGCCGGTCCTGGTGCTGGGCGGTCAGCTGCTGGGAGCGCAGGCCCCAGGCGTCGGAGTCCTCGCGGCTGATGGCGTCCAGCACGGCGACCTCCTCGGCGGTCTCGCCGAGGCTGATCGTCGCCTTGCCGCCGTCGATGTCCTGAAACCGCGGGTTGACCAGGCGCCAGCCGAGCGTCGTGTCGGCGACGTCGGCGGCGGCCGCCCAGGGGCGCGGGCTCTTGGGCAGGACCATCGGCGCGCGCGTCATCGACTCGACCCCGCCCGCCACGACGAGATCGGCCTCGGCGCTGCGGATCTGCTGGGCCGCCGAAGCGACGGCCTGCAGGCTGCTGGCGCACAGGCGGTTGACGGTGTAGCCCGGGACCTCGTCCGGCAGGCCGGCCAGCAGGGAGGCCATGCGGGCGACGTTGCGGTTGTCCTCGCCGGCCTGGTTGGCGGCGCCGAAGATGACCTCGTCGACCGCGTCGTGGGGGACGCCGGCGCGCTCGAGCGCGGCGCCGAGGACGAGGGCGGCGAGGTCGTCGGGACGGGAGTCGGCCAGGGCGCCGCGATAGCGCCCGAAGGGCGTGCGGACGCCGCCGACGAGGAAGGCATCGGTCATGTAGAGCGCTCCAGGAGGTCGGTGAGCAGGGAACGGACGGCGGCGATCTCGTCGTCGTTGATCCCGTGCTCCTCATCGTCGTAGACATGCAGCTCGCAGCGCGCGCCGGCGCGCTGGAAGGCGACCACGGTGTCGCGGACGGCGTCGACCGGGATCCAGTCATCGTCCTCGGCGATCCCGAAGAACATGGGCAGGCCGCCGAGCGAGCCGGCCGGCAGGCGGTCGGCGTCGGGCGTCCCGAACAGCGCACCGGTGAGGATGGCCGCGGCTCCGTAGGGCTCGGGGCGCCGCGCAAGGTGCTCGGCGACGATGCACGCGCCCTGCGAGAAGCCGACGAGGGCGATGGCCGGCAGCGCCCGCCCGTCGCCGCGGGCGGCCGTCACCGCCCGCTCGATGGCCTCCAGCGACCACCCGAGGCACGGCTCGTTGTCCTCGATCGAGTCGTAGAAGCGGCCGGGGTACCACGAGCGTCCGGACGCGCGGGGCAGGACGTAGGCCACCTCGTCGTCGAGGGCGAGGCGCTCTGCGGCCTCGAGCATGAACTCGGGGTCCTGGTCGCGGCCGTGGACCAGCACGGCGGCCACGCGAGCGTCGGGGTTGCCGGCGTGCACCGGGTCGGTGCTGAGGTGCGGGTTGCCCGTCATGTTCGTGATGCGCACAGTCGTACGCACAGCGCACGCTAGCAGGCCGCGCCGCTCAGCTGACGGTCCGGTGGTACGCCGGTCCCTGCTGGGTGAGCGCGTTGGAGATCGTGTTCGCGGTCGCGACCAGCGGCGGCAGGATCCGCCGGCGCAGGTCGTCGAGCGACACGCGGGACACGGCCGAGGAGACGTTGAGCGCGGCGATCGTGTCGGGGCCGCGGCGGATGGGCGCGGCCACGGAGCGCAGGCCGATCTCGAGCTCCTGGTCGACCAGCGCCCAGCCGCGCTGGCGCGTCTCGTCGAGCGCGGCGCGCAGGCGGTCGGGGTCGGTCGTCGTGCGCTCGGTCCACGCCGCGAGCGTGGTCGCGGTGAGGTAGCGCTCGAGCTCGTCCTCGGGCAGCGCGGCCAGCAGGACGCGCCCCATCGACGTGCAGTGCGCGGGCAGGCGGGTGCCGACGCTCAGCGTGATCGACATGATCCGCCGCGTGGGCACGCGCGCGACGTAGACCACGTCGGGCAGGTCGAGGGTCGCGGCCGAGCACGACTCATGCGTCTCCTCGACGAGCGCCTCCATGAGCGGCAGGGCGAGCTCGGAGAGGTTCAGCGAGGAGAGATAGGCCCAGCCGAGGGTCAGCAGGCGGGGGGTGGGCGAGAACAGCCGCCCGTCGGAGCGCACGTGCCCCAGCTTCTCGAGCGTGAGCAGGATGCGGCGCGCCGTGGCGCGCGTGATGCCGGTCAGCGTGGCCACCTCGCTGAGCGTCAGCGCGGGGCGCTCGCGCGAGAACACCTGGATGACGGCC
The DNA here is from genome assembly GCA_963835295.1 of uncultured Actinomycetes bacterium. Lineage (GTDB taxonomy): Bacteria > Actinomycetota > Thermoleophilia > Solirubrobacterales > Solirubrobacteraceae > JAOPZW01. The sequence continues at coordinate 248,745 of CAWIEX010000012.1, forward strand.
ATGCCGCGCTCGAGCGACTGCAGCGACTGCTGACGCTCGCCGTTGGCGGCACGGTCGGTTTCCGGCGCGTCGGCCATCGGCTGACTGTAACGGAGGTTCAGGGCCCCACGGGAGCGCTGCCGCGTTCCCGGGCAGATTCGTTTGACGCACATGCGTTCGCTCCGCGCACAATTGGGGTAGTGACCTCGCGATGGTTGACAACGATGTCATCGCGACGGGGCCGCCCTCGTGGAGCTGAGCCTTGGCGCGGACTCCGCACGCCTCCTGAGCCCCGACGACCTGTCCGGCTTCGTGGTCGTGCTCGAGGGCGATGAGGACCCGGGCCCCGAGGCCCTGGCCGCCGGCGGCGTCCTTGGCCTCGGCGATCATGCGTGGGTGCGCACCGACGCGCTGCGCCGCCTGGCCGGCCCCGCGGCCACTCCCGAGTGGGAGAAGGGCTTCACGGCGATGCTCGACTACGCGCGCATGCGCGGGTGGGTCGACGACGATCAGGGCGCGGTCCGCGGGCACGTCGAGCGCCGCGAGTCGACCCCGATGATCGTGGCGAACGGCGACCCCGCGTGAGCCGCGAGCTGCGCGACGCGATCCTGCTCAGCTTCGACAACCTCGGCGAGGCCGCGGACCTCGAGCGCGGCACCGCGCAGGGGCCGATCGGCGACGACCCCTCGGTGAGCATCGGGCTGCCGCGCGCGCTCGAGGCGCTCGACGCGCTGGACCTGCGTGCGACCTTCTTCGTCGAGGGCCTGAACGCCGAGCTCTATCCCGAGGCTCTGCTCGACATCGCCGCGGCCGGCCACGAGGTCGGGCTGCACGGCTGGCGCCACGAGGTCTGGGACGCGTTGTCGCCCGACGAGGAGGACGAGATCCTCGGCCGTGGCGTCGCCGCCTTCGCGGGTCTCGGCCTCGAGGTCGAGGGCTTCCGGCCCCCTGGGGGCGGTCTCGGCGCGCGGACCGTCCAGGCCCTGGCCGCCCACGGCCTGCGCTGGTGCTCGCCGGCCGGCGAGCGCCCGGGGCGCACCGCCGGCATCGCGTGCCTGCCCTTCCGCTGGCCGGCGGTCGACGCCTACCACCGACTCGAGTCCTTCACCGACCGGCGGACAGGTTGGGGCGACCGGGCGGACGTCGCCTCGCCGCGGGAGGCCGCCGACGCTCTCATCGGCGCCCTCGGCGTGCGGGGCGACGACCCGCTCGTGCTCATCCTGCACCCCTTCCTCATGCTCTCGGAGTCCGAGGCGGCGCAGGCGCGGCGGGTGCTCGAGCACGTGGCCGAGCTCGTCGCGCGCGGCGAGCGGTGGGTGGCGCCGGGCCGCGAGCTCGCGTCGCTGGTGGGCTCCGAAGTTCGCTGCGGCTGACGCGCGCCCGCGGCTCCGCGCAGGCCACTGTCCTGCCCAGCGGTCGTGCTGCGACCACAGAACAGGACAGTGGCCCGAAACCCGCGTTCGCGCCCGCCTCCCTCGGTGCCGTGGCCGGCGGCGCCGCAGGCGCCGCGCGGACGACACGGGAAGACCTCAGACGTCGGGCGCCAGGATCAGGTCGAACTGGGCGCTGCGCCACGGCTCGGTCATCTCGCGCCCGTCGGGCGCGATGCCCGGCTCGTGGTGCTCGAAGGTCGCGAGCAGCGAGCTGCGCACGCCGAAGACCGCGTCGGTGTCGAGGTACTCGTCGGCCTCGTCGAAGACGTGGGTGATGAGGGTCTGGTAGCCGGGGCTGGTGACCTTGAAGTGCACGTGGGCCGGGCGCATCGGGCTGCGGTTGGTCGCCGCGAGCATCTTGCCCACCGGGCCGTCGGTCGGGATCGGGTAGGCCTCGGGCTGCACGGTCCAGAACCAGTAGCGGCCGTCGTCGGCCGAGTGCAGGTGCCCGCGGCCGCGCGGCTCGTCGAGGTCCTCGTACTGCACGTCGTAGAAGCCGTCCTCGTCGGCCTGCCAGATGTCCAGCAGCGCGCCGGGGATCGCCTCGCCGTCCGTCGACCGCACCGTCCCGCTCATGAAGCACGGCGTGCCCGGCGCGCCGTTGGCGAGGTCGTCGCCGTTCTCGAAGGCGGGCGAGCCCTCGACGAAGAACGGGCCGAAGACCGTCGACTCGGTCGCGCCGGGCGGGCGGCGGTGGTTCATGCCGACCACGAGCATCGACAGCCCGAGCGTGTCGGAGGCGAGCACGAACTCCTGGCGCTTGTCGTCGGTGATGTGGCCCGTGCGCGTGAGGAAGTCGATGGCCGCGAACCACTCCTCCTCGGTGAGCTGGACCTCGCTGGCGAACGCGTGCAGGTGGCGCACCAGCGACTGCAGGAGCTCGCGCAGGCGGGGGTCAGGAGTGCCGTCGAAGCTGGCCTCGACGGCACGGGTCAGGTCGGCGTCGGCGAGGTTGCGCCGCTCTTTCGTGGCTGGTTGGTCGGTCACCCTTCGACCTTCGCGCGGGGCGCGCGGCCTGTCAAGTGCCACTGCACGGTCTGCGCCAGCGCGACCGGTGGCGGCGAGCCGAGGTCATCTCTCGCCGAACTGCTGCAACGTTCGGCGACGACGAGGAGACTCCGCAGCGATGGCGCTCCTCATCCTCTTCGCGCTGGTCGCCGGAGCGGGCACGGCCCTCAGCCCCTGCGTCCTGCCCGTCCTGCCCGCCCTGCTCAGCGCCGGGCTCACCGGCGGGCGCCGCCGTCCCGTGGGCATCGCTCTCGGCCTGGCCGCCACCTTCACGGTGACGATCGTCGGCCTGGCGAGCGTCATCGACGGCGTCGGGTTGGGGCCGGGGCTGACGCGGACGCTGGCCGTCGTCGTGCTCATCGGCTTCGGCATCGTGGTGGCGGTGCCGTCCCTGGCCGCGCGCCTGGAGGCGCCGCTGGCGCGCCTGTCGCGCCTGGGGCCGCGCAGCCGCGGCGACGGCTTCGCCTCGGGCCTGCTCGTCGGCGCCGCATTGGGCTTCGTCTACGCCCCGTGCGCGGGGCCGATCCTGGCCGCGGTCATCGCCGTCGGGGCGGCGTCGTCGCGCACGGTGCCCGTCGGCCTCGCCTTCGCGCTGGGCTCGGCCATCGTGCTGCTGGCGCTCTCGCTCGGCGGGCGCGCCCTCGCGGGTCGCGTGCGCGCCACCGGGCGCGGCCCGGGGCTCCAGCGCGCGCTGGCCGTGGTGCTCATCCTCACCGGCGTGGCCATGGCGACGAGCCTCGACGTCCGCTTCCAGTCGGCCATCGCCGACCACCTGCCCGCCGCGCTCGTCAACCCGACGCGCGGCCTCGAGACCTCCCACGCCGTCTCCAGCCGGCTCGATGACCTGCGCGGCCCGTCGCGCTTCGCGGTCGCGGGCACGGGGCGCCAGGGCGTGGAAGGCGCGCGCCTGCCGCGCCTGGGCGCCGCCCCCGACTTCACCGGCAACCAGCGCTGGTTCAACACGCCCGGCGGCCAGCCGCTCAGCCTGCGATCGCTGCGCGGCAAGGTCGTGCTCGTCGACTTCTGGACCTACACCTGCATCAACTGCCTGCGTACGCTGCCCTACCTCGAGGCCTGGGACGCGCGCTATCGACGCGACGGCCTCGTCATCGTCGGCGTGCACTCGCCCGAGTTCCCCTTCGAGCGCGACGCCGCCAACGTCGCTACCGCCATCCGGCGCGAGGGGATCCGCTATCCGGTGGCGCAGGACAACAAGCTCGCGACGTGGAGCGCCTGGGGCAATCAGTACTGGCCCGCCGACTACCTCGTCGACGCGCGCGGCCAGGTCCGCGGCGCGCACTTCGGCGAGGGCGACTACGACCGCACCGAGATGGACATCCGCGCGCTGCTGAAGGAAGCCGGCCACCCCAACCCGGGCGCGATGGCCGACCCCAAGGGCGCCGTGCACCCGACGCGCCTCGCGACGCCCGAGACCTATCTCGGCCTGACGCGCGCCGAGCGCTTCGACCCGCCGCTGCTGCCCGGCACACACACCTACGCGCCGGCGGGGAGGCTCGCGACGAGCCACTTCGCGCTGTCGGGCACCTGGGACGAGAGCGACGTTGCCGCGACGGCCCGCGCCGACGCCGCCATCCACGCCGCGATCGTGGGCAAGGACGCCTATCTCGTCCTCAGCCCGCCGCGAAACGGCTCGGGCGACGTCAGGGTGCTGCTCGACGGCCACCCGATCGCGGACGATCGCGCCGGCGCCGACGTCCACCACGGCGTAGTGCGCGTCGACCGTCAGCGCCTGTACCACCTCGTCTCCGCGCCCATCGGCGAGCACCACGCGCTGACGCTGCGGGTCGGGGCCGGAGTCCAGGCGTACGCCTTCACCTTCGGATAGCGTCGGCGCCGTGCTCGCGGCGGCCCCTAACTCGCCTGCGCGCGCCGCGCCTCGAACCGGCGCAGGCGCAGCGCGTTCCCGACGACCGAGATGCTCGAGAAGACCATCGCCAGGCTGGCGATGACCGGGTTGAGCAGGCCGATGGCTGCGAGGGGGACTGCCGCGGCGTTGTAGCCGAAGGCCCACGCCAGGTTCTGCTTGATCGTGCGCAGGGTGGCCCGGCTCAGGCGGATGGCGTCCGCGGCGGCCCGCAGGTCGCCCGAGACGAGCGTCAGGTCCGACGCCTCGATGGCGACGTCGGTCCCCGTCCCGATCGACAGGCCGAGGTCCGCCTGCGCGAGGGCGGGCGCGTCGTTGACGCCGTCGCCGACCATCGCGACGACGCGGCCCTCGCCCTGGAGGCGACGAATCACGTCCGCCTTGTCGGCGGGCAGCACCTCGGCGATGACCTCGTCGATGCCGACCTGGGCCGCGACCGCGCGGGCTGTCGTCTCGTTGTCGCCCGTCAGGAGGACCGGTCGCAGGCCGAGCGCCTTCAGCGACGCGACCGCTTCGGCGGAGGTCTCCTTGACCGTGTCGGCGACCACGAAGACGGCGGCGGCGCGCCCGTCCCAGCCCGCGGCGATGGCGGTCTGGCCACGCGCCTCGGCGGCCCGGCGGGCGGCGTCGAGCTCGGGCGGCAGGTGCATCGCCCAATCCGCCAGCAGGGCCGGGCGACCGACGATGAGCGCGTGACCGTCGACGACGCCCTCGACGCCAAGGCCGTCGCGGCTGGCGAAGGCCTCGACGGCTGCCAAGGGCCCCGCTGCGGAGGCAGCGCTGGCGATCGCCCGCGCGATCGGGTGCTCGGAGGCGTGCTCGAGCGCGCCCACGAGGCGCAGGGCCCGGTCGCGTTGCACGCCGTCGGCCACCGCGATCTCGACGAGGCTCATCCTGCCGGTGGTCACGGTGCCGGTCTTGTCGAGGACGACGGTGTCGACGGCGCGCGTGGACTCCAGGACCTCGGGGCCCTTGATGAGCAGGCCGAGCTGGGCGCCGCGGCCGGTGCCGACCATGAGCGCCGTCGGAGTCGCCAGCCCGAGCGCGCACGGGCAGGCGATGATGAGGACGGCCACCGCGGCGGTGAAGGCGAAGGTCGCGCTCTCGCCCGTGCCCAGCCAGAAGGCGAGCGTGGCGACCGACAGCGCGATGACGACGGGTACGAAGACGCCGGAGATCCGGTCGGCCAGGCGCTGGACCGGCGCCTTGCCGGTCTGGGCATCCTCGACGAGGCGGGCGATCTGGGCCAGGGCGGTGCCGGCGCCGACCTTGGTCGCCCGCATGACCAGGCGGCCGCCAGCGTTGATGGTGGCGCCCGCGACCTCTGAGCCCTCGGAGACCTCGACCGGCAGCGACTCGCCGGTCAGCATGCTCATGTCGACGGCGGACGCCCCCTGCTCGACGACGCCGTCGGTGGCCACCTTCTCGCCGGGGCGCACGACGAAGCGGTCGCCGACCGCGAGCTCCTCGACGGGGACGCGGCGCTCGGCGCCATCGGGGTCGAGGATCGCGACGTCCTTGGCGCCCAGCTCCAGCAGAGCCTTCAGGGCGGCGCCCGCCCGACGCTTGGCTCTGGCCTCGAAGTAGCGCCCGGCGAGCAGGAAGGTCGTGACGACGCCAGCCGTCTCCAGGTAGATCTGGTCGGCGCCAGCCCCGGGCTTGGGGATGACCTCGAACGCCATCCGCATGTCGTTCATGCCGGCGTCGCCGATGAACAGCGCGTAGAGCGACCAGAGCCAGGCGGCCAGCGTCCCCAGCGAGACCAGCGTGTCCATCGTCGCCGCGCCGTGCCTGAGGTTGGCCCAGGCGGCCTTGTGGAACGGCCAGGCGGCCCACAGGACCACCGGCGTGACGAGGTTGAGCGACAGCCACTGGAAGTTGTCGAACTGCAGGGCCGGCACCATGGCCAGCACCAGTGCCGGCAGCGACAGCAGGGCGGCCAGCAGCACGCGGCGGCCCAGGAGCGCGATCGCGTCCTGCTCGGCGTCAACCCGCTCGTCGGCCGCGCCCGGCGTCGACGGCAAGGCCGCCGCGTAGCCGGCCGCTTCGACGGCTCCCACCAGGTCCTCGGCGGCCACGGTGCCCGAGTCGAACTGCACCCGGGCCTTCTCGGTGGCGTAGTTGACCGTCGCGGTCACGCCGTCGAGCTTGTTGAGCTTGCGCTCGACCCGGTTGGCGCACGAGGCGCAGGTCATGCCCTCGATCGGCAGCTCGAGGTGCTCGGTCGTGGCGCTCATCGCGACACCTCCTGGGTGAAGGCCGCGGTGTGGACGCGTCCTTCGGTCTTGAACTGCAGGAACAGGCGATACCGGCCGGTCGTGGGGAACTCGGCCATGAAGCGCAGGCGGCTCTCGTCGGGGTGCACGTGCAGGAAGGCGAGGTCGCCCTGGCGCAGAGCGACCAGGTGGCCCTTGGCGCCCAGGTACTGCTCGACGGCGACAGGCTTGCCGCCGCGCGTCACGTCGAACGCGAGTCGCGACTCGGCGCCGGCCCGGCTCACGCCCTCTCTGAGCGTCACGCGCAGGCCGTCGACGTCCACGCTGCGCGCCGGCGCGGGGAGCGCCCGCGAGCGCACGGTGCCGTCGGCCGCGAGGTCGTCCGCGAGCGTGTGCGGCTTGCCGCCCACGGAGAAGTCGGCGAACACCCGGTAGGTGCCGGCGTCGCGCAGGGTCACGGGCACCGACCAGGTGCCGTCGGCCGCCTGGGTCGGGTGCAGGTGCTGGAAGCCCGTCATGTCGCGCCGCACGACGATGAGGTGCATGCGCTTGGTGTGCTCGACGTCGAAGTGGCGCACGGTCTGGCCGCGGCGGTCGACGATGCGGAAGGCGAGCCGGAAGGGCGTGCCCGGGGTCGCGGCGTTGCGTGCGAGCCGGAGGGCCAAGCCGTCGTCGCTGACCGCCAGGCCGCGGACGGCCTGCGCCGCCATCGTGGCGCCGGCGCGCATCCCGCCCATCGCGGGCTCGTCCGCCCGCGGGCCGGCCTGCCGACCCGGGTGGACATCGATGCGGCTGCCCGCGAAGGCCGCGGCGGCGAAGACGAGAGCGAGGACGGCGGCGAAGCCACCGAGCCTGGCCGCGACGCTCATGCCGCGACCGCGTCGTAGCCGGCCTCGTCGATCGCCGCGACCACGGCCGCCCGGTCGACGTCGGTTCCGTTGACGCGGACGAGCTTCGTGTCGAGGTCGACGGCGACCGAGGCGACACCGGCGACCTGCGTGACCTCCTCGGTCACGGCGACCCTGCAGTGCTCGCAGATCATGCCGCCAACCACGTAGGTCTGATGAGAGGGGGGGAGAGTGGCCATCTGCAAGTCCTTTCCGTACTCGTCGTGTCGAAATACCCCAGTGGGGTATAGTCTGCGATGGCGGCACTATACACCCAGGGGGTATATGCGGCGCAGTACGGCTAACCCCACGGCTGCGAGACGGCTCCGATCGCTCGTACTGAGCCGGCACGCAAACGGAGAACATGTGCCATGGCCGACGGCGCGACGACCGGGACGTTGGAGCTCCTCGAGCGCTCCGCTGAGCTCGACGCGCTCGGCGCCCACCTCGCGGCCGTGGGCGAGCAGGGCCGCGGCCGGCTCGTGCTCGTCGCCGGCGAGGCCGGGCATCGGCAAGACGGCGCTCGTGCGGGCGTTCTGCGAGCGCGCGCCGACGCGGCGCGGGTCCTGTGGGGCGCGTGCGACGCGCTGCTTCACGCCGCGCCCGCTCGGCCCGTTCGTCGACATCGCCGACGAGGCGCGGCGGCGAGCTCGGCGCGGTGGTCGCCGAGGGCGCGCCCCGGGCGAGGTGCTCGCGGCCGCTGCTCGGCGAGCTGCGCGGCCGGCCGCCCGACGTGGTCGTGCTCGAGGACCTCCACTGGGCCGACGAGGCGACGCTCGACGTGCTGCGCCTGCTCGCGCGCCGCGTGCGAGTCGCTGCCCGCGCTCGTGCTCGGCCACCTACCGCGACGACGAGCTCGATCCGCGCCACCCGCTGCGCGATCGTGCTCGGCGAGCTGCGCCGGCGGCTCGGCGTCGCGCGGCTCGCGCTGCGCGCCGCTGTCGCGCGCAGGCCGTGGCCGAGCTCGCCGGCGGCGCACGGCGTCGACGCGCGACGAGCTGCACCGCCGGACCGCCGGCAACCCGTTCTACGTCACCGAGGTGCTCGCGGCCGGCCGGCGCGACGATCCCCGACACCGTGCGCGACGCGGTGCTCGCGCGCGCCGCGCGCCTGGACGCGCGGCGCGCGACGCTGCTGGACGCCGTGGCCATCGCGCCGCCGCGCGCCGAGCTGTGGCTGCTCGAGGCGCTCGCCGGCGGCGAGCTGGACGCGCTCGAGGAGTGCCTGGCGTCCGGGATGCTGCGCGCCGAGGCGCGACGCGGTCGCGCTTCCGCCACGAGATCGCGCGCGTGGCGGTCGAGGAGGCGCTGCGCGCCCGACCGCGCGGCTCGCCCTGCACCGCGCGCGCCCTCGCCGCGCTCGCCGAGCCGGCGCGCGCCGCCGGACCTCGCGCGGCTCGCCCACCACGCCGAGGCGGCCGGCGACGCCGAGGCCGTGCTGCGCTACGCGCCGGCGGCCGGCGAGCGCGCGCGCCGCGCTCGGCGCGCACCGCGAGGCGGCCGCGCAGTTCGCCCGCGCGCTGCGCTTCGCGCGACGGGCTGCCGGCCGAGCGCCGCGCCGACGCTGCTCGAGCGCCGCTCGTACGAGTGCTACCTGACCGACGACGTCGGCGAGGCGATCGCCGCGCGCGCGCCAGGCGCTGGCGCTCCACCGCGCGAGCTGGGCGACCGCGCTGCGCGAGGGCGACGCGCACCGCTGGCTCTCGCGCCTGGCCTGGTTCGCGGGCGACAACGCGGCGGCCGAGCGCGAGGCGCGGCGGGCGGTCGAGCTGCTCGAGCCGCTGCCGCCGGGCCGCGAGCTGGCGATGGCCTACAGCAACATGGCGCAGCTGCGGATGCTCGCCGAGCGACGCCGCCGGCGACGCCGCGCGCTGGGGCGAGCGCGCGCTGGCGCTGGCCGAGCGCCTCGACGACGACCGAGATCGCTCGTCCACGCGCTCAACAACGTCGGCACCGTCCGAGCTGCGCGCAGGCGTCCCCGGCGGGCGCCGGCGCAAGCTCGAGCGCAGCCTCGAGCTCGCGCTGCGAGGCCGGGCCTGGAGGAGCACGTGGCGCCGCGCCTACACGAACCTGGGCGCCGGGTCGGTCGCGCGTCCGCGCGGTACGCGATCGGCGACCGCGCACCTCGAGGCCGGGCATCGAGTACTGCGCCGAGCACGACCTCGACCTCTGGGCGCTGTACATGGTCGGCTGCCGCGCGCGCTCGGAGCTCGACCAGGGGCGCTGGGACGGAGGCGGCGCGACTGCGCCGCGGTCGTGCGTCGGCGACCCGCGGCCGTGGCCGCCGCCGCGGATCACCGCGCTCGTGGTGCTCGGGCTCGCTGCGCGCCCGTCGCGGGGATCCCGACGGCGTGGGCGCCGCTCGACGAGGCGCTCGCGCTGGCCGAGCGCGACGGGCGAGGTGCAGCGGCATCGCGCCCGGTCGCCGCCGCGCGCGCGGAGGCGCGCTGGCTGGCGGGGCGAGCCGAGAGCGGTCGCCGCGGAGACCGGCGCGCGCTGGCGCTCGCGCGTCGCAGCGGCCACGTCGCTGGGCGGCCGGCGAGCTGTGCCTGCTGGCGCCGGCGCGCCGGGCCTCGCCGACGCCGGTCGGCCGGACGCCGCGACGAGCCCGTACCGCCTCGAGCTGGCCGGCGAGCTGGAGCGCGGCCGCCGAGGCGTGGACCGCGCTCGGCTGCCCGTACGAGGCGGCGCTCGCCGCTCGGCCGACGCGGACGACGAGGGCGCGCAGCGGCGCAGGCGCTCGGCGAGCTTCAGCGGCTCGGCGCGCGCCCGGCCGCCCGGCGCATCGTCGCCCGCCGCCTGCGCGAGCGCGGCGCGCGCGGACGTGCCGCGCGGCCCGCGGCCCGCGACGCGGGAGAACCCGGCCGGGCTCGACGCGCGCGGGAGCTCGAGGTGCTCGCGCTGGTGGCCGAGGGCCTGCGCAACGCGGAGATCGCCGAGCGCCTGTTGTCTCCGAGAAGACGGTCGCGCCACCACGTCTCGGCCGTCCTGCGCAAGCTCGGGGTCCCTCGCGCGGTCAGGCTGGTGCCGCGGCGGCTCGGCTGGGGCTCGTCGAAAGATAGGCAGTCCTGCCGATGTCGGGCCCAGGGCGCGGACCTACGGTAGCGGCGCGCCAGAACGACCAACGGGACGGAAACGCTCATGACTCGGGAAAGGAGCTTCGGATGGAGCTGTACGCGATATTGCGCCGGAACGGCTGGCGCACGGCGGAGGAGCTGGAGCGAGGCCGTCGCGCGCTCGAAGCGGGTGAGCGACGAGGAGCTGGCGGACGACGTCAAGCTGGATCTGGAGCTATGTCCTCGAGGAGGGCGTCGGCTCGGTCGGGACGATCTGCCTCTATGAGGCGACGAGCCCGGAGGCGATGCGCAGCCACGCGGAGCTGGCCGACCTGCCGATCGACGAGATCGTCGCGGTGGCCGACACGGTGGTGATCCGGCCCGACCCGCAGGTTTTTTTTTTTTTTTTTTTTTTTTTTTTTTTTATATTTCGGGCACCTGGGGCGGCGACCAAGCGGTCGCCGCCCTCCTCTGACGGGCCGCGCGCGCCGCCCAACAGGGCGAGCGAGAGCGCAGGCAGGATCAGCACCGACAGGAGCCCCGCCGCGATCAGCGCGGCCGAGGCGCCGGCGTTGATCAGCCCCAGGTCCTGCCCGATCGCGGTGCCCGCGACGATGAACGGCAGCGAGGTGCCCTGCATGATCCCCGCGATCACCACGTGCCGGCTGGGGATGAGCGGCCGGTACAGGAGCGCCGGCAGGCCGCGCGCCAACAGCAGCGCCGCCAGGAAGATCGGCACCTTGGCGAGCGTCGAGCCGCTCGAGGTGAGCGCGCCGAGGTCGTACTTCACGCCGCTCGTGACGAAGAAGACCGGGATGAACACGCCGAAGCCCACGGCCTCGAGCTTCCGCCGGAACAGCGGGTGGGTCATGGTCTTGTCCTGGTCGATCAGCGTGAGCACCGCGCCGGCAAGGAAGGCTCCGAGGATCACCTCGAGCCCGAGCGTCGCCGCCAGCGCCACGAACCCGATCATCAGCACGAACGCTCCCCGCACCCTGATCTGAGCCGTCGTGTCCTGAAGGTGCTCGAGCACCATGCGGATACGCATCGAGTGCTCCACGCCCCTGATCGCGAGCCAGACGAGCCCAGAGGCCAGGAACAGCCCGACCAGCAGGATCACCTTGGTCGCGGTGCTCGACGAGTCCCGCGAGAACAGCAGCGACAGCAGGATCACCGCGCCGAAATCGGCGATCGACGAGGCCGCGATCACGAGCTGCCCAAAGGTCGACGAGATCTGTCCAGAGTCCTTCAGCACCGGCACGAGTACGCCGAGCGACGTGGCCGAGAGCAGCACCGCCAGGAACACCGGCTGATTGACGACGCCTGTGCCCTTGAGGATCAGCCCAAGTCCGAGGGCCACGAGGAACGAAACGCCGAAGCCCGCCAGCGTGACCCGGAGGATCCTGCCGCGGAGCTTGTGAAACTCGATCTCGAGGCCGGCGAGGAACAGCAGGATCGCGAGGCCCACCACCGACATCACGGTCACCGGATCGTCCACATGCACCCAGCCGAGCACCGAGGGCCCGAGCACGATCCCGAGCAGCAGCTCGAGCACGATCGAGGGCAGCCGCAGCGCCGGCACGAACCCGAGGGCGAACGGCGCGGCGAAGCCCGCCGCCACCACGATCAGGAGGTTTGTGAAGTGGAGCTCCATGGCAAAAAAAAAAAAAAAAAAAAAAAAAAAAAAAAAAAAAAAAAAAAAAAAAAAAAAAAAAAAAAAAAAAAAAAAAAAAAAAAAAAAAATATGACCGAGCTGACCGACAAGCAGACCGAGCTGTGCGAGTCGAGCACCGCTGGGACTTCTCCGACCTGACGGCGCTCTTCATCAACTGCACGCTCAAGCGCATCGCCCGAGGTCTCGCAACACCCAGGGGCTGATGGACATCTCGATCGAGATCATGCGGCGCAACGGCGTCACGGTCGAGTCGATCCGCGCCGTCGACCACGACATCGCCACCGGCGTCTACCCGACATGACCGAGCACGGCTGGGAGCGCGACGAGTGGCCGGCGATCTTCGAGCGGGTGATGGCGGCCGACATCCTGGTCCTCGGCACGCCGATCTGGCTGGGCGAGAAGTCCTCGGTCGTGCACCCGGGTGATCGAGCGGCTCTACGGCAACTCGGCACCTGCTCAACGACGCCGGCCAGTACGCCTACTACGGCCGCGTCGGCGGCTGCATCGTCACCGGCAACGAGGACGGCGTCAAGCACTGCGCGATGAACATCCTCTACTCGCTCCAGCACCTGGGCTACGTGATCCCGCCGCAGGCCGACGCCGGCTGGATCGGCGAGGCCGGGCCCGGGCCCGTCCTACCTGGACGAGGGCTCGGGCGGCCCGGAGAACGACTTCACCAACCGCAACACCACCTTCATGACCTGGAACCTGCTGCACCTGGCGCGGCATGCTCAAGGACGCCGGCGGCATCCCCGCGCACGGCAACCAGCGCACCGAGTGGGACGCCGGCTGCCGCTTCGACTTCCCCAACCCCGAGTACCGCTGACCCATACGATCGGGCGATGACCGCCTTGAAGGTCTTGTTCATCGGGGGCTCCGGGGAGATCAGCGCCGGCTGCTCGCACCGCGCGGTCGACGCTGGGGATCGACCTGTACGTCCTCAACCGCGGGCGCACGTCGGTGCGGCCGCTGCCCCCCGCCGTGCGCCGCCTCGAGGCCGACATCCGTGACCCGGCGTCCGTCCGCGCCGCGATCGGCGATCACGAGTTCGACGCCGTCGTCAACTTCGTCGCGTTCACGCCGGAGCACGTCCAGCTCGACGTCGACCTGTTCGCCGGGCGCACCGGCCAGTTCGTCTTCATCAGCTCGGCCTCCGCCTACCAGAAGCCGGTCGCCCGCCTGCCGATCGTCGAGTCGACGCCGCTGCGCAACCCCGTGTGGCCCTACTCGCAGGACAAGATCGCTTGCGAGGAGCTGCTGGTGCGCGCGTACCGCGAGGACGGCTTCCCGGCCACCATCGTGCGGCCCTCGCACACCTATGACCGCATGAACCTCCCGTTCGACGGCGGCTGGACCGTCGTCGAGCGCATGCGCCAGGGCAAGGAGGTCGTCGTCCACGGCGACGGCACCTCGCTGTGGACGCTGACTCACCACGTCGACTTCGCCAAGGCCTGCGTCGGGCTGCTCGGCCACCCGCAGGCGATCGGCGACAGCTTCCACATCACCTCCGACGAGGTGCTCACGTGGAACCAGATCTACGAGCTCGTCGGCGCCGCCGCCGGGGCGCAGCCGCGCCTCGTCCACGTCGCCTCCGAGGCGATCTTCGCCGCCGACGAGCGCTGGGGGCGCTCGCTGCTCGGCGACAAGGCGCACTCGGTCATGTTCGACAACGCCAAGGTCAAGGCCCTGGTCCCCGACTACGTCGCGACGATCCCCTTCGCCCAGGGGGCGCGCGAGATCGTGGCCTGGCACGACGAGGACCCGGCGCGCCGCGGCGTCGACGAGCGCGTCGACGCGCTGATGGACGAGCTCGTGGCGCGCTACGGCCAGCGCCACGCCGCGACGATCGCGGTGCAGCGCTGACCGACGGCGCTGCTGGCTAGCGACCGGCGAGGGCGTGCGTGAGGCGCAGCGCGTCGACGGTCCCCAGGCCGCTGGCCATGTCGTAGCCACGGACGGCCTTGTAGCCCGGCACGGTGAACACCGCATTGCCGTCGTCGTCGAGCAGGGTGAACGTGTTGTCGCCGATGGTGACGTCCACGATGCCCTTGTTGGCGTTGGTGCCGATGCCGTACAGCCGCGGGTTGATCCAGCCCAGCCGGTGGCCGGCGATCTGGTCGGCGATGGCCACGACGCCCGAGAACAGCGGCGAGGCCTCGCTGGTGCCGCCCACGATGTAGTAACCCGGATCGAGGCCCGGGAACGACAGGTAGACGAGCACGCCGCCGTCGACGGCGGCGCTCAGGCTGATGTCAGGAGTGGCCCGCGCGAAGCCGGAGCCCGTGCGCGTGCCGAACTGGAACGGCGGCCGCGGGAAGACGTGCGAGGGCCCGCCGCCGCCGGCGGCATCGATGCCCTCGGCGATGTCGTTCCACACGTTGTCGGGCGCCAGCCGGTTGCCCGCTGCGTCGAGGTGCAGCTGCGTGCCCCCGACCGAGGTGACCAGCGGATCCGACGACGGCCACGAGTTGACCTGATGGTCGTAGAGGTCGACGAGGTTGAGCTTGTAGTCGGTGCTGCCCGTGTCACCCGACGACCCGAGCACGGTGACGCCGTGCAGCAGGGCGTTGCGGAAGGCCGAGCGCAGGCCGAAGATCGCGCCCTTGCTCGGGAAGGTCTCCTCCGTCGCCCCGAAGCTCTGGGTGATCACGTCGCCCAGGTTGTGGTCGATGACGTAGTTCTCGGCCTTGACGATCTCGGGGAAGCCCGTCACGCCCTCGGTCTCGGCCACGGGCGTCTCGACGAGCAGGATGTTGGCGCCCGGCGCGATCGCGTGGGCGTACTCGACGTCGAGGGTGGTCTCGAACGCCCAGCCCGTCATGTCGTCGTTGGTGCCGTCGAACGGCGGGACCGCGCCCGCCGGCTGGATGACCTTCAGCGACGGCGGGTCGGGCAGGCCGAAGTCGCTGTCGAACTGATGCACATCCTGCGCGATCGTCGGTGAGCCGAACGAGTCGACGATGACGATCGTCTTGCCCTTGCCGGTCAGGCCCTTCGCGTAGAGGGGCTTGAGGTCGTAGGCGGTCTGCAGCTGCGTCGGGCTGTAGCACGAGATGCCGATGTTGGCCTGGCAATCAGCCGTCGTGGGCGGCGCCTGGCCGCGGACGAAGGCGTGCGGGATGATCCGTCCCGTCACCGGATGGGCGCCAGCCGTCGCGGCCAGCCCGAAGAGCACGATCGCCACCGCGGCCGCGGCGACGAGCGGCGTGCCTGCTCGCTTCATGGATCCCCTTCCACCGGGCCCCGGGCGTGCCCGGAGCCGATCACCGAGTCGCCGGGCACCGGGGCGCTGCGCGCGCGCAGTCGGGGTAGGACCTCGGGCGGGAGCGGTCACCGAAGGCCCGGCGGCTGGACCCTATCCGAGCGCTGAGCTTGCCGCCAGCGACGCCCGCAGGACCCCCGCGCGCACATCCGTAGGCTTCAGCGCGGGGTGCAGATCGAGACGAGCTATGCCCGCAACGGCGACGCCACCATCGCGTGGACGGCGGCGGGCGACGCGCCGACCGACCTGCTCTTCGTGCCGGGCTTCGTCTCGCACGTCGAGCATCTGTGGGAGCAGCCGGGCCTGGCCGGCTTCTTCGAGCGCCTGATGGGCTTCACGCGGGTCGTGATCATGGACCGCCGCGGCTGTGGCCTGTCCGATCCGCGCCACGAGACGGTGTCGCTGGAGGACGAGGCGCGCGACGTGCTCGCCGTCCTCGACGCGGCGGGCAGCGAGCGCGCGGTGCTCATGGGGTACACGACCGGCGGGCTGCTCGCCATCACCACGGCCGCGCTGGCGCCCGAGCGCGTGCAGGCGGTCGTCCTCTACGCCTCGATGGCCCGCGCGCTGGCCAACGCGGACGTCGACTGGACCTACGACGCCGACGGGCGCGCCGCGATGTGGGCCCAGCTCTCCGAGGTGTGGGGCACGGGCGCCAACGTCGCGCAGATCGCGCCCTCGCGGGCCGACGACCCGCGCATGAAGGCCTGGCTGGCGCGCATGGAGCGCCTCTCCTCGAGCCCAGGCGAGCTGCTGCGGCTCATGAACTCCACCGGCGATCACGACATCACGCACCTGCTCGGCGAGCTGCGCGTCCCGACGCTGATCCTGCACCGCACCGGCGACCGCCTGATCGACGTGCGCCACTCGCGCTACCTGGCCGAGCGCATCCCGGGCGCGCGCTACGTCGAGCTCGAGGGCGTCGACAACCTCCCGGGCGCGGTGGACAGCTCGGACATGCTCGGCGAGATCGAGGAGTTCCTCACCGGCGGGCGCTCACGCACCGTCGCGCGCGACCTTCTGACCGTCATCTTCAGCGACATCGTGGGGTCGACCGGCCACGCGGCGCGCCTGGGCGACGCGCGCTGGCGCGACCTCCTCGGCGCCCACCAGACCGCGGTGCGCCGCGAGATCGACCGCTTCGGCGGGCGCGAGGTGAAGACCATCGGCGACAGCTTCCTCATCGCCTTCGACGGCGCGCCCTCGCAAGCGGTGCGCTGTGCGCAGGCCATCGTCGAGTCCGTCCGCGCGGTGGGCCTGGAGGTCCGGGTGGGCCTGCACACCGGCGAGTGCGAGGTCATCGGCCACGACGTCGGCGGCATGGCCGTCCACATCGCCGCGCGCGTCGCGGCGCTGGCGGCTCCCGGCGAGGTGCTGGCCTCGGGGACGACGTACGGGACCGTCGTCGGGGCGGGGCTGCGGTTCGAGGAGCGTGGCATGCAGGCGCTCAACGGCGTCCCGGGGCACTGGCCGCTGTTCGCGCTGGCCGCCGTCTGAGCGTCTGCGTACAGACCCGCAGCGACCGCAACCTTCGCGGTGGGTGCCCTGTTGGGGACCATAGGCAAGCCCCCCGAACAGGAGGAAGCACTCGATGCGATCCCGCATCCGCAAGGCACTCAACGTGCGCGCCAACGGCCCCTGGATCCTCGCCAGCGCGCTGCTCGTCGCGCTGCTGGTAGCGCCGTTCGCCGGCGCCTTCGGTGAAGGCAACAACGTGCGCGGCGGCGCGCGCAACCCGTCTCCCGACGCCCGCCGGGCGTACACGAAGGAGACCCAGATCATCGCCAACGTCAACACGTACGGCACGCGCCAGTCGAACAAGTCCAACAACGGCGGCGGTGCTGTGTACGGCTGTCGCTCGGCCACCGGCGGCACGCCCAAGGGCAACGAGCCCTGCCTGCGCGCCAGCAACCTGACCAACGGCCGCGCGTTCGAGTTCAACGCCAACGGCGGCACCGAGGTCGGCGCCATCACCGGCCCCGCCACGGCGGCCCCGTTCATCACGACCGCCAAGGGCGTGGCCACCGGCCTCAACGCCGACCAGGTCGACGGCAAGAGCGCCGATGAGATCACCGCCGCAGCGCTCGCGAGGTACGCCAACGTGACCGGCGCCGGCGCGCTGGGCGACCAGCGCGGCGCCACGGCCGCGGCTCGCTCCGGGACCGGGGTCTACAGCGTCGACTTCAACGCCGACGTCAGCAAGTGCGCTCGCACCGTGTCGGTCACCGGCGACGCGGCCGGGCTCGCGACCACGACGGCGACCGACGCCGACACTGTGGCCGTGCACACGTTCGACGTCGGCGGCACGGCCCCGACGCCCGCCGACCACGCGTTCGACCTCGTCGTCACCTGCTAGCCGGCTGACGACGGATCGCGCCCTCGCGCGCGCGCAAGTGCGTAGCGCGCGAGGAGCGCGGTCAGGTCGGCCACGCCCCCGTACAGATGGCCGACCGGTCCGGTGACCAGCCACGCCGCCAGGCGCCGCGCGCGGGCGTTCGACGGCCGACGCCGGGCCCTAGTCCGTAGTTCAGACTCGCTCGCGGGAGAAGCGCGCCACTGGCACCGTTGCATCGGTGCAAGTGTCGGGCATCCAAACCAGACGAGGGCTGCTGGCCGCCATCACGGCGGTCGTCGCGCTGTCCTGCGCGGCCCCCGCCGGTGCCTCGAGGGTCGCGCCCACGACCGCGGTGCTCGGCGACGGCGACGTCGCGGGCCTGACGCTCGGCACGACCTCCGCCGCGCCCTGGGCCCGGCTCGCCAGCCGGCGCGCCACGGCTGGCGCGCACGCGGCGACCAGCGTGCTGCGCTCGCCGGGCAGCCCCAAGCTGCTCATCGTCAGCCGCGCGCTGGTCGCGCGCGACTCAGCCCACGCGAGCGCGTTCAAGCGCGCCCTGGGCCGCGCCGGCAGGAGCGCCGCGAACCGGGTCGACGCCCGCGCGCTGGGCGTCAAGGCGAGCGCGCTGAGCAAGGCCCAGCGGATCGTGTGGCGCGACGGCCCGGTCGTCGGTGAGCTCGTGGCCGTCGGTGGCGCGAAGGGCGACGGCCTCGTCGGCCGCCTGCGGGACATCGTGCGCACCCGCGTGCGCCGCACCGTCGGCCAGAGCGCATGGGCCGGGCTGCTGGCCCGTGCCGGCGGCGCGCGCCCCGGACCCGCGACGGCCCAGCAGGCCTTCGCGCTCGCGGTCGCCCCGCTGCCCGGCGTGCGGGTGCCGAGGGGCCCCGCGGCTCGATCCCCGACGGCACGCTGGCCACGAGCTGGGTGCTGGCCAACTACGGGCGCCTGACGCCCAGCCGCCGCGCGGCGGTCGACAAGATCGTGCGCAAGGCGTTCGCCCTGTCCGTCGAGGGCCGCGCGGCCAGCGCGCGGCTCAACGCCATCCGCGATCAGGCCATCGCCTTCGTCGGCCAGCAGGCCGGGGTCCAGCTCACGCTGCCGGTCACCATCGTCCGCGACTACCCCTCCACGGGCCGCGGCGCCGCGACCCTCGGCGTCGACGCCGGCGGCAGCTACCGCTCGGCCAAGCCCGCGGCGCGCTGCATCATCAGCGTTCGTCGGGGCGGCGCGTCCAAGACGGTCATCGCCGCGCAGGTCTTCCACTGCCTGCAGATCCAGCTCGCCGGCCGCGCCGACGCCCTCCAGACCCTCGACGCCTCGCGCCCCTGGCTGGCCGAGGGCTCCGCCGCCTACGCCGGCTGCCTGTTCGCCCAGGACGGCGCCGCCGCCTACCGCAAGGCGTACGCCACGTACGTCGACGAGCCGGCGACCCCGCTGGACCACCGCACCTACGACGCGATCGGCTTCTTCGCGCACCTGAGCACGACCGGCAGCGGCGCGCTGGCCTCGTTCCCCGACGCCTTGAGCGCGCCCTCGCTGGCGCAGGCGTACCCGGACGTCGCCCGCGAGGGCGCCGCCGGCCTGTTCGACACGTGGGCCTCGAGTCTCTACCGCGCGCCCCAGCGCGGTGCTGCGTGGGACGTCACGGGCCCTGCGCGCCCCCGCGCGCCAGCGTCGCGGACCCGACGCCGATCGTGCTCGGCAACCGCTCGACCGTGACCATCACGGCCGCCGCGTACGCGGCGCATCCCTTCGAGCTCTTCGCCGACCACTCGGCCGCCAGCGCGATCCGCGTGCACCGCCTCAGCGGGCACCTGCGCGTCGCCTCCGGCGGCCTCGACGACCAGCCGCAGAGCGACGTCACCTACTGCCTGTCACGCGGCGGCCGCGACGACAACCCCGCGATCGCCCTGAGCGGCGGCACGAGCGGCGCGAAGGCCACCATCACGGCCATCGACGGCGGCGAGGCCTGCGCTCCCGGCGGCACGGCGACCTGCCGGACGCAGCTCTGCCTCGTCTTCGGCGGCAACTCGGTCGCACCGCCCGCCAACGACCCTGGGATCCCGCTCGGCCCCTACGACAACCCGATCCCGGCCGAGAACGCCAAGCAGGGCACGCCCGCGAGCATCTGGAACATCTCCGGCGCCGGCGACCAGAACCTGCAGGGCTTCACCACCAACATCAGCTACGACCAGGGCCAGACCGTCCAGTTCAAGATCACGGCCAACGTCGGCTACCGCATGGACATCTACCGGCTCGGCTGGTACGGCGGCGACGGGGCCCGCAGGATGGCGGCCATGACCGGGTTCCCCGCCGGCGTCCAGGGCCAGTGCCCGGTCCAGGCGACGACGGGGCTCGTGGATTGCGGGGGCTGGTCGGTCTCCGCGTCGTGGGCGATCCCGCCCGACGCCGTCTCGGGTGTCTACTTCGCCCACCTCATCGGCAACGACGGCGGCGAGAGCCACATCGTCTTCGTGGTCCGCAACGACCGCTCGCGCTCGGACATCTACTACCAGACGTCCGACACCACGTGGCAGGCCTACAACGACTACGGCGGCAACAGCC
Source organism: uncultured Actinomycetes bacterium (assembly GCA_963835295.1). Lineage (GTDB taxonomy): Bacteria > Actinomycetota > Thermoleophilia > Solirubrobacterales > Solirubrobacteraceae > JAOPZW01. Next base: position 269,045 of record CAWIEX010000012.1, read on the forward strand.
TGTACACCGGCGGGCCCGCTGATGGGCGGCAACACTCCGCGCGCCGCCAAGGTGAGCTACAACCGGCCCTTCGTCACCCGCGGCGTCGACTCCGGCCAGGACTGGATCTTCAACGCCGAGGTCCCGATGATCCGCTGGCTCGAGCGCAACGGCTACGACGTCAGCTACGAGAGCGGCGTCGACACCGACCGCTACGGCGGGCTGATCCGCAACCACAAGGTCTTCATGTCCTCCGGGCACGACGAGTACTGGTCCGGGCAGCAGCGGGCCAATGTGACGAGCGCGCGCGATGCGGGTGTGAACCTCGCCTTCTTCAGCGGCAACGAGGTCTTCTGGAAGACGCGCTGGGAGGACAACCACCGCACGCTCGTCTCGTACAAGGAGACGCACGAGAACGCGCACATCGACCCTTCCGGGGAGTGGACGGGGACGTGGCGCGACAACCGCAGCTTCAACCCCGAGGGGTCACGGCCAGAGAACGCCCTGACGGGCACGCTGTTCTCGGTCACCTCGGGGACGACGGCGATCGACGTTCCGGCCAGCTACCACAACATGCCCTTCTGGCGCGACACGAACGTCGGCACCTCGCTGCCCGGGGGGACGTTGGGCTACGAATGGGACTCCGACACGCACAACAGCGTCCGCCCGCCCGGCCTCGTCGACCTGTCGGCCACGACGGCCAGCGGCGTGAGCGTCCTGCAGGATCAGGGCTCGACGTACGCCACCACCACTGCGAGCCACAGCCTCACGCTCTACCGGGCACCGAGCGGCGCGCTTGTCTTCGGGGCCGGCACCGTGCAATGGGCCTGGGGCCTCGACGCGCTGCACGACCGCGACCCGACTCCGGTCAGCAGGCCGATGCAGCAGGCGACGCTCAACCTCCTCGCCGACATGCACGTGCAGCCGGCCACCCGCCAGAGCGACCTGAGCCCTGAGGCGGCCGTCGGCAACCCGCTGGCCCCGATGCCCTAGATCATCTAGTGGCGAGCGCCGGGGGCACCAGTGCCCCGCTATCGTCACGCCCCCATGCCCGCCGCCGTCAAGACGTCCGTCACAGAGCTGCCCGAATCGCGTGTCCGCGTCGAGGCCGAGGTCCCCGCCGCGGAGATCGAGCGGCGCATGCAGGCCACCGCGCGACAGCTCGGTCAGAACCTGCGCATGCCCGGCTTTCGCAAGGGCAAGGTGCCGCCGCCGGTCGTCATCCAGCGCATCGGGCGCGAGAGCGTGCTCGACGAGACCGTGCGCGGCGCGATGGGCCGCTGGTACCTCGACGCGATCGACGCCGCGGGCATCCACCCCGTCGGCGACCCCGAGCTCGACGTCGGCGACCTCCCCGGCGAGGGCCAGCCGCTGACCTTCACCATCGAGATCGGCGTGCGCCCGACGGCCACGCTCGGCGACTACAAGGGCGTCGAGGTCGGCAAGCGTGAGGCCGGCGCCGACGACGCGGCCGTCGACGCCGAGCTCGAGGCGCTGCGCGAGCGCAGCGCGCGCCTGGAGACCGCCGAGGGCGCCGCCGCCGCGGACGGCGACTTCGTGGTCATGGACTACGTCGGCTCCATCGACGGCGAGAGCTTCGCCGGGGGAGAGGGGCGCGACCAGCTCGTCGAGCTGGGCTCCGGGCGACTCGTGCCCGGTTTCGAGGAGCAGCTCGCGGGCGCGCAGGCCGGCGACGAGCGCAGCGTCACCGTCAATTTCCCCGACGACTACGGCGCGGCCGAGCTGGCGGGCAAGGAGGCGCAGTTCGCCGTGACGGTCAAGGAGATCAAGCGCAAGGACCTCCCGGCGCTCGACGACGACTTCGCCTCCGACGCGGCCGGCTTCGACACGCTGGCCGAGCTGCGCGAGGACATCGCCGCCAAGCTGCGCGAGGCCGACGAGTCGCGCGTCGAGGCCGAGTTCCGCGAGGCCGTGCTCGACGCCGTCGTGCGCGACTCGAAGGTCGACGTGCCGGCCACCCTGGTCGACGCGCGCGCCCAGGAGCTGTGGGAGCGCATGCTGCACTCGCTCGGCCACCAGGGCATCGACAAGGAGGCCTACCTGCGGATCGCCGGGCGCGACGAGGCCGACATCCTCGAGGAGGCCAAGCCCGACGCCGAGCAGGCGCTGCGCCGCGAGGCCGTCATCGCGGCGGTCATCGAGGCCGAGGGCATCGAGCCCTCAGAGGGCGACATCCTCGACGCGCTGACGACGACCGCGACGCGCGAGCGCACGACGCCCGAGAAGCTTCGGGCGCGCCTGGAGAAGGCCGGGCGGCTCGACGACCTGCGCGAGGACCTCGCCCAGCGCGCGGCGATCGACCTGCTGGCCGAGCACGCGACTCCGATATCCGTCGAGCAGGCGCAGGCGCGTGACAAGCTATGGACACCGGGCCGCCAAGGCAGCGACGACGCGCCGTCACGGCTGTGGACGCCGGGCGCACGCGATTAGCGCACGAGGCGGCTTCAACCGAGCAGGAAACCGTCCAACCGCCCAGGAGGACGGCCGATAGGTGGTTGCTAGGCTGCGCCAACGGCAGGAACCGCCCCGACGACCGAGAACGAAGCGAGGACCATGAGCCCCCTTGTCCCCATGGTGGTGGAGCAGACGTCGCGAGGCGAGCGCGCCTTCGACATCTACTCCCGCCTGCTCAACGAGCGCATCGTCTTCCTGGGGACGCCGGTCGACGACCAGATCGCCAACCTGATCGTGGCCCAGCTCCTGCACCTGGAGTCCGAGGATCCCGACAAGGACATCTCGATCTACATCAACTCGCCGGGTGGCTCGGTCTACGCGGGCCTGGCCATCTACGACACGATGCAGTTCATCAAGCCCGATGTGCAGACGATCTGCGTCGGCATCGCCATGTCGATGGGGGCGCTGCTGCTGGCGGGCGGCGCGGCGGGCAAGCGGATGGCCCTGCCCAACGCCAAGATCCTCATCCACCAGGTGAGCTCCGGCTTCCAGGGCCAGGCCACGGACATCGAGATCCACGCGCGCGAGATCATCGACATCCGCCAGCGCCTGGACCACATCATCGCCAAGCACACCGGGCAGGACTACGACAAGGTCCGTACGGACACCGAGCGCGACTACTTCATGTCCTCCGAAGAGGCAGTGAAGTACGGGATCATTGACCGGGTGATCTCCGAGCATTAGCTTGGGGGACGCCTGAGGGAGAGAGGCAATGGCTCGTCCGACCGACGCGAACGAACAGCTCCTCTGCAGCTTCTGCGGCAAGTCGCAGCGGCAGGTCAAGAAGCTCATCGCCGGGCCAGGCGTCTACATCTGCGACGAGTGCATCGATCTCTGTAACGAGATCATCGACGAGGAGCTCACCGCTCCTCCGTCGTTCGACATCGAGAACCTCCCCAAGCCGCGCGAGATCTACGGCGTGCTGGACGAGTACGTCGTCGGCCAGGACGCGTCCAAGCGCACGCTCTCCGTAGCGGTCTACAACCACTACAAGCGCGTGCAGATGATGCAGGCCGACGACTCGGACATCGAGCTGCAGAAGTCGAACATCCTGCTGCTCGGGCCCACCGGCTGCGGCAAGACGCTGCTGGCCCAGACGCTGGCGCGCATCCTCAACGTCCCCTTCGCGATCGCCGACGCCACGGCGCTGACCGAGGCCGGCTACGTCGGCGAGGACGTCGAGAACATCCTCCTGAAGCTCATCCAGGCCGCCGACTACGACGTCAAGAAGGCCGAGACGGGGATCATCTACATCGACGAGGTCGACAAGATCGCGCGCAAGGCCGACAACCCGTCGATCACGCGCGACGTGTCCGGCGAGGGCGTCCAGCAGGCGCTGCTGAAGATCCTGGAGGGGACCACCGCGAGCGTCCCGCCGCAGGGCGGGCGCAAGCACCCCCACCAGGAGTTCCTCACCATCGACACGACGAACATCCTCTTCATCTGCGGCGGGGCGTTCGCCAACCTCGACAAGGTCATCGAGCGGCGCATCGGCACCAACGGCGTCGGCTTCGGCGCCTCGATCGAGTCGCGCATCGACCGCGACAAGGGCGAGGTCTTCTCGCAGTGCCTGCCCGAGGACCTCGTCAACTACGGGCTCATCCCCGAGTTCATCGGTCGCCTGCCCGTCATGAGCGCCGTCCACCAACTCTCGCGCGACGACCTCATCACGATCCTCACCGAGCCGCGCAACGCGCTGGTCAAGCAGTTCCAGCGCTTCTTCTCCTTCGACGGCATCGAGCTCGTCTTCTCCGACGACTCGCTGACCTCGGTCGCCGACCGCGCCCTCGAGCGCGAGACGGGCGCCCGCGGCCTGCGCTCGATCATCGAGGAGATCCTGCTCGAGGTGCAGTTCGAGCTCCCATCGCGGCGCGACGTCAAGAAGTGCGTCGTCACCCGCGAGACGGTCGACAAGGGCATGCCGCCCACGTTGGTGACCGAGGCCGTCTCCGACGACGGCGAGCAGCGCCAGGCCGAGTCCGCCTAGCGCGGGGATGCTCCCCGGCGCTCTCCGGGTCCCGATCGTGCAGGCGCCGCTGGCCGGCGGCGCGTCGACGCCCGCGCTGACCGCGGCCGTCGTGCAGGCCGGGGCCTTCGGCTTCGTCGCCTCGGGTTACAAGGCGGTCGAGGCGGTGCGCGACGACCTCGCCGCCACGCGCGCGCTGACCGACGCGCCGTTCGGGGTCAACCTCTTCGTGCCGGGGCGCGCGACCGAGCGCGGGCGCTACGAGCGCTACATCGAGGCGCTGCGCGACGAAGCGGGGCGCCAGGGCGTTGAGCTCGGCGAGCCGCGCTTCGAGGACGACGCGTGGGAGGCGAAGCTCGCGCTGCTCGAGGCCGATCCGGTCGCCGCCGTCTCGTTCGTCTTCGGCTGCCCCGACGCGGACGTGGTCGCGCGCCTGCAGGCTGTGGGCAGCAGCGTGTGGGTGACGGTGACCGACGTCGACGAGGCCCGCCACGCGTCCGGCGTCGGCGCCGACGCGCTGATCGTCCAGGGCATCGAGGCGGGCGGGCACCGCGCGTCGTTCGTCGACCGCGAAGGCGCCGGCGACTACGGGCTGCTCGCCCTGCTCCAGCTCGTCGGCGCGCACGTCGACCAGCCCCTCGTCGCCTCGGGCGCGATCGCCTCCGGCGGGGCGCTGGCGGCGGTCCTGGCCGCGGGCGCGCAGGCCGCCCAGATCGGCACGGCCTTCATGCGCTGCCCGGAGGCGGGCACCGCGCCCGCGCACCGGGCCGCGCTCGCCGCCGACACGCCGACGCGCCTGACGCGGGCCTTCACCGGCCGCCAGGCGCGCGGCATCGTCAACCGCTTCCTGCGCGAGCACTCCGCCGACGCGCCGCTGGCCTATCCCGAGATCCACCACGTGACCGCGCCGCTGCGCGCCGCCGGGCGGGCGGCCGGGGACGCCGACATGATCAACCTGTGGGCCGGCCAGGCGCACGAGCTCGCTCGCGAGGCGCCGGCGGCGGAGGTCGTCGCGGCCCTGGTGGCCGAGGCGCGCGAGCGCCTGGACGCGGCCCGACGCGCCCTGGATCGCTCCTAGCCTTGGGCGCGCAGCCGCAGGATGGCTTCGAGCTCCTCGATGTCGCCGAGATCCTTAGCCCGGCCCGCCGCTGTCTTCATCGCGATGAGATCCTCGACCGACGCGACGCGCACCTCGAAGCCGCCGAGGTCATAGCGGTCAGCGTGGCTGCGAAGGACGTCGTATCGCGGAGCGCCCGAGGCGACCCGCAGCACGTCGAGGTCGCCTGCTGACGTCGTCAGGGTCAGGACGTCGATGCGCTTCAGCGTCCCGGCGTCCGGGGTGAACGCGACGGGCTCGGCCACCCCACGCAGCTGCGCCTGCAGGCCGACCAGCGTGGACCCGAGAGCCTCGAGGTTGCCGGGATCGCTCGCGAAGCAGATGTCGAGGTCGAAGGTGTTGCGCGCGGATCCGTGGAGGATCGCCGCCACGCCGCCGATGACGACGAAATCCACTGCTCCGTCGACGAGGGCGCGGAGCAGTCGACCTGGATCGAACTCAGCCCGCTGGGGTGCTGACACGGCGCGCTCCACGGGCGAGGCGGCTGAGGTTGCGCTGCGAGGCCTCGAACGCCGCGAGGCGCTCTGCGGGCCTCAGCCGGAGCCGCTCCTGCAGTTGCGTCTCGTCCACGGCGTCGAGGCGCCGAAGCTCCAGCCTATGGCCGGTAGCCCGCAGCAGGCGCTCGAGCGTGGCCGCCGTGGGATTCGCACCCGCGCGCTCGAGCCGGGCGACCTCGGCCTGACTCAGACCCGCCCGCTCGCCGAGTTGCGCCTGGGTGAGGCCGGCCCGGCGACGAGCGGTGCGTACGAGCGTTGAGGCAGCCACGTCCTGCCAATATAGCATTCACGCCATATGGCATAGATGCGATGTGCGCCCGCGTTGTGCCCCTGGTGCCCGGCTTGGCGGGTGCCGGCTAGCCCGTGCCGCCGGTCCTGACCACGTACCACTGGCCGCCCACGCCCTCGCCGTTGACGTCGGCCTTCGAGCGGTCGCCGGCGTAGCGGTAGAGGGGGTGGCCGTCGTAGGTCAGCTGGAGCCCCCCGCCGTCGGGGCGCCTGACCGTCGCCACGTGCTTGGGCAGGCCGGAGGCGGTGCTCGCGAGGGCGGGCAGCCACGTCGCGACGCAGGCGCCGGTGCACACGGGCAGGCCCTCCGCCTCGGCGGTGAAGCGGTAGAGCGTGCGGCCCTGGGCGTCGACGATCACGCTGCCCACCTTGGCCTTCCTGGCGCTGGTCACCACGGCGGGCCCCGCGCCGCTCGTGCTGGTGGCGCCGCCGTGGGACGAGCCTGAGCCGCAAGCGGCGAGCACGACCGAGACGGCCGGGAGGGCGAGGAGCGCGGCGAGCCTCATACCCCCAAGAATGCCCCGGCGCCCGGAAAGTTTCCCCGGCGACGACGGCGCGTGTGGCACGGCACTCGCTGGGTAGTGCCCGAGCATGCTCCGACGCCTGGCTCCCTGGCTGATCATGTTCGAGGTCCTGCGCGCGGGCCGTGACCACTGGGACCGGCTGGATCCCGGCGACCGCGCCGAGGTCTCGGCCCTCATGCGCCGCACGCGCGGCAACCCGCGCAACCTCACGGACGCCGACCGCCGCGTGCTGCGCGACCTGGGACGCAGGCTGCACCTCGGCCGCCTGGGCCTGTCGGTCGGCTCGGCCGCCATCATGGGGCGCCGCCGCCGGCGCCGGGGGCGCTAGCCTCGATCGCGGTGGCACGCCTCCCCGCACGCCGCGCGATCCCATGGGCCGTCCTGCTCGAGCTCATGGTCCTCGCGCGCGAGCACTGGGACAGGCTGACCCCCGGCGAGCGCGCGCACCTCGCGGCGCTGGTGCGCAAGTCGCGCGCGCGGCCCGGCAACCTCACGCCCGCCGAGCGGCGCGACGTGCGCCGGCTGGCGGGCAAGCTCGACCTGCCCACGCTCGGGCGCAACCTCGCCCCGGTCGCGCGCCGCCTGCGCCCCGGCCCTCGCTGACGCGCTGCGTAGACTCTCGCGGCCGATGACCAGCCTGCAGGACCGCACCCGCTTCGAGCCCTCCGAGGTCGAGCCCCGGATCGTCGAGCGCTGGCTGGCGTCGCGCCTGTACCACCCCGACCCCGAGGGGACGGCCGACGAGAACTACTCGATCGCCATCCCGCCGCCGAACGTCACCGGCGCGCTGCACATGGGCCACGCCCTCAACGGGTCGGTCCAGGACACGCTCGTCCGCTACCAGCGCATGCGCGGGCGGCGGACGAAATGGATCCTCGGCACCGACCACGCCGGCATCGCGACCCAGAAGCAGGTCGAGCGCCTGCTCAAGGAGCAGGGCACGAGCCGCGAGGAGATCGGGCGCGAGGCGTTCGTCGAGCGCGTCTGGCAATGGCGCGAGCAGTACGGCGGCACGATCATCGAGCAGTTCAAGCGCCTCGGCCTCACGATGGACTACGAGGACGAGCGCTTCACGCTCGACGAGCGCTACGTGCAGGCCGTCATGAAGGTCTTCGTCGACCTCTACGACAAGGGCCTCATCTACCGCGACCACTACCTGGTCAACTGGGACCCGGGATCGCGCTCGGCCATCTCCGACCTCGAGGTCGAGGACCGCGAGGTCACCGACGAGCTGTTCCACATCGCCTACCCGCTGGCGGATGGTGAGGGCGAGATCGTGGTCGCCACGGTCCGCCCCGAGACGATGCTGGCCGACACGGCGGTCGCGGTTCACCCCGACGACGAGCGCTACCGCGACCTGATCGGCAAGGCGGCGGTGCTGCCGCTCGTCGGGCGCCACCTGACGATCATCGCCGACGACTACGTCAAGACCGACTTCGGCACGGGTGCCCTGAAGATCACCCCGGGCCACGACCCCAACGACTTCGAGATCGGGCGCCGACACGAGCTGGACGAGATCTCAGTCATCGGCGAGGACGGGCGCATGACGCCCGAGGCGGGCACCGACTACGGGGGCTTCACGGTGCAGGAGGCGCGCGAGAAGGTCGTCGCCGCGCTCGACGCGCAGGGCCTCATCCGCCACCGCGAGCCCCACACCCACACCGTCCCCTTCAGCCACCGCTCGGGCGAGCGCATCGAGCCGCTGATCTCGCTGCAGTGGTTCATGGCGATGGACGAGCTGGCCAAGCCGGCGATCGCCGCCGTCGAGGATGGGCGCATCCGCATCCGGCCCGAGTCGCAGTCGCGCCGCTACCTGGAGTGGCTGCGCAACATCCACCCGTGGTGCATCTCGCGCCAGCTGTGGTGGGGCCACCAGATCCCCGTCTGGTACCGCGACGACGAGGAGACCCACGTCGGCCTCGAGCCGCCGGAAGGCCCCAACTGGGAGCGCGACCCCGACGTGCTCGATACCTGGTTCTCCTCGGCGCTGTGGCCGTTCGCGACGCTGGGCTGGCCCGAGCAGACCGACGAGCTGCGCGCCTTCTACCCGACCGACGTGCTCTCGACCGCGCGCGACATCCTCTTCCTGTGGGTTGCGCGGATGGTGATGATGGGCCTCGAGTTCACCGGCGACGTGCCCTTCGCCGACGTCTACGTGCACTCGGTCATCCAGGCCCCCGACGGGCGGCGGATGAGCAAGTCGCTGGGGACGGGCATCGACCCGCTCGACGAGATCGACACGCACGGCGCCGACGCGGTCCGCTTCGGGCTGCTGGCCATGTCGAGCACGCAGGACGTGCGCTACTCCTCCGAGAAGGTCCGCCAGGGCCAGGCGCTGGCCAACAAGCTCTTCAACGCCGCCCGTTACGTGCTGGGCAACGTGGTCGCCTCGACCGAGCCCGAGGCGCTGCCGGCCACGATCCAGGATCGCTGGATCCTCAGCCGCCTGCAGGAGGCCAAGGCGCAGTTCGACGCGAACGTCGCCGCCTTCGACTTCGCCAAGGCCTCGCTCGGCCTCTACGACTTCGTCTACGGCGAGCTGTGCGACTGGTACCTGGAGTTCAACAAAGGCCGGGAGTACGACCACGACCTGTCGGCGACCATGCTCCACGTCCTGCGCGAGACGCTGCTGCTCGCGCACCCGGTCATCCCGTTCGTGACCGAGGAGCTGTGGTCGCACGTCCCCGGTGCGGAGGACCTGCTCGCCACCCAGCGGGCGACCGGGCCCGACGACGGCCTGCGCGACCCCGACGCCGAGGCGCGCGTGGGGGCGGTCATCGCCGCGGTCACCGCGCTGCGCTCGTGGCGCGACGACGCGGGCATCAAACCCGGCCAGGTGCTGCCGGCGCGCCTGGACGGCCTCGACGGCGACGCCGAGCTCGTGGCGCGGATGGCCCGCCTGGACCTGGAGGCGGACGGCGAGACGACCGCCGCCGTGCCGTTCGCGGGCGGCACGGTCGAGATCCGCGCGGGCGCGCTGGTCGACCCGGCCGAGGAGGAGCGCAAGCGCGAGGCCGAGCGCGAGCGCCTGCGCGGCGAGATCGCGCGCGCCGAGTCCAAGCTGGCCAACGAGGGGTTCGTGGCCAAGGCGCCCGGCCACCTCGTCACCGCCGAGCGCGAGAAGCTCGATCGCCTGCGTCGGGAGCTCGACGCGTTGTGACCCTCGCCGAGGCCGAGCGCTACCTGCTGAGCCTGGAGCTGTTCGGCATGCGCTTCGGCCTGGACCGGATGCGCCGGCTGATGACCGTCCTGGGCTCGCCGCAGGAGCGCTACGAGACGATCCACATCGTGGGCACCAACGGCAAGTCCTCGACCGCGCGCATGACCGCCGCGATCCTGCGCCGCCACGGCCTGCGCACCGGCACCTACCTGTCGCCGCACCTCGTGTCGTTCACCGAGCGCGTGCGCATCGACGACGACGACTCCTCGCCGGAGCGCTTCGCCGCCGCCGTCGAGCGCGCCCGGCACGCGGCCGAGATGGTCGACCGCACGCTGGGCCCCGACGACGGCGTCACGCAGTTCGAGGCGCTCACGGCGGCCGCCTTCGACGAGCTGGCGGGCGCAGAGGTGCAGGTCGCGGTCATCGAGGCCGGCCTCGGCGGGCGCTACGACGCGACCAACGTCATCCCCTCGCGGGTGCAGGTGCTGACCAACGTCGGCCTCGAGCACACGCGCTGGCTCGGGCCCACCGTGGCCGACATCGCACGCGAGAAGCTCGACGTCGTGAATTCGTCCCCCCCACCCAGCATCCTGGTGGTGGGCGACGCGCTGCACCCCGATGCGCTGGAGCTGGCGCAGCGCACGTGCGCGGAGCGCGGCGCGCGCCTCGTCGTGGCGGACATGAGCTCGATCCCACCGACCCTCGAGGTGCTGGCCCGCGGCGCCTACCAGCGGCGCAACTTCGCGGTCGCGCGGGCCGCGGCCGAGGCGTACCTGGGGGCGCTGGACGAGGGCGCGGTGACCGCCGCGGCCGCCTCGACGCTGGTCCCGGGCCGCTTCGAGGTCATCGACACCGAGCCGGACACGGTCCTCGACGGAGCCCACAACCCGGGCGGCATGGCCGCGCTGGCCGAGGCGCTGCGCGGCTTCCTCGACGGCCGGCGCCTCGTGGCCTGCATCTCGATCCTCGACGACAAGGACGCCGCCGGCATGCTGCGCGAGCTGCTCCCCCTGTGCGACGAGGTCATCTGCACCGCGAGCGCGAATCCCCGCGCGCTGCCGCCCGGCACGCTGCAGTCGCTGTGCGGCCAGCTCGGCGGCCCACCGGCCCGCACGGTGCGCGAGCCGCGCCAGGCGCTCGAGGAGGCGCGCTCCGCCGCGGGGCCCAACGGCGTGGCGCTGGCCACCGGCACCATCTACCTGATCGCCGATCTGCTGCGGCCCGAGGGCGCCGAGCGCCGGAGCACGCTATGACGGGGCGCCATTGCTCGCCGATCGCAAGCGACGACCTCCAGAGGGAGTCCTCGCGATGAACGACGACGGTCCGTCCGTGCCCGCGATGATCGCTGCCGTGGCGGTCATCGTCGCGCTCGTGATCCTCGTGTTCTTCGCGCTCGGCTACGGATTCGGGCGACTCTTCCTGTGAATCGGGTACACCCCGGTGCCGGATTCCCCCGCTCCGTGGTCTAGCCTTCCCCCGAGCCATGCTGCCCTTAGGCCTCTTCGGCATCCACAACGACGGCCTCGACACGGCCGTCAAGCTGCTGATCCTCGTCCTCGTGGTCGTGTGGCTGGCGCTCGTGTACTACACGTATGCCGACGCGCGCCGGCGCATCGCCGATCCGATGCTCGTCGCCTGTGCGACGGCGGCGTCGCTGTTCCCGTTCGTGGGGACGGTCGTCTACATGATCGTGCGCCCGCCCGAGTACCTCGAGGATGTGCGCGAGCGCGAGCTCGAGATGCAGGCGGCCGAGGCGCGGCTGCACTCGCTGAACTACTTCCTGTGCCCGCATTGCGACACCGAGGTGGAGCGCGAGTTCCTGCGCTGCCCGAGCTGCATGCGCAAGCTCAAGGACCCGTGCGCGAACTGCGCGAAGCCGCTGGACCCGTCGTGGCGCATCTGCCCGTACTGCGAGGCGGAGATCCCGGGCGTCACGCCCACGCCACGCAGCCGCAGGCGCCGCCGGCGCTCGAGCGGCGCGGACGAGCTCGAGCTCGAGCCCGAGGCGACGGCGTCCTTCGAAGCGCCTCCGCAATAAGACCCGAAGGAGACCTCCCCCAATGGACCGGACCCTCATCCTGGTCAAGCCGGACGCGTTCGCGCGTGGCCTGACCGGCGAGATCATCGCCCGCTTCGAGCGCAAGGGGCTGCGCATCGTCGCCCTCAAGCACATGGTCCTCACCGAGGACACCGCCCAGCGCCACTACGCCGAGCACGAGGGCAAGCCGTTCTTCGGCGAGCTGGTCGAGTTCATCACGTCAGGGCCGCTCGTCGCGATGGTCCTCGAGGGCTACGAGGCCGTCGTGGCCGCCCGGCAGGTCATCGGGGCCACCAACCCGCTCGAGGCCTCTCCCGGCTCGATCCGCGGGGACTTCGCGCTCGAGATCGGCCAGAACATGGTCCACGGGTCGGACTCCAACGAGTCGGCGGCGCGCGAGGCCGCGCTCTTCTTCCCCGACGTCCAGTAGGCGCTGCGGTGACGCTCGTCCTGGCCAGCCGCTCGCCGCAGCGGCGCGAGATCCTGCGCCAGCTCGGCGTGGAGTTCGTCGAGCGGCCGGTCGACGTCGTCGAGGAGGATGAGGGCGTGCCCGACGTGGTCGCCGGCGAGAACGCCCTGCGCAAGGCGGTCGCGGCCGGCGCGGGGGAGGGGGAGATCGTGCTCGGGGTCGACACGGTCGTCGCGACGGAGCTCGAGATCTGGGGCAAGCCGCCCGACGCCGCCGCCGCGGCCGAGACCCTGCGCCGGCTCTCGGGGCGCACCCACCGCGTGGTCAGCGGGATCGCTCTGATGCGGGCCACCGGCGACGTCCAGGCGGCCACCGCCACCACGGAGGTCACCTTCCGCACGATCGACGACGCGCTGCTCGACTGGTACGTGGCGTGCGGCGAATGGCAGGGCCGCGCGGGCGGCTACGCGATTCAGGGCCGGGGCGCGGCCCTCATCGACCGTATCGACGGCGACTACCTCAACGTCGTCGGATTGCCGGTGGCGACGTTGATCGCGCTGTGGCCGGGCCTGCTGGACCTCGCCTCGTGACCGCCGGCCGGACGCCCGCTTTGCAGCGCATTTTGCGGCCTGCGGGCGCGGGGTAGGCGGCGGCCTCTCCGATACACTGGCCCCACCGCGGCCGCCGGTGCCCTCCCCCTCAGCGGGCGAGCAGCGCTGTGCGCCCGCGCCACCCTCTCCCATGGGCTTCTTCAGCTACCTCACCGGTTTCGGCGGCCGCGACATGGCGGTCGACCTCGGAACCGCCAACACGCTCGTGTACGTGCGCGGCCGCGGCATCGTGCTCTCCGAGCCGAGCGTCGTGGCGATCGACTCCCGCACCGGCGAGGTCCATGCCGTCGGCATCGAGGCCAAGCGGATGCTCGGGCGCACACCCGGCACCATCCAGGCCATCCGGCCGCTGAAGGACGGCGTGATCGCCGACTTCGACGTGACGGAGGAGATGCTGCGCCACTTCATCCAGAAGGTCCATCAGAACCGCTGGGCGCACCCGCGCGTGGTGGTCTGCGTCCCCTCCGGGGTGACGGGCGTGGAGAAGCGCGCGGTGGAGGAGGCGTGCCTGAGCGCGGGAGCGCGGCAGGCCTACCTGATCGAGGAGCCGATGGCCGCGGCCATCGGGGCGGGGCTCCCCGTCGGAGAGCCGACCGGCAGCATGGTCGTCGACATCGGCGGCGGCACGTCCGAGGTGGCGGTCATCAGCCTCGGCGGGATCGTCGTCTCGCAGTCCATCCGCGTGGGCGGCGACGAGCTCGACGAGTCGATCATCAATTACGCCAAGCGCGAGTACAAGCTGCTCATCGGCCAGCAGACGGCCGAGGAGGTCAAGCTCGAGATCGGCTCGGCGTACCCGATGGAGGAGGAGGTGCAGGCCGAGATCCGCGGACGTGACATGGTTTCGGGCCTGCCCAAGACGGTCGTGCTCACCTCCGAGGAGATCCGGCAGGCGCTCGAGGAGCCCCTGTCGCAGATCATCGATGCGGTCAAGGAGACCCTCGACCGCACCCCGCCCGAGCTCGCGTCCGACATCATGGACCGCGGAATCATGCTCGCCGGCGGTGGATCGCTCCTCCAGGGCCTCGACGAGCGCCTGCGCGAGGAGACCCAGATGCCCGCGCACCTCGCCGAGTCGCCGCTGACGTGCGTGGCGGTGGGCTCCGGCCGCTCGCTCGAGGAGTTCGAGGTCATCCACCGGACGAACAAGAATTCGAGGAACCGCCGCCGTGGCGCGCGCTATTAGCCCCCGGTCGCGTAACCCCATCAAGGCTTTGGAGAATCCCTCCGCGTGTACGACAAGACGGTCCGCCGGCGGCGGGTAGTCCTCGGACTGCTCGTCGCCAGCTCTCTCATCCTCCTGACTGCCTACTTCGGCGAGTCGACTGGCGGTGGCCTGCACTCCGTCCAGCGCGGCGTGCTCGACGTCGTCTCGCCGATCCAGGAGGGCGCGAGCAAGGCGCTGAAGCCCGTGCGCGACCTCTTCGGCTGGGCCGGCGACACCTTCCACGCCAAGGGCCAGCTCAAGGACGTGCGCAAGGACCGCGACGCGCTGCGCGCGCAGGTCGTCGAGCTGCAGGCCCGGGTGCGCGAGAACGCGCAGCTCAAGTCGCAGATCAACCTCAACGACACTCACGGCCTCACCGACAACGGGCCCGTGGCGGCGCACGTCATCGGCCAGGACCCCAACCTGTGGTTCACGCAGGTCACGATCGACCGCGGCACCTCGTCAGGCGTGCACGAGAACCAGGCCGTGGTCAACGGCGAGGGGCTCGTCGGGAAGGTCACGTCGGCGACCTCGCGCTCGGCCATCGTCACGCTCGCCACCGACCACACGACGCAGATCGGCGCGACCGTGAGCGAGACCGGCGTGAAGGGCGTCGTCGGCGTCGAGGCCGGCCACCCGACCGACCTCGTGCTCAGCAGCATCTCCGGCAAGGACGTCGTGCGCCCCGGGGAGATCGTCGTGACCTCGGGGACCGTCTCGAACGTCGGCAAGTTCCCCTCGCCCTACCCGCGCGACATCCCCATCGGGCGCGTGACGCACGTCGACGAGCCCGGCAGCGACAACCAGCAGGTGCACATCGCGCCCTTCGCCAACGCGCGGCGCCTCGACCTCGTCGAGGTCCTGACCAAGGGGGACGTGGGGCGTTGAGGGTCGCCGTCCCTCAGCTCATCCTGCGCCTGACCCTCGTGGGCGTCGTCACCGTGATCCTCCAGGTCTCGGCGGTGACGCAGCTGCAGATCTTCGGCACCAACGCCGACCTCATGCCGCTGGTCATCGCCGCCGTGGGGCTGCTCGCCGGGTCGATCGCGGGCGCCTGCTTCGGGTTCACCGTGGGGCTGTTCCTCGATCTCGCCCTGGTGCAGACCGTGGGGCTGTCCTCGCTGGTCTACGTCGCCGTGGGCTACTGGGCCGGGCGCTTCCGCGAGCTGCGCGACCCGCAGAGCGCGCTCGTGCCGCTGGCCGTGGGGGCTGCGGCCACGGCGGCGGCGATGGTCGGCTACTCGCTGATGCAGTTCCTGCTCGGTGTCGAGGCGCCGGTGAGCTTCCTGCTCGCCCGCGAGATCCTCGCCACCGTGCTGCTCAACGGCGTGATCGCCACGCCGGTCTACGCCCTCGTGCGCCGCATCCTGCTGCCCGCCCTGCCGGAGGACCCGCGCCGGCGCCGGCGCCGGGCCTACACGACCGGCGGCCTCTCGCCGCTCTCGCGCGCATGACAGCGCGTCATTGCTCGCCCATGGCCGCCGGCCTCCTCTGTCGCGAGGGCTCGCGATGATCGATCCCGTCCCCATCGACGAGCGCCGGCCGCCGATCACGCCACAGCTCGCCCTGCGAGTGGCGGTGCTGGGCGGCATCGCCTTCGTGCTCTTCGCGATCATCTTCTTCCGGCTGTGGTACCTGCAGGTCCTCTCCGGCGACCAGTACCTCCAGCAGGCGCGCGACAACCGCGTGCGCGAGGTGCGCGTGCAGGCGCCGCGCGGCGACATCGTCGATCGCAACGGCCACGTGCTGGTGGAGAACCGCGCGGCGACGGTGGTGCAGATCGATCCCGAGAGCCTGCCCGCGGCCGAGCGCAACGCCGCGGCGACGTGGGGCCAGCACGTGACCGCGCGCTCGCGGCGGCCCAAGGGCAAGAAGGGCCCGCTGGTCCCGATCCCGCCGCCGGCCACGCCGCATCTCGAGGCGCGCTTCAAGAGCCTTGCGCGCGTGCTCAACATGTCGCCCAAGACGATCCAGGAGCGCGTGGTCCAGTCCCTCGCCTCGCTGCCCTACGCCAACGTGACGGTCAAGGTCGACGTGGACGTCCCGCGCCGCAACTACCTCGTCGAGCACCCCGAGGGCTTCCCCGGCATCAACGTCGAGCGCAAGTTCCTGCGTCGCTACCCCGAGCACTCGCTGGCGGCCCAGCTCGTGGGGAGCATCGGCGAGATCGACGACCAGGAGCTCAAGCTCCCGCGTTTCAAGGGCGTCACGCAGGGGACGGTGGTCGGCCAGGGCGGCCTCGAGCGCGCCTACGACCAGTACCTGCGCGGCGTCGACGGATCGACCAAGATCACCATCGACGCCCTCGGGCGGCCCAAGAGCTCGGCGCCGGGGCACGACCCGGTCTCCGGGCGCTCGGTGCGCACGACGCTCGACATCGGGCTGCAGCAGACCGGCGAGAAGTACCTCGACCAGACGATCAACCAGGGCCCCGGCAGCGCCGGCGGCTTCGTCGCGCTCGACCCGCGTGACGGCAGCGTGCTGGCGCTCGGCTCCTATCCGACGGTCAACCCGTCGATCCTCTCCAAGCCCTTCTCGCAGGCCACGGCCGATCGCCTGTTCGGCGACAGCGGCGGCGCGCCGCTGTTCAACCGCGCGATCGGCGGCTCCTATCCGACGGGGTCGACCTTCAAGCCGATCACAGCGCTGGCCGCGATGACCAGCGGCGTGGTGCAGCCGGCCGACATCATCGACGACCACGGGTGCATCAAGATCGGCACCGCGGGCCAGGAGGCGTGCAACGCCGGCAAGGAGTCGCTCGGTCCCGTGAACATGACGAGCGCGCTGTCGAAGTCCTCGGACGTCTACTTCTACACGATGGGCCAGCGCCTGAACCGGCTGGCGGGCCAGCCCCTGCAGAAGTGGGCGCGGCGCCTCGGCCTCGGTCACCGGACCGGCGTCGATACGCCCGGCGAGTTCGGCGGCACCGTGCCCGACCGCGCCTGGCGCGACCGCCTGAACGCCGAGGAGGCGGCCTGCCGCAAGAAGAAGCATCACCCGTGCGGGATCGCCGACGGCACCGACCGCCCGTGGACCGAGGGCGACGAGGTCAACCTCGCCGTCGGCCAGGGCGACCTGCAGGCCACACCGCTGCAGATGGCCGTGGCCTACTCGGTCCTGGCCAACGGCAACCATCGCGTGCGCCCGCACCTCGGCGCCGCGGTGGAGGACTCTGGCAGCGGGCGCCTGCTGCAGCGCATCGAGCCCGGCGCCTCGACGCACGTCACCATCGATCCGGCCATCCGCTCCACGATCCTCGACGGCCTGCACGACGCCACGATCCACGGCACGTCGGCCGACGTGTGGAAGGGCTGGGACCAGGATCACTACCCGGTGTTCGGCAAGACCGGCACGGCCCAGCGGCTCAACCGCCCCAACGACCAGTCCTGGTACGTGTGCTTCGTCAACGACCCCCAGCACCCGATCGTCGTCGCGGTCACCATCGAGGACGGCGGCTTCGGCGCCGACGCGGCCGCTCCCGTGGCGCGCACCATCGTCTCGAAGTGGTTCCACCAGCCGATCAAGTACATCGCGGGCAAGTCGAAGACGTTCTGATCGCATGACGCCGCCTGTCAGCACCCCCATCCACGACGTCGACGACGTCCCGGCCGCGTCGACGACGCGCTCGATGGCGCTGGTGCTGCCCTTCGACCCGATCCTCCTGCTCGCGGTCATCGGGCTGTGCGCCGCCTCGCTGGTCACCATCAGCGGCGCGACCTCCGACGACATCGCGGGGGACCCCAACTACTACGTCAATCGCCAGGCGGTCTACTTCGTCGTCGGCACGGTGATCGCGGTCGTGCTGGCGCGCGTCGACTACTCGCGCCTGCGCCGCGCGAAGTACGTCGTCTACGGGCTGCTCATCGCCTCGATCCTCGCGGTCTCGGCCCTGGGCTCCGTCGCCCGCGGCTCGCGGCGCGCGATCGACGTCGGCTTCTTCTCCTTCCAGGCCTCCGAGCTGGGCAAGGTCCTGCTCGTCATCGCGTTGGCGGCCTTCGTGGTCGATCGACCACGCGCGCTGCACAACCGCGACACGAGCGTGCGGGTCATGCTCCTCACGCTGATCCCGGCCGCCCTGGTCATCGTGCAGCCCGACCTCGGCTCGGGCCTGGTCTACATCGTCGTCGGCCTCGCCGTGCTCTTCGTGGCCGGCGCCAGCTGGCGCCACTTCGCCGCGCTCTTCGCGCTCTTTGCCGTGGCCATCACCTTCACCCTCGTGGTCGCGCCGAAGGCCGGCGTGACCGTCCTGCACGGCTATCAGAAGGACCGCCTCACCGCCTTCCTGCACCCAACCGACAACCCGGCCAAGCAGGGCTATCAGCAGAACCAGTCGCGCATCGCCATCGGCTCCGGTGAGAAGACCGGTAGAGGCAATCGCGCGACGCAGACGAAGTACAACTTCCTGCCCGAGCACCACACCGACTTCGTGTTCGCCGTGGTGGGCGAGCGATGGGGCTTCATCGGGGCCGCCTTCGTGCTCTCGATGTACGCCCTGCTTATATGGAGAGCATTGCGCATCCTCACGATCGCCAAGAACCTGTTCGGCGCGCTGATCGCCGGCGGCATCGTGGCTATGCTCCTCTTTCAGGTCTTTATCAATGTGGGCATGACCATCGGGATCATGCCGATCACGGGCATCCCCCTGCCGCTCCTTTCCTACGGCGGCTCGTCGGTGCTCACAACCTTCCTGGCCGTCGGCCTCTTGCAGTCGATCTACGCGCAAGGGCGCGCATCGGCCGCCACCAAGGGCCGCGTACTGGCTCTCTAGGAGAATCTCTTGAAAAAGCAAGTTCTGGTCAGCGTGGATCGCGGGGAGACCCGCGTCGCGCTGCTTGAATCCACCGGCACACCGGGCGCCGCCAAGTCGAGCGCCCGCCGCGGGAAGAACCCCGCCGCCGGATATCGCGTCGCCGAGCTCTACTTCGAGCGCCGCGGCAACCGCTCCATCGTGGGCAACATCTACAAGGGCAAGGTCGACAACGTCCTGCCCGGCCTCGAGGCCGCCTTCGTCGACATCGGCCTCGACAAGAACGGCTTCCTGCACGTCGACGAGATCGTGCTCCCGGGCGTCGAGACGCCCCGCCGCGGCCGCGGCAAGGAGGGCGGCAAGAAGATCGGCGACCTGCTCAAGCCCGGGCAGGAGATCGTCGTGCAGGTGGTCAAGGACCCGCTGAAGACCAAGGGCGCCCGCCTGTCGATGGACCTCACCATCGCGGGGCGCTACATGGTCTACACGCCGACGGGCGAGGGCATCGGCGTCTCCAAGCGCCTCGACGACTCAGAGCGCGAGCGCCTGCGCAAGGAGGCGCGCGGGCTCGACCTGCGCGGCGGCGGCGCGATCGTCCGCACGGCTGCCTCGGGCGCCAAGCGCGCGGACTTCGAGCGCGAGCTGCAGTACCTGTTCAAGCTCCACGAGGTCCTGCAGAAGCGCGTCGAGGAGGCGACGGCGCCGGAGCTCGTCTTCCAGGAGGCCGACCTCTCGGTCCGGGTCGTGCGCGACATCTTCTCGGCCGACTTCGAGCGCGCGCTCGTCGACGACGAGAAGCAGTACCAGCGGCTGGTCTCCTTCTTCACGCGCACCGCGCCAGAGCTCGTCGACCGCGTCGAGCTCCACCAGGACTCGTCGCCGCTCTTCGAGGCCTACGGCGTCGAGGACGTCATCAAGGGCCTCGTCTCGCGCCGCGTCGACCTGCCCTCGGGCGGCTACCTGATGATCGACTACGCCGAGGCGCTGACCGTCATCGACGTCAACTCGGGCTCGTTCGTCGGCCGCGGCAAGCAGGCTCGCCTGGAGGACACGATCACGCGCACCAACCTCGAGGCCGCCGAGGCGGTGGTCAACGAGCTGCGCCTGCGCGACATCGGCGGGATCATCGTCATCGACTTCATCGACATGGCGCGGGCGCGCAACCGCGACACGGTGCTCAAGACGCTGCGCAAGTCGCTCGACGAGGACCGCACCAAGACCTTCACGGCGGAGATCTCGAAGCTCGGTCTGGTCGAGATGACGCGCCAGAACGTCACCGAGGGCGTGCGCGAGATCATGACCCGCCCGTGCCCGGTGTGCCACGGCGACGGCGTCGTGCTCTCCGAGGAGACGATCGCCATCGAGTTCGAGCGCCGCCTGCGCGAGCTGGCCGCGCGCGCCCCGCGCAAGATCGAGGCCTTCCTCATCCGCATGCACCCCCACGTGAGCTCGCAGTTCACGGGCAACGGGGCGCGCGTGCTGCACGCGCTGGAGGCCGAGACGGGGCGCCACTTCCACTTCACCGGCTCCGAGGGGCTGCCCCACGACCACTTCGACATCGTCCTCGAGGGCTCCGACGCCGACGTGCGCGAGCAGGCCATCCCCTTCCGGGAGGGCGACGAGGTGCTCGTGACCATCGTCGAGCCGCACATGTACGAGGTCGACGACGCGGTGGCCAAGGTCGACGGCTACATCATCTCGGTGGTCGACGGCGGCGCCCACGTGGGCGAGAAGCGCCTCGTGCGCATCGAGGAGGCCGGGCGCTCGGCGGCCACCGCCGTGCTGGTCGAGACCCAGCCGATGTCGCCCAACGGCGGGGGCGCGAAGTCCTCTGCCAAGGCGGCCGCGAAGCCCTCGGAGGAGAAGCCCGCGCCGCGCAAGCGCGTGCGCACGACCCGGCCCAAGCCCGCGCCCAAGGCCGAGGCGAAGGTCGACGACGAGCCTGCGCCGGACCCCGAGCAGGCCGCCTCGGACGGCGATGACGTAGAATCGACACCTCGGCGCCGTGGCCGCAGAGGCGGTCGGCGCCGTTCCGCTGCCAAGGCGGAAACGACCTCAGACTGAGACACGACATGTACGCGATCGTCAAGACCGGTGGCAAGCAGTACCGCGTCGAGAAGGGCCAGACCCTCCTCGTCGAGCGGCTGCCCGACGACGCCGGCGCCACGGTGTCACTCGAGCCGATCCTGTTCCGCTCCGACGATGTCGTCTTCGACTCCGACGGCCTGGCCAAGGTCAAGGTCGACGCGAAGATCGTCGAGCACCTGCGCGGCGAGAAGCTGCGCGTGTTCAAGTTCAAGCCCAAGCGGGGCTACCGCAAGCGCAACGGCCACCGCCAGGAGCTGACGCGCATCGAGGTCACCGAGATCAAGCAGCTGTCGCGCAAGCCGCCGGCCAGGAAGGCCGACGCGGCCGCCAAGGAGGACGACGAGTAATGGCACACAAGAAGGGCCTCGGCTCCTCGCGCAACGGCCGCGATTCCAACGCCAAGCGCCTCGGCGTGAAGGTCTTCGCCGGTGAGGTCGTCACCGGCGGCGAGATCATCGTCCGCCAGCGCGGCACCCGCTTCAAGCCCGGCGAGGGCGTCGGCATCGGCCGGGATGACACGCTGTTCGCCCGCGCCGCCGGCACGGTGCAGTTCACCGAGGGCAGGCGCGGCCGCGTGATCTCGATCCTGCCCGACGCCGAGTAGCCGGTGGATCGCGACGTCGCCAGCCGCATCGCGGCGATCGGCGACGTCATCGGCGCCGGAGACGCTCGACGCCTCGCGCGCGGTCTACGCCGACGCGCACGAGCAGCCCCCGTACGACGGCGTCGCGCTCACGCGCGACGTCGCCTATGGCCGGCACGAGCGCCATCGCCTCGACCTCTTCTCCGCGCCCGGAGCGCAGGACCGGCCGGTGATCCTCTTCGTGCACGGCGGCGGCTTCGTCCGCGGCGACAAGTCGACGCCGGGCACGCCGCACAACGAGAACGTCGGCCTCTGGGCGTGCCGGTCGGGCATGGTCGGGGTGACCATGAACTACCGCCTGGCGCCCGAGCATCGCTGGCCCGCGGGCGCGCAGGACGTCGGCGCCGCGGTGGCGTGGCTGCGCGCGAACGTGGCCGAGCACGGCGGCGATCCCGAGCGGATCGTGCTCGTCGGCTCATCGGCGGGGGCCACGCACATCGCGAGCTACGCGGCCCTGCCAGAGCTGCATCCCGACGGCGAGCCCGGCGTCCGCGGCCTCGTGCTGCTGTCGGGGGCCTACGACCTGCCGTCCTTCGACGACGAGGGCGTGCTCGGCCCGTACTTCGGCGCTCGCTCGCAATGGGACGCCGCCTCGCCGCTGGCCGGCCTGGTCGAGTCGCAGCTGCCCGTGATGGTCGCGGTGGCCGAGCACGATCCCCCGGTCTCGCACCGCCAGGCGGCCAACGCCTTCACGGCGCTCTACGCGCGCGGCGGCCGCGTGCCCCACCTCGTGTACGTCGCAGGCCACAACCACTTCACCGAGGTGTTCCACCTCAACACGGACGACCGGCTGCTCGGCGACCAGATCGCCGCCTTCGTGCAGACCCATGCGCCGGCGCGCGAGCGCTCCGAGCGCCTGTAGACGCTCCGAGCGCCTGTAGAGGGTCAGCGGCGCCTCAGCCGTCGCCGCGGTCGTCGCGCTCGCGCATGGCGTCCTCGACGTCCTCGAGCTCGCTCTCGCGGCTCTGGTCCTCACCCTCGGTCGTGTGGTGCTCGCCGCGCTGAGCGCGCTCGCGCGCGACGGCGTCACGCGCGCGGCGTAGCGCCTCCTGCGGGTCGGGCTGGCCGCCGCCGCGCTCTGATCGCTCGAATCGTCCCATCCTCCGAGGCTACCCCGACTGCGCTGTCGGGCGTATGAGGATCTCGTTGACATCGACATGCGGTGGCTGCGCGATCGCGAACATGACCGCGCGGGCGATGTCGTCGGCGTCGAGGCGCCCCTCGCCGGGGTTGTCGAAGAACGGCGTCTCGACCATCCCGGGCTCGACGACGGTGACGCGGACGCCCGTGCCGTCGACGTCCTGGCGCAGCGACTCGCCCATGCCGCTGATCGCCCACTTGGTCGACGAGTACAGGCTGCCCGGGATGGCGCGCCGGCCGGCCACCGAGCCCGTCAGGAGGATGTGACCGGTCGACTGCTTGATCGGCGGGAGCGTCGCGCGGACGGTGTAGGCGGCGCCGAGCACGTTGGTGAGGACCATCTCGCGCCAATGCTCGGGGTCGTCGCTGAGGAAGCCCCGCGAGGCGCCGAAGCCGGCGTTGGCGAAGGCCACGTCGAGGCGGCCGAAGCGCTCGAGGGCCTGCGCGACCATCGCCTGCTGCTGTCCCCAGTCGGTCACGTCGCAGGCCACGGCCAGCGCGCGCTCGTCGCCGCCGAGCTCGGTGGCCAGCGCCTCGAGCTTGTCCACCGAGCGCGCCGCCAGCACCAGGCGGAAGCCGTCCTGCGCGGCGCGCCGGGCGGTGGCGGCGCCGATGCCGGAGCTCGCGCCGGTGATGAGGAAGACCTTCTCGTCGTCGGCCATGGTCGGGTCCTTTCTACGATGGGGCGTGCATGCTCTATGACAAGGCGCGCATCTTCGTGCAGGGCGGCGGCGGCGGGGACGGCTGTCGCTCCTTCCGCCGCGAGGCCCACGTGCCGCGCGGCGGCCCCGACGGCGGCGACGGCGGCCGCGGCGGCGACGTCGTGCTGGTGTGCGACGACTCGCTGCGCGACCTGCAGTCATTCAAGCGCAGGGCCCACTACAAGGCCCAGCGCGCCGGTCACGGGGAGGGCGCGCTGCGCCACGGCGCCGACGGCGACGACCTCATCGTGCGCGTCCCGCCGGGCACGCAGGTCGTCGACTGGGAGGGCACCGAGTACGACCTGGTGGCCCCGGGCGGGCGCGTCGTGCTGGCCCGCGGCGGGTCGGGCGGTCGCGGCAACAAGCGCTTCGCCACCGCCACGCGCCAGGCGCCGCGCTTCGCCGAGCGCGGGCTGGAGGGCGAGGAGGGCTGGGTGGAGCTGCAGCTCAAGCTGCTGGCCGACGTCGGCCTCGTCGGCCTGCCCAACGCGGGCAAGTCCTCGCTGCTCTCGCGCCTGACGCGCGCGGCGCCCAAGGTGGCCGACTACCCGTTCACCACGCTCGAGCCGGTGCTGGGGACGCTCGACTCCGACGATCGCCAGCTCGTGCTGGCCGACATCCCCGGGCTGATCGAGGGCGCCAGCGGCGGCGCCGGCCTGGGCCACGACTTCCTGGCTCACGTCGAGCGCACGCGTCTGCTCGTGCACGTGCTCGACCTCGCGCCGCTGGACGGCTCTGACCCGGTGGCCAACTGGGAGACGATCGAGCACGAGCTGGCCGCGCACGACCCGCGCCTGGCCTCGCTGCCGCGCCTTCTGGCGCTGTCCAAGGCCGATCTCGTGCCCCCCGAGGCGGCCTCCGCCGCGGCTGACGCATGGCGCGCCCGCCTGGGCCCGCACGTGCCCGTGGTCGTCACCTCGAGCGCCACGCGCGCCGGCCTGGACGAGCTCGCCCACGAGCTGCTGGTGCGCGTCCCGGTGCAGGCGCCGGCGCCCGCGGCGCAGCTCGCCGCCGCCGAGGAGCTCGCCGAGCACCGCGTCTTTCGCCCGGCCGCCGACCGAGGCTGGCGCGTCGAGCCGGTGGGAGAGGGCGCCTTTCGCGTCAGCGGCGCTCCGGTCGAGCGCCTGATGGCCCGCTTCGACGTCGACAACGACGAGGCGCTGGCCCACATCGAGCATCGCCTGCACCGCATGGGCGTCGTGCGCGCGCTCGAGGCGGCGGGCTTCGAGGCCGGCGACGACGTCGAGATCGGCGGCGTCGTCTTCGAGCTGGACCCCGGATAGCCTGCGCCGCCCATGGCCCGCTACGTCGTCAAGCTCGGTTCGAGCATCGTCGCCGAGGACTCCGGCGCGCTGCGGCCGGCCGTGCTGGCCCGGGTCTGCGACCACGTGGCCGCCCGCCACGCCGCCGGCGACGACGTCGTCGTGGTCACCTCCGGCGCGATCGCCCGCGGCATCCAGGTCATGGGCCTCTCGCCGCGGCCGACCGCGATCGAGGACCTCCAGGCCGCGAGCGCCGTGGGCCAGGGCAAGCTCTACCGCGTCTACGACGAGCTGCTGCGCGAGCGCGGCGTGACGAGCGCCCAGGTCCTGCTGACCTTCTTCGACATGAGTGCGCGCACCCACTACCTCAACGCGCGCCAGACGCTGCGCCGCCTGCTGGACTGGAGCGTGGTCCCGGTCATCAACGAGAACGACACCACGACGACCGACGAGATCTCCTTCGGCGACAACGACTTCCTCGCCGCCCAGGTGGCGATCCTCATCGGCGCCGACCTGCTCGTCCTGCTCACCGACATCGACGGCCTCTTCACCGCCGATCCGCGTACCGACGAAGCGGCTCGGCTGGTCGAGGAGGTCGACGACTTCTCGAGCCTCGGAGCGATGGACATCGGCCACACCACCTCGCCGCTGGGCTCGGGCGGCATGCGCTCGAAGGTCGTCGCCGCCGAGATGGCGACGGCGGCCGGGATCCCGGCCGTCATCTGCAGCGGCCTCTCCGACTCGGCGTTGGGCACGGTGCTGGAGGGTGGGGCGGCGGGCACGCGCTTCCCGGCCCAGCAGGCGCGCTACTCGTCGTTCAAGCTGTGGCTGCGCTACGCCAAGCCCTCGCACGGGACGGTGGTCATCGACGCGGGCGCCGCGCGCGCCCTGCGCGAGGGCGGCACGTCGCTGCTCCCGGTCGGGATCGTCGATGTCCGCGGGGGCTTCGACGCCGGCGACGCCGTCCACGTGGCCGAGGGCGCGGCCGTCATCGGCAAGGGGATCACCAACTACTCGGCCACCGAGCTGCGTCAGGTGATGGGCCTCAAGAGCGCGCAGGTGCGCGAGGTCCTGCCGCGGGCCACGGACGAGGCCGTGCACCGCGATTACTTCGTCCTCGTGTAGGCCGCGGCTGGCTCCTCTTGCGTCGCGGCGGCGCCGACGGCCTGGCCCCGTCAGGCGCGCCCGCCCGCGACAACCGTGGCGGCGAGGGCAACCCGATGGTCCTTCGCCCACGGTGGCCCGAGCGACGCCCGCGGTCCCCGCAGGACAGCGTCGGCCCGCTCGGCCAGCATGCCGACCGCTTGATCGACAACGTCTCTCGCGTCGTAGAGATGGACTTTCCAGTTACGAGCGCGTGCGACCTCGGCCAGCACCTGGCGGTACATGATGGCGTCGGCCCGGGCCTCATACGGCGCGCGACGTTGGACGACGATGTCGTCGGGGAAGTCCGCCGGCCAGTCTCGGAGCGAGATCGAGACGATCGCCGCCGGCAGGGCTGCGGCGATCTCGTCGAGGGCCGCGGACGTCGCCCGGGTGGCGGACGCACGCACCTGCGCGACCAGCGCAGCCGTGGCGGCGACGTCGAGGCGCCGGCTCTCGTAGTGAATCGGTGCCGACGAGATGCCGGGCTCGACCAGCTCGATCCGCCGACGGTCGACGACCTCGTGGTCCGCGGACGCCGTCACCGCGATGGCCCAGCCGAGGTGATCCGCGATGCCCAGATGCACGTCACGCATTATCCGGCCCGCTCACCGCCCCCACCGGCGTGCCCGCCAGCGCCCTGACCGCTGCCGACGGGAGGCGCGATCGGGCGGTCAGTGCGCCCGCCGGGGCCCTGCTGGTGTAATAGGTCGATGGCCACCACCGCCACACCGGTCGGCGCCACCACCGCCGGCGCCCGCTCGGTCGCCGAGCTGTGCCTGGCCGCCCGCGATGCCTCACGGGCGCTCGCCGCGCTGCCGACCGGCACCAAGGATGCCGCGCTGCACGCGATCGCCGATGCGCTCGAGGCGCGGACGGCGGAGATCCTCGATGCCAACGCGCGCGATATGCAGGCGGGCCGGGCGAACGGGCTCGACGCCGCGCTCCTCGACCGCCTGGCGCTCGACGAGGGCCGCGTGAGGGCGATGGCCGACGGCGTGCGCGCGATCGCGGCGCTGCCCGACCCGGTGGGCGAGCTCATCGACGGCCAGCGCCTGCCCAACGGCCTCGACGTGGCCAAGGTGCGCGTGCCGCTCGGCGTGGTCGCGGTCGTCTACGAGGCGCGACCGAACGTCACCATCGACGCGGCCGCCCTGTGCCTGAAGTCGGGCAACGCGATCGTGCTGCGGGGCTCGTCGTCGGCGGCGGGCTCCAACGCGGTGCTGGCCGCGGTCGCCGCCCAGGCCGCGACGGACGCGGGCGTGCCCGCGGGGGCGATCGTCCTCGTGGCAGGGGGAGGGCGCGCGGAGCTGGCCGAGCTGGCCACCCAGGAGGGTGTCGTGGACCTCATCGTCCCGCGCGGGGGGGAGGGGTTGAAGGCCGCGCTGAAGGGCGTCGCGACGGTGCCGGTGATCTACGCCGCCTCGGGCAACTGCCACGTCTACGTCGACGCGAGCGCCGACCTCGACGCCGCGCAGCGGATCGTCCTCAACGCCAAGACCCAGCGGCCGGGCGTGTGCAACGCCGCCGAGACGCTGCTCGTGCACTCAGACGTCGCGCCGGCCTTCCTGCCGCGCGTGCTCGGCGCCCTGCGCGAGGCCGGCGTCGAGCTGCGCGTCGACGGGCGCACGCACGCGCTGGCCGGCGAGGCGCTGGCGGGGACCCTGGCCGACGCCACCGACGAGGACTGGGACACCGAGTTCCTGGCCATGATCCTGGCGGTGGGGATCGTCGACTCCGTCGGAGAGGCGATCGCCCACGTCAACGCCCACGGCTCGGGGCACTCCGAGGCGATCGTGACCGACAGCGCCGCCGCGGCGCGCGCCTTCGAGCGCGGCGTCGACGCGGCCTGCGTCTACGTCAACGCCTCGACGCGGTTCACCGACGGCGGCCAGTTCGGCATGGGCGCCGAGATCGGCAACTCGACCCAGAAGCTGCACGCACGCGGGCCGATCGGGCTGCGCGAGCTGTGCACCTTCAAGTACGTGGTCCGCGGCGACGGGCACGTCAGGGGCTGAGGCGCACCGGCGCCCGCGGCTTCACCGCGACTTCACGCATGGGTCACATCGGCATCCTCGGCGGCACGTTCAATCCGCCGCACATTGGTCACCTCGTCATGGCACAGGAGGCGTTCGACCAGCTGGACCTCGAGCGCGTCGTGCTCCTGCCCGTGGCCGTGCCGCCCCACAAGGAGGCCCGGGAGGACCCCGGCGGCGCCGCGCGCGTCGAGCTCTGTCGCCTCGCGGTGGCCGGCGACGAGCGCTTGGGAGTGTCGACGCTGGAGGTCGACCGCGGCGGCGCATCCTTCACTGTCGATACCCTGAGGGAGCTACATGAGCTGCAACCGGAGCACGATCTGACCTTCATCGTCGGAGGCGACATGGCCCACAGCCTGCCGGCGTGGCGCGAGCCCGAGGCCATCCTGGCCCTCGCTCGCCTGGCCGTCGCCGAGCGCGAAGGGGTCCGCCGCGAGGATGTCGCCCGACGCCTGGAGCCGCTGCACGGCGGCGATCGCGTGACGTTCTTCGACATGCCGAGGATCGACGTGTCGTCCTCGGACATCCGCCGGCGCGTCGCCGAACGGCGGCCGATCCGGTACCTGGTCCCGGACGCGGTCGCCGAGGCGATCGCGCAGCGCAACCTCTATCGAACAGCAGCGGGGAGGCCTGCCGCATGAGCATGAGCCCTGAGCGGCTCGCCACCACGATCGCGGCCCACGCCGCAGACCGCAAGGCGATCGACATCGTCGCCCTCGATCTGCGCTCCGTGGCCGGCTACACGGACTTCTTCGTCATCTGCTCGGGCAACACCGACCGTCAGACGAAGGCCATCCACGACGCCATCCACAAGGGGCTCAAGGACGAGCACGGCCTGCTGCCGCGACGCGTGGAGGGCGCTTCCGAGGCCCGCTGGATCCTCATGGACTACCTCGACGTCGTCGTGCACGTCTTCACGCCCGACACACGCGACTTCTACCGCCTCGAGGCGCTGTGGGGCGACGTCCCGCGCCAGGAGTTCGACAACGAGGCGCTGCTGGCCGAGCTCGCCGCGGGCTCGGCGGCCAGCTGATCGACCCGCCGCCAGCCGCTCCGCGCCGAGCTGATCGCCCCCAGGCCGCGGCCTTCGAAGGGCCCGACCGATCTGTTCGAGCGGTCAGGCCCCCCGACTCCGGAAGGCCGGGCGACCGCTGCGAGAGCCATCCACCGCGCGGCCGGCTTGCATCCGTACCGCAGCCCGATGCACCGCAGCCCTGGCCGATCGGCCGGGGGAGGCGCCCCGACGCGGATGCGGAGGGGGAGACGGTCAGCGTCGGGCGCCCGGGCCGCGGCACGGCGCCGTCGCGGCTCCCAACGCCCTGTGGCCGCCCGGGAGCGTGTCCTGCGATCGCGAGCGGTGGCGATGACGGTCCCGGTCCCGGACGACGCAAGGCGGCGGGGTCAGCCTCGTCGGGCGCGCAGGGCGTTGAGGATGACGGCGAGGTCGATGACCTCCTGGAAGAGCGCGCCGGCCACGGGGGGGAGATACCCCGCGGCCGCGACGCCCATTGCCGCGAGGCTGAGGCCCATGCCCGCAAGGACGCTTTGCCGTGCGATGAACAGGGCCCGCCGGCCGATGCGGACGGCGTCGGCGACGCGATCGACGCGGTCGACTGTGATCACGGCATCGGCGGTCTCGGACGAGACCGTCGCGCCCGCGGCGCCCATCGCGATGCCGAGGTCGGCGAGGGCAAGGGCGGGGGCGTCGTTTACCCCGTCGCCGACCATCACGACGGGCTGCAGCTCCGCCGTGCCGCGCAGGCGCCGTACCACCTCGAGCTTGTCCTCCGGCGACTGCTCGGCATAGACACGGTCGACGCCGAGCTCGCGCCCGACGCGCTCGGCGACCGAGCGGCGATCGCCGGACACCATCGCGACGTGGCGGACCCCCTCGGATCGCAGCGCCTCCACGATGTGCCCGGCGTCGGGGCGCAGCTCGTCTGCCATCACGATCACGCCCGCCACGACGCCGTCGATACCGACCAGCACGCGGGTCTCACCCGAGCCGCGACCGATGGTGAGCGCGGTCGCCCCGACCTCGTCCGGCGGGTAGCCGGCGGCGCGCAGGAACGCCCGGCTGCCGACCGCCACGTCGCGCCCGTCGACCGTTCCCTCGATGCCCTGCCCCGGATCCTCGCGGACGTCGGTGGGCATGGCGAGCCGCAGGTCCGCCTCCGCGGCTGCCCGCACGAGCGCCTCGCCGAGCACGTGCGCGGACATCCGGTCTACCGAGGCGGCGAGGCGCAGCAGCTCGCCGTCGGAGAACTCGTCGCGCGCCACGACCTCACGCACCTCCGGGCTGCCGACCGTCAACGTGCCGGTCTTGTCGAACAACACCGTCCGGGCCTGGCCCAGCGTCTCGATCGCGCCCGCGCCCTTGACGATCACTCCCGCCCGAGCGGCGCGCGAGAGCCCCGAGACCAGCGCGATCGGGGCGGCCAGGATCAGCGGGCACGGCGTCGCCACGACCACCACGGCCAGCGCCCGCACCGGATCGCCACTGGCGGCCCAGGCGGCTCCGGCGATCACCAGCGTCGCAGGCAGGAACAACCCCGCGTAGCGGTCGGCCATTCGCACGAACGGGGCCCGCTGGCGCTGCGCCTGCTCGACCAGGCGCACCAGCGCCGCGTAGGCGCTCCCCGCGGCGGCCCGGTCGGCCCGCACCTCGAACGGCGCGCCGGCATTCGCCGATCCACTCAACACCGACCCGCCCGCCGAGACGGTCACCGGCAACGGCTCGCCGCTCAGCGTGCTCGTGTCGACCACGGCCTCGGCGCTCACCACCGTGCCGTCGACCGGGACCACCTCGCCCGTCCGCACCAGCACGACATCGCCGACCACGACCCGCTCGACCGCCACCTGCTCGAGGCCGCCATCGACGCGCAGCCACGCGACCTTCGGGGCGCGCTGGACCAGCGCCGTCAACTCGCGTCGCGCCCGCCGCGACGCCGCCCCCTCCAGCGCCTCGCCACCGGAGAACATCAGCCCGATCACCACGCCGGCGAGCTCCTCGCCGAGCGCCAACGCCCCCGCCATCGCGACCAGCGCGATCGTGTCGACCCCCAAGTGGTGATCGACGACGACCGTGCGCACGACCTCGAACGCCAGCTCCGTCGCCAGCACCGCCACCGCGACGCGCCACACGAGATCCCCGGCCGCGCCTTCGCCCGCGAGATGGAGCGCGCCCCCGACCACGATCGACACGAGGGCGAGACCGGCAAGGATGCGCGACCGAAACTCGACCAACCACCGCCAAGCCCGTCCCCCGAAGGAACCGGAGGGCACGCCCTCCGTCGAGCGCCCAACCACCGATGCCGCCGCCGATGACATCACACCAAGCATCCCGGCCATCGCCGTCGGCAACATCCGTAGCACGACACCGCCCCGCGTCAGAAGAAGCCCGCAATCGCGTGCGCCCACGGCCGTCCTCGCCGCGGCCGAGGCCGAGAACACGGCCGGCCCGTCGGCCCCGGTCCCCTTCTCCAAGCCCCCGACGATGCCCAGTCGAGCGACTTCGCCTGTGGACAAGCATCGAGCCGCCGCTTCCCTGAAACGAAGAAACCCCCACGTTCGCGGGGGTTCTCCGAGTGGAGCTAGCCGGGCTCGAACCGGCGACCTCCTGCATGCCATGCAGGCAGCAGTCCACCTCGAATTTGGCTTGTTTGCGGGGCACTTCGGCCTCCGACGATCGGGTTTGCGCCGGCGGTGTTGCACGCAATTTCCGCAATGTTTCCGGAGCGATCGGGCCAAAGGCCGCGGCCTTTGGCCCGATCCGCCAAGTAGTCACGGCCACGGGCGGGGGGGACACTCGCGTGCGGCCGCTCGACCCGCCTGCGACCCGGAGCCGCGCTCGCCGCACGCGCCGCCTTGGCCGAACGGCGGTCCCCGGCGCGGCACCCGATCTCTTCGTCATGACGACATCGCGTCAGCGTCTCGGTCGCCCACCCGGGCGACCAGCGACGCGATCAGACGGCTGGCATCGTCCTCCTCCGGATGCCACTGGACTCCAAGCGCGAACGTGCGCGATGGGTCTTCGATCGCCTCCACCAGCCCGTCGCCAGCGCGGCCGCTGACGAGGAAGTTCGGCCCGACGCGATCGACCGCCTGATGATGATGCGAGTCAACGACGGGGTGCTCCTCGCCCGCCGCGCGCGCAGCAAGCGATCCCGGCGCCAACACGACACGGTGGCGCGTGAACTCTCCTTCCCGGCGACGATGCGCCTCGCCCGCGCCGCCCGCAAGGTGCTGGTGAAGCGTGCCCCCGAAAGCGACGTTCATCACCTGCATCCCCCGGCACGTCGCGAGCACCGGCAGATCGCGCGCGAACGCCGCTCGCACAAGCTCGACCTCGAACACGTCGCGTCTCGGGTCGACCGGCCCCGTCTCGCGCTGCGGTGCCTGCCCGTAGGAGCCGGGGTCGACGTCGCAGCCACCTGTCAAGACAAGGGCGTCGATGCGGTCGAGCACGAGCGCCGGCGTCTCGGTTACCACGCGGCCGCCAGGCACCATGATCGCGGCAGCGCCGGCACGCTCGACCGCCGAGATGTAGGCCTCGGCGAGCAGGAAGGCGGCGCCGCTCCACGCCGCCCAGCGCGCGTCAAAGCGCCCCACCGTCAGGCCGACGATCGCCGCTGAGCGCCCGTTCACCGCCATAGCTTGGCGGATGAGCGTCGGCGCGCGATCCGAGATGTCGCCGCCGATCTCGCGATGACTCGACGACGACGGCGACGGCCCGTTTCGGCGGCGGAGGTGGTCACTGTGAGGGTCCGAGCGCGCCGCGCGCTCAGTGGGCGGCGACGACCGGGGGCGGCGGCGCCTGGGGCGGCGCCTTCAAGAGGGCGCCGGTGTACGCACCGGCGATCGTGCGACCCGCCACCACGCTCCAGAAGGCGATCAGCAGGACCCAGAGGGCGAAGCCGAATCCGGTCAGCACGCCGAGGTCGTAGGCGTCGCCGAGCACGAACGTCGCGACCGTGTAGGCACCGAGCGGGAAGGTGAAGGCCCACCAGCTCATCGCGAACGGGAAGGGCTCGCGCAGGTATCGCAGCGTGAGGGCGATCGCGGTGGCCAGCCACCACAGCCCAAAGCCCCACAGCACGACGGCCGCGAGGCGCAGGAGCACCTCTGCCTGGGCCGCGGAGTCGCCGAACAGCGGCGTGGCGGTCGTCGAGAGCCGCGCCAGCGCGAGGCTGCCTACCCCGATGGGTCCAAGCCCGATCCACAGCGTGGGGGCCAGGTGGGCCTCCGGCAGTCCGTGCTGGATGAGCCGGCCGACGAGCAGCGACCCGAGCGCCAAGAACAACAGCAGGCCGATGCCGAAGAAGGCAAACGCCACCAGGCTGACGTACTGGGCCGCCTGCTCAGACCCCCACGAGGAGATGAGCGGCGCCGCGGCGGCGGGCACGACGATGTTCGCCACCGGCGGGATGAACCAGCCCCCGTTGATCTGCTCCAGCGCGATCGATCCCGTGAACCACCGGTAGGGGATCAGCACCCCGAAGACGAAGGCAAGCAATGTCCCGGCGATCCACAGCCCTTGGGCCACGTGCATGGCCACGTCGGCGTTCGTGTGCGCGGACCCGATCGCGGCGAAGTCCACGCCCAGTACCAGCAGGGCGATCGGCATCGTGGAGTAAAACGGCCCCCGAGTCGGGTGAGCGGTGTCGGCCCATGCCTCGGCCGGGAAGCGCAGCCAGCGGATGACCCACGGCACGATCAGCGCAGCGAACCCGAGCGCGGACAGGATCCACAGCACCACCGCGAAGCCCTCCAGTCCGGAAACCACGCTGTCGGCGTGGTGTGTGGCCACGGCGATGATCCCGGTACCCATCACCGACGCGAACCATCCAGGGTGGAAGTAACGGATCGCATCCGACCTGGCCTCAACCTGGATCCACATGGCCGGTCCTTTCGGCTTGCTGGTGACGGACCCTTGCCGCCCACCGCATTGTCCGTACCGACGCACCGGAACGCATCGGGAACAAGAGCGGAGAGGACACGCGGAAACTACGTATCGACAACCATCGATGGATCGTGGTTGACAGCCGACCGGGGCTGGCCGGTGATGGTCATCCAGCACTCACGCGTGCCATTGCTCGACGGCTTCCAGCGCCTCGCAGCCGCAAGCCACCGGCGGCCCGTCGCCGATCGTCACCGCCACGCCCGTGGTTTCCATGACCTTCGTCCGCGCGGCGCCCGCGTGCAGCGCGTCGTGGATGTCGGCGTAGGCCTTGCTCATCGCTCCTCCTTCATGGACTGCCGCTGCTTGACGTATCGCGGATGTCCGCGTCATGGCTTGCAGTCACCTCGGCGCGTTGAGGTCGGGGTGACGCGCGGCACCCAGAGACGAGCTGGGCGCGGCGGCAGAGGGCTTGGCGAGCGTGGCGGCGGGCTGTGCGTGCCCGCGTGCCTTTCCGAGCGCTTCGTCAGGCGCGTGTCAGGGCGGCCAGGCGGTCCTGGCCGGTGAGGCTGTCGAGCTGCCATGGCACCATCCAGGCGCGGACCGCGAGCTGATCGCGGATGCGGCGCAGGTGGGGACGTTCGAGGGCTGCGCGGGCAAGGAGGAGCGGATCGCGCGTGCCGCTCGCGGTCAGGCTGGCATTGACCACCCAGCCGAACGGTTCTATGCCCGCCCGGCGAAGGTCGTCCTGCAGCGCCGCAGCCTCGGAGACGGGGTCAGCTCGGCGAGCGTGACGATCAGCACGCGTGTGTAGGCGGGGTCCTGCAGGCGCATCAGCGGCGTGGTGATGTGCCCGGGGACGTCGCTTGCGCCTCGCATGACCTGGCGGTGGTAGGAGCCTGTGAGGTCGAGCAGTCGCAGGGTGTGCCCGCTGGGCGCGGTGTCGACGATCACGAACTGTCGGCGGGCCTTGGAGAGCAGCCCGGAGAAGCCGCGAAAGACAGCGAGCTCCTCGGTGCACGGTGAGCGCAGATCCTCCTCGAGCAATGCTCGGCGCGCGGGGTCCAGACGCTCAGCGTCGCGCAGGCGCTCGGCGGTGTAGCGTGCGAGCTCGGCGGTGGCGTCGATGCGACTGACGTTCAGGTGATCGAGTGCCTCGTCGGCGAGCACATCGGTGACATTCCCCGCCGGATCCGTGGTGGAGAGGTGCACGTCCTGGCCGCGACGAGCCAGGCCGACGGCGACCGCGGCGGCAATTGTCGTCTTGCCCACGCCGCCCTTGCCCATCACCAGCACGGCGCCCGGGGGGCCGGCGGCCAATGCGTCGACCAGCGCATTGAGATCGGGCAGCGGGGCCTCCTGGTCCGCGTCGATCCTGGACGCGGGGTTCGCCGGCGTCTGGCCCGACGCCAGCGCACGAAGCGCCGTGACGCCCGTGAGGTCCAGTGCGACGAGCGGCACCCCAGCCGCGGGCATCGCGCGCAGCGCCGCCGGCATCGACTCGAGCGCACGCGCGTGTCGCTGCGCGAGCGCTTCGGCCACCGCGTCGCCGGCCAGCGGGTTGCTGAACAGGCCGTTGACCACCAGCCGCTGGTTGCGGATGCCCTGGGCGGCGAGCTCGGCGCCGGCCCGCGCGGCCTCACGCAGCGCGCCCGCGTCCGGGCGGCTCACGAGGACCAGCGTGGTGCGCTGGGCATCGCCGAGCTGCGCCACCGCGGCGCTGTACTGCTCGCGCTGGGCCTGGAGTCCCGAGCGCGGGCCCAGGCAGCTGGCCCCCTCGGGGCTTGCCTCGATGTACTGCGACCACGCGCTCGGCAGGTTCATCAATCGCAGCGTGTGACCCGTCGGCGCGGTGTCGAAGAGCACGTGGTCGTAGCGGCCCGTCAATTCCGGGTGCACGATGAGCTGGGTGAACTGATCGAAGGCGGCTACCTCCACCGTGCATTCCCCGGCCAGTTGCTCCTCGATGCCCTCCAGCTCCTGTTCGGAGACGACGCCCCGATACGGCCCGATGACGCGCTCCCGGTAGGCCGCCGCCGCCACATCGGGGTCGAGGTTCATCACCTCCAGCCCCGCCACGCCCGGGACCGCGCGGCGCTCCGGCCCCACCGCGGTGCCGAACACGTCACCGAGATTCGACGCCGGATCGGTGCTGACGACGAGCACGCGCCGCCGGGCGTCAGCCAGCGCCACGGCCACGGCACTGGCGACAGTCGTCTTCCCAACCCCGCCCTTGCCCGTGAAGAACACGAACGGCGTCCGCCACGCGCCCCACTCCAAAGCCGGCAGCCGAGGCGCCGCCATCACGTCGCCTCGCGTGCCGGCATGTCGCTCATCGCGTCCAAGCGGACCACCCTATGTCAAGGTCGCGAGCGCCCGGCGCAGGCGCCTTTCCGAGAGCCGCCCGTGGGCCAAGAGGAGGCCTGACTCGTCAAAGAGGGCCGGGAGCAGGTCAGGCGCGTTGCGCTGGAGGCTCTCGCCGTCGGGCGTGCCGGCGGTCACCTCCCGCCAAACCAGCAGCCCGTCTGCGGCGAGCGTGTCGAGCACCTGGCGCCCGTGGGCGCTCAGCGGGCAGGCAGAGACCGCAAGCAGCGTGAGCTGTCTCATGCGGCCACGAGGGCTCGGAGCCCTCGGTTGCCCGCCGGTGTCTGGGCCTGCCAGGCGACGAGCGCCAGGCGCTCGGTCATCCCGGAGGCCTCGGCGATGTAGGCGTGCTCGTCGCGGGCGCGGGCGGCGAGGGTGGGGTGGGTAGCGTCGGTGGCCGCGAGGCTCTGGTTGACGATCCACGCGTACGCGCTGATGCCTGCGCGCTGGAGGTCGTCATCCAGGCGGGCTGCCTCATGGACGGGTGTTGCCTCCGGAAGCGTGACGATCAGCACGCGGGTGTGCTCGGGGTCGCGCAATCGCGGCAGCAGCCGTGCGACGGCGTCGGGTACCTCCGATAGCCCGCGCGCGACATCACGGTGATATGACTGCGCGGCGTCGAGCAGCAGCAGGCTGTGTCCGGTGGGGGCGGTGTCGAGCACGACGAACCCGTCCTCTCCGCAGGCCACGGTGTCGGCGAAGGCGCGAAAGACGGCGATCTCCTCGGTGCACGGCGAGCGTAGGTCCTCTTCGAGCAGCGCCCGGGCTGCGTCGTCGAGGTCGGCGCCGGCGGCCGCCAGGACCTGCTGGGAGTAAATGCGCGTCTGCTCGGCGGGATCGATGCGCGAGACCGACAGCCCCGGCACCGCGTCGCCGACCGCGTCGGCGACGTGCGCGGCGGGATCGGTTGTGGACAGGCGAACGGGATGCCCGCGCCACGCCAGCTCGCTGGCGATCGCGGCGGCCAGCGTGGTCTTGCCGACGCCGCCCTTGCCCATCGTCATGATCACGCCGCGGCCCGCCGATTCGAGCTCGTCGATGAGCTCGCCCAGCGGCACGCCGGGCAGCTGCGTGTCGGCAGCCTGCTCGCCGGCGGAGCTGGACGCCGCAGCGTCAAGGACGCGGGCGAGCGCGTCGGGCCCGATCGGCGCGAAGTCCAGCAGCGGCACCTCGACGCGTGGCAGGCCGCCGAGCCCGCCGGGCAGCGCGGCCAGCGCGTCGCTCTGGTGCGCGGCGAGCGCGAGGGCGAGGTGGTCGTCGCTGTCGGCGGCGTCGAACACGCCGTTGAGCGCGAGCACTTGGTGGCGCATGCCGGCGTCGGCCAGCTCGCCGCGGGTGCGCTCGGCCTCCGCCAGCGCCGCCTCCTCGGGGCGGCTGACGAGCACGAGCGTCGTGACGCGTGGGTCGCCGAGCGCCCGGACGCTGGCGGCGTAGAGGTCGCGCTGGTCTTGCAGGCCGGCCAGCGGCCCCAGGCACGACGTGCCGGAAGTGTTGGTGTCGATGAACCCGGTCCACGCGGCTGGCAGCGCGAGCAGCCGCAGCGTGTGGCCCGTGGGCGCGGTGTCGAAGATGACGTGGTCATAGCCGGCGGTAGCCTCGGGGTTTCCGAGCAGCCCGGCGAAGACGTCGAAGGCGGCGATCTCCACCGTGCACGCGCCCGACAGGCTCTCCTCCATGCTGGCGATGGCCGTGTCCGGAAGCAGCCCGCGGTACGGGCCGACCGTGCGCTCGCGGTACTCGCGCGCCGCGGCCTCGGGGTCGATGTTCGCGGCCTCAAGGCCGGCGAGACCGGCCACCGGACGCGGCTGCTCATCGAGCGCGGTGCCCAGCACCTCGTCGAGGTTGGACGCCGGGTCGGTGGACACGATCAGCACGCGTCGTCCGCGGCCAACAAGCGCGACGGCGGTGGCGCACGCCAGCGTGGTCTTGCCCATGCCTCCCTTCCCGGTGAAGAACAGGACGCGTGTCGGCCTATCCAGCAAAGCGGAGAGGGTGCTCATCAGCAGGTGCCTCCGCCGCCGCAGCAGCCTCCCAAGCCGGACGCGGGGGCTGCCATCGTGAGGCTGGCGCGGCGCCGGGGGACATGCACGCCGGCCCAGCCGGCGAGCTCGCTGCGGTACGGGTAGCGCCCGATCGAGACCCGCTCGCCGTCGGCGAGGATCAATGGCAGCGCCTGCTCGCCTCGCTCCGCAAGAGCCGCGCGCGCCGGTTCACTGGCAACGAACGCCTGTGGCTCGTGGGTGAGGTTGTAGCGGGTGACTTCAACGCCCTGGCGGGCGAGCCACTCCAGGTCGCCGGCGAACCGGGCCAGCGCGGGCGGCACACTGGGGCCACACACGCCCGTCGAACAGCACATCGCGGGGTCGAACACTTCGATCTTCATGACACATCCTCGGTGGTGATCTGAGTGAGAAGAGGTTCCGGCGCGGATCGCCGCACGGCATCGCCGGCGGCGGCGAGCCCGCGTGCCGGGGTTCGTGGCTCGGGTCGTGCGCCGAAGCCGATGGGGGCCGGCGTGACGGTC
Organism: uncultured Actinomycetes bacterium; assembly: GCA_963835295.1. Taxonomy (GTDB): domain Bacteria; phylum Actinomycetota; class Thermoleophilia; order Solirubrobacterales; family Solirubrobacteraceae; genus JAOPZW01. Next base: position 307,863 of record CAWIEX010000012.1, read on the forward strand.
ATCGGAGAGCACGGCGCGTCGGGTGGTGGAGCGGGCTGGTCGAAGCCGGCGGGCGCGAGGTCGTTGGGCGCGTCGGGGTGAAACAGCGCGGCCAGGTACTGGATCTGGCCGCGTCCGGGACCGAGTTCGTATTGACCACCGCCATAGGCGTCGATGCCATGGGCGGCGCAGTGGTCGTAGGTGTCCAGCAGCGCGCGCAGCGTTCCGAACCGCGACGGCTTGATGTTGATGGTGCGCGCGGGCCATGGCTGGTCGGCGATGTCGGCGACGCTGTGGATGGGGGCGTCCCACGTCACGCGGTGGCGGTGCGCGCGCAGGGCGGCGCGGGCGGCCGGGTCGGTGAGGTCGGGGTCCTCCAGCCAGGCGGCGGGCAGCGCCTCGGCGACGCGGCGGTACAGGTCGGGGTCGGTGTGCGTGGCGGACAGCGTGCCCTGGTAGACGCCCTTGAAGTCGATCGCGTCGATGGTGCAGCTGGTGGCCAGGCATTCCAGCAGCGCGTCGCCCCACTGCGCGGTGGCGTCGAGCTTGAAGCGCAACTCCGGGCAGCCTGCCCGTCGGCTCAGCAGCGGCGCGCACGTCGGTTCCGGTCCCAGGTTCAGCGAGACGACGAAGCGCACGGGCGCCGGTCTGCGTCCGAGAACGTCGTGCAGCGCCCGGCCGGTCTGACGCAGCGCCAGGTCCAGCGCCGCGCTCTCCAGCGCCCAGCGCCGGTACGCGCGCGAGACGTCGTGTGTGGGCGGCCCGTCCGGGAAGCTGTCGACCCGGTCAAGGTGCCGCGAGAACCCGTCCAGCGTCCAGCTGCCCGCGAGCGCCAGCACCGGTCCCGTACGCTGAACGCGACGGTGCTCGGCGGCCTCGTAGGTGACGTCCTCGCCCACGCCCTCGTGCCCGCCGCCCGCGAGCCGAAAGACCGTCGTGAAGCGCCGGAACCCGGTCGAGACGCGGCGCGACAGACCATCGAGCGCGTAGCCGTCGATGACCACCGGCAGGTCGGCGAGCCGCTCGTACGTGGTCGGGGACAGCGAGCTGGTCATCGCGCCCTCCGAGGGTGATGACGGGCTGCCCATGGCGTGGCGGCGATGATCATGTCTGCGCTCCTGCGTCTGCTGCGCTGTCGAGCCAGTCGCTCAGCTCGGTCAGCGTGTGCGGGCGGACGAGGTAGTAGGCGAACAGGCCCTGGCGTCTGATTTCGACGATGCCGACGTCGGCGAGTGTCTTGAGGTGGTGCGAGAGCGTGGACTGCGCGACGTCGAAGAGCGGCAGCAGTTCGCACGCGCAGAGCTCGCCGGGGTGCTCGGCGAGGACGTCGACGAGTTGCACGCGGATCGGGTCTGCCAGCGCCTTGGCGTAGGCGGCCAATTGCGTGGCGCGGTCAGCATCGAGCGAGGGGCGTGCCGGGCTCACGGCCGGTGGCGCGCCCGGCGCGCGCTTGCGCTTGGGGAGCAGGGTGGCAGTCATGGTGCTTCGGCGGTCAGCAGGTCGCGCACCTGGTCGACCGACGGGACGCTGCCCGACATGAGCACCCGTCCGTCGAGCGCGAGGGCCGGGGTGCTCATGACGCCCATGCGCGCCATCTGGGCGTAGTCGGTGATCTTCTCGATCGAGGTGTCGAGGCCGAGCTGCTCGACGGCGCTGCGGGTCGTCTGGTCAAGGGCCTCGCAGCGTCTGCAGCCGGGGCCGAGGATTTGGATGGTCATGGAATCGGAGGTTCCTTCCCAGGGTCAGAAGCGCCTTTAGATCGACAAGCGTCGGTTGAATCGATGACTGTCGAATCATCCGCCCCCCGCCGTCGCGCGCCAACCGTAACCCGACACAGATCCGGGTCCGGGTTTTCCCGCGAGCCCCCCTTACGCCCGCCGCGATGCATTGAGCCCCGGCGGAAGGCGCGTGATCGCGCGCAGCCTCGAACGCATCGACGGCCAGCTCCGCGGCCTTTACGCGTTGCCGCCGGGCGGTTCTCCCACCCTCGGTGCTAACGCGGCCACGTCAAGTCGACGCCGGGCGATTCGGTGCGGCGCCACCCGGCGGACATTGCGTGGGCCACGTCGAAGGCCGACGATGTCGAGGCGCGCCTGCGCGCACTCATCGCCGACCCAGCCTCGATCGCTACCCGCTGCATCGTCGCCGCCGGTCAATAGCGGTCCGTTAGGCCACATCAACGCGTGCGGGCGGACACGCGTTGTGGGCACGCGGACTCGATCTGCCCCGGCCCACCAATGCCCCGCCACCACGACGAGCCATCCCGGGTGGTTGGCTCGCGGGCGATCCCAACCGCGCGTCAGCCGGTGACCATGTCGCAGGTCTCGCGCCGCAGGCATTCGCGCGTGCGGCGGTGCGCGAGCGTCATCGCGAAGCTCCTGACCGGGGCGTCGGCGTACTGGGAGAGCACGGCGTCCGCGCAGGCCCGGATCTCGGCGTCCGAACGCTGGACGCCGAACTCCTCGACCAGCGGTGGCAGCAAGCGCACGAGACGCATCTGATGCGCGGTTCGATCTGATCTGATGGCGGGCAGTCGCTCGATGACGAGATCGCGGACGCGCTCCTCGATCTCATCGCGTATCTCGCGGACCTCCTGGAAGCTCTTGCCAGCCGGGTCGCGCATATCCCAGTCCTCGACTGTCGTCGGGACGTAGGGGCAGACGTCGCCGCATCCCATCGTCACAGCCCAGTCGGCGTGCAGCTGCGTCTCGACCATGAGCTTCTTGGGCCGCCGGCCGCGCAGGTCGATGCCGACCTCGTCCATCGCCTGGACGACGGCTGGCCACACCTCGGGCGCCGGATCCGAACCGGCCGACTCCGCCCGGACGTCGTCGGGGGCGTGACGCTCGAAGAAGGCTTGCGCCATCTGCGAGCGTCCGGCGTTGTGGGTGCATACGAACAGGACGTACTTCATGAACCGACCTCCTGCAGGAATGAAACGACGACCACCGCCTCGCGCATCGGCCCCGAGCCGTTCCCGCAGCCACCACGGTCGCTGCCCAAGCTCACGTCGCCCGCGCAGCGCGCTGACCGCGCCCACCGAAGGCACCGTCGCCCCGCGCTGGGCCGGCTTGTCGGTCCGCACGGCGCCCCGGCGCGTGAGAGAAAATCGAACTGTCCACCGTCAGGCCGCGCTCAGGAGCTTGTCGGCGAACTCGCTCGGCAGACCGGCGGCCGCGACCTCGCCCGCCACGGCGGCGGCGTCGTACTCGACGCGCTCGATTCGCACGCGGACGCCCTCGTCCGCCGCCTCGAGGAGCGCGAAGGCTCCGCGGGGGTCGCCGTCCTTGGGCTTGCCCACCGAGCCGCAGTTGACGAACAGCACGCCGCCGTACTCGTGCACCCAGGGCTTGTGGGTATGGCCGAAGACGAGCACGTCGGACTCCTCGGCGCTGGCCAGGCGCTCGTAGAGGCTGGCCGGTTTGTCCTCGAAGAGGTACTCGTTGACCTTGCGCGGTGAGCCGTGCACGAGATGGATCTGACGGTCGCCCACGGTGAAACGCAGGTCGAAGGGGAGGTCGTGCATGAACTGCTTCGAGCGCGTGTCGGTGTGCTCGAGCGTCCAGTCGACCGACTGCTGCCCGAACTCGCGGTCGTGCGGCGTGACGTAGGCGCAACCGCAGTCCTCCAGGTCGCGCGCGATGGCGTAGTCGTAGTTGCCGTAGATCGTCGGGATCGCGCGCTCGGCGATCAGGGCGCAGACCTCGTTGGGATGCGGCCCGTAGCCGACGAGGTCGCCGCCGCAGAAGAGGTCATCGACGTCGAGTTCGTCGACGCGGCGCAGCGCCGCCTGCAGCGCCGGCAGATTGGCATGAATGTCGGTGATGACCGCGACGCGTTGCATGCCGGAGAGCCTACGATCGTTCCATCGACAGGTGTTGATGGATCGTTATCACCGCCGGCTGGCGCGAGCAGTCTCTCGCGGCTCGGGGTCCAAGCGGTAGCCGATGTTGTGGTGGGTGTGAATGTGGTCCCAGTCGGGTCCGGCCGCAGCGAGCTTGACGCGCAGCCGGCGGATGTAGACCTCGACCGAGCGGTCGTTGAAGCCGGCGACGCGCCCGCCCCAGACCCGTCGATGGACCTCGTCTCGTGCCACCGGGTGACCCGCACTCTGCGCGGGGACCTCGAGGACCTCGAGCCCGCGGCGGGTGAGCCACACGCGCTTGCCGGCGACCGAGACGCAGAGATCCTCGGGCGCGAACTCGAGCGGCCCGATCATGTAGCGGCGGCGGTCGGGGCTGGGCGGAGCTGACGCCACCGGCCTCACGCTCATCAGGCCACCCCTCGCGCCGCGGGCCTCCGAGACGGCCGACGGTGCCAGCGCGGATCGTGCGCCACCCTTCCGACCGGTCGGCAGAGCGGGAGGGCCGGCGCGAGGTGGGGGAGCATCGAGGGACCGGGTTCGTCGTGGGCCATGACGACAGCGCAACGGCTGGGCGTCGAACACACGGTATCCATTGACATTGGTCAGTTCAATCGATATTTGTAGATTGATGGCGATCGATCTGGAACTCGTCCCCAAGCAGAAGCGTGCCGCGGGCGAACCGTGCTGCGAGCCCGTCGTCTACCCCGACGTCGAGCGCCACGAGGCCGAACGCATGGCCGCCATCGCCAAGGCGCTGGGCGACCCGATACGCCTGCAGCTCGTCGACGTCCTGCGCAAGCACGCGGGCAAGGTCTGCGTGTGCGAGCTCGTGCCGCTGTTCGACATCGCCCAGCCCACCCTCAGCCACCACCTCAAGAAGCTGCGCGAGGCGGGGATCGTCGACTCCGAGCGCCGCGGGCTGTGGGCCTACTACTACGTCGTCCCCGACGCCCTTCAGGAGTTCACGACATGGCTGACCTGACCGATCACGAGCTGCGCGAGCACGTCCGCGCCCGCTACTCCGACGCCGCGCTGCGCATGGCCGACCGCGACGCCACCGCCGGGTGCGGATGTGGCTGCGCGAGCGCGAGCGATGCCGACGCCTGTTGCGCCGACGCGGCCGCCGATCAGGTCTTCGGCGCCGACCTCTACGCCGGCCAGGACACCGTCGGCGCGCCGCAGGCCGCGGTAGCGGCATCGCTCGGGTGCGGTGTCCCGACCGCGGTGGCCGACCTGCACGAGGGCGAGACGGTGCTCGACCTCGGCTCCGGGGCGGGCGCCGATGTGCTCATCAGCGCCGGCCGCGTCGGACCCACGGGGCGCGCGATCGGCCTGGACATGACCGACGAGATGCTCGAGCTCGCGCGGGCCAACGCCGCCGAAGCGGGGGTCGAGAACGCCGAGTTCGTCAAGGGCTACCTGGAGGAGATCCCGCTCCCCGACGCCAGCGTCGACGTCGTCATCTCCAACTGCGTCATCAACCTCGCCGCGGACAAGGCCCGCGTCCTGCGCGAGGCGGCGCGCGTCCTCGCGCCCGGCGGACGCTTCGCGGTCTCCGACGTCATCGCCGACCCCGACATGGACAAGGAAACGCGCGCCGACATGGAGCAGTGGACCGGCTGCGTGGCCGGCGCGCTCACCCGCGCCGAGTACGAGTCGGCGCTGGCCGAGGCCGGACTCGTGGAGGTCGACATCCGCGAAACGCACCGCGTCCACGAGCACGCCGCCTCCGCGATCGTCCGCGCCCGCCGGCCCCACGTCGCCCCGGCGTGACGGCTCGGTCGCAGACACTCGCCCACGCGGACGGGTCACCGCCGAGATCCGCGCTGCGACGGCCGCCGACGCCGCGGGCATCGCCGCCCTCTACAACAAGGGCATCGCCGAGCGCAGGCCACCTTCGAGACGCGGGTGCACGACGCCGGCGCATGGTGCTGTCGCAGCCCCGGATGCGACGCCGCCACCGCCGGCCTGACCGGAACGCTGCGCGACGCCACCCGCGCGCTCGGCCACCCGCTCACCGCCTTCCCGCCCTGCGACGACCACGCCATCGCCACCGTCCGCCATCGCGCGGCCGAGGGGCGACGCCTCGCGCGCCGCGCCCGGGCCGCCGCGATCGAGGGCGGCGACGTACGCGACGCCCTGGCCCGCATGGACGCCATCGCCGCCGTCGAACGGGCGCCGGCCGCCACGGCACGCGCAGCGAGAGGGTTGCACCCGATCGAGCTGTCCTAGGGCTCGCCGACGCCACGCCAACGACGTTCAGTCGGGCGATCCGCCGGGTTGCGGCGGTGGACCCGGTGACCGGTATCGCGTGGATCATGTCCCAGCGCGATAGGCCAGCGGCACGGCAGCCGCGGCCAGAGCCGCCAGGGTCCACAGCAGGGCTCGATAGCCGAAGGCCCCCGCCCACAGCGCGGCTGCGACCGGCCCGACGGCCCGCGCCGAGGTGGTGAGAAAGGCGGCGACGCTCGCGATCGTCCCGTAGGCGCGCTGGCCATAGAGGTCGGCCATCCCCGTGGCGCGCGCCAGCGTGGTCATGCCGTTACCCATGCCGAGCAGGACGAACCCGGCCAGCACCGCCGCCGTGCCCGGCACGCCGACGATGAGCGCGATGCCGCAGGCCACGAGCGCGAACACGCTGGCGGTGGCGTAGGCCCGCGGCAGCCGGGAAGCCAGCGGAGCGAAGAGCAGGCGCCCGGGGATCTGCGAGACGCCGATGAGGCCGACCGCGAACGCGGCGAAGCCGGTCGTATATCCGCGCTCGAGCAAGAAGGGGATCGCCTGCACCGTCATGGCGATCCCGGTCAAGGTGGCCAGGAAGAACGCCCCGGACAGCAGCCAGAACCGACGCGATCGCAAGGCGTCGCCCGCGGGCACGGAGTCGCCGGCCGGCAGCGAGGCATGGACGTGGTCCGGGGCGCGCAGGACCAGTGCGTGTATGGGCACGGTGACCACGGCGAGGATGACCGCCAGGATGACGAGCGCGTCGCGCCAGCCGTGGGCGTCGATGAGGGCCTGGGTCAGCGGCAGGAAGATGAAGCTGGCTAGGGCGGCGACCAGGGTCACGGCGGTCATGGCAAGGCGACGAGTGTCGGCGCCCCGAAACCACTTGGCCACGACCGTGAAGGCCGGTTCGTAGAGCACGGTGGCCATGACCACGCCGATGGCGATCCACAGGGCGTAGAAGGCCGTCAGCCCATGGACGCGCGACCACGCCGCGACGAGGATCGCCCCGGCGATCGAGCCCAGCGTCATCAACCCACGGGGACTACGGTGATCGAGGTAACGACCGACGCCGACCCCGACCACGGCCGAGACGAGCAGCGCAAGCGAGAAGGCACCGGTGAGCTCCGCGGCCGAGAAGCCGAGCTCGCGCTCCATGGGCAGCAGAAAGACGGCGAAGGCGTAATAGAGGACGCCCCAGGAGACCGTCTCGGTGACGGACAGCCCGCCGACGATCGCCCACGCGCGCGATCTCACGCGGCGTCCGACACCAGCTCACGCTCGGCCGGCGCTCCGCAGCACGCAGCAGCGGCGGGCTCGTCGTCCACCACCGCGCTCGATGCTGCGCGCAAACTGCAGACTCCGGTCTCGGGAAGCACGAGCTCGACCTGCCGCGCGGCCTCCCAGTCACCGGCCAGCGCCGCCACCACCGACCGGACCTGCTCGTAGCCGGTGCGCAGCAGGAAGGTCGGCGCCCGCCCGTAGCTCTTCATGCCGACAACGTAGACGCCGGCGTCGGGGTGCGAGAGCTCGTCGACGCCGTGCGGCGGCACCGACCCACACGAGTGCACGTTGGGGTCGATCAGCGGCGCCAGCAGGCGCGGCGCCTCGACGCGATCGTCGAGCTCCAGGCGCAACTCACCCAGGAGCGCCAGATCGGGCCGGAAGCCGGTCGCCGCGATGACCTCGTCGACGACCAGCGACCGCCGACCATCGACCACCACCACACGATCACCATCGCGTCCGACGCCCTCGGTCTGAAAGGCCGTGACGAGCTCGATGGCGCCATCGTCCAACAGCCGGCGCACCGCGCGACCCAGCGCGCCGCGGGCCGGCAGCTGGTCGGCCGCGCCGCCGCCGAGGCTCAGCCCAAGCTCGGCGCCGCGGATAGCCCACACGATCTCCGTGTGCAACTCGTCTCTGCGCAGCGCGGCGAGGTCCAAAATGGCATTGAGGGCGGAGTGCCCGCTGCCGACCACCAGCACGCGACGGCCGGCGTAGCGGTCGCGGTCGGCGTCGAGAACGTCCGGGATGCCGTAGGCGATGCGGTCGGCAACGGCGCGCTCGCCCACAGCCGGAAGCCCGCCGGCGCCGAGCGGATTCGGGCGCGTCCAGGTCCCCGACGCGTCGATGATCGCCCGCGCGAAGTGGCGCTCCTCGACACCGCCGCGCTCCACGCGCAGCTCGAAAGCGGCCTCGTCGCGTCCGGCGTCCTTGAGCTTGTCGACGCCGCGGCGGGTCACGGCAAGCACGCGCGCGTTGAGGTGCAGGCGCTCCGCGACGCCGGGCACCGCGGCCAACGGCTCGAGGTAGCGCTCCACGATCTCCCCACCGGTCGGATACTCGTCGTCCGCGGGCGCGACCCATCCGTGAGCGGTCAGGAGCTCGGCCGCCGTCGGGTCGATGTCGTACTCCCACGGCGAGAAGACACGGACGTGGCCCCAATCGCGAACGCTCGCGCCGACGCTATCGCCGGCCTCGAACACGACGGGCTCGAGACTGCGCGCGAGAAGGTGGGCCGCGGCCGCGAGCCCGACAGGGCCGGCGCCGATCACCGCGACGGGAAGCTGCTCATGCATCTGGCGACTCCTCAGATCAGAGGGCATCGAAGAATTTCGATGTTGTCTGCGGAGCGTAACGTCGAATTCCCCAGGCATCAAGTTTTTTCGATATGGTGACTGGCGTGACCTCGCTCCCTCCCGTCCGTTGCTGCGCCCCGCTCGGGCAATCCGCCCTCAGCGATGACGATGCAGCGCAGCTCGAGCAGGTGTTCAAGGCGCTCGCTGACCGCCATCGCGTGAAGATCCTCAACCGGTTGCTGTCGGCGGGCGGGGAATCGGTGTGCGTCTGTGACCTCGAGGAGCTGCTCGGGCTCAAGCAGCCGACCGTCAGCTATCACCTCAAGCAGCTGCTCAATGCCGGCATCGTCGCGCGCGAGAGGCGCGGGTCATATGCGTACTTCAGCCTCAGCCCCGGAGCGCTCGAGCGCGTCCGCGAATTGCTCGTGCTTCCCGTGGCCGCCTGACTCGACCGCCGTGCCGCCCGTGGCAGTGGCGGTGTGGGTCGGTGGCGTTCCACGACCGGTGCATCCTTTTCGCCGGGCTCCGTCTTTCAAGGCATGACGAACTCCCCACCGCAGTCGATGATGCACCGCCTAGGGTCGTCAGGCCCGGCCCCGACGAGCTCACGGCCGGCCGGCGCGGAAGCCTGCTGATGCCATGGCCCATGCCCAAGACCTCCGGCCGGTTGGCGTGACTGTCGCGGGCCCTCTAGACGCGCTCGTCCGCAGCGCCGGACCGCGTCCCACCCTGGCCTCCGATGCCGCGATCGTGCTCGAAGATCTCACCAAGACCTACGCCGACGGCACGAGGGCGGTCAACGGCATCTCGCTACGGATCGCCGCCGGCGAGGCGTACGGTCTGCTGGGACCGAACGGCGCGGGCAAGTCCACCACCATCGGTGTTCTCGGGACCCTCGTGAGGCCGACCGGGGGTCGTGCCCTCGTGGCCGGCTACGACGTCGTCGCCAGCCCGATGGCGGTCCGCCGCCGCATCGGTTTCGCCATGCAGCAGACCGGGGTGGACGAGTTCGCGACCGCTACCGAGCTCATGGTCCTGCAAGGACGCCTCCACCGGCTGGGCAAGCATGCCGCCATCGCCCGCGCCGGCCTCCTTCTGCGCGTCATGGAGCTCGAGGACGTCGCCGACAAACGCCTGGCCGCTCTGTCGGGCGGGACCAAGCGTCGCGTCGACCTGGCCGCATCGCTCATGCCCCTGCCGCCGATCCTGTTCCTCGACGAGCCCACCTCGGGCATGGATCCGCGAAGTAGAGCCGGCTTCTGGAAGACCCTCGAGCACCTACGCCATCGTCTTGCCATCACCGTCGTGTTCACGACCCACGACATGGATGAGGGCGACGAGCTCTGCGACCGCATCGGCATCATCGACCGGGGTGCCCTTGTGGCCGAGGGCAGCCCCGCGGCGCTGAAGGCGACCGTCGCACGCGACCACCGGTACGGCGGCGCGACGGCGCCGACGCTCGGCGATGTCTACCTGCACTACACGGGGCGACCGTTCGACGCCACCGCGAGCGACCGCCCCGAGGAAGCCTGGAGGGCGGCATGACCACCGCCCGCCCAGCGCTCCTGCTCGCCCGTCGCGCGATCGTGCAGTTTCCGCGCAACCCGATCCTGCTCGGCTTCTCGGTCATGCCGGTCCTCATCATGTACCTGGTGTTCGGCGGCCTGTTCGAGGGCGTCACCGAACTGCCCGGCTTTCCGACCGACAACTACTTCGAGTACCTGGCCCCAACGGCGATCCTGCTGGCCACGGTGCCCGGAATCGGTAACGCCGGAGTCGCCCTCGCCGCGGACTTCCAGAACGGCTACTTTCAGAAGCTGTTGACCACGCCCACATCGGTCGGCGCGGTCATGGCCGGTCGCCTCGTGGGCGACTGCCTGAGGCTCGCCATCCAGGCGCTGCTCGTCCTCATGCTGGCCATTGCCTTGGGCGCCCACGTCGAAACCGGGATCCCTGGCGCCCTGCTCATGATCACGCTGGGCACCCTGCTCGCGATCGTCACCTTCGGCGTGTTGAGCGCGAACCTCGCGATCCGCACCCGGGACGCAGCCGCAGTACAGGCCATCCAGCCAATGGCGTTCCTGCTGATCTTCCTGACCAGCGCCTACCAGACGACCGACCACATCGACAGCGGTGCGCTTCGGACGATCATCGCCCTCAATCCCGCCGAGCACGTCCTGCGATCGATGCGCGAGCTGCTGCTCAGCGGCTATGGCTGGGATGACCTCGGCATCGCGCTGCTCGTCATCCTCGGGCTCGGAGCAGTGGGTCTGCCGTTGACCATACGCAACTACCGCAGCGTCTACGCATGACCGACGACAACCCCGCCGGCGCAGTCCGGCCGACGTCCCAGCCCGCGCCGGCATGCTGCACGGCGACCGTCCAGCAGACGTGCTGCAAGCCGAGCGAGAAGGCCGACTGCTGCAGCCGCGGCTCCGAAAGGGTGCGGATGCCAATAGGCACACACGCCCCACCGGCCCAGGCCGCAGAGACGCTCCCGGACATTGAGCTCTGGCGGACCCTCAACGCCCGTTTGGTCGCCTTCGTGCGCCGGCGCGTCGGCGATCCACACGCCGCCGAGGACGTCGCGCAGGAGGTCCTGCTGCGCCTCTACCGTGGCCTCGACCAGCTGCGCGCCGGCGACCGACTCGACGCCTTCGCCTACCGCACCGCGCGCAACGCGATCATCGACCACTACCGCTCGACCGCCAGCGCCAAGGAACTGCCCTCGCCCCCCGACGCCCTCCTCGAACGGATCGACGCAGACGGTGGAACCGACGACGACCCCGACGCCGTCGCCGGCCCGCAGGAACTCGCGCGGTGTCTCCAACCGCTCGTCCGCCGCCTACCGGACCGCTACCGCGAGGCGCTGACCCTGACCGACCTGGGCGAGCTCTCCCAAGTACAAGCCGCCGAAGCCGTCGGTCTGACCGTCCCGGGCATGAAGGCGCGCGTGCAGCGGGGCCGCGCCCAGCTGCACGAGCTGCTGGTCCGCTGCTGCGATGTCGCGCACGGCGAGGACCTGCGGATCAGCCGCGAGCGCACTGGCCCATGCGCCTGCGCACCCGCGACCGCGTAAGCGTCAACCCTGGCGAGAAGACACCGCCGCCGAGCACCGCGGCGGCGCCCTGCGGCCGGGTAGCCTGGCGATCCGTCGCGCCGCGCGGGGCTCAGCGCCAAAGTCGCCTGCGGATCCGCCCGGCGTGCTCGTCGCGCGCCGCTCGCAGCTCCTGGGCCGGCACACCGAGCGCCGCGGCGGTATGGTCGACGTTAAGCTCCAGGCGCTCGAGCAGCTCCTCGGGAATCAGTGCTGCGCGCGCGTAGCGACGGGTATCGACGTCGTTGAACGGGCCGGGCAAGACACCCCGCGCGACGTCGGTCGCGTAGGAACACATCATCACGACGAAGACGAGCTCCGGGTCCCCCGGCGGGCGATAGGCCAGATCATCGGCAAGCAGGAAGCACTCGCCCGTGTACGCGGCGACGATGCGCCCGCAATAGGTGATCGGCTGCACATCCATACTCGGGTCAGAGGGGTCAACCCCACGATGCTCGCCCCTCCCATCCGGCGCGGGTTGCCGCAGGGAACAAGAGACGAGCGCCGGCAACCGTATCCGCGCCCGCTCCACGGACCCGCCACGCCACCACGCCGCGACCTCTCCCGTCGCCCCGACCTGCAGGACCGGCGCCGACGCTCGAGCTCGCCAGACGCGCAATCCAGCCTGCCGCCCACACCCCCGACGACCTCAGTGGCAGAGCCGGACAGCATGCGGTTCAGAAGCGCCAAAAGCCGCCCACACACATTTGCACCAGGGATGCCTTCGCGGTAGTTTCTAGCCGGATGAGGCTGTTGAGAGCCGCTAGCGACGCCGATGTAGCTGCCGTCTCTGCGGGTGGCGCAGCCTAAGAGGACGGGCGCCGGTGTTGTCGATCGGCAAGTTGACGGTCGAGCAGTCGCGTTACTACGAGCGTCAGGTCGCGCAAGGGCGCGATGACTACTACTCCGGGCGCGGCGAATCCCCGGGCCGCTGGACCGGCAGTGGGGCCGAGACCATCGGGCTCGGCGGCCGGGTTGATGACGACGGCTTCATGGCGCTGATGGACGGTCGTGACCCGGGGACCGGGGAGCGCCTCAAGCGCGTCGGTGGGCGTTGCAGGGTGGCGGCGTTTGATCTGACGTTCTCGGCGCCCAAGTCCGTGAGCCTGCTGTTCGCCGATAGGCGAGCCGGGGTTGGCCGGGGCACTCGTCGAGGCGCACGAGTCAGCGGTAGATGCGGCGCTGGGGTATCTGGAGCGTGAGGCGTGTCGCGTGCGCCGCGGCCGCGGCGGGGTTCGCCACGAGGTGGGGAAGGGGTTCGTGGCGGCGGCGTATCGCCATCGCATGAGCCGCGCCGAGGATCCGCAGCTGCATACCCATGTGGTGGCCGCGAACATGGCGCGCGGCGCTGACGGCCGATGGACGGCGCTTGATGCCACGCCGATCTACCAGCACGCCAAAGCGGCCGGCTACCTCTACCAGGCGCACCTTCGCGCAGCCGTCCGTGAGCGTCTGCCTTGGGTGCGCTGGGGGCCGGTGCGCAACGGGATGGCCGAGATCGAGCAGCTCTCCCCGGCGGTGCTGCGGGAGTTCTCCACGCGCCGTCGCCAGATCGAGGAGCGCGAGCGCGAGCTGGTGGAGGCGGGCGTCGAGGTAGGGGATGGCGGGCGTGAGGCGATCGCTCACGCCACGCGAGCGCGCAAGCGGTACGGGATCGACACCGCGCCATGGCGTGACGTCGTGCGTGCGCGGGCCGCCGAGCATGGCCTCGGCGCGCGCGAGCTCGCCGCTCTCGTGCTCGGACGGGCCAGGGCGCCCGAGATCCCCGATCCGAAACGGGTGAGCTTCGCGCTGGCCGGAGCGGGCGGGCTCACGGAGAAGCAGAACACTTTCGCGAAGCGCGAGGCGGTGATGGCGTGGGCGGCCGCGCACGGGCAGGGAGCGCCAGCGCACATGGTCGAGCGCGCCGCCGCGCAATTCCTCACGCGCACCGACGTGCTCCGGGCGTCCGGATCCCAGTGAGCCGGCGGTTCACGACGAGCGATCTGCTCGCCCACGAGCAGGCGATCGTGGCCGGCGCGCAGGCCCGCCGCGGCGAAGGCGCAGGCGGTGCTCGATCGCGCCCTGGTCGACGCGGTGCTCGCGAGCGCGACGTTCGCCCCGACCGCAGAACAGGCCCGAGCGATCGGTTGCCTGACCTCAAGCGGTCACGGGGTGGAGACGGTGGAGGCGCTGGCCGGGACGGGCAAGACGGTCACCGCCGGCCTGCTCGCCCAGGCCTACACAGCCGGCGGCTATCGCGTCCTCGGGACCGCACCGACGGGACGCGCCGTGCGGGAGCTCGCCGAGCAAGCCAGCATCGGCCAGGCCTCGACGCTGACGCGCCTGGCGCTCGACCTCGACACCGCCCGGCGGGGCTTTGGGACTGGTCCAGTGGTGCTGATCATGGACGAGGCGGGGATGGCGAGCACCCGCGAAACCGCGCGGGTCATGGCCCACGCCCGCGCCGCCGGGGTGAAGGTCATCGCGATCGGCGACTCCGGTCAGCTCTCAAGCGTCCAGGCCGGCGGCTGGCTGGGCTCACTTACCGAGCGCCTGGGCTCACACGAGCTGCGCGAGGTGATGCGCCAGCGCGATGCGCGCGAGCGTCAGCTGCTGGCCCAGGTGCGCCGCGGCGACCCCACCGACTACATCACCGAGAAGGACCGACGCGGGCAGCTACAGGTCATCGAAGGCGACGTCCAAAGCACTGGCGCGGGTGAGCGCGCAGCGGTCGCCGCGTGGCGCGAGCGCCAGGCCGCATGCGAATGGGGGCAGGCCGTCCTGGTCGTGCGTGACAACCACCGCCGCGAGCGCCTCAACGCGCTCATCCGCACCGAGCTGCAGCGCGACGGCCGCCTGGGCGAGAGCGTCGACATCGGTGGCCGCGAGTTCGCCGTGGGTGACCGGGTCGTCGCGCGCCGCAACGATCGCGAACGGGCCGTCGACAACGGCATGCGCGGCACGGTGATTGCCGTCGACCCGACCGAGAAGGACGTGGTCCTGCACACCGACGGCGGCGCGCAACGTCGGCTAGATGCTCCCTATGTGGCCGAGCATCTCCAGCACGCCTACGTGCTGACCGCGCACACCATCCAGGGCGCCACCGTGGAGTGGGCGGGCGTCGTCGGGCGACCCGAGGACTTCACCCGCAACTGGTCCTACACCGCTCTCTCGCGCGCGCGAGAACCAACCGAACTGTTCATCATCGACACCCCGACCGAGCGCGAGCTCGACCGCGTCGAGATCGCCCCCGGCCAGGCCCGCGGACTGGGCGACGAGCGAACGCTCATCGACCGCCTCCAGACCGCAATGGGGCGCCGCGACGACGAAGACCTCGCGCTGGACCGCATCGACACCAAACGCACCCGTGGTCCAGCCCACATGGAGCCCGCGCACGCCCGGCCGCCCGCCGAGGCCACCATCGCGCGCCCGTCCGTCGTTGAGCTGCAGGCCGAGCTCACGCGGCTTCGCGAGCGCATCGGCCGCTACCCCGAACACCTCGCCGACCAGCTGCACGCCGCCCGCAGGGTCCAGGCCGAAGCGCAGCGCGTCGCCGACGCAGCGCGCGCACGCATCGCCGAGCTCGAGCAACCCGCGCGCGGTGTGCTGCGCCGGCGCGCCGCGGACTCCGCCGAACGCGCGCTGGAGCGCCAACGCCTCAAACTCGCCGAGGAGGAAATCGCGGCGGCCGCCGAGCGTGAGCGCAACCTCGCACGCAGCGTCCCCGACCGCGCGGCATGGGACGCCGAACACCGCGTCCTCCGCGAGCGAGCCGCCGAGCTCCACGGGCAGCTCTCGACCCGCCGCCGCGAGCACCTACGCGTCGCGCTCGAGCGACCAGCCCCCTACCTCCAGATAGCGCTGGGCGCTCTCCCTGACCAGCCGCGCGGTCGCCGCATCTGGCAGCTGGCCGCCACGCGCATCGAGGCCTACCGCTTCGACCACGACGTCACCGACGCGCGCGACGCGCTCGGCTCGCCCCCGACCGACCAGCGCGAGCGTGCGCTCTGGCAACGCGCCCACCACGATCTGCAACGCGCCCAGCGAGACCTCGGGCACCGCAACACCCGCCAGCACTCCCACGAGCTCTAAGACGTGCATCGACCCGCCAGCAAGGGGTGAGCGCGACCAGCCCTAGGGTGCCTATCGCCTGCCACGGTCGTGCCGCAGGATCCGATGAGCGAAGCACGCGTCATCCGGCGTCCGCTGACCAGAGCCACACCCAAGCAACGCACTGCAGAAAGGGGAACACAATGTTCAGCAGCACCCTCAAGCGGCCGGCCGCAGTCCTCGGCGTCGTCGCGGGACTTCTCGCGGCGGCCGTGCCGGCCGGCGCCGCCGGTCCCGCCGCCACCAGCCCCGGCCAGCTGCATGATGGCCTCGCCACCGGCGCGGCCACGACGCAGGGGATCATCATGCGGGACGGTGGCATCTGCGACCCGATCCGCCACATGGGCTGTTGAGCCCTCCGGCGGACCAGTTCATCGGCAACCCACTGGCGCCAGTCTCCGAAGGCGCCGCCGCCCGAGGCACGCCCGCGCTGCACTGGCGGCGAGCCCACGTTCGAGATCGGACGAACCACGCCGCGCTCCGACGCTCCGGCTGCGGCGTTCGATGCAGCTGCGGTGCGCGTGAGCGCGGTGGGCGACGGTTGACAGGTGCATCCGCATTACTCGCCGGCGGCCTGTAGCGCGTCGGCCAGCTCCGAAGCGGCCTGGGCGATTGCGGCGTAGGCGTCGATAATGTCGGCCAGGGTGTCGCCGGCGCCGGCCTGGTTGAGCTGGTGCACTGCGGCGTCGAAACGGGCCCAGAGCTCGGGTGGGCCGCGGCGGCCGGTCCCGGGCCGTAGTTCGTAGGGCGGACGCGCGCGTTCGGAGTCGGCGACGGGCCGCCATGCCAGCCCTGCCTGGAGCGCTTGGGCGTGCGCGTCGCGCATCGCGGCAGCAGCCTCAGCAAGCGATCGGAGTCGATCGCGAAAGCCGGGATCGGGCGGTGCCTGCTCATGGGCGCGCATCGCCCCGCTCCACGAGGCCCGCGCTTCGTTGACTGACGTCCAGGCGTGTTCCTTGGCGCCCTCGGCCGGTGTTCCGGCCCGCTGGTCTGGCAGCTCGCTCACGCAGCGGTCCTATCGCACCCGAGGGCCGGGGCGCGACGCGCTTCGCCGTTCAAGCCGCTCGTTGCGAGCGAAACCACGCGGTCGCCAACACCCACACACGGGTGCACACGGACAGTTGGTGTAGCGTCAGGCCGCGGGACGCGAGGGACCACGATGACGCCGACGCCAGCCGCAGACGAGCCGGAATACCTCAAGGTCGAGGAGGTCGCCGCGCGCTTGAAGCTCAAGGAGAAGACGATCCGTGACTGGATCTTGCGCGGTGAGCTGCCGGCCTACAAGCTGGGCAAGGAGTGGCGTATCCGCCGCGACGACTTTGATCAGGCGATGCAAGCGCGGCGCACCACCACCGAGCCCGCGCCTACCGGTGGTCTCTGGGATCCCGACGATCTCACATAGCCTCTAACGGTTGTTTGCGACCGTTGAAATACGTATGTATCCTCCATGTCGCTAGAGGATCTCGATCATGCGTGGCTTCTCATCGGCTAGGACGAATTCTCCACCGCCTGCAGCGAGGCAGGTCTCGCTGGAGGAGGGGCGTGATGAGCGCTGAGCGATCTAACGAAGCGGATTCCAGCTTGGTCGACGCCGTCGCACGGCGCGTGGTCGAGCTCCTGCGCGAGGAAGGCGCGGTCTCACGCGAGGGGCCGCGACTGCTCACTGTCGCCGCGGTGTCGGAGGAGTTCGGGGTGTCGGCGGACTGGGTCTACGCCAACGCCGGACGGCTTGGCGCGATCCGGCTCGGATCGGGCCCGCGGGCGCGAATGCGCTTCGATCGCGCCACGATCGCCGATCGGATCGCGAAGGTCGCGTCATACGCTTCTCGGGACCGCTCGTCGCAGCGCGGCAAGCGACGGCGCGGGACGCGGGAGGGGGCGGACGGCGACCTCCTTCCGATCCGTCATAACGGGGCATAGCTTCCGGGCGGCCTCGCTAGAGGAGACACCGACTGAAACGGAGCAGCGCTGTGGCAACCCCGAGCGGCGGCGGCAGGCCGCCGGATACACGCGCGACCGGGCAGGTGCTCGCGTACAACCGCAAGGATGGGCTGACGTCCTGGTATCTGCGCGTGCGGGCCTACGGCGGCCGTCACCGCATCAATCTGGGTACCGAGCTCGATGGCTGGACGCAGGCGCGCGCTCGGATCGAGTTGCAGAACGTGCTCGCGAAGATCCAGGCCGGCCTGTGGGAGCCGCCGGCGCCGCAGGCGACCGTGCTCGATGACCCGACCTTCCATCAGTTCGCGTCGAGCTGGTTGGCTCGTCGCAGGCCGTCCTACAAGCAGCGCACCTACGAGCACTACCGCTATTTTCTGACAGATCACCTGCTGCCGGCGTTCGCATCGCTGCGGCTGTCGCAGCTGGACTACGCGGCGATCGATCGCTACGTGGAAGCAAAGCAGCTCCTGAGCGAGGAGATTCGAGAGTCGGCCCGTCGCGGCGTGCCGCTCACCGATGCCAACGGCCGCCTCAAGCGCCCGCTGGCGAATTCGACCATCAATGCGACGGTCGAGTTGTTGGCGAGGGTCCTCGACGAGGCGGTCAGGCGCAAGCTCCTGGTCGGCAATGCTGCACGGGCGAAGGGCCTGCGGCTCAAGGAGCAGCGCTCCCGGGGCAACGTGTTGGAGGTCGACGAGCTCGAGGATCTGCTCGCGGCCGCCGACGAGATCGACCAGACGGTCACGCCGAAGGTCCTCGAACGAGGCGCCACGGCACGCGCCCTGCGACACGAGGGCGTGGCGTGGAAAGAGATCGCCCGGCGCCTCGGCGTCGCTGAGGCCACGGCTATCTACTACACCCAGCAACACGCGCTCCGTCGGATCAGCGCCCGGCGGACCATCATCGCCTGCCTCGCCGGTGCCGGACTGCGCAACACGGAGCTCTGTCGGATCGACGTCCGCGACGTCGACTTCGCGCACGGGAACATCAACGTCGCCGACGCCAAGACCGAAGCCGGCGTGCGGAAGGTCGACATCAGCCCGCTGCTGCGCGATGAGCTGCTGGCGTGGCGCGCGTCGCTCGGCGCTCCAACGCCCGACAGCCCGTTCTTCCCGACCCGGGCCGGCGGCCGACGGGACAAGGACAACATTAACGCGCGCGTGATACGGCCGGCCGTCAGACGGGCCAACGAACGCCGGGCGCTGCGAGACCTGCCGCCGCTCCCGTCGAAGGTGACCGCGCACAGCTTGCGGCGGACCTACATCTCGATGATGTTCGCGGCCGGCGCGGAGATCCCGTACGTCATGGCCCAGGTCGGTCACGGCGACTCGAAGGTCACGCTCGAGATCTATGCGCAGGTTCTCAAGCGCCGCGATCGCGAGCAGATCGGGCGCGCCTTCGATCACCTCCTTGTCGGCGGGGGAAGAGGCGAGCCGCGCACCGGGGCGAGATCCGGAAGGCGCGCGATCAGTCGCTCCAACGCGGGCAGGCGACTGGGCCGGAATGCTGGCTGAACCGGTCGATCAGAGCGGAGATCGGGCCAAAGACCGGGCCAAACCGCAGAATCGCGCCGATGCGCATCCGGCGCGCGCTCCCCTCAAACGAAGAAACCCCCACGTTCGCGGGGGTTCCCGAGTGGAGCTAGCCGGGCTCGAACCGGCGACCTCCTGCATGCCATGCAGGCGCTCTCCCAGCTGAGCTATAGCCCCACGCCGGTGCGGCGGCCATTGTAACGCCCCCGCGCGACGGGGGCCGCCGTGGTCCGCGCCCTATCCTTCGCGCCTCGACATGGCCGAGTCCTACCGCTATGACCCGAGTGAGATCGAGCCGCGCTGGCAGCGCGTCTGGAACGACGAGCGCACCTGGGAGGTATCCAACGAGCCCGACGGGCGCGAGGAGGCCTACGTGCTCGAGATGCTGCCCTACCCCAGCGGCGAGCCGCACGTCGGGCACCTGAAGAACTACTCGGTCGGCGACGCGGTCGCCCACTTCCGCCGCCGCCACGGCATGCGCGTGCTGCACCCTATGGGCTACGACGCCTTCGGCCTGCCCGCCGAGAACCACGCGATCAGCACCGGGCAGCACCCGCGCGAGTCCACGAACGCGTCCATCGCCTCCTTCCAACGCCAGATGCGCGAGTGGGGGATCTCGATCGACTGGTCGCGCGAGTTCGGGACCCACGAGCCGCGCTACTACCGCTGGACGCAGTGGATCTTCCTCAAGCTCTTCGAGCGCGGGCTGGCGTATCGCGGCGAGGCGGCCGTCAAGTGGTGCCCCCACGACCAGACCGTCCTCGCCAACGAACAGGTCATCGACGGGCGCTGCGAGCGCTGCGGCCACCTGGTCGAGGTCCGCCAGCTCGAGCAGTGGTTCTTCCGCATCACCGACTACGCCGACCGCCTGCTCGACGACCTCGGCGCGATCGAGTGGCCCGCGCACGTCAAGACGATGCAGCGCAACTGGATCGGGCGCTCCGAGGGGGCGGAGGTCACCTTCCGAAACGAGGAGCTGGGGATCGACTACCCCGTCTTCACCACGCGGCCCGACACGCTCTTCGGCGCGACGTTCTTCGTCATGGCGCCCGAGCACCCCGACGTCTTCCGGCTCGTCGAGGGCACCGAGCAGGAGCACGCGGTCCACGAGTACGTCAACCACGTCCTGACCGAGGGCAACGAGGATCGCGGCGACGCCGAGCGCGAGAAGACCGGCGTCTTCCTCGGCCGCCACGTCGTCAACCCGGTCAACGGCGAGCGCCTGCCGATGTACGTGGCCGACTACGTGCTCATGGAGTACGGGACGGGCGCGATCATGGCCGTCCCCGCCCACGACGCGCGCGACCACGAGTTCGCGCGCAAGTTCGGCCTGCCCATCCGCGAGGTCGTGTCCGGCGGCGAGGACGTCCAGGCCGAGGCCTACACCGGCGACGGCCCGCTGGTCAACTCGCACCCCGACTTCGACGGGCTGCCCAGCCGCGAGGCGCTCGAGCGCATCGTGGCCTGGCTGGACCGCGAGGGCAAGGGCCACGCGTCGGTCAACTACCGCCTGCGCGACTGGCTGCTCTCGCGCCAGCGCTACTGGGGCTGCCCGATCCCGGTCATCCACTGCGAGCGCTGCGGCATCGTCCCCGTGCCCGAGGAGCAGCTCCCCGTGCTCCTGCCCGACGTCGCGGACTACGCGCCCAAGGGGCGCTCCCCGCTGGCGGCCGCCGAGGATTGGGTCAACGTCTCCTGTCCCTCGTGCGCAGGCCCGGCCCGGCGCGAGACCGACACCATGGACACCTTCGTCGACTCGTCTTGGTACTTCATGCGCTACACGGACGCCCACAACGACGAGGCGCCCTGGGACCCCGAGGTGCTGGCCCGCTGGATGCCGGTCGACCAGTACATCGGCGGCGTCGAGCACGCGATCCTGCACCTGATGTACGCGCGCTTCTTCACGAAGGCGCTCGCCGACCTCGGCTACCTGAACTTCCAGGAGCCCTTCGACCGGCTCTTCACCCAGGGCATGATCACCCGCGACGGCGCGAAGATGTCCAAGTCGCGCGGCAACGTCATCTCGCCGCAGACCTACATCGAGCGCTACGGCGCCGACACCGCCCGCGCCTACATCCTCTTCATCGGGCCGCCCGACCAGGACGCGGACTGGTCCGACGCGGGCGTCGAGGGCGTGCACCGCTTCCTGGCGCGCCTGTGGCGCATGAGCGCCGAGACCGCCGACCAGGCGCCGGACCACCCGATTCCCGACGACCCTTCTGAGGCCGACGAGGAGCTGCTGCGCAAGGCGCACTGGGCGATCGAGAAGGTCACCAACGACATGGCCGGGCGCTTCGCCTTCAACACGGCGATCGCGGCCATCATGGAGCTGACCAACACGGTCTCCAAGCAGCGCGAGGAGGGCGACCCATCGCCCGGCGCGCTGCGCTTCGCGCTGGCCACCGCCGCCTCGCTGCTGTTCCCGTTCGCGCCGCACACCGCCGCCGACGCCCATCAACTGCTGACGGGCCGCCGCGTGTGGGAGGAGCCGTGGCCGGCTGCCGACCAGCGCTGGCTCGAGCGCGACACGTACGAGCTCGTGTGCCAGGTCAACGGCAAGGTCCGCGATCGCGTGCAGGCGCCGACGGGCGCCGCGCGCGAGGAGCTCGAGGCGCTGTGCCTCGCCACGCCCAAGGTCCAGGCCCACATCGACGGCAAGGACGTGGTCAAGGTCGTCGTCGTGCCCCAACGCCTGGTGAACGTCGTCGTCCGATAGTCGTCTGCGGCCGTGCATGGCGTGGACAGAACCACGCCCGCGGAGGCAATCGGGTCACGGCGCGTGAGTTGGCACAGGCCCTGCGCACATTTGTTGCAAAGCGCGTGTCCGCTGTGACGCGGCGACGCCTAGCCTCGGCGCATGCCCGCTGTCAGCCGCTCCCAACTCGTCGCCTACGCCCTCGCGGCGCTCGTCGTGGTGGTGCTCGGCGTGCGCTACATGCAGGGCCAGGCGCGCGGGTCTGGGGCTCCGGTCGCCTCGACGCCCGCGCCGGCGTCCGCATCCGGATCCGGAACCGTCCGCCTCGAGCCGCGGCCGGCCACGGTCGCGCTCGTCCACGTGGCCGGGGCGGTGCGCACCCCGGGCGTCTACCGGCTGCGCGATGGCGAGCGCGTCCAGGACGCGGTGCGCCGCGCCGGCGGCCCGCGCGCCGGCGCAGACCTCAACGCGATCAACCTCGCGGCGAAGGTGGCCGACGGCCAGCAGGTCGTCGTGCCCCGCCGCGGCGCTGCCGGCGCCGCGCCGGTCAGCACTGCCGGGGCCGGCGAGCCCGGGAGTCCGCCCCAGGCGCCGGTCAGCCTCAACAGTGCGACGGCCGAGCAGCTCGACACCCTCGACGGTGTCGGCCCGGCCACGGCGAGCAAGATCCTCGAGTACCGCCGCCAGCACGGCGGCTTTCGCTCGATCGACGACCTCGGTGAGATCCCGGGCATCGGCCCCAAGCGCCTGGCCGCGCTGAGGGACAAGGTCCAGCTGTGAGCGGCGCGCTGGTGTGGGCGCGTGCCGGCGCCGCTCTGCGCGAGCTGCGCGCACGGCCCTGGCACACGGGGACCGCGGCGCTCGTCGCCGGGCTGCTCCTCGGCCCCCGCGCGCCGCTGGCGGTGGCGCTCGCCGCGCTCGCGGCTCCGCTGCTCGGCTCGCGCGCCGGGGTGCGGCTGGCCCTGGCGGGCGCCGTCGTGGCCGGCGCACTGGTCGCTCAGGCGCGGCTGGAGGCCATCGACGCGACCCGCCTGGCCCCGCGCATCGGGCACGCCGTGCGCGAGCGCGTCCTGCTCCTCGACGCGCCGCGGACGCGTGCGTTCGGCGTGCGCGTGGCCACCGTGCGCCTGGACGGCGAGCGCGTGCTCCTGCGCGCCGGCCGCGGCGTGCGCTGGCCGACCGAGCGCGTGGGCGCGGTGCTCGCGGCGCGCGGTGGGCTCGAGCCCCTGCCGCCCTCGGATGCCTGGCAGCGTGCACGCGGCGTGCACGCCCAGCTGCGAGCCGATGCCCTGGCCGACACCGGGGTCAGGCGGGGAGGGCTCGCTGGGGTGGTCGACGGCGTGCGGGCGCGGGCACAGGCGGTCCTGCGCGCCGGCGTCCCGCCGCCCGAGGCCGGTCTGCTGCGCGGTATGGCGCTCGGCGACGACGCTGCGCTGCCCGACCGAACGCGCGACGAGTTCCGGGCCTCCGGGCTCTCGCACCTCGTGGCGGCGTCGGGGCAGAACGTGATGCTTCTCGCCGCCCTCGTCCTGGGCGTCGCGGCCGTCGTCGGGCTCGCGCTGCGCATGCGGCTCGCCCTCGTGCTGGCCGCGATCGCGCTCTACGTGCCGCTGGCCGGCGGGGGGCCGTCGATTCAGCGCGCGGGGGTCATGGGCGCCGCCGCCGTGGTCGCCGTCCTGGCGGGCCGTCCCGCCGCCCGTTGGCATGCGCTGCTGCTGGCGACGGCGGTCACGCTCTCCCTCAACCCCCGCGCGGTGCAGGACGTCGGGTGGCAGCTGAGCTTCGCGGCCGTGGTGGCCATCCTCCTGCTGGCCGGGCGCGTCCGCGACGGGCTGGTCCGCCGCGGGCTGCCGCGCGCCCTCGCCGAGGCGACGGCGCTCACCGGCGCGGCGACGCTGGGGACGGCACCACTCATCGCCGCGCACTTCGGCCAGGTGTCGCTGATCTCGCTGCCGGCCAACGTGCTGGCCGCGCCCGCCGTGGCGCCGGCCATGTGGCTGGCGATGATCGCAGTGGCGGTGGGCCAACTCGGCACGGCGCTGGCCGCGCCATTCGTGGCGCTTGCCGCCTTCCCCGTCGCGTACGTGATGTGGGTGGCGCATGTCGCCACCGGCGTGCCCGGCGCGCGGGCGAGCGTTCCCGCCGCACTCGTCGGGGCCGCCTGCGCGACAGCCGCACTGGCGGTGGTGGTGCCGCGCGCGCGGGCACCGATCGCGGCGGGCGCGGTGGCGACACTGGCCGTCGTCGTCGCCTTGTCGCTCGCGGCCAACTCCGCGCTGGCGGGGTGGCTCGCGCGCACGCCCGCGGCGGGGCTGGCCGCGCGGCTCTCGCGCGCGTCGGCCGTCGGTCTCGCGACGCCCGCGGGGCTGCGGATCACCTTCCTCGACGTGGGCCAGGGCGACGCCACCCTGATCCAGTGGCGGCGCAGGGCGATCCTCGTCGACACCGGCCCTCCCGATGGCCCGATCGTGACGCGGTTGCGCCACGCGGGCGTCCGGCGGCTGGACCTCCTGGTCGTCACCCACGCTCAGGCCGACCACGACGGCGGCGCGGCCGCGGTGCTGCGCGCGCTCCCGGTCGGGCTCGTCCTCGACGGGCGCGATGGCGTCCGCGATCCCAGCGGCCTGCGCATGGCGGCGCAGGCCGCGCGCCGCGGCGTGCGGACGATCGGCGCGCGCGCCGGCGAGGTGCTGCGCGTCGGCGCCATCGCGCTGCGCGTGCTGTGGCCGGCAAGCGCGCGCGGGCCCGCCGACGCGGGGGCCGATCCCAACCAGCGCGCGATCGTCGCCGAGGCCGATGCCGGTGGGGTGCGGGCGCTGCTCACGGCCGACGCGGAGTCCGACGTCCTCGCGCGGCTCGACCTCGGGCGGGTCGACGTGCTCAAGGTCTCCCACCACGGCAGCGCCGATCCGGGGCTGCCCGCGCTGCTCCAGCGCCTGCGACCGCGGCTGGCGGCGATCGAGGTCGGGCGCCACAACGTCTACGGCCATCCCGCCACGGCGACCGTCCGTGCGCTGCTCGCGGCCGGCGCCGCGCTCGTCCGCACCGACCGCGATGGCAGCGTGAGCGTCGAGCCAGCGGCCGGGGCGTTGCGCATCCACGCTCATGCCTAGACTCGATCCATGCCGACGTTCAAGCCCGCCTACCTCGTCCACGGCGACGACCACGGCCGCATCGGCGAGCGCCGCGCCCGGCTGCGCGCGATGGCCGAGGCGGAGTCGGGGAGCGGCGGCTTCGAGGTCTTCGACGGCGACGACGCGACGCCCGAGGCCATCGCGCTGGCCCTCAGCGCGATGACCTTCGCCATCGGACGACGGTTCCTGATCGTCGACGGAGTCGAGCGCTGGAAGGACGCGGAGGTGCAGGACTCGCTCGCTCCGGCGCTCGCGGCGATGCCGCCCGACACGACGGTGAGCTTCTTCGGGCGCGACGACGGGCGGGTCAAGACGCCGGCCAAGCTCGCGGCGGCGGTGAAGAAGGCCGGCGGCGACGTCGCCGTCGAGGCCACGCTGAAGGCCAAGGAGCTCCCGCGCTGGGCCGTCGGTGAGGCCGACAGGCTCGGCATCACGCTCGAGGGAGCGGCGGCCAAGGCGCTCATCGCCCACGCCGGCGAGCGCCAGCAGCGCCTCCTGCGCGAGCTCGAGAAGCTCGCCCTCGAGCACGGCCAGGGCGCCCACATCGGGGTCGAGGAGGTCGAGGCCGTGGCTGCGCCGTCCGCCGAGCGCCAGGTGTGGGGCCTGGTCGACGCCCTCGTGGCCGGCGATGGGCGCGGCGCAACGCGCGCGTTCCTGGAGCTGCGCGCCCAGGGCGAGACGCTGCCGCGGCTGGTGCCGCTCATGGCGCGCCGCGTGCGCGACGTCCTCGCCGTCGCGACGCGCCTGGAGGCTGGGGAGTCGCCGGCTCAGGTCAAGGACTCGATGAAGGGCAGCCCGTGGGCGGCCGATCGCCGCATCAAGGAGGCCCGGGCGACCGACGCCGCCACCCTGCGCCGAGCGCTGGAGGCGCTCGCCGAGCTCGAGGTGGCCAGTCGCGGGCAGAGCGAGCTGAGCGACGACACGGAGGCGCTGCGGGCGATCGCGACGATCGCCGCGTAGGGGGCGGCCGCGATCAGCCGAAGTCGACCGGCTCGTAGCCGCGGCCCGGCGCGGCGCCGACGATGAGGACGCGCAGGCCCTCGGGCCCACTCGCCAGGGCGCGGGCGGTGCCGGGGCCGACGGCGCACAGGTGCTCGTCGTCGAGCGAGAGCTTCTCCCCGGAGTCGTCGAGGACGACCCAACCACTGCCGGCCAGGCGGACGTAGAGCTCCTCCTGACCGCTGCGCGACTCGTCGTGCGAGCGCGTCGAGTAGTCGGGCGGCAGGTTCATGATGTTCGCGCCGAAGGCGGTCAGGCCGAGGCCGGGCCGGACCATGCGCATGAAGCCGTCCCACATGTCCGGCAGGTCGTCGATGGCGCTGCCGCTGGCGGTGAGCTCGCTCATGCGGCGATGCTCGCCCGCGGGGCGAGTCAGGTCAAGCGTGCGAGGGAGGCTCAGGCCGCGTCGTCGCCGCGCAGCAGGCGCGCCGCGCGGGACTTCTTGCGGGCGCCGGTGTTGCGGTGCAGCGCGCCGCGCTTGACGGCCTTGTCGATGGTGCGGACCAGCGACAGGTGCTCGGTCTGCGCCGTGTCGGCGTCGCCGGCCGCGACCGCGGCCTCGAGGCGGCGGAAGAAGGTCTTGATCGTCGACGTGTAGCGGCGGTTCTCCAGGCGCTCGCGTTCGGCCCGGAGGATGCGCTTCTTCTGTGAGTGGATGTTGGCCATGAGGCGGCGACGCAGTGTAGCGGCCTCTGCTCGCGCGCTGCCGCGCGGGGGGCCAGTGCGCGCGCCCCGGCGCCGCTGAGGCGAAGCCGCGGGAGCGCCGCGTAGCATCACGCCCCACGTGTCCGTCGAACCGACCGCGAGCGCGCCCGCCCGGGCCGAGGGCCTCGCGCCCCCCCAGGACTCCCCGCCGGCGGCGGGGCGGGCGGCGGCCCGCAACACGGCGATCTTCTCGATCCTCACCGGCCTCTCGCGCATCGCCGGCCTGGTGCGGGAGATCGTGGCGTCGAGCTACTTCGCGACCTCGGGCGCCTTCAGCGCCTTCACGATCGCCTTCCAGCTGCCCAACGTGGTGCGCTCGCTGTTCGCCGACGCCGCGCTCAGCGCCGCCTTCGTGCCCGTCTTCACCGAGCTGCTCGAGCAGGGCCGGCGCAAGGACGCCTTCAAGCTGGCCTCGACGCTGTTCTTCCTGATCCTCACCGTCCTGAGCGCCATCGCGGTCCTCTTCATCGCCTTCGCCGGCGTGATCATGCCGCTCTTCGTCGGCTCGCAGCTGTCGGGGCTCGAGGACCTGACGATCGGGCTCAGCCGGGTGCTCTTCCCGGTGGTGCTCCTCCTCGGGCTCAACGGGCTCTTCGTCGGGATTCTCAACGCGTACGACCACTTCACCATCCCGGCGCTCAGCCCGCTGGTGTGGAACATGGTGATCCTCATCTGCCTGGTCGGCTCGCAGCACGTGCTCAGCGGCAACAACCAGCTGTACGGCTACGCGATCGGCGTCCTCATCGGCACGGCGGTGCAGTTCGCGATGGCGCTGCCGATGCTGCACCGGCTCGGCTTCCATCTCGAGGTCTCCTTCGCCTTCCGCGACGAGCGGGTGCGCCAGGTCCTGCGGCTCATGCTGCCGGTGACGATCGGGCTCGGGCTCATCAACTTCAATGTGCTCATCAACTCGACGCTGGGCTCGCTGGTGTCCGACGCCGCCCCCCGCGCCATCGACGCAGCCTTCCGCATCTACATGCTGCCCCAGGGGATGTTCAGCGTCGCCATCGCGACCGTGCTCTTCCCGGCCCTGAGCCGTTTCGCGGCGCGCCGCGACTACGACGGCCTACGCGCGCTCACGGCCAACGGCATGCGCCAGATCTTCCTGCTGCTCATCCCGGCCGCGGCCGCCACCCTCGCGCTGTCCGAGCCGATCACCCGGCTCATCTACGAGCACGGGCGCTTCGGGCAGAGCTCGACGGACCTCGTCTCGAGCGCGCTCTTCTGGTTCTCGTTCTCGCTGCCCTTCAGCGGGGTCAACCTCCTGCTGACGCGGACCTTCTTCAGCCTCCAGAAGCCCTGGATCACGACCGGGATCGCCGGCCTGAACCTGACGGTCAACGTCGCGGTCTCGGTCGCGCTGTACAAGCCGTTCGGCATCGCGGGGATCGTCATCGGCACGGGCGTCTCCAGCGCGGTGATGACGCTCGCGCAGATGTACTTCCTGCGCCGCGAGCTGCACGGTCGCCTCGAGGTCCGGCGCACCCTGATCGTCGCGATCCAGGTCACGATCGCCGCGGCGCTGCTGGCCGGCGCGTCGTACGGGACCTGGTACGTCCTCGACCGGGCGCTCGGGGTGGGCCTGCCGGCGCAGCTGCTCACCGTCGGCGCCGCCCTGGCGGTCGGTCTAGCGGTCTACGCGCTCGCGGTGCGGCTGCTAGGGATACCGGAGGCGCGCCAAATCGAGGGTTTTGTCCGGGAACGGCTTGCTCGGCGCGGCAAACGGTAGAGAAGTCGCGCTGAACGGCTGATTCGCCCTCAAGTTCCGGCGGGCCTCGCCCGATACCTATTCAGTGATGCGCGTGTCCACCGCCTTGCTGGGCTTGGCGCTCGAGGCTTCCCCCGACGCCGCCGCCGCCGCGTCGACCGTGGTGGACCACGTCGCGCGCGAGCAGCGGCTGCTGCCCGCGGTCTATCTCGCC
Organism: uncultured Actinomycetes bacterium; assembly: GCA_963835295.1. Taxonomy (GTDB): domain Bacteria; phylum Actinomycetota; class Thermoleophilia; order Solirubrobacterales; family Solirubrobacteraceae; genus JAOPZW01. The sequence goes on from CAWIEX010000012.1 coordinate 336,626, forward strand.
GGCGGCGGGCGCCTGCGGTGCGCCGCGCTGCGCGGCTACTGGCAGGCCCGCGACGGGCTGCCGGGCCACGCCGGGATCATGGGGCGCACGTACCGCGAGGGGACCGAGACGGTCGTCCCGGATGTCAGCGCGAGCGAGCACTACCTCGAGGCCAACCCCGGCGTGGTGGCCGAGGCGTGCTTCCCCCTGCGCGCGGGCGACCTGACCGTCGGCGTGCTCAACATCGAGTCGCGCGAGCCGCTGCGCGCCGGCGACCTCGACTATCTGCGCGAGTGCGCCCGAGCACTCGGCGCGCGCATCGACGAGATGGGCGGCCTGCCCAGCGAGTCGGGGACGCAGCGCCTGCTGCGCCACGTCGCCGAGATCGCCGCCCTGCAGGAGGCCCCTGCGGTCGCCGAGGCGCTGGTGAACGCCGCGCTGGACCTCGTCCCGCTGGGCTCGGCGCTGCTCGCGCGCACGACCGGGGCCGGCGGCGCGCTGCGCCCGGCGGTCGCGGCCGGCCCGCTGGTGGACGTCCTACGCGCCGCGCCGCTCGAGTCGATCGGCGCGTGGGTCGAAGACGGGATCTCGGTCTTCACCGTCGGCGAGCACGACGCGCCGCCCGCGGCCAACCTGGCCGAGCTGCGCGCGGCCGGGGTCGAGACGCTGGTTGCCGTCGGGCTCTTCGCCCAGGGCGAGCTGCTGGGCGCCCTCGTGCTGGCCTGCGACGAGCCGAGGGCCATCGGCACCGACGACGTCGAGCTGCTCGAGCAGCTCGCCACCCATGGTGCCGCCTGCCTGCGCACCGCCGAGGTCATGGGCTCGCTGCGCGAGCGCGCCGAGACCGACCCGCTCACCGGCCTGGGCCATCACGCGACGTTCCACGAGGCCCTGGCCAGCTCGCATCGCCGGCCGACCACCGCCGTGGTCGTGTGCGACATCGACGGCTTCAAGGCGCTCAACGACACCTACGGCCACGGCCACGGCGACCGCATCCTGTGCGGGCTCGCCGATGCCATGAGCAGCTCCCTGCGCCGCGGCGACCGTCTCTTCCGCATCGGTGGCGACGAGTTCGCCGCCCTGCTCGCCGTCGAATCCCGGGACCAGGCGCTCGGCGCGGCCAACCGCCTGCGCGACGCCGTCCTGGAGGCGCGTCTGGGCGTCACGATCTCGGTGGGCGTCGCGGTCCCGCACGCGGGGGAGACCGACGCCGCGGTGCTGGCGCGCGCCGACCGGGCGCTCTACTCGGTCAAGGCGGCCGGGCGCGACGGCGTGGCGCTGGCCAACGACAAGCCGCTCCCATCGACGCCGGCCATCGGCTGAGCGCGGCTCGGGCGGGTGGGGGGCGGTTTCGACGCCTATCCTGGGTCGCCGCACGCATGACCGACCAGGCCCACATCCGCAACTTCTCGATCATCGCCCACATCGACCATGGGAAGTCGACGCTGGCCGACCGCATCCTCGAGATCACCCACACGGTCGATCCGCGCCAGATGCGCGAGCAGGTCCTCGACTCCATGGACCTCGAGCGCGAGCGCGGGATCACCATCAAGGCCCAGGCCGTGCGCGTCTTCTACGAGGCGCGCGACGGCGAGACCTATCAGCTGCAGCTCATCGACACCCCGGGCCACGTGGACTTCACCTACGAGGTCTCGCGCAGCCTGGCGGCGTGCGAGGGCGCGCTGCTCGTCGTCGACGCCTCGCAGGGCGTCGAGGCTCAGACGCTGGCCAACACGTACCTGGCGGTCGAGGCGGGGCTCGAGCTCATCCCGTGCCTGAACAAGATCGACCTGCCCGGCGCCGAGCCCGAGCGAGTCGCGGCCGAGGTCTCCGAGCTGCTGGGCGAGCCCGCGGACACCATCAGGCGCATCTCGGGCAAGACCGGCGAGGGCGTCGAGGACGTGCTCGAGGAGCTCATCCAGAAGGTCCCGCCGCCGTCGGGCGACCCCGACGCGCCGCCGCGCGCGCTCATCTTCGACTCCGAGTTCGACCAGTACCGCGGCGTGGTGGCCTACATCCGCGTGGTCGACGGCGTCTTTCGCAAGGGCGACGCGATCCGCGCGATGGCCCAGGGCACCGAGGCCGAGATCGACGACATCGGCTTCTTCACGCCGGCGATGATCGCCGCGCCGGAGCTGCGCGCCGGGGAGGTCGGCTTCCTCATCACCGGGATCAAGGACGTCACCCGCCTGCGGGTCGGCGACACGCTGACCACCAAGCACCACGGTGCCAGCCAGCCCCTGCCCGGCTACCGGGAGATCAAGCCGATGGTCTTCTGCGGCCTGTTCCCGATCGAGACCGACGCCTACCCCGAGCTGCGCGACGCGCTGGAGAAGCTGACTCTCAACGACGCCGCGCTGACCTGGGAGCCCGAGACGAGCGACGCGCTGGGCTTCGGCTTTCGCTGCGGCTTCCTCGGGCTGCTGCACATGGACATCGTCCGCGAGCGCCTGCAGCGCGAGTACGACCTCGAGCTGCTGGCGACGATGCCGAGCGTCGGCTACGAGGTCACGCTCACCAACGGGGAGGAACTCGAGGTCCATGCCCCGAGCGACATGCCCGAGCCGGTGCGCATCGAGGAGATCCGCGAGCCGTTCATCAAGGCGTCGATCGTCACGCCCAAGGAGTACATCGGCCAGGTCATGGAGCTCTGCCAGGAGCGCCGCGGCGACCACGCCGGCATGCACTTCCTCTCCGCCGAGCGCGTTCAGCTCACCTACGACCTGCCGCTGGCCGAGATCGTGCTCGACTTCTTCGACCAGCTGAAGTCGCGCACCCGCGGCTATGCGTCACTGGACTACGAGGTCATCGGCATGCGCCCGGGCGACCTGGTCAAGCTCGACGTGCTGCTCGCCGGCGACGTCGTCGACGCGCTCTCGATGCTCGTCCACCGCGACAAGGCCTACGCGCTGGGGCGCATGCTCGTGGAGAAGCTGCGCGCCAAGATCCCGCGTCAGCAGTACGACGTGCCGATCCAGGCCGCCGTGGGGGCGAACATCATCGCCCGCGAGACGGTCAAGGCCTTCCGCAAGGACGTCATCGCCAAGTGCTACGGCGGCGACATCTCGCGCAAGCGCAAGCTGCTCGAGAAGCAGAAGGAGGGCAAGCGGCGCATGAAGCAGGTCGGGCGCATCGAGGTGCCCCAGGAGGCCTTCCTGGCCGTCCTGGAGCTCGGCGACTAGCGGCTCCCGCGGGCCGCCGGCGGCGCTGTCGTCGGGCCGCTACCCGTCGGCCAGCTGCGCGTCGACGGTGATCTCGAGGTTGCCCTTCAGCGCGCCCGAGATCGGGCAGCCGTCCGCGGCGCCCTGAGCCGCCTGCGCGAAGCCGTCGGCGTCGATGCCCGGGACGACCCCGCGCACGGTCAGGTGCGAGCTCGTGACCTTCGGGCCGTCGTCCATCGACAGGGTGACGGTGGCGGAGACGTCGAGGCGCTCGGGCGCGTTGCCCGCCTGGGCGAGCTCGTGCGAGAGCGCCATCGAGAAGCACGAGGCGTGGGCGGCGGCGACGAGCTCCTCGGGGCTCGTCTTGCCGTCCGAGCGCTCGGTGCGCGACGCCCAGGTCACGGGCAGGTCGGAAGTGGCGCCGCTCTTGAGCGACAGGACGCCGTTGCCGTGGGCGAGGTCGCCCTCCCACACGGTGGTCGCGGTGCGTTCTACGTTGGCCATGGCCGCATCCTACGTCGGGGCCCGACCCGGCATCCTGTAGCGATGCGCATCCTGTTCGTCTGCATGGGCAACATCTGCCGCTCGCCGACGGCCGAGGGCGTGATGCGCGGGCTGCTGCGGGCGGAGGGGCTCGAGGACGCCGTGGAGATCGAGAGCGCAGGCACCGGCGGTTGGCACGCGGGCGCCGCGCCCGACGCGCGGGCGGTCGCTGCCGCCCGGTCACGCGACATCGTCATCGAGGGGGAGGCGCGCCAGGTGACCGCGGAGGACTTCGAGCGCTTCGACCTCCTGCTGGCCATGGACCGCGACAACGAGCGCGAGCTGCAGGCGCGAGCGCCCGACGCGCAGGCGCGCGCCAAGGTGCGCCTGCTGCGCGAGTTCGACCCCGCCTCGGTCGCCGTCGGCGACCTCGACGTCCCCGATCCCTACTACGGCGGCCCGCACGGCTTCGACCGCGTCCTCGACCAGGTCGTGGCGGCCTGCCGGGGGCTGCTCGACGAGGTCCGCTCCGCGGGCGCGGCGTGACGGTCCCGCCGGCGCTGGCCGCCGCGGTCGCGCGCGCCGCCGGAGTCGAGGTGACCGGCGGCTCGCGGGCGTCGGGCGGCTCCATCAACGAGGCGTGGGCGCTCGAGCTGGCCGGCGGCGGCCGCGCCTTCGTCAAGACGCGGCCCGACGCCGCGCCCGGCGAGTACGCGACCGAGGCCGCGGGGCTGCGCTGGCTGGCGCAGGCCGACGCGGTCGCGCTCCCCGCCGTGCTGGCGGTGGGCGAGGGCGACGGGCCGCGCTTCCTAGCGCTCGAGTGGGTCGACGCGGGCCGCCTGGACGCGGCCGGTGAGGAGGAGCTCGGGCGCGGCCTGGCGACGCTGCACGCCGCGGGAGCGGCGGACTTCGGCGCGCCGCCCCCGGGCGCGCCGCCCCCGGGCGCGCCGCCCCCGGGCGCGCCGCCCCCGGGCGCGCCGACGGCGGACGCGCCGCGCGCGCCGCTGCGCATCGGGGAGCTGTCGCTGCCCAACGACCCGACTTCCGACTGGCCGACGTTCTATGCGCGGCGCCGCCTGGAGCCGCTGGTGGCGGTGTGCCGCGAGCGCCGGACGCTGAGCGCATCCGGCGCGCGCGCCGTCGAGCGCGTGTGCGAGCGGATCGGCGAGCTCGCCGGGCCGGCCGAGCCGCCCGCGCGCCTGCACGGTGACCTGTGGGGCGGCAACGTCCTGGCCGGCGCCGACGGGCGGGCGCGGCTGATCGACCCCGCCGCCTACGGCGGCCACCGCGAGGTCGACCTGGCCATGCTGCGGCTCTTCGGCGCGCCGTCGGAGCGGGTCTTCGCCGCCTACGACGAGGCCGCGCCGCTCGCCGACGGCCATCGCGAGCGCGTCGAGCTCTGGCAGCTGTTCCCGCTGCTCGTGCACGCCGCGCTGTTCGGCGGCTCCTACGGCGCGTCCGTCGAGCGCGCGGCCGTGCGCTACGTCACGTGACGGCGGTGCGATCGTCGTCACAATCGGTGCATATGGACCTGGGGCTCGAAGGCAAGCTGTGCGTGGTGACCGGCGCGAGCCGCGGCATCGGCTTCGAGGTGGGGCGCAGCCTGTGCGCCGAGGGAGCGCAGGTGCTCTTCGTCGGCCGCGACGCGGACGCGCTCGTGCAGGCGGCGGACGGCTGCGGCGGCGAGTACCTGGCCGGCGACGTCACCGACCCTGAGATCGCGGAGCGGATCGTCGCCACCTGCGCCGAGCAGATGGGCGGCATCGACGTGCTCGTCAACAACGCCGGCACGAGCTTCGCGCGCGGCCTCGACGACCTCAGCGACGAGGAGTGGCAGGGCCAGTGGGAGCTGCATGTGATGGCGCCCATGCGGCTCATGCGCGCGGCCGCTCCGCGGATGGCGCAGCGCGGCGGCGGGCGGATCGTCAACGTCTGCTCGAGCGCCGGCAAGCGCCCCTCGCTGACCAACCCCGCGTACTCCGTGACGAAGGCCGCGCAGCTCTCGCTCTCGCGGGTCTTCGCGGACTCCTACGCCTCCGACAACGTCCTCGTCAACGCGGTGGCGCCAGGCGCCGTGGCCTCGGAGCTGTGGACCGGCGCCGGCGGCCTGGCCGAGCAGATCGCCGCGGCGCGCGGCGGCACGCGCGACGACGCGCTCGCGGCGCAGGCGGGCAAGATCCCGCTCGGCCGCCTGGCCGAGCCGCGCGAGATCGCCGACGTGGTCGTCTTCCTGTGCAGCGAGCGCGCGAGCAACGTGACCGGCGCGGCGTGGTCGGCCGACGGCGGCACGGTGCCGATCGTCATCTGACGCGAAGGCTCTCGCCAGACAGCCGGCGCTTGCGCTCGGCCGTGTAGTCCCACCACGGTCGTGCCGGCCCGCCGTCGGCCTGCTCCACGGCCGACATGACCGTGTCGAGCAGGCACGGGTCGAGCCGGCGACCGCTCGCGGCGCACATCTCCTCGTAGATCTCGATGGCATCGCGGCCAGCGAGCTGGCTGGTCTGCGTGATGCCCGCCCGCTCGAGGTAGCGCGCGACGGCGGGGCCGACGTTGGCCAGCTCGAGCAGGGACGAGCTGGAGGCGGTGTCGATGTCCGAGCTCATGGCTGCATGGCACCACGCGCGTGACCATCGGTCTTGTCGGTTTCGGACGTCGCGCTCAGCGCAGCGCCCTGGCCAGCCGGCGCACGCCCTCGTCGAGCGCGTCGGGCGCCGCGGCGGCGAAGGTCAGGCGCAGGAACGGCCCCGGGGCGTCGGCCGGGAACCACGGTCGGCCGGGGAAGACGACGACGCCCTCGGCCGCCGCGGCGTTGGCGAGCGCGACGTCGTCGGTGCCCTCGGGGAGCGCCACCCACAGGTGCAGGCCGCCGCGGGGGAGCGTGGTCGGGGCGAGCGCGGGCAGGTGGCGCCGCAGCGCCGCCGCGAGCGCGTCGCGGCGCGTGCGCAGCTCGGCGCGCAGGCGGCGGCAGTGCCGGCGCCAGGCCGGCGCGAAGACGAACTCGAGCGCGGCCTCCTGCAGCGGTCCCGAGACGAAGAAGTCCCCGACGATCCGCGCTGCGCGCAGGCGCGCTCCGGCCGCGCCCCGGGCACCGATGCCGGCCACCCGCAGCCCGGGGGCGGCCGACTTGGTCAGCGAGCGCACGTAGACGACGTGGCCGTCGGGATCGTCGGCGGCCAGCGGCGGCGGCGGGTCGGCCTCCGTGCTCAGGTCGCGCGCCCAGTCGTCCTCGAGCAGGAACGCGCCTGCGGCGGCGACGGCGTCGAGGACGGGGGCGCGGCGGTCGGCCGCCAGCACGGAGCCGTGGGGGTTGGCGTAGAGCGGCTGGCAGTAGACCAGGCGCGCCCGGGTGCGGGCGAACGCCTCGGCGAGCAGGTCGGGGCGCACGCCGTCGGCATCGCTGGGGACGGGGACCACGCGCAGCCCGGCGGCGCGGGCCGCGACGATGGCGCCCAGGTAGGTGGGCGCCTCGACCAGGACGGGGTCGCCGGGCGCCGCCAGGGCGCGGAACGCGGTCGCCAGCGCGGGCTGGCCGCCCGAGCAGACGACCACGTCGTGCGCGCGCAGGCTCCCGCCCGCCTCGCGGGCGAACCACCCGCGCAGCTCCTCGCGCCCTTCGACCGCGCCGCGCTCCCAGGCGCCGGGGCGGCGCGCCGCGCGGGCCAGCGCGGCGCCGACCAGCGCGAGCGGCTGCAGGTCGAGCGACAGATACCCGCTGGAGAGCGGGATCGCGCCCGGTGGGGGGACGGCCAGCAGCTCGTGGAGGGCGTCGGCCTCGACGGCCCCGGCCCCGAGGGCCACGGCCTGCCACGAGAGGTCGGGCGCAGGCTGCGCCTGTGGACGCGGCGCCACGAAGGTGCCGCGCCCGGGGCGAGGCTCCACCAGGCCTTCGGCGGCGAGCGTGGCGACCGCGCGCTGCACGGTGACCGGCGAGGCGCGGTGGCGGCCCATGAGCTCGCGCACGGAGGGCAGGCGCTCGCCCGGCGAGCGAGCGGCCGCCGTCGCCCGCAGATCTCGGATGACACGGGCCCCTGCGTTATCGTTCTGCATGAGGAACGTAGATAACGCTACCGTGGCGGTGCCGGTAACGGCAAACGAGCCGCGGGCGGTCGCGCCGGGCGAAGCAACGCGCGAAGCGGGCGCGCCGGCGCGGAGGCTCGGGCAAGCCCTGCCGCCCGGCCTCGCGCTCGGCAGCCTCGGGATCGTCGGCTTCTCGTTCTCGCTGCCGGCCACCCGCCTCGCCGTGGCCGACTTCGATCCCTGGCTCGTCGCCTTTGGGCGCGCGACGGTCGCCGCGGCGCTGGCGGCCGCCTACCTGATGGCCACGCGCGCGCCGCGCCCGACGCGCGAGCAGGCGCGCTCGCTGGCCATCGTGGGCGCCGGCGTGGTCGTCGGCTTCCCGCTGATGACCTCGCTCGCCCTCGAGGTCCAGACCGCCGCCCATGGCGCCGTGGTCATCGCGATCCTGCCCGCGGCGACAGCGGTCGCCGCCGTGAGGCGAGCCCACGAGCACCCGAGTCGAGCCTTCTGGCTCGCGGCGGGCGCCGGCCTGGTCGCCGTGCTCGCCTTCGTGCTCACGCAGGGCGTGGCCGGCCTCCAGGCCGGGGACGCCTTCCTGCTCGCCGGCGTCGTGTTGTGCGCGATCGGCTACGCGGAGGGTGGCGCGCTCAGCCGCACGCTCGGCGGCCCGACGACGATCTGCTGGGCGCTCGTGCTCGCGGCGCCGCTCACCGCCTCGGTGACGGGGCTGACGATCGCCCTCACCGGCCTGCACGGCGGGGCCACCGCCTGGCTGGGCTTCGCCTACGTCGCCGTCGTCTCGATGTTCCTGGGCTTCTTCGCCTGGTACGCGGGTCTGGCGCGCGGCGGGGTGGCGCGCATCGGCCAGGTCCAGTTGGCCCAGCCGGTGCTGACCCTCGGCTGGTCGGCCGTGCTGCTCGGAGAGCACGTGGGCGCGGCGACCCTACTCACCGCGTTGGCGGTGCTGGCCTGTGTGGCCGCGACGCAGCGCGCCCGGTGACTAACCTCCCGGCCGCATGCCCGTCAACACCAACGCCATCGGCAAGACCTTCGCGCCCCTGACCTACGCCGTCGGGCGCGAGAAGATCCGCGAGTACGCCTTCGCGGTGGGCGAGACCAACCCGGTCCACCTCGAGGTCGAGGCGGCGCGCGCCCTCGGCTACCGCGACGTCGTCGCGCCGCCGATGTTCGCCGCTGTCTACAGCTCGCCCGCCATCGGCCCCGCGCTCTTCGACCCGGAGATCGGGATCAACTTCGCCCTGATGGTCCACGGCGGGCAGGAGTTCAAGTGGGGCCCGCTGGTCGTCGCCGGCGACGAGATCGACACGACGGTGACGGTGAAGGACATCTCCGAGCGCAGCGGCACCGGCTTCTACGTCTTCGAGACCCTGTCCACCAACCAGGACGGCGACACGGTGTGCGTCGGCACCTGGACCAACATCGTGCGAGGTGGGTGAGGCATGCAGCCCGGCGACGAGATCCCCGAGCTGAAGGTCACGCCCGACAAGTACCTGACCGTGCGCTACGCGGGGGCCTCGGGTGACTTCAACCCGATCCACATCGACGAGGACTTCGCCAAGCAGGTCGGCCTACCCGGCAAGATCCTGCACGGGTTGTGGACGATGGCCCAGGTCGCCCGCGCGCAGACCGAGGCCGGCGGCGGCCCGCACAGCCTGCGCCGGCTGGAGGTCCAGTTCCGCGGCATGGGCCTGCCCGAGCACGAGCTGACGGTGACCGGCAAGGTCCACGAGGTCCGCGACGGCGTGGCCGTGGTGCACACCGTCGCCGAGCAGGACGGCAAGGCGATCATCCGCAACGCCGAAGCCGAGATCGCGGTCGAGTAGCTCCGACCTACAATCGGTGTGGTGCTCACGCCGCGCCAAGAGCTGATTCTGCGCAAGTTGGTCGAGGCCCACACCGCGACCGGAGAGCCCGTGGGCTCGAAGACGCTGGCCGCCGACCCCGATCTCGACTGCGGCCCGTCGACCATCCGCAACGAGCTCGCCATGCTCGAGGAGCACGGCTTCCTGGCGCACCCGCACACCAGCGCTGGACGCGTGCCGACCGATGCCGGGCATCGCTTCTACGTCGATCGCCTGCTGCACAGCCACGACGTCATCCCCCGCGATCGCGCCCTCGACCTGCAGCTCGTGCGCCGCGAGGTCGACGAGGCGATGCGCATGACGACCGAGACGCTCTCCCAGGTCACCAACCTGCTGGCCATCGTCTCCGCGCCGCCCATCGACACCGCCACCATCCGCCACGTCGAGGTCCTGCTCCTGCAGCCGCAGGTCCTCATGGTCGTCGTCATCACCTCGACCGGCGGGGTGACCAAGAAGGTGCTGCCCTTCGAGAAGCCGGTCGACGCGGGGCTGGCCGCCTGGGCCGGCGCCTATCTCAACGAGCGCCTGGAAGGCGTCAGCCTGGGCGCGCGCACGCTGCACTCGAAGCTCAACGACCGCTCGCTGGGGGCCAGCGAGCGCGGCTTCCTCGAGCGCCTGGCGCCCGCCTTCACCGAGCTGGCCGACACCGCCGAGGACAGCCTCTACGTGGGCGGCGCGGCGCGACTGCTGTCCGAGCACCGCTTCCAGGACCTGACCGAGATCAACGAGCTGATGGGCATCCTCGAGCGCCGCGTCGCGCTGCTCAACGTCCTGCGCGCCGCCCTCGGCCACCGCGACGTCCTGGTGCGCATCGGCCACGAGAACGAGCTGCCGGCGCTGCACTCGCTGGCCTTCGTCGCCTCGGGCTACGGGCTGCCCGCGCGCCACCTGGGCACCGTCTCGGTCCTCGGGCCGGTGCGCATGGACTACGCGGCCGCGATCCGCACCGTGCGCGAGGCCGCCCACCAGCTCTCGCGCTTCATCGAGGACATCTACGAAGGCTGATGGCCGGCACTCGCCCCCGAGACCCCTACGAGGTCCTCGGCGTCGCCCGCGACGCCGACGAGACCGCGATCAAGAAGGCCTTCCGGCGCCTGGCGCGCGAGCTGCACCCCGACGTCAACCGCCACGATCCCGACGCCGAGGAGAAGTTCAAGGAGGCGGCCGAGGCCTACGAGATCCTCTCCGACGCCGAGCGCCGCGCCACCTTCGACCGCTACGGCCACGACGGCCTGCGCTCGGGCGGCTATGCGCCGAATTTCGAGGGCTTCGGCTCGATCTCGGACCTCTTCGACGCCTTCTTCGGCAGCGCGTTCGGCGCCGCCACGCGCGGCGGCCCGCTGCAGGGCGGCGACGTGGCCGTCAGCGCCCACGTCACGCTCGCGCAGGCCGCGACCGGCGCGGAGGTCGAGCTCAGCTTCGAGGCCATCGACACGTGCGAGCGCTGCCACGGCAACGGGGCCGAGCCCGGCACGCCGATCGTCACGTGTGAGCGCTGCGCCGGCGCTGGCGTCCTGCAGGCCGTGTCGCGCTCGCCCTTCGGGCAGGTCGTGCGCCAGGTCGCCTGCGACGTGTGCGGCGGCGAGGGGCGCGTGCCCGAGCAGCCGTGCCCGCAGTGCGAGGGGCGTGGGCGCGAGGTGCGCCGGCGCATCCTGCGCGTCGACGTGCCCGCGGGGATCGGCGACGGGCAGCGCATCCGCCTCGCCGGGCGCGGCCACGCGGGCGAGCGCGGCGGGCCGCCCGGCGATCTCTACGTGCTCGTGCAGGTGGAGCCCGACGAGCGCTTCCTGCGCGACGGCGACGACCTCGTGACCGTGCTCGACGTGCCCGCCCCGATCGCCGCCCTGGGCGCGACGCTCAGCGCGCCGTCGCTCGACGGCGACGTCGACGTCGAGCTGGCGCCCGGGACGCAGCCGGGGGCCGTCGTCACCGTCGGCGGCAAGGGCATGCCGCGCCTGCGCCGGCCCGGGCGCCACGGCGACCTGCGCGTGGTTGTCAACGTGGTCGTCCCGCGCAAGCTGAGCAAGAACCAGCGCCGGCTGGCCCAGCAGCTGGCCGACTCGATGACCGAGGAGAACCTGCGGACCGACGAGTCGTTCATCGGCAAGCTCAAGCGCCTCTTGGGTTAACGGTGGCCGGACGAAACCGGCGCTATCAGGGGCGAGGCCGGATGCCGAAGCCGTGCTGATCAAACTCGCTCTGCGGGTGCGGCGCGAGCACGCCGAGCTCGTGCTCGCCGAGCTGCTCGAGCTCGCGCCGGGCGGGGTGGAGGAGAGCGAGGAGGGCGACGTCGTGGAGTACGCCGTCTACGGCGCGCCCGGCGAGCTGCCCGACCTGCCCGACCTGCGCGCGGCCGCCGGGGGCGCGCTGGTCGAGGTCGCCACGAGCGAGGTGCCCGACGACTGGGACGAGCGCTGGAAGGCCTTCCACCAGCCGGTCCGGATCGGCGACCTATTCGTCCGCCCGCCGTGGACGGAGCCGCGCGCGGACCTGCTCGACGTGGTCATCGACCCCGCCCAGGCCTTCGGCACCGGAGCGCACCCGACCACGCGCCTGTGCCTGGAGCTGCTGCTCGAGCTCGAGCCCGCCGGGGCGCTCGTGGACGTCGGCTGCGGCTCGGGCGTGCTCGCCATCGCCGCCGCCCGGCTGGGGTGGGGGCCGGTGCTCGGCGTCGACCACGAGCGCGAGGCGGTGCAGGCCACGCTCGACAACGCCGCGGCCAACGGCGTGCCCGTCCTCGCCCGTCGGCACGACCTGCTGCGCGACGGGCCCGCCCCGGGCGCGCCGACGGTCCTGGCCAACCTGCTGCGCCCGCTGCTGCTGCGCGTCGCGCAGGACGGCTTCACGGGCGCGCAGCCCGACGCGCTCGTCGCCAGCGGCCTGCTCGCCGAGGAGGGCGACGAGGTCGCCGCCGCGTTCGCCCGTCACGGCCTGCGCGAGACCGCGCGCCGCCAGGCAGGGGAGTGGGTCGCGCTGCTGCTGCAGCGCGGGCACACCGGCTGAGGATCCTTTCGCCGGTCGGCTCCTCCCGACTCGAACTCGGGCCGCGGGTGCTGGCGCTGCGGGCCGCCGAGCTGCGCCTCGCGTTGCGCTTCGAGGCGCGGACGCGCGAGCGCCTCGAGGCCGACCTGCGCCGCGTCGGCGCGCGGCTGAGCGAGCGCGAGCCGCGGTCACGCGCCGGATGGCCGTGGCGTGCCGGCTCCCAACGCCTTGTCGGGCCGGATTGAATGTGCGCGTGGAGGCGCGCGCACCATGACGCTCAGGACCAAGATCCTGCCCGCACCGGTCGCGCATGCGGCGCTGCCGCGCGCGGAGCTGCAGGCACGCCTGGATCAGGCCCTGAGCCGCCGCGTGACCACGGTCATCGCCGGGGCCGGCGTGGGCAAGTCGACGCTGCTCGCGGCGTGGGCGCATCGCCACGACGCCGCCTGGTACACGCTCGGCGCCGAGGACGTGGCCCTCTCGACGCTCGGGCGCGGCCTGGTCGACGCGCTGCGCCTGCGCGTGCCCGACCTCCCGGTCGACCTCGCCGCGACGCCCGGCACGGCGCGCGGTCCCGACGCCAGCGCCGACGAGGACGCCCGCGCCGACGCCTTCGCCGCGGCGCTGGCCGAGGCCCTCCAGGAGCGCCTGCGTCGCCCGCTGGCGCTCGTGCTCGACGACCTCCACGCGCTGGCGCCCGACGGCGCCGCGATGCGGGCCGTCGAGGCGCTCTGCCGACAGGCGCCCGAGGCCCTGCACGTCGTCCTCGCCTCGCGCGCCGAGCTGCGCTTCTCGATCGACCGCCTGCGCGGGCAGGGCCAGCTCCTCGAGCTCGGGGGCGCCGACCTCGCCTTCGACGCCGACGAGGTCGGCGCCGTGCTCGAGGCCGAGCTCGGCGGCGACGCGCGCCAGCTCGGCGCGACGCTCTTCGCGGTGACCGAGGGCTGGCCCGCCGCGGTGCGGCTGGCCTGCGAGGCCATCCGCGCGCTGGCGCCCGCCGAGCGCGGCGCGGCGGTCGAGCGCCTGCGCCGTCCCGGCGGCCCGCTGTTCGGCTACCTGGCGCGCGAGGTGCTCGCCCAGGAGCCGCCGCCGGTGCGCGAGCTGGTGCGCGCGGCCGCGCCGCTCGAGCGCGTGCACCCGGCGCTGTGCGCCGATCTCGGCCTCGAAGGCGCTCCCGACGCCCTCGCGTCGCTCGCGCGCCGAGGGCTGTTCGCCGAGACCGGCCCGCTCGACCAGTGGTTCGCCCCCACGGGCCTCATGCGCGACGTGGCGCTGGCCTCGCTGCCGCTGGCCGACGACGAGCTGCGCGCGCTGCACGCCCGCGCCGCCGGCTGGTACGCGGCGCACGGCGAGCCCGCGCTCGCCCTGCGCTCGTGGCGCGCCGTCGGCGACGACGCCGCCACCGCGCGGCTGCTGGCCGAGCACGGCGCGGCGCTCCTGCGCGAGGGGTCGGTCGAGGCCGTCGTCGAGGCCGGCGACGCGCTGCCAGCCGGCCATCGCGACCCAGCGCTCGACCGGCTCCTGGGGGAGGCCCACCAGCTGCGCGGCGACTGGGACGAGGCGCTGGCCTGCCTGGGCCGCGCGGCCGGCGCCGCGGGCACGATCGACGCCGGGCTGGCGTGGCGCATCGGCCTCATCCACCACCTGCGCGGGCACCTCGACGAGGCGCTGGCGGCCTACCGGCGCGGCCGGGCCGACCACGAGCCGTCGGGCGACCTCGCGCTGCTGCACGCCTGGCACGCGAGCGCCCACTGGCTGCGGGGCGACGCCGACCTCTGCCGCACGCTGGCCACGCAGGCCCACGAGGCGGCCGTGGCCAGCGGCGAGGACCGCGCCCTGGCGGCGGCCCACACCGTGCTGGCCATGCTTGCCGCCCTGGAGGGCGATCGCGCGAGCAACGACGCGCACTACGTGCGCGCGCTGGAGCACGCCGAGCGCGCCGGCGACGTGCTGCAGGTCATCCGCATCCGGGTCAACCGCGGCTCGCGCAACCTGGAGGAGGGCGCCTACGAGGCGGCGATCGCGGAGCTCGACCTGGCCATCCGCTCGGCCGACCTCGGCGGCTTCGGCGCCTTCCGCGCCCTGGCGCTGACCAACCGCGGCGAGTCCCGGCTGCGCCTCGGGCGCCTCGAGGAGGCGATCGCCGACCTCGACGCCGCGCGCCTGATCTACCAGCGGCTGGGCTCCGACGACGTCGCCTACGCGCTGATGATCCTCGGCGACGTCTACCGCGAGCGCGGGGACGCGGCGCTGGCGCGCGCCGCCTACGAGGAGGCGGCGCGGCGCGCCGACGCGATGGGCGACCTCCAGGCGCTCGTGCCCGCGCTCGCCGGCCTCGCGCGCGTCCTCGCCGGCGACGACCCCGACCAGGCGAGCGCCCTCGCGCAGCGCGCGGCGGGCTACGGCGCCGGGATGGGCGAGGCCGCCGCCCTGCTGGCGGTCGGCCACGTCGCGCTGGCGGCCGGCGACCGCAAGGGCGCAGCGCAGGCGGCGGCCCGAGCCGGTGCCGCCGCGCGCGCCCGGCGCGATCGCGCCCGCATGGCCGAGGCGCTCGAGCTCGAGGGCCTGTCGGCGGCGAGTGCCCCAGCGCGCCACGCGGCGCTCGAGCAGGCCGTCGCGATCTGGCACGAGCTCGGCAACCCGCTCGGCGAGGCCCGCGCGCAGCTCGCTCTCGGCGGCGCCCTGCCGGGCGAGCGCGGTGGCGCTGCGGCCCGCGAGGCCGAGGCGCGCCTGCGCGAGCTCGGCGCCCGCCCGCAGATGGCAGCGGCCGACCCCGAGCCTGTCGCCGCCTCGGCGGTCGTCATCCAGGCGCTCGGGCGCTTTCGCGTGCTGCGCGACGGGGCGCCCGTCCCGCGCTCGGCCTGGCGCTCGCGCAAGGCGCGCGACCTGCTGAAGATGCTGGTCGCCCGCCACGGGCGCCCGGTCTCGCGCGACGCGCTGATCGAGGCGCTGTGGCCCGAGGAGGACCCGGCCCGCTGCGCCAACCGCCTGTCGGTCGCCCTCAGCACGCTGCGCGGCGTGCTCGACCCCGAGCGCCACTTCGACGCCGACCGCTTCGTGGTCTCGACCGCGGGCGCCGTGTCGCTCGACCTCGACCACGTCGCCGTCGACCTCGAGGCCTTCCTGGGCGAGGCGGCGGCGGGCCTCGCGCTGCACGACGAGGGGCGGGCGGCGCAGGCGCACGCCCGCCTGTCGGCCGCCGAGGCCGCCTACGCCGGCGACCTGCTGGAGGAGGACCTCTACGAGGACTGGGCCGTCGCGGCACGCGAGCAGGCGCGCGACATGTACGTCCGCGTCGCCCGCCGACTGGCCGGCGACGCGCACGCGGCCGGCGACCACGACGGCGCCGTACGCCTCCTGCTGCGCGTCCTCGAGCGCGACGCCTACGACGAGGAGGCCCACTTGGCGCTCGTCTCCGCCCTGGTCGACGCCGGCCGTCACGGCGAGGCGCGCCGGGCCTTCCGCGTCTATCGCGGGCGCATGGACGAGGTGGGGGTCGAGCCCGCCTCCTTCCCGGCTTCCACACCTGTTTAAGACTGTTCGAACCCGCGGTTGGCACGATCGCGGCGATGGAGACGTTCCTCGTCCGCGTGTGGGTCCCGTCCGAGCCGGACGAGCTCGCGTCCGGCGCGACGCTGCAAGGGCTCGCGCAGCACGTCCGCTCCGGCGTGGCCACCGCGTTCACCGAAAGCGAGCAGCTCTGCGCCTGGCTGGGGGCCATGGCCGCCGAGCAGCGGGGGGTCGGCAAGCGCGCGCACGCGGCCGAGGGGAGCGATTCCCGAGGGGGCTAGGACCGGGGCCGGGGTCTGCGCGAGACCCCGGCCCGCCGGTCGCCGGCGGGTGGGCACGGGCCGACGGTCGTATCATCGAGGCAGTGGAATTGGCCGACAGGGTCAAGCAGGACCTCACTGCCGCCATGAAGGCTGGCGAGAAGAGCCGCGTCTCGGCTCTGCGCCTCGTGCTCTCCGAGCTGCAGAAGGCGGCCAAGGAGGGCGACGGCGACGAGCTCGCCGTCCTGCGCCGCGAGCGCAAGCGCCGGCACGAGTCCGCGACCGCCTTCCGCGGCGGCGGGCGCCCCGAGCTGGCCGAGGCCGAGGAGGCCGAGGCCCAGGTGATCGAGGCCTACCTGCCGGCCGAGCTCTCCGACGACGAGCTGCGCGCGATCGTGGCCGAGGCGGTGGCCGAGACCGGGGCGAGCTCGCCCAGGGACATGGGCCAGGTCATGAAGGCGTCGATGGCGCGCGTCGACGGCCGCGCCGACGGCAGGCGCGTCTCGGCGCTGGCGCAGGAGGCGCTGCGGGGCTGATGCGCCGCCAGCTCGAGCTCTCCAACGAGGTCGCCGCCGCGCTGAGCGGCTCCAACGACCAGATCCTGCGCGCCCTCGAGGGCCACGTCGACTGCGAGCTGTTCCTGCGCGGCAACGTCATCACGCTCGACGGCGAGGCCGAGGCGGTGGCCGCCGCCGCGGTCGTCGTGCGCGAGCTGTCGGACCTCATCGAGCAGGGCCACGAGATCGCCGAGGGGACGATCGCCGCGGTGACCGACGCGCTCGACCAGCACGAGTCGCCCGCCGAGGTCCTCGAGGACGTCGTCTGGCGCCATCGCTCGACGCGCGTCGCCCCCAAGACGGTCAACCAGAAGCGCTACGTCGACTCGATCCGGCGCAACACGATCACCTTCGGGATCGGCCCGGCCGGGACGGGCAAGACCTTCCTGGCCGTGGCCATGGCCGCCGCGGCGCTCAGCCGCCGCGAGGTCAACCGGATCATCCTCACCCGCCCCGCGGTCGAGGCCGGGGAGCGGCTGGGCTTCCTGCCCGGGGACCTGATGGCCAAGATCGATCCCTACCTGCGCCCGCTGTTCGACGCGCTGCACGACATGATCGACCCCGACAAGGTGGCCACCCACCTCGAGCGCAACGTCATCGAGGTGGCGCCGCTGGCCTTCATGCGCGGGCGCACGCTCAACGACTCGTTCGTGATCCTCGACGAGGCGCAGAACACGAGCCCCGAGCAGATGAAGATGTTCCTCACCCGCCTGGGCTTCAACTCGAAGATGGTCATCACCGGCGACATCACGCAGATCGACCTCCCGCGCGACCAGCGCTCCGGGCTCGTGGTGGTCAGCGAGATCCTGGCCGCGGTGGAGGGCGTCGAGTTCGTGCGCTTCGGCGGCGCCGACGTCGTGCGCCACCGCCTCGTGCAGCGCATCGTCGAGGCCTACGACGAGCACTCAGAGCGCGCGGCGCCCGAGCTGCGCCCGGCCGCCCAGCAGCCCAGCAGCCGTCGCGCCTGATGATCTGACGTGCTCGAGGTCGAGGTCATCGGCGACGGCGGGCCGCAGGCGCCGGCGCGCCCGGAGGTCGAGCGCATCGTCGGCATCGCCTTCGCCTCTGCCGGGGTCGACGCGGGCCACGTCGCCGTCGAGTACGTCGACGCCGACCGGATCGCCTCGCTGAACCGCGAGTTCCGCGGGCGCCCGGGGCCGACCGACGTGCTCTCCTTCCCGGTCGACGGCGACGGCCCCGCGGCGGGCCCGCGCGAGCTGGGCGACATCGTCATCTGCCCGGCCCACACCGAGGACCTGCGCGAGGCCGTCCTGCACGGTGCGCTGCACCTGACCGGGATGGACCACGAGACCGACGACGGGGAGATGCTCGCGCTCCAGGCCGAGCTGCTTACGTGGTAGCCACGCCCGTCACCCGCGCGGGCTTCGTCGCGCTCGCCGGGCGCCCCAACGTCGGCAAGTCGACGCTCGTCAACGGCATGGTCGGCCGCAAGGTGGCGATCGTCTCCGACAAGCCCCAGACGACGCGGCGCGCGATCCGCGGGGTGGCCACGCTGCGCGACACGCAGCTCGTGCTCGTGGACCTGCCCGGGGTCCAGCGCCCGCGCGACGCGCTGACCGAGCGCATGCAGCACCGAGTCGAGTCCGAGATGGCGGAGTCCGATGCCGCCCTCTTCGTGGTCAACGCCGAGCAGGGCATCGGCCCCGGCGACCGCTTCATCGCGGGCGCGCTGCGCGGCGCCGGCGTGCCGGTGATCATCGCCGTCAACAAGGTCGACCGCCTCGACCGTCCCCACACGCTGCAGGTCCTCAGCGACGCCGCGGCGCTCGAGGTGGGCGACGAGATCTTCCCCGTCAGCGCGCGCACCGGCCGCGGCGTCGAGGCCCTGCGCGCCCACCTGGCCGGGCTGATGCCCGAGAGCCCGTTCCTCTTCGACGCCGAGGATCGCTCCGACCAGCCGCTCGAGGTGCTCATGGCCGAGCTCGTCCGCGAGCAGGTCCTGCGGCGCACCTTCCAGGAGGTGCCCCACGCGGTCGAGGTCGTGATCGACGAGGTGCAGGAGCGCGAGGACGGCCTGATGTTCGTGCGCGCGCTCGTGTGGGTCGAGGCCGAGTCCCAGAAGGGGATCCTCATCGGCGCCGGCGGGCGCATGATCAAGGCGGTGGGGACCGCCGCCCGGCGCGAGCTCGAGCGCGAGCTGGGCACGCGCGTGCACCTCGACCTCTCGGTCCGCGTGCGCCGCGGGTGGCGGGGCGACGAGGCGCTGCTGGACCGCCTGGGCATCGAGTGAGCGGCGCCATCGTGGGCATGGGCGGCGGAGGCTTCTCCGAGGAGCCCGACAACCCGCTGCTCGATCGCTTCGTCCTGAGTCTCGCCGGCCGCGAGCGCCCGCGCGTCTGCTTCGTGGCCACCGCCAGCGGCGACAGCGGGGGGCTCGTGGAGGCGGTCGCGTCGCGCGAGGGCGCCCGCGCCTACCGCGTCGAGCGCGGGCCGGACGGCGCCGCCCACGAGCGGGCGCTCCCGACGCGCTACCTGGGCTGACGCGCGAGATCGCCGCTCGACGGCCCGCGCGCGCCCGGTGGCGCAGCTACAGGCGGCGGGCCAGCTCGTCGGCCAGCGTCCGCACCTCGGCGAGCCCGAGGTGCGGCGCGGCCACGTAGGGCAGCGTGGTCACGTGCGCGCTCGTGTGGCGGCGCAGCCGTCGCAGCTGGCCCTGCTGCGTGCTGGCCTGCCCGTGCTGGCGGCGCGCGGCCGCGGCCACCGCCCCCGGCACCTCGCCGTCGCGCGACACCAGGCGCTCGACGTCGGCGGCGCTGAAGCGCCGGGGCACCACGCCGTTGACGACCACCGCGTCGAGCGGGCGCCCGACGGCGCCGGCCACGCGGTGCTCGAGGTCGAGCGTCTCGGAGACCGACAGCTCTGCCGGGAGCGCCACGGCGACGAGCGCGGTGCGCACCGGGTCCTCCAGCAGCGCCACCACCCTGCGCGCCTGGGTGGCGATCGGGCCGACGCGCGCGATCTCGGCGAAGGTGTGCGGCGTGCGCAGCAGGCCGACGCCGTGGCCGCTCGCCGGGCCGTCGAGGACAACGAGGTCGTAGCCGGCCCTGCCCTTGACCCAGCGCTCGCGCTGGCCGAGCTCCCAGGCCTTGGTGATCGCCACCAGCTCGCGCGCCCCGGGCGCCGCGTTGACGAAGGCCGCGAAGGCGTTGGAGTGCGTCAGCAGCCCCACGAGCCGCCGCGAGCCGATCTGGCGCCCGGCCCACTCCTCGAGCGCCACCACCGGGTCGATCGTGGTCGACCACAGCCCCTGCTCGAGCTGCACCTCGCGCCCGGGACGTGGCGCGTCCACGCCGTAGAGGCCAGCGGCGCGGGCCTGGCCGGCCACCTCGCACAGGACGACGCGCCGGCCGTCGCGCGCGGCGGCCAGCGCCGCCGCCAGGGCCACGGTCGACTTGCCCACGCCGCCCTTGCCGGTGACGAAGGCCAGCTCAACGCCGTCGAAGACGCTCATCCTTCCCCTCGGGGTACCACGTAGGCTCAGTCATGGTGCATGTCGTCTCCGAACCGCGGCTGGTGGAGTCCTATCGGACGTGCCGGCGCCTGCAGCGCCGCCACGACCCGACGTACTACTGCGCCACGCGCTTCCTGCCGCGCGACGTGCGGCCCGCCGTCCACGCTCTGTACGGCTTCGTGCGCGGCGCGGACCAGATCGTCGACGGCCCTCGGCGCCTGCCGCCCGGCCCCGAGCGGCGCGAGGCGCTCGACGCCTGGCAGGCCGAGCTCGAGCGCGGGCTGGCCGCCGGGCGCTCCGAGCATCCCGTCATCGCGGCGCTCGTCGATGCGGGGCCGCGCCACGGGCTCCCGCTGCACCTGCTCCCGCGCTACATGGACTCGATGCGCGTCGACTGCGACGAGCGGGTGCGGATCGCGTCGCGCGCGCAGCTCGACGACTACATGGAGGGCAGCGCCGCGACCGTCGGGCGGGTCATCGCCCCGCTGCTGGGGGCACCCGAGCCCGAGGCGGTGGCGCGGCTGGGCGTCGCCTTCCAGCTGACGAACTTCATCCGCGACGTCCCGGTCGACTGGGACCTCGACCGCGTCTACCTGCCCGGGCTCCCGGAGGACGACCTGCGCGCCGGCGCCGCCAGCGAGTCGCTGCGCGAGCGCATCGGCCAGGAGGTCGCCCGCGCCCGCGGCCTGTTCGCCGAGACCGCGGGCGTCGCGCTGGCGCCCGGGATGCGCAACGGCGTGCGCATGGCCCGCGCGGTCTACGCGCGCGTGCTCGACCGCGTGGAGGGCAACGGCTACGACGTGCTCGGGGCGCGAGCGCGCCTGCGCCCGTGGGAGGCTGCGCGGGCGGCCATCGGGCGACCCCCGTCCACACCCGCGCAGGGCGCGAAGTGGCCAGGAGCGGGGACCCCGTGGGCCTGACCGCGGCGCCCAGCGCCGACGTGCTCGTCTGCGGCGCGTCGTTCGCCGGGCTGGCCGTCGCGCGCGAGCTGGCCGGGGCCGGCGCCGACGTGCTGGTGGTCGACCGCTACGCGATCGGCGCGCGCGCCACCTCGGCCTGCGCGGCGCCGACGCCGTGGCTGAAGGCCATGGGCGTCGCCGGCGCCATCCGCCGCGAGCTGCCGGCGATGACCTTCACCACACCCCACGGGAGCGTGCGCTACCGCCTTCCGTGGAGCTGGTCGGCCTTCGACTATCGCGAGCTGTGCGAGTCGCTGTGGGCGCAGTGCGGCGACGCGCGCTTCGAGCGCGCGAAGGTCGACGGGCGGACCGGGTTCGCCGTGCACACCGACCGGGGCGACCTCGAGGCCCCGCTGGTGGTCGACGCGATGGGCTGGCGACGCATCCTCACCGAGCCGCACCACCAGCCGCCGGACGCGCCGCTGAGCCGTGGACTCGAGGTCCATCCGCATGCCCAGGGCGAGGGCGACGCCCTCGACGTGTGGGTCGAGCGCTCGCTCGTGCGCCGCGGCTACGGCTGGCGCGTGCCCGCCGGGGCCGAGGCGCGCATCGGCGTGGGCTCCTACGACCCGCATGAGCACGTCCGCGCGCCGACCGACGCGCTCGCCGCCCGCGTCGACGCCCCGGCCGAGCGCTACCAGGGCAACTGGTTCCCGCACCGCCTGCGCGCGCCCACCGACGGCGACGTGCTGTACGTGGGCGACAGCGCCGGGCACTGCTTCCCGCTCTCGGGCGAGGGCATCCGGACCGCGTTCTACTTCGGCATCGCGGCCGGGCGCGAGCTGCGCGCCGTGCTCGCCGGCTCCAAGACCCGCGAGCGCGCCTTCGCCGACTACGCCGCCTTCCACGACGCTCACGCGGCCGCCTTCCGGCGCGCCCTGCGCCTTCAGCGCCTCGTGCCCGCGCTACCGCCGCGGGTGCTCACGGTCCTGCTCAGGGCGTTGGGGGCGGGTGGGCGGGGATTTCTGGTCGATCGCGCGTTCGGCTGGTACCTCGAGCAGGCCCACCCGCGCTTCGCTCAGGCGCCCCCCGCTAGCGCCTGACGACCTTGAAACGCACGGTCCGCGCGGCCGAGCGGTTGCCGGCCGCGTCGGTGGCGCGCACGACCAGGCGATAGGAGCCCGGTCTCAGGGTGCGCCCCTTCACCCGCCCGCTGAAGGCCAGGCTGCGGGCGCCCGCCTTCGCGCGCCGCGTCAGGCGGGTGAGGAACTTCGTCCCCTTGGCCGGGAGGACGTCGACGGTCACCGTGGCCGCCTCCGAGAGGCGATAGCGCAGCACCGTGCCGACCGGCGCGGCCTTCTTTGCCTTCGGCGTGGCCGGCGTGCTGCCGGCGGCCGGTGGGGCGGCCTGGGCGCTGAGCGCGGTGAGCCGCCTGCCCAAGCGGAAGGTGCGGTTCGACAGCCGCACGCCGGTCAGCGACGGGCGCCCGCGGTCGCGCGCCGGCGCGATGCCGCGCACCTCGCAGTCGGCCGCCACCGCGTCCTGCGCGTCGGCCACCACGCTGTCCACGCCGTCGCCGCACGCGATCCGGTCGACCTCGCCGTCGCGGGCCAGGATGACGTCGTCGCCCGCGTCGCCGGAGATCGTGTCGGCGCCGCTGCCGCCGTCGACGATGTCGTCGCCGCCGCCGCCGGTCAGCGTGTCGTCGCCTGCGCTGCCGCGCAGGGCGTTGGCGTCGTCGTCACCGATCACGGTGTCTGCGTTCGTGCTGCCCGCGACGTCCTCGATCTGGGTGACGCGCGCCGTGCCCGTGCTCACGCGGTCGATGCCCGCGGGGGCGAGCTGGCCGCGGACCTCGACGGCTGGGCGCCCGGTGGTGTGGACATCGGCGTACATGAGCCCGCTGCGCAGGGCGTCGAGCTCGGCGCCGGTCGGGCTGAATGGCCCGGCCATGAGGTCGAAGGCGGTGGTCTGCGGCTGCTGGAGGTCGAACGCCACCGGGCCGGTCGTGCCGGGCGCGGCCGGGCCGTGGACGTGGGCGCCGTTGGCCAGCGAGCCCATCCCGGCGACGGACATGTCGACCGCGAGCTGGCCAGAGGGCGCCAGCGCGGCGACGACGTCGCCGACGGCGGTCGATGCCGTGGCCGGCACGCCCTGGTCGCCGCTGAGGTCGGCGGCGAACACGCTGTCGGGGCCCGGGGCGGAGGCGATCGGCGTGGTGCGCACGCCGTAGTCGAGGGTGTCGATGCCCGAGCCGCCGTCGACCACGACCGGGGTGAACACGTTGTCGCCGATCGCGAAGTCGTCGTTGCCGCGCTGGCCGCGCAGGCGGACGGTCGCGCTCAGCTCGTCGACATAGAGCGCGTCGTTGCCGTCGCCGCCCCGGACCGCGATGACCGTCCCCGGGTTGTCCGGGATGGTCTGGTCTCCGAGCACGGTGGAGTCGAAGTCGGCGTCGCTGCCGAAGCTGAGGTCCCCGCGGGCGCGCAGGTCGTTGCGCACGAGGCCACCGTAGGTGAAGAGCCGGACCGTGTCCGCGCTCGGCGTGCCGTCCAGCAGGGCGGTGCTCCCGAAGAGCACGACGCCAGAGAAGCCGGCGTGAGCGGACGCCGGCGCGGCGAGCGCGGTGAGCGCGGCGAGGAGCGCGATCCGCTTCGTCATCACGGGCTTGGCACAATCATCGGGCTGTGGACATCGCCTACGACGAGCGCGGCCTCGTCCCGGTCGTCGTGCAGGACTGGCGCACCGGGGAGGTCCTCACCCTGGCCTGGGCCAACGCCGAGGCGGTCGCCCGCACGCGCGACACCGGAGAGCTGCATCTGTGGAGCCGTTCGCGCGAGGAGCTCTGGCATAAGGGAGCAACGTCCGGCAACACGCAGCGCGTGCGCGCCATGAGGATGGATTGTGATGGAGACGCGCTGCTCGCGCTTGTCGAGCCCGCCGGCCCCGCCTGCCACACCGGGGAGCGCACCTGCTTTCACAACGGCGAGCTCATGCCCGCGCCGCACGAGGCGCTGCCCGCGCTCGAGCGCACGCTCGCGGCGCGCGCCGCCGAGCGCCCCGAGGGCTCCTACACCGTCGAGCTTCTCGACGACCCGCCGCGCATCGGCGCCAAGGTCCAGGAGGAGGCCGAGGAGGTGGCCCGCGCGGCGCGTGAGGAGCCCGACGACCGCGTCGACGAGGAGGCCGCCGACGTCCTGTACCACCTGACGGTGCTGCTGCATGCGCGCGGCCGCGCGCTCGGCGACGCCGAGGAGGTGCTCAATGGCCGTCGCCGCTAGCGGGCCGCACGCGCCCACCGAGCTGCCCGTCGAGCCGTCGCTCGACGAGGTGCGCGAGCTGGCCCGCGAGCACAACCTCGTCGCCCTGCGCCACAGCTTCATCGACGACCTCGAGACGCCGGTGAGCGCGTTCCTCAAGCTGCGCGGGCGCGACCCGCAGTTCCCCGCCTTCCTGCTCGAGTCCGCCGAGCAGGGCCAGCGCGTCGGGCGCTTCAGCTTCATCGGCGTGCGACCGCGCAAGGTCGTGCGCTGGTCGCTGGGCGACGGCGGCGACCCCTACGCGCTGGCCGCGGCCGAGGTCGGCGCCTTCAGCCAGGCGCCCTTCCCCGACGCGCCGCCCTTCGCGGGCGGCGCCGTCGGCTTCTTCGGCTACGACCTCGTGCGCACCGTCGAGCCGCTCGGCGACCCCAACCCCGACGCCGTCGGGCTGCCGGACATGGCGCTCATGCTCTCCGACGTGCTCGTGGTCTTCGACCACCTCAAGCACACGATCACGATCCTCGTCAACGTCTACGCCGACGACGGCGACATCGACGCCGCCTACGCCGACGCGCTGGCCACGATCGAGAAGGCGCGCCGCCTGCTCGCCGGGCCGGTGCCCGCCGTCGAGCCGACACCGTCTCGCGCGCGCCCCACCTTCGCGTCCAACATGCCGCGCGAGCAGTTCGAGGCGATGGTCGCGCGCATCGTCGAGTACGTGCACGCCGGCGACGCCTTCCAGGTCGTCCCCTCCCAGCGCTGGAGCGCCGAGCTCGACGCCGACCCGTTCTCGATCTATCGCGGCCTGCGGGTGGTCAACCCCAGCCCGTACATGTACTTCCTGGACTTCATGGACTTCCAGATCGCCGGCGCGTCGCCCGAGCCGCTGCTGACCGTGACCGGTCGCCACGTCTCGACGCGGCCCATCGCCGGCACGCGCCCGCGCGGCGCCGACGCGGCCGAGGACGCGCAGATCGCCGACGGCCTGCTGGCCGACGAGAAGGAGCGCGCCGAGCACGTGATGCTCGTCGACCTGGGGCGCAACGACCTCGGCCGGGTGTGCGAGTACGGCAGCGTCGCGGTCGACAGCTTCATGGCCGTCGAGACCTACTCGCACGTCATGCACATCGTGTCGTCGGTCTCCGGCACGCTGCGCGAGGAGGTCGGGCCGATGGACGCGCTGCGCTCGGTCCTGCCCGCCGGCACGCTGTCGGGCGCGCCCAAGGTCCGCGCCATGCAGATCATCGACGAGCTCGAGCCGATCAAGCGCGGCGGCTACGGCGGCGCGATCGGCTACCTCAGCTACACCGGCGACCTCGACACCTGCATCCACATCCGCACGGTGGTCATCAAGGACGGGGTCGGCCACGTCCAGGCCGGCGGCGGCACCGTCGCCGACGCCAAGCCCGAGTACGAGTTCCTCGAGTCCGAGGCCAAGGCGAGGGGCGTGCTGCGCGCGGTGGAGATGGCGATGGAGCAGCCCGATTGGCCATGAAGGTCCTCATGGTCGACAACTACGACTCGTTCACCTACAACCTCGTCCAGTACCTGGGCGAGCTGGGGTGCGAGCTCGACGTCGTGCGCAACGACCGCGCGAGCGTCGACGAGCTGCTCGAGCGCGGCTTCGATCGCGTCGTCGTCTCGCCCGGGCCGTGCACGCCCAACGAGGCCGGCATGTCGCTCGAGGTCACCCGCCGCTTCCCCGAGGCCGGCGTGCCGACCCTCGGGGTGTGCCTCGGCCATCAGTCCATGGCGCAGGCCTTCGGCGGTAGCGTCGTGCGCCACGTGCCGGTCCACGGGAAGACCACGACCATCGAGCACGACGGGCGCACGATCTTCTCCGGGCTGCCCTCGCCGCTGACGGTGGGGCGCTATCACTCGCTCGTCGTGGACGACGCGAGCGTCCCTGACTGCTTCGAGGTGTCGGCCAGCGGGGGCGGCGTCGTGATGGCCCTGCGCCACCGCGAGCTCCCGGCCGAGGGCGTCCAGTTCCACCCCGAGTCGGTGCTCACGGACGACGGCAAGCTGCTGCTGAAGAACTTCCTTGAGTAACGATGTCCTGACCCGGGCCATCGACGCGCTGGCGTCGGGCCACGACCTTGCCCAGGCGCAGACGTCGACCGTGCTGGCCGAGATCATGGCCGGCAACGCGTCGGAGGCGCAGATCGCCGCCTTTCTCATCGCCCTGCGCACGAAGGGGGAGACCGTCGACGAGCTGGCGGGCCTGGCGAGCACGATGCGCGCTCTGGCCACGCCGGTGCCATGCGAGCGCCACGACCTCGTCGATACCGCGGGGACCGGCGGCGGGCGCTCGACGTTCAACGTGTCGACCACGGCGGCGCTGATCGCCGCGGGCGCCGGCTGCGCCCTGGCCAAGCACGGCAACCGCTCCGCCACGGGGCTGTCGGGCAGCGCCGACGTCCTCGAGGCGCTGGGCGCGCGCATCGACCTCGCGCCGGGCGCGGTGGCGCAGTGCATCGACGAGGCCGGCTTCGGCTTCATGTTCGCCCCCGCTCACCACCAGGCGACGCGCTACGTCGTCTCGGTGCGCAAGGAGCTGGCCGTGCGCACGATCTTCAACTTCCTGGGCCCGCTGACCAATCCCGCCGGGGCGCGCCGCCAGCTCATCGGGGTCTCCGACCCCGCCTACATCGAGCGCATGGCCGGGGCGCTGGCCCGGCTGGGGGTCGACCGTGCGTTGGTAGTGTCCAGCGAGGATGGACTCGACGAGATGAGCACGTCCGCGCCGACTCACGTCGTCGAGGTCAACGGCGACGCCATAGAGCGCTACGTCGTCGCCCCGCAGGA
Organism: uncultured Actinomycetes bacterium; assembly: GCA_963835295.1. Classification (GTDB taxonomy): domain Bacteria; phylum Actinomycetota; class Thermoleophilia; order Solirubrobacterales; family Solirubrobacteraceae; genus JAOPZW01. The sequence goes on from CAWIEX010000012.1 coordinate 363,897, forward strand.
CGTCGGGATCGAGCCCAGCGCCCCCGACGCCGTCGCCGGCGGCAGCCCCGACGCCAACGCGGCCACCACGCGCGCCATCCTCGCCGGCGAGCCCGGCCCGGCGCGCGGACTCGCGCTGCTCAACGCCGGCGCCGCGATCTACGCCGCCGGCCTGACCGACAGCCTGCGCGAGGGTGTCGAGGCCGCGCGCGAGGCGGTCGACTCGGGCGCCGCCACGCGCACCACCGACGCCTATCTCGAGCTGTCGCGGCGGCTCGCGACGGGATGAGCGTCCTCGATCGCATCGTCGACGCCACGCGCGCCGACCTCGTGCGCCGCCGGGAGGCGGTGCCGCTCTCTGAGCTCGAGCAGCGCGCGAGGGGCAGTCGCGAGGACCGCCCGTTCTCGGAGGCCCTGACGCTGCCGGGCATCTCGGTCATCGCCGAGTACAAGCGCCGCTCGCCGAGCGCAGGCGAGATCCGCCGCGACGTGTCGGTGATCGAGATCGTCGGCGCCTACGAGCGCGGCGGCGCGGCGGCGCTGTCGATCCTGACCGAGGAGCGCCACTTCGGCGGCTCGCTGGACGACCTGCGCGAGGCGCGCGCGGCCAGCGCGCTGCCGATCCTGCGCAAGGACTTCATCGTCGACCCCTACCAGGTCTACGAGTCGACGGTGGCGGGCGCCGACGCCATCCTGCTCATCGTCGCCGCCCTCGACGACGACGACCTGAGCCTCCTGCACCGCGAGGCCATCGGGCTCGACCTTGACGTCCTCGTCGAGGTTCACGACGAGGAGCAGCTCGAGCGGGCCCTGGACGTCGTGGACGCCGACGTCATCGGGATCAACAACCGCGACCTGAGCGACTTCACCGTCGACGTCGAGCGCACCTACGAGCTGCTCAGCGACGTCCCGGCGGGCAAGACGGTCGTCTCGGAGTCGGGCTTCCACAGCCGCGAGCAGCTCGACGACCTCGAGCGCGTCGGGGTCGACGCGGTCCTCATCGGCGAGGGGCTCATGCGCGCGTCGGACGTCGAGGACGCCTGTCGGGGCCTCACCGGCCTCGAGGGCGGCGAGCCCGAGCCGCTTTAGGAATCCTGACCTCGTGTTCATGGCGCATTAAGCACGGGATCGGATCCTCATCCCCCATGCAACGCAGCATCCTTCCGATCGCGGCCGTCTCGGCCGTCATCGGCGCCGGCGCGGCAGTCGGGATCGTCGAGGGCCTGGACCTGGGGTCCGCCAAGACGACGACGACACTCGTGCAGCAGGCGCCATTCGGCGCCACGAGCAACGCCAACGACGGCGACACCGGCCTCACCGCGGGCGACATCTACAAGCGCGACGCGCCGGGAGTGGTCTTCATCCGCTCGCAGATCGTCCAGCGCACGCAGTCGCCCTTCGACTTCGGCCTGCCCCAGGAGCAGCAGGGCGAGGCCACGGGCTCGGGCTTCGTCGTCGACCAGGCCGGCACGATCCTCACCAACGCCCACGTCGTCAACGGCGCGACCAAGGTCACGGTCCAGTTTCAGAACAAGGAGAGCGTGGACGCCAAGGTGCTCGGCAAGGACGAGTCGACCGACCTCGCGCTGCTGAAGGTCGACCCGACCGGCCTCAAGCTCACGCCGCTGACCCTCGGCTCGTCCAAGGGCGTGCAGGTCGGCGATCCGGCCATCGCCATCGGCAATCCCTTCGGGCTCGAGCGCACGCTCACCACCGGCGTCATCTCCGCCGTCCAGCGGACGATCCAGGCGCCCAACAACTTCGAGATCGATGACGCGCTGCAGACCGACGCCCCGATCAACCCGGGCAACTCCGGCGGGCCGCTCATCGACGCGACGGGCAAGGTGATCGGGATCAACTCCCAGATCGCGACCGGCGGCAGCGCCAGCCAGGGCAGCGTCGGCATCGGCTTCGCCGTGCCGATCGACACCGCCAAGCAGATCATCCCCGACCTCAAGCAGTCCGGGCGCGTCGACCGCGGCTACCTGGGGATCGGCTCGGCCACCGTCGACAAGACGCTCAAGGACCTCAACCTGCCCGCCGACCACGGCGCGCTGGTGCAGTCGGTCGCGCCGGGCGGCCCGGCCGACAAGGCCGGCATCCGTGCCGGCGACCTCCCCGCGACGCTCGACAACCACCCGATCCAGCTCGGCGGCGACATCATCACCAAGGTCGCCGGCAAGGACATCCGCACGAAGGAAGACCTGGCCGCAGCCGTCGCGGATCGCAAGTCGGGCGACCAGGTCAAGGTCACGCTGGTGCGTGCGGGAGGCAAGGTCAAGACCGTCGAGGTCACGCTCGGCGAGCGTCCGAACACGGCGAGCAACCAGCCCTAACTACGATGGGGGGCGTGCCGATGGACGCCCCTCGCATCAAGGTCTGCGGAATCACCTCCCGCGACGACGCCCTGCTGGCGGTCGAGGCGGGCGCGTGGGCGGTCGGCTGCATCCTGTGGCCCGAGTCGCCGCGGGCGTGCGATCCGGCCGAGGCGGCGCGCATCGCCACGGCCGTGCGCCGGCGCGCCCACGTCTGCGGGGTGTTCGTGAACGCGACCCTCGACGACGTCGCGGGGCTCGCGGACGGCATCGGGCTGACCATGATCCAGCTGCACGGCGACGAGGGCCCCGCCTTCTGCTCGGAGGTCGCGCGGCGTACGGGGGCCAAGGTCGTGAAGGCCGCCCCGGTGCGCGGCATCGCCGACATCCGGGCGCTCGAGACCTTCCATACCGACTACCACCTGCTCGACGCCCATCGCAGCGGGATGCGCGGCGGCACGGGGGAGACCTTCGACTGGGACCTCGTGCGCACGCGTCGCTCGAAGATCCCGCTGGTGCTCAGCGGAGGCCTGCGCCCCGAGAACGTCGCCGGCGCCGTCGCCGCGGTGCGTCCGTTCGCGGTCGACACGGCCAGCGGCACCGAGGCCAGCCCCGGGGTCAAGGATCCCGAGAAGGTGGCGGCCTTCGTGGCGGCGGTGCGCTCCACGGCCCTGGAGGAGGCCGCCACTCCGTGAGCGCCGTCGAGCATCGCTTCGGCCCCTACGGCGGCCAGTACGTGCCCGAGACGCTCATGCCGGCGCTGGCCGAGCTCGAGGACGCCTGGGTCGCGGCCTGGGGCGACGCCGGCTTCCGCGGCGAGCTCGACGGCCTGCTGCGCGACTTCGTCGGGCGCCCGTCGCCGCTGTACCTCGCCCACCGCCTCAGCGAGGTCGCCGGCCGGCGCCTGTACCTCAAGCGCGAGGACCTCAACCACACCGGCGCGCACAAGATCAACAACGCCATCGGCCAGGCGCTGCTGGCTCGGCGCATGGGCAAGCGGCGCATCATCGCCGAGACCGGCGCGGGCCAGCACGGGGTGGCCACCGCGACCGCGTGCGCGCTGATGGACCTCGAGTGCGTCGTCTACATGGGCGTCGAGGACATCCGCCGCCAGGCGCCCAACGTCCAGCGCATGGAGCTCCTGGGCGCGACGGTGTCGCCGGTCGACGCCGGCGCGCGGACGCTCAAGGAGGCGGCGTCCGAGGCCATCCGCGACTGGGTGACCAACGTCGACAGCACGCACTACATCATCGGCTCGGCCGTGGGCCCGGCGCCCTACCCCGCGCTCGTGCGCGACCTGCAGCGGGTCATCGGCGAGGAGGCCCGCGCCCAGATCCTCGAGCGCGAGGGGCGCCTGCCCGACCGCGTCATCGCCTGCGTGGGCGGGGGCTCCAACGCGATCGGGATCTTCGCGCCCTTCGTCGACGACGAGGGCGTGGCGCTCATCGGCGTCGAGGCCGGCGGCGAGGCGCTCGAGCCCGGCCGCCACGGCGCGCCGCTCACGGTCGCCGGGCGCCCCGGCGTGCTGCACGGGTCGCTGTCGGCCGTGCTGCAGGACGAGATGGGCCAGATCCTCGAGGCGCACTCGATCTCGGCCGGCCTGGACTATCCCGGCAGCGGCCCCGAGCACGCCCACCTGCGCGACATCGGGCGCGCGACCTACCTCACCGTCTCCGACGCCGAGGCCCTGGAGACCTTCCGGCGCGTGACGCGCCTGGAGGGGATCATCCCGGCCCTCGAGACCTCCCATGCCCTGCACCACGCGCTCCAGCCCACTGAGTCGCAGATCGACATCGTGTGCTGCTCGGGGCGCGGCGACAAGGACCTGGCCGAGGTCCTCGGGCAGGCATGACCAGCGCGGGGCTGACCGCGGGGGCCCAGGCCATCGCGGCCGCCTTCGCCGCCGAGGGGCGCGCCGCGCTGATGCCCTACATGATGGGCGGCTTCCCCGACATGGAGACCTCGCGACGCGTCGCCGAGGCGTACGCCGACGGCGGCGCCGACCTCGTGGAGCTCGGGTTCCCGTTCAGTGACCCGCTGGCCGACGGCCCCGTCATCCACGCGGCGGGCACGGCCGCGCTGCGCGCGGGGGCGACCACCCACGAGGTCCTCGCCCTCGGGCGCGCGCTGGCCGAGCGCGCTCCCGGTGGTGGCCATGGTCTACGCGAACCTCGTGATCGCGCGCGGCCTCGAGCGCTTGGCCGACGACCTCGCCACGCACGCGATCTCCGGCCTGATCGTCCCCGACCTGCCGCTCGAGGAGTCAGACGGGGTGCGCGCGGCGTGCGACGCGGCCGGGGTCGCGCTCGTGCCGCTGGTGGCGCCCACCACGCCTGATGAGCGCATGGCGCGCATCGGCGCCAGCGCCCGCGGCTTCGTCTACGCCGTCTCGGTCACGGGCACGACGGGCGAGCGCGCCGCCCTGCCCGGGGTCTTCGCCGACATCGTGGCGCGCGCCAAGGCCGCGACCGAGGTGCCCGTCGCGGTCGGGTTCGGCATCGGGACGCCCGAGCTGGCGCGCGAAGCGGCCGACGCGGGAGCCGACGGGGTCATCGTCGGCAGCCGGCTCGTGCGGGCCGTGGCCGAGGCCGAGGATCCGCCCGCCGCCGTCCACGCGCTGGTGGCGCGCTTCGCCCAGGCCCTCAAGTAGAGTCCCTCGCGCACATGGGACTCGTCGTCGTCACCACCGCAGGGCTCGTCGTCTGGCTGGTCATGTGGGCGCTGGGCGTCAAGGCCATCGACTCGTTCATGATCACCGTGCTTTTGGTGCTCCTGGGCGCTACGGCCCGCATCATCGCCCCGTACCTGCCGGGCAATCGCGACACCTGACGAAGTCTTCGACGCACGGTCCGTTGCGCGACATCTCCGCGCTTCGATAGATTCGTGGATTCCAATCGGTATCGCTTTCCTTGAGGAGGGAAACTTGCGAGCACGTTCCCTGGCAGCTTCGGGCTGCCTCGTGACCGCTCTTGCGCTGGGCGTAGCCGCCTGCGGTGGCGGCAACGACAACAGCAGCACGAGCAGTGGCGGTGGCGGCGGAGGCCGCACGTCGCTGACCATCTACTCCAGCCTCCCCCTGCAGGGTGACTCGCGACCGCAGTCGACCGACGTGGTCAACGGCGAGAAGCTGGCGCTCGAGGAAGCCGGCGGCAAGGTCGGGAAGTTCACGATCAAGTACGTCAGCCTCGACGACGCCACAGCGGCCGCGGGCAAGTGGGATCCTGGCCAGACCTCCGCGGACGCACGCAAGGCCGCCCAGGACGCATCCACGATCATCTACCTCGGCGAGTTCAACTCGGGGGCATCGGCGATCTCGATCCCGATCCTCAACGAGGCCAACATCCTGCAGATCTCGCCGTCGAACACCTACGTCGGCCTGACCCGCTCCGAGGGCGCCGACAAGGGCGAGCCGGACAAGTACTACCCCGCCGGCAAGCGCACCTTCGGGCGCGTCGTCCCCGCCGACCACATCCAGGCGGCGGCCCAGGTGACCTACCAGAAGGATCAGGGCTGCAAGAAGACCTACATCCTGAATGACAAGGAGGTCTACGGGAAGGGCATCGCGGTCCAGGTGCAGAACATCGCCAAGGCCCAGGGCCTGGCCATCGCCGGCAACGACGGCATCGACACCAAGGCGGCGAACTTCCGCTCGCTGGCGACGAAGATCAAGTCGTCCGGCGCGGATTGCATGTTCTTCGGCGGCATCGTCCAGAACAAGGGCGTCCAGCTCTTCTCCGACGTCAACGCCGCCAACCCGACCATGAAGCTCTTCGGCCCCGACGGCATGGCCGACCCGGCGTTCTATACGAAGGCCAGCGCGGCCGTTGCGAAGATGAGCTATCTCACAAATCCGACGCTGGATCCGAAGCTCTATCCGCCCGCTGCCCAGGACTTCTTCGCCAAGTTCAAGCAGAAGTTCGGCAACGACCCGGCGCCGTACGCGATCTACGGCTACGAGGCGATGAAGGTGGCCCTGCTGGCCATCCAGAACGCCGGTGACAAGGGCAACGACAGGCAGGCGGTGATCGACGCCTTCTTCAAGATCAAGGACCGCGACTCGGTGCTTGGCAAGTACTCGATCGACGAGAACGGTGACACGACGCTCTCCGACTACGGCGCGGACCGCGTCGAGAACAAGAAGCTCGTCTTCGACAAGGTGATCAAGGCCAAGACGCAGGGCTAGCACCATGGCCTGACGCAGGAACCGGCCGGGAGCGTTCGAAATACTGAGCGCGCCCGGCCGGTCCGCGTTAGGGTCGCGCTTGCCAGGACACGCACGCCATGGAAGCCGCATCGATCCCCGAGTCACCGACCGCTCGGCCGCCCCGGCCGGTCGCGAAGACATTCGCCGACAACATCCTCTGGGTGCTGCTCGGCCTGGCGTTGTTGGTCTACTTCGTCAAGGACCCGCAGCAGACGCTCGACGACGTCAAGACGGGCCTCTCCAACGGCACGATCTGGGCGCTGATCGCCCTCGGCTACACGCTGGTCTACGGCATCATCGAGCTGATCAACTTCGCCCACGGCGAGGTCTTCATGATCGGCTCGTTCGTCTCGGTGTCGATCTGGCAGACGCTTGGCGTCACGCCCGACAACAGCATCATCGCGATCCTGGGCTCGATGCTCGTCGGGATCGTCCTGGCGATGCTGGCCTCAGGGTCGCTCAACGTGATGATCGAGCGCGTGGCGTACAAACCGCTGCGGGGGGCGCCGAAGCTGGCGCCGCTCATCACCGCCATCGGGATGAGCTTCATCCTGCAGAACGTCGGCCTGTTGTGGCGCGGTCAGCCCGACGCGTCACCGGACCTCATCGGGTCCCAGAAGGACTACTTCACGGTTTTCGGCGTGGCCATCGAGCACTCCGACGTGTTCGCCGTGGTCGTCACCGCCCCGTTGCTCATCGCACTCGTGTGGTTCGTGGGCTCCACGCGCTACGGCAAGGCCATGCGCGCCACCGCCCAGGATCCGGACGCCGCGCGGCTCATGGGGATCAACGTCGACCGCACGATCTCGCTGACCTTCCTGCTCGGCGGCCTGCTGGCCGGCGCGGCGGGGATGATCTACGCGCTCTACAACGGCACGATCCAGTTCAACCAGGGCTTCACCGCGGGCCTCATCGCCTTCACGGCCGCGGTCATGGGCGGCATCGGCAACCTCAAGGGCGCCGTCGTGGGCGGCCTCATCATCGGCGTCATCCAGTCGGTCTCCGACACCCACTTCGGGCAGGTCTGGACCCCCGCCGTGGTGTTCGCGATCCTCATCCTGATCATGGTCTTCAAGCCGCAGGGCCTGTTCGGCGAGGAGACGCGCGAAGGATGAGTACTGCCGTCGCCACCGTGCGCTCCAACGCCACGAGCCTGCGGCGGATGCTGCCCAACTGGGCCTGGATGATCGTCTTCCTCGCGCTGGCCATCCTCTATCCGTACATCCTCGACCAGCTGCTCGCGACGCCCGACGACCTGCTGGACGCCTCGATCCAGACCCTGGCCTACATCATCATGGCCCTCGGGTTGAACATCGTGGTCGGCTTCGCGGGCCTGCTCGACCTCGGCTACGTGGCCTTCTTCGCGATCGGCGCGTTCGTCATGGGCTGGCTGGGCTCCCAGCAGTTCCCCGACGTGGCCAACGGCAAGGGCATCCACATCCTCACGCCGGCGAAGTCGGCCTTCGGCTCGGACGTCCCGGGCATCCACGTCAACTTCTTCCTCGTCATCTTCATCGCGGCGATCTTCACCGCGATCTGGGGCGTCATCCTCGGCGCCCCGACGCTGCGCCTGCGCGGCGACTACCTGGCCATCGTGACGCTGGCCTTCGGCGAGATCGTCCCGCGCATCTTCGAGAACGCGACGAGCGGCATCTTCGGCATCGGCAACATCGACTTCTCGAACGGGCGCCAGGGGATCACGCCGATCGACAAGGTCAACCTCCCCTTCAGCGACGAGAAGTTCAAATATCCGCTCGAGCTCAAACCGATCTACTTCGTCGGCTTGGCGATGGTCCTGCTGGTCATCTTCTTCAACCGCCGCCTGCGCGACTCGCGGATAGGACGGGCGTGGATCGCCGTGCGCGAGGACGAGGTGGCCGCCGCGGCCATGGGCGTCAACCTCGTGCGCACGAAGCTGTGGGCCTACGCGCTGGGCGCCGCGCTGGGCGGGTTCGCCGGCGTCTTCCTGGCCACCTACAACAACACGGTCAACGTCGACCAGTTCGAATTCGGCTTCTCGGTGCTCATCCTGTCCATGGTCATCATCGGCGGAATGGGCAACATCTGGGGGGTCATCCTGGGGGCCATCGCGCTGTCGATGTTCAACCGGTACGGCCTGAAGCAGCTCAACGGCGTGCCCGACAAGTTCGGCCTGGACTTCGACGTCACGTCGATCAACTTCGGCATCTTCGGCTTCTTCCTGCTGGCCATGATGGTCCTGCGGCCCGAGGGCTTCATACCGTCAAGCAGACGCAAGCTCGAGCTCCACGGCGAGGTCGACGAGACCGATCACCTCGGCGCAGAGTCCGACCACACGCTCTACGACGTCCGCGAGGACCGATGACCGAGCAGGCCGCCCGGACGCCGGAGCCCGCCCCCGCCAACGGCGCCGGGACGATCCTCGACGCCTCGAACATCTCGAAGGTCTTCGGCGGCCTGGTCGCCGTCAACGACATCTCGTTCACGGTGCCCCAGCGCGCCATCGTCTCGCTCATCGGTCCCAACGGGGCGGGCAAGACGACCTTCTTCAACTGCATGACCGGGCTCTACCGGCCCACCACCGGGCGCGTGCACTTCAACGGCAAGGACATCACCGCCAAGCGCCCTGACCTCGTGACCCAGGCCGGCATCGCACGCACCTTCCAGAACATCAAGCTGTTCCGGACGATGACGTCGATCGAGAACGTCCAGGTCGGGATGCACGCGCGGCTGCGCTCGCGCGTCACGGGGATGGTCCTGCACACGCCCTACAACCGGCGCGAGGAGAAGGAGTCCTACGCGAAGGCGCGCGAGCTGCTGAGCTTCGTCGGCCTCAAGCGCCACAACGAGCTGGCCATGAACCTGCCCTACGGCGACCAGCGCCGGCTCGAGATTGCTCGCGCGCTGGGCTCCGATCCCCAGCTGCTGCTCCTCGACGAGCCGACCGCGGGCATGAACCCGCAGGAGTCAGAGCAGCTGCGCCAGCTCATGGAGACGCTGCGCTCCGAGCGCGGCATCTCGGTCCTGCTCATCGAGCACGACATGAAGGTCGTCATGAACGTCTCGGACCGCATCACGGTGCTCGATCACGGCGAGAAGATCGCCGAGGGGGCCCGCAGGAGGTCCGCGCGGACCCGAAGGTGATCGAGGCCTACCTCGGGAGCCAGGCATGACCGTCCAGGAGCCCGCGGCGAGCCCGGCGCCGGGCAACGGCGGCCCGCCGCTGCTCGAGGTCGAGGACATCCACACCTACTACGGATCCATCGAGGCGCTGAAGGGCATCTCGATCAGCGTCCGCGAGGGCGAGATCGTCACCCTCATCGGCGCCAACGGCGCCGGCAAGTCGACCACGCTGCGCTCGATCTCGGGCATCGTCCCGCCGCGCACGGGGCGCATCGTCTTCCAGGGCGCCGAGATTCAGGGCCTCGCCGGCCACGAGGTGGCCGAGATCGGCATCGCCCAGTCGCCCGAGGGCCGGCGCATCTTCCCGCGCATGACCGTGCTCGAGAACCTCGAGATGGGCGCCTTCACCCGGCGCGATCAGAAGGCCATCCGCCAGGACATCGATCGCGTCTACGACCTCTTCCCACGCCTGAAGGAGCGCGAGCGCCAGAAGGGCGGCACCATGTCGGGCGGCGAGCAGCAGATGCTGGCCATCGGGCGCGCGCTCATGGCCCAGCCCAAGCTGCTGCTGCTCGACGAGCCGTCGCTGGGCCTCGCGCCGGTGATCGTGGATCGCATCTACGACGTCGTGCGCGAGCTCAACGCCCAGGGCGTGACCATCCTGCTCGTCGAGCAGAACGCCAACTACGCGCTCGATGTCTCCGGGCGCGGGTACGTGCTCGAGACCGGTCACGTCGCCCTGACGGACACCTCGGACAACCTGCGCAACGACGAGCGGGTGCAGGCCGCTTACCTGGGAGCGTGATGGCCGTGCTCATCATCGCCGCCGACGTCGGGGCCAAGGCCTTCTACCTGCTCATGATCTGGCTGGCCTCGGCCATCGGCGCCAGCGAGCTGTCCAAGCGCAAGGGCTACGGCGAGAAGTGGGGCCTGGGCACCGGGCTGCTGCTCAGCTTCGTCGGCCTCATCATCTGGATCGTCGTGCCCGCGCGCGCGGAGTCGCCCTGGCGCCAGCGCCAGGCCCGCAAGGCGGCCGCGGTCGACGCGGCGGACCTCGCCGAACAGCGCAAGTCCTAGCGCCGCTCGGGGTCAAGGGGCGCCCGGCCCCTGAGGGCTGGCTCACCGCGCGCCTAGTCTGAGCCGAGGGCGTTGCGCAGCGCCTGCTCGAGATCGGTGTGCCGGAAGGCGTAGCCGCGCTCGAGCGCGCGCACGGGCACGGCGCGCTGGCCGGTGGTGACGATCTCGGCCATGTCGCCGTAGAGCGCCCGGACCGCGAGGCCGGGGACGGGCGCGAAGGCGGGCCGGTGCAGAGCGCGCCCGAGGGCGCGCGAGAACTCGCGGTTGGTGGCGGGCTCGGGCGCGCAGGCGTTGATCGGGCCCTCCCAGGCCGCGTCGTCGACCGCGGCGAGGTAGAGGCCAACGATGTCGTCGGCGTGGACCCACGGCATGTACTGGCGCCCACCGGCGACCGGCCCTCCGATGCCGAGGCGGAAGAACGGCAGCATCTTGGCCAGCGCTCCGCCCTGCTGGTCGAGCGCCACGCCCGTTCGCAGCATGACCACCCGCAGCCCGTGGTCGGCGGCACGGGCCGCCTCGCGCTCCCATGTGACGCACACGCCGGCCAGGAAGTCGTCGCCGGGGCCGGCGTCCTCGGTGACGGGCTCGTCGCCGCGCGGCCCGTAGTAGCCGACGGCCGAGGCGCTGACCAGCGCCGCGGGGCGGGGCTCGGCGGCGCCGATGCCCGCGACGAGGTTGCGCGTGCCGATCTCGCGCGACTCGACGATCGCTCGCCGTGCCTCGTCGGTCCAGCGCTGGCCCACATTCTCGGCGGCCAGGTGCACGATCGCGTCGCGCCCACTCAGGGCCGCGGTCGGAGCGGGCTCCTGCAGCGGCTGCCAGGCGTGCGCCTCGACGTCGCCGAGAGCGGCGCGCGCCCGCCCCGGGTCGCGCGAGAGCACCGTGACGGCGTCGCCGCGCGCCCGCAGCGCGCGCACGATCGCGCCTCCGATGAGGCCAGTGGCGCCGGTGAGGGTGACGTTCATGAGTGAGGTACGCCGGCGCCGATCCCAGGGACCAAGATGCAATCGGGCATCTAGTTGGAGCGGATCCGCTCGGCGTCGATGGCCGCGAAGCCGATGGTGTCGCCGGCGGCCATCGCGGCGCCCTGCTCCTTGGCCTGCTCGGCCACCGCGGCGGCCACCGCGGGCGAGACGTCGCGGTTGAAGACCGAGGGGACGATGTAGTCCTCGCGCAGCTCGGACTCGGGGATGATCGCGGCGATGGCCCGGGCGGCGGCCGTCTTCATCTCCTCGGTGATGGCGTGCGCGCGGACGTCCAGCGCGCCGCGGAAGATGCCCGGGAAGCAGAGGACGTTGTTGATCTGATTGGGGTAGTCAGAGCGCCCCGTGGCCACGATGCGCGCGTACGGCGCGGCCTCCTCGGGCGAGACCTCGGGCGTCGGGTTGGCCATGGCGAAGACCATCGCGTCGTGGTTCATCTTGGCCAGCTCCTCGGCGGGGAAGATGCGCGCGCCCGACAGGCCGATGAAGAGGTCGGCGCCCTCGAGCGCGTCGGCCGGGCCCCCGTGAGCGCGTCGGGGTTGGTGGCCTGCGCGTACCAGCGCTTGACCGCGTTCATGCTGCCGTCGAGGTAGTCGGGGCGCTGGGTCGACACGAGCCCCTTGGAGTCCGCGCCGACGATGTCGCGCACGCCGGCCTCCATGAGGATCCTGGTCACGGCGACGCCCGCGGCGCCCAGGCCGGTGACCAGCACGCGCAGCCCCTCGAGCTCCCGGCCGGTGAGCGTGCACGCGTTGAGCAGCGCCGCGAGGACGACCACCGCGGTCCCGTGCTGGTCGTCGTGGAAGACCGGGATGTCGAGCTGCTCCTTGAGGCGGTCCTCGATCTCGAAGCAGCGCGGTGCCGAGATGTCCTCGAGGTTGATGCCGCCGAAGCCCGGCGCGATGCGCAGGACGGTCTCGACGATCTCGTCGGGATCCTTGGTGTCCAGGCAGATCGGGAAGGCGTCGACGCCCCCGAACTCCTTGAAGAGCATGGCCTTGCCCTCCATGACCGGCATCGCCGCCTCCGGGCCGATGTCGCCCAGCCCGAGCACCGCCGTGCCGTCGGACACCACGGCGACCGTGTTGCGCTTGATCGTGTACTGGAAGGCCTTGTCGCGGTCCGCGGCGATGGCCATGCACACGCGCGCGACGCCGGGCGTGTAGGCCATCGAGAGGTCGTCGCGGGTCTTGAGCGGCTGCTTGTTGCGCTGCTCGATCTTGCCCCCGACGTGCAGCAGGAAGGTGCGGTCGGTCGTGTCGACCACGCGCACGCCGTCCACCGCGTCGATCGCGGCCGTGATCGCCTCCCACTGGTCCTGGTCGACTGCGTCGACGGTGATGTCGCGCAGCAGCTCGTCCTCGGTCACCTCGATGAGGTCGACCGCGCCGATGATGCCCCCGGCCTTGCCGATCGCGCTCGCTACCTGGCCGAGCATGCCCGGGCGATGGGCGATCTCGACGCGGATGGTCAGCGAGTACTGGGCCGACGGCGTGATGCTCATCGCCGGAGCATATGGGCGCCCCCTGGCGAGTTGCGGAGTTTGCGATGTGTGTCCGGCGCCGTCGGGCGCTCTCCTTGTAGCGTGAGGGGCGTGGCGGCCAACGGGCACGACGAGCTCTTCCTGATCGACGGCAACTCGCTTGCCTATCGTGCCTTCTTCGCCCTGCCCGAGTCGATCGCTACCTCGACGGGCTTTCCCACCAACACGATCTTCGGCTTCGCCTCGATGCTCGTGAAGCTGCTGACCGAGTACGGGCCCAAGCCGACGATCGTCGTCTGGGACGCGGGCTCCTCGGGGCGCAAGGAGGTCTCCGCGGACTACAAGGCCACGCGGCGGTCGCGGCCCGACCTGCTCAAGGAGCAGTGGCCGCACCTCGAGCCGCTCGTCGACGCCTTCGGCTATCGCAACATCGCGGTCGACGGCTTCGAGGCCGACGACGTCATCGCCACCATCGCCGATCGCGCGCGCGACGCCGGCGTGCCGGTCATGGTCGTCACCGGCGACCGCGACGCCTTCCAGATCATCGACTCCGAGTCGCGCGTGAAGGTCATGGCCACCGGGCGCGGCATCACCGACACGAAGATCTACGACCACCAGGCGGTCATCGACCGCTATGGGATCGCCCCCGAGCTGGTCCCGGACTTCTACGGCCTGAAGGGCGACACCTCCGACAACATCCCCGGCGTTCCCGGGATCGGCGACAAGACGGCCTCCGAGCTGCTGCAGCGCTTCGGCTCGCTCGAGGAGGTCCTGGCCCACGTCGACGACATCTCCGGCGCCAAGCGCAAGGAGAACCTGACCGCGCACGCCGACAACGCGCGCCTGTCCAAGCAGCTGGCGACGATCAAGACCGACGTGCCGGTCGAGGTCGACCCGGTGGCCGAGGCCGCGCGCGAGCCCGACCGCTCGCGCCTGCGCGAGGTGTTCCGCGAGTTCGAGCTGCGCGCTCCGCTCGCGCGCCTGGAGGAGGCCTTCGGCGAGGGCGACGACGGCGCGGCGCCCGCCCCCGTCGCCGAGGTCACGGTCAAGGCCCGCGTGCGCGCGGGCTCGCTGGCCGACATCGCGGGCTTCGAGCGCGGCAAGGAGGTCACGGTCGCGGTCGTCGCGCCCGAGACCCCGGAGGGCCAGCTCGTCCCGACCGACACGCACTGGCGCTTCGGCGTGGCCGCGGGCGAGAACGTGCTCGTGGGCGCGTGCGAGGGCCCCGAGGAGCTCGTCGCCGCGCTCGGCGATCGGCCCGTGGTCGCCCATGACGCCAAGGAGCTCGGCGTCGTGCCGCCCGGCCTGACCCACGACACGGTGCTGGCCGCCTACCTGCTCGAGCCCGCCCGCCGCGGCTTCCCGTTCCGCGAGATCTGCGAGGAGCGCGGGCTGGCCTCCGACGTGGCCGACCAGGCCGGGGCCGACGCCGTCGTCCTGCAGGCGCTCGCCGCCTGGCAGCGCGAGCAGCTGCACGACCGCGGCCTCGAGCCGCTGATGGCCGAGGTCGAGCTGCCGCTGGTGCGGGTGCTGCGCGACATGGAGGTCGCCGGCGTGCGCCTCAACCGCGACCGCCTGGCCGAGGTCGACAAGCGCGTGCGCGACGAGATCCACGGCCTCGAGCGCGAGATCTGGGCCCTGGCCGACGAGGAGTTCGTCATCGGCTCGCCCCAGCAGCTGGGCGCGGTGCTCTTCGAGAAGCTCGGCCTGTCGCGCAAGCGGCGAGGCAAGACCGGCTTCTCGACCGACGCCCGCGTCCTGCAGGCCATCCGCGACGAGCACGAGATCATCCCCAAGATCGAGCGCTGGCGCGAGCTCAACCAGATCCTCAAGACCTACCTCGACGTCCTGCCGCAGCTGACCGACACCGAGTCGCGCGTGCACACCACCTTCGTGCAGGCGGCCGCCACCACCGGGCGGCTGGCCTCGACGAACCCCAACATGCAGAACGTCCCGGTGCGCACCGAGCTGGGGCGCGAGATCCGCGGCTGCTTCGAGGCGGCGCCCGGCAACGTGCTCATCTCGGCCGACTACTCGCAGGTCGAGCTGCGCATCCTGGCCCACATCGCGGGCGAGGAGGTCCTCAAGGAGATCTTCATCCGCGGCGAGGACGTCCACACGGCGACGGGCTCGGTGGTCTTCGGCAAGGACCCGAGCGAGCTGACGCCGATGGACCGCTCGAAGTCGAAGATGATCAACTACGGGATCGTCTACGGCCTCAGCGACTACGGCCTGGCCGACCGCCTGAACATCCCGCGCGAGGAGGCCAAGGCGTTCATCGACGCCTACCTCGAGCGCTTCGGCAAGGTGGCCGAGTTCATCCGCACGACGATCGAGTCGGCGCGCGAGCAGGGCCACGTGACAACGCTCTTCGGGCGGCGCCGCCAGATCCCCGAGCTGCGCGCGCGCAACTGGCAGGTCCGCTCGCTGGGCGAGCGCCTGGCCGTCAACACGGTGATCCAGGGCACCGCCGCCGACATCATGAAGCTGGCCATGATCCGCGTGCACCGGGCGCTGGCCGAGAGCGGCATGGTCACGCGCATGATCCTCACCATCCACGACGAGCTGCTCTTCGAGGGGCCGCCCGAGGAGGCGGGCGCGGTCAAGGAGCTCGTCGAGCGCGACATGATCGCGCCGTGGGACGACCGCACGCCTCCCTTGGCGGTCGACGCGGGCGTCGGGCAGACCTGGTTGGAAGCGAAGTAGCGCCGCCTCAGCCCAGGGGAACACGCAGATCGCGCGCCAGCCCAGCCTGGGCCGCGTCGAGCGTGTACAGCGTCCGGCCGCCCGCGGCCGCAGTGGCGATGATGAGCAGATCGGTTGCCTTGGCCGAGCGCCCGAGGTCCCGAGCGGCCGCCAACGTCTCGCCGTAGCGGTCGGCGACGTCCTCGTCCACTGGAAGGGCCGCGAAGGTGGCGCGCACGGAAGCCAGCCGCCGGGCTCGGGCCGCGCGCACGCGGTCATCGGCGGCGCGCAGGACGCCGGCGCGCAGCTCGCCCAGCGTGATCACCGAGATCGCGGCTGTGTCGGGGAGGTCCAAGTCGCCGCGCTCGTCGGTCGCGATGACGACCGACGTGTCCAGCAGCGCGCTCAGCCGTCGCTCCACGGATCGTCGACCGGAGCCTCGGCCGCATCGAGGTCGGCCTGCCACGCCTCGCTGTCGACCGGCGTCGCGAGGATCGAGCGGATCGTCTCGCGGTCGACGTCGACTCGCGGCGCGGCGCTGGCGTCCAGCGGGCCGAGCTGGGCCACGGGGCGACCACGCACGGTGACCGTGAAGGTGGTCCCCGCCTCGGCGTCGCGCAGGACACTGCCGACGTCGTTGCGGAGATCGCGCTGGGCAATCGTCCGCCGCTTCATTGCTACATACCGTAGCAGTTACGCCGGCGCGCTCAGGACAGCCGGAAGCTGCCGACGAGCGCCTCGAGCTCGTCGGCGGTCTGCGCCAGCTCGGTCGCCGACGCGGTGATCTCCTGCGTCGCGGCCGACGTCTGCTGGGTGGACGCCGAGACCTGATCGGTGGAGATCGAGGACCGCTCGGCCACCTCGGAGACGGTGACGATGTCGCTGCGCACGCGGTCGCTGCCGTCGGCCACCGCGTCGATCGCGGCGGCGATCTGGGCCACGCGCTCGGCCATCTCGTCGACGGCGCCGTCGATACGCTCGAAGGACGCGCGGGCGGCTTCCACCGCGGTGACGCCCTGCTCGCCGACCTCGGTGCCGGCGTCGACCGCCTCGATCGCGCGCCGCGTCTGAGCCTGGACCTGCTCGACGAGCGCGCCGACGGCCGCGGTGGCGCGGCTGGACTCCTCGGCGAGCGTGCGCACCTCGTCGGCGACGACGGCGAAGCCGCGCCCGTGCTCGCCCGCGCGGGCCGCCTCGATGGCCGCGTTCAGGGCCAGGAGGTTCGTCTGCTTGGCGATCCCGGCGATGGTGTCGACGATCGTGCCGATCTCCTCGGACTTCGCGCCGAGCTCGCGGATGGTCTCGGTCGCGCGGCCGGAGGTCGCGCGCAGGCCGCGCATCGCCTGCGAGGCGGCAGACACCGTGGCGGCGCCCTCGCGGGCCAGCGTGCGGGCCTCCTCGGCGCTGCGCTGCGTGGCGACGACCTGGTCGGCCGAGGCCCGCGAGGCGCCGGCCATCTCCTCGGCCAGCGCGCGCGTGCGCTCGACGGTGTCGACCTGCTCGCGCGCACCGCTCGACATGCCCTCCATCGCGGTGGCGATCTCGTCGATGGCGCGGCCGGCCTCCTCAGAGGTCCCGGCCATCTGCTGCGAGGCGACGCCGAGCCGCGCGGCCGAGCCCGACAGCCGGCCGACGAGCGCGCGCAGCTGCCCGGCCATGGACGTGAAGGCGATGCCGAAGACGTCGCGCTCGGAGCGCGGGGCGTGCTCGACGCTGAGGTCGCCGCTGGCGATGCGCCCCGCGGCGTCGGCGGCCTCGCGCAGGTAGGCGACCATCCGCTCGAAGGCCTGGGCGAGCGCACCGATCTCGTCGCGGCTGCGCACGTCGAGGTCCTGCTCGAGGTCGCCCTCGGCGATCGCGTCGGCGGTGCCGACCATGCGAGCGACCGAGCGCGTCATGGCGAGGAAGAAGGCCAGGAAGAGATAGGCGGCCAGCGCGATGCCGATGCCCACCGCGACGTAGGCCCGGTGGGCGGTGGCGCGCCGGTGGTCGACGCGCGCGGCGAGCAGCCGGTCGAGCGCGGGGGCCAACCGCGCCTGCAGCCCGGCGGCGCCGGCGATCGCGTCCTTGCCGAATATGGCGGCGGCGGTCCCGTCGGGGCCGCGGTGCACCGCACGCGTGAGCTCGAGCGTGAGGGACCCGGTGGTGCCCGAGAGCTGCGCGAGAGCGGGGTCGAGCGCCGGGCGCAGCTTGGCGTCGGCCGTGTTGGCGTAGGCCGTCTTGAAGCCGGCGGCGATGGCGTCGACGGCGCCGGCGAGCACTCCTTGGTCGACCGCGAGCGCGATGCGCTCGGCCTCGGTGCTGTGCCCGGAGGCGACCATGGCGATCTCGCGGCTGCTCACGCGCGCGGCGGTCGCGAGGGCCAGCGGCGCCTTGTTGACCAGCGCGTCCATCGCGTAGTACGAGTCGAGGTCCGGATCGAGGATCAGGTTGGACTCGTTGCCGGCCTGCACGACGAGCGCGACGGCGCCGGCCGTGAGGCGGTCATAGGCTGCCAGCGTCTGGGTCGCGCCGATGGGCTCGGAGGCGAGGCTCGCCTTGATCGACGCGCGCAGGCGCTTCCACATCGCCTGGGTCCCGAGACGCGGGCCCAGGCGGGCGTCGACCGCGTCCATCGCGGCGATCGAGCGCGTGACGGCGGCCCGGGCGGCGGGCAGCGTCGTCATCGCCTCGCCGTCGCGCCCTGCGGCGCGGACGGCCAGCGACTGCGCCGTGGCGAGGTCCGCCAGCAGCCGCTGGGCGGGGACGATCTCATCGATGCCCAACCGCTCCTTGGCGCTGAAGGCGATCTGGCCGTTCTGCTGGGAGCGGAACTGCGACGTGGCGTAGAGCGCCGGCGCGATGAGCACGAGCGCGATGACGACGAGCTTGTGCGCCAGGCGCAGGCGATCGAGCGCCGCGATGGCCGGGCGCAGGAGCAGGGACGGCAGGGAACGGACGACCACGCCAAGTTGTTCGGCTGGCGCGCCGCCGTTCTTGAGCGGCTTCAGGAGGCCTGCGTGACGAAGTCCGGCGGGGCGATCTCCAGGTAGTGCCCGAAGGACCAGTCGATGAAGGACTGGCGGTCCATCACCTCGAGCGCGCTGGTCATGGCCGGGTAGGGGTTCAGCCGGCCCACCCAGCGCTGCACGCGCAGCAGCCACGTGAAGGCCCACCGGTGCTCCTCGCAGAAGTCGGCGTAGCGCCTGAGCGCCTGCTCGCGCGCCTGGCGGCCCTCGACGACCAGGCGCAGCTCGCGCCCGCAGGCCAGGCCGAAGTAGAGCGCCGTGCGGATGCCCTCGGCCGTGGTCGGCAGGCAGTGCCCTGCGCTGTCGCCCACGAAGAAGATGCCGTCCTCCACCGGAGCGCGCATCTGGTGGGGGATCCAGTTGCCCTGGTAGCGCACGGCAGGGACGTCGAGGTCGCCCGCGAGGCGCACCGTCGGCTCCTTGACGTGGTCGCGCGGCTCGAAGGAGCCGACGCCGACGCGCAGCTCGTCGCGCGCCGGGAAGCTCCACGAGTAGCCCGCACGCACGTAGGCGGGGTCGAGCCACAGCTCGAGGTCGTCGCCGGAGGCGTGGGGGTGGACCTCCAGCCCGCGCGACAGGCGCGCGTCGGGGGGCTGGATGGCGCGGGGCGCGTTGGAGAGCACCCGCCGCCAGCCGAGGGCGTCGACGATCAGCGGCGCGGAGAGCTCGCCGCGGTCGGTGTGCACGGTGAGCCCGGTCCTGCCGTCGACCTTGGCCGTGTCGAAGTGGACGTCGGGCGCCTGGGCGCGCAGCAGGCGGCACAGCTCGGGGTAGTCGAAGGTCGAGAACGTCCACGGGAGGGTCCAGCGGAAGGTCTTGGTCGGGGTGTGGATGACCAGGTCGCGGAAGGTCTGGCGCAGCGACGCCTCGAGCCCGAGGGCGTGCAGCCACTCGGTCGGCGCCGCGCAGGCGCTCGTCTGGCGCTCGCCGACCTCGTAGCGGTCGAGCATGAGCACGCGGGCGCCGGAGCCGGCGAGCTCGCGGCAGACGGCCAGGCCGGCGAAGCTCGCACCGCACACGATCACGTCCCAATCGGGGTGCAGAGGGGTGCGCTCGGCACCCCGTTTGGTGGCGCGAACCGGCATGGGCGCTGGGGATTCTAGGAACTCGCCCCATGTCGGCCTGCGCTACCCTACGCCGTCACATGACCCAGACCCTCAACCCCCCGACCGCGGACGCGAAGGTCGTCGAAGGTAGCGACGGCCTGCTGCTGGAAATCGACGGTCAGATCGTCCCGAACTACGACGCCACCTTTGCCCCCTTCGAGGAGGGCGAGGTCGTCTCCGGCCGTGTCGTGCGCATCGACAACGACGAGGTCCTCGTCGACATCGGCTACAAGAGCGAGGGGGTCATCCCCTCCAACGAGCTTTCCATCCGCAAGAACGTCGACCCGCACGACGAGGTCGAGCTCGGCGAGGAGGTCGACGCGCTGGTCCTCACCAAGGAGGACCAGGACGGCCGCCTCATCATGTCCAAGAAGCGCGCCCGCTTCGAGAAGGCGTGGCGGCGCATCGAGGCAGCGGCCGAGTCCGGCGATCCCGTCGAGGGCACCGTGATCGAGGTCGTCAAGGGCGGCCTCATCATCGACCTCGGCGTGCGCGGCTTCCTGCCCGCCTCGCTGGTCGACATCCGCCGCGTGCCCAACCTCGACGAGTACATGGGCACGAAGATCGAGACCAAGGTCATCGAGCTCAACCGCTCGCGCAACAACGTGGTCCTCAGCCGCCGCGCCGTGCTCGAGGAGGAGCGCAAGGAGCAGCGCCAGGAGATCCTCGATCAGCTGCAGCCGGGCATGATCGTCGAGGGCCAGATCTCGAACATCGTCGACTTCGGGGCCTTCGTCGACCTCAACGGCATCGACGGCCTCATCCACATCTCCGAGCTCTCGTGGTCGCACGTCAACCACCCGAGCGAGGTCATCAACATCGGCGACACCGTGCAGGTCAAGGTCCTCGACATCGACCGCGACCGCCAGCGCATCTCCCTGGGCCTCAAGCAGACCCAGGAGGACCCGTGGCAGCGCGTCGTCGACACCTACAACGTGGGCGACGAGCTCGAGGGCACCGTCACCAAGGTCGTCACCTTCGGCGCCTTCGTCGAGATCCTCGACGGCGTCGAGGGCCTCGTGCACATCTCTGAGCTGGCCAACCACCACGTGGAGAACCCGCGCGAGGTCGTGCAGCCGGGCGACGACGTCAAGGTCCGCATCCTCGAGATCGACACCGAGCGCCGGCGGCTGTCGCTGTCGGTCAAGCGCGTCGAGGGCCAGATCCTGCCCAGCCGCGTCCCCGAGGGCCCGCAGGCGGTGTCCGAGGGCGCAGGCGATCTCGACGACCTGCCCGACCTGGCCCTGAGCGACGACGTCTTCTCCGGCGCCGCGCCGGCGGCGGCCGAGGAGCAGCCCGAGGCGGCCACGGCGGTGGCGGAGCCCGAGGCGCCGGCCGCGGAGCCTGCGGCGGCGGCTGAGCCCGCGGCGCCGGCGGCTGAGCCCGAGGCGCCGGCGGCTGAGCCCGCGGCGCCGGCGGCGGAGCCCGCGGCGCCGGCGGCGGAGCCTGCGGCGGCGGCTGAGCCCGCGGCTGAGCCCGCGGCGCCGGCGGCGGAGCCTGCGGCGGCGGCTGAGCCCGCGGCGCCGGCGGCCGAGCCCGAAGCGGCGGCGGAGCCTGCGGCGGCGGCCGACCCCGCGGCGCCCGCGGAGCCGGCCGAGCCGGAGACGCCGGCGGCCGACGAGGAGGCCTGAGCCCTCAGGCCTCAGCCCGCGTCCCCTTCGTCGGGCTGACCGGCGGGCTGGGCGCGGGCAAGTCCACCGCGCTCGCCGCTCTCGAGCGGCTGGGCGCGGCGACGATCTCCGCCGACGCGGTCGTCCACGAGCTCTACGGCTCCGACGTGGTGCGCGACGCCGTCACTGAGCGCTGGGGTCCCGAGGTCGCGCCGGGCGGCACCGTCGACCGCGCCGCGGTGGCGCAGCGAGCCTTCGCGGCGCCCGACGAGCGGGCGTGGCTCGAGGGCCTGCTGTGGCCGCTGGTGGGCGCGCGCGTCGCCCAATGGCGCGCGGCGCTCGCCGACGCCGACCCGCCGCCGCGCGCCGCGGTCGTCGAGACCCCGCTGCTCTTCGAGGCCGGCCTGGAGGGCGGCTACGATGCCACCATCGCGGTCGTCGCCGACGAGGACGTGCGCGCCGCGCGCGCCGCCGCGCGCGGCCACCACGCGGTCGACGAGCGGTCCGCGCGCCAACTGTCACAGGAGGAGAAAGCGGCGCGGGCGACGTACGTGGTCGCAAACAGCGGAACCGTCGAGCAGCTGGAGCTTGCGCTGGCCGCCGTCCTTGAGAAGCTAGACGCCGCCGCCGTTGCCGAGAGATGAGCGCCCATCCCCAGACAGCCACCCGCCGCCGCCCGAGCGCGCCCGCGCGCCGGGCCGCCGCCCGCCGGCGCGCCGTGCTGCGCCGGCGGCTCGCGGCCGGCGTGGGGGCGGCGCTGCTGGTGGCGATGGCGATCGTCCTCGCCTGGCCGCAGTTCCACCACGCCGTGCGCGAGATCACCCTCCCGCTGCGCCACGAGGACATCATCCGCCAGCAGGCCCACGACAAGGGCCTCGATCCTGCGCTCATCGCCGCCGTGATCTACACCGAGTCGCACTTCCGCGACGGCCAGGTCTCAGTCGCCGGCGCGCAGGGCCTGATGCAGCTCACCCCGGCCACCGCGCGGTACATCGCGCACAAGTCCGGCGGGACGCAGTTCGTCGTCGACGACCTGGGGACGCCGCAGGTCAACATCGCCTATGGCGCCTACTACCTGCGCTATCTGCTGCGCCGTTACGAGGGCAACGTGGACTTCGCGCTCGCGGCCTACAACGCCGGCGAGGGCAACGTCGACCGCTGGCTCTCGGCCGCCAGGGCGCGCCAGCGCGCCCTGACGGTCACGGCGATCCCGTACTCGGAGACGCGCGCCTACGTCCAGCGCGTGCTCACGGTCCGCGGGCAGTACCGCCGGTCGTACTCGGCGCAGCTCGGAACCTAGAGCCCTCCGAGTCGCTGGACTCGCCGGTTGATCTGCTTCACGGTGGGGTTGTCATGAGCAGGCGTCGCTGCCAGCACGTCAGCCTCGCGGACCGCGCGTGCGACCAGGTCACGGACAGTCGTGGCCACGAACGCTGGTCGATAGCCAGCATCGGTCGCCAACGCGGACCAGGACGCGTCCGTAACCTCGTCGAGGCGCCGGGCGCCGTCGATGCTCATGGCCAGGCGGGTCGTCAACTCCGGGTAGACGACGGTGCTGACGATGTCATAGAGCGGTGCCAGGGTTGGCGCGCCGCGGTCGTACAGCAACGAGTAGTTCTTGCCGTGCGCATCGCAGTTGCCGACGATCCAATTGAACGCCACGGCACGGATCAGACGCGGCAGTTCTTGGGCCGGGATCGGCGTCGCGTTACGGAGCAGTTGAGCGCACTGCGCGATGGTGGGACCGCCCTCCTGCTGATACTTCTTCTCGGCGGGCAGTCCAAGGGCCTGACAGATGTCCTCCTGATGCAGGCGGCGAATGGGATCGGTCGTCAGATCGCGGTCATACCGCTCGACGATCAGGAAGGGCAGACGAGAAGTGGTCTCGGCCTTTCGGACATCGGCCACAGGTAGCTCACACGCTCGCGCGAGCGCCATACAGAAGGCCTCGTTGTCCACCAGGCCAGGGAACCGGTCGGGTTGCGGCTTGAGAATGTGCGTGGTCGGTGCCGCAGAGTTCGTCGGAACGGCCATCCGGCCGTCGTCATCGATGATGACTGGGACCTTCGGCTGTGCGCCGGCAAGCGACAGTCGGATTCCTTCGGCGGGGTCTGCGGCCAACGGGCGCTGAGGCAGTTCGGCCAGCAGCCGAGCAAGATCACCGTCATCCAGACGCTCGGACGTCGGCTCGCCGGGTGGCTCGACATCTTCTGCCAAGAGGGTGATCGCGCCGGCTACATCGCCCCCGACCTCCTCGAGCATTCCGTAGTCGTTGCTCGCTGAGATGCCGAGGTTGCGCGCGAGCACCTCGCGCACGTCGCCCTCGGGGAGGAGCCCGCCGAACACCGCCCGCACCGGCCCGTGCCCGTACGCGTGCTCTTGGACCGGCAGCGCCCATGACACGGGCGGCCCTTCGTATGCGACGTCGTAGCGAAATTGGAGGTTGCCGTTCGACTTGCGGATCAGCTTGCCGGCGCGGCGGCCCGCCAGCCATACCACCAGTGTGCTCACCGGAATCGCTCACGGAGTTCGACGTCGAAGCCGACCGCTTCGGCCACTCGAAGCGCGATGTTCAGCTGCACAGACGGCTTGCCGCGCTCGAGTTCGCCGATGACTCGGCGATTGACACCAACCACGTCCGCAACATCGCCTTGGCTGAGACCCAGACGCTTGCGTCGATCGCGAATCTGTTGGCCGAAGCCTAGGGGGGTGGAATCCGACATGGTACCGATCGGTAACTATAGGGCTCATGATGAAGAAGTGCTACCGATCGGTATCAGGCCCGCTGGGATTTGCCGGATTGTTACCGCTCGGTACCAGTATGCTTCGTGCGGGCCCATTGCTACCGATCGGTACCGGGCGTTCGCTCGGAGCTTCCCTTTCGTTAGATTCACCAGCATGAGCTCCGCACCTGCCGCCGCCGTGATCACCGGCGTCGACTTCGTCTCCATTCCCACCCGGGACCTCGACCGCAGCGTCGCCTTCTACGGGCAGACGCTCGGCCTCGAGCGCTCGGCCTATCGCCCCGATCGCAACCACGCCGAGTTCGAGACCGGCACCGTCACCATCAACGTCATGGATCCCGAGCGCATGGGCGTCGGGTCGTTCACGCCCAACGCCAACCTCATCGCGTTGCACGTCGACGACGTCGAGCAGGCGCGCGCGACGCTGACCGAGCGCGGCGTGGCCTTCGCCGGCGACACCTTCGACACCGGCGTCTGCCACATGGCCTTCTTCGCCGATCCCGACGGCAACGCGCTGATGCTCCACCACCGCTACGCGCCGCGGGAGAGCGCCGGTCAGTAGCTGAAGACCTGGCCGCCCTCGTCGCCGAGCCAGTCGAACATCGGAGTGCCGCCGGCCACGCGCGCGTTGGCCACGAAGCCATCGGCGTCGAGCCGGCGCGCGTTGACGCAGAACGGGCAGGCCAGCAGCTCGCCGCCGCCTGCGGCGAACTGCTCGAACAGGCGCTCCAGCGGCGGGCAGCCCTCGCACGCGACGGCCACGGCGTGGCCCGGCTCGGCCAGGCGAACCGCCTCCTTGGTCAGGAAGATCGCAACCTCGCGACCGCGCTCGAGCGCGGCGCCCGCCACCAGGAAGGCGACGGTCACGCGCTCGGAGTCCTCGAGCCCGGTCGCCAGGTTGACCAGCACTTTGTCGGCCATGTCGATTCTGCCTCCTTCGTAGCGGGCGAAGGGGCCAGCATCGCGCCCGCGGCGCGACCGCGTCAATTCCCGGGGTTGCGGGGGGCGGCCGGTCCCGCGCCGCGCTAGGCGACGGCGGGCGCCGGCTCGGCCGCCAGGACGGCGTCGAGCAGGCCGGGGAAGCGCGCGTCGAGGTCGTCGCGGCGCAGCGTGAGCAAGCGGTGGGCGCCGTCGATGCGCGTCATGGTGATGCCGGCCTCGCGCAGGACCTTGAAGTGATGCGACGCCGTCGCCTTGGTCACGCCGAGGTCGAACGTCCCGCAGGCGCGCTCGCCCTCGACGGCCAGCGCGGCCACGACCTTGCGCCGGGCCGGGTCGCTCAGGGCATGCATGACCGCCGTCAGGTCGAGCTCGTCGCGGCCGGGGTGCAAGAGGTCTCCCATGGCCACTCAGTGTACAAGGCGTTCGATGGTTCTCGAACTGAATGGCCTACGCCGCCGCGGGGCCGCCCTCGGGCACCGGCGGCGGCTCCTCGCCGCGCTGCAGGCGCGAGTGCGTGCGCCCGTACACGAAGTAGATGATCAGGCCGGCGACGAGCCAGCCGAAGAACCGCAGCCAGGTCACACCCTCGAGCTTGGTCATCAGGTAGATGCACAGCAGGCCGCCGATGATCGGGAACCAGGGCACGAGCGGCACGCGGAACGAGCGCTCCATGTCGGGCGCGGTGTGGCGCAGGACGATGACGCCGATGTTGACGATCAGGAAGGCGAACAGCGTGCCGATGTTGACCAGCTTGGCGATCTCCGAGAGCGGCACGAAGGCGGCGATGATGGCCACCAGCACGCCGAAGGTCGCGGTGATGAGCGCGGGCGTCTGGCGCGGGCTGAGCTTGCCCACCCAGCGGGGCACGAGCCCGTCGCGGCTCATCGCGAACATGATCCGCGTCTGGCCGTAGAGGACGGTGAGGGTCACGCTCGTGATGGCGATCAGCGCGCCCACCGAGAGGATGTCGGCCGCCCAGTTGCCGACGCCGGCGCCGGCCTTCAGCGCATCGGCCAGCGGCGCGTCGGAGCCGGCGAGCTTGCTCTGCGGAGCGAGCCCGACGGTGACGACGGCGACCACGATGTAGAGCAGCGTGCAGATCAGCAGCGCCCCGATGATCGCGAAGGGCAGGTCGCGGCTGGGGTTCTCGGCCTCCTCGCCCGACGTCGAGATCGCGTCGAAGCCGATGTAGGCGAAGAAGATCAGCGCCGCCGCGTCGACGGTCCCGTTGAACCCGTGCGGGGCCCAGGGCGAGAAGTTGTCGCCGTTGATCGAGCCGACGCCGACCACGACGAAGAAGATGAGGATGGCGACCTTCGTGATGACCATGAAGGTGTTCGTGCGCGCGCTCTCGCGCACGCCGTAGATGAGCAGCGCCGACACGGCCAGCACGAGGAAGACGGCCGGCAGATTGGCGGTGCCGCCGTCACCGGGCGGCCCGGCGATCGACTCCGGGATGGTGATCCCGAAGAGCGAGTCCAGCAGCGACTTGAGGTAGCCGCCCCAGCCGACGGCGACCGCGGCCACCGCCACGCCGTACTCGAGGATCAGGTCCCAGCCGATGATCCACGCGACGAGCTCGCCCAAGGTTGCGTAGCCGTAGGTGTACGCGCTGCCCGAGACCGGGATCGACGAGGCCAGCTCGGCGTAGGAGAAGGCCGAGAACAGGCACGTGACCCCCGCCAGGGCGAACGAGATGATGATCGACGGGCCGGCATCGCCGATCGCCTCGCCGATGATGACGAAGATCCCCGTGCCGATGACCGCGCCGATGCCCAGCGCGGTGAGGTCGAGGACTCCGACAGCGCGCTTGAGGCCATGCTCGGGGTCGGCGGTGGCGTCGCGCAGCAGGGCGTCGTGGGACTTGCGGGCGAGGGCCCGGGCCGGGCGGCGGTGGCCATAGGGGACCGCATGCCCGGCCGGCGGACGGGGCAAACCGCGC
The DNA here is from genome assembly GCA_963835295.1 of uncultured Actinomycetes bacterium. Taxonomy (GTDB): domain Bacteria; phylum Actinomycetota; class Thermoleophilia; order Solirubrobacterales; family Solirubrobacteraceae; genus JAOPZW01. Next base: position 391,077 of record CAWIEX010000012.1, read on the forward strand.
TTCGACACGGCCGCGGGCGGTCCGTCCGAGGGGGTCGCTAACGTCTTGGGGTTCGTGCCCGAGTTTCGACTGGATCCCATCTTCACCCCCGCCGCCGATCAGCCCAAGGCGATCGACGGCATCGCCGAGGGCGTCGACGCCGGCGAGCGTTTCGTCACGCTGCTGGGCGCCACCGGCACCGGCAAGACGATGACGATGGCGGGCGTCATCGAGCGCGTGCAGAAGCCCTCGCTCGTGCTCGCCCACAACAAGACGCTGGCCGCGCAGCTGTGCAACGAGTTCCGTACCTTCTTCCCCGACAACGCGGTCGAGTACTTCGTCTCCTACTACGACTACTACCAGCCCGAGGCCTACGTCCCGTCCAAGGACCTCTACATCGAGAAGGACTCGGCCATCAACCAGGAGGTCGACCGGCTGCGCCACGCCGCCACGGCCGCGCTCTTCGCGCGCCGCGACGTGATCATCGTGGCCAGCGTGTCGGCCATCTTCGGCCTCGGCTCGCCGCAGACCTACGACGACAACCTGCAGGTCCTGCGCAAGGGCGACATGATCGATCGCGACAAGCTGCTGCGCAAGCTCGTCTCGATCCAGTACTCGCGCAACGACCAGGTGCTGGGCCGCGGCAGCTTCCGCGTGCGCGGCGAGGCCCTCGAGATCTTCCCCGCCTACGCCGAGTCCGCCTACCGCGCCACGCTCTTCGGCGACGAGATCGAGCGCCTGCAGCACTTCGACCCGCTCACGGGCGAGCTCATCGAGGACGACCTCGAGCACGTCGCGATCTGGCCGGCCACGCACTACAACGTCCGCGAGGGCACGGTCGAGGCGGCCGTGGAGGAGATCGGGCGCGAGCTCAACGCGCGCTGCGCCGAGCTCGAGGCCGAGGGCAAGCTGCTCGAGAGCCACCGCCTGCGCCAGCGCACGCAGTACGACATGGAGATGCTGCGCGAGATGGGCTTCTGCAACGGCATCGAGAACTACTCGCGGATCCTCGACGGGCGCAGCCCCGGCGATCGGCCCTACTGCCTGCTCGACTACTACCCCGACGACTTCCTCTGCTTCATCGACGAGTCCCATCAGACCGTGCCGCAGATCGGCGGCATGCACGAGGGCGACCGCTCGCGCAAGCAGACCCTCGTCGACTACGGCTTCCGGTTGCCCAGCGCATTGGACAACCGCCCGCAGACGTTCGACGAGTTCCTCACCATCACGCCGCAGATGGTCTTCGTCTCCGCCACCCCGGGCGAGTACGAGCGCTCGCACTCGGCCCGCGTCGTCGAGCAGATCGTGCGCCCGACGGGCGTCGTGGACCCGGCCGTCGAGGTGCGCGAGACGCGCAACCAGATCGACGACCTCATGAACGAGTGCCGCCTGCGCGTCGAGCGCAACGAGCGCGTGCTGGTGACCACGCTGACCAAGAAGATGAGCGAGGACCTCACCGACTACCTGCTGGAGATGGGCTTCAAGGTCCGCTACCTGCACTCCGAGGTCGACACGCTCGAACGCATCCAGATCATCCGCGACCTGCGCCTGGGCGAGTACGACGTCCTCGTGGGCGTCAACCTCCTGCGCGAGGGGCTCGACCTGCCCGAGGTCTCGCTCGTGGCGATCCTCGACGCCGACAAGGAGGGCTTCCTGCGCGGCGAGACGTCGCTCATCCAGACCATCGGGCGAGCGGCGCGCAACATCGAGGGCACCGTCCTCATGTACGCCGACAAGGAGACCGCGGCGATGCGCGCGGCGATCAGCGAGACCGACCGCCGCCGCGCGATCCAGCTCGCCTACAACGAGGAGCACGGGATCACGGCGGCGACCATCGTCAAGGGCATCAGCGACATCGCCGAGTTCCTGCAGGCCGAGGGCAAGACGCCCAAGGGCCGCCGGCGCGCGGAGCGCGGCCGGGGCAAGGCGAAGGACATGTCCCTCAGCGAGATCGAGAAGACGATCATCGAGCTCGAGGAGGAGATGCTCGCCGCGGCCGACGACCTGCGCTTCGAGTACGCCGCGCGCCTGCGCGACGAGATCCGCGAGCTGCGCCGCGAGCTCGTGGCGATGCGCGAGTACGAGGCGCCGGCCTCCTAGGCCGGCGCGTCCTGGGCGGCGGCCTCATAGGTGACGGCGAAGGCGTCGCCGGCGGGCGAGAGGCTCGCGGGCGCCGCCGTGCCGGCCCCCAGGTCGGTCGTGAGGCGCAGGCCTCGCGCCCTGGTGGAGAGGGTGATCGCGACGGCCGACCACGCCGGGTCGGTGATGGTGCCGGTGTGGCCCGTGGCGCTCGTGGCCTTGACGCTGGCGAAGCTGGTGGTGCCGAAGTTCGCCAGCGGCAGCGCGCGGCAGCTGCCGTTGTCGCCGCACGCCGACGGGGCCTCGACGATCCACTCGGCCGAGCTGATGTCGACCGCCGCGACGTCGAGCTGCTTGGTGAACGAGGTGCCGCGCGTGCGGTCGGCGATGAAGAGCTTCACGGAGCGGCCCGAGACGGCGACGCTGGCCGACATGACGTCACCGGGGCGCACCGTGAGGCCCAGCTTCACCGGGGCCGCCGGCACGATCTCGTACCAGGCCGAGTAGTAGCCCTTGCCACCCGCGCAGTCGGCCTCGGTGCCGACCTGCTCGAGCGCCTTCGAGGTGGTGTGCAGGCCGCCGAGGCCGAGCCAGACGGCCGAGTAGCGCCGGCCGCCCGAGCCGCAGTGGGCGGCGGGGGCGATCCAGGTGCCGCTCACGTGGCGGAACGCGGTCCCGGGCTCGCTCGTGGCGTAGCCGGCCCAGTTCGAGCTCGTGGTCGCCCACGTCGACGCGCTCGCGCCGGTTGGTGGCGCCAGGGCGAGCAGCGCGGCGATGAGCGTCACTGAGAGGGCGATCCGGGGAGCCACGCTCACCAGGATCGCCCCTCAGGACAAGAGCCACCTAAGAGATCGCTGGAGATCTCGCTAGGCGAGCGACGGCGCCAGCTCGGTCGGCTGCAGGTCGCGTCCGCGGCGCTCGGCCACCCAGGCAAGCGGCGCGAGCGCCGCGCGGACCGCGAGCGGCGGCGGGAAGGGGGCGCGCACCTCGCGACGGAACTCGCGCACGAAGAGCGCCAGGTCAAACGGCTTCGGCATGCCCGAGCGCAGGCAGCGGCCCTCCCTCGCCAGCGTGATCACGGTCTCCAAGAGCCGCTCCATCTCGAGGGCGGGGCGAACCTCGACGAGGACGTGGGCGGGCTCGTCGCCGGCGTTCTCGAAACGGTGCACGCGGCCCGCGGGAACCACCACGGTCTCGCCCGGCCCTGCGACAACCCGCTTGAGGCCGAGGCGGAAGGCCAGCGTGCCGCTGACGACCTCGAAGCGCTCCTCCTGCTCGGGGTGCACGTGGGCGCCCGGGACGGCGCCGGCGGGGGCCAGCACGAGCTCGAAGGCGAGCAGCTCGCCGTCGGTGTCGACTGCGGTCTGGCGGAAGGTGATCTTCTCGCCGCTGATGGGGTTCTCGAGGACCTGCCCTGCGTGCGCCATCTCGTGTGCTCCGTAGTCGTAAATCGAGGTGGGGCCAAGCTACGGTCGGGCGGCGGCCGCGTCGTCGGCCGCAGTGACGGTCTGCGGTCCGTCGCTGAGTCGATCGTCGATCGGCCTCCAGGATGAGCGCCGATAGGCTCGGCGGGTGGTGCACCTCCTCCTGGAGTGGTACGAGCGCGAGCGCCGCGACCTGCCGTGGCGCCGGACCCGGGACCCCTACGCGATCCTCGTGTCGGAGGTCATGCTCCAGCAGACGCAGGTCGCCCGGGTGGTCCCGCGCTACGAGGCGTGGCTGGCGCGCTGGCCGACCGCCGAGGCGCTGGCGGGCGCGACCCTCGAGGCGGTGCTGCGCGAGTGGGTCGGCCTCGGCTACAACCGCCGCGCGATGCGCCTCTGGGAGGCGGCGCGGGTGGTGGCCCGCGACGGGTGGCCCGAGCGCCTGCAGGACCTGCCCGGCGTCGGGCCCTATACGGCGGCCGCGGTCGGCTCGTTCGCCTTCGGGCGCCAGGAGGTCGCGCTCGACACCAACGCGCGGCGACTGTTCGCACGGCTGGGGGCGGCGCTGGTCCCGCCGCCGGGCCGTGCCGCTGACTTCAACCAGGCGACGATGGAGCTCGGGGCCACGGTGTGCACGGCGCGGGCGCCGCGGTGCGGCGCCTGCCCGCTGCGCGCGGGCTGCGACGGCCCCGAGACGCCGGCTCCGCGCGTCCGTGCCCGCGAGCGCTTCGAGGACTCCAACCGCTGGGCCCGCGGCCGCGTGGTGGCGGCGCTGGCGGCGGGGGAGGGCGTGCCGCGCGACCTCGCGCCCGACCGCCTGCAGCCCGCCCTGCAGGGCCTCTTGCGCGACGGGCTGATCAGGCGGGTCGTGGGCGGCTACGCGCTAGGCTGAGCGGGCCGTGGCCCTGGATCGCCAGACGATCGTGCGGGACGACTTCCCCAGCAACCGCCGGGGGTACGACCCGGCCGCGGTCGCCGCCCATCTCGACCGGATCGCCGACGCGGTCGACGACCTGCGCCGCCGGGCCGCGGCGCCCGCGCCGCTGTCCGCGCAGGCCGGCGAGCAGGTCAAGGCGATCGTCGAGGCCGCCGAGCGCGGCGCCCAGGAGATCCGCGAGGCCGCGCAGGCCGAGGCGCGCGAGCACGTCGCGAACGTCACCGCGGCGGCCGATCGGCTGCGCGAGCGCATCGAGCAGATGGAGCGTGACATGACGCAGCTCGTCATCGACCTGCGCGAGGGCGCCGACCGCCTGCGCGGGGACCTCGACGAGCTGCAGGCCGGCACCGACGAGCTCTCCACCGCCCGCGGGGCGACGCTCGCTGCGTCCGCGCCGGCGCCGCCCGAGCCGCGCGTCGTGGCACCCACCCCCGAGCCGCCCGCCGCCGCGCCCGAGCCCCCCGCGCCGGAGCCCGCTGCGGCGCCCGGGCCCCCGCGCCGGAGCCGCCTGCGACGCCCGGGGCGAAGGACGGCGACAGCGCGGCCGCGCGCATCGTCGCGCTCGACATGGCCCTGTCGGGCACGTCGCGCGAGGACACCGACCGCTACCTGGCCGAGAACTACGACCTGCCCGACCGCGCGGCGCTGCTCGACGAGGTCTACGCGGCCGCGGGGAGCTAGGCCAGCCCCAGCAGGCGCTCCGCGTTGCCGTGGGCGATGCGCTCGCGGTCGTCGGGGCTCAGCGGCGCGGTGTCGAGCAGGCGACGGCCGTCCTCGTTGGGGGCATAGGGCCAGTCGACCGAGAAGAGGACGCGCTCGGCGCCGAAGACCATGAGCGTGCACAGCAGCGGCGGCAGCGTGAAGAGGCCGCTGGTGGTGATGTGGACGTTGGCGAGGATGTACTCGGACGGCATGCGGTCCAGGCCGGTCACCTTGGGCGGCAGGTTGTCGTCGACGCGCGCGAGCATGAACGGCAGCATCTCGCCCATGTGGCCGACCACCAGCTTGAGCTCGGGATGGCGATCGAAGACGCCGCCGAGGACCATGCGCAGGACGTGCAGGCCGGTCTCGGCGTGCCAGCCCCACGCGGCCGCGCTGAGGAACCAGGACACCGCCGGGTTGAACCCCGTGTAGTAGGCGTCGCGGACCGCCGCCACGGGCTCGGTGGGGTGCAAATAGAGCGGCACGCCGAGGCGCTCGAAGCGCGCGAGCAGCACGTCGAAGGCCGGGTCGTCGAGGAAGCGCCCGCTGGTGTGGCCGTTGACCATCGCGCCCTTCATCCCGAGCTCGCTGACCGCGCGCTCCAGCTCGTCCGCTGCCGCGCTCGGGCCCGGCGTGGGGAGCGTGGCAAAGGCGGCGAAGCGGTCGGGGTGCTCGGCGACCGCGCGCGCAAGCTGGTCGTTGGACTCGCGCGCGAGGGCGACGGCGGCCTCGGCGTCCTCGAGGTGCTGTACGGCGGGCGTGGTGTGGCTGATGACCTGCAGGTCGATGCCTGCGGCGTCCATGGCCGCCAGCCGCCTCTCGCCCAGGTCCTCGAGGTTGGCCGCCAGCGGCGACTCGGGCGCCGTGGTGTCGGGATTGCGCAGCGCACCGATGGCCTCGGCGACGGCGGGGGTCCAGAAGTGCTCCTCCAGAGCGATGACGCGCATGGCGCGCATCTTCGCGATCTGTTGCCTTGGGCGGCGTCCGGCGGCGCAACCCCGCGGGCTGGCGTGCGTTGTGGTGAGGATGACCCGGGCAGGAACCGCCGCTCTCACAGCGCTCGCCGCCGCCGCGCTCGCAGCGCCCGCAGCGCCCGCGCGCGCGAGCTTCGCGCCACCGGTGCAGCTCGCGACCGCCAAATACGTCGTCAACGCCGCCGCGGCCACGGACGCGGCAGGGACGACGACCGTCGTCGCCACCGGCACGACCAGCGGCACCCTGCTGTTCGAGCATCCACGCGGCGCAGCGTGGTCGCCGGGGACGCGGCTGCCGGGCCGCCCACACGGCGTCGCCGGCCCCGTCGTCGCCGCGCGCGGCGACGGCGCGCTCGGCATCGCGTGGCGCGTCGACAGCCCGCGCAAGTACACGGGCATCGCCGTCGCGATGCGCGAACCCGGACGGGCCCTCTCGGAGCCGATCGTGGTCGCCGGCGCCGACGCGGGCGGCGTGCGCCACCCCGCGCTCGCCATCGACCGCGCCGGCGACGCGCTCGTGGCCTACAACAGCGCCACCGCGAAGGTCCACCTCAACCTGCGAGGCGCGATCTCGGTCGCCCATCGCAGCGCCGGCGGCTCGTTCTCGACGCCGACCGTCCTCGACCGGGCCGTCTCGAGCCCGCCCGCCGTCGCACTCGGCTCCGATGGCAGCGGGATCGTGGCCTGGACGCACGACCGCCGCGTGTACGTCGTGTCGGTGGCGCCCGACGGATCCATCGGCAAGGTCAAGAGCTTCGCCTCCCCGACCGGGGTCCGGAGCCTCGTCGCTGCGGCGGGCGCCCGCGGGGCGGCCACCGTCGCGTGGACGAGCCACCGCTCCGTCGAGAGCCGCACGCCGCGCACGCGCTACTACGTGCGCGCGCTGAGCCGGGCGGCGGGTCGCGCCTTCGGTGCCGTGCAGGGCGTCTCGACCACGACCGAGTTCGTCGGCGAGATCCGGATCGCCGCCGACGAGGCCGGTCGCGCGACGCTGGCGTGGACCGAGGACCACTACGGCCGCGCGCCCTCAGGGGGTGGCAACGGCGTCACGAGCGCCGTGCGCTCGGCCACGGCGAGAATCGGCCGCCCATTCGCCGGCGCGCGTGAGGTCGCCGCGCGTCACACGCGCTACTTCGGCACGCCCGCCGTCGCCGCCGCCGGAGGGCGCGCCGCGCTGGCGTGGGGCCTGTCGCCGACCCGGACCGAGCTCGGCGTGCAGGCCGCCGTCGGCCCCGCGGGACGCCCGGGCACCCCCCAGACGGTCGTCGCCAAGCGGCTGTCGCCGGGCTATTACCGCAGTCCGCCGGCGATCACGGTCGCGCTCGACCCCAACGGCGCGGCCACCGTGCTGTACGAGGAGCCCGTCGATGGCGCGAACGGCCCGGTGATGACGCGGCTCATGGCCGCGGAGGGCAGCTAGCGCTCCGCGGGCGTCACCGGCACGTGACCAGCCGGGTCACGAGCTCGACCGCCTGCCCGTCGTCGAGGCCCTCGTCGAGGGCCAGCGAGCGCCACGTGGTGAAGGCCAGCGCGTGGCCGATCGCGGCGCTCTCGCGCGCGCGCGCCCGCCCGCGAGAGGCCCGCCCACGCAGCAGCGTCTCGCGCGCCGCCTCGATGTAGCCGTGGTAGGCGGCGAAGTGCGTGCGGACCAGCTCGGACACGGGCTCGTCGCGAATCAGGTTCTCCATCATCCGCGCCGTGCGCCGGTAGTAGGGATAGAGCGCGGCGAGCGCCGCCCGCAGGCGCTCGTCGCGATCCTCGATGCCGGCCCAGGCCCCGATGTCGGGCGCCGGGTTCTCCGCCGCCCAGTGCGCCGTGCAGGCCGCGAAGAGCGACGCCTCGTCGGGGAAGTGGCGGTAGACCGTCGACCGGCGCACCCCGGCGTGCTCGGCCAGCGCGCTGACTGACGTGCGCGCAGGGCCCACCGTGCCGTGCAGGGCGACGGCGCTCTCGGTGATGCGCCGGCGCGTGGCCTCCTCGAGCTCGGCGCGCTTCTTCATGCGGTATGGGCGCTTTTCGTCAGCCATAGCTGTCCAACCAATATTGACACAAAGGGCGGGCGCGGCTACATTGCCGCGACACTACTGTTCGATGAAAGGAGTTTTGACATGCTGCAGGAGACGGGGGCGAAGGCGACCGGGGCCGGCGTGAAGGTCGTCGGGCCGGCAGACGGCAAGAGCGGCTCGCTGGGGATGATCGGCGTGCGCTTCATGATCGACGGCGACGAGACTGCCGGCCGCTTCTCGCTCGTCGAGCACCCGATGCCGCCTCGCGCGCTGGCCGCCCCGCTTCACCGCCACCTGCGCGAGGACGAGTACAGCTTCGTCCTCGAGGGCAGGGTCGGCGCGCTGCTGGGCGACGAGGTGGTCATCGCCGGCCCTGGCGACCTGCTCTTCAAGCCGCGCAACCAGTGGCACACCTTCTGGAACGCCGGCGACGAGCCGGCCCGGATCCTCGAGATCATCGCCCCGTCGGGCTTCGAGCGCTTCTTCGACGAGCTCGTCGGCCTCGGGGGCGCGGTCAACGCCGACCCGCGCGCACTCGGCGAGCTCTGCGAGCGCTACGGCCTCGAGATGCAGCCTGACACCATCCCCGGCCTCGTCGAGCGCTTCGGCCTGCGCGCCCCGGGCGACACCGCCTAGGCCCGGCAGCCACGCACGCCGCCGCCCGCTGCGCGACACTTCGTCGCATGACAGCGCGCCATTGCTCGACGGCAGCCACCGGTGACCTCTCGAGGAGGACCTCGCGATGAGCCATCCCGAAAGACGCCCGGGCGGCGGCGTGCCGCGCCGCAAGCGCGAGCAGCGCGCCTACTACCTCGTGTTGGCCTCCGGCGGGCTGGCGGTGGCAGCGGTGGTCGTCTTCGTCCTCGCGATCGTCGGCGTCGCGAGCTTCGGCCTCTTCATCCTGCTCGCGGTCCTCGCCGCCGTCGCGGGCTTCCTGCTGAGGCGGACCCTCAGCCCGTAGCGAGCAGCGCCGCCGCCGGGCGGGCGGCTCTGCGGGGTTCTCCGCGCGCGCATCCGGGTTGGGCACCGATGCCGCGGCCCGCGCCCGGGGCGTAGCGTCGTGCTCATGACGACCGCCTCGATCGCCGCGCCGATGCTCATCGAGCAGCTGCTGCCGCGCTACGACGCCGTGCGCATCGAGCACTGCGTCGTGCCCGGGGACGTCGAGGCCGCGTACGCGGCCGTCATGCGCGCCGACTTCATGCGCGCCTGGCGCGACTCGGCCGGCGTGCGGGCCCTCTTCGCCGCGCGCTCGCTCGGAGAGCGGGCCGTTGCGGCCGCGTCGCGCCGCGCGCTCGTGGAGAGGCCGGTGCCAGAGTCGCTGCGCCTGGAGGACATGCCGGAGCGCGGCGAGTGGGTCGTGCTGGGCGAGGACCCGCCGCGCGAGGTCGCCTTCGGCGCGATCGGGCGCTTCTGGAGCGGCGAGACGGCGTGGGAGCAGATCGACGCCGCCGAGTTCGCCGCCTTCGCGGTGCCCGGCTTCGCCAAGCTCGCCTGCAACTTCTCCGTGCGCGCCTACGGCGCCGCCCAGGCGCTCGTGAGCTACGAGTGCCGCACGCTGGCGACCGACGACGCCGCGCGCGCGGGGTTCCTGCGCTATTGGCGCGCGCTGTCGCCCTTCATCGGCGTCGTGCTGCGCGCCCAGCTCGGCGTGGTCGCCGACCAGGCCGTGCGCGCCGGCGGCTAGGCCGGCTCGACCTCGGGCGCGATGCCGAGCGCCTGCTCGATCTCCTCGTAGGAGAGCGGCGGTACGGGCAGCGGCGTCGCCGCCTCGGGGCGCAGGGCGTCGAGCACGATGGCCAGGGGCCGGCGCCAGCCGTCGGCGCGCAGCCGGGGGGAGGGCGGCACGCAGGCGACGGCGCCCTTGACGAGCCCGAGCACGTCGAGCGTGGTGACGTCGGTGCGCAGAACGCCCGCCTCCTGTGCGCGGGACACGAGCGGCTCGACCAGGTCGAGGATCACGCGATGGCGGCGCAGCAGCTCGGGGTGCTGGAGCAGGTGCTGCTCGGTGGCCTGGAAGAACCCGCGGTCGCGCGCCTGCAGCTCGGCGGTCGCCTCGAGGTAACGCACCAGGGCATCCCACGGATCGGGCAGCTCCGCCGCGACGGCCGCGGCGGCGCACAGCTCGGCGATCTTCTCGTCGACGATCGCCTCGTAGAGCGCGTCCTTGGTGGGGAAGCGGCGGAAGACCGTCGCGTTGCCGACGCCGGCACGGCGCGCAATCTCCGCCATGCCGACGTCGAAGCCCTCCTCGGCGAACGCCTGCGCCGCGGCCTCGAGCACGAGACGGCGGTTGCGCTCGGCATCGGAGCGCAGCGGGCGCTGCCAGGCCTCGCTCACGGGGTGACTCTACGCCCCCACCATGACGGGCTGCGTCGCATCGATGCGGGCGAGGTCGCGCCGGCGCAGGAGGACCGCGGCGAGCACGACGCCGGCGATGATGAGCCCCGCGCTCACCGCGAACGCGAGCTGGAAGCCCTCGACGAGCGCGGCCTGCTGGTCGTGGGGCGAAGGCCCGTGGCCGAGGCCGCTCAGGTACGAGGACGTACGCGAGGCGGCCAGCGACGAGAGGACCGCGAGCCCGAGCGCCCCGCCCACCTGCTGGAAGGTGTTGAACAGGCCCGACGCGAGGCCGGCGTCCTCGGGCTCGATGCCCGTGGTGGCCACCAGGGTCAGGGGCACGAACGTGCTGCCCATCCCGATCGACATCGGCACGAGGCCGAAGAGGATGCCCAGGTAGGAGCCGTCGACCTTGGTCGTCGCCGCCAGCACGACGAGGCCGGCCGCGGCGAGCGTCATCCCGCCCAGGACGGTCGGCTTGACGCCGATGCGCTGGATGAGCTGCTGGGAGAGCCCGGCGCCGACGATGATCCCGAGGGTCACGGGCAGGAACGCGAAGCCCGCCTCCAGCGGCGAGTAGCCGAGGATCTGCTGCACGTAGAGGGTGGCGAAGAAGAACATCCCGAAGAGCCCGCCGACGACGATGAAGAGGATGGAGTTGGCGGTCGCCAGCGTGCGCACGCGGAAGATCCCGAGGCGCACGAGCGGGGCCACCGAGCGGCGCTCGATGACCACGAAGGCGGCGAGGAGCGCGAGGGCGACCGCGTTGAGCCCGAGCGTGTGGAGCGACCCCCAGCCCTTCTCCTGCGCCTTGACGATGGCGTAGACGAGCACGATGAGGCCGGCGGTGACGCTCACCGCGCCCGCGAGATCGAAACGCCGGTGGGTCATCACGCCGCGCGACTCGGGGACGTAGCGCAGCGCGGCGAGCGCGGTGCCGATCCCGATGGGGACGTTGATGACGAAGATCCACGGCCAGCTCAGGACGTCGGTCAGGATGCCGCCGAGCAGCAGGCCGAAGGCGCCGCCGGCGCCGGCGATCGCGCCCCAGACGCCCATCGCGCGCGTGCGGTCCCTGCCCTCCGCGAAGGTGGTGGTGATGATCGACAGGGCGGCGGGGGAGACGAGCGCGGCGCCGAGGCCCTGCACGCCGCGCGCGAAGATCAGCACCTCGCCCGAGTTGGCCAACGCGTTGGCCGCCGACGACGCGCTGAAGAGCGCGATGCCGATGAGGAACAGCCTTCGGCGGCCGATGAGGTCGGCGGCGCGGCCGCCGAGGAGCAGGAAGCCGCCGAACAGCAGCGTGTAGGCGTTGACGATCCACTGCAGCTGCTCGGTCGTCAGGTCCAGGTCCTTCTGGATCGACGGCAGGGCGACGTTGACGATCGTCGCGTCGAGCACGACCATGAACTGCGCGAAGCAGACGACGACGAGGGCGGCCCAGCGGGCACGGGCGGTGAGGGCGTCGGGCATGACAGGGAGAAGGGCTCCTTGAGAAACCGGATCGGCGAGTCCGCTTCACCGCTATCAAAACGGACTGGCTGGTCCGGTTCGTGTGACGGGAATCACAGAGTGGTGGTGGTTCGGGCGGTCATCCGCTCCGCGCTTGTGGCGTTGCGCGGCGCCTTACTGGATCATCGAGGGGAAGCGGCCCTGGGGCGGCGCGACCGGGAGCGGTCGTCCTCCTTCGGGGTGAGTGGCCCCGAACTGTGCTGACTTTGGCGGCTCCCTGACCGTAAAAGTCAGCACGGTGGTCGTACCGCGCTGGATAAGTGTCGGAGTGCGACACCAATCCAGCGCACTTACCCCGGGCGGCCCGGCCAGGCGCGGCGGAGGGTCTCCTTCCCTCGATGATTCCGTTAAGCGCCGCGCAGCGCCACGAGCGCGAACGGAGAACGCCGCAACGTGCGGCAAGCAAGCCGGCCGAACGTCTGTTCGTCTGGCTACACTCAACGGGAATGCCGCCAAGCAACGCGATCGTCGTCTCCGGCGCGCGCGAGCACAACCTCAAGGACATCTCTCTCTCGCTCCCGCGCGACGCGCTCGTGGTCATCACGGGGCTGTCGGGGTCGGGCAAGTCCTCGCTGGCCTTCGACACGATCTACGCCGAGGGCCAGCGCCGGTACGTCGAGTCGCTCAGCGCGTACGCGCGGCAGTTCCTGGGCCAGATGGACAAGCCCGACGTCGACTCGATCGAGGGCCTGTCGCCGGCGATCTCGATCGACCAGAAGACGACGTCGCGCAACCCGCGGTCCACGGTCGGCACGGTCACCGAGATCTACGACTACCTGCGCCTGCTGTGGGCGCGCATCGGCCATCCGCACTGCCATATCTGCGGCAAGCCGATCGCCGGTCAGTCGGCCGAGCAGATCATCGACCAGGTCATGGAGCTCGAGGAGGGCACGCGCTTCATGGTGCTGGCGCCGCTCGTGCGCGGGCGCAAGGGCGAGTACGGCAAGGTCCTGGAGGAGCTGCGCTCGGAGGGCTTCTCGCGGGCGAAGATCGACGGCGAGCTGCGGATGCTCGAGGACGAGATCGTGCTCGACAAGAAGTACAAGCACGACATCTCGATCGTGGTCGACCGCCTCGTGATGCGCGGCGACCTGCGCAAGCGCCTGGCCGACTCGATCGAGACGGCGGTGGCGCTGGCCGACGGGATGATCGAGATCGAGACGGTCCCGAGCTCTTCCCACCCGCCCTCCCCGACGCCACCGCGCGGCACCGTCACGCTGTACTCCGAGAAGTTCGCCTGCCCGGACCACGGCCCGGTCATCCCCGAGCTCGAGCCGCGGATCTTCTCCTTCAACTCGCCGCATGGCGCGTGCCCGCGCTGCACGGGGCTGGGCTCGCAGATGGAGATCGACCCCGACCTCGTCGTGCCCGACCCGTCGCTGTCGATCGGCGAGGGCGCGCTGGCGCCGTGGGCGGGCTCGACGTCGCAGTACTACGAGCAGATCACCCAGGCCATCGCCGAGAAGTACGGCATCGATCTCGAGGCGCCCTGGGAGTCGCTCGACGAGGACGTGCGCGACCTCTTCCTCAGCGGCACCAACGGGGACCGGATCGAGGTCTCCTACCGCAACCGCTACGGGCGCAAGCGCTCGTACGCGACCCGCTTCGAGGGCATCCTGCCCAACCTCGAGCGCCGCTACCGCGAGACCGACTCCGATCTCGCGCGCGAGAAGATCGAGGAGTTCATGTCGCTGCGGCCCTGCCCCGCGTGCAAGGGCGCGCGGCTGAAGCCCGAGTCGCGGGCGGTGCTCGTCGGCGGCGTCGCGATCCACGAGCTGACCGCGCTGAGCGTCAAGCGCGCGCTGCAGTGGCTGGCCGAGGTGCAGCTGTCCGACACCGAGCGCCACATCGCGCGGCTCATCATGCGCGAGATCGACGAGCGCCTGCGCTTCCTGGACAACGTCGGGATCGGCTACCTGTCGATGGACCGCGCGGCGGCGACCCTGTCGGGCGGCGAGGCGCAGCGCATCCGCCTGGCCACGCAGATCGGCTCGGCGCTGGTCGGCGTGCTCTACGTCCTCGACGAGCCGTCCATCGGGCTGCACCAGCGCGACAACTCGAAGCTCATCGCCACGCTCGAGCGCCTGCGCGCGCTGGGCAACACGGTCCTCGTCGTGGAGCACGACGAGCAGACGATGCGAGCGGCCGACCACCTCGTCGATCTCGGCCCGGGGGCCGGCGAGCACGGCGGGCGGATCATCGCCGAGGGCACCGCGGCACAGGTCGAGAAGGTGCCGGAGTCGCTCACGGGCCAGTTCCTGGCCGGCACGCGCACCATCGCGGTCCCCGAGCAGCGGCGCGCGCCGACGGGCCACGTCGAGGTGCGCGGCGCCAAGCAGCACAACCTCAAGTCGCTCGACGTCAACGTGCCGTTGGGCGTGCTGACGTGCGTCACCGGCGTGTCGGGCTCGGGCAAGTCGACGCTGGTCAACGAGGTGCTGTTCAAGGCGGTCGCCAACCGCCTGCATCGCGCGCGCCAGCGGCCGGGTGCGCACACGGCGGTGCTGGGGCTCGACGCGCTCGACAAGATCATTCAGGTCGACCAGTCGCCGATCGGGCGCACGCCGCGGTCGAACCCGGCGACCTACACGGGCCTCTTCGACGTCATCCGCGACCTGTTCTCCAAGACGCAGGAGGCGCGGGCGCGCGGCTACAAGCCCGGGCGCTTCTCGTTCAACGTCAAGGGCGGGCGCTGCGAGGTCTGTCGCGGCGACGGGCAGATCAAGATCGAGATGCACTTCCTGCCCGACGTCTACGTGCCGTGCGAGCAGTGCCACGGCAAGCGCTACAACCGCGAGACGCTCGACATCCGCTTCAAGGGCAAGACGATCGCCGACGTGCTCGACATGCCCGTCGAGGAGGCCGTCGTCTTCTTCGAGCACATCCCCAAGATCCGTCGTCGCCTGGAGACGCTCAACGCCGTCGGGCTGGGCTACATCCGCCTCGGCCAGCCGGCCACGACGCTGTCCGGTGGCGAGGCGCAGCGCGTGAAGCTGGCCACCGAGCTCTCGAAGATCGCCACCGGCAGCACGCTCTACATCCTCGACGAGCCGACCACGGGACTGCACTTCGCCGACGTCGAGCGCCTGCTCGACGTCCTGCACCGCCTCGTCGATCAGGGCAACTCGGTCGTCGTCATCGAGCACAACCTCGACGTGATCAAGACGGCCGACCGGATCATCGACATGGGCCCCGAGGGCGGGGAGGACGGCGGCGAGGTCATCGCCACCGGCACGCCCGAGGAGGTCGCGGGCACGCCCGGCTCGTACACCGGCGAGTTCCTGCAGTCGCTCGTGGTGCCCGCGGCGCCCAAGGCGCGGCGCGCGACGGGCAAGCGCAAGCGCCGCGTGGCTGCGACGGCCTGAGCCGCGACGCCGGCTGCGCCATGATGTGCTCATGAGCGCCACGTACGTCGAGTCGCCAGCGCCGCAGCCGCTGGCCTCGCATGCGTGCTGCGTGTGGTCGCATGTCGCCGGCTCGGGCGGCCACGTCGAGCGCGTGCTGCCCGACGGCTGCGCCGATGTGGTGTGGATCGAGGGCGAGGACATCGTCGTGGCCGGGCCGGCCACGCGCGAGGTCATCGTGGCCATTCCCGCCGGTGTCGCCGCGCTGGGCGTGCGCTTCGGTCCCGGCGCGGCGGGCGCCGCCCTCGGTGTCGCCGCGCGCGAGCTGCGCGACCGCACGGTGGCGCTGCAGGACGTCTGGGGCGCGCCGGCGATCGAGCTGGCCGAGCGCCTGTCCGCCACGCCGCGGGCCGACCGCCTCACCGTGCTCGCCGCCGCGGTCGCGCGGCGCCTCGACGCGGCCCGCGGACCGGACGCGCTCGTCGCCCGCGCCAGCGCCCTGCTGGGCGCGGGCATGCCCGTCACGGCGGCCAGCCGCGAGGTCGCCCTCACCGATCGCCATCTGCGCCGCCGCTTCCATGACGCCGTCGGCTACGGCCCCAAGACGCTCCAGCGCGTGCTGCGCCTGCGCCGCTTCCTCGATCTCGCCGAGTCCGGCCCGAGCTCTGACCTCGCGCGCGTCGCGGCCGAGGCCGGCTACTCCGACCAATCGCACCTCACGCGCGAGTGCAGCGACCTGACGGGCATGCCGCCGGCGGCGCTGCTGGCGTCGCGGATCGCGGACTGACGCTCGGACCGCGGCCTGACGCTCGGGCCGGCGCCGCCCTCAGCGCGCGGGCTCGAGGAACGGCGCCGCCAGCCCGGGCAGCAGCTCCTCGGCCACGCGCAGCGCCTCGCCGAGCTCGACGTCCTGCACGTCGTAGTGCTGCTCGCCGGCGGCGGTGGTCGCCGTCAGGGTGGCCAGGCCCGCGCGGCGCTGGAAGAACGAGCGCTCGACGTTCCACCCGATGATGCCCTCCGCCGCCACCGCCGCGCGCCGGCGTACGAGCGAGCCGTGGGCGGCGACCAGGCGCCCGCCGGCCACGGCGTGCCCGAGGTTGCGGTAGCGATCGGCGGCGAGCGCCACCGCGATGGGCAGCAGGGCGAGCGCGGCCACCGGCAGCCACCACGGCCCGCCGATCGCCCAGGGGACGACCGCCAGCGCCGCGACGAGGAGCGCCCACGCGCTGAGCGCGCGCGTGTAGCGCCGTGTGCGGGCGCGCGGGCCGTGGGCGGTGAGCGGGCGCGTCACGGGCTCCGCGGCGGCGATCACCTCGGCGGCCACGCGCTGGACCTCGGCGCGGGGGGCCGGCGGCACGAGCAGCGATCCGCCGCGCTCGGCTCCGCGGCCGACGCGCAGGCCGGTGGCGATGGCGATCAGGCGCGCCCCGGCGACCATGCGCAGGAGCAGCGGCTCGCTGACCTCCGTGCCGTGCAGCCGGCGCTCCTCGATCGTGGTCGCGCGGGTGGTGATGAGCCCGCGGGTGACGTGGAGGGTCCCGCCGGGGTGGCGGGTGAGGCGGAAGTCCCAGAAGGCGAGCGCGTAGCCGACGATCGAGGCCACGACGACCGCCACGAGCGCGAGCAGCAGCAGGGCCACGGCGGTCAGCGCGACCGGCGCGTGGCCCAGGCGGTCGGCCAGGTGGCGCGCCGGGCCCCAGTTCTTGGGATCGAAGTGCGCCTCGTTGGCGACGTTGAGCAGGAAGCCGAGCACCACGCCGACGGAGACGACACCCGAGAGCGTGAAGGGCGCGAAGCGGACCCAGCTCGGATCGAGGCGGGCGAGCTCGGTCTCGGGCTCCTCCGCGGGCGCTGCGGTGGGCGCGCCCGGCACCGCGGCGGCGTCGGGGGGCGGCGCCTGCCGGGGGCGGTGCAGCAGCTCCGCGCGCAGCGCGACGGCTTGCGCCGCGGTGAGGCCGTCGAGGCGCACGCCGCCGCCCTCCTCGCGATCGGAGCGCCCGGTGCCGATCTCGACACGGGCCAGCCCGAGCAGCCGGTGCATCGCCCGCGCGGTGACGTCGACCGTGCGGATGCGGTCGCGCGACACGGAGCGCACGCGGCGCCGGAAGAGGCCCGAGCCGACCTCGACGCGGTCCTCGGTCACGCGGTAGCGCGTCGTGAACCAGCGCGAGAACGCGAACCCGAGCGTGATGACGAGCGCGACGGCGATCCAGATGAGGCCGCGGCCGCCCCCGTTGCCGGCGACGAAGGCCGCCAGCAGCGCCGGGAGCGCGCGCGGGATCTCCTGGATGGGGTGGATGAGCAGCATGCGGCGGTCGAGCCGCCGCCCTGCGCCGCGCGCGGCTGGCGTCACGTGCCGTCGCCCCGTGTGGCCTGGGCCGCGCTCGTCAGCTCGTCGACCAGCCGCTCGGCCGTCGCGCGATCGAGTCCCGCGATGGAGAGCGGGCCGGCGGCCGACGCGGTGGTCACCGTCACGTCGGCCAGGCCGAAGAGCTGCTCGAGCGGGCCGCGCTCGCTGTCGACCGTCTGGATGCGCGAGATCGGCGCGATGCGCGACTCCTGGTACAGCCATCCGGCGCGCGTGTAGACGGCCTGCGGCGCGACCTCCCAGCGGTGCACGTTGTAGCGCCACTGCGGCATGACGATGGCGTGCGCCAGGGCGACGAGCACGGTGAGGACGAGGGCCAGCGCGTGCAGGGCGCGGTGCCCGTCGGCGAGCAGCCACGCGATCTGGGCCGCGACGACGACCAGCCAGCCGCTCACGGCGCGCACGCGCCAGTAGCGGATCGCGGCGCGGCTGACGCGGTGGCGCGGCGGGCGCAGCGAGAGGGCGGGCGCGGCGGGGACGTCGGACGCGTCGTGGGCGGGCGGAGCGGGGACGTCGGGCACGTCGTGGAGGATGCCAGCCGACCGGGCCAGCCCCGCCGCCCCGGCGGTCCGCCCGCGGGCGGGCCCTATGACACGTCGGCCGTGGCGACGCTGCGCGAGCCCCGCCTGTGGCGGCGGTCGGCGCCGTCGATGGCCTCGCCCAGCGCGATGGCCTCGAACATCATCATCACGAGGCCGACCTCGATCTCCTCGTCAGCCGCCTCGCTCTCGAGACGCTCGCGCGCGTCGGCCTCGATGCGCTGCGCCTGCTCGTAGAGGCGCGTGCACGCCTTGGCCAGTTGCTGCCAGCCCTTGGCGTCGAGCGTCATCGACAGGCGGATGAGCGCCGCGTCGCGGTGGTCGAACCCGCCGGCGGCCGCCGACGCGCGCGCGTAGTCGTCGATCATCTGCAGCGACGAGCCGACGGCCGCCTGCTTGGCGATCGGCGGAGCCTTCTCCCACGCCTCGTCGGTGATCTCCGGGCGGGCCTTCGCCTTGTAGTGGTGCTCGACGGCGCCGCGGACCCGGGTCTCGCCCACGAGCTCGATGAGCCCGAGCTGGTGAAGCGTGCGCACGTGGTAGGAGACCGTGCCCAGGGTGCCTTCGAGCACCTGCGCGAGCTCGACCGGGCTCGCCTTGCGCTCCATCAGGATCGCGAGGATGCGCACCCGCAGCGGGTGGCTCATGGCCTTGACGTAGCGCGGGTCGTCGATGCTGGTGACGGGCTTCATTCCTCGAAGAGGGTCGGGCGCAGGCGTGCGCGGAGGCGGTGGAGGCGAACCTTAGCCGTGCCGTCGGGCATTCCGAGGAGATCCGCCACTTCACGCTGCGTCATGTCCGCCCAGTATCGGGCAAGAAGCAGCCGACGGTCGCCCTCCGAGAGCTCGGCCAGCGCCCGGCGCACGTCGATGGCGAGGGCCACGTGCGCATCGGCCGCGGGGGCGGACGGCTCCGCCGCGGTCTCGAGCGACTGCGCCCGCGGCGGTCCGCGCAACCGGTAGGCCTCGCGGCGCGCGATGGCCGCCACCCAGGCCTGCGGGTGCTCGGGCGTGCGACAGCTGGCGTGGTGCCGCCACGCCTTGATCGCCGCCTCTTGGGCGGCGTCGTCGGCCGCTGCGCCCGGACCGAGGATGCGCCGCGCCTCCTCCCAGCACTTGGTGCGCACCCATTCCCAGTCCCAGCTCGCCGGCTCCTCCCCACGGGAGCCGCGATGAGTCATGTCGCGCGCGGACTGTAATCACTGCAGCGACTCCCGCGGGGCCCAGATCGCGTCGAACGCTGCCGGGTCCGTCGGAAGCAGCCAGCACGCCGCCACGCGGTCGTCGCGCAGGCGGTAGAGCCCGACGGTCGACCAGCGGTGCTCGAGGCCGTCGATCGTCGCCGTGCCGTCGGTGAGGACCGCGACGTGGTCGCCGTCGCCCACGAGGACCTCGCCCGGGTGCATGCGGAAGCTGCGCTCGGCGATCGCGCGCCGGCGCGTGAAGTAGTCGATCACGGCTTCGAGCCCGCGGTACTCCCCGGCGATGGCGTTGCGGCCCGGGACCACCCACACGATGTCCTCGGTGAGGATGTCGTGCAGGGGCTCACGCGGGCCTCCGGCATAGAACGCCGCCTGCGCCTCATGCAGGCGCGCGAGGGTCCGCTCGGCCTGCGCGCGGGTCACGGCGCCTGCAGGTGCGCGAGCTTGTCAGGGTTGGCGACGATGCGCACGGCCGTGACCAGGCCGTCGGCCACGTCGAGGGTGAGGACGGCGACGGCGTTGCCCTCGCCGTCGCGCGCGAGGCGGCCGGGGACACCGTTGACGAGCACCGAGTGCAGCGTGACGGGGCCGACGCCGCGGTCCGGGCGGCTGATGCCGACCATCAAGCGCGCGACGTGCTCGCGGCCGTGGACCATGCGCCGCGGGGCCTGGGCCTTGCCGCCGCCGTCGGCGTAGGTGTAGACGTCGTCGGCCAGCAGCTCGATGAGCCCCTCGGTGTCGCCGTTCTGGCTCGCCTCGAGGAAGCGCTCGGTCAGCTCCTCGTGGGCCTCGCGGTCGACCGCGAAGCGCGGGCGCTCGGCGTCGACGTGGCGCCGCGCGCGGGTGACGAGCTGGCGCGCGTTGGCCTCGCTCTTGCCGATCACCTCGGCGATCTCGTCGTAGGGGTAGGAGAAGACCTCGCGCAGCAGGAAGGCCGCGCGCTCGACGGGGGACAGTCGTTCGAGGAGCACGAGGAAGGCGAGGGAGAGCGAGTCGGCCAGCTCGGCGTGCGCGCTCGGGTCGCCGGCGCCCTCGTCGGTGAGCAGCGGCTCGGGCAGCCACGGGCCGACGTACTCCTCGCGCCGGGCGCGCGCCGAGCGCAGGTGGTCGATGGCGAGGCGCGTGGTCACGGCGGACAGGTAGGCCTTGGGATTCTCGACCTCGGCCGGCTGGGCGCGGTGGTAGCGCAGGAAGGCCTCCTGGACGATGTCCTCGGCCTCGCTGACGCTGCCGATCATCCGGTAGGCGATGGAGAACAGGAGTGGGCGCAGCTCGGGATGCAGGTCGGTCTCGGTCATCGCTCCCTGAGACGAAGCGGGCTCGCTCACTGTGACACCCGGGTTGTCACAGCGCAGCGCGCCATCTCGTCTCAGGGGCCATGAACACGATGAGAGTCTTCTTCGCCGGAGCGAGCGGGGCCGTCGGCCCGCCCGCCGTCCGGGAGCTGCTGGACCGCGGCCACGAGGTGGTCGCCATGACCTCGAGCGCGGCCAAGGCGCCGATGCTCGCCGAGCTCGGCGCCGAGCCCGTCGTGGCCGACGCGATGGACCCCGACGGGCTGACGCGCGCCGTTCGCGCCGCGCGGCCCGACGCCGTGGTCAACATGCTGACCCGCATCCCGGCCAAGCCCGCGCGGCCGTCGTCCATGCGCCCGACCAACGAGCTGCGCGAGCGCGGGGTGCGCCATCTCCTCGATGCCGCCGTGGCGGCCGGCGCGCGGCGCTTCGTGAGCGAGTCGTTCTTCGGCGTCTACGGCTTCGGCCCCCACGAGCGCCCGCGCACCGAGGACGACCCGATCGGCCGCGAGCGCAACCGCGGCGTCCAGGCGGTCGTCGACGCGATCGCCTCGTCCGAGGCCCAGGTCCGTGCCGCGAGCGACGAGCAACGCGTCGAAGGGGTGTCGCTGCGCTTCGCCGCCTTCCACGGCCCGCTGGCGCCGAACATGGCCGTCATGGCCGACCTCGTGCGCGAGCGCCGACTGCCGGTCATCGGAGCCCACGGCGCGACGATGCCGACGGTCGAGCTCGGCGACGCCGTCCGCGCGGTGGCCGACGCGCTCGAGCGCGCGCCCGCGGGGCGCGTCTACAACGTCGTCGACGACGAGCCGGTGGCCATGGACGACTACCTGGCCGAGCTCGCGCGGGTCGTGGGCGCGCCGGCGCCGCGCCACGTCCCGTACTGGCTCGTGCGCGCCGCCGCGCCGTACATGGCGACGTTCATGGGCCGCGCGGGGGTCCCGATGTCCAACGCCCGGATCGCCGACGAGCTGGGCTGGCGCCCGCGGTACCCGACGTACCGCGAGGCGCTCGCCCTGCTCGAACCCGCCGTCGATCAGCCGCCGAACCGCGCGCGCAGGGCCAGGACGTTGGCCACGTAGCGACGGGTCTCCGGCAGCATCCCGATGCGCCGCACCGAGGAAAGCCCCTGGTAGTAGCCGGCAGCGGCCAGAGAGGGATCGCCGTTGGCCTCGCGCAGCAGGTGGGCGAGGTACAGCGAGCCGGCCTTGACGTTGTCGGTCGGCGAGGTCGGATCCAGGCGCGCGGAGCTCAGGTTGGACTGGACCCAGCTCCACGTGCCGGGCATGACCTGCATGACCCCGCGGGCGTTGGCCGGCGAGATCATCGCGTTGTTGAAGCCGCTCTCCTGCCACGCGATGGCAGCCGCCAGCGACGACGGCGCGCCCGACTGTGCCGCGAGCGTGCCGACCTGCCCGGCGGTCAGGCGCCCGGGCGAGGCCATGGGCGCCGCCTGCGGGACGATCGTCCGCGCCGGGGCCGGCGTGGTCGTGTTGATCGCCGCGCCGGTCGGGAGCTTGATGATGGTGCCGGCGACGAGCTGGGAGGTCGGGTTCAGCCCGTTCATGTACGCCATCTGGGCCGCGGGCACGCGCGCCGCGGCCGCCAGGCCGCTCAGCGTGTCGCCGGGGCGCACCTTGTAGGCGCCCATCGCCTCGGGGGCACCCGTGGCCGCAGCGGGGGCGGCCTGGGCCACCGGCGCGCTGCCCGGAGCCGGCAGCCTGAGCGTCGTGCCCTGGATCACCCACGAGTCGAGCTTCAGCCCGTTGGCAGCCGCCAGCGAGCCCAGCGACACGCCGTGGCGGGCGGCGATGGCGCTCAGCGTGTCGCCGGGGGCGACGCGATAGCCGCCGCCGCCCGAGGCCACCGGCGCCGAGGCGGTGCCGGGGGAGGAGGGCGCCGCGTTGACCGGCGGGGTTGGCGCCTGTCCGGGCGCGGGGATGGTCAGGTTCGTGCCGGCGACGACGCGCGCCTCGGTGGAGAGGCCGTTGGCGGTCGCCACCGCGCTCGTCGGCAGGTTGTTGGCGTAGGCGATGCCCCACAGCGTCTCGCCGGGGGCCACCGTGTGAGTGGCCGCCATGGACGTCGCGGGCACCAGGGCGCACGCGGCCATCGCGGCCAGCAGGGAACGGAGCATGGGACGTTGCCTACCACCGCCCAGCCTGTGCTGACCCGTATCGCGCGGTGTTCCGTGAACCTGCAAGCCGCGCTGCACCTGCGATTCTCTGCCCCGATGACCGCCGCACAGGCCAAGCTGTGGCTGCAGAAGTGGCGCTGGTACGAGCGCAACACGCTCCCGTGGAACCGTGCCCGTATCCACTGGGAGATGGCCAAGCGCGAGGCCTTCGTGCGCTGGCCGGTGCACGGCAACGTGCTGGAGGCGCTGCTCGAGGAGCGCCTGGAGGTCGGCGCCGGGACGCTGTTCGAGCCGGGGGTGTGGATCACCGCGCCGGGCGAGGCCCGCGTGCGCATCGGCGAGGGCAGCTTCCTCAACCTCAACGTGATGGTCGCGAGCGTCGAGCTCGTCGAGATCGGCTCGCACTGCATGTTCGCCAACGGCTGCTTCGTCACCGACGGCAACCACCGCTTCGACGACCGTGATCGCCCCGTCACCTGGCAGGGCTTCACGACCAAGGGGCCCACGCGCGTCGGCGACAACGTGTGGTGCGGGGCCAACGTCGTCATCACCAGCGGCGTGACGATCGGCGAGCGCTGCGTCATCGGGGCCAACTCGGTGGTCACCGCCGACGTCCCTGCCGGGTCCATCGCCGCCGGCTCGCCCGCCCGCGTGCTCAAGGCGATCACATGGGCGGAGAGCCCCGCGGCCAGCGTGTCGTGAGCCTTACTCGGCCAACTACTTGGAGACGATCACGTAGACGCCGAACACCACGCTGCCGCCGAAGGCAAAGGCCGCCACGGCGCCCAGGACGACGTAGGCCGAGGCCACTCGGCCGCGGTCGGCTCGGCGGTGGTCGGCGGCGCGCGTGGCGCCGAGGATGAGGGTCGCGAAGGCGATCGACACCCCCACGCCCGCGAGCGCGCCGGCCCACACGAGCTCGAAGAGCTGCCCCCAGTCGATGGCGGCGATCGTCATGCGTCGGCGGTGAGGACCTGGCCGCGGGCCACGCGCCGCCCGAGGAAGGCGAGCACGACGCCGAGGATCGAGAGCGAGACGACCACGGGCCCCAGCGCGCCCGAGCCGAAGATGGAGCTGACGCCGTAGGCCGATGCGCCGATGAGGGCAGCGGCGGGCAGCGTGAGGACCCACGCGACGGCGATGTTGCCGGCCACGCCCCAGCGCACGGCCGACAGCCGCGTGGCCGCTCCGGCGCCCATCACGCCGCCGGACATGACGTGGGTGGTCGACAGCGGGTAGCCGAGGTGTGAGGCGACCAGGACCACCGCGGCGCCCGACCCCTGCGCCGAGAAGCCCTGCGCCGGGTCCATCTTGATGATCCGGCTGCCGACGGTGCGGATGATCCGCCAACCGCCGGTGTAGGTGCCCAGCGCGATGGCGGTCGCCGACGAGACGATGACCCAGGTGGGGACGTCGAAGCCGGTCGCCGGCAGGTTGCCGTGCGCGACCAGCGCCAGGGTGATGATCCCCATCGTCTTCTGGGCGTCGTTGGTCCCGTGGGCCAGTGAGAACATCGAGCCCGAGACCAGCTGGCCGAGCCGGTAGGCGCGGTTGACGGGCCCGGGACGCAGCCGGCCGACGATCCGGTAGGCGATGAGGATCGCGATCCCGGCCACCGTGAAGGCGAGGATCGGGGCCACGATGCCCGGGACGATGACCTTCTCGACCAGCCCGTCGCCCTGGATCGCGCTCGCGCCGCTGGCCGCGAAGGCCGCCCCTACGAGGCCGCCGATGAGCGCATGCGACGAGCTCGACGGAAGTCCGAAGTACCAGGTGGCGAGGTTCCACGCGATCGCGCCGATGAGGCCCGCGAAGACGACGGTGGTGGTCACGTCCTCGGACTCGACGATGCCCTGAGCCACGGTCGCGGCGACCTTGAGCGAGATGAAGGCGCCGGCGAAGTTCAGGACAGCCGACAGGAGGACCGCCGTGCGCGGCGACATCGCGCGCGTCGAGACCGAGGTGGCGATCGCGTTGGCGGTGTCGTGGAAGCCGTTGGTGAAGTCGAACACCAGCGCGGTGGCGACGACGATGACCAGGACGACGTCGGAGCTCACGAGTTCTTGATGATGATGCCGTCGAGCGTGTTGGCGACGTGCTCGCAGGCGTCGATCGCCTCTTCGAGGCGCTCGAAGATGTCCTTCCAGCGGATCACGACCAGCGGGTCGATGCCGGCCTCGAACAGCGACGCGATGGCGTCGCGGCTGATGCGGTCGCCCTCGTTCTCCAGGCGGTTGACCTCGACGGTGTAGTGCGAGATGGCGTCGAAGGAGCGCAGCCTCGGCATCGCCTCGGAGATCTGGCGCGTGGCCTGCAGGAGGACGTGGGCCAGGCGCTGGGACTGCTCCATCGGCGCTTCGATCTTGTAGAGGCCGAGGTAGTCGGAGACCTCGTCGATGAGGTCGATGATGTCGTCGAGGTCGCTGATGAGCCGCAGGACGTCCTCGCGGTCGATCGGCGTGACGAACGTCGAGTTCAGCCGCTGGTGTACGTCGTGGGTGATGCGGTCGCCCTCCTGCTCGCAGATGACGATGTCGCGCGAGAGATCCGCCCGGTCGGGATAGTGCGCGAGCATCTGATCGAGCAGGTCCGCGCCGCGGACGACGTTGGACGCCGCCTCCTCGAAGAGATCGAAGAAGACGCGGTCCTTGCCGGTGAAGACCTGGGACAGGCGGGGCATGGGGCGGGCGGAGCCTAGCGTGTGAAAGGAACGTGAAGCGGCTGGGGATACGGCGCGAGGGGCCCGGGATAGGGCGCGGCCCCCGTGGGTACTAGGGGCAAGTTCCGGTCTGCCCTCGCGTTGGAGTGTCCATGCGCCCGACTCTCTTGTCCCTCGTCCTCTTTGCCGTTCTCGGGCTTGCGGGCGCCGCGCAGGCCGATCCGCCGCCCCCGGGCTCCACCTGGAGCCAGGCGACGATCACCGAGCCCGACGGGACCAGGCTCCACGCCGATGTCCTGCGCCCGAGCGGCCTGCCAGCCGACGCCAAGACGCCGGTCATCGTCTCGGTGGGGCCGTACTTCAACCACTCCGGGCAGACCGGGCCGGCCGGCCCGATCGAGGGCACGCCCTATGACCCGACCGGTCCCGCGGGCCCGTCCTCGCGCTTCTACGACTTCGTCAACGGCGCGCACCTGATGCAGCGCGGCTACACGTACGTGATGGTCGACCTGCGCGGGTTCGGCGGATCGTCGGGGTGCCTGGACTGGGGCGGGCCGGGAGAGCAGTCCGACGTCAAGGCGGCGGTCGAGTGGGCCGCCACGCAGCCGTGGTCGACGGGCCACGTGGGCATGTACGGCAAGTCCTACGACGGCGTCACAGGCCTGATGGGCGTCGCTCTGAAGCCGGCGGGGCTCGACGCGGTGGTCTCTCAGGAGCCGGTCTACGACATGTACCGCTACCTGTACTCCAACCGCGTGCGCTTCTCGAACTCGTTCCTCACGCCCGCGCTGTACACGGCCATCGACGCGACTCCGGGCTCGATCCAGGACGACCCCGGCTACAACGTCAACGGCGCGGACAACACGGCGAGGCCGGGCTGCTACGCCGCCAACTACCTCGATCAGCAGAGCGACGACCACGGCTCGGCCTACTGGGAGTCGCGCGACCTCATCGCCAGGGCGCAGGGGTCGACGGTCCCGCTCTTCATGACGCAGGGCTTCATCGAGAACAACACGAAGCCCGACGGGGCCTACGACTTCTTCAACGGCGTCGCCGGCCCCAAGCGCGCGTGGCTCGGCATGTGGGACCACGTGCGCGGCAACGACGTCGACGCCGACGGGCGCCTGGCCATGGGGCGCCACGGCTGGTTCGACGAGGTCATGCGCTTCTACGACCAGCACCTGCTCGGCATCGCTCCGTCGGTCCAGGACCCGCCGGTGGCCGTGGAGACCAGCGACGGCACGTGGCGCAGCGAGGACCAGTGGCCGCCGGCCGACGCGTCGGCGCTCTCCACGCCGCTTCGCCCGGGCGCGTACACCGACGACGCGCAGAACAACGGCACCGCCGACGGCGGCACGCCCAACGGCCAGGGGATCTGGACCTTCTCGCCGCCGCTGGCCCACGCCGCCCACCTCGCGGGCGTGCCGAAGGTGAGGGTCGACGCGTCGATCGTGGTGCCCGACGCCAACCTGGTGGCCGACGTCTACGACGTCGACCCCGGCGGCCAGGCCACCCTCGTGAGCCGCGGGACGTACCTGTTGGCGGGCAGCGGCCAGGTCGGCTTCGACCTCTACGGCGACGACTGGAAGCTCCCGGCGGGGCACCGCGTCGGCGTCCTGCTCACCTCGTCGAACTCGGAGTGGTGGCTGCACCGCCCGACGCTCCAGCCCGTGACCGTGAGCTCCGCGTCGATCTCGTTGCCGTGGCGGTCGTGCGAGGGCGGCGCCGCGATCGAAGGCGGCCCCTCGATCAAGCTCGACTCCTACAAGGCGTCCGCGCCGTTCGCGGTGCCCGCGGCGACCATCGCTGCGAGTACCGATCCGTCTTTCGCGCTGCCCGGAGCGCTGGGCGCGTGCAGCTGACGTCGTCCTGACGGCGTCCACGCCGGCGGGGGCGACTGGACCCGTCCCCGCCGGCCCTTCTTTCGGTGATTTGTGGCGTTTGCGGGGTCCCGTGTGGCGGGTGGGCTGGGATTCTCGGGGGGTGTGCTGCATTGACGGACATAGTGTCGGTGGATGTCGCAGACCCCTATGGCCGGTGGTCGTCGGAGCGGAGGTGACCGCCCCCGCGTCCCGCAAAGGCGTCCCGGGGATCCGCCTGCACCGCTCTGATTCCCTCGATGCCCCCGACCACCCAGGTCTCGAGGTCGACGGCCACTTCCCGACGCATCGCCTGGTCGTGGAGACCGACCGGCTGGGACACCCACCGCACCCGACGGGCGTTCGAAGATGACCGCGCCAAGGACGCCGCCCTCCTCGCCGCCGGCTCCCGAGTCGTCCGCTTCACCTGGCGCCAGCTCGCGCTACGACCCGCAGACCGTCGCGGACCGCCTCACCGCGATCCTGGGCTACCGCACGGCCAGCGCCTCCCGGAACTCCGCGAGCTCGGAGTCGTCGATCGAGTAGCCGTGCTCGGGCCCCGGGTAGCGCCCCGAGCGCACGTCGTCGGCGTACGCCGCGACGCCCGCGACCATCTCGTCCTGCAGCGACGCGTAGCGCTTGACGAAGCGCGCGCCCAGGCCCTCGCGGATGCCCAGGAGGTCGTGGAAGACGAGCACCTGGCCGTCGGTGGCCGGGCCGGCGCCGATGCCGATGACCGGGATCTCGATGCGCGGCATGAGCTCGGCCGCGACGGCCGCCGGGATCGCCTCGAAGACGAGGCTGAAGCAGCCCGCCTCCTGCAGCGCGAGCGCCTCGTGCGCGATGCGCGAGGCCGCGGCCGCCGTGCGCCCCTGCGCGCGGTAGCCGCCGAGGGCGGTCGAGGTCTGCGGGGTCAGGCCGACGTGGCCCATGACCGGGATGCCGGCCAGCACGATGGCGCGAGCCCGAGCGACGCTCACAGGGCCCCGCCCTCGAGCTTGACCGCGTCGCAGCCCGCCTCCTTGACGAAGCGGAAGGCCGTCTGCACCGCCTGCTCGTCGGAGACCTCGTAGGAGCCGAACGGCAGGTCGCCGACCAGGAAGGGCGTGCGCAGCCCGCGGCGCGTGGCGCGCGCGAGCACGAGCAGCTCGTCGAGCTCGACCGCGACGGTGCTCGGATAGCCGAGCACGGTCATGGCGCCCGAGTCGCCGACGAGGACGAGGTCGACGCCGGCCTCCTCGGCCGCACGCGCGCTCGGGAAGTCGTAGGCGGTGACCATGACGATCGGCTCCCCGAGGCGCTTCTTCTCGAACAGTCGCGGCAGGGTCACGGGCAGGCGCGAGGCGTCGGCTGGGGTCTGGATGTTCGGGTGTGCGCTCATTGCGACTCAGCCTCCCGGCTGTCCGTTGGCGTTGAGGATGGTGTTGTCGATGAGGCGGGTGCTGCCCACGCTGGCCGCGACGGCGACGAGCACCTCGCCGTCGACGCGCGCCACGGGGGAGAGGTCGTCCGGGCGGACGAGCTCGAGGTAGTCGGGCTCGACGCCGCGCCCGCGCATCGCGGCCCACGCGGCCGCGCGGAGGGCGTCGGCGTCGCGCTCGCCGGCGCCCAGTGACGCCTGTGCGGCGGCCAGCGCGTCGTGCAGCGCCAGCGCGCGCTCGCGGTCGGCGCCCTGCAGGTGGACGTTGCGGCTCGAGAGGGCCAGGCCGTCGGGCTCGCGCACGGTCGGGCAGACCTCGATGCGCACCGGCAGGTCGAGGTCGCGGACCAGCGCGCGGACGACGAGCGCCTGCTGGGCGTCCTTCTGGCCGAAGAAGGCCACGTCGGGCCCGACCATGTTCAGCAGCTTGGTCACGACGGTCGTGACCCCGTCGAAGTGGCTCACGCCGCGGTGCTCTCCCTCGAGCGTCTCGGTCAGGCGGCTCACGTGCACCGTCGTCGCGAACCCGGGCGGGTAGACCTCCTCCAGCGCCGGCGCGAAGAGCAGATCGGCGCCCGCCTCGGCGGCCAGGGCGGCGTCGCGATCCTCGTCGCGCGGGTAGGCGGCCAGGTCGCCGGCCGCGTTGAACTGCGCGGGGTTGACGAAGAGCGACACGACGACCACGTCGCACGTGGCGCGCGCGTGGCGGATGAGGCTGAGATGCCCCTCGTGCAGGGCGCCCATCGTGGGCACCAGGCCGATGACCTGCTCCGCGCGCCGCGCACCGCGCAGCTCGGCGCGCACGTCGGCGATCGTCCGCACGGTCCTCATGGCGCCGCCACCGCCCTCGTGGCGTCGGCAAGGACGTCGTAGAGCCCGAGCAGGTCGGGGGCGCGCTCGCCGATGGCCTCGCGATGGCGGGCCACCGTGGCCTCGTCGCCGCGGACGATCGGCCCTGTCAGCGAGGCGTCGCCCTCGACGGCCCAGGCCTCGACCGCGGCGCGCACGAGCGGCACGAGCAGCGAGCGCTCGACACCCGCCGTGGCGGCCAGGCGCGCCGCCGCCGACTCGAGCGCGACTAGGAAGTTGGAGGCCATCGAGGCGGCGGCGTGGTAGGCGACCCGATCCTCGTCAGCGATCGCGAAGGGCCGCATGCCCAGGGCGAGACCGAGGCGCCCGGCGAAGTCGAGCGCTCGCGGCGTCGTGCCCGCGATCGCGCACCCGGCGCCGGCGAACGCGCCGCCGGCGCGGGTCACGGTCATGAGCGGGTGCAGCCCGAAGGCCTCGTGCGGCGCGAGCACGCCGAGGTCCGTGGCGCCCGAGCAGTGGCCGACGAGCGGGCCGGGCTCGATGGCGCGAGCGGCCGTCGCGATCTGGGCGTCGGGGACGCAGAGCAGCACCGCATCTGCGCCCGCCCCGGCATAGCCGCGGCCGTGTGGAGCCGCAGCCCGCAGTGCGGACACGACGGCGCGGCCGAGGCGGCCGTCTCCCACGATGGCGATGTTCTCTTGCATCTAATGTCCGATCCAGCCCCCGGAGCGGGGTGCCGGTCGCGTGTGATGTGTACATAGGTTACCCCCTCGGTCCAACGGAGTTGCGCAGGATGCGGCTTCTTGGCCCGAGCTCGTCGTCGCCGGTGTCTACGCTTGGAGCGTGCCGCCTTCGAAGCAGGAGCGCCGGGAGGCGCTCAAGGCCGTCTACCACCAGGCGCGGGACTGCACCCGCTGCCCCCAGCTGGCCGCGACGCGCACCACGGTCGTCTTCGGCTCGGGCAACGCCGACGCCGACCTGATGTTCGTCGGCGAGGCCCCGGGCCGCAACGAGGACGAGCAGGGGCTGCCCTTCGTCGGCCAGGCCGGCAAGCTGCTGGACACGCTGCTGCAGGAGATCGGCCTCCAGCGCGCCGACGTCTTCATCGCCAACACGCTCAAGTGCCGCCCGCCCGGCAACCGCGATCCTCATCCCGAGGAGATCGAGAACTGCCACGAGTACCTCCTGCGCCAGGTGGAGCTCATCGAGCCGCGCGTGATCTGCACGCTGGGGAACTTCGCGACCAAGCTCCTGCGC
This sequence comes from uncultured Actinomycetes bacterium, assembly GCA_963835295.1. Lineage (GTDB taxonomy): Bacteria > Actinomycetota > Thermoleophilia > Solirubrobacterales > Solirubrobacteraceae > JAOPZW01. Next base: position 421,919 of record CAWIEX010000012.1, read on the forward strand.
GCGGACTCGACCGGGATCACGCGCCTGCACGGGCGCGACGAGGTGCGCGTCATCGGGACCCGCGCGGTGCGGCTGTATCCGATCTTCCACCCCGCGGCCGCGCTCTACACGCCCGCCAACGTGGAGGTCCTGCGAACCGACTTCGCCCGCCTGCCCGACCTGCTGGCGATGGAGCCGCCGCCGCAGCCGGGCGGGGTGCAGGAGCGCCGCGCGCCGCCCGAGCCGCGCGCGCTGCCCGACATCCCGGAGCTCGAGCCCGTGGCCGTGGCGATCGACGACCGCCAGATGGGGCTCTTCTGATGGTCCACCCGTCGGCGGCGACCGGGTTCGCGCGCTCGGTCGAGGCCTACGAGCGCGCGCGGCCCGAGTACCCGCCCGAGGCGATCGCGTGGCTGGCGGACGCGCTCGACCTGCGCGCCGGCCGGACGGTCGTCGACCTCGCGGCCGGCAGCGGGAAGCTCACCCGGCCGCTGGCGGCGCTGGGCTGCGAGGTGATCGCCATCGAGCCGGTGGCCGAGATGCGCGCCGCCATCGGGCCCACCGCTCGCGCGCTGGACGGCACCGCCGAGGCCATGCCGCTCCCCGACGACAGCGCCGACGCCGTCACCGTCGGCCAGGCCTTCCACTGGTTCGACGGGCCGAAGGCGCTGGCCGAGATCGAGCGCGTCCTGCGGCCCGGGGGCGCGCTGGCGCTCGTGTGGAACCGGCGGCCGAGCGAGTCCTCGGAGCTGCACGCGGCGATGAGCGAGATCATGGCGCCCTATCGGGGCGATGCGCCCGCGCACGCCAGCGGCGCCTGGCGCGAGGCCTTCGCCGGGCGCGAGCTGACCGAGCGCCACTTCGAGTTCACCCAGCGCCTCGATGCCGACGGGCTGGCCGACCGCGTCGGCTCGACGAGCTTCATCGCCGCCCTCGACGACGCCGAGCGCGAGCCGCTGCTGGCCCGCGTGCGCGCCCTCGCGCCGGACGGGCCGGTCGACGTCCCGTACGAGTGCGAGATCCACGTCTGGCGCCCTTGACGTAGCGCACCGCGGGGCGGAGCATCGCGGAGGTGATGCGCGCCTCCGACCGCGATCGCGAGCAGGCCGTCGCCCTGCTGCGGGCGCGCTGCCTCGAGGGGTACCTGAGCGTCGACACCTTCGAGCATCGCCTCGGGCGCGTGCTGCGCGCGCGCTCGCTCGCCGAGCTGCGCGTGCTGGTCGGGGACGTCACGCGCCGACGGCGGACGTGGCCGCGCTGGCGCCCGGCGCGGGTGACCCCGGCCGCGCCGCTGGCGCTTCCCACCGCGGGGAGCATCGTCGTCGGGCGCAGCCGCGGCTGCGACGTCGTCATGCCACAGCCGACGATCTCGCGCCACCACCTCGAGCTGCGCGCGCTCGATGGCGCATGGCTGGCGGTGGACCTCGGCTCGAGCAACGGCACCTGGCTCATGGGGCGCCGCGTCGGGCGCGCGCGCGTGGTCCCCGGCGACGAGCTCTTCCTCGGCGATTGCCCGGTCGTGCTCGAGACGATCGACGCCTAGGGCGCGAACGGGTCGGGCCCCGGATCGCCGCCGGGCGCGGCGACGGCGAGCCGTGCGATGAAGTGCGGCCAGCCGCGCCCGAACGCCGCGCGCAGGTCGGCGGGGAGGTCGCGGTGCTCGATCTCGACGTGCGTCCCGCCGCCGGCCGCCGTCAACCGCACCTCCACCGTGCTGGCGCCCGGCGGCAGCCGGTCTGACCCGGCGTGGCCCCAGCTGATGAGCAGCCGACGGGGCGGGTCGACCTCCAGGTAGCGCCCGCGGACCGGGACGCCGTTGATGTCGACCTCGAAGGCGCCGCCCGGCGCCGCCTGCAGCAGCGCGTAGTCACCCATCCACCGCACGATCGCCTCGGGGGAGGTGAAGTACTCGAAGACCAGCTCGGGCGGGGCCTCGACGTGCACCGAGGCCGTGAGCGGCTCAGCCGCCATCGCCGGACTCGACCGCGTCCTTGAGGCGCTGCAGGCCCGCGGGCCACAGCTCGGCCAGGAACGCCTCGAGCGACTCGAGGCCCTCGGGACGCACCTCGTAGAGTCGGCGGCGGCCCTGCGCGCGGACGGCGACGAGGCCGGCGTCCTTGAGCACGTGCAGGTGCTGCGAGACGGCCTGCTGGGTGATGTCGAAGTGCTCGGCGATCTCGTTGACCGACCGCGGCCCGTCGCGGACGAGCAGGAGCATCGCCCGCCGGCGTGGCTCGGCCAGGGCCGAGAGGGCCGCCTCTGCGCTCACGGGCCGCATACTATCGACAAGCCTTGACTTGTACAAGACGCGACTTGTATAACCCCCGGCATGCCCGACGTGACCGCCAAGCACTTCGACGAGATGGAGACGGCCCTCGGCGGCGTCTTCATCCGCGTCCGCGCCGAGCTCGGCGTGGGCGCCTTCGGCCTGCAGGTCATCGACCTGCCCCCGCACTTCGACGAGCCCTACGCCGAGCACGCCCACGAGGGCACGGACTACGAGCCGGCCAACCACCGCCAGGAGGAGGTCTACGTGCCGCTCGCCGGCCGCGCGACCATGGTCCTCGGCGAGGAGCGCGTGGAGCTCGTGCCCGGCATGGCCGTCCGCGTGGGCGCCGCGCAGCTGCGCAACTTCCTCACCGCCGAGGAGCCGTTCCGGATGCTCGCCATCGGCGGCGTGCCCGGCGAGCCCTACTCGGCGCCGCCGTTCACCGAGCTCGGCGCGGGCGATCGGCCGCCCGGGCGCTGACGCGTCACGCCCGGCGCAGGAGTGCGTCGCCGGTCGGCGTGCGCGAGTAGAGGACGCGGCGCCCGTCGCGCGCCGTGCGCACGAGCCCCGCGCGCCGCAGGACGCCCAGGTGCTCGTTGACGCCGGCCGGCGAGGCGCCGAGGCGCCGCGCGAGGTCGCTCGTGGCCGCCGGCGTCCCCAGCGTCGCGAGGATCGCCGCGCGGCGGCGGCCGAGCAGGGCCGCGAGTGCCTCGCCGTCTCCGCCGTCCTCCGCGGCCGGGGCCCACAGCGAGCCCAGCCCGCGCGGGGTGTAGATGAGCGCCGGCTGCCACGGCTCGTCGACCATCGCAAAGACCCGCGGCCAGGCGAAGGCGGCGGGGACGAGCAGCAGCCCGCGGCCGCCGAGGTCGACCTCCTGCTCGTAGGGACGATCGACCTCGAGCGCCCCATCGCGCCAGTGGACCTGGTGATGGAGGTCCTCGAAGACCTCGATGGCGCCGCCCGCGGTCAGGCGCCGCGCGCGATGCAGGATGTCGTCCTCGAGCGCGGCCCGGATCTCCGGCCACCACGGCGCGATGGCGCGCTCGAAGTAGCCCGCCATCAGCGCGGTGAGTCCCGCGAGCCCGCGCTGCGGATCGTCGAGCAGCGCCCGCGCGGCGTCCGCGACCGTCTCGCCCTCGAAGCGCCAGCCGATCTCGCGCGCGACCTGATCGTGGGGCGTCGCGCGCACGCGAGCCAGCTCGTCGCCGAGCTCGGCCAGCGGGGTCGTGGGTGGTGGCGCCACGAAGTCGGGCGCGTACCCCTGCCGCGACGAGGTCGCGAGCAGGTCGAGCAGCTCGTAGTCGAAGCCCTCCAGGCGCCGGTGCGCGGCGCGCGCCCAGGGCAGGTGCAGCGAGTGCGCGGCGGGGTCGCGCAGGACGTCCGTGCTCCAGATGAGGTCGAAGAGCGGCGAGATCGCAAAGCGCGTGCGCACCAGGTCCTCGTGGCCGAAGCGGAAGCGGATCACGACCCGATTCTGCCGCAGCCTTCGGCTGAGAGCGAATCGTCACGCCGCGCGGACGCCGCGCAGCGCAGGCAGCACGTGCTCGCCGTAGCGGTCGATCGAGCCCAGCGCGTCGGTGCCGATCGCCTGAAGGACGATCGTCGTCGTCGCCTCGTGGATCGCCTCCAGCTGACGGATGCGCTCGACGTGCTCGGACGGGTCGGCGCTGACGATGAAGCCCTCCTTGGCGAACTGCTCGTCGCTGACCTCGCCCTCCGCCTTGGCCAGCATCTCCGCCGGGTCGTGGAGGTCGTCGCGGTAGACCTCCTCGAGCTGGGTGGCCTTCCACTTGCGCGTCGAGGCGATGGCCGTCTCCTCGTCCTCGGCGAGGTTGAACCCGGAGTGCAGGATGATCTCGCCGGCCTCCCGGCCGTCGCGCGCCCGGGCCTCGAGGTAGGCGTCGATGACCTCCGGGGCGGACTCGGGGTCGCCCAGGGTCCAGAGCCCGTCGCCGTAGCGCGCGGCGATCTGCGCGGCCTGGGGTCCGAAGGCCGAGACGTAGAGCTTCGGGCGCGACGTCGCGCGGGTGTAGAGCTTGGCCTCCTTCAGCGCAAACCAGCCGCCGTCCATGGTCACGGTCTCGCCGTCCCATAGCCGGGTGATGGCCTGAAGCCCGGCCTCGAAGCGCTCGAGCATCTCGTCGGGCTCGGGCCAGTCGAGGCCGAGCGGCACCTCGTTGAGCGCCTCGCCCGACCCCGCGCCGAGGAACACGCGCCCGGGGTAGAGCTCCTGCATCGCCATGAAGGCCTGGGCCACGACCGCGGGGTGGTAGTGATGGATGATCGGCGTCACGCCGGTGCCCAGCGGCAGCGTCGTGTGCTGCCCGATGGCCGCCAGGGTCACCCAGGCCTGGCTGCCCTGGCCGTCGGGCCACCACGGCGCGAAGTGATCGGATGCGCCGAGGCCGTCGAAGCCCGCGCGCTCGGCGGCGCGCGCCTGCTCGACCATCTCGGAGGGCGGGAACTCCTCGGTTGACGCGGCGAACCAGAACTGGGTCATGCCCGTCGGGCTACCCGGCGGCGGCCGTGGGTTATGCCGCGAGCTCGAGCAGCGTTCGTGCGGGACGGTGCTCGGGGTGCTCGGCCACGGCCCTCAGCAGCGCCAGGACGACGTCCGGGTCGAACTGGTCGCTCGAGCAGCGCTCGAGCTCGGCCACCGCGTCGGCGACCGGCAGCGCCGCCCGGTAGGGGCGATTGGTGGTCATCGCGCTGTAGGCGTCGCACACGCAGATGATGCGCGCGGCGAGCGGGATGGCCTCGCCCGCGATGCGGTCGGGGTAGCCGCGCCCGTCCCAGCGCTCGTGGTGGTGGCGGACGATGACCCCCACCTGCGCCAGCACGCCGCCGACGCGCTCGAGCATCTCCTGGCCGTCGACGGGATGGCGCTTGACGATCTCGTACTCCGCGTCGGTGAGCTTCCCGGGCTTGTTGATGATCTCGTCGGGCACGCGGATCTTGCCGATGTCGTGCAGCAGGGCGGCGAACTCGAGGTTGCGCCGGTCGCGCGCGCCGAGGCCGAGGGCATCGCCCACGGCCAGGGCGAGTGCGACGACGCCGTGGCTGTGCTCGCCGCCGGTGTAGGCATCGTCGGCCTCGAGCAGGTCGCTCATCAGCAGCGCGGTGCCGCGGTAGGCGTGCGAGAGTGCGAGCGCCTTGTCGATGTGCGCGCGCCGCTCGCGCGCGAAGAAGGCGAGCAGGCCCATCATGGGGAGCACGAGGGCCACGGCGAGCGGCTGGCCCTCGCCGGCCACGCCGGCGAGGATGCCGACCGGCGCGAGGGCGGCGTCGACGGTGAGGACCCAAGCGAAGAGACGCAGCTGCATCTGCGGCGGGGTGCCGAGAGCGAGCCAGATGCGCAACCCGGTGAAGCCGGCGTCGCAGACGGCCTGCGCACCGAGGGCGACGGCCAGCACCGGCCAGTCGTCGAGGCCGACGTGCGCGGGCCCGAGAAGGGCCATGACCAGCGCCGGCCCGACGGCGTAGAAGGCATCGGGCAGGACGAAGGCCACGCGCGAGACGTGGACCTCGCCGCGCAGATAGGAGGGCAGGCGCCCGACGAGCAGGCCGGCGGCGACGAGCAGCGGGACCAGGGCCGGCGGCGCCAGGATCAGCATCGGCATGAGCACGAGCTGGGTCGGCACCGTGTAACCGATCCCCACCTCGAACTGCACCTGCTGGGCGACGGCGAAGACCGCGATCAGGCCGAGCGCCGCGATTGGCGCCAGGGCGCGGTCGGACGGGGCGACGAGCGCCAGGGCGGCCACCGCGGCGAGCAGCAGCGCGCCGCACGCCAGCTCGGCGGTCAGCTCGCGACGGGGCAGCGGCGCCGCCGCGCGGCCCGAAGCGTTGCCGAGGAGCTCCTCGACGTAGGGGTCGTCGTCTGCGAGGGCCATGGCGCCTCCACTTCATCGGCGCGCGCGAGGGTGGCAAGCAGCGTGTTCTGGACGCATGTACGGCGCCGTCGAGCGCAGATTCATGGCCGCTCGGCGTCCGGTCGAGGCCGTCCATGGACGCCGAACGGCGCTACGGACATCACAGGGGGACATGCTTTGACACGGACGTCATTTCTGCGCCGCGCCGCGACCGGCGCGCTGGCCGCTCTCGCGCTCGGCGCCCTGCCCGCGGCCGCCTCGGCCGACGGGCTCGACCTCGGGCTCAACGGCTGCCCGGCCCAGAAGATCGAGCACCCGTTCGCGCGCTGGCTCGACAACGCCAGCTACGTGCTCGCCCCGGGCGGGACGTTCGAAGGCGCGATGGACGGCTGGAGGCTGACCGGTGGCGCGAAGGTCGTCGCCGGCAGCGAGTCGTTTGCGGCTCACGGAGCCGGTGAGCGCAACGCCCTCTCGCTGCCCTCGGGCAGCTCGGCCACCACGCCGCCGATCTGCGTCGCGGTGCTCGATCCGACGATGCGCTACTTCGCCGCCAACGACGGCGGCCTGCTGTCACTGCTGCGGGTCGATGTCATCTACCACGCGCCCGGCGGCGGGACCCTCACGCTCCCGCTCGGCCTCAACGCGCTGGGGAGCAAGGCCTGGGCGCCCTCGCTGCCGGTCATCGTCGGCGCCGACCTGCTCGGCGCCCTCGACGGCGGCCAGGCCACCGTCCAGTTTCGCTTCTCGCCGGCAGGGCTCGGCGCGAAGTGGCGCATCGACGACGTCTACGTCGACCCGATGGCCCGCCACTAGAGATGGTTGGTTCTGCGGCCGCCGAGTGCGGGGGTCGCGGAATCAGCCATCAGTCCGGCTGCGCTAACGCGGTGCGGCGGTGGCCATCCGCCGCGCGGCGCGCAGCGCGCGCAGGGCCGCCACGTTGCGGCCCCGCTCGCGTCCCACGGCGGCGCGCAGGCTGAAGGTCAAGGCCTGCGCGCCGTCGTCGTATCGCAGCGCCCGCCTGCCCAGGCGCGCGCCCACGACCTCGCGACGGCGGCGCGCCTGCAGGTCGAAGGCCTCGCCGCCGAAGGCGCGGGTGGTGCTGCGACCGCCGAGGTGGCGGACCACGACCTCGGGCCGCAGCACCGTCGGCACGCCGGCGGCGCGCGCGCGCAGGCACAGGTCCATGTCCTCGTAGAACAGGAACGCGCCGGGGTCGAAGGGCCCGAGGCGGCGCAGCAGGCCGGTCGGCGCCGCCAGGCACGCGGCGATGGCCCAGCCCACGCGCCGCGGTCGGCGGCCGCGGTGGGGCTGGGGCAGCGCGCGCGTGGGCAGCACGGCGCGCACGAGCGCCATCGGTGTCCCCGGCAACGGGTGCGCGCTGCGCTGAAGCGCTCCGTCGGCCTCGATCAGGCGCGGGACGAGCAGCGCCTCGTCGGCCGCGGCGCGCGCCGCCAGCTCCGACAGCCCGGAGTCGAGCAGCTCGCAGTCGGGGTTGAGGAGCACCGTGACGGCGTGGCGCGCCGCGGCCACGCCTGCGTTGTTGGCCGCCCCGAACCCCGGGTTGCCGTCGAGCACGATGACCTCGGCGCCCGCGGCTCGCGCCAGCGCGGGCCCCCCGTCGCTCGAGCCCGAGTCGACCCCCACGAGTTGGGTGTCGGGCGGCAGGTGCGCGCGCATCGAGGGCAGCAGCCGCTGCAGCTCCGGGGCCGAGTCGTGCAGGACGGTGACGATCGTGAAGCTCACGCCGCGGCCCTCGCCAGCAGCGGGCGCAGCGCGGCCGCCGCCCGCGCCCAGGTGTAGAGCGCGGCGCGCTCGCGCGCGGCGGCGCCCAGGCGCGCGCGCAGGGCGTCGTCGCCGGCGATGCGCCGCAGCGCGTCGGCCAGCGCGCCGGCGTCGCCGACCGGCACCCGCAGCGCGGCGTCGCCCAGCGTCTCGGCGAAGCACGGCAGGTCTGAGACCACGGCGGGCGTGCCGTGGGCCGCGGCCTCGAGCGCCACGAGCCCGAAGCCCTCGAGGTGCGAGGGGGCCACCACGGCCAGCGCGCCCGCGTAGAGCGCGGCCAGCTCGTCGTCGTCGACGCGGCGCAGCCCGTCGCCGACCACGACGAGCTCGGCATCGAGGCCGCGGGCGCGCGCTCGCTCATGGGCGGCGGTGGCGACCTCGAGGCCCTTGCGGGGATCGCGGGCACCGACGAAGAGCAGATAGCGCTCGGGGGCGCCCACGGTCTGGCGGGCGGGCGTCGCGGAGGGCCCGCCGTCGACCCCCGGCGAGACGACCGCCGCCTGCACGCCCCAGGCGGCGCGAAGCTCCGCCGCCACCGCGTGCGAGTCGGCCGTGACGGCGGCCGCGGCGCGCGCGAGCGCTCTCGGGCGCGCCAGCCGATGCCAGGCGCGCTCGTAGGCACTGAAGTCCTGCGGGCGGCGCTCCCAGGAGCGGTCGTGGACGGTCAGGACGTAGGGGGCGCCGGGGGCGACCGGGGCCGGCGCGGGCAGCCAGGCGACGTCGATCCCGCCCAGCAGGCTGGCCAGCGTGGGGCGACGGGCGACCGCGGCGGCGCCGAACAGCGCGCGCCCCCCGAGGCGGTGGCGCACGAGTGTCACGCCGGGGTGCACCGGCGCGACCGGCGTGCGGCCGGGGACGAAGGCCAGCCACTCGTCCTCGCCGTGGCCGTCGGCCAGCGCGGCCAGCAGCCCGCGCGTGAAGCGCGCCACGCCGCGCCCGGCGAGCAGGGCGCGCGCGTCGACACCCACCTTCATCGTGAGCGGACGGTATAGGCTCGCGCGCCTATGCAGGAGGGATCACGGGTCGCCCTGGTGCACGACTTCCTCGTGGACGTGCGCGGGGCCGAGCGCGTCTTCCTCGCTCTCTGCGACCTCTTCCCGCAGGCGGACCTCTTCACCGCCGTCTACGACGAGGAGGGGACCGAGGGCCGCTTCGCGCAGCGCGAGGTCCACACGTCCTACCTGCAGCGCCTGCGGCCCAGCGCCCGCACCTTCCGGGCCCTGCTGCCCCTCTACCCGGCCGCGATGGAGTCCCTGGACCTGCGCGGCTACGACCTCGTGATCTCGAGCTCGAGCGCGTGGGCCCACGGCGTCATCCCCGACGAGGACGCCGTGCACGTCTGCTACTGCCACAACCCGTTTCGCTACGCGTGGAACGCGCGCCAGGAGACGCTCTCCGCGCGCGGCCCGCTGGGCCGCGCGGCGCTCGGCGCGGTGTTCCAGCGCTGGCGCCAGTGGGACTGGATCGCGGCCCAGCGCGTCGACGCGTACGTCGCCAACTCGCAGACGACCAAGCGCCGCGTGGCCCGCTATTTCGGTCGCGAGGCGACCGTCCTGCACCCGCCCGTCGACGTCGAGCGCTTCACGCCGGCCACGCCGGGCGACGCCTACGTCGTCCTCTCAGAGCTGATGGCGCACAAGCGCATCGAGGTCGCCGTGCGGGCCTTCAACCAACTGCGCCTGCCGCTGCTGGTCGTCGGCAACGGCCCCGACGCCCGTCGGCTGCACCGGATGGCCGGCCCGACGGTCAGCTTCACCGGCCGCGTCAGCGACGCAGAGGCGGCGCGCATCCTCGCGCGCGCCCAGGCGCTGGTCGTCACCGCCACCGAGGAGTTCGGCATCGCGGCCGTGGAGGCCCAGGCCGCCGGCCGGCCCGTCATCGCGCTGCAGGAGGGTGGTCTGCGCGAGACCGTGATCGAAGGCGAGACGGGCGCCTTCTTCGACGCGCCCGAGCCCGAGGCGCTGGCCGAGGTCGTCCTGGCCTTCGACGCCCTGGCCGTCGACCCGGCGGCCTGCGTGGCGAGCGCGCGGCGCTTCGACACCGCCCACTTCCGCCGCGGGCTGCGCTCCGTCGTCGACCTCGCGCTCGACGGGCTGGGCTCGCGCCGCGGGCCACGGCGCCGGCCGCCACGCCGCTCGCGCGGCCTGGCGCGCCCGGTGTGAGCCGCCGCGAGGTCGCGGCCGGCGCGCTCCTGGCCCTGGGTGCCGCGGCCCTGTCGGCCTTCACCATCCTGCGCGGCTATGGGCCGCACGACGAGGGGCTGATGCTGGCCTGGGCGCGCCGGATGGCCGACGGTCAGTGGCCCTACCGCGACTTCTGGTCCAACTACGCGCCGGGCCAGCCGCTGGCGCTCGCCGCGTTGGTCAAGCTCTTCGGCCCTTCGCTGCTGTGGTGGCGCATCGTGCGCGTGGCGATCGACGCGACGGTCTCCCTGCTCGCCTTCGCCTACGTGCGCCGCGAGGCGGGCACGGGCTGGCCCTGGGGGCGTGGGTGGCCGTGGCCGGGGCGATGGCGTGGCCGAGCGGGCCCGGCCCGAGCGCGCCGGGGCTGGCCCTCGGCCTCGGCGCCCTGCTCCTGGCGCGCCGGGCGCCGCTGGGCGCCGGCGCGCTCGCCGGGCTGGCCGTCTTCGTGCGGCCGGAGATCGGGGTGGCGGCGGCGCTCGGCGCGGTGCTCGAGGCGCGGCGTGCCGAGGCGGGGCAGGAGCGCGGCGCCGCGCGCGTCGCGATCGCGGCGAGCGCCGTGGCGGCGCTCGCCCTCGCGCCCTTCGCCATCGCTGCGGGGGGCGCGATGGCCGATCAGGTGCTCGGCTTCGCCTCCGTGCAGGACCTCCAGCGGCTGCCCTTCCCGCTGGGCTACGACGGCGGCTTGGATCCCAACAAGCTGCTCGAGTACTACCTGCCCGCGATCCTCGTGGCCGGCAGCGCCTTGTGGGCGGGCTGGGCGCTCGTGCGCCGCGACGGCTTCGCCCTGGCGCCCCTGATCGCCGTCGGGGTCGCCTACCTGCTCGCGCGGACCGACGAGTTCCACCTCGTGCCGCTGTCCGTCGTGCTCGCCATCGCGCTGGCGTGCGCGGCCGGGCGCGAGACGCTGGGGCTGCCGCGCGCCGCGCTCGGCGTGGCCCTCGCGCTGATCGCCGTCCACGGCCTCGAGCGACGGGCCGGGCAGGCGCTGCACCCGCCCGCGCTGGCGGCGATCCCGGCGGCGGCGGCCGACGGCGTGCGCACGAGTCCGCCCGATGCCGCCGCGCTGCGCGCCCTGATCCCCTACGTCCAGGCGCGCGCTCCCGACAACGCACCGGTGCTCGTCGCCCCGCCCCGCTACGACCGCGTGCGCGTCGGCGACCCGATGCTCAACGTCCTTCTCGACCGGCCCAACCCGACGCGCTACGACGTCGTGCAGCCCGGCGTCGTGACGACCGCGAAGGTCCAGCGCGAGATGGCGCGCGACCTGCGCGGCACGCCCGTGATCGTGCGCTGGCTGTCGGCGCTGGCGCGGGAGCGCGAGCCCAATGGCTCGTCGCGATCGAGCGGCGTGTTCGTGCTCGACCGCGCCATAGCCCGCGGCTACCGGCAGGCAGCGCGATTCGGTGACTATCTGGTGTTGGTACGCCGTTAGGAGTGGACGGCGAGCCGAGCGGTATGGGACCCTCGATGAGCAGCATGGCCGCCGAACCCACCGTCATCCGAGGCGCTTGCCCGCACGACTGCCCGGACACCTGCGCCTGGGAGGTCACGGTGCGCGACGGTGTGGCCGAGAAGCTCGTCGGCGTCAAGGAGCATCCGTTCACGCGGGGCGGGCTCTGCGCGAAGGTCAGCCACTTCCTCGAGCGCACGTACAGCCCCGATCGGCTGCGCCAGCCGCTGATGCGCACGGGGCCCAAGGGCTCGGGCGCCTTCGAGCCGGTCGCGTGGGACGTGGCCCTGGCGCACATCGCCGAGCGCCTGCGCGCCGTCGTCGCCGAGCACGGCGGTGAGGCGGTGCTGCCCTACAGCTTCGCCGGCACCCAGGGGCTCGTGCAGGGCGCCTCGATGGACCGGCGCTTCTTCGCGCACCTGGGCGCCTGCCGGCTGGAGCGCACGATCTGCGGGCAGGCGGCCGCCGCCGGGCAGCTCGAGGCGGCCGGCACGCTGGTCGGCATGCGCCCGTTCGACCTGCTGCACAGCCGCTTCATCGTCCTGTGGGGGACGAACACGATCGTCACCAACCTGCACCAGTGGCCCATCGTCCAGCAGGCGCGCAAGGCGGGAGCGCGCGTGGTGGTCATCGATCCGCTGCTCACGCGGACCGCCGCCGCGGCCGACTGGCACGTGCGCCCGCTGCCGGGCACCGACGCCGCGCTGGCCCTCGGGCTCATGCACGTGATCGTGGCCGAGGGCCTGCACGACGCCGAGTACGTCGCGGCGCACACCGAGGGCTTCGAGCGCCTGGCGGGCGAGCTCGCCGACTGGCCGCCCGCGCGGACCGCGGAGGTCACCGGCGTCGCGGCCGACGAGGTCGTGGCACTCGCGCGCGCCTACGCCACCACGCGCCCGGCGGCGATCCGCCGGCTCATCGGGATCGAGCACCACCGCGAGGGCGCGCGGATGGTGCGCACCATCGCCTGCCTGCCGGCGCTCGTGGGGGCGTGGCGCGAGCGCGGGGGCGGCATCCTGGGCCCGACCGCGTGGGCCGCGTACAGCCCGCTCGACCAGGACACCCTCGCCGGGCCGCAGCCCGACACGCGCGCCGTCAACATGGTCCGCCTCGGGCACGCGCTCACCGAGCTCGACCCGCCAGTGCACGCGCTCGTCGTCTACAACTCCAACCCGGCGACGACGGCGCCCGACAGCACGCGCGTCATGCAGGGGCTGGCGCGCGAGGACCTCTTCACCGTGGTCCTCGAGCACTTCATGACCGACACCGCCCGCTACGCCGACGTCGTGCTGCCGGCCACGACGCAGGTCGAGCACGTCGACATCGTGCCCTCGTGGGGGCACACCTACGTCACCTACAACGAGCCAGCCATCGCGCCCGTCGGCGAGGCGCTCCCCAACACCGAGATCTTCCGGCGCCTGGCGCGCGCGATGGGCCTCGACCGCGAGGCCTTCGAGGCCACCGACGAGGAGCTCGCCCGGGCGGCGCTCGCCGGCGCCCGGGCGCCGCTGGACACGATCGACTTCGAGCGCCTGCGAGAGGTGGGGTGGGCCGAGGCCGACCTCCCCGAGGACTTCAGGCCGTTCGCCCAGGGCGGCTTCGGGACGCGGTCCGGGCGCTTTCGCCTGTGGTCCGACGGGCTCCCGCCGGGCTTCGACCCGCCGCCGGGCGACGACGAGCCGCTGGCGCTCATGACCGCCAAGAGCGCCCACCACTTCCTCAACTCGACCTACGCCAACCTGCCGCGCCACCTGGCCGGCGAGGGCGAGCCGCTGCTCGCGCTGCACCCCGACGACGCCGCGGCCCGCTCGATCGCCGACGGCGACATGGTGCGGGTCAGCAACGCCCGCGGCGAGGTCGTGGCGCGGGCGCGGCTCGGCGACGTCGTCCCGCCCGGGGTGGTCGCGCTGCCCTCGGGCTGGTGGGCGTCGCGCAGCCCGGGCGCCACCATGGCCAACGCGCTCACGACGCCCGAGCTCACCGATCGGGGCGGCGGCGGCGCCTTTCACTCCGCTCGCGTCGAGGTCGCGCCGGTGCGCGAACCGGTCGCCGCGGGCGCCAAACCGGCAAGTCACCCACCGGAGGTCCCATGACCAGGAGCCGAATCTTCAAGCTCGCCCTGCCGGCCGCGGTGGTGCTCGGCGCGGGCACGGCGGTGGCCATCGCGGCCATTCCCTCGTCGAACGGCGCCATCACCGCCTGCCGCGTGACCACCGGCGCGAACCCCGGCCAGCTGCGGGTCATCGACACCGAGGCGAGCCCGCCCCAGGCCTGCGTGGCCGGCGAGGCGACGATCACCTGGGACCAGCAGGGCCCGGCCGGGCCGCCCGGCCCGCAGGGCGACCCCGGACCGCCCGGCGACTCCGGTTCTGGGACCGACACCTCTGGCGGCGGCACCGGGACCCAGCCGTTCGACACGAGCCAGGCCGGCGGCCCGTCGGCCGACATCTTCCTCGCCATCGACGGGATCCCGGGCGACAGCACCGACGCCCAGCACAAGAACCAGATCTCGATCGAGTCGTTCGCCTTCCTGGCCAAGCGGCCGTCGACGCGCACGGTCGGCGCGGTCCGCTTCTCGGGCCTGCGGCTGGACAAGGTCTACGACGTCTCGTCGCCGAGGATCCTGTCCGCGGCCACGAGCGGGCGCCACCTCAAGAGCGCGACGGTGACCTTCAGCACGGGCAGTGACGCGGGCGCCACCAACGTCCTCACCTACAAGCTCAGCGACGTCGCGGTCTCGAGCTACGAGCAGGGCGGGGCGAACCCCGACACCAAGCCGCTCGGCTCGCTGGAGGAGGAGATTGGGCTCAGCCCCGCGCGGGTGCAGGTGACCGAGAAGACCTTCAGCGCCAACGGCGACCCGGGCCCGGTGGTGACCAGCAGCTGGCAGGTGCCCAAGAGCAAGCGCTAGAGGTCGCGGATCGAGGTCGCGCGCGCCCGTCCGCCGGTGCATGCGGCGCTGCGCGTCGAACAGTCGCAGCTCTTCGAGCGCCCCAGCTGTCCTGTCCTGAGGTGGCAGGACGACCGCTGGGCAGGACGGCTGCGCCGGAGGGCGACCGCGGACGATCCGACCACCGCCTGCTCCCTCCCCCTCGATGCCCTGGCCGCGAGGCACCGCGAGACGCGGCGCGGACGACTAGAGGTCGCGGCGCCCGAAGGCGAGCGCGCCCAGGACGGCGACGAGGACGAGGTAGAGCGCGATCCACGGCAGCAGGAGCGCGCCGGCGTCGTGCGAGCCGCCGAGCGGGCCGAGCTGGACGATGGCGCCGGTGACGCCGGGGATGTCCTGCACCAGCTGGCGCAGGGCATCGCGGTAGAGCGCCTCGAAGGGCAGGAGCCAGGAGCCGGTGTTGGCGATCGTCTGCAGCGTGTGGGAGCTCAGCGCGTCGCCGATGGAGCCCAGCAGCCCGGCGAGCAGGCCCGCGCCGAAGATCATGAGCACGCCGATGCCGTTGGCGGTGGCGGTCAGGAAGATCGAGCCCAGCAGCGAGAGCGCCGCCACCACGACGACCGCGAGCATGAGGCGCAGGCCGGCGCCGACGGGCGAATGCGGCCACCAGTCGCCCGCGATGCCGGTGATCACCACCGCCCCCGTGTAGACGACGCCCACGTAGGTGAAGGCCACCGCCGCGGCGGCGAGGAAGCGCCCGGCCAGGTACTGGCGCCGGCCGAGGGGGCGCACGATGAGCGGCTGCAGCAGCCCGGTCTCCGCGTCGCCCCGGACCGCCGAGAGCGTGAGGAAGACGGCCAGCACCGCTCCGAGGAAGAGCGTCCCGAACATGGCCAGCCCGAGCAGGGTCGCGCCCGCGAGCGTGCGCGCGTCGAGGCCGAACTCGTTGCCGCCGAACCCGTTGACGTCCTTGAACAGCTCGCTCGCGCCCCAGGCGTACAGGCCGCCGAACGCGATGGTGAGGACCACGACGACGGCGAACACGCGCCGGCGCAGCGACTCGCGCAGGGCGTAGGTCGCGACGACGAGGACGCCGCTCAGGCCCACAGGCTCCCGCCTCCCGGCGGCCTGGCATCCGGCACGGCGGGTTCCGGC
The DNA here is from genome assembly GCA_963835295.1 of uncultured Actinomycetes bacterium. Lineage (GTDB taxonomy): Bacteria > Actinomycetota > Thermoleophilia > Solirubrobacterales > Solirubrobacteraceae > JAOPZW01. The sequence continues at coordinate 437,499 of CAWIEX010000012.1, forward strand.
GGGGGCGATCTCTCGGGCTCCACGACGGCCAGGTAGGCGTCCTCGAGCGTCGAGCGCACGAGGCGGACCTCGTAGATGCGCTCGCCCTCGGCGACCAGGCGCTCGACGATGGCCGGCACGTCCTCGCGCGTGGCGCCCTCGAAGCGCTGGGTCCCGGCCGCCGTCTCGACCTCCACGCCGTTCGGGCGCGACAGCTCGTCCGGGCGGCCCTCGGCCATCAGCTCGCCGTGGTCGATGATGGCCACGCGGTCGCACACGCGCTCGACCTCGCTCAGCAGGTGCGTGTTGAGCAGCACGGCCACGCCGCGCCGGCGCAGCTCGCCGAGCAGGTCTCGCACGATCCGCCGCCCGACCGGGTCCAGCGCGCTGGTGGGCTCGTCGAGCAGCAGCAGGCGCGGGCCGCCGACCAGCGCCTGCGCGATCCCCAGGCGCTGCTGCATGCCCTTCGACATGGCCTCGACGCGCCGGCGGCCCTCGTCGCCCAGGCCCACCAGGCTCAGCAGCTCGGCGCGCTCGGCGGGGCCGCCGGTCGAGCCCGACAGGCGCTGGTGCAGGCGCAGCAGCTCGTCGGCGGTCGCCCAGCCGGGGAAGCGGAAGAGCTCGGCCAGATAGCCGAGGGCGCGGCGCGCGGGTGCGGTCCCGGCCGCCGCGCCGCACACGCGCACCGTCCCGCCCGAAGGGCGGACGAGGCCCGCGGCGCTCTTGACCAGCGTCGACTTCCCCGCGCCATTGGGCCCCAGCAGGCCGACGAGCTCGGCTTCGCCGACCGTCAGGTCGACTCCGCGCAGGGCGGCGGTGGCGCCGTAGCGCTTGGCCAAGCTTCGGACCTCGAGCGCGGGCGTCACGAGCGGCGCCGGAGGATAGCGGTGGGCGTCTGACCTAGGATCCGATCGTGGCCGTGCGGCTCGCCATCGTCCTCGTCGCCGTGGCGGCGATCGTGCTCCTCGGCTCGCGCCTGCGCGACCACGACCGCTGCGACTCCGCGCGCGCGGCCGTCGGCCAGCGCACGGGCGAGCTGACCGCGAGCTGCCGCGACCCCGACGTGATCGCGAGCGCCTCGGCCGTGCTGCTGGCCGCGGGCAAGCGCGATCAGGCGGTGAGGCTTGCGCGCGAGAGCGTCAGCCGCGAGCCCGAGAGCTTCGTCGGCTGGGTCGCGATGGGCCTGACGCTGCGCGATCGCGACCCGGCCGGATCGCGCGCGGCGCTGGCGCGCGCGAAGGCGCTCAACCCACGCTGGCAGGGACTGCGGTAGAGGGCTGCGCGTCGGCCGCGGGAGCCGGCGGAGGGGCGGGTGGCGGGCGGCGGCGGTCCTTGAAGCGCAGGATCGGACGCTCGACGAGGTAATAGCTGGCCGCCGCGATCGCCAGCGACACAGCGCCGAGCGAGAGCAGCAGGCTCATGAACGGCGACCCCGGGATGATGTCGTCGCCGCCCGCGTTGATGACCTTCGGCATCAGCGGCTGGTGCCAGAGGAAGACCCCGTAGGAGACGAGCCCGAACCACGCCAGCAGCGGGTTGCCGAGGACCCGGCGCGGAAGGCCGCGGCGCTGGTCGCCGAAGGCTGCGGGGAGCGCGAGCAGGAAGCCGATGAGGGGGAAGATCAGGTGCTCGGCCAACCACTGGGCACCGTTGTAGGCCGGCGGCAGGGTGCGGCTCATGCCGAGCTGCGTGGCGTCCAGCCACCACAGGAAGGCCGCCAGCGCCCAGGGAAGCCAGGCGTGGTCGGAGATCACGCGCACGACCCGCGACTCGCGCTCGCGACCGGCCAGGACCACCGTGGCCAGCGCGAGACCCATCCCATAGGCGAACCAGTCGGCGTTGCCCACCAGCAGGATGTCGACGCGGCTCTGGGTCCCGTGCACGGCGAAGGCGATCGTGCGCCATCCGATCGAGAAGAGCGAGATCGCCACCAGCGCGGCGATCTCGATGCGGACCATCGTGCGGGCCGGTCGCCCGCGCTGCACGCGGGCCATGACCAGCGCCCAGATCGGCAGGGCGACGTAGAACGAGGCCTCGATGGCCAGCGACCACGCCGCGCCGATGCCGCACAGCGTCGTGGACAGCCGCGTGTTCTGCAGGAACCCGTAGTAGACCCACCAGTCGCCGGTGAAGACGCCGCAGAGGCCGACGGTCGCGGCCAGGACGGTGAGCGCCAGCCAGTAGGCGGGCACGATGCGCAGTACGCGCCTGCGCGCGTAGTCGCGGATGCGTGGCCCCGGGCGGCCCGCGAAGCGCGCGGCCAGGAACGGGCGGTAGAGCAGGAAGCCCGAGATGACGAAGAAGAAGGCGACGCCCATGTTCAGCCGCGCCGTGTAGGCCCCGAGCGGGTTGAGCCGGTTGAAGCTCGTGATCGCCGCCACGTGGGTCACGAGGATCGCGCCGGCCGCGAGCGCGCGCAGGCCGTCGAAGAGCGGGAAGCGCGGGTTGCCGGGGGGCGGCGCGACGGCGTCGGGAGCGGCCTGGCTGCTCACGGTGCGGGCAGCTTACGCTGGACGCCGACGTAGGCTTGCGCGCGTGGCGCCCGCAGCCGGCTTTCGCGGACGGCTCGCGATCGTGGCGCTCGCCGCGCTGGCGATCCGCACCGCGGCGACGATCTATCACCGCGACTACCCGGTCATCGGCGACGCGCTGACCTTCCACCTCGAGGGCGGCCACCTCGCCCACGGCGAGGGCTTCCGCCGCGTGTTCGAGGACGTCCCGACGGCCGAGCACCCGCCGCTCTTCATCTGCCTGATCGCCCTCTTCACGCTGCTCGGCGCCGACAGCTTCCTCGCGCAGAAGCTCCTGCTCGGCCTCGTGGGGACGGTCACCGTCGTGCTCGTGGGGCTGCTCGCGCGCCGCGTGGCGGGCGACCGCGCGGGGCTCGTCGCGGCGGCGCTGGCCGCCGTCTACCCGCTGCTGTGGCTGGCCGACGGGTCGCTCATGAGCGAGTCGCTCTACGGGCCGCTCATCGTCGCCGTGCTGCTCGCGGCCTACGCCTACCTCGACGCGCGCACGGTGCGGCGGGCGGCGGTGCTCGGGGCGCTCATCGCCCTGGCCGCGCTGACCCGCGGCGAGGCGCTGCTGCTCCTGCCGCTGCTCGGCCTCGCGCTGGTGGCCCGCGGCGTGCTGCCGGGGCGCGAGCGGCTCGTGCACCTCGCCGTGCTCGTGGGAGCCTTCGCGCTCGTGCTCGCCCCGTGGTCGATCCGCAACGCGACGACGTTCTCCTCGCCCGTGCTCATCTCCACCAACGGCGAGGGCGTGTGGGTCGGCGCCAACTGCCACCAGACCTACTACGGGCCGATCATGGGCCTATGGGACTTCCCCTGCTACGGGAAGACGCCGCAGGGCGACGAGGCGCAGCAGTCGCGCGAGTACCGCCGCCGCGGGATGCAGTACCTGCGCGACCACGCCGGCCGCGTGCCGCTGGTCCTCGCCGCGCGCGTCGGGCGCCTGTACGACGTGTTCCGGCCCGCCCAGATGCGCGTCTACGAGGCCAGCGAAGGCCGGCCGGCGCGCTCGGAGCGGCTCGGAGTGTGGATTTTCTGGCTGATGGCCCCGCTCGCGGTGGCCGGAGCGTGGCTGCTGCGTGGCCGCCGCCAGCCGCTGGCCATCCTGCTCATGCCGGTGGCGATGGTCACGCTCACGGCACTGCTGACCTACGGCTCGACGCGCTTTCGCTTCGCGGCCGAGCCGTCGATCGTCGTCCTCGCGGCGGTGGCCATCGACGCGCTGGTGCGCCAGCGCCGGAGCGCGGCGTGAGCGACCGGCTCGAGTTCCCGCGCGGCGAGTTGCGCGCCCGGGTGGTCCGCGGGACGGTGGTCAACGCCACCGTGCTCGGCCTGGTCGACCTGCTCGTCCTGGCCCAGGGCCTCATCGTCACCCGCCTGCTCGGACCCGAGGCGATCGGCCTCTACGGCGTGGTCACGGTGACGACGATGACGATCGTCTCGCTCAAGCGCGTCGGCATCGACGAGGCCTTCGTCGCGCAGGAGGCGGCCGACCAGGAGGCCGAGTTCCAGCACGCCTTCACCCTCGAGCTGCTGCTCTCGGCCGGCTTCGCGCTCGTGCTGCTGGCCGCCGCGCCGGTGGTGGCCGCCGTCTATGACGACGATCGGCTGCTGGCGCTGACGGCCGCCACCGCCTACCTGCCGCTGGCCTTCGCCCTGCAGTCGCCGGCGTGGGTCTTCTTCCGGCGCATGGACTACGCGCGCCAGCGCCTGCTGCAGGCCGTGGTGCCGGTGGTGGCCTTCGCGGTCACCGTCCCGCTGGCCGCGGCCGGCGTGGGCGTCTGGAGCCTCGTCATCGGCCCGGCGGCGGGCAACCTCGCCGGCATCGCCGCCGCGCTGGCCGCCTCGCCCTATCGCCTGGCGCTGCGCTATGACCGCGCCGTCGCCCGGCGCTACCTGCGCTTCTCGGTGCCGGTCTTCGTCTCGCTCGTCGCAGCGCTCGTCGTCGCCCAGGGCCAGATCCTCGCCTTCGACGTCGATCGCGGCCTGGCCTGGGTCGGGTTCGTCACGCTCGCCGCCACGCTCTCGCGCTACATCGATCGCGCCGACACCATCGTCACCTCGACGATCTACCCCGCGATCTGCGCCATCCGCGACCGCACACGGGCGCTCGAGGAGCTCTTCGTGCGCTCCAACCGCGCGACGCTGCTGTGGGTCCTGCCCGCCTGCGCGGGCGCCGTCCTCTTCGCCGGCGACCTCATCGCCTTCGTCCTGGGCGAGGAGTGGCGGCCCGCCCGCGCGCTCATCCAGGGGCTCGCCGTCGCCACCGCGATGGGGCAGCTGGGCTTCAACTGGTTCTCGTTCTACCGCGCGCACGAGCGCACTCGCCCGCCGGCCGTCGAGGCGGTGGTGGCGGCGATGGCCTTCTGCGCCCTGGCCATCCCCGGGCTCGCCGTGGCCGGGGTCACCGGCTTCGTCGTCGGCCGGTGCGCCGCGGTGGCCGTGCAGCTCGGGGTCCGGGCGCGCTACGTCCGCGCGCTGCTGCCCGCCGTGCGGGCGCGCGACCTGCTCGCGCGCCCCGCCGTGCCGACCGCCGCCGCGGCCGCGCTGGTGCTGGCCTTGCGCGCCGCGCTGTGGGGCTCAGGCCGGCCTGAGGCCCAGGCGGTCGCCGAGCTGGCGCTCTTCGGCGCCGTCGTCGTCGTGTTGACGCTGCGCCTCGAGCGCGGCCTCGTCGCCGAGCTGGTCGGCGCCGTCCGCCGCGCCGGCCCGGCAGAGCAGGAGCCCGGCCAGGGCGACCGCGACGAGCGTGACGGCGGGCATCTCCCAGTCCCAGTCCAGGCCGGCATGCAGGGTCCAGGTGAGGGCGGCGGCGGCGGGGCCCGCGGCCAGGGCCCGATCGGCGCCTAGGACGCGCCGCGCCGCCAGCGCGGTCGCGGCCAGCACGGCGGCGAGCAGCGCGAAGCCGACGAGCCCGAGGTCGGCCAGGGCCTGCAGCTCGAGCGAGTGGGCGTTGCGCACGCGCTCGTCGATCGTGCGCCGGCGCAGCCACTCCACGGCGAACGCCCCCGGCCCGGCGCCGGCGATCGGATGGTCGGCGGCGACGTCGACCGCGACGCGCCAGTAGCTCAGGCGGTGGGTGCCGACGTCCGACAGCCGCGCGTTGGTCGCCCCGAAGGCCGCGTCGCGCGACGGGCCGCCGCGCTCGGCGAGGACAACCGCGGCGTAGGGGAGCAGCGCGAGCGCGACGACCACCGCGACGACGGGCGCGGCGCGCAGGCGCAGCAGGTCGGGGCGCTCGTCCCCGCGGGCCTGCAGGAGCGCCGCCCCGGCAGCGACGACCGCGAGCAGCGCCAGGACCGCCAGACCCTGCGCCGTGGCGTGGCCGGGGTGCAGGGCGCGCACGGCGCCGAAGGGCGCGGCCGCCGCGCCCGCGAGCGCCCCGGCGGCCAGCGCGATCGCCGCGGCGCGCAGCTGCGCGCGGGTGCGGTCGAAGGCGACGAGCGCGGCCAGGCCCGCGAGCAGGCAGGCGATCGCGCCGCGCGAGAAGCTCAGGTAGGCGCCCATGCCGAGCGGGGCGGCGGCGGCCGCGGCGGCGATGCGCAGCGCGCGCGGGCGCGTGACGTCGCCGGCCAGGCGGGCGCAGAGGACGAGCCCGATCGCCGCCAGCGCGCCGGTCGCGTTCCAGTAGGTGAGGGGCTGCTCCAGCCGCCCGCCCGCGCGCGCGGTGGCGTGCAGGTGCACGACGCCGGGCGCCAGCCGCCCGCTCAGGCCGTAGCCGATGACAGCGAGGGCCCCGGCCGCGAGCGCGGGCTCGACCATGCGCGCCGCGCGCCGATCGCTCCACGCCACGGCGCCGGCCGCGAGCGCCGGCAGGTAGAGCAGCGCGAGCTCGAGCTCCTGGTCGGCGCCGGCCGGGCTCGAGGACCAGCTCGACGCGATCCACGTCCACGCCGCCAGCCCGGCGAGCGCGAGAACGGCGGCGCGCGCGGCCGTCGTGCCCGGCAGCGGGAGCCTGGGGGCGGCGAACGCGGCCAGCGCGAGCAGCGCCCAGGCGCAGATCGCGGCGACGAGGCGCGCTCCCTCGAAGAAGGCGCCGCTGAAGAAGGCCAGCGCGACCGGGAGCAGCAGGAGGCCGGCCTGGACGGCCGTGAGCGCTGCGCGGCGCATGGAGGCGCAGCGTACCCGGGCTATCGCGAGCTGCCGAGCACCCCGACGGCGCCGCGCAGGCCGACGGCGCCGACACAGCCGATGCAGCCGTGGCAGTTCACGCACCCGATGCACCCGATGCAACCGGTGCAGCCGACGTTCCCGAGGCCTCCGAGGATGCCGGCGCTCGCGACGATGCCGGCGCTCGCGCCGACCCCCGCGCTACCGAGGACGGCGGCGCTGCCCGCGACCCCGGCGCTGCCGACGACGGCCGCGCTCCCGGCCACTCCGGCACTCCCGACGACGGCGGCGCTGCCCGCTACGCCCTCGCTCCCGACGACCGCGGCGCTGCCCACGACGCCCGCGCTACCCACGACGCCGGCGCTCCCGGCCACTGCGCCGCGCTGGTCGTCTTGCGCGTCGGGCCTGGTGTTCGGCGTGCTCATGCGGGCAGAGGCTAGCCTCCCCGCCCCGTGACGCGGCCCCGGCGCGACACCCTCATCCCGCTCGCGCTGGGCGCGCTGGCCTTCGTCGTCGCCTTCGCGCAGCGCCCCGGTCTCGAGGTGGCCGAGACGAAGGTCGACCTGCACGTGGCCCCGGCCTCCTTCCTGCGCGACGTCCTCAGCGCGTGGACGCCGAGCGGGTCCCTGGGCCACGTCTTCGCCGGCCAGTACGGCGGCTACCTGTGGCCGATGGGGCCGTTCTTCGCCCTCGGGCATGCCCTCGGCCTGCCCGACTGGGTCGTCGGGCGCCTGTGGATCGGCGCGGCGCTGGCGCTCAGCGCGTGGGGGATGGTGCGCCTGCTCGACGCGCTCGCCGGGCGCCCGCGCGGCGCCGCCCATCTGGCGGGCGGGGTGCTCTACATGCTCAACCCCTACGTCGTCACCTACCTGGGCCGGACGTCGATCACGCTGCTGGCCACGGCGGCGCTGCCGTGGCTGCTGCTGTGCGTGCACCGCGGGCTGCGCGATCCCCGCGGCTGGTGGTGGCCGGCGGCCTTCGCCCTCGTGCTGACCTCGACCGGCGGCGGGGTCAACGTCGCCGTCACCGCATGGTTGCTGCTCGGTCCCGCGCTGCTGGTGGTCTACGAGCTGGGCTGGGGCGCGGTGGCGTCGGCCTCGGCGCGCGCCTTCGTGGTGCGGCTCGTGCCGGTGGCGGCGCTCGCCTGCCTGTGGTGGGTCGCGGCCGTGCTCGTCCACGCGCGCTATGGCCTGGACTTCCTGCCCTACACCGAGCAGCCGGGGACGATCTGGAGCACGACCTCGCTGCCCGAGTCGCTGCGCCTGCTGGGCTTCTGGACGAGCTACATCGGCGTCGGCTACACCGGGACCCTGCGCGCCTTCCAGGCTGACGCCGGCGTCTACCTGGGGCTCGCTCCCGTCGTGCTGGCGACGCTGGCCATCCCGGCGCTGTGCCTGGGGTCGTTCGCGTGGACGCGGCGCGCGCGCTACGCGCCCTTCTTCCTCGCCCTCGTGCTCCTGGGCCTGCTGGTGATGTTCGTCGGCTTCCCCGAGGGGGCGCCGCTGCGCCGGGCGGCGACCTTCACCTACAACCACGTGCAGGCCGTGCGCTTCCTGCGCACGAGCTACAAGGCGGGGCCGCTCGTCTCCCTCGGCCTCGCGGGCCTCGGAGCGCTCGCCGTGCACGCGCTGCGCCCGCAGCTGCGGGCCGCGGCGCTCGTCGGCGCCGCGGCGCTGGTGGCGATCGCGTGCTGGCCGCTCGCGCGCGGCGTCGGCCTGGATCGCCAGCTCGGACTGCCCCACGGCGTGCCCGCGGCGTGGCGCGACGCCGCCCACGACCTCGACCGCACGCTGCCGCCCGGCCAGCGCGCCATGGTCCTGCCGGGCCAGCTCTTCGCCTTCTACGACTGGGGCGGGACCTACGATCCGATCCTCCCGGCGCTGACCGACCGGCCCGTGGCGACGCGCTTCATCGTGCCCTTCGCCGACCTGCGGGCCGTCGATCTGCAATGGACGACCGACGCGCTGGTCAGCCAGCAGCGCGCCCTCCCCGGCCAGCTGCGGCCGCTGCTCGACCTCATGGGCGTCGGCGCCGTCGTGCAGGGGGCCGACGACGACCGCGCGCGCAGCGGCGCCGTCCCCGCCTCCTCGGCGGCCAGCGCCCTGCGCGCGTTGGGCGCGCCCGCCCGCGCCTTCGGCCCGCCGCGGACGGTCCCCGGCGCGGCGGGGACTCTCGAGCCGGCCGCGCGCCTGCCGCAGGTCCGCCGCTGGAGCGTGCCTACCGGCGGCATGGTGCGCGTCCTGCCCCGCGACGGGGCGACGGTGGTCGACGGCTCGGCGGCGGCGATCACCGACCTCGCCGGCTTCGGCGCCCTGCGGACCGACCGCGCGCTGCACTACGCCGCCGACCTCGACGAGCGCGGGCTGCGCGCTCGGGCCGCGCGCGGGGCGTCGTTCGTGATCAGCGACTCGAACCGGCGGCGCGTCTTCGTCGCCGCGCGCCTGCGCGGCAACACGGGCTGGACCGTGCCCGCCGCCGAGAAGCTCTCCGAGGACTCCGCGCAGCTGGACCCGTTCGCGCGCCGCGGGACCGACGCGCAGACCGTCGCGCTCGTGGGCGGCGGGGTGGCCTCGGTCCACGCCGACTTCTCGCCCGGCTTCGCCCAGTTCCCCGAGCGCCGCCCCTTCGCCGCGCTCGACGGCGACCCGGCGACCGCGTGGCTGGCCGACCGTGCGCTGGCCACCGATCGCCACCACCTCGACGTGGCCTTCACGGCGCCGCGCGACGTCGACCACGTCGACCTCATGCCCTACAGCGACGGCCAGGGGCGCGTGGACCGCGTGGCGGTCAACGGCCACGAGTTCGCCGTGCGCGACGGGTGGAACCGGCTGTCTCTGGGGCTGCGCGGCGTGCGCTCGCTGAGCGTGCGGATCGCGCACGTCGTCCAGCCGCCGACCGGGGAGGGCGGGGCCGGCGGCATCCGCGAGCTGCGCATCCCCGGCCTGCGGGCGACCGAGGCGCTGCGCCCGCCGCTGCTCGTCGAGCACGCGCTGCACGGCGCCGACGTGCGGCGCGCGGGGCTGACCTACCTCTTCGATCGCACCACGGGCGACGACCCGCTGCGCCCCAACGTCGTCACCGGCGCGCGCTCGCGCGGGCTGGTGCGCGACCAGCAGGACGGCGAGCGCGGCTGGGCGCGAGCCATCGCGCCGCCCGCGGCGCGCGCGTGGCGGGCCGACGCGTGGGTCAGCGTGGCGCCCGAGACGCCCGACCACGTGCTCGACTCGTGGAGCGGCGGCCGCGGGGCCACGGCCTTCGACGGCTCCTCGCGCTTCGAGGGCGTGGGGCGCAACCGCGCCTCGTCGGCCTTCGACGGCGACCCGCGGCGCGCGTGGATCGCCGGCTGGATCCGCTCGCGCGGCGCGTGGCTTCAGTGGCGCACGCGCGCGCCGCGGACGATTCGCACCCTGCGTCTCGAGCGCGCCCCGGTGCGCGTGCGCTTCCCGACCCGCGTGCGGGTCGTCGCCGACGGCCGGGCGACGGCGCCGCTGGCCGTGGCGGCGGACGGCGGCGTGGCCCTCCCGGCGCCGGTGCGCGCGCGCACCGTGCGCATCGAGGTCCTGGACGCCGCCTTCCCGCGCGGCACGCCGGGCCTCGACCGCCAGCGCCGGGCGGTCGGCGTGGGGGAGGTGAGCGGGGACGGCGTCCCGCGCGCCGCCGTGCGGCGCCGAGGGCCGGTGCGGCTCGGCTGCGGGGACGGCCCCGGCGGCGCGGCGGCTGCGCCCCGCGCCGCGGGAGCGGGCGCCGATGCGGGCCCATCGCTGCACGTCGGTCGCCGGACGGTGCCGCTCGGGGTCCGCGCGAGCGTGGAGGCCGTGGACGCGGGGCGCCCGCTGCGCGCGACCGCGTGCGGCGCGCCGGTCGCGCTGCCCGCCGCGCCGCTGACCGTCCGCGCCGACGCCGCGCCCTGGCGCCTGGACCACGTGCGCCTCACCTCGCCGGCGCCGGCGGGCACGCCCGTCGCCGGCGGCGGGCGCGTGATCGACCCCGGGCGTGATGGGCGCGGCGCCCGCGACGGCGTGCGCGTGGCGGTCGACGGGCCGAGCTGGCTCGTGCTCGGCGAGTCCTACGACGCCGGCTGGACCGCGCGCTGCGACGGGCGCTCGCTCGGCAAGCCCGTCGCGCTGCAGGGCTACGCCAACGCCTGGCCGGTCGACCGCGGCTGTCGCGACGTGTCGTTCGCCTTCGCCCCCAACCGCGCGCTGCTGGCCGGCGACCTCATCTCGCTCGTGGCGTGCCTGGCCCTGCTGGCGCTGCTCGTGCTGCGCCGCCCGCGCGCGGGCGCCGCCTCGCTGGCGCCGCTGCACGACGCGCCCGCGCGGGCCTGGCCGCTGCGCCGCGCGCTGGCCGGCGCCGTCGCCGCCGGGCTCGTGCTCGGCTTCGTCTTCGCCCTGCGCGCGGGCGCCGTCCTGGCCCCGCTGACCTTCCTCGTGCTCTGGCGCGGCGTCTCGGCCCGCACGCTGGCGCTGCTCGCGGGCGGGATCCTGCTCCTCGTCGTGCCCGTGCTGCACGTGGCGGTCGGGCTGCCGGGCGAGGGCTATGACACCAACTACGCGGTCCAGCGCATCGCCGAGCACTGGCTGGCGGTCGGCGCCGTGTGCGCGCTCGCCGGCGCGCTGTGGCTGACGCTCAGCCCGGCGCTCGCGCGACGACGACGTCCTGATAGCTGAGGCCCGCGCCGCCGCGCCAGGTCCCATCGTGGACGGTCACCGCGAGGCCCAGCCGCTCCAGCCCCGCGAGCACCGCGGCGCGCTCGTGGGCCACGGCGGCCATGGTCACCTCGGGGTCGGCGACCGCCTGCTCGCCGTCCGCCTCGGCGAACGGCTGGCGCGCGCGCCCACCGGCCAGCGCTGCGCGCGAGTCCTCGTCGAGCAGGAAGAAGGTCAGCAGGGCGCTGGCGCAGGGCGCCATCGCGCGACGGGCCTCGGCCAGGTAGCGGTCGACCTCGGGGCGGTCGAGGTGGGTGAAGACCGACGTGGCCACGACGAGCATCGCCCAGCCGTCGTCCACCGGGAAGCGGTAGTCGATCGCCGCCACGGCGCCGTCGGGGTTGTAGAGGTCGTTGCGCAGGTCGGCGTGCACGAAGCGGAAGTGCGCCGGGTAGCGCGCGGCGCACCAGGCGACCGCGGGCGCCACCGGATCGAAGCCGACGTAGGCGCCGCCGGCCGCGGGGTCGAGCACGCCGGTCAGCGTCCGGGCGACGCGGCCGATGCCGCAGCCGACGTCGAGCACGCGGCTGGCGGCGCTCAGCCCGCCCTGGGCGCGCGCCAGGCGCAGCAGCTCGTCGCCGGTGGCGACGAAGTCGCTGTCGCCTGCGAAGCCGCGCAGCCGCCGGGGCGGGATCAGCCGGTCGCCGCGCCCGAGGGCGCGATCGCCGAGGTCGAGCGCCCGCAGGCGCAGGGAGGTCACCGCGCGGGCGAGCACGGCCGCCAGCATCGCAGGGAGTGGGTCCACTAGTACGGCCAGGGCCTGCGGCGCACGCGCGTGAGGATGAGCACCTTGACCGCCAGGTTGCGCGCGAACCACGGCAGCTCGCGCAGCTGGCGCAACGCGTTGGCGGCGCCGCCGGGGTCGTCGTCGCGCACGAACTCCGCCAGCGATCCCGACCGACCCACGTAGCGCCAGCGGCGCCCGAAGACGGTCGTCGTCAGCAGCGCGAGGGTGACGCCGACCGACGACCACGCGTCGTGCACGAGCATCCGGCCGCCGGGACGGACGCGGTCGCCCCAGCGCACGAGGTCCGCGCGCGCGGGGCCGAAGCGGTGCGCGCCGTCCACGAAGAGGACGTCGACCGGGCCAGGGACCTGCTCCAGCGCGGCGTCGGAGAAGGCGCGCACCTGGCGGACGCGCTCGGCGACCCCGGCGCGCGCCAGGTTGGCGTGGAAGGCCTCGTGGTCGGCCGTGCCGCGGTCGGCGTCGGCGGCGATCTCCTGGGGCCCGCGGTCCGAGCCGGCGTGCGGATCGATGCACACGACCTCGACCTCGGCGCCGGCGAGCACGATGGCCGAGCGCCCGCGGAAGGAGCCGATCTCCACCACGCGCCCGCCCGGCGCCACCCCCGCCGCGGCGGCGAAGAGGCGCCGCGCCTGCGCCTCGGTCAGCCAGCCCTCGACGTCGCGGGCGTGCGCCCACGCGCCGTCGAAGCCGCTCACGACGCGGCGGCCGCGCGACGGCGCCGGCGCCGGGCCGTGAGCCCGAGCGCCAGGATCGACGACGCGGCCACACACTGCACGCCGAAGACGATCGTCGCAAAGTCGACGATCCCGGCGTGGCCCGCGGTGAGCAGGAAGGGCTCGGCGATGGCCACGACCCCGAGCACCCACAGGAAGCGCGTCTCGCCCAGCGCGACCATGTACTGGACGGTGAGGTAGGCGACGGCGAGCAGCGCCATGGCGGCGCCGAGGAGCAGCAGCGCGCCGGCGGCATCCGTGAACCCCGGCCCGAAGGCCAGGCGCAGCAGCAGCTCCGGCGCCACGGCGAAGATCAGCAGCGCCGGCGCCGCGACGAGCGCGAGGATCCCGAGCGCGCGCAGCAGCACGGGCCGCGGATCGAGCCCGGCCGCCGCGCGCCGGGTCGCCTCGGGCAGCAGGTGCAGCCCGACGCCGATCGCCACCCACACCACCGCCTTGGCGGCCACCGCCGCGGCCGCGTAGGAGCCGGCCGCGTCCCCGCCGAGCTGGTGCTTGGCCAGGATCACGTCCACGTTCTGCAGCGAGGCGAGCAGGAAGAGGCCGATGATCGGCACCCATCCGTCGCCCACGAGCGAGCGCAGCGTGCGCAGCGGCTCGGAGACGCGCTGCACCGGCCCCACGACGCGGACCAGCTCGCGCTCGAGCCACAGCGCGACGAGCACGAACGCGAAGGGCGTGCCGAGCAGCGCGCCGGTCACGCCGAGCCCGAGGCCCACGAAGAGCAGGCCGCACACCAGCCGTCCCGCCGCCTCCGCCACGATCGAGACGCCGACGGGCCGGTAGGCGCGCAGCCCCTGCAGCGCGCCGCGCTGGAGGGAGAGCAGCATCCACAGCACGCCGGTGGGCGGGATGGCCGCGGCCGCCCAGGGCACGTCGTGCACCCCGATGAGCGCGGCGAGCGGCTCGCGCAGCAGCACCGAGGCCGCCGTCACGGCCACCAGCGCGATGAGCAGCTGGCGCGTCCACGCGCGCAGCGTCGCGCGCAGGACCTCGGGGTGGCCGAGGCGATCGAGGGCCGCCTCGCGCGCGGCCGCGAGCTGCACGGACTGCCCGGCCACGAGCAGGATCAGGAAGGCCGAGATGAGGGCGGCCAGCGTGCCGTAATCGGTCTGTCCGAGCAGGCGCGTGAAGACGACGGTGAAGACGAGCTGGATCGCGTTGTTGCCCAGCGTGGCGGCCGCGAGCCCCGCGGCCTTGCCGGAGTCCGAGCGCGCGAGCGCCGCCCGCAGCCCGGACCGCTTGGCCGCCATCGCGCCGTCCATGACCGTCAGCGTGCCCTGTGCCGTGGAGTCCCATGTGTAGCCACGGGCGCGCTCGAGGGCGGCCCGGCCGAGTGCCGCGCGCTCCTCGGGGCGCTCCACGAGATCGCGCACGGCGGCGATGAGCTCGGCGGGCTCGTCGGCCAGCAGCCCGGTCTGCCCGTCGACGATCGCCTCGCCCAGGCCGCCGACGCGCATCGCCGCCGTCGGCGTGCCGCAGGCGCCGGCCTCGAACACGGTCAGGCACCAGCCCTCGGCCGACGAGGCGGTCAGCGCGACCCACGCCCGCGCGAGCAGCCGGGCCTTCTCGTCCTCGTCGACGTGGCCGTGGAAGGCGACGCGCGGGCCCAGCCCGCGACGCTGCGCCTCGGCCTCCAGCTCGGCGCGGTGGTCGCCGTCGCCCGCGACGTCGAGGCGCGCCTCGGGGATCGCCTCGAGCACGTCGAGCAGCAGCTCGATGCGCTTGTACTGCTTCAGGCGCCCGAGGTAGATGAGCGTCGGCTCGGGCGCCTCGGGCGCCGGGGCGAGCGACCCGGAGTCCAGGCCGCAGTAGACGACGTGGATGCGTTGGCGATCGACGCCGAGCGCGACCAGGTCCTCGCGCGAGGACTGCGAGATCGTGATGACCGGGACACCGGGATAGAGAAAGCGCAGCGGCACGTGCTCGAGCAGGAAGCCGGCGATGCGCCCGCGCAGGCCGAGCTCGGTGACGTAGTGCTCCTGGTGGACGTGGAAGACGAGCAGGACGCGCGGCTTGCGCATCCAGCGCCAGAACGACGTGAAGAAGGCGATCCCGTTGCAGACCTCGAGCACGACGTCGGCGTCGCGCCCGAGGCCGCGCAAGGTCGCCCACGCCGCGCGCGGGAAGACCGTGAGACGCGTGCCCATCCGGTGCACGGTGAGGCGCTCGTCGAGGTGCGAGACCCGCTCGGCGCCGGGGTAGTCGCCGGCGATCACGGTCACCCGGTGCCCCCATGCCACCCAGCGGCTGACCTGCCCGTAGAGCACGGTGCCGGTGCCACCGGCCTCTGGATGGGTCCAGTCACGATCGGTGAGGACGAGGATGTGGCGTGGGACGCTCACGCGCGGGGCGACGCTACCATCGCGCGGCGTGCCTGCCCCGCGTCGCATCGCCGCTGTCGCCGTCAGCCTCGCGGTCGCCCTGGCCCCCGCCGCGGCGCGCGCGCAGGACGGCGCCGGCGACGAGCAGTACACCGACCCGTTCGCCGGCCAGTCGCAGCCCAAGCCCAAGCCGAAGCCGAAGCCGACGGCGGTCCAGCCGGTGCCCCACCAGCAGCTGCCCTCCCAGCAGCAGGCCGCGCCGCAGACGACCACGCCCGCGCCCGCGCCGGCCGCCGCGGCGACGCAGCAGCCGGCCGCCTCCTCGGGGGAGCTGCCGCGCACCGGCTTCGACGTCATCCCCGTGGCCCTGGTCGGCGTGGCGCTCGTGCTCGCCGGGCTGGCGCTGCGGCGCCGCGGCGCCGCCCATGGCCGCGACTGAGACCGGGTCGGCGGCCGAGACCGAGGCCCTCGCCGCGCGGCTCGCCGCGAGCCTGCGCCCCGGCGACGTCGTCCTCGTCTCCGGCGAGCTGGGGGCGGGCAAGACGACCTTCGTGCGCGGCGCGGCGCGCGCGCTCGGCGTCGGGGCCCCGGTCACGAGCCCGACCTTCACCATCGCGCGCCGCTACGAGGACGGCCGCGTCCCGGTCAGCCACCTCGACCTCTATCGCCTCGACGGCCTCGAGGGCGAGGAGCCCGAGCTGCTGGCCGACGAGCTGGCCGCGGACCGCATCGCCTTCGTCGAGTGGCCCGAGCAGGCCGGTCGCGACCTCGGCGACGTGCGCGTGGCCGCCCGGGTGCGCCTCGAGCACCTCGGGGCGGATCGCCGGCGCGTCATCATCGAGGCGTGATCCTCGGGCTCGACACCGCGACGCCGGCGACGGTCGTGGCCGTCCTGCCCGACGACGGCGAGCCGGTGGAGCTGCGCCACGAGCCCGCCTCGGGCGAGCGCCCCGGCCACGCCACCCAGCTGCTGGCGCTGGCGCGCCGTGCCCTCGACGCGGTCGGGGCGGACTTCACCGACGTGCGCCGGATCGGCGTCGGCGTGGGGCCCGGCACGTTCACGGGGCTGCGCATCGGGGTCGCCACCGCGCGTGCCCTGGCCCAGGGGACGGGGGCTGAGGTCGCGGCCGTCTCGACGCTCGAGGCGCTGGCCGTGGCGGCCGGCACAAAACGCGCCGTCCTGGCCGTGCTCGACGCCCGCCGCGGGGAGGCCTACGTCGCGGCCTTCCGCGACGGCGAGCGCCTCCTGGCCCCGATGGCCGTCGCGCCCGAGGGGCTCGCCGCCCTCGCCGATCCGGGCCACGCGCCGTGGCTGGCGGTGGGCGACGGGGCGGTACGATTTCGCGACCGGCTGGAGCCGGCGGCCGAGGTCCCGGCGGACGCCTCCCCGCTGCACGGTGCGAGTGCCCTGGCCGTGTGCCGACTGGCGCGGGAGGCCCATCCCGTCGATCGCGACGCCCTCCTGCCGGAGTACGTGCGCCTCCCCGACGCCGTGCCCCGCTCATGACCGTCGCGCTCGACATCCGCCGCCTCACCTACGCCGACCTCCCGCAGGTCATCGCCATCGAGCGCCGCGCCTTCCCGACGCCGTGGTCGCTGGCGATGTTCGTGCTCGAGCTCTCCAAGCCCGGCGGCGTGTGCCTGGCCGCGCGCCGCGACGGCGTCCTCGTCGGCTACCTCATCTGCTCGCGCTACGACACGGTGTGGCACGTGATGAACGTCGCCGTCGACCCCGACGTGCGCCGCACCGGGGTGGCCACGACGCTGCTGATCGAGCTGCTGGACCGCGTCGGCGACGACGGCGCGCGCTTCACCCTCGAGGTGCGGACGTCCAACCTCGCCGCCATCGCCCTCTACGAGCGCTTCGGCTTCCGCGCGGCCGGCACCCGCCGGCGCTACTACCAGGACAACGGGGAGGACGCGCTCATCATGTGGCGCACGCGGGCGACCCTCGAAGGCTCGCTCGAGGACGTCCCGAACGCCGGGCCGGTCCGCTAGCCGGCGTCCGGCTCTCTACGGCGTGCGCTTGCGGCGCGGCGCAGCCAGGGCAACGAGGGAGAGTGATCCGGACCCTCCGCGGCGGGTCCGCCGGCGTCCGCATGGCGGCATATGCCCGAACCAGTCTGAGTTAGGCCCGGTTTCCGCACCTGACTCGGACTGGTTCGCGACGACGCGGTGAACGGCGTCCTGCCTCGGGCGAATCGCGGCCTCCTGCCCTCGATGATGCTGTTGAGGGGCGCCACACAGGACGCAGCGCCGGACACCGGCGCAGCGCTGGAAGCCCTGAGTCGAGGCATCATTCGCGCGGTGCCGACCATCAGCCAGCACTACTCATGATCCTCGCCATCGAGACGAGCTGCGACGACACGTGCGCCGCCGTCGTCACCGCGGCGGGGGAGATGCGCTCCAACGTCATCTCCTCGCAGGGCGTCCACGACCGCTACGGCGGCGTGGTGCCGGAGGTCGCCGCCCGCCATCACCTGGCGCTCGTCAACGACGTCATCGACGATGCGCTGCGGAGCGCCGACGCGACGCTCGACGACGTGGAGCTCGTCGCGGTCACCCAGGGGCCCGGCCTGGTCGGCGCGCTGCTCGTCGGGATGGCCACGGCGAAGGGCCTCGCCGCCGCGCGCGGCCTGCCGCTGGCCCCCGTCGACCACCTGCAGGGCCACGTGGCCGCGAACTTCCTCGGGACGTCCTTCGAGCCGCCGTTCCTGTGCCTGATCGCCTCCGGGGGACACACCTTCCTGGCGCGCGTCGAGGACCACGCCGGCTACACGGTCCTCGGGCGCACCCTCGACGACGCGGCCGGCGAGGCCTTCGACAAGGGCGCGCGCATGCTCGGCCTTCCCTATCCCGGCGGGCCCGCGCTCGAGCGGCTGGCCGCCGAGGGCGATCCCGGCGCCTACGACTTCCCGATCGCCGCCGGGGTGCCGGGCCTGGACTTCTCCTTCGCCGGGCTCAAGACGGCGCTGCTGTACAAGGTGCGCGACCTGGGCGACGACGCGCAGGCCCGGCGCGCCGACCTCGCGGCCGCCTACCAGCGCGCGATCGTCGAGGCGCTCGCGGTGCGCGTCGAGCGCGGGCTGCGCGAGACCGGCCTCGGACGGCTGGCCATCGGCGGCGGCGTGGCGGCCAACGGGCCGCTGCGCGAGCGGATGGCCGGGCTGGGCGTCGAGCTGCACGTTCCCGAGCGCGCCCTGTGCACCGACAACGCGGCGATGATCGGCTCCGCGGCGCGCTGGGTGACGCCGCTGCGCGAGTTCGCCGACCTCGATGCCTACGCCAGCGGTGAGCGCGGCCTATGACGCTCGTGCTCTATGGCCGCCCGGGCTGTCACCTGTGCGACGAGGCCCGAGCCGTGCTCGAGCGCATCGGCCACCCCTTCGAGGAGGTCGACATCGAGGCCGACGACGAGCTGCTGGCCCGTTACCTCGAACGCATCCCGGTCATCGCGCTGGACGGAGCCGAGCTCTATGACTTCTTCGTGGACGAGGTCGAGCTTCGCGCTCGGCTCGACGCTAGAGTGCGACGGGCATGAGCGTCGGCGACGCCATCCACAGTGCGGCCGACCCAGGGGACGGGACTCCGATGCCGGAGCGCCTCTCGCTGGGCGTCGCCGCGCGCCTGTCGCGCTACCTGCAGGTCCTCACCCAGGCCAAGAAGATGGGCAAGGAGACCATCTCCTCGCAGGAGCTCAGCGACTACACGCACGTCAACTCGACGCAGATCCGCCGCGACCTGTCGGGCTTCGGCAAGTTCGGCAAGCGCGGCGTGGGATACAACGTCGACTCGCTCGTCTCGCAGATCCGCAAGATCCTGCGCACCGCGGGCCAGCACAACATCGCGCTCTTCGGCGCCGGCCACCTGGGCCGCGCGATCGCCAGCTCGGACATCTTCGCCGACCACGGCTTTCGCGTCGTCGCCATCTTCGATGCCGATCCGCGCAAGGTCGGCCACGCGGTCGGCAACCAGACCGTCCGCCACGTGCGCGACCTCAAGCAGGTCGTCGAGGAGGAGGACATCGTCGTCGGCGTCCTCGCGGTCCCCAACGCGGCGGCGCAACCGCTGGCCGATGATCTCGTCGATGCCGGCGTGAAGATCATCTTCAACTACTCCGAGGCGCTGGTGCAGGTCCCGCCCGAGGTCACCGTCCACACGTCCAGCCCCGCCGTGGACCTCCTCTACGCGCTCTACTTCTACCTGACCTGAGGCCATGAGCATCGACCTGGCCGCAGCGGAGGAGCTCTTCGCCGTCTCGACCGACGCCACCGTAGGCCTCGAGGAGGAGTTCGCCATCCTCGACGCGGCGTCGCTGGACCTCGTCCCGCGCTTCGAGGAGCTGCGCGACCTCGCCGCCGCCGATGACCCGGTGCTCTCCGAGGCCATCGCCGGCGAGCTCATCTCGAGCGAGATCGAGATCCGCTCGGGGCGCGGCGAGGACCTCCATGACGCGCTGCGCCGCCAGCGCGACGCCCGCAGCCGCCTCTTCGGTCTCGCCGAGGCGCGCGGGATCGCCCTGGGCGCGACCGGCACCCATCCGTGGGCCGACTACCGCGAGCAGCGCAACATCGACACCGAGCACTACCGCCGCGTCGTCGACGGCCTACGGTACGTCGCGCGGCGCAACAACACCTTCTCGCTCCACGTCCACGTCGGCGCGCGCGACCTCGACCGCGCGGTGCGCGCCTGCGACCGACTGCGACCCGTGCTCCCCCTGCTGCTCAGCATCAGCGCCAACTCGCCCTATCTCGACGCGCGCGACAGCGGGTTGCACTCGGCGCGCTCGCAGGCCTTCACCAAGAGCTTCCCGCGCTGCGGGATCCCCGACGCGTTCGGCTCGTGGCAGGCCTACCGCGACTACATCGACTTCCTCATCCGCACCGAGTCGATCATCGAGTACACGCAGGTGTGGTGGTCGATCCGCCCGCACCTGTCCTTCGGGACGGTCGAGGTGCGCATCTGCGACGCCCAGAGCACGGCGGCCGAGTCCGAGGCGCTCAGCGGCCTGATCGTCGCCGCGGTGGCACAGGCGCTGCGCGACATCGACGACGGCGTGCCGTTCACCGACCCCCCGCGCCGGCTGGTCGAGGAGAACTTCTGGCGCGCGATCCGCTTCGGGCAGGACGGCACGCTGCTCGACCTCGATCGCGGCGAGGGCTTTCCCGCCGCCGCGGCGGGCGAGCGGCTGCTGCAGTGGACCGCGCCGGTGCGTGCGGAGCTGGGCATCGACCCCGCCTTGCCGCCACTCAACGGCGCCCAGCGCCAGCGCCGCGCGATCGACGCTGGTGCCAGCATGCAGGAGGTCTTCGCCGCCGCCGTGCGCGAGACCAGTCAGACCTACGTCCAGGAGGCCGAGACCGCATGACCGAGCATCAGCACGAGCAGTCCAGGGAGCCCACCGAGGACGAGCTGCGCGCCGCATACGAGCAGCAGCTCAAGCAGATCCGCGTCGAGGACGTGCTCGTCCAGACCGTCCTCTCGCTCATCAACCTCGGGAGCCTGCGCGCGGGGCTCGTGCCGGGCAACGAGAGCGAGGCCGATCCCCAGCAGCTGCACCAGGCGATCGAGGCCGTCCGCGCCCTGCTGCCCCAGGTCGAGCCGATGCTCGGCCCCGACGCGCGCCAGATCCGCGATGCCGTATCGCGCCTGCAGATGGAGTACGCGCGGATGGCGGGCGCCGCGGGCGCCGCGGGCGCCGCGGGCCCGGAGGGCCAGCCCGCGCCGGGGGGCGCCGCGCCCGAGGGCGAAGCGGCCCCCGAGGGTGCCCAGCAGGCCCCTCAGCCGGAGGGGCCGGGGCCGGCGCAGAGCAGCGGCAGGCTCTGGGTTCCGGGGCGCTGAGCCGGTCGCACCGCGCATTCGCCGCCGTCCTCGATAGGATCCCGCCGTCTGAGCAGGTGTGGCGCCCTCGCGGGCGCCTTTTGCCGTTCGCTCACGCGTCCGCGCGCCGCAGGAGGGCCGTGACGCGCATCCGAATCACACGCCAGAGGACTTCCGAACTTGAGTGATTTCCTGACCGACCACGGTGTCGTCATCGCGCTCATCTGCGCGGGCTTCGCCGTGGCCTACGGCCTTCTGACCGCCCGTTCCCTGCTCGCCCTGTCTCCCGGCAACGCCGAGATGCAGCGCATCTCCGGCGCAGTGCAGGAGGGCGCCCGGGCCTACCTGAACCGCCAGTACACGGTCATCGCCGGAGTGGGCGTCGTCCTGGCCATCGCCCTGATCTTCATCCAGGACGGCTACGTCGCCGTCGGCTTCGTGATCGGAGGCGTCCTCTCGGGCGCCACCGGCTACATCGGCATGAACGTGTCGGTGCGGGCCAACGCCCGCGTGGCCGAGGCCGCGCGCGGCGGCGTCGGCCCCGCCCTGGACGTCGCCTTCCGCGGCGGCGCCATCACGGGACTGCTCGTGGTCGGCCTCGCCCTGCTCGGCGTGGCCGGTTACTACGGCCTTCTGACCACGGCCTTCGACCGCAGCCAGAAGGAGGCCGTGGACGCGCTCATCGGCCTGGGCTTCGGCGGCTCGCTGATCTCGGTCTTCGCCCGACTGGGCGGCGGCATCTTCACCAAGGCGGCCGACGTCGGCGCCGACCTCGTCGGCAAGGTCGAGGCCGGCATCCCCGAGGACGACCCGCGCAACCCCGCCGTGATCGCCGACAACGTGGGCGACAACGTCGGCGACTGCGCCGGCATGGCCGCCGACCTCTTCGAGACCTACGCGGTGACCGCCGTCGCCGTGATGCTGCTCGGGATCCTGACCTTCCAGCAGGACACGGCCGCGGCGCTGTACCCGCTCGTGCTGGGCGGGGTGGCGATCATCGCCTCGATCATCGGCACCTTCGCGGTCAAGTCGGCGGCGGGCAACGTCGAGCGCGCGCTGTACCAGGGCCTGATCCTCTCGGGCCTCATCGCCGCCATCGCCTTCTACCCGGTCACCAAGTGGCTGATGGACGGCATCTCCGGCGGCGAGAACCCCAGCGTCGGCGAGTTGTACCTGTGCTCGATCGTCGGCATCGGCGTCACCGCGCTGCTGTTCCTGCTGACCGACTACTACACCTCGACGCGCTTCAGCCCGGTCAAGAAGACCTCGGCGGCGTCGCAGACCGGCCACGCGACGAACATCATCCAGGGCTTCTCCAGTGGCCTGCAGGCCACGGCGCTGCCCGCGCTGGTGCTCGTGTTCGGCATCCTCGCTGCGTGGAAGCTCGGCGGCGTCTACGGGATCGGCGTGGCGGTCATGGGTCAGCTCTCGCTGACCGGCCTCATCGTCGCCCTCGACGCGTTCGGCCCGATCACGGACAATGCCGGCGGGATCGCAGAGATGGCCGATCTCCCCGAGGAGGTCCGCAACGTCACCGATCCGCTCGACGCGGTCGGTAACACGACAAAGGCCGTCACCAAGGGGTACGCGATCGGCTCGGCTGTCCTGGCCGCGATCGTGCTCTTCGCGGGCTTCAAGTTCGAGCTCGCCGACGCGGGCAAGAACATCGTCTTCGCGGTCGACGATCCGCCGGTGCTCATGGGCCTGCTCATCGGCGGCATGATGGTCACGCTGTTCGCCTCGCTCTCGATCGAGGCGGTCGGCCGCGCCGCGGGCGGCGTCGTCGAGGAGGTGCGCCGCCAGTTCCGCGAGAAGCCGGGGATCATGGAGGGCACCGAGCAGCCCGACTACGCGATCGCGGTCAACATCGTGACCAAGGCCGCCCAGCGCGAGATGATCCTGCCCGCGCTGATCCCGATCGGCGTGACCTTCATCGTCGGGCTCATCGACGTCAAGGCCCTCGGCGGCCTGCTCATCGGCGTCATCGTCGTGGGCTTCTTCTTCGCGGTGCTCATGACCGCCGGCGGCGGCGCGTGGGACAACGCCAAGAAGCTCATCGAGGACGGCGCCTACGGGGGCAAGGGCTCCGAGGCCCACGCGGCCTCGGTCACCGGCGACACGGTCGGCGACCCGTTCAAGGACACCGCCGGCCCCGCGATCAACCCGATGATCAAGGTGGCCAACATCGTGGCCATCCTCATCATCCCGATCATCACGTAGCGGTCCGCGCAGCGCTGGCGGCGCTGCGCGGCCAACAGCTCACCGAGGGGAAGCGGGGCTGGGCGGCGCCGCCGGGGGCGGTCGTCCTCCACGGTTGGTGAGCTACGCGAACGTCTGACTTGTCAGGCTCCTGGCCGCAAAAGTCAGCCCGCTTCCGCAAGCGTGGTCGATAGCTGTTCTCCTGCAACACCAATCGACCACGCTGGCGGCCTGGCCGGGCGCGGCGGGGGCCTCCCTCCCCTCGGTGACGCAGTGCGCGGCGCAGCGCCACAAGCGCCACCACCGCTGGCTGCGCACCGGCGACGTCGGGCGCATCGACGACGACGGCTACCTGTGGATCGTCGACCGCAAGAAGGAGCTCATCATCAATGCGGCCGGCAAGAACATCTCGCCGGCCAACATCGAGACGCTGCTGAAGAGCTCGGGGCCCGCTCATCGGCCAGGCCTGCGTGGTGGGCGATCGGCGCCCGTACATCGCGGCCCTGCTGGTCCTCGACCCCGACACGGGCGCGGGCCTCGATCCCGCCGACGCCGACGTCGTGGCCAGGGTGCAGGCGGAGGTCGATGCCGCCAACGCGCACCTCTCGCGCGTGGAGCAGGTCAAGCGCTTCCGCATCCTCCCGGCCGAGTGGCGGCCGGGAGGCGACGAGCTCACCCCGACGATGAAGCTCAAGCGCCGCCCGATCGCCGCGAAGTACGCCGGCGAGATCGACGGCCTCTACGCCTAGACTCCCGCTACGGCATGGCCGAACGCCGCTTGCACGGCCTCCAGCGAGTGCTGGGGGTCAACGCCCTCGTCTCGACCGCCTACGGCAACGTGGGCTCGTCGATCTACTACGCGCTCGGCCTGGTCGCGTCGTTCGCGCTCGGCCTCACGCCGGTGGTCTTCGTCATCACCGGCTTCTTCTTCTACATGACGGCCGCCACGTACGCCGAGGCGACCGCCATGTACCCCGAGGCGGGCGGGTCGTCGTCGTTCGCCCGGCGCGCGTTCAACGAGTTCTGGTCCTTCTTCGCCGCGTGGGGCCAGATGCTCAACTACATCATCACGGTCGCGATCTCGGCGTTCTTCGTGCCGCACTACTTCGGCAGCGTGATCGGCGTCGACGCCCTACGCCACGGCCCGGCGGACATCTTCTTCGGGATGGGCGTCATCGTCCTGCTCAGCGTCGTCAACGTCATCGGTGTCAAGGAATCGGCCGGGCTCAACATCACGCTGGCTCTCATCGACTTCCTCACCCAGGTGCTGCTGGTGGTCGTCGGAGCCGCGCTCGTGCTCTCCCCGTCGATGCTCGTCGACAACGTGCATCTCGGCGTGGCGCCGAGCTGGAAGGACTTCTTCATCGCGATCCCAATCGGCATGATCGCCTACACCGGCATCGAGACGATCTCGAACATGGCCGAGGAGGCCAAGGACGAGACGAAGACGATCCCGGCGGCCATCAGCCGCGTGCGGCTCGCGGTCTTCGCGATCTACTTCACGCTGCCGGCGGTGGCCTTGAGCGCGCTGCCGGTCACCCGGACGGCCGACGGGTCCTACCAGACGCTGCTGGGTGTCAGCGAGGAGAACGGCGGCTTCGCCGGCGATCCGATTCTCGGCGTGGTCAAGCAGCTCAACCTCGGCCCCCTGCAGAGCCCTGGGGAGATCTACGTTGGCCTGCTGGCGGCCACCATCCTGTTCATCGCCACCAACGCGGGCATCATCGGCGTGTCCCGCCTGGTCTACTCGATGGGCCTGCACCGGCAGGTACCGGACCGCCTGCGCCAGTTGCATCCGCACTACGGGACCCCGTGGGTGGGCATCCTCGTGTTCGGCGGCATCGCCTGCGTCACGCTCATCCCTGGCCAGGCCGACTTCTTGGGCAACATGTACGCGTTCGGCGCGATGCTCTCGTTCAGCATCGCGCACGCCGCGGTCATCCGCCTGCGGCTGACCCAGCCCGACTACAAGCGGCCCTACCGGGGTCCGGGCACGCTGCGCGTCGCGGGACGGCCGCTACCGGTCTTCGCGCTGATCGGCGGGGCGGGCACGAGCCTCGCGTTCGTCGTCGTCACCATCCTGCACCTCGCCGTGGCCATCGCAGGCGTGGCGTGGCTCGCGCTCGGCGTCAGCATCTACATGTGGTACCGCCGCCGCCATGGGCTCGATTTGACCTCGACGGTGAAAGTCGCCATCCCGGCGCCGGTCGTCGACCACGAGGCCGAGTACGAGTCGATCCTCGTCGCCATGGACGGCAAGCAGTACCCCGAGGGCGCGATGGCGACGGCGATCAAGGTCGCGGCGCGCCGCCGGCGCGGCATCCACGTGCTCGTGACCATCCCCGTGCCGGCGTCCGCGCCCATCGACGCCGAGCTGCCCGAGCTCGAACGCGACGCGCAGACCATCATCGAGCAGGCCAAGCTCCAGGGCGGGCGGCGCGTGACCGGCCACTGGGAGAAGGTCCGAGCCGGCGGGGCGGGCCGCCTCATCGTCGAGGAGGCCCGCGCGATGGGGGCCAGGGCGATCGTCATGCCGCTGCCGGCGCGCGCCGGCGCCACGGTGTTCAGCAAGACCGTCGAGACCGTGCTCGCCGAGCGGCCGTGCCGGGTCATCATCCAGGCCGACCCGGCCAGGGACCGCGGACCGACCACCGTTCCCACCCGCTTCGCGGCGTAGCATCAGACCGTGCCCAACTCACGCGACGTCCATCGCCGCGCCACACGGGTCATGTCCGCGGTGATGGTGCTCGTCGGGCGTCGCGCTGCTGGTCTCCACGATCGCGCGCGGCGGTGGGCCGCTGGCGATCGGCGTGCTGCTGGGCCTGCTCTTCGTCGCCGCCGGCGCCGCGCGCCTGTACCTCGCGAAGAGTGAACGGCTAGGTGTTCCGGCGCGGTCTGGGGCAGCCGGCGCTCTTCGCGATCATCTACACGTCGGTCGCCAGCGCCATCTACTTCTCGCTCGGCGTGGTGGCCACGCGGGCGCTGGGCCTCACCCCGGTGGTCTACCTGCTGGCCGGGATCTTCTTCGCGCTGGCGTGCACGACCTACGTCGAGGGCGCGTCGCTGCACCAGGACCGCGGCGGCGCGACGGTCTTCGCGCGCTACGCCTTCAACGAGCTCGTGAGCTTCGTCGCGGGCTGGATGATCCTGCTCGACTACATCATCCTCATCGCGGTCACGTCGTTCTCGGCGACGAACTACCTGGCCGCGTTCTACTCGCCGCTGGGGGGCGGGACCGACGAGTTGCTGCTGTGCTTCGCGATCATCGCCTACGTCGCCATCCGCAACGTCCGCGGCTTCTCCAAGACCCGCGTGAACCGGATCGCCGCGCTGGTCATCGCCGATCTGGGGCTCCAAGCGCTCGTCATCGTCCTCGGGCTCGTCGCCTTCTTCCACCTCGACACGATCACGGACACCATCCACTTCGGCGACACGCCGACGTGGGGGGACACGGTGTTCGCCCTCGGCGTGGCGACGGTGAGCTTCACGGGGCTCGAGTCGGCCTCGGGGCTGTCGGGCGAGGTCGCGGTCGGCCGGCGCGGGCTCAAGCGCCTCGTGGGCGCGGCGGCGATCATCGTCATCGTCGTCTACACGGGCATCGGCATCGTGGCCGTCACCGCGCTCCCCGTGGTCGGCAACGCGACCTCCTTGGGGCGCAACTACCTCGACGCGCCGATGCTCGGCATCGCGGAGTCCTTCCACACCGACTGGGTGGCCAACACGCTGAAGTACACGATCGCGGCGGCGGCGGCCGCCACGCTGATCGCCGCCGCCAACTCGGCCATGATGGGCCTCTCGCGGCTGGCCTACTCGCTGTCGACCAATCGCCAGATCCCCAGCGCGATGGGCCGGCTGCACTCGACCCGCTCGACGCCCTTCGTCGTCATCACCATCGCCGCGCTCCTCGCCGCCGGGCTGACCATCCCGCAGGACCTCGAGCTGATGGTGGGGATCTTCGCCTACGGCGCGCTCGTGGGGCTGACCATCGCCCACCTGTCGATCGTGGTGCTGCGCTACAAGGAGCCCGACGGCCGGCGCCCGTACCGGATCCCGCTCAGCGTTCGCGTGCGCGGCGCCGACCTGCCGCTGCTCGCGGTCGTCGGCGGCGTCCTCAGCGCCGGCGCGTGGGTGGGGCTCCTGGTCACCCACAGCGGCGCGCGCTGGGTGGGCACCGCGTGGCTCGCGGGCGGCCTGCTGCTCTACATCGTCTACCGCACGACCCAGGGCAAGTCCGTCACCCGGCGCGTCCTCGTTCCCGAGGCGTCCCTGCGCGGCGAGCGCCACGAGGCGGAGTACGGATCGATCCTGGTCCCGCTCACCGGCTCGCCGCTGGACGACGACATCATCCAGACGGCCGGGCGTCTGGCCGCCGAGGAGGACACCGACGCCTTCGAGGACAAGGGCGCCACCATCGAGGCGCTGTGGATCTTCGAGGTCCCGATGTCGCTGCCCATCGACGCGGCGCTTCCCGACGCGCAGCTCAAGCAGGCGCGCGCGGCGCTCGCGCGGGCGAAGGCGGTGGGGGAGGAGTACGAGGGCGTCGAGGTCGCCACTGCGACGGTCCGCGCCCGCCGGGCCGGGCAGGCGATCGTCGACGAGGCCAAGCGCCGCGGCGTGCAGGCCGTGGTGCTGGCCGCCGAGGAGCCCTCGAAGATCCGCGGCGGAGCGCTGCTGGGGGGCCGCGGCGGCCCGCTGGACGACTTCGTGGGGGAGGCCACGAAGTACGTGATCTCCAAGGCGCCGTGCCAGATCATCCTCACCGCGCCGCCAGCGTCGGACACTGCCACCCCGGTCGACGCCGCCCTGCGCGCGGACCGCGCTGCGGCGCGCGACGGCGCCGCGGCCGTGGCACGCGACGGCGCCACGCCGACCAACGGCGCGGCGGCGAGCGATGACGGCCCTGCTCGGTAGAGTCAGGGCCAATGCCCCTCATACTCATCGTCGGCGCCGGCCGCGTCGGGTCCTCGGTGGCGCGCTCGATGCTTGCCGCGGGCAACGAGGTCTCCATCTTGGACGAGGATCCGCTTTCCCACGAGCGGCTCGACTCCGGCATGGACACCACGTGGGAGGACTCCGGCGGGCGCTTCACGGTCGGGCACGGCCTGGAGATCGACGCGTTGCGCGAGGCCGGGATCGAGGACGCCGACGTCTTCATCGCCTCCACCGACGGCGACAACACGAACCTCACCATCGCCCAGATCGCCGCCAAACAGTTCGGCGTGCCCAAGGTCATCGTGCGCGTGATGGACCCGCGCCGGGCCGAGTGGTACGAGGAGCAGGGGCTGCACACCATCTGTCCCACGCGCTACGCGATCGAGATGTTCGAGCGCGCGCTGGGGGTCTAGCCCGTGTACGTCGTGATCGCTGGTGCCGGCAAGGTCGGCTGGAACCTCGCCCGCGAGCTCATCTCCAAGGGCCACGAGGTGACGGTCATCGAGAGCGAGCGCTCGCGCTACCTGACCGTGGAGCAGGAGCTCGAGCACGCCATCCAGTACGGGGACGCCACCGAGCTCTGGGTCCTGGAGCGCGCCGGGATCAATCGCGCCGACCTGACCATCGCGGTGACCGGCGACGACGAGGACAACCTCCTCATCTGCCAGATCGCGAAGGAGAAGTACCTCTGCGCGCGGATCATCGCCCGCGTCAACAACCCCCGCAACCGCCCGTACTTCGAGCTGCTCGGCATCCAGCCGGTGGTGAGCGCCACCGACCTCATCCTGCGCCTCATCGAGCACGAGGTCCCGTCCTACGGCCTCGTGCACCTGCTCGACCTGCGCGACGAGCAGCTCGAGATCATCGAGGTCGAGGTCGGTCAGGGCGCACCGGCCGCCGGGCGCACGGTGGCCGACGTCGAGCTGCCCGACGGCTCGCTGATCATCTCCGTGCTGCGCAACGGCCGGGGCTTCGTGCCCAAGTCCGACACCGTCATCGATGCCGGCGACGAGGTCCTGCTCGTGCTCGACCCGGGCCTCGAGGAGCGCATCACCGCGCAGTTCTCGGGCGCCGGCTGAGCCTCAGCCGACCCGGATGGGCCGGCTGAGGTCACCGACGACGAGCCTGTAGGAGCCCGCCGGCGCGCTGAACGTCAGGTGCGCGGTGCCACGGTGGTGGCGGCCCGGCTCGACGCGGTCGAAGGCCACCAGGCGCCGGCTGCCGTCGCCGGCGACGAGGAAGGCCAGGACCGTGTCGGTGCCGGGGAGGTGCCCGACGTTGGCGACGTCCACGCTCGCGCTGATGCGCTGGCCCGGGCTCGCGTGCCACGGGGCGCGCAGGTCGTGGAGCTTGAAGCGCGTGTAGCTCAGGCCGTAGCCGAACGGGAACCGCGGGTCATACGGCTTGCCGGGCTCGTTGTAGGCCAGCGGGAACGAGCTCGAGTCCTTGGGCCAGGAGACCGGCAGACGGCCGCTCGGGCTGGCCTTGCCGAACAGCGTGTCGGCGATCGCGCCGCCGCCCTCGGTGCCGGGCAGGAAGGCCATCAGGCTCGCGTTCGCCTCGTCGAGCTGGTGGTCCATCTTCAGCGGGCGGCCGGCCACCACGACCACGATCACCGGCTTGCCGGTGGCCTTCAGGTCGTCGATGAGCTTCGCCTGGGCGAGCGGGAGCGCCGGCGTGCCGTCGTCGCCCTGGCCCTCGGCGTACGGGCTCTCGCCCACCGCGACCACGACCGCGTCGGCGTGCTTGGCCGCGTCGACCGCCTCCGCGCGCTCGGCCGCGACGGTGGCGTTGGCGGGATCGTTGAGCGGGTCGGGCGGCTGGGGGAGGGTGGGGTTGGTGGTGCCGTCGGGGCTGATGCGGTTCGTCGTGTCAGCCACCGGGGCGCCCTGCTTCCAGACCACCTGCGTGCCGCGCCCTGCCGCCTGCTGGATGCCCTCCTTGATCGTCGTCACCTCGGGGGTCGGGATGTCGGCGGGCAGGTTGAACGCGCCCTGCCAGGCGATCGACCAGCCGCCGAGCTGGTTGGCCGCGCTGTCAGAGGCGGGCCCCGTGACGAGGATGCGCCGCGCGTGGTGCCTGGAGAGCGGCAGCGTGCCGTCGTTGCGCAGCAGCACCAGGCTCTCCTGAGCGGCCTTGCGGGCCAGCTGGTGGGCGGCCGGGCTCTCGACCGCGGCGTTGGCCGCGTTGGCGTCGACGAAGGGGCGCTCGAAGAGGCCGAGGCGGAACTTCAGCGTCAGGATGCGCGCGACCGACTCGTCGATGCGTGCCTCGGTGACCTTGCCGTCGGCGACGGCCTTGGTCAGGTTGGTGGTGAAGCCAGTCGCGTCGAGCGGGATCATCGACATGTCGAGGCCCGCGTTGACGGCCTGCGAGATCGCGTCCTCCATGTCGGTCGCGACGTGGTACTTGGTGATCAGGGCCTCGACGTCCTGCCAGTCGGAGATCACCACCCCCTTGAAGTGCAGCTGGCCGCGCAGGATGTCGGTGAGCATGCGGTGCGATGCGTGCCCCGGCACGCCGTTGACCGACCCGCTGTTGACCATCACGGTCGCGACGCCGGCGTCGATGCCCTGGGCGAAGGGGGGCAGGTGGATGCTCTGCAGCTCGTTGTCGTCGATGGTGGCGTCGGTGCGGTCGAAGCCGCTGTCGGGCGCCGAGTAACCCACGAAGTGCTTGGCCGTGGCGGCCACCGAGGTCGGGCTCGCCAGGTCGCGGCCCTGCAGGCCGCGGATGGTGGCGGCGCCCATCGTCCCGGTCAGCAAGGGGTCCTCGCCGAAGGGCTCGTAGGAGCGCCCCCAGCGCAGGTCGCGCTCGGTGTCGAGCACGGGCGCGAAGTCCCAGGCCACGCCGGTTGCCCGGACGGCGCTCGCGGTCATGCGGCCCAGCTGCTGGGCCAGCCACGGGTCGAAGGTCGCGCCGAGGCCGATCTGGTGGGGGACCATCGTCGCGTCGACGAGGTTGTTGTGGCCGTGGACGGCGTCGGCGCCGTAGATGATCGGGATCCTCAGCCGGCTGTGGTCCAGCGCGAACTGCTGGATGGTGTTGATCTCGTCGGCCCACGCCTTGCCGTCGTCGCCGACCGGCGGCCACGCGCCGCCGCCCGAGAGGATCGACCCGATCTGGTTCTTGCCCAGGACGTCGGTCATCAGGTCGGGGTTCAGCGGGCCGCGGTCCCACGGCGTGTCCGGCGACCCCTGGAGGACCTCGACGTTGATCTGGCCCATCTGGCCGATCTTCTCGGCGAGCGTCATGCGGCCGAGGAGGTCCGCGACGCGCTGGTCCACGGGGAGCGAGGGGTCCTGGTAGGGCAGGACGGAGGTGTCCGCGCTGGCGGCCGACGGGCCGCCCGAGCGCACTCCGGCCAGGAGGACGGCGAGCGCCGCCAGGAGGATCAGCAGCACGACGACGCCATTGCGCTTGATGGCAGCCTGAACGTTGCTCATCACTTCGCCTCCTGCGGACCCGGGGGAAACGGCTC
The DNA here is from genome assembly GCA_963835295.1 of uncultured Actinomycetes bacterium. Lineage (GTDB taxonomy): Bacteria > Actinomycetota > Thermoleophilia > Solirubrobacterales > Solirubrobacteraceae > JAOPZW01. Next base: position 469,039 of record CAWIEX010000012.1, read on the forward strand.
GACAGGTATCTTTGTACACCGAATGTCAAGTCGGCTGTGCAAGGAGATCTCGTTCAGGTCCCGAACGTCGCTCCGTGAGACGAGCGATCCGCCCAGCGCGGCACCGAGCGGCTCGCCATGAGTGACGCCGACGCGGGCTCGCCGAGTGGCGTGCGCGCCTCGAGCCGCGAGCGGATCCTCGCCCTCCTGCGCGAGCGCGGACCCATGTCGCAGGCCGATCTGGCCCGCGCGAGCGGCCTCTCGCCGGCGACCATCTCCGGCATCGCGCGCGAGCTGCGCGAGGCCGGCTGGCTCGAGGACGACGACGGCGAGAGCCCCGCGCGCGGCCGCGCCCTGGCGCTGAGCCGCTCCGCGGGCGTCGCGGTCGGCATCGACTTCGGCCACTCCCACGTGCGCGTCGCGGTGGCCGACCTCGCGCACACCGTCCTCGCCGAGGCCGAGGAGCACCTCGACGTCGACCACGAGGCCCACGAGGGCGTCGCGCTGGCCGGGCGGCTCGTCCGGGGCCTGCTCGACGAGGTCGGCGTCGCGGCCGACCGGGTCACCGGCGTCGGCATGGGCCTCCCGGGCCCGCTGCGCCGCGACAGCGGCGAGGTCGGCGACTCGGCCATCCTGCCCGGCTGGATCGGCGCGCGCCCCGAAGCGCTCATGCAGGCCGAGCTCGGCCTGGCGGTGCGCGTCGAGAACGACGCCAACCTCGGCGCGCTGGCGGAGATCGTGTGGGGCGCCGGCCGCGACTGCACCGACCTCGTCTACGTCAAGGTCGCCACCGGCGTCGGCGCCGGCCTGGTGCTCAACGGCCGCCTCTACCACGGCGCGGGCGGCACCGCGGGCGAGATCGGGCACGTGACGATCGACGACGGCGGCCCGGTCTGCCGCTGCGGCAACCGCGGCTGTCTGGAGGCCTTCGCCGGCGCCGAGGCCGTCCTCGAGCCCCTGCGCCGCCGCCACGGCGACCGCCTGAGCCTGCGCCAGGTCGTGCTTCAGGCGCAGGCCGGCGACGTCGGGTGCCGGCGCGTCATCGCCGACGCGGGCCGCGCCCTCGGCCGCGCCGTCGCCGGCACGTGCAACCTGCTCTCGCCCGAGCGCGTGCTCGTCGGCGGCGAGCTGGCCCAGGCCGGCGACCTGCTCCTCGAGCCGCTGCGCGAGGCCGTCGGCCGCTCGGCCATCGCCGCGACCCGCGAGGTGCCGATCTGCGCCGGGGTGCTCGGGGAGCGCGCCGAGGTCCTGGGCGCGGTCGCCCTCGTCCTGCGTGAGTCCCAGCGCTTCGTGGCCGAGCCGGAGCGCGTCCACTAGGCCACCCCGCGCGATCGCACGCCGGCCCTCGTCGGACTCCCGGCGCGGCGCGCGCCGACGTTGCGTCCCGCGAAGTTCGCGGTCTGGCTGTGGCAGTTGGGGCACAACACGACGAGGTTCTCGAGGCGGTTGTCGTCGTTGACGCCATTGAGGTGATGCAGACACAGCGAGAGTGGAGCGCCTCGCCAGTCGGTGATGCCGCATTCTTGGCAGCGCTCTTCGAGTAGCCCGAGTCGCACGAGCCGCTGCTTGAGGTGAGTTCTGTTGCGCTTGCCCGAGATGAGCTCCTCGACCGGCATTCCGAACGGACGCGGCTTGATGGCGCCGCGCTTGACTGCCTCGTGCCAAGACGCGCTCGAGAAGCCGAACTTCGCCTGGCACTCTCGGACGGAGTGCCCGGCGTCGTAGTGGGCCTGGATCGACGGCCAGTCCTGCCGGCGCTGCGGCTGCGGCGGGAAGCCGAGCTGCCGCATGTGGTAGGAGACGGTTGGAGCGGTGATGCCGAGGCGTGCCGCGATCTGGCGCTGGGTCAGTCCCTCGGCGTAGAGGCGGAGAACGAGGTTCCGGCGTGACACGAACACATGTTCGCGACCGCACCGGACGCATCGAACCCAGCACACCCGACGAGAACAGCTGCGGGACTAGGATTCGAACCTAGACTCACGGTTCCAGAGACCGCTGTGCTGCCATTACACCATCCCGCAGAGTATTGAGGGCCGTACGGGCGCTCATGGGACTCTGATCGGCAGATCGGCGGCCGATTATAGGCCAGTGAACCCGACTTCGCGGGTCCGCGTCACCCCTCGGCGATGACCTCCACGTCCCCGCTGCCCGGCACGAAGATCGCCGGGATCGTCGCGGTGAAGGTCGTCCCGCGACCCGGCTCGCTCGTGACTCCGACCTCTCCGCCCAGCAGCGTCGCCAGGCGCTTGCAGATCGACAGGCCCAGGCCGGAGCCGCGCAGCTCGCCGACGTCCCCCGGCGTGCCGAGCTGGACGAACTCCTCGAACACGCGCGAGTGGTCGGACGCCTCCAGGCCGGGGCCGGTGTCCGCGACGGCGAAGCGGACCTGCTGACCGGCGTCGACCGACACGGCCGAGATGCGGACCTCGCCGCGCTCGGTGAACTTCAGGCCGTTGACCACGTAGTTGCGCAGGATCTGCGAGAGCTTGAAGGCGTCGGTGCGCAGGGTCGGCACGCCGTTGAGGTCCTCGAAGACGACCGACACGCTCGGGGAGCGGGGGAGGTGGATGACGATGCCGCGCAGCGCGCTGAAGAGCTCGTCGACCTGGACCTCGGTGACGCGCACGACGTCGCGCCCGGCGGCCAGGCGCGCCAGGTCGAGGTGGTCGTTGACGAGGTCGAGCGCCTCCTCCATCGCGCCGTCGATGAGCCGGACGTCCTCGCGCAGGCGCGGGTGCAGGCTGTCGCCGCCCTCGCGCAGGATCGCCTCGGTCATGCCGCGCACCGCGTACAGGGGCGTGCGCAGCTCGTGGGTCAGCGAGCCCAGGAAGGTCGCGTGGCCGGCGGCGCGCTCGCGCAGCTCCTGCGCCTGCTGACCGAGCTCGGCCAGCAGCGCCGTGATCGCGCGGTTGGTGTCGGCGAGCTCGCGGTTGAGCCCGACCAGCTCGCGCTCGCGCTGGCTCAGGCTGGCCAGCGCGCTCACGAGCTCGGCGTTCTGCATGCGCAGCTCGTTGAGCGCGGCCTCGTCCTCGCCCGACTCGTGGCGCTGCAGCGAGCCCAAGACGTGCGAGAGTTCCTCGAGGCCCGGGAGCCAGGCGTCCTGCTCGAGCTCGGTGGTCAGCCGCACGAGCACCGAGCCGCGGGTGTCGCGCGCCTCGACGCGGTCGACGAGCTGGCGCAGCTTGGCGAGGTCGAGGCGGTCGAACGCCTCGCCCGGGATCTCGCCCGTGAGCACGCCCTGCGCGATGCCACGGATGGTGACGACGGCGGCCGGCGGCTCGTCCTGGAGCGCGAACTCCACCTCGCCCTCCGCGCCGTGGCGCAGCGCGAGCCTGGCCACCTCCCACACGGCGGTCGCCAGGCGGCTCTGGGCCTCCGCGCCCAGCTGCAGGAATCCGGCGAGGTCGCGTGCGCGGCGCCGCGTGAGGAGTACGTCCTCCTGCGAGCGCAGGGCAAGCGTGATGACGGGCCCCCCCATCCCATGCGAATGTAGTCGATCGCGGGGGTGCCGTGGGGTCGCAGGTCATCCGATCGGATGAGTGCCGCTCATCCGCTGTTGCATCCGCTCCGCCGTTGTCCGGGGCCGCCCGGGGCACGATCCTCCCCAGCGAGCCGGCGGAGTCTTTTAGAGGGGGGCGCCGCCGGCCCGGACTTGAGGGGAGCAATATGACGACGACTCCGAGGTCCCGACCGGGGACCGTCCGCATCGGGGGGCTGGGCCAGAGGTGCGGCGGAGCGTCGTCATCGCGGGGGAAGGCGAGGACAGAGGACTGGGACGCGATGCCCGACGACGGGACGACGGAGTCAGCTGCGCAGACGGCCAGCCGCACCGGCTCCGTCGGCGTCCTGGTCGTCGATGACAGTCCCGTGTACCGGCGCGGCATGGGCCGCGCGGTCCGCCTGCACAGCGGCCTCGAGCTCGTCGGGGAGGCCGACAGTGGCGAGGCGGCGCTCGACGCGATCGACCGCCTGCGGCCCGACATCGTGCTGCTCGACCTGCGGATGCCCGACATCGACGGCCTCGAAGTCCTCGACCGCCTGACCGACCTCCGTCCGCCACCGCGGTGCAAGGTGCTGATCGTCAGCGCCTCCCTCGACGAGCACGTCGAGCAGGCCGCCCGCGCCGCCGGCGCCGCCGGCTGCGTGAGCAAGGGCCTGGCGCGCGCCGACATCTGCGCCACGGCCCTGGAGGTCGCCCGGCAGTAGGGTTGCGCCGCGGTAATCCGTGGCCAAGAGCAGCCCTCAGCGCACGACGGTCCTCGTGGCCGACGACCATCCCCTCTATCGCGAGGCGGTCGTCCGCGCGGTGCGCGCGCGCCCCGAGTTCGAGCTCGTGGGGGAGGCCGGCGACGGGCGCGAGGCGCTGGAGGCGATCCGCACCGACCATCCCGACGTCGCGGTCCTCGACGTCGAGATGCCGTCCCTGCGCGGAGTCGACATCGTCGAGGCGCTGCGCCGCGACGGCCTCGCCACCCGCGTCGTCCTGCTCAGCGCGCACCTCGACAGCGACACCGTCTACGAGGCGGTGGCGGGCGGGGTCAGCGCCTATCTCTCCAAGTCGGCGCCCGGCGAGCGCATCTGCGACGCGATCGCCGCCGTGGCCCGCGGCGAGGTCATCCTCCCCGCCGAGGTGCAGGCCGGCCTGGCCGCCGAGATCCGGCTGCGCTCCGAGCCCGGGCGCCCGGCGCTGAGCCCGCGCGAGCAGGAGGTTCTGCGCCTGATCGCCGAGGGCCTCAGCGCGCCCGCGGTCGGCCGTGAGCTGCATCTCGCCACCGCCACTGTGAAGTCCCACCTCAAGACGCTCTACGAGAAGCTCGGCGTCAGCGATCGCGCCGCCGCCGTGGCCGAGGCGATGCGCCGCGGCCTGCTCGAGTGAGAGCGTCAGAGCGCGCGGCGGTACTCGGCGATCTCGAGGCCGATGCGCTCGTCGAAGGCGGGCGGGCGCGCGAGCGACCACCCTTCGCGCTCGTAGAAGCGCCGCGCCCGGTCCTGCCCGGCCGGCGTGAACAGCCGCATGCCGGTGAAGCCGCGTGCGCGCACCTCGTCGAGCGCCGCGGCGTGCAGCCGCTGCGCCAGGCCGGTGCCCCAGTGCCCGCGCGTGACGAAGAGCTGGCGCAGGTGCACGAGCCCCGGGTCGTCGACCCGGGCGAAGGAGACCCGGTCCGCGGGCAGGAAGCCGACGTGCCCGACGAGCTCGCCGTCGTGCTCGGCGACGAGGTACCAGACGTGGTCGTCGCCGAGCATGCTCAGCAGGCGCGCGGCCTCCTCGGAGGTCGAGGGCGGAGTCCAGCCCTCGGGCGCGAACGAACGATAGGTCTCGAAGCCCTCGGCCGTCACCGCGGCGATCCTCTCGGCGTCCTGCGTCGTCGCGGCCCGGAAGCGGTACTCGCTCACGCCGCCGCTTGCGCCGCCCAGTCCGCGTAGAGCGCCGCGTACGCGCCCTCGGCGGCGATGAGCTCGTCGTGGCTGCCCTGCTCGACGATCCGGCCCTGGTCGAGGACGACGATCCGGCCCGACTGACGGATGGTCGAGAGGCGGTGGGCGATGACGATCGCCGTGCGCCCGGCGAGCAGCCGGCGCAGGCCCGCCTCGATGCGGCCCTCGGTGTGCAGGTCGACGTTCGACGTCGCCTCGTCGAGGACGAGGATGCGCGGGTCGGCGATGAGCGCGCGCGCGAAGGCGAGCAGCTGGCGCTGGCCGGCCGACAGCTGCGCGCCACGCTCGCCGACCTCGGTGTGCAGCCCGGCGGGCAGCGCCGCGACGAAGTCCCAGGCGCCGACCGCGCGCGTGGCGGCCTCGATCTGCGCCTCGTCGGCGTCCGGCCGACCGAAGGCGATGTTGTCGCCGATGGTGCCGCTGAACAGGAAGGCCTCCTGGGGCACGATCCCCATCTGCGAGCGCAGCGATCGCGCGGCCACGTCGCGCAGGTCATGGCCGTCGACGAGCACGCGGCCGTCGGTGGGGTCGTAGAAGCGCGCCACGAGCTTGGCGAAGGTCGACTTGCCCGCGCCCGTCGCGCCGACGAGCGCGACGGTCTCGCCGGGGTGGACCACCAGGGAGACGTCCTCCAGCGCGAGCTTCGTCTCCTCCCCGGTGCGATAGCGGAAGGAGACGTCCTCGAAGCGGATCTCGCCGCGGATCCGCCCGAGCTCGAGCGCGTCGGGGCGATCGGTGAGCTCCGGCGCGACGTCGAGCAGCTCGAAGATCTTGTCGAGCGCCGCCATGCCCGACTGGTAGGTCGTGTAGACCTGCGAGAGCTGGCCGATGGGGTCGAAGAACCCGTTGAGAGCGGCGATGAAGCCGACGAGCACGCCGATCTCGATGTCCCCGTCGATGGCCTGGCGGCCGCCCACGATGATGATGCCGACCGTGGCGACGGCCGCCACGAACTCCACGGCCGGGAAGTAGGCGGCGTTGAGCTTGACGGTGACGAGGTTGGCCGCGCGGTTGGTGTCGTTGAGCTCGGCGAAGTGGGCGCGATGACGGGGCTCCTGCGCGAAGGCGCGCACGACGCGGATGCCCGACAGCGTCTCCTGCAGGTAGACGGTGATGGCGCTGATCGTCTCGCGCGTGCGCCGGTAGGCATCGGCGCTCGCGATGCGGAAGGCGAGCGATCCGATCGCCATCACCGGGAAGATGAGGAAGGTCATCAGCGCGAGCCGCACGTCGAGGTAGAGCAGGATCGCGACCGAGCCGATGAGCGTCAGCGAGGCCTGGAAGAGCGTGACCACGGTGTCGGTGACGAGCGAGTCGAGCGCCTCGACATCGTTGGTCATGCGCGAGATGAGCATGCCCGCCGGCCGGCGCTCGTAGAAGCCCACCGGCTGCTCCTGCAGGTGGCGGAAGATCTGCAGGCGCAGGTCGGCCAGCGCGCGCTGGCCGACCCAGCCCACCAGATAGGTCTGCGCGTACGTCGCGGCCCAGACCACGAGCGCGCTGGCGACGAACAGGGCGACCACGAGGTCGAGGGTGCCGCGGTCGCCCTCGAGGATGCCCGAGTCGATCGCGGCCTTGGCCAGCGGGGCCGGCGCCAGCGAGGCCGCGGTGCCCGCCACGAGCGCGACGAACATGAGCGCCACGCGCGCCCGGTACGGCGCCAGCAGGACCACCAGCCCGCGCAGCTTGCGCCCGCGACCGCGCGTGCCGCGCAGGCGCCGGCGCAGGTCGTCGCGCCGGGTGGCGGCGCGGGCCGCCTCGTCGCCCGACGTCACAGCCCCGCCACCTCGCGGTCGGGCGCGTTGCGGTTGAGGAAGACCTGGTCGGGCAGGCCCTTCTCGACGATCTCGCGATAGAGCTCGGACTGGTCGAGCAGCGCCTCGTGGTCGCCGGCGGCGGCGACCGAGCCGTCTTCGAGCACGACGATCGTGTCGGCCAGCGAGATGGTCGACAGGCGGTGGGCGATGACGAAGGTCGTGCGGGCCGCCATGACCTCGCGCAGCGCCTGCTTGATCTCCTGCTCGGTCGTGGCGTCGACCGACGAGGTCGCATCGTCGAGGATGAGGATGCGCGGGTCGGCCAGGAAGGCTCGCGCGATGGCCAGGCGCTGGCGCTGCCCGCCGCTCAGCGTCAGCCCGCGCTCGCCCACGCGCGTGTCGTAGCCCTCGGGCAGGCGGGCGATGAAGTCGTGGGCCTGTGCGCGGCGAGCGGCGAGCTCGATCTCCTCCCGGGTCGCGTCCGCGCGCGCATACGCGATGTTCTCGGCCACGGTGGCGCTGAACAGGAAGGGATCGTCGTCGACGACCGCGATCGCGGAGCGCAGCGAGGCGACGTCGACCGCGCGCACGTCGGCGCCGTCGATGAGCACCGCGCCGGCGCTGACGTCGTAGAGGCGGGGGAGGAGCTGGACGAGCGTCGTCTTGCCCGAGCCGGTGGCGCCGACGAGGGCGACGGTGCTCCCGGCGGCGACGTCGAGGTCGACGTCGTGCAGCACCGGCCGCGAGGCGCCCTCGTACTGCAGCGAGACCTCGCGCAGCTCCACGTGGCCGGAGCCGGGCGGCAGCGCCGGGGCGCCGGGCGGCGAGACGATCTCCGGCTCGCGGTCGAGGATCTGGTAGACGCGGGCGCCGGCAGCGGTGGCCCGTTGCGACAGGCCGAGCAGGGTGCCCAGCGTGCGCATCGGCGACAGCAGCATGAGCAGGTAGGCGTAGAAGGCGCTGAACTCGCCGATCGTCAGGCGCCCGGAGATGACCTGGCGGCCCCCGTAGAAGAGGATGGCGGCGAGGCCGATCTGCGGCAGGAACCCGATGAACGGGTTGTAGAAGGCCTGCAGGCGCGTGGAGACCATGGCCTGGTCCCACACGCGCCCGACGCGCCCGCGGAAGCGGTCGAGCTGACGGTCCTCGCGCGCGAACGACTTCACCACGCGCACGCCGCCGATGTTCTCCTCGACGTCGGCGGTGAGCTCGGCGATCCGCTGCTGGAGCTCCTGCAGCGCGGGCCGCGCGCGCCGGCCGTAGCGCGCGGAGACGACGACCACGATCGGCACCGGGATGAGCGAGATGGCCGCCAGCTCGGGCTGCACGGCGAACATGGCCGCGCCGGCAAGCAGGATGGTCAGCGCCGACTGCAGGATGAAGACGAGGCCGTAGCCGAGGAAGAAGCGCACCGACTGGAGGTCGACGGTCGCGCGCGACATGAGCTGGCCCGTCTGCTGGCGATCGAAGAAACCGAGCTCCAAGGCCTGCAGCTGCTCGTACATGCGATTGCGCAGGTCGAGCTCGACGCCCAGCGACACGCGCCCCGCGACGAGGCGGCGGGCCACCGTGAGCCCCAGACGCAGCACGCCGGCGGCGAGCACCACGAGTCCGAGCGTCGTCAGGCCCGCCTTGTCGCCCGCGTGGATGCGGTCGATGGCGCGCCCGGTGAGCCACGGGATGGCGACCGTCATGGCCATCGCGACGGCCGCGAGCAGCCCTGACAGGACAACGCCCCTGCGGTAGGGGCGCAACCAGCCGAGCAGCCTCAGGAACGTCGCCATCGGCGCTTCATGCTAGTTGACGACCTCAACGATCTCCCTCGGCCATTGGACCTACGACTCGGGCTCGTAGCCGCGGCACTCGAGCACCGGCACGCGCGGGTACTTCGGGAAGGAGCTGTCGGTCCGCGAGCGCTCGCAGAGCGTGAAGACCGAGCCGCGGCCGGTCCGCACGATGCGCTGGAAGCGGCAGGAGTCGCACAGGCCGAAGCGCTCCTCGCGGCCGGTGAGCTCGGTCGCCCGGCGCGCCTGCACCTCGTTGGGATTGTCGTGGTAGCCGCGGTACAGGTAGGAGAGCGGCATGGCCAGCGGGTGGTGCTGCATCTGCCAGACGTGGCAGAGCTCGTGCGTCACGAGGTCCTCGCTCGCGTCGGCGACCGGCGCGCGCAGGAGGATGAGGTTCCACATCGTGTAGCCGTCGAAGCGCCGGAACCACGGCAGGCCGAACAGCCACGGCGCGCTGACCAGGCGCACGCGGCGGATGCGCACCGGGCGCGGATAGAGGTCGAGGGTGTCGAGCCGCGCCTTGGCGCGTGCGAGCTTGTCGCGCGCGGCGGAGCTCAACCGCCCGACGCCTGTGGCGTCGCGCCCGCGGCGGCGGCCGCGGCCTGCTTCTGCTGATCCTTGAGGCGCTTCTGCAGCGCCCGGTCGGCGGAGGGGCTGTACGGATCGAGCACCAGGTAGCCGCGGTCGTTGAAGCTCGAGCCCATGAGCGAGAAGAGGTACGGGTTGGTCGTCTGGTCGACCAGCCTCGCGTCGGGCGAGAGGGTGACGGTCTTCGTCGTGGGCGCCTTGGGCATCAGCGACGACGTCAGCGGCCGGTCGAGCTCGGGACGCAGCTCGTCGCGGCTGAAGTACAGCGCGATGGTCTGCGCCTTGCCCGGCGTCGCCGGGATGAGGACGACGACCTGCTTGACGTCCTTGAGGTAGCGGAAGCTGTAGAGGGCCAGCTCGAGGCCCTCGCGGCGCAGCAGCAGCATGCGCTCCTTGGAAGGCTTGCCCGAGTCGATCTGGCAGTTCACCCCCAGCCCGCACATCTGGTAGAGGACGCCCTTCTCGTCGTGGACCTGGATCGCGCCGCCCTCCTCGGCGGACTTGCGCATCGCGACGAGCAGCGGGATGCCCTTGTAGGAGATGTCGTTGGCGTCGACCTTGACCAGCTGCCGGCCCTGGTCGCGGTAGGCATCGGCGATGTGGCTCGCGATCTCCGTGGCGCCCTGCAGGCCACTCGAGCTCGGCTTCCACGACGACCAGGCCGGTCCCTCGTGCTTGGGCGGGATGCCGACGATCGCCACGGTGATGCCGACGAGGGCGGCGATCCCGACGGCGACCAGCGCGCCCGTCATGAACTGAAAGCGCGGGGCGTACTCGGACGGCCCGGCGGCCACGGCGGGGCCCCGGCCGCCTGGTGGCGCTCGGGCAGCAGGTCGCCGTCGTGCTCGTCGTCGATCGCGTCGGACTCGACGACGTCGGCGTCGGGCGGCAGCAGCGGCTCGCTGGACTGCGGCAGCAGCGAGGCCGGATCGTGCTTGGGCTGCGTGCCGGCGGGATCCCAGGGCCGCTTGCTGAGCTCGCTCTTGTCGTCCGGCCCGCTCATACCTTGGGCCAGATGCTCTCGTCGAGGACGTCGATGACCGGGGCGCGCGGCGCGGCCGCCTCGAGCAGCTCGACGACCTCGTCGCCGTAGAGCTCCCTGTGCTGGACGAGCGCCTCGGCCACGGCCGCCACCGCCTCGCGGTTGGCGCGGATGCAGCACACCGCGGTCAGGTAGGCCTGGCCCAGGATCTGCGCCGCCGCGCTGCGCTTGGCCGGGTCGCCGAGCACCGAGCCGATCGGGTCGGAGTCCATCGCGCTGCCCCGCCGCGCTCGGTTCATGATCCGCAGGCCGATGCGCTCGAAGCGCTCCATGAGCTCCTTCTCGACCTCCGGCAGGCGCTCCTTGGCCACGCGCCCGCGCAGGTCGAGCGGCTCCGGGCCCATGCCGCTCATGCCGACCATGCGCGAGGCGATCCAGGTCGCGCTCTGGATGTCGCCACCGACGCCGTTGGCGTTCTCGCCGTAGAACACGTGCTCGGCGGCCATGGCGCCGAGCGTCCACACGAGCTGGCCGACGTCCTCGTGGCGCCAGCTCGAGAAGCGCTCCTCCTTCTGGATCGCCTGGTGGTGGCCCAGCGACCCGCCGCGCATGCGGATCGACAGCCGCGTGGAGAGGACGTCGTTCATGTAGACGTGGCTGGCCACGGCGTGGCCCGCCTCGTGGATGGCAACTGCGCGGCTCTCCTCGTCGATGTAGTTCACGCCGACGGCCGTGCCCGACTCGATCGTGGTCATTGCCTCCACGATGTCCTTGCGGTCGAAGCGCTCGCGGGCCTCGGAGTGCGCGTAGGTCAGCGCCATCGAGCACACCTGCTCGATCATGGCCGGGGAGTACCCGTTCGTCATGCGCGCCAACTCGTCGCGGCGCTCGTCGCTGTCGAGGTCGTCGTCGTGGCTCACGCGCTCCAGGTAGAGGTCGAAGATGTCCTTGCGATCGTCCTTCGTGGGCGTGCGGAACCAGATGTGGCGGCCCATGCGCCCGGGGCGGATGAGCGCCGGGTCGAGCGCGTCGAGGGGCACGTTGGTGGCGCCGATGAAGTAGACCTGCTCGGGGCGCGGCTTGGGCGGCTTGATGCGCAGCCGTAGCCTGCGGATCCGGCGCGGGATGATGTAGGTCGCGTCGAGGAACGTGTTGATGCGGTTCGTAAAGAACTTGCGCAACATCGGGGGCTCGTCGACGCCGTCCATCTGCACCAGCAGCTGGTTGAGCGCCAGCTGGCCGCCCATCCCGCCCATGCCGGGGAACATCACGCCCTGGATGCGGTCGCGCACGGCGCCCAGCGGGCCCGCGGCGGCCGCCGCGGACGGCTCGGCGCGCGAGGTGAACATCCGGTCGCGCCACTGGCGGTTCTCGAGGATCAGGTCCCCGGTCGGGGTCAGCGAGCCCCACGGCCCGTACATCGGCTGCTCCTCGAAGCCGCTCGTCGTCGGGCGGAAGCCGGAGCCGCCCTGCAGCGCCTGGCGGCGCATGCCGACCGCGTCGATCTCGTCGATGAAGATCATGCATGTGTCGCCCCACTTGCGGGCGAGCTTGCGCGCCTTGCGGATGAGGGCCATGACGATGACGACGTCCATGCCGATGAAGGTCTGCGCGAAACCCGAGCCCGGCATGGTCACGATCGGCGAGTTGAACGACGTCGCGATGCCCTTGGAGAGCATCGTCTTGCCGGTGCCCGGCGCGCCGATGAAGAGCAGCCCGCGCTCGGGCTTGCCGCCGGCCTTGCGGAACTCCTCGCCGGCCGACCACAGCTCGATGACCTTGGTCACCTCGGCCTTCGGCTCGGCCTGACCGCGGACGTCCTCGAGCTTGACGCCCCAGTCCGCGTCGCCCGGCTCGTAGCCCTTCATCTGCCGCAGGCCGAAGAAGAGCATCGGCCCGAACAGGATGATGATGTTCATGAAGAAGAACAGCGGCAGCTGCAGGCCGAAGCTGAGGAAGTAGATCGCCATCTGCGGGATGGCGTCGATGACGTCGCCCGGCGTGCCGCCCAGGCCGTAGAGGAGGGCGAGCGACCCGCCGACCACGAGCACGAGCCAGAAGAGCCGGCGGAACTTCGTGCGCCAGTACCAGACCCGCCGCTGCGCGACGATGTCGGCTTCCATGAGCTCCTGCCCGGCGCCGTAGAGGCTCGCGCGCGGGATGAGCTTGTGGGCGAGGACGTCGACGAAGCCGCGGAAGGAGATGATGAGCACGAAGGTGCCCAGCAGGGCCCACAGCAGCGGCCAGTCGTTGGTCCCGTAGAGCCAGGCGAAGGTCGCCGGGCTGGTCAGGATGGCGACGAAGGTTGCGGCCCGGCCGAGCCGGCGCCACTCGCGGGCCAGAGCGGATTGCTCCGCCACCCGGCGCCGGCCGAAAGTCGTCCTCTCCCCACTGGCCATGAGTGCTCGCAGAGTATTGCGAAACAGGCTTATTTCCAGATCAAGACGTCCATAACGGCTTCGACTTTCCGTCGATGCGTGTACCGTGGCCGCTCCTTGCGCTCCGCTGCACTCGCCGCTCTCCTGCTCGTCGCCCTCGCGGCTCTCGCACCGCCATCCGCGACGGCGGCGCCGACGCTCTCGGCGTGCAGCGGCCAGGACGAGTTCGGGTGCGCCACGCTCAATGTGCCGCTCGATCGCACGGGTGCCACGCCCGGCACCGTCCCGCTGCACTACGCGATCCAGCGCGAGGGGCCGAAGAAGGTTCTCATCGCGCTGTCCGGCGGGCCGGGGCAGTCGGCCGTCTCGTCGGCCTCGTCGTTCGCGATCTCGCTCGATCCGGCGCTGCGGCGCTACCGCTTGGCGGTGCTCGACCAGCGCGGCACGGGCAAGTCGGGCGTCCTGAGCTGCCCCAACCTGCAGCGGCTGCGCTCGCTGGACGCCTACACGCCTCAGGCGGTGGCCAACTGCGCCAACCGCATCGGGCCGCGGCGCGCCTTCTACACGACGGCCGACACCGTGCTCGACATCGATGCGCTGCGCCAGGCGCTGGGCGCCGACAGGATCGCGCTCATGGGCATCTCCTACGGCACCAACGTGGCCCTGCAGTACGCGCGCGCCTTCCCCGAGCACGTCGACCGGCTGATCCTCGACTCGATCGTCGGGCCCGACGGCCCCGACGCCTTCCTGCTCGACACCTACCGCAACATGCCGCGCGTGCTCGCCGAGCAGTGCGCGCACGGCGCCTGTCGCAACGCGACGAAGGACCCGGTGGCCGACGTGGGCGCGCTCGTGCGGCGCATCAACGCCGGCGGCCCGCTGCGCGGGAGCTACTACGACGCGGACGGCCGCAAGCGCGCCACGCAGTACTCCACGCCCGACGAGCTCTCGTTCCTGCTCATCGCGGGCGACCTGAACCCGTTCCTGCAGGCCGCCCTGCCGGCCGCCATCAGCGCCGCGCGGCGGGGCGACAGCGCGCCGCTCATGCGCCTGCGGCGCATCGGCCAGGGTGGCGCGACGCGCCAGGAGGACCTCTCGGTCGGCCTCAACGCGGCGACCGGCTGCACCGACGTGATGCTGCCCTTCCCGCGCGCGGCCTCGGTGCCCGATCGCGCGGCCATCGCCCAGCAGGCGCTGGCCGCGATCCCGCCGACCGACTACGACCCCTTCGACGCCCAGACCGTCGCGCGCACGAGCTACGTCGACGACTGCCTGGCCTGGCCGGACGACCCGATCCGACCGCCGTTCACCGGGCCGCTCCCCGACGTCCCGGCGCTGCTGCTGGGCGGGCGCCTGGACACGCGCACGCCGCTCGAGAACGCGCGCGCCACCGCCCAGGAGCTGCCGCACGCGACCATCGTGGCCCTCAAGGGCTCCGGGCACGACGCGCTGGACAGCGACATCACCGGCTGCACGGCGCAGGCGCTCGCGCGCTTCATCGAGGACGTCGCGGTCGGCCACCCGTGCCTGAACCGCGACAACGGCGTCGCCCCGACCCCGCTGCCGCCGCACTCGCTGAAGGACTTCCGCTCGGCGCCGGGTGTCGGCGGCAGCCGCGGGCGCGCGCTGTTCGCGGTGCTCGACACCGTCACCGACGCGCGCCTGGCCGCGCTGCAGACGCTGTTCGCCGGCCTTCAGGTCCGCGGCGGCGGCCTGCGCGGCGGGAGCTTCTCGGCCCAGGCGAGCTTCGAGGGCCGCCTGCGCCTGCGCGGCTACGCCTTCGTGCCCGGCCTGCGCGTCAGCGGCTCGCTGGCCTCCAGCAGCGGGTCGGTCTCGGGCACCGTGCACGTGAGCGGGGCCGCCAACGGCACCCTGAAGATCAGCCGCCGCGGCGCGGTGGCCGGCACGCTCGGCGGGCGTCCGGTCCGCTTCCGCCCGAAGGGCAGGGCGGCGTCGGCGACGCTGCGCGAGGGCGGCTCGCTGTGGCCGAGGACGTTCGCGCCGCGGCGCCTGCCGCTCCTGGCGCGGTAGGCGAGGTCAGGCGCCGAAGAACGTCGCGAGCACTGCGAGGCGATCGACGTGCCGTCGTTCGATGCGACGCGGCTCATGCGTCTCCTCCCGGACGAGGTCGGTGGGCGATTCTCGCAAGTCCCCGC
This sequence comes from uncultured Actinomycetes bacterium, assembly GCA_963835295.1. GTDB lineage: Bacteria > Actinomycetota > Thermoleophilia > Solirubrobacterales > Solirubrobacteraceae > JAOPZW01. The sequence goes on from CAWIEX010000012.1 coordinate 484,102, forward strand.
CGAGTGCGCGATCGGCGTCCGCCGGGCCCGCCATCAGGCCGCGATCTAGCCTGTCCGGCTTGGCCCGGACCGCCGCCCCCGCGATACCCGCCGTCGTCACCGCCCTCGCCGCGCGCCCGCGGGCGATGGCGATCGCCGGCGCGCTGACGATCGCCTTCTCCGCCATCCTGGTCAAGCAGGCGGCCGTCTCGCCGTCCACGGCGGCCATCTTCCGCTGCGCCTACGCCGTCCCGGTCCTGGGCGCGCTGGCGTGGTGGGAGGACCGGCGGCTGGGGCCGCGCACCGGGCGCAACCGCGCCATGGCCGCGCTGGCGGGCGTCTTCTTCTCCGCCGACCTCATCTGCTGGCACCACGCAATCGTGGACGTGGGGGCGGGCCTGGCGACGGTGCTCGGCAACCTCCAGGTCGCCTTCGTCGGGCTGGTGGCGTGGCTCGTGCTCGGCGAGCGCCCGGCCGCGCGCATGCTGGGCACGCTGCCGCTGGTGCTCATCGGCGTCGTGCTCGTCTCGGGCGTCCTCGAGCAGGGCGCCTACGGCGCGGACCCGACGCAGGGCGTCCTCTACGGGCTGGCCACGGGGCTGGCCTACACGGGCTTCATCCTCGTCCTGCGCGCCGGCAGCGGCGAGCAGCAGCGGGTCGCCGGGCCGCTGTTCGACGCCACCTTCGTCGCCGCGGCCGTGTCGGTGGCGGCGGGGGCGGTGATCGGCGATGCCGACCTCGTCCCGTCGTGGCCGGCCCACGTGTGGCTCGTCCTCCTCGCGCTGAGCTCGCAGGTGGTCGGCTGGCTGCTCATCTCGGCCTCGCTCCCGCGCCTGCCGGCTGCCCTGACCTCGCTGCTGCTGACCATCCAGCCCGTCGGGTCGGTCGTCTTGGCCGCGCTGCTCTTCGCCGAGGCGCCGTCGGCGCTGCAGCTCGTCGGCGTGGCCACGATCCTCGCGGGCCTCGTGATGGTCGCGCGCGTGCGGCCGCCTCCCATGGAGGGGATCTAGAGCGTCACGCGCGAGCGGAGGGCCGTGACCTCGTCGAGGGCGCCCTCTCGCTCGACGAAGGCCAGCAGCGCGCGGCGCAGGCCGTCGACGGCGCGGTCGCCGACCGCGGCGCGCAGCTCGGCCTCGATGGCCGCCGACTCGGCCGCCGCGCGCTCGCGCACGCGCCGCCCCTTGGCGCTGAGGCGCAGGTGCGTGCGCCGGCGATCGTCGGGGTCGGGCGCCCGCAGCAGGTATCCGCGCTGAACCATCTCGTCGGCCAGCTTGCTCGCCGCCTGGCGGCTGACGCCCAGCAGCTCGGCGAGCCGCGTCACGGTCGGCTCCTCGGCGTCGACGGCGCGGATGACGAAGCCGAAGGCCGTGCGCGCGTCGCGCGCTCCGGTCTGGCGCACGGCGGTCGTGAGGCGATCGCTCAGGCAGCGGTTGGCGGCCACCAGGATGATGGCCAGATCCGGTTCGTCAATCATGGTAGATTGTCAACTATAGTTGCCCAAATGAGCGAAGGGAGCCGCACGCCATGACCATCATCCGAGAGCAGGATGCGCCGCGCTTCGGACAGGACGGCGTGGAGGTCACCGGCCTGGCCTCGCCCAGCCGCGGGTGCGACACCGTGAGCGCCTGGCGCGTCCTGCTGCAGCCCGGCGCGGGCAGCCCCGAGCACACGCTCACCACCGACGAGGCCTTCGTCGCCCTGCGCGGCAGCGCGCGCGTGGAGCTCGACGGCGAGAGCGAGGAGCTCACCGCCGGCGACTGCCTGGTCGTCGCCCCCGAGCGGCGCTTCACCATCCGCAACGACGGCGCGGAGCCCTTCGAAGCCGTCTGCTGCATGGCCGCCGGCGGGCAGGCGATCGTCGAGGGCGAGGGCTCGTTCGTGCCGCCCTGGGCGGCCTGAGCCATTGGGCGTCAGCGCGCCGGCGCCTGCACGCGCGCCGGCGTGCCCTCGGCCCGCGCCCCGGGGGGCACGTCGTGGGTCACGACCGAGCGCACGCCCACGCACGCGCCCTCGCCCACGGTGACGCCGCGCAGCACCCCCGCGGCGGTCCCGACGACGGCGCGCGGGCCGATGACGACCGGCGCCGTGAGCAGCGGCTGCTCGCGCACGGGCCGCTCGACGTCGCCGACGTCGTGGTCGAAGTCGATGAGGACGACCTCATCCCCCAGGCGCGCGGCGTGCCCGATCTCCACGCGCTCATGGGCCGCGACGACGCAGCGCTCGCCCAGGCGCGCCTCGGCGCCGATGACGACCGCGGCGCCCGCGCCGAGGTGAAAGCGGCAGCCATCGCCGAGGCGGCAGCCGTCGCCCAGCGAGAGGACCGCGCCCGGCGCGAGGTCGAAGCGCACGCCGCGCCCCAGCCGCGGCCGCCCGCTGACCGTGAGGCGGCCGCGGCTGCGCAGGCGGGCCAGGGCGAGGCGGAGCATCGTCGCGCAGCGTAGTGGGGGTCGTGCGTATCCTCGCTGCCGCCATGGGAGGGCTGAGCCGCCGGGAACTTCAGGTCATCGCCGGGATCCTCGCGGCGACCGTGCTGGCCGGCGTGGCCCACTACGCCGGCTGGGCCGCGCTGCTGGCCTTCGCGATGGCCACGGTGGCGCTGGCCGGCCTGGCCCACGTCGTGTCGCTGGCCACCGAGCAGGTGGGCGAGCGCTTCGGCCCGGGCGCGACCGGCGTTCTCCAGTCGACCCTGGGCAACCTGCCCGAGCTCTTCGTCGTCATCTTCGCCCTGCGTGCGGGTGAGGTCGTCGTCGCCCAGACGTCGATCATCGGCTCGCTGTTCGCCAATGCGCTGCTCGTGCTGGGCATGGTGATCGTCCTGGGCGCTCGGCAGGCGTCCGACGGCGTCATGCGCTTCGGCCCGCGGCTGCCCAACGACACCGCGACGCTGCTGCTGGTCGCGAGCTTCATCATCGTCATCGTCGGGGTGGCCCACGAGACGCACGAGCCGGCCGCGCAGCACGAGCGCGCGATCTCCACGGTCGCCGCCATCGCGCTGCTCGCCGTCTACCTGTCGTGGGTGGTGCCCTACGTGCGCGGCGAGGCGCCCCGCGCGCAGGAGCATGGGAGCGCCCCGCGCGTGGGGCTGCCGATCTCGATCGCGCTGCTGGCCGCCGGGGGCGTGGGTGCCGCCTTCGTCTCGGACTGGTTCATCGCCGCCCTGCGCCCGACGATCGACCAGCTCGGCGTCTCCGAGGCCTTCGCCGGGCTCGTGGTCGTCGCCATCGCGGGCAACGCGGTCGAGAACGTGGCGGGGCTGGTGCTCGCCCGCAAGGGCCACGCCGACCTGGCCATCTCGGTGGTCAAGAACTCGGTCGCGCAGGTGGCGGCCTTCCTGTTCCCGGCCCTGGTGCTCATCTCGCTGCTCTTCGCCCATCAGCTGACCTTCGCGCTGTCGCCGGTGCTGATCGCGGCGCTGCTGCTGACGGCGCTGGCGATGTGGCAGATCACGGGCGACGGGGAGGCTGTCGAGTTCGAGGGGTGGGCGCTCGTGGCCATCTACGTGATCCTGGCGGTCTTCACGCTCTACGAGTGATGGGTCGCCGGGCGCGCATCGTCGTGCTGGCCCTGGTGGGCGCCGCGGTCGTGCTCGTGGCCGGGGGCTACGCCGTGCTGGCGCTCACCGGCGACGACGCGCCGCCGCCGCCGCGCCTCCAGGGCACGCCGGCCCAGCGGGGCGCGGCCCCGGCGGGCGCCGGGCGCTGGCACCCGGTCGCGCCGGCGGGCAGCTTCGTCGGCTACCGCGTCGACGAGCGCTACCTCGGCGTCGGCGTGCGCACCGCGGTCGGGCGCACGAGCGCGGTGACGGGGTCGGTGGCCGTGGACGGCGACCGCGTCGAGGGCGCGGACCTGCGCGCCGACATGACCACGGTGCACTCCGACCAGGCGCGCCGCGACGACGCCCTGCGCTCGCGCGCCATCGAGACCGACCGCTACCCGACCGCGCGCTTCACGCTGGTGGAGCCGGTCGCCCTGGGCGCAAGGCCGCGCCAGGCCAAGGGCACGCTGACGCTGCACGGTCGTCGCGCCGCGATCGCGGTCGCCGTGCGCGGGCAGCGGCTGTCCGGGGACCGCCTGGAGCTGGTCGGCAGCGCGCCCATCCGCTTCGCGACGTTCGCCATCGAGCCTCCGAGCGTGGCCGGCCTCGTCACGGTGAGCGATCACGGCGTGCTCGAGTTCCGCCTCGTGCTGGCGCGAGGCTAGGGCGCGCGGACGCGCTCGACGGCGCGACGGCGCACGTCTCGGGCCAGCAGCACGCCCCAGCGGGCGGCGAAGCGGGCGCGGGCGCGGCGCGAGTCGTAGATCTCGACCAGCGACGATGGGAGCGCCGCGGCGCCGAGGGCGCGGGCCGCGCGGTCGGCCAGCTCGAGCTGGCCGCGAGCGGTGGGGTGGACCGCGTCGGGCAGCAGCCAGGGTGGGCCGGCGAGGTCGTCGAGCTCGGCCAGCGCGGCGTCGTGGTCCGCGGCCACGGCCCGCACGACGGCGCTCGCCTCGCGCGGCTTGGGCGCGGCCCGCGGGCGGCCGAGGTCGGCCGGCAGCGTGCACAGCAGCAGCCGCTCGCTGCACGCCGCCAGCGCGGAGGCCGTCGCGCGCAGGGCCTCGCCGTAGGCGCCGGCATCCCACTCGTTCGAGCGGGTGTCGTTGACGCCGACGTAGAGGCAGGCGACGTCGTAGGGGCCATCGAGGCGCGGCACCTGCTCGGCCAGGACATCGCTCGCCTGCGCCCCGTCGCGCGCGAGCTTGGTGAAGGGGAGCCCGAGCGCCTCGGCCAGCCACTGCGCCCAGGACTGCATCGTGACGCCGAGGGCCGGCTCGCCGTGGCCGTTGGTGATCGAGTCGCCGAGCGCGACGAGCCCGCGCCCCGTCATGCCAGGGCGGCGCGCGCCAGGCCCTCGACGCGCTCGTGCAGCCATCCGACCGCGTCCTCGTGCTCGGGCTTCATGAGCACGCTGCGCAGCACCCGCGCGCCGTCGGCGTCGAGCTCGAGGTCGGGATGGCGTGCGACGAGCGCGTCGCGCCCGAGGTACAGCGTGCTCAGGAAGACCGGGTCCTCGGGGTCCTCCATGCCGGCGTTGAGCACGGCGCCGCTGGCGGCGTCGAGGGCCGACAGCGAGCCCGCGCGCGGCAGGTAGGTCACGATGTCGAGCTCGGGCTCGACGTGCAGCGCGAGCGCGTCGGAGGCCTTCAGCCGTCGCGCCCAGTCGAGCGCCGCGCGGCGCCCGGCGGCGAGCACCGCGCCCAGGCCCTCGTCGCGCTCGAGCGGCAGCGCCTGGAGGGTGAGCCACAGTGCGGCGGCGGCAGCGCCGGCGCGCGAGCACTCGAGGCTGATCTCGCCCAGGTGCAGCTCGGCCTCGGTGAAGTACGTGAACGGCGAGTCGTGGCGATAGACGCGCGCGACCGACGGGTCGGCGAAGAGGATCGCGCCGCAGCCGTAGGGCTGAAGGCCGTGCTTGTGGGGGTCGACGACGACCGAGTCGCAGTCCGCGATCGCGGCGTATGGCGCGGCCTCGACGAGCGGGTCGTCGCCGCGGGCCAGCAGCGTGAAGAAGCCGCCGTAGGCGCCGTCCACGTGCAGGCGCACGCCGTAGCGCTCGCGCAGGGCGAGCGCCTCGTCGACGCGGTCGATGGCGCCGAGGCCGGTCGAGCCGGTGGTGAGCACGACGGTCCCGACGTCGCCCTTCGCGCACTGCGCCTCGACGGCGTCGAGGTCCAGCCGGCCGTAGCCGTCGGGCGCGACGGCCGTGCCCGTGATGCCCAGCAGCTCGCACATGCGCGCGTGGGTGTAGTGCGCGGCGGAGCTGTGCACGATCCGCTTGCCGGGATGGGTCTCGCGCGCCACCCACAGCGCTTCGAGGTTGGCGATCGTCCCGCTCGAGGTCAGGTGGCCGAGGCCGGGGGCGGGCAGGCCGAACATGACGCGCAGCTGGTCGACCACCTCGACCTCGAGGCCGCTCGCCCCGGGGCCGCCGTCGAGCGCGTGATTGTTGGGGTTGACGAGCATCGCCGCCAGGTAGCCGGCGACGGCCACCGGGTGCGGTGGCTTGAGCATCTGCCCGGCGTAGCGCGGGTGGAAGAAGGGGTAGTGGTCGGCCATCCGCTCGCCGAAGGCCTCCCACGCGGCGGCGAGCCGCTGCGCGTCGGGCTCGCTCGCGGGGTGCGGGTCGTAGGGGCCGAACCGCGCCTCCCACGCCTCGATGAGGGAGGTGGCCCTCGGGATGAGGTCGGCGAGCTGGGCGGAGCGGGAGGAGGTGGTGGGCGGCACGGTGGCGGATGCTCGCACGTCGTCTCCGCTTTGCGCTCGCGGCGCGCCGCGGCCTCGTCCGCCCGGCGCTTGCGGCGCTGCGCGGCCAGGCATCGAGGGACTGAGGCCGTCGCGGCCGCGCCGCCGCCTGCGGCCGTCCGCGGGCGCGCGGGCGGCAGCGTGGTCGTTTGTGTGGCCAGGAGCCACACAAACGACCACTCTTCGCGAAGCGTGCTGACTTGTACGGCTCCTGGCCTGAAAAGTCAGCACGTCAGGCCGGCGGACGCCCGCGGGCGGTCGCGCCGCCGCAAGGCTCGTTCCCCTCGGTGAGCAGTTGGCCGCGCAGCGCCGCGCGCGCCTACGGCAGACGACCAGCGGCCGCAGTAAGCCGCCGCAAGCGCCGCGCATGCGCAACCGTGAGCTGACCGGGAGCCAGCCGCCACCTCCACTGACCCCCCGCGACCCCCGGCATGTTCATCCGCGCCTCGGACCCCAGCCCGAGCACGTCCTGCGCCTGGAGCATGCAGAGTCGCGGCTTGGACGAGAGGGCCAGCTCCATCAGGCCCCACCACGGCTCGCGCCCGCGCACCCCCTCGGCGCGGACGAGCTCGACCGACTCCGGCGGCAGCGACTGAAACCAGCCGCGCAGGGTGTCGTTGTCGTGGGTGCCCGTGTAGAGGACCGACCCCGCGCGGTAGCGCTCGGGGCGGTGGACGCTCTCGAGCTCGTGCGCGTTGAAGCCGAACTGCAGGACGACCATGCCCGGCAGGCCGAGGGACTCGCGCAGGCGCGTGACCGCCGGCGTGATGACCCCGAGGTCCTCGGCGATCACCGGCAGCCGGCCGAGCGAGGCGAGCGCTGCGTCGAACACCGCGCGCCCCGGGCCCCGCGCCCAGCGCCCGCCCGAGGCGTCGCGCGCCCCCGCGGGCACCGCCCAGTAGGCGCAGAAGCCGCGAAAGTGGTCGATGCGCGCGAGGTCGAAGTGCTGGAAGGTCCGGCGCAGGCGCTCGACCCACCAGCGGTAGCGCCGGTTGCGCAGCGCGCCCCAGTCGTAGATCGGGTTGCCCCAGAGCTGGCCCTTGGCGGTGAAGGCATCGGGCGGGACGCCGGCCACGATGTCGTCGCGGAAGAGCTCGGGGTGGCGCACGTGGTCGGCGCTGCCGGGCGCCACGTAGATGGGCACGTCGCCGATCAGGCGCACGCCGCGCTGATGGGCGTACGCGCGCAGGGCGGACCACTCGCGGTCGAAGCGGACCTGGTCGTTGATGGCCCGCGTGCCGCCGGCGAAGGCGGCCCAGTCGTCGATCCAGAACGCGTGGCGCTCGCGGAACTCGGCGCGCTCGCTCTCCGACACCGGCGCGTCGGGCTCGGCGAGCAGCCCGCGCCACGCGGCGAAGGCCGACGAGGCCTTGTAGGGAGAGCCCTGGCGATTGGGGGGCCCGAGCGGCAGCACCTGCCACCACGACTGGCCCGCCGCCGCCAGCCAGTCGACGAACTGCAGCGCGGGTGCGCCAAGCTTCCCGCCCGGAAGCGAGGTCAGATGCAGTTGCACACCGCTGGTTCGTGGAAGTCGCATGTGGGAAAGAGGGGTGTTCGTGCCCGCCCGCGCCAAGGCCAAATCGCCGAGCCGCATCCGGATCGCGTACCCGTCGCCGAGCGTCGACTGCGGTCGATGGCCAGTCAAGCGCACGGTGGCCGACACCGTGCAGGTCTCGGCGGACATCTTCCGCGATGGCCACGAGGTGCTGCGCGCCGTCGTGCGCTGGCGCGAGCCCGGGGAGCGGCGCTGGCGCGAGTCGCCGCTGATCCCGGTCGACGCCCATCACAACGGCGTGCGCTGGGAGGGAGCCTTCACCGTCGAGAAGCCGGGGCGCACCCAGTGGAACATCCAGGCGTGGGTCGACCTCTTCGCCGGCTGGCGCGACGAGCTGGCCCGCAAGGTCGAGTTCGGTCAGCCCGATCTCAGCGGCGAGCTGAGCGAGGGCGCCGTGCTGCTGCGCGCGGCGGCCGACCGCGCCAAGGGCGAGGACGAGCGCCGGCTGACCGCGGCCGCCGAGGCGATCGCCACCGATCCGCACGCCGCGCTCGACCCCGCGCTGCTCGAGCTCGTCGAATCGGTCCAGGAGCGCAGCGAGGCCACCGAGCTGCCCGAGCACCTCGAGATCGACGTCGACCGCACGCTGGCGCGGTTCGGCTCCTGGTACGAGCTCTTCCCCCGCTCGTGGGGCGGCTTCAAGGGCGTCCAGGAGCAGGTCCCGAGCATCGCCGAGCTGGGCTTCGACGTCGTCTACATGCCGCCGATCCACCCGATCGGCCACACCAACCGCAAGGGCCGCAACAACACCCTCACGCCCGAGCCCGGCGATCCGGGCAGCCCCTACGCCATCGGCGACGAGACCGGGGGCCACGACGCGATCCACCCCGAGCTCGGCACCGACGAGGAGTTCCGCGCGCTCGTCGCGACGGCCAACGAGCACGGGCTCGACATCGCCCTGGACCTCGCGATCAACTGCTCGCCCGACCACCCGTGGCTCAAGGAGCACCCCGAGTGGTTCTTCCGCCGCCCCGACGGCACGCTCAAGTACGCCGAGAACCCGCCCAAGAAGTACCAGGACATCTACAACGTCAACTTCGGGTCCGAGGACTGGCGCAACCTGTGGGACGCGCTGCTCGACGTCGTGCGCCACTGGGTCGACCGCGGCGTGAAGGTCTTCCGCGTCGACAACCCGCACACCAAGCCCTTCGCCTTCTGGGAGTGGCTCATCAGGGAGATCCGCGCGACGGACCCCGACGTGATCTTCCTGGCCGAGGCCTTCACCCGGCGCTCGGTCATGCGCGAGCTGGCCAAGCTCGGCTTCACCCAGAGCTACACGTACTTCACGTGGAAGAACTATCGCTGGGAGCTCGTGGAGTACGTCAACGAGCTCGCCCACGGCCCGGAGCGCGAGTACTTCCGGCCAAACTTCTTCCTCACCACGCCGGACATCCTCACCGACTACCTGGCCGAAGGCGGCCCGCCGGCCTTCCCCGTCCGCCTGATCCTCGGCGCCACCCTGAGCCCCAGCTACGGCGTCTACTCGGGCTACGAGCACTACGAGCACATCCAGCGCCCGGGCAGCGAGGAGTTCCTCGACAACGAGAAGTACGAGCTCAAGCAGCGCGCGCTCGACGGCCCGCTGCTGGCCATGACCCAGCGCCTGAACTTCGTGCGCCGCGAGAACCCCGCGCTCCAGCGCCTGGACAACGTCGGCTTCCTGGACGCCGCCAACGACGCGATCATCGCCTACGCCAAGCGGGAGGGGACCAACGCCATCATCTGCGTGGTGAACCTCGATCCCCACCACGCGCAGGAGGGCCTCGTCCAGATCCCGTACGACCTCGGCGTGCCGCCCGCCTTCGCCGCCGAGGACCTGCTCGACGGCGAGACCTACCACTGGCGCGTGGGGGGCAACTACGTGCGCCTGGACCCCGGCGAGCGCGCGGGCCACGTCCTGCGGGTGAGCACGACGTGACGCCGCCACCTCCCCCCACGTCCTCGGGCCACTGGTTCGAGGCCGATCCCGTCTGGTTCAAGAAGGCCGTCTTCTACGAGATCCACCTGCGCGGGTTCTTCGACGGCAACTCCGACGGCTCGGGCGACTTCCGCGGGCTGACCGAGAAGCTCGACTACCTGCAGTGGCTGGGCATCGACGTCATCTGGCTGCTGCCGATGTACGCCAGCCCGCTGCGCGACGGCGGCTACGACATCGCCGACTACTACGAGGTCCATCCCGACTACGGCACGATCGAGGACGTCCGCGCCTTCATCGAAGCCGCGCACGAGCGCGGCCTGCGCGTCATCGCCGACCTCGTCATGAACCACACGTCCTCGGACCACGCCTGGTTCCAGCGCGCCCGCGTGGCGCCGGCCGGCTCGCCCGAGCGCGACTGGTACGTGTGGTCCGACACCCCGCAGAAGTACGAGGACGCGCGGATCATCTTCACCGACACCGAGACGTCGAACTGGTCGTGGGACGACGTCGCGGGCGCCTACTACTGGCACCGCTTCTTCTCCCACCAGCCCGACCTCAACTTCGACAACCCCGCCGTTCAAGAGGGCATGCTCGACGTCCTGCGCTTCTGGCTGGACCTCGGCCTCGACGGCTTTCGCCTGGACGCCGTGCCCTACCTCTACGAGCGCGAGGGCACCAACGGCGAGAACCTGCCCGAGACGCACGAGTTCCTCAAGCGCGTGCGCGCGACCGTGGACGCCGAGTACCCCGACCGCGTGCTGCTGGCCGAGGCCAACCAGTGGCCCGAGGACGTCGTCGAGTACTTCGGCGACGGCGACGAGTGCCACATGGCCTTCCACTTCCCCGTGATGCCGCGCATGTTCATGGCGGCCCGCCGGGAGGAGGCCACCCCGATGTACGAGATCCTCGAGCGCACCCCGGCCATCCCCAACAACTGCCAATGGGGCCTGTTCCTGCGCAACCACGACGAGCTGACCCTCGAGATGGTCACCGACGAGGAGCGCGACTACATGTACGCCGAGTACGCCAAGGACCCGCGGATGAAGATCAACGTGGGCATCCGCCGGCGCCTGGCGCCGCTGCTCGACAACGGGCGCGACGAGATCGAGCTCATGCACGCGATCCTCTTCTCGCTGCCCGGGTCGCCGGTGCTCTACTACGGCGACGAGATCGCGATGGGCGACAACGTCTACCTCGGCGACCGCGACGGCGTGCGCACGCCGATGCAGTGGACCGGCGATCGCAACGCCGGCTTCTCGCGCGCCGACTTCGCCCAGCTCTACGCCCCGCCGCTGATGGACCCGGTATACGGCTACCAGGCGGTCAACGTCGAGGCCCAGCTGCGCACGCCGACCTCGCTGCTGCGCTGGCTCAAGCGCTTCATCGCCCTGCGCAAGGACCATCCGGTCTTCGGCCTGGGGGAGTACATCCCGCTCGAGCCGTCCAACCCCAAGATCTTCGCCCACGTCCGCGCCTACGAGGACGACGTCGTGCTGTGCGTGCACAACGTGGCCCGGTCGGCCCAGGCCGTCGAGCTCGATCTGTCAGCCTACGAAGGGCGCTGGCCGGAGGAGATGCTCGGGCGCACCCGTTTCCCGCGCATCGGCGAGCTGCCGTATCTGCTGACGCTCGCCCCGCGGGGCTGGTTCTGGTTCCTGCTCAAGGAGGACCCCGACGCCGACATGGAGCTGACCGATGGCAAGCGTTGACCTGGCCGCGCTCGACGAGCAGAAGCTCGCCGACTGGCTGCTCGACCGTCGCTGGTTCGGCTCCAAGGCCCGCGACGTGGCCTCGATCCACGTGCTCGACGTGGTGGCGTTGAACCCATCCCCGCCCACCCCACCCGCGCTCTCCGCGGCGCTGGTCGAGGCGCGCTACCCCGGCGGCACGCACGACGTCTACCAGCTGCTGCTGGGCGTCGGCTCCAACGGCGGCGAGGACTCGGTCATCGGCGACGTCCGGGGCGTCACCGTCTACGACGCGTTCGCCGACCCGCGCGCCTGCGAGCTGCTCGGCGGCCTGCTGCGCGACGGCGCGGAAGTGCACGGCGAGCACGCGCGCGTCGAGTTCCACTGGCTCGAGGGCGTCGAGCCGCCGCGGCCGGGCGCCGACGTGCGCCCGATCGGCGCCGAGCAGTCCAACACCTCGATCGTCTTCGACGACGAGCTCGTGCTCAAGGCGTTCCGCCGCGTCGAGGCGGGCGACAACCCCGAGCTCGAGATGCTGCGCTTCCTCTCCGAGCGGGGCTTCGCCCACGTCGCCGAGCTCGGCGGCTGGTATCAGTACGAGGGCGAGCTCATGGACGCCACCTTCGGCGTCGTGCAGCGCTTCGTGCCCAACGCCCGCGACGGATGGGAGCTGGCCCTCGACGAGCTCGAGGACGACCCCGAGCGCTTCGTGACCCGCCTGCGCGACCTCGGTGCCGTCATCGGGCGCATGCACACGGTGCTGGCCTCCGATCCCACCGATCCGGCCTTCGCGCCCGAGGAGCCCTCCGACGAGTCGCTGGCGCTGCTGACCGCGACGATCGACGAGGAGATCGAGCGCCTCTTCCTCGAGCTTCCGGAGACCGAGGCGGTGGCCCCGATCACCGGCCACGCGGCCGAGGTGCGCGACCGCCTGCAGCTGCTCTCCCACGTCGGCGCGCGCGGCAGGCTGATCCGCACCCACGGCGACCTGCACCTCGGCCAGACCATGCTCGCGATGCCGAACCGGCCCACCCGGGAGGGCGGGTCCGATTCCACCTGGGTGGTCCTGGACTTCGAGGGCGAGCCCGCGCGGCCGCTGCTCGAGCGCCGCCGCAAGCGCTCGCCGCTGCGCGACGTCGCTGGCATGCTGCGCTCGTTCGCCTACGCCGCCTCGGCCAGCGCGCTGCAGCGCGGTCGACCGGCCCCGGAGGGCTGGGAGGAGCGCGCCCGCGAGTCGTTCCTGGCCGGCTACCTCGAGGCCGTCGACCCCGCCCTGATGCCGCCCGGCGAGGCGGCGACGCGCACCATGCTCTCGATCTTCGAGCTCGAGAAGGCGGTCTACGAGCTGCGCTACGAGCTCAACAACCGGCCGGACTGGGTGGGCATCCCGGTGGCCGGCATCGTCCGCCTGCTCGAGGAGCCGCTGTGACCGTCGAGACCGACATCGAGGCCATCGTCCACCGGGACCTGGCCGATCCACACCGCCTGCTCGGGGCGCATCCCCACAACGGCGGCGTGGTCGTGCGCGCCTTCCGCCCGGCGGCGGCCAAGGTCCTGGCCCGCCCCGAGGGCGGCGAGCCGGTCGAGCTGACCCAGCGCCACCCCGCGGGCCTCTTCGAGGGCGAGGTCGAGGGCGCGACGCTGCCGCTGCGCTACGAGCTCGAGGTGCAGTACGCGCCGGGCGAGAGCTACACGATGCGCGACCCCTACGCCTTCCCGCCGACACTGGGCGAGATCGACCTCTACCTGGCCGGCGAGGGGCGCCACGAGGAGCTCTACGAGAAGCTCGGCGCGCACGTCACCGAGCTCGACGGCGCCACCGGGGTGGCCTTCGCGGTGTGGGCGCCGTCGGCGCGCTCGGCCTCGGTGGTCGGCGACTTCAACTCATGGGACGGGCGCCTGCACCCGATGCGCTCACTCGGCGCGTCGGGCATCTGGGAGCTCTTCATCCCGGGCGTGCCCGAGGGTTCGCGCTACAAGTTCGAGCTGCGCGCCCAGGACGGCGACATCCTGCTGCGCGCCGACCCGTTCGCCTTCGAGACCGAGCTGCCGCCCAAGACGGCCTCGGTCGTCAACCGCACGCGCTACGAGTGGACCGACGACGGCTGGATGGCGCTGCGCCACCAGGCCGACCGGCTGCGCGAGCCGATGTCGATCTACGAGGTCCACGTCGGCTCCTGGCGGCTGAACCCGCTGGAGGACAACCGCTCGCTGACCTACCTCGAGCTGGCCGACGAGCTGGCTGCCTACGTGACGGACATGGGCTTCACCCACGTCGAGCTCATGCCGGTCATGGCCCATCCGTTCAGCGGCTCATGGGGCTACCAGGTCACCTCGTACTTCGCGCCCACGCCGCGCTTCGGCACGCCCGACCAGTTCCGGGCCTTCGTCGATCGCATGCACGAGCGCGGCGTCGGCGTGATCCTCGACTGGGTCCCGGCGCACTTCCCGCGCGACGAGTGGGCGCTGGCGCGCTTCGACGGCACCGCGCTGTTCGAGCACGCCGATCCGCGCCGCGGGTCGCACCCCGACTGGGGCACGCTGATCTTCAACTTCGGCCGCCTCGAGGTGCGCAACTTCCTGCTGGCCAGCGCCCTGTACTGGCTGCGCGACTACCACGCCGACGGCATCCGGGTCGACGCCGTGGCCTCGATGCTCTACCTCGACTACTCGCGCAAGGAGGGCCAGTGGGTCCCCAACGAGTTCGGCGGGCGCGAAGACCTCGAGGCGGTCTCGTTCCTCAAGGAGCTCAACACGGTGGCCTACGGGCGCGAGCCGGGGATCGTCTCCGCGGCCGAGGAGTCCACCGCGTGGCCGGGGGTGTCGCGGCCGACCTACGTCGGCGGCCTGGGCTTCGGCTTCAAGTGGAACATGGGCTGGATGCACGACACGCTGGGCTACTTCCAGCAGGACCCGATCCACCGCCGCTACCACCACCACGAGCTGACCTTCTCGCTCGTCTACGCCTTCAGCGAGAACTTCATCCTGCCCCTCAGCCACGACGAGGTCGTCCACGGCAAGGGCTCGATGTACTCCAAGATGCCGGGCGACCGCTGGCAGAAGCTGGCCAACCTGCGCGCGCTGTACGCCTACATGTGGGCGCACCCCGGCAAGAAGCTGCTCTTCATGGGCTGCGAGTTCGCCCAGGAGTCGGAGTGGAGCCACGAGCGATCGCTGGACTGGCACCTCCTCGAGAACCCCGACAACGCCGGCATCCAGTCGCTCGTGCGCGACCTCAACCGCGTCTATCGCGAGCGCCCGGCGATGTGGGAGATCGACGACTCCGACCGCGGCTTCTACTGGCTCGAGCCCAACGACGCCGCCAACAACGTCGTCGCCTTCGCCCGGACCGGGGAGGACCCGGTGCGCGACGTCGTGGCGGTCGTGTGCAACCTCTCGCCGGTGCCGCGCGAGAGCTACCGCCTCGGCCTGCCGCAGTCCGGGCGCTGGGTCGAGGCCGTCAACACCGACTCCTCCTACTACGGCGGCAGCAACACCGGCAACCTCGGCGGCATCGTGGCCGAGGAGACGGGGTGGGGCGGCCAGCCCTTCTCGGCCGAGCTGACGCTGCCGCCGCTCAGCGTGCTGTGGCTCGTGCCCGAGCGCTAGCCTCGGCGCGCGGCCGGGCGGTCCCCTCGCCGGCCAGCGCCACGCCGAGCAGGGCGACGAGCGCCGCCAGCTGCGCGACGGCCGCCACCTCGCTGCCCAGCGGGATGGTCGCGAGCGCGAGCAGCGCGGCGACGGCCCGGTGCGGCGAGCGCCCGAGGCCGAGCACGCGGCGAAAGGCGACGTCGGCCGCGAGGAAGAGCGCCACGCCGCCGCCCAGGACGAGCGCGTGCGCAGTCTCGAGCGGGTCGTAGGCGTGGCCGATCGCCTTCTTGATCCCGGCGGCCGCCAGCACGACGCCCAGGAGCAGGAAGTAGTGCGCCACGCCGAAGCCCTCCAGGGCGATCCAGGGCTGACGGCGAGCCGGAGCATCGGTCAGCGCGCGCTCGGCCTGCTCGTCGTCGTCGGCCCCGAAGTAGGCCCACCACAGGCTCGCGCTGAGCAGCAGCCCCAGGACAGCGGCGAGCATGAGCTCGGCGTCCACCGCCAGCCCGGCGGCGCCGATCCCGCCGGCCACGACCGACTCCCCGATGGCGACGATGACGACCAGGCCGTGGCGCTCGACGAAGTGGCCGGGGGCGATCACGAAGCTGCTCTGGCTCTCGCGGTTGCCCACCCAGGGCGTCGCCCACTCGAGGACCGCCGCCGCCGTCCACAGCGCCGCCTGCGCGGTCCCGCCCAGCGCTCCGCCGACGATGACGAGCGTCGCGTTGAAGAGGTTGTAGGGGGCGATGCCCAGGAAGGCGCGCGAGGATTGCGCCGACGCCATCCAGATGAAGAGCGAGGCGTGGACGGCGGTGACGATGAAGTAGCCCACGCCGAAGGCCAGGCCGCTGCCGTGGAACGCGCCCGGGACGGCCAGCGCGAGGACGAGGTAGCCGGCCATCCCGCCGAGGAGGATCGCCCGCTCGCGCAGTCCGCGCGTCGAGATCGAGTTGGTCAGCCACGCGTAGCCGGCGTACATCCACCAGATGAGCGCGAGCATGACCATCACCTGCCCGAGCGACGCCCACGAGAGGTCGTGGCTGAGGACCGCGGTGAGCTGGGTGATCGTGAAGACGAAGACCAGGTCGAAGAAGAGCTCCAGCGTCGAGACGCGCTGCACCGGGGCTGGAGCTGTGACGTCGACCGTGCCGGTCACGGCAGGCGAGCCTAGCGAGCCGGCTGGGCCGGCTCGGCGCGGCTAGTCTGCGGAACGTGCCGAGACGCGAGATCCAGAGCTGGCTGATGGACATGGACGGCGTGCTGGTGCACGAGGAGCACGCGATCCCGGGGGCCGACCGCTTCCTGGCCCGCCTCACCGGGCTCGGGCTGCCCTTCCTCGTGCTCACCAACAACTCGATCTACACGCGCCGCGACCTGGCGGCCCGCCTGCGCGCCAGCGGCCTCGAGGTGCCCGAGGAGGCGATCTTCACCTCGGCGCTGGCCACCGCGGACTTCCTGCAGGACCAGCGCCCAGGCGGCTCGGCCTTCGTCATCGGCGAGGCCGGGCTGACCACGGCGATGCACGAGGCCGGCTACACGCTGACCGAGCGCGACCCCGACTACGTCGTCCTCGGCGAGACGCGCATTTACAGCTTCGGGCGCATTACGCAGGCGATCCGCCTGATCGTCAACGGCGCGCGCTTCATCGCGACCAACCCCGACGCGACCGGCCCGTCGCACGACGGGCCGCTGCCCGCCACCGGCTCGGTGGCCGCGCTCATCAGCCGCGCCACCGGCGTGGATCCCTACTTCGTGGGCAAGCCCAACCCGTTCATGATGCGCTCGGCCCTGAACACGCTCGACGCGCACTCGGAGACCACGGCGATGATCGGCGACCGCATGGACACCGACGTGGTCTCGGGCCTCGAGGCCGGCCTGCAGACGATCCTCGTGCTCACCGGGGTGACCACGCCCGAGGAGGCCGACCGCTTCCCCTTTCGCGCGTCGCGCGTGGTGGGCTCGATCGCCGACCTGGTCGACGAGCTCGGCTGAGGCGGCTCAGACCGGCACGTCGGGGGTGACGAGCCCGGTCTCGTAGGCCAGGACCACCGCCTGCACGCGGTCACGCAGCCCGAGCTTGCCGAGCAGCCGCCCGACGTGGGTCTTGATCGTGTTCTCCCCGAGTACGAGCTCGGCGGCGATCTCGGCGTTCGACAGGCCCTGCGCCACGAGCCGCAGGACCTCGACCTCACGGGCGGTGAGCTCCTCGAGGGCCGCTGGGACCCCATCGCCCGCGGGCCGCGAGGCGCGCGCGAAGTCGGCGATCAGGCGCCGCGTGATGCGTGGCGCGATGAGCGCCTCGCCGGCGGCGGCGACGCGCACGGCGTCCAGCAGCCGGTCCGACGGCGTGTCCTTGAGCAGGAAGCCGGTGGCGCCGATGCGCAGGGCCTTGAACACGTACTCGCTGGCGTCGAAGGTCGTGAGCATCACGACGGCCGTGGTGTTCTGCGGGTCGGCGAGGATCCGCTCGGCTGCCGCGAGGCCGTCGAGCTCGGGCATGCGGATGTCCATCAGCACCACGTCGGGGCGCCGGCGGGCCACGACGTCGACCGCGGCATAGCCGTCGGCCGCCTCGCCGACGACCGTGACGTCGGGCTCGGCGTCGAGGATGACGCGAAAGCCGGTGCGCAGCAGACGCTGGTCATCGGCGATGACCACAGTGATCGGGCGCAGCGGAGCCTCTTCGCGAGCGGGCGGAGCGTCCTCGCCCTCGTCGTCCTCGCGCCAGCGCACGAGCGCGGTCGCGACCGACTCCGAGATGCCCTTGACCCGGAACGACCCCGCCGGCCGCATGAGCTCGGCCACGCGCGGGCCGGCGATCTGGCGCACGACCTCCGTGGCGAGGACCTCGCCCGGCCCGGCGGCGTCGCACAGCCGGCTGGCGACGATGACCGGGGTGCCGTAGAGGTCGCCGGCCTCGGACAGCGGCTCGCCGGCGTCGATGCCGATGCGGACCTCGAGGCCGTCGCCCGCGCCGGCGGCGGCGCGCTGCATGGCCACCGCGCAGCGCACGGCGGCCACCGCGCTCGTGAACGTGACCATCAGCCCGTCGCCCGTCGACTTGACCTCGCGGCCCTCGTGGGTCGCCACGACCTCGCGCAGGACGGCGAAGTGCCGGGCGCGCCGCGCGTCGGCCTCGTCGTCGCCGTAGCGGTCGTACAGCGTCGTCGAGCCGACGACGTCGGTGAACATGATCGTGACGAACGACGACTCCACGCGCGGAGCATCTTCGCCCCTCCCGGGCGGCGTGTCACCCCAGCGGGTGAACGGCGCGCGTCTCGTTCATCCCCCGGGATGACGGCGGCGCGCCCGCCGCGGCCCATCCTGTGGCCCACGACAACCGCTTTACGGACCGGAGGGCAAGGAAGATGATGCGCACCATGAGTGCTACGGGGGAGTCGATCGGCCGGTTGGACATCGCCATCGCGGTCGCGCTCAGCGCCCTCGGCCTGCTGCTGATGTACGGCAACGCCACCGACGCGGAGGTCGACGCGAGCTGGCTGGCCATGCCGGTCTTCCTGGGGGTCACGATCCCGGTGCTGTGGCGGCGGGCCGCACCGCTGCCGGCGATGGCCGCCGTCGCCGTCGCGCTCGCCGTGCACATCGCGCTGTTCGGCTCGGTGGTGCGCTGCGGGGTGGTCTTCCCGGTCGTCGGGGTGCTCGTGTTCACGATCGCCGCGCGCCTGGAGCGCACGACGGCGCTGTGGGCGCTCGCGGGCGGCCTGGCCATCGTCTTCGGCATGGCCGCCGCCGACGAGACCGGGTTCGGCGTCGTCTCGCTGCTGGTGCCGCTGACGCTCGTGGCCTTCGCCCTGGGGCGCGTCGCTCATGCCCGCGGCGCCATGGTCGGCGAGCTGAAGGACCGCACGCAGGAGCTGCGCGCGGCGCGCGACGAGCGCGCACGCCTCGAGGTGGCGACCGACCGCACGCGCCTCTCGGGCGAGCTCGACGCCCTGCTGGCCCGCCGCCTGGGCGAGCTGACCCGGCTGGCCGACGCCGGCCCCGGGCTCGCCGGCGACGGCGCCGC
The DNA here is from genome assembly GCA_963835295.1 of uncultured Actinomycetes bacterium. GTDB lineage: Bacteria > Actinomycetota > Thermoleophilia > Solirubrobacterales > Solirubrobacteraceae > JAOPZW01. The sequence goes on from CAWIEX010000012.1 coordinate 503,137, forward strand.
CGCCACGGCGACCCTCGCGCAGATCGAGCACGCCAGCCGCGCCACGCTCGACGAGATGCGCGAGATCGTCGGAGTCCTGCGCGACGACGACGCCCCGACCTCGCCGGTGCCGACGCTGACGTCGCTGCGCGCTCTGGTTCTGCGCGACAAGGGCGACGCCGCGCGTCTCGTCGTCGAGGGCAGCCCGCGCGTGCTCCCCGCGGGCGTCGAGCTCTCGGCGTACCGGATCGTCGAGCACCTGCTCGGCGCCCTCGACGACGCGCCGGGCGTCGAGGTCGGCGTGCGCTTCGGCGAGGACGCGCTCGAGATCCGCGTCGCCGGCCCCGCGGGCCGCCGCGGCGACGTCGGCGCGGCCCTCGGCCGCGCCCGCGAGCGCGCGCAGCTGCATCGTGGCTCGCTCGACGCCCACACCCGTGGCGGCCGCGCCGAGGCCATCGCCCTCCTGCCCGTCGCGGCCATCGCGTGACGTGCGCCGACCGGTCCACATCGACGCGCTGACCGGCGCGCTGGCGGCCCTCTTCGGGGCCGCCGGCGCCGCCATCGCGGGTCAAGGCCCAGCCGCGTGGGTGGCGGCCGCCGCGCTGGGCGCCGCGCTCGGCCTCTACCGCGACCATCCCACGCGCGCCGCCGGCGTCGCGGTGGTCGCGGCCGCTGCCCTGGTGCCCAGCGGCGAGATGACGCTGGCGCCCTCGCTGCTCGTCACCGCGAACGCCTTCGCGGCCGGCCGCTGGCTCGGATGGTCGGTGTCGGCTGCTGCCGCGGTCGCGCTGCTGGCGGCGATCTTCGCCCCGGCCGTCGTGGCGGGTCAGGCCGACGAGTCGGTCGTGCCGTCGATCCTGCTCGTCGGCACCGCCTGGATCGCCGGCCGCGCGATCCGCGAGCGCGACCTCGTCGCCCTCCGGCTCGCCGAGCGCGCCGAGGAGCTCGAGCGCGAGCGCGAGGCGTTCGCCACGCTCTCGGTCCGCTACGAGCGCGCTCGGATCGCCTCGGAGCTGCACGACATCGTCGCCCACGCCATCAGCGTCATGGTCGTGCAGGCCGGGGCCGGCCAGCGCATCGCCGCGGTCGACCCCGAGCTGACCAGCGAGATGTTCGACGCGATCGCGGGCGCCGCGCGCCAGGCCGAGCACGACATGACCCAGCTCGTGGCGCTGCTCTCCGACGACGAGGCGATCGGGCACGCGCCCGACCTGGCCCTCGTCGAGGAGCTCGTCGCGCGCGCGGCCGGGACCGGCCTGGACGTGACCCTGCGCCTGGAGGGCTCGCGCGAGGGTCTGCCCGTCTCCGCCGTCCACACCGTCTACCGGGTGGTGCGCGAGAGCCTGACCAACGCGCTGCGCTACGCCTCCGGGGCGCCGGTCCATGTGCTGGTCCGCGGCGGCGCCGCGGCGATCGAGGTGGAGGTGGTCAACGACGACGCCGCCGACGCCGAGATCCTGGCCGGGCACGGGACCGGCAACGGCCTGCGCGGCCTGCGCGAGCGCGTGGGGGCGGGCGGCGGTCGCCTGGAGGCCGGCCCGCGCGAGAGCGGCGGCTGGCGCGTGGCTGCGCGGATCCCCTGTGCCGTGGGCGTCGCGGTGGACGACGGAGGCTGACGGGTACGGGCAGGGGCCTGCCCGGGCCTGCCGTCGGGGCTTCACCTGAGCCGATGGCCGCGCGGGGCGCGCGACGACCGGGCGGTAGCCGGCGACGCCCTACGGGTACGGTGCCGCGAGTGGCCGAGGAGTACCCCTGGGAGCGCCCGCTGGGCGCGAGCGTGGTCGACGACGCCCTCGTCGAGTTCAGGACGTGGGCGCCCGCGGCGCGGCGTGTCGCCGTCCGCGTGCGCGGAGCTGACCACGAGCTGGCCGACGAGGGCTACGGCGTGCGCAGCGCGCGGGTGCCCGCCGCCGCCGGCGACGACTACTGGCTCGTGCTCGATGGCCAGCGCTTCCCCGACCCTGCCTCGCGCTGGCAGCCCGAGGGGCTGCGCGGGCCCTCGCGCGTGGTCGACCCGAGCACGTTCGCGTGGACCGACCGCCGCTTTCGCCCGGCGAAGCTGCGCGACGCCGTGCTCTACGAGCTGCACGTCGGGACCTTCACCGCCGAGGGCACCTTCGAGGCCGCCGCCGCGCGGCTGCCGGCGCTGGCCGAGCTGGGGGTCACCCACGTCGAGCTCATGCCGATCGGCGAGTTCCCCGGCCACCACGGCTGGGGCTACGACGGCGTCTACCTCTCGGCCGCCCACTCGGCCTACGGCGGGCCGCACGGTTTGGCGGCCTTGGTCGACGCCGCCCACGACGCGGGCCTGGGTGTCATCCTCGACGTCGTCTACAACCACGTCGGCGCCAGCGGCGTCAAGGCGCTCGAGGCCTTCGGGCCGTTCTTCACCGAGCGCCACGGGACGCCGTGGGGCAAGGCGGTCAACTTCGACGGCGAGGGCTCCGACGGCGTCCGCGAATGGGTGCTGCAGAGCGCGACGGGGTGGGTGCGCGACTTCCACGTCGACGGCCTGCGCCTCGACGCGATCCACGCCATCCACGACGACGGAGCCCGCCACGTGCTCACCGAGCTGGCCGAGCACGTCCGCGCGGAGAGCCGCCGCGCGCTGGTCATCGCCGAGAGCGGCCTCAACGACCCCAAGGTCATCCGCCCGCCGCGCCAGGGCGGCTACGGCCACGACGCCGCCTGGGCCGACGACTTCCACCACGCCCTGCGCGCGCTGCTCACCGGCGAGCGCTCGGGCTGGTACGAGGAGTTCGGCGAGGTGGCGCAGCTGGCCAAGGCCTACCACCGCCCGCACGTGCACGACGGCGCCTACTCGACCTTCCGCGGACGGCGCTTCGGCGCCCGCGCCGACGACCGCGCGCCCGAGCAGTTCGTCGTCTTCGCCCAGAACCACGACCAGGTCGGCAACCGCGCCTTCGGCGATCGGCTGCCCGCCAGGGCGAGGCCGCTGGCCGCGTTCTGCACGCTGCTGGCACCCTTCACCCCCATGCTGTTCATGGGCGAGGAGCACGGCGAGCGCGCTCCCTTTCAGTTCTTCTCCGATCACATCGACAAGCGCATCGCCGACGCGACCCGCGAGGGCCGCCGGCAAGAGTTCGCCGCCTTCGCCGAGTTCGCGGGGGAGGAGGTGCCCGACCCCCAGGACCCGGCCACCTTCGAGCGCTCCAAGCTCACGCGCCGCGGGAGCACCAAGCTGCGTGAGCTGTACGCCGCGCTGCTGCGCGCGCGTCGGGCGCTGGCGCCTGGGGTGGACAGCATCGGGTTCTCCGAGGACGACGGCTGGCTGCGCGTGCGCCGCGGCGCCTTCGAGCTCGCGTGCAACTTCGCGGCGGGGCCGCGCACGGTGCCGGTGCAGGGGGGCACGGTGGCGCTCGCCACCCACAGCGCGACCCTGGGCGGCGGCGGCGTGCGCCTGCCCGCGCGCGCGGGAGCGCTGATCGGGCGATGACCGAGCAGGCGACGAGCCGCGCGACCTGGCCCGGGGCGCCGTTCCCGCTGGGCGCCACGTGGGACGGCGGGGGCACGAACTTCTCGCTCTTCTCCGAGCACGCCGAGCGGGTCGAGCTGTGCCTGTTCGACGAGGAGGCCAACGAGGAGCGCATCGACGTGGTCGAGCGCACCGCCCACAACTGGCACTGCTATGTGCCCGGCGTCGCGCCCGGCCAGCGCTACGGCTACCGCGTGTACGGCCGCTACGCGCCCGCGGAGGGCCACCGCTTCAACCCGGCCAAGCTGCTCATCGATCCCTACGCCAAGGCGGTCGAGGGCGACGTGGACTGGGACGCGGCCAACGTCCTGCCCTACACGCCCGACGACACGCCCGACGCCGACCTCGAGCCCGACGACGAGGACTCGGCGCTGGCGATCCCCAAGTCGGTGGTCGTCGACCGCTCGTTCGACTGGGAGGGCGACGTCCCGCCGCGGCGCCCGTGGAACGAGACGATCATCTACGAGACCCACGTCAAGGGCTACACCAAGCGCCACCCCGCGGTGCGCGAGGACCTGCGCGGCACCTACGCCGGGCTGGCCTCCGAGGAGGCGCTGGCCTACCTGCAGCGCCTGGGGGTCACCGCGGTCGAGCTGCTGCCCATCCACCACATCGCCGACGAGTCCTTCCTGCACGACCGCGGGCTGAGCAACTACTGGGGCTACAGCTCGATCGGCTACCTGGCCCCTCACTCCGAGTACGCCGCCACGGGCCGGCGCGGCGACCAGGTGCGCGAGTTCAAGGGCATGGTCAAGGCCCTGCACCGCGCGGGCATCGAGGTCATCCTCGACGTGGTCTACAACCACACCGCCGAGGGCAACCACCTCGGCCCGATGCTGTCCTTCAAGGGCGTCGACAACTCGAGCTACTACCGCCTGGTGCCCGACGACGACCGCCACTACATGGACTACACGGGCACGGGCAACACCCTCGACGCCCGCCATCCGAGCGTGCTGCGCCTGATCATGGACTCGCTGCGCTACTGGGTCAGCGAGTGCCATGTCGACGGCTTCCGCTTCGACCTGGCCAGCGCCCTGGCGCGCGAGCTCTACGACGTCGATCGCCTGAGCGCCTTCTTCGACACCATCCACCAGGACCCGATCCTGTCGCAGGTCAAGCTCATCGCCGAGCCGTGGGACGTCGGCCCCGGCGGCTACCAGGTCGGCAACTTCCCCGTCCTGTGGAGCGAGTGGAACGGCATCTACCGCGACGTCGTGCGCGACTTCTGGCGCGGGCAGTCGAGCATCGCCGAGTTCGCCTCGCGCTTCACGGGCTCGAGCGACCTCTACGAGTCCGACGGGCGCCAGCCGTTCGCCTCGATCAACTTCGTCACCGCCCACGACGGCTTCACGCTGCACGACCTCACGACCTACAACGACAAGCACAACGAGGCCAACGGCGAGGACAACCGCGACGGCACCGACGACAACCGCTCGTGGAACTGCGGAGTCGAGGGGGAGACCGACGACGCGGCCATCGTCGAGCTGCGCTGGCGCCAGCAGCGCAACTTCCTGGCCACGCTGTTGCTCTCCCAGGGCGTGCCCATGCTCCTCGGCGGCGACGAGCTGAGCCGCACCCAGCACGGCAACAACAACGCCTGGTGCCAGGACAACGAGCTCTCGTGGTACGAGTGGGGGCTGCGCCCGGGCCAGGGCGACCACCTCGAGTTCACCAAGCGCCTGATCGAGCTGCGCAAGGCCCACCCGGTCTTCCGCCGCGGCAAGTTCCTGGCCGGGCGCGAGAGCGAGGGCTCGGGCTTGCCGGACGTCTGGTGGTTCCGGCCCGACGGCCGGCGCATGACCCAGCGCGACTGGCAGCAGCCCTCGGCCCACGTCCTCGGCGTCTTCCTCAACGGCCAGGAGATCGCCGACCGCACGCCGCGCGGCGAGCCGATCGAGGACGGCTCCTTCCTGCTGCTGTTCAACGCCCATCACGAGGACATGACCTTCACGCTGCCCGCGCGCCGCTTCGGGGCCGAGTGGGTCCACGAGATCTGCACCCAGGAGCCGGCGCTCGAGCCCGGCGCGCAGCGCTGGCCCTCGCGCGGCGAGGTGCGCGTCTCGGCGCGCTCGATGAAGCTGCTGCGACGCGCGTGATGATCGCCACCTACCGCCTCCAGCTCTCCCCGGAGCAGGACTTCGCGGCCGTGCGCGCGCTGGTGCCCTACCTGCGCGACCTCGGGATCTCGCACCTGTACCTGTCGCCTTCGCTGCAGGCGCGCACGGGCTCGACGCACGGTTACGACGTGGTCGATCCCACGCGGGTGTCAGACGCGCTCGGTGGGGAGGAGGGGCTGCGCGCGCTGGCCGGCGAGGGCCTTCGGATCGTGCTCGACATCGTGCCCAACCACATGGGCGTCTCCGACGAGAACCGCTGGTGGGCGGACGAGCGCGAGCGCGCGCGGATCTTCGACTACGACCCCGACGACGGCTGGTACCGGCGCTTCTTCGACATCGACGACCTGGCCGGCGTGCGCGTCGAGGACCCCGAGGTCTTCGCGCTCGTGCACGGCAAGGTCCTCGAGCTCGTGCGCGACGGCGTGGTCGACGGGCTGCGCGTCGACCACCCCGACGGGCTGGCCGACCCCGCGGGCTACCTGGAGCGCCTGCGCGACGCCGGCGCCGCGCACGTGTGGGTGGAGAAGATCCTGCACACCGGGGAGCCTCTGCGCGACTGGCCCGTCGAGGGCACGGTGGGCTACGAGTTCCTCAACGACGCCGCCGCCCTGTTCGTCGACCCGGCGGGCGAGGCGGCGCTGGCGCGCCTGCCGTTCGCCGGCGAGCCGTTCGACGAGGTGGCGGCCCGCGCCCAGCTCGAGCAGGCGGAGACGACCTTCGCCCGCGAGGTCGATCGCCTGCGCGAGCTGCTCGACGTCGGCGACATGGCCGCCGCGCTGGCGGCGCTCCCCATCTACCGCACGTACGTGGAGCCGTGGTCGGGGCGCGTCGAGGAGGATGACGTGCGCGCGATCGAGGCCGCCGCCGACGGCCGTCTCGCCGACGTGCTCGCGCTGCGCGAGCGCGGCCACGACGAGCTCGTCACGCGCTTTCAGCAGACCTCGCCGCCGATCACGGCGAAGGGGATCGAGGACACCGCCTTCTACCGCCACCTGCGCCTGCTCGCGCTCAACGAGGTTGGCGGCGACCCCGCGCGCTTCGGGCTCTCGGTCGACGCCTTCCACGCCGCCAACGCCGCGCGGGCCGAGCGCTTCCCGCGCGGGCTGCTCGTCACCCAGACCCACGACACCAAGCGCTCGGGCGACGTGCGCGCGCGCATCGGCGCGCTCAGCGCGATGGCCGAGGAGTGGGCCGCGCTGGCCGAGGGCTGGGTGCGCGAGGCCGACGCGCCCGACGAGCACAGCGCCTACCTGGTCCTGCAGACGCTCGTCGGCGCCTGGCCGATCGAGGCCGAGCGCCTGGAGGCCTACGTCGAGAAGGCGCTGCGCGAGGCCAAGCTGCGCACGACGTGGGCGGAGCCCGACGAGGCCTACGAGGCGGCGGCGCGGGGCTACGCGCGGAGCCTCGTCGAGCGCCCACCCGAGGGCTTCGTGGCCTTCGCCGAGCGTCTCGCCGTGGAGGGCCGGCGCGCGGCGCTGGGCCAGCTGCTGCTCAAGCTGACCGTGCCCGGCGTGCCCGACGTCTACCAGGGCGACGAGCTCGAGGCGCTCAGCCTCGTCGATCCCGACAATCGCCGGCCCGTCGACTGGGGGGCGCGGCGCGCCGCGCTGGCGCGCTTGCGCGCCGGCGAGGCGCCGCGCGACTTCGGCGAGCGCAAGCTCGACCTCATCCGCCGCGCGCTGGCCCTGCGCGCGCGGCGGCCCGACGCGTTCGACGGTGGCCCCTACGAGCCGGTCGATGCCGGCCCGGGCGTGTGCGCCTACCTGCGCGGCGGCGAGGCGCTGGCCGTCGTGCCGGTGCGCGACTGGCAGGGCGCGCGGCTGGCGGTGCCCGGCCGTTGGCGCTCCGTGCTCGACGACGGCGAGCCGGTCGACCTCACCGCCGGCGCCGAGGTCGCGCTGCTCACCGGTGCATGGCCGGTGGCGCTGCTCGAGCGCGCGTGAGCAGCTCGGCCGCGGGCGCGGTCGAGTCGCGCGGGATGCGCAGGCCGACGAAGCCCGCGGTCGTCACGATCAGCGCCACGCACAGGCCCGAGAGGAGCCGGTGCCCGGCGGCCGTGGTCAGCGAGTCGTGCAGCACGCCGACGACGCCGCCGGCCAGCAGCCCGCCGGCCAGGCCCGCGCACGAGGCCTCCAGGCGCGCGCCCGGGCGCTCGGCGCCGAAGGCCCAGCCCAGGAAGGCGCCGGCGGCGATCATCCCGACGGCGGTGCTGGCCGTGTCGGTGCCCTCGGCCGAGGAGAGCGTGAGGCCCGCGTAGGCGCCGGCGTAGACGGCGCCGGCCACGATCCCGGCGCCCAGGCCGAGCACGGTCGAGACGATCGGCTCGCGCGAGCGTCGCGAGAGGAAGCCCACCGCGAGGGCCGCGAGCGCCCCGACGATGCCGAAGAAGATCGCCTTCTCGAGGATGAAGTCGCGGACGGTGACCAGGTCGTTGCGGTCCAACGGCGCGCGGTCGACCAGGTTGTGGGCCAAGAGGTCGGCGGGGAAGGCGGTGAGGAGCGCCACGGCGGCGGCGGCGAAGACGGCGAAGGTGGTGTGGTCGGTGGCCTCGGTCGTGGCTGCGCTCGCCGGCGTGGCAGCGGGCGCCGCGCTCGGCGCCGTCGTCGGCGGAGAGGTCGCCGTCGGCGGCGGGCCGGTGGGCCTCACGTGCAGCGCGCTGGTGCCGCGCAGCAGCGTGTCGAGGTGCTGGCCGAGCTGGCCGACGTCGTAGTCCCAGCGTCGGTCGGAGAGCTCGAAGGCGTTGCGCCGGCGCAACGCCAGCAGCGACTCGGGCAGCTCCTCGCGCGGCGGGAGCCGGGCGCCGTCGACGAGCACCGGGATGACCTCGACGCCGTCGCGCGCCAGCGCGCGCTCGATCTCCAGGCGCACCCAGTCGTCGGGCTTGTCGATCCGCCGCTCGCCGTCGCGGTCGCGCGCGTCGAGCCACCCGGGGCCGATGATCGCGAGCACGATGTTGCACTTGTCGACGAGGCTCGTGATGTACTCGCCGAAGTCCGCGCCGGGCGGGATCTCGACGTCGCGGAAGACGTGCTCGTCGCTGTAGCGGCGGGAGAGGTCGCCCTGCAGGCGGCCCGCATAGCCGCGTGAGTCGTCGCGCCGGTAGCTGATGAAGATGCGCTGGGCCATGGCTACTTCTGGTGGCCCTGGCCCTGGCTCTGCTCGGAGGCCCAGGAGGCGTGCTCCTGCGAGACGCGAGCTTCGATGCGCTCGGCCAGTAGCGCGTCGGGGTTGGCGGCGGTCGCGTAGGAGCCGGCGTGCGCGAGGTAGAGGAACTTCTCGTGCTTGAGCGCCTCGGACGTCGAGCGGTAGTGGGTCCAGTTGGAGTGGAACTGGAAGAGCTGCTGGACGCTCTCGAGGACGACGATGAGCGCGCCCAGGCCGCCGGCGACCCACGTGGGCAGGCTGGTCGCCGCGAGCACGGGGATGGCGGCGGCCGAGACGATCTGCACGAGCTTGATGCGCATGTACCAGCGCTTGTTGCGCCGGGCGCCGCTCGAGTACCACTTGATCTGCTCCTCGAGGCGCTGCCACGACGGCGAAGCGGCGGGTGCCTCGGCGGGCGCGCCGCTCGCGGGCCTGGAAGCGGTCAGCGGCGGGGCGATGGGCGTCGTCGTCGCGCTCATCGCAGGACCCCCCTCGTCATGTGCTCGTCCTTTCCACGTCGCCCCCCGGCGGATCGATGTTCGAAAGTACGTCTGACGAGCGAGCTTGTGTCAGCACGCACGATCTTGTCCCGCTTCGGGCCCTCAAAGCGGGACAGAACCTTCAATCCACCTGCAACCGCGCTCGCGCGGCGCCGGTAGGGTCAGGCACCCAGATGACCGAGCCCGCACCCCGTACGACGGTCTGCCACCGTCCCGCGGCGCCGGATCGCCACCCGCCGAAGCGGGCCGTGCTACCGGCACGGCTCCACTTCGCCGTGTGGCGCCCGGCATCCACGGCCCGGCGCCATCCCGCCGCGCGGGATCCGAGCTCGATCATCTGATGCCGCGGCGCATCCTGATCCTCTCGTGGGAGTACCCGCCGATCGTGGAGGGCGGGCTCGCGCGCCACGTGCGCAAGCTCTCCGAGGGGCTGGTGGCCCGGGGCGTGGCGGTCCACGTGCTCACGCGCGGGCGCGAAGGCGACGTGCCCGAGGAGGTCCGCGCCGGCGTGCGCGTGCACCGCATGCCCGAGCCGGCGACGCCGCGCGACCTCGACGAGTTCGTGGCCTGGGTCGAGGGCATGAACGAGCACATGCTCGCGGCCGGCCGCGCGCTGACCGCCCGCTACGACTTCGACGTCATCCACGGTCACGACTGGCTCGTCGCGCGCGCCGCCGCCGCGCTGGCGCGCGCCTCCCGACGGCCGTACCTGACGACCGTCCACGCCACCGAGTACGGCCGCCACCAGGGCTGGGTCGACAAGCACCCGCAGAGCTACATCCACGGCGTCGAGCGCTGGATGGTGCGCCGCGCGGAGGGCGTCGTCGTCTGCAGCCACTACATGCAGGGCCACGTGGCCGACGTCTTCGGCGTCGACGAGGCCAAGGTCGAGGTCATCCCCAACGGCATCGACCCGCTCGACCTCGCGCCCGTCGACGACCTCGCCGCGCTGCGGGCGCGCTTCGCCGACCCGGCCGAGAAGCTCGTGCTCCTCATCGGGCGCCTGGTCTACGAGAAGGGCTTTCAGATCGCGCTCGACGCGCTGCCGCGGGTCATCGCGCGCCTGGACGGCGTGCGCTTCCTGGTCGCCGGCTCGGGCACCCACGAGGCCGAGCTCAAGGACCAGGCGCGGCGCCTGGGCCTCGAGCGCCACGGGAGCTTCCTGGGCTGGATCGGCGACGACGTGCTGCGCTCGCTCTACCGGATCGCCGACCTCTGCGTGGTGCCCTCCATCTACGAGCCCTTCGGGCTGGTGGCGCTCGAGGCGATGGCCAGCGGCTGCCCGTGCATCGTGGCCGACACCGGGGGCCTGCGCGAGGTCGTCCCCAACGAGGATGTCGGCCTGCGCTTCCGCTCGCGCGACCCGCGCTCGCTGGCGCAGATGATGGAGTGGGTGCTGGCCAACCCTGCGCTGCGCTTCCGCCTGGTCACCGAGGCCTCGGCCCACGTGGCCCGCTTCGACTGGGCGGACGTCGCCCGCCGCACCGACGAGGTCTACGCCGCGCTGAGCACCCGCGGCGCCAAGCGCCGCCCGGCGACGCTGGGTCGCACGCTGTAGTCGGTCGCCGCCACGACGAGTGGCGAGTTTGTCTGCCTCAGGCTGACGAACTCGCCACTCGTTGCGCCGATCAGCGGCAACGCGCCAGGGGCGCCGCGCGCGCCTCGACCACCGCCCGCTCGCTTTCCCTCGGTGATGCTGTTTGCGCCGCAACGCACCGCAAGCGCGCGCGGGCGAGAGGCGCAAGCGCCGTCAGCTATGCCGTGGCGAGCAGCTCTTCGGGGTCGCGGACGACCTCGAAGTGCTCGTTCATCGCGGTCACGGCGAAGAGACGCTGGATCGCCTGCGAGCCGCGCACGAGCACGAGCCGGCGGCCGGTGCGCCGGCAGCGCCGGCGCAGGGCCACGAGGCGCGAGAGGCCCGTGGTGTCGAGGAACTCGAGGCCGCGGAGGTCGACGAGCACTCGGCCGGGCGCATCGCGCTCGATGCGGCGGATCGCCTCGTCGAACTCATAAGCGCGGGCGAGGTCCAGCGAGCCTTCGAGGGTGATGTGAACGGTGTCGAAGTCGGGGCGCTGGACCGTGAGCTGGATCGGTGCCACGGGGACCTCCGGGTAGGTCGACCCCCACCCGGTACCCGTTCGTCGCGGTAATAACCCCGATCAGCGCACCTTTAGCGCAGCAGGCAGGCGTCATGAGCGGCGGCGGCGACCTTGATCTCGCGCCGGACGCGGCCCGCCCGGTCCAGGATGGTCAGCGTTCCGCGGGCCAGAGAGGCGGTGACGACGGCGCCCGCGCCGGCCTGGATGTTGTACGAGCCGTATGGCACGCGGGCCGCCCGGCGTACACGTCCGTGCATCAGCTCGTGCACCCGCACGGAGGCGCCGTCGCCGCTGGCCACATAGGCGACGCCGTGCCCGAAGCTCACGTGCTGGGGCGCCCGGTCGGCGCTCAACAGCACCGGGCGCCCGCCGGCGGCCGGCAGCACGGCCAGGCGGCGCTCGCGTCCCGCGGTGACCCACACGCGCCGGCCGCTGGGGGAGAAGGCCACGTCATGGGCCAGGAACGGGGGGCGCACGCGACGGCGCAGGCGCGGGCGCCTCGGATCGCCGACGTCGACCACGGCGATGGCCGCGGCGCTCGATCCCAGCGCGACCCACAGCGTGCGCCCGGCCGGATCGAGGGACAGGTGGCGCGCGCCGGCGCCGACCTCGACGCCCGCCACTATCCGCCCGCGCGCGAGGTCGACGACCACGAGCTCGCCGCGGGCGCCGTCGCTGACGAAGGCGTGGCGGCCGTCGGGCGCCATCGCGGTGTAGCGCGGCGCACCCAGCCCGCGCAGCACGCGCCGGACCCGCACGGGGCGGGTGGTCAGCAGCGACACGGCGCCGGCCGCCGGATGCGCCACGACGACGTGCCCGCCGGGCCCGCTCTCGATGCTGCGCGGGTCCGCGACGGTGGCTACCCGCCGCTGCAGCTCGCCACGCGCGAGACCGACGACGACGACATGCGCCTCGGTGTCCGCGGTGGCCAGCGCCAGCGGCTCGCGGCCGGCCGGCGCCCGCCACCCGGCGAGCGCGGGCACGGCGGCCAGCCCGAGACCGACGAAGGCCCGGCGGTCGAGCTCCATGCCTGCCACTACGGCGCCCACGCCGCCGCAGGTCCCAGCCTTTCAGAGTGCAGCGAGCGCGACGACGCTGGCGTCGTCGCGCAGCGGGCCGTCGTAGGCCGCCGCGACGGCGTCGAGGATCGCCGAGGCCGCCGCGATGGCGGAGGGAGCGACCATCGCCTGCAGGGCGCGCCGCAGGCCGTCCTCGCCGAAGGGCTCACCGCCGGGCGCGGTGCGTTCGAGCACGCCGTCGGAGACGAGGACCACGATCTCGCCCCGAGCGATCGTCGCGGAGGCCGTCTCGGTCGGCGGGTCGAGGCGGTCGAGACCCAGGACGGGGCCATCGCCGCCCTCGAGCTCGCGCAGCCCGCGCTCGGGGTGCCAGACCGAGGGCGGTAGGTGCCCGCAGCGCAGCCAGGTGAGCGACGAGGACGGACCGTCCCAGCTGGCGAGGACGGCGCTCATGAAGATGTCGGGCACCTCCAACGAGCGGAGCGCGTCGTGCATGCTCGCCGCCGCGTCGGCCAGGTCGCCGCCGCCGCGGCGCGTCGCGCGGTAAGCGCCCAAGGCGATCGCGCTGATGGCCGAGGCCTGTGGCCCCTTCCCGACGGCGTCGGCCACACCGAGCCAGCCGCCGTCGCCCGTCGCGCAGTGGTCGATCCAGTCGCCGCCGACGTCGTAGGCGGGCAGGATCGAGCAGGCCAGCTCGGCGCCCTGCAGGCGGGCGATGCGCGGCGGCATCAGGTCCTGCTGGAGCTCGGCGGCCGCGCTGCACGCGCGGTGCCGGCGCGGACTGGCCAACACGTCCGTGAAGCGTTCGGCCAACTCGAGGGCCGCGGCCCCGCGCGTCACCAGGGCCGAGAGGTCGCCCGCCGGAGGCGCGGAGAAGACGAGCACGCTGAGGGCGCGCCCGCGCATCGTCAGCGGCAGCGCGGTGGCTCCCTCCGGCAACGCCGGCGCCAGCGTGGAGGGCCGCCCGGCCGGGATCTCGGGACCGACCAGCTGCCCGCTCTCCAGCTGCTCGGGCAGCCCGCTGTCCCCGGTCACCCGGCGCAGCGAGCGCCCGTCGAGATCACCGACGTACAGGGCGGCGGGGGCGCCAGCGGTCGCCTGCGCCTCGGCGACGAGCCGCTCGGCGACGCGAGCCAGCGTGGGCTCTTCGAGCAGCGCGAGCGGATCGGCTGCCACGGCGGGCCTATCCGCCCGCCGAGGGCGACGGGCGTCCGAGCTGGCGGCGGGCGCGCGGGCCAAGTGAGAGCTCAGTGTCAGTGCCCATTGTCTCTGACGTTCCCGGCCGACGAGCAGGCAAACGCCGGCATGAACGGCGTGGCGCCTAGGCACACCCGCGCTCGCGGGGGGCGGTGACATAGTTTGCTACGCTAATTAGCAATGCGAACCACCTCCCAGGCCGATCTCGCCGTCCGGCTGCGCCTCGTGATCGCGCGCACCGCACGGCGCCTGCGCCAGGAGGCCGCCGAGGAGCTCAGCCCCTCGCAGGGCGCTGCGCTGGCGACGATCGATCGCCACGGGCCGCTGACCCCCAGCGAGCTCGCCGTCCGCGAGCGCATCCAGCGCCCCACCGCCACGCGCGTCATCGCGCGCCTGGAGGAGATGGGGCTTGTCGACCGCACGCAGGACCCGGTCGATCGGCGCTCGTTCGTCGTCGCCCTGACGCCTGCCGGCCGGGTCCTGCTGGCGCGCGTGCGCACCCGCAAGAACGCCTATCTCGCGCGCCGCCTGCGCGACCTCGATGCCGACGAGCGCGCGACGCTCGATCGCGCGGCCGCCATCCTCGAGCGCGTGCTCGAGGAGGCCGGCGCTTGACAGCTGCCCTGCGCCGCGCCGGCACGTCGCTGGCCGTTCCCAACTACCGCCGTTACTTCGCCGGCCAGGTCGTCTCGGTCTCGGGCAACTGGATGCAGAACGTGGCCGAGATGTGGCTCATCGTCCAGCTCACCGGCAGCGGCGCCGCCGTGGGCTTCACAGCGGGCCTGCAGTTCGTGCCGATCCTGCTCTTCGGCGCCTGGGGCGGCGTGCTGGCCGATCGCCTCCCCAAGCGCCGCGTGCTCATGGTCACCCAGGCACTCATGGCGCTGCCGGCGCTCGCGCTCTTCGCGCTCACGGCCGCCGGGTCGGTGACCCCGCTGATCGTCTGGGCGCTGGTCTTCGTCCGCGGCTCGGTCAATGCGATCGACAATCCCACGCGCCAGAGCTTCGTCATCGAGCTCGTGGGGGCCGAGCGCGTCGTCAACGCCGTCTCGCTGAACTCGGTCATCGTCCAGAGCGCGCGGATCGTCGGGCCCGCCAGCGCCGGTGCGGTCATCGCCTTCGCCGGTGTGAGCACGTGCTTCGCCCTCAACGCCCTCTCCTTCGTCGCCATGCTCGTGGCTCTCGCCCGCATGGACCCGACCGCGCTGGCCACGGCGGCGCCGGTGCAGCGGGCCCGCGGCGAGCTGCGCGCCGCGGTTCGCCACGTGAACGCCAACCCGGGACTGTGGATCCCGCTGGCCATGATGGCGCTGGTCGGCACGTTGTCGTTCAACTTCCAGGTGCTCATGCCCCTGCTGGCCAGCCAGACCTGGCACGGCACGGCGGCGACCTACGCGCTGCTCACCTCCGCGATGGCGGTCGGCTCGGTCGTCGGCGCGCTGGCCGCGGGCGCGCGCGGGCGCGTCTCGCCGCGCATCCTGGTCGGCGCGGCGACCGGGTTCGGCGCGCTCGAGCTGCTGGCCGCGGCCGCGCCCTCGCTCCCGCTGCAGGTCCTCGCCCTCGTGCCCCTGGGGGCCATGACCGTGACCTTCTCGGCCGGCGTCAACTCGACGATGCAGCTCGCCGTCGCGCCGGCCATGCGCGGGCGCGTGATGGCGCTCTACTCGGTCGTCTTCCTGGGCTCGACCCCGATCGGCGCGCCGCTGGTGGGCTGGCTGGCGCAGGTCGCGGGCCCGCGCGTCGGGATGGCGCTGGGCGCGACCGCCGCGCTGGCCGCCGCGGGGCTGGCGAGCGCCGCCTACGCGCGCACGGGCACGCGGCAGGTCGCCCCTGGCGCCGTCGCGGCGTAGAGTCGCGCCAGCGTGCTGGTCGACCTCCACGCCCACTACCCGATGCACCTCGTCCCGCCCGAGCAGGCGGACACGAAGTCGGCGATCCTCGCCCAGCGCCCCGACGCGCGCTGGAAGGCGATCCTCGTCGACCTGCTCTCGCGGCGGCTGAACTACCAGGGGCCCGAGGGTGCCCCCAGTGTCACGGTGGAGCTCGCGCGCGCGGGCGACGTCGGCGCGCTGCTGTCGGTGCTCTACTCGCCGCTGGACGAGATGGACCTCGGCCTGCCCTACGGCTCGCCCCCGAAGCCCGGCTACATCAAGTCGGTCCTCGACCAGATAGCGCTGGTGGAGGATCACGTGGCGAAGGAGCCGCTGGGGGCGACGGTGGCCCACGACGCCGCTGCGCTCGACGCGGCCATCGCCGAGGGCCGCACGGCGATCGTCCACGCGATCGAGGGCGGCTTCGCGCTCGGCTCCACGCCGGCCGAGGTCGACGCCAACGTCGCCGACCTGGCCCGCCGCGGCGTTGCGTACGTGACGCTCGCCCACCTCTTCTGGCGCGGAGTGGCGACCAACGCCCCGGCGCTCCCGTTCCTGCCCGACTGGCTCTACCGGCTGGTCTTCCCGTCGCCCAAGCTCGGGTTGACCGAGCTCGGCACGGCGGCCGCGCGCGCCATGGTGCGCGAGCGCGTGCTCGTCGACATCACGCACATGACCGAGCAGGCGATCGCAGACACCTTCGCGGCGGTCGGGCCGCAGGCGCCGGTCATCGCCTCCCACATGGCGTGCCGCTTCGGCAAGCTCTCCTACAACCTCACCGACGACGTCATCCGCGAGGTCGGGCGACGCGGCGGGGTGATGGGCGTCATCGCCTGCCAGCACTACACCCAGGACGGCCTGCGCCCGGCACGGAAGGTCAAGACGTTCGAGGACAGCATGGAGCTGGTCTACGCGCACATCGACCGCATCGCGCAGGTGACCGGCTCGCACGACCACGCGGCCATCGGCACCGACCTCGACGGCTGGATCAAACCGGCGCTCCCCGGCCTCGAGCACCTCGGGCGCATGCGCTACGTGCAGGACGCGCTCGCCGCGAAGTACGGTTCCCAGGTGGCCGAGAAGATCTCCAGCGCCAACCTGCTCGCGCTGCTGCGCCGGGCGTGGCGCTAGCCCATGGGGCGCGCGCTGCTCATCGGCTGGCTCTCGAACGTCGCGGCGCTGTTCGTGGCGACGTGGGCGCTGAGCGGCGTGACCTACGGCGACTCGTGGTGGACCCTGCTCATCGCCGCCGCCGTCTTCACCGTCGTCAACGCGTGGATCAAGCCGGCGGTGGCCTTCCTGTCGATCCCGTTCATCATCGTGACGCTGGGGCTCTTCTACTTCCTCATCAATGTGCTGATGCTCTACGTCACCGACTGGGTGGTCCCCGACTTCGAGATCAGCACCTTCTGGTGGGGCGTGCTGGCGGCGATCATCGTCAGCTTCGTGAACATGCTGCTCGGCCCGCTGCTGCCCGACCCGCGCGAGCGTCGGCCGCGCGAGTCCTGGTGACGGGCGCCGACGTCGACACGCCCCACGGCCCGGCGCGGGTGCACCTGCACGCCGCCGACGAGGTCGCCGGCGCGCTCGTGCTCGGCCACGGCGCCGGCGGCGGGGTGACGGCGCGCGATCTCGTCGCGGCCACGAAGGCCGCGCAGGAGGCGGGCGTCACCGTCGCGCTCGTCGAGCAGCCCTATCGCGTCGCGGGCCGCCGCTCGCCGGCCCCCGCGGCGCAGCTCGACGCGGCGTGGATCGCGGTCGTCGAGCACCTGCGCGCCGGGCCGCTGGGCGACCTGCCGCTCGTGGCCGGCGGGCGCTCGTCGGGCGCGCGCGTGGCGTGCCGGACCGCGGCGCAGACCGCAGCGGTCGGCGTGCTGTGCCTCGCCTTCCCGGTCCATCCTCCGGGCCGTCCCGAGAAGACCCGCCTGGCCGAGCTCGACGCGGTGGCCGTGCCGACGCTCGTGGTCCAGGGCGCGAGCGATCCGTTCGGCATGCCGCCCGCCGGCCCGAAGCGCGAGGTCGTCACGGTGCCCGGCAACCACAGCCTGACCGGCGACCTCGAGGCGCTGCGCGCGGCTGTCGCGCGCTTCTTGGGCGAGGTCCTCGGCCTGGCACACTGACCAGATGGCCATCCGCATGCGCGACGCGATGTTCCAAGGGCTCGACGGCCTGCGCTACGAGCCCGTGGAGCGGCGCCTCCGGGCGCTGCTCGGCGACGACGAGGTGGTCGACAGCCGTCGCCCGCTGCTCGTCTGGGAGCCGCGGCGTGTGGTGCCGTCCTTCGCGGTGCCGATCGAGGACGTGCGCGGCGAGCTCGTCCCGGAGCCCGCGGCGCCCGGCCCTGACGAGACGCCGCCGGTCCTGCACCCGGGGATCCCCTTCGCCCTGCACTCGACCGAGGGCGAGGCGCTCTCGCTGCGCGCCGGCGACGTCGTGCGCGAACGCGTGGCCTTCGCGCCCGCCGATCCCGATCTGGCCGGCCACGTGGTCCTCGACTTCAAGGCCTTCGACGGCTGGCTGGAGGAGGACGAGCCGCTGCTGGGCCACGCGCGCGACCCCTACCACCGCATCGACATGCGCCGCACCTCGCGCCCCGTGCGCATCGAGCGCGACGGCGCGCTGCTGGCCGAGACCACGCGCGCCGTCCTGCTGTGGGAGACGAGCCTTCCCACCCGCTTCTACGTCCCGCGCGAGGACGTGGTCGCGCAGGCGCGCCCCGGCGACAAGCGCACCACGTGCGCCTACAAGGGCCACGCCTCCTACCTCTCCTTCGAGGTCGGCGAGAACCTGGCCTGGACCTACGAGGACCCGCTGCCCGAGGCGGCGCCGGTCACCGGGCTCGTGGCCTTCTTCGACGAGCTGGTCGACGTGACCTTCGACGGCGAGCGCCGCGAGCGCCCGATCACGCCGTTCGCCGCCGCGATCCGCGACGAGGCTCAGGTCTAGGATCCGCCCGGTGGCGCCGGGCGACGTGCAAGCGGCCTTCGCGGCGGCGGCGGCGCAGGACGGGATCGCGCTCGAGAGCGGTTCGTTCGACTGGCTGTGCGAGCAGGGTCACGTCGGCCTCGAGCGCGTGGCGAAGGCGCGCCGCGACCCGGCGATCGTCGCGCCGGTGATCGCGGCCCTCGAGCAGCTGCAGGCGATCTACGCGCGGCTGAAGGGCGACCTCTCGGTCCTGCACGCCGCGCGCGAGAACCTGCTGCTGCCCGTCGAGCTCGTGCACCTGCCCACGGGGACCGTGGTCGAGGTCGACGACGCCGCGCACTTCACCTCGTTCCGCCTCGCCGCGCTCGAGCTCTACCGCCCGGACGCCGCCCTCGGCTTCGACGTCGGCGAGCACGCGGCGCTCTGCCGCGAGTGGTCCGCGCGCACCGACGGGGTCGACCGCGCGCTGGCGGCCAAGGGCTTCGGCTTCGGCGGGCGCCAGCGCGAGCGCGCCTACCACGACGCCCTGCGCGACCTCGCCGTGCCGGCCATGGGCCACCCACCGGTGGTGCGAGTCGCGGCGGTCGACGGCGACGGGGCGGCGGCCTACGCGCGCCACCGCGAGGCGCTGCTGGCCCTCAGCGCTTCCTGAGGCCGGGATCGTGCACGTCGGTGGCCGAGACGTTGATCGTCGAGCAGCGCCCGCACTTGACGCGGACCTTGTAGGTCATCTGCATCTCGTGCATCGACTCGGCCAGGACGTTGCCGCACTCCACGCACACGTAGTCGTCGGGCCCGTTGCCACGGAAAGCGGGGCGGTCGACGTCCTCCTGGACGGCGGTCCCGGCGTCGTAGGGGACCTCGCCCTCGCGGACCTTGCGCATCACGACCCGGGCCATGGCGTCAGATCTGGCCGATCCTCGTCGTGAAGTCGGCGATGAGCGCGTCGAGCACGCCGGCGACGACGCCCTCGCCCATCGAGGCCGCCTTGCCGGTGATCTGGGCGTTGGTGTGGATCGCCCCGCCGCCGTCGTTCAGCGTGAAGGTGACGGTCGCGTTGGCGTGGCCCTGGCCGCCGGCCTCGCGGGACTTGATCGTCAGCACCGCACGATGGCCGGCCTCGTCCTTCTCGGTGACCTCGACCGTGCCGGTGAACTTCATCGACATCGCGCCCATCTTGACCAGGATCTCGGCCTTCACGGAGTCAGGACCGGTCGTCTCGAGCACGCTGCCGCCCTGGACGGCCGGCACCACGCGCTCCAGGTCGGTGATGGCGGCGAAGCTCTCGTCGTCGGGCTTCGACGTCGTGAACGAGTGGTCCAACTCAACGGCCATGGGCGGTCTCCTGTCCGACGCGTCGGGTCAGTGGGCGGGTGCCGAGTCTAAGGATCGCGTAGGGTCGGCGCGTGAGCTTGCAGGCGGGCACCTACGGGCTCGGGCCGGACGACGGGACGCTCGTGGTCAGGACCGGGCGGACCGGCGCCGCGGCCAAGGCGGGCCACGATCTCGTCATCGAGGTCACCGCCTGGGAAGCGACGCTGCGGGTCGGGGAGAGCCCCGCCGACACGAGCGTCGAGCTCGAGGCCGACGCGACCTCGCTGCACGTGCGCGAGGGGAGCGGGGGCATGCAGTCCCTCGGCGACGAAGACAAGGCCAACATCCGCACGACGATCGACGACGACGTCCTCGAGGGCCGGGCGATCGCCTTCCGCTCGACGGCGGTGACCGGCGCCGACAGCCAGCTCACCGTGGAGGGCGAGCTCACCCTGGCCGGCACCACGCGCCCGCTCGCCTTCGACCTCGCCGTCGGTGACGACGGCCGCCTCAGCGGCGCCGCCGTGGTCAAGCAGACCGACTGGGGGATCAAGCCCTACTCGACGCTGTTCGGCGCGCTGAAGGTGGCCGACGAGGTCCGCGTCGAGATCGACGCCGCCCTGCCTCAGCCGCGGTAGACGGTCTGCGCGTCGAGGCCGCCCTCGACGCCGGGCGGGAGCTCGCCGGTGCCGTGCGCGTAGAGCGCGAGGTCCTCGATCGTCTTGACCTGCGTGGGGTCGCTGCCATCGGCCGCGACCCAGGCCCCGTTGAGCCACTTCAGCGTGCCCGGCTCGGCGCCGAGCGCCATCCCGGCCAGCAGCTGGGCCTTGTCGCGGATCTTCGCCGTGGCGCTCGAGATGGCGGCCGGCGTGCCCTCCGACGGGCTCGTGTTGAAGCCGTGCCCGACGCCGAAGCGATCGGTGTCGGCCGGCACGACCTTGACGTCGAGGGCGGGGACACCAAGCTCGTCGGCGACGAGCCGCGCGTACTGCGGCTCGCGGCCGTCGGCGTCGGTGGTGAGGCTCAGGACCATCTTGCCCGTCGGGTGGACGCGCAGGAAGACTGCTCTGTAGGCCTCGCTGGCCATCACCGGCTCTCCTTGTCGTCGTGGGTCGCTGCCGTCGCGGCGATGCGCCGTCGCTCCTGATGGGCGGTCAGCGCGTTGTGCTCCTCGAGA
Organism: uncultured Actinomycetes bacterium; assembly: GCA_963835295.1. Lineage (GTDB taxonomy): Bacteria > Actinomycetota > Thermoleophilia > Solirubrobacterales > Solirubrobacteraceae > JAOPZW01. Next base: position 523,975 of record CAWIEX010000012.1, read on the forward strand.
TCGCAGAAGGCCGGCTGCGGGCCGCCCAGCGGGTGCGGCGGCACCGCCGGGCGCTCGCAGCCGGGGTAGATGCAGGTCCTATCCGTCGTCATCGGTCACCCATCCCGGGGTCGTGTTGCCCTTGCTGGGGCCGTGGCCGCTGGGCATGGCCACCGAGCTGCCGGGCACCGGCGTGGCGCTGGCCCACGGCTCGGGCTCGTCCTCGGTGGCCTGCCGCTCGGACAGGACGGGCGGCGGCGCGCACGTCGCCGCGCCGATCGCCGCGGCGACCTCGCCGAGGGCGTCGAAGCTGTGCCCGCTGACCAGCGCGTCGCAGTGCGGCAGCGCGGCGACCATGCCCCCGGCCTGCACGGAGAACGCGCTGGCGCTCACGCGCGGGTTGACCCACACGATCCGGTGCGCGAGCCGGGCCAGGCGGGCCATCTCGCGACCGACGAGCGCCGGGTCGCCGCGCTCCCAGCCGTCGGAGAGGATCACGACCACGGCGCCCCGGGCCATGCCGCGCCGGCCATGGCGGTCATTGAACGTCTTGAGCGCGTCGCCGATCCGCGTCCCGCTCGACCAGTCCGGCGCGGCGGCCGCGGCGCGCTGGATCGCGCGCTCGGGATGGCGCGCGGCCAGCGCGCGGGTCAGGCGGGTCAGCCGAGTGGCGAACACGAAGGCCTCGGCGTTCGGCCCGCTGCCGGCGGCGCAGGTCAGGAACTGCAGGTAGGCGCGCGCATAGGGCTCCATCGAGCCCGAGATGTCGCACAGCATCACGAGCCGGCGGCGGGCGACGCGGCGCCGGCGGCGCGCGAGGCGGATCGGGTCGCCGCTGGTGCGCAGGCTGGCGCGCATGGTGCGGCGCAGGTCGACGTGCTGGCCGTGGCGCCCCTTCTCGTAGCGGCGCGTCCGGCGGCGCGGCGTCTGCAGCTTCAGGCGCGTCATCAGCCGGTGCAGCTGGGCGAGCTCGAAGGGCTCGAGCGCGTCGAAGCTCTTGGCGGCCAGGCGCTCCTCGTCGCTGGCCATGGCCACCGGCACCTCGACCTCAGGGCCGTCCTCGTCGCCCTCGCCCCGCGTGGGAGCGGGCGCCGGGGTCGTCGCGCCCACCTCGCCGCCGACGGTCCGATGCTCGGCCCGCGGCTGGTCGTCGGGGGGCTCGGCGACGGCCGTGGTGCGGATCTCGTCGAGGTCGAAGCTCTCCTCGGAGCGGCGATCGCCGAACACGGACCCGAACACGTCGTCGAAGGCGGCGACCTGCGCGGGATCGGAGACGAGCACGGCCCGCGCCGTCCAGTACAGCCGGCGGCGGCTGATCGGGCGCACGAGCGCCAGCGCGCGCGCCAGGTCGGCCACGCGCCCGGGCGTCATCGGCACGCCGGCGGCGCGCAGGCGCTGCCCGAAGGCGCCGGCCAGCGCCGGGAGGTCGAGCTCGACCGTCTCGACCCCGAAGGCGCGCGCGTCAGTCACGGCTGCGCACGAGCTGCTCGAGGCCGGCCGCGCGGATCACCTCCTGGTCCTCCTCGTACTTCAGGACCGAGCCCAGCGTGCGGTCGATCGTTCCCGCGTCGAGCCGCTCGACGCCGAGCAGGCTCAACGCGGCCAGCCAGTCGATCGCCTCGGCGATGCCCGGTGGCTTCTGCACGTCGGAGTCGCGCATGCGCGAGACGGCGTCGGCCACCTGCACGGCGAGCGTCTGCGAGGCCCCCTTCACACGGCGGCGCACGATCTCCACCTCGCGCTCGGGCGTCGGGTAGGCGATCCAGTGATAAAGGCAGCGGCGCTTGACCGCGTCGTGCAGGTCGCGCGTGCGGTTGGAGGTGAGCACGATGACCGGCGGGTGGGTGGCGCGGATGGTGCCGAGCTCGGGGATCGTCACGCTGGCCTCGGCCAGCAGCTCGAGCAGGAAGGCCTCGAAGTCGTCGTCGGCGCGGTCGATCTCGTCGATGAGCAGCACCGCAGGGCGCGGGCCGGGGTGCTCGAGCGCGCGCAGCAGGGGCCGGCGGATGAGGTAGTCGGGCCGAAGAGGTCCTCCTCGCTCAGCTTCGCGCCGCTCGTGTCGGCCAGCCTGATGCTCAGCAGCTGGCGGGGGTAGTTCCACTCGTAGAGCGCCTCGGCCGCGTCGATGCCGTCGTAGCACTGCAGGCGGATGAGCGGGGTGTCGAGCACCGCGGCGAGCGCCTTGGCCGCCTCGGTCTTGCCGACGCCCGCCTCGCCTTCGAGCAGCAGCGGCTGGGGCAGGCGGGCGCCGAGGAACATCGAGGTGGCCAGGCCCTCGTCGACGAGGTAGTCGACGCCCGCCAGGCGCTGGGCCAGCGTCTCGATGTCGGGCATCAGATGGGCCACCTCGCCCTGCGCCTCGCCGGTCACCGCGACGTAGTCGGCCTCGGTGTCCACGTCGCGCGGGATGGCGCCGGCGATGGGCACCTCGGCCACCTCGGCGGCGCGCTGGTCGAGCAGCCGCCAGACGCCCTTGTCGCCGTGCAGGTCGGCCAGCTCGCCGAATAGCGTGCTGGCGAAGGCGATCGGGTGCCCGCGGCCGTCCTCGTAGCGGCACACGGCGAGCGGTGCGTCGCCGCGGCCGGCCAGCAGCGCCCGCACCGTCTCCTCCGTCACGCCGGGCTGGTCGCCGAGCATGAGCACGAGCACGTCGCAGCGCAGGTCGACGGCCCCCAGCGCCGCGGCGATCGACGACGAGCAGCCCTCGCCGTAGTCGTCGTTGACGACCACGTCGACGCCCTCGAGGTCGACCGCCTCGCGCACCTCGTCGGCGGCGCCGCCCAGCGCGACGACGACCTGGTCGAAGGGGCACGCGCGCGCGACGTCGACGACGTGGCCCAGCAGCGTCCCGTCGCCGTAGGCCAGCAGCTGCTTGGGGCGCCCCAGGCGCTCGGAGCCGCCCGCGCCGAGCACGAGCCCGGTCACGAAGGCGCCCGTCATTGCGGCGGCTCGGCCCGCCCCTGCATCGCCCTCCACACGCGCGCGGGCGTGCACGGCATGTCGATGTGGTCGACGCCGTGGGTCTCGTGCAGCGCGTCGATGACCGCGTTGACGATGGCCGGTGGCGAGCCGACGTTGGGCGACTCGCCGACGCCCTTGGCCCCCAGCGGGTGGTGCGGGCACGGCGTGACGGTGGCGCCGAGCTCGAAGTCGGGGCACTCGAGCGCGGTCGGGATCAGGTAGTCCATGAACGACGAGTTCAGGCAGTTGCCCTCCTCGTCGAAGCTGATGAGCTCCATCAGCGCGATGCCGACGCCCTCGGCCAGGCCGCCGTGGATCTGCCCGTCGACGATCATCGGGTTGATGCGCACGCCGCAGTCGTCGACGGCGATGAAGCGCCGCACGGTGACCTGCGCGGTGTCGGGGTCGATGTCGACCACGGCGATGTAGGCGCCGTAGGGGTAGGTCAGGTTGGGCGGGTCGTAGATGACCTGTGCGTCGAGGCCGCCCTCCATCCCCTCGGGCATCGGCTCGCCGCTGTAGGCCCGCGACGCGATCTCCTCGATCATGGCGCCCTTCTCGGGGTCGCCCTTGACGAACCAGCGGCCCTTCTCCCACGCGAGGTCCTCGGGCCGCGTCTCGAGCATCGTCGCCGCGATGAGGCGCGCCTTGTCGCGCACCTTGCGCGAGACGACGGCCACGGCGCCGCCGGACACCGGGGTCGAGCGGCTGCCGTAGGTGCCCAGGCCGTAGGGGGACTTGTCGGTGTCGCCGTGGCGGACCTCGACGTCCTCGGGTGGGATGCCGAGCTCCTCGGCCACGATCTGCGCGAAGGTCGTCTCGTGGCCCTGGCCCTGGGTCTGCGCGCTGATCGAGACCACGGCCTTGCCCGACGGGTGCACGCGCAGGTCGGCGCCGTCGTTCATGGCCAAGCCGAGGATGTCCATGTGCTTGCGCGGCCCGGCGCCGACGCCCTCGGTGAAGAAGGACACGCCGATGCCCATCAGCTCGCCGCGGGCGCGCTTCTCGGCCTGCTCGCGGCGCAGCTCCTCGTAGCCGGCGATCTCCATGGCCACGCGCATCGTCTCGGCGTAGTTGCCCGAGTCGTAGGTCCAGCCGGTGGTCGTCTCGTAGGGGAACTGCTCGGGCTGGATGAAGCTGCGCATGCGCAGGTCGATCGGGTCGGCCTTCATCTCGAGCGCGAGCGCGTCGACCATCCGCTCGACGAGGTAGACGGCCTCGGTGATGCGAAACGAGCAGCGGTAGGCGACGCCGCCGGGCGCCTTGTTGGTGTAGACGGCCTTGACCTTGACGTGCGAGGCCTCTAGGGCGTAGGAGCCGCAGACGATGTGGAAGAAGCCGGCGGGGAACTTCGTCGGCTGCGCGGTCGAGTCGAAGGCGCCGTGGTCGGCGATGACGTCGACGCGCAGGCCGGTGATGCGCCCGTCCTTGGCGCACATGTCGGCATGCATGACGTAGTCGCGCGCGAAGCCCGTGGAGACGAGGTTGCCCGTGCGGTCCTCGACCCACTTGACCGGCACGCCGGCCACGATCGAGCCGGCGATGGCGCACACGTAGCCGGGGTAGACGGGGACCTTGTTGCCGAACCCGCCGCCGATGTCGTTGCACCTGATGCGGATCATGTGCTCGGCCAGCCCGGCGACGTGCGCGTAGACCGTGCGGTGGGCGTGTGGCGCCTGGTTGCCGTTGTAGATGTCGAGCTGGCCGGTCTGCGGGTTGAAGTCGGCGATGATCCCGCACGTCTCCAGCGGCGCGGGGTGGCAGCGCGGGTAGATGATGTCGCGGCTGACCACCGTGTCGGCCTCGGCGAAGGCCCTGTCGGTGGAGTCGGCGTCGCCGGCCTCCCACGTCGGGCTGGCGAGGTTGTCGCGCTGGCCGGCCTTGTCGTCGCGGATGAGCGGGGCGTCGTCGTCGAGCGCCTTGCGCGCGTTGACCACGGCGGGCAGCGGGTCGTACTCGACGTCGATGAGCGACAGCGCGTCGTTGGCCGAGTACTCGTCGGTGGCGATGACGAAGGCGACCTCCTGGCCCTGGAAGCGGACCTTGTCGCCCGCGAGCACGGCCTGGGTGTCGTAGGAGATGGTCGGCATCCAGGCCAGGCCGAGCGTCTCGAGGTCCTTGGCGGTCACCACGGCGGCGACGTTGGGGTGCGCGAGCGCCCTGGAGGTGTCGATCGAGACGATCTTGGCGTGGGCGTACGGGCTGCGCAGCAGCGCGCCGTAGACCATGCCCGGCAGCTTGATGTCGTCGAGGTAGTTGCCCTGGCCGCGGATGAAGCGCGGGTCCTCCTTGCGCTTGAGGCGGCCGAAGCCGATCGGGCGCTCCTCGGTCGGGCTCGGGAGGTTCTCGACGTCGGTGGCCATGCTCAGCTCTCCTGTCGTGCTGCGGCTTCGTGGTCGGCCGCCCAGCGAACGGCGCTGACGATGTTCTTGTAACCGGTACAGCGGCAGATGGCGCCGGAGATCGCCGTGCGGATCTCGTGGTCGGTCGGGTCGGGGTTCTCGTCGAGCAGCGCGCGCGCGGTCATGAGCATGCCCGGCGTGCAGAACCCGCACTGCAGCGCATGGCGCTCGTGGAAGCCCTGCTGGATCGGGTCGAGCACGCCGTCGACCTCGAGCGCCTCGACGGTGCGCACCTCGTGCCCCTCGCACATCACCGCGAGCATCGTGCACGACTTCACCGGCTGGCCGTCGACCTGGACGACGCACGCGCCGCAGTTCGACGTGTCGCAGCCCCAATGGGTGCCGGTCAGCTCGAGCGTGTCGCGCAGGAAGTGCACGAGCAGCAGGCGCGGCTCGACGTCCCGGGTGACCTGCTCGCCGTTGACGGTCATCGTCACTTCCATGCTCAGACCCCTTGCTCCTGCGCGCGGGCCGCGGCGCGGCGCAGTGCGCGATGGGTGAGGACGCCCGCGAGGTGACGCTTGTAGTCGACGGGCCCGCGGCCGTCGGCCATCGGGGCGCAGTCCTCCGAGGCGATCGCGCCCGCCTGGGCGAAGAGCTCCTCCGTCGGGGCCTGGCCGCGCAGCAGCTCCTCGGCGCGGGTGAGGTGGATCGTGGTCAGGCCGACGGCGCTGAGCGCGATGCCGACGTCGGCGATCGTCGCGCCCTCCATCCAGATGGCGGCCGACGCGGCGGCGATGGCCCAGTCGCCGGCGCGGCGCTCGACCTTCTCGTGCGCGCTCCCGGCGCCCGGACGCACCCGCAGGCGCACCTCGGTGAGGATCTCGCCGTCGCCGACGGCGGTCATGTAGGGGCCGACGTGGAAGCCCTCCATGTCGACCACCCGCTCGCCGCCCGCGCCGCGGATGACGACCTGCGCCTTGGCCGCGGAGCACACGGCCGACAGGTCCTCGGCGGCGTCGGCCTGGCACAGCGAGCCGCCGATCGTGCCGCGGTTGCGCACGACCGGGTCGGCGATGACCTCCTCGGCGTCGCGGAAAAGCGGGTAGCGCCGCGCGAGCAGGTCGGACTTGAGCAGGTCGACGTGCCGCGTCAGCGCCCCGATGCGGATCTCGCCGGCGTCCTCGCGGATGTAGGCCAGCTCGGCGAGCTCGTTGATGTCGACCAGGTACTCGGGGTTGGCCAGGCGCAGCTTCATCATGGGCAGCAGGCTGTGGCCGCCGGCGATGATGCGCGCCTCGGAGCCGTGCTCCTGCAGCGCCTGAAGCGCGCCCTCGACACTGGTCGCGCGCTCGTATCCGAATGGCGCGGGGGTCTGCACACGTGCTCCTTTCGCGTCAGCGGGCCGGCAGGCGCTTACGCGGCTGCCCGACGTCCTCGCGCTGCTCGTACTGGGTGGGGGCGTCGGTGCCGATGACCGGCGAGCGGGGCAGGTTCTCCGGGCGCTCCGGGCGGCCGTCGGGATACAGCCGCCGTGCCGCGAGGCTGCCGCCCTCGACATTGCGCAGCACCGGGCCCGCGGGGGAGGCCGTGGCGATCGGGGCCTCGCGGCCGAGCCGCGCGAGCGTCAGCGTGCCCTTGGTATAGACCTCGCCGATGCGCGGCGGCGTGATCGTCGCGCTCTCGGGGAAGCGGCGCAAGCCCGCCGCCGCCGCTCCCGGGTACAGGCCGTCGATGAGCCCCAGCGCATCGTGCAGGCCGGCCTTCTTGACCAGCAGGCCCTCGAGGAGGTCGACGCCGGCGTCGAGGTTCGCGTTGATGTCGTTGACGACCGCGTTGACCGGGGCGCTCTTCTCGAGGATCTCGCCGACCCCGGCGATCACGTCGTCGAGGCCGTTGGTGATCTCGCGCAGGGCCAGGATGGTCGAGACGAGGTAGTAGACGAGCGCCAGGACGATGAGCACCACCGTCACCAGGAGGACGACGCCGGCGGCGGGCATCCCTAGGCCTCCTCGGCGTCGTCGAGGATCACGTCGAGCGAGCCGCCGTAGTTGGCGACGCCGGCGACCGTCTGCTTGACCTGGTCCTGCGTGGTCAGCAGCAGCGCCGCGGCGTCGAGGTCCTTGGACCCCGCGGCCGCGACACCGGCGATCTGTCGCACGCTGGGGACGATGCTCCTGGCTGTCGTCAGCACCCCGTGCAGCAGGTAGACGACCACGGGCACGACCACGACGAGCAGGACGATGTCGCCGATCCACCAGAGGGTCATCGCGGCCTCCTCTCGGCGACGACGGCGGCCTTGCGGGCGATGCCCGGCAGCGCGCCGAGGATGATCTCGAACTGGGCGTTGATCGCCTTGACGGCGGGCTCGAGCGGGCGCAGGTGCTCGGCCTCGACGCCCTCCAGCGCCGCCCCGAGCGCCGCGAGGCCCTCGGAGATGCGCGTCAGGCCCCGGCGGACCTCGATCAGCGCGAGGGCGAGGACCGCGACGACGACGACGGCGAGCAGGACGCTGAGCAGGACGAGGACGTCGTTGCTGCTCATGCTCCACCGAACCCGTCGGTCAGCGCGTTCATGTAGCCGTCCTGCACCACCGCTTCCTCCACGATCAGGGCCAGCACGGGGGCCGTCGCCTCGAGCTGGGGGATGCTGGCCGTGTTGGCGGCGACCTTGGGGGCGACCTCCAGCAGGCCGTCGACCGACTGCTCGATGCTGCGCACGGACCGCACGAGCGCGACGAGCAGGCCCGCGACGATGAGCGCTGCCACCAGGCCGATGACGAGCGCGATCGTCCAATACGTGTGGTCGGAGACCGCGAGCGGGAGCGTCATTTGCCGACCGCCACCTTCCGCAGCGCCCGCGCGGAGTGCAGGATCCGCACCCCGGAGTCGTTGATCTGGGCGATGCCGCCGAGCTCGGCCGTCTGCTGGCGCACGACCTCGACCGCCTCCTCAGCCGCCTTGGCCTGCTTGGCGATCCGCATCGCCAGCGCGACGATGATGATCACGATCGTCGCGGCGACGAGGATCACGACGATCCCCAGCGCGAGCCCGATCGGCCATCCCGCGGAAGCGGTGGTCCCCATGTGCACCTCCTCCTCGACCTAGTTGCGACCGCAACCGACACTACTGCGGGACATGCGAGCGTGTCCAGGTGGAACGGCAGCCGTCGCAGCAGAAGTACACGCGCCGGCCCTCGTGGTCGACGTGGGGCGTCTGGGCGACCGCCGCGACGGCCATGCCGCACACGGGGTCGATCGCCGTCGCCGTCGCCGGCTGCGCAGACGGCGCCGGCGCCACCACGCGCACCGAGAGGGTCTGCTCGCCACGGCGCACGGCCACGATGCGAGCGAGGATCGAGAGCGCGATCTCCTCGGGGGTGCGCGCGCCGAGGTCCAGCCCGGCGGGCGTCTCGAGCCGGGCCAGGCGATCCTCGGCCAGCCCCTCGGCCTGCAGCTCGGCCACGACGGCGGAGCCGCGCACGCGGCTGGCCACGAGGCCGACGTAGGGCAGGCCGGCCTCGAGCCCGCGGCGCAACGCGCTCAGCTCGTCGCGCCCGTGGGCGGCGACGACCAGCGCCAGGTCGTCGGGCGCCGGCTGCACGTCGGCGCCGGCCACGGCGACCATGTCGAGGTCGAGCTCGGCGCCCATGCGGGCCACCGCGCTCGCGATGGGCGTCTCGCCCACCACGAGGACGCGCGGCGAGGCGAGCATCGGCTCGATGAAGATCTCCAGCGAACCGCCCGACAGGCACGGGTTCTGCACGGTGATGGCGCCCTCGGCCGCGGGTGCCTCGCCGTCGCCGGGCAGGATGCGCAGCAGCAGCGCCTCGCCGGTCTCGAGCGCGCGCAGCGCGTGCAGGCGCACGCTCTGCTCGGCGCACGTCCCGCCGACGAAGCCCTCGATCGTGCCGTCGCCCAGCACGAGGGCGGCGTCGCCCATGTGCACGCTGGTCGGGCGCTGCGCGCGGACCACCGTCGCGACGACGAACGGCGTCCGCGCGGCTCGCAGCTCGTCGGCACGACGGCTGAGGCGCGCGGCGATCATGAGCGAAGGCTACTCCCCGCTCGGCGCTGGCCCTGCAGTTCTGCTGGCGCGTCGGCGCTCGTCAGGGACGGCGCGCGGTTGCCACCGGCTACGGACGGCGGGCGTGACCGTAGATCACATAGACCGAGCCGCTCTGCGCGCGGACCAGATCGGTCCGGGGAGCCGCCACGGCGATGTCGCGGGCGCCGTCGCCGTTGACGTCGCCGAGGCCCGCGACCGACCAGCCCGCGGTGTCATAGGCGACGCGGCCGTCGAAGCGGCGGGCTCCGGACGCGGTCTGATGACGCAGGCCGACGACGGGCGCGAGCGCTCCGCCGGGGACGAGGAAGGCCGATCCGGCGCCGTGGACGCCGAGCGGATCGGCCAGCGGGGCACCGACGAGCAGGTCGGGACGGGCGTCGCCGGTCACGTCGCCCACGCCTGCGACGCTCTGCCCGGCGCGGTCCCCGCTGGTCTCGTCCTGCAGGACCACCCCGGAGGCGCCGAGCGTGGCGAGCGCCAGGTCGTGCGGGGCGCGGCTGCCGTAGACCACGTAGGCGGAGCTCGGTCCCGAGCTCGAGGCCAGGAGCGAGCCGCCGGCATAGCCGCCGATCAGCAGGTCGTTGAGGCCGTCGCCGTTCTGATCGCCCGCGGACGCGAGGGACCAGCCGGCGGCGTTGGCGCCGTAGCCCGCGATCCGATACCAGCCGTGCTCGGGGGCGCGCGTGTCGATCGTGACGCCGCGTCGCCAGGCCCGCGTGACGACGAAGGCGCCGCCCTCGCGGCCGTTGAGGAACGGTGCTCCGACGACGACGTCGCGATGGCCGTCGCCGTCGAGGTCGGCGACGCCCGCGACCGCGTCGGCGAAGCCGACACCGAAGAGGCGCTCGCCGGCGGGGCTCGACAGCCGGAACGGTCCGGGGCCGACGATCGCGGTCGCGGTGCGGCCGAGGTGCCTGAGGTCGACCGGCGTGCTTGCGTGGCGACCGAAGACGACGACCGCGCGGCCGGTGCCGAACTCGCCGCCGGGCGGGACGTACCCGGGGTCGCCGACGACGATGTCGGCCAGGCCGTCGCGGTCGAGGTCGCCGGCACCGGCCACCGCCGGCCCGCTCTCGATGTTCGCGCCCGTCCGTACGACGAATCCGCCTCTGCCCAGCCGGTCGACGTCGACCGTCCCGCCCCGGCGGCGCCCGTAGACCACGTAGGCCGACGCGCGCCGGTTGTCGATCGCGCTCCCGACCACGATGTCGGCCAGCCCGTCGCCGTTGACGTCGCCGGCCCCGGCGCCGGCGCTGAAGCCACCCTCGTGGCGGATGAGATGCAGGCCAGCGCCACCGAGTCGGTCCAGGCGCACGACGCGCCCGCGCGCACCGCGTCGGCCGAAGACCACGTAGAGGTTCCAGCGGGGGGCCGGAAGGCGCGCGCCGATGCGATGGACCTCGGCGGTGCCGATGAGCACGTCGGCCAGCCCGTCGCCGTTGACGTCCCCCGCGCCGGCGACGAAGGTCCCCGCGTGCTGGTGCCACAGGCGCCCGTCGATGCGCATGCCCAGCGAGGCGGACAGGGCCGAGGATGGCGTCGCGGCGTGCGCCGGCGCGGCGACGAGCGCGACGACCGCCGCCGCCACGAGGGCGCGCCCCGCGCATCGGATGGCGCGGGCACGGATCATGCCTGCAGCCTCCCACCGCGCGCGCTCGCTGCCATCCGTGGTGCGCGCGACTCCCACTACGGGCAACCACGGGTGCCCGCCGCGCGTGAGGCGGCGGCTCAGCGCCGCCGCGCGGCGGCCACGAAGCGCAGCAGCTCGCGGGTGGCGCTCATGTGACTGGGGTTAGGCCGAAGGCCGTAAGGGGGCCTCCCCCTTGGATCGGGCAGCGGGGCCCGGCGCCCGGCCGCCGGGCACGAGCACCACGATGAGCGGGGTGAGCCCCGGTCGCGCGCCGGCCGGCGTGCGCAGGTGGCCGCCGTCGACCTCGCTGGCCCCGGCCTGCGGGCAGGAGGCGGCAGCGGGAGGATCGGCCTGCGCGGGCGGCGGGTCGGCCGCGGCGTGGCGCTTGGCGCCGGCGCCGCAGCCGGCCAGCGCCAGGACCGTCGTCGCGGCGATCAGCCGTTGGCGAAGCACATGCGCAGTCGCGTCCCGCCGCCCTCGTCGGGACGCTCGATGTTGAGCTCGGTGGCCAGCCGCCCGATCACGGCGAGCCCGAGCCCGAGCCCGGGGCTTTCGGGGTTCGGGCTCATGCCGCAGCCGTAGTCGCGCACGACCACGACGAGCCGGTCGGGCTCGGCGCAGGCGACGACGCGCATCGGGCCGGTCTGCTCCCCGCGGTAGGCGTGCAGGACGGCGTTGGTGATCGCCTCGCTGACCGCGAGGGCCACGTCGGCGCCGACCCCGACGCCGTGCAGCTCGGCGAAGTCGACCACCGCGCGGCGCACGCCGGGCACCGCCGCCGGCGTGGCCTGCGTGCGCAGCTCCAGGCGCTCCATGTCCACGGCCGATGCGTCCATGGCTCAGGTCACCGACACCTTCGGCTCGTGGGCGGCGCTGTCGAGGTCGGGCGCCTCGCCGACGCCGATGAGGCGCAGGGCGAGCATCGCGCGGTCGTCGACCACGTCGCCGACCTGGAACTCGCGCAGCGCCCTCTGCACGGCCGCGATGATCTCGCGCGGCTCGGCCGGTGCGTCGGGCAGGGCGTCGAGCAGGCGCTGCTCGCCGAAGCGCTCGCCTCCGGAGGGCGTGTCGGTGACGCCGTCGGTGTAGAAGAGCAGCGTGTCGCCGGGGTGCAGCTCGATCTCGCTCTGCTCCCAGCGCGCCGCGCCGGTCATCCCCAGCAGCAGCCCGGGCGGGCCGATCGTCGTCGGGCGCTGCCCGGGCCGGGAGAGGACCGGGAGCGGATGGCCGGCACTCGTCAGGCGCAGGCGCGCGCCGGCGTCGGTCGTGACCACGTGCGCGCAGGCGACGGTGAGCAGCGAGATCTCCGGCCGGTGGACCAGGACGTCGTTGAGCAGGCTCACCACCGCCGCCGGGCTGGGATCGAAGCGCGCGGCCGTGGCCAGCGTGTGGCGCGCCAGCGCCGTCAGGGCCGCCGCCTGCACGCCCTTGCCGGTGACGTCACCGACGATGGTCAGGAAGCCCTCGTCGAGCTCGACGACGTCGAAGAAGTCCCCGCCCACGTCGACCGTCGTGTCGCCCGCCGCGTACGACGACGCCAGCGCCCAGCCCGGCATGGTCGGAAGGCGCGTGGGCAGCAGGCTCTCCTGGAGCGTCAGGGCAGCGGTCGCGCGCTCGGTATACAGGCGCGCGTTCTCGACCGCCGTCGCCGCTCGGCGCGCCAGGTCGGTCGCGAACACGAGGTCGTCCTCGTTGAAGGAGCGCCCGCTCTCGGCCGACACCATCGTCAGCACGCCGATCGTCCGGCCGCCGACCTGCATCGGGATGAGCATGACCGAGCGCATGCCCAGCGTGCGGATCGTCGCGAGCTGCTCGGGATCCTCGATGGCCTGCTCGAGCAGCTCGTCGGGCAGCTCGGGGTAGAGCTCGGGACGGCCGGAGCGCAGCACGCCGTAGAGCCCCGTGTCCTCGTCGGGGTCGGGTGGGTAGCGGTGGCGCAGCTCGCGCGCGAAGGCCACCTTGTCGGGGTCGACGTGCGCCACGGCGACGAGGTTGAGCCGCTCGTTGGCGTCGACGACGTCGACCGCGCACCAGTCGGCCAGGCCGGGCACGACCAGCTGCGCCACGCGCTGCAGGGTCTCCTCGTAGTCCAGCGACGAGCTCAGCGTCGAGCCGGCCTGGGCCAGGAAGCGTTGGCGCAGCTCGGCCTCCTTGGCCTCGGTGACGTCCTCGATCACGCTGACGGCCATCGTCTCGCCGGTGCTGCCCCGCAAGGGCGCGGCCTTGACGAGGCGCCAGCGCTGCTCGCCGGTCTCGCGGTGCACGATCCGGGTCAGCAGCGGCTCGGCGGCCTGCCCGTTGACGATCTTGTAGCTGGGGACGTCCTCGGCCACCATCGGGCGGCCGTCCTCGTGCGTGGACTCCCACTGGGCGAGGATGGCGCCCAGCGGCTGGGCCAGCAGCTCCGCGGGCGTCGCGCAGCCCAGGAGGTCCGCGGCGGCCTGGTTGGCGTAGCGCATGCGCCGCGCGGCGTCGGTCACCGTGACCGCCTCGCTGAGGGAGCCCAGCATGTCCTGCAGCTGCTCGCGCGTCGGGGTCGGCTCGATAGGCGCCCCGGGCTCCGCCGGCTGGCCGCGCCGCAGGCGCCTGCGGCGCGCGGCCACGGCCACGGCCACAGCGGTCGCCGCGGCGGCGCCGGCCGCCAGCGCGGTATAGCCGGTCGTGCTTTGTCGGCTCCGGCCTCCCCGAATGCCTCCGGACACGTGGCTATCTTCGCGCGTCGGGTGGCGCAGGGTGAAATTCCGCGGTCAGCGGGCCGGAAGCGGGCGGGTCAGACGGCCGTCAGGGCTCGGTGCGCGATGTCGAGGCGATGGCGCTCCACGTCCGCCTGCTGGCCCTCGGCGCGGGCCGAGAGCGCCTCGAAACGCTCTCGGTCGAGCCCCAGGTCCTGGGCGACCTCGGCCAGCGCGCGCCACATCGCCAGCTTGCCCTGGATCCCCATGAGGAGGCCCTCGAGCTCGACGAGCGGGCTCAGGGGGGAGTAGCCGCGCAGCTGCGCGTTGGGCTTCAGGCGTCCGACCTTCTCGGCGGCCCAGCCGGCCGCCACCTTGAGGCGATCGGGGGTGACGCCGAGCTCGCTCATGAGGGCCAGGAGCGTGTCGCGGTCGTCCTCGACGTCCCGGGCCAGGCCCGTCAGGAACTCGCCGAGCTGCGATCCCTGGTTCTCACGCGCGGCGCGGCGCGCGAGCTCCAGGCCGGCGGTCGAGCCGAGCAGATGGTCGTTGAGGTAGGTCGCCAGGTACTTCGAAGGGGAGGGCATGCTCAGGGGCTACCACGAAGGAAGCTTCCCTGCGCCCCCGAATCGAATCCGTGTGACGAAGCTGTTCACCGACGTCGCCGCGGTGCCCGAGCCGCGCGGCGAGATCGTCGGCCTGTGGACGCGGCGCGCGGTGCTCATGATCTTCGCCGTCGTCGCGGTGCTCGGCCTGCTCGACGTCTTCGGGCAGGGCACGACCCAGACCGTGGATAGCACGCCCGCGGCGGTGCTCGGCGTGAGCGCGCCAAAGGCGGTGCGGGGTGGGCTGTTCTTCCAGTCGCGCGTCGAGATCCGCGCGCGCCGGGTCATCGCCCATCCGCGGCTGGTCCTCGACGAGGGCTGGGTCGAGGGCATGCAGTTCAACTCCACCGAGCCGGCGCCCGTCAGCGAGGCCAGCCGCGACGGACGCGTCGTGCTCAGCTACGACCGCATCGACCCCGGCGAGCGGCTCGTCGTGTGGATGCAGTTCGAGGTCAACCCCACCAACGTCGGCCACCGTCCCTACGGCCTCGAGCTCGACGACGCCGAATCCCCGGTCGCCGCCGTCCACCGCTCGCTGACGGTCTTCCCCTGAGCCATGGACGTCGTCCTGCGCACCATCTTCGTCTTCTTCCTGATCCTCGTCATCACGCGGGCGGTCGGGCGGCGCGAGCTGAGCTCGATGGAGCCCTTCGACCTGATCCTGCTCGTCGTCATCGGCGACCTCGTCCAGCAGGGCGTGACCCAGAGCGACTACTCGCTGACCGGCGCGACGATGGTCATCGTCACGGTGGCGCTGCTGACGGTGAGCACCGCGTGGCTGAGCTTCCGCTTCCGGCGCTTGCGCCCGCTGCTCGAGGGCGACCCGGTGATCCTCGTCGCCGACGGCCGCATCCTCGAGCGCAACCTGCGCCGCCAGCGCATGACCGTCGAGGAGCTGGGCGCCGAGGCCCGCCAGGCGCAGATCAGCTCGCTCGACGACGTGCGCTATGCCGTGCTCGAGACGAACGGGAAGGTCAGCTTCGTCACGTCGTCGTCGTAGGTCCTCCGCTGGTCGTTGGCGGCGCTGCGCGGCGGGGTGGTCCTCCGCTCTGCGCTTGCGGCGCCGCGCAGCGCTTACAGCATCACCGAGGGGAAGCGAGCCCGGGGCGGCGCGACCGCGGGCGGTCGTCCTACGTGGGGTGAGCTACCCGGGACGATGGTCGTTTGTGGGGCTCCTGGCCCCACAAGTGACCACCGTCCTGCCTGAGTGTCGTCCTGCGACACCAATCCAGGACGCTTCCGCCCGAGCGGCCCGGCCGGGCGCGGCGGGGGACTCCCTTGCTGCTCGATGATGCAGTCGGCCGCGAGGCGCCGCCGACTCAGGTAGGCCGCTCGCGCACCACGTCGCGCGCGGGCTTGTCGTCGCGCAGGCCCAGGTAGCGCGGGTGGCGCAGGCGCCCGTCGCGCGTCCACTCGGTGAAGGCGACCTGGGCCACGAGCTCGGGCTTGACCCACGTGGTGTCGCGACGCGGCGGGTCGCCCGCGCCGAAAGGGGAGTCGGGCTGCGCGAGCTTGGTCATCCGCTCGCCGAGGGTGCGCAGCTCCCGGGCGTCGAAGCCGGTTCCCACCTTGCCGGCATACCGCAGCACGTCGCCGTCGTAGTGGCCGACGAGCAGCGCCCCGAAATCCTCGCGCGACCCGCGAGGGGCCGTGTAGCCGCCGATCACGAGCTCCTGCTCGGCCGAGCACTTCCACTTCAGCCAGTCGCGCGTGCGCTTGCCTGCGTACGGGCTGTCGGCGCGCTTGGCGATCAGCCCCTCCCAGCCGCTGCGGCACGCCTCGCGCAGCAGCCGCTCGCCCTCGTGAGCGCGGCGGTAGGGCGTCCAGCGCACGACGCCGTCGCCGAAGCTCAGCGCCTTGCGCAGCGCCGCCTTGCGCTCGCGCAGCGGGCGCTCGCGCAGGTCCACGCCGTCGAGCCACAGCACGTCGAAGACGTAGAAGGCGATCGTGACGCCGCGATCGTGCCCGCGCCGCTGCAGCGCCTCGAAGCTCGACCGCCCCCCGGAGAGCCCGACCACCTCGCCGTCCACGACGAAGCGCTTGGACGGCGCCGCCTCGAGCGCGGCGGCGATCTCGGGGTAGCGCTGGTTGAGCGACAGGCGGTTGCGCGACTCGAGCTCGACCGGCCCGCCGTCGCGGAAGGCCAGGCAGCGAAAGCCGTCGAGCTTGCGCTCGACGATCCAGTTGGGGTCGTCGAAGACGTCGGCGCTCAACGTGGCCTTGGTCGCGTCGGCGCGGCGGGGGATGGGGTCGGCCATCGGTGCAGTCCATCAGCCGAAGCGGTTGAGCCCCCACCAGGAGATGGGGGTGGCGACGGCTCCGACGAGCACGGCGAAGATGGTGGCGTCGATCATGGCTCAGCTGGTTCAACGGGGCCGCGCCGGCCTCCTTCGTCCCGCGGACGCGACTGGACACATAACCGATGCGCCGCGGCACGTCGCGCCGTGCCGCCGTGAGCGCGCCGGCGCCAACGATGGCGAAATCGGAAAACACCACCCAACCCTTCGCTGTCCGATGCGTTGTCGGAGCATCAGGGGCAGCGCCCGAGAGGGCGCCGCGACAGATGTGCCGGGCTCGGTGGGTCGGGGATCCTGCGTGCCAGCACCCCTGGTCCATCCCGAGCCCGGCACTGTTTCGCGCGCCGTCGGCCTGTGGCGCTCACCCGCGTCGTGGACCGCCGGCTCTGAACGCGATCAGGCGGGCGCCGCCTCCCGCATCTCGGCGGAGCGCCCGCGCAGCGCCGGCATGACCTGTGTGGCGAAGAGCTCCATGCTCTTCACGGTGCGGTAGTGGGGCATGTCGCCGACGCCCATGAGTGAGATGATCTGGCCGAAGCCCAGCTCGTCGCGCAGCGACTCGAAGCGCTCGCCGACCGTGTCCGGGCTGCCGACCACGGCCATGCCGTTGTCGATGATCTCCTCGTAGGTGTACTCGTTGGGCGCCTTGCCCCGACCGGAGAGCATGCCGCGCAGCGAGCTCAGCGAGGTGTAGCCGGGCGGCATCACGCGCTCGAGGCCCTGCTTGAGGCCCTTGTGGTAGAGCCACTCGATGTGCTGGCGGCCCTCGGCGTGGGCCTGCTCGTCGGTCTCGGCCACGTAGACCGGGATCGAGAGCGCGAACTTCTCGGGATCGGGCTCGTAGCCGAGGTCGTTGGCCGCGCTGCGGTAGCCGTCGAACCAGCGCTTGACCACCGGGGTCGGCGCGTAGACCGACATGTACGTGTAGCGCCTCTCGGCGCAGAACTTCATCGTCTCGGTGCTGCCCGCGCCCGGGATGTAGATCGGCGGGTGCGGCTCCTGCAGCGGCCGCGGCCACACGTTGACGTAGCGGAACTCGTAGTTGGGGCTGACCCACTCGAAGACCTCGTCGGTGGTCCACGCCTTGACGATCAGGTCGTGGGCCTCGTTGAAGCGGGCGCGCGAGCGCGTCGGGCTGATCGAGTGCGCGTAGTACTCCCAGCCGATGCCGCGCACGAAGCCCGAGACCAGCCGCCCGTCGGTGAGGTGATCGAGCATCGCGATCTCCTCCGCCACGCGCAGCGGATGGTCGCGGATGCCGATCGCGTTGCCGAGGACCATGACCTTGGCGGTGCTCGTGCGCCGCGCCAGGGCCGCGGCCATGATGTTGGGCGACGGCATCAGCCCGTACGCGGTCTGATGGTGCTCGTTGACCGCGATGCCTTCGAAGCCGAGCCTCTCCGCGTACTCGAGCTCGTCGAGGTAGCGGTGGTAGAGCTTGTGGCCGAGCTTGCGGTCGAAGTGCTTGTTGGGGAAGTCCAGCGACGGCGAGGCGTAGCGCTCGTCGAAGTCGTCGGGCAGGTACGGGTACGGCATGAGGTGGAAGAAGACGAACTTCATGTCGCGCTCTCCGATCCGCTGAGGAGGAACTCGCTGACGGCGTCGGCGAACGCCTCGGTCTGCTCGAAGTACATGGCGTGGCCGCAGTCCTCGACGATCTGCAGCGTCGCGTCAGGAATCCGCTCGGCGTACAGGCGGCCGTGCTCGATGGGGATGACGCGATCGTCGTCGGCCCACAGGACGAGGGTCGGGGCCGTGATCCGGTGCAGACGGCGCTCGAGCTTGGGGTTGTTGAGGTACGGCGCCCAGCCGTAGCGCGCCAGGCCCGCCTGATCGCGATAGGAGGCGAGGATGAAGTCCACGTCGGGCTCCTCCGGGAACATGCCGGCCGCGGCCGCCGGGTCGTGGAAGAGCGTCGTCACGACCTGCTCGGGCGTCATCAGGAAGATGTCCGTGGCCATGTTGCCCGGGACCCGCAGCCCGGCGGCGCCCAGCAGCGCCAGGCGCTCGATCCGCTCGGGCGAGTGGACGGCGAGCTCGGCCGCCAGCCAGCCTCCGAGCGAGCCGCCGACGACGTGCACGCGACTCGAGGCCGAGGCGGTCGAGCACTTCGAGGTAGTGGTAGACGAGGTCGTCCATCGCCTCGACCTCGGGTAGGTCGTCAGAGCCCCCGAAGCCCGGATGGTCGGGCGCCACCACCGCGAAGCGGCGGGCCAGGAGCCCGAGGAAGGGGTGCCACGCGCCGGCGCCGCCGGCCGCGTGGAGGAAGAGCAGCGGCGGGCCCTCGCCGCCGCGCTGGACATGGATCGAGCCGCTGCCCAGCTCGAGCCGTTCGCTCGCGCCCTCGGGCAGCGCGCTGGCCGTGTCGGTCACGGGGCGAAGCCTAGCGCGCACAGTTGTTCGCTGTGCGAACATGGCGCCGCATGGAGCTCGACCTCGCCAGACGCGCCGTGTTGGTCACCGGCGCCAGCCGCGGCATCGGCCTCGCCGTCGCGCGGGCGCTGGTCGCCGAGGGCGCGCAGGTGGCGATCTGCAGCCGCGACGAGGCGGCGATCGGAGAGGCCGCCGCGGAGCTCGGCGACGGGGCGATCGGGTTCGCCGCCGACGTGCGCGACGATGCGGCCGTCGCCGCTTTCGTGGCGCACGCGGCGGCCACCTTCGGGCGCCTGGACGCGGTCGTCAGCAACGCCGGGCGCTTCGGCGGCGGCCCGGTGCTCGAGCTGACCGACGCGGCGCTGCACGAGGGGCTCGACACCAAGGTCACCGCGGGCCTGCGCGTGGTGCGCCACGCACTGCCCCACCTGCGCGCCAGCGACCGCGCGGCGGTGGTCAACGTCTCGGGCATCACCGCGGAGATGGTCATCCCCGGCGCCGGGGTGACGGCGATGGGCAACGCGGGCCTGCTCACGCCGACCGCCTACCTCGCGCACGAGCTGTCCGCCGACGGCGTGCGCGTCAACGCGATCGTCCCCGGCTACACGCTGACGGGCGTGTGGCGCGACCGCGCCCAGGCGCTGGCCGACGAGGAGGGCCTGGCCCTCGAGCAGGCCGAGCACGCCATCCTCGAGCGCCGGGGGATCGCCCACGCGCGGTGGGGACGGCGGAGGAGATCGCCGACGTCGTCGTCTTCCTGCTCTCGCGCGCCGCGCGCTTCGTCAACGGCACCGTGCTGCGCGCCGACGGCGGCCAGTCGCCGGCCGTCGACTACTGACGGCCATCGATATCAGGGTCCTTGACGAGCCGAGAGGGGCCGGATACGTTGCCCGCAGGGTCTGATTGCGCACATTTGTGCGCTATCCGAACAGGAGGAGGAGAGGGCGATGAGGCGCGTCGTGGTTGGTGTCGTGCTGGCGGCGTCAATGATGGGGGTGGTCGCGTGCGGCGGCAGCGACTCGTCCGGCGGCTCGTCGTCGGGCAACTCGAGCAACGCGAGCTCGGGCAACGCCAACAAGCACGTCAACATCGCCCACTTCGTCGCGATTCAGGCCAACCCGGTCGAGCAGGTGATCATCAAGAGCGCCAAGGACACGGGCAAGGCCAACAACGCGACCGTGACCACGTTCGACTCCAACAACGACGTTTAGCGCGAGCTCGCCAACTGCCAGGACGCGATCGCGTCGAAGAAGTACGACGCCTTCATCCTGAAGGCCGTGTCCGGGCCGCCGCTCATCCCGTGTGCGCGCGCCGCGATGGCCGCGGGCATCCCCGTCGTCGTGCAGGGGACCGCGCTGGGGCCCAAGCAGACCATCGAGGCCCAGGTGCCCGGGATCGTCGGCTCCTCGATCACCCTGTCGACCACCAACGGCGTGGCCGTCGCCGACCTGACCAACAAGGCGTGTGAGAAGACCGGCGCCAACCCCTGCAAGGTGATCTACCTCTTCGGCCCCGTCGCCTTCGACTATGCCTCGATCACGCGCAAGACGTTCAACGACACGGTCAAGGCCAAGTACCCGAACATCAAGGTCGTGGCCCAGGCGGCGGCCAACTTCGACCCGGACACCGGCGCCGAGCAGGCGCGCCAGCTGCTGCAGGTCCACCCCGACATCAACGTGATCGTCAACGACTCCGACCCGGTGGCGATCGCGACCGAGAAGGTCGTCGCCGACCTGCACAAGGACAAGATCATCACCGTGGGCGCGGGCGGCTCGAAGGTCGGGGCCGAGGCGATCAAGGCCGGCAAGCAGTTCGGCGACACCGTGATTCCTGCCCGCCACCGAGGCTCGGGCCGCAACGCTGATGGCGATCAAGGCCGCGCGCAAGCAGCCCGTCGGCGACACGAGCATCGACGTGACCAAGGACCTGAGCCCGGTCGGCACGATCGTGGACGCCAGCAACGTCGACAAGTACAAGCCCGAGTGGTGAGAGCCCACGCCCGTGGAGCGCGCCTGACGTGAGCGACCCCGGGCCCGAGCGTCGGCCCCGCCCGGACCCGGCTGGAACGCCAGGTCCGGGCGGGTCGACCGTCCAGCGCGCGGGCGCCGCGTGCGCGGTGCGAGGGATCGTCAAGCGCTACGGCGCCGCCGTGGCGCTCCAGGACGTCAGCCTCGACGTCGCCGCGGGTGAGATCCACGCCCTGGTGGGCGAGAACGGCGCGGGCAAGTCGACGCTGGGCAAGATCATCGCCGGCGCGGTGGCCCCCGACGCCGGCGCGATCCTGGTCGACGGCGAGCCGGTCAGCTATCGCTCGCCGCGCGACGCGATCCGCTACGGCATCGGGATCATCGAGCAGGAGTTCGCGCTCGCGCCCGACCTCTCGGTCCTCGACAACGTCTTCCTGGGCGTCGAGCTGGGCAGCCGCGGCCTCGTCGACCGCGGCCAGCAGCGCGAGCGCTTCGCCGAGCTGGCCGAGCGGATCGGCTTTCGCCCGCGCCCCTCGGCGACCGTGCGCACGCTGCGCACGGCCGACCAGCAGAAGGTCGAGATCCTGCGCCAGCTCGTGCGCGACACGCGGCTCATCGTCATAGACGAGCCGACCGCCGCGCTGACCCGCGACGAGGCCGACCGGTTGCTGGAGATCACGCGCGAGCTGCGCGACGACGGCGTGACCGTCATCTACGTCTCGCACATCCTCGGCGACGTGCTCGCCCTGTGCGACACGGTCACCGTGCTCAAGGACGGGCGCCACGTCAAGACGGCGCCCGCCTCCGAGGAGACCTCCGACACGCTGGTGACGGCGATGCTCGGGCGCTCGGTCGACGTGGCCTTCCCGACGCCCACTCCGCCGCTGGCCGACGCGCCGGTGATCCTCTCGGTGCGCGGGCTCAGCCGGCCGCCGGCCTTCCACGACGTCTCCTTCGAGGTGCGCGCAGGGGAGATCGTGGGGCTCGCCGGCCTGGTGGGCAGCGGCCGCACCGAGATCGCCCGGGCCATCTTCGGGGCCGACCCGTGCGAGGGCACGGTCGAGCTCGAGGGGCGTGCGCTGACCGCGCGCTCGCCGCGCTCGAGCATCCGGCGCGGCATGGCGCTGCTACCGGGGAGCCGCAAGGACCAGGGCCTCGTCATGGTCCGGCCACTGAACGAGAACGTCACCATGGCCCACGTCGGCAGCGTCTCGCGCCGGGGCGTCCTGCAGCGCCGCCGCGAGCAGCGGGTGGTGGCCGACACCCTGCGCAGCGTCGACGCGCGCACGGGCTCGCAGTCGCTGCCGGTCTCGTCGCTCTCGGGCGGCAACCAGCAGAAGACGGCGCTGGCCAAGTGGCTGGTCCGCACGCCCAAGCTGCTGCTGGCCGACGAGCCGACGCGCGGCATCGACGTGGGGGCCAAGCGCGCCATCTACGACCTCATCCACGGCCTGGCCGCAGACGGCCTGGGGGTGCTGCTCATCTCCAGCGAGCTGGAAGAGGTGCTGGGCCTCGCGCATCGGGTCATCGCGGTGCGGGCCGGACGGGTCGTGGGCGAGTACGCGGGCGAGCAGGCGGACGAGGAGACGGTCATGCGGGCGGTGTTCGGCAGTGTCTGACCAGGGGGCCGCACCCCTGCAGCCCGCCGTGTCGCGCAGCCCGCTGTCCTCGGTGTCGAGCACGCTCGAGCTCCTGCGCGAGTACATGATCGTCGTCTGCGTCGTCGTCCTCTTCCTCGTGCTGACGTTCACGAGCGACACGTTCCTGACGTCGACCAACCTGCTCAACGTGCTCCAGCAGGTCGCGCCGGTGGGCATGGTCGCCTTCGCGCTGACCTTCCTGCTCATCGTGGGCGAGTTCGACCTCTCGGGCGGCGCCCTGTTCGTGCTCACCGGTGTCCTCGCGGCCAAGCTCCAGCCGCACTTCGGCACCTGGCCGGCGCTGGGCCTGGCCACGCTGGCCGCCACCGCCGGCGGGCTCATCAACGGGCTGCTCGTCTCCTACGCGCGCATCAACTCGTTCATCTGCACGCTGGCCACGAGCCTGATGGTCGCGGGGCTGAGCAACGTCATCACCAAGGGCTTCCTGGTCACCGTCAACGACCAGGGCTTCTTCGCGCTGGGGACCAACGAGCTCTTCGGCGTGAAGTACTCGATCTGGATCCTCATCGCGGCGGCCCTCGCCTGCGGCTTCGTCCTGTCGCGCACGAAGTTCGGGCGCTGGCTGTACGCGGTGGGCGGCAACCCGGAGGCGGCGCGGCTGTCGGGCATCAACACGCGCGCCATGAAGGTGGCGGCCTTCACCTTCAGCGGGCTGGCGGCGGGCATCGGCGGGGCGATCGTGGTCTCGCGCACGGCCACCGGGCAGGCCGGCAACGGGATCGACGTCGTCTTCGGCGCCTTCGCCGCGGTCGTCGTCGGCGGCACGAGCGTGATGGGCGGTCGCGGGGCCATCTGGCGCACCGCGCTGGGCATCCTCTTCCTCGCCCTCATCACCAACGGCTTCAACCTGCTCCAGGTCGAGCCGGTCTACCAGTCGATCATCCAGGGGGCGATCATCCTCACCGCCGTGGCCATCGACTCGCTCTCGCGCCGGGCCACGTGACGGCGCTCGGCGCCCACGACTACGTGGTGGTCGGCGGCGGCTCGGCCGGCTGCGCCGCTGCGCGGCGGCTGCTCGAGGGCGGCGCGACCGTCGCCCTGGTCGAAGCCGGCGGCCCGGCGAGCAACCCGGCGATCCACGACCCGGGGCGCTGGCCCGAGCTGGCGCGCTCGGAGGTCGACTGGGAGCACCACACCGAGCCCCAGGAGGGATGCGCGGGCCGGCGGCTGTATTGGCCGCGCGGCAAGGTGATGGGCGGCTCGGGCGCGCTCAACGGGATGGTGTGGATCCGCGGTCATCGCCTGGACTACGACGGGTGGGCCTACCACGGCTGCCCAGGCTGGCGCTGGGACGACGTGCTCCCCGTCTTCCGCTCGCTCGAGGACTTCGACCGCCCGGCCGACGAGCTGCATGGCGTCGGCGGCCCGGTGCGCGTGATGACGCGCTACGAGCCCCACCCGATGCTCGCCGCGATGGTGGCCGCCGCCCAGGAGGCCGGCGTCCCCTTCAACGACGACCACAACGGCGAGACGCTCGACGGCGTCGGATACTCGCAGCTGACCATCCGCGACGGCGTGCGCGAGACGGGGGCGAGCGCGTTCATCGACCCCGTCGCCGACGACCCGCGCCTGCAGGTCTACACCGGCGCCCAGGTGCTGGGGCTGCGCTTCGCCGGCGCACGCTGCACGGGCGTCGAGGTGCCCGGCGGGGTCATCCGGGCCGACCGCGAGGTCGTGCTGTGCGCCGGCACGCTCGAGTCGCCCAAGCTGCTCATGCTGGCCGGCATCGGGCCGGCCGAGGAGCTCGCGCGCCACGCGATCGCGGTCCGCGTCGACGCGCCCGGCGTCGGGCGCAACCTGCACGACCACTTCATCGCCCCGGTCATCTTCGCCGCGCCGCGCGCGATCCCGGCGGTGCTGCCGGGGCTCTCCCAGCACCATGCGCACCTGTTCTGGCGCAGCCGCGCGGGCCTGCCGGTGCCCGACACCCAGCCGCTGTGCTTCCACTTCCCGATGTACGACGACACCTGGATGGCGGGGCCTCCCGAGGCCTACACGATCCACGGCGGGCTCATCCGCACGCAGAGCCGCGGCACGCTGCGCCTGCGGTCGGCCGATCCGACGGCGGCGGCGGTCATGGACCCGCGGGCGCTGAGCGCCGGCGGCGACGTCGACGCGCTCACCGCCTCGGTTGCGCTGTGCCGGGAGATCGGGCGCCAGCCGGCGCTCGCCGAGTGGACCGCGCGCGAGCTCTACCCGGGACCCGACGTGCGCACCGACGCCGAGTTGCGCGGGTACGTGCGCCGCGTGACCGGCAGCTACCACCACCAGGTGGGGACGTGCCGGATGGGCTCCGACGAGGAGGCGGTCGTCGATCCCGAGCTGCGCGTGAACGGCGTCGAGGGGCTGCGGGTGGCCGACGCATCGGTCATGCCGGCGGTGACGACCGGCAACACCAACGCCCCGTCGATGATGATCGGGGCGCGGGCAGCGGCGATGATGCTGGCCTCGTAACGATCCTCCCCACGAGCCTCGTCGGCTCCTATCCGCAGCCCGGTTGGCTCATCGGCCGGCAGCCGGGTCGACCAGATCTCGATCGAGACCGCCCAGTCGAACCTCGACCTTGGCGTCCTCGACACGCTGGCCGGCAAGACGGTCATCCTCGGGGTGATCGCGCTCGACACGGCCGAGGCCGAGACGCCCGAGACGGTGGCCGAGCGCATCCGCCGCGCGCTGCCCCACAAGGGCGCCGCCGAGCTGATCGCCGCGCCGGACTGCGGGATGAAGTACCTGCCGCGCGATGCGGCCTTCGCGAAGCTCGAGGCGCTGGTGGCCGGCGCGCGGATGGTGCGCGCCACCGTTGCGGCCTGACGCTCGCTCAGCGCTCGCCGCCGTCGGGCCCGGAGCGGATGTCCTCGCTCACGAGGTCCTTGAACGGCTTGAGCTTCTCGAAGGCCTCCTCGGGCTCGATCTCGCCGTCGCCCGCCTCCTTGCCCAGGAGGTAGGGCGCGGCATCGACTGCCGTGCGCCACGCGGCCTCCTCGGGATCGGAGTCGCTCTCCTGCCCGCCGGGTGGCGGCTGGCGCTCGACCGGCTCGATGCCGTCGAGATAGACGTTGCGAAAGCCGTTGCGCTCCTCCTCATGGAAGGAGATCCGCGCCAGCTTGCCCTCGGCCTGCTCAGCCGCCGTGCCGATCGCGGGGCGGAACGTCGTGTACTCGGCGCCGCTGTCGTCGACGACGGTCCAGCGCGTGTTGCCGTTGCGGGTCTCGTTGGTCTTCACGGACGCGATGCGCGCCTCGGCATCCATGGGCAGGTGGTACCCAAGCCATGTGGACCGCCAGTCCCCGCTCACGGTGGCGCATTCTTCAGCCTTGACGTATATAAGCTGTGATGCAAATATGCGGCCTCCATGGAGACCTTCGGCGTCCTTGGAGATCCGGTGCGGCGGCGCATCCTCGAGCTGCTGGCGAAGGGCGAGCAACCCGCGGGAGATGTCGCCGCCGCGATCCAGGGCGAGTTCGGCCTCACGCAGCCGGCCGTGTCGCGGCACCTGCGCGTGCTGCGCGAGAGCGGGTTCGCGACGGTGCGCGTCGCCGGCACGCGGCGGCTGTACGGCCTCGACGGCGGGGGCCTCGAGGCCGCGCAGGGCTGGCTGGTCGATCTGCGCCGACAGTGGAGCCAGCGCCTGGACGCGATCGAGACCGAGCTGGCCCGCGGCCGCCGTCGCACCGCGACCACAGCGCCGCGCGAGGAGCACGCGGCATGATCGACCTGATCGCCGAGCTCGAGCGGGTGCGGCGCGCCGTCGGCAGCGAGGCGGCTGGCGAAGGGCCCGTCCACGTCGTCGAGCTGCGCCGGGTCTACGGCGCGCCGGTCGCGGAGGTCTGGGACGTGTGCACGAGCCCCGAGCGGATTCCGCGCTGGTTCCTGCCCATCAGCGGCGACCTGCGCGTCGGTGGCCGGTTTCAGCTCGAGGGCAACGCCGGCGGCGAGATCACCGAGTGTCAACCGCCGCGCCGGCTCGCCGTCACGTGGGAGTTCGGCGGCGACGTGAGCCTCGTGACCGTCGACCTGGCACCCGCTCAGGACGGCACCGAGCTCTGCCTGCGTCATGCCGTCGGCGACAACGACCATTGGGCGACGTACGGGCCAGGGGCCGTCGGGGTGGGCTGGGAGCTCGCGCTCCTGGGCCTCGCGCTGCACCTGCTCACCGGCGAGTCGGCGGACGAGGCGCGGGACTTCGCGAGCAGTGCGCAGGGCCAGGCCTTCATGCGGCGCAGCGCCGCGGGCTGGGGCGCGGCGCATGCCGCGTCAGGGGCGCTGGCGGTGATCGCGAACGAAGCCGCGGCGCGCACGAGCGCGGCGTACGCGCCTGACCCCTGACGAGGAGGTGGGCCCTATGCCACGCGCCCGGCGCGGCGGTCCCGCTCGCCGCTGCTCAGGCGCGGCCGCCCGGGCGGGGTTGGCATGATCGCGGCGTGCTGAGCTACGCGATCGGGCTTCCGAACGTTCGCGAGTACGCCCATCCCGGGGCGCTCGTGGCGCTCGCCGTCGAGGCGGAGGCGGCCGGGTGGGACGGCGTCTTCGTGTGGGACCACATCGCCCGCGAGGAGGATCCCTCCGTGCCGGCCACCGATCCGTGGATCGCCGTGGCGGGCATGGCGGTGCGCACCGAGCGGGTGCGGCTGGGGATCATGGTCACGCCCCTCGCGCGGCGGCGGCCGTGGAAGGTCGCGCGCGAGGCGGTGGCCGTCGACGCGCTGTCCGGCGGGCGCTTCACCCTCGGCGTCGGTCTGGGAGGGGCCCGAGCGCGGAGTTCGCGGCCTTCGGCGAGGACCCCGACCCGCAGGTGCGGGCCGACCGGCTCGACGAGGGCCTGGCGATCCTCGACGGGCTGTGGTCGGGCGAGCCCTTCGGCTTCGAGGGCGAGCACCACCGCGTCGTCGGCGCGCACTTCCTCCCGCGGGCGGTCCAGCAGCCGCGCATCCCGGTGTGGGTCGCCGGCCGCTGGCCCAACCGTCGCCCGTTCCGCCGCGCCGCGCGGTGGGACGGGGTCTTCCCGGTCTTCGACGGCGTCGCGTCGGGAGAGATGCCGATGCCGGAGGTGCTGGCCGCGGCGGTGGATTACACGCGCGAGCACCGCCCCGCCGGCGCCGGCCCGTTCGACGTGGCCCTCGAGAGCTCCAGCGCCGGCGAGGACCGCACGGCCGACGCCGCGCTGGCCGCCGACTACGAGCGCGCCGGGCTCACGTGGTGGGTCGAGGCGCTCGGCTGGTTCCGCGGGCCGCTGGAGGCGATGCGCGAGCGCGTGCGCCGCGGCCCGCCGCGCCGATGAGCGTCTGAGATGGACGCGTGTGTCAAGTGAGCGTTGGCGGTTGTTGTTCATGGTGGCGGCGGGTGGTGGGGTCGGGCGGCGGGTGCGAGGGCAACGACGACTGTCACTGTGAGATGCGCGGGTCGGGACCGCAGGACAGTGTCCGGTCGTGAGCTGCCTCGAACTAGATTCGCGAGTCGGTATCGCATAGACGCATCGAGGGTCCTCCGGGCGGCTCGCACCGGCCGCCCGACCCCACCATGGGTTGGCGTGTGGCTAGCGGGCGGCCTCCTGGGGCTGCTTGTCGCTGGTGGTGATCGGCTGGTCGGTGAGCGCGGCCCAGAGGAACGCTGCGAGCTCGCGGGCGATCGCGACGTTGACGACGGTCGGGCGCTTGCCGTGCTCGGTGAGGTGGCGGTAGCGGTGGTGCAGGCGGACCTGGGCTTGCCAGGCGCGCTGATCGGGCTGCACGCCGCCGGCGGGGCGGCGGGGTGCGTGGCGGTAGTGCCAGGCGGCTTCGACGAGCAGGCGGCGGGCGTGGCGGTTGCCGGCGCGGGTGATGTGGCCGCGGTGTTGCTGATCGCCGCTTGAGTACTCGCTTGGCGTGATGCCCAGCCAGCAGGCGAGCTCGCGTGGGTGGCTGAAGCGTGCGAAGTCGCCGATCTCGGCGATCAGCCCGAGTGCGGTCAGCGTGCTGATGCCGCGAAAGCGCGTGAGGATCTGCACGTGGCCGGCCCAGCGCTCGCCGCGCGCGATCTCCTCAAGCCGCGCGTCGAGCGTGGCGAGCTGGCGCTCGAGCCCGTCGAGGTGGATCAGCATCTGCGTCAGCGCCTCGTGCGCGAGCGGATCGTCCAGGCGCTGCGCGTTGACCCAGCGGCGGTGCATCTGCGTCCAGTGGCTCTTGCCCTCACGGTAGATGCGGCCGTGCCTGAGCAGCTGCTTGGCGACGCGATGACGGGCCGCGGTGCGCGCGCAGCGCAGGTCGTCGCGGCAGCGCAGCAGATCGCGCAGGCCCTCAGTCTCGGCGGTCGGCGGCGACACGAACCGCAGAAGGCCGGCGCGCTGCAGCGTCACGAGCTTCTTCGCATCACGGCGGTCGGTCTTGACGTGGTCACCGGCGCGCACCGGAACCAGCGACGGCGCCACGACGTCACACGCCACGCCGATCTTCGTCAGCAGCCGCCACAACGCGAACCCGCCCGGGCCCGCTTCGTAGCAGACGGCAAGCCCGTCGGGCCCGCCGAGCCGGTCGATAAAACGACGGATCGCGCGCTCGGTCGTCTCGATCCGCGACACCTCCGGCTTACCGCCCTCGGGCGGCAGCGTCGCGGCGACGATCGAGAACTTGTGCACATCCAGGCTGACCCACAGACGCACGCCCGCGGGCGCGATCGAAGCGGTAACGTCAGGCACGGCTGGTCCTCCAAGCAGGTCGTATGCGGTAGCCGTTGCGGCTCTCAACACCCGCGATTGTCAACCCGCGAAAGATGCGACGCACGAGGACCAGCCTCATGCGTCCATCCTGACTAGCGCGACGAGGACTCGTTCAGGCTGACGGCAGCTCGGATGAGCGCCGTGAAGGCCTGCTCGTCGATCTCATCCTCCTCGTGGAAGTCGATCGCGCGCCGAGTGTTGCCCTCGAGGCTCGAGTTGAACAGGCCCGAGGGGTCCTCCAGCGAGGCGCCCTTGAGGAAGGTGAGCTTCACGACGCTCTTGTAGGTCTCGCCGGTGCAGATCATGCCTTGGTGAGACCACACCGGAACCCCTGGGTTGGAGGCCTTTCTCCACTTCCACTCCTCGACCACTTCGGGATCGGCCTGTCTGATGAGGGCGCGAAGCCTGGAGAGGGTCTTGCCCCGCCAGTCGCCCAGCTCTTCGATCTTCGCGTCGATCAGCTGCGATGGAGACTCGTCCTGCGGCGCGGAGCTCTTCGACATGTCCCAGACGCTACCGCGCCGCGCTCGCTGGGAGGTCGGCGGGCTCGCGGGCGTCGTTGACCGCCAGGACGCCGCCGCCGGCTCCCAGCACCGCGCCCAGGAGCAAGAAGAGGCCGAAGACCGAGCCGCCGTAGGCGTCGCCGTGGAAGAGGCCGCCGGCCAGGCTGATGAGGATCGACATCGCGATCGCCCATGCGGGACCGGTGACCGCGCCCCAGGCGGCGCCGAGTACGGGCGTTGCGGCGCCCACGGCGCGGGCGGCGGCGAAGCCGGCGTAGAGCGCGGCCAGGATCAGGAGCGCGAAGAGCACGACGAGCGCGGGGAGAAAGACGTAGGCGGGCATCGCGTCGGTGTACGAGAAGATGCGCAGGCCGCCGTCGCGGCCGGGCACGTCGCCGGCCTGGTCGACCGGGAAGGGCAGGCCGAGCGCCCCGTTGGCGTCGGCCGTAAAGCGCGCGCCGGAAGCGAGAGCGGCGAGGTGGACCCCGTGCTCGCCGACGAAGAGCGACTCTTCGACGAGCGCCGTGGCGGTCGAGCGCCCGGCGCGGACCTCGTCGACGTCGGCGCCGACCTGCACGATCCAGCCGACGAGCCCGAGCGCTGAGCAGGCGATGAGCAGCGCGCCCAGCGGGCGGAGGGTCGCGGCGCCGGCCGTGAGCGCGCGGCTCACCAGCGCCGGGACCTTGCGGCCTTCGCCAGCCCCTTCCAGCGGCAGGGCGGCGGCGGCGCCGAGCGCTCCGCCGACGACGCCCCAGAGCAGGCCGAGGCCGAAGGCGCTGCCGGCCGAAGGCGAGACGTTGGCGACGTCGCTGCTGCCACCGAGGACCGCGAAGGCGAGCATGAGCAGGCCGAACGGCAGCCCGACGACCGCCGCCCACGCGATGCGCGCGGCGGGGCGGGCGCCTTCGGTGCGGTGCAGCTGCCAGCGCGTCGCGAGGGCGACGGCGCCGATCGGGATGGCGACGAAGATCATCGGGGCGACCCGTCCAGACGCCGAGCTCAGCGGCCCGGTGTCGAGGACGGGCGCGAGCAGCGTGCTGACGGCCTGGCGGAAGGCCTCGCTGAGGACGCCTCCGCCGCGTCCGACGAGGCCGAGGATCGACGCGTCAGGCGTGGCCAGCGCGATGATCAGGCCGGCGACGAGCACGGCGCCCGCGGCGGCCAGCGCGGCGAGCCCGGCGGCAACGACGCCCGGCACGGCCAGCTGCCCCACCAGCAGCTCGGAGAGCTCGCCCGCCTGGGGATCGACGCGACCGATGCGCTCGCGCAGCGGCTCGGCCCGCGGCGCCTGGGCACGCGCCGCCTGCTCCGCGCTCGGTGGCTCCGGGGCGGCCGGCTCGTCGGCGGGGGGCGGCTCCGGGGCGGGCGGCTCCGGGGCGGGCGGCTCCGGCACCGCGGCGGGCTCGGGCTCGGCCTCCTGCGCGCGGAGTTCCTCCGCGGCGGGCGGCTCCGGCACCGCGCCCGGCTCGTCGGCGGGGGGCGGCTCCGGAGCGGGCGGCTCCGGCACCGCGGCGGGCTCGGGCTCGGCCTCCTGCGCACGGAGCTCCTCCGCGGCGGGCGGCTCGGGCACCGCGGCCGGCTCGGCCTCGACATCCGGATCGCTGATCAGGAAGTCCTCCTGGCGGGCGCCGCAGGATGGGCAGAACCGCGAGCGGACGCTGATGCGCTCGCCGCAGTTGGCGCAGAACCTCGTCTCCGTCCCTGCCATCTCGCCTCCTCCGCCGCCTTGCGTGCGTTGGCCGCATAGGGTGGTATCACTTCGAGGCGATGGACGGCGGGGGAGCCAAGCTTCGCGTGCTCGCGGCCTTCTGGGCCGTGACGTGCCTCGCCGCCCTGCTCCCCACGGCCGCCGGGGCGCAGAGCCCGCCGGCCGGCACGCCCAAGATCCTGCTCGCCTTCGACGCCTCGGGCTCGATGGCCGCCGACGACGGCGCCGGCACGCCCAAGATCCAGGCCGCGCAGGACGCCGCGGTCGACCTGCTCGGCTCGCTGCCGCCCTCGACGCAGGTCGGCCTGCGCGTCTTCGGCGGCACGAAGCCCTCGCGCCCCATCGGGCCGGCGTGCCGCGACTCGAGCCTCGTCCTGCCCATCGGCCCGCTGGATCGCTCCCAGGCCGAGCAGCAGATCCGCTCGTTCAAGGCCAAGGGCCGCACCCCGATCGCCTACGCCCTCGAGCAGGCCGCGCACGACCTCGGGACCTCCGGGCCGCGCACGATCATCCTCGTCTCCGACGGCAAGGACACCTGCCAGCCGCCGTCACCGTGCCAGGTCGCCCAGCGCATCGCCAAGGGCGGCGTCGAGATGCGCATCCAAGCGATCGGGTTCAACGTCGACCAGGAGGCGCGCCGCGAGCTGAAGTGCATCGCGTCGGCGGGCGGCGGCGTCTACACCGATGCCGACAACGCCCAGACGCTCAAGGAGCAGCTGCGCGTGCTCTCCACGCGCGCGCTGCGTCAGTACGTCCCGAAGGGCAAGCCGGTCCGCGGCGGCCCCAGTGCGCGGCAGGCGACCGCGATCGTCCCCGGGCGCTACCTCGACGGCATGCTCCCCGACTCCGAGCGCTGGTACGCCGTCGAGCTGCGCCGCGGGGAGACGCTGAAGGCCAGCGCGTCGTGGATCCCGCCCCGCCGCGACATCGCCGACCACGCGCAGCCCGCGCGCGGGAGCCTCGACATCGTCACCCCGAGCTTCAAGATCCCCGACCGCCAGAACTCCTCGTCGGGGGGCTACGTCTTCGAGCGCCGGGGCTTCGTCAGCGGCTTCGGCGCCGTGTCGCGCCCGATCGGCGTCGGCGGCCAGGCCGACTCCAGCCAGCCGTTCTCCCAGCCCGGGCGCTACTACATCAAGCTCGCGCTCAAGGACTCCAACGCGAAGGACCTCTTCAACGCCACCGGCGGCCAGCCCTATCCGGTCGAGCTCGCCGTGGAGGTCCTCGGCCGCCACGGCGGCAACCCCGGCCCGGCAAAGGGCCCGCAGCCCAAGGCCCCGAGCGGCCCGACGCCGGCCGGCGTGGCGTCGCCCAACGAGCCGCCCGCCACGGCGCTGCTGGTCCTCGTCGGCGTCGGCCTGGCCGCGCTCGGCTTCGCCGGCGCGGTGGGGCTGCGGCGCAGGAGGGCGTCGTGAAGCGCGCGTCGGCAGCCCTGGCCGCTGCCGTGCTCGCGCTGCCCGCGCCGGCCCTCGCCCAGGGCGGCGCGGCCAAGCCCGTCGTCGGCGGCGGGTCGTTCAACACCGCGCCGCTGCTCGGCCCCGGCACCTACGACGACACCGTGGCCGCTGGCGAGACGGTCTACTGGAAGGTGCGCCTCGCCAAGGGCCAGGTCCTGCGGGTCAAGGCCACGGTCGACACCTCGCAGATCCAGACCGATCCGCTGGCCGACGGCTTCGACAAGGGCCTCGCGAACCTCACCTACTTCCTCGACATCTTCAGCCCGCTGCGCGAGCAGCTCAGCGAGGAGAGCGGAGGGACCTACGACGCGGCCTCGGCGCGGCTCGAGGGCTCGCCCGACGCGGGCGCGAAGACGGGCACGGCGACCGGCCCGCGCGTCCTGGGCTTCGAGCAGATCCTGGCCAGCGACTACAACGAGGACAAGTTCCCGGCGCCGGGGGAGTGGTACGTCTCGCTCAACGCGGCCGACACGGCCACCTTCCCCGCCGAGGTCCCGGCCGAGCTGCCCGTCGAGCTCGAGGTGCACGTCATCGGTCAGGCGCAGCCGTCGTCGGCTGACTTCGCCAAGGCGCTGCCTGGCCCGCGCAAGCAGCAGCCGACATCGCCCGATACGTCCTCGGGCACGTCAGCGGCCTTCTCGACCAACGACCAGCCCGCCGACCCCGCCCTGACCCTCGCCCTCGTGGCCGTCATCGCCCTCCTCGGGGGCCTGGTCCTCGGCACCCTGGCCATCGTGGTGCTCGGCCTCGGGCGCCGGCGCACGTAGCATCGCTGCCATGGCGCGCAGGCCGATCTTCGTCGTCCACAAGCACGCGGCGCGCACGCTGCACTACGACTTCCGCCTCGAGGTCGACGGGGTGCTCAAGTCCTGGGCCGTGCCCAAGGGGCCGTCGACCGACCCGCGCGAGAAGCGCCTGGCCGTCGCCGTGGAGGACCACGCGCTGGACTACGCCGACTTCGAGGGCACAATCGGGGAGAGCAGCTACGGCGCCGGCGCGGTCATCGTGTGGGACACGGGCCCCTTCGCCAGTCGCACCGAGCGCGACGGCGAGGAGGTGCCGATCGCGCGCGCCCTCGCCGACGGGCACGCGGTCGTCGAGCTCGAGGGCCGCAAGCTGCACGGCCGCTACGCCCTGACGCGCACCGGCGAGCAGCGCGGCCGCGAGCAGTGGCTGCTGGTCAAGGTCCGCGACGACGCCGCCGACGCGCGGCGCGATCCCGTCTCGACCCAACCCGAGTCCGTGCTCAGCGGACGCACGATCGAGGACGTCGCCGCGGGGGAATGAGGTCTCCGCGAGCGGCCGGCGCTTGTTGTCGAGGGAACGCGCGCCGGCCGCTCACAGAAGGCAGGAGGAGGAGGTGCACACGAGGGAGGAGGAATCCCTCGCCCTGAGCGATTCCCGCAGTGGGCGTGGCCCAATCGGCGAGGTCAGGGGCCGGACGCGCGTGGCGCCGAGGCGCTCAGCTCGAGAGGGCGGGCTCGGCGCCCTGCTCGCGCACCCACTGGCCGATCAGGCCGCGGAAGTGCGCGACGAAGCGCTCGTGCTCGTGGCCGGGGTAGAGCCTGCCGACGGTGGCGACCAGCAGCGCGTCGAGCTCGGGCGACGCGACCCACTCGAGGACCAGCTCGTCGACGTGGGCGAGGCTCGTGGCGCAGAACTCCTGGTAGCGGTCGGCCTCGAAGTAGTCGTCGGCCAGCTTGCGGTACGCGGCGAGCTTCTCGTCGTAGGTGAGGTCGTCGCGGTCGCCGACGTCGAAGTAGCGGCGCGTGTCGAGGTCGAGCTGCGGTCGCCGGCCGACCACCACGCAGAACGTGCACCACTTCACGAGCGTCTTGATCGCCCATGGGAAGTAGTAGTGCAGGCTCGTCAGGCCGACGTCCGGGCAGGCGTTGGCGTAGTCGATGGGGTAGACGTCGTCGCCGCGCACGAGGCATTCGCAGGAGTTGAACTCCCAGCGGAAGAAGGCGTTGATGAGGCGGCTGACGGAGACGACCTCCGAGCCGACCTGCGGCGTGAGGAAGTCGTGCGACACGGCGTAGCGGTCGTGCAGCGGCTCCTCGGGGCGGAAGCGCATGACCATCGTCTCGGGGCCGATCGACAGCGAGCGGGCGAAGACGTCGTAGTTGTCGATCGCGGCCTGCAGGTGCATGAGCCGCTCGCCCGAGAGGTCATAGGCGCGATGCAGCTCGGCCTCGTCGCGGACGCGCGTGACGCCGACCCACTGGCCGCCGTCATAGGGCTTCATGAACAGCGGGTAGCCGATGCGCTCGGCGACCTCCCCGAGGTCGAACGGGCGGTTGTAGCGGGCCGCCGTGTAGGCGAAGCGCGCATTGTCGGGTGGGCGCTTGAACGGCACGAGGACCGTGCGCGGCACCTTCAGCCCGCAGCGGATCATCGCGCAGTAGGCGGCGTGCTTCTCCATCGACTGGAAGGTGAAGGGGCTGTTGAGCAGGTAGACGTCGTCCATCAGCGCCACCTTCTTCAGCCACTCTCGCGGGTGGTAGTACCAGTAGGCGAGGCGATCGACGACCAGCTCGTGGCGCGGCTTGTCGCGCAGGTCGAAGGGCTCGATGGTCAGGCGCTCGACGTCGATGCGGTGGGTCGAGCCGTCCTCGCCCTTGATCGACCCCAGCCGGGAGACGATGGTCTCGAAGGCGGTGGGCCAGTCGTCCTCGGTCCCGAGGAGCAGGCCAAGGCGATGGATGGTGTCGGGCATCAGCAGAAGCGGGGGAGGTGGTGGGCGAGCTGCGCGCGCCACGACGGCCAGTCGTGCGCGACGTCGTGACCCCAGAGGTCTAACTCATGTCGGATCCCCTTGCGTTCCAGGAGCGCCGCCAGCGCGCAGGTGCTCTCGAGCGCGCCGGTGGTGTCCTCCCACTGGCCCTGCCCGCAGACGAGCAGCACGCTGACCCGCGCGCGCAGCCAGTCGAGGTGCTCGCCGCCGAGGTGCTCGACGTAGTCCATGGGGTTGTGGAAGTACGCGGCGTCGCCGCGATGGCCCCAGCCGTGCCACTGGGAGGGGTCGTAGCTGCCCGACAGGCACAGCGCCAGCGGGAAGTGGTCGGCGCGGCGCAGCGCGAGGTTCGCGGCGTGGTAGGCGCCCATGCTGCACCCGGCGACGAGGATCTCCTGCGCCCCCGAGAGGTCGGCGTGGATGGCGGGCACCACGCGCTCGACGATCCACGCCTCGTAGGCGTCGTGGGCCCGGGCACGCTCCTCGAGCTCGATGGACCGATTCGACCACGAGGCGCCGTCGTAGGAGTCGACGGTGTAGAGCTTGGCGCGGCCCGCCTCGATCAGGTCGCCGACCGCGTCGATCATCCCCGTGCCCTCGAGGTCCCAGGCGCGCCCCTGCTCGGCGGGGAAGAGCAGCACCGGCCGGCCGTAGTGCCCGTAGCCGATGACGGTGCCCGCCCCGCCGATCGAGGGCGCCTCGACCTCGACCTGCTCGCGCCTCATCGCCATGTCTCCTGCAGCAGCCGCGTGAGGTGCGGGTCCCACGCGTCGCGCCATGCCGTGAAGTTGTGCAGGTCGCGGCCCTCGTTCAGGGCCACCGGATACCCCTGGGCGGCGAGCGCCCGGGTCATGACGCGATTGTCGGCCGCGTTCTCCTCCAGCTCGCCGACGGTCATGGCCACCGGCACCGTGCGCCGCGGCGGCTCGCGCAGCGTCGCGCGCACGAAGCGCACGATCCGCCGGTAGCGCACGAAGCCCGACTCCTGCGCGTCGAAGCGCGGCATGAAGAAGCTGCCCGACTGCAGGAAGAGCCCCGCGAAGGCGTCGGGGAAGCGCCGCTGGGCGTGGAGCATCGCCAACGCCCCGAGGCTGACCCCGGCGCCCACCGGCCCGCGCACCGCGACCGCGTCGGCGATGGCGGGCAGGACCCGGGTGGTCAGCGTGCGCGCGTACAGCGCGCTCGCCGAGTACCACTGGTCGCGATCGCCGGGAGCGACGAGCGCGACGCGGTGGCGCGGGAGCGCCCCCGAGGCGATGTGCGCCGCGCTGTAGTCGGTCAGGCGCGCGAGCTGGTCGAGCTCGGGGCCGTCGTGGGCGACGAGCACGGGCAGCGGCTCGTCGTCGCGCGCGTCGTGGGGCCGCCAGATCGCCACCTCGAGCTCGGCGCCCAGGGCGCTGGAGGCGACGGTCAGGCGGTCGCTGGCGCCCGGCACCCGCTCAGCGGCCAGCCACGCCGGTGGCGAGTAGCCCGGCAGCTCCACCACCGACTTCTCGCCGAACGCGCCCGGGGCGCGCAGCGGGTTGGCCGGGTCGGTCCAGTGCTCGTGCCCGCCGCCGGCGCGCTGCACCTCCAGCGCGTACTCGAAGCGATCGAGCGCGGGGGCGGGCATGCGCAGCGTCCAGCCGTCGCCCTCGCGCGCGAAGGGCTCGGCGGGGACCGGGAAGCCACGATCGGTGGCCAGCCGGACGCCGGTGAGCGCCTCATCGGGATCGGGGAGGCGCAGGACGATCGAGTCCCGTCCCACGAGCGGGCCCGTGGCGGCGATCGGCGACGACACCGCCGGCAAGCTAGCGGGCGGGCGCCCGACGACGAGGCCCGGGCGCCAGAATGAGGCGATGCCTCCCACGCTCACCGTACGGCTCGTCGGCGGCCCCACCGCGGTGCTCGACTACGCGGGCCTGCGCCTGCTCACCGACCCGACCTTCGACCCGCCCGGTGAGCACGCGGGCGGCTTGACCAAGCTCACCGGGCCCGCCATGGGCCCCGACGACCTCGGGGCCATCGACGCGGTCCTGCTCTCGCACGACCATCACTCCGACAACCTCGACCCTGGCGGGCGCGCCTTCCTGCCGCGCGCCGGGCGCACGCTGACCACGAGCGATGGCGCCGAGCGCCTGGGCGGCAACGCGGTCGGCCTCGAGCCGTGGGACACGGTCGAGCTCGAGCGCCGCGGCGCCGGCCCGGTCGCGGTCACCGCCGTTCCCGCCCTGCACGGTCCGGAGGGCAGCGAGCCGGTCACCGGGCCGGTGATCGGCTTCGTGCTCGGCGCCGACGACGCCCCGACGCTCTACGTCAGCGGCGACAACGCCTCGGTCGACGTCGTGCGCGCGATCGCCGAGCGCGCGGGCCCGATCGAGCTCGCCGTCCTCTTCTGCGGCGGGGTCAGCCTGCCCCATCGCTTCGACGGCGCCTACCTCACGCTCTCGGCCGACGCCGCCGCACAGGCGGCCGGGGTCCTCGGCGTCCGCGCCGTCGTCCCCTTGCACTTCGAGGGCTGGGCGCACTTCACGCAGGGCGCCGACGAGCTGCGTTCGGCGTTCGCGGCGGCCGGGATCGCCGACCTGCTCGTCGTGCCCGAGCGGGGCGCGAGCGTCAGCCTGTGACAGGCGCCGCCGCTGCAGCCTTTGTGGAGCTTTGTCCCCTTGAGCGGTGAAGAGTCTCCAGAGGGCTCAAGTTTCTCCGCCCACCTGCCGAGGCGTTCGGTATGGAGGGTTGGGGTGGACCAATAGCCCGGTGGCGCCTGGGGGCGACATCGGAGACAACGCAGCCGGACGGGGCGGTCTCGCTGACCAGTGCCCGCGTCCTGACGATCACCGACCGCTGCTGGTGCTGTCGCTCGAAGGTCCGCGGCGTCGTCGGGGTCCTCGTCGAGATGTCGGCCGGCCGCCGCTTCGTCCCCTTCACCGACATCGCCGAGACCCTCGCGAGCTCGGTCGACCCGCGCATGCTCGCGGCGCGCGGCATCGGGCCCCTGCGCCATCGCGACAGCCCGGGCATCCCCGGCGGCTACCTCTCCAACGGCTGCTGGGAGTGCGACGCGCTCATCGGCCGCCTCGTGCTCGACGACATGCTCGAGGAGCACCTGCGCAACGGCGGCACCTACGCGCAGCTCGACTGCGGCCTGAGCCTCGAGCTCGAGATTCCGGCCAACGCCACCTTGCTGGAAAGGGCGGCCTGACCCCCCTCCGCCCGCGACGGCGGGCTCATCCCACGGGATGAGCCCGCCCGTCGGCGCTCCGGAACAGTGACCATCGAGCCGTGACGGCCCGTGGCCGCTGTCGCGGCTGGTAGCTTCAACCCGCCTTGGCCGCCAGCGCTCCCGAGCTCTCGCGCTTTGCCATCGGCTTCGATCGTCGCGATCGAGAGCGGCTGCACGCGCTCTGGGACGAGGTCATCGACTCCGAGCAATGGTCCGAGGGCGCGATGACCGCGCGCTTCGAAGAGGCCTGGGCCGCCTGGAACGGCGCAGGCGCTGTCGCCACGGGGTCGTGGGCGGGCGGCGCGATGGCGGCGCTCGAGTTCGCCGGAGTTCGCGGGGAGGCGGTGCTGTGTCCGTCGAACACCTTCATGGCCACGCCGCTGGCGATCGTGGCGGCGGGTGGCCGGCCGGTCTTCGTCGACTGCAACCGCGATGACCTGTGCGTGTCGCTGCAGGACTTCGAGGCCAAGTTGCGCCGGCACCGCCCGAAGGCCGCGCTCCTGGTCCACATCGGCGGCCACGTCGCCTTCGAGGTCCAGGAGATCGCGGAGCTGTGCGGGGCCGAGGGCGTCTTCCTCGTCGAGGATTGCGCCCATGCGCACGGCGCCCAGTGGCACGGCCGGCGCCCGGGGACGTGGGGCGACGCCGGCGTGTACTCCTTCTACGCGACCAAGACGGTGTCGACTGGCGAGGGCGGCGTGCTCGTGTCGCGTCGCGATGACGTGCTCGAGTTCGCCCGCGCGTACCGCAACTACGGCAAGCCCGAGCACGCGGTCGCGGGCCTGAACTTCCGCATGAGCGAGTTCACCGCCGCGCTGGCGCTGGTCCAGGCCGAGCGCATGGAGGAGATCGTGGCGACCAAGAACGCGATCGCCCGCGAGCACCTCGATCCCGTGCACGCCGGGCGCCTGCAGCTGCCCGACGGGATGGTCTCGGGCCTCTACAAGTACATCGTCTTCGACGCCATCGAACGCTCGACCGGCAAGGTCTACGCCGAGCCGTGCCACCGCATCATGGGCACGGGCGACGATCTGCCCAACAGCGACTGGGTCGGCGCGCACCATTGGTGCGCGCCGCTCTACTACCACCGCCTGGCGACGAACGGAGCACACGCATGAGGGTCCTCGTCACCGGCGGGGCCGGCTTCATCGGCTCGCACGTCGTCGATCGCCTGCTCGCGGCCGGCATGGCGCCCCGCATCTTCGACGTGCGCCAGTCCGAGCACCACGCGACCGACGAGGTCGACACGGTGCTCGGCGACCTGCTCGATCGCGACGCCCTGCAGGCGGCGATGAAGGGCTGCGACGCCGTCGTCCACCTGGCCGCCGCCGCCGACGTCGACGACGTCGCGCTGCGTCCCGCGGAGGCCGAGGCGGTCAACGCCCGGGGCACGCTCAACGTCTTGGAGGCCGCGCGGCGCGCGGGCGTCGCCCGCGTCGTCTACGCGAGCACGATCTGGGTCTACGGCAGCGCCACGGGGACCGTCGACGAGGACCACACCGTCGAGCTGCCCGATCACCTCTACACCGCGACCAAGCTCGCGGGCGAGATGTACTGCCGCTCCTACGAGGCGCTCTACGGCCTGGACTGCACGGTCCTGCGCTTCGGGATCCCCTACGGCCCGCGCGCGCGGCCGGCGGGGGTGATCCCGATCTTCGTGCGCAAGGCGCTGGCCGGCGAGCCGGTGACCATCGCGGGCGAGGGCCAGCAGTCGCGGCGCTTCGTCTATGTCGAGGACCTGGCCGATGGCGTCGTCCGCGGCCTGGGCGCGCAGGCCGGCGGGCGCGTCTACAACCTCGTGGGCGACGAGAGCGTCACCGTGCGGGCGATCGCCGACGCGGTCGGCGACCTGCTCGGCGGCGTCGAGATCGTCCACGCCCACGCCCGGGCCGCGGACTTCGCCGGCGCCGAGGTATCGGGCGCCCGTGCCGCCGCGGAGCTCGGCTGGCGACCGGCCACGTCGTTCTCCGAGGGACTGCGGCGCTACGTCGAGTGGTACGGCCGCGACGTCGCGGCGCCCGTGGAGCCGGCGGCGCCCCCGCAGCGGGCGTCGCGCTTGCGCCGCCGTCCGCGCCTCACGCCCCGGCTCGCCTCGCTCGTGCTCTCGTGGCTGACGGTCTTCGCGGTGGCCGGCGGGCTGGCCGCCTACATGGCCTCGATCCGGGCGGTCGGCCTCACGGCCGCGTCCGATCGCACCATCGCCGTGCTCAGCATCAGCACGCTGGCGGGCTACCTGGCCATGGCGCTCGACGGCCCGCGCCGCGCGCTGTGGACGTTCACCGGATGGGCGCTCGCCGCCGCCGGGCTGGTCATCGTCTACATGAGCGAGTTCCGCGAGCTGCTGGGCCTGGCGGGCCCGACGAGTCGAGGGTCCTGCTCGGGCTGGCCGGCGGCGCGCTGGCTATCGCCATCGCCGACGCGGGCCTGCGCCTGCGCCGCACCGGCGAGGAGCGCCTGGCGGCCGACCGGGCC
This sequence comes from uncultured Actinomycetes bacterium, assembly GCA_963835295.1. Classification (GTDB taxonomy): domain Bacteria; phylum Actinomycetota; class Thermoleophilia; order Solirubrobacterales; family Solirubrobacteraceae; genus JAOPZW01. The sequence continues at coordinate 565,299 of CAWIEX010000012.1, forward strand.
TAGCCGGCCGCGGCCGGCCCCTTCAGAGCGTCACGGTCTCCAACCCGGCGCGCCGCACCGCCTCCAGCACCGCCGGGAGCGCCTGCGCGGTGCGCCTCCACGACCCCGCCGCGCTGTAGGTGTCGGCGTCGTGGAGCAGGATGACGTCGCCCGCGCTCAGGTCCCGGCTCGCGCGCCGGGCGATCGCCGCGGCCGACGTGTGCGCGCGCCAGTCGCGCCCCCAGCGCGACCACAGCAGCTCGCGCCAGCCGCGGCGGCGGACGAGCGCCAGGCCGGCGAGGCTGAAGACGCCGTAGGGCGGCCGGTAGAGCGCGGGCGACGCTCCGGTGACGTCGGCCACCGTCGCCGCGACGCGCGCGAGGTCGTCGTCGAGCGCCCCGGGGGTCAGGCGCAGCTGACAGCGGTGACGATCGCCGTGCAGGGCCACCGCGTGCGAGGCCGCGACGATCTCGCGCGCCAGCGCCGGGTGGCGGCGCACCTGCTCGCCGACCAGGAAGAAGGTCGCGCGCGCGCCGGCGCGCTCGAGCGCCGCGAGCACCGCCGGCGTGCCGGCCGGGTGCGGCCCGTCGTCGAAGGTGAGGGCCACGCCCGGCAGCCCGTCGACGCGCCTTGCGATGCGCAGCGCCGCGGCCAGCGCCGGGGCGTGAGCGGCCGCGGCGGGGGCCGACCACGCCGCCGCGGCCGCGCCGGCCGCGAAGATGGCGGGACGCATGAGCGGATGGTCGCAGCGATGAGCCCCTCGACAGCCGCCGGCCTGGCCGTGGCCGCGGTTGCCGCCGCCTGCTACGAGACGGGCTACGCCTTCCAGGCGCTCGAGGCGCGCGGCGTCGCCACGCGCCACGCGCTGCGCCTGTCGCTGCTCGGCCAGCTCGCGCGCAACGGACGCTGGCTGGCGGCGACCGCGCTCTCGCTGCTGGGCTGGCCGCTGCAGGTGCTCGCGCTCTCGCTCGCCCCGCTCGCGCTCGTCCAGCCGACGCTGGCCCTCGGCCTGCTGCTGCTGCTCCTCCTCGGCGCGCGCGTGCTCGGCGAGCGCGTCGGGCGTCGCGAGCTGGCCGCCGTCGCGCTCGTCGTCGCCGGGATCGCGGGCCTCGCCGCCGCCGCGCCCGAGCGCAGCACGGTCACCGGCGGGGCGGGGATGACCGTCGCCGTCGCCGTCCTGGCCGCGCTGGCGGTGGCGCCCTACGCGCTGCGCCGGCGCCGAGCCGGGCTGTTGGCGGTCATGGCCACCGGCGCCGCCGACAGCGTCGCCGCGCTCGCGGCCAAGCTGGTGGCCGGCGACCTGGCCGATGGGCGCTGGGGCCTCGCGGTCGCGGTCGCGGCCTTGGCTGCCGGGGCCGGCGCGCTGGCCACGGTGAGCGAGATGTCGGCCCTCCAGCGCCTGCCGGCGACGCGCGTGGCGCCCATGGTCCTGGCTTTCCAGATCGCCGTGCCCGTCGTCGTGGTGGCGGCGGTGGGCGGGGAGGACTGGGGCGCGACTGCGCTGGGCGGCGCCGTCGTCGCCGGCGGGCTCGTCGCGGTCGTCGCCGGGGCCGTCGTGCTGGCCGCCTCGCCGCCGGTGTCGACGCTCATCGCCCCGCTTGGGCCAGGATCTCGGCGGCCGCGCTCGGGATCTGGGTGAGCGAGAGGTCGGGCTGCGGCCGACGGGCGAGCGCCCGCCGCAGCGCCGCGTCGAGCTCGGCGGGCGTCCCGGCCACCTCGGCCAGCCCGAAGCGCCGGTAGGCGTGGTTGTTCGCGCGGATGTGCCCGCGCCCCCAGCCGTAGGAGACGACCGGGCAGCCGCGGATGATCGCCTCGAGCACCGTCAGGCCCACCGTCGAGTGGATGAGGGCGTCGGCCGCCGCCAGCCAGTCGCCCATCACGTCGGTGAAGCCCAGCGCGCGCAGGCGGCTCTCGCCCGCGAAGCGCGCGGCGAGGCTCGCGCGCACCGCCTCCATGCGCCCGCACAGGCACACCACGGTCGCCCCCTCGACGCGCAGCGCCGCCTCGGCGGCCCCCTCGAGGTCGCCCATCGCCCACCCGCCGCCCGAGACGACGATGACCGGCCCCTCGGGCGGGAGGTCGAGCGCGCGCCGGGCGTCGGCGCGATCGCGCGGGACGAGGAAGTCGGGCGACCACATGCCATTGGCCCACACGACCCGGCTCGCCGGCGCGATGGCCCGGACCTCCTCGATCGACTCGCGGTGGATCACGAGGTGAAGGTCGATGCCGGGGTGTGCCCAGTAGTACAGGCCCGCGAGGTCCGTGATGGCCGACGCCACCGGCACGTCCAGGCGCCCGTGCCGGCGCAGGCGCCCCAGCGCCTCGCTGACGCCGGGGTAGGTGGCCACCACGATGTCGGGGCGCTCGGCGGCGATCAGGGCGAGCAGGCGCCGGCCGCCGAGCGTCTCGAGCAGCCAGCCGCCCAGGCGCCGCGTGGGCGCCACCTGCGCATAGAGCCAGTACAGGGCGTCGAAGAGCAGCTCGCCGGCCCGCGACTCCATCCGCGCGCCGCCGAGCACGGCGCGATCGATCGGCCAGCCCATGGCGAGCAGCCCGTCCTCGATGCGCACGTGGACGCCTGGGCGCTCCTGGCGCAGGCCGTCGGCGATGACGCGGGCCGGGAGGTCGTGGCCCTCGCCGATCGAGGCCGAGAGGATGAGCACGCGGGGGGCGTGCATCAGAGCTCGATGTGAGAGCTCAGGACCACGGTCTGGTCGTCGGGGAGGCCGAAGAGCGCGACGGGGTTGGCCGCGTTGCGCGCGATGGCGACGAAGAGCCGCTTGCGCCAGCGCGCCATCCCCGGCGCATCGGTCGGCACGATGGTGATGCGCGAGAGGAAGTAGGACGCGCGCTCGAGGTCGAGCTCGCCCTCCACGTCCTTGGCCGCCCTGCGCAACGTGGCCGGGACGTCGATCTTGTCCATGAAGCCGATGCGCGCCGTCATGTGCGTGATCCCGTCGTCGCGGTAGCCGAGGTCGTCGACGGTCACGCGCTCGTCGAGCGGGACGTGGGGGACCCGCAGCGTCTCGATCGACATGATCACGACGCATGCGTGGACGGTGTGGTTGTGCTCGACGTTGGCCCGCAGGGCCAGCGGCGTGGTCTCGATGTTCGCGTTGAGGAAGATGCCGGTGCTCGGCGAGCGGTAGACCGGGGGCTCCGTGTCCCGGATCTCCTCGACGAACGCCCGCAGCGGGCCCTCCTCCTCGGTCCTGTTGCGCGTCACGATCTCGCGGCCGTGCTGCCACGTGGTCAGCACGACGAAGACCACGAGCGCGATCGAGAGCGGGAACCAGCCGCCGTGCAGGACCTTGGTCAGGTTGGCCGAGAAGAAGGTCAGGTCCACGGTGAGAAACAGCGCGGCGCCGACCACCGACAGCCACAGCGGCTTGTGCCACAGGTGGCGCACGACGACGAAGAACAGGAGCGTGTCGATGGCCAGGGTGCCCGTGACGGCGATGCCGTAGGCCGACGCCAGCGCCGCGGAGGAGCCGAAGCCCACGACGAGGGCGACGACGGCGACGAAGATGCCCCAGTTGACCGCGGGCACGTAGACCTGGCCGACCTCCTTGTGGGAGGTGTGGCGAATGGTCAGCCGCGGCAGGAAGCCGAGCTGCACGGCCTGGCGGGTCACCGAGAAGGCCCCGGAGATGACGGCCTGCGAGGCGATGACGGTCGCGGCGGTGGCGGCGAGGACCATCGGGATCCGTGCCCAGTGCGGGAAGAGCAGGAAGAAGGGGTTGTCGATGGCGCGCGGCGTGTCGAGGATCAGCGCCCCCTGGCCCATGTAGTTGAGGATCAGGGCCGGGAAGACGATGGCGAACCACGCGCGCCTGATCGCGGGGCGCCCGAAGTGGCCCATGTCCGCGTACAGGGCCTCGGCCCCGGTGATGGTGAGCACGACCGAGCCCAGCGCGATGAAGGCCACGTGGCCGTGGTCGAGCAGGAAGCTGATCCCATAGGAGGGCGAGATCGCGCGCAGGATCCCGGGGTGGGCGGCGACCTTGCCCAGGCCGGCCAGTGCGAGAAGCGCGAACCAGATCCCCATGACCGGCCCGAACGCCCGCCCGACCGCGCCGGCCCCATAGCGCTGGACGGCGAAGAGCACGGTGAGGATGACGAGCGTGATGGGGACGACGAGGTGCTTCAGCGAGGGCGCCGCCACCTCGAGGCCCTCGACCGCCGAGAGGACCGAGATCGCCGGCGTGATCATCCCGTCGCCGTAGAACAGCGACGCGCCGAAGATCCCGAGCGCGACGAGCGCGGCTTTGGCCGAGCGCCGCCGGAGGCGCACCCCGCGCTGGATGAGCGCGATGAGGGCCATGATCCCGCCCTCGCCCTCGTTGTCGGCGCGCATGATGAAGGTCAGGTACTTGACCGAGACGATGATCGTGATCGTCCAGAAGACGAGCGAGATCACGCCGTAGACGCCGGACTGGGTGGCGCGCACGGCGTGGTGGTCGGCGGCGAACACCGTCTGCAGCGCGTAGAGCGGGCTCGTCCCGATGTCGCCGAAGACGACACCCAGCGCGCCGACGGTGAGCGCGGCCATGCCGGTCTTCGCGCCGGGGCGCCGCCGGCGGCGCGGCGGGTCAGGGGCCTCCCGCGTCGGCGGCTCCGACTCGCCGGGCGCGAGCGACGCGGGGTCGACGTCCGTCATCGGCCCCTGACGCTACCCGCATCACATAGGCTCGGGCCGTCTGGTCTGAGCGGCGAACGAGGGAGGGACGGATGGCGACGACGACGGCACTCGCGACGGAGGTCGCACCGGAGGAGGTCGGGCTGGATCCCGGGCGCCTCGCGCGGCTCGACGCCTACCTCGACGGCTTCGTGGCCAACGGCCGCCACAAGGGCTCGCTGCTGGCCATCACGCGCGGCGGGCGGATCGCCCACGTCTCGCACCGCGGGCAGCGCGACGCCGAGGCCGGGCTGCCGGTGGAGCCCGACACGATCTGGCGCATCTACTCGATGACCAAGCCGATCACCTCGGTCGCGGCGATGATGCTCTACGAGGAGGGCGCGCTCTCGCTCTTCGACCCGGTGGCGAAGTTCATCCCGTCCTTCGAGGACCTGCGCGTGTACCGCCACGGGATGGCGGCGGCGCCGGTCACCGTGCGCGCCGCGGAGCCGATGCTCGTCTGGCATCTGCTCACGCACACCTCGGGGCTGACCTATGGCTTCCAGCAGGCCAACGCGGTCGACGAGGCCTATCGCGCGGCGGGCTTCTTCCTGGACCCTCCGCCCGAGCACGACCTGGCCTCGGCGTGCGACGTCTGGGCCGGGCTGCCACTGCTCTTCGAGCCGGGAGCGGAGTGGAACTACTCGGTGTCCACCGACGTGGTCGGGAGGATCGTCGAGGTCGTCTCCGGGCAGTCGCTGGCCGACTTCTTCGCGCAGCGCATCTTCGCGCCGCTGGGCATGACCGACACGGGCTTCTCGGTCGCCGACGCCGACCGCCCGCGGATGACCGCGCTCTACGCCCACGACCCCGAGACCGCCACCGCGGTCCCCTACCCCGGGGTCGACGTCATATCCGCGCAGCGGCCCAAGCTGCTCGCGGGCGGGCACGGACTCGCCTCCACGGCTGCCGACTACCACCGCTTCACGCAGATGCTGCTGCGCCGCGGCGAGCTCGACGGCGTGCGCCTGCTGGCGCCGCGCACCGTCGACCTCATGACCGCCAATCACCTCCCGGGCAACGCGACCCTGACCGAGTTCGGGCGCCCGCTGCTCGACCTCGTCGTCAACGAGGGCTACGGCTTCGGGCTCGGGCTCTCGCCGCTCGTCGACCCGATCGCGGCCAAGACGCTGTCGGTGGCCGGCGAGTACCGCTGGGAGGGCGCCGCGGGGACCGCCTTCTGGGTCGATCCCGCCGCGGAGATGACCGTGCTCTTCTTCACCCAGGTCCTCTTCGGCTCCGACGACGCCTGGATGGGGATGCGCCCGCTGGTCTACCAGGCCCTGGTGGGCGGCTAGTTGAGCTAGCCGCGGTCGCCGAGCCACTCGCGCAGCCGAGGGGGCGCGGCGAGCGCCGAGAAGTCGCCGTGGTCGCGGATCTGCTCGGCCGCGGCGACGAGCGCTCCGACGGCGGCCCAGGTCAGGGCGCCCCCGACGCTGACGCGCTGGGCGCCGGCCGCGACGATCTCGCTCATCGTCAGGCCGCGGTGCGCGAGGACGTTGATGGGCTTGGACACCGCGCCGCACACGGCCCGGATCTCCTCAGCGGTGCGCAGCCCCGGCGCGTAGAGAACGTCGGCTCCCGCGCGCTCGTAGGCCTGCAGGCGCGCGATGGTGTCGTCGAGATCGGGGTGGCCGCGGATGTGGTTCTCGGCGCGTGCGGTGAGGGTGAACGGGAAGCCCAGAGCGCCCGCGGCCTCGACGGCCGCCGCCACGCGCTCCGTGGCCCGGTCGAGCGGGTAGATCCCCTCGCCGGCGTCGTAGTCCTCGATCGAGGCGCCGACCGCGCCCGCGCCGGCGACACGCGCCACGGCCCGCGCCACGTCCTGCTCCGTGCGCCCGTAGCCGTTCTCGAGGTCGACGGAGACCGGCAGGTCGGTCGCCGCGGCGAGCATCCCGGCATGCTCGACGACCTCGTCGAGCGTGACGGCGCCGTCGGGACGCCCCAGCGTGAAGGCGAAGCCCGAGCTCGTGCTCGCGAGCGCCTTGAACCCCATCCCCGCCAGGACCTTCGCCGAGCCGGCGTCCCACGGGTTGGGGATGACGAACGGCTCACCGTCGTGCAGGGCGCGGAACTCGGCGCCCTTCTGGTGCTGTGTCGCAGGCATGCCTCATTGTCCCGCCACCCGCAGCACCGCCCGCGAGCCCGGGGCCGCCGGCGGCCCCGGCCGAAGCCGGGACCGCCGCCGATGAGCCCAGTGCTGTGCCTAGTGGTGCCTGTGACCGCCTCCCGCGGAGAACGCGTAGATCGTCGTCGTGTCGTAGGTCTGTCCCGGATCGAGCCGCGTCGACGGGAAGTTCGGGTGGTTCGGCGAGTCGGGGAAGTGCTGGGTCTCCAGCGCCAGCCCGTCGCCCTGGCGGTACTGCCGGTCGCTCGTGCCGTAGAGCGTGCCGTCGAGGAAGTTCCCGGAGTAGAACTGGATCCCGGGCTCCTTGGTCAGGATGGTCAGCCGTCGGCCGCTCGACGGGTCGACGAGGACGGCGGCCAGGTTGAGCTGTCCGGCGTGCCTGGGCGCGTTGAGGACCCAGTTGTGGTCGTAGCCGCGCCCGATCTTCAGCTGCGGGTCGCCGAGGCGGATGCGCTCGCCGATCGCGTGGAAGCGGGTGAAATCGAACGGCGTGCCCGCCACCGGGGTGATGTCGCCCGTCGGGATCAGGATCGAGTCGACCGGCGTGTAGTGGTCGGCGTTGAGGAACAGCTGGTGGTCGTAGATCGTGCCCGAGCCCTCACCGGCCAGGTTCCAATAGGCGTGGTTGGTGAGGTTGACCACCGTCGGCGCGGTCGTGGTGGCCGTGTAGTGCATCTTCAGCGCATTGTTGTTGTCGAGCGTGTAGTCGACCTCGACGTCCAGGTCGCCGGGGTAGCCGTTGCACGGCACCGGGTTCTGGCTCGTGCAGCCCGCGCCCGCCGGGCTGTGAAGGGTCAGCTTGACCCCGACCGTGTTGCCGGTGTCGATCGCCGCGGCGGTCCACACCTTGCGGTTGAACCCCTCGAAGCCGCCATGCAGGCTGGCTCCGTTGTTGTTGTTGTCGAGCGTGAACGTGTCGGTGCCGAGGGTGAATCCGGGCGGCTGACCGGCGACGCGATCGACGGGGCCGATCCGGTTGCCGTAGCGGCCGATGAGCGCGCCGAAGTACGGGTTGCTCTTCAGGTACGCGTCGCTGGTGTAGCCCGCCAGGTCCTTGAAGCCGAGCGTGATGTTGGCCTCCTGCCCGTGGCGATCGGGCACGTCGACCTCTTGGATGATCCCGCCGTAGGTGAGGATCCTGACGGTCATGCCGCGCGCGTTGGTCAGCGTGTAGCGGTCGACGGGCTTCCCGCTGTCGATCGTCGGCGGCAAGCTGCCGAACGCCTCCTTCGTGACGCTCAGGCCCTGGTTGTGGTGGCCGTGGAACGGGCCGTGACGGTGCTTGGACTTCTTCGCCACGCCGGCCGGCGCGAGCAGCAGGCCGGCGACGAGGATGACGAGCATCGCGAGGAACGCGACGCGGAGGTGCCTCGGGCTGAGGCGCTTCTTCATGACTCCTCCTGGGGTGGGTGGATGAGAGGGATGCGTGCCATCGATCAGAAGCCGGCCGCGATCAGGCCGCAGCGGCCGGTGAAGGAGGCACCGGGCTCGAGCACGACGAGCCCGTCGCCGGAGTTGAACGCGTCGGGGGCGCACGTCATCGGCTCGACGGCGATGGCGGCGTCCGCGGTGAAGACCTGGACGAAGCGGAAGCGCTCGTCCATCCAGATGGTGAGCTGGCCCGGCCCGGAGTTGTTGCCCAGTCGCACGCGCGCCACGCCGGCCGGGCTGCGCCCGAGCTCGCCGAAGCAGGCGTCCACGCGCAGTGCTCCCAGGGGCCGGGGCTCGCGGAAGTCGAGCTCGGACCCCTCGACCGGCGTGCCCGGGCCGGTGGGCAGCAGCCGCTCCTCGTCGACCGGGACGCGCGTGCCTGCCGGGATCTCGAGGACCATGTCGTCGACGTCGGTCGCGCCGGGCATGAGGTAGGGGTGAAAGCCCGCGCCGAAGGGCGCGCGCCGGGCGCCGACGTTGGTGGCGTGCAGCGTCATGACGATGCCGCCCGACGCGAGCTCGTAGGAGACGGCCAGCGCCAGTGCGAAGGGGTAGCCCGCGTGCGGCTGAAGCTCGTAGGACAGCGACACGCGGCGCGCCGAGGTGCGCACGCCGTGCCAGCGGCTCTGCAGGACGAGGCCATGCAGGGCGTTGCCGCGCTCGGGCTCTGAGAGCTCCAGGCGGTGCTCGGCGCCGTCGAACGCATAGCGCCCGTCACGCACCCGGTTGGGCCAGGGGAGGAGCACCCGCCCGGCGAAGGTGGCGTCGTACTCGCCGGGGCTGAAGCTGGCCAGGAGCTCGTGGCCGCCGACCGTCCACGAGCGCACGCCCGCGCCGATCTCGGTGACCACCAACCGCTGGCGCCCGCGGCGCAGCTCGAACTGCGCGCCGGTGGGCGGCTCTGTCAGCGCGGTCATGGTTCACGCCACCGCGTACTCCAGGCCCGCCAGCTCGCTGAAGGTCCGCCACGCCGAGGCCTGGCGGCCGGGGTTGAGCACCTGGTGGTGGGGCCCGCCGAGGCGCAGCCACGCGTTCATGCACTCGCGCACCCCCGAGTCGGGACGGAAGAACCCGTAGGGCATCTCGAGCGCCGGGAGCTCGTCGGTGTCGAGGATCTCGCCCTCGCAGACGAGCAGCCGGAAGCGCTCGCCGCCCAGCGACACGAGCGTCGCCAGCGTCACGGGGCCCGTCGCGTACTGAAAGAGGAAGGTCGGCGGGTCGCCCAGGCCGCCGATGCCCAGCGGGCGCTTGATGAGCCTGACGGGGCGGTCGTCGCGCGCCAGCGCCCAGTTGCCCTCGCCCATGTGACTCATCAGGATCGAGTCGCTGGGGAAGTCCATCGCGTACATCTCGGTGAACTGCGTGTCGCCGAGCAGCTCGCGTCCGGCGGCCATCAGCGCGGCGGTCAGCGCGTCGCCCTCCGCGCCGTAGCCGTAGCCCTTGGCCATCAGGCTCGAGGCCGCGGCGAGCGGCAGCCGCGCGAAGCGACCGTCGTCGCCGATGGCGTCGAAGTGGGTCGAGTAGGCGCCGTAGCCGCCCTCGCGCAGCAGCGCCTCGAGGCCGAGCTGCATGCGCGCGTGGTCCTCGCGCTCCTCGTCGCCCAGGCGTGGGTCGATCTCGAAGCGCCCGTCCTCCTCTGCGATCAGCGCGCGCACGTCGTCGTCGCCGACCGCCTGCGTGGCGCGGTGCAGCGCCCCGGGCGCGAGCGCGTCGACCTGGGGCCCGAGCGCGCGCAGCAGCGCGTGGACGTCGACGCGGATGTCGCCCATCCCGTTCATCGCGTAGCCGAAGACGGCGACCTTCAGCGCGCGCCAGCGCGACACCGCGGCCGCCGCGCGCGCCCAGTCGCCGACCGCCTCGGCGAACGACTCGGCGTGCCAGTCGTCGGTGATGACGTGGAACGGGCGCGCGGCGCGGACCATCGCGTTGGCCGTGTCCTGCGCGCCGTGGATGCCCTGGTTGTAGGTCAGGTCGGCCATGTCCCACTCGGCTGTGACGCCGGGCACGGGCTGGACGTTGGCCAGGCAGATCGGCAGCGGCGTGTGCGACAGCGCGCGCGAGACGCGCATGCCGGGCCCGTAGGTGAGCATGACCACGAGCAGCCCGTCGAGCCCCTGGCGCTCGAAGTCGGCCACGGTGCGGTCGATGTCTTCGCGGTCGCGCGCCGGCGCGGCGACCTCGACATCGGCCACGCCCGCCAGGGCCTCGCCGAGCTCGCGCGCGTACGCGGCCTGGCGCTCGGTGATGCCGGGCAGCATCTCGTCGTAGAGCGCCTGCATGATGCCCAGCAGCCCGATGCGCGGGCGCGCCGGCATTGCCTCAGCGCTGTCCGTAGACGTTCTGGTAGCGGTCGTAGAGCGCATCGATGTCCTCTCGGGCGAGCGGGATGGGATCGCCGAGCACCCGCGCGAGGTGCACGGTGCGCGCGACGTCCTCGCACATCACCGCCGCCTTGATCGCGTCGCGGGGGCCGGGGCCGAGGGTGAACACGCCGTGGCTGCGCAGCAGCACGGCCGGCGAGCGGTGGTCGGCGAGCGTCTCGACGACGACGCGCCCGATCTCCTCGTCGCCGATCAGGGCGAACGGGCCGATGGGGATCTCGCCGCCGAACTCGTCGGCCATCGCGGTGAGCACGCACGGGATCGGCTCGCCGCGCGCCGCCCACGCCGTGGCGTAGGTGCTGTGCGTGTGCGCGACGCCGCCCACGTGGTCGAGCTGGCGGTAGACGTAGCCGTGGGTCGCGGCGTCCGAGGAGGGGGCGAGGTCGCCTTCGACCAGCCCGCCGTGCAGGTCGCAGACCACCATCGCCTCGGGCGTGAGCTCGGCGTAGGGCACCCCGCTGGCCTTGATGACCATGAGCTCCTCGCCGGGGACGCGCGCGGAGAGGTTGCCGCTCGTCCAGGCCACGAGGCCGTTGCGCGGGAGCTCGCCGTGCAGCGCGCAGATCTCGCGACGCAGCTCGGCGAGCTCGTCAGCCACGGGCCACCTCGCGCGGGCGGATGTGGCGCAGCGCGTGCATGACGTCGTCGCCGCCGCGACCGAAGTGGTCGTGCAGCCTTGCGTAGTGCTCGAAGAGGGGGTCGTAGGCGTCCGCGCGGCCCTCGTCGGGCACGTAGGCGTCGCGCTTGACCTTGCCCATCGCCGCCGCCGCGGCCTCGATGTCCGCGTGGACGCCCGCGGCGACGGCCGCGTGCATCGCCGAGCCGAGCGCGGGCCCTGATCGGAGTCGATCAGGTGCAGGGGCATCCGCGTGACGTCGGCGTAGATCTGCATGATCACGGGGTTCTTGAGCAGGCCGCCGGCCACGAAGAGCTCGGTCGCCGGCATCCCGGCGTCGGCGAAGGCGTTGAGGATCATGCGGGTGCCGAAGGCCGTCGCCTCGATCAGCGCGCGGTAGACGTCCTCGGCTCGCGTGGCCAGCGTGAGCCCCAGGATCAGCCCGCTGAGCTCGTGGTCGACCAGCAGGGAGCGGTTGCCGTTGTTCCAGTCCAGCGCGATCAGCCCATGTGCGCCGACCTCCTGCGCGCCCGCCAGCTCTGAGAGGTAGCCGTGGACGTCGAGGCCGCGCGCCCGCGCCTCGTCGTGGTAGCGCGGCGGCACCGCCTCGTCGACGAACCAGCCGAAGATGTCGCCGACGCCGGTCTGCCCCGCCTCGTAGCCCCATAGCTCGGGCACGATCCCGCCGCGCACGACGCCGCACATGCCGGGCACCTCGACGAGGCGCTCGCCGTTCATCACGTGGCACGTCGAGGTGCCCATGATCATCAGCATCTGCCCGGGGTCGATGGCGCGCGCGGCCGGCGCGGTGACGTGCGCGTCCACGTTGCCCACGGCGACGGCGATCCCCTCGGGCAACCCCGTCCACTGCGCGGCCTGTGCGGTCAGGTCGCCGGCGCGCTGGCCCAGTGCGGACAGTCGGCCCTGGAGCTTGTCCGCGACGAACCCGGCGAAGCGCTCGTCGAGCGCGCGGAGGTAGTCCTCCGAGGGGTAGTGGCCGTCCTGGTAGATGGCCTTGTAGCCCGCGGTGCACGCGTTGCGGGTCTCGCGGCCGCAGAGCTGCCAGACGATCCAATCGGCCCCCTCGACCCAGCGGTCCATGCGCGCGTAGGCCTCGGGGTCCTCCTCGAGCACCTGGAGCGCCTTGGCGAACTCCCACTCCGAGGAGATCCTCCCGCCGTAGCGCGCCAGCCACGGCTCTCCGCGCTCCTCGGCCAGGGCGTTGATGCGATCGGCCTGGCGCTGGGCGGCGTGGTGCTTCCACAGCTTCGGGTAAGCGTGGGGGTGATCGGCCAGCTCGGGCAGGCGGCAGAGGGGCGTCCCGTCGGCGAGCACCGGGAGCGGGGTGCTCGCCGTGAAGTCGGTGGCGATGCCGACGACCTCCTCGGGACGCACGCCGGCCGCCGCGAGAGCGGCGGGTACGGCGACCTGCAGGACCTGCACCCAGTCTTCGGGGTCCTGGAGCGCCCACTGTGGCGGGAGCTCGGCGCCCGAGGAGGGAAGGGTGCGCTCGATCACGGCGTGGGGGTACTCGTGCACCGCCGAGCCGAGCTCGGCGCCGTCGCGCGCGCGCACGACGACGGCGCGGCCGGACAGCGTGCCGAAGTCGACGCCGACCACGCACTCGTCCCCCCCCGCCCCGGCCACGGCTCAGCCCCCGGCGGCTCGGGCCGCTCGGCGCGCGCGCCGGTACTCGTCGACGACGATCTCGGTCAGCTCCTCCACTGAGGTCTCCGAGGTCGGCTTGTCGAGCGAGATCACGCCATCCTGGATCAGGCAGACGCGATCGCACGCGGTCAGCACGTGGACGTAGTTGTGGAGCACCATGATCATCGAGACCCGGCCCTCCTCCTTGAGGCGGGCGATGAGGTCGAGGATGAGCGCGCCCTCCTTGGCGCCCATGGCAGCCAGCGGCTCGTCGAGCAGCAGGATGTCGGCCTCGGAGTGCACGGTCCGAGCGACCGCGATCGCCTGACGCTGGCCTCCGGAGAGGCGCGCGACTGGCACGTTGAGCCGCGGGATGTTCACGCCGATGTCGTCGAGGGCCTCACGCGCCTCCTTGCGCATGATGCGGTTGGCCAGGAACGGCAGCGGGCTGTGGATCTTCTCGCGCCGCAGGAACATGTTGTGGAAGACCGACAGCTCGTCCACGAGCGCGAGGTCCTGGTAGACCGTGTCGATCCCGAGCGAGCGGCTCTGGTCGACGCTGCGCGGCGCGTAGGGCTCGCCGCGCAGGAACATCTCCCCGCCATCCGGCTTCTGGAAGCCGCAGATGATCTTCATCAGCGTCGACTTGCCGGCGCCGTTGTCGCCGAGCAGGCCGAGCACCTCGCCCTTGCGCAGATGCATGTTGATGTCGCGCAGGGCGGTGACGGGGCCGAAGCGCTTGTTGACGTGCTCGACGCGCAGCACGTCGTCGGCAGCCGCGGTCGGCGCGACGATGTGCTCTCCGGTGATGCCGGTGTCAGCCAACGCCGGACCCCTTTCGCACTCTGCCGACGTAGGTGTTGGCGGCCATGGCGATGATGATCGCCAGGCCCAGGTAGAAGCTCAGGTAGTCGGCGTTGACGCCCTTGATGATGAGGCCGTCGCGCAGGGCGCCGAGGAACAGCGCGCCGATCAGCGCGCCGACCACGGTGCCCGAGCCGCCGGCCAGCAGCGTGCCGCCGATGACCGCGGCCGAGATGCCGTCGAAGAGGACCTCGTTCGCGCCGGAGGGATCGGGCTGGACCGAGCTGGTGCGCACCGCCTCGAGCACGCCGACCAGGGCGGCGCACGTGCTGCAGAGGATGAAGTTGCGGATGACGACCAGCCGGACCTTCACGCCGGCCTCGGCGGCGCCGAGCCGGTTGCCGCCGACCGCGACCGTGTAGAGGCCCCAGCGGGTCAACACGAGCAGGATCTGCAGCACGATGATGATCGCCAGCGCCCAGATCAGCTCCGAGTAGGTGCCGGCGCCGAAGATCCTCGCGAAGGTGGTCACCTGCGCGACGTCCGTGCCGGGCGTGTCGACCGGCTGGGCGTGCGAGATGATCAGCGTGAAGCCCGAGACGGTGAACAGCATCCCGAGCGTCGTGATGAACGAGTTGATGCCGATCACGGCGGTGAAGAGCCCGTTGACGAGCCCGATGACCATGCACGCGAGGATGGCCAGGATGAGCGAGGCGATCAGCGGGATGCCGCCGTTGTTGAACTCGTAGAAGATGAACGGCGAGAAGAGGTAGACGGCGCCGATCGACAGGTCGATCTCGCCGTTGATCATCAGGAAGACCTCGCCGGCGGCGAGGATCGCCACGGGGGCGAAATACGGCAGCAGCGTCTTGAAGTTGGCGCTGGTTGCGAACTGGTCGAGGCTGACCGAGAAGTACACGATCGTGAGGACCGTGATCACGATCACGCTGCCCTCGCGCAGCGTCAGAAAGCGCTTGGCGAGGCCCCACGCGCCCGAGGCGAGGGCCCGGCTGGTCGCCGGGCCCTTGTCGCTGGTCTCGGTGGGCGGAGGCTGGCTGCCGGTCTCGACGGCCACTGGTCAGCTCTTGGTCACACCAGCCGACGATGAGGTGCCCTCGAACCGCGACTTCGTGCTGTTGTAGGGGACGACGGTGTCCTTGTCGAGGAACTTCAGGCCCGTGTTGACGTCGGCCATGCCGGTCAGCGTCCCGGACGCCTGGTACATGTAGAGCTGCAGGATCGGCAGGAAGCCCTGAAGGTAGGGCTGCTGATCGATGGTGAAGTCGATCTGGCCCGCGGCCAGCAGCTTCTGCGTGTTCGGCGTGAGGTCATAGCCGCCGCCCTTCACGCCCTTGTCGCGCAGCTTGTACTTGTTGATCACCTTGGCCAGGTTCTCCGTGCTCCCGGCGTCCACCGCGAACATGCCCTTCGTGTTCTGGTGGCCCTGCCAGTAGGCGTCGATCGTCGAGAGCTCCTTCGGGAGCGCGGCGCCGGTGGCGATCACGTGCGGCGTGATCCCCTTGCCCTTCTTCTTGATGGTGTCCTGTGCGCCGTCGATGCGCGGCTGGATGTTCAGCGAGCCCGGCGTGGCGATGAAGAGCGCCACGTCGCCGGACGGGACGAGCTGCACGATGTGCTCGCCCATCTGCTGGCCGGAGACGAAGAGGTCCTGGCCGATGTAGGCGAGCCGGTTGTTGGAGGCCGCGTCTGCGTTGTAGCCGACCACCGGGATCTTCGCGGCCAGCGCCTTGTCCGTCGGGCCGTTGAACGCCTTGAGGTCGACGAGGCAGACCCCAATGCCGTTCGCCTTGGCCGTGATCGCGCTGTTGAACGCATTGACCATCTCGTTGACGTTGCTGCTCTGCGAGCCCGTCCACTGGTAGCTGCAGCCCAGCATCTTGCACGCGTCCTCGGCGCCGTACTTCGTCGGCACGAAGAACGGGTTCGTCGTGACGTGGTTGACCAGGACGAACTTCAGCTTCGGCTGCGAGCCGAAGACGCCGGCGGCCGGCGTCCCCGCGGCCGACGCCGCCGTGGTGCCCGTCGAGGTCGTCTTCTTGCCGCCGCCGCCACAGGCATTGAGGATGAAGGCGGCCACGCCCGCTGCTCCACCGGTCAGCGCGGTGCGCCGGGACATGTCCCTCCACCGCTTGTGTGGCGTGTCCTCCTGCGGGCCGTCGGCCCACTCGAGGCGTTCGATCACCTCGTGGGCTGCATCAAGGTCCGGCCGCTGAACTGGCTCGTCAGGCACCTCTAACTCCCTTCTGGCCGCGTCGCCCTCGCGGAGTGGGGCATCGAGGTGCGGAGACACGCCGAGCGCGCAGAGCAGCGCAAAGCGACCCTCCTCCGGAACGGCTGGACCACACCGTCCCGCTCCACGATGCACCACGGACGGGACACGTCCGTTTGTGCTCTCTCCAGAGTGCGATTGTTATCGGTCACATTTGGCCGTGTCAACCCAAGAAGTGCCGGGAGCCGGTCGACCGCAGGAGGAGGACCCCCGGCCGACCGGCTCTGGACCGCGGAAAAGCGCACAGGCACCACGCCCGCAGGAGGGCGACCCACATGACCCGCGCTACAGCCTCGATTTCAGGCTGAATCCGCTCGATTGTGAACGCTAACAGAGAATTCCGGTCATGAAAACGTCTTCGCAATGCATACTGCCGCAGGCACGACGAGCCCTGCGATGACCACGCGACGCAACAACCTCGGCCCGCGCAACGGCGGGCGCCGGACGGCGGTGATGGCCGACGTGGCCAAGCTCGCCGGGGTCTCTCACCAAACGGTCTCGCGCGTGATCAACGACAGCACGCACGTGCGCCCCGAGACCAAGCAGCGGGTCCTCGCGGCGATGCGCCAGCTCGACTACCGGCCCAACCCGGCGGCGCGCGCCCTCGTCACCGGGCGCTCGGGGACGCTGGGGGTCGTGAGCTTCGACACCACCCTGTACGGGCCGGGCTCGACGCTGTTCGCGATCGAACAGGCCGCCCACGCGGCTGGCTACTTCATCACCATCGTGAGCCTCCTCGCCCTCGACCGGGCCTCGGTGCTGGGCGCCGTCGACCGCCTGCGCGTCCAGGGCGTCGACGGGATCCTCGTCATCACGCCGCAGGAGGAGGCGGCCGACGCGCTCGTGAACCTGCCGGCCGGCGTCCCGCTGGTGGCGGTCGAGGCCGGCCGGCCCAACTCGGTGCCGCTCGTGGCCGTCGACCAGTTCGCCGGCGCGGTCAACGCGACCCAGCTCCTGCTCGACCTCGGCCACGAGAGCGTCTGGCACGTCTCGGGCCCGCGCGAGTTCCTCGAGGCCCAGCAGCGCGTCGACGGCTGGCGCGCCACGCTCGAGGCGGCCGGCGCGCGGGTGCCGCCGGTGCTCGTGGGCGACTGGAGCCCGGCCTCGGGGTACCGGGTAGGCCTGCAGCTGGCCGGGGACCTCGAGGTGACCGCCGTCTTCGTGGCCAACGACCAGATGGCGCTCGGCGTCCTGCGCGCGCTGCACGAGCGCGGGCGCGAGATCCCCCGCGAGGTGAGCGTCGTCGGCTTCGACGACATCCCGGAGGCCCAGTACTTCACCCCGCCGCTCACCACCGTGCGCCAGGACTTCGGGGAGATGGGGCGCAGCAGCCTGCGCCTGCTGCTCGAGCTCATGCAGGAGACCGGCCAGCCCCCGCAGCGGGTGACCATCGCGCCGGAGCTCGTAGTGCGCCGCAGCACGGCGCCGCCGCTCAAGCGGTAGGTCGGGGGCGACGCGGTACGGTGGGGGTACGCGATCGCTGCAGATCGCCTTGGAGAGAGGTGGCGGCGCCAACATGACTGCGTTCTTCGTCCCCGGAGCGCCGCACGGGCAGGCGGACCAGGCCTACGAGGATCTGCGCGACCGCGCCGAGCTCGATGTCGGGCGCGCGCCGAGGTCGGTGCGGATCTACAAGCTCAGCTGCCGCCGCGGCGGGGCGGACTGCGAGACGTGCGTGGGCGAGCACGACATCACCGGCGAGACCGTGCACGCGATCTTCGACTTCGGCGACCGCTACGCGGTCTGCCGCCCCGGCGGCCACGAGATGGTCACCAAGCGCCAGACCTACGCCGTCGTCGCCTTCGACCGCTGACGCTCGATCGCGGCGCCGGCGAGGAGCCCGGCCCGAAAGCGAGTAACGTGGGTGCATCGAGTGGCGCGCACCCGCGCGCCCCGGAGGTGCAGACGATGGCGGGCCAAGCTGGTTGGGAGCATCGTGTGGAGATGCTCGAGGCGCGCATCGAGCACCTCGAGGCGGCGCTGGAAGGTCTCCAGGACGCCGTCTACCGCCAGGCGCAGCACAACGCCGAGAAGCACGACGAGCTGCGGGCGCGCATCGAGCCCGAGCGCATGGCGATCGACCTCGCTCAGGACGCGCGCAGGCGCGGGCTGTGATGGCTGGCGCGCCGTCGGTGGAGGAGCTTCTCGCGGAGGCCCGCTACCACCGCCACCGCTATGACCTCTACAAGGCGAAGATGTACGGCTCGCGCCCGACGCGGATGACGCGGCTGCGTGAGCTCGAGCGGACCATGCAGGGCGCCGAGGCGCGCCTGCGCCGCGCCCAGCAAGCGGGCAGGCCGCCCGACCACGACTGACAGGAGCGCACTGTGCCCTTCACCGCAAAACAGCTCGGCGAGGTTCCCGCTCGCGACGACGCTGCCGAGATCCGCGTCTTCGACGTCGAGCTGCCCTACCGGCGCCTCGGCCGCTGCCGCATGTCCGACCCGGTCGCCCTCGCGCTCGGCACGCGGCTCGATCAGGTCGCCGCCGCGCTGACGAGCTACGAGGAGCGCAACGGCCGGGCGGCGACCGCGTCGCAGCTGCTCGGCTCCGGCGTGGACCTCGAAGCGAAGGACGGCCCGGCGACCGCGGCCGCCTAGGCCGTCCCCGGCCGCTTCAGGACGCTGACTGGACCAGCCGGATGTTGTTGCCCGACGGGTCGCGGAAGGCCGCGTCGACGCCGTAGGGGCGCTCCGAGGGCTCCTCGCTGAACTCGACGCCGCGGCCCTTGAGCTCCTCATAGCTGGCCCGGCAGTCGTCGGTCGAGAAGAAGAGCCCGCCGGCGGCGCCCTTGGCCATCAGCTCGGAGAGCTTGGCGCTCGTGTCGGCATCGAACACAGGCGGGCCGGGAGGGGCCATGAGGGTCAGTGCGATGTCGGGCTGGCCGACCGGGCCGACGGTGAGCCAGCGGAAGCCGCCGAGCTCGGGCAGGGTCACGTCGTCGCGGAGCTCCAGGCCGAGCTTCTCGGTGTAGAAGGCCAGGGCCTCCTCCTGGTCGTGGACCCAGACGTTGACGTGGGTGAGCTGCTTGATGGTCATGCGTGCCTCCGGGGCGGTGTGGGCGGGTGGGCCAAGGTAGACCGGGGGCGCGCGGCTGTCTTCTCCAAACCTGCTGTCTTGGGCGCCTCATCGCGCGTGCGGCGCGGAGGGGACCAGCGGGGCGAGCAGCAGGCGCTGCAGGCCGATGCTCAGCAGCGGCGCGTGGGCCTCGCGGTCGTAGGTGCGCGCGAGCAGCGCGAGGTCGCGCAGGTTGCGCGGCAGCCCGCGGCGCGTCATGCGCCCGGCCTGCGCCATGGCGACGACCTCGGCCAGCATCTCCTCCATCGCCAGCGCCGGGCGAACCTCGACGCGCACGCGCGCCTCGTCGGCTCCGGCGTTGGCGAAGCCGTGCACGACGCCGGGCGCGACCTCGACGACCTCGCCCGGCCCGGCGAGGCGCCGGCGCAGGCCCAGGCGGAAGCGCATGAGGCCGGCGACGACCTCGAAGCGCTCGGTCTGGATCGGGTGCACGTGGGGGATGGGGACCGCGCCGCCGGGGCGCAGCGCGAGCTCGAAGGCGAGCAACTCGCCGCCGCTGCTGGCGGCCGTGTCGGTGAACGTGAAGCGCTCGCCGGTAACGGGGTTCTCGAGGGTGTGGCCTGGCGTGATCATGCCGCCAGTCAATACTCGCCGCGTGAGACTGTCCATGGCCAGATCGCGCGAGTTCATGCGCGAGCGTCTACAATCTCGCGCATGGACGCGGTTGCCGGACTGCTCGACGGGCCCCGCGCGCGCGGGGCGTTCCTGCTCCGCTCGACGATGGACCCGCCGTGGTCGCTGCGCATCGAGGACGAGGCGCCGCTGACGCTCGTCGCGGTCGTGCGCGGTGAGGCCTGGATCGTGCCCGACGGCCGCGATCGCGTGCACCTTGGTGCCGGCGACGTCGCCGTCGTCCGCGGCCCCGAGCCCTACACCGTGGCCGACGACCCGGCCACCGCGCCCCAGGCCGTCATCCTCCCGGGCCAGCGCTGCACGACCCCCGACGGGCAGGAGGTCGTGCAGATGATGGACCTCGGCGTGCGGACGTGGGGCAACGCCGCCGACGGGGCGACGGTGATGCTGACCGGCACTTACCAGCTCGACGGCGAGGTCAGCCGGCGCCTGCTGCGCGCGCTGCCGACGCTCCTCGTCCTCCCCGGCGACGCCTGGGAGAGCCCGCTCGTCGGGCTCATGGCCGACGAGATCGTCAAGGACGACCCCGGCCAGGAGGCGGTGCTCGACCGTCTGCTCGACCTGCTGCTCATCGCGGTCCTGCGCGCGTGGTTCGCGCGCCCCGAGGCCGGCGCGCCCGCGTGGTACCGCGCCTACGGCGACCCTGTCGTCGGCCGCGCGCTGCGCATGCTGCACCACAACCCGTCGCACCCGTGGACCGTGGCCACGCTGGCCGACGAGACCGGGGTGTCGCGGGCGGCGCTGGCGCGTCGCTTCAACGATCTCGTCGGCGAGCCGCCGATGACCTTCCTCACCGGCTGGCGCATCGCGTTGGCCGCCGACCTGCTGCGCGAGCCCGGCGCCACCATCGGCTCGGTGGCCGACCAGGTCGGATATGGCAGCCCGTTCGCCCTGAGCGCGGCCTTCAAGCGCGTGCGCGGCGTGAGCCCGCGCGAGTATCGCTCCGCCGCGCTCGCCGCCTGAGCGCCGGTCCCGGGCCCGCGCGAGCTGCGGCTCGGCTCAAGATTGCGGCGTCGCAGCCGACTCTCCCGATATATGCGCCCCGCGTTCGCCAAGGCTGTGTCGATGCGACGCAGGGGAGAGTCTTCGCGGGCAGGCTCGCTACGCATCCTCCCGCTGCTGGTCTGCGCGCTGGCGGTGATCGCCGGCATGCTCTTGATGGCCGATCGCGCGCGCAGTGCGGCCGACCGCGCGCGCCAGGCGCAGGTGCTGATGGAGCGCGTGCGCAACGGGACTCAGCGGGTCGACGTCGTCACGTGGCGCAGCCTGGCCACGACGCGCAGGCCGTCGTCCCAGGCTCTCACGACCGGCCTCGAGGCCTACAAGGAGGTCGTCGCCAGCGTGCGCGAGCTGCGCCGCCTCGGCGTCCCGCCCGCCAGCGTCCGGGAGGTCGACGAGGACGTCGGCACCGCCTACGGGATCGGCATCAACGCGCTGGCCATCTCCCGGCGCGACCCGGTCGCCGGACGGCGCATGGCGATGACGGCCTTCAGCCCTGCGATGACGCGCCTGAACGCAGCCACCGCGAGGGCCGTGCGGCGCCAGGACGCACGCGCGAACGCCGCGCAGGCGCGGGCGCGCATCGGCGGCATGGCGTCCCTCGTGCTCGGCGTGCTGCTGCTGGCGCTGCTGGGCTGGATGCTGCACCGCATCGAGGGCCGCTCTGCGCTGGCCGAGCAGGCTCGCGACGTCGAGCGCCGCGGCGAGGAGCGCCTGCGCGCGCTCGTGCGCCACTCCTCGGACGTCGTGGCGGTCATCGACCCGTCCTCGCGCGTGCGCTGGCTGGCCGAGTCGGTCCACGGGATGTTGGGCTACGAGCCGGCGGCTCTCCTGGGCCGCCGCCTGAGCGAGCTCGTACACCCCGACGATGCCGATGGCCTTGCGCCCTTCCTGCAGCAGGTCCGCGACCAGGAGGGCGAAGTGACGATGCTCGGCGCCCGCCTGCGCGCCGCCGATGGCACCTACCGCCACCTCGAGCTCGTGGCCGACAACCGCGTGAGCGACCCGCTCATCGACGGGATCCTGCTCAACATGCGCGATGTCTCCGAGCGCCTCGCGCTGCTCGAGCAGCTGCGCTATCAGGCCTTCCACGACAGCCTCACGAGCCTGCCCAACCGCGCCCTCTTCGAGGACCGCCTGAGTCGTGCCCTCGCGCGCCTTCGCCGGCACGGCGGCATCGCGGCCGTCATGTTCGTCGATCTCGATGACTTCAAGACGGTCAACGACGCGCTCGGCCACGCGGCCGGCGACGAACTGCTGCAGGTGACCGCGCGCCGGCTGCAGGACGCCCTGCGCACACAGGACACCGCCGCGCGCCTCGGTGGCGACGAGTTCGCCGTCCTGCTCGAGGACCTCGTCGACGAGGACGAGGCGTACCTGATCGCCGAGCGCGTCCGCCACGCGCTCGAGCCCGCGCTCGTCCTCGGGGGCCAGCAGGTCACTCCGTCGACGAGCATCGGCGTTGCCTGCCCGCGGGGGGAGGACAGCGCTGAGGAGCTCCTGCGCAACGCCGACGTCGCGATGTACGCCGCCAAGGAGCGCGGCAAGGCGCGAGTCGCGTGCTTCGAGGACGCCATGCGCGTGCAGGTGGTCGAGCGCTTGGAGCTCACGGGCCAGCTCGGCGCCGCGATCGAGCGCGACGAGCTGGTGCTCGACTATCAGCCGCTGGTCGAGCTCGGCGAGGGTGCCATCGCCGGCTTCGAGGCGCTCCTTCGCTGGGAGCACCCGACACGCGGGCGCCTGGCTCCCGATCGCTTCATCGCCCTGGCCGAGTCCACCGGCCTGATCGTCCCCATCGGGGCGTGGGTGATCCGCACCGCGTGCGCGCAGCTACGCCGCTGGCAGGACGACCATCCGTGGGCGCAAGAGCTCGAGGTGAGCGTCAACATCTCCGCCCACCAGCTCGGCGCCGGCAACCTTCCGGAGGTGGTGCGCGCCGCGCTGGCCGAGGCCGGTATCGCGGCTCGCCAGCTCACGCTCGAGATCACCGAGAGCCTGCTCGTGGAGGACGGCGACCGCATCCAGCGCGAGTTGCGCGAGCTCAAGCAGATCGGCGTCCGGCTGGCCGTCGACGACTTCGGCACCGGCTACTCCGCGCTGAGTTACCTGCGCTCTTTTCCCCTCGACGTCCTGAAGATCGACCGCTCGTTCATCGCCGGCATCGACCACGACCCCGACCGCGCGCGGCTCGTGCGCGACATCGTCGAGATGGCGCACAACCTGGGCCTGATCGTCGTGACCGAGGGCATCGAGGAGGCGGCCGAGGCCGCGCTGGCGCGCGAGCTTCGCTCCGACTACGGCCAGGGCTACTGGTTGTCGCGTCCGGTCGACGCCGCCACCATCGGCCGGATGCTCGCCGGCGGGCTGGCCATCCCTGCGCTGAGGGCCGCGTGACGGCCGCCCGCGCCATCCGCCGCCTCGCTGCGGCCGTCGCCGCAGGCACCTGCCTGCTCGGGCTGGCCTGGGCCGGGACACCGCCCGCGACCGCGCGCACCCAGGCGCTGAGCCTGCGCGTGAGCGTGACGCTGGCCCCCGGCTCGGGGGCGACGCTGCTCTACCGCGGAAGCTTCGCCGGGACCCCGCTGGGCCGCGGCAAGGTCACCCTGCGCGGGCGGCTGAGCGGCGCCGGGGAGGCGACGGTCACGTACCGGATGAGCACGAGCCGCGGCACGTTCGCAGGCTCGGGCCGCGTCACCTTGAGCTACCGCGGCCCGACCGTCAGCTATGGCGGGCGGGCGACGATCACGTCGGGCACCGGTGCCTACCGCAACCTGCGCTCCGACGACCTGCGCATCGCCGGGACCGCCGGGCTGACCGCCGAGCGCGTGACGCTCACCCTCAGCGGCCCGTTCTCGTCCTAGCCACCCACGATCGCGCTCAGGCGGCGGGGAGGGGGAAGAGGGCGAGCAAGCGGGTGACCGCCGTGCGGTCGCCCTCGATGGCGAGGTCGCCGGCGCGGCGGGCCTCGTCGAGCTTGCGCCCGTGCCACAGGACGCTGGCCAGCGTCCCAGGGTCGGTCCCCACGGTGGCATCGGGGGCCGGCGCGCTGCCGCGCGCGATCTCGATGCGCCCGTCGGCCACGTCGAGGCGGAAGCGCTGCTCGCCCAAGCGCAGCTCGTAGCTCGCCGCCGTGCCCTCGGCGGCGGCCGGGGCGAAGAGGGACTTCAGCGCGATGACGACGGCGTCGACGCCGATCTCGGCCTCGCCCGGGGGGAAGGGGGCCACGCTGCCGAAGCGCCCGAGCGCGAGCACCACCGGCTCGAGCTCGCGCCCGCGCTCGGTGAGCTCGTAGATCCGCGACCCCGCGGGGGGAGGGAGCGTGCCGCGCCGCACGAGGCCCGACTGCTCGAGGTCGCGCAGGCGTTGGGCGAGGACATCCGGGCCGACATGGGGCAGTCCGGCGCGCAGATCGGTGAAGCGCTTGGGGCCCAGCAGCAGCTCGCGGACGACGAGCAGGGCCCAGCGCTCGCCCACGAGGTCGAGGGCACGCGCGACCCCGCAGCGGTCGCCGTACGTGCGCTTGCTCGTTGCCATGGGAGCAGTCTACCTTGAAATTGGAATGTCCATGTATATGATTGGTTTTTCCAACCACACGACTCGGGAGACGCCATGAGCCAGCGCGACGACTACGAGCCAGGAGTGCCCTGCTGGATCGACACCCTGCAGCCCGACCCGGATGCGGCGATGACCTTCTACGCCGCGCTGTTCGGGTGGGAGTTCGCCGGCCCGGGCGAGATGCCCGGCGATCCGCCGGGGCGCTACGTCGTCGCGCGCGTGCGCGGTCGCGACGTCGCCGGCATCGGCTCGCAGCCGGCCGGCGATCCGTCGCCGCCGTCGGCCTGGAACACCTACGTCTCGGTGGCCAGCGCCGACGAGGCCGCGCTCGCCGCGGTCGATGCCGGCGGCCAGGTGCTCGTGGAGCCCTTCGACGTCCTGCCGGCTGGGCGCATGGCCGTGCTGGCCGACCCCGCGGGCGCGCCGTTCTGCGTGTGGCAGCCCGGCGAGCGCATGGGTGCCCAGCTCGTCAATGAGCCCGGCGCGTGGTCCATGAGCCACCTCTCGAGCCCGGACCCCGAGCGCGCCGCCGCCTTCTACGGCGCCCTCTTCGGCTGGACCGTCGAGACCTTCGGCGAGGGCGACGCAGCGGTCACCATGTTCCGCCTGCCCGGCTACATCGGCGGCGAGCCCGAGCAGCCGGTCTCGCGCGAGGTGGTGGCGCTCATGTCCCCCGCGCAGGGCGACGGCGCGGCGAGCTGGGGGGTGAACCTGTGGGACCGCGACGTCGACGCGACGGCGGCCAAGGCCGTCGAGCTCGGCGGCCGCGTGCTCGCGGCGCCATTCGACACCCCGATCAGCCGGATGGCGGTGCTGGCCGACCCGCACGGCGCCCCGTTCTCGATCAGCAACGTGCCGGGATGACGAGCGATGCTCGATCATCCGCGTGTTCATGCACGTGGACGCCGCCATCGCGCCCGATCTGTCGCACCCCGTCGTCGACGTGCTGCGCCAGCGGGCGGCGAGCCGATCGGCCCCGGGAGCGCGCCGTGACCCCCACCGCGTGGCGCTCGTGCTCGAGGGCGGCGGCATGCGCGGCGTCGTCTCCGCTGCCATGGCCGCGGCGCTCGAGCGCCTGGGCCTGACGCAGAGCTTCGACCTCGTCGTCGGCTCCTCGGCGGGCGCGATCAACGGCGGCGCGCTGGTGGCCGGCGTCGCCCGCGGCTGCGCCGCCGCCTACTACGGCCCGTTCGCCTCGCGCTCGTTCGTCAACCCCGCGCGCGTCCTCTGGGGGCGGCCGGTCATGAGCGTCGACTACGCGCTGGGCTACGACTCGCCCGATCTCGACGCCGAGCGTCACCAGCGCGCGGTGGAGAGCCCGATCGAGCTGCACTGCGTGGCCGTCGACGTGGCCACGGCCGCGGCGGTCGACCTGTCCGGCATGGCGACCAAGCAGGAGCTATGGGTCGCAATCCTGGCCTCGAGCCGGATGCCCTGGGCGGGCGGGCCCCCGGTGACCTTCCAGGGTCGGCGCTTCGTCGACGGCGGCCTGGCCGCGCCGATCCCCGTCGTCGAGGCGCTCGCCGCGGGCGCCACGCACGTCCTCGCGCTCCAGACGCGCCCCTACGACGTGCCGCGCAAGAGCCACTCGCGGCTGGCCGACCGCCTCATCGAGCGCCACCTGCGCCAGCTCAACCCCGCGCTCGTCACGCTGTACCGCGCCCGCGTGGGGGAGTACGAGACGACGGTCGCCGACATCGCGCGGCGCTCGGCCGACGCGGGAGCCGGGCCGCCGCACGTGCTCGGCCTGCGCCCGCCGGCCGGGACGCCGGTGGTGGGCCAGCTCGAGCGCCGTTCGGCGATCCTGGCCGAGGCCGCCGCCGACGCCGAGCGGCTGGTCGAGCAGGTGCTCGCATGAGCGGCGCGATCGTGGCGCGAGGGAAGCCGCGCCGACGCCGCGACGGCGGTTAGCCTACGCGAGGTGGGTCGTTGCGGGCACGAGGGCACGGGATGAGCGATCCGTCGCGCGCGGTCCTCATCACGGGTTGCTCATCGGGCATCGGCGCCGCGACGGCGTCGCGCCTGGCCAAGGCGGGCTGGCCTGTCTACGCGACCGCGCGCCGGCCCCAGACGCTCGCCGCGCTCGAGGCCGACGGCTGCAGGACGCTGGCCCTCGACGTGGTCGACGAGGCCTCGCGCCGGGCCGCCGTCGACGCCGTTGTCGAGGCGGAGGGCGCGGTCGGCGTGCTCATCAACAACGCCGGCTACAGCCAGTCGGGCGCTGTGGAGTCGATCCCCGACGATCGCGTCCGCGCCCAGTTCGAGACCAACGTCTTCGGCCCGCTCGCCCTGTGCCGGCTGGTGCTGCCCGGGATGCGCGAGCAGGGGTGGGGCAAGATCGTGCAGCTCTCGTCGATGGGCGGGAAGCTCACCTTCCCCGGTGGCGGCCTCTACCACGCCACCAAGCACGCCGTCGAGGCGATCTCCGATGCGCTGCGCTTCGAGGTCAAGAGCTTCGGCGTCGACGTGATCGTCATCGAGCCGGGCCTCATCACCTCTGGCTTCGGCGACGCGGCGGTGCGTGGGCTCGGCACCGCGTCGGCGGCCCACGGGCCCTACGAGGAGTTCAACCGCGCGGTCGGCGAGGTCTCGCGCGATGTCTACGAGAAGGGCCTGCTCTCCAGGCTCGGCGGTCCGCCCGAGGCGGTCGCCGAGCGCATCGAGGACGCACTGAACGCCAAGCGCCCCCGCGCCCGCTACACGGTCACCCCGTCGGCGCGGGCGCTGCTCACCCTCCACGCGGTCCTGCCCGACCGCGGCTGGGACGCCATGGTGGGCGCGTCGTTCCCGCGACCGGGAAGGAACTGAGATGACCGCGCAAGCACAGCGAGCCCCACGACGTTGGCTTCCCCAGGTCATGCGTCAGGCCTACGCCATCGTCGCTGTTCTCGCCGCCGTCCTCACGGTCGGGGCGCAGGCGGCGAGCGCCGGCGGCTTCGACCGCGGCGAAATCCTGGCCAGCGTCGGGAACCCGAGTTACATCGCGCGCTTCGCGCCTGACGGAACCGCGAAGGGCACGATCGCGGGCAGCGCCGGCGCCGGCCCGCTCTGCTTCGACGCATCGGGCGAGCACCTCGTCGCCCCGGGGACCGGGCTCTACGACAGCACGGGCACCCGACTCGCCTCTAAGTGGGCATCAGTGAGCCCGAGCGGCGACTGCACCATCGACAGGGCCGGAAACGTCTACCTCGCGGGTGGTCCGTTCAGCGGGGATAGCGTCACCGGCCGGGGCACGATCCGCAAGTTCGACCTGACCGGCCACCCGCTGCGCAGCTACGACGTCGCCGCGACCGGCCTCACCTATGGCCGCGCCGTCTACAGCCTGGACCTCGCGCCCGACCAGTGCACGATCTACTACGGCCTCGGCGGCGGCGAGGACATCCTGCGTTACGACGTGTGCACGAACACCCAGCTACCGGGGTTCGGCAGCGCGGGGTTCCCGTGCGATCAGCTGCGCGTCCGAGGCAACGGCGAGGTGGCGGTCACGTGCGACACCTTCGGCGGGCTGCTCGACGCCTCGGGGACCCGGACCAAGTACTTCCCCAACCCGAACGATCCGCTCCAGAACAACCTGCGCTTCGCCGCCCTCGACGCCGACGGAAAGTCGTTCTGGATGGGCTCCGTCGCGGGCCTGCTCGCGCGTTTCGACACCGCGAGCGGTCAGCGGATGGATCGCTGGACCGCCGGGCCGGGCCTCGGTGGCATCGCCGTGTACAACCCGCCCCCGCCCCCGCCCCCGCCCCCGCCCGCGCCCCCGGCTCCGCCGACGAACACCTCGCCCGGCACCACCACGACGCAGGGCACATCGGCCACCACCCCGGTCGAGGCCCCGCCCCTCACGGGTGGGCTGGCCTTCTCCTCGGCGCCGTCGCTCGACATGCCCGCCCTCGAGGTCGCCCACGGCCGGCTGCTGACGTCCGGCGGCTCGCTGCGCCTCGACACGGGCCTGCAGGTGACGTGTCCCGCCGCCGGCCCGCGCTGCAGCGCCAACGTCACGCTGACCGTGGCCCGCGCGCGTGCGCGCGCGGCCGCCGCCTCGGCCACGCGCATCGGCACCCTGAGCATCAGGATCGCGCCGGGCGCGAAGGCCAGGCTCGTCGTGCGCCTGAGCAGGAAGGGCGCCGCCCTGGTCCGCAGGCACAGCGCCGTCTCTATCGCCGCCCGCGTGAGCCTCCGCGCCGGCAACGGCCCGGCGGTCGTCAGGAAGACCAGCGTGCGCGTCCTGGTGCGCCACCGCAGGTGACCTGACACCGCTCGTTTTGGACGGGATCGGGTGGAAAAGCCGATCCCCATGCAGCCACGAGCGGCTGCGCGCCGACGAGAAGGAATGGCTGGCCGTGCGCCTGGAGGGCGAGGAGGCGGCGCGCCTGGAGCGCGACCGCCACTCGATCGGCGACGCCCTGAAGGATCGGCGCGTGCTCGTCTTCGGCGCCCTGTACTTCTGCATGGTCGTCAACGTCTACGGGCTGTCGTTCTGGGTCGGCGAGATCGTCGACAAGGTGGGTGGCCTCAGCGACGTGGGCAAGGGCTTCGTGACCGCGATCCCGTACACGGTGGCGATCGTGGGGCATCTCGCGCCATTCCGATCGCACCGGCGAGCGCAAGCTCCACGTGGCGATCCCGCTGGTCCTCGCCGCCGTCGCCTTCGCGCTCTCGACGGTCGTCTCGCCCGTCGCGGCGATCGGGGCGCTCGCCGTGGGGCTCTTCTTCCTGCTCGGCGCGCATCCCGTCTCCTGGACCATGCCCGCCGCGCTGCTCAGCGGCCCCGCGGCGGCCGCGGGGATCGCCCTGGTGAACTCGATCGGGAACCTGGGTGGCTTCGTGGGGCCCTACCTCGTCGGGCTGATGAAGGACGCCACCGGCTCGACCGACGGCGGGCTGATCACGCTCGCGGCCATCCTCGCCATCGGCTCGGCTCTGGCCACGCGCGTTGCCCACGACCCGGCGGTCGAGCGCGCGCGGCGCCCGAGCGATCGCTTCTCCCGTCAGCCGCGCGTCGCCGCGCCCAAGCGGGTGCGGCCCGTCGCGTGACGATAGCCTGCGCCGATGATCGACGCGAGCGTGCTCGTCGTCGGCGGCGGTGCGATCGGTGGGATCACGGCGGCCAAGCTCGCGGGCACGGTCCAGCGCGTCGTCGTGCTGGACGCCGACGAGCGCCACGTCGCGCTGCTGCGCGAGCCGGGCCTCACCTACGAGGAGGCCGGCGAACCGCACACGGTCGCGCTCGACGCGGTCGCCTCGCCGGACCAGCTCGACGGGGAGTTCGACTTCGCGCTGATTGCCGTCAAGTCGCCCTTCCACCGGGACGCGCTGGAGCCGCTGGCTCAGCGGCCGGGGATCGGCGCCTTCGTCTCGCTGGGCAACGGCCTGATCCAGGACCGGATGGCGCAGCTGGTGGGGGCCGATCGCCTGCTCTCGTGCATCGTGGAATGGGGCGGGACGAACCTCGGCTCCGGACGCGTCGTGCGCGACACGATCGCGCCGATGGTGGTCGGTGAGCTCGACGGCTCCGAGCGCCCGCGCACCCAGCTCCTCGCGCGCTGCCTGGAGGCGGTGGGCGAGGTGCGCCTCACGCGCAACGTGCGCGGCCAGATCTGGTCCAAGCTGCTGGTCAACTCGGCCTTCACGGGCCTGTCGGCGGTGTCCGGCCTGCGCTACGGCGGGGTCGCGCGGCACCCCGACGGGCGCGCGGCGGTCTACGCCATCTGGGCCGAGGGCTTCGCCGTCGCGTGGGCCGAGGAGATCACGCTCGACCGGGTGCTCGGCGTCGAGCCGCGCGAGCTCATCGACCACGACGACGCGGCCCTCGCGCGCATGATGGCCATCGCCGGCAACACCAAGCCCTCGATGCTGCAGGACCTCGAGCAGGGGCGGCCGACCGAGGTCGACGTGGTCAACGGCGGCGTCGCGCAGCGCGCCCGCGCCCACCGCATCGCGACGCCGTTCAACGACCGCGTGGTCGAGCTCGTCCATGCCATGGAGCGCGGCGAGCGCGCCCCGGCGCCGCGCGAGCTGACCGAGCTCGTGGCCGTCGCCAGCAGCGACGGCGACCGCCCGGTCTGATCGAGCACACGGCTAGGTGAGGGCCGCCACCAGCCGGTGGTTGCGCAGCTGCTCGGGGGGCGCGCCGTGCAGGACCCAGTCGCCGTGCTCGCGGCGGCTGATCGCGCCGGCCCGCGTGAGGTCGCCGATCGCGCTGGTCACCGTCGGGCGGTGAGCCCCGACGAGGTCGGCGAGGCGCTGGTGGCCGAGCGGCAGGGACAGGACGATCCCGTCGGAGTGCACGCGACCCCAGCGCTCGGCGAGGTGCCAGAGGGTCAGCAGCAGCCGGTCGTCGACGCGCTGATGGTGGGCGATGGCCAGCGCGACGGCGAGGTGGTGCGCGCGCCGCGTGCCGCGATTGAAGAGCTCGAGGCCGATCTGCGGCCAGGGCACGATGCGGACCACCAGGCCGTGGTCGAGCACGGCCAGGCGGGTGGGCTCGAGGACCATCCAGCCGACCTCGGCCTGGACGTGGGAGCCCTCCTCGTCCCAGCTCCACGGGCGCATGACGTCGCCCGGGCCGATCAGCTCGACGCAGCGGCGGCCCAGGACATCGACGTCGCGGCTCAGCAGCCCGTCGACGATGAGGAAGCCGCGGTGGTGAACGTCGGCCTCGCGCGCCACGTGCACGTCCCATTCCCCCGGTGAGAGCTGCTGCACGCGCGCCAGCGCGTCGCGGCGCGCGCGCTCGAGCTCGTCGGCGTCGAGCAGCTCCGCGAGGTCCGGATCGGCGTCGACCAGGCTGATGACGTTGCTCCCCATGGGCTGGGTCCTACCCATTGCGGGCATGTCGGATCGCTGACGTCGGCGCCAAAACCGCGCGACGGGCGGTCGCTGGCGGGCGGCTCTACCTTCGCCGACCACATCGAACGAAGGAGAAGACCATGTTGTGGCTCATCCTGGGAATCGTCCTGCTCATCATCGCCATCGCCGGCGGCGTGATCGTCCATCCGATCCTCTTCGCCCTCGCCATCCTGGCCCTGGTGGTCTTCTTCACCGGCTCGCGCGGCCGCGCGGTGTGAGCGTGTTGCGACCCACGTCGCGTCCGATGGTCAGCGAAGACGGGGGCGGCCGCCACGGCTGCGGGCTCGAGGTGCTCGACCTCGACCTGGGCGAGGCGGCCGGCGTCGCCGTCCGTGGCGAGCTCGAGCTCGCCACGGCGGCGGCGCTGTCGGCGGCCCTCGACGAGGCCATCCGCACCACCGAGGGCCCGTTCGTCATCGACCTCTCGAACGTGGGCTTCCTGGACTCGAGCGGGATCGCCTGCCTGATGCGCGCGCGGGCGCTGCTGGGGCGCGAGGATCGCGTCCTGGGCCTCATCTGCCCGCCCGGCAGCACTCGCCGCGCGCTCGAGCTCACCGGGGTCGACGAGCTCGTCGCGCTCTACGGCTCGCGCGACGAGCTCGACGCCTAGCGGCGGGCGCTACGGCCTGACCCGCACCACCTGCGGGTCGTGGTCGGAGACCTGGTCGTGATACTCGGCGTTGACGTGCACCACCTGGTACTGCACGTCGCCGAGGCCGCGCGTCACGAGGATGTGGTCGAGCACCTGCGAGACCCCGTTGAACACGTAGGTGTACTGCTGGTCCTTGGGCAGCGTCGAGATCAGGTCGGTGATGATCGAGGCGCCGAGCCGTCGGCCGTGCCCGTCCGCAGTGCCGCCACCGACGGGCTGAACTGGAAGTCGTTGAGGTCGCCGAGCACCACGACGTCGGCCTTGCGGTCGACGTCGAGGATCTTGCCGACGAAGTCGTGCACGACCTGGGCCTGGCCCGCGCGCTGCACGGCCGAGGACTGTGCCGGGAACTGGAAGCGGCCGTCGGCGTTCTGGTCGCCGCCCTTGGAGTTGAAGTGGTTGGCGATGACGAAGACCTTGCTCCCGCGGAACTCGAACTCGCCGGCCAGCGGCTTGCGGCTCGTGGTCCACACCGGGTTGGCCGGGTCGATCCGCCCCGGCGACAGCGTGAGGGCCGGGTCACCGTGGCTCTTGACCACCGCCGTGCCCGTGGTCGACCGGTTGACCGACAGCGAGCCGCGATCGACGAACGACACGCGCGAGGGGTCGAACAGGAAGACGACGCGGATGTTGCCGCCGGGCTGGCCGCCGTCCTTGTCGTCGACCGGGTCGATCTCGCGCCAGCGATAGCGCGGGCCGCCCGCGGCCACGATCGCGTCGGTCAGCTTGGTCAGGGTGTGCTCGGCCGCGACGGTGCCGTCGTCGGTTGCCCCGGTGTTGTCCTGGACCTCCTCGAGGGCCACGACGTCGGGCTTGGAGAGGTTGGTGACCACGCCCGCGGCCAGCCGGTCGTACTTCGCGGCCGAGTCGCCGGGGGCCAGGTTCTCGACGTTGTAGGTCGCCACCGCCAGCTGCTTGGCGCTCTGCGCGGTGGCCGTCACCGGGGCCAGGTGGTTGTGCAGGGTGGTGCCCAGCGTGGTGGCGGCGATCAGGTAGCCGCCGAACTGCGAGTAGTCCACCGGGCCCACCGTGGCGCCGGAGAACACGTCGCCGACGTCGACGCCGGGGTTGGTGCCGTTCGTCGGCACCACCTCGACGCGGCCCGACGGGATGGCGTTCTCGGCCAGGATCTCGGTGCCGCCGCGGTAGGTCGTGGCCTGCGTCGGCTTGGTGGTGATGAACTGCTCGCCGAAGCTGTTGGAAGGGCCGACCACGCGGGCGTCGTCGACCTCCACGCGCATCCCCTCGCGCGACTCCCAGAAGTCGAGCGCCGAGCGGCTCGGCGTGATCGGCGTCGACTCGATGTTGGCCCCGTTGAGATCCGGGGCGTAGGCGTCGGGCACCGTGCCCGGGCCGATCACCTCGGGCGCCGGCAGGGCGTTGCCGTGCGAGCGCACGATGACCGTCGGGGTGCCGATCTCGGTCACCGACAGGTTCGACGTCGTCGCGACGGAGTCGCCGCTCGACAGCGGGTAGAAGTCGCGGACGGTGCCGGACACGAGCACCGAGTCGCCGACGGCGACCCCGGGCGACGAGGTGAAGACGAAGATGCCCTCGCTGGTGGCGGCGCTCGAGTCGGGATCGGGGTCCTGGATCCAGTAGCCACGGCTGCTCCCGGCCGTGCGGATCGCGGTGACGATGCCGGGCACGTTGGTGACCTGCTCGCCGTTGTGCGCGGCCAGCCAGCTCGAGTCCTGGATGTCGTGGATGCGCAGCGGGCCCGGATCGCCCTCGCCCGTGCCGCCGCCACCGCCGCCGACGTTGGTGGCGCCGGGGGTCGGGGCTCCGGAGGCGAAGTCGCCGGCGTTGTCATCGCTGTCCGCCGCGTCCTTGCGCTGCACCGAGTCGGTGTTCGACGCGCCGGCCGCGGGGGCGGTCTCGTTGATGGCGCCCGTGCCGTAGCCGACGAGGTCGACCGAGGCGGCCTGGCAGGCCACGGAGTCGCTGCAGGTCAGCGCCGACGTGCCGTTGACGACGGCGACCGTCCCCGACGTGCCCGACATCGCGATGGTGCCGGTGGCCTGCGTTGTCGGGAGGGGCTGCGTGCCGCCGGTGCCCGTCGCCTCGGCGACGAGGTAGATGGCGCCCGGCGCGATCGTGCCGGTGAGCTGCGTCACCTGCCACGACCCCGTCGCGCTGCCCGAGTGGTACTGCACCGACCAGCCGTCGAGGCTCACCGCGGCGGTGCCGCGGTTGCGCAGCTCGATGAAGTCGGTGGTGTACGTCGCGCCGGAGTTGCCTCCACCGCCGTAGACCTCGTTGACGACGATGCCCGAGGACGGCGCCGCGGTGCCCGGCGACGCGCCGCCCAAGAGGATCGCGGCTGCGAGCGCCAGGCCGGCGAGGACCAGGGCGAGACGCCCCTTCGTGGGCAGAGCAAGCAGACCGGCGCGCATATCGATCCTCCCGAGATCGTGTGGGTGCGGCGGCCGCGCACGCTACCCCTTCTCGCGCGCGGGACGTGTCAACGTCTGTGAACGACCTCCACGGAGCGCCCGGCCGTGTCGACCCCCACGGCTCGGGCGGCGCCGCGTGGGCGCCGCCGAGCTCGTGGGGCCCCTTCACCGATGACAGCATCGCTCCCGGCGCCCCACAATCGGGCGCCGACCCTGAACTTCCCTGGCTGCGCCCCTCATTGATCCCACCATCAGGGGGTCTTTGCGCGGCCGCGGGAAGGTTTCGCCCGGTTGCGCGTCGCAACGAACATGGTCCGTGCCTCGAGTCGCAGCGCGGTGTCGCATCTGCACGTCGTCTCAACCCAGCCCGTGACCACCTCCGACGCTGCGCCGCTGATCGAGCGCGCGGTCGAGATCGAGGTCCTCGACGGGGTGGTCGGCTGCCTGGCGGAGGGCGACGGCGGGGTCGTCGTGCTCGATGCGCCCGCCGGCCTGGGCAAGACGGCGC
Organism: uncultured Actinomycetes bacterium; assembly: GCA_963835295.1. GTDB lineage: Bacteria > Actinomycetota > Thermoleophilia > Solirubrobacterales > Solirubrobacteraceae > JAOPZW01. The sequence goes on from CAWIEX010000012.1 coordinate 599,920, forward strand.
TGCTGGAGCACGCCACGCTGACCGCCGCCGACGCCGGCTGCCTGGTGCGCCGCGCCGCCCCGGGCCCGCTCGAGCGCCACTTCCCCTTCGGAGTCGTGCGCGCTCTGCTCGAGGCCCCGCTGCGCGAGGCCTCCGAGGACGAGCGCGCGCAGCTGCTCGACGGGGCCGCGGCGCCGGCCGGCACCCTCCTGCTCGACGGCGCGGTCCCCAGCGGAGACTCGACGATGCTCGTCGCCCACGGCGTGCTGTGGCTGTGCTCCGCGCTGGCCGAGCAGCGCCCGCTCGCGCTCGTCATCGACGACGCGCAGTGGGCCGACCGCCCCTCGCTGGAGGTGCTCGCCTACCTCGCCCGACGGATCGACGACCTGGCGCTGCTGATCGCCGTGGGCGCCCGCGTCGACGATCCGCGCGCGCCGTCCGACCTCCTGAGCCTGCTCGGCGGGGTGCGCTCGGCCACCGTCCTGCACCCCCAGCGCCTGACGCCGCGCGGGGCCGCGCAGCTCATCCGCCGCGTGGCCCCCGAGACCTCGGCGGCGGTGTGCCGCGACTGCCACCGCGCGGTCGGCGGCAACCCGTGGCTGCTGGGCGAGCTGGGCCGGCAGATCGCCGCGCACGGCCCCGAGGCGCTCGACCGTGCCCGCGACGACGCGCCGCCCGTCTCCGCGATCGCGCGCAACGTCATCCGCTGGCGGCTGGCCACCCTGGCGCCCCGAGACCGGGCGGTGGCGGCGGCACTCGCGGTGCTGTGCGACGGCGCGCTCCCGCACGTGGTGGCGGCGGTCGCCGGCGTTGCGGTGAGCGAGCTGGCCCCGGCCCGCGACGCGCTGGCGGCGGCCGGGCTGCTCGGCCCCGACGGCGAGCGCCTGGCCCACGGCCTGGTGGCGGCGGCCATCGAGGAGGACCTCACCGGGACCGAGTGCGAGCGCATGCACCGCGAGGCCGCCCGCGCGCTCATCGCCGGCCGCGCCGACGCCGACCTCGTCGCCTGCCACCTGCTCCAGTGCCGCCCGCAGGCCGACCCGGACGTCAGCGGGCTGCTGGTGCAGGCCGCGGCGACCGCGGCGCGCCGCGGGGCGCCGCACACGGCCGCGGCCTACCTCGAGCGGGCGCTGCGCGAGCACGCGCCGGGCGATGACCGCGGCCGCATGCTCGCGCAGCTGGCGACGGTCGCCTTCGACGCCGGCCTGCCGGACTCGCAGCGCCGCCTGCTCGACGCCCTGCCCGAGGTGCGCGATCGCGAGAGCCGCATCGACCTGCTCACGCGCCTGGCCGCCCTCAACGTCCTCGGCCCCGGCGACGCCGACCACGCCGAGCTCTTCGAGCGCGAGCTGGCCCGTCAGACCGATCCCGAGGCACGGCTGGCGGTCGAGGCCGCATCGCTCGACGCGCTGCTGATGATCCCCGCCCGCAACCTCGAGCGCGCGCGGCGTGTGGCGGCGATCGACCGCACGGCGACGCCGGATCCCGTCCTCGAGCGCGTGTTCCTGGCCCACCGGGCCTGGGTCGGGATCGAGCTCGGCACGCCCGACGCGACCACGTGCGCGGCGCTCGCGCTCGAGGCGCTCGAGGGCGACCTGCTCCTGCGCGAGGCCGGCCGCCGCGCGGCCTACCACCTGTGCGTGCGGACGCTGGTGATGACCGATCGGCCCGACGAGGCGCAGCGAGGCATCGCCGCGATGCGCGACGAGGCCACAGCGCGCGGATCGCTACGGCTGCGCGCCGGGGCGTCGTGGTACGCGGCCAACCTGGCCCTGCGCGGCGGGCAGGTCGCCGAGGCCGAGAACCACGCCCGCCTGGCCCTGGACCTCGTCGACGACGGCGTCAACACCTTCACCGGCGGCGCGGTCATGCTGCTGCTCTACGCGCTGATCGAGCGCGGGGAGTTCGACGAGGCCCGGGAGCTGCTCGCCGAGCAGCGGCTCGACGGCGGGCTGCGCTCGACGCGCTGGGAGATCGGCCTGCGCCACGCGCGGGCCCGCCTGTGGCTGGCGCAGGGCGACTTCGACCGGGCGCATGCCGAGGCGTGCGCGGCGGGCGCCCTGCGCGACCAGCAGGGCCGGCGCAACCCGACGTGGACCCCCTGGCGCTCGACGGCTGCCCTCGCCCTCGCGCACCTGGGGCGCCGCGAGGAGGCCGCCGTGCTCGCCGACGCCGAGGTGGATCTGGCCCAGCGCTTCGGTGCCCCGGTGCCGATCGCCCATGCGCTGCACGCGCGCGCCGTGGCCGAGGCGCAGGATGCCGCGCGCGTGGCGCGCTGCGAGGGCGCGCTCGCGGTCATCGCCGACGTGCCCGCGGTGCTGCAGCGGGTGCGCCTGCGCCTCGAGCTCGGCAGCGCCCTGGCCCGCATGGGCCGGCGCCTGGAGGCGCGCGCCGCGCTGCGCCCGGCCCTGGCCGACGCCGACGCGGTCGGCGCCGTGCTGCTGGCCCAGCGCGCCCGGCGCGAGCTCGCGGCGACCGGGCTGCGCCCGCGCCAGGCGGCGATCGAGGGCGTCGCCGCGCTGACGCCGCGCCAGCGCCAGGTGTGCGAGCTCGCCGCCGCGGGCAAGGGCAACCGCGCCATCGCGCAGGAGCTCTTCTTGAGCGTCAAGACCGTCGAGACGCACCTCGCCGCCGGTTACCGCAAGCTCGGCGTCAACGCCCGGGCGGACCTGGCCGCCCGGCTCGCGTCCTAGGGGCGCAGGGGGCAAAGATCAGGGTGCCCGACCGATTGTCAGGGCGGCGTGGCGCCCCGATAGTCGCTCGGGATGTCATCGCTATCCACCTCTTCGATCGATGCTCTACCCCCAGGTCGTTGAGGTGGCCCGCAGCGGCGCCGCGCGCCGCACGCCGCACCGCGCCGGCCGCCGGCGCGTCGCCCTCGTCACGGGCGGCTCGCGCGCGCTCGCCCGAGCCGTCGCACGGCGGCTGGCACGCGACGGCCTGGCCGTCGCCATCAACGACGTCGGCGACAGCGCCGCGGACGTCGTGGACGCCATTCGCGAGGACGGGGGCATCGCAGGCGCCTTCAGCGCCGACGTGACCGACGAACGCCAGGTGGCGGAGCTCGCCGCCGCGGTCGCCGACTGCCTCGGCCCGGTCGAGGTGCTCGTCCTGGGCGCCGCCGACCCGCAGCCGGAGACCCCGCTCGCGGCGGTCGCGTGGGAGGACCACGTCGCCCAGCTCGAGCTGTTCGTCAAGCGTCCGGTGCTGCTCGGGCGCGCGCTGCTCCCCGGCATGACGGCGCGCCGATCGGGCCGGATCGTGCAGGTCGACGCCGAGGTGCTCGACTGCTGCCTGCCCGGCCGAACCGCCTACGCGACGGCCAAGAGCGCCCAGATGGGCCTGATCCGCAGCTGGGCGCGAGCGCTCGCGCCGCTCGGCATCACCGTCAACACGGTCGCCCCGGCCGTCGTCCCCGGCGACGAGCAGGTCGAGGTCCCCGGCCCGACCCGTCGCGCGTTCGCGCAGGCCGTGAGCTTCGTCGCGTCCGAGGGCGCCGCGTCGGTCACCGGGCAGCGCATCGTCGTCGACGGCGGACGGGCGCTGGCGGGCTGATGGCCTTCGGCGCCCTGATGGCCCTGACGGCCGCCCTGAGCCTGCCCACGGCCGGGGCGACGTGCTCGTACGACGCCGCCACCGCCACCGTCCAGGCGCAGATGCTCTCCGCGCGCGTCGTGGTCGCCAACCCCGGCGACGGACGGATCCTCGTCGACGGGCGCGCATGCGGGACCTTGGCGCAGACGAGGCAGATCGTCGTGGCGAGCGCCTTCCCGCCCGCGGCCGACACGGTCGTCGTCGACGAGCGCCATGGCCTTCTGGCCGACCCGGTCACCGGCCGGCGCCCGACGCTCATCGCGCTCACCGGGGCCGGCGGCGACACGATGGAGGTGATCGGCACCCCCGGACGCGACCACTACGTCGCCCGGGACGACCTCGGCGCGAGCATCGACCTCGACGCCGACGGCGACCCCGACTTCGTCAGCACCGACGTGGGGCGCGTGGTGCTGCGCGGCATGGCGGGCGACGACGTCCTCTCCGATGGGCGCACGGGCCGCGACCGCGTGGCCTGCGGCCCCGGCTTCGACACCGTTCGCGCCCGATCCGGCGACACCGTCAGCGGATGCGAGCGCTCGCTGCCCAGGAGGCACCCATGACCTATCTCGTCGTCGGGCTCGATCAGAGCACCTTCACGCCGTGGCACGAGAACATCCAGGCGGTCGACGTCACCGCGGCGCGCGAGATCGCCTTCGCCCGCGCGCACACGCGCGGGATTCAGCTCGTGGTGGCCGCCGTGATCGGGCCGAACTGCACGGTGATGGCCGAGCCCGCGCAGGCGCCCGCCGCGTGGCGCCAGGCCGCCTAGCGGCTAGCCAGCGGTGCGCGCCTGGCCCGCGGCCTTCGTCTCGAGGCCCGCGGCCCGGACGACGGCCGGCACCGCGACGCTCTCCCAGCCGGGTGCCATCAGGTGCACTCCGCTGACGCCCGGCACCTCGCGCGCGCGCTGGACGAGCTCGGCGGCGATCTCGATGCCCGTCGCGGTGGCGTCGTCACCGGTGCGGCCCTCCATGCGGGCGAAGGTGGCGTCGTCGACCTCGACCCCCGGTATGCGCTCGTGCATGTAGGTCAGCATGCGGGTGCTGCGGGGCGGCGCGATGCCGACGAGCAGCGGCGCGCGCTCGGTGATGCCGGCCTCGACGAAGGGCGCCAGCCATTCGGCGAAGCGGGCGACGTCGTAGACGATGTTGCTCTGCAGCAGGCCGACGCCGGCCGCGAGCTTGGCCTCGAGCCGCTCGATCGAGTCGACCAGCGGGTTGGCCGCTCCGGCGATGAGGAACGAGGTCGGCTGCTCGAGCGGCTCGTCGGCCGCCAGCCGACCGCCGTTCATGGTCACGATGAGACGCGTGAGGCCGAGCGAGTCCAGCTCGCCGACGGCGGTGGCGATGCCCTCGTAGGGGCCGACCTTCAGCGGGTCGCCGGTCAGGGTGAGGACCGTCCGCACGCCGAGGGCCCAGGCGCCCAGCAGCTCGGACTGGATGGCCATGACGTTGCGGTCGCGGCCGGTGATCTGGAGGATCGGATCGACGCCCTCGTCGATGAGCAGCGCCGAGCAGGCGACGGGGGAGAGCTTGACCGTCGCCGCCTGGTTGTCGGTGATGTTGACCGCGTCGACGGAGCCGGCGAGCGCGCGGGCGCCAGCGCGGACCAGCTCGGGGTCGGGATCGCGCGGCGGCCCGAGCTCCGCCGTGACGACGAAGTTACGCGACGACAGCGCCGAAGCCAGCATCGCGCGCCTCGGTGGCGAGCTCGTGGTCGTCGTGGTGGGTGCTCGGGCGTCGGTAGGCATCGCGGTGGCGGGCGCTCAGGACCGAGATGTTCGAGCCCTCGCGGTAGGCGAAGGGCTCGACGGTCACCTCGAAGCCGCTGCGCTCGCCGATGAGTTGGAAGATCGGGGCGTTGATCCAGTTGACGATCGAGCCCTCGAGCTTGCCAGGTCCACGATATGAGGCGTACTGGCTGACGTTGCCGGCGAACAGGTCCTGCGCCACGAGGATGCCCTCGTGGTGCAGCAGCTGCAGGGTCTGCGCGAAGCTCTCGGCGGCCACGGTCGACATGTGGACGCGCGTCCACTCGGGCAGCTCGTCGACCAGCTCGTCGAGGTGCACGTCGGCGCTGGGGGCGACGCGCAGCGACGCCGGGGCGGCGATGTCGACGTAGATCTCCTCGAGGTGGACGGCCTCCCACACGTCGGCCCAGAACTGCACGCCGGCCGCGAGGTCGCCGATGCACTCGGGCCCCTCGCGCAGCACGCGCTGGACGACGGCGACGATCTCCTCCTGCGCGATCCCGTGGCGGGCCGAGAGCTCGGCCATCTCGGTCGGGGTGATGCTGGCGCGGACCAGCGGCTCGTAGGCGTGGTCGCCCACGCGCATGACCTCGTCGGTCGGGAGGTTGTCGTAGACGTTGCAGGTGTGGGCGAAGAGCAGCTTGCCGCGCAGCTCGGAGAGCGCCGACATCGGGTTGCGGAAGTCGGGCTCCAGGCAGCGCACGAGGTGGGCGTAGTCGCTGACGCGCTGCCTGGCGCGTGCCAGCACGTGGGGCGAGTAGTCGGCCATCAGATAGCGCACCCGCGCGAGGTAGTCGCGCCCCTGGTCCTCGCAGGCGGCCGCGAAGGCGTCCAGCCACACCTTCGCGCCCTGCCCGTCGCCCACGCCGAGCTCGAGCACGTGGATCTCGTCGGGCAGCTCGGACCACTCCTCCAGGCGGTTGAGGGTGGCCATGAAGGCATCGATCCGGTCGGCCCAGAACTCGGGGCTGGTCCCGTCCGACACGCCGCCGGGCAGCGCCGCGGCGTAGTCCTTCTCGAAGGTCGCGTCCCACGCGCCGAGATGACGCCAGTAACTGCGGTTGAAGGACCACGTCACGCTCTTGCTCGGGCGCACCCAGTCCTCGAGGTGGGTGCACTCGTGGATGTCGGGCATGAGCCCCAGCGCCTTGGAGAGGCGGTCGACGATCTCCGTGCGCAGCGTGGCGCGGTCGATCGCGCCCGCCCGCCGCACGTCGATAGCGATCTCCGCCAGCGGCCCATCGCCGCGCCCGTCGCGCGCGCTGCCGACGAACGGGCGCACCATCACGGGCGCGCGGAAGTTCTTGCGGTACTGGACCCAGTCGAGCACCACGACGATGCGGGAGTGATCGAGGTCGACCGCGGCCGCCGCCTCGCTCAGCGTCGGCAGGATCGCCGCGAGGTCGTCGGGCTCCGCCCGTCCGATGGACCTGAGCTGGATGATCACCGTGTCGTCTCCCTCTGCACCGTCCGAAGCTCGAACCAGGCACCCATGGTCGAGCGTCGCGGGAGATCACGCGATGCCCGAAGTGCAGGTCTTCCCCTCCCACCCGGGCAGGTTCGGGCTCCGAATACGCCTCGATCGGGCAGGTCTGCGCCCGCGCTACCCGGCGGCGTTGGCCGCCAGGTCGCACGAGGCCCAGACCGCCCCGGTCTGCCAGGTGCCGGGCAGCGTGGTCAGCGTCGTCGATCGGCTGACCTCGCTGCGGCAGCTGAAGCCGATGCCGTCGCGGAAGCGCAGGTTCCCGCTGCCGAGGCCGAGCAGGGCGATCCAGTAGCGCTCGCCGCTCTGTAGGGCGGTGCGCGGGACGCTGACGTCGTTCCACCCGAGCGCCGTGAGGCCCGTGCGGGTGCCCTGCGTCAGCAACGTCCCGGGATGGCCGTCGTCGTCGCTGTAGATGCCCACGACCATGCTGGGGGCGGTGTTGCCGACGTCCACGTAGACGGAGACCTGGCTCACGCTGCCCGAGGCCTTCGCGGTGGCCGCGAAGGCCTCGGCGCTGCCGGCCGAGACCGAGTCGGCGACCGGCTGCACCGCCGCGCTGCCGAGCAGGACCGAGAGGGCCGGCGGCGGCCCGGCCACCGTGAAGGAGCGCGTGGCCGGCGACGGGTCGGTGTTCCCGGCGACGTCCGTCGAGCGCACGGCTACCACGTGGTCGCCGCCGCTCAGCGCAGCCGGGGTCCACGGGCTCGTGCAGTCGATCCACGGGCCGGAGTCGACCTGGCACTCGAAGGCCGGGTCGCTCTCCGAGGAGGCGAAGGCGAACGTCGGCGTCGCGTCGGTCGTCGTGCCGCTGGGCCCGGAGACGATCGTCGTGTCGGGCGGGGTGTTGTCGCCGGGCGGGTTGGTCGGCGGCGGGGTCGTGGGCGGCGGCTCGCTCGGGGGCGGGTCGGTCGGCGGCGGCGTGGTCGGCGCCGTCGTCACGGTGATCGGGTGGAGCGTGGTGTCGGTACCGCCGTCGGCGTCGACGACCGTCAGGCGGACGTTCTTGACTCCGGCTCCGCGGAAGGTGAACGACAGCGTGCGCCCGTTGCCCAGCGGCCACTGCGTGCCGCTGGCGCCGTCGAAGCCGTCATCGACCCACGTGTAGGTGCACGGCGTGTCCTGACACGTGGAGCCGGCCGCGTCGAAGGTCACGGCCTGTCCGGTGACCGGGCTCGCCGGCGAGGACGTGAACCGGGCCGTGGGGGTGTTGTCGGCGGGCGGCGGCGGCTCGGTCGGCGGCGGGGTCGTCGGCGGCGGGGTTGTGGGCGGCGGCTCGGTCGGCGGCGGGGTCGTGGGCGGCGGGTCGGTCGGCGGCGGAGCCGGCGGCCCCGCGACGCAATCGTTGAGGCCGATGGGCGTGCCGTCGCTGCCGGTGCCCGGCGAGAGAATGGCGAAGGCGCACCGGCCGACGCCGCCCACGAAGCTGACCAGGCTCGGGCTCACGTTGTGGTCGATGGTGCAGCCGCTGCAGGCCGAGGCGTCGATGGCGGCCACGTTGTTCTGGGCCGTGATGTTCTGGCTCGCGACGCCCTGATTGCCGCCGTAGAGGCGGATCGCCCCGTTCCGGCAGACGTTGTGGCTGATCGTCGAGTCGCGGTTGTCCCCGATGTGCATGCACGGGTAGCCCGTGCTCGTGTGGATGACGTTGTTCTCGATCCGATAGCCCGTCGAGGGCCCGTCGGGCGACATGATGCCCTGTTCGCCGTCGTGGATGTAGTTGTCGTGGATCCACACGTAGTTCGAGGCGTACACCTGGATCGAGTCGACGTGCGCCTCGCTGGCCGAGCACGATTGCGTGATGCTCTTGAACTCGTTGCCGGGGCCGATCTCGGTGCCCTTCGACGAGTCCTGGATGCCGTCGCTGCAGCCGCCGGGGCCGAACGTCGAGTTCTTGACCTGGACGCCGTTGCTGCCGATGGCGTTGCCGCCGCCGCCGACGATCGACAGGCGCCCCTCGTGCACGCCCTGGCCGACGTTGCCCCAGGTGTCGCCGTCGAAGGTCAGGTTCAGCGGGGTCGAGCCCGGCTCGACATCGACCGGGCCGGTGTAGGTGACGCCCTGGATGGTGATGTTGCGCACCGAGCTGCCGAACGTGCCGCCCGCGAAGGTCGGGCTGGCGCCGGGCTCGGGGGCGATGGTGACGCCCGGGGCGGGCTTGGCGCCGGCGCCCCAGTTGCCGTAGCTGCCGGAGGCCAGCAGCACCCGGTCGCCGCCCTGGGCGCCGGCGAACACGCTGGAGAAGGTCGCGGGGGTGGCGTGCAGGTCCGCCGCGGAGGCGGTGGCCGGTAGGACGAGCAGGGCGGCCAGCGCCACGAGCGCAAGGGGCCAGGATCGGTGCGGGGCGTGCATGGTCCTCATCTCAAGTTGAGTGCGAGTGCAGAGCACGGGCGGTGCGACCGGGCGAGGATTTGGCGGCGGCTCGACCGGACGGCCTCATGCCCTGAGGCCCATTACCAGCGCTTCGTGCGCGGAGAGAACAACGACAGGCAGGCGCTGCTCGTCTCCGAGAGCCTATACCCGAGCGCGTGCCGCCTATGTCAATTTCGGTGCCGTTTGGCGCCGCGGAGTTGCCGTATGACCTGCAACGGGCCGGATTCCCACCCGTGCGGACGGCGCTGCCTAGGCGACGGCCCACCCGGGCGGGTAGGGGGCCTTCCGGGTCGAGTTACCCCTACCTCGAAGACTCGTGCCTGCCCGCGGGTGGCGACCGGGAGCCCCCATCGGCAAAGGCTCCCGCGGGCGCGAAGCTGTCGGCATCGCCGTCTCAGCCCCCACCGCGTCGTCTGTGTTCCGCGCCGAGTCCGGCAGCCGGCGCGTGCCCGCCTTCGTGTGGGAGATCGCGATCGCGGTGGCGGCCTACCTCGTCTACGAGGTCGCACGCTTCGTCGCTGTCGGGTCGTATCCCACCGCGCTCGCGCACGCCCATCAGGTCGTCGCGCTCGAGCAGCACCTGCACCTCGACGTCGAGGGTGGCGTCCAGGACGCCTTCCTGCACTCGCCGGTCCTGACGGTGCTCAACTACGTCTACCTGGCGGCCCAGAACCTCGTCCTCCCAGCGTCGCTGGTCCTGCTCTACCGGCTCAACCGCGCCACCTACCGCACGCTGCGCAACACGCTGCTCGCGACGTGGCTGCTCTCGCTGCCCGTCTACGCGCTGTACCCGGCGGCCCCGCCGCGCCTGGCCGGCCTGGGGATCGTCGACACGGTCTCGACGGGCAGCCCGCTGAAGCTCGAGGGCGGCACGACGACCTCGCTCTTCAACCAGTTCGCCGCGGTCCCCAGCCTGCACGTCGGCTTCGCCTTCGCGATCGGCATCGCCCTCGCGGCGGCGCTGCGCAACCCGGTCCTGCGCTACGCCGCGCTGATGTGGGGGCCAGTCATGTTGCTGACCGTCGTCGCCACCGGCAACCACTTCGTCTTCGACGCGATCGCCGGCGTGTCGATCACCGCCGCCGGTTACGGCGTCCACCGGCTGATCGCGGCCGGGTGGCGCCCACGGCGCCGCGTCGACGCGTACGCGCGCGGCGGGTGCCAGTCGATGGAGCGGGCCACGGCGCTGGCGTAGCCGTCGGGGTGCGGTCCGGACGATCGCGCTCGACTTCGCGGTGCTCGACTGCGGCTACGATCGGCGACATGAGCCTCGCCGAGCGGCTGATCGCGCTTGAGCGCGAGGGCTGGGACGCCCTCGTCGCAGGCGAGGGCGGCCGGTACTACGGCGAGCACCTCACCGACGACGCGCTGATGGCCTTCCCGTTTGGGATCCTGACGCGCGCGGCGACCATCGAGGCACTGGAGTCGGCGCCGCCGTGGGAGCGCTACGAGATCGCCGATCCCCAGGTGGTGGGGCTCAGTGAGGACAGCGGGGTCGTCGTCTACGACGTCGTCGCCCGGCGACCGGGGGAGGAGCCCTACTCGGCGGTCGTGAGCACGACCTTCGTGCGCGACGGCGACGTCTGGAAGGTCGCCTTCCACCAGCAGTCGCCGAAGCCATGACGGCGTCCGGCCTGTCACCGGAAACGGCGCCGGTCGTCCTCGCGGTCAACGTCGGGAGCCCGCGTGACGTGCGCGTCGGCGACCGTGTGGTCAGCACGGCGATCTGGAAGGAGCCCGTGCCTGGCCGCGTCGCGGTGCGCGGGGTGAACGTGGCCGGCGACGACCAGGCCGATCGAACGGTCCACGGCGGCCCCGACAAGGCGGTCTACGCGTATGCGTCGGAGGACGCGGCGTGGTGGGCGCAGCGCCTGGGTCGCGAACTCGGCGCGGCGCCGTTCGGCGAGAACCTGACGACGCGCGGCGTCGACGTGAGCGCAGCGCGGATCGGCGAGCGCTGGGCGATCGGGAGCACGCTGCTGGAGGTCCGCCAGTCGCGCGTGCCGTGCTACAAGCTCGGGCTGCGGATGGGCGACCCGCGCTTCCTGCGCGCGTTCGCGCAGGCCGACCGCCCCGGCGCCTACCTCGCCATCCTGCGCGAGGGGGACGTCGGCGCCGGCGATGCCGTCGAGATCGTCCACCGGCCCGATCACGACGTGACGGTTGCGCTCATGCACCGTGCGCTCCTGCAGGACCACGACCTGCTCGGCGAGCTGCTCGCCGCCCCGGAGCTCATGCCCCGGTGGCGGGCGTTCGCGCTCGAGCGGACCGGCGCGGGCGACGACGCGCGCTGATCGACCCCGCGCTCACACCTCGAGCCGCGACTCCTCCAGGTCGAGCTCGCGCTCCACGCGGCGCATGACGTCGCTCGAGATCTGACGGCTGTTGCGCAGGTCGACCAGCGCCCGGCGCTGGGCGGCGTAGATCTCGTGCATCATCCGCTGGTAGGCGAGCGAGCCCTCCTCGATTCCGTAATCGTCCTCGAGCTTGCCGGCGCGGACCTTGAAGCGCCGCTGGCGGAACTCGTAGAGCCGGCGGACGCGCTCGACGCTTCCGTCACGCGTCCAGTCCTCGCCCTCGAGCTCGCCTACCCGGTCGAGTGCGGCGCGGGCGATGACCAGCCGCGCGCGGAGCTCCTCGTGCTCCTCCTCGGTGCCGTCCTCGACGGCGCCCAGGCGGCGGATCAGCCACGGCAGCGTGAGCCCCTGTCCCACCACCGTGACGAGGATCAGCGCGAAGGTGATGAACTGGATCAGCTCGCGGCCGGGCAGCGGCGCCCCGGCGTCGGTGCGCAGCGGCAGCGCCAGGGCCGCCGCCAGCGACACGGCGCCGCGCATCCCGGCCCAGCTCCCGACCACCCGGCTGCGCCAGCCGGCGCGGCGCGCGACCTGCGAGGGGCGCCGGTCGATGGCCCTGATGAGGAAGGTGATGATGAAGTTCCACGCGAAGCGGACGACGATGACCGTCGCGCAGACGGCCGCGGCGTAGCCGATCACCTCGCCCGCCGGCCGGCCGCTGAGCCCGTCGACGATGACGGGCAGCTGGAGCCCGATGAGGATGAAGAGCGCCGCGTTGAGCAGGAAGGCGAGCGTCGACCACAGCCCCTGGCCCAGCATCCGGCTCTCGGGCGAGGAGATCTCCGGCGCCCGGAAGCCGAGGTAGACGCCGCAGGCGACGACGGCGAGAACGCCCGAGACGCCGAGCTGATCGGCCGGGACGAAGGCCCCGTAGGCGCTGAAGAGCGAGATCGTCAGCTCGGTGTTGACGTCGGTCACGCGCCGTCGCACCTCGCCGATCGCCCAGCCGGCCGCCAGCCCGATGGCGATGCCCCCGCCGGCGTCGCGGAAGAACTCGAGCAGGGTGTGGCCGGCCGAGACGCTCTCGCCGACCGCCGCCGCCACCGCCACCTTGTAGGCGACGAGCGCGGTGGCGTCGTTGAACAGGCTCTCGCCCTCGAGGACGTTGACCATCCGCCGCGGCGCGCCGACGCGCCGCATGATCGCCGTCGCCGCCGCCGGGTCCGTCGGCGACACGATGGCGCCGAGGGCGAAGGACATCGCCCAGGGCAGCCCCATCAGCTGGTGGCCGATGACGGCGACCGCCGCCGCGGTGGCGAGGACGAGCCCGATGGCCTGCAGGGAGATGACCCGCGCGTCCGCGCGCAGCGCGCGCAGGTCGGCGAAGAAGGCCGATGCGTAGAGCAGCGGCGGCAGGAAGACGAGCAGCACGAGCTCGGGGTCGAGCTGGATGTCCGGGATGCCCGGCAGCAGCCCGAGGACGAGGCCGCCGAGGACCAGCGGGATCGGATAGGGGACCTTCAGCCAGTTGGCGAGCGCGTTGAGCCCCGCGGCCGAGACGAACAGCGCGGCGATGACGATCTGCAGGTCCCCCACGGGCGGGATTCTCGCCGCTGGCGCGACGGACGGCTACGACGTCAGGCGTCGCGCAGGACGCGCAGGATCACCGGGCGCGACGCGTGACCGGTCGCGTCGACGACCGCCGCCAGCTCGTCGTCGCGCAGCTCCTCCGCGGCCTCCACGACGACGACGAGCGGCTCGACGCCCGTCCCCGCGTGAGCGATCACCCGGCGAACCTCGTCGGCCTCGCGCGCGAGCGCCTCCGGCGAGGGCACCGAGAGCACCACGTCGCCGGCGTCGGGCGGCTCGAGGTGGCCGTCGGCGGTGGTGTAGCCGGCCTCCACGACGATCTCGCCGCCGGCCAGGCCCTGCGGAGGGCTCGTTGCGAGCTGCCGCTCGACGGCGCTGCCGCGCGCGACCTGGATGATGAGCTTCGCCTGATGGGCCATCAGGCCGGGTCCTGCGAGCTGTAAGGGTCGTCCTCGCCGCGCAGGTCGCGGTAGCGGCGGTCGAAGAGCTCGAGCACGGCGCTCACGTCCGACGGCCCCTCGAGGCCGTGACGCACCACGTCGGACTGGGGCGCGGGGTCGGCTGGCTCGGCGTCGCCGTGCTCGACGAGCTCGTCGTGCACCGGATGCGAGAAGCGCAGCTCCGCGACACCATGCTCGCGGTCGAGGACGCCGAGCTCGAGCTCCTCGTAGCGGATGACGGCGGCGCCGTCGGCGCGCCTCTCGGCGTGCACGCCCGGCCAGGTGTCCAGCTCGTTGGCGATCTCGTCGACGAGCGCAGGCGCGTGGGACATGAGCCGATCGTACTCGCGTGCGGTGCGAGCGCGATGACGCGCCCGCGCGCCGGCGCGCTACACCAGCTGGGCGATCGCGACGACCACGAGCGCGACCACGGCGACGGCGGCCATCGTCACCGCCGCGGCGGCGACGGCGAGCATCCGCGCCAGCGCCGAGGCGCGCAGCAGGCTCCTGGCGGCGCGGCCGGCCGGGAGCCGGCGGCTCGGCCCCCACCAGTCGATCACCGCGGCGAGCGGGCGCGCGAGCGCGGGCAGCCGCCAGCGCTCGAGCTCGGCCTGCACGACCCGGCGCTGCCAGCGCGCGGCCATGGCGCGGGCCTCGGCGCGAGCGGCCCGGCGGTACCAGGGCAGCCGCCTCAGGCGCGTGCGCCAGAAGGCCAGCGCCTCGCGGGCCTCGGCCACCGAGGTCCCGCACGGCGCCTCGGTCTCGACGTCGAAGGCCGGCCGCGGGAGGACGCGCCAGGTCGGTGCGAACATGGCCATAGGCTTACAGAGCGCGCAAGACCAGGGCGACGCCAGAGAGGTCGACGGCCGTCGCGTTGGCGGCGAGGATCTCCGCGAGGGTCCCGGCGGCCAGCCCCGCCGAGCGGATCGCGTCGGCGTGCGTGCCCGCGCGGAGGGTGAAGGTCACCGTCAGCTTGTCGGTGCCGACCGAGGCCGCGGTGTGGCGGTCATAGCGGCCCCCGAGCTCGTTGCGCAGGCGGTCGTCGATGATCGAGCGAAGCCCCTGCAGAGCGTGCAGGACCTGTCCGGGGGCGTGGCCGCGCTCGCAGCTCAGGGCGACGCGCGCGCTGTACCGCGGCCCCGAGGGCTCCGGTGGGGACGTGTTCGGATGCTCAGAAGAGCGGGACGAGGTCACGATGCTACTCGCTACCCATTGGCCCGCCGTGCGACCCGCAGGCGTACAATGACGTCGACCGCGTCGGGTCTCTCTTCCGCTGCTCTTCGCCTCGCGCGGCCCATCTCCGAGAGCGGCGGGAACCGAGGTCTCCCACCACCATGGCCATCCAGGACACCCAGCCGCGGGGGTACGAGCGCGCGGCGCAGGAGCACGACCGCAGCGCCGACGTCTACGAGGAGCACGCCGTGCTCCTGGACCGCTTCGGCGCACACCGATCCGCCCGGACCGAGCGACGCCACGCCGAGGAGGAGCGCGACGCGGCAAAGGCCGCCCGCGCGCCCTGAGATCCCGGCGAACGGCCTCGAGCCGTCCGACGCAGCAGCGAGGGCCCGCACGGCGGGCCCTCGCTGTGTCGGCGGCGCCCTTAACCTGTGCGGGCGTGACGGCGTCGACGACGAGATCACGGTGGATCGCGCTGCAGGGCGCGGCCAACGTGCGCGACCTCGGTGGGCTGCCGCTGGGCGATGGCGGGGCGACGGCTCCGGGCGTGCTCCTGCGGGCCGACAACCTGCAGGGCCTGACGGCGAGCGACGTGCGCCGCCTGGTGGGCGACCTCGGCGTCCGCGCCGTGGTCGACCTGCGCACCGCGGTCGAAGTCGAGCTCGAGGGCCGGGCCCGCTCGTGAGCGAGGAGCGGGTCGAGATCCGCCACCGCTCGCTCATGCCGGAGGTCGGCGCGCGGACGGACCTCGCGCTGGACGGCACGCTGCCCTGGCAGGGCCGGCAGTTCGAGAACGATCGCGGCGAATCGGGGGCCGTGCAGGCCTACCTCAGCTATCTGCTGGATCGGCCCGATTCGGTCGTGGGGGCGCTGCGCGACGTCGCGCACGCGTCGGGCGCCGTCGTCGTGCACTGCGCCGCGGGCAAGGACCGCACCGGGATGGTGTGCGCCCTGGCGCTGGAGATGGTCGGCGTGCAGCGCGCGGCGGTGATCGCGGACTACGTCGCCACCGGCGAGCGCCTCGAGCCGCTGCTGGCCCGCCTGCGGGCGTCGCCGACGTATGCCGCCGACCTCGAGGGGCGTCCGGAGGATTCCCACCGTCCGCGGGCCGAGACGATGAGCCGCGCGCTGGAGCTCGTCGACGAGCGCTATGGCGGGGCGGCTGGCTGGCTGACGGCGCATGGCTTCGAGGCGGCCGACGCCGACGCCCTGCGGCTACGGCTGGTCGATGGCCGGCCCGGCCGCTGACCTGCGACGCTGGCGGACATGCAGCCGTTCGCGCTGGCTCCCGCGTCGCAGACCGTGGCCGTGGGCGTCCTCGTCCAGTCGGCGAGCGCATGCGCCGCGGAGCTGCTGACCATCCGGGCGTGGGCGGCGCGGCACGGCCTCGAGGTCGTCGACCTGGGGACGAGCGCCGAGCCCAACGGCGCGGACGCCGGCTTGCAGCTCGTCATCGCGCTGGGCGGCGACGGCACCATCCTGCGCGCGCTGCAGGTCGCGATGGCCCAGCACGCGGCGGTGCTGGGCGTCAACTTCGGCCACGTGGGCTTCCTGGCCGACATCAGCGGCGACGAGCTGGCCGAGGCGCTGGAACGCGTGGCGTCCGGCCAGGCGCGGCTCGACGAGCGCACGGCGTTGGTGGCGCAGATCGGGGCCGAGCCGGCGCGCCGGTTCATCGCGTTCAACGACGTCGTGGTCGCGCGCCTTCCCGGCTTCGGCCTGGCCCGCCTGCGGGTCGTGGTCGCGGGCGAGTCGCTGCTGGTCCTGCAGGGCGACGGGGTCGTCATCGCCTCGCCGACCGGCTCGACGGCCTACAACGTCGGGGCCGGCGGCCCGGCGGTGGCGCCGTCGCTCGACGCGATCGTCATCACCCCGCTGGCGTCGCAGGGCACCCCGTTGCGCTCGCTGGTAGTCGACGGCAGCGAGCTCGTCTGCGTCGAGCTCGAGCCCAACAGCGCGCCGTTGAGCATCGAGATCGACGGCCGCGAGACGCACGCCATGCCCTCGCCCGACGCGCTCGAGGTCCGCGCGGCGGCGCGCAAGGCGCGGCTCGTGCGCACGCGACCGCGGACCTTCTATCACGACCTGGCCACCCGGCTGTGACCTGATCGACGGCCTTCGTGAGGCGGCGCGCAGCCGCGCTAGAGGTAGGTCACGGCGTCGCTGACGACCGGCGAGCGACCGCGCAGGAAGTCGAGGTCGCAGCCTTCGTTGGCCTGCAGGACGTGATCCTCGTACAGGCGCCGGTAGCCGCGCTCGTCCTTGCGCGCCGGCGGCGTCCAGGCGGCGCGGCGCTGCGCGAGCTCTGAGTCGTCGAGGAGCACGTCCAGCGTGCGCGCCTCGACGTCGAGGCGGATCCGGTCGCCCGTCTGGATGAGCGCGAGCGGGCCGCCGACCGCGGCCTCCGGCGCGACGTGCAGGACCACGGCGCCGTACGAGGTCCCGCTCATCCGCGCGTCGGAGATGCGCAGGAGGTCGGAGACGCCCTGCTTGAGGAGCTTGGCCGGGATCGGCAGGTGGCCCCACTCGGGCATCCCGGGCGCGCCGACGGGGCCCGCGTTGCGCAGCACCATCACCGAGTCGGCGTCGACGTCGAGGTCGGGGTCGTCGACGCGCGAGGCGAGGTCGTGGATGTCCTCGAAGACGATCGCCCGCCCCTCATGTGCCAGCAGGCGTGGGTCGGCCGCGGAGATCTTCATCACGGCGCCGTCGGGGCACAGATTGCCGCGCAGCACCACGAGCGACCCGCCGGGGTGCAGCGGGTCGGAGCGAGGCCGGATCACGCCCTGGTCGATGATCTCGGTGGGCGCGGAGTCGAGGTTCTCGCCGACCGTCCGCCCGGTGACGGTGAGCGCGTCGAGATGGAGCAGGTCGCGGATCTGCTCGAGGACCGCCGGCAGCCCGCCGGCGTAGTAGAAGTCCTCCATCAGGTGGGCCCCCGCGGGCTTGAGGTCGACGAGCCATGGCGTGCTGGCGCACAGCTCGTCGAAGAGCGAGAGCGGCAGGTCGATGCCGAGCCGCCCGGCGTAGGCGATCAGGTGGATGATCGCGTTCGTCGAGCCGGAGATCGCGTGCAGCGCGCGGATGGCGTTCTCGAGCGCCTCGCGCGTGAGGATGTCCGAGGGGCGCAGATCGCGCTCGACGAGCTCGACGATCTGCCGTCCCGCCGTCTCGGCGAGGTGCGCGCGGCGGGAGTCGACGGCCGGGATGGCCGCGCCGCCGGGCGGCGTCAGGCCCAGCGCCTCGGTCACGCAGGCCATCGTCGACGCTGTCCCCATCGTCATGCAATGCCCGTTGGAGCGCGACATGGAGTCCTCGATCTCGGTGAACTCCTGCTCGCTGATGCGCCCCGCGCGCAGCTCCTGGTGGTAGTGCCAGCAATCCGAGCACGAGCCGAGCTCCCTGCCACGCCAGCGGCCGTTGAGCATGGGGCCGCCCGTGACGACGATGGTCGGGATGTTGGCCGAGCACGCCCCGAGGATCGACGCGGGGTTCGTCTTGTCGCAGCCGGTCAGCAGGACGACGCCGTCGAGGGGATAGGAGCGGATCGACTCCTCGACGTCCATGGCCATGAGGTTGCGATAGAGCATCGTCGTCGGCTTCATCAGCGACTCGCCGAGCGACATGACCGGGAACTCGCGCGGGAAGCCGCCGGCCTGCAGCACGCCGCGCTTGACCGCCTCGGCCAGGCCGCGCAGGTGCACGTTGCAGTTGACGAGCTCCGACCACGAGTTGCAGATGCCAATGACGGGACGACCGCGAAACGCCTCGTCGCCGACGCCGCTGGCCTTCAGCCAGGAGCGGTGCAGGAACCCGTCGAGGTCCTGGCGGTCGAACCACTGCGAGCTGCGGCGCCCGCCCGGGCGCTCGTAGCCGCCGTTGCGCATGGTCGGCACGCGCCTCCTCCTCAGCTCGTTGAGTGCTCGAGGACGATCTTCGCCACGATCCCGCGCCGGTCGTCCATCAGCGCCACCGCCTCCTCGAAGTCGGCCATTGGGAAGCGGTGCGTGACGATCGGGTCGAGGTCGAGGACGCCGTCGGAGATCAGCCCGACGACGCGCGACCAGGTCGACGCCGGGTACGCGATGCTGCCGATGAGGGTCAGGTCCTGGCCGACGAGCAGGTCGGAGGGGAGGGTCAGCGTCCGTCCCTCGCCCGCGATGCCGAGCAGCACGGCCCGCCCGCCGGGCCGGCAGAGCTGGGTGGCGAGCGTGACCGCGACGGGGGCGCCCGCCGTCTCGACGACGAGGTCGAGCTCGGGCGCGGGCGGCGTGCCGTCGCTGGCCAGCACGACCTCGGTGGCGCCGAGCCGGCGCGCGAGCTCGAGCTCCTCCTCGCGGACGCCGAAGGCGGCGATCCGTGACGGCGCGTGGAGGCGCAGCAGCGCGATGGCCAGTGCCCCCAGCGTCCCGACGCCGATCACGCCGACCGCCTCGCCGGGCTTCGGGCCCGCCTTCTCGAGCCCGCGCAGGACGACCGACGCCGGCTCGACGAGGACGCCGGCGTCGAAGGAGACGTGCTCGGGCAGGCGGTGCACGACCTGCTCGGGTACCGCGACGAGCTCGGCATAGCCGCCCGGCCGCGTGAAGCCGAGCGCCTCGATGCGCTCGCACCACTGCGTCTCGCCGCTGCGGCAGGGCCGGCAGCGATGGCAGACGACGAAGCCCTCGCAGACGACGCGGTGGCCCACCGAGACCGACTCCACGTCGGCCCCGACCTCGACGACCGTGCCCGCCCACTCGTGGCCGGGGATGACCGGGAAGCGCACCCACCGCGGGTCGGTGAAGACGCCGGTCATCATCTCGATGTCGGTCCGGCACAGACCCGCCTCGCGGCTCTGGACGAGGACGTCGGCGGCGCCCACGACGGGCGCCGGCACCTCTCGGTAGGAGACCTCGTGAGGCCCCTCGACGACGACCGCCCTCATGCGCGAAAACTATTCTAGGAGCGGTGAGCACCACCGCCGACCTCGCCGCCCGCTTCTCGTCGGTGTACACGGGCGCCCTCACCGATGTGCTCGATCGCCACGGCCTCTTGCAGCAGACGCTGCCGCCGGAGCTCGCCCCGCTGCGCGAGGGGATGCGTCTCGCCGGGCCCGTCCACCCGGTGCTCGGCCGCCCGCACCCCAACCACGACTACGACACGTCGATCCGGCTCGTCCTCGAGATGCTCGGCTCGGTCCCGCCGGGACACGTTGCCGTCTACCAGACCAACGACCGCAGCTCCGCGCACCTGGGCGAGCTGTCCGTCACCTCGCTGGCGTCGCGCGGGTGCGCGGGCGCTGTGATCGACGGCGGCGCGCGCGACGCCGACTACATCCTGCGCGAGGACTTCCCGGTCTTCGCGCGCTACGTCACACCGCAGGACTGCGTCCCGCGCTGGGAGCTGCTCGCCCATGGCGACGTCACCATCGTCGTGGGCGGCGTCCGCGTGGCCCTCGGCGACTGGATCGTCGGCGACCGCGACGGGCTCGTGATCGTGCCGGGCGCGAGCGTCGAGGAGATCCTCGGCGAGGCCGAGGAGAAGGTCGCCACCGAGAGCGAGATCCGCGAGACGGTACGCGGCGGCACGCTCCCGCTCGCCGCCTACGAGCGCTTCGGGACGTTCTGACGACAAGGTCACGCTCGCCCGGGTCGGTCGCGGTTGCTGTTGTGTCGCGAGCGGGCGCGGGCTGGCGACGGGCTGGCGCTGGTCGAGCTCGGCCATCGGGACGTGGGCCGTCTCGCGCGCGGTCGCGATGGCGATGGCGGCGAGCACGCTGAAGGCGAGCACGTAGGCCGCCACCGGCACCCATCCGCCGGAGCCTCCTCCCGCGATCGCGGCGGCCGCCGTCGGGGCGAAGCCGCCGATGGCGAAGCCGATCTGCGTGCCGATGGCCATGCCCGAGAGGCGGACCTTGGTCGGGAACATCTCGCCGTAGAGCGCTGGCCAGACGCCATTCTGCGCGCTGTAGACGACGCCGGACATGAGGATCGCGGCCAGGAAGATCAGCGCGTAGTGGCCGCTGGCGATGGCGGCGAGATAGGCGAACATCAGGGCTCCGCTGCCGAGCGCCCCGAAGATGAAGACGGGCTTGCGGCCGATGCGGTCGGCCAGGCTCGCCCAGGCCGGGATGGCAATGAGCGCCACCGCGTTGGTCACGATGGCGACCCACAGCATGGTCGTCTTGTCGAGGCCGACGGTGTCGACGGCGAACGACAGCGCCCACACGCGAAGATCGTGCTCACGGTGGAGGCGAGTGCTCCGAAGGTCACGCGCAGCACGTTGGCCCGGTGGTCGCGCAGCAGGACCGCCAACGGAACGCGCTCGACGCCGTCCTCGACCGTCTGGCCGAAGGCCGGGGCGTCATCGAGCCGGCGCCGGATGAGCAGGCCCACGACGACGACGAGGGCGCTCAGCCAGAACGGAATGCGCCAGCCCCAGGTGAGCAGGTCATGCTCGGGGAGGGCGCCGATGGGAAGCCAGGCGGCCGTGGCGATGATCAGCCCCGTCTGCGTCCCGCCGAGGGTGAAGCTCGTGTAGAAGGCGCGCCGGTGCTCGGGCGCGTGCTCGAGGCTCAGCTGGGCCCTGGGATGCGTCGAGGCGCCGTCGTGCTGGACCTCGGCTGCGGCGCCGGCACCGACCTGCTCAGCGCCGCTAGGCCGCCAAGTTCGGCGCCATGGGCTCCACGATCCGTGCCACCAGGCCTCGCTGATCGAAGTTGGGGCGACGCGCAACGTACGGCACCGGATGGCGTCAAGGCGCTTGCTGCTAGCTGCGAATCTTGCTAACCTGCAAGCAGTACGCAGCTACAAGACGAGGAGACCACACATGGCCACCACCGCCACCAAGAACCAGACTGAAGCCACGACCGAGCGCATCCGCGACCTCAACGAGCAGATCCTCGACGCCGGCAAGAAGGCCGGCGGCGCCTACCTCGACGCCTACGAGAAGACGCTCCAGTCGATCGCCGACTACCAGGAGAACGTCGCCAAGCAGACCGACGTCGAGTGGATCTCGACCGTCGTCGACGCCCAGGCGCGCTTCACCCGCGAGCTGACCAAGCTCTACGTCAACACGGGCCGAGAGCTGCTCAAGAAGTAACCGACGGCGCGCTCAGCGCGCCGTCCATCCGAGGTCCATGGTCACGGGCGCGCCGGTGAAGGCGCGCCCGTCCGGGCCCAGTAGGAAGGCCACCACGCCGGCCACCTCGGCAGGCTCGATCAGCCGCTTGACCGCGTGCGGTTGGAGGATGACGTCCTCGAGCACGCGCTCCTCCGCCAGCCCGTGCGCGCGCGCCTGATCGCCGATCTGCTTCTCGACGAGCGGGGTGCGGACGAAGCCGGGGCAGACGGCCGTCGCGGTGATCCCCTTGTCCGCGCCCTCCAGCGCCAGCGTCTTGACGAGGCCCATGACGCCGTGCTTGGCCGCGATATAGCCCGCCTTGAACGGCGACGCGACGAGGCCATGCACCGAGGCGATCGCGACGATGCGTCCGTCGCCGCTGCGCTCCAACGCCGGCCACGCGTACTTGGCCAGCAGGAACGGGCTCGTGAGCAGGATGGCCAGCAGCGCGTCCCAGCGATCCTCGGGGAACTCGGCGACGGGCGCGACGTGCTGGAAGCCGGCGTTGGGCACGATGGCGTCCAGGCGCCCGAAGCGCTCGAGCGCGGCATCGACGGCGCCCCGGTTGCCCGCGCGGGTGGTGAGGTCCGCGGCGAAGGGCTCGCCGGGGACGTCGGCCGCCGGCTCGAGGTCGACGGCCAGCACGTGGAAGCCGTCGTCGTCGAGGCGCTCGGCGATCGCGCGCCCGATGCCGCTGGCCGCGCCCGTGACGATGACGCTGCGCTCGTTCTTCGGAGTCATGGGGAGATCACTACCCGTGCGAGGGTGAGGATGACGCCGCGGTCACCTTCCGAGGCGATGGGTACATTCATACCCGTGAACGGGTCAGCAGGTCTTCCCAGCGCCGCGATGTGCGGCGTCCCGCCGGCCACGAGCCGGACAATCGACGCCGCGGTCGAGACGTGGGGCGCCGCGGTCAGCGGGATGGCCGACTACTGGAGCGCGGCCATCGCCGAGCACCGCACGCCCGCCGACGTGGCGCTCGACAGCCTGCGCTGGTGGCAGCTGATGACCGACCGCCGCCCACCGCAGTGGGCCTCGCGCCAGCGGATCGTGCGCCGCACCCCGCTCACCCGCCTGCGCGACTTCACCCCGCCGCGCCCGGACGACGTCGTGCCCACGCTCGTGCTGCCGCCGCAAGCGGGCCACGACTCCTGCATCGTGGACTACAGCTCCGCGCAGAGCCAGATGCAGACCATCCTGGCCGCCGGGCTCGAGCGCCTCTACGCGCTCGACTGGATCGGCGTCACGCAGGAGACCAAGGACGCGACGATCGCCGACTACCTGGCCGAGGTGGACGCCGCGGTGGCCCAAGCGGGTGACGGGGCCCGGTCAACCTCGTGGGAGACTGCCAGGGCGGCTGGCTGGCCGCAATATACGCGGCGCTGCACCCCGAGCGCGTCAACACGCTCACCATCGCCGGCGCGCCGATCGACTTCCACGCCGGCGGCGCCGTCATCCACGAGAGCGTCGCGGCGCTCGGCGATGACGACCTGTCCTTCTTCCGCGCCCTGGTCCGCCACGGCAACGGCGTGCTCAAGGGCGAGTTCCTGCTCGGCGGCTTCATCGTGATCAAGCCCGAGAACGAGGTCGGCAAGCAGCTGCAGCTGCTGGCCAACGTCCGCGATGCCCGCCACGTCGAGCGCTACCGGGCCTTCGAGGACTGGTTCAAGCACACCCAGGACATCGCCGGGCCCTTCTACCTGTGGCTCGTGGCCCACCTCTTCCGCGACAACGAGCTCATCGCCGGAACGCTGCGCATCGGCGAGGAGACGATCGATCTCGAACGGATCAAGTGCCCCGTCAACCTCCTGGCCGGCGCCACGGACCACATCACGCCGCCCGAGCAGGTCTTCGCCCTGGCGGGCGCCGTGTCCACGCCCGCCAAGCGCATCACGCGGCGCACGACGACGGGCGGCCACCTCGGGCTCTTCATGGGCACCGAGGCGCTGCGCGACCATTGGCCGGTCGCGATGGCGTCGGTGCTCGAGCACTCGCGCCCGGGCGCGGACGGCGCTCGTGCGCGCGGGCGGGCGCGCTCGCGCACCGCGCGGGCGCGGGCCATCCCGGCGCCCTAGCCGCCGGCGCTCTCGCGGTGGCGCGAGCGCGTCGCCGGACGCGCCCCCGCGACGAAGGCGCGATAGACCTCGAGCAGCGCCTGGCGCTGACGACCCGTCAGGCGTGGGTCCTGGCGGACGGCCTCTTCGACCGCGCTGATCACGGGCTCCTCGCCGACGGTCACCCCGGCCTGCTCGTAGAGCGTCTCGGCCGAGACCTGCAGGGCGGCCGCGATCGACTCGAGCACGCGTTCGGACGGCTCGCGCAGCCCGCGCTCGATCTGCGAGAGGTACGGATTGGAGATGCCGGCGAGGGTGGCGAACTGCCGCATCGACAGCTCGCTGAGCTCGCGCTGGCGGCGGATGATCTCGCCGAGGCGCTCGGCTGGTGCTCCATCGGCCATCGCGGGTTCATCCTAGTCGCGCATCGGGCATAGGCTCTTACGATGGCCGAAGACCGTCCCACCCCCGAAGAAGAGGCTCGCGGCCTCTATGACGAGGCCGAAGCGCGCGTGGCGAAGGCCGCCGAGCGGGTGGTCTCCCGGGAGTCGTTCGGCGAGGTGCTGGCGATGGCGACCGAGAACGTGGTCGCCCTCACGCGGATGGGCTTCGACGCGATGGATCTCGTGTGGAGCAACCTCCGGCTCGCCGGGCGGCGCGACATCACCCGCCTGGCGAAGCAGATTGGCCGCACGGAGGACAAGCTCGAGCAGGTCCTGCAGGAGGTGGAGGCGCTGCGCGAGCAGGTCGACACCGCGAGCGACAACGGCGCCAGGCCCGCGGCCGGCGCGAAGCCGGCGTCCGCACGGCGGCGCGCGCCGCGCAGCTCATCGCGATGAACGCGCTCGAGCGCATGGGGCGCACGCCGATCGCCGCGCTCGAGTTCGCCAACATCGTGCTGACCGAGCGCGATGCCCAGATCGCCGTCACGCCCAAGGACGTGGTGTGGACGCATCGCACGACGACGCTCTACCGCTACCGCTCGACGAAGCGCGCGTACGCGATCCCGGTCCTCCTCGTCTTCGCCCTCATCAACCGCCCCGACATCTTCGACCTGCGCCCGGGGAACTCGTTCGTCGAGTTCCTGCTCGACGAGGGCTATGACGTCTACCTGCTCGACTGGGGCGTGCCCGACGAGGCCGATGCCGACCTCGGCCTCGAGCACTACGTGTGCGACGAGATCCCGTCAGCGCTGCGCGAAGTGCGCCGCACGTCGGGGCAGGAGGAGACGACGCTGCTCGGCTGGTGCATCGGCGGCACCCTGTCGCTGCTGCACTGCGCGCTGGAGCCCGACACCAGCGTGCGCAACCTCGTCCTGCTCACCACGCCCATCGACACGACGGGCTCGCTCTACGCGACCTGGGTGGCGCGCGACTCCTTCGACGTCGATCGCGTGGCCGAGATCTACGGGGCGGTGCCGGGGCGGACCGTCGACTGGGCCAACAAGCTCATGAAGCCGGTCACCAACTACTGGACGACCTACCGCCGCCTCTGGCAGCAGGTGCTCGACGGCGAGGCACGCCGCGACGCCTACCAGGCCATGGCCAAGTGGGTGGCCGACAACCCGCCGTTCCCCGGCCGTGCCTATCGCGAGTGGATCACCTGGATGTACAAGGAGAACCGCCTGGTCCGCGGGCGCATGCGCCTGCGCGAGCGTCGCGCCCGCATGTCGGCCGTCGAGCAGAACCTGCTCGTGGTCACGGCCGGCGCGGACCACATTGCCCCGCGGCAGGGCACCCTGCCGGTGCTCGACCAGGTCGCGAGCGCCGACGTCACCCACCTCGACCGCCCCGGCGGGCACATCGGCCTGATGGCCGGCTCGAAGGCCCGCAAGGAGGTCTGGCCCGATATCGCAGAGTGGCTCGGGGAGCGCTCGGACGCATAGCCCAACAGGAGAGAGTTCACAGATGCCCATCACCCGCACCGAATCAGAGGCGTTCGAGACCGTCGGCGCCAAGCTCAAGGGCCGCGTGGCCATGGTCACCGGCGGCACGCGCGGCATCGGCGCCGCCATCTGCCACAGCCTGGCCGCCCAGGGCGCCGCCGTCGCCGCCGGCTATGGCCGCGATCGCGAGCGCGCCGAGGCCTTCCAGGCCGAGCTCTCCAAGGACGAGATCCCGGTCTCCATCCATCAGGGCAACGTCGGCTCGGCCGAGGACTGCCGACGCACCGTGCAGGAGGTCATCGACCATCACGGGCGCCTGGACATCCTCGTCAACAACGCCGGCATCACCTCCGACAAGACGATCTTCAAGATGACCGACGAGGACTGGTACAAGGTCCTGGCCGTCAACCTCTCGGGCGCCTTCTTCATGTCCCGCGCAGCGCTCGAGCACATGATCGAGCGCGGTACGGGGCGGATCATCAACATCTCCTCGATCATCGGTCAGACCGGCAACATCGGCCAGACGAACTACGCCGCGTCGAAGTCCGGCCTCTTCGGACTCACCACGTCGCTGGCCAAGGAAGCCGCGTTCGCGCTCAAGAAGGCCGACAAGCTCGAGGGCAACGAGGTCGGGCTCACCGTCAACACCGTCGCGCCGGGCTTCATCGAGACCGAGATGCTCGAGACGGTGCCCGAGAAGGTCCTCGATCGCATCCGCGGCCAGGTCCCCCTGGGGCGCTTGGGACGCCCGCAGGAGGTCGCCCGCGTCGTGCACTTCCTGGCCGCCGACGCCGCCGGTTACATCACCGGCCAGGTCTGGGCGGTCAACGGCGGCCAGGACATGTAGCGCCGATGAGCGACGAGGACATCCGGGCGCTGGCGGCAGACGCCTTCGCCCGCTTCAACGACCGCGACGATCACGACGCGTTCTTCGACGCCTATGACCCGGACGTGATCCTCCACGGCTACCCCGCCGGCCTGCAGGGCCGCGACGGCCTGCGGGCGTTCCACGAGGCGCTGTGGGAGGCCTTTCCCGACGTCCGCCTCACGGTCGAGGACCTCGTGGTCGAGAAGGACCGCGCCGCTTTGCGCTACCGGATGC
The DNA here is from genome assembly GCA_963835295.1 of uncultured Actinomycetes bacterium. Classification (GTDB taxonomy): domain Bacteria; phylum Actinomycetota; class Thermoleophilia; order Solirubrobacterales; family Solirubrobacteraceae; genus JAOPZW01. The sequence goes on from CAWIEX010000012.1 coordinate 626,750, forward strand.
AGGGCACCCACAGCGGCTCCTACCTGGGCGTCGCCGCCACCGGCGTGCCCTTCGACGTCGAGGGCCTGACCCTGCTGCGCCTGGCGCACGGGCGCGTGGCGGAGGAGTGGCACAGCCCGACCGAGCTGGCCATCCTGCGCCAGCTCGGGGCCGTCGAGGCCAACGTGCCGCACGCGGGCCGCGAGCGGGGGGAGCCCCCGCGCCGCTCGGCGTCGGCCGAGGCGGCCGCGCTGCGACTGGATGAGCGCGAGGCCGACGGGCGGTAGCCGCCGGCGCTCGTCGACGCTGAGCGAAGATGTCTGGGTGAGCGACGATCCGTGGAAGGCTCAGCTCGAGGCGCTGGGCGCTCTGCTGCGAGCGCAGCGCACGGCGGCCGACCTGACCCTGAGGGAGCTCGCCGAGCGGACCAAGGTCTCCAACGCCTATCTCAGCCAGCTCGAACGCGGTTTGCACGAGCCGTCGCTGGGCGTGCTGACGGCGATCGCCTCCGCCCTCGGGGTGCCGCTGGGCTCGCTGCTCACCCGGGCGGGGATGCTCGAGCGCAGCGAGGGCGACGGCGAGCAGGAGGTGCGGGAGACCGAGGCGGCGATCCTGCGCGACCCCGAGCTCAGCGAGCCCCAGCGGACCGCGCTGCTGAGCGTGTACCGCAGCTTCGTGCCGGCGCGCCGTCGCGTCTGATCGCTTTGTCAATCGACTGCGTTATATAGTACGCAGGATGCAGCCCATCGATTGGCGCGACCTCTACGCCTCCAACCGCGCGGTGATCGAGCGGGCCGGGGTCGCCGTGGGTGACCTGCCGGCGGGCATGACCGTTGCGCGACGACCCGCGGCGCGCGACGAGCGGACGTTCACGTTCGCCGGCCAGACCCGGCGAGCGCTGGTCCACGCACCGGCCGGCGCGGACCCGCAGACGGCCGTCCCCCTGGTGTGCATGCTCCACGGCTGCACCCAGGACGCGGCGAGCTTCGCCGCCGCGACGCTCATGGACGCCGCCGCCGACCGCCACGGCTTCGTCGTGGTCTACCCCCAGCAGGAGCGCGGCGACAACCCGCGCTGCTGCTGGAACTGGTTCGTGCCCGAGCACCAGGCGCGCGGCAGGGGCGAGCCGGCGTCGATCGCGGCGATCGTCCGCGAGCTCATGGGGACGACATCGCCGTGGGCGATCGATCCGCGCCGTGTCTTCGTGGCCGGCCTGTCCGCCGGCGGCGCCATGGCTGCGGTCCTGGCCGCGACCTACCCGGACCTCTTCGCCGCGGTCGCGGTTCACTCGGGGCTCGCGTACCGCTCAGCCGCCAACGCGAGCGCGGCCCTCACCGCAATGGCACGCGGCAGCGAGGATCCCATCGGCGGGGGGCGTGCTGCCCATGCCGCCATGGGCGAACATGCCCGCGCCGTCCCGAGCATCGTCGTCCACGGCGGCGCCGACGCCACCGTCGCCCCGGTCAACGCCGACCGTGTCCTGCAGCAGTCCATCGCCGCCAACCGGCTCGCCGCGCCCGAGGCCGGCGACCTCGACAGCGCGCGCCCCACGACCACCGAGCGCGGCCGGGTCGACGGCGGTCACGCCTACACGCGCAGCCAATGGACGGACCGCCGCGGCGTACTGATGCACGAACGCCTCGTGGTCGACGGCCTCGGGCACGCATGGTCCGGCGGAGCGCCCGGTGGCTCCTACACCGATCCTCGGGGACCCGACGCAAGCGAGGCGATCTGGCGCTTCTTCACCCAGGCGACGGCGGCCGGCGCGTGAGCCTCACGCGAAGGCCCCGACGCCGGTGATATCGCGTCCGACGATGAGCGTCTGCATCGCCTCGGTGCCCTCGTAGGTGTGCAGGACCTCGATGTCGGTCATGTGGCGCATGACGTGGTTGTCCAGGAGGATGCCGTTGCCGCCGAGCAGATCGCGCGCTTCGGCGATCACCTGTCGCGCCTTGCGGGTGTTGTTCATCTTCGCCAGCCCGGCCATGGTGTCCGACAGGCGGCCGGCCGAGGCGAGGCGCGCGAGCTGCATGCAGTAGAGCTGCATGGCGGTCACCTCGGCGAGCATCTTGACCAGGCGGTCCTGGACGATCTGAAAGCTGCACAGCGGGCGCCCGAACTGCGTGCGTTGCCTGGTGTAGGTCAGCGCGGCGTCGTAGGCCGCGACGGCGTGGCCGAGCGCGGCCCAGGCGATGCTGCTGCGTGTGGCGGTCAGGACGCGTCCGGCGTCCTTGAAGCTGCGCCCTCCGGGGAGGAGGTTCTCGGCGGGCACGCGGACCCCGTCGAGGCGGATGTCCGCCTGCCAGATCGATCGGGCGGCGCCCTTGCCCTCGATCACCGTGGCCTCGTAGCCGGGCGTGGGCGTCTCGACCAGGAAGCCCTTGACCTGGCCGTCGTCCTCGCAACGCGCCCACACGACGACCACGGCGGCGATCGTGGCGTTGCCGATCCAGCGCTTGACGCCGTCGATGACGAAGTCGTCGCCGTCGCGGCGCGCGCTGGTCTCCAGCGCGACCGAGTCCGAGCCATGGTTCGGCTCGGTCAGGGCGAAGGCGCCGATGCGCTCCAGCCGTGCCATCGGGGCCAGCCAGCGTTGCTTGTGCTCCTCGGAGCCGAGCATCGCGATCGCCTTCATCGCCAGCCCGGACTGCACGCCGAGGAACGTGCCGAGGCTTCCGTCGCCCCGGTGCAGCTCCATGTTCACCAGCCCGCTGGCCAGCGCGGTCATGCCTGGGCAGCCGTAGCCCTCGATGTCCTCCCCGACCAGCCCGAGCTCCGCCAGCCGGGTGATCAGCGGCCATGGCAGCTCCGCGCGCTCCCAGTAGTCGTTGATGACCGGCAGCACCTCCTGGTCGACGAAGCGGCGAGTGCGGATGAAGAGATCCCACTGCTCGTCGCTGAACTGCTCGCGCACCAGCAAGTAGTCGGTGGCGAGCGCCTCGCCCAGGTGCGCGTAGGGCATCGTGTCGGTCATCGGGGTGCTCCCAGCTCGGGGACGGTCAGCGCTGTGGCCATCGCCGCGTGCCGACGCGGCCCGCATAGGGAACCACGCGCCCCCGGCCGACGGCGCGCGGTTGGCGCACCGCGGCTCCGATGAGCGGCCTGGCTAGCCGAAGGTGAACACGTACGCCTCGGCGCCGGGCTCGAGGAAGCTGATCTCGAGCGTGCGCTCGCGCACGGCGTCGTGCTGGCGCACGAGCTGGTACAGGCGCCCGTCGCGCAGCACGCCGTTGCCGTCCTCGTCGACATCCACGCCGTGCGACGGGCCCGGAGCCTCGCCGTCGAGCAGGGCGCGAAAGGCAATCGGCTTGCGGGCGCCGGCAGACAGCACGAAATGGGCGTCGCGCGCGTGGAAGCGGTAGACGATGCTCCCGCCGGGCTGATCGAGGACGACCTTCTCGCGCCCGATCGTCCACTCGCCGGCCAGGGCCCAGTGGTTCAGCCGCAGGTCCCCGGGCGACGCGAGGCGCTCGCCGCGCCCGGAGCCGAGATACGTCTCGGGCGTCTGCAGGTGGTCCCAGTCGGCCTGCGCCTCTACGCCGAGCGCTTGCACGGAGACGAGCTCGCGCTCGACGCCGAGCAGCTGCTGGATGGAGCGCTCGGACTGCTCGTAGCGCCCTTCGCCGAAGTGCTGGTCGCGGATGAGGCCGTCGCGGTCGATGAAGTACAGCGCCGGCCAGTAGTGGTTGGCGAACGCGTCCCAGACCTCGTAGTCGTTGTCGAGGGCGACGGGGTAGTCGATCGCTCGGTCGGCGATCGCCCGGCGCACGAGGTCGACGTCGTGCTCGAAGGAGAACTCCGGCGTGTGGACGCCGATGACGGCCAGCCCGTCGTCGCGGTAGGCCCTTGACCAGGCGCGGACGTAGGGCTCGGTGCGCAGCCAGTTGATGCACGTCAGCGTCCAGAAGTCCACCAGCACGACGCGGCCGCGCAGCTCGGCGGGGTCGAGCGGCTCGGAGTTCAGCCACGCGGTCGGCCCGCCGAGCGAGGGCATGTGCAGGCGCCCGGACACGGTCATCGATGATCTCCCGCGGTCACGCGACGAACTGCTGGCCGCCGTCGATGTCGTAGGTCGCGCCGGTGAGGGCGGTATTGGTCATGAGGTGGACGGCGAGCGCCGCGACGTCGGCCGGCCCGACCACCCGCCCGATGGGGAGCGTGGCGCGCAGGTCCTCCCGCCGGGCTTCGAGCCCGCCGGCGGAGAAGTACGACGCCGACAGAGGCGTGTCGACGAAGCCGGCGGCGATGAGGTTGACGCGCACCGGGGCGAGCTCGAGCGCGAGGGCCGCCGTGAAGGGAGGCAGCACGGCGGTGGCCGCGGAGGCGAGCCCGAGGTCGCGACCGATGCGCCGGCCGCCGGTGCCGCCCATGAAGGTCAACGAGCCGCCGGGGCTCATCTTGCCGGCGGCGGCGCGCGCGACCTCGAGCCCCAGCACCACGTGATCGCTGAGCGCCTCGCGCACCTGATCTGCGTCCATCTCGAGCAGGGGGACGTAGCTCGGGCCGGGGCCGGTGACGAGCACGTGGTCGATCGGGCCTGGGAGCTCGTCGAAGAACCGCCGGAGCGCGGCGGCGTCGGTGGCGTCGAAGGCGGCCGTGCTCCGCGCGCCGACGTCGCGCGCCGCCTGCCCGAGCCGCTCGGCGTTGCGGGCGGTGAGGATGACCTCGGCGCCCTCACTGCGGGCGCGACGAGCGGTCTCGAGGCCGATGCCGGCGCTGCCGCCGATCAGGACGACGGTCTGGCCGAGCAGCTCCGGCTCGCGCTGCGTCCGGGCGGCAGTGGCGTCGGTGGTCATGACAGGCTCGCCATCTGCGCGTCCATCGGGGTGATCGGCTGCGGCATGTCGGCGATCTCCATGCGCAGCGCCATCACGGCCGTGTCGTAGATGCCCGAGAAGCTGGGGAAGGGCTGGATCGTGTCGCCGAGCACCTCGAGCGGGACGTTCGCGCGGATGGCGAGCGTCGCCTGCTGCAGCCACTCGCCGGCCTCGGCGCCGAGCGCGTAGGCGCCGGTCAGCCGCTCGCCGTCGCTGAGCAGGGTCAGGAACCCGTTGGCCTCGGCGTAGGCGTGCGTGTAGGTGGCGGCCCTCGGCACCTCCGACACGGGCGCGGTGGCGCTGTAGGGCGCTTCGACCGCGCCCACCGCCGCGGCCTGCGGATCGGTGTAGGTGACGCGCGGGACGGCCTCGTAGTTCGCCGGTCGCACATCGCCTGCGATGTTCGCGGCGACGATGTCGCCCTCGTACTCGCCCACGTGGGTCAGTGGCCACACGCCGGTGACGTCGCCGATGGCCCACAGGCGCTCGCCCGCGCGCAGGTGCTCGTCGACCTCGATGCCGAGGGGGTTGGCCTCGACGCCGACGGTCTCGAGGCCGATCCCCTCGACGCGCGGGCGCCGGCCGGTGGCCACGAGCAGCTTGTCGCCGCGCAGCTCGGCCGCGCCGTCGAACTCCAGCACGAACTCGTCGCCCTCCCGCCGCGCGGCGCTGGCGTGCATCCCCAGCCTCAGCTCTATCCCGTCCCGGCGCAGGGCCTCGCCGAGCGCCTGGCCCAACGGCGCGGGCTCGCGGGGCAGCACGCGGTCGGCGCCCTCCACGAGCACCGCCTCGCCGCCGAGCCGTCGCACGACCTGGGCGAGCTCGACGCCCGCCGACCCGCCGCCGAGCACGAGCAGGCGGCGCGGGACGGCCCTCATGCCCGTCGCCTCACGGGTCCCCCACACGCCCTCGAGCTCACGCAGCCCGGGGAGCGGAGGAACGATCGGGTCCGAGCCGGTGGCCACAACGATGTGCTGCGCGGTGTGGCGGGCGCCGTCGACCTCGACCGCACCGGTGCCGGCCAGCCGGCCCGTGCCGCGCAGGAGGTCGATGCCGTGGTTCGCCAGCCAGCGCTCCTGGCCGGCGTCGGAGTAGCTCGACACCATGAAGTCGCGCCATGCGAGCGCGGCCTGGACGTCGACCTCGGCGCGCGCCCCGGCGTCGCGCGCGCCCTGCACGGCCTCGCCCGGGCGCAGCAGGCTCTTGGAGGGGATGCACGCCCAGTAGGAGCACTCACCGCCGACCAGCTCTCGCTCGACGACGGCGACGCGCAGCCCGCGGGCGGCCAGCGCCGCGGCGCAGTGCTCGCCGGGCGCGCCGCCGCCGAGAACGATCACGTCGTAGTCATGGCTCGAGCTCATCGTCACCTCCGTCGGTTGCCGGTGACAGTGTCGCTCGCAGCAGCCGCTCGCGCCCGTGGACGCCCTGGTCGATGCCCTGGTCCCCGGGGTGCCGACCAGGGACTCCACGGGCGCGAGCGCGTGCGGGACAGGCGAGGCTGCCGACCACAGCAATCTACGGAGGTCAACATGGCCGGTACCGGCGTAAGCGGCGAACAGTCGAACGGGGCGCAGAGCACCCTGGGCGTGGACATGGCGCTCGAGGTCGTGACGCTGCCCGTCTCCGATGTCGATCGGGCCAAGCGCTTCTATGACAGCCTCGGGTGGCGCTTCGACATCGACCTGGTCGTCAGCGACGACGCGCGGACGGTGCAGTTCACGCCGCCGCACTCGGCGTGCTCGATCCAGTTCGGCAAGGGCAGCACGACCGCGCAGCCGGGGTCCGCTCAGGCCATGATCCTCACGGTCAAGGACATCGACGCTGCCCGGCAGGATCTCGTCAGTCGCGGTGTCGACGTCAGCGAGGTGGAGGTGCGCCGGCCCCCGGGCTTCGATGACGACGGGCGCTCGTACTTCGCCCGGGCCTCGTTCAGCGACCCGGACGGCAACCGCTGGCAGCTCCAGGAGGTCACGACGCGGCTCCCCGGCCGGGAGTGGGAGGACTGACATGGACATCGCCTCCCTGGCCGAGCTCTTGCACGAGACGGCCGAGCATCACGACCGCTTCGAGAAGGCCGCGCCCGCGCACGACTGGTGGGACTGGTACGCCGCGTACTTCAGCGCGCGCGAGCAGGGCAGCAGCCCGGACGAGGCCGACGCCGCCGCCGATCGCTACATGGCGGAGGTCAAGCAGGTGGTCGTGACGTCTGCTGCCCGCAGCTCGCCATGACCACCATCGGCTCGGGCCCTTCGGCCAACGGCCGGGGCTCCGAGGCGTGGTGGGGGTCCTGGACGCATCTCAGCGTCGACCGTTGCAGCCCCAGCTCCTGCAGGGTGACGTTCGACCACCCTCCGATCAACGCGATCACGGCGACGACCGTGGCGGAGCTGGCCGAGCTCGTCGGCCTCATCGAGCAGGATCGCGACCTCAGCGTCGTCGTCTTCGACAGCGCCAACCCCGATTTCTACCTGGCCCACTACGACACGGAGCACGACCCCGGCAGGGCCGCGCCCCTGGGGGTGGGGCAGACCGCAGTGCACGCGTGGCTCGATCTCCTCGCCCGCCTGTCTCGGGCCCCGGTGGTCAGCATCGCCTCGATCCGCGGACGCGTCCGCGGCGCGGGAAGCGAGTTCGCGCTGGCCTGCGACCTGCGCTTCGCCTCGCGCGAGAACGCGTTGCTCGGCCCGTTCGAGCTCGGAGCGGGTGTGGTCCCCGGGCGCGGTCCGACGGCCCGGCTCTCGCGCCTGGTCGGTCGCGGCCGTGCGCTCGAGCTCCTCCTCGTCGCCGACGACCTCGACGGCCCGCGCGCGGAGCTGTACGGCTACGTCAACCGGGCGATCGCCGACGACCGGCTCGACGACGAGGTCGATGAGATGGCAGCGCGACTCGCGCGCTTCGAGCACGACGCGATCGCGCGCACGAAGTCCTACGTCGACCAGGGGCAGCGCGTCGTCGAGCCGACGCGCGACGCCTGAGCGGTCAGTTGGCGGGCGACCGCGCGGGCGTGGCCTCCTGGTCGGGGTGAGGCAGGGCGTCGCGCAGGCCCATGCGCGAGGTGATCCCGAGCTTGGCGAACACCTTGCCGAGATGCCATTCGACGGTGCGCGAGCTGAGGAAGAGCCGGGCGCCGATCTCAGGGTTGGAGAGGCCATCGCGGGCCAGCCCGGCGATCTGCCTCTCCTGGCCCGTGAGCTCGTCGCGCGTGTCCACCGTGCGTTTACGCACCTTCTTGCCCGTCGCCAGGAGCTCGCGGCGGGCGCGCTCGGCGAACGCCTCCATGCCCATCGTGTCGAGCATCTCGTGGGCGGTGCGCAGTTGCTCGCGCGCGTCCACGCGGCGGCCCTCGCGGCGCAGCCATTCGCCGTAGAGCAGATGAGCGCGAGCGAGCTCGGGACGCAGCCGGGTCCGGCCCAAGCGCTCGATCGCCTCCCGATACAGCCGCTGCGCGGCTTCGCCCTCGCTCAACAGCGCACGCGAACGGGCCGCGATCCCGAGCCCCCAGTCGGTCTCAGCGGCAGAGGTCGCCTGCGCGAGACGATCGAGCCCACGGCGTGCTCGCGCCGTGTCATCGCTGCGGGCCGCGGCCTCGATCAGCTCGCTCAGTGCCCAGGCCGAGACGAACAGCTCGGGCGTGTCGTCGCTCGCGTCTTGGGCGACGGCCAGCGCCTCCTGATAGCGCCCGAGGCCGTTGAGGAGGACAGCGCTTGCCCAACGTGCGTATTGGACGGCTGTCCCCTGGCCTCCGGCGGTCGCCTCGCGGATGGTGGCGTCGATCACGGCGGCGGCCTCGGCTTCGCGGCCGCGAAGGCCGGCAAGCACGAGTGCTCCGTAGGGCGCGACCCGGGCGCCGGTGGCGTCGGTGACGCTGTCGGCCTCGGCGATCAGCGAGGCCGCGCTCCCGGACTCGCCGCCCAACGCCGCCGCCTGGGCGAGCACGTTGACGCTGACGGCGAGGACGGCCAGCGCACCCGATTCGCGGGCGAGCAGGACCCCGCGGCTGGCGACCGCCAGGCAGGTCTCGTAGTCCCACACCATCACGGCGGCCGCTGTCGCCACCCAGCCCCAGCGGAGCACCTCCTCGACGGTGACATCCTCGCCCGCAAAGCCTCGCGCCGCCCGCTCGAGGACGGGGGCCGCGGCGGCGCGCCCGTCGGTGAAGGCCAGCGAGAACCCGTCCAGCAGGAGATCCGATGGACGCTGCGGGCCGGCCGATCGCGGGCGGGCCCGGGCTTCGCGCGAGACGTGGTGCAGGCCGCCGGTGCTCGCCAGACGCCCGGCGAAGAGAGCCGCGCTCCATGCGTCGAGATAGGTGTCACGGGCGAGCTTCGGATCGAGCGAGTCGAGGGTCTTCGCGGCCCGCAGGAGCAGCGCGGGAGCCTCGCTGCCGCGGCTCTCGGCATAGGCGGCCTCGGCGCGCAACAGGTCCAGGCGGGCGCGCTGCAGCTCGTCGATGGGCCCGACCTCCGCGGTGGCCAGCAGCCGGCGTGCAACCTCGAAGACGCCCGCCTGCAAGCTCGCCTCCGCGGCGGCGAGGGCCCTGTCGGCCCGGCGGCCCGGGTCGGCGGTCAGCGCGACGGCGCGTTGCAGGAACGCGGCTGCCGCGGCCAGGCCGCCGCGCGCGTGCGCTCGGCCGGCCGAGCGCTCGAGCTCCAACGCGACGTGCTCGTCAGGTCCTCCCGCGGCGGCCGCCAGGTGCCACGCGCGACGGTCTGGGTCGGCGTCCTGATCGGTCGCGTCCGCCAGCGCCAGGTGCACCGCCCGTCGTTGCTGCACCGTGGCTGATCGGTAGACGGCCGAGCGTACGAGCGGGTGGCGGAAGATCACCCGCTCGCCGATGGTCAGCAACCCCTCCGTCGCGTCCGCCGCCGCCGCCGAGCCCCCGATGCCCAGTTGCTCTGCCGCGCGCCAGACGAGCAGGGGATCGTCGACCGGCTCCGCCGCCGCCACGAGCAGCAGCAGCCGCGCATCCTCGGGCAGCGACTCGAGCCGACGCAGGAAGCTCTCCTCGATACGCCCCGGCAACGGATACGCGCCCTCGAGACCGAACCCGCCCGGCAGGTGCGTTGCGGCCAGCGCCCGCGGCAGTTCCAGGATGGCGAGCGGATTGCCGCGCGTCTCCGCGACGAGCCGGTCGCGGACGCGCTCGTCGAGCCGGCCGGGGATGACGGTCGCGAGCAGGGCGCGCGCGTCCTCCTCGGGGAGCCCTCCGAGCGCCAGCTCCGGCAGGCCGACCAGCTCGCGCTCGTTCGTCGGCTCGCGCACGGCGAAGACGATCGCCACCGACTCCGCCAGCAATCGTCGCGCGACGAAGCCCAGGACCTGGCCCGACGCGGCGTCGAGCCATTGGGCGTCATCGACGAGGCACAGCAGCGGGCGCTCCGCGGCGACCTCGGCCAACAGGCTGAGCGCGGCCAGGGCGACCAGGAAACGGTTGGGAGCGGCGCCCGAAGACAGCCCCAGCGCGACACCCAGCGCGGCCTGCTGGGGCTCTGGGAGCGCGCCGAGCCGGTCGAGCATCGGCGCGCACAGCTGATGCAGCCCCGCAAACGGCAACTCCATCTCGGACTCGACCCCGGCGATCCTGGCTACGCGAAAGCCCGACGCCTGCCGAGCACCGTGGTGCAGGAGGGCCGTCTTGCCGACGCCGGCCTCGCCGCGGACGACCAGGACGGCGCTCTGGCCGCGGCGGACATTCTCCAACAGCCGGTCGAGCGCCTCGCGCTCGCTGGCTCGCCCCAGGAGCACGGGGGAACGAGGGGCCATGCGTCAGGCAGGGTAAACGAGGCGGGTAAGCGGGGATGTGAAGGTCATGCCCGCGACGCGCGCGCGACGATGGCCCGCCGCCAGCGCCCGTACAGCTGCTGGGCGACGATGACCGGAGTGGCGAGGAGCACGGCCGCCGCGATCACGCCGACCAGCGGCGTGAGCAGGCCGACCCCGACGATCATGGTCACGCCGGCGACGGCGATCGTCGCCTGAACGGGCACGAGCCCGGTGGTGAACGCCGCGGTCGCGGCCCAGGCGCCGAGCGACCGGGCCAGCGGGTACCGCGCGCCGGCCCGTGTGGCCTTCCACATCGTCGCGGCGCCGACCAGGTCGGCGACCAGGAGTGCCGGGAGGTGGTCGCTCATCGGGTGGTTCCCCGTTGCCTCGCCCGCCGCGGGCCGGACTTGGGGAACCCATAATCCTACGGCGTCGAACCGACGCTGCGCTCGAGCAGCGCCGTCTGCTCGCGCATCGCGAGGACTACGAGACCGCCTACCGCCAGTTTCGCTGGCCGCAGCTGGGGGAGTTCAACTGGGCGCTCGACTGGTTCGACGTCATCGCCGCCGAGAGCGGCGATCGCCCGGCGCTGCGCATCGTCGAGGAGGACGGCAGCGAGCAGACGCTGTCGTTCGCCGAGCTGTCAGCGCGCTCGAGCCAGGTGGCCAACTGGCTGCGCGACCGAGGCGTGCGCCGCGGGGATCCATGATCGTCATGCTCGGCAACCAGGTCGAGCTGTGGGAGACCGTCCTCGCGGCGATGAAGCTCGGCGCCGTGATCATCCCGGCCACGCCACTGCTGGGGGCCGCCGACCTGGTCGACCGCGTCGAGCGCGGCGAGGCCCGTCACGTGCTGGCCGACTCCGACTCGACGCACAAGTTCGAGGAGGTTCCCGGCGACTACACGCGCATCGTCGTCGGCCCCGCGGCGGAGGGGTGGGTGCCCTTCGACGACACCCGCGGCGCGTCCACGTCGTTCTCGCCCGACGGCGTGACGATGGCGTCCGACACCGTGGTGCTCTATTTCACCTCGGGCACGACGACGTTGCCCAAGCTCGTCGAGCACACCCACGCCTCCTACCCCGTGGGCCATCTGGCGACGATGTAGGCCTGGAGTTCTTCTCCGAGCTGCCCAAGACCATCTCGGGGAAGATCCGCAGGATCGAGCTGCGCGACCAGGAGGACGAGCGCCTCAGCGGCGCGTCGGACCCGACGATGCGTCGCGGCCAACGAGTTCTACGAAGCCGACTTCCCCGAGCTCAGGCGCTGACCGCCACCAGCGCGAGCTTGCGCACCCGCCCCTCGTCCAGCCACTCGGCCCACAGCCGGTGGGCGGCGAGCAGCTCGTCCAGCGCCCGACGGCCGATCTGCGCCGCGATGTCCTCGGCGTCGGCGGCGAAGGCGGCCGCCAGCGCCTGCGCCGTCGCCCGGTGCGCAGAGCTGTGGTCCTCCTGGTGGGTGACGACCAGCCCCGCCCGCTCCAGGCACGCGGCCATCTCGCGCAGCGGGGTGAGCCAGACCGTGTCGGCGTCGGGCATCGCGGCGCGCTCGGCCGCCGTGAGCGCCGGCCCCTCCTCGAGCGTGAAGGCGAACCGCCCGCCGGGCCCGAGCGCCGCCGCGACCTCTCCGACCAGCGCGTCCTTGTCCCCGAAGGCGAGCATCGTCTCGAGCAGGAGCACGACGTCGAAGCAGCCGGGCGGCAGGGGCGGGATCTGCGCGGTCGCGAAGCGGCAGGGCAGGCCGTGCGCTCGCTCGCGGGCGATGGCGACGGCGCTCGCGCTGGCGTCGACCCCCAGGTAGGCGCAGCCCAGCTCCCGGGTGAGCCAGCGCCCGGGCCCGGCGATCCCGCAGCACAGGTCCAGCACCGTGACCGCCGGGCCGATACCGGCCCGCACCGCCAGGGCCCGGATCTCGCCGGCGGTCATGAAGCTCTCCTGCCCGACGAACTCGCCGGGAGCGAACGCCGCCACGCGTGCGCGATGCAAGGCCCGGTCGTAGGGCGCGCGGTCGTCCTGTCTCATGGCCCTGCTCCACCCGGCGCCATCGGCTGCGGATCTTGCCGCAGCCGGCGCCGGGAAGGTACGAGGGGGCGCGAGCGTCCGAATTAGTGTCAGTCCTCGACGTACTCACGACCTCGGAGGCGCGGTGCGAGCCAGTCAGGCGGGCCCGGCGATCGGGCTGGTCGCCCAGGTGCTGCTGCTCGCCGTCCTGGCGGCAAGCGCCGGGCTCGGCGCGGCCGGCTGGGTCGTCGGCGTCGCCTGTGCCGTGATCATGGCGGCGGCGCTGGCGCGCGGCCTCGCGCGCCGCCGCGGTGATCGGCTGGGGCCGGCGTCGTGGCTGACGCTCGCGCGGGCCTCGCTCGCCGTCGGCGTCGCCGCGCTGACCGCGGACTCGCTCGCGCACGACACGCCGGTCGCCCTGCTCGTCACGCTCGCCGCCGTCGCGCTCGCGCTGGACGCGGCCGACGGGTGGACGGCGCGGCGCACCGGGACGGCGACCGGGCTGGGCGCGCGCTTCGACGGCGAGGCCGACGCCTTCCTGATCCTCGCCCTCAGCGTCTACGTCGCACCGGCGCTCGGCGCGTGGGTGCTCGCGATCGGAGCGGCGCGCTACCTGTTCGGAGCCGGCGAATGGCTGCTGCCCTGGATGCGCGCCCCGCTGCCGCCGCGCCGGTGGCGCAGGATCGTCGCGGCGATGCAGGGGATCGTGCTGACCGTAGCGGCCGCTGAGGTGCTGCCCCGGGGCCTCACGCAGGCGCTCCTCGTCGCCGCGCTGGCGGCGCTGGCAGTCTCGGTCGGCGAGTGTGTGTGGTGGCTGGCGCGCCACCGGGACGCCGCGGGCGACGAGACGCCGGCGGGTGACGTCGGCCAGAGCGAGCGCGGGCGGCTGCGCACGGGCATCGCCGTGGCGCTCACGATCCTCGCCCTGCTGCTCGTCTGGGCGGCCCTGGTCGCACCGAGCCAGCCGAGCCGCCTCACCGTCGGCGCGTTCGCGCGGCTGCCCCTCGAGCTCCTCGTCGTCGTCGCCGCGGCCGTGGTGCTGCCCGCCAGCCCGCGCCGCGTGCTGGCCGTGGTCGCGGGAGCGGTGCTGGCGGCACTCGTGGTGGTCAAGCTCCTCGACATGGGGTTCATCACGGCCTTCGATCGGCCGTTCGACCCCGTCTCGGACTCGAGCTACGTGGGCATCGGCATCGAGACGCTGCGCGACGCGATCGGCAGGTCGAGCGCGAACCTCGCCGTCGCCGCCATCGTCGTGCTCCTCGTCGGGCTGCTCGCGCTCCCGGTGCTGGCGCTGGTGCGCCTCACGCGCGTCGCGGCCGGCCACCGCGATTGGGCGCTGCGGGCCGCCGCCGTGCTCGGCGCCGCCTGGGTGGTCCTCCGCGTGCTCGGCGCGCCGGTCGCCTCCACGAGCGCCGCCACCCTCGCGGTCCGCGAGGTGCAGGCGGTCCGCACGGGCCTGCACGCTCAGGAGGTCCTCGCGCGCGAGATCCCTCGCGACCGCTTCCGGGCCACTCCCGGCGACCAGCTGCTGACCGGCCTGCGGGGCAAGGACGTCCTGCTGTTGTTCGTCGAGAGCTACGGGAGGGTCGCGGTGCAGGGCTCGTCCTTCTCGCCGCGCGTCGACGCCGTGCTCGACAAGGGCACCGCGCAGCTGCGGTCGGATGGGTTCTCCTCGCGCAGCGCGTTTCTCTCCTCGTCGACCTTCGGCGGGCTCAGCTGGCTGGCGCATTCCACCCTGCAGTCGGGGATCCGGATCGGCACCCAGCGCGGCTACGACCAGCTCGTCAAGAGCGACCGCCTCACCCTCAGCGGTGCGTTCAAGCGCGCCGGCTGGCGGGCCGTGGTCGAGGACCCGGCGAACAAGCGGACGTGGCCCGAGGGCTCGAGCTTCTACCACTACGACAAGATCTACGACCGCCGCAACGTCGGCTACCGCGGCCCGGGCTTCGGCCTGCCGCCGATGCCCGACCAGTACGTCCTTTCGGCCCTGCAGCGTCTCGAGCTCGCCAGGCGCCACCGGCCCCCGCTCTTCGCCGAGGTCGACCTCATCTCCAGTCACGCGCCGTGGACGCGCATCCCGCGGCTCATCCCCTGGGACGCGGTCGGCGACGGCTCGATCTTCGACCGCGTCCCGGCCGAGGAGTCCACGCGGGCCAAGCTCTTCGGCGACGCCGACCGGGCCCGCGCCGCCTACGGCCATTCGATCGAGTACACGATGAGCACGATCGCCTCGTTCGTGGCGCACTACGGCGACGACCAGCTCGTGGTCGTCCTCCTGGGCGACCATCAGCCCGCGACGATCGTCACCGGCCAGGGCGCCAGCCACGACGTGCCGATCTCGATCATCGCTCACGACCCCAAGGTGATGGACCAGATCGCCGGATGGGGCTGGCAGGACGGCTTGCGGCCGAGCCCGCAGGCGCCGGTCTGGCCGATGAACGCCTTCCGTGACCGCTTCCTGGGCGCCTTCGGATCGGCGCCCGCGAGCGGCTGAGCGGGCCGCGGGTGGATGGTCGAGGCCGACGGGCCCGAGGGGCTCACGCGCCGGGTGTTCCTGCGGCGCTCCGGCGCGGCCGGCGCGGCGCTGCTGGGCGGGTCGGTGTGGGCAACGGCGACGGCCGCGGCGCGCGCCAGCCGGCACCGCCTCGGGGGCGCCCCGATCCGCAACCTCGTGATCTCCTGCCAGGAGAACCGCTCCTTCGACAGCTACTTCGGGTTCGCGCCGCAGGTCCAGCGCCGTGGCTTCGGCCCGCCGCCCGGCTTCTCCCAGCCCGATTCGGCGGGCGGCGCGCGCCCGGTGTTCCACCAGACCGCGCTGCGCAGCGCCGACCCCCGCCACACGTGGGCGGCCGCGCACCTGCAGTACGGCGGCGGGCGGATGGACGGCTTCTTCAGGAGCTCAGGCGAGGCCGCGCTCGGCTTCTACACCGCGCAGGAGCTGCCGTTCTACTACTCGCTCTTCGACGCGCCCGACGCCGCGCTGTGCGCCAGCTACTTCTGCTCGATGCTCGGCTCGAGCACCCCCAACCACCTGTACATGATGTCCGCCACCTCCGGCGGCATCACGAGCAACGCGCTCTGCTGCCTGGGGATCCTCGACTCGGAGCGGTGGCCGACGATCCTCGACCTGCTCGACGAGGCCGGGGTCACCTGGAAGGTCTACAACCTCATCGGCATCGACGACATCCTCACGATCGAGACCGACAACGCGGCGATGCTCTGGAGCCGCTGGGCGCACGACCCCCGCACCTTCGCCACGCAGCAGGACTACCTGCAGGACTGCGCGGCCGGCACACTGCCTGCCGTCTCGTGGGTCATTCCGAGCTCCCGGGACCAGCTCGACGAGCACCCGCCGGCGGACGTGTCGATCGGGATGGGCCGCCAGCAACAGGTCATCGAGGCGCTGCGCGCGTCGCCGCTCTACCCCCGCTCGGCGTTCCTGCTCACCTACGACGAGCACGGCGGCTACTTCGACCACGTTGCGCCGCCGCGGGTGGACGCGTACGGCCTGGGCATGCGCGTGCCGCTCTGGGTGATCTCGCCGCTGCTGCGCCGCCGGGGCGTCGTCGCCACGCGACGGCCCGCCGAGCACGTCTCGACGCTCAAGCTGATCGAGCGCGTGCACGGGCTGCCCACGCTCGCCTCGCGCAACCACGCCTTCGACGACGCGACGCCGATTGGGCCCCATCACGACGCGCACGGCGCGCCCGCCCCGCCGCGCGACGGGCTGAGCGCGATCAGCGACCTGACGGAGCTGTTCCGCTTCGACCGCGGCGACCGGGATTAGCCCGGTTGCGACTGCGCCGAAACGGGGTCTCGAAGGCCGACGCGAAGACCCGCGCGAACGCGATGGTCAGCGGCACCGCCAGGGCGAGCGAGACCAGGAAGGCCGGAACGCCCTGGCGGACCCGGCCGGCCACGATCTTCTCGTAGACGACGACGACGATCGGGCCGTGCGTCAGGTACAGGCTGTAGGACGACGCGCCGAGACCACGGATCGGCCGCGCGTCGAGCAGGCGCAGGAGAGGGGCCGGACGGCCGGTGGCCAGGCCGGCCAGAAGGCAGGCGACGGCCGGGCCGAGCGCGAGGTCGACCCAGATCAGGTGGGCGAGCGTCCACACCGAACCCCGCCACGCGATCACCGCGACCACCGGCGCTGCGGCGGCGAGCGCGAGCCCGGCCCACGGCCACGACCGGCGAGCCGCGCTCGCGCCCACGATGCCCGCGCTCACGATGCCGACCGCGAACAGGGCGGCCAGGTCGGGCGGAGACTGGATCACGAAGGCCTCCAACCCGGAGACGTGCGGGGCCAGGATCCCCACCGTCGCCACGACCAGCGTCACGGTGGCGACCATGACGACGGTCCCCCAGCGGCGCACCAGCAGCAGCAGGAGAGGGAACACGAGATACAGCTGGGCCTCGACGGCGATCGACCAGAACGATCGATCGGGGGTCGGCGCACCGACGAGGTTCTGCACCAGCAGGCCGTTGACGACGACCGACTTCGCGCCGGGCACCGCCTCCCCCGGCGGAGGGACGACGAGCCACGCCACCGCGAGGCTGAAGGCGAGGGCGGCGTAGTACGCCGGCAGGATGCGCAGGGCCCGCCGGCGCGCGAACCGGGAGGCCCCGTCGAGTCGCCAGCCGCGGCGGGCCGGTGACAGGGCCAGCGAGAAGCCGGACAGCACGATGAACACCACGACCCCGAACCGCCCGTAGATGAGCCAGCCCGCCCAGAACGGCGCGTTGTCGACCGGGTAGCCGGGGAAGGCGCGCAGGAAGACGTGGTGCATCACCACGAACAGCGCGGCCAGGCCCCGCACGCCGTCGAGGCCGGCCAGCCACTGTCGCGCAGGCCCGGCGTCCACGGGTACGCGGCCGCCGGTGGCTGCGGTTGCGGCCGAAGGCGCTGAGGTGGCGGCCGTCAGTCCTCCAGGAATCGGGGCGAGAGCGCATAGCGCAGGAGGACCACGTCGCCGATCTGGCGCACCTCGGCGAGCGTCGCACGCCGCCCCGCGGTCCACGGGAAGCGCCCATCGCTCACGAAGCGCGGGGCGCTCGAGTCGCCGACGAAGAACGGCGCTACGACGAGCTGCAGCTCGTCGACGAGGTCGTCGGCCAGGAACTGGGTGTGGACGACGCCCCCGCCCTCGACCATGAGCCGCCCCACGCCGCGGTCGGCGAGGTCCTCGCTGAGGCGGCGCATCCGCACGCGCTCACCGCCGTCCACGATCGTCGCCACCGGGCCGAGCCGCGCTCGGGCGTCGGCCACCCGCGGGCTTGGCGTGTAGACGAGCTTCTCGGCCTCGCCGGTGGTGAAGAAGTCCGAGCGCGCGTCGAGATCCACCCGGTTGGTCACGGTGATCTTCATCGGAGAGGGTGCGAGCCCGCGGGCCGTGCGCCGCTCGCGGCGGGCCTGGGAGCGCACGAGCAGCCGCGGGTTGTCGGTGCGCACGGTGACCGCGCCGACCATGATCGCGTCGCACGAGGCGCGCACCTCGTCGACGCGGTCGAAGTCGGCCGCGTTGGACAGCGCGAGGCGCGGCGTCTGGTCGCCGAGATAGCCGTCGAGCGACACGCTGCAGCTCAACAGGGTGTACGGGCGGTCAGGGATGCGGCCCACCCTCCCCGCCCGCGAGGGGCCGTGCGAGCCACGCCACCGACCGGGTGCGGCGCA
Source organism: uncultured Actinomycetes bacterium (assembly GCA_963835295.1). Lineage (GTDB taxonomy): Bacteria > Actinomycetota > Thermoleophilia > Solirubrobacterales > Solirubrobacteraceae > JAOPZW01. Next base: position 644,985 of record CAWIEX010000012.1, read on the forward strand.
ACCAGGCAGCCACGAGCACGGCGGCGCCCGGCAGGCTGGCGGCGAAGACCATCACGCCATAGACGACGGCGGTGGCGACCCCGCGTGACGCGCCCAGGCCGGCAGCGGCGAAGGCCCAGGCGGTCACGCCCTCGCGCGGCCCCCAGCCGGCCACGTTGGGCAGTGCCGCGGCCAGCATCACGAGCAGCGCCAGCGCCAGCATCTCCGACGCCCGCGCGGACGCTCCCGCCGTGCGCGCGGCGATCAGGAAGGTGGCGGCGTGGCCGGCGACGACCAGTGCCGACGCGAGCGCGATGGCCGGCCATGCCCGCCCGGCCAGCAGCCCGTCGCGCACGTCGCGGGCCGCAGCCTCGCGCAGCCGCGCCCACCGCGATCCGACGGCGGGCCGCGCGCGCGCCGCCAGCGCGAGGCCGGCCACTCCCACGAGGAGCGCCACCGCGACGATCGGCATGGCCGCCCGCACGGGGGAGGGCACCACGAGCAGCACGACGACGGTGAGCAGTGCCTGCACGACCTGCCCGGCCGATCGCTCCAACGCCACCGCCCGCAGCCCGCGGCCGACGTCGCTCGTCTCGCGGCCGTGGCTGATCCCGCGGTGGACGTCGCCCACCACCCCGCCGGGCAGCGTGACGTTGAGGAAGATCGAGCGGTAGTACGCGGCCACGGCCGTGCCCAGCGGCAGGTCGACGCCGAGCCCACGGGCCACGATCCTCCAGCGCCATGCGCAGCACACGGTGGTCAGCACGCCGAGACCGGCCGCGGCCGCCAGCGCCCGGCCGTCGACCGTGCGCAGGCCGTCGAGGAACGGGCCCGTGCCCAGGCGCCAGACCAGGACGGCGAGCGTGGCGGCGGCGGCGGCGAGGCGGGCCGACCGCCACGCGGCCCGGCGGCCGGTGGTGCTGCGCGCGGCGTCGCCGGCTGTCGTCATGGCGCCACCAGCACGTCGGCGTGCTCGACGGTGACCGCAAGCTCCCCGGCGGCCGCCTGGGCCAGCCGTCGGTCTCGGTAGGCGCCCGCCTCGCCGGCGAGCGAGGGCTCCTGCTCGCGGGCAGCCTCGACCGCGCCGCCGACCCACTCGGCCGTCAGCCCGGCGTGGGCCGCATCGAGGTGCCAGGGGCTCGGCCGGACGAGGACCTCGGCGCCCGTCCGGCGGAGCTGCTCGACCGCGGTGGGCACCGCGTCCGGGCCGAGCAGGCCGCCCGCCGCCGTGGTGCGGCGCTGGTGGGCGTTGAAGGCGGCCGCAATGCGGCCGTCCAGGGGATCGGCCGGGGTCAGGGCGAAGCGACCGACGACCGTGAGCGCGAGCAGCACAGGACAGCCACTGGCCGTGCAGGCGCCGAGCATCGCGGCCAGCTCGTCGGCGGTCAGCATGTCGAGCAGCGCCGAGGCGACGACGAGGCTCGCGTCGGCGAGCTCGCCGGGCGCCAGCCGGGTGATGTCGGACCGCCGCACCTCGAGGGTGACCGCGGCCCCGTCGGCGGCCGGTCCCGGGGGGTCCTCCATGGCGAGCTCCAGCAGATCCGCGTCGCGGTCGTGCACCACCCAGTGCTGGCGCCCGGGCAGGCGCGGCGCGAGCCAGCGGCCCATCGCGCCGCTGCCGCCGCCCAGGTCGTGGATCACGAGGCGCCCGCTAGCGGGGAGGTGGCGCCCGAGGCGCTGCACGAGCTCGACCGAGCGCGCCGCCGCGTCGGCCGGCTCGCGCAGCGCGAGCCAGTGTGGGCTGGTGCGGACGGCCCGCGCGATCATCGCGCTGCTCCCGCGAGGACGCCGGCGACCACGGACGTGGTGGCCGGCCACCCGCGCAGCGACGCGCGCCGCTCCCGGGCGGCCCGGCGCAGGCGCCCACGCAGATCGGCGTCGCCGAGCCAGGTGCGCAGCGCAGCGCCGAGGGCCGCTGGGTCGCCGGGCGCCACCAGCAGCCCCGGCCGAGTGCTGTCCGCTGCGCGCCCGAGGGCTTCGGTCACCCCGCCGACCTCGGCGGCGAGGACCGGCAGGCCGCGGGCCAGGGCCTCGGTGACGACCATGCCGTACGTCTCGGCGCGCGAGGCGAGCACGAGCAGGTCCGCGCCGGCGTACGCGCGATCGAGCTCGGAGCCGATGCGCGCTCCCGCGAACCGCACCCGGTCGCCCAGGCCCTTCTCCCGGGTCGCGCGCTGCACGCCGTCGGCGAAGGCCGGGTCGCGGTCCAGGCTGCCCACGCATGCACAGCGCCAGGACAGGTCCGTCGTCGTCGCCAGCGCGTCGAGCAGCACGTCGTGGCCCTTGTCGGGCGTCACGGCCGCCACGCAGAGCAGGGCGTCGCCGGCCGCGGTCCCCGGCGCCAGGCCGGCGGCGTCGACGCCGGGCTCGGCCACGTAGACGCGGTCGGCCGGCAGCGCGTAGAGCTCCCCGAGCCGGCCCCGAGCCCAGGCGCTGGTCGTGACCACGGCGGCCGCCGCCGCGAGGACCTCGCGCTCGCGCGCGCGCACCGCGCCGGCCTGGTCGTCGGGCGGGCGGTGGCCCAGCGGCATGTGCACGAGCACGACCTGCGCCAGGCGGCCCGCCTGCGGCACGAGCGCCTCGGGGGCGGCGGACGCGATCAGCCCGTCGAGCAGCACCACGGCGCCGTCCGGGATCCGCCGCACAGCGCGCGCGAGGGCGGCGTGTCCCGCCGCGCTCGCACGCGGCCAGGCGCCGGCGATCGGATGCTCGTGCACGGCCCAGCCCAGCGCGGCGAGCTCCCGGCAGACCCGGCGGTCGTAGGCGTTGCCGCCGCTCGGGTGCGCCGGGTCGTCGATGCCCTCGGGGACGACGAAGTGGACCTCCGTCACAGCGGCCGCTCGTAGCTCGCCCACGCGACGTGGGACTCGTGCAGCGTGACGACGAGCCCCTCGAGCTCCCGCGCGCCTTCGCCCAGGGCGCCGGCCCGCGCGCGCTCGGCGAGCCGGTCCGCGACGACCTGCGCGAGCGCCTCGGTCGTCGTGTTCATGCCCGCGAGGCCCGGCTCGTCGTCGAGGTTGCGGTAGCCGAGCTCGCCCACCACGGCGCGCAGCGCCTCGGCGGCGCGGCCGATGTCGACCACGATCCCGTCGGCGTCGAGGGCCGCGCGGCGGAAGGTGACGTCGACCACGTACGTCGCGCCGTGCAGGCGCTGGGCGGGCCCGAACACCTCGCCGCGCAGGGTGTGGGCGATCATCATGTGGTCGCGGACGGTCACGCTGAACACGCGCTAGCCACCGTCGTAGGTGATGGTGTGACAGAGCGCCGGGAGGCTTCCCGCGGCCAGGCGGGCCATGACGGCAGGCAGCTCCTCGAAGCGCGACTCGCCGGTGACGAGCACGTCGAAGGCCGGGTCGCGCAGCAGGTCGAGCGCGAGCGCCAGCCGGTCGGCCGACGTCCGGCGCGCGCTGCGGGCGGGGGACACCGTGCCGACCTGGCTGGCGCGGAGCCCCAGGCGGCCCGCGTGGAAGGCGCCGCCCAGCGAGAGGCGCACCTCGGCGTCGCCGTACCAGCTGAGGTCGAGCACCGTGCCCTCGGGCGCGAGCAGGTCCAGCGAGCACTGCAGGCCGGCCGAGGTCGCGCTCGTGTGCACGACCAGGTCGCACCCGCCAGCGGCGTCGGCCGGCCGCGCGAAGCGGGCGCCGAGCGCCGCCGCGACCTCGGCCCGAGACGCGTCGATGTCCACGAGCGTGACGTCGAGCGCCGGGAACCGGGCCAGCAGGCGGGCGACGCAGCAGCCGACCATCCCGGCGCCGACGACGGCGACGCGGTCGCCGAGCAACGGGGGCGCATCCCACAGGGCGTTGACGGCGGTCTCGACGGTCCCGGCGAGCACGGCCCGCGCAGGGGGCACGTCGTCGGGCACGACGGACACCGCCTCCGCCGGCACGACATAGGCCGTCTGGTGCGGATAGAGGCAGAACACCGTGCGCCCGCGCAGCTCCGCCGGCCCCTGCTCGACGGCGCCCACGTTGAGGTAGCCGTACTTGACCGGCCCCGGGAAGTCCCCCTCCTGGAACGGCGCGCGCATCGCGGCATACTGGCTCGCCGGCACGCCGCCCCGGAAGACCAGCGTCTCGGTCCCGCGGCTGACCCCGGAGCGCAGCGTGCGCACCATCACGTCACCGCGCCCCGGCTCGGGCAGAGCGACGGGCCGGATCTCCCCGCGCCCCGGTGCGCGCAGCCAGAACGCGTTCGCGTCGTCGAGCACGTCCCTATGCCTCGGCTTGGTGCGCCATGAGCCTGTGATGCCCCGGGGGGCCTGGGCCATCACCCACCCAGACGCCCTGCCGGCGGCCATCCTTCCCGGGCGTGCCGTTCGGTGGACGCCGGCGGGCGGTCCACCGTACCCTCCGGAGTCGATGAAGCGGACGCCTGTCTCGCGGTTCCCCGACGTGCAGGCGTCGGCACCGGCCATCCAGGTGTCGCTCTCGCGGGTGGGCGTGACGAACGTCGAGAAGGTCATCCGGATCGGCCCCGCTGGCGCCGAGCAGCTCTACTACGCCAAGCTCGACTGCTTCGTCGATCTCGGCCCGGACCAGAAGGGCGCGCACATGTCGCGCTTCGAGGAGGTCGTCAACGACGTCATCGGCGAGGTGGTGCTGGGCGAGAGCGGCTTCAAGGCCGAGCAGCTGGCCCAGCACATGGCCGAGCAGGTGCGCGAGCGCCAGGACGCCCGGCGCGCCGAGGTGACGATCGCCGCTCGCTATCCCGAGCACAAGCCCGCGCCGGTGTCGGGGATCGCGACGCAGGAGATCTACACGCTGCACGGCGCGGCGGTCGCCTCCGAGCACGGGACGCGCCGCCTGGTGGGGGTCGCCGCGCAGGGGATGACCGCGTGCCCGTGCGCGCAGGGGCTCGTCGCCGGGCGCTCGCGCGAGCGCCTCGTGGCCGACGGCTTCAGCGACGACGAGATCGAGCGCATCCTCGAGGCCGTTCCGGTGGCCACGCACAACCAGCGCGGCCTGGGCACGCTGTACCTCGGGCTGCCCGAGGCCTGCGAGAGCGACGTGGACGCCGCGGAGCTCCTCGGGATCGTCGAGGACTCGATGTCGAGCGAGATCTACGAGCTCATGAAGCGCTCCGACGAGGGGGCCGTGGTCGAGAAGGCCCACCGGCGCCCGCGCTTCGTCGAGGACTGCGTGCGCGAGGCGATCCGCGGCGCGATCGAGCGCTTCGACAGCTTGGGCGACGACGCGTTCGTGTCCTCGCGCCAGGAGAACCTCGAGACCATCCACCAGCACAACGTCGTCGCCGAGCGCTTCGGGCTGCTGGGCGAGTTGCGCCGCGAGCTCGACGCGGGCCTCCACGTCGCGCATCACATGACGATGCGCGAGTGGCTCGACGCCGCCGCCTGATCAGCGCAGCCGGATCTGGTCGGCGCCGTGCACCCTGAGGTGGTCGAGCGCGGAGCCGCTCGCCTCGGCCACGCCCAGGCGGTCGACGAGCGCCGTGTAGCGGCCTCCCGCCAGGCCGTCGGCCAGGACCGCCGCACCGTGCGCGGCGGCGCTGGCGCCCGCGCCGACGCCCGCCACCGCCCGCACGGGCGCGAGGCCCGCAAGGCGCTCGCCGAGCGCCTCGATCACGCCCGGCGCCCGCGCCAGGCGCCCCGCGACGAGGACCTCGCGCGGCGCCGGCGCGCTGGCGGTCAGCGCCAGCGCCGCCTTCGCCGCGCCCTCCTCGAGCGCGAGCCACCCCTCGCGGTGGCGCGGGTCGTGTCGCAGCCCCGCAAGCCCGGCGGAGAGATCGAGCTCGCCCCGCGGGTCGAGCGCGCCGCCGCTGAACACGGTCCGCTTCGAGAGCGCGCCGCCAAGGAGGTAGGCCACCTCGGCGTCGAGCGCACCGCACGCCCGCGCCCCGATCGGGCCGGCCGAGCCGCCGAGCCCATCGACGATGCGCCCGCCGTCGACGGCCACCGCAGCGCTGAACCCACCGCCGAGCTCGAGCATAACGAACGAGGTCTCGGCGAAGTCGACGGCGAGGCGGCGCGCCTGGTCGACGATGCACAGCGCGACGCTCGCGACCTTGTCGGCGGTCCCCAGGTCGATGCGGTTCCACTTGCGGTGCGCGGGGATCGTGGGCAGGTGGATCGCTCCCGGGCCGAAGACCAGTGGCAGGCCCGCGGCGATGAGCGCGTGCACCGTCGCGCGCATCCCGCCGACGCCGACGGGGCCGTGGGGCTCGTCCTCACGCAGCAGCACGATGAGCGCAAGCTCGCGCTCGCCGACCTGGTCGCCGGGCACGAGCGGCAGCCCGTAGCCGGCCGGGCCGAGCACGAGCTCGAACGGCCCGTGCTCGACGAGCACCTCGACCAGCGGCGCGGGATCGACGCCCACGTCGGCGGTGGCGAAGCTGCGCTCGAGGACGACCTCGCCGCCGTCGAGCGCGCACACGTCGAACGACACGGTCCCCGGGTCGATGCCGGCCACCCGCGGGCCGTCGCGGCTCAAACGAGCTCCTTGGCGACCTCGTACACGGTGTCGGTGTCGAAGACCTTGTCGTTGCTCTCGAACATCCGCCGTATGCAGGTCTTGTGGACCTTCATCTTCGGCCCGCCGATGGCCAGCGCGCCGAGCACGAGCTTGCCGTCGTAGTCGACGAGGTCGTCGGTTGCCTTGGTGCCCTCGAGGCCGAGCGGGTCGGCCGCGTTGTAGTCCGCCAGCAGCTCGAGGCTCGGGTGCTGAGACCAGAAGTCCTCGCGCAGCACCTCCACGCCGGCCGGTCCCGCGGACAGGACGACCTGCGCGTCCTCCAGGGTCGCCTCCAGCTCCGAGCGGTCCTTGGGCTCGCGCGGGTCCAGGCCGAGCTCCTCGGCCGCATCGAGGCCCCGGGGGCGGCGATAGGGGCGGTCGTCGTCGAAGAGGTCCGGCGGGAGCGGGGCCACGACGACCTCGCAGCCCTCCTTCTGCAGCAGGATCGCCGACCGCAGCCCGACGGACCCGAGACCGAGCACGGCCGCCCGCTTGCCCTTCAGGTCGTAGCTCTTGGCGATCCGCGCGATCGTCGTCGCCGCGGTCGTGTTGCAGCCGTTGGAGTCGAGCATCACGGAGACCTTGAACGGTCCGAAGAACGCCTTCTGGACCTCGGCGAAGATCTCCTCGCCGGCGGCCACGTGCTTGCCCCCGACCCAGATGGCCGTGTTCTTCAGGTCATCTGGCCCGCGGGTGAAGAACGCGTCCTGCGCGAGCGCGCGCGCGTCCTGCGGCTTCACCTTGCCGTGGGAGAGCAGGACGTCGACGTCGGCGTCGTGGGCCACGATCGCGTCGAACGGGCTCGGGTGCTCCTCGGTGTCGAGCTGGAGCAGGATTCTCTTCACGATCCCTCCTCGGTCTCGTCGTCGGGCGATGCCTTGGTGGAGCGGGCGGTCAGCCGGACGCGCTCGCGACGCGGCTCGGCGAAGGTCAGGTAGCCCCAGTCGAGCGGGGACTCCTGGCGGTAGTTCTTGCCCAGCCCCCGGGCGATGGAAGCCTTCATCAGCTCCTTGCCCAGGTAGAAGGCGTGGGTGTGCTCGTCGACGCCGAGCTCGTCGAAGATCGCGTTGATGTCGGTGCCCTTCACGAAGCGCTCGGCGTTGAAGGCGTAGATCCAGTCGGCGTCCGCGAAGATGCGGATGTTGGGGTCGGTGATGCTCGCGTGCAGCTCGCGCAGCTCGGCTTCCGTGTAGGGGCGGACCTCCTCGTCCTTGATCGTCAGCAGCCGCCCGTCGACGTGCTTGGGCGGCGTCCCCTCCTGCTGGGCGAAGTGCATGAGCTGGGCGGCCAGGACGGCCTCCCGGACCGCGCCCCGCGCCCAGTCGATGACCTCCGTGGTCAGCACGTTGCGGATCCCGAGCTCCTGACAGAAGCCGAGCAGCATCGCCGTGACCCCGGTGGTGTCGGCCTCGGTGAGCTCGGTCAGGTTGCCGATGCCCATCAGCATCTCGGCGTCGGGGTGGCGGCGGCGCGTCTCCAGGTAGCGGCCGAGGCTCGCGGCGAAGCCCGAGCCGATCGGCTCGATGATCGGGTCGACGAGGAAGGGCTTGCCGAGCGCTTGGAGGTGGGCGATGGTGGCGTCGAGGCTGTCGAGGTCATCGGGCGTGTCGGGGATCAGCACCGGCGTCGCGCGCAGCTGCTGCGCGACATGGCGGTTGTCCCCGTTGAGGCTGAGGACGTAGTCCACGCCCGCCGCGTCGGCCATGAGGATCTCGTCGGGGTCAAGCGTGTCGATGCTGAGCGTGAAGCCGCGCGCCTTGAGGTCGGCGATCACCTCCGGGCCCTCGTCGAGCCAGTCGCGGTCCAGCGAGAGCCCGAGGTCGATGACGTCGGCGCCGGCGTCGCGGTAGTAGCTCGCCGCCGCGACGATACGCTCGCGGTCCAGGCGCGGGACGTTGTTGATCTCGGCGAAGACCCGGATGTCGCGCGCGCCGTAGCGCGAGCGGGCGTCGGCCTGCCCGAAGAAGGCGGGCAGCCGCTTGAGGTCGGCCGGGCCCTTGTCGGCCGGGATGCCGAAGTGCTCGCTGAGCACCGCGGGGTCGCCCTCGCACAGGCCCGGGATCATGATCCGCGTCACGTCCGGCGGGAGCTCCAGGCGCTTGGCGATCCAGGCCGGGGTCATGAGCGCCGCGACCGTGATCTTCATCACGGCGACGTCGTAGTCGAACGGCAGCTCCGCGCGCCGCAGCGTCTCGCGCAGCGCGGGCGCCGCGAGCTTGCCGGTTACGAAGAGGTAGCGATCGGCTATCGCGGGGGCCCACTAACGTCCGCCCTTGCTGAAGACGAACTTGTTCGGGGTGCCCTCCAGCGCGCTGCCTTCCTCCGGGCGCCACAGCACCGTGTCCTCGATCTTGCGCGCCACCGCGAAGTCCTTGTCGGTGATGCCGCCGGCGGCATGGTTGCGCAGCTTGACCCACAGCTTGCCCCAGGTCACCGAGAGGTCGGCGTGGTGGTAGGCCGCCTCGCACACGAAGCCGACGGCGTTGACGACCATGAGCGTCGTCGGCCAGCCATCGGTGTTGTACTTGCGACGGATCCACTCGCCCTCGAGGTACCAGTCGTCGAGGCCGTGCTCCTTGAGCTTGGCCTCCACCTCGTCGGCCTCGTAGGTCTTGGGCTTGGCGTCTGTCTCTGCCATTGCAGTCCTCCTTCGGTCACCGCTGACTACAGCACCACGGGCGCTACATGACCACCCCGCCGTTGACGTTGACCGCCTGTCCGGTGACGAACGCGGCCTCGGGCGAGGCGAGGTAGAGCGCTGCGCCCGCCACGTCCTGCGGCCGGCCCCACCGCCCGAGCGGCGTCGCCTCCGCGACCGAGCGGTGGAACTCGCGATCGGCCTGCTCGGCGAAGCTCGTCTCGATCCACCCGGGGCACAGGACGTTGACGCGCACGTCGGGAGCCAGGGCGCGCGCGAGGCTCTTGCTGAAGGCCAGGACGCCGCCCTTCACGGCGGAGAACACCAGCGGGTCGTCGCCGGCCATGCCGATCGTCACGTGGTCCCAGCTCATGTTGAGGATCGTCCCGCCGCGCTCCTGCTCGCGCATTATCTCGCCGGCCGCGTACGAGCAGGCGATCGTGCCCTTGAGGTCGACCGCCAGCAGCGCGTCGAGCTTGCGCTCCCACTCCCAGGCCGCCGCGTCGCCGGTGAGCACGTCGGCGCCCGCGTTGTTGACCCACACGTCGAGGCCGCCGAGCTCGTCGCGCGCCTGCGCCACGAGGCGCTCGCACGCCTCGCGCGTGCCGAGGTCGGCCTGCGCGACCAACGCGCGCCCGCCGCGCCCGGCGATCGCGTCGGCGACCTCGCGGGCGCGCTCCGGCGACGCGCGGTGCGTCAGCAAGACCGACGCGCCCTGCGCGGCGAACGTCTCGGCGATGGCGCGGCCGATCCCGCTGCTCGCTCCGGTGACGACAGCGCGCAGGCCGGCGAGCCGGCCTGCGCCGGCGGATGGATCCGACGTGGCCGGTCAGTCCTCCACGCCGCCCGCGAACGGATGGCGCGCCGCCTCGGCCGAGTCGGCGACCGCGCTCACGCTCGGCTCGCCCTTCAGCGCGCGCTCGATCGACTCCCTGGTCGCCTGGTAGTTGTAGTCGAAGATCTTCTTGTCGTCCGTGGCTTCCCAGTGGATGAAGACGCCGACGATGAGGCAGAGGTCGTCGACGTCGCCCGCGGGGATGATCCCGTCGCGTACCGCGTGGACGACGGCGCGCGAGACCGCCGCCTGGGCGGGGCCGAACATCTGCACGGCCTGCGTCGCGCCCTTCATCGTGACCTTGTTGGAGATGATCGTGTCGGGCTTGCACGGAAGGTTGGGCGTGACCACCGCGAGGAGGTTCGTGTGACCCTCCTTCTGATTGACGAGCGAGTTCGCGAACGCCTCGCCGACCGGCCCGCTCTTGGAGCCGATGAGGAGGTCGATGTGGGCGACCTCGTTGCCCTCGCCGACGAGCGACTCTCCAACCATGAACGCAGCGGCCATGACTCGTCCTCCATATCGTTGTCCGGTGCCTGAGAAGTCAGGGAACCGGCCGGCGACTCTAACTTCTGGCGCCGAGAGGGGTCAAGCGGGCGCCCAGCGGTCCTCCGCACGTGTCCGCGCTGCGACCGTTCGTACCCCCGACGCCGTCGCCGGTGCCGCGCAGCTGGCCTGCGTCCTGGAGGTCAGCGCCGAGAAGCCGGGCAACATCACGCCGAGCCACGACTTCCACGACACCACCTACGAGGACATGGTGCGCAGCGCGATCGCGGTCGGCCCCGAGCTTGCGCGCGCGGGTGAGCGCGGCGTGGGCGACACGGTCCTGGCGGTCGTGCAGGCGTCGCGGCGGGCGGCGCCGGCGAACACGAACCTCGGGATCGCGTTGCTGCTCGCTCCGCTGGCCAGGGCGGCGCTCTCGGGCGGGCCGCTGCGGGCGGGGCTCGCGGCGACGCTGGGCGCGCTCGACGTGGCCGACGCCCGGGCCGCGTACGCGGCGATCCGCCTCGCCGGGGCCGGCGGCCTGAGCGAGCGCGTCGAGCACGACGTGCGCTCCGAGCCGACGGTGCGCCTGCGCGAGGCCATGGCGAGCGCCGCCGCCCGCGACTCGATCGCCGCGGAGTACGTGAGCGACTTCGCCTTGACCTTCGAGACGGCTACTCCCGCGCTCGTCGCGGCGCTGGGCGACGGGCTCGGCGAGCGCGACGCGATCGTCGAGCTTCACCTGCGGCTGCTCGGCGCCGCGCCGGACACCCTCATCGCGCGCAAGCGCGGCGCCGAGGCCGCGGCGCGGGTGTCGGCGCGGGCACGCGACGTCCTGAGCGCCGGAGGGGTGCGCACGGCGGCCGGCCAGCAGGCCCTGCGCAGCTTCGATGCGTCGCTGCGCGAGCCGGGCAACGCGCTGAACCCGGGGACCACCGCCGATCTCGTGACAGCGACTCTGTTCGTCGCGCTGCTCGAAGGTATCCTCTGACGCCGTCGCACCGGGCGAGCCACTTCTCCTGATTGCTCTGAGCGCGCGCATGCTCGCCGATCTGGCGATGCGCGACGGTCATCGGGTGGCCGCGTTCGATCTCTTCGGCGACCTCGACCTGCGACGGGGCGGGGCGCGCGTCGTGGCGCTGCCGGGCGGGAGCCTGACCGCGCTGGTCGACGCCGCGATGCACGTGCCGGCAGGTGCTGTGGTCTACGGGGCGAGCTTCGAGAACCACCCGGCCCTCGTCGCGCGGCTGGCCGAGCGCCACGCGCTGCTGGGCAACGGGCCGCAGACGCTGCGCGCCGTGCGCGCCCCGCAACGGCTGGGGGCAGCGCTGCGCGACGCCGGCCTCCCGTATCCGCGCACCTTCGCGGCGGCGCCCGAGGATCGCTCGGGCCGCTGGCTGCGCAAGCCGTTGCGCGGCGGCGGGGGCACGCGCGTGCGCGCGTGGCGCGGCGGCGCGCTTCCGCCCGGCGCGGTCGTGCAGGAGCGCGTCGACGGCGTCGCGTGCTCGGCGGCGGCCGTCGGTGACGGGGTGGATGCAGTCGTGCTCGGGCTCACCGAGCAGCTCGTCGGGCGCCGGGCGTTCGGCGTGCGCGGCTACCGCTGGTGCGGGAACGTCGTCCCCCCGCGCCTGCCCGCCAGCGAGCGCGATGCCCTGCTGGGCCAGGCGCGCGCGATCTGCTCGTGCCTGGCCGCGGCGTTTGCCCTGCGAGGGCTCTTCGGCGTCGACTTCGTCTGGGACGGCGAGCGCGCGTGGACGATCGAGGTCAACCCGCGTCCCACGGCCTCGCTCGAGGCGATCGAGGCAATTCGGACCCACCCGCCCGGCGTCTTCGACGCGCACCTGCGGGCGTGCGCCGGCGAGCTGCCACAGGTGGAGGGCGAGCGCGCGGGCGCGGCCGGCAAGGCCGTGCTCTTCGCCACCGAGGACGTCGTCGTCGGCGACAGCGTCGGCTGGCTGGAGCGCGGGGTGCGCGACGTCCCGCGCCCCGGCGAGCGCATCGCCGCGGGGCATCCGATCTGCACCCTCGTGGTCGCCGGCGCGACGGCGCAGGACGTGCTCGACGAGCTCGAGGCGCAGGCCGCGCGGTTGCGCGCGGAGCTCGAGCCGCGCGTGGAGGTGACGGCGGGTGGCTGACGCGACTTGCGCCGGGTGCGGGTGCGCCTGCGACGACATCGAGGCGACCATCGCCGATGGGCGGCTGAGGGTGACGCGGACGTGCGCGCTGGGCGACGCGTGGTTCGCCGACCGGGCCGCCGGGCCGGCCGCCAGCATCGAGGGCCGCGCCGCGAGCGTGGACGAGGCGGCGGACGCCGCGGCCGAGACCCTCGGGCACGCGCGGGCACCGCTCGTCTACGGCCTGGGCCAGACGAGCGTCGAGGCGCAGCGCCAGGCGGTGGCGCTCGCCGAGGCGCTCGGCGCGACCGTCGACCCGGGCGGTGCGAGCGGGGCGAGCCTCGCCCACCAGGCACTCGGCTCGAGCACGGCCACCTTCGGCGAGCTCCGCGACCGCGCCGAGCTCGTCGTCGCGTGGCGAGCGGACCCGGCCGTCACCAACCCGCGCCTGCTGGGCCGATTGCGCCTGGATCGCGCCGCGCGCGGAGCGCGGACGCTCGTCGTCGTCGACGAGCGGCGCACGGCCACCGCCGAGGAGGCCGACGCCTTCGTCGAGCTCGATGCCGCGCAGGACTTCGAAGCGCTGTGGGCGCTGCGCGCGCTCGTCGCGCGCGGGCCGCTCGACAGCGACCGCGTGGGGGAGCTGCCGCTCGCGGCCCTGCGCGAGCTGGCCGAGCGCCTGCTCGGCGCCGAGCGCGTCGCCCTGCTCTACGGCGCCGACGTGGCGGGCGACGAGCTCGTCGCGCTGGCGCTGTTCGCGCTCGTGCGCGATCTCGGCCGCAAGCGCCACGCGGTCACGCTCGGGCTGCGCGGCGAGGGCAACGCGCGCGGCGCCGAGGACGTCCTCGCGTGGCAGACCGGCTTCCCCGCCGCGGTGAGCTTCGCCCGCGGTCACCCGCGCGCCAACCCCGGGGAGCTCAGCGCCGCCGCGCTGCTCGAGCGCGGCGAGGTCGACGCCGCGCTCGTCGTGGCCGCCGACCCGCTCGCGCACCTGCCGGCGCCCGCCGCCCAGCGCTTGCGCGAGCTGCCGACGGTGGTCGTCGACGCGCGGGCGACGGCCACGGCGCAGGCAGCCCGCGTGGCCTTCGTCACGGCCGTCGACGGTATCGAGGTGGCGGGTACGGTCCACCGCATGGACGGGGTGCCGATCCCGCTGCGGGCGCCGCTGGCCGGCGAGCCTGGGCGGGCGGGCTCGATCGAGGACGTGCTGGCCGCGATCGCCGGGCGGCTGTGATGCTGCGCATCGCCGGCGGCAGCGTCTACGACCCCGCCAACGGCATCGCGGGGAAGGTGCGCGACGTCTGCGTACAGGACGGCAAGATCGTCGCCGACGTGCCGTCGCACGCCCGCAGCATCGACGCGCGGGGGATGGTCGTCATGCCGGGCGGGGTGGACATCCACGCCCACATCGCCGGGCCGGCGGTCAACGCCGCCCGCAAGCTCCTGCCCGAGGAGCATCGCGCCGACGTCCTCGAGCGCACCGCGATCTCCCGCGCGGGCAGCGGTGGCACGGTCCCCTCGACGTTCGCCACCGGCTACCGCTACGCGCTGCTGGGCTACACGACCGTGGTCGAGGCCGCCACGCCGCCGCTGGCGGCCCGCCACACGCTGGCCGAGCTGCGTGACACGCCGGTCATCGATGCCCTCTTCCTCGTGCTGATGGGCAACAACCTGCCGATCTTCGAGCTCATCCGCCAAGACCCGGCACGCGTGCGCGAGGCGATCGCCTGGTGGCTTCAGGCCACCGGCGGCTACGGCGTCAAGCTCGTCAACCCGGGCGGCGTCGAGATGTGGAAGCGCAGCAACGCCAACGTGACCTCGCTCGACGACGACGGGCCCGGGGTCACGCCACGCCAGGTCATCGAGACGATCGCCACCGCGGCCCACGAGCTGGGGCTGCCGCACCCCGTGCACGTCCACTGCAACAACCTCGGGGTGTCGGGCAACTACCGCACGACCCTGGACACGTTGAACACGCTCGAGGGCCGTCGCGCCCACCTCGCCCACCTGCAGTTTCACGCCTACGGCGGCAAGCCGGGCGGCCGACCCCGCTCGCGAGCGCCGGAGCTGGCCGAGTATCTTGGCGCGCACCCGGAGCTCAGCGCCGACATCGGCCAGGTGATGTTCGGCTCGGCGACGACGATGACCGCCGACGCGCCGGTGTCCGCGGTCCTGCGCGACATCACGCACGGGCGCTGGGTCAACGCGGACACCGAGGCCGAGACCGGCTGCGGGATCGTCCCGTTCGCCTACCGCGAGAAGAACTACGTCCACGCGCTGCAGTGGGGGATCGGCCTGGAGCTCTTCCTGCTCAGCCGCGACCCGTGGCGGCTCGTGCTGTCGACCGATCACCCCAACGGCGGCTCGTTCCTGAGCTACCCCCGCCTGATCCGCCTGCTGATGGATCGCGAGTTCCGCAACGAGCAGATCGGCCGCGTGAACAAGCAGGCCATCAAGCGCACGGTCCTTCTCGACGACCTCGATCGCGAGTACACGCTCGAGGAGATCGCGATCATCACGCGCGCCGGGCCGGCCCGCCTGCTCGGCCTGCGCGACAAGGGGCACCTCGGCGTGGGCGCCGACGCCGACATCACGATCTACGACGACCGCGAGGACCGCGAGGAGATGTTCTCCGCGCCGCGCTACGTCATCAAGGACGGGCACGCGGTGGTGGAGGACGGCGAGCTGCGGGAAACCGGCCCGGGCAACCTGCTGCGCGTCGGCGCCGAGTACGACCCGAGCATCGAGCCGACGCTCGAGGCGCTGTTCGAAGACCGCTACAGCGTGCGGTTCTCGAGCTATCCGGTACGCGAGCCGTGGCTGCTCGAGCCCGCGCGCACCGTCGCCGCACAGCCGCAGGGATCGCGATGAGGCTGCACGGCGCCGAGATCGTGGACACCTTCGCCGAGGCGTTTCCGATGTGGGGCGCGCGCGTCGTCATCACCGCGGCGACGCCGGCCTGGGCGCTGGAGGCGGGCCGCTCGATGACCGGCTTCGCCACCTCGGTGATCGGCTGCAAGTGCGAGGCGAGCATCGAGCGCGAGCTCGACCCCGACGAGACGCCCGACGGGCGGCCGGGCGTGAGCGCGCTGCTCTTCGCGATGGACGCGGAGGGCGTCGGCAAGCGGCTCGTCGAGCGCGTCGGGCAGACGGTGCTGACGTGCCCGACGACGGCGTGCTTCAACGGCCTGGGCTCGGAGGACACGGTCGATGTCGGCGGGCAGCTGCGCTACTTCGGGGACGGCTATCAGGCCAGCAAGGTGCTCGACGGGCGGCGGTACTGGCGCGTGCCGGTGATGGAGGGCGAGTTCCTCGTGCAGGAGCGCTTCGGCGTCGTAGAGGGCGTCGCCGGCGGCAACATCATCATCTTCGCCCGCGCTCACGAGACGGCGCTGGGCGCAGCGCAGGCGGCGGCGAGCGCCATGCGCGAGGTGCAGGGCGCGATCATGCCCTTCCCGGGCGGCATCGCCCGCAGCGGCAGCAAGGTCGGCTCGCGCTACAGCGCCCTGCCGGCGTCGACCAACGACGCGCTGTGCCCGACGCTGCGCGGGCAGGTCGAGCACACAGACGTGCCGCCCGACGTCGAGTCGGTGTTCGAGATCGTCATCGACGGCCTCGCGCTCGAGCCGGTCCGCGAGATGATGCGGCGCGGCCTCGTGGCCGCAGCGCAGGCCGGCGCGAGCCACGTCACGGCCGGCAACTACGGCGGCAACCTCGGGCCCCACCACATCCACCTGCGCGAGCTCGTCCCGTGACCCTCACCCTCACCCTGCGCGAGCAGCCGGCGGTACCGCTCGAGACCGAGGCGCTCTGCCCCGACCGCCTCGCGGGCGCCAGCCGCGAGGAGATCGAGGGGCTGACCGCGTGGCACGGCAACGAGCGCACGCGGCTGGGCGAGTTCTTCGCGGTCTCCGGGAGCGGCGACGACGTGCGTATCGAGGGCGATCTGAGCCGCGTGAAACTCGTCGGGGCGGGGATGAGCGCGGGCCGGCTGACCGTCGCGGGCCCCGTCGGGATGCACGCCGGGGCCGGCATGCGCGGCGGCGAGCTGCACGTCGAGGGCGACGCCGGCGATTGGGCCGGGGCGGGCATGCGCGGCGGGCGGCTCGTCGTGCGAGGCTCGGCGGGGCGCCAGCTCGGCGGCGTCTATCCCGGCGAGCGGGCGGGCATGCGCGGCGGCGAGATCGTCGTCCATGGCGACGCTGGCCCGCAGGCCGGCGCGGGGCTGCGGCGCGGCCTCATCGCGGTGGCCGGCCGCGTCGGCGACGCCGCCGGCCTGCGCATGCTGGCCGGGACGATCGTGGCGCTGGGCGGCCTCGGCGCGCGGGCGGGGGCCGGGATGCGGCGCGGCTCGATCGTCACCATGGCGCCGGCGACGCCGCTGGCGACCTTCGTCTTCTCGTGCGTGTACCGCCCGCCGTTCCTCGCGCTGTACCTGCGCCGGCTGCGCGCGCTCGGCCTTGCGGTGTCGGAGGAGCAGCTCGACGGTCGCTACGCGCGCTGGTGCGGTGACGGCCTGGAGCTGCGCCGCGGTGAGATCCTGATCATGGAGGCAGGCACATGGCCCTCTCGCTCAACGAAAGCGCGCTTGCGCTCGCCGACCGGCTCGCCGCCGAGGCCGACTCCGTCGGTGTCGCGGTCACGACGCTCGCCAACGGCACGCGTCTGATCGACTGCGGCGCGCAGGCGCCCGGCGGCTACGAGGCGGGGCGGCGCTTCGCCGAGATCTGCATGGGAGGGCTCGGGATGATCACCTATGCGCCCCAGGTCATCGGCGCGCGCTGGCTGCCCGGCGTCACGGTGACCACCGACCGCCCCGCCATCGCGTGCCTGGCCGCGCAGTACGCGGGGTGGCGCGTCGACCGCGACGGCTACTTCGCGATGGGCAGCGGGCCGGGACGCGCGCTCATCCGCGCCGAGGACCTCTACGAGGACCTCGACTGGGACGAGCAGGCGAGCGCGGCGGTGCTGTGCCTGGAGACCCGCGACGCGCCGCCGGTGGAGGTCGCCGACTTCATCGCGCAGCGCGCGGGCGTCGCGGCGGATGCCCTGACTCTGGTCATGGCGCCGACCGCGAGCATCGCGGGCGGCGTGCAGATCGCCGCGCGCGTCGTCGAGACCGCGCTGCACAAGCTCCACGAGCTGCACTTCGACGTGCGGCGCGTCGTCGCCGGCTACGGGAGCTGCCCGCTGCCGCCGGTGGCGGGCGACGACATGAAGGCGATCGGGCGCACGAACGACGCGGTGCTGTACGGCGGGCGGGTCCACCTCACCGTCGAGTCCGACGACGACGACGACGCTCTGCGCGAACTCGTCGTGCGCCTTCCCGCCTCCGCATCGTCGGACTACGGCGAGCCCTTCGGCAGCGTCCTGCAGCGCGCGAACTTCGACTTCTACGCGATCGACCCGCTGCTCTTCAGCCCCGCGCAGATCAGGCTCACGAGCCTCGCGAGTGGCCGCAGCTTCGAAGCGGGCAGGGTCAGCCTCGAGGTGCTGGAGCGCTCGTTCTGGGCCTGACCGTCGCGATCGTGGGCTCGAGCGGCGGCTGGCATGCGCAGCAGCTCACCGATGCGCTGGCGGCGCGCGGGCACGAGCATCGCGTCCTGCCCGTGACGCGCATGATCGGGCGCATCGACGGCGACGTCGCCGTGCGCAGCCGCGACGTGGGGCTCGACGACTGCGACGCCGTGATCGTGCGCGGCATCCCGCGCGGGTCGCTGGAGCAGGTCATCTTCCGCGTGGACGCCCTGCACGCGCTCGAGGCGCGCGGCGTGACGTGCGTCAACGGCCCGCGCGCGCTCGAGCGCACCATCGACAAGTTCCTCGCCTCGGCGCTGCTGGCGCGCGCGGGCGTGCCCACGCCGCGGACGGTGGCCTGCGAGCGCTCCGACGACGCGCTCGAGGCCTTCGAGGAGCTCGGCGGCGACGTCATCGTCAAGCCGCTGTTCGGCGCGATGGGCGCGGGTATGACGCGGGTGGACGACGCGGACGTCGCCTACCGCGTCTTCCACGCCCTGGAGCTCGAGCGCGCCGTCTACTACCTGCAGGAGACGCTCCCGCACGACGGCCGCGACCTGCGCGCGCTGGTCGTCGGCGGTCGCGTGCTGGCGGCGATTGAGCGGGTCGGCACGGGGTGGCGCGCCAACCTCGCGCGCGGCGCCCGAGCGCAGGCCACGCAGCTGAGCCCCGACCAGGAGCGCGTGTGCCTGGAGGCGGCGGCGGCCCTCGGCGTCGACTACGCGGGGGTCGACGTGCTGCGGGCCGCGGACGGGCGCGACTACGTGCTCGAGCTCAACGGCATCCCCGGCTGGCGCGGCCTGCAGGAGGCCACGGGCGCCGACGTGGCCGCGGCGCTCGTCGCGCACCTCGAGACCCTGGTCAGCGCAGCTCCGCCAGCTCGCGCGGGCCGATGACGCCGCGGTGCAGCGCGGTGGCGACGAGCGCGCCGGCGGCCCCCGCGGCCTCGAGCGCGCGCAGGTCCTCGACGTCGCGCACGCCGCCGCCGGCCAGCAGCTCGAGCCCGGGGAACGCGGCGTGGAGCTCGGCGATGAGCGCGACGTCCGGGCCAGCCCCGCTGCCGACGCGCGCGAGATCGAGGACGATCGCCTCGCGCAGGCCGGCGCGCTGCAGGCGCACGAGGGCGTCCGTCGCGGGCAGGCCCGCGAGCTGCGGGTCGGGCGACAGCACGCGCCCGTCGCGCAGGTCGACGCTCAGGACCAGGGCGCCGTCGGGCAGCTCCGCGACCAGGCGGTCGAGGGCGGCGGGGCCACTCAGCGTCTCGGTCCCGACGATGACGCGATGCACGCCGAGGTCCAGCAGCGCCTGCGCCCGCGCGGGCTCGCTGACGCCGGCGTCGACCATGACGCGCGCCTCGCCCGCGAGCGCGCGCAGCAGGGCGCGGTGGTCGCCCGCCGCGTCGCCGATCGCGGCGCCGCCGCTCCCCGCTGCGTGCTCGCTTTCCCCGACGATCGCGTCGAGGTCCGCGACGTAGATCTCCTCGAGCCCCAGCGCGTTGCGGAACCCGCGCGCGAGGGCCAGCGCGTCGCCGTCGTCGCCGCCGATGGCGCTGTGGACCGGGCGATAGCGTTCGCGCTCGCCGCGCACGGCGTGGACCGCCGTGGCGCCCTTGAGATCGATGACTCCGATGACACGCATTCCCGCCACGGCGGCGGCCACGCTAGCAGTGGACATCGGCGGCGCGAACACCAAGGCCGCGTCGCTCGAAGGGGAGGCGCTGCGGACCGTCTCGCGCCCGTTCGAGGTCTGGCGCGACCGCGAGGCGCTCGCCGCGGTGCTGCGCGACGTGGCGGCCGAGGTGTCCGCGGGGCCGACCGACGGCGTGGCCATCACCATGACCGCCGAGCTCTCGGACGCGTTCCGGACCAAGCGCGAGGGGGTGGCGTTCGTCCTCGATGCGGCCGAGGAGGCGTTCGGCGACCGGCCGCTGAGCGTGCTGACGACGGGCGGCGAGCTCGTGTCCGTCGCGGCGGCGCGCGCGCGGCCGTGGGATGTCGCCGCCGCCAACTGGGTGGCGACGGCGCTCGCGGTGGCGCAGGCGCTCCCCGACGCGCTGCTCATCGACGTCGGCAGCACGACCGCCGACATCGTCCCGATCGCCGATGGGCGCGTCGCGGCCACCGGGCAGGACGACCTGCACCGGCTGCTGGCCGGGGAGCTCGTCTACACCGGCGTGCTGCGCACCAACCTCGCGGCGATCGCGCCGCGCGTGCCGGTCCCCGGCGGGTGGTGCCCGGTGTCCTCGGAGTACTTCGCCATCAGCGCCGACGTCCATCTCGTGCTCGGACACCTCGCGCCGGAGGCCTACGACTGCCCGACGCCCGACGGCCGCCCCGCCAGCGCCGCCTTCGCGCGCGAGCGCATCGCCCGGCTGGTGTGCTCTGACGTCGAGCAGCTCGAGGAGGCGACGATCGATGCCATCGCGGCCTTCCTGCACGCCGAGCAGCTGCGCCAGCTCGAGGAGGCGGCGCGCCGGGCCAGGCCCGCTGCCACCCGGCGCGCCCGTCGTCGCCGTCGGCTCGGGCGCCTTCCTCGGTCGCGAGGTGGCGGCGCGCCTTGGGCGGGCGGTCGCCGACGCCCCGGCGCCGTGGGGCGCGACCGGAGGCGAGGTCGCGCCCGCCGCCGCGCTGGCCGCGCTGCTGGCGGCGCGCCTGCGCGAGCCGTGCTGACCGTCGTCAAGGTCGGCGGTGGGCTCGGCCGCGGGGCCGGCGACGAGGCGCTGCGCGCGCTGTGCCGCGCTCTCGGGGAGCTGGGGGAGCTCCACCCGCTGCTCGTCGTCCCCGGCGGCGCGTGGTTCGCCGACGCGGTCCGGGAAGCCGACAGCCGCTTCGTGCTGCCCGCGGCCACCTCGCACCACATGGCGGTCCTCGGGATGGAGCAGTTCGGCTGGCTGCTGAGCGAGCTGATCCCGGGCGCCGTGCGCTGCGCCGACCTCGCCTGCGCTCGCGAGCTCAGCGCCGGCCAGGTCGCCGTGCTGCTCCCCGCGGGGGTGCCCCTCGAGGCGCTGCCCGCATCGTGGGAGGTGACGTCGGACTCGATCGCAGCGTGGGTGGCCGGTGAGGTCGGCGCCGGGCGCCTCGTCCTGGTCAAGGAGGTCGAGGGACTGTTCGCGGACTGGCCCGCGCAGGGTGAGCCGATCGCTCGGATGACCGCCGCGGAGCTTGGCGCGCTGGCGCCCGCCGGCGTCGACGAGCACCTGCCCACGGTGCTCGCGGAGGCGAGCTTCGAGACCTGGGTGATCAGCGGTCGCGACCCCGAGCGCCTCGTCGAGCTGCTCGAACGCGGCGCGACGGTGGGCACCCGAATCGCCTGAGCGCCCTTGCTACCGTGGCCCCATGGACGCGCAGCAGCGCCAGGACCCCGGGCCTGCCACCCTGGCCGACCCCACGCTCCGGGAGTACAAGCTCGTCGGCGGGATGGAGACCTTCGCCAACCGCAGCTTCTGGCCGGGCTTCTTCTCCCGCGTCGCTGCCCGCAAGCAATGGGATGCGGCGGCGATCGACTTCGCACCCGACGTCCGCGCGTGGCAGGAGCTTCCCGACGATCGCCGCCAGCGCCTCACCACGATTCTCGCCGGCTTCCGCGTGGCCGAGGACGCCGTCGCCGAGAATCTCACGCCGTTCGTCGTCGCGGCGAACAGGGAGACCCTGGCCTCCCAGGAGAGCCTGATGGCCTGGACGTTCTCCCTGCAGCGCCGCGACGAAGCGCGCCACGCGCGCCTGTTCGACCGCATCGCGGGAGAGATACTCGGGCTGCCCGGCGAGACCCCCGACGAGCGCCGCGCGGCGGCCCGCGAGTATGCCCCGCCGGCGATCCTCGAGCTCTTCGAAGACCAGTTGCCCGCGTTGACCGCGGAGCTCACGGCGGGTGAAGCCGGGCTGGGCGAGGGCGTCAGCCTCTACCACATGCTGCTCGAGGGAGTCGTCTTCAACGCCGGCACCAACGCGCTGCTCGACGACCTGGCCGACGGCGCGCTGCCCGGAGTGCGCGAGGGTGTGGAGCGCGTCGAGCGCGACGAGCGCTGGCACGTGGGCTTCGGCCTGCGCTGCCTGATCGAGACCCTGCCCTCTCAAGAGCGCATCGATGACCTGGTCGCGCGCGGCGGAGCGGCCGCCGCGGCCTGGGGTGACGCCGTCCCAGCCGCCATACGCGAGCGCAGCGCACGCACGTGCGCACACCGGCTGCACGTCTCCGGGTTCACCGAGACGCGCGCGGCGTAGCGGCGCACGCCGCGCGCAGGGCGCGGACTCGCGTGGGGTCGAGCGACCCCGTGCGGCGATCCTCTGCACAGGCGGCCGAGCGGACGCCGACGATGTCGGCGCCGGTCGCGCCCACGGCCGGCAGGTCGTCCGCGCGCAGCGCACCGGCCAGCGCGATCGCCAGCCCCAGCTCGTGGGCCTCAGCGACGAGCGCCGTGAGCGCGTCGGGCGCGAGCCAGTCGAGGAGGCCGCGGCCGTCCTTGACCGCCGTGTCGAGCAGGCACACGTCGACGCCGGCGGCGCGCGCAACGCGCGGCAGCAACTCGGGCGCCAGCGGCGCCGACGCTACGCGTCGGGCGTCCGCGTAGGCGCCCGCCACCACCACCGCGTCGGGCGCCGCCTCGCGCACCGCGCGCAGCAGCGCGACCGCCTCGGACTCGGTGGAGGCGCCCCAGAGCCCGACCTTCACGAAGGCCGCGCCGCTGTGCGCGGCGCCGAGCGCGGCGAGCGCGGCGGTGCCGGGCAGGTTGGGCATGTCGCCGATCGCGGCGCTGACGGGCAGCGCGTCGGGAACGGCCGCGCGGATGGCGGCTATCACCGCCGGCGACGGCGCTCCCAGCGAGCCCTCGGCCGGGTTCTTGACGTCGACGATCTCGGCGCCGGCCGCCGCGGCCGCGCCCGCCTCGCCGGCGTCGACGACGCTCACGAGCAGCTTCATCAGCGCTCCACCAGCGCGCCGCGGTTGTCGAACGTCACGAGCTCCACGCTTGCATCGCCCGCGACCACGTCGTGCATGCGATGCGCGAGCTCGCGTCCGGCCGTCTCGCTGCCGACGACGCCGTAGACCGCGGGCCCCACGAGCTCTGGCCGGCGCCGGCCGCCCCGTGGCGCAGCAGCGCCTCGACGAGCGCGCCGGCGTGCGGATGGAAGCGCCCGCCCTGCACGGTGGCGAACGCGTCGCCGACGAGCTGCTGGACCCGCGTGAGGGCCGCCCCGAACTCCTCGACCTCGCCCTCGACCAGCGCCGGGAGCAGCGACGTGAGCACGAGCTGCGCGATCTCCGCCGATCGCTCGGGCGAGGGCACGAGCCGCCCGAACGCCTCCTCCTCGGCGACCCCGGACAAGCCGGCCTCGGCGCGCGGGATGACGAGCACGACGCGCCACTCCTCGGGCATCGGGTGGTGCGCCAACAGCGGCGCGGGGCGCTCGACCCCGCGCCGCACCCCGCCCTCGACGACGAGGCCCCCCAGCGCGAAGGTCCACGTCCCCACCGCGGAGCGCGCCGCGCGGCCGACCGCCTCGGCCAGCTGCGGCGCATCGACCGTCCGCCCGTGCAACGCGGCCAGCGCCTGACCCACCGCCAGCGCGAGCTTCGTGCCCGAGCCCAGGCCGACGTGCGACGGGATCGCCTCGAGCACGCTCAGGCGCGCACCGCCCGCGAGCCCCAGCGCCTCCTGGCAGCGCCGCGCGAAGGTCAGCGCGCGCTCCGCTTCGGCCCCCTCGGCGGACAGCTCGTCGGCCGTCCGCGCCTCGACCACGACCGCGGGGCGGTCGACCGACACCCCGAGCCCGCCGAAGCGCCGCCCGCTGTCGCCGGCGACCGCGAGCATGCCCAGGTGCAGGCGCGCCGGCGCCTCAACCCGGACGGTCAAGGGTCGCCGACCGCCGCTCGCAGGTGGCCCGCGACGTACTGCATCGCGTCGCGCTCGCGTGGCCCGGCCGTCTTGTCGACGAGCACCTGCAGCCGGTCCAGCTCGGCGCGGAGGTCCTCCGCCGCGAGCAGGCGGGCTCGCGAGGCGAGGATCGACGCCTCGAGGACCGCGTGGCGCGCACGATTGAAGCCGAGGAACTCGCGCCCGGTGCCACGGGCGACGACGACGGTGCTGACGCGGGCCCGCTCCGTGCTCTCGTCGATCGCCTCCACCCGGACCTCGCGCCAGGAGCACGCATCGTCGAGCACCGCGCCCTCGACGCTGGCCGCCGGACGCGTCGCCGGATGCGGGTCACCGAGCGCGGCCTGGCTGAAGAGCAGGATGTCGTCGGTCAGGTTCACCACCGCCGCCCCGGTCGCCCGCAGGTTGCGCAACGTCCGCGTCCCGGCGTAGGGCTTGATGACGATCCGCTCCTCGCCCCACTCGACGCCCATCGCGCCGCAGTTGACGCTGCCGTCGAGGTTGATCGTCGTCACCACGGTCTCGATGATCGGCCCAGCCGGGCGGGCGCCGTCCATCTAGAGCGCCTCCAGGTAGCGCGCGGTCTCCCAGTCGGTGACGGCGGCGGCCTGCGCCGCCAGCTCCCCGCGCCGCATCGCCACGCAATGCGCGACGACGTCGTCGCCGAGCCAGTCGCGGGCGAGCGCGCTGCGATCGAGCAGGTCGGTGGCCTCGGCCAGCGTCGGCGGGAGCGGCGGCGCCGTGCCGTTGGCCAGCGCATAGACGTCGCCGTCGACGGGCGCCGGCGGCTCGCAGGCGCGCCGCACGCCGTCCAGGCCGGCGGCCAGTGCCGCCGCGATGGCCAGGTACGGGTTGGCATCCGCGCCCGGCTGGCGGTGCTCCACGCGGGTGGCGCCGTCGCCGCGGCAGATCGCGCGCAGGCCGGCGGAGCGGTTGTCGAGGCTCCAGGTCGCGGTCGTGGCCGCCCACGAGTGCGCGGTGTAGCGGCGGTAGGAGTTCGGCGTGGGGGCGAAGATCGCGCTGAGCTCGGCCATGCCCGCCAGCAGGCCGCCGATGAAGTGGCGCATGGTCGGCGACAGGCCCTCGCCGTCGTCCACACTGAGGTGCAGGTGGCACGAGCTGCCCGGCCAGTCCGAGCGCAGCTTGGCCATGAACGTCGCCAGCAGCCCCTGGCGCGCGGCGACCTCTTTGACCGCGCTCTTGAGCAGGAACGCCTCGTCTGCGGCCTGCAGGGCGGGCGCCGCGCGCAGGTTGATCTCGAACTGCCCCGGGCCCGCCTCGGGGTTGCACGCCTCGACGGCCAGCCCGTAGCTCTGCAGCGTCTCGCGCACGCCTTCGACGAAGGGCTCGTGACGCGAGGCGGCCACGACGCCGTAGACGCTCGGCCGCTCGTCCACCGCCACGAGCTGCGACGGGCGCTTGCCGAGCACCGATTGCGGCGTCTCGCGCAGCACATAGAACTCGAGCTCGACCCCGACGATCGGCTCGACGCCCATGGACCGGGCGCGCGCGACGACCGAGCGCAGGACGGCTCGTGGCGACAGCGGGACGGCGCTGCCGTCGGGATCGACGAAGTCGCACAGCACGAGCGCCGTGCGATCGTGCCACGGGACGACCCGGGCGGTGTCGAGGTCGGGAATCGCGAGCATGTCGGGGTAGCCGGCGCGCGGGAACCAGCCGGCATGTCCCGGCGGGGGCTGGACCGGCTCGAGCTCGTCGACCGGCAACGCCCAGAGCACCTCGCACAGCGAGATGCCTCGCGTCGCCGCGCGATCCAGCTCGGCGATTGGCACGCGCTTGCCGCGCATGATCCCGTGCGTGTCGGCGCCTGCGAGGATCACCGTCTCGATGCCGCGGCGGCGCAACAGACGCAGGTGCTCCGGAGCCAACGTGGGCAGAGTGTAGATGCGGCCATGCGCACGCTCCTGATCGACAACTACGACTCGTTCACCTTCAACCTCTTCCACCTGCTGGGGGAGGTCAACGGCCAGGAGCCGATCGTCGTGCGCAACGACGATCTGGCCTGGGAGGAGCTCGCCGCGCTGCCGGTGGACAACATCGTGATCTCGCCCGGGCCCGGGCGTCCCGAGCACGAGGGCGACGTCGGCATCTCGCTGGAGGTGCTCCAACGCGCCGAGATTCCCGTGCTCGGCGTCTGCCTGGGCCACCAGGCGCTGGCCCACGTGACCGGCGGCGCGATCGACCATGCCCCCGAGGTCATGCACGGGCGCCTGAGCCCGATCCACCACGACGGGCGCGGCCTGTTCGCCGGCATCCCGCAGGGCTTCGCGGCCGTGCGCTACCACTCGCTGGTCGTGGGCGGCCTGCCCGCCGAGCTGCGCGTGACGGCGTGGACGCCCGACGACGTCGTCATGGGGCTCGAGCACGCGTCGCGCCCGCTGTGGGGCGTCCAGTTCCACCCCGAGTCGATCTCCACCGAGCACGGCCGCACCCTGCTGCGCAACTTCCGCGACCTCACGCGCGAGCGGCGGCGTCCCGCGGCGCGCGCGGCCCGCTCGCCCGCCCAACCGGCTGCCGGCACGCGCTTGCACCATCGCACGCTCGAGACGTGGTGCGATCCCGAGGCGGCGTTCGTGGCCCTCTACGGCGCGCGCGATCACGCCGTGTGGCTCGACAGCTCGCGCGTCGAGCGGCGGCTCGCGCGCTTCTCGTTCATGGGCGCCCCAGAAGGCCCGCTCGGCCAGATCGTGCGCTACGACGTCGCCGACGGGCTGCTCACGGTGCAGCGCGCGGACGGGCGCGAGGAGCTGCGCGAGAGCGTCCTGGACTACTGCGAGCGCGAGCTCGCTCGCCTGGGCGCCGACGCCTCCGGCGTGCCCTTCGACTTCACCTGCGGCTTCGCCGGCTACCTCGGCTACGAGCTCAAGGCCGAGCTGGGCGGAGAGCTCGTGCACCGCTCGGCGCTGCCCGACGCGGCGCTGCTGCTCTGCGACCGGCTGATCGCCTTCGATCACGCCGAGCAGCGCGTGCACCTGCTCGCGCTCGCGGACGCAGAGGGGGCCGCGCAGGCCGACGCCTGGCTGACCGCCACCGAGCGCGAGCTGCAAGGGCTCGCCGGCCGGCCGCCGCCGGCGCTTGCCGCCTCACCCGCCCCGCCCGCCCCGCTGTCGTTCGTCGCGCGAGACGATCGCGACGCCTATCTGGCCAACATCGCGGCCTGCAAGCACGAGATCTTCGAGGGCGAGACCTACGAGATCTGCCTGACCACCGAGCTGCACAGCGACGACGCGATCGATCCGCTCGCCGCCTATCGCGCCCTGCGCGCCCGCAACCCGGCGCCGCACGCAGCGCTGCTGCGCCTCGGCGACGTGTCGGTGCTCAGCTCCTCGCCGGAGCGCTTCCTGCGGGTCGATCGGGAGCGGGTGGTCGAGTCCAAGCCGATCAAGGGCACCGCCCCGCGCGCGGCCCATCCCGCCGAGGACGCCTACCGGGGCGCGGCGCTGGCGGCCGACGAGAAGTCGCGCGCCGAGAACCTCATGATCGTCGACCTCGTCCGCAACGATCTCGGCCGCGTCTGCGCGCTGGGCAGCGTGGACGTCCCGGCGCTCATGGCGATCGAGTCCTACGCCACCGTCCACCAGCTCGTGACGACCGTCCGCGGCCGGCTGCGCGACGATGCCACCGCGATCGACTGCGTGCGCGCCGCGTTCCCGGGCGGCTCGATGACCGGCGCGCCGAAGCTGCGCACGATGAAGATCATCGACCGCCTCGAGGCCGGCCCGCGCGGCGTGTACTCCGGCGCGCTGGGGTTCCTCTCGGTCAATGGCACCGCCGACCTCAGCATCGTCATCCGCACGCTGGTGGCGTCACGCCACGGCCTGCAGATCGGGACTGGCGGCGCGATCGTGGCGGCCTCGGATCCCGACGCCGAGCACGACGAGATGCTGCTCAAAGCGCGCGCGGTGCTCGCCGCGGTCGGTGGGGTGCTCGCCGTCGACAGCGAGCTCAGCACCGCCCGCCGATGACAGCGCTGCTCGCGGCCGACTCGTGGCTCGTCGCCGACGGCCGCGCGCGCGCCGTCGAGCGCCACTGGGCCCGCTTCACGGCGACGTGCCGCGAGCAGGGCGTCTCGCCCGACGAGCTCGCGGCCTTCCGCGCCGAGGTCGAGCGCGCGCTGCCGTCGACGGGGCGCTGGTTCCCGCGCATCGAGCTGCGCGCGGACGGCGAGCTGGCCCTCGAGCTGCGGCCGGCGGCGCCGCGCGAGCCGGCCGTCGTGGCCTGGGTGGCCGATGTGCCCGACCCGCGCGTCGCGCCGCGGCGCAAGGGGCCCGACCTGGAGCGGCTGGGCGCCCTGCGCGAGCGCGCCGCGGCGCACGGCGCCGGCGAGGCCGTGATCGCCGACGGCGACGGCCGGCTGCTGGAAGGTGCGTACACGAGCCTGCTGTGGTGGGAGGGGGAGACGCTGTGCGCGGTCCCCGACGACGCGCCGATCCTCCCCGGGATCACGCGGGGGCTGGTGATCGAGCTGGCGCGCGCACGCGACACGCCGATGGCGCAGCGCCGCCCCCGGCCGCGGGAGCTGGCCGGCCGGGAGACATGGCTGGTCAGCGCCCTGCACGGGATCCGGGCCGTGACGCGGTGGGCCGGCGGCGTGCTGCCGGCGATCGATACGCCGCGCGCAGCCGCCTGGCAGCGCCTGCTCGACGAGCTCGGCCCCCGTCAGCGCGTCTGAGCGCGGTCACCAGCGGCGCCCGAGGGCGAACGAGCGGTACCCCTCTGCGAGCGAACGGCACCCCCGCGAGATTCGCTGCGAACGGCGCCGCACGGACATACGATCCGGCTGGGTCGAAAGGGAGCTGCAGTGCGCCCTTTCGGTTACAGCTGAACAATCGACGCGAGGGAGCTTCCGTGAGCGACACTGCCGTCGACGTATCCAAGCTGGACCACCAGAACGGGGTGACGCTTGGTCGGATCCTCGGGCGTGGAACCGTCGGACAGGCTGAGGAGGGATCCGACGGCGTCATGCGCGCCACCATCCGGATTCCGGAGGACGAGCTGGTGTACGAGCCCGGCGTCCTCGTCATGCCCCACGGAGGAACGCTCGAGCTCACGCTCATCAACGATGACAAGAACACGCACTGCGCGGTGCTCCCGTGCAACGGCGACTACAAGTTCATCTGGTTGGTGAACCATTCGAAGGGCCAGGCGACCCTCGAGCTCGACGGCCCGGGGTACTACTGGTACGGCTCGCGTTCGGGCAACGACGAGGGCCGGGGCCTGACCGCCGCGATCGTCGTGGGAGGCGAGACGCCACCCGAGGCTCGCCTGGACCGCCCGCCTCAGCCGCGCCCCTAGATCGACCGCCCCGGCTCGACCACACCGTGAAAAGGAGTACCTGATGGCAACCGAGTACGTAGACGCAGGGCAGGCCGTCGACAACTCGACGCTGAGCGGCATCATCGGCCACGCACCGCCGGTGGCCAAGGGCGTCACCTACGAGCGCATCCTCAACGCCCGCTCCGAGCCGCACAACTGGCTCACCTACTACGGCGCCTACGACGGGCAGCGCTACAGCCCGCTCGACCAGATCAATGCGGAGACCGTCAAGCAGCTCAAGCCGGAGTGGATGTTCCAGTGCGGTTCGGTGGGCCTGCACTCGGGCGCCTCGACGTATTCGTTCGAGGCCTCCCCGCTCATCGTCGACGGCGTCATGTTCGTCTCGGGCTGGGACGGCTGGGTCTGGGCCCTCGACGCCCGCAACGGAGACCTGCTCTGGCAGTACCGCCATGCGTCGCCGTTCGACGTGTCGCTGTGCTGCGGCAACGTCAACCGCGGCGTCGCCGTGGCCGAGGGTAAGGTCTTCGTCACCACCCTGAACGCCCATGTCGTGGCGCTCGACGCCGAGAACGGCAAGGTGGTCTGGGATCAGGTCTACGGCGACGTCCGCGCCGGTGAGAGCGCCACGGTCGCTCCGCTCATCGTCAAGGACATGGTCATCGTCGGAAGCTCCGGCGGCGAGTTCGGCGTGCGCGGCCACGCGGACGCCTTCAAGCTCGAGACCGGCGAGCGCGTCTGGCGCTGCTACATGGTGCCCAAGCCCGGGGAGCCGGGCTCGGAGACCTGGCCCGCCGACGGCGAGGCCTGGGCGCGCGGCGGCGCGAACTGCTGGGTCACGAGCACCTTCGACCCCGAGCTGAACCTCCTGTACTTCGGCACCGGCAACCCGTGCCCGGACTTCGACGGCGGCGTGCGCGAGGGCGACAACCTCTACACCGATTCGGGCGTCGCGGTGGACGTCGACAGCGGTGAGATCAAGGCCCACTTCCAGTACACCCCGCACGACCTGTGGGACTACGACTCCACGATGGAGCACATCCTGTTCGACCTCGACGGGCAGAAGATGGCGGCCCACTTCGACAAGAACGGGTTCCTCTACATCCTCGACCGCACCAACATGGAGCCGATCCGGGTCGCGCCGTTCGTCGACCGCATCGACTGGGGCGAGGTCGACGAGAAGGGCAACGTGACACCGCTGCGGTTCCCCGAAGCGGAGGGCGACCCGGTCCACTTCTGGCCGGGACCGGCCGGCGCCAAGGAGTGGACGCACGCGTGCTACAACCCGAACACGGAGCTGCTCTACGTTCCGGTGCAGGACGTCGGCGCCACGGCCACGCGCCGGCGCAGGGAGTTCAAGGAGAGCATCCCGTACTGGGGAGCCGGCGTCGCGGTGGACCTCGAGGACATGGCGGGGTCGATCAGCGCCTTCGATCCGCGCACCGGTCAGGAGCGGTGGCGCTGGGCCAACGACATCCCGATGTGCTCGTCGGTGCTGACCACGGGCGGCGGCCTCGTCTTCGCGGGCGAGCCGACGGGGGAGTTCAACGCGCTCGACGCCAGCAGCGGTGAGCTGCTCTGGAAGTTCCAGTGCGGCAGCGGCCACCACAGCAGCCCGTCGACGTACAGCATCGACGGACGGCAGTACATCGCCGTGCCGACCGGGTGGGGCGCCTGGACCGAAGGGTTCCTGCCGGGGATGCTCGGAGCGGGGCAGGGCAGCTCGCTCATCGTCTTCGCGCTGCCGGACTAGACACCGAACGAAAGCGGTAGTGATCTGCCACGTCCGCGAGGACGTGGCAGGTCGCTTACCCAAAATCCCGACGAGGTGCTCACCAAGAAACCGTGGTCGGCAGTCTCTTCATCCTCGGATTTACGCTCAGCCTCGACAACTTCCGCACGGCGATCGCGCTCGGAGGGCTCCAGTTCGGCTGGACCCGCGCCCTGCAGGTGGCCTTCGTGTTCGGGTTCTGCGATGCCGTCGCACCACTGGTCGGCATCCTGATCGGGGACTACTGGAGCGAGTCGATCGGCTCGACGGCCGAGTACGTCGGGGCGGCCGCGCTCGGCGCCTACGGCGTGTTTCTGATCATCCGTGCGTGGCGCACCGCGGCGACGGACGAGTTCGATCGCCCGTGGGCGGTGTTCGGCCTCCTCGTGCCGCTGAGCGCCGACAATGTCGTCGCCGGCACGAGCCTGGGTCTGCTCGGATACTCGCCGTGGATCGCCGCCCCGATGTTCGGTGCCATCACTTTCGTCATGGCGCTGGTCGGCCTGCAGATCGGGAGAGTGGCTTCTTCGGTCATCCGCATTCGTCCCGATCTCCTGACCGGGGTCGCGCTCGTCGTCATGGCCGGCATCCTGGGGCCGCGCGCATGAGCCGACGCCTAGGCGTGCTCGTGAGCAGCCATGCGCGTTGCGAGCTCGGTGAGCATCCGCACCCCGTAGCCGGTCGCCCCGCGACCGAACGCGTCGCCGCGATCCTCGTCGAGCAACGCCGTGCCGAGCATGTCGACATGCGCCCAGGGTCCTTCGCCCGCGAACTGCTGCAGGAAGGTCGCGGCGACGATCGGGAAGCCGAAGCTCTTCCCGGCGGTGTTGCGCAGGTCGGCGACGGTCGAATCGATGAGGGAGCGGTAGCGCGGATGCAGGGGCCAGGGCCACGCAAGATCGTCGCTGGCGTTCCCCGCCTCGACGACGGCGTCGCGCCACGAGTCGTCGGGTGCGAAGACGCCCGCGTAGAGGTCGCCCATGCCGGCGCGCATGGCGCCCGTCAGCGTGGCGAGATCGACGAGATGCGTGGCGCCGTCGCGGCGCGCCCACCACAGGGCGTCGGCGAGGATCAAACGCCCCTCGGCATCGGGGTTCGTGACCTCGACGGTGAGGCCGGCGGCGGTGGTGATGACGTCGGTCGGTCGGATGGCGCTGGCGCTGAGCATGTTCTCGCAGGCCGGCACGACACCGGTGACCGCCAGCGGCAGCCCGAGCTCGGCGATCGCTCCCAGCGCGGCCAGGACCGCCGCGCCACCGGCCATGTCGGCCTTCTGGCGCACGATGTCCGCCTGCGGCTTGAGGAAGTAGCCGCCCGTGTCGAACGTGACCGCCTTGCCGACGAGGGCCAGCCGGGGTGCCTGCGGTGCGCCGGCCGGCTCGTGGCGCAGCACGATGAGGCGCGGCTCGATCGGGCTGCTCCCGCCGACGGCGGCGAGCGCGCCGAGTCCGGCTTCGCCGGCCGCGATGGTCTCGACGGCGACACCCGGCACCGCGGCCGCCCGCTCTGCCAGCCCGGCGGGCGAGATCACGTTCGCCGGCGCGTCGACCAGTTCGCGGGCGACGTTGGTCCAGCGCGCGACGAGGGCCGCGCGGGCGGCGACTGGCGCGAGCTGCTCGCCGACCCCGCAGATCACGAAGCGCTCGACGCCGCGCGGCGGCTCACCTCTGCGCCAGCGGCGTTCGTCGTAGCCGCCGATGACCGCGCCCTCGGCGAGTGCGTGCACCTGCTCCTCGAGGGAGAGGGGCAGGGACGCGTCGAGCGCCCACGCGACCGTCCCGCCGCCGCGGCACGCGCGTACCGCCCGCGCCGCAGCGGTCCGCAGCCCGTCGACGTCCGGCTGCAGAGCGACGACGGCGAGCGGGGCGCCGGCCGTGTACACCATCGCCACTGGATCGGCATCCGCAGTCGCGCGCTCCGGGGCACCAAGCTCCGCCGCCCGCGCTCCCACCGCGGCTGCGACGAGATCGGCCCCGATCGCGGACGGCTCGCCTGCACTTAGTTCGACATGCATCGTGTGACAACAACCAATCAGTGGTCGGATCGTTGGCTAGAATTACGGCTGCTGGACTCTAATCAGGAGGCACCATGACGTGGGTCAAGCCCAAGTTTGAGTTCGTAGAGCTGTGTTCCGAGGTCACCTCCTACCTGCACCACCGGTAGGGGTCTGAAGCCGAGCCCGTGCGCGTCCGCGTTCTGGGCTCGGCTGCCGGCGGAGGTTTCCCGCAATGGAACTGCCATTGCGGGACGTGCGAGGCCGCGCGCGTCGGTGTGCGCGCGCGGCCCCGCACGCAGTCTTCGCTCGCCATCTGCGGGGACGACGGGCCGTGGTTTCTCGTCAACGCCTCGCCCGACGCGCGCCAGCAGCTCGAGACGCTCGCGCTCCCCGCAGATGGGGTCCGCGCGGCGCCGATCGCGGGCGTTCTGCTCACCGACGCGGAGATCGACCACACGGCCGGGTTGCTGCTGTTGCGCGAGTCCGCAACGCCGGTGCGCGTATTCGGCAGCGCGGGCGTCGAGCGCGCGCTGAGGCGGGGGTATCCAGTGCTGGAGATGCTGGAGCGCTACTGCGGGGCCGGGTGGCAGACCCTGAAGCCGGGACGGACGCAGACACTCGAAGGATCGAGCCTGTCCGTCGAGCCGTTCGATGTGGGCGGGGATGCGCCGCTTTATCTGAACGGGTCGGACGTCGACCTGGAGGCGAGCGGCTTCGTCTTCCGCGACGGCGCCGGCGGCGGCGTCGTCACGTACGTGCCCGGTCTGGCGCGCTTGGACGATGACGTGCTCGCGCGCTTCGCCGCGAGCGACCTCGTGCTCGTCGACGGGACGTTCTGGCGCGACGACGAGCTCGCCCGACTCGGCATCTCGGCCCGCAGCGCGCGCGAGATGGGCCACGTGCCGCTCTCCGGCCCCGACGGGACGCTCGAGGCGCTGGCCGGCCTGCGGCGTCCGCGCAAGGCGCTGGTCCACATCAACAACACGAACCCGATCCTGCTCGAGGACTCTCCCGAGCGCGAGGCGGTCCTCCGCGCGGGCGTCGAAGTCGCCTACGATGGCCTCGAGGTCCAGCTATGACCGAGAGCGTCACGCAGACGACGGTCGAGCCCGAGCCGGCGGCGCCGGAGGAGTTCATCGCGCGCCTGCGCGCGCAGGGCACGCGCTATCACCACCTGCACCCCTTCCACCGCCGCATGGACGCGGGGGAGCTCACGCGCGAGGAGCTGCGCCGCTGGGTCGCCAACCGCTTCTACTACCAGAAGTGCATCCCGTTGAAGGACGCCGCGATCCTGGCGAACTGCCCCGAGGTCGAGGTCCGGCGCGCATGGATCGGGCGCATCGTCGACCACGACGGCACGGCCGACGAGGAGGGTGGGATCGAGTCGTGGCTGGCGCTCGGCGAGGCGCTCGGCGTCGCGCGTGAGGAGCTGGTGTCCGAGCGCCACGTCCTGCCCGCGGTGCGCTACGCGGTCGACGCCTACGTGAACTTCGCGCGCCAGAGGCCGTGGATCGAGGCGGTCGCGTCCTCGCTCACCGAGCTCTTCGGGCCTGCCGCGATCCTCGTGCGCCTCGAGGCGCTCGAACGCCACTACGCGTGGATCGATCCCGCCGGCCTGGAGTACTTCCGCACGCGGCTCGTGAAGGCGCCACGCGACGCGCAGCACGCGTTGGAGCTCACCGTCGAGCGCTGCCGCACGCGCGCGCAGCAGGACGCCGCCGTCGCGGCATTGCGCTTCAAGACCGAGATGCTGTGGGCGCAGCTCGACGCCATCGAGCGCGGCGACACTCAGCCGGCGGGAGCGGACGCGTGACGCGTCCGCGCCTGGTCACCGGTGCGCGCCTGCGCTACGACGAGGTGCGCGAGGAGCACCAGCTGCTGATCCCCGAGGGCGTCGTGCGGCTGAACCCCACCGCGGCGCAGGTGCTCGAGCTGTGCGACGGCGAGCGCTCGGTCGACGCCATCGTCGGCGAGCTCTCCGCGCGCTACGACGGCGCCGACCTGCGTGGCGACGTTCAGGAACTGGTCGATGCACTGGCGCAGAGAGGCCTCGTGGTCGATGCAGCCGCCTAGGCCCGCCACGCTGATCGCCGAGCTCTCCTACCAGTGCCCGCTGCACTGCCCGTACTGCTCGAACCCGCTCGACATCGGCGCCGACACGTACCGGCGCGAGCTCGAGACCGAGCACTGGCTGCGCGCCTTCGAGCAGGCGCGCGCCCTGGGGGTCCTTCAGCTCGCGCTCACCGGCGGCGAGCCGATGCTGCGCCGCGACCTGGTCGAGCTGTGCGCTGGCGCGCGCGATGCGGGCCTGTACTCGTCGCTCATCACGGCCGGGACCCTCTTCACGCGCGAGCGCGCGCAGGCGCTGAAGGCGGCGGGGCTCGACCACGTGCAGATCTCCATCCAGAGCCCCGACCCCGAGGACAACGACCGCATCGCGGGCAACCGGTCGTTCGAGAAGAAGCTCGCGGCGGCGCGATACGCCAAGGAGCTCGACTTCCCGCTGACCATCAACTGCGTCCTGCACCGCCAGAACCTCGATCGCATCGAGGAGATGCTCGAGCTGACGCTCGAGCTCGGCGCGCAGCGGCTCGAGCTCGCCAACACGCAGTACTACGGCTGGGCCGTCCCGAACCAGGACGCGCTCATGCCGTCCTGGGAGCAGCTCCAGCGCGCGGAGGGCGCGGTGCAGCGCTTCCGCGAGCGCGTCGGCCCCAAGGTCGACGTCCTCTGGGTGCTCCCGGACTTCTACGAGGACCTGCCCAAGCCGTGCATGGGCGGCTGGGGGCGCACGGCGATGGTGGTGGCCCCGAGCGGCGACGTCATGCCCTGCCAGGCCGCGTCGACCATCCCGGGGCTCGAGTTCGCCAACGTGCGCGACCACTCGCTGGCCTGGATCTGGAGCGAGTCCGACGCGTTCGCGCGCTTTCGCGGGACCGACTGGATGCAGGAGCCATGCCGGACGTGCCCGCTCGGGCGCCAGGAGGAGGACTGGGGCGGCTGCCGCTGCCAGGCGCTGCGGCTCGCGGGCGACGCGGCGGCCACGGACCCGGTGTGCCGGTTCTCGCCCCATCACGACCGCGTCGTCGCCGCGCGCGACGGTGCGCAGACCGACGAGCTCGTCTACCGCACGATGAAGCGCCCCGCGCGCGTCTGAGGCTCAGAGCCCCAGCGCCCGCCGGACGGCCGGCACGTTGCGCCGCGAGACGGGCACCGCCTCGTGCCCCGTGCCGTCCATGATGAGCGACAGCTCGCCCCGCTGTCCGCGCTCGACGGCCCGGACGCAGCTCAGGTTGACGAGGAAGCGCCGGTGGACGCGCAGGAACTCGCCCCCGCAGAGCTCCTCCTCCAGCTTGTCGATGCCGCGGACCGCCGCCTGCAGGCGTCCCTCGTCGGTGACGAGCCAGACGTCATTGCCGTCCGCCTCCGCGAAGCGGACCTCGGGTCGGCGCAGCAGGACCATCTGCTCGCCGCTGAGGCCGACGATGCGCGGCCGAGCGGTCAGCCCGGTGTCGGGCGCGTCGCGCTCGATCTGGTCGCCGTCCTCGAACCCGAAGACCGCCAGCGTCCCGATCGGCTGGTCGCTGAGGAAGACCGGGCGCAGGGTGATCCGGCAGGGCTCGCTGCTGAGCCCGGTCACGATCTGCGTCGACCCGACCCAGCCATGGTCCAGACGAGCCTGCTTGGTGGCGTGACGCGCGAGGCGCCCGAGGTCGAGGCCCGGACGCCACCGCACTGCGGGGTCGAGCGCCGGCACACGCGCGGGGACGCCGAGGACGAGGCTGGCCTCCTCGTCGGCGATGACGACCCTGCCGCTCGCGTCGAGGGCGGCGAGCGCCTGGCCGGAGCGCGCGCTTGCCTGGCTGAACGCCGCCGCCAGCTCGGCGCCGCTGTCGCGGGCGCGCTGGCGCAGGATCGCGCGCGCGCCGCTGACGGCCTTGGACAGCCACTCGGCCGCTTGCGGCGGAAGGTGCGCGCGCCAGGCCGAGACGTCGAGGACCGCGACGGGATCGCCGGTCACCGCGTCGCGTACGGCCACGCCGGCACAGACCCACTCGTCGAAGCCCGTGCACCAGTGCTCGGGCCCGCTGATCAGCACCGCGCCCGGAGCCTCGAGGGCCGTACCCATCCCGTTCGTCCCGGTGGCCCATTCCGACCAGCACGACCACGGCGCCATGTTGCTGTCGCGCGCGCGGCGCAGCGTCTCGCTGTCGCCTTGGACGGCCAGAATGCGGCCCGCGCCGTCGGCGACGGTGACGACGCCGCCGAGGTTCTCGACCTCGCTGGAGATGGACGCCGCGGCGCCGCCGAGCTGGGCGAAGACGATCTCGTGCTCGAGCGTGTGCTCGGAGGGGCCCTCGTCCTGTGCGGACGCCGCCGGTGCCTCACGCAGCCCAGGGTCGACGTGGTACTGCTCGCGACAGCGATACCAAGACGTGGCCACTTCGGGTCTGACCCCCCGCACGCGCTCGTCGCCAGCGAGAAAGCGCTCGCGCGCTGCGGTCACCGCTTGGTACCGCTCCGCGTCGCTCCTGCGATGACGCCGCGCGGTCTGGCTCACGATGTGTAACTACCAACGGCCACAGGGCGCGTCAAGGGGGGTGTTCGAGAGGGGCTCGCCTGGGGCAGGCTCGTCAGCTTGCCCGACGGCGAGGCCAAGCGCAGCGGAAGGCCGAACAACGCCGACGGTTTGTCAGCCGTCGGCCCCGTCGACCGCGCGGAGGCCCGGCCCGGCGTCCGACGCGGGCTCGTCGAGCTCCGCGGACAGCGCCTCGCTCTCGAATCCGGCGAGCGCCTCCTCGCACGACGCGACGGCGGCGGCCGCCTCCTCGCCGCCGGGCGCTTCGAAGTAGTCGCGCGCGCGGATCGCGGCGAGCCATTTCTGATGGCGGGCGAGGTCGGCGTCGGACTCCTCGAGCTCGGTGTACATGGCCCGGCCGCGGCGGCGCTCCGACTGAAGCTCCTCGTGGAACTGCTGCGTGCTCCCGACCACCTCGCGGTATTCATCGGTCCGCTCGCGCTGGATGGCATCGATGACCGCCGCCTCCTGCCTGGAGTCCGTCAGGCTGATGCGAAGCATCTCGCCGTGGCCACCCTCGGCGCGCAGGCGTGTGACGAGCCGGGTCACGGCGCGCGTGGTCTTCGGCGTCGCGGGCAGCAGGCACACGGACTGCTGCAGGTAGTGGGCACCGAGGCTGCGCAGATTGCGCCACGCGTAGACGCGCAGGGTCGATGAGCCCCCGGCCGGGGTGGAGACGGTGATCAGCAACCAGTCACGCGCCACGCGCGACCATGATTTCAGACGAGCAACATCGTCTTCGGGTTCCGCCACAGACGTATCATTCGTTGCATGGCGAGCGCAACGCCCGCGTCGCGTAGCACCGACCGGGCGCCCGTCGTCCCGGTCCATGCAGAGCCGCTGACTGTCCTGTGGGAGCGGACGGGCAGTCGCCCGGGCGGCCTGACGGCCGAGGAGGTCAGGCAGCGCCGCGGCACGGCGGCTGTGCGCACCGAAGGCAGCCGGACCGTGGCGATTCTCGGGGAGCTGGTCGAGTCGGTCGTCGAGCCCCTTCAGCTGCTGCTGGTCGTGGTCGGCGTGCTTTCGGCGATCTTCGGGGAGCTGCGCGACGCGATCGCGATCTTCGCGATCATCGCGCTGGTCAGCGCCGTCGAGGCGATCTCCGAGGTCCGAGCGAAGCGCGCGCTGCGGGCGTTGCGCGACCTGAGCGCCCCGAACGCGCTCGTTCGGCGGGACAGCGCCGTGGCCGCAGTCCCGGTCGACGCGGTCGTCATCGGCGACGTGCTGCTCGTCGAGGCCGGCAGCGTCGTCGCCGCCGACGCCCGCGTCGTCGAGGCCGACGGCCTAGCCACCGACGAGTCCAGGCTGACGGGCGAGCCTGTGGCGGCCGCCAAGGGGCCCGAGCCGGTCGATGCCGACGCGCCGCTCGCCGAGCGGTCCTCGCTGGTCCACGCCGGCAGCGCCGTGGTCGCCGGCGCCGGCGAGGGCGTCGTCATCGCGGTCGGCGCCGAGACCGAGATCGGCCGCCTCGGCCGGCTCGTCGCAGAGGCCCGGGAGCCGCCCACGCCGCTCCAGCGCGCCATGGCCGAACTGGCACGCGCGGCCCTCATCGTGGCGGTGACCGCCTGCGTTGTCGTGCCGCTCATCGGCGTGCTCCGCGGCCAGCCCGCACGCGAGATGCTGCTCGACGGGCTGACGCTCGCGTTCGCCACGATCCCCGAGGAGCTGCCGATCCTCGTGACCGTACTCGTGGCGATCGGCGGCCTGCGCCTGGCGCAGGACGGCGTGCTCCTGCGCCGGCTGCGCGCGGCCGAGGCCGTCGGCGCGATGACCGTCCTGCTCGCCGACAAGACCGGGACGCTGACCGAGAACCGGCTTGAGATCGAGCACATCGACGGCGACCGCGAGCGCGTGCTGACCGTGGCGGCCGCGGCCCACGGGGCGGCCGCCGCGCAGGACCCGGTCGATCGCGCGCTCGCGGACGCCGCCGCGGAGCGAGCGTCGAGCGAGAGCGTGGGCCGGTATCCGTTCGATCCGGTGCGCAAGCGCGAGAGCGCCGTGTGGCGCGATTCCGGCGGCGCGTGGGTGGCCGCGAAGGGGGCACCGGAGGCCGTGCTCGACGCTTGCGCCGTGACCGAGACGGAACGGGCGTCCGTGCTCGCGCGCGTTGCGGAACTCGCGCAGGACGGGCTGCGGGTCATCGCCGTGGCCGAGCGCCACGACGCCGGGGTTCCCCGGGATGCCGCGCACGCCGAGGGCCAGCTCACGTTCGTGGGGCTGGCCGCGTTCCGCGATCCGTTGCGCCCCGGCGTGCGCGATGCCGTGGCCGAGCTCGCCCACGCGGGCGTGCGGACGATCGTCGTCAGCGGCGATCACCCCGCCACGGTCGCCGCAGCCGCCCGGGAGGCCGGAGTCGACGCACCCGAGGTGCTGCACGGTGGCG
Organism: uncultured Actinomycetes bacterium; assembly: GCA_963835295.1. Lineage (GTDB taxonomy): Bacteria > Actinomycetota > Thermoleophilia > Solirubrobacterales > Solirubrobacteraceae > JAOPZW01. Next base: position 684,917 of record CAWIEX010000012.1, read on the forward strand.
CGGCACTCGACGCGCTCGACGACGACGAGCTCGCCGAGCGGCTGCGCGGCGAGGCCGTCATCGCCCGGGCCACGCCCGAGGACAAGCTGCGGCTCGTCCGGCTTCTCCAGGACCGCGGAGGGGCGGTCGCCGTCACCGGCGATGGCGTCAACGACGCGCCGGCACTCGCCGCGGCGAACGTCGGCATCGCCATGGGCGCTCGCGGGACCGATCTCGCCCGCGAGGCGTCCGATCTCGTGCTCGTCGACGACGCCTACCCGACGATCGTCGGCGCCGTGGCGAGCGGTCGCGGGCTGGCCTCGCAGCTGCGGCGCGCGGTCGCCTTCTACCTCGGGGCCAAGATCGCGCTCGTAGTGGTCGTCGCCATGCCGCTGGTCCTGGGCCTGCCGGCCCCGTTCCACCCGGTCCACATCGTCATCCTGGAGCTGTTCATGGATGTCGGCGCGTCGGTGGCCTTCGTCTCCGAGCCGCCGGCGCCGGGCGCGATGGACCGTCCCCCGCGCGATCCCGCGCGCCGGTTCCTCGACGACACGCAGCTGTCCGCGATCGGGCTCACGGCCGTCGCGCTCACGGCCGCCGTGCTCCCCACGTTCCTCATCGTGCATGAGCGATGGGGCACCGACATGGCGATCGCGGCCGCCGTGGCCGGGTGGCTCGTCGCGAACGTGGCGATCGCGTGGACCCTACGCGCCCGTCCAGCTCTGGCATGGCGGCGCAACGTCGGCTTCCCCGCGTGGGCGCTGGTCGCCGTCGCCAGCGCGGCAGTGCTGTCCCTCACCTCGGCCGGGGCCACGCTCGGCGTCGACCCGCTCACCGCCGGGGCGGCCCGCGTCACGGTCGGCGTCGCAGCGGTCGGGGTCGCGATCGCCGCCGCCGGACGCGTGGCGCTGTCGCTCTCCCGCCGTCTCTGATCGGCGCCGACGTCACGCGTCAGCGCGTTTTCTCCTCCTCAATCTCGCGTGGCGGCCCCGTACTGCTCGTCGCTGACGTGCTCGCCCAGGTCACCGGGCTGCCGCTCTCGTCGTTGCTCTGCATGGCGACGTGGGCCATGAAGCGGTTCGGGGCGGCCCCGTGCCAGTGGTTCTCGCCGGGCTCGAAGAAGACGCGGTCGCCGGGCCGGATGACCTCGATCGGGCCGCCTCCGCGCCGGCAGAGGCCGACGCCCTCGGTGACGAAGAAGCCGCGGCTGTCGCGGCGCGGCAGGCCAGAGGCCTCGTCCGGGGCCCACGTGAGCTTGACCAGCTCCGGCATCTAGTCAAGGTTACCAAATAAGCTTGATTATAAGAGCCGCGTCCTCCAGCTGTCCTGCCTGCCCGCGGACAGGCGCGAGCCTGCCTGACGGTCAGCCGAGGCGACCCGCTTCGCGTGCCGTGAGATGTCCGACCTCGACGAGCCACCGAACGGTGTCGACGAGGGTCTCCTGCAATGGCCGGGGCTCGAGGGCGAGCTCGCTTCGCGTCTTCGAGTCGTCGCAGCGGGCGGCGCAGTTCATGACCCAGATCCCCTCGCCGTCCCACGGCAGGCGCGTCCTCATCCCGCGCTGCGCGAGGTCGGCCGCACGGCCGAAGCCGGCCAGGAACCAGGGCGGGAAGGTCGCGAAGGGGATGCGCCTCCCGGTGAGGCCGGCGAGCGTGCGGATGAGGTCGGGCATCGAGATGTAGTGCCCGGCGACCAGGTAGCGCCGGGGCCCAGGCCGGGCATCATCACTGCGGCGAGCACCGCCGCGACGTCGCGGACGTCGGCGATGTGCATTCCGCCGGGCATGACGATGGGGTAGCGCCTCCTCAGCACGTCCCGTGCGCGTGTCACGCCTTCGCCGAGGTGCGGGTCGTGCGGCCCCCACACCGCGGCCGGCATCACGCTCACGACCGGCGCTCCCAGCTCCTGGTACCTGCGGGCCACCCGCTCGGAGTCCGCCTTCGAACGGCAGTAGGGCCCGCGCGCTCCACGGCGACGGGATCGGTCACGTCGCCGGTCACGGTCTCGGCCCGGTCAGCCCCTAGCGGTGCAAGCGCGCGCGGGACGCCTTCGGGCGCCCTCGCCAGCACTCGGATCCGATGCCCGGCTTGGGCGAGGGCCGCGATCGCGTGCGAGCCCACGTATCCCGTTCCTCCGGTAACGAGCACGAGCAGGCTCGTTCGACGTCCGCTCACGCGCTCACTCAGGCCGTCTGGATCAGGCCCACCGCCAGCGTGACGAGAGCCGCCGCGATGAGGACTCCGCCGGCTCGTGTGAGCCTGGTGCCGGCCGATGGGGCGCCCGGTCGGCCCAGGGCCAGATGCAGGAAGAACCCGCCCGACTGGGCCAGGACGCCGGCCAGCAGGACGCCGCCGACGATCCACTCCAGCGCGTCGGAGAAGTCGGCGCGTGGCAGGTAGAGCAGGTAGACGAGCGAGAGCACGAGCAGGACCCCGGCGTGGGCGTGGCCGGCGCGGAAGAAGCCCTTCTGCCAGTCCGACAGGCCCTCGCGGCCGGTCAGGAACCCGAGCAGGGCCGAGCCACCGAATTCGACCGTGACGAGCGAGAGGACCGCCACGATGGGGAGGACGTTCGTAGGTTCCAACCGAATCCGCTCCCGCCGGTCGCCTTCAGCCGGCCGCGTGGTACGTCAGCGCGACGACGCCCGAGTCGAACGACCGTGTGTCGACGAGCTTCAGAGCGACCGGTGCGCCGGCTCCCTCGAAGAGGCGCTTGCCCGAACCCACGGCGATCGGATGGACCAGTATCCGGATCTCATCGATCAGGTCATGCTCCACCAGCGTCTTGGCCAGCGCGCCGCTGCCGCCGATCAGGATGTCGTTGCCGCGTTGCTGCTCGAGGCTCGAGACCACGCCGGGGACGTTCTCGCGGATGACCGTGGAGTTGTTCCATTCGGCCGCCTCGAGGGGGGTCGACGCGACGTACTTCGGAGGCGTGTTCATCTTCACTGCGAACTCAGCTCCGGGCACAGCGTCGCGATCAGCCCAGCCAGCACAACGGTCATCGAGCTCTCCCTTGTTTGGGGTGCCCATGGATAGCTGCGCTGTGACTGCCGTGGCAACGCTTTCGTGCGTGCACGAAAGGCGAAGTAGCGCTCCGGGGTCCTCCGTTGGAGCTACACGGCGGCGGCTGGCTCGCACCCGCCGCGGACCATGGCGTCGCCGAGCGATGTTCGCGAGTAGATCACGTGCAGACCCACGCGCGTCCTGCGGACGAGACCGCCGTTTCTGAGTACGGCGAGGTGGTCGGCGACGTTGCCTGGGGAGCGGCGCAGGTAGATCGCGAGCAAGGTGGTGTGCATCGGCTCGCTCAGGGCCTCGAGGATCTGCGCGCCGTGCCGATGAGGCGCCCCAGCTCGCCATGCTGCTCGGGCGGGGCCGTGGCCCACGCCGTCTCGAGGCCGCGCGCGGGGTAGTGGATCGTGAGCGGTGACCCCGGCGGCGAGCGCAGCGTCGCGGCACGCGGCCAGATGAACACGGAGGGCACGAGGAGGATGCCCGCGTCGTCGAGGCGGCGACGGTTGCCCGTGTGGCGCACGCGTGGGTGGGGCCCGTCGAGCTCGAGCGCTGGAGCGACGTCCTGCAGAACGGCGGCGAGGCCGTTGCGGGCCAGCGCCCGCGACTGGTAGAGGATGTCGCGCTCGAGGGAAGCTCGAATGGTGGGCCACGATGCCTGGACCAAGCCGGCCCAGGCCGCGGCGAGCAGGTCGGCGAGCCGTTCGGCGATGCCGTGCGCCCGGAGCGCCCGCTCCACGTCGGCCGCGACTGGGCCATCGGCCCGCAGGCAACGGTCGATCTCGGCATGGGCCTGCTCGGCAGGGGTCGCGCGAATCCGTTCGATCTCGCCGCCGATCTGCGCCATCGGGCCCTTGGGCGTGGGCCGCAGGAAGTCCGGCGTCGCGCCGTGGGCGCGCGTCAGTGCGAACAACGGCCGCAGATCGTGCGCCTGGGCGATCCGCTGCACTCCGGCTCGGTGCTCGCGCAGCCAGTCGACGTGGGCTGCTCGTGCCTCGGGGTTGGCGATCGCGCGTGCCACCTCGATGACCTCGCGGACCGGCGAGATCGCGAAGCGGGAACGGAGGAGGTCGGCGACAGAGAGTTCGAGCATTGGCGAAGGGTATTTAGTGACCACTAACTAATATCGAAGTTAGTGGTCACTAAGTGGCGTGTCAAGGCGCTGCACAGGCATTCGACCGAGGCAGCCGCGAGACGCCGGCCTGCCACACCGTGGGGCTTCGTGCTGGCGCTCTTCGACCCGGGAGTCAGGCGTGATAGCGGCGCCGGCCCGAGCGAGCTCGGCGGCAGGTCGCGATGCTCCGGACATGCTGCGGCGCAAGAATGGCCGCGATGGACACGGATCCGTTCTGGGAGTTCGAGCGCGCAGGCTGGGAGCGCGCTGCCGCTCGTTACGAGGAGTGCTGGACCGACACCGCCCTCTTCGTCGGCCCGCTGCTCGACGCCGTTGCGCCACGTCGCGGCTCGCGACTGCTCGACATCGCCTGCGGGCCCGGTTACGTCTCGGAGGCGGCGGCGCTACGGGGCGCGCGCCCGGTCGGGGTCGACGTTGCCGAGGCGATGGTCGAGCGAGCACGCCGACGCTGTCCGGGCCTCAGCTTCGTCGTGGGCGACGCTCTCCACCTGCCATTCCCGGACACCTCCTTCGACGCAGTCACCATGAACTTCGGGATCCTGCACATCTCACGTCCGCAGGCCGCCCTGGCCGAGGCCGGCCGCGTCCTGGCGGCGGGCGGACGATTCGCCTTCACGACATGGGTGGCGGAGGGCAACGCCCAGGACGAGATCACTGCCGCCGCCGTGAGCGCGCACGGAGTCGCGGTGGAGGTTTCGGAGGGCCCGAGCTACTACGTGCTCTCCGATCTCGACGACTGCCGTCGCGCCCTCACCGACGCGGGGTTCGATCCGGACTCTGTCCGCGCGGAGACCGTGACGGTGCAGTGGCGTATCCCCAGCCCGGACCGGCTCTTCGACGCCCAGCTGCACGCGGGTGTCCGCACCGCGGCGGTCCTGCAAGCCCAGCCGGCTGATCGGCTGGAAGCGATCCGAGCGGCGATGGCCGCCGGCGTGCGCCGGTACGCAGACGGCGACGAGTTCGCGTTACCGATCGCCGCGCGCGTGATCGCAGCGACCGCGCAGTGACATTCCGCGTGGGTCGGGAGCGGTTGGGCGCTTTCTCATGCCCAGCCAGTGGGCCGGGCCGGCGCGGACGCACGTAAGGCCGCGTCCTTGCGATGCGCCAAGGGGACCATGGCCGTCCGCTTCGCCGGTGCCGTGTCGCTGTTCGAGGTCGACCCCGATCTGATCGAGCACGTCGATGCGCGTCAGGCCGCCATCGCCAGTTCGCGCGCCATCGCGCGCGTCAGGACCCTGCGCCCGGGCGACCGCGATCCCTGGAGCTTCATCGAGAGCCCGAACCTTCATCTCGGGGTGCTGGTCATCGACGGGCTGCTCACCTGCAACATCACTCTACTCGGGCGGACCACGATGGAGCTCATCGGCGGTGGAGACGTCCTGCGGCCCTGGGACGACGCTGGGGAGCGCCCATCGGTCCCGATGACGGTCGGCTGGACCGTGCACGCCCCGACGCGAGTGGCGCTGCTCGACGAGCGCCTCCCCGAGCGCGTCGCCGCGTGGCCCGCGATCGCCACGGCGCTGGTCAAGCGCAGCGTGCGCAGGGCGCAGTGGCTGGAGAACCACCTCGCGATCCTCGAGAACCCCCGCGTCGACGTCCGCCTGCTGCTGCTGTTCTGGCAGCTCGCCGACCGCTGGGGGACCGTCGGCCCCGAGGGCGTCACCGTCCCGCTGCGACTCACGCACAACACGCTCGGGCGGCTGGTCCGCGCGCAGCGACCGTCGATCACCGCGAGCCTGCACGAGATGGCCAGGCGCCGCGTCGTCGACCGTCGCGGCGACGGAACCTGGCTGCTGCGTGGCGAGCCGTCGCGGCAGCTGCAGCTGCTGCTCGACGATTCCGGCCACGACGCGGCGGCGTCTCGGTAGCGGCGCCGGCGCGTCGGTCAGCTGCGCTACCTCCGTGGTTGTCGCCCGCCCGACCAGCTGTTTGATTGCCACGCGTGCGACGCTCGGCCTTGAAGGTCCTGATGGCCCTCCCGGCGACCGCGGCGCTCCTGCTGGCGGGCTCGATCCTCCTCAACGTCAGCGCCGTCTCGAAGCCCACGGCGGGCGGGCACGCTCCGGCGAACTCGATCTCCGAGCAGCGGCTGTTCAGCCAGGGAAGGGACGTCTTCCGCTACGACACCTTCGGCGACCAGCACTTCTGGGGCGACTCGCTGCAGCTGCACAAGGCGATCGAGGGATCGAAGCTCGGCGGCGTGGGCCCCGGGCTGAGCCCGAGAAACGCGCTGGCGGCCGGTCTGAAGGTCGACGCCGGCGCGCTTCCCGCCGCGGTCGTGCAGGCGATCAAGAAGGGCAAGGTCAACCTCGACAGCCCCAAGACCACCCTCGCGCTGATCAAGCTCAACGCGGTCGTTGGGGTGAAGGGCTTCTTCAGCTCCAAGGGCACGCTGAGCTCGGTCGGGCTCACGTGCGCCGTCTGCCACTCCACGGTCGACAACTCGTTCGCCAAGGGCATCGGCCGGCGGCTCGACGGCTGGGCCAACCGCGACCTCAACGTCGGCGCCGTGATCTCGCTGGCACCCAACCTCAAGCCGGTCACCGACCTTCTCGGCGCCGACGCCGCGACGGTCAAGAAGGTGCTCGCAGGCTGGGGCCCCGGGAAGTTCGACGCCAAGCTCTTCCTCGACGGCGAGGGCTTCATGCCGGACGGCCGGACCGCGGCGACGCTGATCCCGTCGGCCTACGGGCTCAACGGGGTGAACCTCGCGACGTACACCGGCTTCGGCCAGATGACCTACTGGAACGCCTTCGTCGCCAACCTCGAGATGCACGGGCAGGGCACCTTCGTCGACGCCCGCCTAAACGACCCCATCCAGTTCCCGATCGCGGCGAGGGCGGGCTTCTTCGACGTGCGGCACACGCCCGACCTCGTGACGCCCAAGCTCGGAGCGCTTCAGTACTACCAGCTGGGCCTGCAGCCTCCGGCGCCGCGCAAGGGCACCTACGACCCCGTTCGCGCGCGACGCGGCGAGGCGATCTTCGACGGCAAGGGCAAGTGCTCGAGCTGCCACGTGCCGCCGACCTTCAGCGAGCCCGGCAGCAACCTGCGCAAGCCGGCCGAGATCTGCACGGACTCCTTCGATGCCGATCGCTCACCGACCAAGGCCTATCGCACGACGCCGCTGCGCGGCCTGTGGGCGCGGGCGAAGGGCGGCTTCTACCACGACGGCCGCTACCAGACGCTCGGCGCCGTGGTCGACCACTACAACAGCTGCTTCGGCCTGAATCTCACCACGCGCGAGAGGGGCGACCTCGTGCAGTACCTCAAGAGCATCCACTAGGCGGGTCGACGTGCCCGCCCGGCGTATCTCGAGCCTGGCCCTGACCGCCGCGGCCACACTCGCCGCGGGCCTGTGGCTCGTATTCTTCTACGCCCCGGTCGACGCCGACCAGGGCGTCATCCAGAAGATCTTCTACATCCACGTGCCGATGGCGATCGTCGCGTTGTGTGGGTTCGTCGCGGCCGCCGGCATGGCGGCCTGCCACCTGCGCACGGGCGACCGGCGGTGGGATGTGCGCGCCTACGTCACCATCCACCTGTCGATCATCCTCGCGGTCGGCGTGCTGGTCACGGGCGCGATCTGGGCGCGGGGCTCGTGGGGGCACTGGTGGGTGTGGAACGAGCCCGCCCTGGTCTCGTTCCTCATCGTCTTCCTGCTGTACTGCACCTACCAGCCGCTGCGCTTCGCCATCGAGGATCCCGAGCGCCAGGCGCGCTACGCGTCGGTGTTCGCGATCATCGCCGGCGCCTTCGTGCCGGTGAACTTCGTCGTCGTCCGCCTGGCCGAGGCCTACACGCACCCGCGGGTCCTGGGGACGACCGGCGGCAACATGCCGGGCGCGATGCGCCTCACCTTCCTGGTGTGCCTCGGAGCGATCGCGCTGCTGTTCGCCACTCTGTGGGCGCTCGAACTGACCGCCAAGGAGGCCGCGGCGCGGATGGGGCGGCGGGTCGGCCGTTGACGGCGCTCGCGGCAGCCCTCGAGGCGGGCGACCGCTACGTCGCTGCCGCCTACGTCGTGTTCGTCGCACTGATCGTCGTGTACGTCGCGATCATGGCCGCGAAGCTGACCCGCATCCAGCGCACCCTGGAGACCCTCCGCGACGACCGCGGCGACCCCGAGCGGTGATGGTGCGCGACCTCGGGACGGACGGGCGCCTGCTCGGCCTCGGGCTGTCACACCGCACGGCGCCCGTGGCGCAGCGCGAGAAGGCCCGCGTGGCCGAGCCCGCTGCCAGGTCGCTGCTCGGCGCGCTGGTGGGCCACCCGGCCGTCGGCGAGTGCGCGGTGCTGTCCACCTGCAATCGGACCGAGCTGCACGCGATCGTCGCCGACCCGGCGTGGGGCGAGGCCGTGCTCAGCCAGGCCCTCGTCGACCACAGCCGCATCGGCCCCGGCGAGCTGGCCGCGGCACGGTACGCCCATCACGACCGGGCCGCCGCCGGGCACCTGTTCCGGGTCGCCGCCGGCCTGGACTCGATGGTCCTCGGCGAGAGCGAGATCCAGGGCCAGGTGCGAGCCGCCCGTGAGCTCGCCCGCGCCGCGGGCACCCTCGGCCCGCTGCTCGATCTCGCCTTCGCCCACGCCCTGCGGGCGGGCCGCCGTGTGCGCGCTCAGACGCTCGTGGCCGCAGGCGCGGTGTCGGTGTCGTCCGTCGCGGTCGACCTCGCCCGCGTGGCGATCGGCGACCTCCGCGACCGCCGCGCGCTGCTCGTCGGGGCCGGCCGGGCGGCCGAGGCGGCGGCGCGGGCGCTGCTGGGACAGGGCCTGGCCGAGGTCGTCGTCGCCAACCGCACACCGGCCACGGCGAGCCGACTCGCCGCCCGCTTCGGGGGTCGCGCCGCCGGCCTCGACGCGCTGGCCGACGACATGGCGGCCGTCGACGTCGTCATCTCCTCGACGGACGCCGCGCGGACGATCATCGACGCGAACGGCCTCGCGCGTGCGCTCGAGCGCGGGCGCGAGCGGCCGCTCGTGCTCATCGACATTGCCGTCCCGCGCGACGTCGATCCCCGGGTCGGTCAGCTTCCCGGCGTGCGCCTGTACGACATCGACGACCTCAGGCGCGTCGCCGACGCGAACCTCGACGGTCGCCGCCGGGAGGCCGTCAGGGCCCAGGCCATCGTCGCCGCGGAGGTGAGGCGCTTCGCCGGTGGGCGGGCGCTCCTGCGCGCCGCCGCGTAGCCGGTCATCTGAGCTACCGGACGGCTCGATGCGCCACCGCGCGTGTGGAACAGTCGCCGCGCACATGGACCGCGAGCGAAAGCGACGGACCAGGCTCGTCGTCGCGACGAGTGCCGCTGTGGTGCTCGCCGGCGCGCTCGTGTACACGAGCTTCAGCGCCGCGAGCGACGCCAAGGACCCCAGCCAGCTCGCGGCATCCGCCGTGCCCGGTCGCTCGTACCAGCTGACGGGGAAGGTCGTGCCCGGCTACCGCCAGGCCGGGAACGTCCTGCTCTTCCGCGTTCGCGACCGCCATGGGACCGCGTCGGTCCCGGTGCGCTACACCGGCGCGGTGCCCGACCCCTTCCGGGCCGGGCGCGAGGTCATCGTCACTGTGCGCAAGCAGGGCGCGGTCTTCGCGGGCGAGAAGGACTCGCTGGTGACGAAGTGCCCTTCGAAGTTCAGCGCCGACCAGTCCGGACGCGCGACGTGATGTGCTGAACCTCGGCCGCGCCGCCCTGAGCCTCGCGCTGCTGATCGCCGCCTACGGCATGGCGGCGTCGCTCTACGGCGCGCGCAGCGGGCGCCGCCCGTGGGTGGACTCCGGGCGCCGCGCGGTGTACGCGCTCGCGGCGGTCCTGACGGTCGCCTTCGTCGTGCTCGAGGCGGCCTTCCTGCGCTCGGACTTCTCGTTCGCGGTGGTGGCACGCCACTCGAGCACGACGACCCCCACCTTCTACAAGGCGGCCGCGATGTGGTCGTCGCAGGAGGGGTCGCTGCTGTTGTGGGTCTGGCTGCTGTCGCTGTGGTCGACCCTCGTGCTGTTCCTGACCCGGCGCCGGCTGCGCGAGGTCGCGCCCTACGCGACGGCGGTCCTGCTCGGCTTCGCCGCCTTCTTCGCCGCCCTCGTCGTGTTCCTCGCCAACCCGTTCTCGCTCGCCAGCCCCGTCCCGGCCGAGGGCACCGGCCTGCAGCCGTTGCTGCGCCACCCGAGCATGATGATCCACCCGCCGCTGCTGTACTCCGGCTACACGCTCTTCACCATCCCCTTCGCGTTCGCGGTCGGGGCGCTGATCACGCGCCACGTCGACGCCGAGTGGATCCGCGCGACGCGGCGCTTCGCTCTGTCCGCCTGGCTCTTCCTGGGGGTCGGCATCCTCATCGGCGCGCGCTGGTCGTGGTCCGAGCTGGGGTGGGGCGGCTACTGGGCGTGGGACCCCGTCGAGAACGCCTCGCTGATGCCGTGGCTCACGGGGACGGCGTTCATCCACTCGATCATGATGCAAGAGAAGCGCGGCATGATGAAGGTGTGGAACGCCTCGCTGGTGCTGGCGACCGGCGTGCTGGCGATCCTCGGCACCTTCCTGGTGCGGTCGGGCATCCTCGAGTCGATCCACGCCTTCGGCGGCTCGACGCTCGGCAAGCCGTTCCTGGTCCTGATCGCGGTGCTCATGGTCGGGTCCGTCGTCCTCGTGGCCAGTCGCCGGGCGGATCTGCGCTCGGAGGCGCGCCTGGAGTCGCTGCTGTCGCGCGAGTCGATGTTCGTGCTGAACAACGTCGTCCTCGTCGGCCTGTGCTTCGTGATCTTCTGGGGGACCTTCTTCCCGCTCATCTCGGAGGCCGTCAGCGGTCAGAAGTCCTCGGTCGGACCGCCGTGGTTCGACCGCTACACCGTGCCCCTGGCAATCGTCCTCGTCCTGCTGTCGGGGCTCGGCCCGGTCATCGCGTGGCGCCGCGCCACGGCGGCCAACGCGCGGCGCGGCCTTCGCGGCCCGCTCGCCGTCGCCGCCGTCACCGCGGTCGGGCTGGCGCTCGTCGCCGGCGTCGCGACGAGGCCGCTCGCGCTGGCCATGTTCTGCACGGGCGCCTTCGCCGCCGCGGTGGTCATCCAGGAGTTCTGGCGCGGCACGCGCGCCCGCCGGGCCGGGTCAGGCGAGTCGGCGCCCGCTGCGCTGGTGTCGCTCGTGCGCCGCAACCGCCGTCGCTACGGCGGCTATCTCGTGCATTTCGGAATGGCTGTCATCTTCGTTGGCGTCGCGGCGTCCTCGGCCTTCCAGCGCGTGCACGACGTCCGGCTGACCCCCGGCCAGACCGCCCGCATCGACGGCTACGACGTCCGCTACCGACGCGCCACCAGCGCGCTCTCCAACGAGAAGCTGACGCTGGGCGCCGTGCTCGACGTCAGCAAGGACGGCCGCCACGTCGCGACCCTGACCACGACCCGCGGCTACTACCCCGCACTCGATTCGGGCCTGGGCCCGGTCGGTCGCTACTTCAATGGCGAGGCGACGAGCGAGGTCGGCATGCGCGCCGGCCTTCGGCGCGACATCTGGACCGCCGTGCAGCCGGACATCGGCGCCCTGCAGTCGATGATCGACGGCCTCGACAAGCGCTTCCCCCTGGCCACCGGCCGCTCGGAGGGCCTCTTGCTCGGGGCTCTCGCGGCCCGCTACGAGGTCGCGCCGCCGCCGGCGAGCTTCCGCCTCATCGTCTCGCCGCTCGTCGAGTGGATCTGGCTCGGAGGAGCGGTCGCCGGCTTCGGCGGGCTGATCGCGCTGTGGCCGGCCCCGTCGAGGGTGCGGCGACGCGTGGCCGTCCTGTCCCGCGTGCGGCTCGGGCGACAGCCGTCGCACGCTTAGCAAGGCCATGGAGCTCTGCCTGACGGCCATCCTGCTCGGCGCGGTGGTGATCGTCATCGCCGGCCCGCTGCGACGCGGGCGAGGCCCGCAGTCCGGCGGGCCGTCGGCGCGGCGGGCGATCGAGATCGCCAAGGACGCCAAGTACCGCGAGATCCTCGACGCCGAGCTCGACTTCCAGACCGGCAAGCTCTCCGAGCCCGACTTCCGCGAGGTCGATCGCCAGCTGCGCGTCGAGGCGAGCGAGCTGCTGCTGGCGCTCGAGGCCGCGGAGCCCGAGGAGCAGGCGCGATGACCGCGCGCGTTCGGCGTCCGGCGCTCGGCCTCGCGCTCGTGCTCGTCGGCGTCGGCGCGCTGATCGGCCTGCTCGTCTACGGCGTCAAGGCCACGGGGCGCGGGCAGACCCTCGACGACGCGATCGCCGGCGGTCGGCGACCGCCGGCGCCCGCCGTCTCGCTGCCGAGGCTCGAGGGCGGCGCGAGGGCCGCGCTGGCCGACTACCGCGGCACCGTCGTCGTCCTCAACTACTGGGCCTCGTGGTGCACACCCTGCCGGCAGGAGTCGCCGCTCCTCGAGCGCTGGCAGCGGCGGCTCGCCAAGCGCGGCGGCACGGTGCTCGGGGTCGACAGCCTCGACGTCACCGCCGACGCACGGGCGTTCGTGCGGGAGTTCGGGCTCACCTACCCGATGCTGCGCGACCGCGACGGCGAGACCCAGCGGCGTTTCGGCGTCAGCGGCTATCCAGAGACCCTGATCGTGGATCGCGATGGGCGGATCGCCGCGCTGCGGCGCGGGCCGGTCGACGACGCCTTCCTGCGGCGCAGCGTGCTGGCGCTGCTGGCGGAGGCGGCATGAGGCGCCATGGCGCGGCGGCGCTCACGGTCGCGCTGCTGCTCCTCGCGCCGGCGACCTCGGCGCTCGCCGCCACCTGCCCGAGGACGAGCCTGCCGGACGTCGAGGACGAGGTCATGTGCCTGGTGTGCGGCGTCCCGCTGGCGCTCGCCGACGCCCCTCAGGCGCAGCGCGAACGCGTCTTCATCACGCGCATGGTCCGCCAATGCCGGACGAAGGACGAGATCGAGTCCGCGCTCGTCGCCCAGTACGGGCCGCGCGTGCTCGCGCTCCCGAAGGCGAGTGGCTTCCGGTTGGCGGCCTACGTCGTGCCCGCGCTCGTCGCCGCGCTCGCCGTTGCGGGGCTCGGGCTCGCCGCCGCGCGCCGGCGGCGCCAGCGCCGCGCGGGACCGAGCGACGAGCACGTCCGCGGGCCGGCGCTCGATCCGCTGCAGGCCGCCAGGATCGACGCCGAGCTCGAACGCTATCGGTAAGGGATCGTCGTCCAGCGCCACCAACTTCGGATAGGGCCTCGGCGGTTCTCCGGACGCCCTCGGGGTAAAGGACGTACAACACGGTCCGCAAGCGCGCGACGGAGGAGACTCATGGCGACGTTTCGCATTCAGCCCCACGTTCGGCTCCAGGAGTGGGTGGCCGAAGACAACGGGTTCTTCCGCGATGAGGGTCTCGACTACGAGTTCGAGCCGCAGGGATACGCCGGCGCGTCATGGACGACGGCATCCGTCCAGCCCGGGGATGGCGCCCTGCTGCCCGCGCGCAGCGGCGCCTTGGAGGACATGGAGAAGGGCCGCTCCTGCAGCGTGTCGGGGGCGTGCCACTGGGCGGTCAACGCCGCGGCATCGACGATGCACGGGAAGATGTGGGGCAAGGCGTACTCGGTCTGCGTCTCGGGCATCTTTGCCGCGCCCGACTCGCCGTACCACCGGCCCGAGGACCTCGCCAACGTGAAGGTCGGCGTCGGCTATCACTCGGGCAGTCACTACTCCGCCATCCAGGCGCTCGAGCCGTTCCTGGAGCGCTCCGAGATCGCGCTGGAGTTCGTCGGGCTGCCGTTCGACAGGGTTCGTCTCATGCAGCAGGGCAAGATCGAGGCGGCGAACGTGTTCGGCGCCCAGTACTACCTGCTCGAGCAGCTCGGCTTTCGCAAGCTCGTCGACACCACGTTCATCATGGGGTCGCTGGTCAGCGAGGACACCGACCGCGAGGACCTGGAGCGCTACTTCAACGCGTTGCGTCGCGCCCAGCGCGAGATCGACCTCGAGGCAGAGCGCTACAAGCATCACTGGCTGCGCGAGATCCCCGAGGATCTGAGCGAGGGCATCGATGTCCGGCGCTTCGGCCCCGGAGAGCGGGTCGTCTTCGAGCCCTACACCAGGGAGATGTTCGAGCGCACGCACCGTTGGATGGAGAGCTGGGAGCTGTTCGACTCGGCCGTGGCCGGACGGCCCGCCTACGAGGACGCCGTTCTGGCCTGAGACGGGCGCAGTGGCGATGCAGCGCCGGGGGCGCGCGGGGCGTCCGTTTCTCTCCCGCGCTCGTACCTTGGGAACATGCCCGACCCCGCGCCAGCCCAGCTCGACGCTGCGGCGGCCTCCCGGCTGCGCCGTCTGAACGTCATCGTCGGTTCGGTGCACGCGCTGCAGGCGGTCGTCCTGCTCGCGCTCGCGACTGCCGCCTCGCTTCCCATCAGGGCGTCGTTCCTGCTCGGGCCGCCCGGCGCCGGCGACTACGGCGCTGCGAGCCTTGGCAGCGTGCGCATCGACTGGCTGGTCGCGGCGTTCCTGTTGCTCGCCGCGGTCGACCACCTCACACTCAGCGGCGGGCGGCCGCGCCGCTGGTACGAGGCGAACGTCGCGCGCGGGGTCAATCCGGCGCGCTGGTGGGAGTACTCAGTCAGCGCGTCGCTCATGGTCGTGCTCATCGCGATGCTCGCCGGGGTCAGCGAGCTCGTCGCCCTGATCGCCCTGTTCGGGGCCAACGCCGCGATGATCCTCTTCGGGCTCGTGCAGGAGCAGACGAACGCCGGCCGCGACGAGGTTGACTGGCGGCCGTTCATCTACGGGTGTGTCGTCGGCGCCGTCCCGTGGATCGCGATCGCCGCCCAACTCATCATCTCGGCCACCGACGGCAACGGCGTCCCCGGCTTCGTCGTCGCGATCTTCATCACACTGTTCCTGCTCTTCAACACCTTCCCGGTCAACATGTGGCTGCAATACCGGGGGCGCGGCCGCTGGGCGGACCCGCGATTCGCCGAGCGCGTGTACCTGATCCTCAGCCTCGTCGCCAAGAGCGCGCTGGCCTGGCAGGTCTACGCCGGCGCGCTCGCCGGCGGCTGAGCGGGCGCGCGCGGGCCAACTCAGAAGCGACGCGACGGCCGTGCTCGATCGGGGGGTCCTGGCCGCTGGGCCCGCGCCGGCCGCACCGAGCAGCGCGTTGATTGCAGCGCTCGCGCGGCAACCGTACGCTGACGCTGAGGGGCTGGCTCGATCGAGGAGGACACGGCATGTCGGAAGACCCTGCTGTCGCCGTTGGCGCAGCTCGAGACTCGATGATGGGCTGCGGTCCGCCGCTCGAAACGGCGCGCGTCCATGTCCTCGAGGCCGGCCGGGTCAGGGAGCGATGAGCGCCGCGCCGCGCCGCATCGTCACCGGCCACGATGCCTCCGGCAAGTCGGTTGTGCTCTCAGACGCTCCGACGCCGAGGACGCTCGACATCGGAACTGCCGCGTTCCACGAGATCTGGATCACCGCCCAGATGCCGGCTCAGATCGCGGCCACCGAGCCCGAGCCGACGGAGCGCCCCGTGCGGACGCCACCGCCCGCCGACGGGGTGATGGTGCGGTTCACCGAGATGGCGCCCGGCGCAGAGTCGCCAATGCACCGCACCGAGACGGTGGACGTCGGCGTCGTGGTTGAGGGCGAGACGTGGCTCCTGCTCGACGACGGGTCCGAGACGCGGGTGGGCGTAGGTGACGCGGTGGTCCAGCGCGGAACGAACCACGCCTGGGCCAACCGGTCGGATCGCCCCGCCCGGATGCTGTTCGTGCTGATCGACGGCACCATCACCGACGAGCTGCGGGCGGCCGCGGGGCCGCTGGAGTTCTTCGATCAGGTCCTGGACTAGCTGCGCGTCGGCTGAACTCCCGCGTTGACGACATCGCCGCCCAGCTAGTCCTCGGGGAGCGCCGCAAAGTCACGCTTGGCCTTCCGGTACCACCCCATTCCAGAAATGGGGTGCTTCCACCTGCCCTTCATCTCCTTCAAGGCGCTTTCGTGCGTCGTATCGCCCTTGGCCACCACGTCGTTGAGATGGCGATCTTGCGCCTTGATGACTTCGTCAGCGGTGTTTCCGTGGTGCGGATGGTCACATGGCCCACCCAGTTGTTGGCATGTCATGGTCTTCATCGGCCTGCGCTTCCTCTCTTGCTCGACCGTGAACTCGCGGCTGCCGGGGGCGTCGCGATACAAGGCCAGCGCGTCGGGGTCGTCGTGCGGAGCATGCTCGCGTGGACGGCGATGTCCATGGCGGTCACGCTAGCTGCGCCCCGGGCCTCGGGCTTCTCGATTCCTGATCGGTCTGGTCACCTGTTTGGCGGCCCACGGCGCCATCCCCACCGTCGCGCGCGGCGGAGCGCCACGTGCGTCCGAGCAGGAGCGCGTTCGGAGGTCGCTCAGGTGACGCGGTCGATCTGGTTACTCGAGCTCGTGCGTTTCCCAGAAATCCTCGACGAGCTCGACGTCGGACTCGACGTGCGGGCCGAAGATCAGCACCTCCAGGCCGTCGTCGTCGGCCTGGAAGGCGCGCGTGACGCCCGGGCTCACGCGCACGGCATCGAGCGGCTCGAGATCGACCAGCTCGTCGTCGAGCTTCACGCGCCCTGAGCCCGATAGCACGACGTAGATCTCCTCTGCCGTCTTGTGCTTGTGGGCGAACGCCTCGCGCCGGCCGGGCTCGACCTCCAGGAGGTTCATCCCAGTCTGCTCGGCGCCCAGGAGCCCCGCTGGGAACCGGGCGTGTTGCGTCTCCGACAGGCCGTGCTTGACCGCCTCGTCCTCCACGTCGCGCAGGTTCGTCTTGGCGTAGCCCACGCGCTGCGATTCTAGGTCATCCGCCGGGAGGGCGCCGGCGCGGTAGGGTCGGTCGATCGAGACGACAGGTGGTGGCACTCAGCCGCGTGGCGATCGAGTCGGCGATTGCGGTTAGCTGATGGCGGACAGCGGTCGGCGCCCGGAGCTGCGCGTCAACCAGTTGGGCTACCTGCCCGCCGGGCCCAAGTGCGTCGTCTGGGTGTCGGATGCCGTCGAGCCGGAGGCCTTCCGGGTGCGCGATGGCGGCGGGCGCGAGGTGTTCGGGGGGTGGAGCGTGCCGTGGCGGCAGCGGCCGGAGCCGTCCTCGGGGCTGGCGGTTCACGTGCTCGACTTCTCGACGACGGAGAGCGAGGGGGGTCGTTTCGACGTGTCTGGGGGCTGGTATGACGCGGGCGATTTCGGCAAGTACGTCACCAGTGGCGCGATGCCGGTGTGGCAGCTGCTCGGGGCGATTGAGCTGCTGCGGCGGCGCGGGATGCGGACGGCGTGGTGGGGTCAGACTTGGACGAGCCCACGTCGGAGACGACGAACGACGTCTGCATCCGCTGGAACGCCCCGCTCGTCTTCATGGCCGCCTTCCTGGCCCGATGACCGGCGCGCCCCCGTTCCCGCGGGCGTTCGATGCGGGGCCTCCCACAGTTGCGCGTCGTCACCAGCGCGCGCCTCCGCGCTCATGACATCGAAGGCACGATCGATGCCCCACGCGTCGATCCCGATGAGTCGGACTCCCTGGGCCACGAGCCACGCCGTGGCGTCGCGGCGCAGCCCCGGGTGACGCAGCTCGTACCCGGGCTCGTCGTAGTGGCGGCTGACGTCGGTGCGTACGAGGACGATGTCGTACGGCTCGAGCTGGTAGCCGATCCGGTCGAGCGCCGCCCGCACGTCGTGCTCGCGGATGCCCTGCACGGTGCGGTCGCATTGGCGAAGATCGAGCACGACGCCGTCGCCCATGAGCCAGCGGAAGGGCACCTGGTCGATGGTGCGCGCCGGGCGGCCGGCCGACGTGGGGTGGTAGTGGTAGGGCGCGTCGACGTGGGTCCCTGAGTGCGTGGTCGGGTGACGCGCTCGTGCGCCCACGCCAGGCCGTCGCGCCAATGCTCGGCGCCGAGCCCGAACTTCTCCTGCACGAGCGGGATCGTGTCGCGGTGATCGAGGTATTCGATCGTGTGGGGCATCGCCTCGAAGGTGCTCGTCGCGTTGCCGAGACGCTGGCTGAGGTCGATCACGCGCACGCGCCGGCCACCGAACGCGAACGTGTCACCGCTCGTCGCCGGCGCGCCCGCGCTCATTCGTTCGCCTCGGCGACGGCGGCTGGCTGTGGCGCCGGCTGCGGGGCCGCGTGCAGCGCGACCGACTTGACGTCGACGAACTCCTTGATCCCGTCCTCGCCCAGCTCGCGGCCGTAGCCGCTGCGCTTCATGCCCCCGAAGGGCAGGCGCGCGTCGGAGAACACGATCGAGTTGACGAAGACCATGCCGGCCTCGATCCGTTCGGCGACGTGGCGCGCGCGGTCGAGATCGTTCGTCCAGATCGACGCCCCGAGGCCGTATTGGGTCTGGTCGGCCAGCGCGATGGCCTCCTGCTCGTCGCGCGCGCGAGTAACTGCGGCGACCGGACCGAACGTCTCCTCCTGGAAGACCGGCACGTCGGGGGTGACGCCGGTGCGGACGATCGGCCGTACGAAGCAGCCGGATCCGTCGGCGTCGAAGCCGCCCACCAGGAGCTCGGAGCCGTCCGCCGTCGAGGCCTCGACCTGGCGACGCAGGTCCGCGACGAGGTCGGGTCGCGCGAGCGGCCCGACGTCGGTGTCGCGCTCCAGTGGGTCGCCTACCTTGAGGCTGGCGGCGGCCTCGGCGAGCAGGGTCTCGAACTCGTCGGCGACGGCGGCCACCTTGCTGCCCGCCGCGTCGCTCCCCGTCAGCGCGACTCCCCGGACCCGGGGATCGGAGAGGATGCCCTCGACCGCGCCCGAGCCGATGAGCAGGGTCTGAAAGACGCCTTCCGGGAACCCGGCGGCCTGGAAGACCTCCTGGATCATCACCGCGCAGCCGGGGATGTTCGAGGCGTGCTTGAGAAGGGCGACGTTGCCCGCCGCGAGCGTGGGCGGCGCGAAGCGGAAGACCTGGACGTAGGGGAAATTCCACGGCATCACCGCCAGCACCGCGCCGATGGGCTCGTAGCGGACGTAGTTCTCCAGCCCGCCACCTTCGATCGGCCGCGGCGCAAGCAGGCGCTCGGCGTGCTCGGCGTAGTACTCCGAGAAGGCCGCGGACTTCTCAATGGGCGCGCGCGAGCGCGTCCTCGATCTGCTGGGCATCGAGCTCGTCGTATCGCGCGAGCTCGGCGCCGTCGCTTGGGTTGATCGCGACCAGGGACATGGCGTTCAGGGCTCCGTCGTCGTGGTTGGGTCGGTGAGCGTGTAGGGGTCGTCGAGCGAGCGGCGCGGGACGAGCACGGCGAGGAAACGCGCGCCGCGCGGGCCCGCACGGATGCCGTGCTCGACGCCTCCGGCGACCACCGACCAGTCGCCCTGCGACAGCCGCTGGCTGCGACCGTCGGCGCTGAACTCGAGGTCGCCTTCGTGCACGAGCGTGACCTGCTCTTGCGGGTGGCGGTGCAGCGGGAAGCGCGCACCGGGGTCGAACGAGTACTCCGCGACGGTGGCCTGCTGCGAGCTGAACGTCCGCCGGCGCACGCCGGGAAACGGCGTCTCGACGGCGAGGCCGTCGAAGCTGCCCTGAGTGCTCATCGGGTCGTCGTCGTCGGGGCGTCCTCGATGCCGAACGTCATGCCGGCGTTCCACCACACCTCGAGCGCGACGTGGCTGAACTTCCACCCATCGTCGGTGCGCCGACACTCGCACCGGTAGGCGCCCCCGATGTCTGCGTGCTGGCCGGGCTGCGCAGCGTCGGGGAGGTGGACGCCGAGCAGGTACGAGCGGGCGGTGGCCTTGTCGCCGTCCACGGCAATGACATGGTTGGTCGAGAAATGCTGCGTGCGATCGAGCGCGTCAGGTCACGCGCTGGGCCGGCGGCGATCTCGGCGCGCCCCACGCGCCGCTGCCCAAGGATCTCGAAGACGCCATCCTCGGTGAAGGTGCCCGCGTACGCGCCCCAGTCCTTGTCGTCGAGGGCGCGCGCGAACGCCAGCAGGAGCTCGCGGATCTCGCCCTCGTCGAGCAGGTGCTGCAGCCGCGCGTCGCTCACGCGGGGGCCTGCGCGTTGGTTGCCAGTGCCTTGTCGCCGGGCGCCGCCTCGGCCACGCAGCGGTTGCGCTGCCGTCCGAGCCCGGTGACCTCGCCTTCCATCACGTCGCCCGGCTGCAGGAAGACGCCGTGGTAGGCGCCGTTGCCGGCCGGCGAGCCGGTCAGCACGATGTCGCCGGGCCGCAGCTCCGCCACGGTCGAGATGTGCGCGATGATGTCCCCGACGTCGAACAGCATGTCCGCGGTGGTCTCGTCCTGCATCGTGCGGCCGTTGACGCGCAGCGTGACGCGCAGGTCCATCGGATCGTCGACGAACGCCGACGGGACGAGCAGGGGACCGGTCGGCAGGAAGGTGGGGGCGTTCTTGCCGGCGAGCCAGTCGAGCCCGAGCTCGCGCGTGTCCTGACGGATCAGCGCGTCGCGTACCGTCAGGTCGTTGCAGATCGTGTAGCCGGCGAGGACGTCGAGCGCGTGCTCGCGCGCGACGCGCCGCGCCGGCTTGCCGATGACCGCCGCCAACTCGAGCTCCCAGTCGTGCTGGCTGGTGTCGCGCGGCAGGACGACGTCATCGCGTGCGCCGACGATCGCGTTCGCGGACCCCAGGAAGACGAACGGCCTGCCGTTGCGCGCGCGCTCGTCGAGCTCTTCCCGGGCGCGATCGCGGTCGGCCGCGGTCAGGCCGTCGGAGCTGTCGCCGCGGCGCTCGGCCCCGGTCATGAGGTCGAGCACGTGCTGGCGGTAGTTCGCACCCGCCTGGAACACCTGACCGAAGGGCTGCAGCGGTGGGAGCGGGTGGAGCGCCGCGACCTCGTGGTCGCCGGCCGCGCGTGCCAGCCTGTCCGCGAGAGCCTGCAGGCGCGGAAACGCCGCCGGCCAGTCGTCGACGAGCGCCCGCACGCTGGTCGCGCCGAGGTGGCTGGCGAGCTCGAAGACGCGCTCGTCGAGGACCAAGGCGGCGAACGGCCGTCCTCCATGCGCGGTAAAGGTGCCGAGCGCGAAGCGGGTCGAAGGCATCGCCTGAAGTGTATCCAGCGTCTCGAATTGGCGTCAAGAACGGCATAGACATGAACTTCCTTGACGTACATACCGTCGCTGGATACTGTTGGTGAACCGTCGTGCGGGCGGCCGAAGTGCGTCCCGCAGGATCTCGAGGAGACCCATGTCGAACCGCTTGATCGCGCATCTGGCCCATGTCGAGGTCCTCACGCCACGGCCCGACGACTCGCTGAGCTTCTACAAGCAGGTCCTCGGGCTCGAGGAGTCGGGCTCCAGCGGCCAATCGGTGTACCTGCGCGGCTGGGGCGAGTGGTCGCATCACAGCGTCCAGCTGACCGAGGCGCCCTATCCGGGGCTCGGCCACATCGGCTGGCGCACGTGCAGCCCGGAGGATCTCGCGACCGCGATCGAGCGCGTCGACGCGGCTGGGGCGGGGGAGGGATGGTTCGAGGGCTCTGTCGGGCACGGACCGGCGTATCGCTACCGCGGGCCCGGCGGCCAGGTGCACGAGCTGTTCTGGGAGAACGAGGAGTACGTCGCGCCGCCGGAGCTGCGCTCGCCCTTCCCGGATCGCCCGCAGCGCTTCGTCCCGCGCGGCATCGCGCCGCGACAGATCGACCACGTGACGGTCATGACGTCCGATCCGCTCCGCGACGCCGCCTGGTACCGCGACACGCTCGCCTACACGTTCACCGAGTACACCGTGCTCGACGAGGCCGACGTCGCCGTATTCGCGATGGTCACCAACAACGAGAAGTCGCACGACCTCGGCCTGATCCTCGACCAGTCGCACGCGTCCGGGCGCATCCACCACCTCGCCTTCTGGGTCGACACGCGCGAGGAGTTGCTGCGCGCAGCCGACATCCTGCTCAACGCCGACACGCCCATCGAGTTCGGGCCCGGGCGCCACGGGATGGGCGAGCAGGACTACCTCTACTTCCGCGAGCCCGGGGGACTGCGCCTCGAGGTCAACACCGGCGGCTATCGCCTCTACGTCCCCGACTGGGAGACGAGGAAGTGGACGCCGGCGCAGGGCTCCAACGTCTTCTACCGCAACACCCCGATGCCCGACTCGATGATGGAGGCGTTCCCGCCGGCGGAGCTGGCGCAGGACGCGGACATGCAGGCGGCAAACCCCTGGGCCGCGAGCAGCGTCCGCTGAGCGTGCGGTCATGAACGACGTGAACAAGGTCCTCATCGTCGGGGCGGGCATCGGCGGGCTCGGCGCCGGGGCGGCGCTGGCACAGCGCGGCATCGAGACGGAGATCGTCGAGATCAAGCCAGGGCCCAACGTCTACGGGGTCGGCATCAACCAGCCGGGGAACTCGCTGCGCGCCCTGCAGGCGATCGGCGTGCTCGACGAGGTGCGCGCGATCGGTTTCGAGTTCGACCGCTGGCGCTTCCACGACCACCGCGGCGAGCTCGTGGTCGACGTGCCGTCGCTGCTTGGCGGCGACGGGATCCCGGCGAACACGGCCCTGTCGCGCCGCGACCTGCACGAGATCCTGATCGGCGCGGCCGAGCGCGCCGGGGCGAGGATCACCTATGGCACGACGGTGGCGGACCTCCACGACAACGGCGCCGCCGAGGTCACCCTGTCGGACGGCCGCGAGGAGCGCTACGACCTCGTCGTCGCCTTCGACGGGCTGCACTCCGCCCTGCGCCGGCGGCTGTTCGGCGACGAGCACGATCCGGTCTACACAGGCTTCGCCGTGTGGCGCGTCACCGTCCCGCGACCGGCAGAGCTCGACTACGGCGCGCTCTACCAGTGGGTCGGCGCGAAGGCCGGGCACATCCCGCTCGGCGAGGAGACGATGTACCTGCTGCTCGTCACGCCCGAGCCCCACCACGTCAGGTACGACACCGGCCGCTTCGTCGAGATGCTGCGCGAGCGCCTCGAGCCGTTCGAGGGCGTCATCGGCGACATCGGCGAGAACCTGCGCGCCGGCGACGACATCGTCTTCAGCCCGCTCAACGAGGTGCTGCTCCCGACTCCGTGGTTCCAGGGGCGCGTCGTGATCTGCGGCGACGCGGCACACGCCTGCTGTCCGCACACGACACAGGGGGCGGCGATGGCGCTCGAGGACGCGATCGTGCTGGCCGACGAGCTCGGCCGCGATCGGCCCTTGGCCGAGGCGCTGAGCGCCTTCGGAGAGCGGCGGTATCCGCGCGTGAAGTTCGTGCAGGACGTCTCGCGCGGGATCCTCAACGCCGAGATGCAGATCACGGCAGACAACATCGCGGCCGCGTTCGAGCACATGCGCGCCGAGCTGCCCGGCCAGTTCGCGCACGTCGACGAGCTCCTCAAGCAGCCCGCCTGACCCATGCCGCGCATCGTCGACCTGTCGGCACCGATCGCCCCGAGCGCTCCGGGCACGCCGGACTTCCAGCGCAACGACGTGCAGTACTTCGACCATGCCTCCGGCGCCGCCGAGGTCGAGACGATGTTCGGCGTGCCGCCGCGGCTGCTGCGCGACGGCGAGGCCTGGGCGCGCGAGCTCGTCACGCTGGGAACGCACAACTCCACCCACGTCGACGCGCCCTATCACTACAACTCGCGGATCCAGGGCGCGCCGGCCGCAACGATCGACGAGCTGCCGCTCGAGTGGTTCTTCGGGCCGGGCGTCGTGCTCGACTTCACCGACCGCGCCGACGGTGAGGCGATCGGCGCGGACGACGTCGCCGGCGCGCTCGAGGCCGCCGGCCACGCGCTCCAGGCGCGCGACATCGTGCTCATGCACACCGGCCGCGACGCGTTCTACGGCCAGCCCGGCTACATCGATCGCGGCCCGGGCGTCACGGCTGAAGCGACGCGCTGGCTCTACGAGCGCGGCGTCCGGGTGATGGGCGTCGACGCCTGGGGCTGGGATCGCCCGCTGCGCATGCAGGCCGCCGATGCGCTCGAGCGTGACGCGCCCGGCGTCTTCTGGGAGGCACACCAGGTCGACCTGCCCTACTGCCAGATCGAGCGGCTCGTCAACCTCGCCGCGCTGCCGAGCACGGGCTTCACCGTCGCCTGCTTTCCGCTGCGCATCGTCCGCGCCAGCGCCGGGCCGGCGCGCGTCGTCGCGATCCTCGAGGAGTGAGCATGCCCCGCATCGACGCGCACGTGCACATCCTGCCGGCCGACTACCGCGCCGAGCTGGAGCGGCGGTCGCTGATGCCGCCCGGCATCCCGCCGTGGTCCCCGGAGCTCGTCGAGGCGCTCATGGAGCGCCACGACATCGACGCCGCGGTGCTGTCGCTGGCCCCGCCCGGCGTCTTCTTCGGCGACCAGGTGCTGGCCAACGAGCTCGCGCGCCTGGTCAACGAACGCACCGCGCAGTTCGTCGCGACCGCCCCCGATCGCTTCGCCGGCCTCGCCGTGCTGCCCCTGCCCGACGTCGACGCCGCCCTGGCCGAGCTGCGCCATGCCCTCGACGTGCTCGGGCTCGATGGCGTGGGCCTGCTGTCCAACGTGGCGGGCGCCTACCCCGGCGCTGCGGAGTGGGATCCGCTGTTCGACGAGCTCGAGCGCCGCCTGAGCTACGTGTTCCTGCACCCGACGATGCCGCCGCACGCGTTGCCGCTGGCGGAGCATCCGGTCTGGCTCTACGAGTTCCCGTTCGACACGACGCGGGCGGTCGTCAACCTCATCTACTCGGGAACGCTCGAGCGCTGCCCGAGCGTGCGCCTGCAGGTCGCCCACCTCGGAGGGACCGCACCGTTCCTCGCGCACCGCCTCGGCTCGCTGGCGGCGCGCGAGCCCGAGCAGGCGGCCGCGGCGCCGGCCGGCGCGCTCGCCAACCTGCGGCGCCTCTACTACGACACCGGGCTGTCCAACAACGCCGTCGCGCTCGCGTCGACGCTGCTGGTCGCCGATCCCGACCGGGTCCTCTTCGGGAGCGACTGGCCCTATGCCGACCTGCCCGACGCCGGCGACCCGGCGCCCGGGCTGGCCGAGCTCGACGACGCGCTGCGCGCCCGCATCGACGCTTCGAACATCGCCGCGCTCGTTCCGCGCCTGGCACGACAGGAGGTCTCCCCATGAGCGCCCTGCGCTTCGCTCGCATCGCCCACGAGGGCCCGGACGGCCTCGAGCCGCGCGTCGTCGTCGCTCGGCCCGACGCCGACCGCTGGATCGACCTGCGCGTGGCCGAGCGCCGCCGGCTCGAGCGCGCGGGCGCGTCGGCCGCGGCGGCCCAGCGACTTGCCGGCGCGCTGGTGCCGGGCAGCCTGACGGCGGCGCTCGACGCCGGGCCGGCGTTCCACGAGGCCGCCGAGCGCGCGGCGCAGGAGGCCGACCCCGACGCGTTCGCCGTCGACGGCGCTCGGCTCCTGCGGCCGATCGACCCGCCGGCCTACCGCGACTTCATGGCCTTCGAGGAGCACTTCGTCAACGCCTCGCGCAGGTACGATCGCGAGCCGGCCGACGTGCTCTACGAGATGCCGGTCTCGTACTTCGGCAACGTGCACGCGATCGTCGGGCCCGAGGACGAGGTCCCGTGGCCGCATTACACGCGCGCGATGGACTACGAGCTCGAGCTCGGGATCGTCATCGGCAGGGCGGGGCGCGACCTGACGCCCGAGACGGCGCTCGACCACGTCCTCGGCCTGGTCAACTTCAACGACTTCAGCGCCCGCGACATCCAGGGCCTGGAGATGACGGGTGGCCTCGGCCCCTCGAAGGGCAAGCACTTCGGCTCCGCCGTCGGGCCCTGGATCACGACGCTCGACGCCCTCGACGCCGACGACCTCGCCATGACCGCGCGCGTCAACGGCGACACGTGGTCGGAGGGCTCGACGAGCACGCTGCTGTGGTCGATCGCCGAGCTGGTCGCCTGGGCCTCGACCGGCGAGCCGCTCGCCGCGGGCACGCTGCTCGGCTCGGGCACCGTCGGCGGCGGCTGCGGCCTGGAGCTCGGGCGCTCCCTGCAGCCCGGTGACGTGGTGGAGCTCGAGATCGAAGGGCTCGGCGTGCTGCGCAACCGGCTCGGCACGCCGCCCGCTTCGGGTTGGCGGCCCGAGCCTCGGGAGCGGGCGGCGGTCAGGTAGTCAGGGTCAGCGAGTCCTCGGCGCCTGGCGCGACGGTGAGGATCGTCGTGCGCAGCCGCGCGAGGTCGTGGCCGGGGTCCAGGCCGGCGAAGACCAGCGCCGCCGTCTGGGCGTAATGCGCGACCAGCCGCGTCGCGGTCAGATCCGGGTCGCCCGAGGCGGCGGCGTCGAGGATCGCGCGATGCTCGGCCTTGCGCTGCTCCCAGCGATCGGGGGTCGTCGCGCCGTACGCGAGCCGGTAGCGCTCGCCGTGATCGAAGAGCTGGCCGATCGTGATCGTGACGCGCTCGCCCGCCGCGCTCACGAGCCGGTCGTGGAAGGCACGGTGGGGAAGGCGGAACCCGCGCCAGTCGTCCATCCGGTTGTAGTGGTCCATCTGGGCCATGAGCCCCTCGAGCTCGGCGAAGTCGCTGGAGCCGAGCGTCGGCACGGTGATGCGAACCGCCACTGCCTCGAGCGCGATGCGCATCACGTACAGCTCCTCGGCGTCCGAGCTGGAGAGCTCGGCGATGCGAACGCGCCGGTTGGGCTCTGAGACCACGAGCCCCTCGCGCTGCAGCATCCGCAGCGCCTCACGCAGTGGCGTGCGCCCGACGTCCAGGTCGCGCGCGAGCGTGACCTGCGACGTCGTCTCCCCGGCTGGAAGCTCACCGCGGAGGATCGCCGCCCGTATGCGGTCGTGAACGAGCGCGACGTGCTGACCGTCGCGCGTCCCGCGCTCGCCGTCTGACGTTCCGGACATCTGCGCACAAGCATAGGTCTTCGTACGAACTGCAACAACTGGATACAGATTGTGGGGATTCGTCTTGCGATTGAGGATCGTATTGATGTTCCTTGAGTCTGTCCCGCAGTCTGGATACAATCGCTCGAACTGTCGCGTGCTTGTGCGACTGGATTGTGGGTTACCGGAGGAGGAGACGGACCATGAGGACCGGGCCAAGCCGTTCGCTTGCCGTTGCGGTGGCTGCTCTGACGGCCACGCTGGCGCTCGCGGCGTGTGGAAGCAGCGACAGCTCGAGCGACACCGCATCGACCGGCTCGGCGGCCGCCAAGCCGTCGGGAGCGAACCTCGCCAGCGCGACGAGCGCCTACCAATCGTTCTTGGGGGGCACGTCGGGCAAGGCCGACGCATCGAAAGCGCCGGTGGTGCTCGGGTTCGTCAACGACGAGGGCGGTATCCCGAGCTTCCCGGAGGGCTCGGTCGCGGCAGACGCGGCCGCGAAGTTCGTCAACGAGAACCTCGGTGGCGTGGGCGGCCATCCGGTCAAGCTCAAGAAGTGCCTCGTCGCCGGCAACGAGGAGCAGGGCCAGTCCTGCGCCCAGCAGTTCCTCAACGACAAGCAGGTCAAGGCGATCGTCGAGGACTCCCAGGTCGTCGGCGCGCAATCCTTCCACCAGACGCTCGCCGGCAAGCTGCCGGTGGTCATCGGCTCGCCGAACAGCGTGGCCGACGCAACGGCCAAGAACGCCTATGGCATCAGCGCCGGCGTGTTCGGCACCAACCCGGGCTTCGTCTCCTACGCCACGCAGTACCTGCACGCCAAGACCGCGTCGCTGATCTTCCCGGCCGACGATCCCACCGGCCAGGTCGCGGCCAAGCAGATCAAGCAGAACCTCACCAAGGCGGGGATCAAGGTCAGGGACGCCGGCTACAAGTCCTCGTCGCCGGACCTCCTGGCGCCGGTCAACGCCGCGGGCGCGGGGCAGACCGACGTGATCGTCACCCTGTTCCCCAGCGCGCCGACGTGCATCGCGGGCGCCAAGGCCCTGCAGCAGGCCAGTGCGGGCAAGCCGGTCCTCGCGCTCAACCTCTGCATCGCCGCGCCGGTCAAGCAGGCGGTGGGCGACTACCCGAAGTGGACCTACGTCTCGCTGAACACCAACCCCGAGATCAAGGGCGCCGACAAGGCGACGGACGGCTACGCGGCCGTCATGAAGGCCTACGCGCCGGCGAACGCCAATCTCGGCGGATTCGCCCCGCATGCCTTCATGGCGACCCTGACCGCGGTCAAGGCGCTCAACGAGGCTGGCGGCGCCGACGCCACGCCGACGGCAGTCGCCGACAAGCTCAAGGCCTACACCGGCCCGACGCCGATGTTCGCGCCGGACGTGAAGTTCGGCGCGGTCCCCAGCCTGCCGAGCATCGGCAGCTTCCAGACTCGGCTGTACACGTACAAGGGCGGGGACTCGTGGAGTGACGCCACAAACGGCAAGTGGGTGCTGCCCAAGGCCTGATCGGTGTCGCAGTTCCTCCTCTTCGTCGCCCTCGGGCTCGGTCCCGGCGCGCTGATCGCCGGGATCGCGCTCGGCGTCGTCCTGGCCTTTCGCGGGGCCGGGGTCATCAACCTGGCCACCGGGGCCGTCGCGATGCTCGGCGCGTACGTGTTCTACGGGCTACGGACCGGCGGCGATCTCTTCCTGCCGCCGATCCCGTTCGCGCCCCACACGGTGAGCCTCGGCGGCGCGTGGGCCACGCTGCCGGCGATCCTCCTGGCCGTCGCGGTCTGCGCGCTCACCGGCGCGCTCTTCGACGTCCTCGTCCTGCGCCGCCTGCGCGGCGCCGCTCCGCTGGCGAAGCTGCTCGCGTCGCTGGGGCTGCTCATCACGATCCAGGCGATCGCGGTGCTGCGGTTCGGCACCAGCGGTCAGGCGGCGCCGGCTGTCCTGCCGAACGGGCCGCAGGACGTCGTCCACGTGGGCGGCGCGACGGTGCCGTCCGACCGCTTCGTGCTGGCCGGGATCGTCGCTGCCGCCGCGGTCGCGCTGTGGGCCCTCTATCGCTTCACGCGCTTCGGCCTGGCGACGCGCGCCGCGGCGGAGGACGAGACCAAGGCGATGCTCGCCGGCCTTCCGCCCGGTGAGCTGTCGCTGGCCAACACCGTCCTGGCCAGCGTGCTGGCCGGCACGCTGGGGTTGCTGGTCGCGCCGATGACGCAACTGGACCCGACGACGATCCCGCTCGCGGTGGTACCGGCGCTCGGTGCCGCCCTGCTCGCGCGCTTCACGTCCTTCGGGATCGCCGCCACCGCCGGCATCGCGATGGGCGTCGTGGACTCGCTCGTCACGTACAGCGCCAGCAAGCCGTGGTTCCCGACGTCGGCGGGAATCGCGATCCCCGGGGTCACCGAGCTCATCTACTTCCTCGTCATCGTCGGCGCGATGTACCTGCGCGGCGGCCGGCTGCCCGAGCGCGGCATGCTCACCGAGCCCCGTCTCCCCGCGGCGCCGCGGGCATCGAGGATCCTGAGCCCCGCGCTCGCGCTGTCGGCGCTCGCGGTGCTCGCGTTGCTCGTGCTCCCGTTCGACTTCCGCCAGGCGCTGACCAACTCGCTGATCGGTGTCGTGGTCTGCCTCTCGCTCGTGGTGACCACGGGCTTCGTCGGACAGGTGTCGATCGTGCAGGTCGCGCTGGCCGGCGTGTCGGGGTTCATCGTCTCCAAGCTCGCCGTCCATGCCGGCATCGGCTTCCCGATCGGTCCGCTGCTCGGCGCCGCGGCGGCCACGGTCGTCGGCCTGCTCACAGCGGTCTCGGCGCTGCGGGTCCGCGGGGTGAACCTCGCGGTGGTGACCCTCGCCGCTGCGGTCGCCATCGAGGAGTTCGTCTTCGCCAACCCGACGATCGGCGGGGGCGAGTCCGGTGCGCCGGTTCCCGCGCCCCATCTGCTCGGGATCGGCCTCGGCCCCACCGCCGACTTCCCCATCAACGCGGGCAGCCCGCCGAGCCCGGTCTTCGGGATGGTGTGCGTCGTCGTCGTGGCCGTGCTCGCCGCGCTCGTCGCGAGCCTGCGCCGCAGCGAGCTGGGCCAGCGCATGCTCGCGGTGCGCTCCAACGAGCGGGCTGCGGCGGGTGCCGGGATCGATGTCCGAGCCGTGAAGCTCGCCGCCTTCGGGATCTCGGCCTTCATCGCGGGCATCGCGGGCGCGCTGTACGCCTACAACTTCGGCTCGGTGACCGCCGGGCGGTTCGGCATCGTCACCGCGCTCGCCTTCGTGGCCTTCGCCTACCTCGGAGGGATCACCACGGTGTCCGGGGCGCTCGTCGGCGGGCTGCTGGTCACCGAGGGGCTGGCGATCCACGCGGTGAATCGCTGGTTCGGGGTTCCCGTCGACTACCAGCTGCTCATCGCCGGCCTCGCGCTCATCGTCACCATCGTCCTCAACCCGTTGGGGATCGCCGGCGCGGTCGCGACGGACGTCCGCCGCCGCGTGCTGCCGGCGATCCGCCGCCGGCGAACGCGGTCGCCCGCCGTGGGCGAGCAGGGCGTGCAGGCCGGGCAGCCATGAGCGAGGTCCTGCGCACCGAGAGGCTGTCGGTCCGCTACGGCGGCGTCGTGGCCCTGTCCGAGGTCGACGTGACGCTGAGCGCGGGGCAGCTCGTCGGGCTCATCGGCCCCAACGGCGCGGGCAAGACGACGTTCATCGACGCGGTCGCGGGATTCGCGCCGTCGAGCGGGCGGGTCTGGCTGGGTGGTGGCGACGTGTCGGCGCTCGTGCCCCACCAGCGCGCTCAGCGCGGCCTCGCGCGGACATGGCAGGCCGCGGACCTCTTCGACGACCTGACGGTCAAGGAGAACCTGCGCGTGGCCAGCGGGCGTCCGTCGCTGCGGCGCCTCGTGCGCCAGCTGTTCGACGCGCGCGAGGACCCTCGCGAGAGCGTCGATCGGGCCCTCGACCTCCTCGGGCTCGCGGCGCTCGCTGACCGCGGCGCCGACGAGCTCACCCAGGGCCAGCGCAAGCTCGTCGGCGTCGCCCGCGCACTCGCCGCGGAGCCGGCCCTGCTCTGCCTCGACGAGCCCGCGGCCGGATTGGACACGGGGGAGAGCCAGGCACTCGGGCGCCACCTGCGCGAGATCGTCGAGCGCGGCACTGCGGTGCTGCTGGTCGACCACGACATGGGGCTCGTGCTCTCGGTCTGCGACGCGGTGGTCGTCCTCGACTTCGGGAAGGTGATCGCGCGAGGCACCCCTGACGCGATCCGCCGGGACCCGGCCGTGGTGGAGGCCTACCTCGGACGTGCCGCGGACGAGGTCGTGGCGCGATGAGCCTGCTCGAGATCGGCGACCTGAGCGCCGGGTACGACGGGGCGACCGTCGTCCGTGGCCTGAACCTGCGCGTCGGCGCCGGCGAGGTCGTGGCGTTGCTCGGCCCCAACGGAGCCGGCAAGACCACCACGTTGCGGGTGGTCTCCGGCATCGTGCGCCCGATGGCCGGGACGGTCTCGGTCCTGGGCCGCGACGCCGCCCGCAGCTCTCCGCACCGGATCGCCCGCGACGGCGTCGCGCACGTCGCCGAGGGCCGCAGCGTGTTCTTCGATCTCACGGTCGGGGAGCACTTCCGGCTCGGCCACCGCGGCGAGCGCCTCGACGTGCAGCGCGCGTACGAGTACTTCCCCAAGCTGCGCGACCTCGCCGATCGTCGCGCTGGACTGCTCTCCGGCGGCGAGCAGCAGATGCTCGCGCTCGCCCGCGCGCTCGCGCGGAGGCCGAAGCTCCTGCTCGTCGACGAGCTCAGCCTCGGCCTGGCGCCCGTCGTCGTCGAGAAGCTGCTGCCCGTCGTGCGCGACTACGCGACCGCCACCGGCGCGGGCGTGCTGCTCGTCGAGCAGCACGTCGAGCTCGCGCTCGACGTCGCTGACCGAGGCATCGTCATGTCGCACGGCGAGATGGTGCTGGAGCGCGAGGCACGCGCGCTGCGAGGTGACCGACAGCTCCTGGCCGCGAGCTACCTCGGCGAGGCGGTGGCCGCGCGCGCGTCGAGTGGCCCGGCGTAGCCGCGCAGGGGCGAGCTCATGGCCGGGCGAAACCCGGCGTACGGCCGACGGCGTCCGTGGGCGGCGCGACGCAGAGGTTGCGCTGGCGTCCGAGCCCGGTGATCTCGCCCTCGATCACGTCGCCCGGCCGCAGCCAGCGGTTGCCGTGATGGCCCGCGTTGCCCGCCGGCGAGCCGGTCAGCAGCAGATCGCCCGGGAACAGCTCCGCGATCGTGGACGCGTAGCTCACGAGCTCGTCGACGCCGTAGATGATGTCGTCGACGGACTCGTCCTGCATCACCTCGCCGTTGACGACGAGGCGGATACGCAGCTCGCGCGGGTCGGCGACGAACTCGCGCGGGACCATGTACGGGCCGGTGGGGAAGAAGGTCGGCCGGCTCTTGGTCATGATGAAGTCGGTCATCGGGAAATCGCGGCGGTACATCACGTCGCGGGTGCTGATGTCGTTGGCGATCGTGTAGCCGGCGACGTGCTCCATCGCCTGCGCGACCCCGACGTTGCGCGCGCGGCGTCCGATGACCACCGCGAGCTCGAGCTCCCAATCGTGCTGCACTCCGGGACCCCAGAGCACGACGTCGTCGCGTGCGCCGCACAGCGCGCTCGTCAGGCCGGGGAAGATGAACGGGTCTTCGACGTCGACTCGGCGGCGCGTCACCTCCTCGGCCTCGGCGCGCAGCTCGTCGTCTGAGCGCTCGTCGCCGCGGTTCTTCCTGAAGCTGTAGGCGATCTGGCGAACGTGGTCGAAGTAGTTGGCGCCGGCACACAGCAGCTGGCCGGGCGGCTGGACCGGCGGGAGCGGGCGCAGCTGCTCGAGCGGCGTGCCGCCGTCGGTCGGCGCCGCGGCGAGCTCGTGCAGGCGCTCGCGGCTCGCCGGCCAGTCGCCCAGCAGCGAGAGCGTCGTCGCGCGCGGCCCGAAGACCGGCCGCAGATCGGCGACGCCGTCGCCTACGACGAGCCCGGGGAAGGCCGCGCCGTCCGCAGCGGCGAAGGTCCCGAGCCCGAACGGCGGCGAATCGGTCACAGTGGCGGCGCGAGCGTGACGACGTCGAGCATCCCCGCGGACGGTTCGCTGAAGCTCCGCCGCGGCCTCGTTCAGCGGATCGGCGCGCTGGGCGGACCAGCCGACCGTCGTGCGCAGCGGCCGGCCGCCGGCGGGGAGCTCGACGAGCTCGGCGATCGCGTCCGCCACCTCTCGCGGATCGCCCGGCGTCGGCCGGCGCGAGGCCATGTCCTGGCTCAGGACGTGCAGCGGCCCGTACTCGGGGCCCGCTGCGCGTCGGCGGGGCGGTTCGCGGCCGCGTTCTCGAAGAAGCCGGTGGCGTAGAGACCCGGCTCGACGATGATCGAGTCGACGCCGACGCAGGCCAGCTCGTACCGGTAGGTCTCGGCGATCGCCTCGACCGCGAACTTCGTCGCGGTGTAGAGGCCGTTGAACGGCAGGACGATGCGCCCCAGCCCCGACGAGATGTGCACGATGAGGCCGCTGCCCCGCTCGCGCATGTGCGGCAGCACCGCGCGGTTCATGCGCAGCATCGAGAAGACGTTGGTCTCGAACAGGTCGCGTGCCTGGTCGGGCGTGAGCGTCTCGAGCAGGCCCAGGTAGCTCGTGCCCGCGTTGTTGACGAGGACGTCCAGCCGCCCGGCCGCGGCGATCGCGGACGCGACCGCCGTGACCGCCGAGTCGTCGTCGCGGACGTCGAGATCGAGCACCGACAGCGGCAGGCCCTCTCGGTCGGCGAGGTCCGCGAGCTCCGCCGCGGCCGGAGCGTTGCGACCGTCGACGTCTCGCATCGACGCGAACACCCGATGGCCGCGGCGCGCGAGGGTCTCGCTCATGAGGCGGCCGAACCCGCTGCCCGAGCCGGTGACGAGGATCGTGAGGGACATGGTCAGCGCAGCCTCAGAACGGGGCGGCAAGGGCACCGAAGCTGGCGTTCGACAGCGCCGCGGGCTCGGCCTCGGGATCGTCGGGGCGCTTCTCCCACTCGCCGAGCTGGAGCGAGTTCTCGACCACGAGCCGGCAGCGCTCGAAGCGGCGTTCCATGAACGCGGCAAGGGCGCTGTCGAGGTCGTCGTGGGCTTCGAGCACCTCGCCGAGCACGACCGCGTCCTCGATCGCGATCCCAGCCCCCGCAGCCAGGTGCGGCGTCGTCGCGTGCGCGGCGTCGCCGATCAGCAGTACCCGCCCCGTGTGCCAGGGCGCAGGGAGGAGGATCGCGTGCAGCGGCCGGCGGTCGATCTTGTCTGGATCGGTCATCCGCTCCCGCGCCCAGCCGATCACGGCCCCGTACTCGACGAGCTGCGCCTGGATCATCCGCGGCCAGTCCTCGCGCGGCGGCCGGGTGACCTCGGGCGTGTTCTCGACCACGAAGATGTACATGTGGGTGTCCGAGACCGGGTTGCACCCAGCCTTGTTGCGTGGCCCGTAGTACATCCCGATGTCGTCGCCGAGGTCGTCGGGTCGCGGGACGACCGCCCGCCACACGGTCTGGCCGGTGAAGAAGGGCGCAGATGCGTCCGGGAACACGAGCTCGCGCACCTTCGAGTGCAGCCCGTCGGCGCCGATCACGAGGTCGTAGGTCTCGGTCGTACCGTCGCTGAGCGCCACCTCGACGGCATCGGCGCGCTCTTCGATCGCCGTCACGGTCGTCGCCAGGCGTAAGCGCGTGCCCGCTCGTTCCGCGGCCTGCGCCAGCAGCCCCCAGAAGACGGGCCGCATGATCCCGAAGCCCCCGGGGTAATCGGGCCCGGCCGGTTGGGGCATCTCCACACGCTCCAGGACCTGGCCGTCGGCGGTGCAGAACCTCAGCCCGTCATGACCGGCACCCTGGCGCACGCACTCCTCGAGCGCGTCCTCGTCGACCATGCGCAGCGCGCGCAGCGTCGGGCCGGTCATCGTCAGCCCGGAGCCCAGCGGCCGGATCTGCTCGTTGATCTCGGCCAGCTCGGCCTGGATGCCGCGCTTGTTGAGCACGGTGGCGGCGGACAGGCCGGCGGGGCCGCCGCCGACGATCAGGACCTTCTCGACCGTCGCCATCAGTGGGCCGCTCCGTGAGCCCACGGGTTCACGGCCGCCTCGGGTGGCGCCTGGCTCGGCGTCGCCGGCGGGAAGGACTCGAGCATCGAGTCCGGCAGGCTCAAGTTGCGGTACATCGTGTTCGAGCCCTGCGACGGGAGCCACTTCACCGGCTCCCAGTCCGGCTGGTAGTTGCGATAGCCGCCGGAGTTGACCTCGAGCCGCATGCCGCCGGGCTCCCGGAAGTACAGGTAGGTCTGCTCGCCCATGCCGTGGCGCCCTGGGCCGAACTCGATCTCGGTTCCGGCTTCCATGAGCACGTCCGCGGCGCGCAGGACGTCCTCGACTGCGTCGACCCAGAACGCGAGGTGGTTGATGCGGCCCGGGACGTCGGTGAAGTCGATGACGAGCCCGAGGTCGTGTGACTTCTCATTGGTCGTGACCATCGAGAAGACGATCAGGTCCGGGTTGTCGTCGAGGCCGGTGTACTCCATGAAGCGATAGCCGAGCACGTCGCGGTACCACTCGCTGTCGCCGTACGGGTTGCGCGTCACCACCGTCACGTGGTCGAGCTGACGGGCCGCCACGCCGCGCGGCGCGTGCTTCTGCGGGCGCGCCGGGAAGCTCGAGCGCTGGTCGGGCGGCGCCGCGTGGCGCTCGACCTCCCAGAAGACCTCCTGCACGTGGCCGCCCGGGCCGCGGTAGCGAAAGGCCGGGCCGTGACCGCGGTGGTCCTCGATCCACCCATCGCCGACCCCGGCCTCCTCGAGGCGCTCGACCGCCCGTTCGAGCTGGGCCGGCCCGTCGGTGCGCCAGCCGACGTGGCCGAGGCCGGGCTCCGGCGCCTCGGTGAGCTGGACGCTGTGGAAGAAGAAGTCGCCCCAGCAGCGCAGGTAGATGGAGCGGTCATCGCGGCCGCTCTCGGCGAGGCCCATGACCTCCGTGAAGAAGCGGGCGGACTCGTCCGGAGCCGGGGTCAGCAGCTCGACGTGCGCCAGCTGCGAGATCAGGCGCTCGTACATCTCTCCTCCTGAAGTGGTGGTCATTCGAGCGGAAAGTGTCGATTAGATGCAATCAGGAACGTTGCGTCCTGTCGAGTTATTGGATACAGAAATCTTCTCTGGATCACTCCGGGCAGAGCCAGCCCACACCCTGGCCGAGGACGCGGGACGCCCTGTCCGCCCGCCGCACCTGCTCGAGGCCAACGAGCGCCGCTCGTCCGCGCTGCCCGTGCGCGCGGGGTCGAACGAAACCGCATGTTGTCGGCCACGTGGTATCTGTGGCCAGATGAAGCGAGCGGCCGAGGCCGGCCGGCCACGTGATGGGCAGCACGTCGCGCTCGTCCACGAGCGCCTGCGCAACGCGATCCTGCGGGGCGAGGTCCCTGCCGGCTACACGGCATCGCAGGCCGCCCTGGCCGGCCAGCTCGAGGTCGGTCGCACGCCGCTGCGCGAAGCACTGCGGATGCTTCAGCGCGAAGGGCTCGTCGTTTCCGAGCCGAACCGCCCGGTGCGGGTCGCTGGGCTCTCGAGCTCCGACGCCGAGGAGCTCTACGTCATGCGGATCTCGCTCGAGGCCGTGGCGATTCGGATCACCGTCCCGCAGCTCCACTCCGCTGACATCGCCGAGCTCGAGGGTCTGCTCGCGCAGATGGACCACTACATGCGGTCTCGGGACAACACCGGCCTGCGCACACCGCACCGAGCCTTCCACCTCGCCCTCGTGGCCGGTTCCGGGCCTCGCGTGACGGAGACCATCGGGCAGCTCTTCGACCACGCCGAGCGCTACCGGCTGGCGTTCGGCGCGGCGACGCCCGACGTCCTCGACCAGCGACGCGAGGAGCACCGCAGCATCGTGGATGCCGTCACCGCGGCCGACCCCGACCAGGTCGCTCAGCGCCTGGTCGCGCACTACGCCCACACCGCTGCGCTCATCTTCGCCGGGCTCGATGCCGGACATGACCTCGCGCGCCTGCGCACGACGATCGCCACGGTCGCGCCCGGGGCCGAGCACGCGCTGACCGTCGAGCCAACCCGGTGAACCCCACGACCGGGCTGAGGCTCAGCCGCGACCGCTGTGGGCCCCATGCCGGCCACGGCGCGGACGGCAGGGGCGGGAGGGCCGGCCGATCGCTCGCCGCCGCGCGCCTGGACCTCGTCCCAAGCGAGCGTTTGGTGGGCTGCTGACAACACGCCCGCATCGACGGGATGCGGCGAAGCGGATCAGCGCCTGTGAGTCGAGCCACGTCCGGCGTACGCTTGGCGCCGCGACGAAGGAAGGTGCACACATGTCGAGCGAAGCCAACGCCACGGTCCGCGGGTGCACTGGAGCGCCACGCCAGGGGCGGCCATTCACGTGCTGCTGCTCTGTGCCTCCTTCCTGCACGATGCGGGCCTCTGTGGCCCCGCGAGCACAGGGGACGTCTACATCAACGACTCCGCGCGCTACGCCCGTCGAACGCTTGAACCGTTCCGTTGGCCGGAGGAGCGCCTGCGCCTCTGCCTCGACGCCAGCACCACGCCTTCACCCCGCGATGGTCGATGGGGAATGAGGTCGAGCTCGTCCGCCGCTCCGATCTCGTTGAGGTGATCCCGGAGCTGATGCGCTTCGGCATCCCCCGCTCCTGGCTCAAGCGCGAGCTGTGGCACGCAGTGCCGCGGGCCGGCTTCTGGCTGGCGCTGCTCAGCGGAGCCGGGTCGTCGGCGCGCGGGAGCTGGTGACGGCGTGGTCGGCATCCTCCACGCTCAGGCGCGCGTTGATGGCGACCGCGGCGGTGGCGCCGGAACCGGCCGCGGCCGGGACGAGCGCCCTCGGGTCGGCGCAGTTGCCGGCGGCGTAGACACGGTCGACCGTCGTTGCTTGGCTTGAGTCGACCGCGATCGAGCCGTCGTCGTCGAGCTGGCAGCCCAGCCTGCGGGCGACTTCGTTGCGGAACTGCCAGCCGAGGTAGAAGAACAGCGCATCGCGGTCGAGCGTTTCTCCGTCATCGAGGCGAAGGCGACGCAGGTGGCCGCCTTCGTCGCTCTCCAGCGCGATGACGGGCGTCTCGATGATGGGGATGCCGAGTGCCTGCACCCGCGCGAGCTGATCCGCATCCAGGCCGTGTGGACCGTTGCTGAGCAGGACGACGTCGTCGGACCACTGGCGCAGCAGGATGGCCAGATGTTCGCCGCGGGCGCCGGCGGCGAGGACGGCGAGCCGCTCGTCGCGGTGCTCATAGCCGTCGCAGTACGGGCAGGTGTGCGCCGTGGTCCCCCAGACCTCGGCGAAGCCCGGAATGTCGGGCACCTCGTCGAGGATGCCCGTGGCGAGCAGCACGGTCCGCGTGAGGTCCGC
The DNA here is from genome assembly GCA_963835295.1 of uncultured Actinomycetes bacterium. GTDB lineage: Bacteria > Actinomycetota > Thermoleophilia > Solirubrobacterales > Solirubrobacteraceae > JAOPZW01. The sequence goes on from CAWIEX010000012.1 coordinate 723,147, forward strand.
GCCGCTGGACGAGGTGACGCGAACGGTGCCGGCGAGCGTCTCGGCGTCATGGACCTCGGCGGTCACGACCTCGACGCCGTAGCGGCCGAGTTCCGTGCGGCCGCGGGCGCGCAGGTCCGCCGGGTCGAGGCCGTCGTGGCCGAGAACGCCGTGCATCTCATGGGTGGCGTAGTTGCGCGGCTCGGCACTGTCGAGTACTAGGACGCGTCGGCGCGTGCGGCCGAGCACGAGCGCAGCGTTGAGACCGGCCGGCCCTGCGCCGACGACAATGCAGTCCCAGGTCTTGCTGGCGGAATCGCTGTCCATTCGGCTCGTCGCGTCGTCGCTGATAGCGCCCAGCACCATGGCACGAGCGCTCCGTGCCCATCCTCCTCGGCAGCGCGATAGGAACGCAACCCACGCACCTGAAGCTTGTCGGCACGGCGCTGACGCTCACCGCGCGAGCCCAGCTCCGCGCTGTGACGGGACGGCACAGAGAAAGACCACGCGCATCGAGAAGGCGAGCGAATGCGATTCAATCGAGCCGTGCATCGGCGACGTCATGAAAGCGGTGTACGCGCGTGGCTGATCCCCTCCGACCCGAGGCTCCTTCAACCATGAGCTCGCGCGCTTCGCCGCGCGCCCTCCGCGCGCCCATGCTGTGGGGGATCGTCGTGGGCCTGCTGCAGGCGGCAACCCCGCTGGCCTTCTGGTGGCTGCCGAGCGCCACGGTCTATGCGCTCGGACTCGTGGTGATTGCCTCCATTTACGTCGGCTTCGCTGTCGCCGACGGACGGCCGCGGGTCATCGCGATCGAGAGCAGCGTGACCTTCGCCTTCGTCGTCGTGGCCGCCGCCGCGGTGACCGGATCACCGTGGCTCCTGGTGGCCGGCATGGCCGGGCACGGGCTCAAGGACCTCTGGCAGCACCGCAGCCACTACGTCGCCAACACGCGATGGTGGCCGCCGTTCTGCATGGTCGTCGACTGGGTCGTCGCCGCGATCATCGTCGGCGAGATCGCCGCAGGCGCGGACTTCGGCTAGCGGACCGGCGCGTCAACTATCCCCGCGGCAGAAGCCGTCGACCTCGATGCCGCGCCGGCACGGCGTCGTGGCGGGCTCGAGGCGTAGGCCGCACCGAAGGGCGCTGCCCGCGATCCGGCGCGAAAGCCCAACACTTGCGGTCAGAGACCTGCGAGGGTTGGCCTTCATGGACTCCACGCGGCTGAATGAGCTCGTCCGCGCGCGACGTGCGCGCGCTGAGCAGCGCCGCGCCGTCCGCGTCACGCGCACGCAGCCAATCGACCGCATTCTCGCCGCCTGCCGCGTCGAGAGGAGGTTCGAGACGACGGCTGACCCCGCCACCCTCGACCCACTGAGGCCATGAGCGCAACAGACCACTTCTCCCAAGACACCACCGGCCTGCCCGAGAGCCGCGCCACTGGGATAGTCGACGTCGCCCCGGGCGGGTCGTTCGAGCTGGGCATCGCGAGTGTCAGGAAGCGGATCGGCGATGCCGAGGTGCGCATGCTCGCCTACAACGGCTCTGTGCCAGGACCGACCCTGCGCGTGGCGGAGGGCTCGGAGATCGAGGTCGACGTCGTCAACGAGGGCGATCTCGAGGCGACGGTGCACTGGCACGGCCTGCGCCTCGACAACCGCTCCGACGGCACGCACGAGACGCAGGCGCCGATTCCCATCGGCGGGCGCTACTCGTGCACCGTGGCGTTCCCGGATCCGGGTCTGTACTGGTACCACCCACATATCCGCGAGGACTACGGGCAGGAGATGGGCCTGTACGGCAACGTCATCGTCGAGCCCGCGGACCCGGAGTACTGGGCGCCGGTGAACCGCGAGTGGGTGCTCACGCTCGACGACGTGCTCATCGAGGACGGTCGGATTGCGCCGTTCAGCCGCTCGAAGACGTCGTACGCCGCGATGGGGCGCTTTGGCAACGTGCTGCTCGTCGCCGGAGAGCCCGAGCTCGCGCTCGAGGCGCGGCAGGGCGACGTGGTGCGCCTGTATCTCACGAACACCGCCAACACGCGAGTCTTCAAGGTCAAGCTGCCCGGGGCGCGCATGAAGCTCGTCGGCGGCGACAGCGGCCGCTGCGAGCGCGAGGAGATCGTCGAGGAGGCGATCCTGGCGCCGTCGGAGCGCGTGATCCTCGACGTGCTCTTCGAGCGCGCCGGCCCGCTTGCGCTCGAGCACCACACGCCCGACAAGGTCTACCGGCTCGCGTCGATCGCAGTAGGCGACGAACCGGCCGAGCCCTCGCTGGCCGAGGCGTTCGAGCAGCTGCGCAGCGACCCGGAGCTCTGCGCCGAGCGCGAGGGCCTCGATCGCCACCTGTCTGCCGAGCCCGACAAGACGCTCGCGTTCGTCGCCGAGATGGACTTCGACGAGCCCGCCGGCGGCGCCGCGGCCTACACCTGCCCCATGCACCCCGAGGTCGTCTCGGAGGAGCCGGGCCGATGCCCGAGCTGCGGCATGAAGCTCATGGCGATGACCCCCACCTACATGTGCCCCATGCATCCCGAGGTCGTCTCCGAAGAGCCCGGCCGATGCCCGAGCTGCGGCATGAAGCTGCTACCCGCGCACGTCGCGCAGGCGGGAGGCCACCACGAGCATGAGCACGGCGAGCACGAGCACGGTCACGACCATGCGGCCACGGGCGGCATCGAGTGGGAGGACGACATGGTCGAGGTCAACAAGATCACGACGCCGGCGAACACCCGCTGGAAGCTGATCGATCGCTCCAGCGACGCCGCGAACCACGACATCGCCTGGCAGTTCCGCGTCGGGGACCGCGTGAAGATCCGCCTGGTCAACGAGATGGACTCCGACCACCCGATGCACCACCCGTTCCACATCCACGGTGCGGGGCGGTTCCTGGTCCTTGCCCGCGACGGCGAAGTCGAGCCGAACCTCGTGTGGAGCGACACCGTGCTCGTTCGGACCGGCGAGACGGTCGACATCCTGCTGGAAGTGACGAACCCCGGCCGCTGGATGGCGCACTGTCACATCGCCGAGCACCACGAGAGCGGCATGATGTTCAGCTTCGACGTCGTCGAGGCGGAGGGCGCGTCGTGACCGCTGCCGGTGATCGCTACGACGTCGTCGTGGTCGGCGGCGGCCAGGCGGGGCTGGCCCTGGGGTACTTCCTGGCCCGGGACGGCCGCCGCTTCACGATTCTGGAGGCGGCCGACGCTCCGGCAGCGCAGTGGCGCAAGCGGTGGGACTCGCTGAAGCTGTTCACGCCGGTGCGCTACGACAGCCTGCCCGGGCTCGCGTTCCCCGGCGAGCTCGACACCTATCCGGGCCGCGACGAGATTGTCGAGTACCTGGCGCGCTACGCGGAGCACTTCAATCTGCCCGTGCAGTTCGACAGCGAGGTCATCGCGGTCCGCGGCGGCGACGACCGGGGCTTCGTGGTCGAGCTGCGCGACCGTGCGTACGCGGCTGACCAAGTAGTGATCGCCACGGGGCCGTTTCAGACGCCGCGGGTCCCGGCCTTCGCCGAGCAGCTCGACGCGAGCCTCGTCCAGATGCACAGCGCCGACTACCGCGGGCCGGCCGACGTTCCCGGCGGGCCCGTGCTGGTGGTGGGCGGTGGGAACACGGGCTACCAGATCGCCGAGGAGCTGGCGGCGGCGCACGAGGTGCATCTCTCCGTCGGTTCGCGGCAGACCCCGCTGCCGCAGCGGCTGCTCGGCCGTGACCTGTTCCGGTATCTCGAAGCCGGCCGCTTCATGCGCGTGACGGTCCACTCGCGTCTGGGTCAGCGGCTGCAGTACCGCGAGACGCTGATCGGCTCCAGCCCGCGCGCTGCACGGCGCCGGCATGGCATCGAGCTGCGCGTCCGCGCCGTGGCGGCGTCCGGCACGGAGATCCGGTTCGCCGACGGCTCAGCGCTGTCCCCCAAGGCGGTGATCTGGGCGACCGGCTTCGCGCTCGATCACTCCTTTGTTCAGGCGCCGGCCTTCGACGAGAAGGGGCGCGTCGAGCACCGCCGCGGCGTCACGGCCGTGCCTGGTCTCTACTTCCTCGGCCTGCCCTGGCAGCACACCCGCGGCTCCGCCCTCCTGGGGTGGGTCAAGGACGACGCGGAGCACATCGCCTCGGAGATCGCGGGAGCCGCGACGCGGATCTCCGAGGCGCCGGCCGTCCGCACGGCCGCCTAGCCCCGGACGCTAGGAGCCCCGCCGAGGCGGGGCCCGGTCCACCGCGGCGCCGGCTGCTGGCTCAGGCGGCGACCACGTCGTGGCCGTGGTGGCCGTGGCCCGTGTACTCGTCGACGCGGAGCAGCATGGCGACGAGCATGCCGAGCAGCATCGCGACGTGCTCGAGCCCCATCAGGGTGTCGAAGCCGAGGACATCGACGGCCAGCAGCGCGATGGCGCCGAGGGTCGGGATGATCATGGAGGCGGCCATCTCGAGCGTCGGCTGCCAGCGGTGCCCGCGGTAGCGCATCCACGCGACCATCGGCACCGTCATGGTCGCGGCCATGCCGAGGAAGACAACGGACGGAGCGTCGTCGCGCAGCTCCGACGTGCCGCTGCCGATCGCCTTCAGCACGGCTTCGCCCGGGAGGCCCAGCGCGATCATGCCGGCGAACATGACGACGACCATCTCGATGTAGTGACGGATGAAGGTGGCGGTAGAGGTCTGGGTGAGCATGGCGGTCCTTTCTCTTTCGAGGGAGATACCCAGGGGGGGTATCTGGAGCAGGACCTTATGCGCTGTCTGGTGGCTGTGTAGTGCGGCTATCCCGCGTCTTCGCCCGGGGGCTTGCCCGCGTGTCCGGCAGCTTGCGGCGACTCAAGTGCTCCTGCGATGCCGTCATCGATGACTTTGGCTGCGGATCGCGGTCTCAGCATCTGCGGCCGTGGTGGCTGCACCGTGATGACCGATTGGAGCGCAGATGGCCAAGCTGATCTATGCGGCGATCGCCTCGCTTGACGGGTACGTCGAGGACGAGGAGGGCAGATCCGACTGGGCGATGCCGGATGAGGAGGTGCATGGGTTCGTCAACGATCTCGAGCGGCCGATCGGCACATACCTCTACGGGCGCCGGATGTACGAGACGATGGTGTTCTGGGAGACCGCGAGCACCGAGGCCGATGAGCCGGCAGTGTTCTGGGACTACGCTGAGATCTGGCGGGCGGCTGAGAAGATCGTGTACTCCCGGGCGCTTGAGACGGTGTCCAGCGCGAGGACACGGATCGAGCGCGAGTTCGATCGAGACGCCGTCCGGCGGCTCAAGCAGTCCTCGGGGGCCGACATCGCAGTTGGGGGTGCCGAGCTCGCTGGCCAGGCGATCGGCGCGGGGCTGGTCGACGAGTGCCATCTGTTCTTGTGCCCGATCGTGGTGGGGGGCGGCAAGCGCGCCCTGGCCGACAACGTCCGCGCGCAACTCGAGCTTCTCGATGAACGCCGGTTCCGAAACGGCTTCGTTCACCTCCACTACCGCGTGAGCGTCTGACCGAGCCGGCAACGCGGCGCCAGGCAAAGAACCTGCTCCTCGCTTGCTGGCCTGCTCTGCGCACCCCTTGCCGGTTGCCGTCACATCAACCACGGAAGGGCGCGAGCCGAATGCTCAGGTCGCTCATGGCGAAGCGGTGCAGGTACCAGGCGCGGCCACGAGGGACTTGCCTGGCCTCGGCTCGGAGAAGCCCGGCGAACTCCCGCTTGAAGCCCAACCGCGGGTAGTCCTGGATGACGCTCTGGCGGACTGCATCCGGTATCTCGTTGCTGCGTAGGCCGAACACATCGACGCCTGCGCCGGCAGATAGGAGGTAGGCCTCGGCACCGGATTCGAGGCCGACGCCGGGGGTGTAGTGCATGGCGATCGCGTTCGCAACGAGCTCGCGGCTATCGGCAGGCACGCGGTGGCTGTCGGTGAACTCGCGTGCCAACGCGGCGCTGCGAACCGTGAAGTCGACGTCGGGCACCGGGCTCGGGATCCCGGTGTCGTGGAACATTGCCGCCAGGTACAGGAGCTCACGGTCGAACGTGATCCCGTGAAGTGCGGCGATGGCCGCGCCCCACGTGTAGGCACGACTGGAATGGTTGAGGAGCGCCGGTGTCAAGAGGTCCTGCGCGGCGACCCCGGCATCTCTTGCGAGAGCGGAGTCGGGTGCCACCAGGCTCGCCGGATCGATGGAAGTCCGGCGTCCCGAGTGCATTCCGAGCACCATCGCGAGACGGCCGGCAAGCATGCTGAGCTCCCCCCGCAGCAGGGGCCGGGCAAGGGTTAGGCATTCCCGAGCGGTCAGCATTCCCCCGGTGCGTTCGGTCCATCCAATGGATCCGATCGGCTCGGTGGGTCGTGGCTGGCTCATGGGGCCTCTCAGGTCAGGCCGTCGTGGCGGTGTCATGGAGGAGGCGCCGTACTGCGGCCCGTGACGCGAGGAGGGCGGCGACGAGCAAGGTCACCGGTATGAAGCCACCGAGGCTCACTGCATCGTCGAAGACCAGGTCGACCAGCTCGAGCACGACGAGCTTGCTGCCGGCCGCGACCACCCACAGCGACACCGCAGCGGCGATCTTGCCACGCCGCGTGTCGGCAGTGTGGAGCCTGGTCAGGATCTCGCCCTTGAGCAGGATCACCGCCTCCAGCGCGAGCTTGAGGAGCGCCGCAGTCAGCAGCGAGAGGGTGAAGCTTTCGCTGATGACCGATGGGGTGTACTCGATGGCGAGGTTGAGGACGACCACGTAGACGAAGACGTCGATGACATCGGCGGGGCGGGCGCGGACCCATCGGCGGACTGGGCCTCGGGGCCGACGAGGCTCTGCTGACGCTGCCCGTCGAGACCCTGTCGTCACAGCGCGATCTTGACGCACGTCGCACTCGAGCGGCCTGTGCGGCGGGCCCGCGCGTGCGCATGGATAGGAGAAGTCGAATCGGACAAGACCCGCCTGATTCGCCTCCGGCTTGACGCATGCCGATATCGGCATATGATGTGACTCATGGCACGAGCAGCGACGACGTCGGACGTCTTCAACGCGATCGCCGAGCCGCAGCGCCGGGAGATCCTGGTCCTGCTGCGGGCCGGTGAGCGGCCGGTGACCGAGTTGGCCCAGGAGCTGGGGATGGCCCAGCCGGGGGCGTCCAAACACCTGCGGGTGCTCCGGGAGGTCGGGCTGGTGCGGGACCGCAAGGCAGGCAAGCAGCGCCTGTACGGCCTTGACGCCCGCGGGCTGCGACCGGTCCACGAGTGGACCGGCGGGTTCGAGCGGTTCTGGAACGAGAGCTTCGACCGGCTGGACGAGTTCGTCCAGGATCTCAAGCAGGCACGGCATGAGGAGTAGCTGATGAGCGCGACGGGACGAGAAGCGCCGGCGCAGTCCGCGACGGCCGACCGCGAGATCGTGATCTCCCGGGTCATCAGTGCCCCACGGGAGTTGGTATTCGAGGCGTTCACCGAGGTGCGGCACCTGTCGCGGTGGTGGGGACCGGAGGGGTTCACCACCACCACGCGGGCGTTCGAGTTCCGCGTCGGCGGGGCGTGGGACTTCGTGATGCACGGACCGGACGGGACGGACTACCAGGAGTGGATCTCCTGGACCGAGATCGCCCCGCCGGAGCGGATCGCGCTGCTGCACGGTGAGTCCCGCGGCGACCCGAACGCCTTCGAGTCGGTCCTCACGTTCGCGCCCGACGGCGCGGCGACCCGGATCGAGATGCGCACGGTGTTCCCCACCAAGGAGCTGCGCGACGAGGCGGTCGAGAAGTACCACGCGATCGAGGGCGGCCAGCAGACCCTGAGCAACCTGGCTGCCTACGTCACCGAGATCGCTCGGAAAGGGAGTTAAGGGCTGATGGCCGGGAAGGTTTTCTTCAGCGTGACGATGTCGCTGGACGGGTTCATCGCGCCCGAGTCCCTCGAGGACTTGATGGGGCAGCAGTGGATGGAGCTGCAGCAGTGGATCTTCCCGCAACGGTTCTTCCGGGAGAACCTGATGCTCGGCGAGGGCGGCGAGGAAGGGCGCGACAACGACATCGTGCGGGAGACGTTCGAGCGCACCGGCGCGAGCGTCATGGGCAAGCGCATGTTCGACGCCGGCGAGCAGGCGTGGCCGGAGGAGGCGCCGTTCCACACGCCGATCTTCGTCGTGACGCACGAGCAGCGTGACCCCTGGGAGCGGTCGGGCGGGACCACCTTCCACTTCGTCAACGACGGCATCGAGCCCGCGCTCGACCAGGCCCGCGAGGCCGCCGGCGACCGGGACGTCCGCATCGCGGGCGGCGGCGCGACGATCCTGGAATACGTGAACGCCGGCCTGATCGACGAGTTCTCGATCGCGCTGTCGCCCGTGCTGTTCGGCTCCGGAATCCGCCTGTTCGAGGGCGTGGACGCGGGCCGCGTGGCCCTGGAGCCGGTCCGCGCGGAGCCGACGCAGCGGGTGACCCACCTGACCTACGCGGTCCGGGAGCGATAAGGCCGGGCCTCGACCTTGGCGACGGGGTCCATCCGCGGGCGAGTCACCGCGCCGCGGGCCCGAGCTCGGGGCGGCACGCTTCCCCAGGGATAGGCAGGTGGGCACCGTTGATCGGATCTGGGCCGTGCGCGAGCGTGCCGAGCGAATGTCTGCCGACGATCCTTCCAGGCCGCTCGAGCCACCGACGGAGCCTGCGAGCGCCGACGCTGCGCCCGACGGCCCGTCGGCGTCGCGCAACCCGTGGCTGTGGGCCACGACCGCGGTCGCCGTCGTCGCGATCGCGTTGGGCGTCTGGGGCCTGCACGAGCGCTCGAACGCCGACGACGCGAAGTCTGAGCAGAAGCAGGCCACCTCGGCGCCGCTGACCACCGTGACCGAGACCGAGACGAAGACCACCACGCAGGCGGCGCAGCCTCCGTCGGAGACGCAGACCTCCTCGAGCGACGACGAGGGCGGGCGCGTCGGCGCCGTGGCGGCGGCCACCGCGGCGTTCGCCGCCGCCCGCAAGGCGCTGAACGGGAACGACGCCCAGATCGAGGAGCTCGAGAGCGAGGTCGACAAGGCCAACGCCGAGGCCGACAAGGCCCAGCAGGAGGCCGAGAAGGCCAAGCAGGAGGCGAGCAGCGCATCGCAGGCGGCGAAGCCCGAGGCCGAGGTCAAGCAGGCGGAGGCCGAGAAGCGCCAGCTCGGAGCCAAGGCCAAGGCGGCTGCCGCGTGCGCGAAGTCGATGCTCGAGATCGTCGGCGAGATCCCGAAGGCCGCGAGTGTCGAGGAAGGGCTCAAGCAGGCCGGCGACGAGCTCAAGGCGCTCGCACCGAAATGCAAGGACTCCATCGCCGCCGCCTGAGGCCGACCGATCTCAGCCCGAGTACTTGCCGGCCCTCACTCACGGGCGCGGCAAGTTCGGGAACCTCTTCACGATGTGCATCCGCATCGCGATCCTGCCCGCTCGTACGATCATCGTCCCGATGAGGATGCCGAGGGCCACGGCGGGCCTCCGTACCTGGCGAGGTACTCGACGGCGAGCTGCTCGGCGGGGTCCTCGATCCCGGCGGCCGCCGCCTCCGGGTCGGGCGGCGTCCTGACCGTGCCTGCCGGCAGCACGATGAGGTTGGCAGGCGCCGCCGCGCGCCGCAACGCGGCCTAGCGCTCGAGCGCCGCTGCGATGTCCGGCAGCCCGCCTGTCAGGTTCTCGCGCACGCGCTGGGCGGCCAGCGCGCGGTCGCCGCGCTCGAGCGCCGCGATGATGGCGCCGTGCTGGGCGACCGAGCGCTCGACGCGCTCGGGGTCGCGCATGTAGATCTGCTCGTAGCGCAGGAGCGCTCGCTTGACCGGACGCAGCGCGCCGAGCAGGCGCTCGTTCTCGCAGGCGGCGGTGAGCTCGGTGTGGAACTCGTCGTCGGCGAGGATCGCTCCAGACGGGTCGTGCAGCGCCGCGCGCATCCGCGCGTTGGCGCGGTGCATCGCCTCCAGCATGCTCTCCTCGAACGGCGGGGACTGGCGCACCGCGATGCTCTCGAGCACGACGGCGAGTGGAAAGAGCTCGCGCGCTTCGCTCACCGCGAGGCGGGCCGGGCGGAAGACGCCGTCGCCTGCCGTCTCCAAGAGGCCGTCGCGCTCGAGCATGGCCAGGGTCGCGGCCGCCTCGCCGTGCGTCACCCCGAGCCGTGCGGCGACGGCCTTGGCGTCGGCCGACTCGCCGACGCCGAGGATGCCCGCGAGCGCACTCGCGTCGATCTCCTCCGCGTGCGCGCGCGCCGTCATGCCCGCGAGCTCGGCGGCCCAGTCCAGCACGGCGGGCAGCGCGAGGCCCGCGAGGTTCTCGGCGGTCGGCACGTCCTCCCACAGCTCGAGCACCTGCTCGAGGTGGCGCAGCGCCTCGCCGAGGCCGGACAGCGCCTGCGCGTCGCGCGCGGCGAGCAGCGATGCTCCCAGCGCCTGCATCGGCTTGCGGGCCGCGACCCAGTGCTGCGCCAGCTCCCCCGCGATCGCGCGACTCGCGGCCAGCGCGGGGTTCTGCGTCAGGGCGCTCGCAAGGCGCGCGTGGAGCTCCTCCCGCTCGCCGGACAGCAGCGTGTCGTAGACGGCCTCGGCGAACAGCGCGTGACGGAAGCGGAAGCTGCCGTTCGATTGATCCGGCACCAGGACGTGGTGCTCGACGGCCTGGCGCAGCGCATCGGCGATCGAGCGCTCCGGCGCGTCCATCACGACGGCCAGCAGCCTGTACGGGATGTCCCTGCCGGCGGCGGCGACGACGCGCAGCACCGATCGGGTGTCCGCATCGAGGCGGGCGACGGCGGCGATCAGCAGGTCATGCAGCGCCGGCGGGAGGTCGTGCTCGCCGCTCGCGGCGGCCGCCGCGAGCTCGATCGCGAAGAACGGGTTGCCTTCCGCGCGAGCGCACACCGCTGCCGTCAACTCGGCGGGCAGCGCTTCGTCGACGCTCGCGGTGACGAGGGCCTCGACGTCATCGTCGGCGAGCGGCCCGAGCTCGACCATGACGGTGCTTCCGGCCCGGCGAAGCCCGGCGCCGAGGCGGAGCAGCGCATGCTCGGGCGCGACCGCGTCGCTGCGGTAGGTCGCGACGACGAGCACGCGGCGCCCCCGGACCGCGTGCGCGAGGTAGGTGACGAGATCGAGCGTCGATCCGTCGGCCCAGTGGAGATCCTCGAACAGCAGAACCACCGGAGCGCGCTGGCTGACGTGCTCGAGGACGGCGAGCACCTCGGCGAACAGACGCAGCCGCGCCGTGGCTCCGTCGCTGTGCGGGGCGAGCGGGGTGCCGTCGGCGAGGTCGGGATGCAGGCGCGGCAGCTCGTGCAGCTCGCAGCGGATCTCGCCGAGGTCGGGCGAGCGGCAGAGCGGGCGGAACGCCTCGACGAGCGGGAGATAGGGCAGGCCCGCGCCGACGAGGTCGATGCAGCGGCCGCTGAGGACCGTCGCCCCCTGGCTGCGCGCCCGGGCTGCGAGCTGCGATGCGAAGACGGTCTTGCCGATCCCCGCCGGGCCGACGATCAGCGCGGTCGCCCCGGAGCCCCCGGCGGCCGCCTCGAAGGCCATCTCCAGCCGCTCCAGCTCGTCGGCGCGCCCGACGAGCACGTCCGGCACGTCGTCGTCGGGCCCGTGACCGGGCGAGCCGTCGACGACGGCGAGGCGGACCGGCCCACCCTTTGCGCGGTCGTCGCGTGGGCGCAGGTCGAGCGCCGGATCCTGGTTGAGCACCTGGCGCTGGAGGTCGTTGAGCGCCGCGGACGGTTCCATCCCGAGCTCTTGCTGCAGCGTCGCGCGGAACTCGTGGTAGACCGCGAGCGCCTCGGCCTGGCGCCCCGCCCGGTAGAGGGCGCGCATCAGCTGGCAGCGCGGTCGCTCGCGCAGCGAGTGGGCAGCCACCAGGGCGCGAATCTCGCCGACGAGGTCGGCATGATGGCCGAGGGCGAGGTCGGCCTCGATGCGGTCCTCGACGGACACGACCCGCAGCTCCTCGAGGTGCTCGGCCTACGCGGCGGCGAACGGCTCGGAGAACTCGGCCAGCGCCGCGCCCCGCCACAGGGCGAGTCCAGCCCGCAGGCGCTCCGAGGCCGTCTCGGCGTCCCCCGCGGCGAGCGCCGCCCGGCCCTCCTTGCGCAGCCGAGTGAACTTCACGAGGTCGACGGCCTCCGGGGCGACCTCGAGCGCGTACCCGGGCGCCCGCGTGCGCAGGACTCCATCCGGCAGGACCTTGCGCAGCTGCGAGACGTAGACGTGCACCATCTTGATCACTGACAGCGGCACCTCCTCGCCCCACAGCGAGTCCACGATCGCGTCGACCGACACAGTGCGGTTGACGTCGATCAGCAAGCGCGCCAGCAGCGCGCGGCCCTTCCCGCCGGTCAACGGGAGGTCCGCCCCGCCATCGGCCACTTCGAGCGGGCCGAGGATGCGGTACTCCGTCATCCGGCTCGCCAGGTCTACGGGTGATGGCGCGGCAGCCCCATGACCCGAGAGGACAGTGGTGGCCGAAGGGTGCACACGCGGACGCTCTCAGACGGCGTCTGAGATGGACGCGTGTGTCAAGTGAGCGTTGGCGGTTGTTGTTCATGGTGGCGGCGGGTGGTGGGGTCGGGCGGCGGGTGCGAGGGCAACGACGACTGTCACTGTGAGATGCGCGGGTCGGGACCGCAGGACAGTGTCCGGTCGTGAGCTGCCTCGAACTAGATTCGCGAGTCGGTATCGCATAGACGCATCGAGGGTCCTCCGGGCGGCTCGCACCGGCCGCCCGACCCCACCATGGGTTGGCGTGTGGCTAGCGGGCGGCCTCCTGGGGCTGCTTGTCGCTGGTGGTGATCGGCTGGTCGGTGAGCGCGGCCCAGAGGAACGCTGCGAGCTCGCGGGCGATCGCGACGTTGACGACGGTCGGGCGCTTGCCGTGCTCGGTGAGGTGGCGGTAGCGGTGGTGCAGGCGGACCTGGGCTTGCCAGGCGCGCTGATCGGGCTGCACGCCGCCGGCGGGGCGGCGGGGTGCGTGGCGGTAGTGCCAGGCGGCTTCGACGAGCAGGCGGCGGGCGTGGCGGTTGCCGGCGCGGGTGATGTGGCCGCGGTGTTGCTGATCGCCGCTTGAGTACTCGCTTGGCGTGATGCCCAGCCAGCAGGCGAGCTCGCGTGGGTGGCTGAAGCGTGCGAAGTCGCCGATCTCGGCGATCAGCCCGAGTGCGGTCAGCGTGCTGATGCCGCGAAAGCGCGTGAGGATCTGCACGTGGCCGGCCCAGCGCTCGCCGCGCGCGATCTCCTCAAGCCGCGCGTCGAGCGTGGCGAGCTGGCGCTCGAGCCCGTCGAGGTGGATCAGCATCTGCGTCAGCGCCTCGTGCGCGAGCGGATCGTCCAGGCGCTGCGCGTTGACCCAGCGGCGGTGCATCTGCGTCCAGTGGCTCTTGCCCTCACGGTAGATGCGGCCGTGCCTGAGCAGCTGCTTGGCGACGCGATGACGGGCCGCGGTGCGCGCGCAGCGCAGGTCGTCGCGGCAGCGCAGCAGATCGCGCAGGCCCTCAGTCTCGGCGGTCGGCGGCGACACGAACCGCAGAAGGCCGGCGCGCTGCAGCGTCACGAGCTTCTTCGCATCACGGCGGTCGGTCTTGACGTGGTCACCGGCGCGCACCGGAACCAGCGACGGCGCCACGACGTCACACGCCACGCCGATCTTCGTCAGCAGCCGCCACAACGCGAACCCGCCCGGGCCCGCTTCGTAGCAGACGGCAAGCCCGTCGGGCCCGCCGAGCCGGTCGATAAAACGACGGATCGCGCGCTCGGTCGTCTCGATCCGCGACACCTCCGGCTTACCGCCCTCGGGCGGCAGCGTCGCGGCGACGATCGAGAACTTGTGCACATCCAGGCTGACCCACAGACGCACGCCCGCGGGCGCGATCGAAGCGGTAACGTCAGGCACGGCTGGTCCTCCAAGCAGGTCGTATGCGGTAGCCGTTGCGGCTCTCAACACCCGCGATTGTCAACCCGCGAAAGATGCGACGCACGAGGACCAGCCTCATGCGTCCATCCTGACTAGCGCGGCAGGGGTGCTAACTCATCTGCACGGTGTGGCCGGACGCCCGTCGTCACGTGCGGCTAGCCGCACTTCAACGCGGCAACCGCAGCGTCCGCACCCTTCAACGCGCGGGCCGCACCCTTCAACACGCCAGGCCGCACCCTTCGACGCGACAGCCGCAGCCGCGCGCGGCGAGGCGTTCGCGCTGGGGCGACGAGGTGCGTCTGGCGCGCCGCGCCCCGTGATGAGCCGCGGGGTCAGGTCCCCGACGCTGCGATGGCGTGCGGGCGGCGCTGGACCTCGATCAGCGCGACGGTGCGGCTCACGCGGTGGCCTGCTGTGCGACCGGCGTGCGTGCGCGCGAGCGCGCGGGGAGGTGGATGAGCGCCGCGGTCACGAACATGGACGAGAGCGTCACCCCAAGCGCTTCGAACCCCCCGGCCGCAAGCGCCAGGCCGCCGACGCCCGCGCCCAGCAGGTAGCCGAACTGGTTGGCAGCCGCGCGCATCGACATGACGGCCACCCGGTCCTCCGGAGCGGCGTCCATGCCCAGGACGCTGGCAACCATCGAGCGCCGCCCGTTGACGAATGCCATGACGGCGAGCAGTGCGAGCGTCACGCCGACGCCGGGGCGCACTGCGCCGAGGGCCAGCACGGCGGCGCCCTGGAAGGCCGTGAGTCCGGCGAGCAATCCGGACGTGGCGTGCGCGGCGCGGCGGCGCGCGGTGAAGGTTCCGGGCAGCATCGCCGCTGCCACCAGGCCGAGGCCGAGCGCGACGACGGCTGGCGAGGTGGAGTAGCTCTCCAGCAGGAGCGCTCCCGAGTAGGTGAGCACGCTCGCCCAAGCGGCGTTGGCCAGCAGCTCGCCGCCCGCGAAGCGCGCCACGTCGGGTCGTCTCCACAACGCGAAGGCACCACCGCTGCGCCGCGAGCGCGCATCGCCCGGACGCAGCCTCAAGAGCGCAAGAGCGATGAGTCCTGCCACAGCCGGGACCGCGAGCCAGGCGGCGCGCCACCCGTAGTTCGCGACCGCTCCGACCACCGGCATCCCGACGATCCAGGCCGCCGGCATGCCGGCGATCGCCCATGCGAGCACGTGCGGGCGGCGGCTCGGTGTCGGCCATTCGCCCGCGGCTGCGATGCCGACCGCGACGAGCAGGCCGATGCCCACACCGAGGACGGCCTGTGCGGCCGCCAGCACGGTGAACGATGGCGCCACGGCGCTGAGTCCGGAGCCGAGGGCGACGAGCGCCGCCCCGAGACTGAGGAGCTCACGCAGGCCGGGTCGTCGAGCCGCCGCGGCGAGAACCAGCGCGGTCACTCCGCCCGTCGCGCCGGAAATGGATCTCAGCTGTCCTGCGGTGGCGGTCGAAACGCCGAACTCACGCGCGACATCGACGAGGATCGGGGACAGGACGAGCAGTCCCGACTGCGACGCGAAGAGGCACGCGAACAGTACGAGGCTGGGGTGGCTGAGTGAGCGGCGCATTGCCATCGCGGCAAGCACACACCGCTGGGCCTAACAGCCGGTACGCGTCGGGTAAAGCCGCTGCACCCGCGTCGTTGCGCTCTTCGCCGCCCGCCGCGCGGGGCGTAGCCGCTGAGGGTCGGGGTCCCCGGCCCGGCGGAGGAGTCCCGCCGCAATTTGCCCGCCGTTTACCGGTCCCGAACCGGCAGCGGCGACCCTGCGGCCCATGACAACCACCCTCACTCCTCCCGTTCGCAACGGCGTCGACACCGCGCAGGTCTACGGAACGCTCGACGCGCTCAAAGGCCAGCCTGAGCTCGCCCGGTTCGAGTTCCGCGCCACCAACCGCTGGATCAACGGCACGCACAGCCGCACGACCCTCCAGGGCTTCTGGGGGGCCGGGCAGGAAGACGTCTCGCGCGAGCTGCCGTTCGAGCTCGACGCCAGCGAGCCGCCCGTTCTGTTCGGCCACAACGAGGCGCCCAACCCGGCCGAGTACGTGCTGCACGCGCTGGCCGGCTGCCTGACGCTGACGATCGTCAACGTCGCGGCCGCGCGCAAGGTCACGCTGACCGAGGTCAGCTCGACGCTCTCGGGCGTCCTGGACGCGCGGGGCGCGACCGGGCTCGACGACTCCTACCGCAACGGCTTCGAGCACGTCCGCGTGTCGTTCCAGATCAAGGGCGACGCGCCGCCCGAGAAGCTCAAGGAGATCGTCGAGCGGGCCAAGGCGCGCTCTGTCGTCTACGACATCGTCTCCAACCCGGTCGCGGTCGACGTGCACGCGGAGGTCGGCTAGTGTGGTGATGCATTAATTCGGGCGTAGCGGGTATGGGGGGTTCATGCCGACTCCCGTGCCCGTTGCCGTTGAGTTGACCGGGGCAGAACGTGCCCAGTTGGAGAGCTGGGCGCGGCGTCACACGAGCGCGCAGGCGCTCGCGTTGCGCTCGCGGATCGTGTTGCTGGCCGGCGACGGTCTTAACAACACCGAGATCGCGGCGCGGCTGGGAATCGCGGTCAGCTCGGCTCGCAAGTGGCGCAACCGTTTCGCGCGGCTGCGGCTGGACGGTCTGACCGATGAACCGCGCCCGGGGCGGCCGCGAACGATCACCGATGACAAGGTCGAGGAGGTGATCATCAAGACGCTCGAGACCACGCCGAAGGACGCCACTCATTGGTCGACGCGCTCGATGGCGCGCGAGGTCGGCCTGACGCAGTCGGCGGTGCTGCGGATCTGGAAGGCGTTCGGCTTGCAGCCGCACCGCCAGCAGCCCTGGAAGCTCTCCCGCGACCCGCAGTTCATCGACAAGGTCCGCGACGTCGTCGCGCTCTACCTCAATCCGCCCGAGCGCGCGGTCGTGCTCTGCGTCGACGAGAAGTCCCAGATCCAGGCGCTGGACCGGACCGCGCCGATCCTGCCGATGCTGCCTGGCGTCCCGCAGCGCGCAACCCACGATTACAAACGCGCCGGCACGTCGAGCCTCTACGCCGCGCTGGACATCACCACCGGCAAGGTCATCGGCCGGCTGCACTCGCGCCACCGCGCGATCGAGTTCAAGCAGTTCCTGCAGACGCTCGACCGCGAGGCCCCCACCGACCTCGCGGTCCACCTGGTGCTCGACAACTCCTCCACGCACAAGACGCCGGCCATCCAGCGCTGGCTGACCGCCCACCCACGCTTCGTCTTGCACTTCACCCCCACCAGCTCCTCGTGGCTGAACCTGGTCGAGCGCTGGCTCGCCGAACTGACGACCAAGAAGCTGCGCCGCGGCGCACACCGATCCGTCCGCGAGCTCAACGCCGACATCCGCGCCTGGATCGAGACGTGGAACACCAGCCCGCGGCCGTTCGTCTGGACCAAGACCGCCGACCAAATCCTCGAATCCATCGCCCGCTACTGCGAACGAATCAACGAATCACGACACTAGCCATGTCGATGGAGCTCACCGCCAAGACCGCCGCCGGCAGGGCGCTCGTGGCGACCGCCGAGCGGCTGGCGGAGGACTTCGCCGTCCGGGCGGCCGCTCACGACCGCGACGGCAGCTACCCGTTCGAGAGCATCGACTCGCTGCGGCACGCGGGGTATTTCGCCGCCCAGGTGCCCGAGGAGCTCGGCGGCCTCGGCGTGAGCTCCGTCCACGACGTCATCGTCGCCTCGGGCCGCCTGGCCCGGGGCGACGCCTCCGTTGCGATCGGGGTCAACATGCACCTCGTCGTCGTCCTCAGCCTCGTGCGCCGCTGGCGCATGGCGCGGGCGGCCGGCAACGCGCGCCGCGAGCGCGCCTTCGCCGGATCGCTGCGCCGGATCGCCTCCGACGGCATCGTGATGGCGGCCGCGATGAGCGAGCGAGGGCAGGACCTCACGCGACCCGTCACCGAGGCGGTCCGCACCGACGGCGGCTGGCGCATCGACGGCCACAAGATCTTCTGCACGATGGCGCCCGCGGCGACCATCCTGCTGACGTCGGTGCGCTTCGCCGACGACGATGGCGTCGAGCGGTACGCGTACGTCGAGATCCCCGCGGACGCCCCCGGCGTGCGCATCAACGACGACTGGGACGCGCTCGGCATGCGCGCCTCGGGCAGCCACTCCGTGACCTTCGACGGTGTCGAGCTGCCGGCCGCCGCCCTGCGGGGCGGCTTCCCGACCGGCCGGCCCGTGCCGTACCTCGAGCGCAACCTGCCCTCCGGGCTCTTCCACGCCTCCGCGTCGCTCGGCATCGCCGAATCGGCGTTCGCGAGGACGGCTCGTCCGGACCGGATCAACGGCGATGCGCGGGCGCCGATGCTCGTCGCCGAGTCCGCGATCGATCTCACGGCCTCCCGCGCCACGATCTCGCGCGCGGCCGCGCTGATCGACGAGCACCACGCTGCGAATCCCACCGCCGACGGCACCGACGACGAGATCACCGCGCTCTTCGCCGAGGGGCAGGCGGCGAAGACGTTCGTCAACGAGGCGGCGGCGCGCGTGGTCGACCGCGCGCTCGCGCTGTCGGGCGGCGCCGGCTACCTCAACGGCTCGCCGCTGGCCCGCGCCTACCGCGACGTGCGCGCCGGGGCGTTCATGCATCCGCTCGGCGCAAACCGCGCCTACGACTTCCTCGCCGACGTCGCCCTCGGCAGGCCGCACGAGCTGCATTGACGTGCGCGTGGAGACGATCATCATCGGGGCCGGCCAGGCCGGCCTCGCTCTGAGCCACCACCTTGCGCTCGCGGGCCACGGCCACGTGGTGCTCGAGCGCGGGCGCGTCGGCGAGCGCTGGCGCTCCGAGCGCTGGGACTCGCTCACCCTGCTGACGCCCAACTGGCTCAACCGCCTGCCGGGCGCCGCGCCGCTGCCCGACCCGGATGGCTATCTCGACCGCGAAAGCGTGATCGCCCACCTCGAGCGGTATGCCGTCACGGCGCCCGTGCGCGAGGGCACGACCGTGCGCCGGGTCCGGCCGACGGTCCACGGTTACCACGTCGCGACCGACCGCGGCGACTGGCACGCCCGCAGCGTCGTGATCGCCACCGGCGACTGCGACGTGCCGCGCGTCCCCGCGGCCGCGACGGCCGCTCCGTCGTGGCTGGCTCAGCTGCACGCCTCGCGCTACCGGCGCCCCGATGAGCTGCCGGAGGGCGGCGTGCTCGTGGTCGGCGCGGGGCCCACCGGGCAGCAGCTCGCCGAGGAGCTGCGGCGGTCCGGCCGCCACGTCGTGCTTGCCGTGGGACGTCACGCACGCATGCCCCGGACCTATCGCGGGCGCGACGTCTTCGCGTGGCTGCACGACGCCGGCCAGCTCGACGTCCATGCCGACGAGGTCCCGAACCTCGCGGCGGCCCGGCGCGCCCCGAGCTTCCCGGTCAGCGGCGCCGCCGGCGGGTCCTCGCTGGGGTTGGACCGCCTCGCCGGGCTGGGCGTCGTCGTCACCAGCCGTCTGACCGGCTTCACCGGCCGTCAGGCGCTGTTCGGCTGCGACTTGGAGCGCGAGCTGCGCGATGCCGACCGGCGGCTGCGCCGGGCCCTCGCGCACATCGATGCGCACATCGAGCGCACAGCAGCCGCGGCCGCGCCGGCCGAGATCCCGGCGCCGGTGTCGCTCGGTCCCGGGCCGTCGCGGGTCGAGCTCGGCCGCGACTTCCGCACGGTGCTATGGGCGACCGGCTACCAGCGTGCCTATCCCTGGCTCGAGGTCCCGATCCTCGACGCCACCGGCGAGCTGGTCCACCGGGAAGGCGTGACTCCCGCCCCGGGGCTGTTCGCGCTCGGGCTCAGGTTCCAACGCACCCGCAAGTCGCACTTCCTCGGCGGCGTCGGGGACGACGCGGCGCGGATCGCCGAACACATCGTCGCCGACGCTGGCCCTGCCCGGCTGCGGAGGGCCGCATGAGCGCTGGAGGTCCTCGCCCGCTCGGTCGAGGGGTTCGTGGATGCGTGGGCGCCGATGCGGCTTCACCCGCGCCAGGCTGGAGCCGAGCTCACCCCGGGGGTAGTGGTCGGGTTCCTGCTGGCTGGTAGACCGCAACCTCTTGCCAGCGTGTTTCGCGGTTCGGGGCCGGTCGTGGCGACGCACCGCATACGGGAGGAGATGATGCGCACATCGGATCAGCTCACGGCTCCAGCGCTCAGGCCCACGGCATGCTGCCGGCTGCGAGGCAGCGACCGCGACCGCGCCGCAATCGCTGAGGTGCACACCGGCTCTAGAAAGCCAAAGGCGCCGCTGTTGCGGGGCCTCGGCGCAGTGCCGGAGGAGGGACTCGAACCCCCCGACACGCGGATTATGATTCCCGCCTGATTTGGCTTAACCATCTGGAAATCCTGGTCTGTTGGACACGCCGTTGGACACAAGCGCACCGTCACGCGCACAGCATTCCGCGTGTCGGCACATGTCGCGCGTAGGACCGGCTTGTCCAACTTGCGAGCTCCGCCTGACGACTGGCCGGGGTACTCGCCTACGTAGAGCAGGCGTGCGCGCGACCTCGATCTGCTAGCGGTGGTCGAGCGCGCGCCGGGGGAGCGGCGCCCCGCGCTCCCGGTCGCTGCTGGGCAGAAGCGCGGTGGAATGACCGTGTCCGCAACAGGTGACGCGTCAATCGACGGTGGGAAGGGCGTGAGGTAGGGCTGCGCTCGCAGCTCCAATGCCAAGCCGGGGCGGTGCGCCTCCCGTGCGCCGGCCTCGGGAAAGGTATCGCCGCCGAGGTCGGTGGCGTGACCACCGACCCGGCGGGCTCTCGCGGAATTTCGCGTGGAACGGATCGTTGATTGAGAGAACTGCCTCTCGTCGATGGACACAGCCCTCATGGGAGTCGGTCATCGGAATCGAGCATGGAGGCTCGAAGACAATGAACACGCGTCGGGCAGGGCAGAGGGCGGTCGACCGCGGGCATCTCTGCCTCGTGGCTCCAGTCGCGCCGGAGATCCGGGTCAGTCGTCGAGAAGTGCGGACAATGCGCCGGATTGCCGCTCTGTTACATCGGCGGGCCGCTCGCCTGCCGAAGGAATCCCTGCTGCGAGCGGAACTGATGGAAGCGGCCGAGTACTACGCGACCGGCGCCGAGCAGGCAGCGGTGGGTCACTCGCGCCACGGGCATGACGCGACTGGACCTGCGTGAATCGTCGGCTAACGCTCGGTCAGCAGCCGGCGGCTTGACGTCCTGGCCGTCACGACCGTGACGGATACGCCTAGCCGTTCCACGCGCGATGGCAGGTCGCGACGCAGCCAGTGCGACACGCGCGCGGGCAGCGTCGAGACGATCACCTCGTCGAACGGCTCGCGCTCGAGTGTCTCGCGCACCGCGACGAGCGGGTCGGTGTCGCCGATGAGGCCTTCGACGTGCCCGCCCGCTGCCTCCTCCAGCAGCGGGATCGCGAGCTCGAGGGTCAGCGCCGCCTCCTCCGTCTCAGGGTCCCAGTAAGGCCGCGGTACGAGCAGTACGAAACGGCATCGCTCGTGCGTCGCGCGGCTGTGCACCTCGTCCAAGAGCCCTGGCGTGCCCGCCGTGCGGTACGCGACGATCAGGATGCGTCTCGGGTTGGAGGACTCTATGTCGGACCTCTCGTCGGTTCCAGAAGTGTCTCAAAACGTGCCGGCCCGCCGCGTGACGCGGAGCGTCTACACGCGGTAAAGGAAGGTGTACATCGCGGAGGGGCCGCTCTGGGTCCACCGCGCGAGGCAGTAGCGGCACGTGCTCCCGTCGTCGGCGCGCGCGTCGATCGTGCTCGGCGGGCGGCCCTGGACGACATGCGCCTCGATGCGTTCGCCTCGCAGCGGGCCGTCGTCCAGCACCGCGGTGATCGTCGTCCCGACGTCCTCCCCCGAGGCGCGCGCCTCGGAGGACCCGCGGTGGCCAAGGGTCTCGGCCATGACTAGTCGGCCGCCTGGCCCTTGTCGGCGTCGTTGGCCTCGACGATGTGCGACAGCCCTGCGGCGATCGTGCCGCGGTCGGCGTTCAATGCCTTGGCGATGTCGCCGGTGGTGCTCTGCGGGTGGTCTTTGAGATATTCGACGATGCGCCCGTCGACGTTGTCCCTGCGCCGACGCGCCGTGGCGCGACGGCTACTGGCGCGACGCGCAGTCGCTCGACGCGCCGAGCGCTGTGGCACCACTGGCAACCTGGCGGGCGTCGGATCTGGCGACTCTGGAGTGGGCGTGCCGTCGACGGTTCGCTGCGTTTGCATTGCCGAAGACCTCCGACCCTCTGGAGGTGTCGCGCGACAGGAGAGGGAACGAGACCCAACGCGTGAGCCATCAGCCGGCCCCGCGGGTCTCGATCATGGCCTCGAGCTCCGCGCCTCGGCGCTGTCGCGCTTCGGTTGCTTTCGCTTCGAGGGCTGAACTCCTGGCCCGCAGGGTCAGCTCAACTAATGACACTACTCCCTTTTCGGGCCGGTTCCTCGCGTGTGACGCAGTGTCACGCTTCTCCTACGCGCTCAGTGAGAAGGGCGGGTAGCGGTCGGTGCTCAGCAGGAACGCGTAGGCCTGTACGCGCACGCCCCAGCGCCCGACGCCGAGGACGAAGTCGAACAGGCCGCGCGGGTAGCGGCCGGTGAACAGGATCGCGAACCACGCCAATACGATGCACACCACGGCGGCGATGCCGAGGAAGACCAGCACGATGTAATGCGGGATCGCGAGAAACCACTTCACGAGCGGCAGCCAGCGGTTCAGATCGGTCCGCGCGTCGGGGTAGGCGATGTCCAGGCGCAGCGACTGCCGCTCGTCGGTCGATGGGTAGCGGTCATCCATCAGCGCGCCGTACAGCGCGACTCGTGAGGAGAACCGCGTGAGCTCGAGGTTCCAGTCAAACCACCAGCGCGGGTACTTCTGGCGGAACAGGATCATGAGCAGCGGCCCGGCGAATAGCAGGCCGCCGGCGCCCACGACCACGGTCCGCCCCGTGTGGGTTGCGCCGTTGTCGCCGTACCAGCTCCATGTCTCCCCGGAAACGGTGCCGAGCACGATGGCGATGGGGATGATGGTGAAGATCCGCAGGCCTGTCGTCAGTCGGTTGAGCGGCCGGTCCGGATACTCCACGTCAACTTGGGCGGGGTAGGTATCGGGCATGCGTCCAACGGTATGCATCGCGATGGAAGGTCGCTACTCGCATGCCCTCGAGCTGTCAGGCGATGGCGTTCTCGCCGAGACCGCGGACCGCGCGTGGGGTCAACGGCCCGATTGCTCAGCTGACGGCGCTGGCCCCGCGGCGAGGCGACCAGCCTTGTCCGACACTCTCCACGGAGAGCACCAGCGGCCCATTGAGAGGGCGCCGTTGCCACGGGGTCCGGAGTTCGGTGACATGAGGGGGAGCCTTGGTGATCCAGCGCGAGCAGGCGACGGTCGATCGCATGCGATCGTTGATGGCCAAGCGCCCGGCGGCTGGCCGGTCGACCGCAGGAGGGTGGGGGGCTGCCCCTCCGCGCGCCGGGCTCATCGCAAGCGCGCTGACGCACCAAGTCGCCGCCGTGGGCGGCCCCGCCCACGCCACGGACACGCTGCCGCGCTGTGCGGGCCCCGTGGCGGAACGCGCCGCGCAGCGACTCAGCGAGCGCATCGCGGGTCTGCGCGTGGTTGGCACCCAGCACGGGTTCTTCACCGACGGCGAGACCGATGCCGTCGTGGAGCGCGTTCGCGCCAGCGGGGCGAGTGTCCTGATGGTGGCACTCGGTCAGCCGCGCCAGGAGCAGTGGCTCGTGCGCCATCTGCAGCGAACCGGTGCGCGCGTCGGTCTTGGCGTCGGGGGGTTCCTCGACTTCTCGGCCGGTGCCGCGCCACGTGCACCCGCATGGATGAACCGCGCCGGCCTGGAATGGACCTACCGGCTCGCACAAGAGCCGCGACGTCTGGCCCGCCGATACCTGATCGGCAACCCGGTGTTCCTCGCTCGCACGCTGCGTCCCCGCGCCCCCAACGGCGAGCTGCTGCCTGCACCGCCCTCTCCAGAGTTTGTGTGGGCCATCGGAGGCGAACGCCTTGGCGCCCCGGTGCGCCAGGGCGGCGAGGGGAGCCCCATTGGCGGGATGCAAGAAGCCCCGGGGTAGGTTAAGCCGAGCCGCGGGCTTCGTCTCTGCCCTCAGACTCTGCTGGGCTTGCGCGTCGCGGTCTAGGGTTCGGGTGGTGGTCGTAGCGGTGTTCGGCGACGCGCACGCGCACGCGGAGGCGCTCGACGCCGTGATTAGCGCGGCCGAGGCGTGTGGCGTGCAGGAGCTGTGGTCGCTGGGGGACATGACCGGCGGAGGCCCGGATCCCGAGCATGTGGTGGCTCGCACGCGCGAGCGTTGCGCTGTGGCGCTGATGGGCAACCATGACTTCGGCACCACGGGCTCGGCCGAGCCCACGAGGTTCGGCGATCCGGGGTCGTGCGCCGCGCGGTCGATCGAGCTCGCGCGCGAGCGGTTGAGCGCCGCCGATGTGCAGTGGATGCGTTCGCGCAAGCCCGCGGCGCGTCGCGGCGACGTGCAGTGCTGGCACGGCAGCCCGCGGAACCCCGTGCACGAGTACGTCGGCGCATCGAACGCGGCAGCCTGCCTGGCGGTCCAGCGCGGCGCGCTGGGGCTCGTCGGCCACACCCATGTCGCCGCCGCGTGGCGGGGCACGCCAGGCGGCGCGAGCGCGGTCAAGATCGTGCCCGGCGTACCGCTGGATCTCACGGGCGGCAAGTGGCTGCTCAACCCAGGCGCGGTTGGTGCCCCGGCGCCGTCGCGGGTCGGCTGGTGGGACGGTCTGGACCTCGAAGCGGCTGACGGCGCGTACTGGCTGCTGCTCGACCTTCAGCGGCAGCTGGCGACCTGGCGCCGCGCGCCGTATGACCCGGCTCCGGCGCGTCTGCGGGCGCGCGCGCTCGGCCTCGACGGTGCTGAGGGGTCGGTCAGCGATCCGCAGCGTCGAGCCACCGGCTCAGCGCGTCGCGGCCGGCCAGCGTGATTTGACCGTCGGCGGTCATCCAGTCGCGAACTCGCAGCTCGCGGACGAGCCCGAGCGCGTCGCTGGCGGCCCTCGCCGTGGACGGCGAGCGCGCTCGTTCCTGGCTCGACCCTCCAGCGGCCCGAGTCGAGTGCCGCCAGCGCCACGCCTTGGTCGGGCGTGGGGAGATCGAGCGGATGCGGCCCGGCGTGTCGCAGCGGATCGTCGCCCGTCGGGCGTCCTGGCGTCGAGCGATCGGCAGGCGCCGGCCCGTGCTCCCACGGGCCGCCCTGCTCGCGCAGCCACCGGCGGAGGTCGTCGATCCATTGTCTCGCGCGCTCGCCTTCCGCGCTCGCGGCCCGCGCAATCTCATCGAGGTCGATCTCGGAGAGCCGCTCGATCGCCCCGCTGACCTCATCGGCCAGCGCGCGTGCGATGTCCTCGAAGCTGCTGCGTTCCGGATCAGGCTCACTCATGGGCCGATGATCGCACGCAGGCGTGCGTGCCGCGCCCCCTCGGGCCCGATTCGGACCTCGTGTACAGCGATCTCGAACGAAACGCGCTGGTCACGCGGCGAGGTGAGCGGCGAGCTTGTCGAGGGCGCCCTGGTAGCCGGCCTCGGCGTGCCCGCGGCCGGCGGCCGGGAATGGGCCGTCGCTGAGCGTCATTCGGGTCTTGGGGCCGTGGTCGTGCAGTTGGACCCTCACCACCGTGCCATCCCGGTGGCCGGGCATCGGATCTGAGCGCATGACCAGCAGCTCGGGCTCGACGAGCTCGACGATCTCATAGGCGATCGCGAAGCCCTCGCCGCCGCTGCGCGGAACCATCGTGACCTCCCAGCGGCCGCCGACGCGGGCGTCGATGCGGACGCTGTCGCGCGGGACCTCCATGTGCGCCGGGCCGTACCACGCGGCGACCTCGTCGGGATCGGTCCAGGCCTTGAACACCTGCTCACGCGGCGCGTCGAAGATGCGCGTGATCAGGACCTCCTGGTCGGTGCTGACGTCATTGGTCATCGGCTTCTCCTTTGCTGCGTAGGTGCGCGTCGAGGCGGTCCATCTGCTGCTCCCAGGTGCGCTTGCGCGACTGCATCCATGCAACCGCCTCGTCGAGCGGCTCGGTGTCCAGCCGGCTTGGGCGCCACTGCGCCTCGCGGCCGCGCACGATCAGCCCGGCGCGCTCGAGCACCTTGAGGTGGCGCGAGACTGCGGGCAGGCTCATCGCGAACGGCTCGGCGAGCTCGTTGACCGTCGCCTCGCCCTCGGCCAGGCGCGTGAGGATCGCGCGCCGCGTCGGGTCGGCGAGCGCCCCGAAGGTCAGGCTCAGGTGGTCAGCCGACATCTAACCGCAAGGTTAATTAACTATCTCGCTAAATGCAAACGCGGGCGCGCACCGCGGTGAGTCTCTCCGCTCGACGGTGTCTGAAGGAGTACGACACCACCGACAGGGAGATCTCGAATGACCGCTGAGCAAGCCGTGGCCGAGTACTACGACGCGTGGCGCACTCGCCGCGGGGACATGAGCGGGGTGCCGCTCGCCGACGATTTCCGCTTCCGCGGCCCGGTGGCCAGCTTCGAGACCGCCGAGGGCTATCGCGAGATGGCGCGCCAGGCCGGTCAGGCCGTGACGAGCTTCGAGGTTCGTCGCCGGTTCGTGGATGGCAATACGGTGTGCTCGATCGTCGACTGGGAGATGGCGATGCCGGGCCTGGGTCGGATGACCGCGGCGGAGCTGTTGGAGGTGGAGGACGGCGTGATCGTGCGGGGCGAGCTGATCTACGACGCGGAGGCGCTGCGCCGGGTCATGGCGACGGAAAGCGCATGACGAACGAGCCCCAGCTGCTCACGCGGGCGCAGTCGGGCGACGACGTCGCATTCGAGGCGCTGACGGAGTCGCTGCGGGGCGAGCTGCAGGTGCACTGCTACCGGATCGTTGGATCGCTGCAGGATGCCGAGGACCTCGTGCAGGAGACGCTCGTGGCGGCGTGGCGCGGACTCAAGGGCTTCGAGGGGCGCGCGTCGCTGCGGTCCTGGCTGTACCGGATCGCGACGAACCGCTGCCTCAATCACCTTCGCGACCGTGGGCGGCGGCTGCCGGATCTGCCGGCGCCGGTCGAGCCCGTCCCGCTGCCGCCCGAGCCCACGCGCCTGCGCGAGGCGGTCTGGCTCGAGCCCTATCCGGACGTGCTGCTGGAAGGCGTCGCCGATCGCGGGCAGGAGCCCGACGCGCGCTACGAGCGGCGCGAGGCACTCGGGCTGGCGTTCATGGTCGCGCTGCAGCGGCTGCCGCCGCGCCAGCGGGCGGTGCTGGTGCTCCGCGATGTGCTGGGGTTCCGTGCCGCCGAGGTCGCGGAGATGTTTGGAGCGACGGACGTCGCGGTGAACCGCTTGCTCCACCGCGCGCGCAGCGCGATGGACCGCGACGCCAGGCCGGGGACCCTCGCCGAGGCGCCGCTGCCCGACTCGCCCGAGGAGCGGGCGCTCGTGGCCCGCTTCGCGACCGCATTCCAGTCCGGCGACATCCCGGGCGTGATCGCGCTGCTGACCGACGACGCGCTGATGACGATGCCGCCGCAGGCGGCCGAGTACGTGGGCCCGGAGGCGATCGGCCGCTTCTTGTCCACCGTGCCCGCCGCTGGCGCGCTCGAGCGCTTCCGGCTCGTGCCGACACGCGCCAACGGCCAGCCGGCGTTCGGCTGCTATCTCGAGGATCCGCACACGCCGATCGCCCACGCCTACGGCCTGATGGTGCTCACGCTGCGTGGCGACCGCGTCGCGGGCCTGGTGGGCTTCGCCGACACCGCGGTGTTCGCGTCATTCGGACTCCCGCGAACGCTGAAGGAATAGGGCGATGGCGTACTCCGAGCAGCTGGCCAACCGCGTGCGTGCGCTGCTGTCCGACCCCGACGACGTGGACGAGCAGCGGATGTTCGGCGGCGTGACCTTCATGATCGGCGGGCACATGTGCTGCGGCGTGCACGGCGACGAGCTGATCGTGCGCCGCCCGGGTCAGTCGGCGGTGGTGAACAGCCGGGACAGCGTTTCGTGGCGGGTGGGGTCGGCGAGCACGAAGACCTGGTCGCCGGCGGCCAGGCGTGTGGGGTCCTCGGGTGAGAGTGGGCGGCCGTCGCGGACGATGAGGCTGATCCAGTCGCCGGGTTGCAGTTGCAGTTCGGCGATGGTCTGCCCGTCGGCCGTGGCGTCGGCGGTCACGGAGAACTCGTGCACGCCGTGGGGCTTCTCGCTGAGGCCGACCGAGAGCTGCCACGGGCGCAGCGCGTGGTCGTGCATGGGGATCCCGAGCCGACCGGCGACCCACGGGACAAATGTGCCCTGCCCGAGCACGGAGAGCAGGACGACGACGAAGACCAGCACGTAGATGTTGCGTGCGTCGTCGACGCCGCCGAGGATGGCGAAGGCCGCCAGGAGGATCGGCACCGCGCCCTTCAGGCCGCTCCAGGCGATGAAGGCTCGCTCGGCGCGCGAGAGCGAGGAGCCGGTGAGGGTGAGCGCGACCGCGAGCGGGCGCGCGATGACGGCGAGGACGAGCGCGAGCACGGCGCCGTGCAGCCACGTCTGAGCGGGGAGGTGGGTGATGTCGATCGTGATCCCCAGCGCGATGAAGACGACGATCTCCGCCAGCCCGGCCAGCGAGCCCTGGAAGCGCTCGATCTCGGTCTTGTAGGGGATCGACGCGTCGCCGAGGAAGAGCCCGGCGACGAAGACGGCCAGGAAGCCCGAGCCGCCGGCCAGCGACGTCACGGAGTACAGGACGGCGGCCAGGACCGCGACGAACACCGGGTAGAGGGCTTCGCTGGGCAGCCGCACGTGGCGCAGGGCGGGCACGACGCGTGCGGCGGCCAGCCCGAAGACCAGCCCGATCCCCATCTCCACGACGAAGTCCTCGACGATGACCAGGAACGTCGCGTCATCGTGGGTGGCGAGCTCGATCACGCCGATCATGAGGGCGATGCCGGCGGGGTCGTTGACGCCGGCCTCGCCCTCCAGCGTGGTGCCCGAGCGCCCGCCGATCTCGCGGCCGCCCAACACCGAGAAGACGACGGCGGGGTCGGTCGGTGCCAGCGCCGCGCCGACGACGCCGGCGAGCTTCCAGTCCATTCCCAGCAGCCAGTGCGCGGCGCCGGTGAGCACGGCCGCGGTGATGAACGTGCCCGCGATGCCGATCGCCATGATCGGCCCGGCCGCCGCCCGGAAGCGTCGCCAGCCGGTGTCCATGCCGCCGTTGAGCAGCACGAGGATGAGCGCGATGACGGCGACGCGCTCGACCGTTCGCACCGAGACGTCCTCGCGCAGAACAGGCCAGACGTCGGATGCCACCGCGGCGGCGACCAGGAAGACCGCCGGCGCGGGCACGGGCAGGTGGTTGCCCAGCTGCGTCGCGAGGATCGAGAGCGAGAACGCGCCCGCGACAACCAGGACGATGACGGCGAAGTCGGTGAGCTCGGACATGACAAGACGGCGCCGACCAGGCTTCCCGGCTCACCGCACCGGACCCTACCAACCGCGGCGCGCATGCCGGGCGGACGGCTTTGCCCTTGCCGTCCGCATGCCCCAACGGCGTTGGTGTTCGCGCGTGTCGCCTATCCGCGGCTTTGGTACAGCCGCATCGTCAGCGGCGCGAAGAGCGCAGTGAGCGCGGTGGCCGCGGCGAGAACCCAGAGCAGCTGTCCCGCGGTCGCGGTGCCCTGCATGAGGCCGCGTGCGGCGGTGGCCAGATGGGATATGGGATTGACGTCGGCGAACGCGTGCAGTCCCGCGGGCATGGTGTCCGGGTCGACGAAGATGTTGCTCATGAAGGTGAGCGGGAAGAGGATCACGAACCCGATGCTCATGACCGCGTTCGGTGTGCGCAGAACCAGGCCGAGCGTGGTCCACACCCACGAGAGCGCGAAGGCGAAGACGAGCACCAGGGCGACCGCGGCGAGGATCCCGAAGGGGCCGCCGCCGGCGTTGAAGCCCATGATCAGCCCGAGGCCGATCACGAGGCTTGAGGCCAGCAGGTAGCGCCCGGCATCGCCGATGAGGCCGCCGACGATCGGCGCGGGCCGCCAGACCGGCATCGAGCGGAAGCGATCGAAGGCGCCGGTGGCCAGGTCCCGGTTCAGTGTGACGCCGCTGTAGACGGTGACGAAGACGACGGCCAGCACGAGTGTCCCGGGGAGCAGGAACTGCAGGTAGTCGCCGGTCGATCCGGCCAGCGCGCCGCCGAACAGGTAGGTGAACATCAGCGTGAAGAGCACGGGGATCCCGATGACGTCGCCGAGCTGCTCGGGCACGTGCTTGATCTTCAGCAGCGACCGCCAGGCGAACGCGAGCGAGGCCGCGAGCGCGCTCGCCGGCGCAGGTCGCGAGCGCGATGAGAGCGCCGTGGCGGTCGGTGCGTTGAGCCCACGGCCGGGGCTCACAACCGTCGATGCGCCGTTCATGTCGTCGCCTCCGTGTCGAGGGTGTCGGATTCCCCGCGGCTTGCGGTCAGGGCCAGGAACACCTCGTCGAGGCTCGGCTGGCCGAGCGCGAAGTCGCTGACGGCGATCCCCGAGCGCGAGAGCTCGGCCAGGGCGCGGGCCACGCGCTCGCCTGCATCACCAGCGCGGTGCTGCGCCGGAAGGCTCGCGGCCAGGCCGGCGGGGTCGCGCTCGGGGTGCACCGCCACGCCGAGTCCGGCGGCGAGCACGCGCTCGGCCCGGTCGCGCTGGGCGGGGTCGAGCAGGCGCACGCGAACGCCGCCGGCGCCCACGGACGCCTTGAGCTCGGCGCGGGTGCCCTCGGCGATGACCCGCCCGCGATCGATGACCGCGATCCGATCGGCCAGCCGGTCGGCTTCGTCGAGATACTGCGTGGTCAGCAGGACCGTCGTGCCGTGCGCGACGATGGTGCGCACGATCTCCCAGACGTGGTTGCGGCTGTGCGGGTCCAGGCCGGTGGTCGGCTCGTCGAGGAACAGCAGGTCGGGAGTGACGATGATGCTCGCCGCGATGTCGAGCTTTCGGCGCATCCCGCCCGAGAGCTGCGCGACCGGGCGGCCCGCGGTGCTGGCCAGGTCGAACGCCTCGAGCAGCTCGTGCGCGCGCTGCTTCGCCTGCCCTCGGGAATGGCCGAGCAGCCGGCCGAGAAGGACGAGGTTCTCGAAGCTCGTGAGGTCCTCGTCGACGGACGCGAACTGGGCGGTGAGGCTCACGCGACTGCGCACGGCGGCAGCGTCGCGGACGACGTCGTGGCCGAGCACGCGGGCCGTCCCCGCGTCCGGGCGCAGCAGCGTGGCGAGGATCCGGATCGTCGTGGTCTTGCCGGCCCCGTTGGGGCCGAGCACGCCATAGACGCTGCCCCGCGGGATGGCCAGGTCGACGCCGTCGAGCGCTTGTGAGGACCCGAACGCCTTTCTGAGGCCGCAGGCCTCCACGGCGAGTTCCTCGGTGGCGCGTGGCGGTGGTCTGTGCATGCGTCCGACTGTAGCACTAGAATTGTCCATATGGCCAGTTCATCTGGACAATCCGACCGGCCTCAGCGTTCCGCGGGAGCCCGCGGCCCGGCGTCGGCGCCCACGCGCGAGCGGCTCATGACCGCGGCGGCCGAGCTGATCGCCGAGCTGGGATGGGGGCGGGTCACCACGCGCGCGGTGGCCGCGCGCGCCGGCGTCCCGCACGGCTCGGTCAGCTACCACTTCCGCGGCAAGCAGGAGCTGCTGACCGAGGCCGCGCTCGACGCGTTTCAGCGGGCAATGCCCGTCGCGCTGTTCGAGGCGCTCACAACGGTCGACGACCTGATCGGGGTGATCGCCGCCGAGCTCGGCGACCATGAGGCGATCGATCCCGTGCTCTCGCGGCTGATGCTCGAGGCGATGCGCGAGGCGGAACGCGATCCGATGCTGCGCGAGCGGATGGGAGCGATGCTCGGCGAGTACCGGCGGCTGATGGTCGAGACCGTGCGCGCCGACCAAGAGCGCGGAGCGGTGTTCGACGGCGCGCCGGCGGCGGCGATCGCCACCCTGCTCGCAGCCGTCGGCGACGGCCTGCTGCTGCACGCGCTGCTCGACCCCGAACTCGACATCGCCGCCGCCATCGCAGCCCTGCGCGCACTGCTCGACACGCGCGGGAACGACTCACGGTCGAGTTCGTGAGGAGGTCGGTGCCGTGCTCGACGCTACGGCGGAGCCCGACTACAGGCAAAGGCCAGCTCTCGGTGGCCGGTGCGGGCACCCACGAGCACGCCGTTGGATCGAGGCTCGATCGTCGACCATGGACGGGGTGCAAACAGCGCCCAGGACGTCCGCGAAGCCACCCTGTTCGCGCCCGCCGGGCGCATGCGCGCAGGTCCGTGCAGCCGGGCTCGCGCACGGCGCAGGGCACACCGGGGCGAGATCGTCTGCAGCTCGCGCGCAACCAGGACGAGCGAGATGGCGAGCATGACGAGGAACAAGATGGCGCTGACGCCGAAGGTGAACGCGCTGACCGCCGCGGGATCCACCGGCCGATCTGTGACTTCGACCAGCCCGTAGGTCAGGACGGCGATGCGCAACCCTGCGCTGAGCGGCGCGAGCGGAATGATCCGTCCCGCACCCTGCGCCGCCATGACGAGCAGGGCCGTGCGCGGCGTGGCGGGCAGCGTGAAGGCGGCGAGGAAGCACGCGAGCGATCCCAACCTGATGATGCGTCCCAGCGCTTGCCACGTCGCGACGTGGAGGAGGTATTGCCGGGGCGAGGCGAAGATCGCGAGCCCCTGGCCGAGGTGACCAACCAGCTTGCGCGAACGTCGGCGCAGCCATCCCAACAACGCGATCGCCGCGGACAGCGCGGCCGCGGTCGACAGCGACGCCGTGACGGGATGGGTGAGGTACCAGGATGCGTCTGGCCCGGGAACCTCGCCGGGGACGAGCGGCACGGGCACGAACCCGACGGCGAGCAGCCACGCGACCAGCGCCGCGCCGCACATCGACTCGAACGCCGTCTCGGGTACCGAAGAGCCGAGGAGGGTGGCGTAGCGCGCCCCCGGGATGCGCCGGTGCAGGTAGGAGTACTTGACCAGGTCGCCGGCTCGGCCAGGCAGCAGGCCGTTGAGGCCGGCGCCCGCGAGGTACGCGGCCGTGACGTCGCGCGACCGCAGCGTCGAGCACGACGGGAAGGCCGCGAGCAAGATGTGCCACCACCCGCGGATCCGCACGACCTGGGATACGACCTGGAGGCCGACGCCGGCCACCAACCACGCCGGTTCCACATCGGTCGCGGCGCTGAGGACCAACTCGCAGGCGCTGTGGGCGCGCTCGACGGCCGCATGGAGAACCTCGATCACCGCCGAGACCTACCCGCGATCTTCGAGCGCGCCCGCGGTCGGTCAACCAAGTGACCGCATCGTCGGATCCGCGCCATCCGTGCTCGCGCATGACGCATGCATCGCCACGGCGCCGGGCGGGGCGCGGCGGCGTCGTATGGCCCTCCTACATCTTCTCCTTCCAGCCGCGGCGGATGAGCCAGGCGTTCATCGGCCACGAGGTGAAGTAGCCGACGATCATCCCGATCTGCATCATGAGCCAGTAGCCGGAGCTGGCGACGGTGAGCGGTGGCTGCCAGAGCACCAGGTGGTAGAGCGCCATGAAGCCGAAGAGCCCCACCTGAAAGGCGACGATCGACAACGTGTCCGCCTTGATCGCCAGCCACACGCCGCTCACGCCGCTGACGTCCTCGCGCATCGGGACGATCGAGAAGTACTGGAACGCGATTCCGAAGGTCCACGCCAGCGCGAAGTCGGCGACGTACATCGCCATCAGCGAGTTGGCGGCCTCGGACGCGAAGATCGGGATGCTCCAGGCGGTGAGGTAGACGATCCACTCGCCGCAGATGTCGCCGAGCGTGCAGCCGGCGCCGCAGTGGCTGGTGCCCTTGGAGATCGGCCACCAGTTCCTCTTCGCGAACGACAACAGGCGCGGCGGGTCCTCCTCCTCGGAGGACGTCATCTGATCCATGTCGATCCCGTGCTCGCGCGCCCATTGCGGGCTCATCCGCACGCCGCGGCGGAAGTAGAACCAGGCCGCGAGCGGCCCGAAGTACAGGGCGGTGAGGGGGTAGACGGCGTTCATGACCGCCATGTGCTGGCGGTGCCCGCGGACGAAGATGTCCCAGCAGATCGCCGCGGCCGACGCGAAGCCGACGCCGAGCCCGACCCATCCGACCACGGTCAGCGCGGTCGAGCCGGTCTGGGTCACTGCGGCCAGCGGCCAGGTCACGGCACGATCCGGGAAGGCCACGGCGCGCGCCGTACCCGACGCGGTCGACGTCCGGCGGGCCATCGTCGCCGCGCTGACCGCCCTCCGCCGTTCGCCAGGGCGTGGGGTAGCCCGAGACCATGGCCGCAGATCACGATGTCGAGCGTCGGGTCGTCCAGTCCGATGATCCGACGTTGACCCGCGAAGCCAACCGGCTGCTCACCGCAGAGCTGCGCAGGATCGTCGGCCGCGACGAGATCGAGGTGCCGGCAGGCACGCCCCGCCGCGAGCGTGAGCGGCATGCCGGCCACTCCCTGTACTCCGCGACGCTGGTCGGCAATCGCCTGGTCATCTTCCTGACCTTCGTGACCGCCGTCGTCGTTGGCGCGGTCGTCTCTCTGGCCACCCGATCGTGGTGGGCGCTGGTTGGCGCCCTCGCCGTCCATGCGCTCGGGACGCTGCTCGTAGGCGTCGGGGCCATCCAGCTGACCACGGAGGTCGAGCATGCCTCGCCGCAAGTCGCGGCTCGGCTCGAGGCCGAAGGGGTGCGCGACCCCGACAAGCTCCTCACCGAGCTGGCCGCCGAGTACGCGATCTCTCTCCGTTGACGCGGGTCGCCGCAAGATCGAGATCGCGCCCGAGACCGATCGTGGGCAGTCCGGTTCGCTGCGCACCGCACGCTCCACTCGGCGGTTGACACACCTGCGACGCGCTGATGTCAATCAGTGCCAGCGCCAGGCCGGACCCACAGCCGCGCCGGGCTGGGCGCGCGAGGCTCGAAGTCGTTGCGCCGACTGGCGCAGGATGCGGGAGACCTGCATCTGGGAGACCCCGATCGCGTCGCCGATCTCGCGCTGGGTCATCTCGCCCTCGAAGCGCAGGAGCACCACCACACGCGACTGGGGCGGCAACGCGGCGAGGAGCTCGGCCACGGTGGCCCGGGCTTCCACGCGCTCGATCTCGACGTCCTCGACGCCGAGCCGGCTGTAGAGGTCCGCGTCGCACCCGTCGCCGTTGACCTCCTGCTCGAGCGCGGCGTCGAGCGACCGCGCTCGCTGGGCACGCGCCGCCGACAGGGCATCGAGTACCGCGTCGTCGGTGACTCCGAGCGCCCGCGCAATCTCCGCCACGGTAGCGCCGCGCCCGAGGCTGCCTTCCAGCTCGGTCCGCTTCGACTGGACCGCCAACGTCAGGTCCTGGAGGTCGCGCGGGACGCGCGCCGCCCAGGTCCGATCGCGGAAATGGCGTCTGAGCTCGCCCAGGATGGTCGGAACCGCGTAGCTCGTGAAGGCGACGCCTCGCTCGACGTCGTAACGGTCGACGGCCTTGACGAGCCCGAGGGCCGCGACCTGCACCAGGTCCTCCATCGGCTCGCTGGTAGGGGCGTACCGGCTCGCCAGCCGTCCCGCGAGCGGCATGAAGCGCTCCACGATCGCCGCGCGCAGCTCCGGGCTCGGCCGGCGCGCGTAGCGCAGGAACAGCGCCCGATCGTCCCGCAGGCGATCGTGTTTCGCTAGATCGTGGACCGCGTCCGCAGCCATGAGCCGGGAATCCCCGCCGGCCTGGCTTGGATGCTGCGGCGGTCATCCGGCGGACTGTCCTGTCGACGCAGCGCGCTGGGCGCCCGCCGCCGCTGGCCGCGGCACGCCGACCTCGCGAGAGGTGCTGCCAGCGCGTCGAGCAGGCCCGAGGAACGGCGCAGGGTCTCATCCACCCCGGCCGGGGAGCTCGCACGAGCTCACGGCCGACATGTACGCCCGCTGACCGTTCGCAATGCCGAGCGCCTGGGGTCGGGGATGCCCGTCTCGCCGGCGCGGTGGAGCGGCCGCGCCGGCCAACCCGATCGTCAGCCAGGAGGTAACCAAGATGTCAGAGAACGTGGCCGAGTTCATGCTCAAGCGTCTTCACGAGTGGGGCGTGAACCGGATCTACGGCTACCCGGGCGATGGGATCAACGGCCTCATGGGCGCCTTCCACGACGTCGGCGACGAGGTCGAGTTCATCCAGACCCGACACGAGGAGATCGCGGCGTTCGCGGCCACCGCCCACGCCAAGCTGACCGGCGAGGTTGGCGTGTGCATGGCGACGTCGGGTCCCGGCGCGATCCACCTGCTCAACGGGCTCTACGACGCCAAGCTCGACCACCAGCCGGTCGTGGCCATCGTCGGCCAGCAGAAGCGCATGTCGTTGGGCGGCAACTACCAGCAGGAGGTCGACCTGCGCGTGCTGTTCAAGGACGTCGCCTCGGAGTTCGTGCAGGAGTGCATGGCTCCGGCCCAGGCCCGCCACCTGATCGACCGGGCGATGCGGGTCGCGCAGGCCAGCCGCTCAGTCACGTGCGTGATCGTCCCCGAGGACGTCCAGGAGGCGCCCTACGAGGAGCCGCCGCGGATGCACGGCGCCCTGTTCTCCGGGATCGGCAACCGCATGCCGGAGTCCGTGGTCTCGCCCGCTGAGCACGATCTGGTCGCCGCTGCCGAGGCTCTCAACGCGGGAGAGAAGGTGGCGATCCTCGTCGGGCAGGGGGCGGCCAACGCGGCCGATGAGGTCGTCGAGGTCGCCGACGTCCTCGGCGCTGGAGTCGCCAAGGCCCTCAACGGCCGAGCGGTCCTGCCCGACGACCTGCCGTTCGTGACGGGACCCATCGGCCTGCTCGGCAGCAAGCCGACGAACGACATGATGGAGAGCTGCGACACGCTGCTGATGATCGGGTCGAGCTTCCCGTACTCGGAGTGGCTGCCGGAGGAAGGGCAGGCACGCGGCGTGCAGATCGACATCGACGCGCGGGTCGTCGGCATCCGCTACCCAATGGAGATCAACCTGGTCGGCGACTCGAAGGCGACCCTGCGGGCGCTCCTGCCGCACCTACAGCGCAAGGAGGACCGAGCGTGGCGCCAGGCCATCGAAGCCAACGTGAGTCGCTGGTGGAGGATCCTCGACGAGCGCGCGCACGACGGCGCCGAGCCCCTGAACCCCCAGCTCGTCTTCCACGAGCTCTCGCGCCGGCTGCCCGACCGCGCGATCCTGCTCGCCGACTCGGGCTCGGCCACCAACTGGTGGGCGCGCCACCTGCGACTGCGCGCGGGGATGAAGGCCGCCCTGTCCGGCACGCTGGCGACGATGGGCCCGGCCGTGCCGTACGCGCTGGCGGCGAAGTTCGCCTATCCGGACCGCCCGGTCATCGCCTGCCTTGGTGACGGCGCGATGCAGATGCTCGGCAACCAGGCGCTCATCGACATCGCCCACTACAGCGAGCGCTGGAGCAACCGGCAGACGATCGTGCTCGTCCTGCACAACGACGACCTCAACCAGGTCACCTGGGAGCAGCGCGTCCTGTCCGGCGATCCCAAGCTCGAGGCCTCCCAGGTGCTGCCCGACTTCCCCTACGCCCGCTACGCGGAGCTCCTGGGGATGCGGGGTATCCGCGTGGACTCGCCCGACGACGTCGGCGCTGCCTGGGACGAGGCGCTGGCCTCCGACCGTCCGGTCCTCTTCGAGGCGATCACCGACCCCGAGGTGCCGCCGCTTCCGCCGCACATCCGCTTCGAGCAGGCCAAGAAGATGGCCGAGGCGCTCGCCGCCGGGGACCCGCACCGCAGCCGGATCGTCAAGCAATCGGTCAAGGGCAAGCTCGAGGAGTTCATCAACCGCTGACCGTGACGCGCGGCGCATCGATGGCCGAACCGGACCTGCACAAACGAGAAGCGCGGTTGGCCGCACGCGAGACCCGGCTCCAGCGCCGCGAGCGCGACATCGCCTCGCGCGAAGCGGAGCTGGCTCTCGCGCTGCTCGGCCTGTGGCGGCGCGCGGGGATCGGCACGATCAACCCGGGCACGTCTGCGGTGCTGTGGGTGAGCGCATGCGTCACGACGGTGCTGCTCGCCGTCGCCACGCTCGCCGACAAGACGCTGGTGGCGGCCTTCGACGACGCGCTCGGAGGTCTTGCGGCATGGATCGTCCTCATCGTCGGATGGCCGCGTCCAGGAGTGCCGTCGGTGTGACCGTCGCGAGGGTGAGCTTCGGCGTGGCTCAGGACACAAGCGCCGCGCGCCGGCGGCGAGCGGTCAGAGCGATGACCAAATGGCCGCGGCGCGACGCGCCGCGAGGGTAGGCCCGGCGCCGTGGCTGCCAAGAGATCGAGGCGGGCGTTCGGGCCGCCGCTCCTGCGCCAGCTCGCCGGCGACCGCCTGGGGCTCGGAGCCGCCGCGCAATCGAAGCGGTCGCGCGAGTTGACGCCTCGGACGCGCACCGCCGACCGGGTCGTCCAATCGATCTGCCCGTACTGCGCCGTCGGCTGCGGCCAGAAGGTCTACGTCAAGGACGAGCGGGTCGTGCAGATCGAGGGCGACCCCGATTCGCCGATCTCGCGCGGGCGGCTGTGCCCGAAGGGCGCAGCCTCAGAGCAGCTGGTCAACTCGCCGCTGCGCGAGACGAAGGTCAAGTACCGCCGGCCGTTCGCGACCGACTGGGAGGAGCTCGAGCTCGAGACCGCGATGGACATGATCGCCGACCGCATCGTCGCCACCCGCGCGCAGACGTGGGAGGACGTCGACGACGCCGGCAACCCCCTCAACCGCACGCTCGGGATGGCGGTCCTCGGGGGCGCCACGCTGGACACCGAGGAGAACTACCTCATCAAGAAGTTCTTCTCGGCGGCCGGGGCGCTGTCCATCGAGAACCAGGCGCGCATATGACACAGCTCGACGGTCCCCGGTCTGGGGACCTCGTTCGGACGCGGCGGCGCCACGACCTTCCAGCAGGATCTGCAGAACTCCGACTGCATCGTGATCATGGGCTCGAACATGGCCGAGCAGCACCCGGTGGGCTTCCAGTGGGTGGTCGAGGCCAAGGAGCGTGGCGCGCAGGTGTTCCACGTCGATCCGCGCTTCACGCGCACGAGCGCGATCGCCGACGTCCACGTCCCGCTGCGTGCGGGCACCGACATCGCGTTCCTCGGCGCGATCATCAATCACATCGTCAGCAACGGGCTGGACTTCCGCGAGTACGTCCAGCACTTCACCAACGCGCCCGTGATCCTCAAGGAGGACTTCGAGGACACCGAGGAGCTCGGCGGATTCTTCTCCGGCTGGAACGAGGACGACGGGCTCTACAAGGTCTCCTCGTGGGGCTACGCGGGCACCTCCGGCGAGCTGACCGCCGGCAAGATCGAGCAGGCCGGCGACGTGTCCGGCGAGCAGGCGCACGGCGCGCACGGCATGAAGCTGCCGCACGGCGAGCCGCCCGAGATCGACCTGACGCTCGAGCACCCGCGTTGCGTGTACCAGGTGCTCAGGCGCCACTTCGCGCGCTACACGCCCGAGTACGTCGAGCGCGTCTGCGGCGTTCCGGCGGAGCGGTTCCTGCAGGTCGCCGACGCCCTGTGCCGCAACTCCGGTCCGGAGCGCACGTCGGCGTTCTGCTACGCGGTGGGGTGGACGCAACACACGGTCGGCGTCCAGATCATCCGGGCGGCGTCGATCATCCAGCTGCTGCTGGGCAACATCGGGCGTCCCGGCGGCGGCATCCTCGCGCTGCGCGGCCACGCGAACATCCAGGGCTCGACGGACATCCCGACGCTCTACAACATCCTGCCCGGCTACATCCCCGTGCCGCATCCGCAGTCGGGCGGCGATCTCGACCACTTCGTCGACAAGAACGGGCCCGACACCGGCGCCTGGGGCTCGCTGAAGTCGTACATGGTCTCGCTCCTGAAGGCCTGGTTCGGTGACATGGCGACGCAGGAGAACAACTTCCTCTTCGGCTCGCTGCCGCGCATCAACGGCGACCACTCGCACTACCCGATGCTCACCAGGATGGTCGACGGCAAGTGCAAGGGCTTCGTCGTCCTGGGCCAGAACCCGGTCGTCGGCTCGGCGAACTCGACGCTCGTGCGCAAGGCGCTGGGCAACCTCGAGTGGCTCGTCGTGCGCGACTTCAGCGAGATCGAGACCGCCTCGTTCTGGCACGACAGCCCCGAGATCGAGGCGGGCGAGGTCGCGCCGCAGGACATCGGCACCGAGGTGTTCCTCATGCCCGCCGCGGCGCACACCGAGAAGGACGGCACGTTCACCAACACGCAGCGGCTGCTGCAATGGCATCACAAGGCGGTCGAGCCGCCGGGCGACTGCCGCTCGGAGCTGTGGTTCATCTACCACCTCGGGCGGCGCATCCGCGAGCGCCTGGCCGATTCCGGCGAGCCGCGCGACCTCCCGCTGCGCGCGCTCACCTGGCACTACCCGACCCAGGGCCCGCAGGACGAGCCCGACGCCGAGGCGGTGTTGCAGGAGATCAACGGCCGCCACGCCGACGGCTCGTTCGTCTCCAAGTACCAGGAGCTCGAGGACGACGGCTCGACGACCTGTGGCTCGTGGATCCATGCCGGCATCTACGCCGACGCGGTCAACCAGACGGCCCGCAGGCGGCCCCACACCGAGCAGAACTGGATCGCGCCCGACTGGGGCTGGGCGTGGCCGTCGAACCGGCGCATCCTCTACAACCGCGCCTCCGCGCGGCCGGACGGCGCGCCCTGGTCCGAGCGCAAGCGCTACGTGTGGTGGGACGCCGAGCAGAAGCAGTGGACGTCGCTGGGCGACGATCCCGACTTCCCGCCCGACCGCGATCCGAGCTACGTGCCGCCGCGCAACGCCAAGGGCATGGAGGCCATCCGCGGCCACGCGCCGTTCATCGTCCACCCCGACGGCCTGGGATGGATCTACGCGCCGTCGGGTCTCGTCGACGGACCGCTTCCGACCCACTACGAGCCGCACGAGTCGCCGATCGACAACCCGCTCTACGACGTCAACGCCAACCCGACGCGCCAACGCATCCGCGACGACGCCAACCCCTACCACCGAAGCGGCAGCGCACCGGGCGCCGGCGTCTTCCCTTACGTCATGACGACCTACCGACTCACCGAGCACCACACGGCAGGCGGGATGTCGCGCACGGTGCCGTACCTCTCCGAGCTGCAGCCCGAGATGTTCGTCGAGGTCAGCCCGGAGCTTGCAGCAGAGCGCTCGCTGGTGCACGGCGACTGGGCGACAATCGTCACCGCGCGCACGGCCATCGAGGCGCGGGTGATGGTCACCGACCGCCTGCGGCCGCTGACCGTCGACGGCCGCACCGTGCACCAGGTCGGGTTGCCCTACCACTGGGGTCGGCGGGGGCTCGTGACCGGCGACGCGGCCAACGAGCTGCTCTCGCAGGTGCTCGACCTCAACGTGCACATCGCCGAGTACAAGACCGCCACCTGCGACGTCCGACCCGGCCGGCGCCCGCGCGGAGTCGAGCTCGCCGCCCTCGTCGACGACTACCGCCGGCGGGGCCAGGTCGTCTACGAGAGCCGCCACGACAGCCGCGGCGGCCCGATCGCCTGATGAGCGCCTACCAGCTCCAGACGAGGGTCTGGCCGGGCACGTATGGAGCCGACGCCAAGCCGCGGATGGGCTTCTTCACCGACACGAGCGTCTGCATCGGCTGCAAGGCGTGCGAGGTCGCCTGCAAGGAGTGGAACCGCGTGCCGGAGTCCAACCACGGGTTCACCGGCGAGTCCTACGACAACACGATCGACCTCGGCGCCAACACCTGGCGTCACGTCGCGTTCATCGAGCAGCGCAAGGCGCTGGACGCCGCCGAGGACGGCGCGACGCTCGCTCAGACCGCCGCGCGCCACCAGCTCGCCGACGAGACGGGCCTGCAGACCTACCAGGACGGCGATGGGCTGCGCTGGCTCATGGCCTCCGATGTGTGCAAGCACTGCACCGAGGCCGCGTGCCTGGACGTGTGTCCCACGGGTGCGCTCTTCCGGACCGAGTTCGGCACCGTGGTAGTGCAGGAGGACGTCTGCAACGGCTGCGGCTACTGCGTGCCGGCGTGCCCGTTCGGCGTGCTCGACCAGCGCGAGGACGACGGTCGCGTGT
Organism: uncultured Actinomycetes bacterium; assembly: GCA_963835295.1. Classification (GTDB taxonomy): domain Bacteria; phylum Actinomycetota; class Thermoleophilia; order Solirubrobacterales; family Solirubrobacteraceae; genus JAOPZW01. Next base: position 765,071 of record CAWIEX010000012.1, read on the forward strand.
GGAAGTGCACGCTGTGCTACGACCGGCTGAAGGACGACAAGGAGCCGGCGTGCGCGCAGGCGTGCCCGACGAACTCGATCCAGTACGGCGAGCTCGGTGAGCTGCGCGACCACGCCGAGGCGCGGCTGGCGCAACTGCAGGACGCCGGGCTCGCCGAGGCTCGGCTCTACGGGGCCGATTCCGACGACGGCGTGGGCGGCTTCGGCGCCTTCTTCCTGCTGCTCGACGAGCCCGAGGCCTACCACCTGCCGCCGGACCCGGTCGACACCACGCGCCACCTCGGTGGCGTCTGGGCCGCGGCGAGCGCCGCAGCCGGCGCTCTCGCCGGCGGCCTGGCGGCAGCCGTCCTCTGGGGCCGGCGATGAACGGCCGACCGCAACTCGGCACGACGGTCGCCGCGGGCGAGGGCGGCCCGTCGCCCTACGGGCGGCCGATCATCAAGGAGCCGGTGTGGACCCCCGAGATCCCGTGGTACTTCTACACGGGCGGCCTGGCCGGGGCCTCGGCCGGCCTGGCGCTGCTGTCGGACCTGCGCGGCGAGCACGCGGCGGCTCGCCGCGCATGGGTCACGGCGCTCGCCGGGGCCATCGCCAGCCCGGCCCTGCTCATCTCCGACCTGGGCGTGCCGTCACGCTTTCTCAACATGCTGCGCATGTTCAAGCTCACCTCGCCGATGAGCGTGGGATCGTGGATCCTCGCCGGCTTCGGAGCCGCGACCGTCCCTGCCACGCTCCACGCGCTCACCGGCGGGCGCCTCGGCGCCGCGGGGCGCGTCGCTCAGGTCTTTTCCGCTGCCCTCGGCATGCCGCTCTCCTCCTACACCGCCGCGCTCGTTGCCAACACGTCGGTCCCGGTGTGGCATCACGCTCGATACGAGCTCCCGTTCATCTTCACCGCCGGCGCGGCGGCCAGCGCGGGCGCCGCGGCGGTCGCCCTCGCGCCGGTCGAACAGGCGGGCGCCGCCCGGCGGCTGGCGATCGGGGGCGGCGCGATCGAGACCGCGCTGACGCTCGCGATGGAGCAGCGTCTGGGTCGCGTCGGCCTCGGCACGCCGTACCACGAGGGCGCGGCCGGCCGGCTCGCCAAGCTCGCCACCGGGCTCACGACCGTCGGCGCCGCCGTGCTCGCCGCCCGCGGACGGCGTTCCCGGGCCGCGGCCGTCGGCGGCGCGGTGCTCATCACCGGTGGAGCGATCGCGGAGCGCTGGGCGGTGTTCAAGGCGGGGTTCCAGTCGGCCGCGCGCCCGCAGGACACGGTCGAGCCCCAGCGGAGACGCGTGGTAGCGGGCGCCGCACGCGGCGCCGCGCGACAGGACGCGCGCGGCGAGGCCGACGCGGTCGCGACGGACGGCCATCGCCCCGGCGAACGCCCGGTGCCGTTGGGTTCGCCGGCGATCGACGCCGGCCGCGAGGGGACCAATTCGTGAGCGAGACGCCACACCCCACCGACGTCGAGGTCTCGCGGTCGCTCAACGCGCTCGTCACGACCCTCAACGACTGGACGGTCGGTCGAGCCGATCGCGAGCAGCTGCAGCGGATCGTCACGGGCGCACTCGGCGGCGAGGAGCGGATCCTCATCGGTCCCGGCGTGGGCACGACGGCGCAGCTGACCGATGGCGACGGCCGCGTGCTCGCGAAACTCGAGCTCCGCGAGGGCCGCTGGGTCGGCGAGCGCGTCGGCTCGCCGCTGACCGGCGGCTACGTGCCGTCCGCCGCCGGCGACGGCTGAACGCGCGGACGCCGCCCCCAAGGGGCGGCGTCCACAGCGGCCGATCTGTCAGACAGCGTCTGCTTGGCTACTGGCCCTGCCGAACGCCGGGCTCGCCGAGCGGCCACTCGATGGCGTGCGTCAGGCGCGCGCCCGGCTTGTTGGCCTTCATCATCGGCTTGCCGAGCGGCAGGATGACTCTCCCGGCGGCGCCTTCGAGCATCATCGCGAAGGCGACGTAGAAGGCAATCCAGGCCGAGGCCAGGAGGACCCAGCCTGCGGCGGTCCCCCACCTGCCGATATCGGTCAGGTAGTGGATCGCGGCAAAGGCCGCACCGGTCGCCAGCGGTGCCAGCACGGCGAAGAGCCCGAAGCTCTCGAACAGCGCGGCGATCGCGCCGGCCAGCGTGATTGCCGCCAGGGCCAGGAACCAGAACCCCAGCTCGGGGAACTTCCCGGTCGGGAGGGTCAACGCGCCCGCCGCCGCGAGCAGGTTGAGGATCCCGTACCCGAGCCAGAACGAGCCCCACATGCCGTGCATCGCCGTGGCGATGCCGTCGCGAGCTCGGTAGGCCCACATCCCGGCCATGAACTGGGCAAGGCCCCCGAACATGGCCGCGAACGGGAACAGGAACTCGCCGGAGTTGGTGCTGCCGTACCAGCCGGCCAAGTGCGCGGCCACGATGAACGTCGCACCCGCGAACCCGAAGAGGCCGAGGATCGACGGCGCGGCGATCGGCTGCAGGAAGATGCGCGTGCGTGCGTCGATGCCCGGGGCCTCACCGCCGGTTGTCGTCGATGCAGAGCGTGCGAAGCGCTGCTCGTCGGCTGTTGTGGCCATGGCAACCTCCAATCGGTGGTGTGCTTTTCATCGCGCTACCCGGCGCCCACGGGCGGTTTCGAGGGGCCGGTCGGCGCGCTGACCGGGCCGGCGGTGGGGCCTCGTCGGCTGTCATAGAGGCGACCGCAGACACGGCTCGAGCTGACGCTCCGGGGTAGCGCGCCCTGCATGAGGCCCGTACACGTGGTCCTGCGCCCCGTGGCCAGCCCGCTGGCCTTGGGTTTCTACGGGGTCGCCGGATCCTCACTGACCCTCTCGGGCCTCGAGCTCGGTTGGATCCCGCATGGCGAGCAGGTCGAGGTTGGGCTCATCGTCGTGCTCTTCACCGCCCTCCCGCAGTTCGTCGGTGGGCTCATCGCGTTCTTCGCGCGCGATCCCCTGGCCGCGACAACCATGGGCGTGCTCGCCGCCGCGTGGGGCGTCGATGGGATGGTGCTGGCCGTCGCTGCGCCGTCCAGCACGACCAGTGCGCTCGGCACGGTGTTGCTCGTCGCCGGGCTTGCAGCGCTGGTCAGCGCGGCGCAGGCGGCGAGCGTCAAGCTCGTGCAGGCCGCGGTGGTGGCGGCGACCGGCTCGCGGTTCGTGCTGACCGCGATCTATCAGCTCGACGGGGGCGCCGGCATCCGGGCAGCGAGCGGCGTCGCCGGCCTCGTGGTCACGGCCGTTGCCATCTACGCCGCGGCGGCGCTCGGCCTGGAGGAGGCGAAGCATCGCGCTGTCCTGCCCACGGGCCGCCGCAGCGAGGGGGCGAAGGCGATGACCGGCGACCTCCTCCGCCAAACCGAGGACGTCACGAGAGAAGCAGGCGTCCGGTCGGGGCTATGAGGGCTCGCTCAGGTGCCGGCCGCTGCCCTGCACTGTGCGGCGGGCCTGTCGCGCGTCGGCACAACCTCGCTCCAAGCGGCTCGCGCGTTGCGGCTCGCGCGCGCGGGTACGTTTCGGTCAGTGTTGCCGTGTCGCGTTCTCGACGAGGACCCCGGTCTCGCGGGCGACCTGGTTGGAGCGCGTCTCGAGGAGGCGCGACGCCGGTGCCTTGCCGCCGAGACGATCTTCGAGGCGGGACCGTGGAGCCCCGGCGCTGAAGCCGAGACCGCTCGCGGAGGATACGGCCTGTTGCTCCTCGACGGCCTCATCATCCGGCGCGTCGGCGCGCCGGCGCGATACGCCGCCGAGCTCCTCGGTCCGGGCGATCTCTTCCGTCCCTGGCAGGTCGACGGCGAGGACACGACGCTTCCGTTCGACGTCCAGTTCACGGTCATCGAACGACTCCGCGTGGCGATCCTCGATCGAGCCTTCGCTCAGCGCGCCGCCCCGTTCCCCGAGGTTGCGCTCGCGATCGTCGCGCGAGCCATGCAGCGCTCACGCACCCTCGCGGTCCACATGGCGATCGTTCACTACCCGCAGGTCCGCAACCGCTTGCTGCTGCTGTTCTCGCACCTCGCGGACCGTTGGGGCCGCGTGACCCCGCAAGGGATCCGAATCCCGCTGCATCTTCGCCACCACATGCTCGCCGACCTGATCGCGGTCCGGCGACCTTCGGCGACCGCGGCCCTCCAGCAACTCATCGCCGAAGGTCTGGTTCGACGCGATGAGGAGGGTTTGCTGCTGCAGCCCGACGTCCTGTTCGCGCTCGAGAAGCACCTCGAGGTGCGCGTGAAGTGAAGCGCAGGGCGCGCCCCACCTGAGCTCCGTGGAGCGCAGGCGTCTGGAGCACGGCGCCGCGATGCTGCGCGCGCTTCGTGGTAAGGCTCCGCGCCGGACCGACGGCGGCCGGTCAGGGGGCTGACCGATTCGGTCGCACGCCCTCCCGACTCGGGAACGGCGTCGATCGTGGGACCGGCCCAGCCCCTGCAAGCACGCCTGTCAAAGCGCCACTGGAAGCTGACTGCGTCGACGCTCGCGCTGTCGGCCGGCGAAGCGATCCTCGTGGCCGAGTGGCCCGGACGCTCGGCGGTCGGCGACGGGTTGGCCGTGATCGATCCAGGCTGGATCGCGCTGATCGTCGTGCTGACGGCGGTGGCGGTCCTCGGCCACATGACCGCCCACCGCGCCTTCGCTCGTCTTGACGACGGCCCACGAATTGCGCCGCGGAAGCCGGACCCCGCGCGCGGCGAGGCGATCGGATGATCGACGGCGTGAGGGCGACCGCGTATCGGGTCCCGACCGAGACCGATGAGGAGTCCGACGGCACGCTCGTGTGGGACTCGACCGACCTCGTCGTCGTCGAGGTCACGGCCGGCGAGCACACTGGGCTCGGCTACACCTACTGCCATCCCGCTGCGCTGCTCGTCATCCAGGACAAGCTCGCCGGCGTCGTGACGGGCCGCGATCCAGCCGCCCCCGAGGCGGCGTGGGCGCAGATGCAGACCGAGATCCGCCAGATGGGCCATGCCGGCATCGCCCAGATGGCGGTCTCCGCGGTCGATATCGCCCTATGGGATCTCAAAGCGCGTCTCGTCGATCGCTGCCTGGCCGATGTGCTCTCGCGTTGGCGCGACAGCACGCCCATCTACGGGTCAGGCGGGTTCTGCAACTACTCCGACGACCTGCTCAGACGTCAGCTCGAGCACTGGGTGCAGGAGGGCTGCTCGTCGGTCAAGCTGAAGGTCGGCCGCGACAAGCCGCGCGACGCCGAGCGCGTCGCCGCCGCGCGTGACGCGGTGGGCGAGGACGTCGAGCTCATGGTCGACGGCAACGGCGCGTACACGCCCAAGGAGGCGCTGTACTGGTCGCAGCGCTTCGCGACCGACTTCGGCGTGACCTACTTCGAGGAGCCTCTCACCTCGGAGGACCTCGACGGCCTGCGGCTCGTGCGCGAGCGCGGGCCGGTGGGGCTCAGCGTCGCGGCCGGCGAGTACGGCTGGGACCTTCCCTACTTCCAGCGCATGCTCGACGCCGGCGCGGTGGACATCCTGCAGGCCGACGTCACCCGCTGCGGCGGTATCACCAACATGCTGCGCGTCGACGCCTTGTGCAAGGCGCGCTCGATGCCGTTCTCGGCGCACTGCTGTCCGGCGGTCACGGCGCACGTCGGGTGCGCGATGGAGTCGCTCGTCCACGCCGAGTACTTCTTCGATCACCTGCGCATCGAAGGGATGCTCTTCGACGGCACGCTGCAGCCGCAGGGCGGCGCGCTCACCCCCGACCCCGGCCGCCCTGGCCTCGGGCTCGAATTGCGGCGCGCCGACGCCCATCGCTATCAGGTCAGCGTCGCCGGATAGGCTCCGAGCGGCGCGAGAGCACGAACCGGAGGACTCGAACGTGGCGACCATCGCGAAGGTTCCCGCCCAGACCGAACAGGGCACGCAGCGCCGTGCGCAACCCGTGAACGTCGGCCGCCTCAAGCGCCGCCTGGAGCGCACAGTCACCGGCGGCGAGGTGCGCTTCGACGCCGGGACGCGGGCGATCTACGCCAACGACTCGTCCAACTTCCGGCAGGTGCCCTTGGGGGTCGTGGTGCCGCGTACCGTCGAGGACATCGTCGCGACCCATGCGGCGTGTGCCGAATTCGGCGCTCCGATCGTCAACCGCGGCGGTGGTACCAGCCTCTCGGGCGAGACCGTCAACCGCGCCATCGTCATCGATACGTCGAAGTACATGACGTGGATCGGCGACGTCGGCGTAGAGCGCGGGACGGTCCGCTGCCAGCCGGGCGCGATCAACGAGCACGTCAACGAGAAGACCGGCGAGCAGGCCAACCTCGTCTTCGGCCCCGATCCCTCCACGCACGACCGCTGCACCATCGGCGGCAACCTCGGCAACAACTCGTGCGGCATCCACTCAGTGCAGTCCCAGCTCTATGGACCTGGCCCGCGCTTCTCGGACTGCGTCCGCGAGCTGGAGGTCGTGACCTACGACGGCGAACGCTTCCGGGTCGGCATCGGCGAGGAGGGCCACCTCGACGAGATCATCGCCGCGGGCGGCCGCAAGGGAGAGATCTATGCCGCGCTGCGCGACCTCCGCGACCGCTACGCCGAGGTGATCCGCGAGCGGATGAAGCCGGTCGAGGAGCTGCCGCGCCGGGTCTCCGGCTACAACCTCGACGAGCTGCTGCCCGAGCGCGGGTTCAACGTCGCGCGCGCGCTCGTCGGGACGGAGAGCACGTGCGTCACGTTCACCGAGGTCGAGATCGAGCTCATGCCAGCGATGCTCAAGCGCACGCTGGTCATCGTGGAGTACGACGACCTGCCGGTCGCCGGCGACGACGTCCAGGAGATCATCGACCGGTTCAGGCCGATCGGGCTGGAGGGCCTCGACAAGCGGCTGATCTGGGAGCAGCAGGAGCAGGGCAAGCACGAGGAAGGCATCGAGGAGCTGCCCGAGGCCGACCACGGCGAGGCGTGGCTCCTCGTCCAGTTCGGCGCCGACAGCGCAGAGGAATCCGAGGCCAAGGCGCAGGACTTCCGCCGATGGCTGGTCGACGACAAGGGCTACGCGGCCGACCGCATCGCGATCGAGCGCAGCGCCCAAGAGGGCGGCAAGAGCGGCGCGGTGTGGGAGGTGCGCGAGGGCGGCCTCGGCGCGACCGCCTTCCCGCCCGACGACAAGGACCACTGGCCCGGCTGGGAGGACTCCGCGGTGCCGCCCGATCAGGTCGGCCCATACCTGCGCGACCTGCGCAAGCTGTTCGACAAGTACGGCTTCGTCGCGGCGACCTACGGCCACTTCGGCCAGGGCTGCATCCACTGCCGCATCGGCTTCGACCTGCGCACGGCCGAGGGCATCAAGACGTATCGGAAGTTCCTCGACGAGGCGAGCGACCTCGTCATCGCCTACGGCGGCTCGCTCTCCGGCGAGCACGGCGACGGGCAGCAGCGCGCCGAGTTGCTCGTCAAGCAGTACGGGCCCGAGCTCATCCAGGCCTTCCGCGAGTTCAAGCGGATCTGGGACCCCGAGGGCAAGATGAACCCAGGCAAGGTGGTCGACCCGTTCCCGCTGGACACCAACCTGAAGCTCGGTCCCGATTACAACCCGACGCGGCCGCAGGTGAGGTTTGCCTACGCCCAGGACGGAGGCGACTTCGCCCACGCCACGCTGCGCTGCGTCGGCGTCGGCAAGTGCCGTGTGACCAGCGACGTCGAGCAGGTGATGTGCCCGAGCTACCAGGTCACGCGCGAGGAGGAGCACAGCACGCGCGGTCGCGCACGGATCCTTTGGGAGATGCTGCGCGGCGAGGTCATCACCGACGGCTGGCAGAGCAAGGACGTCTACGAGGCGCTCGATCTCTGCCTGGCGTGCAAGGGCTGCACGAACGACTGCCCCGTCAACGTCGACATGCCGACCTACAAGGCGGAGTTCCTCTACCACCATTTCAAGAGCCCGCGGCGCTGGCGGCCGCGGTACGCGTACGCCTTCGGCTTCATCGACCAGGCGGCGCGGCTGGCCTCTCGCTTCCCCGAGGTGGTCAACCTCGCCACGCAGACGCCGGGCGCGGCGCGGATCGCCAAGCTCGCGGCCGGGATGGACGGCGCGCGCCGTATTCCGGCGTTCGCCCCGATGACGCTGCAGGACTGGTTCGCGCGTCGCGCGCCCGTCAACCCGAACGGCCCTCGCGTCGTGCTCTGGCCCGACACGTTCAACAACCACTTCCACACGGACGTCGGCGTGGCGTGCGTCGAGGCGCTCGAGGCGGCGGGCTGGCAGGTCGCGATGCCAGCGGGACACGTGTGCTGCGGCCGCCCGCTGTACGACTACGGCTTCCTCGACATGGCCGAGCGCTACCTGCGCCGCACGCTCGACGTCCTGCGCGACGACATCCGCGCAGGCACGCCGATCGTCGGGATGGAGCCCAGCTGCGTGGCCGTGTTCAAGGACGAGCTGCCCAAGATGCTGCCGCACGATGACGACGGCAAGCGCCTGCTGGGCTGCATCCATCACTGGAGCGACTTCTTCGAGTCCTTCGAGGTCGACGTGCCGATGCTCGACCGTCGGGCGCTCCTATGGGGACACTGCCACCACAAGGCCACGGGCGGAATGGACCCCGAGCAGAAGCTGTTGGCCCGTATGGGGCTCGAGGTGCAACCCGTCAACGGCGGATGCTGCGGCCTGGCGGGCTCATGGGGCTTCGAGGCGGGCAAGCACGAGATCTCCATGCAATGCGGCGAGCAGGGGCTGCTGCCGGCGGTCCGCTCAGCGGCGGGAGAGGCGGTGATCGTCGCCGACGGCTTCTCGTGCAAGACCCAGATCGAGCAGGCCGGCGTAGGACGGCGCGCGCTGCACGTCGCGCAGGTCATGAAGCTCGCTCGTGAGCAAGGCACCGCAGGCCCCGCCGGCGTTGCGCCCGAGGAGGCCATCGGTGACGGCCGCCCCGAGGCCCCGCCGGAGCTCAAGCGCAAGCGCAAGGCGACGCTCGTCGCGACGGCTGCGGCGACGGTCGGGGCGATCGCCGGCGGCGCGGCGGCGATTCGGCGATCGTGACCCCGAAGAGCCCGAGGGCCACCGCGCCGGCCACGCCGCAAGGACGCATGGCGTCGATCGTCGTCGCGCCCCGCTGTCAGCAAGACGACCGCCTTCACGCCGCGGGCGCGCGGCGGGGTAGCCGCTCGAAGAGCCGTCTACGCACGCCACGAAGGGGGAAGCGATGAGTGAGCACCGCAGTGGTCCGCCGATGGACCCGAACACCGACGAGGCCTCTCCCGCCCAGCTCGACGCGGCGTGGGCGCAGGGCGAGGCCTATGGGCGCGCTGTCGCGCTCATGACCAGCACCATCGCCTACGACGGCGGCGAGCAGCAGGCCGGCGACTACCTGATCGGCTACGCGGTCGAGGAGGCCGAGGGGATGTACGACTGGGTCGACGGCGAGCTGAGATGGCGCGAGCCGCAGGACGAGAACCTGCATCTCGAGATCACTGTCCGCGACGCGTCCGACGGCCGGTTCGTCCCCGCAGCCCGGGTCATCGCCACGCTGATCGATGCCGATGGTCGAGAGGTCGGCACGCACGAGCAGCCACTGCTGTGGCATCCGATGCTCTACCACTACGGTCGCAACTGGCGGGTCCCGAGCGACGGCGAATACATCCTCCGAGTGCGGATCGAGCCGCCGCGCTTCTCGCGCCACGACGACGTCAACGGCCGTCGGTTCGTCGACGCCGCCGCCGTCGAGTTCACCCGCGTCACGGTCCGTCGTGGCCGAAGCTGACGCTCGCGGCCGAAGCTGACGCTCGCGGCCGAAGCTGCCGCTCGCGGCCGAAGCTGACGCGCGCGGTCGCCTGCGTGTCGGTCCGCCGCGCCCGAGACGTACATCGCCGACGAGGGCGGGGCACCGCGCGGCGGCCAGCGCAGACGGCGGTGCCGGCGCAGGCTAGCCGCGGCCGAGCCCTGTCCTCGCTGCGATGGCGGTGGCCGCGACCGCCGCGGTCGCTGCGGCCGCCAAGGGGCGCCGGCGCTTCGTGAACCACAGCTGGGGGCTGCGTGCGTGCGCCATGGCGTCGAAGGGACCGCGTGCGCCGGGATCGCCAGGTGGGGCGTCGAAGAGGTTGTCGATCCGATTCGGCGACTTTGGGTGGTCGGTCTGCTGGGAGTCGATGGCTGTACGCGCGAGGTAGCGCTCGGCCAGCCACGGAGCCAGCTTGTTGCCCCAGGTGGTGTACAGCGAAGGCACGCCAACGAACACCTCGCGCCGACGATGATGCGCGGCCCAGTGCACTGCGTCGGCCGCGACCTCCGGCTGGTAGACGGGCGGGACCGGCATCGGGACGTTCGGCAGCTTGTCGCGCGCGTGCTCGAACTGGGGGGTGTTCAAGCCGGGCAGCTGCACCATCGTGACGTGGACGCGGCTGCCGCGGTGGCGCAGCTCGCAGCGCAGCGACTCCTGAAAGCCCTTGATCGCGTGCTTGGCACCGCAGTACGGCGACTGCAGGGGGATACCGCGGTACGCCATCGCCGAGCCGACCTGCACGATCGTCCCGCCATCGCGCGGCAGCATCCTGCGCAGCGCCGCGAGTGTCCCCCACACGGTGCCCAGGTAGGTGACCTCCGTCGCGCGGCGGAACTCGTCGGGCTCGATGTCGTCGAAGTAGGCGAAGACCGTGGTCATGGCGTCGTTGACCCACACGTCGATCGGGCCGAACGCCTCCTCGACGGCTTGGGCGCTCGCGTCGACGGCCGCCGGGTCAGCGACGTCGGCCGGCAGCGCCAGCGCTCGGCCGCCGGCCGCCTCGACCTCGCGTCGCGCGGCATCCAGGCCGTCGCGACCGCGCGCGACCAGGCCGATCGACACGCCGGGCGCCGCGAACCGGCGTACGATCGCGCGGCCCACGCCACTCGAGGCTCCAGTGACGACCACGACTTCGTTGCGCGCCATGTCCGTGGCGCTACCCACGCTGACCATGCCCGCGCGACGGTCGGTCAGCCTGCCGACCGCCTGACGATGCCCCGGGGTCCGCCGGGTAGGTGCCATACGTGCAAGCGCCAGCCGATGGCTACCCCGGGATCGCGGACCTCGCCCTGCTCTCCGACCGCCGCACCGCCGCGCTCGTCTCGCGCGACGGGACGGTCGAGTGGCTGTGCCTGCCCGCCTTCGACGGCCCGCCGGTCTTCAGCCGGCTGATCGACGTCTCGCACGGCGGCCACTGCACGGTCGCGCCCGACAGGCCCTTCCAGGCGCGGCGGCGCTACGTGCCCGACACCAACGTGCTCGAGACGACCTTCACGACCGACGACGGCGTGGTCCGCGTGACCGACGCGCTCACCTGGGCGCCGGCGGATGCCCACGGCGAGGGCGAGCTCGTCCGGCGCGTGGAAGGGCTCTCCGGCCGCACGCCGATGCGATGGACGGTCCGGCCGACCGGCGGATACGAGCTGAGGTCGTTCGAGCCGGAGCCCCTGGGCGGCCATCACGTGCTGCGCGACGGTGCCAATGCGATCACTGTGCAGGCGTGGGACATGGGCGAGCCGTCGGTCGCCGCCGACGGCCTGGAGGGCGTGTTCGACTGCGTGGATGGACGCAAAGCGACCATCGCGATCCGGGCGTTCTTCGGTCAGCCGATGGTGATCGATCCCCGCGATGGCATCGAGCGCCGGCTCGACCAGACGATCGAGCGGTGGAAGCAGTGGGCGGCGCGCTGCGAGTACGGCGGGCCTTACGCCGATGCGGTCGCGCGGAGCGCCCTCGTCCTCGCGGCGCTGACGCACGAACCCAGCGGCGCGATGGTCGCCGCGCCGACGACCTCGCTGCCCGAGCGCGTCGGAGGCGATCGCAACTACGACTACCGCTTCTCGTGGTTGCGCGATACCAATCTGGGCGCCGACGCCCTCCTGCGGGTGGGCTACCGCGACGACGTGCACGCGTCGCTGCGCTGGCTGATGGCCGCGGAGGCGCGTACTCACCCTCGTCTGCGGCCGTTCTACTCGCTCGACACGTCGCCGGGGCGCAACTCGATCGAGGTTGACCTCCACGGCTATCGCGGCACCCGTCCAGTGCGCGTGGGCAACGGCGCCGCCGGGCAGTTGCAGCTCGGCACCTACGGCGATCTGCTCGCCACCGCGTGGCTGTGGGTCGACGATGGCCACTACCTCGACGGCGCCGCAGCCACCCGGCTGGCCGAGGCGACGGAGTTCATGACGCTGATCTGGCGGCGCGAGGACGCGGGGTTCTGGGAGCTCCCGAACGCCCGCCACTACACCGGGAGCAAGCTGTCCTGCTGGGAGGCCCTGCGCAACGCGATCCGGCTGGCGGAGCGCGGCGACCTGCCGGCGGCAGGGGCGCAGCGCTGGCGTCAGGTCGTGGCCGAGGTCCGCGACTTCGTGGAAGGCCGCTGCTGGTCGCCTTCGCGCAACTGCTACGTGGCCCACGCGGATGCCGATGGACTCGACGCGGTCGTGCTCCTGGGCTCGCGGATGGGCTACCACCAGCCCGACCATCCGCGCCTGCGCTCGACCGTCGCCGCCGTCCGGTCGGAGCTCTCGGCGGGCGGGCCGCTGCTGTATCGGACCTCCGAGCTGCGCGGGCACGAGGGCGCCTTCGTGGCCTGCTCCTTCTGGCTCGTCGAGGCGCTTGCGCGCCAGGGCGACGTGGAGGAGGCAGCGGCGCTCATGGAAGACCTCCTGGGGCATGCCAACGACGTTGGCCTCTACAGCGAGGAGATCGACCCCCAGACCGGCGAGTTCCTGGGCAACGTCCCGCAGGCGCTGAGCCACATGGCGCTGATCAACGCCGCCGTCCAGCTCGACCACGCCGCCCGGCCGTCCGGGCGATGACGGCAGACGTGCGGCACGCGAGCCTCGGCCGTGATCGACAAGCCCCGAGTCGACGGTCAGCCCCTCGGGCGGGCCAGCCCCTACCCGGCGGGATGCGTCGACGAGTCAGCCGCCGCTGCCTACCCGGCGGGATGCGTCGACGAGTCAGCCGCCGCTGGGGTAGGTGCCGAGGCGAACGTCGACCGTTTTCGTGCCTCCGCCATCCCCCGGCCTGATCTCGATTGACACCTCGTCGCCTGGCTGATGCGACGCGAGCACCGAGGCGACGTCCTGCGGGCCGGTCGTGCGCTGGGCTTCGATCGAGAGGATGATGTCGCCCGGCGAGATGCCCGCCTTGTCGGCTGGACCGCCGTTGTCCACCGCTGCGACCACGGCGCCAGGTGAGCCCATCGAGCCTGCGAGACGGACGCCGAGGTAGGCGCGGTGGGAGTTGACGACCTTGCCGTGCTCGATCAGCTGAGACGCGATGTCACGCACGGTGTCGCTGGGGATCGCGAAGCCGATGCCGGGCGCGGCGCCGCCGCCGAGCTGCGGGTCCGTCGCCGCGAGCGTCGGGATGCCGACGACCTTCCCGTCGAGGCCCACCAGCGCTCCGCCGCTGTTGCCCGGGTTGATCGGCGCGCTCGTCTGGATCACGTTGGGCAGCGTGGCGCCCCCGGGCTCCGAGACCGTGCGCCCGAGAGCGCTGACGATCCCTTCCGTCACGCTGCTTCGCAGGCCCAGCGGATTGCCGATGGCCAGCACGATGTCGCCCACCTTCAGATCGGCCGAGCGCCCGAAGGATGCGGCCGTGAGGTTCGCGTTCTCGGCGCGGATGACGGCCAGGTCGTCCGCGGCGGACGCGCCGACGAGCGTCGCGCTGAATCGCTTGCCGCGGGCCGCCGTGACGCGGAACCGCTGCGCGGATGCGACGACGTGCGCGTTGGTGACGATGTCGCCCTGGTCGTCGAAGACCACGCCCGAGCCGAGCCCGCGGTCGGTCTGGATCTGCACGACTTCAGGCGCCACGCGGTTGACGACGTCGACGAACGTGGCTTCGAGCTCGCCGGCCGGCGGCTGGGCCGCGGTCGCGGTCGACGAAGAGGCGGTGTCGCCTCCGCCGCCGCATGACGCGAGGAGCACGACGATCGCGAGCGCGCCCACGAGGGCGGACAGTCGCCGTAGCGACGCCGGACGCCATCTGGAGGGGTGGCCAATCATCGGCGTCACTGCCTTTCCCCGCCATGACCGATCGGGGCGCGAAGCGGTCACCTCGCGGACCCGTCTCACGAATCCGTGGCGGGCTGCACATCGCTGCCGCCTTCTCCGCCCCGCCGGCCGACCCGGCAGTAGACGCCCGGCCGACCGTCACCCTGGCGACAACGGTTCAAGCGGCTCGCCTGGCCCCGGGAAGCGCCCCTGTGAACGCCACGCAAAGGAGGCTCACATGTCCAGCGAACGCGATCCCCGTCGCGGCGGACGCCAGGCCCCCACGGGCTCGGACCGCTTCCGCCGCCGACCGCCCGTCGACCCGCACGATCACGCGGATCCCGCCCGTCCGCCCGTCGGTGCGCCCGGGCGGCGGCCCCCGGAGCGCAGCGACTGGCGATCCGCGGTGGTGGCCGCAAGCGGGCTGAACATCATCGCCGGGATCTGGCTGATCTGCGCCCCGTTCGTGCTCGGCTACGACAACGGCGATCCGTACTGGAACGACATCGTCTTCGGGGCCATCGTCACCGTGCTGGCTCTCGCCAGGACGTTCGGCGCCTACGGCGCCTCGTGGATGAGCTGGCTCAACATGCTCATCGGCGCGTGGATCGTCGCGTCCGCCTTCTGGCTGGACGACACGTCCACCGCCCGCGTCAACGACATCATCGTCGGCGGGGTGATCTTCATCCTCGGAGCGGCGAGCGCCACGGCAAGCGACGATCCGGGCGCCGTCAGGAAGACGGGGGTTCCGCTCTGACGACAGTCCGGGTCACTCTGCGTCGTCGCGGTCCTCGCGCGCTCTCAGCGGTTTCATGAACGGGATCGACGCGAGGATCGCGGCGGCGCACACCAGCCACATGGCCTGGTAGTTGGAGCCCATGACCTGGATCGCCAAGCCGCCGAGCGCCGGCCCGAGCGCGACGCCGACGCCGCGGCTGACCGAGTAGAAGCCGGTCAGGGCGCCGTGCTCGTCGGGTGGCATCATCGGCATGAGCAGCGCGTAGGGGAGGGTCATGATGACTCCGCCGCCGAAGGCCACGAACGGGATGTCGGCGACCAGGATCGCGATGTTCGTCGTCACGAACGGGACGAGGAGCAGCACGCCGTAGACGGCGAGCGCCGCGGTCATGACCCGCCCGCCGCCGTAGTGGTCGGCGAGCTTGCCGCTCACCGGCGAGGCCACGAGGACGATCAACGCGACCGCCCCGACGATCAGCGCCGAACTCGAGACCGACATCCCGAGCGCCTGGTTGATGTAGAGGACCACGAAGGTCTTCAGGGCGCCGAGCGACAGCTCCCACAGCGCGTTCGCCGCGAAGAAGGCCCGCAGCTCGCGGCGCGCGCGCACCAGTGCCACGAGCCGCTGCAGCAACGCCGCCATCCCGTCGTCGTTCGAGGTCTCCGCGGTCGCGATGTCTCGACGGACCGCGACCGAGCCGAACGCGCCGATGCTGATCGCCACCACGCCGGCGCCGACGCAGAACGGGACGGGCTTGCCGAGCGAGATGAGGACGCCGCCGGCGCCCAGGGCCAGGACGGTGCCGATCCCGCGGGCGAGCGCCTGCGTGCTCTGCGCCCGGCCGGCGATCTCGTCGCCCGCAAGGTCCGGATACAGCGCTCGGTACGGCTCGTAGGCGATGAAGTAGGAGGCGAAGAAGATCGCCAGGCCGAAGCCAGCGGCGCCGATCGATCCGACGAACCCCAGCAGCGCCAGCGCGAGGACCAGCGGTGGCGTCGCGCCGAACACGAACGGCAACCGGCCGCCGAGCGGTGTCTTCAGGCGGTCCGACCACGAGCCGACGAGGATCGGGAGGGCGATGGCCATCAGTCCTTCCAAGCCGATCAGCGCGCCGATCACGGTCGTCGACGCGGCGAACGAGGACGCCAGGACCGGCAGGTAGGTCGACACCGTGGTGATCGCCAGCGCGAAGGCGAACGTCGGCACGCCGAGGATCGCCAGCTCGGTCCATTCGTGGCGTCGCAGCGGTCGCTCGGTGGTCGCCATGTCCGCCGCCGTACCCATGAACCCGCGACCGACGTCGCTGGCCGTCGCCACGGCGACAGCCAGGCTCGCGCGTGAGCGCCTAGCGCCGGCCGGGCGTTGTGCCGTACGTCGGCGGAGGGCGGTGACCGTCGGTTGACGACGGATCGTGGCTGACGGTCGGGACCGCGACCGTCTCGAAGCCGCCGGCCGCGTTGCGGCGTATGACCCGGCCGCTCCACCCGCGTAGCGGATGTGACCCTGAGTCGCGCAGCTCGCGGCAGACGCGGTAGGTGATCCGGCCGATGATGATCGGCAGGATCCACGAGGCGAAGCGCCAGAACCAGATCTGCCCCTCGTAGGAGAAGCCGATCGAGACGAGCATCCGGTCGGAGGAACCGGCGAAGAACACGAGGAAGACCCAGGCGAAGAAGGCGGCGCCGATGGCCGTGCGGACGGGGTTGTCGCGCGGGCGGTCCAGCAGATCGTGACGTCGCCGGTCTTTCGTGATGAAGCGCTGCTCGATCCACGGCCACGCGTACAGCAGCCCGAAGCAGAACAGCGGGAACACGGCGCCGCCCCAGAACGGGTTGGGGATCCAGGTGTGGCCGGCGAGCCGCGGCTCGAGTGGCGGCATCAAGCGCAGGCCTCCTATGAGCCACCCGAGGAACCAGTCGGGCTGCGCGCCGTTGGTCGACCGCCAGATCTCGTACGGCCCCCACTGGTAGACGGGGTTGATCTGCACGAGGCCGCCGAGCAGGACGATGACGCCGGCGACCATCGCGAACCAGCCGAGGCTCCGCAGGGCGTAGCCGGGCCACATCGGCGTCCCCACCGTGTTGCGCTCGCGCCGTCCCGGTCCGGGGAACTGGGCGTGGTGCTGGCGCATGATGATGGCCAGATGCGCGGTGATCAGCGCGGCGAGAATGAGCGGGATCACGAAGACATGCGCGATGAACAGCCGCGGCCAGAAGGCCTCGGATCCCGGAAAGCGACCGTCCCAGATGAGGTTCGCGAGCTGTCCGCCGGCCAGAGGGATGGAGAGGACGACCGCGTAGGCGATCACGAGCCCCATGCCGGACAGGAGGTCGTCGGGCAGCGAGTAGCCGGCGAACCCCTCGAGGATCGCGAGCATCAGCATGGTGACGCCGATCATCCAGTTGGGCTCACGCGGCTTGCGGAAGGCCCCCGTCCAGAAGATCCGCATGACGTGGACGATGATCGCCGCGATGAAGACGTTGGCGGCCCAGTGGTGGGCCTGGCGGATGAGCAGGCCAGCCGGGACGTCATAGGAGATCCGCACCACCGAGACGTACGCCTCGCTGGCGTCGAGCCCCTGCAGCGGAGCGTACGCGCCGTTATAGACCGTCTCCGAAGTGCTGGGGACGAAGAACAGCGCCAGGTACGTCCCCGTGACGAGCAGGATCGCGAAGGAGTACAGCGCGATCTCGCCCAGCAGGAACGACCAGTGGTCGGGAAAGACGTAGTGCAGTGCCTTCTTGATGAGCGGCGCCGCTCCGAGCCGCGCGTCGACGAACCGGACCGGGTCCTCGACGAGGTCGCGTTCCTTCTCGCGCCGCAGTGGATGCAGCATGCTCACGAGCGGTCCTTCACCCCCCACCACGCGGGTCCCGGGAAGTCGGTGAGCGGGCCTTCGGCGTGCAGGAGCCCACGGTCGTCGACGCTCAGCGGCAGCTGCGGCAGCGGCCTTCCGGCGGGCCCGAACATCACACTGGCGCCGCGCGTGGGATCGAATGTCGAGTAGTGGCAGGGGCAGACGAGCGCCGGCCCTCCAGGCGCGGTTGGGCCGTAGAGCGGATACCGGAACTCGGTGACAGCGCAACCGGCGTGCGTGCAGATCTGCGAGTACGCGACGATGCCTTGCGGCGCCCAGCCCCGTCGCTGGGGCTCGAGGTGCAGCTCGGACGGCTCGACGCGCACGACGATCACCGGGGAGCCCAGGTCGCGCTTGTCGGCCCCCTCGGGGAACCCCGTGAGCATCGACCCGACCTCGAGCATGTCCACTGAGACGGGGTTGTCGTCGAGGTCGACGACCGAGCGGCCCTTCTCCCACGCGCTCGAGGCCAGCGTCTTGCGGACGCGCGGCCCGAGGGAGGCGACCGGCGCGCCGACAAGTACGCCGAGCCCGCACGCGCATGCCCCCGCGGCACCGGCGAGCAGCTTGCGCCGCGAGACGCCCTCGACGCCTTGGCGGATGTCCTGCGCGATCTCGGCATCCATCTCCTCGCGCAGCAGCACGTCGCGCTCCTCGACCTCGACGACCTGTGGCACGACTCGGAGGCTGGCGAGCATGAGCGCGACCGCGAGCGAGACGAGGCTCAGCCCCGCGGTCGCCCCGAGCAGCGGCGTGTTCGGATAGACGATGTAGAGGACGAGGAACGCGACCGCGAAGCCCGCGGACGCCAGCAGCAGCGTCGCCGATACGAGCTCGGCGCGCTCGCTCTCGGGCAGCTCGCGCTCGGTGGGATCGTGGTCGATGAAGCCCGGGACCGGATCGTGCCGGCGGCGGACTGCGCGCCAGATGGCCAGGGCGGCGATGAGCCGGCCGAGCAGCCGGCCGAGCGCTCTCATTGCGTCGTCCTCTCGCCGATCAGCCGGGCGACGATCAGCAGGCTCACGATCCCGATGCCCCACAGGACGAGCCCCTCGGGGATCGGGCCGAGGTTGCCGATGCCCCAGCCGCCGATGTTCGGGGGGTTCTGCGTGTGCTGGACGTAGCGCGCGAGCGAGTCGACGTCGCGCTGGTCGAGCAGCTTCTCGTTGAAGCGCGGCATCACATACGGCCCGATCCGCACGACCTCGGCGACGTCGATCGGCTCGACCTCGTTCTCGAGCGAGGGGGCGATCGTGTTCGGCGTCACCACGCCTCCCTGCGCGACGACCTGATGGCAGCCCGCGCAGTGCTCGGTGAAGAGCTCCTTGCCGCGCGCCAGCGAGCCGGCCGCCGGGTCGACGCGCGGGATCGGCGGGCCACCGAGGGAGCCGATGTAGGCGACGAGGTCCGCGATCGCTCGCTTCGAGTAGACGCTGTGGGCGCGGATCGGGTAGTCCGTGGGCCGGGCGAGCGGCATGCGGCCGGTCCGCAGGTACCAGTCGGCGGCCAACGCGCCCACGCCGATCAGGCTCGGGGCGCGGCCCGGGAGGCCTCGCGCGTCCAGGCCATGGCACGACGAGCAGCCCGTGACGAACAGCTGCCGTCCGTGCGCGGCGCTGGTCGTTGGCTGCGCCTCGCCGCGCGGCGTGGCCAGCGCCAACGTCCCCAGCCCCAGGCAGGTGATCGCGCAGAGCGTCAGGAGCCCGCGGACGATCCGGCGTCTCATCGCGCTGCCTCGATCCTGTCGCGGCGGCGCTGGCGCTGCTCCTCCACCCACATGCCCCACAGCGATCCGAGTACCGCGACCGGGGCGACGGTCACCAGGCCCCCGAGCCACATGATCATCCCGCCGCCGTGCTGGTCGGCAAGGGCGCGCGGCTGATCGGCGTACGACTCGATGAGGACGTGGCCGGCGGTGGCGTATTGCGAGCCGATCGTGGCCATGGCGATCATCCAGACCGACAGCGCGACCAGCAGCCCGATCGGGCCCGGCGCGCCAGGCACCGGGTCGACGCCGA
This sequence comes from uncultured Actinomycetes bacterium, assembly GCA_963835295.1. GTDB lineage: Bacteria > Actinomycetota > Thermoleophilia > Solirubrobacterales > Solirubrobacteraceae > JAOPZW01. Next base: position 784,618 of record CAWIEX010000012.1, read on the forward strand.
GCACGGTGGTCCAGGCCGCGAGCGCGGTCCAGAACAGCGCGGCGTGCTCCGTGTCGTGCAACAGCGGGTGCGCGAGGACGGCGTCCATGACGGCGGGGACATGGCTGACGATCAGCGTCGCCGTGGCGAGCGTGATGGCCGCCGCTGGCGCGCCCAGCATGCGGCCCGGTCGCGAGTGCAGCGCGCCGGCGAGGCGCCGGCGCGCGTCGCGCGGCAGCGCCGCGAGCGCGAGGCGCAACGGTGCCGCGACCGCGAAGAGGGCGGGCGCCACCACCCCGATGAGGACGTGCTGGACCATGTGCGCAGCGAGATGGCGGTCGGCGGCGGCGTCGAGCGGGCCGAGGGCCGACGCGAGGGCGACGGCCCCGGCGACCGCCGCCAGCGAACGCGCCGCGGGCCAGCGGCGGGGCGCGCGGCGCACGCCCCACGCGTAGAGCAGCGCCAGCGGCAGGACGACCAGGGCTGAGCTCATGGCCGCTGCTGAGCCCTCCACTCGCGCACCAGCCCGCCGATGGCCAGAGCGGCGATGCCGGCGCCGATGGCCACCAGCCACGATCCGAACTCCGAGCCAGCGACGAAGATGGCGATGCCGAGCGCGAGGAACACGCTTGGCGCCGAGGTCTCCGGGAAGCCGGTGGGCTCGTCGCCTTCGGGCCGCGGACGGCCGTGACGGCGCTCGCCGTAGAGCGTGAGCGCGCCGATCGCCATCATGCCGGCGCCCGCACCGCCCAGGAGCGAGAGCTCGATGGCGCTGGGGGTGAAGATGAGCTCGAGCGACGCGAGGACGCACAGCCACGCGCCCCACCCCGCGATGACGCGCCACCCGTGGATCACGCCGGCACCTCGCTGCGGCCCAGCCCGCGTCGCCGCGCCTCCTCCTGCGCCAGGTCATAGAGCGGGGCGTAGGTGCGAATCGGCGGCAGCGCGTCGAAGTTGTGCTCCGGCGGCGGTGAGCTCGTTGCCCACTCCAGGCTGGGACCGCCCCACGGGTCGGCGCCCGCGGGGATGCGCCGGCGCAGCGACACCCAGAGATTGATGAGGAAGACGAGGATCCCGAGCGCGATGAGACCAGCGCCGATCGTCTCCAGCAGGTTCAGCGTGCCCCACCCGTCAGATGGCCGGTAGTCGGCAATGCGGCGCGGCATGCCGTCCTCGCCGACCGCGAACATCATGCCGAAGGTGATGTTCGTGCCGACGATCATCAAGGCCAGCTGCAGCTTGCCGAGGCCTTCGCGCAGCATCGCGCCAGTCCATTTCGGAAACCAGTAGTAGATCGCCGCGAAGGCGCCGAACATCGACCCCGCGAACAGCGTGTAGTGGAAGTGCGCGATGACGATGTAGCTGTTGTGTGCCTGGAAATCGAGCGGTGGTGACGCGACCCATATGCCACTCAGACCGCCGATCAGGAACTGCAACATGAAGGTGACGGCGAACAGGAACGCCGTGGTGAACCTGATCTTGCCGCGCCACGCGGTGAACAGGATGTCGAAGTACTCGACGCCCGCCGCGGCGATGATCATGTGCGTCGACAGCGAGAAGTAACGGGAATCGATGCGGCCGGTGGTGAACATGTGATGGCCCCACACCGCCATGGAGAGACCAGCGAAGGTCAGGATCGTGGCTCCGACGAAGAACTCGTAGCCGAACAGCCGTCGCCGGCAGAAGGCCGAGAACACCTCCGCTACGGCCCCGACGAAGGGGAAGAACATGACGTAGACGATCGGGTGCCCGTAGAACCAGAACAGGTGCTGGTAGTTCAGTGGTCCGCTGTCGCCGTCGAACAGGCAGCAGTTGCGCCGGTCCAGCCAGAGCAGGCCCATGAGCACCACCAGCACGGGGAAGGCGAAGACGCCCATGAGCGTGGTTCCCACCATGCTCCACGTGAACGGCGCCATGCGCAGCAGCGTCATGCCCGGGGCCCGCTTGCGCAGGGCGGTGAACAGGACGCATAGCGCCAGCAGCCATTGCCCGAGCGAGAGGACGCCGACTCCGAGGATCCACAGGTCCTGCCCCGCGTTGGGCGTGCGCTGGAATTCGGACAAGGGTGCGACGCCGATCCACGTCGCGCGCCCCGGGCCGCCGTTGGTCAGCCACCCGGCCTCCATCGTGACCGCGCCGAACACGAACAGCCAGAAACCCACCAGTGCAACGCGCGGACCAGCGATCTGCGCGGCGCCCACCTGCAACGGCACCAGATAGACGCCGAGCGCCAGTCCCAAGGGGATGACGACCGCATAGATCATCGTCGACCCGTGCATCGTGAAGAGCGCGTTGTAGGTCCCCGTCGAGACGATCTGCAGACCAGGCTGCGCGAGCTCGGACCGCATGATCAGCGCCATCACGCCACCGCCGAGGAACATGACGAGCGCCACCGCGAGCAGGCCCCGCGCGATGCTCTTGTGATCCGTCGAGATGGCGGATCCGAGCAGACCCCGCGGGCGCAGTTGCGCTGTTGCGGCCGGCGCGCTCACGCCGCCGCCCTCCGCCGCGCGCCCGCCAGCCAGCGATCGAACTGCTGCGCCGGGAGAGCCACGACCTCGAAGCGCATGTTGTCGTGGTACAGGCCGCAGAACCAGTTGCACATGCCCTGAAAGCGCCCCGCTTTCGGGAACACCATGCCCCACTGCTCGTCGTGGTCGGGCCAGATCTGGCGCTTGAAGCGAAGTTCGGGAACCCAGAACTGGTGCAGGACGTCCTGCGATCGGCCGGTGAAGAGAACCGAGCGGCCGACGGGCACGTACAGCGGCGTCGGGCCGTCGCGCGGGGGTGGGATCGTCACGACCGGCCCGCCGTGGTACTGGAAGGTCCAGTTCCACTGCGCGGCGATGACTCGCACGTGGAGCGCGTCGCTCCCGCGGGCAGCGGCTCGCGTGATGCCGTCCTCCCGCGACAGCGTGTTGAACGTGATCGTCACGAGGAAGGCCGTGACGCACACCAGCACGACGACGTAGGCCAGCTCGCTCGGCGTGTGGTTGTCCGTCTCACCGGGCGGTCGGTCGGGATCGCGTCCGGCGCGGTAGCGGATGAGCATGACCGCGAACGCCACGGCGACGACGCCGAAGACGATCCCGGCGACGATCAGGTACGTCGTCCCCAGACCGTCATAGAGCGAGCGCGTGTTCGTCACGGGCCTTCGATCCGCCACAGCCCGTCGCCGCGCGACAGCTCGAGCTCGTGCATCTCGCCCGCGATGTCGACCGAGACGCGCGACCGGGCGCCGTCGAACGCGACGACGCGGATGGTCGCGGCGCGGAACTGCTCCGCGGTCGCGCCCGCCGACGGGTCCGCGCCGAGGACTCGCGCACAGCCGCGCTCGGGCGAGCCGGCGTGCACGACCATCTTCTGAGCGGCCGGTACGAGCGCGTCGAGCACGCGCAGCACGTGGTGCTCGGCGCACTGATCGAGAAACGTGCGCACCGTTCCGCGGATGTCGTCCTGCTCGCTCACGCGGCCGTTGGCACAGCCGGCGGCCGCCACCGAGGCGAGCAGCAGCCCGATGATCCCCGGGAGTCGTATCGAGTGGATGGCGCCCGCGCCCAGGGTCATGTCGTGGTCAACCGAGACACCTCGCTCTGCTCGTGCACTCCGGTCGGCGGTCATTCCCGCAGCGCTTGGCGTTCCCCTGCGGATGGTCAGCCCCCTGACCGATGTCCGCGCGACGGCCGCCCGTCCGCGCGATGACCGTGCGCGCCTCGCGAAGATGGCGCCCGGTACACCGGCGCCATGGGGCACCTGCGCCGTGCCGCTCGATTGGCGGGTGAGCTTGCGATCCGTACCGTCGCCGAGTTCTTCGACGACGGCTGCCCGCAGCGCGCCGCCGCGATCTCCTACTACGCGGTCCTCTCGCTGTTCCCCTTGGCCATCCTCGCCGTCGCCGCATTCGGACTGCTGTTCGACGACCATGGCGTCCGCCAGCGCATCATCGGGTTCCTCGTGGACAACCTCCCGCTGCGTGAAGGCGAGGGCAGGGCACGCCTGGCCCAGATCCTCGAGAGCGCGACGAGCGAGGCCGGGGGCTTCGGCGCGGTCGGTGCGGCGGGGCTGCTGTTCGCGGCAAGCGGCGTCATGGGTGCGGTTCGCCAGGCGCTCAACGCCGCTTGGGACGTCCGCGATCCGCGCCCTCCGGTGCAGGGCAAGCTCGTCGACGTCGCGCTCGTGTTCGGCTTCGGAGTCTTGCTCGCCGCATCGTTCGCCTTGACGCTGGCCGTCCGGCTCGTCAACACGCTCGGCGGCGAGCTCGCCGGCCTCGGTTGGGTCGGGCACGTCGCCGCGGTGACGCTCAGCCACGTAGGTCAGCTCGCTCCCGCGCTGCTCACCTTCCTGGTGGTCATGGTGCTCTTCTCGCTGGTTCCGGCCACGGAGGCACGGCCACGCAATGTGTGGCCCGGCGCCCTGGTCGTCGCGGTCGGCTTCGAGCTGGCCAAGACCGGCTTCGCGCTCTATCTGCAGAGGGCGGGCGGCTACGGCACGGTGTATGCCTCACTGGCCGCCGTGGTGGCCTTCATGGTCTTCGTCTTCGTGGCGGCCAATGTCCTCCTGCTCGGCGGCGAGATGGCCTCTGAATGGCGGCGCGTTCAGGCCGCAGCGTCCTCCACGCCCGCACGAGATGGTGCGCCGCAGCAGAGCGCCGCGCAGCGGGTCCTCGGCGCGGTGCGCTCGCTCTTCTTTCGCAGCGACCGGCCACGCGCGCGGCGCTAGCCGGCGTCTGCGGCCCTTCAGCGGCTACGTCCGCGGCGCTGGGCCACGGCCCGCGCGATGCGCAGCGGGAACATGCCGAGGAGCGGCGCACGGCGCCCGAGATCGTCCGTGTCCTCGCGGTCGAAGGCGCGCGCGTAGCGCGACGCCTCCTCGGCGCTGGCGTACTCCTTCGAGCCGCCGGCTCCGCATCCGCGCTCGCAGCTCCACGTCATCGTCGTGCCGGTCGCCGCAAAGCGGTAGTCATGCCCGAGCACACGGCAGCGCTGCATCCTGGCCTTGTAGCAGGGCGCTGTCAGCACCGAGCCTGCGCCGGTCGCCCCGAGGACAGAAGCCTGTCCCGGCGACCTACTCGGGGTAGCGCCGCGCACGTGAGCGACGACGTCACCACCGACACCATCGAGACCGACATCCCGTCCCGGCTCGATCGCCTCCCCTGGTCGAGGTTCCACTGGCTCGTCGTGATCGGCCTGGGCACCGTCTGGATCCTCGACGGCCTCGAGGTGACGATCGTCGGATCCGTCGCGTCGCGGCTGACCGAGAGCGGCAGCGGCATCTCGATGAACGCGGCCAACATCGGGACGGCCGCCGCGGTGTACGTCGCCGGCGCGTGCTTGGGGGCGCTCTTCTTCGGTCAGCTGACCGACCGCTTCGGCCGCAAGAAGCTCTTCGTCATCACCCTCGCGGTCTACATCGCGGCGGCCGTGGCGACCGCCTTCGCGTTTGCCCCCTGGTACTTCTACCTGGCGCGCTTCTTCACGGGCGCCGGCATCGGCGGCGAGTACGCGGCGATCAACTCGGCGATCGACGAGCTCATACCCGCGCGCGTCCGCGGCCGCGTGGACCTCATGATCAACGGCTCGTATTGGCTGGGGTCCGCGGCCGGCTCCGCGGCGGCGCTGTTCTTCCTCGACACCTCGATCTTCGCGGCCGACGTCGGCTGGCGGATCGCCTTCGGGATGGGGGCCGTGCTCGGACTCACGATCATGCTCGTGCGCCGCAACGTGCCCGAGAGCCCGCGCTGGTTGTTCATCCACGGCCGCGAGGAGGAGGCCGAGCGGATCGTCGACGACATCGAGCAGCGCACGACCGAGGAGTCGGGCCAGGAGCTGCCCGAGCCCGAGAGCACGATCACGGTCCGGCAGCGTGAGACGATCCCCTTCCGCGAGATCGCACGCACGGCGTTCAAGGTCTATCCCCGGCGCGCGGTCCTTGGGCTGGCGCTGTTCGTCGGCCAGGCGTTCATCTACAACGGCGTGACCTTCAACCTCGGCACGCTGTTCACGACGTTCTTCGACGTCTCGTCGAGCGTGGTCCCGGTGTTCGTGATGGTGTACGCGATCGGGAACTTCCTCGGCCCGCTGACGCTCGGGCGGCTGTTCGACACGGTTGGCCGCAAGCCGATGATCGTCGGCACCTACCTCGGATCGGCCGCGGTGGCCACCGTCATGGCGGTCCTCTTCCTGGGCGGCTCGCTGTCGCAGTGGACGCTCGAGGCGTTCATCGTCGCCACGTTCTTCCTCGCCTCGGCGGGCGCGAGCGCCGCCTACCTGACGGTCAGCGAGATCTTCCCGATGGAGACGCGGGCGCTCGCGATCGCCTTCTTCTACGCGGTCGGCACGGGCGCCGGCGGCATCACCGGCCCGCTGCTCTTCGGCAACCTCATCAACTCCGGCGAGCGCGGCGCGGTGGCGATCGCCTTCTTCATCGGCGCGGCGGTGATGGCCCTCGGCGGCATCGCGGAGATCTTCTTCGGTGTCAAGGCCGAGCAGCAGGAGCTCGAGGACATCGCCAAGCCGCTGACCGCAGAGGAAGCCGAGGAGGGCGAGGCGGAAGCCGACGAGGGCGAGGCGGCAGCCGAGGGCGATGAGCCCGCCGAGGGCGCGCCTGCGGACGACGCCGCCGTGCGCTGCCGGCGCGCCGCCCACGAGGAGCGCGCGCGCCGCCGAGCACCGGGCGGCCGTCCGCGAGCTGCGCGCACGCGGGGCTGATGGCGACGAGGCGATGAGCGGGCGCGCGGAGATCGAGACCGCGCTCGCCGAGATCGCGGAGCTGCGCGCCTGCGCGATGGACGAGCGCGCGACCGGTCACGAGCAGCGGGCAGCCGCCGGGCAGGCGGACTCCGACCCCGAGGCGCAGGCGGCGCACGCTCGCGCGGCCGCCGCCGACGAGCGAGCTGAGGGGTTCGAGCGACGGGCCCAGACGATCACGGCCGACAGCGACCGCGACGCAGAACGCTACACGGAGCTCAGCGCAGCGGCCAGCGAGCGCGCGCGCGCGAGAGAGCAGGAGGCGCTCGTCAGCCACGCCCGCGCCGAGGGCCAGGGCACCGAGGGCGCGCGCCGATCGCTGGCTGAGGCCCGCGCCCGCGCCCACCAGGCGTGGGCGGCCACGCACGACGAACGTGCCCACGTCCACGAGCTGCGCTCGGAGGACGACGACGAAGGCGCCACCGCCGCCGAGCGCGTTGCCCGCGAGCGCGAGCAGCTCGCGCTCGCCGAGGACGAGCGGGCACAGGCCGCCGAACAGCGCGTCGCCGGCGAGGAGCTCATCGACGGGCAGCGCGGCGTGGCGCAGGACGAAGCCACGCGCCAGGCCGCCGCCCGCGAGCGCGCGCGGCGCGAGGCCGACTCGCGCATCCGACGGCGCATCGAGCGCAGCCGCAGTCGCGATCGCGGCACTCTGCGCCGGTTCCGACCCGGCCCCGGCACGACCTTCTACTCGCCCGGGATGCTCGGCACGTCGCTCCCTACAAGGGCCGACCAGGGGGCCGAGCTCGATCGCGAGGTGCAGGCGATCGCGCGGGCGCTCGACGAGCACGGGCCCTTGCAGCGCCGTGAGCTCGCCGAGCGCGTCGGCGCGCGGTACTGGGGGCCTGGGCGCTTCCGCGAAGCGCTGCGCACGGCCGTCGAGGACGGCGATGCCCGGCGGGTCTCGCGCACGACGTTCGCGCCAGCGGATGACGACCGCGGGTAACGCGCCGTCCTACTGAACGTCGCCGTCGCCGGCCCAGGCTCGGGGCGCTCGACTCACGCGTCGGGGGCCCGGCGTTCTGCTCGACGCCCAACGGGGAAGTGGGCGGCACCGGCGTCGGGGCCAGGGCTGCGCTTCGCTGTCGAGAGCTGCGGGGACGCCGGTGAGTCGTCGCCGATCGCGCCTGCCTTGTCCACGTCGAGCAGGTCGCGGCCGTCGGTACCAGATCCTCGGCCTCCGTGGTCGCGAATCAAGTCCGCTTCGCGATGGGCCTCCTCGCAGTGGACGCCTTGCTCGTCGGCGGCCCAGGCGATGTGGGCGAGCAGTGTCAGGAGCCGTCGCGCCATCACGGGATAGGCGATGCTCGCACGGCCGACCTGCTCGAACCCGAGGCGGACGAGGTCGTCGAGCGTGGGTGCCAGCGCGATGAAGCGAGCGCGGCCGTCCTGGTCGCAGCGGACGAGCGGCGGTCGCTCGGAGCGTGCGAACAGCACGAGCGTGTCCGCGAGCGAGTCCATCGCGTTCTCGGCCGTGGTCGGGTCGTTGAGCGACGGAGACAGCGCTCGCAGAGCGACGTCGGCGAGCTGTCGTATGGGGAACGCGACGTCTTGTACGACCGTGCGCTCGTCGCCGAGCTCGAACACCGAGCTGACCTCCCGTTCGACCTCCTCGTGCTGGTCTCGTGCCCACACCTCGGCGAGCACGGAACCCGTGACGGCGAAGTCGCCCAGTGACATGCGCTGCTCTACGAGGGCATCGTGCTTGGCCGTGACCTCGAGCAAGTCGTCTTCCTTGACCAGTTGAAGGAAACCGGCGCGCGGCGCACGCACCAGCACGCTCTCCTCGTTCGCTTTGCGCGCGTCCACGGTGTGGCGAGCCGCGTCGAGATCGGGCGGCGAGTGGCCGATGTGCGACGGGTACGCTCGTTCGATCGCCCGGTGTCCGTCTGCCGCTATGCGCCGGATCAGGGTGGCGGCCTGGAGGCTGATGACGACGTTGTGGATGAAGGCGGCGAACAGCCCGAAGGTCGCCACGGCTGCGGCGATCCCGGTCGTGAGCGAGAGCTGTGGCGCGGGCGATAGGCCATCGGCTGGCATGCGCCCGAGGACGAGCAGGCAGTACACGAAGAGACCGAGCAGCAGCGCCAAGAGCGTCTGGCTCAGGCGGTCGGCCTGGAAGGTGCGCAGGACCCGCGGGCTCAGTTGCTGTGACGCGAGCTGGAAGGCCACGACGGTCACCGAGAACGCGATGCCGGCCACGGACACCGACACCGTGGCCAACGTCTGCAGCACGACGTGCGCCTGACTCTGCCGAAACGCCAGTACGGGAACGTTCACGGTCGTCGCGTCATCGATCGCGGGCACCCCGAGCCCGAGCGCGATCCCCAGGGTCAAGCCGACGGCGGGCAGCAGCCAGAAGCTTCGCCGTGCCTCGTCCCAGCCGGCCGGGATCGCGCGCTTCATGTGACTGCGCTACCCGAAATATGCGCGTGCACCCGCCGCTGCAGCGCACGGTGACGCTTTCGCAGCGCGCAGACCGAATTGAGCCGGTCCGACGTCGGACGAGGCGGCCCCCGCCCGCTCACGCGGCTGTGCGTCAATCGGCGCTGACACTACGGCAGGGCACTCGCAGGAGGTACCCACCATGACGACCTTGACCGGTGTCGACGCGACCGTGGCGTCGAAGCTCGCAGATGGCGGCTTCGCCGGCCAGATCATCGGCCCGCAGGACGATGGCTACGACGACGCTCGAGCCGTCTACAACGCGATGATCGATCGTCGGCCCGGGCTGATCGCGCGCTGCGCGGACGTCGCTGATGTGATGGCTGCGCTTCGCGTCGCCGAACGCCAGGACCTGCTGGTGGCCATCCGCGGCGGCGGACACCATGGGGGAGGGCTGGGCATCTGCGACGACGGCCTCGTGATCGACCTGTCGTTGCTACGCGGGATTCGCGTCGACCCGGCTGCGCGCACCGTGCGCGTCGAGGGCGGCTGCCTCTGGGGCGAGCTGGACCATGCCACGCACGCGTTCGGCCTTGCGGTACCGGGAGGGTTCGTCTCGACCACGGGCGTCGGCGGCCTCACGCTCGGAGGTGGGCTCGGACATCTCAGCCGCCGCTACGGACTCACGATCGACAGCCTCGTCTCGGCCGACGTCGTGCTCGCCGACGGCCGGCTCGTCACTGCCAGCGAGGACGAGCATCCCGACCTCTTCTGGGCGCTGCGCGGAGGCGGAGGCAACTTCGGCGTGGTGACCTCGTTCGAGTTCCGAGCCCATCCGGTGCGCGACGTGGTCGCGGGCCCGACCCTGTGGCCGATCGACGACGCCGCCGAGGTCATGCGCTTCTACGACGAGCTCATCGCGACGGCGCCACGCGATCTGACGGGGTTCTTCGCTTTCCTGGTCGTGCCGCCGGCGCCGCCGTTCCCGGAGCACCTGCACATGCAGCGGATGTGCGGTGTCGTGTGGTGCTACACGGGGCCGCCCGACGAGGCCGCCGCCGCGTTCGAGCCGATCGCCTCGTTCGGCACCCCGGCCCTGCATGCCGTCGGACCGATGCCGTTCCCCGCGCTGCAATCGACGTTCGACCCGCTTCTGCCACCCGGCGACCAGTGGTACTGGAAGGCCGACTTCATCGATGAGCTGACCGACGAGGCGATCGCCGAGCACATCAAGCGCGGCCCGACGATGCCGACGCCACAGTCGACCATGCACCTGTACCCGATCAATGGCGCCGCCGGGAACGTGGCGCCCGATGCGACCGCGTTCGCCTATCGGGGCGCGCGCTACGGGATGGTGATCGGCGGAATCGACCCCGACCCGGCGAAGGCGCCCGAGCTCATCTCGTGGGCCAGGGGCTACTGGGAGGCCATCCACCCTCACTCGGCGGGCGGCGCGTACGTGAACATGATGATGGACGACGAGGGCCACGATCGCGTCCGCGCGAGCTTCGGCGAGAACTACGACCGCCTCGTCGCCGTCAAGCGCCAGTACGACCCCGACAACCGCTTCCGCGTGAACCAGAACATCGTTCCCTGACGCCGGGCGTGGCCTGACATTCGGCGCCAAGTGGGGTCCAACCCTCATCGCCGCGGCGCCGCAGGCACAGGACGATGGGCTCATGCGATTCAGCGAGACCGTCCTTTGCGCCGTCGACCGCGACGATCGCGCCGCCGACCTCGTCATCGCGGCCCGTCGCGTGTCATGCGTCGTCGGGATGCGGCCCGTGTTCGCGCACGTCGCCGCGAGGGCCGACACGGATCTCGGCGAGCTGATCGAGATGGGCATCGCTCCAGACGAGCTACGCGTTCGCAGTGGAGATCCCGAGTGCGAGGTGCTGCGCCTCGTGCGCGACGAACGCCCGGCGCTGGCGCTCGTCGGAGGCGGTCATAGGGGGAGCGTCGTCGAAGCGGTGCTGGGAGGTGTCTGCGCCGGCCTGACGCATGACCCCTCGTGCCCGGTGATGGTCGTCGCGCCGGGGATGGACACCTCCTTCGACGGCGGCCCGGTGGTGTGCGGGGTCGAGCTGGACCGTACCCCAGGGCGTCCCGCGAGGTGGGCCGGCCAGTTGGCCGCGCTCGCCGACCGCTGGCTCGTCCTGGCGCACATGGTCTCGCCCAACCTCGTCGCCGCGCTGGGCGTGCCCCATGCACCCGTCGCAGCAGCGACCGTCGGGTTGATCGAGGCCGAGGAGCGGACCGCAGGAGAGTGCCTCCGCGAAGCGCTGGCGCAGCTGCGGCTGCCTCCCGGCGCCCGGGGCGATGTCGCGGTGCGCATCGGTCCCGCGATCGTCGGGCTCGCCGAGGTCGCCGAGGACCTCCACGCCGATGCCATTGTCGTCGGCGCGCATCGCCGCGGCCCAGTGCGCGAGGTCGTCCTCGGCTCGCTCTGGCGCGAGCTCTGGCACAGGGCTCCGTGCCCCGTGATCGTCGTCGCCGACGACTGAGCTGTCGATCGCCGCGGGCGCGGTGGGCGACGCAAGTCCGCCCACCGCTCCCCGCGACGTCCTCGTTCTCCTCCTCGGCCCCCCGAGCCCGACCATTGACGCAGACGCGCTGCGCCGGCGTCGGTGACGTCGTCCGGCCTCGGACCGTTGCGACGGGGGGCCTCAATCGTCCGTCAGCGCGGCGGCCTGGACGTCTCGACGTACTGCGGCGGAGGCTGCACCAGATCGACGCGGCAGGGCGCCGTGGGATGGTCGGCAGTCGCGCACGTCCCGGTCGCCTCGACCTCGACCTCGATCGTGCCGAGGTTCGACACCGCGAACGCCGCGAGCTGGTCGCTGCTGGGGTCCTTCGCCCAGTCGCCGGTGCTGTACCGATAGCGGTACGCGCCGCCGATGCCATGAAGGCAGCCGCCGATGTCGCCGTGGCACGTGAAGTACGTGAAGAGCCGGCCGGCGCGGAACGAGAGGCCGATGAACTCCTGGAAGCTCTCGCCCGACCCGCGGGCGGCGATCTGCTGCGAGCGGCCCGAGTCGACGTTCACGAGACGCACCTCGGTCTGCTTGCGATCGAAGCGGTTGTGCGTGATCGTGAACGCCGTCTGGGCGAGATGGTCGCCGTAGAGCTCGAGCTCGTCGATCCTGCCGGTCACCGGGCCGCAGCCGGCGTACTTCATGCACCGACGGTCGGGCAGGCCGGGCAGCCGCTGTGACGGTCGCGAAGACCGGGCGCGACGGGTGTAGACGATCGGACGAGGATCCTCGCCGGAGCCGTAGTAACGCACGAACGCCACGCGGCCGCGCCAATAGGTGGGATGGACGTCGCTATGGGATGAGCTTGATGCGTCATAGCGGTTCTCGCGGTGCGTGTCGGGGTCGTAGGCATAGATGTCGCAACCCTTTGGCACCGGCGTGGAGCGGCTCTCGCAGCGGGAGTAGACGAGGTACGCGCGGCCGCTCTGCGTGGGGCCGACGTCGACGTCGAACGGCGTTGGGCTCGGAGCGACGCTTGCGCGCTCGACCCGGCCCTTGCGCGCGATCATGAGGCGATAGCCGTGGACGGCAGGGTCGTACCTGCTGAAGGCGACGAGGCCCTGCCCGGCGGCGACCGTGGTCGGCCGCGGGGTCGTTGTGATGGTCTGGTCCGCGCTGGCGGCACTTGCAATCGCGAGGAACGCGAGCGTCGCGCAGGCAGAGAGAATCGGTATCTGGCGATGGAACAGGTTCATTGGACCGGTCTTGGCGTTCTTGCGCGTCCGACACCGCGCCGGTCACCGGGGTGACAGTCGCGGCTCGCCCTGTGGCGGATCGGCTCTCACGCGGTCGCCGTGCCCGCCGCCGGGCCATGTGCCGCGCGCGCCGACCAGCGTGATGAGCGCGGGGACGAGGACCGTTCGCACGAGGAACGCGTCGAGCAGCAGGCCGAGCGTCATCGTCACCGCCAGCTCGCGAAACGAGCGCAAGGGCACGATGGCCAGGAGCGCGAACGACAGCGCCAGCACGATCCCAGCGATGGTGATGGGCCGTGCGGCCCGTGCGGCGCCGATGCGAACCGCGTCGTCGAGGGGGCGTGTGCGCGCTTCGTGCCACACGCGCCCAACGAGGAACACGTTGTAGTCCGACCCGAGCGCCACGAGCAGGACCGCGGCAGCGAAGGGGACGTAGTAGGTCAGACCCGGATAGCCGAGCCCGGCCTCGAGTGCCCACACCGTCGCGCCCAGCGACGCCGTCAGCGCGAGGACGGAGGCCGCCACCAGGTAGATCGGCGCGACGAGGGCGCGCAGGAAGAGCGCCAGCATCGCGACGATCGCGAACAGCGCGACCGGTGCGATGCGCTTGAGATCGGCCCTGGTCTTGCTGGCAGTCTCCGCCACGAGGGCGGTGTCGCCGGCGATGCCCGCACGAGCGCCAGGAAGCCCCGCGCTGCGCAGGAGCGGGCCCAGGCGCCTTCGCAGGCTCGCCACGTCCGCCACTGCCCGGCTGCCCAGCGGATCGCTGCGCAGGATCACGAACATGCGGGCCGCGTTGCCGGTGCGCGAGAGCGCTGCTCCGAACGCCTGCGTCGTGGGCTGCTCGGCCGGCCCGACCACCTCGGCGACGCCCGGCTGACGGGCGACGCTGCGCTGCAGCCGCGTGAGGGCGGCACGTCGCGCGGTGATCCCGCGGCCTTCGACGACGATCACCGTTGGCGACAAGATGCCGGGCGCGAATCCCTGCGCGGCCGCACGGTACGCGACCCGCGCCTCCGCGCCCTCCGGAAGCCCGCGGATGAGCGGGTTGCCCACGGCAAGCCGAGCGACGCCGCTCGAGGCCAGCAGCAGCACGGCTACGCACGCCGTGACGGTCCATCTCGGGTGCGCGACGGCCAGCGACACGGCGCGCGAGCGCACCGGCCGACCGACATGCTCGTCCGGCGTCTCCTCCGCGGCAGTCGACGGGGGCACGTCTCGGCCGGGGCGACTCGGCCAGAAGACACTCGATCCTGCGACGGCCAGCGCTGCCGGGACGAAGGTCGTCGCGACGAGCACGCCGACGAGCACCGCGACGGCGAGCCCGGGCCGAAGGCCCGGAAGAACGACAGCTGGGCGACGACCAGGGCGCTGCTCGCCGCCGCGACGGTCAACCCCGCCGTGAGGATCGTCGGCAGCAGATCGCGCGTGGCCAGCGTGGCGGAGTCTCGCGGCGAAAGCCCCTCGGCGATGAGTCGACGAAATCGCGACAGAAGGAAGATGCAGTAATCGGTGATCACGCCGAAGAGCAGCACGACGACGACGGGCTCGACCTCGCTCGGCACCGACGCGCCGGCGCGCTGGCCCACCCACGCCATGAGGCGGATCGAGGTCGTGTAGGCGAGCGCTACCGCCGCCAGCGTCAGCAGCGGTGCGCCAACCGCGCGGAAGTGCCATCCGACCGCCAGCGCCACGATGAGGACGGTGGCGAGCTCGACGATCGGCAGGGCATGCTCGATGGCGTCGACCTGCTCGGCGCGCGCAGGAACGGCGCCGGTGATGCCGACGAGCGCGTCGCTCGGACGATCGACGTCGCGGGCCACCAGCTGCCGGGCGAGGTCCTCGCGTCGATCGCGGCTCACGTCGGCGCGGAAGAACAGGTAGGTGATCGCGGTCGTCCCCCGCTCGCGGGCGAACGGCGGGCTGCCGATCGTGTTCAGCACCGGCAGCGCACCCGCAATGTCCTCGAGGCCGGGCAGCCGGTGCAGGTTGAGCTGCGCTGCGCGGCGAACGACTCTCGCCTGCGCGGCGGTCGACAGCCCGTCGGGATCGCGCTGGACGACGAGTGTCCGGCTCAGCAGCGGGAAGCGGAAGAGCTCTGCGGATCGCACCTCGACCCGGATGGCGTCTGCGTTGGCGGGAACGAGCTCGCCGAGGGCTCCGGATTGCGCCTCTTCGACCGTCGGCAGCAGGACGACCGCCGCCGCCGCGGCGCCGACCCATGCCGCGAGGATCGCCCAGCGCAGGCGCACGAGCCGTGGGGCGATGCGCCCAATCATGCGCGGAGGGTCGTCCCGGGACGGCGTGGTCGCTGCGTGACGCCCAGCCGTTCGAGCTCGACGGTGGCGAGCGCGTGGAAGCGACCCTCCCGGATGTCGGCCCACGGGTCCGGTGACGCGCGCCGCAGCTTGCCGTAGGGCAGGTGCTGGGCTGCCCGTCGCGCCAGGACCTCGAGGAGCACGGGATCCTCGAGGCCGCCCTCCTCGACCGCCCGCCTGAGGGCGCGGCGATCGCGTGCCACCGCCAGCCGCCAGGGCAGGTAGAGCAGGAGCGGCGCGCTGGGCACGATGGCGATGGCGATGCCCAGCAAGACCGACAGGCGGCGCACCGATCTCCGACTGGATCGCCCGCTCTGCTGCGCCGCCCGGCCCGCCTCGGCGACCCGGTCGGCCGGCCCGGCGATCTGGCCGCCGACGACGGGCAGCGCTTCCAGGCGATGCAGCGCATCGGCCGAGACCTCGACCGCGACCCCGGCTTTCGTGACCGTCGCGCTGAGATCGGCGAGGCCGCGGACCTCGGTGGCGATGAGCACGGCGAGCACGATCCACGTCGCCGTCCAGACGGCGAGGACACCGTCGGCGAGGGCCAGACGCCGGCCACTGAACGATGTCGTGTGCATGGGCATCGAGCGTCATCCCCACCCCCATCGGCCGGGTGCGTCGCGTGTCATCGCGCGGACCGTCCACCTGCAAAGCCGAGGTCGCCGGGAAGGCCACGCGATGACATCCAAGTAAGGAGGTGCGACATGCTCGTCACTGGTGCCCGACGCGCCGTTGCCGGGGTCGCGGCGGCGATTGCGACTACGGGAATCGTCGCGTGCGGAAGTGGCGACACGTCGTCGACGTCTCAACAGGGAGGGTCGACGGCAGCGACATCAGCGCCCGCGCCCCGATCATGGACGATCAAGGGCGGCGAGACGCGCCTTCAGCTGAACGCGACGACCTCGAAGCTCCTCGACGCCGCGGGCGTGCACATCAGCCCCCTGGGGCGAGCCACCGGAGGAGACGGGCGCTTCATGTTCCCGGTGACCGGCGGCAACCTGACGGGCGACACGCTCACGGGCCGGGTCGAGAACGCCGGCGGCCTGCGCTTCGCCGTCGCCGGCGCCCGGATCGACGCCACCGACCTCGTCGTGCGCCCGGGCAAGGGAGTCGTCACCGCGATCGTCGCCGGTAAGCGCGTGCCCCTGCTCTCCATGGAACGCGGTCGCGTACGCCGCGTGCCCCAGAGCGGATCGATCGTCATCCCGGCCACCGCGGCCACGCTCACTCCCGCCGCCGTTCCGGGCCTAGAGGATCGTCTCGGCAACGCGTCCTTCGACGGAGGTCTGCGGCTGGGGCGGATCCAGGTAAGCGCCGACAGCTGAACGCCAGCGACGACGGGGAAGGCCGTGGGCATGACGCGATGACTGACGTTCTCTCTCGACCGGCGCCTCGCCCGCCGCCGTTGCAGGCGCTGACCCTCGTGCTCCGCGTGACGATGGAGCTCGGGATCGTCGCCGCGCTCGCCTACTGGGGAGTTCAGACCGGCGCAGCGACGCCGACGAAGGCGCTGCTCGGGATCGCAGCGCCGCTCGTCGGCTTCGGCATCTGGGGGGCGATCGACTTCCGCAGGGCCGGGGCGATGGCCGAACCGCTTCGGCTCGCCGAGGAGCTCGTCATCTCCGGGCTCGCTGCCCTCGGCGCCTACACGGCGGGGGCGCAGACGCTCGGCTGGGCACTGGGACTCCTCTCGCTCGTCTACCACGCGCTCGTCTACGCGGCCGGCGATCGACTCCTCAGGACCGAGGCCGAATGAGCGCGGCGCATATCCCGCGGCGAGGGGGACGGACGAGCCCGTGCCCGGTGCAGAGCCCGGCACGCTGTCCATCTCGAACGTGATCCCGGAGCGCGCTCTGCGCGCAGCAGAACAGCCCTAGCGCTGGCCACGCATGCTGACGCGCGCGGCCGACGGCGCTGGCCGCGCCCACGGCAAACCGACGCGAAAACCGGTCCGAGGCATGACCGGACCCGCCCGGGCGCAGATCCGGTCGGGGATGATCGCTTCCTCCTGGTAGGAGGGCCAATGGTGCGGGACCGCCTCGCCTCCCCGCTGGCCAGGTCCCGCCCAGTCAGGCTGCCGGGCGCGCCAGTCCGAGTTGCCGGTGGTTGCCGGCGCGACCTGGCGCGCCCCGGCAGCGCGCTGGCGCTCAGGCGTCGCGGCGATTCGGATCACCGACCTCGCGGTGGCCCGGACCTGAGCGACAACCCGCACCTCAGTCACCAGAAGGAAACCGACGAGCACGCGACAACGAGGCGGTTGCATTGCGAACGCGGGGCCTGTGGCGCCGTGCGCGAAGCGTCACAGCATTCGGCG
Source organism: uncultured Actinomycetes bacterium (assembly GCA_963835295.1). Taxonomy (GTDB): domain Bacteria; phylum Actinomycetota; class Thermoleophilia; order Solirubrobacterales; family Solirubrobacteraceae; genus JAOPZW01. Next base: position 802,093 of record CAWIEX010000012.1, read on the forward strand.
GGTCGTCACGCTGGGGGACTCGCCGACCGAGCAGTGGTCGCGGGCGCGATGTTCTGGTTGCGGTGGAAGGCGTTGTCGGGGTCGTAGGTCGCTTTGATCCGCGCGAGTCGGTCGTGATTGGCGCCGTATGCGGCGCGGGCGCGCTCGGGGCCTTCATCCATGAGGAAGTTGGGGTAAACGCCTCCGGTCCCGTATGGCCGGAGATCGGCGGCGAAGCTGGTCGCCCAATCGCGTAGGTCGCTGCGATGCTCCGCCTGCCCGCCGCCGATGAAGATCTGCGCGAAGCGTGCGTTCCGCCACGCCCATGCCGTCTCGGTCGCGCCGACGCGCGCCGCCGCTCCATCGAGCGGGTAGAGGTGGGTCTGGCACATCCATGTCGGCATCGCCTCGCCGAAACGTACGTACGTGGCGGCCGCGTCGTCGGGGAGCCGCTCGTAGCACTGGCCGGTGATGTAGGTATGGGTCGCGGCCGCCACCATCGGGTCGAACGCCGACTGCAGCGCCGGGTAGGGCATCTCCCGCACGCCGTCGAGCAAGGGCGGCGCCTGCCTGCGGAACGTGTCGAGTGCTTCCAGCGCGCGATCGGCGGGTGCGGTGTTGCACCAGACCAGCGCGCACACTCGTCGTAGGCGCAGCGGCTCGGGGAAGGGATCTGCGGGCGGGACGGCCATCACGGCGAAGAAGGCGTAGATGTCATCGGGCTGCGCGGGCATCCACTCGCGATAGAGCGCGAGGATCCGCTCGGTGTCCTCGAGGGCCCAGAGCATCGGCCCGCCTATCACGGTGTTGACCGGGTGCAAGCGCAGGTGCAGCTGCGTCGCCACGCCGAAGTTCCCGCCGCCGCCACGCAGGGCCCAGAACAGGTCGGGCTCGCTGCGCTCGTCGGCGTGTACTCGCTGTCCGTCGGCGAGGACGACGTCGGCCCCCAGGAGGTTGTCGACAGCGAGTCCGTGCGCCCGGTTCAGGTATCCGATGCCGCCGGAGAGCGTGAAGCCGCCGATCCCTACGGTCGATACGGTCGCCAACGGCGTCGCGAGCCCGTGCGCATGGGTCGCCCGGTCGACGTCGCCCGCCAGCGTGCCGCCGCTGACCCGGGCCGTTTGGGTCTGCCTGTCGACGCGGACGTCTCGCATCGCGCTGAGATCGATCACCAGACCATCGTCGGCGCTGGCGAAGTCGGCGTTGTGCGCGCCGGCGCGGATCGCGAGTTCCAAGCCGTTCTCGCGGCCGAAGCGGATGGCCTTGGCGACATCGTCGGGATCGGCGCAGCGGGCGATCACCGCCGGCAGCGGGTCGAACATCCGGTTGACCACGTGTCGCGCCTGCTCGTATGCAGTGGAGGCGGGGCCGATCGCGCTGCCCCGAAGCAGCCTGTCGAGCGCCTCGGCCAGTCCCCTGGTGTCGGTTGTCGTCGCCATGAGCGTCACGGTCGCACGCCCGAGCTGAGACGAGCATCGGCGAGAACCCTCAAGTCATGGCGCAATTCTGTCGGCGGCGTGTGATTGCGCCACGGTATGGGGGTTTCCATCGATGCGCCGCGTCTTGCCCGATGCGACGCTGGCGCGATGAGAGCAGACGAGCATCACACCGGGCTCATTCTCTACACCTGCCCGTGGGCCAAGCGCAGCGCCGGCTGGCACCCGTGCGGCATCGCCGCGAAGGCGCTCGACGAGGCCGGGCACACCTACGAGATCCGCGAAGTGAGCGGTCAGCTCAGCATGCCCTGGACCTGGCCCTCGCGACGGCGGGACCGCGCGGAGATCCGCAAGCTCAGTGGGCAGAACGGCGTTCCGGTACTTGTGGTCGCGGGCGACGAGGTCGTCGCGGGCTCGCGTCGCATCGCGTGCTGGGCGGCCGAGCACGCCGCGACAGTCTCGGCCGCCCGCGTCGAGCAAACGGTCGGAGGCCCGAGCCAGGCCCGCTAGCCCGGGGTTCTGTCTTCGTCCAGGTAGCGCACGGCGTAGGCGGCTGCCTCGGCGCGGCTGCGCAGGTCGAGCTTGACGAGCACGCTGTGGACGTGGTGCTCGATCGTCTTGCGCGTCAGGAACAGGCGCTCGGCCAGTTCGCGGTTCGAGAGGCCTTCGGCGAGCAGCTCGAGGACCTCGCGCTCGCGCCGCGTGAGCTGCCCGTGACCCCGGGGGCCGCTGCGCGCTGAGCTCGCCCCGAGCGAGCGCAGCAGCGCGGCTGCGGCATCGGCGTCGTGGCTTGCCCCGAGCTGCTCGAGGCTGGCGTGAGCGGCGCTGGCCTCGGAGACGGCGACCTCAAGCTCGCTCCCCGCCAGCGCGGCCGAGAGCAGCAGGCGGGTTCGCGCGAGCTCCAGGGGCATACCGATGCGGCCGAAGATCGTCAGCGCCCACTCGAGGCGCTCGCGCGCGCGCTCGTTCTCGCCCGTCGCAGCATGCGCGCGCCCGAGCGCGCGTTGCGCCCGGCCCGTGATCAGCTCGCAGCCGGCCGATTCGCTCAACGCCTCGAGGCGGCGGGCGGTTGCCAGAGCCTCGTCGCGCGCGTCGAGGTCGAGCTCGGCCGCCGCGAGCAGCTCGAGCAGTTCGGCGACCTCGAGGCAGACCGCGGCGCCCGCCCGATACGGCCCAGGACGCTCGTCCGCGGACTCATCGAGCTCCCTCAGCCGACGCCGCAGGAGCGTTGCCGCTACGGATGCTTCGCCGCGGGCGAGTCGAAGCGCGGCGAGCACGCGGGTGCTGGTGAGCTGCTCTTCGAGGCCCTGGAGCAGCCGCTCGGCCTCTTCGAACCGGCCCTGAGCGAGACGCAGCTCAGCGAGGCCGGCGAGCGCCTGTGAGCGCAGCGCGCGCTCGGCCGAGCCCCCGATCCGCAGGGCGGCCGTGTACTCGCGCTCGGCGCCCTGCCAATCGCCGATGGCGAACAGCAGAGCGCCATGGTAGGCGCGACAGAGCGTGTAGACGTGCGGGCAGCCGTAGCGCCGCGTGAAGTCGTCCGCGGCGCGGATCCATTGAGCCGCCCGCGCGACCTCGGCGACCTGACTGCACGAGCTGATCATGTTGCAGCTCGTGTACACCACCGTGTGCAGCCGCTCGCCCTCGCCGGCGAGCGACGCGGCCATCGCCTCGTCGAGGAGCGGCACGCCCTCGTCGAGGCGGCCCAACTGGACGAGCGCCGCGCCGAGCTGGCTCAGCGCGCACAGCTCGAGGTCCGCGTCCTCGAAGCGCCGCGCGAGATCGCGCGCCTCGCGCGCCCAACGGTGCGCGGCCTCGACGTCGCCGGAGTCATGGGCGCGCAGCAGCGCCACCCAGCCCGAGAGGGGCAGCAGGTCGAATTCCTCGACGAGCCGCGTGGCCCGGCCGAGCCAGCCGCGCGCGGCGGCTCGGCTGCCGACGCTGACGCGGTACAGAAGGTAGAGGCCGATGGCCATGAAGGCGGCCTGCATCGGATCCGGCCTGCGCCGGAAGGACGCGTACGCTCGCGTCTGGCAACGGATGGCTCGATCGGTCTCGCCGAGCCACCAGCAGGCGTCTCCGAGTCCGGCGAGGGCTTCAGCGCTCTCGTCTGCGGCGAGAGCCTCGTCGAATGCCGTCCGCGCCCTCGCCCAGTCTCCGAGTCGCAGCGCATCTCGGCCCGCTTCCAGCAACGCGGGAACGTCTCCGGGCATCGGTTCATCGTACGGCGACTCGTGGGTGGCTCACCCTTGGTGGTCTCTGGGATGACGGGCTAGCGCGGATGCTCGGTCGCCAGCCGTTCCACGAGCTCGACTCCGACGGATCCGATGAAGCACGCGGCCTCCGCGTCATTCCCGGGCGCCCACATCACGCGATGCGCTCTTGGAGGGCAACGAGGTCGTCAGCCCCGCCATCGTCCGGCTCATTCGCCACCGCCTCGGGGGCTTCGGGAAACGCGAGGCGCGTTCTCGAGTTGCGCGAGGCGATGTGCTTCGCGACGTGCTCGGCATCGCGCGCGAGGCCGTGGACCATCGCCGATGACACCGAGTACAGGAAGAGAAGGCCGACGAAGTACAGCCCGGGCTGGTCGGCCACGATGCCGCGCTCGGTCGCCGGATCGTCCCGTGCCACGTCGGGGAGGTCGACCCAGTCGAGGTCGGGGTCGAATCCGGTGCACCAGACGACGTTCGCCACGTCCAGCACTCGGCCGTCCTCGAGCTCGGGCCGACCGCGGCGGACGCCGACGACCCTGGGCACGCGCTCGATCCCGCTGGCGGCCAGGTCGGCGGGCTTCGTGCGCACCAGCGGCAGGCCATGGGACAGCGCCTCAGCACGCTTCTTCCGGCCCATCGGAGTGCGCACCGTCAGCACGCGGTGGAACAGGCCTCGCAGGACGAGCGGGACGAAGAGGCGCCCGGCGAGCGACTCGATGCGGAACGGGACATGGCCGACGTCGCGCCCCGACAGCCAGACACGGCGGCCGCGGGCTGCGTCGAGAGCGATCTCGGCGCCCGAGTTGCCCGCTCCCACGAGCAGCAGGTCGCCGTCCCGCAGCTGGCCGGGGTTGCGGTAATGGGCCGAGTGAAGCTGGACGATGTCCGGGTCCAGCTCGGCGGCGAGTCGCGGCACGCGCGGGCGCTGCCAGCTGGACATCGCCACGACGACGTTGTCGGCCTCGAATCGGCGTGCACCGGAGGCCGCGACGAACCCGTTGCCGTTCCGCGACAGCCGGTCCACTCGCACACCGGTCCGCACGGGCAATTCGAACCGCGCGGCGTACGCCTCGAGGTAGTCGGCCATCTCGTCCTTGCTGGGGAAGTGGTGCGGCGCGGCAGGAAAGCGCATCCCGGCCAGCCCGTCATAGCGGGCCGGCGTGAACAGGCGCAGGGAGTCCCAGCGGCGCCGCCAGGAGTCGCCGATCCGGTCGCCTGCGTCGAGGATCACGAACGGTCGCCCGCGGCGGGCGAGTTCGTAGCCGACCGAAAGGCCGGCCTGCCCGCCGCCAATGACGATCGTCTCGACGCGTTCGGTTGTCTCCGCGGCCGGCATCTCGGTCTCCTCGAGTCGGATCTGCAGTCGTCTGCAGATGACGCTAGGCGCGGGCGGCCGCGCGGGCCATCGGGAGTCTTCCCCAGGCGATGACCCCGTGCTCCATCGCGAAGAGCGCCGCCGCCGCGCGCGTCGAGACGCCGATCTTCCCGTAGGCGTTCTGGATGTGGTGGTCGGCAGTCTTCGCGGAGATCCCGAGCGTCGCCGCGATCTGCTTGGTCTGCAGCCCCCGGGCGAGCAGCGCAACGACCTCGGCCTCACGCTCCGTCAGGCCCGCCGGTCGCTCGAGGCGGGGTGGCTTCTGTCCGCTCGCCTCGAGCACGGCGGCGACGGTGTCGGCGTCGAACAGGCCGGCGCGGCACTGCTCGCCGAGCCGGTCGGCCGCGCGCGCGGGCGCCATCGCCGCGCGGTGCGATCGTGGCTCGGTCATGGCTCGGAAGGCGTCAGCGGCGCCGAGCAGCCTCGCCGCCGGCGACAGTCCGGCGGCCGCCGTCCCTCGGTGGTAGCCGGAACCGTCCAGCCGCTCGTGGTGGGCGCCGGCCATGGGCGCCAGGGGAGCGAGCGAAGGTGACTGTACGAGCACCCGCTCGGAGTGGTAGGCGTGCAGCCTGACGTGCTCCCACTCGTCCGGCGACAGCGGACCAGGGCGATGCCACGTGCTGACCGGGATCGCGACCCGCCCGAGATCGTGGACGCTGCCGGCCCGGCGCAGCGCGATGACGTCGCGCTCGTCGAGCCCTCGGCACCGGGCTGCCGCTGCCGCCAGGGCCGCCACTCCCGCCGAGTGGCCAGCGAGGTATGGCGATGCGAGGTCGGCGAAGTCGCCCATCCCGCCCAGCGCGGCGTCGATCGCCTCGCCCTCCAGCCTCAGCCGCGGCTCCGGCTCACACGCCAGTGCCTCGTCCCATGCCGAGGTCTCCGGATCCAGCGCCAGGATGTCCGCGGCCTCATCGACCAACCGAGTCGCGATCTCGGGATCGAGCCCGGCGCCAGCGTGTTCGCGCACGGCCTGCGCCGCGGCGTCCACACCACCGAGCATCCGGTGGAGCGCCGCGTCCTGCGCCACGTGGACGATGCGCAATGCCAGCGGGATCTCGTCGTGGGACGCTCGTCGCAGTGGCCCCTTGCCGTCCCAGCGCTCGCTCACGTGCGCGAACAGGCGCGATAGTCGAGCCGGCAGCCCCAGGCGGTGCGCCAGCATCTGCGCCACCTCGCACGCGGCGACGAAGTGTGGGCGAGACGCGCGGGCCGCGCGCGGAGCGCGTCGCGCAATCTCGAGCGCGCTGCGTGGCAGCGAGCTGCCGGTCGGCGGCAGGGAGCGTAGGAGACCCGCGAGCATCGCCGGCTGTGAGGCGAACATGACAGGCAAGCTGTGCTCGGTCATGGGGCCGCCGAAGATCTCGGCCGCGATCTCGGCGTCGGTCGTGCAGCCGGCATGAAAGAGCATGCAGGCGTAGTACGCGTGCACGCTCGTCTCCCGGTCGATGCCCAGACGCCGGCCGAGCCGGGCGGCGAACAGCGTGCTCTGCAGCCCGTGCATGAACGGGAGACCCATTCCGAGGTCCGTCGCCAGGCAGAGGCTTGCGATGACCTCTGCGGCCCGGACACGCTCTGCGTCCGGCGATCCTGCGAGCACTCGGACCATCGTATCCGGCCGCGAAGCGACGGTCGCTGCACGCCCGGGGGGCACGCTGCGATCGTCGCGGCCACAGCTCGCCGAGACGGGACGGCGGCACGCCGTTGACAACCCTGGTGCCTGCGCGCGCCCCCAAGCCCGAGTTCATGAACTCGGTCCGACCTCCGACCGATCCGGTTCAACGCGGGACGGGGCCAGGGATCATCGGAAGGCGCCAGTCGTGGGCCGCCGACATCCACGGCCCGGCCTGGCACGGCCGCGCGGCGCGACATCCCGATCGCCATCGGCCACGATCCCTGCCCGATGAGCCATGTCGCGCCGCAGCGGTCTGGCGTGGCGAGACACGTGTAGTCAGAGGCGGACTTTACAGTGTAAGATCGAGCGGGATGGCTGCCGTCAAGCCCTCGGTCCCGCAGCGCTCGCCACGCCGGCCAACCCTCAGTCGGCAGGCGATTCTCGATGCCGCCATCGCCCTGGTCGAGCGCGATGGATCCGCTGCGCTGAGCATGCGCCGCCTGGGCGCCGAGCTTGGCGTCGAGGGCATGGCCCTCTATCACCACATCCGCAGCCGCGACGAGCTGTTGGCGGGGATGGCTGACCGGCTGCTCGAGCCGCTCAACGACGTCGACCTCCGCTGTGACTGGAGAGAGGCGTGTCTGCGCTTCGCGACCGCGCTGCGCGCCGTCGCGGTGGGGCGGCCGGAGAGCTTTCGCACCGTGGGCCTGCTGCCGCTGGACACCCCGACGTCGCTGCGTTCCGTGGAGCGGCTGCTCGGCACGCTGGTCGCGGCCGGCTTCTCCGCGAGCGACGCTCTCGCCGCCTACCGCGCCGTCGCGAGCTATGCGCGCGGCTATGCGCTGGCGGAGGCGACCGGGTTCACCGTCGACGCGACGAGCGCGGACGGCCGCTCGCGATTGCGATCGTTGTCGCCGGAAGAGTTCCCCGTGCTGCACGGGCGAGCCGCCGAGCTCTCGGCGCTCGACGCGGACGGCGGCTTCGACCGCGGGCTGCACGCCTTGATAGCGGGCCTTCCGAGCCCGGCGTGAGCGACCCCCCGGCCATCGACGCGACCAACGTGCCTACGATCGGCGCGCGGCTGCCGCTGTCCTCGCCAGCGGTCTCGCGCTGGCGCGCGTGGCTGCTCAGCAGTCAGGGTCTGATCGCGCTGGCGCTGGTCGTGGGCCTCGGGGCAGGCGTTGGCGCCATCGGATTTCGCTACCTGATCATGGGCCTGACCGAGCTGTTCTCCGGCCACCGCGACTACAGCGCCGCCGGCCACGCGATCAACCCGCGTGTGCCATGGCTCGGACCGTGGTTCGTCGTGCTGGTGCCGGTCGTGGGTGGGCTCCTCTACGGCCCGCTGGTCGCGAGGTTCGCACCGGAGGCACGCGGTCACGGCGTTCCCGAGGTGATGCTCGCCGTCGTCGAGATGGGCGGTCGCATCCGACCTCAGGTGCCGGCGGTCAAGGCGCTCGCGTCCGCGCTGTGCATCGGCTCGGGGGGCTCGGTGGGCAGGGAGGGGCCGATCGTGCAGATCGGCTCCGCGCTGGGGTCGCTGCTGGGGCAGCTGACCCGCCTGCCGCAGCGACGGCTGCGCCTGCTGGTCGCCTGCGGTGCCGCTGGCGGCATCGCGGCCACCTTCAACGCGCCGATCGCCGGCGTGTTCTTCGCCCTCGAGGTGATCCTCGGCGACTTCGAGACTCAGGCGTTCGGGGTCGTGGTCCTGAGCTCCGTGACCGCCTCGGCGCTGGCCCGGAGCGTGTTCGGCTCGGCTAGCTTCCTGCACCTGCCCGGGTTCACCCTGGACTCGCCGCTCGAGCTCGTGCTCTATGCCGGCCTGGGCGTGCTTGCCGGCGCCGTCGGCGTCCTGTTCATCCGGGTGCTGTATGGCAGCGAGGACCTCGTGGATCGCCTCTGGCGCGGACCGGCGTGGGCCCGGCCCGCGGCCGGCGGGGCTCTGCTCGGACTGCTGCTGCTGGCGGTGCCCGAGATGTACGGGGTGGGCTATCCGGTGCTCTCGCGCGCGGTCGACGGGCACTACGCCGTGGCGTTCGTCCTCATGCTGCTGGCCGCGAAGGTCGCGGCGACCAGCCTGACGATCGCGATCGGCGGGTCGGGCGGCGTGTTCGCCCCGTCGCTGTTCATGGGCGCGATGCTGGGCTCGGCCTTCGGCCAGATCGCCCACGCAGCGCTGCCGTCGGTGACCGCCCCGGCCGGCGCTTACGCGCTGGTGGGCATGGGGGCGGTCTTCGCGGGCGCCGCGCGGGCTCCGATCACGGCGGTGATCATCCTCTTCGAGCTCACCGGCGAATACACGATCATCCTGCCGCTCATGCTCGCGATCGTGCTCGCCACGAGCGTCAGCGGCAGCCTCTCGCGCGACACGATTTACACGCTCAAGCTCCGTCGCCGCGGAATCCGCGTCGACCGCCCGCGCGTGCCGAGCGTCATGCGCACGGTCCCGGTCAGCGCCGCCATGGGGCCCGTGCCAACGCCATTGGCGTTCGATGCGCCGCTGGCGGTGATCATGGCGGACTTCGCCGACCAGCCGCGCGACACCGCGCCCGTCGTCGACGCCGACGGGGCGCTCGTCGGTGTCGTCACCGCCGCCGACCTCGAGGAGCACACGCTGGAGGCTGGTTCCGACGATGCCCTGGCCGCACAGATCGCCCACGCGGCTCCCGAGTTGCGCGCCCATGACACGCTCGAGGATGCGGTGCGGGCGCTTGCGCTCGGCGACGAGGCGGGCCTGCCCGTCGTCAGCGACGAGGGTCGGGTCGTCGTCGGGTGGGTGACGCACCGCGACGTCCTGCGCGCCTACCACCGCGAGCGCGAGCGGCTGTCTCCCCATCACGACGGTCCCGGGCCAGCGCGAGCGCCCAGCCTGTCCGATGAGCCGAAACTGGAGCCCGTGGGGAGATCGTGAAGCGGTCGGTCCGGCGCCTTCGACGCATCCGGGCAGCGCTCCTCGTCGCGATCGCCGCCCTGCTCGCCATCGAGCTCATCGCCGTCGCCCTCGGCGCACGCGACACGTCGGGCCAAGGCTCGGCCGGTGCGCCGACAGCGCCGCTGGCGGCCGGTGCGCCGATCGACGAGCCGTTGCCGAGCCTCGCCCTACTCGACGAGCAGGGCCGCGCGACCTCGCTGGCCGCCTTCCGCGGCAGGTACCTCGTGCTCGCGCCCTCGCTGACCCTCTGCCACGAGGTCTGCCCGCTGACGACGGGCGCGCTCATGCAGCTTCGCCGCAGGCTCGCCGGAGAGGGTCTCGGCGGTCGCGTGGTCGTCGCGGAGGCGACGGTCGATCCCTGGCGCGACTCACCCGCGCGCGTGCGCGCGTTCGAGCACCGCACGGGCGCCGACATCCGGTTTCTCACCGGGACGCCCGCCCAGATCCGCCGCCTCTGGAGGTTCTTCGGCGTCGACTACGAGCGCGTCCCAGAAGGCCACCCGCCTGACATCGACTGGTGGACTCACCGAGCGCAGACCTTCGACGTCCAGCACACCGACGGCGTGTTCATCATCGACCCCCACGGGCACTGGCGCGTCGCGGTCTCCGGCATGCCGAAGCTCGGTGGCCGGCTGTCGCCGAAGCTGGCGTCGTTGCTCAATGCCGAGGGCAAGGCCAACCTGCGCCATCCGGACACGTCGTGGACCGTCGACGGGGTGCTCCACGACCTGCTGGCGCTCATGGGCCGCCCGCCCCCGCGCACGGCCGCCACACCGTCCTCCGCTGCGCCCAGCGCCTCGCAGGCGCGCTCGGCGCTCAGGGGCTCCCCGGCGCCGCTCGCGGCCCTCCACGCCCAGGGCGGCCGGCTGCTCGATGGCGGCGCCAGCGCCTTCAAGGCGCGGTTGGCGCAGCTGCGCGGTCACCCCATCGTGGTCAACGAGTGGGCCTCCTGGTGCCCGCCGTGCCAGAACGAGTTCCCGTTCTTCGCCGACGCTTCGGTCCGATATGGGACGCGCGTCGGCTTCGTCGGGCTCGACGTCAACGACGGCGCCGGCGGCGCCCGCGCGTTCCTGGCCAAGCATCCCGTCAGCTATCCGAGCTACAGCGACGACGGGGGCAAGGCGGCCGACTGGCTCGGCCGGTCGATCGGCCTGCCCACCACCGTCTTCCTCGACGCACGAGGCAAGGTCATCTCCACGCACGTGGGTCAGTACCGCGATGTCGCCGCGCTGGCCGCCGACATCGACCGACACGCGCTGGGCGGGCAGCCCTGAGGCCGTCGCCCGCGGTCAGCCAGCGCCGGCCGGCTCGGGCGTCTGCTGATGCAGCACGAGCCGCCACTCGCCATCGCGCCGCCAGTAGGCGCTCGACATCAGCGCCTCGTATGCGACATCGCGGCGCCGTGAGCGCCAGCGGTAGTTGAGGATCACCGCGTCCGGCGTCGGCTGGGCGATCCGCACGTCGGTGATCTCATGCTCGTCCCAGCCCGGGCTGGCGTCCATGGCCTCGGCGCACTGCTGGCGGTCCAGGACGGCGCCCGGCACCACGACGATGGCATCTTGGGCAAGGTGTCGCCGATAGGCATCACCCGACCCGGTGCCGAGCGCCTCTTCTATCTCCAGGAGTTGTCTATATACAGCGTCCATATACGCTGTATACCCGGTGAGCCTCGATCGTGACACGGTGCTTCGCGCTGCGCTGACCATGCTCGACGCTGAGGGGCTGGAGTCGTTCTCGATGCGGCGGTTGGCCGACCGTCTCGGCGTGACGCCCATGGCGCTCTACAACCACGTGCGGTCGCGTGATGACCTCATCGATGGCGTCACGGACCTCGTGGCATCGCGGATCGCGCTGCCACCCGAGCGGTGGGCATGGCGGCGGCGGCTGCGCGCGATGCTTGTCGCGCTGCGGGCCGTGTGCCTCGAGCACCCTGCAGCAGCGACCCTGCTACAGCAGACGCGCGCGTTGACCCCTGCGCTGCTCGCGCCCATCGAGATCGCGCTCGGCGCGCTCGACGAGGCGGGGCTGTCGCCGCCGGCGGCCCGCACGGCCTGGGCGGCGCTCGTCGGGCTCACCTACGGGCATGTGGCCTACCAGCTCGCCGGCCACATGAGCGGCGCAGCCTCAGGCACCGCAGCGGTCGATGCCGGCGCCTTTCCCCATGTCGCCGCCATGGCCAGCGGCCCGGCCTTCAACTGGGAGCGCGCGTTCGGCCGGGCGCTCGACGGTGTCATCGACGGATTCACCGCCGCCGCGGATCGCTAGCGGCGTGGAGGGGCTGCAGAGCGTGTCTGTTCGGCAAGGCGCGCGTCGGCAACCCTCGTCCGCGGGGCCTCCGCCACGAAGGGCGCGGTCCTGCTCGGAACGCCGAGAGGACGCGGCTGCCCAAGAGGTCCTCGGTCGTAGAACGAGAAGGGGACGCCGTCTGCCAGCAGGACGCTGGCATGGTCCATGAGCTGGAAGTGCACGTGCGGCTCGGTCGAGTTGCCCGAGTTGCCGCAATCGGCGAGGTGATCGCCGGTGGCCACCACGTCGCCCGGCTCGACACGGATGGACCCGCGACGGAGATGGGCAAGGACGAAGTAGAGACCGTCGCCGGTCTCGATCACGACGCGGTTGCCGAGCAGTCGTCCAGGGCCGCTGAGCTCGCGCATCACGGACTCGAGGAGGAGGTACGGAAGGGCCGGATAGGACTTCCGGCTCCAGTGATCACGTGCCCGGTCCTTGGCCTCGACGACGACTCCCGGGGCGGGCGCCACGACCGACGCGCCGAAACCCGGGAACTCCACCGGCCGCCGCGCCAGCGGCCACCAGCCCCACGACGGCCGCGACGAGCCCACCGGCTCGCCGACGAGATCGATGGCAAACGTCTGCCCGTACGCGTGCAGTCCGTGGCTTGGAACTCGGTCCGCCGGACTGTTCAGCGCGAGCCAGTGCCCGACCACCGGCGCGGCGACTGCCACCGGCTCGCGTCGACGCGGCCACCCGAGGCGAAGGTACAACGACATGCCGACGACGAGCGCGGCCAGCCCGGCCCAGTCCGGGATGAAGTCCGTCACGCCGGCGACGAGCATCGCCAGCAGGCACAGCCACACCACCGGGAGGCGTACGCGCCCCCAGCTCATCTCGCGGTCAGCGCTCATCTGCATGGCAGTTGTTCTCACCGGCGGACGCGATGCTGCGATGCGCGGGGTCAGCAACCGGACGGCTGCTCGGTCGGACGCTTCACGTCGGCCCCCGCATCCCGGTGGGCCCGCTTACCGGTCCGAGGTCGGACCGTTTCGCGGGTGGGCGAGACTGGGGCGCGCTTTCGTCGGCCGGCCCGCTGTGTCACTCGATCGCATCTCGCCCCGCGTCCGCACGTTCGTCGCGGAGCACATCGATTCCGTCACGGAACTCGAGTTGCTGCTCCTGCTCCATCGCGACCCCGCGGCAGTGTGGACGGCGGCGGACGCAGCGCGCGAGATGCGCATGCCGCGGGGGTGGGCGGCCGCGCACCTCGGGCGCTTCAGCGCGGCGGGCCTCCTGACGCACACGGACGACGCCGATCCATTCTTCTCGTACAGGGCCGACAACGATGCGGCTGCCGTCATCGATGAGGTGGCCGAGACCTTCCGACGACGGCGGACATCGATGACGGCATTGATCTTCTCGCCAACCACGCCCGACATCGCGCTGCTGTCGGACGCCTTCCGGATCCGTCGTGACGTGGGGGAGGACGACTAGATGGCCACGGCGGTCTACATCCTCTGCGCCCTCACGAGCATCGCGTGCGCCGGCCTCTTGCTCGTGGCCTACCGCCGCACCCGGGCGCGCCTGTTGCTGTGGAGCCTGTTGTGCTTCGCGTGGCTTGCGGTCAACAACGTGCTGCTCGTCCTCGACTTGGCCGTCATCCACGGCGTGGACCTGTCGACCGTGCGCGTCTCGACAGCGCTCGTCGGCCTGCTCGTGCTGCTCTTCGGCCTCATCTACGACACCCAGGGAGCGCGTCGTTGACCTTTGCGTTCCTCGCCGGGGCAAGCGCCGTCGCATCGCTGGCGATCGCCCTCTTCTTCCTGCGGTTCTGGCGCGATACGGCTGACCGCCTCTTCCTCATCTTCGCGATCGCGTTCGCCGTCTTCGCGGTCAACAACGTCCTGCTGAGCGCCCTCGGCCGTGACAGCGACGCGCGGACAGCGGTCTATCTGGCGCGAGCGATCGCCTTCGGCCTCATCGCCGCCGCCGTCGTCGACAAGAATCGGCCGCGCTCCGGCGATCGCCAGCGGTCGAAGTCGGGATGACGCGGCCCGCCGCGGCCGATGGGCACTGGTCACCGTCACCGCTGCGCGGCGGCGGCCCACCGGTCGCCGCGTCATCGAGCCACGACGAGCTTCGGGCGATCCGGGAAGGGCGGCCCATGGACGGCATCGGGCGACGGCTCTCCACAGAGGACGAGAACGCCGTCGGCGCCGCGGCGCAGCAGCCCGCGCTCACAGAGACGTCCGATCGCCGTGGTCACGCTCGGTCGCCGCGCGGCGATGAGGGCTCCCAGCAGGGTGTGGCTGAGACCGGGCACATGCAGCTCGACGCCATCGGGCCCGACGGTGCCCCATCGGTCCGCCATCTGCCACAGGTGCAGCCACAAGCGCTCCTCGACGCGTTTGGACCTCTGGGCCGCCAGGTTGTAGGTCAGACGCCGGGTGCGGTCCGTCACGCGCTCGATGAGCGCATCGGTCACCTCGGGCCAGCGCGCCATCCTCACCGCGAAGCTGCGGTCCAGCACGGCCAGCCGTGTCTGTGCCAGGACGCTGAAGCTGGCGCGAATCGGCACCGATGACATCTGCTCGACGCCGGTCGACCAGGGGCGCAGGAGGTCGTCGCGCCCCAGGAGCTCGGCGCACGGCGCGCCGCGCACGGTGACGCGGCGCAGGAGGATGCCGTCCAGCACCAGCAGGCCGAGGCTCCCGCGCTCGGGGTCACGTGCGTCCGGCCGCCACGGACCGCGTTCGAGCCAGGTCACCGCAGCCATCGACGCGCGAGCCGCCGCCGGTAGCTCGAGAGGCGGTATGCCCTCTGCGAGCGCACGGTCGTGCATCAGCACGCTGACGGCGCTTCCCGTCGCCCATCCGACCGAGCTGTGCGCGCTCAGAAATCCACCTCGGGCACCTCGACGCGCAGTCGGCCGATCATGCTGTCGATCCGCCGTTCGACCGTCGTGGCATCGACGTTGAGCACGGGCGCGATGTCCGGCACGGGCGTCTGATGAAGCAGCATGCCGAGCAGCGGGAGATCGTCCTCGCCGACGCGCTCGCGGGCGTCGCGAATGAGCTCGGGCGGGATCGGCGGAACGACTCGCTGCCCGCTGACCACGCGCCGGATCGCGTCGTACAGCTCGCGGGCTGGAATGCCCTTCCCGATCACCCCGTCGGCTCCGGCGAGTGTCGCCGGGATCGATAGGTCGCTGCCGGCGTAGGCCGAGTACAACAGGACTTTGGGCGCCAGCAGGCGTGCCTTGATACGGCGGCAGACCTGGAGCCCGTCGACGCCGGGCAGGTGATAGTCGAGCAGCACGATGTCCGGCTGGCAGGTCTTCAGGACCGGCCAGAGCTCGCTCGCGTTGGCCGCCGAGCCGACGGGCACCATCCCCGGCTCGGCGGCGAGGACGGTGTCGAGCCCGGCGCGCAGGGCCGGATGGTCGTCGACGACGATGATGCGGATCATGTCTCGTGCTCCGTGACGCGGGCGGCCGGGAAGCGCAGGGCGACCATGGTGCCGCGGCCGCGCGGTCCGGCCTCCAGGCGCAGTTCCCCACCGATCGTGCGGGCTCGATTCTGCATCGCCAAGAGGCCGGTGGACCCCGGCCGTGGGACCTCGGGCAGCCCGCATCCGTCGTCGATCACGGTCACCGTCGCGAATCCGTCCTGCGTCCCGCCGAGCACGACCTCGACGCGCTCCGCCCGCGCATGGCGGACCGCGTTGGTCAACGCCTCTCCCGCGATCCGATACGCGTGCGCGGCTCGCAGCGGAGACAGCGGAGGTGTGGCGCCGATGACCGAGATCTCGGGACCGTTCGGGACGCACAGCGCTGTCGCGCGCTCGCGCAGGGCCTGGTCGAGCGGGCGGCCCTCCAGCGGTGAACGCAGCTCGGCGAGGCTGGTGTCCATGTCGGCCGCCGCTGCTCCGATCTCGTACAGCGCCTGGCCAACCGCGCGCGCGGTCGTCGCGTCGGCGCGGTCCTCGATGGCGCTGAGGAGGAGATGGGCGGCGTGGATCCGCTGCTTGGCCGAGTCGTGCAGCTCCCAGGCGATCCGTTTACGCTCGGCCTCGATGGCCAACCGCTGCGCCCGGCGTTGCTCGTCCTGAAGGCGCCCGAGCGTCTCGGCCGCATACCCGATGCCAAAGCTCCCGAGCACGGGAAGGGCGAGGTGCGTGGCGAGCGTCTCCACCGTGGACTGCGACCCGCGATCGAAGGGATCGGGTCCGACGAAGTGGGCGATCAACGCGTACGCCAACGCGTAGGCGGCGCCAACAAACAGCGCGCCCCGGGTGCCGAGTGAGGCCGCAGGCGCAGCGAGCGTTGTGAGCGACAGCAGGTAGAACGGGCTGCGCCAGTCGCCCGACAGCGTGACGAGCACCAGGATCGCCGCGATGTCGAGGCACCAGGCCGCCGGACGTAGCACGACGCCTGGCACGCGTATCACGGCGAACGACGTCAGCGCCGTATATCCGATCACGACGACGATGAGGGTGCCGTCGAATTCGGTCACGTGGTGCACGGCCAGCAGCGCTACCGCGGTCGTTGCCGCGGCTGCTCGCGTGATGAGTCCGAGCGCGAGCCAGCGGCTCGGTAGAGCCGCCGGCCGATCGCTGGTTGCCATGCGCGGCGACGATCGACTCAGCGGGCGCCGTACGGTCAAGGCTTGCACTACCCGCGAATCGTGCCGCCCGGTGCGAGGCCCGGACATGGGGGGTGCCCCTCATCCGCGGATGCTAAGGCTCGACCAACCCGCGCCGGATGGCGTAGCGCGTCACCTCGACGCGATCGCGCATCTCGAGCTTGCTCAGGATGTTGCCGCGGTGGCGCTCGACGGTCTTGGGGCTGATGTTGAGGATCTCCGCGATCTCGTCCGTCGAATGCGCCTCGGCGATCAGCTTGACGACCTCCATCTCGCGCGGCGAGAGCGCCTCGCGCGGCTCGCCGTCGCCTCGGCCCGCCTGATCGAGGAAGTCGCGCACGAGGCTGGCGACCGCAGCGGGATACAGGAAGGGCTCGCCGCGCATCGCTGCTCGGCATGCCTCGACGAGGTCCTTCGAAGCCGAAGACTTGAGCACGTACCCCGACGCGCCCGCGCGCAGCGCCTCGTAGAGGTAGTGCTCGTCGTCGTGCACAGACAGAATCAGGACGCGGAGCTCCGGCCGCTGGCGCGTCACCTGCGCAGCGACCTCGAGCCCGGTCATCTCCGGCATCGCGACGTCGAGGATCGCCAGGTCCACCGGCTCGCTGAGGGCCAGCCTCAGCGCCTCGCGCCCGTCGGCGGCTTCGCACACGACCTCGAGGTCGGGCTGGGCGTCGAGCACGAGGCGCAGGCCTCGCCGCACGAGACCGTGGTCGTCGGCGAGGAGGATCCGGGTTCGCAGCGGCGTCGTCATGGCAGCGTCCGCTCCGGCAGCGTCAGTCGCACGCGGGTCCCGCGCTCGCCGGCGGGCGCGACGTCGAGTGTCGCACCGATGAGCAACGCGCGTTCGCGCATCCCGCGGATCCCGTTGCCGTCGAGGGTCCCTGTGGTCGCGATCCCGTTGCCGTCGTCGGTGATCTCGAGCACCGGCACGCCGCGCTCGTCGCCAAGGACGAGCGTCACCCGTCGGGCGTCTGCGTGGCGCACCACGTTCGTCAGGCTCTCCTGCGCGACCCGATAGATGACCACCTCCTCGTCGGGCGACATGGGACCCAGGGCTCCTAGCTCGCGGACGATCTCCACCTGGCTGCGGCGGCTGAGGCTGTTCGTCAGGGCGACCAGGGCACTGCCCAAGCCGAGCTCGTCGAGCGCGAGGGGTCTGAGGCGGCGAGCGATGTGCCGAGCCTCCTCGAGGGCTTGGTGGACGAGTTCGCGTCCTGCTCCGACGCCCGCCGCGCCGTCCGGCGCCAGCTCTTCGACGGCGCGGTCGAGCTGAAGCAGCGCGGCGGTGAGAAGCTGGCCGATCTCATCATGCAGCTCACGCGAGACGCGCTGTCGCTCGCGTTCCTGCGCCTGCAGCTGACGCTGGGCGCTCTCGCGCCGCTCACGCTCGACGCGGTCGAGCATGTCGTTGAACGCGTGGGCGAGCTCGGCGACGTCCGGATCGCCCTTGATGGCCATCCGGCGGCCGGGCTGCAGCGGGTCGACTGCCCGCATGAAGGCGACGAGCCGTTCGAAAGGGCTGAACGCCGTGCGCAGGAGGAGCAGGTCGATCCCGAGCATGGCGACGAGCCCGAGTGCCAGGACCATGGCCTGCACCGGTCCGATCGGGAAGCTCACTGTCGCAGGTGACAGCGCGAGGACGACGGTCGCCGCGGTCAGGACCGCGGCGTTGGCGAGGAAGACCCGCCAGGGCAGGCGCATGATCCAAGGCTAAGGTGCCTTGCCCTCGCGTGCGCGACCACGCACCAGGCAGCACGCGTGCGGTGGTGGCGGGCGTCGTGTCCGGCGCCCGCCACCATCCGCAGAACCCCCCGGTTCGTTGTCCTGCTCGCTTCGCGAGTGGCGACGATTCACGCAGATCGGTGGCCGATCCTCCACGTCGCCGTCCGGGGTCAGACCGGTGTACGCGACGATCACGGCGAGCGGTAGGAGCGCGTCGCCGGCCCGGTGTGCGTCGCGCCGTCCGGAGCCCTCCAGCGCACGCGGTAGGAGCGCCCGGAGCGCAGGACGGTCGTCGTGGACCAGTAGCCGTCTGCGTTCGTCGCGTCGCGCTTGAGGTGGTGCCACGTGGAGCTGGCGGAGTTGCGATAGTCGATGCTGACCTTCGTGTCCCCTCTCGCCGGACGCACGAGGCCCCACAGCGAGGTGCGGTGCCGGCCCCGGGTGGCGACGAGCGGCAGGCGGAAGCCCTCGTAGGCCAGCTTGGCATTGCCTCGGCTCGTGCGCAGGCCCGACTCGAAGCCGCCGTAGCGCTCGAGGATGTTCGCCGCGCCGGCGATCGGGGCGTCGTCGCGCATGAGGTACTGCGAGAAGCCTCGCACGCGGGCGTTGCGATAGGCGATCCGCTCGGAGATGGCGCGGTACTCGCTTTGGCGGCTCTGGGTGACGCCGGAGATCCTGTCCGGGAAGCTCTGGATGCCGAACTCGGTGAGGTAGATCGGCATGCCCTTGCGGATGGCGTGGGCCTGCCCCGCGCGCGCCAGCGCCGAGTTCAGCCGGCCGAGCACGCCGATCGTCACGTCGTTGCGGCTGGGCGGGACGAAGAACGGCCCCGACGCCGTCGTATAGGGGTGCTGTGCCCAGCCGTCTCCGGGGAGCTTGTGGCACGAGGAGCGCTTGTGGTAGCGCTCGTTCAGGCACAACGCGCCGCGCAGGAAGGTCAGCGGCGCGACGGCCCTGGCCGTGCCGCGCGGCGCCGTCTCGCCGATCCACATCCGATCCGAACGATTCCCCGAGGACCGCAGCCCACGATCCGCCGCTTGGACGAGGCGCCGGTAGATCCGCGGTGACGCCGGCCGCTTGTGTCCCGTGTACTGGGGCTTGAGGAAGTCGGGGTGGTTGGGCTCGTTCCAGATCGCCCAGTAGGAGACTTGGTCGCGATACCTGCGGCCGACGGCCGTCATGAACCGCTCGAAGCGCGTCGGGCTCGGTCGCGTGACGGTGTCATTGCGGTCGCGCGTGGCCCACTTCGGCACGGGCCCTGACACGGTCAGCAGCACGCGCATCCCGCGGGCGCGCGCCTCCGAGATGGCCCGGTCATAGCGCGCGAATCCGGGGTACGCATCGGGATCGCGCTCGTCGAACGACGGCACCGACTTGCTATCGGCGTCGGGAGCGACCGAGTGCCAGTACAAGACGATCCGCAGCCAATGCACGCCGAAGCCGTGTATCTCGTCGAGGGTCTGCGAGCGCAATGCGGCGTCGTCGGAGAGCAGTTCGCGCGGCGCCTCGAACATCGTGAACTGAGAGGTGCGCGCGCCGGCGTTGGCGGGGACGAGCAGCGCGAGCACGAGCGTCGTGATCAGAAGAAGCGAACGTAAGGTCATCGATCTGCCAACAGGGGCGTCCCCCTTCGGGTTGCGCGCGAGCCGCGCCTGACGGGCACGTCAGTCCGGTTGCTGACCGTCGTCCTCCCCGTCGCGCGCGGGCGCGGCGTCGCCGACCGCGAGCTGCTCGCGAATGGCGCCGAGCACTCGCGAGACGGTCATCTGTGACACGCCGACCTTGCGAGCTATCTGCCGTTGACTGAGGTCCTCGGCAACGCGCAGGTGGAGCATCAGGCGTTGGCGCTGAGACAGCATCCGTGCCAGCTCACGCACCGCAGCGCGATGCTCGACGTCCGCATAACCGGGATCCTCGCCGCCGATCTGCGACACCAGCGGCGCGTCTTCGACGCCGTCGGGCCGAGGCAGTGGCTCGTCGAGAGAGCGGGCGCGGCGCGCCGACGAGGCGTCAAGCGCCTCGATCACGGCATCTTTGGGCATCGACAGGGTCTCCGCCACCTCGCCGACCGTGGGCTGGCGTCCCAGATCACGCTCGAGCTCGTGCCGGGCGTGGTGGACGCTCAGCACGAGCTCTTGAAGGTCGCGCGCGACGTGCAGCGCCCATCCGTGGTCGCGGAAATGCCGGCGCACCTCACCGGTCATCGTCGGGACCGCATAGCTGGAGAAGGCGACGCCGCGGCCTGGATCGAAGCGATCCACCGCCTTGACGAGGCCCAGACAGGCCACTTGGAAGAGGTCCTCCTCGCTCTCGGCGCCCCCTGCGTAGCGGCTCGCCACCTTCCGGGCGAGCGCCAGGTGCTCCTCGATGATGATCGTGCGCAGCTGTGGGTCACGGGTTCGTCGGTAGCGCGCGAGCCGCGCTCGCTCCGAGCACAGGCGCTCGCGCTGAGGACGGTCATCACACGCAATGGCGCTCATGCAGCCCAGTCTGCGCGGGTGGGCCCGAGCTGCACATGAGGAGCGCCCCCCATCTGCGCTGAGGCGACGACCCGAGCTGCTCGGCGATGGCGCGATCGAGGAAGACGTGCGCATCACCGGCGTCGGCGCTCGCGCGGTCAGCATCAGGTCCCCGCTCGGACGGACGCGGGGCCGCGCATGGGCGACGGTCGTCCTGAGGACCGTGCAACGGCCGAAGCCGAGGTCCTCGAGACCACGTGGCAACTCGCCGGCTTGCTCTGTGTTGACTGCTCACGTGACGACAAGGACCGTCGCTATCTTCGCCTTGCTGACGGGGCTCTGCGCAGCGGGCGTGCCGTCTCCGGCCGCCGCCGTGGAAGGTGGAGTGCTCGTGCGCTTCAAGCGCGGCATGGACGAGACCCGCAAGGCCGAGGCCCGTCAAGAGGCGGGGGTTCGGCGCGAGACGGCGCTCCCCGCCACCGGGCTGGAAGTGGTCCAGCCCACTGCCGGCAGAAGTGCAGGCGCGGCGATCGCGACGCTCGCTGCCGACCCGGCGGTGCTGTACGCCGAGCGCGATCGGCGCAGGACCGTGGCGCGGGCGGCCGACGATCCCCTGCTCGGGACCCAATGGGGACTCGAGCGCATTCACGCGGCCGACGCGTGGGACGTCACCACCGGCTCGGCGGACGCGCTCGTCGCGGTCGTGGACACCGGGGTCGACGCAGACCACCCCGACCTCAGCGCGAACCTCGTGCCGGGATGGGACTTCGTGGACGGCGACGCGACGCCGGACGACGAGAGCGCCAGCGGGCACGGCACGCACGTCGCCGGCATCGTCGGCGCGCGAGGTGACGACGGCGTCGGTATCTCTGGGCTCGCGTGGACGCTGCGCCTCATGCCGCTGCGCTTCCTCGACGCGTCGGGCAGCGGCACCATCGCCGACGAGGTCCAGGCGTTCGCGTATGCCGCGTCATCCGGGGCGCGCATCGTCAACGCCTCCTTCGGCGGCGCGGGCTACTCGCAGGCCGAGCGCGACGCGATCGCGTCTGCTCCGGGCACGCTGTTCGTCGCGGCTGCCGGGAACGATGGAGCCGACGTCGATGCCGATCCGCACTACCCGTGCGCCTACGACCTGCCGAACCTCATCTGCGTGACCGCGTCCGATCGGGCCGACGGCCGCCTCCCGTCGGCGAACATCGGAGTACGCAGCGTCGATCTCGCCGCCCCCGGCGAGGACATCGAGAGCACCGTGCCGGGTGGTGGCTGGGCCGCGATGAGCGGCACGTCGATGGCCGCGCCGCACGTCACCGGCGCCGCCGCGCTGCTGTTGGCGACGCAGCCCGCCGCCCGTCCCGCGGATCTGGTCGAGGCGCTCACCTCGAGCGCCGATCCACTGTCTGCCTTCTCAGGCGCAACCGTGAGCGGAGGGCGCCTGGACGCCCCTGCGGCCTTGCGGGCGCTCAGAGTCGCCGCCGCGTCGGCGAGCACGGGTTCGGTCTCGAACCCGGTGACGCCATCCTCGGTGACCGCGTCCGCGACTGCAGTCGCGGACGCTCCCGTCGTGGCCGCCGAGCCGGCGACGCAGGCGCGCGCGGCCCAGCTGCCCGCTCCCGCGAAGCTGAAGGTGCGGCGCGCTGAGATTCGCGGAGCCCGCCTCGACGTGCTCGCCGAGATCACCCGGAAAGCGACGGGCACCGTCGACGTGACCTACCGCTCGCGCGGGCGCACCGTGCGCTTCCCCGTGCCAATCCGCTCGGGGAAGATCCGGTTCGCGCGCTCACTGCGCCGCGGGACGCGCGCCGGCACCGTCCTCCTCACCATGCGCTGGCGCGGGACCGAGGCGGTGCGGCCGGCGACCGTGCGGCTGCGCGCCGGGAGACAACGCGCAGGGCTGCGCATGAGCGCAGCCGCGATCCGCGCGGGGCGCCTGATCGCTCGAGGCGCGATCTCGCCGCGAGCCCGGGGGGTCGTGCGCCTCAGGCTGGAGTACCTCGAGTCGGGCAGGGTCGCCTCGCGCCGGTTCGCCGCGCGCATCCGGCATGGACGCTGGAAGCTCTCCACGGCCGTCGCGCCCCTCGCGGGGCGCGACGGCTATCTCACCGTGCAGTTCACCGGCTACCTGTCGGCGCGCGGCGGACCCATGCGCGGCGAGCAGGACGGTCGCCAGGTACCCGGCGGCTGATGCGCAACGTTCGGCGCAACTTCGCCGCCCGCGCTCTGTTGAGACCAGCCAAACCCAGCTGAGCCACCTGCGGACCGCGGTTCGCGGTGGGCGGGGGACCCACAAAAAACGGGGCGAATCGCCGCTTTGCCATGGCGTAGCGCGTCTCTTTCCGCGCGAGCCCGACAGCTAACCCCGCAAGCGCGAGACGAAAGAGGGTGTTGTGTGCCATCGAGCATGAGAACGGCGTGCGGCCTCCTGGCCTCGGCGGCGTTGGCGCTCGCCGTCGCGCAGGATGCGCATGCGGCCTTCGGCGACCGCGCCCTGCAGCGAGGCGCTCACGGCCATGACGTGCGCGTTCTGCAGAGCTGGCTGACCCGCGTTGGTTGGCCCACGCACGTCGATGGCCGCTACGGCCGCCGGACTGCGCGCCACGTCCGTCACTTCGAGCAGAGCAACGACCGGCACGTCGACGGACGCGTGAGTCGTCGCGACGCTCGGGTCCTGCGAGGACTGGTCGAGACCACGGCGGCGCGCGCGGCACCGGCGACAGGGGTCGCCACGCTCGCCGCCGACGGGATGACGGCGGTCCCGCCCGCGGATGCGCCTCCCGCCGTCCAGGCCGCGATCGGCGCCGCCAACCGCCTCGTCGGCAAGCCTTACGAGTGGGGCGGAGGCCATGGCCGGTGGGAAGACGACGGCTACGACTGCTCGGGCGCGGTGAGCTACGCGTTCCACGGCGCCGGCCTCCTGGACGCGGCGCTGGATTCGTCGCAACTCGCGCGCTGGGCCGAGCCGGGCGTCGGCAGCTGGATCACCGTCTATGGCCGGGCAGATCACGCCTATGCCGTCATCGCGGGCCTGCGATTCGACACGTCGGGCACCGCAGGCGCAGGGCCGCGCTGGCACGCGCGGCCACGCTCGGGCCGCGGCTACGCCGCGCGCCATCCGGTCGGCCTGTGAGGAAACGCCGGCGTGATCGCCGCCGAGCTAGGGCTCGACAAGCCCGCTGCGGACGGCGTAACGCGTGAGCGCGACGCGGTCGCGCAAGCCGAGCTTCTGGAGGACGTTCGCACGGTGCCGCTCGACGGTGTGCTCGCTGATGGACATCAGGTCGGCGATCTCTTTGCCCGTATGGCCTTCGGCCACGAGCTTGACCAGCTCGCGCTCGCGCGGCGTCAGCACCTCTTCGGAGACGTCGAGTCCCGTGTCGGAGCGCTCGAGCGCGTGGCGGATCAGCGATCGGACCGCTCCGGCGTAGATGAATGGCTCGTCGCGCAGCGCCGCGCGGCAGGCGTGCACGAGGTCCTCGTCGGCGGCCGTCTTGAGCACATATCCCGTTGCGCCCACCTTCAACGACTCGAAGAAGAACTGCTCGTTGTCGTGCACGGACAGCATCACGATGCGGAGGTCCGGCCGATGGCTGCGCAGCCTGCGCGCGACCTGCAGTCCAGTGAGCCGAGGCATCGACACGTCGAGGATCGCGAGGTCGACCGGCGTGCGCAGGGCGGCCTCGAGCGCTTCGGCGCCGTCGCCGGCCTCCGCGACGACCTCGAAGTCGGGCTCTCGCTCCAGGATGAGCCTGAGCCCGTCGCGCACCAGCGCGTGATCGTCTGCCAGCAGCAGGCGTGTCTTCGTCGCCGGCGTCACCGCGGCATCCCTGCGCCCGGCACACGCAACGTGACGCGCGCGCCACTCGGCTCGGCGCGGTTGAGCTCGAGCGTTCCGCCGATCAGCAGCGCCCGTTCGCGCATCCCCCGGATACCGCCGTTCGAGCTGATCTGCGACGGGAAGCCGATGCCGTTGTCGGCGATGCTGAGCTCGATGGCTCCGGCACCGTTGACGACCAGTGTGAGCCGCACGTGGCTCGCGCCGGAATGGCGCGCCGCGTTGGTCAGGCTCTCCTGGGCGACCCGATAGAGCACCGTCTCGACCTCCGGACTCAGGGACGCCGGCTCGCGCGGCAGCTCGCGTGCAATGCGCACCCCGGTGCTCTCCTCCATGCGCTGGCACAGCGTCGTGAGCGCGGCCGCCAACCCGAGATCGTCGAGCAGATCAGGGCGCAGCTCACGGGCAACGCGCCGCACGTCGTCGACGGTGGCGAGCATCGAGACGCGCGCATCCGCGATGCGGCCGGCGATCGGCTCGGGTGCTTCATCCGCCAGGCGCCTGAGCAGCATGGCCATCGCGGTGAGGTTCTGCCCGATCTCGTCGTGCAGCTCCCGTGCGATACGCGTGCGCTCCCGTTCCTGGGCGGCGAGCTCGCGCCGCGCGCTCTCGCGCCGCTCACCTTCGAGGCGGTCGAGCATGTGGTTGAACGAGCGCGTCAGAAGACTGACCTCCGAGGTGGGGCCGATATCTGGAAGCCGCTCGCCCGGCTGCAAGGGGTCAACGGTCTCCATCAGGGACGTCAGACGTGCAAGCGGAGCGAAAGCGCGACGCAGCAGCAGCACGTTCACCACCACCATCGCCAGCACGCCGCCCCCCAGCGCGATCGGTCGACCGTTTGCGGGCTGCAGCCAGAGGACTGTCCCCGCGACGAGCAGCACGAGCGCGTTGGGGCCGAAGATCCGCCAGAACAGCGAGACGAAGCGCTCGTCGCCCTCCCATCGATCAGACCTTGGTAGCAGGGGCATCGAGGTGCGCCTGAGACTATGGCAGCCGCGGGACGCCGAAATGGGGGGTGGCCCTCACGCGCCGGACAAGGCCTTGCGGGCACCCTCCATGTATGGCTCTTGCACAGGTTTCCCCCCTCGACGGCGACCCGCTGGGCGGAGATGAGCCGGACGGCAACGGCTCGTTGCGGCTGGCCGCCAACACCGGGTCGTTCCAGCGGCCCGTGCGGATCTTCGAGCACGAGCCCGACCTGCTCGATCACCTGACGCCGCAAGCAGCGCGGTTGGCCTGGCATCTCGGCGTGACCGACAGCACGATCTTCGAGGAGGGTCACTGGTCTCCGCCTGACGAGCGCACTCTCGGTCGCGGCGCCCTCGGCCTGATGGTGCTCGACGGACTGCTCACCCGAAGCGTCGGCTTCGACGGTCGCCGTACGCCGGAGCTCATCGGCGCCGGCGATCTGCTGCGACCGTGGGAGGGCGATCCGGTGGGCGGCCTCGTGGCCGTCGCTTCCGAATGGAGGGTGATGCAGCGAGCCACCGT
Source organism: uncultured Actinomycetes bacterium (assembly GCA_963835295.1). Lineage (GTDB taxonomy): Bacteria > Actinomycetota > Thermoleophilia > Solirubrobacterales > Solirubrobacteraceae > JAOPZW01. Next base: position 828,016 of record CAWIEX010000012.1, read on the forward strand.
AGCCCTACTCGACGAGCAGTTCGCCGATCGCGTCTGCCGCGTCCCCGGGCTGACCGCCGCGCTGCTGGGTCGCGCATTCCAGCGCGTGCGCTGGTTCGCGTTCCACGCCGCGCTCGCGCAGGTGCGCCGTGCTGAGCCCCGCCTGCTGCTGCTGCTATGGCATATGGCGGATCGGTGGGGGCGCGTCACGCCGGAAGGCATCCACCTGCCGCTCGAGCTCACTCACGGGTTCCTGGCCAGCCTCGTCTGCATGCGACGCCCGAGCGTGTCAGCGGCTTTGGTGGCCCTGGCTCGCGACGGAGAGCTTCGGCGCAACGCCGACCGGACGTGGCTCTTGATGGGGGAGCCGCCGCGGCTCGACCGCATCCACCTGCCAGCTGCGCGGTCGTCACGCTGACCGTCTGCCCGACCGAGCACGAGCCTGCGGGTAGCACGATGCCATGCCTGTTTCCGAATCGCCGAGGACCGCGACCACGCATCTCGAGGCGGAGGTTCGCGCCGTCGTGCGGACGTTGAGGTCCTACGGACCGCTTCCCGAGGGGACGCTGGAGAGGCTCGTCGGAGGCGCGCGTTGGCGCCATGGGTACGCTCACGCCGCGCTGGCGGACGCCATCCGCCAGGGCCGCGTCCGCGAGCTCGGCTGCGGCTTCTACGAGGCAACCTGACGTCCACATAGCGCGTGGTCCGCAGCGACACCGTTCGCCTCCCGCGACCATGCATGCCCTCCGATCCGCTCCACGGTCATCTGGATGACTGGCCGCAAAGCGTCGCGCGGGACACCGGGCAGGGCGACCCGAGTCCCTCTCAACGAACGGAAGGAATCGTCCATGCCTGGACCTGGGAACCGTCGCGGTCGACTCGCTCGGGCGGTCCGCGTCGCGACGCATCGCAGCCGGCGCGCGCGCCTCGTGCTGATGGGGTCGGTCGTCATCGGCCTGCTCGCAGCCCCCATCGCCTTCGGCGCCGTGAGCGGCGGAGGGCTGATCGGCGGCCAGCGCAATCCCAGCAACAACACCTCGAGCGGGTACCAGAAGGAGACCCAGATCGTCGGCACGATCGCCCAGAATCAGGGCGGCGTCGCCGCCCACACCGGCGGCTACACGACGCGACAGTCGAACAAGTCCGATTCCGGCGGCGGCGCGATCTACGGCTGCCGCGCCAAGGCCGGCACCGAGTCCTGCGTCGCCGCGAACAACCTCAACAACGGCGACGCGTTCCGCTTCCAGACCACCCCCGGCGCCAACACGGTCGGCCAGATCCGATTCGGCCTGGACCTGAACACCACGGTCGACAAGCCGCCGTTCGCGACGAACGGCACCGGGCTGGTCAAGAACCTCAACGCCGACGCCGTCGACGGCAAGTCCGCTGACGACTTCGTGTCCAAGGGCAGCCTGCTCTTCGCGGTCGTGGCCGCTGACGGCACCATCAGCGCCAACCGCGGGATCCCGACCAACGGCGCGGCCACCGTCGATACATCGAGCGGCAACCCGGTGTTCACCGTCCCATTTGCGGGTGACGTCAGCAAGTGCGCAGCGACGGCGAACCCGACCGCAACCGACGTGGGCACGCTCGCGGTCGCCCCGGGCACCGACAAAGCCACGATCACCGTCACCGAGGAAGGCACGACGGCGCGCGGCTTTCACCTGCAGGTGATGTGCTGAACGGCAACGCCGCCGGACAGCGGTCGCCGAGCTCGCCTGCGAGCTCGGCGACCGCCCCGCCGACGAGATCCCTCGGTCGCCGTGCTCGGCGCGTCCTCCGCGCCCCAACGGCGCTCTACGACGTGGGACTGGGGTGGATCCTCGGCCACCGCTTCCTCATGCTGACGCACCGCGGGCGGCGGACCGGGCGGTTGTATCGAACCGTGCTCGAGGTCCTGCGCTGGGATCCCGAGGCGCACGAGGCGGTCGTCATGGCGGGCTTGGGCAAGCGAGCGCAGTGGTATCGGAACGTCGTCGACGGCGGTGCGGTCGAGGTCGCCATCGCCCGCGAGCGCTGGCGGCCCGAAATCGACTCCCTCGGCGTCGACAGGGCGGCGTCGGTGCTGGCCGACTACGAGCGCCGCAACCGCCTCATCGCGCCGATCGTCCGTCGTCTGCTGTCATGGCTCGCCGGCTTCAGGTACGACGGCTCGGCTGCCGCGCGGCGCAGGCTCGTCGAGAGCCTTCCCCTCCTGGTCCTTCGGCCCAGGACCGAGGGCTCGCGTGGCGCTGACTCGCCAACGCGTGGCTAATCGGCGCAGTCGCGTGTCCGCCTTCGCTCTCGTTACCCCGCGACGCGTGTCGCGGACATCGCAGACCTTCTCTCCCTACCCCTCCAAGACTTCGTCGGGGCCGCGCGCGAGGCCAGGTCTGCCGCGCGCCTTCCGCGGACGAGCCGCGCGAGTCTCACGCCGTTGTAGGCTCGCGCCTGCTCCGGTGGCACAGCGACGGTGCCGACTGTCGCTGCGCACCAAAGGCGACAGCGGCGGGACCGCGGGGGCTGTCAACCCGAGCAGAGGCCTCCAACCATCCCCCTACGCCCGACAAGTGTCTTGTGCCGTGCCCCCGAGGCTCTTGTCGGTCCGTCCACTCAGGTTGCGGTGCTATCTACCCCTATCTACCAATAAACGCAGGCAAAAGCTTCACTCAAAAGATACGTACGGTCGCGGTATGGGACCGACCGGAGGGCGTGAAGTTGCCGGGGCATATCAGAGACCTCAGGAAGCCGCGCATCGCCTGCGGCGGTCCAAGCCGTTTCAAGGAAGATGGCACCGCCCGGACGACCCGCGTGAACACCTCCCGCTCGTGGTTCAGCACCGTCAGCGCCACGCCCGCTTGCTTGACTTTGACGACCTCCTTCAACGAGGCATGCTCGCGTTCCTGCTTGCGGCGGACAAGTATGACCCAGCCGTAGCCGTACGAGTGAACGTGAAGGATCTCGGGCCCCGACCCGCTAAAGAAGTGTTCGTCTGCGGACTTGCGCAAGCGCGCAAGCCCTTGCTACGGTCCCCGGCGCCGAGCCGTTAGAGAGTGCGCTCTTACCGGGGTGGGGAACACGGGCTGCGCTCGGGATAAGGGGGCATCGTTGAAGCACCTTGATCGTCTGGCCTGCCCGGACTGCGGAGCCGCGCTTGCATCCAGCGCGGACGCCGTAACGTGTCCCAGCGGCCATCGGTTCCGCGTGACGAACGGGATCCCGAGGTTCATCGCCGGCGGGGGAGCCGACCAGACCGAGGCCATCCGTCGTAGCTTCACCAGCGAGTGGGATCACTACGACTACGACACCGATCGCATTTGGGGCCAGAGCCTCGCCGAACGCCGCGAGATCGCCCTGCGCGAGCTTGACTGCAAACCCGAGGATCTCGCTGGCAAGCTGGTGCTCGACGCCGGCTGCGGAGCGGGGATGGTCTCGTACCAGTTCTCCGAGATGGGCGCCGAGGTCGTCGCGGCTGACGTCAGCGACAGCGTCGATGCCGCTCGCGCGCAGCTTACGGCGCTCGGCGTCAACCGCGAGGTCGAGTTCATCCAGGCCGATCTCGCACGACCCCCGCTCAAGCCCGCCCAGTTCGATGTCGTGTTCTCGAGCGGCGTGCTGCACCACAACCCGAGCACGCGTGCCGCGCTCGACGCCATCGCTCCGCTGGTCGCCCCCGGCGGCCAGATCTACGTCTGGCTGTACGGCTCGACGCCCGGGCTCGCTCACAAGGTTCGAGCCATCATGCGGCGGATCATCGTGCCGCTCCCGCCCAAGCTCCAGCGCGGGATCCTCAGCGTGTGGACCCTTCAGTCCATCGGCCGTCAGCGCCTCCGCCGGCTCACGGGCCGCGGCCGTCGCGACGACGGGGTGACGTACCGCGAGAAGATGCTGATCTTGCTCGACCACTACACGCCCCGCTATCGCTGGGAGCACACGCCCGAGGAACTGTCCGGGTGGTATCGCGAACTCGGCTTCACCGACGTCAAGACGACGGAACGCACGCACGTGGGATTCGGAGTACTGGCTCGGCGACCGTCGTAGAGCGCGCCCATGGACAGCAACCGGCGCGAACTTCACGCCCCCTGGCCCTCCGCGCGCGTCGGCGACGTCGGCGCGTCGTCGGCACTCACTACTCCACTGGACTCCTGCGCGTCCGGCGCTGGACGTCCCCACCGCGGGTTCAACGACTGCAACCAGACCCCATGTAGCAACTACCCCCACTTCACGGGTATGACGCCCAGGCAACGGCGTCCTCGAGACGTGTTTGCGGCGGGCCCGCGTTCCCTGAGGCGACCTCTACTGCCACGCGTGCATCACCGCGATGCGGAGCGTCACGGAGATGATCCAGAAGGCGCTTCGTCACGAGCCGGGCCTCTCGGAGTGGTATGCGGCGCCGACATCCCGCTCGCCGGCTCGTGATCGGCCTCGCGACCTCCGCCCCCGCGTCTGCCGGCCATTCGGAGCTCCAGTGACCTCTGCGCGGACGATCGCGTCGAGCTGTGCGCCGAAAAGGAACACGATTGTCGAGAGATAGATGTAGGCCATGGCAACGATCACCGAGGCCAGGCTTCCGAACACGGTGCCATACGAAGCGATCGTCGTGAGATAGAAACGGAACGCCAGCGACGTGGTCAACCACAAGCTGACGATCAGCGCGGACCCAACGCTGACCCACGACAAGGGCTGGGGCGTCGCGGGCGCGAACCGGACCAGCTGCGCGACGGCGACCAAGAGAAAGCAGCCAGTCAGCGACCAGCGCATGAGGAACGCATGGAGGACGGACGGCGACGGTCAAACGGCTGCCCCCAGTGTTCCACTGGCTGCTGCACTGGGCACGTCGCGCATGCGACGCCCTGCCATACCCGTGTCCATCGGTAGCCAGGTGCGTGACGCGGACATCGACTGGCCGACCTCAAACGAGGCACTGACCGCACACTGCGAGGCCGCCTCGCTCGGGCGCCGGTTCAAAAGAGGACTTAGGGGACCATCCGGTTGCCCTTCCAGCTCGCGAGCGCCAGCAGCGCGTCCTGGGCCACCGACACCGGCGCGCTGAGCACGCACGTGTGCGACCCGCGCTGCCACGACACGATCCGGCGGCCGTCGTGCTCGAGCACCCACAGCGTGATGCCGTTCTGCGCGAGCTTATGGGAGCCGGACGGCGAACCGACTGCATCGCCACCAAGGATCGTGTACGCGGCCTGCACCCCGGCGCCGTTCTCGTAGTAGACGGTTTTGGCCGGGCGGTCCTTGATCTTGTCGTCGCGCGCCCCGACCGCCTCCCACTGGAAGGAGTCGCCCCAGTAGGGGAACGGCACGCCCTCCATCGAGGCATCCAGCAGCGCACCGTTCTTGTGGCTCTCGGCCGGCGCCGGGAGCACCGGCCCGCGCGTCGCGAGCGACGCGGTCGCCACCAACGTCAGGCGCCCCCGCGCCGCCCGTCGCGATTAGGATCGCCGCGATCGCGGCTGCGAGCACGCCGGCGCCCGGAGCGAGGAAGCTCAGGCGCCGCCTCCGCGTGCTGCGCGGCGACCGCTGCGCCTCGAGGCGCTCGCGAAGCGCCAGCGGCGCGCGGGTGTCCGCCACGGCGGCCGCCACGAGCGCGCGACCGCGCTCGGCGCGCTCCTCGTCGTGGGGACCCCCAGCGGGTCTCGAACTCGTCAGAAACCACGGCTTTACCTCAATGGACGCTCTCAGGGCTCGGGTCCATCCCCGCGCCGCTGCGCTCGTGCGCGATACAGCCGCGAGTGATCGTCGCCTCCTAGGCTCGCCGCGCCCAAGGGCGACCGCAAGCCGGGCTTCTAGAGAAATCTCGCAGAGAAATCCGGCCTCCCCGTGGCCCTCGTCCGGCCCACAAAAGGCGCGACACTAGGGATTTCTGCGATGCCGGAGGAGGGACTCGAACCCCCGACACGCGGATTATGATCGCATCCCGAGGCCCGGAATCTGGCTCCACTAAGCCAAATATGGTTGGGTTCAGGGCGTGTTCGGTCAAGTTGTTTCTGCCGAGTCGGGGACCCTTCTGGGACACGTGACGCTGTCCCATTCCGCGCCTAACGTCTGGAGGGTGGAGGAGCCCCGCGCGGCGCCGGTCAGCGGCCACATCTTTCGGAAGCGGCGCCGATCAGGTGATCGTTGGATGGTCAAATGGCGCGATGCCGCGGGTCAGCATCAACGTGTGATCGGCAAGGCGTGGATCGGTCGGGGGCGTCCACCGGAGGGGTACCTGACCAAGCGGGGCGCCCAGGAGATGCTGGACACGATCCTTGCCGACGCGCGACGTGGCCGTCTGGTCGCGCGACACCCGGGGGAGACGGTCACCTTCGCCGACGCCGCCGACGAGTGGTTGCGCTACCTCGAGCACGAGCGCGGCCGGCGTGCTTCGACGCTTCGCAACTACCGTCTCGCGTTGCGCAACCACATCCTGCCTGCACTCGGCCGGCTGCCGTTGACCGCCGTCAGCGTCACGCGCATCGACGCCCTGCGCACCTACCTGATCCGGCAGCGTGGCCTCGCACCCTCAACGGTCAACCAGCACCTGGTCCTGGTGCACAGGATTCTCAAGCGCGCCCAACGCGCCTACGGGCTGCCGTTCAACGCAGCTTCGGTCGTCGAGCGCCAGGTGGTTCGCCGGTCCGGAGACTTCGAGGTCTACTCGCCGGAGGAGGTTGCGGCGCTCGCGCGGGCGGCAGCCTCGCCGCAGGACGGAGCGATGTATGTCGTGGCCGCCTAGACCGGTCTCCGGCTCGGCGAGCTGCTGGCGCTGCGCTGGCGCGATATCGACTACGGCAAACGCCTGGTCCACGTGCGGCGCTCGTACGTCACGGGTCAGGAGGAGATGCCCAAGTCAGGGCGCGTTCGCAGCGTGCCGATGACAGACCAGGTGATGCTCGTCCTCGACGGACTCAGCCAGCGGCGGGACTTCGCGGCAGAGAAGGACCTCGTCTTTCCCAACGCGGTCGGTGAGCATCTCGACGGCTCCGCGCTGCGTCGGCGGTTCTACGCGACGATGGAGCGGGCCGCGCTCAAACGCATCCGCTTTCACGATCTACGCCACACCTTCGGCACGCTCGCGGTACAGGCCTTTCCGCTCACCGACGTCAAGGCATTCATGGGTCACGCCGACATCAGCACGACGATGATCTACGTGCATCACGTACCGCAGCACGATGCCGCCCAGAAGCTATCCGCTGTGCTGCGAGCGGCAGCCTCCGTTGAGCTCGTGGCACCGGAGCTCGAGCCAGCTGTGCCCACCGAGTCGAGCTCGCCGTCCTAACCGGTTGCGTCAGCGCCGCGACGATTGCGCTGATCACCATGGATCCGTCCGGCTTGGTGCGGGTCCACGCGAACCGGCGGCGGCAGGATAAACGGCACCCTTGGCCGTGCCTTCCGGGGACCCGGCGCTCGGCCTCGATTTCACCGCGCTCTGCCCCCCAGGCGCAGCGCTGGGCGTTCTTGCACCGAACTGCCCCGCGTGGGAAGAGGCGACCGTCGGCCCACTCAACGGTGGCCCGGGCTCGACAAGTAGCACGGTCTCCCACGTCGGGCCACCCGGGGATGGGCTCCGGCTATTGGACGGGCAAGGCGATTAGGTCGTCGCGCCCGGCGGGCATAGGCGGCCCGCCGTCCTCTCACAAGGCGCGCATGCCCGGATGGACGTCCCGGTGGGGGAGGGGTTCGCCCGGCCACGGTCCGGAAGATCAAGAGACGTTCGAACCGTGGCTGTCGGTTTGCGCGTTTCGCCCGCGGTTGCGGGCGTCGGCACGCGCCCGGACGGCGCACTCGCGTGTCGTCCCGAGCAGGCACCCGCGGGGTAGGCACTCGGGCGATCGCATCGGTACGGAAGCGAGCCGGGATGCGACGTCTCCTCGCCGGCTCCATGGATGCCGGTCGGACCAGCTCCCTGCTTCTGGCGAAATGCGAGGCGGACGTCATCCACCGTGCCGAGACTGCATCCCTGTCGGCGCGTGTACGCGAATCAAGCGCGCTCGCCGTGGCTCCCTATGTCCGGAGGCAGCAGCATGGTTGCCATCTCGCGTGCGTCTCGTCGCCCCTTTTTTGGGACGAGGAGCGGCTCTCAGGATTTCGCCGGGCGCAACGAGAAGCGGTTAGTGTTGATCGCGCTCATCCACGACGGCGCACAGCTCTCGCTGTGAGAAAAGAGAAGGCACGATGGCCACTTACCTTGCGTTTCACGAGGTTGACGACGTCGACCACTGGCTGAGTTCACCCAAGCGCGAGGAGGTGTTCGGTCCCCTCGGAATCACCATTCGGGCGTTCAAGGACACCCAGGGCTCGAAGCGTGTTGGGCTGATCTGCGAGATCCCCGACTTTGCCGCGTTTCAAGAGTTCATGCAGACCGAACCGGCGGCCGAAGCGATGAAGCACGACGGGGTCCACCCCGACACCCTCGTGATCCTCGCCGAGGGATAGGACTTCGCGCTCACAGCATCCCGAGCCGAGACCCAGCACACCTCCGCTGCCAGCAATGCCTCGGCGGACGCTCCCGTTCGAAAGGCATGGTGCTCGCGAACCGCTCACTGCTGCTTGAGGCGTAAACCGGCAGCGTGATCGCCATCCGCCGAGACCCGCTCTGCGAATGGCACCAGCATCTCACGCGCGACGGCGACTTCCCTGCAACGCGCGGAAAGCAGGGCCGCCACGCGCCGCTTTCGCCCCATTGCGGGCAGCCCATGGTTCGGTCGTGGCGCGCCTGCTGCGGACGACGAGAGGCGCGGGTCAAGGCGTCTCCTCCTGGAGAGTGTGCGGTCGTCGCGCGTGCGGCAGCTCACGTGACCTCGTGGCGATGCGGGCAATAACCCATGTAGAAGGCAAGGCGATCGGGTCGTCGCGCTGACGACGGCGTGCCAGGCGCTCGCTGACGACGATCGCCGATGTCGGATTCGACCCTCTGGGCCCGGCGCCGATGTCGAGCCCGAGCACGTCGCGGCCGGGCGTTCGCGGCCGTTGTGCTCGCGCCGGCCTGAGCGCCCGGATCGACGTCGCTGATGGGGGAGGGGGTCGTGTTCGTTGTCGGTCTGCGAATGGCGCCCGCGTGTCGTTGGCGAGTGGTAGCGACTGCGTCGCTGCTGGTTTCGAGAAGGGGAGCGGCGCGCGGTGCCCGGGTTCAGATGGCCATCCGCCGATCGGGTAGGTGGTGCAGGAAGATCACCGGCACGCCGGTCTCCGCGCCCAGCCGGCGGTACGCAAAGCTCGTTCCGCCGACACCGACGGTCTCGGTGGGCGCATGCTCGTATGCATTGCTCACAATCACAGTCCCTCCCCACCGGTCTGCTTGCGGTGAGGCCCCGCCTGCGGCGCTTGGAGCGACATCGGTTGCCCGTTTGATGTCTTCCGCTCGGGCGAGGAGACGGTGGTGCTTGCGGGACGGTTGAGCTGGTTGATCTTGCGGATCTGCTTGTCGAAGATGGCCGCGGGCACGTAGCGGCGCGCCTTGCTCACTCGGCGCGCCAGCGACCCGGCCGGGTATCGCAGCTTCGGGCGTTTGTCGGTGGCCGCGGCGACGATGGCCTGGCCCACGACCGATGGTTCGTCGCCGGCCTTGAGCGCGTCCGCGAGGCCAACGTCGACGATCTCGCGGCGTCGGGCGTAGAGCGGAAGGGGTTGGTCGGCCGCGGCGAGGCTCGCGTCGAAGCCGGTGTTGGTGAACCCGGGCTCGACCAGCAGGACGCGGACGCCGTGCTCGCGCAGCTCGTGGTCCACCGACTCCGAGTAGCCCTCCAGCGCGTGCTTGCTCGACGCGTACAAGGCCATGAACGGGACCGGGATCAGACCCACGATCGAGCTGACGTTGATGATCCGCCCGCTGCCCTGCTGCCGCATGTGGGGCAGCACCGCGCGGGTCATGCGCATCGCACCGAAGAGATTGGTCTCGAAGAGCGCGCGAGCCTGCTCCACGGAGCTCTCCTCCGCAGCGCCGGCGACACCGACACCCGCATTGTTGACCAGCACGTCGATGCGGCCTGATCGGTCGAGCACCTCGCGCACCGCGCCGGCCGCCGACTCATCGTCGGTGACGTCGAGGGCTAGGAACACCACTTCCTCACGCTTCTCGCCCGCAGTCGCCTTGCGGCTCGTTCCGTACACGGTGAACCCGGCGCCGACCAGCGCACGCGCGGCGGCCTCCCCGATCCCCGATGACGCTCCTGTCACGAGCGCTACCCGACCTGTCTTGACCGCCATGACCACTCCTCCGCCTCGTTTTTGAATTATGAACATAATGCTATAGTACGGTCATAAGACAATGGTGTGCGCTGCGTCACACTGAGCAGCGGTTCGGAGAGAGGTTGGGGTATGCGCTACGGCAAGGACCAAAAGCAGGCCACGCGGGGACGCATCGTCGAAGCGGCCGGGCGGCGCTTCAAGCAAGACGGGATCGACGGCGCCGGCGTGGCGGCCGTGATGTCCGACGCCGGTCTGACCAACGGTGCCTTCTACGGCCACTTCAGCTCGAAGGAGGATCTCGTCGCGAACGTCCTCGCCGACCAGTTGCGCGCCCAACGCCACAGCTTCGACGCCCAACCCTCGGATCGGGCGGGACTCGAGGCGTTCGTCGGCTCCTACCTGTCCCCGCAGCACCGCGACCACTGCGCCGACGGGTGCCCGTCGGCTGCGCTGCTCGACGAGATCGCCCGCCGCCCCGCCGCCACCAGACAGGTCTTCACCGACGAACTGATGGGCGTCATCGACGACATCGCGTCGCGCCTAGACCCGACCGACGTCGAGGCTGCTCGAACGGACGCTCTCACGCTCTTCGGACTAATGGTCGGCACCCTGCAGCTCGCCAGGGCACTGACAGACCGCGACCTGTCCGATCAGCTCCTCGCCCAGGGCGTGGAGACGGCCCTGAAGCTGCTCGACGACCGGCCGTGACGCCGACTGGCATCGGCGCGCTACCGGCCGCAGGGCGCTCGGCGGGACAAGCGGCCTCCGCTCATCGGGCAATCGCGCCGGTCCGCATACCCGATCCCCTTGCGGGCCGGCCGCGAGTACGTCCGAGACGGCGATTCTCGGACGTAAGCGGCGCTGCCGCTCCAGTGGGCAACCAGGCATCACGGTCCGCGCTGACGAGCCGGTTGCTTGGGACGACCGGCGGTCGTCCCGGACGACCACCGCCGCGCTCTCGCAATGCTGCTCCTATGTCAAGAAATTTGATGGTGGTGGTTATGGCCTGGACGGGGTGGGGGCGCGGAGGAGCTGCCAGACGCGGCGGGCGAGGTGTCGTTTGAGGCATCGGATGGCGTCGCGGTTGGTCTTGCTCTCGGCCTTTTTGCGGGCGATGTAGTCGCGCGTCTGGGGGTCGCAGCGGGCGCGGGTGACGGCCATGCGGTGGATGGCGGCGTTGATCTGGCGGTTGCCGCAGCGGTCGAGGCGGTGACGGTCGGTTCGTCCCGAGCTGGCGGGGATCGGGGCGATCCCCGCGGCTCGGGCGAGCTTGGCGTCGGTGGCGAAGCGATCGGCGCCGGCGATCTCACCGACGAGTTTGGCCGCGGTCAGCGGCCCGCAGCCGCGCTCGGCGACGAGCTGTGGCGCGACCTGGGCGACCAGGTCGGCGATCTCGGTCTCGAGCGCGTTGATGGTGTGGGTCAGCTCGCGCACGCGGCGCAGCTCGTCGCGCGCGATGCGCACGCGCATCGTCTGCTCGGCGCGCGCCAGGCGCCGGGCGATCTTGCTCGTCCACTTCTTCGAGAACAACGCGCCGCCAGGCAACGCCAGCTCGGGCCAGAGGTCGTGCAGGTTCCACTGCAGCGTGCTGTTGAGCGCCACCCGGGTACGGACCAGGCGCTCGCGGTGATCGACCAGCAAGCGGATGTCCAGCTCGGCACCGGCCAACGCTGCTGTCGGCAGCGTCTCGATCCCGGCCGCCAGCGCGGCACGCGCGACCGCCACCGCGTCGATCTGATCGGACTTCCCGCGCTGACGGCTCGAACGTCGACTGGCCGCCATCAGCCGCGTCGAGACGCGCACGACGCGTTCACCGCGACCGAGCAAGAAGCGCTGCAGCGCGCCCGAAACGTGCCGGCAGTCCTCCAAGGCCCAGACCCGCTGGCCATCGAGCTCGCGCGCCCAGCCCAGCAACATCGCGAACCCTCGCGGGCCGACCTGAACGGTCTTGTCGCCCAGGACCTGACCGGTCGCGACGTTGACCGCAGCGAGCGTGTGCGAGCGCTTGTGGGTGTCCGCCCCGAGCACGATCATGACCCGCGTCCACATCCTTTCCATCCCGATGCTCGACGCCCGGCGGACAGGGCTTGCTGAGGGCGCTGCCACGCTCCTATCAAGTCACGCCGAACATCCCCGACCGACGACGAGCGACACAACAAAAGGAGGTCAGGCCCCCGGGCCGACAGCCTCAAAGAGAGTCAGCTCGCCGCCGGTCGGGACCATCCCCACCTCGTCGGACGTCACCGACCGACCGAATCCAAACAGCAAGCCCTCGAAGCGGCAGTGCGCGGATCCGAGCGGACAGGCTCGCGCCGTCCTGCTGAGGCAACGCCCGATCGGAAGCGAGCCTGAACGTGCGCGGTTCGCTAGGACGCAAGGCCGAGGCGGCCGATGCCTGCGCGCACTTCCTCTTCGAGCGCTCTCGACACGGTGATGCCGTAGTCCCGCTCGAGCTCGTCGCGTCGGTTGATGAACGCGTCGATCGCTGCCCCGATGTCGGCGGGCGGCTCGGTCACGCCGATCGGGCGAAGCAGGCGGCCGAAGAGCTGCGGTAGGTGCTCGGCCACGAGGTCGTTCCTACCCATCGAGGCCTTTGGTGGCAATCCACCAGATCCAATCCCAGAAGTGTGTGTTGATGGCGTCCAGCGTCGCGGGTCCAGGCTTAGGCGCCGGCAGCGCCTGCTGCGAGTGGTCTAGGAAGAGGTACTCAACCTTCGTGGGTCCCGGCAGGAGCACTTGGTAGACGGGAAAGTGACCTAAGGGCTCCCACTGCTGGCCAAGCGGATGGAGCGGTGCGATCAACGCGGGAAGATCGCGGGCGACCGCGGCAAAGTCGGACGTCCTCACGGCGAAGTCCCAGTCGGAGAGCTCCGCATGCGTCCCGCGCGACCGGGATCCAGCCAGCTCGACATGACGGACCGCTGAATGCTTCGCAACCAGCTCGGAGGCTGTACGCGCCAGATCCGCCACGAGGTGATCGTCGCACGACGCTGCTGCTCTCGCCTGGTTGCGAGCGTCTCGTAGCCGAGCCCGACACGCCTGCTGCGGACGAGCACGACGCGTGCGTGCCGAGACCGTCGTCGCCGCCGCTTCCGGGCAGGAGCAGCAGCCGTGCGCGTCGGGCGCCAACGGCGTCCACCGCTGGACGACCGTTCTCGCGCCGTTGCTACGGAACCGCGTGTGGTGTGGCCGCGTGGTTGCCGCGTTAGCTCGCCGGCCCCGACATCATGCTCGCGACTCGCCGCAAGGCGGCGATGCCGGCTTCGATCGTCTCGTTCACGTCGCCCAGGGGACGAGCCTCGTTGTCGCCGATCGGAAAGCCCGGCGATTGGACGAGCAGCGCGTGCATCTCCTCGATCGAGTCGGCGTTCGCGATGCCTACGCCGCCGCCGCCGATGAAGCCGTAGGCGCAATCAAGCGTGCCGTCCTCGAGCTTCTGCTTCAACCAGTCTCGCTGCGCGGACAGGACCTCGGCGATCGCGCCGGGCGGCATCGGCGCCACCTGCCTTGGGGTGACCGTAACGAGGAACTTCATCGGCCCGCCTCCTCCACCTCGACCATCGGACGCGTCGACTCTCGCAGATCCACACAGCCCCGACCAGCCCGTGCGGCGTCGGTCACCTCGCCCTCGACAGAGCCGTGGGCGGAAGCACGCTCGCTGCAGCGGTCGAAGAGGGAGGTCGACCGAGGTGTGAGCGCGTGGGCGCTGTTAGCGATCCCGCCGTGCTCGATCGGCGTCAGCGGCGACGAACACTCAGCGTTGGATCTCGCGCGGATGATGGCGCGAGCCCGTATAGGTGCGCGGACACGCTTGCTCCTCCGCGGACAGCAGGCGCGAGTTCGGCGCCGGCGCGGACGACCGCAACTCGTCCCAGGCAGTCGTCTCGTCGTGGTCGCCCAAGATGACTGCCTGCCCACGGATGCAGGAGCCCACGCCCGACCCCAGAATGGCACTCGCGCTACGCGGTGTGCTCGAGGATCGCTCCGACGTCGATTTCCCAGTCGGCCCGCTCGACCCCGTGGCCGGCTTCCTCAAGCCGGAGCAGCCTCGCGCCAGGGATCTCCTCCGCGAGCGCCTCGCCGTGCCCGATGGGGAACATCGGGTCGGCGGTGCCGTGGATGACGAGGGTGGGCACCGCGATCGAGGACAGCGGCCCGCGCTGCGGCCCATCTTCGGGGATCAGGTCGTGGTTCTGACGCGCCGCGAAGTCGCGGGCGCGCTGGACCTCGCGACGCATGAGGTCTCGGGCTGCGTCCTCGTCGAAAGGGCGTTCACTTCCTGCGAGCACCCGCGAGTAGTCGACCAGGTACTCGATCACCGAGTCGGCATCCGACCAGTCCACCCGTGCCGTCGACACGAACCGTCCGAACTCCTCGGCCAGCGCCGGGAGCTGCCGCCCAACCGGCACGGCGGCAGAGGTGCTGATGAGGGTCAGCGAGAGGACACGGTTCGGAGCATCGAGTGCGAGCATCTGCGCGAACGCCCCGCCGGCCGACACGCCGACGACGTGGGCGGCCCGGATGTCGTAGGCGTCGAGCACGCCGGCCGCGTCGGCGACGAGGTCGGCGCCCGTGTACTCGGGGTGCCCGGGCGCGTAGGTGACCGAGCGACCGGTGTCGCGGTGGTCGTAGCGGATCACGAAGCGCCCGCCGTTGGCGAGCATCGCGCAGAAGCCCTCCTCCCACCACAGCATGGAGGCCCCGATGCCCATGATCAGAAGGATCGGGGGGTCCCGAGGGTCGCCGAACGCCTCGGTGCAGAGCTCGACGCCGTTTGCTTCGATGATTCGCTCGGCCACGCTTGCTCCTAGCCGTGCTCGTATTCGTCGTGACGGCGCCACCACCACTGCCCGGGCGGGATGTTGTCCTCGTCGCGTCCCTTGGGAGCACGGTCGAGTAGCTGGTAGAAGGTGTTGAAGACGTCGGTCCCGCGGGCGTATGTCGAGTAGACCCGGTGGACGACCCCGTCCTCGAGCGCGAACGAACTCAGCCCGTGGCCCTCGTCCCCGGGATCGTCCTCCCAGCGGAAGTTGTACTCGCCGCCGTTCGCCTGCGCGTCCTCGGTGAACGAAACGCCGAAGTCGTAGTTGAAGTCGCTTCCCAGCGACGAGACCCAGGGGAACCGCCAGCCCATCCGTTGCCTGTAGGCGTTGATCTTCTCGAGCGGCGCGCGCGACACGCAGACCATCGTCGCGTCGCGCTGGTTGAGGTGGATCATGCCGCCGTCGAAGTGGTCGGCCACCAGCGAGCAGCCCTCGCAGCCGGCGTCCCAGTCTGGGCCGAACATGAAGTGGTAGACGAGTAGCTGCGAGCGACCACCGAAGAGCTCGCCGAGCGTCTTCGTCCCCTCGTCTGTCTCGAACCTGTACGGCTCGTCGATGCGCACCCATGGGAGCTCGCGGCGCATGCGGGCGAGCTCGTCGGCACGCCGGGTGTGCTCCTTCTCGAGCTCCAGCAGCTCCACGCGGGCGCGTCTCCACTCCTCGCGGTTTCCTGTGCGATGTTTGCTCACGCTTCTGTCTCCTCCCGCTTGACGCGGCGGGGCGCCAGCGGTCCATCGCGGATCACGCCGCGCACCCGGTCAACGGAAATCCCCTCCCACTCGGGAGCCACGAGCCACCACGTCGCCCCGGCCTCGTGGTAGGGCGCCGGGTCGGTGCCGGGCTCGAGCGCAGCGACCACCTCGTAGGGCTCGGCGGGAGCCCGCCCCGCCTCCTCGCGCAACATGCGCATGCGCGCGACGATCTCCGCCACCTGGTCAGCGCTCTCGAGGTTGACCGGAAAGAAGCCGTCGTAGTGGGCGGCGCGGCGCATCGGCCTTGGTTTGCCGGGAAAGCCCGCTACCCACACCGGCACACGCGGGCGCTGCACCGGCCGGGGCAGGAAGCGCATCCCGTCGGCGGTGTAGTGCTGGCCGCGGTGGTGGACCGGCTCGCCGGACCAGGCCGCGGTGAGGATCTGGAGCGCCTCGTCGAGCATCTGGGCGCGGCGGCGGTCGTCCAGCTCCTCGCCCGTCATCGAGTATTCCCTGGCGAAGTGGTCGGCACCAAGGCCGACGCCAAGCGTCAACCGGCCGCGGCTGAGCAGATCGAGCGCTGCCGTCTCGCGCGCGACCTTGACGGGGCGGCGACGGGCCAGCGGCGTCACGAGCGGCCCGAGGCGAATCCGCTCGGTGGCGGCAGCGATCGCCGCCAGCGTGACCTGGGTGTCTCCCACCGCCGCGACGGGCTCGCGCCAGCGGATCTGGTCCCACACGAAGAATCCATCCCAGCCGGCCTCCTCCGCCTCGCCGGCGAGGCGAGCGACGACCGCGGGATCAGCGAGCGGGTCGAACAGCGGGAGGAAGAGACCGGAGCGCATGGGATCAACCGCGCCGTGGGTGGTCGCTTGCGAGTCGAACGCCGCTCGGTTCCGGTCGAGCACGAGCGGCGTTGCGGGGGAACGGGGGCCGAGTGGATGAGCGGGGGGTCTGGCAACCGGCGGATCGATCCCCAACGTCTGACGGACCGTGACGCAGGATCCATGCCGCGGGGGTGACCACGTGGGCCGCGGCCCCGTCCGCAAGCGCCGCCACGCCTGCATAGGTCAGGGCAAGGCGACCGAACGGCGTCAGGCCGGCGCCGGTCGCGCCGCCCGGCAGATCGTCGAATCCCAGCCGGCTCCCTCGCTCCGAAGGGTCGGTGCGCTCCGAGCGCTCCGCCGTTGCGGCGATGAACGAGACGTTCCAGCCCACAACCGGTTCGATCGTCGGGTTCGCCATCGGCGCCGATGCTAAGTTCCACTGGACTATTTGCAAGATCCACTTTTCGCCGTATGGACGAGACCAGCCAGCCAATCGATGTCCTCGTCTCGGTGAGCCGCGACCGGCCGGGAACGTTGGGCGCGCAGATCGAGGACCAGCTGCGCCGCGCAGTCCGCGACGGATCTCTTAAGGGCGGCGCACGCATCCCATCCACCCGTGACCTCGCTCGTCAGCTCGACGTCTCGCGGCGCGTCGTCGTTGACGCGTACGCACAGCTCGCCGCCGAGGGCTATCTCGTGCTCCGCCAGGGCGCTCGCCCCAAGGTCTCCGACGCGGCGCGGCCGGGCGAGACCCCGCCGGAGGCGGCGGGGCTTTCGGCTCCCGTCCCGCGGTTCGATTTCCGCCCGCGTGCCCCGGACGTCTCCAGCTTCCCGCGAGCGAGGTGGCTGCGGTCGTTGCGGGACGCGCTCGCGTCGATCACAGATGCAGACCTCCTCTACGGAGACCCGGGCGGTGTTGCGGCGCTGCGCTCTGCACTGGCCGAGTACCTCGGTCGGGTTCGTGGAGTAGCGGCGGATCCGACGCGCGTCGTCGTCACCTCCGGCTACTCGCAGGGGCAGGGGATCGTCTGCAGGATCCTCAAGGCCGGGGGCGCTAAGCGTGTCGCGTTCGAGAACCCAAGCCATCCTGAGCAACGCCGGGTTGCCACTGCGGCCGGCCTTGAGATCGTGCCGGTCCCCGTCGACGAGGGCGGGGTTCGGATTGAGGCGCTCGAGCGCGCGGACGTCGACGCCGTGGTCCTGACGCCGGCCCACCAGCACCCGACCGGGGCCGTCCTTGCAAGCGATCGACGGCCGGCCCTGCTCGCGTGGTTGCGCGAGCGCGATGCGATCGCGATCGAAGATGACTACGACGCCGAGTACCGCTACGACCGGGCCGCGATCGGAGCCCTCCAGGGCCTGGAGCCGAACCGGATCGTCTACGCCGGCTCGGCGAGCAAGACGCTTGCGCCGGCCTTGCGGCTTGGCTGGCTCGTGGTGCCCCCTCAGCTCCTCGACGCGGTGACCGACGAGAAGGACCTGACCGACTGCGGGACGGCGCGCATCGAGCAGCTGGCGTTCGCCAACTTTCTCACGCGCGGCGACCTCGACCGCCACCTGCGTCGAATGCGCGCCGAGTACCGTCGACGGCGCGACCTGCTCGTCGAGGCGCTCGCGGATAGCCTCCCGGAGGCGACGATCCGCGGAATCGCTGCCGGGCTTCACGCGACGGTCGAGCTACCCGCGGAGTACGACGAGCGAGCGATACTGGACGAGGCCCACGCCCGCCGCATCGACCTCACCGCGATGGGCGAGTTCTGGATCGAGCCCGGCAGCGGACCCCCGACGCTCCTGATCGGCTACGGGCAGATTTCGGAGCCCGTGATCCGCAGAGCCGTGCGTGAGCTCGCCGACGTAGTGCACACAGCGAGGCCCGCCAACCCCTGACCCGGAGCAAATCGGGGTTCAAGTCTCGCCTGGCGGCGGCCTCGTGCAACGACGCTCCGCCGGACCCTCCAGACGCGCGACCGTCGCTGCTCCTGAAAAGGGGCGCTTCATCCAGAATCGCGAGGCGCCCGCAATCGCGCAGAGGAGCAGCGACCGTCACGACCGCGCCGGACTGCTCCTCCTCGACCGCAGCGAGCCGCGAGCCAGAACGCGGTCGAGAGTGCCCGAACCGGGCGAGAGCAGCGGCGCGAGGCTCCGTGCGCCCTGCGGACGACTGTCGATCGCCGCGGTGGATCGAAGGGGAACTAGAGCAGGACGGGCACTGCGAGCGCTTCCTCGGCCGTGCGGACGAACCCGGCAGCCATGATCGCGGCGACGGTCTCGCGGTAGAGAGAGGAGGCCTCGAGCGCAGCGACGTCCTCCGGCCCGGCCCACAGCGTGACCACGGTGCAATCCGCGCCACTGCGCAGCAATGCGCAGCCTCGAAAACCGTGGTGTGAACGGAACATCGGGAGCGACCGCTCGCGCGCGAAGCGCTCGTACTCGTCTGCTCGGGCCGGATCGATGTTGGCTTTCCAGATGCGCAGGATCACCCGCGTCAGAATTGCGGCGTCAGCGGACGTGAACTCCACGAGGCATGCCCGGAGCCTCGAAAATGACGAGGTGAAGTCGCCTGTCGGCCGCTGCTGACCCCTCTCGACTCACCCGAGCCGCCTCCGGCCAGCGACTAACGCGACAGCCTCAGGCAGGAGCGGCAGCGCGGCGCGAACGGGGCGACGCTCCCGCACCGGACGAACGCGAGCGTCGATCCCGTCGTCAGCCCACTACTGCTTCCGAGCGGTTGCCGCCGCGGAGGGCGAGACAGTCCGCGCCGCGCGCCTCGCCGGCGCCGCAGGAGCGCATCGCGACGGCCAGCCATATGCCGCCATAGAAGACAGGCTCCACGCCATTACCGCGCGCGTAGGTGGGACCTACTACGGAGCCCAGGCGGCGCCCCGCGGCGCCTCCCGAGCGACAGCCTTCGCACGCGTCAGCGCGGCCCAGCGTTGGCTCCTGCCTACGTTGCGACAGTCAGGCGAGCGGGACGCTCGGTTCAGCTCTTCGCGTATTCCTCCGCCGATCTCGACTCGAACTCGAAGCCGACGAACCCTGGTCGCCGACCACCCACGCGTCGTGGCCGGGCTCGATGACGTACGCCTCGCCCGGACCGATCTCGACCTCGGTGCCGTCCTCGTGCTTGACTGCCAGCCGGCCGGAATGGACCACGCCGACATGGCGAGCCTGGCAGCTCTCCGTTCCGGCGATGGGCTTGACGCAGTCCGACCAGCGCCACCCCGGCTCGAAGGTCATCCGCGCGGCTGTCGTCCCGCCCATGCGTACGACATGAACCTGCGTCTTGTCCGGCGTCCTCGTCTCGTCAGGCGAATCGAAGTCGCGTGATTCCACACCGGGCACGGCCGTCTCCTCTCGTCGATCGACCGGAAGATCCTCGCGCTGTCAGGGATGGCAATGCAAGCAGATGATCCGACGCGTCGCTGAAGGCTGATGCTCGTGGGGCCGCGCCGCGGATCGGGGCGTTGCAAGGCGCGTGTGTGCGACCGCTGCTGTTGAGACGATGAACGTCGTGGGACTCGAGCGCGCGGTGCTGTTTCGTCTGGCGACGAGCGAGCGGCTGGAGCACGCAGTCAAGACCCTGCCGTTCGGTGAGGCGGCGGCGTGGCGCGCCGCTTCGCGGTACGTCGCCGGTCGCTCGCGAGGCGAAGCGCTGGCCACCGCGAAGACGTTGCTGGAGCGCGGGCACGCGGTCAGCGTCGACTTGTTCGGCGAGCGCCTGAGCGATCCAGCGGCTGCGGACCGCGTGGTCGAGGAGTACGTCGAGCTCGCCGGCGCGCTGCCACCGCTTCCCTCCGACGTCTGGCTGTCGGTTGACCTGACGCACCTGGCACTGGACACGGGCGCCTCCGCGGTGACGGACCGCCTCGCGACCATCGCTGGGGCTCTGCCGGCGGGCCGGCGCATCCAGGTCGGTGCCGAAGACGCTGTCCGCGCCGATGCGATCGTGGCCTGCGTGCTGGACGTCGCGGCGCGCGGCCTGGCCGACAGGCTCGGCGCCACGGTGCAGGCGAACCTGGTGCGCTCGCCCGGCGACGCCGACGCGTTCGCCCAGGCCGGCGTGCACGTCCGGCTGGTCAAGGGGGCCTACGTCGAAGCGACGGGCGCCCACCCCTACGGAGAACCGACCGACGTGGCCTTTCTGCGCCTCGGCTTCCGCCTGGCCGAACGCGGGGCGACGTGGTCGATGGCCACTCACGACGGGCGACTGCGCGAGGCGCTGCTCCTAGCCCACGGGGCGGTGCCGGTCGAGCAGCTCTTCGGAGTACGCCCCGAGATCCTCGACGAGCTGCACACCCGCGGCATCCCGACCCGGGTCTACGTCCCCTACGGCCCCGCCTGGTACCGCTACTGGTCGCGGCGGGTCGCCGAGTCCCGCGGCGCTTGACGACCCCACGGCCGCGCGTGGTCATCGCCATTCGTCGACCGAGACGGTCTTCGAATAGCGGCCGCTCGCATCCGCGAACGCGTTGTTCGTGCCACCGCCGACGACGGCGACCTCGACCCCGCCCGGCTCGAACTTCCGGAACCGCTCGTCCGGGTGCGCGTTCGCGCGAGTCGCCCACGGCTCGATGCCCTGGTCGGCGAGCGGACGCAGGTAGAGCTCGGTGGTGTGATGGTCCCACCACACACCCGCGCGCATCGTCGTGTTCTCGACGATCCACTGGCCGAGCGACTCCTTCGTTCCGAAGCCCTCGCGCTCGGCGAAGATGCGCGCCGCGCCCCGGCCGGTCTGGTCCGCACCGTGGTCAACACTGAGGACTTCGATCTTCGGCAGGTCGCCGCGGACCGGCTGATTGGCGCCGCGGACTCCCCCGAACCGACCCTTGCCGCCGTCCGGTCCACTTTCCATGGCGCCGGAAGCGTCGAGCTGCTCAGCACCCGACTCGGAGTGCGCCCAATGCCGGCCGACGGTGAGCCGATCGTCGGCCCGGTCGCCGAGGTCCCCGGCCTCTACTTGGCAGTGATGCACTCGGCGGTCACGCTCGCCGCGGCCGTGGGCCGCCTGGTCGCGCTGGAGTTGGTCGACGGAACCGTTGAGTCGGCTCTGTCAGGTTGCCGCCCGGATCGCTTCTAGTGCTTGTGCGTCGTTAGTTGCTTTACGGCTTCCCAGAACGGGCCGGCCGGCCTCGCTGACCGTCGCGGCCCGTGCCGTCTGAGGTTGATGTGTTCCGTGGTCGCGAACGTAACCGCGGTATCAGCCGAAGGTGAAGACATACGCGCTCACGCCCGGGGCGAGGAACGTGATCTCGAAGGTGCGCTCGCTGACTGCGTGGCGCTGGCGGACGAGCTGATACATCCGCGGCTCGGAGACGGCGCCCTTGCCGGACTGGTCGACGTCGACGCCGTGGTCGTTGCCGGGTGGCTGGCCGTCCAGGAGCACGGTGAAGCGCACCGGGGCGCCCGCCGCCGGTGGCGCCACGACCAGGTTCAGGTCGCGCGCCTGGAAGCGGTTAGTCGGCCGCCTCGGCGAGGCCGTCGGCCTCGACGACGACGGTTTCCTCGTCGACACCCAGCAGCTCGTGGATCGCTCGCTCGGTCTCCTCGTAGTTGCCCTTGCCGAAATGGTGGAAGCGGACCCGCCCGTCGCCATCGACGAGATAGACGGCCGGCCAGAACCGGTTGCCCAGCGACTGCCAGATAGCGAAGTCGTTGTCGAGGACGACCGGGTAGCTGACGTCCAGCTCACGGGCCGCACGGCGCACGTTGTCGAGGTCGTGCTCGAACCCGAACTCGGGCGAATGCACGCCGACGACGACGAGCCCGCGGTCGCGATACCTCTCGCCCACGCGCTGACGTAGGGCAGGGTCCGCAGCCAGTTCACGCACGAGTACGTCCAGATGTCGAGCAGGACGACGCGCCCGCGAAGCGCGTCCACGGTTAGAGGCTCGGAGTTGAGCCGGACGGGCTCGCGGTCGAGCGCCGCGAGCGCACTTCGGATGGGGCGCGTCGTCGCCATCGCTACCGCAGCGATCGGAACTCGCTCGGACGTCTGCGACCCTCGCCCCGGCGGATCGAATCGAGCAATGCGTCGAGCAGGGCGCACTCGCCGGCCCGACCGAGCAGGGTCGGCGCTCGCCGTGCTGCGGAGTGCTGGGCTGGACGACAAGCGCGGTCCGAGCAGCTCGCTGTTGAGGCGACTGATTGATGCGAGGATCTCGCGCATATGCCGATAGCGTGTGTATGAGCCCATCGGCCCAGTCGTTGTCTAAGCGGAGCGCGCATCGCCTTCCCCTCGTCCGGAGGGTGCCGTGAAGGGCGTCGTCTTCAACGTGCTCGAGCAGCTCGTTGCCCGGGACTTCGGCGAGGACACGTGGGACGCGCTGCTGGATGCGAGTGGGGTGGACGGGGTCTACACCTCCCTGGGCAGCTACGCCGACGAGGATTTCGTAAGGCTCGTGGGCGCTGCTTCGGATGCCCTGGCGATGCCGGCCGACGACGTGGTCGTGTGGTTCGGGCGCAACGCGCTGCCGTTGTTCGCGGAGCGCTACCCGTTGCTCTTTGAGCCGCACAACTCCACGCGGTCGTTCGTTCTCACCCTCAACGACATCATTCATCCGGAGGTGCGCAAGCTCTATCCGGGCGCCGACGTCCCGGAGTTCGACTTTGACGTGCGCGAAGGGGTTCTCGTGATGGGCTATCGCTCTCCACGCAAGTTGTGCTCTTTCGCTGAGGGTCTGCTTCTTGGCGCCGCAGACCATTTCGGCGAGCGTCTGGTGATCGAGCAGCCCGTCTGCATGAAGCGGGGAGACGACCAGTGCGTGCTGGAGATCGCGTTCGCGCGATGAAGCCGGGCTCGGCCGCCGCGCACCCTCGATCGGCTGAGGCCAGGCTCGAGCTCGTGGAGAAGCGCCTGCAGCGTGAGCGGCTGGCACGGCGTGAGGTGGAGGAGATCGCGGAGCGCACGACCCGAGCGCTGTATGACAAGCAGCAGGAGCTCGTGCTGCTCGAGGCCGTTGTCCTGGCCTCCAACGAGAGCGCGACCGTGGAGGGCGCGCTGCAGGGCGCTGTTGATGCCGTGTGCGAGCACGCGGCATGGCCCGTCGGGCACGCCTATGTCCGCGACCCTTCGGGGAATCTCGTGCCGACCGCGATCTGGAACACCGGGCTGCCAAATCAGTTCGCGGCTTTTCGCCGCCTGACTGAGAAGACGGCGCTTGCGGACACGGTCGGCCTTCCGGGCCGTGTTCTCGCGACGGGCCGGGCGGCATGGATCACCGACGTGACGGTCGACCCGAACTTCGCGAGAAAGAACCTGGGATTGCGCGGAGCGTTCGCGTTTCCGATCCTCGCGGATGGCGAGCTGAAGGCGGTGCTGGAGTTCTTCACCGCGGCGGCTGTCGCGCCGGACCCAGCGCTGCTTGAAGTGATGGCGCAGATCGGCAGGCAACTCGGGCGCGTCGTGGAGCGAATCCGCGCGCAGGAGCAGATCGCCCACCAGGCGACGCACGACGCCTTGACGGGGCTGGCGAACCGGCTCCTGTTCCGGGATCGTCTCGAGCTTGCGCTGGCACGCGCGAAGCGCCACGGCTCGTTCGCCGCGCTGCTGTTCCTCGATCTCGACCGGTTCAAGGACGTCAACGACACCCTCGGACACGGCGCCGGAGATCAGCTCCTGAGGTCGGTCTCTGACCGTCTCCAGCGCGCGCTGCGAACGACCGACTCACTGGCGCGTTTCGGCGACGACGAGTTCACGCTCGCGTTTCGGCGGCGACGAGTTCGTCGTGCTCTGCGAGGACCTCACGTCTGGGGATGATGCGGTGCGGATCGCGGGGCGCGTCCAGCGAGCACTGCTCAGCCCCTTCGTCCTCGTTGGCGAGGACTCGTGGTCACGGCGAGCATCGGCATCGCGCTCGCGAGCGGCGCCGACCGCGACCCGGAGGGCCTGCTGCGCGACGCGGACATCGCCATGTATCGCGCGAAGAAACGCGGCCCAGGGAACTGGGAGATCTACGACGAGGCGCTTCGCGACCGCGCGCTCAAGCGCGTCGCGACGGAGCGCGCGCTCCGCCACGCGCTGGACGCGGGAGAGTTGCGGCTCCACTACCAACCGATCGTGTCGCTGCAGGACGGAACGATGCACGCGGTCGAAGCGCTCGTGCGATGGCAGCACCCCGAGCGGGGGCTGCTCGCACCGGGAGAGTTCATCCCGATCGCCGAGGAGAGCGCCCTGATCCTCCAGATCGGGGCGTGGACCCTGCGCGAGGCATGCGGCCAGGCATATCGCTGGCGCGCGCGCTTCGGCGACCGGGCGCCGCTGCCGGTAAGCGTCAACGTGAGCGCGCGGCAACTCGCCGAGCCGGAGCTGCCTGAGATCATCAGGCAGGTTCTGGCGGAGACCGGTCTTGGCGCCGCTGACCTCGCGATCGAGGTCACCGAGACCGCGCTGATCGAGGACTCAAACGTTCCAGCCGCCACGCTGCGTGAGCTACGGTCGCTCGGCGTAACGGTCCTGCTCAACGACTTCGGAACGGGCTACTCCTCACTCAGCCATCTGCAGCGCTTCCCGGTCGACGCGCTCAAGATCGACCGGTCCTTTGTCATGCACCTCGGCGCCGGAGGCAATGACGGCGCGATCGCGCGCGCGATCGCAGCGATGGCGACGGCACTCGAACTCGACGTGGTGGCGGAGGGCGTCGAGACCGCCGAGCAGGGTGCCGAAGCGCACGCGCTGGGCTGCGGCTTCGCCCAGGGTTACTACTTCGCCCGCCCGGCGACAGCAAGCGTGATCGAAACGCTGATCGGCCGCGCCACCCCGCGACAGCCGATCCATCTGGACCCTCGACGCTGAGTCGCGGAGAGGGTCAAGCCCTTACGCAAGAGCATCAGACACTAAGACCTCTCGCCTCCCCTTCGGGGTGATAGCGAGCGCGTTGGTCGTCCCGCGACGCACGCCTGCAACGGACGAGGTCCAGGCGCGAGGTCCCGCGGCCGCTTGACGCTCGCATCCGCCGGACAGAGCAGGCGTGACGTCAGCGTCCGCCGAGACGACTGCGGCTCGTCCGATGCGACAGCGAACCGGCGCTGGCGAGGACGCCCGCTTGTCGCGCGTTGAGGCAGCGAGCTGAGCTCGGGCGGGGGTGGTTATGAGCGGCACAAGAAAACCGGCGGCGCCCAAACTTCGGGCGCCGCCGGCTGAGGCCGCGCTGCGCTGCCTGGTGACCTAGCTCACAGCCGATACGAGCGTCCAGATCGCCATCTGGGCGATGCATAGCCCGGCGATGATGATCGCCGCGAGCGCCACGCCGGAGCGTTGCTGTCGTCGGGCGCGGACGCCGAGGATGATGGCCGCGATGCCGAGCGGCAGGCCGATGTAGAGCCCGCCAGCCGGCAGGTCCCAGGCGACGGTCGATCCGGGAACGGCGAGCACGGCGAGCAGCAGCGCCAGGCCGGGCTTCGGGCGGTCGGTCGCAAGGTCGACGGCGGGGCGAGTGACTGAGCTTTGCATGGTGCCTCCTATTGGGAATCGGTCGGACAGCTCGAAGCTACGGTGGTCACGGCCCGTCGCCATCGCTGCGAGCACCTGAGCTGCACGAGTGGCAGCACTTGTCTCGAGACACGCGCCAACCCGGTTGTGAGCCCGTCCGGATCAGGCGATCATCGTTTCGTGAGCCCCGCTCGGATCCGGCCGGTCGCCTGGGCGCTCGTGGCGATAACCCTCTTGCTGGTGGCGCTCAGCCTCGGCTTGGACGCGGTCCACGGGACCCGGTTCGGCCTGGGCGCCGGCTTCGTCCTCGCGCTCGTGGCCGTCCTGCTGCCGCTCGGTGTAATGGTGGCCTTTCGCCAGCCGGCAAACCCGATCGGCTGGATCTTCCTTGGCGTGGCGGTCACCGTCGGCCTGGGGGGCCTCGCCGGCAGCTACGCCGACTATTGGACCTCGGGCGAAGGCGGCTCGGACGGCCTCGGCAAGCTGGCCGCCTGGTACGCGTCGAGCTCCTGGATCCCCTGGGTGTTGATCCCGGCGACCTTCCTGCTGCTGCTGTTCCCGGACGGGAAGCTCCCCGGCTCGCGCTGGCGGCTGGTTGCCTGGAGCGCTGGGATCGGTATCGGCCTGCTGCTGGTGACCGCGCTGCTTACCCCGGGCCCGCTCGAGGACTACAAGCACGTCCAAAACCCCTATGGGGTCGACACCGAAATCATCGATCCGCTCGGCGGGCTCGCGTTCCTGCTGGTGGCGATCGGAATTTTCGGCTCGATCGCCTCGCTCGTCGTCAGATACCGGAGCGGGCACCGGGAGCTGCGCGAGCAGATCAAGTGGATCGCCCTGGCGGGGGGGCTGGTCGCCGTCGTGGTCCCGGTGGGAGTGGGGACCTATGACGTCGTGGGCGAGGTGGTCGCCAACAGCGCCATCGAGCTCAGCATCCTCACGCTCCCGCTGGCGGCGGGCGTCGCGATCCTGCGCTACCGGCTCTACGAGATCGACCTCGTCGTCAACCGGACGCTGGTCTACGGAGTGCTCACGGCGGGGCTCGGCGGGATTTACGCAGCGGTGTCGCTGGGCCTCGGGGTAGCGATCGGAGCGGGCTCGACGCTGCCGACCGCGGCCGCGACGCTGGCCGTGGCGCTCCTGTTCAGGCCGCTCCGCGCAAACATCCAGGCTGCGGTCGACAAGCGCTTCGACCGCGCGCGTTACGAGGGGTTGCGGAAGGTCGAGCACTTCCTCGGCGAGCTCCGCGCGGGGCGCGCGGCACCCGAGGAGACGGGTCGCGTGCTGGCCGACGCTCTCGGGGATCCCCGGCTCGAGGTGTTGTTCTGGCTCCCGGCCGAGGAGATCCACGTCGACGCGACCGGCCGGGCGGTGAGGGAGTCGGCTGCTCCGGGCCGGATGCGGACGCCGGTGCGCCGCGGCGACCTGCAGCTCGCCACCCTCGTCCACGACGAGGCGCTCGGCCGGCGGCCCAACCTCCTCGAGAGCGTCATCGCTGCCTCCGGGCTCGCGATCGAGATCAGCCGGCTGCGCGCCGAGGTGCGGCGCCGGCTCGCCGAGGTCGAGGACTCGCGGGCGAGGATCGTCACTGCGGGGGATGCTGAGCGACGGCGGCTCGAGCGCGACCTCCACGACGGGGCACAGCAGCGCCTCGTCGCGATCGGCCTGGCCCTGCGCCATGTCCAGGGACTTCTCCGGCCGGGCGGTGAGGCCGCGACCGAGGTCGACGCCACCGTCACCGAGCTGACCGATGCGATCGAGGAGCTCCGGGAGCTGGCCCGGGGGGTCAGGCCTGCCGGGCTCGACGACGGCCTGGCCACTGCGCTCCAGGAGCTCGCGACGCGGTCGCCCGTGCGGACCACGGTCGAGGCGACCGACGAGCGCTTCGAGGAGCGCGTCGAGACGGCGGCGTACTTCGTCGCCAGCGAGGCCTTCGCGAACGTCATCAAGCACGCCCGCGCGACCGCGATCACCGTGAGCGCAAACAAGCGCAACGGCAACCTCGTCGTCTCGGTGCGCGACGACGGCATCGGCGGTGCCGCCGCTTCGGACGGATCGGGCCTGGTCGGCATGGGGGACCGAGTGGCGGCGCTGGGCGGGCGGCTGCGCATCGTCAGCTCGCCTGACGCAGGCACAGTCGTCACCGCGGAGCTCCCGTGCGGGTAGTGATCGCCGAGGACCAGGCGCTGCTGAGGGCGGGCCTGAAGCGGCTCTTCGAGGACGCCGGCCATGACGTGGTGGCGGGCGTCGACGACGCCGACCGGCTGCGCGCCGCAGTCAGTGAGCACGAGCCCGACCTGGCCGTGGTCGACGTTCGCATGCCTCCGTCGTTCACCGACGAGGGCATCCGTGCAGCTCAGTGGATCCGCGACGCCCACCCCCAGACCGGGGTGCTCGTCCTCTCCCAGCACGTGGAGTCCGCGGGCGCAGTCGACCTGGTATCGCAGGGCGGCTTCGGCTATCTGATCAAGGACCGTGTCCTGGACGTGGCCGCGTTTCTCGACGCCGCCGTGCGCGTCGCCGACGGCGGCTCGGCCCTCGATCCAAAGGTCGTGGCATCGCTGGTCGGCCGCGAGGGCGACGCCCTCTCGGTTCTGTCAGACCGCGAGCGCGAGGTTCTGTCCCTGATGGCCGAGGGCCTGACGAACAGCGCCATCGCGCGGCGGCTCGTGCTCACTGAGCGGACGGTCGAGGGCCACGTTCGGAGCGTCCTCATGAAGCTCGACCTCCCAGGCGGCGAGGACGCTCACCGCCGCGTTCTCGCGGTGATCGTCTATCTCCGGGCGGCGTCCAGCGACTCGTAACGCGATCGGTAAAAAGACCGGTGGCTCGCGCTCGGATTCTCGGTGTCCACCTCGGCCGGGGACAGCGAAGGCCTCATGGTGCCCACTCCCATGGAGGCTGGCGCACAAAGCTGGTTGGTGCTTGCCGTGCGGTGGCCGATACTGGCGGGGTGGCGGAGGCGGGGTTCTCTGAGGCGCAAAGACGCGCGGTTATCTATGAGGTTCTGGACCTTGCGAGCGAGGATGCCTACAGGCTCTGGGAGTTCAAGGACCAGCCGCGCGAAGCGTTTGTCGAGGTGCTGCTTGAGTTGATCCGGCGCGGCTTGCTTGTCCTGGGGCCGGATCGGGAAATGGTGGCGTCGGGTGTTGGGGACGTGACTGTGGCGAGGTCGCTGCTGCGCGAGCATCGGAGTTGGGAGCCGTCTCCGGAAGAGTGGGCGTCTGGAACATACGTGGCTGTCTTTGCGACGGATGCTGGCAAGCGCGAGTACGGGCGTCTTGCGGCCGAGCGCTTCGGGTCCGGTTAGCAGCGCCGTCTTGGCTTGGCGTCGTGGTCGGGCCGAGAGTTACGGCTGGCTTCGGCGGCTGGTCTGTCCGGCGGGGTTAAGACCCTGTCTAGGTGCCGCAGAACTTCATCTCGTGCGACCGCGAGCAAGCGCTGTTGTTGCCGCCGAGCTTGCGCGATTGGCTGCCCGCTGAGCACCTTGCGTGGTTCATGCTCGATGCCTTTGAGCAGATGGATTTGAGCGGGTTCTATGGCGCCTATCGGGCTGATGGCCACGGCCGCGCCGCGCACGATCCGGCGATGATGGTCGTGCTGCTGCTCTACGCCTACGCGGTCGGAGAGCGCTCGGCGCGCGGGATCGAGCGGCGCTGTGTCGAGGACATCGCCTTCCGGGTGATCGCGGCCAACCACGCGCGTGATCACGCGACGGTCGCGCGTTTCCGTGTCCGCCACGAGCGAGCGCTGGCCGGGTTGTTCGGCGATGTCTTGCGGCTGTGCGCGGCCGCCGGCGCGGTCTCGGTCGGCGTGATCGCCGTCGACGGCACGCGGGTCAGGGCCAACGCAGCGGATCGAGCCAACATGGACTACGAGCGGCTCGCGCGAGAGATCCTGGCCGAGGCCGACCGCATCGACCGCGAAGAAGACGAGCGTTTTGGCGAGCGTCGTGGCGACGAACTGCCACCCGAGCTGGCCAACCCGGTCACGCGACGCCAGCGACTACGCGAGGCCAAGCGCCGGCTCGATGAGGAGTGGCAGGCCAAGCAGCGCGAGATGGAGGCGTGGAAGGTCGCCAAGGCGGAATACACGGCACGGGCGGGGTGCACGAAGATCGGTGCGCCGCCCAAGCCACGGCCGATCCCGGCGGCGCCGACGGGGCGCATCAACATCACCGACCCGGACTCGCGGCCGGTCAAGACCGCCCGCGGGTTTCTGCAGGGCTACACCGCGCAGGCTGTCGCCGGCGAAGGGCAGATCGTCATCGCCGCCGATGTCATCCGTGGCGGCAACGAGCGCCACCGCCTGGGACCGATGATCAGCACCGCACGCGACGAACTCACAGCGGCCGGCGTCAGCGAGGCGCCCGAGGTCGTGCTCGCCGATGCGGGCTTCTGGAACAGTCCGCACATCCAAGCGCTGACCGATGAAGGCATCCGCGCGCTGGTCAAGCCCGACGCCGACTCGCGCAAGGCCCCGACGCGGACCCGCAGCGGACCGCTCTACCAACAGATGCGCGACCTGCTCGCGCGCGACGACGAGGCCGAGCTTTACTGCCGCCGCCAAGCGATCATCGAGCCGGTCTTCGCGCACACCAAGATCACCCGCCAAGCGGACCGCTTCTCACGCCGCGGCCTAACCGCATGCCGAGCCGAATGGCGGCTCATCACTGCCACCCACAACCTCCTGGGATGAAACTGCCTGGCGAGGGCTCCGGCGGTGGTGTCCGGGCGTGGAGTTAGCGTCGGGCGCACCGGGACAGGGGCTCTCTGGGAGAACGTAGGCTGGGCAGGCCGTGCTTGAGCTGGGCCGAGAGCCCGACAACATCTCTGTGGCCGCCCCTGCGACTCGCCCGGTTGGGCCGTGAGCCCGAATCCGTTCTTGTCGTTTGCCCACCTGGTCTCCCGTCGTGATGGTTCAAGCGAAGGGAGAGGGCAGTGCGGTTCATCGGGTTAGACGTCCACCTCGATTTCTGTGAGGTCGCGATCTGCGAGGCGGGGCGCGTGCGGTCCGGCGGCCGCGTGCCGAGCAGCCCGCAGGGGCTTGCGATCCTGGCTAACAGCCTCGGCCCCGACGATCACGTGGCGCTGGAGGCGACGGGCAACGCGCTGGCGATCGCGCGGCGGCTGGAGCCGCACGTGGCGCGGGTCGTCGTCGCGACTCGGACGGAGCTGCGGGCGATCACCGAGGCGAAGGTCAAGACCGACCGGCGCGACGCGCGCACGCTGGCGCGGCTGCTCGCCGCGGGGCTGCTGCACGGCTGCTGGCTGCCGGATGAGCAGACGCGGGCGCTGCGCCGGCGCCTGGCGCGCCGCGCGCAGCTTGTCCGCCAGCGCACGCGTTGCAAGAACGAGGTCCATGCGGTGCTGATGCGCACCCTCAAGGGCCGGCCACCGATGAGCGACGCGTTCGGCAAGGGCGGCCGGGTGTGGCTGGCCGCGCTCGAGCTGCCCGGCGACGAGC
Organism: uncultured Actinomycetes bacterium; assembly: GCA_963835295.1. Taxonomy (GTDB): domain Bacteria; phylum Actinomycetota; class Thermoleophilia; order Solirubrobacterales; family Solirubrobacteraceae; genus JAOPZW01. The sequence continues at coordinate 859,391 of CAWIEX010000012.1, forward strand.
GCGAGACCGTCGACGGGTGCCTGCGCCAGATCGACTTCCTGGACGGCGAGATCGCGATCCTCGAGCGCGCGATCGCCGAGCACGCGCTCGGCTCCGAGGCGGTCAAGCGCCTGATGACCGTGCCCGGGGTGAGCCTGATGACCGCGACGACGTTCATCGCCGCCGTCGGCGACATCCGCCGCTTCCACGAGCCGCGCAAGCTGGTCAGCTACCTCGGCCTTGACCCCAAGGTCCGCCAGTCGGGCATCGGCGCGGCGCGTCACGGCCGGATCTCCAAGCAGGGCGCCGCTTCGGTCCGTCAGATGCTCGGCGAGGCCGCGTTCGTCGCCGTCAGCACGCCCGGACCGATGCGCGCCTTCTACGAGCGCGTCCGCGCGCGCCGCGGCAGCCAGATCGCGATCGTCGCCGTCGCGCGCAAGCTCGCCGTGCTGTTCTGGCACCTCCTCACCAACGAGCAGGACTACGCCTTCCAGCGCCCGTCGCTGACCCGCAAGAAGCTCCGCGCCCTCGAACTGCGCGCCGGCGCCCAGCGGCACCCCGGAAGCCGGACCCTCCCGACCAAGAACGCCTACAGCCAGCGCGCCCACCGCGAACGCGAACGCGAGCTCTCCGAACAAGCCGAAACCGCCTACCGCCGGCTCGTCGCCGACTGGAAAGCCACCTCACCAAGGAGCCCCGCCACGATTGATTTCATGTCCTGAAGCTCTGGCGCCGCACGCTGGCCTCGACACCAGCGCTGGCCTAATCGCGGGCGCCGCCACAACACGGGCTGGCCGCCACGCGCCCAAGCGCCGCGTCGCGCTCACGCGCCGAGCGACCTTTGAGCGACAGCCTCCATGCGAAGCGACCGCGCCCCGTCGCGCGGCGCGAGACGCTCGGTCGTCGTCCATTCCGGTCGTCCGACGGTCGACTGCGAGGCGCTCGCAACCAGGCGATAGGAGCAGTCCACCCCGGGGCTTCGCCGGTACCGGGATGTACCCTGCGGACGTGGCCGTGGCGCTCGACCGCCTCGCGACCGTCGGGTAGGGCGCGAAGGCAGAGGTGGCGTGGGGGCGACCGTCGACGGCTGACCGCGGCGCACTGGCCCCCCGGGCGAGCGTCGTCACCACCTCTACAGCTTGTATCCATGCGAAACCGGCAGCCGTCGATGCTTGGCCCCGCACCGCTTTGCAGGCGAAAGCAGCAGCGCGCGAGCGACGGCAGCGCACGACGACGCGAGTGTCGAGTCGCATGGAGAGCGCAAGCGCCGAGGGGGCGACGGCTCGTGTTGGTTCCCTTCGCATTGGCCGCGGGTGCTCATGCGCCCGCTCAGCCGGCGGTTGAGCTAGTCGATCTTGCCCCGTCTCCCGTGTCCGGAGCGAGCCGCGCACGACCGCCACCTCGACTTTGGATGCCGAAGACCTTCACTGCCCGCGCCTCGCTGCGCGCTGTCGAGTCGCTCGTTGAGTGAATCGAGTGGCTCAGCCGGCTGGTCGAGTCGGCGTGGTGAAGCGCGGGTGCGCATGCGGCAGGTGGGTCTGGCCGCGCGCGAGGATGTGCCGGCCGTTGGCCATCGCGTCGCCGTGGAGCGGCTCGTCGTCCCAGGGGACGTAGGAGCGCGCGTTGCAGTAGTGCGCGACGAACGAGCGGCGGGAGCGCGTGGCGCTGCGGTTGGTATGCGAGCGGTGCAGCACCCGGCCACCGAAGAAGATCACGTCGCCGGACTCCATTGGGGCGGCCACCTCGCGCCGGGCGTATTTGGCTGCCACGCGAGCGAGGTCGTTGCGGCGCTCATCGGGATCGTCGGCCCCGGCGATCGCCGGGATGTCGGCGAGCAGGCGGTCGCCGCCGTGGCCGGCGCGCTCGTCGATGTCGGGGTAGACGGGCTCGTGCTGGGAGCCCGCGGTGATCCGCAGGCAGCCGTTCTCCTCGTCGGCGCGGTCGAGCGCGAGCCAGGCGCCGATCAGTGTGTCGGGCTGGGTGAGGATGTGGAATGAGTCTTGGTGATACCCCTGCCCGCCCGCGCCTGGGCGCTTGACGAACAGCATCGTCTGCAGGGCCAGCACGTCCGGTCCGACCAGCGCCTGGACGACGTCGAGCACGCGCGGGTGCAGCATGAAGCGCTCGTGGATCTCCAGCCGGCGGTGCAGCATGTGGATGCGCAGCAGGTGCTCGAGCCGCGTGTCGGCCGTCTTGTTGTCAGACCCGAAGGCGGACGCTCCGGGGATCTCGACGCGGCCGGCCAGCAGATCGTCGATGTGGTCGAGGAACTCCTGCACTTCGTCGCGCGTCACGAGGCCGCGGACGATCAGATGGCCCTCGGCGCGGAAGCGAACGTACTCGTCGACGGTCACGGGACGATTCGCGGAAGCCGCTGGGGCGCTGATTGATGTCATGCTCTCAGAATGAGCCGTAGCGACGGGCCGCGCAACGGCTGGAGTGCGCGTGATCTTGTCCCTGATTGATGTAGAGATGCAGCTGCGGCCGGCGCGCGTCAGCGTCGGGATGGTCACGTATCCGCCCGGCGGGACGCTCGGGCCGCGCACGCAGGCCGACCTCCAGCTGGTGCTGATCCACGCGGGCTCGGCGCAGGTCTGGATCGACGACGCCCCGCACCGGCTCACCGCCGGGCAGGTCGGGCTGCTGCTGCCCGGCCACCGCGAACGGTTCGAGTTCGACGCCCACGTGGCAACGCGCCACTCGTGGCTACAGGCCGAGGTGCCAGCGCTGCCACGCATGGTCCACGAGCGGCTCGCCGCGCTGCCGGCCGTACTCCCGCTCTCGCCCTCGCTTGAGGCGCTCGCGCGCGAAGCGGTGAGCACTGCCGCCACCGCGCTGCCGACGTCCCCGTCTCTCCTGGCGCACCTCGCCGCCGCCGCGCTGTGGCGCTATGTCGGCGAGGCCGAACGGCAGGCGCCCGAGCGCGCGCGTCCCGTCGAGGACGCAGAGCGCTGCATCCACGCCAACCTGCACGACCCAGCGCTGACACTCGACCGCATCGCACACTCCGCGCACGTCAGCCCCGCCCACCTGGTACGCAGCTTCCGCACGGCGCGCGGGTGCACCCCCATGGCCTATCTCTGGCAGCGGCGGGTCGCGGTCGGCGTGGACCTGCTCGTCAACACGGGCCTGCCGGTGGCGACCGTCGCCGAGCGCTGCGGCTTCAAGACCGTCCATCACTTCTCGCGCCGCGTCAAGGCGGTCGGCGGGCTGCCGCCCGGCGCGCTGCGCCGGGCGCGCTGGGACGCAGCTAGTGTCAACCCCCTCGCCGACCGCCCCGGCCGGCGGCTCTAGGAGCATCGCGGCTTTGCCTGCACCGCACCCGGCTCGATCGACCTGAGCATGACGTTCTAACAGTGACGGACCATCGCAGCGAGGCAGACGCGGCACTGCGCTACACGGTCATGCCGTTCTTGCGAGGCTCAGTGCGCGGAGACGTTGCTCCGTTCAGACGCGTGAGCGGTAGCGGCGTGTGAGCCCCGCCCCCCTCGTCGCCGCGATTGCCACGCGAGGCGGCCGCGGTTAGGATCGCGACGCGCCGGGCGCTCGTCCGGCCCGACCTTAGGGGGATGTGGGAATGCTGCTGCGTGTGAGCAAGGCGCGTGTGGCGGGCGCGGGAGCGCTCCTGGCGCTCGGAGCAGTCGGCGCCGGGCTGGCGACGGCGCAGTCCTCGGCGCCCACGGTGACGGTGCATGCGTCGCCGACGGCGGTGTCCATCGACGCCACTGGGCCCTGCCCGCCGGGCCCACGAGGTTCGATTTCGTGCGGCCGGCGGCCAAGACGACGCTCGACGCCTACGTCTTCGTGCTCGTGCCCGGGGTGTCGATCGACCAGTTGGCGCAGACGCTGCGGCGTGAGGACAACACGGAAAGGGACTCCTCGCTCGGGCTCGTCTCGATCCAGGCGAGCATCACCCTGACGCCGGGCGACACCAAGCAGGCCGTGACCTTCAACGTCAAGCCCGGGCTGACGTACTACATCGCCGTCGAGCAGGAGGTCGAGAAGGGCGCGGTGCCGCGCGCGTTCGGGTCGTTCACCTCCGGCGGGACCGCCGGGGGCGCGGCGGCGCCCGCGGCGACGGCCACCGTTCGGTTGCAGGGCCTCCGGTTCCGCGGCGCGTCGACGCTGCCGCAGAACGGCGTGGTGCGCTTCGAGAACCGCGACGGCGTCGCGCACTTCGCGCTGGCCTTTCCCCTGCGCAAGGGCGCGACCAGCGCGAAGCTCGGCAAGGCGCTGGCGAGCAGCAACGAGTCGGCGTTCGGCAAGCTCGTCGCCGGCAACCCCTACATGGCCCAGAACATCATCAGCGGCGGCGACACCACCGACTACCAGGAGGTGTCGTTCGCGAAGAAGGGCAAGTACGCGCTGGTGTGCTTCATCGAGGGGCACGAACGGCTCGGGATGTACCGCATCGTCACCGTGAAGTAGCCGTCTCGTCGGCGAAGTTGGCCTGCAGGTCGACGCCGGGCTGCCGGCTTGGCGCGAGCAGCGGGTTCACGTCAGCCTGGTTGCGGTCGTCTCCGCCGCGGCGCCCCGGACGGCCGCAAGGGACGAAACGAAGTACTCGGCCTAACCCCAAGCACGCGAGCCGCCTCGCTTTCGCCTTCGACGACGGCAGCACACCCCAGGTGGCGCTCCACGCAAGCTCGTTTGACGGCGCGGGCGCACGTGCCGTGGCTCACCCGGCCCTTCCGGCGATTCGCGCAACAACCCATGTAGACGGCAAGGCGATCGGGTCGTCGCGCAGGGCTCGACGGGGCGCCGGTTGCCGGTTGAGGGCGACCATTGGCGTCTCCGGCAGGACGCCGATGTCGAGCAGCCGGATTGCCTGGGGGCGGGGGTCGGCGGCCCGTCGTTGTCTCACCGGGGCGCATGCCCGGTTGGACGCCGCGGTGGGGGAGGGGTTCGCTCGGGCACACCGTGACGATCACGAGACGTTCGACGGTGGCCGCCGGTTGGCGCTCGCTTTCGCCCGCGGTTGCGGTCGTCGGCGCGCGCCCGGGAGAGCAGCGGCGCAGCGGCCCGCGGCGCGTTCCAGCTACTGCGCAGATCGTCCAAGGCGGTAGCGCTTGGCCTCCGTCGCGACTTCGCCTGCCGCTCTGGTTGGCACCCGCCCAGTTCCACGGCTGCGGCGGTCGGTGCGATCTCTTCGGTCCAGGCGCACCCGGCGGCTGCCTCGTGTGAGAGACTGGGTCCACGCTTTGGGTTCTCCGTTTCTCCGCCCCACGCGCGTAGCGGAGGATGTCCGGATCGTCGTGGAACTTCGGCGGCGATCCTTGGGCGTTGATGCTCAGACGGTAATGGGCTCGGGGATCTCCTTGGGGTTGGGGTTCTTGGGGGCGACGAGGATGGCGTGACGCTCGATGGCGATGACGAGCTTGGCGAGGTCGCGGTAGCCGATGATCCGTCGGAACTGCTGCTCGGCGACGAGCATGCCGGCGGCGGTCCAGCGCTTGCGCATGTCGCCGTCCTGCCAGCGCTTCACGTTGCGCTGGGTGTAGCGGACGATCTCGATCATCGACTCGCAGGGGTTCGTCGAGCACAGCGTCGTGGCGAGCTTGCCGGTGATCCCGAGCCGCATCAGCGTCAGCGTGTCGTCCATGCCTTCGCGCAGCGAGCCCGCGGCGTCGGGCCACGTGCGGTCGAGCTCTGAGGCGAGCAACTCGAGCCGCTGGCGGGCGAGCTCAGGGTCGGTCAGCGACCACGCCGCCCTGATCGGGGTGCGAACCGTCGGCCGGTCACGCTCGGGGAGCAGGTCGGTGACGTTGCGCTCTCTTTGAAGAAGGGGGGTGTCGTCAAGGCGTTGTCGGTCGGGCGCGTCCTTTCGGGTCGCGGTTCGGTGGTCGCTCAGTTCTCTTTCGGCGCTTGGCTTCGCACACCGTGTCGGTCGGAGCTGTCCCGGCTGCTCAATTCCTTGTGGGCCGTTCAGTCGGCCAGAACGCAACTGGAGTTCGCCGGGACAGGAGCTGCCGCGCCGCGCGGGCGCGAAGGGGTGAAGGGCTGCTGCAGCGCGAGGACGTGCCAGCTCGCGATGAGGACCTTGCGCGCCACGGCGGCCTTGGCCGGGTTGCCCTTCCCGCCGCAGCGCGCCTTGACATCGAGGTAGAGCTGATGCCAGGGGTTGTTCGGACGCCACGCCTGCTGCGCGGCCTCGATAGCGGCCCAGCGCAGCATCGTCGAGCCGGACTTCGACAGCTTGCCGGTGCGCGACTTCTCGCCGGACTGGTAGACGCGTGGCGTCAGCCCGGAGTAGCCGACGAGCTTGCGCGCCGACGCGAACCGCGCGATGTCGCCGATCTCACTGGCGATCGTCAGGCCCAGCAGGTCGCCGATCCCCGGGACCGTGACCAGCAGCGCGACGCGCTCGTCAGCGCGTGCGATCGGTCGCAGCTCCTGCTCGATCGGGATCAGGCGCTCGTCGAGCACCCGCACGATCGCGACCGTCTCGCCGACCGAACGACGCCAGACCTCGGGGACGCCGCGCTCGGCCAGCAGCTCCAGAGCGTCGGGCTCGCGCAGCCGGTCGAAGGCGAGCTTGACCCCGAACTGGCTGAGCACGCCGTGAGCGCGGTTCATCGCCGAGGTCCGCAGCCGGATCACGTGCATCCGGCGCCCCAGGCGCTCCTTGAGCTCACGGTCGGCGAACGTCGCGACATACACCTGCGGCACCAGGTCACGCCGCGCCAGCTCGGCCAGGACCCGGGCGTCGAGCTTGTCGGTCTTGGCCGCCAGCGACCCGACCGCCTTGGCCTTGCGCGCGTCGGCGATCTGCACGGTCCAGCCGCCGGCCCGCAACCGGTCGCGGACCCATGCCGCGCCGCTCATCATCTCCATGCACGCCAGCGCCTCGCCATGCACGCCAGCGCCTCGGGCCAAGTGGCCCACCAGGCGCGCGAGGCCGTCTTCGTCTGCCGGCGTCCAGCCCTCGTCGATCACGGCGCCCGCCGGCGTGACGGCACACCATCGCGCGCGCCTCGTGGCCCAGTCGATCCCAACGAACTGCTGCATCACGGCTCTCCTCTCGGACGGGAACGTCCTCGAGGCTGCTCCCGGCCGCGGACGTCACCGCTTCATGACATTCCTTGTGGCGATGGCAGCGATGCACCAGCGCGTGCTCGCCGAAGACGTCCTTGATCGCGCGCCTGAGCGCCTTGCCGCCGTCGATGACGAACAGGATCGCTTGCTCGCAGTCCAGGCCGCGGTCGACGAGACCGGCCAGCAGCGCGCGGGCCAGCGTGGCGTTCTCGGTGCTGCCCTCCCAGAGCCCGAGCGGGATCTTGACGCCCTCGGTGGTGATGCCGAGCGCGACGACGTGGGTGCGATCGGCGATCTCCAGGCCGTCGAGCATCATCACCGCCAGGCGCACGTCGTCCAGCCGACGTGTCATCAGCTCCGACAGCGCGGTGCGCGTGCGCTCGATGAACATGTCCGAGACCGCGGTCTTGCCCGTCGCGGCGGATGCCTGCACGACCTCCTCGCCGACGGGCTCGCCGACGTCGGCGAAGCGCCGGGTCGAGACGCCCGCGAGCATCCGGTCCATCACCGCCCGCGTCAGCGGATCGCGGTCAGCGAAGTACTCGTAGCTCTCCACGGGCAGCTCGCGCTCGGCGTCGGCCGTGCGCATTCGCGGGCGACGGACCCCCACGCGACGGCCGCCCAAGGTCATCGACCCGTTCTCGTGGCCATGGCGCACCGCTGCGCGGTCGGGGTTGCGCTTGCCCTTGGGGCCGACGACCTCGTCGACCTCGAGCTCCATCAGCTCGTGAACGACGCCGAGCCCAACACCCACGCTGAGCGCGAGCAACCCCTCCCTCGCCGCCCCGACGAGCTCACCGAGCGCCTCCTGGATTCGCGCTGGGAGCGGACACTCCGACGCCTCCAGGTCGGTGACGACCCCGGTGACCGGTACCTTCTTCATGGCGGTTCCTCCTGTCCTCTCGGACTTGGTTAGCGCCCCGAACGCTCCTCAACGGAGCGGACAGGGCAGGAGAACCGCCGTTCAAAGTTCTACGAGATCGCGGACAACCTCGCGTAGCGTCTTCTGAGGAGCGAGAGAGGGGGGCCGCGTGCCCTCACTGGAACCCACCGTCGGCCGCCGAGCTGTACCGCGCTGAGCAGTTGGCCGTCGAGGCTCGCACGCAGCGTCGCACGGCCTTGGTCGCGCTTCGTGGCGAACTGGACCTTGTCACGGTCTCGAAGGTCGCCGAGGTGCTTGACGCCCTGGACCTGGAAGCCGACGGCGTGCGCCACGTCGTGTTGGACCTGCGCGGCCTCACGTTCATGGACCTGATCGGGTTGCACGAACTGGTCCGGCAGAACGAGCACGCCCGCGCCAACCGGCACAACCTCGCCGTGGTGCGCGGCACCGACGCCATAGACCGGGTGCTGGAGCTGACCGGCGTCGAGGAGCAACTCGTCCTCGTCGACGACCCCGACGACCTCGTACCTCCATCCTCCCCAACGCACGCCGCGCCGCGCCGGCTCGAGGCAGCGCCGTTCGACATCACGGTGACTCACACGCCCGGACGAGCGGCCCTGACCCTGGTGGGCGCGCTCGACCTGGCGACCACCCCTCAGCTGAATCAGTACCTGACAACGCTCGCGCGAACCCACAAGGGGCTCGTGGTCATCGACCTGCGGCAGCTGACGTTCCTGGACTCAACCGGCGTCACGGCGCTGGTCGCAGCCGACAGCTACGCCCGGCGTGACGGGTGGAATCTCGCGATCGTCAAAGGGCCGCCGCAGGTCCACCGCGTCCTTGAGATCTGCGGCTTGACCGAAGTGCTGCCACTCGCAGACGAGGCGCTTGGCTAGAAGAACGTTTGCGGCTACATCCCAGCGAGCGACGACCCTGGACGAGCCGTTGCGCTTTCCATGCGCCTCGACACTCTCGTCACCATGAGGCGCGGTCGCTCACGCGCTACTGCTTGCGGCCTGGATCCGGTCGTTGCGCGCAACGCGCCTCGCGCACCCTCTCAGGACGACGGACGGACGTCTCAGACGATCTTCGGGAGACGCCCGCCCGGAGCCGCGAGGACGAGCCCTCGGTCAGGAGTTCTCAGAGGCGCCGAAGACGGAGCGTGCCGAACCTCACGGAACCTCCCGGCGATGCGGGCCCGGCCACCGCGGCGCTGACCGCCAGCGTTCATGGTCTGCCGCCATCGCGCCACGCCCCTCATTTCAGGATCGAGCAGCGCCTCCTCGGCGGCGAAGCCGTCGAGCACCACCGGCATGCGGTCGTGGACGAACGCGACGTCGGTCTTGGCCGACGTGGTTCGCCAGGTGACATGTGTTGGATAGCGACTTAGGCCGAGGGGTAGCGCACTTGGTGTCCCGAGGGATTCGGGTTCGGCGCTACATATCCCCCGCCCCCCAATCCCTCCCCAGCGCGTCCGGCCACCACACCGGGCGCGTTTCGTTTGCGGCGGCTTCGTGGTCGAGGACGCGCCGCCCGCCTTCGATCCGCGAACTGCGGTTCTTCTGGCCGGCGGTATCACCGACCCGTCGTCAGCCACATCTTGTGGGAAGGATCGAAAGTGCCGCCGATCCCGCAATCGCGCGACGGCGGCGGCACTCCCGAGCGAGGGTCAAGAAGAGGTTGATTGTTCGGGCGAGTCAGTCGCGGTATTCGAAGGCGCCGTCGTCCAGCGGAGGTTGTGACGCGATGGCCGAGGATGTCGATCCTGTTTGCGCTCGCGGGGTTGCCGTTGTCAACAGCTGGGCTGGTTGCGTCCAGGATCCGGAAGTCGTTGTCGCGGTTCGTCCGTCGCGTGCCGTGAGGGTCATAGAACCGCGGATCGGCGTTCAAGCCGGTCGGCTCGTCGGAGAGGATTTGCCGCCCCACGTGAGGTTGTAGCGCTGCGGTGCCTCGGGTTCGTGGTCGCGTCGTGATACCACGGCTGGGTGTGACTGCCGGGCGCAGCGTAGAAGATGGTCCAAGTCGATGGTGCCGGTAGCGTCATGGCCTCCGGTGCGACCGAGGGAGGGGGGAGCGGGGGTCACATCCCGCAGCGTTCACCTTCCGGTCGCCCATGGCCCTGGCGGACGATGGGTCGCTGGCCGACGGAGAGGACCTGCGGCGGACCTGCGAGCGGCGTGGGGGGTCACGGCGGACCGCAGGGAGTGGTCACGTACTGCACGATCGGCAACCGCGCCAGCCAGGTCGCCTTGCGCTCACGCAGGATCTGAGCATCCCCGACGCGGGCCTTCTACGGCTCCTGATCCGGATGGGGCAGCCGGCGACACCCCGGTCGAGACCGGACCGCTCACAGCACCTTGGAGAGGAACGCCCGCGTCCGCTCGTGGCGCGGCGCGCCGAACAGCTCCGCCGGGGGCCCGGACTCCACGACGACGCCGCCGTCCATGAAGACCGCGGTGTCCGCGACCTCGCGCGCGAAGCCGATCTCGTGGCTGACGACGATCATCGTCATGCCCTCCTGCGCGAGCCGGCGCATCACGTCGAGCACCTCGCCGACGAGCTCGGGGTCAAGCGCCGAGGTCGGCTCGTCGAAGAGCATGAGCTTGGGTTTCATGGCCAGCGCACGGGCGATGGCGACGCGCTGCTGCTGGCCGCCCGAGAGCTGCGCCGGGTAGGCGTTCTCCTTGTCGGCGAGGCCCACCATGCCCAGCAGCTCGCGGGCCGCCGTCCGGGCCTCGTTGCGGTGCTGCCCGCCGACGCAGACCGGCGCCTCGGCGACGTTCTCGAGCGCCGTCATGTGCGGAAACAGGTTGAAGCGCTGGAAGACCATGCCGATCTCGGCGCGCTTGCGCGCGACCTCGGAATCGCGCAGTTCGTAGAGCTTGTCGCCCGACTGCCGGTAGCCGACGAGCTCACCGTCGACGGACAGGCGCCCGCCGTCGATGGCCTCGAGGTGGTTGATGCAGCGCAGGAACGTCGACTTACCCGATCCCGAAGGGCCCAGCAGGCACAGGACCTCGCTCGGGCGGACCTCCAGCGAGATGCCCTTGAGGACCTCGAGGCGCCCGAACGACTTGCGGACCTCCTCGGCGCGGACCATCGCCTCGTTCATCGGCCCTCCCCCGACGCGCCCGAGACGTCGACGCTCGCGTGCCGGAACGAAAAGACGGTGCGGCGCAGGCGCTGGAGCGGGGTGTCGGGCAGGTTGCGCGAGGCCCCTCGCGAGAACCTCCGCTCGATGTAGTACTGCCCGATCGAGAGCACCGTGGTCATGATGAGGTACCAGGCGCTCGCCACGAGCAGGAGCGGGATCTGACGGTAGTTCACCGAGTAGATGAGCTGCGCCGAGTACAGCAGCTCGCTGTAGGCGATGACGCTCACGAGCGACGTCGTCTTTAGCATCGAGATCGTCTCGTTGCCCGTCGGCGGGATGATGACCCGCATCGCCTGGGGCAGCACGATGCGGCGCATCGTCTTCAGCCGCGTCATGCCCAGAGCGTGCGCCGCCTCGGTCTGCCCCTCGTCCACCGAGATGATGCCGGCCCGGACGATCTCGGCCATATACGCGCCCTCGTTGAGCCCGAGCGCGAGGATCGCGGCCACGAACGGCGTGATGACGGCGTTCGCGCTGCCGTGCAGGAGCTCCGGCCCGCCGAACGGGACTCCGAACGAGATCCGCGGATACAGCGCCGAGATGAAGCTCCAGAAGAGGATCTGGACGAGCACGGGCGTGCCGCGGAAGAGCCAGACGTAGGTCCAGCTCGACGCGGCGACGAGCGGGTTGGGCGACAGCCGCATGACCGCCAGCACGACGCCGAGGACGATGCCGATCGCCATCGAGATGACCGTGAGCTCGATCGTGACCACGACGCCGTGGAGGATGCGGTGGTCGAAGAAGAAGTCGCCGAACGTCCCCCACCCGAAGCGCGGGTTCGTCGCGACCGAGTGCACGGCGATCGTCACCAGCAGCAGTACGACCGCGCCCGCCACCCACCGCCCCGGATGGCGCACCGGGACGGCCTCGATCGCCTCGGGGCGTCCCGCGGTCGCTGGAGCCGTGCTGCTCGGCGACGACACCCGACCGCGCGCCCTAGCTGATCGCCCCGTTGATCTGCGGGTTCGTGATCGCGCCGGAGGAGATGCCCCACTTCGCGAGGATCGCCTTGTACTGCCCGTTGGCCATCAGCGCCTTCAGGGCCGCGAGCAGCGGCTTGTCCAGGCCGCTGTCCTTGGGGATCGCGATCCCGTACGGCGCCGTCCCGTAGCTCTTGCCCGTGAGCTTGAACTGCCCGTTGGACTTCTTGACTTGATAGTCCGCGACGGGCGAGTCGGCCATCCCGACGTCGGACCGCCCGCTGGAGAGCGCCAGGTTCGCCCCGTTCTGGTCCGGGAAGACCGACACGGTCACGCCGGGCTTGCCGGCCGCCGTGCACTTCTTGCCCTGCGCGGCGGCGTCCGTGGCCTGCGTCGTGCCCTTCTCGGCCGCGACCTTGTGGCCGCAGAGGTCGGCGAGCGTGTTGATCGTCGGGCCGCCCTGCGCCTTGACGTAAAAGGACGTCCCCGCCGAGAGGTAGGTCACGAAGTCGACCGTCTTCTCGCGCTCCTTGGTGTCGGTGAACGACGACATCCCGAGGTCGTACTTCTTCGCCGCGAGGCCCGGGATGATCCCATCGAACGTCGCGTTCACCACGTTGGCCTTCAGACCCATGACGCCGGTGAGCGCCTTGGCCAGGTCTGCGTCCATGCCCTCGACGGTCTTGCCGTCCGAGCCGATGAACTCATTCGGGGGGTAGCTCGCGTCGGCGGCGACCGTGAGCGTGCCCTTCGACCTGACGGCCGCGGGGACCTGCGCCGCGACCTGCTTGTCGAGCGCGCTGGCCTGGGACGTCGACGAGCTCGACGCCGACCCCGAGCTGGTCGACGACGAGTCGCTGCCGCACGCGACGAGCACGGCGGCGACGGCGAGCGCGACGATCATCGCTCCGCCGCGGGATGCGCTGTTCAACATTGGATCCTCTCCAGACTATCTCGTGCACCGGGTCCTGCGAGAGACCTTACCTCTACTCCCGAGAGCCCATCCGGCTCCGGTCGAAGGGATAGACATCGGCAGTCGCCCCACGTGCTCCGGCGTAGTTCTCCACAGCGTCTGAGGGCGGGCGGCGACTGCCGCTTCGGGACGTACGAGCACCGGCCGACGCGCGACGTGGGCGGAAGCACCGCGCTACTCCTTTGACAAGCGGGCGACTCCACCAGCGCCGAGCTCATGCCCGCTCGGGACGACGGACGGGCGTCTCAGACGATCTTCGGCAGACACCGCTTGGGATGGCGGAGCAGGGAGACCTCGGTCGGGAATTCTGATCACCGACGGAGACGGGAGCGTGCCACACCTCACGGTTGCTCAACGCCGCGCTCCCGCTGCGCCACCCAGACCACCAGCACCGCACCGTCGGCGAACTCATCCGCTTCCTCCAACCCCCGTCAAAGGACGGAGCCGGGCCCGAGTAGCCCACCCCCAACCGGGACGTTTGCCTGCGCCGGAGTGGTCCGAGCACGTCGTGCGACGGCGGGGCAGGCGTGGCCGGCGTTCGTCACCGCGTGGTGTGACGGCGGCTATACGACCGACCTGCCGCTCGAGGATCTGACCGGTGGCCGGGCGTGGATCGCATACGAGTACGGGGGCGAGCCGCTCGAGCCCGAGCACCGCCGCCCGGCGCGGCTGCTGGTCCCGCATCTGTACTTCTGGAAGAGCGCGAAGTGGGTCCGCGGCCTGGAGCTGCGCGACGACGACGCGCCCGGGAGGCCTACGGCTACCACAACTACGGCGATCCCATTGATCGTCAAGCTCCCCTCATCCAGCGGCGTGCGCGGCGTCGGTCCGGCGGACAACACCGGAAGTCGCGTGTGACGTACTGACCCGGCGGAACGCGCGCGGGATCGACATCTACCCGGCGGCCGCGGAAGCCTCGTGAGAGCGGTGGCATCGGCTGAGCATGGCGGCTATCGGTCGACCGGCAAGCGGAGCTCGCGATCAACCGAGGGACCACGGCCAACACGTTCGAAGTAAGGCACTATGGCTCCCTCCTGCCCGCGCTCTCGTGGTGTCGATTACTGTGCGTCGGTGGTGTGCGGCTGGAGCGTGGTTTCCAATCGCTCGAACTTCCCGTTCGTCGCACCGCTCCCCGCCGACGGCGCCCCGAGCCGCTCGAGCAGGTGGTCGCCAACGCGCAGCGCGTTGGCCATTGCCGTCAGCGCTGGGTTCAGGGCGCTGGACGAGGGGAAGAAGCTGGTGTCGACGACGTAGAGGTTGTCTACGTCGTGGGCTTTGCAGTTGACGTCGAGCGCGGTCCGTCTGGGATCGGTGCCGAAGCGCACGGTGCCGCACTGGTGCGCGATGCCGGCGATCGGGATCTGCTGGCTGAGCACCGACCAACGCGGGATGCTGGTCTGGTGGCAGCCGAGCGGACCCAGCAGGTCCTTGAGCTTGGCCAGCAGCCGCCTGTGGGGCTCGGTGTTGTGGTACGTCTTGGCGAGCTGGATCTCTCCGCGGCGACCGACCATGACGCGGTTCTGCGGGTCGGGGAGGTCCTCGGTGGTCAGCCAGAAGTCGATGGCGTGCTGAGCAACGTAGTCGAGCGCGCGCCCGGGGGCGAACCAGGGTGCGCCGGCGCGGAGGATGTTGCGGTCTGACTTGCCGAGCATCTGGATGTGCCCGAGTGGGAGGTCTGAGTCCTCGGCGCCCCAGTAGTAGTCGTTGAGGCCGAGCGTCTTCTGGAACTTGGTGTCGTTCGGCGCTCGAGAGATCGCGATCACGGCGGAGTTCAAGTGGGCCATGTAGTGCCGGCCGACGACGTCGGAGGAGTTCGCCATGCCGTTGGGGTGCTTATCGCTCACCGAGCGCAGTAGCAGCGCGGCGGAGTTGGCGGCGCCGCATGAGATAACGACGATGTCAGCACTGTATGTCTCCTCGCTGCCCGTCCGATCGACGACGACCCGCTTGATCGAGCGTCCTGAGGCGTCGGTCTCCAGGCGTTGCACCCTCGCGTGGGTGCGCAGCGTGACGTTGGGGTGCTCGAGCGCGGGCCGCACGCAGACGACGTGGGAGTCGGCCTTGCCATCGGTCGGGCAGGGGAAGCCGTCGAACCGGTCGCAGCGCACACAGCGGCCGGCGTCCGGGTCGGATTCGTCGAGGTCGACCGCGACCGGGAGGTGGAACGGCTGGTGGCCCGCCCTGACGAGATCGTCATGGAGTTGCTGGATGCGTGGTTCATGGGAGACCGCGGGATAGGGGAACGGTCCCGAGCGCGGCGGCTCGGTCGGGTCCTCGCCGGCCTGCCCATGGACGAGGTAGAGCCGTTCGGCCTCGGTGTAGTAGGGCTCGAAGTCGGCATAGGAGAGGGGCCAGGCGGGAGAGATGCCGCCGTAGTGCTCGACCTCTTGGAAGTCGCGCTCGCGAAGACGGAAGAGCATCCCGCCGTAGACCTTGGTGTTGCCGCCGACGAAGTACTGCGCGTGCGGGCGGAACGCGACCCCGTGTTTGTCGTACCAACGCTCTGTCGTCACGTAGCGCTCGCGCCCGAAGACCTCGCGCGAGTCCCAGTTCTCGCGCTCGCGCACGAGGTAGCCACCGCGCTCGAGTAACAGGACGCGCTTGCCCGACGGCGCCAGCCGGTGCGCAAGCGTGCCGCCGCCCGCGCCGGTGCCGATGATGATGACGTCGTAGTGGTCCATCTTCGCCTCCTCACACGAGGGCGATCGGGGAGGTCCACGCTCCGGTGGCACCGCGCAGCTTCGAGTGCGTGAGGATCAACGCGAACTCGCGCACGCCGTCGCGCGCGAGCTCCGACGTGTCGAGGTTCTCGACGATGAACACGCCGTGGCGGGCGTTGAGGAGCTGTGGGACCTCGAACGGCCGGTCCGGGTCTTCGGCGGGCACCGGCCCGTAGCTCCAGGTGTCGCAGCCCGTGAGCGCAACGCCCCGCTCCACCAGCCACCTGGCGAGCTCGAGCCCGGGGCCCGGCTCGCCGGAAAGGTAGGTGTCGGCATCGTCCCAGTGCGCGCCCCAGCCGGTGTGGAAGAGCACCGCGTCGCCGGGCGCCGGGTCGATATCCGGCACGCCGATCACCTCGCCGAGGCCCAGCGGCGCAACGTCAACGAGCCAGCCGCGGGTCACGATCTGCGGTACGGTCTCGACACCGAGTCGCCTCACCCCCGCCGTGCCTGCGAGCTCGGTGACGCTCAAGCCGTTGTAGCCGCGATCACCGACCTGCAGATGGCTCAAGGCGTCGAGGTGTGTGCCGAGCTGCTGGGTACCGGCGATCTCCTCGGTGATCCAGTTGACGCGGTTCGCGCCCAGGCCACCCCCGTTCTGGTGATGGGCGGTGGTGACCAGCGTCTGGCGGAAGTAGCGCCCCGGGAAGACGGGCACGTTCTCATCGAGTACGCGTCCCAGGTCGTACAGGCGCCCCCAGCGGACAAGCCGCAGCGCCTCCGCGCGCGTCACGTCGGTGATGTGGTTGAGCATCCCGAGCTGGTCGTCGGGGCCGAACGGCGACGGCCACCAGGCGGTGGCCTCGTCGCTCACTCGGACGACCACGGCTCGCGAAAGTCCGCATAGAGAGTCAGGCCGCCGTCGACGAAGATCGTCTGCCCGGTGATATAGGCGCCGTCGTCGGAAGCTAGGAATGCGCATACGCCGGCCATCTCGTCCGCAGTGCCCGCCCGGTTGAGCGGGATGTGGCTCGTGACCATCCCCGCCTTGACGGGGTCGTCTACCCAGGCGCGGTTGAGGGGGGTGATGGTGGCGCCGGGGCCGACGCCGTTGATACGGATGCCGTGGCCGCCGTACTCGAGCGCGAGTGTCCGAGTCAGATTCTGCATCCCGCCCTTGCTGACGCTGTAGGCGAGATATTTCGGTTTGGGAATGGTCTGGTGCACGCTCGAGACGTTGATCACGACGCCCGGCGTCGCGTCGGCCAGGAATCCCTTGATCGCCTCTCGCCCGCAGAGGAACGCGCCGCGCAGGTTGACCGCGAGGACCTTGTCGAAGTCCACGCTGGCGAGTTCCTCGGACGGTCGCGAGATCTGGATGCCGGCGTTGTTGACGAGGATGTCGAGGCCGCCGAGGCGCTCGGTCGCCTGACCGACCATGCGCACCACATCGTCCTCGGAGGAGACGTCGGCCTGGACTAAGACGTCGCGGACTCCGTGCTGCTGGACCTTGCGCACGCAGGCGCGCACCTGCTCCTCGGTTCCGGCGGCCTCGTCGGGTGTGGTCAGGTAGTTGATGGCGACGTTGGCGCCGTGCTCGGCGAAGCGCACGGCGATCGCCTGCCCGATTCCCGATGAGCCCCCGGTCACCAAGACGTTCTTGCCCTTCAGGCCGGGCATGCCCCCGCGGCGCAGCTGCGGGTCGACGGTGGGCGCCGAGCTGACATCGGTTCCTCTCACGTGACCAACGATGCGGCGGGCGCGCGGCTGCACAACAGCGTTGTGCGAGTGCGCGATAAGCGGGAACAATCAGTCGACGGCTGATTCCCCGCGCTGATCCTGCGATCGTCGGCTGCTGTTGAGACTCGTTGGGGTCGAGATAAAACGAGCCCATGGCTCGAGCTCAGGGCGTCATCGCCGGTCTCGCGGCGGCGTGGGTCAAGGCGCTCAGCGAGCCGCGACTTCAGGCCGCCGCAGAGCGGATTCTGCCGCCCTCGCCGGCCCAGAAGCAGCAAGTCGGAGCCGACCCGACCGGGCGGCCCGACAACATGCCGCCCGCGGTCCTCGTAGGCCGCGCTGCCATGGCGCTCGGCCATGGAGAGCTGACCGCTCATCAGCGGGTGAACGCGCAGCAGGTGATCCACTACGCCTTCGGTGCGGCGCTCGGCGTCGGCTATCGGGCCGCGGCGAGCCGCTGGCCCGCCGCGAGCCGGGGCCGCGGCGCGCTTGCCGGGATCACGCTCTATGCAGGCACCCATGGCTCCCTCCTCCCGGCGCTCGGAATCCAGCGGCCGCCGTGGCGGCTGGCACCCGCGACGGTCGCATGGGAGTCGACCTCGCACGTCATATTCGCCATCGCGCTGGAGGCCGCGCGGTGCGCGCGCGGGCGACGGTGAGGAGGCGCGCCGAAGCCGGCGGGTACGCGGCAATCTGCGAATACGCCGCGATCGGCGATGGTCGGGCCGTCGCGTTGGTCGCTCGTGACGGAGCGATCGACTGGCTGAGCATGCCGGACCTCGATTCGCCCAGCGTGTTCGCGGCGCTCCTCGACGCCGAGCGGGGCGGCAGCTTCGAGCTGCGACCGAGAGAGCCGTACCGCGTCGAGCGGCGCTACCGGCCGGGCACCACTCGAGACCACCACACTCCATACCAGCGATGGCGTGGTGCGCGTCGTCGATCTGATGACAATCACCGGAACCGGGCTCACGCCGTTTCGGGACCTGGCCCGCCGAGTCGAAGGGCTCGCGGGCCACGTTTCCCTCACCTGGCGCATCGAACCACGCTTCGGGTACGCCGAAGCGCAGACTCGTATCGAGCGGCGGCTCGGCATCCCAGTCGCAACGTCCGGGGCCAACGCGCTCGCCGTCCAGTACTGGAACGCGGACGAATCGACCACCGACTAAACCGTATGGCCTGTCGTCCTGAGCGGGTGCTCGAGCGGGAGTGGAGTGGACGCTGACGAAGGCGGCCGAGGCCGCCGAAGTCAGCGTCCGCTGCGCGCGCAAGTGGGTGCAGCGTTATCTGGCGGAGGGCGACGCCGGTTTGTTGGATCGCTCCTCGGCGCCGCATCGCCAGCCCACGCGCACCGACGAGCAGCGTGTCCTGGCGATCGCCGCGTTGCGCCGGCTGCGGTTCACCGGCCCCGAGATCGCCGAGAGATCCCGGAGCGCTCGCGGGCGCGCGGCGAATGCCTGCGCTCCAGCGCCCGCAGAAACAACGCTCGCTCCTCGCCGTCGCATCCTCCAGGACATGCCGTTCTCGGTCACGGTGGCGGGCTGGGGTCCCTAGGGCAGTCCCAGGGTGCCGACTAGGACGCCCGGACTAGGGAGTCCCCGATGCGAGCGCGACCGTACGTGGCGCAAGCTTGCTCCCCACAGCGAAGGACGGGAGAAAAGGTGGAACTTCGGCACTTCAGGTACTTCGTGGCGGTCGCAGAGGAGCTTCACTTCCGTCGCGCGGCGGAGCGTCTGCATGTCGCTCAGCCCGCCGTCAGCGAGCAGGTGCGCAAGCTCGAACTGGAGCTGGGCGTCCGGCTCCTGGATCGGGACCAGCGGAGCGTGTCGCTCACCGACGCCGGCGCCGCTCTCCTCACGGAGGCGCGACGCATACTCGAGCAGGCCGAGGTCGCGCGCCTGGCGGCTCGGAGCGCGCGCGATCGGGCGGCGAGCCGCGTGCGGATCGGGTACGTCCCGACGGCGCTGCCGGGCAGCGTCCCTCGCGCGCTGCAGCGTCTCACCAACCCGGTCGGGAGGCTCGAGGCGACCCTGGAGCGCGGCTCCACGGTGGAGCTGATCGAGGCGGTCCGCGGGGAGCGGCTGGACATCGCGATCGTTCCTCTTCCGGCCCCGACCAGGGGGCTTCGGGTCACGGGCCTGGGCGATCAACGTGCCGTGGTCGCGCTGCCGGTTGGCGACCGGAGGGCCGACAGCACCGGACTCCGCCTCGAGCGCATGGCGCCCGAGCGGATCGTCGTGCTGCCGCGTGATGCGAACCCTCCCTTCCACAACGCGGTCGTGGCGGCCTGCCACGTCGCTGGGCTTGCGCCCACGCTCGTCGAGATGGCGGACGGGCACGTCGAGTCGGTGCTGCTCGCGGTCGCGTCGGGCGCCGGCGCGGCGCTCGTTCCCGAGGCGGTGGCGGAGCGTTACGTCGCTCCCGGCGTGCGCTTCGTTGCGCTCGAGGATGACCTTGCGGCGGTGCCGACCGCGGCGGTGACACGCCGGCACAGCCCGCACTTGCCGACGCAGGCGGTTCTCCGCGCCGTCTCCAAGGCCGGAGGCGTGCCGGCTGCGACGACAAGCGCGACGAGGGCCGCGTGAGCTGCCCTGCGACTCCTCAGCTGCGAGGAATCCACATGGCGACGAACGAACAGATCGACAAGCGACTGGTGGACGAGGCAATCGACGCCTACGTCGACTGGCAGGAGGAACGGGCGCATGTGTGGGACGCCTATGCCCGCTGGGGCGCCGCCGACAGCGACAACACGGCGTTGGCCTTCTCGGCCTACCGCGCGGCGCTCGAGCGCGAGGAGCACGCGTCGCTCGTCTACGCCGCGCAGATGGCACAGATCGAAGGGGGCGCTGGTGAGCCCGCGCCCGTGGCCAGCGCTCGCCTCCCGCTCCCCTGGTGAAGGTGATGGCGAACGTTGCCCGACGACGGATCGGCGCGGCGACCGCCGCCGCAGCCCGCCGGCCGAGAGAACCCCGCACCGCATTCGTCCTCTCTGGCGGTGCAAGCCTGGGCGCCCTCCAGGTGGGGATGCTGCACGCGCTCTACGAGCACCGGATTCAGCCGGACCTGCTCGTCGGAACGTCGGCCGGAGCTATCAACGCGGCATTCATCGCCTCGCGGCCGCAGACCCCCGCCACGGCGATGCAGCTGGGACGGATCTGGCGCGGCCTGCACCGCGAGGACGTCTTCCCCGTCAGCATGAGCGCGCTCATCGGCGGCGTCTGCGGCCGGCGGGATCACCTCGTCCCGGACCACGGGCTGCGCCGCCTCGTGCGCCGGTACATCGAATTCGACGATCTCGCCGATACGCCGATCCCGCTGCACGTCGTCACGTTCGACGTGACCGAGGGCCGCGAGCTCCTCCTCTCGTCGGGCCCCGCGGTCGACGCCGTCGCTGCGGCTGCGTCGATCCCGGGAGTCTTCCCGCCGGTCCGGATCGGGGACCGCCAGCTCATCGACGGCGGCGTGGTCAACAACACGCCGATCTCGCAGGCCGTGGAGCTCGGCGCGGAGCGGGTCTACGTCCTGCCCATCCAAGATCCGGCGGCGAGGCCCGTGCACATCGTGCGCGGCGCGCTCGACGCAGCGATCTACGGCCTCGGCTTGCTGGTCGGCAGCCGTCTCAAGGCGGACATCGCCCGCTACTCGAGCGAGGCGGAACTCATCGTGCTCCCGGCCCCCAACACGGGCGGCGTGCAGCCGACGAGCTTCGAGCAGTCGCAGCGCCTCATGAGCGAGGCCCTCGCCGCCGCCCGCGACATGCTCGCGCCGCGCGGCGTGGGCAGGCATCTCCGGTTGGCCACGTAGGCGGTGGTGATGGACCGCTTCGCACAGCTTCTGGACGGGCTCGCCGAGAAGGAGCACGTGCTCACCGTCGCCTCGCACGGCGGCGACCGGATGCTCGCCGAACGCACGCGCCTCGACGCGCGGGCGATCCGCGGCGAGCTCCGCCGGGGGCGCTCATGGCAGCCATCCCTACGAACGGAGGACTGATCTCATGGTGCCCACGGTCCTTGTCGTCGAGTCGGACGTGCCCGAGGGCATGACCCTGCGCGAGTGGCGCGCGAGCCGTACGCCGGCACGCGAGCGTCCGCCGCTCGTGCGCCTGGTCCGCCGCATCCGCTCCCGACGACGCCTCGAGCGGATTGGTGCACGAGCCTGACGAGCCCCGCCTCAGGGAGGTCACCGACCCCGAGCGGGAGCTCCTCCCGAGGCCAAACGGGTTTCCCGATCCTCAAACCGAAGGTTTCGACCATGTCTGTCTTGCCCAGCACCAAAGCCCGAGAGAAGCCGTTACCGCGAGCGACTCTTTCGACAGGCGTGTCGTTTCGGGTGGCGGCCGCGATCGCGTTCCTCGCGTTTGCCGCGAACCTAGACAACACAGCCAGACGACGAGACACGCCCCACCCGGCAGCTTGGAGCAGCTCGGACGCGAGAAGCGCCCGGTGCTTGGAGAGCCCGCCCGTCAGACGGCAAGCGCCGGGTCGCACTCTGTAGGGAGCGCGGTGGCGAGCTCATTGCGTGAGCTGATGCCCAGCTTGCTGAACACCTTATGGAGGTGGTACTCGACCGTGCGTGGGCTGATGAAGAAGCGGGCGCCGATCTCCGGATTCGTGAGGCCGTCGCGGGCCAGCCGGGCTACCTGAGCCTCCTGAGGTGTCAGCTCGTCGCCGGTGTCGACCGTGCGCTTGCGGGCGGTTTCGCCTGTGGCCAATATCTCCCGCTCGGTGCGCGGCGTGAACGCCTCGACACCCATGTCGGCAAACATGTTCTGCGCGGTTCGCAGCTGCTCGCGAGCATCGAACCGACGACGCGCGCGTCGCAACCACTCCCCGTACTGCAGGTGCGCGCGCGCAAGCTCGACCCGCACGCGCGTGCGGGCCAGCCGCTCAATCGCCTCGAGGTAAAGACGCTCGGCGTCGTCGCCGTCGCTCAGCAATGCTCGCGAACGAGCCTCGATCCCGAGCGCCCAGTCGCTCCCACTCGCGCGAGTCATCTCCGAGAGTCGCTCGACGGCCTCGGCAGCGCGCTCTCGCTCCCCGCAGCGGACGGCCGCCAGGATCAGCTCGACGAGACCCCAGTTGGAGAAGCCGAGATCCTCAGGATGTTCGCTGGCCCGCGTCGCCGCTGCCAGCGCGTCCTCGTAACGTCCCAGGCCGTTGTAGAGCACCGCGCTCGCCCACTCCGTGATGGTCAATCCGAGGCCCTCGCCTCGTGGCACAACCTCCTCGACGATCGCCGCGATCAGCTCGGAGGCCTCCGCCTCTTGGCGACGCCACGCAGCGAGCAACAACGCGCCATACGGAGCCAGACGGCTTCCCGTCGTCTCCACCGCCGCCTGCATCTCATCGAGCAGCGCTGCGGCCGCCGCAAGCTCACCGAAGAACGTGTGTGCGGCGATTCGGATGCTGAGCACGAGCGGGAGCACCGTGAGCGCGCCGGTCACGCGTGCGAGCTCGAGGTGGCGGGTGGCGAGCGCGTCCCATGTCCGGTCGTCCCAGAGGTCCACGGCGGCATGCCCAGCGAGCCACATCCAGCGGAGCTCGTCCTCGCTCGAGATCTCGTTGGGGTACGCCGTCAGAGCCCTCCTCAAGATCGGCGCACTGGCGGCGATCCCCCCGGTGAATCGCATCGCCAGACCGTCGAGCAGTAGGTCGGAGGCGCACGGGGGCTGTCTGGAGCGTGGCGCCGCAAGTGCGGCCGCTGCCACCTCCTTCACTCCGACGCTTCCGGCCAGGCGGCCCGCGAACTGCGCTGCCGAGAGCGCGTCCAAATACGTGCGGCGTGCCAGCCCCACGTCGAGCGGTTCGAGCCGCTTGGCGGCCCTGAAGAGCAGCACCGTGGGAGCGTCAGTACCGCGGCTCGTGTCGAACGCGATCTGCGCGCGCAGCAGGTCCACGCGCGCACGCGCGACCTCATCCAGCGGACCCGCCTGAGCTGTCCCCAGCAGTCCCAACGCCGCATCGGGCGCACCCGCGAGCTGCTTGGCTTCTGCGGCGGCCAGCGCGCGCCTGGCCCGCCGCTCGGGATCGACCGTCAAGCTCGCCGAGCGCTCCAGAAACGCAGCGGCCGCCGCCATACCGCCGCGGTGCTGCGCGCGATCGGCAGAGTGCTCAAGGTCAGCCGCGACCTCCTCGTCGGCTGCGGGTGTAGCTTGTGCGCGGTGCCAGGCACGCCGATCCGGATCAACCGCCGGATCGGTCGCCTCGGCCAGAGCTGCGTGCACCCGATGGCGATCCGCGAGCGACGCCGCCCGATATACCGCCGAGCGCACCAGCGGGTGACGAAAACGGACCTGAGCGCCGATCTCGAGGAGCCCGGCCGCCACCAGGTGTCCGCTCGCGTCGTTCGTCAGGCCCAGCCGCGACGCCGCGCGCCACAGCAGCGCGGGATCACCCACCGGTTCGGCCGCCGCTAGCAGCGCCAGCAGTCTCGCCTCCTCAGGCAGATTCGCGACCCGGCGTACGAAGCGTTCCTCGATCGGGCTCGATACCGAGACCGCGGAGGGGAGGCCGAAGCCACCCGCCACTTCCGAGGGCGTGAGTCCGCGAGGCAGTTCCAGGAGCGCCAGCGGGCTGCCGTGCGCTTCAACAAGGATCCGCTCGCGCACGCGTGCGTCAAGCGGTCCGCTGATCACCGATTCAAGCAGCTCGCGCGCGTCGTTCTCGCGAAGGCCCTCAACCACCAGCTCCGGCAATCCGCGGAACTCCTCGCTGAGGTGGCGCAGGGTAAACAGCATTCCCACCCCCTCCGCAGTCAGGCGTCTGGCCACGAAGCCGAGCACCTGAGCCGACACGACGTCCAACCAGTGCGCATCCTCGACCACGCAGAGCAGCGGCTGCTCGTCGGCTGCCTCGGAGACCAGCGTGAGCGCGGCCAGGCCGACGAAAAAGCGGTCCGGCGTGGGCCCGCCAACCAGGCCGAAGGCCGTGGCGATCGCGTGGCGCTGCGGATCCGGGAGGCGCTCGAGGCGATCCAGCATCGGTGCGCACAGTTGCTGCAGCCCGGCGAACGCGAGCTCCATCTCGGACTCCACTCCCGCCACTCGTGCGATGCGGAACCCGGAGGCGTGGGTGGTCCCATACTCCAGCAACGCGCTCTTACCGATGCCCGCCTCACCACGGATCAGCAGCGCACCGCTCCGCCCGGCACGCACGGCTGCCAGCAGTTCGTCGACCGCCGCACATTCGCTTTGCCGGCCGTACAGCCGCCGCAGCCGTGCGTACACAGGATGACGATCGGGCATGAGCACGGCGAATCGTAGATCGACTAAGCGAGCCGCCCCTCAGGTGGGGGCTGATTCTCACATCGTCGGAATCACAGCGTCTTTCCGAGCATGTCGGGACTCGTCCAGCGTCAGGCGACCTCGATGGCAGTCGCCGCTCTTGGCCGGTGCTACAACGTTCTCGATCGGAGCATCGTCCTCTCGGAGAACCGCTTGGGTGTCCTCAACAGCTGGAAGACGGCAGAGTCGGACGAAGCTTCACGACAAGCTCGGTGAGCTGTCGTGGAACCCCACCTTCGCGGCCCCGATCAACAAGTATCCGACCGATTACAGGTTCGAGAAGGCCCCGAAGAAAGATCCGATGAAGCAGGTCCTCCGCTCCTACTTCCCCATGGAGGAGGAGAAGGACCAGCGCGTATACGGCGCGATGGACGGAGCTGTTCGCGGGAACATGTTCCGCGACGTCCAGCAGCGCTGGATGGAGTGGCAGAAGCTGTTCCTGAGCATCATGCCATTCGCCGAGATGTCCGCCGCGCGCGCGATGCCGCTCGCCGTGGCTGCGGTGCCGAACCCGGAGATCCACAACGGGCTCGCGATCCAGATGATCGACGAGGTGCGTCACTCGACGATCCAGAGGAACCTCGCGCGACTGTACATGAAGCACTACATCGACCCCGCGGGGTTCGACATCAGCGGGAAGGCGTTCGCCAGCTGCGACGCGGGCGGCATCGGTCGCCAGTTTGGAGAGGGCTTCATCACCGGAGACGCCATCACCGCGGCGAACGTTCACCTCACGATCGTCGCCGAGACGGCCTTCACCAACGTCCTGTTCGTGGCGATGCCGGCTGAAGCCGCCTCGAACGGCGACTACCTCCTACCGACTGTCTTTCACTCCGTTCAATCCGACGAGTCGCGACACATATCGAATGGCTATGCGATCCTCTTGATGGCACTCGCGGATGAGCGCAATCGTGAGTTGCTCGAACGCGACCTTCGCTACGCGTGGTGGAACAACCACGCGATCGTGGACGCCACGGTCGGAACCTTCATCGAGTACGGGACAAAGGAGCGGCGCAAGGATCGCGACAGCTATGCGGAAGCATGGCGTCGCTGGATCTACGACGACTACTACCGAAGTTATCTGATGCCGCTCGAGAAGTACGGGCTGACGGTGCCGCACGATCTCGTCGAGGAGGCCTGGAACCGGATCCGGAACAAGGGCTATGTCCACGAGGTGGCCCAGTTCCTGGCCGCCGGGTGGCCTCTGCACTACTGGCGGATCGACCCGATGACCGACCACGACTTCGAGTGGTTCGAGTACAAGTACCCCGGGTGGTACGACAAATACGGCAAGTGGTGGGAGAACTATCGCCGCCTCAGCGACCCGCGCGGATACGGCCCGATCACGTTCGCCGAGGTCGACTACCAGTACCCGCTCCGGTGCTGGGCTTGCATGGTGCCCTGCCTGATCCGCGAAGATATGGTGGTCGACAAAGTCGACGGAGAGTGGCGGACGTACTGCTCGGCGACTTGTCACTGGTCGGATACGGTCGCGTTTCGGCCGGAGTACAACGGTCGTGCGACGCCCTCGATGGGGCGGCTCACCGGCGAGCGCGAATGGGAGGCGCGCTATCACCAGTGGGACCTCGCGGATATGCAGGAGGAACTGGGAATCGTCCGCGACGACGGCAAGACCCTGATCCCGCAGCCACATCTGTGCCTGGACGACCCTAAGCAGCTCTGGACGCTCGAGGACTGCAGGGGGTATCGCTTTCTTAGCCCGAACAGAACGTTCGCCGAGATGCCCGAAGAGCAGCGGCGGCAGTTCATCTCAGAGTATCGGGCCGGCGGACCCGGCGGCCGCTTCGGCCAGCGCTATTAGGTGGATCGAGCATGGTCCGGCGGCACACCGTGAGGTTCGAGCCGGTCGGCATCGAGATCGATGCTTCCGAGGACGAGACGGTCGTGGAGGCAGCGTTCCGGCAGGGCGTCGTGCTCCCGCACGGGTGTAGAGAGGGGCAGTGCTCGGCATGCAAGTCGTTTCTGCTGAGTGGCGACGTCGCGCTCGAGTCTTACTCGACCTTCGCGTTGGCCGACTTCGAGCAGCAGGAGGGCTACACGTTGCTCTGCAGAGCCCATGCGTACAGCGACCTCGACGTCGAGCTACTCCACTACAACGAGGAACTGCTCACATCCGGTCTTCGAATTCGGACACTCCGCACCGCTGTCGAAGCGATCGAGCCGCTCACTCGCGACATCTACATGCTCCGCCTCTCGCTGCTTGACGAGAAACCCCTTCAGTTTCAGCCCGGGCAATACGTGGACATCCATATCCCGGGAACGCCCGACAAGCGCTCATTTTCGATGTGCAACACACCGGCTGTCTCTGACCGACTCGAGTTCATGGTCAAGCACTATCCGGGCGGCCGTTTCTCGGGCCTCCTGAGCGGGCAGCTCGCGCGCGGTGACGAGCTATCTGTGACGGGGCCCTACGGCGTCTTTGTGCTGCGGGAGCCCTCGGACGCCGATCTGATCTTCATCGGCGGCGGCACTGGGATGGCACCGATCTGGTCGCTGCTCAGCTCGATGGCGGAGCGCCGCACCCAGCGCAGGGTTACGTGCTACTACGGCGCTCGCGCGTCCGGCGATCTCTTCCACCTCCTTGAGCTGCAGCGACTCTCCGAGCGTCTGCCTGGATTCAGCTTGGTTCCGGCGCTGTCCGAGCCGCCATCCGGCGAGACGTGGGAGGGCGAGATCGGACTGATCACGGATGTGGTCGATCGGCTCGAGGGCGACCTGAGCGGCTGCGACGCCTACGTTTGTGGCCCGCGATCCATGATCGATGCGTCGGTCCCAATGCTGGTCGCGCACGGCTTGTCCGAGGCCCGGATCTTCTACGAGAAGTTCACGATCACGGCCGGGGAGGTGTCGCAAGCCACCGCGACCTTCGACGCCCCGGCGAGGTCGGGAGATCGCGTCGCATGACCGGCGACTTCCCGAGCTCGGACAGCCGGAGCTTCAAGTACTTCGAGCCGCAGCGGTTGAGCGCGACCGTGTACGAGGACGTGACGGTCGACGTCCTGCCAGATCCCGCGCGCTACCTGATCCAGGGCTGGTCGTACGGCTTCGCCGATGGTCCCGGCGGCTATCCGCCAGAGCGCACGGCCGCGAGGTCCTCGGACTGGCACTGGTTCCGAGATCCCAACCAGGAGTGGGAGCAGACGATCTACAGGAACAACGCTCGACTCGTGCGGCTGGTCGAGCAGTGCATCGCGAACGCGCGGAGCGAAGGCGCATTCGCGCACTGGTCGACGGGCTGGTCACGGATAGTCGAACGGCACGTCGGCGCGTGGATGCACGCGGAGCATGGGCTGGGGATGCACGTCTTTCTTCCCGCGCAGCGGGACGCGCCCACGAACATGATCAACAACGCGATTGCCGTGAACTCGATGCACAAGCTGCGTACCGGGCAAGACCTCGCGCTCTTCAACCTCGAGCTCAGTGAGGTCCGCCACCGGTTCGATGGAGGGGCTCACCTCGCGGCTTGGACCAGCGCCCCAGTCTGGCAACCGGTGCGCGAGACCGTCGAACGCCTGACGGCAATCCGCGACTGGTGCGAGGCGCTGGTGGCGGCGAACCTGGCCTTCGAGCCGCTCGTTGGGGAGCTGTTTCGAAGCGGCTTCGTCATGAGCACGGCGGCAGCGAATGGCGACTTCGTCACGCCGACCATCATGGGCGTCGCAGAGAGCGACCTCGACCGGGATCTTGCCTACACCAAGGAGCTGATCGGCGGGCTTACGCACGACGACCAGCACGGCGCCGAGAACCGCGACCTGTTCGAGCGCTGGCTGGCCGAGCCGATCGCCATGAGCCTTCGGGCGGCGCGCGCCCTCGCACCCATCTGGTCAGAGGCCGAGCGCTCGGCGGTCAGCTTCGACGACACGCTCGCGAGCGCTCGCAAGCGCGTGCGCAACGCTCTCCTTGAGCTCGCCATCCCCGCGCCGCCGGAGCTCGAGCGATGACACCGGCATCGCCGCTCGAGTTCCAGCGCGAGCCCTCACACCGGTGCGGAGTCACCTTGATGGCGAGCCAGGCGGGGTACGCCGTGGCCGCCGCGATGGAGAGCAAGCCCGGCGTCACCGTCACCCAGCTTCCGTCGATGATCCGGATCGACGCGAAGGGGCGGCTCGAGTTCGACTACGACGAGCTGTCCGACGCCGTCGGCGAGGAATTCGACCAGAACACGTTCGAGGAGATCATCTCAACGCACTACGGACGAATGGTCGCGCTCGATGACCGGATGGTGCTGTTCGCCGACCCCGAGGACGCCGCCGATCACCTGGGCTTCGATCCGCAGTTGGAGCTCTGACCGGGAATGGCGAAGATCCTGCGCTACCACGACGAGGCGCGGCGCTGCATTGAGGCCGGAGTCAACAAGCTTGCCGATGCGGTGAGGGTGACGCTCGGCCCGAAGGGACGCAACGTGGTGCTCGAGAAGATGAGCGGCGCTCCAGTGATCACCAATGACGGCGTGAGCATCGCGCGGGAGATTCACCTCTCCGACCCATTCGAGAACATGGGGGCCCATCTTCTCCGGGAGGTCGCGAGTCAGACCAGCGACGCGGTGGGGGACGGCACGACGACCGCCACCGTGCTCGCCCAGGCGCTGGTCCGTGAAGGGATGTCCCGGATCGCCGAGGGCGCGAACCCGATGCTGCTTCGGCACGGCATCGAGGACGCCACCGCGCGAGTGCTCCACGAACTGGCACAGATGGCGAGGCCAGTTAGCTCCAGTGAGGAGCTCTGCCGCGTCGCCTCGATTGCCGCTGGCAACGATCCGAAGATCGGCGCGGTCATCGGGGAGGCACTCGATACGGTCGGCCGCGAGGGTGTCGTGACGGTCGAGGAGTCGCCCGGGCTCGGGCTCGAACTGCAGTTCGTCGAAGGCTTTCGGTGGGACCACGGCTACCTGTCCCCGTACTTCGCCACCGACCCCGAGCGTATGGCGGCGGTCCTCGAGGAGCCTCTGATACTCCTCACCAACCTGACGATCTCGAAGATCCAGGTCCTCATGCCCGTGCTCGAGGAGGTGATGCGCGCGGAACGTCCGCTCGTCGTCGTCGCGGAGAACGTCGACGGGCCGGCGCTCGGCGCTCTGGTGACGAACGCGCGCCACGGAACGTTCCGCTCCATTGCCGTGAGGGCGCCAGGTTTCGGGCATCGCCGCCTGAACAGCCTCCAGGACATCGCGGCCCTGACCGGCGGCGAGGTGATCGACAAGGACAGCGGGATGAAGCTGGAGGCCACGACGCGCGAGCGCCTCGGGCAGGCGCGCAAGGTGATCGTGACCGAGGGCGAAACGACGATTGTCGGCGGCACTGGGAAAGAATCGGCCATCCGCGCGCGCACCGCTCAGATCAGAGCGGAACTCGACCGTGCACAGAACGAACGAGACCTCGAGCATCTGAGAGAACGCCTCGCCCGGCTTGGGGGACGTGTTGCCGTGATCCACGTCGGCGCTGCCACCGCGGTCGAGCTCAGAGACAAGACCCGGCGGGCCGAGGGTGCGCTCGCGGCCGCACGCGCGGCTGTCCAGGGCGGAATAGTCCCCGGCGGCGGGATCGCGCTCGGGAACGCCGCGCGTGTGCTCGACCACTCGGATGGCAGCGTCGGCGAGCAGGCGGTCGGGGCCCAGATCGTTCGCGCCGCGCTCTCCGAGCCCATGTGCTGGATAGCCGCCAACGCAGGGCACGATGGCGACGCCGTCGCCCGGCGGGTCCGCAGGCTGCCGGCCGGCTGGGGTCTCGACGTGTTGACCGGCGAGTACTGCGACATGATGTCCGCCGGTGTGATCGACGCCACCGAGGTCACGTGCTCGGCGCTCCGGAATGCGGTGTCGATCGCGGCACTCATGCTGACAACCGAAGCCCTGGTGGCCGAGGAGCTCCTCGCACAGCCGGGAGCCGTGATGGCCCCGAGCTTCGGCGATCTCGCCGAAGGCATTCCGCGTCCATCTCCACCGGCGGGCTCGCCGGCACCGTGACCAGGGCCCGCTACACCATCACCGCCGCAGAAAGCACCTTTGCGGCGCACCGCACGCTGGCAATCATCCGCTTGACCTCCTCGCCCGGACTCGGCGCGATGGTCGCGAGGCCGACCGCTCCGACAACTGTCTGCCTCTCGTCCCTTACGGGCGCCGCGACCGAGCAGAGACCGCGCGCAAACTCCTCGAAGTCGGTCGCGTAACCGCGGGTCTTGACCGCCTTCAAGTGAGCCTCGAGCCTCACAGGGTCGGTGATGGTGCGATCGGTGAACGCCCACAGCTCGTGGCGCTCGATGTAGCGGCTGATAGCTGCGGCACCGCCAGCGGCGATCAGCGCCTTGCCGAGCGCGAGCGCGTGCGCGGGACCGGAGAACCCCTGCGGTAAGCCGACCAGCGGACAGCTCGGTGGGGCGCAGGCATGGATGACCAGAGCCTCGTCATGCTCCGAGAGGACCGCGAAGTAGGCGGCACGGCGCGCGCTGTGGGCAAGATCGTGAAGCACGGGTTCAACGACGCCCGCCTGTCCCGACCTGCGTGAGCGCTCGAACAGCACACCGATTGTCGGCCCGAGCCGGTACCCCGCGTGATGCGAGAGCCTCTCGACATAGCCCTCATCGATGAGGATCGCCATCAGCTGATAGCACGTCGAGGTGCTGATCCCGAGATCACGCGCGAGACCCTTGATGGCCAGCCCGTCGCCCGAGCGGCTTACACGATCGATGATTCGAAAGATTCGCCGGGTGCTCGCGTAGCTCGGGTGACGCGCGAGCCGATGATGGGTGGTCTCACCATTGTCGGTCCCAAGCGTCGTGAGCGCACCCTGCCAGGCCCGGAGGCGTGCGGCCAACCCTGTCCGTCAGGTATCTGACGGGAGTGGGGGAGTGATGGGGCCTACGCCTCGAGCAGCGCTCCGGGGGGTTCGCCCGTGAGCAGCCAGCCGTCCGTACCCTCATCTCGGCGGTGGGCGCCGCCGGGCGCGCGCTTCGAGCCTGCGCCGCGCGCGGTAGGCAGCTGAGGGCTACTCCCCCGCGGGCGGGTGGAGGTCCTCTCGGCCTCGACGCGCTGGAAGACGCCCAAGCGGGAGCCCGCGGGTGTCGTGACAACCGCCGTGCTGAGGTCACGCGCGGCCTCGCCGACAACCCCGAGCACGTCGCCGCCTGCTGCCACATCGACACCGCGTCCCGAAGTGGACTGCACGGAGCGGTCCGGGCGCTCGCCGAGCGAACGCCGGTGCCTAGCTCGGCTGTCGTCGGCGGGCCGTCAGAGCGACCGCCTCGTCGTCGGCCGCTGACGCGCGGCCCGCACCGACCCAGGCAAAACGGAAGGCCAGCGCCGCCGCGAGGTAGAGGATGCTGGCCGCGTTCTGTCCGTGCCGACCGGTGACCGGGTGCAGAGCTTTAAGCGCCAGGCCGGCCGCGGCTGCCAGCTTCGCGGCACCGAACAGCCGGCCGGGGGAGCCTTCATGAAGCGCCGCGGCGAGGCGTCCGAGGCGGCGCTCGTTGACGGAGGACAGCGCGAGCTCGGCGAGCATCGCGCCCGCCTCGACGTTGCCGAGCGCGATGCTCGCAGTCGCGCGCGGGGGCAGCCCCGTGGCGGCGAGCGTGAGCCGAGTCGCCGCCGCGCCGGTGGCGGTCGCGGTGGCGACGAAGATCGGCCCGAGGAACACGCGGCTGCGTGCCCAGACCGGAACGGCCGTTGTCGCGAGGAGCACGCCGGTGTACGAGCCGAGGTAGCCCCCGACGACGGCCGACGCCGCGCCCAGCGCGCGGGCCGCGCGCCGGCGGCCGGCGACGTCGGCGGCGACGGCGGCGCCCATGACGTTGCCGAACGCGGTGAGGCACCAGGTGCCCATCGACATCGGCGAGCGCGGCTTGACGATCCGCAGCATGGCGACGAAGCGCTTGGGCCGGCCGAGGTCGGAGATCAGCAGCACGGGGCAGGGCACCAGCGCGCCGAGCGCGACCTTGCGCGCGATCGCCGCCGACCGCTCGTCACCGACGACGTCACAGGCCAGGCCGACGAACGCCGACCCGGACGCCATCCCGCCGAACCAGAAGTACAGCGGGACCTCCCAGGTCCACACCGGCGCCTTCATCATGGGGCCGTAGACGTCGGACGCTGGCGCGCCGCCGCGCATCCGCCGCGCCGCCTGCGCGATCTCGCCGGGCACGGGGGCCTCGCTCGCGTAGGCGGTGTCACCGCCGTACAGGTATGACCAGCGGGCGTCCTCCCACGCGGGCTGCGCGAGCGCGACGTCGGCGTCGGCGACGCCGGGCCGGTACGACGCGGGCCCGCCGAGCGTGCCGACGGCCGGCTCGATCCCTCGGCCGGCGCGCTCCTCGACCCATGCCGCCTCGCGTTCCGCCGCGGTGGCGGGCGGCTCCTCGCGCGGCGCAAGCGAGGGCGGACCGGCGTCGCTGCGCAGCCAGCCGCGCACTCGGGGCCAGGTGTGGCGCGGGCGTGTCATGTGCGCCGGGCCGCGTGGAGGAACGCGGCGGCCACGCCGGCGGCTGCGAGCAGGCCGGCGCCGACCGCGGAGAGCGTGGCGGGTACGACGTGCTCCTGGATCGGCGAGTCGGCTTGGGCTGGGAGCCCGAACCGCTCGGGGGGCTCGGTCAGCAGGAAGAAGGCACCCAGGCCGCCCGCGAGCGCGGCGTCGGGCTCGTCGCCGGCGCCGTAGAGGTACGCATCCTGCATGCCGCGCCGGTGCAGCGTCGCGACCCGTTCGGAGGCGACCTCGACCAGGTCCTCGTACGGGCCGAACTGGATGGAGTCGGTGGGGCACGCCTTCGCACAGGCGGGCTCGAGACCGTCCTGCAGGCGGTCGTAGCAGAGCGTGCACTTGCCGGCCCGGCCGTCGATGCGATCACGGTCGACCACGCCGAAGGGGCACGCCGGGATGCAGTAGCCGCACCCGTTGCAGACGTCGGGCTGCAGGAACACGGTCTGGAACTCGGTCCGGATGAGCGCTCCAGTCGGGCACGCGTCCATACAGCCGGCGTTCGTGCAGTGCTTGCACACGTCGGACATGAAGATCCAGCGGTCCATGTCGCCCACCGCCCGGGCGACGTCCACGCCGCCGCTGGCGCCGTCCCCGGCTGCGGGGAGCGACGGCGCGTGGCCGCCGCTGCCGGCCGCCAGGGCCTCGGCCGCTTGCACGCGTCGCTCCTCGGTGGGCTCGAGCACGTCGAGGAACCGGACGTGGCGCCATGTCGAGGCGGAGAGCTCGCCCGTGTGGTCATACGAGCGTCCCTTCTTGAACTCCGAGCCGTCCGCCGGAAGGTCGTTCCACTGCTTGCAGGCGACCTCGCACGCCTTGCAGCCGATGCACACGCTCGTGTCGGTGAAGAACCCGGCCCGCGGCGCGCCGTCGCGGCGCACGCTGATCTCGCCCGTCGGCGCCGACGTCATAGGCCACCGACCTCCTTGGGCTGCTCGGCGGGCGGGTCGTCCTCGTTCGGCGCGACCCGCCAACCCGATCGCACGCCTGCCAGGCGTCGGGTCGTGGCGCCGTCGCGGCGCCCCGCGCGCACGTCGCACGTGAACCCGCGCGATTCATGGATGGTGACGTTCGGGTCCCCGGCGAGCGAGATGAGGTCGTTCGTCGAGTCGCCGACCGCCACGCCGGACCAGCCGTAGTGCCAGGTCAGCGCGATCTGATGCACGAGCCGGCCGTCGACCTTCAGGGGCCGGATGCGACCCGTCACGAGCGCGCGCGCCTCGATCTGGGCTCGCGCGGTGCTGACCGTCAGCCAGCCGCCGTCGAGGATCCCGCGATCGGCGGCGAGGCTTGGGTCGAGCTCGACGAACATCTCGGGCTGCAGCTCGGCCAGCCACGGCAGCGTCCGAGTCATCCCTCCGGCGGTCTGGTGCTCCGTCAGGCGGAACGTCGTCGCGACGATCGGGAACCGCGGGTCGCCGGTGCCGTGGTACGGGTTCTCGGGCCGCTTCCAGCGGATCGCGGCCGGGCTCGCGCCGACGCTCGGATAGAGGAGGTTCGCGACAGGCGACTCGACCGGCTCGTAGTGGGCGGGCAGCGGGCCGTCGAGCAAGCCGGTCGGCGCGAACAGCCATCCGCGGCCGTCGGCCATCATGATGTACGGCTCGTCGCCGGAGATGGCGTCCATCCCTTCCGCCTCCGGCGGGGCGCGGTATCCGGGCGGCTTGCGTGCCGGGAAGTCGGGCACGTCGTACCCCGTCCAGCGCGCCTCGGCCTCGTCCCACCACACGTACCGCTTGCGCTCCGACCACGGCCGGCCGTCCGGGTCGGCGGACGCCCGGTTGTAGAGGAGGCGGCGATTGGCCGGCCAGGCCCAGCCCCACTGAAGCGACGTGTAGCCGCCGGTCCGGCGGATGTCGCCCGGGTCCCGACGGCGCGCCTGGTTGACGCCGCCGGCGTAGACCCCCGAGTAGCTCGAGCATCCGCACGCGGTCGTACCGTCGGCTCTGAGGTCGTCGAAGCCATCGATCGGCCGCCCGGTCTCGGTCCAGTAGCCGTTTATCTCCGTCAGCACGGCCTCGGCGTCGGGCTCGGCGCGCTCGCCGTGCTCCGGGTAGTCCCAGACGAGGTGTCGTATCGGCCAGTCGCGCTCGCGCGCCGAGCCGGCGTAGCGCGCCTTGACGCGCTTGGCGAGATGGTGCATGAACCACAGCTCCGACCGCGCGTCCCCCGGCGGCTCGAGCGCCTGGTCGCGCCACTGCACCAGCCGCTGAGTGTTCGTGAAGCTGCCCTCCTTCTCCACGTGCGCCGCCGCCGGCATGAGGAACACCTCGGTCTGGATCTCCTCTGTGCGCAGCTCGCCGGACCGGACCTCCGGGGAGTCCTTCCAGAACGAGGCGGTCTCGGTCTCGGTCAAGTCACGGACGACGAGCCAGCGCAGCTGCGCCAGCGCGCGCCGCTGCAGGCCGGCGTGCTGCGAGCCGACCGCGGGGTTCTGCCCCATCACGAACATCCCGTCCACCCCGCCGTCGAGCGTGCGCAGCGACGTGGCGAAGTGCGAGTGGTTGCCGGAGATCTTCGGGAGATGGCCGAAGCCGAAATCGTTCTTCGCCGTCGCCGCGTCGCCGAACCACGCGACGAGCAGCGAGACGATGTACGCGTCGAGCGCGGCCCACCACCCGCGGCGCAGGCGGTTAGACTGGCAGTAGCCGCTGAGCGTCTCGGGCTCCTCGTGCGCCCTGGGCATGTGCAGGTAGCCCGGGAGGAGGTCATAGAGCGTCGGGATGTCCGTCGACCCCTGGATCGTCGCGTGGCCACGCATCGCGTAGATCCCGCCACCCGGGCGTCCGGTGTTGCCGAGCAGCAGTTGGAGGATCGCGGCGCTGCGGATGATCTGCACGCCCGACGTGTGCTGCGTCCACCCGACGGCGTAGACGATGCCGCTCGTGCGCTCCGGACCCGAGTTGCGGATCATCGCCTGGGCGACCTCGACAACCTCCTCCGGCGTGATGCCACATACCGCGGCGACCATCTCCGCCGTGTAGCGGCTGAAGTGCCGCCTGAGGATCTGCAGGACGCACCGCGGGTCCTGCATCGTTTGGTCGATGCGGCACCCGTCCAGGTTCATCCCCGCGCCTGTCATCTCCGTGAAGGCCTGGGTTGCGTGCTCGCGCACGCCCGGGCGGACGGCCGGCTCCGTGCAGCCCTCGTATCCCCACGAGGCCGGGTCGTACCGCCCGGTTTCCGGGTCGAAGCCCGAGAACACGCCGTCGAGGTCCTCGGTGTCGCGGAAGCGCTCGTCGACGATCGTCGCCGCGTTCGTGTAGCGCAGGACGTATTCGCGAAACCAGGAGCCCGTCTCGAGCACGTGGTGGATGAGCCCTCCGAGGAACGCGATGTCGGTCCCGGGACGGATCGCGACGTGCTGGTGGGCCATCGCGCTCGTGCGCGAAAAGCGCGGATCGACGTGGATCACGCGCGCGCCGCGCTCGCGCGCCTTCATCACCCAGCGGAAGCCGACCGGGTGCGCCTCGGCCATCGACGATCCCTGTATCAGCAGGCAGTCGGAGTTCTGCAGGTCCTGCTGGAAGTCGCTGGCGCCGCCGCGGCCGAAGGAGGTCCCCAGACCGGGGACCGTCGCGCTGTGTCATATGCGCGCCTGGTTCTCGATCTGCACGGCGCCCATCGCCGTGAAGCACTTCTTGATGAGGTAGTTCTCCTCGTTGTCCAGCGTCGCGCCGCCGAGATGCGCGAACCCCAGGGTGCGGTCGACGCGGCGCCCCTCGCGGTCGTGGTCCTGCCACCCGCGCTCGCGCGCCTGCACCAGGCGGTCGGCGATCATGTCCATCGCCGTCGCGAGCGGGAGCTCCTCCCAGCTCGTCGCGCCCGGGCGACGGTAGCGGACCGTCGTGAGGCGACCCGGCTGCTGGACGAGCTGCCGGGACGCGGAGCCCTTCGGGCACAGCGTCCCCTGGTTGATCGGCGAGCGCGCATTGCCCTCGATGTCGATGAGCTCGCCATCGCGCGTGTAGACGACCTGCCCGCATCCGACCGCGCAGAACGGGCAGACGGATTCGGTCGCCTTCAGCCCCGCGATCCGCGCTCGGGCCGCGAGGGTCGATCGCGATACGGCCCGCGGGCCCATCCCCCAGTCCGCGACGCGTCCGAGCAGCGGAAGCTCGCGGAGCCGGTCGAACGAGCGTGGGCGGGGCGGCCGTTGGGGGCGCACGCGGAGAACACAGTGCACGGAAAGGCCCCGGACCGCAAGGGCTAGTAAGCGACTTCAGGGGCCAAGGGTGCGCTGGCCGGCCAGGAGATCCTCGAAGAGCTCGCGGCGGTCAACGCAATCGTCTCCGCCAAGGCGAGTCCGGAGGACGCCGAGGCCTTCCGGACTTGGCTCAAGGACGCCGCACAAGAGGCGGCTAACGCGGCCAAGGAGGGCGGATTCCTCGGCTTCCACGCCGTGCGCGTGAGCGAAGGTGAGCAGCGCATGCTCGACAAACTCGCCGAGGCGCTCGCGCCGCCGGCGTGAGCCGTCGGGATCATGGCAACTCTCACGCCGACATCGCCCAGATCGCGCAGCCGGCCGCGAGCCTCACGTGGTCGCGGCATCCGCGGGCTTCGGACACTGCGACTGCTGCCCTCCGGGAGCAGCGGCACTGGGTCACCACCAGGTGTCCGGACACGGGGGAACGGGAGCCGGCACGAGCCGCGTGAGCTCTGCGCGTCGTGGTGATCGATTTCGTGCACGAGTACCACGACGCAGCGGCCGCGGCCAGGGAGTGATGCGCGCCGCGAAGCCCTGAGCAGGCGGATCCTCGAGCCGCTTCCCGGACTTGCCCTGGAGCATTTCAGTCGCCTGCGCCACCTCGATCAAACGGCTCCTGGTGGACGATCAGGCGCTGCGGTGAGGAGCGCGCTCGGCGGTGCGCCGCTACCCCGCTCCCGCGGCTC
>CAWIEX010000013.1:0-25525 GCA_963835295.1 uncultured Actinomycetes bacterium
ATGCGCCGTCGCACGCTGGTCCTCGCTCTCGCCGTCGTCCTGGCGGCCGCGCTCGCGGCGACCGCCCTGGCCGCGCCGCAGCTGGCTCCGGGCACGATCAACCTCAGCGGCACGCCCACGGGCAGCGGCACGCTCGAGAAGGACGTCGCGGCGAACTTCTTCCTCACCAAGCGCGTGCTCGGCAGCCAGGTCCACGTGACGATCGACGGCCACAACGCCCCGGTGCGCCACGTCGGCGCGAGCACGAAGTTCTACGTCGGCAAGCTCCCGAGCTCCATCAGGCTGCACTTCGGCAAGCGCTACCGCGTGGTCATCCGCGCGTGCGACAAGACCGGCTGCTCGCGCACGGTGCGCGACAAGACACTGCCCAAGCCCAGCCTCTAGGAATCCCGCCGTCCGCAGTCCCCGCGTCGCGCCTCACGACTCGAAGCACGCCCAGGATCGTCGCTTCGCCGCGCTGGTCACGGGATCGGCAGGATTGGCATCTAACAGGGTGTGAGCGGCGAAGATCGACGGTCGGACGCGGAGCTTCTGCTCGCGGCGCGCACCTGCGCGCAGCCGTTCGGCGTCTTCTACGAGCGCCAGTTCGCCTTCGGTCTTGACCTTCTGCCGATCGAGCTCGACGAGGGGGGCTCGCCGGCAAGCTCGGCCGGAGCTTCTAACGACGTCCGTACCGCGGGTTGGGGTCAGGGGCGGTCGGCGGCGATGCGTCGCTGTTCGTCGGTCACGTCTGCATCTTTGACCGGGTGAACGATGGCCCAGTGGTTGCCGACGGGGCAGCGCTGGTACCTGGTGAGGGGGCCGAGCCTGATCGCTTTGAGCGATCCGCCCTCGACCCAGGTGGTCGTGAACAGGTGGCCCTTGGCGCAGCGCACGATTGTCTTGCCGGGAATCGCGTAGCCCTTGCGCCGCACGACGAGGTTGACGACGACCACGACGGCCACGACGACGAGGACGATGATCAGGACGATCCAGAAGCTCGACACGGGGGCCTCCGAGTTGACGTGCGGTGAACTGCTCTGGACGCGTTCAGGCGGCGCGCACCGCCAGCATCCGCGGGGTGATCGTGGCCGGTGGGTCGGCGCACAGGTGTCGCGACGGTCATGGGTCAGGGGAGTCGCACGTCGCGATGCGAGCGAGCGAGCTCGCGTTCCTTGTCGCTGAGGGCCGCCTCGCGGACGGGAACGACGAGGCTCCAGTGGTTGCCGACAGGGCAGCGCTGCAGCCTCGCCACGCCGAGGTCGACAGCCTTGAGCTTTACCCCGGGAATCCAGATCGTGCTGAACAGGTGACCTTGACGGCAGCGCACGACCGTATCGGTGCCGAGCTTGTAGCCGCAGCGACGGGCGATCAGCGTCAATGCGGCCAGCGCGCCGATGACGACCAACGGCGCCCTGCGCGATCGGCCGGTTGAGGGCGCCATCGTTCAGACCGTCCACAGTTCAGTGAATGTTCCCATTCCTGTGAACGTTACCAGATATGTGAGCCTGTGTACGCTGGCCACGTGGC
The DNA here is from genome assembly GCA_963835295.1 of uncultured Actinomycetes bacterium. Taxonomy (GTDB): domain Bacteria; phylum Actinomycetota; class Thermoleophilia; order Solirubrobacterales; family Solirubrobacteraceae; genus JAOPZW01. The sequence goes on from CAWIEX010000013.1 coordinate 1,510, forward strand.
CAGCGCGGACCTGCTCCTACACCCGGTACGGCTTCGGATTGTCGAGGCGTTCCTCGGCGATCGGGCGCTGACCACGAGCCAGCTCCGGGCCGAACTCCCCGATGTCCCGGCCGGCAGCCTCTACCGGCACGTCGCGAAGCTCGTCGACGGCGGCGTCCTGGCCATCGTCAGCGAGCGGCGGGTCCGCGGCGCGCTGGAACGCACGTACGTGCTTCGCGCCTCCGCTGCCCGGCTCGGCGTCGACGAGATCGCCTCGATGAGCCGCGACGAGCACCGACAGGCCTTCCTGGCGTTCGTGGCCGGCCTGATCGGCGACTTCGACCGCTACCTCGCCCGAGAGAAGATCGACCCGCTGCGCGACGGGGCCAGCTACAACCTCGCGGCGATGTGGCTCGACGACGCGGAACTCGCGGAACTCGCCCGCGAGCTGAGCATCCTCTTTCAACCCCGCCTCGCCAACCCGCCCAAGCCCGGACGCTCACGACGGATCCTCGCCACGGTGCTGCTGCCCGGGACGCCCGAGCCCGACGCCAGCGACTGACGCGCGGGCGCCTCGATCGAACGCCCGACGGCTGGGTATAGGAGCGCGCGAACGCGGGGAGGCCGAACGCCTCCGCGGTCAGCCATTGACCGAGAAGCTCGAGTTCGGGTTGACCTCGCGCAGGCGCGAGTAGAAGCCCGCGTCGAGGACGATCTCCTCGTTGTACGCGCAGCGGACCTGGACGGGCTCGGCGTCGTGGTCGTGGCCGTGCTCGACGCGGTCGATGAGCTCGGCCATCAGGTGGCCGACGACCGGGGCGTTCTTGAACTGGTTGCCGCTGGTGCCGATGGCCATGTAGAAGCCGTCGAGGACGGAGCGGTCGTAGATCGGGATCCAGTCGTCGGAGACGTCGTAGAGGTCGACGATGCCCTTGCGCTCGTTGGGAATGCGCAGCGAGGGCATGCGCCGCGCGAGGCGGAAGACCTGCGCCTCCCACTGCTGCTCGGTCACGTGACGGTCGAACTTGTCGGGCTCGTCGACCCAGACGCGCGGGTCGCAGTCGGGGTCCTCCGAGCCGATGAGGATGTTGTTGCCGCTCTCGGGGCGGAAGTAGATGCCAGTGTCGCCGTCGGAGGTGTGGTAGCCGTCCTGCTCGAAGTCGAAGTCCGGGGGCGAGGGCACGTGGTGGACCTCGTGACGCAGCGCGCGCGTCTTGACGTTCATCTCGTCCTCGACGCCGGCCATGCGGTTGATGACGAACGAGTGCGGGCCCGCGACGTTGACCACGATCGGCGCGTCGATCTCGGTGCCGTCGGTCAGCGTGACGCCGGCCACGCGGCCGCCGGCGCGGCGGATCTCGGCCACCTCGGCGCGGAAGAGGAACTCGCCGCCCTTGGCCTCGGCCGCGCGCTGGAGGTTGTGGGTGGCGAGCTGGGGATCGTTCACGTAGCCCGAGCCGGGGGTGAAGATCGCGCCGTCGAGCTCGCCCTGCGGCTCGTCCCAGAAGTGCGGGTCGTCGGGGCGCCGGGGCGGCCAGAAGGCGTCCGTGGAGTAGACGGGGACCTTCTCGACCAGCGTCGCGTTGTCCCACTCCTCGTACTCGACGCCGAGGTCCCGGTAGTGGGTGAGGACCTTCTCGTGGTGGCCGGTGGCACTCTTGAGCAGCACCGTGCCGCACTGCATGTAGCGCGCCGTGCCCATGTCGTCGACGGTGCCCAGGTAGCGCTCCCAGTCCTGCCAGTAGGCGAAGCCCTCATAGGCCATCGCGACGCCCTCGAGCGACGAGTAGTGCGCGCGCACGATCGCGCACGAGTTGCTCGTGGGGCCGTAGCCCGAGGCCGGCAGCTTGTCGATGTTCAGGGTCTTGTAGCCGCGCTTGCAAAGCTCGAACGCGGTCGCTGCGCCGATGACGCCCGCGCCGATGATGATCGCGTCAGCCCGCTTGGTCATCGACCGTAATATATCTGTCTTCAGGCCAGTCGTACGGGAGAGGTGAGTGAGCTACGACTACGTGATCGTCGGCGGCGGCTCGGCCGGTTGCGCCCTCGCGAATCGGCTCAGCGCCGACTCCTCGGTGCGCGTGCTGGTGCTGGAGGCAGGCCGTCGCGACTGGCGCGTCGACGTCTTCATCCACATGCCGGCCGCGCTGCCCTTCCCGATCGGCAGTCGCTTCTACGACTGGCGCTACGCATCCGAGCCCGAGCCGCACATGGGCGGGCGCCGCATCCATCACGCGCGTGGCAGGGTGCTCGGCGGCTCGAGCTCGATCAACGGCATGATCTTCCAGCGCGGCAATCCGCTCGACTTCGAGAAGTGGGCCGCCGAGCCCGGCCTGGAGGATTGGGACTACGCCCACTGCCTGCCCTACTTCAAGCGCATGGAGACCTGCCTCTCCGGCGCCGACGAGTGGCGCGGCGGTGCCGGGCCGCTCGTGCTCGAGCGTGGGCCGGCGGACGGCCCGCTGTTCGAGGCGTTCTTCGCCGCCGTGCAGCAGGCCGGCTACCCGCTGACCGACGACGTCAACGGCTATCGCCAGGAAGGCTTCGCCGCCTTTGACCGCAACATCCACCGCGGCCGGCGGCTGAGCGCCGCGCGCGCGTACCTGCACCCGGTCCTGGGCCGGCCCAACCTCGAGCTGCGCTGCGGGCGGCTGGCCAGCAGGGTCCTCTTCGAGGGGCGCCGCGCGGTCGGAGTCGAGAGCCTGCACCGCGGACGGCGCGAGGTCGTGCGCGGCGGCGAGGTCATCCTGTGCGGCGGGGCCATCAACTCGCCCCAGCTGCTGCAGCTCTCCGGTGTCGGGGACCCGCGCGCGCTGTCGGGGCTGGGTATCGACGTCGTCGCCGACCTGCCGGGCGTGGGGGAGAACCTCCAGGATCACCTCGAGGTCTATGTGCAATACGCCTCGCGGCAGCCGATCTCGATGCAGCCCGCGCTGAGGTGGCGTCGGCGCCCGGAGGTCGGCGCGCGCTGGCTCTTCGGGCGCAGCGGCCCGGGAGCCACGAACCACTTCGAGGCAGGCGGCTTCGTCCGCTCCAACGACGAAGTCGCTTACCCCAATCTGATGTTCCACTTCCTCCCCTTGGCCGTACGCTACGACGGCTCGTCGCCGGCGGCGGAGCACGGCTACCAGGTCCACGTCGGGCCCATGAACTCCGACGCGCGCGGCTCGGTGCGGATCGTCTCCACCGACCCACGGGCGCACCCTGCGCTGCGCTTCAACTACCTCTCCACCGAGCAGGACCGCCGCGAATGGGTCGAGGCCGTGCGCTGCGCCCGGGAAATCCTCAGCCAGCCCGCATTCGACGACATCAGCGCCGGGGAGCTCTCGCCGGGCCCGACCGTGCAGAGCGACGAGGAGATCAGGGCCTGGGTCGCGCGCGACGCCGAGACCGCGCTTCACCCTTCGTGCACCTGCCGTATGGGCGTCGACGACATGGCCGTCGTCGACCCCGGCTCGATGCGCGTCCACGGTCTCGATGCGCTGCGCGTCGTGGATGCCTCCGTGATGCCCTTCGTGACGAACGCGAACATCTACGCACCCACGATGATGATCGCCGAGAAGGCGGCGGCCCTGATCCGCGGCGAAACGCCGCAACCGCCCTCCACAGCGGGCTTCCACCGCCATGAGGCGAGGATCGCCGGGACCGACGAGCGCCCGTCCGCCAGGTAGGATGGCACTCATATATCAGTCGTCGGAGAATGTCCCTGGGGAGCTCCTGGCCGATCGCGCCTACGATGAGCTGCGCGACCGCATCGTCACGCTGGCCATCGCGCCGGGCGAGCCGATCAACGAGGATGCCCTCGGGCGCGAGCTCGAGATGGGCCGGACGCCGGTCCGCGAGGCGATCAAGCGCCTGGCGCTCGAGCGGCTGGTCACCGTCTATCCGCGCCGTGGCACCTTCGCCTCGGAGATCAACATCACCGACCTCGCGGCGATCTCCGACGTCCGCGTGCAGCTCGAAGGGCACGCCGCGCGCCGCGCCGCCGAGCGCCTCACGCCCGAACAGCGCGTGCAGCTCGACGCGCTCGTCGCCGAGATCGGCGCGCGCGAGGGCAGCGGCGACGCCGATGCGCTCATGCGCCTGGACGCCCAGATCCACCGCTGCGTGTACGCGTGGTCGGGCAACGCCTACCTGCAGGAGACGCTCGAGCGCTACCTCAACCTGTCGCTGCGCATCTGGTACCTCGTGCTCGACCGCCTGCCCCACCTCTTCGATCGCGTCCACGAGCACCGCGACCTGCTCGCGGCCATCCGCGCCGGCCAGCCCAAGCGCGCGCACGACATCGCCGCCGACCACGTCGCGACGTTCGAGACCGAGATCCGCGGCGTCCTCTAGGGCGCCGGCGGCGCGTCAGTCCTCGTCGGCCGACACGCGCAGCGCGCGCAGCTCGGAGAGCTCGCGCTCGGTCACGGGCTCGGTGACCTCGAGCGGCTCGCGCACGCGCAGCTCCCAGGCCGTGGCCTCGCGAACGTCGTCGAGCTCGACGCCGGGGTGCAGCGCGACGAGCTCGAGCTCGCCGTCGTCGGGGGAGGGCCGCAGGATGCCCAGGTCGGTGATGACCGCCGAGCCCGGGCCGCCGTTGGCGCCGTCGAGCTCGCGCCCCACGGAGGTCACGAAGTCCACCTCGTCCACGAACGAGCGCTGCGAGTGGCGCAGCAGGACGATGACGCGGCCGGCCGAGCGCGCGATCTCCGGCGCGCCGCCGGCGCCGGGCAGGCGCACCTTGGGCGTGTCGTAGTCGCCGATGACCGTGGTGTTGATGTTGCCGAAGCGGTCGATCTGCGAGGCGCCGAGGAAGCCGACGTCGATCCGCCCGCCGCCGATCCAGTAGTTGAACATCTCGGGCACCGACACCAGGTCCTGGGCGCCGGCGGCGAGGTCGTCGTCGCCGATCGACAGCGGGAGGCGCTGGGGGCGCGCCCCGATGGCGCCCGACTCGTAGACGAGCACGCAGCCGGGCGTGTCAAGGCGCCGGGCCAGGTTGGCCGCGGCGTTGGGGGGGCCGACACCGACGAGCACGACCTCGCCGTCGACCAGCTCGCGCGCGGCGCCGATCGTCATGACCTCCTCGGGGGTCGGATCGAGCGCGCTCACCGTGCCACCACCGGTGCGCCGACGGGCGCGTCCGCCGCGAGGACGTTCTCCTCCATCCATTGCGTGAAGCGGTCGCGGTCGCGCGAGATCGCGTCCCAGTCGGAGTAGAAGCCGTTGTCGCGCACGGAGAAGTCGGCGGCGTAGGACGGCCACGCGCCGTTGGGGACGTGGCAGACGGCGTCGAGGACCCACGAAGGCAGCACGACCGAGCGCGGCTTGGGGCTCAGCTCGTCAACGACCTCCTCGACGGTGACGATCGAGTGCTTGGCGGCGAGCACCGCCTCCTTCTGGACCCCGGAGAGCCCCCAGAGCTGGACGTTGCCCTGCCTGTCGGCCTGCTGGGCGTGGATGATCGCGACGTCCGGGTTGATGGCCCGCACCGCGGTGAGCTTCTCGCCCGTGAACGGGCAGTCGATGAAGGCGACGTCCTCGTTGTGCTCGGGCAGGTCGGTGCCGGCGTAGCCGCGCAGCGTGCCGAAGGGGAGGTTCGAGGCGCCGGCCACGTAGGCGTTGGACAGGCCGGCGTGGGAGTGCTCGACGAGCTCGATCGGTCTCGGCCAGTCGTGCTCGACGGCGTCGCGCATGCGGTGCAGCGACCCGACGCCCGGGTTGCCGCCGTAGGAGAAGATCATCCGCGCCACGCGACCGAGGCCGATCATCTGGTCGAAGAGGATGTCGGGCGTGAGCCGGACGACGGTGAGGTCGGTACGGCCCTGACGCAGCAGCTCGTGGCCGGCGGCGAACGGGATGAGGTGCGTGAACCCCTCCAGGGAGACGAAGCTTCCATCCCTGACCAGCGCCGCGACAGCTTCGGGCAGCGGCTGCATCCTGCCGGCCTTCCTCACCCCGGACCTCCCCGTTCGTTCGTCATGCGCACATATGTGCGCAACAGGAACACACTACCTGAGTGCGGTGCCACGGAAAAGGGCCCGCAGGGCAACCTCAGACGCGTTCGACGGTCAGCGCCATGCCCTGACCGACACCGATGCACAAGGTGGCCAGGCCGCGCCTGAGGTCGCCGTCCTCGAGCCGTCTCAGGAGCCCCAGCACGAGCCGAACGCCCGACGCGCCCAGGGGGTGGCCCACCGCGATGGCGCCGCCGTAGGCGTTGACGGTCTCGGGGTCGAGGCCGAGGCGGCGGATGCTCGCGATGACCTGGGTCGCGAAGGCCTCGTTGATCTCGACGGCATCGAGGTCGCCGACCTCCCAGCCGCTGCGCGCGAGGACCTTCTCGGTGGAGGGGACGGGGCCGAGCCCCATGATGTGCGGCGGCACGCCGGCGGAGGCCGAGGCCACGATCCGCGCGCGCGGCGTGAGGCCGTGGCGCTCGACTGCCTCGCCGCTGGCGACCACGATCGCCGAGGCGCCGTCGGAGAGCGGCGACGCAGTGCCGGCGGTCACGATGCCGTCGGCCTTGAAGGCGGGCTTGAGCTTGGCCAGCCCCTCGGTGCTGGTGTCCGCCCGCGGCACCTCGTCGTGCGTCAGCTCGTCCTTGGCCGTCTCCACGGGCACGAAGTCGAGCGCCAGCCGGTCCTGGTGCTGGGCGGTCAGCTGCTGGGAGCGCAGGCCCCAGGCGTCGGAGTCCTCGCGGCTGATGGCGTCCAGCACGGCGACCTCCTCGGCGGTCTCGCCGAGGCTGATCGTCGCCTTGCCGCCGTCGATGTCCTGAAACCGCGGGTTGACCAGGCGCCAGCCGAGCGTCGTGTCGGCGACGTCGGCGGCGGCCGCCCAGGGGCGCGGGCTCTTGGGCAGGACCATCGGCGCGCGCGTCATCGACTCGACCCCGCCCGCCACGACGAGATCGGCCTCGGCGCTGCGGATCTGCTGGGCCGCCGAAGCGACGGCCTGCAGGCTGCTGGCGCACAGGCGGTTGACGGTGTAGCCCGGGACCTCGTCCGGCAGGCCGGCCAGCAGGGAGGCCATGCGGGCGACGTTGCGGTTGTCCTCGCCGGCCTGGTTGGCGGCGCCGAAGATGACCTCGTCGACCGCGTCGTGGGGGACGCCGGCGCGCTCGAGCGCGGCGCCGAGGACGAGGGCGGCGAGGTCGTCGGGACGGGAGTCGGCCAGGGCGCCGCGATAGCGCCCGAAGGGCGTGCGGACGCCGCCGACGAGGAAGGCATCGGTCATGTAGAGCGCTCCAGGAGGTCGGTGAGCAGGGAACGGACGGCGGCGATCTCGTCGTCGTTGATCCCGTGCTCCTCATCGTCGTAGACATGCAGCTCGCAGCGCGCGCCGGCGCGCTGGAAGGCGACCACGGTGTCGCGGACGGCGTCGACCGGGATCCAGTCATCGTCCTCGGCGATCCCGAAGAACATGGGCAGGCCGCCGAGCGAGCCGGCCGGCAGGCGGTCGGCGTCGGGCGTCCCGAACAGCGCACCGGTGAGGATGGCCGCGGCTCCGTAGGGCTCGGGGCGCCGCGCAAGGTGCTCGGCGACGATGCACGCGCCCTGCGAGAAGCCGACGAGGGCGATGGCCGGCAGCGCCCGCCCGTCGCCGCGGGCGGCCGTCACCGCCCGCTCGATGGCCTCCAGCGACCACCCGAGGCACGGCTCGTTGTCCTCGATCGAGTCGTAGAAGCGGCCGGGGTACCACGAGCGTCCGGACGCGCGGGGCAGGACGTAGGCCACCTCGTCGTCGAGGGCGAGGCGCTCTGCGGCCTCGAGCATGAACTCGGGGTCCTGGTCGCGGCCGTGGACCAGCACGGCGGCCACGCGAGCGTCGGGGTTGCCGGCGTGCACCGGGTCGGTGCTGAGGTGCGGGTTGCCCGTCATGTTCGTGATGCGCACAGTCGTACGCACAGCGCACGCTAGCAGGCCGCGCCGCTCAGCTGACGGTGCGGTGGTACGCCGGTCCCTGCTGGGTGAGCGCGTTGGAGATCGTGTTCGCGGTCGCGACCAGCGGCGGCAGGATCCGCCGGCGCAGGTCGTCGAGCGACACGCGGGACACGGCCGAGGAGACGTTGAGCGCGGCGATCGTGTCGGGGCCGCGGCGGATGGGCGCGGCCACCGAGCGCAGGCCGATCTCGAGCTCCTGGTCGACCAGCGCCCAGCCGCGCTGGCGCGTCTCGTCGAGCGCGGCGCGCAGGCGGTCGGGGTCGGTCGTCGTGCGCTCGGTCCACGCCGCGAGCGTGGTCGCGGTGAGGTAGCGCTCGAGCTCGTCCTCGGGCAGCGCGGCCAGCAGGACGCGCCCCATCGACGTGCAGTGCGCGGGCAGGCGGGTGCCGACGCTCAGCGTGATCGACATGATCCGCCGCGTGGGCACGCGCGCGACGTAGACCACGTCGGGCAGGTCGAGGGTCGCGGCCGAGCACGACTCATGCGTCTCCTCGACGAGCGCCTCCATGAGCGGCAGGGCGAGCTCGGAGAGGTTCAGCGAGGAGAGGTAGGCCCAGCCGAGGGTCAGCAGGCGGGGGGTGGGCGAGAACAGCCGCCCGTCGGAGCGCACGTGCCCCAGCTTCTCGAGCGTGAGCAGGATGCGGCGCGCCGTGGCGCGCGTGATGCCGGTCAGCGTGGCCACCTCGCTGAGCGTCAGCGCGGGGCGCTCGCGCGAGAACACCTGGATGACGGCCATGCCGCGCTCGAGCGACTGCAGCGACTGCTGACGCTCGCCGTTGGCGGCACGGTCGGTTTCCGGCGCGTCGGCCATCGGCTGACTGTAACGGAGGTTCAGGGCCCCACGGGAGCGCTGCCGCGTTCCCGGGCAGATTCGTTTGACGCACATGCGTTCGCTCCGCGCACAATTGGGGTAGTGACCTCGCGATGGTTGACAACGATGTCATCGCGACGGGGCCGCCCTCGTGGAGCTGAGCCTTGGCGCGGACTCCGCACGCCTCCTGAGCCCCGACGACCTGTCCGGCTTCGTGGTCGTGCTCGAGGGCGATGAGGACCCGGGCCCCGAGGCCCTGGCCGCCGGCGGCGTCCTTGGCCTCGGCGATCATGCGTGGGTGCGCACCGACGCGCTGCGCCGCCTGGCCGGCCCCGCGGCCACTCCCGAGTGGGAGAAGGGCTTCACGGCGATGCTCGACTACGCGCGCATGCGCGGGTGGGTCGACGACGATCAGGGCGCGGTCCGCGGGCACGTCGAGCGCCGCGAGTCGACCCCGATGATCGTGGCGAACGGCGACCCCGCGTGAGCCGCGAGCTGCGCGACGCGATCCTGCTCAGCTTCGACAACCTCGGCGAGGCCGCGGACCTCGAGCGCGGCACCGCGCAGGGGCCGATCGGCGACGACCCCTCGGTGAGCATCGGGCTGCCGCGCGCGCTCGAGGCGCTCGACGCGCTGGACCTGCGCGCGACCTTCTTCGTCGAGGGCCTGAACGCCGAGCTCTATCCCGAGGCTCTGCTCGACATCGCCGCGGCCGGCCACGAGGTCGGGCTGCACGGCTGGCGCCACGAGGTCTGGGACGCGTTGTCGCCCGACGAGGAGGACGAGATCCTCGGCCGTGGCGTCGCCGCCTTCGCGGCTCTCGGCCTCGAGGTCGAGGGCTTCCGGCCCCCTGGGGGCGGTCTCGGCGCGCGGACCGTCCAGGCCCTGGCCGCCCACGGCCTGCGCTGGTGCTCGCCGGCGGGCGAGCGCCCGGGGCGCACCGCCGGCATCGCGTGCCTGCCCTTTCGCTGGCCGGCGGTCGACGCGTACCACCGACTCGAGTCCTTCACCGACCGGCGGACAGGTTGGGGCGACCGGGCGGACGTCGCCTCGCCGCGCGAGGCCGCCGACGCTCTCATCGGCGCCCTCGGCGTGCGGGGCGACGACCCGCTCGTGCTCATCCTGCACCCCTTCCTCATGCTCTCGGAGTCCGAGGCGGCGCAGGCGCGGCGGGTGCTCGAGCACGTGGCCGAGCTCGTCGCGCGCGGCGAGCGGTGGGTGGCGCCGGGCCGCGAGCTCGCGTCGCTGGTGGGCTCCGAAGTTCGCTGCGGCTGACGCGCGCCCGCGGCTCCGCGCAGGCCACTGTCCTGCCCAGCGGTCGTGCTGCGACGACAGAACAGGACAGTGGCCCGAAACCCGCGTTCGCGCCCGCCTCCCTCGGTGCCGGGGCCGGCGGCGCCGCAGGCGCCGCGCGGACGACACGGGAAGACCTCAGACGTCGGGCGCCAGGATCAGGTCGAACTGGGCGCTGCGCCACGGCTCGGTCATCTCGCGCCCGTCGGGCGCGATGCCGGGCTCGTGGTGCTCGAAGGTCGCGAGCAGCGAGCTGCGCACGCCGAAGACCGCGTCGGTGTCGAGGTACTCGTCGGCCTCGTCGAAGACGTGGGTGATGAGGGTCTGGTAGCCGGGGCTGGTGACCTTGAAGTGCACGTGGGCCGGGCGCATCGGGCTGCGGTTGGTCGCCGCGAGCATCTTGCCCACCGGGCCGTCGGTGGGGATCGGGTAGGCCTCGGGCTGCACGGTCCAGAACCAGTAGCGGCCGTCGTCGGCCGAGTGCAGGTGCCCGCGGCCGCGCGGCTCGTCGAGGTCCTCGTACTGCACGTCGTAGAAGCCGTCCTCGTCGGCCTGCCAGATGTCCAGCAGCGCGCCGGGGATCGCCTCGCCGTCCGTCGACCGCACCGTCCCGCTCATGAAGCACGGCGTGCCCGGCGCGCCGTTGGCGAGGTCGTCGCCGTTCTCGAAGGCGGGCGAGCCCTCGACGAAGAACGGGCCGAAGACCGTCGACTCGGTCGCGCCGGGCGGGCGGCGGTGGTTCATGCCGACCACGAGCATCGACAGCCCGAGCGTGTCGGAGGCGAGCACGAACTCCTGGCGCTTGTCGTCGGTGATGTGGCCCGTGCGCGTGAGGAAGTCGATGGCCGCGAACCACTCCTCCTCGGTGAGCTGGACCTCGCTGGCGAACGCGTGCAGGTGGCGCACCAGCGACTGCAGGAGCTCGCGCAGGCGGGGGTCAGGAGTGCCGTCGAAGCTGGCCTCGACAGCACGGGTCAGGTCGGCGTCGGCGAGGTTGCGCCGCTCTTTCGTGGCTGGTTGGTCGGTCACCCTTCGACCTTCGCGCGGGGCGCGCGGCCTGTCAAGTGCCACTGCACGGTCCGCGCCAGCGCGACCGGTGGCGGCGAGCCGAGGTCATCTCTCGCCGAACTGCTGCAACGTTCGGCGACGACGAGGAGACTCCGCAGCGATGGCGCTCCTCATCCTCTTCGCGCTGGTCGCCGGAGCGGGCACGGCCCTCAGCCCCTGCGTCCTGCCCGTCCTGCCCGCCCTGCTCAGCGCCGGGCTCACCGGCGGGCGCCGCCGTCCCGTGGGCATCGCTCTCGGCCTGGCCGCCACCTTCACGGTGACGATCGTCGGCCTGGCGAGCGTCATCGACGGCGTCGGGCTGGGGCCGGGGCTGACGCGGACGCTGGCCGTCGTCGTGCTCATCGGCTTCGGCATCGTGGTGGCGGTGCCGTCCCTGGCCGCGCGCCTGGAGGCGCCGCTGGCGCGCCTGTCGCGCCTGGGGCCGCGCAGCCGCGGCGACGGCTTCGCCTCGGGCCTGCTCGTCGGCGCCGCATTGGGCTTCGTCTACGCCCCGTGCGCGGGGCCGATCCTGGCCGCGGTCATCGCCGTCGGGGCGGCGTCGTCGCGCACGGTGCCCGTCGGCCTCGCCTTCGCGCTGGGCTCGGCCATCGTGCTGCTGGCGCTCTCGCTCGGCGGGCGCGCCCTCGCGGGGCGCGTGCGCGCCACCGGGCGCGGCCCGGGGCTCCAGCGCGCGCTGGCCGTGGTGCTCATCCTCACCGGCGTGGCCATGGCGACGAGCCTCGACGTCCGCTTCCAGTCGGCCATCGCCGACCACCTGCCCGCCGCGCTCGTCAACCCGACGCGCGGCCTCGAGACCTCCCACGCCGTCTCCAGCCGGCTCGACGACCTGCGCGGCCCGTCGCGCTTCGCGGTCGCGGGCACGGGGCGCCAGGGCGTGGAAGGCGCGCGCCTGCCGCGCCTGGGCGCCGCCCCCGACTTCACCGGCAACCAGCGCTGGTTCAACACGCCCGGCGGCCAGCCGCTCAGCCTGCGATCGCTGCGCGGCAAGGTCGTGCTCGTCGACTTCTGGACCTACACCTGCATCAACTGCCTGCGTACGCTGCCCTACCTCGAGGCCTGGGACGCGCGCTATCGACGCGACGGCCTCGTCATCGTCGGCGTGCACTCGCCCGAGTTCCCCTTCGAGCGCGACGCCGCCAACGTCGCTACCGCCATCCGGCGCGAGGGGATCCGCTATCCGGTGGCGCAGGACAACAAGCTCGCGACGTGGAGCGCCTGGGGCAACCAGTACTGGCCCGCCGACTACCTCGTCGACGCGCGCGGCCAGGTCCGCGGCGCGCACTTCGGCGAGGGCGACTACGACCGCACCGAGATGGACATCCGCGCGCTGCTGAAGGAAGCCGGCCACCCCAACCCGGGCGCGATGGCCGACCCCAAGGGCGCCGTGCACCCGACGCGCCTCGCGACGCCCGAGACCTATCTCGGCCTGACGCGCGCCGAGCGCTTCGACCCGCCGCTGCTGCCCGGCACACACACCTACGCGCCGGCGGGGAGGCTCGCGACGAGCCACTTCGCGCTGTCGGGCACCTGGGACGAGAGCGACGTTGCCGCGACGGCCCGCGCCGACGCCGCCATCCACGCCGCGATCGTGGGCAAGGACGCCTATCTCGTCCTCAGCCCGCCGCGAAACGGCTCGGGCGACGTCAGGGTGCTGCTCGACGGCCACCCGATCGCGGACGATCGCGCCGGCGCCGACGTCCACCACGGCGTAGTGCGCGTCGACCGTCAGCGCCTGTACCACCTCGTCTCCGCGCCCACCGGCGAGCATCACGCGCTGACGCTGCGCGTCGGGGCCGGAGTCCAGGCGTACGCCTTCACCTTCGGATAGCGTCGGCGCCGTGCTCGCGGCGGCCCCTAACTCGCCTGCGCGCGCCGCGCCTCGAACCGGCGCAGGCGCAGCGCGTTCCCGACGACCGAGATGCTCGAGAAGACCATCGCCAGGCTGGCGATGACCGGGTTGAGCAGGCCGATGGCTGCGAGGGGGACTGCCGCGGCGTTGTAGCCGAAGGCCCACGCCAGGTTCTGCTTGATCGTGCGCAGGGTGGCCCGGCTCAGGCGGATGGCGTCCGCGGCGGCCCGCAGGTCGCCCGAGACGAGCGTCAGGTCCGACGCCTCGATGGCGACGTCGGTCCCCGTCCCGATCGACAGGCCGAGGTCCGCCTGCGCGAGGGCGGGCGCGTCGTTGACGCCGTCGCCGACCATCGCGACGACGCGGCCCTCGCCCTGGAGGCGACGAATCACGTCCGCCTTGTCGGCGGGCAGCACCTCGGCGATGACCTCGTCGATGCCGACCTCGGCCGCGACCGCGCGGGCTGTCGTCTCGTTGTCGCCCGTCAGGAGGACCGGTCGCAGGCCGAGCGCCTTCAGCGACGCGACCGCTTCGGCGGAGGTCTCCTTGACCGTGTCGGCGACCACGAAGACGGCGGCGGCGCGCCCGTCCCAGCCCGCGGCGATGGCGGTCTGGCCACGCGCCTCGGCGGCCCGGCGGGCGGCGTCGAGCTCGGGCGGCAGGTGCATCGCCCAATCCGCCAGCAGGGCCGGGCGACCGACGATGAGCGCGTGACCGTCGACGACGCCCTCGACGCCAAGGCCGTCGCGGCTGGCGAAGGCCTCGACGGCTGCCAAGGGCCCCGCTGCGGAGGCAGCGCTGGCGATCGCCCGCGCGATCGGGTGCTCGGAGGCGTGCTCGAGCGCGCCCACGAGGCGCAGGGCCCGGTCGCGTTGCACGCCGTCGGCCACCGCGATCTCGACGAGGCTCATCCTGCCGGTGGTCACGGTGCCGGTCTTGTCGAGGACGACGGTGTCGACGGCGCGCGTGGACTCCAGGACCTCGGGGCCCTTGATGAGCAGGCCGAGCTGGGCGCCGCGGCCGGTGCCGACCATGAGCGCCGTCGGAGTCGCCAGCCCGAGCGCGCACGGGCAGGCGATGATGAGGACGGCCACCGCGGCGGTGAAGGCGAAGGTCGCGCTCTCGCCCGTGCCCAGCCAGAAGGCGAGCGTGGCGACCGACAGCGCGATGACGACGGGCACGAAGACGCCGGAGATCCGGTCGGCCAGGCGCTGGACCGGCGCCTTGCCGGTCTGGGCATCCTCGACGAGGCGGGCGATCTGGGCCAGGGCGGTGCCGGCGCCGACCTTGGTCGCCCGCATGACCAGGCGGCCGCCAGCGTTGATGGTGGCGCCCGCGACCTCTGAGCCCTCGGAGACCTCGACCGGCAGCGACTCGCCGGTCAGCATGCTCATGTCGACGGCGGACGCCCCCTGCTCGACGACGCCGTCGGTGGCCACCTTCTCGCCGGGGCGCACGACGAAGCGGTCGCCGACCGCCAGCTCCTCGACGGGGACGCGGCGCTCGGCGCCATCGGGGTCGAGGATCGCGACGTCCTTGGCGCCCAGCTCCAGCAGAGCCTTCAGGGCGGCGCCCGCCCGACGCTTGGCTCTGGCCTCGAAGTAGCGCCCGGCGAGCAGGAAGGTCGTGACGACGCCAGCCGTCTCCAGGTAGATCTGGTCGGCGCCAGCCCCGGGCTTGGGGATGACCTCGAACGCCATCCGCATGTCGTTCATGCCGGCGTCGCCGATGAACAGCGCGTAGAGCGACCAGAGCCAGGCGGCCAGCGTCCCCAGCGAGACCAGCGTGTCCATCGTCGCCGCGCCGTGCCTGAGGTTGGCCCAGGCGGCCTTGTGGAACGGCCAGGCGGCCCACAGGACCACCGGCGTGACGAGGTTGAGCGACAGCCACTGGAAGTTGTCGAACTGCAGGGCCGGCACCATGGCCAGCACCAGTGCCGGCAGCGACAGCAGGGCGGCCAGCAGCACGCGGCGGCCCAGGAGCGCGATCGCGTCCTGCTCGGCGTCAACCCGCTCGTCGGCCGCGCCCGGCGTCGACGGCAAGGCCGCCGCGTAGCCGGCCGCTTCGACGGCTCCCACCAGGTCCTCGGCGGCCACGGTGCCCGAGTCGAACTGCACCCGGGCCTTCTCGGTGGCGTAGTTGACCGTCGCGGTCACGCCGTCGAGCTTGTTGAGCTTGCGCTCGACCCGGTTGGCGCACGAGGCGCAGGTCATGCCCTCGATCGGCAGCTCGAGGTGCTCGGTCGTGGCGCTCATCGCGACACCTCCTGGGTGAAGGCCGCGGTGTGGACGCGTCCTTCCGTCTTGAACTGCAGGAACAGGCGATACCGGCCGGTCGTGGGGAACTCGGCCATGAAGCGCAGGCGGCTCTCGTCGGGGTGCACGTGCAGGAAGGCGAGGTCCCCCTGGCGCAGAGCGACCAGGTGGCCCTTGGCGCCCAGGTACTGCTCGACGGCGACAGGCTTGCCGCCGCGCGTCACGTCGAACGCGAGTCGCGACTCGGCGCCGGCCCGGCTCACGCCCTCTCTGAGCGTCACGCGCAGGCCGTCGACGTCCACGCTGCGCGCCGGCGCGGGGAGCGCCCGCGAGCGCACGGTGCCGTCGGCCGCGAGGTCGTCCGCGAGCGTGTGCGGCTTGCCGCCCACGGAGAAGTCGGCGAACACCCGGTAGGTGCCGGCGTCGCGCAGGGTCACGGGCACCGACCAGGTGCCGTCGGCCGCCTGGGTCGGGTGCAGGTGCTGGAAGCCCGTCATGTCGCGCCGCACGACGATGAGGTGCATGCGCTTGGTGTGCTCGACGTCGAAGCGGCGCACGGTCTGGCCGCGGCGGTCGACGATGCGGAAGGCGAGCCGGAAGGGCGAGCCCGGGGTCGCGGCGTTGCGTGCGAGCCGGAGGGCCAAGCCGTCGTCGCTGACCGCCAGGCCGCGGACGGCCTGCGCAGCCATCGTGGCGCCGGCGCGCATACCGCCCATCGCGGGCTCGCCCGCCCGCGGGCCGGCCTGCCGACCCGGGTGGGCATCGATGCGGCTGCCCGCGAAGGCCGCGGCGGCGAAGACGAGAGCGAGAGCGGCGGCGAAGCCACCGAGCCGGGCCGCGACGCTCATGCCGCGACCGCGTCGTAGCCGGCCTCGTCGATGGCCGCGACCACGGCCGCCCGGTCGACGTCGGTTCCGCTGACGCGGATGAGCTTCGTGTCGAGGTCGACGGCGACCGAGGCGACACCGGCGACCTGCGTGACCTCCTCGGTCACGGCGAGCCTGCAGTGCTCGCACATCATGCCGCCAACCACGTAGGTCTGATGAGAGGTGGGGAGAGTGGCCATCTGCAAGTCCTTTCCGTACTCGTCGTGTCAAATACCCCAGTGGGGTATAGTCTGCGATGGCGGCACTATACACCCAGGGGGTATATGCGGCGCAGTAGGTCGGGCACCGGGGGCGGCGACCAAGCGGTCGCCGCCCTCCTCTGACGGGCCGATCGCGCGCCGCCCAAGCCTCCGATACTCGGCTCGACGTGACGGGTAGCACCGCAGTTCCGTCACCACAGGGGAGGCAATCGAATGATCGGTGCACTCATCCTCGGCCTCGTGGCCGGGTTCATCGGGCGGGCGCTCGTTCCCAACGACGCGTTCAGCGGCATGCGCGGGCCACGGTCGTGGGCCATCTCGATCGTCCTGGGCCTGGTCGGGGCGTTCGTCGGCTATCTGATCTTCACGCGCGGGCTGGGGATCGGCGACGACGACGCCTTCGATCTCGGCGGCCTGGTCAGCGCGATCATCGGCGTGGTCATCGTCCTCGTCGTCGCGGGCTTCGTCATGCGCCGGACGGGGCGGCCCGCCACACAGGGCCGCGGCGCACAGCGCGCGCGATCGAAGCGCTGACCCATACGATCGGGCGATGACCGCCCTGAAGGTCTTGTTCATCGGGGGCTCGGGGCAGATCAGCTCCGCGTGCGCGCAGCGCGCGGTCGACCTGGGCATCGACCTGCACGTCCTCAACCGCGGGCGCACGTCGGCGCGGCCGCTGCCCGCCGCCGTGCGCCGCCTCGAGGGCGACATCCGCGACCCGGCCTCCGCCCGCGCGGCGATCGGCGATCGCGAGTTCGACGCCGTCGTCGACTTCGTCGCCTTCACGCCCGAGCACGTCCAGCTCGACGTCGACCTCTTCGCCGGGCGCACCGGCCAGTTCGTCTTCATCAGCTCGGCCTCCGCCTACCAGAAGCCGGTCGCCCGCCTGCCGATCGTCGAGTCGACGCCGCTGCGCAACCCCGTGTGGCCCTACTCGCAGGACAAGATCGCTTGCGAGGAGCTGCTGGTGCGCGCGTACCGCGAGGACGGCTTCCCGGCCACCATCGTGCGGCCCTCGCACACCTATGACCGCATGAACCTCCCGTTCGACGGCGGCTGGACCGTCGTCGAGCGCATGCGCCAGGGCAAGGAGGTCGTCGTCCACGGCGACGGCACCTCGCTGTGGACGCTGACTCACCACGTCGACTTCGCCAAGGCCTGCGTCGGGCTGCTCGGCCACCCGCAGGCGATCGGCGACAGCTTCCACATCACCTCCGACGAGGTGCTCACGTGGAACCAGATCTACGAGCTCGTCGGCGCCGCCGCGGGGGCGCAGCCGCGCCTCGTCCACGTCGCCTCCGAGGCGATCTTCGCCGCCGACGAGCGCTGGGGGCGCTCGCTGCTCGGCGACAAGGCGCACTCGGTCATGTTCGACAACGCCAAGGTCAAGGCCCTGGTCCCCGACTACGTCGCGACGATCCCCTTCGCCCAGGGGGCGCGCGAGATCGTGGCCTGGCACGACGAGGACCCGGCGCGCCGCGGCGTCGACGAGCGCGTCGACGCGCTGATGGACGAGCTCGTGGCGCGCTACGGCCAGCGCCACGCCGCGACGATCGCGGTGCAGCGCTGACCGACGGCGCTCTGGCTAGCGACCGGCGAGGGCGTGCGTGAGGCGCAGCGCGTCGACGGTCCCCAGGCCGCTGGCCATGTCGTAGCCACGGACGGCCTTGTAGCCCGGCACGGTGAACACCGCATTGCCGTCGTCGTCGAGCAGGGTGAACGTGTTGTCGCCGATGGTGACGTCCACGATGCCCTTGTTGGCGTTGGTGCCGATGCCGTACAGCCGCGGGTTGATCCAGCCCAGCCGGTGGCCGGCGATCTGGTCGGCGATGGCCACGACGCCCGAGAACAGCGGCGAGGCCTCGCTGGTGCCGCCCACGATGTAGTAACCCGGATCGAGGCCCGGGAACGACAGGTAGACGAGCACGCCGCCGTCGACGGCGGCGCTCAGGCTGATGTCAGGAGTGGCCCGCGCGAAGCCGGAGCCCGTGCGCGTGCCGAACTGGAACGGCGGCCGCGGGAAGACGTGCGAGGGCCCGCCGCCGCCGGCGGCATCGATGCCCTCGGCGATGTCGTTCCACACGTTGTCGGGCGCCAGCCGGTTGCCCGCTGCGTCGAGGTGCAGCTGCGTGCCCCCGACCGAGGTGACCAGCGGATCCGACGACGGCCACGAGTTGACCTGATGGTCGTAGAGGTCGACGAGGTTGAGCTTGTAGTCGGTGCTGCCCGTGTCACCCGACGACCCGAGCACGGTGACGCCGTGCAGCAGGGCGTTGCGGAAGGCCGAGCGCAGGCCGAAGATCGCGCCCTTGCTCGGGAAGGTCTCCTCCGTCGCCCCGAAGCTCTGGGTGATCACGTCGCCCAGGTTGTGGTCGATGACGTAGTTCTCGGCCTTGACGATCTCGGGGAAGCCCGTCACGCCCTCGGTCTCGGCCACGGGCGTCTCGACGAGCAGGATGTTGGCGCCCGGCGCGATCGCGTGGGCGTACTCGACGTCGAGGGTGGTCTCGAACGCCCAGCCCGTCATGTCGTCGTTGGTGCCGTCGAACGGCGGGACCGCGCCCGCCGGCTGGATGACCTTCAGCGACGGCGGGTCGGGCAGGCCGAAGTCGCTGTCGAACTGATGCACATCCTGCGCGATCGTCGGTGAGCCGAACGAGTCGACGATGACGATCGTCTTGCCCTTGCCGGTCAGGCCCTTCGCGTAGAGGGGCTTGAGGTCGTAGGCGGTCTGCAGCTGCGTCGGGCTGTAGCACGAGATGCCGATGTTGGCCTGGCAATCAGCCGTCGTGGGCGGCGCCTGGCCGCGGACGAAGGCGTGCGGGATGATCCGTCCCGTCACCGGATGGGCGCCAGCCGTCGCGGCCAGCCCGAAGAGCACGATCGCCACCGCGGCCGCGGCGACGAGCGGCGTGCCTGCTCGCTTCATGGATCCCCTTCCACCGGCGCCCGGGCGTGCCCGGAGCCGATCACCGAGTCGCCGGGCACCGGGGCGCTGCGCGCGCGCAGTCGGGGTAGGACCTCGGGCGGGAGCGGTCACCGAAGGCCCGGCGGCTGGACCCTATCCGAGCGCTGAGCTTGCCGCCAGCGACGCCCGCAGGACCCCCGCGCGCACATCCGTAGGCTTCAGCGCGGGGTGCAGATCGAGACGAGCTATGCCCGCAACGGCGACGCCACCATCGCGTGGACGGCGGCGGGCGACGCGCCGACCGACCTGCTCTTCGTGCCGGGCTTCGTCTCGCACGTCGAGCATCTGTGGGAGCAGCCGGGCCTGGCCGGCTTCTTCGAGCGCCTGATGGGCTTCACGCGGGTCGTGATCATGGACCGCCGCGGCTGTGGCCTGTCCGATCCGCGCCACGAGACGGTGTCGCTGGAGGACGAGGCGCGCGACGTGCTCGCCGTCCTCGACGCGGCGGGCAGCGAGCGCGCGGTGCTCATGGGGTACACGACCGGCGGGCTGCTCGCCATCACCACGGCCGCGCTGGCGCCCGAGCGCGTGCAGGCGGTCGTCCTCTACGCCTCGATGGCCCGCGCGCTGGCCAACGCGGACGTCGACTGGACCTACGACGCCGACGGGCGCGCCGCGATGTGGGCCCAGCTCTCCGAGGTGTGGGGCACGGGCGCCAACGTCGCGCAGATCGCGCCCTCGCGGGCCGACGACCCGCGCATGAAGGCCTGGCTGGCGCGCATGGAGCGCCTCTCCTCGAGCCCAGGCGAGCTGCTGCGGCTCATGAACTCCACCGGCGATCACGACATCACGCACCTGCTCGGCGAGCTGCGCGTCCCGACGCTGATCCTGCACCGCACCGGCGACCGCCTGATCGACGTGCGCCACTCGCGCTACCTGGCCGAGCGCATCCCGGGCGCGCGCTACGTCGAGCTCGAGGGCGTCGACAACCTCCCGGGCGCGGTGGACAGCTCGGACATGCTCGGCGAGATCGAGGAGTTCCTCACCGGCGGGCGCTCACGCACCGTCGCGCGCGACCTTCTGACCGTCATCTTCAGCGACATCGTGGGGTCGACCGGCCACGCGGCGCGCCTGGGCGACGCGCGCTGGCGCGACCTCCTCGGCGCCCACCAGACCGCGGTGCGCCGCGAGATCGACCGCTTCGGCGGGCGCGAGGTGAAGACCATCGGCGACAGCTTCCTCATCGCCTTCGACGGCGCGCCCTCGCAAGCGGTGCGCTGTGCGCAGGCCATCGTCGAGTCCGTCCGCGCGGTGGGCCTGGAGGTCCGGGTGGGCCTGCACACCGGCGAGTGCGAGGTCATCGGCCACGACGTCGGCGGCATGGCCGTCCACATCGCCGCGCGCGTCGCGGCGCTGGCGGCTCCCGGCGAGGTGCTGGCCTCGGGGACGACGTACGGGACCGTCGTCGGGGCGGGGCTGCGGTTCGAGGAGCGTGGCATGCAGGCGCTCAACGGCGTCCCGGGGCACTGGCCGCTGTTCGCGCTGGCCGCCGTCTGAGCGTCTGCGTACAGACCCGCAGCGACCGCAACCTTCGCGGTGGGTGCCCTGTTGGGGACCATAGGCAAGCCCCCCGAACAGGAGGAAGCACTCGATGCGATCCCGCATCCGCAAGGCACTCAACGTGCGCGCCAACGGCCCCTGGATCCTCGCCAGCGCGCTGCTCGTCGCGCTGCTGGTAGCGCCGTTCGCCGGCGCCTTCGGTGAAGGCAACAACGTGCGCGGCGGCGCGCGCAACCCGTCTCCCGACGCCCGCCGGGCGTACACGAAGGAGACCCAGATCATCGCCAACGTCAACACGTACGGCACGCGCCAGTCGAACAAGTCCAACAACGGCGGCGGTGCTGTGTACGGCTGTCGCTCGGCCACCGGCGGCACGCCCAAGGGCAACGAGCCCTGCCTGCGCGCCAGCAACCTGACCAACGGCCGCGCGTTCGAGTTCAACGCCAACGGCGGCACCGAGGTCGGCGCCATCACCGGCCCCGCCACGGCGGCCCCGTTCATCACGACCGCCAAGGGCGTGGCCACCGGCCTCAACGCCGACCAGGTCGACGGCAAGAGCGCCGATGAGATCACCGCCGCAGCGCTCGCGCGGTTCGCCACCGTGACCGGCGCCACCGGCGCGCTGGGCGACCAGCGCGGCGCCACGGCCTCGGCTCGCTCGGCGGCCGGGGTCTACAGCGTCGACTTCAACGCCGACGTCAGCAAGTGCGCTCGCACCGTGTCGGTCACCGGCGACGCGGCCGGGCTCGCGACCACGACGGCGACCGACGCCGACACTGTCGCCGTGCACACGTTCGACGCGGCGACGGCCGCGACGCCCGCCGACCACGCGTTCGACCTCGTCGTCACCTGCTAGCCGGCTGACGACGGATCGCGCCCTCGCGCGCGCGCAAGTGCGTAGCGCGCGAGGAGCGCGGTCAGGTCGGCCACGCCCCCGTACAGATGGCCGACCGGTCCGGTGACCAGCCACGCCGCCAGGCGCCGCGCGCGGGCGTTCGACGGCCGACGCCGGGCCCTAGTCCGTAGTTCAGACTCGCTCGCGGGAGAAGCGCGCCACTGGCACCGTTGCATCGGTGCAAGTGTCGGGCATCCAAACCAGACGAGGGCTGCTGGCCGCCATCACGGCGGTCGTCGCGCTGTCCTGCGCGGCCCCCGCCGGTGCCTCGAGGGTCGCGCCCACGACCGCGGTGCTCGGCGACGGCGACGTCGCGGGCCTGACGCTCGGCACGACCTCCGCCGCGCCCTGGGCCCGGCTCGCCAGCCGGCGCGCCACGGCTGGCGCGCACGCGGCGACCAGCGTGCTGCGCTCGCCGGGCAGCCCCAAGCTGCTCATCGTCAGCCGCGCGCTGGTCGCGCGCGACTCAGCCCACGCGAGCGCGTTCAAGCGCGCCCTGGGCCGCGCCGGCAGGAGCGCCGCGAACCGGGTCGACGCCCGCGCGCTGGGCGTCAAGGCGAGCGCGCTGAGCAAGGCCCAGCGGATCGTGTGGCGCGACGGCCCGGTCGTCGGTGAGCTCGTGGCCGTCGGTGGCGCGAAGGGCGACGGCCTCGTCGGCCGCCTGCGGGACATCGTGCGCACCCGCGTGCGCCGCACCGTCGGCCAGAGCGCATGGGCCGGGCTGCTGGCCCGTGCCGGCGGCGCGCGCCCCGGACCCGCGACGGCCCAGCAGGCCTTCGCGCTCGCGGTCGCCCCGCTGCCCGGCGTGCGGGTGCCGAGGGGCCCCGCGGCTCGATCCCCGACGGCACGCTGGCCACGAGCTGGGTGCTGGCCAACTACGGGCGCCTGACGCCCAGCCACCGCGCGGCGGTCGACAAGATCGTGCGCAAGGCGTTCGCCCTGTCCGTCGAGGGCCGCGCGGCCAGCGCGCGGCTCAACGCCATCCGCGATCAGGCCATCGCCTTCGTCGGCCAGCAGGCCGGGGTCCAGCTCACGCTGCCGGTCACCATCGTCCGCGACTACCCCTCCACGGGCCGCGGCGCCGCGACCCTCGGCGTCGACGCCGGCGGCAGCTACCGCTCGGCCAAGCCCGCGGCGCGCTGCATCATCAGCGTTCGTCGGGGCGGCGCGTCCAAGACGGTCATCGCCGCGCAGGTCTTCCACTGCCTGCAGATCCAGCTCGCCGGCCGCGCCGACGCCCTCCAGACCCTCGACGCCTCGCGCCCCTGGCTGGGCGAGGGCTCCGCCGCCTACGCCGGCTGCCTGTTCGCCCAGGACGGCGCCGCCGCCTACCGCAAGGCGTACGCCACGTACGTCGACGAGCCGGCGACCCCGCTGGACCACCGCACCTACGACGCGATCGGCTTCTTCGCGCACCTGAGCACGACCGGCAGCGGCGCGCTGGCCTCGTTCCCCGACGCCTTGAGCGCACCCTCGCTGGCGCAGGCGTACCCGGACGTCGCCCGCGAGGGCGCCGCCGGCCTGTTCGACACGTGGGCCTCGAGTCTCTACCGCGCGCCCCAGCGCGGTGCTGCGTGGGACGTCACGGGCCCCTGCGCGCCCCCGCGCGCCAGCGTCGCGGACCCGACGCCGATCGTGCTCGGCAACCGCTCGACCGTGACCATCACGGCCGCCGCGTACGCGGCGCATCCCTTCGAGCTCTTCGCCGACCACTCGGCCGCCAGCGCGATCCGCGTGCACCGCCTCAGCGGGCACCTGCGCGTCGCCTCCGGCGGCCTCGACGACCAGCCGCAGAGCGACGTCACCTACTGCCTGTCACGCGGCGGCCGCGACGACAACCCCGCGATCGCCCTGAGCGGCGGCACGAGCGGCGCGAAGGCCACCATCACGGCCATCGACGGCGGCGAGGCCTGCGCTCCCGGCGGCACGGCGACCTGCCGGACGCAGCTCTGCCTCGTCTTCGGCGGCAACTCGGTCGCACCGCCCGCCAACGACCCTGGGATCCCGCTCGGCCCCTACGACAACCCGATCCCGGCCGAGAACGCCAAGCAGGGCACGCCCGCGAGCATCTGGAACATCTCCGGCGCCGGCGACCAGAACCTGCAGGGCTTCACCACCAACATCAGCTACGACCAGGGCCAGACCGTCCAGTTCAAGATCACGGCCAACGTCGGCTACCGCATGGACATCTACCGGCTCGGCTGGTACGGCGGCGACGGCGCCCGCAGGATGGCGGCCATGACCGGGTTCCCCGCCGGCGTCCAGGGCCAGTGCCCGGTCCAGGCGACGACGGGGCTCGTGGATTGCGGGGGCTGGTCGGTCTCCGCGTCGTGGGCGATCCCGCCCGACGCCGTCTCGGGCGTCTACTTCGCCCACCTCA
>CAWIEX010000014.1:0-1515321 GCA_963835295.1 uncultured Actinomycetes bacterium
AGCCGGCGAGCGGTCAGCGGGCGCAGCCCGATCGCTGCCGCAACCGAATCGGCGCTGCGCCACAGCGACGGCCAGAACGATGGGCCTCATAGCTCGGGCGTGGCTGTGGTCGCGGATCCGAGCGCCGATGTGGCCGGGCGGCTCGCGAGCCAGGAGGACGTGCGACGCCTGCGGGAGCTCGCCGACGAGCTGACCGCCGACCAGCGGCTCGTCCTTGCCTGCCAGGTGGCGCTCGACATGGACTGCCAGGAGTTCTGCGCGCGCTTCGGGTGGTCGACGGAGAAGTTCCGCAAGGTCGCCCAGCGCGCCCGGGCGCGGCTGCGGGCGCTCGTCGCCGACTACGAGGCCGGGGAGCGCTATCGGAGCCTGGCCGACGACCTCGCCGCCTACGTCGCTCACGTGGCTGGTGGCGAGCAGTCAGAGCGCGTGCGCCGTCACCTGGCCAACTGCCCGGCGTGCGCGCAGACCGCCCGCGAGCTCGAGCGAGTCGCGCGCGCTGCTCCCGCTCCCTCCGGCGGTCGATCCCGAGGTCGTACATCGCTTTGCCGCCGTGGGGCGCTCCTGCAATGTCGGGACGGTCGAAGGGCGTTGCGCTAGCCTCCGGCGTGAAATGCCGCGCCTACGTTGTCCGGACTGCGGCTTGACCACGTATTGCGTGCGCGAGGAGGAGTGCCCGCGCTGTGGCCGGTTGTTGCGGGCTCCGCGCAGCCGGTCTGACGCTGGTGCTGATCCCATCCAGTGCGCTCTGGCACTGGTGCGCGAGCAGCTACGGGTGAACGTCAGCTTCGTCTCGGAGATTGTGGATGGCCGGGAGGTTGTGCGACACGCTGCCGGCGACGACGGCTTGCCCGGCTTCGTCGCGGGCGCCGCGCTGCCGCTGGCTGACACGATTTGCGAACGGCTGCTCACGGGGCGCATCGGCCACCTCGTGGCAGACGTAGCGGCCGAGCCGGCGCTGGCCGATCTCACCTGGCCGGCGCGGATCGGGGTCAACGCTTACCTCGGCGTGCCCATCACCTCCGCGAGCACGCGGATGTACCTGTTGTGCTGTCTGGCGCGTGAGCGCCGCCCCGACCTCGGGGCGGCTGACGTGGAGTTTGTGCGTAGCGTCGCAGCCACCCTGTGCGACCACTTCGCCGGGCCCGCTGGCGCGTGACCTGACGGCTCACCGCATCAGCGGGATCGAGGGTGGGGATGTCGTGCGCGACGCCGCCCTCAAGCAGGCGCTGGCTCCGCGCGTGTCTCATGCGTTCGCCCTCGCCGGACCGACAAAGTCGGGACGCCTTATGCGAGCGTTGGACAGCTTTCCCTACCCGGCGCCGCCGAATCGCGAGCTGGCCGTGACCCCGGCGCCGAGCGTGTAGCTCAGGTGCCCGCCTAGCCAGCCCCCCGCGCCGAGGGCACCCGAGCCGGCGAGTGACAGCAGCCTGCCGCGCCCGCGCGCGCCTCGCGTGCGCGCGAGCAAGGAGCCGATCATGAGCGCAGTCGCCGTCACGTTCACGGCGGCGTGGACGAGCCCTGAACGACGCACCGCGGGATTCCGCTGCTCGGCGTCCGCCCAGTCCGACCACCCGGTGGCCGCGGTCGCGCCGGCAGCGAGCACGCCGGCCAGGATCAACCGATCCGACGCCGACTGGCTGCCTTGTCCGCCGATCCAGTCCAGCAGGACTGAGCTCGTCCACGTGCCGATCGGGATGTCGGTCATGATCGGATGCACGGCGTGACCGAGCCACGCGCCGCTCAGCACATCCTTTGGCGCGCCATCGGGAATCAGCCCTCGGACAGCACGGCCGGCCGTCCGCCCCGGACCGTCCAGCGCCTCGACCGACTCAAGCCGCGCAGCAAGGGCATTCAACGGCGACGTCGTCACATCCTCGGACTACCCACTACGCCGCGTCCGACTCGCAACACGTGCCGGCCGACTCGCCTGTGCTGCTGGCTCCGCGCAAACCGGCAGCGCCTCGTCAAGAGGCAGCAGTCTCGCCCTGCGCTCCTGCTCGTCGTCCCTTGCGAGCGCCGGAGACCGCCGGCCGCCGCTCGCTGTTGCCTCTATCGACGACCGTCGTCAGCCGCGCGCGCCAGGGAGCCGCTGGCCGAGGCGGTCCGGGGCGCGCAGAATGGCGCGCTGAAGCCCGATCGGAACGCGCGGCAGGAAGAACTCGGCCTCGTGCGGTTTCGCGGTGGCCAGACGCAGCGGGCTGCCCCGTCCATTGGCGCTTACGTGGCCGGCGCGATCTAAAGCAAACGTGCGCTCGACGAAGTGCTCGAAGCCGAAGGCTGGGCGGAGCTCGACGATCATTTCGACTGCGTCTTCGCGCGCCGGTCCGACGGTGTGCGGCTCACCGGGCGGCGTGGAGATCGTCCCCCGGGCGCGAGCACACGGCTGATTCAACCGCTAATCGACAGAACCGAGCCGCTGAGGACCTCGATGCGCTCCTCCTGTCGCGGATGAACGTGAAGTGGCGGCGGCGATGCGCGCGGTGGGCCGCCCGCCCCGCGCGGTCGTCATCTGCAGGCGGTCGAGCCAGCGCGCCAGCTCCGTGAGGCCGTCGCCGGCGGCACGTCGTTCGAAGAGCTCGCGAGCCGCTGGCGCCGTGTCCGGATCAGGTTCGGATGAACCGCGAGGCCCGGCGATGCGGATCTCGCGGGTGAGGTGGCGGTAGATCGCAGAGCCGAGCTCGGGTCGATCATCAGTCGTTCGAGGGTCCGGCGGGGGCGAGCGACCGGACGTAGGCCGAGGGCTGGCGCGCAGACGCCCGCGGAACTCGAGCGCGGTCGGTTCGGCAGCATTGCGGAGGGTGGCAGCGATGGCTGAGGCCATGAGCGTGCCAGGGTCGTCGAGGCCGGCACGGAGGGCCTGGATGAGGAGAACGCTCTCGTCGCTCGACGCCACGCGGTGGTGACGGCGACTCCTTCGCGTTGCCAACCTTCCGGCCAACGCCCGACTCCACGTACCGGTCGCAGCAGAGCCCTTCGCGTTCCGACGCGCTACAACGAAGTCCGCCGGCGCCACGAAGGTCGAGTGGCTCGCCACCGTGGCGACCGCGCAGGCCGAATTCAGGCGTGACCTCACCAAGGCCTCCGCGAGCGCCGCCCGCGAGCTCGTCTCCCTAGCGGAGCGCCCGGGGCCGCGACGTACCCTCTCCCTGCGTCGCGGCCCCCTCAGCGCTCCGGTCTCCGCGGATCGCGCCACCACCACCGGCTCCTCCTCGTCTGACCTGTTGCTTGGCACGGTGCACAATCGCGCGCTTCGAAATTCGTGTCTGAGCCGAGGCGCTACTCGCGGGAGGTCGAGAGGCTGACTGCAAGCGCAGCTGAGGGAGCCGTCGAGCCCACGGTTGCGAGAGAGACGTGTCGACCGCGGCTGCGATCAGCGACGTTCGGCGAAACGGAGGAGAGCGAGATGCAGGCTCAGCGGAGCGTCGGACAAGGAGCGCAGTCGTGAGCGCCGCCATCGGCCAACACGCCGGAGCGCCGGCGGCCGGGATCCGCCGGCTCTGGGATCGACAGCTTCCGCACTACCCCGACACGCCGGCGCGCATGAGGTACCTCGCGATCACGGTCCTCGCGACGATCGTCCTCTACCACCAGTTGTACGTGCAGGGCGGAGTCTCGACGCAGATCATCCGAGAGTTCGACTTCACCTTCACCCAGTTCGTGTTGATGGTGGCGGGCGGGAACCTGCTCGGCGCCTTCGCCGCGCTCTTCGCCGGGGTGAGCGATCGCTGGGGCCGAACCAACCTGGTCGTGGGCGGCGTGCTCCTTGTCGCGGTCTTGACGACGTTCGTACTCCCCAATGCGGACAGCAAGGGCGCGTACGCCGTCTTCTTCATGCTGCTGACCATCGTCGAGGGCGTGGTGCTCGTGGCGACGCCGGCCCTCATCCGCGACTTCTCGCCGCAGGTCGGGCGCGCGAGCGCCATGGCGTTCTGGACCATGGGACCGGTGCTCGGCAGCCTGCTCGTGACCGTGATCGCGACCAACACGCTGGACAGCCATCCGGATTGGCGGTTCCAGTTCCATGTGGCGGGCGTCGCCGGCTTCGCAGTGGCGATCATCGCTCTGATCGGCCTGCGCGAGCTGTCGCCGCAGCTGCGCGACCAGCTCATGCACAGCATGCAGGACCGCGCACTGATCGAGGCCCGCGCCGCCGGCATCAACCCGGAGGACGCGCTGAAGGGGCATTGGCGGCAGATGCTCAAGCTCGACATCATCGGATCCGCGTTCGCGATGAGCGTCTTCCTTCTCTTTTACTACATCCTCGTCGGATTCCTGGTCGTCTACTTCGCCACCGTCTTCGGCTACACCGAGGCCCGGGCCAACAGCCTGGGGAACTGGTATTGGGCGACCGCGGCGATCTCGCTGTTTGCCGTGGGGGTGCTGTCGGATCGCCTGCGGGTGCGCAAGCCGTTCATGCTCGTGGGCGGGGTGGTCGGTCTGGTCGGCCTAGGGCTGTTCGCGGCGGCTGCGACGAACCCCGACACGAGCTATGGCGCCTTCCGCGTGTACCTCGTGCTGTCGGCCCTCGGCCTCGGATTGGCGTTTGTGTCGTGGATGGCCGCGTTCACGGAGACCGTCGAGCGTCGCAACCCGGCGGCCACCGCGACCGGGCTCGCCGTGTATGGATGGACCGTCCGCATCATGGTGACCATCTCCCTCACGGCGCTTCCCTTCATCGTCTCCGCCACGACGACGCTCGCGGACAAGGGTGAGCGCGTCGGAGCGATCGTGGCGAAGTATCCGCAGCAGGTGAAGGTGCTGAAGACGGTCGATGGGGCGACGCTGGTTGCTCTGAAGCGCAATCCGACCGACCAGGCGGCGCAGGCCAAGGCGCTCTCGGCGCTGTCCGGGCTCTCGACCGCCGAGGTCGGCAGGGTCGTTTCGCTCGGCGGTGAGTACAAGGAAGAGCTCGCAACGGCCGGGGCGATCGACGCGGCGACCCTGCAGACGCTCTCCCAGAAGCCGACCGACAAGGCAGCCGGCGCCAAGGCGGTTGGGGAGATCGCGCGGAAGTTCTCGATCCCGCCAGCGCAGGCGGTCGCCCGCCTGCAGGCGCTTGGCCGGGTGCCGTCGACGGACCTGGGCTTCCTCCAAGCGAACGGATCCAAGGTCCAGCAGGCGGGCGCCCGACTGCAGTCGGTGTCGAAGGTGCCGCCCGCTGACGTGGCCTACCTCGCCGCCAACGGCGCCGATGTCGCGAAGGCCAGTGCGGACAACCCGAAGCAGTGGCAGACCTACTGGTGGATCTGCTTCGCCGCTCAGGCGCTGTTCATCCCGTTCATCTTCGTGATGCACGGGCGCTGGAGCCCCCGCAAGGCCCGCGAGGACGAGGTCCAGCACGAGCGCGAGGTGCAGGCCGAGCTTGCTCGTCTCGAGCCGGAGCACTCGCGTCTCGACCCGGAGCACGCGCGTCTCGACCCGGAGCGCCCTGTGTCGACGTAACGGCGCTCGACGGGCGCCACCGGCACGACGCGGCCTCTCGCACAGGCCGCGTCGCCGCCGGCAGGTGTGCCCTTCGGACGTGACCATGAACGACACTCACGGCGAGCTTTCCCGCTCGGCGCGAGCGACATCGACCGGGAGAGAACCCCATGAACACGATGACCGCGCTCGACGCTTCCTTCCTCCATATCGAGGACGCGGTGAGCCACATGCATATCGGGTCCGTGCTGATGTTCGAAGGGCCCGCCCCCGCCCAGGGGGACGTGCTCGCGTCGATCGCAGGAAAGCTCGGGCTCGTGCCGCGCTATCGACAGCGCGTGCGGACCCTGCCGCTCTCGTTCGGGCGCCCGAGCTGGGTCGACGACCCGCACTTCAAGCTCGACTACCACGTCCGCCGCACGGCGCTGCCCGCTCCCGGCGGCGACCAGGAGCTGCGCAACCTCGTCGGGCGAGTGATGGCGCAGAAACTCGATCGCGCAAAGCCGCTGTGGGAGACGTGGATCGTCGAAGGCCTCGGCGAGGGTCGCTGGGCCATGATCAGCAAGGTCCATCACGTGATGGTCGACGGTGTCTCTGCCACCGATCTGATGACCGTTGTGCTCGACGCCGATCGCGATGCGAGCCCGGCCGAGGAGACGCCGTGGGTCCCGGCGCACGCTCCCAGCACGGCCGAGGCTATGGTCTCGGCGCTTGTCGCGCAGGCGGTGGAGCCGCTCAAGGGACTACGAGACCTCGCTGGCACGATCCGCGATCCGCGAGCGCTGGCGGCGCGGGCGGCGACCATCGCGAGCGGCCTCGGGAGCGTCGTGGGCGTGCTGCGCCAGCCGGACGACTCGACGCTCAACGGCCCGATCGGGCCGCACCGTCGCTGGGCATGGGCGGGCGGCCGGATGGCGGACATCAAGGCGATCCGCAACGCCCATGGCGGGAGCGTGAACGACGTGGTGTTGGCGGTGATCGCGCGCGGCTTCCGAGACCTGTTGATCTCACGCGGCGAGTCCGTCGACGGGCGCGTCGTCCATACCCTCGTCCCGGTGTCGGTGCGCACGCCGGGCGAGCGCGGCGCGTACAACAACAAGGTCTCCTCGATGTTCGCCGCCCTGCCGGTCGGCGTCGAGGACCCGGTCGAACGCTTGAGCGCCGTGTGCTCCCAGATGGACGTGCTCAAGCGGAGCGGGCAGGCCGTGGCCGGCGCCACACTGACGTCGCTCAGCGGGTTCGCCCCGCCGATGCTGTTCGCGCTCGGCGCCCGCGCCGGAGCGCGCGCGCCACAGTCCTCGATCAACACCATCACCACGAACGTCCCCGGACCCCAGCACCCCATGTATTTCGCCGGGCGGAGGATGCTGAACGCGTACCCGTTCGTTCCGCTCGCCGGCCAGGTACGTATCGGCGTCGCGATCTTCTCCTATGACGGCAACCTGAACCTCGGCGTGACCGGCGACTACGACACAGCACCCGACATCGAGATCCTGACCAGGGGAATCGAGGCGGGGATCCGCGAGCTGGTGCCGCCCGCCCCGTCCGTCAAGCGACGCAAGGCCGCGCCCCGCCGGGCGGACGCGACGGCGCCGGCCCCGTGAGGCGTTCCCATGAGCTCCTCGGCATTGCGCAGGCACACCGCGCCGGAGATGGCAGCGGCCCCCATCCGCAACCCAACGCGGCACCTCGAGCAGAAGGTGGCCCTCGTAACCGGTGGCGCGCATGGTCTGGGCCGCCACACGTGCGGCGCCCTCGCCGGGGCCGGTGCCCGCGTTGTCGTCGTGGACATCGATGAGCGCGGCGGCGACGCGGTCGCACGAGCCGTCGGAGGAGCTTTCGTCGCCGCCGACCTGTCGCGATCGGATGCAAATCACGACGTGGTCGCGGCGGCGATGGAACAGTACGGGCGACTGGACCTCGTGCATTTGGCCCGAGCACGACAGCCGAGCCGTTGCCCGCTCAGGATCTCGATCCTGTCCGGTACCGCGAGACCATCAGCACGATGGTCGACCGGGTCACGTACGGCACGCAGGCCGCCCTGCCGGCGTTCGAAGCGACCGGGGACGGCGGGGCGATCGTCGCCGCGTCGATCGGACCGTCACGGGATCCGAACGACCTGGCGAGTGACCACGCACTGATCGGCCTCGCACGAGCGCTGGGGGCGGTCCTCGCCCCGCGGCAAGTCCGGTTCAACGCCGTCTTGCCAGACGTCCGCGCCTGTCGAACCGAGGCCACGCCCGTCGACGACCTGTACGACAAGCTGGTTCGAACCGTGGACTCCACGAACGCGGGAGACGCCGTCGTCGCACTCCTCGCCGGGGAGATGAGCGGGGAATGCTGGCTCGTGCGCAGCTCCCGCGACGCGCAGCGACCGCCGTCTGCGTTGCGCGCCTGACGGCTGACGTGTGATCCGTGGGCCCCGGGGTGACAGAATCGTCCGCATGGCTGGGCCGGGATCCGAGGTCAAGCGCCAGCCGGAGCCCTCCGACCCAGATCTGGCGGCGGCGTTTCACCGTGTGGCAGACCTGCTCGAAGACCAGATGGACTCGATCGCGGCGGAGCTGACCGACGCCTACCGTGACGGCCTTCCGGGCTTTGCCGACGTCTCGTGGTCGAGTGTCCACGCCAACACACGCAGGAGCGCCGAGGTCATCGTGCGCGCGTTGCGTCGCGGCGTCGCTCCGGGCGAGGAAGATGCCGAGAAGCTCCGCGTACTCGCCCGGCGATGGGCGGCGACGGAGCTGCCGCTCGAATCGATCGGGCGCAGCTTCCACGTCGGCAGCCGTCGAGCTGTCTGGCTCATCGGTGCTCACGCCGACGACCTCGGGCTTGACGCCAGATCGATGTTCGCCATCCAGGATGCGCTCTGGCAATGGGTGTGGCTCGGCTCCTCGGTCATCGCCGACGTGGTGCACGAGCAGGCCCTGGCCGAGGCCCGCCTGGACGCGACCCGCCTAGCAGACTTCCTGCGTGACCTGGCGTCCGGTCGGATGACCGAGGAGCGCCTCAGCGCGGATGCGGTCCTCTACGGCCTCGACTTGTCGCAGCCGTACGTGACCGTCTACGCATCGCCAACCGGAGCCAGGCAGGGTTCGCTGCTCGAGGCGAAGATCCGTCAATCGGGCGCGACTTCAACGCACCGCGTGCTGCAGACGATCGTCGATGGCACGTTGCTCGGCGTCGCGCCTCGCCGTCCAACCGCACCGGAGGGAGTCGCCCTGGGCGTCGGCCCGCCGGTGCTCCTGAGCTCTGCCCGCGAGTCATTCGCTGAGGCGTGGGAGGCGCTGGCCACGGCGGACGCCTTCAGCATGACCGGCACGTTCGACCTCAGGACCGTCGGGCCTCTGGCGCTCGTGACGATCGGGGATCATGTCGCCTCCCGTCTGGCTGCCGATCGGTTCGCCGACCTTGGCACTGATCGCGGCGACATCGAGCGAACGGTGCTGAAGCTGCTCGAGTTCGACCAGAACATCGATCGAACCGCGACGGACCTGCATCTACACCGCAACACCGTTCGGTACCGGGTCACACGCTTCAGGGATATCACCGGACTTGATCTTCGGCGCACAGAGGACCTGGTTACCGCCTGGTGGCTGCTCAAGTGGCGTCAGGCGCGAAGGGGTGATTGAGGCTCGCTGGGACCGAGTGTCGTGTCGAGCCTGCATCCGGGAATGTCCGCGTGATCGGCCCGTGGACCGCGCTGAGCGCACTGCGGGAGGTCGTCGACCTTCACGAGCGGACGAGCGCCGACATCATCGCGATGTTGGCCACCCGTTTCGAGGGCCGACGACTCAGCCTGCCGATCGACGGGCGCCGGCTCGAGGGGCTGGTGCACTGGATCGGCGTCCAAGGCAGCGCCGAGCCGCATCAGATACGGATAAAGCTGCGGGAAGTTGAGTATGACGGTTGGCACCTCGACCCGGTGGCAATCGCAGCAGATGAGGTCCGAATGCGCTCGTCTCCCGCTGCGAACCTCACCGCGTTCGGGCTCCGGATCGACGGCCGTGCCCCGCTCCAACCGCTCATGGCCCGGCTCAACAGGCAGTTGAAGGATTGGTCACTGGCGGTGGGTGCTGACGGCCGCGTAGAGGCGCGGAACGTCAGGTGTCCGGAGTTGCGGCTGACCATAGAGCCCGCGGTCCAGGATCATCGTGTCGACGTCGAGCTGTGCGGCGTCCGGTGGCGGCGCGTGCACCTGAACCTCCCGACATGGCTGCGCCTTCGACGGACCTTGGAGCTGCCAGCGCTCCCACTCGGCGTCGTGGTCGTCGATGCCCGGCGTCGCGGCGATGCGGTCGACCTCCAGCTGACGGTCCCGTCCTTGAGTAGGAACCTGTCGCAGCCGCTTGTGCAGGCCCGCCGTGCACCGGCGCCGGGCGGTTAGGAGCATTTGCAGGCCTTTCGTCATGCCGGAGGAGGGACTCGAACCCCCGACACGCGGATTATGATTCCCGCCTAATCTGGCTTAGCCATCGAGGAATCTGGGCCGATTGGACACACCGTTGGACACAACCGACACTCGTGGCGCTCGCCATTCCGCGTGTCTTAACGTCTCGCACGCGTCGGCGAGACGACGGCATCCGGCGGAAGTGTGGCACTCGTGGCAGCCGATGCCTGTGGATCCCGTGGTCATCGGCGAGGTGGGCGACAATCGAAACCGCTGGACGAATGCCACTTCGGCGGCCCGGCAAGTCGGGCACGGCGTCGTGCTCAGCCCGCTTGCCCCGCGGCGGGCCACGGGTGCTCCGTGCGCCAGGGATCCGCTCGCCCTTGGCGATCGAGCCAGGCCCGCGCGTCGCGCCGGCCCAGCTCGATCAGCGGCTGGATGAACTCGGGAGCGAAGAACAGGTAGCTGAGGAGGTCGCCGCGGACCGGGTTGCGGCCGGCGTCGAGCAGCCGCCCGAGCAGCGCCAGCTCGCGGTTGTGGTGCAGCCCGCGCGCGCCCGCGTAATGGCGGTTGTAGACGTCGGTCGCGAGGCGCCCGATCGCGAGCCGGTCGGTGGGCGCGGCAAAGATGTAGGGCACGAGCCGGTGCGTGATTGGCTGGCGGCTCTCTTTGACGTCGTCGTTGATCGTGCTCAGCGTGTCGACGTCGTGCGCGAGCTGGTCGGCGAGCAGGGACTGGGCGACGGCAGCGGCGCCGTCGAAGACGTCCGGGCGACGATCGTCGTACTCGAGCGGTGGCCCGGCGACCGAGTTGAGGCCGATTACCACCAGTCGATCGGCGTTCAGCTTCAGGGCCGGCTTGAGCGGCGTGTTGAGGCGCACGCCGCCGTCGCCGTACCAGCGCTCGCCGACGAGTACGGCCGGGAACAGGGACTGGATCGCGCTGGAGGCCTGGACGTGCTCGACCGCCAGGCGGGTCGCGACGTAGTCGATGCCGCGCCGGTCGTCGGTGGGTGGCGACTGGCCGCCGTAGTGGAAGACGACGCTTCTCGCCGTCGCGTAGGCGCTGGCCACGACGGCGGCCGTGGCCAGGGTGCCGTCCTCGACGTTGCGCGCCAGCTGCTCGAAGTCGATCAGCGCCGCGATCGTCTCTGGCTGTGGACTGGTGTCGAGCAGGCTCGGTGGGGCGGCCGCGCGGACGCCCAGCAGCTCGAGTCCGTAGAGCAGCAGACGGCCAAGCTCGCGCGGCGAGCACAGCGGGCCGATGACGTCGCCAATCTCGACCTGAAGCCACTTCTCGCCGCCCGAGCGCGCGGCGGCCTCGAGCCCTTTGTGCGCGTTCGCGGCCAGATAGGCGGCGCCGAGCGCGCCGGCGCTCGTGCCGACCATCATCCGCGCCGGCTCGTCCAGAACGGGGGCCAGGACCTCCAGAGCGCCGAACTCGTACGCCCCGCGAGCGCCGCCGCCCGACAGCACCACCCCAATCGTCCCGTCCATCGCCCCAACCCTCTCACGCCCTGACCTCGCGCGAGCTCGAAGACCTATCGCGAATCGACGACGAGCAGCACCCTCGCGGCCGCGAGCTCGCTACCGCGATGCGAGCGCGGCGGCTGCGCGGTCTCCGGCGCTCGCCAGGGACGAGATGCGGCGTGCCAGCCGCGGGTCGACTGACGACTGCTTTTCGTTGGCTATCTGTGAGCCGGCGGCTCTCCGTCCGGGACGGACGGGGCTCGTCGAGCAAGCATCTTGGCGCCGGAGTGGACACGCGTGCTCGTTTGCCAAGCGGTATAACGGTGCCGTTGCCCGCCGACGATCCACTGGCGATGGTGGACCGCCACGCCGTGCTGGAGTTGCTCGTGCGCTTCCTCGGTCAGGCGTGGGAGTCCTTTGACCACCCGCGTCCGCACGAGCCGGTCGCACCCGAGGAGTTGCGAAGGCGGTTGACGGCGCCGCTACCTAGCGAGCCTGGGGACGTCGAGGCGGCGCTTGAGGACGCCGTCTGTGCGCTTGACGCGAGCGTCTCCCCATCTCGACCGCTGTACGTCGCCTACATTGGTTCGACCGGCCTGGAGGCCGGGGTTCTCGGCTCGGCGCTGGCCGCGGCCTACGACGTCAACGCGGCCGCCTCGGGCGGGACGGTCGACCTGCTCGAGCGCCAGACGGTGCAGTGGGTGGCTGAACTGGTCGGCTACCCGCTCGGCGAGGGCGTATTCACCAGCGGCGGCATGGTGTCCAACCTCACCGCGTTGCTGGCTGCCCGCGAGCGGGCCCTGCCTGGCTGCCGGACGGATGGGGTCGGGAGCCGCCGAGGGGCCGTCTACTGCTCGCAGGAGGCGCATCAGTCCGTCGTGCGCGCGGTCGAGGTGATCGGCCTGGGGCGTAACGCGATCCGCAAGCTGCCTCTCGACGATCGCCGGCGCTTGGGGCCGGACGCCCTGGAACGGGCCATCGCGGCTGACCGCGCCGACGGCGTGACCCCGGTCGCGGTCGTCGCCACGGGGGGAACGACCCTGACCGGCGCGGTGGACCCGCTGGACGCCGTGGCCGAGGTCTGCGCCCGACACGGCGTGTGGATGCACGTGGACGGCGCCTACGGGGTGCCGGCCGCCTGCGCGCCGAGCGCCGCCGCGCTATTCGACGGCCTGGATCGCGCGGACTCTGTCACGGTCGATGCGCACAAGTGGCTGGGCATGCAGAAGAGCTGCAGCGTCGTGCTGCTGCGCACGCGCGGCGCGCTCGCGGCCGCCTTCCGTCACGACGAGCACTACCTGCTCCACGAGGCCGACGCAGCGAACCCCGTCGACCGCACGCTCGAGTACTCCCGCCCGATCCGCTCGCTGAAGCTGTGGCTGGCGTTCCGCACCTACGGCGCGCAGGCGTTCCGGGCCGGGATCGAGCGCACGCTGCGCCATGCCCGCGCGCTCGCCGACGCGGTCGACGCCGACCCGGGTCTGGAGCTGTTGTGCCGTCCGACGCTTTCGACGGTCAACTTTCGCGACCGGCCGACAGGCGCCACCGACGTCGACGCGCACAACCTCGCGCTCGCCCGCGCGATCCAGCAGGACGGGCGCGTCTACCTCGCCCCCGCCACCGTAGACGGCCGCGTCTACCTGCGTGTGTGCTTCACGAACTTCCGCACGACAGCCGAGGACGTCGTCGAGGTGCTTACGGTCGCGCGCGAGCTCGGCGACCGCCTTGCCTCGACTCGGTAGCGCCCGGACCCATGGCCGCGAGAGCGGCGACAGGGTTCGTGGATCCCGAAGCGCTCAATCATCGGGTCCGCGAGCCCGTGACTGGTAGTCCTCCGAGACGCTGTTCGTTTCGGCGCCGGAGAGGGGCGTGGCGACGGGGCGACGCAGGCGTGACGCGACACGGCTTCAATCTGCCGCTCATCCCCCCGAACGGGCCTGATCCACCGATGCCGTGAACCGGGCGCGCCCTGCGGCGGCAACGTTCGCGGGGCGCGAGGACTACAGCGGCGTACGATCTCGAGCACGATCCGCGAGGGTCGCGTTCGCGGTCGCGAGACCACGCCCCACGGCGTCCGGCAGGCTCCGGTGGATGGCCGCCCGGCGAGTGTTCGCGGGGCGGCTTCCCGCGTGGCTGGCGGGATGATCGGCCGGGCGGCGGGTTCCACGTGCCGCTGGCTGAGGTGCGATGCGGCAAAGCCGCCACATGCTGCGGGGTTCCGCCTTTGTGCTCCGTATGGACCCCGATGGCGCGCTCGCCGGCGGGGTCCACGATCGCCGAGAGGGTCCAGTGACGCGGCGGGAGGCTTCAACCCCAACGCGTAGCGCGCACAACCGCGCCGACCGCTCACAAGTCACGTCCCGCGCGTCGTGGGCCTTCGCCCTCAAACCAACCGTCAGAGGAGAGGACCATGGCGACCACCATCCAAGAGCAGCGAATCGCGTCGACACATGCGCACAACGGAGCGACGCCCGCTGCTGCCGTCAAACCGGTCGAGTGGGGCAACTCGGCCCCGCTGGCGCTCGCTGGGTTCGCGGTCACCACGTTCATGCTCAGCATGATCAACGCCAACTTCATCTCCGCGGGCGTGGAGCCGGCGGTCTTCGGCGTCGCGCTGATGTTCGGCGGAATCACCCAGCTGCTCGCGGGACTCATCCAGCTGCGGACGGGCAACACGTTCGCCGGCGTGCTGTTCTCCGGATTCGGCGCGTTCTGGCTGTCGCTCTTCGCGATCGCCGAGTTCTTCCTGAAGGCGATACCGGCCAATCAGGTCGGGCACGCGCTCGGGCTGTTCCTCTACGCGTTCGGGTTCTTCGTCATCTCGATGACGATCGCGTCGTTCCGCACCAACGCAATCGTGGTGGCGGCGCTGATGATGCTCATTGGCGCCTTCTTCACGCTTGGCGCGGGCAACTACGGGGCGCACACCGGCCTCGTGCACATCGGCGGGTACCTAGGCCTGGGTGCCGCCGCGCTGGCCCTGTATCTCTCCTGCGCGGAGACCTGTGACGCGAGCTACGGCCGCGGCATTCTCCCGGTCTGGCCGCTCAACCGCTGAGTGCCCGAGCGGCCAGCCACCACAGCGGAGCGTCACGCCCGCGTGACGCTCCGCGGCGGCCCCGGTGATGACGAAATCCACCGGGTCCGAAGCGTTTCGCTCTAGGCGGACCTGCGAGCCGCTCGCACGGGAGCTCACCGCGCCGGCGTGTCCCGCGACCCAGTGGGCCCTCCACCGAGAGCGTGCCGTCGAGCGCCGCGACGCGGTCGCCGAGTCCGCGCAGACCGCAGCCCTGGAGCAGCGTCGGCTCCGCCGATGGCGTCGTCGGTGCACTTGTAACGGACCTCAATCAAGGTCCACGCGCAAGTCGGAGCGAACGGAGCGCTGGGGAACTCTCTTCGGATTACGTCAAACCTGCGCGTATCGTCCGCCCATGACGAGCATCGCCGTAATCGGCAGCGGCACATCGGCGCGACGATCGGGGAGGCGTGGCGGCGCGCTGAACGGCCGTCTCGTCATCGCGAGACGAGCGACGTCGGCGCCGAGCGCCTGCATCGCGCGAACGTGTACGCCCGGTTCGCCCCCGCGCGCTCGACTCGCACGCGCGTTCAACACGCTCGGCTTCGAGATGTTCGCCGACCCAACGGTGGGGGCGAGGTGGCGGGACCGCTTCTGGTGCGAGCCCAAGGACGCCGGCGTCGAGCAGCTGATCGCCGACGTCGGCTTGCGACCGGTGCGCGTCGGCGACATCGACGCGATCGACGTCGACGGCGTCGGCCGGCTCTGGCCGACACGCGTGATCCGCGCGGGCTCGCAGCCTTGCGACCGGCGCCGTTCTCGGCGCGCTCGCGTTGCGCGGCGCGTGAGCCGGTCACGGTCACGCGTTTCTGCGGCGCCAGACCGCCGACGGCGCCAGACGGCCGACGACCTGCCTAATGCCTACCGGCGTGATGCGACATCGCGCCCAGGACCAGCAGGAAGGGCGCGGCGCACGCGACGATAAGCAAGAGGACCAGGAGTGTCGGCCCGAGGGCGAAGCCGATGAAAAGCAGCACAGGCAGCGCCAAGACCGCGAGAACTGCTCCCAACACAACCAACATTGCGGTCTTCATGATCCACCTCCCTCGTAGACCGCCTCGGCCGACCGTAGGCCGAGTGTGGGCGCTTGTCATCCGTGGATTCGCGTAACGCCGCTGCCTGCGACTACGGTCGTACTGCATCAGCCACTCCGGAGTCGAGCCGAACCGCCACTCCAGCGACTGATCGCTCCCTAGAAGACTCCTGAAGAAGTCGCCCGGCACCGGGTCGCTCGCGGCGAGGCGCGTTTCCCGAGGTCAAAGATGTCGGGACGGACGATCGGAAGCCGTCAAGTCGCGTGAGATTGACGGACGGTTCCGGGCCGTCGTTCTGACCCCGGGTTTTTCGGGACCTGCCTAGCCGAGAGGAACGGGCCTCACGGCGGGCGGCGGCGTCGGCGTCCCACGGCTCGCAGGACGACAAGGCTTGGCTGCTTGGCGCAGTATCGGAGGAGGCACTCGAACCCCCGACACGCGGATTATGATTCCGCTCCCGGGGTAGTCCCAATCTGGAAAAGCCCTGCAAATGGGCGATTTCCGACGACTGGAAAATACCCTGAAATACCCATTCTCGGGGCCGTTTCGGGGCCACTCGGGGCCATTTCGGGGCCAATTTCCCTGGCCCTGGAACCGGCCGAGTCGCCGTTCAGGACCTCCTTGACGTAGTCGCGCCATGGCGGCAGGCCGGGCGCGTTCGCCGGCCGTGGATCTGCGCCGCGTCCTGATCCGATCATAACCCAATGGGTTATGATACAGCCCGCGAACGATTCCGACCTAGGGAGAGTCGACTGATCAAGGTCACATTCGCGGCCCCTCCTCGTCACGACGGTGATTTCGTGTGGCAGCCGTCGCGCTGCGGCCTTCAACGGGACGCACCTGGGGGTCGCGGCGACCGAGACTTCGCCCAGGTCCGCTACCTCGCGTTGCTGGACATGGACACGGGGGAGAGGGGACCTTCGATGCTCGCCCCGATCCCGGGCGCGCATAGGGCGTCTCACGGCGGCGGGCTCGTGTGGGGCGTGACCGGCGACTCCGCGCCGCACACGGCCACTCGCGAAGTGAGCGCGAGGAATCCTTAGTGCCTCGTACGCACACCTCCGACGTGACCTCGGCGCGGCTCGGTATCGAGATCCGTCGCGCCCGGGTCGACCAGGGACTCACGCAGGCTGAGTTCGCGCGCCGCATGGGCGTCAAGCCGCCCTACGTCGCGGCTCTCGAGGCCGGCAAGCGCAACGTGACGCTCGGGCAACTCGCCAACATCGCCGACGCACTCGAGCGTGGCCTCGACATCACCTTCCCCGTTGTGGCGAGCGAGTACAGGCAGCGCTGCGAGAAGTCGGCCGCGACCACCGGATAGCCGTCGCGTCACTTGAACACGGGTGTCGGCACCGGCGGGCAACACGGGTCGCCTCTCACCGTGGCTAGGCGGGACCCACGATGCCGTGCAAGAAGGTGAACAGTAGGACCCGCGGTGCACCCGTGTCATGTGCGCACCTCGGCCTGAGCTCGGAGCTGAGCGCGCAGAGCGACTTCAAGCTCTTGATACAAGCGGTCGGCTTGGTCGACCTCGAAGGAGACCGTGAGACTGTAGGGCTGGAGGCCGTCGGCGCGCGTAAGCCACTTGTTGAGGCTGCGAACGACGAGGAACCAGTCGCCGTCCACGCCGCTGGAGAGCCGCTGGCGCCAGGCGTGGTCGGCGAACTGGTTGGTGCCGCGGCGGCGGACGGTCCGCGACGGGTGGAGCGTGACCTCATTCTTTGAGAGTTCGCCGGCTTGCGCGTCGGCGACGTCGGCGTCGGCCATACGAAAGACGTCGTTCTCGTCGAGGCCGCGGACGACTAGGAACTCCATGTGGTGACCGAGGTAGTCGAGGCGGCGGTACCGCACGGGCGGATTGAAGGTCAGACTGACAGCCAGGGCGCGTGGGCCGCTAACGTCGGTGAAGCTCCACGTGAGCGGCAGGCGATAAACGTGGAAGGCATCCGGCAGTAGCTCGTCCTCGGCGTACAGGACGACGCGGTTGTCCTGCGAGAGACCACAACGCTCCCACGTTGGCTGGCCGTAGCCTGCCACGTCGCGCAGCGCGCTGGCGTGCTCGGCGCCGTCGAGGTGTGCGAACGCGGTACTCAGTCCGTCGCCGTGGTCGGCGCCTTGCAGAAGCAGCGCGCGCCAGGTGAGCGGGTCGAGCTCTGGGTACGCGGTCTCGAGCAGTCCCGCGATGTGGGCGATCTGGCCAGCGGCGACGCTGGTGCCCAAGTTGGCGGCGAACAGCTCGTCCGGGTAGCGGTTGGAGGTCGAGATGACCTCGACCGCGTGATCCGGCGCGGGCGCGTTGGCTCGCCGGTCGAAGACCCAATTGCCGCCATCGGCCGTGACCTCCGGCTTGATCGCCTGCAGCACGCCGGGACCGTGACGAGTGAAGGGCGCTGGGCCACCTGCGGCGGCGACGATCATTCGGTGTGAGCCGCCAATGGAGCCGGCGTCGTGACGGGAGGTCGCGCCGACCGTGATCGCCAGCGCCGCCTGGGCAGGGTCGACAATCTCAAACCCGGGGTCGGTGAGGTAGGCGGGCCAGCGGGGGAGTAGCTGAGCCTGCGGCGCGAGCTCGTCGAAGTACAGGTTGCCGGCGGACACGACCAGCAGGAGCCCGTAGCGGCGGATCGCGGTGTCGAGCGCGGCCGCCAAGGCGCTGCTCTTGCCGCCGACGTAGGGACTCGAGGGGTCCCCGAAGCTGAGATTGATGATCCGGCACTCGCACTCCTCGACGAGGTGGCGTATGGCGTCGGTAATCAGCCGCACGGTGTTGGCGTTCTCCGGCTCATAGCCCTCGTCATCCAAGACGCGCACCGAGGCGAGCCAGAACGGTGGCAGGAAATTGCCCGATCGAGCGGCGGCTAGCACGTCGCCGTAGAGGATCAGCCCGGCGACGGCAGTACCGTGGCCATAGTCGTCCTCCGCGCGACCGGCGAAGGCACGGTGCAGCACAGCGGAGTCAAAGACGGCGGGCTCGAGCAACGGGTGTCCGGCGCGCAGACCCGAGTCGACGAGGCCAACGACGGGAGCCGCATCGTCCGGACGGGGAACGATGTCGGGCAGGCGCGCGAGGTCCTGCAGGTCGGCCAGCTCGTCGCCGCGCAGGTTCGGCTCGGCGACCGCGTCCAGCAGCGCAATCTGGTCGAGTTCGGCCAGCCCGTCGATTACCCGCCGATCGCCGATGGCGCGAGCGACGAGGACACGCGCGGTCGCGTCGGCAAAGGTGTCGACCCAGCGCCCTTCCAGCTGGCCGACGCGCGCTTGTGCCTCCTCGAGCCAGTCGGTGCGTACCGCGACGTCCTCGGCGAACCACAGGTCCACGTTGAACGGCAACGGCTCGTCGCCGTCCCGCTGAATGCGCTCGCGAAGGCGGTCGCTAACGCGATCGCGGGCGTCAAGCGGACGAAAGCCATCGATGGCGTCGAAGAAGTCCTCGTAGCGCGCCGACGGC
Organism: uncultured Actinomycetes bacterium; assembly: GCA_963835295.1. Taxonomy (GTDB): domain Bacteria; phylum Actinomycetota; class Thermoleophilia; order Solirubrobacterales; family Solirubrobacteraceae; genus JAOPZW01. Next base: position 18,839 of record CAWIEX010000014.1, read on the forward strand.
ACCGTCTGGTCGGAGTCGTCCTCCTCCACGTCAGTGTCATCCTCGTCGAGGTCAACCGTTCTTTCGGCAGGGCCCCGGCGGTAGAGGGCAAGGCGGCGCTTGAATGCAGCCATTGCGCCGTCGCTGGCGAAGACGACGGCCGCATGCTGATCGCTGGAATCCAGCACCGTGAGACCGCTGACGCGGAACTTCGCCTCGGGAACCTTGCGGTTCAGCGTGAAGGTGAGCATGAGCTTCGGGTTCAGCTCTGGCGTCCGCTGGCGTCGTGCCTGGAGTTCGTTGAGGGCGGCGTCGGCGGCGCTACTCAGCGTGCGGGCATGACGCTCGTGTTGGGGGTAAGACGGATCGCGCCGGAAGCCTTGGCGGACCTTTTGTCGCTGACGCGGCGGGCGCTGAACGCGCCGGATGGCCAGATGCTCGTAGTCAGCCACGACCGCTCGACGGTCCGGGTCGGCGGCGCAGCGCTTCGGCGGCGTCGAGCAGTTCGGAGGTGGTCAGCGGCTCGCTGGGTCGGTAGAGCACGTGTCGGCGATGAGCATCACGCACAACCTGGCTGACGTCGGCCTGGCTGAAGCCGCGACACGCGCCGGCGATCGTCTCGATGTCGAGCTTGCGCTCGCGCGACAGCGGCTTGAGCTTGAGGCGTAGAAGCTTGCGGACCTCATGGACCGACGGCGGCGCGAACTCGAGCGCCACGTCGAAGCGCCGCCAAACGGCAAGGTCGAGCAGGTCCGGATGGTTGGTCGCCGCGACGACCACGCTCGGGCCGCGAAAACGCTCGAGCAGTTGTAGGAAGGCCGTGACGACGCGCTTGAGCTCGCCGTGATCGGTCTGCTCAGCACGCTCCTTGCCGATGGCGTCGAACTCGTCGAACAGCAGCACCAGGGGCTCGCCCGCGGCGGCGTCGAAGATCGCCGCGAGATTGCGGGCCGTGTCGCCAAGCAGCGACGAGACGACGGTGGCGAGGTTGACCACGGCGAAGTCGCGGCCCATCTCGTCGGCCAGCGCTTCCGCGCTCGCGGACTTACCGGTGCCCGGCGGCCCCGTCAGCAAAAGGGTCCGCCGCGGCGCGAGACCGTGCGTTGCGAGCAGCGTCTCGCGATGGTGTTCGAGGTGCAATTCGGCGAACGTGTCGAGGAAGGCAGTTGGCAGCAGCAGGTCCCGGAATGACTGCTGTGCATCGCGAATCTCGAGGAGGTTGGCATCACCGCGGCGCGACGGCACGGGCCGCAGGGGGGACGGCACATTGCGTGTCTCGCGCATGCTGGGGACACCGCGGCGACGGGGCATCCGTGGCCCATTGCGAGGCTCCTCGGCCGCGCCGGGCAGGAGCTGCTCGAGCAGTTCGCCTTGGGCCACGTCGGTCATCGTCGCAGCATATGAGCGGGCCCGGCAGATCCGGCTGCGGGCGGCGCGGCGGCTGCGCGACCCGGCTGCGGGGAGCGCGGCCGCTACGCGGCTTGGCGCTTGCGCACGCGACCGACGGTCTGCAGCTGCACCGTCACTCCGTCTACCTCGGCCGGGATCGTGTCACCCGCTGGCGGGGTTCGAACGTTGACCTTGAGGACGTAACCGTCGTCCGCGCGCGCGAGACCGATTCCGGTTACCTCCGGGTGCTCGCGGAGCGCCTCGGCGAGAACGTCCTGGGCTGCTTGGGCCCGCTTGAGGTCGACCGCGCCCATCAGGAGCTACGGTACAGTTCGACATTGAGGGCGGCAAGGACCTCGGCGATGGGATTCGCGTAGGTCACCGGCCCTCCGGCGTCGCCGCCCTGATCACTGCCGGCGAACAGCAGCCCGACCGGCACGCGATCGCCATCGCTCACGATGAGCGATCCGCTGTCGCCGCCAAGGCTGAAGTCTCCGCCGTCCTGGGCTTGAATCTCGATCTGCCCGTCGAAGCGAACCGTGGGCGAGATCTCGTACTCGACGATCAGGCTGCGAACGTTGAACGCCGACACGCGGCCGGCCGTCAAGCCGGTGGTTCTGCCGAGCTTCTGCACCTGATCGGCGTCTTGCGGCGCCACCATGCCGTTCCCGAGAGCGCCGAGCATTCCGACGGGATCGACGCCGACGCCGTCGACTAGGGTCGCGAACGCGCAGTCGACGAGGTTGATACCTACGGGGGCGATCGGCACGTACTCAGCCAGAGCTGCGACCACGTCACGGGGTGACTCGCCGTCGTCGAGATCGGCCGGCTGGATGATCGCGTCTCCGATCTCGGCGCGGTTCTCGTCGGCGAGCACATGGTTGTTGGAGAGGACCGCCAGCTCATCGGCGGCGGTCTGAACGAAGGCGCCGAGCGTACCGGCGGTGATGGCGACATGGCCGACGGACGCGCCGACGATCAATGGACGGTGGCGATCCCGCATATGCGGGTCGGCCTGGAGCTTCTCGACTCGGCCGATATAGCGCACGTCAGCCTCGCCCCGCGCCGCGTCTACGATCGCCTCGACGCGGCTAGAGCCGACCAGCGAGCGGCGCTGCAGGCGTATCGCAAGGCGGAACTCCTCGTTGTCCCCAGGGGAGATGCCGAGGGCGAGCGCGGGCTGGACCGACGCCATCTCGCTCGACCGCCGGGCCGCGACGCCCTCGCGCGCGCTCTGAGCGGCGAGACCTGGACCGGGGCCGGAGCTCCGCAGCAACTGGTCCTGGAGTTCGAGGGCAGAGTCAAGGCGCATTCTCAGCGACCGACAGGCGGAGGTGTAACCATCGGCGGTGACGATACCCGCGACCTGGGACGGAGAAGGCCGGGGTGGAGGGCCCCGCGAACGGCCGTCCCCAGTCCCGGGACTGGGGACGCTGGTGTACTAACCTGGGGGCCTCGGTCAGCCCGCAGCCGACGATCGTCAGAAGAGCCTCCCGCAACGTGTGTGTTCGGACCGGCGTCGCTCGACGCCTGCATGGTTGCGATGGTGTACTCGTCCTTCGCGTTTGCAACCGTCCGGCCAACGCCCGTCTCCGCATGGTCCGAAACGCACCGGCCTTCCGGCGCGCTACAAAGGACGCCCACACAGTTGCACCAACGGATGCTTTGGCGGTACTTTGTAGCCGTATGAGGCTGTTCCAAGTACTATGTGACCAGCGAACGGGTATCGCCGTCAGCATAGGCCCGCCCCGGGCGGCGGCACACAGCGGGCGGCTCTTGGCCAGTCCCGGATCTCGGCGACGTGCTGGGCGGGGATGCTGTCCTCGGCAAGGGCGAGGCCTGACGGGCGGGTCGCGGTGCTGTCGATCGGCAAGTTGACGGTCGAGCAGTCGCGCTACTACGAGCGCCAGGTGGCCCAGGGCCGCGATGACTACTACTCCGGGCGCGGCGAGTCGCCGGGCCGTTGGACGGGTCGAGCCGGTGAGGTCCTAGGGCTCGTCGGCGCGGTCGATGAGGAGGGCTTCATAGCGTTGATGGAGGGCCGCGATCCGGGTACGGGCGAGCGGCTCAGACGGGTCGGCGGCCGGTCGAAGGTGGCCGCCTTCGACCTGACGTTCTCGGCGCTGGTCTTTGAGGTCGGCGATGACTTGCTCGACGACGGCGTGGTCGCGGTGCTCGGCCTCCGCGAGCTCGATCGCATCGCCGCGGTTGCTCAGAAACGCGAAGTGCCGCCAGTCGGGCCACAGCTCGGCCTGCACGCCGAGCAGCCGGGTGCGGCGGACGATCAGCCGGCGCCCGCCATAGGTGGTCTCGGCGATCTGCGCCTCGCCTTCGTCGGGGTAGTCGATGCGCTGCCAGGCGTCCTCGTCGATCGCCTCGACCGCGGCACGGACGGTCTTGATCATCCGCACCCCGATCGAGTACTGCCAGCCCGCCCTCTCCAAGAGCTCGAAGACCTTCGTGTTCCAGAAGCCGCTGTCGGCCCTGAGCAGCTTGGGGCCGGTGGCGCCCGCCCGGTCCACGCGCGCGATCAGTTCTTCGCAGAAGCGCTTGATCCCCTTCTGGGTGTTCGCCGACCCCTTGCGCAACCGGATGTGCAGCGTCTCGCGGGTGTCCGCGCGCGTGGCCAGAATCGGGTGGTAGCCCAACAGGTGCGTGTAGCCGTAGGCGGCGCCCTGCTTGAGCCGGCCGCAGACCTCGCCGACGAAGCTGTCGACATCGACGATCAGGCGATCATCGCCGGGACCCGCGCCGGCCTTCCAGGCACGCTCGAGCGCCTGGCCGAGCAGCGCGTCGAGCTGGCGCACGTGCCCGAACGTGAACGCCCGCAAAAACGTCCCCAGCGTCGACGGCGCCGGCAACCAGCCGCCCAGCAGCCGCCGCGTGCGCCCGGCCCGCAGCACGTCGCAGTCGTCGATGCTGTCAGCGCCCACGACCATCGCGAACAGCAACGCCATCACCTTGCGCCCCGCGTTCGCGGCGCCAGGCAGGTCGCGGCGCAACCTCACCAGCCGGCCAGCGAGCGCCTCGATCCCCAGCCGCCCAGCGAGCGTCGCGACCAACGCGATCCCGGCGTCCGCGACCACGCGCTCATCGTCGAACTCGACCCGCACCCCATCCAGTCCGACCGGCCCGTCATCCTGCACCACGAAGGTGACCTCCTGACGCAGGACGCGGCCGCCCAAATCGACCGCTTTCTCCCTGCTCAGGAGGTCATTCTTCGTTCACAGCCGGACGGAACCACCGCTACTCCCCGGTGGATCGAGGCTAAGTCGGTCAGCGTTCTGTTCGCGGTCGGCGATCGGGTGATGGCCGGTGCGCTCGTCGACGCGCACGAGACGGCCGTGGGTGCCGCCCTGGGCTACCTGGAGCGCGAGGCGTGTCGAGTGCGTCGCGGCCGCGGCGGTGTGCGGCGCGAGGCGGGGCAGGGGTTCGTGGCGGCCGCCTATCGCCACCGCATGAGCCGCGCGGAGGACCCCCAGCTGCACACCCACGTGGTCGCGGCGAACATGGCGAGAGGCGAGGACGGCAGGTGGACCGCGCTCGATGGCACGCCGATCTACCAGCACGCCAGGGCGGCCGGCTTTCTGTATCAGGCGCACCTTCGCGCCGCGGTCCGCGAGCGCCTTCCGTGGGTGCGTTGGGGGCCGGTGCGCAACGGGATGGCCGAGATCGAGCAGATCTTTCCGGAGGTGTTGCGGGAGTTCTCCACGCGTCGCCGGCAGATCGAGGAGCGCCAGCGCGAGCTCGTTAGCGCCGGCGTCGAGGTGCGGCGCGCGGGGCGTGAGGCGATCGCGCACGATACGCGTGAGCGCAAGCGCTGCGGGGTTGACACCGCGCCGTGGCGGGAGGGCGTTCGCGCCCGGGCGGCCGAGCACGGCCTCGGCGCCCGAGAGCTGAAGGCCCTTACCCGCGGGCCGGCGCGCGCGCCCGAGATTCCTGATCTGCGGCTGGTGAGCGGCGAGCTCGCCGGCGCGGCCGGGTTGACCGAGAAGCAGAACACGTTCGCAACACGCGAGGCGGTGATGGCCTGGGCGGCCGCCCACGGCCAAGGAGCAGCCGCCGAGGTGGTCGAGCGCGCCGCCGCGGATTTCCTTACGCGCAGCGACGTCCACCGCGCCCCGGACGCCAGGGAGAGGCGGTTCACCACGAGCGACCTGCTCACCCACGAGCAGGCGATCGTGCGCGGCGCGCAGTCACGCCAGGGCGAAGGCACCGGCATGCTCGATCGCCAGCTGGTCGACGCGGCGCTCGCGAGCGCGCCGTTCGCGCCAACGGCCGAGCAGGCCGCCGCGATCCGCGGCTTGACCTCAAGCGGTCACGGCGTGGAGAGCGTCGAGGCGCTGGCCGGGACGGGCAAGACCTTCACGGCGGGACTGCTCGCCCAGGCCTATACGGCTGGGGGCTTCCGTGTGCTGGGGACCGCACCGACGGGACGCGGCGTGCGCGAGCTCACCGAGCAGGCCGGCATCGCGCACGCGTGGACGCTCACGCGACTGGCGCTGGACCTTGACGCCGACGGGGGCGGTTTCGGGAGCGGGTCGGCCGTGTTGATCCTCGACGAGGCCGGGATGGCGGGCACCCGCGAGACCGCCCGCGTCATGGCGCACGCACGCGCCGCACGGGTGAAGGTCATCGCGATCGGCGACTCTGGCCAGCTCTCCAGCGTCCAGGCCGGCGGCTGGCTGGGATCGCTCAGCCGGCGCCTGGGCTCCTATGAGCTGCGCGAGGTCATGCGTCAGCGCGACCCGCGCGAGCGCCAGCTGCTGGGCCAGGTCCGTCGCGGTGACCCCACCGAATACATCACCGAGAAGCACGGCGCCGGGCGTCTGCACATCATCGCTGGCGACCCGCAGCGCATCAGTGCGGGCGAGCGTGTGGCGGTCGCAGCGTGGCGCGAACACCAGGCTGGATGCCCGTGGGGCCAGGCCGTCCTGATCGCACGCGACAACCAGCGCCGCGAGCGTCTCAACGCCCTGGTCCGCGCCGAGCTGCGGCGCGACGGTCGGCTGGGCGAGAGCGTCCAAGTCGCCGGGCAGGAGTTCGCCGTCGGTGATCGGGTCATCGCGCGTCGCAACGACCGTCTGCGCGCGGTTGAGAACGGCACGCGCGGCACCATCGTCGCCGTCGATCCCGTCGAGAAGGACATCCTCGTGCGCACCGACGCCGGCGCCCAGCGCACCCTCGACGCCGTCTACGTGACCGAGTACCTCCAGCACGCCTACGCCCTGACGGCGCACACCATCCAGGGCGGCACCGTGGAGTGGGCCGGCGTCGTGGGACATCCCGACGACTTCACCCGCAACTGGTCCTACACCGCCCTCTCCCGTGCACGAGAGCCAACCGAGCTGTTCCTCATCGACGCCCCAACCGAGCGCGAACTCGACCGCGCCGAGATCGCGCCGAACGAGCCTGCCGAACTCGGCGACGAGCGAACGCCCGTCGAACGTCTCGGGACCGCCATGCGTCGCCGCGACGACGAGGACCTCGCCCTCGACCGCTTTGACGTCATCGGCACCCAGGCGCCGTCTGACCGCACCCCCACACAGACCAGGGGGGACATCGCGAGCGACCTCAGCCAGCGATCAGTCGACCAGCTGAGGACCGAACTCGCGCAGCTACACGAGCGCATCGGCCACTACCCCGAACACCTCGCCGACCAGCTCCGCGCCGCGCACAGCGCGCATACCGAGGCGCAGCGCGGCGCGGACGAAGCAAGTCGGCGCGTCGCTGAACTCCAGCGGCCCGCCGGCGGCCTCTTGCGGCGTCGGACGGGCGATCCCACGGCGCTGGCCTTCGAGCGCGAGCGCCTGACGCTGGCCGAGCACCACGCGGCTACGGTGGCTGAGCGCGAGCGCGAGCTCGCGGCCCAGGTGCCCGACCGCGCTACGTGGCAAGCCGGACGCCGGGTCCTGCTCGAACGCGCCGCCGAGCTCGAAACGCAGCTCTCAATCCGCCGCCGCGAGCACGTGCACGACGCGCTGGAGCGCCCGGCCCCGTACCTCCTGGCGTCACTCGGCGAGCCTCCCGATCAGCCGCGAGCCCAACGCACCTGGCGGCAAGCCGCCGAACGCATCGAGGCCTACCGCTTCGACCACACCATCACCGACAACCAAGACGCCCTCGGCGCCCGGCCCGAGGCGACACCCGCTCGCAGACACTGGCGGCAAGCGCAGCAAGACCTCCACCAGGCCCAGAACCAGCTCGGCCTCCACGTCGAACGCAGGCTCGGCCACGAGCTCTGACGCTCAGAGAGCGCACTGGCCGAGCCTTGCTCGTGGACCAGAGCGCCGCCCGGTGTCGTGAACGAAGCAGCGAGCCCGCGCGTGCCCGTTTCATGCCCGACAACTTCCCGGCGCCGTCCCTCCCAACAACACGCTAGGAGCGCACGCCGGTCGACGGCCAGTGCTCCGTTCACGCGGAAGCACAAGCGCGATTGGTTGCATGGCCCGCTGAGATGTATTGCCGGGAGCGATAGAGCGCTGAATCACATCGAACGCACCGCCCGCGCGAGCGCGATCTGGCTTCGGGTGCTCTTTCAGCTCGGCGAATGGGCTGCGCCTGGCGCCGATCGTCCCGACTAGGCGCGTCGCGCCACCGCATCGCGGTGTGGCTGGCCTGGCAGCTCACCCGATCGAAGGCGGCGCTTCTGGCCCCCCGCCGCGCGCCCTGATTTCGCTCCGCTCTTCGCTCAGCACTTCCAGAATCTGCGCTCGCGTCGCATTCCCGCCGCTCGCGATCAACGCCACGTGCTTTGAAGCAAGCTCCGCCCGTAGTCGAAGTGCCGCTGCGAGCGGCGCCGCACCCGACGCCTCGATCAGGTTGCGCGTCGCGTCGATCATCACGGCCTGCGCAGCCCGGATCTCGTCGTCGCTGACGAGCACAAAGTCGTCGAGCCAGCGCCACAGGATCCGTTGGGGCAGCTCGAAGGCCGTGCGCGTCGCCAGCCCTTCAGCGAACGTCTGTGTCCGATCCTCTACCAAGCGCCGCTCCCGCCAAGAACGAAACGCCGCTGGCGCGGCATCCGACTGGACACCAATCACTCGGACGGATGGGTTGATGGTCTTCGCGACGATGCAGGCACCGGCTGCGCCGCTTCCGCCGCCGATCGGAACCACGACCACGTCGATCTGCGGCTGCTCCTCGAGGATCTCGAGCGTCTCGGTGCCGACACCGGCGATCAGCAGGGTTTCATTGCCGGAGTGCACGTAGCGATAACCGTGCTCGCGGGCGAGCTCCTCGGCGTGCTCGCGCGCGTCATCGAAATCGCGGCCGTGGAAGACGAGCTCGGCTCCGAGTCCGCGCATCGAGGCAACCTTGACCGGGTTTGCGTCCTCGGGAACGCAGATCGTCGCCCGCACCCCGAACAGCCGTGCTGCATACGCGATCGACTGGCCGTGGTTTCCCGTCGAGGCCGCGATCACTCCGCGCTGGCGCTCCTCCGGACTGAGCTGAGAGATCAGGTTGACCCCGCCCCTCACCTTGAACGCGCCCACCGGTTGGTGATTCTCGTGCTTGACGAAGACCTCGGCGCCGACCAGCTCGTTGAGGACCGCGTAGCCGTAGAGCGGCGTCGGGCGCAAGTGCGCCGAGATCCGACGTCGCGCATCAAGGACGTCCGTAAGCGTGGGCATCTGCCACTCCGTCATGCGCCTGACCGTAGCCGAGGCCTCAGCGAAGCCGCGAGTAAGCCGTGCTACTCAAGCTGCACGCGACGCAGCGCTCATCGGTCGCGACGGCGCTTCTCCCTTCGCGTGAATGGCACGGCGAAGCCCTCCGGGCCTCCGGCAAAGGGCAGCAGGAGACGGGGCGTGCGCCCGCCGACGTCTGCTCGCCTGGCTTCGAGCGAAGACGACTTGTCGCGAGCTTCGTGTACTGCCGCGCGGCCGGGGCGGCGCCTTTCAGAATCTGACGGTGAGGTCGGCTCGCTAGGCTCGGTCGATGAGCGCGCAGGCCGACGATTCGCCGCCGGAAGCGGGAAAGCTGCCCAGCGGCCGGCTTGCGCGGACGGCGCGCGTCGGCGGGCTGGTGACGGGGCAGGGCCTGCGCTGGGCCGGGATGCGAACCGCGAACCGGGTGCGAACGCCCGAGCGGGCCGCCGCCGCCCAGCGCGAGCGGACCGCAGCGGCCGTGCAGCAGCTCGTCGCCCAGCTTGGGCAGATGCGCGGCGCGGCGATGAAGGTCGGCCAGATGATGTCGATGGTCGAGTTCGACGGCCTTCCCGAGGACCAGCGCGACGAACTGCAACACAGGCTCGCCGCGCTGCGGGACAACGTCCCGCCGGTGGCGTTCGCAGACCTCGAGAAGCTCATGCGGCGGGAGTTCGGCGGGCCGCTTGAGCGTGTGTTCTCCGAGTTCGACGAGCGTGCGTTTGCCGCGGCCTCCATTGGCCAGGTGCATCGCGCCACCACCGTCGACGGCGATGACGTGGCTGTGAAGATCCAGTACCCCGGAGTGGCAGAAGCGGTCGAGACGGACCTGCGCAACGCAATGCTGCTCGTGCCGCTCGTCAAGCGGCTGGCCCCCGGGCTCGACGCCAAGGCGCTCGCCGTGGAGATGCGCGAGCGGGTCGGAGACGAGCTTGACTACGAGCTCGAGGCGCAGAGCCAGCGCCGTATCGAGCGGCTGATGCTGGGACATCCGTTTGTCCGCGTGCCCCGGATCCGCACGGACCTCTCGACCCGTCGTGTGCTGGTGTCGGAGTACGTGGAGGGGCAACGCTTTGAGGCCGTGCGCCGCGCCGACGAGGCGCAGCGCGACCGCTACGGCGAGATCGTCTTCCGGCTCTATTTCGGCCTGCTGTATCGCGACCGGATCGCTCTGGGAGACCCGCATCCCGGCAACTACCTGCTGTGCGCGGACGGCCGGGTCTGCTTCCTCGACTTCGGTCTGCTGCGCGACGTCGACGGCGCCCGGGTCGCGGCCGAGCGGGCGATCGCCCTAGCCGTCCGCGAGCAGGACGCCGCGGGCCTGAAGGCGGCCCTGCTGGACGGCGGATATCTGCCGGCCGACCGGGCCGAGGCGGTCGACGCCGACTTTGCGCTGAGCCTGATGCAGATGGCCCTCACGTGGTACGCGGTGCCCGGAGAGCGGCGTTTCGCGCGCGAGGATGCCCGGCGCGGCTCGGATCGCGAGCCCGCAGACAGCGAGCAGCGGGCCGCGATGAGGCTGCAGGTCAACCAATTCACCCTGCCGCCCGAAGCGATCCTGATCCGCCGGATGCACGGCATCGTTGCCGTGGTTCTTGGACAGCTCCGGGCAGGTGCGGACTGGGGCGCCATCGCGGCGGAGTACCTGCATGCGGCGCCACCCGCGACCCAGCTGGGACGAGCCGAAGCCGAATTCCTTGCGCGCCGCGGTCGCGGGGCAGGCGCCTCCTCCGCGGGCACCGAGTAGGCGTCCACGGCGGTCCGCCGCCGGCACGTCTGCTGGTCCCGCGTGGTGAGATAGCCGCTGATCGGTCCGCGGATCCGCGCCGAGGTCGGCCCATGCTCGATCGCGAGGCGATCGACTGCACAGATCTGTGTGAGCGAGATCCGCGCCAGACCGCTCCGCAGGAACGGCAGGCGGGGCATCGCCCCCGAGGCGAAGGGGAGCCGCGGAAGCTGCTCAATCCACCCGGCGCGGCATCGCGCCCTCGGCGAGCTTGATCCTGGTCCAGACGTTCATATTGACGACGACGGCGACGATCTCGAGCATCTCGTCCGAGCTGAAGTGCTCGGCGAGCGCGTCATGGAAATGCTGGAATGCCGCGTCCCGGTCGGTGTCGGCGGCGCGGGTGAGCGCCTCGGCGTAGCGCAGCGCCGCCTGCTCGGCCTCGGAGTGAAGTTCGGTCTCCCACCACGCGGTCAGGGTGTCGAGCTTGGCCCGGGGGATACCCACCTCGCGCGCCGCCTGGTAGTGCAGGTTCAGGCAGTAGGTGCAGTTGTTGAGCTGCGACACTCGCAGGCGCAAGAGCTGCGCGAGGCGGCGGTCGATTCGCAGGTCGGCGGTGTATCCGAACGCATCCGCGCCCATCCGGGCCATGCCGATCAGCGCCTCGTTCGCGCTCGCGTCGAGCCGGCGGTTCGCGACCTGGACATCGTCAGTCATCTCGGTTCCTTTCGGTGCGCACTACGCAAGCCGAGGCGCCGCGCGGGCGAGGACCACGCGGATGATTGGTTGCGGACGCAGGCGGACCGCCTGCGATCCGTCAAGGCGCGATGTTGTGGTTGAGGTGGAAGACGTTGTCGGGGTCGTAGCGGCGCTTGACGTCGCGGAGCCGGTCGTAGTTGGGGCCGTAGGCGGCGCGGATGGCGTCGAGGCCCTGATCGTCGCCGAGGTAGTTCAGCCAGCGGCGGGTCTCCAGGTGGGGCTGCAGGTCGGCGAACGTCTCGCGAGTCCAGCGGATGTTGGCGTCGGTGCCGGCCGGGTCGGTCCAGACCGACGGGATCAGGAGGTTCCAGCCGGCCTCGCGGTGCGGGACGGCGGTCTCGTTCGGCCCCACGCGGGTCACAGCGCCGTGGAAGTGCTCGAGCAGGATCGCCGACATCGGAGACTGGACGGCGGCGAACCGCTCGACGGCCGTGTCGATCAGCGCGTCGGGCAGGCCCCGGGTGAAGCTCGAGAGCCAGTAGTTGAGCGCGCCCTTGGGATACCCGGCATCGAGCAGCGTGTTCATCACCGGGTAAGGGAGCGGGCCGACCTGGGTCATCAGCGGCGATCCGAAGGCCATGAACGGCGCTAGCTCGCGCTCGGCCGCATCGGGGTCGCCGGCGTGACAGACGACGAGGGCCGCGAGCTTTGCGCCGGAGCCGTCCGGTGCGTGCACCAGGCCGGCGAACACGGTCAGTTCGTCCGAGACGTCGGACACCGCGTCGCGGTAGAAGCGAAGGAGCTCGGGGGCCGCCTCGAACGGGTGGGCGATCAGGCCACCGGTGACCATGCCGACCGGGTGCAGGCGGTATGTGAACGACGTGACGACGCCGAAGTTGCCGCCGCCGCCGCGCAGCGCCCAGAACAGGTCCGGGTGCGAGCCGGCGTCGACCTCGAGCACCTCGCCGGCCGCGGTCACGAGCTCGACTGCGAGGAGGTTGTCTGCCGCGAGCCCGTGCTTGCCCATCAGCCACCCGAGCCCGCCGCCGAGAGTGAAACCCGCGATCCCGGTCGTCGAGATGGCGCCCCCGGTCACGGCGAGGCCGTGCTCGTCGGTGGCGGTGTTCAGCTCGGCCCAGGTCGCGCCTCCCTGCGCGACGGCCGTCGCGCTCGCGGGATCGACGGCGACGTCCGTCATGTCGGCGAGGCTGATCATGACGCCGCCGTCCGTCACGGCGCGGCCGGCGACGTTGTGGCCGCCGCCCCGGACCGACACCTCGAGCCCCGCGCTGCGCGCGAATTCGAGCGCGGCGACCACGTCAGCGCTCGTGCGGCAGCGAACGATCAGCGCCGGGCGGCGGTCGACGAGACCGTTGTGGATGGCACGGGCCTCGTCGTAGCCCGCGTCGTGCGGGGAGACGACGAGCCCAGAGACCTGCCCCGAGAGCTCCGCGAGCCGGCCTTCGTCCAGCGTCGTGCTCATGTGATCGCGTCCTTCCGTTGGCGGTGGCGCCATCATCTCCGGATCGTCCGCCCGGCGCCAGTGTCGTCGCGGGAGCCTGAGCAATGCGACTCGGCAGCCGGACGTCGGCCCGCGGCGGTCGTCCGACGCGCTGCTGCTTCCGCGTGGAAGCGGTCGTCTCCGCCAAGCCGTTGCGGACGCTCGCTTGGGACGAATTGCAGTCGTCCGCGCCAGCGCCGAACTCACGTCTGCTTTCCGCGGGATCCGAGCGCCACCATCGCCAGCGGTTTCGGGCGTAATCCTTCGTATCACGTCCTAAACCACCGGGGTGGACGCGCCGTGCCTGCCGGCGCCGCGACGCAAGCGTGAGGGATGGATACCGGCGCGTTTGGCGGCGCTGGCGCTCTTCCATCGACGCAGGAGCGAGGTCGTAGCAGATCGTGCGCCTGCGCACGACTGGATCTCGTGCCAGGCAGGTGTCTCGCCAGCAGGACTCGGACGCCTGCTTGCCCACTGGAGCAGCAGCGCCCCGTCATGTCCGGGAATTGTCCTTCTCGGACGTGCAGGTGAGGCTGGGCGATGGCCTCGTACCTCGCGCGCCTGGCGTTCGGTGGGCGGTCGTCGAGCGCAGCTGACCATCTGGCGCGCGATGCTTCCTGGATAATCGGTCTCGCCGTCTGGGAGAGCGGCCGCGCGCGGACGGTACGGGCGGGGCGCCGTCACTGTTGGCCGACGAATTGGTCGTCGCCACGTTCAGCCTCGTCCTCCTCGGTGGTGCGCGATGACCACGCCCGTTGATCGAGCCGCGTCCTTCTCGGTTACGCAGGCGGAGGCGATCCGCCGGAAGCTCAGCGGGAGAGAGACGTCGATCGTCGATCTTGTGCGCGCCTTCGGGGTGACGATGGGGCCGTCGGTCGTTTTCAACGTCGCCGCCGCCGCGGGCGTCGCGTCGACGGTGCACGCACTCACCCGGAGGCGACGGCCGCCGGGTCTTGCCGTGCTCGCGACGGGGCTCGTCGCTGCCTACCTGGCTGCTGTCCGCCCGTGGATGCTGCGCTGGGGCGCCACCACAGAGGAGACAAACAAGGCGCTGCCCGGAGACGAACTGGTCCCGAACCCGGGCAGCCAGTCGACACGCGCCGTCACCGTCAATGCTCCCGTCGGAGCCGTGTGGCCTTGGCTGGCGCAGGTCGGCCAGGACCGGGCGGGCTTCTACAGCTACGAATGGCTTGAGAATTTCGCCGGCTGCCGCATGCGCAATGCCGAGCAGATCCACGCGAAATGGCAGGAGCGAGCGATCGGCGAGACGGTCTATCTCCACCATGCGTACGGGCTGCCGGTCGCCCGCTTTGAACGAGACCGGGTGCTGGCGCTGAAGGGCTGGGGCGCGCTCGTCGTGGAACCGCTCGAGGGCGAGCGCACGCGGCTGCTCGCGCTAGGGCGGACGGCGCGCGGCCCGGCCCTGATCCTCAACGCTCTGCTGATCGAGATCCCGCACTTGGTCATGGAGCGCAAGATGCTGCTGGGGATCAAGCGACGCGCGGAGCGAGCGTCCGTGGGGACGGTGGCGTGAGCCGCGCGGCGCAGTGGACGGCGGCCTGGGTGGGCGCCGCCGGGCTCGGCATTGCCAACGGCGTCGCTCGCGATTTGGTCTACAAGGACAGGGTCGGCGAGCTCGCCGCCCGCCAGATCTCGACCGGGACGCTGATCGCCGCGCTCGCGGGCTACTCTCGTGCGCTGGAGCGGCGGTGGCCGGTCCCGACGACGCGCTCGGCGTGGACGATCGGCGGCATCTGGCTGTCGTTGACGGTCGTCTTCGAGTTCGTCTTCGGTCACTACGTCGCCGGCGAGTCGTGGACGAGCCTGGTGCGCCACTACGACGCGCGCAAGGGCCGCGTCTGGGGTCTCGTGCCGGTCTCGATGGGGATTCTCCCAGCCGCCGTCCGCGCCCTGCACGCCAAGCGCTGAGAAGGGAAACGACATGCTCGAGGACGAGTTCCTGCCCACCTACGACGTCTCCGACGCGGTCGCCGTCGTGGTCGACGCGGACGCAGCCACCGCGTGGGCGGCGCTCATGGAGGTCGACCTGATCGAGCTCGGCCGTCACCGTCCGCTCGTCGGTGTGCTCGGCGCCCTGCGCCTCCTGCCCGAAATTATCGGCCACCTCCTGCACGGCGAGCCGCCACCAGCGGCCCCGAAGTGCATGCGCCTACGCGACACGGTGGCGATCCCCGCGAGCGCTGGGGGCTGGAGCCTCCTAGGCGAGGGACCCGACCAGGAGCTTGCCCTGGGCTTGGTCGGAAGGTTCTGGCGACCGGTGATCGAGTACGCCGAGGTCGCGCCCGAGGACTTTCGCGACTTCTCCGAGCCCGGCTGGGCGAAAACGGTGTACGCCCTGTCGGCGCCCCGCTGGAGGACCGACAGGGGACGCTGCTGTCCGGGGTCATGCGTACGGCGACCACCGATGACCACGCGCGCCGCTGGTTCCAGCGCTACTGGACCTTCGGCGTCGGCTCGGGCGCCCACGTGCTCGTGACCGGGCTCCTCGATGCAGCACGCGAAGACGCCGAGCACAAAGGGAACGCTTGACGCCGCCGGCCGGGACGGCCGTGAGCGAGGGATCCCGGGAGAGCGGTCAAGTCGTCAGCACGCTTGTCGACCATCTGAGTGCTCCTGCGACATGGCGGCGGTGCGTGCCGCCTCCTCGTCCTGCCTGCGCGCAATTTCGAGCCCGGCCTGCCAGCCGGGCGCGCGTCCCCCTGCCGGGGGCTGAATCGACTCGGCGTCGATCCCGCTGCGCGCGATCACCCACGCGATCACCGAGTTCGAGTTCCACATGCCACCGGTCGCAAGCTCATCGCGACCCCACACCGGAGTCGGGACCTGCCCGATCAGGTCGAGTACGCGCCGCGCACGGTCTTCGTCGTTGGTCAGTCGCCGTGGGCTGTCTACGGCCTCGGCGACATCGGGGATATGTCCGCCGAACCACAGGCGGATCTCGTAGCGGAAGATCCGAAATCGGCCTGCCCAGCGACTGCCGACGGCGCCTTCGGCGACGACGCCCCGCTGCTTGCCGCTCCAGTCGTGGACCGGCGCCTGCTCGATGACGAACGTCCCCTCAGCGACTTCGACTTGGAGCGCGGAGTGGTAGAGGTCACACGTCGGACGCCGCCGCAGCCGGGCCGCCAGCGCCTCGTAGATGCGACCGTTGAGCCTGACGAAGTGCCCACCGGCGCCGAGGGGCAACCAGTACAGGTCGACAGCGGCGCCCGCTCGACCTGTCGCGTCGCTACCCGACACGTCTCGGCCGCTCGCTACCACCGACGCTGCTGGCGATCCGCCAGCTGATGAACCAGACGAATGTCACGGGTTCTTCTCCCGTACCGACTTGTGAGTGAAGGCGAGGATCATCGCCGCTAGGCGACGCTCAGGACGGCCAGCGCCGTGACCGAGGCGGCGATCAGGGCGAGCGTGACGCCGGTCGTGAGCTTGCCGGCGAGCCCGAGCGCGTGGTCTCCCATCACCGCCGGGTCCTGGGCGAGGCGGCGCATGAAGGGCAGGATCAAGAGCAGCAGGATGGCGTTGAGCGCCTGTGAGAGAAACAGGATCGAGACCAGCGGCGCACCCGGGATCAGCACGATCGCGGCGGCCAACAGGACCATCGCCCCGTAGGAGAGGTAGAACAGGCGCGCCTTCGCGAAGCTGGCGTTGATGTCCCCTGGCTGCCGGAACGCCTCGGCGACCGAGTAGGCGGTCGACAGGGGCACGATGCAGGCCGCGAGCAGCGCTGCGCCCAGGAAGCCGACGCCGAACAGGGTCGCCGCGAGATGTCCGGCGAGCGGCTTGAGCGCGCCGGCCGCGTCGCTGGCGTCGTTGATCGTGATCCCGTTGACGTGCAGGGTCGCGGCGCAGGCGACGACGATGAACAGGCCGATGACCCCGGTCAGCACGGCGCCGACGATCACGTCGACCCGCTCGTAGCGCAGATCCTCGACGGTCAGCCGCTTATCGACGGCGTAGGACTGAATGAACGCAAGGCCCCACGGGGCGAGAGTCGTCCCGAGGGTCGCGACCGCGACCAGCACCGCGTCCCGGGTCAGCGGCATGCCGGGCACGACCAGCCCGCGCGCGGTCGCACCCCAGTCCGGATGGGCGAGGAAGCCCGAGACGACGTAGGCGACGAAGACGCTTGCGAGCGCCAACAGAACGTGCTCGACCCGGTGAAACGACCCCCGCAGGACGAGCAGGGAGACGCCGACCGCGGCCAACGGGACGCTGACGTAGCGACTGACACCGGCGAGCAGATCCAGCCCGGCCGCGACGCCCGCGAACTCGGCGCACAGCGTGCCGAGGTTGGCGACCACCAGAGCGCTGAGAGCAAGGGTGGCGCCACGCGGCCCGAAGTGATCGCGGACGAGGGCGAGAAGGCCCTTCTTGGTCACCACGCCCATGCGGGCGCCCAGCTCGTGGAAGACGATCAGCGCTAGCGTCGACACCGCGAGCACCCACAGCAGGCGATAGCCGAACTTTGCGCCGAGGATCGAGTACGTCGTGATTCCGGCCGGATCGTCGTCGGAGAGACCGGCCAGGACGCCCGGCCCGACGACCGCGAACAGCGCCGCCACGCCGCCGGCGCGCAGCAACCGCCGGCGCCGCCGGACCAGATGCCAGTGAAGATGACGCCCCGGCGGACCAGGGCGCGGTCGAAGCTCCCTCTTCAAGCGGCCGACCATACGGGCCGCCGCGGCAGCCGACCGTCACGCGACCCCGTGATCTCACCGGCCGCAGCGAACTGCGCTAGACGAGCGCGCCGATGCCCGACGTGATCGCCATCGCAACGGCACCCCAGGCGAGGACCCTGAGCGCCGCGCGACGGCGCGGCGCCCCGCCCAGCCGCGCACCGAGGTCACCCAACAGTCCGAGCGCAACGAGCGTCACGACCACGGCGACGGCGACCCGCGCCGCCGCCGGTGTCGCAGCAACGGCCAGCAGCGGCAACGCCGCGCCACCTGAGAACGACAGCGCCGACGTCCACACCGCCTGCAACGGCCGCGCCAGCCGCTGCTCGTCGAGCCCGAGCTCGTCGCGGGCGTGCGCCGCCAACGCTCGCAGTTGCCTGCCGCAGCAGCCTTGAAGGGGGCCGCTCGCCGACGACAGCCCGCTACCGGGACGCCCGAGACCCGGCACTGGCATCGCTCCCTCGACGCAAACCGCACCCCGGCCACGCCTGCGGCGTGTCTCACCTTATCCCTGCCGTTGCGCGCAGAGGCGCCCGACTCGAGGGCGTCGGCTGTTTCGGACCTAATCCTTCGTGTGACGTTCCAAACAACCGAGCGTCCGTGCGCCCAGCAACCACGGGCTTGGCGATCATCCGCTGCTACTGCTGTAGCTCCGAATGCGAGAGCGAGCCGGGAGCCCAGGAGAACTCTCGCACCTCGTCCGCTGCGGGCGTCTCGCGGGGCCGATCGAGACGCCTGCATCGTGCCTACCGCCGGCGTGCAGAACCAGTGCTCGGCACGTCTCTAACTTGGACTCGATGCTCGCGGCAGCGGGTATCCGTTGGTGTGTGGCCCGACCGGCGGAAGCTCTTGCCGCGATTCCGCTTGAGACTCGGCGTTTCGAGGATCTCGGCGCCTACCTGTCCGAGCCGATGATCGAGCGCGTGTGGGTGGCCGAGCAGCACGCCGGTGTGCTGCTGGGTGGAAGGACGGTTTGGGTGGTGAACTCGACCGCTTTGGGCGGTGGAGTTTCGCAGCTCCTGCGTACGCTGCTGCCGTACTGGAGGGGCGCGGGGATCGATGTCCGGTGGATGGTGCTACGCGGTTCTGTCGAGTTCTTCCGGGTGACCAAGCGCTTTCATCACCATCTGCAAGGCCAGCCGGGCGATGGAGGCGTCCTTGGGATCGACGAGCTGACGACCCTTGACCGAGCTGCCGATTCCCACGCCCGTGCGCTCGCGTCCCGGCTCGCCCCCGGAGACGTGGTTGTCCTCAACGACCCCCAAACGGCAGCCATGTCGGTACCGCTCCAGCGGGCTGGCGCGACCGTCGTTTGGAGCTGCCACGTGGGCATCGACCACGACAACGAGCTCTCTTGGAACGCGTGGAGGTGCCTGAGGCCTCGCCTCGCCGGCGTGCACAGCTTCGTCTTTAGCCGCTACGCCTCCCCGCCGGAGTCCTGGGGCGTCGCGGAGACGTCGATCTTGACGCCGGCCATCGACCCGGCGTCGACGAAGAATCGGCCGATGTCAGATGGCGCCGCCCGCGCGATCCTGCAGCACCTTGGTCTCGCCGCCGGAGTCTCGACCGCCATGCCGAGCTACGACTGCACGGATGGGTCGACGGCGACGCTCGCCGCTCGTCCCACGGTCCTGGACTCCGACGGAGCACCGGACTGGAGCCGGGACCCGGTCGTCGTCTCGCTGGCTCGGTGGGACCGCATCAAGGACCCGCTCGGGATCCTGGACGGCTTCCTCGAGCGGGTCTTAGACGCGACCGACGCGCACCTGCTGCTCGCGGGCCCCGACGCGAACCAGGTCGCCGATGACCCCGAAGCGGCAGCCGTGCTCGCTGAGGTCCGCGAGCGCTGGCGGCGACTGCCGCCCGCGGCGCGCGCGCGCGTTCATCTCGCGTGCCTCCCGCTCACCTCGCCCGACGAGAACGACGCGATGGTCAACGCGATCCAGCGCCAGGCCGCGGTCGTGGTCAAGAAGAGCTTGCAGGAGGGGTTCGGCCTCGGAGTGACCGAGGCGATGTGGAAGGCCCGTCCCGTCGTCGCGAGCGCGGTCGGCGGTCATCTGGAGCAGATCGAACATCTGCACAGTGGACTGCTGGTCGAGAACCCTGCTGACGTGCGAGCGTTCGGCGACGCGATCGTCAAGCTTCTGCGCGAACCGCTGCTCGCCGCCCGACTCGGTCCGACCGCGCGCGAACGGGCTCGCGCCCTGTTTCTCAACGACCGGCACTTCGTGCGCTGGGTCGAGGTCCTCGGCTCGGCGCTCGAGCGGCGTGCCGGTACCACCAGCGCCAAGGCCCCCACGGCCGGCGTGCCGGAGCACGCATCGCTCGATGTGGGAGCGCTCGATCTTGCCGACCACGACCATCTGACCGGCCTGTGGAACCGTCGGCGCTTCGAGCAGGAACTTGACCGCTCACGACAAGACGGCGAGCGCCTAGCGCTTCTCTCTATCGACGTGGACGCATACCGCGATGTGATCCACCGCCACGGTGCGCGCGCCGCGGAGCGACTGATCAAGAGCATCTCGCAAGTACTCGCGCAGCGCCTTCGACCGAATACGACACTGGCTCGCATGGGCGGCGACGAGTTCGCCGCCGTGCTCCGCGGCGCGACGCCTCAGCTCGTCCAGGGCATGGCCGACGAGCTCTGCACGGCCGTCAGCGAGCAGTCACACGCCACCGGTTCCAGCCATGTTCATGCCACCATCAGCATCGGGGGTGCGTTCCTCGACGCGGGCACGCACGAAGGGCTGCTCGCCGCCGGCGCCGCCCTCCACGAGGCCAAGGTCGCAGGCGGCGACCGCGCCATCCTGCACGAGTCCTCGCAACGCGCGTAGGCTATTTGCGACAGGCGGGATCCCGCAACGGGGCAGGTCCTAAACCTGCAGCGGACGCTCGTGGAGATGCCGCTCACACGCGACCATCTACCGGCGCCGGCGGCCAGCGGCGCCCGGACCATCGCGGCCACGAACACGCGGGCACGGCGTCCCGTCGCCGCCTCGATCAGCTCCGCACGGGTCGACAACCAGTACGCGCCGCGCGTTTCAGTCTGATGTGTTGCTCGCTACCCCCCGGCGCTGACGCCCTTACGCCCTTACGCCCGACGCCGACGCCGGGCAGGCGCTCGCGCCGAGCCCCCGCACCGTCGCCGTAGTGCCCTACGGTTTTGGGAGCTATGACGAACGCCGTCCCGGCCGTTCAGGTGGTCGCTGAGACCGACATCGTGCTCCGTGACGGCTCGACCGTGCACGTGCGGCCTTCGACAACCGAAGACGTGCCGCGGTTGCGCGCCTTTCTCGAGTCGTTGTCGGAGCGGTCGCGCTGGTTTCGCTTCTTCAGCGCCGGGGTCGACCTCGACGCGGCCGCGCGCAGCGCCGCGGCCCCCGACGACGGGCTCGCTCTGATCGTGCTGCGAGAGGGCGCGGTCGTCGGGCACGGCACGTACTTCTGCGGGCCGGCCGGCCGGGCGGAGGTCGCGTTCGCGGTGGCGGATGCCTGGCACGGCAACGGGATCGCCACCGTCCTGCTCGCGCATCTCGCCCATGCCGCGTCGACGGCAGGGATCGACACGTTCACGGCGACCGTCCTGGCGGGCAACCACCGGATGCTCGGGGTGTTCCACGAATCCGGGTTCCTGGTCTCCGCCCGCCGGTCTGAGGGAGCGATCGAGATCGAGTTCCCGACGTCGCTGTCGCGGGACGCGCGGCGGCGGTTTGAGGAGCGCCAGCGCGGGGCCGACGTCGCGGCCGTCGCGCATGTCCTGCGCCCTTCCTCCGTCGCGGTGATCGGTGCCTCCCGGAGGCCTGGGACGGTCGGCGGGGAGGTCGTGCGCAACCTGTTCGCCGCGGGCTTCTCGGGGTCGCTGCACCTGGTCAACGCCCGCGGCGGAGAGGTGGCCGGGCGCCCGACGGTCCGCTCGATCGCCGACGTCGAGGGCGACGTCGAGCTCGCCGTGATCGTCGTGCCGGCGGACGCGGTCGTTGACGTTGCGCGAGCGTGCGCCGCCAAGGGCGTGCGCGCTCTTGTGGTCCTGACGGCGGGTTTCGCGGACGTCGGTCCTGCCGGGCGTGCGCGCCAGGACGAGCTGCTCGCCGTCTGCCGGGCTGCGGGCATGCGGATGGTGGGCCCGAACTCCCTCGGCGTGGCGAGTCCGCGGCCCGAGATCGCGCTGAACGCGACGGTCGCTCCCGCCGCGCCGTCGCCCGGCGACGTCGCCTTCGCCTCGCAGAGCGGCGGGTTCGGGAGCGCGGCGATCGACGCGGCGGCGGCGCGCGGCATCGGGTTCTCGTCGTTCGTCACGATGGGCGACAAGGCCGACCTCTCGGGCAACGACTTCCTCGAATATTGGGAGCAGGACCCCGACACGACGGTCTTGCTGCTCTACCTGAATTCGTTCGGGAACCCGCGCCGGTTCGGGCGGGTCGCGCGGCGGATCACCACATCCAAGCCGATCGTGGCGGTCAAGAGCGCTCGAACGGCCGGCCGGCGCGCGCCTTCGTCGCGCACCGGCGCGCTGCTGGCGGCGGCGGACGTGACCGTGGACGCGCTGTTCGCACACGCCGGCGTGCTTCGGGCCGAGACGGTGGGGGAGATGTTTGACGTCGCGGGGCTGCTCGCGCGCCAGCCGCTGCCGCCCGGCGATCGCGTCGCGGTGCTCACCAACGCCGGGGGCCCGGGGTCGCCTGCGAGGACGCCTGCGAGGCGGCGGGGTTGCGGGTCCAGCCGCTCTCGGACGCCACGCGCAAGCAGCTCGCCGAGGGGCTGGGGGGCGAGGTCTCGACCGCGAACCCGGTGGACCTGACCGCGTCGGCGACTGCGGATCACTACGAGCGATCGCTGCGCGTCCTGCTCGCTGACGAAGCGGTCGACGCGGTGGTGACCGTCTTCGTGCGGCCGCTGGCCGCGCGGGCGGCGGAGGTCGCCCGTGGCATCGCCGCCGCGGCGCAGGGAGCCGACCGGCCGGTGCTCGCCGTCTGGCTCGGCGCCGACGCGCCCGCGGCGGCCGACGCGGGCGTCGTCCCGCGCTTCACCACGCCCGAGGAGGCGGTCCGGGCGCTCGCCCATGCGGTCCGGCACGCTCGTCGCCGGACGGCGCCGCCGGACCCGCCGCACGAGCCGGCCGATGTCGACACCGCAACGGCCGCGACTACCGTCGCCGAGGGACTGGGGCATGGGGGAGGCTGGTTGGCGCCAGGAGACGTCGAGCGCCTGCTGCGCTGCTGGGGCATCCCGGTGGTGGCGAGCCGGCTGGCCCCCTCGGCGCAGGCCGCAGGCCAGGCCGCCGCACAGCTGGGCGAGCGTGTCGCGCTGAAGGCGGTGGCGCCGGGCCTCTTCCACAAGAGCGACGTCGGAGCAGTTCGGCTCGGGCTGTGCGGGCCGACGGCGGTGCGCCGCGCCGCCGGCGCGATGGCCCGGCAGCTCGCGGCCGCCGGGACGCCGATCGAAGGCTTCCGGGTCCAGCGCATGGCCCCAGAGGGACCGGAGCTGATCGTCGGCGCCGTCAGCGATCCGGCCTTCGGCCCGCTCGTCGCCTGCGGCGCCGGTGGGGTCACGGCCGAGCTTGTCGGCGACATCCAGGTCAGGCTCGCGCCGCTCGGCCCGCGCGAAGCCGACGGCATGCTCCGCGACCTCAAGACGTTCCCGCTGCTCGACGGCTACCGTGGCCGCCCGAGGGCCGACCTCGACTCACTGCGCGACCTCGTCATGCGCGTCGGCGCGCTCGTGGCCGCGCATCCCGCCGTCGCAGAGCTCGACCTCAACCCCGTCATCGCCACGCCCGAGGGCGCGCTCGTCGTCAACGCTCGCGTCCGGGTCGACGCCCCAGGCCCCGCCGCGTCGTTCCCCTCGCTCAACGCCTGAGCGCGGGCAGCGGCGGACTCTCGAGCGGGCGTCGGAGGCGCGAGCCGATGGCGGCGGCCCCGCGCCGGCATCCCTTATGTTCGTCGTCGGCGTCCTCAATCAAGGCCGGCAGACGGTGGGTGCGCATGCGCGTTTGTGTCCGACCTCGACAGGGCCGCGCCGCGCAGGCGCAGCGGCGCATACACGTCTCCTGGCGGCCAACGGCTTCCGGCGGCCGTTGAACCAGCAGATGGCCGTCCTGAACAGCGACCCGGCCACGCAGCTCGGAGCGCGGGGTCGGGCGGCTGAAGCCCGGGAGGCCTCAAGACGCGACCGCCACGCGCGGCAGACAGAGCGTCTACGTCGGTCCACGAGGCGACGGAGCGCATCCGCGTAGGTCCATCGCCGCCGGACGAGCTGTCGGTGCGAGCGCAGCAGCGTCTGCGGCGTGACGAGCAGGCCGTGGCGGCGCGGGCGGCAGCAGCCGGGCTGCGCCGGAAAGCAGCGCCCGGTCACTCGGTCCTAGCGCCGGGCGCCCGATCTGACGACGCAGAACGTCCACTTGATGGCGCAGCACGAGCAGCTAGATGTCCTTGACCTCGACGCGCCGACCGCTGCGAAGCAGCAACTTCAGCAGCCGACGCCTGGCGCGTCCACCGCCACATCGATGCCGACCGCTCGCAGACGGTCCGCACGACCGATCCCGGAAAGCATCAGAAGTTGCGGCGACGCTATCGCTCCCGGCGGCGAGGATCACCTCGCGCTCAGCCCGCGCGGTCTGCTTGCGTTCGCGACGGCGGTAGCGCACGCCGCTCGCGCGCTCTCCCGTCAGCTCGACCCGAGTTGCCTGGGCGCCGGTCTCGACGGTCAGGTTCGAGTGCTTGGCCGTCGGGCGTAGGTATGTATCGGCGTTGCTCCAGCGGCGCCCGTTGCGCTGGTAGACCTGCGCGAGACCGACGCCCTCCTGCGTGTCGCCGTTAAAGTCCTTGTTGGCGGGATGCCGTGCTTCTCGGCAGCGGCCACGAAACGCCGGCTGAGCGGCCGAGGCGAGCGCTGGTCGGAGACCTGCAGCGGGCCGCCCGTGGCGCGCAACGCCGACGCGCCGCGCGCGTTGTTCTCGGCCCGCTTAAAGAGCGGAAGCAAGTCATCCCAACCCCAGCCGCGGCAGCCGGCGTCGCGCCAGCCGTCGTAGTCCTGCGGGCGGCCGCGCATGTACACCATCGCGTTCATCGAGCTGGACCCGCCGAGCGACTTGCCGCGCGGAATGTAGATCGAGCGCCCGCAGCAGTGCGGCTCCGGCTCGGTGTTGAAGTCCCAGTCAAGGCTCGTCCGGAACTGCTTGGCGAACGCCGCCGGGATCTTGATGTTCGGGTGCCGGTCGCGGCCGCCCGCCTCCAGCACGAGCACACCCACGTCCGGATCCTCACTAAGCCTCGATCCACCGGGGAGTAGCGGTGGTTCCGTCCGGCTGTGAACGAAGAATGACCTCCTGAGCAGGGAGAAAGCGGTCGATTTGGGCGGCCGCGTCCTGCGTCAGGAGGTCACCTTCGTGGTGCAGGATGACGGGCCGGTCGGACTGGATGGGGTGCGGGTCGAGTTCGACGATGAGCGCGTGGTCGCGGACGCCGGGATCGCGTTGGTCGCGACGCTCGCTGGGCGGCTGGGGATCGAGGCGCTCGCTGGCCGGCTGGTGAGGTTGCGCCGCGACCTGCCTGGCGCCGCGAACGCGGGGCGCAAGGTGATGGCGTTGCTGTTCGCGATGGTCGTGGGCGCTGACAGCATCGACGACTGCGACGTGCTGCGGGCCGGGCGCACGCGGCGGCTGCTGGGCGGCTGGTTGCCGGCGCCGTCGACGCTGGGGACGTTTTTGCGGGCGTTCACGTTCGGGCACGTGCGCCAGCTCGACGCGCTGCTCGGCCAGGCGCTCGAGCGTGCCTGGAAGGCCGGCGCGGGTCCCGGCGATGATCGCCTGATCGTCGATGTCGACAGCTTCGTCGGCGAGGTCTGCGGCCGGCTCAAGCAGGGCGCCGCCTACGGCTACACGCACCTGTTGGGCTACCACCCGATTCTGGCCACGCGCGCGGACACCCGCGAGACGCTGCACATCCGGTTGCGCAAGGGGTCGGCGAACACCCCCTCAGTGCCGAGCCGTCACGCGCCGTCAGAGATGGTCACAGCGATCCACGCGGCCGCGGCGCCGACGGTACGACGCGACCGCGGCGACATCGACAGGCGCGCTCGCGAGCGCGCAGATCCACCACTTGGCGGACCCAATCACCGTCAATACCACGCCAAGGCCTGCGAGGCGAACGCAAGCCAAGCAAGGATCGTCTCCACCACGCGCCAGATCATGTCGCTGAGACCGTGGATATACCCGCCGGCCGAGCCGACCGTTCGGATAAGCCCGTGACGCATCGCCTTGGGCGAGCGGCGGCAACGGTGGCTCGCATGCTTGGCGGTGCTCCTGTCGTCCAAGGCGAAAGCAGGGCACCCGATCCCGTCAATCCACCCGGGTGGCTGACGGCCGCGCCAACGGAACGACCACGGATGCCAGGATACGAGCGTCGACGATGACCGATCTGTTCGATCCCGTGGTGCCGCAGGCTCGACTCAACGAGCGCTTCAGGCTCGTCGCTCAGGGGCGTGGCTACGCACCTGCCCGGGCGACGATGCGCGAAACGTTCGCCAGGATGGGACCGCGCGATCCCAACTTCACCGAGCAATTTCAGACCAGCGGGTTCGACGCGCGGTTTTCGGAGCTGTACCTTTTCGCCGCGCTTGACGCCGCCGGTCTTGATGTGACGTCAGTCGGCGCCGCGCCCGACTTCCTGGTGCGCGGTCACGGGCAGGAATGGGCGATCGAGGTAACGACCGCGAATCCGCCTGGCGGAGTACCGCCGCCAAGGCTTCCCGAAGATCCCTTCGAGCTTCAGCGCTACATCGACGGAGAGCTCGCGATTCGCCTCGGGAGCGCGTTGTTCTCGAAGCTCAACCGTCGTTACTGGGAATTGCCTCACGTCGCCGGCAACCCGTTCGTGCTCGCCATCCAGAACTTCGCTAGCGAGCAGTCGCTGCAACTTGCCGATACCGCCCTCGCGCACTACCTGTACGGATTCAGGACTTATAGCGAGCGAGGCCCGGACGGGCGCCTGCTCGTCTACACCGCCGACGTCGACACCATTCAGGGCGAGGGTGGCAAGACCATTCCGTCGAACTTCTTCGCGACGCCCGACGCCGAGCACATCTCCGCCGTGCTCTGGACCAACTCGGGAACGGTCGCCAAGTTCGCCCGCATGGGGTTCCAGCGCGGCCTCGACAGCCACGGGATCCACATGGAACGCGTCGGCTTGCGCCACGTCCCCGACCCCGACGCGGACCTCCCCGCACCGTTCCGCTACGCCGTAGGCGACCGATGGGAGACCTGGGAGGAGGGGCTAGTTATGGCACACAACCCGCACGCGCTCATTCCACTACGCGAGGACGCTTTCCCCGGCATTGTCCACCTGAGCATCACAACTGCCGGCGAGTTCCGAGCGGTCTATCCGTCCTTTCACGCGTTCATGTCGCAGACGGCCATCGTCGTGGCGAGCTCCGCCAATGACGGCTGTGACGAACCAGCGACGGCCGCACAGAACCTCTAGACCCATCAGCAGTAGTCGGGCGGTGATTTCTGCGCGGCGTTCGGACATGCGTCCTCCACGCAGATCGGGGTGCTCTCAGACGGTTCTGTGAGCTACCGCATTCGCGTGGTTGCGGCCCCCGCTGCCCGCTGCCCCGGGGCCGTCGCGTGCCGGCGGCGGGCGAAGGCGGAGCGCTGCTTCGCGCGAAGAGCGACCGTCGACGGCGACACAACCCCGCTCGCTGGCTCAAGTCCCCGGCGAGACCTTCTCACTTCCCTGAGTCGGGCGAGCGCAGATCGGGGGCGGGACCAAAGCGGCCCGCGCGCATGCGGGGGTGAAGTCCGTTGCGAGATGGGCTCGGCCCAGCAATCCTGAACGAGACGTGCGCGTACCCAACCTCACCGTCGCGACGAGCTGGCGAGACCTCTACAGCGAAGGCGCGTTCGCTCAACGCGAGCTGGCTTCGGAATCGTCGCTTCGGTCTGCGTCGAAGGACCGAGGAATCTACCTTGGCATCGGTCACAGCAAGCTGGAGGAGCTCGATGCTGCAGGCAGTTTTCGCCCGATCGGGTTCGCACTTGAGGGATATTCGAGTGGGTTCACCGTTCCCGCCGAGAACCCGACGAAGTTGCGGTTCGTCGGTGAAGGAGAGCGGCAGCCCTGGAGTACCTACGAATGGCACCACGATGAAGAGCGGGAGTACGCGAATGTCTCCCCGCTCTACAGCCCGTGGCAACTTCTCTACGTCGACGACCTCGCTCAGGGCGCTGACGAGGCATGGCGCCCAGCGATGAAGTTCCTAGTGGCTCTGCAGAATCAATACTGGCCCGCGATCACGGGTCGGCAACGCGTGGTCTCCGACCCACAGTCGGACGGGTGGATCACCGCCGGACCGGATCCCGCACATCTGGATCCGACCGACACACTCGCCAGGTTCGGGACCACGCCCGAGGAGTTGCTCGAGCTCTACTACTTCCTGGTCGAACGAGGGCTCGACCGAGACCCGCGAGACGGCCTGACCCTCCTGCGACGCGCCCGGCCGCGCGCCTTCCACACACGCTGGCGCGGTCTCCCGCTGAGGGCGCAGGACTGCTTCGACGCCGCCGAAGTTGTACGCCGCGTCCTGCTCAACGTGACTGGCGAGCAGCCCAGGCGACCCCAACGCTGGCCGATGGACGGCCGACAAGACGAGCGCAGCGCGCTGTACGAGCGAGGGCCTGGGGCGTCATGGTCTGCGGCCGAGATCAAGGAGCAACTACTGGCCGCCGAACTGTATCCGCATGGCGTTCATGTCATCGGTGAGGGACCGAGCGAGAGAATCGTCGTCGAGTGGGTCGTCGAGGCTCTCGTCGGGCCGCGGCTGTTGGACGACCTCGCCTTTCACGATCTTGGAGGCTCTGGCTCAGCCGCTCACGTTGAGCCTCTAGCGCAGGCGTTGAAGGGGTACGCGGTCAACTGTGTAGTTATCGTGGATCGCGAGGGGCAGATGGCCGATTACCTCGGCACCGCAATCGCAGACGGCCGACTAGGCGCAAACGACGTGCTCCTTTTCGACGACAGTCTCGAGGCGAGCAATGCCACCTCGGAGGAGATGGTCGGGATTGCGCGCGCGATAGGCCGGGCAACGGCAGAGGGAGAGCCACCAATCGAGTTCGAGCTCACCGCCGCGGAGCTTGACGAGTACCACGAAGACCGCATTTCCTGTTCTCCTCGCCAAAACCCACCCGGCAAGGCTGACAGCCTGATCGTGCTCGTGAGACAAAAAACCGAGCAGCGGCTGTCGATCGACAAGCTCGACTTCGTGGAGAGCTTAGGAAGGATGATTGCTGAGGAGCTGATTGACGCTGACACCGAGCAGCTCGACGCCATCAAGCAACGGCGCCCGATCGTCGGGTTCGTGATCGACCACGTAATACGGCCGCTCAACCGACCGCGACCTATCGGAAGAAGCATCTAGGCGTGCGGGCGTCCGCTGTCGCCGGAGAAGGGCGGCTTAGCGCGCAGGGCAGGACCCGTGCCTACGTAGGCGACGTCTCCTCCACACTGGGACGAACCGCGCTCCCGGACGAGCCGAGGGTGCCGGCGGACGTTGCACAACGCCGCGCCGGCAAATCAGGCGATGCCGCGAAGTGTCGTTTCCGCGTGAAACGAAAGCCTCCGCGAGGAGTCGTTTAGATCCCAGGTGTTTCTCCTCGGAGCGGATGCAGCGCAGCGGCGGTCGGTGGCGACTACTCGCCGGCCGCCTCGAGCGCGTCGGCGAGCGCCGCGGCGGCGTGAGCGATGGCCGCGTAGGCCGCCACGATCTCGGTCAGGCTGTCGCCGGCGCCGGCGGTGTTGAGTTGCTCGACTGCTGCATCGAAGCGCGCCCAGAGCTCGTCTGGACCGCGTCGTCCCGTTCCGGCGCGCAGCTCATATGGCGGTCGCGCGCGCTCTGAACCCTCGATCGGTCGCCAGGCAAGCCCAGCTTCTAGCGCACGTGCGTGCGCGTCGCGCATCGCGGCCGCCGCTTCAGACAACGATCGCAGACGCGCACGAAAGCCGGCGTCGGGCGGCGCCTGCTCGTGGGCCCGAGTCGCGTCTGCCCACGCCGACCGCGCGTCGCGCACCGCGCTCCACGTCTGCTCCTTCGCGCCCGCGGCCCTGGTCTGAGCCCGCTGCTGGGGAACGTCGCTCACCCCACGTTCCTACCGCACCCAGCGGCGGCTCTCTACGCCACCGTGCCGAACCTTCGGCTCAGAACCCGCACCGTCCGCACGAATCCGTCGGCCGCAAAAACGCACAGACGGACACATACGGCCATCCTGATGTAGTGTCAAGGCAAGGACGATGACGCCCAACGAAGATCCCACCGAACTGCTCACGATCGAGGAAGTCGCCGGCCGCCTGAAGGTTAGAGAGAAGACCGTCCGCGACTGGATCGGACGCGGCGAGCTCGACGCCTACAAGATCGGCAAGGAATGGCGCGTGCGCCGAGACCATCTCGAGCGACACATCGAAGCCCGGCGCGTCGGCGCAGAACCCGCCGCTACGGGCGGCCTCTGGGACCCTGACAGCGCGGCGTAGAGGCCGGCACCCGCCCGGTGCCCTGCCAGTGTGGCAGGCCGGGCTCGGGTGGGGCGCGCCGACGGCGAGGGCAACCGGCCGACGTCCGCAGAAGCCCGGCTCGCTCGCATGTCCGGTGTTCCGGGCGCGAAGCTCGCAGGGCTGGTGTCATGGGTGGTGCGCTGCCAAGATGGCGCTCGATCCGTCGCGACAGGAGATCGAGGATCGCATCGCACTTCTCTGGACGCAGAAACAGGACATCGGCCCGTCCGCGCGGATCTTCCCGGCCATGACGTTCGACGCGTCCCGGGAACGCGTGGTTCTCTTCGGCGGTCAGCTCGCGGACGGCACCACGGTGTCGGACACGTGGTTGTGGGACGGCAGCGACTGGACGCAGGTCGCTGACACGGCGCCATCCCCACGCGCCGCGACCGCCATGGCCTTCGACACCGTTCGCGTGCGGGTCGTTCTGCTCGGCGGCTTTCCGGTGACCGGCGCGACCGCGGACACGTGGGAATGGGACGGCAGCGAGTGGACGCAGGTTGCCGACACCGGCCCGGGCGCGCGGGCTCTGGGTGCGTTGGCATACGACTCCGTGCGCGAGCAGGTCGTCCTGTTCGGCGGGTCTGACAACACGAACCTGCTCGGCGACACCTGGGCCTGGGACGGCACCGACTGGACGCAGGTCGCCGACACCGGGCCAGAGGCGCGCGCCACTCACGCGATGACGTTCGACGCCGCCGGCCAGCGCGTCCTCCTCTTCGGCGGCCTGAGCGCGCCCCCGGCGAGCGCGGCGCTCGGCGACACGTGGGCCTGGGACGGCGCTGCCTGGACGGAGGTCGCCCATTTCGGGCCACCGGCGGCCGAGGCGGCGTCGGCCGAATGCGACGGACACACCGTGTTGCTGTTCGGTGGCGGCATCGCCACGTCCAGTCCGATCGTCCCGTTCGGTGGCACCTGGCAGTGGAACGGCCAGCACTGGACCGAGCGCCAGGACATGGGCCCGCAGGCGCGGATGGCGGCCGCGCTCGCCTTCGACGCCGCCCGGAACCGGTACGTGCTGTTCGGCGGGGCGGGTGCGCCACCGTCTGGCTCGACCGACTTCCCCTCGCTCGGCGATACATGGGAGACCTTCGATCCGACCGCACCCTCGCCCGTGAGTTGAGTACGCCGCGGGCGTTGAACGTGCGCCTCCGACTGGCGCCGGTTGGATGAAAGGGGACAGCGCTCGCCTCACACGCGGGAGGTCCCGGGTTCAAGACCGGCTGCGCTCATCGAGACGCGAGCTCGTGATCTACGAGACGCCCGGACGTCGCCTGCTGGGCCCGGTAGGACTCCCGCATCCGATCGCTGGCCGCAACACTTCCGAGCTCGCGTCACGGACATCGGATCGAGTCCGGTATGGACAGCATCACGCAGTCTGCTCAGGGCTCGACCGCGTAATGGCCGGCGCCTTGGTTGGTCCATAGCTCGCGTGAGGGCCGCTCAGGGGCGGGAGCGTACAAGCGCAACGGCGATCAGCCCCACGGAGAACGACAACACGGCTCCGGCGCCCGCAGTCCACGCGATGACCTTCGCCGGGCCATAGGCGAAGCGATGGGAATGTACGTAGCTGAGCTCGGAGAGCAACACCCCGCAGAAGATCACTACGCAGACCAGGGCCAGAGCGAGGACGAAGCCGCCGAGGGCTGAGCTGCCAGCCACCGCGTTCCCCGCTGCAGCGCTCTCACCAGCAGCGCGCTCTAGCGGTCGCGATCGCTTGATCCACGCCGCCACAACGAGACTGATCCCGAGCACGATTGCTGCCGCGATCAGGTATAGCGGACGGTCCGCGCAATCGTGCCTGAGCGTGACGTAGTCGCCGCTGGGCACGTAGCCGCGGACCGGGGCGCATCCGAGGGTAAAGGCAAGTGCGACGCATCCTGCAGCGGCTATGAGGCCCGCCGCCACCACGAGCTTCCACGGCCCGCGCTTCATTCGCGTCCTACCGCTGCGGGGAACGTTCCGCCAAGCGTGGCTCGGATCTCATCCAGCTGGTCGCGGGACGCGGGTAGCTCGGTTGCGAGCGCAGGGCCGGTCGGCGGTGCAGGCATGAGCATGGGCGGCGCTGGGCGGAGCCGCATCCGTTCTGTGCGTCGGACCACGGAAGAACAGTTCGACAGGGGCAGCGCAGCTCCCGCCCCGCAAGTCCGTGACGCGCCGAGTTGATCGGCACGTGTCGGGCGCCGCAACGAGGCGCTGGGAGCCCAGCGAACCGGCGGTCAGTAGTTCTGAGGCTGCCCGGCTGAGCTGACCGGCCCGGGATCCCCGCGAGCAGCGTCCGCGCCAGGCCGATGCACTCGACGCCATGCTTGCTCTCATCTATTTCGACGCCACGTGGGGGCAGCGCTCGTCGATCGCCTGGTCCCTCGCGATAACCGCGAACGGCTGTCGCGTGCCAACAGCAGGTGCCCGGGTTGCCCGCGTTCTGCTCTCCCGCCAGACTCCAGGGCGACTGTCGGGGAAAGACTGCGATGTTCTACACGCGCGCGGTTTCCTGGCAAGGCACGTCGGGGGCGACAACAAACCGCCGCGAAACTTGTCACCGGCTGCGGACGGACCTAGCGCGGCGACGTGCCGCACCAGGCCCGATCAGATTCGAAACATGCAACACGAGCGCCCCGCACAGCTCGGGTGGTTCAGGAGGCTTCCGCATCCGTTGAATCATCGTCGAACAGGGATGAAAGATGGAAGAAATGCTCTAGAGCTACTTCGAGAATCTCTTGATCGAGGCTGGCCGCGGGCAAACGGCAGAGCACTACGATGTGGTTGCTGCCATCCTCATCGACGCGTACCGCAAAGCAAGCGCCGCCCTCCGAGTTGAAGTTCTGACTCAGCAGAGCCAGTAGATAATCGGTCTTGTCGGCGTCAGGTTGCAATTTGTGGATCGGTTGATAGAGCGTTAGCAACCGCCCCTCTTCAGAGAGCGAGACAATGACCTCGCCCACGTCCGGGGACAACGTCCACGCCGCTTCCGAGCCCGGGAGGCGTGACCAAGGCACTCCGGTAGCCCGAAGCATCTCCTCGAGTCGAGCTACAAGTGCAGAATACGTGTCCCATTCGCCGCCACCTGTGCTCTGCAGGTAGCGCCCGAGGCGACTGGACGGTTCCGGCGTTGAAGTGGGAGAAGCGCCGCTCTTAGCGGCGGTCTCCCGTGCGACGGCCTCGCGGATGATCTCCGCGCCGGCTTCGTCTTCGGCGGTCCACTCGACCTCGTCTGTGCGAGCGGCGCCCTCATCGCGTTCCGATCCCACGACAGCCTCCTCCGTATCGTCGTACTCCGCTGCTTGCGCGGCCGCCATCGCGGCAGCAACGCGCGCGCTCGGCAAGGCCTCCCAGGCGATGCGAAGCCATTGCCGCATGTCGCGCTGATCGACGTCCCGGGGGTGGATCTCGCCGTGCACGACACTGCGTAGCTCCTCAATGATGCGTCCGCCGGCCTCCATGAACGTGTCGTAGTTCCCAGCCTCAGTTCCTAGCTTCTCCATAGCCGGTCCGGTTGCGCGAAGGTCCTCGTACGCCATCAGCACACGACGGCCCGAGGTATTGGGCGCACCTCGGCCGAACGGGACCTTGCGGCCACACCCGCAAAAGCAGACTTTGCTCACTGCGGTCCTCCCACTAGGGGCAGCTGCCGCATCGGCCACTTAGCGGTCATCAGCACCATCGGTGAACCGATATCGCTGCTCCGTTGAAGTACGTGGAGCATGACCCCAGCGCCAAAGTAGATCGATGCTAGGAATCGTTGGCGGGCGCGCCCCCGGAGCCGCCACAAGCCCGCTGCCACAAGTCTCTCCCGCCAGATGGAAGCTGCGATGGCACGCCCAGACGCTGCCCAATCCACACCATCGAGCACGGTGTTCGAGATGAAGTGGACGGTCCATGCGTTCCACAAGGATTCCGGGGGATGTTCGCAATAGCCTTCGTCGCGCTCCCCGGCGGCCGCGAACCAGCCAAGCCCAATGACCTCGATGACGGCCATGTGCACGGCGACACCCTTAGATGGTTCTTTGAGTATGGAACGCCGAAGGGTCCGACCGGGCGGTTCGCTTAGGCCGCGCGGCGAATACCGTCCTATCCGTCGCTGCCGTGCGACCTCAACTTCTTCAGCTGCGGCGAGTCGCACAAGCGTGTCCACCTCGGCGGCACGGACCGGCCACCACGGCTGTGTAGCAATGCCCATCCGCGTCCCGGCGGCGCGTACCGCTTCCGCGAAGAGAGGGTCACTCATCGTCTAAGCACCGTATCGCGGACCATTGCCTGGAGCGAACCTGCTGGGGGCGGTGTCATGCACGACGGCCATCACTCCGGCGCCCGGTCCTGGCACCGACGTCTTGCGCCGTCCGCATGGGTGCATCATGGCCCCTCCTCGGGCTCGAAGGAACCGCGAGCTTTTCGGAAGAATCACCCCGTAAGCCGCTCGACCAAGAACTCAAGTGCCGCTTGGCGAGCACGCGACAGCGCGGTGCTCCGGTTCGGGCCGAGCGAGTCGCGTGGAAACCACAGTCGCCGGCTGTGCCCGGTTCGTCGAGAAGTGGGGCTTTCGCCTCGATTCTGTCGGTCATCGAAGGCGATGGCCTACGCGGTGTGAAGCACCTCCGGCTTCGCAGTGGGCGCCGCGCGCTCTCTCATCGCCTTGTAGTACGTACACGGCCAGTTGGGTGCTCCGAGGCCGTTCATGGTCAGCAGGCGCTCGTCGTTTAGCAGCGCGTACACGTCGGGGTTCGAATCCGCCGCGTCAACCGCGTCATCCTTGAAGGATGCTCGACCCGGCGTGGCAGCAACCGGACGCCTCGTGGCTGACACCGCGACAGGTGCGGCTGCTCGCGCGTCTCGAGTCCCGAGCACCGCGGACTTCCGACCTGCTCCGCCGCGGCTACGAGGAGCTGGCCCGGCAGGACGGGCTCTCGTGGCGGTGCTTCGTCGGGCATGCATTCCGTGAGGCGATGAATCGGCTGCCCGGGGAGTTGGCGCGTGCCAAGGAGGGCGACCGCACGCGCGTGCAATACGGCGATCTCGTCGAGGCCCTGGCCGCGTTGTGGCCGAAGGACGGGGTGGTCTCCGAACCGCTGCCGGCCGAGCTCGTTGCCGCGATCGACAACCTCGTCCGCGAGCATCGTCAGCTCTCGGGGCGTCTGCTCGACCGAGCGATGGACCTAGTGGGGAGCCTCCGCCGCGGGGCGGGCCTGAGCGCCGCGGAGACGCGTCGCCACGCGATCCTCTGGCGGCGGCTCCAGACGGTGTTCCACGGTCTCGCGCACCTCCGCGAGGAGGGCGCGGAACTCGTGCCCGTCGACGAGGTTAAGCGGGCCGTGGCGTTGTTCGAGGACCTGGTTGGCGCGCTCGACAGCGAGCCGTTTTACGAGATCACGGGCGAGCTTGAGCGACTCGCAACGCTGGAGGCGCCGACGGCGGTCGAGCGCGAGCGCGCGCGTGTGCTGCTTGCCTCGCCGCAGCTGGTGGGTGCGTTCCTCGCCGTGGCCTCGCCGGGCTGGCTGGAGCCGTTGGAGGCTGCGGGCCTCTTAGGCGCCGACGGCGCCGCTGCGTCCCGGCGGCCGGGCCTCGGGTATCTCGTGCGCGTCGCCGCCGATTGCCCTGACGCAGTCCTGGGTGTGATCGAACGCCACGCTCACGACCTCGACGACAACGCTCGCTCGGCGATGCTGGAAGCCGCTGTGCACATGCCGGCCGCGCGGGCGGCACGGGTCGCCCGGCTCGCCCAGCGGCACTGGCTGGGCACCGCGGAGCACCCGTACGTCGTGGGAGCGCGTGCAGCGGCCCTCGCGCGGCACCTCGTCGATGAGGGCGATGCCGAGACGGCGCTCCAGCTGGTCCGCGCCCTCGTCAGCGTGCGGCACGATGTCACCGAGGTGGAGGGGTTCGAGGAGTTCGACGGGCTCAGCCCGGCGGTCACGCTCAAGCCCAAGTACTTCGACGCCTGGGGGCTGCAGCGCTTCCTGGACGGGACCGTGGCTCGGGTGCGCGCGTCGCTGCCTGGACCGACACTGGACGCGCTGGTCAAACAAGTGCGCTGGGCGTTGCACGAGGCGGTGAAGCTCGGCGGGCACGACTCGTCCTGGGTTAGCCGGCCGGCGATAGAGCCGCACGAGCAGAACACGCCGCTCGACGACGCTCGCGAGGCGCTGATCGATGCGACCCGCGACAGCGCCGAGCTCATCGCCGCCACCGATCCGGACCGGGTCCTCGCACTGCTGGACGACGAACAGCCGATCCTCCGGCGGATCGTCCTGCACGTGCTGCGGGTCGTCGACGGTCCCGCGCTTGAGTCCGCGGCGCGGGCCGTGCTCGTCGACCGCGTTGCGTTCGACGATGTCGAGTCCCACCACGAGTACGCACTGCTGCTCGCGGTGCGTTTCGGGGAGCTCGCGCCGGAGGATCAGGCGGCAATCCTCGGGTTCATCGACGACGGCCCGGACTACAACAATGAGACCTGGTCCCACGAGGATCGCGTCCGCTACACCGAGTATTGGCAACGCGACCGGCTCAGCCTGATCGCCGACGCGCTGCCGACCGATTGGGATGGCCGGTACGCCGACCTTGTCGCGCGGCGGGGCGAGGCAGACCATCCCGAGTTCCAGTCGTACATGACCTCTTTCAGCGGGCCGACGAGCCCGATCGACGTCGACGCGCTCGGCGCGCTGGCCGACGACGAGTTCCTCGAGTTCCTGCAGACCTGGATCCCGCCGGATGGGTTCGGCGAGCCGTCCGAGGACGGGCTGGCACGAAGGACGTCCCAGGTGGTCGCCGCGGACCCCGAGCGGTTCGCGCGGCTGGCGCCGGGCGCCGCCGAGCTCCCGGCGCGGCAGCTCCGCGCCGTGCTCCACGGGCTGGATGAAGCCCTTCGCGCACACCGGTCCATCGGCGAGTGGACCGGCGTCATCTCATTGCTCGAGCACGCGTTGACCGGCGACCGCGACATGCGACAGGGCGTCGCCTGGCTGCTGCGCACGGCCGTGCACGCCCAGGCGATCCCGATCGAGCACCGCGAGGCTGTGTGGGCACTGCTCCTCGATCTCGCCGCCGACCCGGACCCGACGCCAGAGCGCGAAGCGTCCTGGGG
Organism: uncultured Actinomycetes bacterium; assembly: GCA_963835295.1. Classification (GTDB taxonomy): domain Bacteria; phylum Actinomycetota; class Thermoleophilia; order Solirubrobacterales; family Solirubrobacteraceae; genus JAOPZW01. The sequence continues at coordinate 56,099 of CAWIEX010000014.1, forward strand.
TCCGGCGGGCGGCATCGAGCTCAACGCGATCCGCCCGGTAGCTCTCGACGCGGCATGCGACTACGCGGCCTGGGTGCTCACCAACAACGCGGCGGACCACGTCCCGGAGCTGCGAGAGGTCCTCCACCGCGCCCTCGGAGCTGGCGACGCCGACGGCACGGTACTGGGCGCGCGCTTCGCCAACCTTTTCGCGATCGACCGCGAGTGGGCCGAGAGCAACGCCGACGCGCTGTTCGCCAGCCCGACGGCGTGGAACGCGTACGTGACCCGAAACCGCGTGTACAGGGACGTGGTGGCGCTACTGGCCGACCGCTACGAGCGGGCCCTCGACGACCTCGCGCAGGAGCACGAGCTCACGCGTGCCCACCACGCGCTGATCTCCCACGTGATGACGATGCACTGGTCGGGCCTCGACGCGGCCTTGGCCGAGCGGTTCTTCTTGGTCGCCGGCGCCGAACATCGAGTTTGGGCGGTCCGCTCCGTCACCCGGGCGCTGCGCAAAACCGACCCCGAGGAGCAGCCGATCCCACAGCTCGATGCGCTGTGGCGTGCGCGGCTCGAGCACCTCGAGCCCGGGGACCCGGAAGCCTGCGAGTACGGTGGCTGGTTCGCCCACGCGGCCATCGCTTCCACGGACGCGTTCTCGCTGCTGGTCGCGACCTTGGACCTCGCCGCCAACCACCTGACCGACGCCGAGGAGGTCCTCGAGCGCGTCGCGGAGCTGGCCGGCCAGCATCCGGCAGCGGCGCTGGCCGTCCTGGAACGCGTGCTCGCGGACGCTGGCCAGCACGCGTGGTCGATCCAGGCGCCGACCCGCGCGGTCCTGACCGCGCTGCTGGCCGGCGACGAGCCAACCAGGGAGGGTGCCCGCTCCGTGATCCACGACCTCGGGGAACGCGGCATCCACTTCGCTCGCGACCTGCTGCCGCCAACAAAGGCCTGATCGCGCGCTCAGGCCGCGGCGACGATCGTGCGTACACCACGTGGGCGGGTCGGGCAAGGAGTTGGCTCGGATCCTTCGGTTGAACCGGCGCTTGGGCGTCAGTGCCGCTTCGGACTGCGATGAAAGAGGGCCTCCTCGGTGGCACGCTCGGCGTGTCATCGAAGAGCGAGCTCGAGGACGCCCACGCTCATGTTGCACGCTGGATTGGATCTGAGTCGACGTCGGCTCGATATCTGCTTGGTCGACGCGCACGGCGAGCTCGTGGCGGAGACCGCGGTGCCGGCGGACGCCGACGGCTTGCGCGGCCTGGCCGAGCGACTGGCTGGTCGTCGGGTGCGCGCGGTGATCGAGTCGATGAACGGCGCGCGGTTCGTGCACGAGACGCTCGAGGAGCACGGCTGGGACGTGTTGATCGCCGACGCGCAGAGGTCAAGGGGCTGGCGCCGTTGGCCTGCAAGACCGACCGCATCGACGCCAGGGTGCTGGCCGAGCTGTCGTGGCGCGATCTGGTGCCCGCGATCTGGCTGCCCGACCCGACCATCCGCCGCGAGCGCGAGCTGGCGCGCTTTCGCCTGCACCTGGTGCGCCATCGCACGACGCTGAAGAACCGCATCCACGCCACGCTGATCACCTTCGGGCACCCGTGCCCGGTCTCCGACCTCTTCGGTCTCGCTGGCCGCGAGCTGCTCGACCGCCTTGAGATCCCCGACCCGTGGCGGCGCAACGTCGACGTCAGCCTCGGGCTGATCGACGATCTCGAGCTGCAGATCGCCACGCTCACCGTGCAGCTCAAGCGCATGGGCGCCGACCATCGCTACATCCCGCTGCTGGTGAGCGCTCCGGGGTCATTCAGCCCAATCCCCACGCCGCCGGGGCGATAGAGACATGAGCGCCGCTCACCACCACCACACCGCCCGAGGACCCTAACCCCCCGCAGCCCCAATCCCACTTGACCACCCGCCCTCTTCCATAGAGACGAATAGGAGCAGCGATTGGGCACCAGACCGATCTAGTGCCCAATCGTGCGGGCAACGGCCGCAATTTGCGGCTATCGAGTTCGCCGCGGCGGATGTCTGGATAGCGCTCTACGGCTCGCTTTCCGCGTCCGGACCAGTCGGCTCCTCATTCTTCACACGCGAGAGGTCGCGGTTCGAAAAGCCCGCAGCGGGTCGAGAATCCGCCGGCGCTCATCCGGCCGTGCTTACATGCGACGAACGGCGTCGCTAAGCAGCCCGTCCCAGTCGGTCTGACGGAACGTCCGTGCGTGCGGGTCCATGATCCACGCGGGTGGGCGGTCTCCAACATCCTGACCGAGAGGCGTTGCGTACAGCCATTCTCCGAAGAGACAGACTGCAGCCATGGCTTCGGAGGCGGGCAGCAGAAAGACGCTGTGCTGGGGCGGATCGAACATCGAGGGGAGTGAGGAGTCAACGCGCGAGGGCAGCGCAGCGGCTTGCTGAAGCTCGCGCGGCTCATCCCAAAGGATCTTTCGAGCCGCCACGGCCGCTGGGCTGTCTAGCCAGGCGTCGCCGAACACGTGCGAGCCCAACCACAGCGCGACCTTCGAGCCAAAGCGAGGCCACGTGTCGATCTTTTCGCTCACCGTCGCCCGGAATTCCTGCTCCCCCATCGGCCTCGTCTCCCGAATTTGGGCCGACCCTCCCTCGCGACGCTCTAGCCGGTCGAGTAGCCGTCGAAGCTCTGAGGGAGGCGCGTCGAGCGGGAGAGGGACCGTCCATGCGTTCTCGCCTGTCGGCACGAACTCAGAGATCACAGTCGCTCGCGGGCCATGGCGGTGCAGGTCAAGCAGGCCGCGGCTGCCGTTCTCCCACATGCCCAGAAGTCGCGGTGGATCCGGTGGACGATTCGGATCGCGCGGGTCCGTTACGGCGTATCGATGGCGTGCGACTGTGACGAAGATGGACCGGAGCAGCGGAGCGTCAACCTCGCGACCAGCCCTGCGGTTGCAGGTTCCACATACCCGCTGCGTCGTGACCGAGCCGCCGATCGCTCGCGGCACAACGTGCTCAACCTCGCGTTCGGCGTCATCGCGCAGGTTGGCGCAGTACGCGCAGCGGAACCGGCCCATGCAAGCACTATGACCCACGCGACTTGGCGGAGGTCAAGGCTCGGTTGACCGGGCCGAAGACGGGCACAACCGACTATCTGCGGTCGCCGGAGGGCGCTGCGCATATACGCCGTCATCCCGGGCCGTAACCCCGGCCGAGCCGCATTCGAGCGTCGCGGACGGAACGCCAGAGGCAGCAGCCTCGAGGTCCGCGGATGCGTCCGGCGCGTCGAATCCGAGAAAAGCCCGCCACGGTCAGGGCACCTGCGAACCCGGGATCGGGCTGAAGCTCGCGCTCGAGTGCCCGTCCGTTCGCGGATCGTTGGTCCTGCCGAGTCGGAGCGTCGCGGTCGCAGCGCAGACTTGGAACTGCGCACAGCATCTACGGCCTGTCCCCTAATACGGCTGTTTGCATCCTTTGACGCCCGTATGTACTCTCTTCGAGAGATGGAGCGATTGGGAAGGACGAGGCCGTGACAACCCGCCAATCGCGGCGCTCGGCGCAGCCGGTGCCGCGGTACGCGCTCACTCGCCAGGAGGCCGCAGCGTCCCTCGGCATGAGCGTGGATACGTTCGAGCGCAGGGTTCAGCCGTTCATCATGGTCGTGCCCTGCGGCCAGCTTCTCCTTGTGCCGCCGGCCGAGATCGAGCGCTGGATCAAAGCCAACGCGCGCTACCTGGTAGATCAGGTCGCCTGATCGGTCTGGCGGAAGTACGCGTTCAAGCGGTCGGACCGATCGGATTCCGCCGGCTGCGGTAGGACTTTGACGTAGCGGTCGGTAGTCACCAGGTCGGCGTGGCCCATGAACTCCATGATCTCCCGCAGGCTGTAACCCGCGGCCATCAAAAACGAGGCGTACGTGTGTCGGCATTCGTGCAGGGTGATCGGCTTCAAAGCATCAGCACGCGCCATGCGCCACTCATCTTCGCTCGAGTTGCGGTCCCAGCCCCACGCGCGCATTGCCCGCTCGGCGATCTTGCCCGACATGACCGAGACCTCGCAGACGCGTCCGCGCGACGGGCGCCCCTGCCGCTGGTAGGCGCGCAGCAGAATCGCGCGCAGCGGCTCGGCGATAGGCAGCCGTCGCCCGTCGCCGGACTTCCCCGGGGCAGGCGCTACGCGCAGCCAGGCGCCCGGCTTCCCTTCCGTCATCTCGACGTCGACCCAATCGAGGCGCTGGATCTCGCCGCGCCGCAGCCCGCCATAGAAGGCAACCCCGTACGGCACCTGGTCCTCGGCGGGCAGCGCGAGGAGAAGGTCGGCGGCTTCCTCGGCGAGTGCGACGCGCTCGCGCCGCTTGCCGAGGTTGGGCCGAGGTCGACGTAGGTGAGAGGGTTCGAGGTGACGTGTCGGCGCGTCCGGTGCAGCGCCCACGCGTAGATTGAGCCGGCGACCGCCTTCACGTTCGCCAACCGCGAGTAGCTCAAGCCCTCGCGCGCGAGTTCGTCGAAGAACGCCTGCCACTCGCGCTCGTCGATGCTGTCGGCAGAGCGGTCGCCGAACTTGGGTCTGAGTAAGTAGGTGAGATCGCGGCGGTAGCCCGGCACGGTGGTCGGAGCGTAGGGCTCGGGCCTGCCTCGGCGCCGGCGCTGGATTCGACCGGTGGTCACACCGTCGATCCACTCGTCCGCCAGGGACCCGAAGGTGCGTCCCTCCTCGGCGCGCTCGGCCACTGCGGGCTTGGCCTTCTCGCCCGCGCCGAGCCAGGTCAGGATCTCGCTGCGGTCCTTGCTGGTCTTCGACCATTCCGGTTTGCCGGTCGCTGGGCTCCGGCGCTTGCCGCGATAGGAGGGTTCGCATCGGCAGCGGCCCTCGCCGAAGGCGGCGTTGCAGTCGTTCTTGTGGCGGACGTAGACCCCGGCGGTCTTCGTCCGGTGGAACTGCGCCACGCGCCCCTTCTTGCCCATGCTGCCCACGATTCTCCGACGATCGACTTCGCGGAGTCACATCCTACGCCGTTGGACACGCGCTCGTTGGACACGCGGTTGGACACAAATGCACGTCTCTGGGCGGTTCGTAGCGGTTCGTTGCGGTCGATACAAGCGGGCCACGTTCCGCCGAACCGAGCGTACAAACGGCTCTAGAAAGCCAAAGGCCCAGCTAGTGCGGGGCCTTGACAAGGTGCCGGAGGAGGGACTCGAACCCCCGACACGCGGATTATGATTCCGCTGCTCTAACCGACTGAGCTACTCCGGCGGGGCGGCGGAGTTTAGCGACGGCTACGCCGCTTGGCGGTCGGCGGTCGGAGCCTGCGGCGCAGCGCGGCGCGTGTTCTCGACGATCGCGTCGATCAGCTGGGGCCAGGCTCCGCGGGGGAGGTCGTGGCCCATGCCTTCGATCATGAGCAGGCGGGCGCCGGGGATGGCGCGCGCGGTGGCGCGGCCTCCCGAGGGAGCCACGAGCTTGTCGGCGGTGCCGTGGATGACGAGAGTGGGGGCGGTGATGTGGCGCAGCTCGGCGGTGCGGTCCCCGGAGGCGAGGATGGCCGCGAGCTGGCGGGTGACGGACCCGGCATCGTGGCCGCGGTCGTACATGGCGCCGAGCAGGGAGCGCAGGTCTTCGTCGGCGCGGTCGAAGCCGGGTGAGCCGATGATGTCGAAGAGCGCGGCGGTCTGGGCGATGTAGGTCGCGCGGTCGGTGGAGACCGGGCGCAGGAACTGGCGGTAGGTCTTCAGGGCGGGCTGGCCGCGCCAGCGGCTGCCGGTGCTCGACATGATCGAGGTCAGCGACAGGACGCGCTCGGGACGCCGCGCGGCGATGGTCTGGGCGATCATGCCGCCCATCGAGACGCCGACGAGGTGGGCGCGCTCGATCTCGAGGTGGTCGAGCAGGCCGACGCCGTCGGCGGCCATCTCGGCCAGCGTGTAGGACGCGGCGCGCTTGTCGCGCCGCACTATTTGCCCGAGGGTCGGGACGGGGGCGCTCGAGAGGATCGTCGAGCGCCCGATGTCGCGGTTGTCGTAGCGGATGACGTGGAAGCCGCGGCCGGCGAGGTCGGTGCAGAAGTCCTCGTGCCAGCCGAGCATCTGCGTGCCCAGGCCCATGACGAGCAGGACGGCGGGGTCGGCGGGATCGCCGAAGGTCTCGAAGCAGATCTCGATGTCGCCGACGCGGCAGAAGCTCTCGGCCATGCCGGACGAATCTAGACGACGGTCGACGCGGCCGGGCTAGCCGACCGGTGTTGCGACGCGCTCCTCCGTCGCCGGCTCGGCCGCCGCGACGGGCGCGCCCGCCGGCACGATCAGCTTCTGCGCCTGGCGCTCGGGCGCGATGCGCACGACGTTCCACACGAGGCCGACGCGCTCCATCGCGCGGATGACCCAGGCCGACGGGTCGAGCTCGCGACGGCCGAGGCCGTGGGCCGCCGAGCGCGGGAAGGCGTGGTGGTTGTGGTGCCAGGCCTCGCCGAGGGTCGGCAGCGCGAGCCAGAAGACGTTGGTCGAGTGGTCCTCGACGTCGAAGCGCCGGCGCCCGAAGAAGTGGCAGACCGAGTTGATCGACCACGTCACATGGTGGATGAAGAAGATGCGCACGAAGCCGCCCCACAGCAGGCCGGTGAGCGCGCCGGTGACGCGGCCGGTGATGAGGTAGCCGGCCAGCGCCGGCAGCGCGAGGCCGAGGATGACGAGCCACGGGAAGGCGCGGTTGATGCGCCGCATGCCGCGGTCCTCCATGAGGTCGGCGGCGTACTTGCGCTTGCGCGCGAGCCCCTGCTCGCTGATGAGCCACCCGAAGTGCGCGTGGATGAGGCCGCGCAGGCCCTCGCCGCCACCGACGTGCGGGCTGTGCGGATCGCCCTCCTCGTCGGCGTGCGCGTGGTGCTTGCGGTGGTCGGAGACCCACGAGATCACTGGCCCCTGGACCGACATCGAGCCCATGGCCGCGAAGAGGTACTCGACGGGCTTGCTCGTGGCGAACGAGCGATGGGTGAGCAGGCGGTGGAAGCCGATCGTCACCCCGAAGCCGGTGATGAGGTACATGACGCCGAAGAGGACGAGGTCGTGCGCGCCCACGCCGTTGCCCCAGAACAGGGCGATGGCACCGAGGAAGGCGAGGAAGGGGATGACGACGGCGAGCAGGTTCGAGATTCGGGCGGCTCTTGACATACCTCGACCCTAGGCGCAATTACGTCCTCGTTCTGTGCATCAGGCCCAATCGGACACGACGAAAAACTATGCCGTCGTGCTAATTTCGGCTCGGACCGCCGGGCCTCCCGGAGTGGCCAGGGAGGCCAGGACCTCGCCGCCTGGCGCGCAGATCCAGAGCATCTGGCCGTCGCGCACGAGCGCCGCCTCGCCGACGTCGGCGGGGGCGCGGTGCTCGATCTCCGCGTCGAACGGCTCACGGGCGCCGTCGCCGGCGAGGTCCTCCTCGAGCGCCTGCCAGTAGACGGCGTTGTTGACGTGGTCGGCGAGGTCGAGGTCGGCGGCCCGGAAGCGCCACGGCGCGGACGCCCCGTCGGCCGGCGGCTCGCCGCGGTAGCGCAGCCGCGAACGCACGCGGCGCCCGCCTGCCGACGGCCCGTAGACGGCCTCGAAGCCCTCCGGCATCGGACGAGGGCGCGCGCCGACGGGGTCCAGGTGCACCCACAGCGCCACGGCCTCGACGAGCCCGCCGTCGTCTCCGCGCACCGTGCTGCGCCGCTCGGCCACGAGGCTGCCGGCGCCGCTGCACCACGTCGCCACCGACACGTGCTCGTGCATCCGCGGGAAGCGCTCCACGCGCAGGCGCAGGCGCCGCACGATCCACACGCCGTCGTCGGGAACGCCGGAGTCGAGCAGGTCGGCGAGGGCGGCGTCCTGCAGCCAGCGGGCGATCGTGTCCAGGCGCACGCGGCCCGAGGGCGCGACATCGCCCAGCCCGGCCCGTGCTCTATCGGTGAAGACGCGGCCCTCGGCCGGGCGTGCGACGAGCTCGGTCAGCTGCACCGCGCGGACCCTAGCGTCGGGCCGCGACGGGCGTCAGCGGTCGAGCACCGCGTACGCCGTCGCGACGCCGACGCCGTAGACGAGGTGGAAGCCGAGGTCCGACGCGAGCTGCTCGGGCGGGTACTCCCACACCGGCGGCGCCAGCCCCATGGCCGGCAACTCGACGAGGCTCGCGCCCCAGACGACGCCGGCGAAGCGGGCGCCGTCGGCCAGCGGCGCCGCGCCGCGGCCCGCGCGCGAGAGACCGAAGAGCACGCCCCAGCCCGTCCCGTACAGCCAGTGCATGACGTTGTTGAGCGCGCCCATCCGCTCCTCGCGCACGTCGCGCTGCAGGACGCCCTCGACGATCCGCCGCCCGACCTCGGCCGGCGTGGTGCTCGGCTCCTCGCCGCGCGCCTTCAGGTAGGCGGTCTGGGCGGCGGTCATGGCGGCGGTGCCGGCGGCCCCGGAAAGCAGCCCACGAGTCAGGGCTCTCAGCGTGGGGGTCATCGCGCAGGCGCTACCCGGCGGCGCGCCTGCGCTACTCGGCGTCGTCGAGCTGGCGGAGGAAGGCTCCGGCGCCGACGACCTCGCCGCCGGCCGCGCGCACGCGGTCGCCGAGAGCGCCGTCCGACGTCACCACGGTCAGCGAGGCGGGGTCGGGGTGGCGGGCGACGACAGCGGCGACGTCGTCGTCCGCGGCGTCGCGCCCGGACCGCCGCGCGAAGCGGACCGCCACCCGCGAGCCGCCGCCGGCGTCGTGGGCGCGGCCGTCGAAGATGACCGTCACCGGCTCGTCGCGCGCCTCGGCGAACGTCTCCAGGCGCTCGACCAGCCGGCGCTGCGCGCCGCGCCGATCGCGCCACCAGCCGTCGGGCCGCGAGCCCATTACGTTGTTGCCGTCGACGATCCACTCGGCCATGCGCACACGCTAGTAGCGTCCGGCCCATGAACGGGCTCGCCCGCGCCGTCCGCACCGTCGTGCGCCGCTGCCTCGCGGTGGCGCCCGCAGAGAACGTCCTCGTGGTCGTCGACGAGCCGCTGCAGGACGTGGGGGAGGCCCTGCGCCGCGAGGCCCAGGACGCGCAGGCCGACGCCGTGCTCGCCGTCATGTCCGCGCGCGAGAACCACGGCGTCGAGCCGCCGCCGCCGATCGCCGAGGCCTTCGCCGCCTGCGACGTGTTCATCGCCCCGACCTCGCGCTCGCTCTCGCACACGCAGGCGCGCAAGCGCGCGACCGACAACGGGGCCCGCGGGGCCACGATGCCCACCGTCACCGTCGACATGCTGAGCCGGCTCATGGACGTCGACTTCGACGTCCTGGCCGCCCGCAGCCGCGCGGTCACCGACCTGCTCACGGAAGCCGACGAGGCCCACGTCACCTGCCCGCGGGGCACCGACCTGCGCCTGGACCTCACCGGCCGTCAGGGCATCGCCGACGACGGCGACCTCACCGCTCCCGGGTCCTTCGGCAACCTGCCCTGCGGCGAGGGCTTCGTCGCGCCACTGAGCGCCGAGGGCACCGTCGCGACGCGCTCGCTGGCCTCGATCGGCCTCGTCCAGGGTCACCCCGCGCACCTGACGATCGAGGGCGGCCGCCTGACCAAGGCGACCGGGCGCCGAGGGCGAGCGCCTCTACGAGCTGCTCACCGGGGCCGGCGAGCAGGGCACCAACCTGGCCGAGCTCGGCGTCGGGACCAACGATCGCGCGCAGCTGACCGGCAACATCCTCGAGGACGAGAAGATCCTCGGCACCGTCCACGTCGCCTTCGGCGCCAGCGCGGGCATCGGGGGCACGGTCGCCGTGGCGATCCACCTCGATGTGGTGGTGACCGACGCGACGCTGACGATCGGCGACACCACGGTGCTCGACGCCGGGCGCTACGTGCTCTGAGCGTGCTGCTCGCCGTCCCCAACGTGTCCGAGGGCCGCGATGCCGCGGCGCTCGACGCCATCGGCGAGGCCTTCGCCGCCGGCGGCGCCCGCGTCCTCGACCGCCACGAGGACCCCGACCACAACCGCGCCGTCTTCACGCTCGCCGCCGAGCCGCGGGCCCTGCACGAGGCGCTGACCACCGGCGCCGGCGAGGCGATCGGGCGCATCGACCTCGCGCGCCACCGCGGGCTTCACCCGCACGTCGGCGCGATCGACGTCGCGCCCGTCGTCTTCCGCGCGCCGCAGCAGCGGGGCGCCGCGCTGGCCGAGGCGCTCGCGCTGGGCGACGCCCTCGGCGAGCTCGGCCTGCCGGTCTTCCTCTATGGCCTGCTGGCCGACGGGCGCACGCGCGCCGAGCTGCGCAAGGGCGGGGCCGCGGGGCTCGCGCAGCGAATGGGCGACGGCCTGCGCCCCGACTTCGGGCCCGACCGCATGCACCCGACCGCGGGCGCGGTCCTCGTCGCCGCCCGGCCGCCGCTCGTGGCCTTCAACCTCGAGCTCGGCCCGCAGGCGACCGGCGACGACGCCCGGGCCGTTGCGCGCGCCATCCGTGAGGGTGGCGCGGCCGGGCTGCCGGGCCTGCGCGCCATCGGCCTGACCCTCCCGGCGCGCGGCGACGTGGCCCAGGTCTCGTGCAACGTCGAGGACCACGAGGCGCTGCCTCTCGCGGCGCTGCTCGAGGCGGTCGAGCGCCACGCTCCCGTGGCCGAGGCCGAGCTCGTCGGGCTCGCGCCCGTAGCGGCCTTCGAAGGCTGGCCCGAGCGGGTGCCGATCCGCAACCGGGCGAGCATCGAGGAGCGACTAAGCTCCCTAGGGGTGCCGAAGGCGGACAGACGGCGAAGCCGTTGATGCTCACCGCCTGAGGCGGGCCCCCGAGGAGTCTCTAGTGGCGAGCACCAAGCGCAAGCGCCGGACCAAGCACCGCGGCAACGCCGCCGGGATGGTCGAGACGCGCGGTCGCACCGGCCGCAAGCCGGAGCCGGCCGATCGCAAGACGAGCGCCCGCCAGGCGCGCATGGACCGCTTCAGCAAGCCGCCGACCGTGCGCAGCGCGATGCAGCGCTCGGGGATCGCCGCGATCGTCTTCGTCGCCGCGATGATCCTCATCGTCCACCAGTCGGTCCCGGCCTCGATCGCGCTGGGCGGCTTCGTCCTGCTCTTCTACGTGCCGCTGAGCTACTACACCGACCTCTTCTTCTACCGCCGACGGCAGGCCAAAGCGCTCGAGAAGGGCAGCCCGTAGCCGTGGACGTGCGCATGTTCACCGTCGGCGCCTTCCAGGAGAACTGCTACCTGGTGCGCCCCGAGGGAGCCGAGAAGGCGCTGCTGGTCGACCCCGGCGACGAGGCCGAGCGCCTGCAGGCCGCGATGAGCGAGCTCGGCGTCGAGCCCGAGGCGATCCTGCTCACGCACGCCCACATCGACCACATCGGCGCCGTCGCCCCGATCGCGCGCGCCACCGGCGTGCCGGTCTACTGCCCGCGCGCGGAGCTCGAGATCCTCGCGCACCCGGACCGCTTCTTCCCGCCCGCGTGGGGGAGCGTCGAGGGGTGGGACGCCGACCAGCCGCTCGACGGCGGCGAGCGCCTGCAGCTGGCGGGCCTGGACATCGACGTGGTCTCGACGCCCGGTCACAGCCCGGGCCACGTCACCTACGCCGTCGACGGGGCGCTGTTCTCCGGCGACGTGCTCTTCCAGAGCTCGATCGGGCGCACCGACCTCCCCGGCGCCGACCACGACACGCTCATGGCCTCGATCGCGGCGCTGCTCCAGCGCTTCGATGACGACACCACGGTGCATCCCGGGCACATGGGGCTCACCACACTGGGGCGCGAGCGCGCGACGAACCCCTTCCTGCAGGCGCTCGCGGGCCGGTGACTGCGAGCGGTCAGGATGGGAATCCGGCCCCACCCACCCGCGGGCCGGGCGAGCAGCGGCGCGCTGCTGCACAGAGGCCTCAGGCGCCGCGCGGCACGTACGACGTGCTGCCCGATCAGGCCGCCGCGCGGGCGGGCCTGGAGGACGCCGCGCGCAGGATCCTCGAGCCGGCCGGCTACCAGCGCATCGAGACGCCGACCTTCGAGGCCACCGAGCTCTTCGCCCGCGGGGTCGGCGAGTCGACCGACATCGTCCAGAAGGAGATGTACACCTTCCAGGACGCCGGCGGGCGCTCGCTCACGCTGCGCCCCGAGGGCACCGCGCCCGTCTGCCGCGCCTATCTCGAGCACGGCATGCACACGCTGGCCCAGCCGGTGAAGCTCTGGTACCTGGGCAGCTACTACCGCCAGGAGAAGCCGCAGGCCGGGCGCTTCCGGCAGTTCTGGCAGATCGGGGCCGAGGCCATCGGCTCCGACGATCCCGCGGTCGACGCCGAGACGATCGTCCTGTTGCACAGCCTGCTGGGCGAGCTCGAGGTGCGCGGCCTGCGCCTGCGCCTGGGCTCCCTGGGCAGCCTCGGCGCGCGCGCCGAGTACCGCGAGCGCCTGACCGCCTACCTGCGCGCCAACGCCGAGCGCCTGAGCGCCGACGTGCGCGACCGCATCGACCTCAACCCGCTGCGCGCCTTCGACGCCAAGGACCCCGGCACCCAGGAGGTCATGCGCGACGCCCCGCTGCTGCTCGACTCGCTCAGCGCCGATGACCGCCAGCACTTCGACGAGGTCTGCGCGCGCCTGCGCGTCGCGGGCATCGACTGGGAGCTCGACGGCACGCTCGTGCGCGGCATCGACTACTACACGCGCACGATCTTCGAGTTCACCTCCGACGCGCTGGGCGCCCAGTCCGGCGTCGCCGGCGGCGGGCGCTACGACGGGCTCATCGAGCTGCTCGGCGGCCCGCCGACGCCCGGCATGGGCTGGGCGGCCGGGCTCGAGCGGATGCTGCTGGCCGCCGGCGAGCGGCCCGCGCCCGCGCCGATGACCGACCTCTTCGTCGCCCACGAGGCCCGTGGGGTGGAGGCCTTCGCGCTGACCGCCGAGGCGCGCACGGCCGGGCTCGCCGTCCAGCAGGAGCTCGCCGGCCGCTCGCTCAAGGGCCAGCTCAAGCAGGCAGATCGCGCGGGCGCCCGCTACGTTGCCATCCTGGGCGCCGACGGCATCCGGCTGCGCGACATGGACTCCGGCGAGCAGGAGAGCGTGGAGTCCGGGGCGGCCGTCGTCGCTCGCGTCATCAGGGGACGCCATCTGGGATGAAGCACCCTCCGACACCCAACAGCTTCCGCGACGCGTGGGCCGGCGATCTGAGCGCCGCGCGCGTCGGCGACGCCGTGCGGGTGGCCGGCTGGGTCCATCGCCGCCGCGACCACGGCGGGCTGATCTTCATCGACCTGCGCGACCGCTCGGGGCTCGTGCAGCTCGTCGTCCACCCCGACGCGGCGGGCGACGCCTTCGCCACCGCCGAGGACCTGCGCCCCGAGCACGTGGTCTCCGCTCAGGGCGAGATCGTCAAGCGCGCTCCGGAGAACGTCAACCCGAACCTGGCCACCGGCGAGATCGAGATCCAGGTGCGCTCGCTGGAGCGCCTGGCCGCCAGCGAGACGCCGCCCTTCCCCGTCGACGAGGACACGCCGGTCGACGAGATGATCCGCCTGCAGCACCGGATGATCGACCTGCGCCGCGAGAACATGCGCGAGGCGATGGAGCTGCGCCACCGGATCGTCGCGACGATGCGCGACGTCCTCAACGAGCGCGACTTCCTCGAGATCGAGACGCCGATCATCACGCGCTCGACACCCGAGGGCGCGCGCGACTTCCTCGTGCCCAGCCGCCTGCAGCAGGGGTCCTGGTACGCGCTGCCCCAGTCGCCGCAGCTGTTCAAGCAGCTGCTGATGATGAGCGGCTTCGAGCGCTACTACCAGATCGCGCGCTGCTTCCGCGACGAGGACCTGCGCGCCGACCGCCAGCTCGAGTTCACCCAGCTCGACGTCGAGATGTCCTTCGTCGACGAGAACGACGTCCTGGACACGACGGAGGCCGTGATGGGCGCGGTCTTCGAGGCCACCGGCTTCGACGTGCCGGCCCCGCCGTGGCCGCGCATGGCCTTCGACGAGGCGATGCTGCGCTTCGGCTCGGACCGCCCCGATCGGCGCTTCGACCTCGAGATCATCGACGTCTCCCAGGCACTGCGGGGCAGCGAGTTCAAGGTCTTCGAGTCGGTCCTCGGCGGCGGAGGGGCGGTGCGCGCGCTCAACGCCGGCGGGCGCGAGCTGTCGCGCTCGGAGCTCGAGGGCCTCAACGAGGTCGTCCAGCGCCACGGCGGCAAGGCCGTCGCGTGGGGCTTCGTCGAGGACGGCGGCATGCGCTCGCCGATCGCCAAGTTCCTGGGCGAGGACCGCGTGGCGGCGGCGGTGGGCGAGCTGCGCGCGTCCGAGAGCGACCTGCTGCTCTTCGTGGCCGACCAGCCGCGCGTGGCGGCCGAGGCGCTCGGCGCCCTGCGCCTGGAGCTCGGCCGGCGCTTCGGCCTCATCCCCGCGGGCGGCCACGACGTGCTGTGGGTCGTCGACTTCCCGATGTTCGAGCCCGCCGAGGACGGCTGGGGCGCGGTCCACCACCCGTTCACCGCGCCGACCGGCGACTTCGCCGATCCCGGGGCGATGCGCTCGCGCGGCTACGACCTGATCCTCGACGGCTGGGAGCTGGGCGGCGGCTCGATCCGCATCAACACCCCCGAGGTCCAGGAGCAGGTCTTCAAGGTCATCGGCATGAGCGAGGAGGAGGGCCGGCGGCGCTTCGGCTTCCTGCTCGACGCGCTCAAGTACGGCGCCCCGCCGCACGGGGGCATCGCGCTGGGGATCGACCGCGTCGCGGCCCTGATCGCCGGCCGCGACTCGATCCGCGACGTCATCGCCTTCCCCAAGACGGCCTCCGGCGGCGACCCGCTGACCGGCGCCCCGGCCCCCGTGGACGCCCGCCAGCTGCGCGAGCTGGGGGTCCGTTCGATCGTCGAGCAGGGCTAGCCCCGCCTCAAGAATCGGCCCTCGCGGCCGACAGGGAGGGCGTGGACAAGATCAGTCTTCCCTTTCGCATCGTCCTCATCGTCGCGCTGGTCTTCGCCGTCCTGTGGTTCCTGGTCCTGCGCCCGAAGCCGGTGGCCGACGGCGAGCCCGCCGCCACGCCTCCGGGCGTGACCGGCCTGGCCAACGACGTGGCCAAGGCGAACAAGGCCGTCGACGCCTCGAACGCCGCCGCTGCGCGCAGCGAGGGCGCGGCCAACGCCGTCGGCGGCTCGTCCACCACCGCCACCACCAAGCCTTCCGCCACGACCGCCAAGCCCGGCACCACGAGCGCCACGGCCAAGCCGGCCAAGGCCGCCAAGCCCGCCAAGCCCGTCGCGGTCGCCAAGCCGGCGAAGCCCGGCCTCGCCGACGACGCCGCCCCCGGCGACCCGTCGCGCCCGCTGCTCGCCTCCGTCGACGCCGGCAAGGTCGTCGTCGTCCTCTTCTGGAACAAGAACGCCTCCGACGACCGCGCGACCCGCCGTGCCCTGCGCGCGATCGACCTGCACGGCGGCAAGGTCGTCGCCAGCGCGGTGCCGATCGGCGATGTCGGGCGCTACGAGGCCATCACGCGCGGCGCCCAGGTCCTCGAGTCGCCCACCGTGCTCGTGATCGGCGCCGCCGGCAAGGCCCGCGCCATCACCGGCTACACGCAGGCCAAGGAGATCGACCAGGCCGTCAGCGACATCGGCGGCAAGGGCTACGAGGCCCGCAAGGCCTTCCAGCACAAGGGCTTCGCGGCCGTGGCCGACGACGCCTGCAAGGACTTCGGCTACGCGCTCGAGCAGAAGTCCAACCCGCCCACGACGGCCGCCGCGCTGTCCAAGGCGCTCGGGACCGGCGCCGTGGAGCTCGGGCACTCGCGCAATCGGATGGCCAAGGCCAAGGCCACGTCGGCCGACGAGCGCAAGCTCAAGTCGGCGCTCGTCGCCTTCGCCGACCGCGACATCAAGTGGGTCGCCGAGGCCCGCAGCCAGCTCAAGGCCGGCGCCGAGCCGGGCACCGTGTTCCTCACGCTCGTCCAGCGCGAGAGCGACGGCAACAACGCCTACGTCGCGGCCGCCAAGAAGCTGCACGTCCGCGGCTGCTACGCCGGCGCCTGAACGACGCAAGCGCCCGGCCTACACTGGCCGGGTGCCCGACGAGCGCTTCGAGGAGCACCTGCTGCACCCGATCGGTCGCGGCCGCGTCCCCGTCCATGACGGCGCGGCCGGCGGCGCCGCGTGCGGCGATCTCGTGCGCATCGGCGTCGCCGTCGAGGGCGACCGCGTGGCCGAGGCCGGCTTCGAGGCGTCGGGCTGCGGCGCGGCCATCGCCGCGGGCAGCGCCGCCGTCGAGCTCGTGCGCGGGGCGTCCGTCCTCGACGCCGCGCGCGTCGGCACGCACGCGATCTCCGACGCGCTGGGCGGCCTGAGCCCCGGCAAGCTCCACGCCGCCGAGCTCGCGGCCGACGCGCTGGCGCGCGCCCTGGGACGGGCGGTGGCGGATGCCGAGCCCACCCACCCCGCGGCGCTCGACCCGCAGCGCACCCTGGTGGCCATGAGCGGCGGCGTGGACTCGGCGGTGGCCGCCCTGCGCAGCGGGCCGCACGCGGCCACCGTGACCCTCGAGCTGTGGCGCGACCCCGACAACGACGCCGAGCGCTCGTGCTGCTCGGCCAGCGCGGTCGGCAGCGCGCGGGCGCATCGCCCACGGCATGGGCCTCGCGCACTTCACCCTCGACCTGCGGGCCGAGTTCCGCGCCGGGGTCGTCGAGCCCTGGCTGGCCGAGCACGCCGCCGGGCTGACGCCCAACCCGTGCGTGCGCTGCAACGGCAACGTGCGCCTGGACGCCATGCTCGCCTTCGCCGATCGCCTCGGCGCCGCGACGCTGACCACTGGGCACTACGCCCGCCGCACGCCCGAGGGCCTGCTGCGCCTGGCGGCCGACCCCGCCAAGGACCAGGCCTACATGCTCGCCGGCCTGTCGCGCGCGACGCTGGCGCGCCTGCGCTTCCCGCTCGGCGAGCTCGACAAGGCCCAGGTCCGCGCCATCGCCGCCGAGCACGAGCTCCCGGTGGCCTCCAAGCCCGACTCGCAGGACCTGTGCTTCCTGGCCGGCACGGGGCGCGCGGCCTTCCTGGCCCGCCACGGCGACCTCGGCGAGCGCCCGGGCGACATCGTCGACGCGGCCGGGCGGGTCATGGGGCGCCACCCCGGCGCGCACCGCTTCACCGTCGGCCAGCGGCGAGGCCTGGAGGTCGGGGGCGCGGCCGAGCCGCTCTACGTCCTGCGCACCGACGCCGGCGCCAACACCGTCACCGTGGGGCCGCGCGCGGCGCTGGCCACCACCGGCGTGCGCGTGCGCGACGCGCGCCTGCACGCCCCGGCCTGCGAGGTCGACGCCGTCAAGCTGCGCTACCGCGCGCCGGCGGTGCCCTGCACCCTGCGCGGCGAGACGATCGAGCTCGCCCGGCCTGTCGACGGCCCCGCCCCGGGGCAGACCGCGGTCTTCCTGCGCGGCGACGCCGTGCTGGGATGCGCCACAATCGCTGCGTGACCTCCGACGAGATCCGTCAGCTCTTCCTGGGCTTCTTCGAGGACCGCGGCCACCTGCGCCTGCCCAGCGGGTCGCTCGTGCCCGCGAGCTTCGATCCCTCGGTCCTGCTCACGACCGCGGGCATGCAGCCGCTCAAGCCCTACTTCCTGGGCATCGAGAAGCCGCCGCACCCGCTCATCACCACCTGCCAGAAGAGCTTTCGCACCGTCGACATCGAGAACGTCGGCTCGACGACCCGGCACCTGACCTTCTTCGAGATGCTCGGCAACTTCTCGATCGGCCAGTACTTCAAGCAGGGCGCGGCCGAGTACGCCTGGGACCTGTCGATCAACGGATTCGGCTTCAACCCCGAGGACATCTGGATCACCGTCCACGAGGGCGACGACGCGCTCGGCCTGGGCCCCGACGAGGAGGCCATCGCGGTGTGGGAGGCGATCGGCGTCCCGCGCTCGCGCATCATCCTGCTCCCCAGCGAGGAGAACTTCTGGCAGGCCGGGCCGACGGGCCCGTGCGGGCCGTCCAGCGAGCTGTATCTCGACCGCGGCCTGGAGTGGGGGTCGCCCGACGACCTCCCGGGCGGCGACAACGAGCGCTTCCTGGAGTACTGGAACCTCGTCTTCATGCAGTACGACCAGGACCCGATCGGCACCCTCACGCCGCTGCCCGCCAAGAACATCGACACCGGCCTGGGCCTCAACCGCATGGCCATGATCCAGCAGGGCGTCGACTCGATCTTCGAGACCGACCAGTTCCAGCCCCTCATGACGCTCGGGCGCGACCTCGCCACCAGCGAGCCCGACGAGCGCGCGCTGCGGATCCTGGCCGACCACACGCGCGGCATGACCTTCCTCATCGCCGACGGGGTCGTGCCCTCCAACGAGGACCGCGGCTACGTGCTGCGCCGGATCATGCGCCGCGCGCTGCTGCAGGGCCACCGCATCGGCATCGAGCACGGCTTCCTGCCGCAGTACGTGAGCCTCGTCGTCGACCTCATGGGCGCCGGCTACCCCGAGCTGCTCACCCAGCACGAGACGATCGACAAGTGGGTGCGCGCCGAGGAGGACAGCTTCGGGCGCACGCTGGAGCAGGGCACCCGCCTGCTCGACGACCTGCTGGCCGCGGGCGCGGTATCGGGCGCCGACGCCTTCCGCCTGCACGACACCTACGGCTTCCCGATCGAGCTGACGCGCGAGATCGCCGCCGAGCGCGGCGTCCCCTTCGCGGGCGAGGCCGACTTCGAGCGCCTGATGGGCGAGCAGCGCGCGCGCTCGCGCCAGACGGGCGCGCGGGTCATGGCCGGGGCGCTCACCGTCGAGGGCGAGCCGACGACCTTCACCGGCTACGAGCACCTCGAGGAGCACACGACGGTCACGGGCCTGAGCAGGCAGGACGGGCGCACGATCGTCAAGCTCGCCGAGTCGCCGTTCTACGCGGAGGGCGGCGGGCAGATCTCCGACGGGGGCGTCATCGCCTGCGAGGACGGCGACTGCCTCGTGCGCGTGGCCGACGTCGTGCGCGCGGGCGACGACCAGGCCATCGTCGTGGAGCTGGTCGACGGCGAGCTGAAGGCGGGCGAGCGCGTGGTGGCGCGGGTCGACCGCGCCGCGCGCAACGCCACGCAGGCCAACCACACCGCGACCCACCTGCTGCACGCCGCGCTGCGCAACCGCCTGGGGCCGCACGTCCACCAGGCCGGCTCCTACGTGGGGCCCGACAAGCTGCGCTTCGACTTCTCCCATACGCAGCGCCTGAGCGAGCAGGAGCGCCGCGACGTCGAGGACCAGGTCAACGAGTGGATCCTGCGCAACGACCCGGTGCGCCCGCTGACGACGACGCTCGACGAGGCCCAGCGCCTGGGGGCGATGGCCCTCTTCGGCGAGAAGTACGGCGACGTGGTGCGCATGGTCGAGGTGGGCGACGGCAGTTACTCGCGCGAGCTGTGCGGCGGCACCCACGTGCGCTCCACGGCCGAGATCGGGCTGTTCAAGATCGTCAGCGAGGGCTCGAGCGCCTCCAACGTGCGCCGCATCGAGGCGGTGACCGGGCCCGAGGCGGTCGGCCTGCTGCGCCGCCACGACGATCTCCTGCACGAGGCGGCCGACGCGCTGCGCACCCAGCCCGAGCGCCTGCCCGAGGCCGTCGCCGCCCTGCGCGCGGAGGCGCGCGCCGCGGCCAAGGCCGGGGCCGCCACCGAGGGGCCGGACGCCGCCACCCTCGCCGCCCGCGCCGCCCCGGTCGACGGGGCGGTCGTGCTGGCCGAGGTGGTCGAGGCGCCCGACGCCAAGGCGCTGATGGACATCGCCGATCGCGTCAAGGGCAAGCTGGGCGACGCCGCCGCGATCGTGCTCGGGACCGCGGTCGACGGCCGCGTGCACCTCGTGGCGGCGGTCACGCCCGCGCTCGTGGAGCGCGGCGTGAAGGCGGGCGACGTGGTCAAGGTCGCCGCCCAGGTCGCCGGGGGCGGAGGCGGCGGGCGCGACACCATGGCCCAGGCCGGCGGGCGCGATCCCGACAAGCTCCCCGAGGCGATCGAGGCGGCCCGCGAGGCCATCGTCCACGCTCTCGGCTAGCCTCGTGCGCGTGCTGGCACTGGACTACGGCAGTGCACGCTGCGGCTGCGCGCTCTCGGACCCGACAGGCACCCTGGCCACGCCGATCGACCCGATCGAGCGCCCCGCGACGCGCAAGGGCTTCGCCCGCGTCGTCGACCTCGTGCGCGATCGCGGTGCCGAGCGCGTGATCGTGGGGCTGCCGCTGGGGCTGAGCGGCGCCGACACCGACCAGACGCGCGAGGCCCGCGCGTGGGCCGACCGGCTGGCTGCCGCGGTGCCCGTCCCCGTCGAGCTCTACGACGAGCGCTTCACGACCGCGATCGCCGCGCGCGAATTCGGTCCCCACCCACCCCGGACGAGCGAGGACTCCCGTGCCGCCGCGGTGCTGCTCGACGACTGGCTCGTCCGCCACGCGCGGGAGGTGACCGGCTGATGCCCCTGTTCGGACGCGGCGAGGACCGCCGGGAGCGCAGCGCCGCCGATCGCGAGGCCGCGCGCCTGGAGCGCGAGCGCCGTCGCGCCAAGCGCGAAGGTCGCCCGCTGCCCGAGGAGCCGGCGGAGGCGTCGCTGCGCGAGGAGAAGCCGCCCGACGAGCCGCCGGTGGCCGACGAGCCCGCGTCCGGCGCAGACGAGCCGCTGCCCGACGACCCGCCGCGCCGCGACGAGCCGGTGCCCGCCGAGCCGCCGCCCGAGGATCCACCCGCCCGCGGCGAGGCGCGCCACGACGAGACGCCCATGCACGACGATGCGCCCGTGCACCGCGGCGACGACTTCAGCGACGACGACGACGAGCCGCGCTGGGCGCCGTTCGACGACGAGCCCGCCGACGACGAGCCCGAGGCGGTCGACCTGCCGCCCGAGCCGGCGCCCGAGACGCGACGCGAGCCCGACCCGCCATGGCCGGATCCCGCGCCCGAGCCCGAGCCCGTGCCGGGGGGGCCGGTGCGCGAGCCCGTCGACCCGCAGTCGACCCAGCCGCTCGAGCCCGTCGGCGCCATCCACGCGCGGCGCACGGTCTCGCTCCCGCGCCCGCAGACCGAGGAGCTCGGCCACCACACCGACTCCTGGGACCGACCGATCGGCAACGTGCGCGTCTCGCGCGGCGACTACCAGGCGCAGCCCGGCGCGCCGGGGATGCCACCGCACCGCAACATCGGCGTGCAGAAGACGCGCCGGCGCTGGGTGCGGCGCTTCGTCGTGCTGCTGGTGATCCTCGCCATGGCGGCCGTGGCCGTCTTCGCCTTCATGCTCTACCAGCCCTTCCACGGCAAGGGCTACGACGCGGTCGTGGTCAAGATCCCGCCGGGGTCGAGCGCGGGCGACATCGGCAAGCTGCTGTCGTCCAAGGGCGTCGTCGAGTCGAGCTTCTTCTTCGCCCTGCGCGCGCGCGTGGACGGCGACCGCGGCAAGCTGCAGGCCGGCACCTACACGCTGAAGCGCTCGATGCCCTACAAGGACGCGCTCGCGGCGCTGACCCAGGCGCCCAAGGCGGCGCCGACCATCGACGTCAC
Source organism: uncultured Actinomycetes bacterium (assembly GCA_963835295.1). GTDB lineage: Bacteria > Actinomycetota > Thermoleophilia > Solirubrobacterales > Solirubrobacteraceae > JAOPZW01. The sequence goes on from CAWIEX010000014.1 coordinate 77,548, forward strand.
GCTGCCCGAGGGCCCGTCCCGGCGCGAGCTGGCGCCGCGCGTGAAGGCGGCCGGCGTGCGCGGCAGCTACGTCGCCGCCAGCGCCAGCTCGAAGCTGCTCAAGCCGGCGACCTACGGCGCTCCCAAGGGGACCAAGAGCCTCGAGGGCTTCCTCTTCCCGGACACCTACCAGCTGCGCAGCCGGACCGCGACGGCCAAGGCGCTCGTGAACCTCCAGCTGCGCCGGTTCAAGAGCGAGTTCGCCAAGGTCGACCTCAAGCGCGCGCGCCGCAAGCACCTCAGCCGCTATGACGTGCTCATCATCGCCTCGATGATCGAGCGCGAGGCGCAGGTGCCCAAGGACCGCCGGCTCATCTCGGCGGTCATCTACAACCGCCTGCAGAAGGGCATCCCGCTCGGCATCGACGCCACCCTGCGCTATCGCCTGGGCAACTGGAGCAAGGCGCTGCGCGAGTCCGAGCTGAACATCAACTCGGACTTCAACACGCGCCGGCGCATCGGCCTGCCGCCCACGCCGATCGGCAACCCGGGAATGGCCTCGCTCCAAGCGGCGGCCGACCCGGCCAACGCCCGGTACCTCTTCTACGTGGTCAAGCCGTGCGGCAACGGCGCGCACGCGTTCAGCACGACCGACGCGCAGTTCCAGAAGGACGTCGCCGCCTACAACCGCGCGCGCGACAAGCGCGGCGGCAAGGACCCCTCGCACTGCTGATCGTCGCAGCGCTTCGCCCGGCGTAGAATCTGCTCGTGACCGAGATCCCCGACGACGCTCGGGCCATCCTCGAGAGCGACGCGCTCGCGCACCTGGTGACGGGCAACGCCGACGGCAGCGCGCAGGTCAGCTGCGTGTGGGTCGGGCTGGAGGGCTCCGACATCGTCTTCGCCTCGCTGGGCCCGCGGCGCAAGCTCGACAACATCCGCCGCGATCCGCGGGTCACGCTGTCGCTGGAGGGCACCGAGACGAGCGGCATCGGGCTCAAGGAGTACCTGGTCGTCCACGGACATGCGCGGATCGAGGAGGGGGAGGGCCCGAGCTGCTGCAACGCCTGGCCCACACCTACCTCGGGCCCGACGCGAAGTTCCCGCCCATGGACGACCCGCCGCCCGGCGTCGTGGTGCACATCGCCGTGGACCGCCTGGGCGGCGTCGGCCCTTGGGCCTGACCCGGCTCGGCGTCCTCGGCTGGCCGGTCGCCCACAGCCGCTCGCCGGCCATGCACAACGCGGCGCTGCGCGCCGTCGGGCTGAGCGGCTGGCGCTACCAGCGCCTGCCGATCGCGGCCGAGCTCCTCGTCGAAACCGTGCGTGCCCTGCCGGGCGTCGGCTTCGCCGGGGCGAACGTCACCATCCCGCACAAGGAGGCGGCCCTCGCCCTGTCCGACGAGGCCACCGACGCCGCCCGCGCCATCGGCGCGGCCAACACCCTGACCTTCGCGCCGGGCGGCGCCGTCGCGGCCGACAACACCGACGCCCCGGGCCTGCTCGCCGCGCTCGGCGACCTGCGTCCCGAGAGCGCGCTGATCCTCGGCGCGGGCGGCTCGGCGCGCGCCGCGGCCTACGCGCTGGCGCGGGCGGGCGCCGCCGTCGCGGTGTGGAACCGCACGCCCGAGCGCGCCCGCGCGCTCGCGGCCGACCTCGGGGTGCAGGCGGTCAGCGCCCCGGTGGCCGCCGACATGCTCGTCAACTGCACCTCCGCGGGGCTCACCGATCCGTCGAGCACGTTCAAGGAACTCCCCGTGAAGGCCGATTCCGTCGGTGAATACGCGTGCGTGGTCGACCTGGTCTACAGGACCGGCGGCACCGTGCTGGCGCAGGAGGCGCGGCGTCGTGGATCGCACGTGATCGACGGCCCCGAGATCCTCGTCCAGCAGGGTGCGCTGAGCTTCGAGGGCTGGACCGGCCGGGCCGCTCCCGTGCAGGTCATGCGAGAGGCAGCACGCGCATGAGGACCTTCTCCACCCGACATGAACCCCGACCATCCCCATCTGCGCCCGGTGCCGCCCGCGACGGCGGCCGGCGAGGCCCTGGCCGTTGACCGGTCGGCGGCCGACGGGTGGGACGGGATCACCTCGCCCCGCGCGCGCCCGGGCGGGCCGCGCTTCCTGACCGACGTCATCGTCGAGCTCGGGCTCGCCCCGCGCGAGCGCGTCGAGGAGGCGATCGAGTCCGCGCGGGCCAGCGGCGGCACCCCCGAGGACATCCTCGTCCAGGCCGGCGCGCTGAGCGAGGACGCGCTGGCGCGCGCCATCGCCGAGCGCAACGGCCTCGATCACCTCGACCTCACCGTCATGCACGTCGACATGGCGGCGGCCAACCTCATCTCCTCGGCCGCGGCCAAGCGCTACGAGGCCGTCCCCGTGCAGTTCATCGGCGATCGCGGGCTGCTCGTGGTCATGGCCGACCCGGCCAACGTGCTCGCGGTCGACGACATCGCGCTCATGACCGGCTACGAGGTGCGCCCCGCGGTCGCCTCACGCGAGGACATCACCGCGCTCGTCGCCCGCCTCACGCGCCTCGACGACGTCGTCCAGTCCGCCAGCTTCGAGGACGAGGAGGAGAGCGGCGCCGAGATCGTCGAGCTGCTCGACTCGGCCGAGGACGCGCCGATCATCAAGCTCGTCAACGGCATCGTCGCTCAGGCCGTCGAGCAGGGCGCGTCCGACGTGCACCTGTCGCCCGACGGCCACGAGCTGCGGGTGCGCTTCCGCATCGACGGCGTCCTCATCGACTCGGCCACCGTGCCGCGGCGCATGGTCAGCGGCGTCATCAGCCGCGTGAAGATCATGAGCGACCTCGACATCGCCGAGCGCCGCGTCCCGCAGGACGGCCGCGTCGGGATCACGATCGACGGCCACCACGTCGACCTGCGCGTCGTCTCGCTGCCCAGCGTGCACGGCGAGTCGATCGTCATGCGCATCCTCGACCAGTCCGAGGGGATTCCCGAGCTGGGCAAGCTCGGCTTCGCCGACGGCGAGCGCGAGCGCTTCGAGAAGGCCTTTCGCCAGGCCTACGGCGCCGTCCTCGTCACCGGCCCGACCGGCTCGGGCAAGTCGACGTCGCTCTACGCGGCGCTGGGCGAGGTCAACACGCCCGAGAAGAACATCATCACCATCGAGGACCCGGTCGAGCGCCAGATCGACGGCATCACCCAGGTCCAGGTCAACGCGCGCGCCGGCCTGACCTTCGCCAGCGGGCTGCGCGCCATGATGCGCGCCGACCCCGACATCATCATGGTCGGCGAGATTCGCGACCGCGAGACCGCGCAGATCGCCATCGAGGGTGCGCTCACCGGCCACCTGGTCCTCTCGACCCTGCACACCAACGACGCGCCGGGCGCGATCAGCCGCCTCATCGAGATGGGCATCGAGCCCTTCCTCGTCGCCAGCGCCCTGGACTGCATCGTCGCCCAGCGCCTGGCCCGGACGCTGTGCCAGCACTGCAAGCGCCGCACGATCCTCTCGGCCGAGGTCATGCGCGACCACGGCTTCCCCGCGCTGGCCGACGTCGAGGCTTACGAGCCCGTCGGCTGCGCGCGCTGCGGCGGCTCGGGCTATCGCGGGCGCATCGGCCTCTACGAGGTCATGACCGTGACCGAGGAGATCCGCACGCTGGCCATCGAGCGCGCATCGGCCGATCGCGTCGCCGAGGTCGCCGTTCGCCAGGGTATGCGCCGCCTGCAGGAGGACGGCCTCGAGAAGGTCAGGCAGGGCCGGACCTCGATCGCCGAGGTCTATCGCGTGACCTCCTCCGGCTCGTAGGGCGCGGGCCGTTCGGACGTCTGTCCGCCACGGCTCAAGGAGCGTGGCGGAACGTCCGATCCGCAGGGCGATGAACTTCGACTTCGCCGATCTCCTCATGGACGTCGTGGCGCGGCGCGCGTCCGACCTGCACATCACTGCCGGCGCCCCACCGATGGTCCGCGTCCGCGGGCGCCTCGTGGGCGTGGAGGGCTATCCGCGCCTGACGCCGACCGACACGCGCGAGGTCGTCTACTCGATCCTCACCAACGACCAGCGCCAGAAGCTCGAGACCGAGTGGCAGATCGACTTCGCCTACTCCGTGCCCGGCCACGCGCGCTTCCGCGTCAACGCCTACTTCCAGCGCTCGGCCATCGGCGCCGCCTTCCGCCTCATCCCGGCCGACATCGTCTCCATCGACGACCTCGGGCTGCCGAGCGCGGTGCATGAGTTCACCAAGAAGCCGCGCGGCCTGGTCCTCGTCACCGGGCCGACGGGCTCGGGCAAGTCCACTTCGCTGGCGGCCATGATCGACGCGATCAACGAGACGCGCGAAGAGCACATCATGACCGTCGAGGACCCGATCGAGTTCCTCCACGCCCACAAGAAGTGCATCGTCAACCAGCGCGAGGTCGGCTCCGACGCGCAGACCTTCGCTCTCGCCCTCAAGGCCGCGCTGCGCCAGGACCCCGACGTGATCCTCGTCGGCGAGATGCGCGACCTCGACACGATCTCGACGGCCCTGACCGCAGCCGAGACCGGGCACCTCGTCTTCGCCACCCTGCACACGCAGAGCGCCCCGCAGACCATCGACCGCGTCATCGACGTCTTCCCCGCCCACCAGCAGGACCAGGTGCGCGTGCAGCTCTCGGTCGCCCTCATGGGCGTCATGACCCAGCAGCTGCTGCCCACGGCCGACGGCTCAGGCCGCATCGTGGCCTGCGAGGTGCTCGTGCCCACGCCGGCCGTGCGCAACCTCATCCGCGAGGGCAAGACCCACCAGATCCCCTCGGCCATGCAGACCGGCTCGAGCGTCGGCATGCAGACGATGGACGCGGCCCTGGCCGGCCTCATCCGCGCCGGCAAGATCAGCCAGCGCCTGGCCGAGCAGCGCTCCTCGACGCCCGAGGAGCTGCGCCGCCTGCTGGGCTTCGGCGGCGTGCAGGCGGCCTGATCGCATGGCCAGCTACGTCTTCAAGGCGATGGACCTCACCGGGGCGAAGGCCACCGGCGAGGTGGAGGCGGACACCAAGCAGGTGGTCGCCGACCAGCTGAAGGCGCGCGGGCTGATCGTCCTCGACATCAAGGCCAAGCACGGGTCGAAGGAGATCTCCCTCGACTTCCTCAAGCGGGTCAAGGCGACCGACCTGACGATCCTCACCCGTCAGCTCGCGACGATGATCAGCTCGGGTATGACGATCCTGCGCTCGCTCTACACGCTCGAGGCGCAGACCGAGAACAAGCTGCTGGCCGACATCATCGCCGACGTCCGCAAGGACGTCGAAGCCGGGCTCCCGCTGAGCGGCGCGCTCGAGCGCCACCCCAAGGTCTTCTCGCCCCTCTTCGTGGCCATGACCCGCGCCGGTGAGACCGGCGGCGTGCTCGAGGAGTCGCTGCTGCGCGTCGCCGACCAGCTCGAGAAGGAGGACTCGCTGCGCCGGCAGATCAAGTCGGCCATGGTCTACCCGGGGGTCATCATGACCTTCGCGCTGATCGTCCTCGTCGGCCTCGTCACCTTCCTCGTGCCGGTCTTCGTCGGCGTCTTCAAGCAGTTCGGCGGCGACCTGCCGACCATCACCAAGTTCACCGTCGGGCTCTCGAACGCCATCAAGGGCCAGTGGTGGGCCTTCATCGCCGGCGGGGTCGGCAGCACGTGGGGCTTCCGGAAGTTCCGCCGCAGCGACTGGGGCCGCCCCAAGTGGGACGCCTTCCGCCTGCGCGTGCCGATGAAGATCGGCGACATCGTCCAGAAGGTCGCCCTGGCGCGCTGGTCGCGGACCCTGTCGGCGCTCGTCGCCGCCGGCGTCCCGCTCCTGGCTGCCCTCGATATCACGGCCAAGACGGCCGGCAACCACGTCGTCGAGAAGGCGATGGCCGACGTCATCGAGTCGGTCAAGCGCGGCGGCACCATCGCCGAGCCCCTGCGCCACGCCTCCGTCTTCCCGGGCATGGTTGCCCAGATGGTCGCCGTCGGCGAGGAGACCGGCGCCCTGGACAGCATGCTCTCCAAGATCGCCGACTTCTACGAGGACCAGGTCGAGGCCGCCGTCAAGTCGCTGACCTCGATCCTCGAGCCGATCATGCTCGTCGTGGTCGGCGGCATCGTCGGGTTCATCGTCATCTCGATGTACCTGCCGCTGTTCAAGGTCTACGACCAGATCCGCTAGCAGCACCTGTCGGATCCGGCCGGAGGTCTCGCACTCCGGCGGTGGTGTCGCCGTTCGGCTGCGCGCCCTCTTCGCGGGCACCGCGGCGGTCCGCCCGGCCCGCCGCGCCCGCCGGCGCGCGCGCGCGCGCAGGCGCGCTCGGCTTGTTCGCGGGAACGGGGTCGTCAGAGTCGCTGTCGTCGCGCGGGGCCAGGCGCTTGCTCTGGACGGCGGATCAGGCGGTAGACGATGTAGAGCTGGAGTGCTGCTGCTGGTACGAGCAGCGCTCCCCACCAGCCGCCCTGGCCGTCGGCATACAGAATGGCGGTGAGCAACACGAGCCAGACACCGACGACAACGCGCATCGGCAGCATGAGACGGACATGCCTGTACTCCCACGTGGTCGGCACCTTGATCTGGCGCAGCCTCATGAAGATCGCGCTTCTGACCAGGTCGGCGGACTCTGCCAGTCGGGGGCGCTCCTGGCCCTCCGAGGCGGCGGCCATAAGCACCGAGAGGATCTCCTGCTCGTGCTCGCGGCGGAACGCCTCGGGGTAGAGCGCTAGCAACGATCGGTAGCGGCGCTCCAGACGACTCGAATGCGTCATGTGCTCGCCATCCCTCCACTCGGATCAAGCCGTAACATCGCGGCGCGGGCGTTGGAGTGCAGACGGGCCGCCTCCTCAGCCAGCGTCTCCTCGCCCGTCGGCGTGAGCCGGTAGTAGCGACGCAGCCGGCTATCCACGACCTCTTCGCGGTCTACCGCGATCAGCTTGTCCTCGCGGAGTCGGTCCAGTGCCGTATACAACGTCCCTGCCCGCAGCCGAACTCGCCGACTCGAGATCTGCTCGACGTCGGTGATGATCCCGTAACCATGCTGGCTGCCTCCCGCCAGCGCCGTCAGGATCAAGAACGTCGCCTCCTGCATGGGTCGCCTGCTCATGCGGAGAGCATATATCGACCAACTGACTATAGTCAAGGCCGTTGCCTTGGCGCGACAGATGCGCCAAGCGACGGCCCGTCGTCCCAGGCGCCGGTGTTACGTAGTTTGCCCCCATGTGGCGCACGCCCTCATCGGCGAGAGTTCGAGTCGATCCTCTTCGTTGACAGGGTCGAAGGGAGGCGGTTCCGCCGGGCAATCCAGCGAACATCCCATCGTTACCAGTGTTCGGAAGGACACAGCGCGGTGCGCGTGCACCGCAGAGGTTGATCGGGCCGGATTGAAAGATGTCCGGCCCGACGCGTTCCCGGGCGCAGTGGCCGCCTGATCACCGCTTGCGGACGTAGCCGTTGGCGACGTCGCGCTGTCGCTCACGCCGTAGCCACCACACCTCGACGACCTGGTCCGCAAGGAGCCCGGCCACGGCTCCGCCGCCGAGCGTCGCCGCGAAGCCGGCGCCGACGACGCCAAGCGCCACCCACACCGTGGCCGCAGTGAGTAGATACGCCGAGGTCCGCATCCACCATGGCGCCTCGGGCCTTCGTAGCAGGAACCTCCGGATGCTCGACACATCTCACCGATACTCGTTCTCAGCGCGCCGCGACCGCCTCAAGGTCGAGCGCCTGTCGCCCAGCGGCAAGTGGGCGTACGCGATGGTCTACGGCCACGTCAACCGCCACGACTGGATCGACGCGAGCGTCCTGACCCAGAAGAAGTAGCCGGACTGCGCTAGGGCGAGCCGATCCTCCTCGGAGTCGGCTCGTCCTGCTGGTCGGCGCCCCTGACGAACTCGCCGCCGTAGGCCTCGCGGTCCGCGGCGATCGAGGTCTCCGCCGGCGTGAGCGTCACCCGGCCGCCGTTGCATGCCGCCTTGAAGTGCAGGTAGGAGAAGCGGACGGCGTCGGTGGCGCGGTCGCCGCGCAGGCAGACCTCCACGCCGATGTGAGTGGCGAGCTCGGTGCCGGCCACGTTGCCGTCGCTCGCCTGGTAGACGACGCGGAAGCGATACGCGCCGCTGCTCTGCGCGTCGGTGTGGAGGCTCTCGCGCCCGACGAGCAGGCGGTGGGCCATGCCCTGCGCCGAGAGCAGGCCGGGGGAGGGGTCCGAGCCGATCGAGCGCACCAGCGTCAGGAAGACGGCGAAGACGACCAGGCAGCCGACGAGCAGGATGGCGAGCCCGGCGGCGAGCGGATTGCGGCGGATGGCCGCCATCACGCCCCCAGAGCGGCTCGTCCGAGCCTGCCATCGTGTGCGCATGTCCACGTCATCGCAGCGTCCGCAGGGCAACGTTGCCCCGATCGCCCGCAGCCCACGCCCGATCGACCCGGGCGTCACCATCGGCCACGTCCACCTGCGCACGGCCGACATCGACCGCGTGCGCGGCTTCTACGTCGACCTGCTCGGGTTCGACGTCATCGCCGAGGCGCGCGACGTGCCCGGCTGGGGGACGACGGGCGACATCCTCTTCGTCTCCGCCGGCGGCTATCACCATCACTTGGGCTTCAACACGTGGAAGTCGGCCGGCGGCGGCCCTCAGCCCGACGGCGTCGCCGGCCTGCACCACGTAGCCATCCGCTACCCGACGCGCGCCGGCCTGGCCGATGCGCTGCGTCGGCTGCAGGGCGCCGACTGGCCGCTGCGCCAGGTCACCGACCACGGCACGCACGAGGCCATCTACATCAGCGACCCCGACGGCAACGACCTCGAGCTGTGCTGGGATCGCCCGTTCGACGAGTGGCCGCTCGACGGCGACGGCCGCGTCGAGGCGCTCTTCGGCGACCTCGACCTCGACGACCTGCTGAGGGAGGCGCCCCCGGAGGGCTAGTGCGACTGCGCGGGCGCGTTGCCCGGCGGCGCTTGGTCCGCGGCAGAGCGCTGGCCGGCGCTGCCGCTCAGCACGAGGCCCATGGCCCCCACGACGATCATCGCCGCCACGAGCGCGGCGATGGCCCATTTGCTGATCCCCAGTTCGGCGTCCATGCTCAGCGCCTTGAGTACCCATCTCGGCGCGACGTAACCGCGGCGCGGACGAAAACCCGTGCAAAAGCGTTACCGCTTTCCGGACTGCGGCCCTCGTGTGCCAGCCTGCCCGTCCGGCGCCCCCGAAAACGCCTGCTTCCCCCCGGAATCGATCGATGCCAGCCTCCTCACGCCGCTCGCGCGGATGGTCGCGCGCGCACGCCGAACGCCTGCTGTGGCGGGCGGGCTTCGGCGCGCGCCCGAAGGAGATCGAGTTCTGGGCCCGGCGCTCGCGCGAGCGCACCGTCGACTGGCTGATCCGCGGCGGGGCGGGACCGCACGGCACCAAGCGCATGGTCGGCCCGCCGCCGCGCGCCAACGGCAGGCCGCTGGACCCCGTCAACGAGTGGGGCCACGACATGCTGTGGTGGCTGGACAAGATGGTTCGCACCCAGCGGCCGCTGCAGGAGAAGCTCACGCTCTTCTGGCACGACCACTTCGCCACGCGCGACCAGGACGCCCCGCTGATGCTGGCCCAGAACCACAAGCTGCGCCAGCACGCGCTGGGCCCCTTCCCCGAGCTCCTGCGCGCGGTGACCACCGACCCGGCGATGCAGGCCTTCCTCTCGCTGGTGGACTCCGACAAGCGCGACCCCAACGAGAACTACGCGCGCGAGCTCATGGAGCTCTTCACGCTCGGCGTCACCGGCGGCTACACCGAGCGCGACGTGCGCGAGGCGGCCCGCGCGCTGACCGGCTTCAAGGGCAACTACCGCGACGGCCGCCCGCTGACCATCTCCTACGACCCCGAGCGCCACGACGACGGCGTCAAGCAGCTGCTCGGCCACCGCGGCAGGCTCGACTGGCAGGACGTCCTGCGCCTCGTGGTCGGGCATCGCTCGCACGCGCCCTTCCTGGTGGCCAAGCTGTGGGACTTCTTCGTCACCGAGCCGCTGCCGGCGGCGACGCGCAAGCGCCTGGCCCGCGTCTACGTCAGCTCGCACCACCGCATCGCGCCGGTCGTGCGCGAGATCCTCAACAGCCGCGCGCTCTACGCCGACCTCGACCGCCCGCAGATGGTCAAGTGGCCGATCGTGCAGCTGGCCGGCAACCTGCGCATGGTCGGGCGCGCGGTCGACACCGACGACTGGGCGTGGATCAGCTCGATGATGGGGCAGATGCCCTTCAGCCCGCCAAGCGTCGCCGGGTGGGACTGGGGCCCGGCGTGGATGTCGACCGCGACGATGCGCGCGCGCTTTCTGTGCGCGACGTGGATCTGCAAGGACCTCCCGGTCAAGGTGACCAAGGGGTCGGTCGACCCGAAGTGGTCGGCCGCCGAGCAGGTCGAGCGCGCGCGCGCCGCCACCGGGCGCCCGTGGACGAGCAAGGCCACCGACCGCGAGCTCGCGCGCATGGCCCAGCGCTTCCTGACCACGAACGTCAAGCCCGGCGACGACGTCCAGCCCTACCAGGCCGAGCTGGCCCAGTCGGCCTTGCGCCACCTGCTGCTCTCCGGCCCCGACGCCTGCCTCTGCTGAGGACCGATGCACTGCGACGACTTCTCCCGCACCGATGCCGAGCGCCGCTCGCGGCTCGACGCGCCCCTCAGCCGCCGGCGCCTGCTGCAGGCCGGGCTCGGGGCCACCATCTCGCTCTACGCGGCGCGCGCCATGCCGCTCACGCGCGCCTTCGAGGCCGCCGAGGCCAGCGCGCAGGCGGCGCCCAACGCGCCGGTGCTGGTCAACGTCTTCGTCCCGGGCGGCCTGGACCTGCTCGACACGCTGGTCCCCGGCGACGCCTACGCGCGCTACGCGGACCTGCGCCCGGCGCTGAAGGTCGCACAGCCGGTCGCGCTGGCCGGGACCGGCTTCGGCGTGCACCCGGCGCTGGGGGAGGGCCTCAACGGCGGGCTGAAGGGCCTCTTCGACCGCGGCCACCTGGGCTTCATCCCGGGCATCGACTACGCCAACCCGGATCTCTCGCACTTCAACAGCCGGCACTTCTGGGAGACCGGCCTCATCTCGATCAACCCCGCGCCGGGGTGGCTGGCGCGCTGGACCGATCGCCACGGCGGGGCCGACAACCCCTTCCAGGCGCTGTCGATGAACTCGGGCCTGTCGCCGCTGCTGCGCGGCAGCCACAACCCGGTCGCGGCCGTCCAGTCGCCCGACGACGCCCAGTCGTGGGTGCCCGGCGTGTGGGGCGAGTGGCAGGACCGCATGATGGAGCACTACGCGGCCATCGCCGCGCAGCGCCCGCACGGACCCGGGGCGGCCGCCGTCTTCGCCGCCGCGCGCCAGAGCCAGCTCGTGGCACGCACGCTGAAGCCCTACGTCAAGGACCCCAAGACCGGCGCTGACCCGCTGGCCGCGCCGGTCGCCTACCCCGGCGGCGAGAACGGCCAGGGCACGAACGGCTTTGCCGAGAACCTGCGCTACCTGGCCGGGCTGCTGGCCCTCCCGCTGGGCATCCGGGTCGCCACCGTCGACGCCCCGGGCGACTTCGACACCCACGACGACCAGGCCGCGACGCTCGTGCGCGACCTCGCGCAGCTCTCGCAGGGCCTGAGCGCCTTCCAGGCCGACCTCGAGGCGCGCGGCGTCGCCGATCGCGTCCTGACGCTGGTGTGGACCGAGTTCGGCCGCCGCCCGCAGGAGAACTCCTCGGGCGGGACCGACCACGGCGCCGGCGGCATCGCCTGGGTCATGGGGACCCGGGCGCGCGGCGGGCTGCTGTCGCCCTACCCCGACCTCAACGCCTTCGACGAGGACGACAACCTCAGGGTGACCACCGACTTCCGCGCGGTCTACGCGAGCCTGCTCGAGCAGTGGCTGGGCACCGGCGCCGACGAGGTGCTGCCCGACGCCGGCCGTGTCGGGCGCGTGGCGCTCGTCGCATGACCGCGCTGATCGCCGCCGTCGTCCTGGCCGCCGCCGGCCCGACCACGCCGGTCGGCCTGGGCATGCGCGAGTACCGCTTCAGCGTCTATCGCCCGAGCGTGCACGCGGGCGCGGTCGCCTTCAACATGACGAACTTCGGCGAGGACGCCCACAACCTGCGCCTCACCGGGCCGGGCGGCTACCGCAGTGCCGTCAGCCGCGACGTCAAGCCCGGCGGGCATCTACGCTTCACGGTGCACCTGCTGCGCGCCGGCACATACCGCCTCGTCTGCCTCAAGCCCGGGCACGCCGCGCTGGGCATGAAGGCGACGCTGCGCGTCACCCGACGTCGCTGAGCGATTCACGGCCTGGGGATACCCGACTGGGCCGATCGGTGTTAGGGTCTCCTAAGCAATTAGGGCCGCCTAACCGACAACCCGGAGAATCCCGTGCTGACGACGTTCGTGATCGCCCTGCGCGAGGGCCTCGAGGCCTCGCTCATCGTGGGCATCATCGCCGCCTTCCTCAAGCGCCAGGGGCGTCCGGACGCTCTCCGCTCGATGTGGCTCGGCGTCGCGCTGGCCATCGCCCTGTGCGTCGCGGTCGCCGTCGTGCTGCGCATCGTCGACAACGAGCTGCCCCAGCGCGAGCAGGAGGGCCTCGAGACGATCGTCGCCCTGGTGGCCGTCGCGATGGTCACGTACATGATCGTGTGGATGACCGAGCACGCCCGCGACCTCAAGGGCCAGCTCCAGGAGCAGGCCGCGGGGGCACTGGTACAGGGCTCGGCCACTGCGCTCGTTGCGATGGCCTTCCTGGCCGTCCTGCGCGAGGGCTTCGAGACCTCCGTCTTCCTGCTGGCCGCCTTCAACGACGCGGCCGACCCGGTGCCGGCGGGCCTCGGCGTCGTCTTCGGCCTCGTCCTCGCGGTCGCGCTGGGCTATGGGATCTACCGCGGCGGCGTGCGGCTGAACCTCTCGCGCTTCTTCCGCGCCACCGGCGCGGTCCTCGTGCTCGTGGCCGCGGGCCTCGTCGCCTCCTCGCTGCACACGGCGGCGGAGGCCGGCTGGGTCGTCGGCGGGCAGAGCCAGGCGCTCGACCTGAGCGCGATCATCCGCCCGGGCACGGTGTGGGAATCGCTCATCACCGGCATCCTGGGCATCCACGCCCAGCCGACGGTGATCGAGGTCGTGGGCTGGCTGCTCTACGCCATCCCGATGCTCGCCATCGTCCTCGTCCCCGACGCCGTGCGCCCGCGCGTGCGCGCGACGGTGGCCGGGGCCGCCGTCGTGGCCGCCCCCGTCGTCCTGCTCGTCGGCACGCTCGGCGCCAACAAGGAGACCGGCGCGGCGCTCGCGAGCAGCGGCGCAGGCGCGCGGACCGTCAACGTGGCCATCACCGACGAGGGCTGCGCGCCGGCGGCGCTCAAGCTCGCCTCCGGGCCGGCGACCTTCGTGGTCACCAACAAGGACGCCTCGCGGGCGACCGAGTACGAGGTCGTCCAGGGGAGCCGGACCGTGGCCGAGGTCGAGAACGTCGCCAACGGGCTGACGAAGCGCTTCTCGCTCACCCTCCAGCCCGGCCGCTACACGCTGCGCTGCACCGGCGCCCAGCACGAGGAGGGCTCGCTGACGGTGACCGGCACGCGCGCCGACGTCGCGCTGGCGCCCGCGCTGCAGCGCGGCGTCGACGGCTACCGCGAGTTCCTGGAGGACGAGACCGACTCGCTGGTGACGCGCGTGGAGGCATTGCGCGCCGCGCTGGCCAGCGGCGACCTGGCCGCGGCGCGGCGCGCCTACGCCAAGGCGCGCGTGCCCTACGAGCGCGTCGAGCCCGTCGCGGAGAGCTTCGGCGACCTCGACCCGCGCATCGACGCGCGCGCCAACGACGTCCCGCGGTCGCGGTGGACGGGCTTTCACCCGATCGAGCGCAAGCTGTGGGCCCAGCGCACCACGAAGGGCACCGCGCGCCTGGCCGCCGGCCTGGTGACCGACACGCGCGAGCTCCAGCGCCTCGTGCGCACGGTCGAGCTCGAGCCCGCGCAGGTCGGCAATGGCGCCAACGAGCTGCTCGGCGAGGTCTCCAAGTCGAAGATCACGGGCGAGGAGGAGCGCTACTCGCACATCGACCTGCTCGACTTCCAAGCCAACGTGGAGGGCGCGCGCGCCGCGTTCGACGCCATCCGCCCGGCGCTGGCGGGCAAGGACGCCGACCTGGTCGCCGAGATCGAGCGCCGCTTCGGGCTGGTGGACGCCGCGCTGCGCCCGCACGCCACGGCCGACGGCTTCGTGCCCTACACGGCGCTGGCCAAGCCCCAGGTCCGCCGGCTCAGCGTCGTCATCGACGCGCTCGCCGAGCCGCTCTCGCGGGCCCCGGCCAGAGCGCTGTCGGGGTAGCGATGGCGCGCCTGACGCGCCGGGCCCTGCTCGCGTCCGCCGCGGGCGGCGGGATCGCCGCCGCCGCCGGGGGCGGGTTCGTGCTCGGCCGTGAGGGCGAATCCGACCCCGCGACCGCGGTCGACCAGACGGTCGCCTTCCACGGTCGCCACCAGGCCGGGATCGCCACGCCGGCGCAGGACCGCCTGCACTTCGCCGCCTTCGACGTCGAGGAGGGGCTGCGCGCCGACGACCTGCGCGGGCTGCTGCGCGAGTGGTCGCGGGCGGCCGAGCGGATGACCGCCGGGCGCCCGGTCGGCGACGCCAACCACGAGGCGCTCGCGCCGCCGCAGGACACCGGCGAGGCGCTCGGGCTGACGCCGGCGCATCTCACGGTCACCTTCGGCCTGGGGCCGTCGCTCTTCGACGAGCGCTTCGGCCTCGCCGCCCAGCGCCCGCCGGCGCTGCGCGACCTCCCCGCGCTGCCCGGCGACGAGCTCGACCGCGCGCGCAGCGGCGGCGACCTCTGCGTGCAGGCGTGCGCGGACGACCCTCAGGTCGCCTTTCACGCCGTGCGCAACCTGGCCCGTATCGGGCGCGGCGCGGTGACCGTGCGCTGGTCGCAGCTGGGCTTTGGCCGGACCTCCTCGACCAGCCGCGCCCAGGCGACGCCGCGCAACCTCATGGGCTTCAAGGACGGCACCGCGAACCTCAAGGCCGAGGACGTCGAGGCCCTCGAGCGCCACGTGTGGGTGGCGGGCGATCGCCCGGGCGAGCCGGCGTGGCTGCGCGACGGGACCTACCTCGTCGCCCGGCGCATCCGCATGCTCATCGAGGTGTGGGACCGCGCGCCGCTGGGCGACCAGGAGGACACGATCGGGCGCCACAAGGCGACCGGCGCCCCGCTGGGGGAGCGCGACGAGTTCGCGACGCTCGACGTCGGACGGCTGCCAGCCGACAGCCACGCGCGCCTGGCCGCGCCGTCGGGCAACGGCGGAGCGGCGCTGCTGCGCCGCGGCTACTCGTTCACCGACGGCCTCGACGACCGCCTCGGCCAGCTCGACGCCGGGCTGTTCTTCCTCTCCTTCCAGCGCCATCCGGAGGCGTTCGTGCGCGTCCAGCGCCGGCTGGGCGCCCACGACGCGCTCAACGAGTACATCAAGCACGTCGGCTCGGGCGTGTGGGCCATCCCGCCCGGGGCCCGGCGCGGCGGCTACGTGGGCGAGGGCCTGTTCGTCTGAGCGTCGCCCGCCCGAGGTGGACGCCCGCGCCCGGCGTGCAGGCGACGGCCCAGCGCGGGGGAGACGGCGCTGGCCAGGTGCTCGGCCTCGGCGCGCGAGAGCTCGTCGTCGACGCCGAGCAGGTCGTGGACGAGCGTGTGCGCCGCCGCGCGGCGCGAGCTGAGGACCAGCGCCGCGCTCTGGCCGGCATGGGTGAGGGCGACGGTGCCGGGCGCCACGAAGCCCAGCACCCGCAGCCGGCGGATCATCTCGAGCGCTGTGGGCGCGGAGACCCCGACGCTCCGGGCCACCGCCGCTTGGGTCGGCGCGCCCGCCGCGCGCTCGAGGTCGAGGATCGCCAGCAGGTAGCGGGCCTCGACCGCGGTGAGGTCGGCGCACGGCGGATGCGGCTCGTCGGGCACGTGCGCCGCGGCCCTACTCGAACTCGCGGCGGTAGCGCTCGAAGGTGCGCAGGTGGCTCTCCTCGTCGCGCAGGATCTCGATGACCATGTCCTGGGTGGCCCAGTCGACGCCGTCGCAGGCCTCGATGATCCTCATGCAGTGGTCGATGGCGCCGGCCTCTGCCTCGATGACGCCCTCGATGACGGCGACGACGTCGGTCGCGTCCTGCGGCGGCTGCAGGTAGGCCTGCTCGGCGCTGAACCCCATCGAGCCAGGCGGGGTCCCGTAGAGCTCCTTGATGCGCTCGGCGAAGCGGCGGGCGTGACCGAGCTCCTCGTCGACGTCGGCGGCGAGCGCCCCGGCGATCTCCTCGGCGCGGATGCCGTCGAGATGGGCGGCGTTGGCGAGATAGCTCATCACCGTCTCGATCTCCATCCAGTACGCGCGCGTCAGGAGCTCGACGATCGCCTCGCGCTTGGCGGTGTTGTCGTCGGCCAGGATGCCGGATCCGACCCTCTGCTTGGTGGTCATGAGTTAGGGAACCCTTCTTCTTCGCAAGTAATTACAACTCATTCAAGCTTACCAGCGACACAGGACTGCGACACGTTTGTGCTACGTTCGCAGCGTGCCCCAGACCGCCGACACCGCTCTGAGCGATGCCCTGCGGGCCCGCGGATTGCGGGTCACGCCGCAGCGGATCGCCATCGCGCGCGCCCTGCGCGAGCTGGACGGGCACGTCACCGCCGAGGTCGTCTACGGCCACGTGAGCGCGCAGATGCCGGGCGTCTCGCTGCCGACCGTCTACGCGGCGCTCGAGCTGCTCCAGCAGCTGGGCGTCATCCGCCGCGTGGCGACCGAGGGCGGCACCGTCGTGTGGGACGCGCGCGTCGCCGACCACCACCACGCGGTGTGCACGCGCTGTGGCGTCATCGTCGACGTCGACGCCGAGCTCGACCAGTCGAGCGTCATGGCCGCCGCGCAGGCGGCGGGGTTCGCGGTCGACGACGCTCAGCTCGTCGTGCGCGGGCTGTGCGCCGACTGCCGTCAGCGCGACTGACGGGCCGCCGGGGCGCCGGCGCCCGACCGCACGAGCGCACGTCGCGCCCGCCATGTGGCGCTGCGCCCTTCGGCGCTCTGCAGCCAGCGCGCGAAGTCACGCTCGAAGCGGGCCAGCCGGCGCGCGTAGACGCCCGCGCGGGGCAGCTCGACGTCGTGCTCGAGAGCCTCGTAGCGCACGCTCAGCCGCCGCCCGCGACGGCGCTGTAGTCGACGGTCTCGTCGGCCGGCGGGGCCTGGACGTCGACGGGCACCCCGAAGCGCTTGTAGTCGATCTGCAGCGAGAACTTGATGGGCAGCGGCTGCTTGACGTCGATGGCCACCGTCTGGCGGCGCACGCGCTGGGCGGCGTCGATCCAGATGTCGGTCGGGAGCTGCTTGAGGCCGCTGACCTGCTCGAGCTGGCGGACCGAGCTGGCCGCCTTGCCGGCCGAGCCGGCGAGCTTGTCGAAGTCGATCGTCGCGTGGTAGTGCGTGGTGGGGGTGCCGTTGACGTCCTCCGAGCCGACCTTGCGCACGTCGCCGGCCTTGGCCAGGTAGGCCAGGAACTGGGTCGGGTCGCCGCCGCCGCTGAGCGACTGCAGCTGCGCGACGTCGACGCCCTGCTTGCCGGCGGCCGCCTTGAGGTCCATCTTCAGCCACTTCTTGCCGTTGGGCAGCCCCTTGGTCAGCGCGTCGCTGTGCATGTAGAGGACGAGCCCGTCGACGATCTCCTCGATCTTCACGCCGCTCTGGCCGGGCACGCTCGTCGTCATCGTGAAGTGGCCGCGCTGGGCCTTGAGGTCGAACACGCCCTCGCCCTGGAGCGGGATCTCCTGCCCGGCGGCCGAGGCGCGGCCGCTCATGGCCACCTCCACGCTGCCGGCGCTGCGCGTCTTGGTCGCCGCCTGGGCGACGGGATCGACGGCGCTCTTGACGTCGTCCCCGGCTCCGCAGGCGGCGGCGAAGGGCGTCAGTGCGCAGATCAGCAGGACCGGGAGCAGGCGGCGCATGGCGCAAGGGTACCCGGGTGCTAGCCGGTGACCTCGATCGTCCGTCCGGGACCGACCCGCAGCGACCGCCGGCCCTGCAGCAGCTCGAGCAGCTCGGCCCCCACCACCGCGCGCCGCCAGCCCTGCAGGGTGCGCACCTCGGGCTCCTTGCCCGACGTCCGCACCGACGTGACGATCCGCTGCAGGTCGGCGCGCGCCGCGATGAGCTCGTAGGCGAGCTCGGCCTCCGAAGCCCGGGCGCGCACCAGCGCCTCGCCGAGCGCGATGAGCGGAGCGTCCTTGGCGTCGCTGGGCGCGGGGCGGTCGCCGTCGATGGGGATCGGTTCGCCCTCGCGCCCGCGCTCGACGGCTTCGAGGATCGCGCGCCCGCGACGGCGCAGCGTGCTCTCGTTCAGCCCGCGGATCTGGGCCAGGCGCTCGAGCGAGGCGGGGCGCCGCTTGGCCACCTCCACGAGGGCCGCGTCGGCGAGGACGCTCGGGACGGGGCGGTCGGTCTCGCGCGCGGTCTCCTCGCGCCAGCGCACGAGCTCGAGGGCCACCGCGCGCTGGGAGGGCTCGAGCGAGTTCACCCGCGGGAGGCGATGGAAGATCGTCTCCGGCTCGCGCTCGTCGGAGGCGTCCTCCAGGGAGCGGCACTCCTCGAGCGCCCAATCGAGCCGACCGCGGTCGCTGAGGGTGGACTGAAGCGCGTCGGCCAGCTGGAGCAGGTGCAGGACATCCTCGCGCGCGTAGCCGACCTGCTCCTGGCTCAGCGGCCGCGTGTCCCAGCGCGTGAACGATGCGCTCTTGCGCAGGCGCACGCCCACCATCTCGTGCAGCAGGGCCTCGTAGCCGAGCTGCGCGCGCAGGCCGGCGAAGCCGGCGGCCACCTGGGTGTCGAAGATGCCCCGCAGCTCGGTGGACCACTCGCGCCGCAGCAGCGCCACGTCCTGGCGCCCGGCGTGAAGGACCACCTGGATGTCGGGGTCGGCCAGCAGAGCGGCCAGCGGCGCGGGATCGAACTCCTCGGTCAGCGGATCGAGGACCTCGACGCGGACGCCGTCGTCGGTCTCGACCGCGATCTGGATCAGGCACAGCAGCGCGCGATAGCGGCCCTCGCCCATGAACTCCGTGTCGATGCCGAGCCGCCCCGAGGCTCGCGCCTGGGCGGCGAGCTCTGCGACGACCCCGTCTGCCATCCGGTGAATCTACGTGCTCAGCGGTTATCCGGGCCCCGCTCCTCGTCGGGCCAGCGGCCGTGCTCGTCGAAATAGGCGCGTGCGCGGTCCTCCTCGTCGCGCTCGCGGTCGCCCTTGACCCCGACCCTGTAGAGCAGGTTCAGCAGCCAGACCGACAGCCCGGCGGCCACGAGCAGCGTGCCGCCCTCGAGCCCGGTCTCGCTGAACCCGGTGACCGCCGCGAGCAGGAACCCGGCGGCGATGATCCCCACCGGCAGCCATGTGCGCACCCACCTCATGCCGCAACGGAGAGGTCGCGGACGGAGAAGCGCTCGACCAGCTCGGCGGGGGTGAGGCCCTCGCCGCGGGCGCTCAGCCCGAGCGACGCCGCCAGCTCGTCGCGCACGTCGGCGGCGGGCTGGCCCAGCGCGGCGCGGTCGGCCAGGGTCACGGCGCCGTGGCGCTTGGCCAGCCGCTGGCCGTCAGGCCCGAGCATGAGGGCCACGTGGGCGTGGCGGGGGCCCGGAGCCCGAGGCGCGCGCCGAGCCACAGCTGGCGCGGGGTCGAGTCGAGCAGGTCGGCGCCACGCACGACCTCGCGCACGCCCTGGTCGGCGTCGTCGACCACCACGGCCAGGTTGTAAGCGAAGGCGCCGTCGTTGCGGCGCACGACGAAGTCGTCGACCACCCCTTCGAACCGGCCGGCGAGGCGGTCGTCGAAGGCCACGCGCGCCGCGTCGGCGCGCACGCGCAGCGCGGGCGGGCGCCCCGCCGCCTCGCGCTCGGCGCGCTGGGACGCGCTGAGGCGCAGGCAGGTGCCCGGATAGGCGCCCTCGGGCAGCTCGCCGTGCGGCGCCGACGCCGCCTCGCGGATCTCGGCGCGCGTGCACCAGCACTCGTAGACGAGCCCGGCGGCGCGCAGATCGCCCAGCGCCTGCTCGTACAGCGAGATCCGCTGCGACTGGCGGACGACCGGGCCGTCCCAGTCGAGCCCCAGCGCGGCGAGGTCGGCCAGCTGCTCGTCGTAGAAGCGCTCGCGCACGCGCCCGCTGTCGAGGTCCTCCATGCGGACCAGGTAGCGGGCGTCCTGGCTACGGGCGAACAGCCAGGCCACCAGCGCCGTGCGCAGATTGCCGACGTGCAGCGTGCCGGTGGGGGAGGGGGCGAAGCGCCCGTCGGCGGTCACGACTCGATTGTGCCGTGTAGCCTCATCCGGCCGATGGCCGACGACGACGCCACCACTCCCGAGCAGGCCCCGAGGCCGTGCCCGCCATGCCGCGGCACCGGGCGCATCGTCTCGCGCCTGGGCGGATCGGCGTCGACCGTCACGTGCCCGTGGTGCGAGGGCAGCGGCCAGGTCATCCCCGGCCACGACGCCCAGGCCGCGCGCCGCGTCGGGGCCGCTCAGCCCCCGGACGACGCCGCCTAGCGAAAGCCGCCTGGACGAAGGGCCGAACCGGGCGCGCCGGCGCTTGAGGCCGGCTCGCGCCCGCCGATGGGCGAGGGGTATGCCCCCGTTCGCGCGCCTGCTCGCTCTGAGCATCACGGTGGCCCTCGCGGCGCTCGGCGCCGCGCCCGCGGCCCAGGCGGCGGTGCTGCCGCTCGCCCACGCGACCGTCGCGGTCGTGGACAGCCCGCACGACGGCGTCGTGGCCGGCGGCGACACGCTGCTCATCACCGAGACGATCCACAACACCGACTCGGTGACCACGCTGACCGGGTTGACCGCCACGCTCGCCACGCAGACGCCCGGTGTGTCGATCGACCAGGGCAGCTCGGCCTACCCGGACATCGCCGCCGGCGCCGACGCGGCGAACGCGACGCCGCTGCAGGTCACGCTGGGCCCCTCGCTGCCGTGCGGGACCACGCTGCACTTCACCCTCACGGTGAACAACGGGACGGGGAGCGCCGTCGTCCCCTTCACCGTCGCCACCGGGGCGCAGGGCGACTTCGCGGACCACACGGGCAGCCCGGCCGTGATCGGCGAGACCGTGCCCAGCCTGCGCAAGGTGCTGTCGTCGGTCAGCTACGCGGGCATCGCCCAGGTCAGCGACCCGGGGATCGTCGAAGAGGTGCGCGTCGCGATCGGCAGCCTCACCCACCCGGACATCAGCCACCTCTCGCTCTGGCTCAAGGCCCCGGACGGGACCACCGTGCCCCTGGTCGACGCCGGGCACGGAACCGCGGGCCAGTCCTTCACCGGGACCGAGCTCGTCGGGGACCCCGCCGCGGCGACCCTCCCGGCCACGGGCCCGTACACCGGGACGTTCAAGGCCGATGGGGATCTGCGCGCGATGGCGGGGCTCAGCCAGCAGGGCGACTGGCGGCTCTTCGTGAGCGAGCCCAACGACACCGAGATCGGCCGGGTCAACAGCTGGACGCTGCGGATCGCCGCGGCGAGCTGCGCGCCGCGCTCGGTGGCGAAGCTCACCGCGACTCCCAACCCCGTTGACCCAGGGGCCAACGTCGTGCTCGACGCCTCGGCCTCGGGCTCGGCCGATCCCGGCGGCATCACCCGCTACGAGTGGGATCTCGCCGACGGGACCGGCTTCCACGAGGGCGCGCCCCCGACGACCGCCACGCGGACGGTGAGCTTCGCCCAACGCGGCACGCGCACCGTCACGGTGCGCGTCAGCGACGCCACCGGCGTCATCGGGACGGCATCGGTCCACCTCATCGTCAGCCAGCTGCCCAACGCGATCATCGCGCCGCCGGCGGGGGTCAAGGAGCAGACCTACGCGACGCTCGACGGATCGGGCTCCAACGACCCCGACGGCGGGGCGATCGCGAGCTACGAGTGGGAGACCGACGGCGACGACGACTTCAACGACTACACGGGCGCGCAGCCCAGCGTCTATTTCGCCACGCCCGGCAACCACACGATCAAGCTGCGCGTTACCGACGGCGACGGCGCGCAGCGCACGGCCACGACGACGCTGAGCGTGATCGCCACGACGCCTCCGACGCCGACCTTCGTCGCCACCCCGAACCCCGTCGTGGCCGGCCAGCCGGTCACGTTCGACGCCGGCGGCTCGACGGACGACGGGACGATCGTGGGCTACGAGTGGGACCTCGACGGCAACGGCAGCTACGAGACCGACGGCGGCGCCTCGCCGCTCGTGACGCGCAGCTTCCCCAACGCGACGGTCATGAGCATCGGGGTGCGGGCCACGGACGACGACGGGCGCACCGCCGTCGCGCGCAGCCCGCTCGTCGTGAACGCGCCGGCCGGGGCGGGCGGGGGCGGGACCGGGGGCGGCTCGTCGGGCTTCGACCCGGGCGCGACCGATGGGCCCGGCGGCCCAGGCGGCTCCGGGGGGCCCGGCGGCTCGGGCGGCTCGAGCGGCGGCTCGTCGGGTCGCGACGCCAGCGCCGCGACGCTCGACGCGGGCCTCGGCGGGGCGTCGATCCAACCGCTGAAGCTCGTGAGCAAGAAGGGCCTGGGCCTGCGCTGCAGCGCGGATCGCGCGGCCACGTGCACCGTCTCCGCCAGCCTGCAGGCCGCCGACGCCCGGCGCCTGGGGCTGTCGAAGTCCAAGACGAAGCGGTACCTGCTCGGCAAGGCGACGGTCAAGCTCAAGAAGGCCGGCGCCGCTGTCGTCACGGTGCGCCTGGCGCGCCGCGCGCTCAGCCGGCTCAAGCGCGCCCCGCGGGTGACCGTCCTCGTCACCGGCAAGGCCTTCGACGGCGGCGGGGGCCAGGTCGCCCTGCGCCGCGCCATCCTCATTCGCCGGTAGTCCATCGGTCCAGGCGCGGCGGCCACGCTCGGCAATCCGTCCAGGCAGGCCGGCCGAGCCTCCGTTACGGCCTCGTGCGCGCCGACTTCACGGGGTGGTGACCGACTTGATCTCCACGCCGTCTCGCAGCCTCGCCGACGAGCGCGGCTCGCTGCTCATCGAGGTCCTCGTCTCCGCGGTGCTCGTCGCGGTCATCGGCGTGGCCCTGTTCGGCGCGCTCAACAGCGCGGCGCAGGTCTCGGGCAAGTCCAAGACGCGCGCGGGCGCCGCGGCCGTCGCCCAGGACGACCAGGAGCGGATGCGCGCGATGCCGGTCGCCACCCTCAGCAACCTCCGCGATCACCGCGACCCCGTCGTCATGGGCAAGATCGCCTACGTCGTCGACTCGCGCGCCGAGTGGATCGCCGACGCAAAGGGCTCGACCGACTGCACCAAGAACGGCGCGGCCGCGGACTACCTGAAGATCACCTCGACGGTGTCGGCGAAGAGCATCCCGCTCAAGCCCGTCGTCGTCACGAGCACGGTCACCCCCGCGCCCGGCACGTTCACGAGCGACGAGGGCAGCCTGGCCGTGACGGTCGTCGGCGCGGACGGCACCGGGCGGGCCGGGGTCAACGTGGCCATCAACGGCCCCGCCAGCGACGTGCAGCTGACCGACGCGAACGGCTGCGCCTTCTTCGGCTACGAGCCCGTCGGCGGCTACAACGTCACCGCCACCGCCTCGGGCTACGTGGATCCGAACGGCAACGCGAGCGCCACGGGCACCTCCTCGGTCGGCAGCCAGACGGTCGCCACCCTCTCGCTCACCTACGACCGGGCGGGCCAGGCGAAGGCCAACTTCGTGACCGACCCCGACGACCGTCCCGAGATCGACTCCTTCCAGGGCTCGGTGGGCTTCGCCAACGCCGGCGTGACCACCAACAACGGCGTGCGCTACTTCACCGACACGAACGTGCCGAAGACGATCACCACGACGCCGACGCTGTTCCCGTTCCCCGGCGCCTACGGCGTGTTCGCTGGCGACTGCGCCAACAACGCCGCTCCCACGGGCGTCACGCCCGATTCGCTCGCGGTCCTGCCCGGCAAGCTCGACCACACGGTCACCGTCCACGTGCCGGCGCTGAACATCCGGACCCAGCTCAACGGCAGCGACACGTCGGGCATGGCGGTGCTGATCAAGAGCACGACGGCCGGATGCGCGCCGAAGCCCTACGCCGTCCGTACCAGCAACGCAAACGCCCGGCTGGCTGACCCGGGCTTCCCGTACGGCACCTATTCGGTATGCGTCGACAACCGCTTCCAAGGCGGAACCACGCGCAAGGTGACGACCGCGATGACGCTCAACACACTCAGCGCCACGGCCGTCCCGTTCAACGTCAAGACCGTCTCTCCGACGAGCACGTTCGGGCAGTGCACATGACCCGCGCGCGCGACGAATCCGGCTGGACGCTCATCGAGCTGCTGATGGCGATGAGCATCGGCGTGGTGGTGCTGCTCGCCTCCTTCATGCTCGTGGACGCATCCGCGCCGCTGGCCCAGAAGACCCAGGATCGCGTCGACGCCGCCCAGCGCGGCCGGCTCGCCATGGACATCATCGGCGCCGAGTTGCGCTCGCAGGTCTGCATGCCCGGAGCGGTGCCCCCGATCATGCCCACGGTCAGCGACGCCAGCAACGTCTGGTTCTACGGCAACAACCAGGACCAGGACAGCCTGCCCCAGAAGCACCACATCTACATCCAGGGCACGGCGCTCAAGGAGGACAGCTGGCAGGGGACCGGATCGGTCTCGAACGTGAACTTCCCGGTCAATGCCCCGCCAACGACGCGCATCCTCGTCGATCCCGTCGCGCTCGTTCCGGGCGTGCCGCTGTTTCGCTTCTACGGGTTCGACGCCAACCTGCCCGCCTCGGTCAATCAGCCGATCGTCGCCCCCGTGAGCGTCCTCGACAGCCGCCGCGTAGTGCAGGTCAACGTCAGCTTCGTCGCGCGTCCGACCAGGGCGACGGCGGCGAGCGGGCGCGACTCGACCTTCCAGCAGGCCGTCTTCTTCCGCACGGCCGACCCGACCGATCCCATCAAGGGGGCGAAATGTCAGCAGTGATCCGCCGCCTCCGCGGCCGATGGGGCGGCGAGGCCGGCTTCACACTCGTGGCCGTCATGGGGGCGATGGTCGTCATCGCCCTGGCCACTGTCGCAGCGTTCGCTGCCGTCGACGGCGACGCTCGCGAGTCGGGCAAGGACGTCGCGCGCAAGCAGGCCCTCGCCGCCGCCGAGGCGGGTGTCAACCAGTACCTCTACGGCCTCAGCACCGACAACGACTACTGGGCCAAGTGCACGGGCGTGCCGGTGCCCAACGCGGTCAACGACGTGTGGAACCGCGTCGCGCCCGACCCGCGCAAGTGGGCGACCGTGCCGGGTGCCTCCACGCAGTACACGATCGAGCTGCTGCCCGCCAAGGGCTACTCCAAGTGCACGCCGGGCGCAAACGTCGCCGACTCGATGATCGACCCCGAGAGTCGCACGCTGCGCATCCGCGTCACCGGCCGGGCGCAGAGCGCCCACGGACCCGTGACGCGCTCGGTGATCGCGGCACTCAAGCGCGACAGCTTCCTGGACTTCCTGTGGTTCACCGACTATGAGACCAGCGACCCGGTCTGGTACTCGGTGCGCTCCAACGGGCGCCCGACCGGCGGGGTCCAAGGCGACCTGCTGACGTGGGCGGCCAACAACTGCCCGGAGTACTACCGCTCGCCGTGGAAGCGCGGCAACGAGAACTGGGACGGGAAGTTCACCGACGACAACTCGTCGTACCCCGGCAGCGTGGGCTGCGACAACATCGCCTTCATCACGGGCGACCAGCTGCTGGGGCCCATGCACACCAACGACGAGCTGCTGGCCTGCGGCACGCCGACCTTCGGCCGCAACGCCCAGGACCGCATCGAGTCGGGTAACGGCTGGCGCTCGGGCGGCTGCAGCGGCGTGCCGAAGTTCCAGGGCACGCTCATCCCCGACTCGAGCACGATCGGCATGCCGGCCACGAACGCCTCGCTGGCCACCGTTGCGGCGGCCGGCGGCTACACCTTCACCGGACCGACGACGATCAAGTTCGGCACCGCGCCGGGCAAGATCACCGTCACCAACCTGCCGACGTACAACAACACGCAGATGGCGTACCCGAGCAACGGCGTGATCTACGTCAAGGCCAGCGGCTCGTGCCCCCTGTACTCGGCGCTCTACCCGTCGTACTCCTCGTCGAGCGGAGCCCCCAACGTCTCGGGCTGCGGTGACGCGAAGATCAGCGGCACGTACGACGCCGACCTGACGATCGCGACGCAGAACGACATCGTCGTCAGCGGAGACGTCGTCCGCGATCCGGGCGGCGACGCCATGCTGGGCCTCATCGCCGACGGCTTCGTGCGCGTCGAGCACGACACGAGCGGCTTCGCCCTCTCCACGCCGCCCAACGATCCCACGTGCAACAACGTGGCCGCGGGCGACCGGAGGATCGACGCGGCGATCCTCACCCTGCAGCACTCGGTCACCGTCGATCGCTACTACTGCGGCAGCCCGATCGGCAAGCTGACGATCAACGGCATGATCGCCCAGAAGTTCCGCGGCGCCGTGGGCAAGAACAGCGGCGGGTCGGTCGTCCGCGGCTTCCTCAAGGACTACGCCTACGACCCGCGCCTGGCCTTCCGCTCGCCGCCGCACTTCCTCGACCCGGTGAAGTCGGCGTGGCACGTGCACCGCTACACCGAGCAGGAGCCCGCGGCCAAATAGGCGTGTGGGCCGGCGGTCCGCCGTCGGACGTCCGTCCAACGAGGGGCCATGGGGTCAAGACCCCATGGCGGCGGGTCGATCACCCAGGTGTAATCAGCCGTCTTCTTCGGCGGCCCAAGGGCAAACCGTCCGCGAGGACGGGACGCAAAGCCACGGACCTCGGTACCTCGAGGACGCCGGGCTGCGGCACCGAGGCGAACGAGGAGGAGCCGGCGCTCAAATCAAGTCCTAGGAGGACCTGAATGCTGCGCAAGCTGCGCGACGACGAGCAGGGCTTCACGCTTATTGAGCTCCTCGTTGTCATCCTGATCATCGGCATCCTCGCCGCCATCGCTCTGCCGACCTTCCTGGGCCAGCAGAAGAAGGGCCAGGACGCCTCGGCCAAGTCCGATGCCCGCAACGCCGTCTCGCAGATCGAGTCGTGCTTCGCGGACGAGCAGACCTACGCCAACTGCGGCCCGGCCGCGACCGCGATGAGCAAGACCAACACCGGTCTGACGTTCGGCGCGACCGCGGACAACACGGTCCCGACCATCGGGCTCGTGGCCGGCGCGACCGGCTACACCATTACGGCCAAGTCGAAGTCCAACACGAACTTCATCATCACGAAGGACACGACCGCTGGCACGCTGACGCGCACGTGCTCCAACGCTGGCCAGGGCGGCTGCCCACAGGGCGGCACCTGGTAGTCGCGCCGTCATCCGCTTGACGCACGAGGCGGGCCTCCGGGCCCGCCTCGCTGCGTTTCGCCACGCGTCCCGACCCTCCCGCCAAAGGACCAGCATGCCGCGCACGACACGCGAAGACGAGCACGGCTTCACGCTCATCGAGATCCTCATCGTCATCCTGATCATCGGCATCCTCGCCGCAATCGCCCTGCCCGCCTTCCTGGGCCAGCAGAAGAAGGGCCAGGACGCCGCGGCGAAGTCCGATGCGCGCAACGCCGTCACGCAGATCGAGTCGTGCTTCACCGATCAGCAGGACTACGGCAGGTGCACCTGGACGGGGACGACCGGCCCCGCGCCGATCCTCGAGGCCAAGCTGCCCAGCACTGTTGCGGTCACCTCCTCGGCCGCCGACTCCTACGCCGTCACGGCCACCTCGGACAGCGCCGACACCTTCACGATCACCAAGGCGAGCGGCTCGGCTGCGGTCAGCCGGACCTGCAACACCCCGAGCAGGGGCGCCTGCCCGAGCAGCGGCCAGTGGTGAGGGCGGGCATCCGCTCCCGCCGCTAGCTTGTGCCCGCCATGGCCCTGGCCATCGCCTTCGCCGCCGTGGGCGGCCTGATCGTCGGATCGTTCCTCAACGTCGTCGTCCATCGCCTACCGCGGGGCGAGTCGCTTACCCATCCGCGCTCGCGCTGCCCGAGCTGCGGCACCCAGCTGCGCGCAATCGACAACGTCCCGGTCGTCTCGTGGCTCGCGCTGCGCGGCAAGTGCCACCACTGCGGCGCGCCGGTCTCGGCGCGCTACCCGCTCGTCGAGCTGACGACCGGCGCCCTCTATGCGGCGGTCGTCGCCTCGCAGGACGACGCCGTGCGCATCGTGCTCGGGCTCCTGCTGGTCACGGCGCTCGTCCCCATCGCGCTGATCGACCTCGACCACCGGATCATCCCCAACCGCATCACGGGCGCGGCCGCGATCGCCGCGGTCATCGCGATCGCCGCGCTCGACACCGACTTCCTGCCCGAAGCGGCGATCGCCGCCGTCGCGGCCGGCGGCTTCTTCTTCATCGCCGCCGTGCTCTACCCGCGCGGTATGGGGATGGGCGACGTCAAGCTCGCCGGCGTGCTCGGCCTGTACCTCGGGCGCGCCGTGGCCCCGGCCATCCTCATCGCGCTCGTCGCCGGCGTCGTGCTCGGCGCCGCGATCATCGCGCGCAAAGGGGCCAAGGAGGGGCGCAAGACGGCGGTGCCGTTCGGCCCCTTCCTCGCGCTCGGCGGCCTCGTCGCCTTCTTCGTCGGCAACGAGCTCGTCGACGCGTACCTCGACACCTTCTGAAGGCCGCTCCGTAGGGCGATCGGGGCCGGTGGACGCATGTCGGACACGCCCCGGCGCGCGCCTCAGGTCCGGGCCGCCACTGCCGATGAGAAGGGGGCGCGCCTCGGCACCCCAACCGCCGAGCGCCTCTTCTTCTTCCCATGGCCAAGCGCACCAAGACCCTCGTCGGGCTCGACATCGACGCGACCGGCATCGTTGCCGCGTCGGTCGCGGTCAATGGCCGCCTGCGCATCGAGCGCGTCGCCTTCACGCCCCTCGAGCCCGGGATCATCCGCGACGGCGAGGTCGCCGACGTCGATGGCTTGGCCGAGGCGCTCAAGACTCTGTACCGCGAGAACAAGGGCCTCGACAAGCACGTCCGCGTCGGCCTCGCCAACCAGAAGATCGTCGTGCGCGTCATCGACCTGCCCTATCTCGAGGACGCCAAGGAGCTCGAGGCGGCTGTCCGCTTCCAGGCGCAGGATCAGCTTCCCATGCCGCTCGAGCACGCGGTGCTCGATCATCAGGCGCTCGCCGTCGTCGACGACGCCACGGGCCGGCGCCAGCGCGTGCTGCTCGTCGCGGCGCGCCGCGAGATGGTCGAGCGCGTCCTCGCGGCGCTGCACGCCGCCGGCCTGAAGCCCGAGGGCGTCGACCTCTCCGCCTTCGCCACCGTCCGCGCGCTGCACCGCGCCGGCCCCGACGACGAGCTCGTCCTCTACCTCGCCATCGGCGGCCTCACCAACCTCGCGGTCGCCCGCGGTACCGAGTGCACCTTCGCCCGCGCCTCGGGCAGCGGCGTCGAGGCCCTCGCCGTCGAGCTCGCCGAGCGCGCCGCGCTGACGCTCGAGCACGCCTACGGCTGGCTGGCCCACGTCGGCGTCCAGGAGCCCGTCGAGGACGTCACCGGCGATCGCCAGATCGTCGAGCACACCCGCCAGATCCTCCTCGACGGCGTGCGCCGGATCGCCTCCGAGGTGCGCAGCTCGCTGGACTTCCACCGCATGCAGGAGGACGCCGGCACCGTGTCCCGCGCGGTCATGACGGGTCCCGCCAGCGCCATCCCCGGCTTCGACGTCGCGCTCGCCTCCGAGCTCGGCATCCCGGTCGAGCAGGGCCTCGTCGACGGCGCCCCCGCCGGCATGGACGCCGGCCGCGTCACCGTCGCCGCCGGCCTGGCGCTCACGGAGGCCCCGGCATGAGGGCTGTCAACCTCATCCCGGTCGAGGATCGTCGCGGCCTGCGTGGCGGCGGCTCTGGCTCCGGCCTCGCCTCTTACCTCGTCCTCGGCGTCCTCGCCGCGGTGGTGGCCATGAGCGCCGCCTACACGCTCACCAATCGCTCGCTCAGCGATCGCCGCGCCCAGCTGCGGTCGGTGCAGTCGCAGGTCGAGAGCGCGCAGGCGCAGGTCCAGCGCTACAGCAGCTACACAGGCTTCACGGCCCTGCGCCAGAAGCGCACCGAGACCGTGCGGAGCCTCGCATCCAGCCGCTTCGACTGGAGCCACGCGCTGCACGAGGTGGCCCGCACGATCCCGTCCAACGCGTGGCTCACCGCGCTCAAGGGCACCGTCGCCCCAGGCGTCTCGGTCGAAGGCGGGACCACCGACCCGCTGCGCGCATCGCTGCCGAACCCGGCCCTCGAGGTGCAGGGCTGCACGACCAGCCAGGCCGATGTCGCCAAGGTCATCTCGAGCCTGCGTCGCGTCGACGGCGTCGAGCGCGTGAGCCTGTCGTCCTCGCAGAAGCTCGACCAGGGCTCCTCCGGCGGCGGCTCGTCCACTGCGTCCGCCGGAGACTCCGGCAGTGCTGACTGCCGCAACGGCGACGCCCACTACCCGCAGTTCTCGATGACCCTCTTCTTCGCCACCCCGACGACGAGCCCGAGCGGCGCCCAGACCGCCTCGGCGACCACGACCCCATGACCACTCGCGACCGTCTCGTCATCGTCGGAGTGCTGCTCGCGGCAGCGCTCGCCGGCTTCTGGTTCCTCGCCCTCGCGCCCAAGCGCAAGGAGGCGACGGACCTGCAGGCCCAGATCGCTACGCAGACCCAGCAGCTGACCAGCGCCCAGGCGCAGGCGGCCGCGGCCCGTCAGGCCAAGGCCCGCTACAACGACGACTACGCCGCGGTGGCCAAGCTCGGCAAGGCCGTGCCCAAGAGCGATGCGCTGCCGTCGCTCGTCTACCAGCTGCAGTCCGTCGCGCACTCCGCGCGGATCGACTTCACCTCCCTGAAGGTCTCCGGCGGCGGCGGCCAGGGCCCGACGCCCGCGGCGGCCGCGGCGCCGGCTGCGAGCCCAGCCACCGACGGCGCCAACCCGTCCGCTCCCGCCTCCGGCGGCTCGTCGGGCACGCCGGCCGCTTCGGCGCCGTCGGCGACATCGCCGGCCCCCGCCACCCAGGCCGCGGCCGCGACGCTGCCGCCGGGCGCGACCGTGGGCTCGGCCGGCTTCCCGACCATGCCCTTCTCCTTCGTCTTCAGCGGCACCTTCTTCGACATGGAGCGCTTCTTCGGGGACGTCCAGAAGTTCGTGCGCGTCAACGGCAAGCAGGTCGACGCCGACGGCCGCCTGCTCAGCGTCGATGGCTTCAGCCTCGTCGCCGGCCCGGGCGGCTTCCCGAACGTCAAGGCCAACGTCGTGGCCACCGCGTACCTGCGGACGGCCGCGGACGACGACACGTCCACCACCGCCACGGGCGCAGCCGCCACCGCCGCCGCCGGCTCGACGGGCTCGAGCGCCGGCGGCGCCGCCGCCCCGGCGCCGACCGCCTCCGAGGTGTCCCAGTGAGCGCCATCCGCGCAGTGCTGCGCGACCTCGTCGAGCGCAAGCTGTGGCCGATCGCCGTATTGCTGCTCGTCGCGGCGGTCGCGGTCCCGATGTACCTCGGCCGCGCCTCCGCCGACGAGGCCCCGCTGCCCGCCACCAGCCTCCAGGCCGACGCCGGCAAGGTGTCCAAGGCGGCCGTCAAGGTCGACGACGGCCCGGCCGGCGAGGACCGCCCCGGCGCCGTGCGCAACCCCTTCAAGCAGCTCCACGTCCCGAAGAAGCCGGCCGCGCCGGCCGCCCCGTCGACCAAGACGCCGGCCGCCGACCCGCCGGCAGCGTCGGGCTCGGGCGGCTCCGGCGGCTCCCAGCCGCCGCCCCCGACCGGCGGCAACAGCGGCTCCGGTGACGGCAGCGACAAGCCCAAGACCCCGGCGGGCGACCCGCTCGACGTCTACCACCTGTCGCTGCGCTTCGGCCGCGCCGAGGCCGCGCAGCTGAAGACCTACCACGACGTCGCGCGGCTCTCGCCGCTGCCGACGGCCGACAACCCCTTCTTCGTCTACACCGGCGTGCTCAAGGACGGCAAGACCGCGGTCTTCCTGCTTTCCTCGGACGCCACGGCGACCGGCGACGGGCAGTGCCGCCCCAGCTCCAAGAGCTGCCAGACCATCGAGGTCAAGGAGGGCGACACCGAGTTCTTCGACCTCACGGTCGACGGCGAGGCCGTCCAGTACCAGCTCGACGTCGTCAAGGTCTTCAAGAAGGGCGCCACCACCGCGGTCGCCGCCGCGGCGGCCCACGAGCGCCACTCCAACGCGGGCGCCGACATGCTGCGCAAGGCCCATCGGGTCGGCAGCTCGGCCTTCAAGGGCGCCTCGACCTACCGCTGGCTGCCCGACGGCGGAGTGCTCGTCCGCACGCCCAAGCAGAGCAAGGCGCGCGCCTCGTACAACGGCGCCGCCGCCGCCTCGCCGTCCGACGTCACGGGCGCCCTGCCCGGGCTCCCGGTCTGGGCGTGGCAGCCCGCCGGCGCCTAGCGAGCCGGAAGCCATCCATACACTTCGGCGCCCGATGGCGCTGAAGCTCATCACGGCCGGCGAGTCGCACGGCCCGGGCCTGACCTGCGTGGTCGAGGGCCTGCCCGCGGGCCTCGAGCTCGA
Source organism: uncultured Actinomycetes bacterium (assembly GCA_963835295.1). GTDB lineage: Bacteria > Actinomycetota > Thermoleophilia > Solirubrobacterales > Solirubrobacteraceae > JAOPZW01. The sequence continues at coordinate 110,056 of CAWIEX010000014.1, forward strand.
CCGCGAGGCGATCGACCGCGACATGGCGCGTCGCCAGCTCGGCCACGGGCGCGGCGGGCGCATGAAGATCGAGCGCGATCGCGCTGAGGTGACGGGCGGGGTGCGCCACGGGCGCACGCTCGGCGGCCCGATCGCGCTGCAGGTCGCCAACCGCGACTTCGCCAACTGGGAGGAGCGGATGAACCCGTGGCCGGTGGAGGCCGAGGTGGCCGAGGTCCACCTGCCGCGCCCCGGTCACGCCGACCTCGTCGGCACCTGGAAGTACCGCCTGAGCGACGTGCGCGACGTGCTCGAGCGCGCCAGCGCGCGCGAGACCGCCGCGCGGGTGGCCGGCGGCGCGCTGGCCAAGGCCTTCCTGCGCGCTCTGGGCGTCGAGGTCCGCTCGCACGTGGTGCAGGTCGGCTCGGTGCGGGCGCCGGCGCGCGACCAGCCGCTGCGCGTCGAGGACTTCGAGGGCGTCGACGACGATCCCGTGCGCTGCCTGGACCGCGACGCGAGCCACGCGATGGTCGAGCACATCAACGTCCAGCGCAAGGCGAACGAGTCGCTGGGCGGCGTCTTCGAGGTCGTCGCCTTCGGCGCCACGCCTGGACTGGGGTCGCACACGAGCTGGGAGGGCCGGCTCGACGGCCGCCTGACCGGGGCGCTGTGCTCGATCCAGGCGGTCAAGGGCGCCACCATCGGCGACGCCTTCGACGTCGCCGGGCGCCCCGGGTCGGGCGCGCACGACGAGATCTTCTTCAGCGACGAGCGCGGCTTCTACCGCGAGACCAACCACGCCGGGGGCCTGGAGGGCGGGATGACCACCGGCGAGCCGGTCGTCGTGCGCGCCGCCATGAAGCCGCTGCCCACGCTGACCAAGCCGCTGCGCTCGGTGGACATCGCCACGCACGAGCCGGCCGACGCGCTGCGCGAGCGCACCGACTCCGCCACGATCCCGGCCGCCGGCGTGGTGGGGGAGGCCATGGTGGCCTTCGTCCTGGCCGGTGCCTACCGCGAGAAGTTCGGGGGCGACCACGTCGACGACGTGCTCGAGGCCGTGGCCAGGTACGAGGAGCGCATCGGGTGGCGGCGGCGCTGAAGCCGGCCCTCGTCTTCATCGGCTTCATGGGCGCGGGCAAGTCGCGCGCGGCGCGCGAGGCGGCCGCGGCGCTCGGGGTCCCCGCCGCCGACGCGGACGCTCTGCTCGAGGCCGAGCTCGGCCGGCCGATCGCCGACGTGTTCGCCCGCGACGGCGAACCCGCGTTCCGCGCCACGGAGGAGGAGCTGGCGGGCACGCTGCTGGAGACGGCCGACGGCGGCGTCATCGCCCTCGGAGGCGGGGCGCTTCACTCCCCGCGGGTGCGCGCGGCGCTCGAGCGCCACGTCGTCGTCCTGCTCGACGTCGACCTCGCCACGGCGTGGGATCGCGCGCACCGCAGCGGCCGCCCGCTGGCCTCCGAGCGCGCCGCCTTCGAGGCCCTCTACCGCGCGCGCGAGCCGGTCTACGTCGCCGCCGCCGACGCTGTCCTGCCCGCAACCGGCGAAGGCGTCGTGGGGCGCGCGCTCGACGCGCTGCGCGCGATCCCCGAGGGCCAGCGCCTGCTGTGGGCCACGAGCGCCTCGGGCGACTACCCGGTGTGGGTCGGGCCGCTCGAGCGCGCGCCCTGGCCCGCCGCCGGCCGCCGAGTGGTGGTGAGCGACGAGACCGTCGCCGCGCTGCATGCCGGGCGCGTCCCCGACGCCGCCGGCCTCGTCGAGGTCCCGCCCGGCGAGGACCACAAGACGCTCGAGACGGCCGAGCGGGTCTGGCACGCGCTGGTCGCCCAGGGCGTCACGCGCGCCGACCACGTCGTGGCGCTGGGCGGAGGCGTGGTGGGCGACCTCGCGGGCTTCTGCGCGGCCACCTACCAGCGCGGCGTCGCCGTCGTGCAGGTGCCGACCACGCTCGTGGCCCAGGTCGACTCCGCCTACGGCGGCAAGACCGGGGTCGACTTGCCCGAGGCCAAGAACTACGTCGGCGCCTACCACCAGCCGATCGCGGTGCTCACCGACCCGGCGCTGCTGGCCACGCTGCCCGCCCCCGAGCTCGCCGCCGGCTACGCCGAGGTGATCAAGACCGCGCTCATCGCCGGCGGGGCGCTGTGGGACCGCGTCGCGGCGGGAGGCCCGGTCGACGACGAGATGATCGTCGGCTGCGTGCGCACCAAGCTGCGCGTCGTGGCTGCCGACGAGCGCGACGGCGGCGCGCGCCAGGCGCTCAACCTCGGCCACACGATCGGCCACGCGATCGAGACCGCCACCGGCTACGGCCGCTATCGCCACGGCGAGGCGGTCGGCCTCGGGCTGCTGGCCGTGCTGCGGCTCTCCGGCCAGGAGACGCTGCGCGAGCTCGTCGAGGGCCTGCTGGAGCAGGCGGGGCTGCCGACGCGGCTGGACGGCGTCGACGCCGCCGCGGTGGCCGAGGCGACGACGCGTGACAAGAAGCGCACGAGCGAGGCGGTCCCCTACGTGCTGGTGCAGGCGCCGGGGCGCGTCACGACCGGCCATGCGGTGGGAGCCGCCGAGGTCCTCGCCGCCGTGCGAGAGTTGTCGGCCCGATGAGCGTTCGCAACCGCGTGGAGGTCATGCACGGGGTCAACCTCGACCAGCTCGGCCGCCGCCCGGCGGCCGTCTACGGCGAGCTGACCTACGACCGGCTCCAGCAGCAGGTCGACGGCTACGCGCGCGAGCTCGGGCTCCAGGTGCGCTTCTTCCAGACCAACGCCGAGAGCGAGTTCGTCGAGCACCTGCACCGCCTCGACGGCCTGTCGGACGCCATCGTCATGAACCCCGGGGCCTGGACGCACTACGCGTGGGCGATCCGCGACGCGCTGGAGATCGCCGCCCTGCCGACCGTCGAGGTGCATCTGTCCGACGTGGCCAGCCGCGAGCCGTGGCGACAGCTGTCGGTCGTGCGCGACCTGTGCGTGGCCACCGTGAGCGGGCAGGGCATCGAGGGATACCGAGCGGCGCTCGAGCGCCTGAAGGACGAGCTTGATGGCTGATGGGCCCGCCATGGTGAGCACCGATCGCGCCGACCGTGTGGCCGACGCGCTCGCTGAGCGCGAGGCCGACGTGCTGCTCGTCACCGACCTGGTCAACGTCCGTTGGCTGACGGGCTTCACGGGCAGCAACGCGGCCGCGGTGGTCGGCCGGGAGGGCAGCCGGCGCTTCGTGACCGACTTCCGCTACCTGACGCAGTCGGCCGAGGAGGTCGATCCCGCCTGGGAGCGCGAGATCGCCGTCGACCTGCTGGCCGGCGTGGTCAAGGGCCTGCCCGGCTCCGGGGAGCTGCGCGTGGCCTTCGACGACGCCCACATGAGCGTCAAGGACCACGGGCGGCTGGCCGGCATGCTGCGCGCCGGCATCGAGCTGGTGCCCGGGGGCGGCGCCATCGAGACGCTGCGGGCGGTCAAGGACGCCGACGAGCTCGAGGCCATCCGGGCCGCCGCCCGACTGGCCGACGACGCGCTGACCGAGGTCCTCGGGCGCGGGCTCGTGGGCCGCACCGAGCGCGAGGTCGCGCTCGACCTCGAGTTCACGATGCGTCGCATGGGGGCGCAGGCCGCGTCCTTCCCGCCGATCGTGGCTGCCGCCGAGCATGGGGCGCTCCCGCACGCCACGCCGCGCGAGGTGCCGATCCCGGCCGGCACGCTGGTGGTGGTCGATTGGGGCGCGCAGCTCGACGGCTACGCCTCGGACTGCACGCGCACGTACGCGACGGGCGACATCGACCCGCGCGACGGGCAGGTCTACCAGCTGGTCCTCCAGGCCCAGGAGGCGGCGCTGGCGGCCGTGCGCCCGGGCCCACGGGCCGCGAGGTCGACGCCGTCGCGCGCTCGATCATCGACGCCGCCGGGCACGCCGAGCACTTCGGCCACGGGCTGGGCCACGGCGTGGGGCTCGACGTGCACGAGGGGCCGCGGCTGTCCAAGCAGGGGGAGACAGCGCTGGCGGCCGGGATGGTCGTCACCGTCGAGCCCGGGGTCTATGTGCCCGGCGCCGTGGGCGTGCGCATCGAGGACCTCGTCATCGTCACCGACGACGGGGCCGAGGTCGTGTCCTCGCTGCCCAAGGAGCTTCAGTTCGTCGTCTGACCGATTCCCCGTCCGGCGGCTCAAGATCGCGGACGGACGGCCGACGAAAGGCCCATGAACGGCGGGAGACCGGTGCGCGTGGTGCTCGCGCTGCTGATCGGCTGGACCGTCCTGCGCGAGGCGGAGGTCGGTCCGCTGCGCCCGCTCATGCACGGCCCGCTGTTCGGCAAGCTCGCCTACTGGATCGTGGTCGTGGGCGCCTCGCTGCTGACGCTCTGGCGCGCGAACTCCGTGCGCGGGCGCGAGGGCCTGGCCTGGGGCCTCATCGGCACCGGCTCGCTGCTGTGGGCCTGCGGCGACGTGTACTGGACGCTGGTCCTCGCCGACAACGCCGTCATCCCCGTGCCGTCGGTCTCCGACGCTGGCTACCTGGCCTTCTACCCGCTCGTCTTCGCCGGCCTGTGCCTGCTGCTGCGCTCGCGGGTCGAGGGGGCGCCCAAGACGCTGTGGGTCGACGGGCTGACCGCCGCGCTCGCTGCCGGCGCCATGAGCGCCGCGGTCGTGCTGCAGGCCGTCCTGCACACGGTCGGCGGCGACCCGCTCGGCGTCGCCACCAACCTCGCCTACCCGGTGGGCGACCTCATCCTCCTCGCCGTGGTCGTCGCCGCCTTCGCGCTGCGCGGCTGGCGCGCGGATCGCACCTGGGCGCTGCTGGGCCTGGGCATCGTGCTCTTCTGGATCGCCGACTCCTACTACCTCGTCACCGTCGCCAACGAGACCTACGCCTACCCGAGCCTGGGGGACGGCGGCTGGACCTCGTGCCTGGTCCTCTTCTCGGCCGCCGCCTGGCAGCCAGCGCGCCGGACGGTGGCCATCCAGGACAGCGGGTCGATGCGCTTCACCGCCTTCCCGATCGCCTTCGCCAGCCTCGGCCTGGGCATCCTCGTCCTCGCCGCGCTGGGCTCGCTGAACCCGCTCGCCGTCGTCCTCGCCGCCGCGTCGCTGCTCGCCGTCTTCGCCCGCCTGGTGTTGAGCCTGCGCGAGAACGCCGGCATGCTCGTCACCAGCCGCCAGGAGGCGCTGACCGACGCGCTGACCGGCCTGGGCAACCGCCGGGCGCTCACGCGCGACCTCGACCGCGTCGCCGAGGGCCACCGCGATCCCGCGGTGCTCGCGCTCTTCGACCTCGACGGCTTCAAGCACTACAACGACTCCTACGGGCACCCCGCCGGCGACGCGCTGCTGCAGCGCGTGGGGGCCAAGCTCGACGTGCACGTCAGGGGCGCCGGCACGGCCTACCGCATGGGCGGCGACGAGTTCTGCGTGCTGCTGCCCGACAACGGCTCGGCCGAGCAGGTCGCCGACTGCGCTGCGGCCCTCAGCGAGCACGGCGACGGCTTCACCATCACCTGCTCGTTCGGGTCGATCTGCGTGCCGGGCGAGGTGCGCGACGCCGGCGAGGCGCTGCGCATCGCTGACCAGCGCATGTACGCCCACAAGCACAGCGGCCGCAGCTCGGCGCGCAGCCAGAGCCGCGACGTGCTGCTGCGCGCGCTGGCCGAGCGCAACCCCGAGCTGGGCGAGCACATCAGCGGCGTGGCCGAGCTGGCCGAGGCCGTCGCCCGCCGCATGGCGCTCGACGAGGAGCAGATCGACCACATCCGCCACGCAGCCGCGCTGCACGACGTGGGCAAGATGGCCATCCCCGACGCGATCCTCGACAAGCCAGCCGCGCTCGACGACGCCGAGTGGGAGTTCATCCGCCGCCACACGATCATCGGCGAGCGCATCGTCGCGGCCGCGCCGGCGCTGCGCCCGGTCGCCGCGCTGGTGCGCTCGAGCCACGAGCGCTGGGACGGCGGCGGGTACCCCGACGCCCTGGCCGGCGAGGAGATCCCGCTCGGCGCCCGCATCGTCTCGGTCTGCGACGCCTTCGACGCGATGGTCGCCGACCGGCCCTACCGCGCGGGCATGGACGCGGGCGACGCCTTGGTGGAGCTCGAGCGCTGCTCGGGCTCGCAGTTCGACCCCGCAGTGGTGGCAGCCTTCGCCGACGCTTGGTCGAGCCGGACGGCGCTGCGCGCGGTCGCCTGACCCGCGACGCGGACGCCCTGGCCGCGACGCGGCATGCTTGCCGCGTGCGCGCTCACTGGCTCAAGGGCATCGGCCACGCCCGCGGCTCGCTGCCCGAGGACTGGCTGGCCGAGCGCGCGTCGGTGCTCGAGCGCACCGGCTTCCCGCGCCGCCCGCGGATGGCGCCGGGCGACCGGCTCGTGTACTACGCCGCCGGCTGGCGCTGCGTGTTCGCCGTGGTCGAGGTGGTCAGCGAGCCGACCGACGCCGTGGCCCACACGAGCAACCCGGCGCGCTGGCCGTGGTCGGTGGCGGTCGAGGCGCTGCTCGTCGTGCCCCGCCTGGCCAACGCGCCGCCGGTCGAGGCGATCGGCGTCGCCGCGCGGTCGATGAGCCAGCAGTCGCACATCCGCCTCAGCGAGGAGCACTACGAGCGCGCCGTGGAGGCCATCGCCGGGGTCGCGGCCTAGAGCGGCCGCGCCCAGGTCTGCTCGACGAGATCGTGCCCGAAGCTGTGGTGGGGGGCCGTCTCGACGAGCTCGAAGCCAGCGCGCTCGTAGAGCCGGCGGGCCTCGTGCAGGACGTCGTTGGTCCACAGGGTCATGCGCTTGTAGCCGGCGCGCTGGGCGAAGCGCAGGCACTCCTCGATCAGCCGCCCGCCGAGGCCGCGCCCGCGCGCCCGCGGGTCGACCAGGAGCAGGCGCAGCTGGGCGACGTCCTCCTCGCGGCGCACGCATAGCACGCAGCCCGCCGGCTCGCCGTCGACCTCGGCGAGCCACGCGGCCTCGCGGCGTGGGTCGTGCTCGCGGGCGTACTCGGCGACGATCTGCGCGACGAGCGCCTCGAAGCTCTCGTCCCAGCCGTACTGCTGCGCGTAGAGCGCGCCGTGGCGCTGCACGATCCACCCGAGGTCGCCCGGGCGCGGGGCTCTGAGGACGAAGCCGGCGGCGGGCGGGGCTTGGGTGAGCACCTCTTGGACGGTGTCCATCGCGGCGACGAGCCGCCGCTGGTCGGCCTCGGACAGCGCATCGAGGACGGCGCCAATCTCGTCGGCGGAGCGGCGGTCGAGTTCGGCGAAGGCGGCGGCGCCCTCCTCGGTGAGGCGGATGCGCTGGCGGCGGGCGTCCTCGGCCGAGCGTTCGCGGGCGACGAGGCCGTTGCGCTCCAGCCGCGCGAGCAGGCGGCTGAGGAAGCCGGCGTCGATGTCCATCTCGCGGCGCAGGTCGGCGACCTCGGTGACCTCGCGCTGGCCGAGCTCGTAGAGCACGCGCGCCTCGGTCAGCGAATGCGGAGTGCGCAGCAGGCCGTCGCGCAGGACGCCGATGCGCGCGGTGTAGAAGCGGTTGAAGGCGCGGACGGCGGCGACGCGGTCTTCGCCGACCGCTTCGGCGGCGACGGCGGCGGTTGCAGGCATGGCTGACATCGTCAACGACATGGTTGACGATGTCAATGAGTCTTGCGCGGTGCGGTCGCTCCGCTAGCTGCCGGGGGGCCGGTACTCGACCGAGCGCTGTGCGGCTTCGTCGACCTCCTCGGCGGAGATCAGCGGCGTCATCTTGGTGGTGGCGCCGCCCGCCGCGTTGACCGTCAGCGCGACGGCGGTCGCGGCCACGTTGTCGGGGAGGTCGACGATGAGCACCACATCGCGGTCGCCGAAGGCGAACGAGAAGTGCTCGACCGTCCCGCCGACGCTCTCGAGGGCGTGGGCGATCGCGTCGCGCCGGCTGGTGCCGCCGGCGCTGCGAAGACCCTTGACGCCCTCCAGGGTGTAGGAGGCTTCGATGAGGAACTTGGGCATGGGCGCACCGTCCCACTGCCGTCAGTCGCGATGCAACCCCTCGAGCCACGCGAGCACATCGCCGGCGTTGCGATCCGGTGGGAAGACGGGGTAGAAGACCTTGACGATCCGCCCCTGCTCGGCGACGAAGGTCAGGCGCTTGTAGAGGCGCAGGCCGCTGGTCTCGAAGGTGGGCAGGCCCATCGCGTCGGCCAGCGCGAGGTCGTGGTCGCTGAGCAGGGGATAGGGGATGTGCTCGCGCTTGGCGAACTCGGCCTGCTCGTGCGGCGTCTGCGCGCTGATCCCCACGAGCGCGGCGCCATGGCGCGCGAGCTCGGCCTGCGTGTCGCGGAACGCGCAGCTCTGCGGCGTGCATCCTCGCGCGCCGGGGATGTCGTCCCAGCCTTCGAGCAGCGGCTCGCCGGGAACGCCGGTGCGCGGGTAGACGTAGACGACCAGCCGCTCGCGGGCGGCGTGCGCGAGGTCGAGCTCGCCGCCGAGCGTCGAGGGCAGGGCGACGGCGGGCACCGCGGAGCCGGGCAGGTGGTCGGCGGCGCCGTCGTCGACGGGCGCGGGCAGGTCGTCGGGCAGGCTCGTGTAGTCGGTGCTCATGGGGCGATTCTCGCGGATGGCCGGCGCGGGCCCGGGGGCTCGCTGCGGCGGGGCCGCCGCGCTCGTGGTGGTCGCGACGCTTACTGCGGCAATGAGGGAGGGAGCAGCGAGCGCAGCGTTTGCCCGCAGGCGTGGCGCAGAGTTGTCACATCTGCGCGTTGTTCCGTCCCTGCCGGGGCGCCACCGTGGGGGGATGCCCGCGCCGTCCAGCCACGAGTGGCGAGTTTGTCAGTCTCAGGCAGACAAAGTCGCCACTCGTCCGGATGTGCTCATCGCGCGACGTGCCGCGGACGCGTGGGGCGTCCTCTCCCTCGATGAGCTGTTTGCCTGTGGCCTGTCACGCAACGCTGTCATGAACCGCGTGCGCAACGGCCGCCTGCACCCGATCCACCGTGGCGTCTACGCCGTCGGCCACGCGGACCTGCCGCTCGAGGGCCGCTTCCTCGCCGCCGTGAAGGCTTGTCGGACGGGCGTGCTGAGTCACTTCTCGGCGGCGGCGCTCTGGGGGTTCATCCCGTGGGAAGAGCGTTATCCCGAAGTGACCGTGGTCGGAGCGTCCAGGCCTGTGCAGAGTGGAATCCGCATCCACCGCACCACCCGCCTCGACCTCGACGACCGAACGCGCCACCACGGCATCCCGATCACCTCACCCGCCCGCACCCTCCTCGACCTCGCCGCCACCCTCGAGCACCGCCCGCTCCGCGCCGCCACCCGCCGCGCCCAGTCCCTTCACCGCGCCAACGTGCGACAGCTCGCCGCGACGCTGGCCCGCCACGCACGAAGGCGAGGCGCGGCCAGGCTCGCCGAGATCATCGCCACCGGCCCCGCGCCCACCCGCAGCGAGCTCGAAGACGTCGTGCTCGACCTCATCCTGCGTGGTGGTCACGTGCACCCGGACGTCAACGTGCCCTACGACGTCGAAGGGCGGAGAACCATCCCGGACTTCCGCTGGCCCGAGCAGCACCTGGTCCTCGAGGCCGACAGCACCACATGGCACGACAATGCTCTCGCGCGGGCCGACGACGCCGAGCGTCAGGCGCTCCTCGAGGCTCACGGCGAGCGGGTGCTGCGCGTCACCTGGGCGCAGGCGATCACCCGTCCGGGCGCCACGCTCGCCAGGCTGCGTGCGGCCGGTGCGCCCTCCACCGACCGGCCGCTGATCGGCGCGAACCAGCTCAGCCCCAGGGCCCCGGACGGGGCGTAGGAGGCGCCGGAGGCCCTCGGCCGCCGCACCGGCACCTAACCTGAGCGCACGATGCCCACACGTTGTGACATCGAGGTGGCGTCGCCGCTCTGCCGCGCCGGGTGGCCCGAAGCGGTGATCCGTGAGGAGACGCCCAACTACGGCCGTGCGGGTGGCACCCTGACGCGAGCAAGCATCGTCGAACGGTCCCGCTTTGGGCTCGTGCGCTACGCGGCCAGGGAGAACGAGTGGCGTTGTGGGTGCGGTGCCAGGGAGCCTGGACGCAGTGTTGCGGCGCTCTGGGCGGCGTAACTCCTGCGCGAACACACGCGCACTCCCGCGTTGGCACGAAGCTGAGACAGCGCCGCCTACCCTGAGCGGCCGATGATCAGCACCAACCAGCTCAGGATGGTGCACTGACCACATCCCGACGCAGGCGATGCCTCGCCGGGCTTCTGCGTCCCGACTCACGGTCGGGGGTTCATCCGCCGTCACCGCGCGCGCAGCGCTACTCGCGGATCTTCCAGAAGGAGTTCTTGACGGCGACTCGGCCGTCCGGCGCGAACGTCCAGATGTCGCAGCCCCGGACCTCGATGGCCGCGCCGTCGGTCGTCGTGCCGCTGATCGTCCACTCCGATACGGCTCGGTCGCCGTCAACGAAGTCGCCGTGACTGGCGTACCGGACGTCGGGGATCGTCTCGAAGCGGGCCGCCAACCCGCTGCGGACCTCGTCGATGCCCTCGAAACGGCGGCCGCAGGGCTCAGGCCCGCGTGGCGACTCGAAGATGCAGTCACGTGCGAAGTGGCTTAGGATCGCGTCCAAGTCGTGGGCGTTGAAGCCTTCTAGGATCTGGCGGAGAGTTGCCAGCTTCTGCGCTCGGTCATCCATCGCGCGAGCCTACGCGTGCGCCGAGTCGGCGCCTATCCTGCGCAGGCAACTCGGGCTGACCTCCAGAAGGGGCTGATCGTCCATCATCTCGACCAACCAGCTCAAGAACGGCAACCACATCGAGGTCGACGGGACCGTCTTCAAGGTCCTGGAGTTCCAGCACGTCAAGCCCGGCAAGGGCGGGGCGTTCGTGCGCACCAAGCTGCGCCGCGCCTCGGACGGGAACGTGATCGACAAGACCTTCCGCGCTGGGGAGAAGTTCCGCGCCGTGCGCACCGAGGCGCGCAAGATGACCTTCCTCTACACCGACGGCACCGACGCGCACTTCATGGACGCCGAGTCCTACGAGCAGATGGCGGTCCCCGAGGCGGGCGTCGCCGAGGCGCTGCGCTGGACCAAGCCCAACGACCCGGTCGACGTGCTCTTCATCGACGGGCAGCCCAGCGACCTGCAGCTGCCGGCCTCAGTCGTGCTCGAGGTCTCCCAGACCGACCCCGGCCTGCGCGGCGACACCGCCTCGGGCGGCGGGACCAAGCCGGCCACGCTCGAGACGGGGGCGACGATCAACGTGCCGCTCTTCGTCGACATCGGCGACAGCGTCAAGGTCGACACGCGCTCGGGCGAGTACATGTCGCGCGCCTGAAGCGACCGACTGACGGCGGCTGACCGAGGAGGAGCACCGCCCGGGTGGGGCGGGGTCGTATCGTAGGCGCCGCATGTCCCGTCGCTCCGAACAGCGTCGCGCGGCCGTCTTCGCGCTCTACCAGCACGATGTCACCGGGCGCGAGCTCGACGACCTCTTCGAGCGCGACGCGTCGACCTTCACGCGCGCGCTGGCCTATGCCGCCCAGGACTACGGGGAGGACCTCGACGGGCGCATCGAGCGCCACGCGCATGGATGGACTCTCGACCGCATCGCCCCATTGGAGCGCGCCATCATGCGCATCGCGCTGCTCGAGATGGTTCACCCGGACGCCGCCCCGGGCGACGTCCCGATCCCGCCCGAGGGCGCCATCTCCGAGGCGGTCGAGACGGCCAAGCGCTTCTGCGGGGCGGAGGCTCCGGGGTTCGTGAACGGCATCCTGGCCGCTGCCCTCCGAGAGATGGGCGAGAATGGGGCCTACCGATGAGCGAGGTCGACACCACCACCCTCGATGCGCTCGTCGCGCGCCTGGAGCGCGCGGCCGAGCAGCTGCGCACCGGCGACCTCTCGGCCGACGCCGCCGCCGGCCTGGTCGAGGACGCGGCCGGCGTCGCCTCCCAGGCCTCGGCCGAGCTGGAGCGCATGGCCCGCGCCGCGCAGCAGGAGCCCATCCCGGGCCAGGACTCCCTGCTGTAGGTGAGCTCCTACCCGGAGGCCCTGCGCGACACGGTCGAGCGCTACCTCGCCGGCCTGCGCTTCCCCAGCGCCGCGCCGCAGACGGCCGGCCTGGAGGAGGCGATGCGCTACTCGCTGCTGGCCGGCGGCAAGCGCATCCGGCCCGTGCTGGCGCTGGCCACCGAGCGGGCCATCGGCCGCGACCCGGCGGGCGTGCTCCCGCTGGCCGCCGCCATCGAGCTCATCCACACCTACTCGCTCATCCACGACGACCTGCCGGCCATGGACGACGACGACCTGCGCCGCGGGCGGCCGACGTGCCACGTGAAGTACGGCGAGGACGTCGCCATCCTCGCCGGCGACGGCCTCTATGCCGAGGCCTTCCGCCACCTCCTCGGCGAGCAGGCCGGCGAGCCCGCGCGCGTGCTCGCCACCGCCCGCGAGCTGGCCGCGGCCACGGGCGTGGACGGGATGGTCGGCGGGCAGTACCTGGACGTGGCCGGGGTGGGGGCCACGCCCGAGGAGCTGCGCCGCCTGCACGCCCTGAAGACGGGGCGCCTGATCGGCGCCTCGGTGGTCTGCGTACTCCTCTTGGCCGGCATGGACGAGACCGAGACGACCCCGTGGCGACGCTTCGCCGCCGAGCTCGGCGTCCTCTTCCAGATCGTCGACGACATCCTCGACGTCACCGGCACGGACGCCGCGCTGGGCAAGCCGAGCGGCAGCGACGAGCGGATGGGCAAGCGCACCTACGTCAGCCACTTCGGGGTCGACGGCGCGCGCGACCTGGCCCGCGAGTGCCACGAGTCTGCGCGCGCCTCATTGCGCGAGGCCGCGCCGACGGGCGCGACCGAGCTCGAGCAGATCACCGACTTCATCCTGACCCGCACCGCGTAGCCTGTAGCCCCCAATGGCCCGCATCCTCGACCGCATCGACCGCCCGCAGGACCTCCACGACCTCCCCGAGGACGAGCTCGTGCAGGTCGCCCAGGAGGTCCGCGAGCACATCATCGACACGGTGGGGGAGATCGGCGGGCACTTCGGCGCGAACCTCGGCACCTGCGAGCTGGCCGTGGCCCTGCACTCGCTGCTGGACTCGCCGAAGGACAAGATCCTGTGGGACGTCGGCCACCAGGCCTACCCGCACAAGGTCCTCACCGGCCGCCGCGATCAGCTGCCGACGATCCGCCAGTACGAGGGGCTTGCGCCCTTCTGCTCGATCGAGGAGTCCGAGCACGACATCATGGGCGCCGGCCACGCCTCCACCTCGATCGGCTACGCCGTGGGCCTGAAGGAGGGCATGCGCCTGCGCGACGAGCCCGACGCGGGCAAGGTCGTCGCCGTCATCGGCGACGGCGCCATGACCGGCGGGGTCGCCTTCGAGGCCATCCACCAGGCGGGCGGTCTGGGCACGCCGATCGTCGTCGTCCTCAACGACAACGGGATGTCGATCGCGCCCAACGTCGGGGCGCTGTCGCGCTACTTCAACCGCGTGCGCCTGAACCCGAAGCTGTGGCACGCCCGCGAGGGCGTCGAGCACAAGCTGACCGAGCTGCCCGGCGGCATCGGCGCGGCCTTCGAGCGCCTCGGCCCGCAGCTGAAGGAGTCGCTGAAGTCCTTCTGGGCGCCGGGCCTGCTGTGGGAGGAGCTCGACTGGGCCTACACCGGCGTCATCGACGGCCACGACGTCCCGGGTCTGCGCCGCGCCCTGCGCCAGGCGCTGGCCGCCGACCGGCCGGTCGTCGTCCACATCGCCACCGTGAAGGGCAAGGGCTTCGCCCCGGCTGAGGAGGGCGGCCTGAAGGGCATGGAGGCCTGGCACGCCGCCAAGCCCGGCTCGATCGTCTCCGGCGCCGCGGTGCCCTCGAAGCCGGCGTCGAGCACGGCGCCGCCGCAGTACACGCAGGTCTTCGGCAAGGCCATGGTGCAGGAGGTCAAGCGCGACCCGCGCGTCGTGGGGATCACCGCGGCCATGAACTCCGGCACCGGGCTGAGCATCCTGCAGGAGGCCGCGCCCGACCACTACTTCGACGTGGGCATCGCCGAGCAGCAGGCCGTGCTCTTCGCCGCCGGCCTGTCGCTCGAGGGCGCGAAACCGGTGTGCGCGATCTACTCGACCTTCCTGCAGCGCGCCTACGACCAGATCGTCCACGACGTGTGCCTGCAGAAGCTCAACGTCGTCTTCGCCCTGGATCGCGCCGGGCTCGTGGGCGACGACGGCCCGACGCACCACGGCGCCTTCGACATCGCCTACCTGCGCTGCCTGCCCAACATCGTCCTCATGGCCCCGCGCGACGAGGCGATGCTGGCGCGCATGCTGCGCACAGCGCTGACCTACGACAGCGGCCCCGTCGCCCTGCGCTACCCGCGCGGCGAGGGCGTCGGCGTCCCCATGCCGCGGTCCATCGCGCCGATCGAGATCGGCCGCGGCGAGGTCCTGCGCGAGGGCGACCGCGTGGCCATCGTCGGCTACGGCAGCGGCGTGCAGAAGGGGCTCGAGGCGGCGGACCTGCTGTCCGAGGGCGGCCTCGACGTGACGGTGGCCGATGCGCGCTTCGCCAAGCCGCTCGACGAAGGCCTCCTGACCTCGCTGGCCGAGCACGACCTGCTCGTGACGGTCGAGGAGGGCGTCCTGGCCGGCGGGTTCGGCTCGGCCGTCTGGGAGTGCCTGAACGACGCTGGCGGGCAGGTCCCGCGCATCATGCGGGTCGGCCTGCCCGACCGCTACGTCGCGCACGGCAAGCCCGCGCTGCTGCACGCCGAGGTCGGCTTCACCGGCCGGGCGATCGCCCAGCGCATCGAGGCCGCCATCGCGGCCGGCACGGGCGCGCTCGCCAGGGCGTGAGCGCCGAGATCCACCCGCAGGTCCGCGCCCTGATCGAGATCGCGCTCGCCGCCGACGGCGAGCCGGGGCCTCCCGACCTCGAGGCCGAGCGCGCCGCCTACCTGCAGACGGCGCTGGAGCTCGGCGGCGCGGTGGAGGAGGTCGCCCGGGTGCAGGACGTGGTCATCCCCGACGTCGAGGGAGGTCGGCTGCGGGCACGCGCGTACTGGCCGACCGTCCCGGCCGAGCCGCTCGGCGTGCTCGTATGGCTGCACGGGGGCGGCTGGTACGTCGGCGACATCGATTCCTTCGACCGCGTGACGCGCCAGCTGGCCAACGCCTCGGGTGCCGTGTGCGTGAGCGTCGACTACCGCCTGGCCCCCGAGAACCCGTATCCCGCGGCCCTGCATGACGCGCGCTCCGCCGTCGCCTGGGCTGCCCGCGCCGGCGCGGCGCAGCTGGGGACCGACCGTGCCCGCGTGGCGGTCGGCGGCGACAGCGCTGGCGCCAACCTCGCCGCGGGCGCGGCGCGCCACGAGCGCGAGGCGGTGCGCGCGCAGCTGCTCGTCTACCCCGCCCTCGACGCCGCGCGGGACAGCGACTCCTATCGCGAGTTCGCCGATGGCGCGCTGCTGAGCGCGAAGGACATGGAGCGCTGCTGGAGGCTGTACCTCGCCGGGGCGGACGGCGCGCAGCCCGACGCCTCGCCGCTCAACGCCGACGACCTTGCCGGCGTCGCCCCGGCCTACATCGCGGTGGCCGGCCACGACGTGCTGCGCGACGACGGCCTGCGCTACGCCGAGGCCCTGCGCGCGGCGGGCGTCGACGTCACCGTCGAGCGCTTCGACGACATGACCCACGGCTTCCTGCGCTGGGGCGGCGTCGTCGACCGCACCCGCGAGCTCGTCGAGGCGCTCGGCGAGTACACGCGCGCAACGCTGCGCTGAGCGCAGGTCGGGCGCCGGCCGCGCTGCGTAGCCTGTGGCTCATGAGGGTGCGGATGGGAGCCGCGCTGCTGCTCGCCGCGACGGCGCTCGCCGCGGCGCCCGCGGGCGCGCAGACGCCCTCGCCCGACACCGGCGCGGCGGCGCCCGAGGCGCCACAGCCCGATGCGCCGCGCTCGATCGCCGTCGGCGTGCCCTGGCACGGCCGCCTCGAGCATGGGGTGCAGCTGCCCGCCGCGGGGACCGACTTCGTCACGTGGGACCCGATCCTGCGGGTGTCGCCCAACCGCGAGTGGCGGCGCTGGGGCACCGGTGCGCTCGTCGTCCTGCTCGACACGGTGACGCGCCAGTTCCGCGAAGCGCACCCGGACGTGCCGCCGATCCTGATCGCCGATCTCAGCCGTCCGAAGGGCGGTCCGTTCGGCCCGCGCTACGGCGGGCTGGGCCACGGCTCGCACCAGAACGGGCTCGACGCCGACGTCATGTACCCGCGGCGCGACCGCGCGCCGCTGGCGGCCGTGCGCCCAGGGCAGGTCGATCGCGCGCTGGCCCAGGACCTCGTCGACCGCTTCCGCGCGGCCGGCGCCGTCAAGCTCTTCGTCGGGCCCCACCTGCACCTGCACGGGCCCCGGGGGATCGTCGTGGCGCTCGTCCATCACGACGACCACGTGCACGTGCGCATCGCCAACCCGGGGCGCTCCGCGCCTAGTAGCGCGCCTTGACCGCCCGCCACATGAGGAACATCGGGACGCGCGCCCAGCGCCCGCCCGCCGGGTCGGCCGGCTCGCGGATCGCCTCGATGAGCAGTCCGGCCTGCTCGAGCGCGCGGGTGTAGGCCTCCAGCGGATAGCACCAGCCGTCGAAGGTGAAGGCCAGGCCGTCGCGTTCGACCGCCACGTCCATCCAACGCCGCGCGAGGTAGGCCTCGCTGACGACCAGCGGCGCGTTCTCGTCCTCGTGGTCCCACGTGCTCGCGGTCTGGACAGGATGGGTGATGCACGCGCACAGCCGGCCGCCCGGCGCGAGGACGCGGGCGGCCTCGCGCACGGCGACCGGCATGTCCTCGACGTCCATGAGGCTGTTGTAGGTGACGACCAGGTCGAAGGCGCCGTCTTCGAGGGGCAGGGCCTCGGCGGGACCCACGACGTAGCGGCTGGTGGGGTCGGCCTGCGCGGCGGCGCCCACGAGCGTCGGCGACGCGTCGAGGCCGGTCACGCGATGGCCGCGCGCGACCAGGTCGCGGGCGACGCGGCCCTCGCCGCAGCCGACCTCGAGCGTCGCGGCGCCGGGGGCCGGGACGAGATCGAAGAAGGCGTCCCGATAGGTCCAGTAGGCGTCGTGGCCGGGTGTGCGCGCCCACGCGAGCCACCCCTGCGCGCGCTCCTCGAAGCCCATGGCAAGGGACGTTAAGTGAAACGACCCGCCAGTGGCGGGCCGCTTCGGGGAGGAGAGATACTGCTATGTGGGTCCAGCTATGTGATCACTGAGGGAAGACTGTGCGCGACGCGTTCGGCGCCGCTCGTGAGTTACATAGTGCCCCTCGAACGCGTGATCGTGTGTGACGCTCGTCACGGTACGGGCCTGTTAGGGGCCAGCGGTACCGTTCGCGGCCCCTCCGATGGCCAAGCTCCGCCTCGACACCCTGCTCGCCCAGCGCGGGCTCTTCGCGTCGCGCGCCCGCGCGGCGGCGTCGGTGATGGCGGGCGAGGTGCGCCTGGGTGGCCGCGCCGGCGAGCGGGCGGCCAAGCCCGGTCAGATGGTCGCCGAGGACGTCGAGCTGGCGGTCGACGAGCGCCCGCGCTTCGTCTCGCGCGGGGGGATCAAGCTGGCCAACGCGCTGGACGCGACGGGTATCGACCCGGTCGGGCGCAGGTGCCTGGACGTCGGCGCCTCGACGGGCGGCTTCACCGACTGCCTGCTGCAGCGCGGCGCGGCGCATGTCGTCGCCCTCGACGTCGCCTACGGCGAGCTCGACTGGTCGCTGCGCACCGACGAGCGCGTCACCGTGCTCGAGCGCACCAACGCGCGCTCGGTGGCCGCGGGCGACCTGCCGTACGCGCCCGACCTGGTGGTGGCCGACGTCTCGTTCATCTCGCTGACCAAGGTCCTCCCGGCCGTGCTCGC
Organism: uncultured Actinomycetes bacterium; assembly: GCA_963835295.1. Taxonomy (GTDB): domain Bacteria; phylum Actinomycetota; class Thermoleophilia; order Solirubrobacterales; family Solirubrobacteraceae; genus JAOPZW01. Next base: position 127,858 of record CAWIEX010000014.1, read on the forward strand.
GTGCTGCGCGGAGCGCTTCGACGTGCTGGCGATGGTCAAGCCGCAGTTCGAGGTCGGGCGCGGACGCGTGGGCAAGGGCGGCGTCGTGCGAGAGCCCGAGGAGCGCCGGTCGGCGCTCGTCGCGGTCGCGCAGAGCGCGCGCGCTCACGGCGCCGCGGTGCTCGGCTTCGCGTCCTCGGGCCTGCCGGGGCCCAAGGGCAACCGCGAGACGTTCGTGTGGCTGGCGGAGGCAGGGCGCGATGGGGTCGAGGCCGACCTCGAGGCGCTGGCCCGCGAGGTCGAGCCGTGACCGTCCGCGCGCGCACGGCCACCGTGCTCTCCCACGCTCGCCCTGCACAGACGGCCGACGCGCTGCGCGCGCTCATCGAGGCCGCCGAGCGCGAGGGCGTGCTCCTGCGCTTCGACGCCGAGGAGACGCGCAAGTACGGCCTGACACCGCGCGAGGGCCTCGTGCTCGACGCGCCGCTCAGCGACGACGTCGAGCTGTGCGTGTCGCTCGGCGGCGACGGCACCATCCTGCGCGCGCTGCGCCGCTACGCGGGCACGAGCGTGCCGGTGTTCGCGGTCAACTACGGCGAGGTCGGCTTCCTCGCCACGATCGACCCCGACGACGATGACGACCTGCTCGCCGCCTTCGAGCGCGCGCTGGCCGGCGACTTCGAGGTGCTGACGCTGCCGGCGCTCGCCCTCGAGACGCCGGAGGGCCCGCAGGCGGCCATCAACGACGTCGCGATCCACCGCCGCGCGGGCGAGCGCGTCGCGGAGCTCGCCTACGCGATCGACGGCGAGGAGGCCGGCTCGGTGCGCTGCGACGGCCTCGTGTTGTCGACGCCGGCCGGCTCCACCGGCTACAACCTCGCCAACGGCGGCCCGGTGCTGGCGTGGGGCGTGGAGGGCTTCGTCGTGTCGTTCATCGCGCCGCACTCGCTGACCGCGCGGGCGTTGGTGGTGGCCCCGAGCGACCTGCTGTCGGTCCACAATCGCTCGCAGGGAGAGGTCGACATCTCACTCGACGGGCGCCCCGCCGGCCAGCTCGGCCCCGGCGACGCCATCAGCGCGTCGTTCCTGCGCGAGGCGGCCGACTTGGCGCAAGTTCCCGGCTCGTCGTTCTACCGGCGCCTGCGCCAGAAGTTCGGGAGGTTGGCCTCATGAGTCACATCGTCATCGCCGGCGGCCACGGCCAGATCGCGCTGCGCCTGGCCGCGCTGCTCAGCGCACGCGGCGACCACGTGTGCGGGCTCATCCGCAACCCCGATCACGAGGCGGACGTGCGCGCCACGGGCGCGCGGCCGATCGTGGCCGACATGGAGGCGCTCGACGACCTCGCCGATCTCGTCGAGGGCGTCAATGCGGTCGTCTTCGCCGCCGGCGCCGGGCCGGGCAGCGGACCCGAGCGCAAGCGCACGGTCGACCTGGGCGCGGCGGTCAAGCTGCTCGACGGCGCGCGCCGCGCCGGCGTGCGGCGCTACCTGATGATCAGCGCGATGGGCGCGGCCGATCCCGCGGCCGGGTCTGGGGCGATGCGGCCCTACCTCGAGGCCAAGGCGCAGGCCGACGCGGCGCTCGCAGCCAGCGACCTGGAGTGGACGATCGTGCGTCCCGGCGGGCTGACCGACGAGCCCGGGACCGGGCGCGTCGAGGTGGCGCCCGCGCTCGGCCGGCGCGGGACCGTCACGCGCGACGACGTCGCTGGGGTGCTCGTCGGATGCCTCGACGAGCCGCGCACCGTGCGCGCGACCTTCGACCTCCTCCAGGGCGAGACGCCGATCGCGCAGGCGCTGGCGGCGCTCTAGGCGCTCCGGCGAGCGAGCCAGGCGCCGACGGCAGCACGGACGCGGCGATCCAGACGACGACCACGACGACGCCCAAAGGCGACCGAGGTTCCGTCGTCGTCGCCGTCCATCGCGCCGTTCCACGAGGCGACCGCGAGCGCCGCGGTGCCGCCCGCGGTTGCGCACGGGTCGCGCACGACTTCGCAAAGAGCGTGCGCAGCGGGCGGGCAAAGGCCAGCGGTCCGTCGGCGCCCGCTGCTAGAAGCACTGTCGTGCTCTTGGAGCTGCGCGTCGAGAACCTCCTCCTCATCGAACGGGCCGAGCTGCGCCTCGCCTCGGGCCTCAACGTGCTCACGGGCGAGACCGGCGCGGGCAAGACGGTGCTGGCCCACGCGCTCGACCTCCTGCTCGGCGGCCGCGCGCGAGCCGGGATCGTGCGCCCGGGGGCGGCCGAGGCCTACGTCGAGGGGGTCTTCGAGCTGCCGGCGGCCCTGCGCGGGGAGCTGGGCGAGCGCCTGCCAGCCGACGCCGAGGAGGTCGTGCTCGCCCGGCGCGTCAGCGCCGAGGGTCGCACGCGGGCCTACCTGTGCGGGCGCTCCGCGGCCGTGGGCGACCTGCGCGAGGTGGCGGTCGCGCTGCTGTCGTTCTATGGCCAGCACGAGCATCGCAAGCTCACGCTGGCCTCCGCGCAGCTCGAGATCCTCGACGGCTTCTGCGGCGCGGCGCACCTGGCGCGCCGGGCGGACTTCGCGGCGACCTACGCCCGGGTGCGCGAGCTCGAGGCGACCCTGGCGGAGCTGCGCGAGCGCGCGGGGGCTCGCGAGCGCGAGCTCGACCTGCTCGCCTTCGAGCTGCAGGAGATCGAGGCGGCCGATCCCTCCGAGGCGGAGGCGGTCGAGCTGCGCGGGGCGCGCGAGCGCCTGCGCCACCTCGAGGCGCTGCGGGCCGCGGCGCTGGGCGCCGCGCAGGCGGCGGCGCCCGACGAGGGGACGGGGGTGACCGGCCTGCTGGCCGCGGGCGGCGCGGGGCTGGAGGGCGTGTCGGGCGTCGACCCCGGGCTCGACGCGCTCGCCGAGCGCTGGCGCTCGCTGGCCTATGAGGCCGACGACCTGGCCGGCGAGCTGGTGCGCTACGCCGAGGAGCTGGATGCAGAGCCGGGGGCGCTCGAGGCCACCGAGGAGCGCTTGGCCGTGCTCGAGCGCTTGGAGCGCAAGCACGGCGGCACGATCGCCGAGGTGCTGGCCCATGCCGAGCGCTGCCGCGCCCGGCGCGACGAGCTGGCCGGCGCAGAGGTCGCGCTCGAGCAAGGAGCGGCCGAGCTGGAGGGGGCGCGTGCCGAGCAGGGGCGGGCTGCCGAGGCGCTGCGGGCGGCGCGCGCGAAGGCGGCGCCGCGGCTGGCCCGCGCGGTCCGCGAGCGCCTGGCCGAGCTGGCCATGGAGGGCGCGAGCTTCGAGATCGCGCTGCAGGAGCGCGAGCCGGGCCCCGCGGGCGCCGACGCCGTGGAGTTCCTGATCGCGCCCAACGCGGGCGTCCCCGCCGGGCCGCTGCGCGAGATCGCCTCCGGCGGCGAGCTCTCGCGAGTGATGCTCGCTCTCATGGGCGTCGCCAACGACGGCTCCGACACGACGCTCGTCTTCGACGAGGTCGACGCGGGCATCGGCGGGCACACGGCGCGGGCGGTGGGCTCTCAGCTGCGCGCGCTGGGCGACGGGCGCCAGGTGCTCTGCATCACCCACCTGCCGCAGATCGCGTCGCTGGCCGCCCGCCACTTCTCGATCGAGAAGGACAGCGGGGCCGAGCCGGCGCGCACGACGGTTCGGGAGCTGCGCTCCGGCGAGGTCGTGGCCGAGCTGGTGCGCATGCTCGGCGCCGACGCCGACGACGTGGGCGCCCGGCGCCACGCCCGGGAGCTGCTGGCGGCCGCGTAGGGCAGCGGCGGCGTCAGCGGCGGGCGTCGACGTCCAGCGGCGGCAGCTCGTGCGCCTGGAGGTCGATCGCAGCCTGAACGAGCAGGGGCTCGGAGTCGGGCGGGCCGACGAGCGACACGCCGACCGGCAGCCCCGAGCGCGAGCCCAGGCCAGCGGGCAGGGCGACCACCGGGAAGCCCGTGAAGTTCCACGTTGCGGTCAGGGCGATGAGCGGGTCGCCCTCGCCGCCGAGGTTGCCCGAGTCGTAGCCGGGGCCGCGGGCGAACGCCGTGAGGGGGACGGTCGCCTCGAGCAGGAGGTCGACCTCCTGGTCGGCGAACCACGAGCGCCAGCGTGCGGTCATCTCGGCGCGGCGTCCCTGCGCCGCCTCGTAGGCCGCCGGGTCGTGGACCTGCTCGGCGAGCTCCATGAACTCGCGGATGCTCGGCCGGTAGCGGTCGCGGCGCTCGACGTGGGCCTCGTGGTAGGGCCAGACCTCGTGGAAGAGGATGGTCACGGAGTCCTGGGGCTCGAGGTCGGGTGCGGCCTGGAGCTCCACGACCCGGGCGCCGAGGCGCTCGGCGGCCACGCGGGCCGCCTGCAGGCCGTCGAGGACGTCGGCCTCGGCGTCGGCCGCCTCGGGGCGGCCGGTGACCGCCACGCGCAGCCCTTCCAGCGGGCGCGCCCCGTCGCGAGGGTGCAGCGGGAGCGCCGCCACCACGGGGCCGGGGTCGATGCCGGGCTCCGTGGCCAGCGCGACGAGCAGCGCGCTGGCGTCGGCGACGCTGCGGGCCATGGGGCCCGGATGGTCGAGCGTCGGGCTCAGGGGGATGCAGCCGTCGTCGGGGACGCGCCCGTAGGTCGGCTTGATCGAGCAGACGCCCGACAGCGCGGCGGGGATGCGCAGCGAGCCGGCGGTGTCGGTGCCCACCGCCGCCGGGACCATGCGCGCGGCCAGCGCCGCGGCCGAGCCGCCGCTCGACCCACCGGCGATGCGGTCGGGCGCCCACGGGTTGGCGACCTGATCGGTGGTCCCGCCCGCGGCGAACTCGTGGGTGTGCGTGTGCCCGGCGAGGACCGCGCCGTGGGCGCGCAGGCGCCGCCACACGGCGCTGTCGGCGGCGGCGACGCTGCCCTCGAGCACGCGGCTCGACGCCGTGAGCCCGAGACCGGCGACGGCGAAGAGGTCCTTCAGCGCGAAGGGGATGCCGCACGTCAGGGGGGCGGCGTCGCCCTCGATGGCCAGCCGCGCGTCGGCTGCCCGGGCCAGCTCGGCGGCGAGCTCGGGGTAGAGGCGCGTCCACGCGTTGATGGCGCCGGGCGCGCCGTCGAAGGTCGGCGCGCCGCCGTTGCGCGCGGCGATTCGCGCCTGGCAGGACTCGAGCAGCTCGACGGCCGACAGCGCGCGCGAGCGCAGCAGGGCTGCCGCCTCGAGCAGCCCCAGATCGGCCGGATCCGTCGTGCGGGACTCGCTCATCGGGCCGCACGGTATCGATCGGCCACCGGCGACCCGGGCGACCGTCCGCGCGGGGACCCGACGGCGCCAGGGCGCGGGCGACCGGCGCGCGTGGCCTCAGCCCAGCGAGCCACCCAGCGCGTCGTCGCCCCAGGTCGACCAGCCCGAGACCCGCGCGTATTCGACGAGGGCGTCGACGCCCTCGCGCGTGCCGCGGACGAGGACCCGCACGCGCGTGGTCAGCAGCCGGGTGCGCTCATCGATGTCACACCCGAGCCCGAGCTCGACGCACACCTGCTGGAGCTCGCGGCGGAAGGCGGTACGGCCGAGGAGCCCGACGGTAAAGCCGAGCTCGCGGGTGATCACCTCTTCGTCGGCTCCACCCAGGTCGTGCACTGCAGCGATCGTAGGGGTCGACCCGGCGAGAAAGCGGTCCGTTTCGTGCAAGCGCGCCGGCGTGGCAGGCGCCATCCTGGGCGCCATGGATCAGCGCATCAGCCTCATCACCCTCGGCTACCGCGACCACGCCCGCGCCCGCGACTTCTACGCGGCCCTGGGGTGGACCGACGCGGTCGCCCCCGACGACGAGGTCGTCTTCTTCGAGGCCGGCGGCACGATCTTCGCCCTGTGGGATCGCGACAAGCTCGCGGCGGACAGCGGCGTGCAGGACGGCGGCGGGTGGGGCGGCGTGACGCTCGCCTACCTCGTCCGGTCGCCCGAGGAGGTCGACGACCTCCTGGCGCGCGCCCAGGCGGCCGGGGGCAGCGTGCCGCGCCCGGGTGGCACGACCTTCTGGGGCGGCTACTCGGGGATCTTCGTCGATCCCGAGGGTCACCCGTGGGAGGTCGCGCACAACCCGGGCTGGGTTCTGCACGAGGACGGCTCGGTCAGCCTGAGCTGACCGGCCGCGCTCGCCTTGCTTACTCCGTGCCGTCGGGGTCGAGGCTCAGCGCGCAGCTGTTGATGCAGTAGCGCAGTCCCGAGTCCCCGGCCCGTCGTCGAACACGTGGCCGAGGTGGCCGCCGCAGCGGGCGCACGTCACCTCGGTGCGGACCATGCCGTGCGAGGTGTCGGTCGAGGTCTCGACCGCCTCTCCGAACATGGGGTCGGTGAAGCTGGGCCAGCCCGAGCCCGACTCGAACTTGGTGTCCGAGTTGAAGAGGGCGTTGCCGCAGCCGGCGCAGCGATACACGCCGTCGCCCTTCTCGTTGACGTACCTGCCGGTCCAAGGGCGCTCGGTGGCCTGGTGGCGAAGGACCTCGTATGCGGCGGGATCGAGCTCCTGGCGCCACTCCTGCTCTGTCTTCTGAATCTTTTCCATATGCCTGTTCGTCCAGTTGGGAGACCAACACGTTACGCGAGCGGCGGCGCCGCCCCGGTGTCCGGCGACCGTCCCGCAGGCCGGGCGACGATGTGTCCGCGCCGCTCGCTACCTTGCCTTGGTGCAACCCACCGTTCCCCGTGGCCTAGACTCCGGAAGGACTCCTCTTGCCTAAGCCGCGATATATCTTCGTGACCGGCGGCGTGGTGTCGTCGTTGGGGAAGGGCATCGCCTCAGCGTCCATCGGCCGCCTCCTCGTGGCCCGCGGACTCTCCGTCGGCCTGCAGAAGTTCGACCCCTACATCAACGTCGATCCCGGCACGATGTCGCCGTATCAGCACGGCGAGGTCTTCGTCACCGAGGACGGCGCCGAGACCGATCTCGACCTCGGTCACTACGAGCGCTTCACGAACACGAACACCACGCGCGCGTCGAACGTCACCGCCGGCGGCATCTACAACTCGGTCATCCGGCGCGAGCGCCGCGGCGACTACCTGGGCGGGACCGTCCAGGTCGTGCCGCACATCACCGACGAGATCAAGCAGCGCATCCGCCTGATCGCCGAGACGAGCAACGTCGACGTCGTCATCACCGAGATCGGCGGCACGGTGGGCGACATCGAGTCGCTGCCGTTCCTCGAGGCCATCCGCCAGTTCCCGGTCGACGTGGGGCGGCGCCAGTGCATGTACATCCACCTGACGCTCGTGCCCTACATCGGCCACGCGGGCGAGCTCAAGACGAAGCCCACCCAGCACTCGGTCAACGAGCTGCGCCGCATCGGCATCCAGCCCGACATGCTGCTGGCCCGCTCCGAGGGCGAGCTGGGCGACGACATCCGCAAGAAGATCGCGCTCTTCGCCTCGCTCGGCCAGGAGTCGGTCGTCTCGGCCAAGGACGTCGACAACATCTACAAGGTCCCGCTGTGGTTCCACCGCCAGGGCGTCGACGACCTCATCATCGACCACTTCGGGCTCGAGGCCGAGCCCGCCGACCTCGACGAGTGGCGCGAGATCACCGAGCGCGCCGACGCCGCCTCGCAGCCGGTGCGCATCGCCATCGCCGGCAAGTACGTCCAGCTCGAGGACGCCTACCTGTCGGTCAGCGAGGCCCTGCGCCACTCGGGCTTCCTGCACGGCGGGCAGATCGAGATCGACTGGGTCGACACCGAGACCCTCGACACCGAGGAGGAGGCCGCGGCGCGGCTGGCCGACGTCGACGGCATCCTCGTCCCCGGGGGCTTCGGCGGCCGCGGGATCGAGGGCAAGATCCGCGCCGTCCAGGTCGCGCGCGAGCGCAAGATCCCCTACCTGGGGATCTGCCTGGGCATGCACGTGGCGGTGAGCGAGTTCGCGCGCAACGTGGCCGGCATGCCCGGCGCCAACTCGACCGAGTTCGACATCGAGACCGAGTACCCGGTGATCGACCTGCTCCCCGAGCAGAAGGAGGTCACCGACCTCGGCGGGACGATGCGCCTCGGGGCCGACCCGATCAAGCTGCACCCCGACACGCGCACGCGCGAGCTCTACGACGAAGCGGTCGTCTACGAGCGCCACCGCCACCGCTACGAGGTGTCGATCTCGCTGCGCAAGCGCCTGGAGGCCGCCGGGCTCGTGGTCTCCGGCACGTCGCCCGACGAGCGGCTGGTCGAGGTCATCGAGTTGCGCGACCACCCGTTCTTCGTCGCCTCGCAGTTCCACCCCGAGTTCAAGTCGCGCCCCGAGCGCCCGGCGCCGCTCTTCCGCGAGTTCGTCGCCGCCGCGCTCGATCGCGCACGCAGCCGCGCCCCCGAGGGCGGCGAGGTGCGCGCGTCTCGGGCGGTCTGAGGGCCGGGTGCGGCCAGCGTCGGAGGTCGAGCGCCGTCGGCTGAACGACCTGTTCGCCGAGCTGTGCGCCATCCCCAGCCCCTTCGGCCGCGAGCGCGCGATGGCCGATCGGGTAGCAGCCGATCTGCGCGCGCTCGGCTACGAGGTCGAAGAGGATCACGCGGCCGCCGAGACCGGCGCCGAGTGCGGCAACCTGCTGGCGCGCATCCCCGGGCGTTCGGAGCGCTCGGTGATGCTCTGCGCGCACATGGACACCGTGCCCCACGAGGGCGTGGTCGAGCCCGTGCTGGTCGACGGCGGCTGGGAGAGCGCGGGCGACACGATCCTCGGCGCCGACAACAAGGCAGCGGTCGCGATGCTCCTCGCCCTGGCCCATCGCGCGGCGGTCGAGGGCTCGCCCATCGGCGTCGAGCTCATCTTCTCCGTCAGCGAGGAGAACGGGCTCAACGGCGCGCGGGTCTTCGATGTCTCCAAACTGCGCAGCGACGTCGGCTTCGTCTTCGACCACGCGACACCGATCGGCGAGGTCGTGGTCGCCTCGCCGACCTTCTATCGCCTGCACGCGGCCTTCCGCGGCGCCGCGGCTCACGCGGGCATCCGCCCCGAGGCCGGGCGCAGCGCGATCGTCGCTGCCGCCAAGGCCATCGCCGGGATGCCGCACGGGCGCATCGACGAGGAGACCACGGCCAACGTCGGGACCATCGCCGGCGGCGCGGGCGGGACGAACGTCGTGGCCGAGCACTGCTGGTTCGACGCCGAGGCGCGCTCGCTGAGCGACGCGGCGGTCGAGGGGCTCGTGGCCGAGATGGTCGACCGCTGCCACGACGCCGCCAACGACCCCTCGTGCGAGTGCGACGTCCAGGTCACCGTCGAGCGCGTGTTCACCGCCTACCGCCACCGGACCACCGCGCCGGGCGTGGTCGCCGCCGAGGCGGCCCTGCGCGCGTGCAACTACACGCCGCGGCGGATCCTCAGCGGCGGCGGCTCGGACGCCAACGCGTTCGAGGCCAACGGCCTGCATTGCATCAACCTCGCCAACGGCACCGAGCGCAACCACGAGTCGGCCGAGCGCGTCAGCCAGATCGCCCTGGAGGGCATGCTCGACGTGACCTTCGCGCTGCTCGACGAGCTGGCCGAGGGCTAGGCTCCGGCGAGCGCGGCCGGGGCGAGCCAGCGGGGCGTGGCTCGGCGCGGCGACACCCGAGCCGGGCCGTGCGGCTAGGCGAGCGCCAGCGCGCGCTCGCGCAGCACGCGGCGCAGGATCTTGCCCGTCGGCAGGCGCGGCACCTCGTCGATCACGACGATCTCGCGCGGGCGCTTGTACGCGGCCAGGCGCTCGGCGGCGAACTCCGCGAGCTCGTCGGGCTCCGCTTCGGCGTCGAGCTCGACGAAGGCGATCGGCGCCTCGCCACGCTCGCCATCGGGCACACCGACGACGCCGGCGTCGCGGATTGCCGGATGCTGGCGCAGGACGAGCTCGATCTCGGCGGGCGCCACCGAGGCGCCCTTGACCTTGATGAGCTCCTTGAGGCGATCGCGGATCTCGAGCTGGCCGTCGTCGCGGATGGCGACCACGTCGCCGGTGCGCAGCCAGCCGTCGGCGGTGATGGCCGCGGCGGTGTCCCGCGGCAGGTCGTGGTAGCCCTGCATGACCTGAGGCCCGCGGATCCACAGCTCGCCGGGCTCCCCGGGGACCACGTCGGTGCCCGTCGCCGGATCGATCAGGCGCGCCTCGGTGCCGGGCACGAGCCAGCCGGCGGTCCCCGGCGTGCTCGGGCGCCCCAGCGGAGCGCTGATGGTGCACGTCGCCTCGGTCGCGCCGTAGCCCTGGCGCGCCACGCAGCTCAGGCGGTCGCTGATCGCCTGCTCGACGTCGGGGGCGATGTGCGCGCCGCCTGAGATGACGAGCCGCAGGCTCCCTAGGTCGTGCTCGTCCACCCGCGGGTCTGTCGCGAGCGCGTCGAAGAGCGGCGGGGGCACCGCGAGGTGCGTCACATGGTTGGCGACCGCGAGCCCCAGCAGGGGCTCGAGGGCCGGCCGCGGGAGGGTGACGATGCTCGCCCCGACGCTCAGCGGCGCGGAGAGCATGAGCACGAGGCCGATCGCGTGGAAGAACGGCGCGCCGGCGAGGACGACCGATCGCTCGTCGAAGCCGCCGGCGGCGCAGAAGGACGTCGCCCCCTGTGCCGCGCCCGCAGCGAGGTTCCCGTGCGTGATGCGCACGCCCTTGGGCAGGCCGCCGGTGCCGCTCGAGAACGGCACGGCGGCGAGGTCCTCCGGCCCGAGGCCGGGCTCGGCGTAGGGATCGCCGGGGTCGAAGGCCAGCAACGCCTCGAGGGGCGTGGCGTCGGCGGCGTCGCCGCCGACCGCGGCGACATCGACGTCGTGCAGGCCCGCGCGGGAGAGCGCCGCACGAACGGTCGGGGCGACGGGGGCGAAGGCGATCGCCGCCCGGGGGATGGCGCGTGCGAGCACGCGAGCCGACTCGTCGGCCGTCCACAGCGGGCTCAGAGGGGAGACCGCCGCGCCCGCGCGCCACACCCCCAGCGCCACCACCGGCCACCACGCCAAGTTGGGCATCGCGACCGCGACGAGGTCGCCGGGGCGCACGCCGCCGGCGCGCAGCCCCGCGGCGAGGGCCGCCGAGCGCGCGGCCAGCTCCCCACGCGTCAGCGTCTCGCCGGTGGCGCCGTCGACGACGGCCAGGGCGCCCGGATCGGCGGCGGCGTGGCGAAGGAAGGCGGTGGCCACCGCCGGCTCGCCTGCCGGCGCCGGCAGCGGGCTGCGATGGACGGGTGCGGTGCTGATGCTCATGCGACTGTCCCCCCGGACATTTCGGAACGTCGTTTCGGTTGCGGTAACGTAACGTCGTTCCGATATGCTGTCAACCCATGGGACGCCCCAAGGAGCACGACCACGCGACGCGCGAGCGCCTCCTCGACGCCGCTGAGCGCCTGTCGGCCACCCACGGGTGGGATGCGCTGACGGTGCGCGGGATCGCCGAGGAGGCGGGCACGAGCACCCGGGCCGTCTACGCGCTCTTCGGCTCCAAGGAGGGTCTCGAGCAGGCGTTGCACGAGGTCATGTTCACGCGCCTGCGCGACCTGATTCAAGGGCGCGAGCGCAGCGACGATCCGCGCCAGGACCTGATCAACCTGGCCATGGCCTACCGGCGGTGGGCGATCGAGCGCCCCGAGCGCTACGCGCTGGCCATGCATCGCTTCGTCGGGCAGGCGCGGCGCCCGCGCTCGCCAGAGGGCATCGCGGTGTCGCAGGCGGCGCTGCAAGAGCTGCGCGACGCGGTCCAGCGCTGTCACGACGCGGGCCTGCTGGTCGACGCGCGCGACCCCGAGGGGATCGTGACCCTGCTGCGCGCCAACGTCCACGGGCTCGCCGAGTTCGAGAACCTCGGGATGCTTGCGCCCGATCCCGAGGCCTACTGGCTCGCCGCGGTGTCCGCCATGCTCGACGCCCACATGCGGTTCGACGCCGCCGCGGCCTGAGCGCGGCGCGCGGCGCCGTACGCAACGCTACGGCGATGACCGCCGCTGACCGCCGCTTCGAGCCCCTCGGGGGCCGCACCGTCTACGAGGGCCGCATCGTCACGCTGAGGATCGAGGGCTACCGCTTCCGCGACGGCGAGGAGGTCGAGCGCGAGGTCATCCGCCACCAGGGCGCGGTCGGCATCGTCGTCCACGACGGCGCCGACCTCTTCCTCGTCCGCCAGCCCCGCGAGGTCGTCGGCGATCCCGACTTCCTCGAGATCCCCGCGGGCCGGCTCGACGTGGAGGGCGAGGCGCCGCTCGAGGCCGCGCGGCGCGAGCTGGCCGAGGAGATCGGCAAGGGAGCCGAGCACTGGGAGCACCTGACCGAGTACGTCTCGTCGGTCGGCATCATGGACGAGGTCGTCCACGTCTACCTCGCCACCGGCCTGCGCGACGAGCACGCCGAGGCCGAGCACAACGAGCGCATCGAGATCGTCCGCTGGCCGCTGGACGACCTCGACGGCGCGATCGCGGCGACCCGCGACGCCAAGACGCTCATCGGCCTGCTGATGCTCAAGGCCCGCGGATGAGCGGGTCGATCCATGACAATCGCTCATGGCTGGCGCAAGAGACGTGACTTCGACTTCTCGACGTGGCGGTGCCACGATCTCGCCATGGAGCTCCGTCACCTGCGCACCATCGAAGCCGTCGCCCGCCATGGCTCGCTGACGAAGGCCGGCGAGGAGCTGTACCTCTCGCAGTCGGCCATCTCTCAGCAGATCCGCCGGCTCGAGCTGGAGCTCGGCTTCGAGGTCTTCCGGCGCACGAGCCGCCGCGTCGAGCTCACCGCCGAGGGGCGGGTCATCCTGGCCTGCGCACAGCGCGTCCTGGCCGAGGTCGACGGCCTGCACTACGAGCTCGAGGAGATGACCGGCCTGCTGCGCGGTCAGCTGCGCATCGGCGGGGTCTATCCCACCGGCCCCTACGACGTCTTCGGCATGCTCGCCGCCTTCCGCGCCGCCCATCCCGAGGTCGCGGTCCACATGATCGAGGACACCCAGGACGGCGTCCTCGAGGCGCTGCGCGCCGACGAGCTCGACTGCGCCTTCACGGCGCTCAACCCCGACACGCTCGGCGACGAGTTCGCCGCCACCCTGCTGTGGGAGGAGGAGTTCGTCGTGGCGCTGCCGATCGGCCATCGCCTGTGCGAGCGCCCGCGGATCACCTTCGAGGAGCTCGCGGCGGAGGACCTCATCGCCTACCGCGACAACTCGGCCCTGCGCCGGCGCCTCGAGCGCACCATGGCGGCCAAGGGACTCGAGCCGCGCAACGCGTTCGTGTGCACGGAGATGGCGGCCGTGCGCGCGCTGACGAGCAAGGGCCTCGGCGTCGCCGTCATCCCGCGCACGGCGGCCGAGCAGCCCGGCCCCCCGATCGAGCTGCGGCCGATCGGCCCCGAGCGGCTGACGTGGCCCGTCGCGCTGGTGTGGCGCGCCGGCCGTCGCCAGACCGCGGCCGGCAAGGCCTTCCTGAAGGTCGCTCTCGACCACGCTGAGCGCACCGAGCAGCCCGTCCTGCGCGTCGCCTGAGTAGGCTCGGCCCATGAGCCGAGCACCCCTCCTGGCCGTAGCCGTCCTCGCGCTGGCCCTGGCCATCCCCGTCTCCGCGATCGCGGCGCCGAAGCCGCCGCCGGGCGGGGGCTCCACCGCACCGGCTCAGGTCTTCGCGCCCAACCCCGTCGCCGATCTGGGCATCCAGACGCTCACCGACCAGAAGGACGCCGACTACTTCTCGGCCGATCCCGCCCTCGCCCGGGCCTATCACCGCGTCACGCTCACCGACCTCGACGGGAGCGGCACGCTCACCGGCGCCTACGCCAAGGTCATCAGCGAGACCGGGAAGGCCGCCGTCAACACCGGCGGCGGCTTCGTCTACACGCGCGACCAGGACCAGTTCGAGCAGACCATGGGCTACTACTGGGTCACCCAGGCCCAGCGCTACATCCAGTCCCTGGGCTTCGGCTCCACGCTTCCGGCGGTGAACAAGCGCCAGCAGCTGCTGCGCATCAACCAGTTCGGCGGCGACAACTCGTTCTACAGGGAAGGGACGGGCAAGCTCACGATCACCTTCGGCAAGGGCGGCGTCGACGACGCCGAGGACGCCGAGGTCATCGTGCACGAGTACGGCCACTCGGTGCAGGACAACCAGGTCCCCGGCTTCGGCTCGACCCCCGACGCCGGCGCCATCGGCGAGGCCTTCGGCGACTACCTGGCCGTGACCGTGTCCGAGCACTTCGCGCCGACGCCCGACGAGCCCTGCGTCGCGGACTGGGACTCCACCTCGTACACGTCGACGGTGCCGCACTGCCTGCGCCGCGTCGACGCCAACAAGCACTACCCGGAGGACCTCGCCGGCGAGGTCCATGCGGACGGCGAGATCTGGTCGCGCGCGCTGTGGGACATCCACAAGTCGCTGGGCGCCAGGCTGGCCGACACGATCATCATCCGGGCGCAGTTCCGCTTCACGCCCGACATCTCGATGCCGGATGCCGCGCGCGCGACGATCGCCACGGCGGCCCTGTACGGGACGACCGCCCAGACGGCGGTGCGAGCCGCTTTCGCCGCGCGCGGGCTCGCGTAGCGCCCGCACGCGCCGTTGCAGCGGCAAGGACGCCTGACCGCGGGGGCGAAGACCGGCGGTGACCATGGCCGTCAGCGCTACCGACCTGCCCGCACCCGGACCCACCGCTGCCCCCGCCGACGGCGGGATGAGCGCGCGGATGCTCGACTTCCTCGCCTACCTCGAGTTCGAGCGGGGGCTGTCGCGCAACACGCTCGAGGCCTATCGCTCCGACCTGCTGCAGCTCGGGGCCTTCCTCGGCCGCCGGGGCGTCGACGCCGTCGACGTCCAGCACGCCGACCTCAGCGCCTTCCTGGCCGAGCTGGCGACCGGGGCAGAGGGCCGCCCGCCGGTCGCGGCCGCCACGCTGCAGCGCAAGGCCGCGTGCCTGCGCTCCTTCTACCGCCACCTGCGCCGCGAGGGCGTGCTCGATCGCGACCCGACCGCCGACCTGCGCGCGCCGCGCAAGAGCCAGCGCCTGCCGCAGGTCCTGAGCCGCGACGAGGTCGCCCGCCTGCTGAGCGCGCCCAAGGGCACCGACCCCGCGGCGCTGCGCGACCGCGCCCTGCTCGAGCTCATGTATGCCTGCGGCCTGCGCGCCTCGGAGGCCATCGGGCTCGACGTGCGCGACGTGGACCTCACGCTCGGCGTCCTGCGCGCCCGGGGCAAGGGCTCCAAGGAGCGCCTGGTGCCCATCGGCCGCGAGGCGGTGGCGGCCACCAGGGTCTACGTCGAGCGCGGCCGCCCGTCGTTCGTCGGCCTCCGCGACGAGCCGCACCTGTTCGTCAACCGCCGGGGCGGCGGCCTCACGCGCCAGGGCCTCTACAAGATCGTCCAGCGCCACGCGCGCGCGGTCGGCCTCGAGGACCGGATGAGCCCGCACACGCTGCGCCACACCTTCGCCACGCACCTGCTGGCCGGCGGCTGCGACCTGCGCTCCCTGCAGGAGATGCTCGGCCACGCCGACATCGCCACGACGCAGATCTACACGCACCTCTCCGCCGAGCGGCTGAAGGACGCGTACTTCAAGGCGCACCCGCGCGCGACGAGCGCCTGAGCGAGAATGCGGCGGTGAGCCGCCGCGCCTTCGTCGTCGTCATGGATGCGTGCGGTGTCGGGGCGCTGCCCGACGCCGCCGAGTACGCGGGCGACGAGGGATCGAACACGCTCGGCCACCTCGCCGAGGACGCCGGCGGCCTGCGCCTGCCGGTGCTCGGGAGCCTGGGGCTCGGCTCGATCATCCCGATCGAGGGCGTGCCGCCGGCCGAGCACCCGGCGATCCACGGCCGCCTGCATCCACTCGGCCCCGGCAAGGAGTCCACGACCGGCCACTGGGAGCTCATGGGCGTCGTGCCGACAGCGCCGCTGCCGACCTACCCCGACGGCTTCCCGCCCGACGTGGTGGCGAGGCTCGAGCAGGCGACGGGCCTGCATTTCTGCGCCAACCACCCGGCCAGCGGGACGAGGGTCATCGAGCAGTGGGGCGAGCACCATCTGGGCACCGGCGAGGTGATCCTCTACACCTCGGCCGACTCGGTGCTGCAGCTCGCGGCGCACCACGACGTGCTCAGCGAGCCCGACCTGCTCTCCGCGTGCGCCACCGCCCGCGCGGTCATGACCGGCGAGCACGCCGTCGGGCGCGTGATCGCACGGCCCTTCGAGGGCGAGCCGGGCTCGTTCCGGCGCACCGAGGGGCGCAAGGACTTCGCCGTCGCCCCGCCGGGCCGCTCCTACCTCGAGGAGCTGCAGAGCGCCGGGGTGCCGGTCCACGCCGTGGGCAAGGTCCGCGACCTCTTCGCCGGCGTGGGCGTCGACGAGTACCACCCCGGCGCCACCAACGACCGCGGCATCGCCGCCATCGGCGAGCTCCTGCGCGAGCTCGACTCCGGCCTGGTCTTCGCCAACCTCGTCGAGACCGACCAGCTCTATGGCCACCGCCACGACGTCGAGGGCTTTCACCGCGCGCTGCGCGCCATCGATGCCGCCGTCGGCCAGTGGCTCGGCCTCCTGCGCGACGACGACCTGCTCGTGCTCACCGCCGACCACGGGGTGGACCCGCGCGCGCCGCACACCGACCACACGCGCGAGCACGCGCCCCTGCTGGCCACCTTCACCGGCCAGGACGGCCACCGCCACGACGGCCCGCTGGCCGACGTGGGGGCCTCGACGCTGAAGTGGCTGGCGGGCCGGCAGGCCGCGGAGCTGCCGGGCACGGCCTTCCTCTGAGCGCCGACGGCCGCGGCGTACGCTGTCTGCGGTGCCCGAGCTCCCCGAGGTCGAGACGATCCGCCGCCAGCTCGCGCCCCTCGTCGAGGGGCGCGTCGTCGCGCGCCTGGAGATCGCCGATCCCCGCTGGTGCCTGCCGCTGGCGCCCGAGGCGATCCTCGACGCGGTCCAGGGCCGCGGGGTGCAGCGGCTCGCGCGGCGCGGCAAGTACCTCGTGTGGGAGCTCGAGGATGAGGCCTTCCTGCTCATGCACCTGCGCATGACGGGCACGCTGCTCTACGACCCGCCGCCCGGCACCCCGTACGAGCGCGTGCGCTGGGCCCTCGACGACGGCCACCAGCTGCGCTTCTGCGACCCGCGGCGCTTCGGGACCGGCGAGCTCGCGCTGGGGACGCCGGCGCGCGACGCCTTCTTCGCCGCCCGCCTGGGCCTCGAGCCGCTCGACGGCGAGCTCACCGGCGAAGCGCTGCGGCGCATGGCCCGGGGACGCCGCGCGCCGGTCAAGGCCTTCCTACTCGACCAGCGGCGGATCGCGGGCGTCGGGAACATCTACGCAGACGAGGCGCTCTTCCGGGCGGGCATCCATCCGCTGCGCGCGGTCGGCACCCTCACCCGGGGGCAGTGCGATGCGCTGGCGCTCGCGGTGCGCGAGGCGCTCCAGGCCGGCGTGGCGGCGGGCGGGGCGACGATCGACGACTTCCGCCACGTCGATGGCGTGCGGGGCGCCTTCCAGAACGAGTTCCTCGTCCACCTGCGCCGGGGCGAGCCGTGCCCGCGGTGCGCGGCGCCGGTGGTCAAGTTCGTCGCCGCGGGGCGCGGGACGTACGCGTGCGAGAGCTGCCAGCCGCGGCCGCGGCGCCGGCGCGTCAGGCGGCCTGCGCCGTGAGCTCGGCCAGTCGGCCGCTGCGGTCGGCCTGCACCAGCTGCTGGAAGCCGCCCACGAGGACCTCGCCGACCACGATCTGCGGGAAGCTCAACATCCCGGTCTCCTCGACGAGCTGCGCGCGTCCAGCCGGGTCCTTTGCCAGATTGATCTCAACGAAGTCGAGCTCGCGGACCTGCAACAGCTGCTTCGCGCGCTCGCAGAACGAGCACGGCTCTGTCGAGTACACGGTGATCTTGGCCATTACTTCACTAAATATAGCGGGGGTGTCGTGGCCGGCCCGGTGAAGGTCCAGGGCGTGGTTCTGCGCTCCCTGCGCTTCGGCGAGGCCGACCGGATCCTGCACGTGTATACCCCGCAGCGCGGCAAGCTGGGCGCGATCGCCAAGGGTGTTCGGCGCGCGCGCAGCCGCTTCGGCGGCCGCATGGAGCCCTTCTTCCGGCTGAACCTCGTCCTCCACGAGGGCCGCGGCGACCTGCTCACGGTGACCGCCGCCGAGACCGTCGCGGGCCATCCGCGCCTGCGCGAGCACGCCGGGGCGCTCGACACCGCGGCGCGCGCCTGCGACGCGGTCGGGCGGCTGTTCGACACCTCCGAGCCGCACCCCGGGGTGTACAACCTGCTCTGCAACGAGCTCGCGCTGCTCGACCGCCAGCCGGCCCGCGCCGGGCACGCCAACCAGCTCGCCTTCCGCCTCAAGCTCCTGCTCGCCGCGGGCCTCGCGCCTCAGTTGGCCGCGTGCGCCTCGTGCGGCGAGGGCGAGCACCTGAGCGGGTTCTCCGGCGCGGCCGGCGGCGTCGTGTGTCACGCCTGCGAGGCGGGCTCGTTCCCGCTGACCGAGGAGGCGCACGGCTTCCTGGTCGACGCGATCGGCCGGCCGCTGGCCGACACGCCGCCCGCCGACGACCGCGCTCTGCGCCAGGCCGAGCGCGCGATCGACGACACGCTCGAGCACCACGCGGGAATCCGCTGGCGCCACGCCGTGGCCCGATAGGATCGCCGTCAGGGTGGCGACGAAATGGGTCTACGAGTTCTCCGAGGGCTCGAGGGACATGCGCGAGCTCCTTGGCGGCAAGGGCGCCAACGTGGCGGAGATGACGCGCATCCTGGGGACCGAGCGGGTGCCGGGCGGCTTCACGATCACCACCGAGGCGTGCGTCGCCTACATGCGCGAGGAGGGCTTCCCCGACGGCCTCGACGACCAGATCGACGAGGCGCTGGGGGCGCTCGAGGAGCGCGCCGGCAAGAAGCTCGGCGACGCCGAGGACCCGCTGCTCGTCTCCGTGCGCTCCGGCGCGCGCGAGTCGATGCCCGGGATGCTCGACACCGTCCTCAACCTGGGCCTCAACGACGACTCGGTGCAGGGCCTGGCCACGAAGACCGAGAACGAGCGCTTCGCGTGGGACTCCTACCGGCGCTTCGTGCAGATGTTCGGCAACGTCGTGCACGGCATCGAGGGCAAGCGCTTCGAGGACGAGATCAAGCGCGTCAAGGCCGACCGCGGCGTCAAGGACGACACGGAGCTCGACGTCGAGGCGCTGCAGGAGCTCACGCGCAGCTTCAAGGAGCTCTACGAGTTCCCCACCGACCCCCGCGAGCAGCTCGCGCAGGCCATCCGGGCCGTCTTCGACTCCTGGAACGGCGAGCGCGCCCAGTCCTACCGGCGCATCAACCGCATCCCCGACGACTGGGGCACGGCGGTCAACGTGCAGCAGATGGTCTTCGGCAACAAGGGCGACGACAGCGGCTCGGGCGTCGCCTTCAGCCGCGACGAGGTCACGGGCGCGCCGCAGCCCAGCGGCGACTTCCTCATCAACGCCCAGGGCGAGGACGTCGTCTCGGGGGTGCGCAACACGCTCGACATCTCCGATCTCGATCGGGTGCTGCCCGGGGTCCACGAGCAGCTCTTGGAGATCCTGCGCGAGCTCGAGCGCCACTACGGCGACATGCAGGACACCGAGTTCACGGTGGAAGAGGGGCAGCTGTACATGCTGCAGACGCGCGACGCCAAGCGCCCGGCGCAGGCGGCGGTGCGCTTCGCGGTCGACGCGGTGGACGAGGGGCTGCTCGACAAGGCGCAGGCGCTTCAGACGATCGACCCCGAGACCCTCGACGCGCTGCTGCATCCGACCTTCGACCCGCAGGCCGAGTACGACGTGCTGGCCTCCGGCGTGGCCGCGTCGCCGGGCGCCGCCGTGGGGGAGATCGTCTTCACCGCGGCGGATGCCGTGCAGGCGGCCGCCGACGGGCGCGACGTCATCCTCGCGCGGCCGTTCACGGAGGCCGACGACGTCGCGGGCTTCCACGCGGCGAAGGGGATCGTGACCTCCGAGGGCGGCAAGGCCTCGCATGCCGCGCTCGTGGCCCGCGGGATGGGCGTGCCGGCGGTCACCGGCGCCAGCCAGCTCGAGATCGACGTCTCGGCCGGCGAGGTGCGCGTCGACGGCACCACGCTGCACGCCGGCGATCGACTGGCCATCGACGGCACCACCGGCTCGATCACGACGGACGACGTCCCGCTCGTCGAGCCTGAGGTCGGGGACGCGTTCGACACCGTCCTGAAGTGGGCCGACGAGCTGCGCACCCTGCGCGTGCGCGCCAACGCCGACACGCCCGAGGACGCGCGCAAGGCGCGCGAGTTCGGCGCCGAGGGCATCGGCCTGTGCCGCACCGAGCACATGTTTTTCGGCGAGGATCGCCACGAGAAGATGGTCCAGGTCATCCTGGCCGACGACGTCGACGAGCGCCGCGCGCACCTCGACGAGCTCGCACCCCTGCAGCAGGGCGACTTCGAGGGGCTGTTCGAGGCGATGGAGGGCCTGCCGGTCACCATTCGCCTGCTCGACCCGCCGCTGCACGAGTTCCTCCCGGACCCCGACGAGCTGCCCGAGGGCCCGCAGCAGGACCGGGCCCGCTCGCTGCAGGAGGTCAACCCGATGCTCGGCACGCGCGGCGTGCGCCTGGGGATCCTCTATCCGGAGATCTACGAGATGCAGGTCCGGGCGATGATGCTCGCGGCCAAGGCGGTGCGCGACCGCACCGGCGAGATGCCCCACCTCGAGGTCATGATCCCGCTCGTCGACTACGAGCGCGAGCTCGACCTCATGCGCGACCACATCGAGCGCATCGCCCACGAGGAGGGCATGGAGCACCCGGCCGACTACACGATCGGGACGATGATCGAGCTGCCGCGCGCGTGCTTCCTGGCCGACCAGATCGCCGAGGAGGCCGACTTCTTCTCCTTCGGCACCAACGACCTCACGCAGACCGCGCTGGGCTTCAGCCGCGATGACATCGAGGGCAAGATCCTCGCTCGCTACATCGACCTGAAGATCTTCGACCGCTCGCCGTTCGAGACGATCGACGCGCCCGGCGTGGGGCAGATGCTGCGCATGGGCGCGTGGCTGGGGCGCAAGACAAAGCCCGATATCAAGCTCGGCGTCTGCGGCGAGCACGGGGGCGACCCCGACTCGATCGACTTCTTCCACCACTCGGGCATCGACTACGTGTCGTGCAGCCCCTACCGCGTGCCCGTGGCCCGCGTCGCCGCCGCCCAGGCGGCCGTGCGGGCCGCGTCGAGCTAACCGAGCACGCAGGCCACAGCCTCGACCTCGAGCAGCAGCTCGGGCCGGATGAGGCCGGCCACCTTGACCAGCGTGCTCGTGGGCGGGCGCTGCGCGTCGACGAACTCGTCGCGGACGGCGCGGATGACCTCCAGGCCGTCGAGGACGACGACGAAGAAGGTGAGCTTGAACACGTCGGCCCAGCCCGCGCCGCCCGCGGTCAGCGCGTGGCCGAGGTTCTGGAAGGTCAGCCGGGTCTGCGCCTCCCAGTCGCCGGCAGGGGCGACGGTTCCGTCCGCGGCGATGGGGACCTGGCCGGCGGTCCACACGAGTCGGCCCGCCGCGGGGAGGCTCACGACGTGGCTGTAGCCGGCGGGTGTAGAGAGGGTGTCCGGCGCTGAGAATTCGATCGAGGTCACGGCTTCGAGAGTATTGGGCGACCTGCCCCCGTCGTCTGACCACAAGGAGAGCCGCGTGCCCGATCTCCAGTTCCTCGAGCCCGCATCGTTCGGGCCCTCGACCCTTCCGTTCTCGCAGGGCGTCCGTGCCGGCAACCTGCTCTTCATCGCCGGGCAGGGGCCCGTCGACGACCAGGGCAACCTCGCCGGCGAGGGCGACATCCGCGAGCAGACGCGCGTGACGCTCGATCGCGTCCGTCGCGTGTGCGAGGAGGCCGGCGGCGACCTCTCCAACGTCGTGACGGCCACCGTGTTCCTCACCGACCTGGCGAACTTCGGCGCGTACAACGAGGCGTGGGTCGAGGCGTTCGGCGACCACCGCCCGGCGCGCGCCACGGTTGAGGCCGGCCTGCTCTTCGACATGCTCGTCGAGGTGCAGGCGATCGCCGTGGTGGGCTAGGGGTGCCGAAGGCGGCCGCGCATCGGCTACGCGCGGTTTAGTAGATGGCCGCCTGAGGCGGGCCTCCAGGTCGCGTCAGCGACACGGTCTCTCTACCAGTCGATCGGGCGCCCGTCGCGGAAGAAGCCGCCGGTCGGCCCGTGGTCGGGGAGCGTCGCGGCCCACACGATCCCGGCCGCGCCCTCGGCGACCGGGCGCCCGCCGGCGCCGCCCATGTCGGTCGCGACCCAGCCCGGGCAGATCGCGTTGACGAGGATCCGCTCGCCGCGCAGCTCGGCGGCGAAGATACGGGTGAGCGCGTTGAGCGCTGCCTTCGACGTGCGGTAGGCGGGGGTGCCGGCGCCCATGTCGTGCAGCGCGCCGGCGCCGCTCGAGACGTTGACGATGCGCGCGGCCGGGCTGGCGCGCAGAAGCGGCAGGACGGCCTGGGTCACGCGCCACGCGCCCAGGAGGTTCGTCTCGAACGCCTCGCGGACCTGGTCGAGGTCGGCGTCGACGCCGCGCTGCCAGGTGTCGTAGAGGATGGCGGCGTTGTTGACGAGCACGTCGAGGCGGTCGAGGCCCGCGGCCGCAGCGCGCACGCTCTCGGGGTCGGCGACGTCGAGCGCGACCGGCGTGAGCTCGCCGCCCACCTGGAGCGCCGCGCGCGCGCCCTTGGCCGGGTCGCGGGCGCCGAGGAGCACGCGGTGGCCGCGCTGCGCGAGCTGGCGGCACACCTCGAGCCCGATGCCGCGATTGGCGCCGGTGACGAGCGCGACGGGGGCGGCGTCAGTCGACGTGGAGGACGGCCTTGCCGGCGATGCGGCGCTCGAGGAGGGCGTGGATGGCGTCGCCGGGCTCGCGCCAGCTCGTCTCCAGGTCGATGTTCGGATCAAGGCGCCCGGCGGCCACGAGGGAGAGCAGCCGGTCGAGCATCCCGGTCGCGCCGCGGCGCTTGGCCAGCTCGGGGAAGACGAGCAGACCGTAGATGCGCGCCCCGGGGGCGCGGCCGAAGAGCGAGCGCGTCGGGTATTCGACGTGCGCGCTGGGGTCGCTGTTGGCGAACGAGATGACGGTGCCGTCGGGCGCGACGCGCTGGATCGCGGCGCCCAGCGAGGGCCCGCCGACGCCCTCGACGATCACGTCGAACTCGGGGCCCTCGGGGGCGAGCTCGTGGATGACCTCGTCGGCGCCGAGGTCGGTGAGGCCGCGGGCGCGCTCGGGGCTGGCCGACACGGCCGTCACGTGGGCGCCGCCGAGGTGGGCGAGCTGCACGGCGAAGCGCCCGACGCCGCCGCTCGCGCCTGTCACCAGCACCCGCCTGGCGATCGGGTTGCCGCCGATGTCGAGGGCCAGCAGGGCGGTCACCCCGGCGACCGGGAGGGCCGCGGCCTGGGCGAAGGTCACCTCGTCGGGCAGGACCGCCATCTGGCTCGTCGCCACGGCCGCGAGCTGCGCCCAGGCCTTGTCGTGCAGCGCGACGACGCGGGCTCCCTCGGGCGGCCCGCTGCCGTCCGCGGCCGGGCGGCGAACGGTGCCGGCGAGGTCCCAGCCGGTGAGGCTGCCCGGCTCCTTGGTGGCCAGCGACCGGACCTCGCCGCGGTTGAGCGAGATGGCCTCGACGGCGACGAGCGCCTCGTTGGGCAGCGGCTCGGGGTCGGGCGCGTCGGTGAGCTCGACGCCCGGATCTGTGGAGGAAGTCAGGAGGGCGAGCACGAGCCGGACCCTACCGATCGGGATACGCCTGCCCGCGGTGCGAGAATCGCTCCATGGACCCGCACGCCCACCCGGGCCCGGTCGCCTCTGCCTACGCCGCGCGGCGGCGCGAGTTCGAGGACGCCTGGCTCTCGCCGCTGGCGGCGCGCTCGTGGCCGGCGCGGCGCGCCCGGCACGAGGAGGACTGCGGGCTGCGCACGCCGCTGCAGCGCGACCGCGACCGGATCGTGCACTCCAAGGCCTTCCGCCGGCTCAAGCACAAGACGCAGGTCTTCGTCGCCCCCGAAGGCGACCACTTCCGCACGCGCCTGACCCACACGCTCGAGGTCACCCAGATCTCGCGCACCGTCGCGCGCGCCCTGCGGCTCAACGAGGACCTGACCGAGGCCATCGGGCTGGGGCACGATCTCGGCCATCCCGCCTTCGGCCACATCGGCGAGGATGTGCTCGACGACTGCCTGCGCCGGCATTTCGACCGCGGCTTTCGCCACTACGAGCACTCGCTGCGCGTCGTGGACGTCCTCGAGCTCGACGGCAAGGGGCTCAACCTGTGCGAGGACGTGCGCGACGGGATCGCGCGCCACTCGGGCCGCGCGCCTCTCCCGGTCACGCTCGAGGGGCGCATCGTGCGGCTCGTCGATCGGGTGGCCTACATCAACCACGACATCGACGACGCGCTGCGCGCCGGCGTGCTGCGCGAGGATGAGCTGCCGGCCGAGCCGATCGCGGTCCTGGGCGACACCGGCCCGCGCCGCATCGACGCCCTGGTGCACGACCTCGTCGAGCACTCAGAGGTGGCCGGCGACATCGTCCAGGGCGACGAGGTCGGCGGTGCCATGGACCGCCTGCGGACCTTCATGTTCGACCACGTCTACCTCGGCCCCATCGCGCGGCGCGAGCACGCCAAGATCGACCGGGTCGTCCGCACCCTCTTCGAGTACTACGTCGCCGAGCCCGACCGGATCCCCGACGGTGGCGGCTCGCCCGACGCCGACCTTCCCCAGCGCGTCACCGACTGGCTGGCGGGGATGACCGACCGCTACTGCATCCGAGCCTTCGAGGCCCTGTCCGTGCCGGAGGCGTTCGCGCTCTAGGCTGGACCGGCAGTGGCGCGCTACACCGACGACTCCCGCGACCGGGTCCGCGACGCGGTCGACATGGTCGATCTCGTCGGCTCGCGCGTCGAGCTGCGGCGGGCCGGCGTCAACCGCTTCGAGGGCCTGTGCCCCTTCCACGACGAGCGCACGCCGTCGTTCGGGATCAACCCGGCCGAGAAGCTCTACTACTGCTTCGGCTGCGGCGAGGGCGGCGACGCGTTCAAGTTCGTCCAGGAGACCGAGGGCGTCGGCTTCGCCGGCGCGCTCGAGTACCTGGCCGACCGCTACGGCGTCGCGCTCGAGCTCGTGGAAGAGGATCCCGCGGCCGCCCAGCGGCGCGCCGAGCGCGAGCGGCTGCTCGAGCTGCTCGAGCGCACGGCGGCCTTCTACGTGCGCTACCTGTGGGACTCCGAGGAGGCGTCGCATGCCCGCGAGTACCTCGCCGGGCGCGGGCTCGACGAGGGCGCGCTGCGCGAGTTCCGCGTCGGCTACGCGCCGAGCGCCTGGGACAAGGTCCTCGTCGCCTCGCGCCGCACCGGCTTCACGGACCGCGAGCTCGTGGCGGCCGGCCTCGCGTCGCGCTCGCAGAAGGAGGGCCGCACCTACGACCGCTTCCGCCGGCGCATCATGTTCCCGCTGTGCGACCAGCGCGGGCGGGTGCTCGGCTTCGGCGCGCGCGCGATGGGCGCCGACCAGAAGCCCAAGTACCTCAACTCGTCCGACGGCCTGGTCTTCCACAAGGGCCGCCACCTCTTCGGCGCCGACATCGCCCGGACGCCGGCGACCAAGGCGGGCGAGGTGATCGTCGCCGAGGGCTACACCGACGTCATCGCGATGCACCAGGCCGGCCTGCGCCACACGGTCGGGCTGATGGGCACCGCGCTGACCGACGAGCAGGTCGGCGAGCTCGCGCGCCTGGCCCCGACGGTCCTGCTGGCCCTGGACGCCGACGCCGCCGGGCAGGAGGCGATGCTGCGCGGGGCGCGCGTCGCGGCGCGGCGCAACCTGACGCTGCGCGTCGTGCCCCTGCCGCCGGGGCACGATCCCGCCGATCTGGTCGCCGCCGAGGGCGCGCGGGCGATGGCCGAGCGCGTCGAAGCGTCGGTCCCCTTCGTGCGCTTCCGCGTCGAACGCGAGCTGGCCGGCGCCGACCTGACGCGCGCGGAGGGCAAGGACGCGGTCATCGCGGCGCTGCGCCCGGTGTTCCGTGACATGCCGGCCAGCGCGATGCGCGAGGAGCTCATCGGGCTCGTGGCCGACCGCACGGAGCTCGCGCCGGCGCTCGTGGCGTCGTGGCTGGCGCAGGGGTCGCGCGTCGTCTCGGGGCAGGGCGCCAACGGCGCGAACGGCGCACCGCAGCGGCCGCCGGCGCTCCCGCAGCCGGCGCTGGACGCCGCCGGGCGGGCCGAGCGCTCGTTCCTGGCCCAGTGCCTGGCATCACCGGTCGCCGGGCGCGCGGCGCTGGCAGAGATGGACCTCGACGCCGAGTTCTCGAGCGAGCTGACGCGCCGGGCGGCCGCCCACGTGCTCGCGCAGCTGGCCGGCGGCGGCGCGGCGCTCCCGGAGGGCGACGACGAGCTGGCCACGCTCATCGCCGCGCTCACCGTGCTCTCCGGCGGCATGCGCAACTCAGAGGCGGCGGTCGAGGGCGAGCGCCTCAGCCTCGAGGTGCAGCGGGTCAAGCGCGAGATCGAGGTGGCCAAGGCCGCGGCCGCGGGCGACGTCGGGCGGCTGGTCGCCCTGCGCCAGGAGCTCGAGCGCCGCCGTGACGGGGCCATCGCGCGTGCCATCGAGGAGACGCACGCGACAGAGTGACGCGCGCTACTTCGCCGCGACCGGGTCGAACGCGGGGATGATGTCGCTCTCGAACAGCTCGACCGTGCGCGACGCCTCTTCGAAGGTGATGTCGCCGAAGATGAGGTCCGCGCAGAAGTAGTTGATCCCCGCCTCCTGCTCCTGGGCGGCGATGTACTCGATCGCCTTGGCCGGCGTGCCGGCGAAGCCCGCGCCGGCGGCGTGCCAGTCGGCGAAGTCCTCGGGGAGGACGCCGTCGAGCGGGGAGGGGACGTCGAACTTGCGCCAGAGCAGGTTGATGCTCTCGAACCACCGCCGGTACGCCCGGCGCGCGACGCTCATCGCCTCGTCGTCGGTCTCGGCGACGACGATCAGGCGCGAGACGCCCATGAAGGGGATGTCCTCGGGCGCGCGGCCGCGCGCCGCCCACGCGGCCCGACAGGCGTCGGTGATCGGCCGGACCATGCCGGCCGGCAGCAGGGCGACGACGTTGACCTCGTGCTCGGCGACCCACTCGGCGCGGCCGGTGTGCGAGATGCCGAACCACAGCGGCGGGTGCGGGTGCTGGACCGGGCGCAGGGTCATGGGGACCGCGTCGTAGTGGTGTTCGGCCCCGTGGTGGGTCAGCTCGTCGGAGGCGAGACCCTTGAGCAGGATCTCGAAGGTCTCGTCGAAGCGCTCGCGCCGGCTGTCCCAGTCGACCTCGAAGAACCCGACCTCGATGGGGGACACGCCCGCGCCCACGCCGAGCTGCAGCCGCCCGTCGCTGAGGTGGTCGAGCATGCAGACCTCTTCGATGAGCCGCAGCGGGTGGTAGAGCGGCAGGCAGTAGACGAGCGGGCCCAGGCGCAGCGTCGTGGTGCGCTGGGTCGCCGCCGCGATGAAGACGCTCGGCGACGGCCCGTGCCCGAGCGGGGTGCCGTGGTGCTCGGCCAGGTGGTAGGCGTGGAAGCCGGCCTGCTCGTAGCGCTCGATGAGGGCAAGGCGCTCCTCGAACTGCTGGCCGACCGCGAGCCCACCCTCATCGATGTGGTCGAAGACCCCGAACTTCATGCGCTCCTGCCTCCCGACGTCGCGTCGCGGCCTGGGACGCCGAGAGACTACCCGCCAAGGTCCCCGGAGGCAGGTCGCCGCGGCAGCCGGGCTGGATCCTCGGCGACCTCGAGACGCTGCTGGAGACCGCCGGCCGCTTGCGGGCTGACGCTACCGACGTGCTTCGTCGAGGCGACGCCCCGTGGGGCGGCGCCTCGGTCGAGCTCCGGGGGTGGGACTCGAACCCACAACCCTTCGATTAACAGTCGAATGCTCTGCCATTGAGCTACCCCGGACCGCGCCCTGCGCTAGGCAGGATAAACGGGACGATCGACCGATCTTAGGGGAAGTTGAGCGAGCCCAGCTTCGACCTTCGCGTGACAGTTCGCGCACCAGAGCACGCATTTCGCGGCTTCCTCTCGGGCCCGCGCAAGTGAGCGCGTGACGCCTTCACGGCTCAGCGCGAACGACTTCTGAGCGGGATCCACGTGATGGAACTGCAGGGCGGCATGGCACTCCGCGTAGCCGCAGAGGGCGCAGGCTCCTCCGGCCTCCTCGACCAGGATGCGCTTGACCTTGCGACGCCACGCGACGACGCGCCGTGCCTCACATCGCGCGCAGCGGAAGCCGTCCGCTCGTCGGACGTGCCGCGTTGGGCCGTGGCGGTCGCACGGTAACTCGAGCTCACGGATCCCATCGCGCTTCGCGGCGGCGACGGCGGCGCGCCGCCGGGTCGGTCCGGACTCCAGGCCGTAGCGCCCGAGCCAATGGCGGACGGTCGTCGGGCTTCGCCCGAGCACGTCGGCCATGTCCCGGACTGACAGGTCGCAGGCCACGATCGCGGTGAGCAACTCGCGCTCGATCGGGCCGCGCGCGGCGTGGCGCTCCGCGTGCGACGAGGTGAGCCCATGCTTGCGCACCCAGTAGGACACCGTGGACGGGTCGCGGCGGACCTCGCGGGCCATCGCCTCGATCGACGCCCCGGCCTCCAGTCGCTCCGCCAGCCAGTCGCGCTCCACGATACGAACACTAGTTCGCATGTCGGACGTGGCCGCAGTCGGCACAATTCCCGTCATGACCGATGACGCCGTGTTGAGGGACGAGCTCGAGTCGGCGATCGAGGCCCGCAAGGAGCTGGGCGACGAGATGGAGCCCGCCGTGATCGACGCCTTCGTGGCGCGGATCGAGCGCCGGCTCGCCGATCAGGCGGACAAGGGGCAGTGGGCGCTGCAGGCGCGGCGGGAGCATCAGAAGGAGATGGTCCTCGGGTCGATGGCCGTCTCGATCCCGCTGCTGGCGATCGCGGCGATCTTCACCGGCCTTCCCGGCGTCATCGCCGTGTGCGCCGCACTGGCGGTCATCGCGATCGTCTCGAGCCGCGGCTGAGGCTAGAGGGCGCGACCCGCCGCGAGGTCCTCGATGAGCTCCGAGGCCCGCGCCGGCGGGTCGTGGGCGCGCCACCACGCGGCCAGCTCGCCCGCGAGCTCGCGCATCCGCGGCGAGGTCAGCGCGCGCTCGACCGCCAGGCCCACCGGGCGCGGCGCGCACAGGCGCCGGGGGACGCGCACGCCGACGCCGGCCCAGTCGATCCGCGCCGCGCTCTCGTTCATGTCGCCCGCGGCCGGGACGATGACGACCGTACAGCCGCTGGCCAGCGCCCGGGCGAGGGTCCCGTGGCCGCCATGGCAGACGACGACGTCGCACGAGGGCATGACCCGCGCGTAGGAGACCCACTCGACCAGGCGCGCGTTGCCCGGCACGTCGATCGGATCGCCCAGCGGCCTGCCGTTCCACACCGCCAGGACCCGCACGGGCGCGTCGGCCAGGCCGCGCAGCGTCGCGCGCAGCAGCTGGTGCGACGGGTCCTGCGACGTAGAGGGTGCGACCAGCACGAGCGGCTCGGCGCCCGGCGGCAGCGCGACGTCGGCGGCCGGCGGCTCCCACAGCAGCGGGCCCACCGTGTGCGTCGCGGGCAGCGCGACGGCGCGCGGGTACTCGAGCGCCGGGAAGCTCGCCACCAGCGCCAGCTGCGACGAGATCCCGCCGTGCACGCGCGCCAGAGGCCCGAGCCCCAGGCGCCGCCGCGTCTCGTTGAGCTCGCGGCGCCCGCGCTCGAGCCCGGCGTCGGTCAGGCGCGACAACCCGCTCCACAGCCCCCGCCCGAGGACGGTCCGCGGCCGCCGCGCCCCCAACGAGAACGGCGGCCAGTCGCGTTCGGTGCGCGGATCGAGGTGGGGGATGACCGTCGCCACCGGCACGCCCTCGAGCTCGGCGGCCAGCGCCGGCGCCAGGGTCAGGATGTCCGCGACCACCGCATCGGGGGCGAAGCCCGCCACCAGGGGCCGCGTCGCCGTCGTGGCCCGCAGGACCGCCTCGTAGGGCTTGAGCGGCCGCTCGCGCGTGGGGAAGACGTGGTACTCCGGCGCGGGCTCGAACCGGATGCCCGCCGCCCGCACGTCGTCCTCCCAGCGCGTCCACGTCTGCAGCACGACCTCGTGGCCGCGCGCCGCCAGCGCCCCGCCCAGGGCGATGAGCGGGAAGGCGTGCCCGGGGTCGCCGAACGCGCCCAGCAGCAGCCGCAGCGGGCGCTCAGGCGTCGGCAAGCTCCGCGACGAGCCGCAGCTGCTCGAGGCGCCCGTCCCGGTCCCATGCCATCGGGGTGATGCCCAGGGTGCCGACGCCCGCGTCGCGGTAGACCTCCAACCGCGAGCGCACATGGTCGGGCGGTCCCGCGAGCGCGACCATGTCGATGAGCTCGTCGGGCAGGGCGGCCATCGCCTCCTCGCGCTTGCCCTCGAGATAGAGGTCCTGGACCTCGCGCGCCGCGTCCTCGAAGCCGTAGCGCTGCACGAGCTGGTTGTAGAAGTTCTGCTCGCGCGAGCCCATGCCGCCGACGTACAGCGCGATGAACGGCCGCATCGCATCGCGGGCGCCCGCGAGGTCGTCCGTCACGAAGACCTGGACCGTGGGCGCGATGTCGAAGCCGTCGAGCGAGCGGCCGACCCGCGCGGCGCCCTCCTCGAGCAGCGGCCGGAACTCGGCGACGTGCTCGGGGGAGAAGAGCGTGGGGATCCAGCCGTCGGCGATCTCGCCCGCCAGCCGCGTGTTGTTCGGGCCGATCGCGGCGAGGTAGATGGGGATCGACTCCTGCACCGGCGCGATCGTCAGCTTGAGCGCCTTGCCGGGCCCGTCGGGGAGCGGCAGCTCGAGCGTCTCGCCGTGGAACTCCAGGCGCTCGCGGGACAGCGCCTGACGCACGACGGCGACGTACTCGCGCGTGCGCTGGATCTGGCGTCCGAAGCGCTGGCCGTGCCAGCCCTCGGCCACCTGCGGCCCCGAGGAGCCGATGCCGAGGATCATCCGCCCGTCGGAGAGCTGGTCGAGCGTCGCGGCCGTCATCGCCGTCATGGCCGGCGAGCGGCCGGGCATCTGGAAGATGGCCGAGCCGAGGCGGATCTTCGTGGTCTGCCCGGCGATCCAGCCGAGGATGGTGGCCGCGTCCGAGCCGTAGGCCTCGGCCGTCCAGACGCTGTCGTAGCCCAGCCGCTCGGCCTCCCGGACGATCGCGAGCTGATCCTCGCGCGTGAGGCCCATGCCCCAATATCCGACGTGCACGCCGAGCTTCACCGCAGGCGTCCTTTCACTAGACAGGAATGTTGCTGTTCATGTCGAGGGCGAAGGCGTACCCTCCGAGGCCGGGCAAGCCTATGGGACGCACGCGTTCATCTGTCGAAGACCTGCGCCTGGCCATCGACTGCCTGCCGCCGCGCACGCGCGAGGCGATGCTGGCCGGGATCCGCTCGCACGAGATCATCGTGGGCGCGTACTCCGACCGGGCCGGCGGCGTGTGCCCGATGCTCGCCGCGCACCGCTGCGGAGGGCGCACGAGCTTCATCTCCTTCGCCCGCGCGTGGGACCGCTTCACGCGCGCCAAGCGGGCGCGGGCGGCGACCGAGCGCGAGCTGCGCGCCCTCGAGGCCCACCTGATCGCCTCGCTGCTCGCCGAGAGGACCGACGCGGACCTCGGCGGCGCCATCGCCCAGCACCAGGCCCTCGTGCGCGAGCGCAAGGCCGACGAGGCCCGGCGCCTCGGCCTCGGCTGGCTGCGACGCCGAGACGGCGCGCGCGACGAGGAGCTCGTCTAGAGCCGCTCGCCGGGCCGCACGAACTGGATCTCCGGGACGACGCACCGGGGCGACATCCCCAGCAGCACGCGCACGGTCTCGGCGATGTCGGAGACCTGGATCATGTCCTCGGGCTTGACCTGCTCCTTGATGAAGTCGGTCATGGGGGTGTCGACGAAGGCCGGGCACAGCGCCGTCGACTTGATACCGGCCTCGCCGAGCTCCTTGTGCATCGCCTGCGTGAAGGCGACCACCGCAGCCTTGGTCGCGCTATAGACCGACAGCCACGGCTCGCCGGCCTTGCCCGAGATCGAAGAGGTGTTGACCACGAGCGCGCAGCGATGCTCGGCGCCCGCGGCGCGCAGGAGCTCGGTGCATTCGCGGTAGAAGAGGATGGGCGAGCGCAGGTTGATGGCGAGCTGCAGGTCGACCTTCTTGGTCGTCAGCTCGCCGACCGGCTCGCCGGCCCCGAGACCGGCGTTGTTGACCAGCACGTCGAGGCGCCCGAAGCGCTCGCGGTGGGAGCGCACGACCTCCTGCACGACCGCCTCGTCGGCCAGGTTGCCGCTCACGGAGTTGACCTCGAAGCCGTCGGCACGCAACCCCTCGACGGCCTCCTCGAGCTTCTCCGGACGCCTGGCCGCCACGGCCAGCGCGTGGCCCTCCTCGCCGAGCACGCGCGCGATGCCCAGCCCGATGCCGCTCGACCTTCCCGTCACGATCGCCGCACGCTGCGCCATGGCACTCCTCCTCGTCACCGTCGGATGTGGCGCGGCATTGCATCAGTTGTGCCTAGACTCGGGCGGCGTGCATCGACCTCTCCCGTTTCTCGTCGCGCTGCTCGCCGCCGGCATGCTGGTCGCCGGCTGCGGCGGCTCGAACAAGCCCAACAGGCCACCCCCGCCGCCCGAGCCGACCGGCCAGCCGGCGGACTTCCCGTCGTCCAGCGGCAAGACGCTCGACGACCTGGCGTCGATGGCCGACGGCCAAGGCCCGGTCCTCGCGCCCAGCGTGTCGCTCCTGCACAAGGGGGTCAACCGCTACGGGTTCGCGCTCTTCGACACCGCCCGCAAGCAGATCACGGGTGCCGAGGTGGCGCTCTACACCGCTCGCGCAGACGGCTCCGGGGTGCGCGGGCCCTACGTCGCGCGCTCGGAGTCCCTGGAGGTCAAGCCGCAGTTCCAGAGCGAGACGGTGGCCAAGGACCCGAGCGCGGCCAAGTCCGTCTACGTGGCCGACGTGCCCTTCAAGCGCGACGGCAAGCAGGCCGTCGTGGCGATCGCCAAGCTCGACGGGCGCCTGCTGGTGACCAACGGCTTCACCGTCAACGTCACCGCCGGCGCGGGCGAGCCCCCCGGCCCCGGCGACAAGGCCATCAGCGTCCACACCCAGACGCTGACCGACGTCGGCGGCAATGCCGCCCAGCTCGACACACGCCGGCCCTTCGCCAAGGACCTGCTGGACACCGACCTCGCCGACGTGCTCGGCAAGAAGCCCGTCGTCATCACCTTCGCCACGCCGCTGCTGTGCGCGAGCCGCGTCTGCGGCCCGGTGGTCGACATCGTCGAGCAGGTCAAGGCGACCGCGCCCAAGGGCGTGGCCTTCGTCCACCAGGAGATCTACAAGGACAACCAGGTCAACAAGGGCGTGCGCGCGCAGGTGGCAGCGTGGAGGCTCGCGAGCGAGCCGTGGACCTTCGTCATCGACCGCAGCGGCAAGATCAGCACGCGCTTCGAGGGCGCCTACTCCGTGGGCGAGCTGGAACGCGCCGTGGCCAAGGTCGCCTAGGACATTCGCCTAGGCGACCATGGCGCGCCGCGCTCCGCGGCGCTAGGGTCGCCCCGATGCTGGTCTGCGCCACGTGCGGCAGCCGGTGGGACGGGGATGCGCGCCTTGCCACCACCCTGCTCGCCGCCCTCTGCCCGATGTGCGAAGGGGCGCTCGTCGTGCTCGGCGAAGCCCCGCTCGACGACGGCGAGCCGGTCCACGCGGACGTGGCGCGGGTGCTGCGCGAGCACCTGCTCGGCGTCGGCGCCTAGCGCCTTTGGCCCGCCGCGCGGGCCTGCTCTAGACGAGGCCGTGCAGGACCTTGTAGACGACGATCGCCCACACGATGAGGACGATCAACGCGCCGACGCGCTGGGCCCAGACGATCGCGGGCCGCTGGGGCGTGGCGCGGTCCTCGCCGGGCACGGCCCGGATCGCCCCCGCGGGCGGCGCGTTGGCGATCTCCTCCAGGCGCGCCTGCTCGGCGCCCGCCACACGCTGCTCGAGCGCCTCGAGGTCGCGCACCGCGGCCCGTTGCGCCTCGATCGCGCGGTCGCGCTCGGCGAACGCGGCGTCGCGCTCGGCGATGGCGCTCTCGCGCTCGAAGTTGGCCGCCGCGCGCTCGTCGAGCGCCTCGTCGCGCGCGTAGAGCGCCGCCGCGCGCTCCTGTACGGCGCGGTCGCGCTCCTCGATGACGGCGTCGTGATCGAGGTTCGCGTTGGCCCGCGCCTCGTCGCGGGCGGCGATGGCGGCGTCGCGCTCGCGCACGAGCGCATCGTGGTCGTCCGCCGTGGCGCGGGCGGCGGCGAGCCCCTGGTGCGCCTCCTCGAGCTGGGCGGCGAGGCGGCGCACCGAGGCCTGCTCGCTGGCGAGTTGTGCGCGCAGCGCCGCGACCTCCTCGAGGGTGACGCTCTCGCCCGGCGCGGGGCTCGCGGGCGGCGCAGCCGGCTTGGCAGCCTTCGACCGCCCGCGCCGTGCCGGAGCGGGCGCGGGAGGGCCCGGCCCCGTCTCGGGGTCGGGCTTGGGCTCGGCGGGGCCGCGGCGCGCGTGCAGCGGGCCCTCTGACCCCGCCGGCGCCGTGCCGCGCTCGCCGGGGACGCGCGGCACCGGCAGGTCGACCGCCAGGCTCGGCGCGACGGCGAGCTCGGCGGACGTGAGCTCGAGCGGCTCGCCCTCCCACGGGAAGGCCGCGATCCACTCGTCGCCGTCCTCGGCGGCCCACGGCTTGTGGTCGAGGACCGCCAGCAGGCGGCGCTGCTCGTGGTCGGCCGCCTGCACCACGAGCACCGGGCGGACGAAGCGGTGACCGCGCAGGCCGTACCAGCGGCCGGTGACCTCGAGGCGGTCGCCGTCGACCCACTCGAAGCGCTCGACCTCGAAGGTGACGCCGTTGGAGACGACGTCAGGGGTGGACATGCCGTGCCCGGCCACAGGGGCCCCTGGTTACCGGATCGTCACCCGCGAGCCACCCAGCCGGTGCCGAAGAGGCGCAACGCATCCGGCCGCCTGGCACGCTAGACAGAGGCCTGTGCCACGTCGTCGTCGTCGTCGCCGCCGCTCGATGTTCTCCTCGGCCCCGCCGCGGCGCTCCGGCGTGGCCTGGCTCGAGCCGGGGCGCCGCCGGCGCCGCGGCCGCGACGGCCTGCCGTGGCGCGCGCTGCTCGGCGTGCTCCTCGTGCTGGCGGCGGCCGGCGGAGCGGCGTGGTTCGTGCTCGACCGTCATCACGACCAGGACATGCGTCGGGAGGCGGCGCAGAGCTTCGCCGCCTCGTGGATGCGGCGCGACCCGGCCGGGATGTGGCTCATGCTCGACAAGCGCAGCCGCTCAGCCTATCCGCGCGCCCGGTTCGCACGCCTCGTACGCTCCGCCGAGAGCCAGGCGACGGTCACGAGCGTGCGCATCGGTCGGATCGCCCAGGGACGCGACGGGCGCTTCGACCTGCCGACGGTCATGCCCACGCGCCTCTTCGGGACGCTGCGCGGCACGATCGCGCTGTCCGTGCACGACGAGGACGGCGCGGCGCGGGTCGCGTGGGCGCCGCACCTGCGCCTGCCCGGCCTGCGCGCGGGCGAGCAGGTGCACCGCATCGTGCTCACGCGCCCGACCCGCGCCCAGATCCTGGGCGCCGACGGCCGGCTGCTCTCGGCCAACCCGGCGACGGCCGCCCTCGCTGGGCGCCCGCCGTCGGGCAAGGACCGCGGCACCGGCCTCGAGCGCCTGTACGACGCGCGCCTGGCCGGCACGCCCGGGGCCCAGCTGCGCTTCGGCGATCGCGTCGTCGCCACGGTCAAGCGCCACCGGGGGCACACCGTGCACGCCACCATCCGGCCGGGGCTGCAGCGCGCCGCCGCGGCGGCGCTCGGGAACAAGCTGGGCGGCGTGGCGGTCGTGCGCCCGCGCGACGGCTCGGTGCTGGCGCTTGCGGGCCTGGCCGTCTCGGCCCCGCAGCCGCCCGGGTCGACGTTCAAGATCATCACCCTCTCCGGCGCGCTGGCGGCGGGTATCGCTACCCCGTCGAGCACCTTCCCGGTGCGCACGTCCGCGACGCTCTCCGGGGTCACGTTGCGCAACGCCGGCGGCGAGTCGTGCGGCGGCTCGCTGACCCAGGCCTTCATCGACTCGTGCAACTCGGTCTTCGCGCCGCTCGGGGCCAAGCTCGGCGCCAAGCGGCTGGTGCGGATGGCGGAGGCCTTCGGGTTCAACGAGCGACCCCGGGTCCCCGACGCCAAGGCGAGCACCATCCCGCCAGCCGGCAAGCTGACCGACAGCCTCGCGGTCGGCGCGAGCGCGATCGGTCAGGACCGCGACCTGGCGACGCCGCTGCAGATGGCGGTGGTGGGGGCGACGATCGCCGAGGGCGGGCGCCGGGCGCGGCCGCGCATCGTGCGCAACGACAAGGTGCTGCGCCGCCGCGTGGTCAGCGCGCGGGTCGCCGGCCAGGTGCGCGAGATGATGCTTGGGGTCGTGCGCTCCGGCACCGGGACGGCGGCCGCGATCCCGGGCGTGCAGGTCGCGGGCAAGACCGGCACGGCCGAGCTGCGCCCGAACTCGACCAACCCCAAGGACGCCGACGCGTGGTTCGTCGCCTTCGCGCCCGCCACCAAGCCACAGGTGGCGGTGGCCGTGATGCTCGTCGGTGCGGGCTTCGGGGGCACGTCCGCGGCTCCCATCGCCCGGCGGGTGCTGCAGGCGGCGCTGCGATAGGGCCAGGCGACGCAGTTGCGTCGCCAGGTGGTACCCGCCTCGTGACCCAGGCGCCGTTCACGGCGCGATTCACGCCGTCTGGCGCAGGGGCGTCGATCCTGCGTCCACACCGACACATGAACGGCGGCGTTCTGGTGCATCCCTCAGCTCACGGACCAGCCTCACGGATGGGGTGGCATGACCTCTTGGGTGACATCGGCAGGGCGCGCGGACGCGCGCCGGAGCGCGACGTGAATTGGGACCTGTGTCCCGCAGCGAGCCTCGCGGACCTCGCGACCATCGAGCTGCGCCGGATCACCGACGTGCTGCAGGTCGACCACGCCTCGCTCTTCCTGCGTGACGGCGACGACCCGGAGCACCCGGTCGCGGTGGCCGAGGCCGGGCTGCCGTCCGGCGAGGCGCTGCCCGAGCGCTGCCTGCTGCTCGAGCAGGTGCTGCAGACGGCGCGCCCGGCTCAGGTCGAGCGCTTCGAGGGCCCCGGGGGGGCCTGCTGCGGCGCCCTGGCGAGCCCGCTCGTGCTCGACGGCCGTGCCGTCGGGGCGCTGCTCGTCGTCACCCGGCGAGCGAGCCGGCGGCTGGGCGCGATCGACTCCGAGGTCGTCCAGCGGGCGACCCGGACGCTGGTCGAGCGCTTCATCGCTCCGGCCGATCGCCATGAGCCGCAGAGCGTCTCGGACGAGCCGCACAGCGTCTCGGACCGCTTCGCGCGCGCGACCAGCGCCCGGCGCTAGCCGTCCCGCGCCGGGATGCGGTGCGCCTACGCGATGGCTCAGCCGGTGTTGCGCAGGCCGGCGGCGATGCCGTTGACGGTCAGCAGCAGCGCCCGCTCGACCGCCGGGTCGGGGTGGCGCCCGGCGGCGCGGTCCGCGCGGAACCGCGCCATGAGCGTGACCTGCAGGAGGTGCAGCGGCGCGAGGTAGTCGTCGCGCACGCGCAGCGTGCGCTCGAGCAGCGGGTTGGCGGACAGCAGCCCGTCCTGGCCGGTGATGCGCAGGATCTCCGCGACGGTCAGGTCGTGCTCGGCGCGGATGGTCTCGAACAGATGGTGGTGCTCGGGGGCCACGAGCGTGCGCACGTAGTGCTCGGCGAGCTCGAGGTCGGTCTTGACCAGCGTCATGGCCACGTTCGAGAGGAAGGTCTCGAAGAAGCGCCAGCGCTCGTTCATGTCGGCCATGACCTCGGCCAGGCCCGCCTGCCGCGCGGCCGCCAGGCCGCTGCCCACGCCGAACCAGCCGGGGACGATCTGGCGCGACTGCGTCCAGCCGAAGACCCACGGGATGGCGCGCAGGCCGTCCAGGCCGGCGCCGGCGTCGGGGCGCCGCGACGGCCGCGAGCCC
This sequence comes from uncultured Actinomycetes bacterium, assembly GCA_963835295.1. Lineage (GTDB taxonomy): Bacteria > Actinomycetota > Thermoleophilia > Solirubrobacterales > Solirubrobacteraceae > JAOPZW01. Next base: position 165,822 of record CAWIEX010000014.1, read on the forward strand.
AGGTGCAGATCCCCCAGCAGCTCGACCGGCGAGGAGGCGAAGTAGTAGGCGGGCAGGTCGGGATCGGCGACGAGCCCCTCGTAGCGCGCGAAGGCCGCGTCGGAGATCGCGTCCATCGTGCCGTACCAGCGGGTCAGCTCCTCGGCGGTGCGCTGGGGGGCGCGGCGCAGCACGCTGGCCTCGACCGAGGCGGCCAGCATGAGCTCGAGGTTCTCGCGCGCGAGCGCGGGCAGCAGGTACTTGTCGGAGATGACCTCTCCCTGCTCGGTCATCTTCAGCTCGCCGTCGAGCGTCCCGGCGGGCTGGGCGAGGATCGCCTCGTGGGTCGGGCCGCCGCCGCGCCCGATCGTGCCGCCGCGACCGTGGAACAGCCGCAGGCGCACGCCGTGGCGCACGGCGACCTCGCGCAGGCTCTGCTGGGCGCGGTGGATCTCCCACTGGCTGGTGGCGATGCCGGCCTCCTTGTTGGAGTCCGAGTAGCCGAGCATCACCTCCTGAACGTCGCCGCGCAGGGTCAGCAGGCGCCGGTAGGAGGGCTCGGTCAGCAGCTCCTCGAGCATCTCCCCGGCGCGGCGCAGCTCGGCCGGCGTCTCGAGGAGGGGCACGAAGCCGATCCGCGCGACGCCCGCGTCGAGGTCGATCAGGCGCGCCTCGCGGGCCAGCACCGCGGCGGCGAGCAGGTCGTCGGCCCCGCGGCACATGGAGACGATGTAGGACTCGATCGCGTCGGGCCCATAGGTGTCCAGGGCGCGGCGGATGGCCGCGAAGGTGTCGTAGGTGCGCGCGGCGCGGGCGTCGAGCGGGGGCGGGGTGGGGGCGAGCGGACGCCGCGAGGGCAGCTCGGCGGCCAGCAGCGCGCGGCGCTCCTCACGATCGAGCTCTCGATAGGAGGGCACCCCGTCGCGGACGCGGTCGAAGAGCTGCGCCAGGGCCTCGTGGTGGGCGTCGGCGTGCTCGCGCACGTCGAGCGTGGCGAGGTGCAGCCCGAAGGCCGCCAGCGTGCGCATGGCCTGCTCGAGGCGCCCGCGGGCGATCAGCTCGCCGCGGTGCAGCAGCAGCGAGTCGCGTACGAGCGCGAGGTCGGCGAGCAGCTCGGCGGTGCCGACGTAGTCGCGCCCGGGCTCATGGCGCCCGCGCGCCTGCAGTCGCGCGCGGGTGTTGAGCAGCTTCTGGCGCACGCAGGTGAGCTTCAGGCGATACGGCTCCTCGGCGTTCAGCCGCCGATAGCGCTGGTCGAGCTCGGGCAGGCGGTCGAGGTCGGCGGCCAGCGAGGCCTCCAGCTGGGCCGTGACGCCCGTGATCCGCACCGAGGAGGAGAGGTCGGCGCGCAGCTCGTCGATGACCGCCAGCGCGTCGCGCAGCGCGTGCGCGTGCTGGAGCTCGAGGACGTCGAGCGTGGTCGTGGGCAGGACGTTGGGGTTGCCGTCCCGGTCGCCGCCGATCCAGCTGCCGAAGCTCAGCGGACGCGCGTCGACCGGGAGGTCGACGCCCAGGCGGGCGAGCTCGTCGACCAGCGTCTCGAGCGTGTCGGGCACTGCGTTGCGGTGCAGCTCGTCGAGGTAGTACACGGCGTTGCGCGCCTCGTCGACCACGTCGGGCTTGGCCACGCGCAGCTCGTCGCTCTGCCACAGCAGCTCGATGAGCTCCTCGAGGCGGCGCTCGACGCGACGCTGCGCGGTCTCGCCCACGGCCCGCTCGCGCTCGTCGAGCAGGGTCGCGACCTGGCGCAGCTTGGTCAGCACCGTGCGCCGCGCGGCCTCGGTGGGATGGGCGGTGAAGACCGGGCGCAGCGCGAGGTGCGCGATGTCGGCGCTCAGCTCGCCCGGGCCGACGTGCGCGCTCGTGATCCGCTCGACGGCCTGCGCCAGCCACGACCCGCGCTCCACGCGCGTGGCCTGCAGCTCGCGCGCACGGTGGACCTGCTCGGCCACGTTGGCCAGGTGGAAGTAGGTCGAGAAGGCGCGGACGAGGCGGATGGCCGTGAGCGGATCGGCCTCGGCGAGGATGGCGGCGGCGGCGTCGCGATCGGTGCGCACGAGCTGGCGCACGCGCTCGACGAGCTCGAGCATGTCGCGCCCCTCCTGGCGCACGATCGTGCGGCCCAGCAGGACGCCGAGCTCGCGGATGTCGCGGCGCAGCGCAGCCTGGGGCTCATGCAGGGTGGCGGACGGGCCCTCGGTGAGCATCGCTGGCCTGCATGGTGACGAAGTGCGCGCGCGGGTCCCTTCACGCCCCCCGGATCGCGGCCGCCACCGCCGGGTGGCCCCCGTACTCGGCCCACCCGTCGGGCGTCGAGTCGAAGTTGGCGTCGCGGGCCAGCGGGTCGGCGCCGGCGTCCAGCAGCGCCCGCACGGCATCGAGGTGCCCGCCCTGCGCGGCGAGGTGCAGCGGCGTCACGCCCTCGCCGTGGGTCGGGCCGCCGAAGGTCGAGCGGCCGCTGGGATCGGCGCCGAGCTCGATGAGCCCGCGCACGGCGGCGGTGCGCCCGCTCGCCGCGGCCCACATCAGCGCGCTGCCGCGGTACACGTCGGCGTCGGGGCGCGCGCCGCGCGCGACGAGCGCCTCGAGGACCTCGACGCGGTTGCTGCGCGCCGCCCAGGCGAGCGCCTCGTCGAGGATCTCCTGCGGATCGCCGGACGGTCGCCATTCCGGGAACCCGCTGTGCGGGCGGTAGTAGGCGCGGTGCGCGCCGGCCTCCGGGGCCAGGCGCCCGTCGGGCGCGACGAGCTCCTCGACGAGGTCGACGCGCCCGACGCCGGCGGCGGCGCGCAGGTTGCGCGGGTGCACGCCATGCTCGGCGAGCACCTCGGTGACCTCGCGGTGGCCCCAGAACAGGGCGACCACCAGCGGCGTGCCGCCGTCGCCGCGCGCGGACGCGTCGACCGGCACGCCCTCGTCGAGCAGCATCCGCGCCAGCCGCGGCAGGTTGGAGTAGGCCGCCTGGTGCAGCGGCGTCCAGCCGTGGGCGTTGCCGCGCGCCGGGTCGGCGCCCGCGTCGAGCAGGACGCGCACGAGGCGCTCGTCGCACGTCGCGCCGGCCATGCCGAGGAGGTCGTTGCCGTTGGTGCCGACCGCCCGGGCCAGATCCGGGAATGTCTCGAGCTGCGCCCGGAGGTCATCGACGTCGTGGGCCTCGACGGCGCGATAGGCGCGCGCGAACGGCTCGCCCGAGTCGCGCAGGCCCGCGACGTGGCGGCGCAGGGCCGCCCAGCTCGCGAAGCCGTGGCGGCGCGCGACGACCGTGCGCGCCCCCGCCTCGCTGACGGGGGCGTCCCAGCGCTGGAAGGCGGCCACGGCGCTCGCGGTGCCGTCGCGGGCCGACGCGTGCAGGCCATAGGCGCGGCCCTCGTAGTAGTCGAGGTCCTCGTGGTAGGCGTGCTCGAGGTCGGGGCCGTGCGCCGCGAGGCGCTCGACGTAGGCCTTCAGGCGCGCCCAGCTCGGGAAGCCGTGCTCGCGCGCGACGACGTGCTGGGCGCCGGTGAGCTTCAGCGGCTCGCCCGGCTCGTGCGCCGCGACGCGCGCGACGGCCCGCGGGTCGCGGGCGCGGTGGGCGCGCAGCAGGTCCTTGGCCTGCTTGCGCAGCTGCTCCAGGCTCGGCGCGGACGGCAGGGATGACACGGCAGCCTCCTTCCCGGATCGCCCGTGGTCCGCTGGCGCCGGGCGGAAAGAAGGATGCGACGGCAACGACGACTGCATCGGGGTGGGCTCGGCCCTCTCGGCGGACGCGGCGCGGCCCCGGCCACGCTGCGTCGAAGCTACCAGACCGACTCGAAGAGCTGGTGGATCTCGTCGACCGTGGCGACGCGCGGATTGGCCTTGGCCGCCCCGCGCTCGGCGGTGGCCGCCGCCAGCTCGCCGAGGTCGTCGCGCGGGATCTCGTAGTCGCGCAGGCGGGTGTCGAGCGCGAGGGCCGCGAGCTCCTCGGTGCGAGCGGCCGGGTCGGCGCCCATCGCCTCGGCCAGGCGGGCGATCTCGTCGCCCGCGACGTCGGCGTTGAAGCGCAGCGCCGGGGGCAGGCAGATCGCGTTCATGGCGCCGTGCGGGACGCCATAGCGCCCGCCCAGCGACTGCGCCATGGCGTGGCCGAGGCCCATGCCGACCCGCAGCGCGGCGCCGCCGTGCATCGCGCCCTCGAGCAGCCCGGTGCGGCCCTCGAGGTCCTGGAGGTCGTCGAGCACGGCCGGCAGGTGGCGGGCGATGAGCGCCGCGCCCCGCAGCGCGTGCTCGTCGCTCTCGTCGGTGCGACCGGGGACGTAGAGCGCCTCGGCGCAGTGGGTCAGCGCGTTGAGCGCCGTGCCGGCGGTGACCTGGGCGGGCATCCTCAGCGTGAGCTTGGGCTCGTAGACGATGCCCTCGACGCGGGCGTCGAAGCCGGCGTCCTTGGTCCGCGTCTGCGCGTTGCGCACGCCGAAGAACGGCGTCCACTCGGCGCCGGCGTAGGTCGTGGGGATGGAGACCATCGGCAGGCCGGCCTGCACCGAGACGGCCTTGGTGGTGTCCATGACGCTGCCGCCGCCCAGCGCCACGAGCCCGTCGGCGTCCTTCGCCAGCCCGGTCGCCTCGCGCACCCCGGTGATCTCCGCGTGCGGGCGGGCGCCGTGGAAGCGCTGCGCGACCGGCAGATCGGTCTCCTGCCAGAGCTCCTCGGTGATGAGCAGCGGCGCGCTCACGGAGAGCTCCGCGAGCACCTCCTCGAGGGACTCCAGACCCCAGCGCACGATCATGTTCGGCACGATCCCACATGTCAGGTTCCCTTGCACGGCCTTCCTATATCGTGGCCGCCATGGCAGAGAACGGTCGCATCCTGACGACGCACGTGGGCAGCCTCCCGCGGCCGCAGGACGTCGTCGACGTGGTCTTCGCCGAGGACAAGGGCGAGGAGGTCGACCCCCAGGAGTACGACCGCGTTATCGGCGCGGCGGTCAAGGATCGCGTCCAGCACCAGGTCGATGCGGGCGTCGACATCGTCAGCGACGGCGAGATGAGCAAGATCGGCTATGCGACCTTCATCCGCCATCGCCTGAGCGGCTTCGAGGTGGGCGACGTGCCGCGCGCCACGCCGGCCGACCTCGACGCCTACCCGAGCTTCCGCGACCGCCTCGCCGCCGCGGGCGACACCGCGAAGTACCTGCGCCCCATCTGCCGCGGCCCGATCACCTACGAGAACCGCGCGCCGCTGGAGCGCGACCTCGAGCACCTGCGCAGCGCGATCGAGGGCCAGCCGGTGCAGGGCGCCTTCATGAACGCGCCGTCGCCGGGCATCGTCGCCCTCTTTCAGCCCAACGAGTACTACGCCAGCACCGACGAGTACCTCGACGCCATCGCCGAGGCGATGAAGACCGAGTACGAGGGCATCGTCGAGGCGGGCTTCTATCTGCAGATCGACGCGCCGGACCTGGCCATGGGCCGCCACATCATGTACCGCGACGAGCCCGACGAGGTCTTCGTGCAGCGCGCGGCGGTCCACGTCGACGCGATCAACCAGGCCCTGCGCGACGTGCCCGGCGACCGCGTGCGCGTCCACCTGTGCTGGGGCAACTACGAGGGCCCGCACCACCTCGACATCGAGCTCGAGAAGATCTTCGACCACGTCATGCGCCTGAAGGCCTCGGCGCTGCAGTTCGAGGCGGCCAACCCGCGCCACGCGCACGAGTGGGCGGTGTGGCGCGCCAACGCCGACAAGATCCCGGACGACAGGATCCTCATCCCCGGCGTGCTCGACACGACGGCCAACTACATCGAGCACCCCGCCCTCATCGCCGAGCGCCTGGGCAATTTCATCGACATCGTCGGCCCCGACCGCGTCATCGCGGGCACCGACTGCGGGTTCGGCACGTGGGCGGGCTTCGGCCCGATCGACCCGAGCATCTGCTGGGCCAAGCTGGCCTCGATGGCCGAGGGCGCGAAGCTCGCCGCCGACCGGGCGCGCGGCTAGGGCGCCAGCAGCACCTTCCCGCGCAGGCCGCCGGCCTCGACGAGCTCATGGGCGCGGGCGGCCTGGGCGAGCGGCAGGACCTCGGAGATGCGGGTTCGCAGCCGGCCGGCCTCGAGGTCGGCGGTGAGCGCGCGCAGCTGCTCGGCGTTCGATTGGACGAGCACGGTCTCGAAGCGCAGGCCGCGCGAGGGCTCGGCGCCGCTCGGCGGGCGGGTGAAGACGGCGATGGCGCCGTCGCGCAGCGCGGCGGTCGAGTCGGGGCCGAGTGGGACGGCGTCGAGGACGGCGTCGAGCGGGCCGATGGTCGCGAGGTCGGTGTCGCGGGGGAGGACCTCGGCGGCGCCCAGCGACGCGACCCAATCCTCGTCGTCGTAGGACGCCTGGGCCAGCACGCGGAGCCCGTCGCGGACCGCGAGCTGGGTGGCGAAGCCGCCGACCGCGCCGCTCGCGCCGGTGACGAGCACGGTCGCGCCCGGCGGCGCGGCGATCATGTCGAGGGCCTGGTGCGCGGTGAGCGCGTTGAGCGGCAGGGTGGCGGCGGTGGCCTCGTCGATGTCCGTGGAGAGCGGCGCGAGCCAGCCCGGGTCGACGGCGGCGGCCTGCGCGTAGGCGCCCACCCGGCCGCCGATGCGCCCGAAGGGGATCATCCCCACCACGCGATCGCCGGGGTGCAAGCCGCCCGCCTCGCTGCCGACGGCGGTCACCTCGCCGGCCAGGTCCCAGCCGGGCACGATCGGCAGCTGCAGATCGGGCATGCGGGCGCGCGCCTGGCCCGAGCGGACGCTCAGGTCGGTGGGGTTGACGTTCGCCGCGCGGATGCGCACGACGACCTCGCCGGGCGCCGGCGCGGGGTCCGGGCGCTCGGCCAGGTGCAGGACCTCGGGGCCGCCGAAGGCGGTGACCTCTGCGACGTGCATGCGTGGAAGGATCCCTGACATGCTCTTCCCCGCGCTGTGCGACCCGGACGATCGCCTCGCCCTGCGCTTCGGCGAGGTGGAGCTGACGTACGCCCAGCTGCGCGACGCGGCCGCCCACGTCGCGGGCCACGTGGCGGGCGCCGAGCGCGTCGGCGTGTGGGCCGTCAACGCGCCCGAGACGGCCGTGGCCGTCATCGGCGCGCTGCTCGCGGGCGTCGCTGCGGTGCCGATCAACCCCAAGGCGGGAGAGCGCGAGCTCGGCCACATCCTCGAGGACTCCGCCCCCGAGACGATCCTCTGCGCGCCCGGCGTCGAGCAGCCCGACGCGCTGGCGGCGCGGCCGCGCATCGAGGTCGATCTCGCCGCCGGCGGCGCCGACCTGCCCGGCGAGCCCGGCGAGGACGCCCCGGCGCTCGTCGTCTACACCTCGGGGACCACCGGCCCGCCCAAGGGGGCCGTGTTGCCGCGGCGCTCGATCGCCTCGAACCTCGACGCGCTGGCCGACGCCTGGGAGTGGACGGCCGACGACGTCGTCGCCCACGGGCTGCCGCTCTTCCACGTGCACGGCCTCGTGGTCGGCACGCTCGGCTCGATCCGCCGGGGCGGGGCCACCCATCACCTCGGGCGCTTCTCCTCGAAGGGCGTCGCTGCCGCGCTGCAGAACGGCGCGACGATGGTCTTCGGCGTGCCGACGATGTACCACCGGCTGGCCGCCGACGCCGAGGGCGACGACGCGATCGCGGGCGCGCTGCAGCGGGCGCGGCTGCTCGTGTCCGGGTCCGCCGCCCTGCCCGCGGTCGAGCACGAGCGCATCGAGCGGCTGAGCGGCCAGCGCATCGTCGAGCGCTACGGGATGAGCGAGACGCTCATGAACACCTCGATCCGCGCCGACGGCGACCGCCGCGCCGGCTACGTGGGGCCGCCGCTTCAGGGCGTCGAGATCCGCCTGCTCGACGACGACGGCGAGCCGATCGACGCCGCCGACGACGAGACGATCGGCGAGATCGCGGTGCGCGGGCCGAACCTCTTCCTCGAGTACCTCAACCGCCCCGACGCGACCGCCGAGGCGGTCGTCGACGGCTGGTTTCGCACCGGCGACCTCGCCACGCGCGCGCCCGACGGCTACATCCGGATCGTCGGCCGGCGCGCCACCGACCTCATCAAGAGCGGCGGCTACAAGATCGGCGCGGGGGAGATCGAGGGCGCGCTGCTGGAGCACCCCGGCGTCCGCGAGGCGGCGGTCACCGGCGAGCCCGACGCCGACCTGGGCGAGCGCATCGTCGCCTGGATCGTCCCCTCCGAGGGCGCGTCACCGTCGGCCGATGAGCTGGCCGACCACGTCGCCGCGCTGCTGACGCCGCACAAGCGCCCGCGGGTGGTCCACCTGCTCGACGAGCTGCCGCGCAACGAGATGGGCAAGGTGCAGAAGGCTCGGCTGGAGGCGCCGTAAGCGGTCTGCCGCGGTGCGCTTGCGGTGGTAGTTGCGCTTACGGCCGCATCGAGGAAAAGGGCGGTTGCGGCTGTTGCGGCGCTCGCCGACGTCCTCGGGGAGGGGTCTGCGACATCGACCGACATAGTGCCCATGGATGTCGCAAACCCCCGGTCGCCCCGGCCGTCGAGGACGACGGCGAGCGCGCCGACCACCAGCCCCTTCCCCTCGGTGAGGCCGTAAGAGCAGCGCACTGCCACAAACGCAGGCGGACGACTATCGAGTCGCCCGCAGGCGCTTCGTCACCGCCGCCGGCTCACCGGTCGTCGCCGTCGCGGAGATCTGGACGTTGACGTTCACCGCTCGCCGCCCACGCAACGCCTTCACGAGCCGCCGCGCGTTGGCCCGCGACAGCGTCGGGCGCGCGATCTTGGTGTCGCCGGCCCCGAGGGTGAGCTTCACCGTGGCCATCGCGACCGTCACGCGGCGGTGCTTCTTCGGCGGCGCCGCGGCGGGGGTGACCGTCGCGGTCGCGGTGATCATGCACGTCGTGTCGCAGCCGAGGCGCAGCGGCAGCGTGCGCGTCGACACGAGGCCCGTCGTGCGCAGGACCCGCAGCGACACCTGCGGGCCCAGGGGCGCCGGCAGGGTCGGGAGCTTCGGCGCCGGCGGGTTGCCGACCGGCAGCGGCGCGGCGCACCCGGTGGCTGCCGGCGCGGTCAGCGTGAACTGCTGCACGCGGTTGTTGTCGCTGTCGGTGACGGTCAGCACGCCGTTGCAGTCGAGGCTCAGGCCGCTGGGGTGGACGAACTCGCCGAGGCCGACGCCGCGCAGCCCGAAGGCTCCGAGGCGCTCGCCGCCGGGGCCGAACTCCTGGATGCGGTTGTTGCCGCGATCGGCGACCCACAGGTTGCCGGCCGCGTCGAGGGCGATCTGGCCGGGCGACTCGAGCTTGCCGATCTTGCTGCCCTCGCCGCCGAACTCGTCGACCTCGCTGCCGGACGGGTCGTAGACCTCGATGCGGTGGCGCGTGGTCGACAGGTAGGTGCGCGTGCCATCGGCGCTCACGGCGACGCCGCGCCCGTCGCCGACGCCGGTCGTGGCGCCGAGGTAGCTGCCGCCGGCGCCGAAGCGCGCGATGCGGTTGTTGCCCGAGTCGGCCACCACGATGGTGCCGCCCCCGTCGATGGTCAGCGCCGACGGGTTGAGCAGCTGGCCCGGGCCGCTGCCGGGCGAGCCGATCGTGCGCACCGGCAGCCCCGTCGCGCGCGCGAAGACGACGATCCGCGAGCGCCGGCGATCGAGCACATACGCGTTGCCGGCGCCGTCGAAGGCGACGGCCACCGGGTCGGGGAGGATCGTCGGCCCCGGCGCCGGCGAGCCCCAGGACGACGCCAGCGTGCCGTCGGGGTTGAGCAGCTGCACACGGCCGTTGATCGAGTCGGTCACGGCGCGGATGCCGCCGGGATCGGAGGCGACGCCGACCGGCGCGTCGAACTGCCCTGCGGAGCGGCCCGACGTGCCGAACGAGCGCAGCAGCGCGCCGCCCTTGTCGAAGACGTCGATGCGGTCGTTGCCGGTATTCGCCACGTACACGTTGCCGGCCGCGTCGACCGCGATCCCGCGCGGGTAGGCGAGCCGCCCCGGGGCCGTCCCGTAGGAGCCCCAGCGGCCCTTGTAGGGGTACACCGGCCCGCTGCTGAAGCGCACGACGCGGTGGTTGAGGTCGTCGGCGACGAAGACGCGCCCCGGCGCATCGGTGGCCACGCCGTAGGGGAAGTTGAGCTGCCCGGGGCCGAGCCGTTCTGGCCCACCGTGCGCAGCAGGTGCCCGCCCGTGTCGAAGACGACGAGGCGATGGTGCTGATCGTCGGCCACGAACAGCCGGGTCCGGCGCACCGCGATCCCGCGCGGGTTGGCGAGCTGGCCCGGCGGCACGATCTCGGCCCCGTGACCGCCGTCCAGGGTGAAGCGCTGGACGCGATCGTTGCCGGTGTCGGCCACGTAGACGGCGTCGCCCGAGACGGCGAGCCCGCCGCCCGCGGCGGCGGTGTTGCCCGAGCCACCGCCGAAGCGGAACCTGCCCACGTCGCTGCCGGTCCCGCCCCACGAGTTCATGAGCTGCCCGTTGGCGTCGAAGCGATCGATGCGGTTCGCGCCGTCGGCCACCAGCACTGAGCCGTCGCCCGCCGCGGCGATGGCGCCCACGCCGCTGAGCTGTCCGGGCTTGGTCCCCGCGATGCCGAACTCGCGTCGGAAGACTCCGTCCGGGCCGAAGACCTGGATGACGTGCGAGCCCTGGTCGGCCACATAGACCGAGCCGTCGGGGCCTATGGCCAGCGCCTGCGGGAAGCGCATGACGCCCTCGGCCCGCTGGCCGATCTGTGTTGCCATGACGTACGGGCAGGTGACGCCGCCGCCGGGGCAGTCGGCACGTGCCGCCGCCGGAAGGACGCCGAGCAGGGCGAGGGCGAGCGCCGCCGCGAGCGCGCGCACGGGCCGGGGGAGGGGCTGGACCGAGCAAAAGACCATCACCTCATCCTGAACACACGGCGCGGGGCAAGTCGCGCGGAACGCCCTCGGACGGGACAGATCTTGCAGCGAGCGCTCAGTCGACGGCGAGGACGACGAGCGTCGCGTCGTCCTGGAGCGGATCGGTCGCCGCGCTCGTGACCGCATCCTGGATGGCCATCGCGGTCGCGGCGGCCGTGGTCGCCCCCGCGGCCTGGACCGCCCGCTGCATCCCGTCGACGCCGAAGCGGCCGCCGCCCTTGACGAAGCGCTCCGTGATCCCGTCGGTGTAGAGCACGAGCCGGTCACCCGGTTCGAGGCTGACGGCGGCGACCTCGAAGGTCGGCGGCCCGTCGCCGGCGCCGAGCGCGGAGTGGACGGTGCCTTCGAGCTCGGTGAAGGCGCCGTCGCCATCGACCACGTAGGCGGGCGGGTGACCGCAGTTGAGCCAGGCGAGCATTGCCGTGGGCGCGTGCCAGCGGGCCAGCAGGGCGGTGACCACGAAGCTCGGGTTGCCCAGCGCGCGGACGACCTCGTCGATGCTCTCGGCGGCCTGCACGAGGTCCTGCCCGCTGCGCCGCGCGGCGCGCAGAGCGCCGAGGGCGGAGGCGCCCAGGCCGGCCGCGGTCGGGCCCGTGCCGGCCGTGTCGGCGATCGCCAACCACGACCCGTCGCGATTCTCGACGAAGTCGAACCAGTCGCCGCCGACCTCGTAGGCGGGCAACAGCGCACCGGCGATCTGCGCACCGGTGACGCGCGCCACGCGCGGCGGCAGCAGGTGGTACTGGACCTCCGCGGCGGCCGTGGTGGGCTTGCGCCGCCGCGCCGCCTCGATGACGTCGGTGTAGTCGTTGGCCAGCTCGAGCGCGGCGGCGCCCTGCTTGGCGATGTCCTCCAGCGGCGTCACCGGCGCGCCCACGCACAGCAGCAACCCGATCACCCGACCGCGCAGCCACAGCGGCGTGGCGACGCAGCGCGGCAGGCGGCGCTTGAGCAGCTCGTAGAACGAGGGCAGCCCCTCGGGCACGATCTCCGGTCCCAGGGCTGGCGGCGCCTCCAGCGTCTCGGGGAAGTCCTCCGAGCCGGCCAGGCGGATGAGCTGCGAGCCGTCGATGTCGACGAGGTACAGGGCGACGGCAACGCCGGCGGCGCGGCGCGCCTCGGCCACGAGCTGATCGGCGATGAGGTGCGGCGGCACCTCGTCGAGGACATGGGTGACCTCGAGCGCGAGCGGTTGTGCGCGGCCGAGGCGGCCGGGCGCCTGGTAGGGGAGGGGGGCGATTCGCCGCGAGGGCTGCGCCTCGGTCGCGGCGCCGGCCTCGCGCTCGGCCTCTTGCGCGAGCGCCGCGGACAGGTCCTCGCGGGTCGGGAAGTGGCGGTAGAGCGTCGAGCGCCCCACGCTGGCGGCCGCTGCGATCTCGGCCATCGTCGTGCGGCGGTCGCCGACGAGCGTCTGAGCGGCTTCGAGGATGCGCTCGCGGCTGGCGAGCGCGTCCGCGCGCCGCCGCGCCGGCCCGCTCTCCGAAGGCTGGCCGGCGTGATGTTCGGGTTCCTGTGCCGCCTCGGACACGACCGGAACGGTAGCCCCTCCTCGGCGGCTTGTTCCAAGGTGGGACAAAACGTGCCAAGTTCTCGTGATCGGCGAACGTGAGGCGCGAATCGGTGCTTATGGATCGCGAAACGAGGGGTACCCGGGACGGCTACGGCCACTTTGTGGCACAAACGTCCCATATCCACCTGGGGAGCGATATGACCGAACTGACCGAGGCCTACGGGTTCCGAGGCCGCACCATGCTCGATCGCGACGGCGACAAGATCGGCAAGATCGACGACATCTACGAGGACAAGCAGACCGGTCAGCCCGAATGGGCCCTCGTCAACACCGGCCTGTTCGGCACGAAGAAGACCTTCGTCCCGTTGCGCGGCGCGAGCCCGGTCGGCGAGGACGTCCGCGTGCCCATCGAGAAGGCGCATGTCAAGGACGCGCCGGGCATCGATGCCGACGGCGAGCTCAGCGAGACCGAGGAGCGCCAGCTCTTCACCCACTACGACCTCGGCTACGAGAGCGACGCCGATGCCTCCACGGGCAACGGCCACGACGTCTCCGGGCCCACCACCGATGATGCGATGACGCGCTCCGAGGAGGAGCTGCGCGTGGGGACCGAGCGCCGCGAGGCGGGGCGCGCGCGCCTGCGCAAGTACGTCGTGACCGAGACCGAGCAGCGCACGGTGCCCGTCCGCCGCGAGGAGGTCCGCGTCGAGCGCGAGCCGATCACCGAGGGCAACGCCGACCAGGCGCTGGACGGCCCGGACATCTCCGAGGAGGAGCACGAGGTCGTGCTGCACGAGGAGCGCCCGGTGGTCGGCAAGGAGACCGTCCCCAAGGAGCGCGTCCGCCTGACCGCCGAGGAGCACACCGACGAGGAGACGGTCTCCGAGGAGCTGCGCAAGGAGCGCATCGAGACCGACGGCGACGCGCGGGCCTGAGCGCCGGCCCACCCCCAACCTCGACAGCGAAGGAGAACCACCCATGGCTACCCAGAGCCCCTCAGGCTCGGCGACCGAGAACGCCAAGGAGCAGGTGCAGGAGAAGGCGCAGGACGCCCAGGAGAAGCTGAAGGGAGGCGCCCAGCAGGCTCAGGCGCGCCTGCGTGACCAGGTCGATCAGCGCTCGACGCAGGCCGGAGAGCAGGTCAGCGCCAGTGCGGATGCCCTGCGCACCACCAGCCGGCAGCTGCGCGAGCAGGGCCAGGACGGACCGGCCCAGGCGGCCGAGAGGGTCGCCCACCACGCCGAGCGCCTCGGCGGCTATCTCAGCGAGTCGAACGCCGATCGCATCCTCGGGGACCTCGAGGACTTCGGCCGCCGCCAGCCGATGGCGGTCATCGCGCTCGGCGTGGCGGCGGGTTTCGCGGCCTCGCGCTTCCTGAAGGCATCGAGCCGCGAGCGCTACCAGAGTCGCGCCTATGCCTCGCCTGCCAACGGCGCGCCGACGACGCCGATGGTCCAGCCGCCCGCGCAGACGACGCCGGCGGTCCAGCCGCCCATCCGCGAGTACGGCCCATGAGCGCCGACGGACCGGGCCACGTGGCCGACGCCCGCGATCAGTCGATCGGCGAGCTGGTGAAGGACCTCGCGAGCGAGACCAGCACGCTGGTCCGCCAGGAGATCGACCTCGCCAAGGCCGAGATGACCGAGCGGGGCAAGCGCCTGGGCAAGGGCGCCGGCATGCTCGGCGCCGCGGCGGTCGTCGGCCTGCTGGCCGCGGGCGCGCTGACGGCGTGCCTCATCGCGGCGCTCGACCTGGCCATGGCGACGTGGCTGGCGGCCCTGATCGTGACCGTGCTCTTCGGTGCCATCGCCGCCGTCCTGGCCATGACCGGCCGCAAGCAGATCCAGGAGGCCACGCCTCCTGTTCCAGAGCAGGCAATCGACTCAGTGAAGGAGGACGTGCAATGGGCGAAGACCCGGACGCGATCCGCGACGAAATAGCGGACACCCGCGAGCGCATGGGGGAGACCATCGATGCGCTCGGCTACAAGGCCGACGTCAAGTCGCGCGCCAAGGACAACGTGTCCGGCAAGGTCGACTCCGCCAAGGAGCGCCTCGGGCTCGCCGGCCAGAAGGCCAGCGACGTCAGTCCCGACGCCGAGCAGGTCAAGGGCCAGGTGCGCAAGGCCGCGGGCGTCGCCCAGGAGAACCCGCTCGGCCTCGCCGTCGGCGCGGCCGCTGCCGGGTTCCTCGTGGGCATGCTCGTTCCGAGCTCGCGCGTGGAGGACGAGAAGCTCGGTCCCATGGCCGACAAGGTCAAGGAGCAGGCCAAGGAGACCGGGCAGGAGGCGCTCGAGCGCGGCAAGCAGGTGGCCCAGTCGGCCGCGCAGTCGGCCGCCGACACCGTGAGCGAGGAGGGCCAGAAGCACGGTGAGCAGCTGGCCGACAGCGCCAAGGAGAGCGCTGGCGCGGTCAGGCAGTGAAGCTGAAGGGGGGCGATTGGGGGCGTGCCGGCCGGGCCGACCGGCCGGCACGCCCACACGGCGCGCGGCCGGGTTAGATCTCGCCGGCGAAGAAGCGCTCGTCGTAGGCGGCCGCGAGCTTCTTGGGCACGACCCACCGCCACGCGTCGAAGACCAGCTCGCGCATCTCCTCGACGTCGATGGCGGCCAGCCGGACGATGACCCAGTTGAAGCGCAGATCGCCGCCCGTGGGCATGAGGAACTTCTCGGGCTCGGACGCCACGAGGGCCTCGCGCTCCTCCTTGGAGAACGCGAAGCCCATCAGCGTCTCGTCGCGCGAGAAGGCGACGTAGACGATCTGCCCGACGCGGAACTTGACGCGGTCGCGCACGAGCACCTCGTAGGAGCGCGGCAGCTGCGCGAGGAACGCGCGCACGTCGTCGACGGTGACCCCCGGTGTCGTCACCGCTCCTGGAGCACCGAGAGGACGTTGCCGGCCGGGTCGGTGAACCAGGCGATGTACGGCCCGCCGGCGCGCATGATGCCCTTGTCGTCCTGCTCCATGCCGTCGTAGCGCTCGAACCGCACGCCGCGCTCGGTGAGAGCGTCGACGGCCGCGTCGATGTCGTCGACCGGGAAGTTGAGGATCGTGTACTGCGCCGGCTCGTGGCCGGGCCGCGGGTAGACGATGGTCGGGCGGTCACCCGCGAGGTGGAGGGTCAGGATCCCGTGGGCCTCGCTCACCTTCAGGCCGAGCGTCTCTCCGTAGAACTGCTGGGCCGCTTCGATGTCGTCGACCGCGAAGCCGCTGAACGCCTTGGTGTTCTCGAACATGGGCACCTCGATGTCTCGTTGTCCTCATGATGACCCGCCGCGGCCGCGGAAGTCATCGGTCCGGGGTGCGCTCTGCCGCTTCTCCCAGGAGCCGCTCGACCAGCACGCAGTCCTTCCACTCCCCATCGAGCCGCCCGTGGCGGCGCTTGACGCCGACCTCCTCGAAGCCGGCCGCGCGATGCACGGCGCGGCTCGGCGCGTTGCTGGTGAAGATGCGGCTCGTCAGCTTGTAGAGCCCGCGGCGCTCGGACTCGGCCGCGAGCTCGTCGAGCAGGCGCCGGCCCAGGCCCTGGCCGCGAGCCGCGGCGTCGACGTACACGGTGTGCTCGCCGACCCCGGCGTAGAAGGGGCGCTCTGAGTAGGGAGTCACGCGCGCGAAGCCGACGACCCGGCCGTCGCGACCCTCGGCCACCAGGAACGGCAGGCGGCGCTCGAACCAGTCGGCGATCTCCGCCGCCGTGCGCGGGCGCGTCTCGAACGTCGCTTGGCGCCCGGCGATGCCGTCGTTGTAGATCGCGGCGACGGCGGGCGCGTCCCCCGGTCGCGCGGGGCGGATGGTCGCGGGCGCCATCGCCTCACATGTATCGCGTTTGCGCGGGTTGTCAATCTGTAGGCCGATGGCGACCGCGCAAGCCACGGCGCAGACGGGCCGCACCGCGTGGGCGCGCAACCTCGCCGCCCCGGTTCGCGACTTCTTGAGCACGGAGACCGGCAGCGCGATCGTCCTGCTCGTCGCCACCGTGGCGGCGCTGCTGTGGGCCAACTCGCCGTGGCCGGAGTCCTACGAGTCCGCGTGGACGACCGAGCTGTCGATCAGGCTCGGCGACTGGGCGCTCACCGCCGACCTGCGCGAGTGGGTCAACGACGGCCTCATGACCTTCTTCTTTCTGGTCATCGGCCTGGAGGCCAAGCGCGAGCTCGACCTCGGCGAGTTGCGCGACCGCAGGCGCCTGGCCGTGCCGGTCCTCGCCGGGCTCGGCGGCCTGGGCGTGCCCGTCGCCATCTACCTGGCCTTCAACGCCGGGGGCGCGGGCGCGCACGGCTGGGGCGCCGCCATGTCGACCGACACGGCCTTCGCGCTGGGCCTGCTCGCGCTGGCCGCGCCTCGCGGTGCCACGCGCCTGCGGGTCTTCCTACTCACCCTCGCGGTGGTCGACGACCTGTGCGCGCTGCTCGTCATCGCCACCGTCTACAGCGAGGACGTCTCGCTCACGGCGCTGGCCGTCGCGATCGGGCTCTTCGGCGTGCTCGTCGGCCTGCGCTACGCGCCGGTCGGGCGCTCCGCGGCGGCGGCCGTGGTGGCCACCGCCATCTGGGTCGCCATGTTCAAGTCGGGCGTCCATCCGACGATCGCCGGGCTCGCCATCGGTCTCGTGACGAGCGCCTACCCGCCGGCGCGCAGCGACCTCGAGCGTGCCAGCGAGACCTTCCGATCCTTTCGCGAGCAGCCCACGCCCGAGCTCGCGCGCACCGCGCAGCTCTCGCTGACCTCGGCGATCTCGGCCAACGAGCGCCTGCAGTACCGCCTGCACCCGTGGACGAGCTACGCGATCGTGCCGCTCTTCGCCCTCTCCAACGCGGGCATCACCTTCAGCGGCGGGCTGCTCGGCGATGCGCTGCGCTCGCCGGTGACGCTCGGCATCGCGGTGGGCTACGTGGTCGGCAAGCCAGCCGGGATCGCGGGCGCGTCGTGGCTGGCGACCCGTCGCGTGCTCGGCGGCCAGCGGCTACCGATCAGCTGGCCGGGGCTGGGCGGCGTCGGCGCGGTGGCGGGGATCGGCTTCACGGTCTCGCTGCTCATCTCGAGCCTCGCCTTCCACGGCCAGCTGCTGGAGCAGGCGAAGGTCGGGATCCTCGGCGGCGCGATCCTCTCGGCGCTGTCGGCGTGGGGCGCCTTCCGCCTCATCGCCCTGATCCCGCCCGACAGGCGGGCGCGCCAGCTGAGCGGCACCGCCGACGAGCTGCTCGACCTCGCCGACGATGTGGATCCCGAGGTCGATCACCTGCGCGGCAAGCGCGGCGCGCCCGTGATCCTGCTCGAGTACGGCGACTACGAGTGCCCCTACTGCGGCCAGGCCGAGATGGTGATCCGCGAGCTGCTCGCCTCCTTCGGCGACGAGGTCTGCTACGTGTGGCGCCACCTGCCGCTCAACGACGTGCACCCCCACGCGCAGTTGGCGGCCGAGGTTGCCGAGGCCGCGGGCGCCCAGGGGCGCTTCTGGGAGATGCACGACCTGCTGATCACCCACCAGGACGAGCTGCTGCCCGTGCACATCCGCCGCTACGCCGAGGAGCTGGGCCTCGACGTCGACCGCCTCTGGCGCGAGGTGCACGATCGCCGGTACGTGGCCCGCATCAGCCGCGACGTCGCCAGCGCCGACGAGAGCGGCGTCTCGGGAACGCCGACCTTCTTCATCAACGGCCGGCGCCACCAGGGCGCCTACGACATCGCGACGCTCAGCGCCGAGGTGCGCGGGGCCTCGGCCCGCGGAGCATGGGCCAGTCGTCGAAGCGGCGGTAGATGCTCGAGCCCAGGCGCTCGATGTCGGCGCCGTAGACGTGGATCGAGATGGTCGGCGCGTCGCCGACCGCGGTCACCGCGTGGATGTCCTCGACGGACGGCACGATGACCTCGACGTGGCCGGGCGGCGCATCGACGCTGCCCACGGGCTGCAGGTGGCGCACGCCGTCGACCTCGACGACGCGGTAGCGCGTCTCGCGCTCGCGGCCCTCGTAGACGCCTACGACGCACCACGAGACGTGGTCGTGGATCGGCGTGCGCTGTCCGGGCAGCCACACGAGCGCGACGATCGAGAGCCGCCGGCACGGCGAGACGTGCAGCAGGTGCTGGGTGTAGTGGTCGGGGTGGCCGACGCGGTGCTCGGGCACCAGCCAGCCGTCGTGGCACAGGAGGGCGCCCAGGCGCGTGCCGATGGCGTGCGGGTCGTCGAGGAGTCGTTCGGCGTCAGAGGCGAAGTCGGTCAGGGCATTGGGCGTCATGCACCGTCAGACGCGCCCCGATCCTCGACTCCTGTGGGCCTGCTCACACAGCTGGCCCTATTCCTCGACCTCGTGGGGGTCCTCCTGCGCCGCGAGTGCCAGCGAGCCTTCCAGGACCGCCTTGAGGTGGTCCTCCTGGATGGGCAGCGCCCAGGCGGCGAGCTCGGCGACGGCGGGATCGCCGGCGCGCTCGTTGAGCTTCTTGACGATCGCCCAGTGGCCGACCTCGCCGGCCTCGGCCATGGTGAGGAACTCGAAGCCGTCGAGCGCCTCGTCCTCGCCCTCCAGGTACGTGCTCATCATCTCGGTGGCGTCCTTCTTGACCTCGCGGGCCTTGCCCAGGATCGCGGTCTTCTTGCCGTCGATCTGGCTCACGACCTCGGTGCAGCGCCGCTCGGTCTCGCGCGCCTCGTCGCGCATCCTGTCGAGCGTCCCGGCCAGCTCGCGCTCGCTCCTGGCGAGCATCCGCTTGACCTTCACGGCTGCCCCCTGCGATGCCATCGCGAGGCCCAGGACCTCGCCCAGCTTGCTCTCCAGCTTCGTCAGCTCTGCCATCTGCGCTCCTGAGGTCGAGTACGGGCACGGGTGCGGGCGGGCAGGCCGCTACCGCGTGCGCCTGCTCGCCGCGCGAGGTCAGCTGACGGCGTCCTTGACCTTCTTCATGACGCCGTTGCTGCCGTTGTTGGCCACGATCCCCGTCGGCTCCTTCGGGAGCCCTGCGGCCTGGCGCAGCTTGGCGGCGATCTGAGCGATCTCCTCGGGCTCGGGGCCGGGGCGAAGACGGCGGTCTGCGCCGGCAGGTCATACGCGGGCGCGCCCGCGGGCTGGGGCTCGTCGGCGATCTGCAGGTCCTCGCCGGTCTCGGGGTGCGGCCCGTTGAAGACGGCGGCGATCTCCTGGAAGTCCTCCACGGAGAACCGGTAGAGCTTGAGGTGCTCGCCGCGCTTGATGTGCGGCTGGCACTCGGGGATCTTCTCCGTTGGGATGCGCGGGGAGGGGAAGAGCTTCATGAGCTGCGCGCCGGTGAGGTTCTCGAGCGCCCGGGCGTAGGCGACCTGATGCACGCCGCCGCGCACGAGCAGGTAGCCGGTCAGAGCGCGGGCCGCGGGATGCTCGACCATCTCGTAGATCTTGAGCTTGTTGTTGCGCGCCCCGGTCTCCAGGAAGAAGTTGTGCGTCAGGTCCTCGATGAGGTCGCCCGAGGAGAAGACGTAGTCGCCGTTCCATGGCTTGCCCATGGAGTCCTGCACGAGGGCTGCGGCGCCGCCGGCGATGAACTGCTGGGTGTTGCGCGTGCCCTTGACGTCGGACAGCACGCCCGCGGTGCCCGCCTCGCCCTCGGCGGCGCCGGTCAGCATCGTGTTGATGGCGGCCGAGACGAGCTCGATGTGGCCGAACTCCTCGGCGGCGATGCTGGCCAGCAGGTCGTAGAACGGGCGTGCGCCCTGCCGGTTGCGGAAGTTGAACGACTGGTAGGTGTAGTTCATGAAGGTCGACATCTCGCCGAACTTGCCGCCCAACAGCTCCTGAACGGCCGACGCCCCGACCGGATCGGGATCCGACGGCGGCGGCAGCTCGGTCTGCAGGCGATCGACGCGCAGAATCATCGTGCGGCTCCTAGGTAGGACATTGTTCTGTCTGCGGGTGCTAGCCCGTCCGCCTGAGTTCGTAAACACAAGCTCGACTCGACGGTTCGCCTGGCGGGGACAATGCTGCGATGGGTGAATCCGCCTCCGACGTCGGCGCGCTGCTGCGCGAGCTCGGGCTGCGCAGCACGCCGCAGCGCAGAGCCATCCTGCGCGCGTTCTCGAGCGGCCCGGCGGAGCACCTGTCGGCCGACGAGGTCCACGCTCGGGCTTCACGTGAGCTCCCCGATCTCGGGCGCGGCACCGTCTACTCGACGCTCGCGGAGTTCACCGAGGTGGGGCTCCTCGCGGCCTTCGGCACCTCGGAGCCGGTGCGCTACGAGACCAATACCGAGCCCCACGACCACTTCCGCTGCCGCCTGTGCCTGCGGCTCTTCGACCTCGACACCCTCAAGGCGGCCGAGCAGTCCATGCCGCGCGGCTTCACGCTCGAGCGGATGGAGACCCGGGCCGAGGGAACCTGCGCCGATTGCGGGGACTACGAGCGCGGGCTGCGCAAGGGGACGACGACGATCGCCGCCAGCGGCGCTCTGGCGCAGCCGCTGGCGCAGCGCACGGCGTGCGTGGTGAGCGAAGGCCCGCTGGGGCCGATCGCCCTCGCCGCGAGCGAGGAGGGCCTGCTGCGCATCGCCTTCGAAGGCCATGGCGACGCGGACGAGCTGCGCGCTCGTGCGGCGAGCCGACGCGGGAGCCGCGAGGCTCGCGCGCACGCCGAGCACGCTGCGAGCGAGCTGCAGGACTACCTTCACGGCCGGTCGAGCGAGATCGACTGCCCCGTCGACTGGGGTGGCCTCGCGGTCCCCGACGGCCGGGCGCTCGCCGCGACGCGAGCGATCCCGTATGGCGATCACCGCTCGTACTCGGCGCTCGGCAGCGAGCGACCGGCCTACGACATCGGGCTGACCATGGGCGCCAACCCGATCCCGATCGCCGCTCCCTGTCACCGCGTGACGCGCGGGATCGAGCGCCCGCAGATCTTCGTCGGCGGGATCGAACGCCGGCGCTGGCTCGACGCCCACGAGCGCCAGCACGCCGCTTGAGATAGGCGAAGCGCGACGGCGGGAGGCGCAACCCGCTGGGCCGCGCCTCCCGACGTTGCGCGGCTACGCGGTGGCGGCCTCCCGCTCGGCGGCCTTGAGCACGCCGGCGCGGTTCTTGTGGGCGCGCTCGTAGCCGCGGACCTCGCGGGCGCGGTCGTCGTCGCCCTCGGAGAGGACGGCGCGCACCTCGTCGGCCGTCAGCTCGTCGTACCCCGGCCACGGCTCGTTGCCCTGGAGCGCGTCGACGCGGTCGAGGATGGTCGAGCGGCTCTGGTGCCGGCGCTCGTAGGCGGCGACCTTGGCGAGCTCGATCTGCGACAGGTTGGCCAGCCGGCCGACGATCTCCTCCGCGGTCAGGGCGTCGTAGCGGGCGATGGCGAGGTCCTGCTGGGACGCCACGGCGCCCTTGGCCCGGCCCTCGGCGCGGGCCACGCCGGGGACCTTGCGAGCCTGGCGGGCGGTCCGCTTGGCCTGCGTCCCGGCCGCGCGGACGGCATCGGCCGCTCCGGTGTCGGCCACGCGATAGCTCGGCTCCCCGCGGACGTCGGCGCCGACGACGGCCTCGGCCAGCTGCGGGATCTCGCGCAGCACGCGCTCGAGCATGCGCTCCTCGTCGGCGCGGATCGACGCGGCCAACCGTGCCGTCTCGTCGTCGTCGACCGAGCGGGCGAGCCGCTCGAGCGCCGTGTAGGTGGCGATCTCGAGGGCCTCGGTGGCGCAGGCGTCCTTGGCGTTCTTGAGGACCTTCTCCTCGCCGCCCGACCCGCGCAGCAGGTCGAACGGGGTCTTGCCGAGCGCCACGGCCTGGCCGATGACGCTCTCGACGAGGCCGACGGCCGCGGTCAGCGGATTGCCGCGCCGGCCGAGGTCCTCCAACCGCGCGTTGACGCGGCGGGCGTGGTCGCGGGTCTCGTCGAGATGGCGCTCGAGGCCGTCCCGGTAGCTCCCGCCCGGGGTCATGGCGATCTGCGACTGCAGGACGCGCACGAGCGCGATCTCCGTCGCGAGGGCCTCGTCGAGGTACTGCATGACCTTCTGTTCCGACGTGGACATGTCGGCTCCGATCTCATAGGTGGTTTGGGACCTGCGTGGGCGCGCGTGGACGGCACCGTGAAGGCACGCCTCACGTCGGGCGTACCCTGCCGCGCCCGCGGGCCAATCGGCCGATCCCGCCTCGGGGGCGTTCGCGCTGGCGGGCGATCAGAGCTGGCGCGACGACCACAGGAGCGCGGCCAGGACCACGGAGGTCACGCCGATCACCAGGCCGACGATCCACCCCGCGACGTCCTGCCCCACGAGCACCGCGCCGAGGAGCACGGCGATGCCGACGATGCCGCCGGTGGCGACGAGGCGCATGAACCCGCGCTCCACCTTGGTCCGACGCCGCTCGCGGCCCGGGACCATGCCCTGCGGCCGCTCGTGCGGCACGTCCTCACGCGGCGCGGGCTCGGGTTGCGCGTCTGCGGCAGGGGGCACGTCCAGCGGCGGCTCTGAAGAGGTCATGACGTTGGCGTACCCGCATTCGACTATGCATCGCCCGTCCTTAACGCGATGCTCACCGGGTGACCGAGCGCGACGAGACCCTCAGCCCCGGCGAGCTCCAGGCGGCGCTGTCCAACGCGATCGTGCGCATCATGCGCGACTTCTACGGCAAGGGGGCGGCGCGATCGCGAACGACGATCTTCGACGAGTACGTCTTCGTGATCCTCGAGGACGTGCTGACCACTGCCGAGATGACGCTGCGCAACGGCGGCGCCGGCGAGCTCGTGCGCAAGGTGCGGATGCGCTTCGAGGACGTGATGACGGCGGCGTTCGTCGGCGAGGTGGAGCGGCTGACGGGCCGCACGGTCGTCGCGTATCACAGCCAGGTGGTGCTCGAGCCGCCCAGCTGCTTCGAGATCTTCGTGCTCGATCCCACGCAGGAGGGGCTTGGCGCGACGTCGCACGCCGGCGAGCCGGTGGAGGCGGCCGACCTCCAGACGGCCGGCCACGTCGGCGACGTCGATCAGCTGCCCTCTCCCGGCGAGCGGCCGGCGCCGGATGAGCGCGCACGGCCGGACGCCACGCAGCCCTCGGGAGGGGCGGTCCGCGCCGCGATCTCCAACGCGGTCATGCGCCTGACCAACGAGCTCTACGGCCGGGGGGCCGCGCGGACCCGCACCTTCGTCACCGACGCGCACGTCTTCTGTGCGCTGGAGGGGCTGCTGACCTCGGTCGAGCGCACGCTCGTCGAGGCCGGCGAGACCGAGCTCGTCCGCGAGCTGCGCACGCGCTTCATGCAGATGGTCCGCCCGATGTTCGCCGCCGAGGTCGCGCGGCTGGTCGGTCGCCAGGTGCTGGCCATGGAGTCCCAGCTCGTCTTCGACCCCGACACGCTGTTCCTCATCTTCGTCCTCGGCGACGGGCGGGCGCGCGAGCCGGCGGCCGCCGCCGGCGAGATCGCCGAAGCCAACGGCCTCTGACCCTCCCCGCGGGACGGCTTGCGGAGACCGCTATCATCCCCCTCCGGTCGCACGGTGACGCGCTCGCGCGGGACCGCTGGCCACGGGGGTTTGGAACGGTGGGACGTGAGGCCGCTCACAGGGCGGCTTCTCGCCTGATCGAACAGACAAGCGCGCCCACGCGCACGTTCGCAGGCAAGGAGCCCATGTCCGCCCAGTCCCGCCACGCCACGCACGACACCGCCCGCGTTGCCGAGGATCGCGCGCTGTTCGCGCGCTACCTGAACGAACGCGACCCGGTCGACCGCGAGATGCTCGTCGAGCGCTTCCTGCCGCTCGCCCGCCAGCTCGCGCGCCGCTACCAGCGCCCCGACGAGCCCTTCGACGACCTCTTCCAGGTCGCCTGCGTGGGCCTCATCAACGCCATCGACCGCTTCAGCCTCGAGCGCGAGGTCGCGTTCTCGAGCTACGCGGTGCCCACCATCCTCGGCGAGATCAAGCGCTACTTCCGCGACCGCACGTGGTCGGTGCGCGTCCCGCGCGACCTCCAGGACCTCGCACTGAAGGTCGAGCGGGCCGTCACCGAGCTCGACCTCGCGCTCCACCGCAGGCCGACGATCGACGAGATCTGCGCGAAGGTCGGGGCCGATGCGGAGGACGTGCTCGAGGCGCTCGAGGCCTCGGGCGCCTACCGCGCCACCTCGCTGCAGACGCCGTGGGGCGCCGATGACGACAGTGGCGACACGCTCGGCGACGCCATCGGTGTCGAGGAGCGCGGCTTCGCGCTGGCCGAGGACCGCGCCACGATCGAGCACGCGATGCGGGTCATCACGCCGCGCGAGCGCGAGGTCCTGCGCCTGCGCTTCGCCGAGGACCTCACGCAGGCTGAGATCGGCGAGCGCGTCGGCGTGTCGCAGATGCAGGTCTCGCGCATCATCCGCCAGTCGGTGGCGCGCCTGCGCGCCTACGCTGCGGTCGCCGAGGAGGACGTCCTGGCCGAGGTCGGCATCGCCGCCTGAGCTGAGGCGCTGTCGCCGTCGCGCTCGCCCCGGAACGGGCCCGGCTTGGGCCGCGGGGTGCCGCCGGGCAGCGCGAGGCGCAGGATGGTGCGCTGCACGCCGCCGAGCTGGCGCAGGAACGGCCCCGTGTTGTAGGGCAGCTCGTAGCGCTCGCAGATCGCCTTGACGCGCGGGGCGATCTCGGCGTAGCGGGTGCTCGGCATGTCGGGGTAGAGATGGTGCTCGACCTGGTAGCCGAGGTTCCCGCTGGCCACGTGAAACAGGGGGCTGCCGTCGATATTCGCCGCGCCGAGGAGCTGGCGCACGTAGAAGCCGCCGCGCGACTCGTCCTTCACCTCGTCCTGGCTGAAGGTGTACGTCTGGTCGGGGAAGTGCCCGCAGAAGATGATCGCGTAGGCCCAGACGTTGCGTGCGACGTTCGCCGTGAAGTCGGCGGCCAGCGTCGCGCGGAAGCTCTCGATCGCGAGCTCGAGGGCCTCGGCGACGGCCCAGGCCGGCGACGCAGCCGCCGCGCCGCGCGCTCGCGCAGCGACGGTCGCCGGGCGGCGGCGAGACCCGCGTGCACGGCCGCGCTCGCCAGCGCGCCGATGAGCGGCCACGCGAGGTAGTCCTTGACGATCTGCTGGCGGCCCTTGCGCAGCATGCCCTCGACCTCGCGGCGCAGCTGCTCCTTGGACTTCTCGCCCTTCCTGATGGCCTCGAAGTCGAGGTCGTGCGAGGCGACGCCCCACTCGAAGAACGCGGCCAGCACCAGGTTGTAGAAGGGCTGCAGCAGGTAGATGGGGTGCCACTTCTGGTGCGGGTCGATGCGCATGATCTCGTAGCCGAGATCGCGGTCCTTGCCGCGGATGTTCGTGTAGGTGTGGTGGATGTAGTTGTGGGAGTGCTTCCACGCCTCCGCGGTCGAGGCCGAGTCCCAGTCCCAGGTCGAGGAGGAGATCTGGGGGTCGTTCATCCAGTCCCACTGGCCGTGCATGACGTTGTGGCCGATCTCCATGTTCTCGAGGATCTTGGCCATCGAGAGCAGGGCGGTGCCGGCGATCCAGGCCGGGGGCCGGCGCGAGCCGAGCAGGAGCACGCGCCCGAGGACGACGAGCCGGCGGTGCATCTCGATCATGCTCACGATGTAGCGCCGGTCGCGGTCTCCGAGCTCGGCGAAGACCTCGTCGTGGATGGCGTCGAACTCGCGCCCGAGCTCGTCGATCTGCTCGTCGCTGAGCCGGGCGAGGGGGCTCTCGATCATGCTGGGCATCCGGGCTCCTTCCGTGGTCGGTGTCACAGGGCGATCTCGATGGGGCCTTCGGGGGCGTTGACGCAGGTGCGCACGATCTCGCCGACGCTGCCCGACACCTCGCCGGTGCGCAGGTCGCGGATCCTGCCGGCGCACAACCTCCCAACGCAGGTGTGGCAGATCCCCATCCGGCAGCCGTAGGGCAGCGTCGCGCCGGCCTCCTCGCCGGCGACGAGGATCGGCTTGGTGCCGTCGCTGGTCGCCTCGACGTCGCTGGCCGTGAAGCGGATCGCGCCGCCCTCGCCGAGCTCGCCGTCGCCCTGGCCGATGATGGGCTGGAAGCGCTCGAGGTGCAGGCGCGCGCCGTCGCCCTCGCGCTCCCAGTGCTCGGTCATCGCGTCGAGCATCTCGTCGGGGCCCGAGAGGAAGGCCTCGCGCTCGCGCCAGTCCGGGCACAGGTCGTCGAGCCGGTCGGCGCCGAGGCGGCCGTCGGCGCCGGTCATCTGCTCGTGCAGGCGAAAGCCGGGGCGCCGGCGGGCCATCGCCCGCAGTTGCTCGCCGAAGATGACCTCCCCGGGCGTGCGCGCGGAGTGCAGGTGGACGACGTCGCCCAGCGCGTCGCGGCGGTCGAGGTCGCGCAGCATGCTCATGATGGGGGTGACGCCGCTGCCGGCGCTGATGAAGAGCAGCCGGTCGGGCAGCGGGTCGGGCAGCTTGAACGTTCCCTCGACGTCGCTGAGCCGCACGATCGTCCCGGGCTGCGCCTGGCGCACCAGCCAGGGCGTGACGACGCCCTCCTCGACCAGCTTGGGCGTGATGCTGATGAGCCCGTCGGGGCGTCCGGGGTCGGAGGTCAGCGAGTAGGCGCGCCAGTGGTGCACGCCGTCGACGACGAAGCCGATGCGCAGGTACTGGCCGGGCTCGTGGCCCGGCCACTCCCACCCGGGCTTGATGAAGACGGTCACCGCGTCGTCGGTCTCGCGCTGCACCCGCTCGATGCGCCCCCTGAGCTCCTGGGTCGACCAGAGCGGGTTGACGAGCTCGAGGTAGTCGTCGGGCAGCAGCGGCGTGAAGAGCGCGCGCACAGCGCCGAGCGCACGCCGCTGCAGCGCCGGGACCCGGGGTCGGGCGCCGCGCTCAGCCACCAGCTGTCCCGGCGAAGGCGGGCAAGGGCGCGGACCGTAGCGGTGACGAGAACAAGTGTCAACCATGTGTTCTCAGCGGACCGGCGAAGGGCGTAGCATGGTGCGGGGATGGCCTCGCAGCCCACCTCGATGCGACGCGCGCGCGAGCGCGACCTGGTCCGCGCCACGCGAGCGCTGTTCGACGAGCGCGGCCTGCAGGAGGCGCCGATCGAGGAGATCGCCCGCGCCGTCGGGATCGCGCGCGGCCTCATCTACCGCCAGTTCTCCTCCAAGGAGGAGCTCTACGTCCTCACCGTGACCGACTACCTGGCCGAGCTCGACGGGCTGCTGGGCGAGGCGACGTCGGCCGACCTCGAGGCGGTCGCCCAGCTCGAGGCGTGGGCGCACGCGTACGTCGGCTTCTGCATGCGCTATCCCGCGTTCCTGGACTGCGCGCTGTCGCTCATGCACCGGCCGGCGGGGGAGCTGCGCGAGGCGCTGTCGGAGTCGGTGTGGCTGCGCCTGGGCCAGGGGATCGCCACCTGCGTGGCCCACGTGTCCGAGATCCTGCGCGCCGGCGCCAGCGACGGGACGTTCAGCGTCGAGGACCCGGACTACATGGCCAACGTGCTGTGGACGCAGGTCCTCGGCGCCACGCACCTGGCCCGCATCCGCGTCGGGGTGCGACAGCTCGCGCCTGGCATCCCGGAGCTCTTCGCGGTCGACCCCGAGCGCCTCGCCGACACGTGCGTGGCCAGCGTGCTGGCGACTGTCGGCGCCCAGCCGTCAAGCTAGGCCCCGTGGAGCCGCAACTGCGTTCGGTCGCCGCGACGCGCTACGTCGAGCCCCTGCGCGAGGGCGGGTCGCTGCCCGGCCTGATGGAGGCCGACGACGACGGGCTCTACGTGGCCAAGTACACAGGCGCGGGGCAGGGGCCGGCGGCGCTCGTGGCCGAGGTCGTGGTCGGCGAGCTGGCGCGGCGACTGGGGCTGCCCGTCCCGGAGCTCGTCACCCTCGCGCTGCCCGCCGAGCTGGCCCGGGCCGAGCCCGACCCCGAGATCCAGGACCTGCTGCGCGCCAGCGCGGGTCTCAACCTGGGGGTCGACTTCCTGCCCGGCTCGCTGCCCTTCACGCCGGCCGCCGTGGCCGAGATCGAGCCCGAGCTGGCGGCCGACGTCGTGTGGCTCGACGCGCTGACGACCAACGTCGACCGCACGCCGCGCAACCCCAACCTGCTCGTGTGGCACGGGCGCACGTGGCTCATCGACCACGGCGCGGCGCTCTTTCGCCAGCACGGGTCGAGACCGCTGGCGAGCACCGCGCACGAGGCCTTCCCGTCGATCGCCGACCACGTCCTGCTCGGCGCGGCGGGGCCGCTGGGCGCGGCCGACGAGCGCCTGGCGGAGCGCGCGCAGGCTGCGCTGGAGACCGCCGTGGCGCTCGTGCCCGCGGGCTGGCTCGGCGAGGACCCCTCAGGACGCCGCCGCGATCTCGCCGGCTTCCTGACCGAGCGCCTGCGCGCTCCGCGGGCCTTCGTGGGCGAGGCGGAGGAGGCCCGCACCCGTGACTAGCGCGACCGAGTTCCAGTACACCGTGCTGCGGCTGGTCCCCTCCGTTGAGCGCGGTGAGCGCATGAACGTCGGCGTGGTCGTGTTCTGCCGCCAGCTCGACTTCCTGCAGGCCCGCGCGCACATCGACGAGCAGCGCCTGGCCGCGCTCGCCCCCGGCCTCGACCCCGACGAGGTGCGCCCGGCTCTGCGGGCGATCTGCGCCGTGGTGGCGGGCGATCCCGCCTCCGGCCCGCTGGCCGCGCTGCCCGCGTCAGAGCGCTTCGGCTGGGTCGTCGCGCACTCCTCGACGATCATCCAGCCCTCACCGAGCCACACCGGGCTGACCGAGGACCCGGCGGCAACGCTCGAGCGGCTCTTCGCCACGCTCGTCGCCACGCCGGCGCCGGGGTAGGGCTCCGCGGTCGCCCGCGTGGCGCATGCGGCGCCGCGCCGCGCGAAGGTCGGGCTAACCCCACCCCGCAGACGGGTGATGCCCACGCTGCGCTACGCCCGTGCCGGGCGTAGCTTCGAAGCATGAGCAAGATCCTCCGCCGCCTGAAGCGCCATCGCCGGGCCTCCGAGCGTCGCGCGCCGCGCCGCCTCGGCCTGCGCGCCGTGCCGGTCTAGACTGGTCGAGTCCAGCGAGACCGCTCGAAGTCGTTCCTCCTTCATCTCTTCGCGCGCCAGCTCAGAAGGAGCGGAGCGACTTCGACATGACGCCTGGAGGGACGGACGGCGAGATCGGCGGCCCAGCGCAACGCGCGCACGACCGCGACCCGGAGACCACGGCATGCCCGGGCTGCGGCCTGCTGCTGCCCCGCCACGCCGGGCCCACGCACGCCTACATGGGCGCCTCGGCGGCGTGCCTGAAGCTCTATGGGCGGGCCACGAGCCTCTCGTGGGGCCAGCGCGACGGCCTGCCGCTGCTGCGCCTCGTGGTCGACGCCTACGGCGCGCAGCACCCCGGGGTGCGCCAGATCCGGTCGGTGCAGTCGGTCGCGGTGCACCTGATGGGCCTCTGCACGATCCTCGAGCGCGGCGCCCACGCCGAGCCGCGCCTCGTGCCCATGCGCGATCGCCGGCCGCTGCCGCGCACGAGGCTCGACCTGCACTGGCTCGAGCCACCGCGCCCGATCGGCGCGCTGACCGTTCGCGGGCCCGTCGAGGCGGCCGGCGGCGCGGAGCACGCCGCCTTCGTCGAGGCGTGGGCGCGCGACGTGTGGGCGGCCTGGGCGCCCCACCACGCGACCGTGCGCGACTGGGTCGACCGGGCGGCTCCGCCCGAGTTCTGAGGCGCCTTCTCAGCCCGTCGGGGCGGGCGCCAGCTCGTCGGCGTGCACCCTGAAGCCGTTCAGCGTCAGCGGCCCGAACGAGGTGATGAGCGCGACGTCGACCGCGTCGCGGCCGCGCCCGACGATGACACGGCCGACGCGCGGCGTGTTGTTGCGCGCGTCGAAGGTGTGCCAGCGCCCGTCGAGGTAGGCCTCGAACCAGGCCGCGAAGTCCATCGGCTCGGTCGGCGGGGGCGCGTCGATGTCCGGGATGTAGCCGAACACGTAGCGCGCGGGGATGTTCAGGGCGCGACAGAAGGTGATGGCCAGATGCGCGTAGTCGCGGCAGACGCCCTGCCCGGCCCGGTAGGCGTCCGCGGCCGTCGTCCACGGGTTGGACGCGCCCGCCACCCAGGTCAGGTGACCGTGGACGAAGTCGACGATGGCCTGCACCCGGCTCCAGCCCGGCGCAAGGTGCCCGAAGCGCTGCCAGGCCTCGTGGCCGAGCTCGTCGGGCAGGCAGAAGCGGCTGGGCATGACGAAGCCCATGACGTCGTCGGGCAGCGACTCGACCGGCACCCCCGCGGCGCCGGGGTGGATCGCGTCGGCCGGCGCGGAGAGGGCCAGCTCGGCCTCGTAGGCGATGCGCGCCTGGCCGGCGGGGATCCTGAAGCGCTCGCAGCGGTTGCCGTAGAGGTCGACGTAGCCGTGGTGGTCGCAGTCGGTGTCCCACGTCTCGCGGCGCATGCGCACGCCCGGCTGTGGGGAGGGCGCGACCTGCACGACCGCCGCCACCGCCTGGGTGGACTCGAACTCGAACTCACAGCCCACGGCCAGCGCCAGTGCGGTCATCCGCCCCGGAGCATCGCAGGTCGGCCTACCTGCGATGCCCTGCGCCGGCCCGCAGGCTCTCCGGCGGCCCCAGGTAGCTGGGCCGCAGGCCGCCGGTGTCGATCACGAGCTTCTGCACCACGACGGTCGGGTCGATCATCCACAGCTTCAGGGTGTGGACGCCGGGGCTCGTCACGACTATCAGCGGGCTCTTGCCGATCGTCCCGACGATGACGACGCCGCCCTGCGCGGGGACGTCGTCGGTCGCCACGGCGGGCCTCACGCCCGTCACGCGCTGGACGTCGGCCTGGAGGTCGCCGACGACCCGGACCACGCCCGGGTGGTCCCTGGCGCTGACGACGATCGGGGCCGCCCTGCCGCCGGCCACGAGGGGGAAGGCGCCGGGCGACGGGGCGAAGGAGATGTAGCTCCCGCTGTCGGTCGGCGCGGTGGCTCCGGCGGCGGGCGCGGCGACGGCGGGCGCGGCGAGGGCCAACAGGACGGCGACGGAACGCGTGCGCATGAGGTTCTCCTGCGGGACAGCGGGACGGGCGGTGGGCTTCGAAACTTTCGAATGATTCTCGAAATGCCTCGAGGCACGCCCTTCATTCCCGCGCCCGGCCCCGCTGAAGCCCGGCGTCCTCGCGCATGTCCGGTCCCAGACGGATCGACCGCCCACGCGTCGGCGCGCATGACAGTTGGAGGCGGTTCCGACCGACGGGGCTCCTAGCGTTCACGACGACCTCGTCGACCTAGGAGGAGATCCGTCGTGAACAAGAACGAGCTCGTGGAGCAGATCGCAGAGCGCTCGGGCCTGAGCAAGGGCCAGGCCAGCGAGGCGCTGGGCGCCACCATCGCTGCCATCGAGGACGGCCTGGCGGCCGGCCAGGACATCGCCATCACCGGCTTCGGCAAGTTCTCCGTCGCCCACCGCGACGCGCGCCAGGGCACCAACCCGGCCACCGGCGAGCCGATGCACATCGCCGCCTCCAAGGCCCCGCGCTTCTCGGCCGGCGCGCGCCTCAAGGACGCCGTCAAGACCTGACGGCACCCCACGTGCCACGGCGGCGTCGCCTCGCGCGGGCGGCGTCGCTGGGCTGCGCTCACCTTGATGGCCGCACGCGCCGCGGTTACGGTCGATCCGGTGACCTCGATCGGGATGCGCCGTGCTCGATGAGATCGCCGTCGGGGCTCTGGATGGCGCCTTCGCCGGGACCTTGATCGGCCCCGGCCACCGGGAGTACGAATCCGCACGAGCGCTCGTCGCGCTGAAGGACGCCTACGACCCCGACAACGTCTTGCACCTCAACCAGAACGTGGCGCCCAGCGGGTGACCGAGGAGGGGGCGATGGCCCTCGAGCTGCGACCGAACTGCGAGTACTGCGACAAGGACCTGCCGCCGGCATCGACCGAGGCGCGCATCTGCACCTACGAGTGCACCTTCTGCGCCGACTGCGTCGAGCACCAGCTCCACGACGTCTGCCCCAACTGCGGCGGCGGCTTCGAGCCGCGGCCCATCCGGCCCGCGACGGCCTGGCGCCCCGGACTCTCGCTGGCCGAGCGCCCGGCGTCGCCGCAGCGCGTGCACCTGTCCTACTCACACGAGGAGATCGCCGCGCTCTCGGCCCGCCTCAGGGACGTCGCGCCCGCGGAGCGGTAGCAGCGCCCAGCTGCTGATCTGGTCGGGCCTCGGCGGCGCGGGCGCCCGACCGTCACCTGACGTGGCGTCCGCGACGGGCGCGGGCCGGTTCGTCGAGCATCGTCTCGACGAACCGCTTCGCGGCCGCCGTGCTCTCCAGGCGCCACAGGACCAGGGCGCGGTCGAAGCCCTCGGCCTCCTCGGCCGCTTCGGTGAGGCGCTCGGCGAGCTCCGAGAAGTGCGCGCGCTGGGCGCGGAGCAGCGGCTCGAGGTCCGCGCCGTGGCGCGTGAGGAAGAGCAGCTTGAGCATCAGCAGCGAGCGTGCGTCGCGCACGTGGGCGACGGGCTGGCGCAGCCAGCGCGTGAGGGCGCCCTTGCCGTGCGGCGTCACCTCGAGGACCGTGCGCTGCGGCCCCGAAGGGCTGGACACCGTCTCGGCCGGGCGCACGAGGCCCATCCCCGTCAGGGTCTCGATCGCGCGGTAGACGAGCGGCCGGCGGACCGACCAGATCCGGCCGACCTCGCCCTCGGGCGCCATCGCGCGCGCGATGGCGAACCCGTGCGTGGGCGACTCGGCGAGGAGCGCGAGCACGGCCCACTCCCCGGCCGTCAGGTCGTCGCTGGAGCGTGGCATGCCACGCCAACGCTAGCCCGGTGCGATCAGTCGGCGAGCGCGAGCATCACGTCGGAGGCCTTGACGAGCGCCGTGACGGTTGCCCCCTCGGTCAGCCCCAGGTCTCGCACGGCCTCGACGGTGATTGACGCCACGAGCCGAAGCCCGTTGGCATCGAGCTCGACGTTCGCGATGGCCTCCCCGGAGGTGATGGCGACCACCTTGGCGGGGAGCTGGTTGCGCGCACTGATCTTCACGGCTGCCTCTCTCGGTCGGTCGACGGCAATCTACTCAGGACGACCCGCGACCCTCTCCGCGAGCGTCCGCAGCCGCTCGAGCTGTTCCCAGTGGGCCGCGATGCGCCGCCGGCCCTCCGCAGTCAGGGCGACGGTCGTGTTGGGCTTCTTGCGCACGAAGCGCTTCTCGATGGCGACAAGGCCGGCGTCCTCCAACTTGCTCAGGTGGCTGGAGAGGTTGCCCTTGGTCAAGCCCGTGACGCGGAGCAGGAAGACGAAGTCGGCGTCGGTGACCGAGGAGAGCACGGTGAGGATCGCCAGACGGCCGGGCTCGTGGATGAGGCGGTCGAGGACCAGCTCCTCAGTGAGCTGCGACATCGCCGTTCTCGTAGTCGATGGCGCGGGGCGACCCGAAGGTCTGCACGAAGAGGCGATGGTCGAAGATCCCGCAGACGATGACGGTCGCGCCGCACAGCAGCAGCCCGATGTTGCTCGGGTCCGCGCCGTTCCACACTGGTAGCGCACCGGCCACCAGGAGGGTGCCCCAGATGGCCCCATGGTGCGCCTTGAGGCCGACGCCGATCGCGTAGGACATGAGCATGACGAGCGCGAAGCAGACCGCGACGGGGTTGACCGGGAGGTCGAGCGACCAGCCGGCGTGGCTGCGCAGGAGCGTCGCGCCTGCGAGGGTGAGCGCCACCGCGACGACGACGGCGATGCCGGCGCGGGCCTGCTGCCGCGCGGAGGGCGTGAGGCGCCCGTAGACCTCGTTGTAGTAGCGGTTGACGGCGACGGCCGCGGCGACGGCCGCGAGCGCGAGGGCCAGGAGGAGGAAGACCCAGGCGTGGCGCACAGGGCCGACCCGCCAGTTGCCGAGTGCCGCCAGGATGAACAGCCCCCCGAGGGGGACGTAGAGCAGTCCGCGCAGGTAGGAGTAGCTCGCGGCGGCCGTCTCGAGCTCTCTGCGGTGCATGATCGGTGTTCCTCCAAACGTGTTTGCGGCGCAGACCATAGGCGACGGTCGAGCCACCGTCAACCAGTCTGCGCGGCAAACCGGCGATCGGGCCAGCGCCGCAGCTACCCTCATCGGACTCACGATGGATGAGCCGAGCCAGCCTGCGGAGTTCCCGGTCGGCGAGTCCTTCGCCCGAACCCTCACCGAGGCCACGCAATCGCTCGTGTGCGTGCTCGACCGCGAGGGTCGCATCCTGCTCTTCAACGAGGCGTGCGAGCGGGCCACGGGCTTTCGCCGCCACGAGCTGATCGGTCGCGACGCGCGCGACTTCGTCATCCCGCCCGAGGAGCGTGAGGCCTTCGGCGAGTTCCTCGAGTACGTCTGGACGACCGGGACGCCGGCCCCGCAGGTCGGCCACTGGCTGAGCAAGGACGGCGGGCGGCGCCTCATCGCGTGGTCGAACAAGCCGATGGCCGGCGCCGACGGCATGCCGGAGTCGCTCGTCACCACGGGGATCGACCTCACCGACCGCGAGGCCCGTGAGGATGACGACGCGCTGGAGGGCGACCCCGGGGCCAAGCTCGCGCAGGTCAGCCGGCTGGCCACCGAGCAGCGCGCGCTGCGCCGCGTGGCCACGCTCGTCGCCTCGGAGGGGAGCCCCGAGCGCGTGTTCATGGCGGTGTCCGAGGAGTGCGCGCGGGTCCTGCACGTCAACGCCTCGATCGTCGTGCGCTACGAGGGCGACGGCACGGCCACCATCGTCGGGCGCCACAACCGCGACAGCATCGACGTCTTTCGCGTGGGTGAGCGGCTGCCGCCCGAGGCCCACTCGGCGATCGCGCGCGTGCTGAAGACCGGCGCCCCGGCGCGGGTGGACGACTGGGGCGGGCTCACCGGCGAGATGGCCGACACGATCTTCCGCATCGGCTATCGCTCGACCGCGGCCGTGCCGATCGTCGTGGCCGGCGCGCTGTGGGGCGCGGTCGCCATCGCCAGCGAGGACCCGCTGCGCGCCGACGCCGAGGATCGCCTCGTCGCCTTCTGCGAGCTGGCCTCGCTCGCCGTCGCCAGCGCTCAGGCCCGCGCCGACCTGATCGCGTCGCGCGCCCGACTGGTCCGGGCCGGCGACGACCAGCGCCGCAAGCTCGAGCGCAACCTGCACGACGGCGCGCAGCAGCGCTTCGTCTCGGTCGTGCTCAAGCTGCGCCTCGCCCGGGCCCGGCTGGCCTCGCACCCGGAGGCGACGGCCGACCTGCTCGAGGACGCCTCGCGCGAGCTCGACACCGGGTTGCGCGAGCTGCGCGAGATCGCGCGCGGCCTGCACCCGGCGATCCTCGGCGAGCAGGGCCTGATGCGCGCTCTGGAGGTGCTGGCCGAGGGGCTCCCCGTTCCCGTCGACATCGACGCCGACCCCGAGCGCCTACCCGAGCACATCGAGGCCACCGCCTACTACATCGTCGCCGAGGCGCTGACCAACGTCGCCAAGCACGCGGCCGCCACGCGCGCTCGCGTCTGCGTCCAGCGCGAGGGCGCCGTCCTGCGCTGCGAGGTCTCAGACGACGGCCGCGGCGGGGCCGACACGTCGGGCGGCACCGGCATCCTCGGCCTGCGCGACCGCGCCGAGGCCGCCGGCGGGACGCTGGCGCTCGTCAGCCCGCCGGGGCGCGGGACCGTCGTGACGGCCGTCCTGCCGCTGACCGACTAGTACAGCGACACACCGTTGACGTCTGCGTGGCTCATGCGTTTCCTCGGCTCGATCGTGACGGTCACCGGTGAGACGACAGGCGGCGGCGGAACTCATCGATACGCGGTCGAAGCGAACACACGTTTGCTAAAACGGCGTTTCGCAAAGTTCCGCTCGGGTACAAAACTTCAATTGGACGCAGTGTTGGCCTCATGCAGACGGGTCACGTTGCCGTCTTCCGGGGTCGCGGCTTGCGAGAGACAGGCCGCGACCCCGAGCTCTTCTCAGGCCGGGTCCTCGCCCAGCCACGTCTGGCGCAGGGTGCCGCGCTCGTGGACGGACACCACGAGCAGCGGCACGTCGCCGACGTTGCGAAAGCCGTGCGGCGTGTCCGGGGGGACGACGAGCATCCCCTCGGGCTCGAGCTCGACGGTCTCCTCGCCCCGCGTCCAGCGCCCGCGCCCGGCGAGGAGCAGGAACGTCTCGGCATAGGGTTGGACGTGGAGCTCGACTGCGCGCCCGGGCGGCGTGCGCGTGACGAAGATCGAGATGTCCACGCCGGCGCGCGGGAAGCCCTCGAAGAGGAACGCGGTCGGGCCGAGCGCGAGGTCCGAGAGCTCGAGCGTGACCGCGCGCGGGCGCTCGAGCGCCAGCCCGGCCCCGACCCAGTCCTCGACGCCCTCGCGGTAGGCCCGCACGTCGCTATACCCGAGCGCCTCCAGCCGCGCGGCGAGCTCGGGGGCCCGGCGGCACACGGCGTCGGTCGAGTAGACGACGACGGTTGCCGACCCGTCCGGTAGCGCGTCCAGGACGCGCTCGTCGGAGTCCTCTGCCACGAGGTTGAGGGCACCGGGGAGGTGGCCCTGGCCATAGCGCTCAGGCGGCTGGGCGTCGACGACGGTGACGCAGTCAAGCGCGGCACGGAGCTCATCGCGCGTCATGCCTGGTCCCGAAGACGGTTCACGACGTCGTCGATCACCGCGCGAGGCGTCATGTGCCCGCGGCGCACCTCGAGGCGCTCCCCGGTGCACAGGTGCCCGGCCCGCGCCACCTCGGCGTAGACGCCGGCACAGCCCTGGCGCCCGAACGGGCCGAAGTCGATGCGGTGGTGCTCGACAAGCGTGCGCAGGATGGCGGGGTCGGCGGGCAGCCCGTCGTGCGCTCGCGTGGGGACGACGCAGCGCGGGGTGGGCAGGCCGACGCTCAGCTCGAGCCCGGACGGCGCCTGGAGGCGGGCGCCCAGGAGCGCGTCCTCGGTGAAGGACTCATCGCCGGTGCCGTCGTCGAGCACGAGGTTCGGGCGAAAGCGCCGCACCTCCCAGTCCGAATCAGGGGCCTTGGCGCGCAGACGCGCGAGGGTGGCGGTGGTGATGAGGTGGATCGGAGCGAGGTCGTGGTATCCCCCGGTCGTGCCGAAGCCGCCGTCCGCGGGCGCGTGGCAGCGCTCGAGGTGCACGCGGCGGTCGAGCAGCTCGGAGAGCGCCGCTTCGATCTCGGCGCCCTCGACTGCGCTGCCATCGGGAAGGGTGACGCGCAGCGGTGGGCGCGCGTCGGAGTCGTCGAGCAGCTCGGCCCGGCACGCGCGCAGGCGCGGATCGGTGGGGCCACGCTTGTTCGCGATCCGCTCGCCGGTCGTCGCGTCGACGACGATCCACCGTCGATCGCCCTCGCAGCCTCGCGGTCCGATCGCCACGGCGTCGAGCAGCTCGCCGAGCATCGCCTTGACGGGATAGCGCCAGATGGCCAGGACTCCCATCGGCGCATCTTCGCGCAGCTACGACATCACAGCAGAGCACTCGCGGCGGCCGGCGCGGATCGGAGGCCCATCTCGAACCAGACCTCGGTCTGACGGGAGCCCGCGCGCGTCATCCCCCAGCGGTCGCTCAGGCTCTCGACGAGGAAGAGCCCCCGGCCACCGGGGCGCTTACTGTCCAAGGGCTGGATCATCGGCATGGTGGACGACCCTCCGTCGATGACCACGATGCGGACCGCATCGAGCCCGATGACGAGCTCGACCACGATCTCGTGCGTCTCGCCGGAGTCGGCGTGGAGCAGGCTGTTGGTGACGAGCTCGCCCACGAGCAGGACCGCGTCCTGGGTGCGTTCGGAGCCGAGCTCGCCGTTGAGCTGCTCGGCGATCTCGTGCCGGGCGCGCCGGGGCGCGCGCGTATTGCTCTCGAGCACGGTTCGCCACCTCATCCGCGCGTCGCCGTTGTGGGTGCCGCGGATCATCTTCGCCGCACTGGCCGTGGCAGACGCCCTCGTGAGCGTCGCACTGGACTTGCGGCACTGGCGCCAGCCACGCTGGCTCCGTTCTCGCCTCCGTCCTCGGTACGAGCCGCGCAGATGGAAGGAAGGAGACGGTCAGGACCCGTCCACTCGGCCCGCGTTCCTCTGTCGTGCCCTGGGGCCAGACTAGGACTCGCGTTCGACGAGCTTAGACCACCGCGCGGCGTGGTCAAGATCGCCCCGGCGCCAGGGTGGGTGCGGCGGGGCGGGCGATTCGCAGTACCCTGATGAGTGCATACGCTCCGAACAGCACGGGGCAGGCCAGTCGCTCGGCGGACCTCTCCGTCTCCTTCCTTCTCTCGAGCGATTCGGCACCGGAGGGAGGCGAGAACGGAGCTGGCTTGCCCAGCGCCAGATTCGACCCGGCGACCACCGGTCCCCACGGGCTCGCCATCAGCAACCTCGTCGTGCGCCTGCTCAGCGAGCACACCGGCCGTGGCGCGACCCAGGCCCGCACGCACTTCAACGACAACCTGATCACGGTCGTCGTCCAGGACCTCATGACCAAGGGGGAGCACAGCCTCATCCGCGACGGCAGGGGGGACCTCGTGCTCGAGACGCGTCGTGCCTACCAGGACGCCATGGGCGACGAGCTCTCCGCCGGCGTCGAGGACATCACCGGGCGCAAGGTGATCGCCTTCCTCAGCGCCAACCACCTCGATCCCGACATCGCGATCGAGAGCTTCATGCTCGCGCCGGGAGACGGCTGACGCTCGGCGGCGTCGCCAGCCCGGCGACAGCGTCGCGCACCGCCGCCACGAGCGCCTGCGTCGAGGGGCGCGCGGCATCCGCGACGCGCGTGGCGGCGAAGATCGCTCGATCGACCGGGCCCTCGGCGATCGCGCGCAGCGCAACCCCCCGGCGCCGGCCTTCGAGCGGCAGCTCCGGCAGCATCGTCACCGCCAGCCCGCGCGCGACGAGCGCGAGGCTGATGGTGGCGTCGTTGGCGCGGTGGCGGATGTCGGGGTCGAAGCCTCCGAGCTCGCGACAGGTGCGCTGGGTCATCTCCTGCCAGCCCATCTCGGCGTGGCCGGCGGTCCACGCCTCGCCGGCCAGCGCCGCGAGCGGCACGGCCTCGGGGTAGCGCCGCGCGGTCGGGTGCCTGGGGGGCAGGACGAGGAGCACCCGGTCCACGAGCAGGTCGTGGCGCTGCAGGCCCTCCGCCAGGCGCCGGGGCTGGTGCTGCCATTCGTCGCCCAGCACGAGGTCGACGTCACCGAGGGCCAGCGCGGGCAGCGCGTGCTCGGGCTCGGCCTCGACGAGCTCGCAGCGCAGGCGCGGCGCGTCGCGCGCGAGGGCCTGCATGGCCGGCAGCGCGAGGTTCAGCGCCACGGACTGGAAGGCGGCGATGCGACCGCGCCCCGTCACGGTGCCGGCGGCCGCGGCCAGGTCGGCCTCGGCGAGCGCGGCGCGCTCGAGCAGCGCGTCGGCGTGATCGACGAGGGCGAGCGCCGAGTCGGTCAGCCGCACGCCGCGGCCGGCACGCTCGAGCAGGCGCACGCCCGTCTCGCGCTCGAGGACCGCGAGCTGCTGCGAGACCGCCGAGGGGGTGAACTGCAGCGCGTCGGCCACGGCGGCGATCGTCCCGCGCTGGTGCAGCTCGTAGAGCAGGCGCAGGCGACGCAGGTCGAGCATCAAGCGATGCTACCGAATATACGTCAGAAATCCGAATCGTTCCTGAAGCGTATGGGCGGCACGATCGGGCCCATGCGTGTTGGTGCCCTGCTGTGCCTGGCCTCCGCGGTCGCCTTCGGCGCCATGGGCATCTTCGGCAAGCTCGCCTACGAGCAGGGCGCCACGGTGGGGACGCTCCTCGCCGTACGCTTCGTGCTCGCCGCGGCGCTGTTCTGGGGGCTGGTGCTCGCGACCGGCGCCGGGCGCCACCTGCGCACGCTGCCCCATCGGGACATCGGGCTCGCCCTCGGGCTGGGCGCCGTGGGCTACAGCGCTCAGGCGGGCTGCTACTTCGCCGCGCTGCAGCGTCTCGACGCGTCGCTGCTCTCGCTGCTGCTCTACACGTTCCCCGCGATGGTCACGGTCGCCGCGATCGCGCTGGGGCGCGAGCAGGCGAGCCGGCGAACCGCCGGCGCCCTCATCCTCGCCTCGGTCGGCCTCGTCCTCGTGCTGGCCGGGGCGGGCGCCGGTGCGCTCGATCCGGTCGGGATGCTGCTGGGGATCACGGCGGCGGTCGTCTACACGACGTACATCCTCACCTCGGCGGGCGTCGCCGATCGAGTCGGCCCGATCCTCCTCAGCGCGCTCGTCTGCACGGGCGCCGCAGCGACGCTCACCGTCGCAACCGCCGTCACCGGCGACCTGCACGTCGGCGCAGTGAGCCCGACGGGGTTCGGCTGGCTGGCCGCCATCGCGGTCATCTCGACCGTCGGCGCCGTGAGCCTGTTCTTCGCAGGGCTCAAGCGCGTCGGCGCGTCGAGCGCCTCGATCCTGTCGACGGCGGAGCCGGTGACGACGGTGGCCCTGGCCTTCCTCGCCTTCGGAGAGTCGCTCAGCCCGGTCCAGCTCTTCGGTGGGGCCCTGGTCATCGGCGCCGTGTTCGTGCTGAGCGTCCCGGTCCGAAGGGTCGCCCGGGCGCGCGCTGCCTACGCTGTCAGCTGATGTCCGACGCGCTGAAGGGCAAGGTGGCGCTCGTGGCGGGCGCGACCCGGGGCGCGGGGCGCGGCACCGCCGTCGCGCTGGGCGAGGCGGGCGCGACGGTCTACTGCACGGGGCGCAGCACGCGGGCGCATCGCTCCGAGTACGACCGGCCCGAGACGATCGAGGAGACCGCCGAGCTCGTCGATGCCGCTGGCGGCCACGGGATCGCGGTGGAGGTCGACCATCTGCAGCCCGATCGGGTGCGGGCGCTGGTCGCGCGCATCGACGAGGAGCACGGGCGGCTCGACGTTCTCGTCAACGACGTGTGGGGCGGCGAGAAGCTGGCGCAGTGGGACACGCCGATCTGGGAGCACGACCTCGACGGCGGCCTGCGGCTGCTGCGCCTGGCCATCGACACGCACCTCATCACCAGCCACTTCGCCCTGCCGCTGCTCATCCGCCGCCCTGGCGGCCTGGTCGTCGAGATGACCGACGGCACGCTCGAGTACAACGCGGGCAACTACCGCCTGTCGACCTTCTACGACCTGGCCAAGACGGCGGTGCTGCGGCTGGCGTTCGCCCAGGGGCACGAGCTCGCGCCGCACGGATGCACCGCTGTGGCGCTCACGCCGGGCTGGATGCGCTCGGAGATGATGCTCGAGATCCACGACGTCACCGAGGACAACTGGCGCGAGGCGACGGTCGGCAGCCCACACTTCGTCGCCATCTCCGAGACCCCGCGCTTCGTCGGGCGCGCGGTCGCCGCCCTGGCCGCCGACCCCGACGTCCATCGCCGCAACGGCGGCTCGTTCTCCTCCGGCGGCCTGGCCCGCGAGTACGGCTTCGCGGATCTCGACGGCTCCCAGCCCGACTGCTGGCGCTACCTGGTCGAGGTTCAGGACGCAGGGCTGCCGCCCGACCCGGAGGGCTACCGCTGAGTTCGGGCGGCGATCGGGGTCTTAGGAGGACACCCCGAACCGCAAGACGCAGGAGGCTGCACGCCATGAGCACCGATCCCACCGCCGAGACCGATCGCCGCTTCAGCGACCCCGACGCCGGCGCGACGCCGTGGTCGGAGGTCGCGAGCACGCTGGAGGGCGCCGAGCTCTACTGGCTGACCACCGTGCGGGCCGACGGCCGGCCCCACGTGACCCCGCTGATCGGGCTCTGGCACGACGGCGCGGTGCACTTCTGCACCGGGCCGCGCGAGCAGAAGGCCCGCAACCTCGAGGCCAACCGCCATGTCGCGCTGACCACCGGCAACAACACGTGGGCCGAGGGCCTCGACGTGGTCGTCGAGGGCGCCGTGGCGCGCGTCGTCGAGCACGACGCGCTGCAGCGGCTCGCCGATGCCTACGAGGCCAAGTACGGCAGCCGCTGGCACTTCGACGTCGGCGACGGCGTCTTCGGGGATGGCGAGCACGAGGCCGCGGTCTTCCGGATCGAGGCGACGAAGGTGCTGGCCTTCAACAAGGACCCGCACGCGCAGACGCGGTACCGGTTCGCCTGACGGGAGCGAGGGCAGGCCCCCGGCGACCGCGCCGCCGAGTGCGGATCGTCCATGGAGCCGATCGCCGTGTGCGTGCGCGGGGACGGCGAGTGGGCGCTCGTGCACCGTTGCGTGCACTGTCGCACCGTGCACCTCAACCGCATCGCGGGCGACGACAACCCGCTCGTGCTGATGCGCCTGGCGGTGCGCCCGCTGGCGCAGCCTCCCTTCCCGCTCGAGTGGCTGGCGACGCTATGACGCGCCGCCGACCGCACCGCGGCGCAGCGTGACGCTGCGCCGCGGCGCCGGCCGGGCGCGCTGCGCTCGTCCCATACCATTGCCTCAGTGCCCTCGCCGGCCGGTCTGGACTTCTACGACTTCGAGTTGCGCGCTCACCACGAGCACCTTCGCGCCGCGTATGGGATCACTTCCGGTGACGAGGTCCTCGACATTGGCTGCGGAACCGGCCTGACGACTCGCGAGGCGGCGCGCGCCGCGGCGCCGGGCCGCGTTGTCGGCGTCGACGTGTCCGAGCGCATGCTCGAGCGCGCCCGTCAGCTGGCGGCGGCCGAGGGGCTCGACAACGTCCGCTACGAGTTGGGCGACGCGCAGGTGCATCGCTTCGACCCCGCCGGCTTCGACGTGGCGATCAGCCGCTTCGGGACGATGTTCTTCTCCGATCCGGCCGCCGCGTTCGCCAACATCGCCGCCGCCCTTCGACCCGGGGCGCGCCTGGTGGCGCTCGTCTGGCAGCGACACGACGAGAACGAATGGGCGCGGGCGATCGACGCCGCGCTGGGCGACGCGGCGCTCCCACCGCAGCCGGGCGCGGACC
Organism: uncultured Actinomycetes bacterium; assembly: GCA_963835295.1. Classification (GTDB taxonomy): domain Bacteria; phylum Actinomycetota; class Thermoleophilia; order Solirubrobacterales; family Solirubrobacteraceae; genus JAOPZW01. Next base: position 208,888 of record CAWIEX010000014.1, read on the forward strand.
CGTTCTCGCTCGGCGACGCCGAAGCCACGGCGCGCATGCTCGAGGACGCCGGCTTCGCCGGCGTGCGCTTCGAGGAGGTCCACGAGCCGGTCTTCTACGGAGACGACCTCGACGCCGTGCTCGCGATCGTCCGGGGGTTTCAGGACACGAAGGCGGCCCTCGCGAGCCTGAGCGAGGCCGAGGCCGCCCGTGCGGTGGAGCGCCTGCGCGAGATGCTCGCGGCCCACCGCACCGACGGGCGCGGCGTGGTCCTCGATTCGCGCTCCTGGCTGATCACGGCCCGGTCTCGAATGCCATGAACCTCGCCCCGACCGATCCGTCCGCGGTCCGGCTCACGGGCGCCGTCCGTTCCGGCGCGCTGGACGAGCTGGCGCGGCTGCTCGACGAGCAGCCGGAGCTGGCCAAGGCGCGGATCGCGGGGCGGCGCGGCGGCTGGCGCACGCCGCTGCACCTCGCCGCCGATTGGCCCGGGTACTTCCCGAACGGCCCGGCGGTCGTGCGGCTGCTCATCGAGGCCGGGGCCGACCCCAGCGCGCCGAGCGCCGAGGGCCCGTCGGAGACGCCGTTGCACTGGGCCGCGAGCAGTGACGACGTCGAGGTCGCGGCCGCGCTGATCGATGGAGGGGCCGACATCGAGGCGCCCGGGGCCTCGATCGCCGGTGGAGGGCCGCTCGGCAATGCGGTCGGGTACGGCTGCTGGCACGTGGCGCGGCTGCTGGTCGAGCGGGGTGCCCGTGTCGATGCGCTGTGGCAGGCGGCCGCGCTGGGCATCGTCGAGCGAGTGCAGGAGCTCCTCGGCGCCGATCCGCCGCCGACTCAGGACGATCTCGACGAGGCCTTCTGGCAGGCGTGCCACGGCGGGCAGCGGCGGATGGCCGAGCTGCTGCTGGCGCGCGGCGCGGACATCAACGCGATACCGGGCTACAGCGATCAGGCGCCGCTCGACATCGCCGCCAGCAGGGACACGCGCCGCAGCCAGCTGGTCAGCTGGCTGCGCGAGCGCGGTGCGACCTCCGCGACGGGGCCGGCGCCCGAGCAGGGCTGATCTGTCAGGCCCGAGCCGAGTCGGCTCCCCCGTTGGTGGCAGGATCCCGCCGATGACTGACCCCGACCGGCGCGACGCCTCGCTCGATCTGACCGAGGGGGACCTCCGCGCCCTGCTCGCCGGCGTGATGGCGCTGGCGGAGCAGGAGATCGCTGCCGCTCGGTCGGGGCCCGTCTTCGAGCGTCCGCCGTCGGCTGCGGACGTCGAGCGGATGGTCGGCGCCGACCGGGCGCTGCCGGCGGAGGGCGAGAGCGTCGGGGATCTCCTCGCCGCGTGCACCGCCGTCCTCGCCGGCGGGCGGCGGACGACGCCGGCCTTCTTCGGCTACGTGCAGTCGCCGCCGGCGCCGGTCGCGGTGGCCGCGGACCTGCTGGCGTCCGCGGCCGACCAGAACCTCACGTCGTGGCGGTCGGGCCCAACCGCGGTGGCCGTCGAGCACCAGACGTTGCGCTGGCTGGGCGAGTTCGTGGGCTTCGACGAGGCGGCGACGGGGATCCTCGTCAGCGGCGGGTCGGCTGCCAATCTCACCGCGCTGCTCGTCGCTCTGCGTGCCATGACGGGCCCGGACGACGACCGCCGCGCGATGCGGGTCTACGCCTCGGCCGAGACGCACTTCTCGGTCGCCAAGGCGGCGAGGGCGCTCGGCGTCGGGCTCGAGACGGTGGCCGTCGACGGCGACCGCCGGCTCGACCCGGCGGCACTGCGGGCGGCGATCGCGTCGGATCGCGCCGCCGGCTTGGTGGCGATCTGCGTCGTGGCCAACGCCGGCACGACCTCCACCGGCGCCGTCGACCCGCTGGACGCGGTGGCCACCGTCGCGGCCGACGCGGGCGTCTGGCTGCACGTCGACGGCGCGTACGGAGCGCCGGCGGCGGCCGACCCCGCATCCCGTCAGCTCTTCGCCGGCCTGCACCGCGCCGACTCGGTGTGCATCGACGCCCATAAGTGGCTGTACGCCCCGGTGGACTGCAGCGCGCTGCTGCTGCACGACGGGGCGGCGACGGCGCGGGCGTTCGGCGCCGGGGCCGACGACTACGTCCGCGTCCTGGCCACGCAGCCGATGGAGAGCTTCGCCTTCTGGGACCACGGGCTGGAGCTCAGCCGCCGCTTCCGGGCGCTCAAGCTGTGGGCGACGCTGCGCTTTCACGGCGCGCGCCGGCTCGCGGCCGCGATCGGCGAGGACATCCGCCTCGCCGCGCACCTCGCCGAGCTCGTCGCGGCCGCGGAGGACTTCGAGCTTGTCGCCGGCCCTGGGCTGAGCATCTGCTGCTTTCGGCATGCGCCGGCGCACGTCGAGGACTCGGCGCTCGACGCCCACAACGAGCGGATCTTGCAGGCGCTGCAGCGCGACGGCCGCGTCTACCTGTCGAACGCGACCGTCGACGGGCGCTTCGCTCTGCGAGCGTGCATCACGAACTTCCGCACCACGACGGCCGACGTCGAGCGGGTGCTCACGGTGGTGCGCGAGCTCGCCATGGGCGCGCCAGGCTGAGCGCGCGAATGACGTACGCCTTGGCGGCTCACACCCGCTAACGAGTGAACGTCACATGCGTGACTCCGCTGGGCGAGGACGTGGCCTCGACCTCGTAGTCCTTCTCGAGACCCTCCAGTCCGTCCCAGAGCCGCACGCCCCGGCCGAGCAGGATCGGGACCACCACGATGTGCATGTGGTCGACGAGCCCGGCAGCAAGGAATTCGCGGATCACGGTGGGACCTCCGCCGATGCGTACGTCCTTGCCGTCCGCGGCCTGGCGGGCCGTCTCGAGCGCCTCGGCAGGCGAAGCGTCGAGGAAGTGGTACGTGGTGGCGCCCTCCATCTCGATCGACGGGCGCGTGTGATGGGTGAGGATGAAGACCGGTGTGTGAAACGGCGGGTTGGGGCCCAGGGACCCTTGTACTCCGGGTCCTCGTGCCACCCGGGGTGGCCGAACTTCCCGGCACCCATGATCTCGGCGCCGACCCCAGGAGCGAACATCCGCAGGAAGGCGTCATCGACGCCGCGGGTCCCACCCGGCTCGCCGAGCATCTCGCGGCCCCACCGGGTGGCGAACATCCACTCGTGCAGCCTTTCACCGGCATGACCGAACGGTGCGTCGCGGCTCTGACCTTCGCCGGTGGCGAAGCCGTCGAGCGAGACGGAGATGAACTGGACGCGGGCGAGTGACATGGCTGCTGCTCCTTCGGCAGTCGGGGGAGGCGGTTTCCTCTTGCGGTCGCGATCGAGGTCAGTCGTAGTAGCGGCGGGCGCTGGAGCCGACGCGCGTCACGTCCGTGCCGTAGACGTGGATCGAGATCGCGGTCGTGTCGGCGGTGTTGTGCACGCGGTGGATGTCGCCCGGCGGCGCGAAGCCGCTGACGTCGCCGACGTGGTTGTCGCTGCGGCCGACCAGGTTGAGGTCGGCGTCGAACAGATCCTCGTGCTCGACGCCCTGGATGACGCCGAACACGCACCACGTGACGTGGTCGTGGATCCGGGTGATCTGCCCGGGCCGCCAGACCAGGGCGACGATCGAGAACGATCCGTCGGGCTCGACGTGCAGGGTGTGGCGGGTGTACTCGTCGGGTGAGCCGAGGCGCTGCTCGGCGGTCAGGACGTCCGGGGTGGGCAGGTGCCGGCGCAGCTGGTCGGCGACGAGCTGCGCGGTCTCGGCCCAGTCGGCATGGCTGTCGACGGCGGTGCGGATACCGGCGAGGAGCTCGGTCAGCTGGCTGGCGGGGCGGGTCTGGGTCGCGGTCATGCCTTTCAGCTTGCGGGCCACCGGCTCATACGTCCAATGCCAACTTTCGTGCTGACTCATAGATAGAGTTGATGCATGCTGGACGTCAACCGGCTGCGCGTCATCGACGCCGTCGCGCGCCATGGATCGGTCACCGCGGCAGCGAAGGAGCTGCACTACTCCCAGCCGTCGGTCACCCACCACCTCGCTCGGCTCGAGGCCGAGACCGGCGCGCAGCTGCTGCAGCGGGTCGGCCGCGGGATCAGGCTCACGCCCGCGGGGCAGCTGCTGGCCGACCGCGCCGCCGAGATCGTCGGCCGCATCGATGCCGCCGGCGCGGAGCTCTCCGCCCACGTGGGATTGAACGCCGGCCGCGTGCGCCTCGCCGGCTTCGCCTCGGCCATCGGATCGCTCGTGCCGGCGGCGCTGGCGACGCTGGCGAAGCGGTATCCGAGCCTGGAGATCAGCCTGACCGACACGCATCCGCTCGACGCGCTCGAGCTGTTGCGCACCGGGAAGGTCGAGGTCGCGATCATCTTCCGCTACGACGAGACCGAGCCCGAGCCGCCCGGGGTGCGCCTGCATCACCTGCTCGACGACTCGGTCTACCTGCTGTCGACGCGTCGCGAGCGCGGAGTGGCCGCCTTGCGTGACGCGACGTGGATCGCCGGCTGCGAGCGATGCCGCAGCCACCTGCTGTCCCTGTGCGCCGACGCCGGGTTCGATCCGCGGATCGGCTACAGCTCCGATGACATGGTTGTGATGCAAGCGTGGGTGGCCGCCGGGCTCGGGGTGGCGACCCAGACCGGCCTGGCACTGCGCGCCCACCGCATCGACGGCGTCGTCGCGACCGAACTGCCCGACTCGAAGCGGCACATCTACGCCGCGACCTACGGCGAGCCGCCCGACCCGCCCGCCACCGCCGCCCTCCTGGCCGCGCTCGCCGAGGCCGCCACGTCCGTACTCACCTCCTCGGACGAGAACCCCCCGATCGGCGCCAGCCCGCTCCTCACAGACCCCGCTCGATGATGTGTCGCGGGCCGGATCCGGCTTGGTAGCGCATGCGCCCGCCAGGACTCGAACCTGGATCTGACGGATTATGAGATCGAGTAGGCGGCGCTCGCTTGGCTCTGGAGAGCCATCCCGCCCGCCCCTGTTGCGCTCAGTTCCGGGTGCCCAGTGCCAGTTCGGTGCCCGTTTCGGTGCCCGCCTCGACGGTGAACGCGGCCGTGAGCCGCGCAGCATCGTCGTGGGCCGGAACGTAGTGCAAGTACCGCATCGTCGTCTGGATGTCGGCATGGCCCATCCACGCCTGGATCTTCCGCAGGTCAATGCCCCTGGCCGCGCACTGCGTACCGAACGTATGGCGTAGGTCGTGGAAGACGATCGGATCGTCTCGCAAGACGCCTTTCGGGTTGTCCTCACTCGGTGCCTCGACAAAGCGCAGGTGACCAAGTCCTGCTCGCTCGAGGGCGGCGTAGAACTCGTCTCTGACAAGGTTGTCGTCGAAGTGTCCGCCGACGGCATTGCAGAACACCAGGTCGTCCGGCGCCATGAAGTGCGCCCGCTGGCTCAGTGCCTTGAGAACGACCATGGCTTGGTCTGAGATTGGGACGCTGCGCCGTCGGTGGCTCTTCGGCGTGTCCTCCTCGCCCTCGACGTAGTTGCGCTGCACATGGAGGATCCGGCCAGCGAGGTCGATGTGACGCCAACGTAGAGCGAGCAGCTCGCCCATCCGAAGTCCTGTGAAGGCCGCGGTCAGGAACAGCGCCCGCAGCAGTTCGGACGTCGCCTCGCGCTCGACGAGGTGGACCTGCTCCACACTCAGCACGTTGAAGTCGTCGGAGCGCTGGACAGTGACCTTCTCCGCGTCTTCGCATGGGTTGGCCGTGATCCAGCCCTTGCGTTTCGCACGTGCCATCACGCCGTGCAAGATGACGAGGATCTTCTGGGCTGTCCGATGCGACACGCGGCCGAGGAGGAGGTCCTTGAGTGCCTCCACGTCGCGAGTGCTGATCTCCTCGACTGGGGTCTCTTCGCCGAAGTAGGGGAGGAGGTCGTGGTCGATCACGTTGCTGTAGTCAGCGATCGTCGAGCGCTTGCGGCGCTTGTCATCTCGGAGATACCGAAGGCGCTCCTCGCACGCCGCCTTGAACGCGACGCGGCTCGGCGACAGGTTCACCATCGGGTCGTCACCCTCGAGGATGGCCTGAAGGCGCGCCTCAGCCTGTGTGCGCGTTAGGTAGCCATCCGGTGGACGGGACCGCTTCGTCCAGACGTGGCCAAGCCGCCGGCGCGGCTGCGTGCCGTCAGGCAGCTTAAGCTTGGCGTAGAAGACCGGACCACCGCCGCGATCGCGTGTCTCGACATGCCCGGTCGCTTGCACGGTCCTCATAGCGGTACCTCCGTGGGCCGATCCTTGCGCGCCGCCAACGCGCGTCGGAGCGTCTCGAGTCGCAGTGACCCTACGCCGCCCGCGTCGTCGCGTGGAGTTCGCCCAGCTCGAAGCGCTCGATGGCGTCGAGCCGATTGCGGTAGTAACGGCCGAGTCTGACGACCGGGATCCGACCTTCGCGCGTCAGCCGGTATACGTGGCTCGGCGGGACCTGCCAGCGCTTGGCGAGCTGCTCGGCGGTCAACAGCTGGGGGGCCGTGACGCCCGTCACAACATCCTCTAGGAAGCCCCGCCGCGAGCCGTATCAAGCAAGAGCCGGTGGGTCGAACAGAGGCGCACATGCGGTCCGAGACGATGCACGGTTCCACTCACAGCCGCACAATATCAACGACCTCGAACGACTGCAAACGGATATCAACAACGATAAGCGGATGGCCCAAATCGGGGCGGGTTGCGGGACATTGACTATACGAACTCGGCTGGGTACCAGCTCCCGGCTCCGAACCCAGGACGCTCTGCATGGCAAGCAGTTGCGATGGGTCAGGTCCACGTGCCTTCTCCCTGCAAAAGAGCAGGTTTCGGACTTTCGCGGCGGCTCAGGATTGGACGCGTTCCGTCGTGTTTGGCCGGGGTTGTGTCAACCAATCGTCAACCGGTCGATACGGCCGGCTCCCGCCCGTCCGGGTCACGCCGCTCGGGGTCTGGTCGGGTCGGTGACGTGCTGCGTACGCCGCATTGAACGGCGTGCCCAAGCGCCACCGCCGAGTCGCCGCGGTGCGCGTCGGCCGTCGCGTCGGTCGTCGTCGTCCCGACGGTCCGTGTCGCCGCGGCGTTCGGGCTCGGTGCCGGAGGACGCGCGCAGCCGCGTCGTAGACCACGTGGCGGCAGACCCGGGCGCTACGACAAGCGATGTGGCAACGGCGATCGGGCTAGATCGCAATTCGGTGGCCACGCGCCTGACCCGACTCAGCAAGCAAGGCGCTCTCGTGAAGGCCCAGCGCGGCTACCCAGCTCCTCAGCTCACCGCCCATTCGGTGTCCGACGCTCCACTTCCGAGAGGCTCGCAACCGCCCCAAAAGCAGAGGTCAGCGCGGGATTCGTGGCGACCCGTTTGGGCCGTCGTCCTGGGATTCCTAGCGGACGGCGACCGCCGCAGCGAGCCGGGAGCGCGCGGCGCGCTCACCTGGGAGCGGGTCAGACCGGATAGCGCAGGACTGCCGCGGCCGGCCCGCCGCCGGGGATGTCCTCGCGGCGCACGGCCAGAACGCGTCCGCGCCCAAGCACAACACGCCGCGCGATCTCGTCCACGACGCCATAGTTCACGGCATCGTCGGCCTCGTCCAGCGTCAGCGCCCCGTCCGCCTCGTCGACGAAGCCCGGGAGCGTCTCGTCGATATCTACGAACACCGTGTCGACCGCGCCGAACGTCGCAGCGCGTGCGACCGCGGCGAGGTCGTCGCTCGCTCGGCCCTGCGGCACGCGCTGTTCGTACTGCGCGCGGAGATCCGCAAGCTCCTCGGCGTACAGCTCGTCGAGCACGCGCCGGCTCGCGGTGGCCAGCTCGGCGTCGGTCGTCTCGTCGGGGTTGCCGGCGATGACCGTGTGCGCGAGATGGGGGTACGTATTGACGGCCCGGAAGATCGAGGCCAGCGGCTCGGTCGCCGCCAGGATCAGCGGCAGGTCGAGGCCGGAGAGCAGTGGCCTGAGGGCCTCCTCGATCCGTCGCGCGTACTGGCGCAGGCGGACCTTCTGGCCCTCGGAGCCCTGGATGCGCCGGTCCGCCGAGCGGTCGGCGATCGAGGCCTTGCCGACCGAGCTCGCGGCGTCGCTCGGCATGCCCGAGACCTTGATGTCGACCGGCGGCTCGTCCGGCGAGACCTCGACGAGCCGGGCCGCGTTCTGCGAGAGCGCCAGGACATACGCCGCCTGTGGAAACGTTGCGCTGCGCAGCAGCGGCTTGACGTGGAAGCGGTCTGAGACCTCGACCATCGGCGACAGCTGGTTGGCGACCTGGAACGTCCGGGCACCTGAGGGGGTGGCGAAGACCGCCAGGCTGTGGGCCTGGCGTGTCCAGAACGCGTCGTCGTCGACGAGATCCTCGAGGACGTCGCGCAGGTCGTTGACCGCGGCGCGCCCGACCGTCGACGCGCTGAGCTGCTCGAGCGCCTCAGCGCTCAGGTTCTTGAACTCGATGCGATCGCGGCCGCCGCGCTCCGCCGGCGCCGTGGGCAGGTAGATCGAGACGCACGCGGCGTCGCGCGCCGAGAGCAGCCGCTCGAGATCGGCGCCGGTCGGGATGTCGGTATGCACTGGAGAACACCGCCTTGAGAGGGAGGGCACGCACGGACGTGCAAGCATCGCCGATGTTTCGCCGCCGTGGGCTGTGACGGATCGACAGCCGTGAGCCGCGACGACCTGGGTCTCCCAGGATGGAGAGCGAGTGGGAGCTCGCGCCCGGGCACTCTTGGCGGTCGCGCCCGCGGCGCCGGTATGAGGCGCACACCGACCGCTCTCAGCCGGCTACTCCGGCTCGCGCCCCGGCCGGTGGCGCGCCGCCTGCGCGATTGCGCGGGTCGACAGCGGTGAGGTGATTGCGAGCCAAGTCCGCCCGCGGCGCGTCGCGCACGACTCGGTCGCCATGCGCCGCAGCTGCCATCGTATGACTCATGAAGCCCGACCGCGCACCCGGTCCACGCCCCGCCGTGGCGATCAACGACGATGAAGCGGTTGGTCGTCCGATGAGCAAACCCGCAGCGCCACTGGCGGCTCGCGATCCCATCGACGAGTCGAACAAGGAATCCTTCCCGGCGAGCGACCCCCCGTCGTGGTGGGCGGGGCCCTGAACCATTGGCTTCACGCGGGCGCACCTTCGCCATTGCGTCGGACCCCTGCCGTTCCTGGGGCGCGGTGACCCAGAGCGCGCTGGCCGCGGTCGACGTCCCCTCAGACATCAGGCACCCAACGGCATACCTGATCCGCCCGGCTTGGCAGGAGGAGCTTGGGTTCGTCCTGTGGTGCGTAGCCATTCAAGCGACGACGAGGACGTCGCAGCGCGCGAGCTCGACGACGCGGACTGCCACAGACCCGAGGATCGCGCGAGCGAGAAAGCTCTTGCCGGTACGTCCGACGACGATGAGATCGGCATCGGCGGCTCCCGCCGCCTCCAGAATTTCGTCCGCCGGGTTGCCTTCCCTGGCGACCGTGCGAACCTCAGGGGCGCCGGTAGCGCACGTCCGCGCGGCGATCGCCTGGGCTTCGGCCAGCAGCTGCGAGGGCTTGTCGCCCGGTTCGCCGAGCTGCTCGGCAACGATGCCGTCCTCGTGCATCTTCGGCTCGACGGCGACGAGGATCACCTTGCCGCGCGGCCCCGTCGCCCGAACGCCCCGCGCCACCGCGCGTCGCGCGGAGTCCGAGCCGTCGTAGCCGACCACGACGCGGGCCTCGGTTGTCTGTCCCTCACCGGCTCGTACTCGAGTCATGCCGATGGTGCCCCCGCCTCACGCCGCAGAAGTGGGGCGGCGGACGTCCGACTGGTTGCGCGGCCGTTCGGATGAGTGGGGGCAAGCTCGAGCGCTTGCGTCACGCGACTCAGCGCACTCATCCCGGACGCGGTTGTCGCGAGCGTGATCTCCATGTGATCCTGCCGGTCTCGGCGCCTGCGACGCCGAAGCAGACCGCGCGCGACGAGGCGCGCGCTCTCGCGCCTGAGCACGCTCGGGGCTTGCCCTAGGGACTCGGCCAGGCCGACGACGGTCGCCTCTCGATCGGTGACCCGCAGGAGGACGCGCAGGTCGAAGGGACTCAGGTGCTCGCGGTGCACGGATTCCAGGAGGCGGTCGAAGGCAAGGGATCTGTGGCGGCGTGCAAGCTCGTCGCCCGGCATCGACAGCGGGTGTTTGCGTGCATCGGCGGCCGTGGGCATGCCGCCCGCGCGTGACGCGAGCGTCCCGACGCGCGATCGGGTCGCGTCGACGTCACGATCCGCAGTCGCTCGTCCGTCGTGTCCCGCGGGCCCCAAGGCGACGGGGGCGGGGCTCGGGGGCGCCGGCGGTGGAGGGAGGTAGGTGCGCACGCTCCCAGTATCCGCACGCTCCGGCCCCAGTGGAATGGGTACTGGAGTGCATCGGTCGCGGGATGGTCGGCAGTTGTTGTTGCGATTGAGCCACCGCGGCAATGGCCGGGCCGAGTTTGCCGCGAAATGCATTCGAGAACCCATGGTGCCCGGCGTCGGGAGCGTCCATGATGGAGAGAGATGACGTTGGCTATGACCACTTCAGCTCGGGAGCTACTACGCCGGGCGTATGAGCAGATGGTGCTCATTCGCGCGTTCGAAACGGAGGCTGAGCGCCAATACAAGGCCGATCTCATCGGCGGTTATTGCCATCTGTCCTCCGGTCAGGAGGCGGCGATCGTCGGCGCGCTGGATGCGTTGGAGGATGACGACTTGCTGGTCACCGGCTATCGCTGCCACGGTTTCGCGCTCGCGCGCGGCGTCAGCCCCGAGGCGGTCATGGCGGAGCTGTTTGGGCGCCGTCATGGGTGTGCTCACGGCCGGGGCGGCTCGATGCACCTCCTCGACGTCGAACGCGGCTTCTTCGGTGGATGGGGGATCGTCGCCGGCCAGCTTCCCGTCGCCGTCGGCCTCGCGCTTGCGCTCATACGTCAAGGCAAGCCACAGGCCGTGCTGTGCGAGCTCGGTGACGGCGCGGTGAACATGGGCGCGTGGCACGAGTCGCTCAACCTCGCCGCGCTGTGGTCGCTGCCGGTCGTCCTCCTGGTCGTCAACAACGAGTACGGCATGGGTACGAGCGTCGAGCGCGCCTCGGCTGAGCCTGAGCTCTACAAGCGCGCCTGCGCGTTTGGCATGCACGGCGAGCGCGTCGATGGAGATGACTACGACGCGGTGGCCGAGAGCGCGGGGCGCCTGCTGCGCCGGCCCGAGACAAGCGCGAGCCGGCCGTTCTGGAAGCGATGACCTACCGCTATCGCGGCCATTCGGTGGCCGACGCGGGACTGAGCTACAGGACCAAGGACGAGATCGAAGCCTGGAAGGGCAAGGACCCGATCGCGCTGACGCGCGGGCGGCTGATCGAACAAGGCGTGTCCGAGCAGGAGCTGGCCGGGCTCGAGCGCGACGTCGATGAGCGCGTTGAGGCGGCGGTGGCCTACGCCACGGCTGACGAAGCGCCGCGCGTCGAGGAGCTCGCCGCCGGCGTGTATGCGCCCGGCAGCGCCGAGCAATTCGAGCGCATGCGGCCGGGCAGCCCGTTCGGCGAGCTCGACCTTGTCTTCAACAGCGGGTTGGGACGATGACCGCCACCGCTGCCGAGATCGAGGTCATGACCTACCGCGAGGCCCTACGCCTGGCGCTGCGCGAGGAGCTCGCGCGCGACGAGCGCGTCTTCGTGATGGGCGAGGAGGTCGGCGTCTTCGACGGCGCCTACAAGGTCACCGCGGGTCTGCTCGACGAGTTCGGGCCTGACCGCGTGCGCGACACCCCGATCTCCGAAGAGGGCTTCGTGGGCGCCGGCGTCGGCGCTGCGATGCTCGGCGAGCGCCCGGTGGTCGAGATCATGACCCTCAACTTCCTGCTCGTCGCGATGGACCAGGTCGTCAATCACGCAGCCAAGATCGGAGCCATGTTCGGCGGCGAGGTGCGCTGCCCACTGGTCATCCGCACGCCCAACGGCGCGGGCAACCAGCTGACCGCGCAGCATTCGCAGAGCTTCGAGGGCTGGTTCGCCGCCACCCCCGGACTGAAGGTCGTCGCGCCCGCCAACCCTGCCGACGCCAAGGGGCTGCTGAAGGCGGCCATCCGCGATGACGACCCCGTCCTCGTCGTGGAGAACCTCGTCATCTACAAGGAGAAGGGCGAGGTCCCGCTCGACCCCGAACACGTCACGCCGATCGGGCGCGCGGCGGTGGCGCGCGTCGGCTCCGACGTCACGCTGGTCGCGCACGGTTACAGCGTCGTTCGGGCGCTGCACGTCGCGGATCGGCTGGCCGAATCTCACGACGTGGATGCTGAGGTCGTCGACCTGCGGTCGCTGCGCCCGCTGGATGTCGAGACCGTTGCCGCCTCAGTCGCGAAGACCAGTCGGGTCGTCTGCGTCGAAGAGGGATGGCCGACCTACGGCGTTACGGCCGAGCTCGCCGCGCGCATCCAGAAGGCGTGCTTCGATGACCTCGATGCGCCGGTCGAGCGCGTGGGCATGGCGGAAGTGCCGCTGCCCTACGCCAAGAACCTCGAGACGGCGGCGCTTCCCAACGAGGATCGCATAGCCCGCGCGGTGCTCTCCACGCTGGACCTGGATTGAGACGCCCGCTCTGCGAACCCCCGGTCACTGTGCAGCATCGCCGCGGTTGGTCCCGGCGCCCCGAGGCAGGACCACGACGCTACACGCACCCTCGCGAACGAGCGTGCGGCTCACGCTGCCGAGCAGCACCGTTCGGATCGGTCCGTAGCCACGCGAGCCGAGGGTCAGGAGGTCGAGCTCCTTGCTTGCGTCGACGAGCGCGGTCGACGGATCGCCGTCGAGCAACCGGCCGCTGATGTCAACACCGGGCCCGAGCGAAGCGATCGCGTCGCGCATCTGCTTCTCGAGCGTCTGGCGCAGCGTGTCGTCAGCGGACTGATAGCCGAACGCCCCGGCGCTCGATACGCCTGCGAACGCGATGCGAGGGTGCACGGCGAGCACCTCGAGGCGCGCGCGCCGGCGGCGAGCGATGTCGGCGGCCCAGCCGAGCGCCGCGTCGGCCTCAGGCGAGCCGTCAAAGCCGCAGCCGACGATTCGGATGCTGTCCTCGCTGTCAGCAAGGCCTCGCGGAGCGATTGCAACGGGGACCGGCGATCCGGCGAGCACGGACTCGGCGACACTGCCCGCCAACACGCGTCCGAGCCCCGAGCGGTGCGATGAGCCGACGACGATGAGCGCTGCGTCCTTTTCGGCCGCCAGGTCGTGCAGGCCGGCGGCGGGAGACCGGTTGGACACGAGCTGCATGACGCGTTCCGTGGCAGGGGGGAGTGTCTCGTTCGCTGCCGACAGGGTGGACTCTGCGACCTCCCGCACCAGTCGCGCATAGTCATCGCCGGAGAGGAGGTCCGAAAGCGCACCGTACGGATGGACGTGAGCGAGCAGGACGCCCTGCCCGGGCTCGGCCAGCTGAACCGCGAGGGCGAGCGCGTCACGGGAGCGCTCGGAGCCGTCGACCCCGACGATCAACGGAGTGACGCCGACGGCGCGTTCTGAGTCAGGGCGAACACTCATTGGGAGATCCTCCTCGCTAAAGGGCCGCGACCAGCGCGGGTTCGCCCGGGATGGGCGAGCCGGGAGGCGGAGCCTCGGAGCCGAAGACCTCTTCCTCGGTCCTGCCGGCGAGCAGGCCCTCGAACTCCTCCTTCTCGATCGTCTCGCGCTTGACGAGGATCTCGGAGATCGTGCCCAGCTCCCCGCGGTACTCGGTGAGGAGGTCCTTGGCGCGCTGGTGCGCGGCCTCGACGATGCGGCGGATCTCGTCGTCGATCTCGCGCGCGATCTCGTCGGAGTAGTCCGGCTCGGCGGAGAACTCGCGGCCCAGGAAGGGCTGGCCGTGATCGTGGCCGAAGACCCGCGGGCCGAGCTTCTCGCTCATGCCGAAGCGCATGACCATCTGCTTGGCCGTCGCCGTGACCTTCTCGAGGTCGTTGGAGGCGCCGGTGGTGATCTCGCTGAAGACGATCTCCTCGGCCGCGCGGCCGCCAAGCGTCATGGCCAGGTTGTCGGTGAGCTCGGCCTTGGTGGTGAGGAACTTGTCCTCCTGCGGCATCGAGATCGTGTAGCCCAGCGCCTGGCCGCGGCTGATGATCGAGATCTTGTGGACCGGATCGGAGTGCTCGAGGAAGTGCCCGACGATCGCGTGGCCCATCTCGTGATAAGCGGTGATCAGGCGCTCCTTGTCGCTCATGACCCGGGTCTTCTTCTCCGGGCCGGCGATCACGCGCATGATCCCCTCTTCGAGCTCCACCTGGGTGATCTCGCGCTTGCCGTTGCGCGCGCTCAGCAGGGCGGCCTCGTTGACGAGGTTCGAGAGGTCGGCGCCGGTGAAGCCGGGCGTCTGGCCGGCCAGGGCGTCGACGTTGATCTCCTTGGCCAGCGGCTTGCCGCGCGTGTGGACCTCGAGGATCTTCGAGCGGCCCTTGCGGTCGGGGCGGTCGACGACGATCTGGCGATCGAAGCGGCCCGGGCGCAGCAGGGCGGGATCGAGGATGTCGGGGCGGTTGGTGGCGGCGATGAGGATGATGTTGTCCTTCATCTCGAAGCCGTCCATCTCGACGAGCAACTGGTTGAGCGTCTGCTCGCGCTCGTCGTGCCCGCCGCCCAGGCCGGCGCCGCGGTGGCGCCCCACGGCGTCGATCTCGTCCATGAAGATGATGCAGGGCGAGTTCTGCTTGGCCTGCTCGAAGAGGTCGCGGACGCGAGAGGCGCCGACCCCGACGAACATCTCGACGAAGTCCGAGCCGGAGATCGAGAAGAAGGGCACGCCCGCCTCGCCGGCCACGGCCCGCGCGAGCAGCGTCTTGCCGGTGCCCGGAGGCCCATAGAGCAGCACGCCCTTGGGAATGCGCGCGCCGAGCGCCTGGAACTTCTTGGGGTTCTCCAGGAACTCCTTGATCTCGTGGAGCTCCTCGACCGCCTCGTCGACCCCCGCGACGTCACGGAAGGTGATCTTCGGGGTGGTCGGCGACATGCGGCGGGCTTTTGCGCGACCGAATGAGGCCGGTCCGCTGGCGCCCTTTTGGGCGCTTCGACGGAGCAGAAGCCAGAACCCGAACAGCAGCAGCAGGGGGAGCAAGAAGATCGCCACGGTCACCCATGGGCTCCGCTTGTCTGCTTCGACGTTGAACGAGATGTCCTGGGCCCGGAGCTTGGTGACGAGCTCCGTCCCGTAGTCCGGCGGGTAGCCGCTTTCGTACTGCGTGTCGTCCGCGGTCCACGCGCGGAGCAGGTTGTCGCTCGTGCTGAGTTCGGCGCGCACGACCTGGCGTTCCTCGATCCGGGTGAGCATCTCGCTGAACGGAAGCTTCCGCGGCCGCTGGTTCTCCGAGGGCGTCAGTGACAGGAACAGCGCGAAGACCGCGAGCGGCAGCAGCCACGCGAATCGGCCTGGCATACGCCGCGGCTCGCTCATGCCCGGCTCGGGTGCTCGGCCATGGCGCCGGGGCGACCGCCAACGTGGCCTCCCGCGTCAGGGGCCGCGCCCCTCGCGCCGGCGCAAAGGTCGCGCGCGGCGCGAAGCGCGTGGTGAAGCGTACGCAGGCGCCACGCGACGCCACCCGGGGTCGGGTCCTCCTCGCCGATGCCCCGGGCGATCCGGGCCATCCCGGCCGACAGATCGTTCAGCGCCTCCTCGACGTGCCCGAGCGCGTGACCAAGCTCTGACGACGCCTGCGGTTCCCCGGCGCTGCGGCGCACGGCGGCGGCCGTCTGCATCAAGGACCTGGTGGCCCGCGACAACGCGTCGCGCTGGTCCGGCGATCCCACCGGCGGACTGCTCAGTCCGGACTCTGGGCACGCTGGCTCTGGCCGAAGACCAATCACACCGTGATCGTCCACCATCGCCCGCCTTCGGGCTATGGACACAAATCCCCATCTTCGCCGGGCCGAACGCGCACCGCGATCGTTTGGCGAGGTTGGCGCGCACGGCGGGTCGAAGTCGGCAGGTCACGCGCTCAGTGAGGTGGCCTCGAAAAGCAGGGGAGTAAGCGTCGCGCGCTGGTCGGGTCGGTGGCGCAGGCGGCGGCTCACCGCGAGGTCGTATCGCCAGGCAACGGTGTCCGCCTCGGTGGCGGCCGGCAGTCCGGCCGGAATCTCGCAGCGGAACGCCGCCCAGCCGCGGTCGTCTTCGAGCTGGATGGGCGCCGTGGCGGCCCACATGACGCGCTCGTCCCATTGTGGTGGAGCGCCCCTCCACGATGGCCGACAGCGCCAAGCCTCCGTGCAGCCCACCTCCAGCATCATCGTGCCCAGCGGGCATCCGCCGTGTCGGTGGACCCTGCCGGCGATGTAGCCGTCGCCTTCGAGCGAGGCGTCATGCAGCTCGATGTGGAAAAGGCGCGCCGGAACCCCGGCGATGAAGCGATCGAAACGCTCCACGCGTGGCTTGACGTGCGCTTGCCCTCGAGCCACGACCTCGATCGCCGCCCACGCGTTCGCTGCCGCCGTGCGGTGCCGGGAGCGAGCGAGCAGGGTGTAGGAGAGCGAGCATTGCGCGCCCCACCCGCTCGGAACCACATCCTCTGGGATATCGAGCTCGAAGCGGGCGCGCGACGTGGTCGCGTCGGTCTCTGACGACACCGGCGTCGCAATCGCCTCCCGGCACGCGCGCAATCGTCGTCCGAAGGGTGTCTGCTCGACGCGAATAAGGGAGATGGTCACGGGCCCGAGACCGCCGAGGATCTCACCGGCGAGCACCTGGCCGGCGGACACGCGGTCCCGAGTCGGGATCACGACGGTCTCCGAGGCGCCGCGGTCGCAGCCCGGGCCGCGCGATCTCACGACCGCGGCCGGGCGCCCATCACGCCCGTGGATCGGCCGCAGCGCGACGCTCACCTAGACGGGCCCAGCGGCTGACGATGGAGGTGCATATCCGCCAGCGCGCTGCCGCGACGGGCCTGCCGCGCGCGCGCAAGCTCGCGCGAAGAGCCCTGGATGGCCGGACAGATCTCGCGCGACGCGTGTAGCGCATGGGCGAGCCCATGCAGGCGCCAGGAGACTGCGCGCGCCGCGGCGGTCGGCGCTTGGCTGACCCGCGCTCCCGGAGGGCGATCGTTGTCTATGACCGCATGTGCGCTTTGCTCGACTGCGGCCGCGAGATCGCCGAGCGCGCCTTCGATGTCCACGAAAACGCCCGCCAGGTCTGCGGGCGCTTCGGGGTGGTCAGCCTGCACCCGCAGGGCATGCGCCACCTCGGCGAGGCACCGGGCCAGGCAGCCAAGCGACCCGGCCTCAGGCGACGCGGCAACCGCTCGAAGGGCGTCGTTGTCGCAAGGGGAGGGACCGACGCTCAGCGGGGTCCAGGAGGAGGTAGTCATGGTGGCGATGGTCGCCGCCGGCCAAGTGGCCGCAATGGGCACTGACCCCCAATTCTTCACGCGGCCCAGGACCATGGCGATCGCTCGGGCAGCGGCCCGCGGGCGGCCGGACGAGCGATGCACGCATCAGGCGGTCCCGCGCCGCCCCAGGAGTCGGACCGAGGAGCTAGCGTCCGCGGGTGCAGGCAGACACCGCCTTGCGGTCGGGTTTGCGCGAACCTCGCCGTCACCGTTGGCTTACTGGTTCGTCGCGGGACATGCCCTCGAGCGCGACTGTGGCCTCCGCGATCGCGCGGCGCAGGGAAAGGCCCGCACGCGGCGTGAAGGCTGGCCCGGTGCCATCGCAGACGAGTTGCGAGACCATTGCCACACCGCACGCGTATACCGGTCGCGCGTCGCGCAGCCGGCGCGCCAGGCTGAGAAGCTCCGTGCGCGCGTCGATGATCTCGCGCTTCGGGAGCCAGACGATCGCGCTCGGCGATGGGGTTCGCTCGGCGCGCTCGACGAGGCGCTCAAGCGCCTCTGCCAGACGCTCGCGGCTGCGTCGTTCGACGAGCTGGCGCGCGCGCAAGGCGTACACGTCACTGCGCAGCGGGCTGTCGCCGCGCGCCAACGCCTTGTCGAGCGCACGCCTGCGGACGGCCACGCGGATGCGGAGCGCCAGAGGGGGTCGTTCGAGCCCTGCGCCGAGCTCTTCGAAGACGTCCAGGATCTCGTTGGCGCCTAGCGTCGAGCTGCCGGTAAGCGTCACGGCTCTTTGGTTTGCTCCACCATCGCTCATGGCCCCATCGTCGGGGACGACGACGCGTTCGCGTATGGGGCGAGGTGTGCATTGTCGGCTCGCGCGTGATTTCGCCGTGATTACCTAGTTGCCGGTGGATGGGGCGGGCGCGACCGGCCGACGTGGATGCTGTGGATCGCCAACGACGCCGTGGCGCCGGCGCGTGCGACGAGCCAGGCGCCGAGACTGAAGAAGGTGGCAGCCGAACCCACGCCGAGCAGCGAGGCAACGACTCCGCCGAGGACGGCGCCGAGGACTCCGACGAGCATTCGGCCGGCCTGCGTCGGCTCGCAGTCGGGCGGGATCGGACACGCGATCCACCCCGCCACAACTCCCAAGGCCACCCAAGCGGCGAAGCCTATTGCGCCTGCACTTTCGATGATGCTGGTCACGAGACTTCCGTGCACAGCCAGGATGAGGTCGCACCCGATGATCGACGGTGCGGCTACCCCGGCCCATACGGCGTGAGGCCCATCTCGCCGCCCACGCGGACCCCATACGATCGCTCGGGCCGGCCGGTGCGTCGCCTCCCTGAACCATTCCCAGAGTCCAAATGGGTGTCCGAACCCATTTCCGCAAGGCCTGCGCCCGAGGACACTCACGACACATCGCACCTCTGACCGGATCTCTCCCATGGCGCAAGCCACACCGGTCTGGCGATGGGCGCTGTGGCCCCGGTCGTGCACCCTCCCTGCCGCCGGCCGGGGCCAGCGCCACCCGTAACATCATCGGCGTCATGCCGGCCTCACGCGCACGGTTCCGGACCGTTAGCGCAGACCAGCATCGAACGCCGCAGCCCGAGCAGCGACAAGCGGGTGGGGGCCTTGCCTCAGGCGTGCGGGCGCTGTACCCGAAGCATCCAGAGCTGCTTCTCGAGTGTGCCGGCGACCGCGATCAAGAGATCCTCCGAAACCGGGTCGTGGGCGGCTACGACTTCGATGCGTGCTCGCGCGCGGGCCGCGACTTGGGTCACACGGTCGGCGACCTCCCGGATCACGTCGTAGTCCCTGAGGTGGCCGACCGGGAGAGGCGCGATCTGACTGAAGCTCGCGACGGTTGCGGCTTGGCCGTCGGGCACGGCACCGAGCGTGACCTCGCGCTCGGCCACCTGGTCACCAAGGCTCCGCCACGTGTCCACGAGCTCATCGAGCTCGAGGTGCAGGGAACGGAAGTGAGGGCCTTCTACGTTCCAGTGGGCCTGCTTTCCGATCAGCGCGAGGTCGATGAGCTCGACGAGCATGCTCTGCAGCTCGGCACGAACCTCGCGATCCCCAGCATCGATCGGCATGTGGAAGTTCACGATCAATGGCGCTGGCATGGCGATCTCCTCTTCGTTGAAAGTCGCCACCCAGGGTCCCCTGCGACCGCTCGGCTAGCTATGGGCATTGGCAGGCACTTCGCGCGCGCGTGTTGTGCAGACCAGTCGCCACCGAACCGCGCTGCGCCGGGCGAGTCTCGCAGCGCGCCGCGGCCTGCTGAGCCGGCCTAGATGTGAGGGTCGCGGCCTACGCGGCTGGGCGGTCGCACGGGATGTCCGCCGAGGTCGACGGCGATTCGGCGCACAGGCGGGCCAGGATGTCGTCGACTCGTTGCCCGACGGTCGCCGGAGGCATGCTCAGCGCGAGGGCGATCTCGGACGGCGCTACGTCGTCGAGCAGCATCGCGAGGATCTGCGCTTCCTGGCGGTCGAGCAACCGCGTGGCATCCTGCACGTCGTCGCGGTCGATGGGTTCGAGCAGTCGGCGGCCGCTGTGGACGCCGCGAATCGCCTGAACCAGGTCGAGCGCCGAGGAGTTCTTGTCGACCAGGCCGTCGGCGCCGGCGACGCGCGCCGCGACGCACAATCGCTCGTCGGCGTACGCGGAGTAGATGAGCACCTGAGGAGCCGGGAGCAGGCACTTGACGAGACGGCACGCGCGCAGGCCGGCGACCTTCGGAGGGTGGCAGTCGAGCAGCACGACGTCCGGCCGGGTGCGCCGCAGCAGCGGCAGGAGGTCCTCAAACGCGCCGGTGTCACCCACCACCACCATGTCCTGCTCGGCCTCGAGCACCACTTTGACGCCGGCCCTGAGCGCCGGATGGCGGTCCACGATCAAGGTGCGGATCATCGGTGTGGCTCCTCATCTGGATGGCTGGCTGCGGTGCCCCCGGGGGGACCCGTCCAGCATGCGTGCCACGGCCCGCGATGAGAATGGGCGTGCGGCCCCATCTGCCTGCACCGTCGAGGGGTCGGACCGCGTGCAGTCGCGAGGGACGGCGGCGAGCGGGATGGCGAGTACTGCCCATGGGCACCGCGCGCGGCTCGGGCGACCATGGCCGGTCCCCAACTCGCACAACAAGGAGAAGCTCGCCATGTCGTACGACTCGCAACAGCAACACGACGCTGCGTCGGGGCCGCCCCTGGATCAGGGCCTGCCCGGGGCGGCGCGGGCCGCGAACCTGCTCGTCGGGGTCACGGTGGTCGCCCTGCTCATCGCGCTGGGCGTGGTTGTGATGCTCGCTTAGCCTGGCGCGCGTCGACGTCCCGGGTCGGTCAGACCGGCCCGGGCTGTGCCGTGAAGACGGTCGGATCGAAACCGACCAGGCGCATGTCGGTGAGCAGTTCGCGCAGCGCATCGCTGGGCGGGCCGGCCGCGTCGACCAGCTCGCAGTCCAGCAGCCATCCGTGCTCGCGCGGGCCACCCGTGCTCGGCGTGGTCAAATCAACGACGGTGGTCCGCGCGACATCAGGGCCGGCGGAGAGCTCAGCCGCCTGGTGCTCGAGCCACGCTCGCAGCGTGTATGCACGCCCGTCTGCGCGTGGCCGACAGTAGATGAGGATCGAATCCATGCGGTCAGTGTCGACGGCGTGTGCGTCCGTGCCCATGGGCAGCGATGTGCATCAGCGGGCCATGCCGTGCACATCCTGCGGTGGTTCGCGGGCGGGGTCGCCGACGGTGCTCAGGGTTCGACGAGGCCGCGGCGGATGGCGTAGCGCGTCAGCTCGACGCGGTTGCGCATGCCGAGCTTCTCGAGGATGTTCGCGCGGTGACGATCAACCGTCTTCTTGCTGATGACCAGCTCTTCGGCGATCTCCTCGCTGGTGTGGCCCTCGGCGATGAGCTTGACCACCTCGAGCTCGCGGGGAGTGAGCGGGTCTTCGGGCGTGGCTTCCCCGCGGCTGGCGCGGTCGAGGTAGTCGCGGATCAGCGCCGTCACGGCCGCGGGGTATAGGAACGGCTCGCCGCGCATCGCCGCGCGGCACGCCTCGACGAGATCGCGGTTCGGCGCCGCCTTCAGGACGTAGCCCGAGGCGCCGGCCTTGAGCGCCTCGAAGAAGTACTGCTCGTTGTCGTGCATGGTGAGCATGAGGATGCGCAGCTCGGGGCGGCGGCGGCTGAGCTCCTGCGCAGCCTGCAGGCCGGTCTTGCGGGGCATCGAGATGTCGAGGATGGCCAGGTCGATGTCGTCCTGGAGCGCGCGCGTGACGGCCTCGGCGCCGTCGCTGGCCTCGGCCACCACTTGGAGGTCGGCCTCCGCATCGAGCACGAGCTTCAGACCGCTACGGACGACCTCGAAATCGTCGGCGATGAGGATCCGGGTCTTCAGTGGGATGGGCATGGTGGACCTCAGCGGAGCGGGACGTCGAGTTGAACCTCCGTGCCGGCCCCGTGGTGTGAGCGGATCCTCAGCTGCGCGCCGATGAGCAGGGCTCGCTCGCGCATCCCGCTGACGCCCGCGGTGTCATCGGAGGGCGGGGCATCGATCCCACGCCCATCATCGCGGACCAGGAGCGTGATGTGGCCATCGACGGCCGTCAGCGACAGCGTGATCTTCGACGCTTGGGCGTGGCGAACGGCGTTGGTGAGGCTCTCCTGCGCCACGCGGTAGATGACCAGCTCCGTCTCCGAAGACACCGCGGGGATGTCGTTGGCAAGGTCGGTCTCGATACGGACGCCGCTCGGCTCGCCCATGCGTCGGCAGAGCGAGATCAGGGCGTTGACCAGGCCGAGGTCGTCGAGCGCCTCGGGTCGCAGCCTGCGCGCGATGCGGCGCACGTGGTCGATGCTCTGCCTCGTCGCCTCTGCGATCTCCTCGAGCGCAGCCTGGCTGTCTGCGGGCGCGCTGTGCGCCGCGCGCTCGGACTGCATTGCCACCGCGGTCAGCTCCTGCCCGAGCTCGTCGTGCAACTCGCGCGCGATGCGAGAGCGCTCCTCTTCCTGGGCGGCCAGCGCCCGGCGAACGCTGCCGCGCCGCTCCTGCTCGAGGCGATCGAGCATGCCGTTGAACGCCTCGGCGAGGGTCGCCACCTCCGCGTCTGAGTGCGAGACCCCGGTCAGCCGTCGGCCCGGATCGAGTGGGTCGACCGTGCGCATGAGCGCCGTGAGCTCGTGTAGCGGTGACACCGCGCGGCGCAGCAGGAAGAACGTCGCCCCGAGCATGGCCACCAGGGCCGCGGCGATGATGGCGAGCTCCCCGAGCGTCACCGGTGCGCTGATCGTCACGGGCGTGACGGCCAGCAGCACGCCGGCGATGAGCAACACGGCGGCGTTGGCGTAGAACAGGCGCCGCAGCAGGGAGGGATGCCGCCGGCTATCGCGGCGATCGGGGTCCGGTGCTGTGTCACCCACGGCGGCCTCCCGAGTGGGGACGACCGCCGGCCACCCCGCCGACAGACCGCCGCCATGCGCGCCATCCATCGGACGCGTCGTGCGGGGCGACGGCGAGCTGGGTCCTGGGTGGCATCTGCTCGCCGCGACCGTAGCGCCGCGGCGAGCAGGTTGCCTAGGTCGGCGGCGCAACGGAGACGATCCGCAGCCGCCGGGTGCGACCGTCGGGAAGACTCACGGTGACGGTTTCGCTAGCCCGGCGTCCCAGCAGCGCTTGTCCCACCGGTGAGCTGATCGAGACGTCGCCGGGTTCCTGCGCCTCGTGCGAGCCGACGAGTCGATAGCGCGCGCCGGCTCCGTTGTCAGTCTCATCGACCGTAACCACTGAACCGAGCCCCACCACTCCGGGAAGGGCTCGGTGCTCGGCGACGGACGCCTGCGCCAACATCGCCTCCAGCGTCGCGATGCGAGCGTCGATGATCGCCTCGTCCTCGCGCGTGGCCAGGTACTCGTCGTCGCCGCCGGGCTCGCCGTAGCCCCGCGCGTCACGGAGCCGTCGCCCGATGTCGTCTCGCTTGGCCGCTCGCAGCTGGTCGAGCTCCCGCTCGCGGGCGCGAAAGCCCACCTCGGTCAGCAGGATCGGGACGCTCGGCGACGGCAGGGTCGGTGTCGGTTCGTGAGCCATGCCGCCATCGTGCCCTCTCCTCGAGGCAAAGCCCATGGGGTTCGATCCCCATTGCTGGATGCGAGGATGTGCAGCCGAGCGCCCCTCCGGGCGCCACCAGCGCGCCGGCCAGGCACCAGCCAGCCGAGGACCTCAGCGTCGTGCGACGTCAGAGAGCTCGCCGAAGGTCACCTGCGTGCGCGAGGCCGGGTCGTGAGGCGGCGCGTCAACGGAAATCGGATCCTCGTGCCGGGGCATCACGTCGGCGGCGTCGCCCACCTGGCTGCTGAGGTAGGGAGCCAGGTAACGCCCGGCGATCTTGTTTGGCGGCCACCACAACTTGGTGCTCGAGATGGTCGAGTCGTCGCCGGCCTCGCCGCTGATGTCGCTGCGCAGATACCGTGCCGGTCCTCCGGTCAGCAGCAGCCCGCGGAGGATGGGCCGAAACGGCTGCGGATCGATCTCAACGCCCACCGAGGCGGCAATCATCTCGGCGACGGCATCGGCCTGCTGGGCGGCCAGCCCGCCCTGCTTGATCGGGAAGGCCGTGGCGTCACCCGCGGCGAAGACGCCATCGAGGCCCGCGAGCCGGCCGTGAGCATCCGTGTGGATGAATCCGTCGCGTCCGGCGGGGATGCCGCGAAGGCGTGGGCCGACGAGCCGGGGCTCGGTGACGATGCGATCGACCGACAGGCGCCGCCTGCCGGGCGCGATGTCCAGCCATCCGGGACGACCGGGGACGCCGTAGCTGCTCGTGTGCAGCGTGACACCCGAGTCGTCCAACAGGCGGCGGATCGCGGCGCTCGCCGGGCGGCCGAAGATCTCGAGCGGCTCGTCCTCGGGCGTGATCAGGCTCAGCTCGACCCCAGCCAGGTCGCGCGCGGCGCATTCGGCGGCGGTCATCAGCGCCAGGTCATAGAGCGCAAGCGGCCAGCTCGCCCCGGCCGGCTTGACGAACGCCAGGCTGGTGACCCGGCCCTCGTGAAGCTGGTGCAGCAGCAGCCGATAGCTGGGGCCGTCACGCCCGCCGTGATAGGTCAGCACTCCCTCGGATGTCCATTCCCGGTTGGCGTGGGCGCCGATGGCGAGCACCAGCATGTCGTAGGAGAGGGCGTCGCCGTCCTTGGTAACCACGCGGTGCTGTCCGTGCTCGACGCGGTCAAGAGCGCCACGGTGCCAGCGAGCGTCGAGCTCGGCCGCGGTGTCCGCCAGCCGGATGCCGCGCGCACGCTGGCGCCTGAACGGCTGGTCGACGGCCATCGAGCGATTGACGAACTTCAGCTCCGGCGCGAGGATCGTGATGTCGACCCGATCCGCAGCAAGGGCACGCAGCGCCAGCAGGGTCTCGAGCCCCGCGACGCCGCCGCCGACGATGAGCACGCGGGGACGGCTCATGAGCTCCCGGCCCCCCCGGCCGTTTCGACGGCATCGGGCGTCGCCTTTCCGGGGTGGGGTGGGGAGGGTGCCATGACCGCCATGTTCGGTACGCGATCAGCGCGGCGCAATGGGCATCGGTGCCCAACGCTCCACTGCCCGCCGCGCCGTGGCGAGCTTGGGCAACGCTTGGTCACGACGCCGACTCGTCGGACACGTGAACGACGAGCACCGGGACGGGGCATGCTTGCAGGACGTGGTGGCTGACGCTGCCGAGCAGGAGGGAGCGAAGCTCACCGCGCCCGCGCGATCCCATGACAATCAGGTCGTGGTCGCTCGCCTTCGCCTCGGCGACGATCGCCGGACCGGCGGGTCCGCGCGTGAGGACCTTGGTGACCGGGAGATCGTCCGGCAGCGCGCCGGCCGCCGCGTCGAGCATCGTCTGGTACTCGCGCTCGATCTGCCTGCTGAGGTCGTGCAGATCGACCGCCGGCTCGTAGCCGCTGCCCAGCGCCCACGTGGAGGGCTCGGGGACGACGGTCATCAGCGTCAACCTGCCGCTGTTCGTCTGGGCCAGGTCGACGGCTTCGGCCAAGGCTCGTTGGGCATGTGGTGAACCGTCGAACGCGACAAGCAGTCTGCGGAACATTGCGGCGGCCTCCTAATGAGTTTGGCCGTGTCTCAAACGTGGCGTCATTCCGGTCGTGGGTTCCTGGGCCTGGTCACCGGTCTCGGTGCCGTTCGCGACGGCTCTCGAGGCGCGCGACGCGGCGGCGGAGCATGCAAGTCCGCGAGGCGCGCCGGTTCTCGCAGGCGAATGCGGGCGGGCCTGGCGCTCGGCAGCGGCGGCCCGCCGATCGGTCGGCGCGGCGGATCGGGCGGCTGGTCGGGGCCCCGCCCGCCCTCGGCGTGTGGGTGGTCGTAGCCGTCGCCGCCGCGGAACGCGAGCAGCAGCAGGCCGCCGCCGGCGCCGAGGGCCACCAGATGCATGATCCCGATCGCGACCATGAGCTTGGTGTCGCTCATCGCGTGGTTCCTGCCGCGTCGCGTGCCCTGATCCGGTCGCGGATGTCCTTCATCGGCTCGACGGATCGCACCCTGGGGATGGCGTCGAAGTTGTGCGGCGGGGGCGGGGAGGTGGTGAACCACTCCAGCGTGTTGCCCTTCCACGGGTCGGGGCCGGCCACGCGGCCGTGGCGCAGGCCCCAGAGCACGTTGGCGAGGGTCAGCAGGACACCGAGGGCGAGGATGTAGGCGCCGACGGTGGAGATGAGGTTGTCGGTCCCCCAGCCTTTGTCGGCGCTGTAGGTGTAGATGCGCCGGGGCATCCCGGAGAGCCCGAGCGAGTGCTGGATGAGGAAGGTGGCCAGGAAGCCGACGAACTGCAGCCAGAACGAGAGCTTGCCGATCCGCTCGGAGAGCATGCGCCCGGTGATCTTCGGAAACCAGTAGTAGACCGCGGCCATCACGGCCGACACCGAGCCGGCGACCAGGACGAAGTGGAAGTGCGCGACGACGAAGTAGGTGTCGGTGACCTGGCGGTCGATGGGGAAGATCGCGAGCATCACGCCGGTGATGCCGCCGAGGGTGAAGAGGACGAGGAACCCGGCGGCGAAGTACAGCGGGGTGCGCAGCGCGATCGAGCCGCGAAACAGCGTGGCCACCCAGTTGAGCACCTTGACGCCCGTCGGGACGGCGATCGCCATCGAGGAGAGCATGAAGAACACCAGCACGGCGCTCGAGAGCGGGGTGGCGAACATGTGGTGGGCCCACACGAGCATGGACAGGAACGCGATCGCGATGCTCGACGCGGCGATCGCCTTGTAGCCGAAGATCGGCTTGCGGGCAAAGACGGGCAGCACCTCGGAGATCACCCCGAAGGCGGGCAGGATCATGATGTAGACCTCGGGGTGCCCGAAGAACCAGAACAGGTGCTGCCACAGCAGCGCCGAGCCGCCACAGCTCGGGTCGTAGAAGCAGGTGCCGAAGTGGCGGTCGGTGAGCAGCAGCGTCACCGCGCCGGCGATCACCGGCAGGGTGAGGATGATCATGATCGCCTGGGCGAGCATCGACCAGCAGAAGAGGGGCAGGCGCGCCCAGCCCATCCCGCGGGCGCGCATGTTGGCGATGGTCACCGTGATGTTCAGCGCGCCGAGGATCGAGCTCGTGCCGGTCAGGTGGATGAGGTAGATCCACGCGTCGGTCCCGTTGCCGGGGATGTAGGGCCCAGAGGAGAGCGGGGTGTACGCCGTCCAGCCCGCCTCCGGGGGACTGAAGAACACCGAGGCGTAGAACACGGTTCCGCCCGCGAGGTACAGCCAGTACGACAGCGCGTTGAGCCGCGGGAAGGCCATGTCGCGCGCGCCGATCTGCAAGGGCACGAAGTAGTTCGCGAAGCCCGCCCACAACGGCATGATCACGAGGAAGACCATCGTGGTGCCGTGCATGGTGAGCACCTGGTTGTAGACCTGTGGGGTCAGCAGCGTGTTGTTGGGCTCGGCGAGCTGGGTGCGCATCAACAGCGCCTCGACGCCCCCGAGCGCCATGAACGCGAACGCCGTGACCAGGTAGAGCACGCCGATCCGTTTGTGATCGGTCGTGCTCACCCAACTCGTCCAGCCGCGGCCGGCCACGCGCTCGACGCGGTGAGCGACGATTTGCGCAGGCGCCGCGGGCGCCTGCGGGACGGTGCTGGTCTGGGTCGGGTCGTTCGCCATTCAGGGCCCTCCGGGCGCGGGCGCGCGGTGCCCGCGGGCGGCCGTCGCGTTCGCGGCGTCGATCAGGCGCTTCTGCCGGGCCACCCAGCGGGCGTAGGCGGCCGGTGCGACGCCGCGCACCCGGGCGACCATCTGGGCGTGGTTGCGCCCGCACAGCTCCGCGCACTGACCCGTGTAGACGCCGGCTCGCTCGAGGCGGAACCATGTGTGGTTGACGTAGCCGGGAAGCGCGTCGAACTTCCCGCCCAGCTTCGGGATCCACCATGAGTGCGCGACGTCAACCGAGACGATGTCGAGCTGCACCGTGACGCCGACCGGCGCCACCATCTCCTCATAGGAGAAGGCGCCGTTCGGATACCTGTACATCCAAACGTACTGACGGCCGACGACATCGATGTGCAACGCGCCGCGGCCGCCGTCAGCCACGCCCGCCGCTGCGGCGGCGGGACTCGCGACGGCGGGGCCGGGATGCTCGATCGCATCGAGCTTGAGGATCGAGAACACGGCCAGGAAGACGATCAGCCCCGCCGCGGCGACCGTCCACGCGATCTCCAACCGCGTGTTGCCGCGGATCTGCGCTGCCACCGGACTGCGTCGCTCGCGGTAGCGCACGAGCGCGAAGGCCAGGCTTGCGGCGACGCCGGCGAAGACGAGCGCGGCCAGCACCAGCACCACCGTGTACAGCGAGGCGATCCGGTCCGCGTTGGGCGACCCACCGCGCTCAGGCAGCAACGCACCAGCCCACGCCGCCTCGTCGCCGGCGCCGAGCAGCATCCCGATCGCGATCCCGGCCGCAAGCACCGCCCGGTAGCGGCGTCTCGACCCCGGGCGGATACCTCGAGCCGCGGCGGGCGAGGCGTGTGGCGAGTGGTCTCGATCGTCGGGGCCGCGCTCACAGGCAGAGGCACCCGTTGTCGTCATCGGTTCATGACCCGTTATCAACCTACTACTCCCGAGAGATTTTTCCCAGTCTCCCTGTGTAAAATTCCGGCCCGACGGAGGAAGAGCGCGGGATCGCGCCCGTGGTGGGCTCGGCGCACCCGCCGGTCGACTGCCTGGCCGCGATCGGAGCCGCGGTTGACGGCGTTGACCATGCGGTCACCAGCCGCCGCGATCAGGCGGCGTGCGCCAATTCCGCGAGCTGCGCTCGGGCGTCGCTCGCGGCGATCTCGACGGCGTCGACGAGCACGACCGCGTGCCCTGCTCGCAGCTCGTCGATCACACGGTCGGCCGCGCCGCCGGCCAGGGCCGAACGCCACAGCAGCCGTCGCACCACCGAGCGACTGGCAGGGTGCGAGCGACCGGCCCCGTCCTCGACGGTGGCGATCGCATCGGTGTCAGCATCGGCGAAGGAACCCTGTCGCTGGCGGTCGGGATCGCCGGCGAAGCTCCCGGCGCCCTGGCGGCGACGGCATGGGGCGCCCATGTAGGTCCCGACCGGCGCTCTCGGGTCCACGGCGCCGGCGAATCCGCCGACGACTTCTTCGCGGATGTCCCGCACGGGACGGCCGATCAGCAATCTGACGTCACCCTCCGGGACGCCCACCGCCGTCAGCGCGCGCATGGCGCGCCGCGCAGCGACCTCGCTGGAGTAGGTCTCGCATGCGGTTGCGGTCTCTGCCCAGCCGGTGAGGGAGGAGGTGTTGCCACGCGGCATGACGAGGACCGGACACCGGGCCGCCATGGTGACGCGTCGCGACACACCCCCCAGCAGAACAGCCAGGCCGGGCCCGTACCCTCGCGATCCCATCACCAGCAGATCCACGTTCGGAGAGACGCTCACGAGCGCCTCCGCGGGGTCATCGACCATGACTTCGCCGGCGGCCTTCACGTCGTGAGCCAAATCGGCGATCGCGTCGGTGAGCGTTGCTTCCACGTGGGCGCGGCTGCGCTCGACGGTGTCTCTAGTCGGGCCGGCCGAGGCGTCGGCACTCAGCCCAGGCTTGACCACGGTGAGCACGCGCAGATCGGCGCCGGCCATCTGGGCGACCGCGGCGGCGGCGCGCAGTGCGCGGTGACCCTCGGGCGTGGGGACGAAGCCGACGCCGATCACCGACAGGCGCGGTGGCGGGCCATGGCCGTGAGGGACGACCACCACCGGGCACGCACAGCCGTTGATCATGCGCTGGGCAGTCGTGCCGGGAGCAACCCGGCCGACCACGCCGCGGGTCGTCGAGCCGACGACGGCGAGGCCCGCGTGCTCGGCAGCGATCACGCGCTGCAGCGCGCGCGCCACGCCCATCGGCGTCGAGGCGCGGACGACGCGCGTGCGCACGTCGATGCCGTAATCACTCTCGAGGTCGGCCCGTAGGGGCTCGAGCCCCTCGCCGACCAGGCCGTCGGAGACGCACCGCTCAGGAGTCAGGCCGGAGCGGACCGATGCGATGACGAGCGGGACGTTCGCGAACCGGGCGGCGGCCGCGGCGAAGCGGACGGGAGCGCGGTCCAGGGTCTGTGGGTCGTAGGCAGCGAGAACTGTCATGGATCCACCATGGCCTGGGCGAGACCACGCGCCAATGGGGACAGGCGTGCATCTCAGGCGCCAGAGCTACTCATCTCCGACGGACTCACCGCCAGCCCGCCTTCCCGAGTCCAGCTACCGGCGGCTGTGGGTAGCTCGACTCGTCCCGAATGGGGACTTGAGCCGATATCTGCAACCGATGCAAAGCAAGAGACTCGTTTCATGCTCAACGACATCGACCGATGGGAGAACGAGGGCGGCCGTCCCGCGTCGCAGGCAAGAACCATCGCCGCTGTAGCCGCGATGCGCCCACCCGTCCGGGAGCGCCGGCGCGAAGCGGCTTCGCGCGTTGCCGAGGGAGACCTCCTCAACCGTTCGAGTCATCACGACGGACGTTTAGCGACCGCGCCTTCATTCGGAGATGCGGGCCGTCCACAGACAAGGAAGCGACCGTGAGCAACCCCGAGACCGCAGACTTGGAGCCTTACCCGACGCACACCGGACCGGCGATCCAGCGGCTGCTGTTCGTCGCCGACGCCGCCGTGGCTGACGTCGGTCAGCTCCCACCTCCGGTGCGCGCGGTCATCGACGCGGCGGGTGCGGTCTTCGTGCTCACGCCCACCCTCCCGGGCCGGCTTGCCTGGCTCGCCGATGAGGTCGACGAGCTCCGGCACGTCGCCGATGAGCGCTTGGACACGGTCCTCGGCCACATGCACTCGATCGGCGCGCACGCCAGCGGCGCGGCCATTCCGGGCAGCGTCCTGACCGTCATCGCGGACGCCGTCGCGGAGTTCAAGCCCGATCACATCCTGCTCGCGCTGCGCAGCGCGGAGCACACCAATTGGCAGGAGCGAGGGCTCGTGGAGCACATCGAGCAGCGCTTCGGCCTACCGGTGACCATGTATGCCGTGGACCCCCGAGGGCGCGCGTCGAGCGCTCACGGCCCGCTGCTGCTCTGCTTTGACGGATCCCAAGATGCCAGGCGCGCGATCGAGCGCGCGGGCGCGCTCTTTGCCGGCCGTCGCGCCCTCGTCATGACCGTGTGGCAGCCGATTGCCGATCTGCATAGCTTTGCGTGGACGGGTCCGACCGCGACCGCGGTCGACCTCGTCGCGCTCAATCGCGCGGCTGCCGCGGACGCTCGCCGCATTGCCGACGACGGCGTCCGCGTCGCGCTGGAGGCGGGCCTCAAGGCCGAGCCGTTCGCCGTCGAGACGACCGGAGCGGTGTGGAAGACGATCGTGGAGATTGCTGACCGCCATGACGCGGCGGCCATCGTCATGGGGTCGCGAGGGCTCGCCGGTGTGCGTTCGATGCTCCTGGGCAGCGTCTCGAGCGCGGTCGTGCACCACGCTGACCGGCCCACGCTCATCATCCGCCAACCCGTCGCTGCGTCGTGATCTCTCACCCCGCCTATACCGTCGAGCCATGGGCGCTGCGCGAGACCGAGCTCGACCTGGGTGTGCTCGACCAAGCCGGATCGGTCTTCGCGCTGGCCAACGGGCACATCGGGCTGCGCGGCAACCTCGACGAAAGCGAGCCACAGGGCCTGCCGGGCAGCTACCTCAACGGCTTCTACGAAGAGCGCGCGCTGCCCTACGCGGAGGCCGGTTACGGCTACCCCGAGGCGGGCCAGACGGCCGTCAACGTGACCAACGGCAAGATCATCCGCCTGCTGGTCGACGACGAGCCCTTCGACGTGCGCTCCGGCACGCTGCGCAGCCACGAGCGGATCCTGGACCTCCGCGCCGGCGTGCTGCGACGCCGCGTCGAATGGGTCTCTCCGGCCGGCCAGCAGGTACGCGTCTCCTCGGTGCGCCTGGTCTCGCTTGTGCAGCGCGCGGTGGCCGCCGTGCTCTACGAGGTCGAACCAATCGGCGCCCCCGCCCGCCTCGTGGTGCAGTCAGAGCTCGTGGCCAACGAGCAGATGCCGGCCGCCGCGGCCGATCCCCGCGCCGCGCCACCGTTGGGCGGCGTGCTGCGCTCCGAGCAGTTCTCGCATCGCGACGCCCGGGCCGTGCTCGTGCACATCACCCGGAAGAGCGCGCTGCGGCTCGCGGCGGGAATGGATCATCTCGTCGAAGGCCCGCCCGGGACCGAGACGGCGACGGAGAGCAGCGAGGACCTCGGGCGCCTGACGATCATGGCCGACGTCAGGCCGGGCGAGCGGGTGCGCATGGTCAAGTTCATCGCCTACGGATGGTCGAGCCGACGCTCGATGCCGGCGCTGCGCGATCAGGTCGCCGCGGCGCTGGCCGAGGCGCGGCGCGCGGGCTGGGAGGGACTGCTCGCCGAGCAGCGCGAATACCTGGACGACTTCTGGGAGCGCGCCGACGTCGAGCTGGAAGGTGACACCGAGCTCCAGCAGGCGGTGCGCTTCGCGCTCTTTCACACCCTCCAGGCCGGCGCCCGCAGCGAGCGGCGCGCCATCGCCGCCAAGGGCCTCACCGGTCCCGGCTACGACGGGCACGCCTTCTGGGACACCGAGACCTTCGTCCTGCCCGTCCTGACCTACACCGCGCCGCACGCCGTCCGCGACGCTCTGCGCTGGCGCCACGCGACACTGGGCCTGGCGCGCGACCGGGCCAAGCTCCTCGGGTTCGAGGGCGCGACGTTTCCGTGGCGCACGATCAACGGTCGGGAGTGCTCGGGATACTGGCCGGCGGGAACGGCTGCCTTCCACATCGGCGCCGACATCGCCGATGCTGTGGGCCGCTACCACTCCGCCACCGACGACCAGGCGTTCGAGCGCGAGACCGGGCTCGAGCTGCTCGTCGAGACCGCGCGGCTATGGCGCTCGCTGGGCCACCACGACGCCCGCGGCCGCTTTCGGATCGACGGGGTCACCGGCCCGGACGAGTACAGCGCCGTGGCTGACAACAACGTCTACACCAACCTCATGGCGCAGCGAAACCTGCGCCTGGCCGTCGACGCCGTCGAGCGCCACGCCGACCGGGCGGCCGCGCTCGGCGTCGACCCCGAGGAGGCGGCCGCCTGGCGCGACGCCGCGCAGGCCATGCTGATCCCCTTCGACGAGCAGCTGGGCGTGCATCCCCAGGCCGAGGGCTTCACCGATCACCAGCTGTGGGACTTCGCGCACACCACGCCGCGGCAGTACCCGCTGATGCTGCACTTCCCCTACGTCGACCTCTATCGCAAGCAGGTGATCAAGCAGGCCGACCTCGTGCTCGCCCTGCACCTGCGCGGAGACGCGTTCAGCGCCCAGGCCAAGGCCCGCGACTTCGCCTACTACGAGGCTCTGACCGTGCGCGACTCCTCGCTGTCGGCCTGCACCCAGGCGGTCATCGCGGCCGAGGTCGGGCTCCTAGACCTCGCCTACGACTACTTCGCCGAAGCCGCCCTGATCGACCTCGAGAACCTCGAGCGCAACACCCGCGACGGGCTGCACATCGCCTCGCTGGCGGGCGCCTGGATCGTCGCCGTCGCCGGATTCGGCGGCATGCGCGACCACGACGGCGCCCTCTCCTTCGCGCCCCGCCTGCCACCACGACTGACCCGCCTGGCCTTCGGCATCTGCTTTCGCGACCGGCGCCTGCGCATCGAGGTCACCCACGACCAGGCGCGCTACTCGCTCCTACAGGGCCCGCCCCTGCAGATCACCCACCACGGCCAGACCATCACCGTCACCACCGACCAACCGGTGACCCGCCCGATCGCCGAGATCGCCGCGGGCAACGCACCAAGGCAACCCATGGGACGCCGCCCGACACCGCGACGAGCACCCGGGTTGCGACTCGCGAGTTCGGTGTCAAATTGACGGAGCCGTCATGACCAACCTGACCATCGATGCCCTCGAGCGCTGGGTCCTCTTCGGCGCCCAGTGGCGCCTCGTGGATCTCTCCGGCCAGAGCGCCGTCGTCGACCTCTGCACCTGCACGGGCGAGCTCGTCGAGCGCTTGGAATCAGACGACCCCGCGGTGACCCGGTACCTGCGCTCCGCGCAACCCGACCCGGACTGAACCCAGGGGAGAAGGAGGCCGAGATGACCCCCGAGACGCCGACCCCAAGCGGCGAGCTCGACGTGCGCGCCAAGCGCGCCTATGACCCGGTCGAGGACACGGACGGCTACCGCGTCCTGATCGACCACGTGTGGCCGCGCGGAGTCGCGCGCACGCGCGCGAGACTCGACGACTGGGCGCGCGAACTGGCGCCCAGCGACGAGCTGCGCAAATGGTTCGACCACGACCCCGCCCGCTTCGCCGAGTTTCGCGCGCGCTACCGCGACGAGCTCGCCGCGCACTCCGAGCGCCTCGACGAATTGCGTCGACGCGCGGCCAGCCGGCCACTGACCATCGTCTACGCCGCCCGCGACCGCGAGCACAACAACGCCGTCGTGCTGAGCGAGCTGCTCCACGATGGCTGACCGAAATCGGCCGAGGATCGACGGGTCAGCGGCCTGGACGACCACGAGGGCCGCTCCGAGCATCACGCCCGGATCGCGAGGCCGGCCCGGGACAGCGAGTCGAGCAGCAGATGGAAGTAGACAACCCCGGCGTAGGGATGCCAGCGCGCCACCAGCCGGCCGACCGCCTCATGGTCCAGCGGTGTGTCGATCCCGAACAGCTGCCTGAGCTTGTTGTGCGCGCCGACGTCGTCTCCGGGAAAGACGTGCAGGCGCCCCAGGCCGCGGAGGAGCACGTACTCGGCCGTCCAGCGGCCGACGCCGCGCAGGCTGGTCAGACGTTCGATCGCCGCGCCATCCTCGAGCTGTTGGAGGGCCTCCAAATCGAGCTCGCCGGCGACGATCGCTCGGGCGGTCTCGATGATCGTGCGGGCCTTGGTGGAGCTGAAGCCGTGGCGCTTGAGGTCGTCCGGCTGCAGGGACGCGAGATCCTCGGGATCGGGGAACGCGCGCGCGTTCTCGGGACCGGCGGACACCGCTCTTCCGCGGTCGGCGGCGAGGCGGTTGAGCAGATGGATTCCGACAGCGAGCGAGAGCTGCTGGCAGGCGACGCCGTTGACCAGTGCCTCGAAGACGGTGGGAAAACGCGGGGGCTTGAGCCCCCGCAGACGCGCGGCGAGCGGGCCGAGCAACGGGTCCGGCGCGGCCATCGCGGCGAACGGCGAGAGGTCGACGCTCAACCCGAGGAGCCTGTCCAGCGCGCTGCGCGCGAGCGCCTCCGCGGACTGATCGACGCGACCGCCGGCGAGCACGACCGACAGGCGCGGCGCGTCTGGCCCAGCCACCTGTGTCACCGACAGCGCAACTGGCGCGCCGTCGAGCGACACCACGCGCTCGTAGGTGTCTGCGTGCCAGCGATCGACCGCGTTGTGGGAGCGCCGACGCAGCGCCCACGCCGTGAGCTCGAGGCGAAACGGTCCGCGCGGGTGGATCTGCAGTGGGCGATCCCTTGACGTCTCGACCTGCACGCAAGCCGGGCTCTCGTCGACGTTGACGGTCAACAAGCGTGCTCTGCACTGCTCAGGGTCGTCCATCGGACGACTCCCGTCGTATGGCGGGCAGCGCGTCTCGCGCCAGGGCGGTCGGTCCTCGGTCGTGCTCGCCCGCCCTTGCCTGGACGCGACGTTGGCCGGACCGTCGCAGCCGCCGTGCTGCGTCGATCGCCCGGCGGCGCCGCCGGCGCCGGGCATCGCGCTCATGCGGCGGGATCCTCATCGGACCGGTGTTTCGGCGATCTCGTACGTCGACCCGAGCCGGCTGAGCGGCACCGCGTAAGACATCACGAGATGCCGGACACGCCGAGGACGGTCCGGGCCTCGCGGAGCATCTGGTGGGTAAAGCCCCATTCGTTGTCGTACCAGGCCATGACCTTGACCAGCGTGTTGTCCACGACGGTGGTCAGCTCGAGGTCGACGACGGCGGCGCGTGGGTCGGCGACGATGTCGGCGCACACCAGCGGATCCTCTGAGACACCGAGGATGCCTGTGTAGCGCTCGGTCGCGGCCTCTTGCCGGAACGCGTCGTTGACCTCTTTGGTCGTGGTCGGTCGGCTGGCGACGAAGACGATGTCAGCGACCGAGCCGACGGGGATGGGGCCCGGACCGCGATCCCGTCGAAGCGCCCTGCGAGCTCCGGCAGTGCACGGGTGGTCGCCTGCGCCGCCCCGGTCGAGGTGGGCACCAGGTTGGCCGCGCCTGCCCGGCCGCGCCGGAAGTTCTTGCTCGGACCGTCGACCAGCTGCTGGCCTGCGGTGTAGGCGTGGACGGTGGTCATGATCGCGCGCTCGACTCCGAGCCGTCGGTGGGCGACCTCGATCACCGGGGTGATGCAGTTCGTCGTGCAGCTGGCGCATGAGATGACCCGCGGGCGGCCGTCTGGGCGGTTGACGCCGTGGACGACGGTGGGGACGTTCTCCGATTTCGTCGGCGCGGACAGGATCACGTATGACGCGCCGGCCCGGATATGCCTCTCCAGGTCTTCGGCGCTGGTGAAGCGGCCCGTGCACTCGAGGACGAGGTCGATGCCCAGGTCATGCCACGGCAGGTTCGCCGGGTCACGCTCCGCGAGCGCCCGGATCCTCGTGCCGTCGATGACCAGCGCGCCCTCAGCGGCACTGACCTCGCGGTGATAGCGCCCGTAAACCGTGTCGTACCTCAGTAGGTACGCCAGGTTGTCCACGTCGGCGATGTCGTTGACGGCGACGAGATCGAGCCCGCCGGCATCCAACAGGATCTTCAGCGCCGCCCGGCCGATCCTGCCCAAACCATTGATCGCCACCGTCGGCATATCAGCTCACCGCCCTTGAGTCGTCGGGCTCGCCACGCGTCGGGGTTCGGCGATCTCGTAGAGGTTGTCGCCGAGCTGTCTGATCCTTCCGCTGGAAACGGCGTGCGCGAGGGCTCGCTTGGCGCCGGCATCGGACCAGTGAGTCGCTCGGCAGACGTCCAGCAGCCGTGCGCGAGTCAGCACTCCGTACCCGCGAAGGGCGCGCACGAGGTCCTCGATCTCCACCTCTTGGCGGCTGTGGCGCCGCGTCGACAAAGACGCTGCACGAGGCACGGTCGTCATCGGATCGGCGTGGTCTCGACGCCGGGGACGAGCTCGCTGCGCACGTTGACCTCGACGTTGCCGTGCAGCGCGTTGGAGACGGGACAGAGCTCGGCCGCCCGGGCGACCGTACGCTCGAGATCGGTCGCGTCGAGTCCGGGCACCTGTGCGCGTACGGTGAGCTCGACGGTCGTGATGCGCGGCGCGCCGTCGACCTCGTCGAGCGTGCAGCCGGCGCTCACGCGCACACGGTCCGGGGGCGTCTTGTTCTCGCCGAGCACGAGCGCGAATGCCATCGCGAAGCAGCTGGCATGGGCGGCGGCGATGAGCTCCTCGGGGCTCGTCTTGCCGTCCGGCTGCTCGGTCCGCGACGCCCACGTCACCGCGAGCTCGTCAAGCGCGCCACTTCCGCTCGTCAGCGTCCCGGTTCCGCGTGCGAGCGCTCCCTCCCAGACGATCTTGGCTTCACGTCGTGCAATAGGCATGGTTCACGCTCCTGTTTGGCGGTGGGGTGAGACATATGAGCCGACCGGCGTTCGCATCGATATCGCCAGCCGGTTCCAGCCGTTGATGGCGACGATCGCGAGGGTCAGGGCGACAATCTCGTGCGCCGAGAAGGTCTGCTCGAGCTCCTCGAAGACGGCGTCGGGCGCGCCCTGCTTCGAGATCAGGGTCAGGTCCTCGCACCAGGCCAAGGCCGCCCGCTCCCGCGCCTCGTAGCAGGAGGCCTCGCGCCAGGCGGCGAGCAGGTGCAGACGCTGCTCGGACTCGCCGAGGGCGCGAGCGTCCTTGGAGTGCATGTCGAGGCAGTAGGCGCAGCCGTTGATCTGCGACGCTCGCATCTTCACGAGCTCGAGCAGCAGCGGCTCGAGGCCGGCGTCGTCGACGGCGCGCTGCAGACCGACCATCGCCCGCACCCCGACCGGGGAGACGCTCGCATAGTCGATCCGCGGCGGTTCAGCGACGTGGTCGGTATTCATGCATCCAGCGTGCCCACGCCGGGACCTCGAAGGAATGGGCAACTGTGCCCATTAGACCGGCCGCGGCACGCCCAGCGCGCCTGCCTTCAGGCTCTGCGCGGCTGGCGCTCGGAGCCGACCAGCGCGGCGAGGCTGTCGTGGTCCTCGTGACACGCGGGGCAGCCCTCCAGGTGCGCTCGCATGCCCGGGACCGCCGCGTCGGCGTCCCGTCCCGCCAGCTCGAGCTCGACGTAGCGGTCGAGGTGCTCGAAGCACTCCTCGCACGTCAGCTCGAGCTCGACGCCGGCCGGCGTGTCGCGCGCGGCGTGTCCTCCAACCTGACGTAAGGCCGCACCGGTGTGGCGCGCCAAGGAGGCCATGACCGCCGATCGAGGGCCTGTGCACGCCGCTGCAGCAGAACATGGGTAGCGCGCCGCTTGCGGATGGGGTCGCAGCCCCATTGGTTGCGCGCAACGCTATCGGCGACCCTCATCGCGTGTGGCAAGGACCATTCCCAACTGCGACCGGGTCGAACTGGAGCGCGACGCGTCAGGGAGCGCTGGGACCGAGTCACGGCAGGCGCACCCCGCCTCACGGGCTCGTGCTGCCGCTTTGCCGAATGCCGGCGCGCGGATGAGCGGTGTCACCCGGCGGCGGTGGGCGACGCCGGTGTCCGGCCGGCTCGCGCGGGGCTACGTCTCGATCGGTGACTATGCCGCGATCGGCGATGGCCGAACGGTCGCGCTGGTCGCCCGTGACGGGTCGGTCGATTGGTTGTGCCTGCCCGACCTCGATTCGCCCAGTGTGTTCGCGGCGATCCTGGACGCCGATCGGGGAGGGCGCTTCGCGCTGGCGCCCGAGGTCCCGGCGGAGGTGCAGCGACGCTATCTGCCCGACACCAACGTCTTGGAGACCACGTTCATCACCGGCGAGGGGGTGGTGCGGGTCACCGACGCGATGGCGTTGCCCAGCCATGAACTGGGGCCGACCCGAGAGCTGATCCGGCGAGTCGATGGCGTCGCCGGGCGGGTCCCGATGTCCTGGCGCGTGACGCCCGCGTTCGGCTACGCCGCCTCGCCCACGCGACTCGAGCGTCGCGGGGGCGTCCCGGTCGCCCTCGGGGGGCGCGACGCGCTGGCGGTGTGCTCGTGGGATGCCGGCGAGGCCCAGATCGACGAAGACGCGATCTTCGGGCGCTTCGCGTTGGACGAGTCCGAGTCGGCGTTGATCGCGCTGTGCGGCGCCCACCAGGAGCCACTGGTCTTTCCGAGGCGCGAGCAGGTCGAGGGCCGTTTGCAGGCCACGACCGCGTACTGGCGCCGCTGGGCCTCGCAGCGCGCCTACGAGGGCCCGTGGCGCGACGCCGTGATCCGCAGCGCCCTGGCGCTCAAGCTCCTCTTCCACGCTCCATCTGGGGCGATCGCGGCAGCGGCCACGGCGTCGTTGCCCGAGGAGATCGGCGGCGAGCGCAACTGGGACTATCGCTTCTGCTGGGTGCGCGACTCGGCCTTCACGCTCGAGGCGCTTCTGCACCTGGGCTGCCCGGGGGAGGCCGAGGCGTTCTTCTGGTGGCTGCTGCACGCGTCCCAGCTCACCCGCCCGCGACTGCAGGTCCTCTACCGCCTCGACGGCGGCGAGCGCGCGCCAGAGCGCACGCTCGAGCTGGACGGCTACCGCGGGTCGCGCCCGGTCCGGGTCGGCAACGACGCCGCGGCGCAGACCCAGCTGGACGTCTACGGCGACCTGCTGCAGACCGCTCTGATCTACGCGGAGGCGGGCGGGCGGGTCGACCGCGAGACCGGCCGGCGGCTCGCCGCGATCGCCGACCTCGTCTGCCGCATCTGGCGCCAGCCGGACTCCGGCATCTGGGAGGTTCGCAGCGAGGCGCTGCACTTCACCCATTCGAAGATGATGTGCTGGGTGGCGTTGGACCGCGCTGTTCGCCTGAGCGACGCCGGCCACGTTCCCTCGGGGCATGCGGCGACGTGGCGTGGCGAGGCGCTCGCGATCCGCGAGTTCATCGAGACGCGCTGCTGGTCGCAGCGACGGGGTAGCTACGCCCGTCACGCCGGCGGCGAGGAACTCGACGCCAGCGTGCTGCTCGGGGTGCTGCTCGGCTACGGCGCCGAGGATCCCGCACGGCTGGCAGCGACGGTGACCGTGCTGCAGCGTGACCTCGGGCGCGGGCCGCTGGTCCATCGCTACAGCGGAGAGGACGGCCTGCGCGGCGTCGAAGGAGCGTTCTTGTGCTGCTCCTTCTGGCTGGCCGACGCGCTGGCCCGCATCGGACGCATCGAGGAGGCGACCGAGCTCATGCGACAGCTCATCGCGCTGGCCAACGACGTCGGCCTCTACGCCGAGGAGCTCGACCCTCAGACCAACGAGCTGTTGGGCAACACCCCGCAGGGGCTCGTCCATCTCGCCCTCATCAACGCGGCGGTCTCGATCGCCGAGGCGAGCGGCCGATGAGCCTCTGGGGAGCCCTCGCCGGGGGGTTCGTCGGCACGCTGGTGCTCACCACCGCCCTGCGGACGGCCAACGAGCTCGGGCTCACCCGCGTCGACCTGCCTTTCCTGCTCGGCACCGCGTTCACCGGCGATCGAGCGCGCGCCAAAGCGATCGGGTATCTGCTGCACCTGCTGGCCGGAGAGGTGTTCGCGCTCATCTACTACGCGATCTTCGCCGCGATCGACACCGGCGGCTGGCTCGTCGGAGCCTTGTTCGGGCTCCTCCACGGCGTCGTGTCGGCCACCGCGCTGGTGAACATCCTGCTCCCGGTCGTCCATCCGCGCATGGGCAGTACCCTCAGCGCCGCCGACAGCGCGCCGCTGCTCGAACCGCCGGGGTTCCTAATGCGCAACTACGGTCGCGGCACCCCGATCGCGACCGTCCTGGCCCACATCGCGTATGGCGCGATCGTCGGCGGGCTCGCCACGATCGCCGCGTGACGGGGAGAGCCTGGGCGGCGGATGGGCCTTGATGCCCATAGCGACGGCCTCATGGCGCAACGAGGATCTTGGCCATGCGATCGGGAAGAGACCAGGCGTCGCCGCCACTAACGCGAGACATGACCTCGCACCACGATCGTGGCCCCGCACTCGCGCTGGCAACAGCGTCCCCGGGCCACGGCGCGGCCCGCGAGATCGACCACGCGGCGGTTCAGCGCACGGCCCGCGACCTCCTGCTGGCGCTCGGCGCTGACGTCGATGCCGAGGGCCTTCAGGAGACCCCGCGCCGGATGGCCGACGCCTACACCGAGCTGCTCACGCCCCACCCCTTCCGGGCGACGACGTTTCCCAACGATGACGGCTACGACGAGCTGATCGTCGCCCGGGCGATCCCCTTCCACTCGCTGTGCATGCACCACCTGCTGCCCTTCCACGGGGTGGCGCACGTCGGCTACCTGCCCGGCGAGCGGATCATCGGCCTGAGCAAGCTCGGCCGCGTCGTCGAGCTCTTCGCCCGCGACCTGCAGATCCAGGAGCGGATGACCACGCAGATCGCCCGCTGGCTGCAGCGCGAGCTCGAGCCCAAGGGCGTCGGCGTCGTCCTGGAAGCCGAGCACATGTGCATGTCGCTGCGCGGCGTGCAGAAGCTCGGCGCGACCACCGTGACCTCCGCGCTGCACGGCTGTGTGCGCGACGACGCCCGGACCCGCCAGGAGTTCCTGGCCCTGACCACGAGGACATCCCATGACCACTGACCGCACGTTCGTGATCGTCGGCGCCAGCCTGGCCGGCGCGAAGGCCGCAGAGACCCTGCGCGCCGAGGGCTTCGATGAGCGCGTGGTCCTCATCGGCGCCGAGGACGAGCGGCCCTACGAGCGTCCGCCGCTCTCCAAGGACTACCTGCGCGGGGAGGCCGAGCGCGAGACGGTCTACGTCCACACCGAGGGCTTCTACGCCGACCACGACATCGAGCTCCGTCTCGGCCGCACGGCGGTGAGCGTGAACGTCGCCGGCAGCGAGCTGGCGCTCGACGACGGCGAGCGCCTGCGCTACGACCGGCTGCTGCTCGCCACGGGTGCCGAGCCGCGGAGGCTTTCGATCCCCGGCGGCGACCTCGACGGCGTGCTCTACCTACGCAGCGTCGCCGACTGCGACGAGCTGCGCGCTCGACTGGACCGCGGCGGCGCGGTCGTCGTCATCGGGGCCGGCTGGATCGGCGCCGAAGTCGCCGCCTCGGCACGCCAGCGCGGCCTGGACGTCACGGTCGTCGACCGCCTCACCGTGCCGCTCGAGCGCGTGCTCGGCACAGAAGTGGGCGCCGTCTACCGCGACATCCACCTCGATCACGGCGTGCAGATGCTCCTGGGCACCGGCGTCGAAGCCTTCGAGGGAGGCACCGCGGTCGAGCGGGTGCGCACCAGCGACGGACGCGAGCTCGAGTGCGACTTCGTGGTCGTCGGCGTCGGCGTGCAGCCGCGCAGCGGGCTGGCCGCCCAGGCCGGGCTCGCGGTCGACAACGGCATCCTCGTCGACGAGCACCTGCAGACGAGCGCGCCGAGCGTCTTCGCCGCCGGCGACGTCGCCAACGCCCACCACCCCTTCTACGGCGAGCGGATCCGTGTCGAGCACTGGGCCAACGCGCTGCACCAGGGACCGCTCGCCGCCCGCGCCATGCTCGGCGAGCCCAACATCTACGACCGCCTCCCGTACTTCTTCTCCGACCAGTACGACGTCGGGATGGAGTACGCGGGCTTCGCCCGGACCTGGGACCGCGTCATCTTCCGTGGCGATCCCGCGACCCGCGAGTTCATCGCCTTCTGGCTCAGCGGCGATCGCGTCGTGGCGGGCATGAACGTCAACGTCTGGGACGTCATCGACCCGATCCAGCGCCTCATCGGCGAGCGCGTCGCCGTCGACGACCGGCGCCTCGCCGATCCCGACGTGCCGCTAGAGGAACTCGCGCCCGCCGGTACCGGGAGTTCGGCATGAACCGCCTCCAGCAGCTGCACGATGCCGGCGTCTCGGTCTGGCTCGACACGCTCTCCCGGGAGCTGCTGGACAGCGGCGCCTTCGAAGCGCTGATCGCCGACAGCGCGGTCACGGGGGCAACCTCCAACCCCACGATCTTTGCCAAGGCGATCACGGGCTCGAACGCCTATGACGACCAGATCCGCGCGGCGGTCGCCTCGGGTGTGCGCGACGCGCAGGAGCTCTTCTTCGCGCTCGCGCTCGACGACGTCCGCCATGCGGCCGACCTGTTGCGCCCCGCCCACGACGCCAGCGGCGGGCGCGATGGGTTCATCTCGTTCGAATGCACACCAGACCTGGCAGACGACACCGCGGCGACCATCGAGCAGGCTCTCGTGCTCTGGGAGCGCCTCTCGCGGCCAAACGTGATGATCAAGGTTCCCGCCACCGAGGCTGGCATCCCCGCCATCGAGGAGCTCACCGCCCGCGGCGTCAACGT
This sequence comes from uncultured Actinomycetes bacterium, assembly GCA_963835295.1. Taxonomy (GTDB): domain Bacteria; phylum Actinomycetota; class Thermoleophilia; order Solirubrobacterales; family Solirubrobacteraceae; genus JAOPZW01. The sequence continues at coordinate 252,046 of CAWIEX010000014.1, forward strand.
CAACGTCACGTTGCTGTTCTCCGTCGAGCGCTACGAGCAGGTCATCGACGCCTACGTCGCCGGCCTCGAGCGGCGAGTGTCGCGCGGGCAGCCGGTCGACGCCATCGCTTCGGTCGCCTCGTTCTTCGTCTCGCGCGTCGACACGAAGGCCGACGCCCTGCTCCCGGCCGACTCGGCCCTGCGCGGCCGCGTGGCCATCGCCAACGCCCACCGTGCCTACGGGCGCTTCCGCGCGCGCTTCGCCGACGAGCACTGGCGCGCACTAGGCGCCACCGGCGCCCAGCCACAACGACCCCTCTGGGCGAGCACCGGCACGAAGGACCCCGCCTACTCCGACGTGCTCTACGTCGAAGAGCTGATCGCTCCGGGCGTCGTCAACACCATGCCCGAGGCGACGCTGCGCGCCTTCGCCCACCATGGCGAGGCCACGCGCGTGCTGAGCGAGAGCACCGCGACGGCCGACGAGGTCCTGCGCGATGCCGAGCGGGCGGGCGTCGAGCTCGCCGCGGTCACCGCGCAGCTCGAGCGCGAAGGCGTGGAGTCCTTCTGCGACTCGTACCACGAGCTGATCGAACGTATCGAGACCAAGACCGAAGGCGGCGTCATGGCGACCGAACGTCCCAACGCCGTCAGATAAGGAGCCCCACGATGGCCATCACGACACCTCAAAGCCGTTTCAAGCACACCGGATCCGCGAATGGGGGAGACACCGTCCCCGCGCGCGCGGACTGGCGCGACCCGCGCTATCAGGCCTTCTCCCTGCTGCGACTGGCCTTCACCGTCGCGCCGATCGCCTTCGGCCTGGACAAGTTCTTCAACGTCCTCGTCGACTGGCCCACCTACCTGGCGCCCTGGATCAACGACATCGCGCCCGGAAGCGGCCAGGACTTCATGTACGTCGTCGGCGCGGTCGAGATCCTCGCCGGGATCATCGTCGCGCTCAAGCCCCGCTACGGCGCCTACGTCGTCGCCGGTTGGCTGGCTGGCATCGTCATCAACCTGCTCACGTACTCGGGCTTCTATGACATCGCCCTGCGCGACTTCGGGCTCATGCTCGCCGCGCTGACCCTCGCCCGGCTCGCGTCCATCTACGACCCCCCGCTGCGGCTCGGCCGCCACTGAGCGACCGCTGCGAGCGAACCGGTGGCCCTGACGACAGGGCTCGCTGCGGACCTGGAGCCGATGTGGGTCCCCCCGGGCCGGGGGCCGGATCAGCAGATCCGGCCCCGGGGGCCCGTCTCCCGAGCGTCGGCCCTGTGCGGCTCATGACCGTGTGCGTTTCGGGCAGAACCGTGGGGGCGCGACGTTAGCCGCGACAACACTTTTCCCATGGGCGGTGTGCAAAGATCGGAGGATCGTTCCTCCGACGACTGGTCGCCATGATCACCATGATCACCGATCCCCAAGCGCTGGCCCATCCTTCCGAGCCTTCGGCCTCCATCCGCGGGCGTGGGCTCATCCTGGACCGATCGACAGTCGTCTTCCTCGCCTGCGCCGGCGTTCTGATCGTCGCGGGCGGCGCCGTGGCCGCGGTGAACAGCGCGACGCCCTTCGGCCACGGTTCGTGGCTTGCCGCCTACCTGGTCCTCGTGGGCGGGGTATCGCAGGGCGTCCTGGGAGCCGGGCGCCTGGCCCTGCGTGCGCTTCGGCCCACTCCGGCACTGCTGCGGGCGCAGCTCGTGCTGTGGAATCTCGGCAGCCTCGCCGTTGCGGCCGGGGTGCTCGCCGATGTGTCACCAGTGGTGACCGTGGGAAGCGTCGCGCTGCTGTGGGCACTGGCGCTGTTCGCGACCGGGGCGCGCGGGGTGCGACGCGAGGTGCGCGTCCGCGCGGTCGTCTACCTGGCGATCATCGTTGGCCTGGCCGCGAGCGTCGTCGTCGGGAGTGCGCTTGCCGACGCAATACCCGGCGCCTGGCTGTGAGAAGCCGGTGCGATGTCGCCCTGGCGGATCCTCAGCGCCGGCGCGTGATCTCCGCGCGCCATACGACTGGTCCCGTAGCCGTCCAGATCCACCGGTACTCGTGGGGGCACCAGCCCTCGATTTGCCAGCGGAGCGTTTCGGGCTCGTAGTCGCAGGCGATGACCAGGTGGTCGTCAGGCCCGAGGTCATCGAGGCGCTCAAAGACCACGCTCGTGTGATGGCCGCGCGGATAGTCGCCCAGGTGCAGCTCCCAGGTACGCGGTGCTCGGGAAGGGACCTGACGTGGCGGCAAGAGCATGACGGGCGTCCTCTTGGTGTCGTGGCCTGGGTGATCTTGCATTTTACTAAGTACACTGTGAAAAAGGAACAAGAGGCGTGTAAGAGCCAGTCGACGCTAGGAGGCTCGCCATGAGCACCACAAAGCAAGTAAGGCCGACTGGCCTCGGCCGAGGTGGCGAGCGGCCGGCGGGATCGAGCGAGGGCCCGCCGTCGCCGGTACAGGCTGCGCCGGTGGCAGCCGCGGCCACCGCGCGTCGCTACCGCGTGATGTTCGCCGTGCCGTTTCAGACCGCAATGAGCGACGCCGACATCCACCGACTCAACAGCGTGCTAGGCATGGATACGCACCTGCACCCCAAGCTTCGAGGGAGTCCCGCCAGCCCCGGCGTGTCACGTCTCGACTTCTTCTCCGGCCTGTTCCTCGTCCGCGGCGACGGGCCTCGGGACTGGCGATTGGAGGGTCGCACGTGGGGAGCCCCGGCGCCCGAAAGCGTTCAGGGCTGGCACCTGGTCGCGGCCGACGCGGCACGGCTGCTGGATCCCACGGTCCCGGTGCCGCCGCGGCTCGAGACCCATGGCCGACCAACGACCATCGGCACACTGAGCAGTGCAACAGCTCGTCGGTAGAGCCATTCGCGCTTCAGCCTGCCGCTGCCCAAGGCGGGCTACCCGTCCGGCCACGCTCCCGATCAGGCTGCGCTGGTGCAGCACGGCCCCTATCACGGTTACCTAGTGTGCTTGTCCCACTGTGGAGGCCGCGTCGCGAGGCGTCGCGAGCCCGCGCCAGGCCGCCCGCACCTCGACGCGGGCGCGCGACCACCCATGCGCCGGACCCGCGGCCGCAGGCCAAGGCGGGCGCCCCATCGCGGCATTGCCCTGCTGATCGCCGGCCTGACGCTCCTCATGGTCGTCGAAGGCGTCCGCGACGACCGTGCCGAAGAGGCGGCCCTGTTCGCGGCGATCAATGGGCGGGATTATCGCTGGCATAGACCCTCGGGTCGCGCGAGGCGCTTGAGCACGTCGTGCCGGGCGCCGGCTTCTGAGAGCTCCAGCAACCGCGCGACCTCCCGCGGCGCAAGCTGCTGCAGATAGCCTCGCATCAGCGCCGGGCGCTGCACTGCTGGTCTTGACCTGAGCTGCGCCCAGACCGCCTCGGCCGTGAGCGCACGCGTCGCGCGCCCCGGCACTGACGCTTGAGTCGAAGTCCGCGGGCGGTCAGCCGCGGAATCAGCTCGGTGAGGTGATCGCCGGCTTGGCTTCTTCACCAGCGGCTCAGCGAGCTCTCCATTGCTGCTCGGGTGGCTTGGAGCGTTCGCGCCAAGGACGACGGGATGACCGCCACCGAGCACTTACGCGGGCGACTCCCCATCGTCAGCGAGCAGTCTCATGATGTAGGAGACCACGCCGAAAGTCGTGGCGAAATCCACGAGCATCACCGGCGCAAGTATCCACAAGCCGTCCACGCTCCCCACGACGATTACCGCGGTGACCATGACCAGCGTCGCGGCGACGAAGACTCCGAGCAGGGCGCCGACGCCGTCCCGTAGCGTGCGCGGCGCGCGGGTATGAGAGCGGTGCGGCCGCACGGGCGTGGCGACAACCGGCGCGGGCGACCGCCGGGTGGCCAGGGCTGAGGCGGCGCGGCGAGTCGGTCGATGGCCGACAGACGCGGGGAGGGGCGAGGTGGCTCGTCGGCTGCGCATCGAAGCGCGAGCCGGCGAACCGACAGGCATGGGCTGGACGGCCACGACGGCACCACCTCCAAGCATTTTCACAACCGCCCTATGTAAATTAGCAGGTTCACCTGCCGGGCTGGGATGTCCCCCGCCGGTCTACGCGCCTTGCCAAGACCCCGCGCAGCCCTCGGCGTGCTCGAGCGCGGTGGCCACGGTGGCGAGGCGGGTGGTGGGGAGCGCGGCCTCGATGAGCGGGAAGAGCTGGCGCTCCTCGAGCCTGACGTGGTCCGCCAGGCGAGTCCCGAGCTCGTGCAGGATGGCCGGGTCGAGCGTCGCGTCGAGCATGAGCGCGTCGGCACGCGCGCGGATGTCGACGTGGTCGCACAGCGCTCGCGCGACGAGCGGATGATGGGGGTCACCGTGGCGCGCGTACGCGGGCAGCAGGATCTCTTCCTCGAGCCGAAAATGCTCGCGGCCGTGCTCCTCCCAGTAGCCCACGAACGCTGCGCGCCCGTCGCTCGCCGTCTCGGCGGTCGCGCGTTTGAGCGTGCGGGCGACGTAGAGCGCCAGGTGGTGGTCGTGAGAAAGCGTGACGAGGGCGCGGTCGCGCTTCATCGCGCAGGTCCGGGCGCGGCCAGCGCGCGTGGCACGCGCGGCGCGGGTCCCGGCTCGCGGCGCCGTGCTCGCGGGAGGCGGCGTGGTCACGACTTGTCGGACTCCCCCGCCGCTGAGGCCTGCGCGACCGCTTCGTCGGCCAGCGCGCCGCGCAGCTCGATGAGACAGCCCGCGGCGTCGGGGTCACGCGGCACGAAGCCGACGAGCCGCGTCTGGGGAGAAATGGAGTCGAGCAGGCCGCGGGTCATGCCGCGATGCAAGGTGCACACGACCGGCTGGTTCTCGCGCACGACATCGCGGTACGGGCAGTTGCACAGCTTGTAGTTGAGTGTTCCCGCGGGATCGACCTCCCGCTCGGGCTGAAAACCGAGCGAGACGAGCGTGGCCTGCATCCTCTCCTCAGCGGAAAGCCCGCCGCCCTGGGGCGCGAGGTCGCGACCGATCTCGCGTCCGGCAGCCTCCACCGCGCGCAACCTCGACTTGCCCGGCGCTATCGCGCGGGCCAGCCAGCGTCCCACGTCCGCATAGGCGCTGGGCGGGTCCCCGCCGGGGCGCGCGTCGGGCGCGACCATCCACATGTCCCGTGGCCGTCCCCGCGCCTGGCGAGGGCGCTCGCGCGTCACGAGGCCGGCCTCGCGCAGGCGGTCGAGGTGCACGCGCACGCCGTTGGGATGAAGCGCCAGGCGCTCGGCCAGCTCGTCGGTGCTCGCCGGCCGGCGAAGCTCGGTCAGCACGGTAAACAGCTGCGCGCGGGTGGGCTGGGCGAGCGCGTCGTGAGGCCGCGTGGGCAGATCCATCGTGACGAAGTTTGCACAGTGAGGCTAGGAAAAGCAACTTGGCGCCTGATATTTTTCCCATGACTCATGTGAAAATCCTAGAGAGGCCAAGGAGCGGTATGGCATACGTGATCAACGAGCCGTGCATCGGCACCAAGGACAACTCGTGCGTCGAGGTCTGCCCGGTGGACTGCATCCACCCGACCCCCGACGAGCCGGATTACGAAAAGGAAGAGATGCTCTACATCGACCCGGAGGAGTGCATCGACTGCGACGCCTGCGTCGAAGCCTGCCCGGTCGACGCCATCACGCCGGAGGACATGGTGCCGCCGGACTGGCAGCACTACATCGAGCGCAACGCCGCCTACTACCGAAAGACCTAGTCATGGTCGCGACTCGAGACACCGCCCCGCACGCCCATCGTGGAAGTGGTGAGCGGCATGGCGACCATAGCCATCAACGAGTGGCCGGATCAGCCCGGGCGGCCCCGAAGATCCTGTGATGGCCGGTAGAGCTAGGCCCATAGCGCCGGTAGCGGGACGGCGAGGGCGTCGTGGGCGGCGGCGTCAGCGTCCGCCGCCACGCGAGTCGCGTGCCGATCGGCGGCGTCCGCGACGGCCTCCAGGAACGATCGAACCACCTCCGCTTCCTTCGACGACATGTCGTCGACGAGCGCGTCGATCGCCGCCACGAGCGGGGCCCAGGCATCGGCTGCCCATGCCTGGATCTCGGGGGTCAGGCGCAGCACGACGCAACGCGCATCGCGTGGGTGAACGTCGCGTGTGACTTGCCCGGCGCGCTGCATGCGCTGAATCAGCCCCGTCGTTCCCCCCGAGGACAGCTGCAGCCGCATGCTGAGCTGGCCCGGTGTCAACTCGCCCCCGCGCGCCAGGTGCTGCACGGCGAGCACCTCGTTGTCGGTCACACCGAGTCGCCGCGCGAGCGCCGCGCGCTGAGCGGCGTCGGCGAGCGCCTTACGCAGCAGGGCCGCGCGGATCAACGCGGCCGGCTCAGGCGGGACGGCCATCGCTTCCGGCTTCCGGTCGGCTTAGCGCGAGCGTCAGGGCGGCGGCGGCCGCGACCACGCGCTCGACCAGCGCGTCGACGACGTCCGCGACGCCATGGCGTTGTCTCGCGAGCGCGAGCGCGGCCGGAACGTCGTCCCGTACGAACACCGGGGCAGCGATCCCAAGCGTTCCGGACCGGTACTCGCCGTCGTCGATGGCGTAGCCGCGCGTCCGGATCTCCGTGGCGGCGCGCTCGATGTCGAGCGGCGCCGTGATGGTCTGCTCGGTGTACCGCGGCAGCCTTCCGGCCAGGACGCTGTCGCGCCACGGCTGCCGGAAGGCGAGCAGCACCTTGCCCGCAGCGGTTGCGTGCGCGGGCAGCAGCTCGCGCAGCATCGGCTGCGCGATCTGCTGCCCACAGGGGTCGTCGCAGTGAAGGACGCAGGCCACGCCGCGGCAGCTGGGGATCATGAGATGTGCGGCTGCGGCCGTCGTGGTGTGGAGCTCCGCGACGTGCGGCGCCGCGATGCGCGGCAGCTCGGCGTGCGCGATGACCTGGCAGCCCAGCGCGGCAAGGCGCAGGGTGGCGCGGTAGCGGCGGCGGCTGTCGAAGGTCTGCTCGATGTAGCCGTCGGCGGCGAGGCGCAGGAGCATTCGTCGCGCAGTGCGGGGATGAATCTGCAGGGCGGCCGCGACCTGCGGACCCGAGAGGTCGTTGAACGTCAGCAGCTCAAGCACCTGCAGCGTGCGGGAGACGCAGTAGGCCTCCGTCGGTGCTCGCTGGATGGGCGGCGGATCCGACGTCGTGCGGTCGCCGTGGGGGAGAGGGGACACAGCGAGGGACGCCGTCAGATCCTCAGTTCTTCGAAGCGCACCGCCGCGCGGCTGGCAAACACGAATGCTCCGTGGCGATGCACGAGCCCAGCCGCGACCAAGTCGCGCACCGCGTTGTTGACGCGATCGCGGGGCGCGAAGTCGTCGGGGCGGTCGGTCAGCTCGCGCACGACCTCGTCCACGGAGAGAAGCGCGGGGTGCACCTCGAGCAGGAGCGCCAACACCGCCTGCTCGGCCTGCTCTTCGTCTGATGCCGGCCTCACGCCGGGGCAGCTGGTCGTGCGCGGGCCGGCCATAGCGCGTCGAACCGCCACGCCGCAGTGCTGGCGCGCACCTGGGCCCCGTCGCGCTCGGCCAGGCCGTCGTTGACCAAGTCGTCCACGGCGGCCTCGACGTGCAGGCGCTGCTCCTTGAGCGTGCGCGTCAGGTACTCGAGATCGTCGCCGTCGGCCGGGGGGTAGGAGACGAGTTCGAGGAGCAGCCAGCGCTTCAGCTGATGGCGGTGGCGCGGGGGCGGGTCGCCGTTGGCGGACCCGGCGATAGGGTCATCCTGCATAGGAGCACTTCCTCCTGTGCCGGCCCCGGGGACGTCGCAAGCGTCGCCCGGGGCGCTTTGTTGAAGGTGGTAACTAGGTTACCAGACGTACGTCAATCCGCTGCTGACCTAAACTCGCGCGCCGTGCCCGACGAGCGCGAGCGCCTCAAAGCCGAGCTTTGCATGCACGGCGATCGGCTGCGCGAGGCGCAAGCTGCTGATGAGCGCGAACACGAAGCGATCGCCAAGCTCCTACCGCGGGCGCTCGACGCTGGAATCTCAAAGCGCGAGATCGCTCGTCTCGCCGCGGTCGGGCGACCGTGGATCGACAAGACCATGCGCGGATCGCGCCAGACTGACTAGCCCAACGTTGCGGGCTCTGCTGGCCGCCCGAGCCATCGGGGGGCTGCCGGCGCTCGTGGGCGCGTAGCGCCACGTCATCGTCGTTCATCGGTCGCGGCCTCGCCGCGGCTCCGGGCCCTCCTCGGTCCGGCGAGAAGCGTCGGCTGGTCTGAGACGGGGGCACTGCGGCGTCCTCGCCCGTCGCGGGCCGGCCGCGCACCAAGGGTGGCATCCCCTGGCGGGGATGCGGTGCGCCCGGCCTCGGCCCCGCGACGGGCGGGGCCCCAGTCGAAGGGGAGGCAGGCATGTCCACCATCGAGGCAGCGCTCAAGCCTGGGAGCGCGTTGCCGCGACTGCCGGGCGCGACGTTGCAGGAGCGCTTGGCGGTGCTGTACCGGATGTCGCCGGACGAGCGCCGGGCCGCCGCGCGGCGCGGCGAGTTGACCTACGCCGAGGCGTGCAAGTGGGCCGCGCGCTACCCGCACGAGGTGGAGCTCGTCGACGGGGAGTTCTGGTTCATCGCCCAGCGGACACCCGAGGCGACGGAGGAATCATGAAGGACGTCGCTGACCGACGGCTGACGTCGGCGGTGGATCGTGACGCCCGCGTCCTGACGGCGTTCCTGGCGTTGCTCGTCCCTCGGGAACGCGGCGGGCTGCTCGAGGTGCGCGTGCGTCGCGCGGAGGGCGGCATGGTGCAGCGTTTCCATCGGGCGGCCCGGTTGCGCGAGGCGGCCGACGAGCTGCTGGAGCTCGGGGCGCGGAGCGACGTCTACGTCGGATGCGCCCCGCGCCTGCGGCTCGCCGGCCATCGCGGCGCGCTCGGGCCGGCCTGGGTGCTGTGGGTCGACTGCGACGGTGCCGCCTCCGTGGCGCGACTCGCGGAGTTCGTTCCGGCACCCGCCGTCGTCGTGCGTTCGGGAAGCGCGACGAACGTCCACGCCTATTGGCCGCTCGTGCGCCCGCTCGCGCCTGATGAAGCGACGGCCGCCAATCGTCAGCTGGCCGAGGTGCTCGCCGCGGACAGGCGGTCGGCGGACGCGACGCGGATCCTGCGAGCGCCCGGCATACGCAACTTCAAGCACGACCCGCCACGTGCCGTGGTGCTCGAGCGCTTCAAGCCCGCGCGGCGCTTCACCGTCGCCGAGGTCGTCGGGACGACGGCGATGGGCACCTCGACGCCTGCGTCCGCGTCCGCCGAGGCGACCGCGTCGGTTGCCGGCGAGGATCCGCTACGGCGCATTCCTCCCGGCGTCTACGTGCAGGCCCTTACCGGCCAATCTGTCGGGCGCGACGGCAAGGCCAGCTGCCCGTTTCATGAGGACCGGACGCCGTCGTTGCACGTCTACGAGCGCCCGGAGCAGGGCTGGTACTGCTTCGGTTGCGGACGTGGCGGTTCGATCTACGACCTGGCCGCCGAGCTCTACGGCCTCGCGCCGCGGGGGCGCGGGTTCCTGCGCTTGCGCCTCCGGCTGCAGCGACGCTTCCCGGAGTGGGCGCCGAGGGCGCCGCACTGATCCGCCGCCGTGATCGGGATGGACACGGGCCGGGCTCCCGGGTGGCGCTGGGATCGCTTCTGTCCTCGCCCACGATCGCCGAGGCCGGCCTGCGCTTCAACCCGCAAGGGGTTCCCCTCGCCTTCGGCTCGGTTCCGCGCAGCCGGCCCCCGGCGTGGTCGTGCTCGTCAGAGCAATCCACACCACCAAGGAGGCCCCCGTGGCTACCAGCAACATCAACCGGGTCGTGCTCACCGCCAACCTGACCGCCGATCCGGAGCTGCGCTCACTGCAGAGCGGCACGTCGGTCTGCAGGCTGCGCGTGGCGGTCAACACGCGCCGCAAGGACTCGGCCACCGGCGAGTACGTCGACAAGCCCAACTACTTCGACGTCGTCGTCTGGGGCGCGCAGGGTGAGGCGTGCGCGCGCTACCTGGCCAAGGGCCGGCCCATCGCGATCGACGGTCACCTCGAGTGGCGCGAGTGGCAGGTCGACGGCGGCGGCAAGCGCCAGGCGGTCGAGGTCATCGCCGATGTCGTCCAGTTCCTCGGCGCCCACCGGCGCGACGAGGACGACGCCGCGGGGCAGGCCGCGGCTGTGGCCGGCGAAACCTCCTGAGGATCATGAGCGCGCGCGACCGCCTTGGCCGGGGCGCGCCCCTGGGCGATCGCCGGTTGGCTGCCGGCCCCGGACATAGCAGCGACCGAAGCCGGCTGCATGGGCTGGCTGCCCGGGCGCCGGAGCCGACCCCGCCGAATGGTGGCACGCCCTGGCGGGCGTGCGTTCGGACGGGGATCGGCCCGCCACCGGGGCGGGCCCACCGAGTGTCCAAAGGAGGACGCGAATGGCCATCCACACCGACGAGTCCACGCGCAGCGTGGCGCTCGACTGCATCATGTCCCCGACAACGTGCGCGAGCTGGACGCCGCGCACGTCCAGGCGCTGGCCCGATCGATCGCGCTGCAGGGCCTGCTCGTCCCCTTGGTGGTCCGCCCCGCCGGTGAGCGCTTCGAGCTCGTGGCGGGCTTTCACCGCGCGGCGGCCGCCCGCAGCCTGGGCATGACCGACGTGCCCATCGTCGTCCGCGAGGCCGAAAGCGACGATGCCGACCGTGCGGTGGAGAACATCACGTCATGCCGACATCGGCATGACGTGATTAATGCCGACGTCGGCATAACGCCGAGGTCGGCATTAATCGCGCGCAAGCAGCTCAACCCGCTGGAGGAGGCGCGCGCGGTGCGAGCGATGCTGCAGCGCGGCCTCAGCGAGGACGGCGCCGCACAGGCGCTCGGCTGGGCCAAGGCGCGCGTGACCGCGCGCGTGAAGATCCTCGAGCTGCCCGAGGCGGCGCAGCACCTCGTCGGCGACAACGTGATCGCGCTGGGCGCGATCGACAACCTCCTCGCCGTCGGGCGCGTGTCTCCGGAGCTGCTCGACGCCCTGGTCGCCTACATCAACGAGAACCGCTGGGCCGCCGATCGGCTGTCCCGGGAGCCGGGGTGGGTTCTGGGCCAGGCCATGCGCGAGGGGCAGGTCAAGACGTTCGGCGGGCGCCGGCCCGCCGCCAGGATCGCCAGCGGGGTGGCCATGACGTGTTCGACGGACACAGCACGGCCTCGCCGCGCCCGCCCGCGAACTCGTGTGCCGCGAGCGCCCCGCCCGCCCAGGAGGCCGTCGCGACGGCACCCGCGGCGTTCCACGCCTCCATGCCGCCTCGAAGCGACGGGTCATCTCGCCCTCTCCGACCAGCGCTCTGAGTCGATCACCTCGTCCCACAACGCGGCAGAGGCGCGCGGTCGCGACGGTCAAGCCGATGGCGAAGCGCGAGAGCTCTGAGGCGCCCGCGGCCAAGGCGCGTTGGCGCTACCAGGAGACCGTGCCGCCCCGTCTCGGTGCGCGCCCGGCGATCGACATCGCCGACAGACGCCGTCTGCGACGATACCGGGCGCGCTCCCCGTCCATCGGCACCTCCCACGTCCTGTAGGCAGGGCGCGGAAGCGTTGTACGCTCGTCGGTGTCGTCGTGCTTCTCGCTTGTCCGCGCTCCGGCGCTGATCTCACGTGACGGTCGCTCTGCTCGCCGGGATGGCGCTGCTGGTGCTCGTCAACGGCTTCTTCGTCGCCGGCGAGTTCGCGCTTGTGCGGGTCAATCGCGGGCGGCTCGAGCGGATGGCCCCGGACACCCGCGCCACGTCGATAGCGCTGCACCAGCTCGATGACATCTCCCACTACCTCGCCGCGTGTCAGTTCGGGATCACGCTGGCGTCGCTGGGCATCGGCTTCCTGGGTGAGCCCGCGATCGCGAGCTTGGCCGAGCCGCTGCTCGGCAGCGTCGCCTCGCACGCCGTCGCCGTCGTCGTGGCGCTGTTGCTGGCGTATGTCATCTCGACGGCGGCGCACATCACGGTTGGCGAGCAGGTGCCGAAGATGTTCGCCATCGCCAACGCCGAGACCGTCGCCCGTCGTGTCGCGTGGCCGCTCGAGATCTTCACCCGCGTCTTCTCGCCCGCGATCGCCGCACTGGACAACGTCTCCAACGCGATGCTCCGGCGTTTGGGGGTCAGCGGCAACGTCGCCGCGGAGCACGGCACCAGCTCGGAGGACCTGAAGCAGCTGATCGCCGAGTCGCTCGCCGCCGGCGGGCTGCAGCGCGAGGAAGCGGAGATGCTCTCCGGTGTCTTCCGGCTCAGCGAGCTCGACGCGCGCCGGGTCATGACGCCGCTGCCCGCAGTCGTGTCCGCCGATGTCGGGGATTCGATGGAGGCCGCGCTCGACCGCTGCATCGACACCGGCCACACGCGGCTGCTCGTCCTCGGCGATGGCCGCCCGGCCGGTGTCGTGCACGTCAACGACGTCGCGAGGACCCTGCGCCGCGGGGGCAGCGAACGGCTCGTGGACGTGGTCCGTCCCGCTCCGCTCGTGCCCGAGACGCGGCACCTGGATGATCTGCTCGCCGATCTCCAGCGCGATCGCGCCTCGATGGCCGTGGTCGTGGACGAGTACGGCCGCACCAGTGGCATCGTGACGGTCGAGGACATCGTCGAGGAGGTCGTGGGGGAGATCATCGACGAGACCGACGCTGCGGTCGCCGCCATCCGGCCTCTGCCCGATGGCGCCCTATTCGCCCGCGGGCACGTCTCGCTCGATGACCTGGCCGATCACGACGTCCGCCTCTCCTCCGGGTCGCAGGGCGTCATTTCTGTCGGCGGCTGGATCTTCGACCGGCTCGGGCGCCTGCCGCGCCGCGGTGACGTCGTCACCACCGACGACTTCCGGATCGTCGTCGACACCGTCCGCGAGCGCCGGGTCGAATCCGTTCGCATCATCCGCCGTGACACTGGCACAGCAGGCCCATGACCGGGCGCTTGACGCCGGTCGCTCGGTGATCTCACTTCGCGCTCGAGGGTGCGCTGGTCCTGCGGGCTGGCCGCGCGCCGGTGATCCGGCGCGCGACCTGGCACAGCGTCTGAGATGGACGCGTGTGTCAAGTGAGCGTTGGCGGTTGTTGTTCATGGTGGCGGCGGGTGGTGGGGTCGGGCGGCGGGTGCGAGGGCAACGACGACTGTCACTGTGAGATGCGCGGGTCGGGACCGCAGGACAGTGTCCGGTCGTGAGCTGCCTCGAACTAGATTCGCGAGTCGGTATCGCATAGACGCATCGAGGGTCCTCCGGGCGGCTCGCACCGGCCGCCCGACCCCACCATGGGTTGGCGTGTGGCTAGCGGGCGGCCTCCTGGGGCTGCTTGTCGCTGGTGGTGATCGGCTGGTCGGTGAGCGCGGCCCAGAGGAACGCTGCGAGCTCGCGGGCGATCGCGACGTTGACGACGGTCGGGCGCTTGCCGTGCTCGGTGAGGTGGCGGTAGCGGTGGTGCAGGCGGACCTGGGCTTGCCAGGCGCGCTGATCGGGCTGCACGCCGCCGGCGGGGCGGCGGGGTGCGTGGCGGTAGTGCCAGGCGGCTTCGACGAGCAGGCGGCGGGCGTGGCGGTTGCCGGCGCGGGTGATGTGGCCGCGGTGTTGCTGATCGCCGCTTGAGTACTCGCTTGGCGTGATGCCCAGCCAGCAGGCGAGCTCGCGTGGGTGGCTGAAGCGTGCGAAGTCGCCGATCTCGGCGATCAGCCCGAGTGCGGTCAGCGTGCTGATGCCGCGAAAGCGCGTGAGGATCTGCACGTGGCCGGCCCAGCGCTCGCCGCGCGCGATCTCCTCAAGCCGCGCGTCGAGCGTGGCGAGCTGGCGCTCGAGCCCGTCGAGGTGGATCAGCATCTGCGTCAGCGCCTCGTGCGCGAGCGGATCGTCCAGGCGCTGCGCGTTGACCCAGCGGCGGTGCATCTGCGTCCAGTGGCTCTTGCCCTCACGGTAGATGCGGCCGTGCCTGAGCAGCTGCTTGGCGACGCGATGACGGGCCGCGGTGCGCGCGCAGCGCAGGTCGTCGCGGCAGCGCAGCAGATCGCGCAGGCCCTCAGTCTCGGCGGTCGGCGGCGACACGAACCGCAGAAGGCCGGCGCGCTGCAGCGTCACGAGCTTCTTCGCATCACGGCGGTCGGTCTTGACGTGGTCACCGGCGCGCACCGGAACCAGCGACGGCGCCACGACGTCACACGCCACGCCGATCTTCGTCAGCAGCCGCCACAACGCGAACCCGCCCGGGCCCGCTTCGTAGCAGACGGCAAGCCCGTCGGGCCCGCCGAGCCGGTCGATAAAACGACGGATCGCGCGCTCGGTCGTCTCGATCCGCGACACCTCCGGCTTACCGCCCTCGGGCGGCAGCGTCGCGGCGACGATCGAGAACTTGTGCACATCCAGGCTGACCCACAGACGCACGCCCGCGGGCGCGATCGAAGCGGTAACGTCAGGCACGGCTGGTCCTCCAAGCAGGTCGTATGCGGTAGCCGTTGCGGCTCTCAACACCCGCGATTGTCAACCCGCGAAAGATGCGACGCACGAGGACCAGCCTCATGCGTCCATCCTGACTAGGACTGCACCTGCGCGTCCTTCGGGGACTGCTGCTGACCTTCGCTCTTGGAGTTGGCGTGCGGCTTGGGCGCCTTGCGGATGACCCTCTCGCACGAGCCATTGGGGTTGGCGGCGGTGGCGTCGGTGATGACGTCGACGTTGTCGAGGAGGGCGGTGTCGAAGCCGTCGCCGCAGGTGATCCGGTCGACCTCGTCGGCGCGGGTGTGGAAGGTGTCGTTGCCAGGCCCACCGTCGAGCGTGTCCGCCGACCCGGTCGACCTCGCCATTGGGGCCAGGATGGACGTCGCCGCGAGCGAGTGCCCACAGGTCGTCATTGCCTGGGCCGCCGTGGGAGCTGTCAGCAGCCGCCGCGAGCCGCGACCGACGCTGGAGCGCTCACATCAGACAAGGGGACCTGCGTGACGCTAGGACGTCGCCGTGGCCGGCACAGGCGGACCAACGCCGAGGCCGATCCAGCTGACCCCGGGTGCAGGTGCGACACTGTGCGGGCCTCGGCCGAGAACCGGTCACGCGGCTCGACGCTCGCCGCCGAGCTCCAAAAGGCCGTTGCAGCGACAGAGCCGCCCTCGCAACGGGAGCAGCACCGCGAGATGCCCGGCGAGCCGAGAGCGGCAACCCTCGGTTCTCGCGTCGTCTTCCAGAAGCAAGGGCAGATGCCACCCAAAGGTGCTGCGTCGCCACGCGCTGCTCAGTACCACTTGCCTCTCGCGAAGCCGCCGAAGGCGATGAGGCCGATCAACGCGATGATGAGCCCCACCCAGAAGCTCCAGACGATCATCAGGACGATGCCGACGATGACCAAGATGCCACCGAGGCCGATCCCCCCGGTGCTGCCGCCGCTCCCACGCTCTGCAGCCATGGCTCCTCCTCGATAAGTGATCTGCCCGGCACCCGTGTCCGCACGGCCCGGGCCCCAACCTCATTCTTCCCCGCGGGCGCCGCTTACCCTCCAAGGAAGCTCGACCTACGGGAACTCCGCGCTTTACCTCGACACGCCCTGTGCGGCGCGACGACTTGGACTCCGATGCCGTTCGAACATCGCCGCGTGGCGCTCGAGCGTCGATCGGCCGGACTGGGGCGACGTGGCGTCGTGAGTCGCGCGCCTGGTGCCGACGGACCACGATTCTCGCTGACCGTGCCCCTGCCGGAGTGAACAAGCGATTTCACCCCGGTTCAGCTGGCTGCCGGTGAGATTCGCGATCTCTTGGTAGCCGAATCCGTGGGGTACTCGACCCGCCCGGTTCCGACGACGATCGCGGCTGCCGTCACCAGCGCGGGTTAGGCGCCACCAGTTCTCTGCCCGGCGATCGCACACTGTGCTCGGGGCCGCGGGCGCCAACAGCGGCGTCCGCCGGCCCGCCGCTCTCCACGCCCCAAGGCCACCACGCGACATCCCATGTCGCCGAGACCGACCGCGACCCGACCGGACAGGACACCTCCGCTCGACGCACACGTAATCCGGTCTGCCCCCGCCGCTGCCGACCGGCTCTCAACAAGACCGACGTACGCGCGTTCAGAAGCCACAGAAAAGCGCCCCACACATTTGCACCAACGGATGCTTTGGCAGTACTTTGTAGGCGTATGAGGCTGTTGAAGGTCGCTAGCGACGCCGACGTGCCCGCCAGCTCGCTGACCGGCGGAGCCTAGGTGGATCGGACGCGGTGTTGTCGATCGGCAAGTTGACGGTCGAGCAATCGCGCTACTACGAGCGTCAGGTCGCGCAGGGGCGCGATGACTACTACTCCGGCCGGGGCGAGTCGCCGGGCCGCTGGACCGGTGCGGGGACGGAAAGCCTGCAGCTGGGCGGCCAAGTGGATGACGACGGGTTCATGGCGCTGATGGATGGGCGCGACCCGGGGACGGGCGAGCTGCTGAAGCGCGTTGGTGGGCGTTCGAAGGTGGCGGCGTTTGACCTGACGTTCTCGGCGCCGAAGTCGGTGAGCGTCCTGTTCGCGATCGGCGAGCCGGCGTTGGCGGGGGCGCTAGTGGAGGCGCACGAGTCGGCGGTCGAGGCGGCGTTGAAATATTTGGAGCGCGAGGCGTGTCGCGTGCGCCGCGGCCGCGGCGGTGTCCGCCACGAGGCGGGCGGGGGGTTCGTGGCGGCCGCCTACCGGCATCGCATGAGCCGCGCCGAGGACCCGCAGCTGCACACGCACGTGGTGGCGGCGAACATGGCGCACGGCGCGGACGGGCGGTGGACCGCGCTTGATGCCACGCCGATCTACCAGCACGCCAAGGCGGCCGGCTACCTGTATCAGGCGCATCTGCGTGCCGCGGTGCGTGAGCGTTTGCCGTGGGTGCGCTGGGGGCCGGTGCACAACGGGATGGCCGAGATCGAACAGATCGCACCAGGGGTCCTATGCGAGTTCTCCACCCGCCGTCGCCAGATCGAGGAGCGCGAACGCGAGCTCGTCGCCGCGGGCGTGCAGGTGGGGGACGCTGGGCGTGAGGCGATCGCGCACGACACCCGCGGGCGCAAGCGCTATGGGGTGGATACCGCGCCGTGGCGTGACGTCGTGCGTGCCCGGGCGGCTGAGCACGGACTGGGCGCCCTCGAGGTCGCCGGTCTGGTGTTCGGACCGGCGAGGGCGCCCGAGATCCCTGACGCGCGGGTGGTGAGCGGTGAGCTGGCCGGGGCTGGTGGGCTGACGGAGAAGCAGAACACGTTCGCCAGGCGCGAGGCGGTGATGGCGTGGGCGGCTGCACATGGGCAGGGGGCACATGCGGCGGCGGTCGAGCGCGCCGCAGCGCAGTTCCTGGCTCGCGACGACGTACACCGTGCCACCGCTCTGACTGACCGGCGGTTCACGACGAGCGATCTGCTCGCCCATGAGCACGCGATCGTGCACGGGGCGCACGCTCGCCGCGGCGAAGGCACGGGCAGGCTCCAATCGACGCTCGTCGAGACCGTGCTGGCCAACGCGCCGCACGCCCCGACGGCAGAACAGGCCCGGGTGATCCGTGGGCTGACGTCGAGCGGTCACGGGGTAGAGACAGTCGAGGCCCTGGCGGGGACGGGCAAGACGTTCACCGCCGGACTGCTCGCCCAGGCCTACACGGCCGCGGGCTATCGCGTCCTCGGCACCGCGCCGACCGGGCGCGCGGTGCGCGAGCTCACCGAACAGGCCGGCATCAGCCAGGCTTCGACACTCACGCGGCTGGCGCTCGACCTCGACGCCGACCACCGCGGGTTCGGCACCGGCCCGGCGGTGTTGATCCTCGACGAGGCGGGGATGACGAGCACCCGCGAAACTGCGCGCGTCATGGCGCACGCCCAGACCGCAGGAGTGAAGGTCATCGCGATCGGCGACTCCGGTCAGCTCTCAAGCGTCCAGGCCGGCGGCTGGCTGGGCTCGCTCACCGAGCGGCTGGGCTCATACGAACTGCGCGAGGTCATGCGCCAGCGCGACCCGCGCGAGCGCCAGCTGCTGGCCCAGGTGCGCCGCGGCGACCCGACTGACTACCTCACCGAGAAGTTCGCCCGCGGCCACGTGTACATCTCCATCGGCGACCCGCAGGGCCAAGGTGGCGGCGAACGCGCCGCGATCACGGCGTGGCGCGAGCGCCAGGCCGAATGCCCGTGGG
The DNA here is from genome assembly GCA_963835295.1 of uncultured Actinomycetes bacterium. GTDB lineage: Bacteria > Actinomycetota > Thermoleophilia > Solirubrobacterales > Solirubrobacteraceae > JAOPZW01. The sequence continues at coordinate 270,083 of CAWIEX010000014.1, forward strand.
GCCAGGCGGTACTGATCGTCCGTGACAACGAGCGCCGCGAGCGACTCAATGCGCTCATCCGCGGCGAGCTGAAACGCGACGGACGTCTGGGCGAGAGCGTCCACATCGGTGGCTGCGACTTCGCGGTGGGTGATCGGGTCGTCGCGCGTCGCAACGATCGCGAGCGGGCGGTCGATAACGGCATGCGCGGCACGGTGATCGCCGTCGACCCGACCGAGAAAGAGATCCTGGTGCGCAACGACGCCGGCGCCCAACGCCGCCTCGATTCTTCCTATGTGGCCGAGCATCTGCAGCACGCCTACGCGCTGACCGCGCACACCATCCAGGGCGCCACCGTGGAATGGGCGGGCGTCGTCGGTCGCCCGGAGGACTTCACGCGCAACTGGTCCTACACCGCGCTCTCGCGCGCGCGAGAACCCACCCAGCTGTTCATCCTCGACACCCCAACCGAGCACGAGCTCGACCGCGCGGAGATCGCCCCCGGCCAAGCCCACGGACTCCGCCGCGAGCGAACGCCGATCGAGCGCCTCGAGGCGGCCATGCGGTGTCGTGACGACGAGGACCTCGCGCTCGACCGCCTCGACGTGTACACCCGTGGCCCGGCGCATCTCGAACCCACGCACGCCGGTGCCCCCGTCGCCCGCCCGCCCGTCGTTGAGCTCCAGGCTGAGCTCACGCAGCTTCGCGAGCGCATCGGCCAATACCCCGAGCACCTCGTCGACCAGTTGCACGCGGCTCGCGGCGCTCGGAACGAGGCCCAACGCGTCGCTGACAGTGCGCGCGCACGCATCGCCGAGCCCGAGCAACCCGTCCGCGGTGTGCTGCGCCGGCGCGCCGCGGACTCCGCCGAGCGCACGCTGCAGTGCCAACGCCTCCAGCTCGCCGAGGGGGAAATCGCGGCGGCTGCCGAACGTGAGCGCACCCTCTCAAGCAGGGTCCCCGACCGGACGGCCTGGGAGGCCGAGCGCCGCGCGCTCCGCGAGCGCGCCGCCGAGCTCCACGCGCAGCTCTCAAGCCGGCGCCGCGAGCACCTCCGCGTCGCGCTCGAGCAACCAGCTCCCTACCTCACCCAAGCGCTTGGCGCTCTCCCAGAACAGCCGCGCGCTCACAGCACCTGGCAGCGAGCCGCCACACGGATCGAGGCCTACCGCTTCGACCACGCCATCACCGACGCCCGCCACGCGCTGGGGCCGCCACCGAGCGACAGGCCAGGGCGCGCGGACTGGCAACGCGCCCAGCGCGACCTGCAGCGCGCTCAACGAGACCTCGGGCATCACAACGCCCGCCGACACTCGCACGACGTCTGAGGCGCACATTCACGAGCCTCCCGTCGCTGCCATTCGTTTTCGTCGTCGCCGCCGGTCAGAGCCTCTCCACCAGGCCGGACGTCACCGCCCCAATCCAAACAGCAAGCGTGAACGCTAGCGCCGCGTCAGCTGGATGGGCGCCGTCGCGCCCATCCGTCCCGCTGTGGGGCGTTGCGCGGTGCGGTCATTTGTCTGGTTCCTCACGCGCGTCGGCCAGCGCGGCGGCGGATTCTGCGACGGCCGCGTAGGCCGCCACGAGATCGGCCAGGCTGTCGCCTGCGCCGGCGCGGTTGAGGCGCTGACGGCGGCATCAAAGCGTTCCCACAAGTGCTCCGGGCCACGTCTCCCGGTCCCCGGGCGCAGCTCGTACGGCGGCCGCGCGCGCTCAGATCCTTCAACCGGACGCCAGGCAAGCCCGGCCTCCAGTGCCCGCGCATGCGTCGCGCGCATCGCGCCGGCCGCCTCGGACAGCGCCCGCACGCGGTCCCGAAATCCGGCGTCGGGCGGCGCGAGCTCGTGAGAGCGCATCGCGCCCGCCCACGCGGACTGAGCGTCGCGCACAGCACTCCATGCGTCGTCCTTAGCGGTCCCGGGGGGGACGTCATGTTGTGTCTCGGGAACCTCGCTCACTCCCCGTTCCTACCGCACTCAGCGGCAGCTCCGCACCCCAACCCGGCGAATCTCGCGCCGCCCCCCGCACCTTGCGGAAGAATCCGCGGGTCGCAAAGAACTACACACGGTCATATACGGCGCTACCTGATGTAGTGTCAAGCCCAACGCCGATGCCGCCCACCGACGACCCAGCCGATCCCGAATTCCTCACCGTCGAGGACGTCGCCGCCCGCCTGAAGGTCAGGGAAAAGACCGTTCGCGACTGGATCGGGCGGGGCGACCTGGAGGCCTACAAGATCGGCAAGGAATGGCGCATCCGCCGCGACCACCTCGACCGACACATCGAAGAGCGACGCGTTAGCGCGCAACCCGCCGCCACCGGCGGACTCTGGGATCCCGACAGCGCCGCGTAGAGCACCGCTCGCCATCGGGCGGATCGAGTTCGTTGCGGCTGGCGTCGATGCCGCGCCGCTGGTCCACGGGCCGCACGGTGTTGTCGAGCTGCCGGCGACCCGGCGCCCGCATCACCTGCCCTCCGTTGTCGCCGGCTCCAGCGGAGCACGACGAGAGATCCGTTCGGTGCCCGCTCGGTGCCCGCGGTCGCAAACTTTGGCTCTAAAACATGGGCCCGCCTGGACTCGAACCAGGATCTGACGGATTATGAGTCCGCTGCTCTGACCATTGAGCTACGGGCCCGCGGGCCGAAGGCTAGGGCTTCGCGCGGCCGTGGTTGACCGCGACGTGCGCGCGCTCTTAGGGTCGCGCCGTCTCACTACGGGTCCCGGTCGATCTCTCTCGAGGAGGAAGCAGCATGTCGAGTTTGCGCAAGCGGACGCTCGCGGTCGTGCTCATCACGGTGGCGGCGCTGGGGCTCAGCGCGGCGGCGGTGTACGCCGGGGGCAGGCACCACGGCCCCAAGCAGCCGGTCAAGCACCACCGCCACCACGGGCACGGCGCGTTCGGATTCCCGCCGTCGGTGACGCGCTTCGACCTCTCCGGCTACGTGCTGGAGACCAAGTACACGCTCGGGCGCAACACGGGGAACACGTTCCAGCAGACCTACACGGCCTCGACCGTTCAGGGCGTGCCCACCGAGGGGCCGTTCGTCGGCCAGCACTTCGACCCCGCCGACTACGTGGCGCTGCCGGTCGGGCACAAGACGCTCTACATCGCCTGGCTGAACCCCGACCACGACATCATCGACGCGTTCGTCATGAACCTCAAGACGGGCGTCGTCTTCGACTACGCGCCAGGCAGCGCGACGCCCGAGAGCTCGGGCACGGTGCGCATCGTGACCAAGGGCGCGAACCGCATCCCGTAGGCCCCGGCGGCCGTGTCGGACAACCGACGAGCCGGCGTCACCTGCGGGGGCGCCGGCTACGTTGGATGCCCATGACCAAGGCTCGACTCGCCGCGCTCGGCGCTGCCATCGCGGCGCTGGGGGCGGGCGCCGCTCCCGCCCAGGCGGCGTGGCACGTCCGCACCTTGACCAACGCGGAGACCTTCCTGCGCGGGGTCGACGCGCGGCCCGACCGCGTGCCGATGATCCTCGACGAGCGCGTGAAGGGCCCCACGAGCAGCCTCGAGTTGCGGGTCGGGAGCAAGGCGCCGCAGACGATCGCCACGGGCCGGCACTCCTTCGACGACGTGCACATCGATCACGACGACCGCGGGGCGCCGGTCGTGGCCTGGTCGACCGTGCCCAATGCCGGCGGTGCCCGCCAGCTGTTCGTGTGGTCGGGGGGCGCCGGCGTCGTGCAGCTCACCACGGGCACGCAGAGCACCAGCCTCGAGAGCCTGGACGTCGCCGGCGACGGCGGCGCGGTGCTGACCGGCTGGAATCGCGATGGCCTCGTCGTCGCCCGCCGGACGCCGGGCGCGCAGGCCTTCGGGGCCGCCCTGACGCTCGCGACCGACGTCGACCCCGGGCCCACGGGCGCGGCCGGGCCCGGCGAGCGCGCGGTCGTCGCGTGGACCAAGGCCGGGACGCTGCAGGTGGCCGACGCCGAGGGGACCGATGCCTTCGGCCCCGCCCAGACGGTGGCCCTGCCCCCGGCGCCCGACGGCCGGACGCCCTTCGCCGACGGCGTCGAGCTGGCGGCGACGCCGAGCGGGCGCGTGGTCATCGCCGCGCACACGATCCCCGACCACGACGCGGCGGGTGCGGGCCGGCGCGTCGACGTCTCGGAGTGGGCGCTCGGGGCACCCGCGCCCGGGCCTGCGACCACGGTGTCACAGGCGGCGTTCGCCGGGGCGCCGGCGTTGCTGGCCCGCACCGAGACCGTCTTCGTCGCCTGGACCGAGACCACGGCCTCCAACCTCTCGCCCCACACGATGCGCGTCGCGCGCCTGGGCGGTGGGCCGCCGGTGACCACGACCTACACGAACAGCGCCCACAATCTCGGCTTCGTCGCGGGCACGCCGACGCTCCAGGCGCTGCCCGGCACCGCGGTGCGCGCGTACTACCGGCCCGGCCGCTCGGCCAGGGCGTACACCGTCACGTTCGACGAGCACGGGCGCGCGCGGGGCGCCGCGCTCGTCGCGACCCGCACCAACGCCGACCTGGCCGGCGCGTTGACGCGCGACGGCTCGCTGCTCGCGTGGACGCGCCGGCTCGGCACCGGCAACGCGTCCTATCGCGTGCAGGTGGCGACGCCGTAGGCGCCGCTACGCCGCGGCGTCGCCGCGGCGCGCGGACGGCTCGGCGCGCGCCGGCACGCCGATGCGCCGGCGCAGCACGGCCATGCCGCCGCGGTGCGAGCCGAGGTCGAGCCGGGTGTCGTCCATCAGGCCGCGCATGAGCTCGATGCCGCGGCCGCGGTCGGGGTCGCCCGCCGGCTGGCCGCGACCGCCCGCGTCGCGGACGGTGACCACGACGTCGTCGTCATCGCGCTCGAAGCGCACGTTGACGGGCACGGGCTGGAAGTCGTGACCGTGCTCGATGGCGTTCTGCCAGGCCTCGTTGGCGGCCATGACAATGGCCCCCATCTCGTCGGGGGCGGCGCCCATCTCGATGAGCCAGCGGCGCAGCATGCGCCGCAGGGCCGCCAGCGCGTCGGGATCGGGGGTGAGGGTCAGGCGGACGGTCTCGCCCAGCGTGGCCTCGGCGCGCACGAACAGCGCGGTGACGTCGTCGTCGACGCGCTCGGGGCCCAGGCACGCCTCGATCACGTCGTCGCGCACGGCGTCGACGTCGCCCGGTGCGCCGCCCAGTGCGCTCAGGAGTCGTCCCAGGCCCGCGTCGATACCCTCGTGGCGGCGCTCGATGAGGCCGTCGGTGAAGAGCGCGAGCGTCGCGCCCGGCGGGAAGTCGACGACGATCTCCGGGGGGCGGCAGATCTCGGCGATCCCCAGCGCGGGGCATGAGCCCTCGAGCAGCCGCGCCGAACCGCCCGGGATGACGAGCGCCGGCGGCGGATGGCCCGCGTTGACCAGCCGCAGGCGCCCGCGGTCGGGCTCGATGACGGCGTAGATCAGCGTCGTCATGTCATCCGCGCGCAGCGCCTGGTGGTAGAGGTTCAGCCGCGCCACGACGTCGACCGGCGCATGGCCCTCGACCGCATAGGCGCGGGCGACGCTGCGCAGCTGGCCCATGCGCGCGGCGGCGGCCACGCCGCGGCCCGCGACATCGCCGATGACGAGGCCCAGCCGGCCGCCGGGCAGGGTGAAGGCATCGAACCAGTCACCGCCCACCGCGGTGCCCTCGCCGCCGGCCGAGAAGTGCGAGGACAGGGCGATGCCGGGCGCGTCGGGCAGGCGACGGGGGAGCAGGTCGCGCTGCAGGGTGGAGGCGATCGTGCGCTCGCGCTCGTAGGCCGCCTCCGCCCGGGCGCGACCGGCGCGCTCCTCGGCGAGGCGCTCGCGGGCGGCCTCGGCGCGCCGGCGCTCGCGCAGGTCGTCGACCTGGATGAGGACCGAGAGGATCTCGCCGTCGTGCTCGCGCACGCCCCAGGCGAGGATCGAGACCGGGAGGTCCTCGTCGCCCGCGAGCTGCAGCTCGGCGGCCGGGGGCACCGTCGCCCCGGCCAGCGCGGCGGTCAGCAGCGCGTCGAGCGCCAGGCGATCGTCCTGCTTGACCAGCGTGCTCACGGGCACGCCGTTGACCGCGCGGCCGTCGGTGAGCTTCTGCAATACCGGGTTGGCGCGCAGCAGGCGCCCGTCGCCGTCGACGAGCGCGGCGCCGGTCGGCAGCGACCGCCACGCCAGCAGGAGCATCTCGTCGGCGCGCGCGCGGGCGCGGCGCTGGCGCTCGAGGTCGCAGAAGACGCTGACCTTCGAGCGCAGCATGTTGGGCTCGAAGGGCTTGAGCACGTAGTCGACGGCGCCCGCCTGATAGCCGCGGGCCACCTGGGCGATGTCGGTGCTCACCGCGGTGAGGAAGATGATCGGCGTGGTGCGGCTGCGCTCGCGCCCGCGGATGAACTTCGCGGTCTCGAAGCCGTCCATGCCCGGCATCTGCACGTCGAGCAGGACGACGGCGAAGTCCTCCTCCAGCAGCGCCTTGAGCGCCTCCTCACCCGACCCGGCCGTCCGCAGGCGCACCTGCAGGGGCTCGAGCACCGCCGCGAGCGCGAGCAGGTTCTCCGGCCGGTCGTCGACCAGCAGGACGCTCGGCGTGTCGTCTATCGATGAAGCCACACGCGCATGAGGGAGAGCAGCTGGTCGACGTCGACCGGCTTGGTGATGTAGTCCGATGCGCCCGCGGCGATGCACTTGTCGCGGTCGCCCTTCATCGCCTTGGCGGTGAGCGAGATGATCGGCAGCGCGTCGAAGCGCGACATGCCACGGATCGCGCGCGCGGTCTCGTAGCCGTCCATCTCGGGCATCATCACGTCGAGCAGGACGAGGTCGACGTCGGAGGTCTCGCGCAGCTTGGTCACGCCCTCGCGGCCGTTCTCGGCGTAGACGACCTTCATGCCGCGCATCTCGAGCGCGCTCGTGAGCGCGAAGACGTTGCGGATGTCGTCGTCGACGATGAGGATCCGCTTGCCGTGGAAGACCGAGTCGGCCGTGCGCAGCTGCGAGAGCAGCTTGCGCGTCGCGGCCGGCAGCCGCGCCTCCATGCGGTGCAGGTGCAGGGCCGTCTCGTCGACCAGCCGCTCGGGGGTCGAGACCGTGGTGGCGTTGACCGCCGCCGTCAGCTGATCCAGGCGCGCGCGCTCGCCGCCCTCGAGCGGCTCGGCCGTGTAGACGACGACCGGCAGCTCGCGCAGGGCGCTGTCGGCGGCCACCGCCTCGAGCAGCGCGAAGGCCGCCTCGCCGCCGTCGGAGACCGGCAGCACCACGCAGTCCGCGCCCTCGCCGCGCAGCCTCACGAGCGCGTTGTCGAAGGGCATCTTGACCACGTCGACGTCCTCACCGGCGCCGAGCAGCGTCATCGTCGCCGGGTCGAGCCCGGGCCCATCCTCGACGAGGGCCAGGCGGCGCACCGCGCGGGCGTTGAAGTCGTCGAGCGCCTGGGCCACGTGGGCGACCGCCTCGGCGCCGCGGGCACCCTCCAGGTACCCGGCGGCTCCGGCGCGCAGGGCCGACATCCGCCCGCCGGAAGGGCCGGCGACGAAGACGGGACGGTGGCGGGTCTCGGGGTGCTGCTTGAGCTGGCTGAGCAGGACCTCGCCGCGCCCGTCGGCGGAGAAGATGAGCACCGCCTCGGGGCGGTACTCGCGGGCGAGGGCCAGGCCGAGCGGCGCTCGGCGGGCGACGAGGCAGCGGAAGCTCCGCGCGCGCGCCGCGGCGAGCGCGTCGGCGGCGAGCTCGGCGTCGTGGGCGATGACGAGCAGCACGCGATCCCCCGCGACGATCGCGGTGCGATCGTCGTCGGCGCCGTCGAAGGGCAGCAGCGAGGCGATCTGCTGCTCGTCGGTCGGCGACGCCGGCAGCGTGGCCGGCTCGGTCGGCTCCGTCGCAACGTCCGTCGACGTCGCGGCGCCCATGGGGAGCGCGAGGGTGAAGGTCGAGCCTTCCCCGGGGGTCGACTGCACGCGCAGCTCGCCGCCCAGCAGGCGCGCGATCTCGCGCGAGATCGAGAGGCCGAGGCCGGTGCCGCCGAACTTGCGCGACGTCGTGCCGTCGGCCTGCTGGAAGTGCTCGAAGATGAGCGACAGCTTGTCCTCGGGGATGCCGAGGCCGGTGTCGATGACCGAGAAGCCGATCGTCCCGTCCTCGTCCGGGCCGATGTGCAGCGTCACCGTGCCCCGCTGGGTGAACTTGAAGGCGTTGGAGAGCAGGTTGCGCAGCACCTGCTGCAGGCGCTGCTCGTCGGTGACGAGGGCGGGGGGCAGCGCGTGGTCGCGCTCGATGCGGAACTCCAGCCCGTTCTGCTCGGCCACCGGCCGGAAGGCGCGCTCGACGTCCTCGCACAGGTCGACGAGGGCCAGCGGCCCGAGGTTGAGCTCCATCTTGCCGGCCTCGACCTTGGACAGGTCGAGGATGTCGTTGATGAGCGCGAGCAGGTCGTTGCCGGCCGCGTGGATGGTCTCGGCGAACTCGATCTGCTGGGGGTGCAGGTTGCCGTCGCCGTTCTCGGCCAGCATCCGCGAGAGGATGAGCAGCGAGTTCAGCGGCGTGCGCAGCTCGTGGCTCATGTTGGCCAGGAACTCGGACTTGTACTTCGAGCTCAGGGCGAGCTGGGCGGCCTTCTCCTCGAGGCCCGCGCGGGCGAGCTCGATCTCGGCGTTCTTGATCTCGATGTCGCGGTTCTGCTGCTGCAGGACGAGCGTCTTGTCCTGCAGCTCGTCGTTGGTCTGGCGCAGCTCGAGCGACTGCTTCTGGAGCTCCTGGGTCAACGCCTGCGACTGGGTCAGCAGCTGCTCGGTGCGCATGTTGGCCTGGATCGTGTTGATGACCACGCCGATGGTGTCCGCCAGCTGGTCCAGGAAGGCCTGGTTGACCTCGCTGAAGGGCCGCAGCGCCCCGAGCTCGATCACGCCGAGGACCTGCTCCTCGAACATGACCGGCATGACCACGAGGTGCGCCGGCGTGGCGGCTCCCAGGGCGGAGGAGATCTTGATGTAGTCGGACGGGACGTCGGTCAGGCGGATCGTCTTGCCCTCGACCGCCGCCTGGCCCACCAGGCCGTCGCCGAGCGCGAAGCGGTCGGGCCGCCCCCTCTTGGGCTTGTAGCCGTAGGAGGCGACGATGCGCAGCTCCGCCTCGCCCAGCGAGTCGCCGTGCTCGACGAGGAACAGCGCGCCGTGCTGGGCGCTGACCACCGGCGTGACCTCGCTCATGATGAGCTGGGTCACGGCCTCGATGTCGCGCTGGCCCTGCAGCATGCCCGAGATCCGGGCCAGGTTGGTCTTCAGCCAGTCCTGCTCCGCGTTGACCTTCGTGGTCTCGCGGAGGTTCTCGATCATCTGGTTGATGTTGTCCTTGAGCTCGGCCACCTCGCCCTCGGCCTGGACAGTGATCGAGCGCGTGAGGTCGCCCTGGGTCACCGCGGTGGAGACCTCGGCGATGGCGCGCACCTGCGTGGTCAGGTTGCCGGCCAGCTGGTTGACGTTCTCGGTCAGGTCGCGCCACGTGCCCGACACGCCCTCGACGCGGGCCTGGCCGCCGAGCTTGCCCTCGGTGCCGACTTCGCGCGCCACGCGCGTGACCTCGTCGGCGAACGAGGACAGCTGGTCGACCATGACGTTGATGGTCTGCTTGAGCTCGAGGATCTCGCCCTGGGCGTCGACGGTGATCTTCTGGCCGAGGTCGCCGTTGGCCACCGCGGTGGCGACCTGGGCGATGTTGCGCACCTGGGAGGTCAGGTTGGCGGCCATGAAGTTCACGTTGTCGGTCAGGTCGCGCCACGTGCCCGACACGCCCTCGACGCGGGCCTGGCCGCCGAGCTGGCCCTCGGTGCCGACCTCGCGCGCCACGCGCGTCACCTCGGCCGCGAACGAGCGCAGCTGATCGACCATCGTGTTGATGGTGTCGGCCAGCGTGGCGACCTCGCCCTTGGCCTCGACGGTGATCTTCTTGGACAGGTCGCCGTTGGCCACGGCCGTGGTCACGGTCGCGATGCCGCGCACCTGGTCGGTCAGGTTGACCGCCATGCCGTTGACGTTCTCGGTCAGGCCCTTCCAGGTGCCCGACACGCCGGCCACCTCGGCCTGGCCGCCGAGCTTGCCCTCGGTGCCGACCTCGCGCGCCACGCGCGTCACCTCGGCCGCGAAGGACGAGAGCTGGTCGACCATCGTGTTGATGGTGTCCTTGAGCTCGAGGATCTCGCCGCGGGCGTCCACGGTGATCTTCTTGGACAGGTCGCCGTTGGCCACGGCGGTAGTGACCTGGGCGACGTTGCGGACCTGGTCGGTCAGGTTGCGCGCCATCTGGTTGACGTTCTCGGTGAGGTCGCGCCAGGTGCCCGAGACCTCCTTGACCTCGGCCTGGCCGCCGAGCTTGCCCTCGGTGCCGACCTCGCGGGCCACGCGCGTGACCTCGTCAGCGAACGAGCGCAGCTGGTCGACCATGGTGTTGATGGTGTTCTTGAGGGCCAGGACCTCGCCCTTGACGTCCACGGTGATCTTCTGCGACAGGTCGCCCTTGGCCACGGCCGTCGTGACCTGGGCGATGTTGCGCACCTGGTCGGTCAGGTTGTTGGCCATGAAGTTGACGTTGTCGGTGAGGTCCTTCCACGTGCCCGCGACGCCCGGCACGAAGGCCTGACCGCCCAGCCGGCCCTCGGTGCCGACCTCGCGGGCCACGCGCGTGACCTCGTCGGCGAAGGAGCCGAGCTGGTCGACCATCGTGTTGATGGTCTCCTTGAGCTGGTTGACCTCGCCCTTGGCGTCGACCGTGATCTTCTGCGACAGGTCGCCCTGGGCCACCGCGGTGGTCACCGCGGCGATGTTGCGCACCTGGTCGGTGAGGTTGGCCGCCATCGAGTTGACCGACTCGGTGAGGTCCTTCCACGTGCCCGCCACGCCCGGCACCTCGGCCTGGCCGCCGAGCTTGCCGTCGGTGCCGACCTCGCGCGCCACGCCGGTGACCTGCTCGGCGAAGACGCCCAGGGTGTCCGTCATCGAGTTGATGGTGTCGGCCAGGGCGGCGACCTCGCCCTTGGCGTCGACGGTGATCTTCTGCGTGAGGTCGCCCTTGGCCACCGCGGTGGCGACCTGGGCGATGTTGCGCACCTGCGACGTCAGGTTCGACGCCATGAAGTTCACGTTCTCGGTCAGGTCGCGCCACACGCCGGAGACGTCGCGCACCTCGGCCTGGCCGCCGAGCTGGCCCTCGGTGCCCACCTCGCGGGCCACGCGGGTGACCTCGTCGGCGAAGGAGCGCAGCTGGTCGACCATCGTGTTGATCGTGTTCTTGAGCTCGAGGACCTCGCCCTTGACGTCCACGGTGATCTTCTGGGAGAGGTCGCCGTTGGCCACCGCGGTGGTGACCTGGGCGATGTTGCGCACCTGGCCGGTGAGGTTCGAGGCCATGAAGTTGACGTTGTCGGTCAGGTCCTTCCACGTGCCGGCGACGCCGGGGACCGCGGCCTGGCCGCCGAGCTTGCCCTCGGTGCCGACCTCGCGGGCCACGCGCGAGACCTCGTCGGCGAAGGAGCCGAGCTGGTCGACCATCGCGTTCACCGTGGTGCCGATGCGGGCGAACTCGCCCTTCAGCGGCTGGCCCTCGATGGTCAGCGCCATCTTCTGGGTCAGGTCGCCGGCCGCCACGGCCACGATCACGCGCGCGACCTCGGTGGTGGGGCGGACGAGGTCGTCGACGAGGCCGTTGACTGAGTCCAGGGCCGTGGACCATCCGCCGTGCGCGCCCTCGACGCCGGCGCGCTCGGTCATCCGGCCCTCGCGGCCGACGACGCGGCCGAGGCGCACGAGCTCGGCCGTCAGCTGCGCGTTGCGCTCGACGAGCTGGTTGTAGGCGGCCTCGAGCTCGCCCACGACGCCCTTGCGGCGTGCCGGGAGGCGATGCGAGAAGTCGCCCGCGGCCGCAGCGCGCATCGCCGCCTCCAGGCGGCGCAGAACTTCGTCCTCGTCGCCCGGCCGTGCGGTGGTCCCGTTCGTCCGTGACTCGACCTTGCCCGCGGTGGCGGTCTTGCTCATGCTGCCCCCGACTCCTCGTTCGGCGCGGATAGCTACCCCCGCCGGGAGCCCGCCAAACGCAAACGGACCATGGTTCCCGGCACTTGGGCAAGCGAAACGCTACTCGGCGCACAGGCGCGCCGGTAGCGATTGGACCGGTGTCGACGCGCCAGCTTCCGGTGCATGGGGGCGCGCGAGCCCGTATTCCGGGTAAAGAGCTGAAACCAACGAGAGATCGGGTTTGGCGCCATAACCCCCGCCCCCTTCCTCTCGCTCGCGACGCCGCCGACGCACCGGCGGCTCGTCTTACGCGTCCGGCCTCGTGCCGGACGCGTGTCGTTCAGGGGCCTCCGGCCGGGCCGCGGGGATCGGAAGGCCCCCGCGGCCGTGAGCCGGTCGGGCTACTCGCCGCTGCCGCGGACGACGATCTCGCCGAACAGGCCGTGGTCCTCGTCGCCGATCCCCGCCGTGAACAGGAGCGTCTGAGGCGTGCCGATGACGCCGTTGCCGAAGCGCAGCGCCCAGAGGCCGTTGACCTTGATCGGGTTGCCGTCCTTGTTCTCGAGCGGTCCGCGGAAGGCGCCGGTCCGCGGGTCGTAGGCGTTGATCGCTCCGTCGCCGAAGTTGCCCACGAGCAGGTCCCCGCTGAACGGCCCGAAGTGACGGGGCGCGATCGCGAGGCCCCACGGCGCGTTCAGGGCGCCCTGCGACACCAGCCGGCGCAGCAGGTGGCCGCTCGTGTCGAAGACGTCGACGTAGCCGAGGCCCGCACCTGCGACCTCGTCCTCGGCGTCGGCGTCCTGCTGGGCGTAGGCGACCACCAGTCGGCCGGCGATCTCCTGGATGTTGAAAGGCGCGAACCCGGCCGGCAGGTTGGGATCGGCGAACCCGCCCGGCACGGTGACCGGCGCGAAGGAGTCGTTGAAGACGTCGATCGTGCCCGCGTGGAAGTTCGCGGCGTAGAGCATCGTCGTGCTGCCCTTGCTCGCGATGGCCAGGCCCTTGTAGATCGCCCCGGGCGTCGTCGCCTCGGTCACGGCCTGCGTGCCCGCGTTCCAGGCGGTGATCGTCCCGGCCTCGGAGTCGAAGATGAAGCGCGCCGCGCCGCCGTTGACCTTGAAGCCGGGCGTGGCGTTGAACACCACCCCGGTGGGCGCCCCGCCGGGGATGCCGACCACGAGCGGCAGGGTGACCGGGATGCTCTTGCGCACGCCGCCTGAGTACAGCGTGGAGACGTCGGTCCCGTTGTCGGCGACCCATGCGGGGGTCGCGGGCCGAAGGCCAGGCCCCACGGGTTGACGAGGTTGGGGTCGGTGATGCGCGCGACCCCGTCGATGTCCGAGACGAGGTTGCGCTTCTTGTAGACGTTGGCTGCCTTGCCGCCGCCGTGGGCGTCCGCCGGCCCGGCGACTGCCAGGGCCAGCGCGGACAGCGCTGCGAGGGCGATCCCGAGTCGGGACCGAGGACGGATCGCAGGCATGCGAGCCTCCTTTGCGCGCGGAGCGGCGCGCGATCGGGGCCGGCCGGGGCGCCGGCCGTCTATCCGGTAGACGTTGTCGGCGCGCCGGGCCTTCCCGCGCGATACCTACGAGCCGTCAGGGGCCCACGGCTCACCCGCTCTCTCACAGCGCGTCTGGGCAGGAAGGTTCGCGTGGGCCGTCGAATGGAGCCCCTGCCCATGAAGCGCTCGGCAGCGACCACCCCTGCGGCACCCATCGAGGCTGCCGGCCACCAGACCCTCTCCGCCTACATCCAGGCGCGCTTCGACGAGTTCTCGCGCTCGCAGAAGGACGTGGCGCAGTACATCGTCGATCACCTCGACGAGGTGGCCTTTCAGACGGCGGAGGAGCTCGCCCGCCGCGCGAACACCTCGTCGTCGACCGTCGTGCGCTTCTCGCAGGCGCTCGGCTTCGAGGGCTTCCCCGAGCTTCAGGGCCAGGCGCGCGAGGAGTACCGCCGCCGCGTGGCCGCGGGGCTGACCGGCACGCCGGCGGCGTCCGCCGAGCCGCTCTTCTCGCTCGACCAGAGCGACTTCGAGACCGCGGTGGCAGCCGACCACGTCAACGTCGAGGAAACCGCGCGCAAGATGTCGCGCTCGGACATCGAGTCGGCCATCGACGCGATCTCCGCCGCGCGCCGCGTGCTCATCGCGGGCACCGATCAGATGGCCTTCTTCGCCTCCTACCTGCGCCACCTGCTGATGCTGCTCGACCTGCAGGCCGACATCGTGGCCAGCCCGTCGCAGGAGGCGTTGAGCCGCCTGGGGCGCATCGACGACTCGATGCTGGTCATCGGGCTCTCGGCCGGGCGCCCGCACCCGCTCGTCGTCCGCGCCATGAAGCTGGCACGCCATCGCAAGGCGGGCACGATCGCGATCACCGACGCGACGCTGAGCGAGGTGGCCAAGCTCGCGCAGATCAGGCTCTACTACTCGTCGAACTCGCCGGCCTACGTGCGCTCGCACACGGCGCTGCTGTCGATGATCCAGGCGCTGGCCTACGGTGTGTACAGCCGCGATGCCGAGCAGTACGCCGATCGGATCAAAGCTTTCCGCCTGAAGTAGAAGGCTGCCCGTGCGGCCCTATGATGGGTCGTGATGCGAGACGAAGCGACGTTCCGAGTCAAGGCCGGCCTGGCCGAGATGCTCAAGGGCGGCGTCATCATGGACGTCGTCGACGCCGAACAGGCCAAGATCGCCGAGGACGCGGGCGCGTCCGCGGTGATGGCGCTCGAGCGCGTGCCCGCCGACATCCGCCGCGACGGCGGGGTGGCGCGGATGAGCGATCCGGCCATGATCAAGGGCATCCAGGAGGCGGTGACCATCCCGGTCATGGCCAAGGCGCGCATCGGGCACTTCGCCGAGGCGCAGATCCTCGAGGCGCTCGAGGTCGACTACATCGACGAGTCCGAGGTCCTGACCCCGGCCGACGAGGCCCACCACATCGACAAGTGGGCCTTCCGCATCCCGTTCGTGTGCGGCGCGACCAACCTCGGCGAGGCGCTGCGGCGCATCGGCGAGGGCGCGGCCATGATCCGCTCCAAGGGCGAGGCCGGCACCGGCGACATCGTCGAGGCCGTGCGCCACCTGCGCGCGATCACGGGCGAGATCAAGCGCCTGGGCACGCTGAGCGAGATGGAGCTCATGACGGCGGCCAAGGAGCACGGGGCGCCCTTCGATCTCATTCGCGGCGTCGCCCAGGAGGGCAAGCTGCCCGTCCCGCTGTTCTGCGCGGGCGGCATCGCGACGCCCGCCGACGCGTCGCTCGTGATGCAGCTCGGCGCCGAGGCCGTCTTCGTGGGCTCGGGCATCTTCAAGTCGTCGGACCCGGCGACGCGTGCCGCCGCGGTCGTCGAGGCCACCACGCACTTCAACGACCCCGAGCGCGTCGCGCGCGCGAGCGAGGGTCTCGGGCCTGCCATGCAGTCGCTCGAGGCGCGCAAGCTCGACGAGGGTCAGTTGCTCGCCGGCCGCGGCTGGTGACAGCGGCGCCGCTCGTCGGCGTCCTCGCCCTGCAGGGCGGCTTCGGCGCGCACGTCCGCGTCCTGCGCTCGCTCGGGGCCGAGGTGCGCGAGGTGCGCACGCCGCGCGACCTCGATGGCCTCGACGGTCTCGTGATGCCCGGCGGCGAGTCGACCACCATGACGCTCGGCATCGAGCGCGAGGGCCTGGCCGATCCGCTTCGCGCCTTGCACGCGGCGGGCAAGCCGATCTTCGGCACCTGCGCGGGCCTGATCCTGCTCGACCGCGGCCACCTCGGCCTGATGGACATCGTGGCCGAGCGCAACGCCTTCGGGCGCCAGCTGCACTCCTTCGAGGAGGACCTGCACTTCCCGGATATGGAGGGCGGCCCGGTGCGCGCGGTCTTCATCCGCGCGCCGTGGATCGCCGAGCACGGGCCCGATGTCGAGGTGCTGGCCGCGGTCGACGGCCACCCGGTCGCGGCGCGCCAGGGCGGCCTGCTGGTGATCTCCTTCCACCCCGAGCTCGGCGACGACGATCGCCTGCACCGCGCGTTCCTCGAGCAGGTCCGCGCGGCGCGCAACGGGGGCGGCTAGATCACGAGGCCGTGGCGCACCGTGTTCTCGGTGACGACGCGCGGCTCGACGAAGTGCAGCAGGTAGTCGGGGCCGCCGGCCTTGGTGCCGGTGCCCGACAGGCGGTTGCCGCCGAAGGGCTGGCGGCCGACCATCGCGCCCGTGATCGGGCGGTTGACGTAGAGGTTGCCGACCGGGGTGCGGCGCACGACGCGCTCCACCGTGTGGGGGTTGCGGCAGAAGAGGCCGCCGGTGAGCGCGAAGGGCAGCTCCTCGATGCGGTCCATGGCCGCGTCGACGCTGGAGACGCGCTCGAAGGCGAGCAGCGGGCCGAAGATCTCCTCGTTGAGGACCGGGGAGTCGGCGGGGAGGTCGGCGGCCACGGTGGGGGCGACGAACCAGCCCTCGCTCGGCAGCCCGTCGGCCCGCTCGGCGGCGATGCGCCCGCCGGTGCGCGAGAGGTCGCGGTAGCGCTCGACGCGCTCCTGGGCGTCGCGCTCGATGACGGGCGGGACGTCGACGCCGAAGGTGTCGGCCTGCCCGACGACGAGCACCTCGACGGAGCCTGAGATGCGCTCCAGCAGCGCGTCGGCGATCGCCTCGTGGACGAGCACGCGCGAGGCCGCCGAGCACTTCTGGCCGGCGTAGACGAAGGCGCTCGAGACGATCGCGGGCACGGCGTCGTCGAGGTCGGCGTCGGAGTCGACGATCACGCAGTTCTTGCCGCCCATCTCGGCCACCACGCGCTTGAGGTGGCGCGGGCCGGGCTCGGCCGCGGCGCGGATGATCTTCAGGCCGACGGGCCCCGACCCGGTGAAGGCGATGGTGTGCACGCCCGGGTGGTTGACGAGCGCGGCGCCCGTCTCGCCCTCGCCGGGCACCAGCGCGAGCGCGTCGGGCGGCACGCCCGCCTCGCGCAGGGCGCGCACGACCATGAGCCCGCACCCGGGCGACTGCTCGGCCGGCTTGAGGACGACGCTGTTGCCCGTGGCCAGGCCGGCGGCCGTCATGCCCATGGGGATCGCCATCGGGAAGTTCCACGGCGCGACGACGGCCACGACCCCGCGCGGCGCGTAGCGCATCTCGTTGCGCTCGCCGGGGACCTGGAAGAGCGCCTTGCCGCGGTCGAGCGCGACCGCGCCGCGGGCGTAGAACTCGAGGAAGTCGATGGCCTCGCAGACGTCGCCGTCGGCCTCGGCCCACGGCTTGGCGCACTCGCGGACCTCGAGGGCGGCGAGCTCGGCGCGGCGCGCGCGCATCCAGGCCGCGGCCTTGACGAGGATCTCGGCGCGGCGGGTCGCGGGGGTCTGCGACCACTTGGTGAACCCGTCTGTGGCAGCTCGGACCGCTTGGTCGACCTCGGCGTCTGTGGCTTTGGCACCGAGGGCGACGATTCGGCTGGGCGCGCCGGGATCTTCCGAGGTCAGCTCCTCGGCGTGCCGTTCGCCGTGGCCGATCCACACGGGGACCTTCAGGGGCAGCTCGCCCTCGAGCTTCGTCATGCCCTCGGTGAGCTCGTCGCGCACCGTCGCGCGGCGCAGCTCGCCGATCGGCTCGTTGACGAAGGTCGGCAGGTCGGTCATGGCGCGGCGAGCAGCTCGTCGAGCGAGCGGCCGGCCGCCTGCTCGTGGAGGAAGGACTCGTTGCTCGTGTTCTCGAGCAGCCTGCGCACCAGGTAGGCCATGCCGGCCACGAGGTCGCCGACCGGGCAGTATGTCCGCACCCGCAGGTCGCGCTTGGCCAGGGCCTCCTGGAGGTCGTCGCCCAGGCCCCTGAGCACCTGGATCTCGACGTCGCGGTCGTCGCCGCCCATGGCCCGGCTGGCGGCGAGGGCGTGCGCGATGGAGCGCAGGTTGTGGCTCGCGATGGCGACGCGGACGGACGGCCGCGCCTCGAGCAGGCGCCGCGTGAGCTCCTCGAAGTTGCGGTCGGAGTCGGCCTTGACCTCGAAGACCGGGGACTCCCAGCCGTGCTGGCGGGCCTCGACGATCTCGTGGTCCCAGTAGGCGCCCTTGACGAGGCGGACGAGCAGGGGATAGCCGCGCGGGGTGCTCTGTGCCCAGTCGATGACGCGCTCGCACAGCTGCGGGCTGTCGCGCAGGTAGGCCTGCAGGACGAGGCCGGCCGACGGGCCGTCGCGGAACTCGTCCTCGGAGAGGAGCTCGAGCACGAGGTCGGTGACCGCCTCGCGCGAGTCGAAGGACTCCATGTCGATGTGCAGGTGGGCGTCGAGCTCGCGCGCGCGGCGCAGCAGGTCCCGGAGGCGGACGGCGGCGTCGCGCTTGCCGAGCTCGGGGGCATCGGGCCTGAGCAGCGGGGTGAGGGCCGAGACCTTGACCGACAGGTTCTCGCGCGGGATGCGCCCGGCGCTGTCGGCCTCGAGCGACGGGCGCTCGGGGAGCGTGCGGTAGACCTCGACGAGCCCGTCGAGCGCCTCGCGGCAGCGCGCGGCGTAGCGGTCGGCCTCGGCGCTGGTGATCGTCGCCTCGCCGAGCAGGTCGACGCTCGTGGCGACGCCGTGCTTCCACAGGTCCTCGAGCACCCCCGTGGCCTCGCGCGGGGTCTCGCCGACGATGAAGCGGTGGGCCATGTGCTTGACGCCGGCCGCCGCGGCGGCGCCGAGGGCCTGACGCCCGGCCCTGGACTCCGACATCCGCATCGCGACCTGGAGCGACGGCGGGCGGTCGTCGACCTCGTCCAGGAAGCCGCTGAGGTGGCGTGCGAGGTCGTCGAGCGAGCGGCAGGCGGGGACGACGTCCACGAAGCGGAACAGCGCCGCGCGGAGGTCGGCGTCCTGCGAGGCGAGGTCCATCGCCTTGTCATCCATCGCCTTCAGCGGGTTGCGGCTCGCCCCCGGCAGCGCCGCGGCGAGATCACGCCCGACCGCGACGATGTCGGCTTCCGAAGGCACGCGGTCGACGATATCGGGCAGCGTGCGCGGGCGGCTCCGCGGGGCTTGCGGAGACTTGTTGCGTTTGCGGTGCCCGCTGTCGCGAGTTGCTTGGCAGGCTCGGGGGGTGTGCGCGGAAACGCATCGCATGGATGCATTTGAGCGACCACCCCCTTGGTTGCGGGCGTCGAGGCTCGCGGGCCAGCAGTGGGGCGTCGTGTCGTTGGCGCAGTTGCGCGAGGTGGGGGTCGGGCGCGGAGCCGTGCAGAGGGCGGTGCGCGCGGGGCGGTTGCATCGCGTCCATCACGGCGTGTACGCGCTGGGCCACCTCTTGCTGCGGCCTGAGGGCCATCGCTTGGCGGCGGTCCTGGCCTGCGGGCCTGGCGCCGTGCTCAGTCATCGCAGCGCGGCGGCGCACTGGGAGCTCCTCGCGACCAGCCAGGAGCGCATCGACGTGATGGCGCCCGCGTCCCGGCACGGGGTCCCGGGGATCCGCCTGCACCGCACTCGTTCCCTCGATGCCCAGGACACCACCAGCCACGAAAGCATCCCGATCACGACGGTCCACCGCACGCTCCTGGACCTGGCGGCGACCACACGACCAGACCAGCTCGAAAACGCCCTCGCGCAGGCCATGCACCTCCAGCTCTACGACCAGCGCGCCATCGACGACGTCATCGCCCGCTCCAACGGCCACCGCGGAACCAAGATCTTGGCCGAGGCGACCAAGCAGGAGCCCCAGATCACCAAGAGCATGTGGGAGACCCGGATGCTCGCTCTCGTCCGCGGCGCCGGCCTCCCCGAGCCGAGATGCAACGGGGCGCTGCACGCCCCCGACCACGGCGAGTGCTACCCCGACTTCCACTGGCCGGCGTACGGCCTGATCGTGGAGACCGACGGCTGGGAGGCCCACCGCACGCTGGCCGCCTTCCGCAGCGACCGCGCCAAGGACGCGGCGCTCACCGCCGCCGGCTACAAGGTCCTGCGGTTCACCTGGGACGTCCACGACGCCACCATCCTGCGCCGCCTGCGCCCGTTGCTGCAGAATTGACCCATGCGTATCGCCGTCGCTGCCGACGAGCGGGTCGGGGTCGCCGACGCCGTCCTCGAGGAGCTCCAGCGGCGCGGGCACGACGTCGTCGCCCACGGTGCGCTCAACGACGCCGAGCGCGACGACTGGGCCTGGGCGTCGGAGGCGGCGGCGCGTGACGTCGCCGACGGGCGCGCCGAGCAGGCCGTGGTGTGCTGCTGGACCGGGACCGGCGCGTCGATCGCGGCCAACAAGGTCGAGGGGATCCGGGCCGCGCTGTGCGCCGACGCGCCGACAGCGGCCGGGGCGCGCAAGTGGAACGACGCCAACGTGCTGGCGCTCAGCCTGCGCACCACGTCGGAGGCCGAGCTCGGCGAGATCCTCGACGCCTGGTTCGCCAGCGCGCCGAGCGACGAGCCCGACGACGTGGCCAACGTCGAGCACCTGGCCGACATCAGGTGATCGCGCTCAACGCGCGGGCTGCCGCGCGCCCCGAGCTGGGCGGGGTCGAGCGCTGGGCGCGCGAGCTCGCCGCGCGCCTGCCCGCGCTCGGCGCCTATGAGGTCATCCGCCCGCCGGCGACGCTCTCACACCGGGCCGGCCACGCCTGGGAGCAGGTCGTGCTCCCGCGCCGGGCGCGGCGCGCGCGGCTGCTGCTCAATCCGGCGAACCTGGCGCCGATCGCCTTCCCGCGCAACGCCATCGTCATCCACGACGCCGCGGCCCTGCGCCACCCGCAGTGGTACTCGCCCCTCTACGCGCGCTGGCAGCGCACGGCGCTGCCCGCCATAGCGAAGCGGGCGCGCGTGGTCATCACCGTCAGCGAGTTCTCCAGGCGCGAGCTGCGCGAGCTGCTCGGCGTCGACGCCCACGTCGTGCCCGGCGGCGTGGATCAGCGCTTCCACCCGGACGCCGACCCCGAGCCCGCCCGAGCGGCGCTCGGCCTGACCCGCCCCTACGTCCTCACGGTGGCGAGCCGAACCGCCCGCAAGAACCTGGCCTCCCTCGATGCCACGTGCCGGCGACTGGGCAACGAGGGAATCGACCTCGTCGCTGCGGGAGGGGAGAGGCCGCAGTTCGCGGCCGAAGCGGCAAGCCCTGCACGAGCCCTCGGCCACGTCCCCGACACGCACCTCCCGGGCCTCTACGCCGGAGCCGCCGCCTTCGTCCTGCCCTCCTGGCACGAGGGCTTCGGCCTGACCTGCCTGGAGGCCATGGCCTGCGGCGTGCCCGTCGTGGCGGCCCACGCCGGCGCGCTCCCAGAGACCTGCGCCGACGCCGCGCGCTACGCCGATCCCGCCGACCCCGACGACATCGCGACCGAGGTCCTCGCAGCGATCGGCGACGACCGGCTGCGCGAAGCGGGCCCGCAGCGGGCGGCCCTCTTCACCTGGGAGCGCACCGCGCGCGAGCTCGACGCCCTCCTCGAGACCGCCTGACCCCCCCGGCGTATCCTCGAAGCCGAGATGGAGCAGCAGAGCGCGGCCCTGCGCGCGATGAACGACGCGGTGCTGGCCATCGCCGCCGAGGCGACGATCGAGCCCATGCTGCAGCGCCTGGCGCACGCGGCGCGCGGCCTCGTCGACGCGCAGTACGCCGCCATCGGCGTCCCCGACGGCGAGGGCGGCTTCGCCCAGTTCATCACCTCGGGGATGAGCGACGAGCTCATCGCGGCGATGGGACCGCTGCCGCGCCAGCACGGCCTCCTCGGCGCGATGCTGACCTCCCCGGTGCCCTACCTGACCAGCGACGTCCGCCGCGACCCGCGCTTCCGCGGCTGGTGGCCGTCGGCGCATCCGCAGATGCGCTCCTTCCTCGGCGTCCCCATCGTCGCCGCCAGCGGGATCGTCGGCGCGATCTACCTCACCGACAAGGTCGGCGCGGACGGGTTCGACGAGGCCGACCAGCAGCTCATCGAGATGCTCGCGGTCCACGCCGCGCTCGCCATCGAGAAGGCCAACCTCTACGAGCGCAGCCGCGAGCTGAGCATCGTCGAGGAGCGCAACCGGCTGGCGCGCGAGCTGCACGACTCGGTCACCCAGAAGCTCTTCGGGCTCACGCTCACGGCCGAGGCGGCGGCGACGATGATCGACCGCGACACGACCGAGGCCAAGGCCCAGCTGCGGCGCCTGCAGCAGCTCACGCGCGAGGCGATGGAGGAGCTGCGCTCGCTGATCTTCGAGCTGCGCCCGCCGGAGGCCGAGAGCGAGGGGCTGACCACCGCGCTGCGCAAGCACGTCGACGTCCTGCAGAGCGTCCACGGCGACGCGGTCGCGCTGAGCCTCCACGGCGACGCGGAGCCGCGCACCGGCGCCGCCGAGGTCCTGCGCATCGCCCAGGAGGCGCTGCAGAACGCCCTGCGACACGCCCACGCGCGGCGCGTCGACATCCGGCTCGCCGCCGTCGACGGCCACCTGCGCGTCGCGGTGGCCGACGACGGCGTCGGCTTCGACCCCGACGAGCCCGGCCTGCGCTCGCGCCGCCTCGGCCTGACCTCGATGGAGGAGCGCGCCCGCGCCCTCGGCGGCACGCTGAGCATCGCCTCGCGCCCCGGCGCGGGGACGACGGTGGTGCTCGAGGTGCCGCGGTGATCCGCGTGCTCATCGCCGACGACCACGCCGTCGTTCGCGAGGGCCTGCGCGCCTTCCTGGCCCTTCAGGACGACGTCGAGGTCGTGGGGGAGGCCGCCGATGGCGACGAGGCGGTCCAGGCGGTGGCGCGCCTGGAGCCCGACGTCGCGCTCGTGGACCTCGTCATGCCGCGCGTCGGCGGCATCGAGGCCATCGGGCGCATCCGCGCCGAGTGCCCGCACACGCGCGTCATCGTCCTCACGAGCTTCGTCGACGAGGACAAGATGCTCCCGGCCGTGCGCGCGGGCGCGGTCGGCTACCTGCTCAAGGACGTCGCGCCACAGGAGCTCGTCAGCGCGATCCGCACCGTCCACGCCGGCGGCACCCTCCTGCACCCGACGGTGGTCGAGGAGCTCGTGCGCGAGGTCTCACGCGACGGCGCCGCCGCGGCGCCCAGCCCGCTGACGGCCCGCGAGCGCGAGGTCCTCACCCTCATCGCCCGCGGCCGGGCCAACAAGGCGATCGCCTTCGAGCTCGGCGTGGCCGAGAAGACGGTCAAGACCCACGTGAGCAACATCCTCGGCAAGCTCGGGCTCACCGACCGCACGCAGGCGGCGCTCTACGCCGTCCGCGAGGGTCTCGTCGACGCCGACCCGTGAGCCGGTCCTAGGACCTATTCCCGATACCGGGCCGGTGGCGGCGGGCGTACCGTCGGGCCATGGCATCCACCGCGATCATCACCGGCGCCTCGCGCGGCCTCGGCCTGGCGCTCGCCCGCGCCCTCGCCGCCCGCCAGTGGCGCCTGGTCATCGACGCCCGCGGCGCCGACGCGCTCGAGGCGGCGCGCCGCGAGCTCGCCGCTCACACGGACGTCACCGCGCTGGTGGGCGACGTGACCGACGAGCGCCACCGCCGCGCCGTCGTCACCGCCGCCGGCGACCGCGTCGACGCCCTCGTCAACAACGCGAGCATCCTCGGCCCCAGCCCGCAGCCGGCGCTCGCTGCCTATCCGCTCGACGTCCTGGAGGACGTGTTGAAGGTCAACGTGCTCGCCCCGCTGCGCCTGATCCAGCTCGCCCTGCCCGCCATGCCCGACGGCGCGCGGGTCGTCAACGTCACCTCCGACGCCGCGGTCGAGGCCTACGAGGGCTGGGGCGGCTACGGCTCGTCGAAGGCCGCGCTCGAGCAGCTCACGAACGTGCTCGGCGCCGAGCGCCCGAACCTCGCCGTCTACGCGTTCGACCCGGGCGACATGAACACCGCGATGCACCAGGCGGCGTTCCCCGGCGAGGACATCTCCGACCGCCCGCCGCCCGAGGACAGCGTCCCCGCCCTGCTCTCGCTCCTCACCGGCGACCTGCCCAGCGGCCGCTACGGCGACGCCGACCTGAAGGTGGAACTTGAGCGCTGAGCCCGCCTTCGAGCTCCCCGAGCGCCTCGAGGCCCACGCGCCTCCCGAGGCGCGCGGGCTGGCGCGCGACGACGTGCGCATGCTCGTGGCACGCGGCGATGGCCGTCTCGCCCACGCGCGGGCGCGCGAGCTGCCGGACTTCCTGGAGCCCGGCGACCTCGTCGTCATCAACACCTCGGCCACGCTGCCGGCCGCCCTGGCCGCGCGGCGCAGCGACGGCACCGCGCTCGAGCTGCGCCTCTCCACGCCCCTGCCCGGGACGCCCGACGATCGCTGGGTGGTCGAGCTGCGCGCGGGCGCCGAGCCCTTCCGCGGCGGTCGCGCCGGCGACGTGCTCGACCTGCCGGGCGGGGCGCGCGCGACCCTCGAGACGCCCTACCTCACCGGCGCGCGCCTGTGGGCCGCGCGCCTGGAGCTGCCCGAGCCGCTGCTGGCCTTCCTCGCGCGCCACGGGGCGCCGATCCGCTACCGCTACGTCCCCGACGCCCACCCGCTCTCGGCCTACGAGACGGCCTACGCGACGGAGCCCGGCAGCGCCGAGATGCCCAGCGCCGGGCGCCCGGTGACGCCGGCGGTCCTCACCGCGCTGGCGGCCCGCGGCGTGACGGTGGCGCCGATCGTCCTGCACACCGGCGTCTCCTCGCCCGAGCGCGGCGAGCGCCCCTATCCCGAGCGCTTTCGCGTGCCGGCACCGACCGCGCGCCTCGTCGAGGCCACGCGCGACTGGGGCGGGCGCGTCATCGCCGTCGGGACGACCGTCGTGCGGGCGCTGGAGACCGTCGCGCGCGCCGACGGCGGCGTCGAGGCGGGGGAGGGGTGGACCGCGCTCGTCGTCACCCCGGCGCGCGGCGTGCGGGTGGTCGACGGCCTGCTCACGGGCTGGCACGAGCCCGAGGCCTCGCATCTCGACATGCTCGAGGCGATCGCCGGCCGCGCGCTGGTCGAGCGCTCCTACGCGGCCGCGCTACAGGCCGGCTACCTGTGGCACGAGTTCGGCGACGTGCACCTCATCCTGCCCTAACCAGGCGGCTTGATCGTGTTGATCACTGAGCCATCGGCCGAGACAGCCCGCCGCCGCATTGCGGCAGATCACTCCAGCATCCGGCTGCCCCGCGGGCCATCTCGGCCGCGCCGGCCCGGCAGCACCGTCACGGGCGGCGACGCTCTCGTCGTCTGAGTCAGCCCGCCGCGACGAAGCGCACGACCCCGTCGGCCTCCTCCTCGACGACGCGGCCGTCGTCGAGGAGCAGGTCCACGTGGCCGAGGATCTCGCTGAGCGTGAGGTAGGCCTGCGTCACCGCGACGTTGCCCCACAGCTCCTGCGCCAGCTCGTGCGCCGTGCGGGGGCGCTCGGCCACCAGGCCGTGCAGCTTGGCCGCGCGGCGCTCGTGCATGACGAAGCGCTCGTCGATCAGCGCGCGGTGGTCCTCGACCGGGTCGCCGTGGCCCGGGCGCACGACCCGGAGGTCCATCGCGCGCGTCGCGCGCAGCGAGGCGAGGTAGGTGACCAGCGCCCGCGGCCGTCCCCCGGACTCGTCGCCGTCCAGCGGGCGCGAGATCAGCGGGTTGGACGAGATGTGCCCGATGAGGTGGTCGCCGCCGATCAGCTCGCCCGAGGCCTCGTCGTGGAACACGGTGTCCGACGGCGAGTGCCCGGGGCGGTGGTGCACGCGCCAGGCGCGATCGGCGAACTCGAGCACCGCGCCATCGGCCAGCGGCGTGCCCACCGTGCAGCTGGAGCCCCACGCGCGGAAGGAGCGCGTGACCGCCCGCAGCGCGATGACGATGTCCTGCGGGATCCCGTGGCGCAGCATGATCGCCTCGGCGAAGGCGTCGTCGGCCTCCATGACCTCGGAGTAGCGCGCCAGCCACGGCGCCAGCGCGTCGAGCGCGCACACCTCGGCGCCCGAGCGGTCGGCCAGGATCTGTACGAGGCCGATGTGGTCGATGTGCTGGTGGGTGATGACGATGCGCTCGAGGTCCTCGATGCGCCGTCCGTGCTCGCCCAGCGCGGCCTCCAGCACGGTGAGCGACGTGGCCGAGTTCGGCCCGGCGTCGACCAGCGTGAGCGGGTCGTCGTCGACGAGGTAGCAGTTCACGCGCCCCACCGCGAACGGCGTGGGGACGGCAAGGACGTGGACCGCCCCGGAGCCGGTCACGCCAGCCCGAGCTCGACCGTGGCGGCGCGCACGACCTCGTGGTCGGGGCTCAGCAGCTCGACCGAGCGCAGCCGCAGGCGCCGCCGCGCGCGGTCGAAGACGGTCACGTTGATCCACGAGGCCTCGATGGTCGACCACCATCGCAGGCCGGCCGCCCGGCGGTGGGTCTCGAACAGGGCCAGCGCGTCGCTCTGCGTCCTCTGGCGCACGCGCGTGGCGACGTTCGAGGGCCGCAGGCCCTCGGCGGCCAGCGTCTGCGGCTCGTCGAGGTCCACCAGGCCGGCCGGCTCGCGCAGCTCGAGGGCCACGAGCGACAGCCGGCGCCCGGCGCGCTCGAGCATCGCGGGGGTGAGCGCGCCGCGACCGCGGAAGGGCGCCAGCGCCTCGGCGACGGCCGACACCGGGGCCTCGGCCACGTACAGGCAGCCATAGGCGCTCGGGTTGTCGTGCCGGGCGGCGCCCTGATGCTCGCGGGGGAACCACAGCGGGCCGCCCGCGGCGTCCTCCGCGGCCGCCGGGTCGACCGGCACCACCCGCCAGACGATCACGCGTAGCTGCCGGCCGCCTCGGCCTCGATCGCCTCGAGCAGCTCGCGCGTGTTGCCGGCGCGGATGAGGTCGACCGGCCGGCGGTCGCGCAGGTGCGGGTTGACGCCCAGCAGCCAGTCCTCGGCGGCCTCGGGCGAGTAGACGCGCAGCAGGCTCGACATGGCGAGCTCGAGGAGGTCGACGCGCTGGGCGTTGGCGGCGTCGATCCCGCTGCCGTGGCGCCAGCGGGTGACCTGCGCGGGGCTCACGCCGAGCAGCTCGGCCAGCCGGCGCTGGGAGCGGAAGTCGCGGCTGAGGGCGATGACCTTGTCGGCGGTCTGCACGGGCATGAACTCATAATAGCGCAACATAAAGTGTTGCGCGAGCGCTCAGGACCGGATGACGGCGAGGACCTCGTCGCGGCGGCGCTCCATGTCCTCCTGCGAGACCAGCGACTCCAGGCACAGGCGCAGCAGCGGCTCGGTGTTCGACGGGCGCACGTTGAAGTGCCAGTCGTCGTAGTCGACGCTCAGGCCGTCCAGGTGCGAGATCCGCGCGTCGGCGTAGCGCTCCTGCAGCGCGGCCATCTTGGCCTCGCCGTCGGCCACCTCGGAGTTGATCTCGCCCGAGATGAAGTACGCCGAGCGGTAGGGCTCGAGCAGCTGGCTGAGGCGCTCGCGCTCGACCGACAGCTTCTCGAGCACCAGCAGCGCCGGGATCGTCCCCGAGTCGGCGTTGTAGAACTCGTGGAAGTAGTAGTGGCCGGAGACCTCGCCGCCGAAGATGGCGCCCTCGTCGCGCATGCGCGCCTTGAAGAAGGCGTGCCCGACGCGGTTGGCGTGCGCGATGCCGCCGGCCCGCGCCACGACGTCGGCCACCGCGCGCGACGCGCGGACGTCGTAGAGGATCGCCGCACCGTCGCCTGCGGCCTTGGCCAGGAGGTGCTCGGCCAGGATGGCGGTGAGGAAGTCGCCGTCGACGAAGCGCCCGGTGTCGTCGATGAAGAAGCAGCGGTCAGCGTCGCCGTCCCAGGCGATCCCGAGGTCGGCGCCCGTCTCGCGCACCTTGTCGACGATGAAGCGGCGGTTCTCCTCGAGCAGCGGGTTGGGCTCGTGGTCGGGGAAGTGCCCGTCGGGCTCCCAGTAGGTCGTGACGAGCTCGATGCCCAGGCGCTCGAGCAGCGGGCCGACCATGGGGCCGGCCATGCCGTTGCCGCCGTCGACGACGACCTTCAGCGGCGCCACCTTGGCCGGGTCGATGAAGGCCAGCGCGGCGGCGCGGAACTCGGCGCTCACGTCGACGTCCTGCGCCGAGCCGCCGCCGTCGGCCGGGCCGAGCCCCGCCTCGATGGCGCGGCGGATGTCGTGGATGCCCTCGTCGCCGCTCAGCGGCAGCGCCCCGGCGCGCACGAGCTTGGCCCCGGTGTAGGCCTTCGGGTTGTGCGACGCGGTGCACATCAGGCCGCCGTCGAGCTCGCGCGAGCCGACGAGGAAGTAGAGCATCTCGGTGCCCACCATCCCGGCGTCGAGGACGTGGGCGCCCTCGGCCACCATGCCGGCGCGGTAGCGCGCGCTCAGCTCCGGCGCGGTGAGCCGCATGTCCCGGCCCAGGCCGATGCGCAGCTGGCCGCGGGCCTTGCCGGCCAGGTCGGAGAGCACGCGGACGAAGGCGCGCCCGATCTGCTCGGCCCCGGCGGCGTCGAGCTCGTCGCCGTGCAGGCCGCGGATGTCGTAGGCCTTGAAGATCTCCGGGGCGACCGCCATGGGCGCGCAGGCTAGCGACGCCCGCGCGCAGGCCCTCAGGCCGTCGCGGGCAGCGGGCCGGGCGTGAACTCGAAGCGGTCGCGGCCGGCCTGCTTGGCGGCGTACATCGCCATGTCGGCCCGATCCATCGCGCTGGTGGTCGTCGGCTCGTCGCCGAACGGCGTCACGCCGACCGACGCGGTCACCCCGGTGACCTCGCGGATGACCGTGACGATGGCCTGCGCGACGACGATCGCCTCGGCCTCGCCCTCGGCGGGCAGCAGGATGGCGAACTCGTCGCCGCCCAGGCGCGCCAGGATGTCGGTCTCGCGCAGGCGGTTGCGCAGCGCTCTGGCGCAGGTGACGATGAGCTCGTCGCCCGCGGCGTGGCCCAGGGTGTCGTTGACCGTCTTGAAGCCGTCGAGGTCGAGCACCAGCAGCGCGCCCTCGGCGCCGTAACGGCGCCCGCGCGCGACGTGCTGGGCCAGCTCGCGGTCGATGCCGCGACGGTTGAGCAGGCCGGTGAGCGCGTCGTGGTCGGCCAGGTGGCGCAGCTGATCCTCGAGGCTGCGGCGCTCGGTGATGTCCTGGACCTGCACGAGCACGTGGACGGGCGCGCCGTCCTCGTCGCGCACGATGGTGGCGCGCAGCGAGACCCACACGGGATGGCCGTCGGCGTGGACGATGCGCAGCTCGGTGGCCATGCCGTCGTCGGCCATCAGCGAGGCGAAGGCCTCCGCTGCGAGCTCCTCGTCGTCGGGGTGCAGCAGCTCCTCGTGGCGCAGCGCGGCGAGCTCCTCGGCCGAGCGGCCGGTGATGCTGGCCAGCGCGGCGTTGACGCGCTCGACGCTGGCGTCGACGCCGATGAGCGCCATGCCGATCGGCGCGCGGTCGAAGGCGATCTCGAAGCGGCGCTCGGCCTCGCGGCCGGCGCGCTCGGCCAGGCGCTGCTCGGTGACGTCGCGTGAGACGACGACGATCCCCTCGATGGTACCGTCGGGGGTGCGCACGGGAGCGCTCTGGATGACGACGGTGCGCCCGGTGACCGAGGACTGGACCTCGACGCTGCCGTCCTGGCCCACGAGCGAGTCGCTGACGATCTGCTCGGTGTCCGCCAGCAGATCGGGGTGGACGATCTCGCTGAGGTGGCGACCGACCATGGCCGGCCCGTGGATGCCGGCGCGCTCGAGGTGCGGGCCCTCGAGCAGCTGGCAGCGCAGGTCGAGGTCGTAGAGGCCGACCGAGGCGCCGGGCAGGTGCTGCAGCGCGATGCGGTGACGGCGCTCGCTGTCGCGCAGCGCGGCCTCTGCGGCGCGGCGACGGGCGCGCAGGCGCCTCACCACGGGCGGGCCCCCGTGGGCATCGCGAGCAGCAGCGGTGCGTTGCAGACACACGTCACCACACGATGATCGGCCGCGTCGGCGCGTTCTTCAGCGCTCTGGACCGCTATGCGACCGCGCGAATGAGGTCGGCGACCGCGTCGGGGTCCGTGAGGAACGGCGAGTGGTCGCTGCGCAGGCGGAGCGTGGTGCCCGCGTGCGCCGCCATGGCCTCTTGCGCCGGGACCGGGATGGCGTTGTCGAGCTCGCAGATGACGTAGGTCGAGGGCACGTCGCGCCAGCCGACCGAGCGCACCGGCTGCACGAACGAGGCGATGGTGTGCGGGCGCAGGCGCGCGGCGGCGGCATCGCCGATCTCCGGCGTGCACGTGTTGTAGAAGACCCGCTGCGCGCCCTCGACGCTCATCGTCTTGCCGTCGGGGTTGGGGACCTGCCACGCGGGCGGCGTGCGCCCGGCGACGTCGGCGAGCGCCTCGCCCTCGTCGAGCATGAAGGCGGTCAGGTAGATGAGCTGACGCAGGCCGTCCGCGCCGGCGGCCGCCTCGGTGATGACGACGCCGCCGTAGGAGTGACCGACGAGAACCTTCTCTCCCGGGGTGTCGTCGAGCACCTTGCGCACGGCTCGGGCGTCGTCGTAGAGGTCGCCGCCCGACGCCACGCTCGGCAGGTCGACGGCCACCACGTCGAGGCCGTCGCCGCTCAGGCGCCTGACCACCTCGTCCCAGCACCAGGCGCCGTGCCAGGCGCCGTGGACGAGTACCACGGTCGATCGCTCCGCCATGGCGCGCATGCTACGGCCGCGCCCCACCGGGTCGTCGCTAGCATCGAAGTCATGGCCGGTCATTCGAAGTGGGCGGGGATCAAGCACAAGAAGGCAATCGTCGACGCGCGCCGCGGCAAGCTCTTCACGAAGCTCGCGCGCGCGATCACGGTGGCCGCCAAGGATGGGGGCGGGGACCCCGACACCAACCCGGCCCTCGGGCTGGCCGTCCAGAAGGCCAAGGACGCCTCCATGCCCAAGGACAACATCGAGCGCGCCATCGCCAAGGGCACAGGCGAGGGGAGCGACGCCGAGGCCCTGGAGGAGGTCCTCTACGAGGGCTACGGCCCGGGCGGCGTGGCGCTGCTGGTGGCGGCCACGACCGACAACCGCAACCGCACGGGCTCGGAGATCCGCCACACCTTCTCCAAGCACGGCGGCAACCTCGGCGAGCCCGGCTCGGTGGCCTACCTCTTCGACAAGCGCGGCCTCATCGTCGTCGACGCGGCGCGCTATGCGGAGGACGACCTGCTGCCCGCCATCGAGGCCGGCGCGCTCGATGTCGCCGTCGACGACGACGTCTTCGAGATCCTGACCGAGCCGGCCGACCTCACCGCCGTGCGTGCCGCGCTCGAGGAGGCGGGAGTCGAGCTCGAGTCCGCCGAGCTGTCCCAGCACCCCAAGACCCGCGTGCCCATCGACGAGGACGTCGCGACCAAGCTCATACGCCTCATCGACGCGCTCGAGGACAACGACGACGTCGACGACGTGCACGCGAACTTCGACGTCGACGCGGCGGTGCTCGAACGTGTGGCCGGGTAGTAGCGACGCGTGACAGACGAGCGCTACGCTCCCGCGGCTATGCCGTCGGGAGCGGTCCAGCGGAGGCTGCCTGCCTCGTTGCGGGAACACCCCACCTTCAGGCTCCTCTTCTGGGGCCAGGCGCTGTCGGTGGTGGGCGACCGCATCACGCCGGTCGCCATCGCCTTCGCGGTGCTCGGGCTGGGCTCGGCCAGCGACCTCGGCCTCGTCCTGGCGGCCGGCGGGATCCCCTTCGCGCTCTTCGCGCTGGCGGGCGGCGTGTGGGCCGACCGCGTCGGCCGGCGCCGGGTCATGCTCGCCTCGGACGTCGTGCGCGCGCTGTCGCAGAGCGTCACGGCCGCGCTGCTGCTGACGGGCACCGCCGAGGTGTGGATGCTCGCCGTCCTCGCCTTCGTCTACGGCACCGCCGCGGCCGTCTTCATGCCCGCGCTGATGGGGCTGATCCCGCAGACGGTGAGCCCCGCGCGCCTGCAGGAGGCCAACGGGCTGCTGGCGCTGACGCGCAGCACCGCGAGCGTGGCCGGGCCGGCGCTGGCCGGCGTGCTCGTGGTCTCGGCCGGCTCCGGCGAGGCGATCGCCGTGGACGCGGCGACCTTCGTGGTCAGCGCCCTGTGCCTGGCGCGGATGCGGCTGGGGAGCGACCCGGCCGCCGCCGCCGTCCCCGATGCCGACGCGGCCCCCGCGGGCCACGAGCGCTTCCTGGACGGGCTGCGGCGCGGATGGCACGAGGTGCGCTCGCGCCCGTGGCTGACGTGGGGCCTGATCGCCATGAGCATCTACCACGTCTTCGTGCTCCCGTCGGTCTTCGTGCTCGGCCCGGCCCTCGCCGCCCAGCAGCTCGACGGGGCATCGAGCTGGGCGGCCATCGTGGCCTGCTTCGGCATCGGCGGCGTGCTCGGCAACGTCGTGGCGATGCGCCTCCCGCTGCGCCGGCCGGTGTTCACCGCCGCCCTGGCGCTGGTCGGCGCCAGCACGCAGGCGGCGATCATCGGCTCGGGCCTGGGCACCGCCGGCATCGCCGCCCTCGAGCTGCTGGCCGGCGTCTGCGTCGCGCTCTTCTTCACCCTCTGGGACCTGAGCATCCAGGAGCAGATCCCGGCCCACGCCGTGTCGCGCGTCAGCGCCTACGACTTCAGCGTCTCGATGGGCCTCATGCCGCTGGGGATGGCGATGGCCGGCCCGATCGCCGACGCGCTGGGCCTCCAGGCGACCCTGATCGGGATGAGCGCGGTCGGGCTGGCGGGAGCGCTCGCCTGGCTCGCCCAGCCGTCCGTGCGCCGGTTGCACCGCCCGCCCTCGGCCGCGCCGCCACCCCTCGTCCCGACGCCGGCCTCGGGCTCCGCTTCCCCGGTGGCGGCGGGCGAACGGCACGCTTGAGGCCTTGTAGGGCGCCGAACAGCATCACCGAGGGGAAAGGGAGGGGGGCGGCGGTCGCGGCGCGGGCCGTCGTCCTCAGGCGCGGGCGCCGGGCGAACCGTCCTGCCCTGAGGTCCCAGGGCGACCTCAAACCGGACGCTTCGGCGCGGAAGCCACCTCGGGCGCGCCGCCCGCCGCCACTCCTTTCGCTCGATGATGCTGTTCGAGCCCTACGCCGCCGCCACGCCCGTGTCGTCGCGCACCAGACGCCGCGCGCGGTACAGCCGCACCGGCCCGTCGACGCCCTTGAGCGAGCGGGCGCCGGCCGGCGACCAGCGATAGGCGTCGCCGACCGCGTCGCGGACGTCGCGGGTGGCAAGCACGCTGCCGGGCCGGGCGATCGAGGTCACGCGGCTGGCCAGGTTGACCGGGCGCCCGTACCAGTCGCCGGCGCGACTCAGCGCGGGGCCCGAGGCCATGCCGACCCGCAGCTGCGGGAAGTCCTCGCCCTCGGCGTCAGCCGCGTCGACGAGGTCGAGGGCGAGGGCGAGCATCGCGTGGGCATCGGGGCCGACGAGCATCGCGGCGTCGCCGATCGTCTTGACCAGCCGCACGTCGCCGCGCAGGCGCTCGGCGGTGAGCTCGACCAGGCGGTGGGCGACGCGCCCGAGCTCGTCGGGGGCGACCTGCTCGCCCAGTCGGGTGAAGCCGACGAGGTCGGCGAAGCAGACCGTGACCTCGCGCGCGCCCGGCAGGGCGCCCGCCTGGCGCTCGGCGGCGTTGATCGCCTCCGTGCGGACCGACTGGCGCAGGTGCAGGCGGGCCATGTACTCGAGCATCGGCCCGATCATCGGCATGAAGTTGGCGACGCGATCGGCATAACGGCGCGTGAGCTCGACCTCGCTGAGGCCGGGCTCGAGCACGAGCTCGAGCGCTGCCGTGCGCAGGGCCTCGGCGGTCTGCGCCATCCCGCGGCCGATCACGCGCACGACGGCGAGCTGCTGCTCCTCGCCGATCCCGGCCTCCAGGAACCCGCGCGCGATCTTGGCCGCCTCCACGTCGGTGTCCGAGCACACGATGGCGTCGATGTCGGGCACGGGCACGCCCTGCGCGCGGCGCAGCGCCATGAGGAAGTTCGGATCGATGCCGACGCGCTCGCCGACCTCGCGCGTCGAGTAGCGCGCCTGGCCGCCCATGGCGCGCTCGGCGCCGACGAAGAGCAGGCGCCCGTCGCGGCTGGCGGCGCGCAGGTCCTCGAGCGCCACCCCTTCAGCCTCGAGCTGCTCGAGAAGCTCCAGGCGCGCCTCGCGCGCCGCGCCATCGAGCCCGTCGAGCAGGCCCTCGGCGTCGAAGTCGGTGCCCACAGCCCGCTAGCTTAAGGGCGCTCAGCGCGGGGTGGTGAAGCGCGCTTGGCCGTCGCCGCGGCCGAGGAGCCCGACGAGCGCGGAGACGATGCGCGGGTCGAACTGCGAGCCCGCGCAGCGCACGAGCTCGGCGACCGCGTGGCCGTGCGCCATCGCCGCGCGATACGGGCGGTCGGAGGTCATCGCGTGGTAGGCGTCGCAGGCGAGGATGATGCGGCTGCCGAGCGGGATCTCCTCGCCGGTGAGGCGGTCGGGGTAGCCGGTGCCGTCGAAGCGCTCGTGCTCGTGGCGCACGATCCGCGCGACGCTGCCCATGCCCGGGATGGAGCGCAGGATGCGCTCGCCGACGACCGGGTGCTCGCGCATGATGTCCCACTCCTCGTCGGCCAGCGGGCCCGGCTTGTGCAGGACCCGGTCGGGCATCCCGACCTTGCCGATGTCGTGCAGCAGGGCGGCATGTCCGATGCGCTCGATCTCCACCTGGTCGAGCCCCAGGGCCGCCGCGACGGTCTTGGCCATGTCGACGACGAAGGCGGAGTGCTCGCCGGTGTAGCGGTCGCGCTCGACCAGGGCGGTGGCGAGCGCCTCGATGACGTGCGCCTGGGCGCGGAAGGGGTTCACGCCGCCCTCGGCCGGCCGGGCCTCGGCGCGCGCCCCGCCGTCGGCGCGGGCGCGGTCGAGGCCGCGGGCGGCTGCGGCCAGCAGGCGCTCGATCGTCGTGCCGGCGCGGTGCGTGGCGACGCCGGCCGAGACGGTGATGAAGCCCGCGCCCGGGATCTCGGTGCCGTCGAGCTCGGCGATGAGCCGCTCGCAGCACGAGTGCGCCCCGCGCAGGCGCGTGGCGGGCATGAGGACGGCGAGCTCGTCGGCGCCCGTGCGCCCGATCACGTCGGACGCGCGCGTGAGGGCCCGCAGGCGCTCGGCCACGGCCAGGAGCGCCGCATCGCCGGCCGCCGGGCCGCGGCGGGCGTTGAGCGAGCGGAAGTCGTCGATGTCGACGAGCGCCAGCGCGGCGGGCTGCTCGGCGCGCCCGGCGTGGGCGAGGACCGCCTCGGCGTCGCCGCAGAAGGCCTCGAGGGTCAGCAGCCCGGTGCAGGCGTCGACACGCGCGCGGTCGGCCAGCTGGGCCTCGAGGCCCGCGAGCCGGGCGCGGGCATCGGCCAGCGCGCGGCGCAGCTCTTGACGATCGCCCCACAGCAGCACGACCGCGTCATCGGTCGCCTTTAGCCGGACGTTGAGGGGGTGGACAGATAGTCGGCTCCCTGACATCCCCGCCGGACAGGCCGCAGGGAGGCGTCCGGGCCGCCACGGAGAATCACGCTGCGATGGTGGTCCTCGGCATCGATCCCGGCCTGGCCAACTGCGGCTTCGGAGTCGTCGTTCGGCGTAGCCATCGGCTCGTGGCCACCGACGGCGGGGTCATCGCCACCGCCGCCGGCCTGGCTCCCGAGCGTCGGCTAGCCACCCTGCACGCCCGGCTGAGCGACCTCATCGAAGAGCATCGCCCGGACGCCGTCGCCCTCGAAGCACTGTATTTCGGTCAGAACGTCCGGACGGCCTTCGCGGTCGGCCAGGCGCGGGGCGTCGTCCTGCTCGCCGCCGGCCAGCAGGGTGTCGACTGCGTCGACTACACCCCCCAGCAGGTCAAGGGCGCTGTGTGCGGAAGCGGCCGGGCCAACAAGGGCCAGGTGGCCCGGATGGTCCAGGCGCTGCTCTCCCTGCCCGAGCCGCCGCGGCCCGACCACGCCGCCGACGCCCTCGCCGTCGCCATCTGCCACGCCAACCACGCGCCGCTCGCTGCGGCAGCGGCGGTCGCCGGGTGATCGCGCTCGTCGCCGGCGAGGTGGCGGTCCGCCGCCCCGACCACGTGGTGGTCGAGACCGCGGGCGGGGTCGGCTACCGCCTGGCCGTCTCGGCCGAGACCCTGCGCCAGGTCCCCGGCGTGGGCCGCGCGGTCTCGCTGCACACGCACCTGGTCGTGCGCGACGACGCGCTGGCCCTCTACGGCTTCGCCACCGAGGAGGAGCGCGACCTCTTCCTGGCCCTCATCGGGGTGCAGTCGGTGGGGCCGAAGGTCGCGCTGGCCGTGCTCAGCGGCGGCACCCCGCGCGAGCTCGTCGCCGCGCTCGTGGCCGGCGACGTCGCCCGCCTGCAGGCGGTGCCGGGTATCGGCAAGCGCACGGCCGAGCGGATCGTCGTCGAGCTGCGCGAGAAGGTCGGCGTCCCCAACGACCTCGACGAGCCGATCACCGTGACCCGCGGCGACGACCCGCGTCACGTCGCCCGCGATGGCCTGCTCGAGCTCGGCTTTGCGCCCGCCGAGGCGCAGGCCCTGCTCGCCGCGGCCGAGGGCGAGACGGCCGAGGAGCTCCTGGCCAGCGCCCTGCGAGGGGTCAAGCGTTGACCCTCGAGCGCATCCACACGCCCGGGGCCCTGGAGGGCGAGGACGAGCTCGACCGCTCGCTGCGCCCGCGCAGCCTGCACGAGTTCGTCGGTCAGGACGGCCTGCGCGAGCAGCTGCAGGTCTCCATCGAGGCGGCCTCCGCGCGCGGCGAGGCGCTCGACCACGTCCTGCTCGCCGGCCCGCCCGGCCTGGGCAAGACCTCGCTGGCGCAGATCATCGCCTCAGAGCTCGAGGTGCCGTTCGTGCAGACCGCGGGCCCCGCGCTCGAGCGCAAGGGCGACATCGCGGCACTGCTCAGCGCGCTCGAGCCGCGCGCGGTCTTCTTCGTCGACGAGGTCCACCGCCTCAACCGCGCCCTGGAGGAGACCTTCTATCCCGCGATGGAGGACCGGCGCCTGCCGATCACCATCGGCCAAGGGGCGGGGGCCAGGGTAGTCACCCTCGAGCTGCCGCCCTTCACCCTCATTGGCGCCACGACCCGCGCCGGTCTGCTGACCACGCCGCTGCGCGACCGCTTCGGGATCCAGCACCGCTTCGAGCCCTACGGCCCGGACGACCTCGCGCGCATCGTGCGCCGCTCGGCCACGATCCTCGACGTCTCGCTCGACGACGGTGGGGCGTGGTCGATCGCCGCGCGCTCGCGCGGCACGCCGCGCGTGGCCAACCGCCTGCTCAAGCGCGTGCGCGACTGGGCGGAGGTGCGCGGCAGCGGGATCGTCGACGACGCCGCGGCGGACGCCGCTCTGGCCCTGCTCGAGGTCGACGAGCTCGGCCTCGACCGCCTGGACCGCGAGATCCTCACCACCATCTGCGCGCAGTTCGCCGGCGGGCCGGTCGGGCTCTCGACGCTGGCCATCGCGGTCAACGAGGAGGCGGACACCCTCGAGGACGTCTACGAGCCCTACCTGCTCCAGCGCGGGCTCATCCAGCGCACGCCGCGTGGCCGCGCGGCCACGGCGCGCGCCTACGCGCACCTCGGCCTCGACCCGCCGCGCGAGAGCGCGCTGTTCTAGGCGCAGGGCCGCTGGCCGAGCGGCAGGAACTTGCGGGTCTTGGGCGTCAGCTCGAGGCCGGTGGGGCTCGCGGTCAGCGGCACAACCTTGCCGTTGGCGGTCAGGCGCGTGCTGGGGCCCAGGCCGATGTTGAGGCGCAACACGCGCGCGCGGAAGGTCCGCACGCCGGTCAGCGTGCCGTTGAAGAGCTGCTTGCCGTCGCCCTCGACGCACAGGAAGGTCGCCGCCGAGGCATCGAGGCGCGCGGTGACGCGCCGCTTGGCGGCGGCGCGGGCCTTGGCGCGGCGCGCCTTGGCGGCCTTCTCGCGCGCGCGGCGCTGGCGCAGGCGCTTCGCGCGGCGGCGCGCGGACGCGGTGGCCGGCGGCTTGGCTGCCGTCGAGGTCGTGGGGGCCGACGTCGTCCCGGTCGCCGTCGTCGCGGCCGACGTCGGCTCCTGCGTCACCGTGTTGGTGGCCGTCGTGGGGCCGGTCGCGGTCGAGTCGGCCGGCAGGCTGGAGGCCGCGTTGTCGTCGCTGAAGTCGAGCTGGGTGGCCGCCGCGGCCACCGCGGCGAAGAGCACGATGAGGGCCAGGATGCCGCCGACGAGCGCGCGGCGGCTGCGCGCGTGGCGGACCTCGAGCGTGAGCCGCTGGCCCGGCGCGGCCTCGAGCACGTCGGGGACCGCGGCCACGCCGGCCAGCGCCAGCGCGCGCGCCGCGCGCCGGCGCGCCTCGAGCGTGGGCTCGGCCTCGCCGAAGGCCGCGACGAGCTGCTCGATGGTAGGCGTGCGGTCCGCGGGCTTGCCGCCGCGAACCGCCTTGGCGATGCGGTCGGCGACTTCGAGGTCGCGGACGGGGACGGGCTCGGGCTCGGCCATGGAGGTCACGGGCGCCGGAAGGATGGCGCCACGTGTGGTGTCTTACCAGGCGACCGGGACAGTAGGGGCGTCCAGGTTCTACCCTAAGGGCACCGCATGGCTCATCTGTTCATCTGTCCGAACTGCGGGCACCGCACCACCGAGACCGATCGCACCGCGGGCTTCCGCCGTCAGGCCAAGGCCTGCTCGCGCTGTGGCTTCGGCTTTCTCTTCGAGCTGCTGGACGACTACTACCCGGCCCCGGACGCCGCCTTCTTCGTGTGCGACGCCGAGGGCCGCGTCATCGGCTGCGGCCGGGGCTCCTTCGAGCTGACCGGCCTCGACGACGAGCGGGTCATCGGCCGCCAGGTGCGCGACGTGCTCGGCCTGCGCTTCGACAACGCCGACGATCCGGTGGGCACCGTGCTCGAGTGGGGCGTGCGCGCGCTCAACAAGCCCGTGGAGGTCAACGCCGAGGGCGATCTGCCCGCCCGCGCGACGGCCGACCTCTTTCCCGCCTACGATGACGACGGCGGCATGCTGCTGGTCCTCACTCCGGCCAAGTAGCCGCCCGCCGCTATGACCGACCGTCGTCGCAACCTCTTCGTCCTGCTCCTCGTCGCTGGCCTGCTGGTGGCGTCGCTGGCGGTCATCGCGACGAAGCCGACGCGGCTGGGGCTCGACCTCAAGGGCGGCGTCTCGCTCATCTACCAGGCCAAGCCGACCAAGCAGTCGGCGGTCACCGGCGACGCCATCGACCGCTCGCTGGACATCATGCGCAAGCGCGTCGACCAGATCGGCGTCGCCGAGCCCAGCCTGCAGCGCTC
This sequence comes from uncultured Actinomycetes bacterium, assembly GCA_963835295.1. Lineage (GTDB taxonomy): Bacteria > Actinomycetota > Thermoleophilia > Solirubrobacterales > Solirubrobacteraceae > JAOPZW01. The sequence continues at coordinate 309,113 of CAWIEX010000014.1, forward strand.
GGGCGCCGACCAGATCGACGTCTCGCTGCCCGACGTCAAGAACGCCGACGAGGCGGCCTCGCAGGTCGGCACCACCGCCCAGATGTGGTTCTACGACTGGGAGGGGAGCGTCCTCGGCGCCAACTGCAAGCCCGATCCGTCGAACGCGTCGATCACCGGCGGGCAGGCGGCCGGTGAGGCGAGCATCCCGCCGGCGCTGTCGCTCTTCGATGCCGTCACGCGGGCCGCGAAGTGCCCGCGGACCAACACGGGCAAGGAGTCGTCGGGCGACAAGTTCTACCTGGTCAACAAGGAGCGCAAGCGGGTCCTGGCCGGGCCCGACGAGACCCAGTCGGACCTGCAGAAGGAAGCGCTCAACAAGAAGATCCCCTTCGACGCCAAGCAGATCGTCAAGGTCCCGCAGGGCACGGTGATCATCCGGGCCGAGCAGCCCGATCCGAAGGGCAAGCCCCCGCCGGCCTGGTACGTGCTCGCCGACCAGCCGATCCTCGGCGGCACGGATATCAAGAACCCCGAGCAGAACTTCGACAACGGGCCCGGCGAGAGCGGCCAGCCCAACGTCACCTTCGACTTCACCAGCCGCGGCTCCAGCGTGTGGTCGAAGTTCACGCGCAAGCTCTCCCAGCGCGGCCAGGAGCTCTCGCTCGGCGGGCAGGGCGACCAGTCCAACCAGCACTTCGCCATCGCGCTCGACAACGAGCTGATCTCGGTCCCCCAGATCGACTGGCACCAGTACCCCGACGGCCTGGGCGGCGGCCAGGGGTCGCGCATCTCGGGCGGCTTCACCATCGACTCCGCGCAGCGGCTGGCCAACCTGCTCAAGACGGGCGCCCTGCCGATCAAGCTCGAGCTCATCTCCGCCTCGCAGGTCTCGGCGACGCTGGGCAAGCAGGCGCTCAACCAGGGGCTCGTCGCGGGCGCGGCCGGCTTCATCATCGTCGCGCTCTTCCTGCTGATCTTCTACCGCGTGCTGGGCCTCATCGCGGTGGGCGCCCTCGTCGTCTACGCGGTCTTCTTCTACGCGCTGATCAAGCTCGTGCCGATCACGATGACGCTGCCGGGCATCGCGGGGCTGATCCTGACGATCGGCGTCGCGGCCGACGCGAACATCGTCATCTTCGAACGCGTCAAGGAGGAGCTGCGCGGGGGCAGATCGATCCCGGCCGCGATCGCCACGGGCTACAAGCGCGGCCTGTCGGCGATCGTCGACGCCAACGTCGTGACCTTCATGGTCGCGTTCATCCTTTTCCTGCTGGCCACCGCGGGGGTCAAGGGCTTCGCCTTCACGCTGGGCGTCGGCACGCTGGTCTCCTTCTTCACCGCGGTGCTGCTGACGCAGGCCGTCCTGGGCGCCATGGGGCGCTCGAGGCTCATCCACAGCCCGGCCGCGCTGGGCGTGGGCAAGCGCCGCGAGCGCAGGCGCTTCGACTACATGGGCGCGTCGAAGTGGTTCTTCTCGATGTCGGGCGTGATCTTGCTCATCGGGGCGCTGGCCATCGGCGGCAAGGGCCTGAACTTCGGCATCGACTTCGAGTCGGGCACGCGCGTCAAGACCGAGCTCAAGCGGTCCACGAACGAGAACGACGTGCGCAACGCGATCGCGCCCAGCGGCTTCGCCGACGCCGAGGTGCAGCGCATCAGCGGCCAGGGCGCGGGCAAGAACGCCTTCCAGATCTCGACGACCACGCTGACCGCAGGGCCAGCGCGACAACATCCAGAAGGCCCTCCAGCGGGAGTTCGGCGTCCAGTCGTTCGACTACGACACGATCGGGCCGACGTTCGGCCAGACGGTGGCCAAGAGCGCGGTGATCGCGATCATCGCCTCGCTGCTGGTCATCTCGCTCTACATCGCGCTGCGCTTCGAGTGGAAGTACGCGGTCCCGGTGCTCATCGCCCTGATGCACGACCTGCTCATCACCGCGGGCGTGTACTCGCTGCTCGGCCGGGAGGTGACGACGTCGACGGTCGCGGCGCTGCTGACCATCCTCGGTTACTCGCTCTACGACACGATCATCGTCTTCGACCGCGTGCGCGAGAACGTCCCGCGCATGCCGCGCGCCGCCTTCTCGCAGATCGTCAACCGCTCCATGAGCGAGGTCCTGACCCGCTCGCTGGCGACGTCGTTCTGCACCGCGCTGCCGATCGCCGCCCTGCTCTTCTTCGGCGGCGACACGCTCAAGGACTTCGCCTTCGCGCTGCTCGTCGGCGTCATCTCGGGCACCTACTCGTCGATCTTCATCGCCTCGCCGGTGCTCACGCACTGGAAGGAGCGCGAGACGGTCTACGTCCGCCGTCGCCGGCGCATCGCCGAGGACAACGACGGCGTCGTGCCGCCCTACGCCGTGGGGGCCAGCGGCGCGCTGGTCGACGTCGCGCCGTCCGACAACCGCCCGGCACGGCGCATCACGCAGCCCCAGGATCCCGCGCAGGGAGTCTCGAAGACCGAGTTCGACGAGATGGTCCGCGACCTGCACGTCGAGGCGCCGCCCACCGCCACCGCCGAGCCCGAGCCGGACCCCACCGCCGACCTCGACCCCGAGGACCTCGTGCTCAAGGACGACAAGCCCAAGGCGCCCAAGCCCAAGCGGCCGCGCAACCGCCGCCACGGGAGGAGCCGCTAGCCATGGCCATGCTCGCCTGGATCATGATGGGCCTCGCCATCTGGCACTTCACGATCTTCATCCCCGACCGCTTCTGGGGCGGGATCGTCGGTGCCTTCCTCGGCGCGCTCATCGGTGCGGCCGTCTTCGGGTTCATCGTCAACGGCTTCACGGTGCCCGGCCAGGGCGACACCCACGTCCTCCAGGCCCTCGAGGCCATCCCCGGCACGCTGCTCGGGATCGGCATCGTCTACTTCGAGGGTATCCGCCGGGGCTACAAGCCGCTCGAGCTCTGACGGCCCGGGGGCGCCTGATGGAGCACATGGTGAGCATCGTGGCCACGGCTGCGACGCCCACCGCCGTGATCCGGGAGACGACGACCTGGGGGCGCTTTCCGACGCTGTGGGGCGAGCTCCTCGGCGAGGTGTGGGGCTACGTCCGCGGCGCCCACGCGCGGACCGGCGTGCGCTGGGAGGTCTACGACCACTGGCGCGACGACCCGAGCTCGTTCGAGACCGGCGGTCTCTTGGCTCCTGGCGCCTTGAATCTCTAGGGCCATTGGCCTGTGGCGGGCGGGTCCTGTCGGCGGATCACGCTCCTCAGACTCCGCAGGCTCCGTCTGAGGACGTGTCCGCCGCCACCCGCCCGAGCGACGCCTTTGCCCCGCCGGGCGCCCTCGTTGTGTCGCGGTCCGCCGGCGCCTACTGCCTTCGCGGCCGCAGCTCCTGCGCTGGGCTCGTGCGCCGGTGCTCTCAGCCGTCGTATCGCGCGACCGTGGCCGGCCTCCGCGTTGGCGAGCCAACGCTGCGCCCGCGCCCTCCGCGGAACGTCACACGTTGCGCCGGCGGCGGCGCGGGGCGAGGATAGGCCGACGCCAGAGAGGGAGCCACGATGAGCGAGCGGATCGCATACGTCCTCGGCAGCGACGACGCGGAGATCGCGCGGCTCGACGCGCAGGCCGGCTCGATCGCGGGGGCGACGGAGGCGCTGCTGCGTGCCGCGGGGCTGGGGGGTGCGATGCGGGTGCTCGACCTCGGGACCGGCCTCGGCCATGTGGCGTTCATGGTGGCCGACCTCCTCGATGCCGGCGGCTCGGTGCTCGGGGTCGACCAGGCGGAGCGGCTGCTCGAGGTCGCCGAGCGCAGACGAGCCGCCGCCGGCGTCGAGAGCATCGAGTTCCGTCATGCCGACGCGCGGACGTTCAGCGCGAGCGAGCGATTCGACGCGATCGTCGCCCGGCTGCTGCTCTTTCACCTGCCCGACCGCGAGGATGTCCTGCGTCGCCAGCTCGACGCGCTGCGCCCGGGCGGCACCATGGTCATGGTCGAATTCGACATCGGCGCCATGCGCGCGGAGCCGGAGGTTCCTCTCGTCGAGGACGTGCGCCGCTGGATCGAGGCGGCCTTCCGCGCCGCGGAGGCGGAGCCACGCATCGGCACGCAGGCCGGGCAGTTGCTGCGCCGCACGGGCTTCGACGACGTCGCGACGTTCGGGATCCAGGCCTACTTCGCACCGAGCGATCCGACCGGCCCGATCCTGTGCGCGGGCGTGACACGCGCGCTGGCGCCGCAGATCGTGGCGCACGGCATCGCGGACGAGGCGGAGCTGGGACTCGAGACCTTGCAGGACCGGATCGCGGAGCAGGTCGCCGCCCGTGACGCGGTGATCATGCCGCCCACCGTCGTCGGCGCATGGGGGACCCGGCCCGTCGACTGATCCCTGAGCCCGTGTTCCCGCGATGGGACTCGACTCCGGGGTGGGTGGGTACGCCGTCCGTTGAGGGATCAACGAGGGCGGCAGTCTCGAGGAGATCAACATGGCAGAGCGTCACACCATCATCAGTGAGGCTCGCGGTGAGCCGCTCCCGTCAGGGCGGGTCGGCGTCCGACTCTTCGTCCCGCTGTCGGGCAGCCCCAGCGCCCGCTGGTCGCGAGACCTGAGTGCCCGATTGACCACCGAGCTGACCGGGCGGTCGGCGGTCGGGCATCTGCGGCTCAACGACATCGTCCAGGGCGACCACATCGTCCTCGAGGGGGTCGAGGAGCGCGAGGCATCGAACCTCGCCGACGCCCTGCGGCGTGCCGTCGACGCCACGAACGACGCCTGCGAAGACCGCCCCGATCCGCCCAACGAGAACATGCCGCGACATACGGCCGACGCCATCGCGCAGCGGGTCGGCGGCGATGCGCCTCGGGACGTCCCACCCGGGTCTTAAGGCCCGGGCCATTGGCGTGTGGCGGGCGGGTCCTGTCGCCGGACACGGCCTCAGACTCCGCAGGCTCCGTCTGAGGGGCGTGTCCCGCGGCACCCGCCCGAGGACGTCCTTGCCCGGCCGGGCGCCCTCGCTCGCGTCGCGGTCCGCCAGCGTCTACTCCTTCGTGGGCGCAGCTCCTGCGCCGGGTTCGGGCGCCGGTGCTCTCTGCCGGAGTATCGCGCCACCGTGCTCTGCCTCCGCGTTGGCGAGCCAACGGTGCGCTGGTGCCTCCGTCCGGCCGAGCGGCCTCAGCGTTGGCTGTTCTACTTGGCCGGGGTGGCCGATCGCGGTGGCGGGAAGCCGGCGGGCAGATCGGCCGCGTCCACTTGGAACAGTTCGATCGGCTCGGGCAGGCCGCGGAATCGCCAGGCGCCGAGGCTCCTGAGGCTGACCCCGTCTGGGAGCGACTCCGTGACCGCCGCGCGCACGGCAGAGGACATGACGATCTGGCGCCCGTGCGCCGCGAAGCAGATGCGCGCGGCGGCGTGGACCGAGATGCCTACGTAGCCGGTCTCGGTGAGCGCGGGACGTCCGCGATGCATGCCGATCCGCAGCCGCACGTCGTTCCCGTCGGGCCAAGCGGCGGCGTCCATCGCACGCTGGATCGCCAGCGCGGCCTCGAGCGCTGCCGGGGCGCGTTCGAAGACCGCGAAGACGTCGTCCCCGCGGGCGGACGCCTCTCGACCCCCGGCAGACCGCACCGCGGCGCGGACCAGGCGGCGGACATCGGCGAGCAGGGACGCGTATCGATCGTCAAGGCGGCCGAGCAGCTCGGTTGAGCCTTCGAGATCAGTCAGCAGGAACGTGATGTGGCCCTTCGGCAGCTTGCGCTGCGGTTGCAGCTGCGCGCTGACGAAACCGACGGGCATGATGCCGTGCTTCATCGCCGCCCTCAGCAGGCGGCTGCGCGCCCGGTCGCGCGCGCCCTCGTCCTCGAACACCACCTGGCTGAAGCGCGCGAGGGCATTGCGGACATGCGCGGCGTCGTTGATCGGCAGACGCCGTCGGCCGCCCGCATCGATGTACGCGAAGGCGCTGTCGGGAAGCTGCGTACGCTCCTTCGCGCTGAGCCGTGCCATCCGCGCATGATCGCAAGAGCCACCCCAGAGCCGGCGAGCGACGCGCTCGGTTCAAGCCTCGAACGAGGCGGTGTCGAAGTGCGGGGCGCGCTCGTCGTAGTGCGACAGCAACGCGAGCGCTTGCGGCTCGAGAACCGGTACTTCGTACTCTGCTCCGGCAAACTTGCGAATGTCGTCGAGCGAGTCGAATCGCGTGAGGGTGACGAATGCAACCTCGTCGCTCTCGACACGGCGCAGGACATCCGCGCCCCGGAAGCCGGGAATGCTTCGCATCGACGGAAACAGCTCATTCAAGAGGAACTGCTCGTAAGCGTCGGCGTTCTCTTTCGCCGTCCAGCCTCGCCACAAACGAGTGATCACAGTCGGCTACTCCCGGTGGGTGGGTTGGCGCGTTATCCGATTCTCGGTCACGCCGAGCCGCACCGCGGCGTGAGGTAGCCACCGAACTGGGGCATGTCGCGCCAGATCGCCTCGGTGACCGCGTGACCCGCCTGTACCTCCTCTGGGGAAAGTGGCGGCTCCCGCCGGTCGTCCACTGCAGGTAGAGAAGTCAGTGTGGCGCCTATCCGAGGTCGAGCGCGTCGGGATCCATGCCGGTGCGGCGCATGCTCGACTCGAGCGCTTCGTAGATGTGATCGCGCACGACCGTGTCGTAGACATGGCCGTAGCCGTCGTCGTCAAGCGCGGCCAAGCCCGCGTCCATGGCCTGATCAACCGCCTCGGCGCTGCGCAGGCTCCCGTTGCCAACGCGTCGCTTGACGGAGGCCACGAGTCGAGCCACGGCCCGGTCGCCGGCGGCGCTCTGCATCCCGTAGATCCCCTTGGCGGCATGCCTGCGGAAGGCGGGGCCGGGGTCGCCATCGGTCAAACCATCCTGCAGCGCCGCCTCTTGGCGCGCCCAGCCTGCGCCCGTGCCGGGCTTGCGACCGGCCGGTTTCTTTGTCCGGGCGGGTGTCGCCGTCGCAGAGACCCCGGTGACAGTCACCGGGTCGCCGGACAGGCGCGGGGGTGCCGGGGCAGACCGGCTTGACTGGCTCCCTTCCCACGGCTCGGCAGCGACTGCCAGCGCCGCCAGCAGCGGTACGAGGATCGCGACGAATCCGGCCCAGAACGTTCGCACCGAACTATGGTGCATCCTGACGCGGTGCGGCGCCATCCGACGTTCGTCGGCACCGTCGCCTTTTCACGTGGCTCTCGGCGGGTCGTGAGGTCGAACCCGGCACCGCCGTGGCGCCAGTTGACCGACAACGGATACCCGAACGTCCAACCGGCGGGTTGCTCCCGACTTTGCCGGCTCCGTCCGATCCGATGGCCCGAGTGGGGTCGCCTCGGTCTATGGCGTATGTCTCGGTGCGGCGCGATGGACCGATGAGTCAGGTGCCGTGCCCCGGTCATAGCGAACACTGATCACCCCACGAGCAAGGAACCGCGACCATGAAGCTGACGACCCAGACGCAGATCACCGTCGATGGCGTGATGCAGGGAAACGGCGGCGCGACGGATGAGGACCGCAGGAACGGGTTCGAGCGCGGCGGATGGGCGAGGGGGGCGGGCGACGACGAGACCCTGGCGTTCATCACCGAGACCTACGCGCGCGCCGACGCGTTCCTGTTCGGCCGGCGGACCTACGACCTCTTCTCCGCCTACTGGGGCGCCATGGATCGGGGCAGCCATCCGATCGCAGACGCCTTGAACGCGACGCCCAAGTACCTCGCCTCGACCACGATCGCCGACCCGCAATGGGCGGGCACGACCGTCCTCTCCGCTGACCTCGCGGCGGCCATCGGCGAGCTGAGAGCCAAGCCGGGCGGTGAGCTGCAGGTGCACGGCAGCGGCGCCCTGATCCGGTGGCTGCTCGACCACGACCTCGTCGACGAGATCCAACTCCTCGTCTTCCCCGTGGTCCTCGGCCAGGGCGCGCGGCTGTTCCCCGACGCCGGCCCGGACATCGCGCTTGACCTGGTCGACTCGCGAGTCGACTCCAAGGGAGTGACGATCCAGGTGTACCGGCCCAACGGGCGCCCGCCGTACGCGACGTGATCTCGCGACAGCTCCTGCTGTCCACGGAAAGGCAGCTACGCGCCCGTTGCGCTCGACGCCTCGGTCGGCGGGGGAGGATCCGCGGCCCAGGCCGCTCAGTTCCACCACGAGTCGCCATCGATCAATGCCCTCAAGGCGAGCAGCACCAAGACGACAACCGCGGCCACCGCCAGCACAATCCAAAGCTCGTCCATGACGATCGCGATGACGGCGGCTGCAATGAGCGCCATTGCTAGTGCTCCGCCTCCATATGTGACGGCGCCCAGCCACCAGCGTTCGCCCTCGTATGAGGACCACCTGGAACGGCGGCTGTGGTCGGGAGGCTGCCTCACGGCACCGTCAGCGTGCCTTTGGTGTGGTTGCCCTCGGCGACATCGGGATGCTCGTGGCGAAGTTGCTTACCGTCTGCTCGGACATCTGCCATGACCGGGTGTCTGCCTCGACCCACAGCCAAGTTCGGACAGCGCGATGATACGCAGCTCCGCGCCGAGTGATCAGACCCGCCGCCCTCGACGGAGGACGTCCGCCGAGGCGCGATCGGCTCTCTCGTCGCTCCTGCTGACGCCTGCAAGCGGCCGCACCGCTGACCGGCTCTTCCCAGTTCCACGCAGGGCGGCGGCTCAGTCCCCTCGCCGGCGCTTCTACAAGCAAGGAAGGAGCTGGTGTGTTCAGTAAAGCTGGACTCCAGACTTCCGCCATGCCGGGACGGCGACCTCTTCGAGAAACGAGAGACCTTGACCAGGAAAAGCTTGGGAGAACACTGCCATGACGCGGGACTGCTCGTCGCTCGACCGAGAGCCGCGGCGAAGCAGGACCCCGAGGACGAGCCGCTCGTCCTGCGGGGCACCATCGAAGGCCCGCCGCTGAAAGCACGCGAAGCCAGCTTCGACGGCCTCAGCACCCGCGCACATATCGACGAATCTCGACGCGGTCTCGACCGGCACCGCCTCACTGGCAGTCTCGACGAGCTGAATCCGGAATCCCGAGTCTGGCGCGGACATCGGGCGATTGTCGCGCAACCAACTCCCCCGGTAGCGACAAGCTTGAGATCCGGCAGGAAGCGCAGCGGGTCGCGGATACCCGGCGGAGCGCTTTCCTTCCATGCAGAGCAACCCGCCAGCGCGCGCGATTGCGACGGCAGCCCGCGAGTTGCAGCGACCGTTCTGTGAGCGCCCCCTCTAGAGGCCAAGCTCGGTTCGGTCGAAGCTCCTGAAGCGGACGACGGCGGCGTTCTCGTCGCTGTCGCCATACCAGACGTGCACCTCGGTGTCGGTGACACGAACATGCGGGGAAGCGCCAACGGCGGGCCACGGCTGCCCCGTCGCTTCCTCGAAGAACTCTTGGACGCCGGACGCGACGTTCTCGAAGAGGACTTTCAACCGCATCGAGGGGGGCGACGGGAGACACAGGAACAGGCCGGGCCACGAGAGCGAGGAGGCACCGGCTCGCGGCCCGAGACCGCTGATCGTGAGCAGGTAGCCGTCGGCAACGGTCGTGGCCTCGAAGTTGGGCGGAGCGATCTCACCGATGCGCTCGATCAAGGCGTCAACTAGCCGGGGACCTCGCCTCACGCGCTAAGACTCCCACCGACCACTGTTTCCCATGCGCAGCGGCGGCCCAGGCGCGTCTGCCGATCGTCGTCCATTTGCGCTAGCGAGCCATAGGGAGGCGGCTCGGGCGTCAGTTCAACGAGTCGCTGTCGAAGCGCTCTTCAGCGGCACGCTCATCGGCGCGGTTGGCCATCAGCCGCTTGAGGCGGCGCCGGCCCTCCTTGGTCTCAAGGGAAAGCGGCGGCGGCCAGCCGCGACGACGGAGCCATCGCGGCACGCTCCGTTCGGACTGGTTGACGAACACGAGGAACAGGACAACGAGAACCAAGAGGCCCAAGACGTCGCGCACGAGCAGGGCCATCGCAATGGTCAGCAGCACACCAGGGTCATGCCCGCACCAGCCGTCCGGGAACGCCGCGAGCGCCCGTGCCGGCGCTCAGGCTGGCGGGAGCTTCAAGCGCCACCAGGCCACCATCAACGCGGCTCCGACGAGCGCTAATCCGAGCGGTAGCTCATTGTCGAGCACGAGGCCGACGCCCGCTGCCGCAATCACCACGACGAGCATGAGTTCCAGCACTCGGCCCGTTGACCACACGACGACATCATGCCCGCAAGGGCGCTTCTCCTGTCCATACGAGGCGCACGCCGGTGGTCGACGAAGACTCCGGATCGCCGCTTGTCGTACAACGGAAGGCCACGATCGAAGCGGGCGTCCGCCGCGCCGTGTGACACTTGCCCGTACCGGGCACATGGTCGAGACCGTGTGCCGAACCTTCCGCGTGATCCGTGGTGTCGTCTCGTGGGTGGCGTTGATCGGGTTAATCGTCGTGATCGTCCGTGTCGGCGCGTGCGGGATCCTAGTCGTCGTGGTGGGGATGTTCGTTGCCCTCGTCGGGCTTGAGGTGCACGACAGGCGCTCTGCTCGCAGGCAATCCTGAGGACGTTGTAACAACCGGTCTGAGACGCTCCTGTCCATCCCCCAAGGCCTCCGATCGCTTTCGCGTGCACGCGAAAGCACAGCTGCGGATCGTGGATGCCAGGGCTCCCAAGCGTCGAGCAGGTCTTCCGAAGGCGCTCTACGGACTGCCCACCTTCGAGATCGTGCTCGCATGACCGCCCCCGATGACGGCCGCGAGTCGTGGCGCTACGGGGCGCATGCACTATTTGCGGCGGCGGGTCAGACGTGGCGCTCCGCCTCATCCGACCCGCGCCTCTTCGCCGCGGTCTGGGCGCGCTGTCGCTCGCGGGCTACCTGTGGGCGCGCGCGGGGTACGAGCGGCGCTAGTAGGGCGTCTCGCCTGCCGCGAGCATCCCGACGTACTTCGCGATCCTGCGCTCGCGTGTCTCGGCCTTCTTGGCCGTCTGCACGCGGTGCAGGATCGCGTAGCGGTTCTGGCGGCTGAGTTCCGCGAACGCGTCGGTGAGGCCGGCCGCCTCGAGCGCCGCGGCGAGGTCCTCGGGCACTGCGGAGGTGGCCATGCCGTCGTACGCGGCCTGCCAGCGGCCGTCGGCCTTGGCCCGTTCGATCTCGGCCAGGCCGGCCGGCCGCATCCGGCCCGCGGCGATCAGCGCCTCGACCTTCTGGCGGTTGACCTTCGACCACGTGCTCTGCGGGCGCCGCGGCGTGAAGCGCTGCACGAACCAGTCGTCGTCGATGCGCTTCGAGCGCCCGTCGATCCAGCCGAAGCACAGCGCCACGTCGACGGCGCCGGCCCAGTCGAGCGACGCGACACCGGTGTGCTTCTTGGCCATCCGGACGAGCACCTCGTCGGCGTCGGCGCCGTTGGCCTCCAGCCAGGCCTCGAACTCGTCGGCGGTCGCGAAGAACTCCACGTCCATCCCACTGCGTTCAACGGCTAGGCGCTCGGTCCTGCCGTCCGCCGCCTTCCGCCCCCTGCTAGTCGCGCGCCTCGGCCGTTGACGCGTGCGCGATGCCCAAGGCGGCCTTACCGTTACGAGGGGTCACCGACGCACCGTTGGCTCGCCGACGCGGAGACAGACCCCGGTCGCGCGATACTTCGTCGGAGAGCACAGGCGCAGGACCCGGCGCAGGAGCTTCGGCCGCGAAGGAAGTAGACGCTGGCGGACCGCGACGCGCACGCACGCGCCCAACGCGGCAAGGACGCTGGTCGGGCGGGTGGCGGCGGACACGTCCTCAGACGGAGCCTGCGGAGTCTGAGGAGCGTGATCCGCCGACAGGACCCGCCCGCCGCTGACTGCAGGCCGACGGAGCGGCACCGCGAAAGGCGAGTCAGCGAGCCGGGGCAGGGGTGTGCGGATGTAGTGCCGTGAGGCCGCGCAGAGCTTGGACTCGAGGACCGCCCTCGTTCATCAGCGGCAGGTAGATGGCGGCCAAACCCGAGCCGACGAGCGCCGAGATCGAGCCTTCCAGCGCGGTGGACACGCCGACGAGCGCGACGATGGTGCCGACGAAGGCCTGGGCGTTGACGCGGCTAGCACCGGCCCGTAGCGTCGTCGCGGTTTCAAGCGACCAATGCGTGCCTTCGTGGGAGCGGGGCACGCGCTTGCCCAGTGTCCACAGGGGAGGGGAAGTTGCCCAAGTTCGTGCTACGTCGCTCGTTCGTGACTGCTGCCGGCGCTGCGGTGCTCGCGCTTGGTGTGGCCGTTCCGGCGCACGCGGCTGGGACCACCGTGCCCATCAAGAAGCTCGGCACCGTGAATGTCCGCCAGGCGGCTGCCGCAGCCAAGCCCGCGCAGATATCGGCCGACCCTGCGCAACCTGCCCGCGGCGAAGCAGTTTGCAGCGCTCGAGGAGCGGCGCAACGCTGAGAGCCCCCTGCGCAAGCCGGCACCCGCGCTGCAACCGCCGACGGTGGCCGGGCAGCGGATTAGTTCCAACGAGGTGCAGACTGGGTTCGAGGGTCTGGACATCCGCGACCAGGTGTTCTCGCAAGGCTTCGAGGTCGAGCCGCCCGACCAGGGGCTGTGCGGTGGGACGTTCGGGACGACCACCTTCCTCTGGGAGGAGGTCAATCTCGCGATCGGCCTGTTCGACACGCAGCAGAACCAGTACACACCCCCAGCCCTCGGCCTGAACGTGCTCTACGGCGTGCCGCCGGCGTTCGACCCCGGCACCGGCGAGTTCGGGCCGTTCCTCAGCGACCCGAAGTGCTATTTCGACCCGGACACGGGCCACTGGTTCCACACGGTGCTGGAGGCCGACGTCGATCCCGCCAGCGGCGATCTGACGGGAGGCGCCAACACGCTGCTCGCGGTCAGCCAGACGCGCGATCCGCTCGGGCCGTACACCGTCTACGCGATCGACGCGACGCACGCGGACTGCGTGCTGTGCATCGGTGACCAGCCGTTGCTCGGCGCCGATGCCAACGGCATCTACATCTCCACCGCCGAGTACGACCTCGCCCCGCCACAGGGCTCGCCCGGCTTCTTCGGCGCCCAGATCTATGCCATCGACAAGCGCGCGCTGGCCTCCGGGGGCACGCCCAGCGTCGTGCACCTGGAGCCGGGCACGCAGTTCACCGGCACCGTGCAGCCCGCGACGGCGCCCAGCGGCCGCTACGAGACCGCACAGTTCGGGACGGAGTACTTCATGTCCGCCCAGGACTGCGAGCCGCCGGACTGCCACGTCGACGCCGATTCGCTCGAGAGCACCATCCACGTATGGGCTCTCACCCACACCGCGACCCTGCAATCCGCGGATCCGGACCTCAGGCTCTTCGACCGAACGGTCAGGAGCCAGGTCTACGGGCAGCCCGTCCCGCAGCGCCAGAAGGCAGGCCCACACCCGCTCGGCGAGTCGCACAACGAGCCGGTCCCGCCCGTGGAGGCCAACGACGCGCGCATGAACCAGGTCGTCTTCGCGGGCGGCCGGCTCTGGGGCGGCGTCAACACGATCGCCATGCCCGGGCCGCGCGACGGCATCGCGTGGTTCTCGGTCGACCCGGGCATCTCGTCGAGCGGCGTGCGCGCAGACATCAGCAGGCAGGGCTACGTCGCCGGACGCGACCCGACGTCATTCGTGAGCTTCCCGTCGATCGGCGTCAACGACGCCGGGCAGGGCGTGATCGCCTACAGCCTGATGGGAGACCGGTATTACCCCTCCGCCGCCCAGACCGGCATCAACCGCAAGGGCCTGACCACTGGAGTGCAGATCGTCCGCAACGGCTTCAAGCCCGAGGACGGCTTCACGTGCTACGCGGAGGAGGGCAACGGGCCTAACTGCCGCTGGGGCGACTACAGCGCCTCGTTCGCGCTGCCCACCGGCGCCATCTGGTCGGCGACCGAGTTCATCGGCGACAACGCCAGGACGACGTTCGCCAACTGGAGCACGTTCGTCTGGCCGTACAGGCCGTGACCTGATCGCCGCCGCGCCGGGCGGGATTCCCGCCCGGCGCGGTCCACGTCGGCCGCGCGCGCGAAGGGGGCGGCGGCGGCTCGCACCGCCGACGCAAGCGGCCACGCCCAGGCTCTGTCAGGCCGCCGGGGTCGGTGGGGCCGTGGTCTTCTTGCGCAGCGGCGAGCGGCCGATCGACTTCTGCGCGAGCGCCCGGCGGGCGGCCGTGACCAGCGCCGCCGCGGCCAGGAGCACGAGGAACGGGTCGATCGGGGTGCGGTAGCGCGGGGTCTCGACGACGAGGAAGACGACGCTGAGGAACATGAGGGTCGGCATCGCCCACACGTACCAGGGCGTTCGACGCGCCATGGCGGTGAAGGCGCCGGCGAGCGCGAGCGCCGCGAAGATCCAGAAGCAGAGGATGCCGCGGTCGGCCCAGTAGTGGTTGATGGTGATCGTCGCCGCGGTGGCGCGGGAGCGGCGGCGGCCTGCGAGGTCGAGCATGCGGCGGGTGTTCCACCAGCCGACCTTGGCCACGTAGGTGGGGTGCTCGCGGATGTAGTGCAGTGAGGCCGCGCGCAGCTTGGACTCGAGCACCGCCTCATTGGTCGTGCCGACGCGGCGGAAGAGGTAGGCGTAGTCGGGGACGTGCCGGATCCCCTGCCACGCCGCCGGGTTCTGGGTGTCGCCGCGGGCGGCATCGTTGTAGGTGCCGGCCAGGGCGGAGCCGAACTGCGTCGAGATGGGCACGAAGGCGTGCAGCTCGCGCGCGTTGCGGATGGTCCACGGGGTGATGGTCAGCAGCGCCGCGACGACGAGCACGAGCGGCGGGGCGACCGCGCGGGGCGAGCGCCACGGGCGGCCGTCCCACACGGCGATCGCCAACGGGATGAGCAGGATCAGGGCCTGGGCGCGCGTCAGAGCCGCGAGGCCGCCCAGGACGCCGGCCGCGAGCGCCCACCGATAGCGGTGCGGTGAGCGGCGGTAGGCCAGCACGGCCGCCAGCGAGGCGAGCATGAAGACGTCGAACAGCGGCTCGGACATCACGGCGCCGCCAACCAGGATCAAGGGCAGGTAGACGGCGCCGAGGCCGAGCGCCACCAGCGCCGCGATCGAGCCCCACAGCTGCGCGGCGATCACGCCCACGAGCGCGACCAGCGCGGCGCCCACGAAGGCCTGGGCGATGCGCGCCACGCGGACGCGCTCCTTGACCGGCTTTCGATCGGCCTTGAACACGTGGTAGACGGCGCCCAGGAAGTACGGGTAGCCGGGCGGGCGGAACGCTGTCGGGCGGCCGTGGGCCAGCGTCTTGGAGAACCCCTCGCCCTGAGCGATCGAGCGCGCGTGGACGTCGTAGTCGACGGCGTCGTGGCGCAGGGCGTAGCCCGGCGTGTCGTTGACGTAGGCGATGCGCAGCACGAGCGCCGCGGCCACGAGCACCACGGCGAGCACGCCGACCCGGGCGCCGCGCATCGCTACCGGCGCTGGGCGCCGAGGTCGCCGGCGGTGCGGCGCAGCAGCGGCCAGCGACCGCGCCGGCGATCGACCGTGAAGCGCGCGAGCACGCCGAGGGTCATCAGGCCGTAGCGGACGCTCGTGCGCAGGTCGACGCTCGACGCCTCGCGGAAGTAGCGCGTCGGGATCGGGACCTCGACCACGCGCGCGTCGCGCGCCAGGACCTGGGCGAAGATCTCCTGGTCGAAGACGAAGTCGTCGGAGTTGCGCAGGAACGGGATCGAGCGCAGCAGCTCGGAGGAGAAGGCGCGGTAGCCGGTGTGGTACTCGGAGAGCCGCACGCCGAAGGCGCGGTTCTCGATGCCGGTGAGCAGCCGGTTGCCCACCCACTTCCAGCGCGGCATGCCGCCGGCGATCGCGCGGTCGCGCAGCAGGCGCGAGCCGATGACCATGTCGGCCTCGCCGGCGAGGATCGGCGCCACCATCTCCGGCACGAGCCCCGGCGCGTACTGGTTGTCGGCGTGGACCATGACGATGATGTCGGCGCCGTCGAGCAGCGCCCGCGCGTAGCCGGTCTTCTGGCTGCCGCCGTACCCGCGGTTCTCCGGGTGACGGATGACGTCGAAGCCGTGGGCCAGCGCGACCTCCGCGGTGGCGTCGTGGCTGGCGTCGTCCACCAGCAGCGCGCGGTCGGCGGCGTCGACCGGGATCTCGGCCGCGACCTCGGGGATCGTGCGCGTGGCCTCATAGGCCGGCAGCACGAGGGTGACGATGGCGGGGCCGCCGCGTTCGCGCAGCAGCGGCTCTGGCGCGCGCCGCACGTCGACGCGGTTGGCGAGGATCACGCGCTCGTCGTGCAGCGCCAGGCTCAGCGAGGCGCCGTCGGGCAGCGCGTCGGCCAGGCGCTCGACCGGCCTGCCGGCGCGGCCGAGGCGCTCGGCCAGGCCCGAGACCCAGCGCCGGGCGGAGAACGAGCGCACGAGCGGCACGTCGGTGGAAATCACGAGGCCGCGGGCCGTGAGCAGCTCGCGCAGCGTGGCCCGCGGCAGCAGGCACGCGTGGGCGGGCACGAACCCCCACCAGCGCCGGCCCGCGATGCGCGCGGTGATCGACGAGGGATCGGGCGTGACCACGCACAGCACGCCGCCGGGGCGCAGCAGGCCCGCGCAGCGATCGACTGCCGCGACCGGGTCGTCGAGGTGCTCGATGACGTCGGCGAGCACGACGACGTCGAAGCCGTCGAGATCGATGAAGGACTCGACCGGCTGCTCGTGGACGTCGAGCCCCAGCGCCTCGCGGGCGTGGCGGGCCGCCGAGCGCGAGAGCTCGAGCCCGACGGTCTCATAGCTGCGCGAGCGCGCCTCGTCGAGGAGCAGCCCGTGCCCGCAGCCGACGTCGAGCAGGCGCCCGGAGGCGACCTGGGCGCCGATGAGGTCGAGCAGGCGCGCGGCGGTGGCGCGGCGCCCTGGCTCCTCGCCCAGGTAGGCGTCGTCGCTCATGTCGCGGTAGAGCTCGTGCAGCTCGTCGCCGGCCGGCAGCAGCGGCTGCTGCACCGTGCCGCACTCCACGCAGGCCAGCAGGTCGCCGTGGCGGCCGGTCTCGTGGCGCGAGGGCGCGAAGGCCTGCGCCAGCGGAGTGTGCCCGTTGGTGCCGGCCACGCGCAAGCTGAGGCCACCCGCACACACCCGGCAGGCGTTCTGCGTCATCGCCATGGCGCCGGCTTCCCCCACGAGGCGGCGACCTTACACGTCGCGCTCGGGCGACAGCGCCATCAGGCGGGCCTGCAACGCGCGCCTGGGCAGCTCCGCAGCCTCCTCGCGGCGCGGATCGCCGGGACGGCCCGTGAGGTTGATCTCGGCCAGCCGCGCCGCCGCCGTGCACGCGCCCTCGGCCAGGACGGCGCCGGAGATGGCGTCGCCGCGCAGGTGGCGGTTGCCGGTGCGCGCGACCTCGGCGGCCAGGCCCGCGACCTCGGCGCCGACGCGGGCCACCGTCAGCGGGCTGTCGGCCGCGTCGGAGAGCGCCGCGTCGAGGCGCTCGGCGCGCCCCGGCGCGCCCTCGGGCTCGCGCAGCGCGTCGAGCACCGCGCCGTAGACCGAGAGCTCGCGCTCGGCGAGCTCGAGCGCCTGCGCGCGCAGCTCGCCGGCGCGCTCGCGCAACACGGCCATGCGCTCGTGGCGCTCGGCGTACTCCGCGCGCGAGAGGGTGAAGGCGGCGGCCATCTCGACGAGCCCCGCCGCCAGCGCGCAGGCCAGCGCGCACGAGGAGCCGCCGCCCGGGGAGGGTGACTCGGCGGCGACCTGTTCGAGGAGCTGACCCAGCGAGCGGTCGGCGAGCGCGGACATGGCCGGATTATCGCGCGCGTCAGCGCCCCCCGCGGCGACGACGCGGCCGCGCCTATCCCTCAGGCGTCCCCGGGATCCAGTTCGTGCCGGCGAGCGGGACGCGGGCCATCGCCGCCGCCTCGACGGTGAGCGCCACGAGGTCCTCGGGTTCGAGGTTCTGGACGTGCGACTTGCCGCACGCTCGCGCCAGGGTCTGGGTCTCGAGGACCATCGTGCGCAGGTAGTTGGCCAGCCGCCGGCCGCCGAGCTCGGGATCGAAGCGTTCCGCGAGCTCGTCGTCCTGCGTCGAGATCCCCACCGGATCACGACCCTCCTGCCAGTCGTCGTAGAAGCCGGGCGCGCTGCCGATCCGCTCGTACTCCGAGGCGAAGGCGGGCGAATTGTCGCCCAGCGCGATGAGCGCCGCCACCCCGATGGAGACCGCGTCCGCGCCGAGCGCGAGCGCCTTGGCGACGTCGGCGCCCGACCGGATCCCGCCGGAGACGACGAGCTGGATGCGGCGGTGCATCCCGAGCTCCTGCAGCGCGTCCACGGCGAGGCGCACGGCCGGCAACGTCGGGATCCCGACGTGCTCGATGAAGACGTCCTGGGTCGCCGCGGTGCCGCCCTGCATGCCGTCCAGGACGATCACGTCGGCGCCCGCCTTGACCGCGAGGGCCACGTCGTAATAGGTGCGCGAGGCGCCGATCTTGATGAAGATCGGCTTCTCCCAATCGGTGATCTCGCGCAGCTCCTCGATCTTGATCTCGAGGTCGTCGGGCCCGGTCCAGTCGGGGTGGCGGCACGCGCTGCGCTGGTCGATCCCGGCGGGCAGGTCGCGCATCTCGGCGACGCGATCGGAGATCTTCTGGCCGAGCAGGATGCCGCCGCCGCCCGGCTTGGCGCCCTGCCCGATGACGATCTCGATCGCGTCCGCGCGCCGCAGGTCGTCGGGGTTCATCCCGTAGCGCGAGGGCAGCAGCTGGTAGACGAGGGTCTTGGACGCCGCACGCTCCTCGGGGGTCATGCCCCCATCGCCGGTGGTCGTCGACGTGCCCATCGCGCTCGCCCCGCGGCCCAGGGCCTCCTTGGCGGGCGCCGAGAGCGCGCCGAAGCTCATGCCGGCGATCGTGATCGGGATGTCGAGCTCGAGCGGGCGCTTGGCGTGGCGGGTGCCGAGCACGACGTTGGTGTCGCAGCGCTCGCGGTAGCCCTCGAGCGGGTAGCGCGAGACGCTCGCGCCCAGAAGCAGGAGGTCGTCGAAGTGGGGGAGGCGGCGCTTGGCGCCGAAGCCGCGGATGTGGTAGACGCCCTCGCGCGCCGCCCGCTGGATCTCCGCGATGACCTCGCGGCTGAAGAGCGCCGACTCCTTCAGGGTCATCTCAGAACTCGCCGGCGTGGTCGACCTTGAAGTTGTAGAGCTCGCGCGCCGATCCGTAGCGGCGGAACTCGGCGGGGTCGACGTCGTCGATCCCCGCCTGCTCGAGGAGCGCTCGGATCTCGGAGGCGTGCTCGTCGCGCACCTCCTTCTCGATGCAGTCCGCGCCCAGGCCGGCGACCGCGCCGCGCACGTAGAGCCGCGCCTCGTAGATCGAGTCGCCCAGCGCGTCGCCGGCGTCCCCGCACACCAGCAGGCGGCCCTTCTGCGCCATGAAGGCGCTCATGTGCCCGACGTCGCCGCGCACGACGATGTCGACGCCCTTCATCGAGATCCCGCAGCGCGAGGAGGCGTCGCCGCGGATGAGCAGCAGCCCGCCGCGGCCGGTCGCGCCGGCCGACTGGCTCGCGTTGCCCTCCACGACGACCGTGCCCGACATCATGTTCTCCGCGACGCCGACCCCGCAGTTGCCGTGCACGCGGACGACGGCCTGCTGGTTCATGCCGGCGCAGTAGTAGCCCACGTGGCCGGCGACGTCGACCTCGAAGGGCGCGTCCAGGCCGACGGCGATCGCGTGCCGTCCGCCCGGGTTGCTCACGCGCCAGCGCCGCGGCCCGTCGGGCTCGTCGGCCGCGGCGTGCAGCCGGGCGTTGAGCTCGCGCAGCGGCGTCTGCGCGAGGTCGATGACCTCGACCGCAGGCTCGGTCTCGGTCGCCATCAGACCAGCGCCCGCTCCCATACGTAGAGCGTCGCCGGCGCGGGCTCCCACACGGTCGCGTGCTCGGCCCCGGGCAGCACCGCGATCGCCCGGTACTCGGAGGCCATCGCCACCCAGTCGTCGGTCTCCGCCAGCACCGCGGGCTTGCAGGCGATGGGATCGCGCAGGACGGCGAAGCCGTCGGCCGTCCCGACCGCGAAGGTGAAGAAGCCGTCGAGGTCGCGCAGGCAGCCCTCGAGGGCCTCGCGCAGGTCCGCGCCCTCGCGCAGGCGCCAGGTCAGGTACCCCGCCGCCACCTCGGTGTCGTTGTCGGTCTGGAAAGTGACGCCCTCGCGCTGCAGCTCGCGGCGCAGGCGGTTGTGGTTCGACAGCGACCCGTTGTGGACCAGGCAGAGGTCCAGGCCGGTGGAGAACGGGTGCGAGTGCTGCGTGGTGACGCGGCTCTCGGTGGCCATGCGCGTGTGGCCCAGCGCGTGGCTGCCCTGCACGTCCTCGAGCGCGAAGCGGCGCACGAAGTCCGAGGGCAGGCCCGCCTCCTTGAAGATCTCGATTGTCTCGCCCACGCTCATGATCCGCAGCTCGGGGTGGCGATCGCGCAGCCAGGCCTCCGCGCGCTCGGCGTCGGTGTCCACGACGAAGACCGCGTGGCTCGCGCGCACCTCGGGCTCGGGATCGCCGCCGAAGGCTCCCGCCAGGCCGTCGCGGACGCGGCCCCACTCGTAATGGGGATCGGGCGAGAAGAGCGACACCTTGCTCGAGCCCGCCGGCACCGGGTCGCGGTAGACGGCCACTCCCGCGCTGTCGGGGCCGCGGTCGTTGAGCTGCGAGAGCATGGCGCCGAGGTACTCGCCCAGGTGCTCGCTGACGATGGGCGACTTGGCGAAGAGACCGGCGATTCCGCACATGGCGGCGATTCTAGTGTCGCCTCCAACCACTGCCAGTGGGTCCCAGCCCCACAATTTCGGCCGATCCTATGTGGTCTCAGTCCACTTCGAGCAAGCCCAGCCGTCGAGCCAGCCACGGAGCCGGGACGGCCTGCACTGCCAGCGTGACGAGGATCGCCAGGGCCACGACGCTGGCCAGCAGATCCACGTTGGGCACCGCCAGCGCGGCCAGCACGCCGACGAGCGCGGCGGGCACGACGCCGGTCTCGCGCGTCCAGCACACGAAGGCGAGCTCGGAGCGGCTCCAGCGGCTGCGCCGATCGGGCAGGCAGCAGACCGCGACGGCGATCGGCCGCGCCACGAGCAGCAGCACGGCCACCACGGCCAGGGCGGGAAGGATCTCGGCCCCCAGCGCGTGGAACGGGAGGTTGGCGCCGACCAGGACGAAGACGAAGATCGTCACGATGTCGGCGAGGCTGCGGGTCGTGACCATGAGCTCGTGGCTGTGCTCGTCGTGCATCGAGAGCCCGAGCATCTTCATGTTGCCGACGATCAACCCGGCGAGGAAGGCGCCCAGGTACCCGCTGCCGCCCGCGAAGTCGAGCGAGACGTAGGACATCGCCAGGACGGCGAGCACGGCGATCGCGGAGGACTCGCGCCAGATCCCCGTGCGGCGGCTCGAGATGGCGGCGGAGAGCACGATGCCGGCCAGCACGCCGCCGGCGGTGCTGAGCGCGAGCTGTCCGACGAAGTCCCCGGCCGGCCCGGTCAGCGAGCTCTGACCGGAGACCAGCGCACCGGCGATGGCGAGCGCCAGCACCGCGCCCGTCGGGTCGTTGAAGGCCGATTCGGCCACCACCGTCTGGGCCACCTTCGCCCGCAGCCGCGAGCCGATGAACAGCGGGATGAGGATGGCCGGGTCGGTGGGGGAGAGCACCGCGCCGATGAGCAGGCCCTGCTCGAAGGGGAGACCGAAGACGAGGGAGGCCGCGGTGCCCGTGATGACCGCCGTCACGATGACGCCCAGCACGGCGAGCAGGCCGAGGCTCAGCCACACCTTGCGCAGGATCTCCAGCGACAGGTTCAGCCCGCCGTAGAAGAGGATCGTCGAGACCCCGAGGGTGAACACGAGCTGCGCGGCCAGCGAGTCCAGCGGGACGTCGATGACGTCGAGCGCAGAGGGGCCGAGCAGCGCCCCGAGCCCCAGGAGGAAGACGATCTCGGGGACGCGCAGCAGCGTGGACAACAGCCGGGCGAAGAGGCCGGCCACCAGCAGGAGGCTGAGGGTCAGGATGACGTCGCGCGTCATGGCTCACGGCTGGCCTGTTGCTCCAGCGCCAGTCGGGCGATGTCCAACGCCGTGAGCAGCAGCAGCACGATCAGCACCCCCGCGCCGAGGCCGACGACCACCAGGCTCTTCTTCGCATCGTTCAGGCGCCGATCGAAGCCGCGCTGGACCTCCGCGTTGCGGCGTGCCTCCTCGGCCGCCAGCTGGGCTGCCGCCGTCGCCATCGCCTCGAAGTTGCGGATCTCGGGGCCGAGGAAGATCTGCTTCACCCGACCTTGCTGGCCCGCGCGCAGCGCGCGGTAGGCGACCGCGTCGAGAGCTATGAACGCATTGAACGAGGTACGCAGCCGGGCGAGGATCGCGCGCTCGCGCGGCTCCGTGAGCCGTCGCTGCGCGTCGGCGAGCAATCGCCTGACGTTCTGCGCCGACTGCTCGAACCGGGGCCGGCTGGCGCCGTCGTCGTACCCGTAGGCCGTCTGCCAGCCGTTGACGTCGGTCACCGCGTACTTGATCTCCAGGGCGAGCGCCTGGCGCTGAGAGCGGGCCGAGACCTCGTCGAAGCGATCGCTCAGCGACTGGAACGCCGCGAAGGCCACCCCGATGGTGATGACGGGTCCCAGGACCGTCATGACGATGGCCGCGTAGAGCTTGGCGCGGATGGTCACGCGGCGAGTATGCTCGCGCCGGAGGTCGGCGTGCTGCTCTTCCTGCTCTTCCACACGGTCCCGGACATCCTTTGGCTGTGCCTTGTCGGCCTGGTCTACCTGGCCTGGATCGAGGTCCGCCACGAGCCCGACCTGCTCCCGCAGGCCAAGCTCTGGTGGTGCCTGCTGGTCTTCCTGACGAACGTGCCCGGCTACGTCGCGCTCAGGATCTGGGTGGTGCTCCGCCGCCGCCGGCGCGCCGAAGGCGCACGAGCTTGACCGCGAGCTCGAGCGACAGCAGGTCCTCGGTCGCGAGGTCGAGCTCGGTCAGCTTCTGGATGCGGTCCAGGCGCTGGCGCAGCGTGTTGGCGTGGATGAAGAGCTTGCGCGCCGTGGTCGTCCCGACGCGGCGGTCGGCGAGGTACTGCTCGAGCGTGCCGAGCAGCTGCGTCTCGCGGCGCTCGTCGTAGTCGAGCAGCCGCTCGACCGCCTCGCAGAGCCGGTCGTGCGGCGCGTCGTCGAGCGCCAGGTGCACCAGGTAGCGGTACGCCCCCAGCCCCTCGTAGGCCAGCGCGCCCCCGCCCGGGGTGAGCGCCCGCGCGATCGCGCCCGCGTCCTGGGCCTGGCGCAGGCTCTCGGGGGCGCGCTCGCCGCCGCAGCGCACCTCGCTCATGCCGATGGCGACGCCCTCGCTCGCCGCGAGCTCGCGCAGGGCTCCGACGTCGCCGGCCTGCGCGCCCGCCGGCAGCGGGAGCAGGCCCCGCAGCGCGTCGCGGCCGGGATCGACGAGCGCCCCGGCCTCGAGGGTGCGCAGCCGCGTCTCGACGCGCTCGGCGACCTCGGGCCACGGCCGCGGCTCCCCGCGGCTCGCCACCGGCCGCGCATGGATGAAGACGTGCGGACGGTCGAGGTCGCAGCCCGCGGCCCGGGCGCGGGCCTCGGCGATGTCCAGGGCGCCCACGTCGAGCGCCTCGAACAGCGCCCGAACGAGGTTCTCGGCGGTCAGGCGCTCGATGTGCTCGGCGTTGCGCAGCGCCAGCGCGGCCTGGTTGGCGACCGCCTGCAGCAGCTCCTGGTGCTGGGCGGGGAAGGTGCGCACGCCCGAGCGCACGGCCACGAGCGCGCCGACCTCCTGGCGATCGTCGCGCAGCGGCGCCCGCGACTCAACGTGCGGGTCGGGGAGCGCGCCGGGCGGGTCGACGGCGACGAGCTCGAGCGGGCCGTCCTCGCCGTCGCGCAGCCATAGCTGAGAGGCGTCGCATCCCAGCAGCCGGCGCACGCCCGCGGTGACCACGCGATAGAGCTCCTCACGGCCGTCGACGGCGACGATGCTCTCGCTCAGCGCAGCGAGGTTGGTGAGGGCGTCGACGCGCAGACGCGTCTCCTCGTAGAGCCCCGCGTTCTCGATGGCCCCCGCCACCAGCGACGCCGTGTGGACGAGGAAGTTGAGCACGCCCTCGTCGAACTCGCGCGGGGCCACCGTGTGCAGGACGACGACGCCGAGCACCTCGCCGGAGCGTGCCGGCATGGGAACGGCGACCATCGACTGGAAGTGCTCCTCCTCGAGCTCGGGGACGTACTTCATCCGCGGGTCCGAGAGCGCATCCTCGCGAATGAACGCCGGCTCCCCGGTCCGCGCGACCCAGCCGGTCAGCCCCTCGTCGAGGGCGAACTCGACCTTGCCGACGACGTGCGCGTACACGCGCGACGCGGCGCGGATGCGCAGGCGGTCTCCGTCGCGCAGGTAGACGAAGCAGGCGTGACAGCCCGTGGCCTCGGTCACCAGCTCGACGATCCCGTCGAGCACCGTGGTGAGGTCGACCGACGAGCCGACCGCGCTGATGATCGCGTACAGCGTGTCGCTCTCGAGCCGTACGCGCTCGAGCTGGGCCGCGAGGTCGCTGCGGCGCGCCACGAATCGATATTACCGCGCGTATATGTGCCCGCGGTACATGAGTTCGGCGAAATGGTGGCCCCACGGCACATTGCCCGGTGCGCGCGCCACTGGATAGAACTACCGCGACCCCGGGGTGGCGGGGCACCGGTGCTGTCGAGAGGGGACTGGATGCTGTCGTTCATCTTCGCCCAGGTGAAGTCGCTCGACGAAGCGGCGCCCGCGCAGTCGCTGACGCAGGACTCCGCGGTCCTCGGCGAGCAGTTCTACTTCTTCACCGTCGTCCTGATGTGGCTGATCCACGCAGGCTTCATGTCCTACGAAGCCGGCGTGGCACGGCGCAAGAACGTCATGGCCACGGCGATGAAGAACATCCTGACGATCGCCGTCGTCACGCCCACCTTCTACTACTTCGGATGGTGGGTCTACAACTGCAACCAGGCCGGCCTGCCGATCGGCCCCAACTCCTCGGACTTCACCTCGGCCGCCTGCCAGGGCGGCATCCCGTGGAGCGATGCCTTCGGGCCGAACCTGACGAACAACATCAACCTGATCTTCTTCCTGGCCTTCCTGCTCTTCTCGTGGACGACCGCGTCCATCATGTCGGGCGCGATCATCGAGCGGGCGCGCATCTCGGCCTACCTGCTGCTGGCGGCTCTGCTGGGCTCGGTCGTGTGGATCCTCGACGCCGCCTGGGGGTGGAGCGCGGGCGGCTGGCTGACGATGCGCTTCGGGTTCCACGACTCCATCGCGTCGGCGGTGGTGCACGGCGTCGCGGGCGCGTTCACCCTCGGGGTCCTCTTCAACATGGGCCCGCGAATAGGCAAGTACACGAAGGAAGGGCTCACGCGGACGTTCAGGCCGCACAACCTGCACATCACCGCTCTCGGCCTGATGCTGATCTTCACCGGGTTCTACGCCTTCTACGGCGCGTGCCTGGTCATCGCCTCGACCTCGTTCCCGGGCTGGGCGAACATCTACCTGAGCCCGACGACCCTGGGCTCGATCACCATGGTCATCACCATGGGCTTCGCGGGCGGGTTCACCGGCGGCTACTTCGCCAGTCGCGGCGATCCCTTCTGGACGATCTCCGGCGGCCTGGCCGGCGTGATCGGCGTCTCGGCGGGCGCAGACGTCTACGCCCCGACGCTCGCGTACCTGGTCTCGATGCTGACGGCCGCCATGGTCTTCTACATCGGCGGCTGGATCGAGACCAAGATGCGGGTCGACGATGCCGTCGGGGCGGTTGCCGTGCACGGCTGCGCCGGCTTCCTCGGGATCCTGTGGGTCGGCGTCTTCGCGGCCGGCTACCCGACGGGCATCAACAACGTCGAGAGCTCGATGGGCGGCCAGCTCATGGGACTGGCGACGTTCCTGCCCCTCGGCTTCCTGTCGGGGTGGGTGGCGTCCTTCATCCTCAAGAAGCTCAACCTCCTGCGCGTGCCGGTGGAGGTCGAGCTCGAAGGCCTGGACAAGGCCGAGTACGAGACCGACTTCTACCCCGAGCACGCCCGCGCGCCCGAGGAGATCGTCGAGCCCGACGGCACCCTCATCGCGGCCGAGATGCTGTTGCCGCGCGAGCTGGCGGCGCTCAGCAACGGCCACCTACCCCCCGGCACCCGGGAGGGCGCGGGGGTGGGAGGCTAGATGCTCACCTTCCTGACCAGCCTGGTGATCATGCTCACGCTCGTCTACGCGGGCGTGACCTGGGCCAAGCGCGAGGAGCGACGCCGCCTGGCCGCCTACGAATCCGACGCAATCGAGGAGGTGGTCGGTAGTGCCCGCGATCATCGATAGCGCGCCCGCCTGCATCACCCACGTCTCGGGGGCCAAGCCAGCCGACGACTCGGCCGACTTCATCATTCAGGCGGCCTACACGAAGTGTCAGGGCATCATGACCTTCGGCCCTGGCTCGACCTACGGCAAGGACGGCGTCGGAGCCCACGGGGCGTACATGGTCCTGACCTGGCTCGGGATCGTCGTCATGGTCGTCGTCATCGTGGGCTGGATGCTGTACGAGGACCGGCGGCTCTGGGCCCACGTCGCGCGCATCCGGGCGCGCGACGCCGGCGCCCCGCTGGCCGGACCCACCGACCCGCCCGTGATGCGCTAGCGAGAGGAAAGAGACCACATGGCAACCCAGCGCAGGCGGCAGATCGAGTTCCCGCCGCTGCAAACCCACGTGAAGACCTTCGAGGTCGCGATGATCGCCATCTCGATCCTCTGCATCGTCGTCGTCCTCGTCATCCTCCTCGCCACCAATATTGGCAACGAGTTCCGTCCGACCGTCTAGCGCGACCAGCCCCGCCGCCGGACGCCCGGCCTGGATCCGGCCGGTGGTCCTGGTGGTGGGCCTGTTCGCGCTGTGCCTGGTGGTCGCCGCCGGCTGCCAGCGTCGCCAGGTCCGGATCACCAAGGAGGCGGCGATCGTCACCGCGACGCGCCGCGCGAGCTTCCACCCCCAGCGCACGCAGGTGCGCCTGGTGCGCCAGGGCCTCAACGGGCGGCCGTTCTGGGCCGTCTCGCTCTCGATCCCGGCCCGCAACGGTGCGGGGTACGAGCGGGTGTCCGTCGCCCGGGTCGACGCCAACACCGGCAAGCTCGTGGCCTTCACCGACAACGCAAGCACGGAGGGGAGCCCATGAGCGAGCCGCTGGTGGCACCGCAGAGCGAGGACGAGGTCCGCAAGCTCGCCCGCGACGGCGAGATCGAGTTCCTCTTCGCGCAGTTCGTCGACATGCACGGCAAGCCCAACGCGAAGCTCGTGCCGGCCCACCATCTCGACGACCTGCTCTCCGACGGGGCGGGCTTCGCGGGCTTCGCGGCCGGCGACATCGGCCAGGGCCCGCACGACCCCGACCTCGTCGCCATGCCCGACGTGCGCAGCTACACGCCGCTGCCCTGGAAGCCGGGCGTGGCGCGCTTCGCGTGCGACGTGACGGTCGAGGGCGAGGAGTGGCCCTACTGCCCGCGCACGATCCTGCGCCGCCAGCTCGACCGCGCCGCGGCCCTGGGGTACGAGTTCCGCATCGGCGCCGAGCTCGAGTACTTCCTCGTCCGCCAGCGCGAGGACGGCTCGATCGAGGTCGCCGACGCGCTCGACACCCTCGAGCAGCCCTGTTACGACATGCGCGGCCTCACGCGCAACCTGGACTTCGTCTCGACCGTCTCGCGCAACGTCACGGCCCTCGGCTGGGACAACTACGCGACCGACCACGAGGACGCCAACGGCCAGTTCGAGCAGAACTTCGAGTTCGACGACGCGCTCGTGACCTGCGACCGCGCGGTCTTCTTCCGCTTCATGGTGGAGGCGCTGGCCCAGGAGCAGGGGCTGATCGCGACCTTCATGCCCAAGCCCTTCGCCCACCTCACCGGCAGCGGCTGCCACTTCCACATGAGCCTGTGGAAGGACGGCGAGAACCTCTTCGAGGCCGATCCGTCCGACGACCCGCGCGGCCTGGGGCTGTCCGAGCTCGCCTACCAGTTCGTCGGCGGGCTGAAGGCCCACGCGAAGGCCTACATCGCGGTGACCGCCCCGACCGTCACCTCGTACAAGCGGCTGGTCGTCGGCGCGCCGGCCAGCGGCGCGACGTGGGCGCCCGCCTACGTGAGCTACGGCTACAACAACCGGACGCAGATGCTGCGCATCCCGGGCCCCGGTCGCATCGAGGACCGGACCGTGGACGGGTCGTGCAACCCCTACCTGGCGGCCACGGTCGTGCTCGCCGCCGGGCTGGACGGGATCGAGCGCGGTCTGGACCCGGGCGAGCCCAACGCGCTGAACCTCTACGAGACCGACGAGGCGCAGCGCAAGGAGCTCGGCATCGACGTGCTGCCGGCCAACCTGCTCGACGCCACGCGCGAGCTCGAGCGCTGCGACGTCCTGCGCGCCGCGCTCGGCCGCGGGCGCGACGAGGACTACCTCGACTACTACGTCAGCTGCAAGCGCCGCGAGTGGCAGCAGGCCCACGAGCAGATCACGCAGTGGGAGCTCGACCGCTACCTGCAGCTGTTCTGACGGGCCTGCCGGAGCGGCCCTAGCTGGCGTTTCCCAGCCGCTCGTAGCGGCCGCCGTGGAAGAGCAGCGGCGTCCCGGGATGCTGGCGCGCGTACTCGACGCGGCCGAGAAAGAGCGAGTGGTCGCCGCCCCAGTAGGAGCGTTCGACGCGCGCCACGAAGTGGGCGAGCGCCCCGTCGACCAGCGGCGTCTCGCGCACGACGTCGAAGCGCGGCTCGGTGGCGGCGTCCCCCACGCGCCCGGCGAAGCGGTCGGACAAGGCGCTCTGGGTCTCGCACAGCACGCTGACGCCGTAGTGGGTGCCCTCGTAGAGCAGGCCGCACATCTTCGTACGCCGGTCGATCGACACGAGGACGAGCGGTGGGTCGAGCGAGACCGACATGAATGCGTTGGCCGTCATGCCGTGCACCTGCTCGCCCTTGAGCGTCGTGATCACGGTGACGCCGGTCGCGAACATCCCGAGCGTGCGGCGCAGGGCTATGACCGGGTCGTCGCCCTCGTCCAGGAGGTCTGGGCGCTCGACCTCGGCGAGCTCGTCGAAGCGGGTCTCCCCGAGCCCGTCCGGGCCCGCCCAGCTGAGCGGGAAGTCGAACTCGGCGGGAGGGCGGGCGGCCTCGCTCATGTCATGAGCGCGGGCGCGTCTTGTCCGGGTCGTAGAACGGGACGCGCACGACCCTCGCCGCGATCCGCTTCTGCAGCCCGTCGAGCTTGCCGACCTCGACGTCGGTGCCGTCATCGGCGTACTGGATCGCCATGCGGCACAGCGCGATGTTCTTGCGCAGCGTCGGGCTGCGCGTGGCGCTGGTGACGACGCCCACGCGCCGGCGGCCGACCCAGACCTCGTCGCCGTGCCGGGCGGTCTCGCTGCCTTCGAGCTCGAGCCCCACGAGCCGGCGCTGGGGATGCGCGGAGCGCTCGACGAGCGCGTCCTTGCCGACGAAGTCGTCCTCGGTATCGAGCTTGACGGTGAAGCCGATGCCCGCCTCGAAGGGGTCGACCTGGTCGTCGAACTCGTAGCCGGCGAAGACCAGCCCCGCCTCGATGCGGATCATGTCGAGCGCCTCGAGGCCCAACGGCTTGAGGCCGTGCGGCTGACCGGCCTCCCAGACCGCGTCCCAGACCGCGGGGCCGTCGTCGGGGTGACAGAAGACCTCGTATCCGAGCTCACCGGTGTACCCCGTGCGCGAGACCACGACAGGGATGCCCTGGTGGTCGCCGAGGCGTCCGACGACGAAGCGAAACCACTTGAGCTCGTCGATCGAGGGCTGCGTCTTCGGGGCCCAGACGAGCTTGCGCATGATCGCGCGGCTCTCGGGGCCCTGGACGGCGAGGTTGTGCAGCTGATCGGTCGAGGGCTTGACGTACGCCTTGAGGCCGAGGCGCTCGGCGAGCTCCTTCAGCCAGATGCCGTCATAGGGGTCGCCGCCGACGAAGCGGAAGTTGTCGTCGCCCAGGCGGAAGACGGTGGCGTCGTCGATCATGCCGCCGGTCTCGTTGCAGACCGCCGTGTAGACAACGTGGCCGACGGCCAGGCGTCGGGCGTCGCGGGTGATCGCGTGCTGGATGAGCCGCTCGGCGTCGGCGCCGAGGACCTCCCATTTGCGCAGTGGCGAGAGGTCCATGACGGCGGCCTTCTCGCGGCACGCCCAGTACTCGGCGATGGCCCCCTCGTTGTTGTAGCAGTGGGGCAGCCAGTACCCGCGGTACTCCACGACGCTCTCGGTCAGCGCGCTCGTTCGCGGATGGAAGGCCGTCTCCTGGGTCAGCACGGGCTCGGCCTCCGGGGTGACGCGGTGGGCGATCGCCATCGAGAAGCGGTTCTCGGGGGAGTAGACGCGCACGTGGACGTCGGTGAGCTCCCAGCCGTTCGCCGGGTCGATGTCGTCCGGGCACGCCGAGGAGGCGCACACCAGATCGGTCATCGAGCGCAGCAGGACGTAGTCGCCGGGGCGCGACCAGGGCTCGTCGAAGCAGAGGACGTTGCTCGCGTCGAAGACGGTGTTGTAGAAGAAGTTGAGCGCCTCCCATCCCTTGCGCTCGGCGATCCCGTAGGGCGTGACCTGGCCGTTGAAGTTCTCCGTGCAGCTGATGTGCCCGGGATAGCCCATGTCCTCGTAGTACTTGGGCGTGCAGGCGAGCGCGAAGGTGTCGTGGCGCCCGACGGTGTCGCGCACGACCTCCACGAGCGGATCCATGTCGACGTCGTAGAACTTGCCCTGCAGGCCCGGGGTCGGGTACGCGTTGCCCATCAGCGTTCGCGTCGTCACGCCGTCGAGGCCGCGCTCGATGCCGCGCTCGAGCTTGCCGCGGTGGAAGGCGAGGAAGTCCGAGCACTGCCGGCCCTTGACGTCGATGATCTGGATGTACTCGCCCTCGCGCACCTCGTAGGACAACGCACTTGCAGGGTTGATCCGGAAGTCCAGGCGCGGCTCGGCGAGCGGGGGCGGCAGCTCGAGGTCGACCGCCGGCCGCCCGGCCGCGCGGCGGATCTCGACCACGAGCGCGGAGGCCGGCGGATCGCCGTCGACCAGGCGGCCTCCCGGAGCGGCCACGATGACCAGCGCGTCGCGCTGGGCGAGGAACGCCTGCGAGGCGCCGGGTGGGCTGTCGGCGCCGAAGAGCCGCAGCGCCTTGGCGTCGTGGGGCCGCAGGCCGCGCCCGTGCAGTGCGGCCAGGAAGCCGTCGTCCCCGCCCGCGCGCAACACGCTGGCCGGCGCGTCGGCGGTCACACCCAGCGCGCCGGGATCGTCGCGGCCGTCGGGCGACAGGACGGTCAGCTCGGCCGGCTGCCCGCCGTCGGGATCGATCACCGTGATGCGATCGTCGCCGCGCAGCTCGACAACGGTTGCCGATCGGGGTCTGACCCACCACGACTCGAAGGTGGGATCGACGGGCCTGAGCGCAGCGACGGCCATGGCCAGCCACCCTAAGCCTTGGCGGCCGGCTCTTTCGCCTCGTCCTTGTCGGCCTGCTCTGAGAGCTGCTTGGCCAGCTCGCGCTTGCCGGTCGCGTCGAGCTTCTTGATCTCGTTCTCGACTACGCGGCGGTTGTAGGTCTGGTTCCAGTAGTCGAGCGCGTCGAAGCCGAGCAGCACCGCCTTGCCGACGAACTGGCGCAGGACCTCGTTCGTCGGGCCCATGACCCAGCCGGCCTTGGCATCGCGCAGGTAGCGCTCGAGCTCCATGTCGCGCTTGTAGCCCGAGCCGCCACAGGCGTGGAGCATCTTGTCCACGACGTGGGCGACGTTCTTGGCGGCCTCGAACTTGATCTGCCACGCCCAGTGCAGATAGTCGGCGCGGGCGGTCTCGCCGGGCTGCAGGATCCGGCGGTTGTCGTCGGTGGCGCGGTCCATCGCCTGCGCGACCGAGAGCACGAAGACCCGCGAGGCGTTCGTGTCCATCACCGCCTCGCCGACGTAGTCCTGGATCGTCGGGTAGTCGGCCACGCGCATGCCGACGTCGACGTGGCGCTTGCGCGTCGTGTGGCGCTTGGCGATGTCGATCGCGCCCATCGCGATGCCGTTCCACACCGACGAGGAGCCGATGAGGAACCAGGGGTCGACCGCCTCGTCGTTGGACGCCGCGCCGTCGCCGATCGGCCCGACGATCTGCTCGGCGGGGACCTCGATGTTGTCGATCTCGATCGGGCCCGACTGGTTGCCGCGCAGGCCGAGCGCGTCCCACAGCGACGGTTGGGACTTGACGTGCTCGCCGTCGATGACCCAGACCGAAAGGTCGTCGTAGCCCTTGAAGTCGGGGCTCGTCGTCTGGATGACGTAGAAGTCGGCGAAGCCGCCCGATGTCGTCCACGACGCCTTCTTGCGCACCTTGAAGCCGCCGTTGGAGCGCTCGGCGCCCGACGAGAACGGGTACCAGAAGTGCGAGCCGGTCTCCGGGTCGGAGTAGGAGAGGGTGCCGATCTTGCAGTCGTTGAGCGGCCGGATGTACTTGTCGATCAGCTCGGGCGTGGGGCGCAGCATGAGCGTCGCGACGGCGCCGGTGTGCATGACGTAGCACATGGCCGTGGACGCGCAGCCGTAGCGGGCGAGCGTCTCGCAGGTCATGCAGAAGGCGACGTGATTCTCGCCCAGCCCGCCGTATTCCTCGGGCACGATGAGGGACAGGAAGCCGTTCTCCGCGAGGATCTCGAAGTTGCGCCGCGGGAACAGCAGCTCGTCGTCCGAGCGCTTGGCGTTGGCCCGCATCTCCTGCTCGCAGAGCCCGATCAGCTTCTCGCGCAGCTCCTGCTGGCGCTCGGTCAGGACCCAGTCGGGGTCCCAGTCGTAGCCGAGGCCCCAGAAGGGCTCGTCTCCCCACGCCTTGTCCGCCATCGCCTCTCCTCGGTCGGAGGATCGATCCTCGTACAAACTTGTACAGAGGGGACTTCTATCGCGCCGGCTCGCGCCTGTCCACCGCGGGGGCCTGGGAATCGCGACCCCGCCGTTGACGACGTCCGAGCGGAGTGGTAGAAGATCGCCGGCTGACCTGTACCAATTGGTACGAGGCCTGCTTTTTGGGGGACCGCCCGCTTCGAGAGGGAGGGCCGATGGCCCACGCCGAGGTAGAGGAGAGACAGCTTCTCAAGGCCATGACGTGGTGGGACGGCTTCGTCGTCGCACTCGCCAACCCTGGCTTCCTCATCGCCGCCCTCGGCGCCTCGATCGGGGTGCTCGGGACGACCGGCGCCTTCGTGCTGTGGACGATCTCGGTGCTGCTCGGGGCGCTGCAGAACAACATCTATGCCGAGCTGGCCGCGATGTTCTCGGAGAAGCCCGGCGGGATCGCGCTCTACGCGCACGAGGCGTGGCGCAAGTACCTGTCGTTCGTGGGCCCGATCGCCACCTTCGGCTACTGGTTCGCGTGGTCGAGCGTCCTGGCGGTCAACGGGCTGGTCGTCGGCACGCTGGTCCAGGCGCAGTTCTTCTCGGACACCACCTGGGCGCACAGCGGCGGCGGCTTCGACCTCAACCTGGCGATCCTCATCGGCATGATCGCGATCGGCCTGGTCTGGGTGTTCAACGTCCTCGGCGTGCGTCCCGCGGTGTGGTTCGGCTACGTCACGGGCGCGGCGCTGGTGCTCCCGGCGGCGGTGCTGATGTTCCTGCCCTACGTGACCGGCGACTGGTCGAGCGACAACATGACCTGGCAGATCGGCACCGGCGGAGGCCTCGGGCTGGCGCTGACCTGGCTGTACTTCATGGGCTGGTCGTCCTACGGCTTCGAGACCGTGGCGGCCTTCGCACCCGAGTACCACTCGGCGGAGACGGACACCCCCAAGGCGCTGCGCGCCTCGGCCGCCTTCTCGGTGGTCGTCTACGCCCTCCTGCCGCTCGGCCTGGGCGGCACGCTCGGCACGAAGGCGATCGCGGACGACCCGACGTTCATCGCCTTCTACAAGGACGCGTTCGACGCCATCGTGGGCAACGCGCTGGGCACGGTGATGATCCTGTGCCTGATCGCCGGGCTGCTGCTGTCCATGAACACGGCGACGATGGACGGCTCGCGGGCCCTGTACGGCATCTCCAAGGACGGCATGACCATCAAGGAGCTCGGCGTCCTCAACAAGAACAGCGTCCCGGCCAGGGCGATGACGCTCGACGCGCTCCTCAACCTCTTCCTCATCACCTACTTCGCGGGCGCGATCGAGATCATCGCCGCCGGCAACCTCGGCTACCTGCTCGCGCACGTGTTCGCGCTCAGCGGCTTCCTGCTGCTGCGCAAGGACCGTCCCAACTGGCCGAGGCCGATCAGGCTCCCGGCGATCTGGGTGCCGATCGCCGGCGCCCTCGTCGTGATCAACCTGGTGTTCATCGCCGTGGGCGGCTTCATCTACTCCGGTGGCTTCCTGGGCATCGACACGCAATACGGGTACGGCTGGGACAAGACGCGCGTGGGGATCATCGTCCTCATCGCCTCGCTGCTGCTGTACGTGTATCGCCACGTGGTCCAGGACCGCACGGGGATCCGGCTGCGCGAGGAGACCCCCACCATGCCGCCGGAGAAGGTCGTCGCGCCGCCGGCACCCGCGCCGGTGGCCTAGCGCGATCGTCACTCGGGTCGCAGGGACCAGCGCGGCAGCTCGGCGATCGCGCGCCGGTAGCGCTTGCGATGCGCCGGGCGAAGGAAGGTGAACCAGGTCATCATCGCCAGCGGCAGCAGGATGAAGACCGAGAAGAGGTTGCCGGTGAGCGTGAAGAACGCGGCGGCGGCCGCGACCACGAGGCCGAAGACCACGGGCAGGACGCGGAAGCGCAACTGGGTGCGGCGGATGACCTCGTAGTCCTCGGCGGGGATCTGGCGCGTGTTCCAGCGCCTGGCGCAGCGCTCGCACTCCCACGCCTCGCCGTAGCGCAGGTCGCGCTTCTCGCCGCACTCGCAGGTGACGGCGATCGGCGGGCCGCGCAGGATCCAGCCGGGCTCCTCGTGGCCGAGGCGCTCGCGCTCGCGGCGCGCGCGCTGGCGCGGCCTCAGGTCCACGGGTACGGGCCCATGGACGCCGCGTGCGTCGCGCCCTGCGCGAAGCGCTCGAGGCGGAAGGCGTCAAGGCGCGGCTCTCCGTCGAGCACGTCGTCGGCTGCCAGCCGGCCGATGGCCAGCGTCTTGAAGCCGTGGCCCGAGTCGACGATCGCGTAGACGTTCGGGAGGACCCAGTCGCACACGGGGTAATTGTCGGGCGTGTGGGGGACGATGCCGCCGCCCGGGGTGGACCGCCACTCGCCGGCGCGGCCGCGGAACCGGCGCAGCGCCGCGGCCAGGCCGGAGACGAAGAACTCGGCGAACTCCGGCTCGGCCACGTGCGCGGGGTTGTCGAACCCGTACGGGTCGAGCTCGGGATCGGCCAGCAGGATCGGCAGCCCGCCGCCGGTGATGGCCTCGCGGCCCATGCGGAAGTAGATCCCCCAGGCCCCGGGCACCATGACGCGGCCGTCGCGGTCGGACCGCAGCGGTTCGCTCTGGTCGAGGTGCACGACCGGCGCGTCGGGGCCCGCCGGGCCGAGTCCGACGCCGCCCAGGGCGAACTCGCCCTCCTGCGCCTTCCAATACGACACCAGCGGCCACGGCTCGCCGGCCACCTCGACGTCGGGTGCCAGCCCGAGCATGCTCCACACACCGGCGATCCACGGCCCCGGCGCGATGACGACCGTCTCGCACTCCAACCGGCCCTCGCTGGTCGCGATCGCCTCGACGCCGCTCTCGCCGAGATCGAAGCCGATGACCTCCACGCCCTCGCGGATCTCCGCGCCGGCGCCGCGCGCCTGCTCGGCGAGGTGGCGTGCGGTCTGCATCGCGTCGGCCCAGCCGCCGCGGCGCTCGTGCAGGATCGCCTCCACCGGCGCATCCCAGTCCGGCCAGGTCCAGGTCAGGTACTCGCGACAGGGCTCCGCGCCGACCACGAGCTCCGACGCGTAGCCCACCCGCTCGTGCTGCTCGCGGATGGCCACCAAGTCGTCGACCTGCTGCTCCGGGACCGCCGCCAGGTAGCCGACCTGACGGAAGCCGTAGGCCTCGGGCGCGGACTCGAAGATCTCGACCGACATCCGGACGAGATCGGCGATCGCCTCGGCGCGGTAGAAGTTGCGCACGATCCCGCCGGCGCTGCCGGTCGCTCCGCCGCCGACGCGCCCCTTGTCGAGCACGACCACGTCGGCGCCGCGCTCGGCGAGGCGCGAGGCGGCCGACAGCCCGTTGACTCCGGCGCCGACCACGACGTGCGAGGGCATCGGGCCTAGCTCCAGGGGTAGGGGCTGTTCGAGACCGGGTGCAGGTCGCCGGTGGCGAAGCGCTCGTAGCGGAACGGGTGCAGCAGCGTCGAGTGCTCGCCTCCGAGCACGCGGGCGATCTCGCGGCCCACCGCGATCATCTTGTAGCCGTGGTTGGAGTCCGCGGCCACGAAGACGTTCGGGCGCATGTGGTCGAAGACGGGGAAGTTGTCGGCGGTGAAGGCGCCGACGCCGCCCGAGCGCGTCTGGCGGTAGCGCGGGCGGCAGCCCTCGAAGCGCGCCATGCAGTGCGAGAGGGCCGCGCACCAGAGGTCGGGGAAGCCCGGCTCGACGGTTCCCGTCGGGTAAGGGTCGAGCTCGAACTCCGAGCCCTTGGGCAGCGGTGAGGCGCCGCCCTGGACGCTGTGCTTGTCCTGCTTGTAGTAGATGCCCCACTGCTCCGCGGTGACGAGGCGGCCGTCGTCGTCGTGCAGCGGCGCGTGGCTGTCGACGTGGACGACCGGGGGCAGCGAGCCGTCGCTGGTCACGAACATCGCCGGGTCGACGTCGATCTCGCCCTCCTGCAGGTACCAGTACGTCCACATCTCGCGCTCTGTCCCCGCGACCTCCAGGCGCGCCGGCAGCCCGAGCATCTCCCACAGCCTCGTGATCCATGGCCCGACGGCGACCACGACCTGCCCGACCTCGATCGGCCCGGTCGAGGTCCGCACGCGTGTGACCGCGCCCGCCGCCTCGAGGTCGAAGCCGGTGACCTCGACGCCCTCCTCGATGACCGCCCCCGCCGCGCGCGCCTTGGACGCGAGGCCGAGCATCGAGTCGCGGTTGTAGGCGAAGCCGCCCGCCCGCTCGTGCAGGCAGACGCTGAGCCCCGGGGCGCGCCAGTCGTCGAAGAGCGAGCGCATGTGCGCTGCGACCTCGGCCTCGCCGAGGATGAGCTGCGACGGGTATCCGATCTGCTGCTGGCGCTCGTGGACCGTGGTGAGGTCCTCGACCTGGGCGCCGTCGCCGAGGGCGATGTATCCCGAGCCGTGGTAGGCGAACGTCTCGGGGTCGGACTCCCAGATCTCGACGCACGCGGCCATCAGCTCGGACATCGCCGGCTGGAAGTAGTTGTTGCGCACCACGCCGCAGGCGATGCCCGAGGCACCGGCGGCGACGCCGGTCTTGTCGACGACGACGACCTGCTCGCCCTGCTGGGCGAGGTGCCAGGCGGTGGAGAGGCCGTGCACGCCCGCCCCGATGACGAGGTACGCAGCCGTGCGCATGTCAGTGAGCCGGCGGCTCCCAGCCCTCGAGCACGGCGGGCCGCCAGTTCTCGCCGACGGTGCGCGAGCCCTCGACCCACGGCCCGAGCTCGGGCTGCGCGAACTTGGCGTGGGCCTGCTTGAGCTGGATGCCGTAGGAGTTGCCGGCCTGCAGGTGCGCGATCAGCACCTTGCGCGCGATCTCGTTCTCGCGGCCCTCAGGGATGGGGAAGTAGATCTTCAGGAAGGCGTTCGAGTTGCGGTCGAAGACCGCCGGCGTGCCCTCCTCCTGGAGCAGCTCGATGTCCTCGAGCCAGTTGATGTCCTTGCCGGGCGTGGCCGCCTCGAGGTCGATCCCCTCGACCAGGCTCATGTCCTCCTGGTAGGGGAAGCGCTGCCCGGAGAGCTCCTCGGCATCGATCGCGACGATCTTCTCCGGCTCGCCACCAGCGCGCCGCAACTCGTCCATCGCTTGCGTCGTCCCCTTTACGTCACCCCTCGCAGTCATGGCTCCACCGCCGCGCGCTCGGGGAGTTGGTCGATCGGGTTCTCGAGGTAGCGATCGAGCATCGTCTTGATCTCGTCGAGTGCGCGCTCCTCGG
This sequence comes from uncultured Actinomycetes bacterium, assembly GCA_963835295.1. Lineage (GTDB taxonomy): Bacteria > Actinomycetota > Thermoleophilia > Solirubrobacterales > Solirubrobacteraceae > JAOPZW01. Next base: position 347,120 of record CAWIEX010000014.1, read on the forward strand.
ACACCCCGGGGATGTAGCTCGTGCCGGCGAGCGGCACGCGGGCCATGGCCGCCGCCTCGGTGGTGAGCGCCGCGAGGTCCTCGGGCTCGAGGTTGTGCACGCTCGTCTTGCCGCACGCGCGCGCGAGCATCTGGACCTCGAGCGTGAGCGTGTGCAGGAAGTTGTAGACGCGGTTGGCGGCCTCCTCGACGTGCAGGCGCTTGCGCAGCTCGGGGTCCTGGGTGGTGATGCCGACCGGGCAGCGGCCCGTGTGGCAGTGGTAGCACTGCCCGGCCGGGACCCCGACGGTGCCCTCGTAGTCGGTGACCCCCGGGATCTCCTTGTTGCAGTTGAGCGCCATCAGCGCGGAATGGCCGATGGCCACCGCCTTGGCGCCCAGCGCCAGGCATTTGGCGACGTCGCCGCCGTTGCGGATGCCGCCCGCGACCACGAGGTCGATCTCGTCGACCAGCCCGACGTCCTCGAGCGCCCGGCGCGCCTCGGGGATCGCCGCCATCAGCGGGATGCCGGTCTCCTCGGCGGCAACGTGCGGGCCCGCGCCGGTGCCGCCCTCGGCGCCGTCGAGGTAGATGACGTCAGGGCCGCACTTGGCGGCCATGCGCACGTCGTCGTAGACGCGTGCGGCGCCGAGCTTGAGCTGGATGGGGACCTCGTAGTTGGTGGCCTCGCGCGTCTCCTGGATCTTGAGCGAGAGATCGTCGGGGCCCAGCCAGTCGGGGTGGCGCGCCGGCGAGCGCTGGTCGATCCCCGGCGGCAGGCTGCGCATCTCCGCGACCTGCTCGGTGACCTTCTGGCCCATGAGGTGGCCGCCGAGCCCGACCTTGCAGCCCTGGCCGATGAAGAACTCGATCCCGTCGGCGAGCATGAGGTGGTGCGGATTGAATCCGTACCGGCTCTGGATGACCTGGTAGTACCACTTGGTCGACAGGGCGCGCTCGGGCGGCGTCATCCCGCCCTCGCCCGAGCACGTTGCGGTGCCGGCCATCGAGGCGCCCTTGGCCAGCGCCATCTTCGCCTCCAGCGACAGCGCGCCGAAGCTCATGCCCGTGATGTAGACGGGGATGTCGAGCTCGAGCGGCTTCTTGGCGAACCGCGCGCCGAGCACGGTCCTGGTCTCGCACTTCTCGCGGTAGCCCTCGATGACGAAGCGCGTGAGGGTTCCGGGCAGGAAGATGAGCTCGTCCCAGTGCGGGATCTTCTTGAACATCGAGAAGCCGCGCATCCGGTAGCGCCCAAGCTCGGCCTTCATGTGGATGTCGTCGATGACCTCGGGCGTGAAGATCTTGCTGCGCCCGAGGACTTCGCGCGGCGAGGGTGCGTCGTCGGGTGGGGTCACAACACCAGCTTTCGCTCGCTCGGCTCGAGGTTGTCGTAGTTGTAGAGCTTCTTGCCGCACACGAACTTCTTGAGCTCGGGCGGCGCGCCAAGACCGTAGATGCGGAACTTGCGCTCGATCAGCTCGGTGTCGGCGTCGGTCCACTCGCCTTCGACGCAGTCGATGCCGAGCGAGGCGACCTTGCCGCCGACGTAGATCGTGCCGTCGTACATCGAGTCGCCCAGCCCGTTGCCCACGTCGCCGCAGATGATCTGGCGGCCGCGCTGCATCATGAAACCGGTCATCGACCCGGCGTCGCCGAGCACGAGGATCGTGCCGCCCTTCTGGTCGATCCCCGTCCGGGAGCCCACCTGGCCCTTGACGACGAGGTCGCCTCCGCGCAGCGCGGCGCCGGCGAGCGAGCCCGCGTTGCTCTCGATGACGACGACGCCCGACATCATGTTCTCGGCCACCGACCAGCCGACTCGCCCGTTGATCTGGATCTCGGGCCCGTCGATCAGGCCGGCGCCGAAGTAGCCGAGGCTCCCCTCGAAGGTGATGCGGCAGCGGGTCAGGATCCCGGTGCCGAGCGAGTGACGGGCGCTCGGATTGAGGACCGTGACGTCCTTGATGCCCTGCTCGTAGAGCAGCCAGCGCAGCTCGGCGTTGATCTTGCGCGTGGACAGCTCGCGCGCGTCGAGCACGGCGCGCTCGCCGTCGATCTCGGCGATCTTCGGGATCGTGCCGTCGAGCTCGACGAGCCCGCGGGCGTCATAGGTCGCGCTCAGGTTGTCCACACCATCACCGCGCCCTCGTAGGGGTCGTAGGTCTCGATCTCGCGATCGACGACCTTGCGGATCGCGATCTCCTCGGAGGCGAGGGCGACGATGTCGTCGGACTCGTAGAGGACGAGCGGCTTGGCCCCGAGCTCGTCCTTGGCCACGCCCAGCGCGTCCTCGGTGACGCAGATGTAGGTGAACACCCCGTCGAGCTCATGGAGGCTGCGCCGCATCGAGTCCTCGAGCGAGTCGCCCTGGGCCATCCGCTCGGCGAGGTAGACGGCGATGATCTCCGAGTCGCACTCCGACTGGAACCGGTGCCCGGCGCGCTCCAGGCGCCGACGCCACTGGTGGTAGTTCGTGAGCTGGCCGTTGTGGACGACGGCCACATCGGGGAAGGGGTAGGCCCAGTAGGGGTGGGCGTTGGCGATGTCGACGTCGGACTCGGTGGCCATCCGGGCGTGCCCGATGGCGTGGGTGCCGATGAAGTCGTTGAGCCCGTAGTCGGCGGCCACCGTGTCGGCATCGCCGAGGTCCTTGACGATCTCCAGCGAGCGCCCGAGCGAGAGCACCTCGGCGCCGCGTATGTCCTCGACGTAGTCGGCGAGCTCCTTGAGGTCGCCCTCGTGGTCGAAGGTGAGGGTCATGGCGTGCGCGGCGCTCGTGTCGACCGAGTGCACGCGCGCGCCGATCGAACGGACGCGAGCCTCGATCTCGCCGCGCTGGCGGTTCACGCGCTCGGCGAACTCGAAGTCCTGATGGCCGTTGGACTCCGAGAGCTTGACGTGCATGACGTAGCCCTCGGCATCGGGTCGGTACAGGGCGTAGCCGGTGGAGTCCGGGCCCCGGTGCTTCATGGCCTGGAGCATGCGCGTCATGTCGCGCCCGACCTGCTCGTGCCCGTCGCCGTTGCGGTAGATGATCCCTGCGATGCCACACATGGCTTAGGGGAGGACCTCCAGGTACTCGTCGCGCTCCCAGTCGGTGACCGCCGCCAGGTAGCGCTCCCATTCGTCGCGCTTGTAGTGCTGGAAGACCTTCCACAGGCGCCCGGGCATCGCGCCGTCGCGGATGACGTCGTCCTTGCCCAGCGCGATCAGCGCGTCGCCGAGGCTGTCGGGCACGCGCTCGAGCGGCTGCCGGCCGTTGGCCTCCTGGAGGAGGTCGTACGTGTTGGCGCTCTGCGGCTCGCCCGGGTCGAGCTCGCGCTTGATGCCGTCCAGGCCGGCGACGAGCAGCGCGGCGACGGTGAGGAACGGGTTGCACGAGGAGTCCACGCCGCGGTACTCGAAGCGCCCGCCGGAGGCCACGCGCACGGTGCACGTGCGGTTCTGCCAGCCCCAGTTCTTGTACACGGGGGCCCAGAAGCCGAAGTCCCACATGCGGCAGTACGAGTTCACCGTCGGGTTACCGACGCACATCAGCGCGCCGAAGTGGTCGAGCATGCCGCCCAGGAAGTGACGGGCGACGTCCGACAGCTGCGCCGGGCCGCCAGGGTCGTGGAAGACGTTGTTGCCGTCGTCGTCGACGAGCGTGAAGTGGTGGTGGTGCCCGTTGGCCGAGACGCCCGTGAACGGCTTGGGCATGAAGCTCGGCAGCAGGCCGTGCTTGCGCCCGACGGCGGCGCAGACCTGGCGGTAGGTGGTGATGTTGTCCGCCGTCTTGACCGGGCGGTCGAAGCGGAAGTTGAGCTCGAGCTGGCCGGGCGCGTCCTCGTGGTCGCCGTAGCTCATGTCCAGGCCGAGCGCCTGGCCGTACTCGACGACGTCCAGGAGCACGGGACGCAGTTCCTCGAACTGGTGGATGTGGTAGCAGTAGGGCTTGGTCGCGCCCTCGGGCGGCGCGCCGTCCTCGGAGCGCTTCATCCACATCATCTCGGGCTCGATCCCGATCAGGAAGCTGTAGCCCAGCTCGCGCTCGAACTCGGACACGACGCGCTTGAGGTTCTGGCGCGGGTCGGCGTCGAGCAGCTCGCCGGTCTCGGTGTCGTAGCAATCGCAGTACACGCGCGCGACGCGCGGATCCCAGGGCAGCGGGGCGAAGGTGTCGAGGTCGGCCACCGCGGCGAGCTCGGACTCCTCGGGGCCGAAGCCGATGTAGTTGCCCGCGCGGTCGGTGAAGAGGTTGGCGGTGGCGCCGTAGACGAGCTGATAGCCGCGCTCGGCCACCTGCGGGAAGAAGGAGGAGACGACGCCCTTGCCCATCACCCGGCCGGTGATCGAGACCTGCTGGAAGAAGACGTACTTGATGCCCTGGCTCTCGATCCGGCGCGTGATCTCCTCGATCCGCTCGCGGCGGCCGGGCTGGTTGCGCGCCTCCTCGAGCGTCGCCGGGGCAGGCGTCGTCTTCGGGGTCTCGAGGACGGTCTTGACCGTGCCTCCGAAGCTCAGCGGAGCGTGCGAGTCGACGGCGACGCTTCCCTCGTGACGGTCGGTCATGCGCACTCTCCGGGGTCGGTTGGGGTGCGAATCCAGCGCGGACGACGCGGCGCGACTATATCCGCTTTGGGCAAATTGGTCTATTCGCGGGAGCGGCGCTCGATCGCCGCCACGGGCGGCACATCTTCGAGCCATCGCATGACGTGCAGGTCGATGCTGTGCGGCAGGAAGGTGTCCACGGAGTGCTCGACCGGAGCCCCCTCCGCGGTGCAGGTGACGTGCTCGATCTCCAGCGCGGCCGTGGTCTCGGTCACCGCCAGCGCCCGGCCGATCGGGTCGCGCTTGGTCAGCGCGCGCGCCATGATGTGCGAGCGGTTGTAGGCCACGGGCACGCGCTGCTTGAGCAGGACGTCGAGCACCATCTGACCGCGCTCCAGCGCGCGGCGGAGCCTCGAGGGCGGGGGCAGGGCGACGCTCGGATGCACGACGTCGCGCATGTGGGCGCCAGGGGCGCCGTCCATGGCCAGGACGCGCGTGATCGTCGTCGCCGTGGTCTGCGGATCGAGCCCGAAGAGCCTGCCGCGCTCGACGCCGAGGGCATGCTGCTCGATCTCGAGGTGGGCGAGCTCGAGCGTCAGGCCGCGCCGGCGGGCGAGCTCGTGGTAGGAGACGAGCTTCTCGAGCCCCTCGTCCAGCGTCGACGACGCGGCTCGCCCGACGAACGTGCCGCTCCCCTGGCGGCGCACGATCTCTCCGCTCTCCTCCAGCCGCTGCAGCGCCGTCCGCAACGTGCCGCGCGAGATGCCCAGGCGGGCCGAGAGCTCCTGCTCGGGGGGAAGGCGCTCGCCGGCGCGGTGGCGCCCGGTCGCCAGCCAGTGGCGCAGCGCCTCCTCGGCGACGTCGACCAGCGACATCCTGGGCTCGCGAGCCGGCGGCCCACCTGAAGAGGGCTCCTCTGCCATCGTCGCGGGGGATGGTAAGAGGTGACGCGGCGCTCAGAACAGCCCGACGGTGCGCCCGTTCTCGTCGATGTCGACGTTGAGCGCGGCGGGCGTCTTGCCCAGCCCCGGCATCTGCGTGATGTCGCCGCACAGCGGCACGAGCCAGCCCGCGCCGGTGTAGGCGCGGATGTCGCGCACCGGCAGGCTGAAGTTCTCCGGCGCGTTGAGCAATTCCGGGTCCGAGGAGAGCGACAGGTGCGTCTTGGCCATGCAGACCGGGAAGCGGTCCAGGCCGTCGGCGCTGTACTGGCCGATCTTCTTCTCGGCCTCGGGATAGAAGTAGACGTCGGCAGCGCCGTAGACGCGGCGGGCGATGGCCTCGATCTTGTCCTGGATGGTCCAGTCGTCCTCGTAGAGCATGCGGAACTCGCTGGGCTCGTCGCAGGCGTCGACCACCGCCGAGGCGAGGTCCGCCGCGCCGATCCCGCCCTTGGCGAAGCCCTCGTTGGCCTCGGCGCGGAACGCCCCGGCCTCCAGCGCCAGGCGCTTGACGAGCTCGACCTCCTCGTTGGTGTCGCCCGGGCGGCGGTTGACCGCCACCACGCACGGCAGGCCGAACTGCTTGATGTTGGCCAGATGGCGGCGCACGTTGGCCATGCCGGCCTCGATCGCCGCCCGCCCGCGGGCGCGGTCGGTGCGCGGGTCGTCCTCGATGCCGCCGTGGTGCTTGATCGCGCGCACGGTGGTGACGAGCACGGCGGCGCTGGGGGACAGCCCGCCGAAGCGGCAGACGATGTCGAAGAACTTCTCCGCGCCCATGTCCGAGCCGAAGCCCGACTCGGTCACCACGTAGTCGCCGAGCTTCATGCCGATGAGGTCGGCGACCAGCGAGTTGTTGCCGTGGGCGATGTTGGCGAACGGGCCGCAGTGCATCAGGCACGGCTGGCCCTCGAGCGTCTGGATCAGGTTCGGCTTCAGCGCGTCCTTGAGCAGCACGGCCATGGCGCCCGCGGCGCCGAGGTCGTCGGCGGTGATCGGGGCGCGGCCGTTGAACGACTGCGCGACGGTGATGGCGCCCAGGCGCCGGCGCAGGTCCTGCAGGTCGCGCGCGACGGCCATGATCGCCATGACCTCCGAGGCCGCGGTGATGTCGAAGCCGCTCTCGCGCGGGTAGCCGTTGGCGCGCCCGCCCAGGGCCACCACGATCTGGCGCAGGGCGCGGTCGTTCATGTCCATCGCGCGCCGCCAGCCGACGCTCAGCGCGTCGATGTGCAGCGGGTTGCCGTGCAGGATCGAGGCGTCGAGCATGGCCGCCAGCAGGTTGTTGGCCGCGCCGATGGCATGGATGTCGCCGGTGAAGTGCAGGTTGAGGTCCTCCATCGGGACGACCTGGGTCATGCCGCCGCCGGCGGCGCCGCCCTTGATGCCGAACACCGGGCCGAGCGAGGGCTCGCGCAGGCACGCGACCGGGCGCTTGCCGATGACGCCGAGCCCCTGCGTGAGGCCCACCAGCGTGGTCGTCTTGCCCTCGCCGGCCTTGGTCGGCGTCATGCCGGTGACGCACACGAGCTTGCCGTTGGGGCCGTCCTTCATGCGCTCGAGGACGCCGAGGTCGATCTTCGCCTTGTAGCGCCCGTAGGGCTCGAACTCCTCGTCTTCGAGCCCGACGTCCTCGGCGATCTGCTCGATCGGCTTGAGGACCGCGTCCTGGGCGATCTCGAGGCTGCTCTTCACGATGGCTCCATGGTCGGTTAGTGGCTGACGGCGGCGGCGGCGAGCTCGGACACGAGGCGGTCCTCGTAGAAGCGCTCGAGCGCGAAGGGGGCGATGAGGTCGGGCGTGCGGCCGGTGTCGATCAGCTCGGCCAGGGTCTTGCCGACGATCGGCGCGGCCTTGAAGCCGTAGGTGCCCCAGCCGGCGCTGACGTGGAAGTTCTCGACCTCGGTCTTGCCGAGGATCGGGCTGTAGTCGGGGCTGAGGTCGCACAGCCCCGCCCACGAGCGCAGCAGCCGGGCGTGCTCGAGCTGGGGGAAGAGCTCGAGCGTGTGGCGGGTGACCTCCTGCAGGAAGTTCAGGGTGCCCTGCATGCGGTAGGTCGTCCACGGCTCGATCTCGGCGCCCATGAGGAACTCGCCGCGGTCGGTCTGCGAGACATAGACGTGCATCTGCGAGGAGACGATGACCACGTCGAGCAGCGGCTTGACCGGCTCGGTCACGCACGCCTGCAGGATGTGGGTGGTGATCGGCAGCCCGACCCCGGCCATGTCGCACAGCAGCGTGCTCCAGCCCGCCGTGCAGTTGATCACCTGGCCCGCGCGGATCGTGCCGCGGTTGGTGCGCACCGCGTCGACGCGGCCGTTTGAGCGCTCGAGCCCCAGGACCTCGGTGTAGGGGTGGATCTCGGCGCCTCCCGCGTCCGCGCCGCGGGCCAGGCCCCAGACGACGGCGTCGTGGCGGATGATGCCGCCGGGCGGGTGATAGAGCGCGCCCATGATCGGATACGTCGCGTCCTGGGACACCCGCATGGCCGGGGCCAGCGCCTTGACCTCGTCGGGGCCGATCAGGCGCGAGTCGATGCCCTGCAGGCGATTGACCTCGGCGCGGTTGGCCATCACGAACAGGGCACGGTCGGAGTGCGCGAGCGTGAGGTGGCCGCACTGCGAGAAGAGCAGGTTGAAGTTGAGCTCCTGCGAGAGGCCCTCGTAGAGCTTCACGCTCGCGTCGTAGAAGCGCGCGCCCTCGGGCGTCTTGTAGTTCGAGCGCAGGATCGTCGTGTTGCGCCCGGCGGCGCCCGAGCCGATGTAGCTCTTCTCGAGGATGCAGACGTCGGTGATCCCGCGCTCGCGCAGGTAGTACGCGGTGGCCAGCCCGTGCGAGCCGCCGCCGATGATGACCACGTCGTAGGAGCCCTTGAGCGCCGGGCGCGAGCGCCACATGCGCCGCCGGCGGAAGATGTCACGCACGCGCGGCCTCCCGGTCGAGGGCGTCGATGCCCATCGGCGCGCCGCCCAGGCCACTCGCCGCATCGGCGACGACGCTCCACATGTACTCGCCCAGCGCCCAGCCGAAGAGCATCAGGAAGCGCTCTGAGTCCTCGCGCAGGACGTAGCCCGGGGTGCGGGCCACCGATCCGGGCCGAAAGCCGCCCACCGGCACCGACTGCGCCCGCAGGTCCAGCGCGCAGAAGCGGGCCAGCAGCTCGCGCGCCTGCGGCCCCACGATGGCCAGGGCCGCGAGCGTGGTGGTGACCTCGAGGGCCTCGACCTCGGCGCCGCCGCCGACGACCAGCGTGCGTGCGCGCGTGACCGGGCACCACCAGGCGCCGTCGACCCGCGACGCCGTGCCGAAGGCCAGCTCGTGGGGGCCCGTGACCTCGAGCTTGCGCAGGTGCGAGACGTCGGCCCACGCGAGCGGGGCGCTCGCCGTCGCGCCGGGGTACTCGACGGCCACGTTCCAGCCGCCGCGCACCTCCATCCGCGCGCCCGCGGCCAGCGCCTGGCCCTCCATCGGGCTGCGGGCGACGGCGGCGGGCGTCGGCGCGAGGAACTCGAAGGAGCCGGTCACGAGCGCAGGACCTCGCCGTCGGGGTCGTAGAAGGGCCGCGTCATGACCTGCGCGCGCAGGCGGCGGCCGTCGTCGGAGATGGTGATGGCCGCCCCGTCGCTGGCCAGCGGCGCGGGCACCCACGCCATGCCGATGACCTGCCCGAGCTGGCGCGAGTGGCGCGCGCTCGTCACCTGCCCGATGGGCTCGCCGCGCTCGTCGAGCACCGCGGCGCCCTCGGTCGGCGCGTCGCCGTCGGGCAGGGTGAAGCCGACGAGCGCCGTCTCGCTCGGGTGGTCTGCGGCGTGCTCGAGTGCCCACTTGCCGATGAAGTCCTCGTCCTTGTCGAGCTTGACGATCCACGGCATCGCCGCGCCGTAGGGCGTGGACTCCGAGTCGGTGTCCTGGCCGACGAGGATGTGCTGCTTCTGCAGGCGCAGGATGCGCTGGGGCTCGAGGCCGAACGGGCGCAGGCCGTCCTGCGCGCCGGCCTCGAGGATCGCGTCCCAGACGTGCTGGGCGTGGGCGGTGGGGAAGTGGATCTCGTAGCCGACCTCGCCGACGAAGCCGATGCGCAGCAGCAGCGCCTGGACGCCGGCCACCGGCGCGCGCTTGGCGTCGAGGTAGGCGAAGGCCGCGTTGGAGCAGTCGAGGTCGGTGAGGCGCCCCATGATCTCCCGCGCGCGCGGGCCGGCCAGGTTGACCGCGGCGAGGCCCTGCGTGACGTCGGTGAGCGTGACCTGCATCCGCCAGTCGGCCAGCCACCAGGAGAACCACTGCTCGACGGCGCCGGCTCCGCTCGAGGTGGTGGTGACGTAGAAGCTCTCGTCGTCCAGGCGGCAGATCGTGCCGTCGTCCATGATCCGGCCCGCGTCGGAGGTGAGCACGCCGTAGCGGATCCGCCCCGGCGCGAGGTTCGCGAAGCGGTTGGGGTAGAGGCGATCGAGGAACGCGCCGGCCTCGGGCCCGCGGACGATGAGCTTGCCCAGGGTGGAGACGTCGATCAGCCCCGCGCCCTCGTGGACGGCCAGCGCCTCGGCCTGCGGGTCGCCGTAGTCGTAGGCGCGCCGCCAGTCGCCGGCCCACATGACGCGCGCGCCGAGCTCGCGGTGGCGGGGATGGATGGCCGAGCGCTTGGCCGGCTCGATCGGGCGGCCGGCCAGCGCCCCGAGGGGGACGGCCGACCACGGCGGGCGCGCGGTGGTGGTGCCGACGCGCTCGAGGTCCTGGCCGGTCTCCTGGGCCATGAGACGCACGGCGGGCAGCTGGCACATGCGCCCCTGGCAGGGGCCCATGGTGGCCGTCGTGTAGCGCTTGGAGAGCTCGATCGAGTCATAGCCCTCGTCGACGCTCAGATGGATGTCCTTGGCCGTGACGTCCTCGCACAGGCAGGCGAAGCACTTCCCGCGCCCCGCGCCGGCCACGGCCGGGGGCACGGCCTCGCGTGCGCCGCGCCCGGGCGGCCCATCGGAGGGCGCTGGCGGCGCGTCGGCCAGCCCCAGCGCGTGCGCCGCCTGCGCGCCGGCCTGCCGGCCCGACGGCTCGGGATCGTCGCCCGCTCCGGCGACGGCGCCCGCCGCGTGCACACCGTCGGGCAGCTGCGCGATCGCGAAGTGCCCGCGCGCCGCGTCGTAGGCGGTGCGCCCGCCGGCCTGCGCGACGAGCGAGGTGGCCGGCGCCACGCCGCCCGACACGACCAGCAGGTCGCACTCCACGCGGCGCTCGTCGCTGCCGTCCAGGCGGCCGAGCACTGCGGCGCGCACGTGCTTGCGCCCCTCGGCCTCGAGCACGGTGCGGCCCTCGCGCAGGTCGGCAACGGCGACGACCTCGACGCCGGCCGCCTCCAGCGCGCGCGCCGCCTCGAGCCCGCGATCCGACGTCGTGGCGATCACCGCGCGCGTGCCGGGCGCGATGCCGTAGAGGGCGATGAGCCGCCGCACGCCGCCGGAGAGCATGACGCCGGGCAGGTCATTGCCGGCGAAGACGAGCGGCTGCTCGACGACGCCCGTGGCGAAGACGAGCTGGCGCGCGCGCACCTGGTGCAGCGTCGAGGCCTGCCAGATGGGGACGAGGCCGTCGAAGCAGCCCAGCACCGAGGCCGAGGTGAGGACCTCGACGCCGGCGCCGCGCGCCTGCTCGGCCAGCGCCCGGGCGCGCTCGTGGCCGGTGGGTGGGTCTTCGAATAGCGCCCGGCCGCCCGGCTCGGGGCCCTCGTCGGCCAGGACGACGTCGGCGCCCGCCTCGGCGGCGGCGATGGCGGCGCGCAGCCCGGCGAGCCCGCCGCCGACGACGAGCGCGTCGGCATGGCGGCGGCGGTACTCGGTGCGCCACTCGCGCTCGTCCTGGGAGGCGCGCAGCTTGCCCAGGCCGGCCGCGTGGCGCAGCGCCTTCTCGTACAGCGGCCACAGCCGGCGGGGGCGGATGAAGGTCTTGTAGTAGAAGCCCGGCGGCGTGAAGGGGCCGCCGACGGCATCGGTCACGGCCATGACGTCGTGCTCGAGGCTGGGGGAGGCGTTGAGGTGCTCGACCGCCATGCCCTCGCGCACCGGCTCGGTGCAGGCGCGCACGCCCGGCGCGCCGTCGACGGCGACGAGGCAGTTCGGGCACTGCCCTGCGCAGCACAGCAGGCCGCGGCGGCGGTGGTACTTGAAGCTGCGCGAGAACGTGCGCTGGCCCGCCGCGTAGAGCGCGGAGGCGATGGTGTCGCCGGCCAGGGCCTCGACGCGCTTGCCGTCGAAGGTGAAGCCGACCGACGTCGATCGGTCGATGCGCTCGCCGGGCTGCTGCGCGAGTCTGGTCATGACGCCGGCGGGGCCTCCTCGGGGAGCGCCGTCCAGTGGACGTCGTTGGTGCGGGTGTCGCGCTCGGCGATGAACCACGCGCGGCAGCCGGAGCGGTGGTACCACCACTCGCGCTGCACGCCCGCGACGTTGCGGCGGAAGTAGTTGTAGGTGCCGAGCTCGCGCAGCGTGGGGCGCTCGCGCGGCCGGCGGTTGAGCTCGCCACCGAAGGCGAAGTCCGTCACTTCGCGGACGCCACAGTGCGGGCAGGTCAGGAGGTAGGACATGGCGGCGTGGTATGTTGCCGTACCGGCAAGAGCGTTGCCGATAGAGACGAGCCTTTCACAAAGAGGTGGTGGTTGCAACGTGCCCCGTGCGATGAGAGAGGAGGGCCGCACGCTCGCGTCCGTCGACCGCGCGCTCGCGCTGCTCGATGCGCTCGCCGAGCTCCCATCCGGGGCACGGGTCAGCGAGCTTGCCCAGCGCACCGCCATCAACCAGAGCACCGTGTCGCGCCTGCTCGGCACGCTGATGGCGCGGGGCTTCGTGGATCGCGACGACGCGACGGCGCGCTACCGCCTCGGCCTGCGGCTGGTCGCCTACGCGGATGCCGTCCTGGCCGGCCTCGACGTGCGGGCGATCGCGCGGCCGCACCTCGAGCGGCTCGTCGCGCAGACCGGGGAGACCGCCACCCTGTCCGTCCCCGGGGGGACCCAGCCCTTTACGATCGACTTCGTCCCGAGCCCCTCGAACGTCGCGAGCCGGGGAGAGCTCGGGCGCCCCAGCGTCACGCACGCGACGGTCACCGGGAAGCTCCTGCTCGCCTTCGGCCCGCTCGCCCTCGAGCGCCTCGGCCCCGAGCCCTACGAGCGCTTCACCGAGCGCACCCTGACCACACGGGCGCAGCTCGCCCGGGAGGTCGAGCGCGTGCGCGCCGAGGGCGTGGCCTACGGTCGCGAGGAGCGCGAGGCGGGCCTCAATGCGGTCGGTGCTGCGGTCCTCGGCCGTGAGCAGATGCTCCACGCGATGCTCAGCATTCAGGGCCCGGCGAGCCGCCTGCCGGTGCGCCGCATGCCCGCCCTGGCCGCCGAGCTGCGGGAGGCCGCGGACGCGGTCGGCGCCGCGCTCGGCGGACGCGCCTAGGCTGCGACCTCGGCCGCGTCGCCGAGGCCGGCGGCCTCGCGCAGGGCGGCGGCCTTGTCGGTGCGCTCCCAGGTGAAGTCGTGGTCCTCGCGGCCGAAGTGCCCGTAGGCGGCGGTCTTCTGATAGATCGGGCGGTGCAGGTTCAGCGCCTCGCGAAAGGCGCCGGGGCGCAGGTCGAAGTGCTCGTCGATGAGCCGCTGGATCTGCCCGCGCCCGATCTGCTCGGTCCCGAAGGTCTCGACCATGACCGACACCGGGTGCGCGACGCCGATCGCGTAGGCGACCTGGACCTCGGCGCGCTCGGCCAGCCCGGCCGCGACGACGTTCTTGGCCACATGGCGCGCGGCGTAGGCGGCGGAGCGGTCGACCTTGGAGGGGTCCTTGCCGCTGAACGCGCCGCCGCCGTGACGGGCCATCCCGCCGTAGGTGTCGACGATGATCTTGCGCCCGGTCAACCCCGCATCGCCCACCGGCCCACCGATGACAAAGCGCCCGGTCGGATTGACCAGCAGGCTCGCGCGTAGGGCGTCGGCGTCGTAGAGCTCGGCGGGGAGGATCGGGGACGACCACCTGCTCCCAGAGGTCGTCGGGGAGCAGCGCCTCGGCGCCGTCGCGATGCTGGCTGGAGATGAGGATGCGCTCGATGGCCGCCGGGCGGCCGTCGAGGTAGCGCACCGTGACCTGGGTCTTGCCGTCGGGGCGCAGGTACGGGACGACCTCGGCCTTGCGCACGTCGGCCAGGCGCTTGGCCAGCTTGTGGGCCAGCGAGATCGGCAGCGGCATGAGCTCGGCCGTCTCGTTGGAGGCGTAGCCGAACATCATCCCCTGATCGCCCGCGCCGGCGACGTCGAGTGCATCGTCGTCGGAGGCGTCGGTGCGCGCCTCGTAGGCCTGGTCGACCCCCTGCGCGATGTCCGGCGACTGCTTGTCGATCGCGTTGATGACCGCGCACGAGTCGGCGCTGAAGCCCAGGTCGGCGTCGGTGTAGCCGATCTTGCGGATCGTCGAGCGCGCGATGTCCTGGATGTCGACGTAGGTCGAGGTCGAGATCTCGCCCGACACGACCACGAGCCCCGTGTTCACGAGGGTCTCGCAGGCGACGCGCCCGTAGGGGTCGTCGCGCAGCACCGCGTCGAGGACGCCGTCGGAGATCTGGTCGGCGATCTTGTCGGGGTGGCCCTCGGTGACCGACTCGGACGTGAACAGGAACTCGGTGGGACTCGTCATGCGGGGGTGACCTCGAGCAGGTAGGCGACCATGACGTCTTCGTCGCGGAAGCGCAGGTGGTAGGCGTCGGAGAGCTCTTCGACGCGGTCGATCTGGTCCTTGCGCTGCTCGAAGAGCGAGTGGAACGCGAAGAACTCGAAGTCGACCACGCGCGACTGAAAGCCGCCCTCGGCCAGCAGCTCGGCCGTGCGCTCCTGGCCGAGGATCGAGAGCTGCATGACGTAGGCCACGCCGCCCTCGGCCAGCAGCTTGGGCAACAGCGTGAAGAGATGATCGAGGAGGTTGCGCCCCCAGAAGTCCAGCGGCCGGTGGCTGTTGGGCTGCTCGTAGGGGTCGACCGGCATTTGGTAGAGGCTGGCCACCACGAGGTCGTAGCGGTCCTTGGGCACCCACGGGTAGAGGTCGATGGCCTCCCCGGTGATGCGGTCGGCGACGCCGTTGCGGAAGGCGTTGGAGAGCGTGTTGGCCACCGCGCGCCGGTCGATGTCGATGGCGTGCACGTGCTCGGCCCCGTTGCGCGCCAGCTCGATGGCGAGCATCCCGGTGCCGCAGCCGATGTCCAGGCAGCGCTTGCCCTCGCCGATGTGGTTCTGGAAGAGGTACTTCCACACCAGGAAGCTGCCGTGGGTGGGGACGAAGACGCCGGGCTCGCACACGATCTCGGGCATCTCGAGCGGGTACAGGCGCCGGCCGCGCTCGTCGGTCCAGGGCCGCAGCGAGGGATCCGCGGACAGGCCGCGCTCCATCGCGCCGTTGGCCGCGCCGTTGGCGGCCTCGGCCACGGCCCGCGAGCCGGGCGGCATGTCGCGCACCCGTGCCCGCGCGCCGGCGACGTGCTCGGGCCGCGTGCCGCAGCAGCCGCCGATGATCTGGGCGCCCTCCTGGCGCCACAGCGCCGCCATCTCGCCGTACTGCTCGCCGTCGACGGTCTTGTCGAAGCTCCAGCCGTCGTCGGTGTAGTAGCCCAGGTTGGGATAGACCCCGAGCGGCAGGTCGGTGAAGTCGCGCAGCCACGGCAGCATGCCCGGGACGTGGTCGGGCGGCAGGCAGTTGATGAGCAGGGCCTGCACGCCGGCCTCGTCCAGGCGCCGGGCGGCGCGGCCGAACTCGTCGCCCTCCGGGCCGCCCCAGTGCTGGCCGAAGACGCCGCACACCCCGTGGCGACAGCGCCGGAAGCTGGTCCACACCGGGATCCCGGTGGCCACGAGCGCCTCGATGGCGGCCAGGGTGAGCTGGTCGCGGATCAGCGTGATGGTCTCCAGCAGGATGAGGTCGGGCGGATGGTCCTCGAAGGCGCGCGGGAGCAGCTCGATGAACTCGCGCCGCGCGGGGCCGTCGATGTCGCCGTTGATGGAGAAGGCGAGGGCCACCTCGTCCTTGCGCCCGGCCTGCTCGATGGCCTCGCGCCCGACCTCGACGCCGCGGCGCGCGATGTCCATCCAGTGCAGCGGCGCGAGGTGCCCGGTGCGCTGGGACTGCATCTCGGCGGTGAGGCCCCACGTGTTGGTCGAGATGACGTCGCAGCCCTGCTCGACGTAGCTGCGGTGCACGTCGCGCACGACGTCGGCGTTGTGGACCAGCGCCCACGTGCCCCAGAGCGCCTCGTCGCGCCCGCGCTCGGCGTCGGGCAGCCGGCGCCCGAGCTCGGTGGCGATGCCTCCGTCGAGGATCACGCAGCGCTCGGCCTTCAGGAGCTCCTCGATGCGGCGGTACGCCGGCGCCCGCTCGCGGCCTGCGGCCAGGCCCGACCCGTCCTGCAGCACGCTCATGTCGGCCATTCTCGACCCGGGGCGTCCCCGCGTCGCCTCTCAGGGGGTAGGGATGCCCCTGCCCGAAGGGGAGGGATCACGGTCCTGACGCAAAGAGAGGCGCAGGTACTGCGAGGTCGCCTCGGCGCGGTTGCCGACGTTCATCTTGCGCAGGATGTTCTTGACGTGGAACTTGACCGTGCCCTCGGAGACGATGAGGGTGCGGGCGATCTCGGCGTTGGTCTCGCCCTTGACCAGGTGCTCGAGCACGTCGACCTCGCGCGGGGTCAGCAGGTCGTGCAGGGCCGAGCGCGCGGCGGGCGGGCGGCCGCCCTCCTCGGCGTCGGCCAGCTGGCGGTCGCGCGCGAGGTCGATCGCGCCGTCGGAGAGCTCGGCGCTGCGCCCGTCGGCCCAGCTGGCGATGCGGCGCAGCTCCTGGCGCTCGACGCGCAGGCGCCGGCGCAGGACGGCGCGCTCGTAGACCTCGCTGAAGCCCTCGCCGAAGCGCCACAGGCCCTCGCGCTCGACCGCGCGCAGCGGGGCGCCGCCGTCGGCGCGATCGCCATGCAGGAAGCCGACGACGCGGCCCTCCATCAGCACCGGCGCGACCACGTAGGCGCTCCAGCGCATGATCTCCCAGTTGGCCTGCCGGCTCTCCGGCTCGCCGTCGGCGACGGTCACGACGGCGGCGCGGCGGCGGCGCAGCAGCTCACCCTCGATCAGCGGGTAGCCGATCTGCACCGGGGCGTCGCGCAGGCGCGCGAGCGTCTGGTTCGCGGCCTTGGCGTCGCCCTCGCAGTGCAGCGCCTCGGCCACGAGCCAGCCGTCGTCGATGCGGCTGAGCAGGACGCGATCGAGCTCGAGGGCGGCGGCGGCCTCCGCGGGCGCGCGGTCGATGATCTCGCTGACCGGGCCGGCGTCGGCCAGGCGCCCGACGGCGGCGCGGACGCGCTCCAGGGCGCGCAGCCGCGCGATGGCGCCCTGGTCGACGAGCTCGCGGTGGATCCGGCGCAGCTCGGCGTCGCCCGGATCGGCGTCGAGGGCGTCCGTGAGGGCGCGGTGGGCGGCGAGGACGTCCTCGGCGCTGCCCTCCAATGCCCCGGCCACGCGCTCGCGCAGCTCCTCGCTCATCGGGCGTGCCTGACCTCGAGCAGGTAGGCGACCATCACCGGCTCCTCGCCGACGGTCAGGTGGTAGGCGTCGCTGAGCTCCTCGACGCGGGCGATCTGCGCGCGGCTCTCGTCCTGCTCGGGCGGGAAGGAGAACAGCGTGTAGTCGACCGCCTGCGCGACGAAGCCGCGGGCGGCGAGGGCGTCGGCCGTGTGGCGCTGGGAGAGGATCGAGAGCTGGACGATGTAGGCGACGCCCTCGGGCGCCAGCGCCTCGGAGAGCTTGGCGATCAGCTGGTCGACGAGGTTGCGGCCCCAGTAGTCGGGCAGGCGATGGCTCGAGACGCGCGCGAAGGGGTCGGTGGGCTTCTGGTAGAGGCTCGCCACGATGACCTCGTAGCGCTCCTCGGGGACCCACGGGAAGAGGTCGACGGTCTGCGCGGTGACGCGGTCGGCGACGTCGTTGCGAAAGGCGTTGGCCAGGGTGTTGGCCACGGCACGGTCGTCGATGTCGAGCGCCCGCACGTGGGCGGCGCCGTTGAGGGCGAGCTGGACGGCGAGGATCCCCGTGCCGCAGCCGATGTCCAGGCAGCGCTGGTGGGCCCCGATGCCCTCCCCGAAGACGTAGCGCCAGGCCATGTAGCTCGCGGCCCCCGGGGGCGCGACGCCGGGCTCGACGCTGAGGTCGGGGAAGGGCAGTGGGTAGAGCGCGCGCTGGCGACGGTCGGTCCACGGCTGCGGCGGCGCGGCGGGCGCGGGGGCGTCCGCGCCGTTGAGGCCGTGGCGGGCGGCATCGGCCGGTCGCTCGTGGCCGGGGGCCGTGCCCCGCAGGCGCTGCGCGGCGGCGACGATGTGCTCGGGGCGCACGCCGCAGCAGCCGCCGACGATCTGCGCGCCCTCCGCGCGCCAGCGCAGCGCCATCTCGGCGTACTCCTCGCCGCCCACGCCGGGCGTGAAGCGCCAGCCGCGGTCGCTGTAGTAGCCGAGGTTCGGATAGACGCCGAGCGGGAGGTCGGTGAAGTCGCGCAGGTAGGAGACCATCCCCGCGACGTGGTCGGGTGGGATGCAGTTGATGAGCAGCGCGGCCACGCCCATCTCCTCGAAGCGCCGCGCGGCGCGCCCGAAGGCGTCGCCCTCGGGGCCGCCCCAGTGCTGGCCGTAGATGCCGCACAGCCCGTGGCGGCAGCGCCGGAAGGACAGCCACACGGGCAGCCCGGTCGCCAGCAGGCCTTCGACCGCGGCGTCGAGCGTGGGCGTGAGCAGCGACAGGGTCTCGAGCAGGACCAGGTCGGGCGGCTCGGCCTCGTCGGCGAACAGCCGCGCGAGGAGGCTGATCGTCTCGGTCGCCTCGTCGGAGTCGACGTCGCCGTTGAGGGAGAACGCGACCGCGCACTCGCCGTCGCGCTCGAGCTCGTGCACCGCCTGGCGGGCGAGCCGCAGCCCGCGGCGCCCGACGTCCATCCAGTGCACGGGCGTGTCGCGGTCCGACCACAGGCGCGGGCCGTCGGTCGCCACGGCCGAGGCCAGGCCCCAGGTGTTGGTGGAGATGACGTCGCAGCCGGCCTGGACGTACTCGCGGTGCACGCGCAGCACCGCGTCGGGGCTCTCGATCAGCGCCCGCGTGCCCCACAGGGGCTCGTCGAGGGCATCCTTGGCCTTGGCGGAGTGGGAGAGCTCGGTGCCCACTCCGCCGTCGAGGATCACGCAACGCTGCTCGGCGATCGACCGCGCGACGTGCTCATAGGCGCCCGTAGGCCCCCGTGAGGCGTCGCCGGCCTCCGTGCTCCCGACCCTCTGCTGCGAACCTGTCAGGTATCAGAAGATACGCCCCGGCGCGGCCGCCAGGCGCTCGAGCGCCTCCGCGCCGACCATCGACAGGCCGAGGGCGCGGCCCACGTCGAAGAGCTCCTGCCAGGCATCGACCGCGTGGTCGGCGTCGAGCACGAGCAGGAAGCGGTCGGCGGCCTCGCGCAGCACCAGCGCCGACGAGCCGGCGAACCAGCTCTCGCGCACACCGCCGACACGCAGGTCGGGCTCGAGCCCGGCATCGTCGAGCAACCGCGCCGCGCGCGGCCCGACCAGCGTGAGGGCGGTGGCGCTGTCCGAACGGTCGGTGCAGCCCACGGCGGCGCCGGTGACGACGGCGTGGCGCACGATGCCCGCCCAGCGCGCGGCGGCGCTCCACGGGCCGATGACGATGGCCCGGTCGGGCGCGACGCGGCAGCACCAGCTGCGGGCCGTGCGCACAGCCTCGCCGGTGGCCGGCGCGCGGCCGCCGAGCGCTTCCTCGAGGAAGTGCGTCAGCCACGGCTCGGGGCCGGCGATCTCGAGCGCGTCGAGGTCCGAGCGGACGGCGAGGCCGACGCGCTTGACGCAGACCGCGAGCTCGGTGGCGGCCGAGCCGAAGTGGGCCGCGACGGCGTGGCCCTCGCGCTGGCTCATGACGCCCCCGGCGAGCCGGAGGCGATCGGCGAGGGTCGGCCAGGCGAGGTCTCCGCGGGTGGCGGCCATGGCAGTGCACGCTAGCCCCGCGCGGCGGGGCTGGCGCCTGCCCATGGGCAGGTCTTGCCCTCCCCTTCGGGAGGGGCCGCTCGACGTCGTGTTCTGTCCGCCGTCGCGCCTAGCGTCGTGCGCCGTGGAGCGCCTGCTGAACATCCCACCCGCACCGATCGCGGCGGTGCGCGCGCTCGAGCGCAAGCTCGGCGTGAGCTTCGCGCTCGCGCAGGTCCTCGTGCGTCGCGGGCTGGGCGACGAGGAGGCCGCGCGCGCGTGGCTGGCGGCCAGCGAGCGCCACGACTTCGGCGCGTTCGCCGGCATCGACGCCGCGGTCGATCTGATCCTCTCGCACGTGCGCGCGGGGACCCGCGTGACGGTCCACGGCGACTACGACGTCGACGGCGTGTGCTCGACCGCCATCCTCGTGCGCGTGCTGCGCATCCTGGGGGCTGAGGTCGACTCCTATCTGCCCAGCCGCACGGAGGACGGCTACGGGCTCAGCGCGGCGACGGTGGCGCGGCTGGCCGAGCGCGGGACGCGCCTGCTGCTCACGGCTGACTGCGCCATCACCGCGGTCGACGAGGTCGCGCAGGCACGCGCGCTCGGCCTGGACGTCGTCGTCACCGACCATCACAGCCCGCGCGCCGACGGCTCGCTGCCGCAGGCGCCGATCGTCCATCCCGCGCTGTGCGGCTATCCCTGCCCGGACCTGTGCGCGGCCGGCGTCGCCTACAAGCTGGCGGCCGCGCTGCTGGCGGGCGCCGGGCGCGATCCGGCGGAGGCCGACGAGGACCTCGACCTCGTCGCCCTGGCCACCGTGGCCGACTGCGTTCCCCTGCGCGACGAGAACCGCCGCCTCGTGCGCGAGGGCCTGCACGCGCTGGCCACCTCGTCCAAGCCGGGGGTCCGGGCGCTCCTGCGCGTGGCCAAGGTCGACCCGGGGGCGCTCGACGCGCGCGCGATCGGCTTTCGCCTGGCGCCGCGGATCAACGCGGCCGGGCGGCTGTACCGCGCCGACGCCGGGCTCGAGCTGGTGCTCACCGAGGATCCGCAGCGCGCCGCGGCGATCGCGGACGAGCTCGACCACGCCAACGCCGAGCGGCGCCTGACCGAGACGCGGATCCTCTTCGAGGCCGAGGCGCAGGTGCGCGAGCTCGGCCCGCGGCCGGCGTACGTGCTGGCCGGCGAGGGCTGGCACCCCGGGGTCATCGGGATCGTCGCCTCGCGGATCGCCGAGCGCCATCACCGCCCATGCGTGATGCTCGCCATGGACGGCGACGAGGGAACCGGGTCCGGGCGCTCGATCCCGGCCTTCGACCTGCTGGGCGGGCTGGATGCGAGCGCCGAGCACCTGCTGCGCCACGGCGGGCACCGCGCGGCCGCGGGGTGCACGATCGCGCGGACGGCGGTCGACGCCTTCCGGTCCGCCTTCGTCGCGCACGCGGCGGCGGTCCTGGCGCCCGAGGACCTCGTGCCCACCGAGCGCGTCGACGCCGTGGTGGCGGGCGACGAGCTCGGCCTGGCGCTGGCCGAGGAGCTCGAGCGGCTCGCGCCCTTCGGGATCGCCAACCCATCGGTGTCGCTGCTGGTGCCGGCCGCGCGCCTGGTCGACGCGCGGCCGATGGGGGAGGAGGGACGTCACGTTCGCTTCACCGTGGAGGCGGGCGGGCATCGCGCCCGCGCGGTCGCCTTCGGGATGAGCCGACTGCCCGACGGCGAGGTGCACGACGCCACCTTCACGCTCGAGCTCAACGAGTGGAACGGCGCGGTCGAGCCGCGGCTGGTCCTGCGCCACGCCCAGGCCCCGGCGCCGGCGGCGGTCGCGCTCGTCGGCGAGCCCGAGGACCCCGTGGAAGCCGCGCTGGCCGAGCTGGCGGCGCCGCTGCCCGTGGCGGGGGCGACGTCGCGCGCGGCCGGCGTCCCGCGCGACCGGCGCGGGGGAGGCGTGGCCGGCACGCTGGCCGCGCTGGTGGCCTCCGGCGAGCCGCTGCTCGTGGCCTGCGCCGACGCGCGCCGGCGCCGCGGGCACTTCGCGGGCCGCCTCGGAGGCTTCGCCGTCGCGGGGTGGCAGGCGCTCGAGCGCGACCCGGCGCTCATCGACCGCTACGCGCACGTCCTCGCCCTCGACCCGCCGGGGTCCGACGCCCAGGCCGCGCTGGTCGACGAGCGCTTCACGCTGGCGTGGGGCGAGGCGGAGGGCGAGTACGCCCTGCGCGCCCACGAAGCCGCGTACGACCTACGCCCGGCGGCCGCGGCGGTGTACCGCGCGCTGCGCCACGGCGCCCTGGCGGATGCCGTCGCGGCGGCCCCTTCGCCCGCCGCCGCCGGGCGCGCCCTGCGCGTGCTCGACGAGCTCGGGCTCGTGCGCGTCGACGGGGCGTCCGTGAGGCTGGCGCCGGCGCGCCGCACCGAGCTCGACGCCTCCGCGGCCTTCCGCGCCTACACGACGCGCCTGGCTGAGGGCCGGGCGCGGCTGGGGGCGCCGCGGCGCGCCGCCCGGGCGGCCTAGAAAACCCGCCGAAGGCCGGTAGCACCGGCTGACGCAGGGGGTACCCTCTGGGGATGGCCACCGAGCCACGCACCGACCCGCCCGAGACCGCTGCCGCAGCGGCGTCGCGCAACGGCGCGCACGCGCCCGCCGAGCGCGCCCCGGTCGACCGCCTCACGCACCCCGAGGCGCACGGGCCGGTGCTCCGCGCCGAGCTCACCGAGACCGAGCGCCGCCTGCTCGGCGACCTCTTCGCGATCGTCGAGGAGCACGCCGACGACGCGGCGGTCGAGATCGACCGCCAGCGCGTCGAGGATGCCTTCCTGTTCTCGTGCGAGCACCACGCCGACCAGCGGCGCAAGTCCGGTGAGGAGTTCATCGTCCACCCGGTCGGCGTGGCCAAGATCTGCGCGGGCATGCGCCTGGACACCGAGACGCTGTGCGCCGCGCTGCTGCACGACACCGTCGAGGACACGAGCGCGTCGCTCGACGAGGTCCGCGAGCGCTTCGGCGACGAGGTCTCCACGCTGGTCGACGGCGTCACCAAGCTCACTGGCATCACCTTCACGAGCCGCGACGAGGCGCAGGCCGAGAACTACCGCAAGATGATGGTCGCGATGGCCACGGACATCCGGGTCATCCTCATCAAGCTCGCCGATCGCCTCCACAACATGCGCACGATCAGCGCGCTGGCCAAGCAGAAGCAGATCGACAAGGCCAAGGAGACCCTGGAGATCTACGCGCCGATCGCGCATCGGCTCGGCATCCACGCGATCAAGTGGGAGCTCGAGGACCTCGCGTTCGCAGCGCTGCACCCGCGCAAGTACCAGGAGATCAAGGGCCTGGTCAACCAGCAGCGCGAGGAGCGCGAGGACTACGTCCAGACCAGCGGCACCGAGCTGACGCGCGAGCTCGATGCGCTCGGCATCCACGCCGAGATCGCCGGGCGGGCCAAGCACTTCTATTCGATCTACTCGAAGATGACCAAGAAGGACCGTGAGTTCAACGAGATCTACGACCTCACGGCCATGCGGGTCATCGTCGACTCGGTGAAGGACTGCTACGGCGCGGTCGGCGTCATCCACTCGCTGTGGAAGCCGCTGCCCGGGCGCTTCAAGGACTTCATCGCGATGCCGAAGTTCAACATGTACCAGTCGCTGCACACGACGGTGATCGGGCCCGAGGGCCTGCCGCTCGAGATCCAGATCCGCACGCGCGAGATGCACGACATGGCCGAGTTCGGCGTCGCGGCGCACTGGATCTACAAGGAGGGCTCGCGCGGCAAGCCCGCGCCGCAGGGCGAGCAGAAGCTCAAGTGGCTGCGCTCGATGCTCGACTGGCAGCAGGAGCTCCAGGACCCCAAGGAGTTCATGGAGAACCTGAAGGTCGACCTCTTCGACGAGGAGGTCTTCGTCTTCACGCCCAAGGGCGAGGTCAAGTCGCTGGCCGCCGGCGCCACGCCGCTGGACTTCGCCTACGAGATCCACACCGAGCTCGGCCACCGCTGCGTCGGCGCGAAGGTCAACGGCAAGATCGTCCCGCTCAACTACCAGCTCAAGTCGGGCGACATCGTCGAGGTCCTGACGAGCAAGCGCGAGCGCGGCCCGTCGCGCGACTGGCTGGCCGTGGTCAAGACCACGCGCGCGCGCAACAAGATCAAGCAGTGGTTCAAGCAGGAGTCGCGCGAGGACACCGAGCACACCGGCCGCGCGCTGCTGCAGGAGCACCTCAACAAGGCGGGCCTGCCGGCGCAGAAGATCACCGGCTCCCCGCTGCTGGCCGACGTCATCCGCGAGATGGGCTTCCGCAAGGCCGACGACTTCTACATCGCCCTCGGCGGGGCCAAGATCTCGCCGAAGGTCATCGTCAACAAGATCCTGCAGCGCCTCAAGCAGGGCGAGGCGGCCGAGGAAGAGACGACCACCGCCGAGTCGCTGGTCTCCACCCGGCGCCAGCGCCGCCAGCCGACCGGCTCGAGCGCCTCGTACGGCATCCGCGTCGAGGGCGTCGAAGACGTGATGCTGCGGATGGCCAAGTGCTGTCGCCCGGTGCCTGGCGACCCGGTCGTCGGCTACGTCTCGCTCGGGCGCGGCATCACGATCCACCGCGACGACTGCCCGAACACCGCCGCCCTGCGCAAGGACCCCGAGCGCTTCGTCCGCGTGCACTGGGAGGGCGACCACGAGACCGCGTTCAAGGTCGAGCTCCAGGTCGACGCGTGGGATCGCCACCGCCTGCTCGAGGACCTCTCGCGGACCTTCGCCGAGGCCGGCATCAACATCGTCGAGGCGCGTTGCATCGTCTCCACCCCGATGGTCCAGAACCGCTTCGTGGTCGAGGTGGCCGACACCCAGGCGCTCAAGCAGACGGTCACCAAGCTGCGCAACATCGACTCGGTCTTCGACGCCTACCGGGTCACGCCGGGCGCGGGCTGAGTCGCCGCGCCCGCCGCCCATGTGTGGCGGCGGTCTGCGGGCAGGGCACCGAGGGGGAGGAGCTCGCACCGGCGGTGATTGCTCCATCGTCCTGCCGTGTGGTCGCAGGAGGACCGCTGGACAGGACGGTGGCCAGAGACGGGCGCTAGCGGATCGTGCGGTGCCCGTGGCGGGCGCCGATGTCCGGCCGCTTGTGGCCGCCGCCATCGCGGGCGTCCGACGACGTCGGCGTGAGGCCGATCGCGGCGGTGATGGCCGCGACGGCCAGCCCGGCGAGGATGCGAGGTGCGCGAGTCATGGTCTCTCGTCCTTAATCGGCCGCGCCGAGTGTGGATGTAGCGCCCGGCGCCGGCCGTCCGGGGCACCGTGGACGGCGGCGCCGTTCGGCTCGCTAGGAGGGCGCGGCGACCGACAGGCGCCCGACGACCTCGTCGCGCGAGTTGCGCACCTCGGGCGCCGACAGCGCCGCGAGGCGGGCGCCGTCGACCGGCAGGCCGAGCAGCTCGCCGGCCGCCCACACCGCGGCGGGGTCGAGCGCGCGCAGGGCTCCGTCGGCCACCTTGACCGCGACGCCGCGGCCGTCCTCGCAGCCGATGGCGATGACGCCCTCGGCGCCGATCTTGGCGATCACCGGCGTCGCGGCCATGAGCTCGGTGTCGATCGCGCCCGGGTAGGCGACGAGGCTCGGATGCGCGCGCATGGCGGTGGCGACGCGCGTCCCCGGCGCGCCCAGGTCGCCGCCGGCCAGGCGCCCGAAGGCGCGCGCCAGCGCGGCCAGCGGCGCGTGGAAGGTGAGCATCCCGCAGCCGTCCACCGCCTGCGCCGGAGCCTCGACGCCCAGCGCGCCGGCCACGGCGTCGGCCATCGCGCGCTGCAGGGGATGCCCGGCGTCGAGATAGCCCTCGACCGGCCAGCCCTCGACCACGCACAGCGCGAGGCCGAGCGCGTGCTTGCCCGAGCAGTTGTGGTGGATGGGCCGCGGCGGCGCCAACAGGGCCGCGGCCGCCACCGGGTCGCGTGGCGGCACGGCGCCGCACGACAGGTGCCCGACGCCCAGGCCGCAGGCGGCGAGGATCTCGGACACCCGCGCGACGTGCTCGGGCGAGCCGCCGTGCGACGCGCAGCCCAGCGCGAGGTGGCGGTCATCGAGGCCGAGGCGCTCGAGCACGCCGGCCCGCACGGCCGGCAGCGCCTGCAGCGGCTTGGCCGCTGAGCGCAGGAAGGCCTGCTCGTCGTGGTCTCCGTCGGCCAGGCGCCAGACGAAGCGGTGCTCGCTCTCGACGCGACCGCCGCGCTCGACGACGATCCGCCCGCGGCTCAAGCGACGACCGTGAGCGCCCCGGGCCAGACCCCGAAGACGGCCTCGGCGGTGTCGCCGATGTAGTCGCCGTCGACCTGCAGCGCCACGGGGCGCCCGTCCGCCGAGACGATGCGCACCTCGTCGGAGGTGGTGAAGGCGCTGATGCGCCTGTGGTCGGCCAGGCGCAGGCGATCGGAGAGCAGGCGGGCGCTCACGGTCGGGATGTCGAGCGGTGTCGCGCGCTCGAGCATCACGCCGCCGTACTGGCCGTCGTCGAGGGCGAGCCCCTCGGCGAGATGGACCGGCCGATGCCCGAAATACGTGTAGGGGTCGCCGTTCTGCACCGCGGCGGTGACGCCGCGCAGCACCTCGCTGCCGACGTGCGCCTCCAGGCGGGGCGGGCGCACGACATACTCCCGGCTGAACGTCGCGACCGCCGCGTAGGCGAAGTACCACTGCTTCAGGCGCGCCTTGAGAGCCGGATGGGCATCGACGCGGCGCACGACGGACGCGTCGAGCCCGAAGCCCGCCGAGAAGGTGAAGGCGCGGCCGTTGACGTGGGCGAGGTCGACCTGGCGCGGCGTCCAGTCGTCGGCCCGGCGCAGCAGGTGCTCGGTGGCGTCGACGATGTCGCCCGGGACGCCGAGCATCTTGCAGTAGACGTTGGTCGCGCCGCCGGGGAGCGGCGTCAGCGGGGTGGGGGAGTGCGCCAGGCCGTTGGCGGCCTCGTTGACGGTGCCATCGCCGCCGAAGGCGACGACGACGTCGTAGCCCTCCTCGGCGGCCTCACGGCACAGGACGGTCGCGTGGTCGCGCCCCTCGGTGTCCATCGCATCCACCTCGTAGCGCCCCTGCAGGGCGTAGACCACGAGGTTCTTGAGGCGATCGGAGACCGTCGTCGCGTACGGGTTGACGATGACGAGCATCCGCTTGCGCTCGACGGGCTGCTCCAGGGCGGCGAAGGAGTCGGCCAGGCGCTCGAGGGATTCGATGGGCGGCACCGGCGTTTTCTACACCTTTCGCCGGGCGGTGTTTCATGAATCTCAGCGCGCGACGACGACCGCGTGCCCCTTGGCCTGCGGCTGGAGGGTGCGCACGAGGCGCTCGGCCTCGTCGACGAGCGCGCTGCGCGTGGCGCGAGCCAGGCGCTCGAGAGGGCGCAGGGTGAGGGTCGCCTCGCGGCGTTTGACCTCGATCGACCACGTCCCCGCCACCAGCCCGTCGACCAGGTAGCTGGGGCGGATCTGCAGGTTGCGTCGCTCGTAGACGGCGTCGCGGTGCTGCTCGGGCAGGATGCGACCGCGGCGCTTGGCGGCATAGGCGAGCAGGACGCTGTCGAAGGCCGCCAGCAGGCGCGGCGGCGCCGGCGTCTCGGGGTCCGGCCGCGGCGCGCCGGGCAGGTCGTAGAGCGCGCGGCCATCCTCGTCCTCGAGGCGCTCGAGGCCCGCGCCGAGGCGCTCGAACGCCTCGCGCACCGGCGGGGTGCGCCAGCCGATCCAGCCCGCCACGTCGTCGGGACCGGCAGGCCCGAAGGCCCGCAGGTGGCGGAGCACCACCGCGTCGAGCGCCTGGTCGCCCTTCGGCGCGCCGCGCGGGCGCGGAGCCGCGAGCAGGGCGCTCGGCGCCTTCGCGCCCCAGGCGCCGTCGGCCGGAGCCCGCACGAAGCCCGACCAGCGCTGGAACGGGCGCCATTTGAGCTCGCGCTGGCGCTCGAGCTCGGCCTTCGAGAGCGCCTTGGGATGGTCGGCGAGCCACTCCTCGACCAAGGCGCCGATCTCCTCGGCCGTGCGCGGCGTCCGCTTCGCGTAGGCCCGCAGCTTCGTCAGCAACTCCTCGACCTCGGCGCCCGGCTCGTCGTCGGTGCGGCGCCAGTGGTGGCCCGCCGCCTCGGTCGCGACCGCCGCGTAGGCCGGGTGCTCGCGCGCGGAGACGAGGTGCAGCGTCGCGCGCAGCAGCGTGCCGGCGACGAGCTCCCCGCCCTCGAGCGCCGCGTAGAAGGCCTCGGGCTCGAAGCCCTCGACGCGCGACCACAGTGCCGCCGGCGGGGCCGGCCAGTACTGCGCCTGCAGGGCGCCGACGGCCTCGACGGCGTCGACGAGGGGCAGGTCGAGGCGCTCGAGCAGGCCTTGGCGCGCGAGCAGCGCGCGGTTGAGCGCCGTCGTCGTCATGGGCCGCGCCGCGTCGCTCACGCGGGCACCTTATGACGCGGGTCGGGTTAGCCGCACCCCCGGCACACCGGCGAGCCGCATTGGCGCGCCCAGGCCGCGTTGGCATCCTCATGCAACCCCTCCAAACGCGATACAGACGCGCCCTCCTCCACACGCGACAGCGCCACCAGCCTGCCGCCGCGTCCTTGCCCAGGCAGCGCCATTCCTCCCCGCTGCTGCCTGAACCAGGCATCGCGGAGCGCCGCCGGCCCTCCTCCCGCAAGGCCGGCGGCGCGCCGAGGGGCCCTCGGCCTCCTCAGAGCCAGCCGCGGCGCTTGAACAGCGCGATGGTCGCGACGAGCACAACGACCATCACGCCGACGACCGCGAAGAAGCCGGCGTGCGAGCCCTCGCCGGGCACGTTGGTGTTCATGCCCCAGATCGAGGCGATGAGCGTCAGCGGCAGGACGATGACGCTGATCGCGGTGAGGACGCGGAAGGTGTCGTTGAGGCGGTGCGAGAGGACCGCCTCGTTGGTGGACTCGAGCGCCTCGACGACCTCCTTGTAGTTCTCGAGCATGTCCCAGGTGCGCTCGGATGCGTCGTTGATGTCGTCGAAGTAGATCTCGAGGTCGTCGGGGATGTAGCGCTTGGTGGCCTCGAGGTCCTTGAGCGCCGCGCGCTGCGGGCGCACGACGCGGCGGAAGTTGATGATCTCCTGCTTGACGTTGGAGATGTCGCGCACGATCTCCGCGGGCCGCTCGCCCTCGAAGATGTCGTCCTCGAGGCGCTCGAGCTTGTTGCCCATCTTGCGCAGCATCGGGAACGACGCGTCGACGCAGTCGTCGACGATCTTGTAGAGCAGGTAGCCGGGGCCCTTGGAGAACAGCTGCTCGCGCAGGTCCTCGCGCGTGCGGCAGCGCTCGAAGAGGTACTCGAGCGGCTGGATGGGCTCGTTGGGGAGCGTGATGACGTAGTCGGCGCCGACGAAGACGTCGAGCTCGGCGGCGTTCAGGCGCCCGACCGTCTTGTCGTAGGCCGGGAAGTGCAGGACGATGAACAGGTAGTCGTCGTACTCATCGACCTTCGGGCGCTGGTTGCGGCTGAAGACGTCCTCGTAGTCGAGCGGGTGGAAGTCGAAGTGCTCCTCCAGCCACGCGCGGTCGGCCGGCCGCGGGCGCTCGATGTTGATCCACCGCAGCGACTGGGCGTCGTGCGAGACGAACTCGACGACCTCGACGTTGGGACGCTCAGGCTCTGATGGACGTGTGGCAACGCCGCCGCGTGTCCGCGCCGTACGCCTGAGGCGTGGCTTGGGCAGGTTGGGCATCGGGACTTCGCGGCTCGTCGGGCGTCATGGTCGTCGGCATCAGATTCGCTCCGAAAGGCAGTCTACCTGCGCCTTGCGTCCCCTCGCGGCCTTGCTAAGGTGAGCGCCACATAGCTGGACACATCCAGAGGGGTGGAGGGACTGGCCCTTTGAAGCCCCGGCAACCTCCCGCATGCGGGAAAGGTGCCAATTCCTGAGAGATGTGGCCGAGGCTTTCGAAGACCTCCGCCACGAACGAATTCCGGCGGAGGTCTTTTGATCATGGGAGCCACCAAGCTGACGTGTAAGGAGTGCGGAGCGGACTACGGGCTCGAGGCCCGGTACGTCTGCGAGCGCTGCTTCGGGCCGCTCGAAGTCGCCTACGAGCACGACATCAAGGACGTCGAGCACGCGCGCAGGCGCATCCAGGGCGGGCCGCAGAACATCTGGCGCTATCACGACTTCCTGCCGCTGGAGGGCCCGCAGCCGCGCACCCGCACCGGGCTGCCCGCGGGCTGCACGCCGCTCATCCGCGCCGATCGCCTCGCCGCGCGGCTGGGCGTGCGCGAGGTGTGGGTCAAGAACGACGCGGCCAACCCCACGCACTCCTTCAAGGACCGCGTGGTCTCGGTCGCCACCGCGCGCGCCCGCGAGCTGGGCTTCACGACGCTGGCCTGCGCCTCGACCGGCAACCTGGCCAACTCGGTCGCCGCCCACGGCGCCGCGCTCGGCATGGAGACCTACGTCTTCATCCCGGCCGACCTCGAGGAGCAGAAGGTCCTGGCCACCGGGATCTACGGGGCCAAGGTCGTCAAGGTCAACGGCAACTACGACGACGTCAACCGGCTCTGCACCGAGCTCAGCGGCGAGCGCGACTGGGCCTTCGTCAACGTCAACGTGCGCCCGTACTACGCCGAGGGCTCCAAGACGCTCGGCTACGAGATCGCCGAGCAGCTCGGATGGGAGGTGCCCGACCGCGTCGTGGCCCCGATCGCCTCGGGCTCGCTCTACACCAAGATCGCGCGCGGCTTCCAGGACTTCGTCGACCTCGGGCTCGCGCGCGGGCGCCCTCCGGTCATGAACGGCGCGCAGGCCGACGGCTGCTCGCCGGTGGCCAAGGCGTACGCCGACGGCGTCGATTTCTGCAAGCCGGTGCGGCCCGACACGATCGCCAAGTCGCTGGCCATCGGCAACCCGGCCGACGGGCCCTACGCGCTCGAGCTCGCGCGGCGCAGCGGCGGCGCCATCGACTCGGTCTCCGACGACGAGATCCGCGCCGGCATCCGCCTGCTGGCCGAGACGACCGGCATCTTCACGGAGACCGCCGGCGGCGTGACCACCGCGGTGCTGGCCAAGCTGGCCGAGCGCGGCGACATCGATCCCGAGGAGCGCGTGGTGATCGTCATCACCGGCGAGGGGCTCAAGACGCTCGACGCGGTCCGCGGCACGTTCGAGGCTTACGAGATCGAGCCGTCCTTCGACCAGTTCGTGGCCGAGGTGGAGGGCGCGGAGGTGCGCGTCTGATGCCGAGGGTCAAGCTGCCGACCCAGCTGCGCGAGGCGGCGGGCGGCGAGAGCGCCGTCAGCGTCGAGGGCGCCACGGTCGGCGCGGTCCTCGACGCGCTCTTCGACCGCCACGGCGAGCTGCGCGACCGCCTCTCCGACGGCGACGGCGGCCTGCGCCGCTTCGTCAACGTCTACGTCGACGGCGAGGACATCCGCTTCGGCGACGGGCTGCAGACGCCGGTCGCCGACGGGCAGGAGGTCCAGATCCTGCCCGCCGTGGCGGGCGGGTGACGCCGCCCCGGGCTGAGCGCTCAGGCGAACGGGCGGACGGGGTCGGTCCCGTCCCAGGCCAGTGATTGCGCGTAGAAGCGCGTGAAGGCGGCGTCGGTCGCCGCGTCCATCTCGATCAGCTCGACGTAGCCGGGCAGCTCGGCTGTCGTGTCGACATAGCCCACCCGGCCGCCGGTCGGCACCCAGGTCTCGAACGCCAGCTCGTGTCCCTGCTCGCGGTGGCGGGCGAGGTCGGCGTCGTAGTCGAGCGTGCCGACGCCGAAGTGGTGAAAGCCGTAGCCGCGGCGCTCGATCGCCTCCTGGTAGACCGAGGGGCGGTCGTCGTGGGGCGCGATGAGCTCGACGAGCATGTGCCCGGCGTGGGCCATGGCGAGGGCGACGTCGACGTCAGCGGGCTCGCCGCGGTAGGTCCCGCGCTCGCCCGTGAAGTGCTCGAGCAGGAACCAGGGCCCGACCTTGAGCTGCTCGACCCAGCGCCGCATGCTCGCCTCGATGTCCTCGACGAGGTAGCACATCTGAAAGACACCGGTCAGGGGCTGGCCGAAGCCGAGTAGGGACATGCGCGGTTCCTATCAGGTTCCCTGTCGAAGGACGCGGCGGATGTACTCGGTGCGATCGAGCGGATCGTCGTCGGTCCGCGGGCGGGTCGGCGCCTCGCCGCGGACCGGCTCGTAGCGGTCGAAGGACGCCTCGAGCACGCCCTCGCCGCGCGTGAGGGACGGCAGCTGGCGGGTGAGCTCGTGCACGTGCGCCGCCGGGATCTCGCCCTCCAGCACGGTCGCCGCGCCCCGGCGGTCAGTGCGCAGCGGGACGCCGCGCAGGGCGGCCAGCGCGCCCGCCGCCGCGCCGAGCGTGTCGGGCGGGATCTCCATGACGAAGCGGTGCACCGGCTCGCACACCGTGGTGCCGGCCCGCCCCAGCGCGGCCATGACGACGAGCGGCGTGAGCTGGCGGAAGTCGCGCGCGGTGCTCGACATGCTCTTATCGAAGGTGGCGTGCGAGTGGCTCTGCTTGGCCCAGTAGCCCGAGTGCGTCATGACCACCGCGCAGTCGGGCACCTCCCAGCCGCGCAGGCCCTGGCGCAGCGTCTCGCGCACGGTGACCTCGACGGCGCGCATGAACGCGAGCGGCATCGACCCGAGCTCGACCTCGAGGTCGAAGCGCACGCCGCTGCCGATCGGCGCGGCCTCGATGCGCAGGCCGACCGTGGCGAGGAACGGGTTGGGATCGGTGCCGATGAGCTCGAACGCCTGACCGACGCCTGCCACCCGCTCGATGCAGATCGTCGTCGTCTCGCGGAAGCTCACCGCGATGCCGTACTCCTCGGCCAGCGTGGCCTCGATGACCTCCTTCTGCACCTCGCCGTAGAGGCAGAGCGACAGCTCGCCGCGCAGCTCGTCCTGGCGCAGGCCGATGAGGGGGTCCTGCTCGGCGAGCTGGGTGAGCGCCGTGTGGAGGGCGCCGCGGTCGTGCGGGCGGTCGGGCACCACGACCGTCTCGAGGGTCGGGGGCGCGAAGGCCCCCCGCTGGGCAGCCCTCGCCGGCGGCCGGCCGATCGCGTCGCCGATGCTGATGCTCTCCAGGCCGCGCAGCCGGCCGATCTGACCGGCGGCCACCGACGCGCGGGGCACCGCGCCGCCGCGCTCGAAGACGCTGATGGCCGTCACCTTGGCCTCGCCGGCGTCGCCGGGCAGCCGCAGCCGCTCGCGCGTGCGCACCTCGCCGGAGAACATGCGCACGTAGGCGATCTTCTCGCCGGCCGGCCCGCGCTCGACCTTGAACACGGTGCCCGACGGAGGCCCGTCCAGCTTGCCCTCGGCGGCGGGCAGCAGCTCCCGGATGCCGGCCGCGAGCGCCTCGACGCCCGCGCCGGTGATGGCCGAGCCGAAGTACACCGGATGGACGCGTGCCCGCCGGGTCTGCGCGGCGAGCTCGCGGCGCAGGTCGTCGTAGGCGACCGTCGCCTCGTCATCGACGTAGGCGGCCAGCAGCGCCTCGTCGTGGTCGGCGAGCACCTCGGCGAGCCTCGTCGGTGAAGGCGCGGTCGGCGGCGGTGTGCGGCGTGAAGCGAGCGCCGCGCGTCCCGAGGGCGTCGACCGATCCCATCGCGACGATGGCAGGCGTCAGCCTCTCGGCGACGGCGCGCACGGTGCGCTCGCCCTGCGCGCCGACGCGATCGATCTTGTTGACGAACAGCAGGGTGGGAATACGCAGGCGCTGCAGCGTGCGCATGAGCACGCGAGTCTGGGCCTGGACGCCCTCCACGGCGGAGACGACCAGCACGGCCCCGTCGAGCACCGCCAGCGCTCGCTCCACCTCGGCGATGAAGTCCGGGTGGCCGGGCGTGTCGATCAGGTTGACCGTGACGTCGTCGATCGCGAACGAGACGACCGCGGCCCTGATCGTGATGCCGCGCCGGCGTTCGAGCGCTAGCGAGTCTGTCTGCGTGTTTCCGTCGTCGACGCTGCCGGGCTCATCGACGATGCCCGCGGCGTACAGCAGCCGCTCGGTCAGGCTCGTCTTTCCCGCGTCGACGTGGGCCAGGATGCCCAAGTTCAGCGTTTGCACCGATGCTCATGTCCTCGAAGTAGGTGGGAACGGACTTCTGGGTCGACATGAGCGTCTGGCGCATGCTGGGCTCCTGGGGTCGGTCGGACGACGTTCGAGCGAGACGGTAGCGCGGACCGCGCGGCGCTCGAAGGGGGGCTGCCCGTACCTCCGACACGTCGGTGGATCGGCATCGCCTCCACGGGTTTCCACGGTGCCGCGCGCGGTCCCGGTGCGAGACCGTGAGGGCATGACGACGGCCACGCGCGAGTCCAGTGGCGCCCAGGCTCCGCCCGTGCCGGGGCTCGCCCCGCAGCCTCGTCAGGGCCGGCGCGAGCGGCTCGCCCGCGCCGAGCGCCCGCTCCTGCTCGCCGGCCTGGCGCTGGTCGCGGCGCACCTGCTCGACCTCGCGTTCTCGGGCCCCGACACGTCGGCGCTCGGCGTCGCGGCGATCGTCGCCCTGGCGGCGGCGTGGGCGCTCGCCCAGCCGCACGTGATTCGACCGACCCGCGTCGCGCTGGGCGTCGTCGTCGGGCTGATCGCCGTCGGCTTCGGGGTCATCTCCCACGGCCTGCACGTCGTCAACTCGGGCCCCGACTGGCGCGACCTCACCGGCTTGGGCTACGTCGCGGGCGGCCTGCTGCTCGTCGCGGCCGGCCTGGCGGCCGCGGCGGCGCCGCGCCGGGCACCGCGGCGAGCCGGCCGCGGCTGGCGCGCCGCCCACGCCATCGCCTGGGTCGCGGGGGCCGCGCTCGTGGCCCAGCTCGCCCTGCTGCCCTTCGCCCTCGGCAACCAGGTCACGCACGCCCCGCGGTGGGCGATCCACGAGTCCGCACTCGGCATCGCGCACGAGGAAGTCCGCATCGCCATGCGCGACGGGCGCAGGCTCTCGGCCTGGTACGTCCCGTCGCGCAACGGGGCGGCCGTCCTGCTCAGCCACGGGTCGGGCGGGAGCCGCGGGCGCGTCGCCGCCCACGTGCGGATGCTCGCGCGCCACGGCTACGGCGTGCTGGCGCTCGACAACCCCGGCAACGGCGAGAGCGACGGGCACTCCAACGGCCTGGGCGACAACGCCCAGCCGGGCCTCGCCGCGGGTCTCGACTACCTCGCGCGCCGGCCCGACGTCGACCCCGAGCGGATCGCGGGCTTCGGCCTGTCGCTGGGCGGCGAGGTGCTGCTCGAGGCGGCCTCGCGCGATCGGCGCCTGGCCGCCGTCGTCTCCGACGGGGCGACCCGACCCATGGACGCCGACGCGGTCATGCACCCAGGCACGCTCGAGCGGGCGGTCGGATGGCTCACGACGCAGTCGGTCCGCGCCATCTCGGGCATGAAGACGTCGCCGTCCCTCATCGCGATGATGCCCCGCATCGCGCCGCGGCCGGTCCTGCTCGTCGCGGGCGGCGGCTTCCCCGCGGAGATCGGCGCCTCGCGCCTGTACCGCGCGGCCGGCGGGCGCACGGTCGAGCTCTGGGAGCTGCCCGACACCGGCCACACCGCCGGCCTGCGCACGCACCCGGCGGCCTACGAGCGCCGCACGGTGGGCTTCCTGGACCGCGCGCTCGGCCTGCGGTAGGCGGTTGGCGTCGTCCGCGGTGCGCCTCCGGCGAAGCGCCGCGAACGTCCCGCGGGGCTAACCGCGGGCCGCCGCCGCCGAAGCCGCGGCCGCGTTGGCCGCCGGGCAGCGGCCCTCGGCGCGCCCGCACGCGTGCAGGTCGCAGAGCCGGCAGATCCAGCGCGTCGACTCGCCGCCCGCGTCGCGCGCGAGCTTGCCGCGCACCACGCTCTCGAGCACGCGCGCGGCCAGGCGGTCGAGGTCGGCGCGCTCGGCGGGGGAGAGGTCGCCGAGCGCGTCCTGCAGCACGGCGCCGCGCGCGGCGGTCACCCGGCGCGCCGCGCGCCGCCCGGCCGCGGTGAGCTCGATGCTCGTCGTGCGCCCGTCGGGCCCCTCGCGGCGGCGCACGTCGCCCGCCGAGACCAACCGGTCCACGAGCCGGACGGTGCCCGAGGAGGTCAGCCCGAGGATGCGCCGCAGGCGATCCACCGAGCAGCCGTCGGCGAAGTGCTCGAGCGCCGACAGCGCCGCGGCCGCCGTCAGGGACTGGTCGGCGGCCGCTGCGACGGCGTCGGACATCTGATCGGCGACGGCGAGCGAGAGCGCTCCGAGGACGTTGCCGTCGCGGCCCAGCGCGGCCATCGGGCTATTCGAAGTCGTAGTCGAGGTCGACCGAGGGCGTCGACCCGTGCGGGGCGACGAACGCCCCGGCGCCGGTGATGCCGCCCAGCTCCTCGGTCCCCGAGCCCGCGACGACGGAGAGCTCTCCGGCGGCCTTCTCGCCGTCGAAGGTGCCCTGCGTGCGCATGACGAAGCTCCCCGAGCGCGAGCCCAGGCGCCCCACGAAGCGCTGCAGGCCGACGAAGTCGGCTGTCTTGTCCTCGCGGTAGCACATGAGCCACTCGACGGAGCCCTCGCCCTCGAGGTCTCCGCTGAAGGCCTGGCCGACGCTGGCGCGGGTCAGCTTGGCGCCCCCGTCGAGCTCGATGTAGGCGTTCTCGTCCCAGGACGAGATCTCAAATGTTCCTTGCGCGTGTGTGCTCATGCCCCAGGCTTACCCAATGATGTGTGCGGCACACATCAATTTTGCGGCTTCGGACATCGGCGCCGCGCCGTAGCATCGAGCGCCGTGATCGCCGCGCCCGTGGACCTGACCCCGACGACGATCCTCAAGGTCCGCCCGGGACACGTCGTGCGCATGCACGCGCGGCCCGGCGGCAAGCTGCTCTTCCGCGTGCTCCCGAAGACGGTCTACGGGCGCCGGCTCATCCTCTCGGTCACCCAGCGCCGCGGGGCGTGGGCGGCCGTCCCGACCTTCCTGCTGCCCAACGGCCGGCGAGCCTGGGTGCGCGTCTCGCGCCGCACCTTCGTGGTCCGGCGCACGCGCTGGCGCATCAGCGCGGACCTCAGCGCACGCACGGTGACGGTGCTGCACGGCGACCGGCGCGTGCGCACCATGCGGGTGGCCATCGGCGGCGCCTCGACGCCGACACCGCCCGGCACCTACGCCGTGACCGACAAGCTCGACGGGCGCCCGTTCGGCCGCTCCTACGGCTGCTGCATCCTCGCCCTGTCCGGCCACCAGCCGAAGGTCCGCACGGGCCCCATCGACGCGCGCCTGGCCATCCACGGAACCGACCGCCCGGATCTTGTCGGCGCGCGCGTCTCGGAGGGCTGCCTGCGCGCCACGGACCGCAACGTGCGCTGGCTCATGCGCACCGTGCCGGTCGGCACGCAGGTCACGATCCGGCGATGAGCTCGTCGGTGCTGAGCACCTGAGCGAACTCGTCCTGCAGGTTGGCCGCCGTGACCCGCGCGAGCGTCTCGGCGTCGATGCGCCCGCCGCCGATCGGGTCGGGCAGGTCGAAGGTGTGGGTCGCGTCGAGCGCGAAGGCCACGTCGAAGCCGAGGTTGCCGCCCATCCGCGCCGTCGTCTCGCAGCACATGTTGGTCTGGATGCCGGCGATGACGATGGCGTCGATGCCGCGCTCGCGCAGCCATGGCTCGAGCGCGGGCTCCCCGATGAAGGCCGAGTTGACGCTCTTGGTCACGAGGAGGTCCGGCTCGCCCGAGATGACCTCCTGGAAGGCGTTGCCCGGCTCGGACGGGTGCAGGCCCCAGCCGGTCTGCGTCGAGTCGTGGCGCACGAAGACGACCGTCCCGCTGTGCTCGCGCCAATGGTCGAGCAGCCGGCCGATGTTCGCCTCGCAGTCGGGGTTGTTGCGCGTGCCCCATGACGGGTCGTGGAAGGCCTGCTGGACGTCGACGAGCACGAGAGCGGCGCGGTCGGGGGAGAACATGGGTGGACTGTATGCTCGGGGCCTCTGGTGAGCGGCAAGCTCGAGACGTACCGGTCCAAGCGCTCGGCGCAGAAGACGCCCGAGCCGATGGGAGAGCAAGCCGCGGGCGAGGACGGGCGGCGCTTCGTCATCCAGGAGCACCACGCCACCCGCCTGCACTGGGACCTGCGCCTGGAGCACGACGGCGTCCTCGTCTCCTTCGCGATCCCCAACGGCCTGCCCGAGGCGCCCAAGGACAACCGCCTGGCCGTGCACACCGAGGACCACCCGCTCGAGTACCTCGAGTTCGAGGGCGAGATCCCGAAGGGTCAGTACGGCGCCGGGACGATGCGCGTCTGGGACCGCGGCACCTACGAGGTCCTCAAGTGGGAGCCGCGCAAGATCGAGGCGCTGCTGCACGGCGAGCGCGTGGCGGGGCGCTACGCGCTCTTCCCCATCGACAAGGACGAGAACCCCAAGAACTGGATGATCCACCGCATGGACCCCCCCGCCGACGAGGCGGCCGAGCCCATGCCCGAGAAGATCGTCCCGATGATGGCGCGCACCGCCACCCTGCCGCGCGACGACGAGCAGTGGGCCTTCGAGGTCAAGTGGGACGGCGTGCGGGCCGTCTGCCATTCCGAGCCGGGCCGCATGCGCCTGCACTCGCGCAACCTGCTCGACATCACCCCGCGCTATCCCGAGGTCGGCCGCCTCAACCGCGCGCTCAGCCACCACCGCGCGATCCTCGACGGCGAGATCGTCGCCCTCGACGCCGAGGGCAGGCCGAGCTTCGGCGCGCTGCAGCGGCGCATGCACGTCGGCTCGGAGTCCACCGTCCGGCGCCTGGCCAAGGAGGCGCCGGTCACCTACATCATCTTCGACCTCCTGTGGCTCGACGGCCACTCGCTCATGGACCTGCCCTACACCGAGCGCCGCGCCCGCCTCGCGGAGCTCGAGCTCGGCGACAACGGACGCTGGCGCGTGCCCGACTACGTCGTCGGCCACGGCCAGGAGCTGCTCTCGGCCACCGAGCAGCAGGGCCTCGAGGGCGTCATCGCCAAGCGCCTGGACTCGCCCTACGAGCCGGGGCGCCGCACGCCGTGCTGGCTGAAGATCAAGAACGTCGACCGCCAGGAGGTCGTCGTCGGAGGCTGGGTGCCCGGCGACGGCAAGCGCCGCGACCGCATCGGCGCGCTGCTGGTCGGCGTGCGCGACGAGGACGGCAGCCTGCGCCACGTGGGGCGCGTCGGCACCGGCTTCACCGAGGCCGAGCTCGATCGCCTCGCCGAGAAGCTGCGCCCGCTCGAGCGGGAGGACTCGCCCTTCGCCCCCGGCGGCCCGAAGATCCCGCGCGGCGCCGTCTTCGCCGATCCCGAGCTCGTGGCCGAGGTCGAGTTCCGCGAGTGGACGGACGGCGGCCAGCTGCGCGCGCCCTCCTACAAGGGGCTGCGCGACGACAAGCCCGCCGAGCTCGTCGTGCGCGAGGAGGCCAACGCCGTCGTGGCCGAGGTCGACGGGCGCCAGGTCAAGCTCTCGAACCTCGACAAGGTCCTCTATCCCGAGGCCGGCTTCAAGAAGCGCGACGTCATCGACTACTACGCGCGCATCGCGCCGGTCCTCCTGCCGCACCTCGAGGGCCGCGCGCTGACCCTCAAGCGCTACCCCAACGGCGTCGACGCCCAGTTCTTCTACGAGAAGAACGCGCCGTCGCATCGTCCCGAGTGGGTGACCACCGCGCGCGTGGGCTCGATCGACTACGTGGTCGTCGACCACGAGGCGACGCTCGTGTGGCTGGCCAACCTCGCCGACCTCGAGCTGCACACCTCGCTGGCGCTGGCGGACGATCCCGAGCGCCCGACGCTCGTCGCCTTCGACCTCGATCCCGGGCCGCCGGCCACGGTGGTCGAGTGCTGCCGCGTCGCGGAGCTGCTGCGCGGGATGTTCGAGGGGCTGGGCCTCGAGTGCTTCGCCAAGACCTCGGGCTCGAAGGGCATGCAGGTCTACCTGCCGCTCAACAGCGAGGCGACCTTCGCGCAGACCAAGGCCTTCTCCAAGGCGGTGGCCGAGCTGCTCGCGCGCGAGGAGCCCGGGCTCGTCGTCGCGCGCCAGATCAAGTCCGCGCGCACGGGCAAGGTGCTCGTGGACTGGGGCCAGAACGACGTCAACAAGACGACGGTCAACGTCTACTCGCTGCGAGCGACGCCACGCGCGACCGTGTCGACAGCGGTGAGCTGGGACGAGGTCCGCGCGGCGAAGAAGCCCGAGGACCTCACCTTCGAGGCGGCCGACGTCCTGCGCCGCGTCGAGGAGCAGGGCGATCTCTTCGCGCCGGTGCTGACGCTTGTCCAGCGCCTGCCCGGGGCGTAGCTTTCGCCCCGTGGCCCTTCTGCGCAGGCTGCTCGCCGCGATCCGCATCTCGCCCGAGGAGCGCCAGGCCGACTGCGCCGAGCGCTGCTTCGAGTTGCTCTGCGACCCCGAGCGGGCCTCCGGGGCGCGCCTGGGCGAGCCCGAGGAGGCGGTCATCGAGGCCTCGCGGCGGCGCTGGGAGCACCCGCCGCCGGTGTCGCGCAGCTAACTCACTCGTCGCGCACGAGCGGGACGAAGCGGACCTCCTCGAGCAGCTCGCGCTCGAGGCCGGCCGGCGTGCGGCGCGTGAGCGACAGGCGCTGCAGTGGCTCGGTGACCGGCGCGATCAGGCGCCCACCGACCGCGAGCTGGCCCTCGAGCTCGGCGAGCCCCTCGCTGCTGCCGGCCGCGGCCACGTTGATCGCGTCGTAGGGCGCGCTCTCGGGCAGGCCGCGGGTGCCGTCGCCCACGACCAGCGTGACGTTGTGCACCCCGGCGGCGGCCAGGTTGTGCGCCGCGCGGCGCGACAGGCGGTCGTGGCGCTCGATGGACCACACGTGCCGGGCGAGGTGGGCCAGCACCGCGGCGTGGTAGCCCGATCCGGTGCCGATGTCGAGGACGCGGTCCTCGGGGCGTGGCGCCAGCATCTCGCTCATACGCGCCACCACGAGCGGCTGGGAGATCGTCTGCCCGCAGCCGATGGCCAGCGCGCGGTTCTCGTAGGCGCGGTCGCGCAGCGGCGCGGGCACGAAGCACTCGCGCGGCACCGCGGCGATCGCGTCGAGCACGCGATCGCTGGTGACGTAGGGGCGCAGCTGGTCGATCAGCGAGTCGACGTCGTGCATAGGATCACCGCGTGGCGCGCCTGCCCCCCGAGACGTTCCGGCTGCCCGTCGAGCGCATGCGCGAGGGTTATTACACCGATCAGTACTTCAACCTGACGCGCGACCTGCTCGAGATCGAGGGTCATCGCCCGCGGGTGCTCATGCAGGTCTTCCAGAAGCAGGCGGCGATCCTCGGCGGCGTCGACGAGGCGATCGCGGTGCTCAAGCAGTGCGCCGGGCGCCACGTCGACGGCGGCTGGGAGGAGGGCTGGGACGAACTCGAGGTCCGCGCCCTGCACGAGGGCGACGAGATCTCCCCGCGCGAGACCGTGATGACGATCGAGGGCGACTACGGGCTCTTCGCGCATCTGGAGACCGTCTACTTGGGCTGCATGGCGCGGCGCACGCTGGTCATGCGCAACGTCAAGGCGGTGGTCGATGCGGCGCATGGCAAGCCCATCCTCTTCTTCCCGGCGCGCCACGACCACTGGCTCGTGCAGACCGGCGACGGCTGGGCCGCCCACGTAGCCGGCGCCATCGGCGTCTCGACCGACGCGCAGGCCTCGTGGTGGGGCGGGCGCGGGGTGGGCACCGTGCCCCATGCGCTCATCGCCGCGTTCGGCGGCGACACGGTCGCCGCCGCTCGGCTGTTCGCCGAGCGCTACCACGGCGAGACCAACATCACCGTGCTCGTCGACTTCGAGAACGACTCGGTCCGCACCGCGCTCGAGGTGGCCGATGCGCTGGGCGACCGGCTGTGGGGCGTCCGGCTCGACACGAGCGAGCAGCTCGTCGACGTCGCGCTGAAGGACGAGCCCGATCCCGACCGCAACCGCGGCGTCACGGCGCTGCTGACCCGCCGCGTGCGCGACGCGCTCGACGCCGCCGGCCACCGCCAGGTGCGGATCGTCGTCTCGGGCGGCTTCGACGACGAGAAGATCGCGCGCTTCGAGGCCGAGGGCGCCCCGGTCGACGCCTACGGCGTCGGTTCCTCGCTGCTGCGCGGGCAGAACGACTTCACCGCGGACGTCGTGCGCGTCGACGGCCGCCCCCTCGCCAAGGCGGGCCGGCAGGAGAACCCCAACCCGCGCCTGGAGCTCGTCGAGTAGCAGCGCAGCAGGCGGCCCGCGCGAGGAGCGGTGCTGGAAAAGGGGGAAACACCACCGTTTGGCGCGCAAACGCTACCGTTCGTCGCTACTGGACTCCACCCCGTGGGGTGCGCGTGTCACCCCGCCGAGGAAAGGAAGATCCCCAGGGGTTTTCCGGTCTGTTGACCAACATATGTGGGCCGGTGCGACCGGTCCGGCAGGAAGACCCGATGTGCGCCTAGTCGTTGCTCACCAGAGTCCCATGCTCGCCGAGGCTCTCGGCCGGCTTCTCAATGACCTCGGCCTGACGGTCGTCGCGACGACGTGCGACCCCGACGCGCTCGTGAGCCAACTCGCCGACGGCGCGGCGGACGTCCTCGTCCTCGACGCCGGCTTCATCGGCGGCCCGCTGGCCACGCTCGAGCGCATCCGGGCGGCCGCTCCGGGGGTGCGGGTAGTCGTCGTGGCCGACGAGGTCGACGAGGCGCTGAGCGTGGCCGCCCGCGACGGCGACCTGGACGGCGTGGTGCTCGCCAGCGCTCGCGGCGTCGAGCTCGTCGCGGCCGTGACCCAGGTCGGGGCCGGCCACGCCGTCTTCCCGGCCGGCTGGCTGCGCCAGGTCCGTCAGTCGGCGCAGTCGACTCCGCTGGCCCGGCTCAGCCCCCGCCAGCGCGAGGTGCTCGAGCTCCTCGCGCTCGGGATGGACAACGACCAGATCGCCACGCGGCTGTACATCTCCCGCAACACCGTGAAGTTCCACGTGCGGACCATCTACCGCCGCCTCGGGGTGCACAACCGCGTCGAGGCGGCCCGCGTGCTCGCCGGCGTGGGCAACGGCTCGCGGGCCGCCTCTGCGGCCTGAGGCGAGCCCGCGGGCTATACCGGGCGGGCGCGCCGGATCCTCTGGTCAGCGAGTCGCGATGGCCAGCGTGTGCTGGGCCCCCGGGCGCGCGGCGACCGACACCTCGAGCCCGCGGTTGGTCTCGCGCGCCTGGTAGCGCCTGACGCGGTGGCCGTCGAGCACCACCGTCGCCAGCCTCGACCCGTGCGGCAGGGTGTGGCCGATCACGAGCTCGCGGACCGGCGTGCGCGTGGCGTCGACCTTGGTCGTGTAGCCCGCGTTGGAGTGCGATGCGAAGACGCCCACCGACCCGTGCCCGAGCCTGATGTTCGACCCCGCCACGCTGGGCTGGCCGGGCGGCACCTGCGGCACGACCTGGAGCACGCGGTCGTTGAGGTAGGGGCGCACGCCGAGCTGCTGGTGGATCACCGACCAGGCGGTGCCGTAGTTGCCCCATGCCTGCATGACCATCGAGCGGCAGGTCCAGCAGCGGTCGATGTTCGGCGGGATGCCCGCGTTCGGAGGGTCGACCTTCGGCGTCGACGGGAAGATCTCCGGCATGGCGCCGGGCTGCTCGTCGGGTGTGTTGCCCGTCGCCGGCTCGGAGAACATGGTCTCCGCGTTGGCGTCGGTGTAGCGCTGCTGCTGTCCGGCTCCCAGGCGCCCGTAGTTCCCCTCGCCGACGGCCTGGATCGACGTCGTCAACGAGAAGATCTCGAAGTCGCCCTTGCCGTCCTGGCCGCCACCGCAGCCGGTGTGGTACAGGCCGAGGCTGCCGGGGCGGTCGCCGCTGAAGCACGAGTTCTCGCGCCCGGCGAGCGCCGTGGCGCCGTGGGCGTTCGAGGCGACGCCCGGCGTGGCCCGGTCGCCGCGGTTGAGCTCGGCCTCCATCGGCACCTGCCCGATCCAGTGCTTCTGGTAGTTCTGGACGTTGCCGGGGTCGTTCAGCGAGTCGGCGTACTGCTGGGCGGCGCTGTCCCACCACGTGCCCTCGAACTGGCGCTGGAGCCTGCGGGCGAGCTTCGTGGCCCACTTCTCGGTGGCGCGGTCGTGCTTGGAGCGCGCCATGTCGGCGAGGTCGTACAGCGAGCGGATGTAGTAGACGCCGTTGTCGAGCTTCTCGGGCCCCATGCCCGGCCGCTCGACGTTGCCCGAGCCCTCGGGCCAGCCGTCGTGGTCGACGTCGAGGCGCTGGTCGACGACCTGCAGGTTGCGCTTGGCGAAGTCGTACATCTCGTCGCGGAAGCGGTTGTCGCCCGTCCAGCGCCAGATGAGCGCCACGGCGCTCGGGAACTTGATCGTCTCGTCGCTGTTGAAGTCGTTCGCCTTGGTGCCGTCGGCCGCGGTCGTCTGCGAGTCGTGGCCGAACCAGATCGACCCGTCGGAGACGGCCTCATGCACGACGACGCCCGAGCGGTTGTTCAGGACGTCGGAGATGTCGCGCAGCGTGCGCAGGTGATCCTTGGCGACCTCGAACTGCCCCAGCGCCATGGCCGCGAAGTTCGTGTACTCGCCATCGGTGGCGAAGATCCACGGGTAGTCGGGGTAGCCGGCGCCGAACCAGCGCGCGTGGGCGACCGTCCCCAGCGGGGGCGGGAACTGCTTGCCCTGGTTGGTCCAGCGGATCTGCAGGTCCGACGCGGTCTGCGTCACGTCGGCCAGGTTCTGCTTGCCCCAGTCGATCGCGTCCTGCAGCAGCTTGTCGCCGGGCAGCGAGACCTGCGACCACCGCGACAGCTTGTCGCGCGAGGCGACCTTGGCCGCGAGCGCGCCGGCGGGATCCTGGAGCGCTCCGGCCAGCTCGCTCTGCGCGTCGGCGAGCCCCTTGTCCGAGCCCGCGACGGCGACCCACAGGGTCTTCGTGCCGCCAGCCGGCACCGTCACCTGGTAGCGCAGCTCGCCGCCGGTGCCCTTGCCGAACGGCCCGTCGTCGCACGCGCTGGGCGGCGAGGTCGAGTCGTCGGCGGGACAGACGTGACCGGGCTGCGGGCCGCGGTAGTTGCCGCCGGTGGCCGCCGCCTCGCCCGAGGCCGGGTCCTGGTTGGCGGCGATGAGCGCCGCGTAGTGGTGCTCGGGCGCGCCGGGCAGGGCGCCGTCGTCGGTGAACTGCAGCGCCTTGCCGGTGAACGCCCCCTGGTCGGCGGTGTTGTCGCTCGCGTTGGGCGTTACGCCGGAGAAGCCCCATGGGTAGGCGCTCATGAGCTCGGAGTGCGCATCGACCTTGACGGTCACGGTCTTGTCGGCCGTCGCGGGGTTGGTCAGCTGCAGCCCGAAGAGGGCGGCGCGGTTGGCGTCGGGGGCGACGTCGGTGCGCTGAACGCGCAGCCCGCCGGTCTCCGGCAGGTCATAGCGGGTGTAGCCCCAGCCGCTCGAGAAGCTCGTCGCCTGCCCGACCCACTGGTCGTCGATGCCGAACCAGACGCCGTCGACGAGCTTGAGCGGGGGCGCCCATACGCCGCCCATCTCGCCGGTCGTATGCCAGCCGTTGGCGTAGAAGCGCCCGTCCTCGAAGCCCTCTACGTACGAACGCTGCCCGGCCGCCACCTCGCGGCGATCCTGCAGCCGGCTGGTG
The DNA here is from genome assembly GCA_963835295.1 of uncultured Actinomycetes bacterium. Taxonomy (GTDB): domain Bacteria; phylum Actinomycetota; class Thermoleophilia; order Solirubrobacterales; family Solirubrobacteraceae; genus JAOPZW01. The sequence goes on from CAWIEX010000014.1 coordinate 392,106, forward strand.
GTCGACAGCTCGGGCGTCGCCGCCTGGGCTGCGTTGGCACAGACAAGGACGACAGCGAACCCGGCTGCCAGAGCACGCGCGCTACGCACCGCTTCACCTCCGTGGTGGGACAGTTCCCCGCGAGGCATCCATACCCCGAGCGCCCGGGGCCAACCCACTACGATGCTCGGCAGGCGCCCTTAGCTCAGCTGGATAGAGCGCGTCCCTCCGGAGGACGAGGTCGCAGGTTCGAATCCTGCAGGGCGCGTCGGCGTGGACTGCTTCCTGGACGCCGCGCGTAGTGGTGGCCGATGGCGCTTCCGCTCGTCGCCGCTCTCGTCCCCTCGGTGGTCACCATGTCGCCCTCCGCCGGCGGGATGGCACGTACTACGGCCTGCTCTTCACCCTCGCGCTCTACCTCCAGCAGGGGCTGGGACGCAGCGCGCTCGTCTCCGGGCTCACGCTCGTCTCGTGGGTGGCCGCGTTCGGCGCCGCCGGTCAGATCGTCCGGCGGCTGCCGCCGCGCTTCGGGTCGCTCGCCGCGCCTGCCGGCTGCCTGCTCCTCGCCGGCGCCTACCTGGCACTGAGCGCCAGCCTGTTCGCCGGCCGGCACCCCGAGGCGCTGCTCGTCGTGCTGCTCGCAGCGGGCGGACTCGGGTTGGGCACGCAGTTCAGCGCGCTGATCGTCCACCTGACCGACGCGGTCACGGAGGGCTACGCCCACGACATCAGCGGCGTCAGCACCACGACGACGACGATCGCGGGGGCCATCGCGATCGCCGCCTTCGGCACGGCGTACCTGAGCCTGGCCTCCGCCGGCTCCGCCACGCACGCCTTCGCGATCGTGACCGCGGGCTTCGCGGCGATCGCCGTGCTCGCCGCGCTGCTGGCCCGCGCGGCCACCCGCCGGGTGGCGGTCACGTGACGAGCAGGCCCGTGCGGCGCCCGCGCGCCCGGCGGCGCAGGGCGAAGGTCACGCGGATGCCCTCCAGCGAGACCGCAAGCGTCATCTTCGACTCGCCGGCGATGCGCTCGCTGAAGACGAAGGGGACCTCCTCGATGCGCTTGCCCATGAGGTAGGCGAGCTGTGTCGTCTCGACCTGGAACGCGTAGCCGGTGGCCAGCATCGAGTCGAAGTCGAGCTCGGCCAGGATGCTTGCGCGCCACAGCTTGAAGCCACCGCTGAGGTCGTCGAAGGGCAGGCCGAGGACGAGCTTCGAGCCCGTGCAGCCCATGCGGCTGAGCACGCGGCGGGCCCTCGACCAGCCGGCCGTGCCACCGCCGGGCATGTAGCGGTTGCCGAGCACGAGGTCGGCCTCGCGGGAGTCGAGCACCGCCAGCATCTCGGCCAGCTTCTCGGGCGGGTGGGAGAGGTCGGAGTCCATCTGGCCGATGACCCGGTAGCCGCGGTCCAGGCACCAGGGCGAAGCCCGCGCGGTAGGCCATGCCGAGCCCGTCCTTGCCGGCGCGGTGAAGGACGTGCATCCACGGGCGGTGGGCGGCCAGCGCGTCGGCCAGCTCGCCGGTCGCGTCGGGCGAGGCGTCGTCGACCACGAGCAGGTCGAGGCCGGTCGCGGCGAAGCGCTCGACGAAGCGGGGGAGGGCGTCGGCCTCGCAGTAGGTCGGGACGACAACGATCGTGCCGCTGCGCTCGACGATGGCCCGGGCCGCCGGGGCGGGGGTGGCGCGCGGCGCGGCCGGGGCGGGGGCGGCGCGCGCCGCGGTGGTCGGGCGGCGTGCGAGGGTCAGCGCCGCCAGCTCGGCGATGGCGATCGCGACCAGCTCGCCGGCGAAGGAGACCAGGCGCAGCGCGAGAGCCAGCGCGGTGGCGGGGCCGGCGCCGATGGCGGCCCCGAGCGTGACGATGAGCGAGCCCTCCCGCAGCCCGACCCCGCCGGGCGCCAGCGGGACGAGGACGCCGAGCAGCCACGACAGGGCGAACGCGCCGAGGAGCAGGAAGGCATCCAGGCCGGCGGTCGCGCCGAGGGCTCGCGCCAGCGCCCAGGCGCCGAGGCCGGTGGCGACCCAGCCCGCGGCGTCGAGGGCGACCATCAGCGCCAGGGTGCGCCCGCGCAGCGGCCCGGCGGTCTCGATTCCCCGGGCCTGGAGGCGATCGTGCAGCCAGCCGCCGACGAACGCCGGGCGCGCGGCCACGGCCGTCACGAGCGCGGCCGCGAAGGCACGATGGCCAGCACGGGGGGGGTGGACCCCGGCGCCCAGGAAGCCGGCCATGGCGGCCGCCGCGCCCGCGACGACGACGGCGAGCTGCTCGTAGCCGGTGACGGTCACGACCTGCGCCGTGGAGGCGCCGACCCGCTCGCGCGCGGTGACGCGGTAGGCGAAGCCGACGACGCCGCTCGGCTCGTAGCGCAGCAGGAACGAGCGCGCCCACACGCGCGCCAGCGCGCTGGCCGGACCGCCGGCGCCGATGCGCCGCAGCCCGAGCGCGAAGGTCAGCCCCTGCAGCAGCGGCGCGACGGCGAAGAGCGCGACGGCGAGCGCGAGCAGCCCGTGGTCGATCGACCAGTCGAAGGACGCGATCGCCTCGCGCTGCGACCACCCCGCCCAGGCGAGGCCGATGACGGCGCTGGCGGCGAGCAAGAGGCGCAGGCGGCGTGAGGTCCAGGTTCGCATGCTCGAGGTACACGCTTGCTGACCGTCGGTTAGCAATGGCGCGGGGAGCTGGCGCGACGGCGCTCTTGCCGCTTGGCGCTTGCGGTGCTGCGCGGCGCTTGAAGCATCACCGAGGGGAAGCGGCCCTGAGGCGGCGCTACCGCGTGCGGTCGTCCTCCGCAGGGGGCGAGCTACCCCGAGCTGTGCTGACTTTTGCGGCCCGTGGCCGCCAAAGTCAGCACGGTGGTCGATTAGTGCTCTCCTGCGACACCAATCGACCGCGCTAGCGCCGCAACGGCCCGGCCAAGCGCCGCGGGGGGCCTCTCTCCCTCGGTGATGCTGTAAGCGCAGGCAGTGCCGCAAGCGCCGCGCGGCAGAACGGCCTACGCCGGCACCACCTCGGACGTGCAGAACGCGCACCGCGAGGCGCCGAGCGGGATCGCGCTGAGGCACTGGGGGCAGTCGCGCGTGGTCGACTCCACGTCAGGCCCGGTGCGCCGGCGCTCCATGAGGTAGTTCACGGGCTTGACGACGAAGAAGAAGAGCGCCGCCGCCACGAGGACGAAGGTCAGTACGGCGTTGAGGAAGTCGCCGTAGGCGAAGCGGCTGTCGTTGACGGTGAAGGCGAGGTTGCTGAAGTCGGGCTTGCCGAAGATGGCGGCGATGACCGGCGTGAGGAGGTCCTTCACGAGAGCGTTGACCACGGCCGTGAACGCCGCTCCGATGACCACCGCGACGGCGAGGTCCACGACGTTGCCGCGCAGGATGAACTCGCGGAACTCCTTGACGATCCCAGGCGTCCGAGGCACGGGCGCGAAGCTATCGAGCGGTCCGGTCGGCGCCGGGCCCCTCGCGGCGGCGGTACCCTCGACCCCCGCGCATGGACCTCTCGCTCTTCTTCGCCGGTACCGCCGGCTCGGTGCCGACCGCTCGCCGCGGCCTGCCGGCGACGCTCATGCGCCGCGGCAGCGACCGCCTGCTCTTCGACTGCGGCGAGGGGACCCAGCGCCAGCTGCTGCGCACCGTCGGGCTGCCCGACATGCAGGCCGTCTTCCTCACCCATCACCACGCCGACCACTGGCTGGGGCTGCCGGGGATGCTCAAGTCCTTCGAGCTGCGCGACCGCCAGGCGCCGCTGACCGTCTACGGCCCGCCCGGCACCGTCGCGCTCATGCGCGCCATGCGCATCGTCTACGGGCGCCTGCGCTACCGGTTCGAGGTCGTCGACCTCGAGCCCGGCGACGCCGTCGCCTACGACGGCTACGAGGTGGCGGCCTTCAACGTCCGCCACCGCGGCCGCGCCTTTGGCTACGCGATCGTCGAGGAGCCGCGGCCCGGGCGCTTCGACGCCGAGCTCGCGACGCGCCTGGGCGTCGAGTTCGGCCCGGACTTCGGCCGGCTGCAGCGCGGCGAGGTCGTCAACGGCGTGCACCCCGAGCAGGTCGTGGGCCCCGAGCGCCCCGGGCGCAAGCTCGTCCTCTCCGGCGACACGGCGCCGTGCGAGATGCTCCGGGTCGCCGCGCACGAGGCCGACGTCCTCGTCCACGAAGCGACCTTCACCGACGAGGAGCACGAGCGCGCCCTGCAGACCGGCCACTCGACGGCCCGCCAGGCGGCCGAGCTCGCCCGCGAGGCCGACGTGCGCCTGCTCGTGCTCACCCACGTCTCCACGCGCTACGCCGGAGGCGAGATCCGCGACGAGGCGCGCGTGACCTTCGAGCGCACCGAGGTCCCGCGCGACTTCGACAGCGTCGAGGTGCCCTTCCCCGAGAAGGGCGAGCCCGAGCTGCACCGCTACGACGCCGAGCGGGCGAGCGCATGACCGGGCCACTTGAGGACGAGCGCACGCGCGTGCAGCCGCGCCCGCTGCGCGCCCGGCGCTTCGGGCCGCTCGGCCTGGCCCTGGCCGGCGCCGGCGGCTTCCTCGCCGGCGTGCTGCTCATCGCCATCCTCGGCGGCGCCCAGCCGGTCTACAAGGAGCGCACGCTCACGGTCACAAAGCCCCCCCAGGGCAGCGCCGTCCCCGCCCTCGTCGGCCAGCGCCTCGACGTGGCGCTCGATCGCCTGCAGGGCGCCGGCCTGAAGGGCGACGTCCAGGGCGGCGGGCTCTTCGGCGTCCTCGACGAGAGCAGCTGGAAGGTTGTCCGTCAGGATCCCTCGCCCGGCGCGCGCCTCGGCCAGGGTGACACCGTGCGCCTCGACATCGACCGCGCATGACCCGCGCCCTGCTCCTGGATCTCGACGACACGCTCGTCGTCGAGGAGCCCGCGGCCGTGGCGGCCTTCGCCGCGACGGCCAGCGCGGCCGCCGAGCGCCACCCGCTCGACGGGCGCCAACTCGCGCTGGACGCCCGCGCGTGCGCGCGCGAGCTGTGGCACGGCGCGGAGGTATGCGCGTTCGGCCGGCGCATCGGGATCAGCTCGTGGGAGGCGCTGTGGTGCCGCTACGAGGGCGACGACGCGCAGCTGCGCGCCATGCGCGCCTGGGCGCCCGGGTTCCGCCGCGACACGTGGATCGCCGCGCTCGGGCGCCAGGGGTTGCGCGACGACGAGCTGGCGGCCGAGCTCGGCGAGCGCTTCGGCGAGGAGCGCCGCGCGCGCCACGAGACCTTCGAGGACGCGGCCCCGGCGCTCGACGCGCTGCGCGGCGACTACCGCCTGGCCCTCGTGACCAACGGCGCGTCCTGCCTGCAGCGCGAGAAGTTCGAGGCCTCGGGCCTCGCGGATCGCTTCGACGCCGTCGTCGTCTCCGGGGAGCTGCGCAGCGCCAAGCCCGACCGGGCGGTCTACGCGCATGCGCTCAGCGCGCTCGGGGCCGAGCCGGGCGACGCGGTGATGGTCGGCGACAACCTGCGCAACGACGTCGACGGCCCGATCGCGGCGGGCCTGAGCGGCATCTGGCTCAACCGCACGGGCGAGTCGCGGCCCGCCGACCGCGAGGGCCTCGTCGAGATCCCCGACCTGCACGCGCTGCCCGGCGCGCTGGCCGGCCTGGCCTGACCGGCTTCCGCGCCCGCCGCTGCTAGGCTCGTCGCACTGCCCCTTTAACCCGGTCCCGTGAGGCCAGGAAGGAGCCATGAGCAACGACAAGCTCGTCCTCGACGGGGACGATATGCGGCGAACGCTGGTGCGCATCGCGCACGAGATCGTCGAGAAGAACCCCGAGCACGACCGCCTCGCCATCGTGGGCATCCACCGCCGCGGCGCGCTGCTGGCCCGGCGGCTGCACGAGCTGCTGACCGACCTGCTGGAGACCGACGTCCCCCTCGGGGAGCTGGACATCTCCTTCTACCGCGACGACCTCGGGCGCCGCGCCGAGGCGCCCACCGTCCACTCCACGCAGCTGGACTTCGCCCTCGACGGGGCCACGGTCGTGATCGTCGACGACGTGCTCTTCACCGGGCGCACCGTGCGCTCGGCCATCGAGGCGCTCTTCGACTACGGGCGCCCCGCGCGCGTGCAGCTGGCCGTCCTGGCCGACCGCGGCCACCGCGAGCTGCCCGTGCGCCCCGACTACGTGGGCAAGAACCTGCCGACCTCGCGCGCCGAGCGCGTCAACGTCCACGTCGCCGAGCTCGACGGCGTCGACGAGATCACCATCACCGAGAGTGCCGATCTCCAGCGGCCGGAGGCCGATGGTCTCCTTCAGAACGCGGGGCCGGATGCCCCGCGGAGGTCACTGACATGAGGCATCTGCTCTCCATCGAGGACCTCGACCGCGCCGCCATCGAGCGCATCTGCGACCGCGCCGCCTCGTTCGCCGAGGTCGCCGACCGCGAGATCAAGAAGGTCCCGGCCCTGCGCGGGCGCACCGTCCTGAACCTCTTCTACGAGGCCTCGACGCGCACGCGCTCGTCCTTCGAGCTCGCGGCCAAGCGCCTGAGCGCCGACGTCGTGAACTTCTCGGCCAGCGGGTCGAGCGTCGAGAAGGGCGAGTCGCTCAAGGACACCGTCCTGACCCTCAACGCCCACAAGCCCGACGCGATCGTCATCCGCGCGCCGTGGGCGGGCGCCGCCGCGCTGGTCGCGCAGTGGACGCCGGCGGCGATCATCAACGCCGGCGACGGCAAGCACGAGCACCCCACGCAGGCGCTGCTCGACGTCCACACGCTGCGCCAGCGCCTGGGCGGCCTCGACGGCCTGAGCATCTGGATCGTCGGCGACGTCCTGCACTCGCGCGTCGCGCGCTCGAACATCCTCGCCTTCCAGAAGATGGGCGCCCGCGTCACGGTCTGCGGCCCGCCGACGCTCATCCCGCGCGGGGTGGAGGCGCTCGGCTGCGACGTGCGCTTCACCCTCGACGACCTGGCCGAGGCCGACGTCGTCTACGCCCTGCGCATGCAGCACGAGCGCATGGACCAGGCCTTCGTGCCGACCCTGCGCGAGTACGCCAACGAGTACCAGATCAACGGCCGGCGGCTGCACCCGCGCCAGGTGCTCATGCACCCGGGCCCGGTCAACCGCGGGGTCGAGCTCTCGGGCGAGGTCGTCGACTCGCCGCAGGCCGTGATCACGGCTCAGGTCGAGGCCGGCGTGGTCGTCCGCATGGCCGTCCTCTACGAGGTCATGACCGCGCACCCGCCCGCGCTGGTCGACCAGCCCGATCACGAGAAGGCGCCGGCATGACCCTCGTGCGACCCCCCATCGCGCCCGCGCGCCTGGTCATTCGCGGCGCCCGCGTCCTGGACCCCCGGGAGCCGATCGACGGCGCCTTCGACCTCGTCGTCGTCGACGGGCGCCTGGTCGAGCTCGCGCCCGCCGGCAGCGCCGAGGTGCCCGAGGGCGCCGAGGTCATCGACGGCGAGGGCCGCCACGCGCTGCCGGCCTTCGTCGACCCGCACGTGCACCTGCGCGTCCCCGGCCAGGAGCACAAGGAGGACCTCGAGACCGGCACCCGCGCGGCCGCCGCCGGCGGCTTCTGCGCGGTGGTGGCGATGCCCAACACCGACCCGGTGGTCGACAGCGCGCCGATCCTGCGCGCCCTGCGCGACGCCGCCGCGCGCGATGCGCGCGTGCCCGTCGCCTTCACCGCCTCGATCACCAAGGGCCTGCGCGGTGACGAGCTCACCGAGATGGCCGAGCTGCGCGACGAGGGCGCCACCGCCTTCACCGACGACGGCAGGCCGGTGGTCTCGGCCGGGATGATGCGCAAGGCGCTGCAGTACCAGCGCCTGGCCGGCGGGCTGCTCGCGCTGCACGAGGAGGACCCGGCGCTCAGCGGCCGCGGCGCCATGCACGAGGGCGAGGTCAGCGCCCTGCTCGGGATCGCCGGGATCCCGAGCGTGAGCGAGTCGACCATGGTCGCCCGCGACTGCGCGCTGGCCGGCTACGAAGGCGGGCGCATCCACCTCCAGCACCTGTCGTGCCTCGAGTCGGTACAGGCGGTCGCGGCGGCCAAGGCGGCCGGCGTGCACGTGACGTGCGAGGCCTCTCCGCACCACCTGTGCCTCACCGAGCAGGCGGTCCGCAGCCTGGACACGCGGATGAAGATGAACCCGCCGCTGCGCACCGAAGCCGACCGCCAGGCGCTCATCGAGGGCCTGCGCTCGGGGATCGTCGACTGCATCGCCACCGACCACGCCCCGCACGCGCGCGACGAGAAGGAGGTCCCGTTCGAGCAGGCGCCCATGGGCACCACCGGCCTCGAGACGGCCTTCGCCGCCGTGCACACAGAGCTCGTCGTCCACGGGGTCCTCGACCTCGCCACCGTCGTCGAGCGCATGACGGCCGGCGGCGAGCCCTTCGGGATCCCGGCCCCGCGCGTGAGCGTGGGGGAGGAGGCCAACCTCGTGCTCGTCGATCTCGCCGCCGAGTGGGAGGTGGGCGAGGACGGCTACGAGAGCCGCTCGGAGCACTGCTGCTTCGCGGGCCGCGAGCTGCGCGGGCGGGTGCTGCTCACCCTCGCGGCCGGCGGCGTGGCCTATCGCGAGCGGGCGTTCGCGGTGACGGCGGCATGACCGCCCCCGGCGCCTACGTCCTGCTCGAGGACGGCACCCGCTTCGACGGCGACGCGTGCGGGGCGGGCCCGGAGGAGGCGGTCGTCACTGGCGAGGTGGTCTTCACGACGGGGATGAGCGGCTACCAGGAGTCGATGACCGACCCCAGCTTCGCCCGCCAGCTCATCGCCTTCACCTACCCGCACGTCGGCAACTACGGGGTCTCGCAGGAGGCTATGGAGTCAGAGCGCCCGTGGGCGCGCGCGGCCATCATGCGCGCGGCCGTCAACCGCGAGGACCACCCCGGGGCCGAGCGCGGCTGGCTGGACTGGCTGAGCGACTGCGGCGTGCCGGCCATCACGGGCGTCGACACGCGCGCGCTGGTGCGCCACATCCGCACGGCGGGCGCCATGCGCGGCGGCGTCTTCCCGGCCGCGATGAGCGAGGCCGAGGCCCGGGAGCGGATCGCCGCTGAGCCGGCGATGGCCGGCCTGGACCTGGCGCGGGAGGTCACCCCGGCGACCACGAGCGAGCACGGCGACGGCGACGGGCCGCGCATCGCGGTCATCGACACCGGGATCAAGGGCTCGATCGTGCGCAACCTCATCGCGCGCGGCGCGCGCGTCGAGCTGCATCCCTGCACCGCCACGGCGGCCGAGCTGACCGCCAACGACCCCGACGCCATCTTCCTGGCCAACGGCCCCGGCGACCCCGCCGCGCTCGGCTACGTGGTGCAGACCGTGCGCGAGCTGGTCGGCACGCGCCCGGTGTGGGGCATCTGCCTGGGCCACCAGCTGCTGTGCCAGGCCGTCGGCCTCGAGACCTACAAGCTCGCCTTCGGCCACCGCGGCGCCAACCACCCGGTCAAGGACCTGCGCACGGGCAAGATCGAGATCACCTCTCAGAACCACGGCTTCGCGGTCAGCGCGCCGGACGGGGGCGGGCGCGTGGAGGCCGACGAGCCCGTGCGCTGGGAGACCGACTTCGGGGCGGCGGCCCTGACCCACGTCAACCTCTACGACCGCACGGTCGAGGGCCTCGAGCTGCTGGAGGTGGAGAGCGCCACCGTCCAGTACCACCCCGAGGCCGGGCCGGGGCCCAACGACGCCCTGTATCAGTTCGACCGCTTCCTGGAGGCCGTCCGTGCCGCGTAGGGACGACCTGCACAAGATCCTCATCCTCGGCTCGGGGCCGATCGTCATCGGCCAGGCGGCCGAGTTCGACTACTCCGGCGTGCAGGCATGCAAGGTCCTCAGGGAGGAGGGCTACGAGATCGTCCTGGTCAACTCGAACCCGGCGACGATCATGACCGACCCCGAGTTCGCCGACGTCACCTACATCGAGCCGCTGCTGCCGGGGCCGCTGGCGCAGATCATCGAGCGCGAGCGACCGGACGCCCTGCTGCCGACCCTGGGCGGCCAGACGGCGCTGAACCTGGCCAAGGCGCTGCACGAGGACGGGACGCTCGAGCGCTTCGGGGTCGAGCTCATCGGCGCCGACTACGACGCCATCGCGCGCGCCGAGGACCGCGACCTCTTCCGCCAGACGATGGAGCGCGCCGGGCTGAAGATGCCGCGCAGCGCGATCGCGACCACGCTCGCGGATGCGCTCGGCTCGCTCGACGAGATCGGGCTGCCGGCCATCGTGCGCCCGGCCTTCACCCTCGGCGGGCGCGGCGGCGGGATCGCCCGCACGGCGGAGGACTACCAGCGCATCGTCGAGCGCGGGCTGGCCGCGTCGCCCATCGGCCAGGTGCTGATCGACCAGTCGGTCCTCGGCTGGGGCGAGTTCGAGCTGGAGGTCATGCGCGACCTGCACGACAACGTCGTCATCGTCTGCTCGATCGAGAACATCGACCCGATGGGCGTGCACACCGGCGACAGCGTCACGGTCGCGCCCCAGCAGACGCTCACCGACCGCCTCTACCAGCGCGTGCGCGACCAGGCCATCGCCGTCATCCGCGCCGTCGGCGTCGAGACGGGCGGCTCGAACGTCCAGTTCGCCGTCGACCCGGTGAGCGAGGAGATCCTCGTCATCGAGATGAACCCGCGCGTGTCGCGCTCCAGCGCGCTGGCCTCGAAGGCGACCGGCTTCCCGATCGCCAAGATCGCCGCGCGCCTGGCCGTCGGCTACGCGCTGGAGGAGATCCCCAACGACATCACCCAGATCACGCCCGCGAGCTTCGAGCCGACGATCGACTACGTCGTCGTCAAGTGGCCGCGCTTCGCCTTCGAGAAGTTCCCCGGCGTGAACCCGGACCTGTCGACGCACATGAAGTCGGTCGGCGAGGCCATGGCCATCGGGCGCACCTTCCAGCAGGCCTTCGCCAAGGCGCTGCGCAGCCGCGAGCTCGACATCGCCACCAAGCTCGACGCGGTCGACACGCCGACCCTGCTGCAGATGCTCGAGCGCCCGGCGAGCGATCGCTACGACGTCGTGCTCGAGGCTTTCCGCAAGGGCGCGAGCGTCGACGACGTCCACGAGCGCACCTCCATCGACCCGTGGTTCCTCGAGGAGCTGCGCGCGCTGGCGCTGCACCCCGACGCGGCGCTGGCCGGCGAGCGCTCCTACAAGGCGGTCGACACCTGCGCGGCCGAGTTCCCCGCGCGCACGCCCTACTACTACTCGGGCCTCGAGCGGCGCGCCGCGCACGAGGTGGAGCGCGGCGAGCGCCCGAGCGTAGTCATCCTCGGCAGCGGCCCCAACCGCATCGGCCAGGGCATCGAGTTCGACTACTGCTGCGTGCACGCCGCCATGACCGTCCGCGAGTCCGGGCGCGACGCGGTGATGATCAACTGCAACCCCGAGACGGTCTCCACCGACTACGACACCTCCGATCGCCTGTACTTCGAGCCGCTGACCCTCGAGGACGTCCTCGGCGTCATCGAGATCGAGCGTCCTGAGGGCGTGGTCGTCCAGTTCGGCGGCCAGACGCCGCTCAAGCTCGCCCACGGCCTGCAGGAGGCCGGGGTCCCGATCCTCGGCACGACCGTCGACAACATCGACCTGGCCGAGGATCGCGGGCGCTTCGGGGCGCTGCTCGAGCGCCTGGGCTACCAGGCGCCGCCCTACGCGACCGCGCACTCGGTCGACGAGGCCCTCGAGCAGTCAGAGCAGGTCGGCTTCCCGCTGCTCGTGCGCCCCAGCTACGTGCTCGGGGGCCGCGCGATGGAGATCGTCTACTCGCGCGACGGGTTGGCGGACTACCTGGTCCGCCATGCACATCCATTCCCACCCACCCGCCCCCAAGACCGCCGCGCCATCTACCTCGATCGCTTCCTGGAGAACGCCATCGAGGTCGACGTCGACGCCCTGTGCGACGGGGAGGACGTCTGGATCGGCGGGATCATGCAGCACGTCGAGGAGGCCGGCATCCACTCCGGCGACTCGGCCTGCGTGCTGCCCCCGCACTCGCTGGGCCACGAGATGCTCGACGAGATCCGGGCCGCCACGACGGGCATCGCGCTCGGTCTGGGGGTCGTCGGGCTCATGAACGTGCAGTACGCCGTCCACGGCGGCGCGCTCTACGTGATCGAGGCCAACCCGCGCGCCTCGCGCACCGTGCCCTTCGTGTCCAAGGCGATCGGGGTGCCGCTGGCCAAGCTCGCCTGCCGGATCATGCTCGGCGAGCGGATCGCCGACCTCGCGCCGCCCGAGGAGCCGATGCGGGCCGATCACGTCAGCGTCAAGGAGGCGGTGCTGCCCTTCGACCGCCTCGAGGGCTCCGACGCGATCCTCGGCCCGAGATGCGCTCCACCGGCGAGGTCATGGGCATCGCGCGCGACTTCCCGACCGCGTTCGCCAAGGCGCAGGCGGCGGCCGGCGCCGCGCTGCCCGCCAGCGGGACGGCCTTCATCACGCTGACGGACTCCGACAAGCCCGCCGCGGTGGGCGTCGCGCAGATCCTCCACGACCACGGCTTCCGCATCGTGGCCACGCGCGGCACGAAGGAGGCCATCGAGCGCATGGGCATCCCCGCCACCGAGCTCAAGAAGATCGGCGAGGGCTCGCCCAACGTCGTCGACTGGATCGAGAACGGCGAGGTCGACCTCGTGGTCAACACCCCGACGGGCTCCGGTGCGCGCTCGGACGGCTGGCAGATCCGACGGGCCGCGATCGCCCGCGGCATCCCGTGCCTGACCACGCTCTCCGGCGGGCTGGCGGCGGCGCGCGCCATCGCGGCCGGGCGCCAAGGCGGGGCGGACGTGCTCTCGCTTCAGGAGATCCATGCCGGCCGCGTGCCGGCCGAGGCCGGGGATTGAGCGCGCAGCGGCGCACGCAGGCGCCCTTCGGGCGGCGCACGCTGACCGTCGCCGAGCGTCGGGCCCTCGGCGCCTACGTGGTGCTCGTGGCCGAGGACCCCGACGGCCCGCTCCCGTGCGCCGGGCAGTTCTACATGCTGTCCGCGGCCCGGCGGTGGGGTGGGGGCGACGACGAGCGCCCGTTCCTGCCGCGGGCCTTCAGCGTCCTGCGCGCGAGCGGCGATCGCCTCGAGTTCATGCTCGAGGCCGTCGGCCCGGCACCGAGCGCCTATGCGAGCTGGGGCCCGGCGACGGGCTGGACGTGACGGGCCCGCTGGGGCTCGGCTTCCCCGATCCGCCCGGCGACCGCCGCGCTCTGCTCTGCGGGGGCGGGGTGGGCACCGCGCCGCTGGCCATCTGGCAGGACGAGCTGCTGGCCCGCGGCGAGCCCGCGCCGGCGCTGCTCGGCTTCCGCGACGCCGACCACGCTCCCGGCGCGACGCTGCTGCACAACGCGCGCGTGGCGACCGACGACGGGTCCCACGGCCACCACGGCCTCGTCACCGACCTGCTGGCCGACGAGCTCGCGTCAGGGCCGCCGGCCGTCGTCTACGCGTGCGGCCCGCCCCCCATGCTCGAGGCGGTGCGCGCGCTGGGCGCGGCGCGCGACGTCCCCTGTCAGCTCGCGCTCGAGGCGGGCATGGCGTGCGGCTTCGGGGCGTGCTTCGGCTGCGTCGTGGCCCTGCGCGGCGGCGGCTACCTGCGCCTGTGCGTCGACGGGCCGGTCCTCGACGGCGCCCTGCTGGCGGAGGTGCCGGCGCATTGACCACGGTGGACTTCTGCGGCCTGCGCCTGGCGCACCCGATCGTCAACGGCTCGGGCACCTTCGACGCCATCGCCGCCCGGCGCGCTTTCGGCGACGCGCTGCTGGAGCACTTCCCCTTCGCGGCCTTCGTCTCGAAGACCATCACGCTGGCGCCCCGCGACGGCAACCCGCCGCCGCGTCTCTACGAGACCCCGGCCGGCCTGATCAACTCCATCGGCCTGCCCAACAAGGGGCTGCGCGGGTACCTGGAGCACGACCTGCCGGAGCTCGCTCGCCTGCCGGTCCCGCTCATCACCAACGTCATGGGCGCGACCGCGGCCGAGCTGTGCACCCTCGTCGAGGCGCTCGACGAGCGCGACGAGGTCGACGCGCTCGAGCTCAACGTCTCCTGCCCGAACGTCTCGACCGGCCTCGACATCGGCGCTGACCCCGCCGAGCTGGCCGCCGTCCTGGGCGAGGTGCGCCCGCGGACGACCAAGCCCTTGATCGTCAAGCTGACGCCCAACACGGCCGACGTCGCCGCCGTCGCGCAGGCCGCCCAGGAGGCCGGGGCGGACGCCGTGTCGCTCATCAACACGCTGCGTGCCTACGCACCGCACCCGCGACGCGCCGGCGCGCCGTGGCTGGGCAACGAGACCGGCGGATTGTCGGGCCCGGCCATCCGCGCGGTCGCCCTCGCCCAGGTTCGCGCGGTGTCCGCACGCGTCACGATCCCGGTCGTCGGCATGGGCGGCGTGCAGAGCGGGCTACACGCGGCGCACATGCTCGACGCGGGCGCGACGCTGGTCGGCGTGGGCACCGAGAGCTTCCGCGATCCGGCGGCGGGAACACGGATCTCACGCGAGCTTGACGATTTGTTCGCAAAGAGCGGGGACAACCTCGGCCGGTCGCCGAGACCCCAACCGTAGACCTCACCGAAATCCCTGCAAAGGCGGGCAAAACCGTCAACCAGTCTGGATTGACCTCGACCTCAGGTCGAGGTCGAGGCGAATTCGCTCTTTTCGCCTTGCCTGCGGCCCCTCGCTGTGTAGTATCGCCGACCGATGCCGCCGGCCACCAATTCGCCTACCAAGCACTCGGCGGCACCCGAGCGATCGCTCCTTCAGCGCATGGATGCCCTGCAGCGCGCCAACGAGATTCGCACGCGTCGCGCACAGCTGAAGAAGGACCTGAAGGCGGGCCGGGTGTCGATCCACACGCTGCTGAAGGAGCCGCCTGAGTACGTGGAGACCGCCAAGGTCTTCGACATGCTCCTGGCCGTCCCGAAGTACGGGCGGGTGAAGGCGAACAAGGTCCTGCAGCAGTGCCGGATCTCGCCGAGCAAGACCATCGGCGGCCTCTCCGAGCGCCAGCGCACCGAGCTCGTCGGCCTGCTCCGCCGGTAGGGCTCGTACCCTCGCGGGGTGGCTCGCGTCTTCGTCATCACCGGCCCCTCGGGGGTCGGCAAGGGCACGCTCATCAGGTCCCTCCGCGAGCGCATGCCCGAGCTCGAGCTGAGCGTGTCGGCCACCACCCGTGCGCCGCGACCGGGCGAGCACGACGGGGTCGACTACCACTTCCTCGGCGACTCAGATTTCCAGCGGCGCGTGGACGCAGGGGACTTCGTCGAGCACGCCGTCTACGCCGACCGCCGCTACGGCACGCTGCGCTCCGAGCTCGAGCGCCGGACCGCCGCGGGGCACCCGGTCGTGCTCGAGATCGAGCTCCAGGGGGCGCGCCAGGTGCGCGCGGCGCTGCCCGAGGCGGTGCAGGTCTTCATCGCCCCGCCGTCGCTCGACGCCCTGCGCGCGCGCCTGATCGGCCGCGGAACAGACGACGAGGACGAGGTCGCCGCGCGCCTGCGCGTGGCCGAGTCGGAGCTCGCCGCCCAGGGCGAGTTCGGCCACGTGGTGGTCAACGACCGCCTCGAGGATGCCGTCGAGCAGCTCGTCAGCATCGTCGCCGCCGAGCTCCAGGACTGCGTCAAGTCCGCATAAGAGCGGGCGTGCAAGCCGGTGGGCCTCGGCTCTGCGGCTGGTACCCTCGCCAGCATGATCAACCCGCGCATCGACTCGCTCCTGGAGCACGTCGATTCCAATTACGCCTCCGTGCTGGTCGCCGCCAAGCGCGCCCGCCAGATCAACTCCTATTACCACAACCTCGGTGAGGGGACCTTCGACGAGTTCCCGCCGCCGATGGTCGACTCCTCCTCGAAGAACTACCTGACGATCGCCCTCGAGGAAGTCGCCGCGGGCAAGATCAAGTACCACTACCGCTAGCGGGGACATGGGTCGCGTCCTCCTCGGCGTCAGCGGCGGAGTCGCCGCCTACAAGGCGCTCGAGGTGGTGCGCCTGGCCACCAAGGCCGGGCATGCCGTGCGCGTCATCCAGACGCCGACGGCCCAGCGCTTCGTCGGGGCGGCGTCGTTCGCGGCCCTCACCGCGGCCCCGGTCCTCACCGACGAGTTCGAGCGCGACCCCGCCCGGGGCGCGTTCCCCGATCAGCCCGCTCCTCAGCACGACCCGCTCAGCCACCTCGAGCTGGTCCGCAACGCCGACGCCTTCCTGATCGCCCCGGCGACCGCCAACACGATCGCCAAGCTGGCCCACGGCCTGGCCGACAACCTGCTCACGTCGGCCGCGCTGGCCGCCACCTGCCCGATCCTCGTGGCGCCGGCCATGAACAACCACATGTACGAGCACGCGGCCACGCAGGCCAACCTCGCGCTCCTGCGCGAGCGCGGCGTGATCGTCGTCGACCCCGGGACGGGCGCGCTGGGCTCCCGGCACGAGTGGGGCATCGGGCGCCTGGCCGAGCCGGCGCAGCTGCTGGCCGCCGTGGAGGCCGTCGTCCCGGCGGGTGGGCGCCCGTGGGATGGCCTGAGGGTGCTGGTCACCGCCGGCGGCACGCGCGAGCCGATCGACTCGGTGCGTTTTGTGGGCAACCGGAGCTCGGGGCGCATGGGCTTCGCGCTGGCCGAGGAGGCCGCCGCCCTCGGCGCCGAGGTGACGGTGATCGCCGCCAACGTCGGCCTCGCGCGCACGCCGCGCGTGCACCACGTCGACGTGGCCACCGCCGCGGAGCTGCAGGAGGCGTGCGCGGCGCACTTCGCCCGCGCCGACGTCCTGCTCATGGCCGCCGCGGTGGCGGACTACCGGCCCGCGACGCCGGCCGACACCAAGCTCAAGAAGGACGCGCGCGAGGAACTCGTCGTCGCGCTCGAGCGTACCCCGGACATCCTGTCCGGGCTCGCCGCCATCCGCCGCCCCGATCAGACCGTCGTCGGCTTCGCCGCCGAGCACGGGGAGGGAGCAGTGGCCTACGGGCGCGACAAGCTCGCGCGCAAGGGCCTCGACGCCGTCGTGGTCAACGACATCGCGCGGGCGGACATCGGCTTCGAAGGGTCAGAGAACGAGGTCACGATCGTCACCGCTGCCGGCGAGCGCCATGTCCCACGCGCGCCGAAGGTCGAGATCGCACGCGCGATCCTCGAGGCGGTCGCCGGCCTGCGCAGTGGGGAGAGGACTACGGCATGAGGGAGCGCTCGCGATGAGCATGGAGAGCATCGGGGAGGAACCGGGCCCGGTCGGCGAGGAGGAGATCGCCAGCGCGCAGCAGCTGGGGCGCCAGGTGGCGCTGGCGATCACCGACGCGGTCGAGGTGCGCCGCGACCTGCTGGACCTGGTGCTGGTGTGCGTGGCGGCCGAGGGGCACATCCTCATCGAGGATCTCCCGGGCGTGGGCAAGACGACGCTCGCGCGCTCGGTCGCGCGCGCCTTCGACCTGCAGTTCGCGCGCGTGCAGTGCACGGCCGACCTGCTGCCGGCCGACGTGGTGGGGGTCAACGTCTTCAACCAGCGCGAGGATCGCTTCGAGTTCCGCCCGGGGCCGATCTTCGCCAACGTCGTCATCGTCGACGAGATCAACCGCGCCTCGCCCAAGACGCAGTCGGGCCTGCTCGAGTGCATGCAGGAGCGGCGAGTCACCGTCGACGTGCACACCCACGAGCTGGCGCGCCCGTTCGTCGTCCTGGCCACGCAGAACCCGATCGAGTTCGAGGGCACCTACCCGCTGCCCGAGGCCCAGGTCGACCGTTTCATGGCGCGCGTGTCGATGGGCTATCCGTCGTCGGCCGGCGAGGTCGCCATGCTGCGCGCCCACGAGGTCTCCGACCGCGTCGACGTGCTCGAGCCGGTCGCCACCGCGGCCGAGCTGCTGGCCGTCCAGGACGCGGCACGGCGCGTGCACGCCTCCGACGCGCTGCGCGGCTACGTCGTCTCGCTGCTGCACCGCACGCGCGAGGACTCGCGCGCGGAGCTCGGCGCCAGCCCGCGCGCCGGCCTGCTCCTCCTGCGCGCGGCCAAGGCGCGCGCCCTGCTGCGCGGCCGCGACCACGCGCTGCCCGACGACGTGCAGGCGCTGGCCGAGGTGGTGCTGGCCCATCGCATCGTGCTCGCGCCCGAGGCGGTGGACGTCACCGGCGAGCGGATCGTCGCCGACGCGCTGGCGGCGACGCCGGCGCTCTAGGCGGCGCCATGCGCCCGGCCGCCGCCACCGCGCTCCTCGGGTTCCTGCTGACGCTGACCGCGGCGACCTTCGACGCTGAGCCGCTCTACGTGCCCGGCGTCGGCCTCCTGGTCCTGGCCGGGGTGGCCGCGCTGTGGGTCGCGCTCTCCGCGCGCGGGGTGCGCGTGCACCGCACGGTGGCCACGCGGCGCACGATCGAGGAGCAGCCGGTGGTCATCGACCTCGTGGTCTCGGGCGGGCGGCTGCCGCTGCCCAGCGGCTACATCGAGGACGACCTGCTGCCCGGCCCGGCGCCGATGGTCAGCGGCCGCCGCCGCACCGAGATCCACATCAGCGCGCGCTTCGCGCGCCGCGGGCGCAAGGTGCTGCCGCCGCCGCGCATCGTGATCAGCGACCCGCTGGGCCTCGCCACCCGGGTGGTGACCGCCGACGACCCCGCCGAGCTGCTCGTCCTCCCGCGCCTGGAGAAGGTGGTCACGCCGCCGGGCGAGGGCGACGGCTCCGGGCTCGCCGCGCGGCGCGGGCGCCAGTCGATCGCTGCCGAGGTCGACCTCGACGGGCTGCGCCCCTACCGGCCCGGCGCCGCGGCGTCGCGCATCTTCTGGCCCGGGCTCGCGCGCGGCGGCGAGCTCATGGAGCGCCGGCTGCGCTCCGACGGCGACACGCGCCCGCTCGTCGTCCTCGACCCCCGCCGGCCCGCCCGCGAGGAGGACCTCGACGCCGCCGTGCGCGCCGCCGCTTCGCTGTGCGTGCACCTGGCCCGCGCCGGCGGCTGCGGCCTGCTGCTGCCCGGCGACCGGCGCCCGACCGTGCTCGAGTCCTCGCTCATCGGCTGGCCGCACCTGCACGTGCGCCTGGCGCTGGTCGACGACCGCACAGGCCCGAACGTGGCGGGGCTGGCCTCGCGCCGCGGCCCGCTGCTCTACGTCGCCGCCCACCAGCCGTCGCGCGCGCCGCGCGCCCTGGGCCACGCCGTCGGCGGCGGGCGCTATCTCATCGTGCCCGGCGGCGACGGGCTGGCCGAGCGCGCCCCGGGCGACCGGCGCACGGAGCGCCGGGCGGGTGCCCGGCGCTCCGTCTTCACCGTCGCCGGCTGCACCGGCTACGAGCTCAGCGGCACCCGCCGCGTGGCGGAGGTCGCCTGATGGCCGCCGCCGCGCTGCCGCGCGCCCCGCTGGCCGTCACCCAGCCGCCGGCGCGCGCGCACCCCGAGCGGATCCGGCTGGGCGCCTTCGCCGCGCTCGGGCTCTTCGCGGCCCTGCACTGGGGGGCGCTGATCCGGCCCGCCAAGGGCGGCGACATGTTCCTGTCGCTGCTCTTCGCCCTCGCGGGCGGCGCCGTGCTGATCGCGCTCCCTGCCCGCTGGCCCATGTGGCAGCGGCGCACCGCCGCCGGCGCGGTGGCCTTCGTGCTGCTCATCCTGGCCCTGCTCGTCGCCGGCGTGCCGCTGCGCATGCTCGGCTGGCACCAGTGGGACGACCTGGCGTCGGGCATGTCGCAGGGGATCGGCTCCACGCCGGCCATCACGGTGCCGTACCGCGGCATCGACGAGTGGGTGCGCACGGCGATCCTGTCCGGCGGGACCGCGCTGCTGGCGCTCGCCGCCCTGCTCGCCTTCTGGCCGCGGCGCGGCACGTCGCCGGGATACCCGGTCGCGGCCGCGGTGGCTCTCGGCACCCTCTACGCGGTGCCCATCGTCGAGCACGGCCCCGACTCGCCCTACTTCGACGGCGCGGTGTTCTGCATCGTCCTCGCCGGCTTCCTGTGGCTCGAGCGTGTCCGCTCCGACCAGCTCGCCGTCGCCGTGGCCGTCGTGGTGGCCACCGCCGTCGTGGGGGCGATCGTCGGGCCGCGCCTGGACAGCGACCAGCCGTGGTTCAACTACGAGAACTTCGCCGAGAAGCTCGAGCCCAAGAAGGCCGAGGCCTTCTCGTGGACGCACAGCTACGGGCCGATGACGTGGTCGCGCGACGGGCGCGAGATGCTGCGCGTCAAGGCCAGCGTCCCGGCCTACTGGAAGGCGACGAACCTCGACGAGTTCGACGGCGTGCGCTGGCGCACGGGCGCGCCGTCGCGCGACGCTCCCATCCAGCCGCGCTTCAACCGCAGGTGGCTGCAGACGATCAAGGTCGTCGACCGCGGGCTGCGCTCGACGCAGTTCGTCGGCGCCGGCGACGTGCGCGACATCCTCCCGGGCGCCTCGCGCCTGGCCCTGCCGCAGAGCGACGGTACCTTCGTCACCTCGAACAAGCCGCTGCGCCCCGGCGACAGCTACCAGGCCCTCGTCTACGTCCCGCGCCCGAGCGAGGCGCAGCTCAAGCGCTCGGACGCCGCTTACCCCGGCTACACCCAGGACTTCCTCGAGCTGCACGTGCCCCTGCGCGGCGTGTCGGCCGGCCTCGTCGACCAGGCCACGGGCAAGCCGCTCGGCGCGACGGCCGACATCCGCTTCGCGCCCTACGGCACCGACGGCGCGGCCGGCATCGTGTGGCCCAGCGGCTTCGGCGTCAAGCAGGCCGGCGACAAGGTGATGGCCGACTCGCCCTACGCGCAGCTCTACGCGCTGACCCAGCAGATCCGGCACGACACCAAGACGCCCTACGACTTCGTGCAGGCCGTCATCGACCGCGTGCAGCAGGGAACCAGCTACGACGAGAACCCGCCGCAGCGCCCCTACCCGCTGGCGTCCTTCCTCTTCGACACCAAGAGCGGCTACTGCCAGCAGTTCTCCGGCGTGGCGGCGCTCATGCTGCGCATGGGCGGGGTGCCCGCGCGGGTCGCGTCGGGCTTCAGCCCAGGCAGCTACAACAGCAACCGTAAGGACTACGTGGTGCGCGACACCGACGCGCACTCGTGGGTCGAGGCCTACTTCCCGCCCTACGGCTGGATCACCTTCGACCCGACGCCCGCCGCGTCGCCCGCCAGCTCGCAGCTCGACGACACCGGCCCCAGCCCCAACGGCGGCCCGACGCTGCCGCCCAACTTCAGCGGGCGCCTGGGCCAGTCGGGCGACCGCCCGTTCGCGCCCGGCGACCCCGGCTCGGGCGTCGCGCCCACCAGCGGGGGCGGCGGCTGGAAGCTGCCGGTCGGCGCCGCGGTCCTCGCCCTCGCGGCGCTCTTCAGCGGCGTCGTGCTGTGGCGCCGGCGCACGCCGTTCGCGACGCTCGCGCCCGAGGTGGCAGAGCTGCAGCGCGCGCTGCACCGCTCCGGGCGCGACCCGTCGCCCGACGTGACGCTCGCGCGCCTGGAGAGCCTGCTCGGCGGCTCAGAGGCCGCCGCGGCCTACGTGCGGGCTGTGCGCGACCGCCGCTACGCGCGCTCCACGGCGCCGCCGACGGCCGCCCAGCGTCGCGCGCTGCGCCGCCAGCTCGGCTCGGGCCTGGGCCTGCGCGGCGCGCTGCGCGCGTGGTGGGCGCTGCCGCCGCGGCCGCCGGGAGCCCTCAAGGATCGTCTGCGCCGGTCGTACACTCCGAAGTAGGCATGGACAGCGCGTACGACCTTTTCATGAACGGGACCGCCCTGCTCGACAACGGCGATTTCCACGCCGCCGTCGTGCCCCTGGCGCGCGCCCGCGACCTCGAGCCCGACAAGGCCTCGGTGCGCGAGGCGCTCGGCCGCGCCCTCTTCGGCGCCGGGCGCTACCGCGAGGCGGCGGCCGAGTTCGAGGCCGTCGTCGAGCACGCGCCGACCAACGACTACGCGCTGTTCTGCCTCGGGCGCTCGCTGCAGCTGCAGGGCCGCCACGCCGAGGCGCGCAAGCCGCTCGCGCTCGCCTCGTGCCTGCGCCCGGAGCGCGAGGACTACTCGAAGTACCTCGGCCAGGCGCGCCGGCGCGCAGCCTGAGCAGCGGTCATTTCAGACCGGCCGCGGTCGCAGCCAGGGTGCTATCTTGCCGCTACAGCTTTCGGGGCCGGTCCCCGGCCGGTGCAGTTGAAAGCGGGCGCTCGCCCGCTTTTTTGTTGTCAGGAAGGAGGATTGATGAACAGCTTGCAGACAGACATCGAGGCGCGTCTCGCGGAGACCGCGCCGGATGTCGAGGTGCTGCTCGCCGAGGTGCTCGGCGGCCACACCGTGCGTCTCTTCATCGATCACCCCGAGGGCGTCACCGTCGCCCTCTGCGAGCGCGTCACCCACCTGCTGCCCGAGGTCCGCGAGCACTACGCGCTCGAGGTGTCCTCGCCGGGCGGGACGCGCCCGCTCACCAAGCCCGACCACTTCCGTCGCTTCCTCGGTCGGCGCGCACGCGTGCGCCTGCGCGACGCCCACGACGGCCACTCGTCGTTCACCGGCGAGCTGGTCGGCGCCACCGAGGCCGAGGTCACGATCGCCGTCGACAACGGCGTCATCGCGATCCCGTACGCCGACATCCGCAAGTCCAACCTCGTCGAGGAGTAGCCGACATGTCGCGAGAGATCCTGGACGCCATGAAGGCCCTGGCCATCGAGAAGGGCATCGCGCCCGACCGCCTCATCCATGCGCTGGAGGACGCCCTGCTGTCGGCCTACAAGAAGCAGCCCGGCGCGGCCAAGTACGCCCGCGTGGAGATGGACCCCGACACCGGCGACTACCGCGTGATCGAGCTCATCGTGCCCGAGCGCCTGGAGGCCCACCTGATCGTCGAGACGATCGACGAGGGGACCTACATCGACCCGGAGACCGGCGAGCCCGTCGAGCCGCAGGACCCCGAGATCGACCCGGCCAAGTTCGAGGAGTACCGCGACCAGATCGACGAGCAGGACGTCACCCCTGACGACTTCGGCCGCATCGCCGCCCAGACGGCCAAGCAGGTCATCCTGCAGCGCATCCGCGAGGCGGAGCGCGACATGATGTTCGAGGAGTACCGCGACCGCGTCGGCGAGCTGATCACCGGCATCGTCCAGCAGTCCGACTCGCGCTACACGCTGGTCCAGCTGCGCGAGCGCGTCGAGGCGCTGCTGCCCAAGTCCGAGCAGGTCGACGGCGAGCGCTACGACCACTCGCAGCGCATCAAGGCGGTCATCAAGGAGGTCTCGCCCTCCACCAAGGGCCCGTCGATCATCGTCTCGCGGCGCGACCCCGAGCTCATCAAGAAGCTCTTCGAGCTCGAGGTCCCCGAGATCGCCGACGGCCTGGTCGAGATCGCCAACGTCGCCCGCGAGCCCGGTTACCGCTCGAAGATCGCCGTCGTCTCCTACGCCGACGGCGTGGACCCGGTCGGCGCCTGCGTGGGCCCGCGCGGCTCGCGCGTGCGCATGGTCGTCTCCGAGCTGCGCGGCGAGAAGATCGACATCATCCCCTACAACGACGAGCCCGCCCGCTTCGTGGCCAAGGCGCTCTCGCCCGCGCGCGTGCGCGAGGTGCTCGTCGACGACGACGCCCGTCAGGCCACCGTCGTCGTCCCCGACGACCAGCTCTCGCTGGCCATCGGGCGCGAGGGCCAGAACGCGCGCCTGGCCGCGCGGCTGACCGGCTGGCGCATCGACATCAAGTCCGAGACCGAGTTCGCCACCGAGGAGCCCGACGGGTCTTACCCCGAGGAGGAGACCGGCGGGCGCTGCGCGGCGATCCTGGGCAACGGCCGCCGCTGCCCCAACGCGGCGCTGCCCGGCTCGCGCTTCTGCGGGCTCGACAGCCACCAGGCGCTCGAGGGGACCGGCACGGTCTACGTCGCCGGCGAGCCTCCGGCGGAGCTGGTGGGCGAGAACGGCGAGGTCGAGGAGGCCGTCGCCGAGGAGGCGCTGGCGGGCGGCCTGGAGTCCGCGGACGCCAACGACGCTCTCGTCGAGGAGGCCGTGGCCGAGGCTCCGGCCGACGAGGTCGCGGTCGACGAGGTCGCGGTCGAGGAGATCGCGGCCGATGACGACGACGCGCTCGAGCCGGCTCCCGAGGCCGCCGAGCCCGACGCCCTCGCCGCCGACACCGAGCCTCCGCTCGAGACGACCGACGGCCAGCCTCTCGCGGAGGCGGCCCCAGCCGAGCCGGCCCCCGCCGAGGAGACGGCGGAGGAGCCCGCCTCATAACGCCGGCACGGCACATCCCCGAGCGACGCTGCGTGGCCTGCGGGCGCCGCGCGCCCCAGGCGGCGCTGCGGCGACTGGCCGTGCGCGACGACCGCGTCGTCGCGGACCCGGACGGGTCGCTGCCCGGCCGGGGGGCCTACGTCTGCGGCGCGGCCTGCGCGCAGACGGCAATCGAGCGGCGCGCGCTGCCCCGGGTGTTTCGCCGGGCGGTGTCCGTTGACCATGACCTCGTAGAATCGGTGAGCGGATGACCAAGAAGCGCGTTCACGAGATCGCCAAGGAACAGGGCATGTCCAGTGCGGACGTGCTCACCAAGCTGCGCGACGCCGGCTTCGACGTGACGGCTGCGGCCTCCACGGTCGACGAGGCCGAGGCGCTGCGCGCGCTGGGCGGCAACGGCGCCGCCCCCGCGAAGCCTGCCGCCGCGCGCCCCGCGCAGCCGGCCGGCCGCGCCGCCGGCACAGCGCCGCCCCAGCGCGCCGCGGCCCCCGGCCAGCCCGCGCGCCCCGGCGCGCCCGCACGGCCCGCCGCTCCCGGCGCCGCCGCCCCCACGCCGCGCCCCCGCCGGATCTTCGAGCCCGACGGCCCGCCCCTGAAGGTGCCCACGCGCCGCCAGGAGGAGGAGTACCCCCGGCCGCCGATGCCGCCGCGCCCGCCCGCGACGCCGCCGCCGATGCCGCGCCGCCCCGCGCCCGCACCGGCTGCTCCGGCGCCGGTGGCCCGCGAGGCGACGCCGGCGGCGCCCGCCGCCGAGCCCAAGCAGCCCGCGGCGCCCGCCGCCGAGACCGCAGCGCCCGCCGCCGCGAAGGCGCCCGCCCCTGCCGCGCCCGCGCCCGCCGAGGCCAAGACGCAGGCCAAGCCGGCCGAGACGCCGGCCGCCGCCCCGAAGACCGAGGCCAAGGCGGCGACCACGCCCGCGCCCGAGGCCGAGGCCGCCCCCGCGGCGCCCGCCCCCGAGGCGAAGGCCCCGGCCGCGCCCGAGGCGTCAGCCGCGCCCGAGGCGTCGGCCACGACGGAGGTCGAGCAGCCCGCCGAGGCCGAGCCGCCGACGGCCAAGCGCCCGGCCCCCGGCACCGGCCCGAAGATCATCGCCCAGCCCGAGGAGCCCAAGCGCCCCACGCGCGACGAGACCAAGTCGCAGCCCTCGCGCCCGTCGCGGGGTGGCCTGCGCAACGAGGGCGGCGGCGCTGCCGGCGGGCGCCGGCGCGTGGTCATCGACTCTCAGGCCGCCCGGCGCGGCCCCGGCGGCCCCGGTGGGCCGGGCGGCCCCGGCGGCCCGCCCGCGGGCGGCCCTCCCGGCCGGCGCCCCGGGCGCCGCAGCCGCGGACGCCGTCGCCGCGAGGTGCTCGAGGAGGTCGCCGCTCCGCTGCAGGCCGACGTGATGAGCCGCACCGACGTGGTGCGCGTCAACTCCGGCTCGACCGTCCGCGACGTGGCCGAGTACCTCGGCATCGCCGTCGCCGACATCATCAAGAAGCTCATGAGCATGGGGGAGATGGTCACCCTCACGCAGACGCTCTCCGACGAGGCGATCTCGATCCTGGCCGAGGAGTTCGGCAAGGAGGTCGAGATCATCCACGCCGGCGACGAGGCCGAGGACGAGGTCGTCTTCGAGGACTCCGACGAGGACCTCGTCGAGCGCCCGCCGGTCGTGACCATCATGGGTCACGTCGACCACGGCAAGACGTCTCTGCTGGACGCCATCCGCCAGACCGAGGTCGCCTCGGGCGAGGCCGGCGGCATCACGCAGCACATCGGCGCCTACCAGGTCCACCACAACGACAAGACGATCACCTTCCTCGACACGCCGGGCCACGAGGCGTTCACCGCCATGCGCGCCCGCGGCGGTCAGGTGGCCGACATCTCGGTCGTCGTGGTCGCCGCCGACGACGGCGTCATGCCGCAGACGCGCGAGGCCGTCGACCACTCGCGCGCGGCCGACGTGCCGATCCTCGTCGCCGTCAACAAGGTCGACAAGGAGGGCGCCGACCCGACGCGCGTGCGCACCGAGATGACGCAGCTCAACCTCCAGCCCTCCGAGTGGGGCGGCGAGACCGAGTTCGTCGACGTGTCGGCCAAGACCCAGCAGGGTCTCGAGGACCTGCTCGACACCATCCTCGTCGTGGCCGAGCTCGAGGAGCTCGAGGCCAACCCCGGGGCCGAGGCCAGCGGCGTGGTCATCGAGTCCAGGCTCGACCCGGGCCGCGGCCCTGTCGTCACGCTGCTCGTGCAGCGCGGCACCCTGCGCGTCGGCGACGCGCTGGTGGCCGGCGCGCACTGGGGCAAGGTCCGCGCGATGGTCGCCTACAACGGCGAGCGCCTCGAGGAAGCCGTGCCCGGCGACCCCGTCGAGGTCCTCGGCTTCGACAGCGTCCCCGACGCGGGCGAGTTCGCGCACGTCGTCGAGAACGACCGCACCGCGCGCCAGCAGGCCAACGAGCGCGCCGTCCGGCTGCGCAACGAGGCCCAGGCCCGCCGCTCGGGGCGCAAGATCTCCTTCGAGGACATCTTCAAGGGCATCCAGGAGGGCGACTACCAGGAGCTCGAGCTCGTGCTCAAGGCCGACGTCTCCGGCTCGCTGGAGGCCTTCGAGGACGAGATCGCCAAGCTGCCCCAGGACGAGATCCACGTCAATGTCATCAGCTCGGGCGTCGGCGGCATCACCGAGTCCGACGTCATGCTCGCCGCCGCCTCCGACGCGGTCGTGCTGGGCTTCAACGTGCGCCCGGTGGGCGACGCGCGAGCCGCGGCCGAGCGCGAGGGCGTGGAGATCCGCCACTACTCGGTCATCTACCGCGCGCTCGAGGACCTGCGCGACGCCATGACCGGCATGCTGCGCCCCGAGGAGGTCGAGGAGACCGTCGGCACCGTCGAGGTCCGCCAGACCTTCCGCGCCTCGAGGGTGGGCACCATCGCCGGCTGCTACGTCACCGACGGGCGCATCACGCGCGGCGCCAAGGTCCGGATCGTCCGCGACGGCACCGTGGTCTACGACACGACGATCGCTTCGCTCAAGCGCTTCAACGACGACGTGCGCGAGGTCGCCGCCGGCTACGAGTGCGGCATCGTCCTGGCCAACTACCAGGACGTCAAGGAGGGCGACGTGTTCGAGGCCTACGAGACGCGGCAGGTCGAGCGGGCGCTTTCGTAGTCGCTTTTCGCGTCGTCCGCCGTCGCTGCGCGAGGGTGCGCGGCCAGGGCATCGAGGGAGGATGGCCCGCCACGCCCGTGGTGCAACCGCGGCGCGCGGCTTAGTGCGGTCGATAGGTGTTGCAGGACAACAGCAATCGACCACGCTAGGCGCGACCACCGGCGACCGGCCCGCTTCCCCTCGGTGCCTGGCCGCGAAGTGCCGCCGACCTACGAAGAAACCCCCAGCCACTCCAGATGCCGACCAACCTCCCCACGGCCCGTCGCCGCCAGGTACGCCGCGCCCTGCGCCACGCGCGCGTCGACGCAGGCCTCCAGCAGCGTCGCGTCGAACGGACCGCCGTGAGCGGCCAGCGCCGCCTCGGCCCAGCCGAAGTCGTTGCCGTGCACGCGCGCGGCGGCCACCAGGCAGCCCAGGTCCCACTCCAGCGGGCCGAGGTGCGCGTCCTCCCAGTCGCTCCACAGCGGCCCGCCGGCGGTCCACAGGACGTTGCCGGGGTGGCTGTCGCCGTGGACGATGCGCTGGGGCGCCGCGGCCAGCGTGGCCAGCGCCCGATCGATCGCCGGCACGATCTCGGGCAGCGCGCCAGGCGCCAGGCGGCGCGCCTCGGTCAGCATCGCGAGCGGCTCGAGCTCGAGGCCGGCCGGGTCGACGTCGGCGAGCGCGTCGTGGCAGGCCCGCAGCGCGCGGCCGGCCTGCTCGGCGTCGCCGGCATCGCCGTGCGGCTCGAGCCACGGCCACAGCGTCACGGTGCGGCCACCCGCCTCATACGGCCCGCCGAGCGGGGCGAGGACCGGTGCGCCCGTGGCGGCCAGGGCCGCGGCCAGGAGGGCCTCGCGGCGCAGATTGGCGGTGGAGTCGCGAAAGCCCTCGGTGGCGCCGGTCAGGCGCGCTGCGAAGGGACCGGGCTCGAGGCGCACGAGGACGTTCGACGCGACCCTCGCGACCTCCGCACGCTCGACGGCGAAGCCCGCGCTGCGGGCGGCGGTCAGCGCGGCCCGCGCGTGGTCGAGGGTCGCCTGCACGCGCCGCACGCTACCTTCGAGGGGCCGTGCCCCACGCCTATGTCGCCCTCTTGCTCATCCACCTGCACTTTCCCGACTCGGGAAGCCTCAAGGAGAAGCGCAAGGAGCTGTCATCGGTGAAGGCGCAGCTGCACACCCGGCTGGGCGTGGCCGTCTCCGAGGTCGACGGCCAGGACACGTGGCAGCGCTCGACCCTCGCCGGCGCGCTGACGAGCGGCTCGCTCAGGCAGCTCGCGCAGGCGGCCGACCACGTCGAGGCCTGGCTGCTGAGCCGCTACCCGGAGGGCGTGCGCATGGAGCGCAGCCTGACCTCGTTCGAGGACGCGGGAGGGATAGGATGAGCCTGGAGAGGATGCGTCGTGTCGACGAGGCCGTGCGAGAGGTCCTCAGCGACGTCGTCACCCATGAAGTGAAGGACCCTCGGGTCGGATTTGTGACCGTCACGGATGTCAAGACCAGCCCTGATCTGAGCCACGCTCGCGTCTATGTGAGCGTTCTCGGCGACGCCGAGGCCGTCAGCGCCTCGCTCGAGGGGTTGCGCTCGGCTCAGGGCTTCCTGCAGGGGCGCATCGGCGGCGAGCTGCGCCTCAAGCACACGCCCACCCTGACCTTCTTCCACGACGACACGGCCGAGCGGGCACAGCGCCTGGAGCGGCTGATGGACGAGCAGGCATGAGCACGGTCGAGGCCGATACCCGCGAGGAGGTCCTCGACGAGCTGCGCGACGCGACGCGCTTCGTCCTCGTCACGCACGAGAACCCCGACGGCGACGCCCTCGGATCGCTGGTGGCCATGCACCGCATCCTGCTCGCGCTGGGCAAGGACTCGGTCATGTACATG
The DNA here is from genome assembly GCA_963835295.1 of uncultured Actinomycetes bacterium. Taxonomy (GTDB): domain Bacteria; phylum Actinomycetota; class Thermoleophilia; order Solirubrobacterales; family Solirubrobacteraceae; genus JAOPZW01. The sequence goes on from CAWIEX010000014.1 coordinate 421,222, forward strand.
GCCGCCGACGAGTTCCCGCTGCCCTACGAGTACCGCTTCTTCGAGCTCGACGGCCTGCAGAGCACCCTGCCCGACGACCTCGACGAGCGCACGATCGTCTTCCTCGACTGCGGCAACATCGACCGCAACCCGGTGGGCGCGTTCAAGCGCGAGGAAGCGCACATCCTCAACATCGACCACCACCACGACAACACGCGCTTCGGCACGGTCAACCACGTGGTCGAGGACGCGTCCTGCACCGCCGAGATCGTCTGGGACCTGATGCGCGCGCTGGGCGTCGAGCCCGCGATGGAGATCGCCGAGGCGCTGTACGTCGGCCTCGTCACCGACACCGGCAAGTTCATGTACGAGAACACCGGCGTACGCGCGCACGTGATGGCGGCCGAGCTCATCGACGCCGGCGTCGACGTGCACGGCATCTACCGCCGCCTCTACGAGGGCATGCCCTACGCCAAGCTCGAGCTCCTGGCGCACGCGCTGGCCCACGTCCAGCGCTACGACGAGGGCCGCCTGACCTTCACGCGCCTCACCCGCGACGACTTCCGCCTCTCGGGCGCCGAGGACAGCTACTCCGAGGGCATCATCGACCACCTGCGGTCGGTCGAGGGCACGAAGGTCGCCGCCCTCGCACGCGAGCTGCCCGACGGCAGCCGCGGGCGGCGCAAGGTCTCGCTGCGCGCCACCGACGGCAGCGTCGACGTCTCGGTCATCGCGCGCGCCGGCGGCGGCGGCGGGCACCGTCAGGCGGCGGGCTTCGCCACCGAGCTGTCCGAAGCGGACCTCGTCGCCTTCCTGCGCGAACAGGTCGCCGCGCAGCTGTAGTGGACGGTCTCGTCCTCGTCGACAAGCCCCCGGGGAAGACCTCGCACGACCTCACGCTGGCCACGCGGCGGCTGCTGGGCGTGCGCAAGGCCGGCCACGCGGGCACCCTCGACCCCTTCGCGACGGGACTGCTGCTCGTCCTCGTCGGGCGCGCTCGGCGCGTCCAGCGCTTCCTCATGGCGCTGCCGAAGGAGTACGTGACCGTCGCGCGGCTGGGCGCGATCTCGACCACCGGCGACCCGGAGGGCGAGATCACGCACACGGGGCGGATCCCGCCGCTCGACGTGGCGCTGCCCACCGGGCGCATCGTCCAGCGCCCGCCGATCTACTCGGCCGTCCGCGTGCAGGGCCGCAAGGCCTACGAGCGCGCGCGCGAAGGCGAGGCGTTCGAGGTGCCCGAGCGCGAGGTCGACGTCTACCGCTTCGAGCAGCAGTGGCGCCGGGAGGACCGCGCCCAGTTCCTCATCGAGTGCTCGGCCGGGACCTACGTGCGCTCGCTCATCGCCGAGCTGGGCGACGGCTATTGCGAGGAGCTGCGGCGCACGCGGATCGGGCCGTTCGACGTGCGGGACGCCGACCCGCAGCGCGTGCTGCCACTCGAGCAGGCGCTCGCCTTCCTGCCGCGCGTCGAGGTCGACGCCGACGCCGCGTGGCGCGCTGGCCACGGGCAGACGATTCGGGTCCCGCCCACCCACGCCCCTCCAGCCGAGGCCGAGGCCGACGTCGAGCACGTCCTGGTGGCCGACGCCGACGGGCCGGTGGCCATCGCCGAGCCCCGCGAGGACGGCCTGCTCAAGCCCGTCGTAGGGTTCCGCGGGTGAAGGTCACCCATCTCCCCGACGTCGAGCCGCGCCCGCGCCGCGTCGCGGTGGGCACCTTCGACGGGGTCCACCTCGGCCACCGCGAGGTCATCCGCGACGCCGACACGGTCGTCACCTTCGAGCCGCATCCCGCGGCGGTGGTGGCCCCTGGGGGCGCTCCGCGCCTGCTGACCCCGCTCGAGCGCAAGATCGAGCTCATCGAAGAGCTGGGGGTGCAGGAGCTGGTCGTCATCCCCTTCGACAGTGAGTTCGCCGGGCGCAGCGCGCAGAGCTTCATCGACGACGTGCTGGTCGGGACGCTGCACGCCGAGCACGTCAGCGTGGGGGAGAACTTCCGCTTCGGTCACAAGGCGGCCGGCGACGAGGAGCTGCTGCGGGCCGACAGCCGCTTCGAGACGCGCGTCGTGGACCTGCTCGAGGTCGACGGCGAGGTGGTGTCGTCCAGCCACATCCGCGGGCTCGTGCTCAGCGGCGCGGTCGAGTACGCCGACAAGCTGCTGGGCGCTCCCTTCACCGTCGCCGGCGAGGTCGCCCACGGCGACAAGCGCGGGCGCACGCTGGGCTTCCCGACGGCCAACCTCGTCCCCGTCGACGGCTACGTCGTCCCCGGCCACGGCGTCTACGCCTGCCGCGCGTACACCCCCGACGGCGCCGTGCACGTCGCCGCCACGAACGTCGGCGTGCGCCCGATGTTCGTCACCGGCCGCGGCGAGCTCATCGAGGCCTTCCTCGTTGACTTCGACGGCGACCTCTACGGCGCGCCGCTGCGGGTGGAGTTCCTCAAGCGCCTGCGGGGCGAGAAGCGCTTCGAGTCGGTCGAGGCGCTGGTCGAGCAGATGGGCCGCGACGTCGAGGACGCGCGGGCGATCGCGGCCTGAACAGCGAGAAGGAGGGCAGATGCCGGGTCTGGTCGAGGGCAAGGCGGGGCTGGTGACGGGGTCGGCGGGCGGCATCGGGCGTGCCACGGCGCTGGCCCTGGCGCGTGAGGGCGCGGCCGGGGTGCTCGTCACCGATCTCCCTTCGCGCCAGGAGGACGGCGAGGAGACGGTGCACCTCATCGAGCAGGAGGGCGGCCACGCCGTCTTCGTCCCCGGCGACGTCACGGTCGCGGCCGACTGCGAGGCGGTGGTCGCGAAGACCGTCGAGGCCTTCGGGCGCCTGGACTTCGCGCACAACAACGCCGGCGTCGAGCTGCAGGCGACGGTTGTGGAGACCGAGGAGGGCGACTGGGAGAAGGTCATGGCGGTCAACCTCAAGGGCGTCTGGCTCGGCATGAAGCACCAGATCCCCCAGATGCGCGAGCACGGCGGCGGCTCGATCGTCAATACCGCGTCGCTGGCCGGGCTGATGGCCGTGCCGACCCTCGCCGCCTACATCGCCAGCAAGCACGGCGTGGTCGGCCTGACCCGCGCCGCGGCCGTCGAGGTCGCCAACGACGGCATCCGCGTCAACTGCGTCTGCCCCGCCGCGATCCGCACCGCGATGATGGACGTCCTCCCCGAGGAGCGCCAGCTCGAGCTCCTCGCGCCGCAGGCGATGAAGCGCTTCGGCGAGCCCAACGAGGTGGCCGAGTCGGTGGTCTGGCTGGTCTCTGACCGCTCGTCGTTCGTGACGGGGACGGCGCTGTCGGTCGATGCGGGGGCGATGGCGCAGTAGGTCGTCTCCGCAGTCGCGTCGTCCGCGGTGGCTTCCCGGCGCTTCGCGGCCAGGGCACCGAGGGAAACGGGGACGTTCGCCCGCGATGGGCGCGAACCACTTCGCTTTGCGTCCGGAAACCGCACACAAACCGAAGTGGTTCGGGCCGGCGGCCGCGACCGGCGGGCCTTCCTCCCTCGATGCCCTGGCCGCGCAGCGCCGCAAGACGCCACGCGGACGAAACCCCTACCCCGAGCTGCGCCGCAACCGCAGCCGCACCTCGCGCAGCGCCGGCAACGTCGCTGGGCGCTGCCACCCACGCGCGGTGAGCACCCAGTCGGCCTCGTCCTCGCGCAGGACGATGCGCGGCGCGCCGTCGGTGGTCGTGGCCAGGGTGGCCTCGCTGAGCGGCCAGAGGCCGTAGCCGTTGAGGCGCTCGATGACGCGGTGGATGTCGGCGTGGCGAACGCCGCGGTCGAGCAGCGCCCTGACCAGCGCCGCCTCGGCCACGTCCTCGACGCTGTAGACGCGCGGATCGGCGTCGGAGACGGACGAGCGGATGAGCCCGCGACGGGCCCATTGGCCGATCGTGGTCCCCGACACGCCGGCCAGCTCGCCGGCCTCCGAGGCGAGGAAACTCCCGTGTGGCCGTGCGTTGGTCGGCGCGGGCACTCTGCTACCTTGCCACGTCGCCATGCCCTTGACGCAAGAGAGAAAGGCCGAGCTCACCAAGCAGTTCGGCACGAACGAGCAGGACACCGGGAACACCCGCGTGCAGGTCGCGCTGCTCACCGAGCGCATCAACCAGCTCACCGAGCATCTGCGCGCCCACCAGAAGGACCACCACTCGCGTCGTGGGCTGCTCATGCTCGTCGGCCAGCGCCGGCGGCTGCTCAACTACATGCAGCGCAGCAACCTCGAGGGCTATCGCGAGCTCATCAAGGAGCTCGGCCTGCGTCGATGAGCATCCTCGCTCCGGGCACGCCGGCCCCGGAGTTCACGCTCGAGCGCGAGGACGGCAGCGACTTCACCCGCGAGGACCTCCTCGGCCAGACCACGGTCCTCGTCTTCTACCCCTTCGCCTTCAGCCCGGTCTGCACCGACCAGCTGCAGATCTACGAAGAGGCGCTCGAGGACTTCGCCGCCCAGGGCGCGACCCTCTATGGCGTCTCGACCGACGCGAGCTGGTCGCAGAAGGCGTTCAAGGAGAAGCTCGGCGTCAGCATCGAGCAGCTCTCGGACTTCGAGCCCAAGGGCGCGGCGTCGCGCGCCTTCGGCGCCTACTTCGAGCCGGGGGGGATGACCAACCGCGCGCTGGTCATCGTCGGCCCCGACGGCGTGGTGCGCTGGAGCCACCTCGCCGACTCGCCCGGCGACCTGCCCGGCGTCGGGCTCATCTTCGACGGCCTCGCCGCGGCCAGCGTCAGCTGAGCAGCGTCGGCACGCGCTCGGCGCGATAGGCGAAGATCGCCTGGAGGTCGCGGCGCACGATCGCGCGGTGGGCCAGCGCGCCGAGCGCCCCGAAGCCCAGGTCGTAGCGCACGGTGTCGCGCATCAGCGTGCGCCCGTCATCGAGCGGGGCGAGCTCGTGGGTGTGGTGCCACAGCCGGTAGGGCCCGCGCACCTGCACGTCGACGAAGCGCAGCGGCGGCTCCCATGCCTGGATCAGCGTGTCCCAGCGCATCGGCACGCCGTGCAGGCGCAGGCGGTACTGGATGAAGGTCCCGACGGCCATGGCGATCGGCGCCGGCGTGACGACCGCGAAGCGCAGCAGCGGCGGCGTGATCGCCTCGAGGTTGCGCGGGTCGGCGAAGAAGGCGAAGACCGTGTCGACGTCGGCGTCGAGGGCCTGCTCGCGGCGCAGCGTGTGGATGGCCATCATCATGGCCTACGGATGAGCGACCTGCGCAGCGCACCGGTGCCGCCCCTGCGCGACGACGACCACGTCCGCGCCGGCGCCGACGGCGCGCCGCTCGTCATCTTCTACGGCGACTTCGCCTGCCCGCGCTGCGCGGTCGAGGCGCGCCGGCTGCGCGAGGAGGGCACAGGGGTGGTCTTCCGCCACTTCGCCCTGAAGGCCAAGCACCAGCGGGCCGTCGCGCTGGCCCAGGCGGCCGAGGCCGCCGCCCGCCAGGGCGCGTTCTGGGCCTTCCATGACGCGCTCTACGCCGACCAGGGCCGCATCGACGACCCGCATCTGTGGGAACGCTGCCAGGCGCTGGGGCTCGACCTCGAGCGGTTCCAGGTCGATCGCCGCGACCCGGCCGTCGCCGAGCGCGTGCGCCGCGACGTGCGCGACGCCCTGCGGGCGGGTGCGACGACCACGCCCACCCTCTTCACGTGGCCCGCGGAGCCCTGTGGCGGCGGGGGCGCTCAACGCTCCGGACGCTAGACTGACCGGGTTCGGATTCCGTGAGAGACACGACTGAGGTCGGCGACCGAAGGCCGACCAGGAAAGGCAGTACATATGAGCACTGACGCCGTGAAGACGGTCTCGGTGGAGATCGCCGGTAAGACGATCTCGTTCGAGACCGGCAAGATGGCCAAGCAGGCCTCCGGCTCGGTCGTCGTCCGCCAGGGCGACACGATGGTCCTCTGCACCGCGACCATCGGAAATCTGCGTGACGTCGACTTCCTCCCGCTGACGGTGGACGTCGAGGAGCGCATGTACGCGGCGGGCAAGATCCCCGGCTCGTTCTTCAAGCGCGAGGGTCGCGCGGGCGAGAAGGGCACGCTGACCGCGCGCATGATCGATCGTCCCATCCGCCCGCTCTTCCCCAAGGGCTGGCACTACGAGACGCAGCTCGTGGCGATCCCGCTGAGCATCGATCACGTCAACCCCTACGACATCCTTGCGATGAACGGCGCGTCCACCGCGCTGATGCTCTCGCCGGTCCCGCTGCCCACGCCCGTCGGCGCGGTGCGCATCGGCAAGATCGACGGCAACTTCGTGGTCAACCCCGACGAGGCCGACCTCGTCGGCAACACCGACCTCGACCTCATCGTGGCCGGCACCGACGACGCCATCCTCATGGTCGAGGCGGGCGCCAACGAGATCCCCGAGGCCGAGATCCTGGACGCGCTGGACATCGCGCACTCCGAGATCCGCAAGATCTGCGCCGCTCAGCGCGAGCTGGCGGAGATCGCCGGCAAGGAGAAGCTCGTCATCGAGCCGCCCGTCATCGACGAGACGCTCGTCCGGCAGATCTCCGAGAGCCATGGCGCCGCGCTCGATGCGGCCACCCAGGTGGAGGACAAGCTCGACCGCCAGGCGGCGACCAAGGCCGTCGAGGAGGCGGTGCTGGAGCAGTACTCGGGCGATCCCGAGGCCGACACCTACGCGGAGTACCGCCAGAAGGCCCAGCTGGCCTTCGACAAGCTCGAGAAGTCGATCATCCGCCAGCGCATCGCCGTCCACAAGAAGCGCCCGGACGGCCGCGGCGAGCGCGAGATCCGCGACATCTCCATCGAGGTCAGCGTCGCCCCGCGCACGCACGGCTCCGCGCTCTTCACCCGCGGGCAGACCCAGGCCATCAGCGTCGCGGCCCTGGGGACGCTGAAGGAGGAGATGCGCCTGGACACGCTGGGTCTCGAGACCCACAAGTTCTATTGGCACCACTACAACTTCCCGCCCTTCAGCGTGGGCGAGGCGGGCTTCATGCGCGGCCCCAAGCGCCGCGACATCGGTCACGGCGCGCTGGCTGAGCGGGCGCTGGTGCCGGTCGTCCCGGCCACCGAGGACTTCCCGTACACGATTCGCGTCGTGTCGGACATCCTCGAGTCCAACGGCTCGTCGTCGATGGCCTCGGTGTGCGGCTCGTCGCTGGCGCTGATGGACGCGGGCGTGCCGATCCGCAAGCCGGTGGCCGGCATCGCGATGGGCCTCATCAAGGAGGGCGACGACTACACCGTCCTCACCGACATCGCGGGCGTCGAGGACCACCTGGGCGACATGGACTTCAAGGTCGCCGGGACCGGGGACGGGATCACCGCCCTGCAGATGGACATCAAGATCACCGGCGTCACCTTCGAGATCCTGCGCGACGCGCTCGCCCAGGCCCAGGAGGCGCGCTTGTCCATCCTCGACAAGATGCGCGAGGCCATCGCTGGCCCGCGCGAGAGCCTGTCGCCGCACGCCCCGCGGATCGTCAGTGTCGACATCAGCCCGGACAAGATCGGCCTGCTCATCGGCAAGGGCGGCGAGACCATCCGCGGCCTGCAGGACGAGTTCGACGCGCAGATCGACGTCAACGACGACGGCCACGTGCTCGTCTACTCGTCCAACGGCGAGATGGGCGAGGCCCTGGCCGAGCGCATCCGCTCGATGACCAAGGAGGTCGAGATCGGCGACGCCTTCACCGGCAAGGTCGTCAAGACGACGACCTTCGGCGCCTTCGTCGAGCTGGCCAAGGGCACCGACGGCCTGCTGCACATCTCCAACGTGTCGCCCGGTCAGCGGGTCGACACCGTCGAGGACGTGCTCAACAAGGGCGACGAGATCGCCGTGCGCGTGGTCGAGGTCGACCGCGAGCGCGGGCGCATCGGCCTGCGCCTTGCCGAGGACCCCGACATCGCCGGCAAGTCCGTCGAGGAGCTGACCGCGGCGGCCGCCGCCGGCAGCCCCAAGCGCGGCGGCGACCGCGGAGACCGAGGCGATCGCGGCGACCGCGGCGACCGCGGCGGCCGCGACGGACGCGACCGCGAGCGCAACGGCGGAGCGCGCGGCTCGGGTCGCCCGCGTCACCGCTCGGGCACCGGGCGCGACCCGGAGCGTGGCTGACGAGCATCCGCCGCTGCTGGCGGAAGACCATCACGAGGGGGTCGAGCACGGCCATGAGTTGACCGTGCTCGACTCGGGCGTCCGGGTCGTCACCGAGCGGATGCAGTCCGTCCGCTCGGTCGCCCTGGGGCTGTGGATCGGCACCGGCTCGGCGGCCGAGGACGAGCCCGAGGCCGGCCTCAGCCACCTGATCGAGCACATGCTCTTCCGGGGCACGGCGCGCTATCGGTCGCTCGAGATCGACCAGCTGTTCGACGCCATGGGCGCCGAGCTCAACGCCGGGACGGGCAAGGAGACGACCTCCGTCTACTCGCGCGTCCTCGATCGCCACCTCGAGCGCGCCTTCGACGTCATGGCCGACATGGTCTGGCGCCCGGCGTTCGACCTCTCAGAGCTCGAGCAGGAGCGCGAGATCGTGCTCGAGGAGATCGCCATGTACGAGGACGACCCGCAGGACAAGGTCTTCGACGTCCTCGGCGAGGCGGTCTTCGGCGGCCACCCGCTCGGGCGAGCCATCATCGGCCGCGCCGATGTCGTCGGCTCGGCCGGGCCGACGCCCTGCGGGCCTTCCACGCCGCGCGCTACGTGCCCACCAACGTCGTGGTCGCGGCCGCCGGCTCGGTGGATCACGACGCGCTCGTGGAGCTCGTCGAGCGCGCCGGCATCGAGCGCCTCGGCGGCCGCGCGCCCGCTCTGCCTGCGGCGCCCGACGCCCAGCCCGCGCGCCGGCGCTTCTTCGCCAAGGACACCGAGCAGTATCACGTGTGCCTGGGCGCGCCCGGCCTGGCGCGCGACGACGAGCGCCGCTTCGCCCTGCGCGTGCTCGACAACATCCTCGGCGGGACCTCGTCCTCGCGGCTGTTCCAGGAGGTGCGCGAGAAGCGCGGCCTGGCCTACAGCGTGTACTCGTTCCAGTCGCTGTACGCCGGCTCGGGGCAGATCGGGCTGTACCTGGGCACGCGCCCGGACAACGTGGCCCGCGCGCTCGGCGTGGTGGCCGAGGAGCTCGAGCGCTTCCGCGCCGAGCCCGCGACCGCCGAGGAGCTCGAGCGCTCCAAGGAGAACGTCAAGGGCCGCGTGCTGCTCGCCCTCGAGTCGACCACCGCGCGCATGAACCGCCTCGGCTCGTCGGTGCTCGCCGACATGCCGCTGCTGAGCGTCGACGAGGTCGAGGCCCGCATCGACGCGGTGGAGCTCGACGATCTCAGCGAGCTGGCCAGCGAGCTGCTGGCGCCCGAGCGCCTGAGCGCGGCGGGCATCGGCTCCGACGAGTCGGCCTTCCGCACGGCGCTCGAGCCGGTCTCGGAGGCCCTCGCGGCATGATCCGCGTCGGCGTGGCCGGCGCCGCGGGGCGGGTCGGCGCCACGGTCTGCGAGGCCGTGGAGGGCGCCGACGACATGCAGCTGACGGGCCGGGCTGACCCTCAGCTCGGGGTCGCGCTGGCCGACATCCTCGGCGACTGCGACGTCGTGATCGACTTCACGACCCCCGACGCCGCGCTCGACAACGCCCTGGCCTGCGTGCGGGCGGGCGTGCACGCGGTGGTGGGGACCACCGGCTGGGACCCCGAGCCGCTACGCCAAGAGCGTGGTGCCAACGTCTTCGTCGCGCCCAACTTCGCCATCGGCGCCGTGCTCATGATGCGCTTCGCCGCCGAGGCCTCGAAGTACATGGCCAAGGCCGAGATCATCGAGCTGCACCGCGACGGCAAGCTCGACGCCCCCAGCGGCACGGCCGCGCGGACCGCGCAGCTCATGGACGGCGAGGTGCCGATCCACTCCGTGCGCCTGCCGGGGCTGGTGGCCCATCAGGAGGTCATCCTCGGCGACGTGGGGCAGACGCTGACCATCCGCCACGACTCGACCGATCGCACGTCGTTCGTCCCCGGGGTGCTGCTGGCCGTGCGCCGCGTCGCGGACCTGCCCGAGTCCCCGATGATCGGGCTCGAGCACCTGCTGTGATCCGCGCGGCGACCGAGGCCGACGCCCCGGTGATCGCCGACATCCAGGCCCGGACCTGGCGCTGGGCCTACGGCGACTTCATCGCGCCGGAGGACATGCCGGTCGCGCAGGAGCGCCTGGCCGTGTGGCGCGAGCACATCGCCGGTGGCGAGGTCCGCGTCTTCGATCAGGACGGCACGGTCGTGGGCTACTCGGCCATCGAGGGCGACGAGCTCAAGAGCCTCTACGTCGAGCCGGCGGCCCAGGGCGCCGGCGTGGGCAGCCGCCTGCTGGCGGACGCGCAGGAGCGCATCCGCGCCGGCGGGCACGCGCGCGCGTGGCTCTACGTGTACGCGCAGAACGCGCACGGGTGCGCGTTCTACGAGCGCCACGGCTGGGTGCCCGTGGGCGGGCTGCTGGGGGAGGGGCGCTGGCGCGCCCCCGGCCGCCGCTACGAGCGAGACCTGCGATGAGCGTCCTCGTCGCCGTCACCGACCACGCCGTCGAGCGCTTCCGCCAGCGCATCGGCGGGCGCGCGGGCGAGGTCGACGTGCGCCCGGAGATCATCGGGCGCGTGACGCGCGCGTGGGAGGCCGGGAGGGTGGGCGAGGGGCCGCCGCCCGGCGCCACCGGCGCGCGCGGATCGGTCTACGTGCGCGATCTCGTCGACCGCTCGCTCGTCTTCGTCTGCCGCCACGACCGGTCGGCGGGCGAGGTGGTGGTCGTCACGCTGTGGGAGGCCGAGGGCGGCGCCGCGCCGCCGCGCGTGGGCCGCCGCTGGACGGACAGCGGGCGGCACGGACCGGGCTGAGTGGTACCTTCGGCGCAGGACGTAACACCGCCAGAAGGAAGGGCGCCATATGGCCTTCACCACGCATCTCCTCGTCGTCGCCAACCGGACGGTCGACTCGCCCGAGCTGCTGGATGCCCTGCGATCGCGCGCCGAGTCCGGGCCGCTGCACGTGACGATGCTGGCGCCGTGCACGTACGCCGAGCGCGTCCAGGCGCAGGACCGCCTGCAGCGCGCCGCGGCGCACCTCGAGGCCGCCGGCATCGAGTCCGAGGCGATGCTCGGCGACGCCGACCCGATCGTCGCCGTCCAGGAGGCGTGGAACCCGGGCCGCTACGACGAGGTCGTCGTCTCCACGCTGGCCGCGGGCTCCTCGCAATGGCTGCAGGTCGACCTGCCGCACCGCGTGGCCAAGCTCACCGACTGCCAGGTGCGCCACGTGGCCGTGCCGGCGCGCCGCCCGGCGCCGACGCGCCCACAACCACCGCCCGAGCGCAGGCCGATGCTCGAGCGCGTCGCGTCGCTCATGCGCTCGGGCTCGCGCTCGGGCTCGGGCTCGAGGGCGGCGTAGCACGGGGCTCGTCGTCGAGCGGGCTGAGGCCGACCGCGAGAGCGAGCTCGTCCTGCTTGCGGACAACCTCGCTGCGGCCGAAGTTGTTCAGCTCCGTCTGTCCTTGGCGGTCCACGAACTGCGTCAGTAGCTGCTGCGAGTAGCCCAGAACGATCGCCCAGGCGATGATCTGGGCGGGCGTGTCCAACGCACCCAGGCCGGGGATGAATCCCCCGCGCATGAGCAGAAGACCCAGGACCGCCGTGAGGGCGCCGGTCGGGAGCTTGAGCACCGCCAGAGCGAGCGGCAACGTGAACGGAGTCGACGTGCCGCGGATTCGGCTGAGCGAACCAGCCGCCGCGACAGCAGCTGCCAGCAAGCCGACGCCCTCGATCAGCGCGAGGTCCCATTTGTCCGCGTGCTTCCTCATCGCGCTGTCGACGGCGGATGTGATGGGCTTGGGCTGCCCTTGGGCAGCGGTGCCGCCCCCAGGGCTGTCGGTCATGGAGGTCGGGCACACAACGCCGTCCACGGGGTTGAAGCAGACTGGGAGGTTGCGAGGACCGACGAAGCCCACGACCGCGAGGATGACAGCGCCCAACATCAGCACGCCCGCCGTCGCATACAGAACCCGGGTGAAGCTACTGAGGCGCCTGACCTGACGGCGTGCTTCGGCGCTGGCAGCCTGCTGCGTGGCGACAACGAGATCTCGATCCCGCGAGCTCAGCGTAGGAGGCGGATTTCGCATCAGCTCCGTGATGCGCTGGACGCGGGCGTCGCGTGCCGGGAGCTGACGCTTGATGTCGGCGAGGACTCCGGGTAATTGGCCGTAGACGTAGTGCGCCGGCGCTAGTCGCATGATCTCAGTGTCGACCGCGTCGAGATGGCTCGCGACGCGCTCCACAGCGCCGCCTCGACGAAAACGCGATCCGACGGCCGAGGCTGCGGCGTTCCAATGGGTCTCGATGGTGCGCATGGCGTCCTTGTTGAAGAGGCCCGCCGAGTCCGGGTGCCTGCGCAGCAGATCGATGACAAACCCCTGCTCGGCGATCCTGGCAAGAGACTGCTCCATCCACGGACGGCCCGGATGGGCGTACGGGACGGGCGGGTGTGCGGCCTCGCCCACAGTTGCCGTAGCCATGGTTCCCCCCTCGGGCTGGCGATTGCTGAGGCATCCTGAGCATAGAGAGAGCACGCAACGCCGTGCTCAGAAGACCCCAGGAAATGTGGCATTTCCGGGCACAAGCGATGCACTGTGAAGGATTCCAGCGCCTAGGCGCAGGTCACCAGCTGCCTCAGGCGCGTGTAGCGCGCGTGGGCGTCGCGGCGCCCGAGGGCCACGTGCAGCGCGGCGCGCTCGCCGATCACGACGCAGACGCGCTCCGCGCGCGTGATCGCGGTGTAGACCAGGTTGCGCGTGAGCATCAGGTGGTGCCCGCGGTGCAGGACGACGACGACGGCCGGCGCCTGGGAGCCCTGCGCCTTGTGGATGGAGACCGCGTGGGCCAGGCGCATGGTGTCGAGCTCGCCGACGTCGAGGCTCAGGCGCCGGCCGTCGTCGCAGGCCAGCAGCACGCGGTCGCGCTCGGCGTTGTGGTGCTCGATGACGCCCATCTCGCCGTTCATCAGCTCGCGCTCGTGGTTGTTCTTGGTCTGGATGACGCGATCGAGGACGCGCAGCGGTGTCCCCGGGATGGCCGCCCCGTCGGCGTTGAGGCGCGCGCGCAGCTCGGCGTTGAGCGCGTCGATGCCGGCCGGCCCGCGGTGCATGGGAGCCACGACGAGCACCTCGGCGCGCGGGTCGAGGTCGTAGTGGGCCGGCAGGCGCTGCGCGGCGAGCGACACGACCTCCTCGCGGATCGCGTCGGGGCCGGTGCGCTCGATGAAGAAGAAGTCGCGCAGGTCGCCCGGGCCAGCGACCGTCGGCGGCGGCGTCCCCGCGTTGACCGCGTGCGCGGCGCGGACGATGAGCGAGCGCGCGGCCTGGCGGAAGATCTCGGTCAGGCGCACGACCGGCACCGAGTCCGACTCGATGAGGTCGTCGAGCACGCGGCCGGGGCCGACCGGCGCGAGCTGGTCGACGTCGCCCACCAGCAGGACGTGGGTGCGCGGCCCGACGGCGCCGAAGAGCGCCTCGGCCAGGCGGACCGACAGCATCGAGGCCTCGTCGACGATGAGCACGTCGGTGCCGGGGATCGGGTCCTCGGGGCCGCGGGCGAAGCCCTCGTCGGGGGCGTACTCGAGCAGCCGGTGGATGGTCGTCGCCGGCGCGCCGGTGATCTCGGCCAGCCGGCGCGCCGCCTTGCCGGTGGGAGCGCACAGGCGCACCGTCCGCTTCTGCGCGTGCAGGAGGTCGACGAGCGCGCGCATCGTCATGGTCTTGCCGGTGCCTGGGCCGCCGGTGAGGATCGCGAGACGGCGCTCGAGCACGGCGCGCACGACCGCCCACTGGGCGTCGATGGGGGCCAGGTCGCCGGTCGGGCGCTCGATCGCGCCCAGGCGCAGGCGCGGCTCGTCCTCGATGAGCTCGCGCACGTGGCGGGCCAGCCGCGTCTCGACGCCGTGCATGGCCGGGTCGAAGACGCGGTCGCCCTCGATCACCAGCCGGCCGCGGGCGGCGAGGTCGTCGATGCGGTCATCCGCGTCGGCGCCCAGCATGCGACGGGCGCGCTCGGCCAGCTCGGCGCGGGGGAGATGGCAATGGCCGTCGCTCTCGGCCTCGTGCAGGGCGTGACGCAGCCCGGCGTCCAGGCGCCCGGGGGAGTCCGGCGGGGTTCCGAGCGCCTGGGCGAGCGCGTCGGCCGTGGCGAAGCCGATGCCGTCGAGCTCGGTCAGGCCGTAGGGGTCCGAGCGCAGGGTCTCGATCGCGCCCGGGCCGTAGGCGCGATAGATGCGCGCGGCCACCGCCGCCGGCACGCCGTGCTCCTCGAGGAACAGCCGCACCGCGCGCAGCGCGCCCTGGTCCTCCCAGGAGCGCACCGCAGCGCCGATCCGCCCCGGCCCGATGCCCGGTACCTCGCGCAGCACGCGGTCGGGATCGCGATCGACGGCGGCGAGGACGTGCTCGGGGCCGTGGCGCTCGAGCAGCCACTGCGCTCCGCGCGGGCCGACGTGCTTGACGGAGCCCAGGTAGGCGAGCAGCGCCGCCTCGCTGGCCGGCTCCTCGACGCGCGCGCGCTCGGCCACGAAGCGCCAGCCGTGGCGCGGATGGCGCTGCCAGCCGCCCTGCACGGCGACCGACTCGCCCTCGTGGACGTGATCGAGCGCCCCGACGAGGACGACCTCCTCGCCCTCCTCGCTGACCCCGGCCAGCACCGTGAAGGCGCCGTCGGGCGCCCGCCAGCGCACGGCGGCCACCTCGACGCTGAGCGCGGTCTGTTCGGGGTCGAAGGGCTCCACGAGGCGAAGGTAGCGCCCCGCGCGGCGGGCTCTCTACCGCGGGTTGCGCAGGAAGAGCGCAGGTCCTGCGCAGCGCAGCAGCGCCAGCGCGCAGGCGGCGCCGGCGGTCAGCGGCGCCGGTGGGCGCGCCACGTCGAAGGCCTCCACGAGGTCGAACTCGTCGCCGCCCGCCCGCGCCGGAACCGCTTCCAGCGCGAGCGCGACGCACACCTCGGGGCGCAGGCGCGCGAGGTCCCAGCCGAGCCCCAAGATGCGCACAGCGCTCGGATCGGCGCTCACGCCGAGCTCCTCCAGCGCCTCGCGCGCGACGGCGGCGGCGATCGGGTCGGCCCGGGCTCGAGCATGCCCGAGGGGACGACGTGCCAGGCGCCGGGATCGAGCGGCAGCCCGGCGCCCCGGCGCCCGAGCAGCACGCGCCCGTCGGGCAGCGTCGCCGCGACCGACAGCCCGAGGGCCGCGACCCGCCCGTCGCCGCGATGCAGCGGGTCCCCGCCGGCAGCCGCGGCCGCACGCGCGCGCAGCGCGGGGTCGTGGGCCAGGGCGTCGGCGGTGGCCACCATGTCGAAGTAGCCCGCCGGCCGCGCCCGCACCACCCCGCCGGTCACGGCGGTCATGGCCAGCACCGGGCCGTCGTGCATCGCCGGCACGCGCCGGCGCAGCGCCGCCAGGTGCGCGGCGCAGCCGGCGCGCAGGGCCGCGTCGACCGGCCAAGGCCCGTCGTCGACCACCACGCGCACGTCGTCGCGTGCCTCGACCTCCACCACGTGTGGGATGATGGCGCCAGTGCCGGGCATCGGGTCGGTCATCACCGCCATCGTCACGCCGTTCGACGAACGGCTCGAGGTCGACGAAGAGGCGTTCGTCGAGCTCATGGCGCACCTCGCGCGCCACGGCTCCGACGGCTTCGTGGTCTGCGGGACCACGGGTGAGGCACCCACGCTGTCCGACGACGAGCACCTGCGGCTGGTCGAGCTCGCGGCCAGCGAGCGCCCCGAGGGCACGACCGTCATCGCCGGCACCGGCTCGAACGACACGCGCCACGCCTGCCACATGACCGAGCGCGCGACCGAGGCTGGCGCCGACGCGATCCTCTCGGTCACCCCGTACTACAACAAGCCCAACCGGCGCGGGCTGCGCCGCCACTACGAGGAGATCGCCCGGGCGACCGACAAGCCCATCGTCCTCTACAACATCCCCTCGCGCGTCGTCCTGGACCTCCCCAACGACTTCCTGGCCGAGCTGGCCCAGATCGAGCGCGTCGAGTACGTCAAGCAGGCCAACAACGCGAACCTCGGGCTGGTCGACGGGCTCGGGCTCTACGCCGGCAACGACGAGGTCTTCGCCCGCACGCTCGACATGGGCGGCCTCGGCGGCATCCTCGTGGCCAGCCACGTGGTCGGCGACGAGATGCGCCGCATGGTCGACGAGCCCGACCAGCGCGCCGAGATCGACGCGCGCCTGCAGGACGTCTGGCAGGCCATGGGGGTCACCACCAACCCGATTCCGGTCAAGGCCGCGCTGAACATGCTCGGCCACCGCGTGGGCGGGCTGCGGCTGCCGCTCGTCGAGGCCGACGAGGACGAGCAGGCCGCGGTGCGCTCGGTGCTCGAGCGCCACGGGCTGCTGCAGACCGCCGGAGCATAGACGTGGCGAACGGCACCCTGCGGGTCCTGCCCCTTGGTGGGCTGGGTGAGATCGGCAAGAACATGACGGTCTTCGAGTACGAGGACCGGATCGTCGTCGTCGACGTCGGCCTGCGCTTCCCGACGGCCGAGATGGTCGGCATCGACCTCGTGCTGCCCGACTTCGCCTACCTGCGCGAGCGCGTCGACGACATCGAGGCGATCGTCGTCACCCACGGCCACGAGGACCACCTCGGGGCGCTGCCCTGGGTCCTGCGCGAGCTGGCGGTGGACATCCCCGTCTTCGGCGGGCCGCTGACCACCGCGATGGCGCGCTCCAAGCTCGACGAGCACCGCCTCAAGGAGGTCGACGTCAACGACGTCAAGGACGGCGACCGCTTCGAGCTCGGGCCCTTCGAGATCGAGCTCGTGCACATGACGCACTCGATCCCCGATGCGGCCGGCGTGATCCTCTACACGCCGGTGGGCACGGTGCTGGTCACCGGCGACTACAAGTTCGACCAGACACCGGTCGACGGCATCCCCGCCGACGTCGGGCGCCTGGCCGCGCTGGGCCAGGAGGACCTGCTGCTGCTGTGCGGGGACTCGACCAACGCCGACCGCCCGGGCTTCTCGCCCAGCGAGGCGATCGTCGGGCCCAAGCTGCAGGAGATCTTCCTGGGCTGCGAGGGGCGCATCGTGGTCACCTCGTTCGCCTCGAACATCCATCGCGTCCAGCAGGTCGTCCACGCCGCGGCCGCCCACGGGCGCAAGGTCGCGCTCGTCGGGCGCTCGATGCGCAAGAACGTCAACATCGGGCGCTCGCTGGGCCACATCGACGTGCCCGAGGGGATCCTCGTGCAGCCGCGCGAGCTCGAGGACTGGCCCGACGAGAAGCTCGTGATCATCTCGACCGGGTCCCAGGGCGAGCCGCTCAGCGCCCTGCGGCGCATGGCCCACCGCGACCACCCGCAGGTCGAGTTGCACCAGGGCGACACCGTGCTCTTCAGCGCCACCCCGATCCCGGGCAACGAGCGCGCCGTCAACGAGACGATCGACCGCCTCTACCACATCGGCTGCGACGTGATCACGACCCGCGAGGCGCCGATTCACGCCTCCGGGCACGGTTACCAGGAGGAGCTCAAGCTGATGCTCAACCTGACCCGGCCGCGTTACGTGATGCCCTTCCACGGCGACCACAAGCGCATCCACTTGCACGGGCGCCTGGCCGAGGCCGTCGGCATCGACGCCGACAACGTGTTCAAGGGCGAGAACGGCCTGCCGCTCGAGCTCGACGGCAAGAGCGCGCGCTTCGCCAAGGCCGAGCGCTCGGGGATGATCTTCGTCGACGGCGTCGACATCGGCGACCCGACCGACGTGGCTCTGCGCGACCGGCGCATGCTCAGCGCCGATGGCATCTTCGTCGTCGTCGCCACCATCTCCGAGCAGGACGGCTCGTCGGTCGCCGAGCCCGAGGTCATCTTCCGCGGGGTCCCCTACCCCGAGGACGCCACCGAGATGCTCGACGAGATCCGCGACACGGTGGAGGCCTCGCTGGCGCGCGCCGCGAGCGAGGAGATCCGCGAGATCGACCTCTTGCAGCAGGTCCTGCACGACGACCTCGCGGAGTTCGTCTACGAGCGCCTGCGCCGGCGCCCGATGGTGCTGCCGGTCGTCGTCGAGGTCTAGACGAAGCCGGCGCACATGGTCGCGGTCGCCCTGCTCGACGGCGAGGCCGCCGCGGACGCCGGCCTGCTCGCCGCGCTGCGCGAGATCGTCAACGAGGCCTACGCGCGCGGCGAGGTCGGGCTGTGGCGCGAGGGCACGGAGCGGGTCGCCGACGAGGACCTGCGCGCCCTCGTCGCCTCCGGCCAGCTGGCGGCCGCGCGCGAGGACGGCCGCGTCGTCGGCTGCGTGCGCGTGGACCCCGCTCGACCCGCGGACCGCCGAGCTCGGGCTGCTCGCGGTGGCCGGGGGGCGCGCAGGGTCCGGCGTGGGCCGCGCGCTGATGGCCTTCGCGCACGACCTCGCGCGCGAGCGCGGCCACACCGCGATGCGGTTGACGCTGCTCGTCCCGCGGGAGGGGTCGCACCCCTTCAAGGTCCGCCTCGACGACTGGTACCGCCGCCAGGGCTACCGAGTCGTCGGGCGCGCGGACTACGGCGCGACGCACCCGCAGCCGGCCGCGCTCCTGGCCGTCGGGTGCGACCTGTGACCTTCGAGCGCGCGCTGGGCTAGGCCGCGCGCATCCTGCGCTGCGCGGCGCTCAACTGCCGCATCGAGGGAAGGGAGTCCCCCGCTCCGCCTCGGGCGGGCCGCGCCGGGGCGCTAGCGCGCTGTCTTTGTGTCACAGGACGACACTTAGTCGGCTTCCTTCGCGCAACGGTGGTCGTTTGTGGGGCCAGGAGCCCCACAAGGCACCATCGTTCACTCACGGCCGAGGACGACCGCGCCCGGTCGCGCCGCCCCGGGTCCGCTTCCCCTCGGTGCCCGGCCGCGCAGTGCCGCGAGCGCGAGCGGACGGCAGCCAGCCGGCCAGCGCCAGGAGCGCTCGGCTAGGCGACCGGCTCGGGCTCGCGCGCCGGGACGTCGGCCCCGGGCAGGCGCACGACGAAGCGCGCGCCCGGGTTGACCTCCTCGAGCACGACGCCGCCGCCGTGCGACTCGGCCACCGCGCGCACGATCGAGAGCCCGAGCCCGCTGGAGGAGCCGCGGTCGCCGGCGCCGCGGACGAAGCGCTCGAAGACGTGCTCGCGCAGCTCTGGGGGCACGCCGGGACCGTCGTCCTGGACCGCGAGCACCACCTCGCCGTTGTCGCGGCCCACCGTGGCGCGGATGTGCGTGCCCTTGGGCGTGTGGCGGATGGCGTTCTCGACGAGGTTGAGCGTCATGCGGTAGAGCTCGTCGCGGGTGCCGTCGACGACCGCGTCGTCGGCGTCGATCGTGAGGTGGCGGCCGTCGGAGACGGGGCCGAGCTCCGCGGCCACCTCGACGAGCACGCGGCTGACGTCGGTCGGCTCGTGGGGGAGCTGGCGGTTGGCGTCGGCGCGGGCCAGCAGCAGCAGGTCGCCCACGAGGCGGCGCATGCGCTGCGAGGAGCGCAGGGCCGAGCTCACCGCCTCGCCGCGCTCGCCGTCGAGGACGTCGGTCAGCAGCTCGAGGTTGGCGAGGATCGAGGTCAGTGGCGTGCGCAGCTCGTGCGAGGCGTCGGCCACGAACTCGCGCTGGCGCTGCAGGGCGCCCTCGGTCTCCTCCTGGGCCGCCTCGAGCGAGTCGAGCATCGCCTGCAACGTGCGCGCGAGCTCGGCCACCTCGTCGTCGGCGGCCGGCTGGGGGATGGTCTTCGACGGGTCGCGCGTGCGCTGGATGTCGCGCGCCGCGCTGGTCATGCGGGCGACCGGGAGCATGGCGCGGCGCCCGAGCACGACTCCGCCCAGCAGCGCGAGCAGCGTGCCGCCCAGGACGCCGGCCGAGAGGAAGAGCCGGATGCGCCGGATGGTCGCCTCGATGTCTGAGACCTTGCGCCCGTACTGGAGGATGACGGAGAACAGCAGCCGACTCGGTCGCCCGGTCTCGGCGTTGATGCTGCGCACCGGCCGGCGGCGGACCTCGACGCGCAGGCCGCCGATGCGCGCGCTGCGCTGGGGGTAGATGAGCCCGAAGTTCGGCGCGCCCTTGGTCTGGTCGATCGGCGTGCCGTCGTTGAGCAGGATGCGGATCGTCGCGTTGCCCGGTGCCGCGTAGTCCTGCAGCTCGGGCTGGCCGCGCCGGCAACGCCCCTTGCTGAAGTTGCAGACGAGGACCACGCGGTCTGAGAGGTTGTCGACCGCCGCCGCGAGCTCGTTGTTGAAGTCCGAGCGCACGCGCGAGGACGTGACCTGCCCGATGGCCACCGCGAAGCCCGAGAGGATGACCAGCGTCAGCCCGGCTGACAGCAGCGCCAGGCGCCACCGAATCGCGATTCGGTCAAGCACGCAGCACGTACCCCGCGCCGCGGATGGTGTGCAGCAGCCGCGCCTCGCCGCCGGATTCGAGCTTGCGGCGCAGGTTGGAGACGAAGACCTCGATCGTGTTCGTGGTGGCGAACGGGTCGTAGCCCCACACCTCTTCGAGCAGGCGCTGGCGCGGCACGACGATGCGCTCGTTGCGCATGAGGTACTCGAGCAGCTCGAACTCACGCTGGGTCAGATCGATGTCGCGGCCGCCGCGGCTGACCTCGTGGGTGTCGGGGTTCAGCGCCAGGTCGCCCACGACGACCGAGGCGCTGCCGCGCGGCGGGCGGCGGCGCAGCAGCGCGCGCAGGCGGGCGAGCAGCTCCTGACGCTCGAAGGGCTTGACCAGGTAGTCGTCGGCCCCGGCGTCGAGGCCCTCCACGCGCGCCTCGAGCGCGTCGCGGGCGGTGAGCATGAGGATCGGGACGTCGTCGGCCGAGCGCAGCCTGCGCGCCACCTCCATGCCGTCGAGCTTCGGGAGCCCGAGGTCGAGGATGACGAGATCGGGGTTGAACGCAGCCGACTGGTCGAGCGCCGTCTCGCCGTCCCCGGCGACGCGCACCTCGTAGCCCTCCAGGCGCAGCGATCGCTGCAGGACCTGGGCGATCTCCTCGTCGTCCTCGACGACGAGCACGCGTGGGTCGCGTCCGGTGACACTCATGTGCAGAGGACCACTGTAGGGCGCTACGTCAAGGCGCGCTAAGGCAGAAAGAGCCGCACGTTGCGGTCGTCTGCAGTCCCGGCCTCGCCCT
The DNA here is from genome assembly GCA_963835295.1 of uncultured Actinomycetes bacterium. Taxonomy (GTDB): domain Bacteria; phylum Actinomycetota; class Thermoleophilia; order Solirubrobacterales; family Solirubrobacteraceae; genus JAOPZW01. Next base: position 442,325 of record CAWIEX010000014.1, read on the forward strand.
TGGGGCGGCCGCCCTGCGCGTCGAGATACGCGAGCTCGCGCGCGGTGTCGGCCAGGGGGTCGGGCGCGGTGTCGAGCATCCATGTCTCGAGCACGGTCCCGCCGCCCGGGGTGGCGCGCACGCGCAGCGCGCGCCCCTGCTGCGGGTAGTCGGCCAGCGCCGCGGTCTGCACGAGCCAGTAGCCGCCGGTCGCCGTGTGGCGGGCGACGACGCGGTTGTGATGGGAGTCGCCCGCCAGCGCCGCCACGACGTGGCGATCGGCGTCGAGCAGGGCCAGCGCCGCCTGGCCTCCGTCGACGCTCGTCAGCGGCTGGTGGGAGACGACGATCACGCGCCGATCGCCGGCAGCGGCGAGCTGGCCCGCGAGCCACTGCGTCTGCTCGGCCGAGAGCACGCCGCCCGAGCCCACGTCGCGGCGCACGGTGTCGAGCACGACGACGCGGACCGCGCGGCCGGCATCGAAGACGTAGTCCATGCGCGCGCCGCTGCCGCCGTGGCCGCTGGCGGCGCGCAGCCCCGCGACGGCCTGCTGCGGGGTCAGCTCGCGGCGCGTGGGGTCGGGCGCCACGCGCGTCGTGGCCCCCGGCAGCCCGCCGCTCAGCACGCGGTCGACGAGCTGCGGCGTGAGCGCGTTCTCGCTGCGCGGCACGTCGAGGCCGGCGTCGGGCGTGACGAGGCGCTCGCCGCCGACGGCCACCGCCGTGGTCGACGGCGTCCGGGCCAGCTCCCCCGCGACGAGCAGGTCGTGATTGCCCGGCACCGCGTACCACGGCGCGCGCAGGCCGCCCGCGCGGAAGGGCCGCTGGGCGGCGTGCAGCAGCCCGCGGTGGCGCGGCGGGTCGACGTCGGGACGGTAGTAGGCCGGGTCGGGGTCGGCGGCCGCCTGCACACCCTGGTAGCCCGGCGCGCCCGAGTCGGGATCGGCGCGGCCGCCGTCGAGGACCGTGCGCGCGAGTGCGAGCTCGTTGGCCTGCGCGTTGTCGATCAGGTCGCCGGTGACGAGGACCGCGTCGGGGCGCGCGGCGTTGACCGAGCGCACCGCGGCGTCCAGCACCTGCGCGGAGAGCGCCTCCTGGGGGCGGAAGGTCGAGGAGAAGGGACCGCCGAGGCGGTCGAGGAACGGCACCCGCGCCGGGGACTCCTCGTCGCGCACGTGCACGTCGGTGAGGACCGCGAGGGTGGCCAGCGTGCGCCCGGGCGCGAGCGCCCGCGCGAGGTCGGTGCGGTCGCGCAGCCGCTCGCCGGGGCCGCGGGTCAGGACGCCGTCGCCGTCGGGGTCGTGCCACGTCGCGACGAGCGTCGACCCGCTGGGGCCCGACACGCGCGAGCTGCTGCCGCCACAGCTCGCGACCGCCAGCGCGACGAGCACGAGGGCGCCGGCCGTGCGCATCACTCCTCCCTCAGCCCCTGCAGGGGCGGCGCGGCGGTGGCCCGGCGTGCGACCCAGGCGGCCGCGACGACGCCCAGCAGCGCCAGGCCGCCGAGGGCCAGCGCGGCCTGGCCGGCCGAGGACTGCGGCCCGAGGTCGGCGTAGCCGGCGGCCAGGTGCCCGACGAGCGGGGCGAGCACGAGGCGCTCGAGCGCGAAGGCGAGGGCGGCGGCGGGCAGCGCGACCGCGAGCGCCGCGCCGGCCAGGACGGCGGCGACGGTGGGGCCCTCGGCGCCGGTCGCGCGCAGCAGGGCCAGCGTTGGCGCGCGCTCGCGGGCCACGAGGCCAAGCCCCTGCACGAGCGCGTAGAGGCACACCAGCGCGTCGACGATCGCCACCACCCGCAGCAGCGCGGCCAGCGTGCCCAGGAAGGCACCGTTGCGCGTGGTGGCGCCGCCGACTGCGGCGGGCTGGGCGCCCAGCGTCGCCAGCCGCCGCGAGACGGCCGCGCGGTCGGCGCCGCGGGCGAGCTTGACCACGATCTGGGGGCTGGCGCCCGGGTCGGCGGCCAGCACCCGCGCGGGGCGCACGTAGGCCACGCGGCCGCTGTCGTCGAGCGCGCGCACGGTGCCGACGACCCGGAAGCGCGCCTCGCCGCCGCCCGGCAGCTGCACCGCGAGGGTCGAGCCCACCCCGATGCCCAGCGCCTGTGCGAGGCCAACGCCGACCTCCGCCTCGTCGTTGCGGCGCAGCCGGCGCCCCGCGTCGAGCGGGGGGTCCTCGAAGCGCGTGTGGTCGCCGGGGAAGGCGACGAGCTTGACCGGCTCGCCCAGCGCGAAGGAGTCGGCGCCTTGCGCCACGTAGCGCGGGGCCGCGTCGGCCACGCCGGGCAGCGCGCGCACGTCGGCGACACGGTCGGCGGGCAGGCTCGCGGTGAGGTCGTAGCGCTTGCCCACCGAGCCCGGGTCGTCGCGCAGCGCCGCGACCAGCGAGGCGAGGCCGAGCATGAGCAGCACCACGGCGGCGCTCACCGCGAGCACCGCGATGCCCGCCGCCGCGCGCCCGCGGCGGGCCAGCGCGAGCCGCGCCCCGAGCGCCGCGAAGCCGCCGCCGAGCCGCAGGCGCCGGGCGCTCGCGACCTCGGCCCCGCGCAGCAGGGCGACGGTGGGGCGGCCTGTCGCGCGCCACGCGGGCCATGCCGCGGCCGCGGCCACCACCGCCACGATGGCGAGCAGCGCGCCGGCCAGTGGCAGGGCCAGCGCCCAGCCCGGCGGCTGCTCGTTGAGCGCCTCGAGCAGTCGGCCGGCCGCGCCGCGCACGGCGATCGCCCCAATGGCGATGCCCAGCGCGCCGGCCACCGCGCCCGTCCGCGTGGCGCGCCATGCGTGCTCGGCGGCGATCCGCGCGCGCGAGAAGCCGATCGCGCGCTGCACGCCGATGGCCGCCAGGCGGCGCTGGACGTCGGCCGCCGTGGTGGCGGCCAGCATCGTCGCCGCCGCCCCGAGGGCGATGAGCGAGAAGGCGATCAGCAGCGCGATGACGATCCCGGCCGCCGAGTCGATGAGCACGCGCACGCCGCTGCGGGTGACGAAGCGCACGCCCTGGACCTGGGTGCTGGTGGCGCGCGCCTGCTGCAGCAGCACGTCCACGCGGTCGGGATCCGCGGCCCAGATGAGCGCCTGGTCGACGCCGAAGCGCCGCTGGGCCTCGCGCTCCAGCCACGCGCGCGCGATGTACATTCGCGGCGCCGAGGCCAGCGGGAAGGCGACGTTGTCGGGCGCGACCGCGATCCCGACCACGCGCAGCGATCCCAGCCGCCCGACCTGGACGTCGCCGCCGACGCCCACGTGCCACGCGTTGGCCACGCCGCGCTCGATCACGACCTCGTTGGGGCGCCCGGAGACGTCGCGCCCGTCGACGATCGCATAGCCCCGCCGGCCGGGGTCGACGAGCGCCACGCTGCCCTTCTCCGACGAGCCGCCCCGCCCGCTCACGCCGACGCCGGTCAGCTCGAGGCGGTACGAGCGCGCTGCGACATTCGGCAGCGCGCCGACGATGCGGTCGATCTCGTCGCGCGCCTCGGTGCGGAAGCTGACGATGACGTCGGGCAGGTCGGCCTGGCGCGCGGCGCGGTCGAAGCCCGTGGCCAGCCCGTAGGCGACGGTCACCGCGGCACCCGCCATCGCCGCGGCGAGGAGCACGCCCACGAAGGCCAGCCGGCCGCGCCTCACGGCTCCAGGCGTCCCTCGACCAGGCGCAGGACGCGGTCGGCGGCGCTGGTGGCCGCCTCCTCGTGGGTCACGAGCACGACGGCGCGCCCGTCGTCGGCCGCGCCGCGCAGGAGCGCCAGCACGGCGGCGCCCGACTCGGCGTCGAGGTTGCCCGTGGGCTCGTCGGCCAGGACCAGCTCGGGGTCGTGCACGAGCGCGCGCGCCACCGCCAGGCGCTGCTGCTCGCCGCCGCTGAGCTCGTGCGGCAGCCGCGCCGCCGCGCCGTTGAGGCCGAGGCGGTCGATGAGCGCGCGCCCGCGGGACGGGGCGTCGGGCCTGCTGCCGGGCAGGCGCGTGGGGAGCAGGACGTTCTCCTCGCCCGTCAGCTCGGGGACGAGGTGATAGGCCTGGAAGACGAAGCCGACGTGGTCGCGGCGCACGCGGGTCAGCTCGCGCTCGCGGCGCCCGTCCAGGCGGTGGCCGACCACCTCGATGGTGCCGGCCTCCGGCCGGTCGAGCGCCCCGAGGAGGTGCAGGAGCGTCGACTTGCCCGACCCCGAGCGCCCGACGACGGCCACGAGCTCGCCCGCGCGCACCTCGATGGCGGCGCCGTCGAGCACGCGCCGGGCGGCGCGGCCGCTGCCGTACGTCTTCACGAGGCCCCGCGCCGCGACGACGATCACGCGACCACGGTAGGCCACGCTCGTGAACGATGGGTGAAGTCATCAGAATCGCGACATGACCGACGTCGAGATCATCAGGCTGGACGAGCTGCCCCCGACCAACATCGCGCGCGAGTTCGTCGGCGCCGATCACGGGGGCGTGGGCATCTGCGCGATCTTCGTCGAGGCCCCTCCCGGCGCCGGGCCCTCGCTTCACCGCCATCCCTATCCCGAGGTCATCATCACGCAGGACGGCACGGCGACCTTGCTCCTCGGCGAGGACGGCGAGCAGCGCGAGGTCGGCGCGGGCGAGATGGTCGTCATCCCCGCCGGGCAGTGGCACGCCTTCGTCAACTCCGGCGACGGCCCGCTGCGCCAGCTCGACATCCACGTCAGCGCGAGCTTCGACACGGAGTGGCTCGTGCGATGACGAGCACGGCCGCGCCCCCCGCGGCCGCGATCGCCGCGGTGCCCGCGAACGCGAGCCGCAGCCCGGCGATCGCATCGCTCGGCCCGGCGGCGAGCGGGACGAGCAGGGCGATGCTCAACGCCGTCCCGAGCTGCGTGGCCGTGTTGATGAGCCCGGCCGCGAAGCCACGCGTCGCCTCGTCGGTCCCCGAGGTCCCGAGCGTCGTCGCCGTGACGGCGGCGACCCCGAGCCCGAGCCCGTCGATCGCCCGCGCCGCGATGAGCACCACCTCGCCGCCCTCGGCAGTGATGGCGCACGAGACCAGCGGCATGGCCACGAGCGCGACGAGCGCGAGCGCGAAGGTGCGCGCCGTGCCGAGGCGTCCGAGGAGCGGTGCGCCGAGGGCCGAGCCCACGATCACCATGGCACTGAAGGGGACGAAGCTCAGCCCGTTGGCTGCCGGCGACCATCCGCGGACGTCCTGCAGGTAGACCGCCCCGAGCACGGCGAGCGGGCCGGTGGCGGCGGTGTTGACCGCCGAGGCCAGCGTCCCGGCGGCCAGGCGCCGGTCGGCCAGGAAGCCGGGTGCCAGCAGCGCGAACCGCGCGCGTGACTCGATGCGCGCGAAGGCGAGCAGCGTCGCCGCGGCGGCGACCAGCAGGGCCCAAGGCAGGAGGCCGGCGGCGCCCTGGCCGATGGCGCTGAGGCCGGCGAGGAGCAGGACCAACCCGGCGACGCCGGCGACGGTCCCGCGCACGTCGAGCGGTCGGCGGTCGTGGCCGCGGCGCCCGGGTCCCACGGTGCGCACGAACGGCAGGCACGCGAACGCGAGCACGGCGGGGGCGACGAACGCGGCGCGCCAGCCGGCCAGGTCGGTGATGACGCCACCCAGCGCCAGGCCGGCGATGCCACCGCCGGCGCCGGCGGCGGTCCACCAGCCCAGGGCGCGTGGGCGGCGCGCCTCGTCGGTCCCGGCGACGAGCAGCGCGAGCGCCGCGGGGACGGTGAGCGCGGCCGCCACGCCGGTCGCCGCGCGGGCGCCGACCAGCACAGCCGGCGACGGCGCCGCGCCGCACAGCAGGGACGCGGCCGCGAAGGCGACCAGCCCGACCGTGAAGAGCCGGCGATGGCCGACGCGATCGGCCAGGCGCCCGGCGGGCACGAGTAGGGCGCCGAACAGCAGCGCGTAGATGCTGATCACCCACTGCGCGCCCGAGGCGCCCATCCCGAGGTCGCGGCGGATGTCGGGCAGGGCGATGACCGCGGTGTTGACGCTGAGGACGTCGACGAACTGCGAGACGCACAGGACGCCGAGGCCGACGGCGCCGAGCGCGGCGGCCGAGCGCGGCGTGGAGCGGGCGGGCTGGGCGCGGGTGGTCGCCACCTTCGGCTCATACCCGCCCCGCAGGAGGCAAGTCGCGCGCGTCGAACGGAGGGACGTCCACGATGCCCCCTGCCCGCAAGCCCGCCAAGTCCCGCTCGAAGAAGGTCCGCGCCCGGCGCTCGCCGGTGCCGTGGCCGCCGCGCCTGCCCGTCTTCGAGCAGCGCCACCTCGACCTGATCGGCCTCGGCCTGGTGGCCGTCGGCGTCTTTCTCGCCTTCCCGCTCTACGCGGGCTGGGAGGGGGGCGAGGCCGGGCAGGCCATCGTCGACGGCCTCACCTGGGCGATCGGGCGCGTCGCGTGGGCCACGCCGGTGGCGCTCGTGGCGGCGGGCGCGCTGCTCGTCATGCGCCCGGCGCTGCCCGCCGGGGTGCGGCCCTTCCGCGCGGGCGCGCTGTGCCTGCTCGCCGCTTCGTGCCTGGGGCTCTCGGTGGGCACGCTGGGCTTCGGTCCGGGCGACGGAGCGCCGGTCGCCGAGCGCGGCGGGCACCTCGGCCAGGCCATGGCCGACGCCAGCACGCGCATGTTCTCCGAGGTCGGCGCCCACATCCTGGCCATCTTCCTGTTCTGCGCGGCCCTGCTGCTGCTCACCGGCGCGACCGTCGCCGGGGTGCTGCGCGCCACCGGCGAGCAGGTGGTCGAGACGGCCCGCACCCTGCGCCCGCCGCCGCGCCCGCGCCATGAGCCCGAGCGCGACCCCGACCCGACGCAGCCCCTGCTGCCGCCCGACCTCCAGGACGAGGAGGTCGTCATCCGCCCCGGTGCGCGGACCGGCGAGCTCGACGGCGCGCTGCGCTATCCCGACCTCTTCGAGGCGGCCGTCGCCCCGCTGGCGCCCGAGGCGCAGACGCCCGAGCCGCCACTCGATCCCGAGCCCGAGGCGGAACGAGAGCCCGAGCCCCACGATCCAGCCCCGCCCGACGACGACGAGGCGCCCCCGCTCGAGCACCTGGACCCCGGCGACGTCGAGTTCCGCCTGCCCGACGCGCGCATCCTCAAGCGCTCGAGCGCCGAGCAGGTCAAGCCCGACACCGCCGGCCAGGAGAAGACCATGGCGCGGCTCGTCGAGGCCCTCGGGCACCTCGGCGTCCAGGCGCAGGTCATCGGCGCCGTCGCCGGCCCGCACATCACGCGCTACGAGCTGCAGCTCGCGCCCGGGGTGAAGATGGCGAAGGTCGCCAACCTCAAGAACGACCTGGCCTACGCGCTGGCCGCGACCGAGATCCGCATCCTGGCGCCGATCCCCGGCAAGCGCGCGGTCGGGGTCGAGGTCCCCAACCGCCACCGCCGCGTCGTCACGCTGGGCGACGTCTTCTCGGAGCCGCCGCGCGACTTCTCGCCGCTGACGGTGTGGCTGGGCAAGGACGTGTCGGGCAAGGCGATCCCGGCCGACCTGGCCAAGATGCCCCACCTCCTGGTGGCCGGCACCACCGGCGCGGGCAAGTCGGGCGCCATCAACGCCATGCTCTCCTCGATCCTGCTGCGCGCCACGCCCGACGACGTGCGCCTCGTGCTCGTCGACCCCAAGCAGGTCGAGCTCAACCACTACGAGGCCATCCCGCACCTCCTCACGCCGGTCATCACCAGCCCCCGCATGGCCGCCAACGCGCTGCAGAATCTCGTGCGCGAGATGGAATGGCGCTACGGGGTGATGAGCGTCAAGCGCACGCGCTCGCTCATCGAGCTCAACAAGCTGCGCGTGCGCGAGGGCGAGAAGGCCCTGCCCTACATCCTGTGCGTCATCGACGAGCTCGCCGACCTCATGATGGTCGCGCCCGCCGACGTCGAGGACTCGATCATCCGCCTGGCCCAGAAGGCGCGCGCGGTGGGCATCCACCTCGTGCTCGCCACGCAGTCCCCGCGCGTTGACGTCATCACCGGCATGATCAAGGCCAACGTGCCGTCGCGGATCGCCTTCTCGGTCAGCTCGCAGACCGACTCGCGCGTGATCCTCGACCAGAACGGCGCCGAGTCGCTGCTGGGCCAGGGCGACCTGCTCTTCTCGCCGGTCGGGACGTCGCGCCTGCAGCGCATCCAGGGCGCCTACATCGACGAGCCCCAGATCGAGGCGCTGACGAGCTTCTGGGCGCGCCAAGGCGAGCCCCAGCTGCGCGAGGACCTGCTCGAGGAGATCGAGCCCGAGGCCGTCGAGAAGGCCGACGAGGAGGGCTTCGACCCCGACGAGGACCCGCTGCTGGGCGACGCGATCTCGCTGGTGGTCGAGATGGGCACGGCGTCGACCTCCATGCTCCAGCGCCGCCTGCGCCTGGGCTACACGCGGGCCGGCCGGCTCATCGACATGCTCGAGCGCCGCGGCATCATCTCCGGCTACGAGGGCTCCAAGCCGCGCCAGGTGCTGGTCACCGAGGGCGATCTGCCGCGCGTGCTGGCCGCTCTGGAGCCCGCTTCCGAGCCGGAGTCCGCGCCCGTCAGGGTGCCGCCGGACGACGACGTCGGCTGACGCTTGCACGAATCCTCGCGCTCGCAGGGGATTCGCGGGGGCGCAGGTAGCCTTCGCCGCCGATGCCGGACATCGGCACAACCCTGCGCGAGGCGCGCATGCGCGCGCGAATCGACATCTCGGAGATCGAGGCCGAGACGAAGATCCGCGCCAAGTACCTGCGCGCGCTCGAGAACGAGGAGTGGGACCTCCTCCCGGGGCCGACGTACGTCAAGAGCTTCCTGCGCACCTACGCCGACGCCCTGGGGCTGGACGGCAAGCTCCTCATCGAGGAGTACAAGCTGCGCCACGAGCACCTCAGCGACGTCGAGCTGCAGCCGATCGCCCCGCCCGGCCAGCGCGAGCGCCGGCGCCGCCCGCGGGCCGCCCTCTCGCGCGGCTGGCTGCTCGGGGTCGTCGTCCTCGCGCTGCTCGCGGGGCTGTGGGTGATCGGCAACCGCAATCAGGGCGACGGCGGCGGGCCGAGCAGCACGCCGCCGGCGGCCTCGACGCCGTCGACGACGACGTCGTCGGGCAGCAAGGCCTCGCCGTCCAAGAAGAAGACCCCGAAGAAGAAGAAGGCCAAGGCCAAGCCGAAGCTCGCGCGCCTTGAGATCGTCGCCACCGGACAGGTCTACGTGTGCCTCAAGGCGGCGGGCAAGCGCACGCCGGTGCCCGGGATCGTCCTCACCGGCGGCGCCCGCCAGGGCCCGTACAAGTCCTCGCGCTTTCGCCTGCAGCTGGGGACCTCCGAGGCGCGGCTGATCGTCAACGGCAAGTCGCGCACCGTCCCGCCGGTGGCCAACGGCATCGGCTACGAGATCACGCCCCGCAAGGTGCGCCGCCTGCCGGCGTCGCAGTGGCCGCGCTGCCCGACCGCGTGAGCGCGCACGCCGGCATCGTGGTCACGGGCACCGAGGTCCTCACGGGCCGCGTGACCGACCGCAACGGGCCGTGGCTGTCCGAGCAGCTGCGCGCGCTGGGCGTCGACCACGCTTACACGCTGGTCGTCGGCGATCGCCGCGAGGACATGGAGCAGGCGCTGCGCTTCCTGGCCGCGCGGGGCGTCGACCTGATCGTGACGAGCGGCGGGCTGGGGCCGACCGCCGACGACCTGACGGCCGAGGTCGTGGGGGCGTTCGCCGGGCGTGAGATGGTCCTCGACGAGCCGCTCGAGGAGCGCATCGCCGAGATCCTGCGCCCGCTGATGTCGCGCTGGCCCGATCTCGACCCCGACGCGATCCGCGCCTCCAACCGCAAGCAGGCGGTCGTGCCGGTGGGCGCGACGGTGCTCGAGCCGGTGGGCACCGCGCCCGGGCTGGTGGTCCCGGTCGACGGCGGCCCGACGGTCGTCGTGCTCCCCGGCCCGCCGCGCGAGCTGCACGCCATGTGGCCGGCCGCGGTGCAGACCGATGCCTTCCGCGCGGCGGTCGCCGGGGCGGTCGAGCTGCGCCAGGAGATGCTGCGGCTGTACGGCATCCCCGAGTCGGAGATCGCCGAGACGCTGCGCCTGGCCGAGGACGCCCACGGGCTCGAGGGCCTCGAGATCACGACGTGCCTGCGCCGCGGCGAGGTGGAGGTCGTCACGCGCTTCTCGCCCGCGGCCGCTGCGTCGTATGAGCGCTTCGTGGAGACGGTGCGCGACCGCCACGCCGACACGCTGTTCTCCGACGACGGGCGCACGGTCGACCAGCAGGTGGCCGACCTCCTGCGCGCGCGCGGGCTGACGATCGCCACGGCGGAGTCGTGCACGGGCGGGCTGCTGGCGGCGCGCCTGACCGACCTGCCCGGCTCGTCGGACTACGTGCTGGGCGGGCTCGTCGTGTACTCCAATGCGGCGAAGGTCGCGCTGGCGGGGGTCGATCCGGCGCTCATCGAGCGGGTGGGCGCGGTGTCGCGCGAGGTCGCCGAGGCGCTGGCCGACGGCGCGCGGGCGGCGCTGGAGGCGGACTTCGGCGTGGGCATCACGGGCGTGGCCGGGCCTGGGGGCGGGACGCCCGACAAGCCGGTCGGGCTCGTGTGGCTCAGCGTGGCCGGGGTGGGTGGGGATGGGGTCGCGCGGCTGACGCGCTCGATCAACCTGCCCGGCGACCGGGCCGACATCCGCGATCGCTCGACCACCGTCGCCATGCACATGGTACGGCGGCTGCTCGTCGGCGCCCGGTGACCGCGCGTCATTGCTCGACCATGGCGACGGTGCCCTGCGCACCCGAGCCCTCGCGATGAGCGCCCGCCTGTTCGCGGCACTCGAGCTCCCGGCCGACGTCCGCGCCGGGCTGGTGGCCTTCGGGCGCGAGGCGGCCGCGCGCGACCGGGCGCTGCGGCCCACGCGCGAGGACGCCCTGCACCTGACGCTCGCCTTCCTCGGCCACCGGGCGCTCGACGAGATCGAGCCCGCGCGCGAGGCCGTGCGCGGGGTGGCCGGCTCGCCGGCGCCGGTGCTGAGCCTCGCCGACCCGCTGTGGCTCGCGCCGCGCCGGCCGCACGTGCTCACCGTGGGCCTGGAGGAGGCGGACGGCGTGCTCGCCGCGCTGCGGGCTGCCGTGGTCGAGCGCCTGGCCGACGCCCTGCCGTGGAAGCCCGAGGCCAGGCCGTTTCGAGCGCACATCACCGTCGCGCGCGTGCGCGGCGGGTGGCGGCCGCGGCTCGACGACCTGCCCGAGGCCCCGAAGGCCACCTTCACCGCCGGCGCGGTGGTGCTCTTCCGCTCGCACCTGGGCGGTCGCGGGCCCGCGCGCTACGAGCCGCTCGAGCGGGTGGAGCTGGCGTCGTAGAGCTCGTCGGATACCGCGCCCGCTATGACCGCTTCGCCTGGGCCTAGCAACTCGTCGTCGATCGCTCGGCGGCCCCGACGGCGGCGCAGGTCGTCGCGCTGTTGGCCGACCGCGGGCGCTGCGGCTTGCCACACAGGGCGCCGCCGCTCGCGGCTTGCCGCGGGCGCTTGTGGCCAAGGCATCGAGGGAGGGTGAGCCGCCCGCGCTCGGTTGGGCGCCAGCCGGTCCGAGTTCGTCCCGGAATGCGGGCCAAACCCGAACTGGTTCGCGTCGCTGGCGCGTTGGCGCTCGTGCCGCTGTCCGCCACGAGCGGGCAGGCTCACTCCCTCGGTGATGCTGTAAACGCGGCGAAGCACGCGGACGAACACGGACGGACCCGCCGACCGCGCTGTCGCACCCCTACGCGTCGCGCAGTAAGCCGGGAGCATTTGCGCGCTTTCGTGACGAACGCGCGTAGAGCCGTGACACGAACACCCGTACGGTCGTGTTCTGTCCGATCGGGCGTCGACACTGCACTGCTCACGAAGCACCAACCCCAGAGAGGTCCGCCACCGCATGCCCACCGAAGAGGAGAAGGCCACCAAGGCCCGCGACGCCGCGCTGCAGGGTGCGCTCACGCAGATCGAGCGCCAATTCGGCAAGGGCACCGTCATGCGCATGGGGGACGAGGGCGCGCAGGTCCGCGTGAACGCGATCCCGACGGGCGCGCTGTCGCTCGACCTCGCGCTGGGCATCGGCGGCGTGCCGCGCGGGCGCATCGTGGAGGTCTTCGGACCGGAGTCCTCGGGCAAGACGACGCTGATCTACCACGTCCTGGCCGAGGCGCAGAAGCTCGGCGGGGTGTGCGCCTTCATCGACGCCGAGCACGCGATGGATCCGCTGTACGCGCGGGAGATCGGCGTCAACATCGACGAGCTGCTCGTCTCGCAGCCCGACTACGGCGAGCAGGGGCTCGAGATCGCCGACATGCTCGTGCGCTCGGGCGCGGTCGACGTGGTGGCCATCGACTCGGTCGCCGCGCTCACGCCGCGTGCCGAGCTCGAGGGGCAGATGGGCGACCAGACCGTCGGCCTGCAGGCGCGGATGATGAGCCAGGCCATGCGCAAGCTGGCCGGCAATCTCAACCGGACGCAGACGCTGTGCATCTTCACCAACCAGATCCGCGAGAAGGTGGGCGTGATGTTCGGCTCGCCGGAGACCCAGCCGGGTGGTCGCGCGCTGAAGTTCTACTCGTCCCAGCGCCTGGACATCCGCCGCATCGAGACCCTCAAGGAGGGCACCGAGGCGGTCGGCAATCGCGTGCGCGTCAAGGTGGTCAAGAACAAGGTCGCCGCGCCCTTCCGCCAGGCCGAGTTCGACATCGAGTTCGGCAAGGGCTTCTCCACCTCGGGCTGCCTGATCGACCTGGGCATCGAGCACAACGTGGTCACGAAGTCGGGCTCGTTCTTCTCCTACGGCGACGAGCGTCTCGGCCAGGGGCGCAACAACGCCAAGGCCTACCTCGACGAGCACGTCGAGGTCGCCAAGGAGATCGAGTCCAAGATCTACGAGGCGCTGGGCATCGACCGCGACCTCGTCCAGCCGATCGATCCCGACGCCGTCGCCGTGCCCGACGACGTGCCGGTGGCCGACGCCGACGCCGACGCTCCGCCCGCTACGATCGAACAGGCGGCGTGACCGACCCCGAGCGTCTGCAGCACGCGCTGGACCTGGCCTACCGCTTCCTCGGCCACCGCGATCGCACGGTGGCCGAGGTGCGCGAGCGGCTCGACGCCGAAGGGGTCGAGCAGGCCATCGTCGACGAGGCCGTCGAGGAATTACGCCACCTGGGCTATCTCGACGACGCCCGCTACGCCCAGCGCTTCGCGGAGGACCGGCGCACCATCGACGCATGGGGCGCCGAGCGGATCGAGCGCCGACTGCTCGCGGTGGGCGTGGATCCGCAGCTGATCGAGGCGGCCCTGGGCGAGCAGGGCGCCGGCGAGGAGCTCGAGGCCGCCCTCGCCGTCCTGCGCCGGCGCTTCGCCCAGCCGCCGGCCCACGACCGCGACCGCGACCGCGCGCTGGGCCTGCTCGTGCGCAAGGGCTATGAGCTCGAACTCGCCTACGACGCGGTCCGCGCCTTCGAGCGCGACGCGGCCTGAGCGGCCGCTCGCGCCGCTCCGACCTCGCGCAGCGCACCGAGCAGCGCACGCGCGGCCGGTGCCCGCTGGCCGCGCATGATGGCGGCCTGGATCGTGCGGCGAGGTCATCGAGCCTGAGCCTCTGACGCGAGGCGAGGCGGTGGGCTGCGGGGAGGGACGCAGACACGGTCCTCGAAGAGCGTCACCAGCTCGATCTCGTTGGGCACCGGCTCGGGCTCGAAGTCGTGCTCGCAGACGATCGCCACGTCGAGCTCTCCCGTGAGGCCTCGCAGCGCGGCGCGACGATCGACACGGGCATCGGCGTCGGTGGCGGGCGATCGGTGCGGGAGCGGTGGTCGTCTCGGGGTCGGCCGGCGTCGCGCTAGTCGGGGCCCCACGGCGGGGCGTGATTGCGCCGGCCGTCGAGCGGTACTACGATCCAGCCAGCGAACGACCGCCCGCAAGGGCGACGAAACTCCAGCAAATCAGCGTATTTCCGTCATCGGCAGCTTCAGCTTCGACGCGATCAACATGAGAGCCTCACCCGGGCGAGCCCGCCCGTCGACACCCATCCACACCGCACACCTCCAGCGCACCTGAAGCGCGGCCCACGAGGCCGCAAGCCAACTTCGTCCTGGTCCCGCCGCCCGTCCGGCCGGTCGTCCGCCCCATGAACCACGGAAGAAGACCGTCTGGGCCGGGCGCCATCCCGGCTCACGGGGAGAGGACAGGCAATGGAAATCGTGATCGCGGCGGCCGTCCTGGCACTCGGCCTCGTCGCGGCTGCCACGCTGTACCGCGGGCGGCTCGCCACCGCCAACGGCGGGCACGCCGACGCCCCGGCCGCCGCCGACCTCAGGCATCGCGAGGCGGCCGCCGCCGACGCGCGCGCCTCCGAGCGGGCCCGGTCGCTCGAGGACGCGCTCGACCGCCGCTCGGCCGAGCTCGACGCGCGCGAGCGCGACCTCGAGGCCCACGTCGAGCGCCTGGCGGCCCAAGAGGAGCAACTCGCCCACCTGCGCGACGAGCACGAGCGGGCGCTCGAGCGCGTCGCCGGGCTCAGCGCCGGCCAGGCCAAGCAGGCGCTGCTCAAGGAGGTCGAGGACCAGGCCCGCCACGACTCGGCCAAGATCCTGCGCTCCGTCGAGGAGGAGACCAAGCGCGACGCCGAGCGGCGCGTGCGCTCGATCCTCTCGGTCGCCATGCAGCGCCTCGCCGCCAGCCACGCGGCCGAGACGACGGTCTCGGTCGTGCAGCTGCCCAGCGACGACATGAAGGGCCGCATCATCGGCCGCGAGGGGCGCAACATCCGCGCCCTGGAGAACCTCACGGGCGTCGACTTCATCATCGACGACACGCCCAACGCCGTCGTCCTCAGCGCCTTCGACGGGGTGCGCCGCGAGGTCGCGCGCATGACGCTCGAGAAGCTCCTGCAGGACGGGCGCATCCACCCGGCGCGCATCGAGGAGACCTACTACCAGGCCAAGTCCGAGCTCGAGTCCCACATCACCGAGCTGGGCGAGAAGGCCGTCTTCGAGGCCGACGTGCAGGGCCTCGACCCCGAGCTGACCAAGCTCCTGGGCCGCCTGCGCTTCCGCACGTCCTATGGCCAGAACGTGCTCGCCCACTCCGTCGAATGCGCGCAGCTGGCGGCGATCATGGCCCACGAGCTCGGGGCCAGCCCGAAGACCGCCCGCCGCGCGGCGCTGTTGCACGACATCGGCAAGGCCGTCTCGCACGAGATCGAGGGCCCGCACGCTCTCGTCGGCGGCGACCTCGCGCGCCGCCACGGCGAGCCCGAGGCGGTCGCGCACGCGATGGAGGCCCACCACAACGAGGTCGAGCCGCAGACCGTGGAAGCGGTCATCGTCCAGTCGGCGGACGCGCTGTCGGGCGCGCGCCCCGGCGCCCGCGGCGAGTCGCTCGAGCAGTACGTCAAGCGCCTGCGCGACCTCGAGCACATCGCGACGCGCCACGAGGGCGTCGACAAGGTCTACGCGATGCAGGCCGGCCGCGAGATCCGCGTGATCGTGGCGCCCAACGCCATCGACGACGACGCCGCGATCCTCCTCAGCCGGTCGATCGCGCGCGACATCGAGAAGGAGCTCGAGTACCCCGGCCAGATCAAGGTCACGGTCATCCGGGAGTCGCGCGCGGTGGATTACGCCAAGTAGGACCGACCTGCTATCCACCCGGCATGGGACTACTCGACTTCCTGCGCCGCAAGCGCCCCGACGACACGGGCTCGACCACGACCGACTCGGGGACGACGGCGGCGGCCACCGGCGCGGCCGCGATCTCGCCCGAGGGCAACGTGCCGCCCGCCGAGCACGGCGGCGCGGGCCACGACCCGGGGGCCGGCGGCAGCGACACCGGGGCGGCCGGCTACGACAGCGGCGGCGGCTTCGAGGGCGGCGGCGGCGACTCGGGCGGGGGCGGCGACTCCGGCGGGGGCGGCGACTCGGGCGGCGGAGGAGGCGACTAGCGTGGAGGCCGTCGCCGAGGCCACGGTCGAGGAGACCGAGACGGGGCAGGTCGTCCGCGGCGAGGGCTGGTTCATCCTCAACCTCGGCGAGGCGCGCTGGGAGCGCGACCCCGACCTGGGCACGTGGTGCAGCCTCGGCGCCCAGGACGCCCCGTTCTCGCAGTTCGGGATCGGGCCGCACATGCTCATGCCCGGTCAGCCCAATGGGCGCTACCACGCCGAGGCCGCGCAGGAGGGCTTCCTCGTCCTCAGCGGCGAGTGCATCGCCATCGTGGAGGGCGAGGAGCGCCGCATGCGCCAGTGGGACTATCTGCACTGCCCGCCGGGCACGCACCACATCACGGTCGGCGCCGGCGCCGGTGCCTGCGTGATCCTCATGGTCGGCACGCGCGGGCCCGACGTCGAGGAGACCGAGTACACGGTCGACGAGCTCGCCGCCCGCTACGGGGCCTCGGTCGGGCGCGCCACCACATCGCCCCGCGAGGCCTACGCGGATCTCGCCCGCAGCTACACCGCGGTGCCGGCTCCCTGGCCGCCCCGCGACTGACGGCGCGCCGCCGGTACCCTGAGGCGACCCATGGCCGCCACCAAGCGCTTCCACGTGACGACGTTCGGGTGCCAGATGAACGAGCACGACTCCGAGCGCATGAAGGGCATGCTCGAGTCGCTGGGCTACGCCGAGGCGCCGGCGCGCGACGAGGCCGACCTCATCCTCTTCAACACGTGCTCGATCCGCGAGGCGGCCGACAGCCGCTTCGTCGCTCACCTGCACCAGGCCAAGGGCGTCAAGCGCGCGCGGCCCGACGTCGTCATCGGCGTCGGCGGCTGCTGGGCGCAGTCGGTCAAGGACGACGTCTTCCGCCAGTTCCCGTTCGTCGACGTCGCCTTCGGGCCTGGCCAGGTCCACAAGCTCGCGGAGTTCCTGACCTCCGACTCGCTGACCGCGCAGGGCTATTTCGAGTTCGAGGGCTTCACCGGCCACCTGCCGGCCAAGCGCGCCCGCGAGTTCCAGGCCTGGGTGCAGATCTCGGTCGGCTGCAACTGCCGCTGCTCGTACTGCATCGTGCCCTCCACGCGCGGGCTCGAGGTCTCGCGGCCGTTCGACGAGCTCGTCGACGAGGTCCGCGCCCAGGTCGCCGACGGCGCACGCGAGGTCACGCTGCTGGGCCAGAACGTCAACTCCTACGGGCGCGACCTGCGCCCGGACCGCCGCTCCTTCGCCGAGCTGCTGCGCGCCCTGGACTCGATCGACGGCCTCGACCGCCTGCGCTACACGAGCCCACACCCCAAGGACATGCGCGAGGACGTCATCCGCGCCCACGCGGAGCTCGCCTCGGTCTGCGAGCACATCCACCTGCCGCTGCAGTCGGGCTCGAGCCCGATTCTCAAGGCGATGCGGCGCACCTACGACCGCCGGCGCTACCTGGACCGCGTCGCGCTCATCCGCGAGCACGTGCCCGACTGCGCCATCACCACCGACATCATCGTCGGCTTCCCGGGCGAGACCGAGGAGGACTTCGCGCAGACCCTCGAGGTATGCGAGGAGGTCGGCTACGACGGCGCCTTCACCTTCGTCTTCTCGCCCCGGCGCGGGACCGAGGCGGCGACCCTCACCGAGGGCGTCGTCCCCCACGAGGTCAAGGTGGCGCGCATGGAGCGCCTCGTCGAGGTGGTCCAGCGCCGCGCCCACGAGCGCGCGCAGCGCTTCGTCGGGCGCACGCTCGACGTGCTCGTCGAGGGTCCCTCGCGCACCGACGCCTCGCGCATCCGCGGGCGCTCGCGCCACGGCAAGACGGTGAACTTCACCGGCCTCGCGGCGCCGGGCGAGATCGTGGCGGTCGAGATCCACTCGGCCACGAGCACGACGCTGGCCGGCGAGGAATCGCTGCTCTCGCGCGCGGCGGCCTAGCGGCGCGATGGCGCGCGTGGCGGTGGTCGGCGTCGGCGCGATCGGCGCTGCGATGGCCGCGGCCGTGCAGTCCGCCGGCGGCCACGAGCTGCTGCTGTGCGGACGCCGGGCGCTGGAGGAGGTCGTGGTCGAGCTGCCCGACGGGTCGGAGGTGTCGGTGCGGGGGCCGTTGCTCATCGATGCCGCGGCCGTCGACCGGGCGGCTGAGTGGGTGCTGCTGGCCGTGAAGGCCCACCAGACGGCCGGCGCCGCCGGCTGGCTGTCGGCCCTGTGCGGGCCGGAGAGCACGATCGCGGTCCTGCAGAACGGCATCGACCATGTCGAGCGCGTCGGGCCGCTGGTCGGCGACGCCGCGGTCCTGCCGGTGGTGAACTGGTGCCCGGTCGAGCCGGTGGCGCCGGGGCGCGTGCGCCAGCGCGACGCCCTGCGCCTCGCGGTCCCGGCCGGCCCGGCGGGTGAGGGGCTCGCGGCGCTGCTCGGCGCCCACGCAGATGTCACCGTCGGCGGCGCCTTCGAGCTCGAGGCCTGGCGCAAGCTGTGCGCCAACGCGGTCTCCGGCGTGATGGCGCTCGCCGGCCGGCCCGCGGAGATCTTCGCCCTCGACGACGTGCGCGAGGTCGCCCGCGCGCTCGCGCACGAGTGCGCCGCGGTGGCGCGCGCCGAGGGCGTCGAGCTCACCGACCGCGACGCCGACGACGTCATCGCCTGGCTCGAGGCGCTGCCGAAGGACGCGGGCTCCTCGATCCTCACCGACCGCGTGGCCGGCCGCGCCCTGGAGTGGGAGGCGCGCAACGGGGTGATCGGCCGCCTCGGCCGCCGCCACGGCGTGCCGACCCCGGTGTCCGACACCGTCTCGGCGCTGCTGCACGCGGCCAGCGACGGCGCCCGCTGACCGTCCGTCCAGTTCATGTGCGAACATGTGTTCGTGCGCTGGGACAACCTCACCATCGAAGCCCAGGAGGGCACTGCGCTGCCCGGCTACCGCGAGCCGGCGATCGTGCGCCACTTCGACGCACCGGAGGCGTTGGACACCCGTTTCTACGAGGTCCGCGCCAAATCCGCGCTCAACCGCGTCCCCGAGCGCTCGCGCATGCCGTTCCGCTGGACCATCAACCCCTATAGGGGATGCAGCCATGCGTGCCTCTACTGTCTCGGCCCCGATACACCCATCCTCATGGCGGATGGGCGGACCAGGCTGCTCGGACACCTGTCCCCTGGTGACCGCATCGTGGGCACCGAAGTGCGTGGGCGGTATCGCCGCTATGTCACCACGGAGGTGCTGGCGCACTGGTCGACGATCAAGCCGGCGTATCGCGTGACGCTCGAGGATGGCACCGAGCTCATCGCGAGCGGTGATCATCGCTTCCTGACGAATCGTGGGTGGAAGTTCGTGACAGGGGCGCATACGGCGGTCCGAAGCAGCGTCCGCACCTGACGACGAACAACGAATTGCTCGGCACCGGCGGCTTCGCCGCCGGTCCCGAGGAGTCGAACGACTACAAGCGCGGCTATCTGTGTGGCCTCATCCGCGGCGACGGGCACATCGGCAGCTACTCGTACTCGCGGCTGGGCCGGGCGTCCGATGATCACTTCCGCTTCCGCCTGGCGCTCTGCGACGGCGAGGGTCTGGAGCGCGCGGATTCCTATCTCCTCGACGAGGGCGTGGCGACCCAGACCTTCGAGTTCCATCAGGCCACAGCCACCACTCGTGCAGCTCGGGCGATCCGCACGTCGGCGCGAGCGAACGCGGAGCGCATCGAGCAACTCATCGCGTGGCCGCTCTCGCCGCGCGATGACTGGCGGAAAGGGTTCCTGGCGGGCATCTTCGATGCCGAGGGCTCCTGCGGGCGAGAGGCTCTGCGGATCTCGAACAAGGACCGGCTCATCCTGGAGTGGACCGCCGCGTGCCTCAGCCACTTCCGCTTCGATCACGTCGAGGAACCGCCCAGCCCAACCGGCGTCACGTGCATTCGGATCCGTGGCGGCCTGCGCGAGCGTCTGCGCTTCTTTCACCTGACCGACCCGGCGATCACCCGCAAGCGCACCGTGCAGGGGATGGCGCTGAAATCAGACGCCAAGACGCGCGTGATGAGCGTCGAGCCGCTTGGCATGGCGATGCGCCTCTACGACATCACGACCGGCACCGGCGACTTCATCGCCAACGGCGTGGTCAGCCACAACTGCTTCGCCCGCCCAACCCACACGTACCTGGACTTCAACGCGGGCCGGGACTTCGAGAAGGAGATCGTCGTCAAGGTCAACGCGCCCGAGGTCCTGCGGGTCGAGTTGGCTCGGCCGTCGTGGAAGCGCGAGCACATCGCGATGGGCACCAACACCGACCCGTACCAGTGGGTCGAGGGGCGCTACAAGCTCATGCGCGGGATCTGGGAGGCGTTGCGCGACGCGGCGAACCCGTGCTCGGTGCTGACGAAGTCGCCGTTGCTGCTGCGCGACCTCGACCTGATGAAGGAGATCGCGGCCGTCACGGACATCAGCGCGAACCTGTCGGTTCCGACCATCGACGAGAAGGCGTGGCGGGCGAGCGAGCCGCACACGCCCAACCCGCGGGCGCGGCTCGAGGCGGTGGGTGAGCTCAACCGGGCCGGGATCCCGACCGGCGTCCTGGTCGCGCCGCTGATGCCCGGCATCAACGACGACCCCGGTCAGGTCGAGGAGATCCTGCAGGCGGCGGCGGACGCGGGGGCGACCGGGGTCAGCGGCATCGGGCTGCACCTGCGCGGCGAGGTGCGCGGCGTCTTCATGGAGTGGCTGCGGTCGTATCGACCGGACCTCGTGGAGCGCTACGAGGAGCTCTATGCACGAGGTGCGTACCTGCCGCGCGTAGAGCAGGAGCGGATCACTGGACTCATCCGGCGCGCGCGGGTCGCGACGAGGGCGCCGCGGTTCGGCGCCTTCCGCCGAGAGACCGGTCGCGACTACGAGCCCGTGGGGCCGCCGAATGCGGGTGCCGAGCGCCCACGGCGGCAGCCGGAGCAGGAGCAGACGAAGCTCTTCTGACCGGCGGCTGGCGCGCGAGCGCTCTGTGAGCACCGTCACAGCGTGGTCGCGATACCGGCCGGGCAGGGTGGTGTTGTCCTTGCACGTGAGCGTTCATCGCGACCCCGTTTACGACGCGTGAAGAGACTGCTCGACACGCAAAGCCACTCCTGGCGTGAGGCTGGGCTCGCGCGGCAGTTGAGTGTGCGCGCGGTGAAGCGCGCGCGCATCCAGGCCATCGTCATGGTCCCGATCCTCATCGGGATCCTGGTCGTCTACGGCTATCGCGACCAGGTGTTCGGCAGCGCGTATCAGACGCCGGTGCAGATCGCCACGACGGTCGTGCTCATCGTCCTGGGCTGGCAGATCGCGCGGGACGTGGGGCGGGCACTCGGCCCGACCCTGTTCCGGCGCCTGGACCCCGGCACGGCGGGGACGGTGGGCTTCCTCATCCGTCTGGTCTTCGTCGGGCTCGCGATCATCGTCGCTCTGCGGGTGGCCGGGCTCGACCCGCGCACGCTGGCGGTCGGCGGCGCCTTCACCGCGGTCATCGTCGGTCTCGCGGCGCAGCAGACGCTCGGCAACCTCATCGCCGGCACCGTGCTGCTGAGCGCGCGGCCGTTCCGCGTCGGCGAGCGCGTGCGCCTGCAGGGCGGCGGCATCGCCGGGCAGATCGAGGGCATCGTCAGCTCGCTGGGTCTGCTCTACACCACCTTCGCCCAGGGGGACGACCAGGTGATGGTGCCCAACTCGGTCGTGCTCAACGTGGCCATCGTGCCGCTGCGCGAGCCCGACGGGGTCGACCTGCGCGCGCGGCTGCCGGCCGACGTCACGCCGCTCGAGGTGCAGGAGGTGCTCGAGTCGGCCATCCAGACGCCGGTGCGCAGCCTGCCGCAGATCACGCTGGAGGAGCTGGACGGCGACGAGGTCGTCGTGCGCATCTCGGCCACGCCCGAGCGTCCGTCCGACGGCCCGCGCCTGGCCAGCGAGGTGCTCGAGGCCGTCGCCGCGCAGACCGGGCGCGCGGCGTAGCCGCGGATTACCGGCGCCGGCCGGCGCGGGCGCAGCCGGCTCCGCCCCTGGCGCCCGGCACGCCGCGCTGTCATCTCCGACACCGTGGTTGACAGGGAGCCTGAGAGCGGGATAGGACATGCGGCGCACAGCGATCGCCTCAGCGCGCGGCCGCACCGCGCGCGATCGCAGCGCGATCGCACCCCTCACAGGAGGCACGCCATGAAGCTCCTCGGTCGCTCCCAGCTGGTCGCCTTTGCGGCGGTCACGATCATGGCGGTGGGCGTCGGCGCCGCGCTGGCCAACACCCAGCACCACAACCCGCCCCGCCAGGGCGGCGGCAAGCACGGGCTTCACGGCGCGTGCTCGCCGGCGCAGGTCGCGCGCAACAAGGCGACGGTCGTCGCCTACTACACGACCGCCTTCAACGACAAGAAGCCCGAGGAGGCCGTGGCGAAGTACGGCGGCCCCGTCTACATCCAGCACAACCCGCTGGCGGCCGACGGCTTCCAAGCCTTCATCGACTTCGTCAAGGCGTACACCGGGGCCAACCCGCAGCTGCACGTCGACATCAAGCGCGTGATCGGCGAGTGCAACATGGTCGTCACCCACAGCCACATCACGAAGACGCCGCAGGACCTGGGCCAGGCGGTGGCCGACATCTTCCGACTCAACCGCCAGGGCAAGGTCGTCGAGCACTGGGACGTCATCCAGGACGTGCCGGCGACGTCAGCCAACGACAACACCATGTTCTGAACCCTGATATCTGGGTTATCCTCGAAGACGAGGTGGCTGACAGCTACGACGTAGCCATCGCCGGTGGCGGCATCGGCGCCCTGACCGCCGCGGTCCACTCGGCCCGCATGGGCCGCTCGACCCTCGTGGTCGGCGGCCGTGCGCCCGGCGGGCTGCTGCTGAGCATCGAGCGCATCGACGGTGTGCCGGGCTTCCCCGAGGGCGTCGCCGGCTACGAGCTGTGCCCCATGCTCCAGGAGCAGGCGGCCGACGACGGCGCCGAGATCCGCATGGCCGACCTCGAGGGCCTCGAGCCCGCCGGCGAGGCCTGGCGCCTGCAGACGAGCGACGGCGAAGTGCAGGCGCAGGCCGTGATCCTCGCCACCGGCGCGCGCCTGAGGTCGCTCGGCGTCGAAGGCGAGGAGCGCCTGCAGGGCCGCGGCGTCAGCCACTGCGCGAGCTGCGACGCACCGCTCATGCGCGACCGCACGGTCGGCGTCGTGGGCGGCGGCGACTCCGCCCTGCAGGAGGCCCTCACCCTCGCCGACGCCGTCGGCGAGGTCATCGTCCTGCACCGCGGCGACGCCCTCACCGCGCAGGCCGCCTACCGCGAGCCGGCCCTCGCACACCCGAAGATCAGCGTCCGCTACGGCACCGTGGTGGAGGAGATCCTCGGCGAGGACGCCATCAGCGGGGTGCGCACCCGCGACGTCGCCTCGGGCGACACGCAGGACCTCGAGCTCGGCGGTCTGTTCATCTACGTCGGGCTCGCGCCCAACAGTGAGTACCTCAGTGGCCTGATCGAGCTCGACGACGACGGGCGCATCCCCACCGACGCCGCCATGCAGACCGAGCTCGCCGGAGTCTTCGCGGCGGGGATCGTGCGCCGCGGCTCGCTGGGGCAGGCGGCCATCTCCGCCGGGGAAGGGGCCGCGGCGGCCAAGGCGGCGCACCGCCGCCTCGGCGGCGAGCACGAAGGCGCCGCGCCGGGGGCCGGCGGGCACGAATCGACACCGGCGGCCGCGGCCGCCCCAGGCAACGGAGGCTGACATGGCTGCTGAGAAGCTCACCGTCCACGACCCGCGCGGCTTCCCGCCGCAGGTCACCGGCAAGCCGCTCGCCCCGCGCCTGCAGAGCCTCGAGGGCCAGACCCTCTATCTCGTCGACTGCCTGTTCGACAACTCCGAGGCCTTCGTCGATCAGCTGCACGCCTGGTTCTCAGAGCACATGCCCGGCGTCGACATCAAGCGCATCGCGCCGCGCGAGAGCTGGGTCGACGACCCCGAGATGTGCGCGGCGATCCAGGCCGACGGGGACGCCGCGGTCTTGGCGGTGGGTCTCTGAAGCACCTGTAGCCCGACGGTCGTCGGGCTCGCGACGTCTCTGGAGAGCAACTACGGGGTCCCGACGGTGGCCGTGCACACGCACGTCTTCGCCCGCCTCGCGCGGTCGGTGGCGCGCGCCAACGGCATGCCGACCACCCGCCAGGTCTTCGTCCCGCAGCCCGTGGTCGGGCGCTCGGACGACGAGCTGCGCGCCTACGTCGATGGCGAGGACCCCGTCAACGGCGGGGCGTTCATGCAGCTCGTCGTCGAGGGCCTCACGAAGCCGCTGGACGACGAGGACCTCGCGGGCCTGTCCTTCGACCGCTCGGCCCCCGCGCTGCTCGACCCCGACACCGAGGAGAACCTCCAGCGCCTCTTCGTCGCCGAGCGCTGGACGGACTTCCTCCCGATCGTGCTGCCCACCGAGGAGCGCGTGGAGGCGATGCTCGCCGGCACGAGCCGCGGGCGCGACGAGGTCGTCGGGCGCCTGCGCCCGACGGCGTTCCGCGAGTTCTGGGAGTTCACGGTCGAGAAGGTCGCCGTCAACGCCGTCATGGCCGGCGCGCGACCCGAGTACCTGCCGGTCATCCTCGCCGCGATGGCCAGCGGCATGACCGGGCGCTCGAGCTCGACGACGTCGTTCGCCACCATCGCGATGGTCAACGGCCCGATCCGCGAGGAGATCGGCATGAACTCGGGGATCGGGACCTTCGGCCCGTACAACCACGCCAACGCGACGATCGGCCGCGCGTACAGCATGGGCTCGGCCAACCTGCAGGGCGGCTCGGTCCCGGGCGAGACCTACATGGGCTCGCAGGGCAACTCCTACGCGTACAGCGCCGCGTTCGCCGAGAACGAGGAGCGCAGCCCGTGGACGCCCTTCCACGTCCAGCACGGCTTCGAGTCGACCGACAGCACGGTGAGCCTGTTCCTCGGCGGCTGGTACACGCAGTTCGGCACCATCCGCGACGACACCTGGCAGGAGCGCTTCCGCGGCCAGCTCGCGGCCTGCGATCCGTTCATCGGCCCGATCGTCGCCCTCGACCCGCTGGCGGCGAACAAGCTCGTCGAGTACGGCTTCGACACGCGCGAGAAGCTCGTCGAGTGGCTGGCGGAGAACTCGCTGCGCCCGGCGCGCGAGTACTGGGACAACCAGTGGATGCAGACGCTCGTGCGCCCGTGGGCGGTGCTGGGACAGGAGCCGTTCGCCAGCCACCTGAAGGCCGACCCCGACGAGCCGGTGCAGACCTTCCGCCCGCAGGACATCAGCGTCGTCGTGGTCGGGGGCGAGAGCGGGGGGACCTACAAGATGATCGCCGGGTCGCTGCGCGACTCGATCGTCAAGGTCGACGACTGGCGCTAGTCGGCGCGGACCATCCGCTCGAAGCCCACGTCTAGCGCTTGGTCGTCTGCGCGCTCACGTGGGCCTCGGCGATCTGGTGTCCGCCGAGCTTGCGCTGCACGGCCGCGGCGAGGTCGGGCGCCAGCCCCGCCGCCTTGGCGCCGGCGCGCAGACCGACCGGCGCGACGTCGACCTCGCCGCGGTTGCGCTCGATCGCGCGCACGACCGCGTCGGCGACGTCTTGCGGCGACACGGTGCCGACGCCCGGCGGGAGCCTCGTGCCGGTGTCGTGGAACATGCCCGCGTCGCGCACGAAGCCCGGGAAGATCGCGCTGACACCGATGCCGCTCGGGCGCAGGTCCTCGCGCAGGCTCTGCGCGAGCCCCCGCAGGGCGAACTTCGTCGCGCTGTAGACGGGCGAGCGCGGCGTGCCCACCTTGCCCGCCAGCGAGGACATGAAGACCATGTGGCCGCTGCCGCGCGCGACCATGCGCTCGGAGACCGCGCGCGCCAGCACCATCGGGGCGCGCAGGTTGACCGCGAGCGCGCGATCGATCTCCTCCACGCTGAACGACGTCAGCAGCCCCGAGCCCGGCAGCCCCGCGTTGGACACGAGCACGTCGACGTCGGCGCACTCGCGCGCCAGGCGCTCGACCGCCCCGGGATCGGCCAGATCGACCGCCAGCGAGCGCGCGCCCGTCTCGGCGGCGAGCGGCTCGAGGACGTCGGTGCGCCGCCCCGTGAGCACGAGCTCGGCGCCCGCCGCGCGCAGGCGCCGCGCGATGGCGTGGCCCAAGCCGCCCGTCGCGCCGGTGAGCAGGACGGTCCGCCCGGCGAGGTTCACGGCGGGAAGACTGCCACAGTGGCCGTGAACCCGTGCAGGAACGGGTCGCCGCCCACCGGGCCGATCTCGCCGGCGGCGAAGAAGCCCGCCGCCGGCGCCCCCGCGAGCTCCTCCTCGAGGGTCAGGGCGTCGTGGTCGGGGGTGCCGAACATCGCCTCGCCGCGCCCGTTGCAGGTGAAGACCAGCGCACCGGCCGGCATGCCGCCGCCCAGCGCCTCGCGCCGCAGGGTGAGCGCCTGGCGCAGGTCGCGGTCGGCCGAGATGGCGTCGCGCGCGTGCAGGCGCACGACCGTGCCGGGCTGCACGGGGGCGCCGACGGTCAGCGTGCCCGCCTCGGGGTCGGCGCCGATGACGCCGCGCACGAGGAAGTCGCCCTGCTCGTAGTCCGGCTTGCCGCCGCCGATGACGATCCCGAGCAGCAGCCCGCTGGCCACGAGCGCCTGCTGGTGGGGATCGAGGCCCTCGATCGCCTCGCGCAGCGTGTCGAGGGCCGGCCGCCCGGCGAGCTCGTGGATGACGTGGCCCTCCGCCACGGTGACGGTCAGCTCCGGGCCGACCGGCGCCGCGCCCTGCGAGACGCAGGGCATGACCTCCACGCCCGCGAAGGCCAGGCCGACGGCGCCGTCGCCGCGCAGATCGTCGCCCAGGAAGAGGGCGGCGTTGCCGTCGAGGGTGCGCGCGCTGGCGATGCCGCCGAGGACCGGGACGCCCGGAGCGCGACGCGACAGCTCGCCCAGCACGAGGTCGGTCGGGAACGAGTAGGGGTCGGGGAGCAGCACGATGGCGGTCGCGTCGTCGAGCTCGGGCATGCCGCCGACCGCGATCGCGTCGGGCCCCTGGGTGACGTCGAGGTGGAAGGCGTCCGCGCGGCCCTCGCCGAGCGCCGCGGCCCACACCGCGACCGCGGTCCCGCGCTCGACCTCGCGCCCGCCGCCGACCACGCCGCCGGCACCGCAGCCGACGAGGACGGGGGGCGCCAACGCCTCGTGCACGCCCTCGAGCGTGGCCTCGGGGGCCGCCAGGTGGGAGCCGGAGGCGAAGACGCAGACGACGTCGGCACGCGGGCCCCCGAGCGCCGCGTGCGCCTGCTGACCCGCCTCGATCGCCGCGAGGCGCGGGTCGGGGCTGGTCGATAGCCCGCAGCCGATGCGCACGCTCACCCGGCTGACGATACTCCTGCGCAGTGGGCGCCTCCGAGCCTTCCGTGCTGGCGATCTTCGGGCCGACCGGCGTCGGGAAGACGGCGCTGGCCGTGGCTGTCGCCGAGCGGCTGCGGGCGCGCGGCGAGCGGCCGGTGGCGGTGTCCGCCGACGCCCTGCAGGTCTACGAGGGTCTCGAGACGCTGACCGGGGTCCCCTCGCTCGCCGAGCGCGCGGGCCTCGAGCACCGGCTGGTCTCCATCCTGCCGGTCGACGCGCGCTTCTCGGTCGGCGAGTACGCCGAGCTGGCCCACGCCGAGATCGACGGCCTGCTGGCCCAGGGCGCCCGCCCCATCGTCGTCGGCGGAACGGGGCTCTACCTGCGCGCGGCCCTGGCGGAGCTCGCCCTGCGGCCCGCCGCGCCCGACGAGGTGCGCGCGCGCTGGGAGGCGGAGCTGGCGCGGCGCGGGCCCGAGGCGCTCCACGCGGAGCTCGTGCGCCGCGCGCCGTGGGCCGCGGAGTCGGTGGCGCCGCGCGACCGCAGCCGGATCGTGCGCCTGCTCGAGCTCGACGACCTGGGGGAGCTCGAGCCGCCGTCCGGCCAACCAGCTGTGGACGGCCGAGACCCGCCACCCCACGCGGCTCGTCGGCCTCGTCATGGACCGCGACGCGCTCTACGCCCGCATCGACGCCCGCGTCGACGCCATGGTGGCCACAGGCGCCGCTCGCGAGGTGCGCGCCGCCCACGCGGCCGGGGCCTCGGAGACCGCACGCAAGGCGCTGGGCTTCGACGACCTCCTGGCGGGCGACGTCGAGGCGATGAAGCGCCACACGCGTAACTTCGCCCGCCGCCAGCTGACCTGGATGCGCAAGCTCGCCGGGGTGGAGGTCGTCGACGTGACGGGCCGAGACGCGCGCGAGGTGGCGGCAGAGTTGCTTCCGGATGGTCCTGGCGCCGCACCCTGACGTCGAAAGATCAAGAACCGGCGCATTGGCTGTCGCGATGTGTCAGCGTGTCTTGAATGAACGTCCGCGTTCGCTCCGTCGTGGCCGGGGCCGTCGTCGCGGCCGCCCTCGTCGTCGCGCCCGTGGCCGGTGCCCGCGACGTCATCGTCCGGTCCTTCGACGGCGCGCCGCTCAGCGCGAGCTTCTTCGCGGCGCAGGGCCTCGCGCCCGGCCAGACGGCGCCGACCATCCTCGAGACGCACGGCTGGGGCGCCGTTCGCAACAAGGACGAGAACAGCGCCACGCTGGCGCCCGTCGGGCAGGTCGGCCTGGGGCCGCTGCGCCGCGCGGGCTTCAACGTGCTCACGTGGGACTCGCGCGGCTTCGGCGAGTCGGGCGGGACGGTCGAGGTCGACTCCAAGGACTTCGAGGGCCGCGACGTCTCGGCCCTGCTCGACTGGCTCGCCACCCAGCCCGAGCAGCAACTCGACGCCCCCGGCGATCCGCGCGCCGGCATGACGGGCGCGTCCTACGCGGGCGGGATCGAGCTCGTCTCCGCCGCCATCGACCAGCGCCTCGACGCCATCGCGCCGTCGATCGCCTGGCACTCGCTGCTCACCGCGCTGTACCGCGACGACCTCGTCAAGGGCGGCTGGGCCGCGGCCCTCTCGGGCCTCGGGATCCCCACTGCGACCGCGCTCGGCGTCATCAGCCCCGCGGGCGTGCAGACGGGAACGGTCGATCCTCACATCACCTCTGCGCTGGCCGAGGGGCTCGCCACGGGCCACCTGTCCGCCGAGGACCGCGCCTGGTTTCAGAGCCGCGGCCCCGGCGACGCGCTCGTGGCGCAGATCCGCGTGCCAACCCTGCTCGTGCAGGGAACGGCCGACACGCTCTTCACCCCCAGCGAGGCGATCCGCAACTTCGAGTTGCTGAAGGCCGGCGGCGTGCCCGTCCACATGCTGTGGTTCTGCGGCGGCCACGGCGTGTGCCTGACGCAGGGCGACAACAGCCGCGTCGAGGCGCGCGTGGTGGGCTGGCTGCGGCGCTGGCTGATGGGCGATCACGCCGCGGACTCCGGTCCGACCTTCGAGTGGCTGGCCGACGACGGCCAGTGGCGCAGCGCGCCCGGCTGGCCGATGGCGCCCGGCACGGCGATGACCGCCCACGGCTCCGGCACGCTGACCTTCAGCCCCGCCGACACGGCCTCCTCGGGCCTCGCCGTGGCCGCCACGACGTCGCCCAACGCCGTGAACGTCGCCATCCCCTCGCCCGCGCAGCACGTAGACGCCGTCGGCGAGCCGAAGCTCGAGCTCGACTACCAGGGCACCGCGACCGACCCGCGCGGATACGTCTTCGCTCAGATCGTCGACGAGCAGCGCCACCTCGTGCTCGGCAACCAGGTCACGCCGATCGCGGTGCAGCTCGACGGCTTGCCGCACTCGGTCTCGCGCTCGCTGGAGGGCCTCGCCGCGGCCATCGACCCCGGCGCGCGCTACACGCTGCAGATCGCGGGCGGGTCGAGCGTCTACGGGCCGGTGCGCTCCGCCGGCACCGTCGCGCTGAAGGCGATCCGCCTCAGCATGCCGTCGGTCCGCCGGTAGCCTCCAGCGGACATGGCCAAGGTCTTCGACGCGATCGACGCGCGGCTGGCGGCGTGGATCGCCCGCCAGCGCATGTTCTTCGTCGCCACCGCGCCCAGCGGCGACGGCGGCCACGTCAATGTCTCGCCCAAGGGGCCGATAGAGACGCTGCGCGTGCTCGACGAGCACACGGTGGCCTACCTCGACCTCGTCGGCAGCGGCGCCGAAACCGTCGCGCACCTGCAGGACAACGGGCGCATCGTGGTCATGCTGTGCGCGTTCGAGGGCCCGCCGCGCATCGTCCGGCTGCACGGCCGGGGCGAGGTACTCGAGCCCGAGGCCGTGGAGTTCCCCGGTGCCACCGCGCTGCCCGAGCAGCACCGCACGGTGATCCGCGTCGACGTCGAGCGGATCGCCGACTCGTGCGGGTTCGGTGTGCCGCTGATGGCCTACGAGGGCGAGCGCCCGCAATCGCAGGCGTGGGCCGAGACGAAGCTGGCCAAGGGCGGGCCGCGCGCGCTCGAGGACTACGTGGCCGAGAAGAACGCGGTGAGCATCGACGGGCTGCCCGCGCTCGGCTGACCGCGATGCGCTTCGAGAAGTGGCAGGCGCTGGCCAACGACTACGTGATCGTGGAGGCGTCTGAGCTCGACGGCGGCGAGCCGGGCGTCGATCTCGTGCGCGCGCTGTGTGACCGCCACACCGGCGTTGGCGCCGACGGCGTGCTCGTCCTCGCCCCGCCCGACGAGCCCGGCTTCGTCGCGCGGCTGCGGATCTTCAACCCCGACGGCTCCGAGGCCGAGCTGAGCGGCAACGGCGCGCGCGAGGCGATCCTCTACCTGCGCCGCGCCGGCTGGACCGACGCGCGCCAGTTCTCGATCCAGACCGCGGCCGGCGAGATCCGCCCGACGATCCTCTCGGACACCACCTGCCGCGTCGACATGGGGCGCGCGGCGCTGAAGCACACTGGCGAGGCCCACGGCTTTCACTTCCAGCACCTCGTGATCGGCAACCCGCAGACGGCCATCCACATCGCCGACCCCGCGACGCTGGAGGCGCTGGACCTGGCGGCCATCGGCCCGCCGATCGAGACCGACCCGCAGTTCCCGCAGCGCACCAACGTCTCGTGGTTCACCGCGCTCGACGACGCCACCATCCGCGCCCGCATCTTCGAGCGCGGCGTCGGCGAGACCGCCTCGAGCGGCACCGGCGCGAGCGGCGCGGCCATCGCCCACGTCCTGCGCGGCGGCGACTCGCCGGTCACGGTCAAGCTCGACGGCGGCGAGCTCGAGGTCGAGGTGGGGGAGGACCTCCACGTCGACCTGACCGGCTGGGCGGTCCCGGTCTTCGCGGGCGAGCTCGCGCCGGCGTTCGGCGCCGGGCTCAGACGCTGACCGCGTGCTCGCGCAGCGCGTCGGTCAGTGAGGTCTTGCGGTCGGTCGCGGCGCTGCGCTCGCCGATGATGAGCGCGCACGGGATGCGGTAGGAGCCGGCGGGGAACTTCTTCTTGCGGGTGCCCGGGATGACGATGGCGCGGGGCGGCACCTCGCCGCGCAGCTCGACGGGCTTCTTGGCGCGCACGTCGATGATCGGCGTCGAGGCGGTGAGCACGACGTTGGCGCCGAGGACGGCCTCGCGGCCGACGCGCACGCCCTCGACGACGATGCAGCGCGAGCCGACGAAGGCGCCGTCCTCGACGATCACCGGGGTGGCCTGGAGCGGCTCGAGGACGCCGCCGATGCCCACGCCGCCGGAGAGGTGAACGTCGGTGCCGATCTGCGCGCACGAGCCGACGGTGGCCCAGGTGTCGACCATCGTGCCGGAGCCCACCCACGCCCCGACGTTGACGTAGGAGGGCATGAGCACGACGCCCGGCGCCACGTAGGCTCCCTGGCGGGCAGTGGCGGGCGGGACGACGCGCACGCCGAGCTCGGCCCAGCCGGTCTTCAGCGGCATCTTGTCGTGGTACTCGTAGGGGCCGACCTCGAGCGTCTCCATGCCGCGGGTGCGGAACGAGAGCAGGATCGCCTTCTTGGCCCACTCGTTGACGTGCCAGCCGGTGTCCGTCGGCGTCGCGACGCGCACGCTGCCGTCGTCGAGCAGGGCCAGCGCCTCCTCGACGGTGGCGGCGGCCTCCTCGCCGAGATCGGTCGTCGCCCGCTCGTAGAGCCCGTCGATCTCGGCGGCGAGGGCAGTCAGGTCGGTGGCGGCGCTCATAGTGCTGATGCTAGGCGCTCGGCCGCGCGGCGGCAGTCCTCGGGGGTCGGGACCAGGGCTATCCGGACGTGGCCCTCGCCGCCGGGGCCGAAGTACGGGCCGGGAGCCACGACGATGCCGTGCTGCTCGAGCAGGCCCAGCGCGTAGCCCTCTGCGACCTCGCCGTCGGGCACCCGCAGCCACAGGAAGAACGAGGCGTCGCCACCGGAGGGCCGCAGGCCCGCCTCCAGCAGGGCGGGGAGGAGCGCCGAGCGCTTGGCGCGATAGCGCTCACGGACCTCGGTCACGTGCTCCTCGTCGGCCCACGCGACCGCGGCCGCGCGCTGGATGAAGGTCTGCGGCGCCACGCCGACGTTCGGGCGGTAGCGCCTGAGGGCGGCGATGATCTCGGGATCGCCGGCGGCGAAGCCCGAGCGATAGCCGGGCATCGAGGACCGCTTGGAGAGCGTGTTGAAGACGACGACGTTGGTCCGATCGCGGAGCTGCAGGGCACTGACGGGCGGGTCGCCGGCGAACCACAGCTCCGAGTAGGCCTCGTCGGAGGCCACCACGAAGTCGTGCTCGCGCGCCAGCGCCGCAGCACGCTCGTAGAGCTCAGGCGACGCGGTGGCCGCCGTCGGGTTGTTGGGATGGTTCAGCCACAGCAGCGCGACGCCGTCCCAGTCGACGGCGTCGAGGTCGGGCTGCCAGCCGCGGGCCGCGTCGAGCGCGAGCTGGACCACCTGCGCGCCCGCGAACAGGGCGCCGCGGGCGGCCACGGGATAGCCGGGCGTGGTGACGACGACGCGGTCGCCGCGCCCGGCCACCACCTGGGCGAGGTGGAAGATCGCCTCCTTGGAGCCCTGCGTGGGGACGATCTCGGTGGCCGGGTCGAGCGCCGCGCCAAAGCGCCGCTGCGCCCACGCGGCGATCGCCTCGCGCAGCTCGGGCAGGCCCTCGGCCCCCGGGTAGGTCGAGATCGGCTCCTCCTCGAGCGCCCGGGCCAGCGCGCGCGGGATGAAGGACGGCGTCACCTCGCGCGGCTCGCCGATGCCGAAGTCTATGACGTCCACTCCGCGCGCCGTGGCCGCCCGCTTGGCCTCGGTGAGGCGCAGGAACGGGTAGCTCGTCATGCCCGCGAGGACCGGGTTCAGGCGCACGCGAAGGCCTCGATCGTCTCGTAGCAGCGCACGAGGGCGTCGACGCGCACGTGCTCGTCGCGGGCGTGGGCCTGGCCGGGGTCGCCGGGCCCGAAGTTGATGGCGTCGACGCCGGCGCCCGCGAACTCGGCGACGGGCGTCCATGCCTGCTTCGGCTCGACCGCCAGCTCGCCGGCGGCGATCAGGCGCTGGGCCATCGGGTTGGCCACCGCGACGGGCGCGCTCGGGGCGTTGCCGTCGATGACCAGCGTGCCGTGCGGCTCGCACAGGTCGCGCAGCCACGCCTCGGCGTCCTCGGCGCTGCGGTCGGGGGCATAGCGGTAGTTGACGTGGGCGACCGCCTCGGCCGGGACGACGTTGTCGGCGATCCCGCCGGCCACGCGCGTCACCGAGACCACCTCGGTGAAGCGCAGCCCGTCGAACTCGCGCGGCGCCGGCGGCACCTGGGCCAGCGCGTGGATCCCGGCCGCTGCGCGGTGGATCGCGTTGTCCGCCAGCCACGGGCGCGCCGAGTGCCCGGAGCGCCCGTGGAAGGTCCACGTGGCGTTGACGTTGCCCAGGCAGCCGGCGTGAACGGCGTTGGCGGTGGGCTCCATGACCAGCACGAGGTCGGCGCTTCTCAGCCCCGCCTCGCGCACGAGCAGTCCCGCCAGCGCGCTCTCGGTGACCGCGAGCTCCTCACGCCCGAAGAACACGTAGCCGAGGTCGATCGTCGCCTCGACGCCCGCCAGCGCGAGCTCGACCATGACGGCCACGGCGCCCTTCATGTCCGCGGCGCCGAGGCCGTGGACCGCGTCGGCGTCGCGCCGGCCCGGGCGGTTGCCCTGCGCCGGGACGGTGTCGAAGTGGCCGGCCAGGAGCACGAGCGGGCGCTCGCGGCGCTCGGTGGCGCCGGCCAGCACGCATGTGTCGCCCGCGTCGCGGGCCTCGACGCCGCCCTCGCGCAGGGCGCCAAGGACGTGCGCGGCCAGCGCGGCCTCGTCGCGCGACTCGGAGGGGATGTCGACGAGCTCGAGCGTGCGTGCGGCGAGGCGGTCGGCCAGGGACACGCCCCGGAGGCTATCCAGCGGCCCCGCCGCTCCGCCGCGCGTCGAACGTCGGTCCTACCCCGTCAGGACGGGGACGACCGACGTTCGACGGTTCGGGCTGGCGCTCAGCGCCGGCGAAGGCCGTCGGCCACGGCGTAGAGCCGCGCAGGGTCCGGAGGGCCCGGAGCGGCGCGCTTGTTGGGCGTCGTGTCGGGCGGGCGCATGCTCCGCGGGATGACGTCGCCGTGCTCGAGCGCCGCGGCCTTGAGCCTGCGCGCGGGCACGGTGGGGACCTCGAGCGCGTTGGCCACCTTGACCAGCCGCCGGCGCTTGGCGCCCCAGGAGAACGGCAGCGCCAGCGCGACGATCATCGCGTGCTGGGCGCGGACGCCGTGGGCGTGGAGCTCGACCCGGCCCCAGAGCGCGACCGCGCCGCCCACGAGCTCGGACGTGCCGAGCGACGCCGTGCGCGGGGTCGGCGAGTACCACGCGTAGAACCCGCACGTGCAGCCGTTCTGGGGCGCGACCCCGTCGTGGGCGGCCTCGCCCAGGCAGCGGGCCGTCTGCAGGCCGCGCTCCCAGCGATCGTCGGCGTGCAGGGACCACAGCTCCTCGCCGTGCAGCCGCCACTGGCGGAAGCCGATGACCGCGCGGATCAGGTCGGGGGCGGTGGCCTGCATCGGCCGGGCGCCGTCAGCGCGCGGGCGTAGCCGGCCGCGAGGGCTTCGACGGCCGCTCGGGCTCGCGCTCGGGGCGCACCTCCGGCGGCGGCGCGGGCGCCGGGGTCTCGACGGGCTCGACGGTGATCGTGCGCGACGGGCCGTCCAGCGAGCCGGTGAGATGGGAGCGGGAACGGCGGGGCGTCGACTGGCGGAACTTCATGGCGGCACCTTCTGGTCGATCGACGGGCGGAGCAATGATTCCCGCCTGCGCCGGTCACAAAGCTTCCTCGTGTCGGGGGCGGTTGTCGAGGGCTGGACGCGGCGCGGAGTGCCGTCTTTCTCAGCATTCTCTTGCACAGCCTTGAGGCGGGCCTGAGATCGGCGGCGGACCATGTGGGTGCACCCACGAAGACGCATCCGAAGGAAGGCCTGGAATGTCGCACAGCCTGCTCTCACCGCGTCCGTCGCCGCCGGGCGACCGCGGCGCCGAGCCCCCCGGCGGCCCGCCGCCGCCCCCGCGGCGCAGCGCGGGCGGGCCGAGACGAGGCGCCATCGCGCTGCTCGCCGCCCTCACGGCGATCCTGGGCGGCGGCGCCGGCGCCGGCCTCGTCCTGCTCACGGGCGCGGGGAGCGACAGCCCCGCGACCACCACGGTGACCCAGGCCACGAGCGCCGCCAGCGAGCGGACGAGCACCACGGGCGCCCTCGACCCGCGCGCGCTGTACGCGAGCACCGCGCCCGGCGTCGTCGACATCACCTCGCGCGGGATCACGTCGTCGTCCTCGGGCGGCGGCTCGCCCTTCGGCGGCCCGAGCCAGTCCGCGACCGCGACGGGCACCGGCTTCGTGGTCGACGGCAAGGGCCACATCGTCACCGCGGCACACGTCGTCGAAGGTGCCTCCTCGATCAGCGTGAAGTTCCAGGACGGGGCCACGCGCACGGCCAAGGTGCTCGGCACCGACGAGGCCACCGACGTGGCCGTCCTCTCCGTCGACCCGTCCGGCCTGACCCTGCACCCGCTCGCGCTGGGCAGCTCGGCCTCCCTGGCCGTCGGCGACCAGGTGGCCGCCATCGGCGACCCGTTCACCTACCAGCGCAGCCTGAGCACGGGCGTCGTCTCCGGGCTCGACCGGACGATCAGCGCGCCCAACGGGTTCACGGTGGCGCACGCGATCCAGACCGACGCCGCGCTCAACCCCGGCAACTCCGGCGGCCCCGTCCTCGATGCGGGCGGCCGGGTCATCGGCATCGTCGACCAGATCGCCACCAACGGCTCGTCGCAGACGAGCTCAGGGGTCGGCTTCGCGGTCCCGATCGACCTGGTGAAGAACGAGCTCTCGCAGCTCGAGGCGGGCAAGACGATCCGCCACGCCTACCTGGGCGTCGCCACCTCGACGGCGGACAGCTCGTCGCCCGGGGCGCTCGTGCAGAGCGTGACGAGCGGCGGCCCGGCGGCGGGCGCCGGCCTGCGCTCCGGCGACGTCGTCACCGCGATCGGCTCGACGCCCGTCCACGGCACCAACGACCTCGTCGCGGCGATCGCCGCGCATCACCCCGGCGACCACGTCCAGCTGACCGTCAAGCGCGGGTCGCAGACGGTCACGCTCTCCGCGACCCTCGGGACTCAGCCGACCAAGGCGACCCCGACCGGCTAGGGAACATGCGGCGCCCGCCGTAGCCTTCCCGGCGATGCGCTACTGCGGGATCGACGTCTCTGCCCGGCCGACCCAGCAGCAGCTGTGCACCCTGCACCCCCGCCGCGCGGGCGACGGCAGCACGGAGCTGGTCGCGACCTTCTACGAGCCCGGGGACGTGGCCGCCGTCGTGCGCACCGTCCTCGGGTTCGGCCACGAGGCGGTCGTGGCGGTCGACGCGCCCTCGGGCCGGCGCCTGGACCTGCTCGCGCCCGGCAGCCCCCTGCGCGAGGCGCTCGGGCTGCCCGAGGGCCGTTACCAGCGCTCGCGCGTGTGCGACGCCCTGCTCTACCGCCGGCGCCTGCCGCTCTACCCGGTGCCGGCCGCCGGTCAGGCGCTGGAGGCGTGGGAGGGATGGATGGAGGTCGGGTTCGAGCTCTTCGACGCCCTGGAGCGCATCGGCCTCTACCGCCCGGACTCCGGCGCCCTCGAGGCGCCCGTGGGCTCCGGCGCGCTGCGCTTCGGGCGGCTGTGCGAGACCTATCCCGACGCGGTCTTCTGCTCATTGCTCGGCCATCGCCCGTCGCCCAAGCGCACGCCCTGGGGCCTTCAGCAGCGCATCGCCGCGCTGCGGATGCGCGGCGTGGTCGACGACGACGGCGGCCTGTGGCACCGCACGCTCGACGAGCTCGACGCCTGCGCGGCGGCCTACGCGGCGCGCGCGCTGGCCGAGGGCGGCGGCTCGTGGGTGGGCGATCCGCGCGAGGGGGTCATCGTCCTGCCCGTGCCCGAGCTGGCCGACCGCTACGACAAGCTGCCGCCGCCGGCGCGCACGCGCCTGGCCTGACGGGCGACGACCCCGGCCGAGGCGCACGTGGCCAGCGCGAGCGCCAGCTCGTCGCTGCCCACGCCGCGCAGATCGGGGTGCTCGAGGTCGACGTCGATCGTCTGGCCGCCCTGCAGGCCGAGGCTGGCCAGCCCGTTGCGCACGAGCTCGGCCCACAGGTCGCCGTGGTGGGCCAGCAGGGCGCGGCGCGTGGTGCCCTCGCGGCGGGCGCCGGTCTCGAGCTCGCGCGTCTCCTCGAACGGGTCGACGCGCACCTGCGAGTCAGAGCCGATGGCCAGCCGCACGCCCGCGTCGCGGTAGGCCAGCGCCGGCAGGTGGCCGTCGCCCAGGTTGCCCTCGGTCGTGGGGCAGGTGATGACGATCGTCTCCGAGTCGGCCAGCAGCGCGATGTCGCGCTCGTCGACGTGGATCGCGTGCACGACGCTCGTCCGCGGGCCCAGGAAGCCCGTGCGCGCGAGCAGCTCGATGGGGCTGGCGCCGTGCTGGGCGCGGCACTCGCGCACCTCGCGCGGCTGCTCGGCGGCGTGCACGTGGCGCGGCAGGCCGTGGTCGGAGGCGTAGCCGGCGATGGCCTCCAGCCAGTCGGGCGGGACCGCGCGCACCGAGTGCGCGGCCACGGCGACCGAGACGCCGTCGCGCCCGCCGGCCCACTCGCGCAGCGCGTCGACGCGCGCCAGGAAGCTCTCGACGTCGGGGTCATGGAAGCGCGGGTGCCCGCCGCGGTGGTAGGCCGCCGGGATGAGGACGATCTGCAGGCCGACCTCGATCGCCGCCTGGGCGACCGCGAGCGCCAGCGCGTTGGGGTCGGCGTATGGGGTGCCGTCGAGCCCGTGGTGGACGTAGTGGAACTCGCCCACGGCCCCGTAGCCGGCCGCCAGCATCTCGCCGTAGACCTGGGCGGCCACGCGCTGCATCGACTCCGGGTCGAGGGCCTGCGCGAGGTGCATCATCTGCGTGCGCCAGGACCAGAAGTCGTCGGGGTTGCGCTCGCCCAGCGCGCGCAGGTCGCGCTGGAAGGCGTGCGAGTGCGCGTTGGGCATGGCGGCGATGGTGGCTGCCCTCATCGCACGACCTCCAGGATCGCCGTGGCGGCGGCGGCCGCATCGTCGAGGTCGGCCTCTTCCTCGGGGGAGTGGCTGACGCCGCTGGGGTTGCGCGAGAGGACCATGGCCGCCGGGATCTTGGCGGCCAGGATGCCCGCGTCGTGGCCCGCGAAGCACATGACGCCCTCGGGGTCGCCGAGCGCGCCGCGCAGCGCGCGGTCGAACTCGACGCCGTCCGACCGTGCGGCGACCGACAGCTCGGCGCCGTCGGGCAGGTCCTGGAACCAGGCGGTGAGGGAAGAGGGGCTCTCCGAGCGCGCGTCGAGCCACAGGCGGACGTGGGAGGCGATGGTCGTCAGCGCGTTGGGCTCGACGAGCATCCGCGACGCGGTGACGACCATGTCCTCGGTGGCGCGCTGGTGGGCGGCGACGATGAGGATCGCGGCGCGCAGCAGCGCATCGGAGCGCTCGTGGCGGCGGGTGGTGCCGGCGTGGTCGGCGCGGCCGTGCAGGTCGGCCTGCACGCGCATCCGCGCGGCCAGCGCGCGCACGACGGCGAAGCGCTCGAGGTCGGGGGTCTGGTCGACGTGCAGCTCGAGGAAGCCGCGCAGGCGCCCGAGCCAGGCCGGCGCCTGCGTGACGCCGGCCGGGTCGACGCCGGCGGCGGCCATCGCGTCGGCCAGGCGCACGCCGTCGTCGTCGCGGCGCTCCAGGACGGCGGGGTCGACGACGCCGGCCAGCGCCCGGCTGCCGAAGGTCGGCGTGTTGAAGCGCGCGCCCTCCTCGTCGGCGAAGGCGATGACGGCCACCGGCGCGCGCTCGGCGATGGCGAAGGCGGCGCACACGCCCAGCGCCCCGTCGTAGCGCCCGCCCGCGCGCACGCTGTCGAGGTGCGAGCCGACGCCCCACCACGGCGCGGGCGCGTCGGGCACGGCCCACCGGTTGCCGGCCGGGTCGACCTCGACGCGCAGGCCGACCTCCTCGGCGCGGCGCGCGAACCACGCGCCGGCCGCCTCGTCCTCCGGCGTCCAGGCCAGGCGCGTGGTGCCGCGCTCGTCGAGGCCGATCGGCTCGAGGTCGGCCAGGCGCCGGGCGAGGTCCTGCGCCGCGATCACGGCGAGACCCTCCACGCGGCGTCCGGGCGCACATAGGCCACCTCACCCGCGCGGATGACCAGGCATACCGGGTTGCGCCCGAAGCGGTAGGGGAGGTGCGCGGCGGGCGTGTCGAGCAGGATGACGTCGGCGCGCTTGCCGACCTCCAGCGAGCCGAGCTCGTCGGACAGGCCGAGCACCCACGCCGCGTTGAGCGTGCACGCCAGCAGCGCCTCGCGCACGCTCCAGCCGTAGCGGCGCACCGCGAGCCCGATGACAACCGGCAGCGACGACACCGGCGATGTCCCGGGGTTGAGGTCCGTGCCCAACACGCAGATGGCGCCCGCGTCGGCCAGGTCGCGCCCCGGGGCGACGCGCTCGGCCCCCAGGAACTCCGCGCCGGGCAGGAGCACCGCGGCGCACTCGGCCGCCGCCAGCGGGGCGACGTCGTCGGGGTGCAGGCACGCGAGGTGGTCGACCGACCGCGCGCCCGCGGCCAGCGCCACCGGCACCGAGCGGTTGGCGTTGAACTGCTCGACGTGGGCGCGCAGCGGGACCCCCTCGCGGGCGGCGATGGCGCCCAGGTGCGCGAGGTTCTCGTTGGTGAAGGCGACGGACTCGACGTAGATGTCCAGCGCGTCGACGTCGCACGACGCGGCCAGCGCGTCGACGCAGTCCATCCAGTCGTCGCGGTCATAGCCCTCCGGGACGGCGTGGGCGAAGAGCCCCGTGACGCGGTCGGCGCCCAGCTCGCGCCCCAGGCCCACGGCGCGCGCCTCCGCGTCGACCGAGAGCCCGTAGCCGGTCTTGGACTCGAAGGCCGTCGTCCCGGCGGCGAGCATCTCGGCCGCCAGCGCCCGGGCCTGGGTGAGCACCTCGTCGTCGGAGGCAGCCGCGAAGGCGCGCGCGCTGGAGGCGATCCCGCCGCCCGAGCGGGCGATCTCCTCGTAGGGCACGCCGGTGACCTTCTGCTCGTACTCCGCCGCGCGCCAGCCGGCGAAGGGCAGGTGCGTGTGGCAGTCGACGAAGCCGGGCAGCACCGCGCAGCCCGTCGCGTCGATGCGCACGTCGGCCCCGGGCGCGGCCTCGAAGCCGGCGATCCGGTCGCCCTCGAGGGTCACCGGGTCCGGGTCGAGCGCGAGCTCGCCGGCGCGGTCGTGGCGCAGGTAGGGCACGCCCGCTGGCCCGCGCAGGACCTCGAGCGCGCCGCTGACGACGACGGAGCTCAGGCCCACCGGGTCTCCCCTCCCTGCGGCCTCGCGCCCGGCGCGGCTGCGGGAGGGGGCGCCGGGTCGAGCATCGGCATCCGCACCCCGCTGCGCTCGGCGGCCTGCACCGCGAGCGGCTCGCCGGCGTCGGCGTGGCGCACGATGCCCATTCCGGGGTCGGCGGTCAGCACCCGGCGAATGCGCTCGCCCGCCTCCGGGGTGCCGTCGGCCACGCACACCTGCCCGGCGTGGATCGAGAGCCCCATGCCGACGCCGCCGCCGTGGTGGATGGAGACCCACGAGGCGCCGCAGGCCACGTTGACCATCGCGTTGAGCAGCGGCCAGTCGGCCACGGCGTCCGAGCCGTCGGCCATCGACTCGGTCTCGCGCTGAGGAGAGGCCACCGACCCGGCGTCGAGGTGGTCGCGCCCGATGACGACCGGCCCGCGCAGCTCGCCGCTGGCCACCATCTCGTTGAAGCGCAGCCCCGCGCGGTCGCGCTCGCCGTAGCCCAGCCAGCAGATGCGCGCGGGCAGCCCCTGGAAGTGGACGCGCTCGCGGGCCAGCTCGATCCAGCGTGCGATGTGCTCCTGGTCGCCGAAGAGATCGAGGATCGCCTCGTCGGTGGCGTGGATGTCGGCCGGGTCGCCCGACAGCGCCACCCAGCGAAACGGGCCCTTGCCCTCGCAGAAGAGCGGGCGGATGTAGGCGGGGACGAAGCCCGGGTAGGCGAAGGCGTCCGCGTCGCCGTGGGCGGCGGCCAGCCCGCGCAGCGCGTTGCCGTAGTCGAAGGCCTCCGCGCCGGCCTCCTGCAGCAGGCGGATGGCGGCGACGTGGGCGACGGCGCTCTCGCCGACGCGGCGCAGGTAGTCGTCGGGGTCCGACGCGCGCAGCG
Source organism: uncultured Actinomycetes bacterium (assembly GCA_963835295.1). Classification (GTDB taxonomy): domain Bacteria; phylum Actinomycetota; class Thermoleophilia; order Solirubrobacterales; family Solirubrobacteraceae; genus JAOPZW01. The sequence goes on from CAWIEX010000014.1 coordinate 483,776, forward strand.
CGTCGGCCTGCTCCACGGTCAGCCCGGCCGGCACGTAGCCGTTGAGCGGGTCGTGCGCGCTCGTCTGGTCGGTGACGACGTCGATCGATGCGCCGCGGCGCACGAGCTCGGGCAGCACCTCGGCCGCGTTGCCCAGCAGGCCGATCGAGAGCGCCTCGCGCCGGCCGCTCGCGGCGTCCAGGCGGCGCAGGGCGTCATCCAGGTCGGCCGCGCGCTCGTCGAGGTAGCCGGTCTCGATGCGGCGCTCGATGCGCTGCAGGTCGACCTCGACGCACAGCGCACAGCCGCCGTTCATGGTCACCGCCAACGGCTGGGCGCCGCCCATGCCGCCGAGGCCCGCCGTGACGACGAGGCGGCCGGCCAGGGTGCCGCCGAAGCGCTTGCGGGCCACCGCGGCGAAGGTCTCGTAGGTGCCCTGGAGGATCCCCTGGGTCCCGATGTAGATCCAGGACCCCGCCGTCATCTGGCCGTACATCATCAGCCCGGCGGCGTCGAGCGCGCGGAAGTGCTCCCACGTCGCCCACTGCGGCACGAGGTTCGAGTTGGCGATGAGCACGCGCGGCGCGTCAGGATGCGTCTCGAACACGGCCACGGGCTTGCCCGACTGCACCATCAGCGTCTCCGCGCCGCCGAGGCGCTGCAGCTCGCGCTTGATCGTGCGCAGCGAAGCGTGGTCGCGCGCGGCCTTGCCGATCCCGCCGTAGACGACGAGGTCCTGCGGGCGCTCGGCCACGTCAGGATGCAGGTTGTTCTCGAGCATCATCAGCGCAGCCTCCTGCGCCCAGCCCTGGCACCTCACAGCACGACCTCCCCGGTTCGCAGCGCCTCGGCCAGCCTCGCGAGCTCGCCGCTGATGGCGCGGTCCTCCTCGACGCGCGGGACGATCGCGCGCACCTTCTCGACCGCCGCCTCGAGCGCCGCCGTGGTGCGCAGCGGGCGGTGAAACTCGAGGCCCTGGCAGGCGCATACGAGCTCGGTGGCGATGACCTGCGCGCAGTTCTCGACCACCGTGCGCGCCTTGAGCGCCGCGAAGGCGCCCATCGAGTTGAAGTCCTCCTGGCCCGCCGAGGTCGGGATCGAGCCCGCGCCGGCCGGGTGGGCCAGCACCTGGCACTCGTTGACCAGCGCGGCCGCCGCGTACTGCGTGATCATCAGGCCGGACGACAGCCCCGGCCGGGGCGAGAGGAACGCCGGCAGGCCGGCGTAGCTGGGGGAGAGCAGCGCGTAGGTCCGTCGCTCGCTGAAGGAGGCCAGCTCGCACAGGGCGAGCGCGAGGTGATCGAGCGGCAGCGACAGCGGCTGGCCGTGGAAGTTGCCACCGGCCACGACGTCGCCGTCCTCGGGGAAGACGAGCGGGTTGTCGGTCACCGCGTGCAGCTCGCGCTCGAGCGCGCCCTCGATGTAGCTCAGCGCGTCGTCGACCGCGCCGAGGACCTGCGGGGCGCAGCGCAGCGTGTAGGGGTCCTGCACGCGGCCGCAGTCGGCGTGGCTGGCCACCACCTCGCTGCCTTCGAGCAGCGCGCGCAGGCGGGCCGCGACCCGCTGCGCGCCCGGATGCGGGCGCACCCCGGCCAGGCGCTCGTCGAAGGGCACCGTCGAGCCCTTGAACGCCTCCAGCGAGAGCGCCAGGGCGACGATGCCCGCCTCGAGCAGGCGCCGTGCGTCGCGCGCCGCGAGGCCGCCGGCGGCGGCCATCAGGTGCGTGCCGTTGATCAGCGCGAGGCCCTCCTTGGGCTCGAGGGCCACGGGGGCTAGGCCCACGCGCGCCAGCGCGGCCGCGCCCTCCAGGCGCTCGCCGTCGACCTCGGCCTCACCCTCCCCGACGAGGACGAGGGCGACATGGGCCAGCGGCGCGAGGTCGCCCGACGATCCGACCGACCCCTTGGCCGGCACCACGGGCAGGACGTCGCGCTCGAGCATGGCCAGCAGCAGCTCGACGACCTCCGCGCGCACGCCGGAGTGCCCGCGCCGCAGCGAGGCGGCCAGCAGGGCGAGCATCCCGCGCACGACCTCGCCCGGCAGCGCCGAGCCGGCGCCGACCGCGTGCGAGCGCACGAGGTTGAGCTGCAGCGTCGCCGCGTCGTCGGCCCCGATGCGCACGCTGGCGAGGTTGCCGATGCCCGTCGTGACCCCGTAGACGGCGCTGTCCGACCCGAGCGCCTGGTCGACCACGGCCCGCGCGGCGGCGATCCGGGTGCGGTCGTCGGGGGTCAGGGGCGCGGGGGCGCCGCCGCGGGCGACGCGCTCGAGGTCCTCCAGGGTCGGCATCGACCCGGCACGCTACTGCCGGGCGCGGGTCTCAGGCCCGCTCGACGACCACGGTGGTGGCCTTGATGACCGCCGTGGCCGAGTCGCCCGGCTTCAGGCCCAGCTGGTCGGCCGCCTCGCGCGTCATGAGCGAGACGATGCGGTGCGGGCCGCAGGCCATGTCGACCTGGGCCATGACCTCGTCGCGGCGGATGGCGAGGACGATGCCGGCGAGGCGGTTGCGGGCGCTGCCGCCCGAGGCCGACCGCTCGCGCAGCAGGCGAGCGAGCTCCTCGGAGCTCATGTAGCGCTGCTGTCCGCGCCGCTCGAAGGTGACGCGCCCGTCGCGCTCCCAACGGCGGAGGGTGTCGATACTGACACCCAGCGCCGTGGCGGCGGCCCCGATGCGGATCGCCTCGTCCATGGAGATGCCAGTCAGAGGCCCACCGTACCCTCACCGGAGACCGCGGTGGGGGAACATTCAGCCTCACTTCAGGGGCGTGATGCGGATCGCGTACGGGAAGTCGCCGAAGCTCACGTCCACGAAGAGCCGTCCGTGCAGTGCGAGCGTCCTGCGCCCGGTCCGCCGGGCCGCATGGAAGAGCCTGACGCTGCCGGGCCCGTCCTGCTCGGCGTGGCGGTCGAGCGTCGTCACGAACGCCGTCTGCGCGGTGAAGTCCACGTGGGGATCCTCGGGCGCGAACTGCTCGAAGCGCACGAGGTAGCGCCCATCGAACGCGTAGGGGCCATGCGAGGCGGGGGAGAGGTCCCCGCGCACGATGATCTCGCCGGCGCGCCTGGGCGCCTGCAGCAGGGCGACCTTGGCCTTGGCCGGGTCCGGGGGCCTGGTGCGCGTGGCCGCCTCGCTGCCGCAGCCGGCGAGCAGCACGAGCGCGGCGACGAGCGCTGCCGCGTGGCGCTGAGCGGCATCGGGCCGGGGCACCCCGCGAGTGTAGTCCCAGTTTGACTACCGGGTACGTGTTGGGGTATGCATAGGTCTTATGGGTCATCTGCATAGGCAAGGCGCGCTGGCCCGGAAGGGCGTCCTCGTCGCCATCCTCGCCGCCGTCGCAGCCCTTGGCGCTCCGGCGGCGGCCTCGGCGCTCAACGTCTACGCCGCCACGTCGCTGACCAAGGTCTTCCCGGCCCTCAGCAAGGGGCCGACCTACAGCTTCGGCGGCTCGAACACGCTCCAGATCGCAGATCGAGCGCGGCGCCCCCGCCGACGTGTTCGCGTCCGCGAGCCCCAACGAGGCCCAGGCGCTGTTCCGCGAAGGGCTCTGCACGCGCCCGGTCACCTTCGCGGTCAACTGGCTCGTGCTCCTGATCCCCAACTCGAACCCGGGCCACATCAGGTCGGTCTACTCGCTGCGCTCCGGAGGGCGGCGGCTGTCGATCGGCAACGCCGGGGTCCCCATCGGGGCCTACACGCGCCAGATGCTCAAGCGCATGCGACTGTCGAGGATCCTCAACTCGAACCGGGTCAGCCAGCAGACCAATGTCGGGCAGATCACGTCCCAGGTCGCCCTCGGCGCGGCCGACGCGGGGTTCGTCTACCACACCGATGCCGTGTCCGTGAGAGACCGCACGAAGGTGATCAGCCTGCCCAAGTGGGCCCAGCCGCCGGTGCGCTACCAGATCTGCACGGTCCGCCGGCACGGCGCCGACGCGCGCGGCGCCGCAGCGTTCATCAAGCAGGTCACGGGCAGGGCCGGCCGCGGCGCGCTGAAGGCTCGGGGCTTCGGGGTGCCGCCGCGCTCGTGATGCGACAGAGCGCGTTCAGCGCCCTGCTGGCCCTGATCGCCGGGATCACGCTCGCCTTCCTGGCGATCCCCATCGTCGCGCTCTTCACCGAGGTGCCCCTCGGCGACGTCCCCGGGCTGTTGCGCAAGCCGGCCGTCCAGGACGCCCTGGCGGTCACCCTGCGCACGAATCTCATCGCCAACGCGCTCATCCTGGCCTTCGGGACACCGACGGCGTGGCTCATCGCGCGGCGCCGGTTCCCCGGCCGCTCGCTGGTGGTGACGCTCGTGGAGCTGCCGCTCGTGCTGCCACCGGCCGTCGCGGGCATCGGCCTGCTCGCCGCGCTGGGGACCGGCGGGCTCTTCGGCTCCACGCTGCGCGACGCGGGCATCGAGCTTCCGTTCACCGAGGCGGCGGTGGTCCTGGCGGTCACCTTCGTGGCCTCGCCGTTCTACATCCGCCAGGCCATCAGCGCCTTCGAGTCGGTCGACACGAGCCTCACCGACGCCGCGCGCACGCTGGGCGCCGGGCCGGGGCGGACCTTCTGGCGCATCGGCCTGCCGCTGGCCGCCAGCGGCCTGCTGGCCGGCTGGGTGCTCGCCTTCGCCCGCGGTGTGGGGGAGTTCGGGGCGACGATCATCTTCGCGGGCAACGTGCGCGGGCAGACGCAGACGCTCACCCTGACCATCTACGAGCAGCTCGAGTCGAGCCTCGACGTCGCCCTGGCCATCGGGGTGCTGCTCGTGGTGCTCAGCGGCGGCGTGCTGCTGTCCTACAAGATGCTCTCCTCGTGGAGACGCTCGAGCTCGACATCGCCGTCGCCCTTCGCTCGTTCGAGCTCGGCGTCCGCCTGAGCGTCGGAGCCGAGACCTTCGCGCTCGTCGGGCCCTCGGGCTCCGGCAAGACGACGGTGCTGCGCGCCATCGCCGGGCTGCGGCGCCCGGACCGCGGGCGCATCGCCCTGGGCGAGTGGGCCTGGTTCGACGCCGCGGCCAAGGTCGACCTGCCGCCCGAGCGGCGCTCGGTCGGCCTCGTCTTCCAGGAGTACGCCCTCTTCCCGCACATGACCGTGCGGGCCAACGTCGCCTTCGGGGGCGCGAGCGAGGCTCGCGTGCGCGAGCTGCTGGACCGCGTGCGCATCGCGCACCTCGCCGACGAGCGCCCGGGCGGGCTGTCGGGGGGCGAGCGCCAGCGCGTGGCGGTCGCGCGCGCCCTCGCGCGCGACCCGCGGGTCCTGCTCCTCGACGAGCCGCTCTCGGCGCTCGACGCGCACACGCGCGCGGTCGTGCGCGGCGAGCTGCAGGACGTCGTCGGCGCCCTGGCGCTGCCGACGCTGCTCGTGACCCACGACTTCCGCGACGCCGCCGCGCTGGCCGACCGCATCGGGGTCATCGTGGACGGCCGCCTGCGCCAGGAGGGCACCGCGGCCGAGCTCGTGGCCCACCCGGCCGACGCCTTCGTGGCCTCCTTCACGGGCGGCAACCTGCTCCCGGGGCGCGCCGACGGCGGCGTCGAGGTCGCGCTCGATGCGGGTGGGGTGGTGCGCGCGGCCGAGCCGGCCTCGGGACGGGTGGGGGTGGCCGTCTACCCGTGGGAGGTGGGCATCGCCCTGCAGGCGCCGGGCGACGGCGTCAACGGCCTGCCGGGCACCGTCCACGGCCTGGCCCCTGAGGGCAGCCGCGTGCGCCTGCGCGTCGGCGAGGTCGTGGTCGAGCGCCCCGCCGAGGAGATCGAGGGCCTGGCGCTCGCCCCGGGCACCACGGCATGGGCCACCTTCGCGCCCGAGGCCGTGCGCCTCGTGGCGCTCGAATAGGCGAGATCGGGGCGAAGGGCCCGCCCTGGCGCCCTAGACTGGAACAGAGCAATGGAACGCAGTCGCCACGGTCGCACCACGCCTTCACGCACCATCACCGCCGCCGAGCAGGAGGGCCGGCCTAAGCAGCGCGCCTTCTGCGTCGCCGCCCTGGAGGACGGCGAGGACCTCTCCGAGCTGCGCGAGCTGCTGCGCACCGCCGGCGTGGCGGTCGTCGGGCAGGCCGTCCAGCACCGCGACAAGCCGCACCCCAACACCTACCTGGGGCCCGGCAAGGTCGAGGAGGTCAAGGTCGCCGCGAAGGCGGCCGACGCCAACGTCGTCGCTGTCGACGACGAGCTCTCGCCGCGTCAGGAGCGCAACCTGGAGGGCGAGCTGGGCCTGCCGGTCATCGACCGCACGGCCATCATCCTCGACATCTTCGCCGACCACGCCAACAGCGCCGAGGGCAAGCTCCAGGTCGAGCTCGCGCAGCTGCAGTACAACCTCGCGCGCATGCGCGGGCTGTGGACGCACCTCGAGCGCCTCGGCGCCTCGGCCTCGGCGCCGGGCATCGGCACCAGGGGCCCGGGCGAGACACAGATCGAGACCGACCGCCGCCTGGCCCGCGATCGCATCTCGGCGCTCAAGCGCAAGCTGGGCGAGGTGAAGTCCTCGCGCGCCGTGATGCGCGCCGAGCGCGAGCGGGCCCACCTGCCGCGCGTCGCGCTCGTCGGCTACACGAACGCCGGCAAGTCGACGCTGCTCAACCAGCTCACCGGCGCGACCGTCGGCGTCGCCGATCGCCTGTTCCACACGCTCGATCCGAGCACGCGCGCGGCGCGGCTCAACGGCCGCCCCTACCTGCTGACGGACACCGTCGGCTTCATCCGCAAGCTGCCCCACCAGCTCGTCGACGCCTTCGGCGCCACCCTGGAGGAGACGGTCATGGCCGATCTCGTCCTGCACGTCGTCGACGCCTCGGTGCCCGAGGTGGAGATGGACGAGATGCTGCGGGCCGTCGACTCGGTCCTCGACGAGATCGGCGCGGGCGACCGCCCGCGCCTGCTCGTGCTCAACAAGGCCGACGCCCTCGACGAGGAGCGCCGCGAGGAGCTGGGCTTCGCGCACCCCGACGGCATCCTGGTCTCGGCGCTGGCCGGCGTGGGGATCGACGAGCTGGGAGAGCGCGTCGAGCACGCCTTCGACGAGACGCTGCGCTCGATCGACCTGCTGCTGCCCTTCGACGAGGGCGGCCGGCTGGCCGAGCTGCACGACCTCGCCGGCGAGCTCGAGCGCGTCGACACGGCCGAGGGCGTGCGGGTGCGCGGCCGCGTGCCGGTCACCGTGGCCGAGCGCTACGCGCGCTTCGCGGTCAACGGCTCGCCTTCTTAGCCTCGCCTGGGCCAGGGTCCCGCTGCGGCGCGTGCGCGCTGCCGCTTCGCGCAACTCGGGCCTGCGTGGAGCGTCTACGTCAGTCGATGAGTCGCGCCGCGGTGGCGGCCAGCGCCTCGGGGTGGTGTGCGGTGGCCTGGCGATCCAGCAAGGCGGTCCGCCTCGCGCTGCGGCCTCCCGGCGGGGCGTTCGGAGCGCCCCTGACCGTGGCCGAGGCGGAGCCGGCGGCCCCCGTTCGGGTCGGGATCGACGACAGCGGCAGCGCGACGGTCCTGTGGAGCGAATTCGGGACGGCGCCGAGCCTCACGGGCCCGGTGCGCACGGTGACAATGACGCCGGGCGGCGCCGTGGCGACCCAGGACCTCGGCGGCGAGGTGCTCCCCGGCAGCTGGCTGGCGCTGGCCGTCGGCGCGGCCGGGCAGGCCGTCGCCGCGTGGAGCGGGTTCCCGGGCCCGCCTGGCGTGGGCCGCAACGACGCGCGCGTCGCGCTGCGAGCGGCCGGGGGCCAGTTCGGGCCCGTGACGACCTTCGCCGACCCGGCGGCCAGCCTGTTCATCGCCGGAGCGAGCATCGATCCGGCCGGGCGGGCGACCGTCGCCGTTCAGCGCCCTCACTACGCGCCCGACCCCGGCGACCCCGGCGGCGTCGAGATCCTCGAGGGGACGGCCGACGGCGGATGGGGGACGCCGCAGGGCCTGGACGCCAACGTCAAGGCGCGCAACGTCCGGCTCGTGTCCAACCCGCGCGACGACCGCGCCGCGACCTGGGACATCGACCCGCTCGACGACCGGGAGATCAACGCGTCACGCGTCGCGCCGGCACCGGCCGGGCAGCCGTTTGGCCCGCTCCTGCTCACACGGATCCCGCCGACGGCCAACGCCATCCCCGATGTGCCCACCGGCGATGTCCCCAGCAACGCCGCCCTCGACGGCGCGGGCGAGACGCTCGTGCTCTGGGACGGCCCGTCACGCGGCATGCAGGTCCACCCCGTCTCACCCACGGCGCAGGCCGGCTCCGCAGAGCCCGTGCTCGCCGACGCCTGCGCCGGCGGCGGCGGGCACCTCGCGGTCGCCCCGCTCTCCACCGTCGCCGCCGTCGCCTATCACGGCCGCCCGCATGGGCTCTGGATCGCCTACCGCGACGCGGGGACGCCCGCGCTCGAGGTGGCCCCGCGCATCTGCGACCTGCGGTGGTCGCCGGCGCTGCCGGAAGCGCGCCGCGCCCCGGCCGGGCCCATCAGGCTCTACGTGCGGCTCTCAAGACCGATCGCGCGGCTCGCCGTCACCGTGCGAGACCGTCGCCGACGAGTCCTCTCATCCCGGCGCCTGGGCCCCCGAGCGGTCGGCTACACGACCCTCATGCTCCGCGGTCGCCACGCCTCGCCCACGCTCCCCGCCGGCCGTTATCGCGTGACGGCAGAGGCCACCGACGCCGCCGGGCGCCACTCACCGGCCATCAGCATCCACCTCCGCGTCGTTCGAAGGCTGCGCCCTTGAGGTGCTCAGAAGTCGAGGCGCATCACGAGACGCCGCTTCGTCGGGCGACTGACCTCGATGAGGCCGGCGTCGGCGAACACGCTCGGGGTCCCGACGTGCAGCTCCTCGGCGATCACGTTCTCCGGGACGATCGGGTACGCCTCGATGGCGCGAGCGCCCCGCCCGCGGGCGAAGTCAACCGCGGCGCGGGCCAGTGCCCGGCTGACGCCGCGCTGACGGAAGCCTGCTCGGGCGAACACGCACGTCACCGCCCACACGGTGTCGTCGGCCTTGTCCTCGTCGCGACCGTCCCACGGGACACGGAAGACGCGCAGCAGACCCTCGTATTCGGGGCGCGGCTCGACCGCACACCACCCGACGGGCTCTTGGCCGAGGTAGGCAACGAGCCCGCTCGTGGTGTCTGACTCCGGATGACCGCAGTCGGTCTGCTCGTGCAAGCGTCGCGCGCGGTCCTCGACGGGGAACGAGCGAAAGGCCTCCCGCGGGCGCAGCTTGTAACGCTGACACTGACACCACGAGGCGGCGCCGCGCGTGCCGAACACCGTTTGCAGGTCGTCGCAGCTCGCGTGGTTGGCGGGCACGACCGAGATCGATGGCCCCCGGGGCGTCATGGGCACATCATCGCGGACAGGTCAGGTCCTGAGCGAGCGTTCGAGCCGTTGCCGAACCTCCGCTATCGATGCCGACCACTCCGGGTCCTCGGCATCTTCGACCCACAGCTCGTACAACTCCGATGTGTCACTGCTTACGCGATCGAGCGCTTGCAGCGCGAGCTGGGCATCGGCGAGTGACACCGAGCCGTGGTTGTCCTGGACCCAGGTCTGCACGGCGGGTGGAAGCTCCGCAGCGGGCTGCCCGAGTACCGCAGCGACAACCTCGGCCGCTGCAACCGCTTCTTCACCTCCGGGGACGTCGAGGTGATCATCGGCCCCGACAGCAGCCGTGAGCGCGCGCGCTACCGCCGCCGCGCCGTCGTCCTCGAGCTGTGCAACCCAATCCATCGCAGCGTCGTTGCCGAATGATGTTGCTTCCCAGGCTCCCATGCGCCGAAGACCAAAGCGACGATCCGGCTAGTAGCGTGGCAAGATCGCTTGGTGCTGGCAGGCACCGAGATTCTCGTGATGGCCTCGCACGACGACAAGCGTGCGGGAGTTCGCCGTGACGCGGAGGGCTTCTTGTGGATCTCGTTGTGGTGGGAGGCTGCGCCGGGCCGCGTCGCGGGAACGAGGCTGGAGGGGCTCGAGCCGGCGCAGATCCGCGGTCCCGACTGGTCGGCCGTTGGCGGTGTGCTGCCAGAGGGCGCTCGGTCGGCTGAGGTCCGCGGCGCCGACGAGGCATGGCAGAGGGCGAAGGTCGGCGATGGCAGCTGGGTTGTCTTCGTAGCCTGGGACGCGAATGCCTGCGCGTTGCCTGCGGTCAGATTCGCCGACGAGCGTGGGGCGCTGGTGTCGCGCGCGACATCGAGCGCGCTGTCGTCCGCGCGGCGCCTTGATGCGGGCCAGGCGCAGCTGCTGGCGCGGAGCCCATCAGGACTGGGCGGCGCGTGCCCTGCGTGCGGTGCGACTGACTGGCGCGCCGTGAGGTCCGGGCCCGTGCCGTCCGCGGAGCGAATCTTCTGCGGGGTCTGTGGACACAGCGATGGTGCGGTGCACGGCTTCTGGAGCCCCGGTGCGTGATGGGCATCGGGCGGACCGCTGCTCCTGGCCCCAAGCGGGGTCACGCAGCCCACGCGGAGTGCTCAGCCGCCGTGCGCACGCCGCTCGGACCCAACGCCATTCCGCGATGACGGTCATCCGAAGTAACCAGCAGTCACCCTTCGTGGCAGGCGTCCAGGGTCGAGCCGTGCCGAGAGCACGCCAGTCGGCGATCATGTCCGACCATGCGCAGGCAGCAGGCCCAAGCCACCGGCGCATCGGACGCGGTCCTGTAAGGAAAGTCGGTCGCGTGGAAGTTGGTGCCATGCAGGTCACCTTCACCAGGACCGGGGAGCGCAGCTACTCGCTCGCGGCTCATCGGCCCAGCGGCGACGTGCTGCACATGCCTCGCGGCCCGGGCTATGACCCGTGGCTCCCGCATGACGTCGTGCACTTTGTGGTCGAGCGCCATTTCGAGATTGCACGCGGCGTCTTCGGCCAGCTTGCTGCCGGCGGTGATGCGGGGACGTTCTTCACGATCCCGCATCGGCGACGCGATCCTGCTCGCCGGCTGAGCAGTCGGCTCGGCGCGCTCGGGCGCGAGGACACGGCGCGCTCGGAGCGGCTCACGGGCGCGTGCATGGCCGCATGGCATGCTCGCCGCGGCGGTCGGTGGGAATTCGCCGACACCGTTGACGGCGACGACCTGACTGGCCTGCCTGACGCGCTGCTCGCCGAGCTCGAGGAGGTTGCGACTCGTTGGCACGCCCTGCCCGTCGGTGAAGCGCTGACGCTGGCGTGGCCCGAGCGGCTCAAGATCCGTCCAGGCGGCTCCGCACGCGGGCGTCGACAGAATCGCGATCGCGATGTAGCCGCGCGCCGACGCTGAACCACAGGCCCCGCTCGTAGCCTGCCGAGCAGCGGTCGCGCGGATCGCTCAGCGAGGTCGGCCACGCAGGCCGAGCCCGACCCCGATCACGGCCAGCAGTGCCAAGACAGACGCGACGACCGTCCCGACGACGGCTTGGCTGTCCCAGTCGAGCCCGTGCCCGCAGGGCGCTCCGCCCGACCCGTCGATGTCGCCGGTCACCGACTCACAGGACGGCAGCGCGTCAGGAAGCGACAGCTAGAGGGCCGGCGACGGCTCAGCGAGAGTCGCCCGACCCCGACAGCACGCCGCGCTCCTGACGCGAGAGGAGCTTGTCGAGGTTGGCCTGGGCGACTGCCTCGAGGTCCAGGCCGGCCTCGGTGGCGACCTGGGCCACGTACCACAGCACATCGCCGAGCTCGCCGGCCAGCGCCTGCAGGCGCTCGCCGGTCATCACCCCGCCGTCGTCGCGCAGCATCTTCTTGACCTTCTCGGCCACCTCGCCGGCCTCGCCGGACAGGCCCAGCGTGGGGTAGACGATGTTGTCGCCCGCGCCCGGATAGGTCGCGGTGCGCCGCGAGAGCCGCTGGTAGTCGGAGAGCAGCATGGCTCTCGACGCTAGCAGCCACGCCGGAGCCATCGCCGAGGTGCGGGCAACCGTACCTGCGGAGGCCTGATGGCCACCCGGCCACCGAAACGCGTTCAAATCACAATGACACCGATGGCTCTCTCGACGCCAAGGCTCGTGCTGCTCGTCTTCGGTGTCCTGCTCGTCGTCTGCGGCGTCTCGGTCGGCGTCAGCGAGGCCTTCAAGCACGACCGCACGACCACGGCGACGATCGAGCGCCACATCGACCGCGTCGTCGTGCGCGCCGGCACGGGCAAGGTCCACCTCGAGGGCACTCAGTCCCAGCGCGTCATGGTCCGCGAGCAGCTGCAGTGGCTCTGGCGCAGGCCGGTCGTGCACACGAGCGTGCGGGGCGCGACCCTGACCGTCAGCGGCTCGTGCCCGGACACCGGGCCCGTGAACCGCTGCAAGGCAGACATCGACCTCGCGATCCCGTTCGACGCCGATGTCGTGGTCCAGGGCGACAGCGGCGACATCTCCGCCGAGCGCCTGGCCGGCCATCTCAAGCTGACCACCGACAGCGGCGACGTGCGCGCGCAGGACCTCAACGCGATCTCGGTCGCCGCCACCACCAACGCCGGCGACGTCGACGTCGGCTTCACGACCGCCCCCGTCTCGGTCAGCGCCAACTCGAACTCGGGTGACGTCCTCGTCACCGTGCCCGGCGGCGGCGAGTACCGCGTCGACGCCACGACCGCCGCGGGCGACGTCAACGTCGAGGGCGTGCTGCGCAACGACCGCTCGCTGCGCTCGATCTCCGCCACGGCCGACGCCGGCGACGTGACCGTGCGCGGCCGCGAGCCTTCCTAGGGGGCGACGGTCTCCGCGGGCACGGTCGCCCGCGGAGACGCCAGACGATCGGGTCCTAGGAGGGGATGAGCTTGAACTGCTTGAGATAGGCCTGGGCGGCCTGCTCAGGCGTGTCCTTGTCGAGGTCGACGCGCGCGTTGAGCTCCTGCATGACGTCGGCGGTGAGGCCCTTGTTCACCGCGTCGACCGTCGCCGCCAGGTCTGGTCCGGCCTGGTCGGCGGTCGCCTTCTTCATGAGGAAGGTCGAGTTGTAGGGCGGGAACATGCCCTTGTCGTCCTCGAGCAGGACCTCGTCGTTGCGCTTGATCTGCGGATCGGTGGTGAAGACGATCGAGACGTCGGCCTGCCCGCTGGTCAGCACCTCGTGGCGCTGGTCGACGTCGACCGGCACGAACTTCTTGAACTTCAGCCCGTAGACCTTCTCGAGGCCGAGCAGGCAGTCCAGGCGCGTGCGGCACTCCGGCGACCCGTAGAGCGTGAGCTGGCCGGCCTTGGGCTTGAGATCGGAGATCTTCGTCACCCCGAGCGCATCGGCCTTCTTCTTGAGCAGCCCGACCTCGTTGGACGACGTGAACGGGGTCGGCGGGAACGCCTCGATGCCCTGCTTGGCCAGGCCCGCCTTGACCTGCTCGTAGGCCTGGCCCTCGTCGGTCGGGATGTCCTTGGCCGAGACCTTGAGGAACGACAACAGGGCCGTTCCGGTGTACTCCGGGTAGCCGGAGATCTGGTTGGTCTTGACCGCCTTGAGCGCCGTCTTCTCGTCGCCGAGGTTCAGCGCCTTCTTGACCGTGTAACCGGCGGCCTGGAAGGCCTGGGCGTAGATCTCGCCCAGCACCTTCTGCTCGGTGAAGTTCTTCGAGCCGACGGTGAGGGTGGTCTTCGCGTTGGCGTCGTTGTGCTTGATCGCGGCGGATGGCGCGCTGCTGGTCGACGGCGGCGTCGACGAGCTCGCCGAGCCGGTGTCGCTGCTGCCGCCGCCGCACGCGGCGACGCCGAGGGCGAGGGCGAGCCCGGCAGCGAGGGCGGGTATGAATGGTCGCCTGCTCATGGTGTCGGTGCGATCCTCCTCTTGGGAATGGAGGGCAGCCAGCGCCGGGACGGCGTCTGCCCTGTGAGCTTGAGCCCCTTCGGGGTGAGCTTGCGCTGGACCGCCGACAGGCCGACCTCGGCCGCGATGGCGAGCGCCGCGACCACGATCGCGGCCCCCAGGCGGCCGGCGTCGCCGTAGCTCGAGGGGTTGATGATGGGGTCGCCGAGCGTCAGCACGCCGGCCGCGGGGCCGAGCGTGGCGGTGGCGAGGACGTTGACGGTCGAGGTCTTCACGCCGCCGAAGACGAGCGGCAGCGACAGCGGCAGCTCGACCCGGCGCAGGATCTGCGCGCCCGTAAGGCCCATCCCACGGGCGGCGTCGACCGCCTCGGGGTCCACGGCGCGCACCCCGGTGTAGGCGTTGAGCAGGATGGGCGGGATGGCGAGCAGGACGAGGGCGAGCGTGATGTTGAAGAAGCCGGCGCCCAGGGCCGCGAAGAACAGGAAGACGACCCCGATGGACGGGATGGCGCGGCCCGCGTTGGTCACGGTGACGACGAGGAACGAGCCGCGCCGGCTGTGCCCCAGCCACAGCCCGAGGGGCAGCGCGAAGGCGGCGGCGATCCCGACGGAGACGATGGTGAGAAGCAGGTGCTCGCGCAACAGCGGCAGCAGCTGGCTGCCGCCGACCTGGGCGCCGCCGGGCCCCTCGCTCTTGGTGACGATGAACCGCAGCGCGTCGCCCAGGCTTCCCAGGAAGGCGAGCGTCATGCCGTCCTCACGCGCGTCCAGGGGGTCAGCAGGCGCTGGGCGATGAGCAGGATCGCGTCGAGCGCGACCGCCATCAGCACGCACAGCGCGCTGCCCACCGCGATGTTGGAGATGAACTCCTTCTGGGAGGCCATCTGGTCTCCGAGCCCGCCGGCGCCCGCGAAGGTCGCCAGCGCCGCGAGCCCCACGGTCGTCGTCGCGGCGATCCGCAGCCCGGCGATGATCGTCGGCAGCGCCAGCGGCAGCTCGACGCGCCACAGCAGCTGGCGCTCGGTCAGGCCCATGCCGCGGCCGGCGTCACGCGCCTCCTCGGGCACGCCGTCGAGGCCGTCGACCGTGTTGCGGAAGAGGATCAGCAGCGTGTAGGCGGTCAGGGCGATGATCGCCGTCGTGTTGCCGCGCCCGGTGATCGGCAGCAGCAGGAAGAAGAAGGCGAGGCTGGGAATCGTGTAGAGGATCCCCGTGACCTGCGTGACGGGGCCGACCAGCCGGCGCCGGCGGTGGGCGACCAGCGCGAGCGCGAAGGAGATCGCAAAGCCCAGCCCGACGGAGACCACGACCAGGAACAGGTGCTGCCAGAAGGGCGACACGTAACGGTCGAGGTGGTGGACGATCCAGTCCGGGCAGAAGCCGTTGTTGGCCACGCAGCTGTCGCCGCTGCGCGAGCGATCGCGGAAGAAGCCGTTGCCGGCCTGGGCGAGGATCGCGGGGGCGCTCACGCCTCGCCCTCCTCCTCGCGCGTGAGCAGCGCGTGGATGGCGTCGAGGCCGATGACGCCCGTGACGCGCCCCTCGTCGTCGACGACGGCGCCGAGCTCGACGGGGCTGGCCAGCAGGTCGCTCAACGCGTCGCGCAGGGACTCGTCGCCGCGCACCGTGCGCACCGGATGGCGCTCGCCGCCGCGCTCCCACGCCACCGGCCGTCCGGCCTCGTCGCGCACGAGAGCGAAGGGCAGGCCGTCGTCGACCGGGCGCTGCTCGACCTCGCTCGCGCGCGTGAGGGCCAGCCGCTTTAGCGCGCGGTCGGAGCCCACGAAGCCCTCGACGAACTCGTCGGCGGGGTGCATCAGCAGCTCCACCGGCGTCGCGTACTGGGCCAGGACGCCGCCCTTCTTGAGCACCGCGATGCGGTCGCCGAGCTTGATCGCCTCGTTGATGTCGTGGGTGACGAAGACGATCGTCTTGCGGATCCGCTCCTGCAGGCCGAGCAGCTCATCCTGCAGGCGCTCGCGATTGATCGGGTCGATGGCGCCGAACGGCTCGTCCATGAGCATCAGCGGCGGGTCGGCAGCCAGGGCGCGGGCGACGCCGACGCGCTGGCGCTGGCCCCCGGAGAGCTGCGCGGGGTAGCGGTCGCGCGTCTCGGCGGGATCGAGCCCGATGAGCTCGATGAGCTCGTCGACGCGGGCGCGGATGCGCTCGCGCGGCCAGCCCAGCACGCGCGGCACGGTGGCGATGTTCTCGGCGATGGTCGCGTGCGGGAAGAGGCCGATCTGCTGGATCGCGTAGCCGATCTGGCGGCGCAGGTCGGCGGGACGGCGCGTGCGGACCGACACGCCGCCGACGAGGATGTCGCCGCTGGTCAGCTCGATCATGCGGTTGACCAGGCGCATGGCCGTGGTCTTGCCACAGCCCGACGGCCCGACGAGGACGCAGATCTCGCCGGCGGGGACCTCGAAGGTCAGGTCCTGGATCGCCGGCTCGGCCGACCCGTCGTAGGTCTTGGAGACGTTGCGGAACTCGAGGGTGGCCGCCTGCGGGTGCGACGACAGCCCCTCGACGTGGGCGGTGTTCGGGGTGTGCACGAGAGGAGGGGCCCAGTGGGACGGGTCCACCCAATGTAGCGAGCTAGATTCCCGCCACCCGGCGCGCGTCGGCGTGCGCGGCGTGCTCGAGGTCGTCCTCGAGCTGCGCCAGCGGCTCCTCGAGCCCGAGCGCGGTGGCGATGAGCCAGTCGGCGAACCACGCGTTCTTGGGGAGCAGCGGGCCGTGCAGATAGGTGCCGATGACGTGGCCGCGCAGGACGCCCTCGAACCCCGAGCTGCCGGTGTTGCCGTGGCCCTTGAGCACGCGGCCCAGAGGCCGAGCGCCCGGGCCGAGGTGCGTGCGACCCCCGTGGTTCTCGAACCCGGCGAGGATGCGGCCCCACCCACCCCACCCAGGCCGGGCAGGCGCACCTCGATCGCGACGTTGCCGATCAGGCGCGGGCCGTCCTCGCGCACGGTGTGCAGGTCGACGAGCCCGACGCCCGGGATTCGCTCGTCGCCGAGCTGGTAGTGGTGGCCGAGCAGCTGGTAGCCGCCGCACACGGCGAGGACGACGCGACCGGCGTCAGCCGCGGCGTGCAGGGCGTCGCGCTTGGTGTCGACCATGTCCTGCGCGCACAGGGCCTGGTCGCGGTCCTGGGCGCCGCCGATGTAGAAGAGGTCGTGGGCGTCGGGGTCGATGCCCTCGCCCAGCCCGGCGGGGACCACCTCGAAGCCGATCCCGCGCCACTGGCAGCGCCGCTCGAGGAGCAGCAGGTTGCCGCGGTCGGCGTAGATGTTCATGAGGTCGGGATACAGCGCGCAGACGCGCAGCGTGCGCTCAGCCACGGAGCATCGCCACCGTCGAGCCGACGTAGTCCAGGGTCTGGGGGATGCGCCGCGGCGTCTCGGCCCGCAGGCCGAAGGCGGCGGCCTCGGCGGCCAGCTCGTCGACGTCGACGCGGTCGAGCTCGATGACGTCGTCGGTGACCGTGCGCGTCCCGTCGTGCGCGACGATCTCGCGCACGCGCTCGATGGCGGCGCGGTCGCCCAGGTCGCGCACGGCGACCGGGCGGCTGGCGTAGACCGTGCCGCCCACCTCGCGCAGGTCGGGCTTGGGCGGCTCGTCGTGGTCGGCGTCGAAGGCGTCGAGGGCGTCGGCCAGCGCCGCGGCCAGCAGCCCGCCCGCGGCCAGCAGCTCGCGCGCGCACGCCAGGAAGCGCGCTCGGCCCTCGCGGCCGCCGAGCAGCTGCAGCGTCTGCATCGGCACGATGACCAGCGGGAAGCGCCGCCCGAGGTGCAGGGCGCGAGCGTCGGCCGCCACCGCGCTCACGGCCAGGCCGGCGCCGCGATCGGCCAGCGCGTCGAGCAGCACGGGGTCGCGGTCGACGGCCACGACCTCGTGGCCGCGGCGCGCGAGGTCGAGCGCGACGCGCCCGGTCCCGGCCCCGACGTCGAGGACGGGCGAGCCCTCGCGGTCGGCGAGCTCGCGCCACAGCGGCAGGTCGAGGTCGTAGCCCCCGCACTCGAGGTCGTGCCAGAGGACGTCGGTCATGTGAAGGAGCCGTGCACGGCCCCGCGCGCGACGAGGAGGTCGCGCAGCGCGAGCATCGCGGTGTAGGTCGGCAGGGCGAACAGCGGCCCGTCGCCGGCGCCCAGGGCGCGGTCCAGGCCGGCCCCGAGGTCGGGCTCCACGGCGATCCGGTCGGTCGGGACGCCGGCGTACTTCAGCCGCAGTGCCATCTCGGCCGCGCGGGTCCCGCTGCACGTGGCGCGCCGCACATGGGGGGCGAGGACCTCGAAGTCGGCGTCCCACACCCAGCTGACGTCGCGCCCGTCGGCGATGTTGTCGTTGAGGACGGCGAAGACGTCGTGCTCGCCGTCCTGGAGGGTGAGGGTGCGCAGGACCTCGTTGGCGCCCGCGGGGTTCTTGACCAGCAGGATGGACATGTCGCGATCGGCGATACGCAGCGTCTCGGCGCGCCCGAAGGCGGGGGAGACGGCGTGCAGGCCGGCCTCGACATGGTCGAGCGTCGCTCCCAGCGCGAGGGCGAGAGCGGCCGCGCCGAGGGCGTTGTAGACGTTGTAGAGCCCGGGCAGGGGCACCGCGATCGTCCGCGCCCCGGCCGGCGTGCGCAGCGTGAAGCGCGCGCCGCGCACCCCCTCGAGCACGATGTCGTGGGCCGAGACCTGCGGGTCGGGGCGCGTCGCACCGCAGTTGTCGCAGTGATAGCGCCCGAGGTGGCCCATGTAGATGGCGTCGTAGCGGTACGGCGCGCCGCAGCGCCGGCAGTGCTTGGCGTCGGCGGCGTGCTGCATCTGCGCGAGCGCCATCGCGTCGTCCTGCACCCCGAAGTAGGTGGCGCCGACGGTGCGCCCCAGGTCGGCGACGGTGGGATCGTCGGCGTTGAGGACGAGTGCCGCCGAGGTGCGCGCGACCACCGCCGCCCAGCGATCGGCGATCGAGTCGAGCTCGCCGTAGCGGTCGAGCTGGTCGCGGAACAGGTTGGCCAGCAGCAGCGCGCGCGGCTGGAGCTCGTCGACGACCTGCCCGAGCCAGAACTCGTCGACCTCGAAGAGGCCGGTGTCGCCGTCGGGCGGGCCGGCCATGAGCGCGGCGGCCACCCCGCCGGCCATGTTCGCCCCGGCCCGGTTGTGCACGAGGTGCGCGCCCGTGCGCTCGAGGATGCCCGCCACCATCGCGGCCGTCGTGGTCTTGCCGTTGGTGGCCGAGATGACGGCGCTCCCGCGCTCCAGCCGGGAGCCCAGGCGCGCGATGGCGTGGGGCTCGAGGCGCATCAGGAGCTTGCCCGGCAGCGAGGTGCCGCCGCGCCCGGTGCGGCGCGACAGCGCGCCGGCGGCGCGCGCGGCCGCCACCTTGACCCCGAACGCGGTCATGCTGGCAGCAGCACCTGCAGCGCGGCCGGCAGCGCGCGGAAGGTCATCGGCAGCTCGCCGACGGGATCGCCGTCGGCGTAGACCATGAACGGGCGGTCGGCCTCGATGTGCACCTCGGCGCCGCGCATCACGTGGACGCTCGGCTCGTTGACGTGCTCGCCCTTGAAGATCTTCCGCAGCACCTTGCTCACGAAGGTGGCCTTGCTCGTGCGCTCGCAGTAGACGACGTCGAGCGCGCCGTCGTCGAGCTCGGCGTCCGGGGCCGCGTACATGCCCCCACCGTAGGCCTTCGAGTTGCAGGCGCCGACGCTCCAGCCGGTGAACTGCCGCCGCTCGCCGTCCACCTCGATGTCGAAGGTCGCATGCTTCCACGTGGCCAGCGCGCCGAGGGCGCCATAGAGGTAGACGAGCTGGCCCAGGCGCGCGGGCGCGGTGTTGGCGATCCGGTTGGCCTCCGAGTCGAAGCCGACCGAGGCGATGCCGATGTACGGGTGCTCGCCGGCCAGGCCCAGGTCGATCGGGCGCGCCGCGCCGCTCGCGATGACGTCGCAGGCTGCCTCGGGGTCCGGCGGGATGCCGACCACGCGCGCGAAGTCGTTGCCGCGCCCGCCGGGCAGCACGCCGACGACCGCGCCCGGGACCTCCCGCAGCGCCCCCGCGACGGCGCCGAGCATCCCGTCGCCGCTCAGCGTCACCACCACGCGCCCGCGCCGCGCCGCGCCGACGGCGAGCTCGCGCGCATGGCCGATGTCGCGCGTGGCGTCGACCTCGAGGTCGACCCCGAGGGCGCGCAGGCGGGCCTCGACGCCCGGCAGCGCCCTGGCCGCCCGCCCGCCGCCGGCGGAGGGATTGACGATGAGGGCGACCTCGCGTGCCACGTGCGCGCTCATCTTGACCACCCCGACTGCCTGATGAAGTCAGCGACCTCGTCAGGCCGGTCGGTGATCACGTAGGCGTCGACCATGGCGCCCTCGGTGTTGATGGTGATCGAGAGCCCGCTCGCCACGCGGCGGACCTTCGAGATCGCCGCCACCGGCCGGCCCGCGCCCATCCGTGGCGTGACGCGCCCGGTCGCCACCCGGTGCACGGCGTCGTGGGCGGCGAGGCGGTCGAGCAGGCGCCGGTAGCCCTTCTTGGAGGAGTGCTTGTGATGGGTGCGCTTCCTCACGGGGCGAGCAGCAGCTCGGCCAGGCTCGCGGCCACGAAGGTGGGGGCGGGGTCGGCCTCGCGGGCCATCGACGGGCTCGTCGCGCCGGTGAGGACGATCGCGCCGTCGATCCCGGCGGCCCGCGCCCCCGCCACGTCGGCGTCGAGGCGATCGCCGATCGCGAGCGCGCGGCCGTCGCCCAGGCGGTCGAGCGCGGTGAGGAAGAGCTGGGGCTCGGGCTTGCCGACCGACCGCGCGTCGACGCCGGTGGCCGCCTCGACGGCCGCGACGACCGAGCCCGTCGCCGGCCACGGGCCATCGGGCATGGGGAAGGTCGCGTCGCGGCTGGTGCACCACACCTCGGCTCCGCGCAGCACGGCCTGCACCGCGCCGCGCAGCTCGGCGAAGTCGAAGCGCTCGTGGCCGCTGACCACCACGACCTCGGCGCGATCGGCCATGTCGGAGTGGTTGAGGATCCGCAGGCCGGCGTCGGTCACGTGGCGGTGCACGGCGTCGGAGCCGATCACGAAGGCCGTCGCGTGCCCGGCCTCGGCCAGCACGTGCTGCAGCGCGCCGCCCGCGGTGACGATCTCCTCGCGCGCGGCCTGGAAGCCGAGGCCCCACAGCTTGCGCACGAAGTCGTCCTCGCCGTGGCGCGCGTCGTTGGTCACGAAGGCCAGCCGGCGACCCGCCGCGCGCAGGGCGGCCACGGCCTCGACCGCGCCGACGGTGGGCTCGTCGCCCACCCAGACGCAGCCGTCGAGGTCCAGGAGGAAGATGTCGTAGGGCTCGAGGCCAGGCGCGACGGGCACGGGGGTGCCCCCATTATCCTCGCCGCCGTGCGACCGACCCTCTTGGCCCCGTGCGTCGCCCTGCTCGCCCTCGCCGGCTGCGGCGGCGACGGCAGCTCGGCGACCACCGGAGCGTCCACCGCCGCCGGCGCCCGCGTCGCGTGCAAGAAGGTCGCCGCCCCGCGGCCCAAGGGCGCCCAGCACCTCAGCAAGCCGAAGGCCACCCTGCCGGCGGGCAAGCGCTACGACGTCGACCTGCAGACCAACTGCGGCACGATCACCATCCGCCTGGCGACCGGCCGCGCGCCCAGGACGGCGTCTTCCTTCGGCGACCTCGTCAAGCGCGGGTTCTACGACGGGCTCATCTTCCATCGCGTCGTGCGCGGCTTCGTCATCCAGGGCGGCGACCCGCTCGGCACTGGGCTCGGCGGCCCGGGTTACAGCGTGGTCGAGGCGCCCCCGGCCAGCACCGCCTACACCACGGGCGTCGTCGCGATGGCCAAGACCGAGGCCGACCCGGCGGGCGCCTCGGGCAGCCAGTTCTTCATCGTCACCGCGCCTGACGCGAAGCTGCCGCCCGACTACGCGGTGGCCGGGGGCGTCGTGCGCGGCATGGATGTCGCCCTGTACATCGGCAAGCTTCCGGTCGACGGGCAGGACCGCCCGACCTCGCCGGTGGTCATCGAGAAGGCAACGCTCAGAACAGAGTGAGCCGCGGCAGCGCGGGCTCGAGGCAGTCGGCCTCGTCGTGGCGCGCGTCGTTGACCGCATCGCCGACCGCGCGCATCCCCGTGTGCTCGAGCGGGGCGCAGAGCTCGAGCAGCTCGGCGGGCTCGGTGGCGCGGTCCAGCCAGGCGTCCTCGGCCTCGGGCGCCAGCATGACCGGCATGCGGTCGTGCACGTGGGCGAGCTGCTCGGAGGCGGCGGTGGTGACGATGGCCACGCTGCGCAGCGGCTCGACGCCGTCGGCGGGGCGCCAGCTCGACCACAGCCCGGCGAAGGCGAAAGGCTCGTGGTCGGGGCGGGTGACCCACCACGGCTGCTTGGGCTCGCCCGGGCGCTTCTCCCACTCATAGAAGCCGTCGGCGATGACCAGGCAGCGCCGGGCGTCGCGGAAGGCGCCGTTGGTGAGCATGGTCTCCGAGCGCGCGTTGATGAGCTTCAGCCCGAGCGTCTTGGGGTCCTTGGCCCAGTAGGGCACGAGGCCCCAGCGCAGCAGCTCGCCCCGGGGCGCGCCCTCGCGGTCGGTCGTGACGGTCAGGACGTCGTCGCCCGGCGCGACGTTGTAGCGCGCGCGGACCGGCACGTCGTCGCCGATCGCGAAGCGCTCACGCAGGCGCGCCGGGTCGGGCGAGGCCAGCGAGTAGCGCCCGCACACGTCAGCCGCCCTGGGCGGCGCGCGCCTTCTCACGGGCGGTCGCCTGTCGCCGGCGCCCGAACAGGGCGAGGACCCCGAGGATGACCGCGATGACGACGATCCCGAGCAGGACGCTGACCAGCGTGCCGGCTCCGCCGAGGGGCAGCGCCACGAGCTTGACGATCCCGAAGCCGATCGCCAGCAGCACGATCACGAGCAGCAGGATGATCACGAAGCCGCGCGCCTTGAGGTACCAGGGGGCGTTGGCCGGCGGCGCCAGGAAGCCCATGAGCCGCAGCAGCAGGAGCTGGCGGTTGGAGGGCGGCGCCTGGCCGAGGCGCTCGACGGCCTGCTTGAGGTCGTCGGGGCGGCGCTCGGCGAGCGCGAGCGACGCGTCGGCCATCCGCCGCAGCTGCATGCGCTCCTGCGGGCGCGAGGCGGCGATGGCGCGGCGGAAGTAGTCGCGCGCGGCGTCGGCGTCGTAGCGCTCGGCCGCCCGGGCGCCGAGGATGGCGAGCGCCGCGGCCTTGAACTTCTGCTCGCGCTCGAGCTCCTCGTCGGAGCGGTCCTGGAGCGCCTGCATGGCGGCCAGGGCGCCCTTCTGCTCGATGCGGATCTGACGGGGCTTGGGCGGCATGGTGAGGGCAGAATCTAGCGTGCCCGGGTGCCGTCTCCCGAAACGCCGTCGCGCGAGGGCCCGACCGAGCTTCGCGAGCGATCGAGGCCTTACACTCGCCGGCCATGCCGGTCCGCTTCAGGCCCCTGCTCGCCCTCGGGGCGCTCGTGCTCGCCCTGACCTTCGCCGCGCCGGTCGCTGCGCAGAACGCGCCGACCCTGGGCGCGCCGGAGACCCAGACCGACACCGCAGCGCCTGCGCCCGAGACGACCAGCGCCGGAGGCGGCGGCCTGAAGACCTGGCAGCAGGTGCTGATCTTCGCCGCGGGCCTGATCCTGCTGGGCGGGATCGGCTTCGCCATCGTGGGCGACGCGCGCGAGCGCACGCGCAAGTTCTCCCATCACACGGGCAGCGAGGTGGCGGCGGGAGTGCCGCACAAGCACAGCCAGGCGGCCAAGAAGCGCGCGCGCGCCAAGGCGCGCCAGGCGCGCCAGCAGCGGCGCAAGAACCGCTAGCGCGGGCGCAGCGTCTGCCGCTGTCGCTCGCGGGGCTGCGCGGCGCTTACAGCATCATCGAGGGAGAGGGAGGTGGCGGCCGTCGGGGCGCGGGCGTGCGCCCATCGCGGCGGTGCCCCAACCACTGCGGTTTGTGTGCGGAAACCGAACGCAAAACGAGGTGGTTCGCGCCACTCGGCGCGCGCCAGCGCCGCTTAACTGCCCGGCACGTCGACGTAGCCCGTGCCCAGCGCGCGGCCCTTGGCCGCCAGGCACGCGCGGTCCAGGCGCACGAAGGCCAGCGCGACGCCGCGCTCGCCCTGGCCCGGCGTGTTGCGACACCAGACGTAGGTGAACTTCTTGAAGTCCAGGGCGGCGACGAAGGGGAAGCCCAGGCGCCCGACCGACTGCCCGGCCTCGCCGGTGACCGACGTCTTGACCGCGACGCAGTCATAGCGGCCGATCGACTTGCTGAGGATGCGGTCGTCGGGTACGGCGTCCTTGGCCTTCAGCAGCGGGCCGCACTCGGTCCGCGAGATGGGGCCCTTCAGCTCGCCGCGGCGATCGCGCGCCTGCGCGTCGCGGGTGATCGACGCCTCGGCGGCGCGCACGAGGGCCTCGCGCGCGTTGAGGCGGTCCAGGTCCGAGGCGCCGGCCGGCGGCGCGAGCTGCTTGGCCGAGCCGCGATGGGGGCTCTGCAGGCGCGCGAGCCGGATGCGCTCGGCGGCGATGGCCTTGGCCGACGCCTTGCGCTCGCGCTCGTTGCGGTGCGAGACGACGGAGTTGAGGACCAGGACGATGGCGGCCACCGCGAGGACGCCGGCGGCCACGCTGCCCCAGAGGACCTGCCGGCGCCGGCGCCCGCGCAGGCGGGGGGCACGGATGAGGACGGACTTCCCGCAGCGCGAGCAGCGCTCGCGCTCCGAGCGCTCCTCGAAGCCGCAGTGCGGGCACGTTCGCGTGGGCACCTCGGTCATCGTAGGCGGCATCGGGCTAACCAGCGTAGACATCGTGACTGGTTCGTGTCAATGTCCGCGGTCGTGGCCCGCTTCGATGCCGGCGCGCAGCCCGCTGGCCGCCCGCCCGCGCCCGGGCGCCTGGCCTTCGTGCAGGCGTTCCTGAACACGTTCTGGGACCTCGAGGGCGACGGGTCGGAGGTGTGGGGCACGCCCGGGGCGTACCGGCGGTGGCTGCGCGCCCGCGGCTTCGACGGCGCCGCCGCGACGCCCGGTGACCTCGATCGCGCGCTCGAGCTGCGCGAGGCGCTGCGCGCGTTGTGCCGCGCCAACCACGACCGCGGCGAGGCGCCGGCGGCGGTCGCGACCCTCGACCGCATCGCGCACGCCGTGGCGCCGGCGGCGGCGCTGGCCCCGAGCCTGCGCACCGGCGCGCTCGACCCCGCGGGCGACGGCCCCGACGCGGCGTGCGCGCTGGCCCTGGCGATCGTCTTCGCCGCGCGCGCCGACGGCACCTTCGCGCGGCTGAAGGCCTGCCCGCACGCGCACTGCGGCTGGGCCTTCTACGACGCCTCGCGCAACCGCTCGGGGCAGTGGTGCTCCATGCGCATCTGCGGCAACCGCACCAAGGGCGAGGCGTTCAGGCGCCGCACCAGCGGCCGCCGACCCTGATCCAAGGGACAGTAACCGGCAGGGCGCGCCGGTTTACCGTCACACCACGTTCACGACGTCTGCCGGACGACCTGACACCCTGAGCCACGACGCTATGGCCGCTCGCCTCCAGAGCTCGCTCGCCAGCGCCGCCACGCGTGCCCTCGGCGTTCGCCCGCGCCACCTCGAGCGTCACCGCATCGTCCTCAACGACGGCGCCGCCACCACACTGCACGTGGCCACCCACGACCTCCGGCGCACCGTCCCGCGGGTGGTGCGCCTGTCCGCGCCGACGCCGCTCGAGCGCTGGTGTCGCGAGCACGCCGTGGCCGAGGCGATCGTCGGCGGCTTCTTCATCCGGCCGGTCGGCACGCCGCTGGGCGAGCTGCGCACCAGCGGCATCGCGCGGCCCGCGCGCCCCTTCGACGCGCCATGGGGCGAGGTGCGGTCGTGCCTGCACGTGGTCGGTGGCCACGTGGCCCTGGCGCGGCGCGACGAGCTGCCCGCCGATCCGCCCGGGGACCTGCTGCAGGCGGGCCCGCTGCTGGTGCGCGACGGCGCCCCCTGCGTCGAGGGCGACGACGAAGGGTTCTCCGCCGGGCAGGGTCAGTTCGACTCCGACATCACGGCCGGCCGCTACCCGCGCGCCGCGCTCGCGCTGCGCGCGGATGGTCGGCTGCTGGCCGTCGCCTGCGACGGGCGCGCCGACGACGAGGCCGGCCTGACGCTGCCGGAGCTGGCCGAGACGCTCGTCGCGCTCGGTGCCCGCACGGCGCTCAACCTCGACGGCGGAGGGTCCACCTCGCTGGTGTGCGGCGGGCGCCTGCGCAACGTCCCGCGCGAGGATCACGGCGTCGTGCTGGCCGGCGGGCGGCCGGTCTCGACCGTGATCGCCTTCACCACTCGGTAACCACTTCGGGTACAACAGGTGGGTGCGTGTGCTCTCGGCCCTCATGTTCTTCCCCCGTGGCGGCTCGGCGCACGTGGCCCGGGCGCTCGCCCGAGAGCTGCCCGCGCACGGCTGCGACGTGACCGTCGTCTCGGGGTCGCTCGCCGGCCGCGGCGACGCCGAGCGCTTCTACGAGGGCTGCGACGTCCACGCGGTGCGCTTCGACCGCGGCGATGCGCCCATGCACCCGTCCTACGAGGACCGCGCCGACGCCCCCGACCGCGTCTTCGCCGCCCTCGACGACGCCGCCTACGAGGCCCACGTCGCCGCGTGGGCGCGCGCCCTGGAGGAGGCGGGCGCCCCCGACGCCGACGTCCTGCACCTGCATCACCTGACCCCGATCCACGAGGCGGCCGCGCGCGTGGCGCCGGACGTCCCGGTCGTCGGGCACCTGCACGGCACCGAGCTGCTCATGCTCGAGCGCATCGCCGAGGGGCCGCCCGCGGGCTGGGAGCACGCCGAGGCGTGGGGGCGCCGCATGCGCCGGTGGGCGCTGGGCTGCAAGCGCCTGCTGCTGCTCTCGCACAGCCAGCTCGAGCGCGCCGAGCGCCTGCTGGGCATCGACCCGAGCCGGTGCGTGATCGCGCCCAACGGCTTCGACCCCGAGCGCTTCTCGCCGCGGACCGTGGACCGGGCCGCTTTCTGGCGCCATGCCCTCGTCGACGACCCGCACGGCTGGCGGCCGGGCCACGACGAGGGCTCGGTCGCCTACCGCCCCGAGGAGGCGGCCGCGGTGGCGACCGGGCCCGTCCTGCTGTCGGTGAGCCGCTTCACCGGGGTCAAGCGCATCGGCCTGCTCGTGCGCGCCTTCGCTCGCACGCGCGAGGCGCTGCGCGACAGCGGCCGATCGGCTTCGCTGGTCCTCGTCGGCGGCTACCCGGGGGAGTGGGAGGGCGAGCATCCCTACGACGCGATCCGCGCGACCGGCGCACGCGACGTGTACCTCGCCGGCTGGCACGAGCACGACGAGCTGCCGGAGTACTTCGCCGCCTCCGACGTCGTGGTCCTCTCCTCGGTGCGCGAGCAGTTCGGCTCGGCCCTCGTCGAGGGCATGGCCTGCGGCCTGCCCGCCGTGGCCGTCGACCGCTTCGGCCCTGCGGACATCGTGCGCCCCGGCCACACGGGGTGGCTGGTGGAACCCGACGACGAGGCGGCGATGGCCGGGGCGCTGGCGCAGGCGACCGACCGCCCCGATGAGCGCCGTCGCCGAGGCGCGGCCGCGCGCCGCGATGTGATGCTGCGCTTCGCGTGGCCGGCGCTGGCCGACCGGCTCTGCGAGCTCTTCGCCGAGGTGGTGGCGGCCTCCGACGACGACAGTGCGGTCGTCGCGACCCGATAGTTGAAGTAGTCAACTAACCCGGTATCCTGGTGCGCCGTGGAGAGCACCACCGATACCGCGCGCATCGCGCGGCTCTTCAAGCCCTACCGGGCGCGCCTGGGCAGCGTGCTGGCGCTCATCGGCCTCTCAGCCGGGCTGAGCATGGTCTCGCCGTTCCTGCTGCGCGAGGTGCTCGACCAGGCGATCCCCGAGCGCGACACGGGGCTGCTGACGTGGCTCGTGGCCGGCATGGTGGCCATCTCGATCGCCACCGGCGCGCTGGGGGTGGCGCAGACGTGGCTGTCGAACCTGGTCGGCCAGCGCGTGATGCACGACCTGCGCGCGGCCGTCTACCGCCACCTGCAGCGCCTGTCGCTGGCCTTCTTCACCCGCACGCGCACCGGCGAGGTCCAGTCGCGCATCGCCAACGACATCGGCGGGGTGCAGAACGTCGTGACCTCGACGGCGACCTCGATCGTCTCCAACGTGACGACGGTCCTGGCCACGATCGTCGCCATGTTCGCCCTCGACTGGCGCCTGGCGGCGTTCAGCCTCGCGCTGCTGCCCTTCTTCGTCTGGCTCACGCGCCGCGTCGGGCGCGAGCGCAAGCGCATCACCACCGAGCGCCAGGGCCGCCTGGCCGACATGAGCTCGCTCGTCGCGGAGTCGCTCAGCGTCAGCGGCATCCTGCTGGGCAAGACCATGGGCCGCGCGCCCGAGCTGGCCGAGCGCTTCACGCGCGAGTCCGCCGACCTGGCCGACCTCGAGGTGCGCAGCCGGATGGCCGGCCGCTGGCGCATGGCGAGCGTGCAGATGGCCTTCGCCATCATGCCCGCGCTCGTCTACTGGTTCGCCGGCTGGTCGATCGCCCAGGGCGGCGCGGCGATCTCGATCGGCACCGTGGTCGCCTTCACCACGCTGCAGACGCGGCTGTTCTTCCCGCTGCAGTCGCTGCTGTCGGTCGGGATCGACATCCAGACCTCGCTGGCGCTCTTCCATCGCATCTTCGAGTACCTCGACCTGCCGGTCGACATCACCGAGCGCGAGGATGCGCGCGAGCTCGGCGACGTGCGCGGCGAGGTGCGCTTCGAGGGCGTGTCGTTCGCCTATGACGTCGACGCCGCGCCGACCCTCGAGGACGTCGACGTCGTCGTGCCGGCGGGGAGCACGACCGCGATCGTGGGCGAGACCGGGTCGGGCAAGACGACGATGGGCTACCTCGTCGCGCGCCTCTACGACCCCACGGCCGGCCGGATCGCCGTGGACGGCGTGGACATCCGCGACCTCACCTTCGCGTCGCTGGCCGACACCGTGGGCCTGGTCTCCCAGGAGACGTACCTCTTCCACGCCAGCGTGGCCGACAACCTGCGCTTCGCCAGGCCCGACGCCACCGACTCAGAGCTCGAGGACGCGGCGCGCGCGGCGCAGATCCACGACCTCATCGCCTCCCTGCCCGACGGCTACGACACCATCGTCGGCGAGCGCGGCTATCGCTTCTCGGGCGGCGAGAAGCAGCGCATCGCCATCGCCCGCACCGTCCTGCGCAACCCGCCGGTGCTGGTCCTCGACGAGGCCACGAGCGCGCTGGACAACGAGACCGAGCGAGCGGTGCAGGAGGCGCTCGACCGCCTGGCCGAGGGTCGCACGACGCTCGCCATCGCCCACCGGC
Organism: uncultured Actinomycetes bacterium; assembly: GCA_963835295.1. Lineage (GTDB taxonomy): Bacteria > Actinomycetota > Thermoleophilia > Solirubrobacterales > Solirubrobacteraceae > JAOPZW01. The sequence continues at coordinate 512,779 of CAWIEX010000014.1, forward strand.
TCTCGACCGTCCGCGAGGCCGACGAGATCCTCGTGCTGGACCGCGGGCGGATCGCCGAGCGCGGCACGCACGCCGAGCTCCTGGCCCTCGGCGGCCGCTACGCGGCGCTCGCGGCGCGCGATCCCGAGCCCGTCGCCGCGTAGGCGTCCATCGCATCGAAGAGGATTCAGTAGGCTCGGGCGGTGCGGCGTGCGCTGATCCTCTCGTTGCTGGCGCTCGCCGGCCTGGCCCTGACGCCCGCGGCGCACGCCCGCTCGACGACGGTGCGGACCTCGCAGGGGACGATCACCACCACGCGGCTGGCGAACGGCGTGCGCCACATGAAGTTCCGCTGGGGCCCGGTGCGCATCGCGCCCGGCCAGAACACGATCTCGATCGCCGACGACAACCTCCTGCCGCCCGGGCCGGGGTGGATCACCTCGTTCAAGCCCAACCTGACCTACGTCGACGGCACCGTCCCGCGCGTCGACGTCATCCACCTGCACCACGCGGTCTGGCTGGTGGGCAGCCGCGGCGACCTGCGCCCGTCCTGGGCGGCCGGGGAGGAGAAGACCGCGGTCCGCGAGCCCAAGGGCTTCGGCTGGCGCTACCGCAAGAACGACAAGTGGCTGCTCAACCACATGATCCACAACCTCACGCCAGTCGCCACGCGGGTCTACATCACGTGGGAGATGGACTTCATCCCGCTGGGCGCCACGGCCGCGCACGGCATGCACGAGGTCAAGACACAGTGGCTCGACGTCATGGGCGGCAGCGCCTATCCGGTCTTCGACGCCATCCAGGGCACCGGCCACAACGGCCGCGTCACCTTCCCCGACGACGTCCCCAACGCCTACGGCGGCGGCCCGCCGCGCAACACCTGGACCGCCGACCACGACGGCACGCTGGTGGGCACCGCGGGCCATCTGCACCCCGGCGGCCTGTGGACCGACCTCAAGCTCACGCGCGCCGGGCGCACCGTGGAGGTCTTCCGCTCGCGCGCGCACTACTACGAGCCGGCCGGCGCCGTGTCGTGGGACGTGTCGATGACCGCGACGCCGCCCAGCTGGCGCGTGGCGATCAAGAAGGGCGACGTGCTCTCGGTCTCGGGCACCTACGACTCGCGCACGACATCGTGGTACGAGTCGATGGCGATCATGCCGCTCGCCATGACCGTCGCCCCGGCCGGGGGCGCCGACCCGTTCGCCACCAACACGGCGGTCAAGGGCGTGCTCACCCACGGCCACCTGCCCGAGAACGACCATCACGGCGGGGCGCCGGGGACGCTGCCCGACGCCACCAAGCTCCCGGACGGCCCGCGCTCGCCGACGGTCGACATCGCGGGCTTCGCCTACGCGCAGGGCGACCTGACCTCCACGGGCGCCCTGGGCCGCCCGCCCGTGGTCAGCCCCGGCCAGCCGCTGACCTTCGTCAACGACGACGCTGCGCAGAACGTCTTCCACACCATCACGGCGTGCCGCGCGCCGTGCACGGCGACGACCGGCATCGCCTTCCCGCTCGCCAACGGCCCGGCGGTGTTCGACTCGGGCGAGCTGGGCTTCGGCCCCGCCGGCTTCACGCCGGCCGCCAACCGCAAGGAATGGCAGACTCCGACGACGCTGACCGACGGGACCTACACCTACTTCTGCCGCATCCACCCGTTCATGCGCGGGGCCTTCCGCGTGAAGGGGTAGCGGCTGCATCTGCTCGTCGTCCAGCAGCAGCCCGACGCTCCGGCCGGGCTGGTGGGGGAGTGGGCTGTCGCCCTGGGCGCACAGGTCGACGTGCTCCATGCGCCCACGGTCGCCGCGTGGCCCGACCCGCGCGGGCTCAGCGCCGTCGTGGCCCTTGGCTCCGACCGCTCCGTGCACGCCTCGAAGGACCCCTGGATCGCCGATCAGGTCGCCTTCCTGCGCGCGACGCACGACGCCGGCGTGCCCGTGGTGGGCATCTGCTTCGGCGGGCAGGCGCTGGCGGCCGCCCTGGGGGCGACCGTCAGCCGCGCCCCCGAGACCGAGATCGGGTGGGTCGACGTGCAGGGCGACGACGGCTTCGGGGGGCGCTGGTTCACATGGCACGAGGACGTCTTCGACATCCCGCCGGGGGCCTCCGAGCTGGCCCGGGGCGCCTCGGGCCTGCAGGCCTTCGCCGCCGGGCCGAGCGTCGGCCTGCAGTTCCACCCCGAGGTGACGCCGGCGATCGTCGACGACTGGCTCGACGGCGCGCCCGGCGCGGTGGCCGATCCCGAGCCGATGCGGGCCGAGACCGCCCAGACGGCCGCGGCGGCGCGCGAGCGCGCCTTCGCGCTGATGGACCGCATCGCCGCCCGCTGGCCGCGCTGAGCGCGATCCTCCATCCGTCCACGAGCCACGCCGTTGGGCTCGCCTGAGCCACCGTTCGGGCCGATGAGTGGGCATGGTCCGTCGCCGACTCGCCGCCGTGGCAGCGCTCGCAGCGCTCGCCCTGTGCGCGCCGGCGACCGCGCACGCCGACGACTGCGCCGGGGCCGACGTCGTGCCCGCCGCCGACAACGTCGCCGCCGTGAGCCAGGCCACCCTCTGCCTGCTCAACCAGCAGCGCGCCGCCAACGGCATCGGCCCGCTCGTCGAGAACCCCACGCTGTCGACCGCCTCGGCTGGCTACTCGCAGCGGATGGTGGCCCAGGGCTTCTTCGCCCACGAGTCGCCCGACGGCGGCACGCTCGTCGACCGCCTCACGGCCGTCGGCTACCTGGGCGACGACGCCGCCTGGGTCGTGGGGGAGAACATCGGCTGGGGCCAGGCCTCGCTGGCCACGGCGCGCTCGATGGTCAGCGCGTGGATGAACAGCCCCGGCCACCGCGAGAACCTGCTCAGCGCCGACTACACCGGGATCGGCCTCGGGCTCGCGCTCGGCACGCCGACCGACCAGACATGGGGCGCGACGTACACCACCGACTTCGCCGCCGGCGCCGCGCCGACGCCCGCCCACCCGCGCGCCAAGGCCGCCGCCGCGACGCGCAAGAAGGCCAGCCGCGCAGCCAGCTGCGCCCGCGCCGCCTCCGCTCGCCGCGGCGCGCGCACGACGAAGGCCAAGCGGTCGAGCGCCTGCGCCCGCTCGGCCCGCGTACGGCGCCGCTGAACATCCGTCTAACGCCGTCGGGCGCCCGTCTATCCTCGACGGAGATGCTGCGCCGATCCCGCACTGCCGCCGTCCTGGCCCTCGCCGTGGCGGCCATCGCTCCCGCGAGCGCGTCCGCCAGCACGCCGTCGGCCAACCCGCCCGGCGCGGTGAGGATCTCCGACGAGCGCACGACCACGCGGTGGGCGCACACCGCCGACCTGCAGCCCGTCTTCAGCCGCCCGTCGGACAAGGCGCAGCGCGTCGCCCGCCTGCGGCTGATCACCGAGGACAGGCTGCCCGAGGTCTACCTCGTGCTCTCGCGCTGGAAGAGCGAGGCCGGGAACACGTGGTTGAAGATCCGCGTCCCGATGCGCCCCAACGGCCGCACCGGATGGGTGCGCGAGAGCGCGCTCGGCGCCCTGAACGTCGTCCACACCCAGCTCGTGGTCAATCGCCACACCCTGCGCGTGACGCTTTACGACCACGGCAAGAAGCGCTTCAGCGCGCGCATCGGGGTGGGCAAGGCCTCGACGCCGACGCCCGCGGGACACTTCTGGATCCGCGAGAAGTTCCACGTCGCGGGCACGACGATCTACGGGCCGGCCGCCATCGGGACCAGCGCCTACGCGCCGAGGCTTTCGGAGTGGCCGGGCGGCGGCGTGGTCGGCCTGCACGGCACCAACGAGCCGAACCTCATCCCGGGACGCCCGTCGCACGGGTGCATCCGCCTGCGCAACCGCGACATCGTGAAGCTCTACCGGATGGCGCCCACGGGCACCCCGGTGGAGATCCTCTGAGGCCGCAAGACGCGCTACGGTTTTCGATCGACGTGGACAACCGTTCGACCAGTATTGGGGACCGCTCAACCCTTGCGTGATGCCGCCCGACGCACTACGCTTTGCTCTGCATTCCTGACTGGCCCGGCAGCAGAGACGGGCAAGCTCGGGGGGATTGGGTGACGGCCGCCGGCCCTTGGGGAGGGGCCGGCGGTTCGATCCCAAAGGCTTCGGGGGCGGCACGGCTCGCGCCAGCCGCTTGGACTGAGTCCCCACTGGGGGCCTCAGGCGGGTCCGCCGGCACCACCCAGCCGGCGGACCCGACCTACTGCCCGCCTTCGGTGTAGAAAACACGCCCATGCGCCACGCCAGGACCCTCGTCGCCGCCGCCCTGCTCGCCGCCCTCGTGCCGGCGAGCGTCGCCCGCGCGGCCGGCCCGCCGGCCAACCCTCCGGGGATGACGCGCCTCAGCGACGAGCGCACGCTGTCGCGCTGGGCCTACCCCAGCAACCACGCGCGGGTCCGCTCACGGCCCAGCAGCCACGCCCGGACGGTCGCCCGCCTGCACTGGCTGACCGAGGACAACCTGCCCGAGATCTACCTCGTGCTCGCCTCCTGGCGCGACGGCCACGGCAACACGTGGGTCAAGATCCGCGTCCCCAAGCGCCCCAACGGCCTCACCGGCTGGGTCCCGCGGCAGGCGCTGCGCCAGTACACGGCGATCAACACCTCCCTGGACCTCAACCGCTCGAGCCTCGTCCTCACCCTCTACCGGGCGGGCAGCGTGGTGATGTCGGCGCACGTCGGCATCGGCTCGGGTGCCAACCCGACGCCGCGCGGGAACTTCTACGTCCGCGAGAAGTTCCGCGTCTCAGGCTCGCCGGCCTACGGGCCCTTCGCCCTCGGCACCAGCGCCTACGCGCCGCACCTGACCGACTGGCCGGGCGGCGGCGTGGTCGGCCTGCACGGCACGAACGAGCCGGGGCTCATCCCGGGCCGCCCGTCGCACGGCTGCATCCGCCTGCGCAACGAGAAGATCAGCCGCCTGTACCGGCTCGTCCCGCGCGGGACGCCGCTCCACGTCCACGACTGAGCGGTCGTCCGCCGGCCTCGTCCGCCGTCGCGTGCGGCGCTCCCCGCGTAAACAGCATCATTGAGGGAAGGGTCAGCCTCCGGCGCTTCGGGCGGGCATCGCGAGCGACGACTTCTGCCCGCATACCGAGCACTTCTCGTCGCTCACCGTCGAACGACGAGTTTGTCCCACGCGGTGGGACAAAGTCGTCACTCGCTCGCTTGAGGGTGCCGGTCGCGCCGCGGCCGCCGCTGACTCCCTTCCTTCGATGATGCAGTTCGCGCCGCACACCGCCGCCGACGCGAGCGGCAGACCTAGAAGCCCGCCGGGTGCCGCGCGACGTAGCCCGCGCTCGAGCGGTCCACGCGCTGCCAGCGCGAGCCCGTGTCCCAGCGGCCCGTGGTGTCGTAGCGCTTGCCGTTGATGATCATGAAGGTGTGCCCGGTGTTGGCGTAGATCGTGATCCAGCGCCCGCGGCCGGGCTGGCCCCAGGACATGAGCTCGCTCGAGTCGCGCGGGCGGCCGAGCAGGCCGGCGCCGTGCAGGACGTAGGAGACCGAGCCCGAGCAGTCGTAGGCCGAGTCGTGGAACGAGCGATGGCCGCCGCCGTAGCGATAAGGGAAGCCCGCGATGCGGTCCGCGGCGGAGATGGCACGCAGGACCGCGCTCGGGATCCCGGGCCGCCCGGGGCGCCCGCGCAGATGCGCGCGCTTGAGGACCGGATGCGAGCCGCCGACGCCGAGCGCCGACCAGGTCGCGGGCCCGACGACGCCGTCGGCGGTCAGCCCGTGGGCACGCTGGAAGTGGCGCACCGCGCGCGCGGTGCCCGGCCCGAAGACCCCGTCGGCGGCCACGCCGAGCCGCGCTTGGAGCAGCCGCACGCTGACGCCGCGGGTGCGCACCCGGCCGCCACCGGCTCCGGCGGCGCGAGCGGACGCGTGGCGGTGCAGGCTGCGGCGGATCATCCGCCACGTGCCCGCGCCGACGACGCCGTCGGCCGTCAGCCCGTGCCGGCGCTGGAAGCGCTTGACGGCGTGCAGGGTGCCGCGCCCGAAGACGCCGTCGTCGCCGAGGTGCAGCGCGCGCTGGAGCTTGGCCACCGAGCGCCCGCGATCGCGGTGGTGCAGCGTGGGGAGGGCCAGAGCGTCGGCGACGGGCAGCAGCGCGATGGCCGCGGTCACGACCAGGCAGCGGATGTGGGCGGCTCTATGGGGCATCGGCTGGGCGCCTACGGGGTGAGCTGACGGGCTCGCGCGATGCGCTACGCCGCTGCCATGCGGCGATTCGCCCCCGCGAACGCCTCCACAGCGTCCGCAGCGGTTCCCCCGATCACCGACCCCTTCGGGCGGGCGACTCGGCGCGACAGGCGTCGACGCTACCAGGCAAAATCCCTGCTTCTTGCAGGATTACTTGCAGGTCGGCGAAGGCCAGGCTGCGCCTCAGCGCCGCAGCCGGATGGTGCCGACGTCGATGCCGTTCTGCTCGACGTTCATGCGCTCGGGGTAGCCGCGCGAGGGCGCCGTCCAGCGCCCGAGCCGCTCGACCTGCTCGTCGGTCAGCGTCAGCTCGGCGGCCGGCAGCAGGTCCTCGAGCTGCGCCAGGGTGCGCGGCCCGATGATCGGCGCGGTGACGCCCGGCTGGGCCAGCAGCCAGGCGAGGGCCACCTGCGCGACGCTCGCGCCCAGCTCGTCGGCCACCGCGCGCGCCTCGTCGACGGCGCGGAAGTTGGCCTCGGTGCCGCGGCGGTCGATCGCCTCCTCGAGGTCGTCGCTCGCGTCGCCGATGCGCGTGCCGGGCGGCGGCGGCTCGTCGCGAGAGTAGCGCCCGGTGAGGAAGCCGGCGCCCAGTGGGCCCCACGGCAGCACGCCGAGCCCGGCGGCGCGGCAGAAGGGCAGGATCTCCGTCTCGATCGAGCGCTCGACGAGCGAGTACTGGGGCTGCAAGGAGACGAAGGGGGAGAGGCCCTCGCGATCCTGCAGCGCGACCGCCCAGGCCAGCAGCCAGGCGGGGAAGTTCGAGGCGCCGAGGGCGCGCACCTTGCCGGCGCGCACGAGGCCGTCGAGCGCGCCCAGCGTGTCCTCGAGCGCGACGTCGGGATCGGGCGCGTGGACCTGGTAGAGGTCGATGACGTCGATCCCCAGGCGCCGCAGGGACGCGTCGCACGCCGCCACGACGCGCTCGGGCGCGAGCCCGGCGCCGCCCGGGTCCGAGACGGTGAAGCGCAGCTTGGTCGCCACCATGACCTCGTCGCGACGGCGCGCCAGCCACGGCGCCAGGGTGCGCTCGGAGGTCCCGTCGCCGTAGACGTCGGCGGTGTCGAGGAAGTTGTGGCCCGCCGCCACGAAGGCGTCGAGCAGGCGCGGCGCCTCGTCAGCCGGCGTGAGGCCGCCCATCAACATCGTTCCGAGGCACAGGCGGCTGACGCTCAGCGGCCCGAGATCGACGCGCTCCATGGCGAGCCCTATGCCCGCCCACCGCGCCGGCGAACCAGGCCCACGCGGTAGGTTGGCGCCGCCATGGCGCTGCTGTCCGAGCTCGAGCTGCCGGTCCTCGACTACGCCGACCCGGCGCTGCGCGGCCCCGCCTTCCACCCGCGCATGGCGCAGCTGCGCGCCCAGGGCTGGCTGGCGGCGACGCCGATCGGGGCGATGGTCCTCGACCGCGAGGCGGCCGAGATCTTCCTGCGCAGCCGCTCGACGACCTTCCCGGGGCTCAAGCTGGCCGAGCTGTTCGGCATCGAGACCGGCGCGCTGGCCGAGGAGCTGCGCCGCAACATCCTCTGCATCGACGGCGATGACCACCGGCGCCTGCGCAACCTGGTCAACCCGTCGTTCACGCCGCGGGCCGCCGACCGCTGGCGGCCCGCGATGCGGACCTACCTCGAGCAGCTCTGGGACGCTGTGCGCGCGGACGGGCGCTGCGAGTTCGTCGAGGCCTTCGCCAAGCCGTACCCGTCGCTCGTCATCGCGACGGTCATGGGCGCTCCGCTGACCGATGCGCCGCGACTTCACCACTGGTCCAACTGGATCCAGAAGCAGTTCGACGCCGAGGCGCTGATGACCGAGCGCGCGCTGATCGAGGAGGCCGTCGTCGAGTTCTACGCCTACGCCGACGCGCTGATCGCGGCCCGCCGCGAGGACCCCGGTGAGGATCTCGTCTCGACGCTCCTGGCCGCGGAGGCAGCTGGAGGACGCGGCGGCCGCCCGATCAGCGAGCCTGGAGGGCGAGCGGGCGGCAACGCCGCGGGCGACCGGCTGTCGGAGGTCGAGTGCGTGAACCTCGTGCTCAACGTCCTCATCGGCGGCGTGGACACGACGCAGTCCCAGCTCGCGCATGCCATCCGCCTGCTCGCCGAGCACCCCGACCAGTGGGACGCCCTGCATGCCGACCCGTCGCTGGCCGCCGGGGCCGTCGAGGAGGCCCTGCGCTACGAGCCGATCACGCCCTTCACGGCGCGCATCGTCGTCGAGGACATGGAGGTGCGTGATGTCGCCTTCCCCGCGGGCACCGTCGTCCTCGTGGCCGCTTGCACGGCCAACCGCGACGGCGTCGAGGATCCCGACCGCTTCGACATCGCGCGCACCGACGGCGGGCGCCTGACGACCTTCGGCGCCGGCATCCACTACTGCCTGGGGGCGAACCTCGCGCGCGCCGAGCTGCAGGAGGGCCTGGGCTTCCTGGCGACGCACATCGAGCGCCTGGAGCTCGACGGCGATCCGGTCTACGGCGGGGTGACGGGCATCTACGGGCTCGACCGCCTGCCGATCCGCTTCGAAGAGTCCACGCCCCCGTCCACACTCGAGTAGCGCTCGCAGCGCCCGCGAGGGGAGACCCCGTGGGTCATTCGTCCGCCGCCGCCTCGATCATGCCGGCACCCTGCATGACCGTCGCCGACGTCAACCTCCGCGCCATCCTGCGCATCGTCCTGGTGATCGTGGGCGTCGTCGTCTTCCTCTACGTCCTCTACCTGCTGCGCAAGCCGATCGGGTGGATCGTGCTCGCGACCTTCATCGCCGTGGCGATGTCGGCGCCCGTGAACCTCCTGGCGCGCCACATGCACCGCGGGCTGGCCATCGGCCTGGCCTACCTCGGGCTCCTGCTGGTCCCCGTCCTGCTGGCGCTCATCCTCATCCCGCCGATCGTCAACGGCCTCGACGACCTCGCCGGAAAGGCTCCTCAGTACGCCTCGGACGCGCAGAGCTACGTGCAGAAGAACAAGACGCTGCGCAAGCTCGAGGACGACTACGGGGTCGTCTCACAGCTCCAGGAGCAGGCCAAGAAGCTGCCTGGCAAGCTCGGCAACGCCGCCGGCACGCTGAAGGACCTGGGCGTTGGGGTCGTCAACTCGGTCTTCGCCGGCCTGACGATCCTCATCATGTCGATCTTCATGGTCGCCGACGGGCGAAGATGGGTGCTCAAGGCGCTCGCCTTCCAGCCGCTCGAGCGCCGCGAGCGCCTGGATCGGGCGCTCAGCCGCATCAGCACGGCAGTGGCCAACTACGTCGGCGGGGCCCTGACCCAGGCGACCATCGCCGGGTTGACGAGCTTCGTCGTGATGGAGATCCTCGGCATCCCGTTCGCGGCCCCGCTGGCCGTGCTCGTCGCCTTCGCCGACCTCATCCCGCTGGTCGGCGCCACGATCGCCGCCGTGCTCGTCGGGCTGGTCACGCTGTTCGCCGACTTCCCCCTCGACACCATCATCTGGGTCATCTGGGCGATCGCCTATCAGCAGCTCGAGAACACGGTCATCCAGCCCCAGATCCAGCGCCGGGCGGTCGACCTGCACCCGTTTCTGGTCCTGGTCTCGGTCCTCTTCGGCTCGACGCTGTTCGGCGTCCCGGGCGCTCTGCTGGCGATCCCGGCGGCCGCCTCCGTGCAGATCGCCGTCGGCGAGTGGTGGCACTTCCGCCAGACGAGCCGGGCCGAGCTGGTGCCCGACCCGTAAGGGCGCCGTCAGGCCCTAGAAGTCCTCTGGAAGGATGTAGCCGGCGTACAGCGCGTGGGCGAAGCGGTCGATGCGCTCGAGCTCGACGCTCATCGCCAGCGCCTCGGCCGCCGCCTCGATCTGGGCGCTGTCGCGATCGAGCGCCTCGTCCAGCGCGCTGAGCCGCACCCGGCCGTGCAGCTGGATGGCCCACCACCCGCAGTTGGCGCACGACAGCTCGACCACGTGGTTGCCGTCGTCGTGCGAGGCGAGGACCTCGCGCGGGGCGACGAACGGCCGGCGGCACGTGGGACACAGCCGTAGATCGCGGCCCAGGGTGGAGTCGAACAGGCGTCGCATGCTGCTGACAACGGCCCCGCGGTCGATCTCTTGCGGCAATTTTTCGGTCCTTTGGCGGGTAGGGTGCCGAGATGCTCCAGTCATGCATCGCGGTCCTCCACGGCCACCGCGTCAGCTACCTCCGCGCAGGCGAGGGATCGGTCGTCGTCCTGCTTCACGGCATCGGCTCGAACGCGCTGACCTGGGAGCCCGTGGGGTCGGCGCTGGCCGAGGCCCATGACGTCATCGCGCCCGACTTCCTGGGCCACGGCGCCTCGGCCAAGCCGCGCGGCGACTACTCCCTGGGGGCCTTCGCCAGCGGCGTGCGCGACCTGCTGCAGCTCATCGGCGTCGAGCGCGCCACCATCGTCGGGCACTCGCTGGGCGGCGGCGTGGCGATGCAGCTCGCCTACCAGCACCCCGAGCTGTGCGAGCGCCTGGTCCTCGTCTCGAGCGGCGGCCTCGGCCACAGCGTCAGCCCGCTGCTGCGCGCGGCCGCGCTGCCCGGCGCGGAGTGGGTGCTGCCGCTCGTGGCCGGCGCGGCCGGCGGTCTGGGGGCCACGGTGGGCGGCGCGCTGGCGCGCGTCGGGCTGCGCGCCGGCAACGACATGGCCGAGGTGGGGCGCGGCATGGCCGACCTCGGCGACCGCGAGGCGCGCCTGGCCTTCGTCGACACCCTGCGCTCCGTGGTCGGCCCGGGCGGCCAGCGCGTGAGCGCCCTCGATCGCCTCTACCTGGCCGCCGACCTGCCGCTGCTCATCGTGTGGGGCGCCTGCGACCCGATCATCCCCGTCGGCCACGGCCACCGCGCCCACGACGCCGTGCCGGGCAGCGAGCTGCTCGAGATCGAGGGCGCGGGGCACTTCCCGCAGCTCGACGACCCGGCCGGGTTCGTGACCGCGGTCAACCGCTTCATCGCCACGCGCGAGCCATGGAGCTACGACCCCGCCCGGGTCCGCGAGCTGATGCTGGCGGACGCGGGCGCTCGGTAGGGTCCCAAGGATGGCGAGAGAGCCCATCTATACCGCTCACGCCCACGTCACCGGCGGGCGCGTCGACGGCCACGGCACGACGAGCGACGGGGCGTTGGAGGTCCAGCTGCACCGCCCGAAGGAGATGGGGGGAGAGGGCGATGGCACGAACCCGGAGCAGCTCTTCGCCGTCGGCTACGCGGCGTGCTTCGAGAGCGCGCTAGGGGCGGTCGCGCGGCGCCAGAAGCTCGAGGTCGAGGACGTCGCGATCGACTCGAGCGTCAGCCTCATCCCGACGGAGGAGCGCGGCTTCACGCTCGGTGTCGAGCTCGCCGTCACCCTGCCCTCGATCACCGACTCCGAGCAGGCCATCGCGCTGGTGCATGCGGCCCACGGCGTCTGCCCGTACTCCAACGCCACCCGCGGCAACATCGAGGTCCACCTGACGGCCAACGGCGCCGAGGTCGAGCACGGATGAGCCAGGACGACGACGACTGGGTCGGCACGCCCCCCGAGGGTCACTACACGCGCGACCGCGCGAAGCCGGAGTTCTGGCGCAGCCAGCGCCCGCCGGCGCTGATCGCGGGGCTCATCGGGATCGTCGTGCTGATCCTGATCGTCGTCATCCTCCTGAGCTGACTCAGCCCAGCGTCGTGCGCCCGTCGCCCGCAATCGGGTGGCGAGGGCCGAGGAAGCGGGGTCCGGCGCCGGTCACGACGTCGCCCACGGCCTTCACGCGGGCGAGGACCTCGCGCGCCTGCAGCGTGCGCGTAATCGACCCGTAGCTGCGAGCGTCGGCGTCCAGGCCGCTGGCCCGCAGCCCGGCCCGGCGGGCCAGCCACAGCGCGCGGGCGAGGTGGAAGCGCTGGGTGACGACGATGGCGGTCTTGACCTGGAAGACGTGCTTGGCGCGCACCATGCTGTCCCAGGTGTCGAAGCCCGCATGGTCCTCGAAGATGTCGCGCGCGGGCACCCCGAGGCTCAGCAGTCGGCGGCGCATCGTGCCGACCTCGTCATAGCCGACCGTGCCGTGATCGCCCGAAACGAGCACCTTGGCCACCCGGCGGTCTCGATACAGCGCGGCGGCGGCGCGCACCCGGTCCTCGAGCATCGCGCTCGGGCTGCCGTCCTGCCGCACCTGGGCGCCGAGCACGAGCGCGGCCTGCGCGGGCCGCGCGGCGGCGGGGTCGCGCGTCCATCCGCGGCCGCCCAGCTCCACCACCGCGTTGGCCGCCCCGACGATCGCCACGGCGCCGGCGAGCGTCCCCAGGGCCAGGCGGATCAGGCGTCGGCGCATCATAAGACGGTATTCGCTGCCTCAGCCGCGCTTCATGCCACGCGAGACTCTTAGCTGGGATTGATGCATCTCACGTAATGCCTTGAGGTTGCGCGCCGACAATAGGGGCATGGCGCTCGAGCTCACCACCGACCAGGCAAGGCTCATCGCGCGCCTGCGCCGTCGCTGGCCGGGTGCCGACGTCCGCGCCCACCAGCGCCCGTGGGGCGTCATCGTCGAGGTGCGCCGCGACGGGCGCACGGTCTCCCTGACCGCGCTGGACGGCGAGGGCGGCATCGCGCCCGCGCGCTCGATCCCCCACGCCGCCTGAGAGCGGCGCGCGCGGCGAGCGGAAATCGCCGGACGAGCCTGAAGCTCGCCCGGCGCCGCCCGGTCATGAATCGCCGCTGAACTACTACGTCCCAGGACTTCGTGTCTTTGCCTGGGTGGCGTGACACTCCCGATCGCCGAGGCAGGCCGCCGGCACGAGGCCGGCGCGTTACCCGGCTGGTCTCCCCAGAAGGGACACCCGATCGAGTAGGCGATCCGCCGGACCCCAGACCCTAGCGCGCCGGGCTGCGCAGCGCGCGCGGGTCGGGGAGCGGGGTGAGGATCGCCTCTATGCGCTCGCGCTGGGGCTCGAGCTGGGGAGGGAGGATGATCGTCGATCCCAGCTCCTCGACGCTGTAGCCGTCGACCGTGAAGCCGGGCCCGTCGTCGGCGATCTCGAAGAGCACGCCGCTGGGCTCGCGGAAGTAGATCGAGTGGAAGTAGTGGCGGTCGATGATCCCGGACGTCGGGACGCCGGCGTCGCGCAGGACCTCCTCCCAGCGTGGGTGCTCCGCCACGGTGGTGCCCCACGCGACGTGATGGACCGTGCCCGCGCTCTGGCGGCCCGGCTCGGCCGGTGGCTCGTCGTAGGCGATGGTCGCGCCCCGGGCCTCGCCGCGCAGCTCCCACGCGTCGTCACCCAGCGGCGTGGCGCCGAGCAGCCGCTCGAGCAGGATCCCGCTGTACTCGGGCTGCGCGCTGTAGGCGACGACGCCGTCGAAGCCCTGCAGCGCGAGCTCGGCGGGGATCTCGGGGTGCTCGGCCACCAGCGGGGTGTCGCTGCTCGGGCGCGGCGCGAGCTCGTGGCCCAGGCCCTCCGGGTCGGCGAAGCGCAGGCCGTCGCCCACGCGCTCGTGGGCGACGCCCTCCGCGCCGAGGCGCTGCGCCCAGAAGGCCAGCGCCTCCTCGGACGCGACGCGGGAGACGATGCGGTGCACCATCCCGGCGCCCGCGAAGCCGGGGATGGCGCGCGGGTACTCGAAGAAGGTCAGCTCCGCGCCCGGGCGCCCCTGCTCGTCGGCGTAGAACAGGTGGTAGACGCTCGGATCGTCCTGGTTGACGGTCTTGGCCACCAGGCGCAGGCCGAGCACGCGCGTGTAGAAGTCGACGTTGCGCGCCGCGTCGCCCGTGATGGCGGTGATGTGGTGAACGCCTTCGAGTCGCACCGCTCCGACTCTAGTGGCCGATGGTCTTGAAGCTGATCCTCTCGCAGTGGCGGATCTTGTAGCCGCGCTTGGCACGGTGGCTGATGAACAGCGTGTCGCGCCCAGCGCCGCAGTCGATGCTGCCGCGACCGAAGTGGGCGTGGATCGTGTCGTTGTCGGCCCCCGCGACGATGACGTTGCGCCCGTGGCTGGCGTAGATGAAGTCCGAGCCAGCGCCACCGTAGAGGTGGTCGACCTGGGCCGTGCCCTGGCCGGAGGGCTTGTAGTCGCCCCACAGGACGTCGGCCCTGTCGCGGCCGTAGATGGTGTCGGAGTCGTGGCCGCCCAGGAGCTCGTCGCTCTTGCGCGTGCCGCTCATCGTGTCGTTGCCGTCGTTCTTGTTGATCTTCAGCACGCCGTCGATCTTCGGCCAGCCCTCGTGGCTGGTGTTGGCGTCTGCGCCAGCGCCGGCGACGGCGGCAGCGAGTGCGCAGGCGGCGACGGCCGCGATGCCCTTCTGTCGTCGTGAGACCATGCTCAGAGCGGTGCCCACTGCGAGGCACAACGACCCGCGACCGGGCGGCCGCGTAGCCGAATGGTTTAGCGCGTCACCATGTAGCGGCGCAATACCGCCGGTGAGCCCTCGGCGACGGTGGCGAAGCTGGCGCCGCGGCGGTCGAGAGCGATCGCCTCGCCCTGGCCCTCGCCGGCCAGGGACGTCGGCGAGAGGCACGGCGCCCGCCGCAGCGTCCTCGTCAGCGGCTCGCGCCCGCGGCGCACCCAGACGGCGAGGCGGTCGTAGCCGCGCAGCACGACGATCCGCCCGTCGGCGCTCACGTCGCCGGCGGTCACAAGCGAGAGCGAGATCGCCGGGCCGCGGCGCAGTGTCGTCTGCGACCCCGCGGGGAGGCGGGCCGACGCGCGGTAAGCGCGCGCCGCGCCGAGGGCCTTGGTGACGATCACGAGGTCACCGCGCAGCGGGTCCACGAGCAGCGCCTCGGCGTCGTGGGCCCCGTCGGGATAGCGCATCTGCAGGCGCGCGGCGGGAGCGGTGGCCGCCGCGCCGACCCGCGGCTCGGCGACGCGATAGACGTCGACCGACGGTTGCCGTGACGCGTTGTCGCCGATGTCGCCGATGTAGAGCAGCGGCCGGCCGTCGGACGCCGGCCCCGTGGCGATGTCCTCCCAGTCGACGGCCTGCGCGCCGGTGACGGTCGGGCGCGCGGCCACGCGGCCGTCGGCGCGCAGCCCGAAGAGGGCCGGGCCCGCGCCGGAGTCGTCGTGGCTCCACAGCAGGCCTGGCTGCGAGCGGCTGCGCGCGAGGCCGCTGAGCTCGTTCGCCGCCGGGTCGCCGACGCGTCCGGTGATGCGGGTGCGCAGGCGCCCGCACAGCGCCGGGGGCCGAGCCGCCGGTCTCGACGGCGAGGCCGTCCGCGCGGCCGTCGAAGGCGGGGCGGAAGGCGGGGTGGAGCGCACCCCGCCGCTCCCGCCGCAGCCCGCGACCACGGCGGCCGGCAGGAGGGCCAGCGCGGCGGCCAGCCCCGCCGGCGCCGTGGCGCCGCGCATCAGCCCGCCCGGTCGCTGACCGCCGCCGCCGCCAGGGCGATGAGCTCCACGCAGGCGTCAAGCGCCAGCGCGGTCGAGTCGATGACCAGGTGGTAGAGCCCGGCGTCGCGCGCGTCGGCGCCGTAGAACTGCTGGACGTAGGCCTCGCGGGCGCGGTCGGTCTCGCGCTGGTGGCGCTCGGCGCTCTCGCGGTCGATGCCCTCGAGGGCCATGGCCTGGGCCAGCCTGCGCTCGGGCGGACCGTCGAGGCGCACGTGCAGCGCGCCGGGCCTGTCGCGCAGCACGACGGCCGCGGCGCGCCCGAGGATGACGCCGGACCCGTCGGCGCAGCGCTCGCGGATGACGTCCTCGGTCGCCCGCAGGAACGAGCGATCATCGACCATCTCCGGCGGCGCCGCCGCGCCGGAGAAGGCCTGCGCCGCCGGGGCGAAGCGCAAGAGCACGCGCTCGAGGGCGCCGCGCACGGCGTCGTCGTGGGCCACCGCGTCGTCGAGCGGGACGGCCAGGCGCTCGGCGACGGCGGTGGGGATGACGCGATCGATGAACGGCACGCCGAGGCGGTCGGCGAGGCGCGGGCCGACCTGGCTGCCGCCGGCGCCGTAGGAGGCCGAGAGGGTGACCACGGTCATGGCCATGGATCTTCCCGGCGCGGTCCGCGGGTCAACCCCATCGGTCGGGCCTTGCGCGGCTAAACTATGCCTATTAGCATTCAGGCTATGTCCACTAACGTGATTCGAATCTCCCGCTTCGGCTTCGTCAACGCCTATCTCGTCTCCGAGGACGACGGGCTCACCCTCGTTGACACGCTGGTTCCCCGCAGCGCCAAGGTCGTCCTGCGAGCGGCGCAGGAGCTCGGCGCGCCGATCGTGCGCATCGCGCTGACCCACGCCCACGGCGACCACATCGGCTCGCTCGACGAGCTCGCGGCGGCGCTGCCCGGCGTGGAGGTCCTCATCTCGGCCCGCGACGCCCGCCTGCTGCACAAGGACAAGTCGCTCGATCCCGGCGAGCCGCAGCGCAAGCTGCGCGGCAGCTACCCGGGGGCCAAGACGCGGCCGACGCGAGCCCTCGCCGCCGGCGACATGGTCGGCTCGCTCGAGGTCGTCGCCGCGCCGGGGCACACGCCCGGCCACGTCGCCTTCTTCGACCGCCGCGACGGCACCCTCATGTGCGGCGACGCGTACACGACGACGGGCGGCGTCGCCACCACCGACAAGGTCCGCCTGCCCTTCCCGCTGGCCAGCATGGCCACGTGGGACCCCGCGACCGAGCTCGCGAGCGCCCGCGCCCTGCGCGCGCTCGACCCCGCCGCGCTGGCCCCGGGGCACGGGAAGGTCATCGACGCGCCGGCGGCCGCCATGGACGCGGCGCTGGCCAAGGCGTCCGCCTGAGCCGATGCCCCGCCCCGGGCTCGACACCGAGCGCGTCGTCGACGCTGCGTCCGCGATCGCGGACGCCGAAGGGCTCGACGCCGTGACCCTGGCGCGGGTGGCCCGCGGGCTGGGCGTGCGCGCTCCGTCGCTCTACAACCACCTCGACGGCCGCGCCGGGCTCCTGCGCGCGCTGGCCCTGCGCGGCGTGCGCGAGCTGACCGCCGCGCTGCGCGACGCTGCGGTCGGGCGCTCAGGCGCCGACGCGCTCGCCGCCACCGCGCGCGCCTACCGCGCCTACGCGGGCGCCCATCCGGGCCTCTACGCCGCCAGCGTGGCGGCGCCCGCGCCCGAGGACGCCGAGCACCAGGCCGCCGCGGCGCAGGCCGTCGACGTCGTCTACGCCGTGCTGCGCGGCTGGCAGCTCGAGGGCGACGGCGCCGTGCACGCCGCGCGCGCGTTCCGCAGCGCCATCCACGGCTTCGTGCTGCTCGAGGCCAGCGGTGGCTTCGGGGTCCCGGTCGACGTCGACACCTCGTTCGAGCGGCTCGTGGCGACGCTGGCCGGCGGCCTGGCTACAGGTCGATGACCTCGAGGTCGCCCCGACGGCGCGCGAGCGCCTCGGCGACCACGCGCCGGTGGCAGTGGGCCGGGTCGGCCTCCAGGCACAGCAGCGCGGTCGGCGGCGCGTCGCCGAGCTCCGCCGCGAGGGCGTCGAGCTCGTCGCCGGCGGCGGCGTCGAGGTGGCGGCGGAAGCCGTCCGTGGCCTCGGCCAGCCGGCCGGCCCGGTAGAGGAAGCGCAGGTCCGGCGGCGTTCCCAGGCTGCGACGGCTCTCGTAGGCGATGCCGTGCTCGCCCAGCAGGGCGCCCAGCCGCGTCTTGGACATGCCCGGTCGGCGCGACTGCGGGCGAAAGCGCACGTCGAGCACGCGCCGCACGCCCGCGGCCCGCAGCTCGGCCACCAGCGCCTCGGGCAGCAGGCGCTCGTAGCCGATCGTCCACAACCGCGTCACCCCGGCAGCGTTTCACGACGTGGCAGGATCCCGCCCCATGGACTACCGCCAACTCGGCCGTTCGGGCCTGCGCATCTCGAGCCTCACCCTGGGCACGATGACCATCGGCGGCGCTCGCTGCAGGCGCGCGAGGCTGAGTGCAAGCTGGTGCCCGCCGCGCTGGACCAGGGACTGGGGATCCTCGTGTGGAGCCCGCTGGCCGGCGGCCTGCTCTCGGGCAAGTACCGCCGCGACGTGCAACCGCAGGAGGGCCGTCACCTCACCGACTGGGACGAGCCGCCGGTGCGAGACGAAGATCAGCTCTACGACATCGTCGACGCGCTGGTCGAGATCGGCGAGGGCCATGGTGTCTCGGCCGCGCGGGTGGCGCTGGCCTACACGCTCGGCCGGCCTGGCGTGACCTCGGTCGTCATCGGCGCGCGCAAGGAGGAGCAGGTGATCGACAACCTGGCGGCCGCCGACCTCGAGCTGTCAGCCGACGAGCGCGCGCGCCTGGACGCGATCAGCGCGCCGCCGCTGCTCTATCCCTATTGGCACCAGGCCAAGACGGCGGCCGACCGGCTCGGCGAGGCCGACCTGAGCCTGCTCGGGCCGCACCTCGATTAGGCGCGGGCGCCCTTGAGGACCTTCTTGGGCGGGATGACGACCATGTGCCAGGTGCGCTTGTCCTCGCGCTCGGTGTAGCCGAACGCCTCCAGGCGCTTGCACACCACCGGGCAGCGCTTGCAGCGCGGGCGGCTCTTGCAGCAGCGCTTCTTGGTCTTGATCCTCTTGCCCACCTTAGGGAAGCCTAACGGATCTCCGACCGGATATGTCGGACATTGCCGCGGTGCTGTCAGCCTGACGCGGCGAGGCGCGCGAGCGGCGCGCCCCAGACGTCGAGCGGCGCCGAGGGCGGGGGCACCTTGTAGCCGATCTCGAGGTTGACCCCGATGTCGCCCAAGGCCCACTTGGCGAAGCTCTCGGCGAAGCGCTCCTGGCGCTTGGCGCACGCGCCGAGCAGACCCTCCTCGCAGCCCAGGCCGGCCGGGATGCCGGCGTCCAGTGCTGCGGTGACGTCGTCGGTGAGCAACGCGTGGTCGACCACGTGGCCGAGCTCGTGCAGCACCGTGCGCTGCACGCCCCGGGCGCCGTAGCGCGCGAGGACGAGGTCGAGGTCGATCGTCACCCGGTAGCCGGGCTCCCCGTCCTCGGTCAGCCCGATGGCGCCCGGCGTCCCGGTGGGCCCGATGCGGACGTCGACGAGCCCGTCGACGAGCCCGATGAGCCGCCGGGCCTCGGGGCGGGCCGCGGCGACGGCGTCGAGGAACGCCTGGCGGTCGGCCGGCGCCACCGTCGGCGCGAAGCGAAAGTCGGCGCGCCGCGCCTCCTGCGGGAGCAGGCGGGCGCCGCTGCTCTTGGCGTTCGCGGCGTCCAGGCGATAGCGCGCGCCGGCGACCTCCGACAGCTGGGGCCCCGAGCGCGCGGCGCTCAGGGACCGTGCCGCGGTGAAGAGCGAGGCCAGCACCAGCAGCCCGAGCAGGGGCAGGTAGAGGCGCGGCGAGACGTCCATCAGGCCGCGGCGGGCAGGGTCCCGGGGTGCTCCAGGGCGACCAGCGCGTCGACCGCCGAGGCGTCGAACTGGGTGCCGCGGTGGCGCACCAGCTCGGCGATGGCCTGCTCATGACCCATCGCGCGCCGATAGGGGCGGTCGAGCGTCATGGCGGTGAAGGCGTCCGCGACATGGATGATGCGGGCCTCGAGGGCGATCGCGTCCCCACGCAGGCCGTGCGGGTACCCGGAGCCGTCGACGCGCTCGTGGTGCTCGAGCACGAAGCGCGCGGGCTCGTCGAGCCCCCAGGCGCGCAGGAGCTCGGCGCCCACGACGGGATGGGTCTGGATGATGCCGAACTCGTCGGCGTCGAGGCGCCCGGGCTTGTTGAGGATCGCGTCGGGCACGCCGATCTTGCCCAGGTCGTGCAGCTTGGCGGCGGTGCGCAGGGCGCCGAGGCGGTGGTCCTCGACGCCGAGCGCGCGTGCGAGGTCGACGGCGATGGTGGCCACCTGCATGCTGTGCACGACCGTGTCGGGATCGCGATCGTGCAGGAGCGCGAGGTCGGCGTGGCGGTCCACGGTCTCGGCCACCGGCGCGCCGTGCTCGCCGGCGACCGTCGTGCGGTTCTTGCCGGCGCGCTTGGAGGCGTAGAGGCCCGCGTCGGCCTGCGCGAGCAACTCGTCGCGCGTGAGCCCGTGGGTGGGGTAGCTGGCCACCCCGAGGCTGACGGTGACCGGCAGCGGCGAGTCGATGGCGGTGACGCTGCGGCGCAGGCGCTCGGCCACCGCGACGGCCTCGGCCCGCTCGACGCCGGTCAGCACGACGCAGAACTCCTCGCCGCCCACGCGGAAGACGCTGTCGGGGCCGCGGACGCAGCGGCGCAGTGCCTCGGCGACGAAGCGCAGCGCGTCGTCCCCGGTCTGGTGGCCGTACAGGTCGTTGACCTGCTTGAAGTCGTCAATGTCGACGAGGACGACGCTGAAGGGGTCGCCCTGGCTCGTGCGCTCGGCGAGGACCTCATGGAAGACCCGGTGGCCGAGGAGCCCGGTCAGCGAGTCCTGGCGGGCCTGCTCGCGGCTGCGCTCGTAGAGCAGCGCCTTGTCGACGGCCATCGCCGCGAGGCCCAGCAGGTGCAGCAGCAGCTCGCGCGCGTCGGTCCCGGCGGCGGGCGCGCCCGCGACCGCGACGCAGCCCACGGGCTTGCCGGTGGTCTCGAGGGGGAAGGTCGCCCAGCCGGCGGCCGTCAGCGGGTCGACGTCCGGGCCACAGCCGCAGCGCGCGATGGGCACGAGCTCACCATCACGGTGGGCGAGCACGACGCTGGCGGTGACCGGGACCTCGGCGACGACCGTGTCGGCCACGCGCTGGGCGACGGGCTCGAGCTCGAGCGTGCCGGCCAGCTGCGTGGTGAACTCCTGGATGCGGCTCAGACGCACGAGCTGCTCGCTCATGCGCCGGTGCAGCAGACCGTTCTCCATCGCCAGCGCGATGCGGTAGGCGACCGCCTGGAGCTCCTTCGCCTCGGCGCGCTCGAAGGGCTCGGGGGCGCGGCGGGCGAGCAGGAAGAGCCCGAGCGGCTCGTCGCCGACGAGCAGCCGGACCCACGCGACGTGCAGCGGGCCGTAGCGCTCGAGCCACGGCGGCACCGCCGGCACCTCGTCGGCCGAGCCGGCGAGCACCGGGGCCAGAGCGGTGAGGCCCTCGAGGCCGGTGATCGCGAAGCGTCCGTCCGGGACATCCGAGCGGCGCACGCCCCATTGGGCCTCGACCTTCAGGGCGGCGTCGGGCCCGAGGGCGAGCAAGGCGACGTCGGCCGAGAAGAGCTCGGCCACCTCGATGGCCGCGCGCTCGACGACGGTGTCGAAGTCGATGTCGTGCCCGAGGACCGAGATGACCTGGCTCAGGCGCGTCGCCCGGGCGAGCGTCTGGGCGGTGTAGCGCTCGGCCAACTCGAGCCGCTCGAGCAGCTGCGCATTCTCGCTCTGCAGCTGCTCGTGGGACGACATCACAGAGCGAGGATCGCCACGCTCGAGTTGTGGATGCCGGCCGAGCCGGTGACGCGTGCGAACTCGCCACACGTGTAGAAGCCCCCCGCGGGAGCGCCGCCGAGGGCGGAGGCGATGACCCCGACCTCCTCGGCGAGCCGGTCGCCCAGCAGCGGCGCGCGCGTGCAGCACGAGAAGACCAGCGCCATGCGGGCGGGGCCGTCGAGCTGCTGCGCCGCGGCCTCGCCGGCGCGGCGGGCGCCCTCGAGCAACCCGGGCGCGTCGCTGGCCATGACCTGCACCACGGTCTGCTCGGGCACGCCGGTCGGGAGCACGAGGCCGCCCTCGGGCGTGCGCTCGTGGATCTGGCGCAGGTCGTAGCGGCCCTGGGCGTTGGGGAGGCCGATCGGGCGCTCCATGCACTTCTCGCCCCACGAGCGGCCGTCCTCCTTGAGCGCGGCGCCGCGCTCGGAGAGGTAGGCCTCGAGGGCGGGCCGGCCGTCGAGCTCGAAGATCGTGTTGCCCTCGGCGCGCGTGACGAGCATCGGCTTGCCGAACGGGCGCCAGCCGTGGTCGACGGACACCGCCATCGGCGTCGCGGAGTTGATCCACACGGCGACGATGCCGTTGGAGAGGACCTGGCCCTCGCCGAAGGTGTACGTGGCCTGCCAGAGCAGGTCGTCGCCGGCCGAGCCGCCCACGAGCGGGATGAGCGAGCTCGTGACCTCGTAAGCGCCGCGCGCCATCGCGCGCTGGTCGGAGGTCAGCCCGTCGCACATGAGCATGAGGACCGCGTGCTCGAGCTCCTCGCCAGCGCGGTCGCGGGCGATCTCGGCGGCGCGTCGCGTGCACCCGGCGATGTCGGCGTCGTCGCGCTCGAGGTGGCAGACGCCGAAGCTCAGGCCGTCGGCGGCGACGTACGCGGCGACGCAGCCGAAGGACAGCTGCGCCCCGTCGGTGAAGGCGCCGACCGTGGTGGCGCCGACGACGCTGGCGGGCGCGGCCTCCTCGGCGGCGGCGCGGTGCAGCGCCTCGAGGTCGTAGCTGGCCGACGGGAAGATGATGACGAGGTCGCCGCCCCGCGGCACGCGGCCCGCCAGGGCGCCGCGAACCGCCTCACGCCCAGCCGTCTCGGCGTCGGCGGCGGCGCTGTGGCCGAAGCCACCCAGCCCCGTGGTGTGCAGGGATTCGATATGCGTGCTCATGGGTTGTCCCTACGGTCGGTTCCCGCCAGCGCCCGCTTGAGGCGGGTGGACGCCTGCTGGCCGCATCTTCGGCCGCCGAACACTCGCGCGGGGGGCGTTCGCGTTCGGGCGCCGCGCTCGTGACATGCTGCCCGGCCGTGGTCTTCTACGAGCCCCATCTCCGCGACCGAGCGCTGCTGCCGCACGACCCGTTCAAGGCGGCGATTGCCCCGCGCCCGATCGGCTGGGTGTCCACCGTGGGCGCCGACGGCGCCGTCAACCTCGCGCCCTATAGCTTCTTCAACGCCGTCTGCGGAGCGCCGCCGATGATCGCCTTCTCGAGCGAGGGCATGAAGGACTCGGCCGCCTTCGCCATCGAGACGCGCGAGTTCGTGTGGAACATGCCGACGTGGGACCTGCGCGAGGCCATGAACGCCACCTCGTCGTCGCTCCCGCGCGGCGAGAACGAGTTCGACCACGCCGGCCTCGAGATGGCGCCTTCGCGGATGGTGGCGCCGCCCCGCGTGGCGGCGACGCCGTGCGCGCTGGAGTGCAAGGTCACGAGCACCGTCAACCTCAGCGACGTCCACGGCAACGACACCGATCGCCACCTCGTCGTCGGCCAGGTCATCGGCGTGCACCTGGACGAGCGCTACATCGGCGACGACGGCATCCTCGACGTCGCCGCCATGCGCCCGATCGCGCGCTGCGGCTACACCGCCGACTACACGGTCCTCGACCGCCTCTTCCAGATGGAGCGTCCTCGCTAGCCGACGACGCCGTGGATGAAGTACCAGACGAAGAGGGCGCTGATGACGAGCATCAGCGGGTGCACGCGGCGCCCGCCGAGCAGCGTGAGGACGGAGTAGGAGACGAAGCCCGCGCCGACGCCGTTGGTGATGCTGTAGGTCATCGGCATGAGCACGATGGTCAGCAGCACCGGCAGGGCGATGACCGGATCGCGCCACTCGAGGTGGCGCACGAGCTCGAACATCATCGCCCCGACGATGACGAGCACCGGCGCCGTCGCCGCGCTCGGGATGATCCCGGCCAGCGGCGAGATGAACAGGCAGCACGCGAAGAGCAGCCCGGTGACGACCGAGGCCAGCCCCGTGCGCGCGCCCTCGCCGATGCCCGCCGAGCTCTCGATGAACGTCGTGTTCGAGGACGCCGACGCGGCGCCGCCGCCGGCCGCGGCCAGCGAGTCGACGATCAGCACGCGGCGCATGCCGGGCAGCCGGCCGTCGGGGGCGACGAGGTCGGCACGCCGGCCGAGGCCGAGGACCGTGCCCGCCGTGTCGAAGAAGTCCGACAGCAGCACCGCGACGACCACGGCGACCGCACTCCAGAAGCCCAGCGCCGAGATGAAGTGAAACGAGAAGTTCCCGACGAGCCCGAAGTGCGGCGCGTCGACGATCTTGTCGGGCCACGTGGCCGAGCCGTTGGGGAAGACCTTGTTGTCCTTGGCCTCGTTGATGATCGTCGCGATGATCGTGGTGCCGAGGATCCCGAACAGCAGCGCGCCGCGGATGCGCCGGGCGACCATCGCGTAGGTCGCGAAGAGGCCGAAGACGAAGATGGCGATCGCCCACGTGTTGAGCTTCGGCGCGATGGTCACGATCGTCCCTTGGCCCTTGACGACGATGCCCGCGTCGACGAGGCCGATGATCGTGATGAAGAGGCCGATGCCGATCCCGATGGCCAGCTTGAGGTCGTGGGGGATGGCGTTGATGACCGCCTCGCGGAAGCCGACGAGGACCAGCGCCGTGATGATGAGGCCCTCGGCGACGATGACGCCCATCGCGTCGGGCCAGCTCAGGCGGTCGGCGCCGACGAGCGAGAAGGCCACGAAGGCGTTGATGCCCAGCCCGGAGGCCAGCGCGAACGGGTAGCGGCCGTAGATGCCCATCGCCAGCGTGGCGATCGCGGCCACCAGCGCGGTGACTGTCAGCAGCTGGTCGAACGGCAGCTTGACCCCGCCGGGCGCGGCGACCGAGCCCAGGATCTGCGGGTTGACGAACAGGATGTAGGCCATCGTCAGGAACGTGGCCGCGCCACCGCGGATCTCGGTCGCGATGCTCGAGCCGCGGGCGGTGATGTCGAAATAGCGGTCCAGGCGGTTGGCGGCGGGCGAGCCCCCCGACGGAGCGCGATCAGCGGTGGTGGCCTCCATGCGGCGCCATGATGCCGTGTCCACCGGCGGACTTCAGGCGTGAGCCTCGCGTCTCCCGCGAGCGTCCCGGAGGAGAGACAACGTGGGGTCGGGTCCGCGTGCGTCTCGCGCCTCGTGGGCTGCCGTCCTGCCCTTTGGTCGCAGGACGACCCCTAGGCAGGACAGCTGACGCGAGAGTGACCACCGCGGGCTCGGCGGCGGCGGTCTGGCCCCGCCCTCCCTCGGTGATGCATTTCGATTCCCTACGCCCCGGTCGCGCACAAGCACGAGGAACAACGTCCTCAGGAGCTACGGCGAGCCGGCCGCCTGGAAGTCGGCCACCATCTGGTCGACGGCCTCGGCGCCCTCGGGCCAGGCCGCGTTGATCGCGATGAAGGGCCGGTCCTCGGGCGCCACGCCCTCGGCCGGCGTGATGGCCGACACCGGGCACGCCGGCTCGCACAGCGAGCAGTCGATGCACTCGCCCGGGTCGATGACGAGCATCTGCGCGACCTCGTGGATGCAGTCGACGGGGCAGACATCGACACAGGAGCGATCGGTGGTCCCGATGCACGCCGAGCCGATGACGTAGGTCATGCCGCGGTCCGGGCCCCCGCGCTCTGCAGGTAGACACCCTGGCCGCGGAGCTCGTGCTGGAGCTCGGCCACGTCGAGCGCGCGCGGCGCGGTATCGCTGCCGGCCGACAGCGCGGCCGCGACGCCAGCCGCCTGCCCGGTGAGCCAGCACTGCGGGATCTCGCGCATGAAGGCCTGCGTCTGGGGGTCGGTGGCGACGTGGCGCCCGCCGACGAGGGCGTTGTCGAGCTCGGCCGGCACGATGCAGCCATAGGGGACCGAGATGTTGGCGAACTTGGCCGAGGGGGACGGGGAGACCCCGATCTCGTCGTCGTGGCGGACCGCCTCGCGCCACTCCTCCATGGCCATCTTGTGCGCGCCGACGAGCCGGCGCGTGTGGCGGACGCCGAGCTGGGGCGCGGAGAGCATCAGCCACGCGTCCTCGAACCCCGGCGCGTGGCGGCGGAAGAACTCGAGGTGCGCGGTCATGCGGCGGCGCGACTCGATCTCCACCGCGGTGAGGTCGGCCACCTTCAGGCCGCTGTAGCCGGTCAGGCGCGGGCCCATGAAGAGCCCGACGTCGTCGCGCCAGCCGACGTGCGGCGTCTCGAGGTAGCCGAGCTCCTCGTGGCCGCGCTTGAACAGCGCCCGGTGCTCCTCCGGGTTCGCGCGCTTCCACGCGACCCACTTGGCGAAGTCGATCCCCGCCCACGTCCACGGCGTGTTGAGGCAGTGCTGGACGTTGGCGCCCTGGCCCTCGACGTCGGACTCGAACGCAGCCCCGGCGGCGGCGCAGACGTCCAGATCGCCGGTGGTGTCGACGACGACCTTGGCCAGGATCGCCCGCCGGCCCTCCTTGCTCTCGAAGATCGCGCCGCGCAGCTCGTTGCCCTCGACGATCGCGTCGACGACCCAGGCGTGGAGGATGAGCCGCGCGCCGACCTCCTCGAGCAGCTCGACCGACTCGTACTTCAGCCACTCCGGATCGATCATCGGCGACCACGTGACCACGTCGCGGAAGGCGCTCAGGCGCTCGCGCCAGTGGGCGACGGGCTCGGCCTCCCGCGAGCCCCACTGCTCCGGCGGCGCGCCGGCGACCGCGTCGGCCGGCAGGCGCTCGAGGATCTCCGAGGCGAAGCCGGCGATGATCTGCCGGCCCTCCCAGTCGCTCATCCGGTCGATCCAGATGACGAGGCCGCCGGTGGAGAGGCCGCCGAGGTGGTTGTAGCGCTCGACCAGCGTGACCTTGGCGCCGAGGCGGCGCGCCGCCACCGCGGCGGCGCAGCCGGCGGGGCCGCCGCCGACCACGAGGACGTCGGTCTCCTCGTAGACGGGGGTCTCGCGCGCGGGCTCGTGGATCGTGCGCCGCGGGCGCTCCGCGTCGCCCGGCTCGGACGGGCGCTCGGTGCCCTCGACGAACCAGCTCTCGCGCCCCGTGTGGTACTGGTCGACCTCCGGCTTGGGCGCGCCGTCGCTCTCGCTCTCGGCCATGGCGCTCATGGTGACACGCGCGGCCGGGCGATGTTCGCCTACCTGACACTCCCTGTTCGACCACCGCGCGTGGCGCGGGGCGCCGCGACCCGGCCCGCCGCGCACGGCGGCGCCGGCGGACCGGGTGGGCGAAGCGCGACCTAGAGCGGCGTGACGTTGACGGCCTTGGGGCCCTTGTCGCCGGCCTCGGCGTCATACGACACGGCGGCGCCCTCGGCGAGGGTCTTGAAGCCGGTGGCGTTGATGCCGGTGTGGTGGACGAAGAGGTCCTTGCCGCCCTCGTCCGGGGTGATGAAGCCGAAGCCCTTCTCGTCGCTGAACCACTTCACGGTTCCGGTAGCCATGTTTCCTCCACGGCACGTGTGAACTGCAACGCGGAGGATGCTTTTGCGGCAACGACCCCGGCGCTGAACACTGATTTCTCGAGCATGTAGCTCGACCTTGACGGCGGAAGCGTAGCGAGTGCGGGCGCCTGATTAGTGTTTCCCGTTCGTAAGCGACCCGGGAGCCGGTCAGACCATGTGCTTCGCCTTCGACGCCCACCCGCCCGACCTGCCGTCGGATCTCGCCCTTCCGACCCTCGCCGGAGGCGCGGCGGCCGAGGCGCTGGAGCTCACCTCCGCCGACGGGACGCGCTTCTCGGCGGCCCTCGCCGAGGCCCCCGAGACGACCGGCGGGCCCGGCGTGGTGGTCCTGCCCGATATCCGCGGCCTGTACCGCTTCTACGTCGAGCTGGCCGAGCGCTTCGCACAGGCCGGCCATCACGCGATCGCCCTCGACTACTTCGGCCGCACCGCCGGCACGGGCGAGCGCAGCAACGACTGGGACTACATGCCCCACGTGGTGCAGACGCGCGTGCAGGACGTCCAGGCCGACACCGCTGCCGCCATCGCGAGCCTGCGCGAGCGCACGGGCGCCAGCGCGATCGTCACCGTCGGCTTCTGCTTCGGTGGCACGCAGTCGTTCATGGCCGCGACGAGCGCCGAGCTCGACCTCGACGGCGCCGTGGGCTTCTATGGCAGCCTCGTCCCGCGCCGGGAGGGCGCGCCGGAGCCGATCGTCCACGCGCCCGAGACCCGCTGCCCGGTGCTGGGACTGTTCGGCGGCGCCGATGAGAACATCCTCCCCGAGCACATCGAGGCCTACGAGCGCGGGCTGCAGGAGGCGGGCGTCGAGCACGAGATCGTCACCTACCCGGGTGCGCCGCACTCGTTCTTCGACCGCTCGTTCAGCGAGCACGCGGAGGCGTGCGAGGACGCGTGGCGGCGTGTGCTCGGCTTCCTGCAGCAGGTCGGCTCGTCGCTGACGCGATGAGCCCGTGCCGGTGACTTCCGAGTTTGCCGCTATCGTCACATGCATGAGTTCCCAGCGCGAGCGTGCCGAAGAGAAGCGCAAGGAGAAGTTGAAGGCTGTGGAAGAGCAGGTCGCCGAGGGCTCGCTGACCATCCGTCAGATGACGCCTGAGGAGCGCGCGAAGTACCCCAAGCGCGAGCGTCCGCCGCAGACCAAGCGCAAGCGGTACTGATCAGCGCGAACCGGCCCGTCGAGCGCCGGGCCGGCTGAGCAGGCTGTGACCAGCGGCTGAGCGGCCTGCCCGCGTCGCCGCCCTTGTGCGCTCGGCGAGGGCCGGTTTCGCGACGGTTAACGGACGCACGCAATCCTCGGGGCGCACCGATCGCGACGAGGAGAGGGCGATGATCAGAACCGGCGAGCAGTTCCTGGACTCGATTCGCGACGGGCGGCGAGTGCTGTGCGCGGGGGAGATGATCGACGACCTCACGACCCACCCGAAGACGCGCGGCTACGCCGAGGCCATCGCCGAGTACTACGACATGCATCACGACCCGCAGTACGCGGACGCGATGACCTTCGTCGACGAGGACGGCGAGCGCTGGGCACGGCACTGGTTCCTGCCGCGCACCAAGGAGGACCTGCGCGTGCGCCGCGAGTACCACGAGCTGGTCTTCCGCAAGTGGGCGAGGGGCGCGATGTTCACCCGCCCGCCGGCGAGCATGCTGCCGGTCTTCTACACGCTCTACCAGGACCCCGAGCCATGGGAGCAGGAGTCTCAGGGCCACGACGGGCGCCCGCTCGCGCAGAACATCCGCGACAAGTGGGACTACCTCATGCGCGGCGACCTGTCGGCCTCGCCGATGTTCCTCGACGTCCAGGGCGATCGCTCGTCGCCCGACACCGTGGCCGCCACCCCGCAGCTGCGCATGGTCGACAAGAACGATCAGGGGATCGTCGTGCGCGGTTGGAAGGCCATCGGCACCGGGGTGGCGTTCGCCAACGAGATCTTCATGGGCGTGCTGTGGAAGCCCGGCACGGTGGCCGAGCAGGTCGTCTTCGCGCTCGTGCCGTCCAACGACCCCAACGTCACCCACGTCGTGCGCCCATCGCTGGCCCAGCCCGACGCCGACGATTTCGATCGCCCGCTCTCCAGCCGCGGCGACGAGCTCGACGGGATGGCCTACTTCGACGACGTCCTCATCCCGTGGGACCGCGTCTTTCACATCGGCAACCCCGACCACGCGAAGTTCTACCCCCAGCGCCTGTTCGACTGGATCCACGCCGAGACGCAGATCCGTCACGTCGTCAACGCCGAGGTCATAGCCGGCCTGGCCATCCTGGTCACCGAGGCGCTGGGCACGGCCCAGGCGCCGATCGTCGCCTCGCAGGTCGCCGACCTCGTCCGCTTCCGCGAGACGTGCCGCGCGTTCAGCATCGCCGCCGAGGAGACCGGCTTCATGTCGCCTGGCGGCCTCTACAAGCCCAACAACATCTTCGTCGACTTCGGCCGCGCGCACTACCTCGAGCACGTCCAGCGGATGATCGAGATCCTCATCGACTTCTGTGGGCGCGGGGTCGTCGTCTACCCGACGAAGGCGGACCTCGACAACCCCGAGATCGGTGGGGCGCTGCGCGCCGCCCTGCGCGGGCACAACACGTCAGCCGAGGACCGCACGCGGATCTTCCGGATGATCCACGAGCGCTTCCTGACCGAGTGGGGCGCGCGTCACGCGATGTTCGAGAAGTTCAACGGGACGCCGCTGCACATCATCCGGCTGCTCACGATGCAGCGCGTCGAGTACCAGGCGGACGGTCCGCTCACGGAGCTCGCGCGCGAGATCTGCGGCCTGGGCGACGTCAGCGCGCTGGCGCAGCGCCTCGACGAGGAGAAGGTCGACTACCCGTCGATCCGCGTGCGGCCGGACTACGTCGCGGCGCAGGACGTGCAGGAAACCGTCTAGCGCCGCAGGGCGTCGAGCAGGCTGCGAGTCGCGCCCGCGGGGCGCGCGCCCAGCTGGCCCAGCGCGCGCTCGCAGCCGCGGAAGGCCGCGATGACGCGATCCTCGTCGCCCACCGCGCTGGCCAGGCGCATCTGCAGGCGCCACGCCGCCTCGCGATAGGGGTCGTCGCGCAGCACGGCCGCGACCAGCCGCTCGGCGTCCTGGTAGCGGCCCGCCGCGAAGGCCAGCTCGGCGGCCTCGAAGCGGGCGTCGGCGCCGATTGCGTCGAGGTGGCGCCGGCGCTCCTGCGCCCAGACGGTGCGCACGCCCGGCAGGTACTCACCGCGCTCCAGGAGCTCGAGCGCATCCAGCGTGGCCCGCAGGCGCTCCTCGCCCTGCAGGCGCGCCGCCTGCGCCAGGAGCGTCTCGACGCGGCCCGACTCGCTGTGGATCGCCGCGCCGGCGCCGAGGGCCACGCGGGAGCTCTCGACCGTCAGCTCCACGCCCGCCGGCAGGACCTCGCGCAGCCGGTGGAAGGCCTGGCGCAGGTAGGCGCGCGCGGAGGCGTCGGCGCGCCCGTCGAAGAGGGCGTCGAGCAGGTCGTCGCGCGAGGCCGATTGGTCGGGGCGCGAGGCCAGGTAGGCCACCACCTCGTAGGCCTTGGCGATGCGCGGGCGCACCACGGCGCCGTTCACCGCGAGCGCCTTGCGCCCGAACTCCTCGAGCTCGAGCAGCGGCCCGACGCGCGGGTCGACCGTCACGCCCTGGGCGAGCAGCGCACGCCCGAGGTCGTGCCACGGCGACCGCGTCTCGGGCTCGGCATCGATGCGGCGGGCGACCACGGCGGGGAAGTCGGCGAGGGCCTGCAGGAAGAGGTGGTTGGAGCCCTGCTTGGCGGCCGCGGCGAGCGCCAGGTCGGCGGCCCGGTCCGCCGCGTCCTCGTCGCCGCGGCGCCACTCGGCCTCGGCCAGGTAGACGGCGGCGGTGGGCAGCTCGAGGATGCGGTCGCTGGCGAGCATCCGAGCCGTGGCGTCGCCGCAGCGCCGCGGCGACGTCGCCGTCGAGCAGGTCCGCGTAGCCGGTCCACGTGTCGATCTGCTCGGCGACGAAGCCGTACTCGCGCGCGGCCCGGCGGCGCTCGAGCGCTCCGAGGATCTCGCGTGCCGCGCGGGCATCACGGCGCAGGCGCAGCTCGAGCTTGGACTCCATGACCAGGCTGAGCATGTCGTAGACCTGGGACTGGCTGGCGCCGATCAGCTCGCGGGCGCGCAGCAGCGCCGCGCGGGCTTCGTCGGTGCGGCGTAGGTCGATGAGGATCTCGACGCCGACGATCGCGTGCAGCCACACCGCGGCCCAGCTCGCCGCGCCCTGGGCCTCGTACAGCTCGAGCGCCTGCTCGGTGTGGCCGGTGGCGCGCAGCGTGCTGATGCGCCACGGCGCGCTCACCGCCGCCGCCCAGCGCGAGGCAGGGGTCGCGGCGAGGTGGGGGAGGCGACCGTGGGCGTAGTGCACCCGCATGACGAGGGCGTCGAGCGGACCGCCGCTGAGGGTGGGGTGCAGCGCGGCACCGTCGGCGACCTCGCCGTCCACGAGCGCCAGCAGGTAGCGGATCGCCTCGGTCTCCGGGCTGGGCGCGGCGACGTCGATGACCGCGCGCGCATCCGCGATGCGCCCCCCGTGCCAGTAGCACCACGCCATCATGCTGGCGGCCGGGCTCGAGGCTCGTGCGAGGCGCTCGCGGTGGCGGCCGTCCTGCAGGCGGTCGGCCAGGCGGACGCCGCGCCCATACTGCTCGCGCCCGATGGCCAGCATCACCTCGGCGGCGCTCAGCGGCCCGCCGTCCGGGCCCGTGTCGGACAGCGCGCTCAGCCAACGCTCGGCGACGGCCAGGTCGAGGCGCTCGATGACCCCCGCGATCGCCCGCTCGGCCGCCGCCCGGGCCCGGTCCAGCTCGCCGGCGCGCAGGAACTCCTCCACGGCGTCCTCGTGGTGGCCGTCGCTCGCGAGCAGGTCGCCGTGCGCCGCGTGCAGGGCGCGTACGTGCTCGTCACCCCGGCGCCGCAGGCATTCCAGGAGGAACTCCCGAAAGCGCGTGTGACAGCGCATGGCGAGGCGGTCGGCGGCCCACGTCACCGGCAGGTGGGCGGCGCGCAGAGCGAGCAGCCGAGCGCCTGCCGCGTGCTGGCCGAGCGCCTCAGCGCCAGCCGGCGTCACCTCCTCGAGCAGCGACGTCGCCACCAGGAACGCCCGGTCGTCGTCGTCGAGCTGCTCGAGGATCTGCGACGACAGGTAGCCGTTGAGCGGATCGGCCTCACCCCCGATGCCGGCGACGTGGTCCTCCGAGCGCCAGGCCTCGAAGAGGACGCCCGCGACCCAGCCGCCCGTGGCCTCGACGGCGGCGATCGGGTCGACCTCGCCGCGGCCGACGTCAGCCAGCGCGCGCGCCGCCTCCTCGGTCGTGAAGGCCAGGTCGCCCTCGCCGACGGCGGCGACGCGTCCGAGCGTCGCCTCGTTGCCCATGTCGACGGCCAGCTCGCGCCGGCTGACGAGCACGACGCGCATCGTTGGCGGCGCGTAGCGCACGAAGCCGCCGAGCGCCGCGAGCGCCTCCGGAGCCTCGGCCAGCCGTTCGAGCTCGTCGATGACCAACAGCACCGGGACCGCCCCGACCGCCTCGGCCAGGAGCCCCGCGGCCTCGGCATGGGCGATCCGGCGCGCCAGCGCGCCGGTGCCGATGCCCTCGACCTCGGGCGCAACGCGAGCCAGCGCGGCCTCGAGATAGGTCACGAGCCGTCCCGGTGCGGCGTCGGTGCCGTCGAGGGTCAGCCACGCGACGGGCCGCTCGATGGCGCGGGCCGCCTGCACGACGGCGGTGGTCTTGCCCGAGCCGGCCGTGGCCGCGACCCACACGACCGGATAGCGCTCGACGAGCATCGCCAGGAGCCGCTCCAGGCGCGGGCGGCCCAAGGCGCGCTCGGTCACCTCGGGGATCGCGAGCTTGCGTTGGATGACCGTTCGGTCGCCCCCGGGCACGTGGCCAGCCTACGTCAGCGCCGCGGGCCCGGGCAGCGTTCGTGGCGTGCCTGGCTACGCGCGGGTCATCAGGTGGTGGGCTTGGTCGTCGTGTAGAACCAGATGTGGAAGAAGGCCGTCAGGTCCTGTCCGGAGATGCGCTGGGCGAGGTCGATGAACTGCTCGGTCGTGGCGTTGCCAGTGGGCGTGCTCGGCCGTCCAGTTGCGCAGGATGCGGAAGAAGGCGTCGTCGCCGATCTTCTCGCGCAGGGCCTGGACAGTCATGCCGCCGCGGCGGTAGACCGCGCTGGCGAACACGGGAGGTCCGGTGGCGAACGCACGAACGCCGCGGCCAGTGAGGCCGCGGCGCTCTGTGGAGGGTCCGGGTCGGGCCGCTGCGTTCCCCCCGCGGCCCGACCCGGGATGTGACTCAGGTCAGGACTTGTGCAGCGTGACCTTCTTGCTCGTCGTCTTCTTGTTGCCCGCCGCGTCGGTCGCGCTGAGAACCGAGGAGACCTTCAGGCTGCGGTGCTTGAGCTGCCGGCGCGTGGCCTTGTTGAGCTGCAGCGTCACCCTCTTGCTCTTGCCGCCCTTGACGGTCACCGTCTTGCTCGCGACGGTCTTCGCGCCGTTCTTGAGCTTCAGCGTGATCTTGCAGGTCGTCTCCGTCGCCGGGCACCGAACGATGAAGCTGACCGCGCCCTTCTTGGATGCCTTGAGCGACTTGGCGACGAGGGTCACCTTCGGCGCCGTCTTGTCGACGCTCGGCGACTGGCTGTTGCCGCCACCCGCGCTGCCGCCGCCGGACGGCGAGCTGGCGATGCTGAACGTCCGCGACACGGTCGGGCCGACGTTGCCGGCCTTGTCGACCGGCCGCACGACCACCGTGTGCGCGCCGGCCGCGAGGCCGGTGAACGCCTTGGGGCTCGCGCAGGCGGCGAAGGCGCCGCCGTCGAGGCTGCACTCGAAGCCCTTGATGTCGCTGTCGGGGCTCGAGAACGAGACGCTGGCCGAGGAGCCGCTCACGTCGACGGAGCCGATCGCTGCGCTCGGCGCCGTGCTGTCGACCGTGTAGGCGAGCGACGCGCTGTCGACGCTGGCGGCCGCGCCGGTCAGCGTCGCGCGGTACTGGATGTACTGCCCGCTCGGGCTCTGGATCGCCCCGCCGGCGCCGACGGCCTGGAAGCCGGACCAGCTGGCGTCGGGCGTCGCGGTGTTGCCGGTGCGCGTCTCGAACGTCGTGCCGCTGCTCGTGGCCGTCAGGTTGCCCCACACGGTGTGGGCGCTGTCAGCGCTCAGGACGCGCGAGGTGAAGGTCCCCGAGCTCGGGACTGCGCCCATGCCGACCCAGTCGACCTTGACGGTCGGGCCGGCGTCAGCGGGGCGGTTCAGGTCGCTGGCGACCGCGCGCATCGGGGCGGCGATGGCCACGGGGTGCGTCGCGACGAGCGCCCCGTTGACGTAGAACTTGACGTCGCTCGCCGTCCACTCGATACGGTAGAGGTTCGTCGCGGTCGGATCGAAGGTCGGCCCGACGGCGATCGCCGTGTCCGTCTGGGTGCCGTTCATCGCAGCGGTGTTGGTCCGCGCGAAAAAGGTGCCCGGCGTGTTCGTGTTGTTCGGCCCGGTGCTGAACATCGCCCACGGCCCGGTGTCGAATGTATCGCCGAAGCCGACGTTCTGAAACTCGTCAGCACCGAAGGCCGCGCGGAACTCGAGCGTCTGCGGAGCGCTGAAGCTCGGCGTCGCGTTCGCGTCACTGACACGTGCGCCGTCGACGATCAGCTGGCCGCCGCTGACGGCCGCGTTGCCGCCGACGTTCGGCCCGGTCTGCCCGGCGGCCCAGGGCGTGGCCGCCCAGCCGCTCGGCAGGGCGGTGTCGAAGTTCTCGGCCACCGTGCCTAGCTTCAGGCGCACCTGGCCGGGCTCGACGGCCCAGGTACCCGTCTGAGCACCAGCCGCCGCGAAGTCGCTCTGCACGTCGTCCGTCAGGGGGGACGGGGCAGCCGAGGCCCACGCAGGGCCGATGGCCATGGCGGCGGTAGCCACCAGGGCTGTCGTGATGAAACGTCCGTGTCGCATGTGGTTCTCCTTGGTCCTGCGTCGTCCTGGTGGGGCTGGCCTAGCGCCGTCGGGGCGCGAGAAGACGGATCCGGGTCCTGGTCGTGGCCTGGTTGCCGGCCGCGTCGCGCGCGGTCGTGGTGACCTCGGTCATCAACGTCCGGTGGCGCGCCAGGCTTACGCGGCCGTTCTTGGTCATTTGCAGGGAGACGTTCGCGCTCCGCCCGCCCGCGACAGTGACCGTCCTGCGCGCGAGCAGGTGCCGGGCGTGCGCGAGGCGCACGACGATGCGGCAGCTGATCTCGGTGCGCGGGCACGAGACGCGGACGGTCACGACGCCCTTGGCCGAGGCGCGCAGCGTGCGCTTGGCGACCGTCACGCGGGGCGCCGTGCGGTCACGCGTCGCGGTCGGGCCCAGTGACGATCCCTCGCCGCCGCCCGGGGCCGACGAGTTGCCCCCGGGGGAGGTCGTGCCCGGCGCCGGCCCGGTGGCGAGCGTGGTGAAGACGCGCGTCGCCGGGAGCGGATCGACGTTGCCCGCGGCGTCGATCGCCCGAACCTGGAAGGTGTGCGCGCCGTCGGCGAGCCCGTTGTAGTCGACCGGGCTCGTGCATGCGGCGAAAGCGCCGTCGTCGAGCCGGCACTGGAAGTGCGCGCCGGCGTCGTTGGAGGAGAAGGTCAGGCGCGCGTGGCTGCCGGTCACGATGGCGCCGGCGATCGTGGTGTCGGGCGGGCTGGTGTCCTGGGCCGGCGCGCCGGCCGTGACGAAGCTCGTCGAGGCCGGCGTCGGGTCGACGTTGCCGGCCAGGTCGATGGCGCGCACGGCGAGCGTATGCGAGCCGTCGGGCAGCCCGTTGAGATGGGCCGGGCTGTCGCATGCGTCGAACGTGCCGCCGTCGAGGCGGCACTCGAACTGCGCGCCGGGCTCGTTGGACGAGAAGGAGACGGTGGCGCTGTCGCCGCTGACCGACGCGGCGCCGACCGTGGTCTCGGGGGGCGTGTCGTCGCCCGGGCCGTAGGTCGCCACGTAGGAGCCAGCGGCAGCGTCGAACACGCGGTAGTCGACGCCCTTGACGGTGCGCCGGGTCACGGCCACGCGCGTGCCGTTGCGCGTCAGCTGGGACAGGTCGCCGGTCCCGGCGGTCACGGGGATCATCGCCTCGAGGCCGCGCGCGCCAGCGCCCGGGGCCACGCTGAAGCGCAGCTGGGTGCCGTCGTAGGTGAGGTCCCCGAAGGACGAGTCGTTGCGGCCGTCGAGCCAGTCGAGCATCTGGACGGCGGAGACCACCGGCACGCCGCGCGCCTGGGCCTCGGCGACGATCGCGTCGGCGCCGGGGCTGTCGTCGTCGTCGGTGTGCATGTTGGCCGTGAAGACCCCGTAGTAGCCGTCGGAGCCCAGGGCGCCGTCGAGGAGCGCCTGGATGTGGCGCTCGATGTCGATGTCCGACTCGTCGGTGAGCTGCGTCGCCGCCTGGTAGACGTCGATGAGCGAGCCGTTCGTGTCCGCGAAGCGCATCGGGAAGCCCGACCCGGTGAACATGCCGGGGCGGTCGCGAACCCACGCCCCGGGCCAGTAGTAGTAGTTGGTGTCGAAGCGGACGCCGTGGCTGAGCTCGGCCTTCGGCTCGCCGGCCCAGTCGCTCCAGGCGATGCAGTGCGTCCGGCTGGTCCGCGGGGCGGCCAGGCCCGGCCAGTAGTCGCCGAACTCCGGCAGCTGCGTCTCCCAGTCGTCGTTGAGCGAGGCCGGGGTGAAGTCGGCGCAGTCGGTGCTCAGGTGCAGGGCGATCTCGAAGCCGGCGGCCTGGAAGGCCTGCGCCTGGACGGTGCTGATGTCCGTGCCCGGATAGACGTAGGACGTCGACCGCACGCACTGCCAGTCGGCCACCGAGCAGCCGGCCGCGCTTGCCTGCTGGTAGCGGTCGAACTGCCCGATGGTGCCGGCGTGGCCGTGGTCGTCGCCGGTCAGGACGACCGCGGCCTTCTCGCCGCGCGGCAGGTACCAGAAGCGCGGCAGCGGCGTGCGGTCGAGGTTCATCTGCGTGATGAGGTTCGCCAGCAGGCGCTGCTGCTCGTCGGCCTGCGGGATCCGGACCTTGCTGAAGTCCAGCCAGTCGGGGAAGAAGAGGTCGTCGGAGCGAATGGGGTTGATCGCGCCGTCGCGCTTCTGGCCGGCCCAGGCGACGTTGCCCTGGCGGGTGGCCACGATCGAGCGGGCCAGGTCGTAGGTGAAGGCCGCGGCCTGGCCACCGGCCGAGCCGACGCTGCGCAGCGTCACGGCGGGGCGCGAGGTGCTGGCCGTGGCGCTCGAGTAGAGCGTCGCCACCGTGCTCGCGTCGGTCGCGGGCGTCACGTCCGCGGCGCCGTGGATCTGCATCGTGTCCGCCGTGATGCCGGCGCCCGCGGACGACGCGGCGTTGACCTTCAGGTAGCCGTTGCTGACCGTGCTCGTCGGGGCGCCGAGGCCGAGCAGGCCGGCGAGCCGCGCGTCGGGGCGCATCGCGATGAGGTTGCCGCCGCCCTGCACCCAGTTGGTCAGCGCGGTCGTCTGGGCGTCGGTCACCGCGGTCTGGGCGAGGACGACGACCTGGTAGCCGGCCAGTGTCGCGGCGTCGAGGTTCCCGGTATCGGTGACGGCGAACTCGTTGAGCCCCTCGGCGCGCAGGATCTCGGCGTAGTAGGTGCCGAAGGGGTCGCCGGGGTCGGTGACCACGAGCACCGGGCCGCCCGGGCCCTGGTCAGGGCTGGACTGCGCGCGCGCCCCGGGGGCGGCGAGGAGCAGCACGGCGAGCGCGAGGGCGACCGCGACGGCCTGCAGGAGCTTGTTCGAGATGACGGTCCGTGTCATGAGAGATGTGGCTCCGTATCGCCGTCAGTGGCGCCTGGGTGAGAGCAGCAGGGTGGGGGCGCGAGCGGTGGCGCCGTTGGCGGACGCGACGGCCGTGGCGTGCAGCGACCGCTTGCGCTTCAGCTCGCGCCGGGCGGCGCGGCTCAGCACCAGCGCGACCGTCTTCGTCTTGCCGGCGGCCACGGTCACCGTCTTGGTCGCGACCGTGCGCTTGCCGACCTTCAGCTTCACCTTGACGCGGCAGCTGCGCGTGCCCGTGGGACACGTGACGCGGAGCTTGACCGTCCCGCTCTTCGACGCCCGCACGGTGCGCGGTGAGACGGACAGGCGCTTCGCGGCGCTCGACGTCGACCCGTGCTGGCTCGCGTTGGAGCCCGACGGCGAGCCCTTGGTCCCGACCTCGCCGGGCCCGTTGAAGCCCGGCGGCGGCGCCGCGGTGGTGAACGACCACGTGCGGTCCTGGGCCAGCGGGTTGCCGGCGACATCGGCGAAGCCGGCGGCGCCGCCCCTGACGGTGGCGGTGTACGTCGTCGCCCAGGCCAGCGGCGAACGCGGCTGCAAGGTGGCGGTGCGGGCCGCGGCGTTGTAGGTCACGTCGGCGGGGACGAGCGCGCCCGCTTCGTTGCGCAGCGAGAAAGAGGTCGAGTCGGCGGTGGCGGGGTCGACGCCCTCGTCGAAGGCGACGGCGACCTGGGCGCCCGGGTCGACGCCCGCCGCGCCACCGGCCGGAGCGACCGCCGCGACCTGCGGCGGCGTCTGGTCGGTCGGCGCGAAGAGGACGTCGGCGCCATAGCTCGTGGCGTCGAAGCTGTCGGTGGGGAAGCCGCCGCCGTACCTGTAGACGCCGTTGGCGCCGGCCGGCGCGTGCAGCGGGGCCGCGTCGAACGCCGCGTTGAAGAAGCCCGGGTCGGCGTAGTACGTGCCGTCGGTCGAGAGGAAGGAGGCGACGTAGGTGGTGTCCTTGGTCACCCTGACGGCCGGCGAGAGCGAGACCGTGTGCCAGCCGAGCAGCGAGTCGCCCACGAAGGTGGCCGACGCGAGCTGGGTGCCGCCCTCCGTCCACAGGTGGCCGACCCGCGGCGCCGATGACGCGGCGCCGTAGTAGCGCAGGCCGGTGACGAAGCCGTCGACGTCGGCGCGGAAGCGCACGCCGACCTCGACTGCTTCGTTGTCGTCGTTGGCCTGGGCCGGGGCGTGGTCGCCGAGGAGGCTGCAGGGGCAGCTGCGGCTGCCGCCGACGCGGATGGTGGCCGAGGTCGCCGAGCCGAGGTTGGCGCTGTCGTCCGCGGCGCGGGCCATCAACGTGACCTGGCCGGCTGCCGACGGCGTCCAGGTGTAGCGCCAGCTCTCGCGCCCGTTGGCGGGATGCCAGCTCGTCCCGCCGTCGAGCGAGACCTCGACGCCGCCGACCCGTCCGCCGCCCGTGTCGGTCGCGGTGCCCTGGATGGTGACGGTCGTGCCCGGGGTGACGGTGGTGCCGGTGGCGGGTGAGACGATCGCCGCCGACGGCGCCGTCGCGTCGGTGGAGGCCGAGGCCGCGGTCAGGCTCGCATCGAGCGAGCCCGGCTGGGCGTGCATGTCGGCGAACAGGTTGACCGTCGCCTGCTGCATGCGGGGGTCGGCGGTCGAGGTGTCGCGGTCGTGGTTGGCGTCCAGGCCCCAGGACCACTGCACCGTGCCGGCGCCGAAGACGAGCGCGCCGCTGGGGGCGCGGTAGAGCGTCAGGCTGTGCGTGGCGCTGCCGTCGCCGTAGGTGGAGCCGTTGTCCTGCAGGACGTTGAGGCTGCTCTCGGTCGTCTCGGACAGGTCGACGAGGCCCGGCGGGCGCGAGCCGTTGTCGAGGTCCGAGTCCCACTCGTAGCCGAGCGTGCCGTCCGGCAGGGTCGCCTCGGTGCCCGCGGCCAGGTTGGCGACGCTGGTGTTGCGCCACAGGCGCAGCTTGCCGGCGTCGGCCGGGACGCGGATCGCGCGCGTGCCCGCGTTGACCGTGAAGATCGTCCCCGTGAGGGCGTTCTCGGGCTTGGGCGCCTGGGGGTTGAAGGAGCGACTGTCACGCCAGGTGCCCGTCCACTCGCCGGAGGGGTCGACGTGGCCGTTCTCGTGGGTCTCCTTGTAGGAGACGAGCGTGCGGTACGCGGTGTTCGAGCCATCGATGCTCGCCTGCCAGCGCGTGCGCCAGAACACCTCGTTGCCGCTGAAGAAGGCGAGGTTGACGCCTGCGTTGCGCGCGGCCTCGACGTTGGCGCGCTGGGCGCCGGACCAGTACTCGTCGTGGCCCGTGGCCATGAAGACCTTGTGGTTGCGGATCAGCGATCCGAGGCGATCGGTGTCGATCCCGGTCTCGTAGCTGACGTCGTAGCCGTTGCGCTCCAGCCAGCGGACCATCGGGTACTCGGCGTTGAAGACCCAGTCCTGGCCGCTCGAGACCCCGCGGGTGACGAAGGGCCGGTTGTAGCTGACCATCGCGGCGCGGGAGGTGCTGCCGCCCGACAGCGGCCCGCCGCTGTAGAGGCTCTGGCCGCCGTAGTCGTTGTAGGCCTGCCAGGTGGTGTCGGACGTCTGGTAGTAGATGTCCGACTGCGAGGCGTCGTTGCGCACGACGAAGAACACATGGCTGCCCTCCGACGACGGGACGTCGGTGCGCACGAGGTGGGCGAAATAGATGCCCGACACCGCCGAGGCGGGCACCGCCCATGACGCGGACACGCCCCAGTTGCCGCAGTCCACGAGGCCGCTCGAGTTGGTCAGGCACTGTGGCTGGCTCTGCGGCAGGCTGGCCGACGGGGTGATCGTCGCGACCTTGCGCGCGCCGTCGCCGCCGTAGTAGCCCATCCGGTAGATGTCGATCCGGTAGCTGGTGGCCGGCGTGCTCACCTTGAAGCTGACCGTGGCGCCCCGGTTGACCGACATGTCGGTCGCGAAGCCCTGGATGGACTTGTCGCCGATGCCCGACACGTCCCACTCGCTGCGCGGGCTTCCCGCTTGGCAGTTCTCGACGACGATCGC
This sequence comes from uncultured Actinomycetes bacterium, assembly GCA_963835295.1. Taxonomy (GTDB): domain Bacteria; phylum Actinomycetota; class Thermoleophilia; order Solirubrobacterales; family Solirubrobacteraceae; genus JAOPZW01. Next base: position 553,720 of record CAWIEX010000014.1, read on the forward strand.
GTTGGAGCCGGCCGGCGCCGGGCACGCCGCGCGGGCCGCTGGGGCGAGCGCGAGCCAGCCGGCAGCGAGCACCGCCGCCACCGCGGCGGACACCAGCCACTGTCGCGCCGCCGGGCGCGTCTCGGCCACCAGTTGCCCTGACTCCATGACCGGTCAACGTTCCGGACCGTCTCCCGCTCGCGCGGGCGGGGGAAAGTCCCCCCACAACGGGCGGGGCGCTCTCTTACGCCCGAGCGCGCCGCCACGGGCTGGCGCGGGCGCCCAATCCGGCCGCGCCAAGCGCCTGCTCCCAGCTCCCGAACGCCAGCGCGAGCGTGTTCCGCGTCGGCCACTCGGGATGGCTCGCGCGCGCGTGCGCGTACGCCGTGCACGTGAGCCTGCCGTCCGGGACCTCGTCGGCGAACGCGCGCAGGACGTCGATGTAGGCCGCGGCCGTGCATCACGCCCTGGTCGGTCGCGACGAACGGCTCCGCCGGCGCGTGGTACGCGCGCAGGGCTGCCAGGCGGACTGCGGCCTGTCCGAGCCGCGCGCGGTCTGGTCGACGTGGCGCCATCCGCGCCCACACGCGCTCCTCGGCGGCTTCGCGCCACGACGTCGAACTCGCGGCGCTTGCGGCCCCGCAGCACCGCGGCCTCGAAGAGGCGGACCGCCGCGCCCAACTCATCCCGGCGCAGATGAGCCAGGTCGCCGACGGGTTGGGGTGTGCCGTACGGAAGGTGGACGCGCACCGCCCCGATGCCGAAGCGCTCGGCGAAAGCTCGAGGATTCCGCGGTCGTCGCGGCGCAGCTTGACGACCGGCACGGGGACGCGGCCCGCTGAGCCCGAAGCAGCCTTCGCCCGAGAAGAAGCCGCCGAGGTAAGCGGCAGGAGGTCTAGACACGGGGACGCGTCGCGCGCAGGCGGGGGCCCGGGTCTAACATAACGTCGCATGAGAGAGAGCGCGTCGGCGTCAGCGGCCATCTCGGCATGGAAGGAGCCGCTGGCCTGGGCGTCGTACGGGACGGTGGCCCAACGATCGACCGCAGCGAGCCCAGATCTCGAAGTCGCGGCGCTTGCGCGCCCGCAGCGGGAACGCGCGCAGGGTCCGCGCCAGCTCCGCGCATTCGCGCTTGCTGGCGATGGTCCAGCGCACCTGCGGGCGCGACGTGCCGTGCGCCGGCTTCGCGGCGACGCGTCCGAGGCCGGTCACGCGACACAGGTCGGTCAGCAGTTGCGCGTCATCGTCGCGGACGGCGACGGTCATGTGGCAGTGCCACGTGCGTCCGCGGTTGTTCGGGCGGATCTGGAAGCAGCCCTCGGCGTCCAGGAACCCGGCCAGCGCATGCCCGTCAGCGTCGGCGAGCCCCTCGCGGCGCCGATCCGTTGCTCTATGAGCGCATTGCCACCGACCGCTCTGCCCATGGATCCATCGTGGCGAGCGCGGCGGACGTTTTTCGGGGTTCCATAACCTCTGTTCTAGAGCATTCATGAACCGTGTCCCGGGGCTTTATTTGGGACCGGCCCGGTCCCGGCCTGCCGGCGGTCGTAGGCCCTCTTCATCCGCCACAGCTCACCCGCGATCTCGTAGAGAACCACCGGGAGCGGCGGGAGATCCGAGTCGAGGATGAGGTTGGTCGGCGGTTCGATGTCGACCTCGAGGCCGAAGTCCGACAGCTCGGTCGTGTGCCACGGGCGATCGAAATCGCGCACGTGGCGCCACGGCGCGCGCGGACGGCGCGCCGGCGAGCTCGTCCACGTCGCGCGCCGGATGCGCCCGGCGGCGTCGATCCACACGTCGCCGGCGAGGTGCGGGTCTCCGACCGCACGCCGCGACGCCAGCCCGAGGCGCTCGCGGTGGCCGCGGAGGTCGATCCCGAACCCGAAGCGCCTGCACGACTCGCCGCCCACCTCGCCGAGACCGCGCGGCTGCGCGTCGTCGACCCGGCCGCAGGACCTCCACGATCCACACCGGATCGCCCCGCTGACGTCCGGGCGCGTCGACATCGCCTTCATCGATAGCTTGCCAGCCGCCCTCATCGATGCTGAAGAACCCCTTGGTCCCGATGTAGACCGTGTCCATGGTCAGCGGCTCGTCGTCGTCATCCTCGTCGGCCACGTCTTCGAGCCATGGCCAACGCCCGACGATCCGCTCCTCGAGCGCCTTCCACCAGCCGTTGAGCTTCCGCTGCACGACGTGCGTGCGCCAGCGCGCCACGTCGGTCACGCCCTCGCGCACGGAGCTGACATCGCGGTCCGGCGGCCGCGGCGGGTCGGTGAACACGCGCGCGTGTACGCGCGCGGAGCCCGCGGCCCGCGTAGCGCGCGCAGCGGCGGCGATCTCCGCGAGGGCGTCCGTTCCCACCGGTGGCAAAGGTAACGCGGATACAGTCCGCGGCATGGTCGCGCAGGACAATCGCGGCCCGGGACGGCTGCGGGAGCTGCTGGCCGGCGCCGAGCCCGTGGTCGCGCCCGGCGCGTACGACGCGCTCTCCGCGCGGCTCGTCGCGCAGGCGGGCTTCGACGCCGTGTACATGACCGGCTTCGGCACGTCGGCCTCGCTGCTGGGACAGCCCGACGTCGGGCTGCTGTCCTTCGCCGAGATGGTGGATCAGGCGCGCCGCTTGGCCGACGCCGTCGACGTCCCGCTCATCGCCGACGCCGACGACGGCTACGGCAATCCCATCAACGTCACGCGCACGGTCCGCGCGTACGAGGCCGCCGGCGTGGCCGGGCTGCATCTCGAGGACCAGCTCTCGCCCAAGCGGTGCGGGCATCTCCAGGGCAAGCAGCTCATCGCGGCGAGCGAGATGGTCGAGAAGGTCCACGCCGCGGTCGAGGCGCGCCGGTCGGCGGACCTGGTCATCATCGCCCGCACCGACGCCCGTGCGGTCGAGGGCCTCGACGCCGCGCTGCAGCGCGCCCGCCGCTACCGCGACGCCGGAGCCGACGTCCTGTTCGTCGAGGCGCCCGAGAGCGAGGCCGAGGTCGTGGCGGTGGCGCAGGCGTTCCCGGACACGCCGCTGCTCTTCAACGCCGTCGAGGGCGGCCGCACGCCGCCGCTCGAGCTCGCGCGCCTGCGCGAGCTCGGCTTCCGGTTCGTCCTCTGCCCGTTGACCGCGCTGCTCGCGGCCACCGCCGCCGTCCAGCAGGCGCTGGCGCGGTTGCGCGACAGCGGGACGCCGCACGACCATGGGCCCCTGTCCTTCTCGGGCTTCACCGACGTCATCGGGCTGCCGGAGATCCAGCGCCTCGAAGCGCGCTTCGCGGCCGCGCCGGGACCCTGATAGCTCAGCGCGGCGGCGAGCCGGTCAGCACATGGCTCTCACGCCACTGCACGAGTCTGCCGCTCGTCGTCGCGCAGCAGTCGGGGCTGCGCTTGCGAAAGCAGTGATAGCCCGAGACGACGCAGCCGCTCGTCGGCGGCGGCCGATCAGCCGCGCGACGGCACGCCGAGCTCGACCCCACCCTGGTCAGCAGCCTGCGGATGACGGTCTTGCCGGCCGTGCACGAGACCTTCGTCGTCCTGATCGAGCGGGCCAGGACCGAGTGCACCTTGACCGAGCCCGAGCAGCGCTTGGCCACCGGCACGCCCTGGGCCGTCGCGGCCGGCGCGCACAGCGGCGGCGCAGGCCAGAGCGAGGAGCAGACGTCGCATGGGCCTCATCTCTCCCCTCCGCGAGCGTGCAAACGCATCCGCTATGGTCGTAAGCGGAATGGCGAATCCGTTTGTGCTCAGTGTCCTCGACCAGTCCCCCATCGCGGAGGGCTCGACCGGCGCCGACGCGCTGCGCAACACGCTCGACCTCGCGCAGCTGGCCGACGAGCTCGGCTACCACCGCTACTGGCTGGCCGAGCATCACGGCGGCACGATGCTGGCCGGGCCGAGCCCCGAGGTCCTCATCGGGCCCGTGGCGATGGCGACCGAGCGCATCCGGGTGGGCAGCGGCGGCGTGATGCTCCCCCACTACAGCCCGCTCAAGGTGGCCGAGAGCTTCAGCATCCTCGCCGGCCTCTTCCCCGGCCGGATCGACCTCGCCATCGGCCGCGCGCCCGGCACCGACCCGATGACGACCTTCGCGCTGCAGCGCGACCGCCGGCAGGCCGCCCCCGACGACTTCCCCTCCCAGCTGGCCGAGCTGCTCGGGCTGCTCGAGGATCGCCTGCCGCACGACCATCCCTTCGCGCGCCTCTCGGACCTGCCCGGCCTCCCCCACGCGCCCGAGCCGTGGCTGCTGGGCTCGTCGCCGCAGTCCGGCATCTGGGCCGCGGAGCTCGGCTTGCCCTACGCCTTCGCGGACTTCATCAACCCCACGGGCGCGCAGATCGCCGAGCGCTACCGCACGGACTTCGTCGAGGCCGGGCGCGCCCCGGCGCCGCGCGTGGCCGTCGGCGTGTGGGCCATCTGCGCCCACACCGACGAGGAGGCGCAGCGCCTGGCCGCCAGCGCGCGGATGGCGATGATGCTGCTGCGCCGCGGCCGCCTGATCGCCGTCCCCGAGCCCGGCAAGGCGCTGCGCTTCCTCGAGTCCGAGGGCCAGCCGCTCGACGCCATGCCGCCGGGGCGGCGCACCGTCGTCGGCTCGCCGCAGACGGTGGCCGCCGGCCTGCGCGCCGTGGCCGAGGAGTACACAGCCGACGAGCTCGTCGTCGTCAGCATCACCTACGACCACGAGGCCCGGCGGCGCTCCTACGAGCTCATCGCCGAGGCCTTCGACCTCGCCGGCGCGCCGCGCCAGGCGCAGCAGGTCGCCTCCTAACGGGTACCGTCACGGCGTGGCCGACGCCCCCGCTCCGGCGCCGGGCGTCCGTACGCGCCCCGCTCGCTTCGTCCCGCGCCTGCACTGGGAGCTGCTGGTGTGCGGCATCGCGGGCCACGAGCTCATGGGCCTCGACGCCACGCGCGTGCGCCTCGAGGACGCGCTGGTCGTGCGCGAGATCGACGGCGCGCGCTGGCACCGCTGCCTGCGCTGCGACAGCTGGCTCGCGCTGGCGCCCCCGACGGCACCCGCGCGCGAGCACCCGCCCGACCGCGACGAGATCGAGCTCCCGCTGCGCGGGCGCCCGCTGCGCGACAAGATCGTCCTGCGCCTGATCGCCGTCAACCGGGCGGTGCACTTCTTCGTCCTCGGGCTCCTCGGCTTCGCGATCCTCCTCTTCGCCTCGCACCGCGCGACGTTCCGCGACCGCTTCTACCGCGTCGTGACCGACCTCCAGGGCGGCGCCGTGGCCGGCGGCGGACACGCCCACCACGGCCTGCTCGGCGAGATCGACAAGCTCTTCACCCTGCAGTCCTCGAAGCTGCACCTCTTCGCCATCGTCATCCTCGCCTACGCCGCCGTCGAGGGCATCGAGGCCGTCGGCCTGTGGTACCAGCGCCGCTGGGCGGAGTACCTCACCTTCCTCGTCACGGCCTCGCTGCTGCCGCTCGAGGTCTACGAGCTGGCCAACCGGCTGTCGCCGCTGAAGATCCTCGCCTTCATCATCAACGTCGCGGTGGTGACCTACCTGCTCTACGCCAAGCGGCTCTTCGGCCTGCGCGGCGGAGCGCGCGCCGACGAGGAGATCCGCGAGCACGACGTCGGCTGGAAGGCGCTGGAGCGGACCGCGCCCGAGGCCAGCTCCGCCTGATGTCTCGACGCAGCGGCCGCCACCAACCGACGCATGGGCCGTCGGTGCGCGTCGTCGTGGCCGACGACGGCCGGCGGCGGATGCTCGTCGACGGCCTCGAAGCGTCCGTCGTCGACCGTGCCGACCCGACCCACCTCGACTTCCCCTACATGCGCTGGATCGCCGACGTGCTCGACCTCGGCTGGCGCGCCCACGCGCCGCTGCGCGCGGTCCACGTCGGCGCCGGCGGCTGCGTGCTGGCGCGCTACCTCGCCGCCACGCGGCCCGGCTCGCACTCCGAGGCCTACGAGAGCGACCCGGCCGTCCTGCAGGCGCTGGGCACCGTGCTCGACCTCCGCGCCGAGCCCGGGCTGCGGGTGCGCGAGGGCGACGGTCGCGAGCTGCTGAGCCGGCACCCCGCGCGCAGCGCCGACGTGGTGGTGACCGACGCGTTCTCGGCCCCGTCGTCCCCGCCCACCTGACGACCGTCGAGTACCAGCACGAGGTGCGCCGCGTCCTGGGCGCCAGCGGCGTGCACCTCATGAACCTCATCGACGCGCCGCCGGGGCGCGCCGCCCGCCGCCAGGCGGCCACGCTGCTCGACGCCTTCGCCGAGGTCGTCCTCCTCGCGCCGCGCGCCGTGATCGCCGGCCGACGCACGGGCAACGTGGTGCTGGCCGGTGCCGAGCGCACGCTCAGCCTCGCGCGCCTGCGCGCCCGCGCGGGAACCGAGCACGAGGTGCTCGCCCCCGCCGAGGTAGCGGTGCTGGCCGAGGGCGCGGCCGTCCTGCGCGACCGCTGACCACGCGCTGGCGTCGTCGAGGGCTCGCAGCTCGTCGGCACTCAGCTCGACGTCGGTCATCGCCATGAGCTCGGCGAGCTGCGCGGGCGTGCGGGCGCTCGCGATCGGGGAGACGACGGTCGGCTGCGCGGCCAGCCAGGCGACGCTCATCGCGGCGACCGGGACGTCGTGCGCGGCGCCCGCCGCGTCCAGCGCGGCCAGCACGCGCTCGCCGCGCTCGTCGAGATAGGCCCTGGCGCCCATGGCGCGCTCGCTGCGAACCTCGTCGGCGCCGGGTCGGTACTTGCCGGTGAGGAAGCCCTTGGCCAGGGCGAAGTACGGCAGGCAGCCGAGGTCGTGGCGCCGGCACACGTCGGCCAGGCCGTTCTCGTAGCCGCGCTCGACGAGGTTGTAGTGCGGCTGCAGGGCGACGTAGCGCGCGAGCCCCTCGCGCTCGCTGGCCTCCATTGCCGCCTCGAGGCGCTCGGGTGAGGCGTTGGACGCCGCGACATGGCGGACCTTGCCCTCGCGCACCAGCGCGTCGAGCTCGGCGAGCGTCTCCTGCGGCGGCGTGACCTCGTCGTCGCGATGCGTGTAGAGCAGGTCGATGGGATCGGTCTGCAGGCGGCGCAGCGACTCCTCGGTGGCGACGCACACGTTGTCGGCCGTCAGCCCCTTGCGGTCGTGCTTGGACCCCACCTTGGTGGCGAGGACCATCGCGTCGCGCGCGCCGCGCGCGGCCATCCAGCGCCGATGGTGCCCGGGATGTTGCGCATGCAAGCAACTTACCGGGCGCGCAACCCCCGCATGTTTCCGGCCTCTGGTGCGTTCACGTCGTCGTGGGAAAGGTCATCTGCGCACTCGCGCTGCTCGTTTGCGTCGCTCCGGTGGCGAGCGCCGCCGCAGCCGATCGCGTGCTGGTGGCCAACGTCCCACGCGCAGTCACGCAGGCGCTGCGCACCGGCGCGGCCCCGTCGGGCGAGCGCCTGCGCGTCGGTTTCGTGCTCGCCCACCCCCGCCCCGCCGCCGAGGACGCACTCCTGCGCGGGCTCTTCGATCGCTCGAGCCCGAGCTACCACCGCTTCGTCACCCCCGCGCAGTACGCGCAGCGCTTCGGCGTCTCCGCGGCCACGCAGCGCGACGTCCGCGCCTGGCTGGCGGGCGGCGGCCTGCGCGTCGAGCACGTCACGGGCGCGGGCGACTACGTCCTGGCCTCGGGGACCGTCGCCCAGGTCCAGGCGCTGCTGAAGACGACGGTCGGCCGCTACCAGGCGGGCGGCAGGGCCTTCGACGCCAACGACTCGGCGCCCGCCGTCCCCGAGGCGCTGCCGATCTACGCCGTCCTCGGCCTCGACGGCTCGCGCCGGCACCGCACGATGGCCGACCTCGGCGGCCAGCAGGGCACGCCCAACGTCGGCGCGCTGTCGCCCGAGGAGCTGCGCTCGGTCTACGAGCATCCGGCCGGCGTCAGCGGCCAGGGCGTCTCGGTGGCCATCCTCGGCAACGGCGCCACCGACTCGGTCATCGCCGACCTGCACGCCTTCGACGCCGAGCACGGGATCGCCCCGCTGCCGGTCGACGTGGTCCACGTGCCCGCCGGCGGCGACTTCTCGGACACCAGCGGCAACGTCGAGTGGAACATCGACATGCAGGCGATCCACGGCATGGCGCCGGGGATCTCTCGCGAGGTCCTCTACTTCGCCCCCTCGCTGGCCGACAGCGAGCTGACCGCCGCGCTCGGGGCCTGGGTCAACGACCCCGACGGCCCGCCGATCATGAACGCGTCGCTGGGCGAGTGCGAGCAGATCCCCATCCTCAACCCGATCCTCAACAACCCGCTGCTGAACCCCATCAACGGCAACGACAACCCCAACGCCCTGCCCGTCAGCCAGGCTGTCAGCCAGGCCTCCGAGCCCGCGACGACCCAGCTGCTCCAGCAGGCCGTCATGGAGGGCCGCGCCTTCTTCGCGGCGTCGGGCGACAACGGCTCGTCGTGCACGATCGCCTATCCGGGCGCCAACGGCGTGGCCAACGAGGGCGTGCCGCTGACCTCGGACCCGGCGAACACGCCCTTCAGCACCGGCGTCGGCGGCACGGTCCTCTACAGCGACGGCGAGCAGCCCGCCGGGCGCACGCTCGAGCGCGCCTGGGAGTACTCGGGCGGCAACGCGAGCCCCTTCATCCGCGCCCCGGACTACCAGCAGGGCGTCGCCAATCTCGGCCACCCGTGCCTGGTCGACGGCAGCGGCCAGCCGACCAACACCGGCCAGCTGTGCCGCGGGGTGCCGGACGTGGCGGCGCTGTCGGGCGACGCGGTCTCCAACGGCTACACGATCGTCTCCAACGGCCAGGAAGCGGGCGGCAGCGGGACGAGCCTCTCCTCGCCGCTGTGGGCCGGCATGTGGGCCGACGTCCTCAGCACCGCGCCGCCGGGCGCCACGTACGGGTTCGCCAACCCGTTGATCTACGCCATCGCCAAGGACCCGGCGCGCTATGGCGCCGCCTTCACCGACATCACCGCCGGCGCCAACGGGCTCAACCCCGCCCTGCGGGGCTACGACTACGTCACGGGCTTCGGCGTCCCGCGCCTGGCCGGGCTCATCAGCCAGGTCCAGGCCGTGACGGGCATCGCCGGGCGCGTTCCGGTCGCCGCCGCGAACGGGTGCACCGACAGGACCGCGCCGGTCTCGAAGTTCGCGCGCAAGCGGGCGGTGAAGGCCTCGCGCAAGCGCCTGTCGCTGACCGGGACGGCCAGCGACCGCGGCTGCGGCGCCCACGGTGCCGGGCGCGTCAAGAACGTGCGCGTGGCCGTCGCGCGGCGCGCGGGCAAGCGCTGCCGCTTCCTGAAGGGCAAGCGGGGCTTCACCCACCCGCGCAGCTGCTCCAAGCGGATCTTCCTGGCGGCGAAGGGCACGACGCACTGGCGCTTCGCCTTCCGAGGGCACCTGGCCAAGGGCCGCTACCGCGCCTACGTCCGCGGCACCGATGCCGCCGGCAATGCGCCGCGCAGGCTGCCCAAGACGGCCCTCCGCGCCTTCCGCGTGCGCTGAGCTCAGGCCCGCGCCGGGACCCGCCGCGCGATGGCCGCCGCGGTGGCCGGGCGCAGCTCGGCGAAGCTCAGCCGGCGCCCGCCGGTGGTGCGCACGCGCAGGACGGCCGAGCGGCGCAGCGGCCGGCCAAGGCGCTGCTGCACGTCGGCCACGTCGCGGTAGCGCAGCGAGCGCACGCGGTGCGTCGGCGCGTCGTCGAGCAGCCACAGCAGGCGACGATCGGTGACCGCCAGCAGCGCCTGCGGGCTGGCCCACGTCGAGGTCGGCGTCACCATCGCCACGTCCTCGCCGTCCTCGAGCGCTGCCAGGAGCTCGCGTCCGAGCGCGCGGCGCAAGGGCGCGGACAGCCACCAGCCCGCGCGCGGGCGCGGCGCCGACGGCGCATGCGGGCGCTCGGCCGGCGGCGCGCTGCGCCCGCTGCGCTCCAGCCAGCGCTCCGAGCGCACGAGGTCGTAGGCGGCGTTGATCTCGGCCATCCGCCGCGCCGCGTCCTGGCCGTGGGCGCGATCGGGATGCCAGCGCTTGGCCAGGCGCCGGTAGGCGGCGGCGACCTCCTCGCCGGAGGCGCCGGGAGCGACGCCGAGGACGGCGAAGGGATCGGCGCTCACGCGCCCATCGTAGAGCCGACCTCGACCGCGAACGCCGCGTCGTAGGCCTCCACCAGCGGGCAGGCGCCGGGATGCGTGAGCGCGCTGACCGTGGCCGTCATGGGCTCGAAGCACAGGAACGGCCGGCCCGCGGGCGCGAAGACCTGCGCGTACGGATAGCCGCGCTCGAAGCGCACGGTGACGGCGCGGTCGGCGTCGCGCGCCGTGAAGGCGACGGGGCCCTCGCCGACCGCGTAGTGGTCGTCGAAGGTGCGCTCGCCGAGCGCAGCGTGCTCGGCGTCCTGGGGCTCAGAGGCGCCGGTCGGCAGCCCGCGGTCGTCGAGCGCGAGGTGGGTCCGGGCCGGGAGCGTGAGCTCGAGCGCCGAGCGCTCGCCCCCGAGCTGCAGGTAGGGATGAAAGCCGAAGGACACGGGCACGGGCGTGTCCGCGGTGGCGCGCAGGGCGATCTCGACACGCAGCGCGGCCGGGTGCAGGGTGGCGGTGTAGGTCAGCCGGTGCGCGAACGGGAAGCTCTCGAGCAGCGCGGGCCGCTCGAAGCGCAGCTCGGCCACGAGCCGCGCCGCCTCGTCGGTGGACTCCATCGCCTCCACGCGCCATTCGCGCGAGCCGCCGAGCAGCCCGTGCATGGGCAGCCCGTGCTCCTCCAGGCGCACGCCCGGCGCGCCCTCGCGCAGCGTGACGGCGCGCCCGCCCTGCTCGTAGCGCAGCCCGGAGAGGCGGTTGGCCCACGGGTGCAGCAAGGGGATGCCCATGGTCGAGCCCGAGGCCGCGTAGGCGCGGAGGCCGCGGCGCTGGCCGAGCAGCTCGGTGCCCCGATCGCGCAGCGAGCAGCACACCATCCCCGCTCCCGTGGCGAACGTCGCCTCGAGCTCGCCGGACGTCAACGCGGCGGTCGCGATCCCGTCCTGCTCGCCGGTTTGAGTGCACGCGCCCATGTCCGCGAGCTTGCCACAGTGCGGGGCGGGTACGCTCGCGCCATGCGCGGCGGCATCGACCTCGGCGGGACGAAGATCCAGGCGGTCATCGTGGACTCAGACCACGAGGTGCGCGGCGAGACCCGCGTGCCCACGCCGACCAGCGGCGGGCCCTCCGACGTCGCGGCCGCCATGGCCGGCGCCCTGGGCGAGGCGGCGGAGGCGGCCGGCGTCCAGACGGCCGAGCTCGACGGCGTCGGGGTCGGCTCTCCCGGGGACGTCGACGGCGAGCAGGGCACCGTGACGAGCGCGCGCAACCTGCCCGACTGGGAGGGCAGCTTCCCGCTGGCCGACGAGCTGTCCAAGGCGCTCGGCACGCGCGTCGCCCTGGGCAACGACGTCCAGGTGGCGACCGACGCCGAGGCGCTGCTCGGCGCCGGGCGCCCGTACCGCTCGCTGCTGGGCGTGTTCTGGGGCACCGGCGTGGGTGGCGGCATCGTCCTCGACGGGCGCCCGTGGCTCGGCCGCGGGGCGGCCGGCGAGATCGGCCACGTGGTCGTCAAGCGCGACGGCGCGCGCTGCACGTGCGGGCGCAAGGGCTGCCTGGAGGCCTACGCCGGCCGCGGGTCGATGGAGCTGCGCGCCCGCGCCAAGCACAAGAGCGGGACGAAGACCGACCTCTTCACGATCATGGAGGCGCGCGGCCGCGATCGGCTCACGAGCGGCATCTGGGCGCGGGCGCTGGACCGCGAGGACAAGCTGGCCGTCGAGCTCATGGACGACGCCATTGCCGCCTTGGGCGCGGGCGTCGCCTCGGTGCAGAACGTGCTCGACGTCGACGCGATCGTCATCGGCGGCGGCCTGGGCATCCGGCTCGGCGAGCCCTACGCCAAGCGCATCCTCGACGCGATGATGCCCCATCTCTTCGTCGACAGCGACCCGCCCGTGGTCCAGGTCGCCGCGCTGGGCGATCTCGGCGGCGCCATCGGCGCTTCGCTGCTGGTCAACGGTCCGTCGTAGGCGGCTCGCCCTCGCGCACGTCGTAGTGCAGGAGCAGCACGCCGCCGGTGGCGTAGTTGGGCACGTCGGCCGCCGTCGCCTCGCCCTCCGGTGACGCGCGCGCGGCCTCGAGGGCGGCGGCGTCGTCGAAGTCGGCCTGGAAGACGCAGAAGTAGGGTGAGTCGGCGCCGAGCCCCGTCACGTCGAAGCCCCAGCGGTAGGACCGCAGGCCGGGCATGCGCGCGACGAGCGGGAGGTGATGGGCCTCGTAGTACTCGCGGAAGGCCTGCGGGTCGGTGGGCGGCGGGTAGAGGACGAGCAGCCGGTGCATGTCAGACCGCCGCCGACTCGCGGGCCTGGCCGCGCAGCGCCAGGTAGGCGTGCGTGCGCTCGGGCGTGGCGAGGATGTCGACCTGGCGCTCGGGGTCGTTGAAGTTCGTGGTGAACTCGTCGCACAGCGCCTTGTCCTGTGACAGCGCGCCGAGGAACTCCTGTACGTGGGGCGGTGGGTTGAGCATGAGGTTGGTCCAGTCCGAGACGCCGTGGACGAAGCCCTCGCGGCGGCGGGCGACGCGCTGGCAGAAGCGCTCATCGTAGACGTGGTCGGCGACGATGGCCTCGCCGATCGTCCACGCCGAGTACGAGGCCGAGTTCGCGCCCTGGCCCATCATCGGGTCGACCACGGTGTGCGCGTCGCCCATGGCCAGCGCGTAGCGCCCGCTGCTCAGGCGCGCGTAGTCCTCGCGCACGATCGGCGTCAGCGCGCCCTGAAGCAGGTCGCGCCCCGACCACAGCCCGAACGACGCGGGATCCACGCGCTCGGCGGCCATCGGGTAGTAGGTGCGCAGCGTCTCGAGGACGAGTCGGTCATAGGCGGCGGGGTCGTCGTCGTAGGGCATGTGCGCCAGCGGCTCGAGCGCGCCGCCGGGCAGGTTCTCGAACAGCAGCGCCGTGGCGAAGCCGTTGTGCGAGTAGATCGGTATCTCGAGCAGCTCGCCGTGGCCCGGGGCGAAGTGCACGCCGACGCCCTTGGGCTCGGAGTAGGCGATCCCGCTGTAGATCCCGGCCGACAGGCGCCGCTGCGGGCGGTCGTAGGGCGACTTGTCCTCGCGGCGCGCGAACAGCTCGTCGACGCTGCGCCGGCCGACCGCGACGACCATCAGGTCGTGGCGCTGGGACAGGCGCTCGATGTCCTCGAGCCCGACGGTGGGCACGATGACCAGCTCTCCCCCTCGCTCCTCGAAGTCCTCCATCAGGCGCGGCAGGTAGACGCGGTAGTCGATGGCCGACGACGGGTGCTCGAAGTCGCCGCGGAAGCGCACCTCGCCCGCGATGCAGTGGTGGTGGCACACGTAGCCGTGCTCGGCCACGTCCCAGTGGTCGACGCCCAGCGCGCGCTCGCGCTCGAGCGTGTGGTGGTGGTGGGCGACGGTGTTCAGCAGCCGGCCGGCCCGGATCGCATCGGGCTCCTTGTCGGCGTAGATCGTCACGGGGACGTCGTGGGCCAGCAGGAACAGGCCGAGGTGCAGGCCCGAGACTCCCGAGCCGATGATGCCGATGCTCGATTCCATGTGCCGACGCTATCCGCGCCGGGCCCCGCGATCAATGTGCGCCGCGCGCCGCGGCCGAGGCGGCTGGGAGATCTAGTAGTTCCGGGTCACCGCCCGCTCGGCCCCCAGGCCGGTCTCGGACCGGACGTACAGCTCGTGGAAGCTGCTGCAGGCTCAGACGCTCGTCGCGTCCGACCCGACGTCGGAGGCCGTAAACCAGGCCGCGTGCGACGGCGGTGAGGTGTCTATCTGGGCTGGGTGGCGTCGAGCGCCACGACGAGCACCGCGAGGTCGTCGCGCGGCGCGCCGGCCGAGCCGACCTCGGCGAGGTGGACGACCTCGCGCGCCACCGCGGCCGCGCCGTCGGGGGCGCTGGCGCGCAGCGCGGCACCGAGATCCTCGGGGGTCAGCGGATGCTCGCGGCTCGCCTCGGTCACGCCGTCGGTGTAGAGCACCAGGGTGTCCCCCGGGCCCAGCTCGATCTCCTGGTCGAAGCTGCGCGCGTCGTGCTCGACGCCCAGCAGGGTGCCCGGGCACGGGACAGCCTCGGCGTCGCCGCTCGCGCGCAGGAGCACCGGCGGCGGGTGGCCGCCGGAGGCCACGACGAGCCGCGCGCCCCCGTCCGCGTAGGGCTCCAGGCGCGCGAGAACGGCGGTGACGAAGCGCCGGTCGGGGTTGCGCTGGCGCAGCATCTCGTCGTTGAGCGCCGCCAGCGTCGCCGCCGGCGAGGGTGAGCGGCCGGCCACGGCGCGCACGGTGTAGCGGGCCAGCGCGGTGACCGCCGCGGCCTCGGCGCCCTTGCCCAGGACGTCGCCGATGACAAGGATCCACGACCCGTCGTCAAGGGCGAAGACATCGTAGAAGTCGCCGCCGACGTCCATCCCCTCGCCGGAGGCCACGTACTGCGCGGCCAGGGTGGCGCCCGGGATGTCGGGCAGCGCCGCGGGCAGCAGGCTGGCCTGCAGCGTCTGGGCCACGTGCGCGCGCTCGCGGTACTGCAGGGCGCCGTCGACGGCGAGCGCGATGCGCTGCGCGAGCGCCTCGATGAGGCTCCACTCGTCGCGCGCGGGCCGGCGCCCGACGTCGCGCCAGCCGAGTGAGAGGACGCCGACGTCGCGCCCGTGGGCGACGAGCGGGACGAGCGTCGCGCTGCGGCCCAGCACGGACCCCTCGCCGGCGTCGTCCAGGAGGATCGGCTGATCGGCCCGCATCGCGCGCGCGACCTCCGGGTCGCCCTCCATGGCCAGCATGCGCCGGCGACCGTCGGGGGCGCGCGCGTCGGCCCCCGCGCGGCGCAGGCGCCCGGAGAGATCGAGCACGTCCAGCGCGCACGAGTCGGCGATGCGCGCCACGAGCAGCTCGGCCACCTCCTGCAGGGCGTCGTCGCTCAGCTGCGAGCGCTCGAGCAGCGCGCTCGTGTCGGCCAGCAACCGCACGCGCGCATGGGCGGCCTCGCTCGCGCGGCGCGCGGCCTTCTCGACCTCGAGCATCCGCTGCAGCTCGCGCTCCTGGGCCACGCGGTCGGTGATGTCGCGCGCGATGACCGCCATGCGCGACTCGGTCGGCCCGCCCAGCCGCCGGCCGGCGGTCTCGATCGGCACGCGCGTGCCGTCGGGGCGCTGGATCTCGGTGCGAAACGGCTCGGCCGGCTCGCGCCCCTCGCGCACGCCCGCGAGGCGCCCGGCCACCGGGCGATGGACCTCGAGCGGCAGCGTGGCGAGGATGGAGGGCAGCGCGTAGAGCTGGCGGGCGCTGCGCCCGGTGAGGGCCTCGGTCGCGGCGTTGGCGTAGACGATGCGATCCCCGTCGAGCAGCACGAAGGCCAGCCCGAGCTCGCTCTGGGCGCGCATGAGCGCCTCGTAGAGGTCGCGCTGCTCGCGCAGGGCCTGCGCCGCCTCGGCGCGATCGGTCACGTCGGCGACGGTGATCCCGATGCCCAGCCGCTCGCCGCGCGCGAGCGCCACCGGGTAGTAGCTCGAGACGTAGTGGCGGTCGCGGGCGGGCTCGCGCCGCGTCGCCCCCACGATCTGCAGGTCGACGATCGCCTCGCCCGTCGTGAGGACCTCCTCCAGCGCGGCCTCGATGTCGGTGGCCATCGCGGGCAGCACCTCGCGCACCGTGCGCCCGATGTGGTCGATGGCCGGGACGCCGTTGATCTCCGCCAGGGCATCGTTGACGCGGACGTAGCGGAAGTCCGTGTCGAGGAAGCCCTGGCCGATCGGCGCGGCGTCGACCAGCGCGTCGAGCAGCGCCTGGGCCTCGATCGAGTCGCGCTCCCGGGCGCGCCCCTCGCCGTACAGGCGCGCGTTGTCGAGGGCGAGCGCTGCGCGCCCTGCCACCTCCCCCACGAAGGCGACGTCGTCCTCGTCGTAGCTCGGGTGCCGGCCGGTGCGCGCGAGGGTGATCGCGCCGAGCACGTGCCCGCGGGCGCGCAGCGGGACCATGAGCACCGATGTCAGGCCGAGCGAGCGGATCAGCTCGAGGTGCTCGTCGTCGCGCGCGCCCGCGGCCATCTGCTCCTCGGTGATCCGGGCCAGCAGCAGCGGCTCACCGGTTCGGACCACCTGCGCGGTGCCGCCGCCGGCGCGCGAGCGGGGCGGGTAGCGCTCACGCATCCGCTGGGCGAGCTCGACCTGGGCAGGGTCGACGTGCGCGACGGCGACGTTGCGCAGCTCGCCGTCGGCATGCGCGAGATCGATCGAGCACCAATCGCCGAGGTCGCGCACGCACAGGTCCGCGACGGCGGCCAGCGTGCGCTCCATCTCCAGCGATGCGTCGAGCGCCGCGCTCACGTCGGCCAGGAAGCGCATCCGGCCCAGGGCGGCGCGCTCGTCGTCGATCTGGCGCGCGATGCCCACGATCGTCGGCGCGCCCTGCGCCGTGAGCACCCGGCGCCAGCGCGCCTCGAGCCAGTGCGCGCTGGCGTCGGGCCAGACGACGCGCAGGTCGCGCGTGCTCGACGTGCCGTCGTGCGCCGTCGCCAGCACCGCCGCGCGCAGCGCGCCGGCGTCGTCGGAGTGCACACAGGCGAGGAACGCCTCGAAGCTCCCGGGCGGCTCGGCGGCGCCGGTGAGCGCGGCCACGGGCCCGGACCAGCGCACGTCCCCGCTGCCCACGTCGAGGTGGAAGACGACGGCGCAGGCAGCCTCGAGCGCAAGCGCCAGCTCGTCGCCGCTCAGGTCGTGCGCTGCACCGCTGGTCTCGGTCGGCATCTCTTCGCTACCTGCATGGCGAGGCTACCGGCGCCGGGCCCCGGGAAGGCGAGAAGTTCCGGCCCTATGGCTAGGAGCGCGCCGCGACGAACAGCGATTGCGCGGCCAGGCCGAGCGGGCCGTGCTCGTCGCTGAGGATCGACTGCGCGAGGCCCGCGCCGTGGGACTCCAGGCGCGTGCGCGCGTCGAGCAGCACCCACTCGCCCGCGGGCTCGCGGTGCAGGTGGACGGTGAGGTCGGTGTTGACGAAGAGGTAGCGGTCGAAGTCGACGATCCGCGAGACGCCGTTGCCGAAGTCGGCCGCCGCCACCGCACGGGCCAGCGGGCTGGCGTCCTGCTCGTCGATGAGCGGGCGCGCGAGGCGAAACCACGCGTGCGCGGCGCCCAGCCCGAAGCTGGTGGCGTCGACGAAGCGGATCTCCATGGCCGTGAGGTGAAAGCCCTCCTGCGGCCCTCCGCCGGTGGGGAACGGGTCCAGGCGCCCCGACTGCGGCGGCGTGGGAGGCGGATCCTGCTCGGGGCGCTCGGGGAGCTCGACGTGGCCGCGGCGCAGGCGCACCGCTCGCGCGCGCACGACGACGTGCCCGCCGGCGGCGAGCTCGGCCTCGGCCACCTGGAAGCTACGGCCCGGCTTCGTCGTGCGGGCGCTGACCGTGAGCGGGGCGAGCGGGACCGGGCCGAGGAAGTCGAGGGTCAGCCGCGCGACGAGGTAGCCCTCCTCTTGCACGGCCTCGGCGAGCAGCGCTCCGGGCGCGCCGCCGTGCAGCTCGCCCGGGTCCCACGGCCCGCGCGCGTGCCCCGTCGGGACGAACGTGTCGCCCTCGCGGTGGAAGACCGGCTCGCTCAGCGCAGCTCCCGCCGCACGACGAGCTTCAGCCCCGACCACGTCTCGTCCACCGCCGCCACCTTGGTGTCGACCAGGCCCGTCGGGAGCAGGACCTCGCGCACGACGTCCTCGGTGATGTCGGTGTCGACCTTCGACGCCCGCTTGGGCCAGCACACCCACACCATCCCGTCGGGCGCGACGGCCTCGCGCAGCCGCGGCGCGCGCCGCTGGAGCTCACGCCGGCGCGTGACGAAGCACAGGACGAGGTCCGCGTGCCCGCGCAGCGAGCGCTTGACCGTCACGCCCTCGAGCTCGCCCAGCAGGTCGTCGAGGTGGTCGGGAGCATCGAGGAAGGCGGCCGTCATACCGGGCTTGAAGCCGAGCTTCCTCGGCAGAGGCGTTGCGCTGTACCCGGCCGCGGCCACGGCCCGGCAGCCTACGCGCTCAGCCCTTCAGGCCGCCGTCGACGCTCAGGGTCGTGGCCGTGACGAAGGAGCTGTCCTCGCTGGCCAGGAAGAGCACCGAGCGCGCGATCTCCTCGGGCGAGGCGTGGCGCGCGAGCGGGATGCGCTCCTCGAAGAGCTCGGCCGCGCGGTCCTCGGGAGCGCCGGTGGCGATGACCTCGATGCGATGCTGAAAGCGGTTGTCGACCGGGCCCGGGTGCAGGCTGTTGACGCGGATGCCGCGGTCGGCCACCTCGCGCGCGGCGGTCCGCATGAGCCCGACGATCGCGTGCTTGGAGGTCGCGTAGCCGGCGATCCCCGCGTCGGACAGCAGGCCGACGACGCTCGAGTTGAAGATCAGGCTCCCGCCGCCGCGCATGACGGCGAGCGCGTGCTTGGCCACGAGGAACGAGCCCTTGACGTTGACCGCCATCACGCGGTCGAAGACGTCCTCGGGGTAGTCGACGATCGGCGTCGCCTCGCCGAAGACGCCGGCGTTGGCGAAGGCGACGTCGAGGCCGCCGTAGCGCTCGGTGGCGATGCGCACCGCCGCGGCGACCTGCTCGGAGTCGGTCACGTCGGTCACGACGTAGGCGGCGCGCTCGGAGCCGATCTCGTCGGTGACGAGCGCGAGGCCCTCCTCGTCGACGTCGGCCAGGACGACCTTGGCCCCCTCGTCGGCGAAGAGTCGCGCCGTGGCGGCCCCGATGCTCCCGCCGCCCCCGGTGATCAGCGCGACCTTGCCCTCGAGTCGACCCATGGCGGCGGCAGGCTACCGCACCGGGTTAGAGTGCGGGCGATGGCAGGCGAGACGGTGGGGACCGCGCGCGACGCGGGAGTGGCAGGCAACGGGGGCACGCCCGCGCCGACGGTGCGCGAGGCGACCTTCGACGTCCTGCGCAGGCTGGGCCTGACCCGGATCTTCTCCAATCCCGGCTCGACCGAGATCTCCTTCCTCGCCGGCCTGCCCGACGACCTCGAGTTCGTCCTGGGGCTGCACGAGGGCTCCGTGGTCGGGATGGCCACCGGCTACGCGCTCGGGCGCGGCGCGCCGGCCTTCGCCCTGCTGCACACGACCGCGGGCCTGGGCAACGCCGTCTCCGCCCTGGCCACCGCGCGCGTCAATCGCGCCCCGCTGGTGGTCATGGTCGGCCAGCAGGACCGTCGCCAGCTCGCCCAGGAGCCCTTCCTCGCCGGCCGGCTGCAGGGCCTGGCGGGCGAGTACCCGGTGTCGGTCGACCAGCCGGTGCGCGCCCAGGACGTCCCGGGCGCGCTCGTGCGCGCCTACCACGCCGCCGCCACCGCGCGCGGCCCAGCGCTCGTCATCGTGCCGATGGACGACTGGCACGCGCCCGCGCCGGAGGCCCATGAGGTCGTCGGGCCCGAGCGCCTGCTGCACGCGGGCGCCGCGGCCCCCGAGGCGATCGACGAGCTCGCCGCGTGGCTCGACGACGCGCGCCGCCCCGCGCTCGTGGTCGGCGCCGGCGCCGACACCCACGAGGGCTGGGACGCGCTCGTCGCCCTCGCCGAGCACCTCGCGTGCCCGGTGTTCACCGAGGCCTTCGGCGCGCGCGCCGGCTTCCCACAGGACCACCCGCTCTTCGCGGGCCACCTGTCGCCCAGCCGCGGGCGGCTGCGCGCGATGCTCGCGGCGCACGACGCGATCCTCGCAGTCGGGGCGCCGATCTTCCGCCAGTACGCCTACGAGCCCGGCCCGCTGGTCAACCCCGGCACCGGCCTGGCGCTCGTCACCGACGACGCCGCCGAGGCGCAGCGCAGCCCGTCGCAGCTGACGATCGTCGCCGAGCCGAGCGCGGTCTGCCGCGGCCTGATCCAGCGCACCGAGCCGCGCGAGGGCCCGCCGCCCGGGCCGTTCCCCAAGCCGGCCCCGCTCGCGGCACCGGCGCCGGGCGAGCCGCTGCGCGCCGGCCACGTCTTCGACGTCCTCGCCCAGCGCCTGCCGGCCGACGCCATCCTCGTCGAGGAGTCGCCCTCCAGCCGGCCCGAACTGCACGCTCGCGTCCCGGCCCGGGCGCCGATGGGCTTCCTCAGCGCGGCCATGGGCGGGCTCGGCTTCGCCCTGCCCGGCACGATCGGCGTGCGGATGGCGCTGCCCGACCGCCCGGTGGTGGCGGTGCTCGGCGACGGCTCGTCGCTGTACGCGATCCAGGCGCTGTGGAGCGCCGCGCGCTACCGCGTCGGAGCGCTGTTCCTGGTCATGGCCAACGGGGGCTACGCGATCATGGACAAGCTCGCAGCGGACACGGGCAAGCCCGCCCCATGGCCGGGCTTCGACACGATCGACATCGCCGCGATGGCCCGCGCCCAGGGGTGCGAGGCGATCCGCATCGAGGACCACGCCGGCCTGCTCGCGCGCCTCGACGAGGTGCTGCCGGACCTGGCGCGCCGGAACGCCCCGCTCCTGCTCGAGATCGCCGTCGCCCCCTGAGGCTCAAGCCGGCCCGGACGGGGCCGACCACGCGGGTGAGAAGAGCGCCATGAACCCCTTTGCGCGAACCCGAGGGCCGCTGCACGACGACGGCCCGCTGCCGGATCTGATCTCCGGTCTGATGTGGCTCGCCACATCCGTGGTCGGCGTCGGCGTGCTCGCGATCCCAGGCACGCCGCGCCCGCACCTCGCCGTCGCGCTCATGCTCGCCGGCTTCGCTGCGGGCTGGGGCGTCCTCTCGCTCTGGCTCGGGCTCACCGCCCGGACGATGACCATCGGCCGCCGGGCGAGCGTGACCGCCGCGATGATGCCCGTCGTCGCGCTGGCCCTGTGGGCCACCGGCGGCGCCCACAGCTATCTGCAGCCGGTGCTGCTCTTCACCGCGCTGTTCATCGCCTACTTCTTCCCTCCGCGCCTGGCGTGGCCGCTCGTCGCCCTCTTCTGCGGCGCCTTCTTCAGCCCGCTGGCCTACGACCCGCAGGCGATCGAGCTCGGCTACCCGGCGTGCGGCGTGCTCTTCCTCGTGGCCGTCGCCGGGCAGGCCATCACGGTGCACTACCTCAAGCACCGCCTGCTGGCGGCCGAGGCCGTCCAGCGCGGCATGGCCGAGCGCGATCCGCTGACCGGCCTCTACAACCGCCGCAGCTTCGACGACGCCCTCGCGCGCTGCACCGACGAGGGCGGCGGCGCCCTCGTCCTCTTCGACTTCGACGGCTTCAAGGCGGTCAACGACGAGCACGGCCACCCGACCGGCGACGCCGTCCTGCGCGCGGTCGCCGCGGCGTGCGCGCGCGTGGTCCGCGACGGCGACTGCCTGGCGCGCATCGGCGGCGACGAGTTCGCGCTCGTCGCCCCGGGCGCGGCCGGGGCCGGCGTCGAGCGCATCCTCGAGGCCCTCGGCGCGGCGATCGCCGACGCCCCGAGCCCCGCCGGCGTCTCCGCGGTGCAGGTGACCTTCGCGTCGGCCGTGGCCCCACAGGACACGGCCGATCCCGGCGAGCTCTTCCGGCTCGCCGACGAGCGCCTGCTCGAGCGCAAGCGCGACGTCAAGCGCCTCGCGCGCGCCGCTTAGCTCAGGCGGCTGCCGGCGCGCGGCGCGTGACCGCGAGCTGGTAGTTCAGGCGCATCAGCTCGATCACGTCGCGCACATCGGCGTCGTCCTCGATCCGGCGCGCGGCGGGGCCGCGCTTGTCGGGGAAGACCGGGTGGTGGGACACCTGACCCCGCTCGAAGAGGTCGGCCCAGACGCCCTTGGGGAAGAAGAAGTGCGCGGCGTGGTCGCCGTGCAGGTGGCCGATCTCGCGGCGGCCGACGCGGAAGGCGAACTCGCCGCGGCGGCCGTGACCAGCGGTGACCCCCGGCCACGAGGTGACCTCGTCGGTGATCTGCTGGCTGGCGGTGCGTGCCTCGGTCATGTCCGCCATTGTCCGCCCGCGGGCGCCGGGTTCCCACGGGCCATTGGTCCTAGGCCCATCGGTGCAGGCGCTGCGCTACCGTCGCGCCGATGCCCAAGCGCGAGGCCAATCGGGTCGTGTGGTCGAGCACCGACGGCGACCTGCGCAAGGCGCGCGATCCGCAGCTCAAGGCGCGGATCGCCGCCGGCGGCCGCGTGAAGGTCCGCCGCGAGACGAGCGGCCGGCGCGGCAAGGCGGTCACGACGGTCGCTGACGTCCCGCTCGACGATGCCGGCCTCAAGGAGCTCGCCGGGCGCCTGAAGAAGCGCTGCGGCGTCGGGGGCGCGGTCAAGGACGGCGTCATCGAGCTGCAGGGCGACCACCGCGACGCGGTGCTCGAGGTCCTGCGCGCCGACGGCTACGACGCCGTGCTCGCGGGCGGCTGACGCCGGTCTCCGTTTCCGCCCGCGGCGCCGCGCGGCCAGGCACCGAGGGAGGAAGGCCCGCCGCGCGAGTGGCAAGTGTCCTGCCCAGTGGTCGCAGGACAACCGGTAGACAGGACGGTGAGCTGACCGCGCCTCCTCACCGGCGGCCGCGTAGGCGGATCACCGCACGCCGACGAGGTCCACGACGAAGACGAGCGTCTCGTCGGGGCCGATGACGCCGCCGGCGCCGCGCTTGCCGTAGGCCAGGTGCGGCGGGATCGTGATGCGCCGCCGGCCGCCGACCTTCATCCCGGCCACGCCCTGGTCCCATCCTGAGATGACCTGGCCCTTGCCGAGCTTGAACTTGAACGTGTCGCCCCGGTCCCACGAGGCGTCGAACTGATCGCCCGTCGCCCAGGAGACGCCCACGTAGTGGACCTCGACGACCTTGCCGTCGACCGCCTCGTCGCCATCGCCGACCTCGATGTCCTCGAGCTCGAGCTGGTAGGAGGGCGACTCGTCGGAGGGGACGTCGACCTGGGGCTTCTCGTTGCTGGCCATGGCCGGGACCGTAGCCGTCCGGTGGCTAGAGCGCCCTGACGGCCTGGGCGATCGCGTCCGCCCCCGGGATGAAGGCGTCCTCCAGCGGTGGGCTGTAGGGGATCGGATGGTCGGGGGTCGTCAGGCGCAGGACGGCGTCGAGGTCGCCCAACCCCTCTTCGGCCACGGTGGCGAGGACCTCGCCGGCCCAGCCGCCCGTGCGCGGGCCCTCTTCCACGACGACGAGCCGGTTGGTCTTCTGCACCGAGCGCAGGATCGTCGCGCTGTCGACCGGGCGCACGGTGCGCAGGTCGATGACCTCGCAGTCGACGCCCTCGCCGGCGAGCGTCTCGGCGGCGGCCAGGCACTCGTGCAGCGTGCGCATCGCGCTGACGAGCGTCACGTCGGCGCCCTCGCGCACGACTGCCGCCTCGCCGATCGCGCCGACCTCGCCGTCGACCTCGCCGCTGAGCGCGTACAGGCGCTTGTGCTCGAGGAAGAGGACCGGGTTGTCGTCGCGGATGGCCGCCTTGAGCAGGCCCTTGGCGTCGGCCGGCGTGGAGGGGCAGACGATCTTCAGGCCGGGGACGCCCTGAAACCAGCTGATCGGGACCTGGGAGTGGATGGCGCCGAAGCGCCCGCCGCCGCCGATGGCCGAGCGCACGACGAGCGGGACGCTGGCCTGCTCGTTGGAGAGGTACCAGTACTTGGACGCCTGGTTGACGAGGCTGTCCATGGTCAGCGGCAGGAAGTCGCCGAACATGATCTCGATCACCGGGCGCAGGCCGCCGATGGCGCTGCCGTACGCCGCGCCGGCCAGGGCGAGCTCGGAGATCGGCGTGTCGAACACGCGGTCGGTGCCGTGCTTGTCGACCAGGCCCCCGGTGGTGGCGAACACGCCGCCGGCCACGGCGACGTCCTCGCCGAAGAAGATGACCGACTCGTCGTGCTCGAGCTCCTCGTCGAGCGCCTGGCAGATCGCGGTGCGGAAGTCCATCTCGCTGCTCATGCCTTGAACTCCGTCACCGGCGCGCCGGGCTCCGGGAAGGGCGCCTCCTTCGCGGCGTCGACCGCCGCGGCGATCTCATCCTCGACCTGCGCGTCGATCCCGTCGAGCGCCTCCTCGGTCGTGCCGTAGCGCTCGGTGAGCCCCGCTCGCGCGACGAGCAGCGGGTCGCGCAGCTTCCACTCGTCGAGCTCGCCCTCCTTGCGGTACTTGCCCGGATCGCTGCGCGAGTGCCCGACGTAGCGGTAGGTCAGCGACTCGATGAACTGCGGCCCGCCGCCGTCGCGAGCGCGCCCGACCGCCTCGGACGCCGTGGCGCTCACCGTCCAGACGTCGTTGCCGTCGATGGTCTCGGTCGGCAGGCCGAGCGTCCGCGGGCGGTCGGGGATCTCTCCCGCGGTGACGTCCTCGAAGGGCGTGAACTCCCCGTAGAGGTTGTTCTCGCACACGTAGACGACCGGGAGGTCGTGGACCTTGGCGAAGTTCAGGCACTCGTGGAAGTAGCCCTGGTTGGTGGCCCCGTCGCCGAAGAAGGCGACCGCCACGCCGCGGCGGCGCTTGAGCGCGAGCGCAACCCCGGTGGCGGCGGCGATGCTCCCGCCCACGATCCCGTAGCACCCCACGAGCCGGTGCTCGAGGTCGATGACGTTCATGGACCCGGCACGCCCGCCGCACACCCCGGTCGCACGCCCCAGCAGCTCGGCCATCAGCGCCTCGGAGTCGACCCCGAGCGCCAGCGCGTGGCCGTGGCCGCGGTAGGTCCCGGCCACGCGGTCCTCGTCGCCCAGCACGCTGCAGACGCCGACGGGCCCCGCCTCCTGGCCCGAGCACAGGTGCGTCGTGCCGTGCACGAGCCCCTGCTGGAAGAGCGTCTGGACCTCGTCCTCGAAGCGGCGGATGAGGCGCATGCGCCGGTAGAGCTCGAGGTAGCGCTCGGCCTCCTCGGGGGTGCCGGACTTGTCGGGCGAGACGGTCGTGGGCTCGCTCATCGCGAGGACCCGCTTTCAGAGTGGTCGGTCACCGTTGTCGAGCAATGGCGCGCTGTCATGACGCCTGCAGCCGTGCCTCGGAGTCGGCCAGCAGGTCGGCGCCGCGGACGTACACCTTGCCGGTCACCAGCAGCTCCTCGGCCGGGAACTTGGTGAGGATGTCGACCCCCTCGGCGGTGACGACGACCTCCTCCTCGATGCGCGCCGCCGAGCGCCCGTCGCTGGCCGCGCAGTAGGTCTCCAGCGCGAAGACCATGCCCTCCTCGATCACCGCCGGGTGGTCGAGCGAGTGCAGCCGGCTGATCATCGGCGCCTCGTAGAGGCCGACGCCCAGGCCGTGGCCGAACTGCAGGCCGAAGCACGCCTCCTCGTTGGGGAAGCCGAGCTCCTCGGCGGTGGGCCACACCGACGCGATCTGGTCGGTCGTGACGCCCGGGCGCACGAGCTCGATCGCCGCGTCGAGCCACTCGCGACACTGCTTGTAGGCGTCGAGCTGGGACTGGCTGACCCCGCCCACGTTGAACGTGCGGTAGTAGCACGTGCGGTAGCCCATGAACGAGTGGATGATGTCGAAGAAGGCCTGGTCGCCGGGGCGCAGCAGCCGATCGGAGAACACGTGCGGGTGCGGGTTGCAGCGGTCGCCCGAGACGGCGTTGATGGCCTCGACCTGCTCGGAGCCGAGCTCGAAGAGCAGGTGCTGGGCGTCGGCGACCACCTCGTGCTCGCGCACACCGGGACGCAGCGTGCGGTAGATCTGCTCATAGACGGCGTCGACGACCGCGGCGGCGTGGTCGAGCAGCGCGATCTCGTCGATGGTCTTGATCGCGCGCGCCTTGAGCATCACGCGCGTGCCGTCGGTGACGTGGATTCCTGCGCGCTGCAGCG
The DNA here is from genome assembly GCA_963835295.1 of uncultured Actinomycetes bacterium. Lineage (GTDB taxonomy): Bacteria > Actinomycetota > Thermoleophilia > Solirubrobacterales > Solirubrobacteraceae > JAOPZW01. The sequence continues at coordinate 579,379 of CAWIEX010000014.1, forward strand.
CCTCGAGCGCGACGATGTCGGGGATGTCGACGCCGAGCTTCTCGCCCTCGACGTCGTGCTCGCGCATCTCGTGCGCGATCCGGGCGCCGAGCGCGTCGGGCACGCCGGTCTCCACCGGCATCGCTCCGCGCATCGGGGTCACGCCGGCCCGGAAGCTCTCGGGCGGCAGCCACGGGGCGTACATCTGGTGATGGCGGGCGGCCGAGCCGAAGTCCCACAGGATCGGGTCGCCCTCGCGCGGCAGGAAGACGTAGCGGGCGTTCTTGTCGCGCGCCCATTCGCCGATGTGCGTGCTCGTGACGTAGCGGATGTTGTTGGGGTCGAAGAGCAGCAGCGCCCCCAAATCGGAGGCCAGGAGAGCCTCCTTGGCCTTCTGCAGGCGCTGGGAGCGCAGGCGCGCGAAGTCGATGCGCTGCTCCCAGTCGACCGCCATCGTCGCGCCGCGCGATGCGATGTTCATGCCCGTTCTCCTGCCTCCATCGTCTGTTCGGTAGCCGTGAACATGCCGCGGAACTCCTCCAGGCTCGCATCGAGCGCGTCGTCGTAGGAGAGATCGCGGAAGCGGTAGAAGCTGCGCCGGCCCGCGGCGAGGGCCGCGCCGGCCCGGACGCTGCGTTGCGCCCAGCGCTCCACGGCAGGCCACAGCTCGCCGGCGCCCACGACCTCGTTGACGATCCCGATCTCGTAGGCGCGCTGCGCGTCGAAGGGCTCGCCGGTGAGCAGGTTCTCCAGCGCGTGGCGCGGGTGCAGCCGTTGCAGCGGCGGGACCTGCGCCACCATCGGCCAGATCCCGACGGTCGCCTCGAAGGTGCCGAGGCGCGCGCTGTCGACCGTCACCGCGATGTCCGCGGCGCAGACGAGCGCGTAGCCAGAGGCGAGCGCGTCGCCGTTGACGGCCGCGATGACCGGCTTGCCGAGAGTCGGCAGGACGCGCAGCAGCTCGACCAGCGCCGAGGCAAAGGCGACCGGGTCCTCCCCCGCCTGGATGCGCTCGATGTCCAGGCCGCCGCAGAACATGTCGCCGTGGCCGGTCAGGACGATGGCCTGCACCTCGGCGTCGGCATCGGCCTCCACCATCGCCTCGCGCAGCGCGGCCATCACGTCGGGGTCGAGCAGGTTGCGCGGCGGCTTGGCCAGCGCCAGCCGCGCCAGGCCGCCCTCGCGGGAGCGCTCGAGCCCGTGTCCGTTGGACGCTTGCATCTCTCCTCAGCCCTCCCCCGCCGCGCTGTCGCCGGCGGCGGTCATCGAGATCCCGAGACGTTCAGTGCCACCATACAGGCTGTGTTAGCTTAACGCCGGACAGCAACCGGGACGGGGCACATGTCGGACGCGACGGTCGACGGGCTCGCCTTCCGCGAGGCGATCGCTCACTTCGCCACGGGAGTCACCGTGGTCACCACGACCCACGACGGCCGCCCGGCCGGGATGACCGCCAGCGCTGTGTGCTCGCTGTCGCTCGACCCGGTCCTGCTCGTCGTGTGCATCGACAACCGCCTGGCCACGCACAAGGCCATCGAGGCCAGCAAGCGCTTCGCGGTCAACGTGCTCGGCGAACGTGACGAGGAGCTCGCGCGGCGCTTCGCCCAGCGCGCGGAGGACAAGTTCGCCGGCGTCGCGCTGGTCGAGGGCTCCGACCCGCCCGTCCTGGCCAAGGCCATCGCGCACTTCATCTGCACCGTGCAGGAGCGCGTGCCCGGCGGCGATCACTCGATCTTCATCGGCCAGGTCCAGCACTGCGAGGCGACCCCGGGGCGCCGCCCGCTCCTGTACTACCGCAGTGCGTTCGGCGCGATCCGCGACCCTCATGCCGACTTCCTCGAGGAGGCCGGCGGCTGGGACACCGGCTCGGTCGGCGGCCTCGGCCACTTCCACGTGCGTCCGCGCTGATGGCGGGCGAAGCGACGGCGCCGCTCGTCGGCCTCGTCTCCAAGGAGGACGCGCCACCCGAGGTCCGCGCGGTGTACGACCAGGCCGAGCCCGTCTACGGGCGGCTCCTGCACACCTGGCAGGCGCTGGCTCAGCGCCCGGAGATCTTCACCGCCTACCTGCCCTATCTGCGCTCGATCATCGGCCCGGGCGAGCTCGAGCAGCGCATCAAGGAGCTCGTCGAGGTCCGCACGGTGGTGCTCAACCACTGCCTGTACTCGACCAGCCACCGGGTGCGCTCGGCGCGGGCAGCCGCGGTGCCCGACGAGGACATCGTCGCCGTCGCTCGCGGCGAGCTCGACCGCTTCGACGCGCGCGAGCGGTTGGCGCTGGAGCTGGCCGAGGCGCTGACGGTCTCGCCGGCGTCGGTGCCCTACGCGGAGGCCCCGCAGCTCGTGCCCGACGACATGCTCGTGCGCCTGCGCGAATCGTTCTCAGAGCCGGCGATCGTCGAGCTCGTGGCGACCATCGGGTTGTGGAACGCCCTCGCGCGCTTCCATCGCGTGATGGGCTTCGAGCTCGACATGGACGCGCCGCCGGATGAGGTGGTCGCGGAGGTGTAGGTCTGTCGCTGGGGGTTGGCGATGCCGCTTGCGCTCTAAAAGCATCACCGAGGGGAAGCAGCCGTGAGGCGGCGCGACCGCCGGCGGTCGTCCTCCCGTCCGGAGTGAACGACGAATTTGTCCCACCCCATGGGACAAAATCGTCGTTCGACGATGCTGTAAGCGCCGCACTGCGCCGCCGGCGCAACGCGGCAGACCCGCCGAGCCGCCGCTAGCCCTTCCCCGTGATCAGGTTGATGTCGTCGGGGTTGATGAGGTCGTCGACCGTCCAGCCGTCGAGGTCGTACTCGGCCATGCACTGCTCGGCGAAGCCCTTCATCCGGTCGACGGTGCCGTCGCCCTGGGCCATCCACCAGCACTCAAGGCGGGTGAGCTCGTGGCTGCCCGAGTAGGTGCGCTCGTAGAGCTCGTGGCGGCCGCCGAACTCCGACCCCACCGCGTCCCACAGGAGCTTGACGAGCTTGATCTTGTCGAGCGCCTCGTAGCCGTTGGAGCCGCGGTAGAACTGGTCGAGCAGCGGGCGCAGCTCCTCGTTCTTCCAGTCGACCGCGTGCGAGGGCTGGACGATCATGGCGCCGGCGACCTGGTTCTCGATGATCTCCTTGATCTTGGGGATCGCGATGTTCGAGAGGATCCGGTAGGCCGACCCCGCCTGGTTGTTGGGGATCACGCTGCCCTCGGCCGAGGGCACCGGGTTGTGGCACATGGCGTCGGTCAACGCCCAGAACGTGTTGCGCCAGGCGAGGATCTCGCCGACGCTGGCCTGGATGCCGCGGAAGGCGATCGTCCCCGTGGCCTCGAGCGCCTTGATGAAGACGCCGGCGATGAAGTCGAGCTTGACGGCCAGGCGCGTGCAGCCCTGGAGCATCGCGCGCCAGATGAACCCCGTGAGGTGGTAGGTGCTGGCGATCTCGAGGTTGCGGTAGATCAGGAAGTTCTCCCACGGGATCAGCGCGTCGTCGAACATCAGCACCGAGTCGTTCTCGTCGAAGCGGCTCGAGAGCGGATAGTCGAACGGGCTGCCGACGGCGGCGGCCATGAACTCGTACGACGGCCGGCACAGCAGCTTGATGTTCGGGTGGTCCATCGGCGCGAAGAAGGAGAGCGCGTACTCCTCCTTCTTGATCGGCACGTTGCCGTGGTAGGAGACGAAGTTGTAGTTCGAGAGCGCCGAGCCGGTGGCGACCATCTTCGCGCCGCGCACGATGACGCCCTCATCGGTCTCCCTGACCGCGTGGATGAAGACGTCGGAGACCTCGTGGATGTCCTTGTCGCGGTCGACCGGCGGGTTCACGAGCGTGTGGTTCATGAAGTACACGCGCTCCTGCGACTCCTTGTACCAGCGCCGCGCGTTGTCGGCGAAGGGCGCGTAGTAGTCGGCGTTGGGCCCGTAGGTCGCGAGGAAGGCGGCCTTGTAGTCGGGGCTGCGCCCCATCCAGCCGTAGGTCAGCCGCTGCCATGCCGCGATCGCGTCGCGCCCGGCGACCAGGTCAGCGGCCGAGTGCGGCGCCTTGAAGAACGGATGCGTGTAGCCGCCGTTGCCGGTGTCGGTCTCGGCGGTCAGCTCGTCCTTGGTCGCCGGGTCGTGCAGCGCGTTGTACAGGCGCGCGATGGACCTGACGCTGTTGCGGAAGGCCGGGTGCGACGTGACATCCTCGACGCGCTGGCCGTGGATGTAGATCTGGCGCCCGTCCCTGAGGCTTTCGATGTACTCGTCGCCGTTCATCGGGCGCGTCACGGCCTGGCCGGCCTGGTCGCCCTTGACGTCTACCGACATGCGCGGAAGCCTCCTCTTCGACCAACCCAGGTGAGGAGCGCCGAGTGTGCGTTGACACTGGACACTCGCGGCGCCACCTTACGCGCGGGCCCAGGCGCTGTCAACGTGGCTCGGCCGAGCCAGCCGCGCCGCCGTACGAGGTGTCGAGCGCGAGCTTGCGGGCATCGCTGTGCGAGCGGCCCACGACGAACCAGATCGCCTCGACAGGCTCAGCGCCGGCGTTCTCGAGGCGATGCGGCCGCGACGACTCGAAGGCGATCGAGTCGCCCGGCCCGAGCTCGTGCTCCTCGTCGAAGCCGATGGTGACGCGCAGGCGCCCGGAGAGCACGAGCCCGTACTCGCGCCCCATGTGGCGCATGTGCGTTCCCCCGCGGCTCGACGCGCCGCCGACCTCGTAGACGACATAGAGGAAGTCGGCGTCCTGCTCGGCGGTCGGGGTCAGGCGCTCCCAGCGCACACCCGACTCGAGCTCGATGCCCTTCCGCGTGTCGCGGCGCTGCACGAGCGTGACGCCCGTTTCCTCGGCGCCCCCCGTCGCCTCGGCGGCGCGCGCCGCGGAGGCCGCGGTGCGCTGCGAGCCGAACAGCTCGTCGAGCGACATGTCGAGCTCGGAGACGATCGCGTAGAGGGTGCCCACGGACGGTCGCGAGCGCCCGGTCTCGATCTGCGACAACGCGCTGGGTGAGATCTCCAGGCGCCGCGCCAGCTCGCGCAGGCTCACGCCGTGGCGCTCGCGCTCGGAGCGCAGGCGCTGGCCGACGCCGTCCTGGAAGTCGGCGGTGAGATCGCGCAGGCGCTTGGCTCCGGTGGACTCGGCGGCCATACGCGAGCCACTGTAGCCGCCGGACGACGGCGATGTCCAGAGTCACTGCACAGGTGGCGGAAACCGTTCAGCCCAGCGGCTGAGAGGCATCCCGACCGTCGGCGGAGAGCCACGGATAGCGGTCCGTGTCGGCACCCGCGTAGTCCGGGTCGAGGTAGATGAAGCAGCGCTGGATGAGGAAGTCGCGCACCTCGAAGACGTCGCACCAGCGGCCCGCGTGGGTCACGCCCGCGCGCCAGGGGCCGTCCTGGTGCTCGCCGTAGCTCGTGCCCTCGCACACGAACGTGTCGCCGCCGCTCATGATCCAGTTGAAGTTGGCGTAGTCGTGGCGGATCCCCTTGAGCGTCCCTCCGACATCGGTGAAGCACTGACCGATCGCCTCCTTGCCATTGGCCAGGCCCCACTTGGGGAAGTGGACCTGGGCGTCGTCGGCGAAGAGGTCGAGGATGCTGCCCCCGGTCGACGTGACGCCGCCGTTGTCGAAGGCCTTCAGGTACTCGAGCGCGACCGACTTGCGCTGCTCGTCCGTCATCGTCTGCTGAGCGACCGCCACGACCCACCTCCCTCGGTTTCCGTCGCCGACACTCTCATCCGTGTTCGCGTCCTGTCAAGCAGCAGCGCACGAACGGAACTCGGGAAGGATGGCGGGCGGACGGCGTCTTGGTTCTGCAGACCCGGGCCCTCCCCCGCTCCGAGGTCCGGCTCACCCAGGAGGGATGTCCATGAAACGCCTGATGGCAGTCGCGATCGTCCTCGTGCTCGGCGCCAGCGCCGTCGCCGCGGTCGCCGCCACCGCACCGACCAAGCCGGCGACCGTGAAGACGCGCAGCGTGTCGCTCGGCAAGATCCTCGTCAACGGCAGCAGCCAGACGCTCTATCTGTTCGAGAAGGACAAGAAGGGCAAGAGCGCCTGCTCGGGCACGTGCGCCGCGAACTGGCCACCGCTGCTGACCAAGGGCACGCCCAAGGGCAGCGGCGGCGTCAAGTCCTCGCTGCTGGGCACGACCAAGCGCTCGGACGGCACCACGCAGGTGACCTACAACAAGCACCCGCTCTACCGGTTCAAGGGCGACGCCAACAAGGTCGGCGCCACCAAGGGCGAGGGGCTCGACGCGTTCGGCGCCGAGTGGTACGTCGTGGGGACCAACGGCAAGAAGATCGAGAAGGAAGGCAGCTGAGGCTGCGGAGGAGAGCGGGCGCTCGCCCGAAAGCGCACGCGCCCGGCCGCGACAAGCCGAGGGGGGCGGGGCCTAGCGCTCCGCCCTCGCGGCGACCTCCGCGACGATCTTCGACAGCTGGCCGCCCTGCCACGCGATCGGCGAGCGGCCCGGATCCTCGACCACCAGCCGCGCGCCGGGGATGACGCGCGCGTAGTCCTCCCCGACGCTCAGCGCGTGCCCCGGGTCCGACTCGTCGCGATCGGCCACGACGACGGTCGGCGCCTCGATCGCCGCCAGGTCGTGCAGGGTGGCGAACGGCACCGACCGCGGAACGGCGTGCAGCGCGTCGGCCACCGCGTCAGGGTGCTCGTGGGCGCTCAGGCGCTGTCGCAGCACGGTGAGCACCGTGTCGCGCCACGCCTCGGGCACGCCCGGATCGCCGTAGGCCTCCACGAAGCCCTCCACGCCCCCGGTCCGCAGGCCCTCGGCCAGTGCATCCCAGCGCGCGAGGCGCCGCGGGTCGTCGTTCTCGACGGGGTCGTAGGCGGGCGTGATGACCACCAGCGCCGCCGCGCGCTCCGGGTACTCCAGCGCGAAGCGCAGGAGGGTGTGCGCCCCCATCGAGGCGCCCGCGAGCACCGCGCGCTCGATCCCGCGCTCGTCCATCACGCGCACGAGGTCCGCCACCAGGTCCTTGTAGCGATAGGCGTCCGGTGCGGGCGCCGGGTCGCTGCGCCCGTGGCCGCGCGCGTCGTAGGCGATCACCCGGTGCCCGGAGCGCTCCAGGGCCTTCGAGCCCATGACGACGTAGCGGTGCGTCGCGGTCAGCCCGTGCAGCAGCACGACCGGGATGCCCTCACCGGTCTCCTCGACGTAGAGCTCCACGGCAAGAGTCCTATCATCGAGCGCATGACCGTCATCGACGTCAACGAGCAGGACTTCGAGCAGGAGGTCATCGAGCGCTCGCGTACGACCCCCGTCGTCGTCGACTTCTGGGCCGATTGGTGCGCGCCGTGCCGCGCGCTCGGGCCGATCCTCGAGAAGGCCGCCGCCGCCCGCGAGGGCGCCGTGGTCCTGGCCAAGCTCGACACCGACGCCAACCCGTCGATCGCGCAGGCCTTCGGGATCCAGGGCATCCCCGCGGTCAAGGCCTTCAAGGACGGCCGCGTCGTCGACGAGTTCGTCGGCGTCCAGCCGCCCGCCCAGGTCGAGCGCTTCTTCGACGGGCTCGTCCCCAGCGAGGCCGACGCGCTGGTCGCCGACGGCGACGAGGCGTCGCTGCGCCGTGCGGTCGAGCTCGAGCCCAGCCGCGCCGACGCCGCCGTCCCCCTGGCCGGCCTGCTGCACCGCCGCGGCGAGTCCGACGAGGCCCAGGCCGTGCTCGCCAACGTCAGCGGCTCGTTCGCCGCCGACGGCCTGGCCGCGCGCATGCGCCTCGAGCAGGCCGACGACCTCGACCTCGACGAGGCCTTCACGGCTCTCGACGACGGCGACACCGAGCGCGCCATCGACCTGCTCATCGAGACCCTGTCCTCGGCCGACGGCCACAAGGACGACGTGCGCCGCGTGGTCGTGGGCGCCCTGGACGAGCTCGGCGTCGACCACCCGCTCGCGCGCGACGCGCGCCGCCGGCTGGCCGCGGCGCTCTACTGAGCGCCCACCACCTGTGAGCGCACGAGCGCCGCGCTGCGCTCGGGCTGCTCCCACCAGAACATGTGCCCGACGCCCTCGAGCAGCTCGAGGCGCGCGGCTGGGATCGACCGCGCGATGAGCTCGCCGTTGACGACGGGCAGCATCCGGTCCTCGGTGCCGTGCACGACCAGCGTGGGCGCCTCGATCGAGCCCAGGCGCGCGCTCGTGTCGTGGCCCATCACCGCCTGCATCTGCAGCATGATCACCGGCACCGCGACCGGCACCGCGGTGGCCATCGCCTGAAACGGCTCCCAGTTGGCCTCGTCGGCGACGTGGGCGGCCGAGAGGTTGGCCGTGAAGCCGGCGCGCAGGGCGCGCTCGCGGTCCCCCGACAGCAGCGCGCCGGCCAGCTCCTGGATCAGGGCCGGGTCGGCCAGGCGGGCCTGCGCCCCGCCGGGGTAGGTGCAGCCCAGGGTCAGCGTGCGGATGCGCTGGGGCTGGCGCAGCGCGAGCTCCTGGGCGACCATGCCGCCCATCGAGATGCCCAGCACGTGGGCGCTGTCCCAGCCGAGGGCGTCGAGCAGGCCGGCGGCGTCGTCGGCCAGCCGGGCGATGGTGAACGGGTCGGTCTGAGGCGTGGACTCCCCGACCCCGCGGTGGTTGTAGGCCACGACGTCGAGGTCGTCGCCCAGGCCGGCCATGAACGCCTCGCCCCACGCCAGGTGCGTCCCGCTCATCCCCTGGATGAGGAGCACCGGCTCGCCGGCGCCGCGGCGCTCGTAGAACAGCGAGATCCCGTCGACGGCGGCCTGTGGCATGGCGCCGGACGGTACTAGGGTCCGCGGCCATGCACCGCACCCGCTTCCCCGGTCTGAGCGATGGCTGGGCGCGCCTCGACGGCGCCGCCGGCACCCAGATGGTCGACGACGCCATCGAGGAGATGGCGGCCTGGATGCGCTCCGGCCACTCCGCCAACCACGGCGGCGCCTTCCAGGCTGCCGAGCGCACCGACGCGCTGGTCGCCGAGGCCCGGGCCTCGGCCGCCCGGCTGCTGGGCGCCGGCCCCGAGGGCGTCGTCTTCGGTCCGTCGATGACCGCGCTGACCATGCGCTTCGCCGCGGCCGCGTGCCGAGCGCTGCAGCCCGGCGACGAGGTCGTCCTCACCCGCCTGGACCACGACGCCAACGTCGCGCCGTGGCTCATCGCCGCCGCCCGCGCCGGCGTCGAGGTGCGCTTCGCCGAGCCTGAGCGCGAGACCCTCGAGCTGCCCGCCGCGGCGGTCGCGGCCGTCCTGTCGCCGCGCACGCGGTGGGTGGCCGTGACCGCTGCCTCCAACGCGGTCGGCACGATCCCCGACCTGCCAGGGATCGTCGCAGCGGCCCACGCCGCGGGCGCGCGCGTCTTCGTCGACGCGGTGCACGCCACCCCGCACCGCGCCATCGACGTGGCGGCGCTGGGTTGCGACGCGCTGGCGTGCTCGGCCTACAAGTGGTTCGGGCCGCACATCGGGATCCTGTGGGCTCGCCCCGAGCTGCTGGGCGAGCTGTCGCCCGACAAGCTGCGCCCCTCGCCCAACACCGTGCCCGAGCGCTGGGAGCTCGGGACCCTGCCCTTCGAGTCGCTGATCGGCGTCCGGGCGGCCGCGGACTTCGTCGCGCGCCTGGACCGCGAGGAGCTGCGCGCCCACGAGGACCGCCTGCTGGCGCAGATGGTCGAGGGCCTGGGCGCCCTGGGCGGGGTGACCGTCCACGGCGCCGCGCGCGACCGCACCGCGACGGTCATGTTCACCGTCGCCGGCCACGCCTCGCACGACGTCGCCGCCCACCTGGCGCGCGCCGAGATCGCCGTGTGGCACGGCAACTACTACGCCCTGGAGCTCTCGCGCTGGCTGGGGCTCGAGCCCGACGGCGCGCTGCGCGCCGGCGTCGTCGCCTACAACGACAGCGACGAGGTCGAGCGGCTACTCGAGGCCGTCGCCGAGCTCACGGGCTAGGCTGCTCGGCCAGTCCCAGCCCGATCTCGTAGATCACGAGCGCGAGGAGCGCGGCCGCCGTGCCGGCGACGAGCTGACCGGCGTCAGGGTCCCCACCGCCGCGGCGAGCACGACCAGGGCGACCCCCGCCAGCGCTCGCGCCGGCCGCGCGTCGGCGCCCCTTTCGGTGACCTGCTGGGCGATGGTCAGGCACAGCAGGTACAGCGCCGCGCCGCCGTCGAGCGCCCACGCGGCCCCGGCCTGCGCCTCCCCCGTCGCCGCCTCCTGGATGAGCATGTGCACGCCGGCGCCCACGGCGGTGAGCGCCGCCAGCAGGGGGATGTGGATGCGGGTGTAGATCTGCATCGACCCGGTCCGGCTGCTGAGGCCGCCCGCCATGCCGCGGTCGAAGTACACCCACCACAGGCAGGCAACCGCCACGAAGCCGAGCGCAGCGGTCGCCGCTGAGCCCACGCGCCAATCCTCGTCCGCCGTGCCGAGCTCCACGGCCACCACCGACTCGCCCAGGACGATGATCGTGAAGAGCGCGAAGCGTTCGGGCACGTGGCTGGGATCGACCGGGATCCGCGCGTGGATGCGCTGGGCGAGCACGGGCATGGCGTACTCGATCGCCAGCCCGACGCCCCAGAGGACGTAGCGCGCCGGCGGGTCGACGAGCAGCGAGCCCAGCCACAGCGCGATGCTCACCGCGTAACCGCCCGCGTAGCGCACGATCAGCGATTGCGCCGCGGGCGCATGCGGCCACGCGCGCAGGTACAGCGCGACGAGCAGCGAGCGCAGCGTCACGTAGGCCACGACGAACCCGGCGTCGTGGCGGCCGGCCGCGACGTCGGGGATCTGCACGGCCAGCGCGGCGATGGCCAGCATGGCGGCGAGCATCACCGCGCGGCAGAGGACGTCGTCGCTATCGAAGCGGTCGGCGTAGAACGTGAAGCCCTGCCAGGCGATGAAGACGGGCAGGAACAGCCCCGCGAAGATCGCGAAGCCGGCGAGGCTGTGGTCGCGGGCGAGCTCCTGCGCGAGCTCGGCGACCGCCACCACGAAGACGAGGTCGAAGAAGAGCTCGAGCCACGACGCGTGGCGCTCGTCGCTCTCGCCGGCGGTCTGCCGCTGCAGTACCGGCGGGCGCAGCCACGGCCGCGGGCGGGTCGGCTGCTGCGCCCCGCCACCGCGGGGCGGGCTCACTGCGGCGACGAGCGCCGTCGGCGAATCGGCAGGCGCAGGCGCGGCATCGTCCGGGCGCCGTCGCCGGCCGCCTGCGGGGCGGCGCTCGCGGGCGAGTCGGCGCTCGCCGCGGTCGCGTCGGGCACCGTCACCGCGACCTCCCCGCCCAGCCTGAACGGGGGCACGAGCTCCAGGTTGTCGCCGCTCCAGAAGCGCCCGGGGTCGTACCAGCTGGGCGGCCGCTCGGTGGGCAGCAGCCCCATCGCCTGGTAGGTCGTGGCCACCAGCTCGGCGCAGTAGATCGCCTCCAGCGACTGCTGCGGGCGGCGGCGGACGCGGCCCTTGGCCCATTGGCCGGCCAGCCCGAGCGTGGTGGGGAACGCGCGCCCGTCGTGCTGCTGGATGACCTCCATGAGACGGTCCTCGTGCTCGCGCTCGATGGTGCCCTCGAGCGGGCGCACCCAGGCGCGCTGCCCGTAGCGGTGCCGCCACGTGGTCACGGCGTCGGCGAGCTTGTGCAGCTGCACCCCGCGCTGGTGCTCGCCGGTCCACACGTCGGGCAGCGAGCGTCCCAGCTCGGCGTGCCACAGCAGAGGCGGCAGGTCGTCGAGCGCGACGACCATGCCGACGTGGTTGACGGGCGCGTTGGTGACCGTGCGGATGGCGAAGTCGGCGACCGACGCGCCGCGGAACAGCCACACGTCGCCGGTGGCCGCGACGGCCACCGCCTCGTCCAGGGTCATCTCCGCGCCGCTCACGGTCGGTAACTTACGCACCCATGAAGGTGCCCTGGAAGATCGTCGGCCTCGCCGGCGTCGCCGGCGTGACGGCCGCCACCGGCGTGGTGGTCGCCCGCAAACGCCGCGACCACACCGAATACGACCCCGACGAGCTGCGCGACAAGCTCCACAGCCGCATCGCGGAGAGCGACGAGCCGCTGGCCGAGGCGGACACGAAGATCCACACCTCGCCGCACGGCGACAAGGCGGCGGAAGCCGCTCCCACCGAGGGCGCCCCGGCGGCGGAGGCGACCGCCGGCGACGGCGACGGGCCGCCTCACACCTCCAGCGCGAGCTGAGCCACCGGCGCCGAGGGGCGCGCCGCGGCCTCGTCCTCGAAGGACGCCACGCGCACGCCGAGCAGCCGCACGGGCCGCGCCGGCGCGTACGCGCGCAGCAGCTCGAGCGCGATCGTCGTGATCGCGTCCTGGTCGTTGGTCCACGCCTCGATCGTGCGCGCGCGGGTGGCGTTGGTCCAGTCATCGAGGCGGACCTTGATCCCGATCGTGCGCCCGCGCATGTTGCGCCGCTGCAGGCCGCCGCACACGTCGGCGGCCAGGCGGCGGATCGTCTCCTCCAGGGCGGCGAGGTCCTCGACGTCCTCGTCGAAGGTCGTCTCGCTCGACAGGCTCTTGGCCGCGGCGCGCGCCTGCACGGGCGACGCGTCGTGAAAGAAGGCGCACTGCTTCAGCCAGCGCCCCATGCGCTCGCCGAAGCGGGCCACGAGCTCCTCGCTGTCGGCCGCCTGCAGGTCGCCCACCGTGTTGAGGCCGAGCTCGGCCAGGCGCTCCTGGGTGCGCGGCCCGACGCCCTGCAGCAGCCGCGCGGGCTCGCCAGCGAAGCGCTCGCAGGCCTGCTCGCGCGAGAGGACCACGAAGCCGGACGGCTTCTCGGCGTCGCTGGCCGTCTTGGCCACCAGGCGCGACGGGCCGACGCCGACCGAGATGGTGATCCCCGTGCGCACGCGGACCTCGGCCACCAGCTCGCGCAGGGCGCGCAGCGGCTTGTCGATGGCCGTCACGTCGGCGTAGGCCTCGTCGACCGACATGTTCTGCAGCGGGCAGTCCAGGCGCTCGCGGACGATCGCCCACACCTCGCGCGACTTCTCGCGATAGGCGTTGAAGTCGGGGGTCACGAACACCGCCTGCGGGCACAGCCGGCGCGCGCGGGCCGCCGACATGGCCGACTGCACGCCGAAGCGCCGCGCCTCGTAGCTGGCGGTGGTGACCACCGCGCGCGGCCCGCTGCCCGCGACGACGACGGGCTGGCCGCGCAGCTCGGGACGGCGCTGCAGCTCCACGCTCGCGTAGAACGAGTCGCAGTCGAGGTGCGCGATGACCCGCCGTGGATGCCCCTGGAGCCGCGTCTCCAACAACGGGATCCTACGCGTCGGCCATGACGGCTCGAGAGCGGGCGCCTAGCCGGCCACGAGCAGCGATCCGACGCCGTCGAAGTGCAGCTTCGCGCGGGTGGCGGACGTCAGGTCGAACTCGCGCCCGCCGACATACGGGCCGCGATCGACCACGCGCACGCGGATCACGCGGTCGCCCCGGCGCAGCGTCACTCGGGTGCCGCACGCCAGCGTCTTGTGCGCGACGCCCAGCGTGCCGGGCGTCAGGCGCCCGCCGCACGACAGCTTGTTGCCGTACAGGCCGGGGCCGTACCACGAGACCGCGGCATGGCGGTAGACGTTGAGCCGGCCGATCTCGCGCCGCGCCGCGTCGACGCCGACGCGCAGGCGGGCGCTCCCGGTCTGCTGCGGGCGGAAGGCGAAGCCGAAGCCCCCGCCGGCGCGCGTCGTGGCCCGGTCGATCGTCGCCCAGCGCTGCCCGGAGTGGCGCTGCAGCACGACGGCCCGGCCGGCGGCGCCCGACAGCACGCGGCCGTGCACGGAGGCCTGCCGGCCGGCGAGCACATCGAGCCGGCTCTTGCCGGGGGCGATGTCGGCCGCGACGGCGGCCCGGCCGGCGCGGGTGGCGTCCGAGCGCGCCGTGCCTGGTAGCGCGGCGAGCGAGACGGCCAAGCAGAGCGCGCCCAGCGCCGTGGCGGCGTGACGGGCGCGCAAGTTCAGACGCGGCCTCATACGAGGTCGATCCCTCCTTGCGGTCAGCCGCCTGCGGAGCGGGGCATCGAGCGCGGCGAACGATGGCCGTCGCTATGGCGCCGTTGGGCGCCGACCCTGCGCCGCCGGTCTCCCGATGGGGACCACTCGGCGGAACGAACAGAAGTTCGTGACGGTAGCCCCTCTGGGCCCGACTTCTGTGACGAGGGTCACACAGAGACGGACGGCAGCCCGGCCTCCGGGGTCCCCGCGAGGGTCATGGCCAGCAGGGTCGCCGGCATGATCGCGAAAGGAACCTCGGGGTGGGCGGCGGCGCTCTCCTGGCCGATGGCCAGCAGGGCGTCGATGTAGCTCAGCAGCTCGCGGACGTCGCCGTCGCGGCACGTGCGGCAGGCCAGCCGCGCGAGAGCGATCGGCTCGGAGGGGTCCATGCCGCGGAAGGCGACCTGCAGCCCCGCCGCGCAGTAGGTGACGATGCGCTCGGCCTCGATCACGCGCCGGCCCACGGCGTCGGGGCCGGGGGCCGGCCCGACGTCGAGGGGGTCCTCCCCGGCCACCAGCCGGGCGAGCTGCCCGCCGGCGATCGAGCGCATGACCTCAGGGCCGTGGCCGACCGCGCGCGCGACGCGCACGAACACGAACGAGGCGAGCAGTCCCGGCGCGTAGGGCATGTCGCTGGCATAGAGGATCTGCCCGGGCGGGATCGTCGTGTAGAGCTGCAGCTGGTCGGCGACGTTCCACCAGGCCGTGTCGAAGAACAGGTTGTCGAGCGTGGTCGCCTCGTCGGCGATCCAGCCCAGGTCGCTGATGCCGGCGTGGGCCAGGATCAGGCGCGCACCCGGGTAGCGCCGGGCGAGGTCGACGACGGCCTCGCCGAGGTGCGGGATCCCGCGCCCGGCGTGGAAGAGCACGGGCGCGCGGCGCTCGTGGGCCAGGGCCACGACCTCCTCGACGACCGGATGGGGCAGGGCGAAGGGATCCGAGCGCGGATGGAGCTTGAAGCCGCTCGCCCCCGCCCCCAGGCAGCGCCGCGCCTCGGCGACCGCGCCCTCGGAGTTGGGAGCGATCCGCGCGAGGGGCACGAAGCGCCCCTCGGAGGCGGCCGCGGCGGCCAGGACCGCGTCGTTGGCCGCGGGATAGCCGCCTTCGGGCTCGTGCATGGCGAAGAGCATCGCCCGGCGGTGCCCGGCGGCGTCCAGCCCGCCGAGGATCTCCTCCGGAGTGGCCTTGCGCCCGTCGGGGTCGTTCTGGCCGATGTGGGTGTGGGCGTCGAACCAGTCGTCCTCGGCCAAGGGGCCGCGGCCGTCGAGGAAGACGGGCAGCAGACGCTGATCGAACTGGCTGGCGTTGACGGGCACCGCCCGCCTGAGGCTACAAGCTGGGCGCCAGCTCCCCGGGCAGGGCGGCCTCGAACTCGAGGCGCAAGCGCGCCAGGCCCAGGCGGATGCGGCTCTTCGCCGTCCCGAGCGGGACGTTCGAGCGCCGCGCGATCTGGTCGGCCGTGAGGCCGCCCCAGTAGGCGAGCACCACGGCCTCGCGCTGGACCGGGGGAAGGCCGCGCAGCGCGTCGCGCAGCGTGCGCCACTCCCCCTCGCGCTCGGCGGCGACGGCGGGGCGCTCGTCGGGCCGCCCGTCGTCGAGCGCGACATCCAGCTTGAGCCGATCCGAGGCGCGGCCGGCCGCCTGCCCCTCACGCCACGCGTCCAGCGCGCGGCTGCGCGCCATGAGCCGCAGGTAGGCGCCGAGCTCGCCCCGGCGCGCGTCGTACTTCCCCGGCTCGCGCCACAGCTTGAGGAAGACGTCCTGCACGACGTCCTGCGCCTGCGCCGCGCTGCCGAGCACGCGGTAGGCGGCGCGGTAGACGCCCCGCGCGTGCTGGTCGTAGGCGCGCTCGAAGGCCGCCGGGTCGCTGAGGGTCGTAGTGCGCTTCATAATTTGTGTGCAAAGCTTACACAGTCTGTGGAAGGTTGTGCAAGGTTGTGGGCGCGACGCCGACATGTGAGGATCGAGCCGTGGCCAATCTCGACCGCCTGACCGCTCTGGACGCCGGCTTCCTGCACCTCGAGCGCAGCGGCGCGCACATGCACGTGGCCGGCGTGCTCATCCTCGAAGGGCCGGCGCCCGCCTACGACGAGCTGGTCGAGGCGATCGAGGCGCGTATGCACCTCGTTCCGCGCTACCGCCAGAAGCTGGCCCACGTGCCGTGGGGCCAGGGGCGCCCGGTGTGGGTCGACGATCCGCACTTCAACGCCCGCTACCACGTGCGCCACAGCGCGCTGCCCTCCCCCGGCTCCGACGAGCAGCTGCGCAACCTCGCGGGGCGCCTGTTCGCCCTCCCACTGGACCGGACCAAGCCGCTGTGGGAGCTCAACCTGGTCGAGGGGCTCGAAGGCGACCGCTTCGCGATCATCTCGAAGACCCACCATGCGCTGGTGGACGGCGTGAGCGGCGTCGACGTCACGTCGGTGCTCTTCGACCTCTCGCCCGACCCAACGCCACCGGCGGCGGAGGGCGGCGAGTGGGTACCGCGCCCGGAGCCGACCGCCGCCGAGCTGCTGGCCCAGGCGCTGATCGAGCGCGCGACGGTGCCGGCCGAGGGCGCCCGCGGGCTGCGCGCGCTCACCCGCGCGCCGCGTCAGGTGCTCGAGCAGGCGGGCGAGTGGCTCGTCGGCGTGGGCGCGATGGCGTGGGCGGGGCTCAACCCGGCGCCGCCGTCGCCCTTCAACGTGCCGATCGGCCCGCACCGGCGCTACACGTGGGTCGACTCCGAGGTCGCGCGCTTCAAGGCGATCAAGAACGCCCTGGGCGGCACGCTCAACGACGTCGTGCTCTCCGCGGTCGCCCTGGCGCTCGGGCGCTTCCTGCGCCGCCGCGGCGTGGAGACCGACGGGCTGGTGCTCAAGGCCATGGTCCCGGTCTCGGTCCGGGCGGACACGCAGCGCGGCGCGCTGGGCAACCGCGTCGCCGCCATGTGGGCGCCGCTGCCCGTGGGCGTGACCGACCCCGAGGCGGTGCTGTCGGAGGTCGCCGAGGCGATGCGCGGGATCAAGGAGTCGGGCCAGGCCGTCGGCGCCGTGGCGCTGACCTCCCTGGCCGACTTCGCGCCCCCGACGATCATGTCGCAGGCCGCGCGGCTTCAGGCGCGCCAGCGCTTCTTCAACCTCGTCGTGACGAACGTCCCCGGGCCGCAGATCCCGCTCTACCTGCTCGGGCGCCAGATGGTCCGCTTCTATCCCGTGGTCCCGCTCGCCCACCACCAGGCGCTGGGCATCGCGATCATGAGCTATGACGGTCGTCTCGGGTTCGGCCTGCTCGGCGACTACGACGCCATGGGCGACCTCGAGGCCCTGGCCGACGACCTGCGCGCGGCGATCGACGATCTCACGCGCGCCGCCGGCCTCCCCGCGTCCGGCGCCCGGCCGTGCGCGCATCATCGCCTCGCCGGCCGCCAGCGCACTCCAGCGCGCGCTGAGCACGTCGACCTTCGCGCCCGGAGGTCCCGCGACGCCGACAGGTACCGTGCAGGGGGATGCGCGTCGCGCTCGCCCAGATCAACGCCACCGTCGGCGACATCGCCGGCAACGAGGCCAAGGTGCGCGAGCAGCTCGCGCGCGCGCGTGAGGCCGGCGCGCAGCTCGCGCTCTTCCCCGAGCTCGCTGTCACCGGCTACCCGCCCGAGGACCTGCTGCTCAAGGAGCACTTCCTGGCCGACGCTCGGGCGGCGGTCGAGCGGATCGCGGCGGACGCGCAGGGCATCGTGGCGCTCGTCGGGTTCCCCGAGCGCGCCGACGACGTCTACAACGCCGCGGCGGTGCTCGCCGACGGCGCCGTGCAGGCCGTCTATCGCAAGGTCAACCTGCCCAACTACGGGGTCTTCGACGAGGTGCGCTACTTCCAGCGCGGCCCCGGCGGGGCGATCATCGAGGTCGACGGCATCAAGGTCGGCCTGACCATCTGCGAGGACATCTGGGTCCCCGGCCCGCCGATGACCGACGAGGCGCTGGCCGGCGCGCGGCTCGTGCTCAACATCTCCGCCTCGCCCTACCAGGCCGGCAAGGGCCGCCAGCGCGAGCAGATGATCGCCCAGCGCGCCCGCGACAGCCTGGCCGCGGTGGCCTTCTGCGCGCTGGTCGGCGGCCAGGACGAGCTGGTCTTCGACGGGCACTCGTTCGTCGTCGACCACGACGGCAATGTCATCGCCCGCGCGCCGCAGTTCGCCGAGGAGTTCCTGGTGTGCGACGTCGACGTCGAGGCCGCGGGCGCCGCGCGCCTGCGCGACACCCGCGCGCGGCCGGCGGCGCGCGAGGCGGCGCCCGAGGTGGCCGATCTCGGGTCGTTCACCACCGAGGGTCGCTCGGACCAGGCGGCGCCCGGCGGCCCGGTCGCGGAGCTGCTCGACCCCGACGCCGAGATCTACGCGGCGCTCGTGCTCGGCACGCGCGATTACGTGACCAAGAGCGGCTTCGAGCACGTGGTCATCGGGCTCTCGGGCGGGATCGACTCGACGCTGGTCGCCCTCATCGCCGTCGACGCCCTCGGCCCGAAGTGCGTGACCTGCGTGACGATGCCGTCGCCCTACTCGTCGCAGGGGACACGCGGCGACGCGTATGCGCTGGCGGAGAACCTCGGCGTCGAGCTGCTCGAGCTACCCATCGGCGAGGCCATGGCCGGCTACGAAGATCTGCTGGCCGACGTCTTCGCCGGCCGCGAGGCCGACATCACCGAGGAGAACCTGCAGGCCCGCATCCGCGGGAACCTGCTGATGGCACTGTCGAACAAGTTCGGCTGGCTCGTCCTCACCACCGGCAACAAGTCCGAGATGTCGGTCGGCTACTCGACGCTCTACGGCGACAGCGCGGGCGGCTTCGCGGTGATCAAGGACGTGCCGAAGCTGCTCGTCTACCGGCTCGTGGCCGAGCGCGGGCGACGCGACCCCGAGTCGCCGGTGCCGGAGTCGATCGTCACGCGGGCGCCGTCGGCCGAGCTGCGCCCCGACCAGCGCGACCAGGACTCGCTGCCGCCCTACGAGGTGCTCGACGCGATCCTCGAGGGCTACGTCGAGCAGGACCTCGGGCGCGCGCAGCTCATCGCGCGCGGCCTGCCGGAGGCCGACGTCGACCGCGTCATCCGCCTCGTCGACCTCTCCGAGTACAAGCGCCGCCAGAACCCGCCGGGGATCAAGCTGACCTCCAAGGCGTTCGGGCGCGACCGGCGAGTGCCCATCGTCAACCGCTACGGCGGATGATCGCGCTCGTCACCGGGGTCGGCAACCCGCGCGGGATCGGCGCCGCGTGCGCGCGGGCGCTGGCCGAGCGCGGCGCGACGGTCGCCTTCACGGTCATGCCGGGCGAGGCCGCGGCCGACGACCTCCCCGGCACCGCCTTCACCACCGACCTCTCCGAGGCGGTCGCGCCCGAGCGGCTGATGGACGCGGTCACCGAGCGGATCGGGCATCCGAGCGTGCTGGTCAACAACGCCGCGCACTCGACGCGCGATGGCTTCGAGGCGCTGGACGCCGCCACGATCGACGCCCACTACGCCGTCAACGTGCGCGCCCCGATGCTGCTCAGCGTCCTGCTGGCGCGGGCCGAGCGCCCCGGGCGGATCGTCAACCTGGTCTCGGGTCAGTTCCTGGGCCCGATGCCCGGCGAGCTGGCCTACACCGCCAGCAAGGGCGCGCTGGAGGCCTTCACGCGCCAGCTCTCCGCCGAGGTCGCGCACCTCGGCATCACGGTCAACGCCGTCGGCCCCGGCCCCAACGACACCGGCTGGATGGACGAAGACATCCGCGCCGAGCTCCTCCCCCGCTTCCCCATGGGCCGGCTCGGCCGCCCGGAGGACGCCGCCGCGCTGGTGGCGTGGCTGTGCTCGGACGAGGCCGGCTGGGTGACGGGCCAGGTCATCCACTCCGAGGGCGGCTTCCTGCGGTAGGCCGTGCCCTGCCCGGGCGCCTGCTCGGCCTGGTCGCGTCTGGTCGTCCGCCCGCGCTTGCGGCGCCGCGCTGCGCTTACTGCATCATCGAGGGGAAGCGACCCTGAGGCGGCGCGACCGGGGGCCGTCGTCCTCGTCGAAGGTGAGCGCCGTGGCGGCCGGGGGGGCGGTGACGTCGATCGCCGGGCCACCATCCGCCACTGCCGCTCAGCGGCCCCAACCACCTCCGCCCAGCGGGGTGGGCTCCATTCGGAGTCACTATGACTCCCAATCGAGCCCACCCCCTCAGCATGGCGATCAGCCCGCCACAGCGGACACCACAAACGTCACAACTCTCCGCAAGCGCTCACACCCCTCGGTGCCCTGGCCGCGCAGATCAGCCGGCGCAGCGGGGAGACCGAGGCGGCGCGCCCCCCACCACAGGCGTCAGCGCCGCGTGATCTCCCGCACCGCGATCGTCATCCGCACCAGCGCGCACAGGCGACCCTCGTCGTCGGTGATGTCGACCTCCCACACCCACGTCGTGCGGCCGCGGTGGCGCCGCCGCGCCTCCGCGTGGATCGTCCCGCTGGTGATGGGGCGCAGGAACGAGGTCTGGTTGGACATCCCCTGCGCGGCCTTGCCCTCGGGCCACACGGCCATGGCCGTCGCGGTCGAGGTGATCGACTCCGCGATCGAGGCGTAGATGCCGCCGTGGACGAGGCCCATCGGCTGCTTGATCTCGTCGCGGACCCTGACCTGCGCGCGAACGAGTTCGTCGTTGGACTCGATGACCTCGAGGCCGTAGAGGGCGTCGAAGGTGCGGTCGAGGGGGAGCAGGGGCTCGATATCAGCCATGGGAGGAGTGCGGCACGATACTGACCCGCGTCGCTACCCTCCCGAGCCTCCATGAGCCGTCTCGACGCCCTCCCCGCCGACCAGAAGTCCGTCCTGCAGCTGCTGCTGCGCCAGGGCAAGGGCTACGACGACCTCTCCGGCCTCCTGCGCCTGGATGCCGACGAGGTGCGCTCGCGCGCCTACGACGCGCTCGACACGCTCGGCCCCGGCGCCGGTGGCCTCTCCGCCGAGCGCCGGCACGAGATCGCCGACTGGCTCCTGGGCCAGCGCGCCCCCGAGCAGGCCGCCGCCACGCGCGCCTTCGTCGACGGCTCGACCGCCGGCCGCGTGTGGGCGCACGGCGTCGCCCGCGAGCTCGAGCCGCTTGCCGGCGACCGCCTGCCGGAGCTGCCGGCCGAGGCCACCGCGACCGCGGAGCCGGCAGAAGCCGCGGTCGCCGAGGCGCCGGCCACCGCCGACGAGGCCCACGACGCCCCCACCCCGTTCGCCCCGGCCGCGACCGCGGGCCCGCGCGTCTCGCGCCGCGGCGGCGCGCTGCTCATCGGCGGGGCGCTCGCCGCCATCGCCATCGCCGTCGTGCTCGTCATCGTCCTCGGCGGCGGCGACGACAACAAGCCCTCCAGCAGCGCGACCCAGGCCGCCAAGACCACCTCGACGCAGGCCCAGCCGAAGGTCCGCGCCCAGGTCAACCTCACCCCGCCCAAGGGCGCGCCGGTCAAGAAGGCCGTGGCCATCGTCCAGTTCGTCGACCTCAACGGCCAGGAGGCGATCAACGCCGCCACCCAGGGGCTGCCGAACTCGAAGAAGGTCGTCTACGGGCTGTGGTTCTACAACGGCAAGTCGCAGGCCAAGCTCATCGGCGGCTTCGACCAGACCGACAACAAGGGCCACCTCGTCCTGCAGGGCCAGCTGCCCAAGGGCGTCGACATCTCGAGCTACAAGGACCTCGTGATCACTCGCGAGAAGCCCAGCACGAACCCGACGTCCCCCGGCACCATCTACCTGCGCGGATCGATCCAGAACGCCGCCGGCGGCTAGCCCGACGGCAGCAGCTTGCCGGGGTTCATGATCCCGGCCGGGTCGAGCTCGCGCTTCAAGGCGCGCAGGGCGGCGACGCCGGTGTCTCCCACCTCGGCGCCGACGTACCGCGCGTGGTCGTGGCCCACCGCGTGGTGGTGGGTGATCGTCGCGCCGGCGGCGACGATCGCCTCGCACGCCGCGCCCTTGACCTCCGCCCACTGCGAGAGCTCCCCGCCCCGCCGCGCCCGCGCCATGAAGGTGAAGTACAGCGACGCACCGGTCGGGTACAGGTGGGAGATGTGGCAGGCGACGAGCGGCGCGTGGTCGCGCAGCGCGTCGCCCACCGCGCGGTACAGCGTGAAGAGCTGGCCCCACGTCGTCGCCGTCTCGAGCGTCTCGACCAGCACCCCGCGGTCCATCAGCTCGTCGCGCACGTAGGGCCCCTGGAAGCGGGAGCGCACCCACGCGCGCCCCGCCGGCTGCCCCAGAGCGACGCCGCCCGCGTCACGCAGCGCCTCGACGGCCGCCTCGCGGCGCACGCGCACCGGCTCGTCGGGCCCCGCCCAGCCGACGATGGCCAGCGCCCCGCCGGCCACGCCGCGGGTGCGCAGATAGGCCTGCAGCGCGGCGGCGCGCACCCCGCGCAGGCCGCTCATCCCGAGCCCGAGCCGGGTCTCGGCCTCGTCGGAGAGCCGCGCCACGTCGGGCGAGGCACCGCCCTGCTCCAGGCGCCGCAGGGCCTCAGCGCCGGCCCCGAAGCCCGGGAACATCCAGCCCTCGTAGCGCGTGACCTCGGGTGCCGGGCGCACCCGCACGGCGACCCGGGTGATCGCCCCGAGCACGCCCTCGGAGCCGACGACCACCCGGCGCAGCTCGGGGCCCGCCGCGCTCGCGGGCTGGGCGCGCAGGTCGAGGTCGCCGGCCGGCGCCGCCAGCCGCGCCCCCACCACGAGCTCGTCGATGCGCCCGTAGCCGGTCGACGCCTGCCCGGCCGAGCGCGTCGCCGCGCAGCCGCCGATCGTCACGTACTCGTAGCTCTGCGGGTAGTGGCCGAGCGTGAAGCCGCGCTCGCCCAGCCGCGCCTCGAGCTCGACGGCCCGCATCCCGCCGCCCACGACGGCGACCTGCGAGCGCTCGTCGAGGCTCTCCAACGCGTCGAGCGCCGCGAGGTCGAGCGAGACCAGGGCGTCGAAGCCGCCGCGCAGCGGCTCGAGGCCGCCGACGACGCTCGTCCCGCCCCCGAAGGGCACGACGGCGACCCCGGCGCCCGCGCACGCCTCGAGCACCGCGCGCACCTCGTCGTGGTCGCGCGGCGTGAGGACCGCGTCCGGCGCGCCCGCGCAGTCGCCCGCGCGCTGGCGCACGAGGTCCGGATAGGACTTCCCGCGCGCGTGCAGCACCCGCGCGGCGCGATCGTCGCGCGCGATGTCGCCGAAGCGCTCGCGCACCGCTGCCGGCAGCCGCGGGCCCTCCAGGCGCACGTCCTCGAGCGCGACGGCGCCGCGGGGCGCGTCCAGCGTGCCGAGCTCACCCTCGAGCCACGCCAGCGCCGCGTCGGAGACCGAGCCGGCGTGGCCGTCCTCGCCCCACCCCCACCAGCGCATCTCACGGCCCATGCAGCGCCTCCAGGGCCTGGAGCGCCTCGTCCAGGACGCGTCCCGTCGCGCGGCGCACCATGAAGCCGCCCATGCGCGCCGAGCCGCGCAGCTGCTGGCGCATGACGAGCGTCACGCGCGTCCCCTCGCCGTCGGGCAGCAGCTTGACCTCGGTGCTCGAGGCCGCGAAGACGCGCTCGAACGGGGTCCCTTCCACCTCCTGCTCCCAGGCGCGCCGCTCGGGCGCCCGCGAGTCGACCACGCGGAAGTCGGCGCGCAGCGAGCGCCCGTCCTGGGTGGCGAGGACCTCGGTGAAGTGCTTGTCGGTCACCGCCTCCACCCGGGTGACGCGCGGCCACCAGCGCGGGAGGTGATGCGGGTCGGCGACGGTGCCCCACACGCGCTCAGGCGGCGCGGCCACGGTGCGGCTGCGGCGTGCGGTGGGCATCTACTCGGCGTCGACGCGCAGCAGCGAGCGGACGTCATAGCCCGCCAGGTTCTCGCGCCCGTCGAGGAAGGCGAGCTCGATGAGGAAGGCGCAGGCCGCCACCTCCCCGTCGAGCTGCTCGACGAGCTGGCACAGCGCCCGCGCCGTCCCGCCGGTGGCCAGCAGGTCGTCGTGGACGAGCACGCGCGCGCCGGCGGCCACCGCGTCGGAGTGCACCTCCAGCGCGTCGGTGGCGTACTCGAGCACGTACTCGGCGCGGACGGTCTCGTGCGGCAGCTTGCCGGGCTTGCGCGCGAGCACGAACCCGGCCCCGAGCTCGCGCGCGACCGCGGGCCCGAGCAGGAAGCCGCGCGCCTCGGCCGCGATGACGACGTCGACGCGCAGGTCGCGCGCCAGGTCGGCGAGCGCCGTGACGGCCGCGTCGAGGCCCTCCGGCGAGGCCAGCAGCGGCGTGATGTCCTTGAAGACGATGCCCGGCTTCGGGAAGTCCGGGATGTCGCGCACGAGCGCGTCGAGGTCGACCGCCATGGCCGGGCTCTCAGGAGACGATCTTGCGCAGGTCGCGGATGAGGAGCAGGTGCTTGAGGTGCGTGGTGACGGCGGCCAGGTTCTCGAGCGCCTCGATGGCCTCCTTGCGGCGCTTGGCGTTGCGCGAGCGCAGGGCCGGGGCCAGGATCTGCTGCAGCAGCGCGGCCTCGCGGTCCGCGCTGGTGCGGAAGGCGCGCAGGTTGCGCCCGCCGACGCCGTAGCGGGCCAGCTCGGTGACGGCGCGCACGATCTCGCGCTCGGTCTCGTCGTAGTACTTCGTCCCGGCGCGGACCTCGCCCTTGATGACGCCGTACTCCTCGAGCTCTGAGACCAGCCGCGGCTCGGCGCGGGTCTCCTCGATGACGTCGTCCAGCGAGTACAGCGCCCCGCTGGAGGGTGCGGTGACCGACGGGTTGCGCTTGCGCCGCGCCGCGCCCGTGCCGGCGGGCGCCCCGTCGCTCGCCGGCGCGACGTCGTTGCCCGCACGGCCCGACGCGAGCTCCTGACGGATGACGCGCAGCGGCAGGAACTCGTCGCGCTGCAGGCGCAGGATGGTGCGCAGGCGCTGCACGTCGCCACCCGAGTAGAGCCGGTAGCCGCCCGGCGTCCGGCGCGGCGCCAGCAGCTTCTGATCCTCCAGATAGCGGATCTTGGAGATCGAGATGTCCGGGAACTCCTGCTCGAGCGCCTTGCAGACGGCGCCGATGGTCATCGCCTTGCGCGGTGCGCCGGCGTCGGGGTCGGTCTCGACCTCGTCGTGGATGGTTTCCGGTTCGTCCTGGACGGCCATGAGCGTCACTGCGAGAGGAAGGTGAGCTTGAACTTGCCGACCTGCAACTCGTCGCCGTCCTCCAGACGGTGGGATTCGATGCGATGACGGTTGACGTAGGTCCCGTTGAGCGAGCCCAGGTCGTCGAGGTAGTAGTCGCCGCCGCGCTTGACCAGCAGCGCGTGGTCGCGCGAGACCGTGACGTCGTCGAGGAACACGTCCGAGTCCGGGCGCCGGCCGATCGTCATGCGGTCGTGGTCGAGGGCGAAGGACTCCCCCACGCGCCCGCCGCCGGCGCGGATGACCACCGCGGCGCCCTCATGGGCGACGACCTGCTCGACATCGACGGGCACGAGCTCGCCCGTCTCGTCGATGCGGTAGGTCGCCGTGGACGGCTCGCCGCCCGCGCGCTCCTCGAGCGCGCCAAGGAACGAGCCGCACTTCTGGCAGTAGTTCGCTCCGTCGGCGTTGACGAAGCCGCACTCCGGGCAGTGGAGCGCCACGCGGTCGCTACTCGGTGTCGGAGGCCTCGGCCCCGGCCGCGCGGCCGGCGAGGATGTCGGTGAGCTTCTGCACGTCGTCGCCGGTGATGACCTCCTCGCCACCCTCGTGCTTCTTGCGCAGGCGGTTGACGAGCTCCGCGCGCAGGATGTCGATCTTCCCGTGCAGGATCCGGCGCCTGTAGGAGATGTCGATCTCCTCCTCGGTGAGCTGCTGGATGTACTCCTTCAGCTCAGAGTCGGAGAGCGAGCCAAGGTCAGGAAACGTGTCCATGGGCCGAGCATACCAGCGGATCGCGCACGCTCAAGCTGAGGTTGAGGGTCTTGCATCGCGAACGTACATCGCGGTGGCCACGAGGGTCATGGCCAGCCCGATGTAGAAGAGGACCGTGCTCAGGGTCTCCAGACCGCAGAAGGCGAACTCCAGCGCGGAGAGCACCGGCCAGATCGCGAGGCGCCCCACCATGTTCACGCGGATCTCCACGCCGCGGCGCATCGCGTAGCGCCCGGCGAGCAGCATGAACAGCTCGCGGGCGACGAGGATGGCCAGCGCCCAGCGCGGCAGCAGGTCGTGATACCAGCACGCGATGACGCCGCCGAGGACGAGCAGCCGGTCGACGACCGGGTCCAGCAGCGTGCCGAAACGGCTGTACTGGCCCGTCACGCGCGCCGCGATGCCGTCGAAGTAGTCCGACCAGCCGGCCACCCCGAAGAGGACGGCGGGCCACACGCCGATCCCGCTGTCGCTCGAGAACGACACGACGAGGAAGATCGGCAGCAGCCCCAGGCGGACCATGCCGATGGCGTTGGGGATGGTCCACAGGTTCAGCGGCGCGCCGGGGAGGGTCTGCGGCGGCGGCGGCCCGGAGCGATCGACGCCCACCAGCCGCCTGAAGGTGAGCCGCCCGCGCTCTACGGGAGACTCGCCCACAGCTCTCGAACGGCCTCGGCCGCGCCCTCCAACGGCACACCGCCGTCGTGGTCCGCGCGGCCGCGGCGGGCCTGCGCCTCCGCGCGCCCCGACTCCAGCGAGCGCTTGCCGACCGTCAGCCGCAGCGGCACGCCCAGCAACTCGGCGTCGGCGAACTTCTCGCCCGGGCCGGCGTCGCGGTCGTCGAGGAGCACGTCGAGGCCGGCCTCGGAGAGCTCGGCGTAGAGCGCTTCGGCGGCGTCGCGCTCGGGCGTGCCCGCCTTGCCGATGGCCACGATCTCGACGTCCCACGGCGCGATCGCCCGCGGCCACGAGATGCCCTTCTCGTCGGCGTACTGCTCGATCGCGGCGGCCGTCATGCGCGCCGGCCCGATGCCGTAGGAGCCCATGTGAATGAGCTGCTCCTTACCGTTCTCGTCGAGGTAGGTGGCCCCCAGCGGGTCGGAGTAGCGCGTGCCGAGCTTGAAGATGTTGCCGATCTCGATGGCCGGCTCGATGCGGATCGGCTGGCCGTTGACGGTGTCGCCGGCCTCCACGCTGCGCACGTCGCCGCGCTCGCCGCCGTCGACGGTGACCACCTGGTGGTAGTCGGGGCGGTTGGCGCCGGCCACGTAGCCCTGCCCGGCCACCAACGCCTCGTCGTAGAGGACCGCAACGTCGGGCGTGGGCCCGAGGAAGCCGCCGGGGCCTGGCAGCTCGGCCTCGGTGGCCGGGCGGAAGCTCTCGCCGAGGGCGTTGGCGAGCTTGACGTCGTTGACGCGGTGGTCGCCGCGCACGAAGGCCATCACGAGCCCGCGCGACTCGGTGACCACCGGATAGGCCTTCAGCGTATTGCCGGCATCGATGCCGAGCGCGCCCGCCAGCGCGGCGATCGTCGTCGCCCCCGGCGTGTGCAGGTCGCCCTGGAGGTCGATCGGCGCCACCGGCCGGGGATCGGCGCTCGCGACCTCGGTGTTGGCGGCGTAGCCGGGGGCCAGCGCGACGTCGTTCTCGCCGGCCGGGCACGGCGCCATGTACTCGTGGGCGCCCGAGCCGCCCATCATCCCGACGTCGGACTCCACCCGGTACCACTCGAGGCCCACGCGATCGCAGATCGCGTCGTAGGCGCTGATGAACTTCTCGTAGGAGGCCTGCAGCCCCTCGTCGTCGCGATCGAAGGAGTAGGCGTCCTTCATGATGAACTCGCGGGTGCGCAGCACGCCGGCGCGCGGGCGCGCCTCGTCGCGGCCCTTGGTCTGGAAGTGGTAGAGCAGCATCGGCAGCTGGCGATAGGAGCGCACCGTCTGCGCGACGTGGAGGGTGACGGTCTCCTCGTGGCTCAGGGCGAGGATCAGGTCGGCCCCCCGGCGGTCCTTGAGCTTGAAGACCTCCTCGATGTCGTAGCGCCCGCTGCGCTTCCACAGCTCGGCCGGGGTGATGAGCGGCATGAGCATCTCCTGGCACCCGATCCGGTTGCACTCCTCGCGCACGATCTGCGCCACGTTCTCGTGCACGCGCCACCCAGCCGGCAGCCAGCTCCACAGGCCGGAGCCGACCTGGCGGACGAGCCCGGCGCGCACGCCGAGCTTGTGCGATAGGGCCTCGGCGTCGGCGGGG
The DNA here is from genome assembly GCA_963835295.1 of uncultured Actinomycetes bacterium. Taxonomy (GTDB): domain Bacteria; phylum Actinomycetota; class Thermoleophilia; order Solirubrobacterales; family Solirubrobacteraceae; genus JAOPZW01. The sequence continues at coordinate 607,413 of CAWIEX010000014.1, forward strand.
GCCTCGCGCTCGGTGGGCAGGAAATAGCGGTCCAGGCGGGTCATCCGGCGGCGAAGACTACCGCCGGCTCACCCGCTCACAGCCGCGCAGACGGTCTCGGCGGTCCGCCGAGACGCGGTCGAGCCCCGCGCCGCAGTCGATCACGTCGCGCGAGCCGTCGCGCGCCGAGATGACGTCGTTGCCGGCGCCGCCCCAGACGCGATCGCGTCCGGTGCCGGGGAAGAGCTGGTCGTTGCCGGTGTCGCCGTGCATCTCGTCGCCCTTGGCGCCGCCCAGCAGGCGATCGTTGCCGGCGCCGCCGAAGAGCCGGTCGCGGCCGTCGCCGCCGGACAGGGTGTCGTCGCCGCCGTCGCCGTCGAGCACGTCGGCCCCCTCTCCGCCGTAGAGGCAGTCGTTGCCGGCGCGCCCGCGCAGGAGGTCGCGGCCCTGGCGCCCATACATGCGGTCACCGAAGCTGGTGCCGAGGAGCACGTCGTCGTCGCGCCCCCCGAAGGTCGCGTTGGCGCACGATGCGCCCCCGAGGGTGAGCGGGGGCGGGGCGACGCTCGCGCCGGTGACGAGCGTGTCGACGGACGCGCTGTGGTCGCCCGGCGTCGCGTCGGTGCTCGTGGTGGTGACGCTCACGGCGTGGTGGAGGCTCGCGCCCTCGGCGGTCCCCGCCAGCACGATGGTGAGCACAGCGCTCGCGCCGGAGGCGATCGGGGGCAGCGTGCAGCGCAGGGTGGCGCCCGGGGTGCACGCAGCGGCCCCCTCGGTGCGCACGAAGCGCGCGCCGGAGGGGATGACGTCCGTGACGGTCACGCCGGCGGCCGCGCTCGGCCCGCGGTTGGCCACGGTCACGTCGTAGGGCGTGTCGCGATCCACGACGCCGAAGGCCGGCCCCGTCATCGCGACCGCGACGTCCGCGTGGCACGGCGCGACGTGCAGCGACGCCTCGGCCGGGCACGCGTCCTGGGTCTCGTCACCGTAGCCGTCGTGATCGGCGTCGGGCTCGATCGTCCCGCTGACGAGGAGCGTCCCACTCACATCCGATCGCGGCAGGCTCCCGCCGGTCGCGTGCACTCCGAGGCGGTCGCCCGCCAGCATCGGCAGGCGGACATCGGCTGTGGTGAGCGGGATCGCGGTGGTCGTCGCCGCGTCCGAGTCGACGGGGATCAGGGACGTGCCGTGGTACACGGACGGCTCCACGCCGACGCCCGCTTCCTGCGTCCTCAGTGCCCAGTGCACCAGCACGCCGGTGAAGGGAGCGGTCGGCGAGGCGAGCGAGGCGTCGGTGCCGGACGGCGCGCTCGCATCCGGCGTCTGGCTGAGGTCGGCGCCGAACGTGACCGCCGCCCGCGCCCCCGCCGGGACGAGCAGCAGGGTGCACAGAAGGGCTAGCGCGAACCGGACCGCCATGACCGCACTTTGAACGAGGCACCGGGTGGATATGTTTCGGTGAGGACGCAGAGCAACCAAGAGGAGACGGCAATGGCGTACGAGGTTCCGCCCCTGCCCTACGACTACGCGGCACTGGAGCCGCACATCGACGAGCAGACCATGCGTCTGCACCACGACAAGCACCATCAGGCCTACGTCGACAAGGCCAACGGCGCGCTCGAGGGCACCGAATGGGAGGACAAGCCGATCGAGGAGGTCATCGCCAACCTCGACTCCCTGCCCGACGACAAGAAGGGCGTCGTGCGCAACAACGGCGGCGGCCACCTGAACCACTCGCTGTTCTGGGAGTCGATGAGCCCGGACGGCGGCGGTGAGCCCTCCGGGGACCTGGCGAGCGCGATCAGCGACGCCTTCGGCTCCTTCGACGCCTTCAAGGAGCAGTTCGAGGCCGCCGGCGTGGGCCAGTTCGGCTCGGGCTGGGCGTGGCTCGTGCTCGACGGCGGGTCGCTGAAGATCACCAGCACCCCCAACCAGGACAGCCCGATCTCGAGCGGCGCGACGCCGCTCGTGGGCAACGACGTCTGGGAGCACGCGTACTACCTCAAGTACCAGAACAAGCGCCCGGACTACCTGAAGGCATGGTGGAACGTCGTCAACTGGGACAAGGTCGCCGAGCGCTACGCCGCGGCCAGCTGACGACGGGCTTCAAGTCGGCCGCCGCGCGGCCGATTCAAGCGATCAGGAGGGGGCGGCTGAAGAAGCCGCCCCCTTTATCGTTCAGGCGCGGGTGAAGCGCCGGCCGTCGACGGGCGAGTCCTCCTCGTCGAGGCGGGCGGCCTCGGCCTCGAGCGCCGCCAGACGCTCGGGCGTCATCGCGGTCTCGTCCTCGTTCTCGGCCAGCCACGCGGCGGCCTCGGCGGCCTGCGCGTCGTCGCGCACGACCTTCTTGCCGCGCTCGTAGTAGCGGTCGATCTCGGCGAAGAGCTCGTCGACCAGGCGCTCGGTCGGGACCTTCCGCAGCGGCTCGCCGCGGGAGAAGATCATCGCCGAGTCCTTGGCGCCGGTGATGCCGAAGTCGGCGTGGCGCGCCTCGCCGATGCCGTTGACGGCGCAGCCGAGGATCGAGACCTCGATCGGGTCGTCGTAGGCCTCCAGGCGCCGCTCGACCTCGGCCACGACCGAGTCCATGTCGAACTGCAGCCGCCCACAGGTCGGGCACGCGATGAGCACGGGGCCGCGCTCGCGCAGCTTGAGGGCCTTGAGGATCTCCCAGGCGACCTTGACCTCCTCCTCGGCATGGAAGGTCGAGAGGCTGATGCGGATCGTGTCGCCGATCCCGTCGGCCAGCAGCGTGCCGAGGCCGACGGCGCTCTTGAGCGAGCCCGTCCACCGCGTGCCCGCCTCGGTGACCCCGAGGTGCAGCGGATGATCGATCTTCTCGGCCAGCAGCCGGTTGGAGGCGATCGTGTTGGGCACGCTGGTCGACTTCATCGACACCTTGAAGTCGAGGAAGTCGAGGCGGTGCATGAGCTCGACCCAATCGGTGGCGGCGCTGACGAGCGCCTCGACCGGGTTGGTGAACTCGAGGTCGCGCAGGTGCTTGGGCAGCGAGCCGGAGTTCACGCCCACGCGCAGCGGCGTCCCGTGGCGCTTGGCCACCTCGATGACCTCGGCGGTCTTCTCGGGGCCGCCGATGTTGCCGGGGTTGATCCGCACGCAGTGCGCGCCGGCCTCGATGGCCTTGATGGCCAGCGTGTGGTTGAAGTGGATGTCGGCGACCACGGGGATCGGCGAGTCGCGCACGATCGTCTTGAGCGCCTCGACATCCTGCTCGCGCGGGACGGCGACCCGGACGATGTCGGCGCCGGCCTCGGCGACGCGGCGGATCTGGTCCATGGTCGGGCCGAGGTTCGCCGTCTCGGTCTTGGTCATGGTCTGGACGGCCACGGGCGCGCCGCCCCCGATGGGGACGCCGCCCACGTGGATCTGCCGCGCGGAGGCCATGCCCTGAGTGTACGAGGCTTATCGTGCCGTCGATGGCAGCTCCGCGGGACGTCTACGGCACCGCGCGCGGGCGCGTGCGCGCGCGTCTGGCCTCTCCCCTGGCCGCTCGCGCCCGGGCACGGCGCCACGAGCGCTTCTTCGCGCTCGCGGGCCTCGAGCCGGGCATGCGGGTCGTCGACGTCGGCTGCGGGGCGCTGGGCCTGCGCGGGCTCGAGCCCGGGCTCGACATCACGGGCGTCGACCTCGCCCCGCGCCCGGGCTACCCCGGGCCGTTCGTGCAGGCCGACGCGACCGAGCGCCTGCCCTTCGACGACGGCGCCTTCGACCTCGCCTACAGCTCGAGCGTCGTCGAGCACGTCGACCCGGCCCGGCGCGTGGCCTTCGCGGCCGAGATCCGGCGCGTGGCGCGTGGCTGGTTCGTGCAGACGCCGGCCTGGTCGTTCCCGATCGAGCCGCACGCCCTGCTGCCCTTCGCGCACTGGCTCCCGGCGGCGCTGCGACGCCCGTACTGGCGCCTGGGCGCCGCCGGAGCGTGGGAGGACATCGCCCTGCTGCGCCGCGCCGAGATGGTCGCTCTGTTCGGCGAGCCGGTGCACGCCGAGCGCCTCGGGGGTGTGGCCAAGAGCTGGATCGCCGTGCGCGCGATAGAGACCTCGAAAAACTGATCCGTTCGCCCCACGGCTGCGAATAGGGTCGCAGTCAAGGCGAACCTTGGAGGGCGAGAGTGATGGCGCAGGCGGGCGACGTGCTGGAGATGGAGCCGTTGGGGTGCCGCGTGCGGCTCATCAGGACCGCGGACGAGACCGACGGCGAGCTGGTCGAGTTCGACGTCCTCGGCCGGCCGCGCGGCTTGCTCGTGCAGTCCCACATCCACACCGGGCAGGTCGAGCGCTACGACGTGATGGCCGGCACGCTGAGGATCGTCGAGAAGGGCCGCGAGCACCTGCTCGGCCCGGGCGAGACGATGGAGGTCCCCGCCGGCGTCGCGCACCGCCAGGCCCCGGGCGACAAGTCGGTCGACGGCCACGTGCGCGTCCAGGTCCGCCCCGCGGGCAGCACGCAGGCCTTCCTCGAGCGCGTGGCCGCGATGTGCGCCGCGGGCGACTTCAACCGCCTCGGCTTCCCCAAGCCGGTCGCAGGCGCCCAGCTCGTCGCCGACTTCGGCGACGAGGGCCACGCCGCGCGGCCGTCGCTCCCCGTCCAGAAGGCGCTGTCGCGGCTCGTGCTGCGCGCCGCCGGGCTCATGCGCCCCTACGTCTTCGTCGACGAGTGGGACGTCGCGGCGCCGCGCGAGGCGGTCTTCGCCGCCATCGCCGACGCGCGGACCTACCCCGAGTGGTGGCGCCCGGTCTACCTCGACGTCGACGCCGACGGGCCGGCCGAGCTGGGCAAGGAGTCGCGCCAGCACTTCAAGGGGCGCCTGCCCTACCACCTGCACACGCGCTCGCGGGTCGTCGCGCTCGAGGCGCCGCGCACGGTGACCGCGGACGTCGACGGCGATCTGCGCGGCCGCGGGACGTGGACGCTGACACCCACCGCGACCGGGACGCACGTGCGCTTCGACTGGCAGGTCCATGCCGACCGCCGGCTGCTCAAGGCGCTCACGCCGGTCCTGCGCCCCGTCTTGCGCTGGAACCACAACTGGGCCATCGCCCGCGCGATGGAGGGCCTCGAGCCCTACGCGCGGCGGACCGCCTGACCGCGGCCGGCCGCCCTACTTCGCGTACATCGCGTCGATCGTCTCGGCGTACTTGGCGTCGATCGGCTTGCGCTTGAGCTTCATCGTCGGCGTCAGCTCGTCGCCGCCCGGCAGCCAGTCGCCCTCGACGATGGTGAACTTCTTGATCTGCTCGACGCGCGCGAGCTTGCTGTTGGCGGCGTCGACGCCCTCCTGCACGGCCGCGCGCATGGCGCCGTTGTGCGCGAGGGCCTCCAGCGAGGCGTCCTCGATGCCGTGCTGGGCCGCCCACGCGGGCGCGAAGTCGGAGTCGAGGACGATGAGCGCCGTGTTGTAGGAGCGCCCGTCGCCGATGCAGGCCGCCTGGCCGATGAGCGGGCTCGAGGCCTTGAGCGCCGCCTCGACGTTGGCCGGCGACATGTTCTTGCCGGCCGCGTTGATGATGATCTCCTTCTTGCGGTCGACGATCGTCAGGTAGTTGTCCTCGTCGAGCGTGCCGATGTCCCCGGTGCGCAGGAAGCCGTCGTCGGTCATGACCTCGGCCGTCTGCTCGGGCAGGTTGCGGTAGCCGAGCATCACGACGTCGCTGCGGATGAGGACCTCGCCGTCCTCGGCCAGCTTGATCTCGACCCCGGGCGCCGGCGGCCCGACCGTGCCGATCTTGATCCTCTCGGGCGGGTTGGCCGCGCCGGCGCCGCACGTCTCGCTCATGCCCCACAGCTCGGCCAGCGGGAGCCCGATGGCGTGGAAGAACTCGAGCACCTCGACCGGCGTCGGCGCCGCGCCGACGTGGATGGCCTTGACCTGGTCGAGCCCGAGCATCGAGCGCAGGGCGGCGAAGATCTCGCGGTCGGCCTCGTCGACGCGCTCGGCGAGGTCGGCGGGGACCTCTTTGCCGGCCTGCTCGAGGCGGACCTTCTCGAGCGCGTCGTGCACCGCGGCCTGCGTCTTGTCGCGCTGGCCCTCGGGCTGGCCGGCGACCATCGCCTCGAGGCCGGCCTTGAGCTTCTCCCAGATCCGCGGGACCGCGAAGAACCACGAGGGCCGGACCTCGGGCAGGTAGCCGAGGATCTCGCGCGGGTTGTCGCAGCACGTGATCTGCAGCCCGTAGACGATCGGCAGGTAGTGATGGGCGTTGCGCTCGGCCACGTGGGCGGCCGGCAGCCACGAGATGACGCGCCCGTCGCGCGGGAAGGCGATGAGCTGCTCGGCCTGCTCGACGGCGGCCAGCAGGTTGCGGTGCGAGAGCTGCACGCCCTTGGGCGGCCCGGTGGTGCCGGAGGTGTAGATGATCGTGAGCAGGTCCTGCGCGCCGAGCTGCGCCACCGACGCCTCGGCGTCGAAGTCGGGGTCCGGGGCGGCGACGACCTCGTCGAGGGTGACGACGCCCTCCGGGGCCTCGCCGTCGACGACGATCACGTGCTCGAGGTCCGGCAGCTCCTTGCGCGCCTCGAGCACGGTGGCCAGGAACTGCTGCTCGGTGACGATCATGCGCGCGCCGGCGTCGGTGGCCACGTGGCGGATCTGCTCTGGCCCGTACTGCATGTAGATCGAGAACGGCGTGGCGCCCGCGGTCACCACCGCGAGGTCGGACAGGTGGAACTCCGGCCGGTTGCCCAGCAGCAGGGCGACCGTGTCGCCGCGCTCGAGCCCGAGCCCGGTCAGGCCGGCGGCCAGCGCGTCGACGCGCTCGCGCAGCTCTGCCCACGTCCAGGCGACCTCGTCGCCCTTGGTCCGCACCGCGACCTCGTCGGCCCGGTCGGCGGCGGTGATGCGAAACGCCTCGGCGATGGTGGCGGCGCCGACCGCCTCGCGCGGCTGCGTGATCTCCTCCATGGGCCCCAACTTACACCGGCTAGGCCACCGAGGGCAGGGCGCCAGGCCTCGAAGGCGGGCCGTCGCGCGCCGCCGCGCTCGGCCGTCTCGCACAGCCCGCTGTCGTAGCGCGGATCGGTGTGGAAGAGGTACTGGGTGACGAGCGCCACGCCGGCGCCCTGCGGGCCGCTGAGGCGCTCGTAGGCCGCGGTCAGCAGCTCGCCCTGCTTGACGCGCTGGGCCGCCGGGTCGGCGATCCCCAGGCGCCGCGCGATGGTGGCGAGCGTCACGCCGCCCTCGGTGAGCAGGAGTTGCGGGTTGCCGGCGTCGCCTGCCGGCCAGCCGGCCCAGCGCCCCACGAGGCGCCGGCGCACGTCAGCGGTGCGGCTCGTGGCGTAGGCGACGTCGGCGTAGTTGTGGTGCGTCCACGCGAAGCGCGCGCCGGCGACGAAGCGGCGGGCGTCGAGCGCGTCGAGCAGGCGGTCGGTGAAGCGGTCATAGCCGGCCACGTCGGACGTCGCGGGGCCGGCGAGGACCACCGGGCTGCCGAGGTCGGCGGCGATGCGCTGGGCGGTGACGAACATCGCCGCCACCGTCTCGGGCGCCGTGCCCTCGAGGTTGGGCTCGTTGCACAGCTCGAGCACGTCCAGGCGCGCGCCGTAGCGCGTGATGGCCCAGCCCACGAAGCGCTCCCACGGCGGCGCGGCGGCCACGCCGCTGCCGACCCAGGCCGGCGTGCGGTAGAGCGTGAGGATCGTGCGCAGCCCGTCGGCACGCGCCACGGCGAGCTGGTCGTCGAGCGCGGCGACGCGGTCGGGGTCGAAGGTCCCCGGGGCCGGCATGAGCGACGGCCAGTCGGCCCACAGGCGCACCCAGCCCGTGCCACTGTCGGCCAACAGGGCCCGGTTGCCCGCGACCCGCAGGTCCTGCGCGCAGCCGGGCGCGATGCAGCCCGCCGGCCCCAGCGCCACGCAGCGCCGCGGGACGGAGGCCAGCGCGGGCGCGGGCGCGAGCGTCGGGACGCGCGAGAGCAGAGCCGCGCCGCCGACGCCCACGGCGACCGCGCCGGCGCGCGCCAGCAGCTGGCGGCGGGTCAGCTCAGCGGAAGCCTTCGCCACTCAGCCGGCCGATGTCGTTGCTCAGGCCGACGACGAAGAGGAACGCGACGAGCATGAAGCCGACTACCGAGGCGCGCTCGATGAAGCGGTAGGGAATCGGGCGTCCACGGATCTTCTCGGCCACGGCCCAGAAGATATGGCCGCCGTCGAGGGGCAGGAAGGGGAAGAGATTCACCACCGCGAGGGAGAGCGAGATGATGGCCAGGACGGTCAGCGCCCGGATCGTGTCGAACTGGAAGGACTGGCGCGTGGCCTCGTAGGAGCCGACCACGCCCGAGACGTCCTTGCGCGCCTTCGTGTCGTAGAAGATGCGCACGATCGACGACGTCGTCAGGCGGGTGATGCGCCACAGGTTGGTGGCGGTGATCGTCACGGCGTGCGCCGGGCCCACGTCCTCGTTGGCGCCGTAGGTGATGCCGAGCAGCATGCGCTTGGTCGCCGGGTCGTACTCGGGCGTGATGAGGAGGGTCTGACGCTTGCCGTCGCGCTCGACCACCACCTTCGCCGGCGTGGTCGCCTTGCACCCGGCCGTGGGCGTCCCGGTGCACGCGTGGCGGTTGACGACCCGCCGCAGGCGCAGCTGGCGGTCGACGATCTGCTGGTCGCGCAGGCCGGCCTGGTAGCCCGCGACGCCGTCGATCGAGAGCACCTTGTCGCCGGGGCGCAGCTGGTTGGCGGCGGCACTCGTCGTCTGAACCTGGTCGACCACGAGGTCGTTCACCGCCACCCCGTGGAACGCCACGATGGCCCACACGAGCACGAAGGCGATGATGAGGTTCATCGCCGGGCCGGCCGCGATGACGACGATGCGCTTCCACGGCGGCTGGTTGAGGTAGGCGCGCGGCGCGACCTCCGGCGACAGCTCCTCGTGGGGGCTCATCCCGGTGATCTTCACGTAGCCGCCGAGCGGGATCGCCCCGATGGCGTACTCGGTCTCGCCGCGGCGGATCTTGGCCAGCAGCGGCGGGAAGAAGAGCGAGAAGCGCTCGACGCGCATCCCGGTGGCCTTGGCCGCAGCGAAGTGCCCGAACTCGTGCAGGATGATGAGCGCGGCGAAGCCGAGGAAGGCGAGCAGCCAGCTCATCGCGAGCACCCGGTCTCGAGGTCGACGGTCACGATGGACGAGCGACGGCGCGCTGTCGAGTGCGCACGGCGATCAGCTCCGACGCCATCGTGCGCGCCTCGCGGTCGGCCTCGTACAGCGACTCGAAGGCGCGCACGGGACCGCCGGGCAGGCGCTCGAGCGCCGTCTCGATGACCGCGGGGATGCCGAGGAAGTCCAGCCGGCCGTTGAGGAAGGCGTGGACGGCGACCTCGTTGGCGGCGTTGAGCACGCACGGCGCAGTGCCGCCCGCGGCGGCGGCCTCGCGCGCCAGGCGCAGGCACGGGAAGGCCTCCGTGTCGACCGGCTCGAAGGTCAGCGCGCCGACCTCGGCCAGGTCGAGGGGCCGCACCGGGACGTCGACGCGCTCGGGGTAGTGCAGCGCATAGGAGATCGGGACGCGCATGTCGGGGTGGCCGAGGTGCGCGAGGGCGGCGCCGTCGCACAGCTGGACGTAGGAGTGCACCACCGACTGTGGGTGCACGACGACGTCGATGCGGTCGTACGGCGTGCCGAAGAGGTGGTGGGCCTCGATGAGCTCGAGGCCCTTGTTCATCAGGGTGGCCGAGTCGATCGTGATCTTGCCCCCCATGGCCCACGTGGGGTGCTGGAGGGCCTGCTCGACGCTCACGCCCTCGAGGTCGGCGCGCGTGCGACCGCGGAACGGGCCGCCGCTCGCGGTGAGCACGAGCTTGTCGATCGTGCCCGGCCGCTCGGCCGAGATGAGCTGGTGCAGCGCCGAGTGCTCGGAGTCCACGGGGATGATCTGCGCCCCGGTGGCCTCCGCGAGCTGGGTCACGAGGTCGCCCCCGACGACGAGCGACTCCTTGTTGGCCAGGGCGAGGTCGATGCCCTCGCCGAGCGCCGCCACCGTCGGGCCCAGGCCCACCGAGCCGACGAGCGCATTGAGCACCAAATCGGCCTCGGACTCGATCACGAGGGTCATCAGGCCCTCGGGGCCGGTGAGCACCTCCCCGTCGGTCCACGCCTCGGCGGCGCGGGCCGCCGCGTCGGGATCGGCGAGCACGATGCGCTCGACCCGATGGGCACGCGCCTGCTCGACGAGCGCCTCCCACGAGCGCCCCGCGGACAGGCCGACGAGCTCGAGCTCGTCCGAGGCCTCGACGATCTCGAGCGCCTGCGTGCCGATCGAGCCGGTCGAGCCGAGGATGAGCAGCCGCCGAGCCACGCCCCTAGGGTGCCACAGCGGACGTCAGTGCCTCGTCAGCTCCTACGCAAAGCCGACACAAACGCCTGTAGATCGGCAACACGAAACGCTGCAGGCTGACGGGGTGGGTGAGATCAACGTCCATCCGCCCTCACCTCGGTCGGCTTCCGCGTCATGCGCTTCACCTACGAGACGTCGTTTACGAGCCGGACACCGTCGTCGCGCGGCTCACGCCACGCTCGGCACCGGCTTGACGTGCAGCTCGGCCGGGAAGCTCGGGACGCGGCGCGTCCACGGGCGCCAGCGGCCGACGGCCTCGATCGCGGGCCGCTCGACGAGCACCCAGCTCGCGTACGCGACGAGCGCGGCGAGCGCCGTGACCTCGAGCCACGGGACGACGAAGCCGCCGGGCATCAGGCCCTCGACGCGCAGCCACAGGAGCACGGGCAGGTGCCACAGGTACAGGCCGTAGGAGATCGTGCCCAGGCCGCGCAGGGGCGCGCGCGCGAGCACCGCCGGCGGATGAGCGGCCACCGCCGCCACCACGGCGGCGAAGCCGAGCGCGGCCGGCAGGTCGCGCACGACGTGGCCGGGCATGCCGGTGCCCTGGTGATGCCACCACGCGTCGAGGCAGACCAGCGCGGCGCCCGAGACCATCAGCCCCCGCGCCAGCCCGCCGCCCAGGGTCCGGCGATGGGCCAGCGCGGCGGCGGCCATGCCGCAGGCGAAGACGGGCAGGAAGGTCGGCAGCGTCGACATCGCCGTCTCGGGCCACGCCTGCAGCGCCCCTGCGGCGCTCCACGCCACCCCGAGGCCCGCCAGCCCGGCGCAGGCCGCCACCATCCGCCCGCGGCGGGCGCAGCGCACGAGCAGCCACCCGGCCAGCGGGAGCACGGCGTAGAAGCTCACCTCGACCACGAGCGACTACATCGGCGGGTCGAGCTTGCCCGCGGCCGACGCGACGTAGTTCTGCCCAAAGGCCGCGAAGAGCGGCAGCTGCCCGGCGCCGACCTCGTAGTCGTGCCCGCTCCCGCTCAACAGCCAGAAGGAGCCGAGCATGGCCACCCAGTAGGCGGGGACGATGCGCGCCGCGCGCCTGACCGCGAAGCGCCCCAGGCGCGGCGTCGGGCGATCCTCCACGGCGCTCGCGACCCACGGCCCCGCCAGCAGGTGGCCCGAGAGGACGAAGAAGAGCACCACGCCCAGGCGCAGCTCGCCGGTGAGCAGGCTCACCAGCTCGTCGCGGCCGTGGGCGCCCTGCACCGTGAACATCCACACGTGCAGGGTGAGGACGCCGAGGGCGGCCAGGCCGCGCAGCCCGTCGAGAGCGTGGTTGCGGACGCGCATCCCATGCGTCCTCCCCGCCCGGGCCCGCGCCACGAGCGCGTCTAACAGAGCTTAAGAACGGCCGGCGGCGGCCGCTCCACCGCCGCCGGCCATCCGTGCATCTTGTCAGACGTCGTGTAGGAGGTCCAGCGGGAGCTAGAGCATCGCGTGCCAGACGTAGAAGCCGGCCACCATGGTGAACATCGCGGCGTCCAGCCGGTCCAGGGCGCCGCCGTGCGCGCCGAACAGGCGCCCGGTGTCCTTCGTCCCCGCATCGCGCTTGAGATAGGACTCGAAGAGGTCGCCCACCGGGGCCGCGGCGGCCACCGCCGCCCCCAGCACCAGCGCGTGCCAGCCGCTCAGCCAGTCCTGGTAGAGCCCGGCCAGCCACACCGCGGCGACGCCGATCACGAAGCCGATGCCCAGCCCCTCGAGCGTCTTGTTGGGCGAGATCGACGGCGCGAGGGGCCGCGTGCCGAAGGTGCGCCCGCCGAGGTAGGCCCCGGTGTCGCCGACGAAGGTGCCCACGAGCACGTCGATGACGATCCCGTCGCCGTGGGGCAGGTCGCGCAGCATCACGGCGTGCGCGAAGGCCACGCCGATCCAGCCCAGGCCGAGCATCGTCACCGCCACGCCGGGCGCCCCGGCGTGGCGCGGTTGCAGCAGGCACAGCACGAAGACCCACGGGACGCAGGCCGCGAAGGCGCCCAGCACGCTGGCCTGGCCGCCGAGGTGGGCGGCCACGAGCAGCGCGATCGCCCCCGTGAAGCCCGCCAGGCGCGACGGGTTGGTGAAGGCGTACATCCCGAACAGCTCGTGCAGGCAGATGCACGAGAGTGCCGCCAGCCCGGCCACGAAGACCCAGTTGCCGAAGCCCACGATCGCCAGCGCGAAGGCGATCGCCGGCACCGCGGCGGCCAGGCGCGCCCCGAGGTCCGAGCCCGCGTTGCGCCGGCGCGCGCGCCCTGCGCGCCGCTGGCTCTGCGTCGCGCGCTGGCGCGACGTCGGGCGCGAGCGGCCCTCCATCAGCGCCCTCCGAACCGGCGCTGCCGGCGCTCGAACTCGTCCAGGGCGGCCCGAAACGCCTCGCGCGAGAAGTCCGGCCACAGCTCGTCGGCGAAGACGAGCTCCGAGTAGGCGCCCTGCCACAGCAGGTAGTTGCTCGTCCGCTGCTCGCCGCTCGTGCGGATGATGAGGTCCGGGTCGTGCATCTCCGGGGCGTAGAGGAGCTGGCGGAAGGCCTCTTCCCCCCCGCCGCTGTAGCGCGCCGCCGCGTCGAGGACCTCTGCGCGGCCGCCGTAGTTGAAGGCGACGTAGAGCGTGATGCGGTCGTTGGCCGCCGTCGTCGCCTCCGCCCAGTCCATCTGCTCGAGCAGCGCGGGCGTCACGCGCTCGCGGCGCCCGATGAAGCGCATGCGCACGCCCTCGGCGTCGAGCTCGGGCGTCTCGTTGGCGATGCGCTGGGAGAACATGCGCATGAGCGCGGCGACCTCCTCGGCGGGGCGCGACCAGTTCTCGGTCGAGAACGAGTAGACCGTCAGCTCGCGGACCCCGAACTCGACCGCGTCGCGCAGGCGCGCCTTGACCACGTCGGCCCCGGCCTGGTGGCCCTCGATGACGGGCAGGCCGCGCTGCTGCGCCCAGCGGCCATTGCCGTCGGTGATGATGGCGACGTACCGCGCCGCGCGGCCGTCGGAGGCCATCAGACCTCGAGGATCTCTGCTTCCTTGGCCTTCAGCGCCGTCTCGAGTTCGGCGATCCGCGCGTCGGTCAGCTTCTGCAGCTCGACCTCGGCGCGGTGCTCGTCGTCGGCGCCCGCGTCGCCTGACTCCTTGAGCTCGCGCAGGTCGTGCATGACGTCGCGGCGGATGTTGCGGATCGCCACGCGCCCCTCCTCGGCGATGTGGCGCACGACCTTGACCAGCTCCCGGCGGCGCTCCTCGTTGAGCTCCGGGATGCTCATCCTGATCAGGCGGCCGTCGTTGTTGGGCGTGAGCCCGATGTCGGACTCCATGATCGCCTTCTCGATGGCCTTGATCGACGCCTGGTCGTAGGGCTGGACGGTGAGCAGCCGCGCCTCGGGCACGTTGATGGTCGCAAGCTGCTTGAGCGGTGTCGCGGCGCCGTAGTAGTCGACCACGATGCGGTCGAGCAGGCTCGGGCTGGCACGGCCCGTGCGCACGGTGCCGAACTCGTTGCGGGTCGACTCGACGGACTTCGTCATGCGCTCGCCCGCGTCGGCGATCAGCTCATCGGTCAGCTCTGTCATGTCGCAACCAAGGTCCCTACCCGCTCGCCGGACACTATCCGGTCGATGTTGTGCTCGTCGTCCATGTTGAAGACGTGGATCGGCAGGCCGTTCTCCATGCACAGCGTGAGCGCCGTGAGGTCCATGATCCGCAGGCGCCGCTCGACCGCCTCCATGTGGGTGATGTCCGCGATGAACTCCGCCGACGGGTCGAGGCGCGGGTCGGCGGTGTAGACGCCCTCCACCCCGTTCTTGGCCATCAGCAGGGCCTCGGCGTGGATCTCGACCGCGCGCAGCGCCGCCGCGGTGTCCGAGGTGAAGAACGGGTTGCCGGTGCCGGCGGCGAAGATGACGACGCGGCCCTTCTCCAGGTGGCGCATCGCGCGGCGGCGGATGTAGGGCTCGGCCACCTCCTGCACGTGGATGGCCGACTGCACGCGCGTGTGGACATCGAGCTTCTCCAGGGCGTCCTGGAGCTGGAGCGCGTTGAGGACGATGGCGAGCATCCCCATGTAGTCGGCGGTGGCGCGATCCATGCCCGAGGCGGCGCCGGCGATCCCGCGGTAGATGTTGCCCGCGCCGAGGACGATCGCGATCTCCACGCCGCGGTCGTGCACGCGCTTGATCTGCTCGGCGACGGCGCCCAGGCGCTCCGGGTCGGTCCCGTAGTCGAGGGAGCCCATGAGCGACTCCCCCGACAGCTTGATCAGGATCCGCTGGAACGCCGGCGGGCCGTCGTGGCTCACTACTCGCCTACCGCGAACCGCGCGAAGCGCCTGATGACGACGTTCTCGCCCGTCTTGGCCGATAGGTCGCCGCGCAGCTGCTCGATGGTCTTGCCCTCGTACTTGTCGCCGTTGACGTGGACCTGGTTGAGCAGGACGACGTCGCCCAGCCACTTCTTGATCTGCCCCTCGACGATGCGGGGGCGGACGTTCTCGGGCTTGTCGGCGGCCTGCTGCTCGAACACGCGGGCCTCGGCCTCGCGCGTCTCGGCCGGGACCTCCTCCTCGGAGACCCAGCGCGTCTGGGGCGAGGCCGCGAGGTGCAGCGCGACATCCCTGGCGAAGGCGACGAAGTCGTCGTTCTTGGCCACGAAGTCGGTGTTGCAGTCGACTTCGACGAGCACGCCGACCTTGCCGTTGGCGTGGATGTAGCTCTGGACGGTGCCCTCGGCGGCCTCGCGATCGGCGAGCTTGCCGAGCTTGTTGCCCATCTTGACGCGAAGGATCTCCGTGGCCTTGTCGACGTCGCCCGCGGCCTCCTCGAGGGCGCGCTTGCAGTCCATCATGCCCGCGCCGGTCTGCTGGCGCAGCGCGGCGACGTCCTTGGCGCTGATCTGGGGAGTGGTAGTCATGCGTTCTGTTCCTGGGTTGCGTTCTCAGTGGTCTCGGCAGTCTCGGGGGCCGCGGGGGCGGGCTCGGCCTGGGCCTCGGCGTCTGCCGTCGTGCCCTGGCCCTCGGCCTCGACCTCGGTCGCCGGCGGCGAGGCGGGATCGGGCGTCGGATCGGTGGCCGGCGGAGCGGGGTGCGCGACGTCGGCCTGGACCTGGTCGGTCTGGGCCTGCCGGGTCACCGCGGCCTCGGGGTCGGGCTGCGGGCGGCCGAGCTCCTCGCGCGCCGTGGCCACCTCGGCCTCGGCCTCGGCGCGGTCGCCCCCACCCTCGGCGTGCGACAGCGCAGCCTGCGCGGCAGCGGCCTCGGCCTGCGCGGCAGCCTGGGCCTCGGCCTCGCGGCGCGCCTGCTCCTCGGCCTCGCGACGCGCGCGCTCCTCGGCCTCGCGGCGGACGCGCTCCTCCTCCTCGGCGCGCTCGGCGGCGAAGGCCAGGCGCCCGTCGCGGGCGGCCTCGCCGATCGCGTGGGCCACGACGGAGCACGACTTGATCGCGTCGTCGTTGCCGGGGATGACGAAGTCGATCCCGTCCGGGTCGCAGTTGGTGTCGACCAGGCCGATGATCGGGATGCGCAGGATCTGCGCCTCGCGGACGGCGATCGCCTCGGTCTTGAGGTCGATGACGAACATGGCGTCGGGCGTGCGCTGCATGTACTTCACGCCGCCGAGGTTGGCGCGCAGCTTGGCGAGGTCGGCCTCGGCGCCCATGCGCTCGCGCGTGGGCAGCAGCCCGAGCTGGCCCTCCGTCTCGTAGCGCTCGAGGTCGTGCAGGCGGCGGATGCGCTGGTTGATGGTCTGGAAGTTCGTCAGCAGGCCGCCCAGCCAGCGGTGGTTGACGTAGGGCATGCCGGCGGCCTCGGCGACGTCCTTGACGGCGTCGCGGGCCTGCTTCTTGGTGCCCACGAAGAGCACGATGCCGCCGCGCTGGGCCAGCTCACCGGCGAACTGGCGCGCCTGCTCGAGCAGCCGCTGCGTCTGCAGCAGGTCGACGATGTAGATGCCGCCGCGCTCACCGTGGATGAAGCGGCGCATCTTGGGGTTCCAACGGCGGGTCTGGTGGCCGAAATGGACCCCGGCCTCCAGCAGCTCCCTGATCCCGACTTCGGGCATGGTCACGGCTCCCTTGTGAGTACGTGTAGGTGATGTGCCCGCAGGGGCGAGGCGGATCCGGGCCGATGGGCCCGGGCAGGGTCGCCGCGCTTGAGTCCCACGGGGTAGAAGGACGTTGCCCCTCGATTGTACGCAAGAACATCGATGCTCCTGCGTTAGGAGCATCGCGGGCCGGTCCTCCCTTCCCCTACCTCCGGTGGTCCGGTCCGCGTCGTGAGTGCCGGCGGGGCGGCCATGGACGCGGTCGTCCCGCCGCGCATGCCTAGGCTGTGCCGGATGTCCGACCTGGCCCGCAGCTTCAACGACGTTGCCGAGGCCTACGACTTCGGCCGCCCCCGCTACGACGACCGCGCGATCGACGCCATCGCCGCCGCGGCCGGCGGCGGGCCGCGGCTACTCGACGTCGGCGCCGGGACCGGGCGCCTGTCGGGCCCGCTGTTCGAGAAGGGCTTCGACGTCGTCGCCGTCGAGCCGCTCGACGAGATGCGGGCCATCCTGACGCGCCACATCGGCGCGGATCGAGCATCGGCGGGGCACGTGGAGGACCTGCCGCTGCCCGATGCCAGCGTCGACGGCGCGGTCTGCAGCGACGCCTGGCACTGGTTCGACGGCGCCCGCGCCGCCGACGAGCTGGCGCGCGTGCTCAGGCCCGGCGGCGGCATGGTCGTGTGCGTCACCCACCCGCGCTGGCTCGGCAGCGACGACGCGCCCGACTGGTGGCTGGACCTCGGCGCCATCCACGCGGCGCTGCCCAAGGGCAACCACCCCTACCTGACGGGCTCGCGGCGGCCCGACGGCCTCGAGGGCCATCCGGCGTTCGAGGAGATCCAGACGCGCGAGGAGCCGTTCGTGCACAGCACCGACCGTGCCGGCATCGTCGCGCACTGGGCCTCGATGTCGTTCGTGGCGACCCTCCCGGATGCTCAGCGCACCCACTTCTTGGCCGAGCTCGACGCGATGCTCGCCCGCCGCGGGGTCGAGGAGATCGACATCCCCTACCGGGCCGAGCTGTGGATCACTCGGCGCCGGCCAGCGCCAGCGCCCGACGCAGATCCTCGGGCAGCGGCGAGCTGACGTCGACCGGCGCCCCGGTGACCGGGTGCGCGAAGGCCAGCCGCGCTGCGTGCAGGAACTGGCGCTCGAGCCCAAGGCGCCCCGGCGTCCCGTACTCGGGGTCGCCGACGACGGGATGGTCGATGGCCTTCAGATGGGCGCGGATCTGGTGCGTGCGCCCCGTCTGCAGGCGCACGCGCAGCAGCGTGGTGCGCGGCAGCGCCTCCTCGATCTCGAAGTGCGTCACCGCGCCGTGCGGATCGTCGGTGTCGGTCGACATCCGGGTGCGCACGCGGCGGTCGCGCCCCAGCGGGGCGTCGATGGTGCCGCTGCGCGCCGGCGGGCGCCCCTCGACCAGGGCCAGGTACTCGCGCGTGATGGCCCGCGCCTGCAGCGCGTTGCGCAGCGCGCGATGCACGGCCTCCGAGCGGGCCACCACCAGCAGGCCCGAGGTGTCGCGATCCAGGCGGTGCACGATGCCCGCGCGGGCGGCGTCCTCGCCGCCGGCGGCGATCGGGCTCAGCGCCTGCGCCAGCGTCCCGGTGCGGTGCCCGCGCGCCGGGTGCACGACGACGCCGGCGGGCTTGTCGACCACCAGCAGGTGCTCGTCGGCGTAGGGGACGGCGTGCGGCGCGTCGGGCACGTCGGGCGCCGGCGCCTCCTGGGGCTCGTCGACGGTGACCAGCTCGCCGGCGCTCAGCCGGTGGCGCTTGGGCGCCGCCCGGCCGTCGACCAGCACGTGCCCGGCCTCGATGAGGCGCTGCGCGCGCGCCCGCGAGCCCAGCGGCGCCGCCAGGAAGGCGTCGAGCCGGGCGCCCGCGTCCTCAGGCGTCGCTCGCCGCTGCATGGCGCGGGCGCTCGGTGACATAGAGCAGCACGAGGACGCCGCAGGTGATCGCGACATCGGCCACGTTGAAGGCCGGCCACCTGGGCAGCTTGATGAAGTCGGTCACGGCGCCGTCGCGGATCCGGTCGATGACGTTGCCCAGGGCGCCGCCGAGCAGCATCCCGGTCGGCAGCCACACGAGCGGCTTGTCGAGGTGGGTGACGAAGTAGGCCACCAGCGCCAGCAGCGCCGCGCCCACGATGACCGCGACGACCGTCCCGCCGCCGGAGAAGCGGCTGAAGGCGACGCCCTCGTTGCGCACGTGGACGATCTCGACGCCCGGGAAGACGCCGTCGCGGTCGCCGATGGCCACGCTCGAGCGCACGAGCGCCTTGGTCGCCTGATCGAGGGCGATCACCGCCGCCATGACCAGCGCGGCCCGCGCCCACGCTCCGCCGCTCGCCATCAACCGGCGATGACCGCGCGCACCAGGCGGCCGGCGAACTGCAACAGCAGGATGCCGATCAGCGGGCTGAGGTCCAGCGGGCCGATCGGCGGGATGAACCGCCGGAAGATCGACAGGTACGGCTCGCACACGTCGCGCAGGAAGCCGAGCACCGCACTGGACCACCGCGAATAGGGCAGGCGACCGCCGAACGCGAAGAACAGCGAGCTGAGGATGTAGGCGATGATCAGCAGCGTGTACACGACGAAGACCGCGTACACGTAGTCGGCGAGATCCTCCCGGAAGGTGGCGAGCACGACCGTCATCGCTTGAGGATCGCATCCAGCGCGTCCGAGAACGCGGCGCGTACCCCGCCGCGCTCCAGCGCGTCGAGCCCGCGCGCGGTCGACCCGCCCGGCGAGGTGACCGCGCGCCGCGCGGCCAGCGTGTCGTGGCCCTGCCGGCGCAGGAGCTCGGCCGTGCCCGCCATCGTCTGGACCACGAGGCGCGAGGCCTGCTCGGCGGTCAGGCCGTGGCGCACGCCGGCGTCGACCTGTGCCTCGACCACCAGCGCGTAGTAGGCCGGGGCGTTGGACATGAGCCCCATGGCGACGTCGACCATCGCGTCGTCCAGCACGACGAGCGTGCCCAGCTCCTCGAGCAGGCCGCGCAGCTCGGCGTCCAGCGCGGCGTCCTGCTCGTCGTCGGCGGCGAGGATGACCGCGCCCTGGCGGACCTCCACCGGCGTGGAGGGCAGGATGCGGTAGACCGGGCGATCGGGATAGGCCGCCTTGACGTCCGCCAGCGCAGTCGCCGCGAGGATCGAGACGATCGCCTTGGCGTGAGGCGCCACCTCGGTGGCCACCGCCGCGAGCTGCGGCGGCTTGTGGCACAGCACGACGACGTCGGCGCGCTGGGCGACCTCGGCCGCGGACGCGAGCGCCTCGCCGCCGACCTCGTCGGCCAGCGCCCGTGCGCGCTCGGCGACGACGTCGGTGCACAGCACCGGTCGACCCCAGCCGAGGGCCAGCCCTCGGGCCATGCTCCCGGCGCCGATGAGGCCGAGCACCACCGGGTCAGCTTTGGTTGAAGAAGCCCTTTTCGATGAGCTCCGCGCGTTCCTCCGCCGAGATCTCGACGTTGCGCGGCGTGAGCATGAACACCTTGTCGGCGATCCGCTGCATGCCGCCGTCGAGGGCGTAGGTGAGCCCGCTGGCGAAGTCGATGAGGCGCTTGGAGAGATCGGACTCGATGCCCTGGAGGTTCAGGACGACGGGGATCGAGTCCTTGAACTTGTCCGCGATCTGCTGGGCGTCGTTGAAGCTCTTGGGGATGACGAGGTGTACGCGCACGTCGTTGCGGCCGTTGCCTCCGGGGCGCACCGAGCGCAGCTGGGCCGTCGGCCGCCCGGGGACGTCGTCGTCGGCGAAGATGTCGTCGAACTCGTCGCGCCGGCGGCGCGAGCCCAGCCGGCGGACGTTCGGGCGCTCGCGGTAGCGATCCTCGAGCTCGGCCTCCGGCTCGTAGGGATCGTCCTCCTCCACGTACGGGTCGCGCTCCTCGGCAAGGCCGAAGTACACGAGCGCACGGTGCCAGGAATCGCGGA
The DNA here is from genome assembly GCA_963835295.1 of uncultured Actinomycetes bacterium. GTDB lineage: Bacteria > Actinomycetota > Thermoleophilia > Solirubrobacterales > Solirubrobacteraceae > JAOPZW01. The sequence continues at coordinate 627,684 of CAWIEX010000014.1, forward strand.
ACGCCATACCTACAGCGGAAGGTTAGCCCTCTTGGCGGATTCTCCTGCAACTTACGTATACAAGCTCGTGCCAAGGCGCACGATCGTCGCGCCCTCCTGCGCGGCGACCGCGTAGTCCTGGCTGGTGCCCATCGAGAGCTCGCGCAGGCCCCGCTCCCCCGCCAGCTCGGCCAGCACCGCGAACCAGCGGCGGCTGTCCTCCGGGCGCTCGGTGAACGGCGGCATCGTCATGAGCCCGACCACCTGAACCCGTCCCACCCGCCCCGCGCGCTCGAGGAAGCCGTCGAGCTCCTCGGGCAGCACGCCCGACTTGCTCTCGTCCCGCGCCACGTTGACCTCGACGAGCACCTGCGTCTGCGGCCCGCCGTGGCGCCCGAGCTGCTCGAGCGCCGAGTCGCTGGCCACCGAGTGGATCCAGCGCACGTAGGGCAGAACCTGCTTGACCTTGCGGCTCTGCAGGTGGCCGATGAAGTCCCACGTCAGCTCCGGATGGGCCTGCGCCTTGACCTCGAGCTCCTGCGCGCGGTTCTCGCCCACCACGGTGACGCCGGCCTCGACGAGAACGCCCATCTCCTCGGCCGCCACGTACTTGACCGCCGCGAGGACCTGGATCTCGTCGCCGATGTCCTCTCGGACCCGCGCGAGGTTGTCGGCGACGCGGCGCGCGTCGAGCCCGCGGATCAGCTGCGCCATGCGAGCCCCGCCTGGCGGCCCGTCGTGCCGCGATCGCGGCGATGGGAGAAGAAGCGCTCCGCGTCGCACGCCGTGCACAGGCCACAGTCGTGGATCTCGGCGACGCCGGCGCCGTGCAGGCGCGCGCGGGCGACCGCCTTGAGGTCGAGCGTGCGCGCGCTGGTCCCGAAGACCGCGCGGACGTCGTCGCCGACCTCGTAGCAGCACGGGCCGATGCCGGGGCCGATGGCGGCCGTGACCGGCCCCGCGCCGCCGAAGGCGGCCACCCCGGCCTCGAGCACGCCGCCCGACAGCCCGCGCCAGCCCGCGTGGACCACCCCGACGGCGTCGGGGCCGGCCAGCGCGACCGGCAGGCAGTCGGCGACGAGCACGATGGCCGCCACGCCCGGGCGGGTGGTGACCTGGCCGTCGGCCTCCTCGCCGCCCTGCCCGTCGACGACGACGCGCGTGCCGTGCACCTGGCGGCCCTGCGCGAGGCGCTCGGCGCCGGCGTGCGCGCGCACGCGCTCGCGGTTGGCCGCCACGCGATCGGGCTCGTCGTCGGTGAGCAGGCCGAGGTTGAGCGATGCGTACGGGCCCTCGGACACGCCACCGCGGCGCGTGGTGAAGAGCGCGGTGGCACCCGGCAGGTCGACGACCAGGTGCTCGCCGTCGGCGCGGAAGCTCACGTCACCAACAGCTCCACGCCGTCGACGGGCGTGCGCTGGGCGTACTCGAAGTGGGCGTTGCCGTCGGCGACCAGCGTGTCGCGCAGCACCCAGCCGGCGCGCCCGCGGGACGTGCGGTCCCAGACGTTGACGCGCATCGAGGCCACCTCGCTGTTGTAGCAGTAGGCCAGGTCCCCGTCGGGGTCCTGGTAGGTGACGCCGACGAGCGAGCCGCGCGGCGCGTCGACCTCGCCGACCACCCTGCGCCTGCCGTCGCGCGCCTCGAAGCGCCAGCTCGTCAGGCCGAAGCGGCTGGAGTTGCGGACCACGCTCGGCGGGCTCGTCGAGCGGAAGTCGTCGTCGCCGAAGCGTCCGACCACCGGCGTGCTCGGCCCCAGCTCGCGCCCGAAGCGCGGCACGTAGACGCTGACGCCGTCGAGGTAGGAGCCCGGGCGCGGCTCGCCCTCGACGCCGCGCAGGTCGTTGGCGTGCGCCCACGTCCAGCGCAACGCGTGCTTGGAGCCCCACAGGTGCGCCTGCCCTCCGCGCGCGCTCTCCAGGACGAGCTCGCGGTCGGCGAAGCGCACCGTGCCGGAGACCGCGAGGTCGGGGTGGGCCAGGACGAGGATGGTCTTGGCGATGCCGGCGCGCCGCAGGAGCCGGTCCACGTGCTCGGCCGCCGGCAGCGACGGCTCCCACGTGAGCTCCCACGAGACGTCCTCGAAGTCACCCGCCATGCCGCGGTCGGACAGGTCCGCGCCGGCCAGCGTCAGCCAGAACGGGTCGGGCTGGGCCGTCAGCGCGTCGATCGGGTGGGTCACCTTGCGCGCGAAGCGCAAGCCGTCGCGATCCATGGCCATGAACCACAGCGCGCACTCGCCCGGGCCCTGCGACGGTGAGCGCATCGTGTAGCGGATCCACAGGCCCGTGGCGCTGCGCGGATCGGTGGCCGAGAGGTAGTAGACCTCGTAGTGGCCCGGGCCGCCGTCCCACTGAAGCACGTTGGCGCTCATCCGCCGCGAGCCTATCCGCCGTCCTGCGCGAGCGCCGTCGCCAGCTCCTGCTCGCGCCCGGCGATCTCGCCGTCGAGCTTGCGATCCAGGGCGCGCTGCAGCCGCGCGCCGATCTCCGGCCCCTGGGGCACGCCGGCGGCGAGCAGGTCGTCGCCGTTGATCTCGAGGCCCACCCCGCGCAGGTCGGCCAGCCAGCGGCGCGCGTTCTCGCCCCCGGCCAGCGCGACGGCCTCGACCGGCGCGCCGCGCGCGGCGCGAGCGATCTCGGCGTTGCTGCGCGCCGCGCGCAGCGGCGCGCCCGTGGAGTAGCGCGAGGCGGCGGCCACCCGGTCGCGCTCGCCGGCGACGAAGCCCATGGCGTCCAGCCACGCCAGCAGGGCGCGGGCGTCCATCCCCGCGGTGCTGGCCGCCAGCGTGAGCAGGTCGCGCCGGCCGTCTTCGGGCAGCAGGTCGAGCGCGGGGGCCAGCGCGCGCGGGGCCGGGTCGAAGCCGTCGGGCAGGTAGGCGGGGTTGAGCTCGGCGACGGCCTGCAGCGCGGCCAGCGGGTCTGGCTCGGTGAGGGCCAGGCGCAGCTCGGCCCCGAGGCGGTCGCCGCTCACCGTCGTCGGGTCCGCCGCGGCCGCCAGCGCGCGCGTGTGCTCGTCGACGTCGAAGCCCAGGCGGGCCGCGTAGCGCGCCACCCGCCAGACGCGGGTGGGGTCGTCGACGAACGACGCCTCGTGCAGCACGCGCAGCACGCCGGCCTCGAGGTCCTCGAGCGCCCCCTCGACGCCGGCCAGCGTCCCGTCCATGCGTAGCGCCATGGCGTTGACCGTCACGTCGCGGCGACGGAGGTCCTCGTCGAGCGTGCCCGGCCGCACGTCGGGCAGGGCGCCCGGGTGCGCGTAGCTCTCGGCGCGGGCGCGCACGAGGTCGAAGGCGCAGTCGCCGGCCCGGACGCGCGCGGTGCCGAAGCGCTCGTGGGCGGCGACCTCGCCGCCCAGGCGCGCCGCGGCGGCGTCGACGTCGCCCTCGACCACCACGTCGAGCTCGCGCCACGGGCGTCCCAGCAGCAGGTCGCGCACGGCCCCGCCGACGAGGTGGACGCCGTCGCCGGGCGCGAAGGCGTCCAGCAGCCGCGCGCCGCACGGGTCGGCGCGCAGCACGCCGAGAGCGTCTGACGCGTCGCGCACAGCGCAACGGTACCCTCGGGGCATGTTCCCGCGCCTGCGCGGCCGGTGGCGCTGGCTGGCGCTCGGGGGCGTGCTCTGCGTGGTGGCCGCCGGAGCCGCGGTCGCCTACCTCACGATGTCCCAGCCGGGCAACGTCTCGCATCCGGACGTCGAGTTCACCGACACGCAGGACACGGGCACCACGAGCACCCAGCGTAAGCCGAAGGCCACCGAGCACCCGATGGACGACGGCTTCGCGTGGCCGGAATTCGGCTACACGAAGGCGCGCACGCGCTACCTGCCGCTCAAGACGCCGCTGCGCCCGCCGTTCGTGACCCAGTGGCGGGTGACGGGCCGGGAGCTCATCGAGTTCCCGCCGGTGCTGTGCCGGCGCTCGCTGTACCTGGAGAAGAACAACGGCGCGCTCTACAAGGTCAGCCGCCTGACCGGTCGCGTGCGGTGGAAGGCGAAGATCGGCTACCTGGCCGCTTCGTCGCCGGCCTGCGCCGGGAACAGCGTCTACGCCGTGGTGCTGGCCCGCGGCAAGGGCATCAAGGGCGGGCGCGTAATCGCTCTCGACGTCAAGAACGGCCGCGTGCGCTGGTCGCGCAAGCTGCCCTCGCGCGCGGAGTCCTCGCCGCTCGTGGCCAGCGGGCGCGTCTACTTCGGCACCGAGGACGGCACGGTCTACGCGCTGCGCGCCCGCGACGGGGCGGTGCGCTGGCGCTACAAGGCCGACGGCGCCGTCAAGGGCGGGCTGGCCCTCGACCAGGGGCGGCTGTTCTTCGGCGACTACGGCGGCAAGGTCCACGCCATCCGCCAGCGCGACGGCTCGCAGATCTGGGAGACCTCGAGCGCGGGCAGCGCGTTCGGCCTCAAGGCCGGGAGCTTCTACTCGACGCCGGCGGCAGCCTACGGGCGCGTCTACATCGGCTCGCTCGACGGCTTCGTCTACTCGTTCGCGGCCTCCGACGGCAAGCTCGCGTGGCGGCACAAGACCGGCAACTACGTCTACTCCTCCCCTGCCGTGGCCGGCGTGCCCGGCGCGGGGCCGACGGTCTACATCGGCTCCTACGACGGGCGCCTCTACGCCTTCGACGCGCGCTCGGGGCGCGTGCGCTGGGCGCACGACGCCGGCGGCAAGATCTCGGGCGCCCCCGTGGTGGTCGGGGACCTCGTCTTCTACTCGAACCTCTCACGGCGCTCGTCGGCGGCGGTCGGCGCCGTGACCGGCAAGCTCGTGTGGGCGACGGGCCGCGGCGCCTTCAACCCCATCATCTCCGACGGCCGGCGGCTGTACTTCCTGGGCTACTCGAGCCTCTTCATGCTCTCGTCGCGTGGCCAGGCGCGCAGCGACGAGCGCGCCCGCGACGGGCTCGCGCGCCAGGCCGGCGCCGGCGCCGCGCGGGCCAAGCGCAAGTCCGCCAGATACCACGCCCAGCTGCAGCGCATCCACAAGCGCAAGGTCGCGCGCCGGGTGGCGGCGCGCCGTGCCGCCGTGCGCCGCAACAAGCGGCTGCGCCGCCAGCACCGCAAGATCTGCTTCAAGAGCCACGGCCGCACCGTGTGCCGCGTCCCGCGCCCGCTGGTGTGCGTGGCGCACCGCAACGGCAGGACGGTCTGCCGCCCGCGGAAGGGCTAGCAGCCACCTGCAGCCCGTTGTGGCCCCCTTCGGGGTGAACTGTCCTGCCCAATGGTCGTCCTGCGACCAAGGGGCAGGACGGTAGGGCTAGGGCGTCGTCGCCGGGGGCTGCGTGGTCGCCGGCGGCTGGGTCTGCTCCGCCGGGGGCTGCGTCGTCGCCGGCGCCGGGGTCTGGGCCGGTGCGGGCGCCGTCGTCGTCTGCCCGCCGGGCGCCGTCGTCGTCGTGTCGGGCTGGGTCGTCGTGCCCTGCGGCTGCGTGCCGGTGCTCGTGCTCTGATCCGTGCTCGTCGTCTTCTTCTCGTCGGTCTTCGTCTTCGTCGTGGACGACGTGGGGCGGCGGCCCCCGAAGATCGTGGTGTGGTGCGAGCTCGAGACCACCGAGCGCCCGGCCACGAGCTCGGGCAGCGTCATGGCCGCGATGGCGATCACGCAGGCCAGCAGGCCGGTGGCGACGGCGAGCTTCCAGTGCCGGCCGGTGGCGCGCTCGCGCCGGTAGACGCGCATCTCGCTCAGCCCGGGATCGGGGCCGACGACCGGCGGCGGCGGAGCGTAGGCCTCGGGCGGTGGCTCGGCCACGGCCCGCGTGGCGCGCGCCAGCGGAGGAGCGGCGGCGCGCGTGGCGATCGAGCTCACGCGCTTGGCGGGGCGCTCCACCGCCTCCTTGACGAGCGCGACGATGACGGGCGTCATCGCCGTGGCCCACACCGTGCCCGCCTGCCAGAGCCTCGAGACGACGGTGGCAGCGACGACGGAGGCGACGGCGGCGGCGAGCAGCGTGGTCACGTCGAGACCGCCGCGCGCTGGCGGCTCGACGGGCTGGGGGGCGGGGCTCCGGCGTGGCGAAGCGCCCGTCCGGCGCGTGTTGGGCTGTGACGACATTGGTTGCGACTGCGCCCACCGAGCGGGCGTCGAAGGGCTCGCGCGCTCCAGGAGGGGCACAGGCGAGCCTCTCCTCTGTTCTAGCAGACCTGCCCGGACGGATGGTTGCGCACGCGTTGGCTATGCACGTACCGCGATGCCGGCGGCGGCCAGGTGCGCCTTGGCCGCGGCCACCGTGTGCTGGCCGTAGTGAAAGATCGACGCGCACAGCGCCGCGTCGGCCCCGGCGCGCAGCGCCTCGGAGAGGTGGTCGAGCGTGCCGGCGCCGCCCGAGGCGATGACCGGCACGGGCACGGCGGCGGCTACGGCGCTCGTCAGCGCCAGGTCGTAGCCGTCGCTGGTGCCATCGCGGTCCATGCTCGTCAGCAGGATCTCGCCCGCCCCGCGCTCGGCCCCCTCGCGCGCCCACGCCACCGCGTCGCGCCCGGTCGCCGTGCGCCCGCCGGCCACGAAGACCTCCCAGGAGTCGCCGCTGCGCTTCGCGTCGATCGCGAGGACCACGCACTGCGCGCCGAAGCGGTCGGCCAGCTCGTCGACCAGCTCGGGCCGCACCACCGCCGCCGAGTTGACGCTGACCTTGTCCGCGCCGGCGTCGAGCACCGCCTGGGCGTCGGCCACCGAGCGGATGCCGCCGCCGATGGTGAAGGGGACGAAGACGTTGTCGGCCGTGCGACGCGCCAGCTCGACCATCGTGTCGCGCTTCTCGTGCGTCGCGGTGATGTCGAGGAAGACGAGCTCGTCGGCGCCCTCGGCGTCGTAGCGCTCGGCCAGCTCGACGGGGTCGCCGGCGTCGCGGATGTCGACGAAGTTCGTGCCCTTGACCACGCGCCCGGCGTCGACGTCCAGGCAGGGGATGACGCGCTTGAGGTGCACGCCCTCCAGGCTACGCGGCGGCGTCGCGCTGCGCCGCCGCCAGGCGCGCCACGCCCTCGGCGAGGTCGTCGTCGCCGACCGCCAGCGACAGGCGCGCGTAGCCGGCGCCGCGGGCGCCGAAGCCCTCGCCGGGGGCGACGGCGACGCGCGCCTGCTCGAGCAGGCGCTCGGGCGTCAGCCCGTCGGGCAGGCGCCACCAGGCATAGAAGGTGCCCTCGGGCGCCTGGAGCCCGAGGCCCTCCACGAGGACGTCGCGGCGGCGCCGATAGACCTCGAAGCGCTCGGCCACGTGCGACTGGTCGCCGCTCAGCGCCGCCACCAGGCCGAGCTGGAGCGCGACCGGGACGCCGGCGTGCAGGTGGTCGAGCAGCAGGCGGATGCGCCCCACGATCTCCGCGTTGCCCACGGCGAAGCCCACCCGCCAGCCGGCCATGCCGTAGACCTTCGACGGCGACCACAGCTCGACCGCCACGTCGCGCGCGCCGTCGGCCTCGAGCACGCTGCGCGCCCGGCGCCCGTCGAAGGCCAGGAAAGCGTAGGCGAGGTCGTTGAGCAGCCAGCTGCCGCGCTCGTGCGCCCACGCCACCGCGGCCTCGAAGGTCCCCGGCGCCTCGCAGGCCGCGCACGGGTTCGACGGGTAGTTGAGGACCACGAGCGCGGGGCGCTCGTCGCCCAGCGCGCCGAAGTCGGGCTGCCAGTCGGCGGCGGCGTCGAGAGGCAGGGCGACTTTGCGCACGCGCGCGAGCGCGACGGCCGACAGGTAGTCCGGATAGCCCGGATCGGGCAGGGCGACGGCCTGGCCCGCGTCCGCGCAGGCCAGCGCGGCGAGCATGATCGCCGTCTTGGTCCCCGGCACGACGGCCACCTCGCGCTCGGGGTCGAGCTCCACGCCGTGGTCGGCGCGGTAGTGCGCCGCGATCGCCTCGCACAGCTCGGCGCGGCCCTGGAAGGGCGGATAGCCGTGCATGCCGCCGGAGGCCTCGAGCTCGGCCTGCAGCGCCTCGAGCGCGATCGGCGGGGGCGGCAGGTCGGGGTTGCCGCGACCGAGATCGATCAGCCGCGGGCCGGGCAGCGCGCGCGCCGCGGCCGCCGCGCCCACGATCCGCGTGAAGTACTGCTCGGGGAGCGCGTCGAAGAGCTCCGGGGGCGGGCCGCTCATGGCCGGTATCTTCGCGCCATGCCGCGGACCATGGACGACGCCGAATGGCGCGCCTTCGTGAGCGAGGGGACTCGCACCGGCAAGCTCGCCACGACGCGCCATGACGGCCGGCCACACGTGGTGCCGATCTGGTTCGTCCTCGACGGCGACGACTTCGTCTTCAACACCGGCGCGCACTCGATCAAGGGCCGCTCGCTGGCCCGCGACGGGATCGCCGCGCTGTGCGTCGACGACGAGCGCCCGCCCTATGGCTTCGTGACGGTCACGGGCACGGTCACGATCACGACCGAGCGCGACGACCTGCGCCGCTGGGCCACGGTGATCGGCGCCCGCTACATGGGCGCCGACCGCGCCAAGGAGTTCGGGGAGCGCAACGCCATCGAGGGGGAGCTGCTGGTGCGCCTGCACGCCGACCACGTCCTGGCCCAAGCCGACATCGCGGGGTACGACACATGACCGCCTTCCACATCGCCCAGCTCAACATCGGCCGCGCCCGCGGGCCCGTCGACGGGCCGGTCATGGCCGAGTTCATGGCGCTGCTCGACCCGGTCAACGCCGTGGCCGACGCCTCGCCGGGCTTCGTCTGGCGCCTGCAGACCGAGGAGGGCAACGCCACCGCGCTGCGCCCCTACGAGGACGACCGCATGATCGTCAACATGTCGGTCTGGGAGTCGATCGACGCGCTTGCGGCCTTTGTCTACGGCAGCGGCCACGTCGACGTCATGCGCCGCCGGCGCGAGTGGTTCGAGCTGATGAAGCCCTACATGGTCCTGTGGTGGGTCGCGGCGGGCGCCATCCCCACCGTCGACGAGGCCAAGGAGCGCCTCGAGCACCTGCGCGTCAACGGGCCGACGCCCTACGCCTTCACGTTCAAGGCGCGCTTCCCCTCGCCCGACGCGGACGCCGAGGTCGTCGTCGTCGACGACCTGCGCTGCCCGGCCTAGGGCCGCAGCGCCGACAGCAGCTCGAGGCTGCCCCAGCCCGTGCGCAGGCGATCATGGACCGTGACAGCGGTGAAGCCCGCGTCAGCCAGCAGCGCCGGCACGGCGCCCTCCAGGTGCTCGCGCAGGCCCTCGGCGCCGTCGATGCGCTCCAGGGCCCAGGCCGCCGCGCGCGTCAGCGGGTCGTGCGGGCGGCCCCAGTCGGCCACGTGCAGGCGCCCGCCGGGCCGCAATACGCGGGCCGCTTCGGCCAGCGCCGTGCGCTTGCTCGCGGGATCCAGGTGGTGCAGCAGCAGCGACATGACGACGCGCTCGGCGCTCGCGCCCGCCAGCGCCAGCGCCGTCGCGGGCCCCTTGCGCCACTGCACCGCGTCAGCGCCGGGCTTGGCCTGGGCCAGCGCGAGCACCTCGGGGTCGCCGTCGACGCCGATCACCGTGGCGCCGCCCGCGGCCAGCGCGATGGCGAGCGTCCCGGTCCCGCTGCCGACATCCACCACCGGCGCCCCGGGCTCCAGCCCCTCGAGGACCTGGGCGGCCAGGCGCCCGCGGAAGGTGGCCTCGCGCATGGTCAGCGCCACCACCGTGTCGTAGAGGCGCGTGAACGCGGGGCGCCCCGCGGCCGGCACGTAGCGCTCAGTCACGGGCCGGCTCGAGCGCCTCCTGGCCCTCGGGCACCGTGAACCTTCCCTCGTACAGGGCCTTGCCCACGATCACGCCGCCGAGGTTGACCTGGCGCAGGTCGCGCAGCGTCCGCAGGTGCGCGAGCGTCCCGATGCCCCCCGAGTACAGGAAGCGCCCGCGCACGACGCCCGCGATGCGACGCACCTCGTCGGGGTCGGGGCCCTCGAGCATCCCGTCCTTGTCGACGTTCGTGTAGATGAACGAGCGTACGCCGCGGTTCTGCAGGCGCTCGATGACCGACTCGGCCGGCATCTGCGTCGTCTGCTGCCACCCCGAGGTCGAGATGTTGCCGCCGCGCGTGTCGACCGAGACGATCACGCGCTCGCGAAAGGCCCCGAGCACGTCGTCGAGGAAGTCGACGTCGGTGTAGGCCGCGGTCCCCAGGATGACCCGCTCGGCGCCGGCGCGCAGCGCGTCGCGCACCGCGGGCAGCGAGCGCAGGCCGCCCCCGTACTGGACCGGAACCGCGAGCTGGTGGGCGATCTGCTCGAGGTGGTCCAGCGACTTGGGGCTGCCCGTGCGCGCGCCGTCGAGGTCGACGACGTGCAGGAAGCGCGCGCCGGCCTGCACCCACGCGCGGGCTGCCTCCAGCGGCGAGTCGCGGTACACCGTCTTCTCGGCGAAGTCCCCCTGGACCAGGCGCACGGCCTGGCCCTCGGAGATGTCGATGGCCGGGTAGAGGATCACTCAGGCTGCCACCCGCGCGCACACCGACGTGAAGTTGGCCAGCAGCGCGAGCCCGGCGGCCGAGGACTTCTCGGGATGGAACTGCACGCCGTAGACGTCGCCGCGCCCGACGATCGAGGTGAAGGGGCCGCCGTAGTCGCCGCGACCCAGCACGTCGCTGTCCTCGTCGGGCACCGCCACGAAGGAGTGCACGTGGTAGAAGGCGGCGTGTTCGCCGAGCCCGTCGAGCAGCGGCGAGGCGCGCGTGAAGGCGACCTCGTTCCAGCCGATGTGCGGGATCTTCAGCGCCCCGGGCTCCAGCGCGACGACCCGTCCCGGCAGCAGCCCCAGGCCGCGGTCGCCGCCGAGCTCGGTCGAGGAGTCGAAGAGCAGCTGCATGCCCAGGCACAGGCCGAGTACCGGGGTCCCCTCCCCCGCGCGCTCGACCACCAGCTCGTCCAGGCCCAGCTCGCGCATGGCGCGCATGGCCGCGGCGAAGGCGCCGACGCCCGGGACGACGAGGCCGTCGGCCGCGCGCAGAGCATCGTGGTCGGCGGTCAGCGCCACGCGCGCGCCGACGCGCTCGAGCGCCTTCTCGACGCTGCGGCGGTTGCCCATGCCGTGGTCGACGATCCCGATGCTCGTCATTGCGTCAGGGTCCCCTTGGTCGACGGCACGCCCGTCTCCGACGGGTCGATGGCCACGGCGCCGCGCAGCGCGCGGGCGAAGGCCTTGAACGCCGCCTCGATCATGTGATGGGCGTTGGTGCCCGCCTCGACGTCGACGTGGATGGTCATGCGCGCGGCGTTGGCCACCGCGCGGAAGAACTCCTCGGTCAGCTCGTGGTCGAAGCCGCCGGTGCCGCCAGGCGGCAGCTCGGCGGCGAAGTGGCAGTAGGGGCGCCCGGAGATGTCGATCGCGCACGACGCGCGCGCCTCGTCCATCGGGACCGTGGCCGCCCCGTAGCGCGTGATCCCGGCGCGGTCGCCCAGCGCGCGGTCGAGGGCCTGCCCGAAGACGATCCCCGTGTCCTCGACCGTGTGGTGCGCGCCGGTCTCGAGGTCGCCGCGGACCTGCACCTCGAGGTCCAGGCGGCCGTGGCGGGCCAGCAGGTCGAGCATGTGGTCCAGGAAGCCCACGCCCGTGGCGCGGCTGCCCGCGCCCGCGCCGTCGAGGCCCAGGGCGAGCGTGACGCTCGTCTCCTTGGTCTCGCGCGCGATGTCGGCGGTTCTGCTCACGGGGCGGGATTCTCGCGTACCTCCATCGACGCCGCGTGGCGCTCGAAGCCCTCGGCCCGCGCGAGCGGCGCGCCGGCGCGCGCCAGGGCGTCCGCCGCGGGGCCGATCCGGACCTCGCTCATGCGCCGGCGGAAGTGGCGCGGGCTGAGGCCCGAGGCGAAGCGCGCCGCCCCGCCGGTGGGCAGCGTGTGGTTCGAGCCGGCCACGTAGTCGCCGAAGGCGGTGGCGCTCTCGGGGCCGACGAAGACGCAGCCGGCGCTGCGCACGCGCGGCGCCAGCTCCTCGGCCTCGGGGCCGATGAGCTCGAGGTGCTCGGGTGCGAAGGCCTCGACGAAGTCGAGCGCCGCCTCGAGGTCGGGGGCGTCCACCAGCGCCCCCGCGGCCCGCCCGGAGTCGAACGCGATGGCGTCGAGCAGCGCCGGGTCGTCGCTCACCGCGCACACGATCGTGCCCTCGCCGTGCTCGGCCTGCGCGGCGAGGTCGATGGCCACGAGCGCCGGGTCGGCGCCCTCGGCGGCCAGGACGAGCACGTCGGAGGGCCCGGCGAAGCCGTCGATGCCCACATCGCCGCTGACCAGGCGCTTGGCCTCCTGCACGTACAGGTTGCCGGGGCCGGCGATGACGTCGGCGCGGGGCACGCTCTCGGTGCCGTAGGCGAGCGCGGCGACCGCGTGGGCGCCGCCCATGCGAAAGACGGCGTCGGCCTCGCACAGCGCGCAGGCGGCGAGGATGACCGGGTGCGCCCCCGGGGCGCAGACGACGACCTCCTCGACGCCGGCCGCACGGGCGGTGACCACGCCCATGACGACGGTCGAGGGGTACGGCGCGCGGCCGCCGGGCACGTAGATCGCCGCGCGGCGCACGGGCACCTCGCGCAGGCGGATGACCTGGCCGGCGGGAAGCAGGACCTCGCGCTCGTCGTCGCGCCCGGCGACGGCGACCTCGTGGACGTTGGCGATCGCCACCCCGAGGCCCGCGCGGACGTCCGGGTCGAGCTCGTCGAGCGCTCGCTGCAGCTCGTCGGCCTCCACGCGCAGCGGGCCGCGGACGTCGTCGAAGCGCTCGACGTACTCGCTCAGCGCGGCGTCGCCGCGCGGCGCGCACGTCGGCGACGATGCCCGCCACCGCATCGGCCACCGACGCGGCGCCGGGGGCCAGCGCCCGCACCGCCGCCGCGACCTGCGCCGGATCGCCGAGCGCGAGGCGCTCAACCGCCACGCAGCCCCTCCACGCCACGCGAGCCGTCCGCGCCCCGCAGCCCTTCCACCACCTCGTCGATGGCCGCCGCCTTGAGCTTGTGGGCGACAGGGTTGGCGATCAGCCGCGCGGTCGAGGTGAGGATCTCCTCGCGCACCACGAGGCCGTTCTCGCGCAACGTCGTGCCCGTGGCCGTGAGGTCGACGATCGCCTCGACGAGCCCGGTGAGCGGCGCGAGCTCGACGGAGCCCTTGACCTCGACGATCTCGGCCTGGCGCCCGGTGTCCTCGAGCCAGCGCGCCGCCAGGCGCGGGTACTTCGTCGCCACGCGCATGACGCCCAGGCGCCGCAGTGCCTCGGCGGCGGGATCGGGCTCGCCGGCCACGGTGGCGAGCACCATCGTGCAGCCGCCGTAGCCGAGGTCGAGCAGCTCGAAGACCTGGCGCTCGCGCTGCTCCATGAGCACGTCCTTGCCCACGATCCCGACGTCGGCGGCCCCGGCCTCGACGTAGGTGGGCACGTCGGACGGGCGCATGGTGACGATGCCCACGTCGCCGAAGAGCAGCCGGCGGTCGTTGGCGCGCACCTCGCTGGCATCGACCCCGATGCCCTCCAGCGCGTCGAGGGTCTCGCCGAGCAGCGCGCCGCGGGGCACCGCGAAGGTCAGCCCGAAGCGGTTCACCGCCCCTCCCCGGCCAGCGCCGCGTGCAGGCGGTCCACCCCGATGGCGAAGCCCACCGCGGGCAGCGCGCGCCCGAAGCGCCCGAGCAGGTCGTCGTAGCGCCCGCCGCCGCCCAACGGCTCGCCCAGCGCCGGGTCATAGACGTCGAACACGGCGCCCGTGTAGTAGCCCAGGCCGCGCGCGAGGCCGAGGTCGAAGATGACGTGCTCGGCGACCGAGCCCTCGAGCAGGTCCAGGACGTCGCGCAGGCCACGCAGCGCGTCGGCCACCGGGCCTGGCGGCGCCTCGAGCACGTCGGACCCGCCGCGCAGCTGCGGCACGCGCACGAGCAGCTCGGCGTCGCCGGCGGCGAGGTCCAGCTCGCGCACCTCGCGCTCGAGGCCGACGAAGTCCTTGGTCGCGAGCTCCTGCAGCAGGCGCTCGCGGTGCTCCTCGTCGACCCCCAGGCCGCTCAGCAGCGCGGGATAGAGCGCGGCGTCGCCCAGGCCGACCCGATAGCCGCGCAGGCCGACGGCGTCCAGCGCGTGGCACAGCACGGTCAGCGCCTCGGCCGTGCCGGTGGCCCCGGGGGCGCCGACGAGCTCGATGCCGGCCTGCAGGAACTCGCGCATCTGGCCGCGATGCGGCGTGACCTGGCGGTAGGCGTGGGCGACGTAGCAGAAGCGCAGCGGCGGCTCGGCCGTCTGGTAGCGGGTGGCCACCACGCGAGCGATCGGCACGGTCATGTCCGCGCGCAGGGCCAGCACGTCGCCGTGGTCGTCGACCACGCGGTAGGCCGGCTGCACGCCGCCATCGCCGCGGCGCAGGACGGACTCGTACTCGATGGTCGGCGTATAGACCTCGCCGTAGCCGTGACGCTCGAACACGCCGCGTAGGGCGTCGGTGATGGCGCGCAGCTCCCGCATCTCGTCGGGGAGCACGTCACGGGTGCCGCTCGGGATGCGGTGGATCACACCGGGGCGGGCTCGGTGGCGACCCGCTCGATCTGGGCCCCGAGCTCGCGCAGGCGCTCGTCGATGCGCTCGTAGCCGCGATCGATCTCGCGGATGTTCTGGATCTCGCTGCGGCCGTCCGCGCAGAGGGCCGCGATCAGCATCGCCATGCCGGCCCGGATGTCGGGGGAGGAGAGGCGCTCGCCGCGCAGGCGGCTGGGCCCCGTGACGATGGCGCGATGCGGGTCGCAGAGCACGATGTCCGCGCCCATGGAGACGAGCTTGTCGGTGAAGATCATGCGGTTCTCGAACATCCACTCGTGCACGAGCACCGAGCCGCTGCACTGGGTGGCCAGCGCGATGGCGATCGAGGTCAGGTCGGCCGGGAAGGCGGGCCACGGGCCGTCCTGGACCTTGGCCTTGTACTCCCCGACGTCGCGCTGGGCGACGAGCTGCTGCTCGCCGGGAACGATCACGTCGGCGCCGTCGACCTCGGTGCGCAGCCCGAGGCGCCCGAAGACGAGGCGGATCATGCGCAGGTCCTCGGGCTCGGTGCCCTGGATCGTGATCTCGCCGCCGGTCACACCGGCTAGGGCGATGAAAGAGCCGATCTCGATGTGATCGGGGCCGACGTCGTGCGTGCAGCCGCCGAGCTCGTGCTTGCCGCTGACGATGAGCACGTTGGAGCCGATCCCGCGGATGTCGGCGCCCATCTTGACCAGCATGCGCGCGAGGTCCTGGACATGGGGCTCGCACGCGGCGTTGCCGATGATCGTCGTCCCGGCCGTGAGCGCCGCCGCCATGAGCGCGTTCTCGGTCGCCATGACCGACGGCTCGTCCATGAAGACCTCGCCGGCGCGCAGGCGGCCGTTGGGCGCCGAGAGGCTGATGTCACGGCCGTGCTCGTAGACGGCGCCGAGCGCGCGGAAGGCGTCGATGTGCGGGTCCAGGCGCCGGCGGCCGATCACGTCGCCGCCGGGCGGCGGCATGTCGGCCCGCCCGAAGCGCGCCAGCAGCGGGCCGGCGAGCAGGAACGACGCGCGGATGCGCTCGGCGTGCTCGCGGTCGACGTGGGCGTCGCGGTCAACGCCGGCGGCGCAGATGGCGATCTCGTTGTCGTCGCGCCACTCGGCGCTCGCGCCCAGGCCGCGCAGCACGCGCAGCATCGCGTCGACGTCGCGGATGCGCGGGACGTTGCGGACCACGACCTCGTCGGTCGTCAGGACCGCGGCGGCGAGGATCGGCAGGGCGCCGTTCTTGTTCCCGGCGGGGGTGACGGTGCCGCGCAGCGGCACTCCGCCGTCGATGACGAACTTCTCCATGAGATGAGGGGTCGCCGCCTTCGGGGGCGCAGTCGGCGGCTCGGCTAGCCTAACAGCCATGTCCGTGCAGCTTTCGCGCGACGAGGCCTGGAACCTTCTCAGTGAATGGGTCCAATCGGAGTCCCTGCGGCGCCATTGCCTGGCCGTCGAGGCGGCGATGCGCGCCTACGCGCGACGCAACGGCGAGGACGAGGAGCTGTGGGGCGTCGTCGGGCTCCTGCACGACATGGACTACGAGCGCCATCCCGACCTCGAGACGGGCCATCCGCGCATCGCGCTGGCCGAGCTCGACGCGCGCGACGTCGATCCGGTGGTGGTGCGGGCCATCGCCTCGCACGCCGACTTCCTGGGCGTCTCGCGCGAGTCGGACCTCGAGAAGACGCTCTACGCCGTCGACGAGCTCAGCGGGTTCATCCTGGCCTGCGCCTACGTGCGCCCTGAGGGCATCCATGGCCTGACGCCCAAGTCGGTCAAGAAGAAGCTCAAGCAGCCGAGCTTCGCCGCGGCGGTCAACCGCGACGAGGTCCGCGCCGGCGCCGAGGAGCTCGGGGTCGACTTCGACGAGCACATCGCCTTCGTCGTCGCCGCGCTCGAGGAGCGCGCCGACGAGCTCGAGCTCCACGGGCGCGGCGCCGCGAGCACCGGATAGCCCGCCGTGACGCCCGCGCAGCGCTTCGCCCGCGTCCTGCGGGCGCCGGATGTCGCGCGCCTGCTGGGCGCCGCGATCCTCGCGCGCATGCCGATCGGCATCGACAGCCTCGGCATGGTCCTCTTCGTGCGGGCCGAGACGGGGTCGTTCGCGCGCGCCGGCCTGGTCGCGGCCGCCTTCGGCCTGGCGATCGGCCTCTCGGCGCCGGCCCTGGGGCGGCTCATCGACTATCACGCGCACGCGCGGGTCATGCTCCCGCTGGCGGCGCTCCACGCAGCTTCGCTGGGAGGGCTCGTCGCGCTGGGCCTGGCGGGCGCGCCCACGGGCGCGCTGGTGGCCTGCAGCTTTGCCGCCGGCATCGCCTCGCCGCCGGTCGGGTCGGTCGTGCGACCGCTGCTCGCGGGCCTGCTGAGACACGAGCCCGGCCTGCTGCCCACCGCCTACGCGCTCGACGGCATCGCCATCGAGATGGTCTTCGTCGCCGGCCCGCTGCTCACCGCGGCGATCGTGGTCGTGGCCTCGCCGGCCGCGGCCCTGCTGGTCGCCTGCGGCTTCGTGATCCTCGGCACGATCGTCCTCGTCACCACGCCGGCGTCGCGGGCCTGGCGGCCGGATGCTCGCCAGCACGAGCGCCACCTGCTGGGCGCGCTCGCGTCGCCCGGCGTGCGCACCATCGTCGCGGCGACGGCACCCGTCGGCTTCGCCCTGGGCGCCACCGAGGTGACGATGACCGCCTTCGCCGCCGATCATGGCTCGCGCGCGGCGGCCGGCGCGCTCATGGCCGCGTGGGCGGCGGGCAGCGGCGTCGGCGGGCTGAGCTACGGCGGGCGCGAGCACGCATCGGCCCCGGGCCCGCGCTGGGTACGCCTGGCCGCTGCGTTCCCGCTGTGCTCGCTGCCGCTCCTGCTGGCGCCCTCGATCCTGGCCATGGCGCCGCTGGCCCTGATCGCCGGCCTGTGCCTGGCGCCCTACATGGCCGCCGCCAACCAGCTCGTCGGCGACGTCGCGCCCCCGGGCGCCGTCACGGAGGCCTTCGCCTGGCCGATCACCGCGATCGGGCTCGGCGCCGCGGGCGGCAGCGCGGTGGCGGGCGCGGTGGCTCAGTCGTGGGGTTGGCGCCCGGGCTTCGGCGCCGTGGTGGCGGCGGGCGCGGTGACGGCGCTGATCGCGGTGGCGGGGCGGGCGACGGTGCGGGCCTAGGCGCTTCTTGCCTGCCGCTTGGCGTTTGCGGCGTTGCGCGGCGTTTACAGCCGCATCGAGGGAAAGGGCGGTTGCGGTGGTCGCGGCGCTCGTCGTCGTCCGCGAGAGGGTTTGCGACATTGACCGACATAGTGTCCGTCGATGTCGCATAACCCGGCGCGACGGGTCGGCGACCTAACCCGCGGTATGCGCGGCTAAAGTCGCACACCCACTCGAATGGGACCGCGAGCGCCCCGAGCACCGCTGACTGCTTCCCTCGCTGAGGCGTAACCGTCCCGAAGCGCCCGAAGCGCGCCCAGCGGACGACCGCCCGGAGCGCCGCTCAGCTCGGCGTCTGCCAGCGCCCTCCGGCCTTCGCCCACTGCAGCAGGTGGTCGACGCCGCAGAACGCGTCGGCGATCCGATGCTCGCCGCGATGGCGGACGAGCAGCACGCGGCGGTCGCCCAGCGGGCCGCCGCAGTGCGCGCAGCGGCCCAGGCCGTCGTCGGGCTCACCGGGGCGCACGATCGTTCCCGGGTCCCAGTGGGCGCCCTGGATGGCCCACGGCACGACGTGCTCGAGGCGGCAGAAGGCGGCCTTGCGCTCGCCCTCGGGCTCGGACGCGCGGAAGCCCTCGTCCGCGCCGACCTCGACCCCGCACCAGCTGCATGGCACGCTGCTCATCCTTGGCCGCAGAGCCTAACCTCGCCGGCGGCGACCTTCCGGTTATCGTGGCGAGCCATGGCCGACGTGCCGAAGATCGTCGTGCTGGAGGGCGATGAGACCGGGCAGGAGCTGCTCGAGGAGTCGCTGCGGGTCGTCGCCCCCGACGTCATCGCGATGGAGCTCGAGCTCGAGCACTTCGACCTCTCGCTCGAGCACCGCCGCGCGACGTCCAACGCGGTCGTCGAGGAGGCCGCGGCCGCGATGAAGGAGGCCGGATTCGGCCTGAAGGCCGCCACCGTGACGCCCGAGGGCAAGGACGACGTCGGCTCGCCGAACCGCATCGTGCGCGAGGGCGTCGACGGCAAGGTCATCATCCGCACAGGGCGCCGGATCCCGGGCGTGACGCCCATCGCCGGCGTGCATCACCCGATCAGCGTGGTGCGGATGGCCGTCGAGGACGCCTATGGGGCCAAGCAGTGGCGCGAGGGCACCGACGGAGCGCCGGACGAGGTGGCCTATCGCACCGAGAAGATCACGCGCTCGACCTGCCGCGCGGTGGCCGAATACGCCTTCCGCACGGCCGAGCAGATGGGCGGCATGGTCTACGGCGGCCCGAAGTGGACCGTCTCGCCCGTCTACGAGGGCATGCTCAAGGAGGAGCTCGACGACGCCGCGGCCCGCAACCCCGAGGTCCCCTACCGGCCGGTGCTCATCGATGCGACCTACGCGGGCCTCATCAGCTCGCCGCCGGAGATGCCCCTCGTCATCCCGGCGCTCAACCGCGACGGCGACTGCCTCAGCGATCTGGTCATGCCGATGTTCGGCTCGATCGCGGGCGCCGAGTCGGTCCTGCTGGCCTTCGACGAGCAGTTCGAGACCCAGGTCGCCATGGCCGAGGCGCCCCATGGCACGGCGCCGGCGCTCCAGGGCAAGGATGTGGCCAATCCGATGGCCATGATCCTGGCCTGCGGCGCCGTCTTGCACTACGCCGGCGTGCGCGGCTACGCGGGCGCCCAGCGGGCGGCGCGCGCCATCTACGAGTCGGTGCTCGAGGCGAGCGCGTCCGGCATCCGCACGCCCGACCTGGGCGGGCATGCCACCACATCGGGCTTCACCAGCGAGGTCGTCGCGCGCGTGCGCACGAAGATCGACGTCTGGTCCTCGATGGGCACGAGCGTCTAGCTGCGGTGAGCACGAGCGCCTAACCGCGGCTCTGCCGCCGGGCCTCGCGAGCGGCCCTGCAACTTCCCTTGCAGCCCCCCGCTTCCGTCCGACGCCCAGCCTAGGTTCACGAACACATGTTCTCCCCTGCCTCGAACCCCCGGCCGGCCGCGTCTTCATGGCGCGAGACCGTCCGGCGCGCCGTCGACCTGGCCGTCGCCTTCGCCACGCTCGAGAGCTGCACGACCGCCCGAGACCTCTGGTCCGGCGGTGCGGATGCGGCCACGCCGAGCGCGAGCCCGCACGGTCCCGTCGACCTCCCCGCGCCCCATCCGCACCGCGCGCCCCTGAGCGCGCCGGTACGCCCTGGGCGCTCCGGGACGGTCCCCGCGCGGACCCATTGCTGCGTCACGCCGAATCGGGCGCATCCGCGGCGCCGCAGCGCGCATCCCTTCGCGCGCTGAGCGGCCTGGGAGGGCCGCCACGAACGATCCGGGCCGCCCAGGGGGAGCGGCCCGCGGTCGTTCAGGGCCCAGGCGTGCGCGACGGGGCGAGCGCCTCGTACTCGGCGCCCGGCAGCCCGCGGTACGACCACGGGCCGGCGTAGGTCATGCCGATCTTCTCCATCACCCTGATCGACCCCGGGTTGTCGAGCAGCGAGTGCGCATAGACGCGCGTGATGCCCGGGCGGCAGAAGGCGTCGCGCAGCAGAGCGCGGGCGCCCTCGGTGGCGTAGCCCTTGCCCCAGGTGTCAGGGCGCAGCCGATAGCCGAGCTCGCGCTCGGCGGGACGGCCGCGCGTCTCCTCGAACTGAAACCAGCCCACCACCGCCCCGCTCTGACGCTCGACCGCTGCGACGAACCCCGGATGGCCGACGAGGCCACGCTCGTAGGCGAGCAGCGCGGCGGGATCCTCCGGGAGGTGCTCGCCGAAAGGGTCGATGGCGGCTCGGATCTCGGGCAGCGCGTCGAGTGCGGCCAGCGCCTCGAGGTCCTCCTCGGCGATGGGGCGCAACTCCAGGCGTGCCGTGTGCACGGGCGCGAGCCTAGCCGCACCCCGCGCTGCCGCCGCTCGGGGCTCCCACCCCCGCCCCGTGGGCGGCTCCCGGCTGCCCGCCCCCCGCCCCGTGGGCGGCTCCCGGCTGCCCGCCCCCTGGCGGGCTCCCCCGCCGCGGGCCGCTCCGGCGCCGAGGCTCCCCCGGAACGCAGAACGGGCCGCCCGAGAGGCGGCCCGTTCCAACAAATAACCGGCGGCGTCCTACTCTCCCGGGCCCTTGCGGGCCAAGTACCATCGGCGCTGAGGGGCTTAACTGCTCTGTTCGGAATGGGAAGAGGTGTTTCCCCCTCGCCATGACCACCGGAATCTTGCGAGACCACGCCTTCCCGGAGGCCCTTCAAAACCGCACAGTGCCACACTGGGTACCACAATAAAAATACCGTCAAGCCCTCGGACCATTAGTACCGGTCTCCTTCGCACATCACTGCGCTTCCAGATCCGGCCTATCAACCTGGTGGTCTACCAGGGTCCTTACTCCCTCAAGGGGATGGGAGAGCTCATCTCGAGGCCGGCTTCCCGCTTAGATGCTTTCAGCGGTTATCCGATCCACACGTAGCTAACCTGCAGTGCCCTTGGCAGGACAACAGATACACCAGAGGTGCGTTCATCCCGGTCCTCTCGTACTAGGGACAAATCCTCTCAACTCTCCAACGCCCACGGCAGATAGGGACCGAACTGTCTCACGACGTTCTGAACCCAGCTCGCGTGCCGCTTTAATGGGCGAACAGCCCAACCCTTGGGACCTACTTCAGCCCCAGGATGCGACGAGCCGACATCGAGGTGCCAAACCGGGCCGTCGATGTGGACTCTTGGGCCCGATAAGCCTGTTATCCCCGGAGTACCTTTTATCCGTTGAGCGACGGCACTTCCACTTGCTACCGCCGGATCACTAAGACCTGCTTTCGCACCTGCTCGACACGTCTGTCTCGCAGTCAAGCTCCCTTACTGCCTTTACACTCTACGCACGATTTCCAACCGTACTGAGGGAACCTTTGTGCGCCTCCGTTACATTTTGGGAGGCGACCGCCCCAGTCAAACTACCCGCCTGGCACTGTTCACCGCCCGGATATACGGCGCGGTGTTAGAAATCCAATACACCAAGGGTGGTATCTCAAGGTTGGCTCCACGCAAGCCGCAGCCTGCGCTTCAAAGCCTCCCACCTATCCTGAGCGAGATGCACCGAATCCCAATACCAAGTTGTAGTAAAGGTTCACGGGGTCTTTCCGTCTAGCCGCGGGTACTCGGCATCTTCACCGAGACTGCAATTTCACCGAGCCCCTCGTTGAGACAGCGTCCAAGTCGTTACGCCATTCGTGCAGGTCGGAACTTACCCGACAAGGAATTTCGCTACCTTAGGACCGTTATAGTTACGGCCGCCGTTTACCGGGGCTTAGCTTCAGTGCTTCGGGTCGAGCCCTAACACCTCCACGTAACCTTCCGGCACCGGGCAGGCGTCAGCCCCTATACGTCGTCTTTCGACTTAGCAGAGACCTGTGTTTTTGGTAAACAGTCGCTTGGACCAATTCACTGCGGCCCCCTCGGGCTCCGCTGGCAAGCAGCTTCACCCTACTGGGGCGCCCCTTCTCCCGAAGTTACGGGGCAATTTTGCCGAGTTCCTTAACGAGGGTTATCTCGATCACCTTAGTATTCTCTACTTGCCCACCTGTGTCGGTTTTGGTACGGGCACGCGCGTCCTCCCTAGGAGCTTTTCTAGGAGGCATGGCGTCAGGGACTCGCCGGCTCATGAGCCAGCTGGCATCGCACCTCGGGTTATGCGGCCCCGGATTTGCCAGGGGCCACCCCTACATGCTTACCCCAGGACAACCATCGCCTGGGCTCCCTTAGCCTTCCTCGTCCCTCCATCGGTCAAACGGATGCGACGTGGTACAGGAATATCAACCTGTTGGCCATCGACTACGCCTTTCGGCCTCGCCTTAGGTCCCGACTAACCCTGAGCAGACGAACTTTACTCAGGAATCCTTGGGCAATCGGCGGAGGGGATTCTCACCCCTCTTTCGTTACTCATGCCGGCATTCTCACTTCCCACGCCTCCACGGCTGGCTTACGCCGCCGCTTCACTGGCGAGGGAACGCTCTCCTACCGCGCGATCGGTCCGAAGACCTCACGCACCCGCAGCTTCGGCAGCATGCTTGAGCCCCGTTGAATTGTCCGCGCCCGAACACTTGACCAGTGAGCTGTTACGCACTCTTTCAAGGGTGGCTGCCTCTAAGCCAACCTCCTGGTTGTCTATGCACTCGGACATCGTTTCCCACTTAGCATGCATTTAGGGGCCTTAGCTGGCGGTCTGGGCTGTTTCCCTTTTGACGCTGAAGTTTATCCCCCAGCAACTGACTCCCGAGGTAGACGTAGTGGTCTTCGGAGTTTGCCTGAAGTCGGTAACCTGGTAGGGCCCCTAATCCAAACAGTGCTCTACGGCCAAAACGCAATTTACTCGAGGCTATACCTAAATATATTTCGGAGAGAACCAGATATCACTGAGCTTGATTAGCCTTTCACTCCGACCCACAGGTCATCCGCCCAGTTTTCAACCTAGGTCGGTTCGGCCCTCCACGAGGTCTTACCCCCGCTTCAGCCTGCCCATGGGTAGCTCGCTCAGTTTCGGGTCTACCGCCTACGACTGTGTCGCCCTATTAGGACTCGCTTTCGCTACGGCTCCGCTCATCGCTTAACCTTGCCGCAGACGCGTAACTCGCCGGCTCGTTATGCAAAAAGCACGCGGTCACAGGACAAGCCTGCTCCCACCGCTTGTAGGCACGCGGTTTCAGGTACTATTTCACTCCCCTTCCGGGGTACTTTTCACCTTTCCCTCACGGTACTAGTCCGCTATCGGTCACCTAGGAGTACTTAGCCTTGGAGGGTGGTCCCCCCAGATTCAGTCCGCGTTTCACGGGTGCGGACCTACTCAGGAACAGCTGACGGAAGGCCAAGGGGTTTCGTCTACGGGACGGTTGCCCTCTTTGGTGCGCGGTTCCACACGCTTCGACTACCGCTTGGCTTTGTAACTTCCGCCGAGCCGGCCACGGCTCGGAACAGCTGCCCTACAACCCCCGGTACGCAACGCGTGGCCGCTTACACGCACCGGGTTTGGGCTGGATCCCCTTTCGCTCGCCACTACTCAGGGAGTCTCGGTTGATTTCCTTTCCTCGGGGTACTGAGATGTTTCACTTCCCCCGCTTGTCTCCTCCCGGCCTATGTGTTCAGCCGGGGGTAACGCCGCATTACCGGCGCTGGGTTTCCCCATTCGGGAATCCACGGGTCAAAGGCCGTTCAACGCCTCACCGTGGCTTATCGCAGTCGTCCACGCCCTTCATCGACTCTAGGTGCCAAGGCATCCACCATGTGCCCTTACTATCTTGACGGTGATCAGACCGAACCCGCCAGGGTTCGGCCGGTGATACCCGTTGTCACCCGCGCTTATCGAGTACGGGTGACATGTGGCTACTGTGCAGTTTTCAAGGGCCGTCCGAGAAGGCTACGCGCGCGTGCGCCGGCACGGTGGCCGGCGACGGGCGACGCGGTCTCTCAAAACTCAACAGCATGCACGGGCTCGAGCTCGGCGGTATGCCTCGCTGGCCCGGCCAGGTCCGGTCGACATGCTAGGCCGCACGGTCGGAGTGCCGACCCTGCCGATCGCTCGCGACCGAAGTGGCGAGCGGGGCGGGCGGCGCCGTGCCGTACGGGCACCATGTTGGTGCTCCCTAGAAAGGAGGTGATCCAGCCGCACCTTCCGGTACGGCTACCTTGTTACGACTTCACCCCAGTCACGAGCCCCACCTTCGACGGCTCCCTCCCTTGCGGGTTAGGCCACCGGCTTCGGGTGTTGCTCACTCCCGTGGTGTGACGGGCGGTGTGTACAAGACCCGGGAACGTATTCACCGCGGCGATGCTGATCCGCGATTACTAGCAACTCCACCTTCATGCAGGCGAGTTTCAGCCTGCAATCCGAACCGAGACGCGCTTTGAGGGATTCGCTCCACCTCGCGGTATCGCAGCCCTCTGTACGCGCCAATGTAGCACGTGTGTAGCCCTGGACATAAGGGGCATGATGACTTGACCTCATCCCCACCTTCCTCCGGTTTGTCACCGGCAGTCTCGCATGAGTCCCCAACTAAATGCTGGCAACATACGACGGGGGTTGCGCTCGTTGCGGGACTTAACCCAACATCTCACGACACGAGCTGACGACAGCCATGCACCACCTGTGAACCTGCCCCGAAGGGAAGCCCTGTTTCCAGGGCGGTCAGGCACATGTCAAGCCCAGGTAAGGTTCTTCGCGTTGCGTCGAATTAAACCACATGCTCCGCTGCTTGTGCGGGTCCCCGTCAATTCCTTTGAGTTTTAGCCTTGCGGCCGTACTCCCCAGGCGGGGCACTTAATGCGTTAGCTTCGGCACGGAGGGAGTCGACACCCCCCACACCTAGTGCCCATCGTTTACAGCGTGGACTACCAGGGTATCTAATCCTGTTTGCTCCCCACGCTTTCGCGTCTCAGCGTCAGTCACGTCCCAGAGTGCTGCCTTCGCCATTGGTGTTCCTCCTGATATCTGCGCATTTCACCGCTACACCAGGAATTCCACACTCCTCTTCCGGACTCGAGCCCGACAGTATCCACCGGCATCCCAGGGTTGAGCCCTGGACTTTCACAGCGGACTTACCGGGCCGCCTACACGCTCTTTACGCCCAATGATTCCGGACAACGCTTGCCCCCTACGTATTACCGCGGCTGCTGGCACGTAGTTAGCCGGGGCTTCTTGTGAAGGTACCGTCACTCCAACCGGCTATTCACCGGAAGAGCTTCGTCCCAACTGAAAGCGGTTTACAACCCGAAGGCCGTCTTCCCGCACGCGGCGTTGCTGCGTCACGCTTTCGCGCATTGCGCAAGATTCCCCACTGCTGCCTCCCGTAGGAGTCTGGGCCGTGTCTCAGTCCCAGTGTGGCTGATCGTCCTCTCAGACCAGCTACCCATCGAAGCCTTGGTGAGCCGTTACCTCACCAACAAGCTAATGGGCCGCGGGCCCATCCCGATGCGGAGGCCGAAGCTTCCTTTCCTCAAACCACTCATGTGGTAGGAGCTCATCCGGTATTAGCCCGAGTTTCCTCGGGTTGTCCCGGTCATCGGGGCAGGTTACCCACGTGTTACTCACCCGTTCGCGGCTTTGCCCCAGGGCAAGCCCTGGTTCGTCGCTCCACTTGCATGTGTTAAGCACGCCGCCAGCGTTCGTCCTGAGCCAGGATCAAACTCTCCGTGAAGAACTGCATTGGGCACGGACCCGAAGGCCCACACCCGTCACGTAGAGCTGTCATGGATCTTTGTGCGGCACCGAGTACACCGTGGCGCCGCGATCTATGACGGGTCAATTCTCAGGTCCACCGAGCCCGGCTGGGATCGGTGGATCGAACCTGGACGCACACCGGGTCGAAATTCGACCCAAGTGCGCATGCTGTTGAGTTTTCAAAGACCGCCGCGCCCTGTCGGGAAGGGGATTCCTTCTCAAGAGACGCGACCGGGCGCGTGCAGCGCACCGGCGCGACTGCCCAGTATAGCGCGCCCTCCGCGATCCCTCCAAGAGGTCTCGACGTTGGCGCGGCCTGAGCAGCCGCGGAACTGTAGCGCATCTCAGGACAGAACCTGGACCGAGACGATCCGCTCGCGCGGGCGGTCGTCGAAGTCCAGCAGGACGACCTGCTGCCAGGTCCCCAGGCCGAGCTCGCCGCCGACGATCGGGATCGTCTCGCTGGGCCCGATGAGGGCCGCCCGGAGGTGGCTGTGGGCGTTCGTGTCGTGGTTGAGGGCGTTGTGGCGGTACTCGCCCTCGGGCGCGATCAGGCGATCCAGCAGCGCCTGGAGGTCCTCCACGGCGCCGGGCTCGTACTCGATCGTCGTCACGCCGACCGTGGCGCCGACCGCGAACACGGCCGCGACCCCCGACTGAACGCCGGATCGCTCCACCACCGACCGCACGCCCTCTGTGAGGTCGACGACCGCGCCGTCGCCGGCGGTCTCCAGGCGCAGCAGGCCCGTGTGGACGGCCACGCGCGCCCGCCCTCTAGCTCACCCGCAGGCGGCGGAAGTGGCGCTTTCCGACCTGGAGCACAGCTCCGTCCAAGCGCTCGCGCGGCAGGTCGAGGTCCGCGCCCGCCAGCGGCTCGCCGTCGAGCTTGACGCCACCCTGGGCCAGCATCCGCCGGGCGTCCGAGCGCGACATGCCGAAGCCCTCCGCGATCGCGGCGGGCAGGTGGACGGTGCCGTTGACGGCGGCCACCGGGAGCTCCTCGATCTCCTCGGGCGCCGCGCGCTGCACGTGGACGCGCTCGAACTGCGATGTGGCCGCCTGCGCCGCCTCGGCGCCGTGGAAGCGCTCCACCAGCGCCTGCGCCAGCGCGTGCTTGGCGTCGCGCGGCGAGGTGCCGGCCGGCGGGCGCTCGACGGCCAGCAGCGAGAACCACGTGTCCATCGCGTCGTCGGGCAGCGACAGCGTGCGGCCGTACATCTCGTCCGGCGGCTCGGTGATGCCGATGTGGTTGCCCAGCGACTTGGACATCTTCTCCACGCCGTCCACGCCGGGCAGGATCGGCATCGTCAGCACGGCCTGCTCGGGCTGGCCGTGCGCGCGCTGGATGTCGCGCGCGAGCAGCAGGTTGAAGGTCTGGTCGGTGCCGCCGAGCTCGACGTCGGAGCGCACGGCCACCGAGTCGTAGCCCTGCATGAGCGGATAGAGCAGCTCGAGGATCGAGATCGGCGCCTGCGCGGCCCAGCGCTTGGCGAAGTCGTCGCGCTCGAGCAGCTGGGCGACGGTCGTCGTGCGCGCCAGGCGAAACAGGTCCTCCATGCTCATGTCCAGCCACTCCGAGTTGAAGCGGACCTCGAGCAGCTCCGGATCGTCGAGGAGGACCTGGAAGGCCTGCTCCTGGTAGGTGCGGGCGTTGGCGTCGATCTCTTCGCCCGAGAGCACCGGGCGCGTCGCCGTGCGGCCGCTCGGATCGCCGACGCGGGCGGTGTAGTCGCCCACGATGAGGACCACCCGGTGGCCCAGGTCCTGGAACTCGCGCAGCTTCTGCAGCACGACGGTGTGGCCGAGGTGGATGTCGGGCGCCGTCGGGTCGAGGCCGAGCTTGGCCCGCAGCTGGCGGCCCTCGCGCCGCGCGGCCTCCAAGCGGGCCTCGAGGCCTCCCGCCGGCAGCGACTCGGCGGCATTGCGCGCCAGGAAGGCGGCGTCCTCAGCGGGAGTTCCCATCGCGAGCCAATGCTAGTGTTGAGCGCCGTCGCGACGCCCTGCGCCGCCTGGTCGCGACCACCCGCAGCGGCACGTCACGCCGCGTAGGCCCCCCGCCGCATGAGCGTCGAGTACGGATCGAACATCACGCCGCTATTCGGCGATCGCGAGCCGCCGGAGCCGCCCGCGCGCGTTCGCCCGCGCGTGAAGAAGCGACGGCTGCTGGCCATCTTCCTGCCGCTGGCGATCCTGGCCATCGTCTCGACGCTGTTCGGGATGATGATGGCCGTCGCCTCCGACCTGCCGGACCTCGAGAACCGCAAGGAGTACCAGGACGCGCGCAACTCGGTCCTCGTCGACTCCCAGGGCCAGACCCTCGGGGTCCTGACCAACAACCAGAGCCGTGTCCTCGTGCGCTACCAGGACCTCTCGCCGTACATGGTCAACGCGATCATCGCGATCGAGGACCGCCGCTTCTACGAGAACTCGGGCATCGACGTCCGAGGGATCGGTCGCGCCCTCGTGCAGGACGTGCTCAGCCGCAAGGCGGCGCAGGGCGGCTCGACCATCGCCCAGCAGTTCGTGAAGAACGCCCTGCGCGCGCAGTCCGACCGCACCGTGTTCCAGAAGATGCGCGAGGCCGCGCTGGCCTATCACCTCACGCGCAAGTGGCCCAAGAGCAAGATCCTCACCGAGTACCTCAATTCGATCTACTTCGGCAACGGCGCCTATGGCGTCGAGTCGGCCGCGCGCACCTACTTCGGCAAGCAGCCCGACCACAAGGACTGCGGCACGCGGGCGAACCTCTGCGTCAAGCAGCTCAAGCCCGACGAGGCAGCGCTCATCGCCGGCGTGGTGGCCAACCCGACGGCCTACGACCCGGTCGCCCACCCGCAGGCGGCCCTGGCGCGGCGCAACCTCGTGCTCAAGGACATGTTCGACCAGGGGGCGCTCCCCCTCCGCGAGTACCGCGACGCCCGCGTCCAGGCCCTCCCCGCCCCGATCGACATCAAGCCCCCCACGGTCAGGACCCAGGCGCCGTACTTCACGACCTGGATCCGCCAGCAGCTGGTCGACGAGTTCGGCGCCCGCAAGGCGTTCGAGGGCGGGCTCAAGGTGCACACGACGCTCGACCTCGGCCTGCAGAGCGCGGCCGAGAACGCGGTGAGCAAGTACCTGTCCAACGCGGCGGGGCCGTCGGCCGCCGTGGTCGCCATCGACAACAAGAGCGGCAAGGTGCGCGCGATGGTCGGCGGGCCCGACTACGCGACGCGCCCGTTCAACCTCGCCACCCAGGGCCAGCGCCAGCCCGGCTCCTCGATCAAGCCGTTCATCCTCGCCGCGGCGCTGCAGAAGGGCTACGGAGCGGGCTCGCTCTGGCCGTCGCGCAAGCGGGTCTTCACGGTCCCGCACACCCGCGGCAAGGAGAAGTTCGTCGTCAACAACTTCGAGAGCAAGTACGCCGGCACCCAGACGCTCGCCGGCGGCCTGACGTACTCCGACAACTCCGTCTTCTCGGCGGTGGGCATCTCGGTCGGCACGAAGAAGATCGCGAGCCTGGCCGAGCGCATGGGCATCCGCACGCCGGTGTCGTCGAACTACGCCATGACGCTCGGCGGCCTCAAGCAGGGCGTGACCCCGCTGGACATGGCCCACGCCTACGAGACCTTCATCGAGGGCGGCCGGCGCATCGGCGGCACGCTGGGCGCGAGCGACGACGGCCCCGTCGGGATCGACAAGGTGGTCTCCCCGAGCGGGAAGACGCTCAAGGAGAACGCCACCACGAGCAAGTCCGTGCTCGACCGCGCCATCGCCAATGAGACGGTCGGGATCATGACCACCGTCATCTCGCAGGGCACCGGCCGCCGCGCCGCGCTCGGCCCGGGCCAGTTCGCGGCCGGCAAGACGGGGACGACCGAGAACAGCGGCGACGCGTGGTTCGTCGGGTTCACCAAGCGCTGGACCGTCGCGGTCTGGGTCGGCTATCCGGACAAGCTCAAGCCGATGCTCACCGAGTTCGCCGGAGCCCCGGTCGAGGGCGGCACCTACCCGGCCCTCATCTGGCACGACTTCATGGTCGCCGCCAACGCCATCGTCGACGATCGCAACGCCAAGGAGCGAGAGAGGAAGGGGCTGCCGCCCAAGCCGCCGGCCGACCAGACGACGACCACCACGCCGGGCCCGGTGATCCCCACCAAGCCGGCGCCCGTGCCCGAGGGCGGCGCCGGCGCTCCGGCCGCTCCGCAGACGCCGACGGCGCCGCCGGCGAACGGGACCGGCACCACCGGCGGCACCGGCGGTGGCGGCGGGGCCACCGGCACCGGCACGACGACCAAGCCGCCCGCCCAGACCGGGACGACGCCGCCGGCCGGCGCCGGGACGGGCGGCACGAGCAGCGGCGGCGGGACCAGCGCGCCGTAGCCTCGGCGCCGCTCAGGCGGCGTGCGCGCGCGACGGCCAGGGCCGGGACACGTGGCGGTTGCCGCGCGCGCAGAAGCGCCAGTCGAGGTCGACGGCCTTCGTGATGCCGATGCGCTTTCCGACGTCGAGGACGGGCGCCTCCCAGCCGGGCGCGCGCGGCTCGATGTGGATCGGCCCGTCGAGCAGCGAGGTGCGGTTGAGCTCGAGGCCGATCGCGAGCGCCTGCGTGAGCTTGCCCGGCCCGTTGCACAGATCCTCGTCGCGCGCCACGCGCCGGCGCGCGCGCATGACCTCGATGCCGTCGAGGGGCTCGAGCGCCCGGATGAGGACCGCGGCCCCCGAGTCGACGTGGTCGCAGACGGCGTTGAGCAGGGCGTGGATCCCGTAGGAGCGGTAGACGTAGGCGATGCCGGGCGGCCCGAACAGCGGCTCCGTGCGCGCCGTCAGCCCCGCCCACGCGTGCGAGGCGGGCTCGGAGCGGTGGTAGGCCTCGGTCTCCACGATGACGCCGGCGGTGTCGCCGTGGCGCACGACGCAGCCGATGAGGTCGGGAGCCACCTCGAGCACGGGGCGGTCGTAGAAGGCGAGGTCGATCACAGCAGCGCGCGGGCGCGCTCGAGCTGCTCGCGGACGCGCGCCAGGGACGTCCCGCCCTCGCTGACCTTCGACTCGAGCCACGAGGAGCGCTCGAGCACCGCGGCGGCGTCCTCGCCGAGGGCGGGCACGGCCACCTCGGCCAGCGAGCGGCCGGACTCCACGGACTCGCGCACGAGCCCGGCGATGACGCCGTGGGCCTCGCGAAACGGCGTGCCGCGCTTGACCAGCAGGTCGGCCAGGTCGGTGGCGGCGATGAGCTCGTCGGCCGCCGCGGCGGCCATCCGCTCGCGGGCGAAGCAGGCGCCGGCCACCATGCCCGTCGCGGCGGCCAGCGTCAGGCCGAGCGTGTCGACGGCGTCGAAGAGGTGCTCCTTGTCCTCCTGCATGTCCTTGTTGTAGGTCAGCGGGAGGGCGTGCATCACGCCGTGCAGGGCGGTCAGATGGGCCACGATGCGCGGCGCCTTGGCCCGCAGGAGCTCGGCCGCGTCGGGGTTCTTCTTCTGGGGCATGATCGACGAGCCGCTCGTCCACGCGTCCGGCAGCTCGACGAAGCCGAACTCCTGCGAGGACCACAGCACGAGCTCGGCCCCCAGGCGCGACAGGTGCGTCGCGCAGGTGGCGGCGGCGCCCAGGTAGTCCAGGACGAAGTCGCGGTTGGAGACGGCGTCGATCGAGTTGGGCGCGACGCGCTCGAAGCCGAGCTCGGCCGCCACGGCGCCGCGATCGGTGTCGAAGTTGACCCCGGCCAGGGCGCCGGCCCCGAGCGGGAGCGCCGCCGTCTGCTCGGCGGCGAAGCGCAGGCGCGCACGGTCGCGCTCGAGCATCCACACGTAGGCCAGCAGGTGATGGCTCAGGTAGACCGGCTGGGCGCGCTGCAGGTGCGTGTAGCCCGGCAGCGGCCAGTCGAGATGGCGCTCGGCCGCGTCGATCAGCGCGGCCATCAGCGCGGTGACCGCCTCGGCGCCGGCCAGCGCCGCCTCGCGGGTGAAGAGGGCGACGTCGGTCGCCACCTGATCGTTGCGCGAGCGCGCGGTGTGCAGCCGGCCACCCACCGGGCCCGCCAGCTCGGTGAGCCGGCGCTCGACCGCCATGTGGATGTCCTCGTCGTCGGGCGCGAACGGGAAGCGGCCCTCGCGCAGCTCGGCCTCGACGGCGTCCAGGCCGGCCAGCAGGGCGTCGCGATCGTTCTCCGAGAGCACCCCCTGCGCCGCCAGCATGCGCGCGTGCGCGCGCGACTGCGCGACGTCATGGGGCCACAGGCGCCGATCGAAGTCGATCGACGCGTTCAGGGCCTGGAAGGCGGGATCCTGGGGCTCGCGGAAGCGCGACACGCAGGCGGCGCAGCTTACGCAGCGCTCAGGCCATCGGCGATCTGGGCCACCTGCGTGGCGAGGGCGAAGCCGAGCAGGTACAGCGTGACGGCCCACCCCATCCAGGCGCCCGTGCCCGCGTGGTGGAAGCGCCGGTCGCGGTCGCGCAGGTCCTCGACGACGACCGGCACGAAGCACAGCAGGCCCAGCCCCATGAGCACCCACGGCGACCAGCCCGTGATGAGGTACTTGGCGTCGAAGCGGAACTCGCCCGCGATGTCGGCGATCACGCGGTGCCAGAGCACGATCGGCAGCGCCGCGGCGCCGGCGAACCCGACGGCACCGACCCGCCGCGCCCGGCGGCGGCGTGCGCGCTCCGCGTCGGCTCGCAGGCTCGCCATGGCCCGATTATGGCCCCTGGCCGACCGCCTCCGCCAGCGCCGCCGCCACGCGTTGGACCTGGCTCTCGGTCATGGCCGGGAAGAAGGGCAGCGCGACCGACCGGGCGGCGACGTCCTCGCAGACCGGGAACTCGCCCTCGCGGTGGCCGAAGCGCTCGCGGTAGAAGCTCATGAGGTGGATGGCCGGCAGGTAGGGCTTGCACTGGACGCCGCGCAGGCGCAGCGCGTGGATGGCCTCGTCGCGGTCGCGCCCGCGCGGCACCTGGACGACGAACACGAACCAGCCGCGGCGGTCGCCCCCGGCGTCCTCGCACGGCAGGCCCAGCCCCTCGACGCCCGCCAGGGCCTCGCGATACCAGCCGGCCACCCGCGCGCGATCGGCCAGCATGCCGTCCAGGCGCGCCAGCTGGACCTCGCCCAGGGCACAGGCGATGTCGGTCAGGCGGTAGTTGAAGCCCAGGCGATCGTGGTCGAGCCAGCCCATGTCGGGCGCCCGGCCCTGGTTGCGCTCGGAGTCGATGCGCTCCTTCATGGCGGCGTCGGCGACGGTGACCATCCCGCCCTCGCCGGTCGTCAGCTGCTTGTTGGCATAGAAGCCGAAGGCCGACGGGTGGCCGCGCGCGCCGACCCTCACACCGTCGCCGTGCACCGCCCCCAGCGCCTCGCACGCGTCCTCGACGATCGGCAGGCCCATGCGCTCGAAGGCCGGCAGGTCCGCCGGGTAGCCGAAGATGTGCACGGGCAGCAGCGCGGCCGTGCGCTCGGTCACCGCGGCCGCCGCGGCGTCGGGATCGAGGTTCAGCGTGCGCGCGTCGATGTCGGCGAAGACGGGGAGCGCGCGCTCGAAGAGCACGGCGTTGGCGCTCGCCACGAACGAGAAGGGCGAGGTGACGATTTCGTCGCCGTCGGACACCCCGACGGCGCGCAGGCCGAGGTGCAGCCCGGCCGTGCCGCTGGCCACCGCGCAGGCGCGCTCGGCGCCGAGCCAGGCCGCGAAGGCCTGCTCGAAGGCCGGGACCCGCGGCCCCAGCGAGAGCTGGCCCGAGCGCAGGACCTCGATGACCGCGGCCTCCTCCTCGGCGCCGAGCACGGGCTGGGCGAGGGGGATGACGTCGGTGGTCGTGCCGGCACCAGCGCGCCGCTGCTCGGCCGGGCCAGCCGCCGGCCCGCCAACGTCGGCCCTCGCAGTCACACCGCGTCCGTCGGCGTCGCCTGCGCGGCCCGCCCGCCCCTGCGCCCGGGCTGCTCGGCGTAGGCCAGGGAGTCGACGAGGGCCTCCCAGGACGCGGCGATGATGTTCTCGTGGACGCCGATCGAGCCCCAGACGTCGCGGCCGTCGGAGGCGTCGATGAGCACGCGGGTCGTGGCGCCGGTGCCGTGGTCCTCGTCGAGGATGCGGACCTTGTAGTTGACGAGCTCGATGTCCTTCAGGTGCGGGTGGATCTCGCCGATGGCCTCGCGCAGCGCCGCGTCGAGGGCGTTGACGGGGCCGTTGCCCTCCGCGGTGCGGATGTAGCGCTCTCCGTCGACCCAGATTTTGATCGTCGCCTCGGTCTCGACCTTCCCGTCGGCCCGCTGCTCGACGATCACGCGCCAGGACTCCAGGCGGAAGAGCGGCTCGTAGTCGCCGGACTCGCGGCGCAGGAGCAGGTCGAAGGAGCCGTCGGCGGCCTCGAACTGGTAACCGCCGTGCTCGAGCAGCTTGACTCGGTCGATGACCCGCTGGGCGGCTGCGTCGTCGAAGTCCAAGCCGGCTGCGACGGCCCGCTCGGCCACCGTGTGGCGCCCCGCGAGCTCGGAGACGAGCAGCTCGCGCGTGTTGCCGACCAGCCCCGGGTCGACGTGCTCGAAGGTGGCGCTGTCGGCGCGCACGCCGGCCACGTGGAGGCCGCCCTTGTGCGCGAAGGCGTCGCGCCCGACGTAGGCCTGGGCCCGGTTGGGCGGGCGGTTGAGCAGCTCGTCGACGAAGTGCGCGGCCTCGGTGAGGTGCGCCAGCTGCTCGTCGGCCAGCACGCGGCGGCTCATCTTGAGCTGGAGGTTGGCGATGATGGACACGAGGTTGGCGTTGCCCGTGCGCTCCCCCACCCCGTTCATCGTCCCCTGCACCTGGCGCGCGCCGACCTCGACGGCGGCCAGCGTGTTGGCCACGCCGCACTCGGCGTCGTTGTGGCAGTGGATGGCCACGCGCGCCCCATCGCCCACGGCGGAGAGCACCGCCGCGGTCGCCTCGGCCACCTGGGGCGGCAGCGACGAGCCGTTGGTGTCGCACAGCGCGACGGTCTCGGCGCCCGCGCCCGCGGCCGCCCGCAGGCAATCCAGCGCGTAGCCGGGGTCGTCGCGATAGCCGTCGAAGAAGTGCTCGGCGTCGTAGACGACGCGCTTGCCCGCATCCAGCAGGAAGGCGACGGACTCGGCGATCATGGCCAGGTTCTCGGCGCGATCGACGCGCACGACCTTCTCGAGGTGCAGGCCCCACGTCTTGCCGACGATCGTGCACACCGGCGCGAAGCAGTCGGCGAGCACGCGCAGGCCGTCGTCCTCGGCGGCCGGCACGCCGCGCCGGCGCGTCATGCCGAAGGCGGCGACGTCGGCGTGCTCGAAGCGCTCCTGGCCCAGCAGCTCGAAGAGCTCGAGCTCCTTGGGGTTCGACGAGGGGAAGCCGGCCTCGATGAGGTGGACGCCGAGGTCGTCGAGCTTGCGCGCGACGCGCACCTTCTCGGCCGCCGACAAGGTGAGGCCGGGGCCCTGCATGCCGTCGCGCAGCGTGGCGTCGTAGAGCTGGATGTCGGGCACGGTCTAGGCGACTCGGGGAGTGCTCCGCGGGGCATCCGGCCCCGCGGTCTGGAGAACGCGGTCGGCGTCCAGCCGCCCGAGATCGGGCACCGGGTCCAGCCACTCGCGGTAGCGGTCGATGCGCCCGTGCAGGGCGTCCTCGAAGGCGCTCTGCACGGCGCGGGTGATCTCGCCGGGCTTGCCGGTGGCGACGGCGTGGTCGTCGACCTCGCGCACGGGCACGAGCTCGGCCGCGGTGCCGGTCATGAACACCTCGTCGGCCAGGTAGAGCTCGGCGCGCGCGATGTTGCGCTCGACGACCTCGAAGCCGAGGTCGCGGGCGATCTGCATGCACGACTTGCGATTGATGCCGTCGAGGATCCCGGCCGTCTGGGGCGGCGTGTAGATCGTCCCCTCGCGGACCATGAAGATGTTCTCGCCCGACCCCTCGCACACGAAGCCGTGGTCGTCGAGCAGGATGGCCTCCTCGTAACCGGCCTTGTGGGACTCGATCTTGGCCAGGATCGAGTTCAGGTACTGGCCCGACGCCTTGGCGTGCGGGATGAGCGAGTCGCTGCTGATCCGCCGCCAGGAGGAGACCTTCGCGCGCACGCCGTCGCGCTTGCCCTCCTCGCCCAGGTACGCCGGCCACTGCCAGGTGGCGATCGTCACGTCGACCGGCGCGTCGAGCGGGAAGAGCCCCATCGTCCCGTAGCCGCGGAAGACGATCGGGCGGATGTAGCAGGCGCGGAAGTTGTTGCGGCCGATGAGCTCGAGCGTGGCCTGGCGCAGCTGCTCGCGCTCGAACGGGATCGGCATGTAGTAGAGCTCGGCCGACTTGAAGAGGCGGTCGAGATGATCGGCGTGGCGGAAGACAGCCGGGCCGATCTCGGTGTCGTAGCAGCGCACGCCCTCGAAGACGCCGGTGCCGTAGTGCAGGCCGTGCGTGAGTACGTGGACCTTCGCGTCCTCCCAGTTGACGAACTCGCCGTTCATCCAGATGAGGTCCGCCTGCTCCACGTCTTCGCTCCTTAGTCGAGGTGTGCGAGCACCGCCTGCGTCGCCTCCGCCGTGCTCGCCGTGCCGCCGAGGTCCCGGGTCCGCAGCCCCTCTGCGAGCGCGCGGTCCACGGCCGATTCTACGGCCGAGGCCTCCGCTTGGCGACCGAGACCGTGGCGCAGCATGAGCGCAGCCGACAGGAACATGGCCAGCGGGTTGGCGATCCCCTGCCCGGCGATGTCCGGCGCGGAGCCGTGCACGGGCTCGAAGACCCCCGGACCGCCGTCCCCGATCGAGGCGCTGGGCAGCAGCCCGAGCGAGCCCGTGACCACCGACGCCTCGTCGCTGAGGATGTCGCCGAACATGTTCTCGGTGAGGATCACGTCGAAGTGGCGCGGGGCCGTGATGAGCTTCATCGCCGTGGAGTCGACGAGGGCGTGCTCGACCTCGACGTGCGGGAACTCCTGGGCGTGCACGCGGCGCACCACCTCGCGCCACAGGCGGCTGGTCTCGAGCACGTTGGCCTTGTCGACGCTCGTGACCTTCGAGCGCGCGGCTCCGAACGCGGTCCGCGCGATGCGCTCTATCTCCTCGGTGGTGTAGACGCATTGATCGCTGGCGCTGTCGGCCGTGCGGGTCTTCTCGCCGAAGTAGATCCCGCCGGTGAGCTCGCGCACGACGAGCATGTCGGTGCCCTCGACGATCTCGCGCCGCAGCGGGCTCGCGTCCAGCAGCGCCTCCACGGCGCGCACGGGGCGCAGGTTCGCGTACAGGCCGAGCGCCTTGCGCAGGCCGAGCAGCCCCTGCTCGGGGCGCGGCGCGCTCGGGTCGGTCGTGTCCCATTGCGGGCCGCCCACGGCGGCCAGCAGCACCGCGTCGGCCTGGCGGCACGCGGCCAGCGTCTCGTCGGTCAGCGCGGTCCCGTGGGCGTCGATCGACGCACCCCCGAACGGGTGCTCGGCGAAGGCGAAGTCGCCGAGGCGCGAGAGGACCTCGAGCGTCGGGGCGGTGATCTCGGGGCCGATCCCGTCCCCTGGAAGCACGGCGATGCTCACAGCCATGGGGCGGGCAGCTTATGGTGTCGGCCAGCCGATGACGGACGTGACCGACGAGGCGCACAGGCTCCGCGAGCAGCTCGAGGCCGAGCGAAAGGCCCGGCACGAGGCCGAGCGCCTCGCGGCCGAGAACGCGCGGCTGCTCTACGACCGCCAAGACGAGCTCGAGCTGCTGGAGATGGTCGCCGCCGCGTCGAACGAGGCGGCGGCGATCGAGCCGGCGCTGGGCGCGGCCATCGTGCACGTGTGCGCCCACATGCGCTGGCCCGTCGGGCACGCCTACCTCGTCGACCAGGCCACCGGCGCCCTGCGCCCGAGCGGCGTCTGGTACCTCGAGGACGAAGCCCGCTTCGCCGCCTTCCGCGAGGCCAGCGAGGACCCCGACCTCGTCCCATGGCTGCCGACGAGCGTCATGGGCACGGGCGACTCGGCCTGGGTGACCGACCTGGGCCAGGACCAAGAGCGCTTCCATCGCGCCGAGGTCGCCCGCGCTGCCGGCCTGCGCGCCGGCTTCGCCTTCCCCATCCTCGTCGGCCCGCGCCCTGTCGGCGTGCTCGAGTTCTTCACCGGCAGCGACGCCGCGGCCGATCCCGGGCTGCTGCACATCATGGACCAGATCGGCGTGCAACTCGGGCGCGTCGTCGAGCGCGAGCGCTGGCGCGCCGAGCTCGAGCGCTCCAACGCCGACCTCGAGGCCTTCGCCTACGTCGCCTCCCACGACCTCGCCGAGCCGCTGCGCTCGGTGGCGGGCTTCGTGGCGCTGCTCGAGCGCCAGTACGGCGATCGCCTCGACGACCAGGCCCGCGAGTTCATCGCCTATGCGGTCGACGGCGTCGAGCGGATGCAGCGCATGATCGACGACCTGCTGCTCTATGCGCGCGCCGGCACGACCGACCTGCGCCTCGAGCTCGTCGACGTCGACGAGCTCGTGGCGGGCGCGCTGCGCGACCTGGGCACCGCGGTGGCCGAGCGCGGCGCGACGGTCGAGGTCGGCGAGCTGCCGGCGCTGCGTGCCGACGCGGGCCAGCTGCAGCGCGTCTTTCTCAACCTGCTGGGCAACGCGATCAAGTACACCGCTCCGGACGTCGCGCCGCACGTGACGGTCAGCGGGCGAAGCGCCGGCGACGACGCCGAGATCGCGGTCGCCGACAACGGCATCGGCATCGATCCCGCGCAGGTCGAGCGCGCCTTCGAGATGTTCGCGCGCCTCCCGGGCCGAGCGGCGCACTACCAGGGCACCGGGCTCGGGCTGGCCATCTCGCGCCGGATCGTGGAGCGCCACGGCGGGCGCCTATGGGTCGAGCCCAACGCGGGCGGCGGCAGCGTGTTCACCCTGCGCCTGCCGCTACCGTAGGTCGCGGTCGCGCTTGCTCGTCTTCGTCGTTCGCCGCCTGCTCTCGGTCGTCGCCGTCATGGTCGGCGTCGTCGCGCTCGTCTTCAGCGTCTTCTACGCCTTCCGCCCCGAGCAGGTCTCCGACGGGACGGGCTACTTCCACCAGCTCTGGCACTACCTCGAGCGCGCCTTCCTGCATTTCGACCTCGGCACCTCCTACCAGCGCGGCCTGGGCTTCCAGCCCATCGCCCCGCTGTTGCGGGCCTCGTTCCCGGCCGACCTGTCGCTCGTCGCCGGAGGGCTCGTGGTCGGAGCGGCGGCGGGCGTCGTCCTCGGCGCCGTCGCCCAGCAGCGCCGCGGGACGCTGGTGGCGCGCGCGCTGGACGGCTTCGCGGCCTTCGGGTTGAGCGCGCCGGTCTACTGGGTCGGGGCGATGACCGTCGTCTTCTTCCACCCCGAGGTCGGCGAGGTCGCGCGGCTGCCGATCTCCAAGCCCAACACCTACCAGCCGCTGACCCACGATCCGCTCGCCTGGCTGCAGTCGCTGTGGCTGCCGTGGATCGTCCTCGGGCTTCCGCTGGCGGCCATCACGATGCGGATGATGCGCGCGTCGCTGGCGGAGACCTTCGAGGAGGACTTCGTGCGCACCGCCCGCGGCAAGGGCCTCTCCCCCGGGCGCGTCATGCGCCGCCACGCGATACCGGCCGCCAGCGCGCCGGTCATCTCGCTGGTGGGCGTGACGATGGGGACCATCATCACCAACGCGATCCTCCTGGAGTACACGTTCAGCATCCCCGGCATGTTCAGCCTCATGACGCAGGCGCTGGGCAACGCCGACCTGCCGGTCATCGAGGGCGTCGCCATCGCCGGCGCCCTGCTCGTGGTGTCGGCCAACCTGGTCGCCGACCTCGTGCACGCGTGGCTTGACCCGCGCGTGCGGACGGCCTAGCGCAGCGCCGCCGGGCGCGAGCGGCCGGCGGGCTACCGTCCTGCCCTTGGGTCGCAGGACGACCGTTGGGCAGGACAGTTCACCTGAAAGTGACCATCAGAGGGCCGTGGTGACGGGGCCGCGGCGCTCGCGCTCGCGCTCGTAGGCGTCGATCGCCTCGCCCTGCTGGAGGCTCAGCGCGATGTCGTCGAGGCCGTTGAGCAGGCGGTGCTTGATGTCGGGGTCAATGTCGAAGCTGGCGGTGCCGCCCGGCCAGCGGACCTCCTGCTCGGCCAGGTCGACCTGGGCCTCCCCGGCCTCAGCGATGGCGCGCACGGCTTCGACGGGCAGCTCGACGGGGAGCAGGCCGATCTTGGTGCAGTTCGAGCGGAAGATGTCGGCGAAGCTCGGCGCGATGATGGCCCGGAAACCGTAGTCCTCCAGGGCCAGGGCGCGTGCTCGCGGCTCGAGCCGCAGCCGAAGTTGCGCCCCGCGACGAGGATCTCGTTGCGCGGCAGGTCCCAGTCGGGCTCCTTGGCCCAGTCGTAGAAGAGGAACTCGCCGAAGCCCGTGCGCTCCACGCGCTTGAGGAACTGCTTGGGGATGATCTGGTCAGTGTCGACGTCGTCGCGGTTGAGGACCGATACCGGCCCCGTGATCGTCTCGATGGCCTTCACGGCGGTCAGCTCCAGTCGCGGATGTCGACGAAGTGGCCCTCGATGGCGGCTGCGGCGGCCATCTCCGGGCTGACGAGGTGGGTGCGCCCGCCGCGGCCCTGGCGGCCCTCGAAGTTGCGGTTCGAGGTCGAGGCGCAGCGCTCCCCGGGCTTGAGGATGTCGGGGTTCATGCCCAGGCACATCGAGCAGCCCGCGCCGCGCCAGTCGAAGCCGGCGGCCCGGAAGACCTCGTCGAGGCCCTCGGCCTCGGCCTGGGCCTTCACCTGCACCGATCCTGGGACGACCATCGCGTAGAGGTCGGAGGAGACCTTGCGGCCCTCGACCACGCGCGCGGCCGCGCGCAGGTCGCCGATGCGCGAGTTGGTGCACGAGCCGATGAAGACGCGGTCCAGGCGGATGTCCTGGATCGGCGTGCCCGGCTCGAGGTCCATGTAGACCAGGGCGCGCTCCTCGCCCTCGGTCGCGGGCTCGGGGACCGCGTCGGAGACGCCGACGACCTGCGCCGGGTTGGTCCCCCAGCTCACCATCGGGCTCAGCGCGCCGGCGTCGACCACGACCTCGCGATCGAAGCTCGCGCCCTCGTCGGTGTGCAGTTCGCGCCAGGCGGGATCGACGTCGGCGCCGTGCTCGTCGACCCAGGCGAAGGTGGTGTCGTCGGGCGCCACCATGCCAGCGCGACCGCCGCCCTCGATGGTCATGTTGCAGACCGTCATGCGGCCCTCCATGGTGAGCGCCTCGATGGCCGGGCCCGCGTACTCGACGACATGCCCGACCGCGCCGTCGACGCCCATCTGCCCGATGGTGCCGAGGATGAGGTCCTTGGCCGTGACGCCGAAGCGCAGGGCGCCCTCGTAGCGGATGCGCATCGCCTTGGGCTTGCGCTGCACGAGGCACTGGGTGGCGAGCACGTGCTCGACCTCGCTCGTGCCGATGCCGAAGGCCAGCGCCCCGAAGGCACCGTGGGTGGCCGTGTGGCTGTCGCCGCAGACGATGGTCATGCCCGGCTGGGTGACGCCGAGCTCGGGCCCGATGACGTGGACGATGCCCTGGCGATCGGAGCCCAGCGAGTACAGCGGGATGCCGAACTCCTCGCAGTTGCGCTCGAGGGTCTGCACCTGCACGCGGCTGAGCTCGTCGCGGATGCGCGCGGCGACCGGCGTGCCGTCGGTGGGGACGTTGTGGTCGGCCGTGGCCAGGGTGCGATCGGGCCTGCGCACCGCGCGCCCGGCGAGGCGCAGGCCGTCGAAGGCCTGGGGGCTGGTGACCTCGTGCACCAGGTGCAGGTCGATGTAGAGCAGGCTGGGGGCCACCTCGTGGGCGTCCCAGATCTTGTCGAACAGCGTGCGGGGCATGGTGGTTTCAGCTCCTGCGCAGCCCGGCGGACACGACGGCCAGGAGGGCCGCCTCGCCGGGGCCGGGGTTCTCGAAGTGATGGGGCAGGTCGGCGTCGAAGGTGACGCAGTCGCCGGTGGAGAGCTCGTGGCGCTCGCCGTCGATGTCGAGCACGACGGTGCCGTCCTGCACGACGGCGATCTCCCGGCTGCCCGGCTCGTGCATGGGCGGATCCCCCGGGCCGCCGGTCTGCGCGCCGGGCGCCAGGACGTGGCGGCTGAGCTCAGCCCGCAGGCCCGGCAGCGGCGCGGTGAGGACCTCGACGCGATGCCCGGCGGCCCGCGAGCCGCCGCTGCGCCGCTCACCGGCGCGGACGATGTTCACCGTGCCGGCCTCGTCGAGGCGCAGCAGCTGGCTGAGGCGCAGCTCGAGCCCGGCGGCGATCCGGCTGGCGATCTGCAGGGTCGGGCTCGTCTCGCCGCGCTCGACCTGGCTGAGCATCGGAGCGCTGACGC
The DNA here is from genome assembly GCA_963835295.1 of uncultured Actinomycetes bacterium. GTDB lineage: Bacteria > Actinomycetota > Thermoleophilia > Solirubrobacterales > Solirubrobacteraceae > JAOPZW01. Next base: position 669,686 of record CAWIEX010000014.1, read on the forward strand.
CCGAGCGCAGCGCGAGGTCGCGCAGGGAGAGGTCCATCGCCTCGCGCAGGGCGCGCACGCGCGGCCCGATGTGGATGGCGGTGTCTTCCAGGACAGCCACGATACAAACGTACGCTATCGCATACAGGTAGGCAAGCGGAGAGAGCGCCGGCGCTGGAGCGGGCGCAGGGCGCGCGGCGCACCGCCCGCGCGGCCGAGCGCGTCGAGCCGGCCGGTCTCTAGGGTGAGGCCGATGCCCGGCTTCGCCCCCGACGTCCTCGTCCTCGCCGGCGGCGGCGTGATCGGCGAGGCGTGGATGACCGGCCTGCTCGCCGGCATCGAGGACGAGTCCGGCGCCGACCTGCGCGACGTCGAGGCCTTCGTCGGCACCTCGGCGGGCGCCATCGTCGCGGCGCGCCTGGCCGCCGGCGGCTCGCTGCGCCGGCCGCCGCGCCCCGCCGCGCCAGCGGCGGTCGAGGCCGAGCGCGACGAGCCCGCCGGCCTCCTGCGCACCGCGGCCCGCTGGGGTTGGGCCGCGACGTCGCCCCTCGCCCCGGTGGCCACCGCGCTCTCGGCGCCGGGCGGGGCGCTCGTGCGCTCGGCCATGCTGGCGCGCGCGCCCGACACCGGGCGCACGCTGGCGCGCCTGCACGCCGAGATCGAGCGCTCCGGCGCGCGCTTCGACGGCCGCCTGCGGGTGTGCTGCGTCGACAAGCGCTCGGGCAAGCGCGTGGTCTTCGGGGCGCCCGGCGCTCCGCGCGCCAGCGTGGCCGACGCGGTGACGGCCTCGTGCGCCATCCCCTGGGTCTTCGCCCCGGTGCGCATCGGCGAGCGCGAGTACGTCGACGGCGGGGTGTGGAGCGTGACCAACCTCGACGCCGCTCCCGCTCGCCGGCAGACCGAGGTGCTGTGCCTGGACCCGACGGCCTCGCTGAGCTCGCCCCTGCGCCAGGCCTTTCGCGTGGCCATCTCGGTGGAGCTGCAGATCCTGCGCCGGCGCGGCGCGCGCGTGCGCCACATCGGGCCCGACGCCGAGTCGGCCGCCGCGATGGGCACCGACTTCATGGCCACGGAGCCGTCGGCTGCCGCGCTGGCGGCCGGGCACCGCCAGGGCCGCGCGCTCGCCGCCGGCTAGGTCGCCGCCCTGAACTCCGCGGCGACGCGTACGATCGCGCGGGCCACGGTCGCGAGGTCGTCGACGCGGACGCGCTCGTCGACGGCGTGCGCGAGCTCGATGCCCGGCGTGCCAACCATGACGGTGGGGATCCCGCGCGCGGTCCACAGGCGCATGTCGGCGCCCCAGGGCACCCCGGCGAGCGCGACCTCGCGGCCCAGCTCCGCAGCGACCGCCTCCCGGACGAGCACGGCGAAGGGGTCCGCGGGATCGGTCTGCCCCGAGGCGAACTGGCCCCCGGGCCACGACAGCCGGGCCTGCGGGCAGGCGCCCGCGACCGCGGCCTCGACGCCGGCGCGCGCGGCCTCCACCCCCTCGCCCACGCGCACGGGCGCGCGGCCCTCGAAGCGCAGCCGATCGGGGACGCTGCTCGACCACTCCCCGGCCTCGAGGCGCCCGACGAGCAGCGGGTAGGGCAGCTCGAGCGCGCGCATGAGCGGGTGCTCGACGTCGGCGTTGAGCGCGCGCTCGTGCTCGGCCAGCGCTTGGTGGATGGGCACGTAGCGGTCGATGGCCGAGACGCCCTCCAGGCGGTGCGCGGCGTGCGCGGCGACCCCCGGCACCACGCCCTCGAAGGTCAGCGCACCCGCCTGGGCGCACACCAGGTCGAAGCCCGTCGGCTCGGGGATCAGGCAGGCGTCGAAGGCGGCGTCGCGCTCCAGGGCCGCGAAGGCGCCAAGGCCGCCGTCCTCCTCGGAGGCGACCGCCACGAGGACGATCTCGGCCCGGGCGCTGCCGGCGCGCGCCACCTCGGCCAGCGCGTGCAGCGCCGCCGCCGCCGCGCCCTTCATGTCGACGGTGCCGCGGCCGTAGAGCCACCCGTCCTCCACGGCCCCCGACCACGGCCCGTGGCGCCAGGCCACCGAGCCCTCGGGGACGACGTCGACATGCGCGCAGATGGCCAGGCGACCGGCGGCGGGACTGCCGCCGGTGCTCACCGTCAACCCCCACAGCTCGTCGCGCCGCGCCTCCTCGCCCGGGTGGTCGCGATGCGCGCGCAGCGCCCTCAGATCGTGCTCGTGCAGATCGGCCCGCAGCCCGAGGGCCTCGGCGAGCGCGGCGAGCCTCTCGAGGACGCCGCGCTCGTCGCCCGTGACGCTCGGGACCTGCACGAGCGTGGCCGCGTCGGCGGCCAGCGCCCGCGCGTCGATCACGGCGTGGCGAGCTCGGTGGCCAGCTCCGCCTCCTCGGCCGCCATGGAGTGCATCCGCCGCACGGCGTTGGTCAGCGCTCGCGCGTAGGCCATGCCGGCCGCCTCGATGATGTCGGTCGTCACTGCCTGGCCGGCGCCGGTGGCGCGCTCGCGCAGCAGGACGCCCGGCAGGCCGACGCGCTCGCCGGCGTTCTGGCCGAGCTCGACGACGACGGCGACCTCGCCGAGGGCGTCCTGGCCACCGGTGACGGCGTCGACGCGGAACTCGCGCAGGCGGGCGTCGAGGCCCGTCGCGGCGTTGATGGCGCGGAAGACGGCGTCGATCGGGCCGTCGCCGGTGAAGGCGCCCTGGATGACCTCGCCGTCGGGCGTGCGCACCCCGACGGTCGCGTGCGGCGGCCGGCGCGAGGAGGCCTCGACGTCGAACCACTCCAGCGTGTAGGCGCCGGTCTCCTCGCGCAGCTCGTCGGTCACGAGCGCCTCGAGGTCCATCGCGGTGACCTGCTTCTTCTTGTCCGCGAGCTCCTTGAAGCGCTTGAAGGCGGCGTTCAGCGCCTGGCCGTCGACCTGGTAGCCCAGCTCCTCCAGCGCCGAGCGCAGCGCGTGGCGGCCGGAGTGCTTGCCCAGGACGAGCTGGTTGGCGTCCAGCCCCACCGTGGTGGCGTCCATGATCTCGTAGGTCGAGCGGTCCTTGAGGATGCCGTCCTGGTGGATGCCCGACTCGTGCGCGAAGGCGTTGCGCCCGACGATCGCCTTGTTGGGCTGCACCGGGTAGCCGGTGAGGCGGCTGACGAGGCGGCTCGAGCGGGCGATCTCGCGCGTGTTGACGCCGGTGGTCAGGCCTATGTCGGCCTGGCGCGTGTGCAGCAGCATCACGATCTCCTCGAGCGACGCGTTACCGGCCCGCTCGCCGATGCCGTTGATGGCGCACTCGACCTGGCGGGCGCCGGCGATCACGCCCGCGAAGGAGTTGGCCACCGCCAGCCCCAGGTCGTCGTGGCAGTGCACGGAGAGCACGACGTCGCGCAGGCCCGGCGCGCGCTCGTAGAGGCCGTGGAGGTAGTCCGCGTACTCCTGCGGCATCGCGTAGCCGACGGTGTCGGGGATGTTGATCGTGGTGGCGCCCTCGTCGATCGCGATCTGGACCACCTCGGCCGTGAAGTCGAGGTCGGCGCGCGTGGCGTCCATCGGCGAGAACTCGACGTCGTCGCAGTAGCCCTTGGCCTGCGCCACCGAGGCGCGGGCGAGGCCCCTGACGTCCTCGCGCGTGGCCTGCAGCTGGTGGACGATGTGGATGTCTGAGGTCGAGACGAAGGTGTGGATGCGCGGGCGCTCGGCATCGCGCACCGCCTCCCACGCGCGCTCGACGTCGGCCGGGTTGGCGCGCGCCAGGCCGGCCACCACAGGTCCATGGACCTCGCGCGCGATGGCCTGCACGGCCTCGAAGTCGCCCGGCGAGGCGATCGGGAAGCCCGCCTCGATGATGTCGACGCCCAGGCGCGCGAGCTGGTGGGCGATCTCGAGCTTCTCGGTCGTGTTGAGCGAGATGCCGGGCGACTGCTCGCCGTCGCGCAGCGTGGTGTCGAAGATCAGTACTCGGTCAGGGCTCTCGTGTGGCATGTCGTCCTCTCGATGGCTTCGTCCTGCGGCTTCTCTCGTAGTCGGTTTGCGGCTCGCGGCCGCCACGCGCTATTCCCCCCGAGGGGGGAGGAGGAGAAGTCGAAGGGCGAGCGAGAACGTCATGCGAGCGCCAAGCCTAGCCGAGCCCCGCCGCGGCACGCAAGGCGCCGCGGCCGGCGCCGGTGTCAGTCGGGTGCGCGGACGACCAGGACGGGGCGCTCGGACAGGTGCAGCAGCCGCGTCGGCGTCGAGCCCACGAGCGCGCTCTTGAGCGGGCGCTCGCCGTAGGACCCGACCACGATCATGCGGGCGTCGTGCTCGTCGGCCACCGCGATCAGCGCGTCGGCCGAGGAGAGCTCGCGCATGACGAGCTCGATCTCGACGCCGCCCTCGCGCGCAATGGCGCGCGCCTCCTGGAGGACCTGACGGCCGCGTTCGCGCAGCGCCTCCTCGTAGTCGTGGACCTCGCCGCCGAGCCGGCTGACCTCGTGGGCGAAGACCGCCACGAGCGTGTCGCCCAGCTCTGCCGCCAGCCCGACCGCCGCGTCGAGCGCGGCGCGCGACCCGTCGGTTCCGTCGTAGCCCAGGACCAGGTTGGCCATGTCAGCCCTCCGGCCCGGTCGCGGGACTGGCGGCGAGCTCCGCCCTGGTCACGACCTCCGGGCGGCGGCGGAAGAACTCGCGGTGCCCGGCTGACTTCCACCAGAGCATGAGCACCACGCCCAGCAGCATCGACGCGACCCCGATGAGCAGCGGAGGCCCGATGCCCAGCCAGGAGTCACCCGATTCCGAGTTCTCCGGCTTGCTCAGGTCGTAGCACGACTTCACGAGGATGGCGAACAGCATCAGCCCGCCGACGAACGGCGCAACGCCGATCATCACGAAGTTGCGGGCGCTGTTGAGCAACTCGTGGCGGTAGTAGATGACGCAGGCGAAGCCGGTGAGGCCGTAGTAGAAGGCGATCATCAGCCCGAGGGCGGCGATCGAGTCGAAGAGGATGTTCTCGCTGACGATCGTCAGCCCCACGTACCACACGATGGACAGCGAGCCCATCCAGATCGTCGAGACGTGCGGCGTCAGGAACCGCGGGTGGATGCGCCCGAGCGACTCCGGCATCGCCTTCGCCCGCGCCATCGACAGCGACGTGCGCGCGGTCGGCAGGATCGTCGTCTGGGTCGAGGCCGCGGCCGAGGTGAGGACGGCGATGATCAGCAGCTTGTCCAGCGGCGAGCCCAGGACGGCCTTGCCGAGATCGCTGAAGATGTCGTCGGAGTGATCGGCGAGCTCCTTGGGCCCGTTGAAGGCCTGCGCCGCGATCGCGACGATCACGTAGGTCGCCAGCAGGATGACGGTGCTGACGACGGCGGCGCGGCCGGGCGTCTCGTTGGAGTTCTCGCTCTCCTCGTTGACCGTCACCGTGCTGTCCCACCCCCAATAGATGAAGACAGAGAGCAGCACTCCGCTGACGAAGGCGTCGAAGCTGCTGACGGCGAACGGGTTGATCCACGACAGGCTGGGATCGACCGAGCTGGGGCCGGCCGTGCCGGCCGCGACCTTGACGAGCGCAACCACGGCGAAGATGCTCAGCGTGAGCAGCTCGGCGCCGAGCAGGCCGACCTGCGTGCGCGCTGACAGCTCGATGCCGTAGACGCAGATCGCGGTCATGATCGCGATCCACACGATGCCCACCGCCGTGACCGCCGCGGTCGAGTCCGCGGCGCTCTGCCAGTCGAAGAGGCGGAAGCTGTAGAGCCCGGCGATCTGGGCCAGGTTGGCCATGACGATGATGTCCGCCACGATGATCGCCCAGCCGCCGAGCCAGCCCGCGTACGGGCCCATCGCCTTCGTGACCCACGAGAACGTGGTGCCGCAGTCCGGGTCGGCGCGGTTCATGTAGTAGTAGGACGCCGCTATGAGCAACATCGGGACGAAGGCGGCCAGCAGGATCGCCGGCGACTGCAGGCCGATGCCGGCCACGCCGACGACGAGACCGAGCGACGCGGCCAGGCTGTAACCGGGCGCCGTGGAGGCAACGCCGATGACGACGTTCGACACGAAGCCGAGCGCGCCGGTCTTCAGCCCCTTGTCCCCCGGGGCTGAGCCCAGGCCTGCGCCCACCGCCGGGGGCGCCGCCATCGATCCCGATTCCACCTCGCGTCCTCCTCTGTCCCTTGGCCCCGGGTGCTTGCGGGCGCGAGCGTATAGCGCTGGCCAGACACGCCGGTGAAGTTGCTCCACCGCGGCGCACGCCACCCACCGCCGGTCGGGGTCGCGTTGTCCATCGTGGCGTGGTGAGAGCGCCGTCGGGCGAGGTACCGTTGAGTGGACCCTTGTCGCCTCCCCTCGACACCGGCTTCCCCACCGCCGACGCCCAGGACGACTTCCTGCGCGTGCGCCGCCGGCAGGTCATGTCGCGCCTGGCACGCCGCGTGGCCCGGGAGCCGGGCGACGTCGACGTCATCCTGCCCTACGACGAGGTCGTGGCCGCGCTCGGCTACCTGGAGGAGTCCTACGTCGGCCTGAAGAACGTGCCGCTGGACTCGATCCTCGGCACCGTCGACCGGGCCAAGGGCTTCGACCGCCAGTTCCGCCCGACCACCGCGCGCGTGCGGGCGCGCTGGGAGCGGATCGCCAACGCGGTGCGCCGCGGCGAGCCGATGCCCCCGATCTCGCTCTTCCAGATCGGCGAGGTCTACTTCGTGCGCGATGGCCACCACCGCGTGTCGGTGGCGCGCGCGCTGGGGCGCACGGACATCGACGCCTACGTGGTCGAGGTCCGCACCCGGGTCGGCGCCGACCGCACGCTGCACGTCGACGACCTGCCCAAGAAGAGTCACGAGCGCGTCTTCCACGAGCGCGTGCCGCTGCCCAGCCGGGCGCGCGGGCGGATCGCCGTGACCGACGCGTGGGACTACGGCGTCCTGGCCGGCGCCGTGGAGGCGTGGGCCTTCCGGCTCATGCAGGACCGCGCCGAGTTCCTGGACCGCGCCAGTGCCGCCCGGCTGTGGTTCGACGAGGAGTACGAGCCCGTCGTCGAGATGCTGCGCGAGGCCGAGATGCTCGGCGACGGCACCGAGACCGACGCCTATCTGCGCGTGTCGAAGGAGCGCTATCGCCTGATGCGCACCCACGAGTGGAGCGAGGACGTGCTCGCCCGGGTGCGCGCGGACGAGAGCGGGCGCTAGCCGAGCGCCTCGGCCCCGGCGAGCGGTGCGGCCTCGCCGGGGCCGGCGCGGCGCTCAGATGCCGGGCTTCGCGACGCCCTGCTTCGCGGCGCCCTGCTTAGCGCCCCCGTCGGCGGGCCGCACGTCAGTGCCGCAGTCGCCCTGCTTGGCCGGGCCATCCGACGGTCCTGGGGCCAGGCGCATCTTGCAGTCGCGCAGGACCGCGTCCACGGCGCTCGAGTCCGCCGAGTCCTCCAGCCAGCGCTTGAAGGCGTCCGGGTCGGTCGGCGCGTCGACGCCGTGGTCGCGGACGCAGGCGATGACGTCCTTGACGTCGGGCCCCTCTGCGCCGCCGGCGGGCTTGGGCGGCACCTTGGCGTCGCACGCCCCCCTGGCGGCCTTCACGGTGTCGCGATCTGAGGCCTCCTTCGCCCTCAGCCAGGGCTTGAGCGTCGCCGGGTCCGCCGGCGCGTCGGCCAGCCCATGGCTGCGCAGGCACGAGACGAACGCGCTGAAGCTCGCGGGGGCCGGTTGCGCCTGTCGGCGCGGCGTCCTCGAGTCTGCCCCGACCGCGGGTAGCGCGACCGCCGCGATCGCCGCCACCGCCGACACGGCGGCCGCGGCCAGGGTCATGGTGAACCTGCTCATGCTCTCTCTCCTTGATCGCTGGGCCTCCGAGTGCACCACCCGCGCGTGATCGTGCGCCGAAGAGGCGATGAAGATCCGAGGAAAACCGCCGCGCGCGGGCGGCGCCTGCGCGACACTGGCGCTCGTGAGCACCCCGACCGTCCTGCTCGTCGAGGACGAGCCCGAGATCGTCGGGTTGCTCACCGACTTCCTGGCCGTCGAGGGCTTCGGCGTCGTCGCGGCCGACGACGCCGGTGCCGCGATCGCTGCGCTCGGGCGCCACGAGGTGGACTGCGTCCTGCTGGACGTCATGCTGCCGGGCGGCTCGGGCTTCGACGTGTGCCGCCGTATCCGCGAGCGCTCGGACGTGCCGCTGCTGTTCCTCAGCGCCCGCGGCGAGGACGACGACAAGCTGCGCGGCCTGGCCCTGGGCGCCGATGACTACATCGTCAAGTCGGCCACCCCGGCCGAGGTAGTGGCGCGCGTGAAGGCGGTGCTGCGCCGCAGCGCCAGCGGGCGCTCGACGAGCCGGCGCCGCTATGGCCGCCTCGAGGTCGACCTTGCGGCGCACGAGATCCTCGCGGACGGGCGGCCCGTCGCGCTGACCGCGCGCGAGTTCGAGCTGCTGAGGCTGTTCGTCACCCATCCGCGCCAGGTGCTCAGCCGCGAGCAGATCTTCGAGCGCGTGTGGGGCTCGTGGGGCGACCGCAGCGCCGTCTCGGTGTACATGCGCAAGCTGCGCGACAAGCTCGAGGCCGATCCCCGGCACCCGCGGCTGCTGGTGACCGTGTGGGGCGTCGGCTATCGCTTCGACCCGCCGGCCGCGTGATGCGCCGCCCGCTCTCGCTCCACCTCTGGCTCGGGTTCGCGCTCGCCCTGGTGGTGGCGGTCCCGGCGCTCGGGAGCCTGGCCGCCTGGGCGGCGTCCGGTTCGTGGCAGGCCGGGCGCGAGGCGCATCGCCGCGACCAGGCGGTCGCGGTGCTCCGCACCGCCCAGCTGGACACTCGCGCCCACCGCGACGCGATTCTGCACGGCCTGGCGGCGCTCGGAGTCGAGGCCCAGCTCGGCCCGACGGGCGCCGAGACTAAGATCGCCGACGTCACCGGCCGCAAGGCCGCCGACGCCACCGACCCCAAGCTGGCCGGCGCCACGAAACCCGAGGTCACCGACGCCATGGCGGCCAAGATGGCCCTCGCCGGCAAGCCCGAGCTGCTGACCGCGGCCTTCACGCAGGGCGACCCCAAGCCGCGCCTCGCCCGTTACCGCCAGATCCCCGTCGCCACGGGCACGGTGGGGGGCCTGCTGTGGGTGCCGCGCGAGAGCTCGGCCACGCGCTGGGCGATCACGCTCGGCGCCGGCCTGGCCGCGCTGGGCGCCGCGCTCGTCGTCGTCGTGGTGCTCCTGAGACGGTGGGTGCTGCAGCCTCTGGCGCGGCTGGCCGCCGACGCCGAGCGCATCGCCGGCGGCGAGCTCGACATCGAGCCGCTGCGCACCCGTGCCCGCGAGGTCGCCCAGGTCGGCGACGCGCTGCACGGCATGGCCGGCGGCCTGCGCGACGCGTTGCGCAGCTCCACGGCCGCCGAGCGCGAGCGCCGCTTCATGGTCACGGCCATCGCTCACGACCTGCGCACGCCGCTCTTCACCCTGCGCGGCTCGCTCGAGGCGCTCGAGCGCGGCGTCGGCGACGCCGGCTACCTCCCCCGCGCCCAGGCCAAGGCCGCCCACCTGGATCGCCTCGTCAGCGACCTGTTCACCTTCAGCCGGCTGGAGTACGCGCGCGAGGCGGTGGCCTTCGAGGAGGTCGACGTCGCGGCGCTCGCGCGGCGCGCCGCCGAGGACGCCGAGCCGCTCGCGGCGGCGCGCGGCTGCGCGCTACACGTCCACGGCGTCGAGAGCGCGCTCTTCGTGCGCGGCGACGCGGACGCGCTGCTGCGCGTCCTGACCAACCTGCTGGACAACGCGATCTGCCACGGCCACCGCCGCGTCGTCCTCGCCGCCCACCGCGAGAACGGCGCCGTGCGCCTCGAGGTCGCCGACGACGGCCCGGGCTTCGCGCCCGAGGATCTCGACCACGTCTTCGAGCCGCTCTTCCGCTCCGACCGCGCGCGGCCGGGGCGCACAGGGGGCACCGGCCTGGGCCTCGCGATCGCCCGCCGGCTGGCGCGCGCGCACGGAGGCGACGTCGCGGCCGCCAACGGCTCGGGCGGCGGAGCCCGCGCGACCCTGACGCTGCCTGCCGCCCAGCCCTAGGCCGGAGCGTGGGTGGGGTCGGCGGAGGTGTCGGGGGCCCGCGTCAGCGAGGCGCCGTCGGCGGGGTCGAAGACGTGCAGCTTGGTCACGTCGAGCCACAACTTGCTGCGCTGGCCGGCCTTGACGGTGCTGTTGGCGTCGACGCGGGCGACCGCATGGCCGCTGGCGCTACCGGGCACGTCCGAGGTCCCGGCGTCCTCCTGGAGCTCGCGCAGCTCGTCGGCATCGATGGCGTCGCCCCCCTCGAAGTCGAAGTGGGCGTAGATCTCCGAGCCCATCGACTCGGTGAGCTCGATCGGCGCCTCGAAGGTCCAGCCCACGTGGCCCTCGGGAGCGAACTGCGCATCCTCGAAGTCCTCTGGGCGGATGCCGATGATGACCGAGCGCGCGCCCGACCCGTGGCTCTCCAGGCGCCGGCGCAGCTGGTCGTCGAGCGGGATCGCGCCCATCGGCGTCTTGATCGAGTCGCTCTCCAGCGCGCCCGAGAAGAAGTTCATGGCCGGCGAGCCGATGAAGCCCGCGACGAAGAGGTTCTTTGGGTCCTCGTAGAGCTCCTTCGGCGCCGCGACCTGCTGCAGGATGCCGGCGCGCATGACCGCCACGCGGTGCCCGAGGGTCATGGCCTCGGTCTGGTCGTGGGTCACGTAGACGGTGGTCGTCTCCAGGCGCTGCTGCAGGCGCGAGACGGCGGCGCGCATCTCGACGCGCAGCTTGGCGTCGAGGTTGGAGAGCGGCTCGTCCATGAGGAAGGCCTTTGGCTCGCGCACGATCGCGCGGCCCATGGCCACGCGCTGGCGCTGGCCGCCGGAGAGGTTGGCCGGCTTGCGGTCGAGGTGCTGCTCGAGATCGAGGACCTTGGCCGCCTCGCTCACGCGGCGGTTGATCTCGTCGGGCTTCTCCTTGCGCAGCTTCAGCGCGAAGCCCATGTTGTCGCGCACGCTCATGTGCGGGTACAGGGCGTAGTTCTGGAAGACCATCGCAATGTCGCGATCCTTGGGCGCGAGGTCGTTGACGACTTCCCCACCGATCTTCAGGTCGCCCTCCGAGATGTCCTCGAGCCCGGCGATCATGCGCAGCGCCGTCGACTTCCCGCACCCTGAAGGCCCGACGAGCACCAGGAGCTCGCCGTCCATGATCTCCAGGTTCATGTGCTTGACGGCTTCGAAGCCGTCGGGGTAGCGCTTGACGACGTCGTCGAACTCGATCTCGGCCATATCCAGTCCCCTCTCCCTTGTCTCCTCTTGGCGGCGTGCTTACCCGCGTGAACTGGCAGTGAACCAGGCGCGGCGGCCGGGTGCTAGCCCAGCGCGACCGCGCGCCCGGCAACGAACCCGTCCAGGCTGACGATCTGCTCGACGACCGCGTCGGGGACCGGCTCGTCGGTGGTGACGATCATGACGGCGAGGTCCACGTCGCCGTCCTCGGGCACGTGGCCGACCGCCGCCGAGGAGATGTTGATGCCGTTCTCGCCGAAGCACGTCCCGACGCGCCCGATCATGCCGGGCACGTCGCGGTAGCGGAACAGCGCGATGTGGTCCTGGAGCTGGAGGTTGAAGCGGTGCCCCCAGGCCTCGAGCAGGTGCGGGCGATGGCGGCGGCCGAGGGTCGTGCCCACCACGCGCACGCGCTGGTCGCCGCTGGCCAGGCTCACGCGCACGAGGTCGGCGAAGTCGCGCGCCTGGGTGCCGCGCGTCTCGGTCAGCACGATGCCGCGCTCCTCGGCCAGCGAGGGCGCGTTGACCGCGTTGACGTCCTCCTCGGTGTGACCGGTGAGCACGCCGAGCAGGACCTCGACCGCGAGCGGGCGGGTGTCGCGCTCGGCGATGCGCCCGAGCAGCTCGACGTCGACGCGGTCGACGCTCGACCCCTCGCCGAGGGCCATGGCCAGCCGCCCGAGCTGGCGCGAGAGCGGCAGGAAGGGACCCAGGACCTCCATGTCCTCGGCCGCCACGGCCGGGACGTTGACCGCGCTCGAGACCACGCCGCCGGTGAGCGCCGCGACGACCTGCTCGGCGGCCTGGAAGCCCGCGCGATCGGTGGCCTCGGCGGTCGACGCGCCCAGGTGCGGCGTGACGATGACGTTGGGGCGCCCGAAGAGCGAGTGCTCGGTGATCGGCTCGGTGCGGAAGACGTCGAGCGCCGCGCCGCCGACTTTGCCCGAGTCCAGGGCGGCCTCGAGGTCCTCGTCGACGATCAGCGGCCCGCGGGCGACGTTGAGCACGCGCACGCCGTCCTTGCACTTGGCCAGCGCCTCGGCGTCGAGCCAGCCCTCGGTCTCCGGGGTCTTCGGCAGGTGCAGGGTCAGGAAGTCGGCCTGCGCGTAGACCTCGTCGGAGGACTCGGCCTTCTCGACGCCGAGGTCGCGATAGCGCTCGGCGCCGACGAAGGGGTCGAAGGCGATGACGCGCATCCCGAAGCCCTGGGCGCGATGGGCCACGAGCTGGCCGATGCGCCCGAAGCCGAGGATCCCGAGCGTCTTGTCGAGCAGCTCGACGCCGGAGAACTGCGAGCGCTCCCATCGGCCGGCGATGAGGCTCGCGTGCGCCTGGGGCACGTTGCGGGCCAGCGCCAGCAGCAGCGCCATCGTGTGCTCGGCGGCGGTGACGACGTTGGACTGCGGCGCGTTGGCGACGACGATGCCGCGCTTGGTCGCGGCGGGGACGTCGACGTTGTCGACGCCCACCCCGGCGCGGCCGATGGCCTTCAGCCGCGTCGCACGGTCGATGACGTCGGCCGTGACCTTCGTCGCCGAGCGGATGAGGATCCCGTCGTACTCCTCGATGCGGTCGAGGTGGTCGCCCTCGTCGACGTCGAAGTGCTCGCGCAGCAGCGCCACGCCGGAGGCGCCGATCTTCTCGGCGACGAGGACGCGCATCAGTCCCCCAGCCGGTCGACGACCCAGTCGATGCAGGTCGTGAGCGCCTGCACGTCGGCCAGGTCGATCGCCGGGAAGAGCCCGATGCGCAGCTGGTTGCGCCCCAGCTTGCGGTAGGGCTCGGTGTCGACGATCCCGTTGGCGCGCAGGATGGCGGCCACCGCGGCGGCGTCGACCTCGTCGGCGAAGTCGATCGTGCCCACCACCAGCGAGCGCTTGGCCGGGTCGCTGACGAACGGCGTGGCGAACTCGCTGTCCTGCGCCCAGCCGTAGAGGTGGCCCGAGTTCGCGCGCGTGCGCTCCACGCAGCCGTCGAGCCCGCCGAGCCCGAGCATCCAGGTGAGCTGGTCGGCCAGCAGGAAGAGCGTCGCCACCGCGGGCGTGTTGTAGGTCTGGTCCTTGCGCGAGTTGTCCAGGGCGGTGGCCAGCGAGAGCGACTCGGGGATCCAGCGATCGGTCGCCGCCAGCTCGCCGATGCGCTCGAGGGCCGCGGGGCTGAGCAGGGCCAGCCACAGCCCGCCGTCCGACGCGAACGACTTCTGGGGCGCGAAGTAGTAGGCGTCCGCCTGCGCGACGTCGACCGGCAGGCCGCCGGCGCCGGAGGTCGCGTCGATGAGGACGAGGGCGTCGCCCCCCGGCCGGCGCACGGGGACCATGGCGCCCGTCGAGGTCTCGTTGTGCGCCCAGGCGACGGCGTCGGCGCTTGGGTCGCTGGTCGGCTCGGGCGCGTCGCCGGGCTCGGCGCCGACGACGATCGGGTCCGCCAGGAAGGGCGCGCCCTTCGTGACCGACGCGAACTTCTGCGAGAACTCGCCGAAGGTCAGGTGCAGGGCGCGCTCGCGGACGAGCCCGGCGGCGGCGGCGTCCCAGAAGGCGGTCGTGCCGCCGTTGCCGAGGACGACCTCGTAGCCGTCGGGCAGCGCGAAGAGCTCGGCCAGGCCGGCGCGCACGCGGCCCACGAGCTGCTTGACCGGCGCCTGGCGATGCGAGGTGCCCATCAGGGCCGAGCCCGCGCCCGCGAGGTGGGCGAGCTGCTCGGGGCGGACCTTCGACGGCCCGCAGCCGAAGCGCCCGTCGGCGGGCTTGATGGCAGCGGGAATCTGGAGAGCGGTGGTGGTGGCGTTCACGGGCGATGCACCGTAGCGAACGCGCCGGGCCTCGCCCCGGGCGAGGCTAGGAGCCCGCCAGGACCAGGCGGATGACGTCGAAGTGCACCCCGCCGTCGGTGCGGTGCTCGACCTTGGTGGTGGTCGAGTACTCGCCCGTGGCGAAGAGGGCGATCCAGATCCCGGCGGCGATCACGCTGAGGATCAGGCCGACGATGGCGATGATGACCGCGACGTTGGCCTGGTCGCGGCCGTTCGACGCCCGCTTGGCCCGGCTGCCCAGGACCCAGCCGACGATCGAGGCCGGAAGGGTCAGGAAGAAGAGCAGCCCCGCGCTGAAGACGAGCAGGCCGAGGCCGCCCGAGCCGAAGATCAGCGCCCAGACGGCCTTGTTGTTCTGGGGCTGCGCGGTGGCTGCGCCGGCCGCGTCGGGCGGGAGGAAGACGGGGCGCGAGGCGGGCTGCGCCGCCGGCGGCGCCTCGGCATGGGGATCGGGTGGCAGGAACTCGGACGGCACGGCGGGCATGATCGCAGGGACCTCTCCGCGCGCCGCCCTCGTAACAGGGCTGTGGTGCGTGCGACGATCGCGGGCGTGTCGACGGTCGCCCTGCAGACGCTGCGGACCGGCGCCCCGCCCCAGGGGTGGTCGCGCGCGTCCGAGGCGTCGCTCGTCCGCGCCGCGCAGCGCGGGTCGAGCGAGGCCTTCGCCGAGCTCTTCCGCCGCCACTGGCCGCGGGCCCACCGGGCGGCATGGCTCGTGGTCCACGATGCCACCGCGGCCGAGGACGTCGCCCAGGAGGCCTTCCTGGCCGCCGTCCGCGCGCTGGACCGCTTCGACCGCCGCCGGCCCTTCGGGCCGTGGCTTCATCGCATCGTCGTCAATCGCGCCATCGACTACGCCCGCGCGCGCGAGCTGCGCCGCGAGGTGGCCGACGCGGGCGTCGAGCCGGCGGCGCTCGATCGCGCCGATGGGCCCGGCGACGACGTCGTCGCGGCGCTGTCCGCGCTCCCGCCTGACCAGCGCGCGGTCATCGTCATGCGCCACCTGCTCGGCTTCACGCCGGGCGAGATCGCCTCCGCGCTCGGGCTGCCGCGCGGGACGGTCAACTCGCGGCTGCGGCGCGGGCTGGATGAGCTGCAGGAGGTCGTGGAGCGGTGAGCTCGCTGGGCGACCGCCTCGATTCGGCTCCGCTGCCCGACCCGTCCGGCGCCGAGGCGCGCGCGTGGGCGATGGTCGCTGACGCCCATCGCTCGCGCCCCCGCGCGGCGCGGGTTGGGCGGCGAGGGAGGGTGGTGGCGCTGGCGCTCGCTGCTGTGCTCGTCGCCGCGGCGGTCGCGGTGGCCGCAGAACCCCCGCGGTGGGTGCGCCATGCCCTCGGTGATCCCGTGCCGAGCACTCCGCGCGCGGGGTCGTCGCTCGGCGGGCTGCCTCCCGGGCGCCTGCTCGTGTCGTCGGCGCGCGGGACGTGGATCGTGCGCGGCGACGGGACGCGGCTGCGGCTCGGGCCGTGGACCGCGGCGACGTGGTCGCCGCGGGGGCTGTACGTGGCCGCGTGGCGCGGGCGGGAGCTCAGCGCGGTGGCGCCGACCGGGCGGGTGGCGTGGACGATCGCCGCGCGCGGGACGGTGCGCGACGCGACCTGGTCGCCCGACGGCTACCGGATCGCGTATCGCCGCGACGACGTGCTCGCGGTCGTGGCCGGCGACGGGACGGGCGCGCGGATCCTCGCCCAGCCCGTGCGGGCGGCGGCGCCGGCCTGGCGCCCCGGCGCGCCGCACACGCTGGCGTGGGTCGGCGCCGGCGGGCGCATCGAGGTCCGCGACGTCGACACCGGCGCGCTCGTCTGGCGCTCGAGCGTGAGCGTCGGCGGGGCGGCCGCGCTGGCGTGGTCGGCCGACGGCCATCGCCTCCTGGCGCGCGGAGCCCGGCGGGTCGTCGTCTTCGACGTGACGGGCAAGCGCTCATGGCGCGTGCGCCTGCCGCACGGCACGCGGGTCGGCGCCGCGGCGTGGGCGCCGCGCGGCGCCCGGATCGCGCTGGCCGTGCGCGATGTCACGGCGACGAGCGTCTACGTCACCCCCGCGCCGCTCGTGCCCCGCCGGCCCCTGTTCACCACCACCGGCACGCTGCGCTCGCTGGCCTGGTCGCCCGACGGCCGGCGCCTGCTCGTCCGCTGGGCCGACGGCGACCAGTGGCTGCTGCTCTCCCCCAACGCCGCGAACGCCCCCATCACCGCCATCGGCTCGATCTCCCGCCGCTTCGGAGCCCCACCCATCGTGCAGGGCTGGTGCTGCGGTTGAGCTGAGTTGGCACGAACAGCGCGCCACGCGTGCGTTCGTCCGTGCCAGCCTGGGTGCATGGCAGGCGAACGACGATTTTCTCCCACCACGTGGGACAAAGTCGTCGCTCGGTTGGCTGAGCGGCAGCACGGCGTGGTCGCCGCCCGGCAGCTCGCGTCGATCGGGCTCTCGCGCAACGCGGTGTCGGCGCGCGCGCAGGCGGGACGCCTGCATCGCGTGCACCAGGGTGTGTACGCCGTCGGGCACCCCGTGCTCACGGTCGACGGGCGCCGCATGGCCGCGGTGCTCGCCGCCGGGCCGGGCGCGGTGCTGAGCCACGCGTCGGCCGCGGCCCTGTGGGAGATCCGCCCCACCAGCGCCACACGGATCGAGGTCACCGTCCGCAGCGCCGGCGGCCGCACCAAGCGTCCCGGGCTCAGGATCCATCGAGCGCCGACGCTGCGGGCCGACGAGATCACCGAGCACCACGGCATCCGGGTCACGACGCCCGCCCGCACCCTCCTCGACATCGCGGCCACCCTCCCCCACCGCGCCCTCGAACGAGCGCTCGACGAGGCGGAGATCAACCAGCTCTACGACCTCACCTCCCTCGATGCCATGATCAGAGACCACGCCGGCGCACGCGGAGCGGCGGCGCTGGGCCGAGCGCTGGGCCACGACGCCGGGACGACGGCGACCAAGAGCGAGCTCGAGGAGCTGTTCCTGGCGATCTGCGATCGCCACGGGATCGAACGGCCGGCGGTCAACGGCGAGGTCGCGGGCCTCGAGGTCGACTTCGTCTTCGCCGACCGGATGCTCGCGGTGGAGACGGACAGCTGGACCTTCCACCGCACCCGCCGCGCCTTCGAGCGCGACCGCGAGCGCGACGCCATCCTCGCCCGGGCGGGCTATCGCACGCTGCGCTTCACCCATCGCCAGCTCACGCGCGAGCCCGCGATGGTGGCCGAGACCATCGTCAGAAGCTCGGCTTGATCCAGTCCATGTGCGAGCGCAGCTCCTCGCCCACGGACTCGACCTGGGTGCCCGCCTGCTCGGCGCGCATGCGCTTGAAGTTCTCCTGGCCCGCGCGGTTCTCGGCGATCCACTCGCGGGCGAAGTCGCCGGACTGGATCTCGGCGAGGATCTCGCGCATCTTCGCGCGCGTCTCGTCGGTGATGACGCGCTTGCCACGCGTGTAGTCGCCGTACTCGGCCGTGTTGGAGATCGAGTAGCGCATCCCCTGAAGGCCCTTCTCGTACATCAGGTCGACGATGAGCTTGAGCTCGTGCAGGCACTCGAAGTACGCCATCTGCGGGTCGTAGCCCGCCTCCACCAGGGTCTCGAAGCCGGCCTGGACCAGCTCCGACGCGCCGCCGCACAGGACCGCCTGCTCGCCGAAGAGGTCGGTCTCCGTCTCGTCCTTGAACGTCGTCTCGATGACACCGCCCCGCGTCCCGCCGATCGCCTTGGCGTAGGCCAGGGTGAGCGCCAGCGCGCTGTCGCTGGCGTCCTGCGCCACCGCGACCAGGCACGGCACGCCGCTGCCCTCGAGGTACTGGCGGCGGACGAGGTGCCCCGGGCCCTTGGGCGCCACGAGCCCCACGTCGACCCCGGGCGGCGGCTCGACCTCGCCGTAGTGGATCGAGAAGCCGTGCCCGAAGAGCAGGGTGTTGCCGTCCGCGATCCCGTCCTTGATCTCGTTCTCGTAGACGTCGTGGTGCAGCTCGTCGGGCACGAGGACCATGACGATGTCCCCGCGCGAGGCTGCGTCGGCCACGGGCACCACCTCGAGGCCGCCCTCGCGCGCCTGGTCGGCGCTGGAGGAGCCTTCGCGGAGGCCGACGACCACGTCGACGCCCGAGTCCTTGAGGTTCAGGGCGTGGGCGTGACCCTGGGACCCGAAGCCGATGATGGCAACGGTCTTGCCGTCGAGGAGGGTGAGGTCTGCGTCGTCGTCGTAGTACATGGGCGGCGGATCCTATCCCGGCGGCGCAGCTCGTACTTGACGACGATGCCCGCTCCCACCAGCGCGACGAGGGCGATGATGTAGAGCCCGGCGATGATCACGGCCAGCAGCAGGAACAGCCGCACGGCGGCGAAGCCGGCGCCGGCACCGAAGTAGATGCCGACGATCGAGGGCACGGCCTGGATGGCGATCCCGGCCGGCACGGCCCCCAGCAGGCACGCGCGCCAGTTGGGCCGCGCGCGGGGCGCCCAGTGGTAGAGCAGCGCGAAGACGATGATCGAGCCGATGGTGTTGACCACGACGAGCAGCGTCCCCGGCAGCGTGCGGCGGATGCCGAGCGCGTCGGCGGCATCGCCGATGACCGGCGCCCCCGCGCTCGCCGCGAGGATCATGATCGCGACGCCCGCGCCGAGCGCCATGTTGCGCAGGCGCCCGGTGACGATGTGGTGGCGCTCGCATTCGAGGATGCGCGACTCGCAGCGCTCGATGACGCCGATGGCGCCCGACGTCGTCCACAGCATCGTCGCCAGGGCGATGGCCAGCAGGACCGGCGAGTTGTCGCGCGTGCCGAGCACGAGGTGGCGGATGTCCGCGTGCGCCGCATCGGGCAGGAAGCGGTTGAGGCCGTCGGCGACGTTGATCGCGGCCTGCGTGTTGGACAGCAGCAGCGCCTCGAGCGCGGCGAGGCCCAGCGCCACGGGCGCAAGCGAGAGCACCAGGTAGTACGTCAGCGCCGGGACGTCGTCGGCGATCCCGGTGCCCCAGTAGAAGTCGAACGCCCTGCGGGCGACTGTGCGCACGGGCAGGCCTCTCTACGCGGCTGCCGCCGCCACCAGCGCCCGTGCGGGCGCCTCGAGCCTTCCGTCGTCGCGCACGTAAGGGGAGTACCCCGCATCGACGAGATCACGCAGTTGGTAGTGCTCCGCCGGCGCCAGGCCGCGGACGAGCTCGGACGTGGTGATCGACGTCTGCATGACCTGATCCCACCAGGCATCGAGGCTCGCGGCGCGCATGACGAGGTCGATGGGCGACACCTCGACGTCCTCGAAGCCCGCCGTCGCCAGCAGCTCGGCGACCGCCTCCTCGGAGGCCAGCGAGAACGGCCCCGGCCCGTCGGGCACCGCGGCGGGCGCGAGACCCCGCGCCACGAGCGCCCCGCGCAGGACATTCATCCACGGGTTGCGCTCGAGGTCGTCCCACACGGCCAACGCCACGCGCCCGCCCGGCTTGAGCACCCGCCGCGTCTCGCGCAGGGCCGCCTCGGGGTCGAGCAGCAGCATGTAGCCCAAGCGGCAGATGACGCCGTCGACGGACGCCGTGGGGAGATCGATCCACTCGGCCTGCATGCTCCGTAGTTCGACGTTCGTCGCCCCGACCTCCTCGGCGTGCTCGCGCGCGGCCGCGACCATGTTGTCCGACCCGTCGGTGATGAGCACCTTCCCGCCGGGCGCGACGAGCTGCGAGGCCAGCAGCCCGGTGTCGCCGAGCCCCGCCGCCAGCTCGAGCACGCTGTGCCCCGGCTGCGGGTGGATCGCCTCGACCAGCCACTGCGAGACCGGCTCCATCGAGGCCTGGAAGTCGGCCCGCGTGGCCTTCCAGCCGGCGGCCATGCCGTCCCACCGGGCGATCAGCTCGTCGCGCTCGTCGCTCATCGAGAGGACCTGCCTACCGGGTCGATGCTTGCCATGGTCGAGCAATGACGCGCTGTCATGCCAGTTCCTTCCGCGCGATCTTGCCCGACGGCGTGCGCGGCAGCGCCACCGTGAAGGCGATGTCCTTGGGCACCTTGAACCTCGCCAGGCGCTCAGCGCACCACGCCCGCAGCTCCTCCGCCTCCACGTCGGGATCGGCGACGACGGTCGCCACCACCGCCTCGCCCCACTCCGGGTCCGCGCGGCCATGGACGGCGGCCTCCACGACGTCCGGATGCGCCTCGAGCACGGCCTCGACCTCGGCCGGCGCCACGTTCTCGCCGCCGGAGACGATGGTGTCGGCCTTGCGCCCAGCGACGGCCAGCGCGCCGTCGGGGCGCCACTCCCCCAGGTCGCCGGTGGCGAGCACGCGCCGATCCGATCGCGCCCACCCCGCCACCGTCGGCCCGCTGACCAGGATCTCGCCGTCGCCGGCCATGCGCACGCGCGTGCAGAAGAGCGGCGCGCCGAGGGTCGTGACCTGCGAGCACGCCTCGGTCAGCCCGTAGGTCGTCGCCACCGGGACGCCGGCCGCGGCCGCCCGCCCCTGGAGCGCGGTCGTCGCGGGGGCGCCGCCCAGCAGCGCCCAGCGCAGCGCCGGCGGCTCGCGCAGCCCGGCGTCGAGCAGGCGCTGCAGCGTGGTGGGGACGAGCGAGACGATGGTCGGCCCATCCTCCTTCACCAGCGCCTCGAGGACGCGGGCGGTGTCAAAGCGCTCGTGGACGATGGCCGTCGTCGCGTAGATGGCCGAGCGCATCACGATCGACAGGCCGCCGACGTGCGAGAGCGGCAGCGCGCACAGCCAGCGCTCCGCGGGGTCGAGGCCCAGCGCGACGGCCGAGCCCAGCGCGCTCCACAGCCAGTTGCCGTAGGTGAGCTCCACCGCCTTCGGCGTCCCGCTCGTGCCCGAGGTGTGGACCACGATGGCGGGGGCGTCGAGGTCGTGGCGCTCGCGCAGCCGCGCCTCGGAGGCCGGCGTGCCGATGACGGCGCCGTCGATGACCTCGACCGTGCCCTGCGCGACGCGCTCGCGCTCGCGCGCGCTCAGGCGCAGGTCGACCGGGACGGCGACCGCGCCCAGGCGCAGGATCGCGTGCAGGGCGATGCAGAAGGCCTCCCCTGGGGGCAGGGCGAGGCCGACGCGATCGCCGGCGCGCACCCCGCGGCCGGCCAGGCGGCGCGCCGTCGCATCGACCTCGCCGAGCAGCTCGGCGTAGGTCAACGCGTTCACGGCCGGGCGGTCGGGATGGCGCTCAGCCGCCCGCGGCAGCCAGGCATCGACGAGCACGGGTGCCACGGTAGCGGTAAGTCGCGCGCGAACCCGTTGCCGAACTATCAGGGTTCCTGAGATGATCGGCGCATGAGCGCGCCGCGCCATCCCGCTCGCGCCGAGGTCGTGGGCAGCCTCCTGCGCCCGCCGCGCCTGCTCGAGGCCCGCGCGGCCGACGACGGCGCGCTCTCGGAGATCGTCGACGCGGAGGTGCGCGCGGCGGTGCAGCGCCAGGTCGAACTCGGCCTCGACGTCGTCACCGACGGCGAGTTCGGGCGCGAGGCCTTCACCCACTCCTTCTACGACGCCATCGAGGGCATCGAGCCCAGCCCGGTGCCCGTGCGCTTCCGCAACGCCGGCGGCGACAAGGTCCTCTACAACGGCGTGCCGCGCATCTGCGGGCGCCTGCGCAAGGTCGGCAACCCGCTGGTGCGCGACACCGATCGGCTGCGCTCGATCACCGAGCGCCCGTTCAAGGTCACGCTGCCGGCCGCCTCGTGGTTCCTGCCCGCGGCCTTCTACGAGCAGGGCGTCACCGATCGCTTCTACGACTCCCACGATGAGCTGCTCGAAGACACGCTGGCCATCCAGCGCGAGCTCATCGCCGAGGCGATCGGCGCCGGAGCGCGCTACGTGCAGCTCGACTTCCCCAACTACGTCCAGCTCGTCGACGCGGGCGCGCGCGAGCACGCGATCGTGCGCCAGGGCATCGACCCCGAGGAGTTCCTCGACAAGGCGCTCGACCTCGACCGCCGTGTGATCGAGGGCTTCCCGTCCGACGTGACCTTCGGCCTGCACATCTGCCGCGGCAACTACCGCTCGATGTGGATCTACCAGGGCTCGCTCGAGCCCGTGGCCGACCGGATCTTCAACGAGCTGCCCTACGACGTCTTCCTCGTCGAGTGGGACGAGCCGGAGCGCGCGGGCGACTACTGCGCCCTGCGCCACCTGCCGCCAGGGCCGATCGTCGCGCTGGGCATCGTGTCGAGCAAGCACCCGCCGGTGGAGACGCGCGAGCAGCTCGTGCGCGAGATCGAGAAGGCCGCGCAACACGCCGACCTCGGACAGCTGGCGATCAGCCCGCAGTGCGGCTTCGCCTCCGTGTCGGACGGCAACGAGCTCTCGGCCGACGACCAGTGGCGCAAGCTCGAGGTGGTTGCCCGCACCGCCGACGAGGTCTGGGGGCCGGCAGGCTGAGCGAAGGCGCCCGTGAGTAGCCTGCCGGGCCATGCCAGTGACGTGGGCGCCCGGCGCCGAGTACGAGGACATCCGCTACGAGCTCAGCGGCGACGGGATCGCCAAGATCACCATCGACCGCCCCGAGGTCCGCAACGCCTTCCGCCCGCAGACGGTGGTCGAGCTCTCCTCGGCCTTCGAGCGCGCGCGCGAGGACACCGAGGTCGGCGTGGTCATCCTCACCGGCGAAGGCCCGCTCGCCTTCTGCTCGGGCGGCGACCAGCGCGTGCGCGGCGACCAGGGCTACGAGACCGAGCCCGGCAGCGGCGTCGGGCGCTTCCACGTCACCGACCTGCACGTCCAGATCCGCCGGCTGCCCAAGCCCGTCGTCGCCATGGTGGCGGGGTACGCGGTGGGCGGCGGCCACGTGCTTCACCTCGTGTGCGACCTGACCATCGCGGCCGACAACGCGCGCTTCGGGCAGACCGGGCCGCGCGTGGGCTCGTGGGACGGGGGCTTCGGCGCCTCGCTGCTGCGCGACCTGGTGGGGACCAAGAAGGCCAAGGAGATCTGGCTGCTGTGCCGCCAGTACGACGCCGAGCAGGCGCTCGCCATGGGGCTCGTCAACACCGTCGTGCCGCTCGACCGCCTCGAGGAGGAGACGGTCGGCTGGTGCCGCGAGATGCTCGCCCTCTCCCCCTTCGCCCTGCGCCTGGTCAAGGCGAGCTTCCACGCCCACGAGGACGGCTACGCCGGCGTCCAGCAGCTCGCCCACGACGCCAACCTCCTCTTCTACGCCTCCGACGAGGCGCGCGAGGGGCGCGAGGCCTACAAGGCCAAGCGCGCGCCCGACTTCTCGAAGTTCCCCCGCCGGCCATGATGGCCGCTTCCATCTAGTGTCGAGCGTCCGCATC
This sequence comes from uncultured Actinomycetes bacterium, assembly GCA_963835295.1. GTDB lineage: Bacteria > Actinomycetota > Thermoleophilia > Solirubrobacterales > Solirubrobacteraceae > JAOPZW01. Next base: position 692,931 of record CAWIEX010000014.1, read on the forward strand.
TGGATCATGGCCGCGCGGCTGCGCACGCTGCCCGCGGCGGTGGCGCCGGTCCTCGTCGGGACCGCGCTGTCGGCCACCGAGCGCCACCTGCGCGTCGGCGGCTTCGTCGCCGCGCTGCTGGGCGCGATCTTCATCCAGGTCGGCACCAACCTCTCCAACGACTACTCCGACGCGCGCCGCGGCGCCGACGCCGAGGATCGCCTCGGGCCCGTGCGCGTCACCGCCGGCGGGCTCGTGCCGCCGCGCCAGGTCCTGGTGGCGACCTACGTGTCGTTCGGGCTGGCCGTCCTGTGCGGGGTCTACCTCGTCTGGCTGGCCGGCCCGATCCTGCTCGCCATCGGTGCGGCGTCGATCCTGGCCGGCGTCCTCTACACGGGCGGCCCGCGGCCCTACGGCTACGAGGGCCTCGGCGAGGTCTTCGTCTTCCTCTTCTTCGGCATCGTCGCCGTGACCGGCTCCTACTACGTGCAGGCCGAGGAGGTGACCTGGGAGGCCTTCGTGCTCGCGGTCCCCGTGGGGCTGCTCGCGAGCGCCATCCTCGTCGTCAACAACGTCCGCGACCTGGAGTCCGACCGGCGGGCCGGCAAGCGCACGCTGGCCGTACGACTCGGGCGCGAGCGCGCGCGTACCCTGTACGGACTCATGGTCTACGGCGCCTTTCTCACCGCGCCGGTGCCCTTGGTGGCGGGGTCGCTCTCGGCGTGGCTGCTGCTGCCTCTGGTGCTCCTGCCGGTGGCCGTCGCGCTCGTGCGCCTCGTCCGCGCCCATGCCGACGGGCCCACGCTCAACCTGGCGCTGGCGCGCACCGGGATGCTGCAGCTCGCGTTCTGCGTGCTGCTGTCGGCGGGGCTGCTGTTGAGCTGATGGACGTCCGCGTCGCCACCGTCACGCTCACCTTCGCCGACCCGATGCGGACCGCCTACGGGGTCCTGCGCGAGCGCGAGCTCATCCTCCTGCGCCTGCGCGACGCCGACGGCGCCGTCGGCTGGGGCGAGGCGGCGGCGCTGGAGGCCTACGACGGCGTCTCGCAGGCCAAGGTGCGCGACGCCTTTGAGGCCTACGAGGCGATCCTGCGCAACGGCGACGGAAACCCGGCCGCCGACCTGCTCGAGCGCTGCCGGATCGTCGCCGACCTCCCCCAGGCCCTCGCGGCGGTCGACCTCGCGCTCTGGGACCTCGCCGGAAACCGCGAGGGCAAGCCGGTCAGCGAGCTGATCTCCGACGACCCGGCCACCGAGGTGCGCGTCAACGCGACGATTCCGGCCGAGGACCGCGCGCACGCCGCCGAGCAGGCGGCCGCCGCCGCCAGGGCCGGCTACTCGTGCGTGAAGATCAAGGTCGGCATCGGCGACGACGCCGGCCGGGTGGCCGCCGTGCGCGCGGCCGCCGGCTCGCAGATGGAGCTGCGCCTGGACGCCAACGGCGCCTGGGGAGTCGACGAGGCCGTCGAGTCGATCAACGCCCTCGCGCCGGCCGGGCTCGAGCTCGTCGAGGAGCCCGTGCACGGCGTGCAGGCGATGCGCCAGGTGCGCGATCGCGTCGCCGTGCGCGTGGCCATGGACGAGACCGCCGGCCAGCCGGGCTCGCTGACCGCCAAGGTGGCCGACGCGGTGTGCCTGAAGGTCTCGCGCTGCGGCGGGATCTCGCGGCTGCTGGCCCAGGCCGCGCTCGTGCGCGCGTCGGGCGCCGACGTCTACCTCGCCTCGACCTTCGACGGGCCGCTGGGGATCGCCGCCGCCGTCCATTGCGCCGCCGCCCTCAAGACGACCGCCGCCTGCGGGCTGGGGACCCTCGAGCTGTTCGCCGACGAGCTCACCGTGCTGCCCGTCGAGCACGGCGCCATCGCCGTCCCGCCGCAGCCCGGGCTCGGCGTCTAGGCCCGGCCCGGCTCCTCCTGCGCGAGCCCCTCGCTGCGCGGGCTCGATCGCGTTGTCCCGGACGGAGTGCGCGAGCTCCTAGCGCACGTGATGCACGGAGCGGTGCATGCCGTCTCCCGTTCGGCCGGACTGGACGGCGGGCACGCTATCGGCGCGAGAGCGCCGCGACAACCGCGTCGGGCGCCTCGCGCGGCAGCCCATGGCCGGCGCCCTCGACGACGACGAGCTCGGCGTTCGGCAGCGCCGCGGCCAGGCGCTCGCCGAGCGCGACGAACTTCGGGTCGCCGGCCCCGGCGAGGACCGTCGCCGGCATGGTCAGCGTCGGCAGGCGCTCCCACAGCGGCGCCATGGCGCCGGTGCCCATGGCGCGCAGGACGGCGGCCAGCGCGCGCGGGTCGTTGCGCAAGAGGTCCTCGCGCCAGACGCGGGCCGCCTCGGGCGGCGTGCCGGCGAAGAGCGGCTGCGCGGCCCAGCGATCGGCGAACTGCTCGATGGTCGCGCCGTCGGCGAAGGCGGCCAGGCGCTCGTCGTCGGCTCGGCGCGCCGCGCGCTGCGCCTCGTCGGCCAGGCCGGCGGTGGTGGCAAGGAGCACCAGGCGCTCGACGCGCTCGGGCGCGGCAAGCGCGACGCGCTGGGCGATCCGCCCGCCCATCGAGTAGCCGCACAGGGCGAAGCGGTCGGGCGCGGCGGCGAGGACGTCGGCCACGCACGCCTCGAAGCTCACCGGCCGCGCATCGCGCGCGTCGCCGTGGCCGCGCAGGTCGGGCGCCAGCGGCGTATAGCGTTCGGGATCCAGGCGCTCGACCACCGGATCCCAGGCGCGCCGCGTTCCGGCGAAGCCGTGCAGCAGGACGACGGTGGTGGGCACGCCTGCCATCTTGACCGAGACCATCGACACCTACCTGCTGCTGCGCGCGTTCGTCGACGAGCTGGCGCGCTGTGGCCTGGCCGGCGCCTGCACCTCGCCGGGCTCGCGCTCCACGCCGCTCGTGCTCACCCTCGCGCGCCAGCCGGGCCTCGAGACGTGGTCGCACGTCGACGAGCGCGTGGCCGGGTTCTTCGCGCTCGGCGTGGCCAAGCAGAGCGGGCGCCCGGCGGCGGTGGCGTGCACCAGCGGCACCGCGGCCGCGCACTACCTGCCCGCGGTGATCGAGGCCCGCGAGGCGCGCATCCCGCTGATCGTGCTCACGGCCGACCGACCGCCCGAGCTACGCGAGGTCGGGGCCGGGCAGACGATCGACCAGCTGAAGCTCTACGGCGGCGCGGCGAAGTGGTTCTTCGAGGTCGGGACGCATCGCGCCACGCCCGGGCGGCTGCGCTGGATGCGCCAGCTGGCCTTCCGCGCCTACCAGACGGCCGTGTCCGGGCGCCCCGGCGCCGTGCACCTGAACTTCCCCTTGCGCGAGCCGCTCGTGCTCGACGCGCCGCTGGCGCCGGCGGACGACGAGCCCCTCCCCCGCATGCGCCGCTCGGCGCCGGCCGCCGCGATCGAGCTCGAGGTCGGTGAGCGCGCGGTCATCGTGGCCGGCCGCCACGAGCGCGACGACGGCCTCGCCGCGGCGCTCCCGGCCGCCGCGGCCGCCCTCGGAGCGCCGCTGCTCGCCGATCCGCTCTCCGGCGCGCGGCGCGGCCCCGCGGCCGTCGCGCACTACGACGACCTCCTGCGCGACGAGGCCTTCGCCGCCGCCCATCGCCCCGACACGGTGATCCGCGTGGGCGACCTGCCGACCTGCAAGCCGCTGCGACAGTGGCTGGCCGGCCTCGATGGGGCGCGGCAGGTCGCCTTCGACCCGCAAGGCGCCTGGCAGGACCCGGCCGCCGTGGTCGGCGAGGCCCTGGACGCCGAACCCGCGGCGTGGGCGCGGTCGATCGCGGGCCCGCCGCGGGCGAGCGCGTGGCTGGACGCCTGGCGCCGCGCCGACGCCGCCGCCGCCGAGGCCATCGCCGCCGGGCTGGGCGATGCGATCTCCGAGCCGGCCGTCGCGCGCGCGCTCGCCGCCCTGCCCAGCGAGATCACCGTCTTCACCGCCTCCTCCATGCCGGTCCGCGACGTCGAGAGCTTCTGGCCGGTGCGCGACGCGCCGCCGCGCGTCCTCGCCCATCGCGGCGCCAACGGCATCGACGGCACGCTGGCCGCGGCCTTCGGCGCCGCCGCCGCCGGCGGGCGCGTCGTCGTCCACCTGGGCGACGTCGCCCTCGCCCATGACCTGGGCGCGCTGCTGACCGCCTCGCGCCTGGGCCTCGGGCTCACCATCGTGCTCGTCGACAACGCCGGCGGCGGGATCTTCGACTTCCTCCCGGTCGCCTCGCAGGCCGACGCCTTCGAGGAGCACGTGGCCACGCCGACGGGCCTGGAGGCCGAGCGCGTCGCCGCTCTCTTCGGGCTGACCTACGAGCGCGTCGAGGCGCTCGGCGCCATCCGCGAGGCGCCCGGGACGCTGCTGCACGTGCGCACCGACCGGGCTGAGAACGTCGCCCTGCACCGTCGCTTGCACGAGGCCGTCGCCGTCCGGATCGGTCGCTAGCTTCGAGCGACCATGAGCCAGACGACGCTGCTCCCCACGCCACCGCCGCCCGCGCCCCCGCGGCGCAGCTCGAAGGGGATCGCCCCCGGCGACATCGTCGAGGTCGACAAGAAGGGCCGGCGCTTCCACGCCATCGTCGTCGAGCTCGAGCAGGGCGAGTCGGGGCGCTTTCACCTGAGCGTGCGCCCGCTGGACTCGCGCATCTCCTACCGCCAGGCCACCGTGCGCGAGGTCGTGGCCGTGTGGCGGCGCGCCGGACGCTAGCCCCGAAGCCGCGCTGCGTCACAATCGGCTGGTGCGCCACTGCGGCGAGCTCCTCGAGCTGGACGACATTCGCCGCCGGCTGAGCCCCAGCGGGGAGAGCCATGTCGGGCTGCGCCCGATCGAGGTCGATCGGATCGTCGGCACGCTCGACCGCGGCTGCGACTTCGACCGCCGCTTTCACCCGCTGCGCCCCGACCTCGCCGCCCGCGTCAGCGCCGTGGCGCGCGCCTTCCCGGACGGCGCCTTCCCGCCCATCGACGTCGTGCAGGTCGACCGCGCGTACTTCGTCGTCGACGGGCACAAGCGCGTGGCCGCGGCGCGCCGCTCGGGCGTCGAGGTCATCGACGCCAACGTGACGCGGCTCGACGTGGCGTCGCCCGTGGACGCCGGCACGCAGCCCGTGGACCTCGCGCTCGCCGGCGCGGAGGACCGCTTCCTGCGCGAGAGCGGACTGCGGCGAGCGCGGCCCGACGTCCGCCTGCGGTGCCTGTCGGAGCGCAGCTACCCCGACCTGCTCGAGGCGGTGAAGGCGCACGGATACGACCTCATGCGCGCGCGCGGGGACCTCGTGGCCGCCGAGGAGGTCGCGGCGCACTGGTACGACTGCGACGTGCGCCCGGTCCTCGCGGCGGCCGAGGACGGCGGGGCGCTCGCGCTGCTGCCCTGCTGTCCGGCCGGCGAGCTCTACCTGGTGATGCACCGCCTCGGCTGGAGTTCCGCGGGGGACGACTGCGACGCCCTGCAGGCGGCGGCGCGCGACGCCGCCGCCGGGCTCCAGCCGCCTCGGCCCGGCAGATGGCCTTGGCGGCGCGCCGGCGCTAGGCGCGCCGGACGCTAGCCCAGCGCGCCGGGGGGAGGGCCTCGTGCGCAGCTGCTGGGGCGTTGAGGCGCCTCAGGCGGCGAGGACCGGCAGCAGCGCCTGCAGCTTGACCTCGGTCTCGGCCAGCTCGGCCGTCGGGTCCGAGTCGCGCACCACGCCGACGCCCGCGTAGCAGCGCGCCACCGTGCCGGTGAGCAGCGCGCAGCGCAGGGCGACGCAGAACTCGCCGTCCTCGTTAGCGTCGGTCCACCCCACGGGCCCCGCGTACCAGCCGCGGTCGAGACCCTCGAGGGCGGGGATGAGCGGCTCGGCGGCGGCGAAGGGCTCGCCGCCGACCGCCGGCGTCGGATGCAGCATCCCGGCCAGCTCGACCGCGCTCACCGGCCGCGCGAGCTGCGCGCGGATCGGCGTCGCGAGGTGCTGGATGTTGGCCATCCGCGCCACGACCGGCTCCTCGGCTGCCGTCACCCACACGCTGACCGGGCGCAGCGCGCGGACGATCCGCCGCGTCACGATCGCCTGCTCCTCGCGGTCCTTGTCGGAGCGCAGCAGCTGCTCGCCCAGGTGGTCGTCGACCGCCGGGTCCGCGCTGCGCCGCGTCGAGCCCGCCAGCGCCAGCGTCCCGGCCCGCAGGCCGTCGCGGCGCACGAGCAGCTCGGGGCTGGCGGCGACGAAGGCGCTCTCCCCGCGCCCGGCGCAGAAGGTGAAGCAGGACGGGAAGGCCTCGCGCAGCACGCCGATGACCGCCGCCGGGTCGTGCGCGCGCGGCGCGTGGACCTGCACCTCGCGGGCGAGGACGACCTTGTCCAGCGCCCCGGCCCGGATGCGCTCGACCGCGCGCGCCACGGCGGACTCGTAGTGCTCGGGCGGCATCGCGCTGACCACGCGGTAGCGCCCGGCCGGGTCGGGGTCGAGCAGCGGGAGAGGGGCGCTGCGCAGCGAGGCAGCGCGTTCGACGAGGCGAGCGCAGAGCGCGTCGGCGTCGTCGTCGGGGGCGGCGATGGCGGCCAGCGTCAGCGTCACCCGCTCGCCCCGGCGCGCCAGCGCGACCTCGGGCACGTGCAGCGACGCGGGCTCGAAGCCCGCCCATTCCGGCGTCGAGCCTCCGTCGGGGGCGAAGGCGAAGCCTCCGACGGCCACCGCGCCGCCGTCCTCCCCCGGCGCGTCGGCCAGCAGCTCGCCCCAGCGCGCGGCGACGCGCCCGAAGCGCCCTGCCCCGCGGTCGTCGAGCGCGGCGGCGCAACCGATGCTGGCCAGCGCGAAGCGATCGCGATCGGGGTGCTCGAAGCAGAACCAGTCCTCGCCCGGGCGGCGCGAGGCGACGGCCACCGCGGTGGGGTCCACCGCGGGCGCGAGGGCCACCGTGATCGCCACCAGGCACTGGCCCGAGCGCCGCGCGCGCCGCACGCCCTCGCCGGCGCGGGCGCGGAGGAGCTCGCGGTCGCCGTCGCCGAGCAGCGGCCGGCCCGCGGCCTGTAGGAGCGCGGTGGGCATGCCGGCAGTCTAGGCCGGCGGCCCGAGCGTCGCCCGGCGCTACGATGACCGAGAGCCATGGTGTTCCTGGGCATCCTGCTGCTGGGCGCCGGCGCAGGTCTCCTGATCGCCGAAGCCCACCTGCCCACGTACGGCGCCCTCGGCCTCGCGGGTGTCATCGCGCTCGCGGGCGGCGCGGCGATCGCCGTCGACGGCGCAGGCGGTGGGGCGGCGCTCATCGTCGCAGTCGTCGTCATAGTCGCCGTGGCCGCGCTGGCCCTCCTGGCCGTCATCGCGCGCGCCACGCTGACGGCGGGCCGCGGGCGGCCCAAGACCGGAGTCGAGGGCCTGGTCGGTCACGTCGGCGTGATCCGCAGCGCCCCCGCTCCGCTCGGGCAGGTCTTCGTCGACGGCGCCCTGTGGCGCGCCAAGCCCTGCATGGAGGACGAGCTCTCGGTCGGCGACCCGGTCGTCGTCGAGCGCGTCAATGGCATGGTGCTCTCGGTGCGCCGGGCCGAGGAATGGGAGGTGGACCCATGACCGCGATCCTGGTCGCGCTGGTCATCATCGTCGCGCTCGCGGTCGCCGTCGCCGGCGCCTCCATTCGCATCCTGCGCGAGTACGAGCGCGCGGTCGTCTTCCGCCTGGGACGCCTCGTCGGCGCGAAGGGCCCGGGCATCGTCCTGCTCATCCCGGTCATCGACCGCATGGTGCGCGTGGATCTGCGCACCATCACCTTCGAGGTCCCGCCCCAGGACGTCATCACGCGCGACAACGTCCCGGCCAAGGTCAACGCGGTCGCGTACTTCCGCGTGGTCGACCCGGTCAAGTCCGTCGTGGAGGTCGAGCGCATCCGCGCCGCCACGTCGCAGATCGCCCAGACCACGCTGCGCTCGGTGCTCGGCAAGGCCGACCTCGACACCCTGCTCTCCGAGCGCGAGCAGCTCAACGACAGCCTGCAGCGGATCATCGACGACCAGACCGAGCCGTGGGGCGTGAAGGTGACCACGGTCGAGATCAAGGACGTCGGCATCCCGCAGGGGATGCAGCGCGCCATGGCCCGCCAGGCCGAGGCCGAGCGCGAGCGCCGTGCCAAGGTGATCAACGCCGAGGGCGAGTTCCAGGCCTCCGAGCGCCTGTTCGACGCCGCCGAGGTGATGAGCGGCAACCCGGCGGCCCTGCAGCTGCGCTACCTGCAGACGCTGCTCGAGATCGGCACCAACCAGAACTCGACCATCGTCCTCCCGGTGCCCATCGACCTCATCAAGCCGCTCATGCAGTCGGTCGAGGACGGCAACGAGCGCCGCGAGCGCGCCCGCGAGCGCGACCGCCTGCGCGCGGCGCAGGAAAGCCCCGAGCTGCACGACGGCGAGGACGGGCGCCAGCTCCCCGATCCGGACCTTGCCCGAGACCTGCCGCGGGGCGATGACGACGCGCGCGACCTGCCGCGGGGCGATGACGACGCCCGCGACCTGCCGCTGGGCGATGACGACGACCCGATCGGGTAGGCCGCAGACATGAAGCTCTTCATCCTCGTCACACGCCTGCTCCTGGGCGGGCTCTTCTTCGGCCACGGCGCCCAGAAGGTCTTCGGCTGGTTCGGGGGCTTCGGCCCGACGGCACCGGTGGCTGGCTCGAGTCCCTCGGACTGCGCCCGGGCCGCAAGCACGCCATGGTCGCGGGCGCGACCGAGATGGGCGGCGGCGCCCTGCTCGCCCTGGGGCTGGCCACACCGGCCGCCGGGGCCGCGATCACCGCCGTGATGACGACGGCCATCCGCACCGTCCATCAGCCCAACGGGCCGTGGATCACCGACAACGGCTGGGAATACGCGGCGGTGGCCGCCGCCACGGCGCTGACGGTCGTCGAGCTCGGGCCGGGCCCCGTGTCGCTCGATGCCGCGCTCGGCCGGGAGCGCAGCGGCGCCGGCTGGACGCTCGTCGCGCTCGCCGCCGGCATCGGCGGCTCGACGCTGCTGCTGCGCGACTGGGAGCGCCCCGCCCCGGCGCCCGACGAGAGCGGCGGCGAGGGCTAGCGGCGCTCGAAGGCCAGCCGCACGCCAAGGCCGACGAGCACGGCGCCCGTGACGCGCTCGGCCCGCGCGAGCCACGGGCCCTCGACGAAGGCGCGCCGCGCGCGGGCCACGAGGTAGGCGAGGACCGAGTACCAGACGAGATCGAAGCTGACGATCATGGCCGCCATGAGCAGCGCCGAAGGGAGCACGAGCGCGCCGTCGGGCACGAACTGCGGGAACAGCGCGACGAAGAAGACCGCGAGCTTGGGATTGGCCAGGCTCGTGACCAGGCCGTCGCGCAGCGGGGCGCCGCGCGGTGTCCCCGGGCGCGCCGGGTCGTCGCGATGGCCGCGCAGCGACTGCAGGCCCAGCACGACGAGCACCACCGCCCCGACGAGCTTGACCGCAGTGAAGGCCTCGGCCGAGGTGGCCACCACGGCGGCGATGCCCAGCGCGGCGAAGCAGCCCCAGGCCAGCACCCCGACCGAGTTGCCCACCGTCGTCGCCAGCGCCCGGCGCTGGCCGCCGGTCGCGGCGCTGCGCACGACGAGCGCGGTCGCCGCCCCGGGCGTGACCGTCAGCAGCGCGGCGACCGGCGCGAAGGCGACGAGGGCCCGCAGCATGCCCTCGGGCTAGGTCTCTCCCCGACCGCGGGAGATGGCGATCTCGCCCGTGCGCATCATCTCGATGAGCCCGAACGGGCGCGCCATGCGCTCGAACGCCTCGATCTTGTCCGTCGTCCCGCTCACCTCGACGATGATCGAGCGCTTGGTCACGTCCACGACGCGCCCGCGGAAGATCTCGCACACCTGCATGACTTCGGCGCGCTGACTGCCGTCGGCCGCGATCTTGAACAGCGCGAGCTCGCGCGCGACGGTGTCGCCGGGCTCGAGGTCGCGGATCTTCAGGACGTTGACCAGCTTGTGCAGCTGCTTGGTCACCTGGTCGATCGGGTGCAGCGCGCCGTCGACGGTCAGCGTGATCCGCGACAGGTGATCGTCGTCGGTCGGCCCGACCGTGAGGGTGTCGATGTTGAACCCGCGCCGCGCGAAGAGGCCGGCGATGCGGGTCAGGACACCCGGGCGGTTCTCGACGAGGATCGTGAGGACGTGCTTGCGCCCGGTGCGCATGCCGCCGGCGGCCTCGAGCTCCCCGAGGCTCAGCACCTCGTGCTTGGTCCCTGGCTCGCCCATGGTCAGCCCTTCATGTCCCGCGCGGCCGCGCCGGGCGAGATCATCGGGTAGACGTTCTCCTCCTCGGTCACCGCGACGTCGACGACGACCGGGCCGGGGGTGTCGAGCGCCTCGCGCATCTGCTCGACGAGGGTCGACTTGTCCGCGCAGCGCATGCCCGTGCAGCCGAAGCCCTCGGCGACCTTCACGAAGTCCGGCCAGCGCCCGCGCGCGACGTGCGAGTAGCGGCGATCCCAGAAGAGCTCCTGCCACTGGCGGACCATGCCCAGGTAGCCGTTGTTCATGATGAAGACCTTGACGTCGATCTCCTCCTCGGCGCAGGTGGCCAGCTCCTGGATGTTCATCTGGAACGAGCCGTCGCCGGAGATGCACGCCACGATCTGATCGGGGCAGCCGACCTTCGCGCCCATGGCGGCCGGCAGGCCGAAGCCCATGGTCCCCAGGCCGCCCGAGTTGATCCACTGGCGCGGGCGCTTGAACGGGAAGTACTGCGCCGCCCACATCTGGTGCTGGCCGATGTCGCTGGTGAGGATGCAGTCGCCGCCCGTGGCCTCGAGCAGCGCCTCGATCATGTACTGCGGCTTGATCTCGGCCGTCGAGGACTCCTCGTAGCGCAGCGGATGGCGCTCCTGCCAGCCGCGGATGCGCTGCCACCACTCGTCCAGCCGCCCGCTGTCGGTCTCGAGCGCGCGGTACTCGGCGGCCAGCTTGGCCAGGATGTTCTTCGCGTCGCCCACGATCGGGATGTGGGCCGGCACGTTCTTGGAGATCTCGGCCGGGTCGATGTCGATGTGGATGAACTTGGCGCGCGGGGCGAACTCGCTGAGCTTGCCGGTGACGCGATCGTCGAAGCGCGCCCCGATGGCGCAGATGAGGTCGGCCTCGTCCAGCGCGTAGTTGGCGGTGCGGGTCCCGTGCATGCCGGGCATGCCCAGCCACTGCTCGTGGGGCGCCGGGAAGGCGCCGAGGCCCATGAGCGTGCAGGTGATCGGGAAGTTGTCGGCCGTCGCGAGCTCGACGAGCTCGGCCGACGCGTTGGCGTTGACCACCCCGCCGCCGGCGTACAGGACCGGGCGGCGCGAGGCCGCCAGCGCCTTGGCCGCCTGGCGGATCTGCTTGGCGTTGCCCTCGGTGGTGGGCTGGTAGCCGGGCAGGCGCAGGTCGGTGACCGGCTCGTACGGGATGTCCGCGCGCGACAGGTCGGTCGGGATGTCGACCACGATCGGCCCCGGGCGGCCCGTGCGCGCGAGGTAGAACGCCTCGTGCAGCGCGCGCGGGATCTCCATCGGGTGCTGGATCATGAAGGAGTGCTTGACGGCGGGCATGGTGATGCCGAGCACGTCGGCCTCCTGGAAGCCGTCGGTCCCCAGCAGGTCCGTGCGCACCTGGCCGGTGATGAACACGGTGGGGACCGAGTCCATCATCGCGTCCTGGATCGGCGTGACGACATTGGTCGCCCCCGGCCCGCTGGTGGCCAGGCAGACGCCGACCTTGCCGGTCGCCTTCGCGTAGCCCTCGGCGGCGTGCCCTCCGCCGGCCTCGTGGCGCACGAGGACGTGTCGGATGCCAGCATCGAAGAGCGCGTCGTAGGTGGGGATGTTCGCGCCGCCCGGAAGGCCGAATACGACGTCGACGCCCTCCGCCTTGAGGCACTCCATCAGAGCATCGACTGCCCGCATGCGCGTTCACCCCTCTCGGTGCGTTAGATGTGCATCGAGCCGCCACGGCGGCTCGCGGGGTCCGAGTGTACCGTCAGTGCGCGACCGGCTCAGCCGGGACGCCCGGCGGGCCGGGGAACTCGAGCTCGGTCCCGCAGCGCATGCACAGAGCGTCGTGCAGAGGCACGATCTTGCGGCACGTGGGGCAGCGCCGATGCGGCTCGTCGTACTCGTTGCGATAGAGCACGGCGGCCACGAGCCCGATGAAGGGCGGGATGGCCGAGAGCAGGAACCAGAGCAGGAACGAGCTGCCCTTGATCCTCCCGATCACGCCGCCGGCCAGGCCGAAGAAGAAGGCGATGACGAGGAAGGGCACGAGGCCGGGTCCTCTAGAACAGCGTTCGCACCGCCCAGAGGACGGCGACGATCGCCACGATGGCCACGACGAACCAGGCGACGGCCGCCACGACGCCGATGACGATCTTGAACAGGATCCACGCCGCGATGGCGAGGACGACCACTGCGATCACTCGAGCCCCGAACGAGGGGCCGGTCTTCTCGTTCTCCATGCCCCTAGGGTACTCCCGCGCGGGGCCCGGGTGGCGCGGGTTCAGTCGTAGGTGCGGCGCAGGTGCTCGAAGCGGTTGCGGCCGGTCGCGCGGCCGTTGAGCTGCAGGCGGGCGAGCCGGTAGCGGCGGACCTTCGGGGCGTTGGGATCGCGCTGCGCGACGGTGTCGCGGCCCGACCCACGAACTTCGTTCGCGGGTGCCCGGACGAGCAGGACGCGTGCGGCGGAGACGGCGGAGGTGGAGCTCATGGATTGCATCGTGGCGCTTGGTAGGCGCTTCGGCCACCGCCCGCGAGTCCGAACTGGCTGCTCACGGCATGGCCCGGGTGTCGAGGCGTCGAGCGGCGGCCGCCCCGGCGTCCAGCGCGGGGCGCATCGCGGCGGCCAGCCGGCGGCGGACGCGCCAGCGCGCGCCGCTGAAGGCGAGGTTGGCCACGGTGGCGAAGCCCTCCTCGTCGGCGCGCAGCGCCAGCAGGAGGTGGGCGATGCGATCGCCGCTGGGCAGCGTGGGATCGTTGACGCCGACGCAGTAGCAGACTGCGCGCCGCCCGCCCGGCCGCACGAGCACGGCGCCGGCGGGCCCACGAGCCACACGCCCAGGCGCCCGCGCTCGGGCACGAGCCCGGTCTGCGCGTGCATGGCGCGCGCCTCGTGGCCGACGAGGTCGCCGAGCAGGCCGACCGAGCGCTCCTCCGCGCCGGCCGGCGCGCGGCTGATCTTCGCGCGCACGACGTTGGCGCCGCGCTGGGCGTAGAGCTCGGGGATGACCCAGGCGTGGGCGAAGCTCGCCAGGCTCACGGGGAGGGCCAGCGGCTGCACGAGGAACAGCGCGACGCCGGCCGCGATGAACGGCACGACGTGGGCCACGGTGATGGCCGTCCACATCAGGCTCGCGCGGTCCAGGCGCCCGGCGTCCGCCCGCGGGCGCCAGTGGACGGCGGCCAGCTCCGGAAGCGGCTCGGCGGCCACTGGGCTGGGCTATCCGCCGGAGATCGGCAGGCGCATGATCACGAGATCGGCGCCGACCGGCAGCTCGCGGACCTGCTCGGCGTGGCCCTCGCCGGTCGAGACCATGGCGAAGTAGCCGCGGTCGAGCTCCTCGCGGAAGGCGGCGACGGCGGCTTCCACGGCCCGCGGATCGTCGGCCGTCCACTGCGCGAGCGTGGTGTGGCCGGTCTGGTCCATGCGAATGAGACGTGACATGTGCCCTCCTCGGCTTCGGTCAGCCCATGGTACGCCGGTGCCGCAAGCGCCGGCCCCGCTCCGCGCTGCTTGGCGCCCCAGCGTCAGAGGCCGAGCTTCTGGCGCACGATGCGCGTGACCTCGCCGCCATCGGCGCGCCCGCGCGTCTCGCGCATGACGTGGCCGACGATGACCCCGATCGGCTTCATGTCGCCGGCGCGCAGGCGCTCGGCGATATCGGGGTTGGCGTCGAGGGCGGCCTGGACGGCGGGGTCGAGCGTGTCGGCGCCGCCGATGGCGCCGAGCCCCTCGGCCTCGACGATCGCGGCCGGGTCCCCACCCTCGGCCACCAGCCGGTCGAGGACCTGCTTGGCCCCGCCCTGCGTGACCTTCTTCTCGCTCACGAGCCCGACGAGCGTGGCCAGCGCGCCGGGCTGCACCTTGGACTCGGCCGGGTCCTCCACGTCGATGCGCGCCACGAGCTCGTTGACCCAGTTGGCCAGCGGCTGGGCCTCCACGCCATTGCTCGACAAGGCGGCCTCGAAGTAGTCGCCGAGCTCGGCGCGCCACGCGAGCAGGCGGGCCGAGTCCGTCGTGAGCCCGAGGTCGCGCTCGAAGCGCTCGGCGCGCGCCGCCGGCAGCTCGGGCAGGGCCGCGCGGGCGCGCTCGAGCATGGCCTCGCTGATCGCGATGGGCACGAGGTCGGGCTCGGGGAAGTAGCGGTAGTCGTGCGCCTCCTCCTTGGAGCGCAGGGACGTGATCGCCTCGGTGCGGGGATCGAAGTGCAGGGTCTCCTGCTCGACCTGGCCGCCCCCGCGGACGATGGCCTCCTGACGCGCGATCTCGGCCCGGATCCCCTTCTCGATGAAGCGGAACGAGTTCATGTTCTTCAGCTCGGTCTTGGTCCCGAGCTCGCGCGTGCCGACCGGGCGGATGGAGACGTTGGCGTCGCAGCGCAGCGACCCCTCCTCCATGTTCACGTCGCTGACGCCGAGCCCGCGCAGCGTCGTGCGCAGCAGCCGCAGCCACTCGCCGGCCTGCTCGGCCGAGCGCACGTCGGGCTCGGAGACGATCTCCACCAGCGGGGTGCCGCCGCGATTGAAGTCGACGATCGAGGTCTCGGCGCCGTGGATGCGCCCGCTCGTGCCCGTGTGCACCAGCTTGGCCGCATCCTCCTCGAGGTGCACGCGATGGATGCGCACGTCCCCCAGTCGCCCGCCCCGGCACAGGGGCTCGTCGTACTGGGAGATCTGGTAGTTCTTGGCGTTGTCGGGATAGAAGTAGTTCTTGCGGTGGAAGATCGACCGGGGGGCCAGCTCGCAGTCCAGCGCGAGCCCGATGAGCAGGCCGTAGTGGATCGCCTCGGCGTTGGCCACCGGCAGCGCGCCCGGCAGGCCCAGGCAGACCTCGCAGGTGTGCGTGTTGGGCGGCGCGCCGAAGGACAGCTCGCAGCCGCAGAACATCTTCGTCCGCGTGCTGAGCTGGACGTGGATCTCCAGGCCGATGACGGGCTCGTAGTCAGTCATGCGCTTGCCGCGGCCCGGGCCGGCGAGTTGTCGAAGCCGATCGCCTGCTCGAGCGCGTGGGCGGCGTCGAGGAGCCGATTCTCGCTGAAGGCCGGGCTCGAGAGCTGAAAGCCGACGGGCAGCCCTTCGCTGAGCCCGCAGGGGATCGAGATCGCGGGGATCCCGGCCAGCGGCATGGGCACGGTGAAGTAGTCGTTGAGGTACATGGCCAGCGGGTCGCCGGTCTTGGCCCCGAGCTCGAAGGCGACGCCCGGGCTCGTCGGGGTGACGACGAAGTCGACGCGCTGGAAGGCCGCCTTGAAGTCCTCGGCGATCAGCGTGCGCACGCGCTGCGCGCGCCCGTAGTAGGCGTCGTAGTAGCCGCTCGACAGCGCGTAGGTCCCGATGAGCACACGCCGCTTGACCTCGGCGCCGAAGCCGTCGTGGCGGGTCTTCGTGTACATCGTCAGCAGGTCGTCGGCCTCGCGGCGCAGCCCGTAGCGCACGCCGTCGTAGCGCGCGAGGTTCGACGACGCCTCAGCCGGCGCGAGCACGTAGTAGGCGCTGAGGCCGTAGTCGGCGTGTGGGAGCGAGACGCGCTCGACGCTCGCCCCCAGCTCGCGGGCGGTGGTCAGGGTGGCCTCGAAGCGCTCCATGACCCCGGGCTCGACGCCCTCGCCGGTGAGGTCGTCGGGCACGCCGAGGCGGATGCCGTCGAGGCGCTGGGCCGTCGGGAGCGCGATCTCCTCGGGGAAGGCGACCGAGGTCGCGTCACGGTCGTCGTGGCCGACCATGTGGCGCAGGAGCAGGGCGGCGTCGGTGACGTCGCGGGTCAGCGGGCCGGCCTGGTCGAGGCTCGACGCGAAGGCGATCATGCCGAAGCGGCTCACCGCGCCGTAGGTGGGCTTGAGGCCCACGATGCCGCACAGGGCGGCGGGCTGGCGGATCGAGCCGCCGGTGTCGGTGCCCAGCGCCCACGGCGCGCTGCCGGCGGCCACGGCGGCGGCGCTGCCGCCCGACGAGCCGCCCGGCACGCGGGTGCGGTCCCACGGGTTCAGCGCCGGCCCGTAGGCGGAGTTCTCGTTCGACGAGCCCATCGCGAACTCGTCCTGATTGGTCTTGCCCAGCAGCGGGGCGCCCGCCTGAGCCAGCCGGCGCACCACGGTGGCCGTGTAGGGAGGGCGATAGCCCTCGAGGATGCGCGAGCCCGCCTGCGACGGCACGCCCTCGGTGCAGAAGAGGTCCTTGACCGCCAGCGGGACGCCCGACAGCGGACCGCCGTCGACGCCCTCCCACCCGCCCTCGTCGGCCACCCACAGGAAGGCGTTGAGGTCGTCGGCCGCGGCACGCTCGCGGTAGGCCTCGAAGAGCTCGCGGCGATCGAGCTCGCCGCTCTGCACGGCGGCGGCCGCCTGCGCGGCGGTGAGGGCGATGACGTCCGCACCAGCGCGCCGCAACTCGCCCGGCGTCCCGCGGTCTCCGTGGGAGTCTCCCCTCGCAGTCATGCCGTCGGGCTGGGCACGCGGAAGCCGCCGTCGGCCACGTCGGGGGCCTGCTCGAGGACGACCTCGCGCGGCAGGCAGGGCCGCGGCTCGTCGGGGCGCAGCGCGTTGGGCACGTCGACGACGTGCGTCGTGGGCGAGACGCCGTCGAGATCGAGCTCGCCGATCTTCTCGATGTGCTCGAGGATGTTGGACAGCTCGCCGGAGATCTTGGTGACCTCCTCGTCGCTGAGCTCCAGGCGCGCCAGGCGCGCGACGTGCAGGACCTGCTCACGATCGATCATGGGTCTCGGTCAGTCTAGGCGGCGGCGCCGGGCGCGGCTCGGGCGGGGTGTAGGCGCTCTCGGGAGCGTCGGTGCGCTCGTCCTTGGTCGCCCACCAGCCGCCGACGGCGAGGATCAGCGCGGCGAGGAGCCCGAGCCAGGCGCCGTAGCGCACGACGACGAAGTCGTTGGGGCCGGGCTGGAAGACGAGCGCGCGCAGCGCGAGCACGACGAAGGCGAGGGTCCCGGCGGTCGCCGTCAGCACGGAGGCGGCGACGGTCTGGGCGACCGGGCCGTTGATGGCGTTGACGATCGCCAGCCACGCGGCGCAGCCCACCGCCGCCAGGGCAATGACGATGATCAGCCACCCCAGCGCGTCCCAGCCGCTCCCCCAGCTCCCCGTCGAGTACGTGCGCACGAGGTTGCGGATCCCGCCCTGACCCTGCGGCTCGGGGATCTCGACCTCGAACCACGGCAGAAAGAGCGTCACCAGCAGCGACGCCGCGCCCGCCAGCGCGGTCCACTCCCCCGCCCGCAGCCTGCTCACGCCACCGCCATCCGCGCCGCCTGCAGCGTGTTGCGCAGCAGACAGGCGATCGTCATCGGGCCGACGCCCCCGGGGACCGGCGTGATGGCGCCGGCGACCTGAATCGCCTCGTCGAAGTCGACGTCGCCGTGGAGGCCGTCGTCGGAGCGGTTGATGCCGACGTCGATGACCGTGGCGCCCGGCTTGATCCAGTCGCCCTTGACCATCCGGTCGCGGCCGACCGCGGCGATGAGGACGTCGGCGCGCCGGCAGACGGCGGGCAGGTCGCGCGTGCGCGAGTGGCAGATCGTGACCGTCGCGTTGGCGCCCAGCAGGAGCTGGGCCATCGGCTTGCCGAAGAGGTTCGAGCGCCCCACGATCACCGCCTCGGCGCCCTCCAGCTGCACGCCGGCATCCTCGAGCAGGAGCATGACGCCCGTCGGCGTGCACGGCCGCAGCCCCTCGCGCCCCAGCGCGAGCAGCCCGGCGCTCACCGGCGTGAGCCCGTCGACGTCCTTGCCGGCCTCGATGAGCCCGGTCAGCTCGCCGCCGTCGAGGTGGTCGGGGACCGGCAGCTGGCAGAGGATCCCGCTCACGTCCGGATCGGCGTTGAGCTGCTGGATGAGGTCGACGACCTGCTCGCGCGTGGCGTCGGCCCCGAGACGGTGGTCGAACCCGCGCATGCCGACCTCGGCCGTGGCCTTCTGCTTGTTGGCCACGTAGATGGCCGAGCCCGGGTCGTCGCCCACGAGCAGAGTGGCCAGCCCGGGCGGGCGCCCGTGCTCGGCCGTGAACTCGGCCACGCCCTCGCCGACTTCGGCGCGCACCCGCGCCGCCACGGCCTTGCCATCGATCACCGTTGCAGCCATCGCGGCGCCGGAGGCTATCGCTGGCTGGAGCGGAGGTGCCCGACCACGCGCGCGAGATTGTCGCGCCAGACGTCTTCGGGCGTGGGCGGCAGCACGTCGTCCCAGATGGCGGCGAAGCTGCTCATGAGCTGGGTCAGGCCCGCCGGGCGCCCCATGAACCACCAGTGCAGGTGCTCGGCGCCCTCGCCCCAGCGACACACGTGCACGCGCCCGATCCCGTCGAGCGAGCGCACCGCGCGCTCGACGCGGCCGAGCATCACGCCGCACTCGCGCGCGAGGTCGTCGGGCAGGTCGCCGCGAGCGGCGTAGTGCGCGCGGGGCTCGAGGATCACCACGACGGGCAGCCCGCTGGGCTCGAACGCGCTCAGCCGCCAGCGCTCGTCGGTCCACAGGAACTCGTCGTCCGGAAGGGTGCACGCGCGGCAGTCGACGCCCCCTTCGCCCTCCAGCGCCGGCTCGTCCTCGGGGGGCTTCAATGCCCGCGGGCGCATGTCGCCGTCGAAGGGGAACGACGGCCACTCCTCCACGGGCGGCATCCGCAGGGCACCGGCCGACCGGCGGTGGATCTCGCTGGCGCTCTCGGGCATGGGGCCGATCCTACGTGGCGCTGCGCTCGGATACGCTCGGCGCGTGGAGTGGCCCGCGGCCTTCTACGACCGGCGCGCCGGCGAGGGATGCCCGCTGTGCGACGAGGGGCGCCCCGAGGCCACGGCGCACGCCGTGCGCTTCTTCGCCGGCACGGTCTGCGACGCCTACCTGGTCCGCGCAGACATCCAGCGCGGGCTCTCGATCGTCGTCTGGCGCGGGCGCCACGTCGTCGAGCCGACCGAGCTGTCCGACGCCGAGGCGGCCGCCTACGGCGGCGAGGTCCTGCGCGTCGGGCGCGCGCTGGAGACCGTCCTGCAACCGGTCAAGCTCAACTACGACCTGCTGGGCAACTCGGTGCCGCACCTGCACACGCACATCGTGCCCCGCTACGCCGACGACCCGCGCCCCGGCTGGCCCTTCCCGTTCCCCGATCCCGACCCGCCGGCGATGCCCGAGGAGCAACTGATGCGCGACGTCGACGCCCTGCGCCGCGCCTGCGCGTAGGCAACGCCTTGGGCATCGCGCCGAGCGGTCCGCGGCGCGCTCAGCGCTTCTGGATCGGCGCGTACTCGGCCATGAGCTTGCGCTCGCTGCCGTCGGACGCAAAGCGCACGACGACGATGCCGCCCGGCTCGAGGCCGACCACGACGCCGTCGCCGAAGGCCGCATGGATGACGTCGTCGCCCATCCGGTACTCGGCGCTCGGCGTGTCGGACTGCGCGCTGGACCACGACATCGCCCGCGGGCGGACGTTCTGCGAGGCCGCCACGGCGCCGATCGCCTGCAGCGTGCCCTCGCGGTCGGTGAGGTCGGGCGGGATCTCGCTCAGGAAGCGGCTGGGCAGCCCGTAGTTCTGCGCGCCGAACACCGCGCGCCGGCGGGCGAAGGTCAGGTAGAGGTCGCGCATGGCGCGCGTGATCCCGACGTAGCAGAGGCGGCGCTCCTCCTCGAGCGTGCCCTCGTCGAGCGAGCGCGAGTGCGGGAAGACGCCCTCCTCGCAGCCGATCATGAAGACGATCGGGTACTCGAGGCCCTTGGCGTTGTGCAGCGTCATGAGGGTGACGAGGCCCTCGTCGTCGCGACGGGTGTCGGCGTCGGCCACCAGCGAGATCTGCTGCAGGAAGAGGTCGAGGGTGTCATCCTCGGCGCCCGCGTCGAACTCGCGCGCGACCTCGACCAGCTCCTCGAGGTTCTCGATGCGCCCCTGGGCCTCGATCGTGCGCTCGGCCTGGAGCGCGTCGAGATAGCCGGTCTCGTGCAGGATCGCGTCGAGCAGGTCGCCGATCGGGACCTGCTGCTCGGCGCGCTCGCGCAGGAAGGCCATGGTGGCCATGAAGCGCTCGAAGGCCCGGACCGCCGCCGTGCCCAGCCCGGGCACCTCGCCCGGCGCGGCCGCGGCGTCCCACACCGGGATGCCCATCGTCTCGGCGTGGTTGAGCACGCGCGAGAGCGACGTCTGCCCGATCCCCCGCCGGGGTGAGTTGGCCACGCGCGTGAACGACACGACGTCCTGCGGGTTGGCGAGCACCGTCAGGTAGGAGATCGCGTCCTTGATCTCGGCCCGCTCGTAGAACTTCGTCCCGCCGATGACCTGGTAGCCGATCTCCCGGCGCACGAGCGTGTCCTCGAGCACCCGCGACTGCGCGTTGGTCCGGTAGAAGACGGCGATCTCCGCGCGCGAGACCCCCTCGTCGACGAGCCGCTCGATCTCCCCCACCACGAACCGCGCCTCGGCGTGCTCGTCCTCGAGCTCGCGCACCTTGACCGGGTCGCCCTCGCCGAGGTCGGTCCACAGCGACTTGCCCATCCGCCCGCGGTTGTGCGTGATGACCGCGTTGGCGACGCTGAGGATGGTCTGCGTCGAGCGGTAGTTCTGCTCGAGCCGCACGACCTCGGCGTCGGGGTAGTCGTCGCGAAAATTGAGGATGTTCGTAACGTCCGCGCCGCGAAAGCTGTAGATCGAGTTGTGCGTCACGAGCCCGGACGCAACGAGGTTGTGCGTGCCCTCGACGTTGAGGTCGTAGACGGGGCGGTCGAGCTCGACGCGCTCGACCGACTCGACGATGTCGTAGCCCCCGTCCTGCGTGAACATCGCCATGCCAGGGCGGACCGCCGCCGCGGTCATGAACGGCAGCGAGTTCTTCATGCCGGGTGCCGCAGCTCCGAGCCGCGCCGCGTAGCGCACCGTCACGTCAGCATGCGCCCGGACACGATCGGCGAAGCGCGCGGCCGCCTCGAAGTCCTTGAAGCACGTCTCGACCCTCCAGCTCCCACCACGGGCATCGCGGACCGCGATCCCGCCGGCTTCGAGCGCGGCACGGACCTGCGGGTCGCGTCCGCCCATCGAGACGCGGTGCATCGGCGTCTGGCCACGACGGTCCCCGCACAGGGTGATGGTGAGGTTCCGCCGCCGGCCCTCGTGGGTCGCCGGTGAGTGGTGTGGACATTCCACGTCCAGGCCGGTGTCGTGGACAAGCCGCAGCCCGGCCTCGTGCGAATCGACGCCGGCGAAGACACGGTCGATCAGCGCCTGGCTGCCGACGAGGCCGTTCCCTCCACGGGCCACGAAGGGGAGCGTCGGCAGCCCGTAGCGGATCGACAGCAGGTGCTCGGCGGCCCGTGCTTCGGCCTCATTCGCATGGACCGACACGACCCAGGCCGCGTCGGCGTGCTCGTGGTTGCAGCGCTGCTGGATCCCGATGACGGGCTTCACCTGTCCGTCCGTGTACGTCCGCGTGACCCCCACGCGACACCCGCGACTCGCCCGCCGCATGAGGTAGGTCATGTGCAGCTGCGGAGTGAGGCCCAGACGGAAGCCGGCGAAGTGCGTGTGCTCGGGCGTCGAGACGATCTCGCGCCCGTCGCGCGTGCGGATGCGGATGCCGTCGGTGCGGCCGGACGAGAACGCGTCGGTGACGCGCGCGGCGCGCATGTCGCCGCTGCCGTAGCACGACAGGACCATGTCCCCGACCCGCACGTCCTCGATCGGCTTCGTGGTGCCGTCCGCCATCGTGATCGGCGTCCCCTCGACGAGGCACTGATCGTCATCCCCGACCACCGCGAGATTGCGGTGCTCGCCGGCCAGCAGCTGCAGCAGGCGGTATTGGGCGTGGTTGGTGTCCTGGTACTCGTCGACGAGCACGTGGCGGAAGGCGGCGGCGTAGCGGGCGCGGACCTCGGGGAAGAGCTCGAGGACGTTGACGGTCCGGACCAGGAGGTCGTCGAAGTCCATCGCGTTCATGCGGTGCAGGTCGCGCTCGTAGAGCTCGTAGACGTCGGCGACGGTCTGCTCGAAGAAGGAGCCGACCTGCTGGCGGTAGGCCTCGGCGTCGCGCAGCTTGTTCTTGGCGTCGGAGATCTGGTGCTGCATCGCCCCCGGCGTGAAGCGCTTGGGGTCGACGCCGAGCTCGTCGATGCAGCGCTTGATCAGCCGGCGCGAGTCGGCGGCGTCGTAGATCGTGTACTGGCGCGTGTAGCCCAGGCGCGGCGCCTCGGCGCGCAGCAGGCGCGCGCAGGCGGCGTGGAAGGTCATGACCCACATGCCCCGGGTCGAGTGGCCCAGCAGCAGCTCGACGCGCTCGCGCATCTCCTGCGCGGCCTTGTTGGTGAAGGTGATGGCCAACAGCTCGCCGGCGCGCGCGCGGCCGGTGTGCACCAGCCAGGCGATGCGATGGGTGAGCACGCGCGTCTTGCCCGAGCCGGCGCCGGCGAGGATGAGCAGCGGGCCTTCGCCGTGGGTCACGGCAGCGCGCTGGGGCTCGTTCAACCCCTCCAGCAGGGCGGCGATACGGTCATCGGCGGCGGCTTCCGGCACGACACCTGAGCATACGACCGCGCGCGGCGGGCCCCGTTGAGCGCACGGCAGCCGGCCGGCGCAACCCGTCTGTCGTCGCTGAACTACCGCAAAGAGCGGTCATTGCACCGCCGGCCGATCCCGCGCTGGGCCAAGGCATGCCGGGGCAGCCTTTGCCTCCATGAGTGGCAAGGATGCTCTCTGTTCGACGCTGGCGGCGGGTCTCCTCCTGCTGGTCGTTGCACCCGTCGCGGCCGAGGCAGCGGCATGCCCGCATAGCGGTGACCTCGTCACCGCGCTGTCCGTACCGGACCGCCGTGCCGCGCTGCTCTGCGCCGTCGACGCCGAGCGCACGGCGCGCGGCCTCCCCGCCGTCGGCCAGAACGGGCTGCTCACGCGCGCGGCCCAGGGGCACTCCGACGACATGGTCGCGCGGCGCTTCTTCGAGCACGTCACGCCCGGCGGCTCGACGCTCGGCGACCGCGTCAACGCCACCGGCTACATCGAGGGCCAGCGCGACTGGGAGCTCGGCGAGGCGATCGCCTGGCGCCAGCAGCCCCTCGACACGCCCGACAGCCTGATGCGCGCGTGGCTGGCCAGCCCGGGCCACCGCGCGATCATCCTCGACCGCCGCTTCCGCGACGTGGGGATCGGGGTCACGCCCGGGCTGACCGACGGCTCGGCCAACCCCGGCGCCACCGCCGTCCTCGACTTCGGCTTCCGCGTCGCGTCGCCTACGCTGCCGCGATGGCGCTCGGCGACAGCGTGCGCGCGCACGGCAGGCACATCGCGGCAGAGGCCCGCTCGGTGCGCATCGACCTCGACGCGCTCGAAGCTCTCGACCCAGGCGATCCTCCGCAGCTCGACCCCCAGCGCCACTACCTGGAAGGTCCAGCTGCCGATGTCGCCGACTACCTCCTAGTCCTCGACGCGATCAACTTCGGCTCGGGGTGGTTCCCCACCCTGCGCAAGCGCACGGGCTGCTCGGGGTACTTCACCGTCGCGTGGAGCCTCGCCGACCGCTGGCGCGCCGGCGCCGGCTGGGCGCCGGCGCAGCTGCGCGGCCTGCGCTCCGACGACCTGGCCGAGACCCTCGGCCAGCGCCGCGACCACGAGCTCATGAGCCTCTACGCCCAGGCCCTGCGCGAGCTCGGGCGCTTCCTGGGCGAGCGCCGGGCGCTCGACGTCGTGGCCGAGGCGCGCGGGTCGGCGCAGCGCTTCGCCGAGCTGCTGGCCGCCGGCATGACGATGTGGCAGGACGTCGGCTTCTACAAGCGCGCCCAGATCGCCGCCAGCGACCTCGCGCTGGGCGGCGTGGCGGACTTCGACGACATCGACGCGCTGACGATCTTCGCCGACAACCTCGTCCCCCACGTCCTGCGCTGCGAGGGCGTGCTCGTCTACGACGACGGCCTGGCGGCCCTCATCGACGCCGAGCGGCTGCTGCGCCCCGGGCCTCAGGAGCGCGAGATCCGCGGCTGCGCCGTCCACGCCTGCGCCGCCATCGCCCAGCGCACGGGCCTGACCGAGCGCGACCTCGACAACGCGCTGTGGTACCGCGGCCAGCGCCCCGAGTACAAGGCGCGGCCGCGGCATCGCTGCCGCACGGTGTACTACTGAGGCTTCGTGGCTCGGGACCGTCGGCGCCGGCGATGAGCCGTGCGCGGGCGGGAGCCTGAGCATCGCCGCCCGTAGATCAGTGTGGGGCCGTCGGTGCTGGCTCCTCGCCGGGGTCAGCTGGCGGCGTCTCGCGCGTCTGGAGCACGATCGCGGCGATCACGATCGCGCCGCCGACGAGGGTCAGCGTGCCGGGGCGCTCGTCGAGCGCAAGCCAGACCCAGACCGGGCCGAGCACGACCTCCAGCAGCGTGATCAGCCCAACCTGCGCGGCGGGGATCAGGCGCGCGCCGACGGTGAGCAGCGCGAAGCCCAGCCCGATCTGCCCGATGCCCAGCGCCGCCAGCCAGGCCAGGTCGTCGCCGCTGATCTCCCCCGGGCTCGCGAACGGGAGAAACGCCGCCACGAGAATCGCCTGCGAGAGGCAGGTGGCCGGCGCCATGGACACCTCGTGGCGCCAGCGGGTGATGACGATCATCACCGAGAACGCGAGCGCCGCCACGAACGCCAGGCCGTCGCCGGTCAGGCTGGCCTCGCCCGGCGCGCCGAGCATCACCGCCACCCCGCAGAGCGCAAGGACCATCGCCAGCGCCGTACGCCGAGAGACCGGCTCCCCCAGGGTCGCCCGTGCGAGCAGGGCCGCGAGCACCGGGGCGACGGCCAGGATGAACAGGACGCGCGCGACGCTCGCATGATTGAGCGCGCCGATGAAGCAGCCCGACGCAATCGCGACGCACAACGCCACGGCGACGCCCGCGCCGCCGACCGACTTGAACCCGCGCAGGACCCGGCCGCGTTCGACGATCGCGACGTAGCCCAGCAGCGCGACCCCCGCGAACGCCGCGCGCCCGAAGACCTGCGTCGACGCGCCCAACGTCAGCTGGCGTTGAAGGACGCCAGCCGTCGACCACGCGACCGCGGCGAGCGCCACATAGATCTGCCCCCGCCGCCGGCGCGCCGCCGCTTCCCCCACCACCACCGCCGACGCCACGCCGCAAAGTCATAGCGGATGGCCACCCGGCCAAACGCGACCGGATCGACAACCGCCCACCCGGACCGCACGAGCGCGGGCTCCCGGCTGCCGACAGCGGGGGAGGCGACGAAGTTGCCACCTCCCCCGCTGAGATGTTGCGCTAGGCGGGCCTCGCCACCGCACGATCCCCGCGAGCGTCGGCCTGCAGGATCGGAGACGAGGCCCTGAAGCCCTTGAAGGTGCAGTAGAGGCCGAGGAACAGCTCCCACAGGAACTCGGGATCGTCGCGAGGCCCTCAAACTCCTCTCCTCTCCCGGCGATGGCAGCAGGCGGATCCCCCGCCACCGTTGACCGGCTAGGAGCGAACCTATAGGCCGCAGACCGGACGACGACCGCGGTGAGTTGCCTCACCCGCTGCGCTTGAGCTTGCCGTGTCGCTTGGCGTAGCGCTCGCCCGCGGCGAAGACGGCGAGGCCGAGCGGGACAGCGACCGCGCCCAGCACGAGCAGCGGCCACAGGTCGCCCCAGACGGCGGCCAGGCCGGCGCCGTCGAGCACGCTGGCGCGGATGCCGTGCAGCGCGTAGGTGGCCGGCGAGATCGTCGCGATCGCCTGCATCCAGCCGGGCATCACGTCGACCGGGTAGTAGACGCCCGAGACGACGAGCAGCAGGCCCTGCGCGATGAATCCCAGCTGCGCGCCCTTCTCGGGCGACACGAGCGGGAGGATCGCGGTCACCATGCCGACCCCGACGAACGAGACCGACGCCACCGCCAGGAGCACGAGCGCGGCGACGAAGTCCGCGTGCGGAAAGGCGAGCCCGAAGAACAGGGCCACGACCGCGAAGAGGGCCGCCGTGCGCACCAGCCCGTAGACGACGCCGAAGATCCCCATCCCGATCAGGTGCACCGGGCGCGCCAGCGGAGCCATGAACGTGTACTCGATCGTCCCCTCCCAGCGCTCCCAGGCGACCGTCTCGGTGAGGATCTCGAAGACGATCCCCAGGTAGGACCAGATCACCGCGCCGATGAGCAGGCTCGCCGCCTGGCGCTCGACGTCCAGGGTCCCGCCGGTGGCCTCGACGCCCTTGGCGATGAAGACGATGGTCAGCGTGTTGGCGACCGTCCACGCGAAGAACGCGAGCTCCCAGAAGCCGTAGCGCTTGACCAGATAGGAGTTGCGCTCGACCACGCCCAGCAGGGCGACGGCCTGTCCGCGCCACGCGGGCCGCGTCGTGGTGGTGCTCATCACGCCGCCTCCTCGTCCTCGCCGTCCTCCAGCGCGCGGCCGGTGGCCGCCAGGAAGGCGTCCTCGAGCGTCGCCGCGCCGTAGCGGCGCCTCAGCCCGGCCGCGCTGTCGAGCGACAGCAGCCGCCCGCGATCGAGAATCCCAACCCGGTCGGCGAGCACCTCGGCCTCGGCCATGTCATGGGTGCACAGCAGCGTGGTGGTGTCGTGCGTGCGGCGCATCTCGCCGATGAAGGCCTGCACCTCGCGCTTGGCGCGCGGGTCGAGGCCGGTGGTCGGCTCGTCGAGCAGCAGCAGCGTCGGCGAGGTCATGAGCGCCCGCGCCAGCGCCACCTTCTGCTGCATGCCGCGCGAGAGGTCCTCCATCGGCGCCCCGGCGCGTCGGGCCGGGAAGCCGACCGCGTCGAGGATCTCCGGGATCCGCCGACGCGTGTAGGCGGGCGTCAGCCCGTAGAAGCGCGCCGCGTAGGACAGGTTCTCGGCGGCCGACAGGCGCTTGAAGAAGGCCGCCTCCACCGACACGCGGTTGACCACGCCGCGGACCGCGCGCGCGTCGCGCACGACGTCGTGGCCGAAGACGCGCGCGCTGCCCCCGTCGTGGAGCAGCAGGGTCGACAGCACGCGCACCAGGGTCGACTTGCCCGACCCGTTGCACCCGAGCACGGCGACGCACTCGCCCTGGGCGATCGTGAACGACACGCCGTCGAGCGCGGTGCCGCGCACGCGCCGGCGACCCTGGCGGCGGACGAACTGCTTGGTGAGACCGATGACTTCGACTGCAGGCACGACATGCTCCTCACGAGAACGAAACCGGACAGGGACCAGCGACCGAGGCGGCGCTCGGCTACGCGGCTGGCTCTAGCGGTTCGTCATGCGAAGCACGTCGTCGACGGTACCACCGCCGCCGACCGTGCGCCAGGGTTCTGTCTCAGGCGTCGACGAGCTCGAGGAACTGCCACTTCGTGTGGGGGGCGAGCCCGGCGAGCTTGCGCCCGATCGTCTGCTGGATGGGCAGCGAGGGGATCACGTGCTGGGTGCCCGCGTGCATGTCGCGGAAGAGCTGCTGGACCTTGCCCGAGCGCAGCCCGGTGGTCCCCGAGGACGCGTAGACGAACTTCGCGACCTCGTGCGCCGCCCACGTGACGTGGACGGTGCCGAGGCGGATGTTCGTGCTCTGGTCGACCGACGGGGTCTCGCCGCGCACGAGGGTCTCCGTCACGTCGGCCCACGTCTCGAAGATCAGCGCGCGGGCCGCCCGCCGGATGCCCTCCGCCCGGGCGAAGCCCTCCTGGAAGCTCTGGTTCTCGCCCAGCGCGCCCGGGCGGCCGGCCTTGGCCTGCACCATCTTGGCGAGCTCGTCCATGAGGCGCCGCGCGATGCCCAGCGCCCAGCCGGAGTGACAGATGCCGGCGATGTTGATGATCCCGAGGCGGTAGAGATCGCCGCCGCGCTCGGGGGTCTCGGTGACCGCGAAGTGCGAGAAGTGCTCGGGGACGAAGACCGATTCGATCTCGTAGTCGATGCTGCCGGTCGCCCGCAGGCCCATCACGTCCCAGTTG
Source organism: uncultured Actinomycetes bacterium (assembly GCA_963835295.1). Lineage (GTDB taxonomy): Bacteria > Actinomycetota > Thermoleophilia > Solirubrobacterales > Solirubrobacteraceae > JAOPZW01. The sequence continues at coordinate 720,946 of CAWIEX010000014.1, forward strand.
TCGATCAGCGTCGCCTGCTCGACCGGCAGGACGAAGATGCGCGGCTCGCCGGTGCCCTCGACGACTCCGAGCGTGTGGATGAAGCCCGAGTGCTTGATGCCCGAGGCGAACTGCCACGAGCCGCTGAGCAGGTGCCCGCCGTCCTGCGCCACGGCGGTGCCGGGCCGCGTGCCCTGCCCGGCGATGACCGGGAAGCGCTCGCCGCCGAAGATCTCCTCGACCGCCTGGTCGCCCAGGTAGGCGGCGCCCGTGCCGATGGCCAGCCCGGCCGCCATCGTCACCCATCCCGTCGAGGGGTCGGCGTAGGTGAGCTGGTCGATGACCTTCAGGGAGCTGACGGGATCGAGCTCCGAGCCGCCCAGCACCTTGGGAACCCACATGCCGAAGAGGCCCGCGTCGTGCAGCGCGTCGACGACCGGGTCGGAGAGGCGCCCGCGCTCGTCGGCCTCGGCGGCGTGCTCGTCGATGAGCGCCTCGAGGCGCTGTGCCTCGGCCAGGAGGTCGGGAGTGGTCGTCGTCGTGTCGGTCATGCGTTCTCCTGTGTGGGTGCTGGGTTCAGCCGCCGGCCGGATTGCGGCCCTGGGCGGGACGAAGTGGGCGAACGTCGGCCACGGGGGCGGCCTCGCGGCCCGCCACCTCGGCCACTGCGCGTTCGAGCGCCTCGATGCGTGCCGCGAGCCCCTTGATGGCGTCGGCCACCGGGTCGGGCAGATGGATCCAATCGGCGTCGGGGCCCTCGATCTTGCGACCGTCGACGCGCACGACGTGACCCGGGTTGCCGACGACGGTGGAGTTGGGCGGCACGTCGGTGATGACGACGCTGTTGGCGCCGATCTTGGCCCCGTGCCCGACGGTGATCGGCCCGAGCAGCTTGGCCCCTGACCCGATCGTCACGTTGTCCTGGACCGTCGGGTGGCGCTTGCCGGTGGCGAAGCCCGTGCCGCCCAGGGTCACGCCCTGGTAGAGCGTGACATCGTGGCCGATCTCGGCCGTCTCGCCCACGACGACGCCCGTGCCGTGGTCGATGAAGAGCCCTTCGCCGATCTGCGCGGCCGGATGGATCTCGATCCCGGTCAGCGCTCGCGTCGCCGTGCTCATCGCTCGGGGTACGAACGGGACGCCCGCATGGTGCAGCGCGTGGGCGACGCGGTGGGCCAGGAGGGCATGCACGCCCGGCCAGCTCGTGAGGATCTCCACCGAGGAGACGCCCCGCGCTGCGGGGTCACGATCGTGGGCGGCGGCGACGTCACGGCGGATCTCGCCGGCCACGCGCCGCAGCGTGCCGAGGCCGAGCATGGGACGTACGATAACCGGGTGCGCTTCCTCATCTTGCACGGTTGGCAGGGTTCGGGTCCCGAACACTGGCAGACCTGGCTCGCCGGCCGGCTGCGCGCCGCCGGACACCACGTGCAGTACCCGGAATTGCCGGCCTGCGACGAGCCGTGTCCCGATCGTTGGGGGATCGCCTTCCGCTCCGAGCTCGGGCGCCTCGCCGCGCGCCAGGACGACGAGCGCGTCGTCGTGGCGCACTCGCTCGGGTGCGTGCTGTGGCTGCGCGAGGCAGCCAACGTCGCGCCGTCGCGCCGCGTGGACCGCGTCGCGCTCGTCGCCCCGCCGTGCCCGGGCGCGGCGGTCCCCGAGCTCGCCGGCTTCTACCCCACCGGCGCCGAGCGCGAGGCCGTGGCGCTTGCCGCGGGCGACACGCGCCTGGTGTGCACCGACAACGACCCGTACTGCCCGGGCGAGAACGCCGCTCGCTTCTGGGCCGAGCCGCTCGCGCTGACCGTCGATCTCCTGCCGGGCGCCGGGCACCTGAACGTCGAGGCCGGCTACGGCCCGTGGCCCGAGATGGAGGCGTGGTGCCTGGGCGAGCGCGCCGCACTGGCGCCTGAAGCAGCAGCCGCCTAGGGGCAGTCGATCTGCGGTTCGGGCACGCCGTGCTCCCGGGCGTGCGCCTCGGCCGCGGCGCGGCCCTCCTGGTCGCCGATCGGGTAGCGGAACACGCGGCCGGAGAAGACGACGAAGCTCTCGTCGACGGTGTGCAGGTCCGCGTACCAGCCGGGCTCGTCGAGCACGCCGGCGAGCGCCTCGGCGAAGGGCGGCGCCTTGTCGTCGGCCACGTCGAAGCGCAGCAGCGTCCACTGCGGCGGAATGCCCGCCGCGCGCTGGTCGGCGGAGATGTCCTGCGGCTCGACGCGCTCGATCCCACGCAGGATGACGTCGAGGCCCGCCAGCGAGCCGCCCACGACCAGGCTCTCCGCGATCAGGGTGCCGGTGGCCACGGCCCTCAGCCCGCAGCGGCCTGATCGGCGCGCGGGGCGAAGAACGGTGCCGAGATGTAGCGCTCGCCCGAGTCGGGCAGCACGGTGACGATGCGCTTGCCGCGCGACTCGGGGCGCTGGGCGACCTCGATCGCCGCCCACAGCGCCGCGCCACACGAGATGCCCGCGAGGATCCCCTCGCGCGAGGCGGCCGCGTGCGCGGTGGCGATGGCGTCGTCGTCGGGGCAGGTCATGACCTCGTCCATCACCTCGCGGTCCAGCACGGCCGGCACGAAGCCGGCGCCGATGCCCTGGATCCGATGCGGGCCCGGCGCGCCGCCCGAGAGCACCGCCGAGGCCTCGGGCTCGACGCCGATCACGGTGGCCTTGGGGTTGTGGGCCTTGAGGGCCTCCCCCACGCCGGTGATCGTCCCGCCCGTCCCCACGCCGGCGACGAAGACATCGACCTTGCCGTCCAGCGCGTTGATGATCTCGGGGCCCGTGCCCGTCCGATGGGCCTCCGGGTTGGCCGGGTTGGAGAACTGGTCGGGCAGGAAGACGTCGGAGTCGCGGGCGGCGGCGCGGGCGGCGTCGACCGCCTCGTTCATCCCGCCGAGCGACTCGACGATCTCGACCTGCGCGCCGTACAGGCGCAGCAGCGCCTCGCGCTCGCGGCTCATCCCTTGCGGCAGGAAGATCGAGAGGTCGTAGCCCTTGGCCGCGCAGCAGAAGGCCAGCGCGATCCCCGTGTTCCCGGACGTCGCCTCGACGATCGTGGTGCGCCCCGGCTCGATGAGCCCGTCGCGCTCGGCCGCGTCGAGCATGGCCACGCCGATGCGGTCCTTGACCGATCCCCCGGGGTTGAAGGCCTCGAGCTTGCCGTAGAGCTCGACGTCGACGTCGTCGGGCAGCAGGCGCGTGAGCCTGACCATCGGCGTGTTGCCGACCGTGTCGGCGATGTTGATCGGGTTTCGCGGCATTCGGGCCGCCAGGCAGATTACCGGCGGCTCGGGCGTCCTAGCGCCTACGCCCCAGCACGGCGGTGATCGGCGCGCGATCCTCGAGCACCTGGCGCTCGCCGCCGTCGTCGCTCACCGCGCGGGCCAGGCGCAGGCGCCGCACGAGCGCGTCCTGGATCGTGGCGCCGGCATCGAGCGCGGCCGCGGTCGGCGCCCGCCGGAGGGACTGGACCTTGAGAGAGAGGAACATGACGGCCTGAACGATGCGTATACGCGGAACTTGCGCCCTGATCGGTGGGATCAGCCATCTAGTCTGAGGCCATGATCGACCGCATCGTGCTCGACCGCGAGGAGATCGCCGGCCTGATCCGCGGGGCGCGGCTGCTCGACCTGCGCGTCGACACCCCGCCCGAGGTGCGCGAGCGCCGACTGGCGACGGCCACGACGGCCATGGACGCGCTCTGCGGCCTCAGCCAGCGCGAGGGGACCGACGCGGTCTGGGACGTGCTCGAGATGCTCGACCGCCGCGAGCTGCTGGCTTTTTCGACGCTCATGGCCAGCGAGCTGAGCGAGACGGAGTTCTCGGCGCAGGACTGAGCCGCAGGCTTCTTCGACTCCTATTAGAGGGGGCTGGTTGATTGGCTGCCTGTGAGCACCTCTCGGCCAGCGTGCGCCGTTGTCGGCGCCCTTCTCCTCACCCTCGCGCTCGCCGCCTGCGGCGGCTCGGACTCGACCACGGACACCAACGCCGGCGCCGGCGCGGGCGCGGCCCAGTCCGGCGGCGGCCCGCGCGGGTTCCTGCAGGACCCGAAGGTCGTCGCGTGCCTGAAGAAGGAAGGCGTGACGGTCCCCAGCCGTCCGCGGGGCGCCGACGGCGGGCCGCCCGGCGGGCGCAACGGCCAGCCGCCGGCCAGCCGCCGTCGGGGCAGGACGGCCAGCCGCCCTCGGGCCAGGGCGCGCCGAACGGCGGGGCCGGCTCGGCGCAGTTCCAGAAGCTGCGCGCAGCGCTGCAGAAGTGCGGCGTGACCTTCCAGGGGCGCCCGCCGAACGGGCAACCGCCGCAGGGCGGCCAGGGCACGGCGAGCACGAGGGCGAGCTGAGATGGCGCGCAGGCCCGCCCTCACCACCCTCGCGGTCGCGGCGCTGGCGACCGCCGCCATCGTCGCCGCCGTGCTCGTCGTCGGCTCGCCGGAAACCTCGAGCGCCCGGGAGCGGACGGCCACCGTCGAGCGCGGCGTGATCCAGTCGACGGTCTCCGGGAGCGGCAACCTCGAGCCCGCCAACCAGACCGACGTGGACTTCGCCACCAGCGGCGAGATCACCCACATCTACGTCAAGGAGGGCCAGCACGTCTCGAAGGACGAGATCCTGGCCAAGGTCGATCCCGCCAGCGCCAACGTCGATCTGGCCCAGGCCGAGGCGGACCTGCAGAGCGCCCAGGACGCGCTCGACCAGGCCAACGAGGCCGCGTCCTCGACGACGACCGCGACCGCGACGACCGCGCAGTCCAACGGGTCGACGGGCGCGAGCGGCGGGTCGGGCTCCGGGTCGAGCTCCGGCTCGGGCTCGACGAGCACGCTGAGCGTGGCCGCCGCCCAGGCCAACGTCGACAGCGCGCAGCTGAGCGTCCAGAGCGCGGAGCAGGCTGTCGCCGCCACCACTCTTCGCGCCCCCATGGCGGGCACCGTGACGGCGGTCAACGGGTCGGTTGGCCAAACGGTCAGCAGCTCCTCCTCCGCGTCCTCCTCGTCCTCGTCCTCCAGCGGCTCGAGCGGCCCGAGCGTCGCGGGCGGCCTCGGCGGCAGCGGCGCGAGCTCGGATTCCTCGAGCGCGTCGGGCAGCTCGAGCTTCATCACGCTCGCGCAGGTCAGCCGCTTCAAGATGGAGGTCTCGCTCAGCGAGTCCGACATCGGCTCGGTCAAGGTCGGCCAGCCCGCCACGGTTACCGTGAACGCCGCGTCCGGCGAGCAGTTCGCGGCGCGCGTGGCCCACATCGGCGTCCTCTCGTCATCGTCGTCCTCGGGCTCGAGCTCGAGCGCGGTCAGCTACCCGGTGACGCTGAGCCTCGACCAGACGGGCAAGAGCCTCAAGGCCGGCATGAGCGCGACGGCGGACATCGTCACCGCGCAGGTCACGGGCATGGCCGTCCCCTCGCAGGCGCTCAGCGGCTCCACCGTCACGGTCGAGGCGGCCGACGGCACGCAGAGCACCCAGCAGGTGCAGACCGGCGTGGTCGGCGACTCGACCACGCAGGTCGTCAGCGGGCTGAAGGTGGGCGACAAGGTCGTCGTGCGCTCGACCGCGGCGACGCTCGGGACAGGGGCCGGGGGCTCCGATCAGCTCAACAGCGCCCTCCGCAGCCGCCTGGGCGGCGGCGGGCTCGGTGGTGGCCTCGGGGGCGGCGGGCTGCCGGGCGGCGGCTTCCCCGGTGGTGGCGGCGCCGGGTTCCGCGGGGCGGGCGGGAGAACGCCGTGAGCTCGCTGCCCGCCGCGCGGCGCGCGCGGCGCCCGGTCATCGAGGTGCAGGACGTGGAGCGCGTCTACCGGCTGGGCGAGGACGTCGAGGTACGCGCGCTCGCGGGCGTCTCCCTGCGCATCGCGCGGGGCGAGTTCGTGGCCATCATGGGCAGCTCGGGCAGCGGCAAGAGCACCCTCATGCACATCCTTGGGTGCCTAGACGCGCCCACCGCCGGGCGCTACCTGCTCGACGGCGTCGACGTTCGCGACATCGCCGAGGACGACCTCGCCGACCTGCGCAACCGCAAGATCGGCTTCGTCTTTCAGAGCTTCAACCTCGTCGCGCGGACCACGGCCGTCGGCAACGTCGAGCTGCCGCTCGCCTACGCCGGCCTCGGGCGCCGCGAGCGCCGGGCCCGGGCGACCGCCGCGCTCGCCGCCGTGGGCATGGAGGACCGCCTGCATCACCTCCCCTCCGAGCTCTCGGGCGGCCAGCAGCAGCGCGCCGCCGTGGCGCGGGCGATCGTCACCGACCCCGCCATCGTCCTGGCCGACGAGCCGACCGGCAACCTCGACTCGCACTCGACCGAGGAGATCCTCGGCGTCTTCGCGCGGCTCAACGCCGAGGGCCGCACGGTCGTCCTCATCACCCACGAGAGCGACGTCGCCGCTCGCGCGCGGCGCGTCGTGCGCCTGGGCGACGGGCGCGTCCTCTCCGACGAGCCGAGCGGCGCCCGCGAGCAGGCCGCATGAGCCCGGCCGAGACGCTGCGCATCGCTGTGGCCGGGATCGCGGCCAACAAGCTGCGCTCGGGGCTGACCATCCTCGGCATGACGATCGGGGTGGCGGCCGTGATCGTCCTCGTCGCCGTCGGCAACGGCTCCAAGCGCAAGGTCCAGGCCGGCATCGACGCGCTGGGCTCCAACGTCCTCATCGTCCAGGCCCAGAACGGCCCCGGCGGCCCCGGCGGAGTGCGCTTCGGGGGCGGCGGGCTGACGCTGACGACCGCCGACGCCACCGCCCTGCAGGACACGTTCAACGCGCCCGACGTGAAGACGGCCGCCCCGGTGGTGAACGCCACGGGGACGACGCTCGTCGCCGGATCGACGAGCTATCAGCCGTCCTCGCTCGTGGGCTCGACGCCCGCGTACACCACGACGCGCGACTACCAGATGGCCGCCGGCGCCGCCTTCACCGCCCAGGACGTCAAGAAGCACCGGCGGGTGGTGATCCTCGGCCCGACCGTCGTCTCGAACCTGTTCGCCGGCCAGGATCCGCTCGGCCAGTCGGTCCGCATCGACGGGACCGGCTTCGAGGTGGTGGGCGTGACCAAGCCCAAGGGCTCCAACGGCATCCAGGACCAGGACGACGTTGCCATCGCGCCCCTCACCGCGGTGCAGGACTCGATCAGCGGCTACGGCCCGATCAGCAACATCACCGTGCAGGGCCGGTCGGCGGGGACGCTCGACGCCGCGCAGGCCGAGGTGACCACCATCCTCGAGCAACGCCACCACGTCACCGACACCACCGACCCCGGCTTCCAGGTCATCAACCAGGGCTCGGTGCGCGCGGCGTCCAACCAGAGCACCCAGGTCTTCACCACCCTGCTCGGCGCCGTGGCCGCGATCTCGCTGCTCGTCGGCGGGATCGGCGTCATGAACATCATGCTCGTGAGCGTCACCGAGCGGACCCGCGAGATCGGGATCCGCAAGGCCATCGGCGCCCGACGGGCCGACATCCTCACCCAGTTCCTGACCGAGGCCGTCCTCGTGTCGGTCTTCGGGGGCCTGCTTGGGGTCGCCGTCGGCATCGCCGGCAGCCAGTTCACGATCGTCGGCGTCACGCCGGCCATCGCGGTGTACTCGATCTTCCTGGCCTTCGGCGCCGCCGCGCTGTGCGGCCTGTTCTTCGGCACCTATCCGGCGGCGCGGGCCGCCGCCATGCGCCCGATCGACGCCCTCAGATTCGAATGACCGATCCCGAACCGGAGCCACAGATGCCCGACCGCGACGATCGCCTCCTCGACCTCGACGGCGAGACCTATGAGGACGAACGGGAGGCGGCCCCCGAGGAGCCCACGCTGCCGCCGCGCCGGCGCCGGCGGCTCGTCACGCCCGCCTTCGCCGTCCTCGCGGCCGTGCTCATCGGCGCGCTGGGGTTCATCGGCGGCGTCGAGGTCCAGAAGGGCCAGGCCGACAGCAGCGCGGGCACGACGCCCACCGGCGGCGGCGCGGCCCGGGCGGGCCTCGGCGGCGGTGCGGGCGGCGGGACCTCTGGCGGGCTCGCCGGCCCCGGCGGCGCCCGGGGCAACGCGACGGTCGGCACGGTGGCCAACAAGCGAGGCAGCACGCTCTACGTCAAGGACAGCGACGGCACCACGATCCGCGTGAAGACGACGAGCCACTCGAAGATCAACCGCACGGCCACCGCCAGCGCCGGCGCGATCCATCCCGGCGACACCGTCGTCGTCCAGGGCACGAAGAGCTCGAGCGGGACGATCACCGCGACGCAGATCAACGCGACGTCGTCGTCGGCCGCGAGCGGGCTCGCCGGGCTGTTCGGCGGCGGGGGCGGCCTGCGCGGCTTCGGGGGCGGGGGCGGCGGCGGCGCGGGCGGTGGCACCCAGGCCGCGCCGCCGCAGCCGCCTGGCGGCTGATGCCTCGCCCGGCGCGCGCTGCCCGATGTCGACCGCCTCATCGAGGGAAAGGGAGGCGGCGGTCGGCCAGCGCGCCGTGGGCCAACAACCGGCATCGACAGTGGCCACCACGTGGCCGAGGAGGCCCCGGAGGCGACGGCCGAGGCGCCGGCGGCGCTCTGGGCCGAGGTGGGCTGGACCTAGATGTAGTACATCGCCGCGCCGGCCTGGCGCGCCTCGCGCTCGATGACGTCGGCGATGGTGGCGGCCGCCAGGACCTCGCGGGCGGCCGTGGCCGCGTCGGCGAAGATGCCGGTGGCCTCGCGGCCGAGGGGGCCGTCGAGGAGCTCGACGACCTCGAGGACGGTGATCTCGTGCGGCGGGCGGGCGAAGGAGTAGCCGCCCTTGACGCCGCGTTGGGAGCGCAGGACGCCCGAGCGGCGCAGGACGGCGAAGAGCTGCTCGAGGAACTGCACCGGGATCTCGCGGCGGCGGGCCAGCTCGCCGATCGGGACCGGGCCCTCGCCCGAGCGCCCGAGCTCAGCCAGGGCGCGCAGCGCGTAGGGGCTCTTGGTCGTGATCGAGAGCATCGGCTGCCTCGATCGTATGGCACCGGCCAGAGGGCGCGCCCTCAGCGGGCGCCTGACGCGACGACGGCCTCGAGCACGCTCAGGCCGGCCGCCAACCCCGCAGCCGCCGCACGTCAGCGCCGGCGCCGTCCGTCGTCTTCTGACCGGCATCCACCGCCCGATTGAGCCACGGCCACTAGGCCGGTCAATCGAGCCACCCGCACCTAGCGGGCGCGGGAGCGGGCGCGCGGCGGCCTAGAGCCAGCCGCGCTCGGTGGCCATCAGGACGGCCTGGGCGCGGTCGACGGCTCCGAGCTTGCCGTAGATGTTGTGCAGGTGGGTGCGCACCGTGCTCGTCGAGAGGGCGAGCTCGTGGGCGATCTGCTTGTAGACCTTGCCCTCGGCCAGGCGCTTGAGCACCTCGACCTCGCGCGTGGAGAGCGGGCACGGGTCGATCTGGCGCGTGCGCGTGCCGGTCGGGTAGGGCAGGTCGTACATCACGCTGCGCAGCTCGGTCGGGCCGAGGCCGACGGTGCGGGCGCACTTGAGCAGCTCGGTCGGGCTGACGGAGCTGCCCTGCGAGTAGTGGGCGAGCATGTCGCCGAGGCGGACGAAGGCGGCCTCGCCGACGGCGTCGTCTGAGTGGTGGCGCTCGATGACCGACGCGACCGACTTGGGCAGGCCCCAGCGACGGGCCAGGACGCCGCCGACCAGGGCGTGGTCGACGCCGAGCTCGCGGCGCTCGCGGTGGATGCGCTCCTCGGGCGTGCGGGCGTTGCCGTGCACCTGGCCCGGATACCCCGGATAAGCGTGCATCAGGACGAGCTTGCCGATGTCGTGCAGCAGCGCCGTGACCATGAGGCGGTCGCGGTACTCGTAGCCGGCCTCGATGGCCAGGCGATCGGCAGCGCGCTGGGTGGCGACGCCGTGCAGGCGGAAGCGCTCAGGGGCGGCGTCCCACACGGACGAGCGCTCGAAGAAGTCGAAGGTCCGCGCGCGTGCGGCCAGCCCCTGGACGGCCTCGGGCGAGAGCAGCTCGACGGCCTCGACGACCGACTCGACCCGGCCGCGGGTGCGGCCCTCGACCTGGTTGGCGAGGCGCAGGACCGAGATGACGAGGGCGACGTCGGACTCGACGGCGGCGACGACGTCGCCGGGCGAGATCCGGTCGGCCGTCACGAGGCGCAGCAGGCGGTCGCGCGACTCGGCCAGGGCCGGGAAGTTCTCCAGCGCCTCGAAGGCAGCCGTCAAACGACGGCCATGGCCCTCGTTGTGGCGGCGCTGAGCGCCGGCGGCCTCGGTGGCGGTGGGACGAATGGGCTTGACGTTGGCGGCAGGCGGGGTCATAAGGATCGGGTCAGGGCCTTTGCTTGCGTGCTGGGGAGAGCTGACTCTCCCTCTATCGGCAGGTGTGGACGGGTGTTTGAGCCCGCGCCCGATCCGGCTTGGTCTCAGAGCAGCTTCTCAGGTCCGCAGGGCGGCGTCGATGCGCGCCAGCGCCTCGTCGCGTCCGAGCACCTCGAGGGTCTCGAAGATGCCCGGTGAGACCGTGGTTCCGGCCAGGGCGACGCGCACCGGCTGGAAGACGTCCTTCGCCTTGACGCCGCGATCCTCGACCACGCCGCGCAGAGCCTGCTCGATGTGCTCGGAGTCGAACGGCTCGATGCGCTCGAGCGCCGCGCGGGCCTCGGCGAGGGCGTCGCGACCGCCGTCGACCAGCCACTTCTCGCGCGCCGCCGGGTCGTCGGCGGGGCCGTCGAAGATGAAGCCGGCCAGCGGCCAGAAGTCCGCCAGCGTCTGGATCTTCTCCTCGGAGATGGCGACCGCGTCGTGCAACCCGGAGCGGCCGGTGAGCTCCTCCAGGCGCCGCGTGATCTCCTCGGTGCCGAGCTCGCGCATGTAGCGCCCGTTCATCCAGCGCAGCTTCTGCTCGTCGAACTGGGCCGGGTTGCGCGAAACGCGCTCGATGCGAAAGCGCTTGACGAGCTCGTCGGTGGAGATCAGCGTCTCGTCGTCGGCGTCGCCCCAGCCGAGCAGGGCGATGTAGTTGCGCACCGCCTCGGGCAGGTAGCCGGCCTCGCGCAGCTCCTGCACCGAGGCCGCGCCGTGGCGCTTGGAGAGCTTCTTGCCGTCGGGGCCGTGCAGCAGCGGCAGATGCGCGTAGACCGGGGGCTCGGCGCCGACCGCCTCGAGCACGAGCAGCTGCTTGGGCGTGTTGGAGAGGTGGTCCTCGCCGCGGATCACGTGCGTGATCTCGGAGTCGAGGTCGTCGACGGCGACCGCGAAGTTGTAGAGCACGCTGCCGTCGGCCCGGGCGATGACGGGATCGTCGATGTGCACGTGCTGGAAGGTGGTGTCGCCGCGGATGAGGTCGTGCACGACGGTCTCGCCCTCGTCGGGCACGCGCAGGCGCACGGCGCCTTCGGCCTGCGCCTCGCCGCGGAAGCCGCGATCGGCCCCGTGCTGCGCCTTGAAGGCCTTGACGTCGTCGGCCGTCGCGGTGGAGCGGTACGCGTGCCCGGAGTCGAGCAAGCGCTGTAGGACCTCCTGGTGGCGGTCGGAGCGCGCGACCTGCGAGATCGGTCCCTCGTCGTAGTCGATCTCCAGCCAGCGCAGCGCGTCGAGGATCTGCTCGACGTTCTCGGGCGTCGACCGCTCGCGGTCGGTGTCCTCGATGCGCAGAACCATCGTCCCGCCCTGCCCGCGCGCCACGAGCCAGTTGTACAGCGCGGTGCGCGCACCGCCGATGTGCAGCTGTCCCGTCGGGCTGGGGGCGAAGCGAACGCGCATCGCCCCCAGCGTACGACAGGCATCCGCGCTAGCGCACGCGCATGCCGCTCTGGCTGTCCCAGTGCAGTGGTGAGGCGTACTTGCGCATCGGCGCCTCGGGCACGTGCCCGATGCGCGCGCCGTGGGGCGAGCCCGGCGGGCAGATGGCCACGAAGCGTGCGTAGCCGCCCGTGCCGCCGCCGAACTTCGGGTAGCCGATGTCGACCAGGCAGCCGGTGGCCGGGACCTTGTCGAGGTTGGCCACGCCCTCAGCCTGGGCGTAGCCGTGGTGCATGAGCCACGACTCGCCGACCAGGGTCGGCGTGGAGTCGGTGTCGAGCGGCTCGTGGCCGTGGAAGAGGATGTGGCGCTGGAGGTGCAGGAACTCGAGCGCCTTCAGGGACACGCCGGGGAACTTCTTGAGCTTGGGCAGTGCGGGGCTCGGCCAGCGCTTGGACCAGTCCGAGCGCACGAAGACGACGCTGCCAGCCGGGATCGTCCCGTGGTCGATCTCCCACTTGCGGATGTCGGAGACCTTCAAGGAGTAGTTGAAGTCCTTGCGGACCTGGGGAACGATCGAGATGACGACCAGCGGGCGCACGGCAAAGGTCGCCGGCAGCTCGTCGATGGCCGGGTACTCGGGCGCCCAGTGCGCCGGCGGGTCGAGCTGGGTGCCGAGCTGGTCGGTGGCCAGCGAGTAGTGCGTGGCCTCGAACCCGTCGGCCTTGTAGGTGTACGGGTTGCCGGTGGCGGGGTTGATCGAGGGACCGAAGGTCGAGGGGCCGAAGCCCGCCCACACCGGTATCGATGGCGTGATCGTGTGCGTGAGGTCGACGTAGCGCGCGCTCTTCAGCGCGGAGTCGTAGACCTTCCACAGCGACGAGTCCTGTGCGGACGCCGGGGCGGCCGCGAGGGCGGCGAGCGCCGCGGCGACGGCGGTGGCGGCGAGGGTCCTGCGCATGGGTCCTCCAATGGGGTGGGTGCGAGAGGCCGGGTGCGTATCACCCGCGCGCCGCACGACCAACACGGTGCGATAGAAGGCAGACATGCTCATCGGCGCCCACGTCTCCCCCGCCGGCGGTCCCGCCAACGCCATCGCCCGCGGCGTCGAGCGCGGCTGCGACGCCATCCAGATCTTCAACCAGAATCCACGGGCGTGGAAGCCCACCGTCTATAGCGACGAGCAGGTGGCCGACTTCCACCAGGCGATGGAGAAGAGCCGCGTCGACGCGCTGCTCATCCATGCCGTCTACCTGCTCAACGCCGCGACCACCGACAAGGACATGCGCGCCAAGACGCGCGCGTCGCTCATCGCCTCGCTGCAGGCCGGCGACGCCCTCGGCGCGCACGCCGTCGTCCTGCATCCCGGCAGCGCCCTGGCGGGGAAGGTCGCCCCCGCGATCAAGCGCGCCGGCAAGCTCATCGCCGAGGCGCTGAGCGAGAGCGAGCACTGCCCGCTGCACCTCGAGAACACCGCGGGCACCGGCGGGACGCTCGGGCGCTCGTTCCAGGAGCTGGCCGACCTCGTCGACGCCGCCGGCCGGTCCAAGCGGCTCGGCCTGTGCCTGGACTCCTGCCACCTGTTCGCCTCGGGCTACGACATCCGCACCGAGGAGGGCCTGGCCCAGGTGCTCGACGAGTGCGACGCCGCGCTGGGCCCCAAGGCCATCGGCTCGCTGCACCTCAACGACTCCCAGACGCCGCTGGGCTCCAACCGCGACCGTCACGCCGACGTCGGCGAGGGCGAGCTCGGCCGGCGCGGCTGCGCCGTCTTCCTCTCAGAGCCGCGCTTCGACGGCTTGCCCTGCGTGCTCGAGACGCCGGGGCCCGACCGGCACGGCCCGACCAGGGCGCAGATCACGCTGACCCGACGGCTCCGGGGCCAGGGGACGAAGCGGCGTCGTTAGGCCGGGGGACCAGCGGGTACACAGGGATCGCGGCCCTCCGCCCCCGGTCCACAAAAGCGCGCGGTGGCGCGCCATCGCGCGGACATCAGAAGGCGACCCCCCGCCCCCGGTCCAGCGGTAGAGCGAGGGGTCGCTCGCGCGAAAGTAGCGGACGCAGACGTCGGCGTGTGACCGATCTCGTCCTTCTGCATAGGAAAAAGGCCGGACCTCAACGCCTTTCCGAGGCAGGGAGCCGTGGAATGGGGGAGGCGCCTAGCCCATCGTTTAGGCCCTTCCGTCTAACCAGAACTGGGGCGGGTCGACCTGAAGGGCCGCGGGGGCTGGCCGACTGGAGCGCCGCGGGCTAGCCGACCTGCAGCGCCGCCGGGCCGAGGATGCGACCCAGCTCGGCGCGCAGGCTCGGCGTCTCGTTGACGCGGTAGCCCTCCCCCAGCCGCAGCGTCCGCGGGCCCGCCGACGTCTGGATCGCCAGCACGACCTCTGACTCGCCGGCGTGGTTGCCGAGGATGTGCTTGAGCTCCTCGATGATCGTCGCCGGCAGCGCCGTGGCGTCGACGCTCACCGTCAACGACTGCGGGCCTTGGGGCTCGAGGGCGGCCGCCTCGCGCGCCGCCTCGACCTCCTCGACGGTGGGCCGGAAGGGCTCGACGGTCTGCGCGATGAGCGAGGTGCCCTTGTCGCCGTGATCGACGCGCCCGCGCACGAGGACGACCTCGTCGACGCCCAGCGCACCCTCGTACTCGGCCAGCGCCTTGCCGAAGATGAGGACCTCGATCGCGCCCTCGAGGTCGTCGAGGGTGGCGAACATCATCGGGTCGCCCTTCTTCGTGCGGATCTTCTTGGCCTGGGTGATGATGCCCCCGGCCGTCACCCAGTCGCCGTCCTTGTGGTCGGGCAGCGAGGCCAGCGGCGCGTCGACGGCGGCCCGCAGCGCCTCGCGCACCTCCTTGAGCGGGTGCGCGGAGATGAAGAGCCCGATGGCCTCCTTCTCGATGGCCAGCAGCTCGGCCTGCTCGAACTCCTCGGGCGGGATCGGCGGGTGCTGCGGGGCCATGAAGGGCGAGGCGGCGCTGGCGTCGGCCCCGCCCAGGTCGCCCAGATCGAAGATGCTCCCCTGGCCGATCTGGGCGTCGAGCTGCGCCTGTTGGCCCGCGGCCTGCGCTTGCTCGAGCACGCTGAGCATGCCCTTGCGCGTGGCGCCGGTCGAGCCGAAGGCGCCGCACTTGATCAGCGCCTCGATCGCGCGCTTGTTGACCGCGCGCGGGTCGACGCGGGTGCAGAAGTCCCAGATCGACTCGAACTCCCCACCCTCCTCGCGCGCCGCCTTGATCGCCTCGACGGCCGCGAAGCCCACGCCCTTGACCGCGTCGAGCCCGAAGCGGATGTTGCCGTCGTCGACCACGAACTCGTGGTCTGAGAGGTTCACGTCGGGTGGCAGGATGTCGATCCCCATGCCCTCCGCCTTGGCGGCGAAGAACGGGACCTTGTCCTTGGTGTCCATGACCGAGGAGATCAGCGCGGCCATGTACTCGGCGGGGTAGTTGGCCTTCAGCCACGCCGTGCGGTAGGCGATCAGCGCGTAGCAGGCGGCGTGGGACTTGTTGAACGAATAGTCCGCCGACTTCTCGTTGGTGTCCCACAGCCAGTCGATGACGCTCTGCGGGACGCCGCTGACGCGGCAGCCCTCGACGAACTCGGGCTTGAGCGCCGCCATGGCCTGGCGGTTCTTCTTGCCGATCGCCTTGCGCAGGTCGTCCGCCTTGGCGCCCGAGAAGCCGGCCAGCTCCTTGGAGATCTGCATGGCCTGCTCCTGGTACAGGATCACGCCGTAGGTCGAGCCGACGATCGGCGCCAGGCGCTCGTCGGGCACGGTGACCGCGTCGGGGTTGCGCTTGCCGCGCGCGTACGTCGGGATCTGATCCATCGCGCCTGGGCGGTACAGCGCGTTGAGGGCCACGAGGTCGTCGAACTCGCTCGTCTTGACCTGGCGCAGGGCGCTCTGCATGCCCTCGGACTCGAACTGGAACACCCCGACCGAGTCGCCGCGGGCCATCATCTCGTAGGTCTTGGCGTCGTCGAGCGGCAGGTTCGTCATGTCCGGGCGCTCACCGGTCGAGCGCTCGATGATGTCCAACGCGTCCTCGATGACGTCGAGGTTGCGCAGGCCCAGGAAGTCCATCTTCAGCAGGCCGAGCTCCTCGACCGGCTTCATCGAGAACTGCGTGACGAGCCTGTAGTCCTTCTCGCCGCCGTTCCCGTTGCCGCCGGAGTCCGCGAGCTGCAGCGGCACGACATCGGTCAGCGGCATCCCCGCGATGACGACCGCGGCAGCGTGGATCGACGCGTTGCGGACGATGCCCTCCAGGCCACGGGCGACGTCGATGATCTGCTTGGACGTGGCGTCGGTGTCGTAGGCGCCCCGCAGCGGCTCGCCCGGCTGCAGGCAGCGGTCGAAGCTCGGCGCCCGGCCCTGCTCGGGATCGGGGATGAGCTTGGCCAGGCGGTCGCCCACGCCATAGTCGTGGCCCAGCACGCGCGCGGCGTCGCGCGTGGCGGCGCGCGGGAACATCTTGCCGAAGGTGATGATCTGCGCCACCGACTCGCGCCCGTACTTCGCGACCACGTACTGCATGACGCGCTCGCGGCCGCGGACGGAGAAGTCGATGTCGATATCCGGCATCGACACGCGCTCGGGATTGAGGAAGCGCTCGAAGAGCAGGTCGTAGCGCAGCGGATCGAGGTCGGTGATGCGCAGCGCGTAGGCCACGATCGAGCCCGCCGCACTGCCTCGCCCCGGGCCGACGGCGATGCCGTTGTCCTTGGCCCACTTGACGAAGTCCCAGACGATGAGGAAGTAGGCGTTGAAGCCCATGCGGTCGATGACCGCGAGCTCCATCTCGGCGCGCTCGACCGCGTCGGCGGGAATCGGGTCGCCGTAGCGCGCGTGCAACCCCTCCATCACGCGCTCGCGCAGGTAGGCCCGCTCGTCCTCGCCCTCGGGCAGGTAGCGCGGGATGAGCTGGCGGCCGAGCTCGATGGTGACGTCGCAGCGCTCGGCGATCTCGAGCGTCGAGGCGATCGCCTCGGGCCACTCCGCGAAGGCGTCGGCCATCTCCTCGCTCGAGCGCAGGAAGAACTCGTTCGTGTCGAAGGTCATCTTCGGCGCCGCGAGTGTGGACTTCGTCTGCACGCAGAGCAGCGCCGTGTGGTGGTGGTAGTCCTCGCGGCGCAGGTAGTGCACGTCGCCCGTGCCCACGATCGGGCGCCCGACCTCGCGCGCGATTCGCACGATGCCCTCGTTGGCCTTCTCCTGGTCGGCGATGCCGTTCTTCTGGACCTCGAAGTAGACGTTGTCGGCCCCGAAGGCGTTCAGGAGGTCGTCGACATGGGCGCGCGCCTCGCCCTCGCGACCGTCGACCAAGCGCTGGCAGAAGCGCGAGGCCAGGCAGCCCGTCAGGGCGATGATCCCCTCGCCGCGCGCGGCGAGTTGGGCCATGTCGAGGTTCGGCTTGCCGCGGTGCAGGCCCTCGAGGAAGCCCTCCGAGGAGAGCTTGACCAGGTTGCGATAGCCGACGTCCGACGCCGCCAGCAGCGTGAGGTGGTTGCGCTCGACGCGCCCCGACGAGCGATTCGTGTGGTCGTCGACCAGGTAGATCTCGCAGCCGAGGATCGGCTTGACGTCGTGCTTGCGGCACGCCTTGTAGAGCTCGACGGCACCGTTCATGACCCCGTGGTCGGTGAGCCCCAACGCCGGCTGGCCGAACTCCGCGGCGCGCTTGGCGAGCTCCTCGATATTGCACGCGCCGTCGAGCAGCGAGTACTCGGAGTGGACGTGAAGGTGGGCGCAGGAAGGGGTGCTCACGGGGTCATCGAGGATAGGCGTCCGCTCGGATGTCCCGCCCGACCGTTTCCGCTCCTTGCGGCCTTCAGTCGACGGCGATCGCGAGGTGCTCGGCCAGCCCGGCGCGGCCCGCGTCGGTCAGCCTCACCGCGCGCGTGCGCGGCAACCGAGCCACCCATTGGAGCTCGAACATCCGCGTCGCCAGCGCTGCGCCCAGGGCACCGGAGAGGTGGTGGGCCTGCTCGCTCCAGTCCACGCAGTAGCGAATCGGCGTGCGCGGGCCCGCGAGGGCGCCGTCGACGTCGACGCCCAGGTCGCGCAGCCGCCGCGCGCCGCCGTCGGTCAGCCGGTAGTCGAGATCGCGGCCGACGGCCGACGGGCGATCCGCACGCGCGCGTCCGCGCGCGTGGCGCCCGTCGCCGCCGGTCAGCACGCCGTGGTCCACGAAGCCGGTCATCAGCGCCACCCCGAGCCGGCCCGCCAGGTGGTCGTAGCACGTGCGCGCCGCCCGCACGGCGTGTGCGCGGGTGCCCTCGCGCAGCGAGCGCACCGGCGCGTCCGGGGCGATGCGGGCCAGCGCCTCGAGGGCCCGCGCCACGTCGGGGCCCGCCAGGCGGAAGTAGCGGTGGCGCCCGTGGCGCTCGGCCACCACCAGGCCCCCGTCGACGAGCTTGCGCAGGTGCACGCTCGCCGTCGAGGGAGCGACGCCCGCCTCCGCGGCCAGCACGCTGGCGGGCAGCTCGCGCCCGTCGGTCAGCGCCCGCAGCACGCGGGCGCGACCCGGGTCGCCGATGAGAGCGCCCACACGGGCCAGATCCGTGTCACCGGCCATCGAACGAGGGTAGCCGCGCGACGCTTCGTCCCGAGACGAAGCCTCGCGGCCCTACGGTCGAGCGATGACCTCCCAGCGCCGCACCCTCACGCTCATCGTCATGTGCGTCGGGATGTTCCTCGTCCTGCTCGACGTGACGGTCGTCAACGTGGCCCTGCCGAGCCTGCGCGCCGATCTGGGCGCCAGCGTGGGCAGCCTGCAGTGGATCGTGGACGGCTACGCCGTCGCGCTGGCCTCGCTGATGCTCCCGAGCGGCGATCTCGGCGACCGCCACGGTCACAAGCGCGTCGTGCTCGCGGGCCTCGCCGCCTTCGGCACGGGCTCGCTGGCGGCCGGGCTCGCCCCCGGGGCGGCGCTGCTCGTCGCCGGGCGCGTCGTGCAGGGCGCGGGCGCGGCGCTCCTGCTGCCGGGCACGCTCGCGGTCATCTCGCGCGCCTACCCGGACGCGGCGGAGCGGGCGCGGGCGATCGGCATCTGGGCGGCGATCTCGTCGCTGGCGCTGCCCGCCGGGGTCATCGCCGGCGGTGCCCTGGTCGACGGCCCGGGGTGGCGTTGGGCCTTCCTCGTCAACCTGCCCGTCGTCGCGGTCGCGCTGCCGGTGACGGCGCGCGTCGTGCGCGAGTCGCGCGAGCCGGCCGCCCGCGCGCTGGACGTCCCGGGCGCCGCGCTCGCGGCGGCGCTGCTCGCAACGGTGACCTTCGCGATCATCGCCGCCTCGCCCGCGGCGGGCGCGGCGGCCGCCGCGCTGCTGGCGGCCCTGGTGGCGGTCGAGCGCCGGCAGCGCGAGCCGATGCTGCCCGGGGCATTGTTCCGCCGCCCGGCCTTCGTCGCCGCCAACGCCGTCGGCACGGCGATGAACCTCGGCACCCTCGGCACGCTGTTCGTGCTCACCCTCTTCCTCCAGGACGTCCAGGGCCGCTCCGCGCTCGGGGCCGGCGTGGCGATCCTGCCCGCCTTCGGGCTGCTGGCCGTCGTGGCCCCGCTGTCGGGACAGCTCGTCGGGCGGATCGGCCCGCGGCGGCCGATGGTGGCCGGCCTCCTCATCGCGGCGGCCGGGCTCGCCCTGCTGGCCGACGACGCGCTGCTCGCCGCGTCGGTGCTCTGGGGGCTCGGGCTCGGCGTGCTCACCCCCTCCGTGGTCGCCGCCGCCATGGGCGCGGTGCAGGCCGACCGCGCCGGCCTGGCCGCCGCGGTCAACAACACCGCGCGCCAGGCCGGCGGCGCGATCGGCATCGCCGCGTCGGGCGCCGTGGCCGGCAGCCCGGCGCGCGCGGGGTTCACCCACGGCTTTCACGCGGTCGCGCTGGGCGCCGCCGGCCTGTACGTCGCGGCGGCCGCGCTCGCGTGGGCCGCGGTGCCCAGCCGCGAGCGGCTGCCCGCTGGGGCGCATGTCTAGTACTCGTCGCGCCGGCGCCACCACGCCCCGGTCTCGTTGCGCCCCTTGGGCGCGCGGTCGAGCCACTGGTACATGCCCCAGAGCCCATCCAGGCCTCGCGCGTACGCCGAGTAGGTGTGGTAGACGACGCCGTCCTCGAGGGCGAACGCGCTCATGCCCGGCGCCTCGCGGGTGAACGTCGCAACGTCGGTGCCGGCCATCGCCGCATGCTGGGCGACCGTGCTGGCGGGATCGACGTCTTGGACCCACGTCGTGTCCCGGTCGCGGTAGTTGTAGTCGACGCTCCCGGACCGCTGCTGCTCCTCCGTGATCGACGTGTTGAAGTCGTAGTTGAAGTCGCTGCCCTGTGACGACGCCCAGGTGAAGGTCCAGCCCATCCGCCGCTTGTAGGCCTCGAGAGCGGCGATCGGGGCCCTCGAGACGGCGACCATCGCGACGTCGTGGTGCTCGAGGTGGACGACCGAGCCGTTGAAGCCGTCGGCGATCGCCGAGCACGAGGGACAGCCGCCGCTGAACTCCGGCCCGAACATGAAGTGGTAGACGAGCAGCTGCGAGCGCCCGCCGAAGAGGTCGGCGAGCGACGCCGGGCCGTCCGCGGTCTCGAAGCGGTAGCTCTTCTCGACGGGGACCCAGGGCAGCTCTAGGCGGCGGCGGGCCAGCTCGTCGCCGCGGCGGGTCAGCTCCTTCTCGGCCTCGAGCAGCTCGAGGCGGGCGGCGAGCCACTGCTCGCGCGTGGCGGTGGCGTGGGTGGTGGTCATGACCTCGTCACCCCGAGGCTCTCGAGCCGCGTCGAAGCGGAGCGATCGGGGAGCGTCTCGCCGGTCTCCAAGAGCGTCTTGAGGTTCGCCAGCACGCGCGGCCACCCGTCGCTGATGAGCGAGCCCGTGAGGCCGCCCGGCAGCAGCCCGTCGTGGACCACCGTGAGCTTGACCTGGTCGTCGCCGAGCGGCTCGATGTCGAAGGTGACCTTCGAGCGAGGCTCGGCCGCGAGGCGCTCACGCGTCTCGTCACTGAAGTCGAGCGCGTCGGCCAGCTCTGGTGTGAAGGTGTGCCAGGTGTACGAGAGCCGGCGGTAGGGGTCGGACTCGACCACGCGCTGCTCGGCGTCGGCGATCGTCACACCGCGCTGATGCCAGCTCATCGGCGAGCCGGCGGCCCAGTCGGTGTCGAAGGTGATGCCCCAGTAAGCCTCGGTGAACGCCGGCTCGGTCAGGGCCTGCCAGAGCTTGTCGGGGGTCGTCTTGATGTACGTCGTGTAGACGAACGAGGGCCTGTCCACAGCGGTGTCCTCCAGTGCTCGCTTGAGATCGGCGAGCGCGTTCACGCGGGCCCGCTCGTAGCGGGTGATCCAGCGCTCGGCGATCTCGTTGATGGGCGCCGCGTTGAGGTAGTGCAGCTTCTCCCGCCCGCGGCGGACGGTCGTGACGAGGTTGGCCGCCTCCAGCACCGCGAGGTGCTTGCTCACCGACTGACGCGCCATGTCCAGCCGCGAGCACAGCTCGCGCAGCGTCTGGCCGTTGCGCTCGTTGAGGCTGTCGAGCAGGACCCGCCTGCTCGCGTCGCCCAGCGCCCTGAACACATCGTCGTCGGGATGCGAATAGGCAGCCATCCGGCTGCCTATGTTATGCAGCCATCCGGCTGCATGTCAAGCGACCCGGCTTGCCCGTAGGGGGCCGCCCGTGCAGGAGACGCCGCCGGGCCCGGCAGTGGGTTGCGGTCCGCGGATCACGCTCATCGGACTCCGCGGGCTCCGTCTGAGGACGTGTCCGCCGCCACCCGCCCCAGGACCGTCCGTGCCCGGCCGACCGCCACCGCCGGCGTCGCGGTCCGCCGGCGTCTACCGGCTCCGCGGCCGCAGCTCCTGCGCCGAACCGATGCGCGACTGCTCTCCGCCGGAGTGTCGCGCCACCGCCTCTGCCTCCCCGTTGGCGAGCCAACGGTGGGCCTCCTCGGGGCGCCGGCGGTGGGCGTCGCGGCAGAGGGGCGGCGCTGCTGCGTTCACGCGAATCAGCACCCCAGCCAAAGCCACTTCCCGCTCATTTGACGGTCAGAGTTCCCTGCATCCCCGCGGCGCGGTGCGCGTCGACCGAGCAGTAGAAGACGTACTCGCCGGGCGTCAGGTTCGCGGTGGTGGTCGCCGAACCGCCCGAGATCGTCTTTGTCTGGGCGACAACCTTTGCGCCCTTGGCGACCGTCAGGTTGTGTGGCAGCGAGGAGTTGTTGACCAGCCGGATCGCAAACCGGCCCGCGCGGACGGTCGCTTGCTTCTTGTCGTAGGCCAGCTTTCCCGTCGGGTCAGCACTCAGGTTCAGTGCGCTCGTGGGCGCCGACGAGCCCGTGGGCCCGGCGGCCCCGCCCTCGTTCGTGACCGCCTCCCCGGCGGTGGTCACCGCCGTTGTGAGAGTCGCCGCCACGAGCACCGCCGAGGTCAACATGACGATGCGCGAGGCCCCGGCCGAACCAGGAAAGTCGGGATGCGTGAACCCAAAGGCGCCCAGCAGCACCGCCCAGGCGGCCAGCAGGCAGCCGGCGAGGTAGAACGGGGTCTTGCTCGGCTCCGACGCGAACACCCACGCGGCGGTAGCCACGCCTGTCGGGTGCATGTGGCCGAGGGTAGCGCCAGGGCTCCCTGGCGACCACCCTGTGCACCAGACGCCGCGGTCGAGCGCGCCAGCTGGACCGGTTCCTCCCCACCTTGCGATAGCGAGCCGACGCTTGGCGGGACGCATGCGCCTCTTCCCCGCGCGCGTCCGCAGCGCGGGGGCGGAAACGCCCGGGTCCACGCGGAACCAGGCGCGAGTCGAGCGCAGCTCGGCGGTGATCGGGACGCTCGATCCCCAGCGCGCAGCTCGCTTGGCGTGGGTCATGACGACCGGCGGCCCCGGCTGGGTGCGCCGGGACTCGCTCGGGGCGAGGATGGCCTGCTGACACCGGAGAGCGAGGCCTTTGACGAGCGAGCCGACCGCAGACGTCCTCGGAAGCGACGGCGCGGAGATCGCGGCGGGCCTCGCCGGAGAAACCGGACGTCTGCCGCCCATTGGCACGCTGCCGAGAGGGTGGCTCGCGTTGGCGTCGAGCAGGTCGGCCGGCGGTGGACGGCGTGCTGGAGATTGGTCGCTAGGCCGCGTTGCGGCGCGCGGCGGCGACAGCCGTGGCGTGCTCGGCGAGCCCGTCCGTCAGCTTGGCGATGAAGCCGTCGAGTGCGCGGCGCATCAGCCAGCCGGTGGCTGGCAGCTTCGGGTCGAAGGCCGACACCCAGCGGATCGCCGTCCCCTCGGAGATCGGCTCGAGATCGACGTCGGCGCGGTAGTTGCGGATCGGCAGGTTCGAGGTGTGGGTGTAAGAGAAGCGGCGGTCCGGGATGAGTTCGACGATCTCGTCGTGGCCGGTGACGCGCCCGGAGCGAAACAGGCGGACGGCGCCGAGACCCTCGGGCTCCCGTGTGCCGGGCCGCTCAAGCTCGAAGGATTCGATCGGCGACCAGGTGGGCCATCCGGCGCCGTCGCGCAGCAGCGCGTAGACGGTGCCCGGGTCGGCCGGGGTGGTGGCGTGGTGCTCGATGCGCTGACGTCCCATGACTCTTCTTCGGAGGTGTACCATGTGGTACATGTACCACATGGTACAGATGGGCGCTAGTATCCCCGCGGTGGCGCCCGACCAGGACCGGACGGGATCGCGCGACCGTCTGCTCGCGGGCGCGATGGATCACGTGGCAAAGCACGGCGTCGGCGACCTCAGCCTGCGCGGCTTGGCCGCGGCGCTGGGCACCAGCCACCGCATGCTCAGCTACCACTTCGGATCCCGCGAGGGGCTCCTGGTCGAGGTGATCCGCGCGGTCGAGGCTCAGCAGCGCGCGGCGCTGGCCGAGATGCTGCTCGACGCCGACGCGTCGCCGGTAGACACGATGCGCCGCATGTGGCGGCGACTCGCCGACCCGGCGCTATGGCCCAACGAACGGCTGTTCTTCGAGATTTACGTGCAGGCGCTGCAGGGCAGCCCGCATGCACTCCCGCTCCTCGACGGCATCGTCGACCTCTGGGTCGATCCGCTGACGAGGATCGCGGTCGCACAGGGACGCCCGGAGGCCGAAGCTCGCGCCGAGGCTCGGCTAGGCGTCGCCGTCACGCGCGGCCTGCTGCTCGACCTCTTGGCCACAGGTAACCGCGAGGCCGTCGACGCGGCGATGGAGCGGTACATCGCCGCGCTGGCGCCCGCCGGCACAAGCCCACTCGCAACCGAGGAAGCTCCAGAACGACCGCCCGTTGCGCGACGCGCGACGCGCGGCGGTTCCGCCTGAGCCGTCCTCCTGACCGCCCACCGGTCAGCGACCTCGTTCGGCGTCAAGGACCAGCGCTGGATTGCGGTTCATTTGGCCGCGAGCGGCCCAGACCGGTCACGCCCGAGTTGACACGGATCGTTGGGGACGCGAAAGGGAAGCTGACGCGTTCGGCCTCCAGCCGCAGGACGCAGCGCCGGACGTCGGGTCCGGGAGCGCCCCGGGGGCGTGCAGTCGCGCCGCTGAACCGCATGAGATGCCGTCGAGCGTGCAGGGTTGTTGTCGCCCGGCGACGGTGAGACCGTCCCGACATGCCCGTAGGGATCGCGCTGACGCTCCCAACGCGTCGGGCCGGACATCGTTCAATCCGGCCCGATCATCTGCTGCGGTGCACACGCACCGCTATGTGTCCTTCTGAACACCGGTAACGATGGGATGTTCGCTGGAGTGTCCGGCGGAACCGCCTCCCTTCGACCCTGGTTACGAGAAGGCTCGACTCAACTCTCGCCGGTGAGGGCGTGCGCCGAGCTGTCCTGCCGTTCTCCTCGCGATTCGGCAGCGCGTGCGTCGGTAGGCCGCACCCGTGAACGCGCGCCCTGCCGATGGGTCATCAGATCACAGGCAGAGGGCTCAGCCGGCGGCGCGCGCGAGCGCCGAAGGGCTCAGGCGGCTGACGATCGCGGGGGTCTCGTGAACGAGATCGTCGTTCTCGAGGGCCTCCACCATGAACAGGGCGAAGTCCACGCGGCGCGTGATGTTGCTCTCGAGGACGGGGTCGCCCACGTGCGGGCTCCACACCGGCAGGCCTTGGCTCTCGCCCTCCTCGAGGTCGCTCCCGCGCACGACGGTCCAGCGGGTGTCGCTCGCGAACACCCGTCGGCACGCCTCCACCTGATCGTCGAGGTCGGCGAAGCGAGCCAGGCGCGCGAGTGGTCCGAAGACCTTCACGATCGCCTTGAGCTTCCACGAATAGACGTCCTGACCATCGCGGGTGATGTGCCAACCGCACGAGAACACCAGCCGTGCCCCGGGCTGCGCGTGGTCGAGGACCGCCTGGGCCGTTCCCGTCGAGTAGCCGTGTACTCCCCGCGGGACGAGCACGACGAGCACCCCGTCGCAGCCCGCGACAGCCCGCTCGATGAGCTCGCGGTCGTCGGTTGCGCCGGGCACGATGGTGATCCGCCCCTCGAACTGGGCGAGCTTGCCGACGCTCTGCTCGCGGCACACGGCAACCACCTCGTGCTCGCGGTCCAACGCGTGCTGGACCAGGTACTTCCCAAGCTTCCCGGACGCACCGACGATGCAGATCCTCATGCCACGCTTCCCTCCTGGATGCTTCGCTGGCCGCCTCAACCGAATGAGGCTAGACGAGCTGCATTCGAAACAACTCGGGGGTACCGCACCTCGTGGCCCCGCCGCGCGGCCATTCCGGACGATCGGCGCGAGTCAGTACAAGCCCCGGCGCTCGCTACCGCTTCGAAGGCAGTAGCGACAGCTACGTCCAACACCGCCGGAGTGCCGCGTCGGACGAGATCCAGCGATGCGGGCGTCGCGTTCTGGGCGGCAACCGTTGCAGAGCAAGACATCTCGTCGCCCGCAGGAGGGCTCACGCTACAGGCGCGTCTGACTCTCGCCTTGCATGGCGAGCAGCGGTCGGTGCGTGCGCGTCACCACTTGTAGTGCCACGAGGGATCGGGAACGCAGACTCGCCCTCCCACGGCCGCGGCTCTCGTGGCGTGTCACTCCCCTTTTCGCTCGGTGACGGCGCGCCGGGCTAGAGCCGACCCCCCTGCCTACGGTCGCCGGCGTAGCCGCCCAGCTGCGCGAACTTCACGTCGTCCTGACGCTCGGTCGGCGCTCGGTCCGCGCCCCGGCGCATCGCGCGGTCGGCGGCCTTCGCCCTGTTGTTAGCCCGGCGTGCGCGTAGGCGCTCACGCCAACCCACCTTCTTCGAGGCTTCCACGATGGACCTCCGGCGAAGTGTTGGAGATGCGACTCTACGCCGCCGCGGGCAGTGGCACAACGCGCAGGGCCGCGCTCACATCGATGAGCAGCCGTGCACCGATTTGCCGCAGGAGCTGGCGCCGCGGAGGAGTAGACGCTCGCGGACCGCGACGCGGGCGATGGCGCCCAACGCGGCAAGGACGCTGCACGGGCGGGTGGCGGCGGACACGTCCTCAGACGGAGCCTGCGGAGTCTGAGGAGCGTGCTCCGCCGAGAGGACCCGCCCGTCACCAGCTGCGGCCCGCCATCGAACGCGCACCACCACGGAGGTCAAGCCGGCGCCATGAACGCCGGCAGCCAGCGCCGCCGACGGCGCCGGAACCTGCCCCAGCGCCAGCGCCTACCGGCCACGCAACCGCGCGGCCAGCCGCTGCAGCGCCGAGCGCCGCGGGACCTCGACGGCGACCAGCGCGCCGTGGCGCAGGCGGTCGGCCGCGCGGCCGAGGTCGACGATGAGGCCGTCGGGCACGGCGGCGACCTCGACCGGGCGCAGGCGGTCGCCCGCGGCGGTGAGCGCCTCGAGCTCCGCGCGGCGGGCCGAGCGGGCCTCGGACTCGGCGCTGACGGCGCGGTCGCGCGCGGTGCGCAGGGCCTCGAGCTCGCTGCGCAGAGCGCCTTCGGCGTGCGCGGCGCGCTCGCGCTCGGCAGCCAACACCGCCTCGACCTCGGCCACGCGCTTGCGCTCGACCTGGACCGCGGCCTCGGCCTGCACGCGGGCCGCGGCGTGGCGCTCGACCTCCTCGCGCGCCGTGCGCGCGGTGACCGCCAGCTCGCCGGCGAGCTTGGCCAGCGCGTGGTCGCGGGCGTCGCGGGCATCGGCGCGGACGCGCAGCTCCTCGACCTGGCCGCGCAGCGCGGCCACCGCCGACGTCGCGGCGGTCTCGGCGGCCAAGCGCGCGGCCAGCTCCTCGCGGACGGACAGCGCATCGGCCTGGGACTCGCGCACGGCGGCCCGCGCCGCGTCGCGCTCGGCCACCACCTGGTCGAGATGGGCCCTCAGCGCATCGAGCTCGGACTCGGCGTCGAGCAGCCGGCGCGCCGCCGCGCGCGGGCGCAGATCGACGACGCGCGCCTCCTGGTCGTCGGGCGGGAACGCGGGCTCCATCGCGGCCGCACGCTAGACCCCGCGCCGGACGGCTCGGGCGCCGCGCCGCTCAGTCGCCGCTGCGCTTGGCCCCGACGGCGACGAGCGTCGCCACGCCCAGCGCCAGCGCGCCGCCCAGCATCAGCTTGCGCGAGGGCGTGCGCGAGGGCAGCTTGCGCCCGACGTACCACTTCGCGCCCTTCCAGACGGCATATCCCAAGGCCTTGTAGAACATCTCTCGCTCGCCTTACCCCTCGCCCTGCGTGCGCAAGCGGTGCGCCATGCGCGATTGCAGCGACCATAGCTCGATGAATCCGGGCGAGGCCTGCTGGCTGAACAGGCCACCGCTCGTCTCGAAGGTCGACAGGGCCGCGTCGTAGACCGCGTTCGGCGACTCACGCGTCACGACCCGCGCCATGCCCTTGAACAGCTTCATCCCGATCGTGCCCGTGACCTGGGCGTTGACTGCCTCCATGTAGGCGTCGAGGTCTGAGCGCAGCGGCTCCCACCACAGGCCCGCGTAGACGAGGTAGGCCCACTTGCGGTCGAGCTCGCCCTTGAACTGGTTCTGGTGGATCGTGCCGACGAGGCGCTCGAGCTCGGCGTGCGCCGGGAGGATGATGGCCGCCGCCGGGACCTCGTAGATGTCGCGCACCTTCAGGCCGACGATGCGGTCCTCGATGTGGTCGACGATGCCGATGCCGTGCCGGCACCCGATCTCGGCGGCGCGCTTGAGCAGCTCGACGACCCCCAGGCGCTCGCCGTTGAGCGCCACGGGCACGCCGCGCTCGAAGGTCACCGTGACGATCTCGGGCTCGTCGGGCGCGAGCTCGGGCCGCGTCACGAGCTGGAAGACGTCGTCGTCGGGCGCGTGGTCGAGCTCCTCGATCCAGCGTCCCTCCGACGAGCGACCCCAGAGGTTGTCGTCGATCGAGTACGGCGTGTGCTCGGCGCCGCCCTTGATCGGGATGCCGTGCTCGCGCGCGTAGGCGATCTCCTCCTCGCGCCCCATCTGCCAGCCGCGCACCGGCGCGATGACCTTCAGCTCGGGCGCCAGCGTGGCCACCGTCGCCTCGATGCGGACCTGGTCGTTGCCCTTGCCGGTGCAGCCGTGGGCGATCGTGTCGCAGCCGTGCCTGCGCGCGTACTCGACCGCGAGCTTGGCGATCAGCGGGCGCCCGAGCGCGGTGAAGAGCGGGTAGCCGAGGCCGTAGATGGCGTTGGCCTTGATGGCCGGGACGACGAAGTCGTCGGCGAACTCCTTGCGGGCGTCGACGACCTCGGCGGCCACGGCGCCGAGCTGCAGCGCCTTGCCCTGCACGACGTCGTAGTCCTCCCCCGGCTGGCCGAGGTTGACCGTCAGGGCGACGACCTCGGCCTCGTACTCGTCCTGGATCCACTTGAGCATCACGCTCGTGTCCAGGCCGCCCGAGTAGAGCAGCAGGACGCGGTGGACCTCGCCCCGCTCGGCGAGGTAGGAGGCGGTGCGCGTGTGGGGCGTGCGGTTCTGCTCGGCCATGGGCGCCGGAATCTATCCGCCGCGCGGTCCAGGCGCGGGTGCGCGCGCGTTCAACCTCGCCCCAACACGACGCCAACGCCGCCGTGAGCCGGCGGCGACGATCGGCCCCGACCCTCCAGGCCATGAACGAGAGCTCCGCAGCACCTGACCCCGTCAACGGCATGGAGGCGAGCCTGGCCGTCCGCAAGGCCGACCGCGAGGCCGGCTCGCAGGCCGGCGAGCTGGCCGACCGCCTCACCGAGATGGACATCCACCAGCGTGAGGCGCGCTACCTGCTCGAGCGGGCGGGCATGCTCGAGCGACGCCGCCGCCGCGCGCCGTAGCCCCCGCGACGCTCCGATGGCGGTTAGGATCGCGGCGGCCACAGGAGGTCGTCGTTGTCCCGAGCAGAGAGTGCCCGAGTTGCGTTGCTGACCGTCGCGGCGCTGGCCGCGACCGGGGCCGCGCCGGCCGCGGCGGCGCCCACGCCGATCGGCGCCATCGGCTGGGACCTCGTCCTCGACAAGGGCACGGGCCTGTCGCTGCGCGACGGCTGCGTCACGCTCGGCGCGGCCGACTGGCGGCTGGAGGGAAGGACGAAGGCCGGCGCGTTCGTCTATGGGACCGGTGCCGCGGCCGAGCGCGCGGCGGGCGCCTGGGACTCGACGGCGGTCGCGGGATCGGCCACGGCCAGCGGCGACGCGCTGCGCGTCGACGCGGTCACGCCGGGCGGCAAGGCGGGGGGCCGCAAGCCGTTCAAGCTCTCGAAGCTCGGGCTCGAGCTGACGGGCGGCCGCGTGTACCTGAGCGGCCAGATCCGCCGCGTCAAGGCGCTGGCCGCGGCCACGCCGGGTCGCACGCGCCTGGCGGTCATCGCCCACCCCAAGCTGCTGTCCGGCCCGCAGCGCACCGACGCCGGGAAGCCGATCGCCGACACCTTCATCTTCGCCGTGCAGGGCCGAGCGACGGTCACCAGGGCGTTCGCGGCCGCGATCCGCCGCGCCCGCTGCACGACGCGCTTCGCCCGCCGCCACCCGCTGCGCGACGGCGCTTCCCTCGGCGTGATCACCGCCCAGCTGCTGTCCAGCGCCGCGACCGGGCTGGGCGGCCGCGTCGACATCGACCGCGGCCTCGACCTCCTGGCCGACGACGGCAGCGAGATCCCCGTCGCCCCGGGCGGCGGAGCGACGTCGGTGGCCGGGGGCGACACACCCGTGCTGCGCTTCCCGATCGCGCCGCCCACCGCGGCGCCCCTCGTCTGCCAGTTCGGCAGCGACTGCCGCCCCGCGCGCGGCGCCGCCATCGCGCTCGGCGGCCAGCTGACGCTCTCCTACGCGGGGCGGGCCACCGTGCTCTCGAGCCTCGTCGCCACCTATGCCCCCGACGACGAGACGCCCACGGTCACCGCGCTGCTCGACGGCGCGCCCGTGACCGTGTACGACCCGGCGGCGACGCCGCCGACGCCCGACGACTTCCTGGCCCGCGTCAGCGCCGCGCTCGGCACGAGCGTGATCGGCGACCTCGGGCGCGTGCGCCCGACGTTCACCGCGACCGGCCCGCTGTAGGTCGAGCAGTAGCGGCGACGGCCCGGGAGTGCGATGATCCCCGACGGCCATGTTCGTCGGCCTCGTCGACACCCGTAAGCCCGAGCCGGAGCCCGAGGAAGGGCGCGAGCCGTTCCTGGAGCGGGTCCCGGAGCTGCGGCCGTGGCGCTGGTTCGTGGCCACGGTGGTGTGCATGGTCGCCTCGGGCTCCACCCCGGCGTGGGCGACCGTCGTGCTCGTGACCGCCGGTCTGTGCTGCTTCTTCCAGGCCCTCACCAGCTACTACAAGGGCAACGACGGGCTCAGCCAGCACCGTCAGTGAGGACGGCGCGCAGGCGGCCGACCGCGTCGTCGGCCTGCGCCTCGTCGATGAGCAGCGGCGGCAGGAGGCGAACCGTGGTCGGGCCTGTGGCGTTGAGCACCAGCCGCTGCTCGCGCAGGGCGCGCAGGACGATGTCGGCGGCGCCGGGCCGGTAGTCGGGATCGAGCTCGAAGGCGAGCATCAGGCCGCGGCCGCGGACCTCGACGACACCGGGCAGGTCGGCCAGCGCGTGGCGCAGGCGCTCGCCCAGCTCGCGCACCCGCTCGAGCAGCCCCTCGTCGTCGATGACGTCGAGGACGGCCAGGCCGGCCGCGCACTGCACGGGACCGCCGGCGAAGGTCGAGCCGTGGTCGCCGGGCGCGAAGCCGTCGGCCAGCCGCTCGCCGGTGACCAGCGCACCGATCGGCAGCCCGCCGCCGAGGGCCTTGGCGACCGTCAGCGCGTCGGGCACGACGCCTGAGTGCTGGTAGGCCCACAGCGTCCCCGTGCGCCCCAGGCCGCACTGGACCTCGTCGAAGATGAGCGCGGCGCCGTGGGCGTCGCACGCCGCGCGCGCGGCGCGCAGCACGTCCTCGCCGAGCTCGTAGACCCCGCTCTCGCCCTGCACCGGCTCGAGCAGGACCGCGGCGGTGGCGTCGTCGACGGCCGCCTCGATCGCCGCCGCCGTCGGCTCGACCGCGACGAAGCCCGGCACGAGCGGCGCGAAGGGCGCCTGCTTGGACTCCTGCGGCGTGGCCGAGAGCGAGCCGTACGTGCGCCCGTGGAAGCCGCGGTGCACGGAGACGATGCCGCCCTGCGGCTTGGCCTTGCGCGCGACCTTGATGGCCGCCTCGTTGGCCTCGGTGCCCGAGTTGGCGAAGTGCACCTTGCCGCCCAGTGAGGACTCGGCCAGGCGCTGCGCCAGCCGCAGCCCCGGCTCGGTGTAGAAGAGGTTGCCGACGTGGATGAGGCGCTCGGCCTGCTCGCGGATGGCCGCCACGACGGCCGGGTGGGAGTGGCCCAGGCTGTTGACGGCCAGGCCGGTCTGGAAGTCCAGGTACTCGTTGCCCTCGTCGTCCCACAGGCGCGCGCCCTCGCCGCGCACGAACTCGACTGCCAGACGCGCGTAGGCGGGGACCTGATGGTCGCGCTCGAGCAGCTTGAGGTCGGCGAGGGTCATACCGCGGGCCTGATCTTGGTGCCGATGCCGGCGTCGGTGAAGAGCTCGAGCAGCAGCGAGTGCGGGACGCGGCCGTCGACGATGTGCGCGTAGGTCACGCCGCCGTGGATCGCGTCCAGGCACGCCTTGAGCTTGGGGCGCATGCCGCCGGCGATGTCGTCGAGCACCTCCTCGACCTCGTCGGCGCCCGCCTCGCTGATGACCGAGTGGGGGTCGGCGGGGTCGCGCAGCCAGCCGTCGACGTCGGTCAGGAAGATGACCTTGTAGGCGCCGAGCGCCCGGGCGACGGCGCCGGCCGCCTCGTCGGCGTTGACGTTGTAGGAGTTGCCCTCGCGGTCGGCGCCCATCGACGCCACCACCGGGATGTAGTCCTGGGCGATGTGATTGAGCACGTCGACGTCGACGCGGTCGATCTTGCCCACGAAGCCGACGTCCTCGCCGCCGGGCCCGGCCTGACGGCTGACGCGGAAGAGCAGCCCGTCGTCGCCGCACAGCCCGACCGCGGGTTGGCCGTGGCGGTTCAGGCGCAGGACGATGTCCTTGTTGACCTTGCCGACGAGGACCATCTTGGCCACCTCCACCGTCTCGGCGTTGGACACCCGCAGCCCGCCGACGAACTCGACCGGCATCCCCAGGCGCTCCATGTAGGCGGTGATCTCCGGCCCGCCGCCGTGCACGACGATCGGGTTCAGCCCCACGTACTTCAGCAGCACCACGTCGCGCGCGAACTCCTCTCGCAGGGCCGGGTCCTCCATCGCGGCGCCGCCGTACTTGATGACCACCGTCTTGCCGTGGAACTCCCGGATGTAGGGAAGCGCCTCGAGCAGCGTGCCGACGGAGTTCTGCGGCGGCTCGCTCACGTCGTGTACTCCGCGTTGATGGTCACGTACTCGTGGCTGAGATCGGAGAAGAAGACCTCGGTCTCGTGGCCCTCGCCCGGCAGCTCGACGACGTACTCGACCTCGTCGCGCGCCACGGCCTGCGCCAGCGCCTTGGCGTCGAAGCCGATGGCGCCGCCGCGCGCGCACACCTGCACGCCCTCGATCCCGACGTCGACGGCCAGCGGCGCGGTGCCGGGCAGCGCCATCCCGACGGCCTGCACGATGCGCCCCCAGTTGGGGTCGCCGCCGTGCAGCGCGGCCTTGACCAGCGGCGAGTTGGCCACCGCCCGTGCGGCCCCCTCGACGCTCTCGCCGTGCCCGCCGCGCACGACCACGCGCCCGATGCGCCGTGCGCCCTCACCGTCGCGCACGACGGCCAGCGCCAGCTGGCGCAGGAGCGCGTCGAGCGCCTGACCGAAGCGCAGCTCGTCCTCGGACTCCGCCTGCACCGCCACCCCGCTGGCGCCCGAGCACATGAGGATCGCCGTGTCGTTGGTCGAGAGCTGACCATCGACCGAGATGCGCTCGAAGGAGCGCTTCAGGCAGACGCCGAGCAGCAGGTCGGCGGTCTCGCCCGAGAGGGCGGCGTCGGTCTGCACGAAGCACAGCATCGTCGCGAAGACCGGCGAGATCATCCCGGCGCCCTTGGCCTGCGCGCACAGGCGCACGGTCCCGCCCGTCAGGTCGACCTCGAGGCTCGCGCGCTTCTCGAACGCGTCCGTGGTCATGATCGCCGCGGCGAAGTCGGCGTCCCCGTCGGGGCGCAGCTCGGATCTCGCGCGCGCGAGGCCGCTGACCACGGCCCGCGAGTCGAGCGGGACGCCGATCACGCCGGTCGAGGCGACGGCGACGCGGTCGGCCTCCACGCCGCCGGCCATCGCCGCCGCGCCCTGCATCTTGGCCGCGTCGTCCATGCCGCGCCCGCCGGTGGCGGCGTTGGCGTTGCCGGAGTTGGCCACCACGACGCGCAGCGCGTCCAGGCGCGAGCGCTCGCGGGTCACGAGCACGGGGGCCGCGAGCACGCCCGAGCGCGTGAAGCGCGCGGCGCTCGTCGTCTGGGGCGCGTCGGAGACGAGCAGGCCGACGTCGGTCCCGCCGCTGGGCTTGATGCCCGCCGCCACCCCGGCGGCCCGGAAGCCGGCCGGCAGGCCGCCGTCGGCGTCCTCGCGCACCCACTCGGGCACCTCGACCCAGCGCGAGGAGAAGAACGGGCTCACAGCAGCCCGACCGTCTCGTCGATGTCGAACATCAGGTTGAGGTTCTGGACCGCCTGCGACGAGGCGCCCTTCCACAGGTTGTCGATCGCCGCGAAGACGAAGACCTTCCCGGTGCGCTCGTCCAGGCGGGCGTGGATGCGGCAGTAGTTCGTGTCGCGCACGTCGCTGACGCCCGGGGGGCGGTCGGTCAGCTCGACGAAGGGCTCGCTCGCGTAGGCGCGCGCGAAGAGCGCCTCGACGTCGACCTCCGTGCGCAGCGTGCAGTAGCACGAGACGAGCTCGCCCTGGTCGAGCGGCAGCAGGTGCGGCACGAAGGTGGCGCGGATCGGGGCGCCGAGGAAGGCCAGCTCCTGGTCGATCTCGGTCACGTGGCGATGGCCGGCGACGCCGTAGGGCGTCACGTTCTCGTCGGCCGAGACGAAGTGCGTGGTCGCGGTGGGCGTGCGCCCGGCGCCCGAAACGCCCGTCTTGGCGTCGATGACGGCGTCGTCCAGCCACGGCGCCAGCGGGGCCAGCGCCAGCAGCGCCGCGGTCGGGAAGCAGCCGGGGTTGGCCACGATGTCGGCGCCCTCGATCTGCGCGCGGCGTAGCTCGGGCAGCCCGTAGACCGCCTCGCCGATGAGCTCGGGGTGCGGGTGCGGGACATACCACTGCTCGTAGATGTCCACGAGGCGCAGGCGGAAGTCGGCCGACAGGTCGACCACGCGCACCCCGCGCTCGTGCAGGGCGGCGACGACCGGCGCGGCGGCGCCGTGCGGGTAGGCGACGATGGCCGCGTCGGCCTGCCCGTGACGGTCGGCGTCGAACTCCTCGAGGGTCAAGGGCACGCGGTGGCGCGGATAGAGGTCGCTCAGGCGCGTGCCGACGTCCGAGCGGCTCGTGACCCCGACGAGGTCGAAGCGCGGGTGGCGGTCCAGCAGGGCGGCGGCCAGCGCGCCGGTGTAGCCCGAGGCGCCGGCGACGATCGCGCTAGGCACGCAGCTCGCCTCCCAGCCCGTCGCGCAGGGCGGCGACGATGCGATCGCGCAGCGGCGCGACGTCCTCGTCGGTCAGGGTCCGGTCGGCCGCGCGGAAGGAGAGCGCGAGCGCCAGGGACTTACGCCCCTCCCCCACCTGCTCGCCGCGGTAGAGGTCGAAGACGCGCACGCCGGCCAGCAGGCCCCCGCCGGCCTCGCGCACCGTGGCGAGCACGGTGGCGGCCGCGACGTCGTCGTCCAGCGCGACCGCGAGGTCCATCCGCAGCTCGGGGAAGCTCGTGAGGTCGACGTAGTGCGGGACGGCGTCGGCGTGGCCGAGCAGACGATCGAGGTCGACCTCGAAGAGCGCGGCGCCATGGTCGAGGTCCCACGCGCGCGCGACGAGCGGGTGCAGCTCGCCGATCCAGCCCACGTCCTCGCCGCCCGCCAGTACCCGCGCGCTGCGCCCGGGGTGCAGGAACGGCTCGGTCGCGGGCTCCACGTCCCAGCGCACGCGCACGGCGTCCAGCGCGGAGCCGAGCACGCCCTTGGCCGCGAAGAAGCTCGCGCGCGGCGGCTCGGGAGTCCCCCAGGTCTGCGGGTGCAGGCGCCCGACGAGCACGCCGGCCAGCGAGCGGTGCTCGTGGGGCAGCTCGCCGCCGTCGTCGCGGTAAACGTTGCCGGCCTCGAAGAGCGCGAGGTCGGGCCGGCCGCGTGCGACGTTGTGGCGCGCGGCGTCGAGCAGCGACGCGAGGAGCGTGGTGCGCATGACCGTGTGCTCCTCGCTCATCGGGTTCTCGAGGGCCACGAAGCGCCGGCGCGGGTCGTCAGGGCCCAGGCGCAGGCGGTCGGCCAGCCCGGGCTCGGTGAAGCTCCAGCCCACGACCTCGTACATGCCGCGCCCCACGAGGGCGTCGATGGCGCGGCGGCGCAGGCGCTGCTGGACGCTCAGCCGCCCGGCGCTGCCGCGGCGCTTGGGCAGGGTGGCCGGCAGCTTCTCGAGGCCGTCGATGCGGGCGACCTCCTCGATGAGGTCGGCCTCGCGCGTGACGTCGTTGCGCCGGAAGGCGGGTACCAGCACCTCGAGGCCGCCGGGCGCCTCCTCGACGCCGAAGCCCAGGGCGCGCAGGATCTCGGCCTGGCGCGGGCGCGGGATCGGGCGCCCGAGGATCTCCTCGACGCGGTGCTCGCGCAGGCGGATGACGATGCCGGGCGGGCCATCGCCGCCGACGTCGATCGTCCCGGGGACGAGCCGCGCGCCGGTCAGCTCGAGCATGAGCCGCGTGGCCACGATCTGCGCCTCCATCGCCTGCTCGGGCGCGAGGCCCTTCTCGAAGCGCCCACTGGCCTCGCTGCGCAGGCCCAGGACCTGCGACGTGCGGTGGATGTTGGGGCCGTCCCAGTTGGCGACCTCCATCAGCACGCGCGTGGTGCCCTCGTGGACCTCCGAGCGCTCGCCGCCCATGACGCCGGCGATCGAGGTCGGGCCGTCGGCGTCGTCGATGACGAGCATCCGCTCGTCGAGCGTGCGGACCTGGCCGTCGAGCGTGGTGACCCGCTCGCCGTCCCTGGCCCGGCGCACGACGAGCCGGCCGCCGGCGACGCGGTCGAGGTCGAAGGCGTGCAGCGGGCTGCCGACCAGCAGCATCACGTAGTTGGTGATGTCGACGACGTTGTTGATCGGCCGCTGCCCGGCCGCCATCAGGCGGGCCTTCAGCCATGGGGGCGAGGGGCCGATGGTCACGTCCTCGAAGGCGCGGGCGGTGAAGCGCGGGCACAGGTCGCCGGCCTCGACGACGACCTCTACCCCATCGATCTCGCCGGGGGTGCCGAGGTCCTGCTCCCACGGCGGCGCGGCCAGCGGCGCGCCCGTGGCGGCGTGGACCTCCCGCGCGACGCCGTAGATGGCCAGGCAGTCGGGCCGGTTGGGGGTGACCTCGAGCTCGAGCACGTCGGTGGCGATCGGCAGCACGCCGGCCAGCGGCGTCCCCGGCTCGAGCCCGTCGTCGAGGACCATGATCCCGGCGTGCTCGGTGCCGATCGCGAGCTCGTCCTCGGCCAGGATCATCCCGTTGGACTCCACGCCGCGCAGCTTGGCCACGCCGAGCCTCGTCCCGTCGGGCATGACGGCGCCGGGCCGCGCGACGGCCACGATCTGCCCGGCCGCGACGTTCGGCGCGCCGCACACGATCTGCTGCGGGCCGCCGTCGCCCACGTCGACCACGCACACGCTGAGGCGGTCGGCGTCGGGGTGCCGGCCGGCCTCGAGCACGCGCCCGATGACGAAGCGCTCGAGCTCGTCGACGCCGTGGTGATGGACGGCCTCGACCTTCGTGCCGGTCATGGTCAGGCGCTCCTCGAGCGCGGCGGTCGGCAGGCCGGCGTCGGCGTACTCGCTGAGCCATTCGATGGGAGCGCGCATTAGATGATCGGCTCCGCGGCCACGCGCGCGCGAAGGCGCGCAGGGCCGAGCTGGGCAAGGACGCAGGGAGGGAGCCATGCTGGTTGCACGGCCCCGACCGAGGACGCCGATCCAGCGACGGCCATGCGCGTCCTTCGCGCGTGTGTGGTCGTGGAGTCGGTCATCCAAACTGCTCCAGGAAGCGCAGGTCGTTCTCGAAGAAGATGCGCAGGTCGGTGACGCCGTGCTTGAGCATCGCGATGCGCTCGATGCCCATCCCCCAGGCGAAGCCCTGGACCCTCTCGGCGTCGTAGCGCTCGTCGTCGACGTAGTCGTAGACGTTGGGATCGACCTCGCCGGCGCCGAGGATCTCGATCCAGCCCTCGCCGCGGCAGATGCTGCAGCGCGACCCGTCCGGCATGTAGCCCTTGCCCCCGCAGTGAAAGCAGGAGACGTCCACCTCGACCGATGGCTCGGTGAAGGGGAAGAAGTGTGGGCGCAGGCGCACCTCGCGGTCCTCGCCGAAGATCGCGCGGGCGAAGGCCAGCAGCGTGCCCTTGAGGTCGGCCAGCGTGATGTCCTCGTCGACGGCGAGGCCCTCGACCTGGTGGAACATCGGCGAGTGCGTCGCGTCGATCTGGTCGCGGCGGTAGGTGCGCCCGGGGATGACCACGTAGAGCGGCGGCGGGTGGGCCTCCATCGCGCGGATCTGCATCGGCGAGGTGTGGGTCCGCAGCACCACGTCCGAGGGAGTGCTCCGCGGGGCATCCGGCCCCGCGTTGTGAGACTGACCGCTCGCCTCCGGCGGCCGGATATAGAAGGTGTCGCTGCGGTCGCGCGCGGGGTGCGTCGGGCTGTGGTTGAGCGCGTCGAAGTTGTAGTGGACGGTGTCGATCTCGGGGCCCTCGACGACGGTGAAGCCCAGGCCCACGAAGACGTCCTCGAGCTCGCGCCAGGTGGCTGAGAGCAGGTGCAGGCGCCCGACGGGCTGCGGCGGCTCGCCGGGCAGGGTGACGTCGGCGCGGTCGGCAGCCAGCCGCGCGTCGAGCTCGCCCGCCTCGAGCTCGCCGGCGCGGGCCTCGATGAGGCCCTCGAGCGCCTGGCGCGCCTGGTTGGCCGCCCGCCCCACCGTCCCGCGCTCCTCGGGCGGCAGCTGGGCGACGCCGCGCAGCAGGTTGGGGAGCTCGGCCTTGCGGCCCAGGTAGCGCACGCGCAGCTCCTCGAGCGCGGCGGTCGAGTCGGCCGACGCGATCGCGCCCTCCGCCTGCGCCCGCAGCTCGTCGATGCGCTCGATCATGGCGCCGTGACCCTAGTTGACTCGTAGAGCGCGATCGTGGCCGCCATGGCGGCGTTGAGCGAGTCGCCCGCGATCGGGATGTGCGCCACGGCGTCGCAGGCCTCCACGACCTCGTCGGGCAGGCCGGCCCGCTCGGCCCCGATGACCAGCGTTCCCTGCACTGGCCCGCGCAGCGGCTCGCCGGCGCCGGCCACCAGCGCGACCCGCGGCGATGGCAACTGCGCCACGCTGGCCACGCGCGCCACGGGGATCTGGAAGATCGCCCCCATCGAGGCGCGCACCGCCTTGGGGCCGAAGGGATCGGCGGTCTCGGGCCCCAGCGCGACCGACGAGGCGCCGAGGGCCAGCGCGCTGCGCAGCACGGCGCCGACGTTGCCGGGGTCGCGCACCCCCCACAGCGCGACGCAGAGCGGCCCGGTCACCGCGCCCCAGCGCTGCTCGAAGACGCCCAGCGCGCGGGTGCCCGAGCCCAGGCCCGAGACGCCGTCGAGCAGGTCGGCCTCCACGTCGACCCCGGCGCGCAGCTCGTACACGGCCCGCCAGCCCGCATCGGCGGCGGCCGCCAGCAGGTCCTCGCCCTCGGCCACGAAACGCCGCTCGCGGCGGCGCTGGAGCTTGCGGACCTCCTTGAGCTTCTCGTTCTGCGGGCTGGTGATCATGGCGTGGGCGGTTAACAGAAAGGGCGCCGATCCTGATGGATGCGGCGCCCGGGAGGCTGGTGCGTTCGGCTGCGGGACTAGGCGGCCGACGCCTCGCGGGCGGCATCGGCAAATCGGCGGAAGGTCTCGGGGTCGCGCACGGCGATGTCGGCCAGCACCTTGCGGTCGAGCTCGATCCCGGCCAGCTTGAGCCCGTGGATGAAGCTGCCGTAGTTCATGCCGTTCTGGCGCGCGGCGGCGTTGATGCGCGTGATCCACAGGCGGCGGAAGTCGCGCTTGCGGTTGCGGCGGTCCCGATACGCGTAGGCATCGGCCTTCATGACCGCTTCCTTGGCGCGCTTGTAGTTCGAGTGCGCCTCGCCGCGGAAGCCCTTGGCCCGCTCCAGCGTGGCGCGGCGCTTCTTGCGCGCGTTGACGGAGCGCTTGACGCGGGTCACTTGCCTGCCCCCAGCATCTTCTTGATCCGCGGCGTGTCGTGCGGCGAGATCTCACGGGGCTTGCGGAAGGCCCGCTTGCGCTTGGGCGACTTCTTCTCGAGGATGTGGCTCGAGTACGCGTGACGGCCGCGGACCTTGCCCTTGGCGGTCAGCTTGAAGCGCTTCTTCGCGCCCGAATGGGTCTTCATCTTCGGCATGGCGGACGGCGCAGGATAGCGAAGGCCGTCCAACGCCCGCGCCCAGCCGCTCATCGAGGCGATGTATCAGGGCTCGGCCGCGGGGACTCTTGGCGGTCATGACCGAGTTCGCCGCGAACGCCCTGCCCCGCGCCCTCTCGCGCCGGGTCGTGCGCCCGAGCGACCGGACGGCGTCGTTCGGCGACCTCGTCCACAGCCGCTGGGAGCACAAGCACGACGCCACCGACGAGCGCGCTCGCCAGCGCTACGTCGAGACCCGCGAGCGCTTCGAGGACGAGCACGGCAAGATCGTCGACGACTATTGGTCCGAGCGCCAGCCGGCCGGGGTCGCCCTGTGCTGCAAGCGCGTGCGCTTCGGCCGCCTGGAGTGGTCGCTGCACCGCGTCATGGGGAGCCTCGCCGCCGGGCGCTCTGAGTACTCGCCGCTGCTGCTGCGCATCGCCCGCCAGTCCGTGCGGGCCAACAGCCTCCTGCGCGGGATGACGCAGCGCATGGCGACGGCCAACCTCTTCGCCCTGAGCCGGGACATCATGGTGTCGCTCGAGACCGACGGCGACGATCGCGCGAAGGCCCAGGAGATCGAGGCCTACAAGCGCGACCTGCACTACATCTCGGGCTATGCCGGCGAGGCGGGCAAGCGCGCGGCGCGCGTCGTCTACCTCAAGGGCCTGCTTTGGGGCGTGCTCGCTCTCGCCGCCCTCGCGCCGCCGCTGGCCTACGCGCTGTCCTCCGTCTCCGTCCCCGACGTCGACTCGACGCTATTCGTCGGGTGCCTGGTCGCCGGGTCGCTGGGCGCGGTCATGAGCGTCCTCATCCGCCTGGGCGGCGACAGCCTCGACGTCGACCACCAGTTCGGGCGCGAGTACCTGACCAGCCTCGCCGCCCTGCGCCCGCTCATCGGGGCCGTCTTCGCGGTGCTCCTCTACTTCGCGTTCAAGGGCAACCTGGTCAAGGAGGTCGACGTGTCCGGCCGCGGCGCCGGCGAGTTC
Source organism: uncultured Actinomycetes bacterium (assembly GCA_963835295.1). GTDB lineage: Bacteria > Actinomycetota > Thermoleophilia > Solirubrobacterales > Solirubrobacteraceae > JAOPZW01. Next base: position 761,492 of record CAWIEX010000014.1, read on the forward strand.
GCCTTCCTCGTGACCTCCTCCTTCGCCGTCGGCTTCAGCGAGCGCTTCGCCAAGCAGATCGTCCGCACGGCCGAGGCGGGCGCGAGCGGCACCCCGGCGCCGGCCACGCTGCCGCCGGTGGCCACGCAGGCGCCGGCGGCGACGACCTAGGCGCCGAGGTCGGCCCGCAGGGCGTCGAGCGAGGCGCGCAGCGCCCCGAGCTCCGCGCGCAGGGCGGCCACCTCGTCCTCCAGCCGCGCGACGCGCGGGTCGGGGGTCGGCGCGGCGGCGGGCGCCGCCGCCACGGGCGGCGGTGGCGGCGCCCCGGCGGCGTCCTCGACGTCGGGGTCGGCCGCAGGCGGCGCCCATTGCGGCGCCGGCCCGCCGGGAGCCGCCGGCGCGCCCGGCGCGGCCTCGTCGTCGCCGAGCAGGTGCGTGTAGCGCTCCTCCTTCTGCCCCGGCCGGCGCGGCAGGCGCTCGGCGAGCTCGCGGCCGATCAGCCGCTCGAGCGCCTCGAGCACCGCCGCCAGGTCGCCCAGCGGGTGCAGGCGCTCGGTGCGCTGCTTGAGCTCGCCGGGCGTCTGCGGCCCGCGGAGCATGAGGACGCACAGCACGGCGAGCTCGTCCTCGGGCAGGCCCAGCGCCTCGTCGAGCAGGTGGCGGTACTTCGGCGCGCGGCTGCCCGCGCCGCTGGCCAGGCGCGTCCACCGGCGCCGCGACAGGCGGTGCAGCGCGTCGCGGATCACCGCCTCGTCGTACTCGGTGACGGGATCGCGGTTGGTCGCCTGGTTGCACGCCAGGCGCAGCGCGTTGAGGCTCAGGGGGTAGGCGTCGGGCGTCGTGCGCTGCTTCTCGAGCAGGCAGCCGAGGACCCGGATCTCGGGCGCGCTGAGGTCCACGGGCACGCAGCGTAGAGAATCCCGGCATGGCCCCCTCGTACGCCACGCGCGGCCTCCTGCTGACCGAGCACGAGTTCGCCGTACCGCTCGACCACGCGCGCCCCGACGGCGAGGCCATCACGGTGTTCGCGCGCGAGGTCGCCGACCCCGACGGGCGCGACCGGCCGCTGTTCGTCTTCCTGCAGGGCGGGCCGGGCAGCGAGTCCCCGCGGCCGACCCGGCACCCGAGCTCGCCCGGCTGGCTGGAGCGGGCCCTGACCGACTTCCGCGTCCTCATGCTCGACCAGCGCGGGACCGGGCGCTCGACGCCGATCGGCACGCTGCCGGGGCGGACCGCCGCGGAGCAGGCCGAGTACCTCGCGCACTTCCGCGCCGACGCCATCGTGCGCGACGCCGAGCGCATCCGCGAGGAGCTGGGCGTCGAGCGCTGGAGCGTGCTCGGGCAGAGCTTCGGCGGGCTGTGCGTCATGACCTACCTGTCGATCGCCCCCGATGGGCTGCGCGAGGCCTTCGTGACGGGCGGGCTGGCGCCGATCGGGGCGCGCATCGACGACGTGTACCGCGCGACCTACTCCCGCACGCTCGAGCGCTGCCGGCGTTACTACCAGCGCTACCCGGCCGACCGCGAGCGGGTCCGCGCCCTGCGCGAGCGCCTCGACCGCGACGACGTGCGCCTTCCCTCTGGCGACCGCTTGACATCGCGGCGGCTGCGCCAGCTCGGCAACCTGCTGGGCATGAGCACCGGCGCCGAGGACCTGCACTACATCGTCGAGCTGCCGGCCGACTCGCCCGCCTTCCGCCACGACGTCGAGGCGGCGCTCGGCTTCGCGCGCAACCCGCTCTATGCTGCGCTGCAGGAGGCGTGCTGGGCTGACGGCGGCTCGACGCGCTGGGCGGCTGAGCGTCTGCTGCCCGCCGAGTACGCCGATGATCAGGAGCTGTTCGTGGGCGAGCACGTGTACCCGTGGATGTTCGAGGAGTACGGGGCGCTGGCGCCGCTGCGCGAGGCGGCCGACATCCTCGCCGAGCGCGAGTGGCCGCGCCTCTACGACGCCGATCGCCTCGCCGCCAACGAGGTGCCGGTCGCCGCCGCCATCTACGCCGAGGACATGTACGTCGAGCGGGCCTTCTCCGAGGAGACCGCCGCGCACATCCGCGGCCTGCGGACGTGGCTGACCGACGAGTACGAGCACAACGCCCTGCGCGCCGACGGCGGCCGCGTCCTGGGCCGGCTCATCGACCTCGCGCGCGGGAGGGCCTGAGTGCCACAGCTCGCCAACTGGGCCGGCAACCACGTCTACCGCGCGGCCGAGGTCCACCGGCCGGCGACCCTGGCGCAGGTGCCCGAGATCGTGGCGCGCGCCCCGCGCGTGCACGCCCTCGGCACGCGCCACTCGTTCAGCGACGTGGGCGATGCGGCCGAGCTCGTCGTGCTCGACGCGCTGCCAGTCGAGGTCGAGGTCGACCGGCGAGCCCGGACCGTCACGTGCAGCGCCTGGCTGAAGTACGGGGAGCTGGCCGAGGCGCTGGCCGAGCACGGCATGGCGCTGCACAACCTCGCGTCGCTGCCGCACATCTCGATCGCCGGGGCGATCGCGACGGCCACCCACGGCTCTGGCGACGCCAACGGCAACCTCGCCACCGCGGTGCGGGCGGTCGAGCTCGTCACCTCCGATGGCGAGGCCCTCACCGTGGCGCGGGGCGAGCCGGACTTCGACGGCCTCGTCGTGGGCCTCGGGGCGCTCGGTGTGGTGACGCGCGTGACGCTCGACCTCGAGCCCGCCTACGAGGTGCGCCAGCGCGTGTTCGAGGGGCTGAGCTGGGACGCGCTGCACGAGCATTTCGACGAGATCACCGCGACCGGCTACAGCGTCAGCGTCTTCACGCGCTGGGGCCAGACCGTCGACCAGGTCTGGGTCAAGAGCCGCGTCACCGACGCGCCCGAGCAGGAGCGCGAGGAGCTCTTCGGCGCCGCCGCGGCGGCGGTCGACCGCCACCCGATCCTCGGCCTGGATGCCGTCAACTGCACGCCGCAGCTCGGCGTCCCGGGCCCGTGGTGGGATCGCCTGCCGCACTTCCGCATGGGCTTCACCCCGAGCAACGGCGAGGAGATCCAGTCCGAGTTCCACGTGGCGCGTCTCCAGGCCGAGGGCGCGATCCGCGCCGTCCGGGCGCTGGGCGAGACGCTGCGCCCCGTGCTCCAGGTCGCGGAGATCCGCACCATCGCGGTCGACGAGCTGTGGATGAGCCCGCAGTACCGACGGGCGAGCGTCGCCCTGCACTTCACGTGGGCCCGTGAGCCCGAGGCGGTCGCGCGCGTGCTCGTCGACCTCGAGGCGGCGCTGGCCCCGTTTGCGGCGCGGCCGCACTGGGGCAAGGCCTTCCGCGCGACGGCCACCGACATCGCGCCGCTCTACGAGCGCCTGCCGGACTTCGCGCGCCTGGCGCAGCGCCTGGACCCGCGCGGGGCCTTCCGCAACGAGTGGCTCGAGCGCCACGTCCTCGCGCAGGCGTAGCGAGCCGAGGCGTCAGGCGGCCAGGCGCCTGGCCGGCGCGAACCCGCCCTCGAGCAGTGCCCGCGGCGCGGCCCCCACGAGCGCCTCGGCCTCCGCGGCCGGTACGCCCTCGCGGCGCAGCGCCTCGACGGCATCGCTCAGCCGTGGGGCGCGAGCGCGGGGCTGGTGGGCGTCGGAGGCGATGACGTCCACGCGGCCGGCGGTCACGAGGTCGAGCGCCGCCGCGCGCGCGCCGGCGCCGTGGTAGCCCGTGAGCGAGGAGGCGTTGACCTGCAGCCGGTCGCCCGCGCTCAGCAACGCGTCCACGGCGCCCGGGTCGCGCACGAGCCCGGGCGAGCGCTCGGGATGGCCGATGAGCACGCCGAAGCCGCGCTCGCGCAGCGCATGGGCGCTGCTGGCGAGGCCCTCGGGCGTGCCCGTGCCCGGCAGCGGGGCCTCGAGCAGCACCCAGCGGCGGCCGGGCGGCCCTTGCGCGACCGTCTCGAGCTCGGCGTCGCTGAGCGCGGGCACGTCGTGCCAGGCGAGCTCTGCGCCGGGACGGACCTCGAGGTCGATGCCCGCACGTAGCAGGGCGGCCTGCAGCTCACGCACCCGCTCGGGGACCTCGGCGATGTCCACGTGCGCCGCGTGCGGCGTGCAGGTCACCAGGCGCGTGCCGTCGCGCACCGCCTCGCGGGCGAGCGCGAGCGCGACCTGGAGATCGTGCGGCCCGTCGTCGACGCCCGGCAGGAGGTGGAAGTGAAGCTCGACGCGATTCATCCCCGTCTAGAGTAGGCGCCTGAACACCGACGACCCCCAGACGCTGGTCCCGACACCTGGCCGCGGCCAGGTCTTCCTGGGCAGGGGCGACCTGCCGGATCTCGCCGCGTCCGGGCAGCTCGAGCACATCTACCGGCTCGCCGACCCAGCCCTCGCCGAGCTGGCCCTCGAGTCGCTCCTCGACGAGCTGCTGACGCGCGCCAAGGACATCCTGCGCGTCGACACCGCCGCCATCCTGCTCCTCGACGACGATGCCCAGGAGCTGGTCGCGCGCGCCGCCAAGGGCCTCGAGGAGGAGGTCGAGCGCGGCGTGCGGATCCCGGTCGGCGGGGGCTTCGCGGGGCGCATCGCCGCGGGCCGCAGGCCGATCTACATCGCCGACGTCGATCACGCCGAGATCCTCAACCCCATCCTGCGGATGAAGGGCGTGCGCTCGCTGCTCGGGGTGCCGCTGCTCGTCGAGGGCGCCATCCTCGGCGTCCTGCACGTCGGCACGGTCACCCCGCGCGAGTTCACCAACGCCGACGCCGCACTCCTGCAGCTCGCCGCCGCGCAGGCGGCCCCCGCGATCGACCGCGCGCGGCTGTTCGACGCGCTCGATCGCGAGCACCGCAGCGCGGTCGCGCTGCAGCGCAGCCTGTTGCCCGACCGTCTCCCCAACCTCGTCGGCATCGACACCGCAGCGCGCTACCTGCCGGCGCGCGACGAGGTCGGCGGCGACTGGTACGACGTCATCGACCTGCCAGGCGGCCACATCGGCCTCGCCATCGGCGACGTGGCCGGCCACGGGCTGCGGGCCGCGTCGCTCATGGGCCAGCTGCGGGCGGGCCTGCGCGCGTACGCGCTCGACGGCCATTCGCCCGCTGACACGCTCAAGCGCCTGGACCGCATGCTGCAGACGATCTCCGGGCGCGGCATGGCCACCGCCGCCTACGCGATCGTCGACCCCGCGACCGGCACGCTGCGCTACGCCAGCGCGGGTCACCCGCCGCCGGTCATCGTGCGCGGCGGCCGCGACGCGGGGCTGCTGAAGATCAAGCCCGCCCCGCCGCTCGGGAGCCTGCCGTTCTCCTCGTTCTCCGACGTGCAGGACACACTCGCCGCCAACGACACGATCCTGCTCTACACCGACGGCCTCATCGAGCGCCGCCACGAGCCGCTCACGGCCGGCCTCGAGCGCCTGCGCGCGCTCGCCTCCGCGGCGGCCACCGCCGAGCAGCTCTGCCAACGGGTCATCGCGCAGCTCGTGCCGCCCGGCGGCGGCGACGACGACATCGCGGTCGTGGCCCTGCGCATCGTGCCGGTCGAGGCGGTCCTGCGCGTGCGCTTCGCCGCCGACCCGCAGGTCCTCTCGCAGATGCGCAGGATGCTCGGCCGCTGGCTGCATGAGCACGGCGCGCAGGACGACGAGATCGCCGCCCTGACCCTCGCCTGCGGCGAGGCGTGCGCCAACGCGATCGAGCACGCGTACGCTCCCGGCGTGGCCTACTTCGAGTTCGAGGCGCTGCACGCGGACGGGCTCGTGACCCTCGCGGTCCGCGACACCGGCCGCTGGCGGTCGCCGCGCGGCACCAACCGCGGCCGTGGCCTGAAGATCATCGCGGCCGCGGTCGACGAGCTCGACCTGCGCACCACCGACGCCGGCACCGAGGTCGTCATGCTCCGGCGCTTGAGGGCGCGATGAGCCCGCTGGCCGACGTCACCGTCGAGATGCTCGGCGACATCGTCGTCGCCCGCGTGGAGGGCGAGGTCGACATGTCCAACGCCGCCGAGCTCGGCGCGGCGATCACCGCCCGCGTCCCGAGCGAGGCGCGCGCGCTGGTGCTCGACCTCGCCGGCGTCGGGTACGTCGACAGCGCGGGGATCCACGTGCTCTTCGAGCTGCGCGAGCACCTCACGCGCCGCGGTCAGGGGATCAGGGTCGCGCTGGCGGGCGACTCGCCGGTCGCCACGGCGCTCGAGTACGCCGGCGTGCAGCGCACGCTCGGCGTCGCCGCGACCGTGCGGGACGCGATCGAGGGCCTCGAGGACTGAGACGACCGCGGCGCTAGGCCGCGGGATCGGCGTCGTCGGCCGCCACCTGCTCGGCCTCTTCGGCCGCCGCCGGCTCGGGCTCTTCGGCCGCCACGGGCTCGGCGTCGTCGCTCGCCGCGGGCTCGGCCTCGACCGTGGCCACGGGCGCGTCGGCTCCCGCATCGCCCTCGGCCGACGGCTCGGCGCCGTTCTCGCCGTCGGCGCCCAGCGTCCCCGCGAGCACCGCCTTGGACGGGCCCAGGAGCATCGTCATGTTGCGCCCGTCGAGGTTGGGGCGCTGCTCGATGATCGCCAGCTCGGTGAGCTCCTCGGCCAGGCGGTCGAGGATCATCTGCCCGCGCTCGGGGTGGGTCACCTCGCGCCCGCGGAACATGATCGTGATCTTGACCTTGTCCTTGTGCTTGAGGAAGCGCTCGACGTGGCGCTTCTTCGTGGCGTAGTCCTGCTCGGCGATCTTCGGGCGGAACTTGATCTCGCGGATCGTGATCTGCTGCTGATGCTTGCGCGCGGCCTTCTGCTTCTGGGACTGCTCGTACTTGTACTTCGAGTAGTCCAGGACGCGGCACACCGGCGGGCGCGCCTCGGGAGCGACCTCGACGAGATCGAGGTCGCGCTCCTGCGCGTAGCGCAGCGCCTCGTCGGTGCGCATGACACCGATCTGCGTGCCGTCATCGCCGATGACGCGGACCTCGGGAACGCGAATGCGCTCGTTGACCCTCGTCGAGTCCCGCTCGGGCGGGCGCCGGTCGAACCGCCGGGGAACCGGCACTAGATCTGTAGGCCGCGGCTCAAGAAGGGCGCGGCGGGATCGCGAACGAGTCGATCAACGTGATCGAGTATAGCCGCCTACACCCCTTCGAGGACAGCGGCGAACGCATCTCCGCCGCCCGCGGCGGTCTCGACCACCGAGCGGGCCCGCACGCAGAGCTTCATCCGCCGCGGGGCGACGCCGTGATCGACGCGCAGCACGCGCCCGTCGCGGGCCAGCCACACGAGGTCCAGGGCGAAGCGCATGCCGAAGGTGTGGATCGAGTTGCACTTGAGGATCCGCAGCCCATAGCCCTCCGGGAGCGGTGTCATCTTGGCCAGGCCGCGCCGGCGCTCGCGGAAGCTGCGCGCGACGATCAGCGTCAGCCCGCCCTCGAGCGTCTGCTCCTCAAGCCCGGCCAGCCGCTCGCCCCACGCCTCGTCGGTCACGCGTAGCCGAGGTGGCTCGCGTCAGCGCACTCCCACGGCTGGAAGCCACGCTGGCGGTAGAGCAGGTACGCGCGCATCCACTGCTCCTCGGGCGAGGCGTCGCGTGGGTCCCCGTGGCCTCCGACCGACTCCCACGTCGGGATGTCGAACTGGAAGAGCCCGTAGTGCCCGAGCGCGCCGCCGTTGCCCCCCGGCGCCTCGGTGGCGTGCGGATTGCCCCCCGACTCGCACATCATGATGTTGTAGAAGATCTGGCGCAGGTTCTCGGGGAAGTCGTCGGGAGCGCCGGGCACGTCGGGCACGCGGCCGCCCTGGCCGTCCCAGCGCACGAGGTGGACCTCGAGCCCGAAGCCGCCGAGGCCGCCGCCGCCGAAGCTCCCGCCACCCAGGCCGCCGCCGTCGCCCCCTCCGCCGCCGGCCCCGGACCCGGCCTGCGGCGGCCCACCGTCCAGGTCGGCCTTGGCCGGAGGGTTGGTGTCGGCGAGGTGAACGTGGTCGAAGTGGTCGGCGTTGGTGGCGGCGCCCCAGAACGACAGCGGGACCTGCTGGCCGTTCTTGACGCCATAGCCCAGGGGCGTGTGGATGAGCTCCTCGAGCTGGCCGCCCCAGTGCTCGACGGCGTACTTGGCGAAGCGCAGCATGTCCTCGGGCGACCCGGCGAGGTCGACCGCGGCGCCCTGCTCGTGCAGTGAATGGTTGCCGTTGGTGGTGATCGAATTCGGTCGCAGGCCCGAGCTGACGTGCAGGCCGAACCTCGCAGCCACGTCGACATAGGGCTGCAGCTTCGGGTTGGCGCCCATGAGCGGGCCGCCGCCCCCGCCGCCGACCGGCAGGCTGCCCCCGCCGGCGCCAAGGAGCCCGCCGCTGCCGAAGCTCCACGGTGTCGCGCGCGCCTTGGCCTCCGCGTGGTCGCCGTCGAGCTCCTGGGTGTCACCGACGGTCTGGAGTTGGTCGTTGCCGCGAACCTTGACCTTGATGTCGTACTGGTCGTGCTGGCAGTCGGTGATCACCGCGCGGTTGCGCGCGGCGTACAGCGCCGCCTGCGCGCACACCAGCCCCATCTGGATCTCCTCGGGCTGGAGCTGATGGTCCATCGCGTAGGCCGCGAGGATCTCGCGCTTGACCTCGATGGCGCCGGCCAGCGCCGCCGCGTCGGCCGCCGTCTGCGAGCGGCTCTTGTAGTCGGCGGCCAGGCCGACCTGGAGCATCATGAACCCGAAGACCAGGCAGAGCAGCAGGATGACCAGCAGCGGCGGGATGATCTGGCCTTCCTCGCCGCGCACCCGCGCGCCGGCGCTCATGGGATGACGCTGCGGATCAGCTTGCCGACGGCGTCGACGATCGTGTGAGCCAGGCCGGGCATCGTCGTGACCAGCACGCCCGCGAGCGCGACCAGCATCGCCATCAGGGCGAGCCACTCGATCGTGCTCTGCCCGCTGTCTGCCTGGAGGTCCATCGGTGGTCGCGCGCCCGCTCGTCAGGGCGCGGACATCCATCGTAGGCGCTGCCACGGCGCCGGGACATGGGCCGCTGGGCCCAGGCGTCGCCTGGGCCGGCCCAGGCGCCCCGCGGGCCCCGTCCTCTCACCAACCGGCCTCCAGCCGCCGCGCCAGCGCGTCGGCGCCGGCCACCGCGGCCGCCACCTCCACGATCCCCTCGATCACGACGGTCGCGGGCGAGGCGCCGTCGCCGCCCAGCGAAGCGACGCTCACGAGCACGATCAGCGCGACCGGGCCGAAAGCGCCGGCGAAGCGCGCCGCCGCGCTGTGGGGCGCGCCGCTCTCGGCCGCCTGCCACGCGCCGATGGCGCCCGCGCCGGCGGCATTGACCGCCCACAGGGCGGTGAAGAGGACGGCGGTCAGCGTGCCGCGCTCGGCCCAGCCCTGGCCCGCGTCGCCGATGAAGGCCGTGATGAAGAACATGGCGACGATGACCGCCGCGATCATCGAGACGGCGCCGGCGCCGATCCCGCGCGCCAGCCAGCGGCGGTCACCGGCCTCCCCGAGCAGCGGGAGGTTGCCGTGCGCGCCCACGGCTAGCCGACCTTCAGCGAGTTGACGACGTCGTCGATCCGCGCCGAGGCAGCCTGGCTCTGCGACACGCCCACGCTCAGGTTGACCAGGATCTTCTTGGAGCTGAGCGCCAGCACGGTGACGATCCGGGCCGCGTCGATGCCGCCGCCGGCCGGCACCGTCCATTCGATGCGCCGCGCGTCGGAGGCGCCGGGCACGTCGATGGGCTTGCTCATGACGCGCGTGGCGCCCGGGCGCCGCACCGGGATCTCGCCCTCGGCCAGCAGCACGGCCTTGTTGATGTCGGCGTTGTAGTTGTGGGCCGAGCCGATGCGCAGCTGCGCGCGGTTGACGTCGCTGCCCGGCGGGCGGGCCTCGATGAGCGGGCCCTGGTCGCCCTGCCGGGCCTTCTGGTCGACCGTCCACTGCGACGGCAGCGCCAGGCTGTAGTCGTCGGTCTTGGTGCTCTTGAAGCCCTGCGGCGTCGCGGGCGTCTTGCTGTCGTCCCCACCGCCGCCGCAGCCGGCCAGCGGCACGGCGAGCGCCAGCGCCAGGGTCGTCCCCATCATCACCGCTTGCACTCGACCCACGGCACGAAGCTCCCTGTCTCGCGGTCGTAGTAGTACGCCGACTGGACGTCTGCGGTCTTGTAATTACCACCCACGTCGAGGCCAAACTCGACATCCGCGACCGAGCCGGACGCCTCGAGGCCGACGTTGGTCTGGCTGGCGTCGTAGAGGCGCACGCCGATCTGCGAGTCGTCGGCGAAGCGACCGACGAGATCGGGCGTGCCCAGGACCGGATCCTGGACGAAGTTGTTGAAGGCCTGGCGGTTGGCCGGGTCGGTCAGGTCGAGATCCAGGCGCACGTCGGCGCGCTTGCCGGCGACGCCGGGCTGCCCGGTCAGGCTCGCCAGCTTGCCGGTGAGCTGGCCGTTGACCGTGCCCGAGCCGATGACCGTCGCCTTGATCGGCTGACCGTGCGAGTCGACGGTCACGGCCAGCTGGAGCTCGGCCTCGCCCAGCCCGCGCCCGCCGATCGTCTTGAGCAGCTCGCCGCCCGCGTTGCCCGAGGCGTTGAGCTTGAAGTAGACCGTCGTCTGGTGGCTGTTGGCGTCGTAGCGGCCGCCGATCGAAGGGCCGATCTCGCCCTCGGCCTTGCCGGACAGCGGGCCGGCGCCGCCCTCGGCGTCGCCAAAGAGTCGCACGCCGCCCTCGAGGCCGAAGATCGACGGCGCCGGGATCGGGCGGTCCTCGCCGACACCGATGATCCGCCGGCCGATGCCCGTGATCGGGTTGGTGTCGAGTGCCGCGTCGCGCGCCTTGTTGGCGACGATCTGCGCGAACTCGTGGGCCTTGGCCTCGTTGGGGAAGACCCACGTGACCTGGCCGTTGCCGACGGCCTTGACCCCGCCCTTGGCGTTGGCGCCCTGCGTCGTGCTCCCGGCTCCGCCGGCGTCGATGCTCACCTCGCCGCCCGCGGGTGGGCCGAACTCCAGCCCGATCTCGCCGCCGCCCTGCACGGTGACGTAGACCTTGCCGTCAGCGGTGCGGCGCGTGATGAGCGTGACCTTGGCGCCGCCCTTGACCGAGAAGACCGTGACGGTGACGCCCGCCTCGCCCGAGCGCTCGCTGACCACGCAGGTCGACGGGTCGGGGACGTCGGCGTCGACCGCCGACGTGTGGTTGCACTCCGGCACGGCGCCGCCGCTGACCTTCGCGACCGCGTTCTGCATCGCGCACGTGACCTTCGGCGCCACCGAGGGCAGCGCCAGCACCAGCGCGGCGGCGACGGCCGTGAGGCCGACCATGACGGCCAGCCAGTTGACGGTGGCCTGGCCTCGCTCGCAGGCGAGGCGCGCGCGGGTGTCGTGTCGTGTGAGCATGGCTGACTCGAGGCGTCGTGCTGCGTCTGAAGAAGGAAGGGCGCGCCCTCCCGGTGCGCGCCCTCCCGTCCGGGCCGCCTGAACGCGACCCGGCTGCACCGCTGGACCTGCTGGACCGTCTGGACCTGGACCGTGCCGGCCGGCTAGACCTTGTCGTCAGTCTGGCCGAGGATGGCGTTGACCGCGTCGACGATGGCGTGGCCGGCCTGCTTCCAGATGTCGTCGCCCGCGAGGATGGTCACCAGGGCGGTGAAGCCCACCATGACCGCGAGCCACTCGATCGTCGTCTGGCCGCGCGCGTCGCGCGCCCGGGCCAGAAGACCGGAGGCGAGATCCGCGGCCAGCCGCCGGCCGCGGATCCCGAACTCGACGAGTCGCTCGCTCACGCGATGCGCCTACCTCCGTGCCCTGCCCTCAGACCGCGTGCCCGATGGTCTTCGAGATCAGCGTGCCGACCGCGCTGGCGATGCCCTGCGCGACCTGCGTCCAGATGCCCGCGCCCACGAGCGCGGTGGCCAGCGCCGTGAGGCCGACCATGATGACCAGCCACTCGACGGTCGTCTGACCGGCCTCCTCGCTGACGCGCTCGCGCAGATCGGATGCGTACTGCGTGATCGCGCTCTGAAGACGGATGTACTGCTCGAGAAGCGTGCTGGACATGAGGTCCTCCCTGCTTGCCGTGTGGTTGCCCTGTGGAAGATCAAGGTACGTCCCGCGGCCTTGGCTGTGAATGGGCGCCGCGGCTCATCTTCCGGGGCGCCGAGGGGCCCATGCGGGCCTAGGCCCCCCGGCCGCATCGGCCCTTCAGCACATCACGAATGTCCGCCCCACGCGGGCGGTTCGCACCTTGCGCGACCCCGGCAGCCGGTAGCGCACGATGGCCGACGCGACGTGCCTGCTGCCCGGCGCGAAGGCGAGCGTGAAGCTGATCCGGTACGGCGGCCGGCGGTCGGTCCGCGCGGGCTGGCCGGCGTCGAAGAAGAAGCGCACGGAGAGGATCTGGGCCCCGCGGCGCCCATCGACCTTCAGGCGGTGCACGAAGACGCCGCCCGACGGCACGCAGCCGTAGAAGTCCGGGACTGTGACCCGCCGGCGACCGATGCGCCGCGACCCCACGCGTGAGCCGCGCGGCGGCGTGACGAGCGGCACGGCCCGGACGCGGTCGGAGAGGTCGTCCCACACCAGCCAGCCGCTGCCGCCGCTGTTGGCGGCCACCGCGAAGCGCTCGACGGTGTCCCCGGTCACCTGGCCGACGGGATAGACGATCGGCGGGCCGAAGCCTTTGCGATCGGTGCGCCGGTAGACGATGCACAGCCGGCCGCCGCACGACGGCTGCGTGAGCGGCCACGCGGCGTGCAGGCGCCCCGCGAGATCGACGTCGAGGGCGACGGTGGTGGTCGGCTGGGCCTGGCCCACGGACCCGTTCGAGCCGCGCGCGAGCGCGCCGATGGTGCGCGGGCTGGCGAAGCCGCGCGAGCCCCAGTGCCAGATGCGCACCGGGAAGGCGCCGGCCGTCGTGCTCTGAGCCACGGTGGAGACCATCCAGGTGCCGGTCGGCCCGACGTCCGCGTCGCTGGCGTCGACGTGGGCGATGGTGTGCCACGCCGACGGCGGCCCCCACGAGGCCTGGACGTCGGGATCAGCGCCCGCGGCGGGCACCCGCGCGCCGATCCGATCGGTCGCGAAGTGCGCGATGACCACCGGGCGCCCGTCGGGCACGTAGGTCACGCGCGGCGGGCGCACGTCCTTCTTGACCCCCAGCGAGACGACGCGCGCCTCGGTCCCGCCGCCCAGCGGCACGCGCTGGAAGAGGACCTCGCCGGTCACCACGCTCGAGACGGTGTCGATGAACGCGCCGTCGGGCGAGAGCGCCGCGTCGTCGATCTCGCCGAGGCCGGCCCCGATGTTGACGGGTGGCGTCCAGCTCGTGCCGCCGTCGCCCGAGGCCATCATCTTCGTGGTCGCGCCCAGCGCGTTGTCGACGCCCGAGAAGACGACGATCAAGAAGCCGTCCTGGGGGCGCACGAAGATCCGCGGCGCGTCGCGCACGTCGGTCGTCAGCTGCGACGGCACGCAGCCCGTGCCGCCCGCCGCGACGCGGCAGTAGTACATGGGCAGCGAGACCGGCGTGGAGGTCGGATCGCGCCACACGGCGTGCAGCGTGCCGGCGGCGTCGGTCACCGCCGAGGACTCGCGCCCCTTGCCCAACTCGAGCACGGGCTCGGCGGCCGCCGGGGCGGCGGCCCACAGCGCGAGCGCGGCGATGGCCAGCAGCCCGCCGTCACGGATCGTCCGCCTGCGCCTCATCCCCGCCGCTCCTCCCGCTCGATGCCGAGCCACACCGCCATCGCCTCGGCGCGGCTGGCGACGCCGAGCTTCTCGTAGATCGCCCGGATGTGGTTCTTGACCGTCTTCTCGCTGATCACGAGCTCCTGCGCGATGTCGCGGTTGGAGCGCCCGCGGCCGATGAAGCCCATCACCTCGCGCTCGCGCTCGGTCAGCGAGTCGGGGCCGGTCTCGTGCCGGGGGCCGGGCTCGCGGCTCTCCCCGCGCGAGATGAGGTCGAAGATGACCGGTGCGACCGAGGGCGAGACGATCCGCTTGCCGTCGGCCAGGTCGCGCACGGCCCGCGTGAGCTCGTCGGGCTCGAAGCGCCCGTGGACGAGGTAGCCGTGGGCGCCGGCGCGGATCGCGCCCGCCACCATCGGCTCGTCGTCGGAGTAGGTGAGCATCATGACCTTGCACCGGCCCGACAGCCGCTCGGCCGCCTTGACGCCGTCCATGACCGGCATGCGGATGTCGAGCAGCACGACGTCGGGCGATAGCGCCTCGGCCTGCTCGATCGCCTCGCGCCCGGTCGAGGCCTCGCCCACGACCTCGATGTCGTCGGCCGAGGAGGTCAGCAGGGCGCGCACGCCCTGGCGGATGACCGCATTGTCGTCGGCGATGAGGACCCTGATCATTCGACCGCCTCCTCGAGCGCCCACGGCTCCGGCGCGCGGACGTCGCCTGCCGGCAGGCGGACCGTGATCGTGGTTCCCGCGCCGCGCTGGCCGGCGACCCGCACCGTCGCGCCGATCCGCTCGCCGCGCTCGGCCATCCCGATGAGGCCGTAGTGGCCGTTGGTCTGCAGCGAGCGCGCGTCGCCCTCGCCGCCGATCCCGACGCCGTCGTCGACCACCGACAGGACGACGTCGGGCGCCATGTCGCGCAGCAGCACCTGCACGCGCGTCGCGCCGGCGTGGCGCTCGACGTTCTCCAGCGCCTCGCGCACGATGCAGAAGAGCTCGTAGCGCGTGCCGGGGTGCGGGAGGTCGACGCCGTCGGCCTGCAGGTGCGCCGCGATCCCGTTGCGATCCGACCACTCGCGCACGTAGCGCTCCAGCGCGTCGCCGAGCGGCCGGTCGAGCGTGTCCGAGCGCAGGTCGGAGATCAGGCCGCGCGCCTCCTCGGCGGCGATCTGGGCGGAGGCCGACAGGTCGCGCGCGGCGGCCGCGGCGCCGGGCGCCTCGGCCTCGATGCGGTGCGAGAGCCCGCGCGCGGCGAGCGCGATCCCGTAGAGCGTCTTGCCCAGCGAGTCGTGCATCTCGCGCGCCACCCGCGCGCGCTCGGCCCCGGCGGCGGCGCGGCGCTCGGCGCCGGCCAGCGCGAGCTGGGTGACGGCCTGGCGGTCGAGCAGGCCGCGCACGGCGGCGCCGCCGGCCGCCGCCAGCGGATAGAGGGCGGGCAGGACCACGAGCGCCTGGATGTCGCGCGCCTCGTGCGCGCGCAACTCGGCCAGGCCGTTGCCGCTGAGCACGACGAGCACGTAGTAGCCGGCGAGCATCGCGAAGCCGAGCAGGATGGCGCCCGTCGTGCGGAAGAGCAGGCCCGCCAGCAGCGGCGTCCCCAGCGTGTAGAGGAAGAACGGGCTGGCCGGCCCCAGGTAGGCGTAGATCGTCAGGTTGAGCATCAGGTCGGCGGCCAGGAAGACCGGCCGCGTGCTCAGCGGGCCCGCCCAGCGGTCCCAGTAGCGCAGCGGCAGGAACGAGGCGAAGGCGGCGACCACGAGGCCGGCCATGACGCCGGGGACCTGGTCCGGGCTCCCCGGGAGCTCGAAGATCGTGACGTTGAGGGCGATCAGCCGGAACAGGAGGACCAGCCGCACGAGGGACCGCACGCTGGGATCTGGCGCGCCGCCCGGCATCCCTACCTCAGGGGGCTGAGATCCACGTTGGCGAAGAGGCTCGCGATGATGATGATCACGGCGCCCGGCGCGATCACCGCGGTGGTGACGACCGAGACGCGCGGCGCTGCCTTCTGGGCGCGCTGGCGCGCGCGCTGGAAGGCCTCCTGGCGCATGTCGCGCGCCAGGTCCACGAGGGCGTCGGTCAGCGGCACGCCGAGCTCCTCGGCCTGCTGGACGGCGGTCACGAAGGTGCTCACGCCGTCGCTCGTGTTGCGCTGGCGCAGCGCCTCGAAGGCGTCGCGCCGGGGCGCGCCGAGGGCGATCTGGCGCAGGACGAGCAGCATCTCGTCACGGACGGGGCCCTCGCTGGACTCGGCCACGCGCGCGAGCGCGGGACGGAAGGCGATGCCCGCGCTCACGCACACCGCGAGAATGTCCAGGAAGTCCGGGAGAGCGCGCTCGATCTGCTCCTGGCGACGCCGCGCGGTGCCGTGCAGCCAGGCGTCGAAGGCGAAGACCCCGAGGAAGAGGATCGCGGCCGCCGAGACGATGCTCCCCGAGATGAGCATGAAGATCGTCACGCCGATCCCGATGACCAGGAAGGCGCCCTTGCGGTTGGCGTAGCGCTCGAGGTTCAGCCCGCCGGGGCGCCCCGCGGAGTCGATCCGCTGGCGGACCTTCTCGCGGCGCACGGGGTTGTCGAGCTGCAGGCGCTTGACCAGCGGCGCGCCCGCCGGCCCGAGGCGCTCCTCGAGCACCTGCCCGAGGCTCTTGCGCTCGCGCTCGCCGGTGCCGAGCTCCGTCTCGAAGCGATGCTCGAGGCCCTTGTCACGGACCATGACCACGCCCATCACGGCGATCACGTAGACGACCATCCCGAGCAGTGCGTAGACGCCGTTCATGTGTCGATCCTCGTGATGCGCCGGATGATCACGAAGCCGACGAAGAAGAGGATGCCCGCGAAGCCGAGCGCGGCCAGCCCGAGCGGGCTGCCGGCCACGCGGTCCAGCGTGCCCGGGCGCGTCAGGTCGGCCAGGAAGAGCGCCGCCCCGCCGATGAACATGACGACGTAGGACGTCGCGGTGGCGCCCGCCATCAGGGTCTTGACCTCGCGCTGGGTCTCGCGGCGCGCCTCGAGCGTCGCCGCCATGTCCGACAGCGCGCGCACGAGGTCGCCGCCGGAGCGCTGCTGGATGGCCAGCGTCGTGACGAGGACCGAGAGCTCGCGCGAGGGCAGGCGCTGGCCGAGGTTCTCCATCGCGCGCTCGAAGGGCTGGCCGATGCGGATCTCCTCCAGGGCGATCTGCAGCTCGGTTTTCGCCGGGTCGTCGAGCTCCTGCACCGCCACCCCGTAGGCCGAGACCATCGACAGGCCGGCGGAGGCGCCGTTGGAGAGGATCCGCGCCAGCTCGGGCAGCTGGCCCATGAAGGCGTCGCGGCGCAGCTCGCGCTTGCGCTCCAGCCACATCGAGAGCCCGACGATGACCAGACCGGCGGCGACGATGCTGGCGAAGGTGCCCACGACGAAGGACGCCACGAAGTACCCCGCCAGCGCGGCCGCGAGCGCGATCCCGGCCGCCTGCAGGGCATGCAGCGGCAGCGCGGCGCCGTCGAGGTGGATCTGCAGGCGCCGGCCCGGCGGCGTCCTCTCGAAGGCCCGGTTCAGCCGCCAGCCGATGCGCGTGAGCAGCGGCGTGGAGCGCTCGCCGGTCGCGCGCTCGCGCAGCTCCTCGCGCGTGACGCCGGCGGCCACCAGGTCCCACGCGCCCGCGGTGGCGACCACGAGCGTGCCGGCGAGGACGAGCAGCCCGGCCTGGTCGCCCGTCACGACGGGATCACCTCCGCGGGGCGTCCGGCCCCGCGGTCTGAGACAGACGCTCGGCATCCTGCCGTTCGAGACCACGCTCGGGGGCCTCGAGCTCGTCGGCCGCCTCCTCGGTGTAGACCGCCGGCGTCGGCTCGGCGCGGATGCGCAGGCGGTCGGCCACCGTCTCGGGCAGCGGGTAGTGGACCCACGTCCCGGTCACGACGCGGTCGGGGCCGATCGGGTCGGGCTCGAACTTCATGATCGTCGCCAGGCGGAAGTCCTCGCGCAGGCGCGAGGAGACGGCGGCGAGCTCGACGATGCGCCGGCGCCCGTCGGCCCCGCGCTCGATCTGGACGATCACGTCGATGGCGGAGTTGATCTGGTCGCGCAGCGACAGGAAGGGCACGTCGACCTCGCTCATCGAGGCGAGCGTCTGCATGCGCACGATCGAGTCTTCGGCCGAGTTGGCGTGGACGGTGGTCAGTGAGCCGTCGTGGCCCGTGTTCATGGCCTGGAGCATGTCGATGGTCTCCGGGCCGCGGACCTCGCCGACGACGATCCGGTCGGGGCGCATGCGCAGCGAGTTGCGCACGAGGTCGCGGATGGTGACCTGGCCCTTGCCCTCGACGTTGGGCGGGCGCGCCTCGAGCGAGATGACGTGCGGCTGCTGGAGCTGGAGCTCGGCGGAGTCCTCGATGGTGACGATCCGCTCCTCGGCCGGGATGAAGCCCGACAGCGCGTTGAGCAGCGTCGTCTTGCCCGAGCTCGTCCCGCCCGAGACGACTATCGACATGCGCGCGCGCACGAGCGAGCGCAGCAGGTCGGCGGTGTCGGGGTCCACGGAGCCCATGCGCACGAGCTGCTCGAAGGTGAAGGCGCGCGGGAAGCGGCGGATGCTGAGCACCGGGCCGACCATCGACAGCGGCGGGATGATCACGTTGACGCGCTCGCCGCTGGGCAGGCGCGCGTCGACCATCGGGCTGGACTCGTCCACGCGCCGGTTGACGGTCGAGACGATGCGGTCGATGGTCTGCATGAGCTCGGCCTC
Organism: uncultured Actinomycetes bacterium; assembly: GCA_963835295.1. GTDB lineage: Bacteria > Actinomycetota > Thermoleophilia > Solirubrobacterales > Solirubrobacteraceae > JAOPZW01. The sequence goes on from CAWIEX010000014.1 coordinate 779,796, forward strand.
GCCGGAGAAGCGGGCGTCGATCTTGTGCAGGTTGCCGTGGCGCTCGACCCAGACCTCGTTGGGCCCGTTGACCATGATCTCCGTGATCGTCTCGTCGGCCAGCAGCGGCTCGAGCACGCCGAGGCCGAGGGACTCGTCGACGATCTGGCGGATGAGCGAGCTGCGCTGCGCGCTGGCGAGCACCGGGCCCTCGCGGCTGAGCAGGTCGGCGACGAGCGATTCCAGGCGGGCGCGCCGCTGCGACGGCCCGAGCTTGACGAGCTCGCCCAGGTCGACCTCTTCGAGCAGCTTGCGCTTGAAGTACCCGATCCCGCCCGCGGCGCCGCCGTCGCGGCCCGCGGCCTCGCGCTCGTCGGCGTCGCCGCCCGTCAGCAGGTCTCCGTTGAAGCGGTCCTTCAGTCCCATGTCAGAACGCGTCCTTTGGCAGGTCGGCCTCGCCGTGCACCTTGAAGCCGAGGCCGAGGTTGGAGCCGCCGGGCACGATGACGGGGACGTCGACCCAGACCTGCACGCGCGTCCCCGTGACCTGGATGCCGCACTCGTTGTCGCCCCCGCTGCACTTGGTGACGTTGTCGCGGTACTGAGGCTCGAGGGCCTGGCGCGCGGCGTCGGCCCCGCCGCCCTGGCGGCTGGCCGTGCGGGCGGCGTTCTCGGCGTCGTTCGCCACGGTCAGCGTCAGGTGGACCTGCCACAGCACGAGGCCGACGAGCAGCATGAGCGGCAGCATGAGCATGAGCTCGACGCTGGCCTGCCCGCGCTCGTCGCGCGCGCGGCGCCTCACTCGGCCACCGTCCGCTTCTCCTCCACGATCCTCATCTTGCGCTTGAGGTCGTTGGGGATCGGCAGCACCGACGGCACCTGGACGGTGACCCTGACGCCGACGGCCTTGCTGCCGTCCTTGAGCTCGTCGACCTGGGTGCCGTCGCGCCAGCTCTTGGGCAGCTCGTCCTTGGCGGCGCCGGTCCACCAGTCCTTGTCGCCGTCGACGGCCCAGGCGCGCGCGCCCGCGCGGGCGGCATGGCTGGTCTCCATCCACGTGTAGCCCACGGCCAGGAGCTGCAGCATGCCCAGGACAGCGACGACGATGATGGGCAGCAGGGCCAGCATCTCGACCGTCGTCTGCCCGGCCGTGGCACGGGCCGCGCGGCGCAGGCGCAGGCGCCGGCGCCGGCCTTCGGCGGGGACCGCCTCGATCGCGACGGCCACGTCGGACAGCGCACGGTTGATCGCGTTCTGCTCCAGGCGCTCGGGATGCCCGGTGTTGAGCGCCTCCTCGAGGTCGCGGAAGCCCGAGGGCAGCGTCGTGTCGAGCATCGGCGCCTGCAGCACGCGGCGCGCGAAGTCGGGCTGGATCTCGTGCTCGCGGCTCGTGCGGTTGAGCAGGACGCGCGCGGGGGTGTCGATCTGCAGGCGCTCCCACAGGCGCAGCAGGCGGTTGGCGGCGCGGATCGCGGGCACGTCGGGCGTGGTCACGATCAGCGCGCTCGAGGCCATCTCGACCGCCACCGCGCCGGCCTCGGTCATGACCGAGCCGACGTCGCAGACGACGATGTCGTACTGGAACTTGAGGGCGCCGAGGATCTGCCGGGCGGCCGACGCGCTGATGTCCTCGCCGTCCTCCCCGCGCTCGGGGGCGAGCAGCACCCGTAGCCCGGTGGAATGCACGTAGAGGGTGTCGTCGAGCGAGCGGGCCGTGACCTCGCCCTCGGCGACGCTCGCGAGGTCGGCGATGCTGCGGTGGCTCTGCAGGTCGAGCAGCGAGCGCAGATCGCCGGTCTGCAGGTCGAGCTCGGCCAGGCACACGGGCCGCTCGGAGTCGTGGCGCGCGGCGGCCAGCGCGACGTGCAGCGCGACGGTCGAGCAGCCGACGCCGCCCTTGGCGCCGGCGATGGCGATCATGTTGCCGCCGATGTGCTCGGCGACGCGGGCGAGGTCGTCGGACTCCGAGCGCTCGCGCACCGCCTGCGCCCACGTGGCGCCGCGCGCCGTGGCGTCGGCGAGGGCCTCGACCGTCATCGGCGCCGAGAGGACGTCGCGGAAGCCGGCCCGCACCGCCTGGCGCAGGAGGTCGGGCGACGCCTCGCGCGCGGCGAGCAGCAGCAGCCCGACGGCGGGGTGCTTGGCCTGGAGCTGGCGCGCGAGCTCGAGGACCGGCAGCGGGCCGAGCTCCTCGTCGAGCACCAGCACCTCGACCTCGGTGTGGGCCAGCACGGTGATGACGTCGTCGCTGGTCTGCGGCGTGGCGACGACGTCGATGTCGCCGGCCTCCTCGGCCAGCGCGATGACCTGGGCGGCGCGATCGGAGTCGGTCAGGCCCAGGGCCAGGCGCGCCCTCACTGCTTCGGCTCCGGCGTGCGCACGCGCGTCGGCGGCAGCGTGTACTCGCGCTTGGAGGCCGCCAGCTTGCGGGTCTCGTCACCGCGGCGGATGAGCGACAGGCGGATCTCCGACGCGAAGGTCTCGGCGTAGGTGAGCCGCAGGCCGAGCGTCGGGCGCAGGGCGAAGGTCACCGGGACGAGGACCTGCTGGGCGTTGGCGGAATTGCCCTGGCGCAGCGGGTTGTCGTCGGCCCCGGGGCGCGCCGCGGCGCGCGGCAGCCCGATGGTGACGATCCGCGCGCGCCGGATGATCGTGCGCGCGCTGGCCGGCGAGCGCGTCTGGTCATCGGGCTGGAAGGTGGCCAGCACGTCGACCATGTCGCCGGGGCGCAGCTTGCCCGCCACACCGGTGTCGGCGTTGATGAGGATCGAGATCTCCTGCTGGCCCTTCTCGAGCGCTGGCGGCTCGACGAGCATCCCCTGCTGGAGCTCGACGCCCGCGGGCAACGGCTCGTTGGGCACCAGCGAGCCGATCTGCGACGGGTCGCGCAGCGCCTGGCGGCCGACCCACTTCTCCGGGACGGACTTCAGCGCCACGGCGTCGGGCGGGATCGGCTGCAGCTCGGGCACGGCGCGCGTGAGCACGAGCACGCCCGTCTTGGGCTCGACGTCCTTGCGCACGTCGGACACGTAGCCCGAGATGAGGCTGAAGACGAGGATCGCGCCGATCCCTGCGACGAAGAGCAGCAGCACACCGCGGCGCTGGCGAGGGGTCATACGGCTATCTCCTGGCGCGTGAGCGCGCGGTTTCGGTCATGTCCACACAGAGCGCACGGCAGCGCCGCGTGCGGCTCGCCGCACCACGGGCACGGGGCCGCCTGGAGCCCGAGCACGCGGCGCGCCATGGCCGCCGCGTCGATCGGGTAGGCGACGGCCTCGATCGCCTGGGTCACCCGCCAGCGCCCGGCCAGCCCCGGCGGGGCCTGCACCTCGTCGATCTGCGCGCCGCCGAACACCTCGGCCAGCAGCTCGGCCGGCCCCTGCAGGCCGCGCACGCGGCCGGCCGCGACGACGGCGACCTCGTCGCGCGCGTCGTCGAGCAGCGTCGGGACGCCGCCGGATCGGTGCAGCGAGGCGACCACCGGCTCGGGCTCGGGCGAGACGAGGAAGCGCGCTCCGGGCAGCAGCGACCGCAGGCGCGCGCCGAAGGGCGGCTTGGGGCGGCGCAGGCGCAGCACGCTGGGCAGCACGGCGGCCACCAGGAGCTCGTGCTCGAGCGCCGGCACGGCGTCGGCCAGCAGCGCGGCGGACGGCGCCTCGGCCGCCACCGAGGCGGCCAGGCGCACGAGCGCGCTGGCGGCCAGCGGCGAAAGCTCGGTCTGGACGCAGGCGATGCGGCAGCGGCCGTCGAGGGCCGACTGCAGCACGTGCAGGCGCCGCAGCGCGGGCTCGAGGCGCCCCGCGGGCAGGATCGCGATCGCGTCGTCGCGCAGGTCGTCGAGCAGGTCGTTGAGGGCGTCCTTGGGGGCGTCGATGGGCAGGGTGAGAGGGGCGCTCCCGTGTCCGACGAGCAGCGCGGGCTCAATCCCTACCGCAATGACATTCGTGTTCTGCACTACGCAGACTGGACCTCTCCCCTGGACCTCTCCCCTGAAGCTTCCCCTGCCGGGTCGCTACGCCGAAGGCTTAGCACACCATTTCGGTCCGTGCTAATTACCCCGTGACGCCGTGTCGAATCCCAACCGATGGGGAGGTTTCACGGACGGGTGGGCGACCTGGGCCTTCGGTAGGTGGCAATCCGGCGATCTGTGGGTACCCTTGCCATCGCCAGCGGGAGATTGGCGTGGGAGTGTCCAGCGACGAGAGCGAGCGTTTCGGGGGATGAGAGGCGGGGTGCTTGGGGAGACGGAGACGCGGGCGGACCGGCGGGCCCGGATGCGCCTGCGCAAGGTCGCCGGCGAGTGGTTCCCGACCATTCCCGCCGATGTCCTCGACCAGATCGTGGCCGCCGCCTGGATCGAAGGCCGCGAGGCCAACGGCGGCAGCGGCGAGCGGACGGCCGTGGTGGCCGCGGCCGCCGTGCGTCGCCACGGGCTGCGCGCGCTGCGCGGCGACGGGATCGACCTGCCCGAGGACGCCGAGAAGCGCATCGCCGCACTGACCGCCGACGAGACCGACGCCGAGCCCCGCGCCCAGCGCTTCCGCCGGCGCGCGCGCCCCGAGGCGCTCGGGCGCCGCGCGCCCGGCGACCCGGCGGTCGTCGACGAGCCCAGCGCCGCCCCCGCTCCCACGGTGCACAAGCTCCGGCGCGACGACGATGGCGAGGACGACGGGCCGCCCACCCGCCGGCGCCGCGGCACCCGCGACGAGGCGCGTCCCGCCGGCGACCGCCGCCAGCCCGACGATTCCGAGCGCGGCCCGCGCTCCCTGCGCATCCTGGCCGAGACCGTCCAGATCATCACCGGGCGCCGCGCGGACGACGACAAGGAGATCGTCGAGGTCGTGGCCGACGAGGCGCCGCCGAAGACGACGCCGCCCACGCCCGCCGGCGCGTCGGCGACCGCGCCTCCGACGCGCCCCGCGCCTCCGGCGCGCCCCGCCGCTCCAGCCCGCCCCGCCGCTCCGAGCACGCCGGCCGCTCCCGCCGCCGCCAAGCCCGCCGCTCCGACTACGCCCGCTGCCCCGGCGAACCTCGCCGAGGCCGAGGCCGTCGCGGCCGCCACCGCAAAGCCCGCCGGTCCCGCCGCGCCCCCCGCTCCCGCCGCGCCCCCCGCTCCCGCCGCCACGAAGCCGGCCGCCCCGGCCGCTCCGAGGCCCGCGGCCCCGCAGGCGCGCGCCGCCCAGGCCGCGCCGGCTCCGAAGCCCGCGGCCCCGCAGGCACGCGCCGCTCAGGCCGCGCCGGCCGCCGCCAAGGGCAGGCGTCCCTCCGCCGCGGCCGCGGCCGTCGTCGCGGCGCCGTCCCTCGCCGCGACCGTGCCGCCGGCCCGCGCCTCCGTGGCGCGTCCCGACGCCGCCACGCCGCCCACCTCGGCCCGCCGCCCGGTCGCCCGCCCCGGGCGCTCCCGGCCGACGTGGCTGCGCCGCGCGCTGCCCCTCGCCGCCTTCTTCGTCGTCGCGGTCGTCGCGGTCGCGCTCGTCAGCTCGCTCTTCGGCGGCGACGCGGGCGGCACCCGCGTCGCGCAGGTGCGCGCCCCCGACAGCGCCAGCGACATCGCCCAGGTCGTGCAGACGACGGCGGCCAAGACGCAGGCCCAGCGCGCCCAGGCCGAGCGCCTGACCCGCTCGCGGCTCGCGGCCGAGCGCAAGGCCGCCGCCCACCGGCGCGCGGTCGCCGCCCACCGCAAGGCCGCGGCCAAGCGCCGTGCCGCCGCCAAGCGTCGCGCCGCCGCGAAGCGCAAGGCCGCCGCCCGCCGTCGCGCGCTGCCGCCCGCCCAGTCGGTGTCCGCGCCCGCGCCCACACCGCAGCCCGTCTACCACGCGCCGCCCTCCTCCGCAGGAGGCTCGTCGGGCGGGAGCAGCGGCGGTGCGTGGGGCGGCGAGTTCGGCCCGTAGGCCCTAGGACTGGGCGGCGACCTCGCCGGCCAGCCGCTCGACGACCTCGCTGAGCGCCACCGTGCCCTCGTCGCCCTCGCCGTGGCGGCGCACGGCGACCGTCCCCTCCTCGGCCTCCCGGTCCCCGACCACGAGCATGTAGGGGACCTTCTGCAGCTCGGCGTCGCGGATCTTGCGCCCGACCGACTCGGTGCGGTCGTCGACCTCGGCGCGCAGGCCGGCGGCGCGCAACGCGTCGACGGCCGCCGCGGCGGCGTCGTTGTGGCGGTCGGCGATCGGCAGCGCGATGGCCTGCACCGGCGCCAGCCACAGCGGCAGCTCGCCGGCGGTGTGCTCGAGCAGGATGCCGATGAAGCGCTCGAAGGAGCCGAAGAGCGCGCGGTGCATCATCACCGGGGTGTGCTCGGCATTGTCCGCGCCCGTGTAGGTCAGCTCGAAGCGCGCGGGCATGTTGTAGTCGAGCTGGATCGTCCCCAGCTGCCACGAGCGCCCGAGCGAGTCCGTCATGTGCAGGTCGATCTTCGGGCCGTAGAAGACGCCCTCGCCCTCGCCGATCGCGTACTCGATGCCGTTGTTCTCGAGCGCCTTGGCCAGCGCGCCCTCGGCGTGGTCCCAGAGCGCATCGTCGCCCAGGCGATCGTCGGGGCGCGTGGAGAGCTCGGCGTGCACGTCGAAGTCGAACATGGCGTAGATCTCGTAGGCGAAGGCCAGCATCTGCGTGACCTCGTCCTGGATCTGGTCCTCGGTGCAGAAGATGTGGGCGTCGTCCTGGATGAAGTGGCGCACGCGCAGGAGACCGTGCAGCGTGCCGCTGGGCTCGCGGCGGTGCAGCAGCCCGGGCTCCGCATAGCGCACGGGAAGGTCGCGATAGGACCAGTGCTGCAGGCCGAACAGGGCGCAATGGCCCGGGCAGTTCATCGGCTTCAGGCCGAACTCGCGGTCCTCGTACTCGGAGACGAAGATGTCGTCCTTGTACTTGGCCCAGTGCCCGGAGGTCTTCCACAGCTGGGACTCGTAGAGCAGCGGCGTCTTGACCTCGACGTAGCCGCGCTCCCGCTGCAGGCGCCGGTTGAGGGCCACGAGGGCGTTGAACACCGCGGTCCCCTTCGGCAGCCAGAAGGTCGAGCCCGGTGACAGCGGCGAGAAGGTGAACAGCTCCAGCTCCCGGCCCAGCTTGCGGTGGTCGCGCGCCCGCGCCAGCTCGAGCTGCTCGAGGAACGCGTCGAGGTCGGCCTGCTTGAAGAAGGCCGTCCCGTAGACCCGCGTGAGCATCTGGCGGTTGGCGTCGCCGCGCCAGTAGGCGCCCGCGACGGACTGCAGCTTGAACGCGCCGATGCGCTTCGTGCTCGGCGAGTGCGGCCCGCGGCAGAGGTCGGTGAAAGGGCCGTTGGTGTAGAGCGAGACGGTGTCGACGCCGTCGTTCTTGACCAGGTCCTCGATGAGCTCGACCTTGTAGTCCTGGCCCTCGTCGCGGAAGCGCTCGAGCGCCTGCTCGACCGAGACGTCCTCGCGCGTGAAGACCTCGTCGGCGGCGATGTGCTCGCGCATCTTGGCCTCGATCGCCTCGAAGTCGGCGTCGGAGATGCTGACGCCGTCGGGGAACTCGAAGTCGTAGTAGAAGCCGTTCTCGATCGGCGGCCCGATGGAGATCTTCACGCCCGGATACAGGTCCATGACCGCCGCGGCGAGCACGTGGGCGGCGTCGTGGCGGATGAGGTCGAGCGCGTCCTGACCGCTGCGATCGGTGACGATCTCCAGCGGCTCGTCGGCCTTCAGGGGCAGCGAGAGGTCACGCAGCTGGCCGTTCTGCTTGACCGCCAGGGCGGCGCGCGCGAGCCCAGGGCCGATCGCAGCGGCGGCGTCGGCGCCGCTGGCGCCCTCGGGAAGCTCGAGCGGCGTGCCGTCGGGGAGGGTGACCTTCATCGCTACCGATGCTACGCGAGCGCCGTCCACACCGGTGTTTCGGGCCCGAAGCGAACGAGCGTTCGGGTCGGGCTGCTACGGTGATGCTGCGCGCGGGATCTCAGGGTGCCTGATACCCGACCGCGCCGTGGCGTTGCGCCGGCCTCGCGCCGGCGCTCTCGTGGAGGAGATCGCCGCGGCACGGCTCCCGCTCGCTTGAACCCGAAAGGGCGACGTCGCGTGCGCATTCAGCGCGTTCGCATCCGGCGCCCGTTGGACGTGACTTCGACCATGAAGCCCAAGAAGCTCTTGGCCGTGTGCGGCGCGTGCGCCGTGACCGGCGCCCCTGCCGCCGCGGCCCTCGCCGCCGGAGGCCCCACCCCACCCCCGCTCGCACCGCGCAGCCCCGTCGCCTCGGCGCTGGCGCACCGCCAGGCCGCGCACGACGTGCTGCACCTGGCGCGGCGCAAGGCGCGGGTGGCTCACACCCGCGTGCGCCCCGGGTACGTGCACCGCGTCCAGACCTGGTCGCTGGCGCGCCTGCGCAGCGAGCGCCGTTCGCTGCGCGCGGACATCCGTGAGCTACGACGCACGGCAGGCGCGCCCGACGTGCGCGTCCCGGCCGTCCTGCAGTCGATCGCCGCCTGCGAGTCGGGCGGCGACCCGCACGCCGTCGGTGGCGGCGGCAGCTTCCGCGGCAAGTACCAGTTCGACTACGGCACGTGGGCGCGCGTCGGCGGCAGCGGCGATCCGGCCGCGGCGCCCGAGGCCGAGCAGGACCGTCGCGCGGCGATGCTCTACGCCCGCGCCGGCTCGTCGCCCTGGCCCGTGTGCGGCCGCTAGATAGCCTGCCGCGGGTGGATGCCTCAGCTCTGCGCGCCGAGTTCCCGGTCCTCGAGGACCGCGCCTACCTGAACGCCGGCACGTGCGGGCCGCTGCCGCGCGCGGCCGTGCGGGCGACGCTCGACATCCTCGACCGCGGCGCCTCGCTCGGTCGCGCGAAGGAGTACGTCGAGACGCTGATCGAGCTGCGCGACCGCCAGCGCGCGGCCTACGCGGGGGTGCTCGGGGCCGACGTCGCCGACGTCGCGTTGACGACGTGCACGAGCGACGGCGTCGTGCGGGTGCTGGCGGGGCTGGAGCTCGGCGCCGGCGACGAGGTGCTGACCGCGCCCGACGAGCACCCCGGCCTGCTCGGGCCGCTGATCACGCTGCGCGATCGGCGCGGCGTCGACATCCGCGCGGTGGCGTTCGCCGATCTCGCCGACGCCGTCGGGCCGAAGACGAAGCTGGTGGCGTGCTCGCACGTGAGCTGGGTCACGGGCTCGGTGCGCCCCGCGGGGCTGGCTTCGCTCGACGTCCCGGTCCTGCTGGACGGGGCGCAGGGCGTGGGCGCGGTCGCGTTCGACGCGGCCTCGCTCGGGTGCGCGTTCTACGCGGGCTCGGGCCAGAAGTGGCTGTGCGGGCCGATCGGCAGCGGCATGCTCTGGGTGGCGCCCGAGTGGCGGTCGAGACTGGCCCCGATCGGCGCGACCTACGTGAACCTGGAGAACGCCGCCGACGGCCTGGCTGCCGAGCCGCACCCCGATGCCCGCCGCTACGACTCACCGGGCGTCGGCCCCGAGACGGTGGCGGCGGCCGTCGCCGCCCACGACGTCCTCGCCGCGCTCGGCTGGACGTCGGTCTACGAGCGCGCCACCTCGCTCGCCGCGCTGCTCGCCTCGCGCCTGCAGGACGCCGGCCGGACCGTCGCGCCGCGCGGCGAGACCACGCTCGTGTCCTTCGAGGACGACGATCCCGAGGCGACCCGCGACCGCCTCGCCGAGGCCGGCGTCACCGTCCGCCACCTGCCGGGGACGACCTACGTGCGCGCCTCGGTCGGCGCCTGGAACGACGAGAGCGACCTCGAGCGGCTGCTCGCCGCTCTCTGACCGGGCGGCCGGCCTACTCCGCGCGAGCGGCGCCGGCGCGGCCGCGGTGCGCCACGAGCCGCTCGATGATCTCCCGCTGCGCGGGAGGCGTGAACTCGATCTCGCGCACCAGGCACGTCGGCGACGTGCGCAGCAGGAAGCGCAGCCCCTCGCCGAGGTCCGACGGCTGCACCATCTCCGCAGGCGCGACGCCGGCGTCTCGCGTCCACTGCGCCATCGGCGTCGCGGTGAACCCTGGCGAGAAGATCGTGAACTGGATGCCCGCGTTCCTGGTCTCCGCCTGCGCCGACTCGGTCAGCGCATTCACCCCCGCCTTCGCCGCCGCGTAGAACGTCATCCCCGGCGTTCCCCCCTTGGCCGCCAGCGACGAGACGTTGACCACCAGCGCCTTGCCGTGCTCGGCGCCCGCCGCGGTCAGCATCGACAGCGAAGCCCGGATGGTCAGGAACATCGCCCGCAGGTCGACATCGAGATGGCGGTCGAGCATCTCGGTCGCCATCTGCGCCAGCGGCACCCCGCCGCCCCCGTAGGCCGCCGCGTTGACCAGCGCGTCCATGCGCCCGTGCGCCGCCTCGTGCGCCGCGACGATCCGCGCGACGGCGTCCTCGTCGCCGACGTCGCCTGCCACCGTGTGGACCTCGATCCCGTCCCCGCTCAGCTCGCCGGCCGCGGCCGCGAGCTTCGCCTCGTCGCGGCCGGCGATCGTGACCGCATGGCCCTCCTCGCCGAGCACCCGCGCCAGCGCCTTGCCGATCCCGCTCGACCCACCGGTGACCAGGGCTGCCCGAGCCGCCATGGCGGCGAGCCTATCTCGCAAAGCTCGCGGCCAGCTCGGCCGCGACCTCCGCCGTCGTCGCGGTGCCGCCGAGGTCCCGCGTGCGCGGGCCGTCGCCGGCGAGCATCTGCTCGATGGCCGCGAGCACCGCGCCGGCGGCCTCCTCCTCGCCGAGGTGCTCGAGCATCTGCGCCCCCGACCAGATCGCACCGATCGGGTTCGCAATCCCCTGGCCGGCGATGTCGGGCGCCGAGCCGTGGACCGGCTCGAACATCGACGGGTCCTCGCGCTCTGGGTTCAGGTTGCCCGAGGGCGCGATGCCGATCGAGCCCGCCACGGCGGCGGCCAGGTCGCTGAGGATGTCGCCGAACAGGTTCGAGGCGACGATCACGTCGAAGCGTCCGGGGTCGAGGACGACCATCGCGGCGAGGGCGTCGATGAGGACCTGCTCGCTCTCGAGCTGCGGGTACCTGGCGGTGACGTGAACGAAGCGCTCGTCCCAGAACGGCATCGTGTGGATGATCCCGTTGGACTTCGTGGCCGAGCAGATGCGACCCGACCGCGTCGCCGCGAGAGCACACGCGTACTCCATCACGCGATCGGTCCCGCGGCGGGTGAAGACCGCCTCCTGCACCGCGAGCTCGTCGTCGGTTCCCTGGTGCAGGCGCCCGCCGATCTCCGAGTACTCGCCCTCGTTGTTCTCGCGCACGATCACCATGTCGACGTCGGCCGGCGTGACGTCGCGCAGTGGCGAGGGGATGCCGGGCCACAGTCGGACGGGCCGCAGGTTCACGTACTGGCGGAAGGCGCGGCGGATCGGGATCAGCAGCCCCCACAGCGAGACGTGGTCAGGCACATCGGGCCGGCCGACGGCCCCGAGGAAGATCGCGTCGCCATCGCGCAAGGTGTCGAGCGCGTCGGCCGGCATCATGCGGCCGGTCTGCACGAAGTGATCGCACCCCCACGGATGCTCGGTCAGCCGCAGCTCGAACCCGTGCGCGCGACCGGCCGCCTCGAGCACCTCGAGCGCGGCGGGCGTGACCTCGCGGCCGATGCCGTCGCCCGGGATCACGGCGATCGCGCGGCGCCTGACGGCAGTCATGAGCGGCGCCTATCTCGTCGCGTGGCCCGGAACTACGCGCAGCATCCGCACGCCTCGCCGCGCCACGCCTGACGGCCTTCGCGCAGGGCGATGGCAGCGATGCCCAGCGCGACGAGCGGATCGGCCCACCACCAGCCGAGCGCCGCGTTGGCCAGCAGGCCCACGAGCAGCGCCGCCGACAGGTAGGCGCAGACCATCGTCTGGCGGCTCTCGCTCATCGTGGCCGAGGAGCCGAGGCGCTCCCCCACACGACGCTTGGCGGCGGCCAGCGGCGGCATGGTGGCGAGGGTCACGACGGAGAGGCCGATGCCGACCCAGCTGGCGTCCGGACGATGGCCGCCGACGAGGTCGCGCACCGACTCGACGCCGATGTAGGCGGCGAGCAGGACGAACGAGGCGGCGATGAGCTGCTGCGCCCGCCGCTCGGCGCTGGGCGACGACGACCGCCCGCCACCCATCAGCCAGAGCACGACGACACCGGCGGCCGCCTCGATGAGGCTGTCGGCCCCGAAGCCGACCAGCGCCACCGACCCGGCGACCACGCCGGCCGCGATGGCGACGGCCGCCTCCACGAGGTGCCAGCCGAGACCGATCCGGGCGAGCGCCCGGGCCCGGCGCACGAGGCGCTCCCGCTCGGCCGGCGCAGGCCCGGGGGCGACGATCGCCAGCGGGAGGACCGGAAGCTGCGTGTCCGCGGGCATGCCTAGACGGTACCCGGGAGCCCCTGCTGGCGTGGCCGAGGAGGAATCACGCCGGAGAGCCATCGTGGACGCGAGCGTCGAGTGCAGCCAGGACGCGGTCGACTGTCGCGTGGAGAGGCTCGTGCTCCCAGGCGCGGATGACCGTCCACCCGTCACGCTGCAGAGATGCCGTGACGCGGCGATCGCGCTCGCGGTTGCGCGCGAGCTTCGGTCCCCAGTAGTGCGAGTTGACTCGCGGCGTGTTGCCGTGCTCGGGGCACCCGTGCCAGAAACACCCGTCGATGAACACGGCCACGCGCGCGCGGGTGAAGACGATGTCGACCTTTGCGCGAGCGCCCTCGGTGGTGCGGAGCATGTAGTCCTTGCGGAAGCGGAGCCCCCGCGCGTGCAGCGCTGCGCGAAGTGCCACCTCGGGCCTTGTGTCGGCCCGCCGGTTGCCCTTCATCGCTGCGGTAACTGCCGGGCTACTGGGGTGCGGGTAGTCGTCCGTGGTCAATCCGGCTCCGTGCGTAGCCTGGCGCATCGATGCCGCTCCCGTCGCGCGAGAAGATCGAGAAGCGCCTCGAGGACACCCTCGACGCGATGGTCGCCGGGACGTTCGGCACGCTCCCTGCGCCGGACGCCGCCGTGTCCGCGCATCTGACCAGTCGTCTGGAGAAGCGCCAGTACACGGTGCGTGACGGCATGCTGACCCTCCTGGCAATGGAGGTCGAGCACGGGCAGCTGATCGACTGGCGCACGCAGGCACTCCACAACCCGGCGCGCAACGCCTCGCGCTACCTCGGGTCGACGCTCTACCCGCGCCTGCACATCGTCGGATCGCGGGAAGCGCTGCAGACCGGCGTCAAGGGCGTCGTCAAATACATCGATCGCAAGAACGCGACGTGGCAGGCGATCCTCGATTGGGCGGCTGACCAGACCAGCATCGTGGCCATCGAGGACGCGTTCCACCACCTTGCGGCCGGGGTTGCTGCCACGGCGCGGAACCTCCCCGAGATGCCGGCGCTCGATGGGCCCGCGCTGACCTTCGCCAACGTCTTCGGCATGCTCGACCACCTCTTGTCCCAATCCTCGCGCGGCGCGTACGAGCAATTCATCTTTGCCTCGCTCTACGAGGCGGGAGTGAGGCAGGAGGGCGACGACCGCTCCCGTGTCGTCACCAAGAGCCTCAACACCTCGGACGCATCGGCCCGGACGGCCGGGGACGTTCAGCACATCTACGGCGGGGACGTGCGGGAGGCGTACGAGGTCACGCGCAACGACTGGCGCACGAAGATCGCGCAAGCGGAGCAGGCGGCCAGGCACCACGGCCTCGATCGCATCCACATCCTCGGCCGAGGCGCGGACGCCGCGTCCGGCGACCAGATCGCCGCCGAGCTGGCCGGGTCAACGAAGGACGTCGCCGTTCTCGAAGTCCGCGCCGAGGTCCGGTCGCTGGTTCACCGACTGACGGCCGAATACCGGCGTCGCGCTCTGCAACTGCTCTACGAGCACCTGGTCGAGCGCCAGCCGCGCGATGCCCTCGTCACCATGCTCGTGGACGAGTTGAAGGCCAGAGGTCTCACGCTGCCCTAGCGAGCAGCGTCGCCCGCACGGCCTGCCCGACGGCGCTCGCGAGCTTCGGCGGGACCGCGTTGCCGACGAGCGTGTATTGCGTGCTGCGCGTTCCTTTGAACTCCATGCCCGCGGGGAAGGTCTGCAGCGCGGCTGACTCGGCGACCGTGATGCGCCTGGCGCCGGGGACGAGCCCCACGCGGATCGCGCTCCGGAACCCCTTGCGTGGCCTGCCCTCCTCGGCATCCCACAGGGTCGCGTGGTACGCGGGCGCCACGCCGAGGGTGTCGATGAACGCCGTCTTGTTCCCGCCGGCCGACGCAAGGATCGTCCGCGCCGGAGCCCTCAGGTTGATCGGCCGACCGCCGCCGTTGAAGAGGAGACCGTCGTACGGGCTCGGCCGCAGATCCGGGTTCTTCGCGTAGGTCACGATCGAGGTGTTGGCCTCGCCGACGGGGTCATCCGTGAGCACCTCGCCAGCGGTGACCCACGGCTCGTCGGCGGTCGGCCCGTGTGTCGGCTCGGGAAACGCGAAGCCGGCCTCGCGCATCCCCACGATGAAGGTGCGAAGCCTGCGCTGGGGGACGCCATAGTCGGCCGCGTCGAGCGTCTTGTGCTCGACGTGGTAGCCAAGATGGTCTCGCAAGACCTCGATCAGCGAGAGGAAGTAGTCCCGGGTGCGCCCTCGCTCCAGCCCGGCGACGTTCTCGATGATGAAGGCCTCGGGCTTGATGAAATCGAGGGCGCGGAACATCGCGGTGAACCCATCGCGCTCGTCCTCGTCGCCCTGACGCAGCCCCCCGGTCGACCAGGGCTGACAGGGAGGGCCGCCCGCTACGACCGGCACTCCGCGCCACGCCCTGAGCTCGCGCTCCGGGATCGTCTCCAGGCGTCGCCGGTCCACCTCGACCCCGTGTTGCAACTCGTACGTCAGGGCGGCGTCCTCCATCACCTCCACGGCTCCAACGGGCTCAAAGCCCGCGTCTCGCAGTCCAATGGAGAGCCCACCCGCGCCGGCGAAGAGATCGAGGACGGGGATGCGATCGGGCGCAGCCGCATGCGGCGCCTCGTCGGTCGGCGCGCCGCCCTCGGCGCCAACCTGGGGGGCGGTTGCGTTCAGGGCCAAGACCCTGGGAACTGTGGCAACCCGACCGGACGCCTGCTCGTCGTGGCCGGGCCCAGGTCCGGCAATGCAGCTCATGGCGCAACGGCGCAGAAGCACGAAACCCCCGTGGCACGGGGGTTTCGGAGGTGGGCGATACTGGGCTCGAACCCGCTGAACGGGGTGCGCTCAGATGTCGCTTGGCTCTATGACTGACGTTGCGTCGTCTGTGGTGCTCTGAGATTCGCTCAGGAAGTGCCCACGAACGTGTCCACGGGTAATCTCGGCCCCTGATGTCAGGAGCCGGTCCAAGGTGCGTGGTACACGGTGCCGATGGCGAGACACGGGAGAACGTGCGGGCCATGTGTCTCGGCGCGATGCACGAGCTTGGCTACCAGACCACGCTGCGCGTCGAGGTCCGCGACAACCCCCAGGCACCGCCGAACGTCGAGGCGTCCGCGAACGACACGGGGCTTTGGATATCGCCGAAACTGGCGCGTGACCAGGCGCGCCTGCCGTGGGTCATGCACGAGGAGGTCGCCCACCATTACCTGGCGACAACTCAGGGCGTCCCGCACGGCGGTGTGTTCGTCGAGCAGTTGCTGCACGAGATGTTCGCCACCTGGTTTCAGCTTCGCGTGTTCGTCGGCGGCGGCTGGTCGACGTGGGACAACATGACGACGACGCCGATGCCCCCCGGCGGCGAGACACCGCAGGTGGGTTACCACCTCGGCAAGCACATCGCGGCCACGGCCGCCGGCAGCCCGGACAACCGCGCGCACCTCGAACGGTGGCTTGCCGACGAAAGTGTCGAGGAGCGGCTGCGTGAACTCGCGCGTGTCCTACTCGACGCCCTGCCGTTCGATGGTTCCGCCGCTGAGATGGCGGCCGCCATCGGCGAGTTCTACCGCGGCGCCCGTATCGCGGCCGGCGAGGCCTGAGGGCTGACCGGCCTCGCCGAACGCCCTGGCGATCATGCCCGCCTCGTGTGGGCTCGGCGCGTAGTCCGCGTACCGCTGCGTGGTCGCGATATCACGATGGCCCATCCACTCCTGCAGCGTGCGCATCGGCACCCCGGCCGCGGCCATCGTGGTCCCGAACGTGTGGCGCAGCCCGTGAAGGTTGTGCGCCTCGTCGAGCTTCGCCGCCTTGAGCACCTTGCGGTAGCGGCGCAGGTTCGCCGCCTTGTCCAGTGGCCCGCCGGTCACGGGGTCGGGGAACACGAGGTCGTCGTCGCCGGGCTCGCCCTGCGTCTTGTGCAAGCGATCGAGCGCACCCGCCAGGCGGTCGGCCATGGGAACGCTGCGACTGCCGCGCCGCGACTTCGGGGTGTCGAACTCGCCGAGCACGTGGTTCTGTCTCACACGGATGCGGCCGGCGACCCAATCGACGTCGCGCCAGCGCAGCGCGATCAGCTCGCCGTGGCGCAGCCCGGCCATGATCGCCGTCAGGTAGAACGCACGGTCGAGCGCCTCGTAATCGCCCGGGCGCACGTGCCGCAGCACCGCCTCCCACTCGGCCTCGTCGAGGAACCGGACCTCGTCGGGCTCGGGCACGCCGGGCAACTCGACGCCGACACACGGGTTGACGGCCAACCAACGCCGCTGCGGCGCCGTCGCGTAGTTGCAGATCGCCGAGAGCGTCCCGATGTAGTTGTGGATCGACTTCGGCGCCAGCTCGCGGCCCTCGAGGACCGCGACGAGATCGGACACGTCCTCGCGGCGGATCGCCGCCAGCGGCTTGTCAGCGAAGAACGGGACGAGCTGCACACGTAGCGCCGACTCCACGGCCGCGATCGTGGTGCGCTTGCGGCCGGCGCGCCGCAAGTGGCGCTGGTAGTGCTCGCCCGCGGCGGCGAGCGTCACGCTGCGCCCGACGGGCGCAGCGGGTTGCACCTCGGCCATCCACTCGCGCAGCTTCGCTTCGGCCTGCGGACGGGTGAGCCCGTCACGGCTTCCGGGCTGGCGCACCAGGCCGAGCGCCTTCTTGCGCCCCCGGAACCGGCCGTACCACGTCGGCGGCTGCGCCGTCGGGTGCACGAACAGCGAGCCGGTGCCGTAGGGCCGTCGGGGTGCGGTGCTCATCGGGTGATTCTCCCGTCTCGGGCGGTCGAGTCGGGCGCCTCGTCCTCACGCCACGCGGCGAGCTGCTCGGCGAGGATGCGCCGGGCGGCGGCGTCGAGGATGCGCCGCACTGCGGCGGCGGCGTGCGGCGGTAGCTCGGCGGCCATCACGACGCCCCCGGCCGCTCGCACGCGACGTCGTCGCCCTGCTCGAGCACCCGTTCGCTGAGCGCGTCCTGGCACGCGATCTCGAGCCAGTCGTCGTCGATGCCGGCCTCGCGGCCACGGTCGAGCACCTCTCGCAACTGCTCGACGATCCCGGCGATCCGCGCGTAGTCGGCCGCGTAGCGCTCGGCGCACTCGGCGCAGTCGCCGCGGCCGTGCTCGTCGAGGTTGTGCGTGGCGGGACGGAGCCCGCACCCCTCGCACCAACCCGCTGCGCTGGGATCGGTCGGGGCGGTAGCGTGGGTCGCGCTCATCAGGGGTTCCTCCTGTTGGGCCATGCCCCCGGCGATGACGGTCGCGCGGGGGCGATCTTGTGGGTCGGCTGACGACCCTACGCCCGGACGACGACCCGTGGCAAGACGTGCTGCGCTAGCGATAGTCGCGCTATCCAGAGAGTCGTCGTAGCCGGTCAAGGGCGGCGCGCGCCTCGACGAACGCCTCGGGGGGCGCGCCCCGGGCGGCAAGCTTGCGCTCCACGCGCTTGAGCGTGCGCTCGATCACCGGAACGTCACCTGCCACCCCCGGGAAAGGACGCGCCTCGCACGCGTGCTGCGCGCATCCGGGCGGCTCACACGACAAACCACCCGCGTCCGGGGCGCTCACGCCGTCAAGCGCACGATGGCGGGCACGATCATCGGCGCAGAATATGGGCCAGGCCGGTCCCATCTGCCGATCGGTGTTGGCGGCGCCGACGACGCGGCAGGCGCCGGGCACACTTAGAGTGCCGGAGGATGACGCAGCAATCGCTATCCGAAGAACTGCGCTCGGCATCCGCTCGATTCGCAGGGTCTGCGCTGCGGTCATTCCTCGAAGGCGATTCCACGGTGTTCTTGCTCCACGCAGCAACTGCCCTGGAACAGGTCACCAAGGCGTATCTCGCGTCTATGCATGGCAGCCTGGTTGCAGCTCACGATTTCGACTCACTGCTGCACGCTTGCGGTGAGTCCAAGCACACACGGACGCCGCGATCGCGGATGAGAACGATCACCGGCCAAGAAGCCCTCGATCGTGCCGCGCAGCTAATACCACCGCTCGCCAACCTCAGGACATCGCTTCAACTGTTGATCTACGTCAGGAACGGCGTGGTCCATGCCGGTCAAGTGGAGCCGCAAGCGGAAGAGCAGCTCGTCCCATTTCTAAGGGCATGCGAATACGTCGTCGAGGCGATCCCCCAACTCGATCGGGAGAGCTTCTGGGGCGAGTTGATTGAGATGGTGGACGCGCGCCTGTCGGAGTCAAGCGATGCCGCCAGCGTTCGAGTAACCGACGCGATCGCTACGGCGCGAAACCTCTTCAGGGACCGGTACGCGTCGATGGAGCAATCCGTGCAGGACGCTGTCCTCGCGAGCATTGAAGGCAGCTACGCCCCGGAGAAGTACGAGCAGGCCCTGCGCGAGTGCCCGGCCTGTTCGAGGCGGGCGCTGGTCCACGGAAGCTACGAGGTTGAATGGGAGCCGGACTGGGATTACAGCGACGGAGAGGCTTGGGTCGCCGGGGTGTACCCGACGGTGCAGTTCTCGCCGGGCACGCTCGAGTGCCGCGTATGCGACTTGACCCTTGACGGCGAGGAGGAGCTTGCGGCCGCGGGCTTTGAGGCATCGTGGTGGCTCGAGGAGGACGAGGTGGACCCCGCCGACTTCTATGACGACTGACCCTGGGTCATCGCCCGGCGCTGTAACCGCGCTGTACTGCCTCGGGTGCAGCGGCGATCAGGCCCCGATCGGGCGTGCGCTCGACGACACCGAGGTCCTTCGCGATCGCGCGACCCGATCTCGACGGTGGCGGCGTGCTCGGGCACGGCGCGGGAAAGTAGCGGGGCGCCGGTCACCCCTGGACGAGAGAGAGCGACCGGCACCCCCGCAGGCCCCCCGGGGCAATCCCTTGCGGCGGCGGGCGGGTGTGGAGGGCACCGGCCGGGCGTCTGAAACGCGGCCGGCGCGCCTCCACGTTCGCGGTGTCACCCGAGTCGGGGGCGGCATGGAAAACGCGCCCGACGTCGCACCGCGAAGATCAACATCTACGTCATCACGAGGTACCGCAGGGCGTTCTCGACGACCACGCCCGATCCGGTCCTGCCCCACGCCAGCAGTCCCCGCTGGCCGGTCGGGAAGCCCGTCGACGGGTCGGCCAAATGGGACACCACCTCGACCCGGACACCCAAGCGCTGAACGATGACAAACGCGGCCTGGAAGTCGGCCAGGATCGCGATCTTGTCGCCGCTGGTGACCGTCGAGGCCATCGTCGACCACTCCGACACCGGCCGGCCCACGACCGTCGACCGGTCGGCCGGGACGAGCGGCACATCGTCCACGCTGCCGTAGGGGACGAGCCTCGCCGCGCGGTCGATGATCTCGCCGGCCATGACCCACTGCGACCGCGGACGGAACCTTGGCGGCAGCTCGTTCTTGACCGAGTAGAAGTCGTCGGCGTCGAGCGCGGTGCTGCCCGTCGCGACCGCGACAGCTGTCGAGCTGCCCGCCAGAATCCCCAGGGGCTCCGCGGTCCCGGAGCCCGACAGGAACTGGGTGGCGTCCTCCACGGCCTTGGCATCTTGGAACATCTTGGACAGCTCGGCCTGCGCGCCGCTCCAATCAGCGAACAACTCGAAGCTGATCGGCACGAACGACGTCCACCTCTCCGCCGTGATCTCCGGCTGGACCAAAGTCGGCGAGTCGTCGTTCACGGCCGAGGCCTCGCTGTCGTAGTTCGACGTAACGCCGTCCGAGCGAACGCCCTGCCACGTGTTGGTGCCCGTGATCGTCACGGTCCGGGCGAGGCGAGAGATCGGCTCGATCTCACCGTCGCTCGACGGCATCACCGTCGGGTCCAACGCGAACGGCAGAGGCAGCGACCCGCCCTGCGAGCCGAGGCCGATCCCCGCGGCCTGAAAGCCGCCGCCGAGCCCGAAACCGGCCTGCAGGCGGCCGGCCTCGAGCGCCTCCTGCATGGCGCGCTGCTCACCGGCGGACAGCCTGATACCGGCGGTCGTCGGGTCCTCGATGTACTTGAAGAACCCCGAGGCGTAGTCGTCGGCGCCGATCTTCGCCAGGTACCCGGCGTCAGCCCCGAATCGGTCCTTGCGCGCGACGCGCTCGAGGTGATTCGCCTGCGTGGTCGTCAGCACGTCGGCATGGCGGTCGATGGCCCGGAGAGCCGCCGACAGGTTCGGGCTCGCGTCGCCGACCGACGGCCGGGAAGCCGGACGGTCCGCGGTGTCATAGATCTCCCCGTTGTCGCGACGATCGCCAGCGGTCGCAGCGCCCGCGCGGACACGGTCCTCGCGCCCCTGGCGCTCCTGCAGCTCGAGCCCACTGATCTCCTGGTCGAGCTTCTGCACGCCGCGAGCCACGTTGCCGCGGCGCTCATCGGCGCCGGCACCATCACCGAGCGCGGCGTACTCGTCGAGCAGCTGCCCGCGCTTCGCGCGCTTCGCACGCAGCGCGGCATGGATTTCCTGCAAGGTCATGTCATGGTCCTTTCGGCCGGGTGGGCCACGCGAACATAGGCGCCGCGTGGCGTATCTCTGACGGCCCGGCCGGTGAGGTGACCTCAGCGGGTGTGCCGGCGCGATCCCCACTGCCCCCAGGTGACTCCGCGTGGCGGTGACCAGGCGGTGGGAGGTGGCGCGCGACGGTCAGAATAGGACGGCTGCCGGACGTCATCCGAGGTTGCGCCACTCGATCTCCAGGAGGTCGGCCTGCACGCGCGCCAGCTCGTCGAGCAGGACCGCCTTGTCGGCCGCCAGTTGCTGAGCGGTGTACCGCCGGCCACGGCCGAGCACGACCGGCGCATCGCCGCGCTGAATCGCCGCGGCGGTTGCGAGATCGACGTCGTGCACGATCAGGACACCGGGGCGCGGCGACCACGTGAGGCGAACGTGATCCGGCGGCGTCTCCGGGTAGCGGTCGTCGCTCATCGGACCTCCGTGGCGTCGCCCAACCAGTCGCGCGACACCCGCGACCACGCACCGCTGACCGGGCTCCAGCGCCACAAGCCAGGGCCGGGCGGCGCCGGGCGCTGGGCATCGGCCCGCCGATGCCCAGCGCGCTTCGCGTTCGTCTTCCCCGCCGCGTCGCGCAGGTTGCACGGGATGCACTCAATCCCGCCCCAACTGCCGTCGTCCTTGTGGCCCAGATGCCAGTGCGTGCTGCCCGCCGGGATCCGCCGGCCGCACTCCGGCCGCCAGCAGCGGCCGTTCCCGGCGTCCACGGTGCGTTGCAACGTCGCGCGCAGCTGCCGGTGCGCCCACGGGTAGGTCTTCGCCATCAGGGCTCCAATCGTTAGGGACGGTGGGGCAAACTCATCGGAGGGAGAAATCCATAGCGACGGGGCGGAGCGGCCGCGCTCGGCGCCTTCGCTAGAGGTACACCCCCCATACCTTTTGCACGTACGGGGTCACGACGTCCCCATCGCCACGATGTGCGCGCGCTGCGACCAGCCGCATGTCCACTGGTGGCCGTGTTCGCAGCTGTAGACGTAGCGCCCGCCGTCGCCGTCCAGGTTGGCGTACGGAACGTGAGGGCGAAGCGACTCGGCCGCGGCGTCGTCGTCGCGATCGGCGTTCGCTTGCCAGCATTCGGTGCACGAGTCGCTCGCGGGCAGGTGGCGCGCGACATCGGCAAGCATGCGCTCGAACTCGACCTGCGTGATGGCGATGTCCTCGCGCTCGAGTCGGTGCGCGAGCGCGTCGATGGCCGCGGCGAGCGCGCGGTACTCGGGCAGGTGGTGCACGTCGCTGTGGTCGAAGCGGCGGAAGGGTGGGCAGTCACTGATCCTCATCGGTTCTCCTTGTTCGCTGGTCTCCACATCGGCTGGCCCATCGGTGCCGTTACGACCCATGGCCCCGACTCCCTATAGGTCGGGGCCATGGGGCCACCCCAGGGTGGCCCCGTCATGCGGGGCCACCCTGATCCCCTGTGGTCATCGGGGATTCCGTGGTCTCGTGGGTGGGGGTGGCCCGCGGGTGGCCCGCATGCTCGGGGCCAGGGGGGTGGCCCCGATGATCGGGGCCACCCTCGAGGACGTATCCGTCGGGGCCGTGGTCGAGGCCGGTTCCGGGCTCGGCGACTAGCTCCTCGAGCCACGTGCGGAGCGTGGCGTTGCGGCCCTTGGCGCCCCGCTTGCGCGCGGCGTCGAGCAGGTCGTCACGGCTGAGCGGCGCGTGGTCGGTGAGGACGCGGACGCATCGGTCGCGGAGCGCCTCGCGCTTGAGCATGATCTCCTCGCGGCGTTTGTCGTCGACGGTCGCGCTTTTCGACACGGGCACCTCGTAGATGCCGTGGCCGATGCGCATGGACCACGACCGGCTCATGTCGCCGAATCGTGAGCGGGTGCATGTGATCTGCACGAGCCCCTGCTCGGCGACTGAGAATGTGCTCTTGGCTTCGACCTTGTAGCCCTGCGGGACTGAGTCGAGCTTGGTCCCGCTGTTCTTCGGCCGGTCCTTGTCGACGTGCCCGACGTTGTCCAGGAGCACGACGGCGACGCCGCGTTGCAGTAGTGGCTTGACGAACCGTTGCAGGAATGCGGACACGTCGGCGTCGCTGTTCGGGTCGTAGCCGAGCATGGTCAGCGATTCGCGCCAGCTGTCGTAGACGACGATCTGATAGCCGGCGCCGGCGATCGCTTCGGCGTAGGCGCTGGCCGGCCAGTCGCGATTCAGCTCGGGGTAGTGGCGGCCGGCGAACCGGCCGTCGTCGAGCGGGTCGCCGCGGGGTTGGCGTCGAGGATGCATTCGATCCGGTCGCGGGTGAGTGCCTGCCCGTTCTCGTGGTCGAGGTAGAGGACCTTGGCGCCGTGCGCCGCGGCGCTGAGCGTGGTCACCTTCACGGCGAGCGTTTTGCCGCCGCCACGGTCGCCAAAGAACAGGTGTGCCTGCCCGCGGTGCAGTAGCCCGCCGGTGCCCGCGATCTCCTCGCGGGCTGGCCCGTCGCCGTCGCGGGTGTCTTGCGCGTCGTCGAGTAGTGCGCGGCGGATCTGGTCGACCAGGTCCGCGACGCTCGAGGCGCCGTTGCTCGAGGTGTCGGTGGTGTCGCGTAGCAGCGCGAGCCGGCTTTCGATCGCGTCGCGCCATTCCTCGCTTTCGTCGTCGGGCGCGAACCGTGCTTGCTCGTAGAACCATGGGGCGACTGTGTCGACGTCGCGGTGCCCGATCGCCCATGCGGCCGCGACGAGCTGGTCTATGTCGCCGGACTCGAGCGCGACGCGGCCGTTGCTGCTCATGCGGCGGCGTCGGGGTCGAGGTCGACGACGAGCTGCAGCCGGCGCGCCGGCCCCGGCCCCTCGACGGCGCGGAGCAGGGCGCAGCACGGGTCGTGGGCGATGTCGACGTGCGGCAGCTCGGACTGCAACGAGTCCGAGTTCCTGATCTCCACGTCGGCGTGACATGTGCAGCCGCTCGCCCTCGCGGCGCGCCTGGCGGCGCGGATGGCGCGGCGCGCGGCGTCGCGGCGCATGCGGCGCGCGGACATCACGCCGCCTCTTGGCGCTCGAGGTCCTCGGCGAGGATGCGGCCGGGCCACGCCTTCGGCGGGTTCCTTATGCAGCGCGCCTGCACCTCGCGGCGCCAATGCTCGCGATAGTCCGCGTCGACGCGGATTAGCAGGAAGTGCAGTAGCGGACGGTCCGACTTGGAGAGATTGCAGGGCGAGCACGCGGCCGTGTAGTTGGCGGGGTCGTGCGCCCCCCCGTCTGAGCTGGGCACGATGTGGTCGACGTGTGCTGCCGGGGCGCCGCAATACGCGCACGGGTCGCGCAGCAACACCTTGCGCCAGGCGTCGGCGCTCATCGGAGCGCCCCTCGCGGCCCGCGGGCGCGTTCGGCTGCCCACGCGTCGAGGTCGTCGGCGCGAAAGCGGACGTAGCGGCCGAGCCGGACGTGCGGGATGGAGTCGCGGCGCGCCTGGGCGAGCACCCATGACGGGGGGACGCCGAGTAGCTCGGCGGCCTGTTGGGCGTTGAGTAGCGGCGTAGCCGCTGGCGGCGGTGCTGGCACGGGGCGCTCCTGACGAGTCGAACGGCTATTGACTTGTCAGCGACGGCGCGCTCGTGGCGGCGGCCCCTGTGCCTTGCCTCAGCTACTGCAGGTCTGCGGACTTCCGGCCCTGGACCGTAGCGACACCCGCGGCTAGAAAGACCGCGACCCCCGCCAGCGTGCCAGGCCGGGCGGGGGCCGAAAGGTCCAGTCATCGACGCCCGTCAGGAGGCGTGACGCGAGACCGTAGCACCCGCCGGTGTCGGACCGGGGCGCCCCAAACATGTGCCCACATTGTGCCCACGAAACGCGAAAACCCCGCGATTGCAGGGCTTTCGAGGTGGGCGATACTGGGCTCGAACCAGTGACCTCCGCCTTGTCGAGGCGGCGCTCTCCCAGCTGAGCTAATCGCCCTGGGAGGCGACAGTGTAGCGAGGGGTCAGGGGGCCGCGCGGGCCGCGCTGTTGAGCGCGTCGGAGGCGCGGCGCAGCGAGCGGACGGCCGGATCGAGGTCGCGGGTGGTGCGGTCCAGGCGGCGGATCGAGGTCGCCGCGTCGGTGGTGAGGCGGTCGGCCTTGTCGACCACGTCCTGGGCCTTGTTGGCCGTGGCGATGGCGATCCAGGCGAGGATCGTGACCGAGACCGAGGCGACGAAGACCGCCAGGAGGGTCAGGATGACGAGGGGTCGGGGAGCAGCCATCTGACCGAGGCTACTCGGGGTCGGCGCGCGCTCAGCGGTGCTTGCGGCGAGGCGCGGGCGCGGGGGTCGCGGGCGCCGGGACGGGCCGAGCGGGGACCGCCGACGGCGCCGGGGCCGGACGGGCGGGCACGGCGGCGGCCGGCGGCGGTGGGCCCGGCCGTCCGAGTGCCACCACGCCCCCTGGCGCGAACGGCGTGAGCGCCGTGCAGCGCGTGAAGACGAGCATGGCCGCGACCTGGCGGCGCAGGCGCAGCTGACGCGACGCTCGGCGCGGCACCGGAACGGCGAACTTGTCGACGATCGGCGGCGCCTCGCACGGGGGGAACCCGTCGGGCGACACGCGCGCGACGGTCTGCGCCAGCTTGGCGGACGACTTGCAGGCCCGCGCCGGCACGGCCGCGAAGGTGACGATCGGCTGCACGTGCGGCGTCCCGTCTCCCCCGGTCCACACGACGTAGCGCTGCTCGTACGGGCGCTGGTTGGGGAGCAGGAACTCGTAGCCGTTGTCCTTGACGTCGGCGCGCACCGCGGTGCCGTCGGGCGCGGTGAGGAAGACGGCCGGCACGCCGTTGGGGACGATGCCCGAGATCGAGAGCATCGCGTGGTCGGCGCCGGCGCACGGCGCGACCGCGACCGGCGCGCGGCCGCGAACGAGGTCGTCGAGCGCCCCTCCCCCGCCGCTCGCGGCATCGCCGACCGCGACGACGACGAGGCCCTCGCGCGGGCCGGACTTCCCCACCGGCTCGCAGGCGACCCCGAGGCGGCCGACGACGTTCGGCACCGGCACGACCCACGCCTTGCCGCCCGTCGCCGTGCTGCGCAGCAGGCGGGAGGAGTCGAGCGACACCGGCGACAGGCCGCGCACGCGCAGGGCCTCGAGCGCCTCGGGCGACAGCGCGTCCTGATCGGTGCGCGGCCGGCGCAGGATCGCGAAGGCGTCGAGCAGCTGCTGCGACGGCGGCGCCGCCGTGGGGGCCTTCGGCGGCTGCGGTCTCGGCGACGGCCTGCGACCAGGAGCGACCGGCACCGGCGCGGCGCACGCGATGGACAGAGGCGCCCGCGCAACGAAGGGCCGCGCCGGAGCAGGCGCCGCGACGACGCGCACCGGCGTCCGCGCACGCCGCGGCGAGGCGCTGCTGTCGGCGTGGGCGGCGATCGCGCCCGCGATCAGCGCGACGAGCACCAGCGATGCGACGGACCTGACCCTCATGGCATGCCTCCAGCGCTCGGCGGGGCACAGCGCCCCTCACGGCAGACGAGCAGCGCGGTGCCTGCGGCATCGCGGACGGTGACGAGCGGAACGTCGCGCGCGCCGTCCAGCACGGCGACGAAGACGCGCATCCCGGCGGGCAGCCCGCCCTTGGCCACCGCGTCGGGATCGGCCGGCGTCGCGGCGACCGTCGTGCTCGCCGCCGCGCCCGTCACGTCGACCGTGCGCGCGCCGGCGGGGACCGCCCCGAAGGCCCACGTGCGGCCGGACACGGGGTCGAAGTAGGTCTGCACGAGGCGCTGGGCGAGGACGGAAGGGCTGACGCCCACCCCCGGGCGCCGCGAGGCGACGTCGCAGCGCGCCCCTCCCCCGCCCCCGGGCACCGTGAGGAACACGCCGACGGCGCGCACGCGGGCGTAGTCGCACGCGGAGGCCGTCAGCCGCCAGGCCACTCCGCGCTCCACGCCCGCGGCGACGTAGACCTGAGCGCCCGTCCGCTCCGGGGCCACCGACCCGGGCGGCCGCGCGGCGCCGGGCAGCGGCACAGGATCGGGCGCCCAGATCGCGTCGCGGGTGGCGAGCGCGGTGGGCACGAGCGCCACCAGCGCGAGGACCAGCACCAGCCCACGCGGCCAGCGAGGAAGACGCGCGCGGCGTGGCGGGCGAGCCCACGCCGCGCGCAGGTCGTGGCCGAGCTCGGCGAGGATCGTCTCGGGGTCGCGCGCGCTCACGCCGCGCCCTCCGGCCCGAGCTCGTGACGATCGACGGCGGCGGCCAGCGCCCGCAGCCCGCGCGAGACCCGCGCCCGCGCGGTCTGCTCGGAGACGCCGAGGCGCGCCGCCACCGTCGGGTAGCCGAGCTCGTCGACGACGCGCAGGCGCACCGCCTCGCGCTGCTCGGCGCCGAGCTCGGCCAGCGCGCCCTGGACCGCCGAGCGCAGCTCGCCCAACGCGGCGAGCTCCTCGATGCGGATCTGCTCCTCGGCCTCGAGCGCCGGCGGCTCGACACCGAGGCGCGCCAGCGCGCGGCGCTCGGCCCGCCCCCGGCGCAGCGCCTCGTGGAGGACGTTGCGCCCGATGCCGAAGACCCAGGCCGCCAGGGCGTCGCGGTCGGATGGGTCCGCCGCGAAGCGACGGCGCTGCTCGAAGGCGCGCGCGTAGGTCTCGGCCACCAGGTCGACGGCCAGCTGCGCGTCGTAGGTGCGTCGCGTGAAGAAGATCAGCAGCCGGCGCCCGTCGCGCTCGTAGGCAGCGGCGAGGCGATCTGAGTCGAGGCGCTGGCGGGCCATCCACACCGATCTTGTCGCGTCGGTCCGATGCTGTGACGCGCTCGCTACGCTTGGCCGCTGCCTGGCGACGTGGCGGAGTGGTTACGCAGCGGCCTGCAAAGCCGTTTACACCGGTTCGATTCCGGTCGTCGCCTTGCGCGCAATGCGCTCAGCGCGACGGCTCGTCAGGGTCGCCGCGCCTCGCGCTAGTCCTTGTACGGATCGAAGGTCCCGGCCCCCGCCATCGCCACGCCGATCGGCCGCAGGGTGTGCAGGACCTCGATGGTGTCGCCGTGCGCGGCGAGGACCGTGTCCAGGCGCTTGTAGGCGTCGGGCGCCTCGTCGGCGCCGCCGCCGCGCAACTCCACGCCCAGGCCGCTGATGGTGGCCTGCACGCGGGGCCAGTTGATGACCCCCGGCGTCAGCTGCACCATGCGCTTGACCACCCTGTGGTTGCCGCACTTCGGGCAGCGCCCCTGCGCGGGCGGGTGCTCGCCGGGCCCTTGGACCCAGTCGCACCTGCGCCGCGGGCAGGCCCACCGCCTGCGGCTCTTGCCAGCGGCCTGCGTGCGCGACATGACCCGCCCGGCGCCGTGCACGGTGCTGTACAGCAGGTCGCGCGAGGCCTCGGTGTCGACGCCGCGCAGGATGACGGAGGGCTCGCCCATCGTCGCGCCGACGAAGCCCTCCTGGCCGGGGAAGGCCGGCGTGCAGCCCTTGCGGACCACCCACACGTCGACCCCGGCGTGGCGCTCGCGCCAAGCGAAGTTGTGATGGTTGTGGACCTCGTAGGTCGACTCGGCGCCCAGGATGTCGAGCACCTTCGCGACCACCGTGTCGCGGCCCGCGTAGGCGTAATCGCCGGCGAGGTGCATCGCCGCGATGTAGGACTGCCCGAGCTCGCTGTCGACGCCGAACAGGACCGGGGGGCTGTCCATCTCCCCCTCGGTCGTGGGATCGCCGAACGCCTTGCCCTGCGCGAGCGCCAGGAAGCCGCTCGCGGTCCGATGCCCGAAGCCGCGCGAGCCGAAGTGGACCCCGACCCAGACGTGTCCGTCGTCGCCCTCGAACAGGTCCACGTAGTGGTTGCCCGAGCCCACCGTGCCGAGCTGCTGCGCCGCCATCTCGTGGAGGCCGCGCTGCGGCGCGAAGTCGGCATCGCGGATGGCGTCGAGGACGGGATGCTCGACGGGGTCGGCGTTCTTGCGCCCGACGCCGAAGCTGATCTGGTCGAAGATCGCGTCCATCACACGGCGGACATCGGGGGCGAGGTCCGCCGCGAGGATGTTGGTCCGGCACGCCTTGTTGCCGCACGCGATGTCGTAGCCCACCCCGGACGGGCTGATGTGGTCGGGGTAGGCGAGGGCGCCGCCGATGGGCTGCGAGTACCCGACGTGGCCGTCGGCGCAGAGCACGCCGCGCACGGCGTCCCCCGCCTCGGCGCAGCGCACGAGCTGCTCGACGGCGCGGGCGTCCACGTCGCCGTAGACGGTGATCGGCGCCATCAGCGCGCGTGGTCGTGGCCGCGCACGGTGCGCCACGACTGCCACGTGATGCGCAGGATCACGAAGGTGATCGCCAGCCCGATGAGCGGGTCGGCGATCGGGATGCCGATGGCCACGACGGCCGCCGACGCGATGACGGCCAGCGACACGTAGGCGTCGGCGCGCGCGTGGTCGCCGTCGGCGATCAGCGCCGGGCTGTCCAGCCGCCGCCCGGCGCGCAGGCGGATCCGGGCCGCGGCGAGGTTGCCCGCGTATCCGATGGCGCCGGCCAGGGCGAGCGCATAGAGATGGCTCGGGGCGTCCGGGTGGATCAGCCGCGCGATCGCCTCGACCCCGGCGACGCAGGCGCTGACGAAGATCGCCGCGACCACGAACAGCCCGGCCGTTCTCTCGGCGCGCTCGGAGCGCAGCAGGAACGCGGCGCCGACCGGCACCGCGGTCAGGGCGTCACCGAAGTTGTGGATGAGGTCGGCCAGCAGCGCGACGCTGCCCGAGACGACGAAGACCAGCGTCTGCAGCGCGGCCGCGGCCCCGAGGACGGCAAGCGAGGCGAGAACCGCCCGCAGCCCGGCGCGCGAGCGCTTGATCGAGTCGTGGACGAGCCCGTGCGAGTGCCCATGGCCATGGGAATGCGCGTGGCGGTCGCCGTCGCCGTGGGCGCGCGAGTGCGAGTGCGGCCCGTCGTGCGGGTGCTCGTGCACCAGCCCGCCGCCGTGGCGGTGGCGCTGGCCTCCAAGCGCTTCGTAAAGGCTCGCGCTCATCACCCAACAGGGTAGATCGCTATCACTCAGGCATGGACCACGAGGCACTGCTGCGCGACGTCTACGCGGCGTTCAACGAGCGCGACGTCGACGCCGTGCTCGCGACACTGCACCCCGACGTCGACTGGCCCAACGCCTTCGAGGGCGGCCGGGTCACCGGCCGCGACGACGTGCGCGGCTACTGGCGCCGGCAGTTCGAGCAGATCGACCCGCGCGTCGAGCCGCGCCGGTTCAGCGACGCCGGCGAGGGGCGCGTGGCCGTCGCGGTGCACCAGGTGGTGCGCGCCCTCGACGGGACGCTGCTCGCCGATCGCGAGGTCACCCACGTGTACGCGTTCCGCGACGGCCTGGTCGTGCGCATGGACGTCATCGAACCGGAGGAGTAGGGCCGCCCTCGAGCCACGCGACCACGTCCTCGCGCGTGAGCTCGAAGCCGAGCGCGGGGAGCTCGGCGATGACGGCGTGCGTCATGGCGCGGCAGTGGCGCTCGGCGAGCGCGGGCGAGCCGGTGGCGTGCTCGATGATCGAGCGGGCCAGCTCGCGCGAGCCCAGGCCCGGGCGCCCCCACGCGAAGCTGGCCAGCGCCGCCTCGCCGCGGTAGGGCAGCGTCCGGCGGCTGGCGCCCTCCTCGATCCAGACGTGAAAGCCCCACCAGTCCGCCACCCCCACATAGCGCAACGTCGCGGTCCGTGTGAGCGTTGTGTCGGACATGTCCCCACCCAACGACGCCATGCCAACGAGAACATCAAGGCTTCCGAAGAAGTGACGAAGCACGGTCTGCGCCCGGACGTCTCTTCGCCGACCCTTAGGTTTCTTTGAGATTCCTCTCAGCCCCACACGATGAGGTGTCGAGCATGGCCAGCGCAGCGTCCATCTCCCCGACCGAGGCTCGCGCGCCGACCGAGGAGCTCGAGCCCCACGGCGTCCTGGGCCACAGCGCGCGCCGCGAGAGCCTCGCCTTCGCGCGCCCCGTGCCCGGCCGCTACCTGGCGATCGAGGACGGCGAGGTCACGCGGCTGGTCGCGCTGCACCAGGCGGTGACCCACGTCGGGCGAGGCTTCTCGGCCGACCTGCGCCTCGAGGACCAGAGCGTCTCGCGCCGCCACGCGGTCATCGTCGACGACGGCGAGGGCGCTCGGGTCCTCGACGACCGCAGCGCCAACGGCACCTTCGTCAACGGCGTCCGCGTCACCGACGCGCAGCTGCGCGACCGCGACGTCATCCAGCTGGGCCGGGTCGCCCTGGTCTTTCGCGTCGTAACCGGCTGAGCGGCAGCACGCCAGCGCCCAACGGCGCTCTAAGCACGACGTTTGGTCCCGACCCCACCGGGAACGCTCTGTGCGCAGCGGCCCCGGTGCCTTGGCGGCCGACCAGGCGGCTTCGACGAGCACGTGGCGGGCGGCGGCCGGGCCCTCCTTCGATGTGCGGCCGTGCCGGGCCGGCCCGTTGCCCGACTGGCGGATCGTCGGATGCAGCCCGAGGTAGCCAACCAGATGCCGCGCGCTCGGGAAGCGCCGGACGTCGCCGATCACGGCGGCCAGCGTGACGGCGGTCACGACGTCGACGCCGGGGATCGTCATCAGCCGCCGCACGTCCTCGTCGCCGAGCACCTGCTGAGCGATGATCGCGTCGATCTGGGCCAGCTCGTCGCCGAGGAAGTCCAGCTGGCGCAGGCCGGCGTCGACCGTCAGGCGCTCGTCGAGTGGCAACTGCTGCGCGGCGATCCACGCGCGGCCCTTCTTGCCGAACGGGTCGCTGGCCGGGTTGCGTCCCTTCAGGTTGCGATGCAGCACCGCGCAGATCTCGTTCTTGATCTGGGTGCGGCGCTTGACCAGCCCGCGACGGCGCGACACCAGCCGGCGCAGCATCCGCACGCGCTCGTCGCCGATCCACACCGCCGGGATCAGGTCGGCGGCCAGCAGATCGGCGAGCACCTTGGCGTCGACCTTGTCGGTCTTGATCCGCGCGTGGCTGATCGCACGGACCTGCTTGGCGTGCGCGAGCACCACCTCGGCGACATGCGGCTCGAGGATCCTGGCGATCGCCAGAGCGTTGCCGGTCGCCTCCAGCACCACCCGGTCCGTCGGCCCCAGGCTCTGCGCGAACAGCGCAAGCTGCTCGGGCGTCGTGGCGATCCGTCCGGCCGAGCGCGCCCGGCCTCCGTCGGCGATCGCGACCTGACAGAAGTCGCGATGCACGTCCAACCCGATCGACCTGCCCACCACCAACCTCCCAGCTCGACAACACAACGGGGAGTTCGGCGGGCAAGAACGACACCTACGGATTCGCGCTCGCAGCGCACCCGGGCAAGTCGCAGGGGCGGCCAGTTACACCAGCGGGCTCGTACACCAGATCCAGGGGGAGGCCGGAGCGATGCGTCAGCGGTGGTGGTTGGTGGTGGCGGCGTTCGTCGTCTGCATGGGGATGACGGTGCTCCCCGCGGGTGCGCAGCTGCCCGTGACGACGCCGACGGTCCCCACCCCGACCGTCCCCACGGCGACGGTTCCGACGCCCACGGTCCCGGTCCCCACCGTCCCGACCCCGACGGTGCCGACCCCGACGCCCCCTCCCGCACCCGCGCCGGTCCACGTCCCGTCGGTCACCGTGCCATCGGTCACGACGCCGTCCGTCAGCACGCCTGCGGGAACGGTCCAGTCGACCTCGACGCCGTCGGTCACCACCCCCTCGGTCAGCACGCCGTCGGTGGACACGCCCGGCAGCACCACCGTGCGCTCCGGCAGCGGGTCGACCGGATCCGGCGGGTCGGGCTCGAGCAGCTCGTCCGGTTCCGGCAGCTCGTCTGGTTCCGCCGGCGGCTCCGGGGGCGGCGCAACGGGGACGACCGGCACCGCCGGGTCCACCCCGGGCAGCGCGACGTCACCAGGCGGCGCCTCCGGCGCCGATGGCCAGGCCCCGCGCAGCGGCTCCTCCAACGCCAAGCCCCGGACCCGCGCCGCGCGCGTCCGCCAGCGCGAGCGCAACCTGCGGCGCACCGTCCTGCGCTTTCACGGCTGCCTGTCGCGCGTGCCGCGCTCCGAGCGCCGCGTGCTCAGCCTGCGCGCCGGCGTCGGGCGCCTGCGCCCGCACACGCGCAGCGAGGTCGCGCGGATCACTCATCTGCGGCGCGCGCGCGTCATCACACTCGAGCGCCGCGGCCTGAGGCGGCTGCGCGCGCTCAACCGCGCGGGCGCGTGCCAGGACGCCGGCGCGCCGACGACCGCGGTGACGGCCGCGCCCGGCACCGGCACCCCGGTGCCGCCGGCCAGCGGCTCGGGTGAGCGCAGCGCGGTGCTGGCCGAGCAGCACTCGAGCGCCGCGAGCCAGGACAGCGGCTCGCCGGGCAAGCCCGAGCGGGCCGAGCTGTCGCTCAGCCGCCCGTCGGCCAGCGGCCCCAGCGGCAGCTCGTTCGACCTCGCCCTCATCCTCGGCCCGCTCGCCTTCCTCGCCTTCCTGCTCGTGATAACGCGCGAGGTCCGGCGCACCGGCTAGGCAACGCCGACCGCGGCCGAGATCGCCCGGAGCTCCGCGTCGGTGAGCTCGAGCTCGGCGGCGCGCAGCGAATCGGTGATGGTCTCGGGCCGGCTCGACCCAGGGATCGGGATCATCGTCGGCCCGAGCGACAGCAGCCAGGCCAGCGCGACCTGCTGGGGCGAGACGCCGTGCGCCTGCGCCGCTTTGCGCACGGGGTCGACGCCGCCGGCCGCCTCGGCCGCCGAGCTGATGCCGCCCAGCGGCGACCACGCCAGGAAGGCGATGCCGCGCTCGGTGCACGCCTGCAGCTCGCCCTTGGCGATCGGCCCGGTGTAGCCCAGCGAGAGCTGGTTCTGGACCGAGACGACGTCGACGATGCCGAGCGCCTCCTCGAGCTGCGCGACGGTGGCGTTGGAGATGCCGACCCAGCGGACCTTGCCCTCGTCCTGGAGCTCCTTGAACGTGCCGATCGACTCGGCGTACGGGACTCTCGGGTCGGGGCGGTGGAACTGGTAGAGGTCGATACGGTCGGTCTCGAGCGCCCGCAGCGAAGCCTCGCACGCCGCACGCAGGTGCTCGGGGCGCCCGTCGGGCGGCCAGCGCTGCTCGCGGTCGCGGGTCAGCCCGCCCTTGGTGGCGACGATGACGTCGTCGCGGCGGCCCTTCAGCGCCTTGGCGACCAGGCGCTCGCCGTGGCCGATGTCGCGGTCGTCGCGCGCGTAGGCGTCAGCGGTGTCGATGAGGCCGACGCCGGCGTCCAGCGCGGCGTGGATGGTGCGGATCGAGCGCTCCTCGTCGGGACGCCCATCGAGCGACATGGGCATCTCGCCCAGGCCGATCGGATGGATGTCGACACCGGCGAGCGAGCGGGTCAGAGGGGTCGTGGAAGCCATCCTCCGAGACTAGCCCGCTCGTTGCGCGCGCAAACGCCGGCCCCGCGCCGGCGCTCTCAGCTCTGCTCCCAGTACGAGGTGCGTCGCATGGCGCCGGCCGTTGAGAGCCCGAAGTGGATGTGGTTGCGATGGGCCGTCGTCGGATCCATGTGCCGACGGATCTCGCCGTGCTCGTTCTCGCACGCCCGGTAGGAGACGAAGTCCTGCATCCCGGCGCCCCAGTACGAGCAGTCCCAGATGATCTCCTCGACGCCCATCCGCCGCGCGAGGGCGTGTGGGGTGCCGACCTTGTCGGGCGCCAGGAAGAGCTCGATCAGCCGCCGCGCCGCCCGGCGGTCGGAGGGGTCGGAGACGTCGAGGTGCCAGTCGGCGGCGCGGCCCTCGGCGTGCAGCGACGCCTCGTGCGCCCCCCACCTCTCGCAGCGGTACGTGCCCCAGAAGACGCCTTCGGCGTGGCGCTGCAACCAGGAGACGAAGGCGGTCATCCCCGGCTTGGGCTTGCTCGTGCAATGCGTCGCGGGTTCGTAGGCCTCGGGATCGGGCGCGAGGTCGATCAGATGGTCGGCGGGGTTGTGGGCCACCGGGCCAGGCGCCCGTCCCAGGCGGAAGGCGCCCGCCGGAGCGACGACGACGAGCGTCGCCAAGAGGGCGGCGAGGAGCGTGAGCGAACGGCGCATGACCGTCCGCATCGGCCGGCCCGGGGCCGCTCTTGAACCGCGTCTGGACGGAAAGCCGGGCTATACTGCCGATCGCGCGCGGCTGTAGCTCAGTTGGCTAGAGCGTCTGCTTGCCATGCAGAAGGTCGAGGGTTCGAGTCCCTTCAGCCGCTTCGAAGAACGTCCTGCATCTACGTCGTTTCCGTGCCTTCCAGCTCGCTCCACGCACCGGGCTGGGAGGCATTTTTCTTGGCCGGTTGCCAACTGGTTGCCAAAACCCCGCGGCCGGAAAGCAGTGCGAAGGCCTCCTCGAACGTGCATCCGATGAGCTTCTCGAGCGTTTCGAGGCCGCCCTCCCCCATGTCGATGACCTGCTGGTAGACGCGCATCGTCAGGGTCGGGTCGGTGTGGCCGATGAGGTACATCGCCCGCCGTGGCGGCAGGTTGAGCTCGGCCAGGATGGAGGCGAACGTGCGCCGCAGGGTGTGCGGCGTGCACCGCGCGATCTCACGCTGGCCGCGCGCCGCCAGCAGCTCGTTTGGCGCGCTCCATTGAGGCATCGACGATCGTGCGCCGCACGTTGTCTACGGTGTTGCGCCGGTCGTTGCGGGTGGCGAACACCGGGTCGTGAGCGCCGTAGCCGAACTCGGCCTTGTGATCGATCAGCAGGTCGTAGAGGGCCGGCAGCATCGGCACCACGCGCTCGGCCGCCTCGGTCTTGATCCCCTGCACGCGCACGAGTTGGCCGTCCCGGTCCTTGCGC
The DNA here is from genome assembly GCA_963835295.1 of uncultured Actinomycetes bacterium. Classification (GTDB taxonomy): domain Bacteria; phylum Actinomycetota; class Thermoleophilia; order Solirubrobacterales; family Solirubrobacteraceae; genus JAOPZW01. Next base: position 815,218 of record CAWIEX010000014.1, read on the forward strand.
AGGCGCGGGACGTAGATGCGCCGTCCGGCGAAATCGAGGTCCTCGCCGTCCAGCGCGCACAGCTCGCTGATGCGCAGCCCGACGAGCACCAACGTTGCGAGTACGACGGTCCGCGGGACGTCGTGCGGTTCCGCTGCGGCGCGTTGACCCATGCTTGGCGCCGGCGGATCTTGGCGATGAGCACGTCCGAGACGTGGTAGCGGCGTGCGAGCGCGACGTTGGAATCGCTGCTGGCGCGGATGGCGTGAATGTCTTCCCAGCTCAGGCCGCGGCGCGCCTGCTCAAGGGCGGCGCCCGCGTCGAGTAGCGCGGCGACCTGGAAGGGCTCGAGGAAACTGCGCTGCGGCCCGTCTTCTCGCACGAGCGTGTGCGGATCGTCGGCCACGTTGCGGTCGACGACGCGATGGCGAACGCTGTCGGCCAGGACTTGGCGCACGGCCCGGACGATCTTGTTGATCGAGCTGTTGGACAGTGCGAGGCCGCATGATCCAGCTGTTCGCGGCAGTGGTCCAGCGCTTCGGGGAGGTCGACGTCCGGCTCGCCGCGCTCGCGCTGTGCTTTCACCTCGCCAACCATGTCCTGCGCTCGGTGGCGTGGCGCAACGTGCTCGCCGCCGCCTACCCGGACCGGCGCGTCCGGCTGCTCGACATCGGCGCCGCCTACGCGATCGGCGTCGCCCTGAACGCCGTCCTTCCCGGGCGCGGGGGCGACGCCGCCAAGGTCATGCTCGCCCGCTCGCGCGTCCAGGGGTCCAGCGTGCCGACGATTGCCGCGACGATGTCGGTGATCGTGCTCTTCGACATGGTCGCGGCGACGCTGCTCGCCCTGGTCGTGTGTCTTACGGGAACTGTGCCGTTCGCCCCGAGCCTGCCGGCGCCGAGCGCCGTCGCCGTGCTCGCGGTGTTCGCGGTCATGCTGGCGGTCGTCGTGGGCGCGCTGGCGGCGCCGCGCGTGGCGGCACGGCTGCGCATGCTGCGCCAGCGCATCGCCCAGGGCGGCGCGATCCTGAGAACGCCTCGGCGCTACGCGCGTCAGGTGGTGCTCGTGCAGGCGGGCGCGTGGACGTGCCGGATCGCGGTCGTCGTCTTCCTGCTCGCCGCCTTCCAGCTGCCCGCATCCCTCCCGACGGCGGGGTTGGTGATGGTCGTGGCCGGGCTCTCCACGCTGGTGCCACTGACGCCGGGCGGGGCCGGCACGCAGCAGGCCATGCTCGCCTATGCGCTGCGCCAGACGGTCAGCGCGGCGGGCGCGGTCTCCTGCTCGGTGGGCATGCAGGCAGGCGTCACCGTCGTCAAGGCCCTGCTGGGCATGGTGGCCGCGATGGTGGCCTTCCGCACGCTGCGCCCGCTGGCGGCGGCGCGGTCCGGCCTCGGCCTGCTCGGCGCCCGCGACACGGCCTGACACGACGACCGCTCAAGCGGCCCGGCGCTCGTGCGGCAGATGCTCGTCGAAGACGATGCCGGCCTCGATCGAGCGTCGTTACCGGGCACGTCTCGGCAGCGCGCATCAGGCGCCGGACCTGCTCGGGGCTCAGGCCACCGGGCAAGTAAACGACGCTGGTGCGGGCGTGTCAGAGGGGCATCAGCCTGAGGCTCAGCTCGGTCTCGGCGCCTGCGACGGCAGCGACACCGACGTGTTGACGTGCGTCAGGCTGCGAGGTTGTACTCCGTGCTCAGCAGCAGCGCCGGACGTCAACGTCCATAGGTTCTAAGCGCCTCGCGAGGACTCGTGCAGCATGGCGCGGTCGCCGCCTGCGGCCTTGGCTTCGTAGAGCGCGGTGTCGGCGGCGAGCAGCGCTTCGTGGTGCGTTTGCGTGCCCGCTTCGAGGAACGCGACACCGATGCTGATGGTGGCATGAAGCTGGCTGGAGCCGGTGGCGTGTGACTGCTCGCGCACGGCCGCGCAGAGCTCGTCGGCCACGCTCTGGGCGAGCTGAGGCGTCGTGCCGCGGAGCACGGCCGCGAACTCGTCGCCTCCCATGCGAGCCAGTGTCTTATTCGGTTGAAGGCGCTTCGCGAGGAGGTGCGCGATGCTCCGGATCAGTCCCTCCGCGGCGCGCGCACCGTGCCGGTGGATCACATCACGGTATGCGTCCACGTCGATCGCGAGAAGTGCTAGGCGCTCGCTGTGTCGCCGTGAGCGGGCGACGAGCCGGTCGAGTTCCTCCTCGAAACGCCGGTGGTTCCACAGACCGGTCAGATGGTCATGGTCGGCAAGATAGAGCTCTCCGGCATCGAGCGCTGCTCGCTCCATCTCGCCCGCCGTGGGGCGCTCGGGTCGGGTGGCACCGGCACGCCGCCCGAGCGCCGAGCCGAAGACCTCGACCCAGCGCAAGAAGTGGTGGTCGTTGAGAAACAGGGCGCGAACCCGTTCGCGCGCGGTCTGGCCGAATCGGGCGGCCAGCGGCGGCTCTCGCAGCAGCTCGACGATTGCATCGCCGAACGCTGCACCATCGGCAGGGTCCTCGACCAGCAGCCCGTTGTGCAGATGTTCGATTTGCTCGAGATGACCCCCGACCGCGCTCGCGACGACTGGGCGGGCCTTCCACATCGCCTCGGTCAGACCGAGGCCAAACCCCTCCTGCACGCTCTTCTTGACCACGACTGCGGCCTGGCGCTGGATCGCGTTAACCATCGCGGCGTTGTCGTCGGGCGAGGTGAGCGGGAGGCAAGCGAGATGAATCCGCGCGCGCGCCGCGGGCGGCAGTCGCCGCCAGCGTTCACGGACGTCAGCGAGCACGCCTGCTGCTTCGGGGTCATCGGCGACCTGGTGCGTGTCCGGCCCCGCGAGCAACAGGTGCGCGTCGGTCGCTGGCAAGACCCGCTCGAGGAAGCCGTCCAGGATCCCGAGCGGATCCTTGATGCGGTCCCACCGTGCGAGCGAAACGACGACCGGGTCCCGGCTCCAGTCCGGTGCTCCGTCGGAGTCCAGCACCGTGGGACGGGCGGCGAGCGTCGCCGTCGACCCATCCGTGCGGTCATAGCTCGGAATCGCGGTTGAGACTCCGGCGGCGAGACCAAGGTGCTGCAGGATCGCGCGGGCGGCGCCATCTGACATCGGCCGATTCTTCGTCGACGCCGGGTCGATGGCCGGCGTTACGATCGCTGTCTCCGCTCCGCGCAACCACTCCGGCAGGAAGGCGTAGCGGCTAAAGATGAAGCGGTCAACGCCAGCGAGCCGAGGCCTCAGGCAGCTCCACGCGTGCCGAGAGAGCTCGTTTCCGTGGTCGATGCCCAAGTGACAGCGCCAGATGACGTACGCGCCAGCCCGCTCGACGGGCACCGATAGGGCGGCCGTCTGTGGGTCGTTGAGCACAACCACGTCTCCCGGGCCGACGAGCGATGTCAGCGCCCCGGCGTGGTAGCAAGCAGCTCGGTCGAGGGTCCTCAGCTCGTCGATCCCGAGCACACCTCCATCGCCTGGCTGGCCATGCAGATGGTTATGAAGGCGCTTGGTCACCCGGAAGAACTCAGCAGAACCGCGAACAACTACCCACCGGACGTCGATCCCCGCGCCCCTCCAGTACGGCGGCAGCGTACGAAGCAGCTCGGCAACTCCACCCCCGAAGGCCGTGGAATTGACCTCCCACACCGTCCGTCCACCCAGCAGCTCACCGGCGTGCTGCTCGGCCTCAGACAGGCGCTCGAGCATCGGCTCGAACAGGTAGCCGCCTAGGTCCTCGAAATGCCGAGTCTCAAGCGGAATCGGGGCAAGAGCTTCGTCCAGCCGGACCACACAGCGACACTACCCACCGGCGGTCTCAGCGTCATTGCTGGGGTGAGCTCTCCGCCACGGCCTGAGCGAACCCCGGCAGGCCGCACGCCCCGGCCACCGATTCGTGCATGGCTGCGGGTCCTCCCGGAAGGGCGGCGGTCGATGGCCGGCTGCGGGGACGACGTCGACCGCGTCGGGCGACGTTCGACGGGCGCCTGCGCGTGTGCACCGTCGACGCGGGCAACGATCGCCGCGTCGTGTTCGGCAGCCGGTCGGCGCCCCCGGCCTCAGTCCGGCAGCGGCTTGCGGCGCCCTGCGCGATCCCGGCGGTCTTCGCGCCGGTGCGCATCGGTGACCGGCTGTACGTCGACGGCGGCGCCTGGTCGCCAACGAACGCCGATGCCACGCCCGCAGGACGTGACGATCGCGTGCTACTGCTCGAGCCGACCGCCGTGCTCGTCCGAGGCGCGCCGCTAGGGAGCGGCCCTGATCGAGGCGGTCGCGCTCCGGAGCCGGGGTGCCGTGGTGAAAGACTTGTGACTCCGGACTCGGCCCCTTCGGATGGGGCGCCCAAGGACCCGACGCGGAGGGCGCGTCCTCGTGGCGGGCTATCGGCAAGGGCTCGGCTCGGCTGGTGAAGGCGTGCCGGCGAGCAGCTGCCGGCACCGCGACGTGCCGGGGCCCGCGAGACCGCACTATGCGAGATCGACGGTGACGCTCGTCGCATATCTGCCGGTGGACAATTGGTGGACAGAACCCCGGCGAAACGCGGCGAAATCCGGGACGGAACACGTCCTGGCTGAACCGGTCGTTTGGAGCAATTTGCAGGGCGAAGTCCGGCCCGCCGGGTGACTCTGCGTCTGCTTGCCATGCAAAAGGTCGAGGGTTCGAGTCCCTTCAGCCGCTTCGAACGTGGATCGTCGGTGTCCCTGTCCCGGGCAACACTGAAACCGGATCGGGTCTCGCCCACTGGCCGGTAAGGTCGTTGCAGAGCCGACTAGAGCGGCATCCACGAGCGCCACGTCGAATGTGCGGTTCCTCGGAGGTCCGGCGATGCCTACGAGCTGTGCTCTGCCGTAACCTGCTGAGCATGATGCGCCCCGAGCGTAAGAGGTGCGGTCCCCTGGTTGGTAGTCATCTGCGACGGGTCGCACGAGACACGCAGGCAGGCCCGCGACAGAACGCCGCCGCATGGCTTGCACGACGTCCTGTTGCGACGAGCACTGAGGCGGGATACCTCCCCGAGACGGCGGTCGTCTGATGACCGGCGACCAGGTCCTCGTGGGCGATTGCATGCACGCGGGCGTCGTGAGTTGCGCGGCCGACGCGCCACTCGCCGAGGTGGCGCGGATCATGGGAGACCACCGAGTGCACGTCGTCGCCGTCGCCGACCTCGGCCATGGTCGTCCGTATGGCACTTGGCGTCTGGTGTCCCACATGGACGTCGTGGCCGCGATCGCGACCGGCCAAGACGTGCTGGCCCATGAGGTGGCCGCCACCGAGGCGAACACGATCTCTGCCGGCGACCCGCTCGAGCGGGCTGCGCAGATGATGACCGAGCATGCTGTTTCGCATCTGGTCGTCGTTGAACGGTCCGATGGTTACCCGGTCGGGATCATCTCGACGCTCGACGTTGCCTCAGCGTTCGGTGGCAGCCAACGCTGGCGATCCAATAAGAAAGCCGTCTGAGAGGTCCACGCTCCGACCGGCCCGGCCGGCAGCCGCTGAGCGCCCGCAACCGGGTGACCACGAGCAAGGCCGAGATTGAACCGAACGCCCGCGCGCCCTCGACCTAGCGGTCGCTCCAGGCGTTGCGCGGTCGCCATAAGCGACGTCTAACGCGCGGTGGGAGCAGCCGCTCATTTGACGGTCAGCGTGCCCTGCATCCCCGCAGCCCGGTGTGCGTCGACCGAGCAATAGAAGGCGTACTCGCCGGGCGCCACGGCGCGGCTGCGGATGGTGGCCTGGTATGACCGGCGTCACGACCTGCACGCCGGCATCCACCCCTTCCCGGCCAGCGGTACGCCGCAGCCAACGCCGGCGGGCGATAGGTGACCGATCACCGCCCGGCCAGGCAGGACGCGGCCCTGGGCGGCGTCGATCAGTTGGGCGTGCGCGCCGTCGGAGTCGCGGCCGCGCGAGTCGCGGCCGCGGTCATCGCACCAGTACTGTTCGCCGGAACGGCGCTGGCCTACGCGCTGTTCCGCGTCGTCGTGGTCGACGCGATCGACGCCGACGCGCCGCCCGGAACGCTCGTGCGCCTGGAAGGCGACGACCTCGGGCGCGCGCTCACGACCGGTCTTACGGTGCACGACGTCGGCCTGGCGGACCCGTTCGGCGCGGCGCGCGTGAGCGGCGCGTGGCCGGATGAGCTCGTGGTTGCACGGGCGCAGCCGGGGTCGACGGCCGTCGGCGCCGAGCTGACCGCGCCGCTGGCCGCATGCCTCGATTGTCTCGTGGATCGCGTCGCCTCCGAGCTCGCCCGCTGGGGCGCCGCGCCGGGCGCCCAGGGTCTACGGGCCGTCGTCGCGGTGCACGACCCGCCGTAGGCGCGCGCCGTCCTCGCGCTCGAGCTCCTCGAGGGTCAGCTCCAGCGCACGCAGGGCCTGCTCGTGAGCCGGGATCCAGTTGCGCTGGATCGCGTTGCGCCGCAGCCTGGTGGCGTGCAGCGCCGCGTCGATGCGCCGCAGCGCCGTTTCGGCCGCAGCGACCTGCACCGCTGCCTCCAGCGCGCGGCGGTGGGCCACGGCCGCGGACAGGAGCGCTGCATTGCCGCCGAGCTCCATCAGCTCCGCTTCGCGATAGGGCGCGACCGACGCTTCGCTCGGAATGGTGACGCCGAGGATCGCGCGCCAGCAAACCGTGACCTCCGCGGGCCGGGCCGCGGCCGCCGAGAGGGTGAGCCCGCGCTCACCGCTCATCATCGCCGCGCGCGCGAGCCAGCGCTCCGCCTCGCGCGCGCTGCGCTCCCACTCGGTGCGTGCCGCGGTGGCCACCGGCTCCAGTCGCATGCGCTCGCGCGCCAGGGCGCGGAACTTCTCGTCGAGCAACTCGGCACCGCGCCGCGACACCTCCAGGCGGTGCACCAGCCACGGACGACCCGCGCGACCGGGCGGATGGCGGATCTTCACCGCGCGCCCCCGACGTAGTGCGCGTCGAGCGAGGCGTCGGAGAGCATCGTCAGCTCCGCTCGCGACAGGCGCGAGACCACCCGCCACCCGCGCTCCAGCGTGTCTTCGAGCGTGCGGCCCTCGCCGCGCTCCTGCCCGATGAACTCGGCGTTCATCGCCTCGGCGAAGTCCAGCCTCCGGTGCTCGGCGTCCGACAGCGCGTCCTCGCCGAGCACCTCGGCCAGCTCGCGCGCCCGGCGCGCCTGCGCCGCCAGCGCGTAGAGCTGGGCGGCCAGCTCGAGATGGTCGTCGCGCGTGCGTCCGGGACCCGCGCCCAGCCGCATGAGCCGCGAGAGCGAGCCCAGCGCGTCGAACGGGGGGTACAGGCCCTGGGCGTGGAGCTCCGGCGACAACACCAGCTGGCCCTCGGTGATGTAACCGACGGTGTCCGGCACGGGATGCGTGACGTCGCCGGCGGGCATGGTCAGGACCGGCAGCTGCGTGACCGATCCGGGCCGGCCCTTGATGCGCCCGGCCCTCTCGAGCAGCGCCGCGAGATCGCTGTAGAGGTGCCCGGGGTAGCCGCGACGCGACGGGATCTCGCCGCGCGAAGCCGAGACCTCGCGCAGCGCCTCGCAGTAGCTGGTCAGGTCGGCCATGACCACGAGCACGTGCCGGCCGCCCTCGAAGGCCAGGTGCTCGGCGATCGTCAGCGCGACGTTGGGCGTCACGAGGCGCTCGATGAGCGGGTCGTCGGCGGTGTTGAGCAGGATGGTGAGGTCCCCGGAGCTGCGCGTGGCGAGCGCGGCGCCGACCTCCGCAGCGTCGGCATGGGTGATCCCGATCGCCGCGAAGATGACAGCGAAGGGCTCGTCGCCCGTGCGTGCCTGCGCGGCGATCTGCGCGGCGAGCTCCAGATGCGGCAGACCGCCGACCGAGAAGATCGGCAGCTTCTGGCCCCGCACGAGGGTGACCAGGCCGTCGATCGCGGAGACGCCGGTGAGCACCGGCTCGCGTGGCGTCTCGCGCTGCCATGGGTTAATCGGGTCCCCGGCCACCTCGCGCGTCTCCACGCCGAGCACCGGCGGGCCGCCGTCCAGCGGCTCCCCGCGGCCGTTGCACACCCGGCCCAGCCAGCCGTCACCGACGGGGATGCGCAGCGGCGAGCCGGTGAAGGCCACGCTCAGGCCCTCCGTGCCGATCCCATCCGTGCCCTCGAAGACCTGGACCACCGCAAGGTCGTCGTGGACGTCGAGAACGAGCCCGTGGCGGACCTCGCCCGATGCCAGGCGGATCTCGGCGATCTCATCCCAGCCGACCCCGGCGACTTCGCCGACCACCACCAGCGGGCCGCGCACGGAGTCCACGCGCGTGTGCTCGACGAGCGCCCTCACGCCAGTTCCTCCATGCGCGCCAGCAACGCATCGCGGATCACATCGACGCCGTGCGCATCCTCGGGGCCGACGCGGTCGCGCGCCCGCGCGGCGTCCGAGAAGTCCAACTCCTCGATGCGCGCGCCGGGCACGCCGCGGTGGGTGAGGTCGATGGCGCGGTCGTGGATCACGAGCACCATCGCGAGCAGCGCGGCCTGCTTGGCGGCGCCCGCCCAGGCGTCGTTGTCGCTGAGCGCGTTCTGCTGCAGCACCGCCTCGCGCAGCAGGCGGCCGGTGAGCAGCACCACCCGCTCGTGGTCGGGCAGCGAACCGGCGCCCACCAGGTCCGCCACGGCCTGGACGCGGTCGGCCTCGGACAGCAGGCGCACGGCGCGGGCGCGGCGCGCGCCCCACTCCTGGTCGCCGCCCTCCGCGGCGTGCCAGCGCGCCACCGGGGCCACATCGCGCGAGGTCGAGGCCGACCAGCTCACGGCCGGGTAGTGGCGAGCGTAGGCCAGGTCGCGATCCAGCGACCACACGGCGCGCACGAAGCGCTCGGTGTGCGCGGTCACGGGCTCGGCCATGTCGCCGCCGGGAGGCGAGATCGCTCCGAGGATGGTGACCGAGCCCACGTCGCCGCCCAGCGTCTGCACGCGCGCCGCGCGCTCGTAGAAGGACGCCAGGGTCGGGGCGAGGCTCGCCGGATAGCCCTCCTCGGCGGGCAGCTCGCCGGTGCGCGAGGCGATCTCCCGCAGCGCCTCGGCCCAGCGCGAGGTCGAGTCGGCGATCACCAGCGCGTCATAGCCCATGTCGCGATACAGCTCGGCCACCGTGACGCCGGCATGCACGCTGACCTCGCGCGCCATGAGCGGCATGTTCGACGTGTTGGCCACCAGCACCGTGCGGTCCAGCAGTGACCGGCCCGTGCGCGGGTCCTCGAGGGTGGTGATCTCGTGCAGGACGTCGGCCAGCTCGTTGCCGCGCTCGCCGCAGCTGACGTAGACGATCACGTCGGCGCCCGACCACTTGGCGATCTGCTGCAGCAGCACCGTCTTGCCGGTGCCGAAGCCGCCGGGAACCGCCGCCGTTGACCCTCGCGCGACGGGGAAGAGCAGGTCGAGCGACCGCTGGCCCGTGCTGAGCGGGACCGAGGCGTCGAGGCGCAGGCCGCTGGGCCGCGGTCGTCGCAACGGCCACGGATGGGCGAGGCGCACGTCGCGCCCGGCGATCCTCGCGATCGGCTCGGCCACCGTGTACTCGCCCTCCGCCGCCAGCCACTCGACGGTGCCGGCGACGCCCGGCGGCACCAGCACCCGCGCCTCGATCGCCACGGTCTCGGGGACGCTCCCCAGCACGGCACCGGCGCCGACGCCGACGCCCTCGCGCACGCGCGGCGTGAAGCGCCAGCGCCTGTCGCGCGACAGCGTGGGAGCCCGGGCGCCGGGAGGCAGGCGCTCGCCGAGGTCCTCCAGCCGTCGCAGCATCCCGTCGAAGATGCCGCCCAGCAGCCCCGGGCCCAGCTCGGCGGTGAGCGGGCCGCCGCCCAGCGACGCCGGCGCGCCCGGCCCGAGCCCGCCCGTGTACTCGTGCAGCTGGACGACCGCGCGCTCCCCGCGCAGCGAGATGACCTCGCCGGCCAGCCGCTTGGGGCCGACCTCGACCAGCTCGAGCAGATGCGCTGCGCCCATCCCGTCGATCTCGACGACCGGCCCGCTGACGCGGGTCACGGTGGGCGCCGTCACGTCCACAGCGCCGCGAGCCGCGGGCCGAGGTCGTCGACGCAGCGGTCGGCCAGGGCCGCCAGCGTGTAGTCGACCGCGCGGGTCCCGGCCGTGCCGCGCACGCCACCGAGATCGGGCGGGTCGATCTGCAGCTGCGCGTCGTCGTCGAGATCGCGGCGCGCCGCGGCGGCCAGGCGCTCGAGCAGCTCGGGGTAGTCGGCCTCGTCGCGGAGCGTGAGGACGGCCGCGCGGGCGCGCCGGCGCAGCTCGTCATAGGACGCGCGCTGCTCGGCCAGCACTGTCATGCGCGCCGAGAACCGCGCCACCGCCTCCTCGCGTGCGGCCTCGAGGCGGCCGTCGGCCTCGCCCTGCGCGCGCGCCGCGGCGACGAGCGCGTCGGCCTGGCGGCGCGCGAGCGCGACCTGCTCGCTCGCCTCGGTCTCGGCCTGGGCGAGGATCTCCTGCGCCCGGCGACGGGCCTCGGCCAGCAGGGCATCGCTCGCAGTGCCCAGGCTCACTGCGCCGCCACCACGGTCCACACGAGCTCGGGACGCTCGGAGAGGCGCGCGGCGAGCGCCGCGTGAGCGGCGGGGGTGAGGATGAGGCAAGCCACGTCCGCGGGGAGACGCTCCCACGCCGCGTCGGCCGCCGCCCGGTCCTCGGCCGGGTGGACCTGGACACCGGCCAGCGCGTAGCCGGCGAGCCAGACGTGCTCGCCGATCGCCGCCGCGGCGCTCATGTCCTGCCGATGAGGACGACGGCGATCACCAGGCCGTAGATCGCGATCCCCTCGGCGAGGCCGACGATCACCATCGCCCGGCCGAACATCTCGGGCTTCTCGCTGATTGCCGCCAGCGCTGCGGCCCCGGTGTAGGCGACTGCGATCCCGGCGCCGATCGCCGAGCCGGCGATCGCGATCCCGGCGCCGATGAAGGCCGAGCCGGAATCGCCGGCGGTCGCGGCGTCGGCCGCCTGGGCGGGATCCACCACGCCCAGTGCCAGTGCGGCCGCTGCGGCGAGCGCGAACAGCGCGATCACGGCGTCGACCGCGACCAGGCGTCGCAGCGCGCGCTGCGGGTCGCGCCGCGCCCAGCCCACCGCGATCAGACCCGACACGACGGCGATCGGCGCCGCGGCGAGCAGGGAGGTGCTCATATCGGCCGGGCCTTCCGAACCACAGGGATCCTCCATGGCGAGAACGGCTCGCCCTCACCAGCGAACAGGCGCGAGAACAGCTCGTAGTATTCCAGCCGCATCGCCTGCACTCCGGCCACCAGCGCCTCCAGCGCGAACGCGCCGGCGTGGCCCACGGTGAAGACGAGGACGGCGGCGACGCGGCCGATCGTCCCGGCGCTCCACATCCCACGCGCGCCGTCGAGCAGCACCGCGCCGAGCGCCGCGTGCATGAGGCCGAAGGCCGCCAGCCGCGTGAACGAGATCAGGTTGGCGCCGACGCGTACGACCGCGTCGAACACCTCGACGAGCGTCTCGGCGATCGCGCCGCCCGCTCCGCCCGCATCGGCGGCGAAGCCGGCGAAGAGCAGGATCGTGCCGCCGACAACGACCGCGACCCCGCCGGCCGTCAGCGCTGCCGCGCCCAGGTAGGACCCGAGCACGAGCAGCCCCGCACCGGTGAACACCGCGAACCCGGCGATCCCCGACGGCGCCAGCAGCGCAGCCCGCGGACCGCCCTCCCGCCAGCGGTTGACCACGCCCATCGCGTAGCTGGCGGCCAGCAGCAGCGCACCGATGGCGACCGCGACCGCGAGCAGGCGGACCGGGTCGTCGAGCGGCGCGAGCCAGACGGTCGGCACGATGCCCGTCGGGCCGAACGCCTCCCCGTAGAGGAGGCCGAACGCCGCCGCGGCCAGGCCGCACGCCACGGGGAAAGGCCACAGCGGGCGAGCGCGAGCCAGGCGCTCGGAGCGCGACCGGCGCAGCAGCAGGCCCAGCACCGCGAGCAGGAGCCCGTCGCCGACGTCGCCAAACATCATCCCGAACATGAAGACAAACGAGGCGGCGGCGAACGGGGTGGGGTCGAGGTCCGCGTAGCGCGCCGCTCCGTAGGTGTCGACCAGCGGCCGGAACGGGCGCGCCAGCCGCCGCGGCCGCAGCAGGGTCGGCGGCTCGACGAGCAGTGGGCGCCGCAGCACCACGGCGGCTGCCCCCACCGCCGCGAGCCGCTCGCTCAGCGCCGGAAGCTCCTCGCTGGGCACCCATGCCAGCAGCGCGGCGAACGGGCCGCGCTGCACGGCCGCGCCGGCGCGGCGAGCCAACTCGATCTCGCCGGCCAGCAGATCGCGCTGCCCGGCGTCCTCCAGCGCGGCGACGTCGCTCGGCGCCTCGGCGACCCGCGGGGCGACCTTCGCGACCTCCGGGTGCGCGCGCTCCAGGCGGCGCAGCGCATCGACCGCCTCGCCCTCGGCGGCGGGCAGCGGCCCGACGAGCTGTGCCGAGCCCGACTCGGCGAGGGCGACCAGCATCGCGCGCACGCGATGCTCGGGCGCAATCAGCGCTACGCGGCTCATCGGCGCCGGGAAGCGGTGATCAGGCAACGGCTTCGAACGCATCGTAGGAGTCCCCTGCGCCGCCGCGCGCCGCGGCTTCCAGCGCCGCAACCGTGCGCCACGCGTCGATGCCGAGGCTGACGACGCTGCCGATCACCATGGGCTCGCCCATGAGCGGCGCATGCACGAGACCCTCCGCGTCCTGCTCGACGCGCCGCCACCAGGCCACCTCGGCGCGCCACAGATCGCCAGGCTCCTCGATGCCGTCGAGCGCCCACGCGGCCTGGGCCGGCAGGGCGTCGCGCAGTGTCCGCAGGCTGCCGGCCTGTGCCCATTCGACGCCGATGCCCGGCGGGCGGTGGGTCGCGAGGTCGTCCGCGGACCGCCCGGCCAGGAACAGCTCGCGCGCGACGACCAGCGCAACCGCGCCGGCGGCCCAGTCGCCCGCCTCGGGAACCGCCTGCAGCACTCGCCGTGCCCACCCGAGGCGCAGCGCCAGGCGCACGTCTGCGGGCTCCTGCGTCACGGGGTCGCCCCACGGCGAGCCCGCGAGCGCCACGCGGACCTCCGACACGGTGCGTGCGTCGGCCAGCCGCGGCCACGCCGTCGCGAGGCCGCCCAGCGTGAACGGCGTCGCCGCCTCGCCGCCGGCCAGGAAGGCCAGGCGATCCTCGACGTTGGCCAGCTCGAACCATGCCGACAACGCACGGATGGCCTCTTGCGCCCCCGGCGGCGCCCAGCCGGCGAGCACCCGGATGTGCCACAACGTGGTCGCGGCCACGCCGCGCTGCGCACGCGCGAGATCCATTCCGGGCCGCACGTGGCGACCGTACGCGCTGGCCGCGAGCGCCCCGAGGGCCTCCTCGAACGACCCCGAGGCGGCGACCGCCCGGGCCTGTTCACGGCAGAGGCGCCGTGAGAGCAGGCTGCGCGCACGGACGCTGCCGGCGACCCAGCCCGGACTCAGCGTCCACTGCGCCTCACGCATTCCAACACCTCGTCGACGATCTGTTCGACGCGTTCCGTGCGCATGGCGGCGATCCGCTCGCTCTCACGCTCGGCGTCCACACGGGTCGCCTGCATCCTCGCCGCGGCGGCCGCCTGCTGGTGAGCCGCGGCCCGCGCGCGCTCCCCGTCGCCGCGGACCCGTGCCTCGGCGACGATCGCCGCCGCCTCGCGGACCGCCTGATCACGCCGGTTCCCAGCCTGCTCGTGCGCGCGCGCCTCGATTTCGGCTGCCTGCGCAGCGACGCTGTCGAGCTGCTCGAGCACCGGCCGCAGCTCCCCCTCGAGCTCCTGGCCCGACGCCGGCACGCCGACAGCCTCGGCGGGTCGTCCAGGCGGCGCGAGGACGCGCCGGAAGCGGTGAAGGAACGACGGCACGCGCGCCACGAAGCGCCACCCTAGCGCCCGCGGCGCTAGTCGGTGAAGATCTCCCGCACCGGGGGCGGCAGGACGCTGATGACATCCTCGAACTCGCCGCTCGAGACATACGCCCGCAGCACACGCGCGGCTGCGCTGGCCGCGAAGGACGCCTGCGACTCGCCCGCCAGCCCTGCCTCGGCGGCCACCCGATCAAGGAACACCCCCAGCGCGTGGTAGGTCCGGGGCGTGTGGCTGGGCACCCACCCCTCGTAGTAGATCCCACGGATGAGCACCGGCAGCTGTGCCGCCAGCTGCGCGGACTCGTCGATCGGGATGCGATCGCGCAGCGCATGCAGGAAGCCGCGCAGCACGTGGTAGGCGTATTGGCGGTCGTCGGATTGAAGCTCCTCACAGAGGTCCCTCAGCCAGACGTTGGTCTTCTCGACGCTGCGGTCGATGATCGTCGGATGGGTCGTCGGCACGGCGATCGCCTCCTCAGGCTCGGCCCCACGCCAGGACGCCGGCGACGTCCAGCGTGGAGAGGACACCGACGGGACGGCCGCCGTCAGCGACGATGAGGTGGGTGGTCTCGTGCTCTTCCATCAGGCGCAGCGCCTCCGCCAGCGGCAGTAACGGCTCGACCGTGACGGCTCGGTGGCGGCGATCTCGCCCACCGTGACGTCTTCGATGCCCGCACGCGCGGCGCGCAGGAGATCCATCTCGGAGACGACGCCCCACGAGAGACGCTCGCCGTGGACCGGGTCTTGGTGGATGCCCTCCACGACGACGGCATGGATGTGGTGCGTGGCCATCATGCGCGCGGCGGTCGCGGCCGGGAGGTCGGGCTCGCAGCTCATCACCCGGTGCGCATGGCGTCGGCCACCGTTGCCTTCTCGAGGCTTGGCGTCAGGTAGCTGCCCTGGTAGGGCTGAAGCTTGGCGGTCATGGTGGCCTCCGGAATTCGCGTGTGTCCTCAGCTTCGCGCTCGGGGGTGGCGAGGGGCATCCGTCCGTTGCACGCCGGGCGCTGCGCGGAAGCACCGACCCGTCGGATCGATCGCGCCGGGCGGCTCCGCGCCGCCGGGCGCGCTCACCACCCGCCGCTCACCCGTGTCATCCGCGCGCGGGCTCACCGCAACGCGGCGTGCGCGTCGAGTAGACCGTCAACACGCGCTCGGTATCCGAGCGGCGCGGTCGTCACCGCGCACTCCGCGGTTCTGCGCACAAGCCGGTCACCAAGCGTCCGCCGACCGGGGCGCCGTCGGGACGAGCCGGCGACGATCGCGACGGCCCGCTCGGCGTCGGCGCCAGCGAGCAGACCCTTCTCGACCAAGCGCGCGGGAACCGCACGGGATCCCGGTCGGCATCGGCGGCGCAGGAGCGCGCCCGCTCGCGCTGCCCTGGTCCGTGCCTGCTCGCCGCTCTCGATGCTGACCAGCAAGCACCTCCCCGCCGCAGACGCGCTGCAGCAGCGCGGCCAGCGCGAGCGCGTCGCGACCGCCGCAGCGGCCGTCGACCCCGACGACGATGCGCTCGGAGACGCTCACTCGACGGCGACCTCGTCGACGGCCGTGGGCTCGTCGTGGTGGGATTCCGCGGCGTCGCGGCGCGGCACGAGCACGGGGCACGCGGTGTGGCGTATGACCTGCTCGGACGTGCTGCCGAGCGCGAGGCGCTTGACGGGGCCCCAGCGGCGCGATCCGAGCACGAGGAGGTCCAGGTCCTCGCTGGCGAGGATCAGCTCGCCGGCGGGATTGCCGACGACGACGTCGCCCCGGCCCTCGATGCCTTCGCAGAGGCCGAGCCGCTCGTCCAACAGCGCGCGGGCGGCCGTCACGCGCTGCTCGACGATCTCCTGCAGCGTCTCGTCATCGAGCGGGGTCGGCACGTAGCCCCACGACGCGGAGACCCCGTCGTCGGCGACCGCCACCAGCCGCAGCCGGGCACCGGTCCGCTGCCCAAGGTCGCACGCCATCCCCAGCGCCACGGCCGACTCGGGCGTGGCATCGATGCCCACGCCGATCCGGCGGAGCTCCGGCCGCGGCGCCAGCGGGTCGGGCGCGATCGCGACGGCGCAGCGCGCGCCGTGTAGCACCTGCATGGCGTGATCGCTCTCGGCGATGTGCTGCAGGCCGCGGCGGTGCCGCGACCCCACGACGAGGAGATCGGCGCCCTCGTACCTGGCGACGTGGCGCAGGGCGTGCGCTGGCGACATGTTGGCGTGGATCTGGATAATCGCCTCCGGCGCCAGCTCGTCGCGCACCGCGCGCAGGTCGTGCTCGAGCTCGTGGCGCTGAGCGGCGTAGCTGCTGGGAAACGGCAGCGGCGGGTTGTGGTGGACGCCGACGAGCAGCAGCTTGGCCCCGGTCGCCATGGCGATCGCGTGCGCGAGCGACACCGCACCGCGGCCGCGCTCGCGGCCGTTGCAGCCAGCGACGATCGTACGGAACATAGGCACTCCTTGATCGCTCACGGTCAGCGTAGGACGGGCCCCGCCTCCGTCCATCGGGGACGCCCCGCCGATCGGATGCGGCTCTCCACGGATTGCGCCGAGGACCGATTCGGACGTCATCTCGCCTCCACCACATGCGCTCCACGGTCTCCGAACCGCCGTGGGCCACCGCGTCAGCCGCGACCGTCGACGGCAGCGACGTCGTCCTGCATGACGGCTCCACCGTCACCTGCGCCCGACCGGCCCCGGAGAAGTGCAGGGCGTTGCCGCGTTCCTTCGCGGCCAGTCGCCGGAAGCGAGGTCGGCGAACTGTCCTCCTTCCGAAGGATGCGTGCCGTCGCCGGTGCCGGCGCGGCGCTCGTCGCCGCCGGCACTCCGACCTTGCACCTGCTTTCTGTCCGGGAAAACCCGGTCGCCGGTCTCGCGTAGGGATCGGATGTGCCGCCGGGCGGCGTTGCTTAGGGTCGACTGATGATTCGACGCAGCTTCATCCCCGCCGTCGCCGCGCTCGCTGCCGCGCTGCTCGTCGCCTCTTCCGCGGGTGCCACCATCTCCTCGCCAAAGCGGATCTCGTCGTCGAATCTGCGCATCCAAGGCATCGCCGTTGGCGCGGGCGGCGGACGGACCGCGATCGTCATGGACGGGTACGACCCGAAGCCCAACCCCGACGAGTTCGAGGTGCTCGCGCGGCTGGGCACTGCGACGAGCCTCGGGTCGGCGCAGCGACTCGCCAAAGGCGGGTACGTGACCGGCGACGCTGTGGGCGGCGACGGGACCGCAGTCGCAGGATGGACGCAGACGATCAACGACAAGCCGACGTGGCGCGTCGCGATCGCCCGACCCGGGAAATCGTTCGGCTCAGCGAGGACGCTCGGCGACCCCGGCGTCTTCACCGGCGTTCTCGCGGTGACGCCGACCGGCCGCATCGTCGCGATCTGGCGCACCCGCTCAAGCGATCGCAGCGTGCGGGTCGCGATCGCGCCGCCCGGCGGCTGGTTCGGCGGCGCGAAGACGATCGGCGTCGCCCGCCAGGATCAGCCGCTCGTCGCCTCCGGCCCCGACGGGACCGTCGTCGCGACGTGGCTCGACACGCAGCCGGCGCCGCAGCCCCCGCCCGCGCCGGCGCCGACCGACCGCACCGCGGAGATCCAGGCGACGACCCTCGCGTCGAGCGCATCCGCGTTCGCGGCGCCGATCACGCTCGCCTCGTCTACGTACTGGGGCAGCACGGCGCCCGCGCTCTCCACCGGGCCGGGCGGCGTCGTGATCTCCTGGCCGCAGCCGATGGCGGCCAAGGTCCGCAAGCTGGTGCGCCTGCTGCCCCACGGCACCTTGAGGTCCGCGATCGACCTCACCGCCAGCGCGCCGATCGCCGGCATCGGCCTCGAGAACAAGTTGGCGCTCGGCCTCCCGTCCGACCTCACGATCAGCGCGCTGTGGCAGGACGCCACGACGAAGAACGCGGAGAGCGACCAGCTCACCTCCTCCGTGGTGAAGACGAGCACGCGCCCGGCGGCCGGCGAGCACGGCCTGTTCAGCGCGGCGAGGACGCTGTCGACTTCGGGCTGGCTCGCCGGCGGCCCCGAAGCGGGCGCGCTCACGGACCGCACGATCGCCGCATGGGGCGAGACCGCCAAGACAAAGCCTTCGCGCCTGCGGATCGCCATCCGCAGCAACGGCAGCTGGACGGTCGCCTCCCCGCTGAAGGCGCCGGACCTCGACACGAACTCGGTCAGTCTCGCCGCCGGCAGCAAGCACGTCCCCGTCGTCTGGATCCAGTACCCGGACGCCAAGCGGCCGGGCGGGCAGGCGTACCTCGCGACGTACCGGCCGTAGTGGCCTGCTCTCGGACTGACCTCGGTCCCGACGAGCACGACGAACGGCGGGATCCCCCGAGAGCCCTATTCTCGGTGCGCACCGAGCCTCGATCTGCCGGTTGACGATTGGTTGACACAATCCCGGCAAAACGCGACGAAACGCGACGCATCCCCACCGGTTCCCAAAGTCCGGAACCTGCTCATTTGCAGGTAGAACGCGAGTGCTCCTGGCCATACTCGACTGCTTGCCATGCAGAAGGTCGAGGGTTCGAGTCCCTTCAGCCGCTTCGAAGAACGTCCTGTATCTACGGCGTTTCCGTGCCTTCCACCTCGCTCTACGCGCCGGGCTGGGAGGCATTTTTGTTGGCCGGTTGCCAATTTGGTTGCCAAAACCCCGCGGCCGGAAAGCAGTGCGAAGGCCTCCTCGAGCCTCGCCGCCGACGGATACATCGCGCAGACCTTCGACAGCCGCCGCCGCTACCGCGCCACCCTGCGCGTTGCCGCGCTGGGCTGCCAGGTCATAGCGCATGCCGAGCTGCCGCGCATCGCGGCGCCGCACGTCGCGGAGCTCCACAACGGGAGGACGTTCCCGCCGCGCTCGCGCTCGCAAGACGACGCGATGGTGTCGCGGACGTCGTCGACGCGCTGGTCGAGCGCGTGGTCGCGGCGGAGATCGACGCGCTCGTCGACGACATGTCATCGACCGAGGCGGAGGTGGTTCGATCGTTCCTGGAGGCCGTCGCGGACGCCGCCGATCGTCACGCGACTCGCGTGGCGGCAGACGCTGGCGCCAGCGCGCGTGACGCGCTTGCCGTCCCGTTGCCGGCGCTGTGGGCGTAGCTCGCAGCGACAGGGCTTCGTGGTCTAGGCGTCGAGTTGGGCGAGGGCCCGTTCGATCGCTGCGATGAGATGCCGGCGCACGGCGGGCCACGCCGTGGGGAGCTCGTTGGTGCCGTAGGCGCGGCGCATGCGATCGGGGTCGAGCTCCATGAGATCGGTCCATACGAGGGAGAGCGCCCCTCGAGCGGCGGCGCGGTGAGAGCGCTGCTGTGCCGGTAGGCCCATCTCGCGCGCGGCCCCGACGAGGTCTTGGAGGGGCGGGCAGAGAAGGTCCGCGATGTCGGTGACAACGTCGTCGAGGCTCGTCATGGACAGGTGGGCATGGGGTTCGTCGACGACCTCTCGCAGGCGACGTTCGGAGAGCGCGAGGGCGCGCGCGATCGTGGCGTGCGGGTCGGGCTTCAGGGCGCCGGTCATGGCGCCCGACCGAGCTCGACGAGGGTCATCAGGTCGTCGGTGAGGGACGGTGAAAGGCCGATGTCCACGTCGACGCCACCAGCTCGCAGACGTGCCCCGGAGTCGATGCGTGCGACGCCTTGGAGTTGTCGGCGCGGGACGGCCAGGATGTCGTGGCCGTAGGGCGACGCGCCGCCCAGTGCGGTGGCGTCGGGGTCGCGGGCGATGATCAGCTCGCGTGGGGTCAGCGCCAACAGGACCGTGGATGGCTCGCCGCGGTCGGCGGCCAGTTCGCCGGCGCGGGCGACGGTCGGGTCGTCGGGCGCCAGGCAGATTGCGGGCGAGCTGAGGAGGTGGGCCCATTTGTGTGCCAGGGCTGGTGGCGGCTCGTCGCTGGGGACTGGCAGCGGGTAGCCGGCCGCGGCGGCTCGTACGGCGGCGAGCTCGTCCTCGAGCGCGTGGCGCGCGACGGCGTTGTAGCGGAGGGTGAGTCGTCGGTCGGGCGCGAGGAGCGTCAGGCGCGCGTGGAGCAGGATCTGGACGTGGTCGACCGCTGCGAGATAGTCGAGCGCGATGGCGGTCACCATTCCGGGCTCGGGGTCGGTGTCGACCCACAGCGCGGCGCCGCCGTCCGCGAGCCCGAGGACCTGTGCCGGCGTGGCAACCCAGCGATCGCGCCGGCCGACGAGCCGGCGCGCCGACGCGGGGACGACGAAGAACTGGTCCAGCCGCCAGGCTCCGCAGGCGGCTTGGAGGGCTTGCGCCGCGCCGGCGGGAACGTCGCGCCAGTGCAGCGGGACGTAGGGGTGCTCCGCGCCGCCGGCGCTTCGGCGGACCGCCGCGTCCGCCGTCAGCGGCCGCTCCCATCGTTCGGGTGGGTCGAGCTCGGGCTCGTGCAGGCGGTCGCGAAGGACTTCGACGAGGTGGCTCATCCGGGCTTCTCCTGCAGGGCGGCTGCGAGTTCGCGGCAGCGCTGTTCGCGCGCCGCGAGGTCGCTTAGGCGACGCTCGGTCGCCTGGTGGTGGTCGGCGTGGGCGTCTCTCGCGCGCGCGACGGCGACCCGGATCGCGTCGCACGCCGCGCTTACCGCGGCGTGAAGCTCGTCGCCGTATTCGCGCGTCTCCTCGCGGACGCGCTCGGTCAGCGCGGAGCGCAGCCGGCCGGCGTGGCGGTCGGTCATGGCCAGCAGTCGCTCGCGCGCGGCACGGGTCACCAGCCGCCGCCCGAGCGCCCTTGGCAGCAGGGCGCGCCCGGCGGCGGTGAGGCGGACGAGCATGTCGTCGGGGTCGTCGAGCTTGAAGGTGAAGGCGGGCGGGCGCCGCAGGCGCGCCGATACGGGTGAGGTCGTGAGGTCCGTGTTCAGCGCGCTCTCGGCCGCGGCGCGCACCTCCTTGAGGATCTCGGTGACGCGCGCGGCGTGGCGGCTTTCGAGGACGCGCAGCTCGCTGCTGATCTGATGGGCGTAGCGCGGGACGAGCGCGGCGAACTCCTCGCGCGTGCGCTCGTCGATCCACGCGTCGAGCTCGGCCGCCAGCGCGCGGGCGCCGCCGGCGCTAGCGGCCGCCACGCTGCTGAGCTCGTCGTCTAGGGCGCTGCGGCGGTCCTTGGCGAAATGGGTCAGGGGCTCGTCGACGCTGGCCGCGAGTGCTCGCTCGATCCCGCGGGCGAGCAGGTCGCGTGCGTCCTGGTGGGCGTGCTCGAGCTCGGTGAGCCGGGTCTCGAGCTGGCGCGCACGCTCTTGGAGCTCGTCGAGCGGGAGGCGCAGCGCGGCGCCCTGCAGCCTGGCCGCGTGGGCAGCGCTGGCCGCCATGTTCGCGCCGCGCACGCCACTGGAGCGCGCCAGCACGTCGCCGCGCTCGGAGTCGGCAAGGGCCATGAGGCTTTGCCGCAGCGCGGGCACGCCTTCGCCGGTGCGGGCGCTGACTGCGAGGACGTGAGGGTCGGCGCCGAGCAGCGCGTGCAGCCCGTCGGTCACGAAGTGCAGCGTCTCGGTGCGGTCGCCGGGTTCGAGCTGGTCGACCTTGTTGACCGCGAACAGCAGCCGTGCGCCTGACTGCGCCACGATGGTGATGAGCTCGCATTCGGGAGCGTTGAGTGGCTGATCGGCCGCAAGGACGAAGAGCGCGACGTCGACGCGTCCGAGATAGCGCTCGGTCATGGTGGTGTTGTGGGCGTGGATCGAGCCGATGCCCGGGGTGTCGACGATCTGCACGCCGCGGGCCAGCAGGTCGTCGGGGAGCTCGACGGTGACGGGGGCGGCGTGGCGGGTGCCGCCCACGCCGGGGGCGGTGACGAGGGCGGCCAGTTCGGGGAGGGGACGTTCATCCTCGTCCCCGTGGGTGTCGCGGACGACGAGCCGTGGTCGCGTTCCGTGACGCAGAACGGTGATGGCCGCTGTCAGGGGCAGGACGCCCGTGGGCAGCAGCGCATGGTCGACGAGCGCGTTGACGAGCGTGCTCTTGCCGCGTTTGAACTCGCCCAGGACGGCGACGTTGCAGCGGGCGTCGGCGAGCCGGGCCACGGCGTCGTCGAGATCGGCGAGGGTGTCGGGGGCCAGCAGCCCGTCGGCGAGCGCTTGGAGTTCAAGCAGGTACTCACGGACGGCGTCGGTCGGCCGAACGGCGGCGACGGAGCTGTGGGCCATTGCGAACCTCCACGTCGGGACGATGCCGGGACGTAGAGGCCATCAGCGGCGCGGCCGCGGTCAGAGCGAGCCTCATCGCTCAAGGCGAACTGTATCGCGCGGGCCATCCCTAGACTCGCGCTGCATGGAGGGCCGGCCGCTGTGGGCGCCGTGGCGCATCGAGTACATCAAGGGCCCCAAGCCGGACGGGTGCATCTTCTGTGCGGCGTCGACGAGCGCTGACGACGCCCGGGTCCTGGTCGTCGATCGCGGCGAGCGCTGCTTGACGATGCTCAATGCGTTCCCGTATGCCGGTGGGCATCTGATGGTCGCGCCGCACCGCCACGTGGGTGAGCTCGAGGCGTGCGAGCCCGACGAGCTGACCGAGCTGATGGCGCTCGCCCAGCGCGCCATCCGCGCGCTGCGAGAGGTCGCGTCCCCGGACGGCTTCAACGTCGGCCTGAACCTCGGGACGGTGGCGGGCGCCGGGTTCGCCGATCACCTGCATCTGCATGTCGTCCCGCGCTGGGCGGGTGACACGAACTACATGCCCGTCCTCGCCGGCACGCACGTCGTTCCGCAGGCACTGGACGACACACGGGCGGCGCTGGCGCGCGCGCTGGGCGCCCTCAGCTGAGCGCGATCACGCGATCCGCCAGCGCGCGCGCAGGAGCTCGCCGCGCGCGACCCGACGCAGCAGGAGCGGCCCGTCGGCGGCCAGCTCGCGCAGCAGCGGGCGCGTGGCCTGGATGCCCTCGAGGGCGACGAGCGCACGGAGCGCCTCGGCGGCGAGGTAGGGATCGCGCTGGGCGGCCACGGCGCGACGCAGCGGGCTCGGCCGCCGCTGCGGCTCGGCGGACGCCAAGCACCTGGGCCGCGATGATGGCGGTGCCGGGCAGCGGATGATCGAGGGCCCAGATCAACCGCTCGTCGCAGCTGAGCTCGTGCGGCGGTTCGATGGGATCGCCGCACGTCTCACAGCGACCGGAGAGACGATCATTGCGCCCGTAGCAGTGAAAACAGAACCAAGCCGTGGTCATCGGAACCGTCGGTGGTGGCAGAGGCCACCAGCGGGACGTCCGCGGTTCGCATCGGCGAGCGAGCCTCATCGCTCGCGGCAAGCATATCCCGGTCACGGTGGCCTTCGCAGCGGCCACTGTGGCTATCGACCGCTACGATCCTCCTAGGCGATGAAGCCCGCCTGAACCGCCGTGATGGCTGATGGCTTCTACCGCACGAATCGGTGGAAGCTGATGACGCCTTCTGATTTCTCTGGATCTGGCTCGCCGTTCTCGGCGGATGGCGCGAGCGCTGGTGCGCAGTCGCGTGCTGGTGCGGGCGGCATGCAATTTCACGGCGTGCTTTTCGAGCAGCCGGAGAGCGCGGCCGGGGTCGACGCGCTGGAGCAGCCAGACTTCTTCGTCGACCTGAATCTCGATCAGGTGCTTCGGTCGGTGGTCGCCGGTCGTGAGCGATACGAGCTGAAGGCGTTCTTCTACGCGCCGCTGCACGACGCGGCGGCGGTCGGCTACCGCCACGAGGTGTTGCGCGACCTCGAGAAGCCCGAGGTGCACGAGGCGGTCGTCGGGTTCGCCGAGGCGTTCGGGCGCATGCGCGAGCACCTGGCCCAGGTACAGAAGCTCCACTACCCGCTGCAGAAGCAGGCGTGGTTTCTGGACGCCGTCGAGATCTACTGCCGGGCCGTTCGGTCGCTCGCGGACGACCTGGCGGAGCGAGACGTGACCTCACGAGGACTGCAGGGGCTTCGCCGCTACCTCGCCCAGTACGCCGCCGCGGAGCGGTTTGCCGCGCTGGCGGCGGAGACGCAAGCCCTTAAGGACGCCGTCGCGGGGGTGCGGTATGCGGTGCGGATCAACGGCCCGAAGGTCACCATCAGCCGCTACGAGGGCGAGGCGGACTACAGCACGGCGGTCGAGCAGACGTTCGCCAGGTTCCAGCAGGGGGCGGTGAAGAGCTACCTGGTGAAGCTGCCCGACTACGCCGAGATGAACCATGTCGAGGCACAGATCCTCGACGGTGTCGCCCAGCTGCACCCGGACGTGTTCGGGACGCTTGCGGACTACTGTGCCCGCCACGGCGATTACCTGGACGCCACGATCGGCAGGTTCGACCGCGAAGTGCAGTTCTACCTGGCCTACCTGGATCTGATCGGGCGCTTCAGGGTGGCCGGTCTGCCGTTCTGCTACCCGGACGTCTCCGCGCAGTCCAAGGAGGTGGCCGCCGAGGACACCTTCGATATCGCGCTGGCGAACAAGCTCGTGCCCGAGCGCGGCACGGTCGTCTGCAACGACTTTCACTTGGAGGAGCCGGAGCGGATCTTCGTCGTCAGCGGCCCGAACAACGGCGGCAAGACGACCTTCGCTCGCACCTTCGGACAGCTGCACCACCTGGCCAGCCTCGGCCTGCTGGTGCCCGGCAGGCAAGCGCGGCTGTTCCTTCCAGACCGGATCTACACCCACTTCGAGAAGGAAGAGGACATCGAGACGCTGCGCGGCAAGTTCGAGGAGGAGCTCGTGCGGGTGCATGAGATCCTCGAGCAGGCGACGTCGAACAGCATCGTCGTCATGAACGAGAGCTTCAACTCGACGACGCTCAACGATGCGCTTTTCGTGGGCACCGAGATGGTGCAGCGGATCCTCGAGCTGGGCCCGCTCGGCGTTTACGTGACGTTCGTGGACGAGATCGCCTCGTTGAGCGAGGCGACGGTGAGCATGGTCAGCCAGATCGTGCTCGAGAACCCCGCCGAGCGGACGTTCAAGGTCATCCGCAAGCCGGCCGACGGGCTCGCGTACGCGTGGGCGATCGCTGAGAAGTACGGCCTGACCTACGAGCGTCTGGTGGAGCGGATCGGGACATGAAGGTCTTTCTGCTGCACCGAGACCGGGACTTCGACGTCAAGTCGAAGCTGCGCGATGAGATGTTCGACGCGATGCTGAGCGGACATTGGTTCGCGGTCACCAGCGTCAGCCGCAACCGCGAACGCGCGCGGATGTCCGGCTCGAGGGCCGCGCGACCGACAAGCGACGACGTGCTGGCGCAGGACCTGGAGCTCAACACGCTGTGGAACGCGATGGCGGCCGGCGACGAGTTTCTCTTCGAGACGGCAAAGCGAGGCGTCCTCTCGAGCCTCGGTGATCCCGAGGCGATCGTCTATCGCCAGCGAGTGCTCGCGGACTGCCTCGAGCAACCCGAGATGATCGGGCAGATCTACCGCCTCGCGATGGAAGCACTCCTGAGCGAACGGAAGGCCGGTGGGGGGTTGTGGCACAGCGACCGGCCCGGCACGATCCTGCACCGATCGGTTGCGGTGCTGAAGCTACAGGTGGACGTCCTCAGGCGACTGCGGCAGATCGCGGACGAGCAGGCGGAGGGCTTCCGTTCGGAGGGGTTCACGCGCTTCTTCGCGATGCTCCGCGAGGAGTTGTCAGACGACTACCTGCAGACCGTCGAGGACCATCTGCGTGAGCTGGAGTTCAAGCGCGGCGTGCTGGAGAGCGCCGAGCTCGCCAAGGGCAATAAGGGCCGCCGCTACACGGTGCATAGGACGCCCGAGCAGCGCTGGACCGACCGGCTGCCGTTCGCGAACCGCCCACCGGGCTACAGCTTCACGATCCCGCCCCGCGACGACGGCGGCTTCGCGGCGCTGGACGAGATCCGCGGCAAAGGCATCAACCTCGTCGCCAACGCGGTCGCCCAGTCAGCCGATCACATCAAGAGCTTCTTCGCCGTGCTGCGGCTCGAGCTCGCCTTCTACCTGGGCTGCCTGAACCTGCACGCGCGCCTGCGCGAGAAGGGCGAGCCGACCTGCTTCCCCACCCCGCTCGCCGATGGTCGCCTCACGCTCACTGCGCAGGGCATCTACGACGTCTGCCTCACGTTGCACCTCGACGACCGAGCCGTCGGCAACGACGTCGACGCCGATGGCAAGTCGCTCGTGATGATCACCGGCGCCAACCAGGGCGGCAAGTCAACGTTGCTGCGCAGCCTCGGCCTCGCCCACCTGATGATGCAGAGCGGCATGTTCGTCGGCGCGCAGTCGTTGCGCGCCAGTGTCTGCGCGGGCGTCTTGACGCACTACAAACGCGAAGAGGACGCCGAGATGGAGAGCGGCAAGCTCGACGAGGAGCTTCGCAGGATGAGCGAGATCGCCGACCACATCAGCCCCGACTGCATCCTGCTGTGCAACGAGTCGTTCGCCTCGACCAACGAGCGTGAAGGCTCCGAGATCGCGCGCCAAGTCGTGCGCGCGATGCTCGACAAGCAGGTCAGGGTCCTCTTCGTTACCCACATGTACGACCTCGCTCATAGCATTCACGCGCAACAGCTCGACACCGCCCTCTTCCTGCGCGCCGAGCGCGAGCCCGACGGCCGGCGTACGTTCAAGGTCCTCGAGGGCGAGCCGCTGCCCACCAGCTACGGCGAAGACTCCTACCGCCGTATCTTCGGCAGCGCGACGACAGCGCCGGCGCCGAGGTGAGAACGTGATGCCACGGCAGCGCCTGGTCCGTAGTTTTCCGCTGCGCTCGGCGGACGGCGACGGACGGCGGGCCTCGGGTCGGACACTACGGTGCCGGGCATGAGCGCGATCACGTACGTCCATGCTCGTCAGATCCTCGACAGTCGCGGCAACCCGACCGTCGAGGTCGACATGCGTCTCGAGTCCGGCGCGTTTGGTCGCGCCGCGATCCCGTCCGGGGCGTCGACTGGCGAGCACGAGGCCGTCGAGCTGCGCGACGGCGGTGAGCCGTTCAGTGGCAAGGGCGTCCTGCGTGCCGTGGAGCATGTCGACGGCGAGATCGCCGATGCCGTGCGCGGCCGGGAGGCCGGCGACCAGGAGGGGCTTGACCGCGCCCTCATCGAGCTCGACGGGACCGACACCAAGGCCCGGCTCGGTGCGAACGCGATCCTCGGCGTGTCGCTCGCGGTCGCCCGTGCTCGCGCGACCGAGCTCGGCCAGCCGCTGTGGCGCTACCTGGGCGGCGAGCAGGCGAACCTCCTGCCGGTGCCGATGATGAACGTGCTCAACGGCGGCGCTCACGCCGATAACCCGGTCGACTTCCAGGAGTTTATGATCGCGCCGCTCGGTGCTGGGTCGTTCGCGCAGGCGCTGCGCATGGGCGCGGAGACCTACCAGCAGCTCAAGGGCACGCTGCGCTCGCGCGGGCTGGCGACCGGGGTCGGCGACGAGGGCGGCTTCGCGCCGGCCCTGCACGACAACGCGGCTCCGCTCGAGCTGCTGGTGGCGGCGATCGAGGCGGCCGGGTATCACCCCGGGGAGGAGATCGCGATCGCGTTGGACCCGGCGGCGAGTGAGTTCTTCACCGATGGCGCGTACCGGTTGGCTGGAGAGGACCGCACGCTCTCCTCGGCGGAGATGGTCGACTACTGGGAGCAGCTCGTCGACCGGTATCCGATCGTCCTGATCGAGGACGGGATGGCCGAGGACGACTGGGACGGCTGGGCGCGGCTCACCGAGCGCCTCGGCGACCGCGTGCAGCTCGTCGGCGATGACATCTTCGTGACCAACCCGGCGATCCTGCGTCGCGGCATCGACGCCGGCATCGCCAATTCGATCCTGATCAAGCTCAACCAGATTGGGACGCTGACGGAGACGCTCGAGACGATGGCGCTCGCTCGCGAGGCCGGCTACCGCTGCTTCGTCTCGCACCGATCGGGCGAGACGGACGACGCGTTCATCTCAGACTTCGTGGTCGCGACGGGCGCGGGCCAGATCAAGACCGGTGCGCCGGCGCGAGGCGAGCGGGTGGCGAAGTACAACCAGCTGCTTCGCATCGAGGAGGAGCTCGGCGACCGCGCGCGGTTCGCCGGCCGGGCGGCCGTCGCCGTCTGAGGCGCTCACCAGCGGTCGAGCTGCTCGCGCAGCCGCTCGCTGAGCGGACTGCGGCCGTAGCGATCCTCGACGCCGTCGAGGGTCGCTCGATAGTGGGCCAGGCGACGCTTGCGCGGTCGCTGTCGCGCTGACTCGACCTTGGCGAGCTTGTCGGCCACCGTGATCGTGGCTGCCTGTGGCCCCGCGTCAAGAATCTGCTGCCGAAGCGCGGCCTTGCGATCTCGGTACTCGTCGATGGTGGTGTCCTGCGTGAGCGCCTCGACCAGCCGCGAAACCTCCGGGCCGAATCGGCCCAGCACCTCGTCGGCGGAAACGTCGGTGTCCTCGAGCAGGTCGTGCGCCAAGCCGGCCATGACCACCGGCGCGGGATGCCCTTGCGAGGCAAGCAGCCCGGCGACGGCGATGGGGTGCGCGACCGTCCTGCTAGGGCGCAGCAACCGCTTTCGGTAGGCGGCGACGACAAACGCCACCGCCTCCTCAGCGCCGGGCGTGGCCGCGAGCTGCGCCGGCACAGACCTCATGCTCGCGGGCGTGGCCAGATAGCCGCTTGACACTCGCTCCGGCGCATTCCTACGCTTGCCGGGCCAGATGAGGCTCCTGGCTGGGGGTCGAGTGACCTCCTGAACCGCCGGCTCACCGGCTGATGGCTTCTGTTCGCCCGTCGCACGCGAGAGGAACTCAGCCACGTGACGCCGGATCGGATGCCCATGGAGGTCGACAGCGCGTCGTGATCGACGATTGCCTGAAGCTGACGACGTACTTCGGTGAGCGCGATCGCGCGAACGGCGCGTTTCTCGCCGATGCGCTGGTCGACCTCTACGAGCGGCGCGCGTTTCAGACCAGCATCGTGATGCGGGGAGTCGAGGGCTTCGGCATCAAGCACCACCTGCAGACCGCGCGCCTGTTGACGCTCTCGGAGGATCTGCCGATCGTGTCGATCGCGGTCGACACGCGCCGGCGCATCCAGACCGCACTGGACGACGTCGCCGCGATCACGACCCACGGCCTCGTGACGCTCGAGCGCGCCCGCATGCTCACCGGACGGATCGGGCCCGTCGAGCTTCCCGACGAGCTGCATGAGGCGACCAAGCTCACGATCTACGTTGGCCGCCAGCACCGCGTGGGTGGGCGGCCGGCGCACGTGGCGATCGTCGAGGCGTTGCGTGAGCACGGGCTGGCCGGCGCGACGGTCCTGCTCGGGGTCGATGGCACCGCGCACGGCGTGCGCCAGCGCGCGGAGTTCTTCTCGCGCAACGCCGACGTCCCACTCATGATCATCTCCGTGGGCGAGGGCGCCGCCGTCGCGCGCGTGCTGCCCGAGCTCGGCGCGATGCTCCACCGGCCGCTGCTCACGCTCGAGCGAGTTCGCGTGTGCAAGCGCGACGGCGTCAGGCTCGCAGAGCCCCAGCACCTGCCGGAGACCGATCCCAGCGGCCTTGGCATCTGGCAGAAGCTCATGGTCTACGCCAGCGAGCAGGCGCGCCACGACCGTCACCCGCTCTATGTCGAGCTCATCCGGCGCCTGCGCACAGCCGGCGCGGCGGGCGCGACGGCGTTGCGCGGCGTCTGGGGCTATCACGGCGATCACGAGCCCCACGGGGATCGCTTCTGGTCGCTGCGCCGACATGTGCCGGTGGTGACGGTGATCATCGACACGCCCGAACGGACCCGCGAGTGGTTTGCCATCGTCGACGAGCTCACCGACGAGGCCGGCCTGGTGACCAGCGAGATGGTCCCGGCGTTCCAGGCGACCGGCCCGGACGTCAGCAGGGGCGGCTTCACGCTCGCCCGGCCCCATTGACGCGGATCGAGCGCCGCGCAAGCGACGCGGGGATCACGGCGAGCAACGCGCCGGCCGCCACACCGGCGACCGAGCTGCCGAGGCTTGTGCCCGCCGCGAGGAGCACGATCGCCGCGGTGGCGAGCCCGGCGCCCGCGAGGGCGCCGAGTCCGGCGAGCCAGGCGACGAGCGCGCCGACCTCGACCTCACCGGCGGGCGGCAGGGTGACCGCGCGCTCGGCCAGGCCGCCGGCGACGAGCAGGCCCGCTCCCCACAGTGGCGCCGCGGCCGGCGCCGCACCGTGGTCGAGGGCCACACCGGCCGCGCAGGCGAGCGCGATCAGCGCCACCCCGACGGTGGCCGGGCGGCGCGATGCCGGCAGCGCAAGGCCCAGGGCGGCTAGCGCCGCCACGGCCGTGGTGGGCGCCGCCAGCCACGCACTCACAGCGACGGCGAGAGCCAAGACGAACGCGCCGAGAGCGGCGGCTAGGCGCGCGCGGGCAGCCTCGATGACCGGCGGGATGTGATCACCTCCCCCACGACGGATTCCAGCGGACGGTTGCCGTCCCACACCGCGACGGTGGCTCCCAGCTCGGCGAGCCGGGCGCGAATCGCCGCGCGGCGCAGCGCCCAGAGCCGCACCGCCAGATCCGCGCTGGGGCCCAGCAGCGCCGGAGCGTCTATCTCGATGACGGTGAGGTCGTGGCCGCGGGCGAGCAGGTCGAGGAGGCCGCGCGCTCCGCGGTCGTCGAGCAGCGGGGTGATCGCGAGGACGAGCGCCCGCGCGGGGAGGATCGCGGGCGGCACGATGGCCACGTCGCGCGCCACGTAGGTCATGACGATCTCGCTGCGCGCGAGGGCGTCGGCGATCCGCAGGGCGTGCAGGACACCAGTCGCGGGTCGCAGCCACTCCAGGGCGCCGCCGAACCTGACGACGCCGACCCGGTCACGTGCGCGCAGGTGCGCCTCGGCCAACGCGGCGGCGGCGCGAACCGTGAGGGTCAGCGTCTGTTCTCGTGCGCCGGCGGGGAGCTCGGCGAACGCGTCGAGGAACAGCACGACGTCGGCGCTGCGCTCAGGGTGGCGGTCGGCGACGTAAGGGGACCCGGAGCGTGCCGTGGCACGCCAGTGCATCCGGCGCAACTGGTCGCCCGGCACGTAGGGTCGGAGCTCGGCGAGCTCGAGCCCGTCGCCTCGGACGGGCGATCGACGGGTGCCGACGGCGGCCTGGGTCCGCGCGGGCGCAACGAGCGCGCGCAGCCGCTCGATGCCGGGCAGGACGCGCACGGACGCGTACGCGTCGACCGCGCCGGCGTACCAGATGCCGCCCAACGGCCCGCTGACCCAGACACGGGCGGCGCCGGCCCGATAGCCACCCCAGCGCTCGGCCTGGAGTGACACCTCCACGCGGCGTTGTTCGCCGGGCGCCAGATGGACGATGCGCGCGGTCGCCTCAGCCTCGGCGCGTAGGCCCGCCGGCGCGAGCACGCGCAGTTCGAGCCACGCAGCGCCCCGGCCCGCGGACAGCTCATAGGTGGTGCTCACGCGATCACCCTCGAGCACGCGGTCCGGTGCCGCCGACCCCCTCACCTCGATGCGCGGCTCGCGGGCGAGCGCGAGCGCCGTCGCGGCCGCGAGGGCGAACGGGGCGCCGAGCGCGATGAGCGCGGGCTCGCCCAAGATGACGCCGGCCAAGGCTCCCGCCGTGCCGATGAGGACCCAGCTAGCGAGGGTCGGCGAGGCGCTGGCGCTCATGGATCGGGAGCGGTCATCGCATCAGCGTCTCGAGGTCGTCGAGCACGGCTTGCAGCTCGTCGCGGCTGATGCCGGGAGCGAACGAGTCGTCTGGGCGCGGTCGATCGGGGCGCACCAGTTCCCAAGTCCGTGGGCTCAGCAACGAGCGCGCGGCGATCGGATCGGCGTCGAGATCGACGCGCCGGCGCCGCAGAGCGGCTGCTGCCACCTCTCGTAGAACCGGCCGCAGGCGCCAGTGCATCTCCCCTGCGTGCCACGCGGCGGCAACCGTCCGCTGCATCGATCCGAGGTCACCCGAGACATCGGCGGCGACCGTCCGCGGTTGCGGGCCTCGAGGCCAGGCGGCGGGAAGCGAGCGCCGCAACGCGCGGAGCGCCCATGCGGCGACCAGAACGGCGGCTACCGCCAGCACGGCGGTCACGCTCGGTGGTCCTTCAGGTCGTCAGCGATCTGCTCGAGCGCAGTCACCGCGTCACGCCGCATCGACTCGTCGACAGCGTGGGTGCTGAAGCGCGCGCGCTCGAAGAGGGCGGTGAGCGTTGCGGTGGGATGCCGAGCGACGCCGAGCCGCCCGGTGATACGGCCCAGGTACTCGCGCGGAGCCTCGCTGGGGCGCCGCTGGAGTCCTGCCTCAGCGAGGGCCGACTCCATCCGCGCGTAGGCGACCAGCACCGCCGCCCGCGGATCCGACGGCATGGCCAGCGCCGCCAGCGCCTCGTGCGCGCCGGTGGCGACAGCGCGGCGGGCCTGGTCTGGCAGGCCGGGCGCGCGACCTCGACGCCCGACGGCGAGCACGACCGCGAGACCAAGAAGGCCCACAGCTACTCCGGCGGCCAGGGCGGCGGCCCCGTCCGCGCCGCCGCGACGCTGCGTCTCGACCGTCGTCGCAGTGCCAGGCCGGACCTGTGGTGATGCCGGAAGCGATGGTGCCTGGCGAGGGCGCTGGTGGGCCGCGGGGGCGGCGAGGAGCGCCACGAGCGCAAGCGGCACGAGGAGCGCGAGCGCGATCGTGAGCGGGCCGGCACGCACCGGGAGGATGGGTTCGCGCCGCTCGAGGCCGCGCTTACGTCGCGGCGGCGGCCACAGAGCGGTGGCGACGATCGCGCCGGTTGCCACCACTCCCACCCCCACGACCATCAGCAGCGGCCATGCCGGGATCGCTGGCGCGGCCCCACCGCCAGTGAGCGGCCGCCGACCGGCGGCGCCGGCCACGGCGAGCAGCGCGACGACGGCGGCAGGAGCGAGGACGGCACGGGTTAGTGGACGACGAAGCTCGATGAGGGCCTCCGATGCTCGGTGTAGAAGCCATCAGCGCCGTTGCGCGGTCGAAGGCGAGCTTCATCGCCTGCTCGCCAAAGGATACCTGTGGGGCGTAACTCAGTCGGCGGGCATGGCCTGGCGACCGAGCTCAAGGGCGCCGCCAATCTGTGACACACGCACCGAGTCACGGTAGTTATGATCGCGGCCGCCAGATGAAGCTTTGGCGTGGAGGCGCCCCCTCCCGAACCGCCGCAGGCACGGGCTGATGGCTTCTTTTCGCCGGTATTCGCCGACAGACGGAGCCCATTCAACGCGCCCACCAAGCCCTCGCAAACCTGCCCGGCCGGCGGGGGAGCCGACGCGTCTTGACAACAGGGGAACCTCCCTCCGCGCGTCGGCTCCCCGGCCGGCGAGCCCGGTTCGCCTGAGGTCCCGGCGAATCGGGCGCCGGCATGTCCTGGTGAGGGAGACTTGCCGGAGATGGCCCAAGGGCCGTTAGCGTCGCGCCCGTCCTCGAGGAGCCCGTCGGCGCGGTCGCGGTGGACGGAGGAGCGTGTGCGCGCGGAGCTGCAGGCATTCGTCGCCGGACGAGCCGAGTGGCCGAGCGCCGCTGATTTCGTTCGCGCCGAGCGGCGGCAACTGCGCGACGCGGTTTACCGCTTCGGCGGGTCGCGACGCTGGGCACAAGAGCTCGGCGTCGCCTACCCGGAGCGCCGCCCTGGCTATGCGGTGCGATGGACCGACGCGCGTGTGCGCGAGCAGCTGAACGTGTTCCTCGCAGGCCGGTCGGTGTGGCCGTCGCGCAAGGAGTTCGAGGCGGCGGGGCGCAAGACACTCCGTGACGCCGTCGGCCGCACCGGCGGTATCGAGCGGTGGGGGGCCGAGTTCGACCTGCCGGTGCCGGATCTCCGCCGCGGATCGCGGCGGGTGTGGGACGACGCTCGCATCGAGGCCGAGCTTCGCCGGTTCCTGGCGGATCGTGACGATTGGCCAACGAAGGCCGAGTTCGAGCGCGCGGGCCTCGATTCGCTGCGGTCGGCCATTTACCGTCACGGTGGCGGGACGCGACGCTGGGCTCGGCGGCTCGGGGTGCGCCGTCCCCGTCATGGCCGTTCCCTTCCACGGGGCAGGTTCTGGACCGATGAGCGGATCGAGTCCGAGCTGCGTGAGTTCACCGCCGCAGAGCAATCGTGGCCGGGATGGCTGGCCTTCGATCGCGGCGGCCGTGCGCCGCTGTACCGAGCTGCCAGCCTCTACGGCGGCATCCCACGCTGGCGGCGCCGGCTCGGGCTCTGACGAGCACCGCGGCCATTATGCTCGTCGGCGAGCGATGAGGCTCGCTCGGACCGCGGCCGGCGCCGCTGATGGCCTCTACCAACTGTGTCGATCGACCGACCCGAGGCCTCGTGACCTGCATCCTTCCTCCACCTGTGACTTGCCGCAAGGCTCGCCCATGACGGTCAACGTTCGCGCCGTGATCTGGGTGGACGGGCGGATCCTCGTCCACAAGGTTCGCCACCGCGGCGAGGAGCGCGTCACGCTTCCCGGCGGGCGGGTCAAGGAGCGCGAGACCGTCGAAGCGGCGCTGGCCCGCGAAGTCCACGAGGAGACAGGCCTCAGCATCGTGATCGGGCCCCTGCTGTATGTCGCTGAGGTCGTCAGCTCCTACAGCACACAGAACGTCGAGCTTGTCTTCCGCGTCGAATTGGAGGCCGACCAGAGTCTGGGCGGACAGACCGTGGTGGACCCACGTGCGCCCGAGTCCAAACGCGTGCTTCCGCCGATCCTCGACGTGATCGCCAAGGATGCGGACGACGGGTCGGCGGAGATATCACGTTGGCTGGGCAACATCTACGTCCCTGGAGTCGGCGGCTGAGTCTCCGTCAGGCCCCCGTGCGCTTAGGCGCCGGTGTCAGGGCGCGCGGTACTGGTGTCCCGTGCCCCATGGCCGCCGCAAGCAGATGGCGGTGAGGGACGAGCTCGATGCCGAGCTCGCCGGCGGCGATGGCCAGGTCAAGGCGCTGGCGGCCACGGGTGATGGGAAGCGCCAGAGCGACGATTCGCGCGCACTGGCCGCGCATGCCGGTCGGATGGACCTGGATCGATCCCCACAAGGCCACCGCCCCGGCGACGAGCTCCCGCGTGGCCGAAGCTCCCAGCGGAACCTGGCGGTGCCACGCGTGCACGCCGCAGGTGCACTGCGGATCCGGTGCGCCGTCGGGGCCGGGGGCGGCGTCGAAGACTTCGGCACGGCATCGCGCCCTGAGCTCGCCGCGATGCCAGCAGTCGTCGGTCCACATCGAATGAAGTGCGCCATCGCGCAGCCGCCACTGCCGAAAGCCGATGACGGGCCTGACGAGGTCGGGGGCGGCGATCATGCCGCGGGAACCGTGCCCGGGCGTTCGTCGGGTTGCTCGCTGGGCTCGACCTCCGGTGGCGAGGCGGGTGGTGCCGGTTGCGGCGGCGCCGGCACAGTGAGCGGCTCGACGGTGATGCGGCGGGACGGTCCGGGCATCGACGCTCGCGTGTGAGCGTCGGCGGACACAGCAACGATCGACTGATGCTCCACGACTGGCCTCCAGGGTTTGAACTCCGGGGGTAGAGGCCATCAGCGGCGCAGCGCCACACTTGGAGCGAGCCTCATCGCTCACTTTCGAACGATAGGCGACGCTCGCGGTGGTGTCGAGCAGCCCGTCGATCGCGACGACCGGAGTGATGGACAGACTCGACCGAGCCTTGTGGACCTGCGTCGTGGATCGTCCAACACTCGGCCAGGCGGCGTGACCTGTCCGAACCCCCTGCTATAAGTGATGGTGAGCGATGAGGCTCGCTCTGACTGCGGCTGATGCCGCTGATGGCCTCTATTCCCCATCCCATCAACGTGGAGGTTCGGAATGGAGGCATATTTGTCTTCCCCTGAGCGCACTCAGTCGTCGCTGCCCCTGCAGGGCGACTTCGCAAGTGGCATGAGAACGGATCCGAGCGCGCTCGGTGTCCGCGGAAACTTCGCGACGGGCGCGCGCGGGACCACCGCCCCGCTCGCGCGACACGCGGGCGACTTCGCCGCAGGGCTTCGCTCGCGTCTGCATTACGCCGTGGTCCCCGGCGACTTCGCGCTCGGATTGCGCACCGCCGATGCGGAAGCGGGCGCCTGACGCTTCGACCGCAACCTGCGCGCGGATGGGCTCCTGACTCAGGAGCCCATCCCGGCAGGCGGCAGGTCGTGGTTCGCCGAGGCGCCTCTGCAGCCGGCCCGTGCGGGTGAGTGAACCGTGGTGCCCCCTCCCAGCCGGCGAGGATCTCGACCGACGATTTTCGGCAGACCGGTGGATGTGGCAACCACGGCGCGTGAGCACTGTGGTGTGCCAGGCTCGCTCGGTGCGATCCCTGGCACCGCTCATCGGCGGTACTCCATGTACTCATCCGGGTCGTAGGCAGCCGCGTCGAGCAAATGCCCGTCCCAATCCATGACGGTAATCACGTAGAGCGGCGATCGACCTCCATGCCGGCCAAGCCTGTGCAGCCGTTCGATCCGGCTGGAGGCGTCGACCCCTGGTCGCTCCCCGCTGCGGACGCGGTGGTCTCGCAGCATCGCCAGCCGCACCCAGGTCCAGGTGATCCGGCTCCAGATGCTCCTGCTCGGCCAGTCCATCGCACCTCCACGTCAAGCCCGAAGTGTGGGGACGTAGAAGCCATCAGCGGCCAGGGCCGCGGTCGGAGCGGGCCTCATCGCTCAGCGGGAGCATACGCCCGGCGGCTGCAGGCGGACCGCTCGGGATGAGCTGGCCGTACATGCCTCATCAGTGCTCGACCTGCCGGTACTTCGTGGCGTTCGACCCTCCCGCGCATGACGACCGGGGATACGAGCTGCCCGGGGCGTGCGCGCATCCGCGGATCGGCATGGAGCTGTTCGTGGCGCGCGGCGACCTCGCGCGCCGTCTCGGAGACTGCGACCTGTTCCTGCGCGGCCCGAGCGCGGGGAGGATCGGCGGAGACCCGCGTTGAGCGCCCACCCGGCCCCGGGTTGGGTATCCTCGGTGGAGGCGATGAGGCTCGCCTTCATGCGCGCTCTCCGGCGCTGATGGCCTCTGCGGACATGGAGGCCAACCGTGAGGCAGTCAGTCAGCATCGTCGTCGGTCCGCAGGAGCGTCGTGCTCCGCTCGCGGACTTGGTGCGCTCGCACGAGGAGGCCTTTCTGGATCCTCCCGGTTGCCCGGTCTGCGAGTACGGCGTCGAGGCCGAGGAGCAGTTCTTCCGCTGGTTCGAGATCGAGTCCTTCGCCGATCCGGAGATGCATGCGCGCCTGCGTCGATCGGCCGGTTTCTGCCCGCGCCACGAGCGGCGCGCGCTGCGGGTGCGACAGCTCGCGCCGATCCCCGCGATCGTCCGCGGCGCGCTGGAACAGCTCGGGAGCGCGCCTGCGGGGCGCGGCGAGTGCCCGGCATGCGCAAGCGTGCGGCAGGCGCACGAGCAGTCGGAAGGGATGCTGCACAAGGCCCTGGGGTCATCCGACTTGAGCGCGCGCTACGCCGAGCGCGACGTCGGGGCGTGCGTACCGGACGTGGCCGTCGCGATCGTCAACGGCGATCACGAGGTCGCGCGGGCGCTCGCCGAGAAGCTGCGCCGCGATCTCATGGCCGGCCACGACTTCGAGCTCGTGGCCGGCCGCGATCGTGACGCGCCCGTCCGCGCCGCCGCGCGCGCCGCGTTGCCCGCGGGCGTCCTGACGGACTGGCCCACGACCGCGGAGGCCGAGCGTGCGACGTGGCAGCTCGAGGCGTGCCCGGTGTGCCATGCGGGTGGTCGCGCCGAACGCCGGTATCTGGACTGGCGCCGCCACGAGGAGCACGCCGACGCGGTCGACCTGCACCAGGAGCCCGGGCTGCTGTGCGCGGAGCACCTGCACGATCTCGCCGCGGTCGATCCGGAGGCTGGCGAGCGCGCGGCGAAGCGCGTCCGCGCGCGTTGGCTGCACGAAGTGAGCGGCGTGCTGAAGCGCTGGCCGCCGGCGGCCTCCCAGGCTCGGACTCTCCTGCGTCGCCGTCGCCACGTGCCACAGGCCCGCTTCACGATCCCGTTCTGCCCGGCGTGCCGGGCCCGGGATGGTGCCGAGGAGCGTCACCTCGAGCTGCCGCCTGCACTGACGCGGCCCGGCCCGGAACAGACGGCGCGGCTGCGACTGGCCGCATTGCTCGACGGTGCGACGTTTCTCGGCGGCCCCGCGAGGCCGTTGCCATGACCCGGCTGCTTCGCCGTCGACCGGCGACCGCCACCGAGCGTTTGCAGCGTCTTGACCGTCGCGCCGGTACCGCGGCGCTGCTCGAGGCAGCGCGTGACCCGAGCGTCGACATCGCTCGCCGCGCGCTCGGGTGGCTGGCCCACGATGGCGGTCCGGCCGAGCGCGACGCGCTCCGCGAGCTCGTATGGACGTGCGACCCGATGCTGGTCATGGACGTAGCGGGAACGCTGCGGGCGCTGGGCGACCGCGACACGGTCGACGCGGCGCTCGAGCGGCTGGCCGCAGCACCGACGGCCGAGCGCTGCCGGGCCGCGCGCGTGCTCGAGCGGTTCGCCGACCCGCGCGCACGTGCCTCGCTGTGTGTGGCGCTGACCGATGAGGATGCGAGCGTTCGCGCTGCTGTCCTTGACGCCCTCGCGCGACTGGGCCACGACAGCCGCGCCGCACGGGCGGCCGCGCGGCTGGTCACTGACGCCGATGGTGAGGTGCGTCGACGGGCCGTCCGTGCGGTCGCTCGCGGGAGTCGTCATCCCGCCGAGGCCATCCGCCCCGCCCTGCGTGATCCGCTGGCGATCGTCCGGCGCGAAGCAGCGTCGCTCGCCGCGCGGCTGGAGGCCGCGGACCTGGCGACCTTGCTGGCCGATCACGATCCGCACGTCCGCGCCGCGGCAGCGGCCGGCGCGGGACGAGCGTCAGAGGCGGCCCTCGTGTCGGCGCTGGAATCCGATCCGCATCCGGTCGTGAGGCTGGCCGCTGCCCACACCCTCGGGCTCCTGGGTGGTCACGGGGCGGCCGCCGCGTTGATCGCGGCGGCGCTCGACGACACCGAGGCCACGGTCCGGGCCCGAGCGCTGCGGCTGGCGCAGGAGACGCTCTCCCATCCCAAGCTCGTTGCTGGGCTGCGTGCCGAGCTCGCGGTCGGGAGCAGGCATCGCCGGGAGATGGCGCTGCGTGCACTCGCGAAGCTGGCGGTGGGAATATCGGAGGCTGACGCGCTGCGCGTGGCTGGAGATCCGGAGCCCGCAGTGCGGTTGGCCCTGGCGCAGGTGGCCACCGCGATCGTTGCGTCGCCGGACCGCGTTCTGTCGGTGCTCACCATGGATGACGACGCCACCGTGCGGCACGCTGCGGCCATCCGCCGCGAGAGGCAACGGCGATGAGCCGCATTGCGCGCGTGCACGGGCGCCAGATCCTCGACAGCCGCGGTCATCCCACGGTTGAGGTCGACGTCGTGCTCGCGTCGGGCGCGTTCGGCCGGGCGGCGGTCCCGGTGGGCGCTTCGACCGGGCGCTACGAGGCGCTCGAGCTGCGCGACGGTGGCGAGGCGTGGGATGGCCGCGGGGTGAGACGGGCTGTCGCGAACGTCCGCGAGGAGATAGCTCCCCATGTGGTTGGGCTGGACTGCAGCGATCAGGAGGCGCTCGACGCGGTTCTTGTGGGGCTCGATGACACCTCGGGGTTCGTGAGCCTGGGCGCCAACGCGGTCCTCGGCGTGTCGCTGGCCGCCGCCCGCGCTGCCGCCGACGAGGCCGGTCAGCCGCTGTGGCGCCATCTCGCCGATGGCGGTGAGCCAACGCTGCCGATCCCCATGCTCAACGTGCTTGAGGGTGGGGTACACGCCGACAACCGGCTGCTTGTCCAGGAGTTCATGCTCGTCCCGATTGGCGCGCCGACCTTCTCGGAAGCGCTGCGGATGGGCGGCGAGGCCTACCACCATCTCGGGCAGTTGCTCCTGGCCCGCGGCTTGACGCGCGCCGTGGGCGACGAGGGCGGTTTCGCGCCCGCGCTTGACTCGTCGGAGGCAGCGCTCGATTTGCTCGTGGCGGCAATCGAGTCGGCGGGGTATCGCCCGGGGATCGACGTGGCGCTCGCGCTCGACGCGGCCGCCAGCGAGCTTGGCGACGTGGACCGAGACGGCTACCGCATCGACGGTGAAGCCGAGCCACTGGCCTCGGCGGAGTTCGTGACGTACTGGGCGAGACTCTGCGACCGCTATCCGATTGTGTCGCTCGAGGATGCGCTCGGCGAGGAGGACTGGACCGGGTGGCGGATCCTGACCCAGCGCCTGGGGTCGCGCGTGCAGCTGGTGGGCGACGATCTCTTTGTGACCCGCCCGAGCCTGCTGCAGCTGGGGATCGACCAGGGAATCGCGAATGCCGTGGTGATCAAACCCAACCAGGTGGGCACGCTCACCCGCGCGCTCGAGACGATCGCGCTCGCACGCACGGCGGGCTATGCCACCGTCATGGCGCATCGGGCCGGCGATACCGAGGACACGACGATCGCCGACCTCGCAGTGGCCACCGGCTGTCGCTTCATCAAGGCCGGCGGCCCCGCCCGCTCCGAGCGCGTCGCGAAGTACAACCGGCTGCTGCGCATCGAGGAGGAGCTCGGCCCCGCCGCCCACTACGCCGGCGGCGACCACCGTTGACGCCTTCAGGGGCGCGTCGATCCCCCGGGCGACCGGGATGAACGCGACGAGCGCCGCCAACTGCAAGACGACGACGAACGTCGCGGCGCTTGCCGTCGACTGGGTGTAGAGCACCCCGATCGCCGTGCTGCCCGCGAGCCACGCGAGCCCGTAGATCGCGGTGAACGTCCCGTAGCCGGCGCCGCGGCGGGCGGCGGGGACGAGGTCGGCGACCGCCGCGCGCATCGTGCTCTCGTGCACGCCGACCGCGGCGCCCCACAACGCGGCGCCGATCCACACGAGGACCGGTGTCGTCGAGAATGACAGGAACGGGACGGCGGCGGTGAGCAGCGGGATGATGACCAGCCCGCGCAGGCCGATGCGGTCATAGAGCCACCCGGAGCCGAGCGCGGCGAGCGCGGCCATGCCCATGGCCAGCGCGTAGATGATCGGGATCTCCGCGTCAGAGACGACGTGGCGCGCGTGGAGGTGGTAGGCGAGCACCGCGAACGTCGCGTAGCCGGTCATGTTGAGGGCGGTGAAGCCCGCGTACCACCAGAAGCGCGCCGGCAGCGGGCCACCGGCGTCGTGGGGCCGGTCGGAGGCAGCGGCGCCGGCGCGTTCGTAGTCAGCGGGCACGGGCACCGCGCGGCGCAGCCCGGCCAGCGCACAGAGTGTCGCGAGGCCCGGCACGGCGAGGACCGCGAAGCCGAGCCGGAAACCGCTCAGCGCGACGGCTGCCGCGACGACGAGCGGCCCGATCAGCGCACCGGTCTGGTCGAGCGCCTCGTGCAGCGCGAAGGCCCGTCCGCGGCCGATGTCACTGCTGGCTTGCGCGAGCATGGTGTCGCGGGCCGGAGTGCGCACCGCCTTGCCGAAGCGCTCGGCGACGACCAGCACTGCGGCTGGCCACAATGCCCAGGCCGTGGCCAGGAGTGGCACCGAGACGACGGTGATCACATAGCCGAGGATGCTCAGGGCCCAGTGGCGGCCGGTGCGGTCTGACAGCTTGCCGGTCCACAGGCGCGAGACGAGCGCGACCGCCTCGCCCGCGCCGGTGATGAACCCGACGAGCCCCGCGCTGGCGCCGAAGGTCGCCAGGAACGGACCGACGATGCTGCGGGCCCCCTCGTAGACGAAGTCGGCCAGGAGGCTGACGACTCCGAAGGCCACGACGAAACGCATGGCGCTCAGGCGGTTGGGTGATTGGGCGGTGCTCATGCCGTCGCCGTCACTTGCGCAACGTGGCCACGAGCGCGTCGAGGTCCAGGAGCAGGTCGAGCGCGTCGGTGATAGACGCGCAGAGCACGTCCGCGCTGCGCAGCGCAAGGACGCTCAGGCCCTCTCGCCCGATGACCGCGATGCCGAGCGCGGCCGCGTGGAGCGCGAGCATGTCGTTGGCGCCGTTGCCGATCACCGCGCAGCGATCGCGTCCCAGGCGCTCCACCAGCTCACGCTTCTCGGCGCCGTCGCTGACCCGCCGCGAGCCGACTCCGAGCGCCTGTGCGATCCCCGTGGCGGTTCCGAACGTGTCGGCAGTGACCAGCTGGACCTCGACGAGGGAGCGCAGACGACCGACGCGGGGTGCGACACCGTCGGCAAGCACCCCGCGGTCAGACAGCGTGCCGTTGAGGTCGAGCAGCAGGTGCTCGAGCTTGAGCGTCGGGCCTC
The DNA here is from genome assembly GCA_963835295.1 of uncultured Actinomycetes bacterium. Lineage (GTDB taxonomy): Bacteria > Actinomycetota > Thermoleophilia > Solirubrobacterales > Solirubrobacteraceae > JAOPZW01. The sequence continues at coordinate 857,123 of CAWIEX010000014.1, forward strand.
CGGGGAGCGGGAGGACGATCGTCACTGGTCAGCGGCTCGCTTCATGGTGGCCTCCGCGGATCGACACGAAGTAGAGGCCATCAGCGGCGGCTAGCCGCAATCGGAGCGAGCCTCATCGCTCGCTCGTGATCCTAGCGAGGACGCGTACGCGAGCGGTCGGCGCCGCTTACCATCGACCGCACGATGGAACTCGAACGCCGGGTCTTGTACGCCGAAATCCTTGACCCCACGAGCGACTTCGCGGTGCAGCGAACAGAGGTAGAGGTCCGGTGGGACCCGTTGACCGGGCATACCTCACGAGTGCTCGGCGTACCCCGCGGGCTGATGCCACCGAACCAGGAGGATCTCGAGGCGATCGCACGCAAGACCGCGGACGGCTGCCCCTTCTGCGGCGACCGGCTGGAAGCGCGCACGCCGCGCTTCCCGGCGGATCTCCATCCGGAAGGACGCGTGCGCCGCGGCCAAGCGGTGCTGTTTCCCAACCTGTTTGCCTACTCCCGCTTCAGCGCCGTCTCGGTCTACAGCCCGGACCTGCACTACCTACCGCTCGGGCACATGACTCCCGGGCTCGTGATCGACAACCTCGCCACCCAGGTGGCATTTGCGCGAGCGGCGATCGCGCGCGACCCGGATGCCCGGTGGGCATCGATCAACGCCAACCACATGTTGCCGTCGGGCAGCTCGCTGTTCCATCCACATCTGCAGGGCAGCGTCGACCCGGTCCCAACCACCATGCAGCGGCTCCTCGTCGACACCCCGGCCGACCGCTTTCGGGCATACCTTGACGTCGAGCGCGACGCCGGCGAGCGGTATCTCGGCTCGAGCGGACAGGTGCACTGGCTCGCGAGCTTCGCGCCGTTGGCCCCTGGCGAGCTGCGCGCCCTCGTGTTCGACATCGCCTCGCCGGCCGACCTCGACGAAGACCTCGTCGAGGAGCTCGGCCACGGGATCGCGACAGGCTTGAACTTCTACGCCGAGCTTGGGTTCGAGAGCTTCAACCTCGCGCTCTATGGTGCGCCGCCCGGCACCGACGGCTACCCGCTCAACCTCCGCATGGCCTGCCGGTCGAACCTCAAGCCCTTGTATCGCTCCGACGCCACCTACTTCGAGCGCCTGCACTGGGAGGCAGCGGTCGACATCTCGCCCGAAGAGCTGGCCAAGCGGGCGGGCGACCGCTTTCGCCGCCCGAGCTCGTCACCGGCGTAGTGACGCTGCAGCGCGCTCGATCTCAGACGGGTCGGGCGGGGACGACGGCCGCGGGGGAAGCTCGGGATCGTCGGCGCCGCCGGGGATGACGTGCAGGTGGAAGTGCATGACCACCTGACCCGCAGCCTCGCCGCATGAGTTCCAGAGGTAGACCCGCTCGCAGCCGAGACGCTCACGCATCCGCTCGGCCAGACGCTGCGCCGCGGCATAGACAGAGGCCAGATCGTCGGCATCGATCTCAAGGAGGTCCTTCGCATGGCGGCGCGGCACCACGAGCGCGTGGCCGGGGCGCCACGGGTTGATGTCCATGAACGCGACCGTGCGCTCGTCCTCGGCGACGATCGACGCGGGCTGCTCGCCCGCCACGATGGCGCAAAACACGCAGCCGTCGTTCATGACGAGGAAGCTAGACCCCGGAGGTCGCCGCAGGCAAGTCCGGTTACGCGTGAGCTGTCGCGCGCTCGTCGAAGCGCACCCGTGCGTCCTCGATCTCGCGCTCGGCTTCGGCGCGATCGGCCCAGCCCTCGATCGCCGTGATGCGATCCGGTTCGAGATCCTTGTAGATCGAGAAGAAGTGGGCGATCTCCTCGCGCAGCAGCGGCGACACGTCGTCGAGCTCGAGTGTCGCGTCCCATTCGGGATCGTGGTGGGGTACGCACAGGACCTTGTCGTCGATGCCGGCCTCGTCGCGCATGCGGAACAGACCGATCGGCCGGACGTCGACCCGGCAGGCCGGGAACGTGGGCTCGTTGACGAGCACGAGGGCGTCGAGGTGGCGTCCCTCGGCGGTCACGGTCTGCTCGAGGAAGCCGTAGTCGCACGGATAGACGACCGAGGAGAACAGGCGTCGGTCGAGACGGATGACGTCGCGCTCCTCGTCGTACTCGTACTTGTTGCGTGATCCGCGCGGGATCTCGACCAGGCAGGTGAGCACCATCTCAAGCCTCCTCGGAATGGGCCGCGAACGCTAGCAACGGCACGCCGCCCCTCTGCCTTGACACTCGAAGGGCTCGTGCCTAGCCTCCGCGACGCCAGATGAAGCTCTGGCTGGAGGCGCACGCTTCCTGAACCGCCGGTCCTCGGCTGATGGCTTCTCCGACACGCAAGTGAAGGAGCCGTCGAGCCCGTGCCCTACCTGCCGGACTGGTTGGTGAACGCGTGCCAGGTCGTCGTGGTGCTGGCGCTCGCTCCCCTGGTCACGGGGGTGATCGCGCGGCTCGAGGCGATCGTGCAGATGCGCCGCGGCCCACGACTGCTGCAGCCCTACCACGACATCGCCAAGCTGCTGCGCAAGGAGACCGTGCTGCCCGGCAGCGCCGGGCCGGTGTTCCGCGCGGCGCCATACGTTTCGCTCGCGGCTTACGCGACGGTGCCGCTGCTGATCCCGGTGCTGACCGACTTCCCGCTGCCGCTGGGCTACATGGGCGACATCCTCGGCGGCGGGTTGATCCTCGGCATGGCCGGCTTCGCCATCTCGCTTGCCGCAATCGACTCTGGAAGCCCGTACGCCCAGCTCGGCTCGAGTCGCCTGCGCACCTTCGGGGCGCTCGGCGAACCGACGGTGCTGTTCGTCGTCTTCACGGTTGCGTTCATCACGCACACCGACCTCCCGTATGCGTTGGCCGCGACGCTGAAGTCCTCGGCGATCGAGATCTTTCGCCCCTCGCACCTGCTTGCCGCCGCCGCGTTCTTCATGGTGGTGCTCGCGGAGACCGGCCGCATTCCGATCCAGAGCCACGGCGGGACGCTCGAGTTCGGGATGATCGAGGAGGCCCGCACGCTCGAGCACTCCGGGCCGGGGCTCGCGCTGCTGCGCTGGGGCGCGTCGGTCAAGCAGCTGGTGCTGTTCGTGATCCTCGGCAACGTGTTCCTGGTCCCGTGGGGCCTGGCCGGCGACGGTCGGCTGGATCACGTCCTCGCGGCCGTGGGCGTGCTGCTCGTCAAGGCGCTGGCCATCGGGGTGGTGATCGCGGCCATCGAGTCGTCGTTCGCGAAGCTGCGCCTCTACAAGATCCCGGAGTTCACGGTGGCCAGCTTCTTGCTGGCGGTGCTGGCCGTGATCATCTTCGCCTTCGAGCAGGACTTCGGCGATCAGCGGCTGACGCTTTTCGGGGCGGTCGCCTCCGTCGCCGCCGTCGGCGTGTTGCTGCTCGAGCTGGGGATGCTGCGCTCGCAGGACATCTGGGAGCAGCTTTGGCTCTATGGGCTGGGATCGTGGCTGCTCGCGGGCCTGGCGATCGCGACCGCCGCCACGGGCCACGGCAATGCGCTCTACGCGCTCGGCGCGGTAACGATCGCCTTCAAGGGCCTGCTGTTCCCGCTCGGCATCGGGACGTTGCTGCGCAACCTCGAGGTTCCCCCGAGGGTCCCATCGCTGGTCGGCGTGCCGACCGCGATCCTGCTGGCGGTCGCGCTCTCGAGCTTCTCGTTCCTCGCGCTGTCGCGGCTCGATCTGGGCACGGCGACCGCGCTGCCCCGCTCGGCGCTCGCCGTCGCGGTGGCGGGCGTGCTCGTCGCGTTCCTGCTGATGGTGCTGCGGCCCTATGCGCCCTCCCAGCTGCTGGGGTTCCTGGCCTTGGAGAACGCGGTCTCGGTGGCGGGCATCGTCGTCGCTCCGGGTTTGCCGCTGATCCTCGCCCTGCTGCTGCTCTTCGATGTGCTCATCGGCGTGCTGGTCTTCGTCGTGCTCGTCCAGTACCTCGCGATGGAGCGCAGCGCCGTGACCACTGATGTCCTGAGCAGGTTGCGGGGCTGAACCTTGGCGTGGGCACTCGTCGCGCTGCTGTGCCTGCCGGCCATCGCCGCGGCAGCGGCGATCGCCTTGGGGCCGCGAGCGGCGCGCTGGGGCACGTTCGCTTCCGGGATCGGCGCCCTCGGGCTCTGCGTCGCGCTGGCGATGCGCGTGCGCAACGGCGAGACCGTCAGCGCCCTGCACGGATGGGCCCGGCTCGACTCGTTGGGGGCGGTGTTCCTGCTGGCGACCGGGCTGCTGTACGCGACGACCGCTGCGTTCTCGATCGGCTACCTCGCCGCCGACGAGCGCCGGCGCGACTACCGACCGTTCGCGCGACGCTACTTCGCCTACCTGAACCTCTTCGCCCTGACCATGCTCATGGTTCCGCTGGCGGCGGACTTCGGGTCCCTGTGGATCGCGGTCGAGCTGACGACGATCGTCTCCGCGCTGATGGTCGCTCTCGAGCGCACCGACGCGGCGCTGGAAGCGTCGTGGAAGTACGTGCTGATCGCGTCGTGCGGCCTGGGGATCGCACTCGTCGCGATCATCCTGCTCTACGGTGCCGGCACCGCCGCCCTGGGCGACGCGTACCTCCCCCGCTTCGCGCGCGTGCTCGGCGCGGCGGACGCGCTGCCCGACCAGCCGGTCAAGCTCGCGTTCCTGCTCGCCGCCGTGGGGTTCGGCACCAAGGTCGGGTTCGTGCCGGTGCACACCTGGCTGCCTGACGCGCACAGCGAGGCGCCGTCGCCGGTGTCGGCGCTGCTGTCCGGGTCACTGCTGGCCGCGGCGCTCTACGCGATCCTGCGCTTCTACCAGGTCACCGTGGCAACCGGGAACGCCCACTTCGCCAGCCGCGTTCTGTTGGTGCTTGGCAGCGTGTCCTTGGTCACCGCGAGCCTGTACGTGCTGCGCCAGGAGAGCTACAAGCGCCTGCTCGCGTACTCCTCGATCGAGCACATGGGCATCGTTGCGCTCGGCGTGGGATTCGGCGCACCGCTCGCCGTGGCTGGCGCACTGTTGCATGTCATCACTCACGGCGCGGCCAAGGGTCTCGCCTTCTTCGGCGCCGGGTCCATCCTGCGCCGCTACGACACCAAGGAGATTGACGAAGTTCAGGGCGCCGCCAGCGTGCTGCCCTGGAGCGGCCCGTTGTTCCTCGCGGCGGCGCTCGCGCTCTCGGGGCTCCCGATCTCAGGCGTGTTTCGCAGCGAGTTCCAGATCGTCGCGGGCGGCTTCGCCGCGCCCGAGTATGTCGGTGTCGCGCTGCTCGTCGTCTTCGTCAATGTGGCGTTCCTCGGCGTGATCTGGCACGCGGGGCGGATGGTCCTGTCGGCGGGAGCATCTGCTGGACCGCCTCGCGGGGAGACGAGCGCGTGGATGGTGGTCGCGATGTGCGGCTGCCTGATCGTCTTGGTGGGTCTCGGCCTCCACCTGCCCGGCGACCTCGCCCGGTTGCTGGGTGACGCCGCTCAACGCCTCTCAGCTCCCACCCCATGAGCACCGTGCACCCACATCCACGCCCACGTACCCCCCACCCGCACGAGTTGCTGCCCGGGCGCATGCGTGGCGTCGTGGAACCTGGGCCACCCGGCGAGTTGTGGGTCCGCGTGCCGGTGGGAAGCATCGATCGTGCGGCGTCGCTTCTGAGCGAGCACGGCGGGCGTTTCGTCACGCTCGTTGTGGCCGAGCGCCCGGAGCGGTCGTTGATTGCCGTGTTCGCCGCGCGCGGCGAGCTGGTGGTGCTGCGGGCACCGCTCGGCGCCGACGGGCGGGCCTTCCCGTCACTTGGCCTGTCGCTGCCCGCGGCGCTGTGGCCGGAGCGCGAGCTTCACGACCGTCACGCCCTCGAGCCGCTGGGCCACCCCGAGCTCGATCCGATCGTCGCGCCCGACGCTGACGCCGTGGCGAGCCGGGTACATGGTCCGGATGCGTTTGTCCTGCCGTATGGCCCCATCCGCTCGGGCGTCTTCGAGGCGATCCAGTTCGTCATCGACACGGCCGGCGAGGACGTGCTCGCGCTGCGCACCCGCCCGTTCTTCAAGCGCCGCGAGCGCGAGCAGCGCTTCGCCGGGGCGTGCCTCGAGCACGGGGCCTATATCGCCGAGCGCGTGGCGGGCATCGCCTCGGTGGCCCACGGGCTGGCCTATGCGCACGCCGTGGAGCGCGCGCTGGCGATCGACGTGCCCGCCCGGGCGTGGTGGTGGCGCCTGGTCTACGCCGAGCTCGAGCGCATCGCCAATCATCTCGACGTGGCCGCCAGGGAGGCGGAGGCCGCTGCCCTGGTCGTCGGGCACGCGCGTATGACGATCCTCAAGGAGGATGTGCTGCGCCTGCAGGCGCGGCTGACGGGCAGCCGCTTCGCGCGCGGCATGGTGCTTCCTGGAGGCGTGCGCGCGGAGGGCGGGCTCCCGCCAGGCGGTCTGCGCGAGGCGTTGGACCGGCTCGAACGCGAGCTGCGCCGCGACCGCGACCTGCTGCTGCGGACCACCTCGTTCACTGATCGCCTGATCGGCAGCGGGACGCTCGACCGCGCCACGGTCGAGGCTTACGGTGGCGTCGGGCCGGTGGCGCGCGGGTCGGGCGTGTCTACCGATGCGCGCTTCGAGCGCCCGTACGGTGCCTATGACCGGGTGGGGTTCGAGGTGGTCACGCGCGACGCCGGTGACGCGATGGCGCGCGTCGAGGTTCGTTTCGAGGAGATCGCCGAGTCGCTGCACCTGCTGCGCCAGGCGATCGACGAGCTGGCCCGGCGCGACGGTCCGCTGCTGGCGGCGCTGCCAGATGCCGCGGGGGCCGCCTTCGGTTGGGTCGAGGCGCCGCAGGGCGAGCTCGTCTACCGGGTCGAGGTCGCCGGTGACCGTATCGAGCACGTCCGCATCGCCTCGCCGTCGCTGCGCAACTGGGCGCTCTTCGCGGAAAGCTTCCGCGGCGACGTGCTGACCGACTTCGCCTTCATCGAGCACAGCTTCGGGATCACGCCCGCGGGGGCCGATCGCTGATGCTCGAGTGGATCGCCCGCGGATTGCGAATCGGGAGCGTCACGACCCGGTATCCGCGCGGGCCTCACCCGGCGCCCGCAGGCTTCCGCGGGGCGGTGGAGGTGCTCGAGGCCCGCGATCCCGAGCCGGGCATCGAGCGCGTCTGTCCGACTGGGGCGATCGCCGCGGGCAACCGCAACCTGACCCTCGACCGGGGGCGCTGCATCCTCTGCGGCGCCTGCGTCGCGCATGCGCCCGAGCGCTTCGCATTCGCGTCGCGCTACGAGACGGCGAGTCGCTCGCGCGCCGCCCTCGTGTCGGGAGGTGACGCTGCCGACGTATCTGAGGTGCGCCGCGCGATCGGCGCGCGGGTCCGCGCGTTGCGCCGCTCGATCCACGTCCGTCACGTAGACGCGGGCTCCGATGGTGCCGAGGAGTGGGAGATCGCCGCATTGCAGGGCCCGTACTACGACGTCGGGCGCCTGGGCATCTTCTTCACCTCGGCCCCGCGGCACGCCGACGTCCTGCTGGTCACGGGCGGGGTGACCGCGCCGATGCGCAAGCCGCTGGAGCGTGCTTTCGAGGTCATGCCGGAACCACGCGCGGTGGTCGCCGCGGGCACAGACGCTTGCTCCGGAGGTCTGGCCAACGTGGGCGGCGTGCACGACGTGCTGCCGGTTGACGTCTACGTGCCGGGCTCGCCGCCTACTCCGATCGCGCTGCTGCACGGGGTGCTCCTCGCGATCGGCGTCCTGGGGGAGGCGCCGTCATGAGCGTCGTGCTCGGTGTCGCGTTGGCGTGCCTGGCTGCGGCATTCCTGGCCGCGCTACGAGTGCCGCGGGCCGGCGCAGCGCTGGCGCTGGTCGCCGCCTGCCTGCTGGCGATCGTCGGCTTCAGCGCCTGCCTCGGCGGCCCCAGCGCGAGCGTGAACCTCGGCACATGGCTGGGCTTCGGCACGTCGGCTCTGCGCGCCGACCGTCTTTCGGGCCTGTTCCTGGCGCTCACCGGGGTCACCGGCGCGGGCGTCACCGTGACCTATGTCGAGCATCCACCGAGCCGCGCCGTCGTCAGTCTCGTGAGCGTGCTCCTGGCGGCGATGGCGGTGGTCATCTGCGCCGACAACGCGTTCGTGTTCCTCATTGCCTGGGAGAGCTTGACGCTCACGCTCTACTTCCTGGCGGGCTGGGAGCGCGAGCGGCCGGGCGTACTGGCGGCGGGCTACCTGACCGGGGCGATGAACAAGCTCGGCGGCGCCGCATTGCTGGCCGCCTTTGGGCTGCTCTATGGCAAGACCGGCAGCTTCAGCTTCGATGTGTGGGCCCATGCGGCGCCTGGTCTGTCTGCCGGCACCCGCGACGCGGCCTTCCTGCTCCTCCTGGCCGGATTCGGGACGAAGGTCGCGCTCATCCCCTTCCAGGGCTGGCTGCCCGTTGGACATGCGGCTGCACCGGGAGCCGCCTCGGCGACGCTGTCGGGGATCGCGGTGAACGCCGGCTTCTACGGTCTGTGGCGGCTCGTGTTCGAGGGCTTGAGGCCGATGCCACTGTGGTGGGGCGATGTCGTCGTGGTCCTCGGCGGGGTGACTGCGCTTCTCGGCATCGTCTACGCGATCGCACAGGACGACGTCAAGCGCTTCCTGGGGTGCTCGACCATCGAGCACTCGGGCATCGTGTTCATCGGCTTCGCCGTGGGTCTGATCGGGGAAGCGGCGGGCGAGCCGAACCTCGCGGCCGCCGGCCTGATCGCCGCGACGCTTCACCTGATCGCGCACGCGCTGGCGAAGACGCTCGCGTTCCTCAGCGCCGATCGTGTTGTACGCGCCGCTGGCACGCGCGAGATCGGACCGCTTGGCGGGCTGGGACAGAGACTGCCGCGCACGGCGACGGCTTTCGGCGTGGCCGTGTTCACCCTGGCGGCGATCCCGCCGCTGGCTGGGTTCGTGAGCGAGTGGCTGACCTTCGAGGCTCTGCTGCAGGCGTTTCGCGTGCCCAGCACCGCCGCCCGATTGGTCATGGCGCTCGCGGCCGCGTTGCTTGCGCTGACCGTTGGTCTGGCGTTGCTCGCATTCGCGAAGCTCTGGGGATTCCTGTTTCTCGGCCCAGCGCGGAGCGCCGCCTCGAATGTCGTCGAGCCGCCGGGGCGCGGCCTGGGGCTTGGCCTGCTCGCTCTCACCACCCTGGCTCTGGGGCCGGCCGCGCCGTGGGCGATCCATCTCGTCGGAAACGGGCTGCTCGACCTGCTTGGCTTCGAAGCGGGCACGCGTGCGATCAGCCACCCGCTCGTCCTGGGGCCGGTCTATCCCGAGTTCTCCGTGCTGGCTCCAACCTGGCTGGCGATCGTGTTGCCCGCGTACGCGCTGCTCTTCGCGGTGCTGGTCGGGGCGGTGCTGCGCCCGCCGGTGCGCCGCGCCCCGGTGTGGGTGACCGGTAGCGGCGTGGAGATCGCGGCGGTGCAATATCGCCCGGGCGCGTACATCAACCCGATCCGCGTGGTGTTGCGGGGCGTGTACGGGTTCCGGCGCGTCGTGCGTCGCGAGCCCGGGGGGCGCCATTCTCGCAGCGCTTCGCTTGTGCTCGAAACGCGTGTGGTCGCCCCTGTCGAGTACTACCTCTATCGCCCGCTGACGGCGGGCGCGCTCGCGCTTTCGGCGCGCGTGCGGCGCCTGCAGTCCGGCCGCCTCGGCGCCTACCTGCTCTACATGCTCGCGGCGCTGATCGTGGTGCTGGCGCTGATCCCCACCCTTAAGCGCTGATGTTCCAACGCATCCTCATTGCCTGGGATGGCTCGCTCGTCGCGCGCCGCGCGCTCGACGTCGCGATCGACCTCGCGCGCCGCTACGGCGGCGAGCTCGTCGCCGTATCGGTCGCCAACTCACCGACGCACGCCGAGACCGCCGCCGACCGGGCGGAGTCGGTGCAGGCCGCACGTGCTCACCTGCTCGAGACCCTGGATCGCGTCGGCGACCGCGCGGAGCGCGCCGGCGTCGACCTCGAGCACGTCGTGATCGAGGGCGACCGCCCGGCGGAGGACCTCCTCGCCTACGCTCACGAGCACGCCTTCGACCTCATCGTCGCGGGCCATCACCGAACCGGCCGCGCGGGGCGGCTGCTGCTGCGAGACGTGCCCGAGCGCCTGGTCGCCTCCGCCGAAGTCCCGGTCCTGATTGTCGGCGAGGCGATCAATGGCGCGCGCGCGCGCTGATCCGTCCAGGGATCGCCGGGGCCCGCGCTACACTGCCGGACCCGAGCGATGAGGCTCGCTCTATAGACCGCGGTTTCGCGCCGCTGATGGCCTCTACCACCGACGTCCTGTTGTCGACGCCTGTCGTGGAGAGCTGAATGGATCCGGTCCAACTTGCTGCCGTGCTCGCCGCCGTCGTGGTGCTGGCGAGCATGATCTCGGTCGAGCTCGGGATCTCGGTGGCGCTGCTCGAGCTGGGGCTCGGGGTCGTGGTGGGCAGCTGATCATGAGCGCTTGCTTCGTGACCGACATGGCGACCGCGTTGGCGCTGTCGGCGATCTTCATCACCCCCAACGTCTGGTTTCCGCTGTTCCTCGCCGTTTCGCTCGCGGCGATCGTCGGGCTGCCGAAGATCGCCCCGTGGTTCTTTGGCCGCTACGGCGACCGCGTGATCGAGCCCGAGATCAAGCTCGTCTTCGCGATGCTCTTCGTGCTCAGGGCTGAACGTGTCGCTGGGAGCGGTGTTCGCCAACCTCGGGCTCCTCGCGGTGCTGTTCGCGGCCAAGCTGGTGCCAAGGCTGGGGCTCGTCATGCCGCTCGCGCGCCGGTATGTCCCTGAGCACGCCATGTTCACGACACTGCTGATGAGCACCGGCCTGACCTTCGGCACCATCAGCTCCCTCTACGGGCTCAACGCCGGCATCATCGACCGCACGCAGTTCTCGCTCCTGGTGACCGTCGTCGTGCTGTCGGCCATCGTCCCGACCGCGGTCGCCCAACGCTGGTTCTCCCCCCACGGGGAGGCCGAGCAGGGAGCGGCCGCCGAGCACGAACGCGCACAACCTCGGGCCCGACCCGTGCCGATCGGAGAGCAGCCAATGAGCCCCTACCACTTCAGCCGCGTGCTCGTGGCCGTCGAGGGCTCGGACGGCGCCAACAAGGCCCTGGACTGCGCGCTGTCGATCTGCGAGTCGGTACATGCGGAGCTCACCGTGGTGGCCGTGGAGGGCAAGCTGCCCGCCTACGCCGGCTCGATCGGCGAGGTCGACGAGGTCAAGCGCGAGAAGGACACGTTCTTCACGCACGTCCTCGACGAAGCGCGATCCCGGGCACAAGCGCGACGAGTCGAAACCGAGGTCGCGCTCGTCCCCGGCCACGCCGTCGAGGTCATCACCCACTACGCCAAGGCTCACGGCCACGACCTCATCGTCGTCGGGCACCGCGGCCACTTCCTCGGCGACTACCTGCTCGGCTCGACCGCCGACCGCGTCGCCCACCACGCCCACTGCCCCGTCATGGTCGTTCGCTAGGTGCCCCACAGCGCGCTGACCCGATGGCTCAAGCAGGGCCTCGCGCGCGACATGTGCCCGCTGTGTCGCGCCGCGCACAAGCTCGACCGCGAGTACATGTGGCACTTCTTCGACGAGCGCAGCTCCGACGAGGACGCGCTCGATCAGGTGGCCGCGGCACGAGGCTTCTGCGCCGAGCACGCCGAGCAACTGCGCCGCATCGAGGTCGACGGCCTCAAATCCACGATCGCGATCAGCGACACCTACGAGCACACGCTGCGCGCACTCGCCAACGACCTCGCCGCCCTCGACGACGGCGGCGGGGAAGCACTCGCTGCAACGGCATGCCCGGCCTGCGCCAACCGCGACGACGGCGTGGCGCAGAACGCGCGCTACCTCCTCGACGAACTGGCCGAGAACGCCGGCTTCCGCGAGCGATTCCGCGCCTCACCGGGCTTGTGCATGGCGCACTTCCAACTGGCCTGGGGCGCGTCGCGCACGAGCGAGGAGCGCGCCTTCTTGCGCGACACCGAACTCGACGCGGTGCGATCGCTCCTCGGTGAGCTCCAGGAGCACCTGCGAAAGCAGCGCGCCGAACACCGCCACGAGCCCGCGGGAGCCGAGACCGACTCCTGGCAGCGCGCGCTGTGGCTCACCGGTGGCTGGCCGGAGCCCGCAGCGTCCGGAGCCGTCCCCGAGAGCGAGAAGCTCGACAACCGATCGACGTCGCGGGGATCCTCGTCGACGAGCGGCGGCGCGCCGCGCACGACTCCGGTCAGGCCAGACGCGATATAGCACTCCCGCGAAGCCCCGAAAGCTCGCGCGGCACGCGAGGCGGGGCGGCTCGAGGGGCGATCCGCTGGAACCTGTGCGGTTTTCCCTCGTCCCTCGGGCGGCCTTCCCCGGATGGCTCGCGCCGGCGCTCCTGGAAGGATGTGCATCTCGGTCCCACCACGGAGCTGGCCATGCATGCCAAGCCGCCCTCGGACTCCTCGATCGTCGTAGCGCCGACTGCCGCGCCGCGCGTCCGGCGCCTCGCGCGCCGCGACGAGGTGTGCATGGTCCCGCAGCCTGTCCCCGGGGAGCCGGGGCGCTTCGTCGTCGACGCGACCTGGGGCACGATCATGCCGATCGAGCTGGTGCCGGGCGTGCGTACCGTCGGCGAGCTCGAGGTGATCGCCCACATCGAGGCCGGCCTGCCGCTCATCGACACGCGCCTGCCGAAGTACGTCGCCGCCGGCACGATCCCGACGGCGCGCGCCGTGCCGCACACCGAGACGGCCGACCGGCTCGACGAGTTCGACGACCGCGTCGACACCGTGCTGTTCTGCAACGGGCCGCAGTGCGCGGCGACGCCCGACGCGATCCGAACCCTGCTGCGCGCCGGCTACCCGGCGGAGCGCCTGCTCTACTACCGCGGCGGGATCCACGACTGGGTCACGCTCGGCCTGCCGCTCGCAGCCGGTGCAGAGCAGCCAGCACGATGATCTGACCGAGCATCATCGGGTCCGGGTGCTCGCGGCGGCGCGCAGCGAGCCGCGGGGAGACCCGCGACGAGCCAGGCGCTCATGCCGCCGGCGATGGTGGCGACGTCGTCGCGCTGGCGCGCGGCCCGGCGCGCTGCCAGTGTGCTGCGGTGACCGGAGCGGCACACGAACGCGACCGGCCGGTCGGTGCGAACCTCGCGCAGGCGGCGCGCCACCTGGCCCAGCGGGATGTGGGTGGCGCCGGGCACGCGCACCCGGCTCCACTCGGCATCGCTGCGGACGTCGACGATCACGAGCAGGCCCATGAAGAACCGGTCCGACGCGGCGCCCGGCGTGATCGTCTGCACCTGCCTGCGAAAGCGCACCCCGCCCTCCTAGGCGTGCCCGAAGCGGACGTCGGGGAGGATGCGGTGCAGCGGCTTGGGCAGCCACCACGCCCACTTGCCCAGCAGCCGCAGCAGGACGGGCACGAGCAGCAGCCGGACGAGGGCGGCGTCCAGCAGGACGGCGACGCCGAGGATGACGCCCATCTCCTTGGGCGGCAGCGGGCCGGAGAGCGCGAAGGTGAAGAAGACGGCCACCATCACCGCGGCCGCGGCGAACACGACGCGCCCGGAGTGCGCTACCCCGCCGACCATCGCCTCGTGCGGGTCGTGGCTGCGGTCCCAGTGCTCCTTGGCCGACGAGAGCAGGAAGACGGTGTAGTCCATCGAGATCGCGAAGATCATGGCGAAGAAGAAGACCGGCCCCCACGCGTCCAGGAAGCCCTGCGGCTCGAAGCCCAGCAGGCCGCTGCCGTGGCCCTCCTGGAAGATCAGCCGGGCGACGCCGAACGCGGCGCCCGTGGCCAGCAGGTTGGTCAGCACGCCGAAGGCGGCGATGATCGGGGCCTGCAGCGCCACGAGCAGCAGCAGGAACCCGAGGGCGAGCACGACGGCGATGACCAGCGGGGTCTTGGCCGCCAGCAAGTGTTCGAGGTCGTGGTTCTCGGCCACCGAGCCGCCCACCAGCGCGCCGTGCGGCACCGCGGAGCGCAGGCGATCGACGGTCCTGCCCACGGCCTTGGCGGACGGGTCGGCGTTCGGGACTGCCTGCACCATGGCGGCACCGTTGGCGCCGGGCACGGCCGGCATGACCTGCGCGATGCCGGGGTCGGCCTTGGCGATCGCGGTCACGCGCTGCGCGTCGCGCTGGGTGGTGGCGATCTGGATGGCGCCCGGGGCGCCCTGGCCGAAGGCCTGCTGGACCTGGCTGTAGCCGACGCGCGAGCTGTCAGAGGTCGGCACGACCTTGATCGAAGGCATGCCGGTCTTCAGCCCGGTGACCGGCAGCGCCAGCGCCACCAACACCACGACCGCGATCGAGCCGAAAGCGAGCGGGTGCCTCCACAGCCGCTGCGCCCAGGCCGCGAAGCGCGGCGAGCGGTGCTCGCCGGAGTGCACCCACGGCAGCGCGAGCTTGTCCACGCGCGGGCCGAGCCTGCCCAGGACCGCGGGCAGCAGCGTCAGCGTCGCCGCCAGGATGAAGATGACCGAGAGCATGATCCCCAGGGCCATCGATCGGAAGGCGGGGCTCGGGACGAGCATGACCGCGGTCAACGAGATCAGCACCGTGACGCCGCTGAAGAGCACCGCCTTGCCCGCGGTGTCCATCGTCTCGGCCACCGCCTCCTCGACGGGCTCCTGGGAGCCGAACAGCGCGCCGCGAAAGCGCATGACGATGAACAGCGCGTAGTCGATGCCCAGCGCCAGCGCGAACATGAGCGCGAAGTTCATCGCCCAGATCGAGACGTCCAGGAGCCGCGTGGCGAGATACAGCGATCCCGCCGAGGCCACGAGCCCCAGGATCGTGAGCATCAAGGGCAGCCCCGCCGCCACCAGCGAGCCGAAGGCCAGAACGAGGATGACCATCGTCACCGGCCAGCTGAACAGCTCAGAGCGCATCATCGCCGTGCGGTTGGCCGTGTTGAAGTCCGACCACATGCCGCTGGCGCCAGTCAGGGAGACCTGCACGCCGTCGCCCTGCAGACGATGCAACTGCGTCTTGAGATCGTCGGCGGCCCGGACCATGGTGTTGGCGTCCGCCGCGGCGCCGGCCTGCACGATCGCGGTGTGGCCGTCGCGCGAGATCGACACTCCCGGCCGCGGCGCCACGACGGACTTCACGCGCGGGTCGCCCTTCAGGACCTTCTGCGTCGTGGCCACCGCACGCTGGAAGGCCGGGTCGCCGACCGTCTTGTCCGGTGAGTGCACGACGACCATCAGGGCGCTGGAGGACAGGCCCTGGAAGTTCTGATCGATGGCCTTGCGCGCGGCCACCGACTCCGAGCCGGTG
The DNA here is from genome assembly GCA_963835295.1 of uncultured Actinomycetes bacterium. Lineage (GTDB taxonomy): Bacteria > Actinomycetota > Thermoleophilia > Solirubrobacterales > Solirubrobacteraceae > JAOPZW01. Next base: position 872,331 of record CAWIEX010000014.1, read on the forward strand.
GCCTCCCAGCCGGCGCCCGACAGCGCCGTCTCGACCCGCGGGGCGAAGACGCCGAGGCCCACGGCCACGAGCGCCCAGGCGATCGCGACCGTCCGGAAGTGGGTGGCGGTGTAGCGACCGAGGCGGCCGATGGGTCCGTATGTGGCGGTCATCGAGGACCGACCTCCTTGGGGTACAGGGTCGAGCGAAGGCCGAACGCGCGGCTGAGCACGAGCGACGCGGGGCAGGCGGCGAAGAGGACGTAGAGCCACTGGTTGACGCCGACGAACGCCGTCAGCAACAGGAACCAGGGCGAGACGATGGCGGCCAGCAGTGCGCTGAGCAGCGTCACCGTCGCGGCCATCGCGAAGAGCACGCGCTCGAGCGACCAGCCGGCCTGACGGGCACACGATCGGGCGCGGCTCATGCGGACTGGCCTCCCTGCAGGATCGCGTCGAGCTCCGACAGCTGGCGGCGCAGACCGCCGCAGACCTGGTCGCAGAGCTCGAAGACGCCGTCGTCGGCGATCGCGAAGACCGACGAGGTGCCGCGCTTGGTGCGGCTGACCATGCCGGCCTGGAGCAGGACTCCCAGGTGCTTGGACACGTTCTGCTGCGACGCGTCAAGCGCCTCCTGCAGCTCGCCGACGGTCGCCTCGCCGTCGCGCAGACGGTCGAGCAGCTTGATGCGCATCGGCTCTCCGAGGACACGGAAGCGCTGCGCGATCAGGTCCACCAGCTGCTCGGGCAGCGGGTGGGGAATCGAAGGGTCTCGAGGCATCTACAACTCCACAGTTGACAAGCAGTAGAGGCAGGAGTATATCTACATCTCAACAACTGTCAAGTAGTGAATGGAGCGCGCTGATGCCCGCCACGCCGCACCCGCCGTCGAGTGCTCTCGATACGGGCGGGCCTCTGCTCCCGATGCTCAGCGCGGTGCTCGCCGGCTCGTCCACACAGCAAACGGAGCACGAAGACCATGAGCACGATCACCGACCTCACCGGCGACACCTTCGACGACGCCGTCGCCCGCCCCGGCATCGCCGTCGTCGACTTCTGGGCGCCATGGTGCGGCCCCTGCCACCTGATGGCTCCGCAGCTGGAACGCGCCGCGCAACTGCGTCCGCAGTATCGCTTCGCCAGGGCCAACGTCGATGAGCAGCCCGACCTGGCCGCTGCGTTCAGCGTGCAGTCCATCCCGACGCTCGCGGTGCTGCGCGACGGCCGGCTGCTGGGCACCGCAGCCGGCGTCGTCGGCGCCAACCAGCTCGTCGAGGCGCTCGACAAGGTCGCCGGAGACACAGGTCATCGCGAGCTCCACACCGCCTCCACATGATCGGCACGCCTTCTGCACGCGCTGGAGCGACGATGACGGTGTCGATTCCATCAAGCCACAGGAGGCCACAGATGCTCCGCCACAGCGCCAAGATCATCCTCGCCACCGCCGGCGTCGTCGGCGTGCTGGGTGCCGGGGTCGCGGTCGCGTCCGACCCGGCGACGTGCCCGTATGGCAACACGCCGAAGGTCACCCAGACCCAGACCCAGACCCAGACCGGCACCGCGACGCAGCAGCGGCTGCGCGAGCGCGACGGCACCGGCCCGCGGCACGCGCAGCGCTCACAGCAGCGCGGCCAGGGCCAGGCCGGCCGGCACGACGGGCGCCACGCGGGCGCCGGCAACGGCGCGGGAAACGCCACCGGCAACCCCACTTGCCCGTACCGCAGCTAGCGAGCCACCGGTTCGCCCCGGCAGGTGCCTGCCCCTTCAGGGCGGGCACCTCGCCCTTCGCGGCTCCCAGGATCGGGTCATGGCGCCGCTGGTGCTGATCGTCGAAGACGAGCTCAAGATCCGCGAGCTCATCCGCCGCTACCTCGAGCGCGACGGCATGCGTGTCCTGACGACCGGCTCGGGCGCCGAGGCGATCACGCTGGCGGCGGACGCCGCCCCCGACCTGGTCATCCTCGACCTCGGCCTCCCCGACGTGCCGGGCGAGGAGGTCGCGCACGAGCTGCGGGCCGCATCCGACGTGCCGATCGTCATGCTCACAGCGCGCTCGGACGAGCGCGACCGGATCGCCGGCCTCGAGCTCGGCGCCGACGACTACGTCTCCAAGCCGTTCAGTCCCCGCGAGCTCGTGCTGCGCGTCCAGGCGGTGCTGCGCCGGGGAGAACGTTCCGCGCCGGCCTCGCGGACGGGGCCGGTGTCCTTCGGCGGCGGTCAGCTGCGCATCGACGAGGATCGCCTTGAGGTGGTCGTCCGGGGGGAGCCCGTCGAGCTGACGCCCACCGAGTGGGGCCTGCTGAGCGCACTTGCGCGCACCCCCGGTCGTGTGTCGTCGCGCTATGAGCTCATCAACGAGGTGCGCGGCTACGAGTTCGAAGGCTACGAGCGAACCGTCGACTCGCACGTCAAGAACCTGCGCCGCAAGATCGAGGCCGATCCACAGCACCCGTCGATCGTGCGCACCGTGCTCGGCGCCGGCTACCGCCTGGGACTGAAGCGCGATGCCTGACGGCGCGGCCGCCGGGTCGTTGCGCGCGCGCCTGGCGCTGGCATTCGTGGCCGTGGCGGTGACCGCGGTGGCCGCGCTCGCGGCGGTGGTGTTCTTCGAGACCCGCAGCGAGACCAAGCGCGTGAGCGACTCCGCCCGCCGTCAGGCCGCCGCAGAGGTCGCGCGAGCCCTGGAACGCGCCTACCGCACGGGCGGCTCGTGGGCGGATGCAGACTTCGGTGAGGCGCTGGCGCTGGCGGCTCGCCAGGATGCGGTGCTGGTGCTGCGCGACGCTCAGGGTCGGGTCTTGCTGGAGCCGGCTGTCGGGCCCGGTGCACGGCGCGGCGCCGGCCGCCACGCCGCCGTCCTCACCGCGCCCGTGACCGTCGGCACCCAGCGCGTCGGCACCGCCGAGTTGCGCTTCCCTGGGACCCTGGGCCGCGACGAGCAGCGCCTGCGCAGCGCGCTGGGGCGCGCCGTGCTGCTCGGGTCGGCCATCGCGATCGCCATAGCGCTGCTGGTTGCCACGCTGGTCTCCCGTCGGATAGCCCGGCCGCTGCGCCGGCTCACCGCCACGGCCCGTCGCGTGCGCGCCGGCGACCTAGCCGCCCGCGCCGAGCAGGCCGGTACCGCCGGGGAGCTGGGCGAGCTGGCGCAGGCCTTCGACGCGATGGCTGACGCCCTCGAGCGCGAGCAGCGCGCTCGCCGCTTGCTGGTGGCCGACCTCTCGCACGAGCTTCGCACGCCGATCACGATCCTGCGCGGCAACCTCGAGGAGCTCGTCGACGGGATCGACCAACCGACACCCGATCGTCTGGCATCGCTGCACGAGGAGGTCCTGCGCCTCGACTCGCTCATCGCGCAGCTCGACGCGCTCGGCCGCGCAGGCGCCCCTGTCCTCGGCCTCGATCGCGCCCCGGTGAACCTCGCCGCCGTGACCGCCACCGAGGTCGAGGCCCTCGGAACGCAGCTGACCGCCAAGGGTCTGACGGTCCACCCCGCGTTGACCCCGGTGACCGTTCACGGCGACCGCGGCAAGCTCGGCCAGGTCGTCGCCAACCTGCTCTTCAACGCCCTGAAGTTCACGCCTGACGGCGGCCACATCGACGTGTCCGTCGACGCCGTCGATCCGTCGACCGCCCGCCTCGTCGTCGCCGACGACGGTCCGGGGATCCCACCGGCAGATCGAGAGCACGTCTTCGAGCGCTTCTGGCGCGGGCGCGCCGCCGGCGCCGTGGCCGGACGCGGCATCGGCCTGGCCGTGGTCGACGAGATCGTCCGCGCGCACGGCGGTGCGATAACCGTGGACAGGGCCCACGCGGTGGCGCGCGGTTCACCGCGACGCTGCCGCGCGACGGCACCCGCACCGGCACTGCATGACGACCGGATCCGCTGCTCGGGCGCCGTTCAGGCGGGTCGGCGAGCGCTGCCGAGGACGTGTGGGATCTGGAAGGGCCCGCCCCGAACCCGAAGCGCCGACAGCGCTCGACGACGAATCCGGCGTCTTGGATCGCCGTCAGCGTGTCGCGCGAGAGGTGACACCCGGCACCGACGCGGGGCCAGATGCCCAACCGGTCCAGGCCTCGCTGCACGCTCGCGGCCGTGCGGTCGTGGGCGACGACGTGCTCGTAGAAGCGCAGCTCGCCCCCGGGCCGGATGACGCGCCGCAGCTCGTGGAGCGCGGCGGCCTGGTCCGGGACGGAGCAGAGCACGAGCGATGCCACCCCGGCGTCGAACCCGTTGTCGTCAGCCGGGAGCGCGTCGGCGACGCCGGCGACGACGGTCACCCGCACGGGCGCCTCGGCCGCCGCCTGCTCGGCGCGATCGCGGAGGTAGGGCTCGGGCTCGAGGGCGACGACCTCGGTGACCGCCGCGGGGTAGTGGCGGAAGTTCAGACCGTTGCCGGCGCCGACCTCGATGACGCGGCCGCCGAGATCCGCGAGCAGCTCGTCGCGGTGCTCGGCGGCGCCTGCGTGCTCCGCGCCCGGGCTCAGCAGCAGCGTCCACATGCGGGCGAAGAGCGGGTGGCTGATGTCGGTCGGACTTGCCATGCGAAGGACGATCGGATGGGCGGCCCAGGCGCATACCGTCACGCGCTGATCGAGACCCGGCTGGGTCGATGGCTCCGAGGCCTCAGTGGCCGGGAGGACCGCCCAACGCGACAGTGTCCAAGAGCAGGAAGACGGCGACGGCGGCGACGATGAGGGCGAAGCCGCGTCCGAGGGCAGCCTGCGGTAGACGCCCGGCGACGAGCGTGCCGCACAGGGCGCCGACGGCGGTGGATCCCGCAAGGGCGGCCGTGATCGGCAGGTCGGGCGTCGCGCCGGCGGCGAGGTGGCTCGCCAGGGCCGCCGCGCCGGTGAGCGTGATGATGACCAGCGAGGTCGCGACCGCTCGCCGGAAGGTCACCCCGAACCAGAGCGTGAGCACCGGGACGATCACGAATCCACCACCGACTCCGAAGAAGCCCGTGAGAGCGCCGACGCTGAAGCCGGCCGCGAGGAGTCGCCCAGCCGCGACGCGTGGGCACGGCAGTGCGTCGTCGGCCCGTCCCGACCTGGCCCGCTGCCATGTCGCGCCCGCCGCGACGAGCATGACGGGGATGAAAGCGAGGATAAGGACCGTACCGCTGACGGCGTTGTTGGCGATCGCGCCGAGCAGCGAGCCGAGGGCGGCCGGCGCCGAGAAGGTGAGTGCGAGGCGCCAGCAGACGTGGCCGTGACGCGCCAGCGAGCCGGCTCCGACGGCGGCGGCGAGCGCGACGACGATGAGCGACGAGGTGGACGCGGGCGTCACGGGCTCACCAAGGACGAAGACGAGCACGGGGAGGGCGAGGATCGCGCCTCCCCCGCCGACCCCGCCGACGATCAGGCCGATGACGAGGCCAAACGGGATCGCTAGGAGCATGCTCGTGCCCCCGGCCCGGCCGGCACGCCCGGCGTCCCCCGATCGCGCATTCAGCCGGCCGAACCGGCGTGAGGAGTAGAGGGTCGCGTGACGCGGCCAGGCAGCGGTCCCCAGACGCGCTCGGGACTCCAGTCGACCAGGCTGGCGAGGGAGAGCGCACTGGGCGGAGGCTGCTCCAGCCGTGCGCGACGCGCCGCCTCGGTCCGTTCGTCCTGGGGCAACGAGTAGGCGTCGAGAACCGGCTTGACGGGCCGGAAGAGCCAGATCGGGCGTCGCAGCTCACCGGCTGCGGGGCGCGCGAGCGCGAGCCACTTGCGATACACGGCTCTCGCCTTGGCGAAGTCGACGTGGATGTCGGCGTAGCGGTCGTCGTTGTCGGCGGGGCGCACGCGGACCTTCTGGTGCCAGCAGTGCATCCCGCTGACCGGGTCGGGGTGCACGGGGAAGGTGATGTTCTGGTGCACGCCGGCGTCGCTCCACCACACGCGGCTGGAGCTGGGGTCCTCGGATTCCCACGGCGAGACGCCATGGACCCGGCGGAAGCGGACGGTGTCGCCGTCCTCGTCCATGTCCACGAGCGCCGAGGACCAGCGTTCGTTGCCCTTGTCCTCGCGCAACCGCCAGCGGCCCATGTGGTGCGACGCCGCCACCACGCCGGGGCGGATGCCCTCGGTCACCAGGGCCTTGATGACGAAGTAGCCGATCTCCGTCTCCACCCGCGTGAGGTCTCCCGTCTGCAGGCCGATCCGCTCGGCATCCTCTGGGCAGATGAGCAGCGGGTGGGTGTGGGTCAGCTCGTTGAGGTACTTGGCGTTGCCCGAGCGTGAGTGGATGAGCGTCGGGAGCCGGTAGGTGGGCAGCAGCACGTACTCGGCGCGCTCTTGGTCGACGAGCGAGTGGTGGACGTGGCTGCGCGCGTAGGTCGGCGTGGCCATCTCCGGCCAGCCCCAGTCGACGAGCTCGGGCTGCAGGAGCTCGAGCTTGCGCGAGGGTGTGTTGAAGCCGCGACAAGCGATGCCGTCGACCATGACGGCTGGTGTGTCCGGCCGGCCGGTCAGCGGCAGGTGGGCCGGGTTGAAGGACGGCGACGTCAGCATCTGCTCGAGCCCGCGGGGCTCGGCGTCCCCGAGGTCGTCGATCTCCTGCTCGTGGATGGCGTAGTCGTCGCCTGAGATCTCCACGGCGCCGTAGCGGCGCATGTAGCCCAGTGGATCGAGTCCCTCGGCGACGGCCTTCTCGGGCAGGCCGGGCACCGAGTTCTCGAACATCCAGCGGTAGTACTCCTCCAGGCGGATCTTCTCGCCCGGCCGGTAGGGCGACTCGTAGTACTGGCGGATCCCGAGCGAGCCGTCGGGGTCCGCGCGCCAGGAGACCTCGATCCAGAACTCGCCCTCCTCCCACACCTCCCCCGGGTTGGCCTGGTAGGTGAACTCGACGTCGCGGCCGGCGCGTTGCATCGCCACCCGCTGGACGGGCTGGCGAAAGCCCAGCCAGCGGCCGGCGTGGGTCTCGTAGGAGTGCGTGTCGTGGCGCTCGGGTCCGTGACCCATCGGTAGCACGTAGTCCGCCCACCACGCCGTCTCCGACCACGTCGGCGTCATCGCGCCGTGCAGGGCGACCGCGCCCTCGTCGCGCAGCGCCCGCAGCCAGGAGTAGCCGTCCGGGTACGTCCACACCGGGTTGAGGACCCGGGTGAACAGCACCGCCTGCGAGCCGCGGTCGCGGTCGAGGAGGAAGTGCGGGTACAGGATGCTCATCTCGTTGTGGGCGAGTGGGTACTCGCGCGGCCAGTTGACCTCGTTCCACTGCTCGTTGGCCGGCGGCTTGCGCCATGGGGCGGGGATGAACTTGTGCCACGCGTTGGCCGACACGCCGCCGACGGTGCCCACCGCCCCAGTCAGCACGTTCAGCAGCCACAGCGCGCGAGTGATCTGCCAGCCGTGCAGATTGCCGGCCGCCGCCGCGCGCCAGATGTGCGACGAGAAGGCCGGTGCGGCGGCGCCGATCTCGCGCGCGATCTGCACGATCGTGTCGGCGGGCACGCCGCTCTCGGCTTCGGCGAACTCGGGCGTGTAGCGCGCGTACTCGCGCTGCAACTCGACGAGGAAGTTCGCGAGCGTCGGTTCGGCGCCGGGGGCGCGGTGATGCAGGTAGGTGCGCCAGTTGACCCACCGCCGCACGAACTCGCGGTCGATCAGGTCCTCGTCGAGGAGCACCTTGGCGATGGCCAGCAGGACCGCAGCCTCGGTCCCGGGCCAGGCGGGCAGCCAGTAGTCGGCCATTGACGCGGTGTTCGACAGCCGCGGGTCGATCACGGCGACCTTCGCCCCGCGGTGCTGGGCTTCGACGATCCGCTGTGCGTGCGGGTTGAAGTAGTGGCCCGCCTCCAGGTGCGAGGAGATCAGCAGCGTGAACTTGGCGTTGGCGTAGTCGGGGGAAGGACGGTCGGTGCCCATCCAGAACCCATAGCCCGCCCGACCGCCCGACGAGCACACGTTGGTGTGCGAGTTGTGCCCGTCGCAGCCCCAGGTCTCCAGGAAGCGGTCTGCGAAGCCGTCCTCTCCCGGTCGTCCGACGAAGTACATGACGTCGTTGGGCCGCCCGGCCGCGAACGCGTCGTGCATCCGCTCAGCGAAGGCGTCGAGCACGTGGTCCCAGCTCACGCGCTCCCACCCCCCGGACCCGCGCGGCCCGGAGCGGCGTAGCGGGTGCAGGATCCTCTCGGGATCATGGATCTGGGTGATGGTGGCCGGCCCCTTGGCGCAGTTGCGCCCGCGGCTGCCCGGGTGGAGCGGGTTGCCCTCCAACTTGCGGATCTCAAAGGTCTCCTGATCGACGTAGGCCAGCAGCCCGCAGGCGGCCTCGCAGTTGAAGCAGACGGTCGGCACCAGCGTGTAGGCGCGCTCGACTCGACGCGGCCATGCCTCGGCATCGAGCTCGCGCCAGTCATCCCAGCGTTCCGGCGGCGGGTAGCTCTCCAGGCGCCCGCCCTGACGGCCATACCCGGCCGGGCGTCGCGCCCCCTTGCGATCGATGCCTCCCGCCACGCGCCCTCCCTTCAGCTCAGCGGCACGCTCTGGCCGGCGCGCACCCAGGCGTCCTCATAAAGCCACAGACCCGTCAGCGCGCCTGCGCCGGCGACGGCCAGCAGACCGATCCCTCCGACGGCCAGGAACACGGTCGCGAGCACGGCCGAGACGCCCGTGGCGAGGGCAAGCCCGGTCCAGAAGCGTCTCGCGTAGAGGTCGCGCCACAGATTGCGCGCGGCGCGCTCGGCCTGGCGCGTCGGATGCTTGCCGAACGTGTCGAGCGCGACGATGGCAGCGCTGGCCACCGCGCTGAGCGCCAGCGACCAGCCGAGCGTCCGATCCAGTGCGGCGGGCGCGGCGGCGAACGGCGTCGCGATCGCGAGTGCCCCAGCGCCGGCCAGAATCGCGTTGACGACAGTGTGCGGCAGCAGCAGCGGGCTCTGCCACAGGTCCCGGCCCTCGCATTGGTTGAACAGCAACGCCGTGTAGCCCGCCAGCGCCAACCCGGCGGGGACCATGACCCACCGCAGGGCATCGCGCACGGAGTCCGCACCGAGAACGGCGGCAACGGTGAAGGCCAGCGCGACGACCGCTGCGGCATTGACGATCTGCGCGCCGATCGCCAACCACGAACGCCACTGAGGGCGCGTGAAGAGAAAGTAGAAGCGGCCGGGGCGCTTAAGGTCGGCGACCAAGAACACCGCGGTGAGCGCGATCCCCGCCAGAGCCATGAGGCCCGGCACGATGTCGGCCAGCCCCGAGCCGCCCGCCCCGACCACGAGCAGCAGCACCGCGAGCATCATCGCCCCCGCGGCGACACCCTTGGTCAGGAAGTAGCTCGACACGCGCCAGCCCCACGGCGCCGGGTGATGCGACGCGTCGGCGACGACACTCGCCCGTGCCTCATCGACCAGCGGCGCCAGCCGCGCGTGATGCTCGACCGTGAACTCGTTGAGCTGCGGCTTGGCCGGGGCGGCGGCGAGCGGATCGAGCGAAGCCTCGTGCGCACCCAGGTAGAACACCTTGGGCTGCGTGCCCTGCTCGGGTGCGCGGACGCGCGACGGGACGGTGTCGATGAGCCGACTGATCTCCGACTCGGGGTCATCGATGTCGCCCGAGACAATCGCCTGGGTCGGGCAGACGATCTCACAGGACGGCTTGAGCCCATGATCAACACGGTGCGCGCAGAAGTTGCACTTCGCCGCGGTCTCGGACTTCGGGTCGATGTACAGCGCGTCGTACGGGCAGGCGTTCAGGCACGCCTTGCAGCCGATGCAGCGCTCGGAATCGAAATCGACGATTCCGTCCTCGCGCCGGTAGAGCGCCGTCACCGGGCACACCTCGACGCAGGGCGCATCGTCGCAGTGGTTGCAGCGCAGCACCGAGAAGTAGCGCCGGGTGTCCGGGAATGCCCCCTGCTCGATGTACTTCACCCACGTCCGAAACACGCCGAGCTCGACGCCGTGCTCCTGCTTGCAGGCGACCGTACACGCGTGGCAGCCGATGCACGAGCGCTGATCCAGCGCGAAGCCGAAGCGCGTCACGCCGCGGCGGACTCGCGGGCCGGCTCGAGCGGGTGACCGAGCCGTCCCCAGGCAGCGACGCCGCCGTCGACCACGTGGATGACCCGCGCGGCGCCGCAGCGCTGGACGAGACTCGCGGCCGTGGCCCCGCGCTGACCCGATTCGCAGATGACCGCGATGGGCTTGGCTGGATCGAGCGGTCCGGGCAGCCCGTCGATGTCGTGCCACGGTTTGAATGTCGATCCGGGGATGTGGCCCGCGTCCCATTCGCGCTGCTCGCGTACGTCGAGGATCTGAAGGTCGGCATCCGCCTCGGCGGCATCGGGCAGGTCCTCGAGCGCGAGACGCTCGATGCGTCGCACCGGACGGCGCTCCTCCCACCAGCTCGTCATGCCGCCGTGGAGGTATCCCCCGAGCCTGCGGATGCCGACGGCGAGGGCCAGCCGGCCCGCCCGGCGTCCGTCCTCGTCGTCGCGGCCGATTAGCACGACCTCCTGCTCGCCGTTCGCGAGCCAGGCCAGCTTGGTCCCGAATCCGGCGCGCATCATGGGATTCGAGACCGCGTCGGGGATGTGGGCCTCGTCGAACTGCTGGTCGGTGCGGACGTCAATCAGTAGGGCCCCTTCGGAGCGCTTGCGCTCGACCTGGCGCGGCGCGAGCGCAAGCAGCTCGATCCCCTCGGTGAGCAGTGGCCCGGTGTTGATCTCCACGATCGCCCTGTAGTTCGGCGGCTGGGGGCCGATCTTGGCGAGGGCCTGCTCGACGAACTCGTCCTCGTCGGTGATCGCGAGCGTCGGATTGTGGTCGCGCTCGAAGCCGATCGTCGACGCGACCTTCATGTCCATGCCCGGCCCGCCGCACATCGACCCGCCCAGATGGCCCGGCCAGATCTCGACGTCATCGGGCAGGTTGAGCAGCTTCGCGTGCAGCGATCGGAAGATGCCGCGCGCGCCTTCGGACTCCTCGATTGCCAGGTCCGGGCGGGCGATGTCGTTGACGAACAGGGTGTCTCCCGTGAGGACGGCCCACGGCTCGTCCCCACGATTGGTGTCGATGAGCGCGAACGCCGTGTGCTCGGGGCGGTGCCCGGGCGTGTGCAGCGCGCGCACCCGCAGCGCGCCGAGCTTGAACTCGTCGCCGTCGTCGAACGGCTCGTGCTCGTACGCCGGCTTTGCGTCGCAATGCACGTGGATGGTCGCACCGGTCGCGGCGGCGAGCCGACCATGGCCCGACACGTGGTCGGCATGGTTATGGGTTTCGAAGATGTCGGTGATCGTCACGTCCATGTAGCGCGCGCGGTCGAGGTACTCATCGACGTCGAAGCGCGGATCGACGACGGCCGCAATACCTGCCTTCTCGTCGCCGATGAGATACGACGCGCAGCCGAGATCGTCATGGGTGATCTGCCGGAAGATCATCGGGCGGCCTCCTGGGTGGTGAGCCTCAAGCTCGCCCTTTCAGCATCCCGTGCCAGTAGAGGGCCGGCAGGGCGTAGCGCTTGAGCTGGTACATCGACCAGCGCTCCTTCGTGGTGTCGAACGGGAACGACGGCGTGGGCTTGAGGTCGTAGTCGAACTCGGCCAGGACCAGCTTGCCGTAGCCGGTGATGAGCGGGCAGGAGGCGTAGCCGTCGTAGCGCTTGAATGCGGTCGAGGGCTCTCCACGCATCGTGGCCAGCAGGTTGTGGACCAGGATGGGCGCCTGCTTGCGGACGGCCGCGGCGGTCTTCGACGTGGGCAGGCTCGATGCATCGCCCAGCGAGAAGACGTTGGGGAACTCGGGGTGCTGGAGCGTGTGCTTGTCGACGTTGAGCCAGCCGGCCGCGTCGGCGAGTGGGCTGGCGTTGACGACGTCGGGCGGCCCCTGCGGGGGCGTGACGTGGATCATGTCGTACTCGAGCACGGTCTGATCGTCGCCGTCGCTGCTTTCAAAGACGGCCTGGCGCTCGGCGGGACGGATCTCGACGAGTGTGTGCTTGTAGAGCGTCTCGATGCCCTTGCGCGCGATCACCTCGTCGAGCGTCTTGGCGAACTCCTTCACCGAGAAGCTGCCGGGCGTTCCCGCGGCGTAGACGATCCTCGTCTTGTCACGGATCCCGCGCCGGCGGAAGTGATCGTCGGCGAGGTACATGATCTTCTGGGGCGCGCCCGCGCACTTGATCGGTGGCGGCGGCATCGTGAACAGGGCCGTGCCGCCCTCGAAGCGCTGGAGCGTGCGCCACGTTCCTTCGCCGCCGTCATAGAGGTAGTTCGAGCAGATCCCGTCGCGGCCGATCAGGTCGGTCCTCATGCCCTTGATCGCGTGCCAGTTCAGCTGAATGCCGGCGGCCACGACGAGGTAGTCGTAGGCCAGGCGGCTGCCGTCGCCCAGCACGACCTGGTTGTGGGCGGGGTCGAACTCGACCACGGCGTCGAGGATCCAAGTCGCCTTCGACGGCAGCACGTCGCGCTCCGGGCGTCGCGTCTTCTCCTTCGCGAGGACCCCGCCGCCGACCATCGTCCAGAGCGGCTGGTAGTCGTGGGTCTGGGACGGTTCCACGACCGCGACGTCGGGGTCCTTGAGACTCCGACACAGCCGCGCGGCGGCCGTGGCGCCGCCAGTGCCCCCGCCCACAACGACGATCTGGTGGTGCCTGGTCGGCCTGGGCGCTGATGCCTCGGCGCCGCGAGGTTCAACCGGAGTGGACGGCACCGAATGTGTGGTCACGCGCTCCTCCTCGGGTCGATGCAGGACCCTCCTCCACGCGGCCCGCACGGTTGCTCTGACAATAGCTTGCTGCTTTCTCGGAAGCAACATTCGACACATGCCACGCCGGTAGGGCTCGACGCCGCGGGCGTCGGTGACTCGGCCGCGCGGACGGCCCCATCGCGCAGGAGCATGAGCGCGACGAGCGAGGATGCTGCCGGCCGCAGCGCCCTGGTCAGCGCTGCCGCGGTCCCAAGCTGGACCGATCCCCGGGCTCGTCCCCCAGGGCCACCGGCATGCCGATCATGCTGCCCCACTCGGTCCACGATCCGTCGTAGTTGCGGGCGGGGGCACCGAGCATCTCGTGCAAGACGAACCAGGTGTGTGCGCTGCGCTCGCCGATGCGGCAGTAGGTGATCGACGGGGTGGCAAGGTCGACGCCGTGCTCGGCGAGCCGATGGCGCAGAACGTCGTCGGGATGAAGGCAGCCGTCGAGATCGACCGCTATGTCCCACGGAACGCTGAGGGCGCCGGGGATGTGGCCCGGTCGCTGGGCGCCCTCGTCGGGGTACGCCGGGTCGGTCAAGAGGTCGCCGCGGTATTCCCCCGGCGTGCGAACGTCGAGCAGCTGCACGCCGTCGGCAGCCTCGTCCACGACGTCGCGCCACGTCGCACGCAAGCGCCGGCTGCGGCGGGGCATGGCCGTCGAGCCCACCACGTTCTCCGCCGGCTCATCCCTGGTCAGCGGCCGGTCCTCAGCCAGCCACGCTTGGCGCCCACCATCGAGCAGTCGGAGCTCGCGCGCGCCGAAGAGCCGGAACAGCCAGAAGCCGAAGCAGGCGTACCAGTTGCTCTTGTCGCCGTAGAACACGACGGTGCTATCGCGCTGCAGTCCGATACGCCGCCAGAGACGCGCGATCGCGTCACGATCGGGGATGTCGCGGCTGACCGGATCCTGCAGGTCGGTGTGCCAATCCAGGCAGTGAGCCCCCGGGATGTGGCCGAGGCGGTAGATCAGCGGGCGCTCGTCGACCTCGAGGATGACCAGATCGCGATCGCCCAGTCGAGCCTCGACCCAGGCTCCGTCAACCAGGACCGAGCGTCGACTCACGGGCGCTCCTCGACCGCTGGCCGGCGTGGCCATGGCCCAACGCCGCGCGGATCTTCGCCGCATCTCATGCGCCGAGCGGGTGGAGGTACAGATCGACGAGGTGCACGCCGTGCGGCGTGAGGGTCACGCGGCCCTCGACGCGGCGCAAGGGTGCGCGACGCCCGGTGAAGAAGCCTCCCAGACCCCGGCGGTCGTAGCCGTGAACCCGACCGATCGCGGCCAGACCGTCGGCGTCGACGCCGTGCTGACCACCCCGCTCGTAGACGTCGACCAAGACCCTCATGTAGCGCTCAGGTCGCTCACGGGGCCCGTCCATGGCGTGCTGTGGCGCCGCCTCAAGCGCGTCGAGGTGCTTCTCCAGGCGCACCAGACTCGAACGAAGCCGCACGACCTCGGCGCGGATCGAGGCGAGCGCCTGCGCGCAATCGGTGACCGGTGGCTCTCGAGGCTCGCGGCGCGGCACGCTCAGATCCTAGAAACACCGACCGCCGTTGGTGCATGGCCGCACCTCATCTGCTTCCCGCAGCGACGCCCGACTCGTGCACGGACGTCGTCGCGGCTGGCCGGCCACGCGGTCTCAGCGCGGCCCGGACAGGGAGCGAGAGGGCGATGCTGCGCGCATGCGACGGCGGCCAGGCCGCAGTGCCGATGTCACATCGGACGTGCGCCATCTCGTCCACCCAGCAGATCCTGAATATTCAGAGATCACTGTCTAGAGGGAGGCCAGTGTGGACGATGGCAAGCGGATGACCGTGCTCGTCGCAGACGAGCACCCCGTGGTGCGAGAGGGCGTGGCCACGGCCGTGCGGCGCAACGTCCACCTCGACTTGGTGGCCACGGCCGAGGGTGGCGCGCTGGCGTTCGAGCGCATCTGCGCGTTGTCGCCACAGGTCGCGCTGATCGACCGCACGATGCCCGAAGTGGATGGCATGCAGGTGCTGCGCATGGTCATCCAGGCGGAGCTGGCAACCCGTGTCGTGCTCTTCGCCGAAGATGCCGAAGGCGACGACGTCCACGAGGCGGTGGTCGCCGGGGCGGCCGGCTACGTCGACAAGCACGAGCCGTTGCGGGCGATCAGCGAGGCGATCTGTCGCGTGGGACGCGGCGAGCGCTACCTCTCGCCGCAGGCGCAGGCGGCGCTCTTCGACCGGCTGACGGTGCGTCCGTCGTCCGTGCACAGGCTCCTGAGCGAGCGCGAGCTCGAAGTCCTGCAGCGCACCGCCGAGGGAGCATCGAGCGCGCAGATCGGCCGCGGACTGCACCTCAGCCAGTCGACGGTCAAGAACCACCAGCAGCACATCTACGAGAAGCTGGGGGTCTCGAAAGCGCCCGCCGCGGTGTTGGAGGCTGTGAGGCTCGGGTTGCTGAGGTAATCGGTGTAGCCGGAGTGTCAAGCGCCTTGTGGTGGGATATCGTCGGCGAATGGTCGATGAACGCATCTGTGCGGCGCTGTCGCATCCGCTGCGGCTGCACCTGCTGGCAGAGCTCGAGCGCGAGCCGCGGAGTTCGATCGAGCTGGGTCGTGTGTTCGAGCTGCCCGCCAACAACGTGGCCTACCACATGGCTCGGTTGCGGGACCTGGGCTTGATCGAGTTGGTCAGCTCCACACCCCGTCGCGGCGCCACCGAGCGCCACTACCGGGCGCGCGCCGCGGGCTGGTCCGGTTTGGTTCGGGTGATCGAGGAGCTCGAGGTGCCGCCAGTCGCGCGTTGACCGCGGTTGGGCGCCCCCGCGACGGAGGGCTCGCGGAGGCGCCCTCGCTGCTACACGCGGCTGGTGATCTCGGCCGCTTCGCTGAGCAGCTTCGCGGTCTCGGCCAGACTCTTGGCCTGGGCGAACTCGATCGCGTCGTCTTGGCCCAGGCGCTTGCCAGCGTCGCCCGCGGCCGTTTCGGCCACGCCGGCCGCGGCCTGCGCGGCCTCGAGCATCGCCTGCTGGATGTCGTTCTTGTTCATGACGTCCTCCGGTGGTGGTTGGTTGTGGGATGGATGGCTCGGTCGTGCTCGGGTGCGCCTCCTCGTCTCGCTAGGTGCGCTTGGTGCGCCGCGCGGTCGCGTGTCCGTTGGCCTCGATCATCACGCTGCTCGAGTTGGCCGCGTTGCTCGTGGCGGCGGCGCCGCCCTGGCCGACCGACGCGACGCCGACCTCGCTGGCGGCGGCGGCGCCGTGTGCGCTGACGACGACGACGCCCGCATCGCACGCCGCGGCGGCGCCGTAGGGGCCGATCACCACCGAGACCGCGCTCGTGTGACCCTGGCCCTGGCCGACGGCCGAGCTGCTCGCGCTGGCGGCCGCAGGGCCATCACCCTGCTCGGCCTCGGCGGCGACCGATGACGTCGCCGCCACGTCGGGGTGCCGGCTCGGCACCGGCGGGGTCGGTGCAGTCTCGGGCGCCGCTTCGGAGACTTCGCCGATCGCGATGTCCTCGCTCGTGCGTACGGCGCTGCGCTTGCTGCTTGCTGACGACGTGCTCATCGTGGTACCTCGTGGGCGGTGGCGGCCCGGGTCGCTGTTGGGGTGGGTGGCGTCGCGATGTGCGCATTGAGCGTCTGGGCGGCGTGCACCAGCGCGACGTGGGAGAAGGCCTGCGGAAAGTTGCCCACCAGCCGGCGCCTGACCGG
Source organism: uncultured Actinomycetes bacterium (assembly GCA_963835295.1). Lineage (GTDB taxonomy): Bacteria > Actinomycetota > Thermoleophilia > Solirubrobacterales > Solirubrobacteraceae > JAOPZW01. The sequence goes on from CAWIEX010000014.1 coordinate 888,676, forward strand.
GTCGTATTCCTCGGCAAGCAGACCGAGGTCCGTGCGCAGTGCGAGCAGCCGCTCGAACAGCTGCGTGGCCTCGTCGCGGCGCCCGAGCAGCATCAGCGCATCGACCAGCCAGAAGGAGCACGGGAGGAAGACTCCCTCGCCTCCTGGCAGCCCGTCGATCGCCTCGGTGCTCTCGTAGCGGCGGATGAGACCGTCGACACCGAGCTCGCGCTGGATCGCGTCGACCGTGGCGGTCACGCGGGGGTCTGCCGGCGGCAGGAACCCGACCATCGGCATGAGCAGCAGGCTTGCGTCGAGCGCGTCGTGGTCGTAGGCCTGCGTGAACGCGCAACGGCTGGCCGACCATCCGCGCTCGATGACCTCGCGGTGGATCGTGTCGCGCCACGCCCGCCACCGGTGGAGCGGGGCGTCGAGGTTGCGGCGCTCGGCATCGCGCAGCGACCGGTCGACGGCCACCCACGCCATGACCTTGGAATGCGTGAAGTGTCGGCGGGGGCCGCGGACCTCCCAGATGCCGTGGTCGGGCAGCGCCCACGTCGACTCCAGTGCGTCCATGAGCGAGCGCTGGAGGTCCCACGCGTCGTCGTCCGCGCTCAGCCCGCTCGTGCGCGCGATATGGAGGGTCGCGCAGAGCTCGCCGGCGACGTCGAGCTGCAGCTGTCGCGCAGCGCCGTTCCCGGTGCGCGCCGGCAGCGAGGCCTCGTAGCCGGGCAGCCAGCTCAGCTCGCGCTCGGCGAGGCGCCGCTCGCCGCCCAGCCCGTAGACGGCCTGCGGCCATTGCGGGCCACCGGCGACGGCTCGCAACAGCCAGTCGCGAAAGGCGCGCGCCTCGGCCACGTAGCCGGCACCGAGCAGCGCGGCCAGCGTCAGCGTGGCGTCGCGCGGCCAGCAGTAGCGGTAGTCCCAATTGCGGACGCCGCCCAAGTCCTCCGGCAGCGATGTCGTGGCGGCGGCCACGATCGCGCCGGTCGGCGCATACGTCAGGGCTTTGAGGACGCTGAGCGACCGCTGCACCGCATCGGGATAGCAGCCGTGGTAGCGCGAGCGCGCGCTCCAGTCGCTCCACCACGCTTCCGTCTCGCGCAGCGCGCTCACCGGGTCGCCGGGCAGGCGGGGGCGCTCGTGGGAAGGCTGCCAGGAGAGGACGAACGCGAGCTCGTCGCGCTCGGCGACCTCGAAGTCCGCGACGAGTTCGCCGTTCTCCACACTGACGGCGACGGGCGACTGGAGCATGAGCTGATCGGGTCCCGCGATCATCGCGACGCCGGTCGGTCTGCGCCGGACCCACGGCGTGATGGATCCGTAATCGAAGCGCGCGCACAGCTCGAGGTGCATGGGGACGCGCCCGCGTACCCCGCGAACGATGCGCACCAGATCGACGGCGCCCGTGCTCGGTGGCATGAGGTCGATGACGAGGACCTCTCCCTCCGGCGCGCGCCAGGTGGTCTCCAGGACGAGCCCGGTGCCGCGATAGCGCCACGACGTGGCCGTGCCGCCGCAACGCGGGGCCAACAACCACCGTCCGTGTGACGCGTCGCCCAGCAGCGCCGCAAAGCACGCCGGCGCGTCGAAGCGCGGCGGACACAGCCAGGCGACGGCCCCGTCGCGGCCGACGAGCCCCGCGGTGTGCGTGTCGGACAGCAGCGCGTAGTCCTCGAGGCGCACCGGCTACCCCTCCTCGGGTTCGTGCGCCTCGGGCACGAGCACCACCCGCGGAGCAAGCCTCGGCTTGGCGGTCGGTGTCACGACCTGGCGCGCGGCGATGCCGACCGCGTTGATCAGCACGACGGCGGTCCCGAGCAGGATGGCGACCGCAGGCTTCGTCTGCGCGTCCACTAGCTCGACGACGAGAGTGGTCAGCGGCGCCGCCGCGACGGTGAGCGCGGCCGCGAGCACGGGCTCGCGGCGCACCCACGACGCAGCAGGCGCCACGACCTCTAGTTCCGCCTCGGTGTCGCCAGCGCAGTGGGCATGTCCGCTGGCCATCACATCGACTCCCCGCGGAGCCGTTGGTGGCGCCGCCTGCGCGCCCTGGCCAGGAACGCGGCCGGCCGCCTGTTGGGGCGCGCGATGAGCTCCTGGACGCGGGGCAGGGCCACGCCCGAGTCGACGACCGCCCGCGGGAAGCCCAGCAGGTAGGTCACCTCGCGCAGCGCGGCGCCCGTCTGCGGACCGAAGATCCCATCCTCGACGATCCGCCTGCGCCCGCGCACGCGCAGACGCCCGTTGAGCGCGCGCTGCAAGACGAGCACCTCGGGGCCCACGTCTCCGGGCTCTAGCAGCCGCCAAAAAACGATGCCTCCAATTCCGTTGAGGACGAGGTTGATCCGGAACGCACCCGGATCGACGTGATCATTGAGCGGGACGTGCTCGTGACCACAGTGACCGGCGTAGCGGAAGAACTCCACGCCGCCCATGCGCGGCGCCCCGGGCCGGAACGGCACACCGGCCCTTCGTGGGACGCCCCACGCTTTTTCGATCCAACGGGCCAGCCCAGCGATCGTGCGGTAGTGGGCCCGCGACCAGCCCGGGGTATCGCGCGCGAAGCCCACGAGCTCGACCTGCACGGCGTTGGCGCGGTTGGTCTCGGGGCCCGACGGATGACGCAACGCGCGCGCAGCCTGCGAGATGCCCATGTGCTGGTAGAGGCGGGAGCGGCCATCGCCGAGGTACTCGAGCGTGAACGTCGGCCAGCCCCCGTGGTCGCGGTACTGGGCAATCGCACTGCTGGCGGAGTGCCCCTCCGTTGTGTGCCAGACGATCTTGCGACCGCCGCCGACGTGGGCGCCGGCAGTGCGCCCGAGCACGCGAATGGCGTGGGGGTGCCAGTCGGTCACCGGATACGTTCCGAGAGCGAGGATGTGATCGAACATGCGCACCACCCCCTACGACGGGTGAACGAAGCGCAACATGAAGGTCACGCCCGCGACGATGATCAGGACTCCGGAGATGTCGACCGCAAAGCCCGTCCGGATCATCCTCGTGATCGGGATCCTGCCGGTGCTGAAGGCGATTGCGTTCGCCGAGGTCGAGATCGGCAGCATGAACCCGTACGTCGCGGCGAAGACGGCGATCAGCGCCGCGGTGAGCGGGTCCCCCCCACCGGCGGCGGTCAACGCCGGCACGATCGGGACCATGATGCCCACGCTGGCCGTGTTGCTCGTGGTCTCCGAGATCAGGATCGCGATACCCGCCGCCGACGCGTAGATGACGGCCGGGCTCGCAGAGCCCAGGCCGTTCGCGAGCGAATGGCCGATCATCTCGGCGAGGCCCGTACTCGCCATGAGGCGACCGAGCGTGAGGCCGGTGCCCATCAGCAGGACGGTGCCCCAATCGATGCGGGTCGCGTCGGCCCAGGTCAGGGTGAAATGGCGTCGGCGCCAGTCGACCGGGAGCGCGAAGAGCAGCGCCGCCGCCATGATCGCGACGACCGATGGGTCCAGGCGCTCGCTCAGGAGGGTGTGGATCCCCGAGCTGCGTCCTGCGATGAGGCCCACGACGGTCGGCAGCAGCCACAGGAAGATCGCGATCCCGAACGCGATGACCGTGTTGACCTCACCGCGCGACAGCGGCCCGAGCTCATCGCGCTCCTGGCGCACGAGTCGACGCGCTCCGGGTATGCGGCCCACTTCGGGCCGGTTGAGGAGGAGGACAAGGACGCAGAGCACCGGGAACAGGACCGCGACGATCGGCGCAGCGAGCCCCACCCACTCGCGGAACGAGATGTCAACGCCCAGCCGCTCGTCGATGAATCCAAGGCCGAGGAGGTTCGACGGGTCCCCAAGCGGCGTGAGCAGACCGCCCACCGTGATCCCGTAGGCGGTCATGAGCATCAGCGCGGTGCTGAACTGCAGGCGGGGCTTGGCCGCCGCGGCGGGTGAAGCGGCCCTGATGAGCTTCGACAGCGCGCGGTCTATGCCGAGCGCGATCGGCAGGAGCATGGCCGCCACCGCGCCGTTGGCGATCACCGACGACAGCACCGCGCCGAGAGAGCCGAAGGCTGCCACGACCAACCACGTCGAGCTCGCGACCCCCGGCAGCGCGAGCACGCGCAGCGCCATCCGACGGCTGAGGTCGTACTTCATCATCGACTGCGCGACGATGAATCCCCCAATGAAGAGGAACAGCGTCGGGGACGCGAAATCGGCGAAGACCCGCGTCGCCGGTCCGCCGGCGCCCGGCTTGGGCGGGGCGACGTCGAGGACGACGCACAGCGCGAGTGCCAGGATCGACGTCACCGGAATCGGCAGGGCCTCGGTGATCCAGTAGACCATCGTGAAGCCCAACACCGCGACCAGCGCATGCTGATGTGGGTCCAGCGGCAGGGGGGCCGCGACCGTCCCCACCAACAGGGTCGGGCCGAGGACCAGCCCGACCGCCTTGCGCAGCTCGCCGCCATTCCCCTGGCGCGGATCGTCGGCGGCAACGATCTCTATGGCCGCCTCGACGCGGGGCGGGGGGACTAGAAGCGGCACGGCTGCGGCGTGACCTGGTGGTGCGCTGTCGGCGGACATGGCTTCCTCGTGAACGGCTCGTGCTTGGACTGGTTGGCGGACGGCCTGGCGGATGGTGCGCGACGAGCCCCGCCGCGTCCATGGAGAAAACGGACCGTCTTTCGCGCTGCCTCGTTGGACGCCGACAGTTGTGTCAGCGGGTGACAAAAGGACCATCAGACCAGAGCAAGTGGCCTGGTCAGCACGAAGCGCGGCCGAGGTGCGCACACGTAATATCCTGGCCGGCAGCGGGAGCGCCCCAAGTCACCCTGCCAGCAAACCCCAGGAGCTCGCTCGTCGTTGTCCATCTCGGCGACGCGCTGGCCGAGGAGTTCGCCCGCCTCCGACCCCAGCTGTGCCGCACCGCTCGCTCCGTGCTGGGCGATGCGGGCGATGTCGAAGACATCGTTCAGGAGGCCTGGCTGCGCCTGGACCGCGCGGACCCCGCGCAGATCGACGACCTTCGCGCCTGGCTGGGCACCGTGGTGCGGCGGCTGGCACTCGACGCGCTGGGCTCGGCGTGGCGACGGCGCGAGACGTGTGTCGGGTCATGGCTGCCCGAGCATCTCGGCGGCGTCGACGACGGCCGCGCGCACGAGCGCGCGACGGTGATCGAGCAGGTCGGCTCGGCCCTGGACGTGGTACTCGAACGCCTGTCGCCCAGCGAGCGTGCGCCCTTCCTGCTGCACGACGTCTTCGGGCTCAGCTTCACGGATATCGCCCGGGTGGTCGGTCGCACGCCGGAGGCGTGCCGACAGCTCGCGGTCCGCGGGCGTCGGCACCTGGTGATGCCGAATCAGCGCTTTGCCCCGGACGCCAGGGACCGCGTGCGGGTCACTCGGGCGTTCGTCGAGGCCTGCGCCGAAGGTGAGCTCGCTGGCTTCGTGGACGCGCTCGAAACGGTTTAGCACCACCCGTGACACAAGACCAGACGGACTGGTCCTTTCGGGCAGCCAACTGCGTGCCATCGCACCATTGACGCCGGCGCTGCTCGGGCTTCAATAAAGGGCATGGCTACCAACACCACACCCGACGAGCTCGTCCTGGATCGCATCGCGACGAGCCTCCAGGACCTCGTGTCCCAAGTCCACTGCCTCGAGCAGAGCGTCGGCAGCGTCGCCGACGCGTGGAAGTCGATCGCCATCAACGTGGAGGGCATCCGAAACGCGATGGCCACGCCCCCCGCGTCCGACTAACCCGGGTCACGCCGGGATTGGAGGGGCGGGGCTCAGCCCCGCCCCTCCCGCAGTACGCCCACGCAAGACCCATCGCCTCCAAGCAGGAGTTGTCATGAGCCCCAACGCCGCCGGTCATGAGCCACGACGCTTCGCCGCGCCAGCGCCCGCCGAGGTCCAGAAGTCGTACGGGACCCGTGGCAATCAGCGCTTCGAGCCGCTGCCGAGGCCGACCGGCGCTTACCCCTACCGGGTGGCGCTGGCCGAGATCGCCGGTGAGGACGCCGTTCAGTCAGCGCATCGGGCGGGGCAGCTGACCTTCCACGTTGCCGGAGACACGGGCGGAGTAAAGCATCCGGTGCCCCAGGAGATCGTCGCGATCCACATGAGCAGTGACTTCGGCCCGGACCGAGCGGAGAGCCCGGCGTTCTTCTACCACCTCGGGGACGTCGTGTACTACTACGGAGCCACGAGCGAGTATTACTCGCAGTTCTACGAGCCGTACGGGCACTATCCGGCTCCGATCGTAGCCATCCCCGGCAACCACGACGGCGACGTCGACCCGCAGCGCTCCGGGGCCCGATCGCTCGCGGCGTTTGTGCGCAACTTCTGCGCGACGAACCCGCACCGGACGCCCGAGGCTGGCGACGCGCATCGCGACGCGATGACCCTGCCGAACGTCTACTGGTCGCTCGTGGCGCCGTTCGTGACGATCATCGGGCTGTACACCAACGTGCCCGATGGTGGGATGATCGACGACGATCAGGCCGCTTGGCTCGAGGGCGAGTTGGCCGCTGCGCCCGCCGATGCCGCCTTGATCGTCGCACTTCACCATCCGGTGTTCTCAGCCAGCGCGGAGCACGCTGGCAGCATCCACCTCGGTGAGGTGCTCGACGCCGCCTTTGAGCGAGCACGACGGGCTCCGGACATGGTCCTCACCGGCCACGTTCACAATTATCAGCGTTTCACACGGGTTCACAACAGCCACGAGATCGCATATGTCGTCGCCGGGGCAGGCGGTTACTGGAATCTTCATTCGGTGAAGGTCGACGGCAAGCACCCGCCGCAGCCGTGGCCGGTGCCCGGGCGAGACCTCACGCTCGAACGGTATTGCGCGAAGCGGCACGGCTTCCTGCGTCTCAGCGCCTCACCGGGCGAGTTACGTGGGGAGTACGTCACCGTTCCGCGACCCCACGAGTCATGGCACGACGGACCGGCCGAAGTATTCGACGCCTTCGTCGTCGACATCCATCGGCACAAGGTCACGGCCGCGACGGAAGTGCCAGCGGCGCCCGCGGACAACCAGCCGATGCAGCCGGCCAGCGAGCGCCCCGAGCCCGAAGAGACCACGCTCATCGCCACTCCCACCGTCGCAGACCTCGCGCCCCCGTCCCCACTGCTGCCGGGCGGCGGTCATCGCAGCATTGACGGCGGAGGCCGATGCGCGCCCTGACCGTGGTACCCGGGCAGGCCGGCTCCGCCGCGCCGACCACGCTCGCCGAGCCCGTGCCGGATGCCGGCGAGCTTCTCGTCGACGGCTTGGCGCTCGGTATCTGCGCCACCGACCGGGAGATCGTCGCCGGCGAGTACGGCTCTCCGGCGCCGGGTCGCCGGCGGCTCATCCTCGGCCACGAGTCGCTCGGGCGCGTACGCGCGGCGGCGCCGGGAACGGGCTTCGCGGCGGGCGACCTCGTCGTCGGCATGGTGCGTCGCCCCGACCCGCACCCATGCGGTGCGTGTGCACACGGCGAATTCGACATGTGCCGCAACGGTGAGTACACCGAACGCGGCATCAAGGGGCGCGACGGCTATGGCGCCGAGCGCTGGACGGTCGAGGCGGACTACGCGATGAAGCTCGATCCGGCTCTGGGGCGCATCCGTCAAGTCGACGGTCCTGCTGATCAACGCCCTAGCGCCCAAACAGGACTGAGACGCGCTCGTCCACCGGCGCGTCCCGCACTAAGCCCTCCACTTAGGAGACCTCATGTCGAAGTCCGACGCCGCCGTCGTCACGCGATGGCGCGCTAAGCGGGCGTGGTACGCCGCGTCCGAGGCGCTGTGGAAGCGCCGCCACTCCTACCGCGATGAGCGGTGCAGGGTGTGGAGCCGTAGGCGCCATCTCGCCTACCGCGCCTGGCGCCACGTCGTCGCGCACGAGCCCACGGGCTCTAAGGAGCGCACGGCCACCTACGCCGTCTACGAGAAGGCCAGCCGCTTGGTCGCCAAGTGGGAGAAGTCCCGCGCCGAGGCAGCGAAGGCGCTCCGGCATCGGCGCTCGGAGATCGCGGCAGCCAACCGCGTCATCGCCCGCCACAAGACCCCCGCCCGCTCGGGCAACGGTTCGTTCGGCGTGGATTGGGCGTGGGGCGACGCGAGCCCCGACGCGCTGCGCAAGGCCAACGTCAAGTTCGCCTGCCGCTACTTGTCGCGCGACAGCGCCAAGAACCTCACCGCCGCGGAGGCTAAGATCCTCTCCGACGCTCGCATCGACCTCGTTGTCGTGTGGGAGACCACCGCCGACCGCGCGAAGCAAGGCGTAGCCGCCGGCCGGCTCGACGCCCGCGAGGCGCTCAAGCAGGCAAGGGCGTGCGGGATGCCCGAAGACGCGCCGATCTACTTCGCCGTCGACTTCGACGGCACCGCCGCGCAGGTCGCTCCGTACTTCCGTGGCGTCGCCGGCGTCCTTGGCAAGAGTCGCACCGGCGTGTACGGCGGCCTGCGAGTCGTCGCCGGCCTGTTCGACGCGGGGATCGTCGACTACGGGTGGCAGACCTACGCGTGGTCCGGCGGCAAGTGGGATCGCCGCGCGCAGCTTCAGCAGTACTCGAACGCCCGCACCCTCGCGGGCGTGTCCTGCGACTACGACCGGGCGACCGCCGACGACTTCGGCCAGTGGCGCCCGTAGCACCGACCTCGTCCTCGAAAGGACTTCTAATGGACCTCCGTCCGATCCGCAAGCTGGCGGTCGGCGCACTCGCGTCCCTGCTCGCCCTCGGCGCCTCCGCGCTCGGGCTCCACGTAGGCCCCGACATCGTCAACGAGGCGGCCGTATCGCTCATCGGCCTGGCCGCCGCGTGGGCGGTCAAGGACCCGCGCGTCAAGGCAGTCGAGACCAAGCTCGACCACTCCGAACTGCTCAACGAACTGACGAACGACCCCCGCGTCCGCGAGGCCGCGCAGGATCTCTATGAGTCGACAATCGCCGAGCGCATCAAGCAGGCGGTCGCCGACGAGATGGGGCGCCTCGGGTTCCCCGACCTCACTCCCGCCGCGCAGGATGACCCGGCGCTCGCGCCTGAGCATCTCGGTGCCCTGGCCGAGGCCGCGAAGTAATTGGCCCTCGCTGATCTCCCGGAGGGGGCCAGAACTCCTCCAGGAGGCCGAGCGCTTCGACTCGATTCAGGCGCTGGCCGACCAATACGACGTGCGCGCGAGACCGCACGCGACCGCATCAAGAAGGCGCGCGGGCACAAGCGGTCCGCGTGCTCATCGAGCCGACATCCATCGTCGCCAAGGCGTGGGAGCACGCGATGCGCATTGGTGGCCGCGCGCCCGTCGCGCCATGGCGCGCGCTGGTGATCGGCGGTCCGATCGGGCTGCTTGCCGCCTTGCTCGGCGTCCAGCGCGGCCTCGAAGTCCATGTTCTCGACCGGGTGACCGGGGGCCTCAAGCCCAAGCTCGTCGAGGCCCTCGACGCCACCTACCACCCGACCAGCGTCGCCACGATCGCCCGCGACGCCGCGCCGGACATCGTCATCGAGGCCACGGGCGTCGGGGAACTGGTCTTCGACGCGATCGAGCACGTCAGGCGCGGCGGGATCGTCTGCCTCGCCGGCGTCTCGCCCCGTGGGCAGCGGCTCACCGTTGACGCCGGCGCGCTCAACCGCACGCTCGTCCTCGAGAACGACGTCGTGTTCGGCTCCGTCAACTCCAACCGGCGCCACTACGAGCTCGCGGCAGCGGCGCTCGCACGCGCCGACCGTGCTTGGCTCGAGCGCGTGATCACGCGTCGCGTGGCGCTCGAACGCTTCCCCGATGCGCTCGAGGCCCAGCCGGACGACGTCAAGGTCGTGCTTGAGCTCGGCTGATCACGCGCGCGAGCTGACGCACGTTCCGGCGCGGCGCGCGGCGACCATCGCGGCGGAGGGCCGCGACGGCAAAGATCGTGGCCCTGGTGCGCACGACGATCTCTAGGCCATGGGCGTCGGGCGGCTGGAAGGCGGCCTCCCCGACGCCCGCGACACGGCGCGCCCCGCCGCGCGTGCGTACGTACCCCTCGCGGACGCCATCCCATGCCGACGGCGGGCCCAGGAGCGACACGACCACCCCGGACGCGACGCCGCCCAGCAGCCGGTAGGAGCACGTCCCAGGAAACCGAGCGCGCTGCCTACGCCCGACGCGGGCGCCGAACGCGGCTGCCACCGCGTCCCCCCGCGCGAGCGCGCAGGCGTCGCCGAGCGCCCCGGCCCGCGCTTGCGCGGACAGGGCCGTGGGCATGCGAGCCGCCAGGCCAGCGCGCTCTGCCGGAGCTCTGCCGCCACAGCCAGCGGCGAGGACCGCCGCTCCGGCCGAGATCAGGATCACCACACCACGGATTCGCATGAGCACTCCAGTCGTCGCTGACGGGTCGCCCACGGCCCGGCGAGGACACTCTGTCCTCGCCGGGCTCGAGGCGCACCGCGCTGCTAGTCCCCGCCGCCCGCGGCCGGCAGGGCGCCGGCGAACACCGAGCCGTTCCCGCTGGTGGTGACGATGACCGTCGAGTCCACCGGCACGAGGATCTCGGGAAAGAACCGCTCGCACCAGGTGGCCTTCGGGCAGCTGACCGATCCGCCCGAGTACGAGATCGTGAACGGCCCGAAGCCCTTGTACTGGAAGTACCCGACGCTCGAGGCGAACGACCCCGTGCGGCTGTCGCCGTACGTCAGGTCGCCCGTGGTGGCCGTGCAGAGGCTGCCGGCCTTCGCGACCATGCATCCCTCACCGGTCGTCTCGGCGAGCGCCGCCGAGGGCAGCGCCGCCAGCGCCCCTCCGACGGCGGCGATCGCGAGGATCGCCCTGGACCTGCGCATGATGACCTTCATGGCCCTACCTCCTTTTGCACTCCTGCGCGACGTCCTGTCACGCAAGAAGCGCGTTGAGGATGCGGTCCACCGTTGTCGTGTGCATTGACACAAAACGCACGCGATCTCCCGTCAAACCGCACCGATTGTGACCGTCTCCTTGCTGTAGACGCGTTGGCGCGGGAGAACTCACGGAGGAGATGGCGACCCGGTCCCCATTGCTGCTGCACGCCGCCCCCGACGCCCGTCTCATCGAGCGCGCACGGGCAGGCGACGCTGCAGCATTCGCGGCACTTGTCACCCGCTACCGCCGCCCACTTGTGCGCTACTGCGCCCGCCTCGTGCCCCGCGACCGCGCCGAGGACGTTGTCCAGGAGGCGTTCACCAACGCGTACCTGTCGATCGATCGGCGCAGCGGCGAGATCGACAACGTGCGAGCCTGGCTGTACCGGATCGCCCACAACACGGCCATGAGCACGCTGCGTCGCGGCTCGCTTCCCCAAGAGCCGCTGCGCGAGGAGCACGCCATGGGTGAAGCCCCGGGCGACGCGCTTGAGCGCGCCGAACGACTGCATGCCACCGTCGCACAGATCCGCGACCTTCCCGACCAGCAGCGCACGGCCCTGCTGTGGCACGCGCTCGAGGGCCGTACCTACCAGTCGATCGCGGCGCAGCTGATGATCACCCCGGGCGCCGCCCACCAGCTCGTGCACCGGGCACGCATCCGCCTCCGAGCCGGCGTGAGCGTGCTGACACCGCCCGCGCCGCTCGCGCGCCTCATCGAGCTCGTGCGTCGCGCTTTCGAGTCCGTCCCGGGCGGTGGCCGGGTGATCGCGGCCACGGGCGCGGCTGTGCTGGCCGCTACCGCCGGCGTCGTGGCGACCCTACCGCCGGCCGATAGCGCGGGCGCGCCGCGCCACCGGCCACCGGCCGCCGTTCATGACGTGTGGGCCCCGGCGGCTCCGTCTCCGCTGTCGTCCGTCGTGATCGAGCGCCGCCTGCGCGACCCTGTTCACGCTCGGCCACGCCACAGGACCCGGCGCTCACCCGACCGTCGGCCGCATCGGGTGGCCGGTGCGAGTCCGGGCCGACCTGCCTCGAGCCGCGCCACGACTGTCACGGCAGCTGCTGCCTCTCCACCCGCGACGCCAGCTTCCAACGAGCCGAGCGCCAGCTCGGTACCGACCGCGCCGGCCACGAGCGCATCGTCATCGCCGAGCCGCGAGGAGGACGCCGCGCACAACAAGGAGAGCAGCCCTGCGCCAGCACCAGCGCCAGCGCCCGCACCTACGCCGGACGCCGGCGACAGTGGCGATGGCGACGGCGGGTAGAGGTCCCTCCGCTCAAGACCCGCTCATGGTGACGTTTCGGCGGCGTCACCGCGCGGGATCGGAGCGGTCACGTCGCTAGGTAGCAGTCCGTCCGCGACGGGGAACGAGGACGACCGGCGAGTGCAATCGCGTTTGGCACCGGCGTCTGCCCGCGGTCGGCGTCGCCGCAGTCCAGTCGTCGCCCGCGAGATCCTGCTCGAACGCGGCCACGCCGTCGCGAGCACGCGCGCGGTGGCCGACGAGGCGGGCGTGCCGCTCTCGCTCGTGCACTACCACTTCGGTGGCAAGCAGGGCCTGCTGCTCGAGGTGCTTCATCGCGAGAACGATCTGCTGCTGAAACGCCAGCAGAATCTCTACGCCGCCCCCGGGCCTCTCGCCGAGAAGTGGCGCACGGCCTGCGACTTCCTGGACGAGGACATCCGCTCGGGCTATGTGCGCGTGCTGTGGGAGCTCTGGGCGGCGGGGCTTGCCGACGAGGAGCTCGCCGCTGGCTGGCGCTCAGCCATGGGCGGCTAGCGGCGGCTGCTGGAGTCCGTGTTCACCACCTGGGCCGAGGAGCTCGAGATCGAGCTGCCGCTCTCCCCCGCGCCCTCTCCACCCTCCTCGCCAATATGTTCGAGGGAATCGAGATTGAGCTGCTCACCGGCGTGCCCGAGGAGGACGCACCCCACGCCGAGGTGCTCAACGCGATGGGCGATCTCATTGAGCGCGCAGAGGCGGGACATTGAACCGTGCGGCGCGTCGGAGGACGTGCGTTGTGGTGGCGTGTTCGGAGCTCCATCCACCGCCCGATGCGCGTGTGGTGATGGCGTCATAGTTGACGTCGCGGAGGATGCCCATCCCGTCCGATGTGGTGGCGATCGTCTGCCGGTCGACAGGTCGGAGAGCAAGTCGCGAGCGTCGAGTCCCGCGAGGCGACGCCGGAGGGGCCGGAGTAGCGCGCGGCGTCAGATACCGGGGACCGTCACCGGGATCACGGTCTGACCTCGATCGTTGCCGTCCTCGACGGTCAGCACGTAGAGGTATGTGCCGCGCGTCCACGGCCGACGAGGGATCGCTGCAAGGATGTGACGCCTGGAGACACCTCGGCGGCGCTCCCGGGGTCTGCCGGGGGGCCGCGCGGACCGACGATGGGCGAGTGAAGGTCGAACGCCTTGATCGTGAGGTTCTTCACGGCGTCGCCGTCGTGATCAGTGATCGGCGCCGTGAAATTGGGCTGCTCTCTGACTTCAACTACTACAACTGCGTCGCTGAAGGGCTTGGCGTCGAGCTTGAGCCCGACCGGGCTGACGCGGGCGGCGCAAGTGCTCAGATGGCACCCTGGCCGGTATATGTTCGCGTCGATTCCCAGCCCATCGAGGAACGGGCTCGATCTCGGTCCGTTGTTCGTGCACGCTTATGGACGTTCGCCTCGACGGCCATCGCGCCGCTGGCGTCCGGGCGCGGGCGGCACCGAGTCGTCGCGCCGGGTGGCGGAGCCGTTCGATCAAGCCCGGCCACGTTCTTGTCCGCGATCGCCCACGCGGGCTCCTGCGCCCGCCGGCACCGTCGGCAGTGGTCCGGCACTCGGCGCGGGCGGCCCGCTTAAAGGCTCGGTGTTGCGGGCAAACTCGCCGACGGCCCGCGCCGCTGCGTGGCGCGGGCGGCCGAGTCGTCGCGCCGTGGCGGACGCAAAGCCTGGCCGTTGTCCGGTCGCCAGAGCGATCAGCGCGAAGGTCAGCGCCCGGGCCAGGTAGACGGCGGTCTGCGCCTCGCTCTGGTCGTCGAGCGCGCTGAGCAGGATGCGGTTCACTGCGAAGACGGCGAACGCCAGTGCGAAGATGAGAAACAGCCGGTCGCGGGTCTGCTGCCAGAAGCACAGGAAGAACAGCGCGATGGCGGCCGACGCGAGGACGCTCGCACCGACGAGGGCTTCGAACATCAGGCGTCCTCCCTGCGACCGGTGTCGTAGATCAGCCCGAAGAGCAGGGTCAGCAGCCCGGCGAGCGCGGTTGAGACCCGCACGATCGAGAGATCGACGTCGGTGACGACGACGAGGTCTACGACCAGCAGGGCGTTGTTCAGCGCGAGCCATCCGAAGCAGACACAGCTCCACAGCAGTAGCCGCGCACGCTCACGGCGGTAGGCGGCGAGGAGCAGCAGCGCGCAGCCCAGGCTCGTCAGTGCACAGAGGAGATACACGACGGTTGCCATCTAGTCGTCGTCCCGTCCCAGTCGAAACGCGTCGGAGAAGCAGCGCGCGTCGTCGGCCGCGCGCGTGTAGATCAGCGATGTCACCGCGGTCGGGCGACGACTGAACGTCTCGGCCAAATCGTCGACGATGCGTCCGAGTCCCGGGCGGGGAACGTAGCGGTAGGTTCGCTGTTCCCGGCCGCTCGAGCCGACGAGGCCGGTGTGGTGAAACTCCGACCAGCTGCGCCGCCACCCAGTCGGCCGGGAAGCGCATCTCTCGCCCCGCGGACTCCGCGGTCCATTCGACCGCTGGGTTGCGATGCATGATCAGGAGCAGCTCGAGCTGCGCCACCGAGCCGATGCTCTCGGCGAGGAAGCGGCGGACGTCTGGCGAGATCACCTCCGACACGGTCCGGCGAGACGTTACCGGCGATCCGGGGTCGGTCTTGGTTCGAACCTGGCGACAGCTGAACCCATCGGGCCGGTGAGCGACGCGGCCGCCAAGACATCACGGCCGCCGCCTGACTTCTCCGTTGGTCGCTATTCGTCGAAGAACGGCTCGCCGTCGCGCGCGTACTCGCGGGCGACGTCGAGGTTGAGCTCGACGCCGAGCCCGGGTCCCTCGGGCACGCGGATGCGGCCGCCCTCGATCACCTTGCCATCCCAGCCGGCCGCGAGGTCCTCCCAGAACGGGACGCTCATGCCGTGCCACTCCAGCGCGAGGAAGTTCGGGATCGCGGCCGCCACGTGGACGGCGGCGACGGTGCCGATCGGGCTGGCGATGCAGTGCGGGGCCAGGGAGATGTAATGGGTGTCGGCGTAGTCGGCGATCCGGCGGCCCTCCAGCAGCCCGCCGGTCTTCTGCAGGTCGGGGGCGGCGATGTCGATCGCACCGCTCTCGAACGCCTCGCGGAAGCCGTGGCGCAGATAGCCGTTCTCGCCCGTGGCGATCGGGGTGCTGGTCGACGTGGTGACGCGGCGCAGCGCCGCGACGTTCTCGGGTGGGACGGGGTCCTCGAGCCACAGCAGGCCGAGGGGCTCGAGCTCGTGCGCGAGGCGCTGGGCGTCGGCGACCTGGTAGCGCCAGTGGCAGTCGAAGGCGACGTCGACCTCGGGACCGACGGCGCCGATCACCGCGGCGGCGAGCTCGACCATCGCGCCCACCTCGGCGCGGCTGAGGGTGCCCGACGCCGTGTCCTGCATGTACGGGGTCGGGACGTCGAGGTCGAACTTCAGCGCGCTGAAGCCCAGCTCGGCGACGGCTTCGCGCGCGCGCTGCGCGTAGAGCTCGGGGGTGAACAGCTCATCGGGCGCCACGCGCGCGTAGGCGCGGCCGTGCTCGGGCGCGCGGATCGAGCCGGCCTTCACCGCCTCGGGCGGCTCCTGGCCCCAGCGCGCGGGGCGCGCGACCATCGTGGCGTCCATCGACTCGAGCGCGTCGCCCGCATGGCAGTCGGCGTACATGCGCACGGAGTCGCGGAAGCGCCCTCCGAGGAGGCTGTGGATCGGCACGCCGTAGGCCCGCCCGACGAGGTCCCAGAGCGCGGCCTCCATGCCGGAGATCGCGTTGTAGACGATCCCGGCCGGCGAGCCCGCGCCCGAGGCTCCCCAGCGCAGCTTGCTCCACAACCGGTCGACGGCGCGGGGATCCTCGCCGATGAGCAGCGGCGCGAGGTCGCGCACGATCCCGGTCAGGCCGGGTGCGGTGTAGCACTCCCCCAGCCCCGCCAGCCCGTCCGCGTCGGTGTCGATCCGGACGAAGGTCCAGTCGTAGTTGCCTTCGACGACGGCGGTGTGCAGCGCGGTGATCTTCATCGCGGCGCATCGTCTCAGAGTGCATCCGGGCCTGGCGCCCAGGGCGGGATGGTCCCGACATCGCTCGCAAGGACAACAGGTGTGACGACACGGACCGGTCCGTTTTCCGCCAGGGCGGTGTCTCGTCGTGCAATGCAAGAACCCGCGGCCGCAATGCACAAGCAACGCTGGGTCCTGGTGCTCGCCGCCGGGGCGTCGTTCATGGTCACCCTCGACGCGCTCGTCGTCACGACGGCGCTGCCCACGATCAGGCACGAGCTGGGGGCGTCGCTCAGCTCTCTCGAGTGGACGGTCAACGCGTACACGCTGAGCTTCGCCGTGCTCCTGATGAGCGCCGCGGCGCTCGGCGACCGCTACGGTCGGCGGCGGCTGTTCTCGTTCGGGGCGGCGCTGTTCGGCGCGGCCTCGGTCGGCTGTGCGCTCGCGCCGAGCGCGGCTCTCTTGATTGCGGCACGCGCCGTGCAAGGCGCCGGCGCGGCATTCGTCATGCCGCTGGCGCTGGCGCTGATGACGGGCGCGCTCGCGCCGCGCGAGCGCCCGCGCGCGCTCGGCATCTTCGCCGCAGCAGCGGGCAGCGCCGTGGCGCTCGGGCCGCCGTTCGGCGGCGCAGTCGTCCAGGGCATCTCCTGGCCGTGGATCTTCTGGCTCAACCTGCCGCTGACGGCCGGGCTGATCACGATCGCTCGTGCCCGCGTCGACGAGCAGCACGGTCCGCGGGCGGCGCTCGACGGGCGCGGCCTGCTGCTGGTCACAGCGGCGGCGTTCGCGCTGGTGTGGGGGCTCGTGCGTGGCAACGCGGTCGGCTGGGGCTCGGTCGAGGTGGTGGCGGCGCTCGTGATGGGCGTGGCCTTCGCCGTGACACTCGTGCTGATCGAGCTGCGCGTGCGCGAGCCGATGCTGCCGATGGCGCTGTTCCGCGCGCGCCCGTTCGCAGCCGGCAACGCGGCGATGTTCTTCCTCTGGGGCTCGGGCCTCGGCGGCCTCTTCTTCATGGCCCAGCTCCTCCAGAACGGGCTCGGCTACGGCCCGCTCGGCGCGGGGCTGCGGCTCATGCCGTGGGGCGCGATGACGATCGTCGTGCCGGCGCTCGCCGGCAGGCTGATCAACCGCTACGGCGAGCGGCCCTTCGTCGTCGGCGGGATGACGCTGCACGCCCTGGCGTTCGCCTGGATCGCCCTCGCGGCGCGGGCGGGGCTTCCCTACTGGGAGCTCGTCCCGCCGCTCTTCCTCTCCGGCGCCGGCTTCGCGATGGCCTCGCCGGCGACGCAGAGCGCCGTGCTGACGTCGGTCGCGGTCGAGCACGTCGGCAAGGCAGCGGGCGCGCTCAGCACGATCCGCCAGCTCGGTGGCGCGTTCGGCGTCGCTGTGCAGGTCGCGGTCTTCGGGGCGGCCGGCGGCTACGCCTCGCAGCAGACGTTCATCGCCGGCGTCGGGCCGGCGCTTGGCGCCTGCAGCGCGCTGGCGCTCCTGGGCGCGACGGCCGGCGCAGCGCTGCGGGCGCGGCGCCGCCCGGTCGTGCACGTGGCGATGGCCGAGGGTTAGTGGTGCCTGAGGCGCCGCTGATCGCTCACAACAGCAACAGAAGGAGAACCGCATGGCAAAGATCGTGATCAGCCAGAACGTCTCGCTCGACGGAGTCGTCGAGGACCCGACCGGTGAGGAGGGCTTCAGGCATGGCGGCTGGTTTCACCAGATCGCGGACAAGGACCGCGAAGCATGGGCCCGGGTCGAGTTCGAGGAGGCGCTGGGCGCCGAGGCCCTGCTCTTGGGCCGGCGCAGCGACGCGTACTTCGGCCCGCGCTGGGCATCGCGGACCGGCGAGTGGGCGGACAGGTTGAACAGCCTCCCCAAGTACGTCGTGTCCTCCACGCTCGTGGATCCCGCCTGGACCAACTCGACGGTGCTCAAGGGCGAGGTGGTGAGCGAGGTCTCGAAGCTGAAGGAGAAGCTCGACGGGGAAGTCGTCGTCTACGCCAGCCGTCAGCTCGTGCGCACGCTGATGGAGCACGATCTGGTCGACGAGCTGCGGCTGATCGTCTACCCGGTCGTGCTCGGGGCCGGCGAGCGCCTCTTCGGCGAGACCACAGACAAGAAGTCCGTCCGCCTGCTCGAGACGCGCACCGTCGGTGACGGGCTCGCCCACCTCGCCTACGAGCTCGTCCGGACGGCCGCCCCATCGCTGAGCTCCACCGCCGGGGGTGGGGGCAACGCGCCGCTGGCCTGACCCACCCGGTCACCAGATGGTGTCGAAGAGCACCTCGATCGCCAGCGCCTGGGCCAGCAGCGCCGCGATCACCGCCGTCCGTCGCCGCGGCGGGATCGCGGGCGCCGCCGCCACGCAGGCCAGCGGGACGAGGAACAGCCAGATGCGCTCGGTCTCGGCCTTCGTGAAGCCGGCCACGGCGGCGACGGCGACGACCACCGCCAGCGCGACCGCCGCGTCGTTGCCGCGCACGCACGAGCGCAGCGCTGCGGCGGCGATCGGGAGGCCGAGCATGACGCCCCACGCCACCGGTGAGCCGACGACCCAGAACGCATATGGGCGCACCGAGGCCACGCTGTGGCGGTAGACCTGCTCGGTGGCCCGCAGCGTGCCGATGGGGTCGTACCCGTAGGCCGCGGCGAGCGCGCCGTTGAGCGCGAGCCATGCCGCCGCGCACGCCGCGGCGAGGCCCGCCGCTGCGGGCGCGCCGCGCCGGCGCCAGGCGAGGCCAACGGCCCATGCGCCGACCGCGAGCAGCGCCCAGGAGAACAGCGAGGCCACGGCGAGCGCCACCGCGCCGGCCGCCCGCACGGCACCCCGCTGGGCCGCGAGCAGCGCGGCGGCGGCGAGGCCGCAGGTGGCGAAGACGGCGTCGAACGACGTCACGCCGAAGAGCAGGGCCACGGGCGAGCAGGCGAAGAGCACCGCCGCCACGCGGGCGTCGTGCTCGCTGCCCACCGCCCGACCGAGGGCGTAGGTCAGCGGGGCGGACAGCGCGGCGGCGCCGATGCACAGCGCCGCGGCGCCGGCAGCGGTCGTGAGGCCGAGGCCGTGCAGCACGAGCAGCGGGGCGGGCGGGTGACCGGCGACGTTGACCGGCAGCGACGGGACGAGCTCGGCGAAGCGGTCGAGGTAGAAGTGCCTGCCGTAGGAGAGTGCCGGCAGCCCGGGCAGGTACTCGTTGCCCGCCTCGAACGAGCCGCCGGGCCGCACGTCGAAGATCGCGTCCCACCCGCGGGTGCCAGCGCGCGCGACATTGAGCGCAAGGCCGAGCACGAGGGCCAGCGCCAGCACGCGGGCCGCGAACGACGCCGGGCGATCGGCCGCGACGACCAGGCGCGGCGCGAGGACGATGGCGATCGCGGCCACGGCCATCGAAGCCACGGCGAGGGGATGCAGACGCGGGCCCCACACCATGACGAAGGGCGGCGTCGCCGTCCCCAGCCCGCCGTGGACGTGGCGGATGAGCACGCCGGCCACCACGGTCGCCGCGGCGGCGAAGATGACGATTCGCGGAACGACGCCCGCGTGCCGGAATGCGGGTGCGCGCGCGTGGGATGCTGCGGCCATGCGCCTACGCCGGAGCCTCTTGCTGGCGGTCGCGCTGGGCGCGCTGGCCGGCTGTGGCTCGCAGGCCGTGCACGATCTGCCGCCCGCGGCGGGGCCGCCTCGCTCGCCCGCCGCGGCGCGCATGCCGGCCGGCACGGTGACCGCGATCGGCAACGCTCCCGAAGGCCTCGTGGGCGGCGCGAGCACGGCAGCCGCGGTGGACGGCGGGCGCCGCGTCGCGGTCCTCTCCGCGCGCGAGCGCCAGCTCGACCTCTATGACAGCCGCACCCGGCGGAGGATCGGGCGCGCGCCGGCGGGCCTCGGGCCAACGCACGTCGCCTGCCTGGATGGCGGGCCGTGTTACGTGGCCGATACGCGAGGCGGCGCGCTGCTGGTCTTCTCCGTCGGCGCCGGGGTCGAGCCCACGCGGCGCTACGGCCTGCCGGGAAACCCGTACGGCCTCGCCCTCGACCGAGCACGCCGGCGGCTCTACGTCACCCTCCCGGGCCGCAACGAGCTGGTCGCGCTCATCGCTCACGGCCGGCCCCACGTCGTGGCGCGCTGGCCCACGGTGCGCCAGCCGAACTCGGTGGCGGTGGACGAGGGCACGGGTGACGTCTTCGTCACCGGGCGGGTGGACGGGGTGATCGAGCGCGTGACGCCCTGACGCGCACGAGGTAGACAAGGCCCGAGGCGAGGAACAGCCCGGCGGTGATGGTCAGCCAGCGGGCGGCGAAGCCGGTGACGTGGTGCCCCGTCGAGCGCACGTAGTTGCCGTCGGCACGCACGAGGATGAGCGGGAAGTAGACGAGCAGCATCGCCCCCGAGATCGCCGCCGGGAAGCGCAGGTGGTTGATCGCCGGCACCGTGTGCGGCGCACGTGGGCGGGCCACCCGTCGCGCCACGCCATCGAGCGCCGAGTAGGCGGGCACCAGCACGAGGTCGTGCGCGATCGCGCCGCCGACGAGCCAGACGAGGACGTTGAGGCCTCGCGAGAAGCGCGGATCCAGCACGCGGCTGACGGCGTACACCATGACCGCGAGGGCCACGACGTGACCCACGAGGTGCCACGGCGACGCGCCGTAGCGTTGTCGTGCGCGCGCGATCACGACGCCACCCAGGTCAGGCTCGCGACCCACTTGGTGCAGTGCACGCCCGGCAGCGCGGGCACGATGATGCGCGCCGGGTAGCCGTGGTCGAGGGACAGATCGGCGCCGTTGACCCGCAGAGCGAGCAGCGCGCGCCCGTCGCTGTGCTGCGCGTGACCCAGCGTGGCGCGGCGCAGGACGCCGCGCGGCTGCAGGGACTCGACCTGCAGGACCGCCCCGGGCGGCGCTCCGGCCAGCGCCGCGAGGTCGCGCAGGGGCACCCCGCTCCAGCGCTGCGTGGTCGACCACCCCTCGACGCAGGCGATCGGCAGGTCGTGCTCGTGCTGCTCCATGGCCAGCAGCTGCGCCCTGGAGAGCTCCCGTCGCTCGCCCCCGGCGATGGCCAGCCGCCAAGCGGGGCCGGCGAGCGCCGGCGTGACGCGCGCGGTGGCGGCGGTCTTGTTGATCGGGAAGCCGTTGGGGCCGTCGTCGAAGACGGACTGCCCGCGCGGCGCCAGCAGCGCGAGGCGCCGCAGCGGGCCGCCGGCCGACTGCCCGACCGTCACCACCAGCAGCCCGGCGGACGCGCTGGCGACGAGCGTGAGCAGGCCGCGGCGGCTGATGGTCGGCGCCGCCGGCGTGGGCGGCGCGAGGCTCCCGGGCGCGTGCGGCTCGGCGCGGGTGCGCTCGAGGTCGGCGCGCAGCGGGGCGAGCACCCCGCGCTCGCGCCACGCGCGAACCATGACCGGCAGCTTGATCGCGACGTGGATGGTGAGCGCCGCCAGGAAGACCCAGGCGCCGTAGTAGTGCGCGACGACGAAGTTGAAGTGCCACGGATAGTAGAGCTGGGCGTTGAGGATGCCCGTCACGAACTCGAAGATCGCGCCGCCGACGAGCCCCAGGAGCGACAGGCGCTCGATCGCGTGCGCGGGGTCGCGCAGCGGCGGCCACGCGAACAGCCGAGGCGCCACCGACCACAGCTTGGCCAGCAGCAACGGCACCGCCACGACCCCCACGGTCACGTGGATGCCCTGGTTGACCGCATAGAGCCAGGACGGCGAGGCCGGCCAGCCGAAGCCGAAGGGCTGCACGCCGCCCGGCGGGAGCAGGGCGTTGCGCCCGAGCCCGGGCTGGTAGGCGGCGTTCGAGGCGAAGCCCGTCGCCCCCACCACGAGCACGAGCGGCAGCAGCAGCGCGCCCAGCGTGGTCGTGAGCCACGGCCCGCGCAGCGGGCTGCGCCAAAAGCTCTCGCGCGTCGGGCCGGGGGGCGCCCTCATGGCGCCTGCAGCTCGGCGAAGAAGCGCCCGCCGTCGCGCCAGCGCGCGCGCACGCGCAGACCCGCCGCGCCCGCCGGCCCGGCCACCGCGTCGGCGCCCACCCGCGCCCACGCGAACCACTCGCTCGCGCGCACGCCGTCCTCCAGGCGCACCCGCTCGCCCACGACGCCGACCCCCGGCGGGTCGAGCTCGACGAGGACGGCCCCGCCGCGGGCGAGCAGTCCGGCGAGACGCCGCAGCAGCGCTTCAGGAGACCCGCCGATGCCGATGTTGCCGTCGAGCAGCAGCGCGCTGTTCCAGCTCCCGGTCCCCGGGAGGCGATCGAAGATCGACGCCTCGAGGACCGTCGCGCCTCCGCGGCGCGCCAGCGCGACGGCCGCCGGTGAGATGTCGACGCCGACGCCGAGCACCCCCCGGCGCGCGAGCGCATGGACGTGGCGTCCTGGGCCACAGCCGACGTCCAGCACGGGCCCGCGGGCGCGATCGAGGACGCGCTCGTCCACCGCTCCGGCCCGCCCCAGCCACACGTCGACCGGCAGCGTGCGGGCGCAGCCGCGGTCGTCGCGCAGGACGGGCTCGCCGCCACGATCCAGGATCGCGCCGAAGAGCTCGGCGGCGGTCACGCGACCCCGGTCAGCGCGAGGGCGCGGGCGAAGCGGCCGGCCGGTGCCAGGGCTGCGACGGCGCGCGCGTCCGCGATGCGATCGACGTCGCGCAGCGCGGGCAGCAGCGCCACGCGCAGCCCGAGGCCACGCAGCCGCGCGTGCTGCGCGCGGCCGGTCCGCGCGGTGCTCATCGGGACCCCCAGGAAGGCACGCGGCTGTGCCTCGCGCAGGCCGATGGCCCAGTAGCCGCCGTCGGCCGCCGGGCCCAGGACCGCGTCGACCCCCGGCGCGGCGAGCCGCTCGAGGCCGCGGGCCAGGTCGCCCCGCGTGACCTGCGGGGTGTCCATCCCGACGAGCAGCGCCGGCCCGCCGACATCCGCGAAGGCATGCGCCAGGCGCTCGTCGAGCCCGGCCCCGCGCTGCGCGACGACCTCGATGCCGGGCGCCAGCCAGTCGCCAACCGGGCCGTCCAGGACGAGCACGCGCCGGGCGGCCGGGGTGGCCAGGACCGCATCGAGGGTGTCGGCCAGCGCCGCTCGGGCCAGCGCCGCCGCGTCGCGCGGCGTGCACGGCGGGCACAGCCTCGTCTTGCTGCGCCCGGGCCGCGGGGCCTTGGCCAGCACCATCAGGGCGGCGCTCATGCCAGGGCCCGCGCCATGTCGCTCACGGCGCGCGCGGTGCCGCGCACCGTCCCGGTCACCTTCGAGCGCCCGACCCGCGGGCGGTAGGTCACGGCAACCTCGTCGATGCGCCACCCGGCGGCCGCCGCGCGCAGCACCATCTCCAGGGGCCAGCCGAAGCGGCGGTCGGCGATCCCCAGGTCCAGGAGCGCGGTACGGCGCGCCGCGCGCATCGGCCCCAGGTCGGTGAGCGGCGCGCCGGTGCGCCGGCGCAGCTCGCGCGCCAGCAGGCGGTTGGCGGCCCGGGCGTGCGCCGGCCACGCACCGCGGTCGGCGACGCGGGCGCCGAGCACGAGATCGGCGGCGCCGTCGAGCACGCGGCCGGACACCTTCGGCAGCTCGAGCGGGTCGAGGGATGCGTCGGCATCCATGAAGCAGACGACCTCCGCGGTGGCCGCCCGCAGCCCCGTCCAGCAGGCGGCGCCGAAGCCCCGCGCCGGCTCGTCGACCACGACCGCGCCGTGCGCCCGCGCGACGTCGGCAGACCCGTCGCGCGAGCCGTTGTCGACGACGATCGGACGATGCCCCGGCGGCATCCGCGTGAGGACCCAGGGAAGGGCACGCGCCTCGTCGAGCACAGGAAGGATCACGTCGGTCACGGCGCGCCGGAGGCTAGGCACGGCCCGCCGGCAATCCCATTACGACTCGCTGAACGCGCTCGGGTCACGCCCTCGCCGGCACGCGGCGCCCCTAGGCTGAGGTCGTGCTCGTGCTGGTCACCGGAGGCGCAGGGTTCGTGGGCTCACACGTCGTCGACGCGTTGCGCGCCGCCGGCCAGGATGTCCGCGTGCTCGACGTGCGGGCCGGAGCCGACATCCGCGACGCCGATGCGGTGCAGCACGCGCTCGACGGCGTCGACCACGTGTGCCACCAGGCCGGGATGGTCGGGCTGGGGGTCGACTTCCTCGACGTGGCGGACTACGTGTCGCACAACGACCTGGGCACGGCCGTGCTCCTGCGGGCGCTCGCGCGCCGGCGGTTCCGCGGGCGGCTCGTGCTGGCTTCGAGCATGGTCGTCTACGGCGAGGGCCACTACCGGTGTGCGGCGCACGGCCCGGTCCGCCCGCCGCCACGTCGCGCCGCCGACCTCGACGCCGGCCGGTTCGAGCCACGCTGCCCGCGCTGCGCTGCGGAGCTGACCCCGGAGGCGATCGGCGAGGACGCCCCCGCCGACCCGCGCAACGTGTACGCGGCGACGAAGCTCCACCAGGAGCATCTCGCCTTCGCCTACGCGCGCGAGACCGTGGCGCCGGTCACCGCGCTGCGCTACCACAACGTCTACGGGCCGCGGATGCCGCGCGACACCCCGTATGCGGGTGTCGCGGCGATCTTCGCCGGCGCGCTCGCTGCCGGGCGCGCGCCACGGGTCTTCGAGGACGGCGGCCAGCTGCGCGACTTCGTCCACGTGCGCGACGTCGCGCGCGCCAACCTCGCGGCGCTGCTGGCGCCCGCGCCGGCGCCCGGCGCCTACAACGTGTGCTCGGGGACCCCGCGCGGCGTCGGCGAGCTGGCCCACGCGCTGCGCGCCGCGCACGGCGACGGGGCGCCGCCCGTCGAGGTGACCGGCGAGTACCGGCTCGGCGACGTCCGCCACGTCTTCGCCTCGGCGGCGCTCGCCGCCGACGAGCTGGGCTTCCGCGCGCAGGAGGACTTCGCCACCGCGATGGCCGAGCTCGCCGATGAACATCGGCTGAATCCCGCTCGCGAGACGGCGTCATCGCAGCGCGCGGCTGCCACACTCGAGCCATGAGCGACGATGCGTCTCGCGGCTCTGTCCTGGTCGTCGACGACGAGCCGACGATCGGCGAGGTCGTGTGCCGCTACCTGCAGCGGGCGGGCTACGAGACGCACGTGGCGCTCGACGGCGTCGAGGCGGTGGAGATGGCGGCCGCCCGCGGGCCCGATCTCGTGGTACTCGACCTGATGCTGCCGCGCATCGACGGCCTGGAGGCGATGCGCCGCATCCGCGCCCTGGGCGGCCGGCGGACGGCGATCATCCTGCTGACCGCGCGCGGCGAGGAGTCCGACCGCGTCATCGGCCTGCGCCTGGGCGCCGACGACTACATCGTCAAGCCGTTCTCCCCGGCCGAGCTCGTGGCGCGCGTCGACGCGGTGCTGCGGCGCATCGACACCGTCCCCGTGCAGGAGCCGGCGCTGCGCTTCGACGGGCTCGTCGTGGATCCGGGCGGGCGGCGCGTGCGGCTCGACGGCGAGGACGTCGTCCTGACCCAGCGCGAGTTCGAGCTGCTGCTCTTCCTCGCCCGCCACCCGGGCCAGGCCTTCACGCGCAACCAGCTCATGGATCACGTGTGGGGCTACTCGTTCTACACGGACACCTCGACGGTCACCGTGCACATCCGGCGGCTGCGGGCCAAGCTCGAGGAGACCCCTGAGCACCCGCGCTGGATCGAGACGGTGTGGGGCGTCGGCTACCGCTTCGCCGCGTGAGGCGGCTGGCCGGCAG
Organism: uncultured Actinomycetes bacterium; assembly: GCA_963835295.1. Classification (GTDB taxonomy): domain Bacteria; phylum Actinomycetota; class Thermoleophilia; order Solirubrobacterales; family Solirubrobacteraceae; genus JAOPZW01. Next base: position 914,371 of record CAWIEX010000014.1, read on the forward strand.
CCTGGGCTTCGCGATCGCCACCGCCGCGCTCGTGGCCGCCGTGGCGCTGATCGGCTACGGGCACGACGCGGCGCTGGCGACGCTGAAGATCCTGGCGCCGCTGGGGTGCGCGACGGTCCTCGTCGCCCACGCCCTGGCGCTGGCGCGCGGGCGCGTCGGCAGCCTGCGCCGCCAGTTCGCCGTCGTCACCGTGGTGGCGATGGTGCAGCTCACCGCGGCCGTCGTGCTCTTCGTCGAGCAGATGTTCGTCTCCGGTCACGACGCGTTCTTCGCCGTGCTCGCCGCCGCCTACGCCACCGCGCTGACCGCCTGGGCGGTGCGTCTGCTCGGGCGCCGCGCCCTCGACGACGTCGACGCGGTGCGCACGACGCTCGCGCTGGTGGGCGAGGGCCGCCGCGACGTGCGCACCAGGGTGACCGGGCGCGACGAGCTCGCTCGCCTGGCAGCCGACGTCGACGCCATGGTGGCGCGGCTGGACGGCGAGGAGCGCGCCCGGCGCGATCTCATCGCCGCCGTCTCGCACGACCTGCGGACGCCGATCACCGCGCTGCGCCTGCTCGCCGACGCCATCGACGACGGCCTCGTCGACGCCGAGGATCGCCGCGACTACGCGGCGCGCATCGGCACGCACGTGCGCGCGCTCGGGGCGCTGATCGACGACCTCTTCGAGCTCACCCGGCTGGAGAGCGGCCAGCTGACCTGGACGATGGAGCAGGTGCGGCTGGACGCGCTGCTCAACGAGGCGGTCGAGGCGATGCGCCCGACCGCCGACGCCGAGGCGGTGACCATGACGGCGGAGCTCGCCCCGGCGCTCGCCGCGGCCCATGGCAACCCGGACAAGCTGCAACGCGTGCTGTTCAACCTGATCCAGAACGCGATCCACCACACGCCGCCCGACGGCAGCGTCACGGTGCGCGCGGAGAGCGTCGGCGACGCGATCGAGATCGAGGTCGCCGACACCGGCCTGGGTATCGCCGGGGAGCATCGCCAGCGCGTGTTCGAGCCGTTCTATCGCGCCGATGGGGCACGGACCGCCGCGGGCGCGGGGCTCGGGCTCGCGGTCTCGCGCGCCATCGTCGAGGCCCACGGCGGGTCGATCTGGCTGGAGGACGCGCCCGTCGGGACGCGCGTGCGCTTCAGGCTGCCGGCGGGCAGCGCGGCGCCCTTGGCGCCCTGAGCGCGGGCCCTTGGGCATGCGGATCGCTCAACCCGTGGCCTGTGCGACGGGGGACGGGCGATGCCGGAAGCGCGCCGCGCGCCGGTGGATGCGGCGAACGTGGCGGGCGTGGTGCGAGCGGCCGCGTGGCGCCGCGGGCGGCTGGCTGGCGTAGAAGCGTCGCTTGACCACCTCGACGAGCACGAGGTATGCGGCGATCATGGCCACGAGGATCGCGAAGAAGGCGAGCGGCAGGGGCGTGAAGCCCAGCGCCGACGCGAGCGGCGTGATCGGCAGCAGCGCCCCCACCGACGCGCACGCGATCGGCAGCGCGATCATGGCGCGGCTGGGCCGGCTGGTGTACGAGGGGCTGCGGCGCGTGCGAATGACGAAGACGACGAGCGTCTGCGTCGCCAGCGACTCGACGAACCAGCCGGTGCGGAACTCGGCGTGCCCGGCGTTCAGCACGACGAGCATGACGAAGAAGGTCAGGAAGTCGAAGATCGAGCTGACCGGACCGAAGACGGCCATGAAGCGCCGCACGAAGGCGATGTCCCAGGCCGCGGGCCGGGCGAGGACCTCCGAGTCGACGCGGTCGCCGGGGATCGCGAGCTGGCCGACGTCATAGAGGAGGTTGTTGAGCAGGATCTGCGAGGGCAGCATCGGCAGGAAGGACAGGAACAGCGAGGCGCCCGCGGCGCTGAACATGTTCCCGAAGTTCGAGGAGGTCGCCATGAGGACGTACTTCATGGTGTTGGCGAAGATCCGCCGCCCCTCGGTCACGCCGTCGGCCAGGACGCCGAGATCCTTCTCGAGCAGGACGATGTCGGCGGCGTCCTTGGCCACGTCGGTGGCGGACTCCACCGAGATGCCGACGTCGGCCGCGTGGAGCGCGACGGCGTCGTTGACCCCATCGCCGAGGAAGGCGACGTCGACGGCGCCCGTGCGCGCGACCTTGACGATGCGCGACTTCTGCTCGGGGCTGACGCGCGCGAAGACCGTGGTGTGGGCGATGGCCGCCAGCAGCGAGGGATCGTCGAGACCGTCGATGTCGGCGCCGGTGAGCACCTGCTCGACGGCGACGCCGAGGTCGCGGCAGACCTTGGCGGCGACCGCGCCGTTGTCGCCGGTGATGATCTTGACCGCGACGCCCAGGTCCGCGAGCTTGGCGATGGAGGCGCCGGCATCGGCCTTCGGGCGGTCGACGAAGGTGAGAAAGCCCTCCAGGTGCAGGTCACGCTCGTCCGCGGCACTCGGCCGCGCGAGGCCGCTCGCCGTGCGCGTGGCCACGGCGAGGACGCGTGCGCCGTCGTCGAACAGGCCCTGCAGGATGCGCCGGCTCTCGCCGCTGACGCCTGTGCAGCGCGCGAGGACGGCCTCCGGGGCGCCCTTGGTCACGAGCACGGGCTCCTCGCGGCCGCGCTGGACCAGGACGGTCGCCAGCTGGCGCTCGTGGTCGAAGGGCAGCACCGCGAGGCGCTCGTAGGACTGCGGTCCGTCGGGAGCCTTCAGCAGCGCCGGGGCGTCCTCGGCGTCGTAGAGCGCGAGGTCGAGCGCGTTGCCGCCCACCGCGCCCGTGGGCGTCAACTCGGCCTCGTTGCACACCAGGCCGAGGCGCAGCGAGCCGAGGGCGGGAACGCCGGCCGCGTCGAGGGCCGCCTGGAAGGTGATCGCGCCCTCGGTCAGGGTGCCCGTCTTGTCGGTGAAGAGCAGGTCGATGTTCCCGAGGTCCTCGATGGTGACCAGGCGCTTGACGAGGACGCGCTTGCGCGCCAGCGCGCGCGAGCCGCTGGCGAGGCTCACCGACACGATCGCCGGCAGCAGCTGCGGCGTGATGCCGATCGCGATGGCCAGGCTGAAGAGCAGCGCGTCGATCAGCGGGCGGTCCAGGGCGACGTTGATCGCGAAGATGCCCACGGTCAGGACGCCGGCGACCTTGACCAGGAGCGCCGAGAAGCCCCGCAGCCCGACCTGGAAGGCGGTCTCGGCGGGCCGCTCGCCGAGCCCGAGCGCGATCTTCCCGAAGGCGGTCGCCATCCCCGTCGCCACGACGACCCCTTCGCCCGAGCCCTGGTGGACGATCGTGCCCATGAAGGCGCACGACGGCAGGTCCACGGCAGAGTCCGACGGTGCATCGGGCGCCGTCGACTTCGGCGCGGGGAGCGACTCGCCGGTCAGGACCGCCTCGTCGCACTCGAGTCCCTGGACCTCGACGAGCCGGAGGTCGGCCGGCACCACGTCGCCCACGCGCAGCGCGACGACGTCGCCCGGCACGAGGGTCGTCACGTCGACCCTTGCCTCCGATCCGCCGCGGCGGGCCAACGCCTCGTAATGGATGTCGGCGTGCAGCGCCGCGACCGCGCGAGCCGAACGGTACTCGTTGACGAACCCCAGCCCGACGCTGAGCGCGACGATCGCGGCGATGATGACCGCGTCGGTGGGATCGCCCGTCAGCCCCGAGACGGCGGCGGCGCCGAGCAGGAGGACGAGCAGCGGGTTGCGTACCTGCGCGAGCAGGACGCCGAGCGCCGTGACCCGCCGCTGGCGGATGGCGTTGGCGCCGAAGGCGGCCATGCGCCGGGCGGCCTCGTCGTGGGTGAGACCGTCCGCTCGGGAGTCGAGGCGGTCGAGGACCTCGTCGACCGGCACGTGCGCTGCCGTGACGAGGTCGAGGGGCACCGTTGTGGCGGGCGCAGGGGTGGTCCGAGGCGGAGCGAGCACTCCTCCCCACTATGTCGGCGCACGCGCGCGGTGGCATCCGCTCACCTCCCGGTGGGGCTCCGTAGTAGCTACCCATCGGCCGCGCAGGCCCGTGCGCGATGATCCCGCCCATGGTCCTTCTCTGCTACGACGGTTCTGACGATGCCAAGGCCGCAATCGATCGCGCCGGGGTGCTGCTGAAGAGCTCGCCCGCGGTTGTGCTCTCCGTGTGGGAGCCGTTCATCGACGTCATCGCGCGTGCGGGCCTCGGGCTGGCCTATAGCGCAGCGAGTTGGGACGGCGACGAGGTCGACGCCGCCAGCGAGCGCCGCGCGACCGCGCTGGCTGAGGAGGGCGCGGCCCGCGCGCGCGACCTGGGCCTCGATGCCCAGCCGCGGACGACGGTGCGCGACGGCAGCGTCGCCAGCGCCATCCTCGACGTCGCCGACGAGCTCGACGCCGAGGCGATCGTGCTCGGCACCCGCGGGTTGACGGGCGTGAAGTCGCTGCTGCTCGGAAGCGTCTCGCATGCCCTGCTGCAGCACGCCGATCGCCCCGTCGTCGTCGTGCCGTCAGCCGCGGTGACCGAGGCCCGGGCGCAGCAGCGTCGCGAGCGCCACGCGTAGCCTTGAGCGCGATCCGCGCCGTCGGGCTGTCCAAGCGCTACGGGGACACGCTGGCGCTGGACGGGCTCGACCTCGAGGTCCGCGAGGGCGAGGTCTACGGCTATCTGGGGCCCAACGGGGCCGGCAAGACCACGACGATCCGGCTCCTGCTGGGCCTGCACCGGCCCAGCAGCGGGCGCGCGGAGCTCTTCGGCGTCGACGCCTGGGCCGACCCGGTGACCGCCCATCGGCGCGTCGCATACGTCGCCGGCGAGCCGTTCCTGTGGCCGTCGATGACGAGCGCGGAGACGTTCGCCTTCCTCGGACGCCTGCACGGCGACGTCGACGTCGCCTATCGCGACGAGCTGGTGGAGCGTTTCGCGCTCGACACCCGCAAGAAGGTCCGCGCGCTCTCCAAGGGCAACCGCCAGAAGGTCCAGCTCGTCGCGGCGCTCGCGACGCGCGCGGACCTGCTGCTGCTCGACGAGCCGACGAGCGGGCTCGACCCCCTGATGGAGATGGCGTTTCGCGAATGCATCAAGGAGGCGACGGCGCGCGGGCAGTCGGTCTTCCTGTCCTCGCACATCCTCAGCGAGGTCGAGGCCGTCTGCGACCGCGTCGGCATCCTCAGGGAGGGCCGGCTGGTCGACCAGGGAACCCTGCAGGAGCTGCGCCACCTCGGCGCGCAGACCGTCGAGGTCACCTTTGCGGGCGCGGTGCCCGAGCTGCAGCTGCCGGCGGGTGTGCAGGCCGTGAGCGCCGGCCCCCGGGCGCTGCGCTTCGAGGTCACGGGGAGCGTCGGCCCACTGATCGCCGCGCTCGCCGTGCACCCGGTGGAGACCCTCACGAGCCGCGAGCCCTCGCTGGAGGAGATCTTCCTGCACCACTACGACCGCTCCGATGGCCGTGGCGGCGGTGTCTAGCGCGCCGGCGCGCGCCCTCGCCCGGCGCGCGCTGCGCGATGCGCGGACCCGCACGATCGCTTTCGCCTACCTGTTCGCGCTGTACGCCTACATCCAGCCCGTCGGCTATCGCCACACCTACCCGACGGCCGCCGATCGGGCCTCCTTCGCGCAGAGCTTCGCCGGCAACAAGGGCCTGCGCCTGTTCTACGGCGAGCCGCGCGACCTGCTGACGGTGAGCGGCTACACCGCCTGGCGCGTGGGCGGGACGCTCGCGATCGTCGCGGCGGTCTTCGGACTGCTCGCTGCGGTGCGCGCGCTGCGCACCGAGGAGGACACGGGCCGCATGGAGCTCGTGCTGGCCGCGGCGGTGGGCCGGCGCACGGCGTTCGCCTCGGCCATGGCCGCCGTCGCGGCAGGCGTCGCGATCCTGTGGCTCGCCGAGTTCGCCGGCTTCGTGGTCGGCGGCCTGCCGGCGGGCGGGTCGGCCTACCTGGCGCTCGCGACGGCCTCGGTGGTGCCGGTCTTCGCCGGTGTGGGCGCCCTGGCGAGCCAGCTCGCCCCCACCCGACGGATCGCCCTGGAGCTGGGAGGCGCCGTCGTCGGGCTGTGCTTCGCCCTGCGGGTCGTCGCCGACACCGCCGACGGCGTCGGCTGGCTGCGCTGGGCGACGCCGCTCGGGTGGGCCGAGGAGCTGCGTCCGTTCACCGGCGCGCGCCCCCTCGTCCTGGTCCTCCCCGTCGTCGCCACGCTGCTGCTGGTCGCCGCTGCCGCGCGCATCGCCGCGACGCGCGACATCGGCACCGGGATGCTGCCGGCGCGCGACAGCGCCGACCCGCGCCTGGCGCTGCTGTCCTCGCCGACCGCGCAGGCGCTGCGCACCGAGCGCGCCAGCCTGATCGTGTGGACGAGCGGCGTCGCGGGGTTCGCGTTCATCCTCGGCGTGGTCTCGCAGAGCGTCTCGTCGGCGAACATCCCCGCGGGCGCGCGGCGGGAGATCGCCAAGCTCGGATCGGGCTCGATCGCCACCCCCACGGGCTACCTCGCCTTCGTCTTCATCTTCTTCATCCTCGCCGTCAGCCTCTTCGCGTGCGCCCAGATCGGCGCCGCGCGCCACGAGGAGGCCGACCAGCAGCTCGAGACGCTGCTCGCGCTGCCCGTCGGGCGCCGCCGCTGGCTCGGCGGGCGTCTGCTGCTCGCGAGCTGCGCCGCCGCCGGCATCTCCGCGGCGGCCGGGGTGTTCACCTGGGCGGGCGCCGCCTCGGCCGGCGTCAGCGTCTCCCTTCCCCGGATGCTCGAGGCCGGGGCGAACTGCGTGCCGGTCGCGCTGCTGTTCCTCGGGATCGCGGCGCTCGCGTACGCCCTCGCGCCCCGCGCGAGCGCCGGGATCGCCTACGGGCTCGTCACCGTCACCTTCCTGTGGCAGCTCGTCGGCTCGCTCCTCGGCGCCCCGAGCTGGCTCGCCGATCTGACGCCGTTCGCGCACGTCGGGCTCGTGCCGACGCAGTCGTTCCGGCTGGGGGCCGCGGCCGCGATGCTCGCGATCGGCGCCGTGAGCGCGCTGGCGGCCATCGGCGTCTTCCGGCGCCGCGATCTGCTCGGCGCGTGAGCCGCGGTCGCGCCGCGAACCAGCCCTATGTGAGATCGTGGCGCCATGGCGACCGAAGCAGAGCCGATCACCATCGTCTTGGCCGACGACCACGCCGTCGTGCGCTCCGGGCTGCGGATGGTGCTCGAGCGTGCCGGCGGCTTCGAGGTCGTCTCCGAGGCCGGCGACGCCGAATCGGCCCTGCGGACGGTGCTCGGGCACAAGCCGACGATCCTCGTGCTCGACCTCAACATGCCCGGCGAGCTCAGCTCGCTCGACGCCATACCTCGTGTGCAGGAGGTGTCGCCGAACACGCACGTCGTCATCCTCACCATGCAGGAGGACCCGGAGTTCGCTCGGCGGGCGCTGCGTGCGGGCGCAGCCGGGTACGTGCTCAAGGAGGCCGCCGACGACGAGCTCGTCGACGCCGTGCGGCGGGTGGCCGACGGCGGCACGTACCTCAACCCGCGCCTGGGTGCGGTGCTGGCCGCCGCGCCCCCGGAGCCGTCCGGGCCGCCGGACGACCTCACCGAGCGTGAGGTCGAGGTCCTGCGGCTGATCGCCCTGGGCCACACCAACGCCGAGATCGCCGCGGAGCTCTTCCTCTCGGTGCGTACCGTCGAGTCGCATCGCGCCCACATCCAGCAGAAGCTCAATCGCTCCACCCGCGCCGAGCTCGTGCGCTACGCGCTGGACCATGGATTCGTCAAAGCCGGCTAGCCGGCTCAGACGAGGGGCAGCCGGGCGCGGATCACCGTTCCGGCCTCAGCGCCGGGCAGCACGCTGAGCTCGCCGCCTGCGAGCTCGACGCGCTCGCGCATGCCGGCCAGCCCGAAGCCGTTGCCCGCGACCGACCCCGAGTCGAAGCCGACGCCGTCGTCGGCCACGGACACGTCCACCGCGTCGTCCACACAGCGGACGGCGATGTCGATCGCGGTGGCGCCGGCGTGCTTGACGACGTTGGTGAGCGACTCCTGGACCACGCGATAGACGGTCGTCTCGAGCTCGGGCACGAGGCGGCGCTCGTCGGGCAGCTCGACGTCCGCGCGGACCTCGAGGTCGTTGGCCGCACCCGTGCGCTGTGCCAGCGACGCAAGCGCGGGCGCCAACCCGAGCTGATCGAGGGCCGGCGGGCGCAGCTCGGCGATGAGCGCGCGCAGCGACTCGATGTCCCCGCTCAGCTGCTTGGTCGCGTCACGCATGGCCGCGCGCATCGCCTCGGGATCGTCGAGCCGGATCGCGCTCGACAGAAGCACCTTCAGGCCGCCGAGCGCCTGCAGCGTCTCGTCGTGCAGCTCACGCGCCCAGCGGTGGCGCTCGGCCTCGGTGGCGGCCAGCGAGCGGCGGCGCCGATCGGCCTCGACCGACTTGGCCGTGGCCACGGCGGTCGCCGCCTGCGCCGCGAAGGCCTCCAGGAGCTGCTCGTCGTCGCGCGTGAAGGCCCCATCGCCTTCGAGGCGGTCGAAGGCCGCGAGCACGCCGAGGCTCTGGCCGCGGTACACCAGCGGGACCAGGAGCGCGGTCGAGGCATGGTCGAGGCCGAGCTGGTCGGGCGGGACCAGGAGCTCGCGGGCCGCGTCGGCGATACGGCGGGGGCGGCCCTCGGCCAGCACCTGGCCCGCGGTCGACCCCGTCAGCGGCAGCCGCGCCGCATCGCCGATGTGCACGTGGCCCGCACCGGCGACCACCACCAGCTCGTCGCCCTCGCGCAGCATGATGAGGACGTCGTGGGCCTCGATCAACGCCCGCCCGCGCTTGACCACGAGCTCGAGGATCCGCTCGAGCTCGGTCTCGCCGCCGATGGCGCGGGCGATCGCCGCGGTGGCCCGCAGCCCGCGCACGGCGCGCTCGAGCTCCTCGCGGCGGGCGGCCACGTCGCGGTAGAGGCGAGCGTTCTCGATGGCGATCGCCGCCCAATCCGCGAGGACGACGACGGCCTCCTCGTCCTCGGGCGCGAACGGATCGCCGCCGGCCTTCTCGGTGAGGTAGATGTTGCCCCACGCTTCGCCGCGAATGAGGATCGGGACGCCGAGGAAGGAGCGCATCGCAGGGTGGCCCGGCGGGAAGCCGTAGGAGCGTGGGTGGTCGCCGACGTCGTCCAGGCGCAGCGGGCGCGGATCGTCGATGAGCACGCCGAGCAGGCCGCGACCGCGCGGCAGGTCGCCGATGGCGCGGTGGGTGTCCTCGTCGATGCCGCGGGTGAGGAAGCGGGCGAGCTCACGGCGCCCCTCATCGAGGACGCCGAGCGCGACGTAGCGCGCCCCGGTCAGGTCGGCGGCGGTCTGCAGGAGCCGGTCGAGCACCGTCTCGAGGTCCAGCTCGGACAGCAGGCCGCGCCCGGCGTCGATGAGGCGTGCGAGCCTGTGCTCGTCGAGGCCGTCGAGGGGAGTCATGCTCGAGAGCGAGCTTACCGGCGGGCCTGCGCGGCGACCTGCGGTGCCACGCGCGCCGCGGCCGGGACCACCAGCACCGGGCAGGCGGCCTGGCGCAGGATCTCGTCGTCACGCCCGGCGATGACCATCACGTCGACGTCCCCGCGCGTCTGGGCCACCAGAGCACCGGCGCCACGGCCCGCGACGCGCGTCGCGGCCGCCGCCGGCGCCAGGGCCTGGGCGCGGGCCAGCCACCCCTCGGCGGTGGCGTCGTCGCCGGCCGCGATGAGCCGCACGTCGGCGCCGACGCGCTCGGCCAGCGCCGCCGCGAGCGCCACCGCCTCGTCGATCGGCTCGGCGGGGGCGCACGCCACGGTGATGCGCGCCGGCGCGAAGGCCCGCACGAAGCGGTGCCCGTACGGCGCCACGACCACCGGGCACGGCGCCTCGGCGAGCAGCCGCGCCATGCCCGGCTCGCCGGCGAGCACGTTCTGGCCGACGACGATCGCGTCGGGCCGCTCGCGGCGAGCCAGCGCCTCCACGGCATCGGCGAAGGGCATGCCGGAGACCGGCAGGTAGCGCACGCGCGGGTCGGGGCCCAGTGTCGCGTACACGTCCCCGCCGGCGTCGCGCAGGCCCGCGCGGCGACGAGCGGCCGCCTCGGTGCCGCCGGTCAGCGGGGCCGCCGAGGTCGCCATGACATGCGCCACCACGATCGGCGCGTCGTCGTCTGCCAGCTGCGCCGCGAGGACGAGAGCGTCACGGCCTTCGGTGTGACCGGCGAGGGCGACTAGGACGGAGGCGAACACTCCCCCACCGTAGGTCCGGCCGTCCCCACCGCCATCCGTGCGCGGACGCCGATGCGACTGTGGCAAAGCCGCAGCCATGTCGCAGGCCAGCACCGATGGACCGAGCGGGGCCGGCGCCGAACATGTCGGCATGTCGCTCGCACCTGGCACCGACCATCCGCGTGTCGTGATCGCCGGGGGCGGCGTCGCCGCGCTGGAGGCCTGCCTGGCCCTGCGCGAGCGCCTGAGCGCCGCCGACCTGGACATCACGCTGCTCAGCCCCGGGCAGCGCTTCGACTACCGCCCGCTGTCGGTCCTGCAGCCGTTCCGCGGCATCTCACGGTGGAGCGTGGCCCTCTCGACCTTCGCGGCCGACCAGGACGTCACCATCGTCAACGACGCGCTGACCGCGATCGCCCCCCACGCCCGGGTGGCCGTCACCGGCGCCGGCAACGAGATCCCTTACGACGCGATGCTCGTCGCCATCGGCGGACACGCCGCGGACGCCGTGCACGGCGCGCTGACCTTCCGCGGCGCCGGCGACGGCCAGGCCATCCGCGAGCTGCTCGCCACGCAGCCGCGGAGGATCGCCTTCGCGGCTCCGGCTGGCCTGTCGTGGCCCCTGCCCCTCTACGAGCTCGCCCTGCTGAGCGCCGCGGAGCTGCGCAGCCGCGGCGCCGCCACGGAGGTCCTGCTCGCGACCCCGGAGGACTCGCCGCTGTCGCTCTTCGGCCCGGCCGCGAGCGACTTCGCCGCCGACCTCCTGTCGCGCCACGGCATCGAGGTGCTCACCGGCGCCCCCGCCGTGGCGGCGCCCGCGGGGTCGCTGGAGCTCAGCGATGGGCGCCGTCTGGCCGCCGATCGCGTGGTCGCGCTGCCGCGGGTGCTCGGGCGGCGCATCGAGGGCATCCCGCGCGACGAGCAGGACTTCATCCCGATCGACGAGCACGCACGCGTGGAAGGCCTGTCACACGTGTACGCCGCCGGTGACGTGACGAACTTCCCTGTCAAGCACGGCGGCCTCGCCGCGCAGCAGGCCGACGCGGCGGCCGAGGCGATGCTGGCCGAGCTCGGCCTGCCGATCGCGCCGCGGCCGTTCGACCCCGTCATCCAAGGGGTCCTCTTCACCGACGCCGAGCCCGCCTACCTGCAGGCGGGGCTCACGGTCAGCGCCGCCGCGCCGTCGGAGCCGCGGGCCTTCTCGCTGTGGTGGCCTCCGAGCAAGATCGCGGGCCGCCACCTCTCGCCGTATCTGGCCATCCGCGCCGGCGCGCCACGCACCCCGGAGATCCGTCCCGACGTAGATGCCCTTCGCGTCTCGGTCGACGCCCGCGCGCGCACGCGCTGACTCTCACGTCCGGCACGGGCTCGGGGGAGTATCGTCGCCACCAGCGGCAATCGTGACCGACGAGCATCTCGACGCGCAGCGCCTGCGCCGGCTCCTCGATGTGGGGCGCTCCCTGGTATCCGAGCTCGACCTCGAGGTCGTGCTCGACCGTGTTCTCCAGGTGGCCCGCGAGCTCACCGGCGCGCGCTACGCCGCCCTGGGGATCCTCGACGAGCGCCGACAGGAGCTCGAGCGCTTCCTGACCCGCGGGATCGACCCGGACACCCACCGCGCGATCGGCGACCTGCCCAGGGGCCACGGCATCCTCGGCGTCCTCATCAGCGATCCGCGGCCGCTGCGGATGCCCGACGTCGGCGACCACCCGCGCTCCTATGGCTTCCCGCTCGGCCACCCTCCGATGCACAGCTTCTTGGGTGTCCCGATCCTCATCCGCGGCGAGGCCTACGGGAACCTGTACCTCACCGAGAAGGCCGGCGGCGACTTCGATTCGGCGGACGAGGAGGCGCTCGTCGTCCTGGCCGACTGGGCGGCGATCGCGATCGAGAACGCTCGCCTGTACCGCGGCGTCGCTGTGCGCCGCGACGAGCTCGAGCGGGCCGTCTCGGCGCTCGAGACCACGTCCTCGATCGCGCGGGCGGTGGGTGGCGAGACGGATCTCGAGCGTATCCTCGAGCTGCTGGTCAAGCGCGGCCGCGCGCTCGTCGATGCGCGCGCGATGCTCGTCGCGCTGCGCGACGGCGAGGAGCTCGTGGTCCAGGCCGCCGCGGGCGAAGTGCCGGCCGACGTCATCGGGCGCCGGATCACCGTCGCGGGGTCGGTGGCGGGCGACGTCCTGCGCAGCCAGCAGCCGGAGCGGCTGGCCGACGCCCCGTCGCGACTGCGCTTCGCGCTCGCCGAGCACGTCGGCGCCGCGACAGGCCTCATCGTGCCGCTCGTCTTCCGCGGCGAGGCCGTCGGCGTCCTCGCGGCGTTTGACCGGACCGTGGCCGGCGCCGAGTTCAGCGCAGAGGACCAGCGCCTCGTGCAGGCCTTCGCGGCCACGGCCGCCACGGCGGTCATGACCGCCCAGAACGTCGCCGCCCACGGCCTCCGGCGCAGCGTCGAGGCCGCCGAGCGCGAGCGCGTGCGCTGGGCGCGCGAGCTGCACGACGAGACCCTGCAGGAGCTCGCCGCCTTGCGCATCGCGCTCTCCAGCGCGCGCAACAGCGGCGATGCCGTCGCGCTGGAGCGGGCCGCCGAGGAGGCGATCGAGCGCGCCACGGCCGCGATCGGCGCCCTGCGCAGCCTGATCACCGACATGCGCCCCGCCTCGCTCGACGAGCTCGGCGCGGGCCCGGCGCTCGAGGCGCTCATCGACCGCACGAGGCGGCTCTCGGGGCTGACCGTCACGGCCGAGATCGACCTTGCCTATGAGGCGGGCCGCGAGCCCGAGCGCCACGCCCCCGAGACCGAGGTCGCGATCTACCGCATCGTGCAGGAGGGCCTCACGAATGCGGTCAAGCACGCCGGTGAGGTCGACGTCCACGTCGGGATCACCGAGAGCGCAGACGCGGTGACCATCGTCGTGCGCGACGACGGCCCGGGCTTCGTGCCCGACGCCGACCACGAGGGCTTCGGGCTCCTGGGCATCCGCGAGCGCGTCGAGCTGGTGGGCGGAACGCTGAGCGTGCAATCGGCCCCTGGCTCCGGTACCACCCTCGCGGCGACGCTGCCTGTCCGCCGGCGCCCCGCCGCGCAGGCGACGCGGCTCGACGTCGCGAGCTGACCGCCTCACTCACTGCGCACGGCGTCCAGGATCTCCAGGCGCGCCGCCCGGCGCGCGGGCGCAACGGCGCCCAGGACCCCGACGACGACGGCGAGCGACAGGAAGACCAGGAGCTGACCCACGGGGATGCTGAAGCCGACGCCGAGGTCCTTGACCGCGAACGTCGTCAGCCACGCGAAGAGGATCCCGACGCCCGTGCCGAGGACGCCGCCGATGAGCGACGTGATGACGCTCTCGTAGCGGATCATGCGGCGGACCTGCGCGGCGGTCGCGCCGATCGCCCGCAGCATGCCGAGCTCGCGCGTGCGCTCGTGGATGGAGAGGAACAGGCTGTTGGCGATGCCGAACATCGAGATGACGATGCTCATGGCCAACAGCGCGTAGAGCAGGTAGACGATCTGGTCGAGCTGGGCGCCGATGTAGTCGCTGTACTGCGCGCGGGTGCGCACCTTGGCCGATGGGAACTCGGCCAGCGCGACCTTCACCTGACGCTGAGCCGTCGCCGTGTCGGTGCCCGGCACCAGGGTCACGAAGTACGACAGCGGGTCGCGCAGCGACGAGAGCGCCCGGAACTGCGCGACGTCGACCATCGCGCCCTGCATGAGCTCTGGGTCGCGGTACTCGGCGATCGCCGTGAGCATGGCGCGGTGGCCCGTGGGGCCGGTGACGCGGAAGCGCTCGCCGACCGTGATGCCGTGCGCCTTGGCGAACTGCTCCTCGACGATCGCCGCGCCGCGGACAAGGCGCTGCAGGTCGGCGTCCGAGCCGTGCAGCCAGCGGAAGCTGTAGGCGTCGCGCAGCGTCAGGGGATCGATTCCCGTCAGCTGGTCGGTGACCGCGTTGGACTTGCGCCCGTTGACCTCGACCTGGTCGAGGTACTGCGGCGCGGTGGCCATGACGGACGGCACGCGATCGATGCGCGGGCCAGCGGCGCGTGAGAGCGGCGCCATGGTGTCGCTGGTGACCACGAGCTCGGCCTTGGCACGGTCGGCGATCGCACCGTCGATCGAGTCCTTGAGGCCGGCGGCGAAGACGGAGACGAAGACCACGAGCGCGAGCCCGACCATCAGCGCCGCCGCGGTGACGGCCGTGCGCGCCGGGTTGCGCGTCGCGTTGTCGCGCGCCAGCTCGCCGGTCGCGTGCCCCAGGCGCTGCAGCGGCCAGCCGACGACGGCCGCCAGCGGGCGCACGACGTAGCGCGCGCTCAGCGCGACGCCGACGAAGACGAGCAGTGAGCCGAGCCCCATCGCCGTGATCCGGCTGCTCGCCGGGCCGCCCCCGAACAGGCCCTGGACCAGGAGCGCGAGCCCCGCGAGCCCCACCAGCGCGGTGAGCGCCCGGCGCCGGCGGCTGGACGGCGGCGCCTCGGCCAGCGCCTCGTCGCGCATCGCCGCGACGGGCGGGACCCTGGTCGCGCGCACGGCCGGGGCCAGCGCGGCGACGAGGGTGACCCCGATGCCCACGCAAAGGCCGATGACGATCGTCCGCGCGGCGAGCTGCATCCCGCCGCGCGGGATGCCCCATCCGGCCGCGTCGAAGAGCGCGCCGAGCCCCCGCGCGAAGCCCAGGCCGCAGAGCAGCCCCAGGACGGACGCGGTGACGCCCAGCACGAGGGCCTCCGCGGCGACCGCGAAGAGCACCTGGCGGCGCGTCGCCCCCATGGAGCGCAGCAGCGCGAACTCGCGCCGTCGCTGAGCCACCGAGATCGAGAAGGTGTTGAAGATGATGAAGGCGCCGACGAGCAGGGCCGCGCCGGAGAAGGCCAGCAGCGCCGGCGTGAGGAAGCCGCCGATGCTGTCGTTGGCCTGCTTGGCGTCGTCGGTCGCGGTCTGCTCCCCGGTCTTGATCTCGAGGGTGCGCGGGAGGGCCTGGCGCAGGCGCGCCACGAGCTCGGCCGGCGTGACGCCCGGCGCCGCCGAGGCCACGACGCGCGAGACCCTGCCCTCGAGGCCGTACCAGGACTGCACGTCGGCCATCGGGGCGACGATGAGCGTCGCGCCGCCGATGGAGGCCACGTTGCCGTAGTCCGCGATGCCCACCAGCCGCACCTGCTTGATGCCGGTCCGCGTCGTCACGCCGACGCGCTGGCCGATCGAGAGGTGCTCGTCCTCGGCCAGCTTGCGATTGACCAGCACCTCGCCGCGCTGCCCTGGCAGGCGCCCGGACACGTGGCGCAGCGGGTCGAAGGGCTCGCGCATCGCGGAGACCACGATCGCCGGCGCGAACTTCGGCTCGACTGCCTTGCCCCCCACCACGAGCGAGCCGGTCTGGAACAGCTCGCCCTGGACGTCGGCCGCGCCCGGCACCTGCGAGGCGCGCACGACGGTGCGCTGGTCGATCAGGTCGTTGGCGCCGTAGGTGCTGGTGAAGGCCGTGCGCGGGGACATCTGCGCGTCGACGCCGGAGTTGGCGGTCCGCGTGATGTCGTTCATCGCCGTCCGGATCTGATCGGTCTGGACGTAGGTCCCGGCGATCATCGCCACTCCGAGCAGGATGGCCACGGCGGTCAGCGCCGAGCGCAGCTTGCGCTGGGCCATGCTGCGGAGGGCGACGGCGATCATGGCTCGGGGGCTCGCAGATGGTCGAGGATGTCGTCGAGGGTCGGGTGCTCCTCGATGCCGGCGATCGCGCCGTCGGCGAGGAAGACGACGCGATCGGCGATCGTGGCGGCCGAGGGATCGTGCGTGACCATGACGATGGTCTGGCCGAAGTCGTCCACGGCGCGCCGCAGGAGGGCGAGGATCTCGCGACCGGACTTCGAGTCGAGGTTGCCCGTCGGCTCGTCACCGAAGACGACCGCTGGCCGCGTGACGAGGGCGCGCGCCACGGCGACGCGCTGCTGCTGGCCGCCGGACATCTCGGCGGGACGGTGCGTGCGGCGGTCACCGAGCCCGACCGCCTCGATGAGGGTCTCGAGCCACGCGGTGTCGGGGCGCTGGCCGCCGATGCGCAGCGGAAGGGTGATGTTCTCCTCGGCGGTGAGGACGGGGAGCAGGTTGTAGGCCTGAAAGACGAAGCCGACCGAGCGACGCCGCAACAGCGTGAGGTCGCGGTCGCTGAGGCCATCGAGGCGCGTGCCGTCGATCTCGACCCAGCCGTCGGTCGGCCGATCGAGCCCGGCGAGGATGTGCAGCAGCGTCGACTTGCCCGAGCCCGATGGGCCCATGATGGCCGTGAAGCTGCCCGGCGCGAACGCCACGTCGACGCCTCGGAGGGCGTCGACCGCCGACGTTGCCGCGCCGAAGCGCTTGACGAGGTCGTGGCCGCTGACCACGGCGGTCTGTGCCGGCACCGGTACCGCGCTCGGCACCGGCTCGGTGACGAAGGTGCTCGAGCTCATGCCTGCACCATCCCTCGCGCGCGCGCGCGAGACGACCGTGGTCCGCCTCGTTGTTGGGCAGGGCGAACTACGGAGCCGCGAGCGTCACGGGTACATCTGGCGACCGGTCGCCTCGTCGATCACCGCGATGGCCACCGCGGGGCACGCCTCCGCGGCCGCCATGACGAGGTCGGGCGGCCCGGAGCCGACGACGACGGCGGTGTCGTCCACACGGAAGATCTCGGGCGCGAGCACCGCGCAGTCGCCGTGGGCGCCGCACGCCTGGGGATCGACGACGGGTACGAGGGTCATGCTGCGCTCCGTTCGTGTTCGAGAGTGGTCTCCTGCAGACGCTGGCGCAGGGCAGGCAGGTCGCGGGGGCGCCCGACGAGCAGCCCTCCGACGAGCCGGCCGCCACGGTGGAAGAGGGCGCACGCGTCGCCGGCGAGGGGGTCGCCCTGGACCTCCACGCGGTCGTGCCCGGCAGCGGTGCCGGCGAACTGCAGGCGCACACCGTGCTGATCGCTCCAGAAGGCCGCCGGCGGGGCCGCCGGGGCCGGGACGCCGAGGATGGTCGCCGCGACGGTGGCCCCCTGGCGGGCGGCCGCCTCCCAGTGGCCTGCGCCGCGCACGTCGCCGGCCGCGTAGACATGGGGCAGGCGGGTGCGACCGTCGGAGTCGGCGGCGATCGCACCGGCGGAGAGCCCGCAGCCGTCCAGCCAGCCGGTGGCCGGCGCCATGCCGACTGCCATGAGCACGGCGTCGCAGGCGATACGGCGCCCGTCGCCGAGCCGCAGCGCGCTGACGCGCGCGCCGCCCAGCACCGCGTCGAGCGTGACGCCGGTGAGAACCTCGACGCCGGCGGCCCTCTGCAGCTCGGCCAGCCAGCGCCCGATGCGCTCGCCCAGCACGGCCGCGAGCGGCGCGGGGGCGGCCTCCACCACGGTGACGGCGGCGCCGAGCGCCTGCGCGGTCGCCGCCACCTCGAGGCCGACCAGGCCGGCCCCCACGACGGCCAGGCGGATGCCCGGCCCCAGGACGGCGCGCAGCGCGAGCGCGTCGTCGAGCGTGCGCAGGACGTGGACGTTCGTGCGCCCGCGCAGCAACGGGAGCATGCGCGGCGCTCCGCCGGTGGCGACGACCAACCGGTCGTAGCGCAGGCGGCGGCCCCCGGCGACGAGCACCTGCCTGCGGGCGGGGTCCAGGCCTGTGGCCGCGGCCCCCAGGACGAGCTCGACGCCGTGCTCGGCGTGCCAGCCCGGCGCCCGCAGCGCCACGTCGCCCACCTCGGTCGTGCCCGCCAGCAGGCCCTTGGACAGCGGCGGGCGGTCGTACGGGCTGTGCTCCTCGTCGCCGACGAGCCGGATGGGTCCCTCCCACCCGCGGGCCCGCAGCGCCTCGCAGCAGCGCTGACCGGCCAGGCCCGCGCCCACGATCACGATCCCCGCGCTCATCCAGACGCTCCCTCGGCGGCGGGACGCATCGCCCGCGCCGGCCGCCGCCCACGGAGGCGGTGCACGAAGAGCACGGCGATCGGCACGCCGGTGACGAGCAGGAAGGCGCGCAGCCACGGGGTCGACGCGTCCGTGCCGGCGCCGAGCGCGTGAGCCACGCCGAGGACGTAGACGAGCACGGTCGCGCGGTGCGCCCTGCGCCACAGCCGCGCGCCGATGCGCCGCCGCGCGTAGAACGACAGCCCCAGCAGCGCGGCCAGATAGGCGGCGACGACGCCCAGGCCGCTGAACAGCGGGCGATAGCCCATGGTGAACGGCACCAGGACGCCGGCCGGCCCGGGATGCAGCCAGGGGTCGAGGAGCAGGGTGACGCCGTGCACGGCGATCGCCACGAGGCCTGCGAGCGCCGCATGCTCATGCAGCCCGATCAGCGTGCGCGAGAGCCCCGGGCGGCGCGCGACGCGGCCGGCCATGGCCAGGCCGATGCCGACCGACAGCGTGACCAGGGCCAGGGCGACGATGCCCGAGGCGCGCCCAGCCAGCCACCACCCGTAGTGCAGGGGGTCGGGCGCGATCATGCGGCCCTCGCCGTGGGCCGTGCCAGCGGCCCGGCGAGCTCCACGTCGCCGTCGTCATGGACCAGCACGCCGCCGTGCTCGGCGAGCAGCGCGGCGCCGACACGCGATCCGCTCAGCAGCGCGGCCTTGGCCAGCGTCTCGGCCTCGAGCGCGGTCGGCGCGAGCGCGGTCACCGTCACGAGGCCGGTCCACGCCGGCGCGCCGGTCAGGGGGTCGATCAGGTGGTGCCCGAAGGTCCCGTCCGATCGCTGCCACAGTCGGGAGTCGATGCCCGAGGTGGCGATCGCGCCGGGGCCCAGCCGCAGCCGGTGGACGGGCTCGCCGTTGAACGGGTGCGCGACCTCGACCTCATAGGGGGTGCGCTGCGCGCCGTCGCCGCCGACGCGCACGTCGCCGCCGCAGTCCACGGCGAAGCGCTGGCGTTCGCGCAGGCGGTGCGCGACCGCGTCGGCCGCGAGGCCCTTGCCGGTCCCGCCGGTGTCGAGCTCGATCCCGGCCGGGCGACGGATGCTGCCGTGCGCCTCGTCGACGTGCACACGACGCCAGCGCGCGGCGGCAGCCGGGCGCGCGGCACGGCGCGGCGGCGCGGCCGCGAGGGCTGCGGCCAGGCTGGCGGGCGCCACTCCGGCCAGCGAGGCGGCGTAGCCGGCGCTGCGCAGGGCGGGCAGGATCGTCGGGTCGACGAGGCCGCCGGTGCGCCGCGCCGCCCACAGGGCGGCGCTCACCGCCGTGCGCAGCAGGGCCGACGACGGGACGGCGCAGCGTCGATCGCGATTGAGCGCACACAGCTCGCTCTCCTCGCGAAAGCGCGACAGGCGCGCATCGAAGGACACCAGCCAGGCGCGCGCATCGTCGAGGCCGGCGCTGTCGGGTGCCAGCAGGCGGACGTCGGTGCCCATGCAGCGGAAGGTGAGCTCGTGGTCGGTCATGACGTCTTCGTCACCAGCGGGGCGGGAGCGGGCGCCGGAGCCGGCGCAGGGGCCGGAGCGGCTGCCGGCGCGGGGGCGGGAGCGGAGCCCTGCGGGACCACGACCGCCGCGCGCTGCGGGACGCTCGCGCCCGAGTCCTCGGCGTCGTGCACCTCGTCGACCACGACGCGCTTGACGATCACGCGCCGCACGAGCACGCGGCGCGGCGCCGGGGCGAGCGCGGCGGCCGCCGGGCGCGCGCCCAGGGCGGGATCGCGCCCGACGCGCATCTGCACGACGAGCAGCACGAGGATGACGACGAAGGCGGCCAGCGACCACACGCCGACGGCGAGCAGCCCCGGCCGGCGCGGGCGCCGGTGGGCGCGAGGCTCAGTCATCGCCGCCGCCCTCGTCCTCGTGCTCTCGCTCGCCGCCGCCGGAGCCGGAGCCCGTGGCGCTCGAGCGGGTGCGCAGCGGGCGCGCGGTGCGCGGGGCCACCGCGGCGACCACAGGCTGGGCACGGGCCGGCGCCACCGCCGGCGCCGGCGCGGGGGCCGGCGCCGGCGCCGCGGCGGGGCGCGCAACGGGCTTGGGGCGCTTGGGCTTGATGTGGCGCACAACGTGGACGGTGCGGTGGACGACCTGCGTGCGGACCTCGACGGGCGCCGGGGCGGCCGCGGCCGGCACTACGGCGCGGTCACGGCCGGCGCTCAGGGCCGCGCCCGCGGTGCCGCCGACGGCGAGCAGCGCTGCGGCGGCGAGGGTGGTGGTGGCGGTGCGCATCGTCGGTTCCTCGGAGTCGGGAGCGGGTTGGCTGCATGGTCGGGCGGCGGCGCCCAAGGCCGTGGAAAGTCCAGGCAAAGCTTCGGTAAAGCCCTGCATGCGCGGCCGGTCCGCGGCTCTACAGTCGGTGCGCCCATGAGTCGCGGAGCCCGCATCCTGTTCGTGGAGGACGAGGCCGCCATCGCGGATCCCTTCGGGCGCGCGCTGGCCCGGCAGGGCTTCGAGGTCATCGCCGCGCAATCGGTCTCCGAGGCGCGAGCGCTCTTCGCGCGCCGGCCGCCCGACCTCGTCCTCCTCGACCTCACGCTCCCCGACGGGGACGGGCGCGACCTGTGCCGCGAGCTGCGCAGCGCCTCGCAGGTGCCCATCATCATGCTCACGGCGCGCGGAACCGAGCTCGACCGCGTCACCGGCCTCGAGATCGGCGCCGACGACTACGTGGTCAAGCCGTTCAGCGGCGCCGAGGTCGTCGCCCGCATCCGCGCCGTGCTGCGCCGGGCCGCGTCCGCGCAGGAGGCCGAGGCCCCGATCGTGCTGGGGGACCTCGTGGTCGAGCCGGCCGCGCGCCGGGCCGCGGTCGAGGGCCGCGAGCTCGCCCTCTCGCGCAAGGAGTTCGATCTCCTGGCCGAGCTGGCTCGCCACGCCGGGACGGTCGTCACCCGCGAGGAGCTCATGGCCCGCGTGTGGGACGAGAACTGGTTCGGCTCGACCAAGACCCTGGACGTCCACATGGGCTGGCTGCGACGCAAGCTCGGCGACGACGCCTCGATGCCGCGCTATCTGCACACGATCCGAGGGGTCGGCTTCCGACTCGTCGCGCCGGGAGACGACGCGCCGGCGCAGGCGGCGTCGTGAGCCTCCGCGTCCGGCTGCTGCTGGCCCTGGCCTATGTCCTGCTGCTGGCCATCGTGGCGCTCGAGGTGCCTCTCGCCTCGAGCATCCGCCAGCGCGTCGACGACGAGGTGCGCTCGCAGGCGCGCGCCCAGGCCGACGTGCTGGCGGCCACCGCCGCCGACCTGCTGGCCCCGGCACACCGCGGCGAGCTCGAGGCGCTCGTGACGAGATCGGGGGCCACGGTGCGCGGGCGCGTGATCGTGGTCGACGGCCAAGGCCGGCTGCTGGCCGACAGCGTCGGCACCGGCCTGGTGGGCACGCGGTACGACCGGCGCCCCGAGATCAGCGCCGCGCTCGGCGGTCACACCGACCAGCGCACCCGCCACAGCAGCACGCTCGGCGAGGATCTCCTGGCCACCGCGGTGCCGATCCGCAGCGCCACCCGGCCGCCGGCGGTCGGCGCCGTGCGGGTCACCCAGAGCGTCGCCGCGGTGCACCGCGCCGTCCGGCGCACGATCGTCGGCCTCGTGCTCATCGGAGCGGTGGTCCTCGCCGTGGGGCTCCTCGCCGGGCTGGTCATCGCGCGCACGATCGCGCGCCCTATGCGCGGCCTGGACCGCGCGGCGCGCCGCGTGGCGGCGGGCGACCTCGAGGCGCGGGCCGCGATCGACGGCAGCACCGAGCAGCGCGCGCTCGCACGGACCTTCAACGACATGACCGGCCGCGTGGCGCGCCTCGTGCGCAGCCAGCAGGACTTCGTCGCCGATGCCTCGCATCAGCTGCGCACGCCCCTCACCGGGCTGCGCCTGCGCCTGGAGGAGGCGCGCGCCCAGGTCGATTGCGCCGGCGCCATCGCCGAGCTCGACGCGGGGATGACCGAGATCGATCGCCTGGCCCAGATCCTGGAGGAGCTGCTCGTCCTCAGCCGTGCCGGCGAGCGCGAGCTGCCCGGGACGCAGGTCGACCTCGGCGATGCCGCCGAGCGCGCCGCCGAGCGATGGGCGCAGGCGGCCGCCGAGCGCGCCCAGCGCGTCGAGGCCGATGTGGCGGCGGCCGGCAGCGCCTGGTGCGCGCCGGCGGACCTCGACCGGGTGCTCGACGTGCTCGTGGAGAACGCGCTGCGCTACTCGCCCGCCGGCAGCGCGGTGCTCCTCGCCACCGGCCCCGACCGCATCGAGGTGCTCGACGACGGGCCGGGACCGGCCCCGGGCGAGGAGGAGGCGGTGTTCGAGCGCTTCCATCGCGGGCGCGCGGGGCGCGGCGGCGGCCCGCCCGGCACCGGCCTCGGCCTGCCGATCGCCCGCGAGCTGGCAGGAGAGTGGGACGCCACCGTCGTGCTCGAGGCGCGCACCGGCGGAGGCGGTCGCGCCCTCGTGCGCTTCGCGCCCGTCGTGACCCGGCGCGCCCCCGTGCCCGAGCCCGAACCGCAGGCCGCCCGATGACGGCGCGCACCGTCGTCGCCTGGGTCGTGGCCGCCGTGCTGGGCCTTGCCCTGGCCGCCGGCATCACGCTGGCCGCCAGTCAGCTCTCGAGCCAGCGCGTCGGCCTGTCGGGCGAACCCCTGTCGGCGGGCGACCGGCTGGTGCCGCGCGCCCAGCCCCGCCCTGCCGCGCCTCGTGCGTCACGGCCGGCGCGCCCGTCGCGGCCCTCGCAGTCTTCGCGCCCTCCGAGCGGCGACGACGCGGGAGACGCAGGCGGCGACGACTGAGCAGCGCTCCCACGTCGCGAGACCGTGGTTCTCCGCAAGACGCTGCATCGAGTCACCGATGCCGCGCCCGTGGGGCGCTGCCACGCTGGCGCGATGTCCAGCGCCCATCCCCTCACTTCGGCGATCGCCTCTGCGCTGGTCACCGACGCCCATCCGCCGCTCAGGCTGGAGCCGTGACCGAGCCCAGCGTGCGCGTGCTGTACGCCGACGTGCCGGGCGCCGGGCGCCGCGCGATCGCGACGCTGCTGCGCTCGCTGCCGGGCATCGTCCTCGTGGCGGAGGCCGGGACCCTGGAGGAGCTGGCGGGCGAGCGGCGGCGCACCGCGCCCGACGTGATCATCGTCGACGATCGCCTCCTCGACTCCTCGGGCCTGGGGCCCCGCGATGCCGACCTGCCGCTCGTCGTCGTCGGGCTCGACGACGACCCGAGCTTCGCACGCCGGGCGCAACGCCTGGGCGCGACGGCCTGGATCGCCAAGGAGCACGCCGGCGAATTGCTGGCCGAGGCGCTCGACGACGCGCGGCGCCAGCGCAGCGCGTCCGCGTCGCGACCGGCGGTCTGACGCTGCGGGAAAGCCGCAACCGAGCCGCCGGGAGTTCCCGATGCGGCGTGCCCGGCCGCTGTCGAGCATGAAGCCATGACAGCGGCCGACACTCCACGGATCGTCGTCGCCGGCGGCGGCGTCGCCGGGCTGGAGGCCTGTCTCGGATTGCGCTCGTTCCTCGGCGAGGACGACCTGAGGATCGACCTGCTGTGCCGCGAGGACCAGTTCGAGTACCGCCCGCTCGCCGTCCTCGAGCCGTTCGACGGCGCGCCGGCGTGGAGCATGAAGCTCGAGCGCTTCACCGCCGACCAGGATGTGCGCCTGGTGCGCGACTCCCTGGCGGCCGTCGCGCCCGACCGCCACGAGGCCGTCACCGCCTACTCGGGTCGCCTGCCCTACGACGCCCTGCTCGTCTGCGTCGGCGCTCGCCCGGTGCGCGCGCTCCCCGGGGCCATCAGCTTCCGCGGCGGCCGCGACGCCGCCGCCGTGCGCGCGGCGCTCGACGCCATGCGACCTGGTGACGACGCCACGATCGCGTTCGCCGTCCCCTTCGGCGCCTTCTGGACGCTGCCGCTCTACGAGCTGGCCATCCTCTCGGCGGCGCAGCTGCGCGACCGGGGGGTGCGGGCGCGGGTGGTGATGACCTCGCCCGAGGCCGTGCCGCTCGAGGCCTTCGGCGCCGAGGCCTCGGCGGCGGTGGCGGACCTCCTCGACGCGCGCGGCATCGAGTTCGTCCCCCGCGCCCGCGCGATCGCGGCCGACGCCGGCGATCTCGAGCTCGAGGACGGCCGGCGGATCCAGGCGCGAACGGTCATCACGCTCCCCGACCTCGTGGGCCGGCGGGTCCCGGGCCTTCGGCAGGACGCGGCGGGCTTCATCGCGGTCGACGAGCACAGCCGCGTGCCCGGCGCCGAGGACGTCTACGCCGCCGGCGATGTCACCACCTTCCCGCTCAAGCAGGGCGGCCTCGCCACCCAGCAGGCCGACGCCGCGGTCGAGTCCATGCTCGCCGGCCTCGGGCTGCCCATCGTGCCGCGCGCGTTCGAGCCCGTCCTCAAGGGCGTGCTCTACACCGACCGCGAGCCCGCCTATCTGCGCGCGACGGTCGACGGGCACGGCACGCAGCCGCGCGCCTATGCCATGTGGTGGCCGCCGAGCAAGATCGCCGGGCGCTACCTGGCGCCCTATCTCGCGATTCGCGCCGGTGCGCCGCGCGCGCCCGAGGTACGGCCCGAGCACGACGCCATCCCCGTCACCATCGACATCCCGGCCGCCGTGCATGCTGTCTCGAACGCGCTCGATCCGAGCGCGGTCCCCCCGGGCTGATCGCCTCCCCTACGGATCGCGGTGCGGGGAAGCTACGGATGGCGGAGGCGGTGCACGTGCCTAGCCTCGATCACATGCCCACGATCGTCATCGCCGGCGGCGGTGTCGCAGGCCTCGAAGCCCTGATCGCTCTCCACGGCCACCTCGGGTCCACCGTGGACATCGAGCTGCTCGAGGCGAACACCGATCTCGTCGAGCGCCAGCGCTCGGTGTCGGAGCCCTTCGGCGGCGGTCCTGCGCGGCGCTTCGACCTCGTGCGCATCGCGGCCGACCACGGCGCACACCTGCGGCCCGACAGGCTCGCGTCGGTCGACGCCGAGGCGCACCGCGTGCGCACCGTGCGCGGCGACACGCTGCACTACGACGCGCTCCTCGTCGCCGTCGGCGCCACCCCCGACATGGCGATTCCCGGGGCGCTGACCTTCTCGGGCCCGCGCGACGTCGCGGCCTTCTCCGCGCTACTGGACGACCTCGACTCACGGCGCGTCAAGCGCGTGGCCTTCGCGCTGCCGACCGCGGTGACCTGGGCGCTGCCGCTCTACGAGCTGGCGCTCATGACCGGCGAGCACGTGCGCTCGCGCGGGCTCACGGACGTCGGACTCACTCTCGTCACCCCGGAGTCCGGCCCCCTGGACGCCTTCGGCGCCCGCATCTCATCGCAGATCTGGAGCCTGCTGGCCGAACGCGGCATCGCCGTCGTGACCCACGCGGTGCCGCTGCGCGCCGGCGCGGGTGGCCTCATCGTCGCGCACGGCGAACCCGTCCAGGCCGAGCGGATCGTCTCGATGCCCCGGCTCGTGGGCCCCTGGATCGGCGGCCTTCCGCACGACGGCCACGGCTTCCTCGCTACCGACGACCACGGCGCGGTGCTCGGCGTCGAAGGGGTGTGGGCCGCCGGAGACGGCACCGCCTTCCCGCTCAAGCAGGGCGGCCTGGCCGCCCAGCAGGCCGCCGGGGCGGCGGCGGCGATCGCCTCCTCCCTCGGCGCCGACGTCCGCCCGGAGCCCTTCCGCCCCGTCCTGCGCGGCATGCTGCTCGATCCCGCCGGCACGCGCTTCCTGGACTCCACGCGCGGCGACCTCCCCACCACGCCGCTGTGGTGGCCGCCCACGAAGGTCGCCGCCCCCCACCTGTCGGAGTACCTCGACCCCGGCACCCCGGCGGCGGAGCCATCGGAGGAGATCGACGTCGGCGACCTGCTCCTCAGCCTGGCCGAGGGCCACGCGAACGTGGGCGAGGACGCGCTGGAGCTGCGCTGCCTCAACGCAGCGGCCCAGGTCCGCGGCGCCCTGCCGCCCGCCGCGGCCGCGCGCCGCGACGAGCTGGCCGGCGCGCACGCGCCGAGCGGAGCCTCGTCATGACCACGGCCGCCCTGCAGCAGCGCACGCGGCCGGTCCTCGCCGTCGCCGCAGCGCTCTTCATCGCCGACCTCTTCCTCGGCTGGCAGCGCGTCGCCGTCTCGATGCCGGTGCTCGACGTGCGCAGCACGGCGAGCGGCTGGGGCACCTGGGGCGCCCTCGCCGGCCTGTGCGCGCTCGGGCTGCTCACGCTCGCCATCGTTGGGCGATCTTCGCCCGCGACCCTCGCGCTGGGGCTCGGCGCACTTCTCTTCACGGCTCTCGAGGTCCTGGCGGGCCACGCGACGGTCGACGTCGGCGCATCGATGATGCGCGTGCACGTCGAGACCACGCTGTGGCCCGCATGGGTCGGCCTCGCGCTCGCCGGGGTGATGGCCGTTGCGGCGGCCGTCCCGTACCTCGCAGTCCCCGGCGAGCGCACGCCGACCACCGTCGCTCCCCATGGCCGGACCTGATGCACATCCTCTCCACCGACTCCCCCACCCGCCCGATCACCATGCAACCGGAGGCCATCCGATGAGCACCACCGTCGCTACCAAGTGGATCTACGACTTCGCCCAGGGCTCGCGTGAAATGCGCGAGCTGTTGGGGGGCAAGGGCTCCGGCATCGCCGAGATGACGCGCGTGCTCGGCCCCGACCTCGTCCCGGCGGGCTTCACCATCACGACGGAGGCCTGCGTCGAGTACATGCGCGCCGACCGCACTGAGCCCGAGGGGCTGGCGGCGGCGATCGACGCGGCGCTCGCACGCCTCGAGCAGCGCGCCGGGATGTCGCTCGGCGACCCGGACAACCCGCTGCTCGTCTCCGTGCGCAGCGGCGCGCGCGACTCGATGCCGGGGATGATGGACACCGTCCTGAACCTGGGCCTCAACGACGAGGCCGTCGAGGGCCTGGCGGCGCGCACCGGCAACCCGCGCTTCGCGTGGGACTCCTATCGCCGGCTCGTGCAGATGTTCGGCGACGTCGTGCGCGGGGTCCCCAGCGCGCGCTTCGAGGACGAGATCGCGCGCATCAAGCGCGAGCGCGGCGTCACGCTCGACACCGAGCTCGATACCGACGCGCTGCGCGAGCTGACGACGCGCTTCAAGGCGCTCTACGACTTCCCCACCGACCCCCGCGAGCAGCTCGAGCAGGCCATCCGCGCGGTCTTCGACTCGTGGATGGGCGAGCGCGCCGTCGCCTACCGGCGCATCAACGACATCCCCGACGAGTGGGGTACGGCGGTCAACATCCAGCAGATGGTCTACGGCAACAAGGGCCCGACCTCGGGCTCCGGCGTGGCCTTCTCGCGCGACGAGGTGACCGGCGCGCCGGAGCCCAGCGGCGACTTCCTGATCGACGCCCAGGGCGAGGACGTCGTCTCGGGCGTGCGCACGCCGCGCGACCTCTCCGAGCTGCGCGACTGGATGCCCGCGGCGCACGCCCAGCTGCTCGACATCATGCGCACCCTCGAGCGCCACTACGGCGACATGCAGGACACCGAGTTCACCATCGAGGAGGGGCGCCTGTACATGCTGCAGACGCGCAACGCGAAGCGCCCCGCGCAGGCCGCCGTGCGCTTCGCCGTCGACGCGGTCGGCGAGGGCCTGCTCTCGCGCGAGCAGGCGATTGCCACGATCGAGGCGCGCTCGCTGCACGCGCTACTGCACCCCACCTTCGATCCCGCGGCGCGGTACGAGGTCGTGGCCCGCGGGGTCGCCGCCTCCCCCGGCGCCGCCAAGGGCGCCATCGTCTTCACGGCGCCCGACGCGGTCGCCGCGGCCGAAGACGGGCGCGCGGTCATCCTCGTGCGTCCCTTCACCGAGGCCGACGACGTCGCCGGCTTCTACGCCGCCAAGGGCATCCTCACGTCGGAGGGCGGCAAGGCGTCGCACGCGGCGCTCGTGGCCCGCGGCATGGGCTGCCCCGCGGTCACCGGGGCCGACGCCCTGGACATCGACCTGCACGCCCGCGAGGTGCGCATCGGGGAGCGCATCCTGCACGAGGGCGACCTCATCGCCATCGACGGCACCGCGGGCACCATCACGCTCGACGACGTCGCGCTGGTCACCCCCGAGGTCGACCCGCGCTTCGACACCCTGCTCCAGTGGTGCGACGAGCTGCGCACCCTCGGCGTGCGGGCCAACGCCGACACGCCCGAGGACGCGCGCCGGGCGCGCGCCTTCGGCGCCGAGGGCGTCGGGCTGTGCCGCACCGAGCACATGTTCATGGCCGCCGACCGCCAGCCGAAGATGCAGCGGATGATCATGGCCGACGACGAGGCCGGCCGCCGCGCCGTGCTGGACCAGCTCCTCGTCCTCCAGCAGGACGACTTCGAGCAGATCTTCGAGGCGATGGAGGGCCTGCCGATCACCATCCGGCTGCTCGACCCGCCCCTGCACGAGTTCATGCCCGACCGCATGGAGCTGGTCGAGCAGGTCACCGAGGCGCGGCTGCGCGGGGCGCCCGAGACGGGCGCGCTCGAGCACACCCTCGATCGCGTGCGGGCCCTCGCCGAGGGCAACCCGATGCTCGGCACGCGCGGCGTGCGGCTCGGGCTCATCCATCCCGAGATCTACGAGATGCAGGCGCGCGCGATCTTCCGCGCCACCCGCGCGGTGCGCGAGCGCACCGGCCACGCCCCCCGCGTTGAGATCATGATCCCGCTGGTCGCCTACGCCGAGGAGCTCGCGATCGCGCGCGAGCTCGTGCTGCGGGTGGCCGTCGAGGAGGGCGTCAAGCCCGACCGCGACTTCATGCTGGGGACGATGATCGAGCTGCCTCGGGCGTGCCTGGTCGCCGGCGAGATCGCCCGCCACGCCGAGTTCTTCTCCTTCGGCACCAACGACCTCACGCAGACCGGCCTGGGCTTCTCGCGCGACGACATCGAGGCGGCCATCGTGCCGCACTACGTCGAGACCGGGATCCTCGAGCGCTCCCCCTTCGCGACGATCGACGAGAAGGGCGTCGGCGAGCTCGTGCAGATCGCGATCGAGCGCGGGCGCGAGACGCGCCCGGGCCTGGAGGTGGGCATCTGCGGCGAGCACGGCGGCGACGCCGCCTCGATCCGCTTCTTCCACCGCGCCGGCCTGGACTACGTCAGCTGCTCGCCCTTCCGCGTGCCGATCGCGCGGGTCGCGGCCGCGCAGGCCGCGGGCGCTCGGCGCTGACCGCGGGGCTCAGCGCGCGAGCACGGCCTCCAGAAGATCCACGTACTGGCCCAGGTGGCGCGGGCCGAGGAAGAGGTCGCGCACGCGCGTCTGGGCGGCGGCGCCCATGCGCTCGGCGGCGTGAGGATCGGCGAGCAGGCGATTGACGCGGTCGGCGAAGGCGACGAGATCGGTGGGGCCGACCAGATACCCGGTGCTGCCGTCCTCGATCTGGTCCTGAATCCCCCCGACGTCGGACGCCACGACCGGCCGGCCCTTCCACATCGCCTCGGAGACCGTGAGCCCGAAGCCCTCGGCGAGGCTCTTCTGGGCCACCACGTCGGCGCGGCGCTGCAGCGCGTTGACGATGACCGCGTTCTCGTCGGCCTCCTCCATCGGCAGCAGCGCGAGGTGCACGCGCCGGCGGACCCGCTGCGGCAGCTCGTGCCACGCCGCCTCGATCTCCGCGAAGACCTCCGCGCCCTCGGGGTCGTCGGCCACCGCCGTGACGTCGGGGCCGGCGAGCAGGAGGTGCGGTTCCTCGTGGGCATGCACGTGCTCGGCGAAGGCCGAGAGGATGCCCGCCGGGTCCTTCAGACGATCCCAGCGTGAGACCTGGGCCAGCAGCGGCACGTCGAGGCGCAGCGCGTGCTCTTCGACGATGCGGGCCTCGTGCACGACCCTGCCCACGCTGCCGTCGAGGCGCTCGAAAATCGCCCGCGAGTAGTGGTGATGGTCGGAGGCCAGCCCTGCGGCACGCAACACGGCGGTCACCGAGGTGAACGACATCGCGTGGTTCTTGGGCGCGAAGGCGTCGATCGAGGGTGCGATGACGGTCACCTTGGCTTCGTCGAGCCCCTCCCAGGTGTAGCCCGGGCGCGAGAAGACATAGGCATCGGCCGGTGCCACGTAGCCGATGAGAAAGCGCCACGCCTCGCGCGCGCGGTCGTTGGGCACGTCGACGCCGACGTGCGATCGCCAGATGACGGGCACGCCCGTCGCGAGCAGGGGCGCGATCATGCCGGCGGTCTGGGGGTCGTGCAGCAGCACGACGTCGCCGGGCCCCACCCGCTGCGCCAGCAGGGCGGCGTGCTCGCGGGCGACGGTCTCGTAGGTGGCGCGCTCGGCCTCGCCCAGCGGCCCGCCGTCGCCGGCGAAGCCGTGCAGACGGTTGTGCAGGCGCTTGGTGACGCCGAAGAAGTCCGGGTTGCCGCCGATGGTCACCCAGCGCGCGTCGATCTCGACTCCGCGCGCGTAGCCGATGAGCGAGCGCAACATCTCTGCGACCCCGCCGCCATGCGCCGTGGAGTTGACATTCCAGAACACCCGACCCGCCAGCAGCTCGCGCCCGCGCGCGATCGCGTGCTCGAACTGCGCGAGGCCCTCCGGCGAGAGGACGTCACGGAAGCGCTTGGGATCCAGCGGCGTGACCTCGACGTCCTGGAGTCCCATACCGCGACCCTACCTCGCCGTGCCGGCCGCCAGCCGGCCCTCTGACAGGCTGTCGACGTCCACGTCGTCGAGCGACGTGACCACGAGGTCGGCGCCGGCCCCGGTCAGGAGGTCCGCGTCGCCGGCGCGGGCCACCCCGAGCGCCGCCATCGCGCCGGCCCTCGCCGCCTGGATTCCCGAGACGGCGTCCTCGACCACGAAGCACTCGCGCGGCGGGAGGCCGAGCTCCCGGGCGGCGACCAGGAAGATCTCCGGATGGGGCTTGCCGTGCGCGAGGTCACGGCCCGAGACGTCCGCGTCGAGCAGGTCCACGAGGGCGAGCCCCGGTCCGAGGGGGACCCTTCTGAGCACCAGCGCGGCGTTCTTCGAGGACGACGCCGCCGCCAGCCGGATCCCCGCGGCCCGCAGCGCGAGCGCGAAGCGCAGCGCGTCGTCGAACGCGGTGAACTCGCCGGCTTCGATGAGCGCGACGACCTTCTGCTGCTTGCGCTGCGCGTAGACCTCGGCGCGCTTCCCCGTGTCCGGCACGTGGAAGCGGTCGAGCGCGGCGCGGGCGCCGCTCATGCGTGGCTTGCCGGCGATCGACTCCCGGTAGACGTCCGACGTGAAGCGCTGCGGCGAGTAGCTCGTTTCGCCGCGGATGTTGCTCCACTGCCCGTCCATCAGCTCCTCGAGCGTGTCCCGCCATGCCCGCTCGTGCGGGGTGTCGACGAGCACGCCGTCCACGTCGAGGATCGCGCCGCGAAAGCGTGCAGGCATGCTGCGCCCTCCCCTAGCCGTGCGCGACGGCCGCGCCCGCGATCGTGAACACGCAGCGCTCGCCAGGGCCCAGGTCCCGGACATCGTCCCCGACCCCCACGCTGATGCGCGAACTGAACCCGTCGGCGAGAGCCTCCACCCTGAGCTCG
This sequence comes from uncultured Actinomycetes bacterium, assembly GCA_963835295.1. Taxonomy (GTDB): domain Bacteria; phylum Actinomycetota; class Thermoleophilia; order Solirubrobacterales; family Solirubrobacteraceae; genus JAOPZW01. Next base: position 945,897 of record CAWIEX010000014.1, read on the forward strand.
CCTCGCTGCACCGTCACTCTCATCGGGGTACCGCGGAACTGCAGAGGGATCGACAGCCCCTCGAGGCGATGCATGAGCCTCGGATCGAAGTAGACGACCCCGTCGCGGACGTCGACGCCGAGGTAGGCGCGCTGGACGAGGTCGAGCGTCCCGCACATCACGCCCATGTGAACGCCCTCCCTGGTCGTCCCCCGTTGGACATCGGCGACGTCGCTCTCAAGCGCGCCCAGGAACCGCGCCCACGAGCTCTCCGGATCGATGGTGGCAAGGACGCCGGCGTGGACGACGAAGCTCAGGGTCGACCCGTGCGAGGTCCGCCGGTCGTAGTAGTCGATCGTCTTGCGCGCGGTCTCAGGCCCGTACTCATAGCCGAGCCGTCGGAAGAGCTGGCGCAGCTGGTCCTCGGAGAACAGGAAGAACAGCATCACCGCGTCGGCCTGCTTGGCGATCTTGTAGCGGTTGGGATCGTCTCCCTCGGCCCGCAGGATCCGGTCGAGGCGCTGGATGGTGCCGTAGCGCTCGCGATAGGCATCCCAGTCGAGCTCCTCCAACTGCTCGTAGCCCTCGAACTGGCTGATGACGCCATCGTCCTGGAACGGCACGAACATCTTGCGGCTCATCTCCTCCCAGGTGCGCAGCTCCTCGTCGGCGAGGCCGATCTTCGCCCGCAGGGCATCGCGGCGGCTCGCGGGGAGCAGGTCGAGCACGGTCTGCGCCGTGTCGCAGATCCACGCCACCACGACGTTGGTGTAGGCGTTGTTGCGCAGGCCTCCCTCGGTCGCGTCCGGATACCTCTCGTGGAACTCGTCGGGGCCCATGACCCCATGGATCTCCCACCGGTCTCGCTCCGGGTTGTAGTGGGCGATGGAGGACCAGAAGCGCGCGATCTCCAGCAGCATCTCCGCGCCGTGGTCGCGAAGGAACTCGAGGTCGCGGGTCGCGTGGTAGTAGCACCAGATGTTGTAGAAGATGGCCGCGTTGACGTGGCGCTGGTTGCGGCTGAGGTCCGGCTCCCAGCGCCCCGACAGCGGGTTGAGGTGGACGCGCTGGGTCTCTTCGTCCCCGTCGCTGCCGCTCTGCCACGGGTACATGGCTCCCCGGCAGCCGATCTCGCGCGCCGCCGCGCGCGCCTCGCTGATCCGCCTGGAGCGGTACATGAGCAGACCGCGCGTGATCTCCGGCAGCCGGAAGTTGAGGAACGGGTAGACGTAGAGCTCGTCCCAGAAGACGTGCCCGCGGTACGCCTCACCGTTGAGCCCGCGCGCCGGGACGCCCGCGTCGTGATAGGCGGTGAGGCGAGAACAGACCTGCAGGACGTGCGAGATGTGCAGCCTCAGCAGGAACTGGGCGCGTTCATGGCTCGGGAGGCGGATGTCGCAGACCTCCCACAGCTCCTCCCACGCCCTCGCGTGACCGGCGAAGGCCTCGTCGAATCCGGGATAGCGGGCGACGCTCTTGATCGCGTTCGTCAGCGGTTCATCGATCGCGCGATCCCGTGAGGTGTACATGGCGGCCAGCTTCTCCACGCGCACGGGCTCGCCCGCCTGCACGTCGAACTCGAGGACCTGCTGGACGTAGTCCTGGGTCTGGACCGTCTGGCGGGCGACCGCGAGCTCCTGCCCCCCGCGATAGGCGCGGGCACGCGCCGCCACCGCAACCTCGATGCGCGAGTGACGGGTCCTCGCCTTCAGCGCGATGACGTCCGGACCCGCGACCCGGGGACCCTGCGGATCGAGGTGACGCCCCTCGAGCTGGCGGTAGCGCGCGACCCCCTGGTTGAGCACCCGCCCGTCGACCGCCGCGACCACCTCGACGGTGCCCGACCAGTTCTCGGCCGTGAGGTCCCAGGCGAGCGCCGCCTGGTGCATGCGGTTCATGCTGACGAAGCGCCGGCTCTCCAGCCTCGTCTGCCGGCCGGTTCGATCGCGGAAGCGCAGCTCGCGGATGACGACGGCGTTGCGGACGTCGAGCGCGTGCCGGTAGGAGAGCACGTCGAGGTTCTCGAGCCGGAGGATCTCCTCGCCCTCGATGCGCAGCTTGAGGACGAGCCAGTTGGGGAGGTTCACGAGGTCCTCGTTGAGGACCGGATGGCCGCCCATGATGGTCGTCTCGCGGTCGTACACGCCGTGCGCGTAGGTGCCCGGGTAGTTGATGGCGCTGGCGTCCTCCCACTCGGCGGCTCCCCGCGTGCAGAAGTAGCCGTTGCCCGTCGAGGTGAGCGTCTCGCGCAGCCCCTCCTCGGCCGAGTCGAAGCCTTCGTAGACCAGCAGGAAGTCGTTCACCAAGCGTTCTGCGGGCGGGGCGGCGGCGGGTCGCCCGCGATCGTCAGGACCCAACCTTCCCATGCCCGTCACCATCCCACGATTGGCGCCGCGCCGTCATCCCACTGGACCCGCAGCTCGCGCCAACCGTGTCGGCGCGCAGCCACGTGCAGGGCGGCCGCCGCGCGGCGCTCGCGTGCGCGCAGCCACGTGTCGCCCGCCGGGACGTCAGCGAGCGAGCGGATCAGCCAGCCGGGCATGGGCGTTGACGGGAGAGCTGTCCAGGGTGCGCTGCATGCCGCGCTCGACGGCATCGATGAGGTACGGCCGCAGCGACGCAGGCGCCACGACCCGGGTCACCGACCCCACCCGCACGGCGCGCTCGACGCTGTGCGCCGCGTCGAACTCGGCCGCGAACTCGCCGCGCTTCTCCGCCAGCACGTCGCTCCAGAGCGCCGCGCGGCGCGCCCGCAGGCGCTGGCGTTCAGCCCCCTCCGCGGCGGCGATGCGCTCGTCGAGCGGTGCGATGCGCTCGTCGCGGCGAGCCGCCTGCTCGACCTCGCGCGCGAAGACGACCGCGGCTGCCGGGGCGCCCCCGATCACCGAGGCGTGGGCGCCCTCCAGCGCGACGGTCTCGAGGTTGGGGTTGAGCTTCTGGGAGAAGACCACGAAGGCGCCGCCGTGGTAGCGCGACACGACGCAGAACACGATCGGGCCGTCGAAGTTCACGACGGCGCGGCCGATCTCGGCACCGAACTCGAGCTCCCACTTGCGCATCGACTCCGGGGAGCCGTCGAAGCCGGCGAGGTTGGCCAGGACGACCACCGGGCGCCGGCCACTGGCGGCGTTGATCGCGCGCGCGATCTTCTTCGCAGCGCGCGGGAACAGGGTGCCGGACGTCCACTGCTCCGGCCCGTCGGCGGGGATCGCGCCGTGGCGCGGCAGCGGCCGGGACTCGATGCCGATCAGCGACACCGGCCAGCCGCCGAGGTGGGCGTCCCAGACCACGGCCATCTCGGCCTCGGACATGCCGGCCCAGCGCTCGAGCGGCGGGTGGTCGGCGTCGATCGCCGCGCGCATCACGCAACGGATGTCGAACGGCTTCTTGCGCCCGGGGTTGCGCTCGTCGGAGAAGACGTCGCCCACCCGCGGCAGGTCCGAGCCGGGGGCATGGTGCTCGGAGACGGTGACGTCGCGCCCGCCGGGGTCAGAGGTCCGCGCGCGCCGCGGGAAGCGCTCGCCCGGCGCGACGTAACTGTGCTCGTAATAGGTGAGCAGCAGCCTGCAGGCGCTCGCGAGGTCCGGTGCCCAGTACTGCGCCTGGCCGTTCGGACCCATGATGCGCTCGTAGCCACCGATGCCGAGGTTGTCCTCGGCCGACACCCCTCCCGAATAGTCGAGCGCCTGCTTGCCGGTGAGGACCATCGCGCTCTCAGGGGTCATGATGAGGATCCCGCGCGTGTGCATGAGCATCGTCGCCTCGGCGTTCCAGTACGGCTGGGCGCCGACGTTGATGCCGGTCACGACGACGTTGATCTCGCCGCCGGCCTGGGTGAAGAGCACGATCCGGCGCAGGACCGCCGCGATCCAGTCCATGTTCTCGGTCCCGCTGTCCATCGCGATCCTCGCGCCGGCCGAGAGGGCGAACCACTCGACGGGGACGGCGAGCCCCTGCGCGAGGCCGATGGCGGCGATGATGCGCCGGCACTCCGGCTCGGCGAGCGATCCGAGCGCCCGCGTGGGATCGCCGAGGAGGATCACGCGGAGCATGCCCTCGGGGTAGCGCTCCGTCACGTTGCGGACCGTGCCGACGATGATGCTCGCGGCGTTGGTGGCCGCGGGGCGATCGACAGGCACGAGCATGCCGTCGTCGTCGAGGTCGTACTCGACGAACTCGCCGGCCGGATGACCCAGGGTGGCGCGCCGCGGCGCCAGCAGGCGCACGATCTCGGCCGGGTGCAGGACGCCGCGGCGCCGGGCCGCGACGATCCGGCGCGCCGACTCGTCGAGCGGCAGCAGCGGCTCCGTCGACGGCTCGCCGATCTCGACGACGATGCCCTCGCCCACGAGGGTGAAGAAACGCAGCACGCGGTCGTGCACCGTGCCGTCGTGATCGCGTACCCGACCGCGGACGAGGACGTGCTCGATGCCGAGGCCGAGCGTCCTGGGCGCCAGGCGCCGCATGACTGCGTTGATCTCCTCTGGGGAGAGCTCGATGACCGGCCAGACGTACAGCTGGATGCGGTTCCACAGCAGCCGCCGGCTCGGCGGTCGTCGAGCCTGGAAGCCGCGGATGCTCTCGAGAGCCTCGCCGAGGATGCGCTCGAGCTCGGGGAGCGCGGCGACCCGCCCCTGCTGGTCGCGCACCGGCGTCAGGTCGCGTACCTCGGCGAGCGCGAACAGGCGCTCGTCCTTCGCGTTCGCGTGCGCGACGCCGCGGAAGACGTAGACGTCCTCCGGAGACGCGAGGCGCTCGAGGTCGAAGTTCTGCAGCCGCCACAGCTGCAGCCGGTGCCCCATCATGGGGTGCAGCCCGCGGAGCACCTCGTCCTCGACGAGCCCCTCGGAGGTGCGCCGGAAGGTGAGCGCGTCGATCGCGGCCATACCGCGCCCGCGCTCGGGCTGCGCGACCGCGATCACGATCCGGTGCAGCGCGTCGGGCACCGCGACGGCCGCCAGAGCCTCGCGCAACTCGGCGGCCAGCTCCTCGTGCGACGGCGCCTCGCCGGGGAGATCGATGTAGAGGTCGAGCACCGCGCGGTCTTCGCGCGGGAGCGTGGCGGCGTGGCGGGCGAACGCATCGGCGAGCTGACCGACGTCGTCGAGCTCGACGTAGGCGGCCGCAAGGTGATGGCGGCGGCCCTCGAAGGGATAGTGCGAGATCAGCAGCTCGTGATCGCCGATGGACGCGGGCACGAAGGCCTCGAGCGAGCGCACGCGGTAATAGCGGCGCGCCATTGCCTCGACGAGGACGCGCCGCACCTGCGGTGTCGCCTCGCGCATGCCCGCGCTGAGGAGCGACGCGAGTGGCTGTGGGCAATCGACGAGCGCCGCGATGCGCTCGCCGCGGTCGGAGCGCTGCGGATCCTCCGCGAGCGCGGCGACGTGCGCCACCATCTCGGTGTAGACGTCCTCGCGCGCGGCGACGATGACCGGCTCGTCGAAGTACTGGTATCGCACCTCGCGAGCGAGGTCCGCGACGACCGGGTCGCGGCCCTCGGTCGTGAGGATGAGATGGTCCAGCGCCTCCCTGAAGTCCTCCCCCGCTGCTCCGGCCGGCACAGCGACCCGGTCGAGCCGGCGCTCGAGGATCGACACGATGGCCGAGCGCGCCGTCGCGGTGCGCTCCTCGGCGAGGTAGAGGCGATAGCACGCCTCCTCCAGCGCCGGGGTGCGGTCGAGCGCGACGATCCCATAGTGAGCGAGCGCGGCGCGCAGTTGCGCCAGGAACGAGTCAGGGAGCCCGGCCGTTGCGGGATCGAGCGAGGCCAGCCAGGCATTGAGATGCTCCCGCGGGCTGCGCAGCCCCGGGGTCTGCGACTCGGCCTCGTCGTGGCGCGGGCCCGACAGGGCGTGCACGTCGGCGAACATCCGCAGGAGGCGGTGCTCGCCGGCGACGAGCTCCGGGTCGTCGTCGAAGCCGCCGACGATACGCTCGGCCTCGCGCGCGTCGACGTCGTAGCCGAGCACGAGCCACCCGAGACGCTGCAGCCGTTCTCGAGCGCTGGGGGCGGTCGGCGCGGCCGGGGCGAAGGAGATGCGCTCGCCGGCCGCCGGCGCCGGGTCCCCTTCCAGCGGCTCGAGCGCGACGAGCGGCGCCTGGGCGGCGACGAGGACGTTCGTCCCGGCGAGCACCGCGCGCACGCGGCCGCGGAAGGGCGCGGTCAGCGATGTCTCCATCTTCATGGCCTCGACGACCGCGACGACGCCGCCCGCGTCGACCTCGTCGCCGACGGCCACGGGGATCGACACCACCACGGCGGGCGCGGGACTGCGGACGAGGCCGCCATCGTCGCGCGCGATCCGATGCGCCACACCGTCGACCTCGACGAGCAGGTCGACGTCCTGGATGGAGGTCAGCGTGCGGTAGCCCCGGCCATGGACCTCGACCCGGCGCTCGTGGCGGCCGAGCCGGTGGCTCGCGACCTCGACCGTCTCGCCGTCGACGGCCACGCGATGGCGGTCCGGCGCGACCTGTGACACGGCCAGGCGGTAGGACTGCCCGCCGTGGCGCAGCTCGACCGTCCGGGTGAGATCGGCGCCGGCCCGCGGGCGCCCGCGGCGCGCGAACGCATAGAAGCGGGCCCGCTCATCGGCCGTCGCGCCGTCCGCCAGAGCGATCGCGGCCTGGAGCAGCGCGACGTCCGCGTGGCGCGCCTGGACGATCTCACCGCTGAGCTGCAGGCGGTCGAGCCACGCTGCGTCGACGTCGCCCGAGCGGACCTCGGGACGGTCGAGCAACTCGAGAAGGAAGCCCTGGTTCGTCGTGCCGCCGTCGACGACCACCATCGTCTCGGCTAAGGCGCAGCGCAGGCGCGCGAGCGCCTCGTCACGGTCCTCGCCCCAGGCGGTGACCCTGGCGATCGTCGAGTCGAGCTCAGCGGGGATGACGTCGCCTTCGGCGACGCCGGTGTCGACGCGCACGCCAGGGCCGGTGGGCAGGCGCAGCAGGGCGATCCGGCCGGGTGCGGGTGTGAAGCCCAGGGCCGGGTCCTCGGCGTTGAGGCACGCCTGCACCGCGTGGCCCGTCGGCGCCGGCGGCTCGCCTTCGACGCGCCCGCCGGCCGCGACATGGAGCTGAAGCTTGACGAGGTCGAGCCCGGTGACCGCCTCGGTGACGGGGTGCCCGGCCTGCAGGCACGCGTCGACCTTCACGAACGAGAAGGCCTGTGTCGCCGGCTCGTAGAGGAACTCGACCGTGCCTGCGCCGCGATAGCCGGCGCGCAGCGCCAGGCGCCGTGCCGCGTCGAGGACCTCGCGCTGGCGCTCGTGACCGAGCGCCGGGCTCGGCGACTCCTCGATGACCTTCTGGTTGCGGCGCCGGCACGAGCAATCGCGCAGGCCGACCGCCCACACGCCGCCGCGGCCGTCGGCCATGACCTGCACCTCGACGTGGCGCATGCCGCCGCTGCGGGGCGCCACCGGCACGCCGGCTTCTTCGGCAAGCCGCTTGGCCGCGATCCGGTCGCCGACCAGGCGCATGACCGTCGCGTCGGGCCCGACGAAGACCATGCCGAGCCGATCGCACCGCTCGGCGAGCGCGGCCTGCTCCGCGACGAAGCCCCACCCGACCCAGACCGCATCGGCCCGCGCCGCGCGCAGGGCGCGCTCCAGCGCCTCGTGGTCGAGGTAGCCGCCGTCGAGCGCGACGGCCTCGTCGGCGCGGCGGACGAACATCGCGTCGCGCTCGGGCTCCGTGTAGAGCGCGATGACGCGTATCGGCTCGGGGCGGTGGACGTTGAGCTCGCGCACGGCGTGGATGACCCGCATGGCGGGCTCGCCGCGGTTGACGATCGCAAGGCGCGAGAACGGGCGCTGCATCGCTCAGCAGCCCATCGCCGCGAGCAGGCCGGGGAGCCGAAGGTCCAGCTGCTCGCCGCGCACGCGGCGCGCGAGCTGCTCGGCAAGCTCGTCGCACCGGTCGAACGCAAGCTCCAGGGTCTCGACGTCGAGCTCCGCCGGGACGGTCGCGCTCACAGTCCGTGAACCTCTCTCTCGATGGGCGTTCACCGCACGTTCACGCCTGCCGGCCGATCGCTCATCGGCCCCCTCCCGCGCATGTCCTGCGGAGAACTACGCGTGGGGCGCCCCGCCGATCGGATGCGGCTCTTCACGGATGTGAGGAGGACCGATGCCGACGTAGTCTGGCGTCCGCGACATGCCCTCCACGGTCTCCGAACCGTTGCCGACCACCGGGTCTGCCACGACCGTCGACGACAGCGACGTCGTCCTGCGTGACGGCTCCACCGTTCACCTGCGGGCGACCGGTCCCGCCGATGTCGAGGGCGTGGCGGCCTTCCTTCGCGACCTCTCGCCGGAGGCGAGGTGGTTTCGCTTCCTCGGCGGGGGCCTGCGAGCCGACCGCGCGGCGCGCGAGCTCGTCGCTCGCGGCACGGGCCTGGTGGCGGTCGCCGGCCCTGAGGAGACGGTCGTCGCGCACGCGAGCTTCGTCCCCGAGACGCGTGACCGCGCCGAGCTCGCCGTCGCGGTCGCGGATGCCTGGCAGGGTCACGGCATCGCCACCCTGCTGCTGGCGCACCTCGCTCAGCTCGCCGAGGCGAGTGGCATCGCGACCTTCGAGGCGTGGGTGCATCCGGCCAACCGCCGGATGCTCCAGGTCTTCCGCGACTCGGGCTTCCCCGTCAAGGTTCGCTCCGAGCCGGGCGTGCTCAGGATCGAGCTGCCCTCCCAGCTGGGGCAGGACGCGATCGACCACTTCGAGGAGCGCGACCGTATCGGCGCCGTAGCCGCAGTGCGCCACGTCCTCGAGCCTTCCTCGATCGCAGTGATCGGCGCCTCGCGCCGGCGGGCGAGCGTCGGCGGCACGGTCGTCCGCAACCTCGTGGCCGGCGCGTTCGGCGGGCCGATCTATCCGATCAACCCGCACGCCAAGACCATCGCCGGTCGGCGAGCCTACGCGTCCATCGCCGACGTCCCTGGACCGGTGGAGCTGGCCGTGATCGCGGTCTCCGCGCCGCTCGTGGCGCAGGTCGCGCGCGAATGCGAGCGCAAAGGCGTTCGCGCGCTGGTGGTGCTGTCGGGCGGCTTCGGCGAAGACGGCCCGGAGGGCGAGGCGCGGCAGGCCGAGCTGCTGAAGATCTGCCGTGAGACGGGCATGCGGCTCGTCGGGCCGAACTGCCTGGGCGTGCTCAACACGGCCCCGCCGGTGCGCATGGACGCCACGTTCGCGCCGGGCCGTCCGCCCGCGGGCCGCATCGCGTGCGCCTCGCAGAGCGGCGCCTACGGGATCGCCGCGCTCGACGACGCCGCGCGCCGGGGCCTGGGCCTCTCGTCGTTCGTCTCGATGGGCAACAAGGCTGACCTGTCGAGCAACGACTTCATGCGCTTCTGGGAGCACGACAGCGCCACCGACGTCGTTCTGCTGTATCTCGAGTCGCTCGGCAATCCCCAGCGCTTTGCGCAGATCTGCCGGCGGCTGACCGCGTCCAAGCCGGTGATCGTCGTCAAGAGCGGGCGGACCGCAGCGGGGCGGCGCGCCGCTTCGTCGCACACCGGTGCCCTGCTGCAGGCCTCCGACGCGACGGTCGACGCGCTGTTCGACCACTCGGGCGTGATCCGCGTGGAGACCCTCGACGAGCAGCTCGACGTCGCTGAGCTGCTCGCGCACCAGCCGCTGCCGCGCGGCGACCGCGTGGCGATCGTCACCAACGCGGGCGGGCCGGCCGTCTCGTGCGTCGACGCCGGCATGGCTGCCGGCCTGCGGGTCGAGCCGCTCACGGAGGACACTCGCCGGGCGCTCGCCCGTCACCTGCCGGCCGCCGCGGCCTTGACCAACCCGGTCGACATGCTGGCCGCCGCCACGAGCGCCGACTTCCGCCGGACGATCGAGACGGTGGCGTCCGACCCTGGCGTGGACGCCATCATCGCGATCTTCCTCCAGGCGCTGCCGGGGCGAGGCGCGGACATGGTGCTGCGCGCGATCCGCACCGCCGCGCGCCGGACCGAAGTCCCGGTGCTGGCGGTCCTCATGACCGCGCAGCCCGCGAGCACCGCCGGTGGGGTCGAGCACGACGAGGTCCCGATCTACGCCACCCCGGAACACGCCGCACGCGCGCTGGCCCATGCCGCACGCCACACCAGGAACCGGCGCCGCCGCGCGCCAGACGCCGTACCGCCGGGCGGTATCGACTCCGACGCAGCGGCCGCACTCATCGCGGAGGCGCTGGGCGGCGGCGGTGGTTGGCTCGGCCCCGAGGAGACGATGAGGCTGCTCGCGGCCTACGGCGTGCCGGCCGTCCGCGGCCACGTCGTCGGCTCTGCGAATGCCGCGGGGCGCTGGGCGGCCGGCACAGGAGGCGAGGTCGCGCTCAAGGCCATCGTGCCGGGCCTCCTGCACAAGAGCGACGCCGGCGCGGTTCGCCTGGGCCTGCGTGGCGCAAGCGCGGTCGCGCGCGCCGCGCGCGAGATGCGCTCGTCCCTGGAAGCGGACGGCCATGTCGTGGACGGGTTCGAAGTCCAGGCCATGGCCCCGCGGGGGGTGGAGATGCTCGTCGGCGTCGTGTCCGATCCCCAGTTGGGACCGGTCGTGGCGTGCGGCGCGGGCGGCACCGCGGTCGAGCTGCTGGGAGACGTGCAGGTTCGCCTGGCGCCGGTGGCGCCGATCGAGGCGACCGACATGATCCGCGCCCTTCGCACCTTCCCGCTGCTCGACGGCTTCCGCGACGCTCCGCGGGCCGACCTCCCGGCCCTGGAGGACATCGTCGTGCGCATCGGCTGGCTGGGCGCCAATCATCCCGAGATCGCCGAGCTCGACCTCAATCCGGTGATCGTCGCGCCGACCGGCGCGGTGGCCGTCGACGCGCGAGTACGCGTTGAGCGCCCCGCGCGCCGCCCGCCCTACCCCGCGATCGGGCGCTGAGTCCGGGCGCCCGGCGCGAGGGCTTGCGCTTCATCGCGCCGTCGTCTGTCCGCGCTTCAGCGGCTTCTAGGCGAAGAGCGGGAAGCGCCGCTGCTTGGCCAGTCGGTCCATTCCGTCCTGGATCGCCGATTCCACCTGGCGGTAGATCGAGGTGACGTACTGGCGATCGTCGACCCGCTCCGGGTCGTGGTCGACGTGAACCGGTTCCAGCAGCTCGGTGCGGATCTTCGCGGGGAGCGGAAGGTGCGTCGGGATCGTCTCGATCGTCAGGCCGAACGGGAAGCCGAGCACGATCGGCAGTCTAGAGCCACGAAGCTTCGTCTTCAGCCCGCTGATGCGGTCGAGTCCGTTCGCGATCCAGCGGCCCTCGGAGACGATGAACGCGGTGTCGTGCCCGCCGACGCTGGCCACGGGAACGATGGGCACGCCAGAGCGGATCGCGGTGCGTACGAAGCCCATGCGCCCGCCGAGGACAGCCTCGTCGCGCCTGCGCCAGTTGCGCATCGCGTCGACGTCGCCCCCCGGCCAGATGACCACGTCGCACCCCGCGCTGAGCGCCGCGCTCACGCCTTCCCGGGAGGCGGGGATCACGCCGGCGTGGCGGAAGTAATCGCCGAGTCCGGGCGTCGCCATGAGGACATCGTGAGCGGTTGCATGAAGCACGCGCTCGGTGCCGAAGCGCCGCCACCAGTCGAACACGAACGTCCACGCGTCCATCGTCAGCGACCCGCCCGAATGGTTGCCGATCAGCAGTGAGGTCTCCTCGGGCAGCCGCTCCCAACCGGACGTCTCGAGCCGGAAGTAGTACTTGCACAGGGCGTCCCAGACGGGCTTCTGAGCCCGCATCAGTGTCTGATTGGGGCCCTCGAGGGCGTGTTCGGTAGCCGCGGCGACACGCCTGCCGATGAGGCCTTCTATGCCGCCTTTGGATTGGCGCGCGGCGCTGTCGGATGGGGCCACCGGGGCCGGGTCCGGGACCGGTCGGCCGTTGGCCTGGCCCGGCGGCGTTGCGTGCTGACGCGTGCCGTTGTGCTCACCGGTCGCGCCTTGTCGCGCACGGTCGGGGTGAGCCCCTTGCCGGGGCGGTGATCCAGAGCTGGTTGCCATGAAGACCCTCCTCCTCCAAAGCGCGTGGAGAGCCTCATCTCCTCAGCGGACACCCGAACGAGTGCCTCGCAGACAATGGCTCGGCACACTTTGACAGTCGCCGATCATTCGCAGAGATCGGAGGATCTCCCGTCGAGGGCCCCGGGACATCGGGATGAGACCCCCGATGTCATGCGGAAACCCCGCAGCAGTCGGGTGGTTCCTCCGCGCCGCGGCGCGATCATCCACCGATGCCGGCCGGTGGGGTGGCGCATACCGTCACCCAGAGCGACCCCAAGGAGCCCGCGATGCCCGGCCACGACCAGCTGACGGCGCTCGACGCCGCGTTCCTGGAGCTCGAGCAGGCCGATGACGGCGCGCTGATGCACATCGGCGCCGCGCTGGTCTTCGACGCGCCGCCGGGCGGTGGCACGCCGGCGATCGAGGACGTGCGCGAGCACCTCGAGCAACGCCTGGAGCTGTTGCCTCGCTACCGCCAGAAGCTCGGCGCCCCGCGCACCGGCGGACTCGCCTGGCCGTCCTGGGAGCGAGATCAGCGCTTTGAGATCGGCGCGCACGTTCGTCACGCGACGCTCCCGTCGCCCGGGGGCGAACCCGAGTTCCTGGACTGGATCTCGGACTTCTACTCGCATCGCCTGGACCGCGGCCGTCCGCTGTGGGAGATGGTGCTGCTCGACGGTCTGGCCGGCGGGCGTTGGGCGTTGGTGTCGAAGACCCACCATTGCCTGGTCGACGGCGTCGGCTCGGTCGACGTCGTCGACCTGCTGCTCGGCGCCAAGCCCGCGCCCCACGAGCCATCGGCGCCCCAGGTGCCGGTGTCGGGCTTGGCGCGGCTCGGATGGCTGCAGCATCCGCCGGAGCCCGTCGGCCAGATGGCCGGCGCCGGCCTCGCGGCCGCGCGGGCCGGCGCGCACGCGCTGATGCATCCGCGTGAGGCGCTGGAACGCTCGCGGGCGGTGATCGATCTGCTCGTCCGTGACGAGCTGATCGCGGCGCCGCGCTCGAGCCTGAACGTCCCGATCGGCGCCACCCGGCGGATCGCCACCGCGCACGTCGAGCTCCAGGAGCTGCAGGAGATCCGCTCGGCGCTCGGCGGCACGGTCAACGACCTCGTGCTGTGCGCCGCCGCCGGCGCGTTGCGAGCGCTGCTGCTCGAGCGCGGCGAGGAGCCGCCGCGCCAGGGGCTGCGCGCGATGGTGCCGGTGAACATCCGTCGCGAGGGAGACCGCGGCGAGCTGGGCAACAAGGTCTCCTCCCTCTTCGTCGAGCTGCCCGTGGCGGAGGCCGACCCGCTGCGGCGCTACGAGCTGGTCCGCGCCACCGCGCAGGAGCGCAAGGCCGGCGGCCAGGCGCTGGCCGCCGGCGCGGTGACCGGGCTGACCGAGCTTGCGCCGCCGGTGCTCCACGCCGGCCTGGCGCGGGCGATGTCCGCGAAGCGGCTGTTCAACGTGACGATCACCAACATCCCGGGCTCGCCGGATCGCGTGTATGCGTTCGGCGCGCCGATGGTCGATGTCGTGCCGATCGTGCCGCTCGCGGCCGAGCACGCGGTCGGGATCGCCGCCGTCTCCTACGCCGGAGGGATGACGTTCGGGTTGTACGCCGATCGCGCCGCCATGCCCGACCTCGATGTCCTCAGAGACGGCCTCGCCACCTCCCTGCTCGAGCTCGCGGCGCTGGCGCAGGCGACGCCGGCTCCGTAGTTCCCCGCCGCGCCTCTGTGTTGATCCCCGATGAACAGCCTGGCCCCGCGCGCCAATGATTCTGTCGCTCACCGACGTCCAAGGAGAAACCCCACCATGGCAAGCACCGTCCCCCAGACCGAAGCAACGCAGACCCCGAGCACCACGTATCGCGCGGCTGTCGTCCATGAGTTCCACAGCCCTCTGACCCTCGAGGAGGTGGCGCCGCGCGAGCTGGAGCCCGGCCAGGTGCGGGTCAAGGTGGAGGCCTCGGGCCTCTGCCACACCGACATCCACGCCGCCCACGGCGACTGGCCCGTCAAGCCGTCTCCCCCGTTCGTCCCCGGCCACGAGGGCGTCGGGATCGTCACCGAGCTCGGCCCCGGCGTGACCGAGGTCGCGGTCGGGGATCGCGTCGCGATGCCGTGGCTGGGCTACGCGTGCGGCACGTGTGACTACTGCGTCTCCGGGTGGGAGACCCTCTGCCTCGAGCAGAAGAACATGGGCTACTCGATCGACGGCGGGTTCGGCGAGTACGCCGTCGCCTACGGTCGCTACGTCGTCAAGGTTCCCGAAGCGCTCGACCCCCTCGACGCCGCGCCGCTCACCTGCGCGGGCGTGACGACCTACAAGGCCGTCAAGGTCGCGGGCACGCGCTCGTCCGACCTCGTCGCCGTGTTCGGCGTCGGCGGGCTCGGCCACCTGGCGATCCAGTACGCGGCGATCGCGGGCGGGCGGGTCATCGCAGTTGACATCACCGACGAGAAGCTCGCGCTCGCCCGCGAGCTCGGCGCGGAGTTCACGATCAACGCGGCGAAGGAGGACCCGGCCGAAGCGATTCAGCGCCTCGGCGGCGCCGACCAGGCGATCGCCCTGGCGGTCGCGCCGCGCGCCTTCGAGCAGGCCTTCGCGTCGCTTCGCCGCGGCGGAAGGCTGGTCTTCGTCGCCCTGCCGGCCGACAACGAGGTCAAGCTCCCGATCTTCGAGACGGTCCTCAACGGGATCACCGTGGTCGGCTCGATCGTCGGTACCCGCACCGACCTGCGCGAGGTCTTCGAGCTGCACGCCGCCGGCAAGACGCGCGTGATCCGCGAGGTCCGCGCCCTCGACCAGGTCAACGAGTGCATCGCGGACCTCGAGGCCGGCCGCGTCGCCGCGCGCATCGTCTTTCAGATGTGAGACGGCGGGCATGCACCGGTCGACGTCGACGTGGTCGGCGTCGGCCGGTGACGCAGGCGCCCGATGGCGGTCAATCGACGCCGTCCGGCGCCACCGCGGCCCACAGCTCGCGCCGCGCGCTGACCAGGGGCATCGACGGGTTCGCGCGCAGGCCGGGGTCGCCGAAGGCGGCCATCAGGCGTACAGCTCTTCGACGAGGTCGGCGTAACGCCGGGCCACGACGGGTCGCTTGATCTTCAGCGTCGGCGTGAGCTCGCCGGCGGCCTGGCTGAGATCGCCCTCCAGGATCGCGAAGCGCTTGATCTGCTCGATGCGGGCGAGCCGCGCGTTGACGGCGTCCACCGAGGCCTGCAGCTCGGCGCGCACACCCGGGTGGCGCGCGAGCGCGGCGCGGTCGTCAGGTGAGAGGCCGACGCGCGCGGCAAGCTTGGCCGCCTCGTCCGGATCGAGCGTGAGCAGCGCGACGAGGTAGGGCTTGTCGTCGCCGAAGACGACCGCCTGCGAGATCCACCGGCTCTGGCGCAGCATCTCCTCGAGGTTGGTCGGCGAGATGTTCTTGCCGCTCGAGGTGATGATGATCTCCTTCTTGCGCCCGGTGATGCGGACGTAGCCGTCGCCGTCGACGGCCCCGAGGTCGCCGGTGCGCAACCAGCCGTCCCGGAGGCTGGCGCGTGTGGCTTCCTCGTCGCGGTAGTAGCCGGCGAAGACGTGCGGGCCGCGGACGAGAAGCTCGCCGTCCGTCGCGACGCGCACCTCGGCGCCGGGCAGCGGCCGGCCGACGGTGCCGAAGCGGTGCTCGCCGATCGTGTTGAGCGTGGACGCGGCGCAGCTCTCGGTCAGCCCGTAGCCCTCGAGCACCGGCACGCCGCAGGCGTCGAAGAACTCGAGGATCTCGGCGCCGATCGGCGCCGCGCCCGTGAGCGCCAGCTGCAAGTCGTCGCCGAACGCCGCGCGCACCTTGGACAGCACGAGCCGGTCGGCGAGGGCATGGCGCCCGCGCGCCAGGCGGCCACCGGCGCCCTCACGCCGGCGTGCCCGCGCGCCCTCCGCGATCGCCCACGAGAAGATGCGCCGCTTGAGCGCGCCCGACTCCTCGACGCCCCCGAGCACGGTGCTGTGGATCTTCTCGAAGACGCGCGGGACGGACGGGAAGTGCGTGGGGCCGGCCTCGGACAGCTCTTCGACGATGCGCTTGGGCTCACCGCGCCAGAAGATGAGCTCACCGCCCACGACCAGCACCACGTACTGCGTGACGCGCGCGAGGGCATGCGCGAGCGGGAGGAAGAGGTAGGCCCGCATGTCGGCCGAGCTCCAGGCGCTCGCGGTACATCTCGATCGTCGACACCAGGTTGGCGTGGGTGAGCATGCAGCCCTTCGGTGGCCCTGTGGTGCCGGAGGTGTAGACCAGCGTCGCCACGTCGTCCGGGCCGACCGCGGCGGCGCGGCCCGCGACGGAGACCTCGAGGCGGCGTCCCAGCTCGCGCAGCTCGGCAAGCGTCATCGCCCCCGGAGCGGCCGCGGTCAGCAGGATCCGGTGCTCGACGCCACCTATGTCCTCGAGCTTGCGCAGCTGGGACGCGTCCTCGCAGAAGACGGCTCGCGCGGCGGAGTGGGTGAGCACGTACTCGCACTCCTCGGGCGAGTTCGTGTCATAGATCGGCACCACGACCGCACCGGCCCACAGGGCCCCGAGATCGGCGAGCGTCCATTCGGGGCGGGTGCTCGACAGGATCGCGACGCGATCACCGGGCTCGATCCCCAGGGCAACGAGGCCGGCGGCGATCTCGTCCGCCGCGCGTGCGACGTCGGCGTACGACATCGCGCCCGCGTCGCTGGGTGAAGGGGAGCGCAGCGCGACGCCCGAGTGCGAGGCCATCGCGGCGCGCAACGCCGCGGGCAGGGTCTGCGCGGCGGGCTGCGTTCGTGTGGTCATGGCGGTGCGTCGTCCAAGGAGCACCCACGCTATGACTGCGCGTCGCGCGCGTCATCCGCGCTGGGGACGGCCCGCGCCTCCGTAGTCCGTCCGGATCTTCGTGGTTCTCGGGCCCCACTGGCTGTGGCGCGCCGCTGCGGACTTCCCGCAGCGCCCGCGCGCCGCATTGCTGATGGCGGGTGGCTCGCGGAGCCCGATCATGGGATCACCGCCTTCCCAGGAGAGGAGCACGTCGTGTTCAGCACCATCGTCGTCGGCGTGGACGGCCGCGAGGGAGGGCGCGATGCGCTCGCACTCGGCGAGCGCCTGCGCGCGATCTTCGACGCCGACCTCATCGCCGTCCACGCCTATCCCTACGACTTCTTCGTCAGCCGCGGCCCCAGCCCGGACTTCGAGTCGGTCATGCATGCGAACGCCGACGACCTGGTCGCGGGGGAACTGAAGCGCACGGGCGTCACCGCACGGGCCGTGGCCATCCCGGACGGCTCGCCTGCCCGCGCCTTGCACAGGGCGGCCAAGCGCCACGACGGCAACGTCGTCGTCGTCGGCTCGCACCAACGCGGCCCGATCGGTCGTGTCCTGGCCGGCGACGTCACCCTCGGCGCCCTG
Source organism: uncultured Actinomycetes bacterium (assembly GCA_963835295.1). Taxonomy (GTDB): domain Bacteria; phylum Actinomycetota; class Thermoleophilia; order Solirubrobacterales; family Solirubrobacteraceae; genus JAOPZW01. Next base: position 963,267 of record CAWIEX010000014.1, read on the forward strand.
CACGGCGCCCTCTGCCCGGTCGTCGTGGCCCCGCGCGGCTATGCCGAGCGCGCCAAGGGCCTCGAGACGATCGGCGTCGGCTACGACGGATCGCCGGAGGCGCACGCGGCCGCCCGCCTCGCACGCGACCTGGCGGTGGCCGCCGGCGCGCGGCTGCGCGTGATCTCCGTGCTCGAGCCTCCCACGCCCGGGGGCGGCACGCTGACCTACGACCAGGACTGGGCCGAGAACGCCGAGGCCATCCGCGAGGACGTGCAGCGACAGCTCGACGCCCTGCTCGCGGAGCTCGGCGACATCGCCAGCGGCGAGGTCGTGATCGGCGAGCCTGCCAACGAGCTGGCCTACGCCGCCAACGAGTTCGACCTGCTCGTGACCGGCGCGCGCGGCTATGGACCGTTGCGGCGCGTGATGCTCGGCAGCACCTCGAGCAAGCTCGTGCACCGGGCGCCCTGCCCCGTGCTCGTGCTCACGCGGACGGCGATCGACGAGGACGAGGCGTCAGGGGCCGACGCGGCCGCTGAGGAGCCGGTCGCCCGATGAGCCGGTCCCGGTGCGGGTGAGGTGATGTCGGCCTCTGCGGTCGATGCGCAGCGGTTGGTGCGCGACGTGCTGCTCCGGGACGGGTCGACGCTACGCCTGACGACCACCACCCCGGAGGACTTCGGCGACATCAAGGCGTTCTACGACGACCTCGCGGACGAGAGCCGGTTCTTCCGCTTCCACGGCTACGCCCGTACGGACACCGTCGCCCGCGCCGAGGCCGAGGCGTCCGGCGTCGACCGGCTTGCCCTGATCGGCCGCCTTGGCGGACAGGTGGTGACGGTCGCCAGCTGGAACGGGTTGCGCGAGATGCGAGTGGCCGAGGTCGCCTTCGCGGTCGCCGACGCTCTTCATGGGCGGGGCATCGGGACGCGGACGCTCGAGCAGCTCGCGGCGATCGCCGCGAGGCGCGGGATCCGTCGTTTCGACGCCGAGGTGATGGCTGGCAACCGGCCGATGCTCGACGTGTTCGAGAACGCCGGGTTCGTGATCCGTCGCCGGGGCTCGCTGGGCGAGGTCACCGTCTCGCTCGACATCACGCCGACGGAGGAAGTGCGCGAGCGGATCGGCGAGCGCGACCACGTTGGCGCGGTGGCGGCGTTGCGGCCCATTCTGGCGCCTTCTTCCATCGCCGTCGTCGGTGCCGCGGCGACCTCGGGAAACATCGGCGAGGCGGTACTGCGGAACATCATCAGAGGCGGATATCAAGGTGTGGCGGGCGCGGTTCACCGCGACGGCGGGGTGGTCTGCTCGATGAGCGCTGCGCGCAGCTTCGACGAGCTGTCGGTCGCTCCGGAGCTGGTGATCATCGCCGCCGGCGACGACCTGCTCGAGTACGCCGCGCAGGCCGCGGCGAGCGGGGCGAAGGCGCTCCTCATGCTCGCGCCGCAGCACGACGACGGCCGGGAGGGATCGGCCGAGCAGGAGGATCGGCTGTTGGAGATCGTGCGCGGCGCGGGGTTGCGGATGGTCGGCCCGGGATCGCTGGGCACGCTCAACACCGCTGCCGATGTCAGCCTCAACGCCACGTTCAGGGGCGTGAGCGTCGAGCGGGGTGGTCTGGCCATCGGCTCGCACGCAGCTGGCCTGGGACTGGGGCTGCTCGGGCACGCGGCAGCCCGCCGGCTCGGTGTGTCGGTCTTCGTCTCCCTCGGGAGCCGCGCCGACGTCTCGACCAGCGATCTACTCGAGTGGTGCGCGGATGACGAGCGGACGGCCGCGGTCATGCTCTACGTGGAGTCGTTCGGCGATCCGCAGCGCTTCATGCGGGTGGCCGAGCGCGTGGCGCGCGAGAAGCCCGTTCTCGTGGTCAAGGGTGGCGGGGTCGAGGACAGTCACCTGGGGTCGCGCACGCAAACCGCCGCGGCGCTGCGCGGCGATGCCCTGTTCGACGTGGTGTTGCATCAGGGCGGGGTGATGCGCTTTCGCAGTGGCGAGGAGCTGTTCCAGGCGGCCGAGCTGTTCGAGAGCCAGCCCTTGCCGCGCGGCCGGCAGATCGGGATCGTGAGCAACTCCCCCAGCGTGGCGACGCTGGCTGCCGAGGCCTGCGCGACGCGAGGGCTCCACGTGAGCATCGCCAGCGAGGCGCAGAACCCGTTGTTGCTGGCCCTCGGAGCCGGGCCGCCCGAATACGCCGCGGCTGTCGCAGACCTGGTCGGTGACGATGGGATCGATGCGCTGCTGGTCGCCTACGTCGACCGTCAGGGCGGCGACGCGGAGGCTGTCCTGGCAGCGATCACAGCCGCCTGCGACGCAGGGGCCAAACCGGTCGTGGCGTCGGTCGTCCGCTTCGATGGGACGTTGCCGGCACGAACGAGAGCCGGCGTGCCGAACTTCCTGTTCCCTGAGTCCTGTGCCGCGGCGCTCGCCCGCGCAGCCGAACGACACGCGTGGTTGTCACGGCCGCTCGGCCAGCAGCCGGTCTACCCCGACCTGCACCCTCAGGCGGCGCGCGAGCTGATCGCATCGTCGCTCGAGCGCGAGCCGGGCGGAGGCTGGCTGTCACTCGGCGAGGCAGAATCGCTGCTGGCCAGCCACGGAATCCACTTCGCCGCCTCGCATCGCTGCCACGACGTCGATACGGCGGTGGCGACGGCTCTCGAGCTCGGCGGCCCCGTGGCGCTCAAGGCCGCTTTCGTCGAATCCCCCCATGCCCGCCAGATCCACGTTCCGTTGCTCGGGTTGGTGGGCGACGCGGCCGTGCGATCCGGATGGCGCGAGCTCGAGCGACAGGTACGGGCCGCGGGGCGTGCATGGCATGGCGTGATCCTCCAGCGCCTGGCGGAGCCCGGCGCGGACGTGCTCGTCGGGACCCTCAGGGACCCCCAGCTGGGCTCCGTGATCGGCGTCGGGTTCGGCGGGCGCCAAGCTGCCGTCGGCCGCTCGACGGCGTTTCGCCTTCTGCCGAGCACCGACGTCCAGGCCGACGAGCTGATCGACGCGTCCGAGGGGGTCGCCGCGCAGCTGGACGACGCGGCCCTCAATCGCGAGGCGCTGCGCGATCTGATCCTCCGCTTCGCGATCCTGCTCGAGGAAGTCCCGGAGCTGGTCGAGGCCGACCTCAACTCGGTGCGCTGCACCACCACCGGGTGCGTCGTGCTCGACATGCGCATGCGCATCGAGCAGCGGGCCCTGTTGAGCGCGTCAAGACGTGGTGACCCGTCGCGCCTCGAGCGCGATTCGGCTTATTACCCAGGGCGCTCGCGAGCACCTACGGATGGCGGGCGGCAGGCCTCTGCGTAGCGTGGTTCGACGAACGAACGCCTCTTAGAGACGGAGTGGAGCATGCCCGCGAATTTCCAGCCGTTGACCCCGTTGAGGTTCCTCGAGCGCTCCGCGTCGGTCTTTCCCGAGAAGCTCGCGATCGTCTGTGGCGACCGCCGGCTCACCTACCGCCAGTTTGCCGACGAAGCGACTCGGATCGCTCGTGCGTTGCAGGCCTCGGGCATCGAGCCCGGCGACCGCGTCGCCTACCTGTGCCCGAATATCGCCGAGATGTTGATCGCGCATTTTGCGGTGCCGCTCGCCGGCGGCGTGCTGGTGGCGATGAACGTCCGCCTGTCGGCAGACGAGATCGGCTACATCAGCCGCCACTCCGGCGCCAAGCTTCTGATCGTGGCCGAAGAGCTGCTGCCGAGTGTGCCGGGAGCTGACAGCCTCGGCGACGTCACCGAGGTGATCGTCATCGCGGACTCGGGTCCGGCCACGGCCACGGCCGGCGATGACGGGGCCCCGCGGCGCGCCTACGAGGAATTCCGGGGCCGTGGGAGCGATGACCCGCTGCCCTGGACGGTGGCCGAGGAGCAGGCGTCGATCTCGATCAACTACACCTCGGGGACGACGGGAGATCCCAAGGGTGTGTCCTACACCCACCGCGGTGCATACCTGAACTCCCTCGGCGAGATCATCCATTCGGGGCACTCGTCGGCATCGGTGTACCTCTGGACGCTGCCCATGTTTCACTGCAACGGGTGGTGCACCACCTGGGGGGTGACCGCGGTCGGTGGAACCCACGTCTGCCTGCGAGCGGTCAGGCCCGACGCGATCTGGCGACTGATGGATGCGGAAGGGGTGAGCCACCTCAACGGCGCGCCGGCCGTCATGACTGCGATCGCGCGGGCGCCCGAGGCGCATCCATTCGAGCACGAGGTGACGGTCACGACGGGGGGCGCCGCGCCGAGCCCGACCTTCGTCGCCCAGATGGAAGCGCTGGGTGCGCGGGTGATCCACGTGTATGGGCTCACCGAGGTCTATGGGCCGTACTCGACGTGCGACTGGCAGCCGGACTGGCATACGCTCGACGCCCCGGCGCGAGCGCACAAGCTCGCACGGCAGGGCGTCGGGATGGTCACCGCAGAGCGCGTCCGCGTGGTCGATCACGACATGAACGACGTCCCGGCCGACGGCGTGACGATGGGCGAGATCGTCATGCGCGGCAACGGTGTGATGCAGGGCTACTTCCGCGACGACGAGGCGACCGAGCTGGCGTTCACGGGTGGCTGGTTTCACTCCGGCGACCTCGGCGTGATGCATCCCGACGGATACGTCGAGCTGATGGACCGGGCCAAGGACATCGTCATCTCCGGCGGAGAGAACATCTCCACGGTCGAGGTCGAGCAGGCCCTTCTGAGCCACCCGGCCGTGGTCGACGCCGCGGTGATCGGCATCCCTGACGATCGGTGGGGCGAGCGCCCGAAGGCCTTCGTCGTCCTCGGCGAGGGGCAGGCCATCGACGAGCACGAGCTGATCGACCACGTCCGGTCACGCATCGCGCACTACAAGGCGCCGGATGTGATCGAGTTCCTGGTCGCGGTGCCCAGGAACTCGACCGGCAAGGTCCAGAAGTCCGCGCTTCGCGAGCACGAGCGGGCGAACGAGAGCCACGCCGGCATCGGCTGAGGCCCGTCGGGCTCAGCCCGCAGAGGTGCTGCGCTCGCGCTGCGAGGCGACCCTGCTCATCACCTCGAAGTAGCGTCCGAGGTGGTGCGGGCCGAGGAACTGCTGCTGGACGCGGCGCTGTGCCGCAATGCCCATCTCCCGGCGGCGCTCCCCGTGGGCCAGGAGCGCGGTGATCGCCGCGCCCACCTGCTCGAGGTCGCGCGGCTGCGACAGCAACACGCCCGAGCGGCCGTCCTCGATCTGATCGCGGATGCCGCCGATCCGGCTGGCGACCACCGGCCGCTGCTTCCACATCGCCTCGGCGACGGTCAGGCCGAACCCCTCGGCGAGGCTCTTCTGCACGACCACCTGCGCGTGTCGCTGCAGCGCATTGACCATCGCCGCGTTCTCCTCGACGTCGTCCATCGGCAACGAGCACAGGTGCACGCGCCGGCGGACCGTTGCCGGCAGGTCATGCCACGCCGCCCGCACCGCGTCGAGGACCTGAGCGCCCTCCGGATCGTCGGCGACGGCCGCGGTCGACGGGCCGACCAGCAGCAGGTGCGCGTCGCTGCGGTTCGCGACGTGGCCCGAGAACGCGCCGAGCACACCGAGCGGATCCTTGAGCTGATCCCACCGCGAAACCTGCATCACCACCGGGACGTCAGCCACCAGCGGCTCCTCCTCGAGCATCTCCGCCCGTCGCTGGACGCGTCCCGGCGTCCCGTCGGAGCGCGTGAACGTCGGGTAGGCGTCCACGCTGTCCGCGAGCACCCCGGCCGTGGCCAGGATGGCAAGTGACTGCTCAGACCCCTGCGCGGCGTTCTTCGGCGCGAAGGCGTCGATCGAGGGGCGGATGACCGCAATCCGATCGCGGGGCAGCCCCTCCCACGCGAATCCTCCCCGGGAGAAGATGAACGCGTGCGCAGGCAGGATGTAGCCGCGCAGGAAATCCCAGGCCTCACGCGCATGGTCGTTGGCGTCGTCGAGCCCGACGTGGCAGCGCCACATCACCGTCGCCCCCGTCTTGCGCACGGCCGCCGCCAATCCAGCCGTCTGCGGATCGTGCAGGATCACGATGTCCGTCGGCTGCACGAGGTCCGCGAGCTCTTGCGCGCTCGCCGCCAGCGTCTGCTCGTAGACCTCGTGCTCGGTGTCGCCCAACGGGCCGCCGTCGCCGGCGAACCCGTGCAGGCGGTTGTGGATCCGCTTCGTGATGGCGAAGAACTCCGACTGGCCCGAGATCACCGCCCAGCGCGCGTCGACACCCGCGCCGCGACAGTAGCCGAGCAACGGGCGGAGCATCTCCACCACACCGCCGCCCTTGGCGGTCGAGTTCACGTTCCAGATCACTCGCCCGTGCAACTCGCGCCTGGCCTGCTCGACCAGGCCGAGCAACGCCTCGTACTCGCCGCGCGACAGAACCGAAGCGAACCGCTCCGGGGCCGTCGCGTGCACCGCCTCATGATGAAGGGCAGACACGTGTGTCCTCTAGCCGATCGGGGTCGTAGGCGCCCACCTAGTCGCGCTCGACGAGCATGGCGATTCCCTGGCCTCCGCCGATGCAGAGGCTGACGAGCCCCAGCTTGTGGTCCTCGCGCTCCATCTCGCCCAGGATCTTGGTCATGAGGACCGCGCCTGTCGCTCCCACCGGGTGTCCGAGCCCGATCGCGCCGCCGTTCGGGTTCACCCGCGCGCCGTCCAACTCGAGGTCCTGCATGACCGCCAGCGCCTGCGCCGCGAACGCCTCGTTGAGCTCGACGACGTCCACCTGGTCGAGCGTCTTGCCTGCTCGCTCGAGCGCCTTGCGCACCGCGGGGACGGGGCCGATCCCCATCGTCCTGGGCTCCACTCCGCAGACGGCGTACGAGACGATCCTGCCCCGGACGGGCGCGCCCAGTTGCTCGGCCCGTTGGGCTGACATGACGACCACGGCCGCCGCGGCGTCGTTGAGCCCGGAGGCATTGCCGGCCGTCACCGTGCCGCCCTCGTCGAACGCCGGCCTGAGCTTCGCCAGCCCCTCGAGGGAGACATCGCGCCGCGCGTGCTCGTCGACCTTGAACTCGACGGCTCCCTTGCGCTGCTTGACCTCGACGGGCACGATCTCCTCCTCGAAGCGGCCCGCCTCGATCGCCGCGACGGCGCGACGGTGCGACTCGACGGCGAATTCGTCCTGCGCCTCGCGGGAGATGCTGTGGGACTTCGCCAGGTTCTCGGCCGTGACACCCATGTGGATCTTGTCGAATGGGTCGGTGAGCGCGCCGACGACCGAGTCCACGAGCGACGCCTCGCCCAGGCGCGCACCCCACCGCGCGCTCTGCATCCAATAGGCGCCCCTGCTCATCGACTCGGCCCCGCCGGCCAGCACCACGCCCGCGTCGCCGGTCTGGATCATCTGGGCGGCGGAGACGATGGCCTGCAGGCCGCTGCCGCACAGGCGGTTGAGCGTCAGCGCAGGCGATTGCTTCGGAATGCCGGCGTTGATGCCGACGACGCGCGCCAGATAGTGGTCCTCCGGGGCGGTGTGGATGACGTTGCCGAACACGACCTGCTCCAGCTGTGCAGGGTCGAGCCCCGCGCGGTCGATGGCCGCGCGGGCGGCGGTTGCTCCGAGCTCGCTCGGTGCGACGTCACGCAGGCTGCGCCCGAAGGAGCCGACCGCGGTCCGGGCGGCTGAACTGATCACGATCGTGGTCATCTGCAGCTCCTCACATCTCTCCCCAGGCCAGCACGCCCGCGATGTCCAGCGTCGACAGGATCCCGATGGGATAGCCGGACTGCGGATCCACCGCCACGACGTGACCGGTGCCCTTGGTCATCATCAGCTCCGCCACGTCGCGCAACGCGGCCGTCGTCTCGACCCTGATGACCGGCTGGCGCGCGAGCGCCGCGGCGGTCTCGGGAGCGTTCGGACGCAGACCGGCCCTGAGCAGGTCGAAGTCGGAGATGATCCCCCAGACCGGCGGCTCGCCCCCCTCGTCTTCCGCCGCGCCCCTCACCACGATGCAGTGAACGTGGTGCGTGCTCATGGTCCGGGCGACCTCGGTGAGTGTCGCCTCGGCGTCACACGACAGGATCCCCGGATGCATGGCATCGGCGACCGTCGCGTGCTCGAAACGCGGCATGAGATAGCTGCCGTGGCTCGGCACAGCGCTGCTCTCCGACATGGTCTGCTCTCCTTCCCTTGGTGAGGGGCTGACCCCGGTCATCCCGATGTCAGCCCGGCAGCGTCATCCCGGCGAGCGGGATGTCGATGTCCACGAACCCGGCGGGCGGCTTGCGCAGTCCCTCCTCTGCGCCCCGTTCGAACAGGTAAGGCGGCAGGTAGCGGCCGGCGATCTTCGTCGGCGGCCACCAGAGCGGATACCAGGCACCGGCGACCTCCGGGGCGGCGCCGGGCACGTCGGAGCGCAGGTAGACCGGGGCTTCGCCCGTGAACAGCATGCCCCGCAGCACGGGCCGAAACGGCGTCGGGTCGACGCGCGCGCCATACGTGGCGGCGACGTGCTCGGCCACGGCATCCGCCTGCTGCGCCGCGAGCCCACCCTGCTTGATCGGGAAGTCGACAGCGTCGCCGGCGGCGTACACGTCGGCGAGTCCTCTCACCTGCCCATGCTCGTCGACCGCGATGAAGCCGTCGGGCGGCGTGGCCGGTACGCCGGCCAGCTCCGGCCCGCGCAGGAGCGGCAGCGTGACGACCTCATCGGCGGCCACCGGGTCCGCGGTCGATCCGATGAACTCGATCCCCGCCGCGGCCAGCAGGCGGGCGGCGCTCTGGCTGCCCTGCTCGCCGAAGAGCGCCAGAGGCTGAGCCTCCGCGCTGACGAGACGCAGCTCGACGCCCTCGACGTCGCTGCGCGCGAGCGCGCGTGCGGTCATCAGCGCAAGCTCGTACACCGGCAGCAGCCACCCTGTCGTGCTGGGCGCGACGAACGCCACGCTGCGCCCCTCGCCGCTGCGCAGCCGGTCGAGCATCGCGCCGATCGCCCGGCCCGAACCTTCGAGCCCGAAGGCGATCGCATCGGCACCCGGCGCGCTGGCTCGGGCCCCCGGGGCGAGGATCAGCGTGTCGAAGCCGAGCTCCGTGCCGTCGGCGCACGTGACTCGATGCGCGTCGGCCTGGACCTCCACGACGGAGGCGCCGACGAACCGCGCGCCGCGCTCGGCGACGATATCCGGCACCGAATGGCGCGCCGCCGAGGCCAGGCCGAACGGCTCGGCCACCGTCACCGGCCGGTCGACGAACCAATCGTGCTCCGCGACCAGCGTCAGGTCGACCCGGTCGCCGGCCAGGGCCTGCAGCGCCAGCAGCGCCTCCAGGCCGGCGACGCCGCCGCCGACGATGACGACGTGGCCGGGCGTGGGGCTGTCGGACGTGGTCATGTCGTTCACCAGGGGTTGTAGGCGCCTGCGTTGGCAGCGCGCATCGCGGTCACGTAGCCGGCCCGCTCGTAGGCGTCCGCGTCGGCGACGGCGGGCACGGACAGCAGGCCCCGCACCTCGTCGAGCGATGTGAAGCCCTTGCGCGCCATCCAAGTGGTGAGCCCGCCGAGGAGCTCCTCCGCGTACTTGGGCCCGTGGCGCAGGAGGGCGGAGGTCGTCATCACCACGTCTGCGCCGGCGAGCAGGTACCGGACCAGGTCGGCGGGGACCGCCAGACCCGAGGTGGCGGCGAGCGAGGCCCTGGCCTTGCCTCGTAACAGCGCGATCCACGTGCAGGCCAGTCGGGCGTCCGCGTGGCTCGAGAGGTTCACCTTCGGCAGGACCGCGAGCTGCTCGGGATCGATGTCCGGTTGCAGGAAGCGATTGAACAGCACCAGCGCGTCCGCCCCGGCGTCGTCGAGGCGCATCATCATCTCGCCGGGGGAGCTGAAGTAGGGACTCAGCTTGACCGCGACCGGCACGCTGACGGCCGACTTGACGTGCTCGAGGACGTCGAGGTGGCGCTGTTCGACCTCGCGGCCGGAGATCCCCGGATCGCCGGGGAGGTAGTAGATGTTCAGCTCGATCGCGGCGGCGCCGGCGTCCTGCATCGCGCGGGCATGCTCGGTCCACCCCTCCGGGGTGACGCCGTTGAGGCTCGCGATCACGGGAACGTCGACGGACGAGACGGCGCGCTCCAGCAGGACCAGATAGCTCCGGGGGCCGACGTCCTCCTCGACCACCGCGGGGAAGTAGTCCAGCGCCTCAGGAAAGCTCTCGGCCGTCTCCTCGACCAGCCGGATGTTTCGCGCCGCCTCCTCTCGCAGCTGCTCCTCGAACAGCGAGAACAGGACGATCGCCCCCACGCCGCCGTCGGCCAGCCGCTTGATGCCGTCGAGGGTGTACGACAGCGGCGATGGCGAGGCCACCAGCGGATTGCGCAGGGCAAGGCCCATGTAGTTCGTCGAGAGATCCATCAGCTCTGCGTGCGCGGGTTGGAGGGGAACTCGCTTGCGTCGCGCATCGCCATCTCCTCGTACAGACGCCAGCGCTGGTCGGCGGCCTGCTGGGCGAGGCCCAGCAGGCGCTCGGCCTCGGTGGGCTCAGCGGCGGCGAGCGCACGGAAGCGCAGCTCGCCCTTGCGGTAGTCCCCCAGCGACATCCGCGGCCTGGAGGAGTCGAGCAGGAACGGGTTGTCGCCGGCCGCTCGCACCACCGGGTCATACCGGATCAGCGGCCAGTGGCCGCTGGCCACCGCGCGGTACTGCTGGTCGAGCCCTTCGCGCATGTCGTATCCGTGTGCGACGCAGTGGCTGTAGGCGATGATCAGCGACGGCCCTTCGTAGGCCTCCGCCTCGCGGAAGGCGCGCAGCGTCTGCTGGGGATCGGCCCCGAACGCGACGCGCGCCACGTACACGTCGGCGTAGGCGATCGCCTGGAGGGCAAGGTCCTTGGTCGGGACCGTCTTGCCGGCCGCGGCGAACTTCGCGACCGCGCCGAGCGGCGTCGCCTTCGACATCTGCCCGCCGGTGTTGGAGTACACCTCGGTGTCCATCACCAGCACGTTGACGTTCTTGCCGCTCGCCAGCACATGGTCGAGCCCGCCCGAGCCGATGTCGTACGCCCACCCGTCGCCACCGACGATCCACACGCTGCGGCGGATCAGGTGGTCGAGGACGCTGCGCAGGTCCTCGACGACCGGGCCGTCGAGCTCGTCGAGCCGGCGCGCGAGGTCCGCGACCCGCGCGCGCTGGGCGTGCAGCTCGGACTCCCGCACCTGCGGCGCGGACAGGATCTCGTCGACCAGCTCGGCTCCCACGACGTCGCGGAGCTCCTGCAGCCGGCGGCGGGCGAGCTCGGCGTGGCGGTCGGCCGCCAGCCGAAGCCCCAGCCCGAACTCGGCGTTGTCCTCGAACAGCGAGTTCGACCACGCCGGACCGTGCCCCGCCGCGTTCACCGTCCACGGCGTCGTCGGCTGGTTCGCCCCGTAGATCGACGAGCAGCCGGTTGCGTTGGCGACCGTCATCCGGTCGCCGAACAGCTGCGAGAGCAGCTTCACGTAGGGCGTCTCGCCGCACCCGGCGCAGGCGCCGGAGAACTCGAACAGCGGTTCGAGGAACTGGGTGCCGCGGACGGTGCCGAAGTCGACCCGGGTGCGGTCGTTGACGGGCAACTGCTCGAAGAACGCGATGTTCTCGCGCTCGCCGGCCAGCAGCGGCTCCCGCGCGTCGAGGTTGATCGCCTTGTGGCCGGGCTCATCGGCCGCGGAGACCGGACAGGCCTCGACGCACAACCCGCATCCGGTGCAGTCCTCGACGTAGACCTGCAGCGTGTACTGGGCGTCCGGGAGGCCGGCCCCGTTCAGCGCCGCGGACCGGAAGCCGTCGGGCGCGCCCTCCAGGCGGTCCGGGCCGTAGTAGCGCGAGCGGATCACGCTGTGCGGGCAGACGAAGCTGCAGTTGCCGCACTGGATGCAGAGCTCCGAATCCCAGACCGCCACGAAGTCCGAGATGTTGCGCTTCTCGTACTTGGTCGTCCCGCTCGGATAGGTGCCGTCGACGGGGAGCGCGCTTACGGGCAGCTCATCGCCGCGGCCGGCCATCATCGTCGCGGTCACGGTGCGCACGAACTCGGGGGCGTCGGCGGGGACGAGCTCACGCGCGCCGCGCCGCGATGACACCTGGTCGGGGACCTTCACCTGGTGAAGGGCGGCCAGCGACCGGTCGACCGCCTCGATGTTGCGCGAGACGATCTCGGCGCCCCGCTTGCCGTAGGTCTTCTGGATCGAGGCCTTGATCGCCTCGATGGCCGCCTCGCGCTCGAGCACGCCCGAGATCGCGAAGAAGCACGTCTGCAGCACGGTGTTCGTGCGCCGCCCGAGGCCCGCGTCGCGCGCGATGCGGCCGGCATCGATCGCGTACAGCTTGATGTTCTTGGCGAGGATCTTCTCCTGCACCGGGCGCGAGAGCGCGTCCCAGACCCGATCGGGCTCCTCGCTGCAGTTCAGCAGGAGCGTCGCGCCGTCGGCGGCGCGGTCCAGGACCTCGGCGCGCTCAATGAGCCCGAACTGATGGCAGCCGACGAAGCTGGCCGCCGACACGAGGTACGGGGCGCGGATTGGCCGAGGCCCGAAGCGCAGGTGCGAGACGGTCTGCGAGCCCGACTTCTTGGAGTCGTAGACGAAGTAGCCCTGCGCATGCAGGTTCGCCGCGTCGCCGAGGATCTTGATCGTGTTCTTGTTGGCCCCGACCGTCCCGTCGGAGCCCAGGCCGAAGAACACGGCGCGAACCGTGTCCCCGGGCTCGATGTCCAGCGACGCGTCGTAGGCCAGGCTCGTTCCCGAGACGTCGTCGTTGATCCCGATCGTGAACCGCCGCTTCGGCTGCTCGCGGGCGAGCTCGTCGAGCACGCCGGCGACCATCCCGGGGGTGAACTCCTTGGAGGACAGGCCGTATCGACCGCCGATCACCGTCGGCATCGCCTCGCGCTCCCCGGTGCCGTGCGCTTCGCTCAGCGCCGCGAGCACGTCCAGGAACAGCGGCTCGCCGAGGGAGCCGGGCTCCTTGGTCCGGTCCAGCACGGCCACCCGCCGCACGCTCTGCGGTAGCGCGGCCGCCAGCTCGCTCGCGGGGAAGGGCCGGTAGAGCCGGAGCTGCGCCACGCCCACCCGTTCGCCCTGCGCCTGCAGATAGGCGACCGTCTCGCGCGCGGTGTCTCCCCCCGAACCCATCACGACCAGGACCCGCTCGGCCTCCGGGTCGCCGAAGTAGTCCACGAGCCGGTAGTGGCGGCCGGTGCGCTCCCCCAGTCGGTCCATGGCGCCCTGCACCGCGTCGGGAACGCGCGCGTAGAACGGGTTGACCGTCTCGCGCGCCTGGAAGTAGACGTCCGGGTTCTGCGCCGTGCCTCGGATGAACGGCCGCTCGGGCGACAGCGCCCGCGCGCGATGGGCCAGAACCAGCTCGTCGGAGACCAGGGCGCGCACGTCCTCGTCCTGGAGCATCTCGATGGTCTGCAGCTCGTGCGAGGTGCGAAAGCCGTCGAAGAAGTGCACGAACGGGACGCGTGTCTCCAGCGTGGCGGCATGCGCCACGAGCGCGAGGTCGTGCGCCTCCTGCACCGACGCCGCGGCCAGCAACGCAAAGCCGGTCTGACGGACCGCCATCACATCCGAGTGGTCGCCGAAGATCGACAGCGCCTGCGCCGCGAGCGATCGGGCGGCCACGTGCACCACCGCCGAGGTCAGCTCGCCGGCGATCTTGTACATGTTCGGGATCATCAACAGCAGTCCCTGCGAGGCGGTGAACGTCGTCCCGAGCGCCCCGCCCTGGAGCGCGCCGTGCAGCGCCCCTGCGGCACCGCCCTCGCTCTGCATCTCCACGACCGCGGGCACCGTGCCCCACAGGTTCGTGCGCCCTCTGCTGGACCACTCGTCCGCTAGCTCGGCCATCGGCGAGGAAGGCGTGATCGGGAAGATGCAGCACACCTCGCTGCAGCGGAAGGCGACCCACGCCGTCGCCTCGTTGCCGTCGACCGTGGCGCGCGTCATCCCGGCTCCACGCTCAGGTCGGCGGGGGCCACGAAGGCGTAATGGGGATCGGGCGCCTGCTCCGGCACCATCTCGATCGAGTGAACCGGGCACTGCTCGAAGCATGCGCGACAGCCGGTGCACCGGTCGTAGTCGAATCTGTAGCGCAGCCCCTCGCCGAGCTTGATCACCGCATCTTCGGGGCATGCCCCCAGGCAGCCGTCGCACTCGATGCAGTTGCCGCACGACAGGCACCGCCTCGCCTCGAAGACCGCCTCCTCCGGGCTGAGACCGCCGACGATCTCTCCGAAGCCGCCCAGGCGCTCCTCCGGCGCCACCTCGGGCTGCTGGCGACGAGGATGATCGCCGAAGTACCAGAGGTTCAGGAGCTCGAACGGCGCCAGCGGATGCTTCGCCGCCGGGTCGTAGCGCGAGTCGCGCAGCCAGGCGTCGATCTCGCGCGCGGCTCGCTTGCCGTGGCCGACGCCCACGGTCACGGTGCGCTCCGAGGGGACCATGTCGCCCCCGGCGAACACGCCCGGGCAGCCGGTCATCAGCGCGTCGGACACCCGGACCGTCCCGTCGCGCTCGAACTCCACTCCGGACACGCTGCGCAGGAAGGCGGTGTCGCTCTCCTGGCCGAGCGCGAGGATCACGGTGTCGGCCTCCAGCGTCTCCAACCGCCCTGTCGGCTGCGGGTAGCCGGACTCGTCGAGCTCCATGGCCTCGACTTGGAGCTCGGAGCCCTCGAAGGCCTTGATCGTCCGCAGCCAGTTGATCCGCACTCCCTCCTGCTCGGCGTCCTGGGCCTCCTCCTCGTGCGCCGGCATCTGCTTGCGGGTGCGCCGGTAGACGATCAGCGCCTCCTCGGCTCCCATCCGTCGCGCCGTGCGCGCGGCATCCATCGCCGTGTTGCCGCCCCCGTAGACCGCGACGCGACGTCCGATCATCGGCTGCTCGCCGGTCGCCACGTCACGCAGGAACGACACCGCGTCCACGATCCGCCCGGCGTCCGCCGCGGGGATGTCGACCCGCTTTGAGAGGTGCGCGCCGACCGCCACGAACACCGCGTCGAAGGCGCCCTCGCGGCGCTCCGCCTCGAGGTCCTCGACCTGATGGTTGCTCGTGAAGCGGACCCCGAGCGCCGCGATCCGGTCGATCTCGGCCCCCATGACGTCCCGTGGGAGCCGGTAGGCGGGGATCCCATAGCGCATCATCCCGCCCGGCTCAGGGCCCGCGTCGCGAACCTCGACCTCGTGGCCGAGGCGCGCCAGGTGGTAGGCCGCCGACAGGCCGCTCGGCCCGGCGCCGATCACGAGCACTCGATGGCCGCTGCGCTGCAGCGGGGCATCGAACGACCACCCTCGCTCCAGCGCCAGATCGCCCAGGAATCGCTCGACGCCGTGGATCGAGAGCGGGCTGTCGAGCTCGGCGCGGTTGCAGACGCTCTCACACGGGTGGTAGCAGACTCGGCCGTGGATCGCGGGGAACGGGTTGTCGGTGGTCAGGACGCGCCATGCGCGCTCGTGGTCGCCGACCTTGACGTGCGCCATCCAGCCCTGGATGTTCTCGCCCGCCGGGCAGCCGGCATTGCACGGAGGCAGCAGGTCGACGTACACCGGCCGCGCCTGCCGCACGGGCCCCGTGCGGGAGCGCCCGTGCTCGAGGTCCGGGACGGGTGTGATGTCCGTGGCCGAGCGAGCATCTCCCGGTGCCGGCCTCCGCTCTGATCGCTGAAGCGGCCGCGTTTGGGAAGCCATGATCCGCACTCTACAGCCGGGTTTGGCGCGGAGCCGCGATCGCCGCCTGGGCCACGCCCGCGCCCTTGCCGCCCGAGAGGTCGCGCATCTCGCGCGAGCCCTCGGCGAAGTCATACACCCACTGCTGGGCCCCGGGGGAATCCTTGATGGTGGTGGTCTGTGCTTGCGTGGTCATCTCACTCTTCCGGGACGTCGACGAGGCCATAGTGTCGAGTCCGAGAGCCCGCTCGAAAACCGTGCCGCCTGCCGAGGGCCGTACGTAGTTTTCCCGCTGCGCGAGCGAGCCCCGGACCTCTAGCGTGGCGAGGGTGATCGGACGGGCGCATTGGACGCTGGTCGCGGCCGCGGCCGCCGGCGGCATCGGCGAATTGGCTCGCCGCCGGCGATCGGCGCGCAACGCGCCCGCGCCCGCGCCGCCCATGACGACACAGAGCAGTCCCGGGCAGATCGCGGACCTGCAGCAGACCTACGGCGCCGAGATGTCTCCCCCGCCTGCGACTCCGCCGGGCGCCGACACGGCGGACGGCTGACGGGCGCCGGCACGAGGGCCTGTGCTCGACGACAGCTTCGCGACGATGGGCACGGTGGCGCGAGTCGTCCGCGACGCCGACGGCGGGCTCGACCTGCCCGCGGCGTTCGCCGAGATCGAGCGCGCGCTGTCGCGCTTCGACGCCGCCAGCGATCTGTCGCGCCTGAATGCCGATCCGCGCGCGTGCGCCCCCGCCGGGCCGCTGCTGCGGGCCGCGGTCGCCGGCGCGCTGCGCGCGGCGCGCCTGACCGGCGGTCTGGTCGACCCGACCCTGCTGGGAGCGCTGCGCCGCGCCGGCTATGACGAGTCGCGCGCGCACGTCGAGCCTTCCTCGCTCGCGCGGGGACTCGCCTCGGCCCCGCCGCGGCGGCCGGCTCGCCCCAACCCTGCGGCTGCATGGCGCGCGGTCGAGGTCGACGACGGCGCGGGCGTCATCCGCCGGCCCCCGGGCCTCGAGCTCGACCTCGGTGGCTCGGTCAAGGGATGGGCGGCCGACCTCGTCGCTGCGCGGCTTGGGCGCCACGGGCGCTGCGCCGTCGACTGCGGCGGCGACCTGCGCGTGGCGGCCGGGAGCGGGGCGCCGTGGGAGGTACGCGTGCGCCATCCGCTGACCGGCGCCATCGCGCACACGCTGCGCGTCCGCGCGGGCGGCGTGGCGACCTCCGGCATCGACGCGCGACTGTGGGAGCGCCCGGAGGGCGGCTTCGCCCACCACCTCATCGACCCCGCCACCGGGTCCCCCGCCTGGACGGGGCTGGCGGCGGCCACCGCGCTCGCCCCGACGGCCGTGGAGGCCGAGGCGCTCGCGAAGGCCGCCTTGCTCTCTGGCCCCGACGCGGGGCGACGGCTGCTGCAGGGCCGCCACGGGGGCGTGCTCGTGCACGACGACGGCGCAGTCGAGCCGGTGGGCGTCAGCGGCGGGCGGAGCTGGGCTCGGGTTCTGCCTCAGGTCTGCTTGCCGTAGCCGGCCTCGAGCAGCTCGATGACCTCGCGGATCATCGGGATGCGCGGATTGGTGCGAATGCTCGGGTCGGCGAACGCCGCCTTGGCCAGCTCGGGCAGCGCCTGCTCGAACTCCTGGCGGTCCACGCCGCAGTCCGCCAGCGTGCGCGGCTCGCCGACCTCGGCCAGCAGCTCGTCGACGCGGGCGAAGAGCCGCTCGCATCGATCGCGCTCGGTCTTGCCGCCGAGCCCGAGGATCCACGCGATCTGCGCGTACTTCTCGGGCGCGATGTACGCGGAGTAGCCCGGCGCCGGCATGAACTTGCTCGGCAGCGACGCGTTGTAGCGCAGCACGTGGGGCAGGAAGATCGCGTTGGCGCGACCGTGCGCGATCCCGAACCGCGCGCCCACGGGATGCGCAAGCGCGTGGTTGAGGCCCACGAACGCGTTCGAGAACGCGAGCCCCGCGATGGTCGCGGCGTTGGCCATCGCGGTGCGGGCCTCGACGTCGGAGCCGTCCCGATAGGCGCGCGGCAGCGACGGGAAGATCAGGTTCACGGCCTGCACGCAGAACGCGTCGGTGTAGGGAGAGGCGAAGATCGAGACGGCCGCCTCCAGCGCATGGGTCAGGGCATCGATCCCGGTGTCGGCGGTGATCTCCGGCGGCATCGTGAGGGCCAGGATCGGGTCGACGATCGCCATGTCGGGCACCAGCGAGTAGTCGACCAGCGTCACCTTCCGCGATCCCACGCTGATCACGGCGGCCGGCGAGACCTCCGACCCCGTACCGGAGGTCGTCGGGATCGCGACCAACCCCACCTTGTGCTTGACCTGCGGGAAATCGGAGATCCGCTTGCGCGCGTCGAGAAACGGCAGCGAGAGCTCGCGCACGCTCAACTGCGGGCTCTCGTGGAACAGGCGCATGGCCTTCGCGGCATCCATCACCGAGCCGCCGCCGAGCGCGATGATCGCGTCGGCGTTGAACCGCTCGAGCTCCTCCACCCCGGCGCGGATCTGCTCCTCGGTCGGCTCCGGCTGCACTCCGGAGAAGACGTGCACGGCCCCGGCCGTGAGGTAGCGGCGCACCTGCTCGGCCACGCCGCGGGCCACCGTCGGGCCGTCGGTGACGATCATCGGGCGCGAGGCGCCGAGCTGGCGCAGGTTGTCGAGCGCGCCGGGATTGAAGTAGGTGTCCGACGGAACGCGGAACCACTGCGACGGCGTCTGCCGGCGCGACACGGTCTTGATGTTCAGCAGGTTTCGGTAGTTGACGTTGTCGGTGGTGTTCGAGCCGCCCCAGGTCCCGCAGCCGAGCGAGAAGGTCGGGGCCATCGAGTTGTAGATCCCGCCGAGGGCTCCGACCGCCGTCGGCGCGTTGACGAGGATCCGCCCCGTGCGGATCGCCAGCTTGAAGCGATCGATCACGTTCTCGTCGTTCGCGTAGACGGCCGAGGTGTGGCCCAGGCCACCGTGTTCGGTGACCAGCTCGCACGCGCGGATGGCGTGGTCGACCGATGGCGAGCGCATCACGCCGAGCACCGGCATCAGCTTCTCGGCGATGAACGGATGCGCCTCGAAGGCGTCGAGGTCCGCCGGGAGCGGCGCGAGCAGCACCTTGTCCTCGTCGGCGGCGTCGAAGCCCGCCAGGCCGGCGAGGCTGACGCACGACTGCCCGAGCACGTCGAGCTGCATCTTGCCCTCGTCCGTGAACGAGCGCGCCGCCAGCGCCTGCGTCTGCGCTTCCGTGAGGAGCCGGGCGCCCATCCGCTGGAACTCCTCGATCACCTGGTCGTAGATCTTCTCGTCGATCACGCACGTCTGCTCTGCCGGGCAGATCACCGAGGAGTCGAACGTCTTCGAGATCAGGACGTCGGTGACCACCATCCGGATGTCGGCGCTGCGGTGCACGTAGACGGGGGCGTTGCCGGAGCCGACGCTCAGGCATGGCTTGCCGGCCGCGTTGGCCGCCGCCACCGCCTTCGGCCCGCCGGTCGTCCAGATGAAGTCGACCCCGGGGTGGTGAAACAGGTATTGCGAGACGTCGAGCGACGGGTCGGGGACGACCTGCAGCGCGTGCGGCGGCAGCCCCACCGCCTCGCCGGCCTCCTGCATGAGCTCGCCCGCGCGGGCGGCGCAGCGTGCGGCGGCGGCCGACGGGCGCATGATCAGGGCGTTGCGTGTCTTCGCGCAGACGATCGACTTGAACAGCGCCGTCGAGGTGGGATTGGTGATCGGCAGCAGCGCCAGGACGACGCCGATCGGCTCGGCGACGTATTCGAGGGCCCGCTCAGCGTCCTCGTCGATCACGCCGACCGACTTCTTGTCCTTCAGGTAGTCGTAGAGGAACTCGGTGGCGATGTAGTTCTTGATCACCTTGTCCTCGAGGACGCCGAAGTGGGTCTCCTCCATCGCGAGCTCCGCCAGTTCGAGGGCGTGCTCGAGGCCGGCGACCGTCATCGCCCAGACGATGCGGTCGACCGCCTCCTGATCGAGCTCACGCAGCGCCGTCGAGGCCTTCTGCGCGCGCTCGACGAAGCCGTCCAGCCGTGCTGCCCACTCGACGTCCTGGGCGGCGGCGGGATCGTTGATTACCGTAGCCATCGTGGAACCCCTGTCTCAGTCGAGCTCGGGCATCATCGGGCCGTCACCGGCTGGGTCGAGGACGCCCGCCTCCAGCCACGTGTAGCGGCCGGCGAGCAGCTTCTGCGCCGCGCTGTAACGGCTGTCGTCGTCGTTGGCCCACAGCTCGCTGAACAGCGTGTCGGCCCTGCGCCTGGCCATCGCGCAGAACAGCTGCGCGAGCTCGATGGCCTCGTCCTTGCGCTCCGGCTGCTCGCGTCCGACGGTGTCGGCGTAGACGACGGTCGACGAGATCGCGAAGAGCTCGGCGCCGATGTCCACGATGCGCCCGAGGAAGGTCTGCTTGTTCTCGAGCTTGGCCTGCCACCGCGCCATGCCGTAGAAGGTGGAGCGCGCGAGCTTGCGCGCGGCACGCTCGACGTAGCGCAGGTCGCCCGCCAGCGGCCCGAACTCCTCGTAGGAGCGAGGGTTCTGACCCTTGCCGACGGCGAGCTGCGGCAGCCACTTGCCGTAGAACAACCCGGCCTTCAGCGCCGCATCCGCCTTAGCCTTGGCGTTGCCGCCCGGCATGAGCAGCCCGCCCGCGGCCTGGAGATGGGTATCGACCGCCTCGCGGGCGATCAGCAGGTGCATGATCTCGCTCGAGCCCTCGAAGATGCGGTTCACGCGCATGTCGCGCATCGCCTGCTCCACGGGCACGGGCTTCTCGCCTCTCGCCTGCAGCGACTCCGCGGTCTCGTATCCGCGACCGCCCCGTACCTGCATGAGCTCGTCGATCACCTTCCACGAGAGCTCCGAGCCGTAGACCTTGCACAGGGCGGCTTCGATGCGGATGTCGTTGCGCTTGTCGTCGGCCAGCCGGGCCGCGACGTCGAGCATCGCCTCCAGACCGAACGCGCTGCCGGCGATGAAGGCCAGCTTCTGCGCCACGGCATCGTGCTTGCCGATGGGGCGACCCCACTGCACTCGCTCGGTGGCCCATTCGCGGGCGACCTTGGTGGCCCACTTCGAGGCCCCGACGGCGATCGCCATCAGCGCCAGCCGCCCCGTGTTCAGGGTGCTGAGCGCGATCCGCAGGCCATCGCCCTCGCGGGCGATCCGGTTCTCCTCGGGAACGAACACGTCCTTCAGGACGGTCACGGAGTTCTCGATGCCGCGCAGACCCATGAACGCGTTGCGGTGCAGGACCGTGATCCCCTCGCTGTCGTACGGCACCACGAAGGCGCTGATCCCACCGCGGTGACCGTCGCTCTTGGGCACCTTGGCCATCACCACGACGATGTCCGCGATCGTTCCGTTGGTGGCCCAGAGCTTGCGGCCGCTGATGCGGTAGCCACCCTCGACCGGCGTCGCGGTCATGTCGTCGTCGGCCGTCCCCAGCTCGACGGGCGTCGCGATCGAGGCCATGCGCGCGGGATCGGAGCCGACGCCGGGCTCGGTCAGCAGGAAGGCGCTGATGTGATCCTTGGCCACCAGGGGCAGCCACTTCTGGCGCTGCTCCTCGCTGCCGAACATCCGCAGCGGCTCGGCGACACCGATCGACTGGTGCGCGCTGAGCAGCGTGCAGATCGCCGAGTGGCAGTTGGCGGCCACCGCCAGCGCCTTGCTGTAGTACACCTGCGACAGCCCCAGGCCGCCGTACTTCGGCGGGACCTTCATCCCGAGTGCGCCGATCCGCTTCAGCGCGTCCACCACGTTGTCGGGGATCTTCGCGTCGCGCTCGATCTGGAGCGGGTCGGCCTCCGACGCGAGCACCTCTCGAAGCTCGGTGAGGAAGCGTTCGCCCTTTTCGATCTGCTCCGGATCCAGCTTCGG
Source organism: uncultured Actinomycetes bacterium (assembly GCA_963835295.1). Taxonomy (GTDB): domain Bacteria; phylum Actinomycetota; class Thermoleophilia; order Solirubrobacterales; family Solirubrobacteraceae; genus JAOPZW01. The sequence continues at coordinate 984,760 of CAWIEX010000014.1, forward strand.
CTGCGGATGGATCAGATCGAGGCGAAAGTCGCCCAGGAACAGCTGCTTGCCGAAACTCGGCAGCTTCCAGTCTGCTTCCCGCGCCGCCTCTACGACATCGCGAGCTTCCTTCTCTGAAACGTTGGTGGCCATCGCCAGTCCCCTCCTGGGGAGTCGTTGCTCAACAGTTCGTGGTCGGGCCTTCGCGCTCTCGCGCGGGCGGCTTCGGGCCGGTCACATGTTGATGCCGCCGTCGACATCCCAGATCTGCCCGGTGATGTAACCCGAGGCGTCCTGGGAGAGGAAGCACACGACGCGCGCGATCTCCTCAGGCTGTCCCATCCGGTGCACCGGGATCCGCTCCACGAGATCGGCCACCATGTATGGCGGGATCGTGACGACCATGTCGGTCTCGATCAGGCCCGGGGTGATGCAGTTGACCGTGACGCCGGTCCCCTTCTCGAGCTTGCCGGCCATGCGAAGCGCGAAAGCCGCCTCGCGAGCGAGCGTCTTGGTGAGCCCGAACAGGCCGGACTTCGAGGCCGCGTAGTTCGCCTGCCCGATGTTGCCCATCTCGCCGGTGACCGAGGAGATGTTGATGATCCGCCCGGAGCCTCGCCCGATCATGTGCTGGATCGCGGGCTTGGACATGTAGAAGGCTCCCGAGAGGTCCACCTTCAGCACCTTGTCCCAATCGGCCGCGGACAACTTCCAAACCGGCTTGTCGACCGTGATGCCCGCGTTGTTGACGAGGATGTCGAGCCGGCCGTGCTGCTCGATGACCTCCTTGACGACGCGCTCGCAGTCCTCCGCGTCACCGATGTTGCCCTGATGCAGCGACAGGGTGCCGCCCGCGGCCTCGATCTCCTGGCGCAGCTCATCGGCGCGCGCCTGATTCGAGGAGAAGCCGGCCGCGACGATCGCGCCGTCCGCAGCGAGCGCGTGGCAGATCGCCGCGCCGATGCCACGGGTACCGCCCGTGACCATCGCGACCCGACCGGTCAGGTCGCGATCCTTCGCTGTGGTCTGAGACTGGGAATCTGTAGTTGCCATGGTGCCTTTCCGATCTAGGAGAGCCGCTCGACGATCATCGCCTGGCCCAATCCGCCGGCGACGCACATCGACTCGAGGCCGTACCTGCCGTCCACCGAGTCGAGGTTGTTGAGCAAGGTCGTCATGATGCGGGCGCCGGTCATGCCGAACGGATGGCCCAGCGCGATGGCGCCGCCGTTGATGTTCAGCTTGTCCGGATCGATGCCCAGCTCGTCGCGGCACGGGATCACCTGCGCCGCAAAGGCCTCGTTGAGCTCGACGAGATCGATGTCGTCGATGGTCAGGCCGGCGGCCTTGAGCACCGCGCGGCAGGCGGGGATCGGCCCGAGGCCCATGATCTCTGGGCGGACCGCCGCCACCGCGGAGGCCACGATGCGCGCCCGCGGCTTCAGGCCGCGCTCACGCGCCTTCTCCTCCGACATCACCAGCACGGCTGCGGCGCCGTCGTTGAGCGGGCAGGCGTTGCCCGGGGTCACCGTGCCATCCGGCTTGAAGGCTGGCTTGAGCTTGGCCAGCGACTCGGTCGTCGTGCCCTCGCGTGGCCCATCGTCGTACGTGACCGTGTGCGCCGGGATCACGTCGCCGCCGGCGTCGTGAGTCTCCGGAATGTCGACGCCGACGATCTCGCGATCGAAATGGCCCGCCGCGCGTGCCGCGACCGCACGCTGCTGGGAGTGCGCGGCCCACTCGTCCTGGGCCTCGCGGGAGATCTTGCAGCGCTCGGCGACGTTCTCCGCCGTCATCCCCATCGGGATGTAGACGTTGTAGCCGGTGCCGTTCGTGCCGTCGAGCAGCGGGTTCATGACCGGAAGCGACATTCCGGCGCCGCGTGACGTGCATTCCACGCCCGCCGCGATGTACTGGTCGCCTTCGCCTGCCTTGATGGCGTGGAAGGCCATCCGGATCGTCTGCAGCGACGAGGCGCAGAAACGACTGACCGTGACCGCCGGGACGTGGTGGTCGAGCCCGGCCAGCAGCGCCGCGTTGCGGCCCACGTTGTAGCCCTGCTCGTGGTCCGGGAAGCCACACCCCATCATGACATCAGCCGTCTCGCCGAAATCGACCTCGGGGTTGCGCTCGACGAGCGCCCGCAGTGGGATCGCGGCGAGGTCGTCGGCGCGCAGGTCGCGCAGCGTCCCTCTTATCGCCCGGCCGATCGGCGTCCGGACTGCATCGACAATGACTGCTTCAGACATGCATCCTCCTCAGCGCGATCCCGCGGCGGACCGGGCGGACCGGGTAGTGGCGTGGCTCATGCGCTCAGTCTGGGTTGGCGCGGTGCGCCGCTCATCCGCCTACGCCCACAAGAGCGCTGTGGCGAACTACGTACCGCCACGTCGGGCCGGCCCGCCAGGGATTGGCGGGGGCTACGGCCGGGTGGCGGCTCGCGGTTAGGGTGGGATCCGCTCGTGCTCTATCTGCATCACTCCTCGTCGTTCGAGCACGACCCACGCGCGCACGCGCCTGAGCATCCAGACACCCCGGAGCGGCTCGAAGCGGTCGAGGCGGCGATGGCCGCGGTGAGCTGGCTCGGGTGCGAGCCGCTCGAGGCCCCGGCGGCCACCCGCTCCGAGCTCGAGCTGGTGCACACGCCCCAGCACGTCCGGACCATTGCCGCGCTCTGCGCCGACGGCGGCGGAAGGATCGATGCGGACACCTTCGTGGGGAAGGCCTCCTACGGCGCCGCGCTCCACGCGGCCGGCGCCTCGTGCGAGATGGTACGAGCGTTGATCAACGGGGCGGCGAGCTCGGCGTTCTGCGCCATCCGCCCCTCCGGCCATCACGCGCAGCGAGACGTGGCCATGGGCTTCTGCCTGTTCAACAACATCGCGGTCGCCGCCCAGCTTGCGATCCAGGAGCTCGGCGTCGGGAAGGTGTTGATCCTCGACTGGGACGTGCACCACGGAAACGGAACCGCCGAGATCTTCCGTCGACGCTCGGATGTCCTCTTTGCCAGCATCCACCAGTCAGGTCTGTTCCCGGGCACAGGCGCGCTCAGCGATCCCGGCTCGGGGAGCGGCCGCGGCTACACCATCAACGTCCCGGTGCCGAAGGGATCAGCCGACGACGTGTGGCTGTCGGTGCTCGAGCACGTGATCGTCCCGGCCGCGCTCGAGTTCGAGCCGGAGCTCGTGCTGATCTCGGCGGGGTTCGACGCCCACCGCGCCGATCCGCTGGGTGGATGCGTGCTCGAGAGCCGCTCGTATGCGCAGATGGCTTGCCAGGTGCGCGATCTCGCCGCCGAGGTCGGCGCCCCGGTCGGCGCGGTCCTGGAGGGTGGCTACGACGCGGCGGCGCTGACCGAATGCGTGCTGGCGACGGTCGCGGCGCTGAACGGCGAAGGGAGGTCGGAGTCGATTGCGCCCGACCCGCTCATCACCTCGCGCGTCGCGGCGCACGTGGGGCATTTCTGGGCCTTGTGAGGTCGCACCCTCACGTACAGCGCCGCGGCCTTCACGTGCTCGCTCACGACCGCAGGAACGCGCCGATCGCCGCGTGCGTCTCCCGCGGGCGCTCGACCTGCGGGACGTGCCCGCAGTCGAGCTCGACATGGCGGGCGCCCGGAAGCGTCTCGGCGACATGCCGCGCGAAGGCGATCGGCACGAGCCGGTCGCTGCGTCCCCAGACGAAGAGGGCATCGGCCTGGAGCTCGCCCAGCCTGGGCCAGAAGCCGTTGCTGCCGTCGGGCGCCTCGAGATAGATGTGACGCGCGGCCGCGTAGAACGCGGACCTGCCGGCAGGAGTGACGAAGGCCCGCAGGAACTCGTCGATGCCGGCCGCGGCCCAGCCGTCGTCGGCGCCGGGGATCACTCGATGCGCGATCGTCTCGACGACCAGGCGCGGCGTGAACTGAAGCAGGCCGAGCTCTGGCCGGACCATCCGCAGCAGCGGCGCCAGCGCGCGCTGGCGCTTCCACGCCAACGAGGGCGCCAGGAGCGCCAGCCGTCCCGCGCGGTCCGGATGGCGCATCCCCACCTCGAGCACGACGCGCCCCCCGAGGCTGTTGCCGATGAGGTGCGCGCACTCGATGTCGAGCGCGTCGAGCAGGTCGATGACGACCTCGGCGAAGTAGCGGGCGTCGTAGGCCGCCCCCAGCGGCTTGTCGGAATCGCCGAAGCCCGGTAGGTCCACGGCGATGACGCGAAAGCCGCCGGCCAACGCCGCCACCGTCGGCAGGAAGGATCCCTTGGTCCCGCCGAGCCCGTGGACCGCCACGACCGGGGGGCCGCTTCCCGCCTCCAGCGTCGAGAGCCGCGCGCGGCGGGTCGCGACCATGCGAAAGCGTAATCGCGCCGGATCCACGTGTCCGCTCGTCGCGGCCAGGAAGCCGACCCCGAGGTGGAGGTTGCGACGGATCTCGAGCCGCCCGGAGAGATAGGCGCGCATGGCAGCGCGGCCGTCCTCGGCGATCGCGCCCCAGGTCCGCGCGTCGGCGGCGAGCGTGGCGTCCGCAGCCCCCGCAGCCGGCAGGAGGTCTGCGCCGCCGTCGGCGAGCAACGCGTCCCACGATGCGTCTTCGCCGACGGTCAAGCGGACACGGCGGGGCCCGTCGGACGGCTCGAAGACCGCGCTGTCATAGCGCTCGGCCAGCGTCTGAAGGACCCGCGGGACGGGTGTCACGACCATGTCGGCCACGTCGACCCGACCGTAGCTCGGGCGGGCCGGGGTGCAATCGGCGCACGCCCGCAGCGTGCGTCCGTATGTCTCACCGCGATCGGCGGGTGGCGAGTACGGACGGCGTCGCTCAACCGTGCGCCGGCTGGCGCGCGAGGGCGGCCTCGCGCGCCGCCGCCGCTGCGGCTCTCGCGGCGACCACGCCCAGCGCGTCGAGCTCGGCCTCGATGCCCTCGACGACGCGATGCGCATCCGGCGCCGCGTCACGATCGGCGTGCACACAGAAGAAGACTGTGCCGTCATACGACAGCGCGGCCACCGCGACGGCATGCTCGGCAGCCAGCGGGACGAGCGGGACGACCCTGCGCAGCGGGGCGCCGAACGCGTACAGCGTCGTCTCGGAGCCCGGGACGTTCGTCACGGTCACGTTGAACAGGCGCGTGGCGAAGAGCGACTGCGCGACCACGCTGTGCAGCCCGGGCGGCGCGAGCCCGGCGAGATCGACGAGCAGCTTCCCGCCGGCGGCCTGGTGGCTGGCCTTCAGCTTCATGGTCTGCGCACGCACCTGGCGGTAACGGGCGCGCGGCTCGCCCACCGCGACCGGAAGGTGGACGAACAGCGAGGTGATGCGGTTGCCGAGCTCGAGGTGCTCGGCCGCCTCGCGGACGTCCACCGGCACCATCGCGCGCAGGCCCGCGGAGGGCGGGGCCTCCCCACGCTCCACGAGCAGGTGGCGCAGCCCCGCGGTGACGAGCGAGAGGATGACGTCGTTGACCGTGCCGCCGAGGGCCCGCTTGATCGCCTTGATCTCCTGGAGCGGGACCTCGGTGGCGGCCAGCCGGCGATGCTCGCTGAGCTGGACGTTGACGCTGGTCCGCGGCGCGGCGACGAGCTCCTCGCGTAGCAGCAGCTCGAGCATGGCGCGCGCGGAGTCCAACGCCTCGGCGGCGCGGCGCGGATGGCGAACCGCCCCCGCGGTCGCCTCCGCCGCCGCCATCGGCAGGCCGGCCAAGCGGCGCAGGGCATTCGCGCTGCCGACCTGCGCGGGATGCATCTGCGTCGGCGGCTTCCACGGTCCGGGCTTGCGCTCGGCGTCGAGCAACACCGTGCCCGCGTCGATCGATCCGACGCCGTCCACCAGGCAGTGGTGGGTCTTGGTCACGAGCGCCCAGCGCCCGCCGGCGAGTCCCTCGAGCAGCACGACCCGCCAGAGGGGCCGCGCACGGTCGAGCCGATGCGACCAGAAGTCGGCCGCCCACGCCAGCAGCTCTCGCTCTCCGCCTGGCCTTGGCAGCGCCGCACGCGTGACGTGCGCGGTGATGTCGAAGCGATCGTCGGCCTCCCACTCCGGCCAGCGCAGGCCGCCGGTCGTGCGGCGTGAGAGCCGCTGTCGATAACGGGGGAGCGCTTCGAGGCGCCGCTCGAGGTGGCGGCGCACGCGCGTGAGCGTAGGCGTCCCCCCATCGGGCAGCGCGTCGAAGACGAGCACTCCCCCGATGTGCATGTGGGCCGTCGGATCGGCGTCCTCCAGCTCGAGGAACGTCGCATCGAGTGGGGACAGGGGCTCGGTCGCGGACATGACGTCACGCTTCCAGGCTGCCCGGCGCCCGACATCCGGCCTCGGTGGCACTCCTGCTCCGTGATTTCCCGCAGCGCTCTGCGGCCCGCCGCCCTTCAGCGCGCCGTCCGTGGTTGGATGCTGCCGTGATGGCTTCACCGGCTGAGTCCCCAAGGCGGCACCGGACAAGGGCGCTCCACCGCCGGCGTTGAATGGCATCGCCGTCGCTCCTCGTCCTCGACGACGCCCGCCACGTCGGCCTCACGGCCGCCGAGCTGGTGGCGAACCGGATCCGCGCTCGCACGCGGATGCGCATGCTGCTGCCCACGGGCCACACGCCGCGTGGCCTGTATGCCGCCTTGCGCGCGCACGCGGCCGACGGCTCGCTGCCCAGCGCCCACGTCACGGTGCTCGGACTGGACGAGTACCTCGGACTCGGCCGTGATGACCCGCGCAGCTTCCACGCGGACCTGGATCGCGAGCTCGCGGGCATCCCCATCGGCCGTCGCGAGGCGCTCGACGGGGCTGCCCCAGACCCCGGCGTCGAGGCCGCGCGTTACGAGGCGGTGCTCGACGCCGCGCCGATCGACCTCGCGGTCCTCGGCCTGGGTCGCGACGCGCACGTCGCGTTCAACGAGCCGGGCTCGCCGCCCGGCGCCGGGGTGCACCGGGTGGAGCTCCATCCATCGACGATCGCTGCGGCCGCGGCGGACTTCGGCGGCGCGGAGCGCGTGCCGCGCGAGGCGCTGACGGTGGGGCTCAGGACGCTGCTCGCCGCCCGCGAGATCCTGCTGTTGGTGACCGGCTCCGAGAAGGCCGAGGCGCTACGCGCGGCGCTCGAAGGCCCGATCGATCCCGGGGCGCCCGCCTCGCTCCTGCGCGACCATCCGTGCGTCACCGTCCTCGCCGACCGCTCCGCGGCCGCGGCGCTGCGCGCGACGGCGAGTCGCGACAGCGATCGCGTGGCGATCGTCCTGGGCCATCGCGAGCCGGGCATCAGCGCCGAGCACCGCATCTCCGCGCACTCGCGGGCGCGGCTGGCGCGAGCCATCCGGCTGTGCCACTCGACGCCCGTTCGCGCCGTGCTGCTCACCGGCTTCACGCACACCGGCGGCCTGTCCGAGGCCGAGCAGATGCAGCGCGAGTGGCCGCTCGCCGACGTCCCGGTCCTGCTCGAGGTGGCCGGACGCAACACCGCCGAGAACGCGTCGCGGTCGCTGCCGATCGTCCTGGCCCTCGGCGTGGCGGAGCGCGTCAGCGTCGTGACGTCGCTGTGGCACCTGCGTGCGGCCTATTTCTTCGCGCCGTACCGCTCGTTCGGGCTCGAGCTCGACCTGTGCCCCGCGCGCCCCCTGCGCGACTCGGCGCACCTGCTGGCCGAGGAGCTCGGCGGCCTGGCTGGCATGGCCCGCCAGCGCCGGGCGGCGATGGACGCCGTCCGGCTGCCGGAGGGTCCGTGAGCTTCAGCGCGCCGCGGCGAGCTCGCCGGCGGCGACCTGCGAGGCCACGCCGCGCGCCCAGGCCTCGATGGCCGGCCAGTCCCGCGCGTCGCGGCGCTCGGGCGGCGTGTTCTTGAGCATCGCCCGCTCGACGAAGTTGCCCGGGTCCGTGGGCATCCGCCCGCCGAACATCACGTGCTCGCGCGCGCCGAGCCGGGCCACGAGCCGCTCGGCCACGGGCGGCGTCGGCGCGGTTGGATGCTCCTGCACCGCGCCGATCGGGCCGCTGCTGAACAGCCACACGGGCATGGCGCGCAGCACCGCGGAGTGACGGCGGGCGAAGGCGCGGGCGTCGCGCTGCCAGCGCTTGGCGTAGACGGCGCTGCCGAGGACGACGGCCGCGTAGCCGGACAGGTCGTCGACCTCGGCCGCCGGACGCGCCTCGGCGTCGCAGCCGGCCGAGCGCATCGCTGCCGCGATGCGCTCGGCGATCTCCGCCGTGGACGAGTGCTTGCTCGCGTAGACCACGAGGACGGGCCCGGTGGGCATGGTCACCTCACACCACCGCGGCGCCCTGGGCGCTGAGCGGCGCATGCTTCGGCTCGAGGACCTGCTCGGCCAGCTCGACCAGGCGGGTGGCATAGCCCCACTCGTTGTCGTACCAGGACACGACCTTGACCTGGGTGTCGTTCATGACGCTGGTCAGCGGCGCGTCGTAGATCGACGAGTACGGCGACTTGACGATGTCCGAGGAGACGATCGGCGCCTGGCTGTAGGCGAGGATGCCGGTCATGTGCCCGGTGTCGGCGCGCTCGCGGAAGGCGGCGTCGATCTCCTCGACGCTGGTCGCACGGCCGGCCTCGATGGTGAGGTCGACGAGCGAGCCCGTCGGCGTCGGGACGCGCACGGCGATGCCGTTGAGGCGGCCCTCGAGCTCCGGGATCACAAGCCCCACAGCGCGCGCGGCGCCGGTGCTCGTCGGGACGAGATTGATGGCGGCGGCACGGGCGCGCCGAAGGTCCTTGTGGGGGCCGTCGAGCAGGCTCTGGTCGGCCGTGTAGGCGTGCACGGTGGTCATCTGGCCGTGGCGGATGCCGACGGTCTCGTGGAGGACCTTCGCCACCGGCGCCAGGCAGTTGGTCGTGCACGAGGCGTTGGTGATGATGTGGTGGACCGCGGGGTCGTAGACCTCGTGGAAGTTCACGCCCAGCACGACGTTGGCGTCGACCGGCTCCGAGCCCTTGCTCGGGGCCGACAGGATGACCTTGCTGGCGCCCGCCTGCATGTGCTGCTCGGCGTCGGCGCGGGTCCGGAAGCGTCCGGTGGCCTCGATGACGACCTCGACCCCGAGCTCGGACCACGGCAGGTCGCCGGGGGTGCGCTCGCCGAGGACGCGGATCTCGCGGCCGTCGAAGGCGATGACGTCTCCGTTGCAGGTCACCTCTGGCCCGAACTGGCCGTAGACGGAGTCGTAGGTGAACAGATGCGCGAGGGTCGCCGGATCGGCGATGTCGTTGATGGCGACGATCTCCAGATCGGCGCCCCGCTCGTAGGCCGAGCGCACGAAGCTGCGGCCGATGCGGCCGAAGCCGTTGATGGCGACGCGGGTGGGCATGGGGGCTCCTTGTGAGTTCGAAGGCGGTGCATCGACCGTATGGCGCCGGCGGCGGCCCGCCATCCGCGGTCTTTGCGCATTCGCCGTCCGTAGCTCTCCGCCCGGGTCGGTCAGATCACGAACGCCGCGACGATCAGCGCCACGACGAGGATCGCGCCGGAGAGCATCATCACGACGATGGCCACATCTTCGGCGAGGTCGCCGGGGCGGCTCGTCCTGCGGTGCGGATCGGCGGTGGCGTGCATGGTGGCCTCCTGGCGGATGTGGGGACGCCAACCAGTGTCGGCTCGCCGCAGCGGGCGGCCAACCGCCGCGACTACGCGATCGAGTCCGTGGAAAGGTGCAGGCGCGACACCGCTCAGCGAGCGCGGCGCGCGAAGAAGGCCGCGTCCTCGCGCCCGAGGCCCGTCGACGGGGGCTCGGCGGCGTGGTGCTCGGCGGCCAGCGCGCCCCAGTCGGCGCCGGCGCGCAGGTGTGCGAGGACGGAGAGGACCTGGAGCTCCATGCGCCGCAGCAGCAGCGTGGGCGCGGGCATGCTGAGGCGGCGCATCTGCGCGAACCACGGCGAGCGCGGCGGGTAGCCCAGCTCCACGGTGCGGTCGACGTCGACGGGGCCGAGCCGCCGGAAGCCCGGTGCCAGCAGCCACTCGCCGGCCGGCGCCAGGTGCTCGAGCAGCGCATCGGGGTCGACGGTGCCCGGATCGGGCAGGTAGGACAGGCGCGACAGCCCGTCGTGGACCCCCTGCGCGTCGCCGCCGGCGATCGCCTGCATCACGCTGCGCTCGCCCTCCACGTAATCGTGCTCGAGCTCGCGCACCAGGCCGAAGTCGAGGAGGCACACGCGACCGTCGGGGCACAGCACGCAGTTGTCTAGGTGCGGGTCTCCCGCGACGATCCCGTCGCGCCAGGCCAGCCCGAAGTAGAAGCGGAAGAGCAGCTCGCCGACGCGGTCGCGCTCGGCCTCGGGCAGCCGCGCAATCTCCGGCGCTCCCACCCCCTCCACGTAGTCGGTCACGAGCACCCGGCGCGTCGAGAGGCCGGTGTGCACGCGGGCCACCAGGACGTCGGGATGGCCGCGCAGGCGGCGCTCGATGCGGCGCTGGTGCTGGGCCTCGAGCTCGTAGTCGAGCTCGTCGGAGATCAGCTCGCGCACCTCGGCCAGGAGCGCAGCCGCGTCGATCCCGGGCGCCAGGCGCCTCAGGATCGGGCTGACAAGACCGAGGTTGCGCAGGTCGGCCTCGATCGCCTCGGCCACGCCGGGGTGCTGGACCTTGACGGCGAGCATCGTCCCGTCGTCCGTGCGCGCGCGGTGGACCTGGCCAAGGGACGCGAGCGCGAACGGCTCCTCGTCGAAGTCGGAGAACAGCTCGCTGATGGGCGCATCGAGCTCGCGCTCGACGATCTGGCGCACGCGACCGAACCCGACGGGCGCCGCGCCGGCGCGCAGCGCGCCGAGCGCGCCCTCGGAGCGCTCGCGCTGCAAGGCGAGCATCGAGAGGAGCTGCACGAGCTTGGCGCCCGCGCCCTTCATCCGCGCGAGCTGCGCGCCGAGCTCCTCGGTCAGCGCGAGGGCCTGCGCGTCCCCGCGCGACGGCGCTCGCTCATTTCGCGGCGGCACGGCGGCTTCGGCCCCTCGCGGTCGTCGCGACGGGCTTGCGCGCGCCGCTGCGCAGCAGCCTGCCCCAGCGCGCCGCGTCGACGCGCGACGGCTCGGTGGTCTGGATGAAGTCGCCCAGCACGCGCACGAAGCGCAGCGGGTCGTCGAGGTGCGGGAAGTGGCCGGCGGCGGGGAAGACCTCCAGCCGGCTGTTCGGGACGAGCTGGTGGGCTGCGCGCCCATGCTCGACCGGGATGATCGGATCGCGCTCGCCCCAGATGATCAGGAACGGAATGGACTCGGCGAGGTAGAGGCGGTCGGTGGCGTCCACGCGCTGGCCCCTGAGGTCGACGATCGGGCGCAGCGTGTGCAGGAAGGCGGCGCGCGCCTCGCCGTCGGACAGCGACGCGTGTCCGCGCAGGACCTCGCCGACGTCGGTGTGCACACGCAGCCCGATGCGACTGAGCAGGCTGCCGACGAGCCGGCCGGCCCCCACGACGCGGTCGTCGACCAGGAAGGGGAGCACGAGCTCCGAGCCAGGAAGGCTGGCGGCGCGCAGCAGCGCGTTGATCTCGCGGCCCAGGCCGCCGCTGCTGACGAGCACCAGGCGCTCGCAGTGCTCGGGGAACTGGTAGGCCAGCTGCATGGCCACGCCGCCGCCGAGCGAGTGCCCGACGAAGGTCGCGCGCTCGTGGCCCAGGGCGAGCAGCAGGTCGCGGATCCCGCTGGCGTAGGCGCCCAGCGAGTAGTCCCCGCGGGGCTTGGCCGACTCGCCGTGCCCGAGCAGGTCGGGGGCGATGACGGTGAAGCGCTCCGCGAGGTACGGGAGCACCTTGGCCCACGTCGCCGATGTCGACGTGATCCCGTGGGCCAGCACGAGCGCCGGCCCGCTGCCGGCCGACCGGAAGAAGACGCGGTGGCCGTGGAGGGTGATCTCACGCAGCTCATCGGCCGCGGCGGCCATCAGCGCGCCGCCATCCGCGGGACCGTCAGGAAGTGGACCCCGTCGAGGCCCTCGAGCGAGAACCCCATGGCCGCGCCGTCGGCGACGTCGAGGACGAGCGTCGGTCGGCGCCAGCGCTCGTCCTGGTCGGAGTCGATGTAGAACGGAGCGCCGCCGACCGTGCCGAGCAGCACGTCGTTCGGACCCGCGGGGAGCTCGCCGTCCTTCAGGCAGATCGGGGAGCTGCCGTCACAGCAGCCCCCCGACTGGAAGAACGCGAGCGGGCCGTGGACGGCCCGGAGGCGCTCGATTGCCTCGAGCGCCTCCGGGGTCGCGGTGACCCGCGCGCCCATCTCAGAAGAACCCGAGCGGCTCGGGGTCATAGCTGACGAGCAGGCACTTGGTCTGCGTGTAGTGGTCGAGCATCATCTTGTGGTTCTCGCGCCCGACGCCCGACGTCTTGTAGCCGCCGAACGCCGCGTGGGCCGGGTAGAGGTGGTAGCAGTTGGTCCACACCCTGCCCGCCTGGATGCCGCGGCCCATCCGGAAGGCCCGGCTGCCGTCGCGGCTCCACACGCCGGCGCCCAGCCCGTACATCGTGTCGTTGGCGATCTCCAGCGCCTCGGCCTCGTCGCGGAAGGTCGTCACGGCAAGCACGGGCCCGAAGATCTCCTCCTGGAAGACCCGCATGTCGTTGCGGCCCTTGAGCACGGTGGGCTCGTAGTAGTAGCCGCCGGCGAGCTCGCCCTCGAGGACGTTGCGCCGGCCACCGATCAGGACCTCCGCGCCCTCACCGCGGCCGATCTCGACGTAGCCCGCGATCTTCTCGAGCTGCGCGGACGAGACCTGCGCGCCGATCATCGTCGCGAGGTCGAGCGGGTCGCCCTGCTTGATCGCGGCGATGCGCTCCAGGCAGCGGCCCATGAACTCGTCATAGATCGACTCCTGGATCAGCGCGCGCGACGGGCACGTGCACACTTCGCCCTTGTTGAACGCGTAGAGCACGAGGCCCTCGATCGTCTTGTCGAGGAAGGCGTCGTCGGCCGCCATCACGTCCTCGAAGAAGATGTTGGGCGACTTGCCGCCCAGCTCGGTCGAGGACGGGATGAGGTTCTGGGCCGCGTACTGCATGATCAGCCGGCCGGTCACGGTCTCGCCGGTGAAGGCGATCTTGGCGATGCGCTTGTTGGAGGCGAGCGCCTTGCCGATCGCGGCGCCGGGCCCGTTGACGATGTTCAGCACGCCCGGCGGGACGACGTCGGCGATGACCTCGGCCAGCTTGAGGATCGACCACGGCGTCGGCGAGGCCGGCTTGACCACCGTGCAGTTGCCCCCGGCCAGCGCCGGCGCGATCTTCCACGCGGCCATCAGCAGCGGGAAGTTGAACGGGATGATCTGTCCCACGACGCCCAGTGGCTCGCGGAAGTGGTAGGCGACGGTCTTCTCGTCGAGTTCGGAGATGCTCCCCTCCTCGCCGCGGATCACGCCGGCGAAGTAGCGGAAGTGATCGATGGCCAGCGGCAGGTCCGCGTTGAGCGTCTCGCGCACCGGCTTGCCGTTGTCCCAGCTCTCGGCGACCGCGAGCATCTCGAGGTTGTCCTGCATCGCGTCGGCGATGGCGTCCAGCACGGCGGCCCGGCCCGCAGCCGGCGTCTTGCCCCAAGCCGCCTTGGCGGCGTGTGCGGCGTCGAGCGCCAGCTCGATGTCGTCCGGGGTCGAGTAGGCGACCTCACAGAACGGCTCGCCCGTCACCGGGCTCAGGTTCTCCCGGTACTCGCCGGCGCCCGGCGGCGTGAAGGCGCCCCCGATGAAGTTCTCATAACGGTCCTTGACCTCGACCGGGCTGCCGGGGCGTCCCGGCGGCTCGTAGGTCGCGGTCTTCTCGATGGTGGCCATGGTGGCTCCTCGATGGTTGGTTGCCGGCCGGCCCACGCCGGCCGCCCTGCGCGCCGCATGCAGCGCGCGTACGAGGTCACCGTTCCAACGCCGGCCCGCAGCGTCATCGGTGCCTACTGCCTCCGGCCGACCGTAGTTCGCCACGCCGTCCATCGTTCTCACCGCCCAGCGCAACGGTTCGCTGCGGGCAGTCCGCGGCCGTCGATCACCGCATCTCGGTCTCGCCGCCCACCGGCGCGGCGTCGCTGTGCTCGGAGGCACCGTCGCGCGGCGGGACGAGCACCGGGCACGCGGCGTGGCGGATCACCCGCTCGGAGGTGCTGCCCAGCGCCAGCCGTCGCACGGGTCCCCAGCGGCGGGAGCCGAGCACGAGCAGATCCAGCCCCTCGCTGGCCAGGACGAGCTCCCCCGTGGGCGAGCCGACGACGACCGTCCCGTCGGCCGACAGGCCCCGGCAGTCCTCGAGGCGCTCGGCGAGCAGGTCACGAGCCATGCTCACCCGTGACGCGATGAGCGTCTCGTAGACGTCCGGGGGGACACCCATCGGGGTGAGCCCACCCCAACTGGAGATCGTGTCGTCGACCACGGCGTGCAGCCACAGGCGCGCGCCCGTGCGCTCGGCGAGGTCGCGAGCCATGGCCAGAGCGCGCTTGGACTCGGGCGTCGCGTCGACACCGACGCCGATCCTCTGCAGCTCGGGGTGCGGCGCCAGCGGGTCCGGCGCGACCGCGACCGCGCAGGCCGCGCCGTGCAGGACCTGCATGGCGCGGTCGCCCTCGAGGATGTGCTGCAGCCACCGGCGATGGCGCGAGCCGACGACGAGCAGGTCGGCGTGCTCGGCCTCCGCGACATGACGCAGGGCCCGGGCGGGCGAGAGGTCGGCGTGGACGCGGACGATGGCCTCCGGGGCGAGCTCGTCACGCACCGCTCTCAGCGCGTGCTCGAGCTCCGCGCGCTGCTTGGCGTACGTGTCGGGGAACGGAAGCGGCGGGTTGTGATGGACGCCGAGCAGCACCAACCGGGCACCCGTGGCGGCGGCGACGGCGTGCGCGAGCGATACCGCCCCGCGGCCGCGCTCCAAGCCGTTGCAGCCCGCGACGATGGTCCGGAACATCCGCTCTCCTTCGTGACGAAGACGACGTTCGCTCGCAGCCTGTCGTCACCGTAGGAGCCCATGAGGACTCCGCCATCGGGGTTCGCCCGTGCCCCGCGTGCGGCGGTCCACGGATGCCCGCGCCTAGGCCGCGGTGACGTGTGGCCAAGGACGGCGGCGGCGGGAGGCCGATCTGCCGAGAGCGCTCCTAGACTCCGCGCCACGGCCCGAGCACAGACAGGCGAGCCCGCGATCCGCGTCGACGGGCTGCGGGTGAGGCGCGGCGGCCGTGAGATCCTCCACGCGGTGTCGCTGACGGCCGCGACGGGTGCGATCACGGGCCTGTTGGGGCCGAGCGGGTGCGGCAAGACGACGCTGATGCGCGCCATGGTCGGGGTCCAGGTGGTGCATTCCGGCGTCGTCGAGGTCCTCGGCCTGCCGGCCGGCACGCCGGCGCTGCGGCGCCGGGTCGGCTATGTCACGCAGGCGCCGTCCGTCTACGGCGACCTCACGACGCGCGAGAACCTGCGCTACTTCGCGCGCGTGCTCGGCGCGCCCGAGGCGCGGGTCGGGGAGGCCATCGCCACCGTCGGCCTGCGCGAGCACGCCGACCGGGTCGCCCACTCGTTGTCAGGCGGCGAGCAGACGCGCGTGTCGCTCGCCACCGCGCTGCTGGCCGAGCCGCGCCTCCTGGTCCTCGACGAGCCCACCGTCGGCCTCGACCCCCTGCTGCGCCGCGACCTGTGGGCCACGTTCAAGACCCTGGCCGCCGACGGGGTGACGCTGCTCGTCTCGAGCCACGTCATGGACGAGGCGGAGCATTGCGACGCGCTGGTCTTGATGCGCGACGGGCACGTGCTGGCCAACGAGGCGCCGGACGAGCTGCGCCGGCGCACCGGGTGCGACGACCTCGAGGAGGCGTTCATCGCGCTGATCGAGTCGACGGAGGCCGCGTGAACCCGCGGATCGCCGGCGCCACCGCGGCCAGGGTCCTCACGCAGCTGCGGCGCGACCCTCGGACGATCGCCCTGCTGCTGGTGGTCCCGTGTGCGCTGCTGACGCTGCTGAAGTACGCGTTCGCCGCGCGGCCGCTGGTCTTCCAGGGCATCGGCGGTCCGCTGCTGGGCCTCTTCCCGTTCATCACGATGTTCCTGGTCACCTCGATCACGATGCTGCGCGAACGCACCACCGGCACGCTCGAGCGCCTGATGAGCATGCCGCTGGCCAAGCTCGATCTCCTCGTCGGATACGCGCTCGCCTTCGCCGCGGTGGCGGCCACCCAGGCCATCGTCGTGAGCGTCCTCGCCTTCGGCGCGCTCGGGCTCGACACGGCAGGGCCCGCGGCGGTGGTGATCGCGCTGGCGGTCGGCAACGCGGTCCTCGGCATGGCACTCGGCCTGTTCGTCTCGGCCTTCGCGACCACGGAGTTCCAGGCAGTGCAGTTCATGCCCGCCGTCGTCTTCCCCCAGCTGCTGCTGTGCGGGCTGTTCGTGGCGCGCGACGAGATGGCGGCCGGGCTGCGCGCCGCCTCGGACGTGCTGCCGCTGACCTACGCCTTCGACGCGCTCGATCGGGTCACGCGCGACGGCCGGCTGGGCGCGAGGGGCGCGGTCGACGTGGCGGTCATCGCGGGCTGCACGCTGCTCGCCCTCGCGCTCGGCGCGGCGACGCTCAGGCGCCGGACCGCCTGATCGCGCGACCGCCCTGGGGGTCGGTGATCGCGCACCGGGGCGCCGGTGGATTTCCCGCAGTGGCGGCCCGGCGCTCTACCGATGAAGTGCGCCGTGGCCCGGCCTAGCTTCGATCCATGGCTCATCAGACCTTTACCGCGCGCGCGGCACACTGGAGCGCGACGCATCGCAAGACCGCGGTACTCGGCTGGCTGGCCTTCGTCGTCGTCGCCTTCATGATCGGCGGCGCAGTCGGCACCGTGACGCTCAAGCACGAGGACATGGGCAACGGCGACTCGCGCGCGGCCGAGCGGGTGCTCGCAAAGCAGTTCCCGCGCGAGCGCGCGGCCGAGCAGGTCCTCATCGAGAGCCGCAACGGCGGGCTGCTCGGCAGCGACTACCGCGCCGCCGTCGACGAGCTCGTCGCGCGCCTGTCGCGCACGCCGGCGGTGGCCCAGCTCGAGTCGCCGCTACAGCGTGGCAACGAGGGTCAGCGTGCCAAGAACGGGACCGCCGTGCTCGTGACCTTCCAGATCACCGGCGACCCCGACACCGCGAAGGACCGCGTGGCGCCCGCCCTGGCGGCGACCGCCGCCGTGCAACGCGCCCACCCCAAACTGTTCGTGGGCGAGTTCGGCGACGCGAGCGTCAACAAGGCGATCATGAAGCGCGTCCAGGACGACTTCCAGAAGGCAGAGATCACCTCGCTGCCGGTGACGCTGGTGATCCTCGTCGCCGCCTTCGGCGCCCTCGTGGCTGCGGGCATCCCGCTGCTGCTCGGCATCACGGCGGTCGCGGCGACCCTGGGGCTGACCGCGCTCTTCAGCCATCTGATGCGCGTCGACGAGTCGATCAACTCCGTGATCCTGCTCGTCGGCCTGGCGGTCGGCGTCGACTACTCGCTCTTCTATCTGCGCCGAACGCGCGAGGAGCGCGCGCGCGGGCTCTCGAGCGCCGATGCGCTCCAGGCAGCGGCGGCCACCTCCGGCCGCGCGGTGCTGTTCTCCGGCTTCGTCGTGATGACGGCGATGTCCGGGATGTTCCTCATGGGCTCGCAGATCTTCGCGTCGTTCGGCGTGGGGACCGTGCTGGTGGTGGCCATCTCGCTCGTGGGGTCGCTCACCGTCCTGCCCGCCGTCCTGTCGAAGCTCGGCGATGGCGTCGATCGCGGCCGCATCCCCTTCCTCGCGCGCAGGCGCGCCAAGGACGGCGAATCGCGGTTCTGGGGCGCGGTCGTGAACGCCGTGATGCGCCGCCCGGTCGTCTGGGGTGGGGCGGCCACCGCCCTCCTCGTCGCCCTCGCCATCCCAGCGCTGAGCCTGCACACGGTCGACTCCGGCGCGCAGGGCCTGCCGCGCGACCTGCAGGTGATGAAGGTCTATGAGCGCGTCCAGAAGACGTTCCCCGGAGGTGCGGGGCCGGCCGTCGTGGTCGTCAGCGCGAGCGACGTGACGCGGCCTCAGGTCGCAGCCGGCATCGCGGCCCTCGAGCGCGCGGCGCTCGCGACCGGCCGGATGCAGGAGCCGATCAGCGTCGAGGCGAGCGCGTCGCGCAAGGCCGCCCGCGTGCTCATCCCGCTGGCCGGCAAGGGGACCGACGCGACCTCGAACCGCGCGCTTGACGCGCTGCGCCACGACGTGATCCCCGCGACGATCGGCAACGTGCCCGGCGCCGACGCGAAGGTCACCGGCTGGACGGCGGGCTCGAAGGACTTCAACGACACCATGAAGGCGCGCGCGCCGATCGTCTTCGCCTACGTGCTCGGGCTCGCGTTCGTGCTGCTGCTGCTGACCTTCCGCTCGATCGTCATCCCGATCAAGGCGATCGTGCTCAACCTGCTCTCGGTCGGCGCGGCGTACGGCGTGCTCGTCCTCATCTTCCAGAAGGGCAACCTCGAGTCGCTGCTGAACTTCACCTCGGTCGGCGGGGTGACCGACTGGCTGCCGCTGTTCCTCTTCGTGATCCTCTTCGGGCTCTCGATGGACTACCACGTGCTGATCCTCAGCCGCGTGCGCGAGTCCTACGAGTCCGGGATGAGCACCGAGGACGCCGTGGCCCACGGGATTCGCGCCACCGCGAGCGTCATCACGAGCGCGGCCATCGTGATGGTCGCGGTCTTCGCGATCTTCGCCACGCTCGGGATGCTCGACTTCAAGATGATGGGCGTCGGCCTCGCGGTCGCCGTCTTCGTGGACGCGACCGTCGTGCGCGCCGTGCTGCTCCCGGCCACGATGAAGCTCCTCGGCGACTGGAACTGGTACCTGCCGGGCTGGCTCGAGTGGCTGCCGCGCCTGACCCGCGAAGCCCCGGCCATGCCCCCTGCCGAACCGGCTCCCGAGCCCGCGCCCGAGCCGCGGGTCCCCACGGCGGTGTGACGCGATGAGCCTCACCGCCACCGCACGCTCCACCGGCGACACCCTCCGCCAGGAGGTGCTCGTCGACGGCCGCCACCGCCTGGTCACCGACGAGCCGCCGCAGCTGGGCGGCACCGACACCGGCCCCGCGCCCCACGAGCTGCTGCCCGCGGCGCTGGCGGCCTGTATCGCGGTCACCATCCGGATGTACGCGCGCACCAAGGGCTGGGCCCTCGGCGAGCTCAGCGTCGACGTCGTCTACGACAACACGTCCACGCCCCGGCACTTCGACGTGACGATCAACCTTCCCCATGACCTGACGCCCCAGCAGGTCCGGCACCTGATGCGCGTCGCGGAGGCCTGCCCGGTGCGGCGCTCGATCGAGGCCGGGATGGCCTTCGACGAGCACCTGCCGCGCGAGCGCGACGCCGCCTGAGCGCTCCGGGCGCTCAGCCCGCGCGCTTGCCCGGCTCGGGAACGGCGGGCTCGCGCTGACGCGTGATGATGCGCTCGACGTGGCGGCGCAGCTGGTCGTGCAGGCGCTCGGCCATCTCGTCGACCGCCGCCGCCATCGTCGCCCGCGCCGCGTGGGCGCGGACGGGCCGTCCGGCGAGCAGCACCTCGCCCTCGGCGCGGGCGCCGTGCTCGAGGCGGGGGTTCTCCTCCTGGATGAGGACCACCCGCGCGTGCGTGAGCGGACCCTTGACGATCCGCTCGAGCGCCCCCACTTCCTTTCGGGCGGTCCGCACCGCCTGCGGTGCGACCTCGCCCCTCACGGTGACATCCACATGCATGTCTCCAGCCTGCTCCTCGGGCGGACCACGCGCATCGGCGGAGGACCACGGCCGCCAGTGCGGGGAACTACGGCGAGTCCGCTGGGCGCCACGCCGGATTGCAGGCAACTACGTATGCAAAGGCCGGCGACTCGCGCGACGATGAGTTCAGGCGTCCCGACCATTGGAGGGCTGCCATGCAGGACGAGACACGATCCGGGCCCACCATCCACGCGCTGCTCGCGACGGGCGAGCAGCGAGGCTGCGTGGAGGAGTCGGAGATCGATCGCCTCGCCGAGACGCTCGCGCTCGGCGACGCCGATCTGGACGACCTGCGCGACCAGGTCGCGCAGCGCGGCATCGCGGTGCACGACGACTGCGGCAGGGTCGGCATCCCGCCCACCAGCTACGCCGACGACGAGCTCGTGCAGCACACGATCGACTCGATGGGTCAGTTCCTCAGGGAGGCCGGGCGCTTCCGGCTGCTCACGGCGGCCGAGGAGCTCGAGCTGGCCAGGCGCATCGAGCGCGGCGACCTCGCGGCCAAGGACAAGCTCATCAACCACAACCTGCGCCTCGTCGTCTCGATCGCCAGGCGCTACCAGGTCACCGCGCACATGACCCTGCTGGACCTCGTCCAGGAGGGGACGCTCGGGCTGATCCGCGCCGCCGAGAAGTTCGACTGGCGCAAGGGCTTTCGGTTCTCGACCTACGCGACGCTCTGGATCCGGCAGGCGATCCAGAACGGGCTCGCCAACCGGGCGCGGATCATCCGCCTGCCGGCGGGGGTGGAGATGCGTGAACGCAAGATCGCCCGCGTCCACCGCGAGCTCGCCGCGCGGCTCGGGCGCGACCCGACCGACGAGGAGATCGCCGCCGCCGCCGAGCTGACCGTCGAGCAAATCGCCGAGATCCATCAGGCGGCGAGGGTCGCCACGAGCCTCGATCGCCCGATCGCAGGGGTCGAAGGGACGACGCTCGGCGAGCTCGTGGCCGCCCCGGACGCCGATGTCGGCGAGGAGCTCAACATCAGCCTCTCCAGCGAGGCGGTCCGCCGGATCGTCGACGAGATGCCCGATCCCGAGCGCCAGGTCATCCGGCTGCGCTACGGCATCGACGGCGACGCCGAGCCGCAGACCTACGCGGCGATCGGCGGCCGGCTCGGCCTCTCCCCCGTGCGCGTCAGCGCGATCGAGCGGCGGGCCCTCGAGCAGCTGGCCCTGCGTCGGGAGCTACAGGCTCTCGCAGAGGCCGCATGACCCGGCCTGCCGCGGCGCCCCCGCCGTCGTCGACGCCGCGCTCGACGTTGTCCTCGACGCCCTCCACCAATGAGCTCGTCGCGCTCGGCGCGCCGATCGTGTTGCGCGACGGCTCACGTGTGCGCCTGCGCCAGATCCACGACGCGGACAAGGACCTGCTGCGGCGCGGCTTCGAACGACTGAGCATGGAGTCGCGCCACCGGCGCTTCCTGACGCCGACAGCGCACCTGACCGAGACGGAGGTGCGCTACCTGACCGAGGTCGACCATCACGACCACGAGGCGATCGTCGCGCTCGATGAGAAGAGCGGCGAGGGGATCGCCGTGGTGCGCTACGTGCGCAACCCCGAACGTCCCGACGTGGCCGAGGTCGCCGTGACCGTCGTGGACGACTGGCAGGGACGAGGTCTGGGCACGCGGCTGCTGGAGGTGGCCAGCGCTCGCGCGCGCGCGGAGGGCGTGCGGAGCTTCACCGCCCTGATGCTGGCCACCAACCACGAGGTGATGAGCGTGCTCGAGCGCCTGGGCCCCCTTCGCGTCGTCGATCGCGAAGCCGGTACCGTCGAGGTCGAGATGCCGATCCCCGAGGTGGGACTCTCGCCGGCCCTCGGCAAGCTCCTGCGCATCGCCGCAGGCACACCCCGAGCGGGTCGCGCGGCTCGCTGACGTCCCGCCGCAGCGCGGCACGTGGCCTCGCCCACGCCCTGGCCCCGGGCTCGTGCGTCAGGCGGGGTCGCGGGCGCCGAGCAGCCCCAGGCCCGAGCGCACCGCCGCCAGCGGCCGCAGCGTGCGGAAGACCACCATGGCGGCGGCCACGCCGAGCAGGGCGTTGACCACGGTGACTCCGGTCTGCATGCCCAGGGAGAAGGACACGGCGGCGGCAGCCGCGACGGTCTGGTGCAGCGCGTAGGCGAGCATGACCTGCTGCGTGCCGGCCCCGCCGGGGGTGAGCGGCACCAGCGTCGAGAGCCCGGCGACGACCATCACGAGCCCCGCTGTCGGCAGCGACGCAGGCAGCCCGAAGGCCGCCAGCAGGAAGAAGACGACGGCAATCCGGCACGTCCACGCACCCGCCTGCACCAGCACCACCTGGCGCGCGTAGCGGCGCGGCGTCTTGAGGATCGCCCCGCCCTGGGCCACGTGCCGGCGGAGGGTGCGCAGGCGCGCGGCGACGCGCGGCGCAGCCAGCGCGACCGCGACGGCGGCGCCGACCGCGACGACGCCGGCGATCACCGCGGTGGCGCTCGGCGACGGCAGGTGCGGCGAGAACGCCACCGCTCCGGTGAGGCCGACGACCAGCACCAGCAGCGTGGCCGCCACCATGTCGAAGTAGGTGGATGGTGGCCGTAGGCATCGGGCGGATCGAGCATCACCTTCGACGTTAATCGGCCGGACGGCGCGCGCCATCCGCCCCCTGCCCCAGGCTTGTGTGCGGTGAACTGCGGACGCGGCAGCACACCGTAGTTCCCCACCGCGGTCGTCGGTGGGCCGCCGATGGGCTGAGCGGCACCGTCGGCCATGCTCGGAGCATGACCACGCTCACCGATCGTCCCTCGGGCCATCTGGCGCCCGAGACGGTCGACGCGATACTGCGCGCCGCCGTCCAGGCCCCGTCCTCGCACAACACCCAGCCATGGGGCTTCGTCGTCGCCCCGGGCGTGATCCACCTGCGCGCAGATCGCACACGTGCGCTGCCGGTCAACGACCCCGACGACCGCGAGCTCGTGATGAGCTGCGGCGCTGCGCTGTTCAACCTGCGCGTCGGCGCGTGGTGGGCCGGTGCCGAGCCCGCCGTGACACTGCTGCCTGACGCCGCCGACGGCGACCTGCTGGCCACGGTGCGGCTCCATGGCGGCGGCTCCCCTCCGGACGACGTCGATCGACTGCACGCCGCGATCGGGCGACGCCGCACCCATCGCGGCGCCTTCGCCGACCGGACGCTGCCGGCCGGCCTGCCCGATGCGCTGCGCGCCTGCGCGCACGCCGAGGGTGCATGGCTGGAGGTGCTCGGCGACGACGCTCGCGCGCCCCTCGCCGACCTGATCGCCGAAGGCGATCGCATGCAGTGGGCCAACCGCCACTGGCGCCGTGAGCTGGCCGCGTGGCTGCACCCGCGGCACACGGGCGACGGACTCGTGGGGACCAACCTCTTCGCGCCGCTGGCACAGGCCGCGACCGCGACGCTGGACATCGGCATGAGCGCGGCGGCTCGCGACCGCGAGCGCGCCGAGCAGGCACCGGCCATCGTCGTGCTGGACACCCACGGCGACCGCCCGCGCGATTGGCTGGCCGCCGGGATGGCGCTCGAGCACGCCGTCCTGCACGCCGCCTCGCAGGGGCTGCAGGCCTGCTATCGCAACCAACCCATCCAGGTGCCGGAGCTGCGCATGCACGTCGCGGCCCTGCTGGGCCGGCCGTGCTTCCCGCAGGCCATCGTCGAGCTCGGCCACCCCGTCCGTCCGGCCAAGCCGACGCCGCGGCGACCGCTGGCGGACGTCGTGGATGGCGTCGACGGCTGAGACGCCGGCTCGCCACTCCTCCACACCCCCCAGGCAAGCGACGTCGAGGCGCCACCCCACGGCGAACATCACGTCACATTCGGCGCGGCGAGCAAGGTTGCGGCTCTTCCGCAGGCCGAACGCGCGGTCGCCCCGGATGGCGGCGTGCCGCGACGCGCCTAGGCTCGGATCATGTTCTCCGAGTCCGAGGTCGCAGACATGTTCACCACCATCGTCGTCGGGGTTGATGGCCTTCAGGGCGGTCGCGACGCGCTCGCATTGGCGCAGCGCATCGGCGACCTGGCCGGTGGAGAGATCGTCGCCGTCCACGTCCACCCGTACGAGCCCTTCCCGATGCGCGGCCTGCGGATCGACATCGAAGCGCTGGCCCGCGAGGAGGCGCAGGCGCTGCTCGAAGGCCAGCTCGCCGAGGCCGGCGTGCCCGCCCAGGCCATCGCGACCGCCGAGACGTCCCCCGGACGAGGGCTTCACCGCATCGCCGAGGGCCTCGAGGCCGACCTGATCGTCATCGGCTCGCCGCATCGCGGGCCGCTCGGCCGCGTCGTCGCCGGCGACACCGCGCGCGCCGTCATCCAGGGCGCCACGCGCCCGGTCCTCGTCGCGCGGCCGGGCGCCGCAGCGCCGTTCGCCGCGCGGACCGTGGGCGTCGGCTACGACGGCTCACCCGAGAGCCACGCCGCGCTGGCCTGGGCGGGACGCTTCGCGCTCGCGACCGGCGGCGCCGTCCACGTCCTCTGCGCGGCCGAGCCCCCGCAGGGCTTCGCGCCCAGCATCTCCTACGGCATCAACTGGGTCGCCCTCGCACCCGAGCGCCACGAGTACGCCAAGACCCTCGTGGCCGACGCCGTGGCCGAGCTCGGCAACGGCGCCACGGGCGAGGCGGTCGTGGGCGTGGCTCGCGACGAGCTGGTCAGGCTCTCCGAGCGCATTGACCTCCTGGTCCTCGGCTCGCGTGGGTACGGTCCCGTGCGCCGCGCCCTGCTGGGCGGGTCCTCGGACCGGATCGTTCACGCGGCGGCCTGCCCGGTGGTCGTCGTTCCGCGTGGCGCGCACGAGCATCAGGGTCCGGAGCACACCGCGACGGCCGAGGTCACGGCCGGCTGATGGCCGCTGCGCGCGGCGCCCTGGCCTCGCCACAGCGCCTGACGCACCGCGGCCCCGTAGTTCCCACCGACAGAGGGAGCGTGCCAGTCCGCGCGCGCCGACTCGCGATGTGCGTGATTGCCGCATCCGATCGGGTCGAGGGCACTGATGGCGGGAGACGCGCTCGAAATTACGGTCTCGGAATGCTCACTCCGAAGGTCATCTGCCTCACCACACTGCCGAGCGCCCACGGGTCGCGCTCGCAGTACGGCGCCGTCAGCGTCGCGTCGAGCGCCGCGAAGCGCTGAGCTCGTCGGCGAGCTCGGCGACGGCGCGCTCGATGGACGGGCTCAGCCGGTCGCCGGCGACGAAGCTCGCGCCCTCGATCGCGTAGACCTCGAGCCGGCCCGGAAGGCGGTGCAGCGCTCGCGCCAGCTCGATGGCGTCCGAGACCCCGAAGGCATGCGTCGAGGAGCGCAGGCTGCGCACGGGCAGGGATGCCGCGCTGGCGTCGAAGCGCCGGATGGTGCCCGGCGCCGCGCCCGACTGCGCCGCGTCGACGACGACGACGTGGTCGGCCCCGGACCACGCGTCCACGAGCGCCGTCGCGTCTCCCTCCAGCTCGCGCACCTCGACGCCCGCCGGCTCGAGCTCGCGCACGCGCCGGGCGACGGCGAGGCCGGCGCCGTCGTCCCCGCGCCAGCGGTTGCCCACGCCGATGAGGATCACCCGCGGTCGATCTCCAGGCGCAGGAAGTGCGTCGCGCAGGAGATGCAGGGGTCGTAGCTGCGCACGGCCTGCTCGCAGCGCAGATGCAGCTCGTCGTCGGCCAGCTCAACGTGCTGCTGGACGAAGCCGTGCAGGCTCTGCTCGATGCGGCCCTGGTTCTGCGAGGTCGGGGGCACGATGCGCGCGTCGAGGATCGTGCCCGCGTCGTCGATCGCATAGCGGTGCCAGAGCAGACCGCGCGGCGCCTCGGTCCAGCCGAACCCGACACCTGCGCGCGGGACGACCTCGACCGCCGGTGGATCCGGCGGCTCGTACGCGTCGATCAGTCGCAGCGCCTCATCGAGCGCGTAGACGATCTCGACCGCGCGCACGACGATGCTGCGAAACGGGTTGCGGCACACCGGCTCGAGTCCCGCGGCGTCGGCGGCCTCGCGCGCGACCGGCGACAGCTGGTCGCGGTTGAGCGCGTAGCGGGCCAGCGGACCGACGAGGTAGCGGGTGCCGTCGAGCAGGTGCGAGTGCAGCGCGGTCGAGTGCTCGACGTGCTTCTCGACGACGTGCTCGTCGTACTGCGACGGCGCGAGATCGAGCCCGGTGTTCGACACCAGCCGTCCACCCTCGATCGCGTACACGTCGGGGTCGCGCAGTGCGAGGAAGACGAAGTCCTCCTCGAAGTCTGGGCACGGCAGCGACGCGGTGAAGCCCACAGCCTCGATCGCGAACTCGCGGGCGCGCTTGAGCCGCTCGACCACCGGCGCGAGCTCGGCGCGCGTCGGCGCGCGGTAGAAGCCGCCGACGCGGACGTTGATCGGGTGGATCTCGCGGCCCCCGATGATGCGCATGAGCTCGTTGCCGGCCTTCTTGAGCTGCAGCGCCCCCTCCACGACTCCGCCATGATCGCGCGCCATCTCGAAGCCGTTGGCGTACCCGAGGAAGTCCGGCGCGTGCAGCATGAAGACGTGCAGCGCGTGGCTCTCGACCCATTCGCCGCAATAGAGCATCCGCCGCAGCGCGCGCACCTGGTCGGCGACCTCGACGCCGCAGATGTCTTCCATCGCCCCTATGGAGCTCATCTGGTAGGCGACCGGGCAGATGCCGCAGATCCGGGCGGTGATGTCGGGAACCTCGGTGAAGCGCCGCCCGCGCAGGAACGCCTCGAAGAAGCGGGGAGGCTCGTAGATGCGCAGCTTGACGTCCTGGACCTGTCCGTCGCGGACGCGCACCTCCATCGCGCCCTCGCCCTCGACCCGGGCGAGCATCTCGGTGAGGATCTCGCGATCAGCCATGGTGCGCCTCGCTTTCGGCACGGAAGGCCGGCGCGCCGGCGTAGAAGGTGCGATACAGGCGCACGACGTCGCGCTCGGGCAAGTCGTGACGGGCCAGCCAGCCTCCGAGCGAGCCGGCATTGGGCTGCTCCATCGGCCCGAAGCAGCCGTAGCAGCCGCGGTGGTAGCTCGGGCACAGAGCGCCGCAGCCGGCGTGCGTCACCGGGCCCAGGCAGGGTGTCCCGTGAGCGACCATCACGCAGACATTGCCGCGGCGCTTGCACTCGATGCACACGCTGTGAGCGGGAATCTGGGGGCTGCGCTCGTTGAGGTAGGCGCTGATGACCTCGAGCAGCTGGCCCTTGTCGGGCGGGCAGCCGTTGAGCTCGAAGTCGACGGCCACGTGCTCGACGGCGGGCGTCGAGTACCGCAGCGTGGAGATGTACTGCGGGCTGGCGTAGACGGTCGACACGAAGTCGTCGACGTCGGCGAAGTTGCGCAGGGCCTGGATGCCGCCGGCGGTGGCGCAGGCACCGATGCAGATGAGCCGGCGCGAGCGGGCGCGGACCTCGCGGATGCGCTCGGCCTCCTCGGCGGTCGTGATCGACCCTTCCACGATCGACAGGTCGTACTCATCCTCGGCCCGTTCGAGCCCGGCCTCCGTGAAGTACGCGATGTCGAGCTCGCCGGCGAGCGCGAGCAGCTCGTCCTCGCAGTCCAGGATCGACAGTTGGCAGCCGTCGCAGGAGGAGAACTTCCATACGGCGAGGCTGCGCTTGGGGCTCACAGCTCCGCCACCTGCATGAGCGGTCCGACGACGTCGCGGCGCAGCACCGGGCCGTCCTTGCAGATGAACAACGGGCCCAGCTGGCAGTGGCCGCAGTGCCCGGTGGCGCAGGTCATGCTGCGTTCCAGCGACAGCCAGATGCGGTCGTCGGTCACTCCGCGCTCCTGCAGGGCGAGCGCCGTGAAGCGCATCATCACCTCAGGGCCGCAGACCATCACGACCGCGCTCGCCGGGTCGAAGGTCGTGCGCGGGATCAGACGCGTGACCAACCCCACGCGACCGCGCCAGTCGGCGTTGGCGACGTCGACGCTCACGTCGACGTCGACGTCGAACCGCCCGCGCCAGGCCTCGAGCTCGCTCATGTAGAGCAGGTGCTCGGGCGAGCGCCCGCCGTAGAGGACCGACACGGTCCCATAGTGGTCGCGATGGGCGAGCAGCTCGTGCACGACGGGCCGCAGCGGCGCGAGACCGATGCCGCCGGCGATGACCACCACGTCGCGGCCCTCGGCCTCGGCCAGGGGCCAGACGGTCCCGAACGGCCCGCGCAGCCCCAGCACGTCGCCGGGCTTGGCGGCGCAGATCGCGGTGGTCACCGCCCCGAACGCGCGCACCGTCTGGGTGATCGCACCGTCATGGCCGATGCCGCTGACCGAGATCGGCGCCTCGCCCACGCCGAACGCGTAGAGCATCGCGAACTGGCCGGGAGCGAAGTGCGTCGTGACCGCAGCGGGGTCGACCGGATCGAGCCGCAGCGTCCACGTGTCCGCCGTCTCGCGCTGCTTTTCGACGACGTGAAAGTCGGCAGGCGGCTCAGGCATTGCCGACCTTCCCGTAGAGGTCGAGCAGCCGCAGCCGCGTGTCTCGGAGGCGCTCGACGAAGACCGCCGAGATCAGCTTCATCAGGTCATAGCCCAGGGCCGGGTCCGCTTCGCACTTGCCGCGCAGGCAGGCTCCGTCCAGTTCTATGGCATGGGTGGTGCCGAGCGCGCGGGCATCGAAGGCGGTCCTGTAGGGCGGAACCAGCCATGACCAGCCGAGCAGCTCTCCGTCGTGCAGCGTGTGGAGCACCACCGCCCCGCGCCCCGGGACGACGGTTTCCAGCGCCACGGCGCCTTGGCGGATGACGTAGAACGCATCCGCGTGCTCGCCCTCGCGCATGACCCACTCGTCGGCGTGAAAGACGCGGTTGCGCGCGCAGCTCGCGAGCTCCGCACGGTGCTCGGGGGCCAACGGCTGCAACGCCGCCAACTCGTCCAGGACGTCCTCAATCGTCGGCACGCCGGGCCTCCCGCAGGTCGCTGGCGCGGATCGCGGCCGTCTCCTCCGTGATGTCGATGGCGACCGGGCACCAGGTGATGCACCGTCCGCAGCCGACGCAGCCGGAGGTGCCGAACTGGTCGATCCAGGTCGAGAGCTTGTGCGTCATCCACTGCCGGTAGCGCGAGCGCCCGCTCCTGCGCACGCTGCCGCCGTTCGCGTAGGAGTGCTGGAGGGTGAAGCAGGAGTCCCACAGCCGGGTGTGCTCGGTCTCGCCGCCCGCGAGGTCTGTGGTGTCCTCCGCCGTGCTGCAGAAGCACGTCGGGCAGACCAGCGTGCAGTTGCCGCAGCTCAGGCAGCGATCGGCCACGTCGTCCCAGCGCGGGTGCTCGGCGTTTGCTTGCAGCAGGTCCCGGATGTCGGTGACGTCGAGCGTGCGGCCCATCGACGCGCGCGCCCGCTCGGCGGCGGCATCGGGCGCGGCCCGCTCGTCTGCCTCGGCCTCGCGATGTTCGACCGCGTCGAGGACCTCGGCGCCGCGATCGCTGCCCACCTCCACGACGAACCGGTGCCCGCCCTCGTCGAGCACCTCGGTCAGCGCCAGGTCGAAGCCGGCGCTGACGCGCGGGCCCGTGTCCATCGAGCTGCAGAAGCACGTCCCCCCCGCGCGACCGCAGTTGACCGCGACGAAGAACGCGTCGCGCCGGCGCGCGTCGTAGTCGGGGTCGACATAGCGATCGCCGATGAACACCCGGTCCTGGATGGCCACGGCATGCAGGTCGCAGGAGCGCACGCCGACGAAGGCGTAGCGCGGCGGCGGCTCGGGCTCGTCCACCTCGAGCGTGCCGTCCGGCGCGCGCCGCGCGCGCCACACACGCAGCTCGGGCGGGAACAGGAAGCGCTTGAGCGAGTCGTGCCCGACCGTATGGGCGAAGAGCGCGTCGTCGCCGGAGGGCCCGAGGCGAAACGTGCCGCCCTCCTGCACGTCGATCCAGCCCGCCGGGAGGTCGTCGGCGCTGCGCACCTCGTCATAGACGATCGACTGCGACCGGACGGTGGGTCCGATCACCGTGTAACCGCGTTGCCACAGCGTGGCGAGGATCCCATCGAGACCGGCTCTCTCGACGACTGCGGTCATCGCGTGCCTACGCTACCGCCACCGCGGATGTGCGTACAGGCCTTGGAGCAGGCGGCCGCGGCGCGGTCATGGCGCCGCCCTCCGAGCCTGTGCGGTGATGTCCAGAGTGCCCCCGTCGCGTCGCACGGCGATCTCGTCGACGACGTGCGCGAGGAGCCTGCGGGCGGGCTGATCGCCGAGAACCACCAACGCCGTGCAGCGCTCGATGCCCGCGGCCCGCGCGCGCTCGGCCAGGCGCTCGACGAGGGCGGAGCCGACGCCGCGGTGTTGCCACGGGTCGACCACGGTGCAGGCCACCTCGGCGCGCGCGGGGTCGTCGGGCACTCGCACATAACGCGCGACCCCGACGCCCTCCGCGGTCGCCGCGTCGATGGCCACGAGCGCCTCGTGGGACTGGTGATCGATGCGGGTGAGCGCGACGAGTTGCTCGTAGGTCAGGCGATCGATGCGCTGACGGAAGCGGCGAAAGCGCGAGAGCGACCCCAGGCCGCCGAAGCCGATGGCGAGCTCGTCGCGATCCTCGGGCTCGATGGGGCGGATGACGATCTCTGCTCCGTCGGCGAGCTTGACGCGCTCGCCGCGCAGCGCGTGCGCCGGCTCGCGAGGGGCGGGTCGCCGGGCCCCGCGCCCGGCGCGCGCGCGGCCGGAAGCCTGCCGCGCGGCCTCGATGTCCTCCTCCAGGGCGCGGAGTTGCTCAACGAGGGTCGCGTACTCGCGTTCCCCGGAACTAAGCCGACCGGGCATGGTGTGTCCACCGTAGGTCCGGCCGGCGCGGCCGATCAGCGTGACCTACCGCAGAGCCGGCGCAAAAAGTACGGATGGCGCATCGCAGGCCGGTCGCCCGCCGCGGCATGCCGCCACTCGGTACTTCTCCGCGGCAGCCCGCGGCAACCGACGGATGCCCTCCCGCGGGTCGAGCGAGAAGCTCCTGTGATTCGAGAATCCGGGAGGCCGGAGATGAGGACAAGGATTCAGCCCTACCGGGGCGGTTACCTGACACCGTGCTTCGAGAACGCCACTGTCGCCGACGCGATGCGCATCGGCGTGATGAGCTGCCCGCACGACGTTCCCGCAACGACCGTCGCGCGGATGATGGCGACGCATCACATCCACTCCGTCGTCGTCGAGGGCGCTTACAACGACTCTGTCGACGGTGAGCGCTCGAAGTGGGGCGTCGTCTCGGACATGGACCTGCTGCGCGGCGCGCGCGCGGGCATCGACGACCTGACGGCGGGTGACATCGCGATCACCGAGCCCGTCACCGTCGAGGCGTCGCTGCCGCTCGACGAGGCGGTCCGCCTCATGGCCGAGCACGACACCGCGCACCTCGTCGTCGCCGAGCGCGGGCGGCCCGTCGGCATCCTCTCGACGCTCGACGTCGCCGGCGTTCTGGCGTGGGGCCGCGGCTGACCTCGCCGCGGGTCGGACGTGCGCGAAAGCGCGTGTTCCTAGCGCCAGGGCCCCGACGATGTCCAGCGTCGACAGGACTCCCACCGGGACGCCATCGCCGTCGACGACCACCACGTGGCCGGCCGCGGTCTCGGCGACCACCGCTGCGGCGCGATCGAGCGGGGCGTCCGCCGGCACGAGCGCGAGGCCGCCGCTGGCGCTGGCGAGCTCGCCGGCCGTCGGGCGCGGCCCGCCGGCGACGGCAGCCGCCACGACGTCCATGTCGGTGACGAAGGCCATGCTCGCGTCGCGCCAGACCATCGCGCTGTGGGTGCGGCGCTCCACGAGCACGCGTGCCACGTCGGCCAGCGGCGCCACGGGCGCACAGAAGACGATGCCCGCGTGCATGACGTCGCGCACCACGTGGGCGCTCAGCGGGCCGCTGCTGATGGCCGGGCGCGCCGGCGCCGGACGGACGATCCGCGCGACGCGCGGCTCGTGACCGGCCAGCACGGCGATGACATCGAAGCTCGAAAGGACGCCGCGGACACGATCGTCGCCGCGATCGCGAACGACCACGTGCCCTTCAGCCGCGTCGACCATGAGCACCGCCGCGGCGAGCAGCGTGTCACCGGGGGCCACCGATGGCGCCTCCGGCGCGAGGACCTCCTCGGCGGTCGTCGCGCCGGCCAGCGCCGCGCGAAGGACGTCGCGTGCGGTGATCAGCCGGGCGGCATCGGCGTCCACGACCACCGAGTGGACCTGGTTGACGGCCATGAGTGCCGCAACCTCGGCGAGCGCCGCACCGGGCAGACAGGCCACGAGGCCGGGCGACATGACAGTGTGCGCCTCGATGGCGGCCAGCGGTAGCGCGGCGTTTGTCGTCATGACGCGAACGTAGTCGGCGCACGCCGCGCCCGCAATCCGCATTTAGCACGGAGCGTAGCCGCGCCAAGCCTGTGCGCGCTCGTGGCCGCCCTACTGGCGCCCCGTGACAGCGGTGCCCTATGGTCCCGATCATGGACGTCGTCATCGCCGGCGGCGGTGTTGCAGGCCTGGAGGCCCTACTTGCCCTGCACGCCATGGCGGGCGAGCGCGTATCGCTGCGCCTGATCGCCCCGGACCCCGACTTCTCCTACCGCCCGCTCGCAGTCGCGGAGCCGTTCGCCCTGGGCCACGCCCACCACGTGGCGCTCGAGCGCTTCGCGGACGAGACCGGTGCTGAGCTCGTCATCGATGCGGCCGTCGGGGTCGACGACGCCAACCGGCAGCTGCGCCTGCGCGATGGCGGCGCCCAGGGCTTCGACGCGCTGCTCCTCGCGACCGGTGGCCGACCGGTCCCGGGCGTGGAGGATGCGACGACATGGTGGCCCGAAGGCGACCCGGACACCTACGGCGGGCTCCTGCGCGACATCGACGAGGGGTACACGAAGCGGCTGGCCATCGTCGTGCCGCTGGGAGCCGTGTGGCCGCTGCCCGCGTACGAGCTCGCGCTCATGACCGCGGGCGAAGCGCGCGAGATGGGCCACGACGACGTGCAGGTGACGGTGGTGACACCCGAGCGCACGCCGCTGGCGTTCTTCGGAGCGGAAGCCGGCGGGGCGGTGACCGAGGAGCTGCGCTGGGGCGGCGTCCAAGCCAGGACCGGCGTGGTCGCGCGGAGGGGGCCGAGTGGCCTCGTGCTCGAGCCCGGGGGCGAGCTCCTCGACGTCCAGCGCGTGTACGCGGTGCCGCGCCTCCTCGGCCCCGACCTCGAAGGGGTGCCGGGCGACGAGGAAGGCTTCATCCGCGCCGACGACGACGGCCTGGTCCAGGGCTGTGAGCGAACGTGGGCGGCGGGCGACGGCGTGGTCTCACCCCTGAAGTTCGGCGGCCTCGCCACCCACCAGGCCCGGCGCGCAGCCGCCGCGATCGCCCGTCTCGCCGGAGCCGACAACGTGCCCGACCCCGGCGAGCCCGTCGTGCGCGGCCAGTTGCTCGTCGGGCACCGCAGGCGGCGCCTGCGCGGTCGCGGTGACGGCGAGGGCGCTCCGCTGTGGTGGCCGCAGGGGAAGATCGCCGGCGAGTATCTCCCCCGCTGGCTCGCCGAGCATGGAGTCGTCGCGCCGGTCAGCGAGCAACCGCCGCCGGGCGGCGTCAACGTCCGCCGGACGCTTCGGGCGCTGCGCGGAGCCGAGGCGCAGCACCTGTTCGATCTCTCGCATCGGCTGGACAGCTCCGATCCGGCGGTCGCGGCGCTCGGGCGCCGCATGCGCGAGCTGCGCGAACGCTGAGATCGGCGCCGAGGACGTGCCGGGCGCTACGTGCCCGCCGCGATGACGCCGACCAGGTCGATCGTCGAGACGACGCCGATCGGGAAGCCCTCGCCGTCGACGGCGACGACGTGGCCCGCGCGGCTCTCGGCGACGAGCGCAGCCGTGAGCTCGAGGGTCGCGTCGAACCGGACCATCGCAAGCCCGACGCTCGCCATCTCGCCGGCGGTGGGGGCGGGCTCGCCACGCAGGGCACCGTCGATCACGTCCATGTCGGAGACGAAGGCCCAGCCGCCCTCGCCGGCGACCATCACCGTGTGCGCGCGGCGCTCGACGAGCGCGGCGGCCACGTCGCGCAGCGGCGCCGTGGCCGGGCAGGCGATGAGGCCGCGGTGCATGACGTCGGCGACGATGTGACGGTCGAGGCGACCGACGCTGATGGCCGGGCGCGCCGGTGCGGGACGCAGGGTGCGCGCCGCGCGAGGGTCGTGTCCGGCGAGCAGCGCCGCGATGTCGAAGCTCGAGACGACGCCGCGCGCGTGGCTCTCGCCGCGCTCGCGCACGAGGACGTGCTCGACCCGGTCGGCGGCCATGCGTTCGGCGACCGTCAGCATCGTGTCGTCGGTGGACACGGAGGACGGCTCGCCCACGACCACCTCCGCAGCGCTCGTGGCGCCGGCCAGCACACCACGGACGACGTCGCGCGCCGTGATCAGCCGGGGAGAGCCGGGATCGGCCACCACGGAATGCACCTGGTGGTTGCACATCAGCGTGGCGACCTCGGTCAGCGCGGCTCCCGGCGGGCACGCGACGAGTCCCGGCGCCATGACTTCGCCGGCCTCGAAGGCCGCCAGCGCGGTATTGCGAGCGAGTGTGTTCATGCAAGCGTTCTACGCGCGCGCGAGCACCGCGGCATCGGCGCAATGCCGCCGAGTTCTCGCGGGTATGCACGGACGACGGCGGCGCGGCGCGGCCGGGACGTCGCGCCGGCGCCCGGCGTCGATCGGACAAGCACGTGAGCAAGGTCGACGCCCACGTCCGCGCGCCCGAGGACTCCTCGACCCCGAGCCGTACCTGCTCGAGCACTCGGGCCTGCCGGCTGGACTGAGCGGCGCTGCCAGGTCGCGCGAGAGCACCGTGAGGGGCCGCCGAGCGCTTCACGGAGATCGGCCGGGCTTCGGGCGCCCGTCGGCGCCCGTGACCACCATCCTCAGCCCCTGCGGGGGGCTCGGGCCGGGAAGTTGGCTGGATGGACGCGCAGGTCGCGCACCAGCCAGCGCGCCGCCAGCGCGCCCGCCACCAGGAGTGCGCCCAGCAGTGCGAGCTCGGAGGCAGCGTGGTGGCGAGCGGCCTCGACGGCGACGATCAGCAGCCCGAGGACGACCATCAGCAGCGAGATGCCGCGGTGCAAGCGGTGGCGCGGCGCCGCAGAGGCGCCGCGCTCGTCCCGCGCGCCGACCGGCTGACCCCTACTTGACCTGGAAGGCCAGCTTCTGGCCGGCGGCGTAGTGGCCGGGCAGGAAGCACACGAGCTCGTAGCTGCCCGGCTTGAGCTGGGCGGTCACCGTCTCGCCGGCGCCAGCCGAGAGCTCCTTGCCCTTGGCCACCAGCGTGGAGGGGTCGAGCATCCCACCCGGCGCCTTGGCCGGAGCGGCGACGATGCCGAACCCGTGCATGGTCCCGCCCGTGTTCTTGACCGCGAAGGTGACCTTGCCCGCCTTCACCGATGTCGTGTCGGCCTTGACGAACATCTCGCCCAGCGTCGCGTTGACGTCGGCCTTCATCGCGCCCATCGCGTGGCCGGCGGTGGCCGCGGGCGCCGGCGCCGGGGCGACGACCTGGGGGGCGCCGGTGGTGTGCAGGATGCCGGCGGCGCCCTTGACCATGTCGCCGAAGGAGTGCGTCACGAACGGGTAGTTGCCCTCGTGGTCGAGCGTGAACTCGACCCAGCCGCCCTGGCTCGGCGCGAAGGACACGGTCTGGGAGTCATGGCCGACGACGCCTTCGACGTGCGTCGTGTCGAAGACGGTGCCGATGACGTGGAAGGCGCTCCACCTGCTCGGGCCGGCGTCGAGGACGTACATGCGGATCCGCTCGCCGCGGCGCACGGTGATCGGGCTGGCCTTGTACTGGTTGGCGTAGCCGTTGAAGGCCATGACGTCGGGAGTCTCGGCCGCCATCTTGGCCATGTCGGCCGGCTTGCCGGGGGCGCCGAGGTAGAACTCCTCCTGCGTCAGCCACAGCTCCTTGTCCACCGGCGGCAGGTTGCGCGGCTTGACCACCATCATCCCCATCATCCCCGCGCTCGTGTGCATGAGCACCGGCTGCGTGGCGCAGTGGTACATGAACACGCCGGGGTGCTTGGCGACGAAGTCGATCGTCAGCTTCTTGCCCGGAGCGACGTCGACGTAGCTCTTGTTGGGCGCGACCTCGGCCGAGTGGAAGTCGATCGAGTGCGCCATGTTCACGGCCATCTTCTTCGAGCCGCCGTTGACGAAGGTGATGTGCACCCGGTCGCCCTGGTTGACGACGATCGGCGGGCTGGCGGCAGTGCCGCGGTACGCCTTGCCGTTGACCGCGTAGCTCCACGCCTCGGTGGGCGCGAGGTTGGGGTCGACCTGCGTGACGTGCTGGAAGACGTCGACGGTGAACTTCTTCACCGCGCCCGCCGGCACGGCCGGGAGGGTCGGATCGACCTTGGCGTACTTCTCGAAGGCCACGCCCTTGGCGTCGGCCAGCGTCGGCGCCTTGGCCGGAGCGGCAGCCGCCGGTGTCGCCGCAGCATCGGCGTGCCTGACGACGGTGGTCGTCTCGCCGGAGCCGCCGGAGGACGCGAACGCGAAGACCGAGACGACGATGGCCAGGATGGCCACCAGGGCGGCCAGGGCGATACCGACCATCATCCACTCCTGGCGCACCCCGCCGTCGCTCGCAGGAGCCGTCGGGGGGCCGACGAGCCCCTCGGCCACGTGGTAGTCGATGTCCGCTGTGGCGCTCGTCTGCTCGGTGTCTGGGTGGAAGTCCGTCGCCATGGAAGCGCTCCTCATCGGTGATCTCGTGTGCTGTGTCGAGGATCGGCGACGGAGCTGCGCAATGGGCGTCCTTGGCCCCGAAAAGTCATGCGCACACGACGTCCTGGCCATTCCCCAGAGGAATGGGGTAAACCACGCACTAGCCTCCGTAGTTCTGTGCAAGCAGGGCGTTGTACGGCGGACGACGTGGCCTTGCCATGCGTGACAAGCATGACCTTGGTCAGTATCGTGGCGTCGTGGCCGCGCCACCCGCCACCCCCGAGCTCAACGAGCTGCGCGGCTTCTGCGTCGCGGCCGACCTCGGCAGCCTGGGACGCGCGGCCGTGCGCCTGCGCGTCTCGCAGCCATCGCTGTCCAAGCGCCTGGCGTCGCTCGAGACGAAGGTCGGAGCGCGCCTGCTCGAGCGCTCGGCGCGGGGCGTCACGCTCACCGGAGCCGGACGGCGGCTCTACCGCCACGCGCGCCCGCTGCTGGAGGCCGCCGACCAGGTCGCCGAGGTCATGGTTGGCATCAGGCAGACCGGGGCCGTGGTGCGGCTGGCCGCCAGCCACTCGGCCAGCGAGGCGTTCGTCGCGGCGCTGCTGACCGATCTCAACGCGCGCCAGCAGCTCGCGGTCGAGCTGGTGACCGCCAACTCGCAGGTCGTGCGCGCGCTGGTCTCCGACGGGCGCGCCGACGTCGGCGTCGCCGCCTCGCGACCCAACCACACCCCCAATCCCGGCGTGCGCGAGACCGAGCTCGTCGACGACGCGATCGTCTGCGCGGTTCCGCCCGGGCATGCCTGGGCCGCGCGCGGGACTGTGAGCCGCAAGCGCTTCCTGGCCACGCCCATGGTCGTGCGCGACCCGTCCTCCAACGCGCGCTGGACCGTCGACGCCATCCTCGCCGCCGACGACCTCCACCCCGCCCCGCCGCTGCTCGAGGCCGCCACCCCGCGGGCCGCCATCGCCGAGGCGCGCAGCCGCCGCGCGCCGGTGCTCCTCAGCCGCCACGTGATCGCCCAGACCGACTTCACCGCCGTCACGGTCGAGGGCCTGGCCTTCCCGCGCAGCTACGTGCTCGTCTCCCCTGCCTACGGCGAGGCGACCGGCGAGGTGCGCGAGCTCGTCGAGCGCATCCGCGAGCACATTCGTATCTGGCTGCGCTGACTTGACTAGGGCGCGCCCGCCTCGGCGCGCTCGATCGCCTCCCCGAGGCGGGAGAGGTCGAGCTCGGGCAGGCGCGCCTCCAGCAGCCCGAAGAGGTGGCGCTCCTCGAAGCGGACGTGATCATGTAGCAGCTGTCCAAGCCCGTGCGCGGCCTCGAGCGCCCCCTCGCCCCCACGAGTGGCGAGGGTGTCGACGGCGGCGCGGATCTGCGCGTGCTCGTCGCGCACGCGCGCGGTGGCCTCGCGCCAGTCGGCATCGGTCTCCGGCACGGCGGGCAGCAGCAGCCGCTCCTCGATCTCGAAGTGACGGCGCCCGCGGGGCTCCCAGAAGGCCTGCAGATGGGCGACCGCGGCTTCGAGGTCGGCGGCGCCGGCGCGCCGCAGCCGCAGCGCCGCCTCGAGCGCATGGTGGTGGTCGTGCGACAGCGCGGCGAGGGCGGCAGAGCGCTTCATGGCACCCGTCGGGCCTTCGGCTCCCCATCGGCGCCGGTGACCACCATCCTCAGCCCCTGCGACGGGCTGGGAGCCGGGAAGTTGGCCGGATGCACGCGCAGGTCGCGCGCCAGCCAGCGGGCCGCGAGCGCGCCGGCCACCAGCACGGCGGCCAGCAGCGCCAGTTCCGCCCCATCGTGGTGACGGACCGCCTCGACGACGACGATGAGGAGCGCCAGCACGACCATGAGCAGGGAGATGGCGCGGTGGAAGCGGCCGGCTTCCGAGTGCGGCCACGGGTCCAGCGGCCGAACGATCTCGCGCCCGTGGTCGGAGTCAGTGCACGCCCCCTTGCGCGGGCACGCGTTGCAGACGTGCGCCTTGGCTCGGTAGCGCACGAGCCGGCGCTCGTCGTCGAACTCGTGCGGCCACAGGTGCTCGCCCTCCGGGCACTCCCAGTGGTCGTGATCATCGTCGTAGGCGAAGCCGGCCGTGCGGTAGCGCAGCGAGCGACGGTGGGTGTGGGCCGACAGCCATTCCAGGACGAACGCGCCGGCGATGAGCAGGCCGGCATAGCCGGCGACGAGGACCGCCTCGGGCGTCACGTCAGCCTCGCGGCGGTGGCCTCGTCGCCCCCGGCGGCGGCGACGCCGCCGGGCACGGAGAGCTCGGTGAAGAGGATGTCGCCGGGCTCGTCGAGCGTGACGCGCTTGACCGTGTGGCGAACGCCCAGGTAGGCGATATAGAGCGCCGGGACGGCTCCGCCGGCGATGAAGAGGATGTCGCCGGGGAGCCGCAGCCACTCGATCAGGTGGTTCGTGTCGTTCGTGAGGAACTTCAGCTGGCGCGCCTCGAAGTAGCCGTCGTTGACGGACTTGTAGAGCTGCAGGATCCCCAGCGGCAGCAGGGTCGCGAAGCACATCCAGGCCAGGCCGATGTTCGTCGACCAGAACGAGATCCGCGCCCACTTCTCCGGCCAGCGCTCGGACGGGATCAGGTAGCGCAGGCAGAACAGCGCCAGGCCGAGGGCGAGCATCCCGTAGACGCCCATCATCGCCGCGTGACCGTGGTTGGCGGTCAGGGCGGTGCCGATCTCGTAGTAGGAGACGATCGGCAGGTTGATGAGGAAGCCGAAGATGCCGGCGCCCAGGAAGTTCCAGAAGCCGACGGCGACGAGGAACATCACCGCCCAGCGGTGCGGGAACGGCGTCTGCGAGCGCGACTGCTGCGCGGCGCCGAGCTGCAGGAACGACCACGCCTCGACGGTGAGGAAGGTCAGCGGCAGCACCTCGGCGGCCGAGAAGAACGCGCCCAGCGCCATGTGCTCGGCCGGCTCGCCGGAGAAGTACAGGTGATGCATCGTGCCCACGACGCCGCCCACCGAGTACAGGACGATGTCGAGGAAGACGACGGTGAGCGCGATCCGCTCGCGCACCACGCCGAGCAGCACGAACATGTAGGCGACCATCACCGTGGTGAAGAGCTCGAGGAAGTCCTCGACCCACAGGTGCACGACCCAGAAGCGCCAGAACTCGGTGGTGGTGAAGTTGTCGGCGGTGCGCGCGATCAGGCCCACGGCGTAGAAGGCGGGGATGGCGCACGCCGCCAGGAAGAACAGCCACGGCATGTT
The DNA here is from genome assembly GCA_963835295.1 of uncultured Actinomycetes bacterium. Lineage (GTDB taxonomy): Bacteria > Actinomycetota > Thermoleophilia > Solirubrobacterales > Solirubrobacteraceae > JAOPZW01. The sequence continues at coordinate 1,024,263 of CAWIEX010000014.1, forward strand.
GCCCGGGTGCTCGGCGGCCAGGCGCCGGCGCAGGACGCGCCAGAGCATGAAGACCCATACGAACAGCCCGATCGAGAGGAGGACCTGCCAGAGGCGAGCGAGGTCGAGGTACTCGAAGCCCTGCAGGCCGAACCAGTTGGAGGCCGCGTTCCGGAGCACGCCGTGCACGCCGAGGTAGGAGCCGATCAGCGTCCCGAAGACGACCACCGCGAGCGCGCCGAGCAGCGCGAAGGCCAGCTTGCCCTGATGCTTGGGCTCGCGCCGGGCGATCATCGGCGCGAGGAAGATGCCGGCCGCGACGAACGAGGTCGCCACCCAGAAGAGCGCGAGCTGGATGTGCCAGGTGCGCAGCAGGTTGTACGGGAAGACCTTGGCCAGGTCGAAGCCGAAGAAGTTGTCGATCTCCGCGCGGTAGTGCTGCGAGGCCGCGCCGACGATGGTCTGCAGGACGAACAGCGCCGCCATCACGAAGAAGAACCACGCGCACGCGCGCTGCGCCGGCGTGAGCGCGACGTCACCGGGGGCGCGGAAGGACAGCGTGGCCTGCTCGCGCCCGTGCCATCCCAGCCTGCGCCCCCAGCGCCCGAAGGCGCCGAAGAGCACCCCGATGCCACCGAGCAGCGCGATCAGCGACAGCACCGACCACACGATGACGTCGGCCGTCGGCTGGTTGTCGACACGCGGCTCCGAGGGCCAGTTGTTGGTGTAGGAGTAGTCGTGTCCGGGGCGGTCGGTCGACGCCGCCCACGCCGTCCAGGCGAAGAACGCGGTCAGCTGGCGCAGCTGCGTGCGATCGGTGATCGCCTTGGGCCGCAGGCCATGCTCGGTCGTCGGGTCGGAGAAGAAGCGGCTGTAGTACGGCACGAGGGCGCGGAAGGCCTGGGCCTGCGGCCCGGTGAGCGTCAGCGTCTTCGTGCGCTTGTCGTAGCGGTTGGTGCGGAGGTCCTCGATGGTCCTGCGCGCGGCCGAGTCCGACGCGTTGCCGCCGTAGGAGCGCTTGACGAGATCAGACGAGCGGCGCAGGTAGTCGGCGGTGAAGTCGGGGCCCAGGTAGGCCCCGTGGCCGAAGGCCGACCCGTATTCCATGAGGCCGTTGTGCAGGAAGACCTGCTGGCCCTTCGAGATGTCCTTGCCGGTGTAGAGGACGCGGCCCTGCGCGTCGACCACGCGCTGGGGCACCGGCGGGTGCGCCATGTAGGTCCGGTAGGCCAGCAGGCCGAGGATGAAGAACCCGACGAGCATGACCAGGAGGACCGCCTGGATCCACCCTTTGGAGACCAGCAGCTGGCGTCGTTGGGAACCCTCCATCGCTGCTCCTTCTCACCCGAAGCCGACGGCTGCGCGATCAGCCTAGTCGAGCCGCCCGTCGCGCAAGGTGAACACTTTGTCGAAGGATTCCAGGCCGTGGGGCTCGTGGGCGATGACGAGCACCCCGCGCCCGGCGCGCGCCTCATAGGCCAGCTCGCCCATCAGCGCCGCGGCGCCGCTGGCATCGAGGTGCGCGGCGGGCTCGTCGGCGATCAGGAAGCGCGCCGGCGAGAGCAGCAGCCGCGCGGCGGCGATGCGCCGGCGCTGGCCGCCGGAGACCTTGGCCCCGTGCTCGCCGACCGCCGTGGCCAGGCCGTCGGGCAGCGACGCGAGCCATGGCCCGAGGCCGACGCGTCCCAGGGCGCGCTCGAGGTCGGCGGGCGACGCGCCGGGGCGGGCGAGCGCGAGGTTCTCGGCCAGGGTGCCGTCGAACATGTGGGCGTCCTGGCCCCCGAGGCACACGGCTGCGCGCAGGTCGTCCTGTGCCGCGTCGCGGACGGCGACGCCCCCGAGCGCGACGTCGCCCGCCGCCGGGTCGCGGAAACGCACCAGCAGCTCGGCGAGCGTCGTCTTGCCGCATCCGCTGGCGCCCACCAGCGCCACCGCACGGCCGGGCACGAGGCGCAGGTCGGCGCCGTCGAGCAGCCACGGGCCGCTGTCGCCGTAGCGGAAGCGCACATCGCGCAGCTCGAGGGCCCCGCCGAGGGGCAGCTCAACCGGCGCGACGGGATCGGCGACGGGCTGCGGCGCGGCGAGCACGTCCTCGATGCGGGTCGCCGCGGCGGCGCAGGCGTCGATGCTGGCGGCGGCCGCGGCCAGCGGCCGGACCCCCTCGAAGGCCGCCATCGAGAGCAGGACGACCGCGGCCAGCAGGACCCCGGCCATCGCGTCCTGACGCACGGCGGGTATCGCGACGAGGGCCACGCCAGCCGCCGTGAGACCCGTCACCGCGGTCATGAGGCCGCCCGCGAGCCCGGCGGCCAGCGCGTCGCGGCGCTGGATGCGGGCCAGGCGCGCGCCTTGGCGGTCGGCCCGCTCGATCCAGTCGCGCTCGCGGCCGGCCATGGCGATCTCCGCCGCGCCGCCCGCGGCCTCGACGATCGTCGTCGTGAGCTCGGCGCGATCGCGCGCCTGCCGGCGCCCCGCCGCGCGCGCCGCCGCGCGGGTCAGGCCCGGGACCACGACGCCGCCGGCCAGCAGTCCCGCGGCGAGGACGGCGCCCGCCGCGGGCGCCATGAGCACGGCGATGAGCACGCTGGCGCTCCCCGCCACGAGCGCCACCACCACGGGAGCGATGGCCCGCAGGTACAGGTCCTGCAGGCGGTCGACGTCGGCGACGAAGCGGCTGAGCAGCTGCGCGCGCCCCACGCCGGGCAGGCCGCCCGGCACGAGCGGGACGAGACGCTCGAAGAAGCGCCGGCGCAGGTCGGCGAGCGCTCTGAAGGCGAGCTCGTGGGAGGCCAGGCGCTCGCCGTAGCGCAGCGCGGCTCGCGCGATGGCCAGCGACCGGACGGCCGCGATCGCCACGCCGAGGGCGAGGATATCGGGGCGCTGGGCCGCGCGGCTGATGAGGTAGCCCGAGGTCGCGAGCAGCCCGACGCCCGCCAGCACCGCGCCCGCGGCGAGGGCCGTCGAGGCGCCCAGCAGCCTCCAGCGCGAGCGCGTGGCCGCCGCCATCCGCCACAGCGCGGCGCTGCTCGCGGTCACGCCGCCACCTCGGCCGCCGCGTCTTCCCCCTCCGTGGCGATGCGCCCGTCGCGCAGCTCCACCACGCGATCGCAGCGCGCGGCCAGCTCGGCGCGATGGGTGACGAGCAGCACGGTGCGTCCATCGGCCAGACGCGCGATGGCGGCCTCGATCGCCGCTGCCGACTCTGGATCGAGGTGCGCGGTGGGCTCGTCGAGCACCACGAGCGGGGCGTCGTCGAGGAAGGCGCGCGCCAGGGCGATGCGCCGCGACTGTCCGGCCGAGAGCCGCCGCCCGCCGTCGCCCACGCGCGTGCGGGCGCCATCGGGCAGGGCGGCGACGAGTTCCGCGGCGCCCGCGGCGCGCAGCGCCCGCGCCACCTCGTGCGACGAGGCCCCGGGTCGCGCCAGCCGGACGTTGTCCTCGACCGTGCCGGCGAACAGGGTGGCGCGCTGCTGCACCCACGCGACGCGTGCGCGCCACGCGCGCGGATCGACGTGGCGCAGGTCCACGCCGTCGCAGGCGACCGTGCCGGATTGCGGGTCGGCGAGGCGGGCGACGATCCTCGCGAGCGTCGTCTTCCCCGCTCCGCTCGGGCCCACGAGCGCCGTGGTGCCCCCCGGCGCGAGCGTGAGGCTCACGCCGTCGAGGATCGGCGCGCCGCGTCCGGCATACGCGAAGCTCACGTCGGTCAGCGACACCGCGGCGCGCGCCGGGTCGGGGGCATCGAGCAGCGGCTCGCGCACGGCCACGCCGGCGGGCAGGTCCAGCACCTCGAGGATCCGCTCGGCGCCGGCCAGCCCGTCGGCGCCGGCGTGGTACTGCGCGCCGAGCTCGCGCAGCGGCGCGTAGAGCTCGGGAGCGAGGATGAGCACGGTCAGCCCCGCCTCGAGCGCCAGCGCCCCGGAGGCGAGCTGGACGCCGACGGTGACCGCGACGAGCGCGGTGCCGAGCGTGGCCAGCAGCTCGAGCACGAGCGCGGAGAGGAAGCCGACGCGCAGGGTCGCCATCGTCTCGCGGCGATAGCGCTCGCCGGCGTCGTCGATGGCCCGCGCCGCGGCGCGCTCGCGGCCGAAGGCGCGCAGGGTCTCGAGGCCGGAGACGACATCGAGGAAGCGCGCGCCGAGAGCGGCCAGCATCCGCCAGCGCCGGCGCGTGCGCTGCTCGGCCGCCATGCCGATGAGGACCATGAAGACGGGGATCAGGGGCACCGTGACGGCGAGGATCGCGGCCGACTCCCAGTTGCGCGGCAGGACCCAGAGGAGGATCAGCGGCGGCGCGAGGACCGAGAGGATCGCCTGAGGCAGGTAGCGCGCGAAGTACGCCTCGAGCGCGTCGACGCCCTGGACGGCGGTGGCCGCCAGCTCGCCCGCCTGCTCGTCCTGCAGGTCGCCGGGCCGCGCCAGCAGCAGATGGCGCACGAGCCGTCCTCGCAGCCCGGCCATGACGCGCGCGGCGCCGTAGCGCCCCGCCGCTTCGAAGCCCGCGGCGACCAGCCCGCGGGCGACGCTCACCGCCACCAGCCACCACAGCGACGACGCGACAGCGGCCACCGTCGCGCCGCCCAGGAAGACGCGCGCCACCACGTGGGCGAGAAGCGTCGCCTGCGCGACGACGAGGGCGGTCGAGACGAGGCCGAGCGCGACGGTCGCCGACAGGTGCGCCCGAGCGGCAGGGCTGACCCGCGCGAGCCGGCGCTGCGTCTCGCGCCGGGCGGCGCGCGGGGTCGCCTCAGACCCCGCCGGGCCCGCCACCGCCGTGCTCCTGCGCGGCGCCCGGGAGCAGGTCGAGCGGCGAGCGCACCTCGCCGAAGTCCTCGGCCGACACGCGGCGGCGGAAGACCCAGTACGTCCAGCCCTGATAGAGCAGGACGAACGGCACGAGCAGCACGGCGACGACCGTCATGACCGAGAGCGTGTAGCGCGACGACGCAGCCTCGTTGAGGGTCAGGCTGTATGCCGCGTTGGTCGTCGAGACCATCGCGTGCGGGAAGAGGTCGGCGAAGAGCGCGACGAAGAAGAGGACGATGACGCCGCACGTGGCGCCGAAGGCCCGCGCCGGCTGGCGCCCCGCGAGGGCAGCGGCGGCCACCACGAGGATCGCCGCCCCCACGGCGCAGACCGCGGAGAGCGGCTCGATGCCGTCCTGGTTGAGCAGGGTCCAGGCCAGGAAGGCGATCACCAGCCCCGCCGCCGCCGGCGCCACGCGCGCGGCGACCGCCCGCGCGCGCTGCTCGACCGCGGCCGTGGTCCGCAGGCTGAGGAAGATCGCCCCGTGGGTGAGGAAGAGCGCGAGGGTGGCCAGGCCGCCGAGCAGCGCGTAGGGCTTCAGCAGCGTGAACAGCGTCCCCGTGTACTCGCCGTGGGCGTCGATGGGCACGCCGTGGACGATGTTGGCCCACCCCACGCCCCACAGCAGCGCGGGCAGGAAGCTGCCGGCCATGATCGCCCACTCCCAGCGCGTGCGCCATCGCTCGTTGTCGCCCTTGCCCCAGAACTCGAAGGCCACGTTGCGCACGATGAGCGCGACGAGGATGAGGAAGAGCGCCAGGTAGAAGCCCGAGAACAGGGTCGCGTACCACTGCGGGAAGGCGGCGAAGGTGGCGCCGCCGGCGACCAGCAGCCACACCTCGTTGCCGTCCCAGAGCGGCCCGATCGAGTGCAGCACGGCGCGGCGCTCGGCCTCGGTGCGCCCGACCCCGCGCATGAGCATGCCGACGCCGAAGTCGAAGCCCTCGAGGACGAAGTAGCCCAGCCAGAGGACCGAGATGAGCAGGAACCAGATGACCTGGAGCGTCGTGTAGTCCTTCATGGCATCAGTAGGCGAGCGCGAGCTCCTGGCCCGGCTCCTCGGCCGTCCCCTCGGCGACCGGTCCCTTGCGCGCCGTGTGCAGGAAGACGCGCCCGGCGATCGCCGCCAGCACCCCGTAGAGGAGCGTGAACCCGACCAGGCTGATCAGCACCTCGGCCGTGCTCACGCTCGGCGACCCGGAGTCGTGGGTCTTCAGCAGCCCGAAGACCGCCCACGGCTGGCGCCCCATCTCGGTGAACGTCCACCCCGTCAGCGAGCCGATGAACGGCAGGATGGCGGCGGGCACCGCCCACGTCAGGAAGCGCCGCGACTGCTCGAGCCGCCCCTGGCGCATCCGCCACCAGCCGTACGCGCCGACCAGGAACATCAGCACCGCGGTGGCGATCATCGCGCGCCAGGTCCAGTAGACGACGGCGACGACCGGCGCGTACTCGCCGGGCCCGTACTTCGCCCGGTACTCGCGGTTGATGTCGTTGACGCCCTTGATCTCCCCGCGCGGGTAGCCGGTCGAGATCCACGAGAGCAGGTTGGGGATCTGCACGTTGCGGTTCAGGCCCTCGGGGTTGGACTTGAAGTCGCCCGTGGCGAAGAGCGACAGCCCCGCCCCGTCCTTGGTCTCGAACACCGCGTCGGCGGCCGACATCTTCATCGGCTGCTGCTTGGACATCAGCACGCCGTCGAAGTGACCGACGAAGAACTGCAGGAAGGCGGCGACGGCCACCATCGGCAGCGCGAGGCGGATCGAGCCGCCGAACACGCCCGCGCCCTCGTTGCCGCGGCGGATGTGCCAGGCCGAGACGGCGATGACGAGCATCCCGGCCGTCAGCAGCGCGGCCAGCATCGTGTGCACGAACGCGTAGACCGCGGTGTTGTTGAGGAGGACGTCGAAGATGTTGGTCAGCCGCGCCCTCCCCGCGTGCATGTCGTAGCCGACGGGGTGCTGCATCCACGAGTTGGCCGCCAGGATGAAGTAGGCCGACAGCGCGGTGGAGCCCGCCACGGCCCACGCGCAGGCCAGGTGCACGCCCGGCGACAGCTTTCCCCAGCCGAAGATCCACAGCCCGAGGAAGGTCGACTCCACGAAGAACGCGGCCAGCCCCTCCATCGCCAGCGGGGCGCCGAAGATGTCGCCCACGAAGCGCGAGTAGTCCGACCAGTTCATGCCGAACTGGAACTCCTGGACGATCCCCGTGGCCACCCCCAGCGCGAAGGAGATCAGCAGCAGCTTGCCCCAGAAGCGCGTCGCGCGCAGCCAGTGCTCCTCGCCGGTGCGGTACCAGCGCGTCTGGCAGTAGGCGGTGAAGGTCGCCATCCCGATCGTGACCGGGACGAAGATGAAGTGGTACAGCGTGGTGATCCCAAATTGCCAGCGGGCGAGCTCGAGCGCGTTCATCGGCGGCGGGGATGGTGCCACCCCGATCGGCGGCTTCCATCGCGGGCCGACCGACCGATGCTGCGGCGTACTACTGATGCGCGGCGAGGCGGGCGCGCACCTGGCGGGCGACCTCGAGGTCCTCGCGCGCGGTGACGACGAGCGCGCGCGCCGGCGCCCCCGGCGCGCCGACCTCCGCGTCGGCGGTGGCCCGCGCATTGGCCTCGGCGTCGAGCTCCACCCCCAGGAAGCCGAGCCCTGCCGCGGTCCGCGCCCGGATCTCCGGCGCGTGCTCGCCTACGCCGCCGGTGAAGACCAGCGCGTCGAGGCCGCCGAGGGCGGCCGCCATCGCCGCGATCTCCGCGCGCAGCCGGTGAACGTAGACGTCGATCGCCAGCCGAGCGTCGTCGTCGTCGCGCGCGAGGACGGCGCGCATGTCGGCGTCGCCGGCCAGGCCGCGGATGCCGCCCTCGCGATCGAGCCCCTGCTCGAGGGCGTCGGCGTCGACCCCGTGGCGCAACAGCCACAGCACGAGCCCGGGATCGACGCTGCCCGCGCGCGTCGCCATGACGAGGCCCTCCATCGGCGTGAAGCCCATCGTCGTGTCGACGCAGATGCCATCGCGCACGGCGGCCAGCGACGCGCCGGCGCCGAGATGGCAGCTCACGACCCACGACGCAGCGGCGCGGCGCGAGGCGTAGGCGTGCGACAGGCCGTGGAAGCCGAAGCGCCGCACGCCGAAGCGCTCGCGCCACTCGCGCGGCAGGGCGTAGGTCGCGGCCGCCGCCGGCAGCGTCGCGTGGAAGGCCGTGTCGAAGCAGGCGACCGCGGGCACGTCGGGCAGGGCCCGTCCCACGGCGGCCATGCCGGCCAGGGCCGCCGGCTGGTGCAGGGGCGCGAGGTCGGTCAGCTCGCCCAAGGCCGCCACGACTCCCTCGTCGACGAGCACGGCGTCGCGAAAGCGCGCCCCGCCGTGGACGACGCGGTGGCCGACCGCGTCCGGCGCGGGCACGCCGGCGAGCGCCGCGTCGAGCGCGTCGTCATCGCCCGGCGCCAGGTCGCGCTCGGCCTCGAGCTCGTCGCCGGGCCCGAGCAGGCGGAGCTTGAGGCTGCTGGAGCCCGCGTTGACGACGAGGACGCGCACGCCGGGTGGGGTCAGCCGCCTAGTGCGGCCAGGTCCACTCGCGCACGTCGGGCGAGTCGTCCCCGTGCTCGCGCGTGTACGCGCGATGGCGCAGGCGCTCGTCGACCATCTGCTGGCGCAGGTGCGCGGCGCGTGGCCCCAGACCCGGCACGCGGTCGATGACGTCGATCACGAGGTGGAAGCGGTCCATGTCGTTGAGCATGACCATGTCGAAGGGCGTCGTCGTCGTGCCCTCCTCCTTGTAGCCGCGCACGTGGAGGTTGTGGTGGTTGGTGCGCCGGTAGGTCAGGCGGTGGATGAGCCACGGGTAGCCGTGGTAGGCGAAGATCACCGGGCGGCTGGCCGTGAAGAGCGCGTCGAACTCGTGGTCTGAGAGGCCGTGGGGGTGCTCGTCGGAACCCTCCAGGCGCATGAGGTCGACGACGTTGACGACGCGCACCTTCAGCTCGGGCAGGTGCTCGCGCAGCAGGGCCGCGGCGGCCAGCACCTCGAGCGTGGGGACATCGCCCGCGCAGCCCAGGACCACGTCGGGCTCGGCGCCCGCGTCGCTGCTGGCCCAGTCCCACGTGCCGATCCCGCGCGTGCAGTGCAGGATCGCGTCCTCCATCGACAGCCAGTCCAGCGTGGGCTGCTTGCCCGCCACCACCACGTTGACGTAGTCGCGGCTGCGCAGGCAGTGGTCCATGACCGACAGCAGCGTGTTGGCGTCCGGTGGCAGGTAGACGCGGATGATCTCGGCCTTCTTGTTGACGACGTGGTCGATGAAGCCCGGGTCCTGGTGGGAGAAGCCGTTGTGGTCCTGGCGCCACACGTGCGAGGACAGCAGGTAGTTCAGGGACGAGATCGGCCGCCGCCAGGGGATGCCGCGCGTGACCTTCAGCCACTTCGCGTGCTGGTTGAACATCGAGTCCACGATGTGGATGAAGGCCTCGTAGCAGTTGAACAGCCCGTGGCGGCCGGTCAGCAGGTAGCCCTCGAGCCAGCCCTGGCACAGGTGCTCTGAGAGGACCTCCATCACGCGGCCGTCGGGGGCGAGGTGGTCGTCGCCGTCGCGGCGCTCGGCCATCCAGGCGCGGTCTGTGGCCTCGAAGAGGGCGCTGAGCCGGTTGGAGGCGGTCTCGTCAGGGCCGAAGACGCGGAAGTTGGCCTCGCCGGCGTTGGCGCGCATGACGTCGCGCAGCCAGCCGCCGAGCACGCGCGTGGCCTCGCTGCTCGTCGTCCCCGGGGCGTCGACCGCCACGGCGTAGTCGCGGAAGTCGGGCAGCGACAGGTCGCGCAGGAGCAGGCCGCCGTTGGCGTTGGGATTGGCGCCCATGCGCCGCTCGCCCTCGGGGGCCAGTGCCGTGATCTCGGCGGCGACACGTCCGTTGTCGTCGAACAGCTCCTCGGGGCGGTAGGAGCGCATCCACGCCTCGAGCGCGGCCAGGTGCTGGGGGTTCTCGGCCAGCTTCGCCAGCGGCACCTGGTGGGCGCGGAAGGTGCCCTCCATCGGCTGGCCGTCGACCTCCTTGGGGCCCGTCCAGCCCTTGGGCGTGCGCAGGACGATCATCGGCCAGCGCGGCCGCTCGGTGTCGCCTTCGCGCGCCCGCGCCTGGATGGCTGCGATGTCGCTCACGACCTGGTCGAGCGTCTCGGCCATGAGCTGGTGCATCGTGGCGGGGTCGTCGCCCTCGACGAAGTACGGCTCGTGGCCGTAGCCGACGAGCAGCGCGCGCAGCTCGTCGTGCGGGATGCGCGCGAGCACGGTCGGGTTGGCGATCTTGTAGCCGTTGAGGTGCAGGACCGGCAGCACGGCGCCGTCGCGCGCCGGGTCCACGAACTTGTTGGAGTGCCAGCTGGCCGCCAGCGGACCGGTCTCGGCCTCGCCGTCGCCCACGACGCAGCAGACGAGCAGGTCGGGGTTGTCGAACGCCGCCCCGTAGGCATGGACCAGCGCGTAGCCCAGCTCGCCGCCCTCGTGGATCGAGCCCGGCGTCTCGGGCGCGACGTGGCTGGGGATGCCGCCGGGGAACGAGAACTGGCGGAACAGGCGTCGCAGGCCCTCCTCGTCGGGCGTCATGCTCGGGTAGACCTCGGCGTAGGTGCCCTCGAGATAGGTGCTGGCCACGAGGCCGGGACCGCCGTGCCCGGGGCCGGTGACGAAGATCGCGTTCAGGTCGTTGGCGCGGATGACCCGGTTGAGGTGCGCGTAGACGAAGTTCAGCCCTGGCGTGGTGCCCCAATGGCCCAGCAGGCGCGGCTTGACGTGCTCGATGCGCAGCGGCTCGCGCAGGAGCGGGTTGGCCAGCAGGTAGATCTGCCCCACCGACAGGTAGTTGGCCGCGCGCCACCACGCGTTCAGGCGCTTGAGCTCGTCGGAGCTCAGCGGGCCGGTCGGCGCTGTCGTCTGAGTCTCGGTCATGACCACGAACCGTACGGGCTGGCGTCGGCCGCGCGTATTGCGCTCCCGTAACCGGCGCGCTCCCGTTCGGCCGCGTGCCCGTCGGGCGCCGCCGACGGCAGCCCGGTCACGGGCCGCAGCGACCCGGGAGGCCCATGCCGCGGGCGCCAGCGTGATCCCGGGGGGTCCCGGTCACGTCACGGGCCACGTGGCCGACGGCGCGAGCACACCCACGCTGCGCAACCGGCGAACGGCCTCGACGGCGCGCAGGTCGAGCTCGGCGAGCGCCCGCTCGCGGCGGGCGACCCAGCGCTCGGCGCGGGCAATCGCCTCCTCGAGCAGTGCCAGGCAGAGCTCGCCGTCGTCGCGCTCGGGTTCCGGGCCGTGCAGCAACGGATACCCGCGGCGATGCCGGCCGCTCGCGTCCAGGCGCCAGTGGCCCCGGCGCGACGGGCGACGCGCCGTGCGCCTCGTGGTTGCTGTGACCGTCACCGGCGAAGCATCGTCGGTGGAGCCGTCGGAGGGAACCGTGCCGAGCACCATGACGATCGCGGGTTTACCGCGTTGCGCCTCCTCGCCCGTGCGTTACCGTCGGCGCGATGGCAACGGTCCAGCCCGCATGGAACCGACCCCCGCTCGACGCCGGCAAGGACATCGAGCCACAGCGGCTGGGCAAGCGCGGCTACGAGAAGGAGCTCGAGCGCCTCCAGGTCGAGCTCGCGCGCCTGCAGGAGTGGATCGTCCACGAGGGCCTCAAGGTCGTCGTGCTCTTCGAGGGCCGCGACACGGCGGGCAAGGGCGGCACGATCAAGCGCATCACCGAGAAGACGAACCCGCGCGTGGTCCGGACCGTGGCGCTCGGCACCCCGACCGAGCGCGAGCGCACCCAGTGGTACTTCCAGCGCTACGTCGCCCATCTGCCCGCCGCCGGCGAGATGGTCCTCTTCGACCGCAGCTGGTACAACCGCGCCGGCGTCGAGCACGTCATGGGCTTCTGCACGCAGGACGAGTACGAGGAGTTCATGCGGACGTGCCCGCAGTTCGAGCGCGACCTCCTGCGCTCGGGGATCATCCTCATCAAGTACTGGCTGTCGGTCAGCGACGAGGAGCAGGAGCGCCGCTTCAAGGCCCGCCTGCACGATCCCGCCAAGCAATGGAAGCTCAGCGGCATGGACCTCGAGGCCCGCAGGCGATGGGTCGACTACGCGGAGGCGAAGGACGACATGTTCGCCTACACCGACACGCGCGAGTCGCCGTGGTACGTCGTCGAGGCCGACGACAAGCGCACCATGCGGCTGAACCTGATCAGCCACCTGTTGAGCCTCATCCCCTACCAGGACATCGCGCACCGCAAGATCAAGCTGCCGCCGCGGCAGGAGCGCGCGTACGTCCGCCCGCCGCAGCGCGACCAGAACTACGTGCCCGTGCGCTACGAGGTCGGCCCGTCGAAGTAGGGGGTCGGTGGTTTCCCACGGCCGGTCGCGGCCGCTCCCTGATGGCGGCGTGATCCCCCCGGCGTAGCGTCGCTGACGTCGACATCAAGGAGAAGCCATGTTCACGCGCATCGTCGTCGGCGTCGACTGCCGCGATGGCGGTCGGGACGCACTGGCACTCGCCGCGCTGTTGCAGTCGGTGGGCGGGGGCGGGCTCCTTGCCGTGCATGCCTGCGCGTCCGAGCCGCTCAGCCACGAGGACGTCCTGGCCTCCGTCGACTCCGAGCTCGCCCGCGTCACCGCGACGGGCCGCCCCGTCGTCGTCACCAACCGCTCGCCCGCGCACGCGCTGCGCACCGTTGCCGAGCGCGTCGCCGCCGAGCTCATCGTCGTCGGATCCACCCGTCACGCCGGCGCCGACCGCGTCCTGGCCGGCGACGACGCGGCCGCGACGCTGCACTGCGCCCCGTGCGCCGTGGCCGTCGCCCCGCGCGGATTCGCCGACGGGGGCCGCCCACTGCGACGCATCGGCGTCGGCCTCGACGAATCGTCGGAGGCACGCATCGCGCTGGCGCTCGCCCGCCGGCTCGCGCACCTGGCCCGCGCCCATGTTCATGCCATCACCGTGGTGCCAGCGCCCGTTCCGCTCTGGCCTGCTGTCGCCTGGGAGCCCGCGTGGGCCGGCGCGCCGGGGTCGACGCCGTCACCGGACGACCGGCGGGTGGCGAGCGTGATGGCGGAGCTCAGCGACGACGTCACCGCCGAAGTCGCCGTGGGCACCGCGTGGAAGGAGCTGGCCTCGCGCAGCGCTGACCTCGACCTGCTCGTTGTCGGTGCGCACGCGTATGGGCCCGTGCGGCGGCTGGTCCTCGGGAGCACCTCCACGAGGCTGGCGCGCCACGCCGCGTGTCCGTTGCTCGTCACGCCGCGAGGCGCCCATGGCGCGGCCGACGCCGCGGCGGTCGCCGAGGCCCCGGCCCGGGCGCAGTAGCGTCGCTCGCATGAGCGCGTCGACCATCGAGCCGCAGGTCCACCTGAGCCACCGCTCCAACTGGCTGCGGGCGGCCGTGCTGGGAGCCAACGACGGCATCGTGTCGACCGCGAGCCTCGTGCTCGGCGTGGCCGCCTCGGGCGCGTCGAGCACGGCGATCGTCACGGCCGGGATCGCCGGGCTGGTCGCGGGCGCGCTGTCCATGGCGGCCGGCGAGTACGTGTCGGTGAGCTCGCAGCGCGACGCCGAGCAGGCCGACATCCGCCTGGAGGAGCGCGAGCTGCGCAGCGACCCGCAGGGCGAGCTGCGCGAGCTCGCCGGGTTCTACGAGCAGCGCGGCCTGCCCCCGGCGCTGGCCGACGAGGTTGCCCAGGCACTCTCGAGCCGCGGCGCGCTCGCGGCGCACCTGCGCGACGAGCTCGGCCTCGACGAGCAGCGGCTCGCCCGGCCCCTGCAGGCCGCCTGGGCCTCCGCGCTGTCGTTCTCGACGGGCGCGGCGCTGCCGCTGCTGGCCGTCGCGGTGACGCCGGCAGGTGCCCGGATCGCGGTGACCGTGACGGTCACCCTCATCGCGCTCGGGCTGCTGGGCGACCTCGCCGCACGTCTGGGGGGCGCGCCGCGAGGGCCCGCCACGGTCCGGGTCGTCGTGTGGGGTGCGATCGCGATGGCGATCACCGCGGGGATCGGCGCCCTGGTCGGCACCGCGACCTGACGGCCCCCCGGGCTCACCGCCGCGCGCGGGCCACGCGCCAGCGCTCCTCGGCCCACGTGACGGGCAGGATCGCAACCGAAGCGAGGGCCGCCCAGGCGATCTCGCGCGCGCCGAGCGCTGCGGAGCCGAAGACCGCTCGCATGAACGGGGCGAAGACGAACAGCGCCTGGAGGACCAGGACGAGGGCGATGCCGGCGTAGACGGACGGGTTGCTCCAGCGCCCGAGCTCGCGATTGGGGCGCGTGAGCGATCGGCAGGCGAGCAGGTAGAGCGCCTGCAGGAACACCGCGCCGGTCACCGCCGTGGTCTGCGCGCGCGCGATCGAGAGGTCCTCGTGGCGGGCCAGCCAGAACAGCCCGAGCGCGACGGCGGTCAAGGTGGCGGAGACCACCAGCGTGCGCACGAGCAGCGGGCGGTCGAGCAGCGCCACGTTGGGGTCGCGCGGGGGGCGGGTCATGAGGTCGGGCTCTGGGGCCTCGAAGGCCAGCGGCAGCGCGAGCGCCACGGCCACGATCAGGTTGATCCACAGGATCTGGACCGGCTCGACGGGCAGCTCCGGCGCGCCGCCGTTGGTCGGGAAGGCGAGCACGGCCACGGCGATCAGCAGCGCCTGGCCGACGCTCGTCGGGAGCACAAAGGCCAGCGCCTTGACGAGGTTGTCGTAGACCCGGCGACCCTCTTCGATGGCCGCGCGCAGCGTCGAGAAGTCGTCGTCGCCGAGGACCATGTCGGCGGCCTCCTTGGCGGCCGCCGTGCCGCTGCGCCCCATCGCCACCCCGATGTCGGCCTGCCGCAGAGCCGGCGCGTCGTTTACGCCGTCGCCGGTCACGGCGACCACCTCGCCACGCGCCTGCAGCTCTTGGACGAGGCGCAGCTTGTCCTCCGGCGACACGCGGGCGTGGATGTCTGCCGGCTCGAGCCCGATCGTCGCCCCGATCGCCTCCGCGGTACGCGGATGGTCGCCGGTGACCATCGTCACGCGCACCCCCGCGGCATGGCAGGCGGCGATCGCCTCCCGCACCCCGGGGCGCGGAGGGTCGAGCATGGCCTGCAGGCCGAGCAGGCGCAGGTCGTGCAGCTGCCCCTCGGTGTCGCCGGCCACGGCGCGTTCGAGCGCGGCGAAGACCAGCACGCGCCGGCCCAGGGCCGTGTGCCGGTCGACCTGCGCGGCGGCGTCCCCCGCTGCCGCCGGCCGGCAACGCGGCAGCATCGCCTCGGGCGCCCCCTTGGCGTAGAGCACGAGGCCGTCGGGGCTCGGGTGCAGCGAGGCCATCAGCTGGCGCGCGGCGTCGAAGGGGAGCACGTCGAGCCGCGGCTGCGCCGCCCGTGCCGCCTCGACGTCGACGCCACCCGCGCGGGCCGAGTCGAGCAGGGCGGTCTCCGTAGGGTCGCCCAGCGGCCCGCCGTCGGCGGGCTGCGCGTCGTTGCACAGCGCGCCCGCCAGCAGCAGCTCGCCATCGTCGCCCGACGGCGCCCAGACCGCCTCGACGGTCATCCGGTTCTGCGTCAGCGTCCCCGTCTTGTCGGAGGCGACGACCGTGGTGGAGCCCAGCGTCTCCACGGCGGGGAGGTGGCGGATGATCGCCTGCCGGCGCGCCATCCGCCGCACTCCCACCGCCAGCGCGATCGTCACGACCGCGGGCAGGCCTTCGGGGACCGCCGCGACCGCGAGGCTGATCCCGGCCAGCGCCGCGTCGGCGAGCTGGAAGCCGCGCACGGCGGCGATCGCCGCCAGCAGGACCGCGGCGGCGCCGATGGCGATCGTGATGATGCGCCCGAAGCGGGCCAGGTCGCGCGTCAGCGGCGTCTCGAGCGGCTCGACGCTCTCGATCAGGCCGGCGATCCGCCCCAGCTCCGTGTTCGATCCGGTGGCCACGGTCACGCCCCGGCCGCTGCCCGCGGCCACCACCGTGCCGGCGAACAGGAGGCTGCGGCGCTCGGCCAGCGGAGCCTCGGCCGCCACGGCGGGCACGCCCTTGTCGACGGGCTCGGACTCCCCGGTCAGCGCCGCCTCCTGCGCGCGCAGCGCCGCTGCGTCGACCAGCCGCAGGTCGGCGGCCACGCGATCGCCCGACGCGACCTCCACGAGATCGCCCGGCACCACCCGCTCGACGGGGATCTCGACCCACGCCCCGTCGCGGCGCACGCGAGCCGGCTCGGCCACCAGCTCGGCCAGCGCCGCGATCGCGCGGCCCGCGCGGTACTCCTGGGCGAAGCCGATCAGCGCGTTGAGGATCACGACGGCGAGGACCACCAGCCCGTCCTCGACCTCTCCGAGCGCCAGCGCGATGGCGCCGGAGGCCAGCAGCGCCCACATCAGCGGTGTGGCCAGCTGGTCGAGCAGCAGGCGGGCGGCGGAGGGGCCCTCGGCCTCCGGCAGCCGGTTGAGCCCGTGGCGCGTCAGGCGTGTCTGGGCCTCGGCGGACGTCAGGCCGTCGGGCCCCGCGTCGAGCGCGGCGACGACCTCCGCCTCGGAGCGGGCGTGCCAGGGCGCACCGTCCGCGCTCATGCCCACGTCCGATCCAGCCACGCGGCGACGTCGCGTGCCACGTCGCCGGCGGGCCGGTCCGCGCGGACCACGAGATGGCGCTCGGCGGACACCTCGTCGAGCGCCGCCCACGTTGAGGCCAGCCGCGCGGCGACGTCGGCGCCGGCGTCCGATTCGCGCCCGGGGTCGCGCTCACGAGCGCCGGCGCGACGCGCCGCCTCGACCGCGGGCACCCGGCACTCGACATACCGCAGCCGTGCCGCCGTCGGCAGGCCCATGCCGTCGCGCAGCGCGTCGCGCGCCGCCGGATCGCCAAGCGTCGCGTCGATCACGGCTCCGCGCCCGGCGGACAGGGCCGCCGCGGCACGCCGGCCGAGCTCGCGGTACGTCGCGAGCGTCGCGCCAGGCCCGTAGGCGGCCGCGGGCGCCCGGTCGGTCGGCGCCAGCCCGATGCGCGCCTTGCGCACGACATCGGAGGAGACATGGGCCATGCCACTCTGGGCGCACAGCTCGCGCGCCAGGGTGCTCTTGCCGCTGGCGGGCGGGCCACACACCGCGATGAGCTGCGGGCCGCGCGCCCGCCAGCCGAGCCGCAGCGCCTGGTCGAGGCGCTCTCGCGCGCGCCTGCCGCCGTGGCCGCCGCGTGCGAGGTCGACCTTCGCCCGCACGAGGGCCCGGTAGCACCCCATGGCGGCCAGCAGCTCGCGGTCGCCGGGGTCGCCGCCACCCTCGCAATAGCCCTCGACCAGCGCCGCGGCCAGGTCGTCGGCGCCGGCGCCCTCGAGGTCCATGACCAGGAAGCCGAGGTCGCAGGAGACGTCGGCGATCCGCAGGGCGGGGTCGAACTCGAGGGCGTCGACGACCTGCACCGGGTCGGTCAGGAGCACGTGCTCGGCGCGCAGGTCGCCGTGTCCGTCGACAACGAGGCCGCGATGCCCGCGCTCGAGCAGCTCAGCGCGCCGCGCGGCCAGCGCCACCTCCAGGACGCCGCGCAACGCGGCCACCGCGCCGCCGTCGATCTCGCACCCGCCGGCGGCCTCGAGATCGTCGAGCGTCGTGCGGACCGCGGCCCGCAGCGCCGCGAACGCCCGCTCGGTCTCATGCGGGCGCGGCTCAACAGCGCCGCGACGCTCGAGGGTGCCATGGTCGAGGTAGGACAGGACGACGGGCTTCTTGACCTTGAGCGCGCGGTCGCCGGCGACCAAGACCCAGGAGCAGTGCGTCTCGTGGCACGTGACCGCCGCGCCGCCCTCGGCGTCGGCCAGGGCGTCCGCGACCGCGGCTGGGATCGCGTCCTGCATGGCCGGATCGTAGGCGCGGCTCGTCGACAATCTCAGGCGACGGATTCGAAGCCGCGTTGCGGGCGAATGCGGAGGACTGCTCCGGAGGGCTACCGACACGAAGCCGTCCCCCGCCCGGATTCGGGGTCCCTCCTGCCGCTGCAGACTCCGGGGCATCAATCGACCGCAGGAAAGGAAACTGGTCATGAGCAGGCTCTTCCAGTACGGAGGCATCGTCGCGAGCATCGTCCTCATCGCGTTCGGCGCCGGTTCCATCGTCACCGGCTACAACGGGCGCGACCGCGTCCACAGCGATCTGGCCCGCGAGCAGATCGTGGGGACGCCCGACTCGAGCATCCCCAACCAGCTCGTCAACAACGGCACCAAGGCGGAGGCGTTCGCCAAGGTCATGCGCAAGCACACGCTCGAGGCCACCGGCGGCCAGACGTACGCGCAGATGCCGCGTTACATGGGCAAGAATGGCAAGGCGACCAACGACGAGAAGGCCGCTGCCGTGGATCCGAAGAGCGGCAAGCCCGTCGACAACCCGCTGCGCAACCTGTGGGTGACCGAGACGGCGCTGACCACCGCGCTGCACTCGTCCTACTTCGCCGAGAGCGTGGCGACCTTCGCGATGGTCATGGGCTTCGCGCTCATGCTCGTCGGAGGCGGCTTCCTCGTCCTGACCCTCCGCGTCCTGCGCGTGTTCGGCAAGGACGAGAAGGAGACCGAGCCTGCGGTCGCGCGAAGCGAGGCCGTGCTCTCGAGCTGATCTCTCGCGAGCAAGGCCCGGCGTGACAACGAAGCCCCCGCTCCTGCGGGGGCTTCGGCGTTGCGTGGTTTCCCGCACAGGTCCGCGGCTTGCGCCGGATGGCACGTTCGCGCCCTGCGGCGAGGATCGGGACACCGACCGCTGTCTTCGGGAGGGGGCCACCATGCCGATGCTCATCGACTCGCCATCAGGCGCAGGAACGCCGAAGCTCGAGCGCACCATCGGCCTGTGGGTGGCCACCGCGCTGGTGCTCAGCTCGGAGGCGAGGGCGTGACCGCACTCGCCGCCCCTGCGGCCACCGGCCGCCTCTACGTGGGCTCGGAGGTCGGCGCGCTGCGGCGCGTCGTCCTGCATCGCCCCGACCTCGAGCTGCGCCGGCTGACGCCGGCCAACAGGGACGAGCTGCTGTTCGACGATGTCCTCTGGGCCCGCCGCGCGGGCGAGGAGCACGACGCGTTCGCCGACGCTCTGCGCGGCCGCGGCGGCCCCCGGTGCATGTCCTGCCCCATCGACCGCGACGACCTCCCGGAGGCACCGTGACCACCTTGACGGCAACGCCCCACGTCCTGCGCCACACACCACGCGAAGAGGAGCACACCATGTTCAAGACCATCGTCGTCGGCGTCGACGGCCGCGAGGGCGGCCGCGACGCGCTCGCCCTCGCCGGCTCGCTGCAGCGCGTCTTCGCCAGCGAGATCGTCGCCGTCCACGCCTTCCCTCTCGACTACTACCTCGGCCGCGGCGCCGACGGCGAGTACGAGAAGGTCGTCCACGACCGTGCGGTCACGGTCGCCCGGGACGAGGTCGAGCGCGCCGCCGTGTCAGCGCGGCCCTTCGTGGTGGCCGATGGCTCGCCGGGCCGCGCCCTGCACCGCGTCGCCATCGCCCATGGCGCCGACCTCATCGTGGTCGGCTCGGCCCACCGCGGGCGCGTGGGCCGCGTGCTCGCCGGCGACGTGACCGCCGGGACCCTGCACGGCGCCCCGTGCCCCGTGCTCGTCGCGCCGCGAGGCCACGGCGAGCACGGCGGCGAGCTGCGCACCATCGGAGTCGGCTTCGACGGATCGCCCGAGTCGCGGACCGCCCTCGAGTTGGCCCACCAGATCGCCGAGGCCGTCGGCGCGCGCCTGCGGGTCATCGTCGTGGTCGTGCCGCCCCCAGGCGGGCCTTCCCACGATTGGGCTGAGCACGCGCACAAGCGCCGCGCGGAGGCAGAGCAACGGCTCGCGGCTGCGCTCGCCGACCTCGGCGAGATCGCCACCGGCGCCCTGCCGGTCGGCGACCCCGCCCGTGAGCTCTCCGACGCGGCCCATGACCTCGACCTGCTGGTCACCGGCTCGCGCGGCTACGGCCCCGTCCGGCGCCTGATGCTCGGCAGCACGTCGATCAAGCTCGTGCACGAGGCGCCCTGCCCCGTGCTGGTGCTGACGCGCGGCGAGCACGACGACGGCCAGGTTGCCGAGGCCGCCTCGGGCGCGGCCCACGCCTCATGAGCGGGGTCGGGGTCCGTAGTTTCCACCCACGAGAGCCGCGACCGCACCCGGATGGCGACCTACGCCGCAGCCAGGAGTCTTCGCCTGATGGCGCGCCACCCACATCCGGATGAGCAACCGCTGCGCGTCGTCGTAGCGGGGGCGGGGGTGGGCGGGCTCGAGACAATGGTCGCGCTGCGCAGCCTGGTGGGCCACCGCGTGGCGCTGACGCTCGTCGCGCCGCAGGACGACTTCACCGTGCACGCCCTCGAGGTGTTCGAGCCCTTCGGGCTCGGACTGGCGCAGCGCTACGCAGTTTCCGAGCTGGCCGCCGATCTCGACGCCGGCTTCCGCCACGATGCGGTCGCGCGCGTCGAGCGCGACGACCGGACCGTGCAGCTGCAATCCGGGGATGAGCTGGTCTACGACAGGCTCGTGCTCGCGGTCGGAGCCTTCCCCTACCCCGCCTACGAGCGCGGGCTGTGCTTCAAGCGCGCGCACGACGCGGAGGCATTCGACGCAGTCGTCGACGACCTGCGCAGCGGCCGTGCGGAGCGCATCGCGATCGTCGTTCCGCCGGGATGCACCTGGACGCTGCCCGCCTACGAGCTGGCCCTCATGCTGGCCGCCCTGGCACCGCCGCGGCAGCTGACCCTGGTCACGTCCGAGGCGGAGCCCCTGGGTGCCTTCGGCCCGCCGGCGAGCGAGTGGATGCACACGGCGCTGCGCGCCGCCGGGGTCGATCTGCTGGCCGGTGTCCATGCCACCGTGCCGCATCCGACCACGGTCCTGCTCTCACCCGGAGCGTCGCTGTCGTGCGACCGCGTCGTTCACCTGCCCCGCCTGTCCGGTCCCAACTGCCCCGGCGTGCCCTGCGACGGCGACGGCTTCATCCTCGTCGACGACGCCTTCCGGGTGCGCGACGGAGACGACGTCTTCGCCGTCGGCGATGCGACGGCCGGCGCGTACAAGCAGGGCGGCCTTGCCGCCCAGCAGGCCGACGTGGTCGCCGAGCAGATCGCATGGGAGATCGGTGCCGAGCACCCACCGCGCCCCTACCGCCCGGTCCTACGGGGGCTGCTTCGGACGGCCGACGGACCTCGCTACCTGCGCGCCGAGCCGCCCGGGGAACCCACCTCGGCCGAGGTCTCCGACGAGTGCCTGTGGTGGCCGGCCAGCAAGGTGGCGGCGCGCTGGCTGACACCGTGGCTCGCGGCGCGCGACGTCGAGCGCCGCACGCCGCCCACGGTCCGCAAGCTGCCGACCGGGGGGGTCAGCAGCGCGCGCGGGGGATGACCGCGGTCCGTAATCGCCCGGTCCGTAATCGCCCGCAGCACGGCGACGGGCACGTCCCGATGGCGGCCAGACCACGGAACGCCACCATCACGCCATGAGCGCCGCTCCCGATCCTGTCCTCGTACGCTCCTCCGAGCCCGAGACCCTCGACCACGCGGCTGTCGTCGCCGTCGATGACAAGGGCTCGATCGTCGGGCGGGCGTCGCTCTCGCGCCTGTACGGCATGCGGGCCGAGGTCCACCTCGAGCTCGCCCCCACGACGACCATCGCCCTCGCGCTGATCGACGGGCTCGAACGCGAGGCGCGCAAGCGCGCGCTCGTGCGCCTCGAACTCGACCCGGTCGTCCTGTCAGACTCGACTGTGGCAGCCCTTCGCCGGTGGCGACCGATCGCCGACGAGGTCCGCGCTTCGCACACGTATCTGACCTGGTCCACGACCTCGGTGAATTCATGACCCACACTCCCCATCGCGTTGTTGTCGCCGGCGGCGGCGTCGCCGGACTCGAGGCTCTGCTCGCGCTCCACGCGCTGGGCGGCGATCGCGTCGAGCTGACGCTCGTCTCTCCCGCGCCCGACTTCGTGTACCGCCCGCTCGCGGTCGCCGAGCCGTTCGCGCTCGGCCACCAGCGACGGACGCCGCTTGCGCAGGCGGCCCAGGCCACCGGGGCCGCCTTCGTCCAGGCGCCGCTGACCGCCGTCGACGCCGCGGCCAAGACCGTGACGCTCGGCGACGGCCAGCAGCTCGCCTACGACGCCCTCGTGCTCGCGATGGGCGCCGCCGCCGAGCCGGCCTACACCACCGGCAACGTCTTCACGTGGGACGACTCATCCGAGGTCGATGCCGTGGGCGGGCTGCTGCGCGATCTGGAGGAGGGCTACAGCCAGCACCTGGCCGTCGTCATCCCGCCGGGCCCCGGGTGGCCGCTTCCCGCCTACGAGCTCGCGCTGCTCATCGCCAGCGACGCGCGCGGCATGGGTATGAACCCGGAGATCACGCTGGTCACCCCCGAGCGCGCGCCGCTGGCCATCTTCGGCTCGCGCGCCATCGAGGTCGTCAGCGCGGACCTCGAGCGAGCCGGCGTGAAGGTCGAGCTGGGTGCCTACGCCGAGATCGTCGAGGGGCCGCCGCGCGCGATCGTCATGCGCCCGTCGGGCCGCCGGCTCGAGGTCAACCGCATCCTCGCTCTGCCGCGCCTGCGTGGCCGCAACCCGCAGGGGATCCCGGCCGACGCCGACGGATTCGTCAAGGTCGACCCCCACGGGCGCGTCGCCGGCCTCCCAGGCGTCTGGGCCGCGGGCGACGGCATCGACTTCCCGGTCAAGTTCGGCGGCCTGGCCGCCGAGCAGGCCGACGCCGCCGCCGCCGACATCGCCGCCGACGCGGGCGCGGTCGTGGAGCGCAAGCCGTTCCGCCCCGTCCTGCGCGGCCGGCTGCTCACCAGCAGCGGCCCGCGCTACATGCGCTACGACGCCGGCGGAGGCGACGGCGAGGGCGAGGCGACGACGCACACGCTGTGGTGGCCGCCCGGCAAGATCAACGGTCGCTACCTGACGCCGTGGCTCGCCGCGCTCGACGAGGAGACCGTCGCCGACCACCTGCCGCAGTCCGGCGGGCTGGCCGTCCAGGCCGACCTGCACCGCGAGATCATCGCCTCCTAGGCACAACGGCTCTCAGGCCCTCGCGATCATTCCCGGTGACGCCTGCGACGGCGTTCGTTGATCTGCTCTCGCAGCGTGTCCCACCGCGACCGCGCCTCGGTGGTGATCTCGTCCCACTGGCGACGGACCTCGTCCTCGGCGGGCCGTTCGCCCCGGCGGATGCGGTCCAGCTCGTCGCGGATCTCACGGCCGGCCGCCGCCGATCCGACGACGGCGACCATGACGCAGAAGAGCGCCGAGATCATGGCGAAGACCGCACCGATCACGCCGTAGCGCGTGGCGTACGTGCTGAAGAGGTGCGGGACGTAGACCACCGCGCCCACCGAGTACACCGCGAGCGCCACCGATCCCACGACCGCGAATGGGATCAGCGCGTCGCGCGGGATCCGCTTGGCGCTGAGCACCCAGCCGCCCCAGCCCAGGAAGAGCGCTGACACGGGCACGTCGATCAGCGTCGCTGTGAGCTCGAGGCGGCTGCGCCCCAGCGCGGCGTGCAGGAAGCCGCCGATCGCGAGATAGGCCGTGAGCCCGGCGATCCAGAGCAACCCGTTGAACGTGTTGCGGACGCTCAGCGGCGTGAGCTCCCAGGTCTGCTCGAACAGCCGCTGCACGGCGCGGGTGAAGCTCAGGATCGCCACCAGGAAGAAGAGGGCTCCGACGATGCCCACGCTGGTGCTCGTGCCCGACGCCGGCGAGAAGATGTCCTTGACCGCCTCGGCGCCGCCTCCGCTGAGGTCGTAGCGCTCGATGATGCGCTCGGCCGTGCCCTTGCCCCCGAGCTGCGTGGCGACGGCGCTCGTGAGGATCGTCAACGGGATCGTGGCCGTGAGCGCGCTGGAGGCCAGCGCGATCGAGCGGTCGAAGCCCGCCACTTTTTGAAAGCGATTGACGACGCGCAGCACGAACTCCGGCCGCAGCCAGAAGGTCAGCGTCCGCACGACGCGCTCTCGGTCCACGCGCCAGCGCTTGCGCCCGTGCGGCTCGTCGCTCGCCATGGCTCAGTGTCCCAGCGCCTGTGCGACCTCGCCGATCCGCGTGCGCAGCCACGCGTGGGCCGGGTCGGCGGTCGCCCGCGAGTGCCACCAGAGCATCTCGACGAGCGCGGGCAGCTCGATTGGCGACTCGAGCACGCGGATGTCCCCGGTGCGGCGCAGGAACGCCTCGGCGCGCTTGGGGATGAGAGTGACCAGGTCCGTGCCCTGGAGCAGGAAGGGCGCGAGCAGGAAGCTCTCGACGCTCACCTCGATGCGACGCGGGACGCCGAGGCGCCCGAGGTGCAGGTCGGGCAGGGCGATGGGCTGGCCGGCGCCGCCCATCGAGTAGATGAGATGGCCGAGCGCGGTGTAGCGCTCCAACGTCATGCGCCTGCCCACGCGCGTGTTGCCCTCCCAGACGCAGCAGGCCCAGCGGTCATCCCATAGGCGCAGCGACTCGAGGTCGGCGGCCCCCATGATCTCCGGCGGCTCGATCACGAGGTCGACGTCGCCGTTGAGCAGAGCGCGACCGGCATCGGCCAGCCGGGGCATGACCTCGACGAGCACTCCGGGCGCGTCGGCCGCCACCGCCTGCACGAGCGGGCCGATGAGCATGAGCACGCTGTAGTCCGAGCAGCTCAGGCGAAAGGTGCGGCGGTCGGTCGCGGGGTCGAAGCCCGCCGGCATGTCGAGCGCGCTGCGGATGAGCTCGAGCGCCTCGTGCACCGGGCCGATCAGCGCCTCGGCCCGCGCCGTGGGCACGAGCGTCGCGCCCTGGCGGACGAGCAGCGGATCGTCGAAGAGCCGGCGCAGGCGGCCGAGCGCGTTGCTCATGCCCGGCTGGCTGAGCCCGACGCGCTGCGCCGCCCGCGTGACGCTGCGCTCCTTGAGCAGGGCGTCGAGCGCGACGAGCAGATTGAGGTCCAGGCCGCCGAGGTTCATTGCTCTCGTGAATCCCACGTATCACAAGATTCAGTTGGCACATGTTGGCAGGCGCGTCTAGCGTCGCGCCATGACCGAAGAGGAGATCCCCGTCCTGATCGTCGGCGGCAGCCTGGTGGGCCTGACCACCGCCATGCTGCTCGGTCACCACGGCGTGCCGTCCCTGTCGGTGGAGCGCCACGCGGGCACGGCGATCCACCCGCGCGCGGGCCACTTCCAGCTGCGCACGATGGAGGTCATCCGCCAGATGGGGCTCGAGCAGCGCGTGCGCGCGAAGTCGCTGGAGACCTACAGCCCGACGGGCGGCATCATTGCCGTCGAGTCGCTGGCGGGACGTGAGCTCGCCACCTACGTCCGCGAGCTCAACGAGGGCGTCGAGGGCTTCAGCCCCACCGTCCGCGTCTTCATCAACCAGGACGCGCTCGAGCCGCTGCTGCGCGAGCGCGCGCTCGAGCTCGGCGCCACGGTCCGCAATCGCACGGAGGCGGTCGCCGTGGACCAGGACGACGACGGCGCGACCGTGACGCTGCGCGACCTCGACTCCGGGGACGAGCGCCAGGTCCGCGCGCGCTACGTCGTCGCCGCGGACGGCAATCGCAGCCCGATGCGCGCGCGGCTGGGCATCGCCATGCGCGGCCATGCCGAGCTGTCGCGCAGCATCACCATCTACTTCCGCGCCGACTGCGCCGAGCTGCTGCGCGACCGCAACCAGGGCGTCATCTACGTGCACAACCCGGAGCTGCGCGGCTTCTTCCGGATCGACCGCAGCGGCGGCAACGGCTTTCTCGTCATCAACACGGTGGGCGACGACGTGACGCAGGACTCCGCGGTCGACGTCCAGTCGGGACTGACCGAGGAGCGCGCGCTGGCCCTCCTGCGCACCGCGATCGGGACCGACATGCCGATGGAGATCGTCAACGTCGCCAACTGGCGCGCCGAGGCGACCTGCGCCGAGCGCCTTCGCGAGGGCCGCGTGTTCCTTGCCGGCGACGCCGCGCACGTCGTCCCCCCCAACGGCGGCTTCGGCGGCAACACCGGCATCCAGGACGCGCACAACCTCGCCTGGAAGCTGGCCGCGGTCGTCAAGGGCGAGGCGGGGCCCGCCCTGCTCGACACCTACGAGGCCGAGCGCCTGCCGCTGTGCGAGCTCACCGTCCAGCAGGCCTACACCCGCTACGCGACGCGCGTCGTGCCCGAGCGCGGGACCGACGGGGTACAGCCGCAGATCCCGGACATCGAGCTCGAGATCGGCGGGGTCATGCGCTCGGCGGCGATCCAGGGCGAGGACGACGACGACGGAGCGCTGCACCTGCCCGCGGCCGAGCTCCGCGGTCGGCCAGGGACCCGCGCGCCGCACGTGACGCTCGCCGACGGTAACTCCACCCTGGACCTCTTCGGCTCCCAGCTCGTCGTGCTGCGCCCCGCGGGCGATGGCGTCGACGACTGGGCGCCGCCCGGTGTAACGTCGCACGTCATCGACGCCGAGCCGTTCGCCGAGAGCTATGGGCTCTCGGCCGGCGGGGCGACGCTGGTGCGCCCCGACGGCGTGGTCGCGTGGCGCTCGCGCGGGCCGGCCGGCCGCCCCGAGCTCGCGCGCGCGGTCGCGACGGCGCTCGCGCTGGACGCGACCGGCGCGCCGGAGGCGGCCGGCGGCGACTCGGCCTACGCGGTCTCGCCGTAGGCGGGCGGGCAAGCATGCGCGTCGGGATCACCGTGCCGAACGTGCACGAGACGCTGGCGGAGCCCGCGACGATCGAGGCGGTCGGCCGCAAGGCCGACGAGCTCGGGTTCGACTCCATCTGGTGCAACGACCATCTCGCCCTCCCCAGCGCCGCTGGCGGCGGCACGGCGCAGCCGGCCTACGCGGCGAGCTACGGCGAGCAGCGCGGTCAGAGCATCTACGAGCCGCTGATCGTGCTGGCCTACCTCGCCGCCGTGACGCGTCGCGTCCTGCTCGGCACCTCGGTCTACCTCCTGGCGCTCCGCCATCCCCTGCTGGCGGCCAAGCAGGCGGTGTCGCTCGACGGGCTCTCCGACGGGCGCCTGGTGCTCGGGGTGGGCGTCGGGTGGCTGGAGAGCGAGTTCGCGGCGATGGGCGTGCCGTACCGCCAGCGCGGGCGCCGCACGGACGAGGCGATCGCGATGCTCAAGACCTTGTGCGCTCAGGACAGCGCCGACTTCCTGCCCAAGCCGGTGCAGCGGCCCCACCCGCCGCTGTGGATCGGGGGCCGCAGCGCCGCCGCCGTGCGGCGCGCGGCGCGAGCCGGCGATGCGTGGCACCCGTCGCATCTCACCGTCGAGGAGCTGCGCCGGCAGATCCCCGAGCTGCGCGCGGAGTGCGAGCGCGCGGGGCGCTCGCCGGACGAGGTGGCGGTGACGACCCGCCGCAAGCTGGTGCTCGACGGGTCGCCGGCCGACGCCGACGCTGACCGGGTGCTTCAGGGCGACGCCGGCGCGATCGCCGCGACGGTGGCCGAGCTCGAGCAGGTTGGGGTCTCGCACCTGATCGTCGAGCCTCCCGGCTCGAGCGAGGGCGAGTTGCTCGAGAGCCTCGACTGGCTCGGGCGCGAGGTGCTCGCGGAGATCCGCGATGCGTGAGCTCGACTTCGCCTACGTGGGCCTGGGCGTGCACGAGGAGGTCGTGTACTCGGTCGCGGCGGAGCTCGGCTTCTATGCCGACGAGGGCGTGCGCGTGTCGATCCGCGACGGCGTGCGCTGGGACGACGATCGGCTCCGGCAGGCCGCCGTGGTCGGCCTCGGCCGTACCTTGCTCATCCGGCTGCTGGCCGGCACCCCCTGGACCATGCTCTGCGTCAACACGCAGCGTCCGCTCTTCTGGCTCATGGCGCGCGCCGAGTTCTCCGACGTCTCCGAGCTGCGTGGGCGCCGGGTGGCGATGCACCCCGCCCTCGTGGCGCCGGGCTGCTTCGCGCGGATCATCCTGCGCGGCCGGGGGCTCGACCCCGACGCCGACATCGATGCCGTGCCGATGCATCCCGGCGACTACAGCGAGCACGTCCGGTTGCTGAAGCGCGGCGAGCTCGACGCGGCGGTCATCGGGAGCACGCTGTCGCCGGAGCAGCTCGCGGCCGAGGAGGGGCTGCGCCGGCTGCTGTTCTTCGGCGACGAGCTGCAGATCCCGACCACCGGCGTGGCGGTCGATCCGAGCGTGCTGGCGCTGGAGGACCCGCGGGTGGAGGGCCTCGTCCGGGCCAACCTGCGCGCGCTCGCCGCGCTGCTCGACGATCCGGCGCTCGGCGCAGAGCACGTCGGCCGGCTCCTCCCTGCCGCCGATGAGGCCTCCGCTCGCGACTTCTACGAGCGCTACGTCGGCCCGCACTTCAAGGCCGACGGGCAGCCCGACCCCGATGTCGTGTCGAGCGCGCTGGCGCTCGTGGCGCAGGAGCTGCGGATCATCACCGGGCACGCCGTGGACATCCCGCCGGGCGAGGAGATCTACCGGTCCGAGCTCACCGCCGCCTGGGCGCCGTGAGCGCGAAGGCGCGGCTGCGCCATCATGTTGGTTCGAGTCCGAGATCTGAGGAGCAGCCATGAGTGCCGAGAGCCGTTGGGTCGCCGTCGCCGAGTTGGGCCAGAGCGTCTGGTACGACAACGTGGCCCGTCCGGCCCTCGCCGACGGTCACCTCGCCCAGCTCGTCGATCGCGACCACGTCACCGGCGGGACGTCGAACCCGTCGATCTTCGCCAAGGCGGTGCTCGAGTCCGACGTGTACGACGAGGAGCTCGGGGCAGCGCCGGCATCGGACAGCGACGCGAAGGTCTTCGAGCGCTGCTGGATCGAGGACATCCAGCGCGCCTGCGACCTCGTCCGCCCGGTGTGGGAGCGCACCGACGGCCGCGACGGCTACATCTCGATCGAGGAGGAGGCGGATCTGGCCTTCGAGATCGAGCCCGCGGTGGCCCGCGCTCACGAGCTCCGCGCCCTCGTCGACCGGCCGAACGTGATGGTCAAGGTCCCCGGCACCGACGCGGGCGTCGAGGCGTTCCGCCGCCTGACGCGCGAGGGCCTCAACATCAACATGACGCTGCTGTTCTCCCGCGAGCGCTACCGCCAGATCGCCGAGGCCTACGTCGCGGCGCTGAGCGAGCGCGTCGACGCCGGCGAGGACGTCAGCGCCATCGCCTCGGTCGCGAGCTTCTTCGTCTCCCGGATCGACGTGCAGGCCGACGAGCGCCTGCCCGAGGGCTCGCCGCTGCGCGGCCGCATCGCCGTGGCCAACGCCAAGCTCGCGTATGCCGACGTGTTCCTCCCCACCCACTCCGGCCCGGCGTGGGAGCGGCTCGCGGCCGCCGGCGCCAACCCGCAGCGTCCGCTGTGGGCGTCGACCGGCGGCAAGAACCCCGCCTACTCGCCGACGCTCTACATCGACGGGCTGATCGGCGAGCACACGGTCACCACCGTGCCCGACGCGACGCTCGACGCGTTCCGCGATGCGCCCGAGCCCGCGCCCGAGCGCTTGACCGTCCTCGACGGCGTCGACCGGGCGCGCGCCGATCTCGCCGCGCTGGCTGAGGCGGGCGTCGATCTCGACGAGATCACCTCCGAGCTGGAGCGCGCCGGCGTGCAGCAGTTCGCCGATGCCTACGCGGAGATGCTCGAAGCGATCACGCGCAAGCGCCAGCGCATAGCGGTCTCCTAGGGCAGCGCCCCGCCGCGAGGTCCTCCGGACGACGCCGAGCTCAGCCCTCCTGGGGTTGCGGCTCGGGGCCTTCGATCGACAGACGCGGAAGCCGTCGGGAGAGTCCGGCGGGCATCCACCAGCTCGCTCGGCCGAACAGGAACATGAGCCCCGGGACGAGCACGAGCCGGATCACGAACGCGTCGAAGAGGACGGCGGAGGCCAGCCCGAGGCCGAACAGCTTGATCACGCGATCGTCGCCCAGCATGAACGCCGCGAAGACGCTGATCATGATGATGGCCGCAGCGGTGATGACCTTGCCGGTCAGCGCCAGCCCGTGCCGGACGGCGAAGCTGGCGTCCTTCGTGCGCTCCCACTCCTCGTGCATGCGCGTGACGAGGAAGACCTCGTAGTCCATCGACAACCCGAAGACGATGGCGAACATGAACACCGGTATGAAGGGCTCGATCGGCCCGGTCGAGTCGACGCCGATCAGCGACCCGAGGTGCCCGTCCTGGAAGACGAACGTGATGACGCCGAGCGCCGCGCCGATGCTCAGCAGGTTCATGACCGCGGCCTTGGCCGGGATCACGAGCGACCGGAAGACGATGGCCAGCAGGAGCAGCGCAAGCCCGACGACGACCAGCACGAACAGCGGCAGCTTGGCCGACAGGACGCTGCCCATGTCGACGGCCGCGGCCGTGGCGCCGCCGATGCTGACGCGCAGCGGTCCGTGACGCGGGACGACGTCGGAGCGCAGCCGCTCGAGCAGGCCCTTCGTCGCCGCGTCCTGCGGCTTGCTGGCGGGGAACAGCGTCATCGTCGCGGTGTCCCCCGCGCGGTTGTAGGTGGGGGCCGCGACGGCGGCCACGCCGGGCTGGGCGCGCAGCTTCGTCGTCAGGCGGTGCAGCTGCGCACGGCCGCCGTCGCCCTTGACTTCGGCGACGACGAGGAACGGGCCGTTGAAGCCGGAGCCGAACCCCTGCGAGAGCAGGTCGTAGGCCTTGCGCGTGGTCGACGACGTGGTGTTGCTCCCGGCGTCGCTGCTGCCCAGCCGCATGCCGGTGACCGGCAGCGCGACCAGAGCCAACACCACGATCGCCGCCGCCGCGAACGCGCGCGGACGCCGCTCGATCAAGGCGCTGAAGCGCGCCCAGCGTGGCGATTCGTGCGCGCCATCGGCGACCGCCGGGACCTTGACGCGGCGGCCGAACGCGCCCAGCAGCGCGGGAAGGAGGGTCAGCGAGCCGACCATCGTCAGCAGCACCGCCAGCGCCGCGGCGATCGCCGGGCCGTTGAGGAACGAGATGCCCAGCAGGACCATGCCCAGCAGCGCGACCACGACGGTCGAGCCCGCGAACAGCACCGAGCGGCCCGCGGTGTCCATGGCGGTCACGGTCGCGGCGCGCAGGTCGGCGCCCGCGGCGCGCTCGCTGCGGAAGCGACTGATGATCAGCAGCGCATAGTCGATGCCGACGCCGAGGGCGATCATCACCGCCAGCGTCGGCGCGAAGTCGGCGATGTCGAAGACGGCCGAGGCGGCGAACACGAGCGCCATCGCCAGCGCGATGGCGGCGAAGGCCACGATCAGCGGCATCGTCATCGCCGCGAGCGATCCGAGCACGAGCAGGAGCACGACGACCGCGACCGCGACGCCGATGAGCTCGCCGGCGCCCTGCGGCGCCTGCTCGGCGACCTGGATGGCCTGGCCGCCGAGCTCGACCTCGAGGCCGCGGGTCGCCCCGGCGCGGGCGGTGTCGACCACGCGCTGGACGTCAGCCTTGTCGAGCTCGTTGGCCTGGCGATCGAAGAGCACGGTCGCGAACGCCACGTGGCCGTCGCGGGACACGGCGCCCGGCCCGGCGTATGGGCTCTGCACCGCGGCCACGTGCGCCAGGCGCTGGACGCGCTGCACGACGCCGTTGACCTGCGCGTGGCGCTGAGCATCGGTGAGGCGCCCGTCGCGGACGGCGAAGACCATCTGGCTGGAGTCCCCGGACTGCTGCGGGAAGCGCTCCTTCAGGAGATCGAGGGCGCGCTGGGACTCGGTCCCCGGCAGCGTGAAGTTGTTGACGAACCCGCCGCCGGCTCCAGCGGCAAGGGTGGACGCCGCGACGATGGCGGCGATCCAGGCGGCCATAACGGTGCGGCGGCGGTCATAGGCGAAGGCGGCAAGGCGGCGCATGCCGATGACCATGTCACACTCAGCGCATAATTGCAACCATTGCAGATTTGCCGTGTATGCAACAGATGCTACGATCCGTACCAATGGGTCTCAGGGAGCGCAAGAAGGAGCAGACGCGCCGAGCGATCGAGGATGCCGCCTTCCGGCTGTTCGCCGAACGCGGGTTCCAGGCAACGACCGTGGCCGACATCGCCGAGGCCGCCGACGTGGCGCCGCGCACGTTCTTCTCCTACTTCCCGTCCAAGGAGGACGTGCTGTTCGCCGACTTCGACGAGACCTCTGAGGCCCTCGCCACCAGGCTGCGCGACCGGCCGCCGGGCGAGTCGACGTTCGACGCGCTGCGTGCCTGGATCACCGGCCTGCTGCCCGACCTCGAGGCCGACGAGAACCGCGAGGCCCTGCGCCACCGCCTATGTTCGGAATACGAGTCGATCGCCGCGCACGAGCGCCATCTCATGGCCCGCTTCGAGGCGATCATCGCGGAGTCCGTCGCCACCGATCTCGGCGACGCGCCGAGCGACCTGCGGCCGCGGATGATCGCCGCCGCGGCGATCGCCGCCCTGATGGCGATGCGCCCCGACGACCCCGGCGCCGAGGAGCTGCCCGCCGGCGAGAAGCTCCAGCGACTCGACGAGGCGCTCGAGTTCCTGCGCGGGGGTGTCGCCGTGCTGCAGCGCGGTCCCGTGCCACAGCGCTGAGCGTCAGCGGACGCGGTTGAGCTCGTCGACGACCTGCGCCGCGTCGCCCTGGCGGTAGAAGTCGACTGAGACCAGGTTCGGGAGCATGCCGCGCTGCTCACGGCAGCGCGCGACGCGAGCCGCCAGGAAGTCGTGGGCGTTGACGCGGCGGGCGATCGTCACGCGGGGCGCGGGCGGGGTGTCGATCCAGTGGTTGATGAGCAGCAGCGAGCCGGCGGTGCCACCGCGGTTGGGCTCGCAGCTCGTCGGCGCCTCGAGGGCCTCGACGCTCCTGAACAGGAAGGGCGTCTCCTGTACGACGCCGGGCTGGTGGTGGATCCACGGCGCGCCGCCGGCGCGGTTCTCGGCGAGCACGATCGCCCGCTCGTCGCGGTCGATGAGCTTGCGCAGGGTCGGCCACGGGCGTTGCGCGTCGCCGAGGTAGACCTCGTCGACCAGGCCGCTGGCGCGGATCACCTCCGCGGTGTCGGCCGCGCTCGTCTCGTCCTGGATCGAGAGCACGACGACCTCCTCGGGATGGCGGACGAGGAAGCGATGCACGCCGCGCAGCGCCTCGATGGCCCTGGTCGCGCCGACCTCGCACAGGGTGTGGCAGAGGAAGATCTCCTGCTTGCCCTGGGGGTTGCGGCCGATGCGCCTGCCGATCCGCTCGGCGGTCGCCACGAAGCGCTCGCCGACCTCGGCCACGAGCTTGGCGCGGCTCGAGTTCTCGCCCGTGATCCGCGTGGCCACGCCGCGCGGGGTGCTGATGCCGTACTGGGTGTCGATCATGAGCGCGCGGACGCCGTCGTCGAGCTGCTTGGGGATCCCGGCGTCCTGCGTCGCGAAGAACCACCCCGGCTCGTCGGGGGCCGCCATCGCGTTGTGGGTCGTGAGGAAGGCGACCTGATCGACGCGCCGATCGCATAGGGCCGCGTGGCCGTTGCAGCGTCCGACCTGCGCGATGGCCGGGCCCTCACCGCCCGCGAGGAGCGCCGTGACCGCGACGGCCGCCGTGGCCAGGAGCGCCACCGCCCCGATGCGCGCGGCGCGAGGGAGGCCGGGGCCTCGCGGCCGAGGGGCGGCCGGGGCGGCCGGCCCGGCGACGAGCGCGAGCAGCTCCGCGAGCGCCGCCAGGACGAGCAGCGCCCCCACCGCGACGATCACCGCCCCCAGCACGGCGCGCGGCCACAGCACCATCGCGGCGCCGGCGCCGATCGCCGCCCCCGCGCGCAGCACGCGCTCGACCCGGTTGTGCGGCGGCGCGACGAGGGTGGAGCCGACCCCGCGCAGGAGCGCCATGACGGGGATCGGGCGCACGATCGCGGCGGCCGCGAGGGCGATGACGATCCCGGCGGCGGCGGCGGCCACCGCCCAGGCCGTGACCGGCGCCAGCCACACGCCGAGCACCGCGCGGACCGCGTCGCGATCGGCCGACCCGACGCTGTCGGCCGCCAGCGCGGGCGCGAGCGCCGCCGCCAGCGCGACGACGACGCCCACCCCGGCGACCGCGAGGCCGAGCCGCAGCACCGACGCGCGGCGGGAGTCGGTCACCAGCACGGCGCCGAGGGCCAGCAGCAGCCCGGCGGCGAGCGCGATCCACTTCGCCATGCGGGCGCGATCGGCATGCTCGGCGAGGCGCAGCATAAACCCGTGCACGCCGCCGTGGATGCGCGCAACCCTTGTGACAGCGCGCGTGGGGATCCGATCGGCCACTGCGGGGCTCAGCCGCCGGACGACGTCGGCGACCAGCAGGCCGGCGTCGCGGATCTGGACAGTCAGGCCGGTGGCCTGCGCATCGAAGGCCGAGCGATGAGCCTCGAGCGCCGCGCGGCGCACCAGCGACCGGAACTGCGGCGAGCCCACCACGGCGCGCGCGCCGAGCTCCGCGATCGGTCGCAGGGCCACGAGATCGGGGCGCACCCCCACCACCACGTCCGTCAGCCGGCGAGCGGCGGCGTCGCGGACGGGGGGAGCATCCAAGGTCGCCGCCGCTCGATCGGCGAAGGCGTCCGAGGCGAAGACCGTGTGCCCCGCGTAGGCCAGTAGCGCGGCGAGCGCGAGAGCCATCGCGCTGAGGGCGGCGAGGGCCCAGGAGACCGTGGCTGCGCGACGCCCGCGCATCACCCGGCCGGCTCGAGGGCCAGCGCGGTCACGACCCTGCGGGTCTGGGGGGCGGGCTGGTCCTGGTTGGAGTATGGGCGGTTGAGGAGGTGGCCGCGATGGACGAGGGTGGTCGATCCGCCGCCGTCGAGGTTGATCGCGCGCTGGGCCCCGAGATCGACCATCACCCCGGCGAGCTCGAGCATCGACAGCCCGGCGTCGACGTTGGTGCGCCGCCCGTCGCAGGCCACCGCGACCAGCGTGTCGTCGCACAGCCCGAACGCCGCCCGCGGATGGCGGTCCTGGGTGATGTCCGAGTCGAACTGCTCAGCGGCCGCGCTGAAGCCCTCATGATCGGCCTCGGGATCGAAGGCCACGGCCCCGTCGGCGACCAGCAGCGGCCCGGCCTGCAGGAGGTCGCCGTCCGGCCGCGCGGGCGCTTCGCCGCGCGCGACGATCCGCACTCCGCCGCCGTCGCTCACCAGGCACGCGCGCCGCGGCGCGTAGGTCTCGGGCACGGGCTCGTGGCGGACGGCGCGGCCACCAGCCCACACCTCGCCCAGCGGGCGGTAGGGATCGCGCACGAAGAAGCCGCCGACCACCGCCTCTTCGACCGCCGCCGACCGGCACGCCACGTCCAGGCGCCGCGGCGCCGGGAAGAACACGACGCGCACGCGCGTGCGCCGCAGCGGATAGCGCACGGCGTACACCGTCGTCGTCTCCCCGTCCGCGAGGGGCTGACGCCACAGCAGATACTCGATCGTGGCCTCGGCGATCAGTTGGCCTCACTCGTACGGGGTGACCGTCTACGCGCCGAACGTATCGCACGCGTCGCGCGCGCAGCGCGTCCTCGAGGCGCGATCAGGGGTGATCGCGCCGGGCCGCCGGGATCACCGCGGCGATGCGCGTCCCGTGGCCGGCGGGGCTGTCGACCTCGAAGCTGCCGCCGAGCGACTCGACGCGATCGCGCAGGCCCTCCAGACCGGAGCCGACGGTCTCGCGCGCGCCCCCGACTCCGTCGTCGACGATCTCGATGCGCATGACCGGCGGCGCCGATGTCGCCCGCACGGTGATGAGCGAGGCCTGGGCGTAGCGCTGGGCGTTGGTCGCAGCTTCGGCGAGGACGTAGTACGCCGTGGCCTCGGCGGTGTCGTCGAGCCGCGCGGAGGGCAGCGCGAGGAGCGCGAACGGGACCGAGGACCGGTCGGCGACGCTCCTGATCGCGGCCGCGAGGCCGAGGTTGAGCGCGACGGGATGGATGCCATGCGCGATCTGGCGCAGCTCGTCGATGGCGAGCGTAACCTCGGCGCCCGCTTCTTCGAGCAGCGGCACGCCCCGCTCGGGTGAGCGCCGGGCATCTTCGGCGGCCAGGCCCAGGCGGACAGCGAGCGCAGTCAGGCGCTGCTGAGCGCCGTCGTGGAGGTTGCGCCCCAGCCGCCGTCGCTCGGTCTCAGTGGCCTCGACCAGTCGCGCGCGAGACGCCGCCAGCCGCCCGGCGAACGCCTCGCGCTCGGTGACCAGCGCGACCAGGAACAGCGTGGACAGCGCCGCCACCGCGAGGTAGAGCTGGGTGGCGAGGACGCTGTGGGTGATCGAGCGAAAGCCGAACGGGCCCTCGTTGTGGGTGGTGTTCCACACCGCGGAGCCCACCGCGATGGTGATGGCTAGGGTCGCCCCGCGCTCGCCGAAGCGCAGAGCCGCCCACGTCAACGCGGGAAAGACCAGGTACGCCACGGGCTCGTTGCTGCGGAACGCGACCTCGCTCGCACAGGCGACCGTGATGACCATCAGCGCACCCTCGATCGCCCGTCCCGGCGACCAGCGCCACAGCAGCGGGCGACACCAGGCCAGTGCGACCGGAACCACGACCAGTGCGCCGGCGAAATCGCCCAGCCACCAGGTGCGCCAGACGTCGGGCACCGCCCCAGTGCCGATCACCGAGCCCAGCCGCAGCGAGAGCGAGCCGACCGACGCGCTGACCGTCGCGCCGGCAGCGATGGCCAGGACCATCCGCGCCAGGCTCCCGACGCTGGCCAGCGGTGCGCCGCGCGGGATCAGCTGGCGCATCAGGAGCGTCGCGACCAGCACCTCGAGAAGGTTGCCGAACGTCTGGCCCGCCGCGGAGCCGATGGGCAGGGCGGAGTAGTCGTTGACCAGCAGGTCGCCGACCAGCACGCCCGGCCACAGGCCGACGCTGCCGACGTACAGGAACGAGATGGCGACCCCGACGGGCAGCCAGACGATGGCGGCAACCGGGCCGGCGAACTCGAGCGCGAAGCCGACCTGTGCGGCGACGTAGTACGTGATCGCCAGGGCCCCGACCTGAGCCAGGTATCGACCGCGCCAGACGACCCACCGGCGCACGGCGTCCGTGCGGGACACGCCGAGGAGCGCTGGGAATGCTGCGGGCTTCACGCCGCCCATTTCTCGCAAAGCATGCGCTCTTTACGGCTCGCGCGCCACCGCGGACCAAGACTCGCAGCGTTGCGGCCGAAGGCGCTCGATACCTTTGAGCAATGGCGGTGCCCGTCCAGAGCCCGGCCGGACCCATCCGCGTGGCCTACGCGGACGACTCGTTTCTCATGCGCCAAGCCTTGGAGGCCGTCCTGGAGCGGCTGGACGGGATCGAGGTCGTGGCCGGCTTTCCCGACGGCGACACGCTGCTGGCCGCCGTCGACGAGCAACAGGCCGATGTCGTCGTGACCGACATGCGAATGCCGCCTTCCGGAGACCGGGAGGGCATTCGTATCGCCCATCGGCTGCGTCAGCGTCATCCGCGCATCGGGGTCGTGGTCCTCACGCAGTATGCGGAGCCGCGCTACGGGCTCGAGCTGCTCGAGGCGGGATCGGAGGGGCGCGGCTACCTGCTCAAGGAGCGCGTCAACGATCCGCGCGAGCTGCACGCCACGATCGAGGCGGTTGCCCACGGCGGCTCGGTGTTCGATCCGGCCATGGTCCGGCTGCTCGTCGGGGGCCCATCCGTCGGCGCCAGCTCCCTCGACGACCTGACGCCGCGCGAGCGCGAGGTGCTGGGGGAGATGGCGCAGGGCAAGAGCAATGCGGCGATCGCCGACCACCTCGTTCTGACCAAGAAGGCGATCGAGAAACACGTCGGCTCGATCTTCTCCAAGCTCGGCCTGCCCGAGGAGCGGGTTGTGAGCCGGCGTGTGGCGGCGGTGCTGCTGTACCTCGCCGCCGAGCGCGGATAGCCCGGGACAGGGGGGCGTGCCCCCCGCGCCATCGGCCTGCACGCTCCATTGTGAGGGCTCTCGGGCGCTGCGACGCTGCGTGCATGCGTGCGGCCCCCGACGTGCCGTTGGTGTGCGTGCTCGCGGCAGTCGTCATGGCCAGGACGCGATGCGCTCGCGTCGGCTCGGGCGGTTTCGGCCCGTCCGCGGAGCGCAGTCGTGATCGGTGAGCGCCCGAGCCAGCAGGAGCGGACGGAGAGCCCACCGGCGCAACATGCCGTGCTGAAGACGAAGTTCAGCGTGCCGCGCGGGCCGCTGACGATGGTGCCGCGTGACCGGCTGCTCGACGCCCTCGACGCCGGCGTGCAGGGTCCGCTGACGCTGCTGGCCGCGCCCGCCGGCGCCGGCAAGAGCGCGCTGGTGAGCTCGTGGGTCGCAGCCGGTCGAGCGCCCGGCCCCGTCGCTTGGCTCTCGCTCGACGGCGACGACGCCGACCGCCGCCGCTTCTGGCGTGGCGTGCTCGCCACGCTAAGCCACGCCACCGGCAACGCGCGATTGTCCGGGCTCGCGGTCAGCCCGCGCGAGCCGGTCGACGTGGACCTCGTCCTCTCCGCCCTGGTCGACGCACTCGACGCAAGCGACGAGCCCGTCGTGCTCGTGCTCGACGACCTGCATCATGTGGCCGACGTCGTGCGCGAGGACCTCGAACGCCTGGTGCGCTACCCGCCACCCACGCTGCGCCTGGTGCTCGTCACGCGCTCGGACCCGCCGATCGGACTCGGCCGGCTGCGACTCGAGGGGTGGCTGACCGAGATTCGCGCGCGCGATCTGGCCTTCACGCTCGACGAGGCCGCCGCGTTGTTCGATGCGCTCGACGTCCCCATCGCGCCCGACGAGGTCGCGACGCTGTGGCGGCGCACCGAGGGCTGGTCGGCCGCACTCTGCCTGGCCGCCATGTCGGTGCGCGCCGATCCCGATCCCGAGCAGTTCATCGAGCACTTCGCGGGCACCGACGCGACGGTGAGCGACTACCTGCTCAGCGAAGTGCTGGCCCGACAGCCGCCGGACCTGCGCGAGTTCCTGTTGCGCACGTCCGTCGTCGACATGGTTTGCGGTGGGCTGGCCGATGCCCTGACTGGCGGCTGGGATGGCCAGCGAATGCTCGCGCGCCTCGAGCGCAGCGGCGCGCTCCTGGCTCCTCTCGACGAGCACGGCGCGTGGCATCGCTATCACCCGCTGTTCGCCGAACTGCTGCGCGCGGAGCTGCGCGCGCAGCTCGGCGACGAGCTCGAGGAGCTCCACCGTCGTGCTGCGGTGTGGCTCGCCGCGCACGGCGATCGCACGGGGGCGCTACGTCACGTCGCCACCGGACGCGCCTGGGACCTGGGCACGCAGCTCGTCATCGACCACTGGATCGATCTCCTGATCAACGGCGAGATGGCTGCCCTGCGGCCGTTGCTCGAGGCGATGCCGCGCGAGCGCCTCGAGGCCTGCCCCGAGCTCTCGCTGGCCTTTGGCGCCGCGCTGCTCGCCTTCGGCCGCCAAGACCTGGCCGAGCCCCATCTGCGCGGCGCGGAGCGAGCCGTCGCGCAGGTGCCGGCAGAGCGCCAGGCGCAGTTCGCCGCCGCGACGGCCGCCGTGGGCCTCTACGAAGGACGTTTCGGCGCGGACCCCGCGGGCGCTCTCGCGGCCGCCCGGAAGTGGCTCGGGCGCGGCTCCGTGCTCGAGGGCCACGATGTGGCGCCCAACCTGCGCGGCCTCCTGCTCACGCAGCTGGGGATCGTCGAGACGTGGACCGGCGACCTCGATGCGGCGGTCGGTCACCTCGAGCGCGCCCACGCGGTGGCCGCCGAGGAGGGCGTGGAGTGGACTGCGTTCGCCTCGAGCGCCCACCTCGCCCTGGCCAGCCTGCTGCGGGGCGACGTCCCGCGCTCCCTGCGCCGCGCCCACCAGGCGCTGGACATGGCCGAGCACTGCGGCTGGACGCGATCGGAGCCCGCCGGCGCCGCCTCGTGCGTGCTCGCAGCCGTCTGCATCCAGCGCGATCAGCTCGACGAGGCCGAGCGCCTCATCGGCCAGACGAGCGCGGCGCTGCGACACACGCGCGAACGACCGCTCATGGCGGTCCACCTCCTCAATCGCGTGCAACTGCTGAGCGACCGCGGGGAGCATGCCGGCGCCCTCGACCTTCTTCGCGCGACGGGCGAGCAACTCGGGGACTGGCCGCTGCCGGGGCCGATACGCGAGCCGCTGACCGCTCAGGAAGCGCTCCTGGAGGCAGCGGCGGGAGGGTCCGAGGCCGGCCGCGCGCTGCTTCGGAAGACGACTGCGAGCTCGCTGGCCGCGGCCAACGCGCTGGCCAGGCTGGATCTGATGGAGGGCGAGCCGCAGGCGGCGCGCGTGACGCTCGCGGCGCATCTGGATGACGTGGATGACGGGGTGGCGCTCCCGATACGCGCCGAAGCCTGGCTCCTCGACGCGCTGGCGCTGGACACCCTCGCCGAGCACGCGGCTGCCGCGCGCTCGCTGGAGCGATCTCTGGACCTGGCCGAGCCCGCGGGCCTGCGCCGCATGGTGGTGACGCACGGCGGCGCGATCGGAGCGCTCCTGCGCCGTCACGGACGCCACGGCACCGCCCACCCCGCAATGCTCGGCGACCTCCTGGAGACGATCGAGCGCCGCGACCGCCCGGCCCGGCGCGCTGCCCCCCAGGTCCCGGCCGAGCCGCTGAGCCAACGCGAGCAGGCGATCCTCGGCTACCTCCCCACGATGATGTCCAACCAGGAGATCGCCGGGACGCTGACGATCTCGGTCAACACGGTCAAGACGCACCTCAAGGCGATCTACCGCAAGCTCGACGCGCCGGGGCGCCGCGAGGCCGTCCAGCGCGCGCGGGAGCTCACCCTCATCCCTTGAGACCTCCGGCGCGCTCCCGCCGGTCCGCCGGCGCGCGCTGGGCCAGCGGCCCGACCCTCGACGACCGCTCAGGCCGTCGCGTGGTCGCGCAGCGCCTCCTGCAGCGTCTCCTCCGCGTCCTGGCTGAGAGAGCTGTGGATGACGTCGCCTCCGTACTGGGAGATACATGGCAGCACCTTGTCGGGCGTGGACTGGCGCACGAGCACGAAGACCGCGGCGTTGCCGGGCTGGAGCTTGGCTCCCAGGTCCTTCATGAACTTGTCGTCGACGCCGACGTCGGTTGCCGCGCCGGCGGCGGCGCCGGTCGCCCCGCCGATGGCCGCGCCGAGGAGCGGCATGAAGAAGATGAGGCCGATGAGGCCGCCCCACAGCGCGCCCCCGGCCGCGCCGCTGGCCGCCGGCTTGAAGGTCTGGCGCAGCTTGATCTTGCCGTCGTCCTGGCGGACGGCGATGGCGAGGTCCTCGAGCTCGATTGAGTGCTCCTTCTGCAGCTCCATGAGGGTCTGCGCGACTTCACGCGCGGTCGTCTCGTCGGGATACGCGACGGCTACCAGGTTGCTCATGCGGTCCTCCACAGGTCGGGCTCGTCGCCCTGCGGGCGGCCGGTCGAGCGTCACGATCGAGCGCCGATGGGTGACCTGTCCTCACCCGTCGGGGGTGACTGCACCGAGCGCGATCACCCTGCGCGGGTGACGAACGCTCACCCTGCCAGCGGCGAGGCTAGCCGAGGTGGTCGCTGGTGCCTGATACCCGGTATGAGATCCGCATCCGTGGCCGGGTGAGCGCAGCCGTGCTGGGCACCTTCGACGAGATGCAGAGCGAGGTCGAGCCGGTGGAGACGATCCTGCATGGCCCGGTGCGCGACCAGGCCGAGTTGCATGGGTTGCTGCGCAGGCTGCAGTCACTCGGCCTGGAGCTGATCGAGGTGCGCCGGCTGCCCGAGGGCAGCGAGGGTCTCACGGCATGAGCCCGAGCTCGCGGCCGCGCTGAACGGCCTCGCGCCGACCCGACGCATCGAGCTTGCGGTAGATCGCCTTGAGGTGCGTCTTGACCGTGTTGACCGAGACGAACAGCTCGCTGGCGATCTCGTGGTTGGACATCATCGTGGGCAGGTAGCGCAGGATCGCGTGCTCGCGCTCGCTGAGCGGCTCGGCGAGGAGCACCGCCACCGCGCCTGAGCCCTCGCTTCCGCGGTGCTCGATCGTCTCGAGCGCCGCGCTGACCATCGCCGGATGCGCCGTGCCGTGGCGGACGTGGCGATGCAACAGGGGCCGGACGCGATTGCCGTGCTCGACCAGGAGCCGGCTGAGCCCGGCCGGCTCAGCAAGGTCGAGCGAGCGCTCCAGCGAGGCCGCGGCCTGCTCGGTCTCGGCCAGCGCGTCGAGCGCCAGCGCGTCGAGTAGCCACGCCTCGGCGCGGGCCGAGACCGGCGACGCGTCGGCCGGCGCATCGTGGCCGTTGTCGCGCAGGTGGGGAGCGAGCAGGACGCGCGCCGCATCCGGCGCGCCCTCCAGCAGGCGCAGCTTGGCCAGGGCGTTGGCGACCGGGATCGATGTCGCGCCGTCGCGCTCGGCGCGCTCGAGCAGGGCGCGCCCCATCTCGCGCTCGCCGACGGCGGCGCGCAGCAGCGCCTCCCGGGCCAGCAGCTGGTCCTCCAGCGGGGCGAGCAGCGGCCAGTCGCCGACCTCGTCGCGCGCGGCCTGCAAGATGTTCAGGGCGGCCTCGGGCTCCCCCGCGTCGCTCGAGAGCAACGAGCGGTTCAGGGCGTGGACCGCGCGCAAGGGGCGCTCGCGGGTCTCGTCGAGGGCTACTGACGCGCGGGCCGCGAGCGTCTCGGCCTCTTCGCGCTGACCCCGTTGGATCGCGACGGCCGCCTGCACGCAGTAGGCGGCGCCCGCCGGCTCGGAGCGCCCCCAGCCGCGGCGCACCGCGAGCCTCACGGCCTCGTCGGCGTGGCGCAACGCGCGCACGGGCTCACCGCGGAACGCTCGGGCCACCGCGAGATGAGCGGTGGCGGCCAGGGCCGTCCAGTCGTTGCCCGCGTCGAGGGCGGTCGCATAGGCCCGCTCGAGATGCCCGATCGCCGCGCCGACCTCGCCGGTCCACAGCTCGACGACGCCGAGCTGTCCGAGGACGAAGGACCGCACGTCCCTGCTCAGCTCGCCGCTCTCCAGGACGACGTCGCCTCGCTCGAGCAGCTGGCGGGCGGCCCGGAGCGCGGCCTCGGGATCGCCGCGCAGGCGGCCCTCGTACAGCGCCATCGCGGCTCGGCTGACGGCGAAGGACGCGCGACGGTCGGGCGCCACGAGCGCCTCGCCCTCGTCGGCGCGGCGCAGGTACGGCTGCGCGCCCCCGTGGTCGCCGCGCGCGAGCAGCGCACCGCCGAAGGCCAGCGCGAGCTCGGGCGAGGCCTCGACGAGTGCGCGCGGCATCGTCTCGAGGATCGGTCGCAGCGTGCCCATCTCACCGTTGACCATCATCGGGAACCAGCGCGTCGTGGTGAGCTCGGCCGCTAGATCCCAGGCCCCGCCCGCGGCGGCGTGGCGCAGGGCGGCGGCGTTGTCGCCGTGCGCGGCGAGCCACGTCGCGGCGCGCCGGTGCAGCTGCGCGATGTCCTCGGGCAGCTGCGCCCGCAGCTCGGCGCGCAGGAGCTCGGCGAACAGCGGGTGGTAGCGATGCCAGGTCCCGCGCTCGTCAAGCGGCGTCGTGAGCACGCCGCCGTGGTCCAGCCACGACAGCATCACGTGGCCGTCGGTCCTGCCGGTGAGCGCGTCGGCCAACTCGCCGCTCAACGCCTCGACGACCGACGTGCGCAGCAGGAAGGCCCGCAGGTCGGGCGGCTGACGGGCCAGCACCTCGCTGACCAGGTAGTCGCTGATCGTCGCGTCGGTGCCGGCGAAGTGCTCGATGAAGGCGGGAGGGTCGGGATGGTGCTGCAGCGATATCGCCGCCAGTCGCAGCGCTGCGGCCCAGCCCTCCGTACGCCGCCAGAGCGTCTCGAGATCCTCGGGCGCCAGCACGGTGTCCATCGCGGCGAACAGCGCGCCGGCCTCGTCCACCGAGAAGTTCAGGTCGGCGGCGCGGATCTCGGTCAGGCGGCCGTCGAGGCGCAGACGGCCAAGTCCGATCGGCGGGTCAGCCCGCGTGACGATGACGAGCCGCAGGGCCGGCGGCTGGAAGCGCACGAGCCGTTCGAGATCCGCATGCACGGCGTCGACGACCTCGTGGAGATCGTCGAGCACGAGGACGACCGGGTGCCCGACGCCTTCCAGCGCGTCGGCGAGCGCGGACGCGACCACGGCCATGCTCATGGGTTCGCGAGGACTGACCGCCAGCGCCGACACCGCGTCGTCGCCCGTCGCGGCGGCGAGCGCCGCCAGGACCCCGCGCCAGAAGCGGCGGCGATCAGCATCGTCGGCGTCGAGCGAGAGCCAGGCCAGGGGTCCCGGCGCACGGCCCTCGGCGATCCACGAGCTCAAGAGCGCGCTCTTGCCGGCACCGGCCGCGGCGGCCACCAACGTGACCGGGCCCTGCACCCCGAGGTCGAGCCGGTCCAGCAGTCGATTGCGCAGGACGACGGCCCTCGGCCCGCGGGGGACGGCCAGCTTGGTCGCCAACAGCGCCTCGGATGTGACCGGCTCAGGCATGTCGCGCGGATCATGGCGGGTGGGCGCGCGCCGAACCAATCCGGAAACCAGTCCGACGCGAGGCGGGTGGGTTTGTGCGCGTTGAGCGCCACCGAGCAACGCCTTGCTGTGCACCGGAGAGCGGAGCGAGGGATGTGCGATCACCCGCGACGGGTGAGCCGCGGTCGTCCGACGCCGGCGTACGGTCGGGTCGTGGGCCAGGCCATCGGACAGATCCTCTCGCTCGGCGTCGGTGTCGCGCTGAGCCCGGTTCCCATCATCGCCGTCGTCCTGATGCTCGGGACGGCGCGCGCGCGAGCCAATGGACCCGCGTTCGTGCTGGGCTGGGTGATCGGCCTGGCCGTCGTGGGAACGATCGTCCTGTTCGCCGCCAGCGGCGCCGACGCCAGCGAGAGCGGCCAGCCGGCGTCGTGGGTGGCCGTGCTCGAGATCGCGCTCGGCTGCCTGCTGGCGCTGGTGGCAGCCAGGCAATGGCGCGGGCGCCCGCGGGAGGGCGATGAGGCCGCGCTGCCGAAGTGGATGCAGACGATCGACACGTTCACACCGGGCAAGGCGCTGGCGATGGGCGCGCTGCTGTCCGGGGTCAATCCCAAGAACCTGCTCCTCACCCTGGGCGCGGCCAGCGCGATCGCCCAGACCGGCGTCGACACCGGCAGGCAGGCCATCGCGCTCGTGGTGTTCATCGCGATCGCCGCGCTCGGGCCGGGCCTGCCGGTCGTGATCTACTTCGCGTTCGGCACCCGCGCACGGCACGTGCTCGACGACCTCAAGCGGTGGATGGCGGCCCACAACGCGGCGATCATGGTCGTGCTCTGCCTGGTCATCGCAGCGAAGCTCATGGGGGACGGGATCACCGGCCTTCCG
Organism: uncultured Actinomycetes bacterium; assembly: GCA_963835295.1. Taxonomy (GTDB): domain Bacteria; phylum Actinomycetota; class Thermoleophilia; order Solirubrobacterales; family Solirubrobacteraceae; genus JAOPZW01. The sequence goes on from CAWIEX010000014.1 coordinate 1,069,203, forward strand.
TGATCCGCGCCCGGCGTTAGAGTCGTGGAGCTATGACTCCTCGGCGCTCCTACGAGGTCGTCGTGACTGGCCACGTGGGTCCGGCGGTGGCGGACACGCTTGCGCCGCTGACGCTCAGCTCCCAGAACGGCGAGACCACGATCGCGGGCGAAGCGTTCGACGCGGCCATGCTGAGCGGCGTCTTGCGCACGATCGAGCGACTGGGGCTCGAGCTCGTCGCCGTGCGCTCCTTCGTCAACGGCGAGCGCGCCTGAGGCCGCGAATCACCCAACCGGGGTGACGCGCCGTCACCTGAAGGCGGCGGAGGATCGCCCCATGACCGTGGCGTCGCGCGCGCACATCGGCGATCGGGTCGAGCGCGCCATCGAGGACCACGCCGACGTCGAGCAGGTCATCGAGCGCGGCGAGGCTCAGCCGACCCCGCGCCGAACCCTCGTGCGCCGCGCCATCTGGCTGGCCATCACCGCGGTCTCGCTCTACCTCGTCTTCCCGAGCCTCGTCGACCTCTTCTCCTCCTGGAGGGACCTCAGCGAGTTCGGCGTCGGCTGGCTGGGAGCGATGGCCGCGCTGCAGCTCGCGACGCTGGCCTGCCTGTGGGCGCTGCAGCACGTGGCCATCCGCGCCGATACGTGGCCCGCGGTGATCGCCTCGCAGCTCGCCGGCAACGCGCTCTCGAAGGTCGCGCCCGGCGGCGGTGCCGTCGGGGCGGCGCTGCAGTACCGCATGCTCGTGCAGGCGGGCGCGCGGCCCGCGACCGTCGCCTCCGGCCTGACCGCGGTGAACCTGCTGGTCTTCGCGGCGGTGCTCGGGCTCCCGGTCCTCGCGGTGCCGACGATCATCCGCGGCGGGGTCGACCACGGCCTCGTCCAGGCGACGATCGTGGGCGCCGTGGTCTTCGTCGCGCTCTTCGCCGTCGGCGCCGTCTGCCTCGCCTTCGACGCGCCGCTGCGCTGGATCGGCCGCACGATCCAGCGTGTGCGCAACCGCCTGCGCCGCCGCTCGGAGCCGCTCACGGGCCTTCCCAAGCGGCTGCTCCACGAGCGCAACCGGATCCTCCAGACCTTCGGCCCGAAGTGGAAGCGCGCGCTGGCGGCGACCGTCGGCCGCTGGGCCTTCGACTACGCCACGCTGCTCGCAGCGCTGGCGGCAGTCGGGTCGCGCCCGCGGCCCGCGCTCGTCCTGCTCGCCTTCTGCGGGGCGCAGATCCTGGCTCAGATCCCGGTCACCCCTGGCGGCCTGGGGTTCGTGGAGGCAGGCCTCACGGCGATGCTCAGGCTCGCCGGAGTCCCGGCGGGCGCCGCCGTCCTGGCCACCTTCGCCTACCGGCTGTTCTCCTACTGGCTACCGCTCCCGCTCGGGGCGATCGGCTTCGTGGCCCACCGCCGGCGCTATCCGGCGCCCGGCTGAGGCGCGTGCCCCGGGCGGCGGGACCAGCGCTCGCGCACGCTGCGCCCGAGCTCGCCCGCCGGCACGTCGCCGAAGTCCTCGAGCGTGCGATGGCGCACGCGCTCCAGCCAGACGAAGGCGGCGATCGTGAAGATCAGCAGCGGCCAGAACGAGCGGGTCCACGGCACGGGGCCCCACGCCACGAGCAGCAGGATCAGCAGACCGAGCCCGACGCGGAAGGCGATCGCGTGCTCGCGGAGCGCCGGGGCGCTCACGCGCCGCAGCACGGTCGCACGCCGCCCCGCGCCGATGAGCCACCCGCCGGTCACCACGAAGAGGCCGAACACGATCGAGCCCCATGCGGCGTCGGTGAGCAGCGACGTTCCGATCGCGAACACCGCGCGGACGGCCGGACGCGCGTTCGGGGCCTCGGCGAGCGCGTTGACCGCGACGTCGCTGCCGACGCGGCGCAGCGCCAGCACCGCCACGCCGGCGAAGAGGATGCAGCCGCCGCACGCCACGACGGTGCGCCGGCGGTCGGTCGAGAGTGCGATCGCCGCGGCCATCAGCAGCACGGCGACGACGACGAGGACGATGACGAGTGTCTTCGCCGTGTGGAGCGCCTTCTGCGCGGCCTCGATCTTGTCGGTCTTGAGCACCTGCAGCTGCTGGAGGTTCTCCGGCAGCCGGTCGGCGACCCCGGGTGGCAAGCCGGTGCCCGCAGCGACCTGCGCGATCAGGTCGTGGAGGTTGAGCGTCACGGTCCCGCCCCGCGCGACATCGCCGTTGAGGACCTTCAGGAGCGACTGGTGCGTGGCGCGGTTGGCCTTCTCCCAGGCCGTCTGCGCCGCGGCGCTCCCGAGCACCTTCGGGGCATTGCGGTTGGCGACCTCGCGCAGGCCCGCGGCGATCGGCCCCGCGAGCGGCTGGAGGTTGGGCGGGAGCGACTCGCGCAGCCTGGTCTCCACCGGCGCGCTGGCGTAGACGCGCTGCAGGATGGCGGTCGACAGCGCTTCGCGGATCTGCTGGTTCTCGAGCAGGCGGTCGCTCGTCTGCACCCAATGCTGGGTGTCGAGCATCTGGCGCTGCGCCCACACCGCGACGATGCCCACCGTCCACAGGAGGGTCGCGAGCACGAGGAGGATGACCACACCGGTGCGCTTCACGGCGCGATTGTCGCGTCGCCCGGGTGATCCGGCATCACCCCAGACGGGTGAGGCGGAGCCACCTCTCCCCGGGAGCAGGCTGGGCAACCATGATCGGGATGCGCCGGGGCCCGCACGACATGCTCGCCGGGACGACGGTGGTCTACGTGCCCAAGACCCGCGTGGAGCGCTCGGGGCGCGGGTCGTCGGCCATCAGTCGCGCGCCCTGACGTCGCCCGCGAGGACCGCGTCGATTGCGTCCTCGATCGTGCGGTGGACCTGCACGAGCGGCGCGTCGGCCCCCGCGCGGCGCAGGACGTCGCGCACCTGGCCGATGTCGCGCGCGCAGGAGCTTCAGATCGCCGTCGTCTCGCTGGTAGTGGTTGACCATCGCCCGCCCCATCCATGCGAGGTCGCCCTCGTGGGCCGCCTTGTAGGGCTGGCGCGCGCGCAGCGCCGGATCGCGCTGAGCCGCCGCGGCGAAGCCACGGACGATGAAGTCCAGCTGTATGGGCATGGGCTTCTCGGTCCAGAGCGCGTCGTGGCGGTGTCCCGCCACGAGGCAAGCGGCGCCTCAGTCGTCGAACTCATCCCCGTGTGCGGTCACCGCCCACAGCACGAGACCGTTGGTCGCCAGCGCGATGACCGACCAGATCGGGTAGGCGCCGATCGAGAAGAAGCAGACGAAGATGCCCACGACGGCGAGCACGCCGCCCAGCCATTGGCCGGCGAACCGGCGGGCCAGGATCATCAGCCCGGCCACCGCCTGCAGCGTGCCGGTGACGATCGCGATCCAGCCCCACGTGTCGAGCGTCGACCACACGAGGCCGCTCTCGATGAAGGCCGATTTGTTGGACAGGGCGACGATGCCCCAGATGAGGTTCATCAGCCCGGCCACGATCAGATAGGCGCCGGCGAACGTGACCCACCCCGAGCCGACGTCGCCGGCGCCGCGCACCGCACCCTCGCGCGGCGACGGGGTCATGTGCCCCGGGTCCTGATGGAACGGCGCTCCTGCCTCCACGGTGACTCCCTTCGCGAACCGATGTCCGCTACTCGCGAGCGAGGGCCGCCATCGCCTCCTGCTCGAGGTCGATGTACTGGTCGTCGCTCAGGTTGATCTCGACCTGCAGCACGCTCGCGCCCGTCAGGTCGGCGGGCGAGGTGTAGGCGCTGCTCACCGCGTCGCTCGAGTCGCGCCCGACGCACAGGCCGTCGCCGCAGAGGGTGAACATCCCGACCTGGGTGCGCATCGTGCCTTCGGCCACGATCTTGTCGTCGACGTGCAGCCGGGTGGTGCCCATCGCCTCGCCGTGGTCGCCGACGTCCTCCTTGGCGAAGTCCATGCCGATCACGTAGCGCCCGGGGGCCAGCTCCTCGGAGGAGAAGAGCTGCTCGGGCGCGACGCCGAGGAAGTTGTAGACGTAATGCGCCCGGCGGTCCTTGAGGTACAGGGCGTGGCCGCCGAAGCGCCCGCCCTGGGCGAAGATCACGCCCTCGGCCGCGAGGCTCTCGATCTCGACCTCGGCGAGGACCTTGAACGAGCGCCCGCGGATGTTCGGCGCCGCTGCCTCCGGGACCTCGGCGGTGTGCGGGTAGTACACGTACGTCTCGCGGCCGGGCTCGGTCTGCGGGCGCACGTCGGCGATGATCTCCCACGGGTGGCGGTCGTCGAGCGGCAGCACGTCGTACTTGCCCGCCTCCTCGAACCACACCTCGACGAGCTGCTTGAGCTTGTCGGGGTGCTCAGCGGCGAGGTCCTTCGCCTCGGCGCGGTCCTCGTCGACGTTGAAGAGCTCCCACTGGTCGTCGTCGAAGTGCCCGATCCCAGAGGTCGGCCCGTGGACCGCGACCGCCTTCCAGCCCTCCTCCCAGATGCCGCGGGTGCCGAGCATGCAGTAGTACTGGCGCGTGCGCGGCGTCGGCGCGTCGGCCGCGTCGAACGAGTAGCGCATCGACTCGCCCGCGAGCGGGACCTGGTCGACGCCGTCGATCTCGTCGGGGAACTCGAGGCCGCAGCAGTCCAGCAGCGTCGGGACGATGTCGGTGACGTGGTGGTACTGATGGCGCACCTCGCCCTTGGCCTCGATGCCCGCCGGCCAGTGGATGACCAGCGGATCGCACGTGCCGCCCGCGTAGGAGTAGCGCTTGAACATCTTGTACGGCGTCGAGAAGGCCACCGCCCAGCCGGTCGGGTAGTGGTTGTAGGTGTTCGGGCTGCCGAGGTCCTCGATGTGCTCGAGGTTGGCCTGCATCTCGTCGGGCCAGCCATTGAAGAACTTGTTCTCGTTGACCGATCCGTTGGGCGACCCTTCGCCGGACGCGCCGTTGTCGGCGCAGTAGAGGACGATCGTGTTGTCGAGCTGGCCGGACTCCTCGAGGTAGTCGACGATCCGCCCGACCTGATGGTCGGTGTACTCGGAGAAGCCCGCGAAGACCTCGGCCATGCGGGCGAAGAGCCGCTTCTCGTCGTCGGAGAGCGAGTCCCATGGGCGCACGTCGTCCAGCGGGCTGTGGGTGCCCTCGGGCAGCGGGTTGATCGGCGTGAGATCGGTGCCCTCGGGCAGCACGCCCTTGTCGACCATGCGCGCCAGCGCCCACTCGCGGTAGGCCTCGTAGCCGTCGTCGAACTGGCCCTTGTACTTGTCGGCCCACTCGATCGGAGCGTGGTGGGGCGCGTGGTTGGCGCCGGGGCAGAACCACATGAACCATGGCCGCGACGGCGAGGAGGACTTGCTGTCGCGGATCATCTGCAGCGCCTGGTCGGCGAGGTCCTTGGAGAGGTGGTAGCCCTCTTCGGGTGTGTACGGCTGGTCGATCGAGTGGTTGTCCTCGACCAGCGTCGGATACCACTGGTTGGTCTCGCCGCCGATGAAGCCGTAGAAGCGATCGAAGCCCTGTTGCAGGGGCCAGTTGAACTTGGGGCCGCCCGGGTTCGCCTCCTCCTGCGGCACGCAGTGGTCCTTGCCGACCCAGTAGGTGTTCCAGCCGTTGTCGCGCAGGACGCGCGCGACGGTCCCGCACTCTTTCGGCAGGTGGGCATTCGAGCCCGGGTAGCCGGTCGCGCCCTCGACGATGCACGCCATGCCGTTCTGGTGGTGGTTGCGGCCGGTGAGCATGCACGAGCGCGTCGGCGAGCACAGGGCCGTGGTGTGCCACTGGCTGTAGCGCAGGCCATCGTCGGCCAGGCGTTCGAGCGTGGGCATGCGGATGCGCCCGCCGAACGGCTCCCACGCCGCCATGCCGGTGTCGTCGTAGAGGACGATGAGCACGTTGGGCGAGCCCTCCGGCGCGCGCGGCGGCATGTACGGCTCCCAATCGGGAACCGAGTCGCGCACGTCGACGTTGATCCTTCCCTTGAACGGCCGGCGGGGCATCGAGACTCCTTGGATCGGGCTTCGCCACGACGCTATGAGTCCGACGGGTGACCGCTCATCACCCACAGGGGGTGATGCCGGATCACCCGTGGAGCCGCGACGCTTTCGGCGTGGCGGACACGATCAAGGCCCCGGTGAAGGGCATGACCTGGGTGCCGGACGGGGCCTTCGCGATGGGCTCGGACGCGTTCTATCCCGAGGAGCGCCCCGTGCGCGGGGTCGAGGTCGAGGGCTTCTGGATCGACCGCCAGCCGGTGACCGTGGCGCAATTCGGGCGCTTCGTCGGCGAGACGGGGTACGTCACCGTGGCCGAGCGCCCGCTCGACCCCACCGACTACCCGGGGGCCGACCCGGCCGACCTGGTGCCGGGGTCGCTGGTCTTCCGCAAGACGCGCGGCCCCGTCGATCTCGGCGACGTCCGCTCGTGGTGGCGCTACGTGCCCGGCGCCTTCTGGCGCCAGCCGGAGGGCCCGGAGAGCACCGCCGCGGGGCGCCAGCGCCACCCCGTGACCCACATCGCCTACGAGGATGCCGCCTCCTACGCGGCCTGGGCGGGCAAGGAGCTGCCCACGGAGGCCGAATGGGAGCGCGCGGCGCGCGGTGGCCTCGAGGGCGCGATCTTCGCCTGGGGCGACGAGATCGCGCCGGGCGGGCGGCTCATGGCCAACACGTGGCAGGGCGAGTTCCCCTGGCAGAACCTGCGCGCCGACGGCTACGAGGGCACTTCGCCGGTGGGGACCTTCCCGCCCAACGGCTACGGGCTGTACGACATGACGGGCAACGTGTGGGAGTGGACCGCCGACCCCTGGGTCACGAACGACGGCCGGCCCGGCGAGCACGCGTGCTGTGGGCCCGGGGTGCTGCCCGGAGAGCGCATCCCGCGGCGCGTCATCAAGGGCGGCTCGCATCTGTGCGCTCCGAACTACTGCCTGCGCTTCCGCCCCGCCGCCCGGCAAGGCGAGGCGGTCGACACCTCTACCACGCACATCGGCTTTCGCTGCGTCCTGCGCGCGGCCGGGCCGGAGGACGCCTGAGCTCATGAAGACCATCACCTATCTGCTGCTCGCACTCCTTGCCGCACTCGCCCTCGGTGCCTGCGGCGAGTCCAAGCAGGACAAGGCCAAGACCACGGTCTGCGACGCCCGGGCGGACATCAGCAAGCAGGTCGACAAGCTCAAGGGGCTCACCGTCTCCACGGTGACCGTCGACGGCGTGCAGAACAGCCTCAAGGCCATCAACAGCGACCTGTCGAAGATCAAGGACGCCCAGGGCAACCTCTCCGACGACCGCCGCCAGCAGGTGCAGGACGCGACCAAGACCTTCACGTCGCAGGTGCAGGGCATCGCGGGGAGCGTGGGCAAGAGCACGTCGCTCAGCGAGGTCAAGGCCCAGCTGACCAGCGCGCTGCAGCAGCTCGGCGAGGCCTACAAGCAGAGCTTCGCGAAGGTCGACTGCTAAGTGGACGACGAGCATCCCGCGACCGCGGCAGCGCCGTACGGCGAGGAGGTCAGCTGGCAGCCCGCGACCCCGCGGCTGCGCCCGCTGCGGCTGGTGGTCTCGTGGGCGGTCTCCGCGGCCTCGATCTGGGTGGCAGCCGCGCTCGTGCCGGGCGTGGGGCTCGAGAGCACCGGGGCCGCCTTCGTCGTGGCGGCGCTCATCGCGGTGCTCAACGCGCTGCTGCCACCGGTGTTGGCCGCGCTGCGCCTGCCGTTCATGCTCGTGGCCGGCTTCCTCCTGGTCCTGCTCGCCGACGCCCTGCTGCTCGTCATCGCCGACGAGCTGCTTCCGAACGACATCCACGTGGGGTCCTTCGGCGACGCGCTGCTCGCCGCGCTCGTGATGGCCGCGGTCAGCGTCGTGCTGCAGGCCATCCTGGGCACCAACGACGATGACGAGTACTCGTTGAAAGTGACCCGGCGGATCGCGAGGCGCCAGGGCGCTCAGGAGCGCAGCGACGTCCCGGGCATCATCTTCCTGGAGATCGACGGGCTCGCGCTCCCGGTGCTGCGCGATGCCATGCGCGACGGCAGCGCGCCGACGATGGCGCGCTGGATCGCCGAGGAGGGCTACCAGCTCGCCGAGTGGGAGACCGACCTCTCGTCGCAGACGGGCGCCAGCCAGGCGGGGATCCTGCTCGGCTCCAACGAGGACATTCCGGCGTTCCGGTGGGTGGAGAAGGAGCGCGGTCTCATGATGGTCTGCTCGTCTCCGGCGGACTGCGCGGAGATCGAGCGCCGCCACGCGACCGGGGTCGGCCTGCTCGTCGACGGCGGGGCGAGCCGCGGCAACCTGCTCTCGGGCGAGGCCGAGGAGGTGATCCTCACGGTGAGCCGCTCGGAGGCCGAGCGCAAGGCGAACCCGGGCTACCGCGCCTTCCTGGCCAACGGCTTCAACGTCACGCGCGCGTTCGTCCTCTTCCTTTGGGAGATCGCGCTCGAGCTGACGGCGGCCGCGCGCGCGGCACGCCGCGACGTGCGCCCGCGGGGCCATCGCGGCGGCGTCTATCCGCTGATGCGCGGCGCGATGTGCGTGATCGTCCGCGACCTCATCGTCTTCGGCGTCCTCACCGACATGATGCGCGGACGCCCCGCGGTGTACGCCACGTTCTCGAGCTACGACGAGGTCGCCCACCACTCGGGCCTCGAGCGCGCCGACACGATGGAGGCGCTGCGCAAGCTCGACCAGCAGTTCGGGCGCATCGCGCGGGCGCGGCCCTACGCGCCGCGCCCCTACGAGATCGTCGTCCTCTCCGACCATGGGCAGACGCAGGGCGCCACCTTCAAGCAGCGCCACGGCTACGGGCTCGACGAGCTCGTCGAGCGCTCCCTTTCCCGCGGACGCGTCTCCGGCTTCGCGGGAGGCGACGAGCAGAACGCGATGGTCCAGCACGCCGTCAGCGAGGCCACCGGCACGAAGGAGAAGCCGAAAGGCAAGAACGACGTCTCTGAGCGCGAAGTCGTCGTCCTGGGCTCCGGCAACCTCGGGCTCGTCTACCTCATGGAGATCGACCGCCGGCTCACCGCCGAGGAGGTCGACGCGCGCCATCCCGAGCTCATCCCCGCCCTGCGCGGACACCCCCACATCGGCTGGCTGCTCGTCCGCTCAGAGGAGCACGGCGCCGTCGTCCTCGGGCCGGACGGCGTCAGCTACCTCGACGAGGGCAGGATCGAGGGCGTCGATCCGCTCGCGCACTTCTCGCCCACCGCGGCGCGCCACCTGCTGCGCACCGACGGCTTCGCGCACGTCGCCGACATCATGGTCGGCAGCTTCTACGACCCGATGCTGGACGAGGGCTGCGCGTTCGAGGAGCTCATCTCGTTCCACGGCGGCCTGGGCGGCCCTCAGACCCGCGCCTTCATCCTCGCCCCCGCGCGGCTGCCGCTCCCGGCCGAGCCGATCATGGGCGCCGCCGCCGTGCACGGCGTGCTGTCGGGCTGGCGCCGGATGCTCCAGGGCGCGTCGGCCGAGCGGTCGCGCCTAACCGGCGCGACGCCCGACGGCGGCCAGCAGCTCGGGTCCGAGCTCGCTCAGAGCAGTGGCGTCGACGAACTCAGCGGCGAACAGCCTGCCGCCACTCCGTGACGCGGCGTCGTCGAGCGCGTCGCTCCAGACGTGGTCGACGAGCACCGCGGCCAACGCGCCACCGGGCTCCAGGGCCGCGCCAAGCTCGCGGACGATGTCGGCTTCGCCGCGCAGCGCGCGCTCGGTGGCGCGACGCCGCTCGCCCTCGTCCAGACGGAAGTTGAGCAGGGGCGCCACCACGCCGCCGGCGCCGTCGCCGTGCAGGTCGATCGCGTCGAGGTCGCCCGAGTCGGCGTCGCGCCTGACGAACAGGACGTCGAGGATCCGCAGCGCGCCGCCGCTCTCGAGGCGCTCCAAGGCGCCGACGAGGCGGCCTTCGAAGTCGGCCTGCGGCCCGAAGCCGTAGAGGAGCAGTTGCTTCACGAATCGAGGATGACCGACGCGCCGCGCGCTGGCCTCACCCGGATGAGATGAACCGGCCGCAACCCGGTGGTGCCTCCACGCCTGCGACACGCCGCCGTGCACCATTGCCGGCGGCCCAGCCCGCGGCGAAGCTCACAGCGTGAGCCACGACGAGACCCCGACGCCTGCCGCCTCCGCGCCGCCGCCGCCGAGCTACGTCCCGGCGCCCGCGGCGCCGCGCCCGCAGTCCGGCACCAGCGGATGGATGATCGCGTTCGCCGTCGTGCTCGTGCTGGCGCTCGGCGGGCTGGCCGCGGCGATCATCTCCAAGGGCGACTCGGGCAAGACGACCGCCACCACTCCGACCGTGACCGTCAAGACGACCACGGTGCACAACACGACGACCGTCACGACGCCGGCCGCCCCCGCCAACGTCACCGTCGCCCCGAACGTGACCCTCAACTCGAGTGGCGCGCCGGAGCCTGTTCAGACCAGCACGGCTGCGAAGAACACCACCGGCACCACCAGCACACCCTGACGGGTCCGCTAGCGCGTCGCGCGGCGGATGCCGTCGTCGACGGCGGCGACGGCGGCTACATAGGCGACGTGCGTGCCGAGGCTCGTGGCCATGACGTCGGCGGGCCAGCGCCACGGCGCGGGCGTGTGGCCCAGCAGCGGGAAGAGGGTCACGGTGGCCGTCATCAGCGTGGTGCCGAACGCCGCGCTCGCCCACGGCTCGCCGACGGCTCGGCGCAGCACGCCGTGCAGGAGGCCGAACGCGGAGCCGTAGCCCCAGCGCAGCGTCAGCCCGAGGTCGCGATCGCCGCGCGCGGTGACGTTCGGCAGGTGCATGACGCTCGCCACGATCTGCCCCGGGACCAGCGAGTCGTCATAGTCGAGCTGGCCCTCGTGGCTGCGTCGTAACCGTCGCTCGGCCGCGTAGGCCGCGGTCAGCGCCGCGGTGCCCGCGGCGCCGGCGCACACGCTGCGGATGGGCCAGGCCAGTCCCATGAACCCGTCGATCTAGCGAACGCCCGCGGCCGCGCTCTGCGTGGGACCGAGAAGCGCCCCGACGACCCACAGCACGGGGAAGATGATCCCCACGAAGAACAGGAAGTAGTGGCCCTTGCGCAGGGTCGCCAGCCCGAGCAGGAAGAAAAGCGTCAGATACAACGCACCAAGCAGGATCCAGAGCACCATGAGCGCCTCCTTCGGTGGTTTGCACGAGTCTGGACCTGCCCGGCGGCCACGCAATCATCCGATTCGGGTGACCATCCGCTGAGCCCGCGTCCCTAGGCTCGGTGGATCGAGCCCTCCGCGGACCCTCTGGCCCTGCTGAGGAGTCGCAGCTACGTGCAGCTCCTCGTGCTTGCCGCGCTCATCGGCGTGCCCGTCTCGGCGCTGGCCTACGGCTTCCTCAAGGTCGTCGCCGAGCTCCAGTCGGCGTTCTTCACCAGCCTTCCGAAGGACCTGGGCTTCGACAGCCCGCCGGCGTGGTGGCCGCTGCCGTTGCTCGTGGTCGCGGGCGTCCTGGTCGCCCTGGCCATCCAGCGCCTTCCCGGCATCGGCGGGCACTCGCCCGCGGACGGGTTCCACGCGGGCGGTGTCACGGCGCCGGTCGAGCTGCCCGGCATCCTGCTCGCCGCCCTCGGGACGCTGAGCTTCGGCGTCGTCCTCGGCCCGGAGGCCCCGCTCATCCTCATGGGCAGCGGGCTGGGGGCGCTGGCGGTGCGTCTCGCCGCGCGCGACGCCCCGCCCACCGCGACGACCGTGATCGCGGCGGCAGGCAGCTTCGCCGCCATCAGCGCGCTGTTCGGCTCACCGCTGCTGAGCGCCTTCCTGATGCTGGAGGCGGCGGGCATCGGGGGGCCGATGCTCGGGCTCGTCCTGCTCCCCGGGCTGCTGGCCGCGGGCATCGGCGAGCTCGTCTTCGTCGGCCTCGACTCGCTGACGGGGTTCGGGACGTTCTCGCTCGCGATCCCGAATCTCCCCGCCTTCGGGCACCCCACCGGCGCGATGTTCCTGTGGGCCATCGTCTTCGGCGTCGTCGCCGCGTTCCTGGGGCGTGGCATCCAGTGGCTCGCGCGGGCGGTGCGGCCTCACGTGGAGCCCCGGATGGTCCTGCTCATGCCCGTCCTCGGAGCGCTGATCGCCGGGCTGGCCATCGGCTTCGGAGAGGCCGCGGACAAGAGCTCCTCCGAGGTCCTGTTCTCGGGGCAGTCGGCGCTGCCCGGGCTGGTCGGGCAGTCCGCGCAGTGGTCGGTCGGCGCTCTGCTGCTGCTCGTCCTCTGCAAGAGCCTCGCCTACGCCCTGTCGCTGTCGAGCTTCCGCGGCGGACCCGTGTTCCCGGCGCTGTTCATCGGCGCGGCGGCCGGCATGGCGGCCGCGGGCCTTCCGGGCCTCTCGCTGGTGCCCGCCATCGCCATGGGCATCGGAGCGATGTGCGCCGCGATGCTGGGCCTCCCGCTGACCTCGACGCTGCTCGCGACCGTCTTGCTCGGCACGGACGGCCTGAACGTGATGCCGGTCGTGATCGTCGCCGTCGTCGTGGCCCACGTCACGTCCGCGCGGCTGGCTCCGGCGCCCGAGCCGGAGACGCCGACGTCCGTGCCCGCCACGGCGACCGCGGGCGAGCGCAGCCCGGCGGCCGTGTAGATGTCCTCAGCGATCGAGCGGGTGCTGGGTCTCGGGAAGCTGGCGCAGGTAGCGGCGCATGTCGGCCAGCAGGCGGGCACCCGACGCGCCCCCGCTCGCGCGGCGGGCGCGCAACGCGGCGACCAACGCCGGCAGTTCCAGCGCCGCGAGCATCGGGCAGCCGATGCAGGCGGCGACGATGAGCGGCAGCACCGCCGGCGGGGCCGGCACGAGCACGGCCGCGGTCACGAGGCCGGCGCAGATCACGACGCTCAGGGCCACGAAGACGCAGGTCAGGATCGCCTGACCCCGGGTTCGGATCGGTCGGCTGATCATCTGCGAAGGGTTCCCGGATCGACGAAGGTCAAGCGGCGATGGCCCTGGGGGCGCGCGTCGGCATGACGGAAGCGGCGGCGCCCGGCTCGACCGAGCCCTCCGCGAGCCGCCGGCGTCAAGGCGTCTGGTGGCGCCCGGACCGCCCCTCGTGGCGGATGGGCCTGCTTTTCGCGGTGGGATCGCTGTGCTTCGCGCTGGCGGCGATCGCGTCCCAATGGGCATCGACGCCACGCCCCGCCATCGGCGTCACCTACTTCGTCGGATCGATCTTCTTCACCGTGGCCGCCTACCTTCAGTGGCGGTCTGTCGCGCGGCAGCCGCGCGGCGTCGACTGGTGGGCCTCGGCGATCCAGCTCGCGGGCACGCTGTTCTTCAACGTGAGCACGTTCGCGGGCATGAAGCATGGCTTCGACGCCCGCCAGAGCAACCTGCGGGTGTGGACGCCGGACGTCTTCGGCTCGATCTGCTTCCTGGTCTCGAGCGAGCTCGCCTATGCGGCGGTCTGCCATCGCTGGTTCTGCATCCGCGCGCGATCGCTGTCGTGGCGGATCGCCGCGCTCAACCTCGTCGGGTCGATCGCCTTCGGCGTCTCGGCCGTGACCTCGCTGATCGAGCCGTCCACCCAGGAGCCCGTCAGCGCGGCGATCGCCAACGCGGGGACCGCCATCGGCGCCCTGTGCTTCCTGGCCGGGGCCGTCATGCTGGCGCCCGAGGCCGCGCAGGCGACCTAGCGCGGTTCATCCCGTCCGGGTGATGAGGTGGGGCGACCGCTGCGGTTGGATGGGCAGATGAGCGCGACCAGTGAACCTGTCGACACCCACGGCGACCGCTACGGCAACGCCTTCCTGCTCAGCGACGCGCCCGACGATCGGCTGCCCGACGTCGGCATGCCCGCGGTCGACGCGATGCGGCTGTTGGGCGAGGAGCTCGTGCTCGACGGCATCCCGTGGCGCAACCTGGCCACCTTCGTCACGACCTGGATGGAGCCCGAGGCGCAGCGCGTCATCGCGGAGAACCTGCACCGCAACTACATCGATCACGCCGAGTACCCGCAGACGGCGGTGATCGAGCAGCGCTGCATCCGCATGCTGGCCGACCTGTACCACGCGCCGGGCGAGACGACCGGCACGCGCACGCAGGGCTCCTCCGAGGCGATCATGCTCGGCGCGCTGTCGCTGAAGTGGAAGTGGCGGGCGCGACGCGAGGCGGCCGGCAAGCCCACGGACCGGCCGAACCTGGTGTTCGGCGGCGACGTGCACGTGGTGTGGGAGAAGTTCTGCCGGTACTTCGACGTCGAGCCGCGCATCATCCCGCTGCAGTCGCACAAGTTCACCATCGGGCCCGAGGACGTCGAGCCGCATCTCGACGAGAACACGATCGGGGTCGCCGCGGTCCTCGGCACGACGTTCACGGGGCACGCCGACGACATCGTCGGCATCAACGAGCTGCTCGTGCACCTGCTTCAGGACCAGGGCATCGACATCCCGCTGCACATCGACGGCGCCAGCGGCGGCTTCGTATGGCCGTTCCTCTATCCCGACACGCCGTGGGATTTCCGCCTCGAGCGGGTGCGCTCGATCAACGTGTCCGGTCACAAGTACGGGCTCGTCTACCCCGGGCTCGGCTGGCTCGTCTTCCGCGAGCCCAGTGACCTGCCCGAGGACCTCGTCTTCTACGAGAACTACCTCGGCCAGCGCGACGCGACGTTCACGCTGAACTTCTCGACCGGCGCCGCCATGGTCCTCGCGCAGTACTACAACTTCATCCGCTACGGGCACGAGGGCTACCGCGTGATCATGGAGACGATGCAGTCCAACGCGCGCGCGCTCGCCGAGAAGGTGGTCGAGAGCCACGACTTCGAGCTCGTCGGCGACCCCGGCGCCGAACAGCTTCCGCTCGTCGCCTTCAGGCTCGCCGAGGAACGGAACTTCGACGAGTTCGACGTCGCCTCCCAGCTCGCCGCCGAGCGCGGATGGATGGTCCCCGCCTACACGCTGCCCCCGAACGCCCAGCACGTGACGATCATGCGCGCCCTGGTCAAGGAGACGCTCGGCCATGCGCGCGTCTCGGCGCTGGCCGGCGATATCGCACAGGCCGTCGGGACCCTCAGCACGAAGGGCGGGCTCCACGAGCTCGACCGTCAGCGCGTGAAGACGGGCACGGGCTACTGAGCCCCCACGGCCGGCTCGCGCTCGCCTCGAGCGGGAGGCCCGGGCTATGAGTCGCCTTCGCGAGCTCGCCTCGATGAGCCGTGCGCGCGATCTGGTCGGGGCCATCCGCGAGGGCGACGAGGCGATGGTGGAGGCGGCGGTCCTGCGGATGAGCCGTTCGCGCCGCTGGCTCGCGCCCCTGGCGCTCGCGGTGGGAGCCTTCGCGATGCTCTTCGAGGGCGTCAAGCTCGTGTTCTCCAACTGGCGCCTGACCCTGGTGCAGGTGCTGCCGGCGATGTGGATCTGGCTCGCGATGCTGGACCTCAAGGCCCACGTCCTGCACGGGCGGTCGTTCCACGTGCTCAGCGGGCCGATCGTCATCCCGGCCGTCGCCCTGATCGCCGCGATCACCGCGGCGGCCTTCTTCCTCAACGCGGTGTTCGCCTTCGCCATCGCCGGGGCGGGCCGGCCAGAGGTACGCGCCGGCTTCGCCGGCGCCCGACGTCATCTGCTCGTCGTCCTGGGGTCAGGAGCCGCGGTCGGCCTTCTCCTCGGCCTCTCGACGATCGTCGTCACCCGCTGGGGGCGCCCGTGGTTCGGCTTGTCGCTCGGCGTGGTGGTCGGGCTGCTGATGGTCTGCTACGTCGCCGTGCCGTCGAGCCTCATCGGCATCAAGCCCGCGATCTCCAGACGGGACAAGCTGACGGCCAGCGCCGTGAGCGGAGCGCTCGGGGCCGTGGTCAGCACGCCGCCCTACCTGCTCGGTCGCATCGGCATCCTGATGCTCGGGTCGCATGCCCTGTTCATCCCCGGCATCGTCTTCGTGGCCGTCGGATTCACGTTGCAAGCCGGCGCGACGGGCGCGGTCAAGGCGGTCAAGCTGAGCGCTCATCTGGTGGCCGGCGGGGCGAGCACAACCGACCCCAACGAGCACCGACGGCTGCTCAGCGACGCCGAGCAGCCGTCGTGAAGGGCGCCGCTAGCGGCGGCGGCGCGCGACGCGGCGCGAGCTCCGCCGGGCCACTCTGCGAGAGGCGAACAGGCGCTCCACGCTCGCCCCCTCCTGAGGGCGGACATCACCCGATGCGCATGATCTCCTCGACGAGCTCGAGGCCTTCGGGGCGGTGGGTGATGAGCAGCACCGAGCGATCGCCGGCCGCGGCGAAGACGTCGTCCACGAGCGCGCGAGCGGTGGCAGGATCGAGATGCGCCGTGGGCTCGTCGAGCACCAGCACGGGGGCGCCCACGAGCAGCGCCCTGGCCAGGACCAGGCGCTGGCGCTGGCCGCCGGAGAGCTCGCGCCCCTCCTCCCCCACGGCGGTGTCGAGCCCGTCCGGCAGGGTTGCGACCCAGGACCACAGCCGCGCGCGCCGCAGCGCCTGCACGACCTCGTCGTCGCTGGCACCGGGGCGAGCGAGGCGGACGTTCTCGCGGATGCTGGCCGAGAAGAGGTGCGACTCCTGTCCGGCCACCGCGATCACGCGGCGCACGTCGTCCTGGCGGTAGTCGCGCAGGTCGCGTCCCGCGAGCGTGACGCGCCCCGCCTCGGGGTCGAGGAAGCGCAGGAGCAGATTGACGACCGTCGTCTTCCCCGCGCCGCTGGGGCCCACGAGCGCCACGCGGGCGCCCGGCTCGAGGCGCAGGCTGAACCCGTCGAGCGCCGCGCGCTCGCCGGGGCCATAGCGCGCGCGCACGTCCTCCAGGGCGACCGCGAACGGCCACGCCGGCGCCGGCGCGGGCGCGGCGGGATCCACGACGGCGGGCGCGCGGTCTGAGAGCTCGAGCACCCGCCCGCCGGCGGCCAGCGTCACCGAGAGCTCGCGCGCGGCCGCCGCCAGCGGTTGGACCGCCTCGAAGGAGGCCAGCGCGAGCAGGGCGAGCATGGCGATCAGGGTCCGGTCCAGGTGCCCGTCATCGGACGCGCGCACGGCCACGGCGAGCACGCCCGCCACGGTCGCGCCCGCGACGGCGAGGCCCACGCCATCGGCCAGGCCGCCCACGAGGGCGTCGCGCCGCGCCAGCGCGACGAGCGCGCCGTCGGCCGCGCGCAGGCGCGCCTGCGCCTCGCTCGCGGCGCCGTAGGCGACGAGCTCCGGCGCGGCGCGCAGGACGTCGACCAGCTCGGCGGACAGCTCGCCGCGGGCCGCGGCCTGGCGCCGCCCGCCGCGACGCCCGACCCAGCCGGAGAGCGCCGGGACCGCCAGCCCGCCCGCGATGAGGCCGGCGGCGAGCACGAGGCCGGCAGCGGGCAGGAAGGCCGCTTGCACGCCGACCACGACGGCGCCGGCCAGGAGCGCGACGAGCGGCGGGCCAACGGCGCGCAGGTGCAGGTTCTGCAGGGCGTCGATGTCGGCGACCATGCGCGCCAGCAGGTCCCCGTGCCGGTAGCCCACGAGCTGCGCGGGCGCCAGCGGCTCGATGTCCCGATAGACCCGCACGCGCACGTGGCCGAGGACGCGCAGCGCGAGGTCGTGCGAGGCGAGCCGCTCGAGGTAACGCGTCAGCGGGCGCGCGATGCCGAAGAAGCGAACCCCGACGATGGCCACCGTGAGCGACAGGATGGCCGGGCGCTCGGAGGCGCGGGAGATCAGGTAGCCGGCGGTGGCCATCAGCCCCGCCCCGAAGATGACCGTGAGCGCGCCGAGCGCGACGGCGAGCGCGGCGCGCGGGCGCGGCGCGTCCGCGAGGGCCAGCAGCCGGCCCAGGGTCTCGGTCACGCCGCCCACCGCGCCGGCACGGGGATCGCGACACCGGCTTCGAGGCGCACGATCCGATCGGCATGCGCGACCAGCTCGGGGCGGTGGGCGATGAGCAGCATGGTCCGGCCGGCGCCGAGCCGCTCGACGGCGCGGCTCACGTGCTCCACGCTCGCGGGATCGAGATCGGCCGTCGGCTCGTCGAGGACGACGAGCGACGGATCGCCCAGGAACGCACGCGCCAAGCCGATCCGCCTGCGCTCGCCCGGCGACAGTGGGCGCCCGCCGTCGCCCACGAGCGTGTCGTACCCGCGGGGCAGCGCGCCGACGAAGGCGTCGGCGCCGGCGAGCGCCGCGGCCGCGCGCACGGCACGAGCGGAGGCCGGCCGCCCGAGCCTGATGTTGTCGGCGATGCTGGCGCGCAGGAGCGAGGGGTGCTGTGGCACCCAGGCGAGGAGCCCGCGCCACTCGTCGGCGCGGCAGCCCGCGAGGTCGATGCCGCCGATCGTGACGCGGCCGGCCGTCGGTTCCAGGAACCCGAGCAGCAGCGCCGCCACGGTGCTCTTGCCCGCGCCGCTCGCGCCGATGAGCGCGACGGTCTCGCGGGGCGCGAGCTCGAGGTCGAGCCCGTCGAGGACGAGGCCGGGACGAGACGGATAGGAGAAGCCGACGCGCTCCAGGCGCACGGTCGCCGCCGCGGGACTCGGGACCGCCCGCGGCCCTCCCGCGCGAGCAGCGGCCGGCGCATCGAGCAGCGCGAGCATCCGATCGGCGACGGCCAGGCCGTCCGCGCTCGCGTGGTACTCGGCGCCCAGCCGGCGCAGCGGCAGATACAACTCGGGCGCGAGCACGAGCACCGTCAGTCCGGCCTGGAGGCCCAGCCCCCCGTCGGCCAGCCGCACGCCGACCGTCACCGCCACGAGCGCGACGCCGAGGGTGGCCGCGAGCTCGAGGATCGTCCCGGAGAGGAAGGTGAGGCGCAGCGTCCCCATCGTCGCGCGGCGGTGGCTCTCGCTGACCTCGGCGATGCGCGCGGCCTGCGCGCCGCCGCGATTGAACGAGCGCAGCGTCGGCAGGCCGCGCACCACGTCGAGGAAGTCCGTCGACAGCAGGCGCAGGGCGTGCCAGCGCTCGCGGGTGCGCTGCTCGGTGGCGCGGCCGATCAGCCACATGAAGACCGGCACGAGCGGGAGCGTGGCCGCCATCACGACCGCCGACTCCACGTCCACGGTCGCCACCCACGCCACGACGACGAACGGGACGATCGACGCGAGCACCACCTGCGGCAGGTACCGGGCGAAGTAGGCCTCGAGCGCCTCGATTCCCTGCACGGCGGCCGCCGCGATCTCGCCGGACTGCGTCCCGTCCGCTGCCGTGGGCTGCGTCGCGAGCCGGCGCGCCACGAGCGCGAGGCGCAGCTCGGAGAGCACGCTCGCCGCGGCGCGGCGCCCGGCGACCTCCATTCCCCACCCCAGCGCGCCGCGGCCCGCGAAGGCGACGGCGAGCAGGACGCCATCGCGTCGCAGCTCCGAAGCCGCAGTGCCCGCGAAGGCCCCGGCGACGATCCTGGCCAGCAGCGTGGCCTGCGCGAGCACGAAGGCGATCGTCACCACGCCGAGCACGGTGTCGAGCGCAAGGAGCGGACGGACGGACCGAGTGCGGCGGACGAGGCGCGGGTCCAGGGCGGGCACGGCCTGTTCAGCCCAAAGGCACGCCGGCGACGCCGCTGTCGACCGGCTCGGCCGGACGCGGCGGCGCCGCTCCGCCACCCAGGCGGGCGCGGAACACGTGGTAGGTCCAGCCCTGGTAGATCAGCACGATCGGGACGCAGATCGCCGCCACGACCGTGATGACGCTCAACGCGTAGTGGCCGGCGGCCGCGCCTGAGATCGTCAGGCTGTTGGCGAAGTCCGGGTGCGAGACGAGCACGCGCGGATACAGGCCCGTGAACACCGTCGCCACCCAGGCGACCGCGGCCACCGCCGAGGCGACGAAGGCCCAGCCGCTGCGGCGCGCGAACACGAGCGCCACGACAGCCACGAGCGCGAGCACGCCGATCGCCGCGGGCAGCACCGTGGGGAAGACGTCGCGGTCGTTGCGGTCGATCGCGACGGCGATCGTCGAGGCCAGGAAGGCCGTGACGACGACCGCCACCGCCACCGCGAGCCGTCGCGCCGCCAGCGCCGCGCGCTCGCACAGCTCGCCGCTCGTGCGCAGGGTCAGGTAGACCGCGCCGTGCAAGGCGAAGAGGGCGACGACCGAGAGGCCCGCAAGGACGGTGTAGGCGTTGAAGAGGTCGAGCACGTTGCCGGTGAAGTCGCCCTTCGAGCTCAGCGGCACGCCGTGCACGAGGTTGGCGAGCGCCACGCCCCAGACGAAGGCGGCGCCCACGCTGCCCACCGTGTTCGCCCATTGCCACGCGGCCCGCCAGCGCGGGCTGTCAGAGCGCTCGCGCCACTCGAAGGAGAGCACACGCACGATGAGCAGGACGAGGATGAGCAGCAGCGCGAGGTAGAAGGCCGAGAACATCGTCGCGTACCACGCCGGGAACGCGGCGAAGGTCGCACCGCCGGCGATGACCAGCCACACCTCGTTGCCGTCCCAGACGGGCCCGATGGACTCGAACATCGTGCTGCGCTCAGCCTCGTCGCGGGGCAGCACCGCCAGCAGCATGCCCACGCCGAAGTCGAAGCCTTCGAGCAGGAAGTAGCCGCTCCAGAGGACCGCGATGAGGACGAACCAGATGGTCGCGAGATCCATGCTCGGCTCCTAGTAACTGAGTGCTGGTACCGCTGCCGCGCTCTCCTCCCGCAGCGGCGGCGGATCGACACGGGCATAGCGGCGCATGAGCACGAAGTCCACGACCCCCAGAACGATGTACAGCAGGGCGAACACGCCGATGCTGCTCGCGACCATCGCCGTGCTCACGCTGGGCGAGTGCGCGTCAGACGTCTTGAGCAGGTCCTGCACTATCCACGGCTGGCGTCCCATCTCGGTGAGGATCCAGCCGAAGGTTGCCGCGATGAACGGGAACGCGATGGCGACGACAGCCGTCCACAGGAACCACCGCGCCTTCTCGAGCCGTCGCTTGCGGTAGAGCCACGCGCCGACGGCGGCGATCAGGAACATCGCCACCCCGAGAAGGGCCATCACCCGCATCGACCAGTACATGAGCCGTACGCGCGGCATGTAGTTGCCCTGCCCGAAGTCCTTCTGCTCCTGGGCCTGCAGCTGGTTGAGGCCCTGCACCTGGCCGTTGAAGGAGCCTGTGGCCATCCACGACAACAGGCGCGGGACCGTGATCGAGACGCTCGGGTTCGGGTCTTGCGCGGAGAAGCCCCCGATCTGGAACAGGGAGAACCCACACGGCTGGCACGTGTTCCATTGCGCCTCGGAGGCGGCGATCTTCATGGCCTGCGCGCTCGTGACCGCCTCTCCGAAGCGGTTGCCCACCGACAGCTGGATCAGCGTCGCCGGCACCGCCACGACGAGCGCCAATGCCGCGCCCCTGCGAAACAGCTCGACGTTGCGCCCGCGCAGGATGTGCCAGCACGAGACTCCGAGCACCACCGTCGTGCCGAAGATCGCTCCGGCGAGGATCGTGTGCACCCACGCAATGACGGCGAACTCGTTCGACAACAGCGCCCAGACGCTCGTCAGCTGCGCCTCGCCGTCGACCATCTTGTAGCCGACCGGGTGCTGCATCCACGAGTTCGCGACCAGGATGAAGTACGCCGACATCCAGGTGCCCGCCGCGGTCAGCCAGATCGTCGCCAGGTGCACGCGCGGTGACAACCGCTCCCAGCCGAAGATCCACAGCCCGATGAACGTCGCCTCGAGGGCGAAGGCGGCCAGGCCCTCGATCGCCAGCGGCGCACCGAACACGCCCCCGACGAACTCGGAGTACACCGACCAGTTCATCCCGAACTGGAACTCCTGCACCAGCCCGGTCGCCACGCCGATGGCGAAGTTGATGAGCAGCAGCGTCCCGAAGAACTTGGTCAGCCGCAGCCAGGCGTCGACCCCGGTCCGGTACCACGCGGTCTGCATGATCGCCACCAGCGGCGCCAGGCCGAGCGTGAGCGGCACGAAGAGGAAGTGGTAGATCGACGTCATCGCGAACTGCACGCGCGCGAGGTCGACCGTCGTGACGGCGAGCGGCGTCACCGCGCAGCCGTCAGGGGCTCAGGCGCCGCGTCCTCTTCCCAGTCGATCCGTGCGGCGTCGGAGCGGTCGAGGACCTGCGGGCCGCGGGACTTGCCGAAGTAGTCCCAGCCCCAGTTGACGAACGCGTCGATGCGGTTGCGCACGCCGCTCATCAGCATGGCGTGCACGCCCAGCCACGACGAGAAGGCGATGACGCCGTGCAGCTCGTGGCGATGGGGGCCGACCTCGGCCACAGCGGCGCCGCGGCCGATCATGGCCATGATGCCCTTGTCGTGGTAGTGGAAGGCCTTGCGCGGCTTGCCGGCGAAGTCCGCGAGCAGGTTGTCCGCCGCCGCGACGCCGCTCTGCAGCGCGACCGAGCCGAGCTGCGGGTGCCACTCCCCGTCGGGGCTGGGGATGTTGGCCACGTCGCCCACGACGTAGACGCCCGGGAAGCCGTCGACCGTGAGGTCCGGCTGCACGTCGATGCGCCCGCCGCGTCCCTGCGGCAACCCGCCGGCGCCCGCGATGGGCGGAGCCATGATCCCGCCGCCCCAGATCACGCACCGCGTCCTGATCGACGAGCCATCGGCCAGGGTCACGTGCCCGGGCCCGATCTCCGTCACCGCCACGCCCAAGTGCAGGCGCACGCCCTTCTTGCCGAGCACCTTGCTCGCGTAGTCGTGCGCCTTGTCGGAGAACGCGCCGAGCAGGCTGTGACCGAGGTCGACGACGTGGACCTGCGCCGCCGCGACCGCGAGGTGGTGGTACTCGGTGCTCATCGTGTCGTGGATGAGGTCCGACAGGGCCCCGGCGACCTCGACGCCCGTCGGCCCCCCGCCGACGATGACGAAGTTCAGGGCACCCTGATCGATGAGGGTCGGGTCGCGGTCGGCGTCTTCGAAGACGCCGAGGATCCGCGAGCGCAGCCGCTGCGCGTGGTCGAGCGAGTAGAGCGGGAAGGCGTGGTCGTCGGCGCCGGGAGTGCGAAAGAAGTTGGGCTGCGATCCGGCGGCGAGGACGAGCGCGTCGCCGGAGAAGGTCTCTCCGTCGGTGGTGGTCACGCTGTGCGCCACCGGATCGAGCGACGCGACCTCCGCGAGCTTGACGTCCACGTTGATGCGATCGTGGAAGAGCTTGCGCAGCGAGTAGGCGATGTCGCTCGAGGCCAGCTGCGAGGTCGCCACCTGGTAGAGCAGCGGCTGGAACTGGTGGTAGTTGTTGCGGTCGATCAGGTTGACCCGCACGTCGTCGCGGTCGGCCAGGCGGCGAACGCACCCGACGCCGGCGAAGCCGCCGCCGACGACGACGACGTGCAGCTGCCCGTCGGTCAGGTCAACCGACATGCGCCGGCTCCGGGGCGGCCCGCGAGGCGCCCAGGCGCTCGAGGAGGTGGTCGCCGACGCGCACGGCGTTGGCCATGGCCGTCAGCGCCGGGTTGACGGCGCCGATGCTCGGGAAGAAGCTCGTGTCGACCACGTAGAGGTTGTCGACCTCGTGGGCCCGGCAGTCCGTGTCGAGCACCGAGTCGGCCGGGTCGCTCCCGAAGCGGCACGTGCCCGCCTGGTGCGCGCAGCCCGCGACGGGGATGTCGTTCTTGAGGTAGGCGTGGCGCGGCAGCAGGTGGTCGTGCTGCATGCCGAGGTGCTTGAGCAGCGACTTGAGCTCGTGCAGCAGCCGCTTCTTGGGCACGTCGTTCGTCGCCGCGTAGGTGAGCGCGATGCTCCCGTCGTCGCGCAGGGTCACCCGGTTGTCGGGCACCGGCAGGTCCTCGGTCGAGAGCCAGAAGTCGACCGCGTGGCTGGCCACCTTCTCGAGCGTCCACTCCGGGGCCAGCCGCGTCTGGATCGGCTTCTCGCCGCGGTACATCTCGGCCGACGACTTGCCGACCATCTGGATGTTGCCCAGCGGGTAGTCGACGTCGTCGGTGCCGAAGTAGAAGTCGTTGAGGCCGAGGGTCTTCTGGAAGACCGTGGGATTGGGCTCCTTGGAGAGCGCCAGCACGGCCACGCAATTGTGGAACATGTAGTTGCGCCCGACCTGGTCGGACCCGTTGGCCAGGCCGTTGGGGTGGGCGTCGCTGGCCGAGGCGAGCAGCAGCTTGGCGCTGTTGGCCGCGCCCGCCGAGACGACCACGATGTCGCTGCTGTACGTCTCGTGCTCGCCGTCGCGTTGCGACCACGACGCCGGTGACGGCAGTGCCCGCCTCGTTGGTCTCCAGGCGCACGGCCTGCGCGTTGGTGAGCAGGGTCACGTTGGGATGCTCGAGCGCCGGGCGCACGCCGAGGACCTCGGCGTCGGACTTCGCGTGCACGAGGCACGGGAAGCCGTCGCAGGTGGAGCAGCGCACGCACGCGCTGTGGGGCATGTCGTCCTCGGCGAGCATCACGCCGCACGGCGCATGGAACGGCTGGCGCCCGGCCGCCGCGAGGTCGTCCGCGAGCTGCTGGATGCGCGGCTCGTGGCTCACGGCCGGGAACGGGTACGGCGCGCTGGCGGGCGGCTCGGTCGGGTCCTCGCCGCGGGCGCCATGGACCCGGTAGAGCTGCTCGGCCCGCGTGTAGTAGGGCTCCATCTCGTCGTACTCGATGGGCCACGCCGGCGAGGTGCCGTCGTGGTGGTGCAGCAGCCCGAAGTCCTCCTTGCGCAGGCGGTACAGCGCGGCGCCGTAGAGCTTCGTAGCGCCGCCGACGCAGTAGTGCACCTGCGGCTGGAAGGACTCGCCGTCGCCGTCGTACCACGTGTCCGGCGAGACGTAGCGGTTGTCCACGAAGACGTCCCGCGCGAGCCAGTTCTGCGGCTCGCGCGGGAGCCAGTCGCCCCGCTCGAGAAGGAGGATGCGCTTCCCGGAAGGGGCGAGGTGCCTGGCGAGCGTCCCCCCGCCGGCACCGGTTCCGATCACGATCACGTCGTAGGCGCCCATCAGGTCAGCTCCTCCAGCCGCTCGGCAACGATGATTCGCCCGGCGGCCTCGATCAGCGCGAGGTGGGAGAACGCCTGTGGGAAGTTGCCCAGGTGCCGGCCGGTGTCGGCGTCGAACTCCTCGGCGTACAGCCCGAGGGGCGACGCGACGTTGAGCAGGCGCTCCATCAGGTCGCGTGCGCGCTGGCGCTCGCCGATGATGGCCAGCGCCGAGACGAGCCAGAACGAGCAGATGAGGAACGTGCCCTCCTTGCCCGACAGGCCGTCGTCGGTCTCGCCTGTGCGATACCGAAGGACGAACCCGTTGTCGGTCAGCTCGTCGGCGATGGCCAGCACGCTCGCGCGCAGGCGCTCGTCGTCCGCCGGCAGGAAGCCGAACAGCGCGGCGAGGAGGGTCGAGGCGTCGAGGGCGTCCGTGGCGTAGTGCTGGCGCAGCACGCCGCGCCCGTCGACGCCGTGCTCGAGGATGTCGGCCTTGATCTCCTCCGCCGTTGCGGCCCAGGTCGCACTGAGCGCGGGATCGCCGCGGATCTCGGCCAGCTTCGCGGCGCGGTCGAGCGCGACCCAGCCCATGAGCTTGGACGAGACATAGTGCTGGGGCTCGCCGCGGGCCTCCCAGATGCCCTGGTCGGGCTCGCGCCAGACCGCGGTCGCGCACTCCGCTTGGGCGTGCACGATCGGCCACAGCCGGCGGGGCAGGCGCTTGCTGCGCCGCGTGTGCAGCAGGATCGAGTCGAGCACGGCGCCGAACACGTCGTTCTGGCGCTGGTCGAAGGCGCCGTTGCCGATGCGCACGGGGCGCGCGCCGGCGTAGCCGGAGAGGTCGTCGCGCGTGGACTCGGTCAGGTCGCGGCGCCCGTCGATCCCGTACATGATCTGCAGCGCGCCGTCGTCGTTGGGCTCGAGGTCGGCGACGAACTGCATGAACTCGTCGGCCTCCCAGTCGAGGTTGAGGAAGTGCAGTGCCTGCAGGGTGAAGGTCGAGTCTCGCATCCAGGTGTAGCGGTAGTCCCAGTTGCGCTCGCCACCTGGCGTCTCGGGCAGCGACGTGGTCAGCGCCGCGACCGTCGCGCCGGTGGGCATGTAGGTCAGCCCCTTGATCGCCAGCGCCGAGCGCTGGATCGGCGTCATCCACTCGTGATCGGGAAGCCGGGCGCGAGAGAGCCACGTGCGCCAGTAGCGGGTCGTCTGCGCCAGTCGCTCATCGGCGTCGTCGAGGTCGGCCGGCGACGCGAGCTCGGCGGCCCACGACAGCGCGCAGTAGAGCTCGTCGCCCTGGGTGAGCAGATGGCGCGCGCGCACCGAGTTGCCCTCGATGCCGAGCGCCATGTCCGTGCTCAGCCTCATCGTCTGCTCGGCCCCGGTGGCGTCGGCGACGTGGCGCCCGTCGCCCACGAGTGCCCATTCGGCCGGGACGCGGCCGTAGTCGAAGGCCGGCTCGCACACGAGCTCCATCTCGACGTTGCCGTCGATGCAGCGCACCGTGCGGACGAGCAGGTGCTCTGCGTCGTCGTCGGTCGGGGGCCGCGTGTGCGGCGTGATCGTGTCCTCGGAGCGGCGCGGGCCCATGGTCAGCGCGTCGCGGACGACGACCCAGCCGTTCGGGGTGTGCCACGTCGTCTCGAGGATGTTCGTGCCCGGCTCGTAGCGGCGGCTGGTGGGAACGTTGATTCCGAACGGTGCGACGCGGAAGTAGCCCGCCTGGCGGTCGAGCAGCGATCCGAACACGCTCGGCGCGTCGAAGCGCGGCACGCAGAGCCAGCCGATGCCGCCGTCGGGCGCGATGAGCGCGCCGGTGTGGCAATCGGAGAGGAAGGCGTACTGCGCGATCGGGGGAAACGGAGACGGCGCCGCGGCGCTCTGCGCGGTGGCCTCCACCTTGCCGTCGACGGCGGTCATGACCCCACCCACGGCTCGTGCCAGCGACCGTCCCCGGCAAGCAGCCGGTCGGCCTCCCCGGGCCCCCACGAGCCCTTCTCGTACGGATGCACCGGCGGTGGCGCGTCGAGCAGCGGCTGCATGATCCGCCAGGTCTCCTCCACGCCGTCCTGTCGGGTGAAGCGCGCCGCGTCGCCGCGCATGGCGGCCGAGAGCAGCACCTCGTAGGGTGTCGGCCCCTCGCCGCCCTCCTCGGCGAACTCCATGTCGAGGCTGATCTGCTCGGGCTCGGCCGTATGGCCACGCTGGGCCTCGACGAGCAGCCGCACGCCGGTGGCCGGGTCGAGCTTGACCACGAGCTGCATCGGCTCGGGCTCGCGCACGCGCAGCACATGGAAGCCGACGCGCGGCGGTCGCTCGAAGACCAGGCGCAACTCGGTCTGCGTCACCGGCATGCGCTTCCCGGTGCGGATGAAGATCGGCACGCCTGACCAGCGCCAGTTGTCGATGTCCAGGCGCAGCGCGGCGTAGGTCTCGGTCGTCGAGTCCGCGGCGACGCCGTCGATGTCGCGGTACCCGTCGTACTGGCCGCGCACGTACTGGGCGGGGTCGGCGGGCGGGATGGCGCTGAACAGCGTGTGCAGCGCGTCCTTGAGCGCGCTCGCCTCGGGGTTGGACGGCACCTCCATCGTGGCGGCGGCGACCACCTGCATGAGGTGGTTGACCACGACGTCGCGCAGCGCGCCGACGGGGTCGTAGAAGTGGCCGCGATCTTCCACGCCGAAGCTCTCGGCCATCGTGATCTGGATCGAGGAGACGTGCTGGCGCGTCCAGATCGGCTCGAGCCCGACGTTGGCGAAGCGCAGGTAGAGGATCTCCGCCACGCCCATCTTCCCGAGGAAGTGGTCGATGCGGTAGAGCTGGGACTCGTCGATGTACTGGTGGATCTCGTCGGCCAGCGCGCGCGCCGACTCGAGGTCGTGGCCGAACGGCTTCTCGACGACCACGCGCGCCCCGTGGGTGAGACCGGCGTCAGAGAGGCCCTTGACGACGTTGCCGAAGAGGAAGGGCGGGATCTCGAGGTAGAAGACCGGCGTGTGCGCGTCGTGGATCGCGGCGGCCAGGCGCTCGAAGGTCTCTGTGTCGCCGAAGTCGCCGGAGATGTACGACAGACGGGCCGCGAAGCGATCGAACAGCTCCCCGTCAACCGTCTCCCCGGTGGCCTCGATCGCCGTCCGTGCCCGCTCGCGCAGGTCGGCCACCGTCCAATCGTCGACCGCGACGCCGACGATCGGGCAGTCGAGCAGACCTCGGCATTCGAGCCGATACAGCGACCGGAAGGTCATCTGCTTGGCGAGGTCGCCGGTGATGCCGAAGACGACCAGGACGTCGGCCGGCCGGGGCTCGTCAGTCGTGGTCGGGGCCGCCGCGGTGCGCGCGTGGGGTCTGACTGCCGTGGTCATGGGTCCGCCTTGTGAGCCGTGGTCGTCGTGGCAGCGATGCTTCCGCCCGCGGCAGGGCCGGTCATCACCCGATGCGAGTGAAACGCGCCGACCACGGGCGCGGCCGCTGATCCAGCTTCACCCGGACGGGGCGATGCGCCGGCGCATGAGCCGCTCTACCGTCGGGCGATGGGCTTCCTGCGCCATCGCGGCGACGAGCAGGTCGGCGAGCGGTTTCTCATGCGAGAGAAGCTGCTGGCGATCGGCGACGACTTCTGGATCGAGAACGAGCAGGGCGAGCGGGCCTACAAGGTCAACGGCAAGGCATTTCGCGTCCGGCAGACCTTCGTGCTCGAGAACGCCTCGGGCGAAGAGGTCGCGCGGATCCGGGAGCGCAAGCTGAGCATCCGCGACAAGATCGCCATCGAGCGCGGAGGCGACACCGCCGCGACCGTCCACAAGGCGCTGGTCGGGATCCGGGATCGCTTCGCCATCGACGTGGAGCACGGCGACGACATGAAGGCGCACGGGAACGTGCTTGACCACGAGTACGAGATCGAGCGCGACGGCGACACGGTCGCCACGGTCTCCAAGAAGTGGTTTCGCGTGCGGGAGTCCTACGGCGTCGACGTCGCGGCGGGCGAGGACACCGCTCTGATCCTCGCGATCACCGTCGCCATCGACTCGCTGACCAGCCGCGACTGACGCGACGGGCGAGGACCAAGCTCAGCGTCCTAGTGCCCTCTCGTCCTCGCCGTAGATGAAGATGCCGTGGATGATGTACACGCAGAGGAAGAAGATCGCCAGCGACCACCACGGGTAGGCGCCGCCGATCGACAGCAGGGCGCCGATCGCTCCGAGGCTGGCTCCGATGATCCCGATCACTCGGCCATAGGTGTTGCCGGCGGCCAGCGAGAAACCACCGGCGAGCTGGATGATGCCGAGGACGATCAGGACCCACCCCATGGTGTTGAGGTCGGTGAGGATGTAGCGCTTGTCGTTGACGAAGATGTTCGCGCCGTCCAGAGCGCCGATGCCGTAGACGATGTTGAGCGTTCCCACGATCATCAGCAGCGTTGCCGCCAGAAAGGCCCGACCGGTGCCTCGCATGCACCCTCCTTTTCGGTTGATCTGCACCCATTAGAGATGCGTGGCGCACGGCTCGCATCACCCCAAATGGACGAATCGCCCCGACGACGTGCCGGGGTCACCCGGGGGGTCCGGGCAGGCCGAGCAACTGGACCACCGCGAAGACGAGCAGGCACACCCCGACCGCGACGAGGCCCATGCGCGCCTGGCGCACCCGGAAGTGGCCGCTGATCCCGACCAGGAACAGCACGGTCGCGAGGAACACGGTGTCCCGGATGTACTTGTCGGCCGTCGAGCCCGCCTCGGCGCCCTGGGCGAACGCAACGGTGGCCCGCCGGTCGTGGGCCTTGGCGGCAGCGGCCTGAGGTATGACGTACTGCGGCATGTACGACGGCCCCGCGGGCGCGTTGGGGTTGTGCGCCGGGTCGGTCGCCAGCCAGGCGTTGAACGCGGGACGGTAGCCAGGGCGCATGCGCCGTTCGGCCAACCGCTGATCCTCGGCGTCCCCGGCCGTGAAGGCGGTGAACCAGGCGTTGAACGACGCGGAGTCGAGCGTGCGAGTCACGATCCCCTCGAGATCGGAGCGGTTCGCCTTCGCGCGCTCGGCCGCGGCGGTGGCGAGCGTGACGGAGGACTGCGTGCCCCACTTGGCCGCCGCGTAGCCCGAGTACGCAGCGAGGACGGCCACGAGGGAGAGCAACAGCGCCTCGACGATCGACAGCCAGCGATCCTGGTCGCCGCCCTCATCGGAGGCCGCGGCGTGCTTGCGGTGCTTGGCGATCTCCTTGCCGACCTCGGGCGCTGAGAGACCTTCGGGCACGGCTGGACGTTGGCTTCGAGCGCCGCGGCGCGCATCACCCCAACGGGATGACTGGCGCGCGGCGGCCAAGGAGGGGTGCGCTCTCGGTCCCTTGGACGTGCGCACGCCCTTGCCTCTGCCGGGCTTGCCTGGTCGGATGGGACCAGAGCTGATCCGCCCAGCAACAGAGAGGAGCGGCTCATGTGCCGCTGGCTCGCCTACTCGGGATCTCCCGTTCTCCTCAAAGACGCGCTCTACACGCCCGCGCACTCCATGGTCGACCAGAGCCTGCACTCGAGGCTCGGCGCCGAGACGACGAACGGTGACGGCTTCGGCGTCGGCTGGTACGGCGATGGCCCGATCCCGGGCCTCTTCCACAGCATCGAGCCCGCCTGGAACGACCGCAACCTGCATGAGCTCGCCAACCACATCAGCTCGTCGCACTTCTTCACCCACATACGAGCGGCCATCGGCAGCGCGGTGCAGCAGACCAACTGCCACCCCTTCCGCCACGAGCGCTGGCTCTTCATGCACAACGGCTACATCAACGAATTCGCGACGATCAAGCGCGACCTCGTGCTCGCGGTCGATCCGTCGCTCTACGCGAGCATCGAGGGCCAGACCGACACCGAGGTGCTGTTCCACCTCGCGCTGACCTTCGGCCTGCAGGACGACCCGCCCGCCGCGATCGAGCAGGCGATCGGTCTCGTCGAGGCCGTCGGCAGCCGCCTCGGGGTCCCCCATCCCTTCCAGGGCACCATCGCCACCACCGACGGCGAGACCACCTGGGCGGTCCGGTACTCCAGCGAAAGCAAGTCGCGCTCCCTGTACTACACGACCGACGTGCCCACGCTGCGCACCCTCTATCCGGAGAGGCAGCTCTTTCAGGACCTCTCGGAGGAGACACGGCTGATCGTCTCCGAGCCGCTGGGCGACGTCGCCGGCGTCTGGAACGAGGTCCCGGAGGCGACCTGCGGCATCGTCGGCCCCGGTCAGGACGCGATGCGGCCGTTCCGCCCGAGAGCTCCCTCCAAGTCGGCGCTGGTGGTTGCCTGAGGCCTGCTGGTTGCCTGAGGCCTGCGGGATCTACTCGGGCGCCCGGACCACGAGGACCGGCCGGTGCGTGTCGTGCAGCAGCTTGTGGGAGGTCGAGCCCAGCACTCGTGCCTTGATCCCGCCAAGCCCGCGCGAACCGACGACGATCGCGCGGGCGTCGCGCTCCTCGGCGATCGCGATCAGCGTCCCCGCGATGTTGACCGCGTCGGGCACGGGGAGCGCCTCGGCCGTCGCGCCCAGCTCGCGCGCCAGGCGCGCGCCGGCCTCCGCCACGTCGCCCGCGTGGCCAGACTGGGCGCGGTCGATCGCGGCCACCTCATCCGGGTCGGGCGTGTAGCCCATGCTCGGCTCGCCGGCGGGGGGCATCATCGTCACCATCGCCAGACCGGGCTCCCACACGCTCGCGACGATCAACGGGCGATGACCGAACAGCGCCACCGCCTCGCGCAGCGCGGCCTGCGCCTCGGCGGAGCCGTCGTAGGCGAGCACCACCGGGCGGGCGTCGGGCGCGGTCATGCGAGGCAACGCTATGGCGCCCCGCCGGTCCGGGCAATCATCCGGATCGGGTGAGATACGCTGCCGGGCCACTGGCTAGCGTCGCGAGGCGATGCTCCACTTGCGCGTGTTCGGTGCCGCGCCGGTGATGGAGCGCGTCGCCGAGAGCGTGTCCGCGCTACCCGGCGCCGCGCACGTCACGCGCACGGATGCCGGTCACCGGGCCGGCCAGACGCTCGTGACCGCCGACGTCGACCCCGATGCGGCCGACGCGGCCCTGCAGGCGCTCAGCGCGCTCGGCGTGCCCGCCGACGACGTCTGGCTGCTGCGCCTCGAGGGGTTGCAGCCCGGACGCCTGGGCCGCCGGCGCGAGAGCAGCGCGGTGGTCTGGGCCGACCTCCTCGGCCAGGCCGGCGAGCAGGCCCGACCGGTCGCCCGCTTCCTGATCCTGATGGCCGTCGCCGGCGTCATCGCGGCCTACGGGGTCTTCTACAGCAACGGGATACTCGTCGTGGGGGCCATGGCGGTGAGCCCGGACTTCCTGCCCATCGCCGCGACGTGCATCGGCCTGGTCGCGCGGCGCCCGCGGCTCGTTGGGCGCGCCTTCTGGACACTCACCGCGGGGCTCGGCACCGCGGGCGTGGCCGCGGGCGCGCTCACGATCGTGCTGGACGCTCTCGATCTCCTCCCCCCGAGCTTCCACGTCGGCGAGAACGGGCTCGCCGGGCTCACCACCGTCAACAGCTCGACCGTCGTCGTGGCCCTGGTCGCCGGGATCGCGGGCATCCTCGCCCTCGAGACCCGCGCGGGGGCCGCCGTCGGGGTGGCCATCTCGGTCACCACGATCCCGGCCTCGGCCTACCTCGGCGTCGCGGCGGGTCTCGGCGAGGTCGGCAAGGCCAAGGGGGCGCTGGCGGTGCTCGCCATCAACGTGGCGATGCTGCTGGTCGGCGGCTCGCTGACGCTCGCGGCCCAGCAGGCACTCACGCGCCGTCGGCGAGCGTGATCGCGAACGCCGCCTGGTAGCTCTCGCCGGGCGCCACCAGCGGCAGCTCGGCCCCGCCGTCGACGAGCGCGTTGGTCGGTGCGGTCATGGGCTCGAAGGCGATGACGTCGTCGTCTGAGGGGGCGAAGACCTGCGCATACCGATAGCCGGCGAGGAACGCGAGCTCGATCCGCCGGTCGTTCCCCGCGAGGACGAAGGGCGCGCCGCCGGCGGGCGCGACGAAGGCGTCGTCGAACGTCCGGGATCCCAGGCGGCCGGCGAACACCTCCGCTCGCACCCGCTCACCGGTGGGGAGCATCTGCGCGTCCAGGCGCAGCTGCTCGTGGACCGGGACCTCGACCTGCCAGTCCTCGCGCGCCACACCCGGCAGCCGGAGATAGGGGTGGTAGCCGAACGCGATCGGCACCGGCCTGTCGCCCGAGGCCCGCACGGTCGTGGTGATCGTCAGCCTCGGCCCGGCCAGCGCCGCCTCGAAGCGCAGCTCGTGGGCGAACGGGAAGGCGGCGATGAGCGCCTCGTGGGCGGCGAAGTCGAAGCGGGCGCCGAGCACCGCGCCATCCGCCAGCGGCTCGTGGCGCTCGACCTGCCACCCGGTCGCCGCGGAGAGCAGGCCGTGCATGGGCAGCCCGTCGGCGTCCAGGCGCACCAGCGTGACGTCCGGGTCGATCGTGACCTGGCGGCCGGCGACCTCGAAGTGCCTGCGGCCCAAGCGGTTGGCCCACGGATAGAGCAGCGGGATACCCATGGTGGCCCGGTCAGCGACGTAGGCGCGCAGCCCCCGCCGCTGCCCGAGCAGCTCGTCGCCGCGATGGCGCAGCGAGCACCCGATCATTCCCGCGTCGGGGACGAACGTCGCCTCGATGCCGCCGGCCGCGGACGATGCAAGCGTGACGGCGGCAAGGCCGTCGACGACGCGGGAGCCGATCATCCGACCCCCGCCAGCGCGATGACGCGGTCGCCGGCCTTCACGGGCGGCGACTTGCCGGCGGACGCCACGCGCAGATCGCCGTCCGCGGTCACGACGAAGAGCGCGACCGCCCCGTCGGAGGCCCCGCCGTTGATCGGGCCCTCGACGAGCCGCGCACCCGCCGCGAAGCGCCGGCCCAGCTCGGCCGAGGTCAGCATGTCGGTGCCGAGGATCCCCTGCTCACCGGCCGGAGCGAGCAAGTCCGTCTCGTCGAGGTCAGGGGCCGCGCGGTACACGCGGCCGTGGCCGAGCTCGGTCCTCAGCGCAAGCGCCGCCAGGGCGTTGAAGTCGTCGTTGCCGGTCAGCAGCAAGGCGTCGGTGACGTCCTCGAGCTCGGTCTCCCGGCTGATCGCGTCGAGCATCATCTTCCCGCGCTCGGCCGTCAGCCCCACGGCGCGCGCGGCTTCCTGGTCGACCGCGCGGCCGCTCCAGAGCCGCACCCCGAGCCCGGCGCCCTTGAGCGATGCCGCGATCGCGCGCGCCCACGGCGTACCGCCGACGACGAGCACCACGCGTCCCGTCGCCTCGGCGACGCCGAGCAGCCGCGCGACCGGCGCCGCGGTCAGGCCGTAGATCACAACGGTGGCGAAGATCGCCACGAACACGATCGGCAGGATGTGCTGCGCGCCGGGGACGTGAGCCTGCTCGAGCTCTAGCCCGAAGGCCGATGCGGTCGCCCCAGCCACGATCCCGCGCGGCGCCATCCAGGCGACGAACGCGCGCTCGCGCAGACTGAGCCCCGAGCGCCAGGTCGCCAGCGCGACCGCCAGCGGGCGGATCACGAGGACCATGAGGGCGACCAGCGCGAGGGCGCCCGGCAGGACGGCGTTGACATCCGACGGCGAGACCGATGCGGAGATCAGCACGAACAGGGCGCCGATGAGCATCTGCACGAGCGTGCCATGGAACTCGAGCATGAGCGAGACGTCGATCCTGCGCTGGTTGGCCAGGGCGGCGCCCATCAGCGTGGTCGCGACGAAGCCCGCGTCCTCGCGGATGAGGTCGGCGCCGACCAGGGCCGCGGCCACCATCATGAGCACGGCCGGGACCGCCTGGCGCGGAACGGTCCGCTGGGTCTCCTGCAGCAGGAGCCACAGGACCGCCGCGCCGAGCGCCCCGACCGCGGCCCCCACCAGGATGCTCGCGAGCATCTCCCCCGGGCGCCACAGCTGCCCGTGCGACCCAGCCGACAGCGCCGCGTGGAAGACGATGACACCGAGCAGGGCGCCCACCGGATCGACCAGCACCCCCTCCCACATCAGCAGCGAGCGCACCCTCGGCGCCGGGCGGACGAACGACAGCAGCGGCAGGACCACGGTCGGACCCGAGACGACGAGCACCGCGCCGATGAGCAGCGGCACGAGATCGCCGAGATCGTCGAAGAGCAGGGCCGTCAGCGCCCAGATGCCGGCCCATGTCACCAGGACCCCGACGGTGACGAGCAGGCCGACCGTCCGCCGGACGTCGTTGCCGATCTCGCGCACTGACAGGCGCAGGCCGGCCTCGAAGAGGATCAGCCCGACGGCGAGCGACACGAACGGCTGGTAGAGCGCGCCCAGCAGCGCGGCCGGGTGGACGTCGTCGGTGGCGATGCCAGCCAGGAAGCCGACGGGCAGGAGCACCACGATGGCCGGCAGCCGCAGCCGCCCGGCCAGCAGCTGCGAGGCGACCGCCAGCACGATCACCAGCCCGAGACCGAGCAGGACGTCGTCGGTCGACATGTCCGATCATCCTCTTCGCGCGGCCGCGAGGCGTCGTCATCCTAACGGGGTGATCGAGCTCACTTCACCCGGTTCGGAGGATGACTGCCGCCCGCGATCTTCCTACCGTCGGTGGGCCGCGCGGCGTCGCGCCGCGCGCACGACCCGCAGGGAGGACCACGTGGACGCGGAGGAGCTTCTCCGGAGGCTTGCGCTCAACGACGAGAGCGTCGTGCGGTCCGCCGTCGGGGCCGATCCGCTGCCTCTGAGCGGCGGCCCCGGGCTGGACGCCAAGACCAGCGCGCTCGTACGGCTCGCCGCGCTGCTGTCACTCGGCGCCGCGACGTCATCGTGCCGGGCCGCGGTCGAGTGTGCGCGCGCCGCGACCACGACCGACGCCGAGATCGTCGGCGTGCTCGTGGCTGTCGCGCCGGCGGTCGGCGGCGCGCGCGTC
This sequence comes from uncultured Actinomycetes bacterium, assembly GCA_963835295.1. GTDB lineage: Bacteria > Actinomycetota > Thermoleophilia > Solirubrobacterales > Solirubrobacteraceae > JAOPZW01. The sequence goes on from CAWIEX010000014.1 coordinate 1,104,805, forward strand.
GTCGGCGCGGCGCCCCGTCTCGCCCTGGCCATCGACTACGACGTCGAGGAGGTCACCGAGGTCTGGGACGGCCGCTGAGGCGGTCTACGCCCTTGCCGCACAGCGCTGCCAGAGCGCGGTGAGGTACGAGGGGCGCAGGTGCTGCTTGGCGACCAGGGCCAGCGCGCCGCATCCCTCCGCCGCCGCGGCCGGGACGTCCTGCGGATCGGTGGTGACGAGCACGACGGCCGCCGCGCTGCGTGCCGCGGTGATGCAGCGCGCGGCGGCAAGCCCACCGAGCCCGGGCATGCGGACGTCCATCAGGACCAGATCGGGGCGGAGCGCCGCAGCAAGTCTCACCGCAGCCTCGCCCGATGCGGCCTCGCCCACGAACTCGAAGCCGGGCGTCGACGCGATCAGCTGCCGGGCCGCCACCAGGAACGGCGCCTGGTCGTCGACGATCAGCACCCCGACGGTGTCGGGAGGCGGCTGGTCAGATTCGTCCGTATATGGCGCGTGTGCCACGGTTCACGTGCTCTCGTCGGCGATGCTGCCAGGATCCACCCGCGCGGGCCAGCCTGCGAGCACGTCGACGTCGGGCCCTCTACCGTGATGCCGGCACCCTCGCCGGCATCACCGACGGGACGTAAGGTCACCTCGTGCAGACTCGACCGCAGACGGGCCTAGCGCCCGGACCGGTCGTCATCCTGGCGATCGCGGCCGCGGCGCTGTGCGCCGGAGCGGTGGTCCTGACCCTCGCAGAGGCACCGGCCGGGGAGCGTGCGTGGGCCGCCGTGACCGGCGCCCTGACGATCGCCGCCCCCACCGGCGTGGGCCTCGCGACGCTGGCGCGCCGCTGGGATCGGTTCGCGGCCGTCCTGGTCGCCACGGGCGCGCTGTGGTCGCTCACCGTCCTTGCGCAATCCCACGACCCGACGCTCTACAGCGTCGGGCGGACCTCGGTGTGGGTCGTCGAGGCCATGGTGGTCTACCTGCTGCTCTCGTTTCCATCGGGCCGGTTGACCTCGTCGCCCGCGCGCGTGGCGATGGCGACGGCCGTCGTTCTCGTTGGCCTGCTCTACCTCCCCACCGCGCTCGTCGTGCAGCATTACCCCGAGCCCTCGCCGTGGTCGACGTGCGGCAGAGACTGCCCACCCAACGCCTTCGCGATCGGGGACACCACGCCCGCGTTCGTCACGGACCTCGTCCGCCCGTTGCGCGAGGTGCTGTCGGCGGTGCTCTTCCTCGCCGTCGCGGTCATCCTGGCCCAACGCACGTATCGGGCCGGGCCACTGCTGCGCCGGATGCTCGTGCCGGTGCTCGCGATGGCCATCGTCCGTGGTGTCACACTCGCGGCCTACGACGCCGCTCGCGGGTCGGCTCCAACCGCCGCAAGCGTCCACGCGCTGGGGTGGGTCTACGTGCTCTCGCTCGGGCTCATCGCCTTGAGCTTCAGCGTCGGGATGCTGTGGCGCGGTCTCTACGCCACCACGGCGCTGCAGCGGCTGACCCTCGGCCTCAAGCCGCAGACCACCCCCGAGGCGCTGCGCGCGGCGCTGGCCGACGCGCTCGAGGACCCTTCCGTGCAGATCGTCTACCGCCTCCCGGACGGGCTCGACGGCTGGGTGGGCGAGACCGCGACCCGCGTCGAGCCGCCCCGTGAGCAGCGGGGCCGCGACCTGACCGAGGTCAGCCTCAATGGGCGGCCAATCGCGGTCATCGACACCGACGCTTCGCTCGCCCAGGACCCGGCGCTGCTGCAGGCCGCGGCGTCGTACGCGCTCATGGTGCTCGAGAACGGGCGGCTCGTGCGCCGGCTGACCTCCTCGATCGGGGAGCTGTCGGCATCGCGCGCCCGCGTCGTCGCCGTGACCGACCAGGCGCGACGCAGGATCGAGCGCGACGTGCACGACGGGCCCAGCAACGGCTCGTGGCGCTGCGCATCAAGCTCGCGCTCGAGAGCGAACGCCTCGCAGACGAGGCGCCGCAGACCGCAGCGGAGCTCGAGTTGCTCGGCGCCGAGGTGGACGAGACGATCGACGACGTGCGCGCCCTCGCCCAGGGTATCTACCCCTCGGTGCTCAGCGATCGCGGGTTGGCCGAGGCGCTGCGCGCGGCCGCGCGGAGCACGCCCGTGAGCTGCACGGTCACGGACGACGGCGTCGGGCGCCACTCCCAGCAGATCGAGAGCGCCGTCTACTTCGCCTGCGTCGAGGCGCTGGCCAACGTCAGCCGCGAGGCGACCAGGGTCATGATCACGCTGTGGGCAGACGAGAGCCTGCGGTTCGAGGTGCGCGACAACGACCCGGGGTCGCGACGTGCGGATCGCGGACAGGTCTGGCTGGATGAGGCGCTCGACCGCCTGGCCGCGGTCGGGGGGGAGCTCGCCGTCGAGGCGGTGCCTGGCGAGGGGACCCGCGCCACGGGCAGCGTGCCGCTGCGCTGACTGATCGGAGGCACGGGTGCGTCCATGCGTGCCCGCCGCGGCAAACAGGGTGGCGTGCCCCCTTGTCGGGTTGGCCGCCCGACGGCGATCCTGGGCACGGCCCAAGCGGGCCCGCGTCATGACCCCGAACGCCGCCAGCCTTCGCTCCGCGCCGCGCCAGGCGGCGCGGCGCGCGCCGCGCCAGCGCGCAGCACTCGGCGCGGGCCTCGTCGCGCGCGCCCGTCTCGTGCGGCGCCTCACGGAGGTCCACGACACAGCCCTGGCCCTCCTGGTGGCGCCGGCGGGCTACGGCAAGACGACCACGCTCGTGGAGTGGGCACAGCACGACGAGCGCCCCTTCGCATGGGTCGCCCTGCATCGCGCGGATGACGACGCCGAGCGCCTTCGCGCTTTGGTGGCGCGCACCACCGAGCCGCTGGCCAGCCGCGGCCGCGAGTTCGTCCTCGTGCTCGACGATGTCCAGGTCCTGCGCTCTCGCGGGGCGATCGACGTCCTCACGGCGCTCGTCGAGGATCCGCCCGTGGGCGCGCAGCTCGTGCTGGCCTCACGGTGCGAGCCGCCACTGCCCCTCGGGCGCCTGCGAGCACATCGCGAGGTGCTCGAGCTGACGTCGCGCGACTTCGTCATGACCCGGGGCGAGGCGGCCGCGCTGCTCGAGCTCGCCGGAGCCGATCTGGTCGCCGGGGATGTCGACACACTGGTACGCCGCACCGAAGGGTGGCCTGCCGGGCTCTATCTCGCGGCGGTGTCCCTGCGCGATCAGCCGGACACGGCCGCCGCGATCGCGCGCTTCGGCGGGGACGATCGCGTCGTCTCGGACTATCTGACCGACTCGCTCCTGTCCGCGCTCACCGCCGAGGAGGTCACCTTCCTGCAGCGCACGTCGGTGCTCGACCGCCTCTCGGGACCGCTGTGCGATGCCGTGCTGCGAGAGTCGGGCTCGGCCGAGCGGCTGCGAGGCCTCGGGCGGGCCAACGCCCTGGTCGTCCCCCTGGACCGCACCGACGAGTGGTACCGCTACCACGGGCTCCTGGCTCAGATGCTGCGGGCGCAGCTGCGCCGGCGCGAGCCTGCGCTCGTAGGCGAGCTCCACCGGCGCGCGAGTCAATGGCACGCCGACCATGGCGACGTCGATGCGGGGATCCGCCATGCCACGGCCGCCGGAGACGTTCGGCTCGCCGGCGATCTGCTGTGGGCCAACGCCTTCCGCTACATCCCCCAGGGCCACAACACGACGGTCCGCCGCTGGCTCGCTCACTTCACCGACGAGCAGGTGGCCGGCTACGCGCCGCTCGCGCTCGTGGCCGCCAACGCCCATCTGGCCGACGGCGGCCGCGATCACGCCGAGCATTGGACCGCCGCCGCCGTACGTGCGCTCGACGGCGTGCCGGCTCGCCGCCGCCCGCCGGCAATCGAGGCCGGCGTCGCGGCGATGCGTGCCGCGATCGCCCGCGACGGCGTGCAACGGATGCGCGACGATGCCGCACGCGCCTACGCACTCGATGCCGAGGCCAGCCCTGCGCGATCGATGGACCGGCTGCTCGAAGGCACGGCGTGCCATCTGCTCGGCGCCCGCGAGCGCGCCCACGAGCTGTTGGAGGAGGGATCACGACGCGGCGTGGTCGGCGCCCCGAGTGTCAACGCGCTGTGCCTCGCCCAGCTCGCCCTGCTGGCGCTCGACCGCGACGACTGGTCCCTGGCCACCGAGCTGGCGGCCCGGGCGCGCTCGCAGATCGGGCGCTTTCGGCTGGCGGGGTACCCCACGATGAGCCTGGTGCTCGCCGTCGCCGCACTGACCGAGGCCCAGCGAGGGCGTGTGCAGCTGGCCACGGAGGACTGCGCCGAGGCGAGGAGGCTGTTGGAGACGATGGACGCCTTCGTCCCGTGGTACGTGGCCGAGGTGAGAATCGTGCTCGCGCGCGCGGCCCTGCGGCTCAGCGACGTGGCCGGAGCCCGCGCCCTCGTCGAAGGGGCCGCGCCAGCCGTGCGGGCGACCCCCGATGCGCCGGTCCTGGCCGCCTGGCACGAGGACGCGTGCACGCAGGTGGACGCATACGCGACCTCCGCGATGCTGACGCCGGCGACACTCACCACCGCCGAGCTGCGGATCCTCGCGCTCCTGCCCACCCACCTCTCCTTCCGCGAGATGGGATCTCGACTCTACGTCTCTCCGAACACCGTCAAGACGCAGGCTCAGGCGGTCTACCGCAAGCTCGACGCCTCCTCGCGATCGGAGGCCGTCGCCCGTGCGCACGAGCTGGGGTTCCTCGAGCCCTAGGCGGCTCGGCGAGCTCTAGGCTGCTCGGGCGCAGCCGACGGCGACGTGCCGGCGCGCCCACGCGTAGGGCGGATCGCCCGCGACCCACGGCCGAGCGATGTGATCGTCCAGGTCCGCCAGCTTGACGACGCGCGCCAGCCGGCCGGCGGCGCCGCGGGCGTACGCAATCCGCAGGATGTACAGCTCGTAGGACTCGCCGGCCCGGCGCGTGAGCAGGTCCAGCGCGGCGAGCTCCAAGGGCGTCAGGCCCTGGCCGCAGAGCTCGCTCGTCGTCATCGGCGAGTGCTCGAGCACGTCGTGCAGCCAGGCGAGCGGCTGCGCCTCCGCCGGGACTGCGGCCACCACCCGGGCGAGGTGCTCGACGATCAAGATGCCGCGGCGATCGCGCTGGCGGACATGGCTGTAGTGCGCGACGCTCCGCGCGGTCGCCTGGTCCATGGCTCGCCTAGGGGTCCATGGCTCGATTACGCGGGGCCGTGGCGGCGGCGGATGGGCTCGAAGGACTCGTCGCCGACGCCGTCGAGCGTCGCCGCGCGGTCCGTGGGCTGCGGCGGGCGAGCGACGAAGTAGATGATCACGCCCAGCACCGGGAGGATCAGCACCACGAGCGCCCACAGCACCTTGCGGCCCGTCGACAGGTCGTGTCGGCGAAAGAGGTCGACCAGGGTCAGCAGCCAGATCAGGAGCAGCGGGATGGCAATGAGGACGGCAAGCAACATGCGTGCTCGATTGTGGGCCCCGGGGCGTGCGCGCGGCATCGCCCGAACCGGGTGAAATGCCTGGGCGACGTCAGCCGGCGTCCAGCGGCACCAGACCCTCGCGCACGGCCCACAGGGCGGCTTGGGTGCGTGATGCGAGGCCCAGCTTGCGCAGGATGTTGGAGACGTGCGTCCGGGCCGTCCGTTCGCTGATGCCGAGCTGGAGCGCGATCTCCTTGTTCGCCGCGCCCGCCCCCACCAGCCGCAGAACCTCGACCTCGCGCGCAGTGAGATCCGCATTGGCCTCGCGACGCGAAGCCGGGCCGAGCGACGAGAGCAGTTGCCGGGCCACCGCGGGGTCGAGCTGCAGGTCGCCGCGATCCGCGGCGCGCACGGCCGCCGCGACCTCGTCGGTATCGGCGTCCTTGAGGACGTATCCCGACGCTCCGGCCTCCAGGGCGCCGTGGACCAGCTCGTCGTCGGCGTAGGAGGTCAGGACGACCACCGCGACGTCGTCGTAGCGGGCGCGGATCAGGCGGGTCGACTCGATGCCGTTCAGGGGACGCATCTGCATGTCCATGACGACCACATCGGGCCGCCGCCCTTGGGCCTCGAGCCTCTCCAGCAGGTCGAGCGCTTGCGTCCCGCCGTCGGCCGCCCCGACGACCTCGAGGTCGGGCTCGCTCTCGAAGAAGGCCTGCAGCCCACGCCGCACGACCGCGTGATCGTCCACGACGAAGACCTTGATCGGGTGTCGGGACTCAGGCGCCATCGGGGCGCCCGTCGGCTTCGGCGGGCGCCTCGATCCGGACGACGGTCCCCCGGCCGGGCCCGCTCGTGATACTCAACCGCGCGCCGATCTCGGCGGCGCGGCTGCGCATCGACTCGAGGCCGAAGTGGCCGGGATGGTCCGCGTCGGGCTCGAAGCCGAGACCGTCGTCGCAGATCTCGACGATCACGTAACCCGGCCGCTCCTCGACGCTGATGCGCGCCGTCCTCGCCTGCGCGTGCTTGACGACGTTGCCCAGCGCCTCGCGCCCGATGGCGAAGGCTTGCGCCTCGGTGCGCGGGGTCAGTGGGAGACGACCTTCGGGCCCATGCACTTCAATCGCGGGCCCCTCGCCCCGGGAGAGCCTCGTTGCATGTCCGAGAAGGGCCGGCACGAGCCCTTCCTCGAGCGGGTCACGGTCCAACTCGCAGATGAGGTTGCGGATCTCGGTCTGCGCGGCGAGCGTCAGCTCCCCGATCGCCCCGAGGTCTCGCGCCAGCCTGCCGTCGTGGTGCGCGCTCTCCCGGACCAGTGCCTTCTCGGCCGTGCGGGTGTGCAACAGCGTGGAGAACAGCGTCTGGGAGACGCAGTCGTGCAGGTCGCGCGCGATCCGACGGCGCTCCTGCACCGCCTGTTCCCCCTCGCGGCGCTTGGCCCGGGCCAGCTGCCTGGTTGCCCGCTCCCACTCGCTGACCATGGCGGCGAGGAACAGCGTCGTCATCGCCGTCACGACGATGTAGACCTGTGTGCTCAGGGTCCTGTGGTCGATGGGCTGCGTGAAGAACGGCCCGACCTCGTTGGCGGTGATGGCGATCGCCACGCCGGTCGCGATCGCGATCGACAGCGTCGCGCCGGGCGTGCCGAACCTCGATGCCGCCCAGATCAGCGCGGGGAAGACCACGTAGGTGACGGGCTCGCTGGTGGACACCGCCAGGGCACCGAGCGTCGCCACGGTGGCGATCAGCAGGACGCCCTCGGCGGTCCGCAGCCGCTGCCATGCACCTCTGGGATCGCTGGCCCATGCCAGCACCAGGGGCACCACCACCAATGCGCCGGCGACGTCGCCGAGAAGCCACGTCCGCCAGAACGTGGGTGCCTCACCCGCGGTGATGACTCCACCGGCCAGCATCGACACCATCCCCACGGTCGCGCTGATGGCGGTCGCGACGGCCAGGGCCGCGAACAGCCCACCGACCTGCTCCGCGCGATCCATCGCCGCGTGAGGGCCGATGAGCCGCCGCAACAGCAGGGCGCCCACGACGACCTCGGCCATGTTGCCCGCCTGCTGACCCAGCAGGCTCCCGACTGGCAGCGGGTGCGATTCGGCGAGCAGCTGGGCGTTGACCGCGAGCTCGGCGATGAAGACACCCGGCCACCAGCGCACGCCCCAGAGGTAGAGCGTGGCGATGCCCAGGCCGGCGGGTGGCCAGATGGCGGAGACCGAGGCCGTGTAGCGCAGCGCCTGGCCGATCTTGGCCGAGCCGTAGTAAGCGGCCGCGAGCAGCAGGACGCCGGACAGATACCGGCCGACGGGCAGGCGCCGGCGCATCCGCCCTCGACCGAGCGTTGACCGAACGGGCGAGAGCTGGGCTGAGGTGCTCATGGGCGACCCCCGGGGGCGGGGTGTTGTCGCTGGACCGACTACGCCCAGACTACGACAAATGACCCGTGCGCTGCCCGCGACGGATGTCTCGCTCGCCTGGATCATCCGTCCGATGCGTGCGGCCGTCTGACGCAGGATCCTGGCTGTGTATGCCCGTTGCCATCGCCTTGGCCGACGACAGCCTGATCGTCCGGGAGGGCGTCGGGCAGATCCTCGCCACCGAGCCCGAGATGCGCGTCGTCGCCTCCTGTGGCGACCTGCCCTCGCTGCTGGCCGCGGTCGAGAGCGAGCGCCCCGACGTGGTGGTGACCGACATCCGGATGCCGCCCACGAGTACCGACGAGGGCATCCGGGTGGCCGCGTTGCTGCGCGAGACCCACCCGGAGATCGGAGTGGTCGTCCTGAGCAACTACGCCGAGCCCGCCTACGCGCTGGCGCTGCTGGAGTCAGGATCCGAGGGCCGTGCCTATCTGCTCAAGGAGCGCGTCCACGATCGCGCCCAGCTGGTGGCGGCGATCGAGACGGTCGCGGCCGGCGGCTCGGTTCTGGACTCCAAGATCGTCGAGCCGCTCGTGGCAGCCAAGCTGCGCGTCGAGCGCTCGCCCCTGGCCGCGCTCACCGGACGCGAGCGCGAGGTGCTGGCCGAGATCGCCAAGGGCAAGAGCAACGCGGCCATCGCCGACACGTTGGTCCTGACCAAGCGGGCGGTCGAGAAGCACATCAACTCGATCTTCCTCAAGCTCAGCCTCTCCTACACCGAGGACGTCAGCAAGCGCGTCAAGGCGACGCTGCTCTTCCTGGCCGAGGCAGGCGCGCAGCCCTCCACCTGAGTGCCGACACCCGGCATGCCCGCAGGCGTGCCTCCTTGCGGCGACGCCCGCGGGCGCACGACGCTGGGACCATGGCGGTCCGCGTCGGTGTGGCCGACGACAGCTTCCTCATCCGGGAGGCGCTGGCTCGCCTGCTCGGCGACGCCGACGAGATCGACCTCGTCGCCGTGTGCGAGGACGGCGAGGAACTGGCGGCGGCGATCGACACCTGCCACCCCGAGGTCGTCCTGGTCGACATCCGGATGCCACCGACGATGACCGACGAGGGCATCCGCCTGGCGGCCACGCTGCGGAGGACCCATCCCGAGGTCGGCGTCGTCGCGATGAGTGCCCACTCCGATCCGGCTTATGCGCTGGCGCTGCTGGAGGACGGCTCGGAGGGCCGCGCGTACCTCCTCAAGGACCGCCTGCGCAGCCGCGCACAGCTGCTGGCGACGATCGAGACCGTCGCTCGGGGCGGATCGGTCATCGACCCCAAGGTGGTCGAGGCACTGATCCATGAGCGGTCGCGGCCGGTGGGCTCGCCGCTCGACGCCCTCACGCCTCGCGAGCGCGAGATCCTCGTGGAGATGGCTCGTGGAGCGAGCAACGCAGCCATCGCAGAGACGCTCGGCCTCACCAAGCGCGCCGTCGAGAAGCACATCAACGCCGTCTTCGCGAAGCTGGACCTGCCGCTCTCCGGCGACATCAGCCGTCGCGTGCGCGCAGTCCTCCTGTTCCTCGGGCGCACGACCGCGTAGTTCCTACGCTAGACACGGCGTGATGCGGGCAGGTTGGATACCAACATGCGGCTCGGCGGCACGCGGGTCAGGTTGTCCCCTGCGAGCGCCGTCGCCCTGCGCCCCACGGGATTCGCGCAGCCGCGAACTCGGCACGCGGGTTCCCGGCCAGCGGTCCTGCAGACTGCCGTCCTGGGGACAGGGCTCGCCGCCGGGGCCGGCGTCGTCGTCGCGCACAGCCCCTACTTGGGACATCCAGCGGCTCGCGGGGTGCTCTACGGAGCAGTGATCGCCGCGGTGACGACGGTCGCGTGCGTCGCGCTCCACCGGGGCATCGAGCGCCGGCGGCGGCTGGTCCTGCTCACGTTGGCCCTGTACTCGGCGACGGCCCTCGACACACTGGCAACGCCCGGCCTCAATGCCCTTGGGCAGATCGCATGGGCGGCGGTGCTCGTGGTCGCCGTCTACCTCCTGCTGTCCTTCCCGGAGGGCCGGCTCCCCGATCGGATGGCACGCGGGGTCGTCGCCCTCACCGCGCTGGCATCGGTCCTCGTCTGGGGCACCCTCCTCGCCACCGCCGAGAGCCTGCCCGAGTTTGTGCCGACGGCGCGTTGCCCGGATGGATGCGCGCGCAACCCGGTGAGGATCCTGGGGGAAGGCGCGACCGTAGGCAACACGCTGGCGGTCGCCTCGTGGTCGGTCACCGCCGCGGCGCTCATCGCCGTCGCCGTGGCGCAGACCTTCCGCCTGAGAGCCGCGCCCTCCATCAGTCGGCGCACGACGAGCCCGATCCTCCTCGCCGTGCTGGCCGTGGCGGGGACGTTCGCCGCCGCAGCCGTCGCTCGCGCGGGCGGCCCCGCCCCGGCGACGCTCGAGCGGCTGGGCTGGTTGTCGACCGCGACCACCCTGGCGATCCCGTGCGCGTTCCTGGCGGGCATGCTGGGCGCACGGCTCTTCGCTGGCGGGGCGCTCGAACGACTCGTGGCCCGGCTCAGCGCCGGCCGTGACCTCGACGCCCGCGTTGTCCTCGCCGAGGCGCTGGGCGACCCGTCGCTCATGGTTGCGTTCTGGCGTCCGCAACGCAGCGAGTACGTTGATGCGCGCGGCCTTCCGGTGCAGCCGCCCACGGAGGCCAGCGGGAGATCCACCACCATCGTCCGGCAGGACGGCAACCCGCTGGCGATGATCGTCCACGACGCTGCACTCGACGCCGAGCCAGGGCTCGTCGGCGCGGCGGGCGGCGCGGCTCTGATGATGCTCGAGAACGCGCGCCTCGAGGCGGATCTGCGAGCGTCTGTCGCCGACCTACGGGCCTCGCGCGCCCGGCTGGCGTCGGCCGCTGACGCCGGGCGGCGCGCGATCGAGCGCGACCTCCACGACGGTGCGCAGCAGCGGCTTGTCGCGCTGCGGATGAGGCTGGCCGACGCGGAAGCCCACGTGGTGTCGGACGATGAGCTCAGGCGGTCGCTCGGCCAGCTGGGCGCCGACACCGAGGAGACGATCGACGAGCTGCGCAGCCTCGCCCACGGCGTGTACCCGGCCATGCTCGTCGACCACGGTCTCGACGCCGCGCTGACCGCGGTTGCAGGCCATTCGCCACTGCCGGTCCGCGTCGAGACCGCTCTGCCACGTCGGTTGGCGCCGGCGATCGAGGCGGCCGTCTACTTCTGCTGCCTGGAAGCCATCCAGAACGCGGCCAAGCACGCCGGCGCCAGCGCCACGGTGACCGTCAGCGTCGCGGCCCACGGCGGAGGCGTTGCCTTCGAGATACGCGATGACGGGGTCGGATTCGACGTCCACGACGTCCACGGCGGCCACGGGCTCACGAACCTCCACGACCGCATCGCGGCCGTTGGCGGTGACGTGCACGTTGCGTCCGACCATGGCGCAGGGACCACCGTCCGCGGGGACGTGCCGGCAACGGCCTGACGCGTCCATCACCCGCCGCGGGTGATGAGGGGTCACCCGCCCCGCGGCCATAGTGACGCGATGGGCGAATCGAGCCCTCGGACTGCGCACGAGGAGTCTGCGGCGACCAAGGGCAATGACCCGCTCGCCATCGTGCTGGCTGCCGACGATGCGGCCGTTCGCCCGAAGCTGCGGCGACTGTTCGAGAGCGCGCCTGGACTCGAGATCGTCGCGGAGGCCGGCGACGCCGAGGCGGCCGTCGAGGCGGTAGTGCGCCACACCCCTGCGGCGCTCGTCCTCGACCTCGACCGGCCCGGGGACCTCTCGCTCGACACCATCCGCGCCGTGGAACAGGCCTCCCCCGGGACACGCGTCGTCGTGCTCGTGACGAAGGACGACGCGTGGTTTGCCCCTCACGCGCTCCATGCCGGCGCGGCCGCTTGCATCGTCGGTGATCCGCACGGCGAGGACCTCTTCGATGCCGTCCGTCGCGGGGCCACGCGGAGGGCCGCGCCGCCACAGCCGGAGCCCGGACCGCCACCCGACGACCTCACCGAGCGCGAGCTCGAGGTGCTGCGGCTCCTCGCCCTGGGACACACCAACACGGAGATCGCCGCACACCTCTATCTCTCGGTTCGCACGGTCGAGGGGCACCGCGCCCGCCTGCAGCAGAAACTGAGCCGCCCCAGCCGCGCCGAGCTCGTGCGATACGCGCTCGACCGCGGCATGCTCCACGAAACCGAGGACCCTGCGCAGGGCTAGGGTTCTGGGTCGGGCCGCCGCCGCGTTGGCAGCTCGAGGACCGCCTGGAGCTCCGGGGCATCGGGTCCGAGGGCCCCCGCGACGCGGGCGTAGCGGCGCGTGAGCGGCGCCGCAGTGATGCCGTGCGCGAAGACGCTCAGCAGCACCGCGACCGTCATCGTGAGGAACAACTGCGAGAGCCCGGTGAGGTCGGGCTCCTCGTCAACGACGACGAGCGCCAGGATGACGGAGGCAAGCCCACGCGGACCGAACCAGCCGAGGAACGCGACCGTCGAAGGTCGCAGCCCGAGCCCGAGGACGGCGATCGCGACCGGGGCCATCCGGACGGCTGTGAGACTCAACGCGCCGTAGAGGACGATCTCCCACGTCGTGTCGCCGAGGGCATGCCACGCGAAGACCCCGAAGAGCAGGAACACCGCGAGGTTGAGGAGCTCACCCTCCTCCTCGGCGAACTCGAGCACCCGGTCGCGGAGCTGCGGCCCGATCGCGACGCCCGCCGCCCCGCCGCCGACGAACGCGGAGATGAAGCCGTTGCCGCCCGCCTCGTCCGCGACGAACCATGCGATCACCGCGAGCGCGGCGAGCCCGAGCTGCTCGAACGCGCGGGTCGTCCAGCCGCGCGCCGCCGCGCGCCTGAGAGCGAGGCCGCCCGCGACACCGCACGCCGCGCCGATCAGCGTGCCGTATCCGATCTGCTCGAGTGCGAAGCGAACCCAGCCGCCCCCGATGCCCTCCTCAGCGGCGGCGAGCGCGATGAACAGCGTGAGGAACGGAACGGTGCCGCCGTCGTTGAGCCCACTCTCGACGTTCAGCCCCTGGCGGATGCGCACCGGCAAGATCGGGCTCGACACGACTGCCTGACCGAGCGCGGCGTCGGTCGGGGCGAGGATGGCCGCCACGATCGCGCACTCCCAGAACTCGAGGTGGGAGAGCAGCAGCAGCGCGAGCGCGGTGCCGCCGGCAATCGAGAGCGGCAGGCCGATCAACAGCAGGCGCAGCGGAATGGCATTGCCGCGCAGGGCACGCGGATCGATGCGCGCCGCATCGCTGAACAGCAGCAGCACGAGCGCGAGCTCGGCCACGAGGAACACAGCTTCGCGCGAGTGCCCGTCCGTCGGGTGCGCCGCCGCACCGAAGTCGAGGATGCCCGTCGCGCCGGCGACGAGACCCGCGGTGACGAAGACCATCGGGGGGGACACGACGGTCCCCTCGAGCCGCCCCGCGACCAGCCCGAAGCCGAACACGAGGCAGGCCAGGAGGCCGAGTGTCACCACGTCGGGCTCATGAACCGCACGGTACGAAGTCGACGACGGCGACACCTCATCCCAACCGGATGATCGTCGCGCGGACGACGACGGTACGTTCGCGAGGGTTTCGCCGCCGCGGGGCAGCCTGCGTCCACCGAAGAGGCAAGTGCGCACGATTGATGCGACCCCGGGCGGTGCGGGAGCGTGCGTTGCGTATGTCCGCCACCGATCCCACGTCCGCGCCGGAGGCCGACGCGAAGCAGGCGGAGGCCGAGACGCGCCAGCGCGGAGCCACGGCCCAGGCGGCCGCTGCGTGCGCGAAGTCGATGCTCGAGATCGTCGACGGGATCCCGAAGGCCGGGAGCATCGACGAAGGGCTGACGCAGGCCGCCGACCAAGTCACGGCGCTCGCGCCGAAAGGCAAGGAGTCGGTCGCCTCGGCCGGAGGCTGAGCGATGTCAGGCTGAGGACCGCTGTCGCGTGACCAGGGGGCAGCCCGTGAGGGACGCGATCGATCGCTGGCAGCGGGCGAGTCCGCTGACGGCCGTGCCGTGCGCGGTCGCGAAGAAGTTCACCGACGACGGTGCGTCGCGCCTGGCGGCGCTCATCGCCTACTGGGCCTTCTTCTCGATCTTCCCGCTGCTGCTGGCCTTCGCGTCGATCCTGGGGTTCCTGCTCGAGGGCAACCCGCAGTTCCAGCAGGACGTGCTCGACTCAACCGTCGCGCAGGTTCCGGTGATCGGCGATCAGCTCAGCCGCGACGTGACGTCCTTGAAGGGCAGCGGCGTCGCCCTCGCCATCGGGATCGTCGGCGCGCTGTGGGCCGGGTTGGGCGTGACTCTGGCGACCGGCCGGGCGCTCGACACGCTCTGGGCCGTCCGGCGGGTGGACCGACCCGACTACGTGCACGCGCGGCTGCGCGGCCTGGCCATCCTCATCGTCATCGGCACGGCCCAGATCCTGACCACCGTCGTCGTCACCCTCGCGCGCAACGGCACGATCCAGCCACCGGCTGCCGGGATCGCCAGCTTCGCGGGCTCGGCGGCGATCGACTTCCTGGTCTTCGTCACGGCCTTTCGCGTGCTGACGGCGGCCAGCGTGACCACCCACCAGGTGCTGCCCGGAGCCGTCCTCGCAACGATCAGCTGGCTCGGCCTGCAGACGCTCGGCGGCCTCTACGTCGAGCACGTCGTCGCCCAGTCGAGCGCAACCTACGGGGTCTTCGCCGCGGTCATCGGGCTGCTCTCGTGGCTGTGGCTGGCCGCACAGCTCAGCCTCGTCGCCGGCGAGGTCAACGTCGTGCTCGCCCAGCGCCTGTGGCCGCGATCGCTCTTCGGCGGTCTCGCGGCGGCCGACGAGCGAGCGATGCGGACGGCCGCGGAGGCCGAGCAGCGCGACCCGCGCCAGCACATCGTGGTCAGCTTCGACCCGGCTGCGGAAGCACGGGACCAGGCTCAGCAGGATCGCTGACCGGCGCCTCCTCGGCCGCGCGCTCGCGGGCGGCCGCCAGGTCGGCGGAGATCCGCACCGCCGCGGACACCAGCGGAGCGGCGACGACCATCCCGACGACGCCGAGCAGCGCACCCGCCGCGATCGTCACCACCAGGACCGCCAAGGGATGGATCCCGAGCGCCGCGCCCATCGCGATCGGCTGGACGAGCTGCTGGAGCGCGCCGTTGGCCAGCAGGACGATCACCACCATGGCGATGGCCGCGTCGGTTCCCTGCGCGCCGAGCGCGATGAGCACGGTGAACGCCCCGGCACTCCAGGCACCCAGGAACGGGATGTAGGCGGCCGCGAAGTTCACGACCGCGATCGATCCCGCCTGGGGCACGCCGAGGATGAGCGCCCCCAGGCCGATGACGATCCCGTTGAACGCGGCGACGGCGGTGACGCCCACGAAATATCCCCGCAAGGACTGCAGCGTGCGGGAGACGACGATGTGGCCGACCGGCCGCGGCACGCCGAGGTGGCGTTCCGCCCACTCCCGGATCACCGGGCCGTCCTTCAGGAAGAAGAAGAGGCTCAACGCGGTGAAGGACAGGAAGACCGCCAGCGACGCGAGCGCCTCGACCCCAGTCGCCACGCCGGTGACGAGGGCGTGGAAGCCCTTGCTGAGCCCGGCGCCAGCGTCGCTGTTCGCCTGCTGCGCGCTCCCCGAGCTCACGCCGAGATCCTGGAGCCAGCCCTGGATCTTGTCGGCGCCCTGCGCGAGCTTCGGCGAGAGGTCGGACGCCTGGCTCGAGATGCCCCCGACGACCATCACCACGAATGCCGCACCCAGCACGAGCAGCCCGAGGAAGACGAGCGCGGCGCCCGCGGCCCGCGGGACCCCGCGGCGCTCGAGCTTGCGCACCAGCGGTGACGTCACGGCGGCGACGACCCCCGCGACGACGACGGGGACGACGATCGTGCTCGTGAGCGCGGCGATCCACGTCGCACCGATGAGCACGGCCCCGACGCCCGCCAGCAGCCACGACGCGAATCCCAGGTCCCTCAGCCACTGCGGCGCCGAGAAGACGCCGGAGAGCTCGACCGACTCGAGCTCGACGACGTCAGGCTCATCGCCGGCGTCGGAGGCCGGGGCGCGCGTGCGGTGGATTCGCCTCGTGAGCCGTGGGGACATCAGATCCGCGCGCAGCATCGGGCAAACGACATCACCCTTGCCTCCCCCGAATCGGGTGACCGCGCCGCGTCGGTACTACGCGCGGAAGAGCCGCGCGCGGACGTCTCCTCCCGCCGCGGCGATCTCGTCGACCTCGGACAGAAGGCTCAACGCAGCCATGTCGTACGGGAACTCCGCGGACACCGAGAACCCGGTCATCCGCAACGCCCGGCCGAGCGCGAGGACGCGCCGCACGAGATCGTCGGCCGCCTCCTGCAGAGACGGGCCGTCGCCGTGCGCGACCGAGCCGAGGTGCAGCCGTACGCCACCCGAGCGCTCCTGGACGGTCAGGGCGAGGGGATGGCTCGACATGGCGCACCGGGCTACCCCTCCCGCCGGGCGTCCAAGCGCTCAATCACCCAATCGGGGTGAGGTTGAGACACCCGCGCTGGGCCGAGTATCTGAGCATGAGCTCACGCGACGTTCTGCCCATCCCCGACCGGCAGCACGTTGGTCTGACGACCTACGACGCCAAGGACCCCGACACCTCGTACGCGCCGATCGAGCCGCTGCTCCCCCCGACCGGCGCCCCCAACGTGCTCGTGGTCCTGCTCGACGACGCGGGCTTCGGCTCCTCCTCCGCCTTCGGCGGCCCGTGCCAGACCCCGGCCTTCGAGCGTCTGGCCGCGAACGGGCTGCGCTACAACCGCTTTCACACCACGGCGCTGTGCTCGCCGACGCGGCAGGCGCTCCTGACCGGGCGCAACCACCACGCCGTCGGCATGGGCGGGATCACCGAGATCGCCACCTCGGCACCCGGCTACAGCTCGCTGCGCCCGAACACCGCGGCGCCGCTGGCCGAGACCCTGAAGCTCAACGGCTACTCGACGGCGCAGTTCGGCAAGTGCCACGAGGTGCCGGTGTGGCAGACGAGCCCGATGGGGCCGTTCGAGAACTGGCCGTCCGGTGGCGGGGGCTTCGAGCACTTCTACGGCTTCATCGGCGGCGAGACGAACCAGTACGCCCCGGCGATCTACGACGGCACGACCCCGGTGGAGCCCGATCGAACCCCGGAGGAGGGCTACCACTTCACCGAGGACATGACCGATCACGCCATCGACTGGGTCCGCCAGCAGAAGGCGCTGATGCCCGACAAGCCGTTCTTCGTCTATTACGCGCCCGGCGCGACGCACGCGCCCCACCACGTTCCGCCCGAGTGGTCGGCCAAGTACAAGGGTCGCTTCGACGCGGGCTGGGACGCGCTGCGCGAGGAGACGCTCGCGCGCCAGAAGGAGCTCGGGGTGGTCCCGGCGGACGCCGAGCTCACGTCGCGCCCCGACGAGATCCCGGCGTGGGACGACATGCCCGACGACCTGAAGCCGGTCCTCGCCCGTCAGATGGAGGTCTACGCCGGCTTCATGGAGCACACCGACCATCACGTCGGACGGCTGGTCGACGCGCTCGCCGAGCTCGGGATCCTCGACGACACGCTGGTGTACGTGATGGTGGGCGACAACGGCGCCTCCGGCGAGGGCACGCCCAACGGCTGCTTCAACGAGCTCGTCGTCCTCAACGGCGCCGCCGGCATCGAGACGGCCGAGTTCATGGCCTCGCGCATCGAGGACTTCGGCACGCCCAAGGCCTACAACCACTACGCGGTCGGCTGGGCCCACGCGATGGACACGCCGTACCAGTGGACCAAGCAGATCGCGTCGCACTGGGGCGGCACCCGCAACGGCACGATCGTCCACTGGCCGGCCGGCATCGAGGCCAAGGGCGAGGTCCGCGCGCAGTTCCACCACGTCATCGACATCGCCGCCACGGTGCTCGACGTGGCCGGGCTCCCGGAGCCAACGTTTGTCCACGGCGTCCAGCAGATGCCGCTGCACGGCGTATCGATGGCCTATTCGTTCGACGACGCGGCGGCCGCCGAGCGGCGCGAGACCCAGTACTTCGAGATGTTCTGCAACCGCGGCATCTACCACAAGGGATGGACCGCGGTGACCCGCCACAGCACGCCGTGGGTGATGACCCCGAGCCCGCCGCTCGACGCCGACGTGTGGGAGCTCTACGCCCCCGACGACTGGACGCAATCGCACGACCTCGCCACCGAGCGGCCCGAGAAGCTGGCCGAGCTGCAGCGCCTGTTCCTCATAGAGGCGACGAAGTACAACGTGCTGCCCCTCGACGACCGTCGCGTCGAGCGCTTCAACCCGGACCTCGCCGGCCGCCCAGCGCTCATCCGCGGCACCCGCCAGCTGCTGTTCCGCGGCATGGGACGGCTGTCGGAGAACTCCGTCGTCGTCATCAAGAACAAGTCGCATGCCGTGACGGCGCAGATCCTGATCCCCGATGGCGGTGCGGAGGGGGTGATCGTCGCTCAGGGCGGCGCCTTCGGGGGCTGGAGCCTTTACCTCAAGGACGGCCGGCCGGCCTACTGCTACAACCTCTTCGGCCTGCAGCAGTTCAAGGTCCACGGTGAGACGGCCGTGGCGCCCGGCGAGCATCAGGTGCGGATGGAGTTCGCCTACGACGGCGGGGGCCTTGGCAAGGGCGGGATGGCGACGCTCTACCTCGACGGCGCCCCGGTCGGCGAAGGGCGCATCGACGCCACCGTGCCAATGATGTTCTCAGCCGACGAGACCACCGACGTCGGCTCGGACGGTGGCACGCCCGTGAGCGATGACCTTGACCTGCGCGCGAGCCGCTTCACGGGGCGCGTGCGCTGGGTGGAGATCGACCTGGGCGACGACGCGCAGGACGCCGACCACCTCATCACGACCGAAGAGCGCCTCACCATCGCGATGGCGCGCCAATAGAGAGAGGACCGTCACGTCATGGCCAGTCTCGCCGCACCCAACCTCAGCGACGATGCGCTCGTCGAGATGCTCTCCCTCATGGGCGGGGCCGGCAGCGTTGAGCTCAAGCTGACGATCCCGGAATCCAGCCAGCGCTCGACCGTCGAGGCGTTGGGGATGGATCCGCTCGGCGCCCAGGTCAGGCTCGTGTCCTTCTACGACACGCCCGACCTCGCGCTGGAGCGTGCCGGGGTGGTCGTACGCGCGCGCCGCGTCGCGGGGAAGGGCGACGACTCCGTGGTCAAGCTGCGACCGGTCGTCCCCTCCGAGCTGCCGCGCAAGGTGCGCGAGTCGCCGATGTGCATGATCGAGGTCGACGCGATGCCCGGCGGCTTCGTCTGCTCGGCCTCGATGAAGGGCGTGCCCGACACGCCCGTGCGCGACGTCGAGGCGGGGTCCGCGCCGCTGCGCAAGCTGTACTCCAAGGAGCAGCGCGCCTTCTTCGCCGCGCATGCGCCCGACGGGATCGCGCTCGAGGACCTGACGCTCCTGGGCCCGATCTTCGTGCTCAAGCTCAAGGCCGCGCCGCAGGGCTACGGGCGCAAGATGGTCGTCGAGCTGTGGCTGTACCCCGACGGGGCGCGGATCCTCGAGCTCTCGACGAAGTGCGCTCCCGACGAGGCCTTCCAGGTCGCCGCCGAGAGTCGCGCCTTCCTGGCCGAGCGCGACATCGAGATCGGCGGCACGCAGACGACCAAGACGCGCAAGGCGCTCGAGTACTTCTCCAAGCAGCTCACACCGACAGGCTGACCGGGAACGTCGCGATCCAGATCACGCTGCCGAGGAACAGCGCACACCCCAGCCCGAGGATCACCATCCGCGTCGTGGACGAGCGAAGACGGGTGCTGATGCCGGCGAAGAACAGCGCCGAGGCGAACAGCACCACGGCCAGCGAGTAGTCGTCGGCTCGCTGAATGAATCCACCGGCGCGCTGGGAGGCCGCGGCGGCCTTCACCTCGAGGCGGTCGGCCGCCGCGTTGGCCGCGAGCTTGTACTGCGCCATGGCGAACGGCGACAGCGGGGCGCTGGGGTTCTTCCGCGGCCTGGTCGCCACCCAGGCTTCGAACGCCGGCTTGAACTCAGGCCGAAAGCGCTTGTCGTAGAACGCGGCGAGCTCGGTCTCGTTGCGCGCATACGCGTCGACCCATTGCGTGAACAGCGCGACGTCGATCTGCCCCTGCCTGTTCGCCACGTTCGCCGCGCGCGTCGACTCGACGCGGGCGGCGACCGATGCGCTCTGCGCCCTGGCCTGCTCGCCGTGCCAGCGCGCCGATTGGTAGGACGCCCATGCCGTGGCCACCGCGGCCACCGCGAGCAGCACGGTGGCCACGAGCTCGAAGTGGCGGTCGAAGCGGGTCTCCCCCGGGCCTTCGGTCAAGACGAGACCCGGGCGCCCCGCGCATCGCACGGCGCCGGAGCGCGCACGTTGAGGACGGTGCGCGCGGTGTCGAGGATCCGCAGCGACCGCTGCATCGCCACCGGCTGGATCTGACCGACGCCAGCGCTGTAGGGGTGGTTGAGGGCGTTGATCGCGGCCAGCGTCAGCACGATCACCGTGGTCGCCGATCCCATGAGCATCGCCTGGGAGGGGACGCCCTCTCCGCTGTCCGCGAAGAAGAGCATGAAGGTGAAGACGACGCCCGCGATCAGGAAGAGGACGAGCCAGATCGAGGTGGGAATGATGCCCTCGGCGCCGTGGAGTCGATCGCGGCGCCCCGCCTCGCGGTCCGAGGTCTGATCGAGCCACTTGCCGTACGCGGCCTGCTCGCTGGCGCTCTTCGGGTTCACGAGCCGCAGGCTGCGGAAGAGGGCGATCGACCAGGGGTTGATGGTGTCGCCGCCCTTCCCGTCCTGCATCTGGGGCCACTCCTGGTGCACGACCGAGCGTCCGTAGCAGACGATCTCCCCGGTCAGGCGGTCGCGCACGGCCGGGGGCAGGAGCTCCGCGGTCTCGAACTGCTGGACGACCGTGAGCGCCTCGGCCTCCCCGCCACTGCGCGACTGGTCGTAGGTCGTGAAGGCGAGGAAGATGATGAAGCCGGCGAAGATCGCGAAGCCGCCGGCGAGCACGCCGAACACCCCTGAGGCCCGATCGCCGTCCTTGAAGTAGCTGCCCTCCGGAGCCCGACGCCGGACCAGGAGCATCGCCCCGATGGTCGCGGCGTTGACGGCGAGCAGGATGAGGATGGTCCAGAACACGCTCATGAGGACCGGCCCACGCTAGGAGCGGGTCCGCCGCGCTGCATCCTCCGAAGCGGGTGATCGCCGGTCACCCGAAGTGGATGACGACAGGTCGCGATCCGCGGTCGATAGTGGCGTCGTACCGGCCGCCCTCGGGCGGCGAGCCCGACACCGGAGGATCACATGAGCAACCTCGTCGCCGTCGCCTATCCCGACCAGTCCACCGCTTCCGAGGTGGCCCAGACCCTCGTCGAACTCCAGAAGGAGCACTCGATCCAGCTCGACGATCTCGTCGTCGCCATCCGCAAGGACGACGGCAAGATCAAGCTGAAGCAGAGCTTCAGCCCGAGTGGGAGCGGCGCTGCCGGAGGCGCCCTGTGGGGAGGCCTCATCGGCCTCATCTTCTTCATGCCCCTGCTGGGCATGGCCATCGGCGGAGCGACCGGGGCCGCCACGGGCGCCGCGACCGACGTCGGCGTCGACGACAAGTTCATGAAGGAGCTCGGCGAGAAGCTCCAGCCGGGCGGCGCCGCGGTCTTCGTCCTCGTCAGCCAGTCGACGCCCGACAAGGTGCTGCCGCGCATCTCCCAGTACGGCGGCGAGGTCATCCACAGCTCGCTGAGCGAGCACGCGGAGGAGACCCTGCAGGAGGCGCTGCGCGCGCACGCGACCGCCTAGGTCGGCGAGAGGAATGCATCAGGCGGGGGCGGCGGTGATCGGCGGCGCCACGTCGGAGCCGCCCCCCCTGTGCACCTTGCGCAGCTGGAAGGCCGCGACCAGGGCGAACACGCCGCGGAAGATGAGGGAGATGCCGAAGAACACCGCCAGCGTGACGAGGCTCTCGTCGGGCCAGGAGAGGATGAGGATGCCCAGCACGAGGTCGATGACGGCGCTGAGCAACGACAGGCCGCGGTGCTCGACGCTGGCGACTGCGCGCACGAGACGCGCGACCCCGGTCACGATCAGGTACGCGCCGAGCACGACGACGAGCGCCAAGAGGCTGTCGCCGGGGCGGCGCAGGCAGATCAGGCCGGCGAGGAGCGCGACGATCCCGACGATGGCGCTGAGAGCGCGCGAGGCGGGATCTCCGACGACCGCTTCGACGAGCTCGAAGACGCCCGCCATCAGCAGATAGAAGCCGAAGATGATCCCGACCGCGAGCAGCGTGACGTCGGGGAACACGATGGCCAGCACGCCGCACACGAGCGACACGACGCCCAGCACCGCCAGCAGCCACCACTCCTTCGCCAATTGCGCGATGTCGGCCATGGTCCTTCCTCTCGTAGGGGTCGACCGCGAAGCTAGGCCGCGCTGGGGTGAGACGTCGTCACCCGCCTCGGGTGAGGCGCGGTCACCGCCGCTGATGGCGCAGGTTCCCCACCAGCGTCGCGATGACCGTCACGAGATAGAGCTGGCCCATGAGCATCTCGAGCACCACGAGCGCGCGCCCCGCGCGCGTGGCGGCCGTGTAGTCGCCGAATCCCGTCGTCGTGAGCGCGGTGAAGCTGAAGTAGACGCGCGCGTTCTGGGTGGCGTCGGTCCCCGAGGCGAAGTACGGGCTGGACCCGCCGGTCGCCAGCGTGCCGACGATGAAGGCGAACGCGAGTCCGACCAGCATGTACACCGCCAGCGCGCCGAAGACGGCCTGCAGGACGACACCGCGCTCGATGACGAGCCGCACGAGCCCCGCGAGGATGACGCCGGCGGTCACGGCGAGCAGCACGGTGGTACCCGCGAAGGTCAAGGCGGGATGCGGGCCGACGAAGGCCGCCGTGACGCCGCCGATGAGCACGACGACCCCGACACCCGCGCCCGCCAGCCGGCGCGTGGCGGCCGGCGCGCGCGACGTGAGCACCGCGACGAGGAGCGTCGCCCCGGCGGCGAGGAGCTCGATCGTCCGCACGGCGCCGCCGTCTTCAGCGATCAGGGCGAAGACGGCGATCGCGAGCGTGAGCAGTAGGACGCCGCCGTAGCGGAAACCCCCGGCGCCGTGCGCCTCCGCTGGCCTGCTCACGAAGCGACCCCGCCGAGCAGCAGCTTGTCGCCGGGGGCGAGCACGCGCACCTCGACCTCGGGCGCCAGCTCTGCCACATGGCTCGCGAACACGCGCGGCGGCTCGACGAGCGCGCTGCCGCGGAGGACTTCCAGACCCACCGGGAAGAACGTGCCCCAGTGGATCGGGACGGCGATCGCCGGACGCACGATCGCCACCGCGCGCGCCGCGCTCAGCGGGTCCATGTGCCCCGGCCCGAGCGACGGCCCCCACCCCCAGACCGGCAACAGGGCGACGTCGAATCGCCCGGCGAAGCTCCGCATCCCGTCGAAGAGCTCGGTGTCGCCCGCGAAGTAGACCCGCTGCTCACCGGCGATCTCGTAGCCCACGGTCGCGACCGGCGCGGCCAGCGGGCGTCGGCGGCCGTCATGGACCGCGGCCAACGCCGTGATGGTGGCATCGCCGATGGTGACGCGATCGCCGGGCAGGACCTCGTCGATCCCGGCGAAGCCGATGCGCCGCAGCAGCCGCCCAGCTCCCTGCGGCGCGACGACGCGCGCCCCGCGCGCCACGGAGCGCAGGGAGCGGACGTCGAGATGGTCGAGATGCACGTGCGAGACGAGCACGGCGTCGATGCCCTCGGTCACCGCCGGGTCCGGGCGGGCGCCGTGACGGCGTAGATGACCCAGCCGCGTGCGCAGCAGCGGATCGGTCAGCAGCCGCACGCCCCCGAGCTCGAGGAGCACGGTGGCGTGACCGACCCAGGTCAGGCGCTCGTCGTCGCGCGTCACGACGGCCATCGTTCCGCCGTCGCGGGCGAAGCCGCATCACCCCCTGCGGGTGAGCCGGGTTCACCCAGGTCGGGGCCATGCTCCTCCCATGAAGCGCCGAAGTCATCGTCGCGGGCCCGGTTGGTACGCGCGTACGGCGCTCGATGTTCGGACCGCCTGGTGGATCGGCAGGCGCCTGTGGCGCCTGCGCTTCCACGAAGCGAGCGCCGGTCCCCCACGACGCCGAC
This sequence comes from uncultured Actinomycetes bacterium, assembly GCA_963835295.1. Lineage (GTDB taxonomy): Bacteria > Actinomycetota > Thermoleophilia > Solirubrobacterales > Solirubrobacteraceae > JAOPZW01. Next base: position 1,128,699 of record CAWIEX010000014.1, read on the forward strand.
GCGGGTGAACCTGCCCGGAGACGTCGCGCGTCCCAGTCTGAAAGGAGCTCCCGTGAGCGCCACCCAACGAGGAGAGGTCATGGCAGTCGGCCCCGTCGACGTCTACATCATCGGCTTTCCCGACAACAAGTTCACCGGGCGTATCGCCCCGGCGATCATGGAGTTGGTGGACAACGGCACGATTCGAGTGCTCGATCTGCTCTTCGTGTCGAAGGATGCAGACGGGGTCGTGACCTCACTGCAGGCTGCGGACCTCGACGAGGAGGGCGCCGCCTTCGTCTCGATCGACGTCACGCAGCCGGGTGCGTTGGGGCCCGAGGACGCCGACGAGGTCAGCGAGGACCTCCCGGCCAACAGCTCGGCCCTCCTGATCGCCTTCGAGAACGCCTGGGCCGCCAAGTTGGTCGACGCGCTCCAGGCCTCGGACGCAATCGTGATCGACTCGATCCGGATCCCGGTCGACGTCGTGACAGCCGCGCTCGACGCCGGCTAGACCCCCACCTTCGAGCTCGAGAGGAAACGACATGGGACTTCTACGTATGGCAGCCCGCACGGCCGTCGTCGCCGGAACCGCCACCGCCGTGTCCGGCCGCGTGGCACGTCGTCAGGCCGCCAGGTACGGCGAGCCGTCGCCGTACGGATCCGAGCCGCAGCAGTACGCGCCCGAGCCGCAGCAGTACGCGCCGCCGGCGCCGGCGGAAGAGGACGACGCGACCGCACAGCTGCAGAAGCTGGCCGCGCTGCACACGCAGGGCGTGCTCACCGATGAGGAGTTCGCATCAGCCAAGGCCAAGATCCTCGGACTCTGACCTGACGCCGGGGCGCAGTGACGCACGTCGAGGCGTACTCGCGGCTGGCAGGGGTCTACGACGAGATCGTCATCGACCCCTGCCACGACCGCTGGGCCTCGTTCCTCCATGAGCTGTGGAGCACCGACCCGCAGGGCGTGCGCTCCGTGCTCGATCTCTGCTGCGGCACCGGCCTCCTCGCGGGCGAGCTGATTGCACGCGGCTACCGTGTCGCCGGCATCGACGCGGCCGACGCGATGCTGGCCCAGGCGCGCGAGCGCCTTGGCCGCGAGGTGGCGTTGAGCCGGGTGACGCTCCCCGATCTCGCGATCGACGGTGTCTTCGACGCGGCGGTGTGCACGTTCGACGGCCTCAACTATCTCGCTCCCGCGCAGCTGCGGCTGACGATGGCGGCGGTCGCCCTCCGGCTTCGGCCCGCCGGGTGGCTCGTCTTCGACCTCCACACCGACGCGATGATGGACTTCACCATCGCCAACCCCGACGTCGCGGGCGCATCGGCCGGAAACGACTTCGCGATCAGCAGCGTCGTCGATCCCGGCACGCGCACGTGCGACACCACGATCGAGCTCACGCGCCCCCGTGACGGTGACTCGTTCAGCGAGTGCCACCGGCAGTACTTCCACACGGACGCGGAGGTTCGCGCCAGCCTCCACGACGCAGGCTTCGCGGTGATCGCGGTCGGCGAGGAGTACACGCATCGGCCGGCAGACGCCTCGACCCTGCGCGCGACCTGGACTGCACGGCGTCTGCCGACGTGATCTCCGTCGCCGACGGGGTCGAGCGCGATGCCTCGTTCACCCAAACCGGGTGACGTCCGCTCACCCGTATGCAGCGCATGGTTGCGACGGATGCTGACCTGCGCACCAGCTCGTCTCCGCAAGCCGGTTCGGTGAACCGTGCGTAAGTGGATCCCGATGCTCATCCTCGCGTCGGCCCAGTTCGTCATGGTGCTCGACTCGAGCGTCATGAACGTGGCGATCTCGCAGATCGTCGAGGATCTCCACACGTCGATCCAGGGCGTGCAGACGGCGATCACGCTGTACACGCTCGTGATGGCCGCCTTCATGCTGCTGGGGGCGAAGCTCGGCGACATCCTGGGCCGCAATCGCGCTTTTGCCATCGGCCTGGCCATCTACGGAGTCGGGTCGCTGACGACCGCGCTGAGCCCGAACCTCGCGGTCCTGCTGGCCGGCTGGTCGGGTGTCGAGGGGTTCGGCGCCGTCCTCGTGATCCCGGCCATCGCGGCGCTCACCGCCGCCAACTACGAGGGTCAGGCGCGCGCGCTCGCCTATGCCCTGCTCGGCGGCATCGCCGCCATCGCGGTCGCCGCCGGCCCGCTCATCGGCGGCTGGGTCACCACTCAGTTCTCCTGGCGCTACGTCTTCGCGGGCGAGACCGTCGTCGTGATCCTCATCCTGCTGCTGCGCGGGCAGATCACGCAGGCCCCCGCAGCCGAGCGGCGTCCGCGGCTCGACGTCGTCGGCGTCCTGCTGTCGTCGAGCGGTCTGGGCGTCATGGTGTTCGCGATCCTGCGCAGCAGCGTGTGGGGATTCGTCAAGCCACGCACGCCCCCGACCATCAACGGCACGGAGATCACGCCCCTGAGCTTCTCGCCGGTGCCCTTCATGGTGCTCGGCGGGCTCGCCTTGCTCGGAGCATTCGCCGCGTGGGAGCAGCGCTGTGCGCGCCTCGGCCGCGACCAGCTGCTCGACACGACGCTGCTGCGCAACGTGCAGCTGCGCGCCGGACTCTCCACGATGGTCGGCCAGCAGCTCGTCCTCATGGGCACGTTCTTCGTGATCCCCGTGTACCTGCAGGTCGTGCTCGGCCTCGACGCGTTCGAGACCGGCAAGCGCCTGCTCCCGCTCTCCGTGGCCATGCTCGTCTTCGCCCTCCTGGGCCCGCGGATCGCGGCACGTCGGTCGCCACGCATCGTCGCCCAGCTCGGGCTGGTCGCGGTCAGCCTCGGCGCCATCGCGTTGCTGGCCACGCTCGACGTGAAGCTCAACGACACCGGCTTCAGGGTGGCCCTCTGCCTGATCGGTGCGGGTGCCGGCCTGCTCGCCTCGCAGCTGGGCAACGTCATCATGTCCTCCGTCGCGCCGACGAAGACGAGCGAGGGCGGTGGGCTCCAGGGCACCGCCCAGAATCTGGGGTCCTCCCTGGGCACCGCGATCATCGGCGCCGTGCTGCTCGCAGCGCTCGCGACAGGCTTCAGCGAGCGCATCGCCGACAACCCCAATGTCCCCGCGGCCGCGCGCGAGACGATCGTCGCCACGGCCGCGAAGGGCATCGACATCGTGCCCGTGGCGGCGGCCGAGCAGGCGGCCGTCGACGGTGGCCTCACGCAGGACCAGGCGCGCGCGGTCGCCGCGGACTACGGCGACGCGCAGCTCGAGGCGCTGCGGCTCGCGCTCGGCGCGGTGGCCCTCGCCGCGTTGCTGTCGCTGTGGTTCACGCGGGGACTGCCGACCAGGTCGCTCGCGGACGGGGACATCGCGGTTCCCGAGGCGGCGGCCGCAGCCGTCAGCTGACCAGACCGCCGATGCCGCGTCCTATGAGGGCGACTGAGCATGATCACGAGCGAGAAGACGCTCAGCAGTCCAGCGTGACGCTGTCATCATCGCCCCGAGCAGCAGCCGCCTCGGGTTGGGGAGCACGAGCATGGCCGTGGTAGCGGCCAGCAGCGTCGGGTAGAGCGCTGCTGCGCAGGAGAAGACGAGGATCCGGCTCAGTGAAGCAGCGCCTTGAACGCAATGAGCGCGCCGCCGATGACACCGACCGCCAGAGCCTGCAGGAGTGACACCGTGCGACCGGCTCCCGCGAGCCGGCCCGCAACGAAGCCGTAGAAGCTGATCAGGCCCAACCCCGACCACTTGGCGATCGTGAACGCCGTGTGGGCCTCGATCACGCTCGCTGCGGCAAGGACGAAGAAGACCGCGGGAAAGGCGATGCCGAAGGCGACCGCGCCGACGTCATCGAGCATGTCGCGCACCTGCTCGCGCTCCACGCGCCGGCGGTTGCGCGTCTCGGCCCCGACGACCTCGCTGTAGAGCTCAGCCAGGCCGACCGCGGCCGCTGTGGCGAGCAGCGTTCCCACCATCACCCCAGGGCGTGGCGGATGGGCCTCGAGCGAGACGACGAGCGCCATCCCGATGATGGCGCCGTAGATGACGCGCGCGACCTGGCGGCTTCCGAGATGGGCTTCGATCGCCTGTCGCATCGCTCATCCCGGGCTGGCCCACCCGGCGTCGACGTCACCCCCGCCCTCGCTGGCCATGTCGACCGAAGTGGCGAACGGCAGCAGCCCCGCCTCGATCTCCGCGCGCAGAGCACGGAAGCTGTCCACGCGATGGGCAAGGTCGCTCACGGGCGGCAACCCTCCCATGCCGCCGATGCGCACTCAAGGGCGCGGCCCGTCTTCTCGAGCCGTTCACCCGGGAAGGGTGAGGTCCGCTCACCCGGCTCCCCGCGAGGGTCTGCTGGCACACCGCCGACTGCGCGCCAAAGGAGCCTGCCGACATGCCGATCGCCGCTGACTATCCATTCCTCGACGTCCTGTGGTCGATGATCATCTTCTTCGTCTGGGTGATCTGGATCTGGATGATGATCCTGATCCTGTCCGACGTCTTTCGGCGGCATGACCTGTCCGGTTGGGGCAAGGCCGGGTGGACGGCCTTCCTGATCATCCTGCCGTTCCTCGGCGCGCTCATCTATCTGATCGCAAACAGCGACGGGATGGCGCAGCGCAGAGCCGAGGATGTGCGGGGCCAGCGGGCGCAGATGGACGACTACGTCAGGTCGGTGGCCGGCAGCGGCGGCGCGGCCGCCGAGATCGACAAGGCCAAGCAGCTGCTCGACAGCGGCGCGATCGACCAAGCGGAGTTCGAGGCCCTCAAGTCCAAGGCTCTGGCCTAGCAAGACGATGGCCACCGCAGCGCCCGCCCTCTCCGACGACGCGCTCGTTGAGCTGCTGTCGTTGGTCAAGGGCGCCGACAGCGTGGAGCTCGAGCTGACGACTCGGTGATCAAGCTGCGGCCCGTGGTGCCGGTCCCTTTGGCGTGCGACGGATTCCCCGCCGACCCGAACGCTCTGGAACTGGGAGGGCCCTGAGGACCGTTGCTCGCATTCGCGCCGGCAGCCCAAATCGATGCGGCGTATCAGAAGGTCGGGCCGCGGGCGACGTGGTGGCGCCTCGCGCGTCCGACTGGGCCATCGGTCAGCGACGACCGTCGCGACTCACCTGGAACGGCCAGACGGCATCGTCGTGGATGAGGTCGCTCATCTCGATCTCCATGCCGGCCTGTTCCAGCAGCCAGAGTGTGCGTGCCATTCGCTTTCGATCGCGGCGAAGGCTGCGCTCGAGCGCGCGGGCCGCCCGCGGCCGGAGGACGAGGCTGCGCCAGGTCGCGCACTGCCCGCACAGCAGCCAGAGGCGTTCATCGCGGTGATCGGCCTCCTCGTGGCGCATGACGCGGACGGCTGCTGAAAGGCAGTGGGGACACATGCGGGAGCCGTAGCCGCTCCGGCTGAGACGTGGCCAAGACACGCCGCCAGCATCGCCTCGTGCCGCGGGCTCCGCCACCGGGCACGCCGGTGTCCGTCAAGGGAGTGCTCACGCAGCCATCGTCGTGGCCGCACCCCCGGGGCCGGCCTGCTCATCCGGACGACCCGTCCCCTGGCACGTGCAATGCGTCGGGCGAGAGTGACGCCATACCCACGAGTCGCGGGTGATGCTCGACGCCGGCCGTGATCGGCTGTGCCTGTTGCCTGGTCGACGACGGAGCGGGCGGTTGGCGCCGGCTGCCTCGCCTGTGGTCGAGCTGTCTACGCCTCTTGATGGGGCGCCGCTGCTTGGCCCCGCGCGCGCCTGCGGCGCACCCGCGTCTCGGTGTCCGGCGCGTCGACGACGACGGTGCGTGCAATGCGGTCGTGGAGCCCGCGGCGGCGGTCGTCGAAGAGCACCATGAAGTAGCCCGCCAGCAGCGGAATCGCGGCGAGGATCATGGCAAGCAGGCGCACAAGCGCACGCCGTGGGCCGATGCGGCCGCGCTTCGCGCCGGGGGCCAGCACGCGGAAGCGCATCATGCGCGCACCCGGTGTCTGGCCGGTTGTCGACCAGAACGTCACGAAGTACGCGGCGCCCCAGACGATGAACACGGCGGCGCCGAGCGCCGCGAGCGCCGTGTCGATCCTCGACGGGACCCTGAAGAGGCTCAACGCTAGCGCCACGATCGCGACGACGACGATGGCGGCGAGGTCGATGATCACCGCGTCGATGCCGAACCCGATGGCGCGCGTCACCAGGCCGGTGTAATCGGCCGCCGCACGCTCGGCCGTGCCGGTGCGCCCGTGGACGCGCCCGGCGGCGGCGGCCTGCGCCCGCGCCTCGGCGATCGCGTGCGCGGAGGGGTCCTGACTCCCGGCGCCGTCGCCCGTCGGCGCGATGCGCGCGGGCGGCAGGAATTCGCCGAGCGGCGCTTCCGCGTCTGGTGCGGTCATGGCGCGTCCGCCGTCGCCGGGGGTGGCGGCTCGACGCGCGGGCGGCGCCGCAGCACCCGCCGGGCTACGCGCTCGGCAATCGCGTCGGCCCGCCGCGTGCGGACGTTGACCTCGTCGGCGACCTCGTCGGCGAACCCGAGGCTCTGCTGCGTGATCGCCTCGGTCACCGCCGGGCTCTGAGCGATCTCGTCGACGAGGAACCACAGTTCCTCGCTCTCGAGCAGCCGGGCCACCACCTGGTCCAGCAGCCGGCTCTCGATGACCTGGCCGACGGTGCGCTCCATCGCCGGACTCTCGACGATCCGCGTGATCAGCCGCTCCAGCCCAGGGCTCTCGAGCGCGTCGCCGACGAGCCGCTCGACGCGCGGGCTGTCCAGCGCCCGCGCGAAGAGCTGGTCGACGCCCGGGCTGTCCAGGACTTGTGCGACCAGCCGCTCTGCGCCCGGGCTCTCGACCAGCTGAGTGGCGATTCGCCCGAGCTCGGGACCCTCGAGAATCCGCCCGGCGACATGCTCGACGCTCCCGCCGGCGAGAATGCGGTCCGCGAGGCGGTCGGCCACGCCGGCGCGCAGCAGCTCCTCGGCGACCCGCTCGACGACCGCGTGGCCGGCCATGTCGCGCGCGATGGCCTCGACCAGCGGCCCGCTCATGGCACGCCCGACGGCGCGCTCGGCGAGCGGGCTCTCGAGCACGTGGTCAACGGCCCGCTCTGTGTACGCAGACGCGACCACGGCATCGACGACGGCCACTGCGGCGCGGCCGGCGAGGTCGCGGGCGACCGCCCGCGCGCCCCGCTCCAGACGCTCAGCGGCCACGACGGCCTCTGTGACCGGCCAGAACGCCATGCGTGCCACGCCCGACACCAGCCGCGCGACCGCGGCCACCTGCGAGGCAAAGTCGCCATCGTCGTTGAGGGGTGGATGAGGCGGTGTGGACACAGGCACTACCCGCCCTCGGCGGGTCGCTCGCGATCCTCGCGCTCCAGACGAGCCGCCGCAAGGATGCCGCCCGGTGTCCGATGGGCGTGCGGGCCTGCCGTCGTCACCCGAGGCGTGCCGCCACGCAACCGAGAACGAGGTTGCCGCCCCAAACCGAGTAGGCCGCGCCAATTTGCACAGCGCCCATGCTGGCCGCGTAGGCGGCCAGGTTCCGCCGGCCGCCCGCGCGCGGTGGCGGCCGACCCCCGGCTGGCCCCGGCGTCCGAAGGGTCGCGGGGCAGCACGAGATCGCGCCCGTCAACCAAGGGCCATCTCCGCAGTGTCGGATGGCGCGGGGTCGGGCCGGCGCATCATGCGCAAGCCGTTGAACAGCCCGAGCAGCCCGGCGAGGATCGGGACGAGCAGCGCCACTTGAAGAGCGAGTGGGCGCGCGTCGGTGTTGATGGCGATGATCTCGTCGCGGATCTCCGCGGGCTGGCCGGCGAGCTGTTTCTCGAGGTGCGCGTTGCTCATCACCTCCGCGTCGTCTTCGAGCGCCTTGGCGACCTGCTCCTGGGAGGCGGCCGGCAGCACGGCGCTGTCCTGGGCCTTCTGCGTGAACACGATCGAAAGCGTGGCGAGCATGATCGCGCCTGCGAAGGCGAGCCCGAACGACAGCCCGAAGGACCCGGCGGCCGAGTTGACGCCGGCGGCCTCGCTGACGCGTTCGTCGGAGATCGGCGAGAGGGTGTAGTTGTTGAGTTGCGACACCAGCAGTCCAAGGCCGGCCCCGGCGATGATCAGCGGGATCACGAGCGCCCATCCGGAGTGCGCGCGCGGGACGATCGGGAGCAGCAGCAGCATGCCGGCGGTCAGCAATCCCGATCCGGCGCGGATGAGCGCCGCCGGCCGTCGCCTGCCCGCCCGCTTGCCGGCGAGCACGGCCGTCCCGAACATCGTCAACGACAGTGGGGCAAGCGTCAGGCCGGTCTGCAGCGCGTTGTACTCCAAGACCATCTGCAGGTAGATCGGGAGGGCGATCATCGCCCCTCCGAGCGCGATGTTCTGCAGCATCTGCGAGAGGATCCCGAGGCGGAACAGGTCCAGCTTGAACAGGTCGGGATCGAGCAGCGTGGGCTTGCCGGCGCGCTTGCGCCGGACGAGCCATCGAGCCAACGATCCGAGGGCGACGACGCCAACGGCGATCAGGACGCCGACGAACTCGCCGCCCTCCTGCCAGACGAGGATCCCGATGACGACACCGCCCATGCCCATCGCCGAGAGCACGGCGCCGACGACGTCGACTGCGCGCTCACCGGTAAAGGGCACGTCACGGATGCGCCCCAGCCCGCTCAGGACCACCGCGATCACGACGACCTCGAGCAGGAACCCGACCCGCCATGACAGGAAGGTGGTCAGGAAGCCGCCGATCAGCGGCCCGACGGCGGCGGCGATCGCCGCCGCGGCGCCCACGAGCGCGTACGCCTGTTTTTGGGCGGCGCCCTGGAAGTTGCCATGGATCAGCGACTGCATGGACGGCAGCAACAGCGACGCGCCCAGCCCGCCGACGATGGCCCAGAACACGATGATCGCGGTGAGGCTCTGGGAGAACGCCATCGCGAGGGCACCCAGCGCGTAGCCGAGCAGACCCAAGACGAAGGCCCGCTTGCGGCCGATGAGGTCGCCGACCTTGCTGCCGATCAAGATGAACGCGGCCGACACCAGGGCCTCGAGCGCGATGGCGCCCTGCACGCCGCTGACCGTCGTGCCGAGGTCCTCGACGACCTTCGCGATCGACACGTTCATCAAGGACGTGTCGACGACGAGCACGAACATGGCCATCGCCAGCAGCACGGCCAGGCTCCGACTGCCAGCGGCGGACTCCGGCTCGGCCGCTGCCGTGTGGCCGGTCAGCGGTGACGATCCGCCACCGTCGCCGACCACTGACTCACCGGAGCTCATCACCGGCGCTCACTGCGAAGGCGCTGCCTGCGCCACGACGCCCCCAGGCTGCGGCGATGGCTCCTGCATGGCCGAGCCGCGTCGGCGCAGCAGGAACTTGCGGATCTCCGATGCCACGACGATCGGCAGCGCCGCCCCGATGCAGATCAGCCACTGGTTGCCGGTCAGCTCCACGGTGTCGAGGATCCGCTGGAGGAACCCGAGCTCCGTGGCGACGATGATCGACGTGGCCGATGCCAGTGACGCGATCACGAACATCCGGTCGCTGAACGTGTCCAGGCTGAACACCGAGTGCCGGTCGTCGCGCGTCGTGAACGAGAAGACGAGGTTCGTGATCGCGAACGTCGTGAGCGCCATCGTGCGCGCCAGGTTCTCGCCGTGGTCGTGCTCGGCCCCGGCCGCCACCGCCAGCGTGCCGATCGCCATGACGAGGCCGGCGAACACGAACCACCGGGTGTCGGTGCGGGTGAGGAGCGGCTGCTTCGGCTTGCGCGGGGTGCGCTGCATGAGCCCCTCGCTCGGCGCGCCGTAGCCAAGGCCGACGGACTGGAACACCTGCGTGGTGAAGTTGACCCACAGCGTCTGCAGCGGCAGGAACGGGATCCCGCTGGCGATGTTGAGGATGCTCGCGCCGAGGAAGGTCAGGATCAGGCCGGACAGCACGCCCATCTGGAAGCGGATGTACTTGACCAGGTTGTCGTAGAGGCCGCGCCCGAGCTCGACCGCCTTGACGATCGTCGCGAAGTTGTCGTCGGTGAGGATCATCGCCGCGGCCTCCTTGGAGACCTCGGTGCCGGTGATCCCCATGGCGATGCCGATGTCGGACTGCTTGAGCGCGGGCGCGTCGTTGACGCCGTCACCGGTCATCCCGACCACGTGGCCCTTGCGCTTGAGGATGTCGACGAGGCGAACCTTCTGCTCGGGCGTCACGCGGGCGATGACGCCGATCTCGTCGATCTCGGTGACCGCCCGGTCGTCGTCGAGCTCCGCGAACTGCGCGCCGGTGATCGCGCGGCCCCGGATGCCGAGCTCCTGCGCGATGGCCGCGGCGGTGATCGCGTGGTCGCCGGTGATCATCCGGACCTGGATGCCCGCCGCGTGGGCTGTGGCGATCGCGGCCTTGGCCGCGGGGCGCGGCGGATCGACGATCCCGACCAGGGCCAGGAGCGTTAGCCCTTCCATGAGCTCGAGGAGGTCGGCAGCCGGATCGAAGCCCGCGGGGTCGAAGTCCTTGCGGGCGGTTGCCATGACCCGCAGGCCCTTCTTGGCCAGGCGCTCGTTCTCGGCCAGATACCGCGCCTTGAAGTCCTCGTCCACCGCAGCCGTGGCCAGCGCCGGGTCCAGATGCGACGAAGCGCGCGCCAGCAACTGGTCGGGCGCGCCCTTGACGAAGCAGCGCACGACCTCGCGGCCCGAGTCGTCGGTCATCCGGTGGAACGTGGCCATCAGCTTGTACGCGGTGTCGAAGGGCAGCTCGGCGACGCGTGGGTAGCGCTCGCGGGTCGCGCCCAGGGCGACGCCGCCCTTCTCCGCCAGCACCACCAGGGCGCCCTCGGTGGGGTCGCCGATCATCTCGCCGGTGGAGGTGAGCACGGCGTCGCAGGCGAGCGCCAGCGGGAACATGAACTGCTCGAGTGCAACCTCGGGCTCGCCCGCGACGTGCTTGATGTGACCGTCCGTCGAATAGCCGGTGCCCGAGATCTCGTAGCGCCGGCCCGGGATCGCCAGCTCCACGGAGGTCATCTGGTTGAGGGTCAGCGTGCCCGTCTTGTCGGAGCAGATCGCCGAGGTCGCACCGAGCGTCTCGGTCGAGCGCAGCCGCTTGATGATCGCGTTGGCGTCGGCCAGCAACCGCGTGCCGCGGGACAGAATCGTTGTCACCACAGCGGGGAGTCCCGTCGGGATCGCGGCGATCGCGAACGCCACCGCGACGGTGAAGACCTCCTTGAAGCCCTGCCCGCGCGCCATGTTGAGCACGATGGAGACGACCAGCGCCAACGCGGCGATGCTGACGAGCTGCTTGGTCAGCTTCTCCAGCTGGACGGTCAGCGGCGACTTGGACTCGTCCTGGGCCTGGAGCATCCCGGAGATGTGGCCGACCTCCGTCGCCATGGCCGTGGAGGTGACGATGAACTCCCCGGTCCCGCGCGTGACGTTGGTGTTCATGAAGACCATGTCGGTGCGGTCGCCGAGCGGGGCATCGGCCGCCGCGACCGTGTCGACGCCCTTGCCCACGGGCAGGCTCTCGCCGGTGAGCGCCGCTTCGGCGACCTCGAGCGTCGCCGCGGCGAGCACGCGGCCGTCGGCGGGGACGACGTCCCCGGCCTCGATCGCGACGACGTCCCCGGGCACGAGCTCCTCGGCCGGCAGCTGCGTGAGCGCCCCGTCGCGGCGCACGCGGGCCTTGACGATCATCATCTTCGCGAGCGCCGCCACGGCGGCCGCGGCCTTGCCCTCCTGATGGAGGCCGAGCGCTGCGTTGAACAGCGTCAGCAGCAGGATCACGATCCCCGTGCCCGTCTGCTTGACCGGATAGATCGAGATCACGCCGGCGACCAGCAGGACGATCTGCATCGGGTCCTCGTACTGGCGCACGAACGCGTGCCAGCGCGACTCCGTCTTGGCCTCGGCGAAGCGGTTGGGCCCGTAGCGCGCCAGGCGGCTGGCCGCGTCCTCGCTCGTCAGCCCCCGATCCGGCTCGACACCCAGCTCCTGGGCCACGCTCTCGTGCGGGAGCATGTGCCAGGTCGGAGCATGGGTCGTCGTCGTGGGAGGCGCTTCCGTCGCGGCCATGAGCAGAGCATCGCTTCGCGCGTGCAGGAGACAATGGTGCGGACTGGCTTCTGAGTCGAGTGCGCGCACCCTTGCAGTCGACGCGGGCGGTCGAGCGCGATGCCCATACGAGTGTCGGAGAGGTGCACACACCGTGGCGGCACCCGGGCGCCGCGGTCTACGGTCGGGTCACTATCCATGTGGTGATCAAGCGGGAGGTCCTGTCATGTCATCGAGCCCGTATGTGCCGTCGGCAGGCGGCGGAGTGGATCCCAACTCGCCTTTGACGTACTACGACGCCGACGACCCGCACGGCCAAGGACTCGTCACCTTCGCCGGGGTCATGCTCATGATCGCCGCCGTCCTCAACGTGCTGTACGGGATCGCCGCGATCGACAAGGCGAACTTCTACGCGCACAACGCGAGGTACGTCTTCGGCGACCTCAACACGTGGGGCTGGTTCCTGCTCGCGTTCGGCGTGCTGCAGTTCTTCGCGGCCTTGGCCATCTGGCGCGGCGCCTCGTGGGGCCGGTGGCTCGGCGTCGCGTGCGCGAGCGGCAACGCGATCCTGCAGACGCTGTGGATCCCCGCCTATCCGGTCCTGGCGATGACGATCCTGACCCTGGACATCATCGTGATCTACGGGCTGCTGGCTTACGGCGGCCAGCGCCGCACAGTCCGCGAGGCCCGCGCCCGCAGGGAGGCCAGCGCTGCGCGCTGAGCGTTCATAGACGAGTCGGCCTCGAAGCTCAGGAGATCTCAGCCTCGAGCTTCTTGCGTGCCTCGAGGTTCGCGGCATGGTCGGTGGCCGAGACCTCGGGCCAGTGGAGGTCGAGCGACCTGAGCGTCTCGACGAGCACCGCGGCGACGAGGGCCTGCGTCAGTCGCTTGTGGTCTGCCGGGATGACGTACCACGGAGCCCAAGGCGTCGACGTGCCGGTGAGCGCATCCTCGAAGGCGCCCATGTACGCGTCCCAGTGAGCCCGCTCCACGACGTCGGCCGCATTGAACTTCCACTCCTTGCCAGGCGTGTCCAGCCGCGCGATGAACCGCTGCTTCTGCACATCCTTGGAGACGTGGAGGAAGAGCTTCACGATCTTGGTCCCGTTGCGGTCGAGGTGACGCTCGAAGGCATTGATGTCCTCGTAGCGCTCCTGCCAGAACCGCTCACCTCGTTCACCGGGCGGAAGGCGTTGCGGCTCGAGCCACTCGGGATGGACCCTCAACGCGACGACCTCCTCGTAGTGCGACCGGTTGAAGATGCCGATGCGGCCGCGCTCCGGCAGCGCCTTCGAGGTGCGCCACAGGAAGTTGTGGTCGAGTTCCTCGGGCGATGGCTTCTTGAACGAGAACACCTGGACGCCCTGCGGGTTCACGCCGGACATCACGTGTTCGATCGCCGAGTCCTTTCCAGCGGCGTCCATGGCCTGCAGGACGACGAGGACCGCGTAGCGGTCACTCGCCCAGAGCAGCTCCTGTGCGTCGGAGAGCTCCTCGATGCCACTGGCGACGGCGTCTTTCGCCCGCTCTTCGAGCTCGTCCACCGCGAGGGCCGCGAAGTCCGGGCCGCCCGTCCAACCCGGGTCTCGGTTGGCGATGCCCGCCGCTTGGCCGGGTTGCACGACGAGCTGTTCGACAAGTCTGGTCTGCGTGTCCACCGGTCGTCCTTTGGTTGCGGCGCCGGCCGTTTCTACACCGCGCGGTCAACGCGGGCGACCATACGCGCACCACTCGCATCCTCGTGCAGGCCCCCGTGCGGTGCACCTTCAGCTCGGACGCGACCCGCCGTGTGCGGCCCAGATCTCCTGCAACGCGCTCGTCGAGAGATCCTGCTTGCGCAGATGGACCGTCGCGCCGACCGTCGCGAGCGACGCCGGCAGGTCGGGGGTCTCCTCGAGTGAGATCAGTACGACGACGGTGTGCGAATCCAGCGCCGCCATCCGTCGCGCCGTCTCGATGCCGTCCATGCCGGGCATCCGGACGTCGAGGAGCACGAGATCCGGATGCACAGCGGCAGCCAGCTCGAGCGCGTCTGGCCCGGAGGTCGCCTCGCCCACGTGCTCGAACCCCGGTGTGTCCGCGACCAGCTGCTGTGCGGCACGCAGGAAGATGGGCTGGTCGTCGACGGCAAGGACAGTGACCGCCGCGGCGCTTGGGCGGTCGGTCGGCGGGTTGGGGCGTAACCCGCTGCGTGGCGCGGGCGACTTCACAGTCACCGATATTGTCCGGGTCTCTCTGGGGTCGCAAGGGTACGTCCCACCGGACGGGTGCGGTGACGCACACCAGTATCACTCCGCGCTGGGCGTTGACGGCGCGCTCCCAGGCGGCGCATAGTGTTCCCATGGTGCCGGCGCCGGCGTCCGACGGTGTGGGTCCCGCCGAGCGATGATCAGGGTCGCATTCGCCGACGACAGCCTGCTGATGCGTGAGGCGCTGGACAACGTGCTCGGCGCCGTCGACGACATCGAGGTTGTGGCCTCGTGCGGCGACCGTGATTCGCTGCTGGCCGCGATCGAGGCCGAGCGCCCCGACGTGGTGGTCACGGACATCCGCATGCCGCCCACCGACAGCGACGAGGGACTGCAGGTTGCCGACACGTTGCGGCGCGAGCATCCGGAAATCGGCGTCGTGCTGCTCAGCCAGTTCGCCGATCCGCAGTACGGCATCGCACTGCTCGACCACGGCTCGGATGGACGGGCTTATCTGCTCAAGGAGCGCATCCAGTACCGGGGCCAGTTGGTCTCCGCGATCAAGACGGTCGCGCAAGGCGGATCCACGATCGATCCCAAGGTCGTCGAGGCACTGATCGCCGAAAGTGATCGCAGCGAGTCCTCGCCGCTCGCCGAGCTGACCCCTCGAGAGCTCGAGATCCTGGGCTTCGTCGCTAGCGGCCAGAGTAACCAGGCGATCGCCGACGAGATCGTCGTCACGAAGCGAGCGGTGGAGAAGCACATCAATGAGATCTTCCGCAAGCTCGGTCTGAGCGCGGCCCCGGACATCAGCCAGCGCGTGAAGGCCACGCTCATCTACCTGGCCGAGACGAGCCGACCTTCGACGCAGTGATCCGGCCTCGACCACCGAGCCCGTGAGTGTGCCTGGCTCGACCGGGACGAATGCCAGGCGTGCTGCGACACGACTCTGCACGACGTCTTGGCAGCGGCTCGTGGCGGCCGCTGCGGTGCTCACGGCCATCGCCGCGGTATGGGTCACGCTCGACGCGGAGTTCCTCAAGTACCCAGGCTGGTTGGCGGTCCAGAAGGCGGACTTCATCCTCGGCCCGGTCTTCGTCGGCCTCTACTGGCTGCGCCGGCGCCCGCAGAGCCGGTTCGGGCCGATACTGATCGGCTTCGGGTTCGTTGGCGGGGTGTACGTGCTGCAGTCGTCGGGCAACTCGTGGCTGTTCGGGGTCGGCCTGGTGTGGGAGAACGTCATCTACCTGGCGACCCTCCTGCTGATCCTGACGTTCCCGACCGGGCGACTGGAGGGCTGGCCGGCGAAGCTGATCGTGCTCGCCGCGATCGTCGCCGCCGCCGTACCGGCCACGCTGATCGTCCTGGTACTGCCGCAGGTCGGCGCCGGAGCGTCCATCTCCGGGTGCCAGGCGCTCTGCCCGCACAACGCGCTGGCCGTCACCTCGCAGCCGTCGCTCGCGCTCGATCTGGCGGACATCTACCGCCCGGGAGCGATCGTCGTCGCGCTCGCCACGGCCGCCCTGCTCGTCTGGCGGCTGCTCAGCGGCACGCCACCGCAGCGCCGCGCGCTGGCGATTGGCACCCCGATTGCCCTTCTGTTCCTGGTCCTGCAGGTCGTCTATCTGCTGCTCACGTACGCGCCCACCAGCTTCACGACGTTGCACGGAGTGGTCCGGTGGACGTTCGTCGGGGCTCGAGCGCTGATCTGGTACGGCTTCCTGGCCGCGCTCATCGCCGCACAGCTGTTCGCGGCACGCGCCATGCAACGGCTCGTGCACCGGTCGCTGCGGCGTCCGTCGCGAGGGGAGCTCGAGGTGATGCTCCGCGACCTCCTCGGCGACCCGGCGCTGCGCCTGGTCTTCCTCGACCCCCGCAGCGAACCCGAGGCCACGCACGAGACCCTCGCGCGGGAGCAAGATCGTCTCGGCGGGAAGCCTGAGGTGACGCTCGTCGATCGCGGTGGGACTCCGTCCGTCGCGCTCATCCACGACCCGCAGCTCAACGACGATCCGGAGCTGGTCCAGGCGGCCGGCGCGGTCGCCCTGCTGGCCGCCGAGAACGCCGAGCTCGACGCGGGGTGGGGCGAGGCGCTGCAGGAGCTGCGCCAGTCACGCGCGCGGATGGTGCGGGCCGGCGACGAGGAGCGACGCAGGCTCGAACGCAACCTCCACGATGGCGTGCAGCAGCGCCTGGCCACGATCCGGATCGAGCTCGGCACCGTGGGCAACCTGCTCGCCCACGACTCGGCACTTCGCACGCGGGTCGACCGGATGGGCCAGAGCATCGAGGACGCGCTGGACGAGGTGCGCGAGGTAGCCCACGGCCTGTATCCGCCGGTGCTGAGCGACTGGGGCATCGTCGCCGCCCTGGAGCGCATCCGTGTGCCCGTCGAGGCGACGCTCGAGATCCGGGCCACCGACATCGGCCGCCATCCGGCGGAGCTGGAGTCGGCGGTGTATTACTGCTGCCTGGAAGCCATCCAGAACGCCACCAAGCACGGCGGCCCCGCGGTGCGGATCTCCATCGTGCTGCGCAAGAGCGCCCACGAGCTGCACTTCGAGGTGGCCGACGACGGGCCCGGGTTCGACGTGCCCACGGCCGGCGGCGGGATGGGACTGCAGAGCATGCGCGACCGCCTGGGCGCGCTGGACGGCCGCCTAGCGATCATGACCTCGCACGGGGGCACGCGGGTGTCAGGCTCGATCCCGCTGCCTCCCACCGGCGGCAGCGCGACCCCTGGCAGCGCGACCCCTGGCAGCGCGACCCCGGAGTGAGACGAGAGCGCGGGTGCCCGCCACCCTCCCACCAGTGATGCGTGCCTCATTGCGGCGCTGGCTGCAGCCGTGCACGATCGCGACATGTGCCGTTGGAACGCCTATTTCGGTCAGCCGGTGGCGGTCGACGAGCTCCTCTTCAAGACCACGCACGGACTGATCGACCAGAGCCTGCGTTCCCGCATGGGGGTCGAGACGACCAATGGCGACGGCTTCGGGCTGGGCTGGTACGGGACCAACGGGGCGCGGCCCGGCCGGTATCGCAGCACCACGCCGGCCTGGAGCGACGTCAACCTGCGCGACCTGGCCGCCAACGTCGAGGCGCCGCTGTTCCTCGCGCACATCCGCGCGACGACCGGGACGCCGGTGCAGCAGACCAACTGCCACCCGTTTCGGCAGGGGCGCTGGCTGTTCGTCCACAACGGCGTGATCGCCGGGTTCCACGCGATGCGCCGCGAGCTGCTGCTGGCGGTGGAGCCTTCGCTGTTCGACGACATCGCCGGCTCGACGGACTCGGAGGTGCTCTTCTATCTCGCGCTGACCTACGGGCTCGAGGACGACCCGCTGGGCGCCATGGAGCGCGCCGTGGGGTTCGTCGAGGCCACCGGCCGCGAGCACGGCGTCGAGCATCCGATCCAGATGACGGTCGGCATGAGCAACGGGGAGCGCCTGTGGGCGATCCGTTACTCCACCGAGCACCGCTCGCGCACCCTGTTCGTGTCCGAGCACGCCGACACGTTGCGCAAGCTCCATCCGGACAACCCGCGCCTGCAGCAGTTCACAGACGAGGATCGCATCGTGGTCTCCGAGCCGCCGGGCGACCTGCCCGGAGCCTGGCTCGAGATCCCGGAGTCGACGGCACTGGTCATCCAACCCGGCGCCGACGAGCAACGCCCGTTCCAGCCTCACGAGCCCTAGAGCAGCAGATTGGAGAATCACCGTGTCGACGCCCGATACAGGCATGCAGGAAGCCGCGGGGCCCACGAGATCCGCGACCGGGGCCTACGACGAGCCGGGAGGCGGCTGGATCCTGTTCGCCGGGATCATGCTGATGCTCGCCGGCATCTTGAACGTGATCTGGGGGATCGCCGCGATCGGCGACTCGAGCTTCTTCGTCAACGATCAGAGGTACATCCTCAGCGGCCTCAACACGTGGGGTTGGGTGACGTTGATCCTGGGAGCCGTACAGATCCTCGCGGCCTACTCGGTCTGGAACGGCAACCAGTTCGGCCGCTGGTTCGGCATCGTCGCCGCGGGCCTGAGCTCGATCAGCGCGCTGATGTCGCTCCCGGCGTACCCCTTCTGGTCGCTGGCCATCTTCGCTGTCGACATCCTGGTCATCTACGGCCTTGCCGCCTACGGCGGCCAGCACCGGCGGCTCTGACGACAGCTTCCACCGCCATGCACGAGGCGGCCGTCGCGGCCGGGAGCAGTTTCGAAAGGGCGCTCCGCTGGGCGGATTGGCAGCCGTCGACACCGTACACGGTCGGTCTCGAGGAGGAGGTGATGCTCCTCGATCCCGAGACCTGGACGCTGGCCCAGCGCGCCGACCGGCTCCTGGGGGTACTCGGCGGTGATCTCGAGGGAAGCTGCTCGGCCGAGACCCACGAAGCGGCGCTCGAGCTGAACACGGGCCCCCACGCCACGGTCGGCGCCGCGATCGCAGAGCTCGGAGATCTGCGCGCGAGGCTGTCCCGCGACGCACGCAGGATCGGTCTGGCGACGGCCGCGGCGGGCATGTACCCGGGTGCGATCGTCGGGGACCCGCAGGTCTCGCCGGCCACGCGCTATCAGCTCGTGCACCGCACCATGCGCGGGATCGCCCGGCGCGAGCCGACCTTCGCGCTGCACGTGCACGTCGGTGTGGCGGACCCCGAGAGCGCGATCCGCCTGCTCAACCGCCTGCGCGCCCATCTCCCGCTGCTCCTGGCGCTGTCGGCCAGCTCACCGCTGTGGCGGGGCCGGACGACCGGGCTGGCCTCCAACCGCACGATCCTCTTTCAGGCCTTTCCGCGCACCGGCCTGCCGCGGGTCTTCGACGATTACGCCGACTGGGTCGCCACCGTCGACCTCCTCATGCGGTCAGGGGCGATCCCGGAGCCGACCTTCCTGTGGTGGGACGTACGCCCGCAACCCCGGTTCGGCACCGTCGAGGTCCGCATCATGGACGCACAGCCGCGCCTCGACGCGACGGCCGCCCTGTGCGCACTCGTACAGGCGCTGGCCAGGCTGGAGCTCGAGGAAGGCTACGCGCCGCGCGAGCTCGTGCACGCCCAGGAAGCGCTCGCCGAGAACCGCTTCCTGGCTGCCCGCGACGGCGTGGCGGCCGAGCTCATCGACCCAGTGCGCGTCCGCCGCGTGCCGGTGGCCGACCTGCTCGCCGACATCCTCGCCGCCTCTATGCCGCACGCCGACGCCCTGGGGGCAGCCGACGAGCTCGCCGCCGTCGCGGCACTGGTGGCGGCGCCCGAAGCGGCTCGCCAGCAGGCGCACGCACTCGCCCGCGGGATCCCGGAGTTGGTGTCGGCGCTGGCACGGCGCTTCAACGCTCCGCCGGCGCGACACCGGCCGGTGTGAGTCCAGGAGTGGTGCATGCATCCGGCCCGCCGACGTGCCCGCTGCCGTGACACGCCCCGGGAGCGCAGGCACGATCGTCGTCATGGGCGACGCTCGACCGTCGCAGCGACCGTAAGGAGCAGTCATGACCAGTCTCGACCCCAGCATGCGCGCCACGGAGCGCGGTGCCAGGCCGACCGTCTATGAGGAGCAGTCAGGCGAAGGTTGGCTCCTGTTCGCCGGGCTCATGGTGGTGATCGTCGGCGTGCTGAACGTGATCTACGGGATCGCGGCGATCGGCAACTCGTCGTTCTTCGTCAACGATCAGAAGTACATCCTGAGCAACCTGAACACCTGGGGATGGGTCACGCTCGTCCTGGGAGCCCTGCAGATCCTCGCGGCCTTCTCTATCTGGCGCGGCGGCCAGTTCGGGCGGTGGTTCGGCATCATCGCGGCCGGGCTGAGCTCGATCGCCGCCCTGCTCGCGATTCCGGCGTATCCGTTCTGGTCGCTCGCCATCTTCGCGGTGGACGTCGCGATCGTCTACGGCCTGGCCGTCCACGGCGGCCAGGGTCGTACGGCCTAGCCCTGCCACCCGGCTCCCACCAGCACCGCGCTGCGCGGCGAGCCGGGGGCTGACCTCCCCCCGCGAACACATGCGTGTCACCTCGCTGGGACCCGTCCACCGAGGATAGGTTCGGATCGAGTGCAAGCTGCGATGACCCACGTCGGCCTTCCCGAGACCAAGCTCGCGCCCCCGGCGCTGCCCAACGACCTCGTGCCCCGCCCGCGCCTGCACGCGGCGCTCTCGGCGGGGGTCGCCGGGCCGCTCACGCTGGTATCGGCCCCGCCCGGGGCCGGCAAGACGGTCATGGTCGCCTCCTGGGTCGACTCGGGCGCGGCGCCCGGCCCGGTGGCGTGGCTGTCCCTGGACGAGGGCGACGCCGACCGCCACCGCTTCTGGCGCCTCGTCGCAGCTGCACTCGCCGACGGCGTCGCTGTGCCCAGGCGCGGAGACCTGTCGGTGACCCTGGATGCGCTGTGCGAGGCGCTCTGCAACCGCGGAGAGCCCGTCGTCCTCGTGCTCGACGACTTCCACGAGGTCGATCAGGAGGTGGCGGCCGACCTCGATCGGCTGCTGGCGCACGCACCGCCGACGCTCCGGCTCGTTCTCGTGACGCGCCAGGACCCGCCGCTGCGCCTCCCGCGAGTGCGTCTCGCGGACGGGTTGAGCGAGATCCGTCAGCGCCATCTGGCCTTCACCGAGCACGAGGCGGCTCAGCTGCTCAAGCACGCGGGGGCGACGCTGGACGTGCATGAGGTCTCGATGCTCTGCCGGCGAACCGAGGGGTGGGCCGCGGCGTTGCGGCTGGCAGCGCTCTCGCTACGCGACCATCCGGAGCCCGAGGCGCACGTCGCCGCCCTCGCGGCGTCCGACGGGACGGTCGCCGACTATCTGCTCGAAGAGCTGCTCGACCGACAACCCGCCGATCTGCGCGCCTTCCTGCTGCGGACGTCGATCGTGGACGGCCTCACGGGTGACCTGGCCGACGCGCTCACCGAAGGCCGCGATGGCGCAGCGCGCCTGGCCGACCTCGTGCGGCGCAACGCGATGGTGACCCCGCTTGCCGGCCCCGGCGAGTGGTTCACCTGTCACCCGCTGCTGCGCGATCTGCTGCGCGCCCAGCTGGGTGCCGAGCGGGCCGACGAGCGGCGAGCCCTCCATCGGCGCGCGGCGTCGTGGCTGGCCGCGCACGGCCGCGAGCGCGAGGCGCTGGGCCATGCGCGGGCGGCCGACGACCCCGACCTCGTAGCGCGCATCGTCCGCGACCGTTGGACCGAGCTCGTCGTGGAAGGTGAGCTCGGCACCGTCTGCGAGCTCGTCGACCGCGTCGCCCCGGAGCGCCTGGCGGCGGACCCCGAGATCGCCCTGGCGGGGGTCGTGGGACACCTGGCGGCCGGCCGACTCGGCCGCAGCGAGGAGCTGCTGGGACTGGCCGACGCGGCCCTGCCGACCCACCCTGACGCTCGCTTCGCCGGACTCCATGCGGCCGCGCACCTCTACGACCGCCATCTGCGGGGCGCCGATGTCGTGACCGAGCTGCAGACGCTGCGCGAGCTCGCCCGAGCGCCCCACGACGACCCCGAGGTCCAGGCTCTCATGCTGGTCATCCTGGGCGTGAGCGAGCTCTGGGAGGCAACCCACGACGAGGCGATCGAGGCGCTCGAGGCGGCCGTCGCCGCCGCGGTCGCCGTGCGCCGGCCCTTCCTGCAGATCGTCGCCGGCGGGCACCTCGCCCTGGCGCTGGCCTTCGATGGTCGCATGCGCCAGGCCGCCGAGCGCGCCGAGGAGGTCATCGGGCTCGCCGCATGCGCCGGTGGTGATGCCAACCCGGCTTCGGCGCCGGCGCACCTCGCCCTGGCTGCCGCCCGGCGCGAGTGGCTCGATGGCGCGGGCGCCGAACGCGCGCTGGACCTGGCCGAGACCGCGCTGCGCGACAGCCCAGAGCGCGGCCTTCAACTCGCGCTCGCGCTCGAGCGCTCGCGCGTGCTGCTCGATGCCGGACAGCCGAGCGCCGCGGCGACCGCGCTGCGAGTCGGGCACTTCCGTCTCGGCGGACATCCCGTGCCCTCGGCGCTGCGCTCCGCGCTGCGCGCGCACGACGCGCGGGTCCTGCTCGCCTCGGGAGAGGGCGAGGCGGCGCGCGCCGCGGTCGAGCCCCACGATGCGCCCGAGCTCATGGTCGTCCGCGCACGCATACTGCTGCTCGCCCAGGATCCCGAGGGCGCGCGCGAGTGCCTGTTGGACAGCGCGCTGATCGGCGCGTCCACGACCGTGCGCGTCGAGGCCGAGACGCTGCGCGCGGTGGCCCGCGACGCCCTCCTCGACCACGACGCCGCGGCGGCCGCCATCGAGCGGGCGCTGGACGCCGCCGAGCGCCACGATCTTCGGCGCTGCCTGCTCGGCGCGGGGCCGCGGCTGCTCGCCATCCTCCATCGGCACACGCGCGGCGTGACGACTCACGGCGCGCTGGCGGCCGAGCTCGTCACGGTGCTGGAGGGCCGAGCGGGCGGGGGCGCGGTCCCGCAACTGCTCGCGGACGTCCTCACCGAGCGTGAGCTCGCGATCCTGCGCTACCTCCCGACCATCATGTCCAACCGCGAGATCGCGCGTCAGCTCTACGTCTCGGTCAACACGGTCAAGACGCACCTCAAGCAGATCTATCGAAAGCTCGGCGTGGCCAGCCGTCGCGACGCGATCTCGCGCGCGCGCGAGCTGCACCTGCTCGGCCCGTCGACGCGGCTGCGGGACGCGGCCTGAGGCCTTGCGCTACCGGTCTGTCCCGGTCAGACGCTCGAGCACGCGCAGCAGCGCCTCGAGGTCCTCGGCGGGCGCGTCGTGGAGGGCGGCCGGCGGCTCGTCCAGGATCGCGTCGGCGCGCGCGGCGGCGGCGCGGCCGGCGGCGGTCAGCGCCACGAGCTTCGCGCGCCGGTCCTCGGGATGGGGCGTGCGCGCCACGAGCCCGCGCTCCTCCAGGCCATCGATGATCAGCGTGACGTATGGCCGATCGGCCGCCAGCTCCACGGCGAGCTCGCTCAGCGTGCGCGGCTGGACGGCCAGGCGCTGCAGCGCGCGCACGCGCGCCCAGCTCACCCCGAGCGCCTCGGACACCGCGAGCTTGCGATCGTGGTCGAGCACGACGTCCAGCATCGTGCGCCAGGCGCGACGGGCGAGGTCGGGATCCGCTGCGCTCATCACGCCGCCAGCGGCGCCTCGCGCAGGCGCGCCGCGGTCCGCTCGGCGCTGGCGTGGGCCGCCCCGGTGCTCGCGGCCAGACCGAGCGCGACGATCCCGGCGCCCAGGCCCGCGATGAGCCACCACGCCAGGTGGCTGGCGGCGGCGAGATCGTCGTGAAGCGAGCCGGCCACCTGCGCGGTGGCCACGGCGCCGAACACCGCGACTCCGAGCGTCAGGCCGACCTGGCGGCTCGTCGTGGCCACCGCGGCGGCCACGCCCGCCTGGCTCGCCGGCATGCCCGACACGGCGGCGTTGGTGATCGGCGGGTTCACGGCACCGAACCCCAGCCCGAAGACCGAGTACGCGACCAGCAGCCATTCCAGGGAGGTGTCGGCGCTCAGGGACACGAGCATCAGGCTGCCCGCACCGACTCCGAGGCCGCCGAGGACGAGCGGGCCGCGCACCCCGCGGGTCCCGACGACGCGGCCGGCGATCGGGCTGATCAACGCGGTCATGGCCGCCAGCGGCAGGGTGCACAGGCCGGCGCTCAGCGGCGAGAGGCCCCGCACGTCCTGCAGGTAGAGCGTGTTGAGGAACAGGAACCCGCCGAAGGCGGCGAAGGCCGCGACGGCGATGACCGCCGCGGCGGAGAACGGCCGGCTGGCGAAGAAGCGCGGCTCGATGAGCGGGTCGACCCGGCGCAGCTCGTAGCGCACCAGCGTCACGAGCGCGATGCCGGCGGTGGCGGCAAGCACGAGGATCCATGGCGAGCCCCACCCGAGGCGGGGGCCCTCGATGATGGCCGAGGTCAAGCTCGCCAGCGTGAGGATGACGAGCGCCTGGCCGACCGGATCGGGTCGCCGGGAGCGAGGCGCTCGGGACTCCGGCACGAAGCGCGCCGTGAGCACGATCGCGGCGAGGCCGATGGGGATGTTGACCAGGAACACGGCCCGCCAGCTGAGGCCGACGAGGACGCCACCGAGGACGGGTCCCAGAGCCATGCTGAGGCCCACGACGGCGCCCCAGATCCCGATCGCCTGCGCGCGCTCGCGCGGGTCCTCGAACGTGTTGCGGATGATCGACATGGCCACCGGGTTGAGCATTGCCCCGCCAACGCCCTGAAGCACGCGGAAGGCGATCAGCCAACCGACGCCCGGCGCGAGGCTGCAGGCCAGCGACGCGGCGGTGAACAGCGCAAGGCCGAACTTGAAGACACGCGCGCGACCCAGGCGATCCGCGAGCGACCCGCCCAGCATGAGCAGGCTCGCGAGCACCACGGTGTAGGCGGCGGTCGTCCACTGCAGCGACGAGACCGGCGCATCGAGGTCGTGCTGGATGGACGGCAGCGCGACGTTGACGATCGTCACGTCCATCCCCACGATCAGCAGGCTCATGCAGCAGATGGCGAGCACGAGCCGCGGGCGCGTGCGCGTCACGGGGTCCGCGGCCGTCGCTGTCGTAGTAGTGATAGGCATATAATGATTGTAACACTATAACTATGTGCCCGCCTTGGGCTCGACGGGCACCCACCGCGCGTGGTATCTGTATCGAGGCAGATGGCGCAGAATCTGGCGCAGATGCTGGCCGCGGAGATCGCCGACGGGCGGCGACCCCCAGGGTCCGCCCTACCTTCGACCCGGACGCTGGCCGCGCAGGTGGGGTGCGCGCCGGGCACGGTGGCGCGCGCGTACGGCGAGTTGCGGCGCGCGGGGGTGATCGCCGCCCGTGACCGGGCGCGCGCGCGAGTCGTCGAGGGCGGTTCGCCGCGGGCGCGCTGGTGGTTGGCGGGCGGGCCGCGGCTGCGGCTGGCGGGCAGCGACGACCCAGCGCTCGATGCGCTCGTCCGCGCGGTGGGGGAATCGGTCGAGGTGGTCCCAGGGCCGCGCGGCAGCGTTCACGGCCTGGAGGCGATGGCGCGCGGGCAGGCCGACGCAGCGGTCCTGCATCTGCTGCACGCCGAGTCCGGGCGTCACAACGACCCCTATGTCCGTCACCTGTTGGCGGGGGACGCCGTCGTGCTCGTGCATCTCTGGCAGCGCCAGATCGGGCTGGTCGTGCCGCGTGGCAACCCGCTGGCGGTGCGCGGGGTCGCCGACCTCGCGGGTCTGCGCGTCGCGTGGCGCGCGCGGGGCAGCGGGTCACGGCTGCTGCTCGAGCGGCTGCTGGCCGAGGCGAGCGTCGAGGGGGCGCCCGAGACCGGCGAGCCCGCGGACTCTCACCTCGCGGTGGCCGCCGCGGTCGCGGCGGGCGCCGCCGACACCGGGCTCGCCGTCCGAGCCGTGGCGCGGGCCTGCGATCTGGACTTCGTCGCGGTCGCGGTCGAGCCGTTCGAGCTCGCGCTGCGCGAGGAGGCGATTGACAGCGCCGCCGGGCTGCTCGCGCGCTTGCACGACCCGGCCTTCGTGGCGCAGGTCACCGCGCTCGGCGGCTACGACCTGACCCGGACGGGCGTACGCAGGAGAGCGAGGTGACGAGGCGACGCCGGGCGGTCGCGATGCTGGTGGCGGCGACGCTGACGACGGCGGCCTGCGGTTCGGGCTCGTCGGGGAGCGCCACGTCGACGACCGCAACGCCCTCCGGCCAGATGATCCTGGCCACCACTACGAGCACGCGCGACACCGGGCTGCTCGACACGCTGGTGCCCGCCTTCGAGCATGCCGGCAAGTGCAGCGTGAAGACCGTCGCGGTCGGCTCGGGTCAGGCCATCGACCTCGGCGCGCGCGGGCAGGCCGACGTCCTGCTGGTCCACTCCCCCGACGCGGAGCAGGCGTTCATGCAGCAGGGCCACGGCGCCAGCCGGCTGGCCGTCATGCACAACGACTTCGTGCTCGTCGGCCCGCCCGCCGATCCGGCGAAGGTCTCCCGCGCCGGCGGGATCGTGCCCGCGCTGCAGGCCATCGCGCGATCGAGGTCGACGTTCGCATCGCGCGCCGACGAGTCCGGGACCAACGCCAAGGAGCTCAAGCTCTGGAAGCAGGCGGGCATCGCCCCCTCGGGGTCGTGGTACGTCAAGACCGGCCAGGGCATGGGAGCGACGCTGACCATCGCGTCGCAGAAGCGCGCCTACACGCTCTCCGATCGCGGGACGTTCCTGGCCACCAAGAGCCTCGACAGCAAGATCCTGGTTCAGGGCGATCGGCCGCTCCAGAACCCCTACCACGTGATCGTGGTCAAGCACTCGGGCACGAATGTCGGTTGCGCGCAGGCGTTCTCGCGGTGGATCACGAGCGCGCCCACCCAGCGCATGATCGCCGGCTTCGGCACGAGCCGCTACGGGCAGGCGCTGTTCCACCCCGACGCCCCCGGCCAGTGACCGCACCGGCGGCCGCGCTCGTCGGGGAGCTGGTGGCCCGCACCGCCGCGGTGTCGCTCAGCGCGACGGCCATCGCCATGCTCATCGGCGTGCCCGCGGGCACCGCGCTGGGGCTGCTGCGCTTCCGCGGCCAGCGGGCCGCGGCCACCATGGTCAACACCGGCATGGCGTTGCCGACAGTGGTGGTCGGCCTCGTGGTGGCGCTCGTGCTCTTTCGCAGCGGGCCGCTGGGATCGCTCGAGCTCATCTACACCGTGCGCGGCATGGTCATCGCCCAGGTGCTGATCGCCGCGCCGCTGATCACGGGGATCACGATGGCCGCCATCCAGGCGCTCCCCGAGGAGCTGCCCGACCAGCTGCGAGCCCTCGGCGCCAACCGCCGCCAACTCGTCGTGCGCCTGTGGCTCGAGGCGCGCCTGCCGCTGCTGGCCGCCGTCATGGCCGGATTCGGCCACGCCGTCTCGGAGGTCGGCGCGGTCACGATGGTCGGCGGCAACATCCACGGCCAGACCCAGGTGCTGACCACCGCCATCGTCGAGGACGTCGGCAAGGGCGACTTCCGACCCGCGCTCGTCTACGGGGCGGTCCTGCTGGGGCTCGCCTTCGCGGTCAACGCCGTGCTCACCTCGGTGCAGCAGCGCGGGGCCGCGTGGGCGCGATCCTGAGCGTCGCCGGCGTGCGCCACCGCCGCGGCGGGCGCGAGGTCCTGCGCGTCGACCGGCTCGCCGTCGGCGCGGGCGAGCGGCTCGGGCTGCTCGGCCTCAACGGCGCCGGCAAGACCAGCCTGCTGCGCCTGCTCGCGGCCATCGACCGGCCGACCGCCGGCGAGGTCCGCATCGACGACGTGCCCACCTCACGCGGCGGCCCGGCCCTCCGCCGCCGGCTGGCCTACGCGCCGCAGCGCCCGGTGCTGCTCTCGACCACCGTCCGCCACAACGTCGAGCTGCCCCTGCGCTACCGCCGCGCCCCCCGGGCCGTCCGCCAGGCGGTCGCCGCCGCCGCGCTGACCCGTCTGGGCGTCGAGCACCTGGCCGAGCGCCCCGCGCGCAGCCTCTCCGGCGGCGAGGCCCAGCGCGTCAGCCTCGCGCGGGCCCTGGCCTGCGAGCCCGACGCGCTGCTCCTCGACGAGCCCGCCGCCGGCCTCGACACCCCCAGCCGCGCGGCGTTCTTCGCCGACGTCGAGCGCGCCCTCGCCGACCGCGCGACTACGGTCGTCCTCGTCTCCCACCGCGCCGAGGAGGTGCTCGGCCTCGCCGACCGCGTCGCCGTCCTGGTCGCGGGCGAGCTGCGCCAGGTCGCCCCCGCCGACGAGCTCGTCACGCACCCCGCCGACGCGGCCGTCGCCCGCCTCGTCGGCTATGAGAACGTCATCGAGGTCGACATCGACGACCACGGCGACGTCCTGGCCGCCGGGCACCCGACCGGCCTCGTCGCGCCACCCGGACGCCGCCCGGCCACCCTGGCGATCTGGGCCTCCGCGATGTGCCTGCGCGACCCGAGCCAGGCCGGGCTCCTCGCCACGGTCAGCCGCGTCACCACCGGCCCCGGACGCCACGAGCTGACCCTCGACGCCGGGCTCTCACTCCGAGCGCACCTCCCCCTCGGCCCACCCCCGCCCCTCCCCGGCACCCGGGTCAGCGTGGAGCTCGATCGCAGCCTCGCCGCCCTCGTCGACTCCCGCCCTGAGCCGCAACGGTCACTGCGCGGCTGCTGACAGCAGCCACAGTCCGAGGCTCGTGAAGGCGACCATGACCGCGAGCATCCAGTACTGCGAGCGGGTCGCCTCGCGGACGCGCTGGTACACGACGAGCGCGCGGTCGTGGGCCAGCGCGAGCCCGCACGCGTGACCGAGCACGAGCGCGAGGACCTGGACGTACCAGACGCCGTTGGCCCCGATGATGTTGTAGTCGATGGTCGCGGTGGCGGTGCCGAACAGGTTCGAGCCGTGGCCGAGCGGATCGGAGATGAGGTAGGCCATCGCCTGGCCCTGGTAGGTCAGCAGCGAGAAGTAGTGGGCGATGACGTAGGCCAGCGCGATCGGGATGAGCGAGTGCACGAAGCGCCGCGAAAGCTCGGTGGTCGTGTGGCCTCGGCCGACCGAGTGCATCCCGACCACGCCCAGCCGATACACGCCGGAGACGACGCCCACCATGAACAGCAGGCCGATGGTGAAGGTGATCTCGAGCGCCACCTCGCCGGTGAAGCCGAGGTTGATGAAGCGCTGCTGGAGCTTGGGCGCCACGCCGCTCGTGCCCGTCCACAGCGCGCCCTGCGAGAGGCCGTCGAAGCTGACGGTGCCGATCATCGTGCATAGCAGGGCGACCGTCCCGGCGCCGGCGTCGAGCCTGGGCGCGCCGGCCAGCGGCGCGCGCACGAACAGCTCACGCTTGCGCCAGTGCAGCGGCGAGAGCATCGAGAACAGCCGGAAGTAGACGCCGAAGGCGTCGGCGTTGCGCGACCACGGCTCGATGCCGTAGACGCTCATCCCGACGAGCTGGACGGCGGCGTAGAGCAGCGCCATCGTCGCGAGCAGGCTGGGGTCGTCGCGATTGACGTACACCAGCTCGACCCACGCGAAGGCCAGGATCCCCAGTGCCGCCGGCCAGCGCCCAAGCCATTGCGGATAGGCCAGCGGTGCTGGCGCCTCGCTGCCGCGGCGCAGGCGGCCGAAGGACCACGCCACGCCCCGCGCTGCGGCGCGCCACGGGTTGAAGGCGCCGAAGACATCGCCCAGAAGGAGCGTCGCGAACGGGATCCCGACCCAGAAGACGACGTACACGACGGTCGGCACGAGGTTCGCGGTCGCGGTCTGGGTGCCCGCGAAGCCCGCCCACACAGTGACCACGAAGGCGGCGACCCCGAGCGCCCCGCACAGGGCCTCGAGGACGGCGGGCGCCCGCCAGACGCGCCGCTCGGCCGCCCGCTCCAGGCGCGGGCGCGGCCACAGCGTGGCCAGGGCGACGAACGAGACGACGAGCACCACCGCGGCGGCCCACGCGAACAGCCAGCGCGGGATCGGGAGGTCCTGCTTGCCGACCAGCCCGTGAGCGGAGGCGGACGCCGGCAGCGCGGCGCTCGCCAGCAGGCCGAGCGAGGCGAGGGCGCTCCCCCAGCGCAGACGGCGACCGATCATGGGGCGACGGTGACGTTGGCCAGGGTCTGCTTGTGGTCCTCCAGCTCGACGACGAACTTGCCCTCGATGCTGGCGGGGAACCTGAAGCGCACCGAGCCGCCCTTGGCAACGTCCTTGTGGACGTCGTAGCCGTGGAAGTGGACCTCGTCGGCCGTGTCGCTCTTGACCGTCAGGTCGACGGTCCCGCCCTTCTTGAAGGTGACGTCCTTGACGCCGCCGACGGGCTTGGCGCCCTGCACGACCACCGTCGTCGGGCCGGCGTCCTTGGTCGATTTCGAGGAGCCGCCGGTGCCGATGACGACGACCGCGACGACCAGGACGACGACCGCCAACCCGAGTACGACGACACGCTGATTGCGAGACACGAGAACCTCCGAGGCATTGCACGATGAACGGGATCGGGCCCGTTCACCGGCGAGGCGCCCGGGTCCCTACGCGGTGAGGAACGCCGTGGCCGGCGGGGGCGGGCGCTTGGCCAGCGACGAGGCGACGAGGCGACCGCCGCGCTGCATCAGCCGCACGTGGCTGCGCGGGACGGGCAGGCGCGAGGCGCGCCGCGCGGCGCAGTGGGGCGACCGCTTGGCGAGCTCGGCCAGCTGCTCCTCGCCGACGTAGCGCCCGAAGATCAGCGGAGCGCACAGCAGCAGCGCCGGCGCGAGGTACAGCAGTCCGGTCTCCACGCCGCTGAGCACGGCGAAGACGGTCCACGCCGCCACCAGGAGCGCGAACCACGTCACCATCGTTCGCCGACCGGGCAACGCCATTGCCCGCCAGTATGTCGGACATGCTCGACTGCCGTAAGAGGGAGCGATGTCTGCCCTCGCCTGGCTGAGGGAGCGCGATCGTGGGCTCAGCGCGCTTCGCCGGGCGGGGCGGGCCGCGCTCGTCATGCCCGCGATGGTCGCGCTGGGCGACGTGGTGATCGGCAACCCGGCCATCGCGACGTTCGCGGCGTTCGGCTCGTTCGCGATGCTGCTGCTCGTCGACTTCCCGGGCCCGATGCGCGCACGGCTGCAGGCCCAGGCGGCGCTCGCGGTCACGGGCGGGGTGTTCGTGTGCGTGGGCACGCTGGCCTCGCGTTCGCCCGGGCTCGCCGCGGCGGCGATGGCGCTCGTGGCCTTCGGCGTCATCTTCGCCGGCGTAGTCAGCTCCGTCCTGGCGGGGGCGACGACGTCGCTGCTGCTGGCCTTCATCCTCCCGGTCTCGCTGCCCGCGCCCATCTCCGAGATCCCCGATCGCCTGGCCGGCTGGGGGCTGGCGTCGGCGGCGGCCCTGCTCGCCATCGCGCTGCTGTGGCCGGCGCCGGCGCGAGATCCGGTGCGCAGCGCGGCGATCGCGGGCACGCGCGCGGTGGCCCACCGCCTGCGTGCGCAGGTGGCCTACGTCGTGGGCGACCGAGCCGATGCGCTGGCGGCCGAGCGCGACGCCGCGATCGCGCAGGCCGACAGCGCGGTCGAGGCGTTGCATGCGGTGTTCTTCGCCACGCCCTACCGACCGACGGGATTGAGCACGGCCGCGCGAGCCGTCGTGCGGCTGGTCGACGAGCTCAAGTGGCTCAACACGATCGTCCTGCAGGCAGCGCCGCACCCGCATGCGAGGGCGCCCGATGCCCACGTCGGAGCGGTCAAGACGGCAGCCGCCGCCGTGCTCGAACGCGGTGGCGATCTGCTCGCCGCGCCGCGGCGATCCCCCGATGCCCTGCACGCGGCGCTGACCGAGCTGCGCGCGCGGCTGAGGGAGCTCGAGCGCGCTGCGACCTCGAAGCTGCCGGCCGCCACCGCGACGGCCGGCGGGACGATGACCGAGCGGCCGGCGGGTGACGTCATCTCCTCGCTGGACCCCGCCTTCCGCGCGCAGGAGCTGAGCTTCGTGGTGTCGCAGATCGCGATGAACATCGACTGGGCCGCAGCGGCCGAGCGGCGCAGCTGGCCGCAGCAGATGCTCGGCCGCCAGCCCGAGGGACTCGCCGGCCCCTTCTCCGCTGCGCACGAGCGCGCCGGCGCCCACGTCGAGCAGCATTCGCTGTGGCTGCAGAACAGCGTCCGCGGCGCGGTCGGGCTGGGCCTTGCCGTCCTGATCGCCAACCTCACCGGCGTGCAGCACGCCTTCTGGGTCGTGCTCGGGACGCTCTCGGTGCTGCGCTCGAACGCGCTGAGCACGGGCCAGAACGTGCTCCGCGGCCTGCTCGGCACGGTCGTGGGCTTCGTGGTCGGTGGAGCGCTGGTCGAGCTGGTGGGCACCAACACGACGCTGCTCTGGGTTCTGCTGCCGCCCGCCGTCCTCTTGGCCGGGCTCGCGCCCGCGGCGATCTCCTTCGCCGCTGGCCAGGCCGCCTTCACGCTGGCGCTGCTGATCCTCTTCAACATCCTCGCGCCCGAGGGCTGGCAGATCGGTCTGGTGCGCATCGAGGACGTCGCGATCGGCGGCGCGGTGAGCCTCGCGGTCGGGCTGCTGCTGTGGCCGCGCGGCGCCGGACACGCGCTCGGCACGGCGCTGGCGCAGGCCTACGCGGCGAGCGCGGAGTACCTCGCGAGCGCCGCGCGCTTCGGTATGGGTCGCTGCGACGCGGTCGCGCTCCCGGCGCCCGCGCCGACCGATGAGGCAGCGCGCGCCGCGGCGGCGGCGCGGCGCCTGGACGACACCTTCCGCAGCTATCTGGCCGAGCGCGGCGCCAAGCCCGTGCCGCTCGCCGAGATCACCAGCCTGGTCACGGGCGTCGTGGGGCTGCGCCTCGCCGGAGACGCCGTGCTCGACCTGTGGCGCCAGGGCGGCTCCGGCGACGTGGAGCGGACGGCGGCGCGCCAGGAGCTGTCCGCCAGCACCGAGCAGATGACGCGCTGGTACCGCGCCTTTGCGGTCAGCCTCACCGGAGACGGGCAGGTGCCCGAGCCGCTGGAGCCCGATGCGCTCGCCGACCAGCGGCTCGTCGATGCCGTCAGCCACGACCTGCGCGGGCACGACGGCCACGCCACGGCCACCGCCGTGCGCATGATCTGGACCGGCGATCACCTCGATGCCGCGCGCCGCCTCCAGGGCTCGCTCATCGAGCCCGCCCGCACGGCGGCCTCGGTCAACGCTCTGCGCTGACCCGCGGAGCCACGGACGCGTGCACGCCGGGACGGCGCTCGTGGCGCGCGAGGTTCCACGCGTAGGCCGCGAGGATGACCACCGCTCCCTCGACGAACATCGATGCGAGGCCGAGGGGCTCGGTCCAGTTGCCGATGTCGTCCGAGGCGTTTGGCAGGCCGGTCGTGCGGCTGAGAACGAAGCCGGTGAGGGTGGCCGCGGCGAGCAGGCCGGCGGCCGCCCAGGCGAGCGTCGAGCCGGTGTGCAGCAGATAGAAGGCGACGGCGACGCTGGCGAGCATCAGGGCGATGTACATGACGCCGAGGTAGGGCGTCTCCTTGATCTTCGCGATCACGTCGAGGAGGTGGATCAGGGCGATCGCGAGCATGCCGCCGAAGCCCAGGGCACGCAGCGTCGTGTGGCGGATCGCGTGCTCGACGGCGTCGGCGGTGACGGTGGTGCTTGTCTCTGATGGGCGCGTGAAGCGCCGCTCGTCGGTGATCTGGGTCATGCCCCGGGCCTCCCCCGGCACCGGACCGTCCATGCCGATCGGGCGATGAGAATGCTCTCAGGCGCGGAGCGGGCTGCGCCCCAGCGGGATCTCCAGCACCATGCGCGCGCCACCCGCCGGCGCCGCCTCGGCCCAGACGCGGCCGCCATGGGCCGAGGCGATCGCCGAGACGATGGCCAGGCCCAGGCCGGCTCCGCCGGCGTCGCGCGAGCGGCCCCCGTCGAGGCGATGGAAGCGGTCGAAGATCGCGGCGCGCTGCTCGACCGGGATGCCGGGGCCGTCGTCGTCGACGATGAAGCGCAGACGGCCGCCCTCGGCCTGGACGCTGAGCGCGACCAGCCCGTTCTCGGCGGTGTGGGCGATCGCGTTGCGCAGCAGGTTGCGCAGGGCCTGGGCCAGCCGTCCCTCGTCGCCCTCGATGAGCAACTCGGGGATCGCGCCGAGCTCCAGCCGGCGCGGGCCGGCGTCCGCGAGGCCACGGACGAGATCGGTCAGGAACGGCCGCAGCTCGATGACCCCGGGCCGCAGGAAGCCCTCCTCCCCCGCCTGGGCGAGCAGGAGCATGTCCTCCACGAGGCGGCTCATGCGCTGGACCTCCAGCGCCACGAGCTTCTCGACGCGCCGCACCTCGGCCGCATCGGGCTGTTCGGAGAGCGCGAGGACCTCGAGCTGGCCGCGGATGACCGTCAGCGGGGTGCGTAGCTCGTGCGAGGCGTCGGCGACGAACGCGGTCTGGCGGTCGAAGGCGTCCTCGAGGCGGTCGAGCATGTGGTCGAAGGCCTCGGCCAGCACGCGCACCTCGTCGTGGCGGGCGGCGATCTCCATGCGCGGGCCGAGGTCGCCGGCATCGACGCGCGCCGCCACACGCGCCATGCGACGCAGCGGGGCAGCCACGCGCGACGCGACCGCGAAGCCACCCGTCAGCGCGGCCAGGACCGCCAGCGCGCCCGCCAGCAGGAACTCGTCGCGCACCGCGCGCTTGGCGCGATCGGTGGGCGCCGTCGGCTCGCCCACGCCGAGGCGCGCGACCGCTCGCCCGTGGCTGCGCGCGACCTTGACGAGCAGCTGGATGCGACCGCCGTCGGGAAGCTGGTGGAAGCTGTAGCCGGGCGGGGCGGCCAGGAAGCTCTGCGCGGCCCGGTGCTCCTGACGCTGCTGCGCGGCGCTCTCGCTCTCGTCGGGCGGCGAGAGCGCCAGCAGCTCGGGCTCGTTGCTCACCGGGCGTCCGCCGACCGGGACGACGAAGAGCACGTGGCTCGTGGGCCGGAACGGCTGATGGGCGAGATAGGCGCGAGCGCGCGCCGCGAGCGCCGACGGTCGGGGCGAGCCCGTCGTGACCACCTGCGCGAGCGCCACCATGTCCGCCCGCAGGTCCTGGTGCGAGCGCTTGGACAGCTCGCTCGCGGTCCCCGCATAGACGGCGACGAAGGCGATCCCGACGCAGACGACCACGACCGCGACGATCAGCAGCGTGACCCGCGGTCGCAGCCCCCGCAGGCCCATCAACCGTCCACGAGCCGGTAGCCCGCCGAGCGCACGGTCTGGATGGGCACGGGCCGGTCG
Organism: uncultured Actinomycetes bacterium; assembly: GCA_963835295.1. Taxonomy (GTDB): domain Bacteria; phylum Actinomycetota; class Thermoleophilia; order Solirubrobacterales; family Solirubrobacteraceae; genus JAOPZW01. The sequence continues at coordinate 1,163,508 of CAWIEX010000014.1, forward strand.
GGGAGCGCGAGCTTGCGGCGCAGGTAGCCGACGTAGACCTCGACGATGTTCGTGCCCGGGTCGTGGTTGTAGTCCCAGACGCCGTTGAGGATCTGCTCGCGCGACAGCACCTGCCCGGGGTGGCGCATGAAGTACGCCAGCAGGTCGAACTCCTTCGCCGACAGGTGCACCGGCGATCCGTCGCGGCTCACCGCACGGCGCAGCAGGTCCAGCTCGATGCCCGCGACGCTCAGGCGCGTGGTCTCGGCCTGCACGGGGGTGCGCAGATGGGCGCGCACGCGCGCGAGGAGCTCCTCGACCGAGAAGGGCTTGGTCATGTAGTCCGTGGCGCCGGCGTCGAGGCCCGCGACCTTGTCGGCCACCTCGGCGCGGGCCGTGAGCATGATGACCGGCAGCGCGGGCTTGACCCTGCGGATCTCCTCGAGGATCTCGAGGCCGCTGCGGCCCGGCAGCATCACGTCGAGGATCACGAGGTCGAGGTCGCTCCCCACGGCGCGATGGCCACCCTCGACTCCGTCGGTCGCCACCTCGACCGCGTGGCCCTGCGCGCGCAGCGCGCGCTCGACGAAGTCCGCGATGCCGCGCTCGTCCTCGACGAGAAGGATGCGCATAGGGGGCCGATCGTACGGCGCGCTCTCGCCGTCTGGCTGAGAGAACTCTCACGCGATCCTTAGGTGCCACCGACCCTGCGTGCCGACAGTGCTCCTATGGCTCCTCCGGCACGACGGACGCGTTCGCTCGTCCGCCATGACGTCGCCCACCGCGATCGCGCCCTGCGGCGGCTGCGGCGCATGACGGCCGTCATCGCGGCCGTGGCGGTGCTCGCCGTGGCGAGCGTGAGCGCGCTGGCGGCGGCGACCAAGCCGGGCACGTCGAAGGCGACGGCGCAGGTCGCGCGTCGCGCCGACCCGCGGCCCGCGCGCCGCTCTGCGCCGAGCCACCCCCGCCGCCACCGCGAGCGCCGCCACCCGAAGCCCGATCGCGCGGCCGCGGCGCCGGCGACGGCGACGCAGCAGGCCACGACCACGACTCCGCCCCCGCAGCCGCCGCCGGCACCCCCCCAACAGGCGCCCGCCGTCCAGCCGGCGCCCGCCCCGCCCGCGGTCACCTCCGGCGGCTCGTGAGCACGCTGTACGCCCTGGGGGCGCTGGAGGCGATCGGCACCACCGCGGTCGTCGTCGTCGAGGCGCCCGCGGTCCACGAGGCCGAGCGGCTCCTGGCGGCCGAGCTCGACGCCATCGACCGCGCGTGCAGTCGCTTCCGCCCCGATTCGGAGCTCACGCGGGCCAACGACGCGGCGGGGCGCGTCACCTCGATCAGCGAGCTGTTCACGGAAGCGGTGGGCGTCGCCCTGCGGGCCGCTGAGCAGACCGAGGGCGCCGTCGACCCCACCGTCGCCCCGGCGCTCGTCGCCCTGGGCTACGACCGCGACTTCGCGGCGATGGACGCCGACGCGGCGGATGACGTGCACGGCATACCGGCCGCGGGGTGGCGCAGCGTGGCCCTGGACGCCCGGCGCCGGGCCCTGCGCATGAGCCCGGGCTGCCGTCTCGATCTCGGCGCGACGGCCAAGGCCCTGGCCGCGGACCGCGCCGCCCGCGCCATCGCCGCGGCCACCGGCTCGCCCACCCTCGTGGATCTCGGCGGGGACGTGGCCACTGCCGGTCCCGCCCCGGCTGGCGGCTGGGTGGTGCGGGTGACCGACGACCATCGCGCCGGCCCCGACGCCGACGGCCAGAGCGTGACCGTGAGCGGCGGCGGCGTGGCGACGTCGAGCACCACGGTCCGCCGCTGGCGACGCGCCGGGCGGCCCGTCCATCACATCGTCGACCCCGCCACCGGCGAGCCGGCGGCGCCGGTGTGGCGCACCGTCAGCGTCGCCGCGGCCTCGTGCGTCGACGCGAACACGGCGAGCACGGCCGCGATCGTGCGCGGGGCGTCCGCGCCGCAATGGCTCGAGTCGCTCGGCCTGCCCGCCCGGCTGGTCGACCCGAGCGGGAGGGTCGTCACCGTGGGCGCGTGGCCGGTGGCGTCGTGATCCTCGCCGCCGCCGGCCCCAGCCCGCTGTGGTACCTGAGCCGCGGCACCGGCGCGATCGCGCTCGTCCTGCTCTCGGCCTCGGTGATCCTCGGGATCACGGGCACGCTGCGCTGGCGGCTGGGAGCCCGCACCCCGCGCTTCGTCGTCGACGGCCTGCACCGCAACGTCTCCCTGCTCGTCGTCGTGCTGCTGGCGGCGCACATCGCGACCTCGCTCCTCGATCCATTCGCGCACCTGCGCCTGCTCGACGCGGTCGTCCCCCTCGCCTCGCGCTACCGCCCGCTGTGGCTCGGCTTCGGCGCGCTGGCCTTCGACCTGCTCATCGCCCTGATCGTGACCAGCGTGCTGCGCGCGCGGCTGGGCCTGCGCGCCTGGCGGGCGGTGCACTGGGCGGCGTACCTGTGCTGGCCGGTGGCCGTGCTGCACGGCCTGGGCACGGGGACCGACGCGCGCGCGGCGTGGCTGCAGCTGCTGACCGCCGCGTGCGTGGCGGGCGTCGTCGCAGCGCTGGCGGGGCGCCTGCTGCGCGACTGGCCGGCGCGGGCGGGGCTGCGGCTCGGCGCGCTCGCGCTGGTGGCCGCCTCGGTCGCGGGCACCGTCGCCTTCGCTCTGCAGGGCCCGCTGAAGCCGGGCTGGGCGCGCCGCGCCGGCACGCCGCCGACGCTGCTCGCGGCGGCGCGGTCGCCGGCCGTCACGCGCACCGTCAGCGCTCCGGCGACGGTCGCGCTGCCCTTCGCCGCCCCGCTCGACGGCACCTCGCGACAGATCGGCTCCGGGGGCGACGGGCACGCGCAGGTCGACATCGCGGCCCGGATCCACGTCGCCGGCGCGCCGCTGCGCCTCGCGCTGCGCCTCTCAGGCCAGGCGCTCCCCGGCGGTGGGCTGCAGATGGTCTCGAGCAGCGTGCGGCTCGGCCCCGGCGGGCAGGCGAATCTCTACCGCGGGCGTGTGGTCGGGCTGCGCGGCGACCTGGTCGTGGCCCGGCTCACGTCGCCCCGCGCGCGCCCGGTGCAGCTGCGCCTGGCGCTGAGGATCGACGCCGGCGGTGCGGTGGTCGGGACGGCCGACGCGCAGGAGGTGGCGTGATGAGCGCCGAGCGCGGCCTTCCGCGCCTGCTGCGCGGGATCGAGGGCGGCGGCACGCTGTCCCTCGCCCAGCACCTACGCGTCCACGGCGCGCTGGAGACGTCCGGCCGCGACGCGGGCGCCCGGCTGCTCGACGCGATCGAGGACAGCGGCCTGCGCGGACACGGCGGCGCGCACGTCTCCAGCGCGCTGAAGCTGCGCGCGGTCGCGGGCCGCCGCCGCCGCGCCGTGGTGGTGGCCAACGGCTCGGAGAGCGAGCCGGCCAGCGGCAAGGACGCGGTGCTGCTCACCCACGCGCCGCACCTCGTGATCGACGGCGCCCTGGTCGCCGCCACCGCGGTCGGGGCCGACGAGGTGGTGCTGTACGTCAAGCGCTCCGACCCGCGGGCCTGGGCCACGGTGCTGCGCGCCGTCGACGAGCGCCGCGCGACCGGTGCGCGCGGGCCTGCCCTGCGCGTCGTCGCCGCGCCGAGCAGCTACGTCAGCGGCCAGGAGACCGCGGCGATCGCGCACCTCAACGGCAAGCCGGCGCTGCCGGCGACCGTCCCGCCGCGGCCCTTCGAGCGCGGCGTCGGCAACCGTCCGACGCTCGTCAGCAACGTGGAGACGCTGGCGCACATGGCCCTGATCGCGCGCCATGGCGCCGACTGGTTCCGCGCCGTGGGATCGCCGACGCAGCCCGGGAGCGCGCTCGTGACGCTGGGCGGCGCCGTCGCGCGCCCCGGCGTCTACGAGATCGCCTTCGCCAGCCGGATGGCCGACCTGCTGCGAGCGGCGGGCGGCGTGAGCGAGCGCCCGCAGGCGCTCTTGGTCGGCGGCTACGGCGGCGCCTGGCTCGACGCGCAGCACATGCAGGACCTCACGCTGAGCGAGGGCGATCCCCTGCTCGCCGCCGGGTCGATCGGGGCCGGCGTCCTCTGGGTCCTCGGCGAGGGATCCTGCGGGGTCTGGGAGTCGGCGCGCGTGCTGGGCTACCTGGCCGACCAGAGCGCCGGACAGTGCGGACCGTGCCTGTACGGGCTGCGCGCCATCGCCGACAGCTTCGACCTCGTGGCCCGCGGCGCGCGCGAGGACCAGCGCGCACGGCTGAGGCGCTGGGGAGCCGACGTCACGGCCCGCGGTGCGTGCCGGCACCCGGACGGCGCGGCGCGCTTCCTGGCCAGCGCCCTGGAGGTCTTCGCGCGCGAGATCGACGGCCACGGCGCCGGCCGGTGCAGCGCAGTGCACGCGCCGTCGATGCCACTGGCGACCGCGGCCCGGGCGGCCGCCGCATGACTCGCCGCACGACCATCCGCATCGATCCGATCATGTGCGACGGCCACGGGCTGTGCGCCGAGCTGCTGCCCGAGCACATCCGCCTCGACGACTGGGGCTACCCGATCGTCGACGCGGAGCCGGTCGCGCCCGAGCTCGTCAAACTCGCCCGCCGCGCCGAGGCGGCGTGCCCGACCCTCGCCCTGCTGCTGGAGACCCGCCGTGACCGAGCTCGCTGACCGGCCCGCGACCGAGCCCGCCCGGACGCGCACACGCCTCGGGGGCATCGAGCTCAACGAGCTTCTGACGAGCTCTGCCGCGGCGCTGCTGGCCATCCTGCTGATCTCCGAGGGCATCACGATCCTGGACATGGGCGGCCTGCTCGGCCCGCACATGTTCATCGGGCTGGTGCTGATCGGGCCCGTCGCGCTCAAGCTCGCGAGCACCGGCTACCGGTTCGTGCGCTACTACACGGGCGCGCCCGCATACGTGGCCAAGGGGCCGCCCCACGTCGCGTTGCGGGCCCTCGCCCCGCTGCTCGTGGCCGCCACCGTGATGATCTTCGCCACGGGCGTCTGGCTGCTGTTGCTCGGCCACCACTCCGACCGGGTGCTCATGCTCCACAAGGTCGCCTTCATCGTGTGGAGCGGCGCCTTCGGAGCCCACTTCCTGGCCTACCTCCCGCGCGCCGCGCGCTCGCTGAGCGGCGCCTGGGCGACGAGCCCCTCGCGCCGGCCCCGCGCGGCGGGGCGAGGGGTCGCCGCGCTGCTCGTCGCGATCTCGCTCTGCGCCGGGCTCGTGCTCGCGCTCCTGCTGCTCCCGCACATCGGCGCCTGGCACCGCGACTACGGCTTCTGAGCCTGGCGCCACGCGTGACGAGCCTCGCGGACGCTGCAAGAGCGCCAGCAGGGCGAAGGCCACGGCGATGACGCGCAGGGCGCGACGATCGCGCCCATCGCCGGCGGGGCTCCTGAGCTGCCAGACGACCACGGCCGACGCGGCGATCTCGATGACCGAGTCGACGCCGAAGCCGGCCAGCGCGAGCGACCCGACGGCCGCCGCGGCCGCGAGCAGGACCGTGCTGCCGACGACGTTCCAGGCGAGCGTCGCGTATTCCAGGCGCAGGCCCCGCCGCAGGAGCCGCTCGTGCGTCATCGGCGGGTTCGCAGGACGTGACACGGGGGCCATGCTGAGGATATGGGCCGGACAACCGCTTCGATGGCGGCGGCATTCGGCCGGCGACGGCCGGGAAGTCACGGCCACTAACCTCGGACGCGTGCCCGTCGCGCTGCTGGAGCTCGTCCTCGCCCCCGCCCTCGTCGGCGCCGCGACGCTGGCCGCGCGCCGCTGGGGAGACGGCATTGGCGGGCTGGTCAGCGCGTTCCCGGCCATCGTCGGGCCCGTCCTGCTCATCGCCGCCCAGGAGCACGGCAGCGCCTTCGCGGCCAAGACGGCGAGCGGGACGCTGCTCGGGCTCGTCGCCCTCAGCGGCTTCGCGCTCGCCTACGGGCGCGCGGCCCTGCGCGCCGGCTGGCGTGCGAGCCTCGCCGCGGGCTGGGTGACCGCGGCTGTGATCGCGGTGCTGCTCGGGACCGTCAAGGCCGGGCCGCTCGCCGGGCTCGTCGCCGCCACGCTCTCGCTGCTCGCGGCCCGCTGCGCGCTGCCCAGCGGCGCGGCCACTCTCGCGACGACCCCGGCGCGCCCGCCGCGCTGGGACCTCGCCCTGCGCATGGTGCTCACGGCGGTGCTCGTCGTGTCGCTGACGGCGGCAGCGAGCCACCTGGGCCCGGTCGTCGGCGGCGTGCTCGCCGCCCTGCCGACGCTGGCCTCGATCCTCGCGGTCTTCACCCACGAGCAGCACGGTGCGCAGGCCGTCGTCTTCCTATTGCGCGGGATGCTCAGCGGCATGGCCGGCTTCGTGGTCTTCTGCGCCGTGGTGGCCGTGCTCGTCGACCGAGCCGGCGTGGGGGCGACGTTCACCGTGGCGGCGCTGGCCGCCGTCGGCGTGCAGGCGGCGACGGCGCTCGCCGCTCGCCGTCCTGCGCTTCCAGGATCCGCTTGATCTCGCGCAGGTCGTTCCAGTTGGCGCGCCGCATCGCCATGGCCATCATCGGCGCGCCGATCCTCGAGAAGCCCGCGGGCTCGCCGCGGTTGCGCAAGGTCATCAGTGTGCCGCCGTCGGGCAGGTCGGCCCACGTGTAGGTCGTCTCCATCGGGAACGGCCCCTCGGCCGTGCTCATCACGAAGCGCTCGCCGGGCACGATCTCGCGCACCTCGTAGGTGTAGGACAGGCGCCGGCCCAGGAAGCGCGCCACGAACGCCATCCTCGACCCGACCGCGACCGGCGGCGCGGTCTCCCACTCGACCGACTCGATGTTGCGATACCAGCGCGTCGCGTTGTCGGGATCGGCGGCGTAGGCGGCGACCTCCTCGCGCGGGCGCGCGATCTCGATCTCGGTCACCACATCGACCATGCCATCACGATAGTCCCGCGCCGCCGGTCGACGGCCGGTAGCGTGCTGTCCATGCCCTCCCCGTGGCCGGCCCTCGACTACGAGGCGTGGAGCGCGACGTGCGACACGCTCCACGCGCACACCCAGGTGCTCGGCAAGCTGGCGGCCGAGCTCGCGCCGCCCGAGCCTCAGCTCCAGCACGCGGCCCTGCGGCTGACGACGCGCGGCTGGGAGACGCTCCCGCTGCCCGCGCCCGACGGCTCTGGAGCCGTCTCCGTCGCCCTGGACCTCCACGCCCACGAGGCGCTCGTCGCCCACAGCGACGGCCGCGCGCAGCGCATCGCGCTGATCCCCGACCGGCCGGTCGGGGCGGTCACGCGCGAGCTCCTCGACGCCGTCCGCGCCCTCGCCGGCCCCGTCGAGATCGACCCGACGCCGCAGGAGGTGCCGTGGAGCGTCCCGCTCGACGAGGACGACGAGCACACCACCTATGACACGGGCCAGGTGTCCGCCTACTTCGCCACCGCGACCCAGGCCGCCCTCGTGCTCGCCGCCTTCCGCGCGCCCTACCGCGGGCGCTCCACGCCGGTCAATGCCTGGTGGGGCTCCTTCGACCTCGCGGTGAACCTCTTCTCGGGCCTCCCGGCCGACCCGCCCTCCGACGACTTCATCATGCGCAACGCGATGGACGCCCAGGAGGTCGCCGTCGGCTGGTGGTCGGGCGACCCGCGCTACGGGAAGGCCGCCTTCTACGCCTACGCGCACCCGGCGCCCGACGGCTTCGCCGAGGCCAAGCTCTCGGCGGGGCGCTGGGACGCCGAGCTGGGCGAGTACGTCCTCGACTGGGACGACGTCGTCGCCGCCGCCGACCCGCGCGCCCACGCGCTCGAGTTCGCCAGCGCGGCCTTCCGGCATGCGTGCCTGGTCTGCGGGTGGAGCCCCGAGCTCGCGGCCAGCGCCGAGGGGACCCCGCCGCCGGTGGCGTGACGATGACCACCGATCCTCCAGCCGCCGACAGGCCGGTCCGGCCGGCGTGGGTGCCGGACGAGCTGTATCCGTTCGAGAGTCACTACGCCGACGTGGCGGGCTCACGCGTCCACTACATCGATGAGGGCAGCGGACCGCCGCTGCTGCTTCTGCACGGCAACCCGACCTGGTCGTTCCTCTACCGCGAGATCATCAAGGGGCTTCGCGATCGCTACCGCTGCATCGCCGTCGACCACCCCGGGTTCGGCCTGTCCTCGCCGGCACCGGGCTACGGCTTCACGCCGGCCGAGCACGCCGACGTCCTGGAGCAGCTCGTCCTGGGGTTGGGCCTCGGCGACGTGACGATGATGGTCCAGGACTGGGGCGGCCCGATCGGCTTCGCCGTCGCGACGCGACATCCCGAGCGCTTCGCGGCCTTCGTCATCGCAAACACGTGGGCCTGGCCGAAGGGCGATCCCGGCACGCAGCTCTTCTCGCGGCTGCTCGGCGGCGCCATCGGGCGCCGGCTGATCCTCAATCGCAACCTGTTCGTCGAGCGCCTCCTCCGCGCCGGCGTGCGCCGGGGGCCGCTGCCGGAGGCGGTCATGAACGCGTATCGCGGGCCCTTCCCGACGCCGGCCTCGCGGCGGCCGACGGCCGTCTTCCCGCGAGAGATCCTCGCCAGCCGGCCCTTCCTCGCCGACATCGAGCGGCGCCTTCCCCGGCTGAGCGATCGCCCGGCGCTCATCGTCTGGCCGACGAAGGACGTCGCGTTCGGCGGCCGCGAGCGCCGGCGCTGGGAGGAGCTCTTCGCCGATCACCGCACGGTCCTGCTGGAGGGGGCTGGTCACTACGTCCAGGAGGACGCCGCCGACGAGATCGTCACCGCGATCCGGGGCTGGCGCTCGCCAGGACATCCCTGAGGGGATCACGACTCGACGACGTCGACGGCAGCTCAGCGGATCCGGCGGCCCATCTCCTGCGTGTCGTAGCCCCCGAGGGCCTCGACGGCGGAGCGGAAGGCCGGGCGCTCGAGCAGCTCCCACAGCGGCGCCATGGCGGGGTCGTCCAGCGTCTCGGCTGTCAGGACGAGGTCGTAGGGCTCGCGGGTGACCGCCACGAAGTCCAGGTCGAAGGCGCGCGCGGCGGCCATGACGCCGAGGCCGGCGTCCGCGCGCTCGGCGGCGACCGCGGCCGCGACAGCCAGGTGCGTGTGCTCCTCGCGCGCGTACCCGGTGACCGCGTCGGGCGCGATCCCGCGGCGGCCGAGCTCGTGGTCGAGCAGGACCCGCGTTCCCGCTCCGCGCTGGCGGTTGACGTAGCGCACGTCGGGGCGGGCGAGGTCGCCGATGCCCGCGAGGCCGAGCGGGTTGCCGCGCGCCACGACGAGCCCCTGCTCGCGATGGACGAGGCGGACGACCGCGATGTCGCGCTCGCCCAGCACGCGATCGACGTAGGGCAGCGTGTACTCGCCGGTCGCGGGGTCGAGGAGGTGCGAGCCGGCGAGGTGGCACAGGCCGTCGCGCAGGGCGACCAGCCCGCCGAGCGACCCGACGTTCGAGGACGCCAGCGTCACGCCGGGGTCGGTCGCGCGCAGCTCGGAGGCGGCGAGATCGAGGACGAGGTCGTGCGAGCCCACGGTGACGATCGTGCGGTCGATCTCGCCCACCCCGCGCAGGAGGGCGACGTCGACCTCCTCGCCGGCGTGGTGGCCCTCGAGGCCCGCCGGCACGACGAGCAGGCCGTCCGCGCGCACGAGCGACGTGAGCACGCCGGCGCCGCGCGGCAGCGGCGTGGCCACCAGGTCGCCCCCGACGCGCCCGAGGCGGACGCGCACCCAGTCGTCCATGCCCATCGACGAGGCGAGCTTGCGGGCCAGGCGCGCGCGGGCCCGGGGCCGCTCGGCCGGCGTCGCCCCCTCGAGGGCGGCGAGCAGCGGCGCGGCGAAGATGTCGAAGGTCAGCGAGGCCGAGACCGGGTAGCCCGGAGCGCCGAGGACCGGCGTGGCCTCGACCGCGCCCAGGACCACCGGGTGCCCGGGCCGGACCGCCACCCCGTGGACGGCGAGCGTGCCCAGGCGCTCGACCACGGCGGCCGTGTGGTCGTCGCGCCCCGCGCTCGAGCCCGCCACCACGATGACGAGATCGGCGCGCGCGGCGGCGTCGCGCACGGCGGCCGCGATCGCGTCGGGCTCGTCGCGGACGATCTCGCTGCGCCAGGCGGTGGCGCCGACCGCCTCGGCCTGCGCCATGAGCATGAGCGAGTTCGTGTCGAGGATGACGCCGGGCGCGGGGTCGGTGCCGACGGGGCGGATCTCGTCACCGGTGGGGAGCACCGCGACGACCGGCGCCCGGTGGACGAGGACGTCGACCGCGCCCGCGGCCGCCGCGGCGGCGACGTCGACCGCGCGCAGGCGATGCCCGGTGGGCAGCAGCAACTCGGCGGCGCTCACGTCCTCGCCGATCGAGCGCACGTGCTGATAGGGCGCGACCGCGGCGCGCAGCTCGGCGCGTCCCGCGTCATCGTGGTGGACGTGCTCGCGCATGACGACCGCGTCGAAGCCCTCGGGGATCGGATCGCCGGTGTCGAGGATCACGAAGGCCTCGGGCTCGAGGAAGACCGGCGTGCTCTCGCTGGCGCCGACGGTCTCCTGCGCCCGCACGGCGATGCCGTCCATCGCCGAGGCGTCGAACGACGGTGAGGAGCGCGTCGCCCACACCGGCTCGGCGGTGACGCGCCCGACGGCCTCGTGCAGGCCGAGGCGCACCGTGTCGACGCGCCCCGGGCACTGCGCCGCGGCGCACGCGGCGCGCCAGGCCGCCAGCGCCTCGGCGGCCGGGACGTCGCGGATGAACGGCGTGGTGGCCACGACTCGCTATGTGTACAGCGTGACGTCGACCTCGGTGCCCGCCTGCAGCCCCGTCGCCTCGTCGGGGACGACGACGTAGCCGTCCGCGGCGCTCAGGATCGACAGGAGGGCCGAGGCTCCGAACAGCGGCGAGGCGATGCCGTCGCGCACGGCGACCTGGACGATGTCCAGGCGCCCGGCGGCCGAGGGCACGTCGCGCTCGAGCCGCGCACGGGTCGACGCCTGCGCGGGCGCACGCGTGACGCCGCCGACGAGCCGGACGAGCGGCATCCCGACCAGTCTGAACACGACCAGGGCCGAGCGCGGATTGCCCGGCAGCCCAATGACCGGCACGCCGCCGCAGTCGGCCAGCAGCGTCGGCTTGCCGGGCCGCAGGGCGAGCCCGTGCGCCCAGATGCCCGGCTTGCCCAGCCCCGCCACGACGGCGGCGGTCTCGTCGCGGGCGCCGACCGAGGAGCCCGCCGAAACGACCACCACGTCGCTCGTCGCCACCGCCTCGCCCAGGACCGCGGCCAGCGCGTCGTGGTCGTCGGGGACGATCCCGCGCGGGTCGGGCTCGCCGCCGGCGTCGCGCACGAGCGCGGCCAGCGCCACCGCGGTGGCGTCGCGGACCTGCCCGGCGGCGAGCGCCGCCGTCGCCGGGTCGACGACCTCGTCGCCGGTGGACACGATGGCCACGCGCGGGCGGGCGTGGACGCGCACGTCCGTCACCCCGGCGGCGGCCAGCAGCCCGAGGTCCTGCGCGCGCAGCGCGCGGCCGGCGGGCACGAGCTCGGTCCCGGCGGCCGCGTCCTCGTCGGCGCGCACGAGGCCGTCGCCCGGCGCGGCCGGCCGGACGACCTCGATCGTCCCGGCCATCGCCTCCTGGGTGTGCTCGACCATCACGACCGCGTCGGCGCCCTCGGGGATGACGCCGCCGGTGGGCATGGCGAACGCGGTCCCCGGCGCGACCGCGCCGTCCGGCGAGCGGCCCATCGCCACCGCGCCGGTGACCTCGAGGTAGCCGGGCAGCCCCTCGGACGCGCCGTAGGTGTCGGCCGCCCGCACCGCGTAGCCGTCGACGGTCGAGCGCGCGAAGCCCGGGAGGTCATGCGGCGCGTGCACGGGCTCGGCGGGCACGCGGCCGTGGGCCCGGCCCAGCTCGACGGTCTCGACCGCGGTGCGCCGCGCCGGCCGGAAGCCCGCCAGGGCCTCCCCCACCGTCCTGACCGCGAAGAACTCCTTGTGGGTCGCCGGGCCGGCCATGGACCGACCCGCCTACGTCTCGGTGTCTTCGCGGTCCTTGGGGTGCTCGCGCGCGGCGGCGCCGCCGCGATCGAGCCCCAGGACGCTGAGCACCGGGCCGAGCGCGACCTGGCCGAGCCCACAGATCGACGTCAGCCGCAGCGTCTCCTCGAGCTGCGTGATCTCGTCGGGCACGTCGTCGACGCCCTTGCCCTGCTCAACGAGGTCGCTGAGCATCGCGTGGGCCTTATGCGAGCCGACGCGGCAGGGCACGCACTTGCCGCACGACTCGTTGCGGAAGAAGCGCAGCACGTTGGTCCCGGCGGCGAGCAGGTTCGTGCCCTCGGCCATGACGATGACCGCCCCCGAGCCCAGCATCGAGCCCGCCTCCTGCAGCGGCTTCCAGTCCAACGGCACGTCGAGGTGCTCGGGGCCCAGGAAGTTCGAGGAGGCGCCGCCCGGCTGGATGGCGCCGACCTCGCGCCCCTCGGTGACGCCGCCGGCGAGCTCGATGAGGTCGCGCGTCGTCGAGCCGGCGCGCACGCAGTAGACGTCGGGCCGCTCCACGTGCCCGGAGATCGCGAAGAACTTAAGGCCCTCCGCACCGTTGACCCCCTGCTCCTTCCACCAGTCCGCGCCGCGCTCGAGGATGATCGGCACGTCGGCGAACGTCTCCACCGAGTTCATCAGCGTCGGCTTGCCCCACAGCCCGTAGAGCCCGGGGAACGGAGGCTTGTTGCGCGGCTCGCCGCGGTGGCCCTCCATGCACTCCAGCAGGGCGGACTCCTCGCCGAGGATGTAGCCGCCGGGCGAGGTGAAGATCTCGAGCTGCAGGCGACGGCCGCTGCCGAGCGCGTCGTCGCCGAGGATCCCCTCCTCGCGCAGGCTTTCGATCTCGGCGTGCAGGACCTCCTCCTCGGGGCCGTACTCGTGGCGGATGAAGACCCAGCCCTCCTGCGAGCCGGTCACGAGCATCCCGAGCAGCATCCCCTCCAGCACGAGATGGGGCTGCTCGGCCAGGATCAGACGGTCCTTGAACGTCCCGGGCTCGGACTCGTCGGCGTTGCAGATCGTGTACTTCGGCTGTGCCTCCTGGCCGGCGACGATCTCCCACTTCTGGCCCGTCGGGAAGCCGGCGCCGCCCATGCCCCGCAGGCCCGACTCCTTCAGGGTGGCGACGATCGACTCGGGGCGCAGCTCGCCGCTCAGCGCACGCCGCAGGAGCTGGTAGCGCTCGCCGGGCTCGTAGGGGTCGTTCGGCCAGCGCTTCTCGTCGCGGCGCGGCGCCTCGGGCTCCTCGTGCCCGCCGGCGCGGGCGGCGGCGATGGCGGCGTCGGCCCGCGCGAGGGGCAGCGGGCGCTCGTCGACAGCCGCGGCCGGCGCGAGTTCGCAGCGCCCGAGGCAGGAGACCTCGACGACCTCGATCTCGACGTCGTCGCCGTACTTGGCCTTCGTCTCGGCGATCCGCTCGTCGGAGCCGTGCAGCCAGCAGGTGAGGTCGTGGCAGACCGCGAGTTGCACGGCCTTCGGCGGCGACGTGCGGAAGTGCGGGTAGAACGAGATCAGGCCCTCGACCTCGTACAGCGGCCGGCGCACGTCGCGGGCCAGCGTCACGAGCTCCTCGCGCGGCAGCCACCCGCAGCGGCGCTGGATGGCGGTCAGCGCCGGGATGAGGCTCGGACCGGGGAACTTGCCGGCCCGCGCCTCGGTGCCGGGATAGCGCGGCTGTACGCGCAGGCCGGTCATGCCCCCTCGCGGGCGCCGCGCGACTCGTGCAGCGTGGTGGCGCCCGAACGCTCGATCCGCACCGCGCAGAACTTGAACTCGGGGATCTTGCCGAAGGGGTCGATCTCGTCGATCGTCAGGAGGTTGGCCGCTGCCTCGCGGAAGTGGAAGGGCACGAAGCACGTCCCCGGCGTGTCGCGGTGCGACAGCCGGGCGCGCAGCTCGATCGTCCCGCGGCGCGAGGTGAGGCGGACGAAGTCGCCGTCGGCGATCCCCATCGCCTTGGCGTCCCCGGGGTTCAGGAAGGCGTGCGGCTCGGGCTGGATCGCGTCCAGGGCGAACGAGCGGCGCGTCATCGAGCCCGTGTGCCAGTGCTCGAGCAGCCGGCCCGTGTTGAGGATGAACGGGTACTCCTCGGACGGCAGCTCCTTGGCCGGCAGCCACTCGGCGGGCACCAGGTGCGCGAGCCCGTCCTGGGTGCCGAAGCGCTCGTCGAAGAGCACGATCGTGCCGTCGCTGTTGAGCGGGTCGGGGTTGGGATAGAGCTTGCCCGTCGAGCCGAGGTTGTCGTAGCTCAGGCCGGCGTAGTTGGGCATGACCGACACGAGCTCGTCGAAGATCTCCGACGGGTGCGAGTAGTCCATCGGCAGGCCGATCCGGTTGGAGATGTCCTGGATGATCTGCCAGTCGGGGCGGGCCTGGCCGGGCGGGTCGAGCACCTTGCGCCCGATCTGCACGCGGCGGTCGGTGTTGGTGTACGTCCCGTCCTTCTCGACGAAGGTCGTGGCGGGCAGGATGACGTCGGCGAACTCGGCCGTCTCGGTCAGGAAGATGTCCTGCACCACGAGGAAGTCGAGGGTGCTGAGGGCCTTGCGGACCTTGTTGATGTTCGGGTCCGAGAGGAACGGGTTCTCGCCCATCATGTACATCCCGCGCACGCCGCCCTGCAGCGCGGAGGCGACGATCTCGGTGACCGTCAGGCCTCGCTCGGGGTCGAGCTCGCGGCCCCAGGTCTCCTCGAAGCGCTCCCGCACGCCCTCGGCGTCCACCGGCTGGTAGTCGGGATAGAACATCGGGATCAGGCCCGCGTCGGAGGCGCCCTGCACGTTGTTCTGGCCGCGCAGCGGGTGCAGGCCGGTGCCGCGCTTGCCGACGTGGCCGGTGATGGCGCACATCGCGATGAGACAGCGGGCGTTGTCGGTGCCCGTCGTGTGCTGCGAGATGCCCATGCCCCAGTAGATGACGCCGGCGCCGGCCTCGCCCCACAGGCGGGCGACGAGGCGAATGGTGTCCGCGTCGATCCCCGTGATCTGCTCGGCCCGCTCGGGCGTGTAGTCCTCGAGCAGCTTGGCCAGGGCCTCGTAGTTCGAGGTGCGCTCGGCGATGAACTCCTTGTCGACGAGGCCGAGGTTGATGACCTCGTGCATCACGCCGTTGTAGAAGGCGACGTCGGTGCCCGGCTTGATCTGGCAGTAGACGTCGGCATGGTCGGCGATGCGCTCACGGCGCGGGTCGACGACGATGAGCTTCGTCCCGCGCCGGCGCGCCTGCTTGAAGAACGACGAGGCCACCGGGTGGTTGGCGGTCGTGTTCGTCCCGGCGAGGATCGCCACGTCGGCGTTGACCACGTCGCCGTAGGTCGTCGAGACGGCGCCGGACCCGACGCCCTCGAACAGCGCCGCGACGCTCGAGGCGTGGCACAGCCGCGTGCAGTGGTCGATGTTGTTCGTGTGGAAGCCGGCGCGAATGAGCTTCTGGAAGAGATAGGCCTCCTCGTTGGAGCACTTGGCCGACCCGAAGCCCGCGATGGCGGCGGGGCCGCCCTCGGCGTGGATCTCCTTCAGCCGCGTGGCCGCCAGGTCGAGCGCCTCCTCCCACGAGGCCTCGCGGAAGTGCGGCATGACCTCGTCGTAGTCGACGAGGCCGCCGGGCTTCTTGCGCCGGCCCTCGTCGCCGCGCACCTCCGAGCTCAGCGGGCCCTTCGGGTAGCTCGACTCGCGGCGGACGAGCGGCGTGGTCAGGCGCTGCTTGGAGAACGAGTAGTCCCAGCCGTAGCGGCCCTTGACGCACAGGCGGCTCTGCGAGCCGGGCTGGGGGCGCCCCTCTGCGTAGGCGATCGCCTTGCGCTCGTCGTCGACGTTGAAGGTCAGCGCGCAGCCGACGCCGCAGTACGGGCAGACCGACTCGACCTGACGCAGCTCCTCGCGCGGGCGGATGGGCACGCCGTTGATCGGCTTGTTGGTGAGCGCGCCCGTCGGGCAGGCGGCCACGCACTCGCCGCAGGTCACGCACGACGACTCGCCCATCGGGTCGTCGAGGTCGAAGGCGATCCGGGTCGTGTAGCCCTTGCCCGAGCGCCCGATGACGTCGTTGCCCTGGATGTCGTCGCAGGCGCGCACGCAGCGGTCGCAGAGGATGCAGGCGTCGTGGTTGACCGCGATCACGGGGTTCGAGTGGTCCTCGCCACGCCCCTGCCCGCGCGCGATCGTCGCCGCGTCCTGCTTGACGCCATAGCGGCGCACGAGCACCAGCAGCTCGTTGTCGGCGGTCGTCAGCTCCTTGGGGTCCTCCTCGACCGGCGGCTGGTCGACGAGCAGCAGCTCGGTGAGCTGGGCGCGGTTGCGCTCGAGCTCGGGCGTGTCGGTCTTGACCTCCATCCCCTCCTCGCAGGGACGGACGCAGGACGCCGCGTAGACGCGCGCGCCGACGTCGACCACGCACACGCGACAGACGCCGACCGGGTCGTAGCGCTCGTCGTGGCACAGGACGGGGATCTCGATCCCGGCGTCCTTCGCGGCCTGCCAGATCGTCGTGCCCTCCGGCACGGTGAGCGCGCGGCCGTCGATCGTCAGGCTGACCGTGCGGACCTCGGTGGGGGCGGTAGTCGCGATGGCCATGTCGTCAGGCTACCCCAGGCGGAGATCCTCGATCTGGCCGTGTCCGAGCATGCCCGAGGGCTGCAATCCGCGCGCCTCGTAGTACTCCTCGATCATGGCGTCCAGCCGCTCGCGGGTGAGCGTGGCCGTGCGCCCGGAGCCGACCTCCAGCGATTCGTCGAGGAAGCGGTCGGGCAGGCCGTCGTCGTCGCGCGTCCAGCCCTCGCGGGCGTTGAAGGCGCGCTTGGCCAGCACGATACGCCGCGCCGTCGCCGCGAGCTCCTCGCCGTCGACGTCCCACCCGGTGACGCTGCTCAGCAGCCGCGCCCACTCCTCGAACGGATCCTCGAACACGCCGCGCAGGAACTTGCACAGGATGAGCGAGTCCATCACCGCGGCGCGGTCCTCGGTGCCGATCGCGGCCGCGACGTGAGCCGAGCCGCCGCGCAGGCGGTCGTGGGCGCCGGAGAGGTCGGCCTCGTAGGCGCCCGAGCGGTTGTGGTCGGCCCCGCGCGCGTTGACCGCGAGCCCGAGGGCCATCGCCTGCAGGGTGCGCGGCTCGTAACCGGGCAGCTCGAGGCCCTTGACGTGCGGGGCGAAGGCGGCCGAGCCCTGGCCGACGACCGCGGCGGCGGCGCGCGAGCCCTCCGCCAGCAGCGCGCCGAGCCCCTCCCGAGCGCCGATCTCCTCGATCGCGCGCAGCATGGCCTGCGCGTCGCCGAAGCGCAGCCACGGCGCGTCGATGAGGCCGCGCTCGGCGCACTCCATCGCCCAGGCGATCGTCCCGCCGGTCGAGATGGTGTCGAGCCCGAGCTCGTCGCAGCGCGCGCTGGCCGCCAGGACGGCGTCGGGGTCCGAGACACCGCAGAGCGGCCCGAGGGCGAACACGTTCTCGTACTCGACGCGCGCCTGCGTGCCGTCGGAGCCCTTGTAGATGTGCTCGCAGCCGATCGAGCACGACGCGCAGCTGTCGCGGGCGACCGTGCGCGCCTGCGCGAGGTCCTCGGCCGCCAGCCGCGGGGCGTCGGCGAAGGTCGAGGCCTGGAAGTTGCGCGTCGGCAGGGTCGCGATGGCGTTGAAGGCCAGCAGGTTCGCCAGCGTCCCGAGCTCGCGGTACTTCGCGGTGGCCGGGCCGAAGGACCGCGCGCGCAGGTCACGGGCCGCGGCGAGCACCGCCTGCGGATCGGCGGGGGCGACCTTGGTCGTCGCGCGGACGGCCACCGCCTTGAGGAGCTTCGCGCCGAGCACGGCGCCCAGGCCGCCGCGGCCCGCGTGGCGACCGTCGTGGGAGATGGTGGCGTACTTGACCAGGCGCTCGCCGGCGGGGCCGATCGACGCCACCCGCCAGGCCTTGCCGAGCCGCTCGCGCAGGCGCCGCTCGGCGTCGTCGGCCGACAGCCCCCAGAGGCCCCCGGCGGGCTCCAGGCGCGGGCCGTCGCCGTCGACGATCAGGACGGAGGGCTCCTCGCACGCGCCCCGCACGACGATTGCGTCGTGGCCGGTCAGCTTCCCCGCGATGGCGAAGTGGCTGGAGGCCAGCGCGTCGTTGAGCAGCCCCGTGAGCGGCGACTTCGCCACGACGGCGAACTTCGCGCTCGTGGTCAGCGGCGTGCCGACCAGCGGCGAGAAGCAGAAGGCCAGCGGGGCGTCCGGGCCGAGCGGGTCGACTCCCGCCGGCGCGAGCTCGTGCATGAGCCACGCGCCGAGGCCCGCGCCGCCGATGTAGGAGCGCAGCACGTCGTCGGGCAGGGCCAGCGTGTCGGCGCTCGCGTCCGCGAGGTCGACGACGAGGGCCCGGCCGAAGTAGCCGCCGGCGACGGGAGCCGCCTCCATAGTGGTTAAGGGTACGAGGCGGGCGATGCGGGGTCAGCCGCCGGCGTCCGCGGACAGGAACGACACGCTGTCGCCGGCCACGAGCGGCGCCTGCGGGTCGCGCGTGATCTGGTCGCCGTTGAGGGCGGCCACGACGTGCCCGTCGAGGCTCAGCCCGCTGGCGGCGGCGGCCTCGCCGAGCGTCGCGGCGGCCACGAGCGCGGGGTCGCTCGCGAGTGTGCTGTGGCGGCGCAGCGCCCCGAAGACGCGGACCGTGACCTCGGGCGCGGGGCGGGCGCGCGCCGCCTCGTAGTCGCCGGGCTCGTTGAGGTTGAGCACCGAGTCGAGGTCGGGGTCGAGCGCCGCCAGCGCCGGGTCGGCCAGCAGCGCGTCGGCGTCAAGGCGGCGCACGCGGCACGCCTCGAAGAGGAAGGCGGGGCGCATGCGGTCCTCGGCGATCAGGCGCTCGACGACCTCGACGAGCTCGGTCCGATAGACGGCGGCCAGCGGATGGCGAAAGCCCCCGACCTCGGGCAGCACCACGTCGACGTCGTCGTCGAGCGCCGCGAGCACGCGGTGGATGAAGCGTGGATGCAACAGCGGCACGTCGGTCGACGAGGCGTAGGCGGCGCGCGCGCGCCCGCGGACGGCCGCGAGCCCCGCGGCCAGGCCCTGCAGCGGGCCGCGGCCCTCGCGGGCGTCCTCGACCACCTCCACCCCCTCCGGCAGCTCAGGCAGCGCCTGCCCGGGCGCGCGCACCACGACGACCGGGCCGTCGAGCGAGCGCCCCGCGACGCCGACGACGCGCCGCAACAGGGTCGAGCCATGCCACTCCAGCGCAGCCTTCGGCGTGCCCATCCGCGTCGAGCGCCCGCCGGCGAGCACGATGCCCGCGGCCTGCGCCATGCTCGGCGTCTCAGCCACCGCCCATCGGCATCGTGAGGATCACGACCTCGGCGTCGGGCGGGAGGTCGTCGAGCGGCTCGTGGCGACCCTCGCCGCCGAGCACGGCCGTGTAGCCGTCCTGCACCTCGCGCTGCATCGCCTCGGCCGCCGCGCGCACCGAGTCGGCGTCGTCGGCCGACCACTCGAGCACGGTCGAGTCGCCTTCCACGGTTCTGCGCACCAGCTTGCCCATGCCTGCACGCTACCCGGCCTCGGCCTTCGGGCCGCTCGCTATGCTCGACGGCCTGATGGCCGCGCGCACCATCGCCGTCATCGAGCGCGACGGGCAGCGCGACGAGGTGGCCGTCGAGGAGCCGATGGAGATCCGCGTCGACGGCCAGGCGCTGTCGGTCACCATGCGCACGCCCGGGCACGACGAGGAGCTCGCGCTGGGCTTCCTGCTCGGCGAGGGCCTCATCGACGGCCCGCGCCCGGCCGGCCTCACCGAGGACCTCGCCAACAACATCGTCGAGGTCGGCGGGCCGCTGACCCGCGATCCCTCGGCGCGGCGCTTCTACACGACGTCGTCGTGCGGCGTGTGCGGGCGCGGCTCACTCGAGGAGGTCGCCGTCAACGCCGAGGTCGCCGCACCCGGTCCCGTGATCGCGCGCGACGTGCTGGCCCGCCTTCCGGACCGCCTGCGCCAGCCGAGCTTCGCGCGAACCGGCGGCCTGCACGCCACCGGGCTCTTCAGCCCCGCGGGTGAGCTGCTGCTCGTCCGCGAGGATGTCGGGCGCCACAACGCGATGGACAAGGCCGTCGGCCGCGCCCTGCTCGACGGGCTGGTCCCGCTGCACCCCCGCGTGCTGTGCGTGAGCGGCCGGCTGTCCTTCGAGCTCGTCCAGAAGGCCGCCGTCGCGGGCGCGCCGATCCTCGTCGGCGTGGGCGCCCCGACGTCGCTGGCCATCGACCTCGCCGCCGACCGCGGCCTGACCCTCGCCGGCTTCGCCCGCGGGGGCACGGTCAACGTCTACACGCACCCACAGCGCGTCGGCTAGCGACCGCGCTCGGAGAGAACGCGACGTCGAGCAGGTAGAGCACGCCGAGCGCGACGACCGTGAGGCCGAGCAGGAGGCGGCCGAGGTCGAGCACCCGCTCGCGGCCGGCATCGTCTCGGGCGTGGTGTCGCAGCCAGCGGCCGGACGGGCCGGATGCGGGGTAGTGAGAGGTCGACGAGTACATGGTCCACCGCCCTGGGTCGTGTCTGGATGGCGCGAGAGATCGCGCTGTGCCCTCATGGTCGCGCGACGGTCGCGCGGCAGCCTCGGTGCCCTGCCGCCGACGCGATGTGGGGGCTACGCACCGCGCCCGAAGCCGATCGGGAATCGTGCAGTTTCTGCGAAACGCTCACCCGAGCGAAGGCGGAGCCGGTACCTTGTGCCCCATGAACACAAGCCGTCGGGCGTTGCGTCATGACGTCAGGGACGGGCTCGTGCGGGGGATTCTCGAGGGGGAGCTCGGTCCGGGCGACCGTCTCATCGAGATGCACATCGCAAAGGAGTACGGAACGAGCCAGGGACCCGTGCGCGAGGCGTTGCGCGAGCTCGAGATGCTCGGCTTCGTCCGCAGCGAGCCCCATCGCGGCACCTACGTACGCGATCCCTGGCAGCGCGGGATGCTCGAGCTCTACGAGCTGCGCGGTGCGCTGGAGGAGTCCGCCGCACGCATGGCCACGCCGCGCTTGAAGGACGACATCAGCTCGCTGCAGGCCGAGGTCGATGGAATGAGCGCCGCCGCCGTCGCCGACGACGTCCATGCCGCCGTCGAGCACAGCGAGCGCTTCCATCGCCTGATCATCGAGGCCAGCGGCAACCAGCTGCTGGCTACGGTGTGGAGCAGCCTGAGCATCACCGACCACACGGCGCTGACGATGGTCACCCTGGAGCTCGACCTCAGGACGCTCGCCGAGTCCCATCAGCCCATCGTCGACGCCATCGCAGCGGGCGACATCGAGCTGGCGTGCCGCGTCAGCCGCGAGCACCAGGCGTGGTTCGAGGAGATGCTCACCGCCACGGCCGAGCAGGGCGCGCGGCAGCCGTCCACGACGGTCTCGGCCTGAGGCGCCTGCGCCTTCGCGCGTTGGCGGCCCTGCGCGGCGCCTAACTGCATCAACGACGGAAAGAGGAGTGGCGTTGGCCGGCGCCCGCGGCTCCATTCGCGCCCCCGGTCCCCGGCGCGGAGTTCCGGTCCACCTCGCGCGCGTTTCGTAACACCCTCCCGCCGCCGGCCGCAGGGGTGGTCGCGATTGAGCATCTATGGGATGCATTAGCGCGACCACCCCCTCTCGGGCTCGCGAAGGTGTTGCGAAAGACGCGCGGTTCGTGCACCGAGGCGCGCGCGCCCGAGGACGACGGCGCGCGCCCCGACCACCGCTCACTCCCTTCCCCTCGATGCCCTGGCCGCGCAGCGCCGCAGAGCGCCGCGCGGAGACCGTCATCGCGGGACGGCGCCCGGCGCCCGCCCCCCGGCGACGTGCAACGGCCGGCCGAGCATCAGCTCGGCCGCCTCGCGCAGGCCCTCGCTGAGCGTCGGGTGCGGGTGGATCGTCGCGGCGACGTCGCCCGGCGCGGCCATCAGCTCGATCGCCAGCGCGCCGCCGGCCACCAGCTCGCTGGCGTGCGGGCCGACGACGTGCACGCCGACGACGCGGTCGGTCGTGGCGTCGGCGACGATCCGCGTGAAGCCCTCGCGCGCGCCCAGCGTGCCCGCGCGCCCGGAGGCCGCCAAGGGGAAGGTGGCCACCACGGGATCCAACCCGGCCTCGCGGGCCTGCGCCTCGCTCAGGCCGACCGAGCCGATCTCGGGGTCGGTGAAGATGACGATCGGGATGGCCTGGGCATCGAACGCCGCCGGCTGGCCGCTGAGGGCCTCGGCGGCGACGGCGCCCTCGGCGGTGGCCTTGTGCGCCAGCGCCGGCCCGGCGACGACGTCGCCGACCGCCGCGATCCGCGCGGTCGCGCGCATGTCTTCCCCGACCGCGATCAGGCCGTCGGCCCGACCGCGACGCCGGCCTCCGCCAACCCCAGCTCGTCGGTGTTGGGGACGCGGCCGACGGCGACGATCACGCGCTCGGCCTCGACGCGGTCCTCGCCGCGGGGCCCCGCGACCACGAGGGCCCCGTCCTCCAGGCGCTGCGCGCTCGTCTCGAGCCACAGCTCGACGTCGAGCTGGCGCAGCCGCTCGAGGACCGGCGCGGTGAGCGACTGCTCGACCGTCGGCAGGATCCGGTCGAGGGCCTCGACCACGGTCACGCGGGCGCCGAGCTTGGCCAGCGCGGTGCCCAGCTCCAGGCCGATGTAGCCGGCGCCGACCACGACGACGCTGTCGGGGACGGCCGTGAGGGCCAGCGCGCCGGTCGACTCGAGCACGCGCTCGCCATCGAAGGGCAGGCCCGGCAGGGCGACCGGGCGCGAGCCCGTGGCGACGATCGCGTGGTCGAACTCGAAGAAGGCCACGCGGTCCTCGGGCGTGCGCACCGCGACGCGGTCGGCGCGGTTGAAGCGCGCCTCGCCGTGCACGACCCGCACGTCGCCAGCCTCCAGCAGCCGGGCGACGCCCCCCGCGAGCCCGGCGCACAGCTCGCCCCGCCACGCCTGGAAGCGCTCGAGCGAGACGGCCACGCCGTCGACGCTGAGCCCCGCGGCGTGCAGGTCGCGGGTGCGCTGCGCCGCGTCGGCCAGCTCGATGAGCGCCTTGCTCGGGATGCAGCCCACCTGGAGGCAGACCCCGCCGAGACCGGCGGCGCCGGCGCGCTCGACGAGCGTCACCTGGCGGCCGAGCTGAGCGCCGCGGATGGCGGCGGCGTAGCCACCCGGGCCTCCGCCGAGGACGAGCAGGTCGACGGCGTCGGCGAACTCGCCGACGACCATCAGCCCAGGGCCTCGAAGAGCAGGACGGGGTCCTCGAGGAGCTTCTGCACCTGATCGACGAAGGCCGAGAGCCCGTCGCCGTCGAGGACGCGGTGGTCCCCGGCCACCGACAGCACGAGCGTCGGGCGCACCACCGGCGCGCCGTCGACCGCCACCACGCGGTCGCGGATGGCGCCGACGCCGACATTGACGACCTCCGGCGGGCGCACGATCGGCGTGCCCATCCACGTGCCCAGGCTGCCGAAGTTGTTGACCGTGATGGTGGGGCCGGCGAGCTGCTCGGGGCGCAGCCTGCGCTCGCGCGCGGCTCGCGAGAGCGCGGCGATCTGGTGCGCGAGCTCGGCCAGCGAGAGCTGGTCGGCGTCGTGGACGACGGGGACGGTCAGCCCGTCGGGCCCGGCCGCGGCGATGCCGACGTGGTAGTGGCCGTGCAGCGTGATCTCCTCGGCCTCGAGGTCGATCGACGCGTTGACGTAGGGATGGTCGCGCGCGGCCAGGACCGCCGCCCGCACCGCGAACGGGGTCGGCGTCAGCGCCTTGGCGAGCGCCTCGTCGTCGCGCTCGAGGGCCAGCTGGCGCAGGCTCGCGCGAGCGCGCACCAGCGCGGTCGCGTCCACCTCGCGGTAGTCGATGATGCGCGGGACCTCGAGCCACGCGCTCGTGAGCGCGTGAGCGATGGTGCGGCGCACGCCGCGCAGCGGGACGACCTCGCCGGGCGTGCCCGTCTCGGATCGGTGAGCCGGCGGAGCGGCAAGCGCGCGGGCGGCGCGCGACGCCGCGGCGGCGGCGCGCGCCGGAGCGCCGGCGGCGCGCGCCGGAGCGCCGGCGGGCGTGGCCGCCCCCGGCGCCGAGGCGCTGGCCGGCGGGGTCTCGCCGGGCGCGGCGGCGCCGGCCGCCGCGCGCTCGACGTCCTCGCGCAGGATGCGCCCGTGCGGGCCGCTGCCGGTCACCTCCTCGAGGGCGACGCCGAGATCGCGCGCGAGCCTGCGCGTCGTCGGGGCGGCGAGCGGCGGGCCCGTGCGGGGGGCGGCGGGCGCGCCGGCGTCGGCCACGCCCTCCTGGGCGCGCGCCGGCGCCCGCGGCGTCGCGGCCGAGGCTCCCGCCGGCGCAGCAGAGCCGCCGTTCGCGCTCGCGCCGTCGGCTTCGATCACCGCCAGCACCGAGCCCACGTCGAGCGTGTCGCCGGGCTGGCCGCACAGCCGCGTGATGATGCCGTCGGCCGGACAGGGGATGACGACCGTGGCCTTGTCGGTCTGGATCTCGACGAGATCCTGGTGCTCGCTCACGCGGTCGCCCTCGGCCACCTGCCAGGCGATGATCTCCGCCGTCGCGATGCCCTCGCCGACGTCGGGCAGACGGAACTCGATGGGCACCGGGTCAGGCCTCCATGGCCGCGCGGATGGCGTCGACCACGCGCTCCACCGACGGCACGTAGAGCTCCTCGAGCGTGCCCGGCGGATAGGGCGCGTCGGGGGCGGCGACGCGCCCGATCGGCGCCTGCAGCGACCAGAAGGCCTCCTCCTGGATCGTCGCCACCAGCTCGCCGCCGAAGCCCGCCGTGAGCGAGCCCTCGTGCAGGACGACCGCGCGCCCGCAGGCGGCGACCGCCTCGCGCAGCGCATCGACGTCGAGCGGCACCAGGCTGCGCAGGTCGAGGACGCCGACCGAGTAGCCCTCCTCGGCGGCGCGGTCGGCAGCGCGCTCGGCGATGACCACCGCGGCGCTGTAGGCGACGATGACGAGGTCTGACCCCTCGCGCACGACGCGCGCCTTGCCCAGCGGGACGGTGTAGTCCTCCTCGGGGACCTCGTCCTTGATCAGGCGATAGCCGCGCAGCGGCTCGCAGAAGAGCACCGGGTCAGGATCGCGGATCGCCTCGGCCAGCAGCCCCTTGGCGTCGCGCGCGGTGGCCGGCATGACGACTTTCAGGCCCGGCGCGTTGGCGTACTTGGCCTCGTGGGCGTCAGAGTGCAGCTCGGGCGTGCGCACGTTGCCGCCCCAGGGCGCGCGGATGACCATCGGCATCGGGTACGAGCCCTGGGAGCGATAGGCGTAGCGCGCGACCTGGCCCTCGATCTGGTGGAAGGCCTGGCTGCCGAAGCCCAGGAACTGCAGCTCCGGGATCGGGATCATCCCGCTGCAGGCCAGGCCGACCGCCGACCCGACGATGACCGCCTCGGCCAGGGGCATGTCGACCACGCGCTCGGCGCCGAAGCGCTCCTGCAGGCCCTCGGTGGCGCGGAAGACGCCGCCGTTGACGCCCACGTCCTGCCCGAGCACGATCACGCGCTCGTCGGCCTCCAGCGCGGCGCCGAGCGTCGAGCGAATCGCCTCGATCATGGTCATCTCGGCCATCAGCGGGGCTCCCGCGCGCTGGCGCTCTCGCGCTGGGCGCCGGCGCGCCGTTGCGCCGCCGCGCGCTGGGCGTCGAGCCGCCCGGGCGCCCGCGCGTAGACGTGGTCGAAGATCCCCTTCACGCCGGGCGGAGGGGTGTCCTGCGCCTCGGCGAAGGCCGCGTCGACCTCGGAGCGCAGCTCCTGCACCAGCGCCTGCTCGGAGGCCTCGTCGACCAGCCGCTGCGCCGTCAGGTAGCGGCGCACGCGCTCGACCGGGTCGAAGGCGCGGTTCTCGTAGAGCTCGACGGGGTCGACGTAGCGCGTCGGGTCGTCGGACGTGTTGTGCGGGCCCATGCGGTATGTCCGGGCCTCGATGAGCGTCGGCCCCTCCCCCGCGCGCGCCCGCGCGACGGCTCGCGTGCAGGCGTCGTGCATCGCGAAGAGGTCGTTGCCGTCGACCAGCTCGCCCGGGATGCCGTAGCCGGCCGCCCGCGCGGCGAAGCTCGCCGCCGCGGTCTGCTTGCGCACCGGGGTGGAGATGGCCCAGCCGTTGTTCTTGAGCACGAAGACCACGGGCGCGCGGCGCACGCCGGCGAGGTTGAGGGCCTCGTGCGCATCGCCCTCCGACGAGGCGCCGTCGCCGAAGTAGGTCATGACGACGGCGTCGAGGCCCTGGATGCGCAGCCCCCACGCGAGGCCGACGGCGTGCGGGATCTGGGCGGCCAGCGAGATCTGGAAGGGCAGCACGTTGGCGGCGGCATCCATCCGGCTGCCCGCCGGCTGGCCGGTGTAGTACTGCATCGCCTGGGTCAGCCGGTAGCCGAAGCGCAGCATCGCCGGCAGCTCGCGGTACTGCGGGACGATCCAGTCGCGCCCGGGCTCGAGCGCCCAGGCCGAGCCGACCACGGCCGCCTCTTCGCCGTTGACCGGCGAGAAGGTCCCCAGCCGTCCCTGGCGCTGCAGCGAGAAGCAGCGCTCGTCGCACACGCGCGAGCGCAGCATCGCGCGCCACGCGTCGAGCAGCGCGTCGCCCTCGAGCGCCGTCACGTGGCCCTCGGCGAGGGTGCCGTCGGGCGCCAGCAGGCGCAGCGGCTCGGGCAGCTCGACGGTCGGTGTGGCGGTCATCGCGCTCCAATCGTCGTCGATGGGCTCATCTCCGCCCAGCCGCCGTCGGCGACCCACCCGCCGTCGACGAGAAGGCTCGATCCGGTCACGTAGGAGGCGTCGTCGGAGACGAGGAAGGCCACCACGCGGGCCACCTCCTCGGGCTCGGCCAGGCGCCCGAGAGGGGTGCGCTGCGCCACCTCCTCGAGCGTGAAGCCGCCGGCCTTCGACGTCCCGGCCAGCAGCTCGGTCGCCACGTAGGCCGGAGCGACGCTCACCACCCGCACCCCGCGCCGTGCCCACTCGACCGCGAGCGTCTTGGTCAGGCCCTCCAGGCCGTGCTTGGCCGCGCCGTAGGCGGCCCGCCGTGGGAGGCCGAGGTGGCCGGTCAGCGAGGAGACGTTGACGATGACCCCGCGGCCGGCCGCGAGCATCGGCCCGGCGGCCGCCTGCGCGCAGCGGAAGGGGGCGCTGAGGTCGAGGTCGATGATCCGCTGCCAGTCGGCGAGCGCGAGCGTCTCGGAGTCGGCGACCTGGCCGGCGCCGGCGTTGTTGACGAGCACGTCGAGGCGCCCGAAGGCCTCGAGCGTGCGCGCCACGACGGCGGCGGGGGCGTCGGCATCGGTCAGCTCGGCCGCTACGCCGAGCGCCGTCCCGCCCTGCTCCTCGATCGCCGCCGCCGTCGCCTGCGCACGCTCGGTCGAGCGCGAGGTGACCACCACGCTCAAGCCGCGGGCGGAGAGCTCGGCCGCGATGGCACGGCCGATGCCCGAGGAGGACCCGGTGACGATGGCCACGCGGCTTGTCAGCGGCTGGGTCCTCCCCTCGGGCATGCTCCCCGCAGCCTAGACGGCGCGCACCTCAGGCCGGCGCGGCCGCCTTGTGATCGGACGTCAGCTTGCCCGGGAAGTCCTCGTTGGCGATCAGCGGCCCCGGCGTCGCGTCGAGCGTCCGTCCCACGATGCGCCCGTGCTCGACGACGCCCGGACGGTCGTGAGCGGGCAGCACGAAGCGCGCGCCGGAGAGCGCCTTGCGGATGGCCGCCTTCTCGCCGCGCTTGCTGCCGCCGTGGTTGCCGGTCACCGCCGGGTCGAGCTCCATGACCTGCAGGTGCGGGTCGACGAGCTGGTGGGCGATGTCGTAGATGACGTCGCCGCAGATGCAGGCCACGCCCTCGTCGGTGTCGACGAGGATGTTCATCGAGCCCTCGGTGTGGCCGCCGGCGGCCACGCAGCGCACGCCGGGGATGATCTCCTCGTAGTCGACGACCTCGAGGTCGAGCAGCCGCAGCGCGCCGGGATGGTGCAGGCGGTCGACGAGGTGCTTGATGTAGGGCGCGGGATACTGCTCGCCCATCAGGCCCGAGACCGAGTACTCGAGCTCGCGGCGGTTGATGACCACCGTCGTCCCATCCATCGGGAACTTGTCGTCGTAGCCGGCGTGGTCGATGTGCAGATGCGTGTGCAGGACGTAGCGGACGTCCTTCATCTCGAGGCCGTGCTTGGCGAGCTGCTTCTCCATGCCCTGCTCGTCGCGCCACCAGCCGGTCATGCCGAGGTTGCCCATGATCGACGGGTCGCTGAAGCCCGTGTCGACGACGATCGGGGCCTCGCCGCCGGTGATGAGGAAGCCGAGCGTCGGCACCTGCTGCGCCTGCCCGGGCTCGAGCGCCAGCACAAGGAAGCTCGTGTCGAGCTCGATGTCGCCCAGGTCGAGGACCTTCACTTCGAGACCCATTCGCTCCTCCTAGGTGATGGATGACGTACGGAGTCGACTATCCGCCGCGCGCGCCGCCTGCGCCATCGCACGTTCGGATGAGGGTCATGAGGTGATCGGTTCTGCGGCCCGGGTGCTCGCATGTGCGCAGGCCGTGATCCAGCCCACCCACCCGCGCCGCACGGCGAAGGGGAGGCGGGCTGGTTGCCCGTCCCCTTTCGGCGGGTGGCGATCCGGCGCCGCGGAACGCGTACAGGCGAGTGCGGGGGTCGCGGAATCGGTCACCTGAACAGGCCGCGCTCGCGCGCGGCATGGACGGCCTCGGCGCGCGATGTCGCATCGAGCTTGCGGAAGAGGTTGCGCGCGTGGGTCTTGGCCGTCGCCTCACTGATGCCGAGGCGCCGCGCGATCTGCTTGAAGCGCAGGCCCTCCTCGAGGCTCTGCAGCAGCTCGCGCTCGCGCCCGGTCAGCGCGACCGCGGCAGCCCGCGCCACGCCGACCCCGAGCAGGGGCGCGAGCTCCGCCCCCAGCCGCTCGAGCTCGACGGCGAAGTCGCTCATCGCCCGGTGCGACGCGGTGGCCGAGAGCGACAGCGCCCCGACCACCTGGCCGTCCTCGCGCAGGGGCACCGAGCAGCCGCAGTGAAACCCGGTGAGCAGGACGATGCTGTCCAGCGGGCGGTCGAAGGCGTCGGAGGCGTCGAAGTCCTCGTCGTGGAAGGCCCGCCCCTCGGAGACCTGGGCGAAGTACGAGCACGTGCTCAGCGGCAGCTCGGTGCCGGGCGCGAGCAGCTTGGCGCCCACGTCGGCCGCGATCTCGAAGCGGCTGGCCTCGAGGTCGATGCGCGCCAGCGACACGCGGTCGACCTCGAAGGCGCCGCGCAGGACCTCCAACGGCTGCTCGGACGAGCCGAGCTCGCGCTTCAGCGCAGCGACGCCCAGGGCTCCTCCTCGAAGACGTCGATGACCTCGTAGCCGCCTTCGCCGGCGGTCGGCGTGAGGATGACGGTGAGCTTGGCCGGCTCGTCGCCGACGGTGTAGGACCCGTGGACCACGTCTTTCTCGATGTAGACCGCCTCGCCGGGCCCGAGCTCGTGCTTGTCGTCCTCCAGCCACTGCTCGATGCGACCCTCGCGCACCCAGATGATCTCCTCCTGGTCGGGGTGGCGGTGGAAGGGATGGCCGGCGCCGGGCTGCAGCGTGACGTCCATGACGCACATGGCGCGCGATCCGGTCAGCTCCGGGCGGCTGACCCAGCCGGCCTCGCCCCAGTCGAACTGGTCGCGCACGATGTCACCCTGCGTGATGAACTGGCTCATGGTCTCTCCTGGATGGGGATGGACTTGAAGCGCCGCATGTTCTCGGTCATGGCCACCTCGGTCGGCAGCCGCTCCATGCTCGAGGCCCCGAAGAAGCCGACGATACCCGTGGTGCGCTCGAGGACGTGCTGGGCG
The DNA here is from genome assembly GCA_963835295.1 of uncultured Actinomycetes bacterium. Lineage (GTDB taxonomy): Bacteria > Actinomycetota > Thermoleophilia > Solirubrobacterales > Solirubrobacteraceae > JAOPZW01. The sequence continues at coordinate 1,193,235 of CAWIEX010000014.1, forward strand.
TCGTCGGGCTCCGCGATCGGGCCGCCGTGGCACAGGCACAGGATGTCGGCGTTGACCTCGCGCGCCGCGTCGCCGCAGGCCTGCACGCGCGCCACGGCCTCGTCGAGTGAGATGCCCGACCGCGAGCCGATGGTCCCGCCGGTGGTCAGCCCCATGTGCGGGACGAGGACGTCGGCGCCCGCCTGCGCCATCGCCCGCGCCTGCGCCTCGTCGAAGACATAGGGCGCCGTCAGCAGGTCGAGCTCGTGGGCCGCGCGGATCATCTCGACCTCGAGCCCGTAGCCCATGCCGGTCTCCTCCAGGCCGACGCGGAACGTCCCGTCGATCAGCCCGACGGTGGGGAAGTTCTGCACGCCGGTGAAGCCCGCGCGCTTGACCTCCTGCAGGAAGTTCGGCATCAGGCGGAAGGGATCGGTGCCGCACACCCCGGCCAGCACCGCCGTCTCGCGCGCGACGGGCAGCACCTCGCGCGCCATGTCCATGACGATCTCGTTGGCGTCGCCGTAGGGCATCATCCCCGCCAGCGAGCCGCGGCCCGCCATCCGGTAGCGCCCGGAGTTGTAGATGATGATGAGGTCCGCGCCGCCGTCCTGCGCGCACTTGGCCGACAGGCCGGTGCCCGCGCCGGCGCCGATGATCGGCTTGCCGTCGGCGACCTGCTCGCGCAGCCGCGCCAGCGCCTCGTCCCGCGTCATGGGGTTTCCTCCGCGGGGCGTCCGGCCCCGCGTTCTGATGGCGACGATCGGCCTCCGGCCGCTCGAGACTGGATGAGCTCGTGCAACCGGTCGGCCATCGCCGTGGCGAAGGCGGGGTCGTTGACGTCGGCCTCGACCTCGTGGACCTCGACCTTCTCGGCGTCGATGCCCTCGCGCAGCGCGGCGAAGAGCGCCTCGTCGGCCTCGGCGTCGCGGAAGGGCTGGCCCTCGACGTCGATGGCCGAGACGCCCTTCAGCGGCACGAAGAGGACGGTCGGCCCGTCGGCGCCGTTGAGCTTGTTCGCGATTCGCCGCCCGAGCTCGGCCATCTCCTGCGCCGTCGTGCGCATGAGCGTGATCGTCGGGTTGTGGACGTAGAGGTTGCGGCCCTCGAACTGCGGCGGCACGGTGTCGCGCGGGCCGAAGTTGACCATGTCCAGCGCGCCGAGCGAGACGACCTGCGGCAGGCCGGCGCGCCCGACCGCCTCCAGGCGGTCGGGGCCGGCGGAGAGGACGCCGCCGACCAGGTCGTCGGCCAGCTCGGTCGTCGTGGCGTCGAGCACGCCGACCAGGAAGCCGCCGGTGGCGAGCGCCTCGAAGGACTGCCCGCCCGTCCCGGTGGCGTGGAAGACGAGCACCTCGTAGCCGAGCTCCTCCAGGCGCCCGCGCGCGGCCGTGACGCACGGCGTGGTGACGCCGAACATCGTGGCCCCCACCAGCGGGCGCTCGCCGGCGCCCTCGGGCACCGTCGCGGCCGCCATCCCCGCGATCGCCCCCGCGGCGTTGGTCAGGATCCTCGAGGAGATCTGGTTGATCCCCGAGATGTCGACCACCGAGTACATCATCGTGACGTCGGAGGCCCCAACGTAGGGGCGTGTGTCGCCCGAGGCGACCGTGGAGACGATCAGCTTCGGCACGCCCACCGGCAGGTCGCGCATGGCCTGCGCGGCAATCGACGAGTTGCCCGAGCCGCCGACCGCGGCCGCGCCGTCCAGGCGCCCCTCGGCGTGCAGGCGCGCGAGCACCGCCGCCGCCCCGCGCCCCATGGCGTCCACCGCGGCGCCGCGATCGGCGGCGCGCACGAGCTCGGCATGGTCGGCGCCTCCCGCCCGCGCGACCTCCTCGCGGCTCACGTCGGGCTCGATCTGCGGCTCGCCGAGCACCCCGGCGTCCACGAGCACGACGTCGACGCCGGCCTCGCGCAGGCGGTCGCGCAGGAAGCCGTACTCGACGCCCTTGGTATCCAGCGTGCCGACGAGGACGACGGTCGCCATCAGGCGCGCTCCACGCCGAGGTAGCGGCGCTGCAGCTCGGGGTCGGCCGCGAGCTCGGCCGCGGTCGTCTCGGCGAAGATCCGCCCGGCCACCATCACGAGCTGGCGCTCGGCCATCGCGGTCGCCATGGCGAGGTTCTGCTCGACGACGAGGATCGCGAGGCCCTCGGAGGCCAGCCGGCGGAAGGTCTCGATCAGCGTCTCGATGATCGTGGGCGCGAGCCCCTCCGACGGCTCGTCCATGATCAGCAGCCGGGGGTTGGAGAGCATCGCGCGGCCGATGGCGAGCATCTGCTGCTCGCCGCCGGAGAGCTGCATGCCGCCGTTCTGGCGGCGCTCGGCCAGGCGCGGGAAGAGCTCGTAGACCGCATCGGGCGTCCAGCGGTGGCTGCCGCGCCGCGGCGCCGCCATGCGCAGGTGCTCGTCGACGGTGAGCGACTCGAACAGGCGCCGCCCTTGGGGCACGTAGCCGATCCCGGCGCCGGCGATCTTGTAGGACGGGCGGCCGAGGATCTCGCTGCCCTCGAAGGCGATCGACCCCGACGCGTGGGCCGGAGGGATCCGCATGATCGCGTTGCACAGCGTCGTCTTGCCCATGCCGTTGCGACCGATGAGGGCGACCGGCTCGTCGCCCATCTCGAAGCTGACGTCCTGCAGGACGTGCGCGCGGCCGTAGTGGACGTTGAGGTCCTTGATGGCCAGCAGCGGCGGGCCGCCGTTCGTGCGCTGCTCACTCATGACTGACCTCGATGCCCTCGTCGGTGACGCGGCCGCCGAGGTACAGCTCGTGGACCAGGTCGTTGGCGCGGATCTCGTCGGGCGTGCCCTCCACGATCTTGCGCCCGTCGTGCATCATCGTGACGCTCTGGGCCACGCGCAGCGCTACGTCCATGTCGTGCTCGATGAGGATCAGGGTGATGCTCTGGTCGAGCTCGAGCAGCAGGTCGGTCAGCGCGACGCGCTCCCCGCGCGAGAGGCCCGAGGCCGGCTCATCGAGCAGCATGAGCTTGGGCTCCGTGGCCCGTGCCATCGCGACCTCGAGCTGGCGCTGCTCGCCGTGCGAGATCGATCCCACGAGGCTCCCGACCTGGCCCTCGAGGCCCACCATGGCCGCCAGCTCGCGGGCGCGCTCGCGCATCTCGCCGTCGAGCGCCTTCTTGCGCGTCAGGCGCAGGTGCCCGCGGCGCGAGCCGAGCACGGCGAGGTAGATGTTGTCCTCGACGCTGAGGCCGAGGAAGAGGCGGGACTTCTGGTAGGTGCGGCCCATCCCCAGCTGGGTGCGACCCGGGGCGGGGATGTGCCCGATGTCCTGTCCGAGGAACTCGATCGTGCCCGACGTCTGGGGCATGTCGCCCGAGATGACGTTGAACAGCGTGGTCTTCCCCGCGCCGTTCGGGCCGAGGATGGCGCGCCGCTCGCCGGGCGCGACGTCGAGGTCGACGTCGCGCACGGCATCGAGGCCGCCGAACCGCCGGCCGACCCCCCGCAAGCGGAGGATCGGGCCGGCGTGCTCGGTGGTGACGCCCTCCACGGCTTGCTAGCCCCCGACGACCTTCACCGGCGCCGCCTTGCCGAGCCATGGGAGGTCCTTCTTCTGACAGCCGGGGAAGTTGCGCCCCGGCGCCGGAGTCGAGCCGCTGAACGTGCCGCCGAACGTCTGGTCGACGTCGGGGATGCTCGTCACCGTCTTGACCGCCAGCTTGCCGTCCTTCATGTACAGCTGCTGGTCATAGACCGTGAAGATGGCCTGACGGTTCTCGTCGAGCTTGACCGTGCCGTAGGGCGCGGGCAGCTCGACCTTGGCCAGCGCCTCCTGGAGCTTGGACTGGTCCTTGATGTCGCCCTTGACCGCCTCGAGGCCCTTGATGAGGCCCCAGGTGTTCAGGTAGTAGCCGTACGTGAACGTGCTCGGCGCGGCCGAGGCCGCATCCTTGCCGGGCGGGATGACCTTGAACCACTTGCCGATGATGTTCGTGGCGTAGTCCTGGGCCGCCGGGGTGTCGAGGTCGCCGGCCGTGCCCGCGCCGCCGATGTACGCCCCCGACACGCGTGGGCCGAGCTGCTCGAACTGACCGGGGGTGCCCCAGAACAGGTTGCCGATGAACTTCTTGGCCTCGATCGGCCCCTTGGCCTGCTCATAGGCCTTCAGGAACGGGATCAGGCCCGCGCCGCCGACCGCCACGAAGGTGCCGTCCACGTCGGTCGGCATCTGCTGGGCGTAGGACGAGTAGTCGGTCGTGTTCAGCGGCGGGAAGACCCGCTTGGTGACCTGACCGCCGGCCGCGCAGAACTCCGCGATGAAGCCGGCCGCGGACGTCCAGGCGAAGCTGTAGTCGTCGGCGACGACCGCGGCCTTCTTCCACCCCAGCTTGTTGTAGGCGATGTCACCCAGCCCGGCGTTCCACTGGGCGCCGTCGCCGTTGAAGCGGAAGAAGTTCGGCGCCTGCACCTTGAGCGTCGTGTCCTGCGCGCCCGCGGAGCCGTCGACGAACGTCTTGTCCGGGTGCTGCTTGGCGTAGTTGGCGACCGCGATCGACTCATCGCCCGACAGCGGGCCGACCATCACGTCGGCGTCCAGCTGCTCCATGAGCCGCCGCACCTCCTTGATGGCGGTGTCCGACGTGTCGTCGCCGCAGCCCACGCCGACGAGCTTGAGCGGGTGGTCGCCGATCGCGCCGCCCGTGAAGCCGTCCCTGGGCTTGTTGGGGTTCTTGGGCTTGGCCCCGGCGAACTGCGAGAGCGCCGCGACCGCGCCGGCCATGTTCTGGTTGTCGAACGAGCCGAACGCGCCCTTGCACTCGGACATGATCGCGATCTTGATGGGCGTGCCCGAGCCGCCGCTGCGCGGCTCGACGGCCGGCTGGGGGTCAGGAGCGTCAGTCGGCGCCGCCGCCGCTGGCGTGCTGGTGGACTGGGCCGGAGTGCTCGCCGAGCTGCTGCTCGTGTTGTTGTCGTTGCTCGATCCGCACCCCGCTATGGCGAAGGCGAGTACTGCGATGGTGACCGCGAGCCAGAAAGCCCCCCGGCCCCTATGTCGTGCGACAGGCATGGATGTGTCTCCTCCTCGAAACGGATACCTCGTCAACCGGCGGGTGTGGGCTCGGCCGACCCCCTTTCCTGGGTGATGTCCATCGGCAGCTCCCGCCGCGGCCCCGCGGTGATGCGCTCCCACAGCCCGATCAGGCCGTTGGGTGACACGAGGACGATGACCAGGAAGACGATCCCGATGAGCGTGTGGAAGCGCTCGGAGACCAGGTCGATGTCCTGCGCGTAGTTGTTGATGAGCACGAAGACGAGCGCCCCCAGCCAGGCGCCCTCCAGCCGGTAGAGCCCCCCGATCACGGCGATCACGAGCACGTCGATCGTCGCGTTGAGGCCGATCGTCGAGGGCGCGATCTGCGCGTTCCACCAGACGAAGAGGATCCCGCCGACCGCGGCGATGAGGCCGGCGAAGGCGAAGGCCAGCATCCGGTGCAGCGTGACGTTGTAGCCCAGCGAGCTCATGCGCACTGGGTCGTCGCGGATGCCCTGCAGGGTCAGCCCGAACGGCGTGCGCGCCACGTAGCGCAGCAGCGCGTAGACGAGCAGCGCCACGGCGAGCGTGACGAAGTACAGGCGGTCCGGATGGGCGGTGCGGCTCAGGAAGTCGGGGATCGGGATGCCGCTGATGCCGCCGAAGCCCGACACGCTTGTCACCTGGCCGAAGAACAGGTTCGCGATGACCGAGAAGACGAGCGTGATCATCAGGAAGTAGATGCCGTAGCTGCGGCTCGCCAGCGCGCCGAAGAGGAAGGCCACGAACACGGCTATGAGGAGGGCCACGACGATCGCCGGGGCCTCGGCCCAGCCGAGGTTGAGCCCCTTCGTGTTGCCGTTCGTGGTCAGGTTGCCCAGGGCGAAGCCCGCGACGCCGTACACCGACACCTGGGCCAGCGAGACCATGCCGCCGTAGGCCGAGAGGAAGATCAGGCTGGCGGCCACGACGCCCAGGAAGAGCATCTGTGTCAGCAGCGTCGCCACCCAGTACTCGGTGAAGATCAGCGGCGCGAGCAGCGCGAGCACGACGAAGATCCCTCCGGCGATGCGATCGGCGGACAGCCGCGAGCTGGTGGAGGAGCTCATGCGGGGCGGCCGAAGAGCCCGAGGGGACGGACGGCGAGCACGATCGCCAGTAGGACGAACGTGAAGATGATCGAGTAGTAGGTGTAATTGGCCGGCAGGTAGGCGGCCGCGAAGTTCGTCGTCAGCCCGAGCAGCAGCGAGCCGATGGCGGCGCCGCCCAGCGAGCCCATCCCGCCGATGATCACGACGACGAGCGAGTTCAGCAGCCAGTTGGCGTCGACCCCAGGCGCAAGGCTGGCGAACGACCCGCCGATCACCCCGCCGAAGCCCGCCAGCGCCGAGCCGATGACGAACGCGATGGCGAAGGTGAGCTGGATGTTGATCCCCATCGCGGAGACCATGTCGCGGTCGTCGACGCCGGCGCGGATGACCATCCCGCTGCGCGTCTTCTGCAGCCAGAACCACAGCAGGGCGCCTATCACGAGGCCGAAGCCCAGGATGACCAGTCGCGTCAGCGTGTACTGGATGCCCTCCACGTGGAGGTTGACGAACTTGTCGAACGTCCCCGGCCACGAGATGTCCTGCGCGACGCCGCCGTAGTGGGCGAGCATCTGGTCGGCGAGGATGATCGCGATCGCGATCGTGATCAGCGCCTGACGCAGGTCCTGGCCCTGGTTCCAGCGCAGGAACAGCTGCTGCATGATCAGGCCGACCCCGGCCACGACGGCGACGCCGGCCAGCGCCGGGACGACCCACTGCGCGAGGCTCACCTGCGCGCTCGACAGCCCGAGCCCCGCGTCGCCGCCGACCATGTTGCGCTGCATGCGCAGCGCGACGTAGCCGCCGAGCAAGAAGAAGGCGCCGTGGGCCATGTTGACCACGCGCATGAGCCCGAAGATCAGGGTGAAGCCGCTGGCCACGACGAAGTACAGCGCCGCCGCGGTGAGCCCGTTGAGCAGCGTGATGAGGAAGTCCTTGGGGTCGTCGATCGCGGGGCCGAAGCTCGTCCCCGACGCGATGAAGAGCACCCAGATCGCCGGGAAGACCACGACGGCGAGCAGCACGGCGCGACCGACGTGGCGCAGTGACCCGTATGCAGCGAACCCCGTCACGCGGGCCCGAACCTAACCCAGCCCGAACCATGTTGCAAGAAGAACTATCGAGAATCGGTACTTGGGGGCGCGAGGGCGCTACGCCGGGACTTGGCGCTCGGGATAGAGCGTCGAGCGCATCGCCTCGTCGCTCTGCGGGCGCTCGTCGGCGATGCTCTTCATGGTCGTCACGACCGAGCGATCCAGCGTGCCGGCGTCGGGCCAGTTGACCTCGACGAGGTTGCCCGCGGGGTCGCGCAGGTACATCTGCACGGCGCCGTCGTTGAGCACGCGGACGTTGGGCGACCACGCGTCGCGGTCGAAGAGCCCGCGCTCGAGCGCCACGCTGTACGCCGCCTCGAAGTCGTCGACGTCGAGGCCGATGTGGTGGAACTCGGGCGCCGGGGTGTCGCGATGGAAGAGGTGCAGTTGCTGGTCGCCGATCTCGAGCCACACGACCGGGTGCTCGAAGACCGGCGCCGGCACGCGCCGCATGCCGAAGACGTCGACGTAGAACCGCGTCGACTCCTCGAGGTCGTAGGCGTGGATGCTCACGTGGGTGAAGCGGGTCGCGCGCATGGACCGACGCTAACGCACGCCGCCCTCGCGCTCCAGGGCGAGCGCGGCGCCGATGACGACGGCGGCGTCGCGGCCGGCGAGCTGGAGCGGGCCGATGGCGATGGCGGGCCAGCCCAGGTAGCTGAAGGCGCGCGTGTAGGCCGAGAACGGCAGCCGCACGCCGAGCTCGTCGACGCCGGCGGGCGGCAGCTCGTCGTAGCCCAGCGTCGGTGCGAGGACGAGGTCGACGTCCGGCTCGCGGGCGGCCCGCGCGCGCCATGCCTCCAGCGCCCGGCGGCCCTGGCGCTCCTGCTCGGCGGTGACCGTGATCGCGTGGTCGAGCTTGGCGCGGATGAGCGGCCCGTACTCGTCACGCCGGCTCGGGAAGGTGTCGCGGTGCGCGGCGGCGGTCTCGGCGTAGAACACCGCCCACGTGTCGCTTTCCGGCACCGGTAGCGAAAGCTCGAAGACGTCGGCTCCGAGCGCGCGCAGCCGGTCGACGTGAGCCAGTGCGCGCTCGTCGCGCTCGGCCGGCGCCTCGGGCGGCCCGAGGTCGGGATGGGCGGTCAGCACGCCCACCCGCAGCCCCGCGAGGGCGGGAGCCGGGACCTCGCCGCCGGTCAGCACGGCGTGGGCCAGCGCGCAGTCGGCGACCGTGGTCGCCATCGGCCCGACGGTGTCGAAGCTCGCCGCCAGCGGGTAGACGCCCTGCGTCGGCACGGCGCCGCGGGCGGTCTTCAGCCCGACGACGGCGCAGCACGCGGCGGGCAGCCGCACCGAGCCGCCGGTGTCCGTGCCGAGCGCCAGCGGGACCATCCCCGCCGCCAGCGCAGCCGCGTTGCCGCTGCTCGACCCGCCGGCCACCCGGTCGGGCGCGATCGGGTTGACCGTGTCGCCGTAGAACGTGTTCTGGCCGCACACGCCCCACGCGAACTCGTCGGCGTTGGCCTTGCCCACGACGATCGCGCCCTGCTCCTCGAGCGCCGTCACCGCGGGGGCGCTGCGCTGCGGGACGTGCTCGGCGTAGATCGAGGAGGCGTAGGTCGTGCGCACGCCGGCGGTGTCGATGAGGTCCTTGATGAGGACCGGGACGCCGGCCAGGAGTCCACTGACGCCGCCGCGCGCGCGGGCCAGGGCCTGCTCCTCGCAGACGGTGATCACCGCGTTGAGCTCGGGCTGGGCGGCGATGCGCGCGAGCGCGTCGGCGACGGCCTCCACGGCGCTCAGCTCGCGGGCGGCGACCCGCGCCGCGATCTCCGTCGCCGTCACCGGTGCACGTACGCGATGGCCTCGATCTCCAGCCGCGCCCCGGGGACGGCGAGGCCGCTGACCTCGACCAGCGTGCTCGCGGGGCGCGTGTCGCCGAAGAACTCCTGGCGCACGGGGTTGATGAGCGGGCGGTCGTCGATGTCGAGCAGGTAGACGGTGACCTTGACCACGTCGGCGGGCGTGGCTCCGGCGGCGGCCAGGACACGCTCCATGATCGCGAAGACCTGGCGCGCCTGGGCCTCGACATCGTCGCCGCCGACCACCGCGCCGGCGGCGTCGACGGGCACGATGCCCGAGACGTAGAGGGCGTCGCCCGACACGACCGCGTGGGCGTAGTGGCTGATGGGCTCGGCCACGCCCTCGACCATCACGTCGCGGCGCTTCACGAAGCGGCCGCCCGGATCTCGTCGAGCGTCTGGCGCGGCGTGATGGCCTGGGGGTCGACGCGCAGCTCGATGACCGCCGGGCGCCCGCACCCGAGCGCCTCGTCGAGGGCGGCCGGGAAGTCCTCGGTGCGCTCGACCAGGGCGCCGTGCGCGCCGAAGGCACGCGCGTAGGCGACGAAGTCGGGGTTGCGCAGATCGGTGCCGACCACCCGACCAGGGTAATGGCGCTCCTGGTGCATGCGGATGGTCCCGTACATGGCGTTGTTGACCACGAGGACGACGATCGCCAGCTCCTCCTGGACCGCGGTGGCGAGCTCCTGGCCGGTCATGAGAAAGTCGCCGTCGCCGGCGATGCACACGACCGGGCGGTCGGGGTGCACGGCCTTGGCGCCCACCGCGGCGGGGACGCCGTAGCCCATCGAGCCGCTGCGCGGGCCGAGCTGCGTCGGGTAGCGGTGGAACTCGTAGTAGCGGTGCGCCCACACGCTGAAGTTGCCGGCGCCGTTGGTGAGGATCGCCTCGTCGGGCAGGCGGTCGCGCAGCGTCGCCATCACCGCCGACATCTGCAGCCGCCCCGGCAACTCGCGCGTCTGCGCCAGGTTGCGCTCGTACTCGCCGTGCGCGGCCTCGAGCAGCCCGGCGCGGGCCTCGGCGCCCGAGGGCTCGAGCTGGCGGGCCGCTGCGGCGAACGCCTCGAGGCCGGCCGCGATCCCCAGCTCGGTCGGGTACACGGCGCCGATCTCGTCGGGGTCGGGGTGCACATGGACCAGGCGCTGGGTCGGCGCGCCGGGGCGCACGAGCGTGTAGCCGGCGGTCGGGATCTCGCCCAGCCGCCCGCCGATGGCCAGCAGCACGTCGGCCTCGCGGATGCGCTCGGCCAGCGCCGGGTCCATCCCCAGCCCGGCGTGCCCGGCGTAGGCGGGCGACGCGTTGTCGACGTAGTCCTGGCAGCGGAAGGAGGCGGCGATGGGCACCGCCTGGGCCTCGGCGAAGGCGGCGACGTCGGCGCCGGTCCGGGCCGTCCACCCGCCCTCCCCCACGATGGCCAGCGGCGCGCGCGCCTGCGCCAGCAGCTCGGCCAGGCGCGCCATGGCGCCGGGCGCGGGGGCCGCCGGCGCGGCGCGGTGCGGCCGCGCATCGGCCACGTCGACGCGCTCGGAGAGCATGTCCTCGGGCAGCGCGAGGACGACCGGCCCCGGCCGGCCCGAGGTGGCCACCGCGAAGGCCCGGGCCACGATCTCGGGCAGCCGCGCCGGGTCGTCGACCTGCGTCGCCCACTTCGCGATCGCCCCGTACATGGCGCGGTAGTCGAGCTCCTGGAAGCCCTCGCGCCCGACGGTGTCGCGCGCCACCTGCCCGATGAGCAGCAGCATCGGCGTCGAGTCCTGGAAGGCGGTGTGCACGCCGTTGGACGCGTTCGTCGCCCCCGGCCCGCGCGTGACCATGCACACGCCGGGGCGGCCGGTGAGCTTGCCGTAGGCCTCGGCCATGTTCGCGGCGCCGCTCTCGTGGCGCGTGACGACCAAGCGCAGCGGCGCGTCGTGGAGCGCGTCGAGGACGGCCAGGTAGCTCTCGCCGGGGACGCCGAAGGCCAGGTCGGCCCCATGCAGCACGAGCTGGTCGACCAGGACCTGCCCGCCGCTGCGCGTCAACGGCGCACCGGCTGCTCGAGGAAGATCGTCGCGCGCTGGGTCTTGGGCTTGTCCGCGTCGGCGGGGTCGACGTACTTGATCGTGCGCTGGCCGGCCCACTCCACGGGCAGCAGCATGACGCGGACGAAGGCCGACGGCTCGTCGGGCGCCGTCGTGGCCAGCACCGGGTCGGGCCCGCGCTCGAACCACGCCTCGCCCGGGCCCAGCGTGTGCTCGGCGCCGAGCGAGTCGATCGTGATCGCGCCGAAGAGCAGGTAGCGGATGCCCGGCCCCGGGTGCGTGTGGCGGTAGGCGATGCCGCCCGGCTCGAAGTCGACGCGGTCGCAGCGCATGAGCCACTCGGTGCTCTCGTCGAGCTCGACCTTGCACGAGAGCAGCGCGCCGTCTGGCTCGTCGTCGGCCAGCTCCCAGACGAGCGCGCGGCCATCGTCGAGCTCGTGCACGACGCGGTTGGGCCCGGTGGGCTCGGCGCCTTCGGGGTGCTCGGTGAGTGAGAGCATCAATGGAAGTACTGGCCTCCGTCGATGACCATCGTCTGGCCGGTGATGAACGTCGCGCCCGGCCCGCACAGGAAGGCCACCGCGCCGACGACGTCCTCGGGCACCTGATCGCGCTTGAGCGTGCGCGCGCCGACCGAGACCTCCTGCAGCGCCTCGACGACCTCAGGATGCTGTCGCACCCCTTCGCTCATGGTGAAGCCGGGCGCCACGCAGTTGACGAGCACCTCGTCGCCGCCGAGCTCCTTGGCCAGCGCTCGCGTGAGCGCCACGATCGCGCCCTTGCTCGTCACGTAGTGCAGCAGGAAGGGCACGCCGCGAAAGGGCGTGCCCGAGGAGATGTTCACGATGCGCCCGCCGCCCTGGGCGCGCATCTGCGGGACCACGGCGCGGCAGGTCAGGAACATGCTGAGCACGTTGACGTCCATGACCTGGCGCCACTCCGCCACTGGGATCTGCTCGAAGGGCCGCATGGCCAGCGACGCGTAGAGGCCGGCGTTGTTGACGAGGATGTCGATGGCGCCGCAGCGCTGCACCGTCTCGGACGCCATCCGGGCGACGTCTTCCTCGGAGGCCACGTCGACCGTCAGGCCGACGCCGTCGGGGAAGTCGGCCGCCGCCTGCTCGGCGCCCTGCAGGTCCGCGATGACGATCCGCGCGCCGTCGGCCGCCAGGGCGTCGGCGATCGCCCGCCCGATCCCCTGCGCGCCGCCGGTGACGATCGCGACCTTGCCCTCGAGCGCGCTCACCGGACCGGCGAGTACGACGTCGGGAGCAGGATGCGCGTGCGCTGGGTGTGGATCAGCGGCTGCAGCCGCGGCAGGAAGTCCTTCCAGCGCTGGTCGCCCTGCAGGAGCGCGCGCCGGCGCTCGCGCTCGGCGTAGGAGTCATAGGCCCACAGGTGGACGATCGAGCTCACGTCGCCCACGTCGACGGTGAAGGCGCCGACGAGGTTGCCCAGGTGCTCCTGCTGGATGGCTGAGCCCTCCTCGGTGTACAGCCGCACGACCTCGGGCAGCTTGCCCGTGAAGACGTGGTAGGTGCGCTCCTCGACGATCAGGCCCACCGGGTCCCCCCTTACTGGCGCTGCGCGCCCTGCTCGAGTGTGGACGGGGGAGTGGTAACTCCCCCCATGCACAGGTACTTGGTCTCGAGCCACTCGTCGATCCCGTACTTGGATCCCTCGCGCCCGATGCCGGACTCCTTGACGCCGCCGAAGGGCGCGACCTCCGTCGACACCACCCCGGTGTTGATGCCGAGGATCCCGTACTCGAGCGCCTCGGAGACGCGCCAGATGCGGCCCATGTCCCGGGAGTAGAAGTAGGCCGACAGGCCATAGGGCGTGTCGTTGGCCTTGCCCACCGCCTCCTCCTCCGTGGCGAAGCGGCTGATGCCGGCGACCGGGCCGAAGGTCTCCTCGTTGCTCATCGCCATCGCGTCGGTGATGCCGGTCATCACCGTCGGCTGGAAGAACTGTGGCCCCAGCTCGTGGCGCTCGCCGCCGAGCAGCAGCTCGGCGCCGCGCTCGCGCGCGTCGGCCACGTGGCGCTGGACCTTCTCGATGCCCGGCAGGTCGATGAGCGGCCCGACGTTGACGTTCTCGGTGAAGCCGTCGGCCACGACGAGCCGCGTCACGCCCTCCGTGAAGCCGGCCAGGAAGTCGTCGTAGATCGCGTCCTGCACGAGGATCCGGTTGGCCGAGATGCAGGTCTGGCCCGAGTTGCGGTACTTGCAGGTCAGCGCCCCGGCGATGGCGGCCTCGAGGTCGGCGTCGTCGAAGACGATGAACGGCGCGTTGCCCCCGAGCTCGAGCGAGACCTTCTTGATCTGCCCTGCGCACTGGGCCATGAGCAGCTTGCCGACCTCGGTCGAGCCGGTGAAGCCGAGCTTGCGCACGATCGGGTTGGAGGTCATCTCGCGCCCGATGACCGGCGCGTCCTGCGCGTCGCCGGTGACGATGCTCAGCACGCCGGGCGGCAGCCCGGCCTCCTCGCCCAGGCGCATGACGGCCAGCGCGCTGAGCGGGGTCTGCTCGGCCGGCTTGAGGACCATCGTGCAGCCGGCGCCCAGCGCCGGCGCGGCCTTGCGCGTCGGCATGGCGGCCGGGAAGTTCCACGGCGTGATGCCGGCGGTCACGCCCACCGGCTCCTTGGCCACCACGATGCGCCGGTCGCGCATGTAGGTGGGGATGGTGTCGCCGTAGACGCGCTTGGCCTCCTCGCCGAACCACTCCAGGAAGCTCGCCGCGTAGGCGATCTCGACGCGCGACTCGGCCAGCGGCTTGCCCTGCTCGGTGGTCAGCAGCGCGGCGAGGTCCTCCTGGTGGCCCATCATCAGGTCGGCCCAGCGGCGCATGATGGCCGCGCGCTCCTTGGCCAGCATCCCCCGCCAGCCCGGCAGCGCGCGCCGGGCGGCCTCGATCGCGCGCCGGGTCTCCTCGGCGCCCATGCGCGGCACCTCGGCCACGACCTCGCCGGTGGCGGGGTTGGCCACGACGAAGGTCGCGCCCGAGTCGGCGTCGACCCAGCCGCCGTCGATGTACCCCTGGCGCGGGACGAGATCGCTCTGCAGGGCGGTCACGATCCGAGGGCGGTCTTGATCTCCGCGCAGGTGGCGACCTTGGCCACGTTGGTCATCGCGTAGTTCAGCGCCGCGTTCTGCCACTCGTCGCCGGTCGTCGAGGTGCCGTCGGAGGGGACGACGACCTCGTAGCCGGCGTCCGCGCCGTGGCGCGCGGTGTGCTCGATCGACATGTTCGTCCACGCCCCCGAGACGATGATCGTGTCGGCCCCCAGGCCGCGCAGGAGGATGTCCAGCTGCGTGTCGTAGAAGCCGTTCATGCGCATCTTCTCGACGACGTGATCGCCGTCCTGAGGCTCGAGGCCCTCGGCCGGCGCCGCGCCCCACGTGCCGCGCACCAGCGCGTTGGCCTCCTTGACGCCCTGGAAGAGCGGCGCGTTCTGCTTCAGCCCCGCGGCGCCCTGCTCGACGATGTACCAGACGTGGATGACCGGGACGCCCGCCGCGCGGCACGCGGCCGCGAGGTCGGCCACGTTGCCCACAACGTTCTGCGCGGTGGCGTGGGCCGGCGCGCCCGAGTCCGCGAAGGCCCCGCCCTCGATGATCACGTCGTTCTGGAGGTCCTGGATGATCAGCGCGGAGCGCTTGGGGTCGAGCTGCAGCACTTCGTCGCTCATCGCGAGCACTCGCTTTCGGGGTAGACGCCGACGGCAGTCGAGCAATGGCGCGCTGTCACGAGCGGTTCACCTCATGTAGGGGAGTCGGTTGCCTGAGACCTTGCACTGGATGCGGTACACCGATGTCGTCGCGGGGATGAAGAGCTCGTTCCAATCTCCTCCGCCCCAATTGATGTTGCCGACGTTCTCGGGGACCTCGACCGTGCCGATGTGGTTCCCGTCGGGGTCGAAGACGCACACGCCGCCCGGCCCGGTGACCCAGACGTTGCCGCGCTCGTCGAGCTTCATGCCGTCGACCAGGTCGCCGATCTCGAGGCTGCCGGAGCCGATGCCGTCGGCCAGCACGCGCGAGTTCGAGATCGTGCCGTCGCCGGCCACGTCGAAGACGCGGATGTGCGCCCGCGTGGTGTCGTTGATGTAGAGCAGCGACTCGTCGGTCGAGAAGCACAGCCCGTTGGGCTGGTCGAAGTCGTCGACGAGCAGCTGCGGGTCCCCGCCGCCCGGGGCGATGCGGTAGACGCCCTGGAAGTCCAGGTCCTGCTCGCGCTCGATGCCGAAGCCCGGCATGCGCCCGTAGGTCGGGTCGGTGAAGTAGATGGCGCCGTCGCTCTTGACCACCACGTCGTTGGGGCTGTTGAGCTCGCGCCCCTCGTAATGGGTGGCGAGCACCTCCCGCCCGCCGCCCTTGCCGTCGGGGTCCATCCGCACGACCGAGCTCGTGACGTGCTCGCAGACGACCAGCCGGCCGTCGTTGTCGATCGTCATCCCGTTGCCCTTGTTGGACGGGTTGGCGACCTCGCTGACTCCGGAGCCCGGATCCCAGCGGCGGCGCACGTCGCCCGGCATGTCACTGAAGAGCAGGAAGCCGTCCGGGTTCCAGATCGGCCCCTCCGTGAAGGTGAAGCCGGTCCCGAGCTGCTCGACCTCGGCGCTCTCGTCGACCAGCTCGAGGAAGGCGTCCGCTTTGACCTGGACTCCCATGGCGACCCCTCTCCTAATTATCGATTGCCTGCGACCGGGCGCGAACCTAACAGGTGCCGGGGCGACGATGGAAGGGCGATTCAGCGCCCGTGTCGGCGCTCGATCCTCGTCAGCAGGCCGGCGAGCGCCTCGAGGCTCGCGAGGTTGTGGCCGGCCACGAAGCGGTCGATCGAGGGCAGCGCGGCGCGCATGCCGGCAGCCAGGGGCTGGTAGTCCGGGCTGCCCTTGACCGGGTTGACCCACACCACCGCGTAGGCCGCGCGGTGCAGACGCGCCATCTCGCGGCCGACGAGCTCGTGGTCCTGGCGCTCCCAGCCGTCGGAGGCGATGAGCACCACCGCGCCGCGCGTCAGCGCCCGGCGCCCCCAGACGTCGTTGTAGCGCTTCAGCGACGCGCCGATGCGCGTCCCACTGGCCCAGTCGACCACGCGCTCGGCCGCGCGCGACAGCGCCACCTCCGGGTCGCGGGTGCGCAGCTCGGCGGTCAGGCGCGTCAGGCGCGTGCCGAAGGCGAAGACCTCGACGCCGCGCCCCGAGCGGACCATCGCGTGCAGGTAGAGCAGCAGCGCGCGGGTGTAGGGCTCCATCGAGCCCGACACGTCGCACAGGACCACGAGCTTGCGCGGCGCCTGCGCGCGGCGGCGAAAGCGCCGGCGCACCGGGTCGCCGCCGGTGGCGATCGCGTCGCGGGCCAGGCGGCGCATGTCGAGCACGCGTCCGCGCCGGTGGGCCTGCAGCCGGTGCGAGCGCCGGGTCGGGCGGTCGGTGACCATCGCGGCGATGAGCGCGCGCGCCGCGTCGAGCTCCTCGGCGGTCATGGCCGCGAAGTCCTTGTGGCGCAGGACCTCGTGCGCGCTGTGGCCGATGCTGTCGGGCTCGCCGTCGGCCGGCGCCGCTTCGCGCCCGGCGCGCGGATCGCGGCGCACGCGCCTCGCGTCCTGGGGCATCGAGCGCGGATCGAGCTCGCGGCGCGCCGGCACCCGCGCCGAGCGGCGCAGGAACCACGCCTCGAAGGCGCGATCGAAGGGCTCGAGGTCCTCGCGCCGGGCCACGAGCGTGGTGCGCAGCGTCCAGTAGACGTCGTCCTGGCGCGTGATGTCGACGCGGTCCAGGCCGCGCAGCGCGTCCTCCATGCGACCCGGCCCGACCTCGAGGCCCGCCTCGCGCAGCACGCGGCCGAAGGTGACGAGGTGGCGGGTGAGGGCCTCGCTCACGCGCCGGCGGCCGCGGCCGCCGCGCGCGCCTCGCCGATGAGGGCCACGACGGCATCGTCGCGGACGAGGTCGAAGTCCTCGTAGTACTTCAGGACGGCGCCGAGGGTCTGCTCGACCACGGCCGCGTCGAGCTCCTCGCAGCCCAGGGCGACGAGCGCCTGCGTCCAGTCGATCGTCTCGGCCACGCCCGGCGCCTTGGCCAGGTCGAGGCCGCGCAGGCCGGCGACGAACGACGCCGTCTCGGCCGCCAGCCGCTCGGAGACGCCGGGCACGCGCAGGCGCAGGATCTCGACCTCGCGCTCGAGCGCCGGGTGCGAGATCCAGTGAAAGAGGCAGCGCCGCTTGAGCGCGTCGTGCAGCTCGCGCGTGCGGTTGGAGGTGAGGATGACGGTCGGGCGCCGGCGCGCCTCGATGGTCCCGATCTCGGGGATGGTGATCTGGAAGTCCGAGAGGACCTCGAGCAGGAAGGCCTCGAACTCGTCGTCGGCGCGGTCGATCTCGTCGATGAGCAGGACGACGGGCTCCTCGGCGGTGATCGCCTCAAGCAGCGGCCGGCGGATGAGGAAGTCCGGCCCGAAGAGCTCCTGCTCGTCGACCGCGCCCTCCTGCGCGGCGCGGATGTGCAGCAGCTGGCGGGCGTAGTTCCACTCGTAGACGGCATGGGAGACGTCGAGCCCCTCGTAGCACTGAAGGCGGATCAGCCGGGCCCCGCAGGCGCGGGCCAGCGCCTTGGCCAACTCGGTCTTGCCGACGCCCGCCTCGCCCTCCAGGAGCAGCGGCTTCTCGATCGCCAGCGACAGGAAGACGGCCGTCGCCAGGCCCCGCTGGGGCAGATAGGACTGGCGCAGGAGGGCGTCCTCCAGGTCGGCGATCGACTGGAAGCCCGTGCCGCTCGTCACTCGGTCAGCCTAGTGGACATTGATCGTTCTGTTGCTAACGATAATCGGTGGACTGGCTCGAAACGGTCATGTATAAGGACCCCTCGTCCAGTCTTCGCCGTCGGAGAGAGAGGGCATCATGGGGGTCGTTGAGGCGCCGGAAGTGATCGTGGCGGCGTCGCGGGAGGAGGCCGTGAGCGCCTTCGGCGATGGGTCCGACGTGACCGTGGTCGCGGGCGGGACGATCGTCATGCCGGAGATCACGCACGGGCGCCTGCGGCCGCGCAAGGCGCTGCTCATCGGCGGCGCCGGCCTGTCGGGCGTGCGCAGCGAGGGCGGGCGGACGACGATCGGCGCGACGACGTCGGTCGCCGATCTGCAGGACGCCGTTGAGCCACTGGGCACCTGCGCGCGCGGCCTGGCGGACCTCGAGATCCGCGGCCAGGCCACGCTGGGCGGCAACCTGTGCGCGCCGCCGGGGGCCGAGTCCCCCCGCGGCGACCTGCAGGCGGCGCTGCTCGTCCTCGACGCGCAGGTGCGCTCCACCGGCGCCGGCGGCGAGCGCACCGAGCCGGTCGAGGACTTCCTCGAGGCGGGCCCCGCGGGCAGGCTCGTGCTCGACGTCGAGCTCGCCGACCCCGACGCCGGCGCGAGCGCCAGCGTCCGGCGCCCGCACGCCCACGCCTACACGATCATGCGCGTCTGTGCCGCACGCGTCGGCGGCGAGCTGCGCGTCGCCGTCTCGGGAGCCGGGCCCACCGCCGTGCGCAGCCGCGCGGTCGAGGGCGCGGTCGCCGACGGCGCCGACCACGCGGCCGCCGCCGAGCGCGTGCTCGACGACGTGACGCCCCACGACGATGCCCTGGCCTCGAGCTGGTACCGCAGCCGGACGCTGCCCGTGCTCGTCCGCCGCGCCCTCGACGACCTGCGCTGAAGGAGAACCATGAGACTGACGGTCAACGGCACCGAGCACGAGGTGGTGGCCCCCGGGCTCACCACGCTGCTGCACGTCCTGCGCGAGGAGCTCTTCGTGACCAGCCCGAAGGCCGGCTGCCAGCAGGGCGGCTGCGGCGCCTGCACGGTGCTGGTCGACGGCGAGCCGAGGCGCTCCTGCCTGCTCCCGGTCGGCGCCCTGGAGGGGGCGCAGGTCACCACGGTGGAGGGCTTGGGCGCGCCCGACGACCTCTCCGGCGTGCAGGCCGCCTTCCACGAGCACTACGCGGCGCAATGCGGCTTCTGCACCTCGGGCTTCGTGATGGCCGCGCAGGCGCTCATCGAGCGCGGCGACGGCGAGATCGAGCGCGAGGAGGTGATCGAGGCCCTCAACGGCCACCTATGCCGCTGCACCGGGTACGTGAAGATCGTCGACGCGGTCACGGCCGCCGTCCGCGGCGACACGTCGCCCGCGCACGCCTCGGCCGACACCGACCCGCAGGGCGACGACGCCGTCACCGTCCTGCCCGGGAGCCCGGCATGAAGGCCGTCGGCGCCCGCCTGCCCCGCTACGACGGAGTCGCCCACGTCACGGGCCGCACCCAGTACGTCGACGACGTCCGCGTGCACGGCACCCTGTGGTGCAAGGCGCTGCGCTCGCCGCATCACAGCGCGCGCATCGTCTCGATCGACACCGCCAAGGCCCGCGCCATGCCCGGGGTCCACGCTGTCGTCACCCACCAGGACGTGCCCCACAACGTCTACGGGCACCTGGAGGCCCTCGGCGTCCCCGCCGACGAGCCGCTGCTGGCCGCCGAGGACGTGCGCTGGAAGGGCCAGCCGATCGCGGCCGTGGCCGCCGAGTCCGAGGCCGCCGCGCAGGCCGCCGTCGAGGCGATCGAGGTGCAGTTCGAGGAGCGCGAGCCGATCCTCGACATCCGCACCGCCGCGGACCCCGACGCCCCCGAGCACTTCCACCAGTGGGGCGCGCTCTATCCGCACTTCGGCCCGCACAACCACCGCCGCGTGCGCAAGGGCGACGTCGAGGCGGCCTTCGACGCCGCCGACCTCATCGTCGAGGGCGTCTACCGCCCGCAGGCCATCGAGCACGCGCCGATGGAGACGCAGGTCTCGCTCGTGGTCCCCGAGCCCAGCGGCAAGCTGACCATCTACTCCTGCACACAGGCCATGTACTTCTCGATGGGCGTCGTCGCCGCGCACCTGCAGTGGCCGCTGAACAAGCTCAAGTTCGTCGGCGGCACCGTCGGCGGCGGCTTCGGCGGCAAGGTCGACACGGCCACCGAGACGATCTGCGCGCTGCTGGCGATCCAGGCGCAGCGTCCGGTCAAGTGGCGCTTCACCCGCGAGGAGGAGTTCCTGACCTCCTCGACGCGGGCGCCGTGGCACATCGAGATCCGCGACGCGGTGACCAGCGATGGCTGGATCCTGGGGCGGCGCATGCTGACCCTGCACGACGCGGGCGCCTACGCGCGCTTCTCGCCCTACGGGCTGACCAAGCACGCCTTCCACCACACGGGCGCCTACACGATCCCCAACCTGCGCTTCGACGGGTTCGTGCTCTTCACCAACCGCGTGCCGACGACGGCCATGCGCGGCTTCGGGGTGACCTCGGTCTCGCTGGCGGTCGAGCTGCACATGAGCCGCGTGGCCGACCAGCTGGGCCTGGACCCGCTCGAGCTGCGCCTGAAGAACGCCAACCGCATCGGCGACACCACCGGCAACCGCGTGGTGATGCACGACCCGTCGACGGTCCCGGTCACCCTCGCGGCGGCCGAGGCTGCCGGCTACGAGCTCGGGGAGGGCTACCGGGCAATGACGCCCGAGCGACGCAGCGGCGACCTGCTGCCCGAGCATCTCGTCGCCCAGCAGGCCCCGGACGGCGAGCACCTCGCCACCTACCGGGCGACCAACGGAGGAGCGCGCTGATGGCCAAGCACCGCGGTCGCGGCTTCGCGACGATCGAGTACCCGACCGGCATGAACCAGAACGGCGACCCCAGCCAGGCCTGGATCAAGCTCAAGCCCGACGGGCGCGTCGACGTCTTCGCCGGCACGGTCGACATCGGCCAGGGCTCGAAGACCGTGCACACCCAGATCGTGGCCGACGCCCTCGGTGTCCCCTTCGACTGGGTGACGATGGACAACTCGAACACCGACTCCTCGGCGGTGTGCACGGGGACCTTCGCCTCGCGCGGGACCTTCATCGGCGGCAACGCCGTGCGCTACGCGGCCGAGAAGGCGCGCGAGCGGATCCTCGACATCGCCTCCAAGGAGCTCGAGATCTCCGCCGACGACCTCGAGATCGTCGACGGCGAGGTCCTGGCCAAGGGCGCGCCGGATCGCAAGATCTCGATCCCCGACGTCGCCGGGGCGGCGACCTACGTCTACGGCGAGCTCATCACCGGCAACGGCACGGCGCTCAAGCCGCTGGCCGAGGTCGACGACGACGACGGCTCGGTCACCGCCGAGCCGCACTCGGCCATCTCCTATGCCGCGTGCGTCATCGACGTCGAGGTCGACGACGAGACGGGCGAGACGACGGTGCTGAAGATGCTCCAGGTCTACGACGTCGGCCGGGCCATCAACCCGACGCTCGTCGAGGGGCAGATCGAGGGCGGCGCGATGATGGGCCTCGGGCTCGGGCTGCTGGAGAACTCGTATCCGTACTACCCGTCGGTGGAGCACCGCGGCGAGCAGTTCGGCTCCTATCTCTTCCCGTCGCTCGAAGACCTGCCGGAGTTCGACAACGTCATCCTCGAGAACCCGTCGGTCGACGGGCCGTTCGGCGCCAAGGCCATCGGCGAGATGGCCAACAACGCCCAGCCGCCCGCCATCGCGGCGGCCATCCACGACGCGGTGGGGGTGTGGGTGACCGAGATGCCCGCGACGCCCGAGCGCGTCCTGCGCGCCCTGGACGCCAAGCGCGAGCCGCGTCGCGAGGGCAAGCGCGTGATCTACGACGAGGAGATCTCCGTGGCGGCGCTGAGCTCCGACGGCGGCCAGGCCTTCTGGGGCGTCGATGCCTGAGCCATCGGGCTTCGGCACCTGGAACGGCGTGCCGGCCTTCGAGTTCGTCGACGGCGTGCGCCTGCACGCCATCGGCGGCGATCAGGTCCTGCTCTGCCGCGTGCAGTACGAGCCCGGCAAGCAGGTCAAGCGCCACGCCCACGAGCACACCGAGCAGCTCATGGCCATCGTCGAGGGCTCGGTGACGATGACCATCGGCGACGAGACGCGCGAGCTGAGCCCCGGCGACGTGGTCTGCGTCAACCGCGGCATCGAGCACGAGCTGCACTCCGAGAGCGGCGTGACCTTCTTCGAGGCGCTCTCCCCCGTGCCGCTCGACCACGTGCCCGACCGCGAGCGCGACCTCGTGCTGGCCGAGGGCGGCGCGGCGCACGTCGAGCGCTGATGCGCGAGTTCGACGGCAAGGTCGCGCTGGTCACCGGCGGCGCCAGCGGGATCGGCGCCGCGGTCGTCGCGCTGCTGCTCGAGCGCGGCGCCGCCGTCGCCTCGTTGGACCTCAACGCCGCCGCCAGCCCCGACGGGGCGCTGGCGGTCGACGGCGACGTGACCGACTCGTCCTCGGTCGCCGACGCGGTGGCCCGCGCCGAGAGCGAGCTGGGACCGCTCGACGCGGTCGTGTGCTGCGCCGGCACGGCCGGCGACTCGCTGCGCACCGTCGACGTCACCGACGACGAGTGGCGCCGCGTCTTCGCCCTGAACTGCGACGGCGTCTTCTACTTCAACCGCGAGGCGGCTCGCGTCATGGTCCCGCGGGGGCGCGGGCGGATCGTCAACGTCGCCTCGATCGCGGGCAAGGAGGGCAACCCGATGGCCGCCGCCTACTCGGCCAGCAAGGCGGCCGTGATCGGGATGACGAAGTCCTTCGGCAAGGACCTCGCCACCACCGGCGTGCTCGTCAACTGCGTCGCCCCGGCCGTGATCGCCACGCCGATGCTCGACCAGATGAGCCAGGAGCACATCGACTACATGGTCTCCAAGATCCCGATGGGCCGGCTGGGCCAGCCGGCCGAGGTCGCCGAGCTCATCGCCTTCCTGGCCGGCGAGCGGATGACCTTCTCGACCGGCGCGACGTTCGACATCTCGGGCGGGCGCGCGGTGTTCTAGGCGGTCTGCCGCCGGCGTTGGCGGCACCGCTTGCGCTTACTGCATCACCGAGGGAAGGGAATCCCCCGCGACGCCCGGCCGGGCCGCGCCAGCGCCAGCGCTAGCGCTAGCGTGCTGGATTGGTGTCGCAGGACGACACTTAGGCAGCACCGTGCTGACTCTTGGGGCCAGGAGCCCCAAAAGTCAGCATTGTCCGGGGTAGCTCCCGCGGAGGACGACCGCCGGCGGTGGCACCACCCCAGGGCCGCTTCCCCTCGGTGATGCAGTACGCGCCGCGCCGCGCCGAAAGCGCCGGAGGCCCGACCGCTACTAGAACGTCTCGTAGAACGCGCGCTCGCGCGTCTCCATGAGCGGGAAGATCTCGCCGACGCCGAGGGTCTGGAAGTGCTCGGTCTGGCCGTGCTCCTCGAACGCCGCCTTGTCGCGGTACTGCTCGTACATGAGAAAGACGCGCGGGTCCTCGGGATCGCGGTGGGCGATGTAGTGGACGTTGCCCGGCTCGGCGCTCGAGGCCTCGACGAGCTGCGGGATGAGCTCGGCGACGCGGTCCTGCTCGCCATCCTTGGCGGTCATGCGGGCAACGAGGACAAAGGCCATCTACTCAACGCTCCTTCTCGACGGGATTGGTCAGGGTGCCGAGGCCCTCGATCTCGACCGAGACCTCGTCACCGTCCTGCAGCAGGACCTTGGGATCGCGGAAGACGCCGACGCCGGCCGGCGTGCCGGTGGCGATCAGGTCGCCCGGCTCCAGCGTGATGACGCGGGTGACGTAGGCGATGATCTCGGCGACCGAGAAGATCATCTGGGCGGTCGACGAGTCCTGCATCGTCTGGCCGTTGAGCACGCAGCGGATGGCCAGCGCCTGCGGGTCCTCGATCTCCTCGCGCGGCACGAGCCGCGGGCCGACCGGGCAGAAGGTGTCGGGCGACTTGCCCCGTGTCCACTGCCCGTCGCCGAACTGCAGGTCGCGCGCGCTGACGTCGTTGACGCAGATGTAGCCCTCGACGATGTCGAGGGCGTCGCGCTCGGAGACGTGCTTGGCCGTGGTGCCGATGACCACGCCGAGCTCGGCCTCGTAGTCGACCTGGGAGGACTCCTGCGGCAGGACGATCGGCTCGCCGTCGCCGATCAGCGTGTTGGGCCACTTGGCGAAGAGCAGCGGCGCCTTCGGGAGGTCCTGTCCGCCCTCTTCGGCGTGGTCGTGGTAGTTGAGCCCGACGCAGACGATCTTGCCCGGCCGGGTTATCGATAGTCGCACGAGCGTGACCCTACCCGGTCGTCAAGTGAGCGCGCGGCCGAGACGTTCGCTGAGCCCGGCGACGGCGGCCTGGGCGTCGGCCACGAGGCGATCGGGGTCGAGATCCACGAGCTCGCCGTCGCGCTTGCGCGCCACGCCGTCGATCCAGACGTGCTCGACGTTGCGCGGCTGGGCGGCGAGCACGACCTGGCCGTCGGGCACGTTGAGCGGCGCCAGGTTGAGGTCGGCGCCGCGCAGCACGATGACGTCGGCGCGCTTGCCGGGCGTGAGCGACCCCGTGACCTCGCCGAGCCCCATGGCGCGCGCGCCGTCGAGCGTCCCGTGGCGCAGGACCTGGTCGGGCTGGTAGACGGTCGCGTTCTCGTGCTGGCCGCGCGGGACGCAGAGCGTCGCCCGCAGGACGGCGAAGAAGTCGGAGTTGTCGCTCGCCGCCATCGTGTCGACCGAGAGGCAGAGCGGCACGCCAGCCTCCATCATCTCGACGATCGGCGGGATCCCCATTCCGGTCCGCAGCTCGGAGAGGATGCTCAGCGACACCGGCGTCCGCGTCTCGGCCAGGTAGCGGCGCTCGCTCTCGTCGGTGTGGATGGCGTGGACGAGGAGGACGTCGGGGCCGAGCGCCTCGTGCTCGCGGTAGATGCTGATGGCCCGCGCGCGCTCGACGTCGTGCGCCGTCATCATCGTGTGCACGGTGATCGGCAGGCCGTGCTCGCGCGCGAAGGCGAACTCCCGCTGCCAGATGTCCGGTTGGGAGTACTCGACACCGCGACACGCGATGCCGAGGTGCAGCAGGCCGTCGCTCGAGCCCTGGAAGCGCTCGCCACGGACGCGCAGGACGTCGTCGAAGTCGATCGTCTCGGTCCCCTGCGCGAAGGAGCTCCCCGCCTCCGGGTCGCTGGAGGGGCCGTACGAGAAGCGCCCGCGCATGCCCGACTCGGCCATCGCCTGCAGGGCGGCGTCGGCGTGCGCGGGCGTCTGGAGGTTGTGCTCCCAGGCGTGCATCGTGGTGATGCCGGAGTCGACGGCCTCGGCGAGCCCGAAGCGGATCGAGGTGTAGGTGTCGTCGGGCGTGAAGTTCGCGCCGTAGGTGAAGACGACGTCGTGGAAGTAGGTCGCGAGGTCGCCGTAGCACGCGCAGCCGCGCAGCATGGCCGCCCACATGTGGCGGTGGGTGTCGACGAAGCCGGGCATGACGATCCGGCCGCTGCCGTCGATCACCTCGTCGGCGTCGCGCGGGAGGTCGCGCCCGACAGCCCGGATCCGTGCCCCGTCGAGCAGGACGTCGGCGCGCGGCAGCGTCCCGAGGTCGTCGTCCATCGTGAGGACGAAGGCGTCGGCGATGAGGGTGCGGGTCATCGGCTCGGGGCTCCTGTTCGGTAGATGTCGTGCTCGAGGACCCCGACGCCCTCGACGGCGATCCGCACCCGGTCGCCGTCCTGCAGCGTGAACTCGTCGGGCGGGACCACGCCGGTGCCGGTGAGCAGCACGGCGCCGGCGGGGAACGACAGCTCGCGGTAGAGCGCCGACACGAGCTCGTCGAAATCGCGCTTCATCTCGCTGACCGACGTCTCGCCGGCGAACACGCGCTCGCCCTCGCGATGGATCTCGAGCTCGATCGCCGCCGAGCCCGGGTCGGAGGCGTCGCGGGCCAGGACGATCGTGCCCGACAGGCCGAGCGAGTCGTCGTAGATCTTGGCCTGGGGCAGGTAGAGCGGGTTGGCCCCCTCGATCGAGCGCGAGGAGAGGTCGTCGGCCGCCAGGTAGCCGACGATCTCGCCCTGGGCGTCCATGACGAGGGCGAGCTCGGGCTCGGGCACGTCCCAGGTCGAGTCCGCCCGGATGCGCAGCGCAGCGCCGGGCGCTCCCACGCGCCACGCGGGCGCCTTGAGGAACAGCTCGGGCCGCTGCGCGTCGTAGACCAGCTCGTAGACGTCGCCCACCGAGGACTCCCCGACGCGCGCCGTGGCCGAGCGCCGGTAGGTCACCCCGCTGGCCCAGACCTCCTGCTCGTCGACGGGCGCCAGCAGCGGCGCTGGGGCCGTCAGCGGTGGGCGCTGCAGCGCGCGGTCGACGGCCTCGTGCAGCCGCTCGCGGCCGACGCCGAGCAGCTTGGCGAGCGAGCCGTCGACCGGGTGCAGCTCTCCCCCGCGCGCGACGACGAGCATGGGCGCGCCGTCGACCAGGACCCGGCGCAGCCCGTCGCGCCCGGCGTCCGGGTGCTCGTGGAGCCTGGACCCGGGCATGGCCGCGAATCTATGCGGCGCGTCGCCCGCCGTCAATAATCGATTCCCGGGCCGGACTCCAGGCCGCGGGTTGCTCGTCTCGCGGTGCTTGCGGCGCCGCGCACACGCCGACGGAAGGGGCGGCGCGGCGCAACCTAGGGGACGCAGGACGTGTTCCCCATACGTGAAGCCGACGCGCGCGTTTGGCTGGGCCATGGCGCTGGTGCTCGTCGCCGCCGGCCCCGCCGGCGCCGCGCAGGTCATCGCGCCGCGCGACGTCTCCGCCGCGCTCACGGTCGGTCGCGACGGCCGCGCGTTCGTGGTCAGCCCGAGCGCGCGGCCCGGCTCCGGGACCCTGCGCGCTGTGCGCCGGCGCTCCGCGTCGCCGGGTGCAGCCTTCGGCGCGTCCCAGCGCCTCATGCGCTCGAGCGGCGACGACCGCGCCGTCGATGCCGGCGTCGCCGCCGACGGCGGCGGCCTCGTCGTGGTGCAGAGCCGGCGCAGCGTCCGCGCGATCGCGTTCGACTCCAGGGGGCGGCTCGGCCGCCCCCAGGCGCTGTCGGCGCCCGGCGCCCGCGCGGACTTCGCCGCGTCGGCCGTCGCCACCAGCGGCGCGGCGGTCGTCGTCTGGTTTCGCCACCGCGACGCGCGGTGGCGCCTCGAGGCCGCGACGCGCGAGCCGAGAGGCGCTCGGTTCGGGCCGCCCCAGGCGCTCTCCGGCTTCGTGCGCCGCCCGTGCTGCACCAGCGTGTCCGTCTCGATCGGGGCGCGCGGCGATGCCGCCGCGACATGGACATCGACCGCGCGCCCCGCGGTGTGGGCCGCGTTGCGCGGCGCCAACCGGCGCTTCGGTGCGTCCCGGCTCCTCGCCCGCGACGCGAGCGACGCGCCCCGAGCCGTCGTCGGCGACGGCGGCGTCGTGGCGCTGACCTACAGCACCCAGCACGTCCCGCTGCGCGCCGCCGACGGGCTGCAGTTGCGCCGCGCCTCGGCCGCCGCCGCCTTCGGGCCGGCCGAGCACGTCAACCCCGGCGGCGGCGTGACGATCGCCGGGGCGGCGGTCACGCCCGCGGGCCGCGTGCTGCTCGCCTGGCGCGACGAGGTCCACGGCGCGCGCGTCCACCTCTCCGAGGCGCCACCCGGCCAGCCGCTCGCGGCAATCGGCGAGCTCGGCGCCGACGTGAGCGCCAAGCCCATCGCCGTGGCGGCCGCTGACGACGGGCGCGCGGTCGTCGCCTGGTCGCAGCGGGTCTCGGCGCGTCGCGAGCAGGCCTTCGCCGCGCTGCGCCCGCCGCTCGCCATCGCACCGGCGTCCGCCGCCGCGCCGGCCTTCGCCGCAGCGGTCGCCCTCGGGACGGCGTGGCCGGCCGCCACGATCGGCCTCGCGCGGCTGCTGCCGGGCGCCGGCGCGCTCGTCGCGTGGAACGGCGCACGCTTCGGGCCTCCAGCGCAGCGCCGCTCCGCCCTGCTGGTCACGCGGCTGGGCTAGCGCGATACTGGGCGCTCCCACGATCACGAGGATGGCCATGGCAGTCGATCGCGAGCTCGGAGCCGGTTCCTGGTCGTACTTCGGCGACGCGCGAGCCATCTCGCACGCCGGCGACACCTTCACGGGCTGGATCTCCACGACCGGCAACGTGTGGGTCGCCCGTTACACGGCCGACGGCAAGCTCACCAAGCGGGTGATCTTCAAGGGCCTCGGACGCGACGACCACAACAACCCGTCGCTCGTCTTCCGCCACGACGGGCACATCATGGTCTTCTTCTCGCCGCACTCGGGGCACCACCTGCCGCCCCCGGGCATCCCCAAGGCGATGCACTACATGGTGTCCCTGAACCCGTACTCGATCAACGGCTTCGGGAAGGTCCACACCGTCGACACCAACGTGCCCGGCGGCCTGGGCTACACCTATCCCAACCCGATGCAGCTGCGGGACAAGCTGTGGCTCTTCTGGCGCGGGGGCGCGTGGAACCCGACCTTCTCCTACACCACCGATGGCCTCCACTGGGTGCCCGCCCGCGAGCTCGTCTACTTCGGCCATGCCCAGCGCCCCTACACGAAGTACGTCACCGACGGCAAGCGCCAGATCCACGGCATCTTCACCGACGGCCACCCGGAGAACTGGAAGAACAGCCTGCACTACGCGCGCTACGAGAGCGAGGCGCTCTACGCCATGGACGGGCGCAAGCTCGGGACGCTCAAGGACGTGCCCATCCACACCTCCAAGCTCGACCACATCTACAACTACTCAGACGCCGGCGGCCGGGCCTGGGGCCACGACATCGCCCTCACCGCCGACGGCCGGCCGCGCGTCGTCTACACGCGCCGCGTCAACAACCGCGACACCTTCTGGTACGCCTACCACAACGGCACCAAGTGGCTGAGCCGCAAGATCGTCGAGGCCGGGGCCGGGCGCCCGTCCTTCCACTCGGGCGGCGCCACGCTCGACCACGAGGACCCGCGCGTCGTCTACCTCTCGCGCACGATCGGCAACTGGAACCAGGTCGAGCAGTGGTTCACCCCGGACTCGGGACGCACGTGGACGCACCGCCAGCTGACCAGCGACCCATCGGGGTACGCCATCCGCCCGGTCACGCCGCGCGGCCTCGGGCAGTCGGCCAACCGGATCCTCTACGTCTGGGGCGACCAGCGCACGATCGGCTTCACCAACTACACGACGCGCGTCCACGCGCTGGACTTCTAACCGCGCTCAGCCGCTCTTGGCGTCCAGCAGCTGCAGGAGGTCGTGCGCCGCGAGCTCGATCTCCTTGTGGCGCCACTCGGCGGCGCGGTAATGGCACGCGATCAGGCCCATGCGGTGCAGGCGGCGGAAGTCGCCGTAGACGAAGGCGTAGCGCGCCTTGGTCTCGTCGTTCGCCCCGTCGGTGAGCCCGAGATGCCAGGAGGAGTACTCGTCCCACGAGTGCGACTCGAGGAACGCGTTCTCGTCAGGCGCCCGCGGCTGGACCGCGCCCCACTCGCTGTCGAGGACGTACTGGCGGGCGTCGATGAGCTGGCGCGCGCGCTCCACGCCGCGCTCGTTGACCGAGTAGCTGGCCATCGCATGGATCTTGCCAGGCGCGCGAAGGCCTACGTGGCTGTCAACGAGCGCCGGATGCCCGCGGCGTCCAGGCCGTGCGCGGCGCGATGGTCGCGGCCCTGGCCGTAGCGGCGCAGCTCGACGTTCGCGACGCCCAGGGAGAGCAGGCGGTGCGAGCGGTCGGCGAGCGCCGCGGCCACCTCGGCCGCCGACGTGCCCGCCAGGTAGGGCTCGACGAGGACCACGTCGCCGCCATCGGCGACGAGGGCGCGCAGCCCGCCGGCGTCAAAGGGCCGCACGGTGGCCAGGTAGGCGACGGTCGCGTCGAGGTCGCTGGTCGCCGCCAGCGCCTCGTCGAGCGTCGGCCCGACGGCCACCACGACGGGGGCGCCGGGCGAGCCGCGCCGCAGCACGGTCAGGCCCTGGGCGGTCACCGGGGCCGCGTTGGACTCCTCGGACATCCGGATGTACACGCGGTCGTCGCCGGCCAGCGCGCCCGCGAACGCCGCCTCGAGCTCGTCGGGGTGCCCGGGGACGTGGATCGTCCAGCCCGGCAGCGCCGAAAGCAGCGCGACGTCGCCGGGCGCCTGGTGCGTGCGCCCCGACTGGGCGCCGTCGTAGGACGCGCCGGTGCTGACGAGGACGGCCCCGACGTCCTGGTGGCCCAGGTCGAGCTTGATCTGCTCGTAGGGGCGCTCGACGACGAAGGGCGCGTAGGAGTGCACGACCGGCCGCAGCCCCTCGAAGGCGAGGCCCGCGGCCACGCCGATCATGAGCTGCTCGCGGATGCCGACGTTGAACACGCGCTCGTGGCGCGGCAGCTCGGAGACGCCGATCTCGGCGAGGACGATCGCCGTGCGCGGGTCGTCGTCGAGCGCGCGCGTGGCGAGCTCGTAGAAGCGCTTTCGCATCGTGGTCATCGCTCCACCTCCGCGACGACCGCGTGCGGCCGCTCGCCGATCGTCGCCAGCGCCCGCTCGAGCGCATCGTGGTCGCGGCCGTCGACGGTGACCGCGCTCCAGCCCTCGAGCTCGAAGCGCGCCGCGATCCCGCCCGGCCAGTGATAGGTCGAGGAGCGGTTGTCGACCACGATCGCGGTCAGGCGGCCGAGGCCGAGCCGGCCGGCGAGCTGCACCGCCTCCCAGTTGCTGCCCTCGTCGAGCTCGGCGTCGCCGACGAGGCAGAACACGCGCGCGCGCTGGCGCCCGCGCGCCTGCGAGCCCAGGGTCGTGCCCACCGCGATGGGCAGGCCGTGCCCGAGCGACCCGCTCGAGATCTCCACGCCCGGGATGAGCAGGTGGTCGGGGTGGTAGCCCAGCGGCGAGTCGAAGGCCCCGAAGCCGGCCAGGCGGTCGACGTCGACGAAGCCCTTGGCGGCCAGGACGGCGTAGTAGGCGGCGGGGCCGTGGCCCTTGGAGAGCAGGAAGCGGTCGCGCTCGGGATCGTCGGTCGCCCGTGGATCCAGGCGCAGGACGCGGTCGTAGAGGACCCACAGCACGTCGAGCGTGGAGAGCGCGCTGCGGTCGTGCTTCTCGTCGCCGGTCAGCTCGGTCAGCAGGCCCGGCAGGTCGTCGTAGTCGAGGGTCGTGGTAGCAGCCATTGCCCCACCGTAAGACCTCAACTATGGTTCAAGTCAAGGGTGGCCCGCGAATTGACCATCGGAGAGCTCTCGGCGCGCAGTGGCGTGTCGCAGTCCGCGCTGCGCTTCTACGAGCGCAAGGGCCTCATCTCCGCCGAGCGCAGCAGCGGCAACCAGCGCCGCTATCCGGCCTTCGCCCTGCGCCGGGTCGCCGTCGTGCAGGCGGGGCGGACGGCCGGCATCCCGCTCGAGCGCATCCGCGCCGCGCTCGACACCCTGCCCGAGGACCGGCCGCCGACCAAGCGCGACTGGGAGCGGCTCTCGCGCAGCTGGCGCGCCGAGCTCGACCTGCGCATCGCGACGCTCGAGGGCATCCGCGGGCGCCTGACGGGCTGCATCGGCTGCGGCTGCCTGTCGCTGCGCCGCTGCGCGTTGCTCAACCCCGGCGACGAGGCGGCCCAGGACGGCCCCGGCGCGCGCTACCTGGTGAAGTCAAGGACGCCATGAGCGCCCCGGACAGCGACATCGAGGCCCGCGCTCGGGCCTGGCGCCACGGCGCGCACGCCGCCGTGTGCGACGTCATCGAGCCATGGGCCCACGGGACCGTCGTGCGGGCCACGCGCCATCCGACGTATTACGACTTCAACCTCGTGCGCGTCGAGGAGGACACGGCGATGAGCCTCGAGGCCCTCGTCGCCGTCGCCGACGACGCGCTGGCCGGGCTCGAGCACCGCCGCTTCGACTTCGAGGTCGTGGCGGTCGCCGACGCGCTGCGCCCCGGCTTCGAGGCCCTCGGCTGGAAGACCATGCGCCTGCTGTGGATGCGCCACGAGTCCCCGCCGCCGCCGGGGCCGGACATCGCGGTCCGCGAGGTGCCCTACGACGCGGTGCAGGAGCTGCGGCTGGCCTGGTACGGCGAGGACTTCCCCGACGAGAGCGCCATCGCCTATTTCGAGCACGCGCGCGAGGTCGCGATGAGCCGCGACGTCCGCATCCTCGCCGTCCACGACGACGACCGGCCGATCGCCTTCGCGCAGCTCGAGCGCGCCGGCGACTCGGCGGAGATCACCCAGGTCTTCGTCCATCCCGACTACCGCGGCGCCGGGCGCGGCACGGCGATGACGCGCGCGGCCATCGAGGCGGCCGGCGACGTGCGCGACCTGTGGATCGCCGCGGACGACGAGGACCGCCCCAAGGAGCTCTACGCGCGCCTGGGCTTCCGCCCGGCCTGGACCGTGATGGAGGTCACGCGGTGGCCATGAGCGCCAGCGCCCCCACCTCTCGCCTCAGGCCGCCGTCAGGCCTCCGTCGATGACCAGGCCCGTCCCCGTGACGAAGGCGGCCGCATCGGAGGCGAGGTAGAGCACGGCCTGGGCGACCTCCTCGGTGGTGCCGAGGCGGCCCATCGGCTGGCGGGCGCGCAGCGCGTCGAGCGACTCGCCGACCTCCTCGACCAGGCGCCGCACCCACGGCGAGTCGACCGTGCCCGGGCACACGGCGTTGACGCGCACCCCCTGGCCGACGTGGTCGATGGCCATCGCGCGCGTGAGGGCGATGACCGCGCCCTTCGACGCGCAGTAGGCGGCGCGGTTGGGCAGGCCCACGAGACCAGCGACCGAGGCGATGTTGACGATCGCCCCTCCCCCGCGCTGCACCATCCCCGGGATCGCGTGCTTGCAGCACAGGAACGTCCCGCGGGCGTTGACCGCGAAGACGTTCTCCCACACCTCGAGCGGCGTCTCGGGCGCGCTCGTCGTCGAGCCCACGCCGGCCACGTTGACCAGGACGTCGAGGTCGTCCATCGCCCCGGCCACCGCGTCCTCGTCGCGGACGTCGAGCGCCAGCGCCCGCGCCCGTGCGCCGAGCTCGCCGGCCAGCGCCTCCGCGTGCTCGCCGGCCGCATCGGCCAGCACCACGTCGGCGCCCTCGGCGTGCAGGGCGCGCGCGGTCGCCTCGCCGATCCCCGACCCGGCGCCGGTGACGAGCGCGCTGCGCCCCTCGAAGCGAGCGTCGGCCATCAGTCGCGGTAGGAGACGGTCTCGCGCGTGCCCGACTGCCCCGAGCGCACGATCGCGTCGCACACCTCGGCGGCGCGGTAGCCGTCCTCGAGCGTGGCGCCGTGCGGGGCGACGTCGCCGTCGTCGCGGATCGCCGTGAGCAGGTGGTGCAGCTCGTGCACGAAGGTGTGCTCCCAGCCGATGATGTGCCCGGGCGGCCACCAGTACTCCCAGAAGGGGTGCTCGGCCTCGCTGACGAGCACGGTCCGGAAGCCCTGGACCGACGCGCCCGGCGTCGAGCCCTCGAGGTGGACCTGCAGCTCGTTGAGGCGCTCGAGGTCGAAGGCGATCGAGCCCTTGCTGCCGTTGACCTCCCAGCGGAAGGCGTTCTTGCGCCCGGTGGCGAAGCGCGTCGCCTCGATCGTCCCCACCGCGCCGCCGGCGAAGGCCACCGCCGCCTCGAAGGCGTCGTCGACCTCGCGCCCGGGCTGGAAGGTCGCGGTGAGGGCGGACACCGCGTCGATCTCGCCGACCAGGTAGCGGGCCAGGTCGATCACGTGCGCGCCGAGGTCGCCCAGCGCTCCCGACCCTGCGGCATCCTTGTCGAAGCGCCAGACCGCCTCGGTCGTGGTGCCCCAGTCCTGCAGGTAGGAGCCCCGGAAGTGGTGGATCTCGCCGATCTCGCCGGCCTCGATGAGCTGGCGGGCCAGGCGCACGGCGGGGACGAAGCGGTAGTTGAAGGCGCACATGTGCTTGACGCCCGCCGCCTGGACGCGCTGCCAGGTCTCGTAGCTCTCGTCGGCGTCGCGCCCCAGCGGCTTCTCGCAGATGACGTGCTTGCCCGCCTGCGCGGCGGCGATCGTCGGCTCGGCGTGGAGGTTGTTGGGCCCCGAGTTGTCGAACAGGCCGATGCGCTCGTCGTCGAGCAGCGCGTGCCAGTCGGTCACATGGCCGGCGAAGCCGTAGCGTCGCGCAGCCTCGGCCACGGCCTCCTCGTTGCGCCCGGCGATGGCCACCAGGTCGGGCATGAGGGGCGGCGGCCAGGTCATGTAGGACAGCGTGCGGTACGCGTTGGCGTGCGCCTTGCCCATGAAGGCGTAGCCGAGCATGCCCACGCCGATGGTCGGCACGTCGCCCGCGCCGCGGGCGTCGCCCTGCGTGTGGAAGGCGCTCATTCGGAGCCCTGGAAGGCCGCGTCGAAGGCCACCGACGAGGGCGAGAAATCGGTCTGGCGCAGGAAGCTGACGGCGTCCGTCGCGCCCCATTCGCGGTCCATGCCCGAGTCCTCCCACTCGACCGACAGCGGGCCGTCGTAGCCGATGCGGTTGAGCACGCGGAAGAGCGCCTCGAAGTCGACGTCGCCGTGCCCCGGAGAGACGAAGGTCCAGCCGCGGTCGGCCTCGCCGAAGTCGATGTGCGAGCCGAGGATCGAGCGCCGGCCGTCGAGCATGACCTGCGAGTCCTTGACGTGGACGTGGTAGATGCGGTCGGCGAACTCCGTCGCGAAGGCCGCCGGGTCCAGGAACTGCGGGATGAAGTGGCTCGGGTCGAGGTTGATCCCGAAGCCCTCGCGGCGGTCGATGGCCGCCAGCGCCTTGCGCGTGGTCACGAAGTCGTAGGCGATCTCGGTCGGGTGGACCTCGAGCGCGAAGCGCACGCCCTCGGCGTCGAAGACGTCGATGATCGGCCCCCAGCGCTCGGCGAAGTCCTCGTAGCCGCGCCGCACCTGCGCCCAGTCGTTGGGCGGGAAGGAGTACAGCTGATGCCAGATGGCCGAGCCGGTGAAGCCGGTGACCAGCGGGACGCCGAGCGCCGCGGCGGCGCGCGCGGTGTCCTTCATCCGCTCGGCGGCGCGCGTGCGCACGCCCTCGGGATCGCCGTCGCCCCAGACCTCGGGCGGCAGGACACCCTTGTGGCGCGCGTCGATGGGATCGCACACCGCCTGGCCGACGAGGTGCGCGCCGATCGACCAGCACCCCAGGCCGTGGCGCTCGAGCAGCTCGCGCCGGCCGGCGGCGTAGCCGGGCTCGGTCACGGCCCGGTCGACCTCGAAGTGGTCGCCCCAGCACGCGAGCTCGAGCCCCTCGAAGCCGAACGAGGCCGCCTTGCCCGCGAGGTCGTCCAGGCTGAGGTCGGCCCACTGGCCGGTGAAGAGCGTGATCGGTCTGGCCATCGTTCCTCCCGCGTCGGGTGCTCGCGCCGGGCACTCTAGTTCGCCCCGGGCACCACGCGAGGATTATCGATCGCTACTTCTTGGTCAACGCGATGAAGCCGACGATGAGGGCGGCCGCGCACAGGGCACCGCCCAGCGCGGCGAGCAGCACGGCGGCGCCGCGCGTGACGACGTCGCCCTCGCGCGCCCGCTCGTAGCGCGAGCGCCCGAGCAGGACGAAGCCAAAGGCGACGACCACGCCCGCGCCGCCGGCGAAGCCGGCCACGACGATCTTCCACAGAGCGTCGAAGTCGATGAGCGAGGAGGCGGGGATCATGCGGGCACCGCGAGGCCCGTGCGCGACTGCGCC
Source organism: uncultured Actinomycetes bacterium (assembly GCA_963835295.1). Taxonomy (GTDB): domain Bacteria; phylum Actinomycetota; class Thermoleophilia; order Solirubrobacterales; family Solirubrobacteraceae; genus JAOPZW01. The sequence goes on from CAWIEX010000014.1 coordinate 1,228,691, forward strand.
TCGTCGGCGGCTCGCGAGCGGTCGAGGTCGTTCGCGCGCACCGCGGTGCGCTGGGTGACGACGTAGAGCACGGCGGCCAGCCCGGCCGCGATGAGCCCGACGATCACCGGCCCCGCGTTGCCCTGCCCGAAGAGGTCGGCGCCCTCGAAGGCCGCCGCGCCGGTGAGGGCCGCGCCCGGGATGGTCAGCAGCCACGCGCTGGCCATCTGGCCGGCGGTCCCCCATCGCACGGAGGCCAGGCGCTTGCCCACGCCCGAGCCCACCACGGCGCCCGAGACGACATGGGTGGTCGAGAGCGGGTAGCCGAAGTACGAGGAGGCGAGGATCACCGACGCGCCGGAGGACTCGGCCGCGAACCCCTGCGGGGCCTCGATCTCGGTGAGGCGGTTGCCCATCGTGTTGATGATCCGCCAGCCGCCGACGTAGGTGCCCGCGGCGATGGCCACGCCGCAGCCGATCTTGACCCACAGCGGCACGGCGAAGTTGTCGGCGTCCAGGTTCCCGTGGGCGATGAGCGCGAGCGTGATGATGCCCATCGTCTTCTGCGCGTCGTTCGTGCCGTGGGCCAGCGAGACCAGCGATGCGGAGCCGATCTGGCCCAGGCGGTAGCCGCGGCGCGCCTCGCCCTCGCGCAGCTTGGCGACCATCGCGTAGGCGAAGATCGTCGCCGCGATGGCGACGAGCCCAGCGATCACGGGCGAGAGCACCGCGGGCACGATGACCTTCTCGACGAGGGTGTCGCCCTTGATCGCATCGGTGCCGATGGTTGCGATCGCCGCGCCGACGACGCCCCCGACGAGCGCGTGGCTCGAGCTGGAAGGCAGCGACAGCGCCCAGGTGACGAGGTTCCAGGCGATCGCCCCGATGAGGGCGGCGAAGACCATCGTCAGGGTCAGCGCCTTGGCGTCGACGATCCCCGTGGCGATGGTGGTCGCGACCTTGATCGAGAGGAAGGCGCCGATCAGGTTCATGAGCGCGGCGAGGCCGACCGCCACCCGTGGGCGCAGCGCCCCGGTGGCGATCGAGGTCGCCATCGCGTTAGCGGTGTCGTGGAAGCCGTTGGTGAAGTCGAAGGCCAGCGCGGTGACCACGACGATGATGAGAAGCAGTTCCGAGCCCACGGGGCGAGACATTCCCGTTCCACGCCCCAGCTCGTGAAAAAGCTGAGAACGAAGACCGGGGCGCCGTAGTATTCGCGCCCGGTGGCCACCCTGACCTCATCCCGCGCCGCTCGCGCCGAGGCGATCGCCTTCCTGATCGACGCCTACGACGGGGTCGAGGCGCGCCCGGGCAAGGGCCTGCCCCACGCCCAGGCGGTGGCCGACGTCCTGCGCTGCGCCGGCTACGACGAGCGCACGCAGGTCCTCGCCCTGCTGCACGACGTGGTCGAGGACACGCCGCGCACCATCGAGGAGGTGCGCGACGCCTTCGGCGAGCCGATCGCCGCCATGGTCGGCGCCCTCACCGAGGACCCTGCGACGACGCGCTACGCGCAGCGCAAGCGCGACCTGCGCACCCGCGCCATCGCCGCCGGCTCGCCGGTGGTCGACGTCGCCCTGGCCGACAAGATCGCCTCGCTGCGCCATGCGCTGATCACCCACAGCAAGGTCAGCGAGCGCAAGCTGCGCCACTACACCGTGATGCTCCAGCTCGCCCTCGCCGCGCACCTGGCGCCGGGCCTGTGCACGCAGCTCGACGAGCTGATCGCACAGGCCGCGTCGCTCAGCGCCTGACGTAGCGCAGGTCGAGCTCGTCGGTGCGCCCTGACCAGCGCAGGCTCAGCCGCCAGCAGCCGGGCGCGGGGAGGTTGATGCCCGACGGCCCCGGGCCGCCCACCACGACGCGCGTGACCGGGCGCCCGACGCGGCGCCGGCCCTCCATGCGCTGCGCGCGGATGCGCAGGTCCGACAGCGGCTTGACGGCGCGGCGCGAGACCCACAGGATCTTGTTGCCGCGGTCCTTGAGCGGTGGCGAGCGCAGCGGGTAGCCGAAGACCAGCGCCGCGATCTCGCCCGAGCGCCCGATCACGTGCGGCAGGCGCGGGCGGGGAGCGGAGAAGCCGGTGCGCGCCCAGGTCGGCAGCACGCCCTTGTGCACGACCGAGTGACAGGCGGGCGCCGGCGAGGACCCCGCGGGCGCCGCGATCGTGGCGGCCGCCGCCGCGGCGGCGACGATCAGCGGGGCCATCCAGCGCAGCGTGGTCACGCCTCCCCTACCCCGCGCGGCGCGCGGCGGTTCCCGCTCAGGCGACCTCGCGGGGACCGTCGACCCATTCGACCACCGTGTCGACCCCGGTCAGCTCGAAGACCCGCCGGATCGACGGCGGCCCGGCACGCAGGCCAGGCGCCCGCCGGCGTCGCGGGCGCGGCGCGCGGCGGTCAGGACGCCGCTGACGCCCGAGGAGTCGACGAAGGTCAGCCCCCGCAGGTCGACCACCGTGGTCGCCAGCAGGCCGTTGTCGGCCGCGAGGGCCGCGTCGAGCTCGCCCATGGTGTCGAGGTCGAGCTCGCCACTCACGGCCACGACGCGGACGCCATCCTCCGTGCTGACGGTCACCTCGAACTCCGGCCGCTGCCGCAGCACGCCGTTGTCCATAGGCGCCATCCTAGAGCGATCAGGGCCAGGTGCCGGGGGTTAAACGGCTGCCGCGCGACCGTCAGGGGCCGATCGCGGCGGGGAACGGCAGGGCGATCGGGTCGGCGGCGAGGCGGCTGCGCCCCGCCGCGTCGAAGCGGTCGAGCCCCAAGGGAGAGACGTCGGTCACCGTGGTCGCCCCGTGCAGGGCCAGATCGACAGCGATGCGAGCGACGGCGGGGCCCCACATCATCCCGTGCCCCGCAGCGGAGGCGAGCGTCAGCCCGCCGATCGGCTCGCCGTCGCGCGCCAGCGCCGGGCCGAGGATCGGCAGGTGGTCGGGCGTGTAGTCGATGGTGGCGGCCCAGGCCTTGCGCAGCCCGAGCGCCCGGGTCATCGGCAGCAGGCGGGCCAGGTGCTCGCGCGCGGCGTGCTGGGTGGCCTCGTCGATCCCGCGCGCCTCGCCGGGCGCCTCGCCCGGATCGCTGATGCCGAAGAGCAGGCCGCCCTCCTCCTGGCGCCAGTACAGGCCGGCCTCGACGTCGAAGCCCATCGGCAGCGGGCCGGCGGCGAGCTCGGGCGCCGGGCTGGTGACGAAGACGTGGTGGCGCACGCCGCCCACCGGCGGCGCGACCCCGGCCAGCGCCCCCAGCGCGCCCTGGCCGACGCCTCCGGCGAGGATGACCCGCTCGGCGGCGATCACGCCGTCCCGCGTCTCGACCCCGGTCACGCGCCCGCCCTGCAGGCGCAGGCGCACGACCGGCGCGCGCTCGCGCAGGCGCACGCCGTGCTCGCGCATCATCACGAGGTAGGCCGCCACGTTGCGCGACGGGCTGATAGCGCCGTCCTGCTCGCAGAACGTCGCGCCGAGGATGCTCTGCGGATCGAGCAGCGCCAGCAGCTCCGCGGCCTGTGCGGGCGTCACCCAGCGCGCGTCGAGCCCGCGCTGGCGCTGCATGGCCAGCCGCAGCTGCGCGGCGCGCACGTCGTCCTCGCTGGTGGCGACGATGAGGTAGCCCAGCGCGCGGAAGTCCGAGTCGATGCCGTAGCGGTCGTGCTGGCCGAGGTAGAAGCCGACGGTCCAGCGCCCGAGGTCGACGGCCGTCGGCGTGCCGCCCTGCGTGCGGACCATGCCCGCCGCCCGCGAGCTCGCGCCCTGGCCGGCGGTGCCGGCGTCGACGACGACGACGCGCCCGGCGCCGTCCTCGCGCGCGAAGACCGACGCCCAGCCGCCCACCGTGCCGGCGCCGACGACGACGAGGTCCGCGCTCTCACTCATCGGGCGGCGAGCTCCCGAGCGTCGGCCAGGACCGCCATCGCGGCGTTGCGCCCGTTCAGGGCGATGACGCTGCCACCGGGGTGGGTGGCGGCACCGCAGAAGTACAGCCCCGGCACCGGCGTGCGCGGCGTCAGGCGGTGCTCCCACATCTGATCGGGCGAGACCTCGCCCTGGAAGATGTTGCCGCCGGTGAGCCCGATGCGCTGCTCGATGTCCGGCGGGCCGAGGACCTCGTAGGCCTCGATGCAGTCGTCGAAGCCGGGCGCGAAGCGGTCGATCAGGTCGATGAACTGGCGCGCGACCTCCTCGCGGCGGCTGTCCCACGTGCCCTCGGCGAGGTCGTAGGGCGCGTACTGGCCGAACACGCTGAGCAGGTGCTTGCCCGCCGGCGCCGGCGTCGCGTCGTAGCCGGTCTGCAGGTAGACCTCGCCGAAGCCCACGGCCGGCTCGCCGCGCTCGCAGGCCTCGAAGGCGCGCTGGGCCTCCTCGAGGCCGCCGGTGACGTCGATGGTCGCGCGCGCCGGCCAGGTCTCCGCCGGCGCAGCGGCCCACTCGGGCAGCGCGTTGAGCGCGGCGTTGAACTTGACCACGGGGCTGCGCACCTTCCACGCCTCCAGGCGCCGGCGGTAGTCGGCCGGCACGTCCTGGCCCTCGAGCAGCGTGAGCGCGACCTTCGGGTCGGCGTTGCAGAGCACGGTGCGCGCGCGGATGCGGGTGCCGTCCTCGAGCACGACGCCGTCCTGCGGCTCGATGGCCGCCACCGGCACGCCGCAGGCGAGCACGGCGCCGGCCTCCCGCGCGGCGTCGGCCAGGGCGAAGCTGACCATGCCCATGCCGCCCTGGACGTAGCCCCACACCGGGCCCTGGCCCTCGAGGTCGCCCTGGTAGTGCATGAGCTTGATCGACGCCGTGCCCGCGTCCTTCGGCCCGCCGTAGGCGGCGATGACGCCCTGGCCGAAGAGCGCGTCCTTCAGGCGCTGGTCGCTCATGTGGTCGTCGAGCACCTCGGCGATCGAGGCGCTGAAGACGACGTCGAGCATCGTCTGCTCGCGGCCCAGCAGCTCCTCGATCTCCGCGCGCGTCGGCGTCTCGCCCACCCACGTGTCGCGCGCGCCGGTACGCAGCCTGCGGCGGATCTCGTCGAACAGGTGCTCATAGGCCCAGTAGCCCTCGATGTCCTTGGGGACCACGCCGAGGTCGCGAAGGTTGCGCTCGGTGCGCGCGTCGTCGAGCCACTGGCCGAAGGACGTGCCGTCCTCGAACGGGACCCAGAGGTTGGGGTCCGCGACAAAGCACTGAAAGCCGCGCCGGCGCAGGTCGAGCTCTGAGATGACGAGCTCGTCGAGCAGGCCGACCACGTAGGCGCACGGGCTCACGACGAAGCGCCCGTCGGGAAACGGGCGCTCGAGCGTGCACGCGCCGCCCAGGCGCTCGCGGCGCTCGAGCACGAGCACGGAGCTGCCGGCGCGCGCGAGATAGGCCGCGGCGGTGAGCCCGTTGTGGCCGCCACCGACCACGACGGCGTCCCAGTCGCGCGCGGCGAGCTCGGACAGCGGCTCGGGGAGCCCGACCTCGCCGAGCCGGGCTGCGATGTCGTTCATGGGCTTCTCTCCTCGGTGGGTGCGGCGCGGGGTGCAGCGATGGGCGCCCGCGAGCCGGTCCTGATCAGCGCGTCGACGGCGATGGCGCCGCGGGCGTTGACGAGCACGGGGTTGAGCTCGAGCAGCTCGAGGCCCTGGTCGAGCAGCAGCGCGCCGGCGCGCGCGGCGAGCGCGGCGGCGGCCGCGACGTCGACGGGAGCGCCCGTGCGCGTGCCCTCGAGCAGCGGCGCAGCGCGCAGCGAGCGCAGCGCGCGCTCGACGCGCGCGGCGTCGGCGGGCAGCGGGACGACGGCGACGTCGCCGAAGGCCTCGGTCCAGATGCCGCCCAGGCCGACGGTGAGGACGGGCACCACGGCGTCGCGGCGCGCGCTGACGAGCAGCTCGATTCCCGCGGGCGCCATCGCCTCGACGAGGACCCGCGCATCGGCGTGGATGTGGTGGTTTCGGGGTGGGTGGGTGGGCTGACTCCCGCGCACCAGGTCGCGGTAGGCCCAGCGCACGTTGCGCTCGTCCTCGAGCCCCAGGGCCACCGCGCCGGCCTCGGTCTTGTGGCGCAGCCCAGCGGCGACGAGCTTGAGCGCGACCGGGCGCCCGAGGCGCTCCGCGATCTCGGCCGCGTCGTCCTCGTCGCGGGCCACGCGCCCGGGCGGGACGCGGATGCCGGCGCCGGCCAGCAGCGCCTTGGCGCTCGCCTCGTCGAGCCAGGGCCCGGGGCGCTCGCCGCGCCCGCCCACGGCCGCCGCAGCGATGGCCCGTAGGCGCTCGCCGTCGCCGGGCGGCCGGCGCAATGCCGCCGCGCAGGCCAGCGCAGTGCGCAGGCCGGCCACGGCCGCCACGTCGGCGCCGGCCAGCTCCCACGCCGCCTCGTCGTCGAGCAGCTCGGGCAGCGTCGAGGCGACGAGCGTCGGCACCGGGCTCGCCGCGGCGCCGGCGCGGATGCCCTCGCGCACCGCGTCCCAGCTCTCGCGCAGCGCCCCCTCGAGCCCGTGGGGCTGGTCGTAGAAGACGAGCACGTGGTCGATCCCGGGGTCCCCGCCGACGGCGCCGATCAAGTCGCGCAGCCTCTCGACCTCGCCCCAGATGACGGCCGTGTAGTCGAGCGGGTTGGCGACCGTGGCCGCCGCGGGCAGCAGGGCGCGGACGCGCTGGGCCGTCGCGGGCTGCAGGGCGGGCAGGTCGAGGCCGCGGCGCTGCGCCTCGTCGGCCCCCAGCCCCGAGTCGCCGCCCGAGCAGGTGAGGATGGCCAGGCCGCCGTCGCCGCGCGGGCGGGCGCGCCGCACGGCCAGCGCCTTGGCCAGCTCGAGCAGCTCGTGGACGTCGTGCGCCCACGCCGCGCCGGCCTCCTGCACCAGCGCGCGGAAGGCCGCGTGGTCGCCGGCCACCGCGCCAGTGTGCGCCGCGGCGGCGCTCGCCCCCGCGGCGGAGGCGCCGACCTTGAGCACGGCGACGCCGATGCCGGCGTGCGTCGGCGCACAGCGCGAGCGCCTCGCACAGCCGAGCGCCGTCGCCGTCGCTCTCCAGGAAGAGCGCGACCGAGCGCACGCCCTCGCGCTGGGCCAGCGCGTGCAGCCAGCCGCCGGCGTCGACGACCGCCTGGTTGCCGCAGGAGACCACGGTGTGCAGGCGCAGGCCGCGGCGCGCGGCCAGCGCGTTGACCGCGACGTTGCCGCTCTGCGAGATGACGGCGACGTGGCCGGCCTCGGCGGGCACGAGCGCGTCGCCCCACAGCGCGGCGCGGTCGTGGAAGGCGACGATCCCGTCGCAGTTGGGGCCGCACACGGGCAGGTCGTGGCGGTGGGCCGCGCTGCGCAGGGCGGACTGCAGGCGCTGGCCGTCCGGCGTCTCGCCGAAGCCCGCGGCATAGACGACGGCGCCGCCGCACCCGCGCGCGCCGGCCTGGTCGATCACCTCGGGCACGCCCGCCGCGGGGATGGCGACCACGACCGCGTCGACGGGCTCGGGCAGGTCGGCCACGGTGGGCACGCAGGTGCGCCCGTGCACGCGCCGGCGCGTCGGGTGCACGCCCCACACGCGCCCGCGAAAGCCGGTGCGCCTGAGGTTGCGCAGCGTCTCGTCGGCGTAGGCGCCGGGTCGGCTGGTGGCGCCGACGACCGCGATCGAGCGTGGCGCCAGCAATGGCGTGAGACGATCGGCCCAGGGCTCCGCGCGGCGAGGTGGCGCCGGACCGTGGATGCCGGACGTCGCACGGCGAGGCGGAACCGTGCTGGTGGCACGGTCCGCCTTGGCGGGTGGCGTTCCGGCGCCGCGGGACGGTGTCAGATCGTCGTGGGGAGCCCTGGGTCGGTCGTCTGCGGTCAATGCAGCACGCGCTCCACCCCGCGACGCTCGAGCGCGCGCGCCACGATCAGGCGCTGGATCTCGCTCGTGCCCTCCCAGATGCGATCTACGCGCAGCTCGCGCCACAGGCGCTCGGCGACATTCGTGCGCATGTAGCCGCGCCCCCCGAAGATCTGCACGGCGCGGTCGGCGCAGCGGTTGGCCGCCTCGCTGACGAAGAGCTTGGCCATCGCGGCCTTGGCATGGACGATCTTGGGGTCGGCGTCAGCGTCGACCAGCCTTGCGACCTCGAGGCCGAGCAGGCGGCCGGCGGCCGCGTCGGCGGCGGAGTCGGCCAGCGGGAAGGAGACGCCCTGGTAGTCCATGATCCGCGACCCGCCCTGCTCGCGCTGCAGGGCCCAGGCCGTCGCCTCCTCGATGAGCCGCCACATCGCCCCCACGCCGCGGGCGGCGATGCCGAGGCGCTCCTCGGCGAACCAGCCGCGCTGCAGGTCCTCGCCACCGCCCAGGCCGCCGATGACGGCGTCGTCGCGCACCTCGACCGCGGTGAAGCGCAGCGTCGGGTGGCCGTGGGGGTAGCTGTGCGTGAACGGCGGGTCGTCGACGACCTCGATGCCCGGCGTGTCGCGGTCGACGAGGAAGAGCGTCGGCAGCTCGACGCCATCGACGAGCGCCTTGGCCATGACGATGTAGACCTGCGCGACGTCGCCGTAGGTGACGAACCACTTCTCGCCGTCGATGCGCCAGCCGCCCTCCATGCGCGTGGCGGTGGTGGCGATGCGCGACGGGTCGGAGCCCGCGTGCTCCTCGGTCACCGCGTAGGCGTCGTGCAGCTCGCCGCGCAGCGCGGGCTTGAGGTAGCGGTCGACCTGCGCCTGGGTGCCGTGGGCCAGGACGTTGTAGGCGCCGGGCATGTGCCAGGACAGCGCGTTGGTGGCGCGCCCGAGCTGCTCCTCGACCAGGAACCACTCAGTGTGGCTCCAGCCCTGGCCGCCGTGCTCGACGGCGTGCAGGCCGCCGCCGAGGCGGCGGTCGATCGCCGCGTGGCGGATCGCCGCGATCCGCTCGGCGGGCAGGCGCCCGCGCGCACGCTCGGCCTCGACCTCGAGGGGCATCAGCACCTCCTCGACGAAGGCGCGCGCGCGCGCCTGCAGCTCGGCCTGCTCGGGAGTCAGCGTGGACGCGGAGGCAGTGATCTCGGTGGTCATGGATCCGTGGGGTTAGGGTTGCGCGCATCGGCGCGGACGAGGCACCACAGGGACGCGAGCGGCTGCTCGACGCCGCGGTGCGGCTCATCGCACGCGAGGGGATCGACAACGTGCGCATCGCGCGCATCGCCACCGAGGCGGGGGTCTCCGCCGGGCTGGTGCACTACCACTTCGCCTCGCGCGACGCCCTGCTCGAGGAGGCGCTCGAGCACTCCTACGAGCGCGCCGGCGACCTGCGCCTGGCCGCCTTCGAGGAGGGCCGCGCCACGGCCGGCCAGCGCCTGGCGGCGATGATCGACCAGTGCCTGCCCACCGATCGCGCGCTGCACGACGACTTCGTGCTGTGGGTCGAGCTGTGGCTGCGCAGCGCGCGCGATCCGGCCCTGCGGCCTGTGGCCGCGCGCCTCTACGCGCGCCTGCACGCGTGGTTCGCGCAGGCGCTGGCCGACGGGGTCGCGAGCGGCGAGCTGCGCGACTGCGACGTGGCGCAGATGGCCGACCGGCTGCTGGCGCTCATCGACGGCTACGGCATCCGGGTGCTCACGGGCGATCCGCACGTGCCGATCGACCGCGCCCGGGCCGAGATCTGGGCCGCGGTCGCGGGCGACCTCGGCCTGGCCTAGCTGCGATCCCTGAGGGCGGTGTTCGCGCTGCTGATGCGCGGCCGGGCGTTGGCATCCCAACAGCCTCACCGAGGGAGGGCCTCCGCAGACCGCGGCCGCCGGCCCCGGGTGGCCACCTTTCGACGTCAACTGTCCTGCCCATCGGTCTTCCTGCGACCACAGGGCAGGACGGTAGCCCGGCGATCGCTCGCGCACGGCGCCGCGTCCGTGGGCTCCCTCCGGCGCAACGCCCGCGGACGCGAGCTGAACAACGTGCTCAGGAACTCCACCTGCCCGCCGCGCGCTCATCGCGCCAGCGCCTCGCGCTCGGGGCCGGTCAGCGGGCGCGGCGCGCCGTCCTCGCCGGCGGCGACCACCGTCGCGCCGGCGCTGACCACGAGCGCTCCGCCCACCGTCTCGATCGTCTCGCGCGTGCGCGCGGTGGTCGTCCCCAGCCCGTCGAGCGCACAGCGCACCACGACCTCGGCGTCGCGACGCGCCGGCACGTGGCGGAAGTCGGCCGAGACGTGGGTGACCTCCAGGCGTGGGACCGGCTCCAGCGCGCCCAGGCGGGCGTCGAGCCACGCCTCGCGCACCTCCCCCACGTAGGTCAGCAGCACCGCGGGATGCACCCGCCCGGTGGCGTCGAGGTCGCGCCCGCGGATCGGGATGCGCTCCTCGTGCGGCGTCGGCGCGGCCCGGGCGGGCTCGGGCGCCGGCGCGCCGGGCAGCGTCACCCCCAGCTCGAGCTCGACGAGCCGGCGCGCCCAGCGCGCGGCGTCCTCGGTCGAGACGTCCTCGCCGTGCAGCGTGGTGTGCAGCCCGAGGCCGTCGAGCGCGGCGACCAAGCGGCCCGCGGCGTCCTCGGGATCCGGGCAGCGCCAGCAGCCGTCGCGGGCGCCGTCGGCCAGCACGCCGGCCAGCGCCGCGCGCCAGCCGCGCTCGAACTGCTCGAGCGTAAGGCGCAGCGTCTCGGTGTGGACCGCCTCGCCCCAGGCGTCGATCCACATGCGCCACACCTCGCGGTCGGCCCAGCCCTCGAGCTCGAGGTAGGCCACGACGCGCGCGGACGGGTCGTCATCGCGGCGCGAGACGGCCTGGAGCGCCTCGAGGTCGGCGCGCGCGGCCGCCGCGAAGGCCTCGGCGACGACGTCGTCGCGCGAGCCGAAGTGGTAGTTGAGCAGCCCGAGGCTCGCGCCCGCCTCGCCGGTGATGGCGCCGACGGTGGCCTTGGCGAAGCCGCGGCGCTGGATGACGCGGCGCGCGGCCTCGATGAGCTCAGCCCGACGGTTGTCGGACCCCCCGGGCCGCGCGGGGCGCGGCGTGGCCTGCGGCCGGCTCATCCAGCGGGGACCTCCTCGGGCGCCGCGGCGGCCGCGGCGGATGGGACCGCGTCGTCGGCGGCCAGGACGCGCAGGTGGCGGGGCGGCAGGTGCACCGACACCGGGTCGCCCTGCCCGTGCTCGACCTGCTCGTCGTCGTTGGCGACGTCGGCCTTGAGCAGCGTGCCGGTGGCCAGGCGCACGCGGACCTCCTGGTGAAAGCCGAGGTAGACGACCTCCTCGACCATCCCGGGCACGCGGTTCTCGCCCGTGGCGCCGTGCGCCTCCAGGCGGATGTTCTCGGGGCGGATCATCGCCACCGCGTCGTCGCCCTGCGACAGCGAGCACGTCTCGGCGCGCAGCGAGAAGGAGCCCAGGCCGAGTTGCGTGCCATCGCCCTGCGCGTGGCCCACGGCCACCGGCACGAGGTTGGACGCGCCCAGGAAGTTGGCCACGAACGCCGTCTCGGGCGTCTCGTAGAGCGCGCGCGGCACGCCGCACTGCTCGATGTTGCCGCCGCGCATGACCGCGACGCGGTCGCTCATGGTCAGCGCCTCGTCCTGGTCGTGAGTGACGTAGATGAAGGTGACCTCGAGCTGCTCCTGGATGCGCTTGAGCTCGACCTGGAGGTCGAGGCGCAGGCGCGCATCGAGCGCGCCCAGCGGCTCGTCGAGGAGCAACACCGGTGGCTCGAGCACGAGCGCGCGCGCCAGGGCGACGCGCTGCTGCTGGCCGCCCGAGAGCTGCGTCGGGCGCCGGTGGCCGTAGTCCTCCAGGCGCACGAGCGCCATCGCCTCGGCCACGCGGCGCTTGACCTCAGCCTTGGTCGCGCGCTGGTAGCGCAGCCCGAAGGCGACGTTGTCGGCCACCGACTTGTGCGGGAAGAGCGCGTAGCTCTGGAAGACCGTGTTGACGCGCCGCTTGTGCGGCGGCGTACGCGACATGTCGTTGCCGTCCAGCAGGATCTTGCCCTCGGTCGGGCGCTCGAAGCCCGCGATGAGCCGCAGGGTCGTCGTCTTGCCGCAGCCCGACGGGCCGAGCATGGTGAAGAACTCGCCCGGCGCCACCTCCAGGTCGATGCCGTTGACCGCGACCGTGTCGCCGAAGCGCTTGACCAGGTCGACGAGCCGGATGTCACCTTCGCTCAACGCTCACCCCACGTCCATCGCGAGTTGCTTGACGGCCGATCCCTGGTCCTCGCCGCGCGTCAATGCTCGATAGACGACGTAGGCGAGGACCACCGCGAGCAGGCTGACGACGAGCATGATGGTCGCCAGCGCGTTGAGCGCCGGCGTCGGGCCGCCGCGGGCCTGCGAGTAGATCCGCATCGGGACGGTCGTGGTGTCCGCGCCCGACGCCAGGTACTGGCTGACCACGAAGTCGTCGATCGACAGCGCGAAGGAAACCAGCAGGCTGGCCGCCATCGCCGGCAGCAGCAGCGGCACGAGCACGCGCCCCACCACGTGCAGCGGCGGGGCGCCGAGGTCGGCCGCCGCCTCCTCGACCTCGCGCCCGATGGTGGCCAGCCGGCCGCGCACGATGAGCACGACCCAGGACAGCGTGAAGGTCACCTGCCCGATGGCCTGCGCCGTCGTGCCCAGGCCGATGAAGCCGAAGGCGGTCGTGAAGAGCAGGAACATGCCGACGGCGAAGACGAGCTCGGGCGTGACGAGCGGCAGCAGCAGGACGATGTTGGCCGCGCCCGCGCTGGGCCCGGTCCAGCGCCGCATGCCGAGCGCCAGCGCGGTGCCCAGCGGCGTGGCGATGACCATCACCAGCGCGGCGAGCACGAGGCTGTGCTTCAGCGCCGCCTGCAGGGTCGGGTCGTGGAAGACGCTCAGCGTCGGGTCCTGCCAGAACCAGCGCAGCGACCAGCCCTGCAGCGAGGTGCGCGAGCGCCCCGAGTTGAAGGCGAAGCGGACGGCCAGCAGCACCGGGACGAGCGACCACAGGATGTAGAGCCACGTGGTGAGGGCCAGGAAGCGCGGGCGCCCCCACGGGTTGGACACCCGCTCGCGCAGCGTGACGCGCTGCTTGGAGGTCGTCGCGGGAGCCGCGGTGGTCGCGCTCATGTCAGGTGACCCCGGCCGCCGCGCGCTGGTCGGCGCGCACGACGCGCAGGTAATAGAGCATGAAGACGAGCAGGAAGGCCGACAGCAGGATGGTCAGCGCCGCCCCGAGCGACTTGTCCGGTCCGCCCTGCACGTAGCCGTTGATGGCGTTGCCGAGGATCGCCGTCTTGGGCGAGCCCGAGATGAGGTCGGGCGTGTAGTAGTCGCCGAACATCGGCAGCGCGATGAGCACGATCCCGGCCAGCGTGCCCGTCTTCGAGAGGGGAACCACCACGCGCCAGAAGGCGCCGGCCGGCGACGCGCCGAGGTCGCGGGCGGCCTCGATGTAGCGCTGGTCGATGCGGTCCAGCGCGGCGAAGAGCGGCAGGATCAGATACGGCACGTAGCCGTAGACGAGCGCGAGGATCACGGCGACGTGCTGGCCGCCGAGCCAGTCGCTGCCGTCGAGCAGCCCGATCTTGTGGAACAACGTGTCGATCGACAGCGAGTTCAGGGCGCGCGACGCGTAGCCGTTCTCGGCCAGGAGGTTCGTCCAGGCGAACATCCGCATCAGGTAGCTGATCCAGAAGGGCAGGACGAGCAGCACGAGGACGACCCCGCGCCAGCGCCCGGCGTGGCGGGCCGCGTACCACGCGACGGGGTAGCCGATGGCCAGCGAGAGCACCACGGCGACGAAGACGTAGACGATCGTGCGCAGGAAGGTGTCCCACGTGTCGCCGCCCGGCAGCACGGCCTTGAGCCCGTGCCAGAGGTAGCCGACGTTCCAGTCCAGCGGGTTCCAGTGCGGGACCGGCTCGTACAGCGTGGTGACGTTGCCCAGGCCGACGCTGATGATCGCGTAGAAGGCGACGACGAAGAAGACGGCCAGCCAGACGAGACCGGGGACGGCCAGCGCCCGCCAGATCCAGCGCGAGCCCATCAGCCGTTGCGGAACGACGCCCAGGTCCGGTCCCAGAGCTGCAGGCCCTTGGCCGAGAGCGTCAGGTAGGCGTTGCCGTTGGCGTAGGCCTCGTGGGTGACGACGGCCTGGCTGAGGCTCTTGGGGACGATGCCGTCGTCGAAGAGCTTCTGGCTGTCGATGGCCGTGATCGGGGGCTGATAGCCGACATAGCCCGCGAAGTTGTCGTAGGCGACCTTGTTGTCGAGCATGTAGTTCAGGAACCGGTGCGCGATGACCGGCTTGGTCGCCTTGGCCGCGACGCAGATGCAGTCGTTGAAGATCGGGCCGCCCTGCGCCTGGTACCAGTAGGAGAGGACGTCGGGCTTGACGCCCTTGGGCATGTAGGAGAGGACGCCGCCGATCATGTCGCCCGACCAGCCCTGGTGCAGCAGCACGCGCCCGGCGGGGACGGTCTCGTAGTCGGCGATCGAGACCTTCACGCCGACGCGCCCGTTGAGCTGCTTGAGGTCGTCGCCCGCGCGCGCGAGCAGGTCGGGGTCCTCGGTGTTGAGGTCGCTCACCCCGCGGCGCATGAGCGCCATGCCCGGGCCCTCGCGCGAGTCGTCGAGGATGGCCACCTTGCCGCGGTACTTCTCGGCCTGCGCCGACCAGAAGGCGTCCCACGGCTGGTCGAGCTTGCTCGGGTCGAAGTCGAGCAGGTCGTTGCGCCACGCGATGCCGGTGGTGTACGTCGTGTACGGCACGCTGTAGCGCGGCCCGACGTCGTAGAAGGGGCTGTGCAGCTCGGGCCAGACGTTCTTCTGCAGGTTGGGGATCAGCTCGAAGTTCAGCGGCTGGATGAGCTGGCGCCCGACGAGGCGCGAGAGCTGGTCGGGCGTCGAGAAGATGACGTCGAACTCCAGGCGCCCGGTGCTGAGCTTGGAGAAGGCCTCGTCGAGCGTGTCGAAGGTGGTGACGCGGACGCTCACGCCCTCCTGCTTGCCGAACGCCTTGATGACCGCCGGGTTGAGGTAGTCGGCGTAGTTGTAGATCTGCAGCTCGCCGCCGCGCTCGGGCTTGACCGAGCTCTTGACGATGTCACCGCGCCGGGGCAGGACCACGGGGTAGTCCTTGCGTGCCAGCGGGATGCCCGCGCTGTCGACCGGGCCGCCCGCGGTGGGGTCGCCGAGGATGCCCTTGCCGTCGCCTCCGCCGCCGGCCGCGGCCACCGGCGTCGTCGTGTTCTCGCAGCCGGCCAGGGCCGCGCCGGCACCGGCGGTGAGGGCGAGTGCCCCTCCGCGGCGCAGCAAGGACCGTCGCGATACGCCCCGAGGCGGCTCGTCCGGCTTTGAAGGCTCGTTCAAAGCAGAACGACGACTATCCGACTCGGGCGGCCGTTGTCAAGGATGGCCACCGCGGTCCGACCACCGGGCGCGCCGATCTCGACTGAATGTCCATTCAGCCTCGGACGGCCGCGACGGGATGGCGCAGGCGGGCGCGGGCGCGCTCCGCGCGCAGGTCGCGCAGCGCGCGATGCGCCGCGTTGTGGCCCGAGGCGGCGATGACGCCGCCGCCCGGATGCGTCCCCGCGCCGCACAGGTACAGGCCGTGCACCGGCGTGGCGTAGCGCGCCAGCTCGGGCGTCGGGCGCATGAAGGCCATCTGGTCGAGCCCCTGCTCGCCCTGGAAGATCGAGCCGCCCTCCAGGCCGAAGATCCGCTCGAGGTCCGGCGGCGCCAGCACCTCGTAGTGCAGGATCGCGTCGGGGACGTTCGGCGCGTGCTGGGCCAGCATCGAGAAGCACCGCTGCGCGTAGGCCTCACGGGCGCCGTCGGGCCAGTCCTCGGCGGCGTGCGGCCCGAACTGGGTGAACATGGTCAGCACCGTGGTGTTGTCGTCGGTCAGCGAAGGGTCGACGGCGGTGGGCACCTCGACCTCGACGTAGGGGCCCTCGGCGGGCACGCCGCGCTGGGCGTCCTGCCAGGCGCGCTCGAGGTAGGGCACCGACGGGCAGATGGCGACGCTGGCGTGCAGCAGCTGCTCGCTGACGCCGGCCGGCGCGTTGACGTAGCGCGGCGGCTCGGAGAGCACGGCGTTGATCTTCACCGAGGCGCCGCGCGTGCGGTAGCGGCGCATGTCCTGCGCGACGTCGTCGGGGAAGTGCTCGGCGCCCACGAGGTCGAGCACGGTGCGCCTGGGATGCGCTCCCGACATGACCAGCGGCGCGCTCAGCGTCTCCCCGCTGACGAGCGTCACGCCGGTGACGCGGCCGTCACGGACATCGATGGAGGCGACCGGGGCGCCCGTGCGGACCGTCGCCCCGGCCGCGCGCGCGCTGGCCGCGATCGCCTCGGAGATCGCGCCCATGCCGCCGCGCACGTGGCCCCATGCGCCCTGCACGCCGTTGACCTCGCCCAGCGCGTGATGCAGGAGGTTGTAGGCGGTCCCGGGTGTGTAGGGGCCGGCCCAGACGCCGACGACCCCGCTCGAGGCGTAGGCGCCCTTGAGCTCGTCGGTCTCGAAGTGGTCGTCGAGCAGGTCGCCGACCGACATGGTCATGAGCCGGAAGATGTCGGTCAGGTCGCGGCGGCTCATGCCCGCCGCGCGCCCGGCCTCGCGCAGCAGCTCGAAGACGTCGCCGGGCCGCTTGGAGCCCGCCGCCGGCGGCGGGCGCAGCATCAGCGGCTTGAGGAAGAGCGCGGCCTTCTCGAAGAGCGCGTTGAAGGGCGCCAGCGCGTCGGCGTCCTTGCGCGACACGCGCGCGACCTGCTCGTAGGTGACCTGCTCGTCGTTGGGCAGCAGGATCGGCTGCCCGTCGGCGGCGAAGGTCGCGAACTCGGGGTCGAGCGGGATCGGGTGATAGCCGAAGCGCGACAGCTCGAGGTCGGCGACGACCTTCGGCTGGAGCATCGAGACCACGTACGACGCCCGCGAGACGCGCTGGCCGGGCCACAGCTCCTCGGTCACGCAGGCGCCGCCGAGGAGGTCGCGCGCCTCGAGGACGCACACGCGCAGGTCGGCGCGCGCGAGGTAGGCCGCCGCCGTCAGGCCGTTGTGCCCCCCGCCGACGACGATCGCGTCGTAGTCCCGCCGGCGCCCGGTGCCGTTGGCGTTGCCGTTGTGCGCGCTCATGACCCGGCCCCCACGGCGGAGGCGAGCGCCTCCATGTAGCGGTCGGCCACCATCACGTCGAACGCGTGGACGTCGAACTCCTCGCTCGTGTAACGGCCGGGCTCGAACCCGCGCGAGGCCATGCCCTTCTGCGTGATCTCGCAGACGTGCCAGTCCTCGCGGTTGACCTGGTCCCAGAAGCCGACCGCGTCGGAGGGGTCGAAGTCCGCGGCCTGCATCGTCGCCGGCTCGAAGAACCACTCGCACACGACCTCGGTGCGGTTGAACGCGCGCGGCCACAGCGTGTGGAGCATCACGTAGTCGGGGTGCAGCGAGATGAGCGTGTTGGGGAACAGCAGGTAGTAGACGACCGAGCGCTGGTCGTCCTCGGTGAGCCCCTCGATCGGCGGGCGCGTGTGCCCGCCGTCGCGGCCCATGGTGGCCGCGCCGTCGCGCAGCGTCATCGAGCCGCCGCACCACGCGCCGGCGCCGGTCAGCGTCTCGCCCGAGAGGTAGTGGCTGAGCTGGTTGAGCTCGGGATGCACGCCGGGGCAGTGCAGGCACTCGCTGTAGTTCTCGGCGATCGCCTTCCAGTTGGCGTCGACCTCGTAGACGATTCGCTGCGCGCGGCGCAGGCCGCCGAGCCGGTAGCGCGCCAGCGCGGGCGCCATGTCGCCGACATGCTCGTCGGGCTCCGGCGCGGTGCCCGACAGGTCGATCATGACGATGCCCTCGACGACGGCCACGCACACGGCGCGCAGGCCGTAGCACTGCGGGTCGAAGCCCTTGATCTCGTCGGTGTGCGGCGCGTTGCGCAGCGCGCCGTCGAAGCCGTAGGACCAGGCGTGGTAGGGGCACTGCACGCGCGGGAGGCGGCCCTCCGCATCCTGGACGATGCGCGCGCCGCGGTGCCGGCAGGTGTTCAGGAACGCGTGCGGCACGCCGTCGTCGTCGGCCACGACGAAGACGCTCTCGCGGCCGATCTCGACCATGAGGTAGTCGCCGCGCTCGCGCACCTGGTCGACGTGCCCGACGCCGACCCAGCCGCCCATGTAGACGTGCTCGAGCTCCCAGTCGAGCACGCGCGGGTCGGTGAACGCCGCCTGCGGCAGCGCCGTCGCGCGCTCGAGCGGCTCGCGCGTGCGCTGGAGCTCCCCGACCGACAGGGGCAGGGTCTCGTGGGCCACCGACATGCTCGGACCTCTCCTCGAAATCGTCCTCCGGGCGGGCCGCAGCCTACCATCCGCCTGGACATGTGCCAAGTCGCACAAATCTGCGTGGCGACGAGTGGCGAGTTTGTCTGCGTGAGGCTGACAAAGTCGCCACTCGTTTCAGCAGCGAGCGCCAACGCGCCACGGATGGCGACGGTTGACCCCACCACTGGCGCGCCGCGAACGACCGCCCGCGCTCCGACCGCCGCGGCCTCCCGTCCCTCGATGCCCTGGCTTGGTACTCCGCAAGACGCAGCGCTGTGACCCCGCCGCCGGCGCGCTGGCCCTAGCGGCCCGCGAAGCGCGACAGGTACATCCACGTCGGTCGGAAGCCGCGGCGCTCGTACAGCCGGATGGCGTCGACGTTGCCGGGCAGCGCCCCGATGATCACGTCGGCGGTCCCCAGCGCCTCGAACTCCGCGTCGACCGCTCGGCCCACGTCTCGGCGTCGCTCACGTACGGCGCGAGCTCCGGCATCGACGCCGCGTGGACGTGGTGCACGCCGACCCAGAGCGCCTCGAGCGAGTCGATGTCCTCGACCGAGCAGACGATGCTCAGAGCCAGCCCGTGTCCTTGAACTTGCGGTAGAGGATCGCGCAGATCGCGAGGACCGCGGCGACCACCGCCGGGTAGCCGTAGGTCCACTTCAGCTCGGGCATGTGCTCGAAGTTCATGCCGTAGAGCCCGAAGACCATCGTCGGCACCGCGATGATCGCCACCCAGGCCGAGATCCGGCGCATGTCCTGGTTGTCGCGCATCGTGATCTGGGCCACGTTTGCCTGCAGGGCGTTCGTCAAGAGCTCGTCGAAGCCGGTGATGCGCTCGGCGTCGCGCAGCAGGTGGTCGTGGACGTCGCGGAAGTACTCCTGGGTCCGCGGGTCGAGCGGCAGCCCCGCCTGCCTGGAGGCCAGGCGCTGCATCGGCGCGATCAGCGGGTTGACCGCCCGGCGGAACTCGAGCACCTCGCGCTTGAGGCGGTAGATGCGCTCGGCCGGGTTCGAGCTCGCCCCCGAGAAGACCTCGGCCTCGACCTCCTCGACGTCGACGGCGATGCCGTCGATGACCGCGAGGTAGTCGTCGACGACGCGGTCGGCGATCGCGTAGAGGACCGAGCTCGGCCCGATGCCCAGGAGGTCGGGGTGCGCCTCGAGGTCCAGGCGGACGTCGTGCAGCGGGCTGCCCTCGCCGTGGCGGACGGTGACCACGAAGCGCGGGCCGAGGAAGACCATCACCTCGCCGATCTCGATCAGCTCCTCGCTGTCGACGTAGCGCGCGGTCTTGAGCACGACGAAGAGCGTGTCGCCGCCGAGGACCTCGAGCTTGGCCCGCTGGTGGGCGTGGACGGCGTCCTCGACGGCCAGCGGGTGCAGCTCGAAGTGCCGGCCGACCGCTTCGACCACCCCGGGACTCGGGTCGTGCAGGCCGATCCACACGAAGCCGTCCTGGCAGGCGTCGGCCTTGCGCAGGGCGGACTCGAGCTCGATGCGGCCGCCGAGCCGCTGGCCGGCGTCGTAGAGGCCGCAGTCGACCACGGCCGAGCGGATCTCCTCGTCGCTCAGCGGCTCGGGCGCCGGCGCGTGGACGGTGCCCGCGCCGTTGCCGCCTGCGCCCCGGCGAACGGGGATCCGTCGCGGCAGCGGGAACCAGGAGGAGCCTTGGGAAGGCACGCGGCAAGCGTACCCAGGACTAGGCTGGATCCGTGCACGACCGGCTTCGGACCGCGCCGCACCTGGACTGGCGTTCGCCCGCCGTCGGAGCCGTCGTCGCCGCGCTCGCCGTGGCCGCCACCACCGCCCTGGTCTATCCGCTGGCTGAGGTCGCGCCCGTCGTCGCGCTGGGCGTCGTCTACCTCGTCGCCGTGCTGCTCGTGTCCTCGGTCTGGGGCGGCTGGCTGGGTGCGGCCACGGCGCTCGCCAGCGCCCTGGCCTTCAACTTCTTCCACATCCCGCCCACGGGCCGCTTCACGATCTCCGAGGGCGAGAACTGGGTCGCGCTCGGCGTCTTCTTCATCGCCGCGCTGGTCGCCAGCACACTGGCCGAGCACGCTCGCATGCGTACCCGCGAGGCCCAGGAGCGCCGCCAGGAGGCCGACCTGGCGGCCGAGATGGCCCGCCTGCTGCTGCGTGGCATGAGCCTGGCCGAAGCGCTGCCGGCCGTCTCGCAGCGACTCGCCCACGCCCTCGAGCTCCCCTCGGCGGCCATCGAGCTGCGCGCCGTCGAGGGCGACGAGCGGCGTGTCGCCCTGCCGCTCGACGTGGGCACGCTGCTCGTCCCCGCCGGCCTGCCGCCGCACACCCTCGAGCGCCTGCGCGAGCGCGTGGTGCCGGCGCTCGAGGCCATCCTCGGCGCCGCCATCGAGCGCGACGCGCTGCTGCGCGAGGTCGTGGAGACGAGCGCGCTGCGCCGATCGGACGACCTCAAGACCGCCCTGCTGCGGGCCGTCTCGCACGACCTGCGCTCGCCGCTGACCGCCATCCTGACCGCCGCCGGCGCTCTGGGCTCCGGCTCGATCTCCGCGGCCGAGCGCGCCGAGCTGGTCGCGGACATCACCGCCGAGGCCGAACGCCTCTCGCGCCTGGTCGACAACCTGCTCGACATGTCGCGCCTGGAGGCGCGCACGGCCGAGCCACGGGTCGAGTGGTGCTCGATCGAGGAGGTCGTGCTCGCCGCCGTCGACGACGTCGCCCTGCCGGCCGGGACGTTCGCCCTGGCGCTCGATCCCGATCTGCCGCTCATTCGCGCCGACGCCGCCCAGCTCGAGCGGGCCTTCGCCAACCTGCTGGAGAACTCCGCGCGGTACTCCGGCGGCCATCCGGTCTCGGTCCGCGCGCGGGCGGTGGGCCCGCGCGTCCTCGTGCGCGTCGTCGACCGCGGGCCCGGCGTCCCCGCCGCCGAGACGGCCCGCATCTTCGAGCCCTTCTACCGCGGCGGTGGGGGGCGGGTGGGTGGGTCGAATCCCAACGGGCACCGCGGCTCGGGGCTCGGCCTCGCGATCGTCCGCGGCTTCGTCGAGGCCAACGGCGGGCGCGTGTGGGTCGAGTCGCTGCCCGGGCAGGGGTCGACGTTCGTCGTCGAGCTGCCGCTGGAGCCCGCGTGAGCGATCTGCCGCGCGTGTTGGTCGTCGATGACGAGCGCCAGATCCTGCGCGCGCTGAAGGTCATCCTGCGCGAGGCCGGCTACGAGGTGATCGAGGCCGCCACGATGCAGGAGGCGCTCGATCGCGCCGCCGTGCGCCCGCCCGACGCCGCGATCGTCGACCTCATGCTCCCCGACGGCAGCGGCGTCGAGCTCTCCCGGCGCCTGCGCGAGTGGACCTCGATGCCGATCCTCGTGCTCAGCGCCGTGGGCGAGGAGGACGCGAAGGTCGAGGCGCTCGAGGCCGGCGCCGACGACTACGTGACCAAGCCCTTCGGCCCGCGCGAGCTCGTGGCGCGCCTCGGCGCCGCGCTGCGGCGCGTGGGCGACGCGCCCGGGGAGCCCGCGATCGAGGTCGACGGCCTGCACGTCGACCTCAACGCGCGGGTCGTGCGCCGCGACGGCGAGGAGGTCCATCTCACGCCCATCGAGTTCGACCTCCTGCGCGCGCTGGTGCGCCACCGCGGGCGCCTCATGACCCATCGCAGCCTCCTCGTGGAGGTCTGGGGCCCGCAGTACGGCGACGACACGCAGGTGCTGCGTGCGCACATCGCCAACCTGCGCCGCAAGATCGAGCCTCCCGGCGAGCGACGCTACATCCGCACCGACGCGGGCGTGGGCTACCGCTTCGCCGGCTGACAAACACGCAATCCATCAAACTGGCTTGATGTATCGTGCCGAGCGTGGCTGCCGCCGACATGGGTCGGGACGTCTCCCCGCCGAGCTTCCTGGCGCTCGCCGGCCATCCGTTGCGATGGCGCGTGCTCAGCGAGCTGGCGCGCAGCGATCGGCGGGTGCGGGAGCTCTGCGCGCTCGTCGGCGGCCCGCAGGCGTTGGTCTCCTACCACCTCGGGCGGCTGCGGGCCGAGGGGCTGGTGGGCATGCGCCGCAGCGCGGCCGACGGCCGCGAGGCCTATTACCGCCTCGATCTCGCGCGCTGCGGCGAGCTGCTCGGCGCGACCGGCGCCGCGCTGCACCCCGGGCTGGGACCGGCGCGCCGCCCGCGAAGGCGCCGGCAGGCCGTTCGCCTGCTCTTCCTGTGCACGGGCAACAGCGCGCGCTCGCAGATGGCCGAGGCGTTGGCCCAGCAGATCGGCGGCGGGTCGATCGAGGCGTTCAGCGCCGGAAACCACCCCAAGCCCCTGCATCCGAACGCCGTGCGGGTCATGCGCGCCCGGGGCATCGATCTCTCCGACCGGCGCTCCAAGCACGTCGGCGAGTTCGCCACGTGGCGCTTCGACAGCGTGATCAGCCTGTGCGACCGCGTGCGCGAGGTGTGCCCCGAGCTTCCCGGACACCCCGAGCTCATCCACTGGAGCATCCCCGACCCGGGGCGAGCGGGCGATACCGACGAGCTGACCTACCCCGCATTCGAGCGCACGGCGGGCGAGCTCGCCCAGCGCATCCCCTTCCTTCTGGAACTCATCGAGGAGGCCGCCTGAACATGCCCGAGGATCTCGTCAGCGTCCGCTACATGGTCGACGACCCGTCCGAGAACGCGGTCGAGCTCGTCCAACCGGCCACGTAGCGGCCCACCGTGAGCGCACCCGGGCTCGTTGCGGTCCTGCGCGACTGGGGCCGTATCGGCTGCATCGGCTTCGGCGGGCCGCCGACGCACATCGCGCTGCTGCGCGTGCTGTGCGTCGAGCGCCGGCGCTGGCTGGACGCCCGCGAGTTCGAGGACGCGGTCGCCGCGTGCAACCTGTTGCCCGGGCCGGCGTCGACCCAGCTGGCGATCTACTGCGCCTGGCGGGTACGCGGCCGCTCAGGGGCGCTCGTCGGCGGCGCCGCGTTCATCGTGCCCGGCCTCGTGCTGATCCTCGCGCTGGCCGTCGTGTTCCTCGCCGGCTCGCCGCCGACGTGGGTCCGGGGGGCCGGCGCGGGCGCGGGCGCCGCGGTCGCCGCGGTCGCCGTGCAGGCCGGCTCGAGCCTGCTGCCCGCGAGCTGGCGGCGGGCGCCGCGAGCGAGCCGCGGGCGCTGGCTGGCCTACCTCGCGGCGGGGACCGTGGCCGCGGCGACGCTCGGCCCGTGGCTGGTCCTCGTCCTGCTGGCCTGCGGCGCGGTCGAGCTCGGCGCGCAACGGCTCGCGCGCGCCGGCGCCGCAGCACCCGCGTTCGCGCCCGCGCCGCCGCTCGCGGCGCTCATGATCGGCGGCGGCGGCCTGCTGTCGCTCGGCTGGGTCGCCTTCAAGGTCGGGGCGCTGTCCTACGGCGGCGGCTTCGTGATCATCCCGCTCATGCAGGCCGATGCGGTGAGCCACTACCACTGGATGACCAGCGGCCAGTTCCTCAACGCCGTCGCGCTGGGCCAGGTCACGCCCGGACCGGTCGTCCAGACGGTGGCGGTCGTCGGCTACGCGGCGGCAGGCATCGGCGGGGGGCTGCTCGCCTCAGCCGTCGCGTTCTCGCCCTCGTTCGCGTTCATCCTGCTCGGAGGAGAGCGCTTCGACCGCGTGCGCGCGGATCGCAGGGCGCGCGCTTTCCTCAACGGCGCCGGGCCCGCCGCGATCGGCGCGATCCTCGGCTCGTCGATCCCGCTGGCGCGCGCGCTCGCCGAGCCGTGGCAATACGCCGTTCTCGCGGGCGCCGCGCTGGCGCTGCTCGCGCTGCGCCGCGGGGTGGTGCCGACGCTCCTGTGCTCCGCGGCGGCGGGGGTCGTGGTGGCCCTCGCCGGCGGTCCGCTGCCCGCCTGAGGGGCTTCACAACATCTGTATACCGCCGCGCCCTTCCTCCACGGCGCCTTGAGATCGGCCTCCGACCATGAGGCCATGGACATCATCGCCATCGTTCTGGCTCTCGGGGTGTTCGCCCTGCTGGCCCTCCTCATCGAGGGGATCGAGCGGGTATGAGCGCCTCGAACGCCATCGGCCTCGTGGTCAGCGCGCTGATCTGCGCCTACCTGATCTACGCACTGTTGCGCGGCGAGAGGTTCTGAGGCCGCGATGGCCCAGGGCTTTCTCCAGATCGCGATCTTCTGCGCGCTGATCGTCGCCGTGGTGCCGCTGCTCGGCGGCCACATGGCGCGCGTCTTCCGCGGGGAGCGCACGTTCCTCGACCCCGTCGCCGGCCCGCTCGAGCGCGTCGCCTACCGGCTGCTGCGCGTCGACCCGGCACGCGGCCAGGACTGGAAGGTGTACGCCCGCAGCGTGATCCTCTTCGCGCTCGCGGGCTGGCTCGTGCTCTTCCTCATCCTGCGCACGCAGACCCTGCACCCCTTCAACCCGGAGAACTTCCACTCCGGCACCTGGGATCTGTCGTTCAGCACCGCCTCGTCGTTCGTGACCAACACGAACTGGCAGTTCTACGGCGGCGAGACGACGCTCTCGTACTTCAGCCAGATGGCGGGGCTGACCGTCCAGAACTTCGTCTCGGCGGCCACGGGCATCGCGGTGGCCATCGCGCTCATCCGCGGCATCATCGCCCGCCGCAGCGCGACGCCGACGCTCGGCAACTTCTGGCAGGACCTCGTGCGAGCGACGTTCTACATCCTGCTGCCCATCTCGATCGTCGGCGCGGCGCTGCTCGTCTCGCAGGGCGTCCTGCAGACGCTCGGCGGCACGGTCGCCGGCCTCGCCCGCGGCCCGGTCGCCTCCCAGGAGGCCATCAAGGAGCTCGGCACCAACGGCGGCGGCTTCTTCAACGTCAACTCGTCCTATCCGTTCGAGAACGCCACCGGCCTCTCGAACCTCATCGAGCTCTTCCTCATCCTCTGCATCCCCGCCTCGCTCACCTACACCTACGGTCGCATGGTCGGCAGCCGCCGGCAGGGGTGGGCGATCTTCGCGGCCATGTCGACGCTCTTCATCGCCAGCGTCGTCGTCGTCTACCTCGCCGAGCTGCACGGCACGCCGGCCCAGCACGCCGCCGGCATTCACACCGGCGCGATCGACGGCTCGACCGGCGGCAACATGGAGGGCAAGGACGTCCGCTTCGGCATCGCGAACTCGACCTTGTGGGCGGCGGTGACCACGGTCACCTCGTGCGGCGCGGTCAACGCGGCGATGGAATCGCTGACCGGCATCGGCGGCCTCGTCCCGTTGGTCGACATGGGCTACGGCGAGTCGGTGTTCGGCGGCGTCGGTACCGGCCTCTACACGATGCTCCTCTACGTCCTGCTCGCCGTCTTCATCGGCGGCCTGATGGTGGGGCGCACACCCGAGTTCCTCGGCAAGAAGGTCGAGGCGCGCGAGATCAAGCTCGTCTCGCTCGGGGTGCTCGTCACTCCACTGGCCGTCCTGCTCGCCACCGGCGTGGCGCTGGGCACCAAGTACGGCAAGCCGTCGATCTTCGCCTCAGGGCCCAGGGCTTCAGCGAGTCGCTGTACGCCTATATGTCGCAGGCGAACAACAACGGCTCGGCGTTCGCCGGCTACACCGGCTACTACCAGCCGACCCCCGGCAATATCGGCGCCCACGGCATCACCTTCGCCGACCTGCTCGGCGGCGTGACGATGCTCGGCGCGCGCTTCGCCCCGATCATCCTCGTGCTCGCGGTCGCCGGCGCGCTCGCGGGCAAGCGCGTCGCGCCGCAGGGCCTCGGCACGCTGCGTACCGACACGCCGACCTTCGTGGCGCTGCTCGGCGGCGTGGTCGTGCTCATCGGCGCCCTGACCTTCTTCCCTGCCCTCCTCCTCGGCCCTGTCGTGCAGGGCATGACCGATCGGCTGTTCTGACATGAAGCTCGCCAAGGAACTGCTCACCGCAACCATCGCGATCCTCGTGCTGACGTTGGTGCTCGGCGTCGCCTACCCGCTGGTCATGACCGGGATCTCGCAGGTCGCCTTCCCCAGCAAGGCCGACGGCTCGCAGGTGAAGGTCGACGGCAAGGTCGTCGGCTCGCGCCTGATCGGCAAGGCCTTCGTCATCGACACGGGCAAGAAGGACGCCGACGGCAATGCGATCACGCGTCCTGATCCCAAGTACCTCCAGCCGCGGCCGTCGCAGTCGGACTACAGCGCCACCGGCACCTTCTTCTCCAACCGCGGCCCGAACTCGGCCGTGGGGCGGTTCTTCTTCCGCGACGCGCTCGACGCCTACATGGCACTCGAGAGCCGGTACGCCCCGGGCCTGACCAAGGCGAAGGTCCCTGTCGACGCGGTCACCACGTCGGCCTCCGGCGTCGACCCGCACATCTCGAAGGCCAACGCCGCCATCCAGGCGCACCGCATCGCCGCCGTGCGCCACCTCCCGCTCGACCGCGTCGACAAGCTCATCGCCGACAACACCGACGGCCGCTTCCTCGGCGTCATCGGCGAGCCCGGCGTGAACGTCCTCGAGCTCAACCTCGCCCTCGACAAGGAAGCCCCCGCCCGATGAGCCCCCGCCGGCAGTCCTCCTCCCTCTTCAGCCGTGAGCTGATGTGGCCGGCGCTTCTCGCGTCGCTGCGCAAGCTCGACCCGCGCGTGCAGCTGCGCAACCCGGTCATGTTCGTGGTCGAGGTCGGCGCGGTGCTGACCACCTTCGCGGTCATCTACCAGATCGTCACCGGCGACCCGTTCGGCGGCGGCAACGAGACGCTGCTCTTCACCATCACGGTCACGGTGTGGCTCTGGCTGACCGTCGTCTTCGCCAACTTCGCCGAGGCGCTCGCCGAGGGCCGCGGGCGGGCACAGGCCGACGCGTTGCGCTCGATGCGCACGGAGACCGTCGCCCACCTCCAGGATGGATCCATGCGTCCGGCTTCCGAGCTGCATCGGGGCGACGTGGTGATCGTCGAGCCCGGCGAGGTCATCCCCGGGGACGGCACGGTCATCGAGGGCATCGCCTCGGTCGACGAGTCGGCCATCACGGGCGAGTCGGCCCCGGTCATCCGCGAGTCCGGCGGCGACCGCAGCGCGGTGACCGGCGGCACGCGCGTCCTATCCGACCGCATCGTGGTCGAGATCACCCAGGAGCCGGGCCACTCCTTCCTGGATCGCATGATCGCGCTCGTCGAGGGCGCCGAGCGGCGCAAGACCCCCAACGAGATCGCGCTGAACCTCCTGCTCGCGGCGCTGACGCTCGTCTTCGTCATCGTCGTGGTCACGCTCGAGCCGTTCGCGCACTACGCGAACACGGACATCTCGGTCACGACGCTGGTCGCCCTCCTCGTGGCGCTCATCCCGACGACGATCGGCGCGCTGCTGAGCGCGATCGGCATCGCCGGCATGGACCGCCTCGTGCGGCGCAACGTGCTCGCGCTCTCAGGCCGTGCCGTCGAGGCCTCCGGCGACGTCGACGTCCTGCTGCTCGACAAGACCGGCACGATCACCCTCGGAAACCGCCAGGCCTCGGCCTTCGTGCCGATGCCGGGCGTCGCCGAGGCCGACCTGGCCGAGGCGGCGCAGCTCTCATCGCTGGCCGACGAGACCCCCGAGGGCCGCTCGATCGTCGTCCTGGCCAAGCAGTACGGACTGCGCGAGCACGAGATGGTGGCCGCCGGGCACGCCGCGCCGCGCTTCGTCCCCTTCACCGCGCAGACCCGCATGAGCGGCGTCGACATGGACGGCACCATGCTGCGCAAGGGCGCCGCCGACGCGATCGCCGCCTGGGTGCGAGGCGAGGGCGGCACGACGCCGGCCGAGCTCGACGGCGCGGTGGATCGCATCGCGCGCGAGGGCGGCACCCCGCTCGCCGTCGCACGCAACACCCAGGTCCTCGGCGTCATCTACCTCAAGGACACGGTCAAGGAGGGCATGTCCAGCCGCTTCGAGCGCCTGCGGGCGATGGGGATCCGGACCGTCATGGTCACCGGCGACAACAAGCTCACCGCGGCCAAGATCGCGGCCGAGGCCGGCGTGGACGACTTCCTCGCGGAGGCCACGCCGGAGCGCAAGATGGAGCTCATCCGCCATGAGCAGTCCAAGGGACGGTTGGTGGCGATGACCGGCGATGGCACCAACGACGCCCCCGCCCTGGCCCAGGCCGACGTCGGCGTCGCCATGAACACCGGCACCCAGGCCGCCCGCGAGGCCGGCAACATGGTCGACCTCGACTCCAACCCGACGAAGCTCATCGAGATCGTCGAGGTCGGCAAGCAGCTGCTCATCACTCGCGGCGCCCTGACCACGTTCTCGATCGCCAACGACGTCGCGAAGTACTTCGCGATCCTGCCGGCCATCTTCGCCTTCACCTACGCGGCGCGCGGCCAGCAGCGCGGGCCGCTCGACGCCCTCAACGTGATGGCCCTGGGCACGCCGTCCTCGGCGATCATCTCGGCGATCATCTTCAACGCCGTGATCATCCCGCTGCTCGTGCCGCTCGCCCTGCGCGGCGTGCAGTACCGGCCGGTCGGCGCCACCGCGCTGCTGCGGCGCAACCTGCTGATCTACGGCCTCGGCGGCCTCATCGCCCCGTTCGTCGGGATCAAGCTCATCGACCTGATCGTCCACAACCTACTGGGGGCGTGACGGTGGCCTACGCACAGGCACCAGACGTCGACGCGTCGCGCGTCCTGCGACTCGGGCTGCGCGCGCGGGTGCGTGCGGTGCGCGGGGCCCGGATGGCGTCCGAGCACTCGCGCCGCCGCCTGGCCGGGCAACTCGAGAACGCCATCGATCGCGCTGAGCGGCGCTATACGCCCTTCAGCGCCGCCATCCCCGTGTGCCACGCGGCCGCCGCCGGCGAGGCGCGAAGCGCGCTGCTCGACCTCGCCGAGCGCCTCCGTGCGCGGCGCCCGGTCGACCCCGACGGCGTGCAGCTCGCGCGCGAATTGCTCGTCGACGGATCCGGACCGCTCTACGCGCCTCGCGCACCCGGCGAGTTGCGTGCCGCGGCGTTGCGAGCGCTGGGGGCCCTGGACGCCCATGGTGCCGACAGATAAGCAACACCGCGAAGCCGCCGCACAACTGCGCGAGGCGGGGCGCGGCCACTACACGATCTACCTCGGCATGGCGGCAGGGGTCGGCAAGACCTACCGCATGCTGCTGGAGGGCCACGCCGAGCAGGAGGCCGGCCGCGACGTCGTCATCGGGCTGCTCGAGACCCACGGCCGCAAGGAGACGGCGGGGCTGGCCGAGGGCCTGCCGGTGGTCCCGCAGCGGCGGGTGACCTACCGCGGCACCGACCTCAGCGACATGGACCTGCCGGCCCTCCTGCGCCGCAAGCCCGAGCTGGCGCTCGTCGACGAGCTGGCCCACACCAACGCCCCGGGCCTCGAGCACGAGAAGCGCTACGAGGACATCGAGGACCTGCTCGACGCGGGCATCGACGTCCTCTCGACGGTCAACGTGCAGCACCTCGAGTCGCTCAACGACCAGGTGGCGGAGTTGAGCGGCGTCCGCGTTCGCGAGACCGTCCCGGACTCCGTGCTCGGCCGTGCCGACGAGGTCGTGCTCATCGATCTCAGCCCGGAGGCGCTGCTCGCCCGCCTGCGGGCCGGCAAGGTCTACAAGCCGGAGCGCATCGACGCCGCCCTCAACGGCTTCTTCCGCATCGAGAACCTCAGTGCCCTGCGCGAGGTCGCCCTGCGCCAGGTGGCCGAGGAGGTCGAGTCCAAGCGCCTGACGACCGAGGTGGTCGGCACGCGAGACGACACGCTCGCGGCGGACCTCGCGCAGGCCGTCGGCGAGCGGCTGCTCGCGCTCGTCGAGCCCTACCCGGGCTCCCATCGGCTGGTTCGCCGGGCCTGGCGCTCGGCGCAGCGCCTCGGCGCGCAGATCGACCTGCTGTGGGTCGCGCCGCCGGGCCGTGAGCCGAGCCCCGAGCACCAGCGCCAGCTGCAGGCGCTCGGCCAGCTCGCCTCCGTGCTCGGGGCGAACCTGATCGTCGAGCCTGGCGACGACATCGCCGACACCGTCGCCCGCGTCGCCCGCGAGCGCGGCAGCACCTACCTCCTCATGGGCCGCTCGCGCCCGGCCCGTGGCCTCAGCCGCCTGCGCGTCCCCCTCCCCCAGCGCCTCATGGAGGCGCTCCCCGGCGTCGACGTGCGCATCGTCGCCGACCGCTCCCTTCGACACGAGAAGACACCATGAGCTCTCCCCTTGCCATCACGATCATCGTCGTCGCCTTCGCCGGCGGCATCTGCGCCGGCTGGCTCGTCCTGCCTCGCGCCCGGCGGGCGCCGCGCCTGCCGCGGGGGACGCGCCGCATCCTGCTGCCGTTCACCGGCATGTCGATCTCGGGTCGCGCGTTCGACGCCGCGGTCCGCCTCGCCCGCGTCGAGGAGGCGACGATCATGCCCGCCTACCTGGCCCGCGTGCCCCGGCACCTGGCCCTCGACGCGGCCCTCCCGGCCCAGTGCCTGCAGGCGATGCCCCTGCTCGAGGCCATCGAGCAGCGCGCGAGCAGCCAGGGCGTCCCCGTCGACACGCGCATCATCCGCGGGCGCACGTACCGCGACGCACTGCGCCGCATGCTCGAGGCCGAGCCGGTCGACCGCGTCATCGTCTCGGCCACCTCCAACGGGCACCAGGGCCTCAGCGCGGAAGACCTCGAGTGGATGCTCGAGAAGGTGCCCGCCGAGGTCCTGATCCTGCGCCCGGACCCCAAGGACCACCGCGCGCTGACGGTCGAGAGCGTCACGGGCCATTTCTGAAAGGCGTCGCGCGATCTCCTACGTCGTGTAGGGTCCAGCCGCGGGCGGGGCGGGCCGTTTCCGAGATCCCTTCCAACGGCCCGTCCCGCGCGCCATCTACCCTGCCTGCGACACGCACCCTGCCCGTCGCTGCGGTTGAGAAGACGGCTGCATACCTACCCGGGCCGAGCGCGCGCATGCGCGATGGACGATTGTTCGAAGCACGCCCACCCTTGGGGGTGGGCTCAGCCGGTGACGCGGGCGAGCTCGGCGAACGAGGTCTGCCCGCCGCGGACCTTCTCGAGGCCCTCGTCGCGCAGGCGCCGCATCCCGTTGCGGAGCGCCGCGTCGGCGATCGCGTCGGCCGAGGCCCGGCCGATCGCCAGCTGGCGGATCTCCTCGGTGATGACCATGACCTCGTAGAGGCCGAGGCGGCCCTTGTAGCCGGTGCCGCCACAGCGCGCGCAGCCGCCGGGCTCGAAGACGTGGACCTCGTGGTCCTCGACGTGGAAGCCGTGCTCGCGCGCGACGTGCCCCTCGACGACCACCGGCTTCTTGCATGCCTCACACAGCCGGCGCGCGAGGCGCTGGGCGACGACGCAGTCGACGGCGCTGGCCACGAGGAAGGGCTCGACGCCCATCTCGATGAGCCGCGCGACGGCGCCCGGCGCGTCGTTGGTGTGCAGCGTGGAGAGCACGAGGTGGCCGGTAAGGGCGGCCTCGACGGCGATCTGCGCGGTCTCCTTGTCGCGGATCTCGCCGACCATGATGATGTCGGGGTCGGCGCGCATCATCGAGCGCAGGCCCGTGGCGAAGTGCAGACCGGCCTTGGTGTTGATCTGCATCTGCTTGATGCCCGAGAGCTCGTACTCGACCGGGTCCTCGATCGTGATGATGTTCTTCTCCGGCGTGTGCAGCATCTGCAGCGCGCCGTAGAGCGTCGTCGTCTTGCCCGAGCCGGTCGGCCCGGTGACGAGGATGGCGCCGTGCGGGCGCGAGAAGGCCTTGACGAAGCGCTCGCGCTCGGGGTCGACCATCCCGAGCTTGTCGAGGTCGATGGTGGCGCCGTCCTTGTCGAGCACGCGCAGGACGGCGGACTCGCCGCCGACCAGTGGCAGCGTGGCGACGCGGA
Source organism: uncultured Actinomycetes bacterium (assembly GCA_963835295.1). Classification (GTDB taxonomy): domain Bacteria; phylum Actinomycetota; class Thermoleophilia; order Solirubrobacterales; family Solirubrobacteraceae; genus JAOPZW01. The sequence goes on from CAWIEX010000014.1 coordinate 1,260,607, forward strand.
CGTCGACTCCCCGGCCGTCGATGTTCAAGGAGACGCGGCCGTCCTGGGGCACGCGGCGCTCGGCGATGTCGAGGTCGGCCATGATCTTGATGCGCGAGATCACGCCGGCGACGAGGCGCCGCGGGATGCGCGTGTTCTCGCTCAGGACACCGTCGATGCGGTAGCGCACGGCGAGATCGCCGCCGATGGGCTCGAAGTGGATGTCGGAGGCGCCCTGCTCGACCCCCTGGCCGATCAGCGAGTGCACGAGCTTGATGACGGGCGCGTCGGCGGCCGACTCGCGCAGGTCGACGACCTCGGCCCCGCCGTCCTCGTCGATCGCCTCGGCCACGACGACCTCGTCGAGGGTGTTCAGGCGCTGGATGAGGGCGGCGATGTCCTGCTCGGGCGCGACGGCGGGCCGCACCTCGTAGCCGCTCATGAGCGAGATGTCGTCGACGGCGAGGACGTTGCCGGGGTCGATCATGGCCACGAGCAGCGTGCGGTCGTCGATGACCTTGACCGGGACCGCGCCGTAGCGCTTGGCCGAGCTCGACGGCAGCAGGTTGGCGGCCGCCATGTCGACGCGGAAGACGCCGAGGTCGATCTGGTCGACGCCGAAGCGCTCGGCGACGACGCGCGAGAGCTGGTCGGGCGTCAGGACCCCGCGCTCGACGAGCACCTCGCCGGTGCGCCGTCCGTTGGCGCGCGACTCCGCGATCGCCGCCTCGACCGACTCCCGGCTGGCGTACCCGAGGTCCACCACGATGTCGCCGATGAAGCGCGACGAGCGCCCGCGGCTGGTGGGCGCGGTCAGGCCGGGAAGGCGATGGTCGGGCGCAGGGGCGGACTCGGCAAGCGACACTCTCCTTGTATCGGCAGGGAGAGGGCTTTCTTCAACGGCTCAGATCGCGTCGTATCGCGACTGGGGACCCACCTGCGGCGGCGACGGCTGGCCGCGCCGGGCTTTGCCGTCGCTGGCCGCCTACGGCCCCCCTAGCGAGCTGCGTCGAGCGCCTGGTTGACGAGCGCGTCGGCGTCGGCGTTCTGGGCCCGCGGGACCGAGCGCACCTTCCAGCGCTTGAAGGCACGCAGCGCCTCCAGCGCCTGGCTGTGCAGCGGGCGCATGTCGGGGTGCTTGACCTTGTAGAGCCCGTTGACCTGCTTGGCCACGAGCTCTGAGTCGTTGATCACCTCGACCTCGTCGGCGCCGAGCTCCTCCGCGCGCGCGAGACCGAGGAGCAGGCCGCGGTATTCGGCCACGTTGTTGGTGACGCGGCCCAGCAGCTCGTGGGCCTCGTCGACGACCTCGCCGTCGGGCGTCGAGAGCACGGCGGCGGCCGCCGCCGGCCCGGGGTTGCCGCGGGCCCCTCCGTCGACGTGGACGACGAGCTTCACTCGGTCGTGTCGAGCGGCGGGAACTCGCCCGGCACGCGCACTCGACGGCGATCGCGGACCTCGCGCAGCTCGCCCCCGTGCTCCTCGCCGCGCGCCCGGCGCTCGCTCTTGCGCCGGTCGATGATGACCTTCACGTTGGGGTCGTCCTTGTAGTACTCCACGAGCTTGTCGTAGAGCTCGGGCGCCATTTCTTCGGGAACAACCGAGTAGATCACGGAGAGGCCACCAGCGAGGAGATCATCGCGGCGCCGGACTCTATGCGTGCTGCGCGACGAGGTGCAACTGACCGTGGTCGTCGGCGGCGGCGTTGGGGACCTGATCGGCCGCGTGGAGCTCGGCGAGCTCGGTGCCCTGGCCGGTGATGCGCGGGCCGGCGGCCTCGTCGGCCAGGTCGACCTCGAAGCGGTACCAGCTGAGCTCCCAGCCCACGACGATGGTGACGACGCTGCCCTCGGTCAGCGACGGCCGCGCGGCGACGATCGGCGCCCCCAAGGAGCGCGCCACGCCCGCCACCGTCCGCGGGTGAGCGCTCGCGTTGAAGAGGTCGAGCGCCCGCGCCATCTTCATGTCGGCGTTGGTCGGCACGGCGTGCACCGAGCGCGGCTGCTGGGGCACCGGGTCGGCGGGGACCAGCACCTCGGCGGCCTGCTCGGACTCGTGCTCCTCGTGCAGCGCCTGCGCGTCGGCCCGGCGCTGGCGCAGGCGCGCCAGGAACGAGCGCGAGCGGCCGTTGTGCGCGCGCGAGCGCACGGTGGCGTCGTCGAGCCCCTCGCGGATCCAGCCTTCGTGCGACGCGCGCTGCGTGCAGAGCTCGCAGACGTTGCGTCGCGTGCCCCCTGCGAGGAAGACGTCGGCCTCCTCGCCGCGCAGCAGGGTGCGCCCGCACACGTCGCAGGAAACGGCAGGGGCACTCGTGGAGATCGACTTGCGCGTCGCGATGCCCCCAGCCTAGCCTGTCGCGCCCCTAGGCGTTGACTGGGTCCTCTTCGCTGCGGGCCTCGGTGATGACCTTCTGCGCCAGGTGCGCCGGCACTTCCTCGTAGCGCACGAAGTCCATCGTGTAGTCGCCCTGACCGCCGGTCAGAGCGCGCAGGTCGGGCGCGTAGGTGAGCATCTCCGCCATCGGGACCTCGGCCTTGACCTCGGTCATGCCGCCGCCGGCGGGCTCCATGCCCTGCGGACGGCCGCGGCGCGAGTTCAGATCGCCGATGACGTCGCCCACCGACTCGTCGGGCACGCTGAGCGTGACGAGCATGATCGGCTCCAGCAGGACGGCGCCGGCCTGCGCGAGCGCCTCCTTCATGGCGATCGAGCCGGCCGTCTTGAACGCCATCTCGCTCGAGTCCACCGAGTGGTAGGAGCCGTCGTAGAGCCGCACCCTGACGCCCTTGACCGGGAAGCCGGCGACCACGCCCGACGACATCGCCTCGACGCAGCCCTTCTCGACCGCGGGGATGAAGCCCTGCGGGATGACGCCGCCCTTGATCGCGTTGTCGAACTCGAAGCCGGTGCCGTCGGGCAGCGGCTCGATCTCGATGTGGCAGTCGCCGAACTGGCCGCGCCCGCCGGTCTGCTTCTTGTGGCGCCCGTGCGCCTTGGCCGGCCTGCGAATCGTCTCCTGATACGGGACGCGCGGCGGCTTGAGCGTGACCTCGGCCCCGAAGCGCGCCTTCAGCCGGTCGACCACGATCTCGACGTGGATCTGCGACAGCCCGGCGACGATCTGGTCCCCGGTCTGCGCATCGCGGTGCAGGTCGATGGTCGGGTCCTCCTCCTGGAGGCGGCGCAGCGCGGTGAAGACCTTGTCCTCGTCGCCCTTGGCCTTGGGCTCGATCGAGAAGGCCATGACCGGCTGAGGCAGGGTCAGCGCGGGCATCACGATCGGCTCGTCGCGGGCGGCCAGCCAATCGCCGGCGCGCGTCTCCTTGAGCTTGGCCACGGCGCCGATGTCGCCGGGCCCGAACGCGTCCGCGTGGCCCTGCTCGCGGCCCTCGGGCACGATCAGCGTCCCGATGCGCTCCTTGGCGTGCGCACGGGTGTTGAGCACCTGCGTGTCGGGGCGCATCACGCCCTGGTAGACACGGAAGAAGTTGATGCGCCCGGCGAACTGGTCGGCCTTCGTCTTGAACACGAAGGCGAACAGCTCCTTGTCCTCGTCGGGCTCGAGGGTGACCTCGGGCAGCTCCAGGGCGCCGTGCTTGACCGGGCTCGGGAGGTCCTCGACGATCGCGTCGAGCAGCCGGTTGGTGCCGAGGTTCTTGGTCGCCACGCCGCACACCACGGGGAAGATCCCGCCGTGGTTGGTGCCGTCCTTCAGCGCGGTGACGATCTCCTCGTGGGAGATCTCCTCCCCCTCGAGATAGCGCTCCATGAGCGAGTCCGAGACCTCGGCGACCTCGTCCATGAGCTTCTCGCGGTACTCCTGCGCCTGGGCCTCGAGCTCGTCGGGGATCGGGATCTCGCGCGCGTTGTCGCGTCCGTCGCCCTCGTACTCGTAGGCCTTCATGTCGACGAGGTCCACCACGCCGCGGATCTCGTGCTCGGAGCCGATCGGGATCTCCGTGGCCACCACGTGGGGGCCGAAGGCGGCCTTCAGCGACTCCAGGGTGCGGAAGAAGTCGGCGCGCTCGCGGTCGAGCATGTTGACGAAGAGCATCCGCGCCAGGTCGAGCTCCTCGGCGCGCTGCCACAGGCGGATCGCGTTGACCTCGGCGCCCATGACCGCGTTGATCACGAAGACAGCCGACTCGCAGACCCGCAGGGCGCCGAGCGAGTCGGCGACGAAGCTGGGCTCGCCGGGCGTGTCGATGAGGTTGATCTTGCGGTCGTCCCACTCGAACGAGCTCAGCGACGCGCTGATCGACATCTGGCGCGCCTGCTCGTCGGGGTCGGAATCGGAGGCCGTGTTCCCATCCAGGACCGTGCCCAGCCGGTTGACGGCGCCGGCCTGGAACAGCAGCGCCTCGTTGACCGAGGTCTTGCCGCTGCCGCGATGGCCGACGAGGGCGACGTTCCTGATGCGGTCCGCCCTGTGCATGCGTTGTCTCCTCTCCTCGAATGACGGAGACCGCGGACCCTAGCGACAACCGCAACGAATGCCCAAGCGCGAGTCGGGTAGATATATGACACCGTGCGATACCTGCTCGCCTCGACCCTGGTGGCCGTGCTCGCCGGCTGCGGGAACGCCAAGCCGGCTCCTGCGGGCCACCCCGATGCCGTGGCTGCGCGCGCCGCCGAGCTGGTCAACTACCAGCGCAACGGCGGCCTCGCCGCCACCCTCGACACCGTGACCGTCCGCACCGACGGCGCCACGCGCGCCGACAAGCGCTACGGCGGCGCGGGGCGCCGATTCGACGACTTCCGCCTGAGCACGCCGGTCATGGCGCGCCTGCGCGCGGCGCTGCGCCGCCTGCCCGCCCGCAGCCCGGCCGTCGGCGACGGCCTGCGCGCGGGCGCCACCTACCTGCTGCGCTATCGCGGCGTCACCTACGTGGCCAAGCAGGGCGCGGTCCCGGCCGCCCTGCGCCCGGCGGTCTCCACCCTCGACGCGATCGCCGACGGGGCCGGGCGCGGCGGCCCCGTCCACCACGTCACCCAGGCCCCGTCGTCGTGAGCGCGCGCGCCGCCAACCTGCTGGGCGCCCACGCACTCGTGGCCTGCGACCGCATGCGCGAGGCGGCCGGGATGGAGCTCTCGAGCGCGGCCGTCCTCACCGCCCTGGCGACCTTCGCCGACGGCGCGTCGATCGATGCCCTGCGCCGCGTGCTGGGCCTCAGCCACTCGGGCGGCGTGCGGATCGTCAGGCGCCTGCAGGACGAGGGGCTCGTGGCGCGCGAGCCCGATCCCGCCGACCGCCGCGCGGTCCGCCTGCACCTCACTGCCGCCGGCGCACGCGAGGCGCGCCGCCTGCTCGCCGCGCGCCAGGCGGCGCTCGCGCCGCTGCTGGACGGGCTCGGCGAGCGCGAGCAGGCCGCCCTCGAGCGCCTGCTCGAGCGCCTGCTGGCCTCGGTCACCGGCGGCGGCGAGGACGCCAATCGCATCTGCCGCCTGTGCGACCCCGGCGTCTGTGGGCACCCGGCCCGCTGCCCGGTCACCCAGGCCGTCGCGCACCATCGCTAGCGGTTGTGGTTGACGAGCTCGATGTTGTTGGCGTCGGGGTCGAGCACGTAGGCGCCGTAGTAGCCCGGGTGGTAGCGCGGGCGCTCCCCGGGGGCGCCGTTGTCGCGGTAGCCGGCCTCGATCGCCGCGCGGTGGAAGGCGTCGACGGCGGCGTTGTCGGTGGCCGGGAAGGCGACGTGGGCGTTCTCGGTGGGCCTGCCGGCGACGAGTGAGAACGAGCCGCCGGCGCCGACGAAGTGGGCGTGGTCTGGCTCGTCGCCCTTGCGCTCGAAGCCGCCATACGGCGCGACGAGGTCGTAGAAGGCGGCCGCGGCCGGGACGTCGGCGACGCGGATCCAGAGGTGGTCGATGTGGCCCGGTGGGCGGATCTCCGCGTGATGGACGGCCTCGGCGCTGTTGCCGTCGGGGTCGAGCAGGAAGCCGCCGTAGTAGTCGTCGCGGTACTCGGGCCGCGGCCCCGGCGCGCCGTCGTCGCGGTGGCCCGCCTGCGTCCCGGCGCGCCAGAAGGCCTCCACGAGCTCGCGCGAGCGGGCGCCGAAGCCGATGTGCAGGCCCCGCGTGATCAGGTGCTCGGCGTCGGTCACGGTGAGCGAGAAGTCGTCCCACTCGGCGAAGCGCGCGTCGCTGTAGGTGGTCTCGATGCCCAGCGGCTCGAGCACCGTGGTGTAGAAGGCCTCCGACGCGGCGCGGTCGGCGACCCGGATGGTCACGTGGTCGAACACTCAGAGCAGCCTGCTCAGCGCGGCGTCTTGGCGGACGTAGTCCTCGACCTCCGGCTGGCGCTCGATCGCGTCGGCCAGCGCCGCGCGCGCCCCCGCCTCGTCTCCCTCGCTCAAGCGCACCCGCGCGAGCGCGACGCGCAGGCCGGGGCTCTCGGGGTGCTTGTCGAGGCCGTCCTGAACGATGTCGCGCGCGGCGGCCGGATCGCTGTCGGCCAGCGCGACGGCGCGGAACATCCACTCCCAGGCCGACGGCTCGAAGGTCGCCGGCCCCCCGAAGCTCAGCACCGTGGTCCCCGGCTCCTGGGCCACCGCGTGACGGTGCGTGGCCGGGTCGGGGACGAAGACGTAGGTCCCCGCCGGCGCGTCGACCGTCTCGCCGTCGAGGGTGAACGTCGCGCGGCCGCGGGCGACGAAGTAGAGCTCCTCGTGAGCGAGGTCGGGGTCCTCGTCGTGGGGCTCGACGACGTCGTCGCCCACGGTGCTCGCCGTGTAGGCGTTGGTCCCGAAGGCGCGCAGCCGGAGGTGGGCGCGCACCGGGTGCCAGGTCAGCGTGCCGGGCCCGGGGATGGCCTCGATGTCGTCGAGGTGCACGACGCGCGGTGGGCGCGCCATCAGTCGGCGAGGCGGCCGCGCAGTCTCAGCACGGCCTTGGTGTGCAGCTGCGAGACCCGGGACTCGGTGACCCCGAGGACCTCCCCGATCTCCCTGAGGGTCAGGTTCTCGTAGTAGTAGAGCGCGACGACGAGCTTCTCGCGCTCGGGCAGCCGGGCGATCGCGTCGGCCACGCGGTCCTTCAGATCGGTCTGGTCCATGACCGCCGCGGGATCCGGGGCGTTCTCGTCGGTCAGCGTGTCCAGCAGCGAGACCGCGTCGCCGCTCGAGTCGCTCACGCTCCACAGCTCGTCCAGGGCGGCGATCGTCGAGTTGGAGATCTGCACCAGCGCGTCCTGGAACTCCTCCACGCCCATCTTCAGCTCGGCCGCCATCTCCTCGTCGCTGGGCGCGCGCTGCAGCTGATGCTCGAGCTTGGCGTTGGCGCGCTCGATCTCCCGCGCCCGCGCCCTGACCGACCTGGGCACCCAGTCCAGCGAGCGCAATTCGTCGATGATCGAGCCCTTGATCCGCGTGATCGCGTAGGTCTCGAACTTGATCTCGCGCTCGACCTCGAAGCGCTCGATCGCGTTGATCAGCCCCACCAACCCATACGAGATCAGGTCGGCCTCCTCGACGTGCGCGGGCAGCCCGCTGGCCATCCGCCCGGCCACGTACTTGACCAGCGGCGAGTACGCGATGACCAGACGCTCGCGCGCGTGCACGTCCCCGGTCCCCTTGAACCGGCGCCACAGATCCCGCAGCTCGATGGCTTTGACGTTGGTCTCCATCACTCCCCGACGCCGTCACGCCCGCGGATGACTCCGTGCATAGGCGGATTTCAGCCGGGCTGACTCTACTCGAGTGTAGATCTGCGTCGTGCTGATGGAGGCATGACCCAGCAGCTCCTGGATCGAGCGCAGGTCGGCGCCCCCCTCGAGCAGGTGGGTGGCGAAGGAGTGGCGCAGCGTGTGCGGGGAGATTCCGCCCTGCACCGCGGCGTTGCGCGCCCACACGCGCAGGCGCCGGCGCACGTCGGAGGTCGACAGGCGCCGGCCGGACTTCGAGAGGAAGAGCGCCTGGTCGCCGTCGCCCGAGGCCAGCGCGGGCCGGGCGCGCTCGAGGTAGCGCGCGACGGCCCGCAGCGCCGGCTCGCCGGCGGGCACGATGCGCGTCTTGGAGCCCTTGCCCTCTACGCGCAGCTCCTCGTTGTCGAAGCCGACCGAGGTCACCTCGAGGTTGACGATCTCCTCGGCCCGCAGGCCGCAGGCGTAGGCCACCTCGAGCATCGCCCGGTCGCGCAGCTCGAGCGGCGTCGAGGCGGGGATCCGGTCGAGCAGCGCGGCGAGCTCGTCGGGGCGCAGCACGGTGGGCAGCGAGCGTGGGCGCTTGGGCGAGGGGATCAGGTCGACCGGGTTCTGGCTCACGTGGCCGTGCTCGCGCAGCGTGCGGTAGAAGGCGCGCAGCGCGGCCAGCTTGCGGGCGATGGTCGCGGCGACCGCGTCGCGGCCGGAGAGCACCGCGGCCCAGCGGCGCAGCTCCTTCGAGCCCACCTCGCGCGGGCCGACGCCCTGCGCCGTGCACCACAGCGCGAACTGCCCGAGGTCGACGCCGTAGGCGCGGCGGGTCTTCTCCGCCATGCCGCGCCGGCGCAGATCCGCGTCGAACAGCGCCAGCGCCTCGCGCCAGGCCTCGCTGGGCTGCGGCCTATCCTGCGCGTCCGTGGGGATGTTCTTCATCGATACCGCCAACGGTCAGGTCGCCACCCATCGCCAGCTCATCGACGCGGGCGCCGTCGGCGCGGACGGCCAGCCGCCGCGCCCGTGGCACCGCATCCAGGGCTCGCCCGACGCCTCGACACTGTGGTTCGCGGTCATGCGCAGGCGTGAGCGTGGGGTCTTCATCGGCACGCTGGTGCTTCGACACTCCTCCCACCATGCCCTGCTTCTGGAGCGGGGTTGGGAGGACGTCCCGATCGACGAGATCCGCGCGCCGCAGCGCCCCGCGACGACCTAGCTGCTGAGCGCGTCCCACAGGTCGCAGTTGTGCTCGGCGGCGTACTCGCCGTCGGAGATCGTCGTCGTCGCGCCGCCCGGGCGCAGCGAGAGGATCCGGCCGCTGCGACGGTGCGGCGGCCAGAAGGCCTGCCGGGGCACGATCGGCGCGCCGAACCGGGTGAAGGCGCCCCAGTAGCGCACCATCTCGTGGGCCAGCTGGCGCTGAGCCGGGGTGAACTGCGCGGCCAGCGGGATGCCGTTGTCGAAGCTCGGCCACAGGTAGGCCAGCTCCATCGCGTGCCCCGCGCCCCACTGGTAGCCCGGGTGGTCGTGGTTGAGCCCGGGCGCGTCGCGGTCGTCGAACTGGTAGGCGAAGGTCGGCGTCCAACGGTCGAGGTCGCGCGTGAGGCGCAGCGTCGCGCATCCCCCGATCCCGCCGATCTGCCCGCTGTCGGTCCAGATCGCGCCGATCGCGTAGGCGGCGGTGTACGGGCTGGGGAAGGCGCTCCACGGATAGCGCTCGAGCACGCGCGGCGCATCGGCCCCGAAGCTCGATTGCACGAAGGCCTCGTACTGCTGCTGCGTGAGGTCCGTGAAGCCCTGCGCGAACGTCCGTCCTTCGTCGCGGTTGGCGCCGTTGATGACCGGGACGCGCGCGAAGCGGCCCGTCGCGACGGCATCGGCCGGCGCCAGGGGAAGCGCCGCGCCGCCGACGGTCACCGCCGCGGCGGGCGCGGGCGTGACGCCCAGCAGCTCGCCGGCGGGCTTGGCCCGCAGGCAGGCGGCGGCCGTGGCCGGGTCGGGGCAGCCGGCGGCAGCGGCGAACGCGGCGCCGCCCGTCTCGGCGCTCTCGCGCGTCTGGCTGATGCAGCTGCCGCTCTGGATCACCGCAGCGTCGAAGAGCCCGCGAGCCTGGGGCGACGCCAGCAGGGCGCACACGGAGAAGCCGCCCGCCGACTCGCCCGCGATGGCGACCCGGCCCGGATCGCCGCCGAAGGCCGCGATGTTCGCGTGCGTCCAGCGCAGCGCGGCCTCCTGGTCGAGCAGGCCGTAGTTGCCCGACGCCGCATCGGGCGCCTCGCGGTCCAGCGAGGGCAGGGCGAGGAAGCCGAAGACGCCGAGCCGGTAGTTGATCGAGACGACGACGACGTGGTTGGTGCTCGCCAGCAGCGCCCCGTCGTGCTGGTCGCCCGAGCCGTTGATGAGGCCGCCGCCGTGGATCCAGAAGAGCACGGGCAGCCTCGCGCCGTGGCGCTCGCGCGCGGCGCCCGCCGGCCTGAAGACGTTGAGGTACAGGCAGTCCTCGCTCTCGGAGCCGGCGCCATTGCTGCTCGCCAGCTGCGGGCAGCGGCTGGCGTAGGCGGTCGCCGAGCGCGTGCCGCGCCAGCGCGCGGGGGCGGCCGGCGCCCGCCAGCGCAGCGCGCCCACGGGCGGCGCGGCATAGGGCAGGCCGAGGAACTTGTCGGCGCCGTCGGCCGTGAGGCCTCGGGCCGTCCCCTGGCGCGTGTGGACGACGGGATCTCCGCCGCCGGGTCGCATGGCCGCCCCGGCCGGCATCGGCATCGCCATGAGCGCCAGCGCGCAGAGCACGCAGCGACCGATCGTCCCGCGGAGCATGAGCCCGTCTCCCGTCTCGGCGTGGAACGCCCCCTCGGCGCGAAAACCTAGCGCTCGCTCGGGATTCGTCAAGCCGCGACGTCAGGTCCCCTGACACCGCGGGCGGCCCTGCGGGGGCGGCTAGGCGATGTAGACCGCGGAGCCCACCGGGACCTCGTCGTAGAGCCGCTCGACGTCCGGGATGTGCATGCGGATGCAGCCGTGGGAGGCGTTGTGGCCGATCGAGGCGTCGTCGGAGGTCCCGTGGATGCCGACGCCGTCGAAGATGCCGAGCCACCGGGCCTTGATCGGGTTGCTCGGGTCGTCGCCGGGGATGACCTTGCCGGCCAGGTCGCCCGCCCACGCGCTGTTGGGCACGTGCCAGGCCGGGTTGATGGCCTTGTTGGCGATCGTGTACTGGCCGGCCGGCGTCTCCAGGCCGACCTGCCCGACCGCGATGCCGTAGCTCTGCGCGGGCTTGAGGGCCTTGAACAGACGCAGGCGGAACTGGCTGCGATTGACGACGATGACCGTGTCGTACTTGCGCTTCAGGTCCGCCGTGGTGACCTTCGGCTGCGTGTGGCGCGTCTCGGCGACGAAGGTGCGCGAGGCCGTCGCCGACGTGATCGCGGCGTCGATCTGGCGGTGAAGCTGCGAGGCCGAGACGGCGAGCCCCTCCACGCCCGGGATCGTGTCGACACCCGTGCCGTCGATCTTCACGCGCGCGTCCTTCGCCGGGCGCTCGACGGACTTGCGCACCTTGTCGAGCAGGCGGATGACTGCCGCGTCGGAGTACTGGACGGTCGGGCGGAGGTCCTCGTTCATCCGCTTGCTCGACAGCGAGCGCCACGAGCGGGCGAAGATGTTGCCCGTCCGGCTGCGGGCCAGCGCCTCGTCGACCATGGCGCCGAGGTCGGCGCGCAGGCGCGCCTCGCGCGGGCCGAGCTTCCACGTCTTGGCCGCGTGGTGGACGACGATCGGCTGCTGCAGGGGCTGGAGGATCTCGCGCTCGAGCCGCGCCCGCGCCTGGTCGGGCGTCAGTCCCCCGAGCGCCACGCCGCCGACCTTGACCCCGGGCGCGATCTCGTTCGCGCGCGCGTGGTCGTAGGCGTACAACGCGCCCCCTGAGACGACGAGCACCGCCAAGAAGGCGGCGACGAGGATGAAGCTTCTGGTCCGCACCCGTGCACTCCGGATAGTAGGCGTCTAGGCGCGAGCTTCCCAGCCCTGCAAGCCCGCTATCGCCTTCATGACCTCCGGCCGGGCGGCGTGGTCGCGCTCGTGCTCGGCCAGCTCGGCCAGCGCCTCGGGCTCGAGCGAGGGCAGCAGAGCGATGAGCTCCTCCGGGTCGAGGTCGTCGTAGCCGGCGGAGCCTCGGCCGAGCCCGGCGGGGCGGCGCTGGCCGGGAGCGAGGTTCGACGGCGCCGGCTCCGGCCGGCGGGCGGTGGCCCGCACGCTCGGGCTGCGGCGCAGGAACTCCTCGAGGTCGCGCTCGTAGCGGTAGGCCTCCTGCGCGTCGCCCAGGATGGCCGCCAGGCGCTGGTGCTCGCGCAGCTTGATCACGGCCTCGCGCGACGTGTAGCGGTAGCGGTAGCCGGTCGCCTTGAGCTTGCGGTTGTCGAGCCCGCGCCCGTAGCGCAGCAGGCCGAGGGTCTCGGGCGAGATGCGCAGCCCGGCGCGCCTCAGTGCGCTCGCCGCCAGCGAGGTCCCGACCGGCGGCAGCACGGGCGCGAGCGGCTTGCCCAGCAGCCCGGCGACCTCGCTGAGGACGAGCACGCCGTCGGCGGCGCCGTTGTAGACGCCCTCGATGTCGTGGCGCACGGCGTGCTCCAGGCAGCCCGCGAGGTCGTCCTCGTGGATGAACTGAAAGCGCGGGTCGAAGCCGAGGATCCCGGGCACGACGGGCAGGCCGAAGAGCTGGCTGAGCGAGGTCCGCAGCGCCGGCCCAAGGCCGTTGGCGAAGCGCAGCACGGTGACGGTGACGTGCGGGTGGCGCAGCGCGAACTCGCGCACCGCGCGCTCGGCGTCGACGATGTCGCGCTCGATCGGCGTGCGCGGCTCGTGCGGGCGGTCCATGGCCTCGGTGAAGAAGGCGGGGTCGTCCTGCTCGGCGCCGTAGTAGTGAGCGCTCGACTTGAAGACGACCTTGCGGACGGGGTTGCCCTCTCCGCCGCACGCGGCCAGCACGTTCATGGTGCCCATGACGTTGTTCTCGTGGGCCAGCCGGGGGCTCGTGACGATGGAGTCGACCACGAGGCGCGTGTCGACCACGGTGTCGATCTCGGCCGCCTCCACGATGCGGCGGATGAGCGAGTGCGAGTCGGTGACGCGCACGTACTCCGTGCGGTGCAGCTCGACCTTGGGCGGCCGGCGGTCGACGCCGATCATCGCCTCCACGGCCGGGTCGCCCTCGAGCGCCTGTGCCAGCCGGCCGCCCCAGTACGTCGACAGGCCGGTGATCAGGATCCGCTTGGAGCTCATCCGAACCAGACGCTGCGCCGCTCGCCGAGCATGTCGACGAGCTCGGCCTCGATGGTGGCGCGGATCTCGTGCGCGACCGTCTGCACGAGGGCCTTGTCCTCCCACGGCTCGTCGCCGAAGGCGGGATCGTCGGTCGGCACCGCCCGCAGGAAGCGCACCTTGAACTTGGCCGGCAGGTACCCGAGCATCCCCAGCAGGCCGAAGTGCGGGAAGGTCGGCGTGATCGGGAAGTAGAGCAGCCCGGTGAGTCGCTGCAGCGGCTTGACCTGGGCGAAGACCGGGGCGGCCTCCTCGGCCCCCACCACCGCGATCGGGACGATCGGCGCGCGGGCGCGCATCGCGGCCTCGACGAAGCCGCCGCGACCGAAGCGCCGCAGCTTGTAGCGGTCCTTGTAGAGCTTCTCGGTCCCCTTGCGACCCTCGGGGAAGACGAGCACGAGCTGCTGCTCGTCGTAGAGCAGGCGATGGACGTTGGACGGGTGGGCGGGCACCGCGCCGATCTTGGGCAGCAGCATGCTGAAGCCCGGATAGCCCTTGAAGAAGTGCTCGACCGTCAGGTAGAGCGGGCGCGGGTGCGCGTGCTCCTCCTTGATCGCCTTGCCGATCATGGCCGCGTCGGGCGGCAGCGCGCCCGAGTGGTTGGAGACCAGCAGGGCGCCGCCCTCGGCCGGCACGTTCTCGACCCCCTCGACCTCGCAGCGAAACCACAGCCGGTAGAAGAACTCGATGAGCGTGCGGTCCATCAGGCCCTCGATGCGCTCCGAGCGGCCCCAGTCGTTGACCTGGCGCTCGGGCTCGACCCCCGGCAGGTAGGGCCGCAGGTCGGTGCCCGGAGCGGCCTCGCCGGCGGGCGCGAGCGAGGTACGACGATCCTCTGCCATCGGGCGCATCATGCCGAACGCCGCGGTCAGGCCGCGCGCCGCAATTGCGGGAGGCGCAGCTCGAGCTCGGCCGCCAGGCCGGGCCAGTCCTCGGCGCAGACGATGTCGGCCTCCTCCTCGCACATGTCCCGGTTCCAAGGGTGCACGAGCGTCGCGGCGACCATGCCGTTCTCGAGCGCCTTGGCGAGGGTGACGGGGCTGTCGTCGATGAGGAGCTCGACGTCGAGCTCCACGCAGCGGCTGATCTTGTCGTAGGAGCAGTGCAGGTCGTGGTGGCGCAGGCCGATGGCGTCGAGCCATTGCTTCGTGGCCGAGTGGCAGCGCTCGGCGCGATGGCTGGTGATTTGGATCCAGTGGCCGGCGTCGTGCCACGCGTTGACGATCTCCACCGCGTGCGGGTAGGGCTCGGCCCGGGCGATGGCCGCGTCGGAGTGCGTGTCGGCGATGACGGCGCGCAGCTGCTCGTCGCGCAGGCGGCTGATCTTCCACGTGTGCTGCTGGTCGTAGGGCAGCTCGACGCCGAAGCGGCGCTTGGCGGAGCCCGCGAGCTCGTCCCAGTAGTGGTGCAGCGTGGAGTCGATGTCGATGGCGATGCGCATGCCGCGAGGCCCTCCTGGGCCCCGATTATGCTCCTGCGGGATGGCGGATGAGCCTCCACGCCTGCCCGACGCCCCCGGCGCCTACGGTCCCGGCGGGCGCTCGCCCTGGATGGACGTGGACTGGCGCGAGCACCAACGGTGGGTGACGATCGACGAACGGCGGGTCAACGTCATCGAGCTGGGCTCCGGACCGCCCGTCGTCTTCGTCCACGGCCTGTCGGGCTCATGGCAGAACTGGCTCGAGCAGCTCCCCGTGTTCGCCCGCGAGCGCCGCGTCATCGCCTTCGACCTCCCTGGCTTCGGCGCTTCCGAGATGCCGCGCGAGAAGATCACGATCAGCGGTTACGGGCGCTTCGTCGACGCCCTGCTCGACGAGCTCGCGGTGAGCAGCGCCGCGGTGGTGGGCAACTCGATGGGCGGCTTCATCGGCATCGAGCTCGCGATCCGCTTCCCCGAGCGCGTCGAGCGGCTCGTGCTCGTGAGCGCCGCGGGCCTGTCGATCGAGTACCTGCGCAACGAGCGCGCGCTGGCGGTCCTCGGCGCGATGGAGAACCGCCTCGCCGCCTACAGCGGCTGGCTGGCGTCGCGATCGGACGCCCTCGCGCGCCGCCCGAACGCGCGGCGCATGATCTTCGGGATCGTCGCCCACCGCCCGGATCGGCTGCCCGGCCCGCTCGTCGCCGAGCAGGTGCGCGGCTCGGGCAAGCCGGGCTTCCTGCCGGCCCTCGACGCGCTCACCGACTACCCGATCCGCGACCGACTGGGCGAGATCGCCTGCCCGACGCTCATCGTCTGGGGCGCCGAGGACAAGCTCGTCCCCGCGCGCGACGCCGACGAGTTCGCGCGCCTGATCCCCAACTCGCGCAAGGTCGTCTGGCCGCAGACCGGTCATGTGGCGATGCTCGAGCGGCCGGAGGCCTTCAACGCGCTGGTGCAGGCGTTCCTGGCCGAGGAGCCGGGCGAGCGCGTCGGCGCGTCGGACGCCGCCGGCGCGGCGTAGGCGCGCGGCGCTGGCGGCGCTGGCGGCGCTCAGCGCACCGTGACGGCGCCCTCCGAGGCGCTCCCGACGAGCGCCGCGTACTTGGCCAGGACGCCGGTGCGGTCGGCATTCGGGGGCGCCTCGTAGGCTGCCACCCGGCGCGCGATCTCCTCGTCGTCGAGCGCGACGTCCATGCGCCGCGAGGCGACGTCGATCGTGATGATGTCGCCGTCGCGGACGGCCGCGATCGGGCCGCCGCGCGCCGCCTCGGGCGCGACGTGGCCGATCATGAAGCCGTGCGTGGCGCCGGAGAAGCGCCCGTCGGTCAGCAGCGCCACGTCCTCCCCCAGGCCGACGCCGTTGATGGCGCCGGTGACGGCGAGCATCTCGCGCATTCCCGGGCCGCCGGCGGGGCCCTCGTTGCGAATGACCACGACGTCACCGGCCACGATCTGGCCGGTCGTGACGGCGGCGAAGGCCGCCTCCTCGCCGTCGAAGACGCGCGCGGGCCCCTCGTGGTGGAGCCTCTCGTGGCCGGCGAGCTTGATGACGCAGCCCTCGGGGGCGAGGTTGCCGCGCAGGATGGCCAGCCCGCCGGTGGCCTTCAGCGGCTCATCGAGGCCGCGCACGACGCGCTGTCCCTCGGTCTCGTCAGCCGCCGCGGCCAGCTCGCCGATCGTCTGCCCGGTGACGGTGATCGTGCCCTCGTTGAGCAGCCCAGCCTCCTGCAGGCGCTGGAGCATGACCGGGACGCCGCCCGCCTTGTAGAGGTCGACCGCGACGTAGCGCCCGGCGGGCTTGAGGTCGCACAGCAGCGGGGTGCGCTGGCTCACGCGATCGAAGTCGTCGATGTCGAGCTCGACGCCGATCTCGCGCGCCACCGCGAGCAGGTGCAGGACGGCGTTCGTCGAGCCGCCCGAGCAAGCGACGCCGGCGACCGCGTTCTCGAGCGCCTCCTTGGTGATGATGTCGCTCGGGCGCAGGCCGCGCTTGAGGACGTCGACGACCAGCTTGCCGGCCTCATAGGCGACCTCGGCCTTGGTCGGGTCCTGGGCGGGGACGAGGTTCTGGGCCATCGGCGAGATGCCGAGCACCTCGAAGGCCATCGCCATGGTGTTGGCCGTGAACTGGCCGCCGCACGCCCCGGCGCCGGGGCTCGCGACCGACTCGAGCTCGGCGAACTGCTCGTCGCTCATGCGCCCGCTGGCGTGCGCGCCGATCGCCTCGTAGACGTCGCCGATGGTGACGTCGTTGCCCATGAAGTGCCCGGGCGGGATCGAGCCGCCGTAGAGCATCACGCTCGGCACGTCGAGACGGCACAGGGCCATGACCGTGCCGGGGATCGTCTTGTCGCAGCCGCTCAGCGCGATGACGCCGTCGAAGAAGTGCCCGCGGGCGACGAGCTCGATCGAGTCGGCGATGACCTCGCGCGAGACGAGCGAGGTCTTCATGCCCGTCGTCCCCATGGTGATGCCGTCGGAGATCGCGACGGTGTTGAGCTCCATCGGCGTGCCGCCGGCATCGCGGATGCCCTCCTTGACCTTGGCGGCCAGCGCGCGCAGGTGAAAGTTGCACGGCATCGTCTCGATCCAGGTCGAGGCCACGCCGATGATGGGCTTGGCCAGCGCCTCTTCGTCGTAGCCGATGCCCTTGAGCTGGGCGCGCGCGCCGGCGCGGGAGGGGCCGTCCAGCAGCAGGCGGGAGCGGTGCTTGAGGTCGAAGCCGTTCGTGCTCATCGCCCCGGACACTACCTAGGCGGCCGCGGCGGGCACGCGGCGCCCGAGCGGCTACGGCGTGGCGACGCCGCCCGGCGAGCGCGGCGTGCGGCGCAGGCGCTCGCGCTCCCACTGGCTCAGGCGCCAGAGGTCGCGGCGGACCTGCTTGGGATCGACCTGGCGCCCGGGCAGGTGCATGTTCGCGGTGGTGATGAGGTGCTGCTCGTCGCCGGTGAGGGCCATCCACTTCGCGAGCACGTCGTCGGAGTCCGGCAGGCGCGAGCTGCCGTAGGGCCGCGTCTCGTCGGGGAACTCCACGCAGTACTCGTTGAGCAGCTCCCGGGTCTGCGGGAGGTAGGCGACGATCGGCTTGTGGGGGTAGACGAGGTAGGCGTAGGGCGCCCCGGCGCGCGGGTCGTCGCCCATGCGCGCGCGGCGCGGCACCCGGGCCATACCGCCCCAGACGCGGATGAACCCGAGGTCGCGGTACATCGACCACTCCTCCTCGTTCACGCACGACTGGAGCAGCTGACGGGCGCGCTGCTCGGCGCGTCGCTCGCGGCCCGGGTCGTAGGCCGAGCCGGGGATCAGCGCGCGGCGGGCCCGGTGGCGCTCGAAGGCCTCCTTGAGCGAGGGCAGCACGAGGTCCCACAGCAGGGCGACGATGACGACTCCGATGGCGATGGAAGCGAGCAGCATCGTCTCGGAGGGCGCCGGTGACTCAGCCGCCTGCGGCCCGTGGGAAGAAGATGACGCGCTCGGCGTCGCGCGGCACGTCCTCGAAGGCCCGGACCATCCGCGCCTCTCGGCGCCCGGCGGTGCTGCGCTCGGGGACGGCGGCCCACATGCCCTCTTCGAGCTGGCGGCGGAACTCCTGCACGAGCAGCTCCTCCTCCTGGGCCACCTCGATGTCCCCTTCGGCGATGAGCACCTCGCCGTGCCCGGGCTTCATGCGAAGGAACCTCATGGTGAACGGCGATTATGACAAAGCGCGGAGGTCTGCCCACCCGCCTTGCCAAACGGCGTGCGACGGCACACCACCCGGCCGCCGAGCGCCGGGCCCCGCGCGCGCTCAGCGCGGGCGGGCAAGCCCGAAGACGTCGACCGGGCCGGCGCCCGCCCCGATCGCGCGCAGGCCGTCGCGCACGGCCTCCGAGGCGACGCGCTTGGCCTCGCGAGCCGCGGCCTCCAGGTCGTCGCCGAGCGCCAGCCGCGCCGCCAGCGTCGCGGAGTGCGTGCAGCCCGATCCGTGCGCCGCGCCGTCGCCGTAGCGCGGCCCGGCGAGCTCCACCACGCGCTCGCCGTCGAAGACGACGTCGATCGCCTGCTCGCGGTGCCCGCCGGTGACCACCACCGCGCCCGGGCCGAGCGCGTGGACCGCCCGCGCCAGCTCCTCGCCCTCGAGCGCCTCGTCGCCGGCGAGGGCCCGCGCCTCGGGCAGGTTCGGGGTCACGACCGTGGCGCGGGCGACGACGAGCTCGACGAGGGCGGCCTGGGCGTCCTCGTCGAGCAGCCGCGAGCCGGACTCGGCGACCATCACTGGGTCGACCACGATCGGCGTGCCGGGCGCCAGCAGGTCGAAGGCCTCCCCCACCGCCCGCGCGCTGGCCACGCTTCCGAGCATGCCGACCTTGACCGCGTCGACCCCGATGTCCTCGACGACGGCGCGGACCTGGGCGACGATCATCGCGGGCGACACGGCCTCGACCGCGGTCACCGCCACCGTGTTCTGCGCCGTGATGGCCGTGATCGCGGTCGTGCCGTGCACCCCGGCGCGCGCGAAGGCCTTCAGATCCGCTTGGATCCCGGCGCCGCCGCCGGAGTCCGAGCCGGCGATCGAGAGGCAGACGGGTGGGCGGCCGGGGTCGGGCACGGCGGCGAAGGATAGGAGGGCGCGATCAGGCCAGCGCGCGGAACGCCACGCCGAGACGGCGGTAGGTGTCCTGGGCTCGCGCATCGCGCGTCAGCAGGACCTGCTCGTGGGCCGCGGCTTCCAGGGCGACCAGCCCGTCGTAGCTGGCCCCGCCGCCGACCCCTGCGGCGGCCAGGGTCGACAGCAGCGTCCGACGCTTCGCCGCGGTCAGCTGCAACGGCTCCTCGCCGAAGCGCGAGGCGAGCACCGCCGCGGCCGCCTCGGACGGGACGGCGAGCCCGCCGGGCAGGCGCGTCAGCACTGCGTACGCCTCGGTGAGGACGTGCGCCGGGAGCGCGGCGACACCTGCGAGCACATCAGCCGCCACCTCGTGGCTCTCGTGCCAGCCTGACAGGGCCGGCACGACAACGCTGGTGTCAGCCGTCACCGCCGACTCTTCTCGATCAGCTCGCGGACCTGCTCGTCGGTGAGCTGGTCGGCGTCGTCGGCGACGAAGTGCAGGCCGTGCGGACCGTCCTCGATGCGGACGCGCGACGGCACCCTCACCTCCAGCGCACCGTTGACAGCGGCGAGCTCGAGCTCGGTGCCCGCAGCGAACCCGAGTTCGTCGCGCAGCGGCTTGGGCACCACCAGCCGTCCGGCGCCATCAATGGTTGCCCTCATGGTAGAAGGCTACCATTCGTCTACCACTCTAGTGGGCGAAGCGGTACCATCGGTGCTCATGCCGGGATCACCACGTAGCGGCCGCCGGGCGCGCGCCGCAGGTGCCCGAGCAGCTCGAGCTCAGTGAGGGCCGCCAGCGTGGGCGCGACCTCGGCGGGCGCGCCGGCCAGGGCGGCGAGCGTGTCTCGGCCGTCGGCGACCTCGCCCAGCAGCGCTCGCAGGCGCGGCTCGAGATGGAGCACCGCGGCCTCGTGGCGATCGACGCCCACCGCCGCGTCGAGCGCGTCGGCCGCGTCGCGGATGACCGTCGCGCCGTCGCGCAGCAGCCCGTTGGTTCCCGCCGAGCGCCACGCCGTGACCGGCCCGGGGACCGCGCCGACGTCGCGCCCGATGTCGGCGGCGATCTCGGCCGTGATGAGCGAGCCCGAGCGCCGCGCGGCCTCCACGACGATCGTCATGTGCGCCAGCGCGGCGATGATCCGGTTGCGTGCCGGAAAGCACCACCGCAGCGCCACGAACCCCGGCGGCAGCTCGCCGACGACACAGCCGCGCTCGCCGATGAGCTGGTGCAGGCGCGCCTTGCTGGGCGGATAGGGGACGTCGGCCCCGCCGGCCAGCACCGCCACCGTCCGCCCGCTGGATTCCAGAGCGCCCGCGTGGGCCGCGCTGTCGATCCCGAGGGCCATGCCGCTGATCACGGTCACCCCGGCCGCCGCCAGCCCGCGTCCCAGCGCGCGTGCGACCTCCGAGCCGTCGGCCGAAGCCCGCCGCGTCCCGACGACCGCCGCCGAGCGCGGGCCCTCCTCGAGGTCCGCGCCGGCGAACGCCTCCAGCCGAGCGATGCCGCCGGCGACGAAGAGCACGGCGGGCGCGTCCTCGAGGTCGCGCAGGCGGGCGGGATAGGCCGGGTCGTGCCGGCACGCGGCCTCGAGCCCCGACCGGTCGACGGCCTCGCGCAGCGGATCGACGTCGAGGCGCTCGAACTCGTCGGCGATCGTCGCGGCCCGCACGCCACCCAGCCCGGCGACGAGCTTCTCGTCGGAGAGGGCGAGGATCTCGCGCAGCCGGCGCTTCTGATGGCGGGCGATCTCGATCGAGCCGGCCAGGCGGGCGATGAGCCACGTCCGCCCCAGGCAGGCGCTGCACGCCCGGTCGGCGCTCACGCCGCCACCCCCATGCCCGCGCTCACGTCGTGGCGATAGCCGAGCGCCGCGACCACGTGCTCGCGCCGGACGTCGTCGCTGGCCGCGAGGTCGGCGATCGTCCGTGCCAGGCGCAGCGTGCGGTCGCGGCCGCGGGCGCTGAGCTCCCCGCGGCGATAGGCGTCGACCAGCGGGCGCTCCACCTCTTCGGCCACGCTGACGTGCCGGCGCAGGAGTCGCGCGTCCATGTGGCCGTTGCACGTCGCTCCGGTCCCGTCCAGGCGCTCCAACTGGCGCTCGCGGGCCGCGATCACGCGGGCGCGCTCGGTGTGCGAGGAGGCCGTCGCCTCCTGCGCGAGGCGCTCGGCGTCAGGACGCTGGACGTGGACGAGGAGATCGATCCGGTCGAGCAGCGGACCGCTCAGGCGCCGGGCATGGCGGGCCAGGTCGCCTTCGCGGCACCGACAGCGCTGCGAGGGCGCGTGCCCGCACGGGCACGGGTTGGTCGCGGCGACGAGCAAGAAGCGCGTCGGGAAGATCGCCGTGCGCTGGCCACGCACGATGGCCACGCGGCCATCCTCCAGCGGCTGGCGCAGCGCCTCGAGCGCGGGACGCGGGAACTCGGACAGCTCGTCGAGGAAGAGGACTCCGTGGTGGGCGAGGCTCGCCTCTCCCGGCACCGGTACCGCGCCACCGCCGACCAGGCCGGAGGCGGAGATCAGGTGATGCGGCGCGCGGAACGGCCGCTCGCCGATCAGCCCGCCGCCGCGATGCTGGCCGGCCACGCTGTGGATGCGCGTCACCTCGACCGCCTCCGCGCGCGACAGCGGCGGGAGGACCGAGGGCAGGCGCCGCGCGAGCATCGTCTTGCCCACCCCGGGCGGCCCCGAGAGCAGCAGGTTGTGCGCGCCGGCGGCCGCGATGGTCAGCGCCTCGACGACGTCCGTGTGGCCGCGGACGTCCGCGAGGTCGAGGTGGCGCACGGGAAGCGCGAGCACGTTCTCGTCGCGGTCGGGCGGCGGCGGGCGCTCGCCGCCGCGAAGGATCTCGGCCACCTGCGCGAGGCTGCTGGCCCCGAGCACGTCCAGCCCGTCGACGAGCCCGGCCTCGAGGGCCCGCTGGCGAGGGACCACGAGGCCGGCGAGCCCCGCGCGCGCCGCCCCCTCCGCCACCGCCAGCGCGCCGCGACAGGGACGCATCTCGCCCCCCAGCCCGAGCTCGCCGAAGACCGCGTAGCGCTCGAGGGCCTCGGGCGGGATGTGGCCGCCGGCGGCGAGGATCGCGCACGCGATGGCCAGGTCGAACCCCGGCCCGGCCTTGCGCATCGATGCCGGCGCCAGGTTCACGGTGACGCGCTTGAGGGGGAACTCGAAGCCCGAGTTGAGGATCGCCGCCCGCACCCGCTCGCGTGCCTCGCGCACGGCACGGTCGGCCAGGCCGACGATCGCGAAGTTGGGCAGTCCCGCGCGCACGTCGATCTCGACCGTGACGCGCCGCGGATCGAGTCCGTCGATGGTGAAGGTGGTGACGCGGGCGAGCATGTCGGCCACGCTAGGCGGCGCCCTGTGACGGTTGAAGGCGTCAACGGCAACGAAAGCGCGCAAGACCACGCGCGATCCGGCAACACGGCACAGTCGCTGCGCAGCATTGGCACAGACCGCGTGTCCCATGTGACGCGATCGTGCCTAGCGTCGCCGTCGTGCCCACCGACCTGCGTCATCACCTCGGCCGCATCGGCGAGGACCTCGCCCTCGCCCACCTCGAGCGCCTCGGCTACACGCTCGTCGCGCGCAACCACCGCACGCGCTACGGCGAGCTGGATCTCGTGGTCTTCGACGGCGCCACGCTGGTCTTCGTGGAGGTCAAGACGCGGCGGGCGAGCGGGAGCGGGCGCGGCCCCTGGGAGGCGCTGCACGAGCGAAAGCGCCGGCAGGTCCGCCGGATGGCCGCGGCCTTCCTGCTCGAGGCCACCGACCGCCCGCGCTCCACCGACCTGCGCTTCGATGCGATCGGCGTCGTCATCGACGCGTACGGCAAGCTCGTGCGCCTCGACCACCTCGAGGCGGCGTTCTGATGCGGCTAGAGGGCGAGCTGCTGGTAGGCGGTGCTCTGAAACGAGAGCCGGTGCAGCGGGGAGACGCCCTTGCGCTGGATCGCGTCGCGGTGCTCGGGCGTGGAATAGCCGACGTGCGAGCGGAACTCCCAGCCCGGGTGCAGTGCGTCGGCGCGGTGCATGAAGCGGTCGCGGGTGACCTTGGCCACGATCGAGGCCGCCGCGATCGCGGCGCTCGTGCAGTCCCCATCGACGATCGCCCGCTGCGGGTGGCCGAAGTCGGGCACCGCGAACCCGTCCACCAGGCACAGGCACCCGGGCCGCGCGACGGTCGCGAGCGCGTCGCGCAGGGCGGCGAGATTGGTCTTGTGCAGCCCGTAGCCGTCGATGCCGCGCACGCAGCGAGAGACGACCACGACCTTGACGGCGGTGCGCATGACCACCGGGTAGAGCTCCTCGCGCGCCTCGGGGTCGTGCTGCTTGGAGTCGTTGAGAGCGCTCAACGCGCGGACCTCGCGCACGCCGAGGGCCTCCATGTCGAAGAGGACCGCGGCGGCGGCCAGCGGCCCCGCCAGGCATCCGCGCCCGGCCTCGTCGGCGCCGGCGATCCAGCGCACGCCCAAGCCGCGGTCGAACTGGAACAGGCGGCGGCCGGTGCGGCGCTTGGTGCGAGGGCGCCGGCGGACCCTGGGCGCGCCGTTCGCGGCGGGCGCGGCGTCCGCAGCGGGTGCGATCGGCGTCGCGGCGGCCACGGGCGCGATCGTGTCGGGTGCCGGCATGAGTGCTGAGGCGACCACGGGCTCGGCGGCGGGCTCGGTCAAGACGGCCATCACGGTAACGGCCCCTCCGGCGGATCGAGCCGGGCGCGCGCGGTGGGTGGCGCGGGCCGGCGCCGGCGGCCGAGCGGTGGAGGAGGCCGCCGCGCTAGAGGAGGCCGACGCGCTTGGGCGGCCAGTAGGTCGCAAACGCGCCGCCGATGATCCATTTGCGCGGGACCGGGCCCCAGAAGCGGCTGTCGTCGGAGTCGCCACGGTTGTCGCCCATCATGAACCAGTGGTTCGCGGGGATGGTGATCGGGGTTGTGAAGTTGCACCCGCGGCCGCCGCCGCTCTGGCACGTGCCGTTGATGTACCCGTCGCTCTCGCGCTTGCCGTTGCGATAGACATGGCCACCCTTGATGTAGATCGTGTCCCCCGGTCCGGCGACCACGCGCTTGATGAAGTTCACGCTGGCCTCGGTCCTGGTGGGCCGGTCACACGCCTGGCCCTGACGGCGCCTGCCGTCGCCGCACGTGTCGCTCTCCGAGCCCTTGGGCGGATGGAAGACGATCACGTCGCCGACGCGTGGATCGGTGAAGCGGTTGCCGATGCGATTGACGAGCACGCGCTGCCCGACCTTGAGCGTCGGCACCATCGACTCACTCGGGATGCGGTACGGCTTGACGAGGAAGGCCTGGATGCCGAGGGCCAGGCCCAGCGCGACCGCGACGATGACGACCAGCTCGAGGAGCGAACCGCCGGCCGACTTCTGCTTCGTGGGCACTTAGGCCTTGTCGTCAGCGGCAGGCTCGGCCGCGGCGGCGGGCTCGCCGCCGTCGGCCTCTGCCTCCGCGGCAACCGCGGAGCCGCCCTCGGGGGCCGGCTCGACGTCAGCCGCCTCGGGCTCAGCCGCCTCGGGCTCGGCCGCCTCGGGCTCGGCCGCCTCGGCGGGAGCGGCAGCGGGAGGCTCGGCCTCGCCCGTGGTCGCGGCCTCGGCGGCCTCGACCTCGGCGACCTGGTCCTCGGCCTGCGTGGTGTCGGCGGCACCGCCGGCGTCGACCACCTGCTCGGCGGTCGCGCCCTCGGCGTCCACGGCGCCGGAACCCGCCGCGGCCTCGGCTTCGAGCGCGGCGACCGGATCGTGCACGAGGCCCGGGGTGACGGACTGCTCGGGGCCGGTGTAGCGACGCTCGCGGACCCGGGCGCGCTTGCCGACCCGCTCACGCAGGTAGTAGAGCTTGGCGCGGCGGACGTCACCGCGAGCGGCGACGTCGATCTTCTCGATCTTGGGCGAGTGAACGGGGAACGTGCGCTCCACGCCGACGCCGAAGGACTGCTTGCGCACGGTGAAGGTCTCGCGGGCGCCGTGGCCCTGGCGCTTGATGACCACGCCCTCGAAGACCTGGGTCCGGCGGCGCGTTCCCTCGATGACCTGGAAGTGGACGCGGACGCGGTCGCCGGCGGCGAACTGCGGGACGCGGCGCAGTTGCGCGCGCTCGAGGCTTTCGATCACGGTGCTCATGGCAGAGAGAAGGCGCGGGAGGACGAGGTTCTACCGGTCCCGCGCGAGGCGGCTCATGGTAGCGAAGAACCGCCGCTCGCCGCCCCACGCTCGCGGCTGCGCGCCCGGCGCCACTGCCGGATCTCCTCGTGGTGGCCCGACAGCAGCACCTCGGGCACCTTCCATCCGCGGTACTCGGCGGGGCGGGTGTAGTGCGGGTACTCGGGATCCCCGCCCAGCGCTGCGCTGAAGGACTCCTCCAGCGCCGAGTCGGCGTGGCCGAGCGAGCCGGGGAGCTTGCGCAGGACCGCGTCCATGACGACCATCGCCGCGAGCTCGCCGCCCGCCAGGACGTAGCGGCCGACCGACACGGCATCGGAGGCGAAGTGCTGCACGATGCGCTCGTCGAAGCCCTCGTAGCGCCCGCACAGCAGCGTGATGGCGGGCTCGGTCGCGAGCTCCTCGACGAAGGTGTCGTCGAGGATCCGCCCTCCGGGCGTGAGGGCGAGCACGCGGCGCTGGTGGCGCAGGTCGACGGGATCGACGCCGTAGAAGCCGCGCAGCGCGGCGTCCATGACGTCGACGCGCAAGACCATGCCCGCGCCTCCGCCGAAGGGCGTGTCGTCGACCTGGCCGCCGCTCAGCGAGGTGTGCTCGCGAGGGTTGAGCGTGCGCAGCTCATGGCCGTGCGTGAGCGCATTGGCGACGTGGCGCTGGCCGCCGAACCACTCGAACCACTCCGGGAAGAGGGTGACGACGTCGAGCTGCATCAGGCGCGCCGGCCCTCCGAGGAGGAGGGCGCGGGCTCCTTCTCCCCCAGGAAGGCCAGGTTGACGTCGATGATGCCCGCCTCGACGTCCACCGAGCGCACGGCGTCGCGGACGAGCGGCACGAGCAGGTCCGGTGCGCCGTCGCGGGCGACCTCGAGGACCTCGCACGACGGGAGGGCGACCAGGCGCGCGACGCGGCCGACCTCGGCCGCTCCGTCGACCACCCTGCACCCCTCGAGATCCTCGGCGTACCACTCGTCCTCGTCGAGCTCGGGCGCCGACCCGCGGTGCACGAACAGGTCGAGCCCGCGCAGGGCCTCGGCCGCCTCGCGCCCGTCGTGCCCGGCGAGGCGCAGGATCGGGCGCTCGTCGGTCCCGGCGCGGCGCACGATCTCCGCCTCCTCGCCGCCGACGCGCACCGCCGTGCCGAGCTCCAGCAGCGCGCCGCGCGGGCGCCTCACATGAAACGAGCCGTCGAGCCCGTGGGGCCGGCCGACCAGGCCGGCAGCCAGCCAGTCGACGGGCGACCGCGCCACTCAGTCCACGATGTCGACGAGCACGCGGCGGTTCTCCTTGACCGCCGCGGCCTTCACGACCGTCCGCAGGGCGTTGGCGGTGCGGCCGCCGCGGCCGATGATCTTGCCGTAGTCGTCCTCGGCGACCGCGAGCTCGAGGACGATCGTGCCGTCGTCCTCCTCGAACTGATCGACCGAGACGCGGTCCGGCTCGTCGACGAGCTTCCGGGCCAGCGATTCGAGAAGGTCGCGCATGGCGCGTTACCGCGCGTTGGGGTCGATGCCCTTGATCTTCAGCAGCTTGCGGACCGTGTCGGTCGGCTGCGCGCCCTTGGCGAGCCACGCGCGCACGCGGTCCTCGTCGAGGGTGATGGTCGAGGGATCGGTCTGGGGGTTGTACTGGCCGACGTTCTCGATGAAGCGGCCGTCCCGCGGCGAGCGCTGGTCGGCGACGACGACCCGCCAGATCGGGTCCTTCTTGCCGCCCACGCGGGTGAGCCTCAGTCGTACTGCCAACGGAAGTTCCTCTCGAAGTGCTTGGAAAAGCCGACGGGAGAGGGTAGCGGGCGCGCGCCCTCAGCGCCCGCCACGCATCAGCGCGCCGATGTCGGGCATCTTGCCCCGCCCGATCTGGCGCATGAGCTTGCGCATCTGGTCGAACTGCTTGACCAGCTGGTTGACCGCCTGCACGTTGGTCCCCGAGCCCTTGGCGATGCGCAGGCGCCGCGAGCCCTTGATGAGCTCCGGCCGACGGCGCTCCTCCGGAGTCATGGACAGGATGATGGCCTCGACGCGGTCGAGCTCGCGCTCGTCGACCTTCATGTTCGAGAGCTGGTGGCCGGCGAGGCCCGGGATCATCCCCATGATCGACTGCAGCGGGCCCATGCGCCGGACGGTCTTCAGCTGCTTGAGGAAGTCCTCGAGGGTGAACTCGTTGCGGCGCATCTTGCGCTCGAGCTCCTTGGCCTCGTCTTCCTCGATCTGCGCCTCGGCCTTCTCGATGAGCGACATGACGTCGCCCATGCCGAGGATGCGCTGGGCCATGCGGTCGGGGTGGAAGCGCTCGAACTGGTCGAGCTTCTCCCCCACCGACGCGAAGAGGATCGGCTTGCCGGTCACGGCCTTGACGCTCAACGCCGCGCCGCCGCGGGCGTCACCGTCGAGCTTGCTCATGACCACGCCGTCGAACTGCACGGCGGCGGCGAACTGCTCGGCGACGTTGACCGCGTCCTGGCCGGTCATCGCGTCGACCACGAGCAGGATCGAGTGCGGCTTGACCGCGTCGCGGATGTTCACCAGCTCGCCCATCAGGGCCTCGTCGACGTGCAGGCGGCCGGAGGTGTCGACGATGAGGACGTCCTTGCCCTCGATCTTGGCGCGGTCCAGGGCCCAGCGTGCGATGTCGACCGGGTCGCGGTCGGTGCCCTGCTCGTATACGTCGGCGCCCACCTGCGCGCCGACCTTGACGAGCTGGTCGACGGCGGCGGGGCGATAGACGTCGCAGGCGGCCAGCGCGACCGACGAGCCGTGCTCGCTCTTCAGCCAGCGCGCGAGCTTGGCCGCGGCGGTCGTCTTGCCCGAGCCCTGCAGGCCGGCGAGGACGATCACCGTCGGCGGACGCGGCGAGAAGGTCACCCCGCGCGAGGCGCCGCCCATGAGCGCGGCGAGCTCCTCGTTGACGATCTTGACCACCTGCTGGCCCGGGTTGAGCGTGCCGAGCACGTCCGCGCCCAGGCAGCGCTCTTTGACCGTCGCGGTGAACGACTTGACGACCTTGAAGTTGACGTCCGCCTCCAGCAGCGCGAGGCGGATGTCGCGCATCGCCTTGTCGATGTCGGCCTCGGTCAGGGTGCCGTGGCCGCGGACATCGGCGAGGGTGGTCTGGAGCTTCTCTGAGAGGGCGTCGAACACTCGCAGCCAGTCTAGAGCGGCCGGCGCGCTGGCCAGCCGCGTGCGGCTGACGGCGTGCTAGCTGGCCAGGCGGATGAGGCTCACGCCGTCGCGGACGCTGAGCAGCACGTTCTCGGTGCGCTCGTCGGCCTGGACGTGGTCGTTGAAGGCCGCCATGGCCCGGTCGCGCTCGTCGACGGGGTCGACCACGTCTCCTGCGCTCAGCGTGTTGTCGACGGCGATCACGCCGCGCGGCGACAGCTTGGGGACGACGGCCTCGTAGTAGCCGGGGTAGCCGTCCTTGTCGGCGTCGATGAAGACGAAGTCGAAGGGGCCGTCGAGGGCGCTGACGGTGTCGAGCGCCGGGCCGACGCGCACCTCGATGCGATCGCGCCACGGAGAGCGGTCGAAGTAGCCCTGGGCGAACGCGGCCCGCTCGGGGGAGAGCTCGCAGGTGACGATCCGCCCGTCGGGCGGCAGGCCGCCGGCCATGGCGAGCGCCGAGTAGCCGGTGAAGGTCCCGATCTCGAGCACCAGGCGCGGCGCGGTCATCGAGACCAGGAAGCGCAGGAGCCGGCCGACTACGGGCCCGGCGATCATCTGCGGCGAGGAGAGCGAGGCGTAGGTCTCCTCGCGGTTCTCCTGCAGCAGCGGCTCGAGCGGCGTGGCATGGGCGTCGAGGTAGGCGTCGAGCGGCTCGCCGAACATCTCGGTCATCAGCTCGTGCGCCCGGGCACCGCGACGCCCGACTCGTAGGCGAGCACCACCGCCTGCACGCGATCGCGCAGGCCGAGCTTCATGAGGACGCGCGCGACGTGGGTCTTGACCGTCGTCTCGGAGACCACGAGCTCCTCGGCGATCTCCGCGTTGGAGAGCCCGCGGGCCAGGAGCTTGAACACCTCGAGCTCGCGCGCGGTGAGCTCGTCGAGGCCGCGGGGCGGCTCGGCCGGCGTCGGGGCGGCGCTGGCGAACTCCTGGATCAGGCGCCGGGTGATCGACGGCGCCAGCAGGGCCTCGCCCTCGGCCACCACCCGGATGCCGGCTACGAGCTGCTCGGGTGGCACGTCCTTGAGCAGGAAGCCGCTGGCCCCGGCGCGCAGCGCCTCGTAGACGTACTCGTTGAGGTCGAAGGTGGTGAGCATCAGCACCCGCACCGGGCGCTCGCCGGCGGCGGCGATGATGCGGCGCGTGGCCTCGATGCCGTCGAGCTCGGGCATGCGGATGTCCATCAGCACGACATCCGGCTCGAGGTCGTTGGCCATCGTCACCGCCTGGGCGCCGTCCGAGGCCTCGCCGACGACGTCCAGATCGTCCTCGGCGTCGAGGATCATCTTGAACCCGGCGCGCACGAGCGCCTGGTCGTCGGCGATCAGGATGCGAACGGTCATATCGGTATCTCCTGCGCCAAGGCCGAGAGAGGGTATCCGCGGTCAGGCATGCTCGGCCCGACCGTCGAGTGGAATCCGGGCGCGCACCTCGAAGCCCCCGCCGGCGCGCCGCCCGGTGTGCAGCTCGCCGCCGAAGATGCGCACGCGCTCGCGCATGCCGACGAGCCCGTGGCCTCCGCCGCCCACGCGACCGGGCGCCCCGGTCCCGGGCCCGCGATCGCAGACGCGCAGCTCGACGTCCTGTAGGCCATACGAGACGCGAACCTCGGTCGGCGCCGCGCCGGCGTACTTGATCGCGTTGGTGATCGCCTCCTGGACCACGCGGTAGGCCGCGTGCTCGACGCCCTCAGGCAGCCGCCGGCGCTCGCCGTCGACGGTCAGCGCCACGGGCAGTCCCGCCGCGCGCGCCCGCTCGACGAGCCCGTCGAGGCCGTCGAGCGTGGGGGTCGCGGCGGGCTCGAGGTGCAGCACGCCGAGCAGGCGCTGCAGCTCGGCGATCGCCTCACGCCCGGTGCCCGCGATGAGCTGCGCCGCGTCGCGCGCGCGCAGCGGGTCCCGCTCGAGGATCCGCCGCGCGCCGCCCGCCTGCACGACCATCACGCTCATCGAGTGCGCGACGACGTCGTGCATCTCGCGGGCGATGCGCTTGCGCTCCTCGACCACCGCCCGCTCGGCCCGCGCGGCCCGGCGCTCGTTGGCGCGCGCCGCCGCCTCGTGGAGCTCACCGGCCAGGCGGGCGCGGCTGCGAGCCGTCCGGCCGGCGACGCAGAACGCTGCCACGAGCAGAGCCGGGAAGGCGACTTCGCCGGGCGTGAGCGATCCGCCGATCGCCGTGGTCGTGATGATCCCGGCGACGAGCACCCCGACGCCGGCGATCGCGCCGCGGCCGTCCTCGTGCGCGCCGAGGCCGAAGGACAGTGCCAGCAGCGTGAACCAGATCGCCGGCAGGTCGCCGGCCGACGTCAGCCACTCGACGGGCATCGCCACGGCGAAGAGGCAGACCGTCGCGCGCACCGGCCGCGTGCGCCACCAGGCCAGCGGCAGCGCGATGGCCGCGACCGCAACGACGTTGACCACGAACGCGCCGTGGACGTCCTTCGCGAACCCGAGCTCGGCGATGCCGATGGCGAACGCGGCCCCCGTGAGGGCGTAGTCCAGGCGCTTGGGGCGCCTCACGCGGCGCTCCTGAACGGCAGGCGCGCACGCAGCGCCTGGCCACCCTCACGGGGGCTCGCGGTGCTCAGCTCACCGCCGTAAAGCGCGACGCGCTCGGCGATCCCCATGGGGGCCGGCCGCGCGAGGCCGTCGTCGACCACCTCGAGCTCGACCGCGTCGGCCGCGTAGCGAACGGTCACGGCGGCCCCCGCGGCGCCACTCTCGCGCATCGCCCCGGCGAGCGCCTCCTGCACGACGCGGTAGGCGGTCAGGTCGGCGCCCGCCGGCAGCGGGGCCGCGGCGCCCTCGACGCGTAGCGCCACGGGCAGCCCGGCAGCTCGCGCGCGGCGGACGAGGTCGGTGACGTGCGCCAGCGTCGGCTGCGGGGCGAGCGCCAGCTCGTCGTCCTCGCGGCGCAGCACGCCGAGCAGGCGCCGGATCTCGGCCAGGGCGTCGCGCCCCGTCTGCTCCACCGCGGCGAAGCCCAGCGCCGCGCGGGCGGGCTCGCGCTCGACCAGGCCCGCGGCGCCGTCGGCGTCGACCACCATCCGCCGCAGCGCGCGGGCCACGACGTCGTGCAGCTCCGCGGCGATCCGGGTGCGCTCCTCGGCCACCGCCTGCTCGGCCCACGGCTCGGCGTCCTCCGCTGCGGCCGCGTCGTGCAGGGCGCGCGCCAGGCGGGCGCGGTGGCGCAGCAGCCGGCCGGCGAGCACTGGCGCGGCGACGATCACGAGCCAGCCCCAGATGAGGTTCAGACCATCGTCGGAGGTCGGGTCGAGGGTGGCCATCGCCGTGACGAGCGCGACCAGCCAGCCGACCCCCACCGCGAGCCCGCGGCCCTCGAGGTTGGCCCCGATCGAGTAGGACACGATGAAGGCCGACGCGAAGGGCCCGACGAGCGATGTATTCGCCTCGCCGCCCAGCTGCTCCAAGCCGGTGAGCGCCGCGAACACGAGGAAGGCGGCCACGAGCGGCGCGCGACGACGCGCGGCCACGCCCAGCGCCATGGCGAGAGTCAGGCCGCGCGCGGCGAGGACCGTGCCCGTCGGCGCGTCGAGAAAGGAAAGCTCGACTTGCGTCTCCAACAGGAAAGCGCCCGCCAGCAGCAGGTCGGCACGGCCGGGCGGCAAGGCTTGCACGCGCGCCCCCAACGACGTCAGTGCCCGCACGGTCGCACTGTAACCGCCCCCACAGCCGCGATCGTCGTCCGCTCGGGCGATCGCGCGCTCATCCTCGAGGACGACGCGGGCTCGTCCCGCCGGGGCGCGCAAATCGCCCCGATGGGCGATGACGCGGGCAGGCTGCCATGGGACGGTCACCGGCCATGAGGGAATGGACGGCGACGACCACGATCGAGGCCCGGCCCGAGGCCATCCTCGAGGTCCTCACCGACCCGGAGGCGTGCGCTCGCTGGGCGCCGATCCCCTTCGACGTCGAGGACCTGCGCACGCCGCGCCTGCGGTGCGGCAGCCGGGCCCGCGTGAGCGGCAAGCTGGCCGGCAAGCGCGTGGGCTTCGACGTGGAGGTCCACGAGGCGATCGACGGCCGCCTGCGCCTCAGCGCGGAAGGCCCGGTCGGCTTCGACGTGCGCTACGACCTCGAGCCCGCGCCCAGCGGGAGCGAGGTCCGCGCATCGGTGTGCGTCCGTCCCGCCCGTGGGCTGACCGGGCGGCTGCTGGCGGAGGCCACCAACGCCCTCCTGGCCGCCGGCGCCCTGCAGGCAGCGATCTCGCGGCTGGCGCGCGAGGCGACCGCCACCTGCTGAGCACCACCACGCGAACACGAACCCGGCTGAACACGCCGGCACGACAACCCCGCCTGACCACCGACGAAAGGCTGCAGCGACTCATGCTCAACGAGACCATCGGTACGGCCGCGGCCGCCATCGACATCGCGACCGCCGTGTCCGCGGACGGCGTCGCCCGCCGCTACGGCGAGGGCGAAGCCGCCGTCGACGCGCTGCGCGGCGTCTCGCTCGACGTCCCGGCCGGCCAGTTCACCGCCATCATGGGCCCGTCCGGCTCCGGCAAGTCGACGCTCATGCACCTGCTCGCCGGCCTCGATCGGCCGACGGCGGGCAGCGTGTACGTCGGCACGCAGGACATCACGACGATGAGCGACAAGGCGCTGACCAAGCTGCGCCGCCAGCACATCGGGTTCGTCTTTCAGTCCTTCAACCTGCTCCCGACGCTCAGCGCCGAGGAGAACGTCCTGCTGCCGCTGACCATCGCCGGGCGCAAGGTCCCGCGCGAGACGATCGACGCGCTGCTCGAGCGCGTCGGCCTCAGCGAGCGCCGCCGCCACCGTCCGTCGGAGCTCTCGGGCGGCCAGCAGCAGCGCGTGGCCATCGCCCGGGCGCTGATCTCCGAGCCGACGGTCCTGTTCGCCGACGAGCCGACGGGCAACCTCGACTCCAACGCGGGCGCCATGGTTCTCGACCTGCTGCGCGCCGCCGTCGATCTCGACGGCCAGACCACGGTCATGGTCACGCACGACCCGCTGGCCGCCGCGCATGCGGACCGCGTCCTCTTCCTGGCTGACGGGCGGATCGTCTCGGACCTCGCCCAGCCGACCGAGGCCGACGTCCTCGCGCACATGAAGGCCGCGAGCGCCTGATGCTGCGGATCGCGCTCAACGGGCTGCTGGCCCGCCCCATCCGCACCGCGCTGACCGCGATGGCGATCGTGCTGGGGGTGGCGACCATCGCCGCCGCCTTCACGCTCACGGACACCATGGGCCGCGCGGCCGACGACCTCTCCTCCTCGGCCTACGACGGCACCGCCGCGGTGGTCACGGCGCCCAGCCCCTTCACCTCGACCAACGACAACGACACCCTCACCCAGCCGACGATCGATGCCAGGACGATCGGCCGCGCCCGCGCGGTCCCCGGCGTGGCGAAGGCGGCCGGCGACATCACCGACCTGCAGACCAGGATCCTGGGCAAGGACGGCAAGGTCGTCGGCGGCGGCCCATGGTTCGGCATCGGCCTGGACCCCGTGGCGGCCCACGACGCCAAGCTCTCGCCCTTCCGCCTGAAGCAGGGCGCCTGGGCCACGGGCCCCGGCGACGTCGTCATCGACGCCGGCACCGCCGACAAGCAGCACCTGCGCATCGGCGACAGCGCGCGCATCGCGACCGCCGGCCCGGTGCGGAGCTTCCGCGTCACCGGCATCACGACCTTCGGCTCGGTCGACTCGCTGGGCACCGCGACGATCGCGGTCTTCGACCTGCACGCCGCGCAGGGCCTGTTCGACAAGGCCGGGCGCGTGGACGCGATCCTCGTCGAGGCCGGCAGCGGGACCTCCCCTGAGCAGGTGCGTCGCAACCTGGCCGCAGCGCTGCCGCAGGCCAAGGTCCAGACGGCGGCCAAGCAGGATCGCTACACGCTCGACGGCCTGAAGGGGTTCATCTCCATCATCAGGGGCGTGCTGCTGGGCTTCGGCGGGGTGGCGTTGCTGGTCGGGGCGTTCACGATCTTCAACTCGCTGTCGATCACGGTCGCCCAGCGCTCGCGTGAGTTCGGGCTGCTGCGCCTGGCCGGCGCCTCGCGGCGCCAGGTGCTGCGCACGGTGGTGGCCGAGGCGCTGGCCCTGGGCACCGCCGCCAGCGTGGTCGGGCTGGCGGCCGGCTTCGGCCTGGCCAAGGGCATCAACGCGCTGTTCAAGGCGCTCGGGCTCGACCTGCCGCAGACCGGCACGGTCTTCGCCTCGCGCACGATCGTCGTGTCGCTGCTGGTCGGCGTGCTCGTGACGCTGGTCGCCGGCCTCGTGCCGGCGTGGCGCGCGACGCGCGTCGCGCCCGTCGAGGCGCTGCGCGACGCATCCGGCGCCTCGCGCCGCCTGCGCCTGCCGGCGCGCGTCGTGCGGGCCGTCGTGGGCGCCCTTGGGCGCCCGGTGCAGGCCACGGGGGGCCCTGCGGCCATGCTGGCTCGGCGCAACGCCATGCGTGCGCCGGGCCGCACGGCCATCACCGCCTCCGCGCTGACCATCGGCGTGGCCCTCGTCGCAGCGCTGACGATCATCGCCGCCGGCCTGAAGGACTCCACGAAGGGCTCGCTGGACAAGCGCGTCTCCGCCACGCACGTGCTCGCCGGCGACGACGGCTGGTCGCCGGTCGACGGCGACGCCGCGCGCAAGGCGGCGGCCGTGCCCGGCGTGCGCACCGCGTCGCCCATCCGTCAGGACGCGGTGCGCGCCTACGGCAAGACCGAGGGCATCAACACCGTCGATCCCGCGACGATCGGCAAGGTCCTCGACTTCAAGTGGAAGCACGGCTCGCGCGCCACGCTCGCCGGGCTGGGCGCCGACGGCGCCGTCGTCGACGACGGGTGGGCCAAGAAGCACCACCTCGGCGTCGGCGGGCGCTTCACGGTCATCACCCCGGCCGACAGGCGCCTCACGCTCACCGTCCGCGGCATCGAGGCCTCGCCGGTCATCGACGCCCTGGGCCTCGGGCCGATCACCATCGGCACGCCGGCCTACGCCGCCGGCGGCTTCAGCGGGCGCCAGGACCACCTGACGCTGCTCGACGCGCCGACGGCCGACCCGGCCGCGCTGCAGCGGGCGGTCGCCCTGTTCCCGGGCGCGAAGGTGTTCAGCAAGCACGCCTACATCGAGAAGCAGACCAGCGGCATCAACCAGCTGCTGGCCCTCTTCGACGTGCTGCTGGCACTGGCCGTGATCGTCAGCCTCTTCGGGCTGGCCAACACGCTCGTGCTGGCCACCTTCGAGCGCACCCGCGAGATCGGGATGCTGCGCGCGGTGGGCATGACGCGCCGCCAGGTGCGGCGCATGGTGCGCCGCGAGAGCATCATCACCGCGCTGCTGGGGTCCTCGATGGGGATCGCGGTCGGCATCGGGCTGGCGGCCATCGTGGTGGCGGTCTTCGGCCACCTCGGGTTCACCTTCGCCCTGCCGATCGGCGGCCTCGCGGTGCTCGTCCTCGTCGGCATCGCGGCCGGCACGCTGGCGGCGATGCTGCCCGCGCGGCGCGCGGCGCGGATGGACGTCCTGGGGGCGCTCGCCTACGAGTAGGCCCTCCGAGCGTCGAACGTCGGTCCTACCCCGTCATGACGGGGGAAGACCGACGTTCGACGCGACCGGGGCCTAGGCGGCCGGGTCGCCCGGCGTGACCGCGGGCGGCGGCGGAGGCTCGGGCTTCTGC
Organism: uncultured Actinomycetes bacterium; assembly: GCA_963835295.1. GTDB lineage: Bacteria > Actinomycetota > Thermoleophilia > Solirubrobacterales > Solirubrobacteraceae > JAOPZW01. The sequence continues at coordinate 1,296,535 of CAWIEX010000014.1, forward strand.
CGGCGCTCGGTCACGTCGGCGGCGAACCCGCTCAGGTTCGACAGCGCCTGGGTGAACTCGCTGGGGATGACCCAGATCTTGTTCGCGTCGCCGCGAGCGAGCTGCGGGAGCATCTGCAGGTACTGGTAGCTGAGCAGCTTGGGGTCCGGGTCGCCCTCGTGGATGGCTGAGAAGACGGTGTCGATCGCCTTGGCCTCGCCCTCGGCGCGCAGGATCGCCGCCTGCTTGCCGCCCTCCGCCTTGAGGACGGCGGACTGCTTCTCGCCCTCCGCGGTGAGGATGGCGGACTGCTTGACGCCCTCGGCGGTGAGGATGGCGGCGCGGCGGTCGCGCTCGGCGCGCATCTGCTTCTCCATCGCCTCCTGGATCGTGCCCGGCGGGTCGATCGACTTGAGCTCGACGCCGTTGATGCGGATCCCCCACTTGCCCGTGCGCTCGTCGAGGACGATCCGGAGGCGGTCGTTGACCTCGTCGCGGCTGGTCAGCGCCTGCTCGAGGGTGAGCGAGCCGACGATGTTGCGCAGCGTGGTCACCGTGAGCTGCTCGATGGCCTGCAGCGGGTTTGCGACCTCGTAGGTGGCCGACTTCGGCTCGGTGATGGTGAAGTACAGGACGGTGTCGATCCCGACCGAGACGTTGTCGGCGGTGATGACGGGCTGGGGCGGGAAGGTCACGACCTGCTCGCGCAGGTCCAGCAGCGGGCGCACGCGATCGATGAAGGGCACGACGATGGTCATGCCCGGGGTCAGCGTGCGGCTGTAGCGCCCGAGGCGCTCCACGACGCCGGCCCGCGCCTGCGGGATGATCCGCACGGTCTTGGCGGCGACGAACAGCGCGAAGAGGATCAGCACCGCCGCCACGATCAAACCAGCCATCCCTGCCTCCTCAGTCGTCGACGAGCGCCGTGGCGCCCCGGATCTCCATCACGTGCACGCGCGTCCCGGGCTCGAGCACCTTGTCGTCATCGTAGGCGCGCGCGGTCCACACCTCGCCGTCGAGGCGCACCTTCCCGAGCGCGTCGTCGTTGACGATGCGCTCGGTGACGATCGCGGTGCGGCCGATGAGCGCCGCCGTCCCCGTTCGCAGCTGCGGGGGCATGTTGATGTGGCGTCGCGCGATCGGGCGAACGATGGTGAAGCTGGCGGCGGTGAGAATGGCGAAGACGACCAGCTCGAGCGCCAGCGCGCCGCCCGCGAGTCCGACCACCGCGGCCCCTGCCGCTCCGATCGCGAACGGGAACAGGTAGAAGCTGAGGTTGATCACCTCGGCGACGGCGAAGACCACCGCGACGATCAGCCAGATGACCCAAGCGTCCATTCGTGATGTCGATGTTAGTTGTCGGCGGGGGCGACGAGCGCGCGGGCGAAGTCGTCGGCGTCGAAGGGGCGCAGGTCCTCGAGCGCCTCGCCGATGCCGATGAGCTTGACCGGGATGCCGAGCTCGCCCGCGATGGCCAGGGCGATGCCGCCCTTGGCCGTCCCGTCGAGCTTGGTGAGCACGATCCCGTCGACGGGGACCGCCTCGGAGAAGAGCTGCGCCTGGCGCACGCCGTTCTGCCCCGTGGTGGCGTCGATGGTCAGCAGCGTCTCGTGCGGGGCGCCCTCGAGCTGCTTGCCGATGACCCGCCGCACCTTGGTGAGCTCGGCCATCAGGTGGTCCTGGGTGTGCAGCCGCCCGGCGGTGTCGACGATGATCACGTCGGCGCCGCGCTCGCGGCCCTGCTTGACCGCCTCGAAGGCGACCGCGCCGGGGTCCGAGCCCTCGGGACCGGTGACGATCTCACAGCCGGCGCGCTGCGCCCACTGGGTGAGCTGCTCGACCGCGGCAGCGCGGAAGGTGTCGGCCGCGCCGAGCACGACGGTCTTGCCCAGCTCGCGCTGCAGGTGCCAGGCCAGCTTGCCGATCGTGGTCGTCTTGCCGGTCCCGTTGACGCCGGCGACCATGATCACGGTCGGGTCGTGGGTCAGGTCGATGCGGGCGGGCGGGCCATCCTTCGGCCGGGCGAGGTCCGCGAGCAGCTCGGCCAGGCGCGCGGAGAGGGCCTCGCCGCCCTCCAGCCCTCCAGCCTCGGCCTCCGTCTCGAGCTTCGCGACGACCTCGGCGGTGGTCCGCGCGCCGACGTCGGCCATGATCAGCGCCTCCTCCAGGCGCTCCCACGTCGCGGTGTCGAGCTCGCCCTCGAAGAGCGTGGCCTGGATCTCGGCGCTCAGGGCCTCGCGCGTCTTGGAGAGGTTCTCGCGCAGGCGGCGGAAGAAGCCGCGGCGCTGCTCGGGCTCCTCGGCCGGCGGCGCGACGACGGTGGCGCCGTCGCCGGTGATGAAGACGTCCGTCCAGTCGCGGGGCATCGGCGGTGCGCGACGATAGCGGAGTGCAGATCGACTTCCGGACCGTGGACGCCGCGCGGCCGCCGGCCAGCGAGCTGCTGACCGCAATGGTGGCCGAGATGAACGAGCTCTACGGGGACATCGAGTTCCCGGGCATGCCGACCGCCACGCCGGCGGACTTCGCGCCGCCCGCCGGCACCTTCCTGGTCGGCTACCACGAGGGCGAGCCGGTGTGCGCGGGCGGGATCAAGCGCATCGCGCCGGACGCGGCCGAGATCAAGCGCATGTACGTCGTGCCGTCCGCGCGCCGGCGCGGCGTGGCGCGCGCGCTGCTGCGGGCGCTCGAGGACGCCGCCCGCGAGCGCGGGTACGCCTTCGTGCGCCTCGACACCGGCCCGCTGCAGCAGGGCGCCATGACGCTCTACGCCGCCGAGGGCTACACGGAGATCGGCAACTTCAACGCGAACCCGATCGCCGCGTACTGGGGCGAGAAGCGGCTCTAGGGAGCACCCACGGGGGCCCGCCTCAGGCGGCTCTTACTCATCAGCAACGCCAGGGGCGGGCTGGCCGCCTTCGGCACCCCTAGCGCGCCCACTCCCACTCGCTGCCCTCGTGCATCGCCGCGTAGATGCGGTCGCGCAGCGCGTTGGCCTCGGCCTTGGCCAGCGAGCGGGTCGGGTGGCGCAGCACCACGCGGACGAGCAGGTTCTCCTGATCGTCGGCGATGCCGATGCGCTCGCGGGCGACGGGGGGCAGCTCGGCCGCCGGCGCGCGCGCGGCGACGCCGACCTCCTCGACCCACTCGTCCTGCTCGACGCTCAGGGCGCCGCGCACGCGATCGCCCAGGTCCTCGCCGGTGAGGCCCGGGGCGCAGGCGATGCTCAGGTCGCGGCGCGCCGGCGGCTGCGCCGAGACCTCGCGGTAGGCCTCGAGGTCGCGCATCTGACCCGCCACGCGTGGGTCCTCGGAGCGCAGCAGGCGGATGTCGTCGATGCCCTTGCGCAGCATGACGGCGCGGTCCAAGCCGATGCCCATGGCCAGGCCCGAGTGCCCTCCCAGCCCGCCGGCGGCGAGCACGCGGGGGTGCGCGAGGCCGCACTCCAGCAGCTCGACCCACTCGCCGTCGGCGAGGACCTCGACCTCGCGGCCGTCTTCGGTGTAGGGATGGCTCGCCGGCAGCGCCCGCCATCGCGCGCCCGGGAGCAGCGCGTCGACGACCGCCGCGACCATCGCCTCGAGGTCGACCGCCGTCATGGGCCGCTCCGTGATGCGCCACAGGTCGAGCTGATGGGGCTCGCCGACGTGCAGGCGGTCGATCGCGTCGCGGCGGTAGACGAGCCCGGGCGCGCACACCAGCACGTCGCCGGGCGCCGTGGGCGCCAGCGTGCGCAGCGCCGACGGGACGGCCGCCGAGGTCTGGCTGCGCAACAGGCGCCCCGCGTCGACGTAGCGCGTGTAGCGGCTGTCGCGCGCCGGCCCGTCGGGCGGGTAGCCCAGCGCGTCGTAGTTGTCGGCCACGGGCACCACGCGCGCGGCGCGGTGGACGAGCATGGGGCAGCCCCAGCGCTCGCGCAGCGCGCCGGTGGCGCCGGGGACGAGCTGCTGCATGCAATGCGGCCCGTAGGCGGGGTCAGTCAGATCGGCCAGGGTCAGGGCCCGGGCCAGCTGCGCTTCGGTGAGGTACGGCATGAGAGCTCCTTGCCTTCGACGACGACGGGGATCGAGACGCCCCGGTCGTCGTCGGGCAAGAAGCGTCAGCGCACGCGCGCGTCGCCCCGCCGAGACGGCCGGGGCGAGGCGAAGAGCCTGCGTGCGCTGCGTTGCATGCGATCCAGGGTACTTAGGCGGAGGCCAGCTCGTCCAGGGGCACGTCAGGGTCGCGCAGACGGCCCGGGTCAACGCTGGCGCCCGAGCGCACGAGCTCCTGCAGGCGCTCGTTGACGTCCCAGACGTTGACGTTCATGCCCGCCGTCACGCGCCCGTCGCGCACCCAGAAGGCGATGAACTCGCGCGCGGCGGGGTCGCCGCGGAAGACGACCTCGTCGCCCGGCGCGCTATGGCCGGCGTACTCCATGCCGACGTCGTACTGGTCGGAGAAGAAGTAGGGAACCCGCTCATAGTCGGCGTCCTGGCCGAGCATCGCGCGCGCCGCCGACGGGCCCTGCTCGAGCGCGTTGGCCCAGTGCTCGACGCGCAGGCGCCCGAACAGCGGGTGGTCGTGGTTGGCGACGTCGCCGGCCGCGAAGACGCCGTCGGCGCTCGCGCGCAGCGAGGCGTCGACGAGGATCCCGTTGTCGACGTCGAGCACGCCGTCCGCCAGCCGGGTCCGAGGCGCGACGCCGACCGCGAGCAGGACCGCCGTGCAGTCCAGGACGGTCCCGTCGCTCGTGCGCACGCGCTCGGCGCGGCCGTCGCCCTCGATCGCCTCGACGCCGGTGCCCAGGTGAAGCTGCACGCCGTGCTCGGCGTGCACGTCGCGGTAGAAGGCGCCCAGCTCCGGGCCGAGGACGCCCTCGAGCGGGACCGACTGCGGCTCCACAAGGGCGACCTCCATCCCGCGCTGGCGCGCCGAGGCCGAGACCTCGCAGCCGATCCACCCCGCGCCGACGACCGCGAGCCGCCCGCCGGCGTCGAGCACGCCGCGCAGCGCGTCGGAGTCCTCGAGCGTGCGCAGCACGTGGACGCCGTCGAGGTCGCTGCCCGGGATCGGCGGGCGCCGGGGCTCCGCGCCAGTGGCGAGCAGCAGCGCGTCGTAGGCGACGCGCTCGCCGCCGGCCAGCACGACCGCCCGGCCGGCGACGTCGAGCGACTCGACGTGCGCCGACGTCCGCAGCTCGACCGCGTGCTGCTCGTACCACCCGGGGTCCTCCTGCAGATAGGCGCCGACGCGCTCGGACTCGCCGCGCAGGTAGTCCTTGCTCAGCGGCGGTCGCTCATAGGGCCGCTCGGGCTCGGCGCCGAGCAGCACGACGCGCCCGTCGAAGCCCTCCTCGCGCAGCGTCTCGACAGCTTTGCCGCCGGCCATGCCGGCGCCCACGATCACGAACGGGCCCATGTCATCCCTCTGCGTCGGGTACGCCGAACGTCTTACCACTCCCCGACGGGCTGCACGTGCGTCGTCAGCTCGCCGGCGACGGCGAGGTGCACCGCGAAGCACGGCGGCTCGGCCACGACCGACAGCTCATCGGGGCGGGCAAAGTCGAGCCGGCCCTGGATCCACGTGCTCGGGCACGTGAACACCGGACAGCCGCCCACGCTGCCGAGCGCCGCGCGGTGCACGTGGCCGGCGAGGACCCGTCGCACCTGCGGATGGCGGGCGATGATCTCGCCCAGCGCCGCGCGGTCGGCGTCGGGGAGGCCGATCTCATCCCAGGCCGGGATGCCCAGCAGTAGCGGCGGATGGTGCATGGCCACGACCGTCGGGGTCTCGCCCTCCTCGGCCAGGCGCGCGTCGAGCCAGGCCAGGCGCTCGGCGCCCAGGCGGCCCTCGACGCGGCCGGGATCGGTGGTGTCGATGGCCACCAGGCGCAGCGGGCCGCAGCGGGTCGTGTAGCGGTAGTCCTCGCCGTCGTCGCCCCCCGGCAGCGGGAAGCTCGCGCGCAGGCTCTCGCGGTCGTCGTGATTGCCGCCGAGCACGTGGACGGGCATGGCCAGTCCCGAGAGCAGCTCGCGCACACGCTCGTACTCGTGCCGGAGCCCATGCTCGGTGAGGTCGCCGCTGACGAGCACGGCGCCGGCGGCCGGCGCCAGGGCGGCCACGTCGCGCACCGCGTCGGCGAACATCCGCTCGGGCTGCGCGTCGTCGTCGCGGACGTGCGCGTCGCTCAGCTGGACGAGCAGGAACGGCTCGTGGGCGCTCACGCCGTGGTGGTGTCGGGCAAGTGGCGGCCGACGTGGCCCACGTAGAGCCCGCGCGGGACGTTGCCCGAGCCGTCGGCGACGTGCAGGTAGACGCGCGCGATGAACCCGGCGCCCGACCCCGAGCCGATGGCCACGTGGGGGCCGAGCTCGAGGCGCTCGCCGTCGTGCGCGACGCTGTAGGCGTGCGGGTTGCGGCTGCGCGCGAGCTCGGAGACGTTCTGGCGCCACGTGAGCCCGAGCTCGTCGGCGGCCTGGCTCAGCGAGCGCCCGAAGCCCTCGGGGTCGGCGTACAGCGCGGCGAGATCGTCGAGGCGCATGAGCGTGTCGAGCACGTCGGCCGGGCGGCGGTAGGGGCTGTCGGCGGCTGTCTCGTGCGCGGCGCGGGTGAAGACGAGATGCTGAGCCTGCGCGGCGGCGCGCTCGACGGCCTCGGCGACCGTCGCGGGCGGCTCCAGCGACTCGGCCGCGGGGCCGTTGACCTCTGCCGCGGCGGCCGCCTCGCCGAGCGTCGTGCTCAGATGGGCGATCGCCCTGGCGTCCTGCTCGGCCGCCTCGCGCAGCTCCTCGACCTGGCGCAGGAGCTCTTCGCGGTGCGTGCGGACGGTGTCGAGCTCGTCGAGCAGCGCCTCGTGCGCCGCCAGCCACTCGTCGGAGGCCTCCCCGCGCGCGCCGACGGCCGACTCGGCATGCTGGCGTCGCTCGGCCAGGTGCGCCTCGGCCGCGGCGGCCCGCGCCTCGGCGCGCTCGAGCTGGCCCGCCAAGCGCTCGGCGCGGGCGCTGAGCTCGCTGCGCTCGGCGTCGGCGGCCTCGCGGCGGCGCTTGGCCGTCTCGACCTGGCGGCGAAGGTCCTCCACGCGGGCGAGGTCGCGCTCGGCCTGCTGCTCGCGCGCCGCCACCGACTTGCGCTCGTCGTCGGCCTCGCGCACCCTCGCCAGCAGCGGCGACGACGGGATCTCGGCGTGCTGGAGGAACTTCTCCCACGAGCCGTAGACGTCGATCACGTAGTCGGGATGCGGCCACTCCTCGCGGCGCAGCCAGTCCTGGGCGCGCGGCACGTCGCCGGTGAGCACGATCCAGCGATAGAGGGCGAGCAGGTAGTCGGCCTCCTCGACCAGGAGCGCGACCTCGCGCAGGCGCCCGTCGGGGCGCAGCGGCCCGTCGGGGCGCAGCGGCGAGGGCGCGCCGTCGGGCGCCGCCGGCTCCTCGCGCAGCTCGGCGCCGTCCTGCGGCTCTGTCTGCTCGCCCCGGCGGCGGCTGCGCTTGCCCATCGCCCGGGAGGCTAGATGATCGACTCCGACCATCTCCGTCGGGCCTGCGCGGCGCCCGCAGGCGCCGCGCGACCCGATGACCTCGGCTCAGCTGACGATGAGCTTGCCCTTCATGCCGCCGGCCTCGTGGCCGTCGACGGGGCAGTAGAAGGTGTAGGTGCCCTTCTTGAGGGTGACGGTCACGCGCGAGGTCCCGCCCTTGTTGACCGTCTTGCCCTTCTTGTTGAGGCCGTGGCCCTTGACCGCGACGGCGTGCGGGAGCCCCGACGGGTTGGCCATGACGAGGGTGACCTTGCCGTGCTTGGCCGTGAGCGTCTTGTGGTTGAAGGCGATCTTCGTCTTGCTGGCTCTGAGGTTGACCGTGGTGGCGGCCGACACCACGCTGGCGACGGCGAGCACGGCTGCCACGGCGACCACCGCGGCAATCAGGAGTCTGCGGGCGGCTTTGGTCATGGGGCTCCTCGGTGGGGGGCTACGTCGTGAACAAGGACGCGGCTTGCGCCCATTCCTTCCCGCCGCGTTCGGCGGCTGACCTACGCCGCGTGCGCGGCGGAGCCCGCCGCCTCGTCGGGCACCTCGGGCGGCAGCCGCCGTGAGACCACCTTCGAGACGCCGTCGTCGCCCATCGACACGCCGTACAGGGTGTCGGCCGCCTCCATGGTGCGCTTCTGGTGGGTGACCACGATGAACTGCGCGCGGCCGGCGTGAGCGCGCAGGAGGTCGAGGAAGCGCCCGATGTTGAAGTCGTCCAGGGCGGCCTCGACCTCGTCGAGGATGTAGAACGGGCATGGGCGCGCCAGGAAGACCGAGAACAGGAAGGCGATGGCGGTCATCGACTTCTCGCCGCCGGAGAGCAGCGTCAGGCGCTTCATGGCCTTGCCCGCCGGCGTGATTTCGATCTCGACGCCGATGTCGTCGTCGGGGTCCATCCCGCGCTCGCCCGCCTCGGCCTCGGCCTCTTCGGCGCTCTGCGCGGCAGCATCGGCCTCGTCTTCCCCGCCCACCTGGGCGCCGCCCAGGACCGGACGCGGCCCGGAGTCCTCGCGCACGAGCCGCAGACGCCCGCGGCCGCCGGGAAAGAGCTGCTCGGCGAGCTCCTCGAAGTTCTTGGCCGCGGCCGTGAAGGTGGCCTCGAACGTCTCGCGGATCTGGCGGTCGGTGTCGCGGATGAGGCCCTTGAGCTCGCGCAGCGCGGTCTCGAGGTCCTCGCGCTGGCGCTCGAGCTCCTCGACGTGGGCGAGCGCTCCCTCGTACTCGGCCTTGGCCAGCGGGTTGACCGGCCCGAGCTGCTCGCGGCGGCGCTGCAGGCGCTCGATGCGCGCCCGCAGGCCGTCCGCCGTCTCGGGGTCGAGCGGCTCGGAGGCCGGCTGGGCCTCGAGCCCGAGCCGCGCCGCCAGCGCGTCCAGCTCCTGGGCGGCGTCGTGCTCGGCGTCGCGGGCCTGCTGGGCGCGGACCTCGGCTGCGGTCACCGCGTCGCCGCGCTCGCGCAGGCGCCCCTGGATCTCGGCCTCCTCGGTGGCGCACGCGCGCAGGGCGCTGGCCACCCCCTCGCCCGCCTCGCGGTCGGCCAGCAGCTCGGCGTCGAGCACTTCGACGCGCGCGGCGACCGCCTCGAGCGCGCCCGCGAGCGCTGCGACGAGGCGGTGGGCGACGGGCAGCAGCGCCTGGTCGCGGACCAGGGCGGCCGCCATGCGCGCGACGCGCGCGGCGCGCTCGGCCCGCTCGCGCGCCGCCCGCTCGGCCACGCGGCGCTCGGCGGCGAGCTCGCCCTCGACCTGCGCGCGGCGCACGGCCGCCTCGCCCTGGTCGGGCGCCTTGCTGCGCTCCTCGATGAGCCAGGCCGCGCGGCGCTCCTCCTCGACGGCCTGCGCCCGGGCGCGGTCGGCGTCGCGCAGGGCGCGATCGGCCTCGTCGCGCGTCGCATCGGCCGCATGCACGGCCGCGGCGGTGGCCTCGACGGCGGACAGCGCGCCCTGCTCGGCCTGCACGGCGCCCTCGGACTCGCTGACGAGCGCGTCGCGCCGGTTGCGCTCGGCCAGGACGCGCTCCGAGCCGCCGCGGGGCGCCTGGCGCAGCTCGCGGGTGAAGCCGAACCACGCGCGGCCGGCGCGGGTGACCGCCACGCCCAGGAAGGCGGGCGGCAGCTGATCGAGGTCCTCGACCACCCACGTGTTGGCCAGCAGCCTGCGCGCGAGCTCGACCGCGGGCGCCGGCCCCGTGACCATGTCGCCCAGGTGGCGGGCCCCGGCGACGGCGGCGTCGTGCCGCGCGCCACGCCGGGCGCGCCCGTGTCGGCGACCAGCGCCCGGCCGCCGTCCGAGCCGGCCGTGTCGAGCAGCGCGCGGGCAGCGGCGAGGTCGCCGACCACGGCCGCGCTGAGCCGGCCGCCGAGCCCCGCGGCCAGCGCCAGCTCGTAGCCGGCCTCGACCTCGAGCTGGTCGGCCAGCGAGCGGGCATTGCCCGCGGCCGCCGCGTGGGTGCGCAGGAACTGGTTGGCCGAGGCCAGCTCGGCGCCGACGCGTGCCGCCTCGCGGCGCGCCGCCTCGGCGGAGGTCTCGGCCGCCCGCCGCGCGGTGCGCGCGACGTCGCACGCCTCGTCGGCCTCGGCCAGCGCCGCGCGGCGCTGCTGCACCGCGTCGGCCAGCTCGGCGGCGCGGGCCGCCGCGGCGTCGCGCTGCGCCGCCAGCGCGGCCAGCTCGCGCTCCAGAGCCTCGGCGCGCTGCGCTTCGAGCTCGTCGAGCTGGGCCTGCAGCGCCTCGATGCGCTCGCGGCCGGCCTCGTCTGGCGTGTCCTCCTCGGCCTGGGCGCGCAGGCCGTCGAGCTGGCGCCCGCGGCGCTCGATGCGCTCGGCGATCGCCTCGGCCGTCTCGCGCGTGCGCTCGAGGCGCAGCTCGACGCGCTCGGCCGCCGAGCGGGCGGCGAACACGCGCCGCGCGAGGGCCTCGCGCTCCTCGGTGCGCCGCGCCAGCGCGTCCTCGGCCTCCTGGCGGCGGCGGGCGACCTCGGCCAGCTGGCCCTGCGCCTCCTCGCGCGCGGCGCGCGCGGCGGTGGCGGCGCTCTCGGCGCCCGCCAGCTCCTCGCGACGCGCGCGCACGGCGTCGCGGGCCAGCTCCCACCGCGCCTCGACGGTCTGGCGCTCGAGGCGCTCGTGCAGCTCCGCCGCCTCGGCCTGGCGCTTGAGCGGGCGCAGGCGCGAGCGCGCCTCGCGCTCGACGTCCAGGGCGCGATCGAGGTTGTCCTGCGTGCGCTCGAGCTTGAGCTGCGCGCGGCGGCGGCGCTTGCGGTGCTTGCCCAGGCCGGCGGCCTCCTCGATGAGCAGGCGCCGGTCGCGGGGCTTGGAGGTGACGATCGCCTCGACGCGGCCCTGGGAGACGACCGAGTGCGACTCCTTGCCCAGGCCGGTGTCGGACAGGACCTCGAGGATGTCGACCAGGCGGCAGCGCGCGCCGTTGAGGCGGTACTCCCCCTCTCCGCTGCGATCCAGGCGGCGCAGGATCGAGATCTCCCCCACTGGCAGGTCGACGGCGCCGTCGGCGTTGTCGAGCACGAGCTCCACCTCGGCGGCCGAGCGCGCCTGCACGCCCTTGCCGCCGCCGAAGATGACGTCCTGCATCGACTGCCCGCGCACGGCCAGCGGGGACTGCTCGCCCATGGCCCACAGGACCGCGTCGGTCACGTTCGACTTGCCCGAGCCGTTGGGGCCGACGACGACGGACACCCCCGAGGCGAAGTCGAGCTTCGTGCGGTCCGGGAACGACTTGAAGCCCTTGAGAGTCAGCGACTTGAGGTGCATCAGGTGTGACCCCTAATCCTCGAACTCGTCCTCGTCGGCGGAATAGAGCATCTCCAGCGCGGTGCGCGCGGCCTCCTGCTCGGCGTGCTTCTTCGAGCGCCCCGAGCCCGTCCCTACCGGCCGCTCGCCGACCGATGCCAGTACCTCGAAGGTGCGGTCGTGCGGCGGGCCGAGCTCGGCGGTGACGTCGTAGGTGACGATCTCGCCGCGCTGGGCCAGGCGCTCCTGCAGCGAGGACTTGAAGTCGACCGGATGCTCGAGCGCGTGCTCGATCTCGGGCGTGAAGGCCTCGACCACGGCCGCCGCGGTGGCCTCGTAGCCCGAGTGCAGGTAGCACGCCCCGATCACGGCCTCGATGACGCTGGCCAGGACGCGCTCGGTGGCGACGAGCGTCGAGGCGCTCTGGCCGATGCCCACCGGCGCCGCGGCGGCCAGCAGATCGGGCACCCCGAGGCGTTCGGCCACGGCGCGGCACGACGGGCCCGACACCGTCTGGGCGCGGATCTTCGTCAACCGCCCGGCGCCGTAGCGCTCGGCCTCGAGCCGCGGGTAGAGGTGCGCGGTGATCGACAGGCCGAGGACCGAGTCGCCCAGGAAGGCCAGGCGGGCGTAGGAGTCCGAGCGCCGATCGGTCCAGGACGCATGGGTGAAGACCTGCTGGCGCAGGTCGTCTGGAAGCTCGGCAAGCAATGCGCGGAGGCGGTCCAGGGCTCAGGTGGTGGTGGGCGCGTGGGCGACGACGAAATCGACCGCTTGGCCCACGGAGAGGATCCTCGCCGCCTCTTCGTCGGACATCTTCACGCCGTAGGAGTCCTCGAGCTCCTGGACGAGCGTGTAGAGGTCGAGCGAGTCGGCCTCCAGGTCCTCCTTGAAGCGCGTCGACTCGTCGATGCGCGCGGGATCCACCTCGAGCTCGTCGGCGAGATACGACTGGATGAGGCTGAAGACCTCTTCGCGGGTCATGGCGAGGCAACCGTAGACGGCGATCCGGACAGCCGGCCCGGCCGCAGCGCGTGCGCCGCCTCCAGCGCGGCGTGCGTGCGGCCGACCACGTCGCCTTCGACGGCGCGGGCCGCAAGGAGGATCGCCTGGGCGATCCCGCGGCGGCTGAAGCGGCCATGGGGCACCACCCCGAGCCGGCGCAGGCCCAGCAGATAGGCGCCGCCGGCGCTCTCGGGGTCGATGACCTCACGGAACTCGAGGAGAGCCGGGCGCAACAGGATCCCGCCGGCCTTGGCCCGCCGCGACGAGGTCGCGACGTCGCGGATCTGGCGCAGCATCTCCTCCGAGACGCCCTCCATGAGCTTCAGGGCGATGTTGCCGGTGAAGCCGTCGGTGACCACGACGTCGGCCTTGCCCGCGGGGACCTCGTTGCCCTCGACGTTCCCGACGAAGTCGAACGTGTCGCCCTCGGCCAGGCGGTCGCGCAGGGCTGCGTGCGCCTCGACGACCAGCGGCGTCCCCTTGCTGGCCTCCTCGCCGATCGAGAGCAGGCCGACGCGCGGGCGCTCGATGCCGAGCACCACCTGGGCCAGCGCGGCGCCCATGAAGCCGAACTGGACGAGGTGCTCGGCGCGCACCTCGGTGTTGGCCCCCACGTCGACGATGGTGACCGGGTGCCCCGGGACCGGGACCGGGATGGCCAGCGCCGGCCGGTGGATGCCCGCGGCGCGCTTGATGTTGAACAGCGCGGCGGCCAGCGCGGGGCCCGTCGAGCCGCCGCTGACGAAGGCGTCCGCGTCGCCGGCCGCGACGGCGCGCGTGGCCAGGACGATCGACGCATCGGGGTTCGAGCGACTGGCGCGCACCGGGTCGGGCGCCTTGGCGATGGAGACGGGAGCGTCGACGACCTCGATCCCGTCGGCGACGTCGCCGAACTGCTCAGCGGGCCCGAAGAGCACGACGCGTATCCCCTGCTGGGCGGCGTCCGCCGCGCCAGCGGCGACTTCGGCGGGCCCGAGGTCGGCGCCGTTGGCGTCGACCGCGACCGTGATGGGCATGCCGTGCAGGCTACCCAGTGCGCCGGGTGGTCTAGTGCTCGTGGTCGTGATCGTGGTCGTGCACGTGCACGACCTCGCGCCCGGCGTAGGAGCCGCACGTCGGGCAGACGCGATGCGGCAGGCGCGGGCTGTGGCACGTCGGGCACGCGTTGTAGGTCGGCGCCGAGATCTTGTGCTGGGCGCGACGCTTGGACGTGCGCGAGTGCGACTGCTTCTGCTTGGGGACGGCCATGGGCGACCGCGAAGGGTAGCGGAGAGTGCTCCACGGGGCGTCCGGCCCCGTGCTCTGAGAGCGATGGCCGGCCTCCGGCCGTCCTTCCAGGGCTTGCTTCACTGCGTTGGTGCCCGAGGTCCACATCCGCCCCATGCTCGACGACGACGTGGTCGACGCCGACCGCGTCTGCGCCGAGGTGCTCTACACGGCTTTCGACGGCGAGCAGGAGGTCGTGCGGGCGGCGCGCCAGCACGCGCGCATCCGCCATCTGCTGAGCACCGATCCCGGCGGGTCCTGGGTGGCCGAGAGCGACGGCCGCGTCGAGGGCGTCGCGCTGGCGCTCATCCGCGAGGGCGTCTGGGGCTTCTCGCTCTTCGGGGTGGCCGAGTCCCTGCAGGGCCGCGGCGTCGGCCGCGAGCTGTTCGCGCGCTGCTGGGCCTACGGCGCGGGCGCCCGCGGCCATCTGATCCTCAGCTCGACCAACCCGCAGGCGATGGGCACCTACGCGCACACCGGGCTGCCGATCCGCCCCTGCGTCGCGGCGGCGGGGATCCCGGACCTCGAGCGCGCCCCGGATGTCGACGACGTGGTCGAGGCCGGCGAGGCGGGCCTCGAGGTGGCCGACGCCATCGGCCGCGAGCTGCGCGGCGCCGGCCATGGGCGCGACCTCCCGGTGCCGATGGCCCACGACGCGCGGCTGCTCGTCTACGAGGACCGCGCCTTCGCCGTCGCGCGCGCGAGCAACCTGATCCTGCTCGGTGCCCGCGACGAGGGCGCCGCCCAGCACGTGCTGTGGGCGGTCTTCGCCGGCGCCGGGCCCGGGCGACGGTCAACGTCGACTTCCTCACGGCCGGGCAGGACTGGGCGCTGCCGGTGTGCCTGGACGCGCGGCTGTCTCTGTCGCCCGACGGGCCGATGTTCGCGGGCGGCGCGCTCGGCCCGCTGGCGCCCTACATCCCGAGCGGCGCCTACCTCTAGGCGCTGGCGCCGCAGGAGCGCGCGCCCGCGTCGCGGGCCAGCTCGTTGACCTTCTGCTCGTCGACCCGCTGGATGCGCTTGACCGCGCGCTGGATGGCCGCGGTGTCCTTGGCCCGCGCGGCCTTCTTGAGGTCGGCCAGCGCCGGCTTGATGGCCTGGTCCTTCTCGCGCGTGAGCTCCTTGATCCAGGCGTCGGCCTTGTCGCCGTCGGCGCCGTCGGGCCGCTTGACCTCGCTGAGCTGGCGCACGCCGTCGTCGAGGACCTTCTGCAGGTCGTCCGCGAAGGCGACGAGCTCGTCGGTGGTCTGCGGCGCGTTCTTCTGGATCGCGCTGACGCGGTCGTCGAGCGTCGCGCAGAGCCTGTCGACCTCCTTGCCGTAGCTCGCCCTGCTCGGCGCCGACGAGCTGCCGCAGCCGATGCCGACGGCGGCCAGGGCGACGGCCATGAGCACGCCCGCCGCGCGATGGCATCCTGCACGCATGGACGCGCCAGACTACGTGTTGGAGGGCGAGCGGGTCGCCCTGGGCCCCTCATGGACGCCGTGGCGAGCGAGTTCGAGAGCCCGGTGCTCTGACCGCCGCTGAGCTAGAAGTCGCCCTCCTCGAGCCTCAGGCTCGCCGGCAGCGGCGCGCCCACCGCCGCCATCCAGTCGGGGTGCACGGCGCGCTCGCCGTCCTGCATCCAGAAGAAGCGCCCGTCGGTCGCGCGGGCGAACTCGAGATCGGCCAGGACCGTGCGCAGCAGCGTGGTCTTGGCCAGGATCGCGCCCGCGTGCAGGCGCCACGCCTCGGCCGCGGCCAGCGTGCACAGCGTGCGTGCGACCTGCCGGCGGCGGTGCGCGGGAGCGACAGCGACATCGCCGAGGCCCAGCAGGCGAAACGCGGGCTGGCACGGGACCCACGAGCACGAGGCCTGGCCGACCGGCGCGCCGTCGCCTCCCAGCGCGACAACGCGGTAGGCGGGGCGCAGCGTGCGCCAGGCGCGCTCGCGGTAGCGCTCGCCCTCGTCGAGCGTCGCCGACAGGAGCGCCGCGAGCCCGCCCAGCAGCTCGCTCCCCAGCCCGTCCTCGCCCACGATCATGTAGCGGTAGGGCACGACCGCAGGCTCGCGCGGCCGCGCGCTCACCGCCATCGTCCGGGCGGTCGATCGGGTGGACACACGACCACGACGATCGGCCGATGTCCGCGCGCCGATCGATCTACGGGATGATCACCGCAGCGCCCTCGATCCCTCCTCGGCGCACGGCGTCGAGCGCGGCCTCGGCCTCGTCGAGCGCGAAGGTCGTCACGTGCGTGCGCACGGGCACGCGCGGGGCCAGGTCCAGGAACTCGACCGCGTCGGCGCGCGTGAGGTTGGCCACCGAGCGCAGCACCCGCTCGCCCCACAGGATCTCGTAGGGGAACGACGGGATGTCGCTCATGTGGATGCCCGCGCACACCACGACGCCGCCGCGGCCCACCGCCCGCAGCGCCGCCGGCACGAGCTCGCCGACCGGGGCGAAGATGATCGCCGCGTCGAGCTCCTCGGGCGCGGGCCCCAGCGCGTCGCCGGCCCACTCGCAGCCGAGCTCGAGCGCGAAGGCCTGCGACGCCTCGTCGTCGGCGCGCGTGAAGGCGAAGACCCGGCGCCCCTGGTGCAGGGCGACCTGGCAGACGATGTGCGCGCTGGCGCCGAAGCCGTAGAGCCCGAGGCGCGGCGCGTCGCCCGTCATGCGCAGCGCCCGGTGCCCGATGAGCCCGGCGCACAGCAGCGGCGCCGCCTCGAGGTCGCCGAAGCCCTCGGGCAGCGCGAAGGCATAGCGGCCGTCCGCCACGCCGCGCGTGGCGTAGCCGCCGTCGCGATCCAGGCCCGTGAACTGCGCGCGCTCGCAGAGGTTCTCGCGCCCGCTCGTGCAGAACCGGCACGTCCCGTCGGTCCAGCCCAGCCACGGGATGCCGACGCGGGCGCCCGCCGCGTGGTCGGCATCCGGGCCCGCCTCGAGCACCGTGGCGACGATCTGGTGGCCCGGGATCACGGGCAGCCGCGATCCTCGGACCTCGCCGTCGCGGATGTGCAGATCGGTCCGGCACACGCCGCAGGCGTGGACCTCGACGAGCACGTCGCCGGGACGAACCGGGTCGAGCTCGGGGTCGGGCAGCTCCCGCGCCCGCAGCGGGCGGCCGGGCTCGTCGAGGACCATCGCGCGCACCGCTTCATGATCTACCCTCGAAGGCATGGCGGCGCTCACGCACAGCTTCGATCTCGACAAGCTCAAGCTCTCCAGTGGAGAGGGTCGCCGCCTCGTGCTCGGCGTGGCGCTCGAGCCCTTCGAGTTCGCGAGCACCGAGTACGCCGTCGACCCCGCCCAGATCGACGTGACGCTCGACGTCTCGCGCATGACCCACGGCGGGTACTCGCTGCGGCTGCGCTTCTCGGCCGCGCTCGTCGGGCCCTGCATGCGCTGCCTGGAGGACGCCACGCCGTCGGTCGATGTGGACGCGCGCGAGATCGACCAGGAGGGCGGCGGCGAGGAGCTCAGCAGCCCGTACGTGCAGGACGGCGTGCTCGACGTCGCCCAGTGGGCCCGCGACGGTTACGCGCTCACGCTCCCCAACCAGGTCCTGTGCCGCGCGGACTGCGCCGGCCTGTGCGCCGAGTGCGGCGCGAACCTCAACGAGGACCCGGGCCACGCGCACGAGAGCGCGCCGGACCCGCGCTGGGCCAAGCTGCGCGAGCTTCGCTTCGAGTAGGGGATTGGATGACACAATCCCGGGCATGGCCACGGTCTGCCTGACCTTCGATGTGGACGCCGAGGCGGGCCTCGGCGCGGAGCTCGAGACGAGCCACCACCGGCTCGGCACGCTGACCGAGCACGAGTTCAGCGTTCGGCGCGGGCTCCCGCGGATCGTCGAGCTGCTGGGCGAGCACGGCATGCGGGGGACGTTCTACGTCCCGGGCGCCACCGCCCAGCGCCATCCGGAGGCGATCCGGGCGCTGGTCGAGGCTGGCCACGAGGTGGCGCACCACGGCCATCACCACCTCGCCTCGCACACGCTCGACGCCGCCGCACAGGAGACCGAGATCGACGAGGGCCTCGCCGCGCTGCGGCCGTTCCTGGGCGAGGCCTTCGGCTACCGCTCGCCGGCCTGGGAGCTCACCCCCGTGACCGCCGACCTGCTCGTCGCGCGCGGCTTCGCCTACGACAGCAGCCTGATGGGGGACGATCGCCCGTACTGGCTGGCGGCCGGCGGCAGGCGGATCCTCGAGCTGCCGATCCACTGGAGCCTCGACGACTACATCTGGTTCGGGATGGGGCGGCGCACCCAGCCCACCGCGACCTCGGCCTGGCTCGAGGCTTGGAGCGACGAGCTGGCGTCAGCCACCAGCGAGGAGCGCCCGACGACGCTCACCTTTCACCCCGAGGTCATCGGCCGCGGGTATCGAGCCGTCGCGCTCGGGCGCCTGCTCGCGCGGCTCGCGAAGGCCGGCGCCACCGTGGTGACCCACGCCGAGCTCGCAGCGCGCGGCGTCGCCGGCTAGACGAGCCAGAGCCGCCCGCTGGGCACCTCGAGGCCGATCGTCGCGAGCGTCGCGCATCGCTCGAGCCACGGGAGCGTGGGGTCGTCGGCCTGGAAGATCGGTGCGACGCCAGGCCCGCCGCGCGAGCCCAGCAGCTCGGCGATCTGCCTGCCGTCCGGCGCGGGCGCGCCCTCGAGCGTCGCCACGAGCCGGTCCATCCGCCCGTGCGTGCTCGGCCCGCTCGGCCCCTCGGCGAGCGTGTCGCGCGCCGCGATGGAGTCGAGGAAGTGGTTGGTGTGGGCCACCCATGGGCGATCCGGGCCGGTGGCCTGCTCCTCGGTGCCGCCCGGCCAGCGCTCGAGCGCGCACGCCGCCACGCCGGCCGCGCCGTCGCGAACGTCTGGTCCCGCCACGGTCATGCACACCGACGCGCTGACCGGCGTCCTCGCGATCAGCTCCCGGGCCTCTCCCACCGTCCGCGCCTCCTCGAGCACCGCGCGGCACAGGACGTGCACGGGCACGCCGTCCAGCCCGCCGTCGCGGTCGGTCGCGAGGAAGTTGATGGCCAGGGCGACGCCGTGGGCGTTGCTGCCGATCTTGGCCACGATCCCGGCTTCGGTGAAGGTCGTGAAGCGCCGCTCGTCGCCGTCGTCGACGGTCCACAGCACTCGCGAGGCGGCAAGGTCGGGGTGGAAGTCCCAGTTCTGGACGAGCACGCCGCTGGCCCGCTGGCCATCCAGGACGGCGACGGTCGAGCACTCCCCCACCGTCCCCGCCACCAGGCCCCCGGCCAGCAGCTCGGTGCGGGCGTTGATCGCGAAGAGCACGTCGGGCGCCTGACCGGCGCCCGACGCGATGCCCTCGATCTCCTCGGCCAGCGCGGGACGGAAGGCGCGGATGCGCGCCGCCGCCTCGCGCCCGCGCTCGCCCACGTCGGAGGGCCCCAGCCCACGGTCCTCCCGGAGCATCCGCTCATAGACGGTGACCGTGTTCGCCACGGCGCGCGACTGCGCGCGGCCGAACTGCAGCCCCCGGTCGGCGGGGTGGCGCTCGCTCGACCGGTGCGTGGCGACGGTCACTACGGCAGCTGGCGCTGGTCGGCGGTGAACTTGTCGACGTTCGTCTTGTCGACCATGACCAGCGGCGAGATCACCTGCTTGTCGACGGTCTTGCCCTGGGCCACCGCGACGGCGGTCTTGACCGCCAGCGCCCCGACCTTGAACGGGAACTGACCGACCGAGGCGTCGATCACCGTCCCGGCCTTGATGTCCTTGAGCGCCTCGGGCTGGGCGTCGAACGACACCACGATCGGGTCCTTGTGGACGGCGGCGATCGCCGTGACGGCGCCGAAGGTCTGCGTGTCGCTGATGGAGTAGATCGCGTTGAGCTCGGGGTGGGAGGAGAGCATGTTCTCCATAACGGGGGCGATCTCTGTTGGTACGGATGGTCAGAGTAGAGAGGGGGGCGGACGAACAGGTGTTCGTGTCCAGGCCGCCTCGGCGCGCCTCCCGGCAGTCCCGCCCCGGCGCCCGGCGCCCGGCCGGCGCCCGGCCGGCGAGGCCCGTCCCCTAGCCTCCCGGGACATGACGCAACCACAGGTCGAGTTGCTGTTCTGGGACGGCTGCCCCTCGCACCCGCAGGCGCTCGAGGAGCTGCGCGCGGTGATGACCGAGCTCGGGCTCGACCCCGCCCAGGTCCTCGTGCGCGAGGTCGACACCGACCGGCTCGCCGACCGCGAGCGCTTCGTCGGCTCGCCCACGATCCGCATCGACGGCGCCGACGTCCAGGACCCGGGCGACGAGCCAACGGCCCTGACCTGCCGCGTCTACCATCGCCGCGACGGCCGCGTCTCTCCCGTTCCCGACCCGGCTGACGTGCGCGACGCCCTCCGCAACGCGATGACCACCAGGAGCGATCAATGAGCACCGACATCGGTACCGAAGCCCCTACGTTCACGCTGCCCGACACCGACGGCCGGGAGCACGGGGTGGGTGGGCCCGAACAGGCCCGTGCGACGCTCGTCGTCTTCACCTGCAACCACTGCCCGTACGCCCTGGCGTGGCACGACCGCATCGCCGCCGTGGCCGAGGACTACCCCGGCGTCAAGGTCCTCGCCGTCAGCTCCAACGACGCCGAGCGCTACCCGCGCGACTCCTACGAGGCGATGCGCGAGCGCGTCGCCGCCGACGGCGGCTGGCCGATGCCCTACCTCTACGACGAGAGCCAGGAGGTCGCGCGCGCCTACGACGCCAAGACGACGCCCGACTGCTTCCTCATCGACGCCGAGGGCCGGATCGTCTATCGCGGCGCCCCCGACGCCGACTACCAGGACCCGTCGCTCAACGCAGTCTGGCTGCGCGGGGCGATCGACGCGGTGCTGGCGGGCGCCGTTCCCGAGCCAGCCGAGACGGAGCCCGTGGGCTGCTCGATCAAGTGGAAGCAGTGATCGCGCCGGCGACGACGCTCGCCGCCCCCGCCGCCACCACGATGCCCAGCAGCAGCGGCTCGTAGCGCGCGGCGTCGATGCGCGCGAAGGCGCGTCGCCCGACCGCGTGGCCGGCGACGACGCACACGAGCGCCGCGGCGAGCGCGCCCCAGTTCACCTCGACGTCAGCGGCGGCGAGCACCGGCGCCAGCACGGCCGCGGCGATGATCCCGAGGCCCAGGAAGGCCGCGCTCAGCGAGTCGCGGATCTCGGCGGGCAGCAGCCCGCGATGGGCGAACCACAGGGCGATCGGGGGGCCGTTGACGCCCGCCGACGTGCTCAGCGTGCCGGTGACGAAGCCGAGCGCCAGCCGCGCCCGCGGGTCGCCGGGCGTCGGTGGCCTCGCGTGGCGCCGCGCCCGGGCCCGCAGCGCCGCGGCGCCGATGACCGCCACGCCCACCGCGATCTGCAGCACCGACTTGGGCAGCGCGCGCAGCACGAGCACGCCGCACACTGCCCCGGGCACCGAGGCGACGAGGATCGGGGCGACCTCGCCCCACGCCACGCGCGGGCGCCGGCGCTCGCCGAACAGCACGAGCCCGTTGAGCGCGAGCCCGAGCACGGTGATGGCCACGACCGCGCTCTCGGGCTCGAGCAGCGCGAAGACCGCCGGGCTGAGGACGAGCGCGAAGCCGAGGCCCGTCGCGGCCTGCACGACGGCCGCGGCCAGGGCCACGACCGCCAGGAGGACGACCACTACCCGACGACCGTGTCGTCGCGGTGGCGCCCGAAGAGCTCGGCGTAGCGGCGCGTCGCCGCCGCGGCGGATCCTCCGCGCTCGATCCCCAGCACCGTGCCGGAGAAGTCGAGCTCGCGCTGGATCGCCCAGATGTCGTCGTGGCGGTCGGGCGGGAGGATCTCGGCCGGGTCGCCGACCGCGACCCAGCCGATCGGCACCAGGGCGCCGTCGGCCAGCGTCGAGTTGACGTGCACGATGCCGTTGATGCGCACCTCGGCCCCGGCCCCGATGCGCGCGCCCGGGAACAGGGCCGCGCCGGTGGCGATGAAGGCGCCCTCGCCCACCTCGACGCCGTTGAGGTGCGCGTGCGGGCCGACGATGACGTTCGCGCCGACGCGGACCGGGTGGTCGGCGCGCCCGCGCAGCAGCGCGTGCTCCATGACGATCGCCTGCTCGCCCAGCTCGACGGGCCCGCCGTCGTCGACCAGGACGGCGTTCCACAGCACGCGCGCGCCGGCCGCCAGGCGCACGTCGCCGCACAGCACCGCAGTCGGCGCCACCCACGCGGCCGGATCGACGGTCGGCGAGCGCCCCTCGTGCTCGACCAGCATCAGCCGCGCCCGGTGAGGTCGCGCTTGAGTACCTTGCCGGTCGCGTTGCGTGGCAGCTCGTCGAGGAACTCGATCTCGCGGGGGACCTTGTAGCGGGCCAGCTTGGCCTTCACGAGGTCCTTGAGCTCCTCGGCGTCGACGTCGGCCCCGCGCGTGACGACGACGAAGGCCTTCAGGCGCTGGCCGAACTGCTCGTCGTCGACGCCGATGACGGCGACCTCGTCGACCGCGTCGTGGTCGGCGAGCAGGTCCTCGACCTCGCGCGGGAAGACGTTCTCGCCGCCCGAGACGATCATCTCGTCGTCGCGGCCGTCGATGAACAGGCGCCCGCCCGCGTCGAAGTGCCCGACGTCCCCCGACGACAGCAGGCCGTCCATGCTCTCCTTGCTGCCGCCGCCGGTGTAGCCCTCGAAGGCCATCTCGTTGCCGACGAAGATGCGCCCGGTCTCGCCCGGCGCGACCTCGTCGCCCTCCTCGTCCAGGAGCTTGACCACCGTGCCGCGCGGCGGGCGCCCGGCGGTGCCCGGGGCCGCCCGGAGGTCCTCGGGCGTGGCGATCGTCGCCCACGCGACCTCGGTCGAGCCGTAGAGGTTGTAAAGGACGTCGCCGAAGCGGTGCATGACCTTGACCGCCAGCTCGCCGGGCAGGGCGCTGCCGCTGGCCGCGATGACGCGCAGGTCGCTGAGGTCGTAGCGCTCGATCGTCTCGGCCGGCAGCTCCATGATCCGCTGGAGCATCACCGGGACCACGACGAGCGCGGTGCACTCGTGCTGGGCGCTCGCGCTCAGGGTGTCCTCGGGATCGAACTTGCGCCGCAGCACGAGCGTCGAGCCCAGACCCATGCCCAGCGTGAAGTGCACGAAGCCCCACGAGTGGAACATCGGCGCGGCGATCATCGTCGGCTCGCCGGCGCGCAGCGGGATCTTCGAGAACAGCGCCGCCGCCGGGTCGAGCGACTCGGGCTGCTTGCGCTGGGCGCCCTTGGGCGAGCCGGTGGTCCCGCTGGTGAGGATCACGACGCGGCCCTTGCTCTCGGGCGGCACGACGTCGGTCGGGTCGCCCGCCTCGATCAGGTCCTCGAGCAGCGGGTCCTTGGGCTCGTCGCCCCCATCGTGCCAGGCGATGAAGCGCTTGCGCCGCTGGCCGGCCTCGTGCGTGAGCTCCTCGAACTCGGCGTCGTAGACGAGCGCGACGGGCTTCTCGCGCTTGACCACCTCGGTGATCTGCGGCCCCGCGAAGGCGGTGTTGAGGTACAGCGCGTGGGCGCCGAGCTTCGAGCACGCGACGGTCGCGTCGATGAAGCCGCGGTGGTTGCGGATCATGATCGCGACGGCGTCGCCCTCCTTGACCCCGACATCGGAGAGCGAGTGCGCCAGCGCATTCGTGCGGCGGTGGACCTCCTCGAAGGTCAGCGTCCCGAGCTCGTCGACGATCGCCGTGCGGTGGGGGTCGCGGATGGCCGAGGCGGTATAGCCCGCGGCCGGCGTCGGGCCCCAGCGGCGCACGGCGTTGGCGATCCGCAGGGCCTTGTCAGGCCGTGTCGGGCGCAGGATGCCGGTCCCGGCGAGCGTGCGCGCGGTGAAGAGCTTCTGGTTGACCTGGGACAGGAGGTTCATGTGAACGCGAAAGCTATGGCAACCTCAGGTCTGCCGGCTCCTCTCCACGCTCGATCAGAGCGTGGATGTCGCCGGCCCGCCGCGGGTTGAGGAAGACGTGGCGCTGGCCGACGCTCGGCTTCTCGGCCAGCAGGCCGGCGGCCAGCAGCGCCTCGCCCACGGCTTCGGCCAGCGCCCGCTCGTTGCCGGCGAAGCCGCGTGCCAAATGGGCGAAATCCGTGTGATACCCGCCCCACTTCCCCATGCCGTCCAGGCGCTGGAGGATCCGCCGCGCCACGCGGCGGACGGGATCGGGGTCGTCGTGGGGGCGGGCGACGCCGGACGCGGCGTCGAGGGCGGCCAGGACGGCGTCCTCGTGCTCCTCCATGGAGGCGGGGTCGGCGGGGCGCCCGCCGAGGGCGGCGACGTGCGCGGCGACCACGAGCGGGTGGGCGGCGCCGATCGGGTCGCGCAGGTCGTCGACGTCGGCCAGGACGCCCGCGGGCACGGCCAGCGCGCGGGCCCGCAGGCGGTCGATGCCCTCGACCTGCGTCTCGAAGGCCAGGGGCACGAGCTCGGCGTCGTCGGGGTCGCCCGGGACGGCCAGGGCCAGCTGCCCGCCGAGGTGCCCTGCGCGCACGCTGCCCGCGCCGGCCACCTCGACCAGCGCCCCGACGAGCGCGGCGACGAGCAGCCAGGTGCGCTCGTTGACGGCGTCGGGGTCGGCGCGCAGGCCCCGAGGGGCGGGCGCGACGGCGCGCAGGGCCCGTCGCCGGGCCCACGGCGACAAGCACGGGCTGGTCGTAGCCCGAGCGCTTCTGGCCCAGCTCGCGGGCGCCGCGCTCGAGCTCGGAGTCGAGCAGCGCCTTGAGGCGCGCGATGCTCGTCCCCTCGAGGATCGCCGTCGCGAGATCGTCCATGACGTCACGAACGCTACTCGGGCGGCGGGTTCCGTCAGGTCGCCCCCGTAGCGTGCGGATGACCGATCATGGAAGCTGCCACCCCTCTCCCCTTCTCCCAGGTCCGCACGCACGCCGGGCGCCTGTGGATCGACGGCCTCGTCGTCGACGACGCCAGCGCGGTGCGCCTGGCGCGCGAGCGCGAGCAGCACGGTGAGGACGTGTCGCGGCTGGTGCTCGACGCGATCGCGATCGGCGCGCGCGTCCTGGATCGCGAGCAGACGGGAGCCAACGCCGACTTCGTCAAGGCGGAGTTCGAGAAGGCCGCGCGCGAGCTCGACGCGGCGTTCGTCGACCGCGCGCGGCTCGTGGCCGAGCGCCTCGACAAGCGCATCGACGACGTGTTCGGGCCGGAGAACGGGCACGTCACCAAGGCGCTGGCGCGCCACTTCGGCGACGAGTCCTCGGTCGCGGTCCAGAACCGCGTCAAGGCGCTGCTCACCGAGGTCGGCGTCCAGATGCGCGAGGACCTGCGCCGCCAGTTCTCCTCCGACGGCGAGAACAACCCGCTGGCCACCTTCCAGCGGATGGCCATCGGCGCGATGCGCGACAACGCGCAGGCGCAGACCCTGCAGCTCAAGGCCATGGACGAGAAGCTCGCCACCTTGCGCGAGGAGGTCGTCAAGCTCCAGGGCGAGAAGGACAAGCTCTCGGAGGTGGCGGCCGAAGCCGAGCGCGGCACGGCGAAGGGGCGCAGCTACGAGGAGGAGGTCGCCGCGGCCATCGATGCGCTCGCGCTGCCCCTCGGCGACGACTGCGCGGCCGTCGGCGACGTCAAGGAGTCCATGGGCAAGATCGGCGACGTGGTGGTGGCGATCGGCGCCTGCCACGGGCCGCCGCAGGGGCGGATCGTCTTCGAGGCCAAGAACAGCCGCCTCTCGCGCCCGGAGGCCGTGCGCCAGCTCGACGAGGCGCGGCGCGAGCGCAACGCGGACTACGCGGTGCTCGTCGTGCCCTCCGAGGAGAAGGTCCCGGCGCGGATGCACGCGCTGCGCGAGTACAACGGCGACAAGCTCATCGTCGCCTACGACGCCGACGAGGGCCCGCTCGCCCTGCAGGTGGCCTATGCGCTGGCCCGCGCCCGCGTGCTCATGGCCCGTGGCGGCGCGGAGGGCGTCGACGGCGCCGCCGTGGCCGACATCGTCGAGCGCGCCGTGGCCGAGCTCGAGGCGGTCAGGCGCATCCGCCAGCAGCTCACGGGGGCCAAGACGCAGATCGACAAAGCATCTGAGATCGTGGGCGCCATGAGCGACCGCGTCGGCGGGCATCTCGAGGAGATCGCGTCCCTCGTGCACGCGGCGGAGGACGACGGCGAGGAGACGTGACCATCGCCAGGCGCGTCGTGGTCCACGGACGCGTGCAGGGCGTCTTCTTCCGCGAGAGCGCGCGTCGGCGAGCGCGCCGCGCCGGCGTCGCCGGGTGGGTGCGCAACAACGAGGACGGCAGCGTCGAGGCCTGGTTCGAGGGCGAGCCCGACGACGTCGAGGTCATGCTCCACTTCGCCGAGAATGGGCCGTCGGGCGCCTACGTCGAGAAGGTCGACGTGGAGGACGTCGAGCCGCAGGACCTGCGCGGCTTCGACGTGCGCTGAGCCGTCCCCCGCGGCGCCGCAGTGGTCGCGCGGAGCGCAACGGCGCGGTTTACGCGGCCAGCGCGATGCGCAGCGCTTCGCGGAGGACGAGGATCTCGCCGGGCGCGAGCACGTTGCCGTTGCCCACGAGGTAGCGCGCCAGGCCGCTGACGGGCACGACGTCCACGCCGTGGAAGCGGCGGGCATCGCTCCACTGCGTCGCGCGCTCGAGAACCACGACCGGCGTGACCGGCTGGCGGGTGAGCCGGGCCAGCGCGGACGCCACGGCGCGGGCCTCGTCGGCCCACTCGGGCCGCACGCTGCCGCCGCCGCGGTGTAGGACGACGAGGAAGGCTCCGCCCGGCCCGAGGACGAGGTGGTCCGCGCAGGTCGCGCCCAGGCGCGGGCGGCGCAGCAGCTCCCAGCCCACGGGGCCCAGCCCGGCGATGACCGATTCGACGGATCCCCCCTCGCTCATGGGGCCGAGCCCGGTGATCACGGCAAGTCGGCGGACGCTCACGGCCAGGGCATCGACCTACCGTTCGTCGCATATTGAGACAGCCCGCACGAAGTCGGCGGTTGTACTAGCCGCCGGATTGCAGAGCGCGTGCGAATGCGCTGTGTGCGGCCTGTCCGCGGACGGCGAAGACGATCCGCTCGAGCCCGCTGCCGGCCTCCAGGTGGCGGCGGACCTCCTCGGCCTCGATCCGGGCCGCCTCGTCGAGCGGGAAGCCGCCGACACCCGTGCCGAAGGCGACGAGGGCGAGCGAGCGGGCGCCGAGCTCGTCGGCGCGAGCCAGCGTGGCCGCCGTCGCGCGGCGGATGATGTCCGCCGACGTCGGGCCGCCCAGCTCCATCGTCGCCGCGTGGATGACCCACCGGGCGGGCAGCGCGCCGGCGGTCGTCTCCACGGCCTCGCCCAGGCCGACCGGCGCCCGCCGACGGCTCTCGTCCTGGATCTCCGGGCCACCGGCCCGTGCGATGGCGCCGGCGACGCCGCCGCCGTGCAACAGCCGCGTATTGGCCGCGTTGGCGATGGCGTCGACCTCGAGGGTCGTGATGTCCGTCTCGAGCACCTCGACGGTGGCCACGGCTTCGACCCTAGCGCGCCACCGTCGTCAGTCGGCGCGCCGCGTCGACGATGCGCTTGGCGCTCACCATGCCCAGGCCGTGCTCCTTGCGCAGCACCCGCATCGCCTGCATGGTCTTGCCTTCCCGGGCCAGGCGGACGGCCTCCGGCGCGATCGACTCGGTGACCTCGGTGGCGTCGACCCCCAGGCCCGCAGCGAGGAGCCTGACCTGCTCCTCCAGCAGGGTCTCGCGAGACCGGCCTGCGTCCTGTTCATGCTCGGGCGACGTGTGCGGAGCTTAGAAGCCCCGAGCCCGTCAGGCGACTTCCGCTGGCTCGTCCTTGCCCTGGAGGCGCTCGCGGCCTCGCTGAACGGCCGCGATGAACTTCGAGAGGTTGACCTCGAGCGTGTTGAGGATCTCGTCGGCGTAGTCCTCCGCGCCGAGGCGGATCTCGCGCTCACGAGCGCGGGCGTCCTCGATGATGTCCTCGGCGGCGCGCTCGGCCTGCTTGGTGACCTCCTGCTCGGAGGTCAGCTGCGTCTGGCGCTCGCGGGCCTCCTTCAGGATGCGCTCAGCCTCGCGCTTGGCCTCGGCCAGCATCTCCTGACGCTCCTTGACGATCCAGCGCGCCTGCTTGATCTCCTCGGGGATCGTCGCGCGCATCTGGTCGAGGATGTCGTAGATCTCCTCCTTGTCCACGCGCACCTGGTCCGTCAGCGGGACGGGCTTGGCGTTGTGAACGAGATCGTCGAGTTTGTCGATGAGGACCAGGACGTCCATGGCAGGATGAGGTTCGTTACCGGGACAGCTCTTCCTTCAAGCGCCGGGCGACGGCTTCGGGCACGAGGTCTTCGATGGACCCATCGAAGATCGCGAGCTCCTTGACGCCACTCGAGCTGAGGAAACTGTACTGGGGGCTGGCCATGAGGTAGAGGGTGTCGACGTCGGGCGCCTCGCGGCGGTTGAGCTGGTTCATCTCCATCTCGTACTCGAAGTCGCTGATTGCGCGCAGTCCCTTGACGATCGCGCGGGCCCCGACGCGGCGCGCGAACTCCACCACGAGCACGTCGAACGGCTCGGCGCGGACGTTGCCCATCGGGGCGGTCGCCTCAGTGATGAAGGCCAGGCGCTCCTCGGTCTTGAACAGGGTCTTGCCCTTGCGCACCGGGTGATTGACCACCCCGACCACGACCTCGTCGAACAGCTGCGATGCACGCGCGATCACGTCGAGGTGCCCGTTGGTGATCGGGTCGTACGAGCCGGGGCAGACGGCGATGCGGGGATCAGGGTCCATGTTCGTGGATGCGGATCAGGGTGTCGCCGTAGCGGCGCTCGCGATCGACGGGCAGTTCGAGATCGAGCGGCGAGCGACGGTCGCTCTCGGTCACGACGCGCGCTGCGCGCGCCAGCACGGCGGGCAGGGCCTCTGAGAGCTCCCGTCCCAGCGCCGGCGCATCCCGGTACGGCGGGTCGAGGAGGACGAGATCGTATGCATCGCCGCGCGCCGATGCGTCGCGGAGCGCCGCGCGGGCCGGCGCGTGGACCACGCGGGCCTCGCGCTCGCCGAGCCCGAGAGCCTCGAGATTGGCCCGAATGACCTCGACCGCGCGCCCGTCGCGCTCGACGATCACCGCGCTCGAAGCCCCGCGCGAGAGCGCCTCGATGGCCAGCGCGCCCGAGCCCCCAAACAGGTCCAGCACGCGCGCGCCCTCGAGCGGCCCCAGCATCGAGAACAGCGCCTCGCGCACGCGATCGGAGGTCGGCCGCGTCTCGCGGCCCCGCGGCGCCCGCAGCCGCCGGCCGCCGAGCCGCCCGGCCACGACCCTCACGCCGCCACGGGCTCCTTCTCGGCCGCCTCGAGCTCGGCCGCCAGCAGCGCCAGCTCGGGCGCGCGCAGGCGCGGGTCCTCGCGCAGCAGCGCCGCCGCGCGCGCGTGGGCGCGCTCGAGGATCGCGGCGTCCTCGGGCAGGCGCGCGAAGCGAAAGCGCGCCAGCCCGGACTGGCGCGTGCCGGTGAGCTCGCCCTCGCCGCGCAGCGCGAGGTCGATGGCCGCCAGCTCGAAGCCGTCGGCATGGCGGGCCAGCGCCTGCAGGCGCGGCGACTCCGCCGGCCCGAAGAGCAGGCACAGCGAGGGGTCCTCGCCGCGCCCGACGCGCCCGCGCAGCTGATGCAGCTGCGAGATCCCGTAGCGCTCGGCGTCCTCGACGAGCATCACGGTCGCGTTGGGCACGTCGATGCCGACCTCGATGACCGTGGTGGCAACCAGGACGTCGGCCCCGCCGGCGGCGAACGCCTCCATTGCGGCGGCCTTCTCGCGCGGGCGCATCTGGCCGTGGAGCAGCACGACGCGGAAGTCGGCGAGCTCGGTCTCCTGCAGGCGCTCGAACTCGGCCGTCGCCGCGCGGGCCTGCAGCGCCTCGGACTCGCTCACGAGCGGGCACACGACGAAGGCCTGGCGCCCGGCGCGCAGCTCCTCGCGGATGCGCTCGTACGCGCGGTCGCGCTCGCGCTCGCCGCTGACGACGTGCGTGACGATGGGCTGGCGGCCCTTGGGCAGCTCTCGCAGCGCGGTGACGTCGAGCGCGCCGAAGTTGGCCAGGTACAGGGTGCGCGGGATCGGCGTGGCGGTCATGTGCAGCACGTGGGGCGCGAGGCCCGCCGGCGCCTTGGCGTCCAGGGCCGCGCGCTGGCGCACGCCGAAGCGGTGCTGCTCGTCGACCACGGCGACGGCCAGGCGCTCGAACTCGACGACCTCCTCGATCAGCGCGTGCGTGCCGACGATGACCTTCAGCTCGCCAGTGCGCAGCTTGCCGAGCAGGTCGGCGCGCCGCCCGGCGGGGGTGGAGCCCGTCAGCAGCGCGACCGGCACCAGCGAGCCGGGCATGAGCGCCTGCAGCGTGGCGAAGTGCTGCTCGGCCAGCGTCTCGGTGGGCGCCATGAGGGCCGCCTGCATGTCGTGCTCGACCGCGCGCAGCATGGCGTGCAGGGCGACGACGGTCTTGCCCGAGCCGACCTCGCCCATGAGCAGCCGCAGCATCGGGCGCTCGGCCGCCAGGTCGGCGTCGATCTCCTCCATCGCCGCGGCCTGATCGCCGGTGGGCGTGAAGGGCAGCAGCGTGTCGCGCCAGACGCGCGAGAGCGTCGGCTCCTCGGCCAGCGGCATCGCCGCCTGCGTCGCGCGGCGCTCGGCGCGCAGGCGCAGCTGCACGACCTGGTCGACGAGCAGCTCGTCGAAGGCCAGCCGCGCGCGACCGCCCTCCCGGTCGCCGAAGTGCGCCGCCGCCATCGCCGCCGGGCGGTCGGGCAGTCGCTCGGCGACGCGCAGCGATGCGGGCAGCGGCTCGACCACGTCGGCGACGGCACCGCGGTGCTCGCGCACGGCGGCGAGGATCTGCGTCGAGGTGATGCCCTTGGTCGCGGGATACTGCGAGGCGGCCTCAGCGTCGCTCGCCACCGCGTCGGTGCGCGCGTGGCTGTTGACGCGGAAGCGGTTGGCGCCCTGGTACTTGCCGGCCAGCATGAGGCGCGTCCCGGCCCGGTACTGGTCCTTGAGCCACGGCTGGTTGAAGAAGGTGGCCTTCATGACCCCGGTGGCGTCGCTGACCACCGCCTCGACCAACGGCTTCATGCCGCGCCGGCGCACCGGCCGGGAGCTGATCGAGCGGACCTCGACGATGACCGTCGCGATCTCCTCGGGCGTGAGCTCGGCGATGGTGCGCGCCTCGCCGGAGTCGCGCGGGATGTGGTCGAGCAGGGCCCCGACCGTGGTCAGGCCCAACGACTCGGCCGCCTCGGCCGCCGGTCGCGGCTTCCAGGTCAGGGGCTCGTCGAGGCGCGAGGGGCGCGGCCAGCGCACCGGCGCGGCGCTCAGCGCGGCGGCGTCGAGCTCGTCGGCGCTGGCGAAGGCGGTCGGCATCCCGCGACCAATGATGGCGCTCGCGGCGGAGCTACCGCTGGGCCGGGCACTCGGGAGGGCCGCGGCGGCGCCGCTACTCGCCGTCGAGCTCGCGCATCCGGCGCGTCACGAGCCGGCGCTTGCCGGCCAGCTCGTCCTCGAGCGCGGCGATCTGGTCGCGCCGGCGGCGCACGAGCGCGAGCTGGCGGTCGATGAGGCGCAGCGACTCGGCCAGCATCTCGCGCCGGCGCTCGGCGCCCGGCTCGCTCTGCCGCCACTCCTCGCGCAGCGCGGCCCGGGCGTCCTGCGCCTCGAGCAGCTCTCGGAGCTCGTCGAGGCTCACGCCGAGCAGCTCCTTCAGGCGCAGCGCGTCGGTCAGCCGCTGGACGTCGCGCTCGCCGTAGAGGCGGTGCTGGCCGGACTCGCGGCCGCCCTCGCTGGGGAGGATCCCGATCTCCTCGTAATAGCGGATCGTGCGCGGCGTGGTCCCGACGCGCTTGGCGACCTCGCCGATGCGCAGGCCGGAGGCGACCGCGGCGCTCACGACTTCGGCCTCATGAGCGACACGGCGGCGCCGACGAGCGAGGTGGCGGCCAGCACCCACAGCGCCGTGTGCATGTTGTGGATGAACGGCTCGAGCTGCGCGTCGCTGAGCCCAGAGGCCACGCCGGAGAAGATCTTGAAGAGCACGTCCTTCGGCACGGCCGAGGTGACGATGGCCAGCACGAAGGCGATCGAGAGGACCGCGCCCGTGTTCTGCAGCATCATCCGCGCGCCGGCGGCGATGCCGCGGCGGTAGGCCGGGACGGTGCCCATCATGGCCGCCGTGTTGGGCGAGTTGAACATCCCCGACCCGATGCCCACGAGCCCCAGCCACACCGCGCTCTGCCAATAGGGCGAGTCGGCCTGCAGGGTCGTCATGGCGGCCAGCGCGATGGCCGACACGAGCATGCCCAGCGCGGCCAGCGCGCGCGAGCCGCGGCGGTCGGCCCAGACGCCGGCCAAGGGCGAGGAGACCAGCATGCCGAGGGCCATCGGCGCCAGCTTGATGCCGGCCGTGATCGGATCGTCGCCCTGCGCGCCCTGGTAGTAGAAGACGAAGACGAAGAGCAGCGCGAAGCGCGACAGGCCGTTGATGAACGCCGCCGCGGTGGCGGCGGCGAAGAGCCGGTTCTCGAAGATGGTGAGGTCGAGCATCGGGGCGCGGCCGTGGCGCTCGATGAGCACCCACAGCGGCAGCAGGACGACCGCGGCGACGAGGCCGCCGATGACGACCGGGTCGTTCCAGCCCGAGATGCCGCCCTTGGAGATGCCGAGCACCAGCCCGGTGAGCCCGGCGACGAACGTCGCGGTCCCCAGGAGGTCGTAGCCGCGCTGGGCGTCCTTGCGCGCCAGCTCGTGCAGCACGAGCCAGCCCCAGAGCCCGCCGGCCAGGCCGAGCGGGACGTTGAACCAGAAGACCCAGTGCCAGGAGATCGACACGAGCGCCCCGCCGAGGACCGGCCCGATGACGAGCCCGACGGCCGCGATCATCGTGTTGGTCCCCATGGCGAGGCCGAGCTGCTCGCGCGGGAAGGCGTCGGTGACGAGCGCGGCGGCGTTGGCGAAGAGGAAGGCGGCGCCGATGCCCTGCACGATCCGCCACAGGATCAGCTCGGTGCCGCTCCCGGCGAAGCCCGCGCCCAGCGAGGCGAGCGCGAAGACGACGAAGCCGCCGACGTAGGCGTGCTTGCGCCCGAAGAGGTCGGACAGCCGCCCCGCCGTGAGGACGAGCACTGTCGAGGCGATCATGTAGGCGAGGATCACCCACACGAGCTCGAGGATGCTCGTGCCCAGGGCGCGCTCGAGGTCGGGCAGGGCGATGATCAGCGTGCCCGAGTTGATGGTGGCCAGCAGCATGCCCAGGCCGGTGCATGACAGCGTCCACCACTTGTAGTTCGCGTGCTCGGAGTCCACGCCGACGCGGCGACGCGGGAGCGTCCCGACCGCGGCAGGAGGAAGGTCGGCCATCGGTTCGACTATAGCCAAACCTCTTTCTTACGTGAACGTCAGCTTGGGTTCTCGCGCTCTGTGCTTGTGGCGCGGCGCAGCGCCTAACAGCATCACCGAGGGAGAAGCGGACCCGAGGTCGCGCGACCGCTGGCGGTCGTCCTCGGCGAGGGGCGAGCTACCCCGAAGGATGCTGACTTTTCCGGCCACTGGCCGGAGAAGTCAGCACGGTGGTCGATAGGTGCTGTCCTGCAACACCAATCGACCACGCTTCGGCCGGCGCGGCCCGGCCGGGCGCCGCGGGGGCCTCCTGCCCTCGGTGATGCTGTAAGCGCACCGCGGCGCCGCGAGCGCGGCGCGGGAGAGCGGCTACTCAGCCGCGAGCAGCCACCAGTAGGACGGCTGGCCGCCGTCCTCGAGCTCGAGCTCGACGCAGGCGGGCGCCAGCGCGGCGACTGCCTCTGGGTCGAGGGGCGCGCCCTCGCCCGCGATGCAGGTCACGAGCTCGGCATCGGCCGCCAGCGCCGTGAGCACGGCCTCCAGCGTCGGCGCGGCCTCGCCCCAGGCCACCAGCTCGTCCTCCACGAAGCCGACGGCGTCGCCCACGCCGAAGCGACCGGCGGCGTCCTCGCGCGCGGCGGGCGCCACCGCGCCGGTGCGCACCGCGGCGATCGCCACGCGCATGGCATCCGCGTTGGCGTCGGCGTCGGCGGCCGTGGTCAGGGCGACGGCCGCCGCCAGCCCGGCCTGCTGCGAGCGCGAGGCGACCACGCGCACGGCCTTCTCGGCCAGCTCCGCGGCGCGCTCGGCGGCCATGATCACGTTGGCGCTGTTGGGCAGGACGACGACCTCCTCGGCCGCGACCGAGTGGATGCCGGCCAGCAGCTCGTGCGTCGAGGGGTTCAGCGTCGGCCCGCCGTCGAGGACGTGGGCCCCCAGCGACTCGTACAGCCGCGCCATGCCCGGCCCCGAGACGACGGCGAGCACGCCGGTGCGTGCGGCGGGCGCCGCGTGGCCGTTGCCGGTCAGGCGGGCGTCGCGCTGGGCGACCTGCGCTCGCATGTCGGCCACGTCGAGGCGCGAGACCTCGCCGGTGTCGGCGAAGACGGCGATCGCCGTCTCGGGGTCGTCGGTGTGGACGTGGACCTTCAGCGTCGTGCGATCGCCGACGACGAGCACCGAGTCGCCCAGCTCCTCCAGCGCCCCGACGTAGCGGGCGTCGTCGAGGTCGACGCCGGTGACCGCAAAGTTGGTGCAGTAGCGATAGGTCGAGGACTGGTGCTCGGGATGGCTGATCCTGGCGGGTGCGTGATGCTCCAGCTGCGGCGCCGCCGCCTCGCCGCGCAGCGCGGCGACGACCCCGGCGAAGATGACGATCACGCCGTAGCCACCGGCGTCGACTACGCCGGCCTCGCGCAGGACCGGGAGCAGCTCGGGCCCGCGGCGCACGGAGGCCTCGCCGGCGACGATCGCCTCCTCGAGGATGTCGGCCAGCACGCGCTCTTGCACGTCGCCTTCGGCGTCCGGGCCCAGCCGCGGCGTGTCCATGTGGGCCAGGCGCGACGCGACGTGCGCGGCCATGTCGCGCATGACGGTCAGCATCGTGCCCTCGGCCGGCGCGCGGACCGAGGCGTACGCGCGCTGCGCCGCGCGGGCCATGGCGGCGCCCAGCAGCACGGGGTCGATCAGCTCGCCCGGGCGCGAGACGAGCTCCTCCGCGGCGCCGCGGATGAGCTGGGAGAGGATGACGCCGCTGTTGCCGCGCGCGCCCAGCAGCGCGGCGCGCGCCACCGACTCGACGATCTCCCCGCGGGCGATCTCGTCCAGCGGCCGGTCGACGGCGGCCAGCCGGTCGACCTCCTCCAGGCAAGCCTGAAGGGTCAGGGCCATGTTGTCGCCCGTGTCGCCGTCGGCGACCGGGAAGACGTTCAGGTCGTTGATCTCCTGCCGGCGCGACTCCAGATGCGCCAAAGCGCCTTCCAGCGCGACGCGGAACCGGACGAGGCTCGGGTCCGACACGAAGAAGGCGGCTAAAGCGCCTTGGTGACCTTGCCGGCCTTGAGGCAGCGCGTGCAGACGTACACGCGCCGTGGCGCCTTGCCCACGAGGATCCGCACCTTCTGCAGGTTGGGATCGAAGCGGCGCTTCGTGGCCACCATCGAGTGGCTTCGGCTGTTGCCGAACCCCGGGCCCCGACCGCAGCTGTGACAGACCTTCGCCATGCGACGGCGCAGTGTAGCGGGCCGATCGCTCGGGTAGCGTCCCAGGCAATGCCGGTCTCCGAGCATCGCATCGCGCTGCCCAGCCGCTACCGGGTGGTGCGCCACATCGCCAACGGGGGAATGGCATCGGTCTGGCTGGCCGAGGACGAGCTGCTGGGCCGCCTCGTCGCGGTCAAGGTACTCGCCGCCGGCTACTCCGAGGACGAGCGCGCCAACCGCCGCTTCCTGCGCGAGGCGCGCGCCGGCGCACGGCTCTCGGAGTGCCGTCACGTGGTCACCGTCTACGACATCGGCGAGCACGACGGCCGCCCGTTCATGGTCATGGAGTACTTCTCGGGCGGCACGGTGGCCGACCGCCTGCGCAGCGATCGCGATGTCCCCCGGGCGCTGGCCCTGCGCTGGCTGCGCGAGGCGGCCGACGCGCTGGACTGCGCCCACGGCCACGACGTCGTGCACCGCGACGTCAAGCCCGCCAACCTGCTCATCGACGAGCGCGGGCGCCTGGCCGTGGGCGACTTCGGGATCGCCACGGTGGCGACCGAGGCGTCGCTGACCCAGACCGGGCAGGTCCTGGGCACTGCCGCCTACATCTCGCCCGAGCAGGCGCGCGGCCACGCGGCCACCGACGCCAGCGACCGCTACGCGCTGGCCGTCGTGGCCTTCGAGCTGCTCACCGGTCGGCGACCCTTCACGGCCGACTACCCGGCCGCCCAGGCCCGCGCCCACGTCGAGGAGAGCGTGCCCTCGGCCAGCGCGGCGGGCACAGGTCTGCCGCCGCGCGTGGACCGGGTGCTCGCCACGGGGATGGCCAAGGATCCCGCGGAGCGCCCGGCGACCGCCTCTGACTTCATGGACGCGCTCGAGCTGGCCCTCGACGGCGAGCCCGCTCCCGTCGCCGGGCCGCCGACCGCGGTGACGGCGCCGATCGCGCCAGCGCCAGGGCCGGCGCGACCGCCGACCCGCTCGGGCCGCGTCGCTCCCACCCGCGCCAAGCGCCGCTGGCCCGGCCTGGCCGCCCTCGCCGCGCTCGCGGTCGTCGCGGGCGCCGCCATCGCGATCGCCGCCGGGACCGGCGGCAAGGGCGGCGGCGGCGCCACCACGGCCAAGCGCACGACCACGGCGGCGCACACCGCGTCGAAGACCAAGTCGCAGTCCAAGACGCAGGCCACACAGTCTCAGGCGACGACCCAGGCGCAATCTCAGGCGACCACCCAGACCACACAGCCGGCGCAGACGACGCAGACCCCGCCAGCGGCCCAGGCCAAGTCCGACGACCCCGTCGCGCTCAACGACCAGGGCTTCGCGCTCATCGGCCAGGGCAAGCCGAATGACGCCGTGGCGCCCCTGCAGCGCTCCGTCGAGGCGTTCCGCGGCCAGGGGCGCAAGGGCGAGATCGGCTACGCCTACGCGCTCTACAACCTGGGCAACGCCCTGCGCCTGAGCGGCCGTCCAGCCGACGCGATCCCCTTCCTGCAGGAGCGCCTGCAGGTCTCGAACTACAAGCGCGGGGTCGTCGAGAAGGAGCTGAGGACAGCCCAGCAGCAGGCTGGGCAGAAGCCTTCGAAGCCCGGAGGCTGAGACCTCCTCCGATCGGGGGAGGTGCGGTTCATCCGCGCGACCAGACGCCTGAGTGGTGGTCGCCGCGAGACATCCGACCGAGTGTCGTGTTGGCAAGGACAACGCCATGGTCACTCCCAAGGTCAACGAGACGAAGCGCGGCTCGGCCCACAAGAGCCCCGGCGCCGCCACCCCGGCGTCCGCCCAGCAGCCGCAGCGCTGAGCGCCGCTCCCGGCCGGCTCGCACGGGGCGGCCCACGCTGCGCCACGCCGGCGGCCGCTCAACTCCTGGTCGCCGCTGCCGAAGATCGGGGAAGGACGATGCTTCCTTCGCCGCAACACTCCCCCTCGATCGACGCCGCCCTGCAGGACGCCATCGGGCGCATCGGCCAGCTGCCGGTCCTCGACCGCGCCCTGCGACGCGTCCGGGACCTCGCCGGCGACCCGGAGTCCGACACCAACGAGCTCGTCATCGCGATCGAGACCGACCCCGGGCTCGCCGCCAACGTCCTGCGCTTCGCCAACTCCGCCGCGTGCGCGCGCCCCGTCCGCGCGCAGACCGTGCGCCAGGCCGTCACCCTCGTCGGCCGCGTCAACGTGGGACGTCTCGCGCTCGAAGCGGCCGTTTGCCGCTTCTTCGAGCTCGCGCCGGGCACCGGCGGGGCCTCGCGCGGCCTGCTGCACGTGCACGCCAGCCAGGTGGCCGCCGTCGCCGGCGCCCTGGCCGAGCGCTCCGGCGCCGACGTCGAGGCCGCTCACCTCGGCGGCCTCCTGCACGACCTCGGCAAGCTCGTCATGCCCCTGGCCTTCGGCGAGGAGGAGCTCGACACCGTCGCGCGCGAGCACGCCGTCGGCGCGCCGCGCGCCGAGCTCGAGCGCGAGCGCTTCGGCGTCGACCACGCCCACGCCGGCGAGGTCTTCGCCCGCGAGGCGTTCCTCGAGGCGCGCGTGTTCAAGGCCATCGGCGCCCACCATGGCGGCAGCGTGCCCAGCCCGGAGGCGGCCTGCGTGCAGGCCGCCAACGCCGCCGTCCACCTCCTTCACGGCCTGCCCGCCGACGCCGACGTGCTCGACGCCGCACTCGCCGAGCTCGGCCTCGACGCCAGCGTCCTCGACGAGGTCGTTCCCGTGGCGCTGCCCGCGCTGACGCCGGCCGTCAGCGCCCTCACCGGTCGCATCGCCGCGCTCGAGCGCGCCGCGACCACCGACGACGTCACCGGCCTGCTGACCCGCACGCCGTGGATGAGCGCCGTGCGCGAGCAGCTGCTGGCCGGCCGCTCGGGCATCGTCCTCGTCGCCGAGCTCGATGGCCTCGCCACGCTCGACGAGCGTCACGGCTACGCGTCGGGGAACCTCGTGCTCTGTGAGCTCGCGCGGATCCTCGGCCGCCGCGGGACCGCCGGCCGCCTGGGCGGCGACGCCCTCGCGCTCTGGGCCGTCGTCGACGCCTCCGAGGCCGACACCCTGGCCGTGGCGGTGCGCCGCGACGTCCACTCCCGCTTCAGCGCCGACGGCCTGAGCGTCGACGTGTCCCTGGGCAGCGCCCCGGGCGCGGCCGGCGACGACATCGCAGCGCTGCTGCACGCCGCGACCGCGGCGCTCGAGCAGTCTCGCGCTGCCGGCCGCGCGCCCCGCGCGGCCTAGTAGTGCTTTGTTAGGTTTGAGGTAGGAGTTCGCGTTGGTCATGGCGAACCCTGCTCGCGTTCGTGTCGTCGATGCGAGGAGGGGATGATGGGCGCGGTGGCCGACGCGAGGTTTGTGGGCGGTGAGGAGGTGGATCGGCCCTCGGCGGTTCGGGAGCGCCTGGAGGCGTTCGCGGCGGAGGTGCTGGCCGAGGCGATGAACCGGCCGGTGCAGCTGGGCAATGGCGAGTTGTATCTGCGGGGTCTGCTTGAGCAGGGTTCGCGCAAGTCGCTTGAGCCGATGGTGGCGCGGCTGGGCGGGGACGCTGACTACCAGTCGTTGCAGCAGTTCGTGGCCGATAGTCCGTGGGATCCGGCGCTGGTCGTCAAGGCGGTGGCCACGAGGGTCGGGCCGCTGATCGAGGTGGAGGCGTGGGTGTTGGATGACACGGGCTTTCCGAAGGACGGCAAGGACTCGCCGGGGGTCAAGCGTCAGTACTCGGGGACGTTGGGGAAGACCGGGAACTGTCAGATCGGCGTGTCGGTGCACGCGGTCGGCAAATGGGGAACGGTGCCGTTGGGGTGGGCGCTGTATCTGCCGGAGGACTGGTGCGCGGATGAGCAGCGACGGCGCAAGGCGAAGATCCCGGACGGGGTCGTGTTCGAGACCAAACCGGAGCTCGGGGTCGGCCTGGTCGAGCGCGCCGCCGGCTGGGACGTCCCGAAGGGACCGGTGCTCGGCGATCATGCCTATGGTGAGAACACCTGGCTGCGCGATCGTCTCGATCGGGCCGAGTGCCGGTACGTGCTGGCGGTCGGGCCGAAGACGAAGGTGTTCGAACAGGGCACCCTGTTCGCCGTGCCTGCCAAGAAGCCCGAGGCGACTCGCGGGCCGGTCCGGCCGCGGCCGGACCGCAAGCCTGAGCCGATCGGCGAGCTGATCGGCCGGCTCGGAGCGCCCACCGCGCAGACGGTCACCTTCCGCGACGGGCCCGACGGCGAGCCGGTCACCTCCAGGTTCATCTTCGCGCGCGTTCACGCCGCACACGGCTGGCGCGACGACGAGCGACGGAGCGGATGGCGCGAGGACGCCGAGGTACCCCCGCGCGAGGAATGGCTGATCGCCGAATGGCCCGAGGGTCACGACAAGCCCACCGACTACTGGATCTCAAACCTGCCCGCCGACACCGAGCCCGAGCGACTCGCGCGGCTGGCACGCATGCGCTGGAAGATGGAGCTCGACTACAAGCAGCTCAAAGGCGAGCTCGGACTCGACCACTACGAGGGCCGCTCCTGGCTCGGCTGGTACCACCACACCGCGCTGGTCACCGCCGCCCACGGGTTTCTCACCCTCGAGCGGCTGAACCCTTTTCACCCGCGGCCGGCCTGACGCTCCCCAAGGTCGTGCTGCTAATGCAGCCGATCTTCAAGTGCTGGACCGGCCGCTGCCAAACCTGCCAGCAGCAGATCGATCTCACCCGTCTGCCGCTCCCGCTCTCACGACGGGATGAGTGAACCTAACAAAGCACTACTAGTCAGGATGGACGCATGAGGCTGGTCCTCGTGCGTCGCATCTTTCGCGGGTTGACAATCGCGGGTGTTGAGAGCCGCAACGGCTACCGCA
The DNA here is from genome assembly GCA_963835295.1 of uncultured Actinomycetes bacterium. Lineage (GTDB taxonomy): Bacteria > Actinomycetota > Thermoleophilia > Solirubrobacterales > Solirubrobacteraceae > JAOPZW01. The sequence goes on from CAWIEX010000014.1 coordinate 1,336,351, forward strand.
TACGACCTGCTTGGAGGACCAGCCGTGCCTGACGTTACCGCTTCGATCGCGCCCGCGGGCGTGCGTCTGTGGGTCAGCCTGGATGTGCACAAGTTCTCGATCGTCGCCGCGACGCTGCCGCCCGAGGGCGGTAAGCCGGAGGTGTCGCGGATCGAGACGACCGAGCGCGCGATCCGTCGTTTTATCGACCGGCTCGGCGGGCCCGACGGGCTTGCCGTCTGCTACGAAGCGGGCCCGGGCGGGTTCGCGTTGTGGCGGCTGCTGACGAAGATCGGCGTGGCGTGTGACGTCGTGGCGCCGTCGCTGGTTCCGGTGCGCGCCGGTGACCACGTCAAGACCGACCGCCGTGATGCGAAGAAGCTCGTGACGCTGCAGCGCGCCGGCCTTCTGCGGTTCGTGTCGCCGCCGACCGCCGAGACTGAGGGCCTGCGCGATCTGCTGCGCTGCCGCGACGACCTGCGCTGCGCGCGCACCGCGGCCCGTCATCGCGTCGCCAAGCAGCTGCTCAGGCACGGCCGCATCTACCGTGAGGGCAAGAGCCACTGGACGCAGATGCACCGCCGCTGGGTCAACGCGCAGCGCCTGGACGATCCGCTCGCGCACGAGGCGCTGACGCAGATGCTGATCCACCTCGACGGGCTCGAGCGCCAGCTCGCCACGCTCGACGCGCGGCTTGAGGAGATCGCGCGCGGCGAGCGCTGGGCCGGCCACGTGCAGATCCTCACGCGCTTTCGCGGCATCAGCACGCTGACCGCACTCGGGCTGATCGCCGAGATCGGCGACTTCGCACGCTTCAGCCACCCACGCGAGCTCGCCTGCTGGCTGGGCATCACGCCAAGCGAGTACTCAAGCGGCGATCAGCAACACCGCGGCCACATCACCCGCGCCGGCAACCGCCACGCCCGCCGCCTGCTCGTCGAAGCCGCCTGGCACTACCGCCACGCACCCCGCCGCCCCGCCGGCGGCGTGCAGCCCGATCAGCGCGCCTGGCAAGCCCAGGTCCGCCTGCACCACCGCTACCGCCACCTCACCGAGCACGGCAAGCGCCCGACCGTCGTCAACGTCGCGATCGCCCGCGAGCTCGCAGCGTTCCTCTGGGCCGCGCTCACCGACCAGCCGATCACCACCAGCGACAAGCAGCCCCAGGAGGCCGCCCGCTAGCCACACGCCAACCCATGGTGGGGTCGGGCGGCCGGTGCGAGCCGCCCGGAGGACCCTCGATGCGTCTATGCGATACCGACTCGCGAATCTAGTTCGAGGCAGCTCACGACCGGACACTGTCCTGCGGCCCCGACCCGCGCATCTCACAGTGACAGTCGTCGTTGCCCTCGCACCCGCCGCCCGACCCCACCACCCGCCGCCACCATGAACAACAACCGCCAACGCTCACTTGACACACGCGTCCATCTCAGACGCAATCAGCCGTCTAAGACCGCTCGGGTTCGCGCACCGGCTCGCGCCGGGGCGCATGCGCCGGGCGGCGCGCCGGGCGTGGGTGCCCGTCGGCCAGCCTGCCGCGCTCGCGCAGGCGCACCGCGCTGGGCTCGGCGTCGCGCAGGGGCAGCCCGTCGCCGGACGGTCCGGGCGGCGGCGGAGCGGGCGGCTCGTCGTCGTCACCGGGCCACCAGCCGCGCCAGTCGGGGCGGTTGTCGTCGTCGAGGAGCAGCGCCCAAACCAGGGCCGCCATGCCGATCACGTGCACGAGCACGGTGATCGCGAGGGCCAGGACCTCCTTCGTCACGCCCACAAGCCTACCCTCATGCGTGACGCCTGCCACAACCCTTTTCGGCGCCGAACGTCGGTCCTACCCCTGTACAGGCGGGACGGCCGACGCTCGGCCGCCATGGGGGCGTTAGTCGGCGCCCAGCTGCTCGCGCAGCCGCGCCAGCGCGAGCACGGCCTCGGCGGCGTGGCGGCCGGAGTCGCGCTTGGCCCCGCCCGAGCGCTCAAGCGCCTGCTCCATGGTGTCGACGGTGAGCACGCCGAACGCGCAGGGCACGCCGGTGGAGAGCTGGACGTCCTGGATCCCGCGGGCGCTCTCGGCGCACACCCAGTCGTAGTGGTCGGTCTCGCCGCGGATGACCGCGCCCAGGCAGCACACGCCGTCGTAGCGCCCCGTCAGCGCCGCATACCGCGCCGCGAGGGGCAGCTCGAAGGCACCGGGCACGTCGAAGACGTCCGCCTCGCCGGCGCCGGCCTCGGCGAAGGCGGTCTGGGCGCCGCCGACGAGACGGTCGGCGAGATGCTCGTAGAAGCGCGCGATGACGATGGCGAAGCTCAACGCTCGCCCTGCCCCCAGCCACTGCCGTGGCCCGGGCGCTCGCGTAGGTGGCGCATCTCCTCGTCGAGGTTGAGGCCCTGGTGGTGCAGCATGTGGCCCATGCGCTCGGCCTTGGCGCGCAGGTAGCCCTCGTTGTGCGCGTTGGCCACGTGCTCGATCGGGACCTGCTCGCTGACGCTCAGCCCATAGCCCTGCAGCCCGTGGATCTTCTTGGGGTTGTTGGTGAGGATCCGGATCGAGCTCAGCCCGAGGTCGACGAGGATCTGCGCGCCGATGCCGTACTCGCGCAGGTCGGCGGGCAGGCCGAGCTCGAGGTTGGCGTCGACCGTGTCGAGGCCCTGCTCCTGGAGCTTGTAGGCGCGCAGCTTGTTGAGCAGCCCGATCCCCCGCCCCTCCTGGGCGAGGTAGACGAGGACGCCGCGGCCCTCGCGCTCGATCATCGAGAGCGCCGACTCGAGCTGCTCGCCGCAGTCGCAGCGCAGCGAGTGGAAGACATCGCCGGTCAGGCACTCCGAGTGCATGCGCACGAGCACGTCCTCGACGCCCGCCACGTCGCCCTTGACCAGCGCCACGTGGTGCTTGTCGTCCATCAGCGAGCGGTAGCCGACGACCTCGAAGTCGCCGAAGGTCGTGGGGAGCGTCGTCGCCACGACGCGCTCGATCAGCTTGTCGTTGCGACGCCGGTAGGCGATCAGGTCGGCGATGGTGATCATTCGTAGGCCGTGCTTGAAGCAGTAGGCCCGCAGGTCGCCGACGCGGGCCATCGACCCGTCCTCGTTCATCACCTCGCAGATCACCCCGGCCGGGACGCAGCCGGCCAGCCGGGCGAGGTCGATCGAGGCCTCGGTGTGCCCGGTGCGCTCGAGGACGCCGCCGGGCCGGGCCTTGAGCGGGTTGACGTGGCCGCCCTTGACGATGTCCTGCGGGCCCTTCTCGGGGTCGACGGCGACCCGGATCGTGTGCGCCCGGTCGGCCGCGCTGATGCCGGTGGTCACCCCCTCGCGCGCCTCGATGGTGACCGTGAAGGGCGTCGCGTGGGCCGTCTCGTTGCGCAGCGACATGAGCTCGAGGCCGAGCTCCTCGCAGCGCGCGCCCGTCAGCGCCAGGCAGATCCAGCCGCGCGCGTGGGTGGCCATGAAGTTGATGTCGTCGGCCGTCACGAACTCGGCGGCCATGACGAGGTCGCCCTCGTTCTCGCGATCCTCGTCGTCGACAACGACGATCATCTTGCCCGCGGCGATGTCCTCCAGCGCCTCCTCGACGGTGGCGAACGGTGTCGTCTCGGTGCTCAACTGGGGTCACGCCTCACGAGCTTCTCCACGTACTTGGCCAGGATGTCCACCTCAAGGTTGACAGGCGTGCCCGGCGCGGCGGTCCCGAGGTTGGTGCGATCGAGCGTCTCGGGGATGAGCGACACGTCGAACGAGGCCTCGTCGATGCCCGCCACGGTGAGCGAGACGCCGTCCACGGTGATCGAGCCCTTCTCGACCACGTAGCGCAGCAGCTGCGGGTCGGCCTGCACCGTGACCACCCGCGCGAAACCGTCGTCGCGGACGGCCGACACCGCGCCGACGCCGTCGACGTGGCCCTGGACGAAGTGGCCGCCCAGGCGCGCGTCGGCCGCCAGCGCGAGCTCGAGGTTGACCCTGGTCCCACTGCGCACCTCGGCCAACGCGGAGCGGCGCAGCGTCTCGTTCATCACGTCGGCGCCGAAGCGGTCGCCGCACAGCCCGACGGCGGTCAGGCAGACGCCGTTGACCGCGACCGAGTCGCCCTCGGACAGCTCGCGCGCCAGCGGCGACTCGATGGCCAGGCGAACGCCGTCGGTGGTGGAGTGCACCTCGGCAACCGTCCCGAGGTCGGCGACGAGGCCCGTGAACAACGGCCTACCACTCCCGCAGGCGCGCCGAGATCAGGACGTCGCCGGCGACCGACTCGCACTGCAGCGTCAGCGCGCGCAGCGCATCGGAGATCGCGTCGACGCCCTCGCCCTCGAGCGGGTCGCGTGCCGAGCGGCCGCCCAGCAGCAGCGGGGCGATGAAGAGCCGCAGCTCGTCGATCTCGCCGCCGTCGAGGAAGGCCCCGGCCAGGTGCGGGCCGCCCTCGAGCAGCACGGAGGTGACCGGCGGGTCGAGCGCGCCGAGCTGGTCGAGCGCCGAGCGCACGCGAGCGGGCTCGTTCTCGCCGGTGGCGACGATGACCTCCGCGCCGGCGTTCTCCAGCGCATCGGTGTTCGACCGACGCGCAGCGCGCGAGACGACGACGACGAGCGGCACCTCGTGGGCGGCCGAGACCAGCTTGGAGTCCAGGGGCAGGCGCCCGGTGGCGTCGAAGACCACGCGCCGCGGCTGGTGGCGCACGCCGTCGATGCGCGCGGTGAGCTGCGGGTCGTCGGCCAGCGCGGTGCCGATGCCGACGGCCACGGCGTCGCACGAGGCGCGCCAGCGGTGGGCGACGAGCCGGCTGTCCTCGCTGGAGATCCACTTCGAGTCGCCCGTCTTGGTCGCCACCTTGCCGTCCAGGCTCATGGCCGACTTGAACAGCACCCACGGGCGCCCGGTGCGGGCGTGCTTGCGGAAGGCCTGGTTCTGCTGGCGCGCCCGCGCGGCGAGCTCGCCGCCGGCCAGGTCGACCTGCACGCCCTCGTCGCGCAGGATGCCCAAGCCCCGGCCCGAGGCCTTCTCGGTGGGGTCGTCGCTGGCGACGACGACGCGGCCCAAGCCGGCCGCGAGGATCGCCTCGGTGCACGGCGGCTGCTGACCGTGATGGCAGCACGGCTCGAGCGACACGTAGAGGGTGGCGCCCAGCAGGCCGGCGGCGCCGGCGGAGGCGATGGCGTTGACCTCCGCGTGCGGGCCGCCGTATTCCTCGTGCCAGCCCTCCCCGACGACCCGGCCGTCCTTGACGACGACCGCGCCGACCACCGGATTGGGGCTCACGCTGCCCACGCCGCGCTCGGCGAGCTCGATGGCCCGCGTGAGGTGCTCGTGATCGGTCTCGGTCCGCTGCACTGAGCAGACGAGTCTAGATCAGCCGCATTTGGCGCCCTTAAGGCGGTAGATCTGCATCACCGGCCCGGGGCGCTCGTAGGCCAGCGGGTAGAAGTCGAAGGTCCAGTCGAAGTTGAACTTCACCGGCTCGGCGTCCTTGCGGTAGGGCGACGCCTCGAAGGCGAGCGTCGAGCGGCGCTCGAGATCGCGGTAGTAGGCGATCGCCTGCGGCACGATCGCGGGCTGCGCCTCGGCGCGCCCGCGCTGGGTCGAGCCGACCACCACCCAGCAGTAGCCCTTCGCGACGTACTTGTCGATGAGCCCGGGGTAGAGCGTGCGCTCGTAGTCCTCGATGTTGACGATCCGCCCGGCGCCGGGATGACCGAGCCGTCGTCGGCGATGTTCGAGCGGCTGGTGGGGAACTTCGACCAGCGCGCGCCGTTGGCGGTGCCGGGGTTGGGGCGGCCGATGTCGTTGGCCCACGCGTCGGGGACGACGGGCTCGACGACGATCCTCGTGTTCGCCGGCACGTGGTCGACCAGCCACTGGCGCGTGGTGTTGCGCGTGTCGGCCTCCGAGAGCGTCATGGCGCTGTGCAGCGAGTAGACGATCCCCTGCCCGAGCAGGAGCACGGCGCCCAGCACCGCGAGCGCGGGCCCGAGCGCCGGTACGCGCCGGGACGCGAGCTGGGTGAGCCGGACGATCGCGTAGGCGGCCAGCAGGCAGGCGATCGGGAAGACCGGCAGCAGCCAGCGCCCGAAGAAGCGCGCCTGGGTGCCCATGTAGAGCACATAGAGGATCGGCGCCGGGCCGAGGACGAGCAGCGCGCGCCGGTCGTCGAGGGCCAGCAGGCCGAGGCCGACCACGCCCGCCACGAGCGGCGCCCAGCCCATCCCCCAGGTGAAGGTCCACAGGTAGTACAGGTGCCCCGAGCTCTGGGTCAGGCCGAGCTTGCCCAGGGCGTCGTCGGCGGCGTCGGCCTGGTGCTGCAGCCCGTCGCGGAAGGCCGCGAGGTCGAGCACCGCGTAGGGATTGGCGACGACGAAGGCCCCGAGCGCGACGACTCCTGCCAGCACCAGCCCGCGCGCCGCCGCGTAGCGCCCGGCCGGGACCGCGAGGCGGACCGCGCCGGCCGCGATCAGCGGCAAGAGCACGATCCCGCCGGTGTACTTCGTCGCGCACGCCAGCCCGAGCCCGGCGCCGGCGACCAGGTAGTCGCGCAGGCGCCCCTCGCGCAGCACGCCCGCGGTGCCCCACAGCGACAGGGCGATGGGCGCCAGCGTCGGGACGTCGTTGAGCGCCAGGTGCGAGTAGAAGACGGCCAGGAACGAGCACGCCAGCAGGGCGGCGGCCAGCAGGCCGACGGCGCGCCCGAAGAGCTTGGCCCCGGCCAGGTACAGCAGCCACACCGCAAGGGTGCCGACCGCCGCGGCCGTCAGGCGCGCGACGATGAAGACCTCGGTCGGGTTGGTGGCGAGGGCCTTCGACACGCCGGCCCGCCCGCCGAACCAGACGTCGAAGACGACGTGCAGCAGGTATGTGTAGGCCGGCGGGTTGACGAAGTAGTGCGGGTCCCAGCCGTGGCCGAACAGGCCGATCGCGTTGGGGACGAAGTGCGCGTTCTCGTCGGCGTTGTAGGCGAACGGCAGCCCCTGCTTGATGCCCCACACGCGCAGGCCGAGCGCCGCGGCGAGCACGAGTGCGAGCCCGATCCACCACGGCCAGCGGCGCTGCGCGACGACGTCGTCCCCGGAGCCCTCCGGCGCCGGCGGGCTCAGGGGCGCCCGCTCAGCAACGGACATAGGCGCTGTAGTACGGCGTGAACGCCACCCGTGTGAACCCGGCCATCGGGATCGAGTTGAAGGTGTCCTGCGTCGACTCGTCGCCGACCGTGAAGCCCGAGCGCAACAGCGACAGGCGGTTGACGGCGTAGATGGCCACGCCGCGGTCGATGCGCGAGCGCTCGTGCGCATCGCTGCGGGCGATGACCTTGCTGGCGGAGGCGTCGAGTAGCCAGCGCGTGTCGGGGATGAGCTTGTGGTTGGGCGTCGACACCGGGCCGCAGCGCAGCCCGGCGCGCACCTTGGGGTCGTTCAGCAGCGTGCGCAGCGAGGCGTGGGAGTCGCCGCGGAAGGTCAGCTCGTTGGTGAAGGTCGAGAGGTTCACCCGCGTGGCCGTGAAGGCCACCCCGTAGACGATCAGCGCGACGGACCCCACGGCCCAGACCGTGCGTGCGCGGCCGGCGCGCAGCATCGTCCAGCCGCCGAGCGAGACGCCCGCGAAGACCATGACCAGCAGCGAGGGCACGAGCAGGTAGCGGTCGATGACCGACAAGCCGGCCAGGCCGACGAGCACGAAGGTGCCGAGCCCGATGACGAGCAGCGCCAGCGGCATGCGCGCGCGCCGCGGCGCGAGCAGAACGGCGATGACGACGCCGAGGATCCCCGCGTAGAAGACCGGGACCTTGTCGAGGTTCTTCAGGAACTTCACCGTCGTGCTGGGAACGGCGGACAGCCCGCCGCTGGTACGCCCGAGCTCCTCGGCCAAGCCGCTCGTATGGGTCAGCGAGAACTTCGGGTCGCCGGTCGCCCACCAGTCGAGGGCCGTCCAGATGACCGGCGGGAGGCCGGTGAGCAGCGAATAGCGGATGCGCAGCGGCCACGGGGCGGGCCGGATGCACCACAGCCAATAGAGGCCGCTCAGCAGCCATGCCTCCGGGCGCATGAGGCCCGCGCAGGCCAGCAGCGCGAAGACGACGGTGCCGCGCCGGGGGCGCTCGGCCTCGAGCGCGGCGGCCCACACGACGAAGGCCAGGTAGGGGATGTCGATGTAGGCGCGCGCGGCCAGGAAGGGGAAGTCGAAGCGCGTGCACAGCAGGGCGCCGGCCGCCAGGCCCACGAGCGTCCCGAACGACGCCGCCGCCAGGCGGTACAGGCCCGCGGCGAGCACGACGAACGACGCCAGCGTGGCGCCGACCATGATCCGGTCGGCCGGATCGCCGACGATCGAGAGCACCATCCCGAAGATGACGGCGAGCGGGTGCTCGGTCGGCGTGCGGTAGCCGTCGAAGGACGGCTTGACCCCGTGCAGCAGCTCGCGGCCCCACAGCAGCGAGTAGTAGCTGTCGTAGTTGGGATAGGTCGGGTAGACCAGGAACCCGATCACGGTGCCCAGCGCGAGCACGATCAGGGCGAGCACTGGCCACGACCGGAGCCGGCTGCGACGGCCGGCAGCAGGGTCCGGGCCGGGGCCGGCCGGGTGATCGTCGCGCTCGCCATGTGGGATACTGGGCGCCAGCGAGTGTACGGCGTCGACCTCTCTGCACGCCCCGTCGCCCCGACCCGCCCGCATGAAGCTCATCATCCAGATCCCGTGCCTCAACGAGGAGGCGACGCTCCCGGCAACGCTGGCCGACCTCCCGCGCGAGGTCCCGGGGTTCGACGCCGTCGAGTGGCTGGTCATCGACGACGGCTCGACCGATCGCACGATCGAGGTGGCGCGCGAGAACGGCGTGGAGCACATCGTGCGGCTGACCAACAACAAGGGCCTGGCCGCCGGCTTCCAGGCCGGCCTCGACGCCGCGCTGAAGCTCGGCGCCGACGTCATCGTCAACACCGACGCCGACAACCAGTACTCCGGCCACGACATCCCCAAGCTCGTCGCGCCGATCATCGAGGGCAACGCCGACATGGTCGTCGGCGACCGCGAGACCGACACCATCGCGCACTTCTCCCCGCTCAAGAAGCGCCTGCAGCGCCTGGGCTCGTGGGTCGTGCGCCAGGCCTCGGACACCGACGTGCCCGACACGACCTCGGGCTTTCGCGCCTACAACCGCGAGGCCGCCATCCAGATGGCCGTCGTCTCCAAGTACACCTACACCCTGGAGACGATCATCCAGGCGGGCAAGCTGCTGGTCGCCACGCAGCACGTCCCCGTCTCGACCAACGCCAAGACGCGCGAGTCGCGCCTGTTCCCGTCGATGGGCTCCTACGTGCGCCGCAACGCCGTGGCCATCGCCCGCGTCTACGCGCAGTACGAGCCGCTGAAGGTCTTCATGCTGATGGCGACCCTCGCGTTCGTCGCGGCGCTCATCCCCTTCGGCCGCTTCGTGGTGGCCTACGTCGACGGCGACGGCGCCGGCCACGTGCAGTCGCTGATCTTCGGTGCGGTGCTCTTCAACGCGGCCGTCGTGCTGGCTGCGCTCGGTGTCATCGGGGACCTGCTCTACGGTCAGCGCATGATGTCCCAGCGCATCTTCGAGCGCGTGCGGCGCATCGAGCTGCAGCTCGACGTGCCGCCGTCGCACTACGAGCCCGGCGCCCGGCCGACTGGCCAGCGGGCGACGACGGGGGCGCGTGCGGGCCAGAAGACCGAGGAGCGCGAGGCCCTGAAGCTATGACAGCGCGCCATTGCTCGTCCGTCCTGAGCGTCGACCCGGAAAGCGAGTCCTCGCGATGAGCGGCGTCACCGTCGACCGTGAGGGCACGGTCACCGGCAACACCTACGACAAGTACGGCTCGACGAACCCCGTCGTCCGGCGCCTCATGGCCCGCTTCGAGGGCACGCTCGACGAGCTCTTCACGCAGGCCGACCCGCAGTCGCTGCTCGACGTGGGCTGCGGCGAGGGCGTGCTGACCCACCAGTGGGCCCAGCGCCTGGGCGACGAGCGCCGCGTGGTGGGCATCGACCTCGACGACCCGGCCCTGCACGCCGAGTGGGCCAAGCGGACGGCGCCCAACCTCGAGTACCGGGTGATGAAGGCCGAGAACCTGCCCTTCGGCGACGCGGAGTTCGACGCCGCGACGGCCATCGAGGTCCTCGAGCACGTGCCCGACGCCGAGCACACGGTGGCCGAGATGGCGCGCGTGGCCAAGCGCTGGCTGCTCGTCTCGGTGCCCCGCGAGCCGCTGTGGCGCGGGCTGAACATGGCCCGCGGCGCGTATTGGAAGGACCTCGGCAACACCCCTGGGCACGTCAACCACTGGTCCAAGCGCTCGTTCGTGGCGCTGCTCTCGCGCCATGGCGAGGTCGTGCAGGCGCGCTCGCCGTTCCCGTGGACGATGCTGCTCGTCCGCCTTCGTGACTGAGACCGCCGTCCCGGGCGCCGACGAGACCGCCGGCGCGCCACAGGCCGACGCCTACGCGCGCGGCGCGCGCATCCTGTCGATCGGGATCGCCTCGACGGGCATCTTCACCTTCGCCTACTTCGCGGTGGCGAGCCACGTGCTGGACGCCGACGCCTACGGCGCCGTCTCGCTGCTGTGGGCAGTCCTGTTCGTCGTCATCTCGGTCATCTATCGCCCGGTCGAGCAGCTGCTGTCGCGGACGATCGCCGACCGCCGCGCGCGCGGCCACCACGGCCGGCACCCCCTGCGCATCCCGCTCCTCGTGCAGGCGGGCTTCGCCGCCGTCTTCCTCGTCGTCGCGCTCGCGCTGAAGGGTCCGATCGAGCGCGCCTTCGACTCGGCCACGCTCTACTGGGTCTTCGTCGGCGCCACGCTGGCCTATGCCGCGAGCTACTTCGCCCGCGGCTACCTGGCCGGGCACCAGTGGTTCGCGCTCTACGGCGGCCTCGTGCTCTTCGAGTCGGTGTCGCGCTTCTGCTTCCCGGTGGCCGTCGCGGTCGGCCTCGCCGATGGGCAGTCCGCGGTGGCTCTGGGCATCCTCGCCGCGCCCGTGGCCTCGCTGCTGGTCGTGCCGTGGGCCATTGTCCGGCACTCCGCCGCCGACACGCCTTCCGTGGTCGACGAGCGCGCGCTGACGCTGCGGGCGGGCGCCGGCTTCGCCGCGTCCGTGGCCGCCATCCAGCTCGCCGAGCAGGCGCTGCTCAACGCGTCGGTGCTCACCGTGAGCGCGACGGCGACGACGGCCCTGGCGGGCGTCGTCTTCAACGCGCTGCTTATCACGCGCGCGCCGCTGCAGCTCTTCCAGTCGATCCAGACGTCGCTGCTGCCCCACCTCAGCGGGTTGGAGGCCACCGAGGGCCACGAGGCCTTCGCGCGCGCGATCCGCGTCACGGTCCTGGCCATCGCGGCCTTCGCCGGCGCCGTCGCGCTCGGGCTGCTGCTCATCGGCCCGTGGGCGATGGACGTCGTCTTCGGGCACGGCTACCACTACGGGCGCCTCGGGCTGGCCGTCATCGCGCTCGGCATGGGCTTTCACCTGTGCGCGGGGACGTTCAACCAGGCCGCGCTGGCCCGCGGGCACGCCCGCGCCGCGGCGACGATGTGGCTGGTGTGCGCCGCGCTCTTCGTCGTGTGGATGATCGTGCCCGCGATCGACGACGAGCTCGTCCGCGCGGAGATCGGCTACGCGGGAGCGGCGGCGCTCCTGTGCGCGCTGCTGCTCGGGCTCTACCGGCGGTAGCAGTCAGTCGTCCGCTGGCGCGCGCGGCGCCGCGCGGCGCTTACAGCATCACCGAGGGAAGGGAGCTCCCGCCGCGCCCGGCCGAAGCGTGGTCGATTGGTGTTGCAGGACGACACCTATCGACCACCGTGCTGACTTTTACGGCCAGGAGGCGCAAGAGTCAGCATCCTTGCCACGCCCACTCCCCGCGGAGGACGACCGCGAGGGTGGCGCCACCGCGGGCCCGCTTCCCCTCGGTGATGCAGTTTGCGCCGCCGCGCGCTGTCCGCGCACGGACCGCACGGCGTGGCCCGCGCGAGGCAAGGGCGTTGGCGGCCTCGAGAGCCCCCTGCCCCCGGTCCACAGGAGCTTGCATGCCTCCCCTCGCTCGTGCGCGACGTCTCTGCGCCGTCCTGGCAATCGCCGCCCTCGCGGCGCCCGCCGCCTCCGCGGCAGACGACCCGGTCCCCATCTGGCGCGGAGCCCCAGCCCTCGGCCCCGCGGGCCCCGGCGCGCTGCACGGCACGCCGGCCGCCAAGGCGCCGGCAGGCGCCCAGGCGCCGGCGGCCGACCAGTGGATCGTCGAGCTCGCCGCGCCGCCGCTGGCCCGCTACCAGGGTGGGGCGAAGGGCTTCGTCCCGACCGCGCCCGCCGCCACCGGGCACAAGCTCGACGCCACGAGCGCGGCGGCGCGCGCGTGGTCGCGCGAGCTGTCCGACCGCCAGGACGCCGCGCTGAGCGCCGTCGCCCCGAGTGTCAAGCCGACGGCCGAGTACCGCACCGCCTTCGCCGGCTTCGCCGCCGCGCTGACCGACCAGCAGGCCCAGGCGCTGCGCGGGCGGCCCGAGGTGGCCCACGTCACCCGCGAGCGCTTCCTTCACGTCCTCGACGACCGCCCCGGCGCCCAGCCCGCTGCCGCGGCGGCCAGCGGTGGCCCGGGCGGCTCGGAGGCCGCGCTCATGGGCCTGCCGAACGGCCTGTGGAAGCGCCTGGGCGGCCCGGCCAAGGCCGGCGACGGCGTGATCGTCGGCGTCGTCGACACCGGCATCACGCCCGAGTCGGCGAGCTTCGCCGACCACGGCATGGCGCCGCCGGCGCTGTGGGACGGGGCGTGCGAGGCCGGGGACCAGTTCCCCTCCTCGACCTGCACGAACAAGCTCGTCGGCGCGCGCTACTTCGTCGATGGCTTCGGCCGCGACAATCTCTCCCAGGGCGATTACCTCTCGCCGCGCGACGAGGTCGGGCATGGGACGCACGTCGCCTCGATCGCCGTCGGCGACGCCGGCGTCGACCCCCGCGTCGACGGCAACCCGCTCGGCGTCGACCGCATCACCGGCGTGGCGCCCGGCGCGCACCTGGCGGTCTACAAGGCGTGCTGGGAGATGGGCTACTGCTCGAACGTGGACGTCATCAGCGCGATCGACGCCGCCGTGCGCGACGGCGTGGACGTCATCAACCTGTCGCTCGGGGCCCCGCACGACCCGTCGAGGGTCGACCCGACCGAGGCCGCGACCCTCAACGCCGACGCCGCGGGCGTCTTCGTCGCCGTCGCCGCCGGCAACGCGGGCGACTACCCCGACGCCATCAGCTCCCCCGCCACGGCGCCCTGGACGACGGCGGTGGCCGCCACGACCGCGAGCCGCACCTTCCGCAGCACGCTGCACCTCAGCGCGGGCGGCCAGAGCGCCGACCTCCCGGCCTCGACGACCTGGTCGGGCTTCGGCGCCGTGCCGCTGCTCGACGCGCGGTCGGTCGCGCCCGACTATCAGGGCGACGCGTTCAACGACCCGCGCTTCTGCGTCGCCGGCCTGACCAAGGAGCAGGTGCAGGGCAAGGTCGTCGCCTGTGAGGCTTTCGCGCCCGCCGAGGTCCTCGTCGATGCCCTGCGCCCGCTGGGCGCGAAGGGTGTCGTCCTCGTCGGCGGCGACGGCCTCGACGACCCGATCGTCCACAGCGCGCTGCCGATGGCGGTCATCGAGCGCCACGAGCTCGCGGCGCTGCGCGCGGTCACCGACGCCGGTGGCGGCACGGCGCAGCTGAGCGCCCCCGCGGCCCGCGCCATCGGCTGGACGGCGGACCGCGTGGCGAGCTTCTCGTCGCGCGGCCCCGCCTCGACGACCGCCGACCTGCTGCGACCCGACGTCGCCGCGCCCGGGGTCAACGTGCTCGCCGCCTACGCGCGGCAGCGAGCCGCTGCGCGGCCTCGTCGAGTGGGACGGCGCGGGCGACGGCAACGTGCTCGACACCTCGGTGGTGCGCCTGACCCCGGGTGCCTAGGCTTGCTGCATGCCGACCTGGGACGACGTCGTGGCTATCGGCACCCGGCTTCCGGGTGTCGAGGTCACGACGTCGTACGGCACCCCCGCCCTGCGCGTGGCGGGCAAGTTCATGTGCCGGATGCGCACCGATCCCGACGCCCTCGTGGTGCGCGTCGTCGACCTCGGCGAGCGCGAGGCGCTCCTGCAGGGCCAGCCCGAGGCCTTCTTCACCACGCCGCACTACGACGGCTACCCCGCGGTGCTCGTCCGCCTCGAGGCCGTCGATCCCGAGGAGCTCGCCGAGCTGGTCGAGGAGGCCTGGCGCCTGCGCGCCCCCAAGCGCCTGATCGCCGCGTACGACGCCGAGCGCTGACGACCGACCCACCCCAAGGCAGCACCCCTGGGCGGGCGAAGCTGGCGGCGGGCGCGGCGGTGCCGCGCCCGCCACGCTTCGTCACTCGTAGGCCAGCGCCTCGAGGACGTCGAGCTTGGAGGCCCGGCGGGCCGGGAGGACCGCCGCCCCGACACCGGCGACGCCGGCCAGGACGAACATGACCAGCAGCGTCACGACCGGGATCGAGAGCGTGAAGTCGTCGAGTGGCCGGGTGAAGAGCACCGCCAGGATCACGCCCATGATCACGCCCAGGACGGCCCCGATGAGCGAGGTGATGACGGCCTCCCAGCGCACGATCCGCTTGACCTGCTTGCGCGAGGTGCCGATCGCCCGCAGCATGCCGAGCTCGCGCGTGCGCTCGCTGATCGACAGCACGAGCGTGTTCACGATGCCGAAGAGCGAGACGATGATCGCCAGTCCCAGCAGCGCGTAGATCAGGTTGAGCAGCTGGTTGACCTGGCCGGCGATGTCGTCCTTGAACTCCTGGTTGGTGAGCACCTCGGCCTCGGGGTAGCGGGCGTCGAGCAGCTTCGAGATCTGCTGCTTGACTGCCGCCAGGTCAGCGCCCGGATCGGCGCCGACGAGACCGAAGGCGTCCTTGGGCTCGCCGAACTGCGTCTGCGCGACCGCGTTGGTCACCGTCAGGTTGGCCAGCAGGCCGCCCTTGTCGTCGACGATGCCGATCACCTTCGGGGCGATGCGCTTGCCGTTGGGCGTCGTCACCTGCAGCGTGTCGCCGAGCTTGGTGTCGTGCGAGTCCGCGTAGCCCTTCTTGATCAGCACGTCGCCCGGGCCGAGATCGCGGACGGCGGCCTCGCCGCCCGCCTTCATGTCCAGCTTGTAGAGGTCGGGGAAGGTGCGCGGGTCGATCGAGGAGACCGACTGGTTGCCGCTCACACCGCGGACCTTGGCCTCGGAGAAGCGCACGCCGCTGACGCTCGAGACGCCCTGGACACGATCGACGTTGCGCAGCACCTCGGGCGAGAACGGCGAGAAGCCGTCGGTGTTCTGCACCACGAAGGCACTCTTGAGGTTCTTGTCGATGGCGCCGTTGATGGTCGCCTTCGCCCCCGCCGCGAAGATCGAGGCGAAAGTGACGAGCGCCACGCCGATCATGAGCGCCGCAGCGGTGACCGCGGTGCGCCCCGGCTGGCGGACCGAGTTCTCGCGTGCGAGCTGGCCGGTGATGCCGGTCGCGCGCTCGATCGGGCGCCCGATGACGTTCGCCAGCGGCCGCACCAGCCGCGGCGAGAGCAGCGCGACGCCGAGGAAGGTGAGCGCGGCGCCGCCGCCCATGAACGAGATCGCGGCGTTGTCGGACTTCAGGCTGCCGAAGAGCCCGACGCACATGAGCCCTACGCCGACCGCGAGCAGCAGCCCGGCGCCAATGGCCATCCGCCGCCCGCGCCCGTGCTGCACCGGCACGGCGCCCTCGCGCAGGGCCTCCACCGGCGGCACGCGCATGGCGCGCACCGCCGGAGCGATGCTGGCGGCGAGGCTCACCACCGTGCCCACGAGGATCGTGACGATCACCGTGCGGCTCTCGATGACGACCCCCTTGCTCGGCAGGTCGGCGCCGAACGCCTTGAAGAGCGCGCGCAGGAGCGCGGCCGTCCCGATGCCGAGCAGGAACCCGACGACGCCGCCGACGAAGCCCAGCGCGAGTCCCTCGGAGACGACCGCCCGCCAGATCTGGCGGCGCGACGCGCCGAGGGTGCGCAGCAGCGCGAACTCGCGCATGCGCTGGGCGACGGTGATCGAGAAGGTGTTGAAGATCAGGAAGGCGCCCACGAACAGCGCGATGAAGGCGAACGCGAGCAGGAAGGTCTTCAGGAACCCGAGGTTGTCGCGGATGTCCTTGGACTCCTTGTCCGCCTGCTCCTGACCGGTGCGCACGTCTACCGTCGGGCCGAGCGCGCTCGCCAGCTGCGTCTTGAGCTCCTGCGGCGAGACGCCGGGCTTGGCGGCGACCTGGATCTCGTCGAAGCCGTTGCCCTTGCCGAGCATCCGTTGGGCCTCGGGCAGCACGAGGTCGAGCACCGCGGCGCCGCCGAACGAGCTCAGGCCGGCGATCTGGGTCGTCCCGACGAGCGTGTAGCACGTGCGCGCGGCGGTCGCTACGGCGCAGACCTTGTCGCCGACCTTCCACCCCTCCTTGTCGGCCGTCGCGGCGTCGATCGCCGCCTCGTCGGCGTTCTGCGGCCTGCGGCCGGTCTTGAGCGTGAAGCCCTGGAAGCGCGGCACGTCGGCGACCGAGGCCAAGAAGTTCGGGGCCCCGCCCTTGCCTATGCGCTTGCCGTTCTTGCCCAGGATCGTGCCGGCGTCGAAGATCGAGCCCTCGGCGTTGGCCACGCCCGGCTCCTGGCGCACCTTGTCCAGCACCGGTCCGGGGACCGTGGGCGCGGTGCCGCCGTTGTTGCTCGTGTCGATCGTCCGGTGCGGCGTGATGGCCGCATCGGTCCCGCGGTTGGAGACCGTGAAGATCGTGTCGAAGGCGTTGTTGATCGAGTCGGTGAAGACGTACGTGCCCGCGATCAGCGTCGTCCCCAGGACGACCGCCAGCACGGTCAGCGCGAGGCGCAGCTTGCGGGCGAAGAGCCCGCGCAGGGCGACCCTGCGCATGCCTAGCCGACCGCCTTCATGAGGTCGAGCACGTCGCCGGCGGTGGCAGCCTGGCCGTCGTGGACGATGCGCCCGTCGCCGAGCACGAGGAGGCGATCGGCGAAGGAGGCGGCTACGGCGTCGTGGGTGACCATGATCACCGTCTGGCCGAGCTCGTCGACCGAGTTGCGCAGCAGGTTCAGCAGCTCCCCCGAGGACTTCGAGTCGAGGTTGCCCGTCGGCTCGTCGGCGAAGATGACCGCCGGCCGCGAGGCCAGCGCGCGCGCCACGGCGACGCGCTGCTGCTGGCCGCCCGACAGCTCGGACGGGCGATGATCGAGGCGGTCGCGCAGGCCGATGGTGTCGATGAGCCGGTCGAACCACTCCGGGTCGGGCTTGCGCCCGGCGATCGACAACGGCAGCACGATGTTCTCGCGGGCGTCGAGGACAGGCAGCAGGTTGAAGGACTGAAAGACGAAGCCGACCTTGTCGCGGCGCAGGTTGGTCAGCCGCTTGTCGTCGAGGTCGACGAGCTCGACGCCATCGAGGACGACGGAGCCGCTCGTGGGCCGGTCGAGGCCCGCGAGCATATGCATGAGGGTGGACTTGCCGGAGCCCGAGGGCCCCATGATCGCAGTGAAGCGACGAGCCGGGAACCCGACGGTGATGCCGTCGATGGCGCGGACCGCGGCCTCGCCTTCGCCGTACACGCGCACGACGTCGGCGGCCGATACCAGCAGGGGCTCGGGCACATTCATGATCGGCAGCGTGCCAAATGCACCGGAGGCCGGAGGTACGGCTGCCCGTACGCGGTCCCCTAGGGGGCGCCCCCGATGCGCCATCCTGTCCGAGCGATGCCCTCGACCGTCAGCAGCCGCCCGATCTTCGCTCGCATGCTCGCCCGCGCCGCCGTGTGCGAGGAGCGCCGCGGCGGCGCCGAGCACCGCCGCCGGCTACTGGCCGGCCTGAGCGGCCGCGTCGTCGAGCTCGGCGCCGGCAGCGGCGTGAGCTTCGCCCACTACCCGGGCGCGGTGACCGAGCTCGTCGCCGTCGAGCCCGAGGACCACCTCCGCGCGATGGCGCAGGAGGCGGCGGGCGAGGCGCCGATCCCCGTCACGGTGGTGGAGGGCGTGGCCGACGCGCTGCCCCTCGACGACGCGTCGGTGGACGCCGGCGTGGTCACGGCGGTGCTGTGCAGCGTGCCCGAGCCGGTCGCGGCCCTGGGCGAGCTGCAGCGTGTGATCCGGCCCGCGGGCGAGCTGCGCTTCTTCGAGCACGTCGCGGCCGACACGCCCGGCCTGGCGCGGTTGCAGCGCGCCCTCGACGCGACGATCTGGCCGCGGGTCAACGGCGGCTGCCACACGCACCGCGACACCGAGGCGGCCATCCGCGCCGCTGGCTTCGAGATCGAGGCGTGCGACCGCTTCACCTTCCGTGCCCACCCGCTGGCGGCGCCCGTGGCGCCGCGCATCCTCGGCCGCGCGCGGCGGCCCACGGATCCGCTCAGGCCTTGAGGTAGGTGAGCACCGCCAGCACGCGGCGGTGGTCGTCGGCCGTCGGGGGCAGGTTGAGCTTGGTGAAGATGCTCGTGACGTGCTTCTCGACGGCGCGCTCGGTCACGACCAGCTCGGTGGCGATCGCGTGGTTCGAGCGGCCCTCGGCCATAAGGGAGAGCACCTGGCGCTCGCGCGGGGAGATCTCGGCCAGCGGGTCCTCCTGGCGGCGGCGGCCGAGCAGGCGCGAGACGACCTCGGGATCCAGCGCGCTGCCGCCCTCGCCGACGCGCCGCACGGCGTCGATGAAGCGCTCGAGGTCGGCGACGCGGTCCTTGAGCAGGTAGCCGACGCCCTCGGCGTTGGAGCTCAGCAGCTCCATCGCGTAGGCCTCCTCGATGTACTGCGAGAGGACGAGCACGCCGGTGTCGGGGTGCTTGTCGCGGATCTCGGCCGCGGCGCGCAGCCCCTCGTCGGTGTGCGTGGGAGGCATGCGCACGTCGACGATCGCGACGTCGGGCTTGTGGGCGCCGACCTTGCGCAGGAGGTCCTCCCCGTCGCCCGCCTGGGCGACGACCTCGAGGCCGGCCTCCTCGAGCAGGCGCGCGACGCCCTCGCGCAGGAGCAGGCTGTCGTCGGCCAGGACTACGCGCACGGGACTTCGGCCCTCACGGTGGTGCCCTCCCCGGGCGGCGAGTGGACCTCGAGGCGCCCGTCGAGGGCGGCGAGGCGGTCGGCCAGGCCGCGCAGGCCGGTGCCGATTGTGGGATCGGCCCCGCCGACGCCGTCGTCGCGGACCTCGACCACGGCGTAGGAGCCGTTGCGCCGGATGCGCACGGCGGCCGTCGAAGCCCCGGCGTACTTGACGACGTTGGTGAGCGCTTCGGCCACGACGAAGTAGGCGGCCGCCTCGACGGGGGCGGGCAGTCGTTCGGCTGGCATCTGGTCGAGACTAACCGGTAGCGGGGCTCGCTCGGCGAGCGCTTCGAGCGCCGGCTCGAGCCCACGGTCGGTCAGGACGGCCGGATGGATGCCGCGCGCCAGCTCGCGCAGCTCCTCCAGCGCCCGGGCCAGCTCGTCGCGCGCGGCGTCGAGCATGAGGCCCGCCGCGGCGTCCTGGCCCTCCTCCAGGCGGCGCTTGGCCAGGCCCAGCTGCAGCGACAGCGCGACCAGGCGCTGCTGGGCGCCGTCGTGCAGGTCGCGCTCCAGGCGCCGGCGCTCGAACATCGAGACCTCGACCAGCCGCGAGCGCGAGGTCTGCAGCTCGTCGAGGCGCGCGCGCAGCTCCGCCTCCAAGCGCTCGTTCTCCAGGGCGAGGGCCGCGGAGGCGGCCACCGCGCGCACGAGCCCGGGCTCGTCGGCCAGCGAGGCGTCGTGGATGATCGCGCCGACGCGGATGCCCTCGCGCTCGACCTCGGTCACCGCGCGACCGGAGCCCGCCTCGGGCAGCTCCACCGGGCGCCCGTCGTAGGTGACGTAGTGCCCGGCCGACGGGCGCCAGTAGACCAGCTTCAGCGAGCGGTCGCCCAGCGCGTCGGCCAGCGCGAGGCCGAGCGAGCGGTCGGCCTCGGGGTTGTTCAGGCGCTCGATGAGCTCGCCGACCGCCCCGGCGCGCGAGTAGCGGCTGCGCACCAGGCCGGCCAGGAAGGCGAAGGGCAGGATGGCGAAGGCCACGAGCGCCAGCAGGCCGGCCACGTCGCCGATCCTGCTCGGCAGCCCGAGGACGTCGACCAGGAAGGCGATGCCCAGCAGCGCGACGAGCGCCAGCCCGGTCCACAGCATCGGCGCCAGCGCGCGCCGTTGCGGCGGCGTCGCCGCCTGGCGCTTGCGCACGAGCAGCACGAGCGTGGAGACCAGCACGACCACGGCGATGAACGTCGCGGTGTAGTCGAAGACGTCGGCCAGGTCGGGGGCGTCGACGATCGCGAGGACGTTGTCCGGACGCGGGCCCTTGAGGTCGCCCGAGATGTCGCCGCCGAGCAGGAAGTAGGGCAGGCGGACGGCGAGGACGTCGAGGTAGCCGGCGGCGATGGTCGCGCGCTGGGCGAACGTCTCCAGGCGCCCCGTCGGGAACGAGAGCACCATCTGGATGACGATGACCAGGTAGAGCGGCTCGACGTAGCTGCCGATGGTGAAGACGGTCGAGTTGTTGGACTCGGTCAGCCCGGACAGGAACCAGGCGATGCCGACGCCCGTCATGAGCAGCCCGAAGCGGTTCAGCGGGCGCCGCCACCAGGCGAAGACCCCGGTGCCGATGAAGCTCAGCCCGATGAGCGGGCCGAGGATGGCGGTGACGACCTTCTGGTCCTCGTGCGTCGAGGTCAGCGCGAGGGCGACGTCGAGGCCCGCGAAGATCACCCCGAGGGCGAAGAGGGCGAGCAGGGCGCGGCGCAGGCCGAGCATGGCGGGCTTAGAGCAGCTCGGCTATGGCTGCGCCGGAGAGATCGCCCTTGGAGATGAAGCCTCGGGCGCCGCTGCCGGATACGAGAGGGCCGAAGTCGGACGAGTCGCGGCTGGAGGTCAGGACCACGGCCGGAGCGCCGTTGTGGGCGGTGATCCGCTCGGCGACCTGGAAGCCGTCGAGGTCCGGGAGGTTGACGTCGAGGAGCACCAGGTCCGGGTGCAGCCGACAGGCCTCCATGATGGCCGTCGTGCCGTCCGGCGCCTCGCCGATCACGTCGTAGCCCTCGGCCTCCAACAGCATCCGGGCGGTGGCCCGGAAGGTCGGATGATCGTCGACTATGAGAACGGTGGTGCCCACTTGTAAAAGGATTGTCGTGCGTTCCTCAAGGTCTCCGCATACGGCTAGCTACACCCGGCTGCAACGGCGACCCGGCGGAGGGCTCCCCCGGGATCATCGGTCCCGAACACGGATGTCCCGGCCACGAAGAGCGTCGCGCCCGCCTCGGCGCACGGACCGGCCGTGTGCTCGTCGATCCCGCCGTCGACCTCGAGCTCGACGTCAGGCCCCACGAGCGCCCTGAGGCGGCGGATCTTGTCGAGCGAGGCGGGGATGAACTCCTGTCCGCCCCAGCCCGGGTTGACGGTCATGCACAGCACCGACCACAGCTCGCCGCGCACCTCCGACAGCGCCTCGACCGGCGTCGACGGCGTGAGCGCGACGCCCGCGGTGCACCCGGCCTCCTTGATCGCCTGCACGGCCTTGTGCACGTGCGGCGTAGCCTCGTAGTGCACGGTGATGTTGTTGGCGCCCGCGGCGGCGAAGTCCTGCACGTGGCGCTCGGGGCGCTCGATCATCAGGTGGATGTCGAGCAGGACGTCGAAGTCGCGCAGCCCCGCCACCGCCGGCGGGCCCATGGAGAGCGTGGGCACGAAGTGGCCGTCCATGATGTCGATGTGGACGACCTCGGCGCCGGCGTCGACGACGGCCTGCACCTGCTCGTGCAGTCGGCCGAAGTCGGCGGCCAGGATGGAGGGGGCGATGCGGCGCCTCATATCTCGACGAGCATCGAGCCGTCGCAGTTGTTGCAGGTCAGGATGGCCGTGCTCGACATGCGCACGATCGTCGAGTGCTCGCCGCACTCGGGGCACACCGAGCGCAGCTCGAAGCGATGCAGGCAGTTCACGCAGCGGTAGCGCCCAGCGAGGCTCGACGGCCGCAGCCAGGGCTCCCCGCAGGAAGGGCATCGCAGCCCGAGGTCAGCCTCCATCGCGGGCAATATAGAAGCCGTCGGTTCCGTCGAGGTGCGGGAAGGTCCGCTGCACGGTGCCTGTCACCAGCCGTTCCTCGCCCGGCGAGAGGGTGCAGACCGAGTAGACGAGCGCCCCTCCGGGGGCCAGCGCGCGGCGCGCCGAGGCCAGCAGGAGGTCCTGCTCGCGAGCCAAGCGCTCGACGGCCTCGGGGCTCGTGCGCCAGCGCAGATCGGGGTGCGACTGCAGCGTCCCGAGCCCCGAGCACGGCGGGTCGAGCAGGACGCGATCGAAGCGCCCGGCGCCGTCGTAGTCCTTGGCGTCGGCGGTCACGACCGTGACGTTGGCGGCCCGCAGGCGCGCGGCGGTCGCCTGCAGGGCGCGGGCGCGCTGCGGGTTGCGCTCGACCGCCACCACCTCGCCCGTGCCGTCCATGAGCGCCGCGAGGTGCGTCGTCTTGCCCCCCGGCGCGGCGCACAGGTCGAGCACGCGCTCGCCGGGCGCCGCGGCGAGCGCGCGCGCCACGAGCTGGCTGGCGCGCGACTGCGGCGTGAACGCTCCCGCCGCGTAGCCGGGATGGGCGAGGGCGTCGAAGGGCCCGTCGACGACGATCGTCTCCCCCTCGCGGCGCCCGGGGATGTCGTCGAGGTCGTAGTCGACCAGAGCGTTGACGCGCAGCGCGAGCTCGGCGGGCTCGTTGTCGGCCGCCAGCAGCGCGCGCGTCTCGTCGGGCCCGAGCCAGTCCCACCACAGCTCCACGATCCAGCGCGGGTGCGAGTGCCGGATCGACGCACCCTCGGGCGTCGCATCGGACGGCAGCTCGACGCCCTCGCGCTGGACGCGGCGCAGCACCGCGTTCACGAGCCGGTGGCCGGGGCTGGGCTTGGCCAGCTCGACGGCCTCGCCGATCGCCGCGTGGGCGGCCACGCCGTCGAGGAACATCAGCTGGAAGAGCCCGAGCTGCAGCGCGGCGCGCACGGCCGGATCGAGGTCGCGATCGACGTGGGCGGCGATGACGTGGTCGAGCGTCAGGCGGCGCTGGACCGTCCCGAAGGCGAGCTGCTTGGCCAGCGCCCGGTCGCGCGCCTCGAGCCCCCGGGCCTCGCCGTGCAGCGCCCGATCGGCGTACGCGCCGTCGCTCAGGGTGCGCAGCACCACGGCATGCGCGGCGCGGCGAGCGGGGCTGAGGGTGGCGAGGGCCATCGCCCTCCACGGTAGTGCGACGCGGTGGTCATGCTGCGAGCGGCGCGCCCCCCTGGCGCGCCGCTCACGAGCCTCACCCCCTGAGCGGCGCGCCCCCCTGGCGCGCCGCTCACGAGCCTCACCCCCATCTGGCCCCCACGGGTGTCGTCGCTCCAGCGCCCTTTCAACCCCGCTAGCGCCCGAACGGACGGCGACCTGTCAGCGTGCGAACACTGCCGTCTAAGGCTTCCTGAGAACCGTTCGCCGCGCGTACGGCTAGCTCCCTGGCCGCCCGCGGCGCGCGCGGCTAGCGTCGCCTGCCGTCATGGCCGTCGCCGCCCCCACCGCCCCCGCGCTGTCGTTGCGCGGCGTCGCGAAGTCCTTCGGCGGGCGGCTGATCCTCGACGGCGCCGACCTCGAGCTCGGCCCGCGGGCGCGCGTCGGCCTGATCGGCGCCAACGGCGCGGGCAAGTCGACGCTCCTGAGGATGCTCGCCGGCGAGGAGCATCCCGACGCCGGCGCGGTCACCGTGCGCCGCGGCGCGCGCGTCGCCTACCTGCACCAGATGGTGGACGGTGACGAGCGCACCGTGCGCCAGGTCCTCGCCGCCGCGCGGCCCGAGGCCGCCGCCCTCGAGGACGAGCTGGCCCGCGTCGAGGCGCAGCTGGCCGACCCGGCGCTGGTCGCCGACCTCGACCGCATGGGCCGCGTGCTCGAGCGCCAGGCCGCCCTCGTCGAGCGCCTCGGCGCCGACACGGCGGGCGGCGACGCCATCCGCCACCTGCGCGAGCTCGGGCTCACCGAGGACGACCTCGACCGGCCCACCCGCGCGCTGAGCGGCGGCCAGCGCAAGCTCGCGGCGCTCGCCGCCTGCCTCGTGCAGGCGCCCGACGTGCTCCTGCTCGACGAGCCCGAGGCGCACCTCGACGTGGCGCGCCGGCGGATCGTCGAGGAGCTCGTGCAGGACTTCGACGGCGCCGTGCTCATCGTCTCGCACGACCGCCACCTGCTCGACGAGACGGTGGGGCAGATCGCCGAGCTCGAGCACGGCCGCATCCGCGTGTGGCAGGGCGGCTACTCGGCCTACGCGCTGGCCCGGGAGGTCGAGCTCGTCCGCCGCCAGCAGCAGTACGTCACGCAGCAGAAGGAGATCGCCCGCATGGAGGAGGCGATCCGGCGCTTCAAGGACTGGGCCCACCGCGTGGTCGACGAGCGCCACATCAAGCGCGCGCGCAACATGCAGCGCCGCATCGACCGCATGGACAAGGTCCAGCGCCCCGTCTTCGAGCGGCGCAAGATGGCGCTCGCGCTGCGCAGCCAGGCGCGCGGCGGCGACCGCGTCATCGCGCTGCGCGGGGTCGCGTTCGCGCCGGTGCTCGACGGGGTCGAGCTCGAGATCGTGCGCGGCGAGCGGATCGGCATCGTCGGCCCCATCGGCGCGGGCAAGACCGTGCTCGCGCGCCTGCTCGCCGGCGACCTGCGGCCCACCGCCGGCGAGCGCTGGGCGGGGCCGTCGATCAGCGTCGAGTACGTCAGCCAGGCGGCGACCGAGCTGCCGAGCGATCGGACGCCGATCGACGTCGTGCGCGCCGCGCAGCCGCTGAGCGAGGGCGAGGCGGTATCGCTGCTCGTGCGCTTCCTCTTCGACTACGAGCAGCTGCGCCGGCCGATCTCGTCGATGAGCGGCGGCGAGCGCACGCGCCTGCGCTGCTGCCTGGTCATGCTCTCGGCGGCCAACTGCCTGATCCTCGACGAGCCGACCAACCACCTCGACATCCCGGCCGTGGAGACGCTCGAGGCGGCCCTCGAGAGCTACGACGGGACGGTCATCGCCGTCAGCCACGACCGCTACTTCCTCGAGCGGATCGCCGACCGCGTGCTCGAGGTCGGCGGGGGGCGCGTCAGGGAGCGCTGACCGCGTGCGGGTAGGTCGACTCGCGCCCCTGGAAGGACAGGATGCGCGGGTTCTCGACGATGCCCTCGCGGATCTCGATCGCACGGCGGATCGTGTCGTCGGCGTCCCATGCCGCGGGCCCGGCCATCACGATGGGCAGGTACTCGAGCAGCGCCTCGCTGTTCTCCCACGTGGCCGAGTTCCACAGGAAGGACGGGCTGTGGTCGACGGCGTAGTAGTGCACCCCTCTGCCCACCGTGAACATCGGGTCGGCGAACGAGGTCGGTCGGGCCCATTCGAAGGCCATCCCCTCGTCGCAGGAGACGTCGATGAACAGCGTCCCGGGGGCGAAATGGCCGAGTTCCTCGTGCGTGACGAACATCAGCGGCGCATCGGTGTCCTGCAGGATGCAGTTGACGACGATGTCGTAGCGGGCCAAGACCTGCACCAGCGGCTCGGGCGGCTCCAGGGCGAGCGTGCGCGTCGGGTGTGATGGATCGCGTTCGAAGTGCCCCATCCGCACCGACGCCGGCGGCGCAGCGACCGCCGAGACGGCGCGCTGGGTCAGCACCGACACGTCGGTGACGCCGAGCGCCGTCAGGCCCCTCACGGCCCCCCGCGCGGTGGCACCGAAGCTGATGACCGCCGCGCGCAGGCGGCGACCATAGGCTCCGGTCACCCCGAGCAGCTCCAGCGCGTGCAGGACCGAGCAGTAGCCCGCGAGCTCGTTGTTCTTGTGGAAGACGTGCACGACGAACTCGCCGTCTTCGCCCCAGTGGTTCATCGCCTCCCAGGCGATGAGGGTCACGCGGCGGTCGATGGCCAGCTGCGTCATCTCACGGTCCTGCACGCAGTGCGGCCAGCCCCAGACGACCTGCCCGGGCCGCAGCGTCTCGAGGTCCGCGGCCAGCGGCTTGGGTAGCAGCAGGACGTCGCAGTGCGCGAAGAGCTCCTCGCGCGAGCGCAGCCCGCCCACGAGCGGCTCGATCTCCTCGTCGGACGAGCCGAGCGCTTCTCCGTAGCCGTGCTCGAAGAACATCCGGGCGCGCAGGTCGGCGTCGATCCGTTGCAGGTGCGCGGGATGGATCGCCTGCCGGCGCTCGTCGGGCTTGCGCGACGTGGCGACGACGCCGAGGGTCAGTTGCCGGTCCACACGGCGAGTCTATGGACGGCCTGCGGCGCCTCGCCGCGTTCAACTGCATCATCGAGGGAAGGGAGTGCCGTCGCCAGGTCGGGTCCGTGGCGCGTTCCCGCTCGTCCGGAGAACGAACGGGGAGTTTGTCGGCATATACCCCACAAAGTCCCCTCTCCTCGAGCGGATACGCTCGCGGAGCGGCCAGCGGTCGCGCCGCCCCGGGGCCGCTTCCCCTCGGTGATGCTGTAAGCGCTGCGCAGCGCCGCTACGGGCCCGCGGAGACCAGGGCGCAGAGCTCCTCGAACGTCCCGGGCGCCGCCGCCACGAACCACGTCAGCGGGTCGCCGTCGACGACCGCGGTGCGCCCGCCGGCCTCCTGCACGAGCAGGCGCCCGGGCAGCCAGTCCCAGGCATCGACGTTGGGCTGCGCCCACCCGTCGATGTGGCCCGCGGCCACCCAGGCGAGCTCGAGCGAGCCCGCGCCGCCCATGCGCAGCACGGCGGCCGCCTCGGCCAGGCGGCCGAAGCTGGCGGCGGGCGGCGTCCCGCGCAGCTTGTCGGCGCGCAGGAAGCTCGAGAGCACGGCCTCGCGCAGTGGCCCGCCGTCGCGGACGCGCAGGGCGGCGCCGTCGCGGTGTGCGCCCTCGCCGCGCGCGGCCGAGAAGAGCTGGCCGCGCACGGGGTCGAGGACGGCTGTGGCCAGCGGCTCGCCGTCCTCCTCGAGCACGACGGCGACGCACCACTGGGGGATCGCGCGCAGGAAGTTGACCGTGCCGTCGAGGCCGTCGACGAGCCAGCGCCGCGAGCCGGCGCCGACGCTCGCCCCCTCCTCCCCCACGATCGCGTCGTTGGGGCGCTCGGCCCGCAGCAGCGCGACGATCGCCTCCTCGCTGGCGTGATCGGCGGCCGAGACGAGGTCAGCCGCCGAGGTCTTGCGGCGCACGTCGAGATCGCCGCCCGCCATGCGCTGCGCGGCGGCCGCGCCGGCGCGCACGGCGCGCTGCGCCAGGTCGCGGTCGCTCGCCATCGCGCGCATCCTGGCATCTCGGGGGCTGGCACCCGACCTCGCGGGGGCCGATGATGCGGCTCGTGCGCCGCATCCTCGCCGCCGCCGGGCTCGCCGCCGCCGTCGCCAGCGCCGTGCTCGCGGTCTCGCTGCCGGCGCGGGGGCGCACCCTGGTGACGTGGACGGCGCCGCACGGGCGCCCCGCCGGCGTCGTGCTGGTCATCCACGGCGGCGCGTGGCGCGCGTCTGGCCCGCGCACGGACGCCCTCATGGACACCCGCGCGCGCACCTTCGCCGGCTGGGGCTGGGCCGCGGCCGTGGTCGACTACCGCGCCTTCGCCGACTCGCCCGGCGACGTCGTGCGCGCCTACGACGCGGCGCGCGAGCGCTATCCGACCCTCCCGATCTGCGCGTACGGCGAGTCGGCGGGCGGCCATCTGGCCCTGATGCTCGCGGTGCGCCGCCCGCTGAGCTGCGTGATCGACGCCGCCGGGCCGGTCGACCTGCCGCGGCTGGGCGGCACGCCGCAGGCCGACTGGGTGCGGGCCAAGGCGCTGGCCGCGTTCGGCGACCTGCGCGACGCCTCGCCGGCCGACCACGCCGCCGCGATCCGCGCGCCCGTCCTCGCGGGCTACGCGGCCGCCGACCGGATCGTCCCCGCCCGCCAGGGGCGCTACCTGCAGCGCGCGCTGCCGCGCGCGCACGTCGTCACACTCGGCGCGGGCGCCGGGCCGCGCTTCGTCCATGCCAGCGTGCCGGCGGCGGCGCTGCGCGCGTGGTGGGGCGCCGTCCGCGCCCAGCTTCAGCGCGCCGCGCGGCCGCGCACGTAGTCGGCGTAGGCCATCGGGCGCCCGCCCGGCGGCTGGACCTCGAGCAGCTCGAGCGAGCCGTCCTGCGCGACGCGGGCGCGGTGGACGCCAAGGAAGGTGCCGTCCTCGAGCGGCAGGCGCGCGCCGATGTGGGGGTGCAGCGCGCGCACGATGCGAACGTTGACCTCGGCCGGCGCGGCCGGGTCCAGCGTGCGGTCGGCGGCGGTGATCTTCTCGGCGTAGGTCACGCCCTCCTCGGGCTGCGCGACGAAGGGCGGGCGCTCGTCGAGCGCGCGCACGAGCAGCGCCGACCCTCGGTCCTCCAGGCGCGCGGCGAGCGTGCCGTAGTCGTCCTCGGGGTCGATCGGCTCGGCCTCCATGAGGCTCACCGGCCCGGAGTCGAGCCCCGCCGTGAGGCGCATGATCGCCACCCCGGTCTGCTCGTCGCCGGCCATGATCGCCCGCTCGACGGGCGCGGCCCCGCGCCAGCGCGGCAGCAGTGACGGGTGGACGTTGAGGATCTCGAAGTCCGTCAGCAGCGGCTCCTTGATGAGCGCGCCGAAGGCACACACGACGACGACCTCCGCGCCGGACGCGGCCACGCGCTCGCCCGCCTCGGGCGTGTTGACCGACTCGGGCTGCCACAGCTCGAGGCCGAGGTCGCGGGCGGCGCCCGCCACCGCCGGCGGCGTGAGCTTGCGCCCGCGTCCCGCCGCGCGGTCGGGTCGGGTCACGACCAGCGCCGGGCGGTGCTCGCTCTCGGCAAGGCGCCTCAGGACCGCGGCCGCGAAGGCCGACGTGCCCAGGAAGGCGGTCCTCAAGCGGCCTCGAGGCGCTCGCGGAGGGCCCGCATGGCCTCCTTGCGCTGGTCGCGCGACGTGCGCTCGAGGATGAGGATCCCGTCGAGGTGGTCGATCTCGTGCTGGATGACGCGCGCCTCGAGCCCCGTGGCCTCGATGAGGATCGGCTCGCCGCCGGCGTCCTGCGCGCGGACCCGGACGTGCGTCGGGCGCTCGACGTCGACGTGGACGCCGGGCAGGCTCAGGCAGCCCTCCTCCATCGTCTCCTTGTCGCCGCCGGACCACTCGATGACCGGGTTGACGAGGGCGTTGACCGGGCTGTCGTGCTCGACGCGGTAGACGAGGACGCGGTGCAGGACCCCGACCTGGGTCGCGGCCAGCCCGATCCCGAGCGCGTCGTTCATGAGCGCGCCCATCCGCGCGACCTCCTCGCGCAGGCGATCGTCGAAGACCTCGACGGGGCGCGCCTGCGCCTTGAGCACCGGATCGCCGAAGACGCGCACGTGCGCGAGCGCGGCGTCGCGCCGCGCGGCGACCTCCGGATCGAGGGGCGGCGGCTCGTGCGCCTCCGGCGCCTCGGCGACCTCGATGTCCTGGACATCCTGCTCTGCCATCGCCACTGGAGGGTAGCTACTGCGGGTCGACGTCCACGCTGAAGGCGGCGGCGCGATGGGCGCGGTCCGCGGCGACCGCCTGCACCGCCGCGCCGACCTGCGCCACGGCCGCCGTGCGGTCCTGCGCCTTGACCACGACCTGCGCGCGCTCGCGGCCGCGCAGGCGAAAGAGGGGCGCCGGGCCCAGCGCGTCGGACAGCCGCTCGCGGACCGCCGTCGCGGCCGCGAGCGCGGCGCCGGGAGCCTCGGACGAGCAGACGACGCGGATGAGCGTCGAGAAGGGCGGATAGCGCAGCGCGCGGCGGCGCTCGAGCTCCTCGGCCAGGAAGCCGTCGGCGTCGTGGGCGGCCGCGAAGCGGATCGTCGGCGCGTCGGGCGCCAGGGTCTGGACGAGGACGCGGCCTCCGGCGGCGCCCCGCCCCGCGCGCCCGGCCAGCTGCGTGACGAGCGCGAAGGTGCGCTCCTCGGCGCGGAAGTCGGGGAAGCGCAGCGTGGCGTCGGCGTCGACCACGACACCGAGGTCGACGTCGGGGAAGTCGTGACCCTTGGCCACCATCTGGGTGCCGACGAGCACGCCGCGCGGCGCCGCCTCGAAGGCCGCCAGCACGCGCGCGGGGTCGGCCACCTCGCCGTCGAGGCGGAACACGTTGCCCTCGAGCTCTGACTCCAGGCGCTCGGTGCCCGTCCCGTGGCGCGCGATCGAGACCGAGCCGCAGGCATCGCAGCGCGTCGGCACCGGCTCGCGATGCCCGCAGTGATGGCAGGCCAGCAGGCCGTCCGCGCGGTGCATGACCAGCGTGACGTCGCACGAGGGGCACCCCCACGCCTGCCCGCACGAGCGGCAGGTCAGGAAGTTCGACCACCCGCGCCGGTTGAGCAGGACGATCGCCTTGCGCGCGTCGGTGAGGGCCTCGTGCGTGCGGGGGTGCAATGCCCGCCCGGCCTCGCGCATGTCGACGACCTCGACCGGCGGCAGGCGGGCGCCGTCGACGCGCGCCGGCAGGCGCAGGCGCGCGAGCGCGTGAACGGACTCCGGGCGCGGGGTCGCGCTGCCCGCCACCAGGACGGCGCCCGCCTGCGCGGCGCGGCGCTCGGCCACGCGGCGCGCGTCGTAGCGCGGATCGCCCTCGTGCTTGTAGGACGAGTCGTGCTCCTCGTCGACGACGACCAGGCCCAGCCCCCGCATCGGGGCGAAGACGGCCGAGCGCGGGCCGACGCACACTCGCGCCTCCCCCGCCCGCAGCCGCGCCCACTCGTCGTGGCGCTCGCCCGCCGAGAGCTTGGAGTGCAGGACGGCGACCGTGTCGCCGAAGCGCGCGACGAAGCGCGACACGATCTGCGGGGTCAGCGCGATCTCGGGGACGAGCACGATCACCCCGCGCCCCTGCGCGAGAGTCTCGGCGGCAGCCCGCAGGTAGACCTCGGTCTTGCCCGACCCGGTGACGCCGTGCAGCAGCAGCCGCTCGCCCGGCGGCGCGGTGACGACGGCGCGCAGCGCCGCCGCCTGGTCGGCGGTCAGCTCCGGCTGCGCCCGCGCGGCGCCGACGGGGACGTGCAGGGGCGCGCGGCGCACGACGCGCGGGGCGATGCTCACGAGGCCGCGCGCCTCCAGCCGTCGCAGCGCCGTGAGATCCGCGCCGGCGAAGCGGGGCAGCGACTCGAGCAGCGCGCGCTGGCGGTCGGTGAGGCGCGGCGCAGCGGCCTGCTCGGCGGAGCCGGTCACCCCGTCGTCGCCGCTCACCCCGGCGGAGCCGTTGCGCCGCGCCCACAGGGCGGTCTTCGGCCGCGTCCCCTTCGGCGGCAGCAGGAGCGAGAGCGCGCGCGCCGGGGTCGAGCAGTACTCGGCCGCCATCCACAGCGCGAGGTCGACGAGCTCGGCGGGCAGCCGCGCCTCGAGCACGCGGCGCGGCGCCACCGGGTCGTGCTCGGAGCCGTCGGCAAGCCCGGTGACCACGCCGACGACGTCGCGATGGCCGAAGGGGACGACGAGCACCGAGCCCACGTCGACCCCCTCCGGGCGCAGGTAGTCGAACGGCCCGCGCAGCGCGCGGGCCGTCGTGAGCGGCTCGACCTGGACTACCGATGGCACCGCAGCCCACGATAGTCTCGGCCCGCGATGGACCTTCACCCCGGCGAGCGGATCGTCTTCGAGGGGCGCCCGATCTGGCGCTCGATCCTCTCGTTCTACATCACAGGCCTGATCGGCTCGGTCGTCATCGGCGTCCTCGTGGCGCTCATCGTCTCGACCACGGTCGGCGTCGTCGTCTTCCTCGTGCTCTTCGGCCTCGACCTCCTCGTCGGCTTCCTGCGCCGCGTCTCGACTCGTTACACGATCACCACCCAGCGCCTGCGCATCGAGCGCGGCCTGCTCTCCAAGCACGTCCAGCAGACCCGGATCGAGCGCGTGCAGAACGTCAACACCAATCAGACGTTCGTCTCGCGCGTCCTGCGCGTCGGGACCGTCGACTTCGACACGGCCGGCACCGACGACAGCGACTTCACCTTCACCGGGGTCGGCAACCCGCACGAGGTCGTCGAGGCCGTCGACCACGCCCAGCGCGAGGCCTCGGCCTCAGCCGGCCCCCGCGACGACGGGCTCTAGCGGGGCGCGAGGGCGCACGCGCGCGCCCAGCAGCATGAGCGCGGCCGCGAAGCACAGCGCCCCGGAGACGAAGAAGACGCCGTCGTAGGTGCCCGCCCCGTCGCGCACGACCCCCGCCGCCCACGCCGCCGCCGCGCCGCCGATCTGGTGGGCGGCGAAGATCCAGCCGAAGGCCACGGTGCCGACGCGGCGCCCGAAGCGGTGGGTGACCAGCGCGACGGTGGGCGGCACGGTGGCGATCCAGTCCAGGCCGTAGAACGCGGTGAAGGCCGTCAGCGCGAAGCCCTGCGAGGCCAGGGCCAGGGGCAGGATGAGCAGCGAGATCCCACGGCCGGCGTAGTAGCCGAGCAGCAGCTTGCGCGCGTCGTAGCGGTCGGTCAGCCAGCCCGACCCCGTCGTGCCCGCGATGTCGAGCACGCCCATCGCCGCCATCAGGCTGGCGGCCTGGCCTGCCGGGATCCCGTGGTCGTGGGCGGCGGGGATGAGGTGGACCGCGATGAGGCCGACGGTGGTCGCGCCGCAGATGAAGAACGAGCCCGCCAGCGCGAGGAAGACCCGGTCGCGCCAGATCTGGCGCAGCGACGGGCACCGCCGCCGGTCGCGCGCCGGCCGCGATCGGCTCGGCCAGGCCGCCGTAGGGCACCGTCCCGACGTCCTCGGGCGAGTCGCGCAGGCCGGCGCGCACCGCCACGAGGGCGAGGATGGCCGCGCCGCCCACCACGATCATCGTCGCCCGCCAGTCGCCGTGGGTGACGAGGTGGGCCATCAGCGGCAGGAAGACGAGCTGGCCGGTGGAGTTCGCCGCCGTGAGCAGGCCGACCACGAGGCCGCGGCGCTGCGTGAACCAGCGCCCCGCGACGGTGGCGGCGAGCACGGGCGCGACCGCGCCGGTGGCCGCGCCGGCCACGAGGCCCCAGACGACGTAGAGCTGCCACAGCTGGGTGACCCGGGTCAGGAGGGCCGCGGCGACCACGATGAGCCCGAGCGCCACCGTGACCACGCGGCGCAGGCCGAAGCGCTCGTTCAGGGCGGCGGCGAAGGGCGCGCTGATGCCGAAGACGACGAGGTTGACCGACGCCGCGGTCGAGATGGCGCCGTGGCTCCAGCCGAACTATCGCCTCACCGTCTGCTCGGCCGGCGGGCGGCCGGTGACGACCTCGCAGGGGCTCACGGTGTCCGTCGACGCCGGCCTGGAAGCCCTGCGCACGGCCGACCTCGTCGTCGTGCCGGGGACGACGCCCGACCTCGTCGCCGGGCAGGACGAGGCGGTCGCGGCCGTGGCGGCCGCGCATGGCCGTGGAGCGCGCACCATGTCGGTCTGCACGGGCGCCTTCGTCCTGGCCGCCGCCGGGCTCCTCGACGGCCGCCGGGCGACGACCCACTGGGGCTACTGCGACCGCCTCGCCGCCGAGTATCCCGCGGTGCGCGTCGATCCCGACGTGCTCTACATCGACGACGGCGACGTGCTGACCTCGGCCGGCATCTCCGCGGGCATGGACCTGTGCCTGCACGTGGTGCGCGGCGACCTGGGAGCCGACGCCGCCATGACCATCGCGCGTTGGAACGTGGTCGCGCCGCATCGCGACGGCGGGCAGGCGCAGTTCATCGCCGCGCCGCTGCCCGTCGCGCGCAACGGCGGCGGGCTCGCCGGCACGCGGGCGTGGGCCCTGGAGCACCTGGCCGAGGCGATCACCGTCGGCGACCTCGCCCGCCACGCGCACATGAGCGCGCGCAGCTTCGCCCGCCACTTCGTCGCCGAGACGGGCAGCACCCCCAAGCAGTGGCTGCTCGCCCATCGCGTCCAGCACGCGCGCCGCCTGCTGGAGACGACCGAGATCTCGATCGAGGAGGTCGCCGCGCGCTCGGGCTTCGGCAGCGCGGCGGCCCTGCGCATCCACTTCGAGCGGGTCACCGCTACCCGTCCGACGGCCTACCGCTCCGCCTTCCGCGGAGGCGGCGAGCGCGAGCCGGTCACACTCTCGGCATGACGCGCTGCTTCGGCGACGGCGACCCGCTCTACGAGGCCTACCACGACGACGAGTGGGGCCATCCGGTGACCGATGAGCGCGGGCTGTTCGAGCGCGTGTCGCTCGAGGCCTTCCAGTCGGGGCTGTCGTGGCTGACCATCCTGCGCAAGCGCGATGCCTTCCGCGCCGCCTTCGCGGGCTTCGAGCCCGACGCGATCGCGCGCTTCGGCCCCGAAGACGTGGAGCGGCTGCTCGGCGACGCCGGGATCGTGCGCAACCGGGCCAAGATCGAGGCGACGATCGCCAACGCGCGGGCGACCGTCGACCTGCGCGACGCCGGCACGCCGCTGGACGAGGTCGTGTGGTCGCACCGGCCCGCCGCGCGGCCCGCGCCGGCGAGCTTCGCCGACGTCCCCGCCCAGATCCCCGAGGCCGCGGCGCTGGCCAAGGCGCTCAAGAAGGCCGGCTTTCGCTTCGTCGGGCCGACCACCATCTACGCCGGGATGCAGGCCTGCGGGCTGGTCAACGACCACCTCGCGACGTGCCCCGTGCGCGGGCGCTTCGAGGGCCTTCAGGCGGCCGTCGCGCGCTGATCTCGCGTCGCGGAACATCCCTGCAAATCTGCGTCTTTTCGGCGTAAGGGGTCCCCGGCGAGAAGTAAGGCCCGGGTCGCCTGTACTGACACCATTAGCCCGATGTGCGAGCGGCCTTGGCGGCGGACAATGCCTCCATGTTCAACGACAGCTTCCTCCGGATCCTCTCTCGGTCGCGCGTAGAGGATCTCCACGCCCACCGCCCCATCAGCCGCCGTCGCCCCGATGCCGCGCCCATCACCATCCGCCACGCCGCCGCCGACGACATGAAGTCGCTCGAGCGCCTCGCCGCGCTCGACTCGCGCCGCGTCCCCAGCGGCGAGCTGTTCGTGGCCGAGGTCGACGGACGGCTGCTGGCCGCCACGTCGATCGACACGGGCGCCGTCATCGCCGACCCCTTCGAGCACACGGCCGCGATCGTCGAGCTGCTGCAGATCCAGGCCCGCGCCGTGCGCCCGGCCGCCGCGCTGCCGGCCGTCGTCGACCAGCGCGTCGAGGAGCTGCTGCCCGAGGCGGCCTGAGCGTCAGGCGGCAGCGAGGGCCCGCTGCCGCCCGGCCCACGGGCGCTCGCGCCCGGCCGTGCGCAGGGTCTCCAGCAGCGCGTCGGCCAGCGCGCTGGGGCGCTCGACGGCGACCGCGGCCCGCACCCGGCGCACCGGGCGAGCGTCGCGCAACGGCCGGATGGCGATGTCCTCGCGAGCCGAGACCAGCGCGAGGGAGGGGATCAGCGCGACCCCCATGCCCGAGGCGACCATGCCCATGATCGCGCTGTAGTCCTCGGACTCGAAGCTGATGCGGGGCTCGAAGCCCGCGGTGTCGCAGGCGCGCAGGATCACGTTGGAATCGATGCAGGTGCCGCCCACGCCGCACACCATCCACTCGTCGTCGCGCAGGTCGGCGAGGGAGATCGCGCTGCGGGCCGCGAGCCGGTGGCTGTAGGGCAGCGCGACGAGCAGCGGATCGTCGAGCACGTGGACCGCCTCGATGCCGGCCGGCAGCTCGCGCGGCATGAGCTCTGAGTCGAGCACCATCGCGATGTCGAGCTCGCCGCGCCGCAGGGCGTCGAGCGCCTCGGCGTCCTCGACGACGCGCATCGCCACGTCCGCCTCCGGATGCGCCGCGCGCAGCTCGGCCAGCGCCGGCGGCATGATGCTCGCCGCCGCGCTGGGGAAGGCGCCGACGCGCAGGCGCGGGCGCTCGACGCCGGTGAGCGCCTGGACCTCGGCCTCGGCCAGGCGCAGCTGGGCGAGGACGGTCTCGGCGTGGCGCAAGAGGACCTCACCCGCCGGCGTCAGCGTGACCCCGCGCGCGTCGCGCACCAGCAGCCGGGTCTCGAGCTGGCGCTCGAGGCGCGCGATCTGCTGGGAGATCGCCGGCTGGGTGAACGACAGGGCGGTGGCGGCGTCCGAGAACGAGCCGCGCGTGGCGACCTCGCGGAAGACGGAGAGCAGGCGCGCGTCGAACATAACGCCACCTTATCACTGTCAGAACGCAACATCATTGGCATTTATCAATGGCGATCGGGACCATCCTGCCATGACCTCCACCGCCTCCCTCACCATCCGCCACGCCACCGCCTCCGACGAGGCGGACCTCATCCGCCTCGCCGCCCTCGACTCGAGCCGCGTGCCCAGCGGCGAGCTGCTGGTCGCCGAAATCGACGGCAATCTCGTCGCCGCGCTGTCGGTCGACACCGGCGCCACCATCGCCGACCCCTTCGAGCACACGGCGGCCATCGTCGACTCGATGCGCGCCCAGGTCCGCGCGCGCCGCGCCGCGCGCCCGGCGATCCTGCCCGGCCACCTGGGCCGGGCCTGTTCGGGCGGGCGTAGTCGTCCGCAGGCGTCTCGTCGTCCGCGGCCGCTTGCGACGCTGCGCGGCGCAAACAGCATCATCGAGGGAAGGGTGTCCCGGCGCGGTCTCGGGTCCCCGGACGCGGAGTTCGAGGTAACCGTCCTGCCCAGGTGTCGTCCTGCAACCACAGGACAGGACGCTTGGCACAGAGCCTCCGCCGCGCCCCGACTCCTCTCCCTCGGTGCCCTGCCGCGCAATGCCGCAGGCGCCCGAAGCGGACGACTACCCGTGCCGCACGCGGTCGCGCGTGTCCGCGTAGCGGACCGTCTCATAGGCGATCAGCCCGCACGCGACGAGCGCGACGAGCCCCAGCGCCAGCAGCGCCGGCATCACGGTGGCCAGCGGCGCGAGGACGGCCAGCACGCCCGCGGCCACCAGCCGCGGGTAGTTGAACGAGCCGATGTTGCGCCGCTTCAGCGCGCTCAGGGCCAGCAGGTAGAGCGCCACGCCGCCGCACAGCGCCACGGCCGGCACCGCCTCGAGTTCGTCGCCGACGTGGCCCAGCGTCTTCTTCACGCCGACGGCGAAGATCACGATCCCGACCACCATCGGCATGTGCAGGTAGGTGTAGGAGTCGCGAGCGATGCGCACCTGCTCGTCGGCCGGGGCCTGACGCAGGACGCGCTCGGCCACCAGCGCGACGAAGTCGAAGTACGCCCACCACAGCGCCGCGGACACCGCCACCCCCAGCAGCGCGCCCGCGATGATCCCCGCGTCGAGGCCCAGGCCCTCGGCCCCGACGCCCAGGGCGACGATCGACTCGCCCAGGGCGATAATGATGACCAGGCCGTGGCGCTCTGAGAAGTGGCTGGCCACGACGCGCCAGCCCTCGGTGCCGCGCGCGACGAGGCCACCGTAGTCGACCGCCAGCGCCGCGGCCCACATGAGGCCCTGCGCGGTGCCGTCCAGCGCACCGGCCACGACGATGAGCATGGAGGCCGGCAGCATCGTGGTCGCCAGCCGCACCACGACGTAGCGCAGCTGCGGGTCCTCGCGCGAGACGATCGCGTAGGCCGCGAGGTGCAGCAGGCGCACCGCGAAGTAGGCGACGCCGAAGATCACCCCGTCGTCGGCGAAGGCGCGCGGGACGGCCAGCGACGCGATGAGCATCGCTCCCATGGCCGACAGGAGCACGACGCGCACGGCCCCCTCGTCGGAGCCCGCGGTGTTGCCCAGCCACACGTAGGACTCCCACGCCCACCACAGCGCGGTGAGAATGGCGAGCCCCTCGACGAAGCGCGCCCACGTCGGATCGGCCGAGACGAAGCCCGTGACCTGCGTGATCGCGAAGACGAACACGAGGTCGAAGAACAGCTCGAGCGGCGTGACGTCCTGCTCGACGTCGTCCGGCGTCTGCTGGAGGCGGTCGGCCAACTCGGTCATGCCGACCGCCTATGTTCGCAACCCGGCGCCCGCGCGTCAGACGGTGGCGCCCGCGGCGCCGAGGCCGGCGGCCTCGCGCAGCGTGGCGGCCTTGTCGGTGCGCTCCCAGGTGAAGTCGTGGTCCTCGCGGCCGAAGTGCCCGTAGGCGGCGGTCTTCTGATAGATCGGGCGGTGCAGGTTCAGCGCCTCGCGGAAGGCGCCGGGGCGCAGGTCGAAGTGCTCGTCGATGAGCCGCTGGATCTGACCGCGCCCGATCTTCTCGGTCCCGAACGTCTCGACCATGACCGACACCGGGTGCGCGACGCCGATCGCGTAGGCGACCTGGACCTCGGCGCGCTCGGCCAGGCCCGCGGCGACGATGTTCTTGGCCACGTGGCGCGCGGCGTAGGCGGCCGAGCGGTCGACCTTCGACGGGTCCTTGCCGCTGAACGCGCCGCCGCCGTGGCGGGCCATGCCGCCATAGGTGTCCACGATGATCTTGCGCCCGGTCAGCCCGGCATCGCCCACCGGCCCGCCGATGACGAAGCGCCCCGTCGGATTGACCAGCAGGCTCTTGCGCAGCTTGCCGGCGTCGTAGAGGTCATGCGGGAGGATCGGCTCGATGACGTGCTCCCAGAGGTCGTCGGGGAGCAGCGCCTCGGCGCCGTCGCGATGCTGGGTCGAGATGAGGATCCGCTCGATCTCGACCGGCTTGCCGTCGAGGTAGCGCACCGTGACCTGGGTCTTGCCGTCCGGGCGCAGGTACGGGACGACCTCGGCCTTGCGCACGTCGGCCAGGCGCTTGGCCAGCTTGTGGGCCAACGAGATCGGCAGCGGCATGTACTCGGGCGTCTCATTGGACGCGTAGCCGAACATCATCCCCTGATCGCCCGCGCCGGCGACGTCGAGTGCATCGTCGTCGGAGGCGTCGGTGCGCGCCTCGTAGGCCTGGTCGACGCCCTGCGCGATGTCCGGCGACTGCTTGTCGATCGCGTTGATGACCGCGCACGAGTCGGCGCTGAAGCCCAGGTCGGCGTCGACGTAGCCGATCTTGCGGATCGTCGAGCGCGCCACGTCCTGGACGTCGACGTAGGTCGACGTCGAGATCTCGCCCGACACGACCACGAGCCCGGTGTTCACGAGGGTCTCGCAGGCGACGCGCCCGTAGGGGTCGTCGCGCAGCACCGCATCGAGGATGCCGTCGGAGATCTGGTCGGCGATCTTGT
This sequence comes from uncultured Actinomycetes bacterium, assembly GCA_963835295.1. Taxonomy (GTDB): domain Bacteria; phylum Actinomycetota; class Thermoleophilia; order Solirubrobacterales; family Solirubrobacteraceae; genus JAOPZW01. The sequence goes on from CAWIEX010000014.1 coordinate 1,375,408, forward strand.
CCGGGTGGCCCTCGGTGACCGACTCGGACGTGAACAGGAACTCGTTGTCGGAAAGCTGGTTCATGGATCGCAGAGAGTAGCGGCCGTGGCCGTCTTCGCGTCCTCGGGGGACCGTGCTACGAGCTTGCGTCGCGGCGCGGCTTGCGCTCGTTGAAGTCGATGATCAGCGGCACGCCGTCCATCCCGTAGCGAGCGCGCAGGCGATTCTCGATGAAGTACGCGTAGTCGCGCGTGACGCGGTTGCGCGAGTTGACCTGGATCGAGAAGCGCGGCGGCGCGGTCTCGAACTGGGCCATGTAGAGCAGCTTGAGCCGGTGGCCCTGCTTGGCCGGCGGCTGGCGCGCCTGAGTCACCTCGGCCAGGAAGCGATTGAGCTGCGGGGTCGGGATGCGGTTGTGCATCCGCTCGCCGAGGATGATCGCCTCGTTGAGGACGCGCTGGACGTTGCGCCCCGTCTTGGCGCTGGCGGTGAGGACCTTCGGGCGCAGCCGCAGCTTCTGGGCCACGCGCGCGCGCTCGTGGTCGAGGTCGGCCTCGTCCATCGCGGCGATGTCCCACTTGTTGAGCACCAGCGCCGTGGCGCAGCCCTCCTTCATCCCCAGCTCGGCGATGCGCAGGTCCTGGCTCGTGACGCCGTCGTGGGCGTCGCAGATGACGAGGACGACGTCGGCGCGCTCGACCGCGCGCTGGGAGCGCAGCGTCGTGTAGTACTCGACCGAGTCTGAGACCTTGGACTGGCGGCGCAGCCCCGCGGTGTCGACGATCACGAGCTTGCGCCCGTCGACCTCGAGCGGCAGGTCGATCGCGTCGCGCGTGGTCCCGGCCACGTCGGAGACGATCACGCGCTCGTTGCCCAGCAGCTGGTTGACGAACGTCGACTTGCCGACGTTGGGTCGCCCGACGATGGCCAGGCGGACGGCGTCGTCCTGTTCCTCGGGCTCGTCGCCCTCGTCGGGCAGCGCGGCGGTCACGCGATCGAGCAGGTCGCCGACGTTGAGCCCCTGCGTAGCCGACACCGCCAGCGGGTCGCCGAGGCCGAGCGCGTGGAAGTCGGCGGCCAGCGCCATGTCGCCGACCGAGTCGACCTTGTTGGCCGCGAGGATCACGGGGCGCTTCCAGCGGCGCAGGACGTCGGCGAGCTCCTCGTCGCCGGGCCGGCGCCCGGCGCGCGCGTCGACCACGAAGATCGCCACCACGGCATCGTTGAGGGCGGCCTGGGCCTGCTCGCGGATCGAGCCGGCGATCGGGTCGACGTCGAGGAAGTCCATGCCGCCGGTGTCGATCAGGTCGAAGCGCCGGCCGTTCCACTCGCAGGCGATCTCGTTGCGGTCGCGCGTGATGCCCGCGCGCTCGTGGACGACCGCCGAGCGCGAGCCGGTCAGGCGGTTGACGAGCGAGGACTTGCCGACGTTGGGATAGCCGACGACCGCGACCTTCACGGCGTCCTCGCCCCCACGAGCGCCACGACCCGCTCGACGACATCGTCGATGCCCAGCCCGGTGGTGTCGACCTCGACGGCGTCGGGGGCCGCGACCATCGGCGAGTGCTCGCGGGTCGCGTCGCGCTGGTCGCGCTCGCGGACCTCGCCCACCGGGACGCCGCGACGCCGGGCGCGCTCGTCCTCCTCGGCCGTGAGCCACACCTTGAGCTCGGCGTCGGGCGCCACCACGGTGCCGATGTCGCGTCCCTCAGCCACCCAGTCGCCGCTGGCGATGAGCGCGCGCTGCTTGTCGAGCAGGGCCGCGCGGACGGTCGGGTCGGCCGCCCGTCGCGATGCCTCCTGGGAGATCTCGGGCGTGCGGATCGCCTCGCTGACGTCCCCGCCGTCGAGCAGCACGCGGTCGCCGTCGAGGCGGATGTCCAGGTCACTCGGATCGCTCGCGCCCGACAGCGCCACGGCGCGGTAGAGCGCCCCGGAGTCCAGGTAGGTGAAGCCGAGCGCCCGCGCGACGGCGCGCGCGACGGTCGACTTGCCGGCCCCCGCGGGACCGTCGATGGCGACGAGCATGGCGGCTGCCACGATAGGACACGTGAAGCTGCTGCGGCCGCTGCGCGAGCGCGACTTCGCGCTGCTGTGGACCGGCATGACGGTCTCGCTCCTGGGCGACGGCATCTTCATCGTGGCCGAGGCGTGGCAGGTCTACGACATCGAGAACGACCCGGTGGCGCTCTCGCTGGTCGGGCTGGCGTGGACGGGCGGGATGACCGCGTTCCTGCTCACGGGCGGGATCGTCAGCGACCGCCTAGAGCGCCGGCGCGTGCTCATCGCCGCCGATGTGATGCGCGCGCTCGTGCTGGCGGCCACCGGCGTGCTGTCGCTGGCGGGCGTGCTCGAGATCTGGCACCTGGTGCTGCTCGCCGTCCTCTACGGGGCCGGCGAGGCCTTCTTCGGCCCGGCCTTCGGCGCGCTGGTGCCCGAGATCGTGGCCCCGCGCCACCTGGTCGAGGCCAACTCGCTCGATCAGCTCGTGCGCCAGGCCGGCGAGCGGCTGTTGGGGCCGGCGGTCGGCGGCTTCGTCGTCGCCGCCGTCGGCGCCGGCGCCGCATTCCTCGTCGACGCGGGCACCTTCGCCGTCAGCGCCGCTTGCATCTGGGCCCTGCGCGTGCGCTCGCTGCCCACCCCCGGCGCCGAGCGCTCGGCGCGCCGCGAGCTGCGCGAGGCCGTCGTCTTCGTGCGCTCGCAGCCGTGGCTGTGGGCCACGCTGGTGGCGGCGTCGCTGAGCCTGCTGCTGTTCGTCGGCCCGCTCGAGGTGCTGCTGCCCTTCGTCGTGCGCAACGACCTGCACGCCGGCGCCTGGGGCTACGGCGCGATCCTGTCGGCCGCCGGCGCGGGCTCCGTGCTGGCGACGCTCGTCATCAGCCAGCGCGGGGCGCCGCGGCGCTACCTGACCTTCGCCTACGGCGCGTGGATCGTCGCCACCCTGCCCTTCATCGGCTACGCCTTCGGCACGTCGGTGGGGCAGCTCATGGCCTTCGCCGTGGTCTTCGGCGCGGGCGAGACCGCCGGGATGGTCGTGTGGGGGACGCTCATGTCCTCGCGCGTGCCGCCCGAGCTGCGCGGCCGCGTGCACTCGCTGGACTGGTTCGTCTCCATCGGCCTGACGCCGATCTCCTTTGCGCTGACCGGGCCGGTGTCGCGGGCCATCGGCACCGACGCGACGCTCGTGCTGGCCGGCGTCCTGCCGATGGCCGTGTGCGCCGTGCTCTACGTCGTGGCCGGGCTGCGCCGCGACGAGGACCTGCACCCGCTGCTCGGCGAGGACTACGCCGACGGCGCGGGCGCCGCGTCAGCCGATTCGAGGAGCGGGACGCCCGCGATCTCGTAGGCCTCGGCCTGGTCGAGCGTCTCCTTCTCCAGCAGGGCGCGGGTCAGCGCCTCCAGCCGGGGGCGCTCGCGCTCGATGAGCAGGACCGTGTCATTCTCGGCCTCCTCGACGATGCGGCGCACCTCCTCGTCGACCAGGCGCTGCGTGGCCTCGGAGGTCGTCGACTGGCCCGGCAGGAGCATGCCGTCCGAGCGGCCGTCGGCCACGGCGATGGGGCCGATGACGTCGCTCATGCCCCAGCGCCCGACCATGCCGCGGGCGATCTGCGTGATCTGCTGGATGTCGGACTCCGCGCCAGTGGTCAGCTCGTTGTAGATGACCTTCTCGGCCGCACGGCCGCCGAGGGCGACCTTGATCTTGCCGATAAGGTCGTCGCGCTCGTAGCCGTAGCGGTCGGCCTCGGGTGTCGAGAGCGTCACGCCGAGGGCCTGGCCGCGGGGGATGATCGAGATCTTGCGCACCGGGTCGGCGCCCTGGGTGAGCATGCCGACGAGGGCGTGGCCCGACTCGTGGTAGGCGGTGCGCTCGCGGTCCTCGTCGGTCATGAGCACGGCCCGGGCGGTGCCGAGGATGATCTTCTCGATGGCGTCGGTGAAGTCCGAGAGCTCGACGCGCTCGTGGTCGCGGCGCGCGGCGAAGAGCGCCGCCTCGTTGACCAGCAGCGCGAGGTCGGCTCCGGTCATGCCGGGCGTCGAGGCCGCGATGGCATCGAGGTCGACCGACTCGTCCAGCGGCACCGAGCGCGTGTGGATGCGCAGGATCTCCGCGCGCCCGTTGCGGTCGGGCGGCTGCACCGCGATGCGGCGGTCGAAGCGACCGGGGCGCAGCAGCGCCGGGTCGAGGATCTCCTGGCGGTTGGTGGCGCCCAGGACGATGACGTTGGTGCCGGGCTCGAAGCCGTCCATCTCGGTGAGGATCTGGTTGAGCGTCTGCTCGCGCTCGTCGTGGCCGCCGCTGAAGCCGCCGCTGCCCGAGCGCGAGCGCCCGATGGCGTCGAGCTCGTCGATGAAGATGATCGCCGGCGCCGCCTCCTTAGCCTGCTTGAAGAGGTCGCGCACGCGCGAGGCGCCGACCCCGACGATCGCCTCCACGAACTCCGACGCGGAGAGCGAGAAGAAGGCGGCGTGGGCCTCGCCGGCCACGGCGCGTGCCAGCAGCGTCTTGCCCGTCCCGGGCGGCCCGTAGAGCAGCACGCCGCGCGGGATGCGCGCGCCGAGGCGCTCGTAGCGCTTGGGATTGCGCAGGAAGTCGACGATCTCGACCAGCTCGTTCTCGGCCTCGTCGATGCCGGCGACGTCCTGGAAGGTCACCCGGCTCTGCGTGTCGGGGCTGACCCGGCGCGCCTGCGAGCGCCCGAAGCCGCCCAGCGCCCCACCCGCGGACATCCGCCGCGCGAAGTAGACGAAGAGCCCGACGAGCAGGATGGTCGGGCCGAACCCGAGGATCAGCGTCCAGAACGGCGAGCGCCCGCTGTCGGGCGCCTTGGCGTTGACGACCACGTTCTTCTCGTCGAGCAGCTTCGTCAGCCCGGCGGTGTCGACGAAGGCGGGCACCTGGGTGGTGAACTTGTCGACGGTCTTGGGCTTCCCGCCGGGCGGCGTGTACTCGGCCTTCTTCTTGAGCGTGCCCTCGATCGTCTGATCGGTCGAGGAGATCTCCTTGACGTTCGAGGCCCGCAGCTGGTCGACGAAGAAGGGCTCGTACGGGATGCGCGTGCGCTGCTCGGGACCGCCGGTGGCGATGGCGAGGATGAAGTTGAGCGCCAGCAGCGCGACGAGGACGCCGATGAAGGTCCCGCGCCGGTTGCGAGGCATCAGCGGCGGGCGCTGCTCCGGCGGCGCCCCGCGGCCGTCCGGCGCCGGCTCGACGCGCCACGACGGGATCTTGCCCTCGCGCGGCGACTGCTCGCGCTCGGGCGCGGCAGGCGGAGGGCTGGGCGGGGAATCCGGCATCCGGGCTCTACATCAGCCTAGCCATGTCGTCCATGAAGCCTGGGTAGGAGACGTCGGCCGCCTCCATCCCTTCGACCTCGACGCCCTCTCGCGAGGCCAGCCCGGCGACGGCGCCGAGCATGGCCAGGCGGTGGTCGCCGTGGGAGCTGATGCGCCCGCCGCGCAGGTCCCCGGTGCCGGTGACCGCGAAGCCGTCCTCCGTCGCCTCGATGGCGGCGCCCAGCCCCCTCAGCCCGTCGACGACGGTGGCGATCCGGTCGGTCTCCTTCAGCCGCAGCTCCTGGGCGCCGCGCACGACGGTCTCGCCCTCGGCGAAGCAGCCCAGGAGGGCGACGAGGGGCAGCTCGTCGATGGCCAGCGGCACCTCCTCGGCCTCGACCACCGTCCCGACGAGCGGGCCGGCGGTCACGTCGAGGTCCGAGACCGGCTCGGTCGCGGCGACCGCGTCGCCGGGCTCGTCCTCGAGGTCGCCGATGACGATCGCCCCCATGCGCTGCGCGATGCGCACGAAGCCGCTGCGCGTCCAGTTGACGCCGACGCCGCGCAGGACGAGCCGCGAGCCCGGCACGAGCACGCCGGCGGCGATGGCGAAGGCCGCGCTCGACGGGTCGCCCGGGATCGCCAGCTCGTCGAGCGTGAGCTCGTCGGTGCCCGCGACCGTGACGTGGCGGCCGTTGCGGTGCACGGTCACCCCGGCGGCGGTCAGCATGCGCTCGGTGTGATCGCGGCTGGCGGCCGGCTCGGAGACCGTGGTGGCGCCGTCGGCGGCCAGGCCGGCGAGCAGCACGCAGGACTTCACCTGGGCGCTGGCCACCGGCAGCTCGTAGTGGAGCGAGTGCAGGCGGGCCCCGGTGACGGTGAACGGCGGCAGCCGCCCGTCGGTGGCGTCGATCGCGGCGCCCATGAGGCGCAGCGGCTCGGCGATGCGGTCGACCGGCCGCCGGCGGATCGAGGCGTCGCCGTCGAGGGTGTAGGCGCGCCCCTCCTGGGCGGCCAGCCAGCCGGGCAGCAGGCGCATGAGCGTGCCGGCGTTGCCGACGTCGATAGGCCCGTCGGGCACCGCGGCGTCGCGCAGCCCGGTGCCGCGCACGAGGACCTCGTCGGCGCCGACCTGGACCAGGGCGCCGAGCCGCTGCACGGCCTGCAGGGTCGAGTTCGTGTCGGCCGCGTCGAGGTAGCCGCGGATGCGCACGGGCTCGGCCGCCATCGCGCCGAGGATCGCCGCCCGGTGCGAGATCGACTTGTCGGTCGGCGGGCGCAGGTCGCCGCGCAGCCCGTCGGCCGGGTCGACGCGCACGCGTGTCATGCGATCACCGCGAAGCCCAGGCCGGCCACCAGCGCGGCCGCCTCGTCGGCGCGCCCGTCGGGGACCCAGAGGGCGATCTCGCCCTGGCTGTTGTCCGGCGACGGGCTGAGGGCCATGTCGGAGATGTTGATGCCCGCGCGCCCGAGCGTGAGCGTGATGTCGGCGATGACCCCGGGGCGGTTGGGCACCGCCACGCGCAGCTCGCTGGTGGCCCCGGCCCCAGGCCCGCCTCGACCAGGGCGCGGCGCCGGGTGGCGGCCTGGTCCTGCCAGCTGGTGAGATCGGCCCCGTCGCGCAGCTGCGCGCGGACCTCCTCGAGCTCGGCGATGGCGCCATCGAGAGCGTCGGCCAGCGCGTCGCGATTGGCCGCGTAGATGCCGCCCCACAGCGCCGGGTGGGCGCCGGCGACGCGCGTCGCGTCGCGGAAGCTCGGGCCGGTGGCCGGCGGGCGCTCGCCGCCGAGCGCGTCGAGCGCGCGGCTCACCAGGACGTTGGCCACCACGTGCGGCAGGTGACTGACCGCGGCCATCACGCGGTCGTGGACGTCGGCGTCGATGATCGCGGGCCGCGCGCCCAGGCCCGTGAGCAGCCGGTGCAGGCGCTCGAGGAGCGTGCCCTGCGTCGTGGCGGTCGGGGTCAGGTACCAGGTGGCGCCGTCGAAGAGGTCCTCGCGCGCGTGCTCGACGCCGGCCGCCTCCGAGCCCGCCAGCGGGTGGCCGCCGACGAAGCGCGGGTCGCGCGCGGCGCCCAGGACCGTGCGCTTGGTCGAGCCGACGTCCGTCACGACGGCGCTGCGCGGCGCCTGCTCGAGGACCGTGGCCACCGTGTCGGCCAGCACGTCGACCGGCACGGCGACGAAGACCGCGTCGGCGCCGTCGAGCGCGTCGCCGAGGTCGCGATGGGCGCTGTGGATGGCCCCGCGGGCGACGGCCTCGTCGGCGCGCGGGTCGAACCCGCGCACCGTCGCGCCGAGGCGGGAGCGGGCGGCCAGCCCGACCGACCCGCCGATGAGCCCCACCCCGACGACCGCGACGATCAAGCGCCGACGAAGGCGGCTTTGCCCGCGACCGCGGCCGCAGCTTGCACGCGCGCCGCGTAGGCGGCGAAGCCCTCGGTACGCAGCGCCTGCGGCCCGTCGCAGATGGCGTTCTCGGGGTCGGGGTGCACCTCCACGATGATGCCGTCCGCGCCGACGGCGGCGGCGGCCAGGCTCAGCGGCTCGACGAGGTCGCGCCGGCCCGCGGCGTGGCTGGGGTCGACGACGACCGGCAGGTGGCTGAGCTCCTTGAGCACCGGCACCGCGGTCAGGTCGAGGGTGAAGCGGTAGGCGGTCTCGAAGGTGCGGATGCCGCGCTCGCAGAGGATGACCGCCTCGTTGCCCTCCTTGAGGACGTACTCGGCGGCCATGAGCAGCTCCTCCAGCGTGCTTGACAGCCCGCGCTTGATCAGCACGGGGCAGTTGGAGCGGCCGATCTCGGCCAGCAGCGGGTAGTTCTGCATGTTGCGCGCGCCGATCTGGATGACGTCGGCCACCTCGAGCACCGGCTCGAGGTCGCGGGCGTCCATGAGCTCGGTGACGATCGGCAGCCCGGTCAGCTCCTTGGCCTCGGCCAGCAGGCGCAGGCCCTCCTGGCCCAGGCCCTGGAAGGCGTACGGGCTCGTGCGCGGCTTGTAGGCGCCGCCACGCAACATCGTCGCCCCGGCCGCGGCGACGACTTCGGCCGTGGTCAGCGTCTGGTCGCGCGACTCGACCGTGCACGGCCCGGCGATGAGCGCGAAGTGCTCCCCGCCGATCCGCCGCCCGCCGATCTCGAGCACGGTTCGCTCGCCGTGCTTGAGCTGGCTGCTGGCCAGCTTGTAGGGCTTGAGGATGGGAACGACGCGGTCGACGCCCGGTGCTCCGTGGAGCTCGAGACGAGCGATGTGCTCGAGGTCGCCGATGGCGCCGATGACGGTGACCTCGTCGCCCGTGCTGGGATGGGCGCGCGCGCCCACCGATTCGATCCGGTCGATCACGGCGCGGATCTCGTCCTCCGTGGCCGCCTGTTTCATCACGATCATCATGCCGAGTGCCTTTCTGGGTGCTCCGTGAACGATACGAGTGAGGTCCTGCCGAGGCGTGATGCCTCTGAGAACGGCGCTCGGCCACAGACGGCCGGTGATGCGGCACCCGCGCGGGCGGGCGAGCCGAGCGCCTAGCTAAATCGCCAGGCGGAGCGATAGGCGTAGGCGTAGCCGGACAGCGCGGCGCGTGGGGCGGAGGTGGCGCTGTCGAGCTTGGGGCCCATGCGAAGGCGGGATTGTGGCAGACGCACGGGCGCGTGCCTAGTCGGCCGGCGCCTCCCCACGGCGGATCCTCAGCCCGCCAGGCGCGCGGCGAGCGCGCCCACATCGCCGACCGCGACGTCGGCGTCGGGATGCTCGCGCGCCTCCGAGCCCGGCCCGTATTCGAGCGGGCGGTCGACGAAGGCCGTCTTCAAGCCGGCGTTGCGCGCGCCTTCGAGGTCCCACGGGTGGGCGGCGGCGAGCATGAGCTCGGCGGGCTGGAGGCCGAGCAGCCGCGCCGCGGTGCGATAGGCCTCCGGCGCAGGCTTGTAGGCCTGGGCCAGCTCGGCCGAGAGGACGGCGTCGAAGCGCAGGTCGCCGTGGCGGGCGAGGTCGACGAGCAGGGCGACATGGCCATTGGAGAGCATCGCCACCGGGCGCTCGGCGCGCAGCGCCTCGAGGCCGGGGCGGACGTCCGGCCACGCGTCCAGCCGGTGCCATGCGCCCACGAGCTCGCGCCGCGCATCGCCAGAGAGCTCGGCGCCGCGCTCGGAGAGGAGGTCGTCGAGCGTCACCAGGTGCAGGTCGTCGAAGCTGCCCCACGGGCGCGCGCCGTCGTTGACCTCGGCGAGGATGGGCCGGTAGCGGGCGCGCCACGCGTCAGCCAGCTCGTAGGGATCGCCCGATACCCCGCTCGCCCGGAACGCGTCGGCGACGCCCGAGCGCCAGTCGACGAGCGTCCCGAAGACGTCGAAGGCCACTGCGCGAACCGCCATGGCACGAGCCTATCCGGCTCGCTGACCGCGCTCGGGTCACGAGTACCAGCGGATGCGCGGCATCGTGTCGACCGGCTGGCGGACGTGCCGCGGCGCGGGGCGGCGGCGCTTTGCGGTGAAGAGATGCTTGAGCATGTTTGCATCCTACGACATATCTTCCTCGGACGCAACGTTCTGCGACGCATTTCTTCCGGATACGCTCTTGCCCCATGGCCGAGCGCGACGGCGTCGACGTCATCCTCGAGCAGTGGCAGCGCGAGCGCCCCGAGCTCGACCCGTCGCCGATCGGGGTCATCGGGCGCATCTCACGCCTGGCGCGCGAGCTCGAGCAGCGCCTCGAGGCCGTCTATCGCCAGCACGGCCTCGAGCCCGGCTGGCACGACGTGCTCGCCACCCTGCGCCGGACCGGCCCGCCCTACCAGCTGCGCCCGACCGAGTTCGCCAGCACCTTGATGCTCACCTCGAGCGGCACGACCAAGCGCCTGGACCGCCTCGAGCAGGCCGGCCTCATCACCCGCGCGCCCGACCCCGAGGATCGCCGCGCGACTCTCATCACCCTCACCGCGGCCGGCCACGAGCTCATCGACGCCGTCACCGAGGCGCACCTCGACAACGAGCGCGACCTGCTCGGCGCGCTCACGGCCGACGAGCGCCGGCGCCTCGCCGACCTCCTGCGCAAGCTGCAGCTCGGCCTGCCGGCGCTCTGAGCCGCGCTCCCGGCGTCAATCGCTGCGTCAGCGAGGCCATCCTCGGGAAATCCGTGCCCCAGGTGGCACAACTCGCCGACACCCGCGGGATGGAGGCCGTCGTCCTGCGCCCGCGGTTCGGGCGCCGGCGGTCGGCCGGGGGGCGCTCGGAGGGCGAGCTGCTCGCCCGCGTCCGCGACGGCGACGACACCGCGTTCGAGGCGCTCTACGACGCCTATCACCGCAGGCTGCTCACGTTCTGCCAGCACATGCTCGGCTCGCGCGAGGAGGCCGAGGACGTCCTGCAGCACACCTTCATGGCCGCCTATCGCTCGCTGCGGGCGGGCTACGAGGTCGTCGACCTCAAGCCCTGGCTCTACACCATCGCGCGCAACCGCTGCCTCTCGGTCATGCGCACGCGCCACGAGGAGGTCGAGCTCGACGAAGGCGCTCCGGCCAGCGAGGGGCTGGCGGCGGAGGTCGACCGGCGCGCCGACCTGCGCATGCTCGTCCGCGACGTCCAGCGCCTTCCCCCCGACCAGCGCGCGGCCCTCGTCCTCTTCGAGGTCGGCGACCACTCCCACACGGAGATCGCGGCCGTCCTCGGCGTCCGCCGCGAGAAGGTCAAGGCGCTCGTGTTCCAGGCGCGCGAGGCGCTCATGGGCTGGCGGACCGCGCGCGAGACGCCGTGCGCCCACGTCCGCGAGCAGCTCGCGACCCTGCGCGGGCGCGCGCTGGCCCGCGCCACGATCCGCCGCCACGTCGAGCTGTGCTCCGGGTGCGCGGACTACGAGGCCGCGGTGCGCTGCCAGCGCGCCGCCCTGGCCGTGGCCCTGCCGGTCGCTCCCGCCGCCGCCGGGCTGCGGGCAGCAGTGCTGGGCTCGGCGGCGGGAGGCTCCGGCCTTGGAGCGGCGGTCGGCGCCGGCGGCGCGACGAGCGCCGCGGGCGGGCTCGCCGGCCTTGGCGTCAACGGCATCGCGGCCAAGGTCCTGCTGGTCACCGCGCTGGTGGGCGGCGCCGGCGCTGCGCGCCATGCGACCCTCGATCAGCCGCAGCAGCAGCGCGCGGTGCGCGCGGCGCCTGGGCCGCGGGCGGCGCCGGCGCCCGGTGCAGCGCCGCTGACCGCGACCTCCACCGCCGTCGCGAGCGCCGCCGCGATCCTGCGCCGGGCCGCGGCGGGCCCACCCCGGCCCGCGCAGGGCCTGGCCGACGGGGCCGCGGCCCGCGGTCACCACGGCGGGGCCGACCGGCGGGCCACGCGCAGCCATGGCGCGCACGCGGCCAAGGCCAGCGGCAAGGCCGCCGCGCCCGGCCAGCGCAAGGCCCCGGGCGCGCCCGCCCAGGGCAAGGCGCTCGGCCGAGCCGAGAGGAAGGCTTCCACCGCGAAGCCCGCCCACGGGAGGTCGGGCGATAAGGGCTCCGCGCCCAAGCCCGCGAGGGCCCAGGCCGTGAGCGGCGCCTCCCCCGCGCCGGCCGAGGCGCCCAAGCCGGCCAAGGTGCCCAAGCCGGCCCCGGCGGCCAAGGCGCCGAAGGCCGCTGCCACGGCGGCGCCGAGCGTCCCCGCCTCGAGCAGCGCGACGCCGGCCGCCGCGGGGCACGGCGACGCGGTGCCGCCGGGGCAGGCCAAGAAGCAGGCCGAGACCCCGAAGCAGCCCTAGGGGCGCGGCGGGAAGCCGGCCGAGAGCCCGAAACAGCCGTCGGCGGGCGGCGAGCGGCGGGCATTGGGCGCCCGACGGCTGACGCGCGCTTCGGTTCCAACCTTCGCCCACCGGCCGCGTCGTAGGGCGCAGATGTGCCAACCCGGGCGGGCGCGTCGCGCCCGCCACGTGCTTCATCGGAAGGGGTACCCGTGGTCGATCACCGGCTGTTCCGGCCTGCACTGTGCACGTTCGCCGCCCTCCTCGTCGTCGCGCTCGCGGGCCCGGCGGCTGCGCAGGACACTCGCGTGAGCATCGGTAGCCAGCCGAGCCCGTTCTCGCAGAACAAGCAGAACGAGCCCGCGGTTGCCGTCGACCCGAGCCAGACCAACGTCGCGGTCGCGGGCGCCAACGACAACATCGACATGGAGGCCTGCAACGCGGGGCCGGACAACAACTGCCCCTTCACCGACCGCGTCGGCGTCTCCGGGGTCTACTTCTCATTCAACTCCGGCCGCAGCTGGCGCCAGCCGACCTACACGGGCCTCACCGCACGCGACTGCCTCGGCGTCGTCGGCCCCGACCCCGGCTGCACGGCGACGACCGGGCCGATCGGCACCCTGCCCAACTACGCCGAGAACAACCTGGTCTCCGATGGCGACCCAGCCGTCGCCTTCGGGCCACGGCCCACGAGCGACGGCTTCTCGTACGCCGGCGGGTCACGCCTCTACTACGCCAACCTCACCTCGGCCATCCCCGGGACGGCCCCCTTCAAGGGCGCCGAGGCCATCGCGGTCTCGCACACCGACAACGTCGCGCTCGCGGCGACTGGCGACAACAAGGCGTGGAGCGAACCGGTCATCGCCAGCCGCCAGACCTCGGCCCTGTTCTCCGACAAGGAGCAGGTGTGGGCCGACAACGCCGCGTCGAGCCCGTTCTTCGGCAACGTCTACGTCTGCTACGCCGCCTTCCGCGGCAACGGCAACGGCTTCACCAACCAGCCGCTCGACGTCCTGACCTCCCGCGACGGCGGGGACTCCTGGACCCAGCACCAGGTCACGCCGGCCAGCAACAACACGCACAGCCGCAACGGCTTCGGCCGCTCGGGCTGCACCGTGCGCACGGACTCGCACGGCGTCGTCTACGTCTTCGACTTCCAGTTCGGCTTCAGCGCGACGACGGCGGCCGCGGGTCAGATCCAGATGATCCGCTCCTTCGACGGCGGAGCGCACTGGGAGCGCCCGGTGAACATCTTCACCGCCTTCGACACGTGCAACAGGTTCGAGCCATCGATCGGGCGCTGCGTCGAGGATGGCGTCGGCGGCGCGCGGAGCGACCTCTCGCCCGCCCCGTCGGTCGACATCGCCAACGGCGCGCCGAGCGGCACCGACGCCTCGAACCGGATCGTGCTGACGTGGGTCGACGGGCACGACGGGATCAACCACGAGCACGTCATGTTCACCACCTCGACCAGCCGCGGCGACGGCTGGGCCCCGCTGCGCCAGGTCGAGCTCGGCGACGATCGCGGCTACTACTCGGCGCCGGCCATCTCGCCCAACGGCACCAACGTCTGGCTCGTCTACAACGCCTTCGAGGAGCCGTTCAAGGACAGCGCGGTGGGCCCGACGAACGACCGGCCGCTGGTGGGCCAGGTCCTGCACGCGACGGTCTCGGGCGGTGCCGTCGGCGCCTTCGCCAGCGCGCACCGCGGTGCCTCCGGCGACGCGCGCGGCTCGTCGCAGAACGATCTCGCGGCGGAGTTCCTCGGCGACTACGTCTACGCGGCGGCGACGCGCAGCTACGGCGTGAGCGTGTGGAACGACGTCCGCGACGCGGCGGACTGCGGGGCCGTGGACCAGTACCGCCAGGCCCTGCACGACGAGGCGGTGGCCACCGGACAGCAGACCGCCGAGGCCGAGGAGCCCCGGGGCGAGAGCGACGAGGACGAGGGCGAGGACCCCGCCGCTGGCCCCGTGGCGCCGGCCGTCCAGCGGGTGTGCCCGGCCAACTTCGGCAACTCCGACATCTACGGGTGGTCGAGCCTGGCCGCGCCGTAGCCCACGCGCGGCGCGACCCCGCTCCCAACCTTCCGACGTCGCTCGCGTCTTAGCTCACAGGTGCCCCATGGGCACCGTCTGGACCATGTCTGGCGGCACCGTACGCCCTGCCACCGAGGGCCGCCAGGCCGTGGAGGGGCGCGGCCCCCCGAGGCCCGCCCCTCCACTCCCTTCACACCCCCGAGCCACGGCCGCTCCGGCGAGGTAGGCTGGCGCCGCCACATGGCCGTCGACCTCGTCATCGACCTCGACAACACGCCCGGAGCCCTGGCGGAGGCCGCGGCCGCGATCAGCGACGCCGGCGTGAACATCGCCGCGGCGACGTGCCTCGGGGCCGGCGACCGCGCCGAGCTGCACATCCTCGTCAAGCACGCCGAGGCCGCCCGGCACTCCCTGGCCATCTCCCACCTGGCGGTCACGCGCGAGCGCGAGGTCGTCGTGGTCGACGTCGAGGACCGCCCGGGCGTGCTCGCCGACCTGACGCGCAGGATCGCCCGCGCCGGGGTCGACCTCGACCTGGTCTACGTCGCCACGCGCAATCGCGTGGTCTTCGGCGCGCCCGACGTCGCCGCCCTGCGGGCCGCCCTGGAAGGCGCGACCTGAGGCCGCTCAGCGGTCGCGCAGCGCGACGGCGACCCGCTTCGTCGTGACCGGGCGCCCGGCGGCCGGCGTGACGACGACGCGCAGGTCGACGGCCAGGCGATGGGCGCGCAGCAGGGCGCGGCGCCCGGCGGCGTCGAGCCTGACCGCGAAGGCCGTCGTGCCGGTGCCCTTGGAGTGCTTGGTCTGCGACCCGACGCGGATCCTCGAGCCGTGGGCGGCGAGGTAGGCGGTGACGCTGATCCGGGCTCGCCCGGCCGGCGTCGTCACCGTGCCGCGCAGCACGGCACCGCGCTGGCGGTGAGCCACGCTGACCCGCGAGCGCGCGGACGGCGAGGAGGAGCCGCCGGACGTCGACGTGCCAGCGCCCGGCGCCTGGTCGCCGGGCGCGGTCGACGTGCCCGCCGCTGTCGTGGAGGCGCCCGTCGTGGTCGTGCTCGCGCCGCGGCCCTCGACCACGATCGTGCCCTTCATGTAGGTGTGGTTGTCGCAGACGAACATGTAGGTCCCGGGCGTGTCGAAGCGGCAGCTGCCGCTCCAGCCCGGCGCCTCGGGCGCGGCCGGTAGCGGCGACACCGGGCCGACGGTGGCACCCGCCGTCTGGGTGCACGCGGTCGGGCCCCGCCGGTGAAGTCCACGTTGTGGATGGACACGCCCGCGGGGTAGCTGAAGGTCACGCTGCCGCCCGCGGCGATGGTCTCGGTGTAGTCGGTGGAGCCGGGCATGCTCCAGTCGAAGTCCACCGCCGTGACGGACGCGGTGCTCGGGGCCGAGGACCCGACGGCCGCAGGCCCGCAGACGGCGTAGGCCGCCCCCGTCCCGGCCGCCAGGGCGGCAAGCCCGGCGACGACCCTCCTGCGCGTCTGCGACATCGCCCGAACAACGCCTCGCCGGGCGGCGGCCTTGCGCTACTGCGGGGCGCTGGCCGCCGCGCGAGGCCTGACCGCGCGTCGGGGCTCACGCTGCCGCGGGGGCGGCCGTCGGCTGCCCGGGGACGTTCAGGGGCCGCGCGCGCAGCGCGGCGACGAGGGCGGCGACGGTGCCGGCCGCGCCGGCGAGCGCGAAGGCGGCAGCGGGGCCGGCGGCGTCGGCGACGGCGCCCGCGGACGCGGCTCCGATCGAGGCGCCGACCGCGACCGCGGTGTTCAGCCACGCGAACGCCTCGGTCACCGTCCCGGCCGGCGCGGCGTGGTCGACCATGGCGTAGATGGTCGCGTAGGTCGGCGCGATGGTCGCCCCGGCGAGCGCGAGGACGGCGGCGAGCGCCATGGCGCTGCCCGCCGCCGCGGCGAGCGCGAGGTGGCCGGCCGCCAGCGCGGCGAGTACGAGGGCGAGGCCGGCGCCGGTGCGGGCGCCGCCGCCCATGCGGGCCGCCACCACGCCGCCGGCCAGAGATCCGGCGCCCCACAGGCCGAGCAGCGGGCCGGCGGCCCCCGGGCTCCCGAGATCCGTGACGGCGGCGATGACCGCCACCTCGACCGTGCCGAAGACCACGCCCACGACGACGAGCAGGAGCACGAGCGTGCGCATCGCGGGCGCCCGCAGCGAGCCGCCGCGCGGGCGCTCGGGCCCCCGAGCCGGACGCCAGGCGCGCGACGCCGGCTGGGCGGCGAAGACCCCTGTGCCGGCGACGAGCACGGCGCCGCAGACGACCAGCGCCGCGGACGTCGACCACGCGACCGCGACGAGCAGGACGAGCGGCGGCCCGACGATCCAGGTCAGCTCGATGGCGGCCGACTCGGCGGCATAGGCCGCGCGGAGGGCTTCGCGGTCGTGGACGACCGCCGGGAGGATGGCGCGCAGGCACGCGCCGACCGGCGGCGTGCTGAGCCCGAGGACGATGGCCAGCGCGACGAGCGCCTCGACGGGCGCGCGCGCCGGCAGCGCCGCGGTGCCCGCGAGGGCCGCGCCGGCGACCAGCGCACTGGCCAGGAGGACCACCGTCTGCCCGCGGCGATCGACCAGCCGGCCGAGCAGCGGCCCGCCGACGCCGAGCGACACGGCGAACGCGCCGGCGACGACGCCAGCCGTCGCGAACGAGCCGGTCAGGTGGCGCACGTGGACGAGCAGCGCGATGCTGAGCATGGCCATCGGCAGGCGCGCGACGATCGAGACGACTGCGAGGCGCAGAGCGCCGGGGAAGGAGCGAAGCGAAGCCATGGCGCGAGACTAAGCCGGCACTGGTTTACTGCCGAGGGCCAGTTGGGCCCCCGAGATGAAGGCCAGTTCTGAGATCGACCTGATGGTCAGCCTCGACCGCGACGCGGAGGTCGGGCTGCGCGCGCAGCTCGAGCACCAGCTGCGCGAGAGCGTCCGCTCGGGCACGCTGCGCCACGGCGCGGCGCTGCCGTCGACGCGCGCGCTGGCGCGCGAGCTCGGGGTCGCGCGCGGCGTCGTCATGGAGGCCTACGCGCAGCTCGCCGCCGAGGGCTACCTCGTCTCCAGCCAGGGCGCGCCGACCCGCGTGGCCGCCCGCGCGACGACGCCCTCGAGCGGGGCGCTGCTCGACGCTCCGCCCGCGCCGCGCTTCGACTTCCGCCCCGGGGCGCCCGACGTCTCGCTCTTCCCGCGCACCGCGTGGGCCACAGCGCTGCGCCAGGCCCTGCGCGACGCGCCCGACGCGCGCTTCAGCTACAGCGACCCGCGCGGCACGCCCGAGCTGCGCATCGCGCTGGCCACCTACCTGGGACGGGTGCGCGGCGTGGCCGCCGAGCCCGCGACGATCATGGTCACCTCGGGCCTGACGCAGGGGCTGACCCTCACCTGCCGGGCGCTGGCCGCGCGCGGCGTGCGGCGCGTCGCCGTCGAGGAGCCCGGCAGCGCGGACCTCCGCGTGCCGATCGCCACGGCGGGGCTGGAATGGGTCCCCATCGCCGTCGACCGCGACGGGCTCGACGTGGAGGCGCTCGAGCGCAGCGACGTGGGCGCCGTGCTCGTCACCCCGGCGCACCAGTACCCGACCGGCGTCGTGCTTGCGCCCGAGCGGCGCGCCGCGCTGCTCGCGTGGGCCGCCGACCGCGACGCCTTCGTGCTCGAGGACGACTACGACGCCGAGTACCGCTACGACCGCCCACCCGTCGGGGCCCTGCAGGGACTCGACCCGCAGCGCGTGGCCTACATGAGCTCGATCTCGAAGACGGTCGCGCCGGCGCTGAGGGTCGGCTGGCTCGTGGCGCCGCCGGCGCTGGCCGAGGCGATCGAGCGCGAGAAGCTCGCCGACGACCGCGGCACGCCGGTGCTCACGCAGCTCGGGCTCGCCGTCCTGCTCGAGCGCGGCGCGCTGGACCGCCACATCCGCAGCTCGCGGCTCGTCTACCGGCGCCGGCGCGACGCGCTCGTGGCCGCGCTCGAGCGCGACCTCCCCGGGCTGCGCCCGCACGGCGCGGCCGCCGGGCTGCACCTGCTCGTCGACCTGCCGGCCGACGTCGACGAGGGCGCCCTGGTGGCGGCCGCTCGGGGCCGCGGGATCGGGCTCGACAGCCTCGCGCCCCACACCGCCCGCCCCCACCCGGCGGCCGTGATCCTCGGCTACGGCCGCATCGCCGAGCCCGCGATCGCGCCCGGGGTGCGCGCCCTGGCCGCGGCGATCGAGGCCGTGACGCCGAGTTGACCGCGGTCGGGCTATGGTTGCCGCGTGTTCGCTCCCGCCGGCGCCCAGATCGGGTGGCTGGTGCTTGCCGTCGTGCTCCACGTGTGCGGGCAGGTCTCGCGGGGCGTCGCCTGGCGCGGCGTGCTCGCGGCGACGTGGCCCGAGGTCACGCGCCGGCGCGTGTGCGCGTGGTACGTGTGCGGCGCGGGCCTGAGCGGCGTGCTCTCGCCGCGCGGCGGCGACGCCGTCCGCGTGACGCTGGCCAGGCGCGAGCTGCGGGACGCCACGTGGCCGGCGCTCGCCGGGACGCTCTGCGCGGAGGGCTCGTTCGAGACGGTGTCGGGCCTGACGATGATGCTCGTCGCCGTCGCCCTGGGCGTCGGCAGCCTCCATGCCCCGCCGGTCGCCTTGCTCGCGGCCGTCGCGCTCGCGGCGGCGACGGTGGCGCTGCTCGCCGGGCGCTCCGTGCGGGTGCGTCGCACGGTGCGCGAGATCGGCCGCGGCGCCGCCGTGCTGCGCCGGCCCGGCCACTGCGCGCGCCACGTGCTGCCCTTCCAGGCGGGCGCCCGCGTGCTGCGGCTCGGCTCGGCCGCGTGCTTCCTGCTCGCCTTCGGCCTGCCGGTGGCGCCCGCCATCGTCGTCGCCGCCGTCCTCGCGCAGGGCTCCGGCGCCGCGATGCCGCTCCCCGGCGCCGGCCCGGCGGCCATCGGCGCCGCGCTTCTCGTCGCCCTTCCGTTCGCCGCCGGGCACGCGCTCGACGGCGGCGCCCTGGCCTCGCTGGCCGTCGTCTGGCCGGCGGCGCTCACGGTCGTGGGCGTGGCCCTCTCGCTCGCCCTGCTCGCGCACCTGTGCGGCGCGCGCACGCCGCGGGCGCTCGTGCGCGCCACGCGCGCCCTGCGGGCGCACCCGGCCCCGATCACGCCGTGATACCGGCGCTGGGCTGGGGCGCGCTGGCCGCGTCCTCGCTCGTCATCGGCGCGCTGCTCGGACTGGCACGCAAGTGGCCGGACCGCGCGGTGGGCATCGTGCTCGCCTTCGGCGCCGGCGCGCTCGTGAGCGCGGTCAGCTTCGACCTGGCCGAGGAGGGACTGAAGATCGGCAGCAGAGCCGCCGTGGCAGGCGGCCTCGCCGTGGGCGCGCTCACCTACTTCGTGCTCGACCGGCTCGTCGAGCGGCGCGGCTCGGGCCACGGCGCGGGCCCGGCGCTCGCCCTCGGCGCCTTCCTGGACGGCATCCCCGAGCAGGCGGTGCTCGGCATTGGCCTCGCCGGCGGCGACGGGGTCAGCGTGAGCCTGCTGGCGGCCATCTTCGTGTCCAACCTGCCCGAGGCGATCGGCTCGGCCAGCGACATGCGGTCGGCCGGCACCAAGCCGGCGACGATCCGACGGTTGTGGCTGGCCGTGGCCCTCGTGTGCACGCTGGCCTCGGTCGCCGGCTACGCGATCGCCGACACCGCCTCGGGCGACCTCAAGGCCGCCATCAACGGCTTTGCCGCCGGCGCTCTGCTGGTCATGCTCATCGACTCGATGATTCCCGAGGCGGCGCGCAAGGCCGGCGACGTCGCGGGCCTCGCCACCGTGCTCGGCTTCGCCGTCGCCACCGCTCTCTAGGAGGCGGTCATGACGCACCCCGGACAGGGACGGCGTGCGCGACGGTGGCGCCGCGCTGCGGCTGCTCGGCGGCACGGGCCGGCAGGCGGCGTACGACGACCACGGCGGCCGCGAAGGCGGCGACCGCGGCGGCGCACAGCCCGAGGCCCAACGCGTCGGTGAACGCGCTCGCCGCGCTGTGCGCCAGCGAGGCGCTGTGGTCGGCGGGCAGCTGCGCGGCCACGGCATCCGCGGTGCCGATCGAGTCCTTCACCGCGTCCTGTGCGCCCGACGGCAGCCCCGAGGCGGCGTCGGCGACGCGCGAGCTGTAGAACGACGCGACCAGCGAGCCGATCACGGCCGTCCCCAGCGAGCCGCCGACCTGGCGCGTGACGTCGTTCATCGCCGAGGCGACGCCGGCCTTCTCCTTGGGCACCGCGCCCATCACCGACCCGGTCGCCGGGCCCATGATGCAGCCCATGGAGAGCGCGACGCCGAAGAACCACAGCCCGATGGGCCAGTAGGGCATGTCGCTCGTCCACAGCAATGTCGTCGTCAGCATCGCGCCGAGGCCCAGGAGGCCGGCGGCCACCACGCGCGTGGTGCCGACGCGCTCGGCGAGCTTCGTCGAGCGCGTTGAGCCGAGCATGAGGCCGAAGGCGAGCGGCACCATCGCCGCGCCGGCCTCCAGCGGCGAGTAGTCCTTGGCGAACTGCAGGAACTGGGTGAGCGCGAAGATCGCGCCGAACAGCGAGAAGAAGGCGAGGCTCATCGACAGCGAGCCGATGCTGAAGCGCGGGTTGCGGAACAGGCTCAGGTCGAGCATCGGCGCCGCGGTGCGCAGCTCCCAGGCCACGAACGCGGCTCCCAACGCCAGCGCCCCGCCGAACGCGCCGAGGATGCCCGGATCCAGCCAGCCGCGCTCGGGCGCTTCGATGAGCCCATAGATGAGGGCGACGAGGGCGCCGATCGACAGCAGCGCGCCGGGCCCGTCGAAGCGGCCCGGGTGCGGATCGCGGGAATCGGGCACGAAGCGCAGGCCGAGTACGAAGGCGACGAGCGCCACGGGCACGTTGACGAGGAAGACCGAGGACCAGTCGAAGTACTCGAGCAGCAGGCCGCCGAAGAGCGGCCCCAGGCCGACGCCGATCGCGGCCGTGCCGGCCCAGACGCCGATCGCCTTGGCGCGCTCCTCGCGCGGGAAGACATTGGTGATGATCGACAGCGTGGCGGGCATGATCATCGCCCCGCCGACGCCCATCAGCGCGCGGACGGCGATGAGCTGCGTGGATGTCTCGACGAACAGGACGGCGAGGCTCGAGAGCCCGAAGAGGGCGATGCCCGTCTGCAGCGCGCGCTTGCGACCGAAGCGGTCACCGAGCATGCCGAGCGTGAGCAGCAGGCCGGCGAAGGAGACGAGGTAGGAGTCGACCATCCACTGCAGCGTCGAGCCGGAGGCGCCGAAGTGCTCCTGCAGCGAGGGCAGCGCGACGTTGAGGATGGTGTTGTCGAGCCCGATGATGACCAGGCTCAGGGCGAGGACGCGGAGGGTCTTCCAGCGTCGTTCATATGCGAGGGCAGCGGTCATGCCGCGATGGTGCGCCGATGTGGCCCCGGTCGAATCGAGCGGATCCCTAGTCGAGCCCCTAGTGGGTGGGCGTAGAGTCGGCGCGTGCTGCTGGGGCGAGAGCGCGAGTGCGCGACGATCGACGGCCTGCTCGAGGCAGCGCGGGCCTCGCGCAGCGGCGTGCTCGTCCTGCGCGGCGACGCGGGCATCGGCAAGACCGCGCTGCTCGAGCGCGCCGTGGCAGGCGCGCGCGGGATGCGCGTGCTCGCGGGTGCCGGTGTCGAGGCCGAGTCGGAGCTGCCGTTCGCCGGGCTGCACCAGCTGCTTTGGCCGATCCTGGACCTCGCCGCCGAGCTCCCCGACGTCCAGGCAGCCGCCCTGCGCGGCGCCTTCGGGCTATCCGCGAACCGCGTCGAGGACCGCTTCCTCGTCTCGGTGGCCGTGCTGAGCCTGCTCACCTCCGCAGCCGATGCGCAGCCGCTGCTGTGCGTGATCGACGATGCGCACTGGCTCGACGGTGCGTCCGCCGACGCGCTCGTCTTCGTCGCCCGGCGCCTGCAGGCCGATCCGATCGCCGTGCTGATCGGGGCGCGGGAGGGCGACGCGCGGCGTTTCGAGGCGCCCGGACTGCCCGAGCTGCCGCTGGCGGGGCTGCGCGGCGCCGAAGCGGCAGCGCTCCTCGACGGCGCCCTGCCCGCGGTCGTGCGCGACGAGCTCGTCGGCGTGACCGGCGGCAACCCGCTCGCCCTGCTCGAGCTGCCCGGCGCGCTCACCGACGACGAGCTTGCGGGCCGCGCGCCGCTGCGCCTCGACCTGCCGCTCAACGAGCGCATCGAGCAGGCCTTCATGGCCCGCGTGGCGCCCCTCGCGGACACCGCGCAACGGATGCTCCTGCTCGCGGCGGCCGACGACAGCGGCGAGGTTGGGACGCTGCTGCGCGCCGCGGAGGGCGTCGGCGTGGGGCCCGGCGCCCTCGACGCGGTCGAGCGAGCCGGCCTGCTCGCGGCCGAGGGCTCGCGGCTGCGCTTTCGCCACCCGCTGCTGCGCTCGGCCGTCTACCGCGCGGCCGGCTTCGCCGAGCGCCGGGCCGCGCACCAGGCGCTGGCCGCGTCGCTCAACGACGGCGCCGACGCCGACCGGCGCGCTTGGCACCGTGCCGCCGCGGCCACCGCGCCGGACGACGAGGCGGCCGAGGCGCTGGCCCGTACGGCCGATCATGCGGCCGCACGCGGCGGGCACACGGCCGCCGCCCGCGCGCTCGAGCGCGCCGCGGCGCTCGACTCCGATCCGCAGCGCCGCGCTCAGCACCTCGTGGCCGCCGCGGGCTCCTCGGCGCTGGCCGGGCGCGTCGGGCATGCCGTGGCGCTGCTCGATCGTGCGGAACCCGAGCTGCGCGACCCGATGGCGCACGGGATGGCGATGCGGGTGCGCGGGATGGCCTCGATGGCGATCGGGCGCCCCGCCGACGCGTACGCGATGCTCGCCGAGGCGGCCCGCACCGTGTTGCCGGTCGATCGCCCCGCCGGGCTGGCCCTGCTCATGCGTGCCTGTATGGCCGCCGCGATCAGCGGCGACCCGGGCGCCATCCACGGCATGCTGGCCGAGCTCGACACCGAGCCGCGCACCGACGCCGAGCGCTTCCCCAGCCGACTGATGAACGGCATCAGCCGCCTCATCGAGGGCGACGCGGCGACCGGTGTCGCGTCGATCGAGGAAGCGCTTGCGCTGGCCGACGACCTCGAGGTGGTCGAGCAGGTCCAGCAGGCCGGCGGCGGCGCCATCTTCGTCGGGGACTGGCCCGCGCCCGGCGCTACTTCGACCAGGCGATCGTCATCGCGCGCGATCGCGGCGCGATCGCGCTGCTGCCCGAGACCCTCGGCCTGCGCGCGCTCATCGCGCTGTGGGAGCGCCGTCTCGTGGACGCCGCCGCCGATGCCGACGAGGCCGTGCGGCTGGCCGACGACATCGGCGCCGGCAACGCCCGCGCGCTCCCGGTCACCGTCCTGGCCTGGCTCGCCGGGCTGCGGGGCGACGAGGAGGCGTGCCGGCGCCATGCCGACGAGGTCTCGGCGCTCGCGCTCGAGCGCGGGCTCGCGCTGCCGGCCGGCCTGGCGACCTGGGCGCTCGCCCAGCTCGACCTCGCCACCGGACGCTGGGACGAGGCGCTAGTGCGCCTCACGGCGGTCGAGGAGGTCCGCCCGGGCTTCGGGCACCCGTTCCTGCCCGTGCTGAGCTCCTGGGATCGCCTCGAGGCCGCCGTGCACGCCGGGCATCCCGACGTGGCCGAGCGGACGCTGGCGCGCTTCGCCCCCTGGGCGCAGGTCGCGGGCGCCGCGTGGGCCGTGCCCGTGCTCGCCGATTGCCGCGCCCTGGCCGCGCCGACCGACGCGGCCGACGCCCACTTCGAAGCGGCGATCGAGAGCGTCGACCGTGCCGGCCCGCTCGACCGCGCGCGCATCCACCTGCACTACGGCGAGCACCTGCGCCGCGACCGGCGTCGCATCGACGCGCGGGTGCACCTACGCGCCGCGTTCGACGGCTTCGAGTGGCTCGGCACGGCGCCGTGGGCCGAGCGCGCGCTGCGCGAGCTGCGCGCCACCGGCGAGAAGGCCCGCCAGCGCCACCTGAGCCCGCTGGCCGAGCTGACGCCGCAGGAGCTGCAGGTGGCGCGACTGGTCGGCGAGGGCGCGACGAACAAGACCGTCGCCTCGCAGCTCTTCGTGAGCCCGAAGACCGTCGAATACCACCTGCGCAAGGTCTTCGCCAAGCTCGGGATCTCCTCGCGGATGGAGCTCGTCGGGCTCGAGCTCGAGGAGGCGGCCGGGGCGCCCGCCTAGCGACCATCGCCGCCGTTCAGCGCGGCATCGAAGAAGGCCGTCACGCGGCGCTCGTAGGCGTGCGCCGCTTGACGGATCGCGCCGGTGTGCGTGGCGTCCGGGAGGTTCCAGTGCTCGACGGGGCGACTGCCGGCGGCGCGGTCGTACTTGACGGCGAACTTGAACTCCTCGGCCCGACCGGCGGAGACGAGCAGCAGCGGCTTGGTGATCCGCTTGATCATGTCCTCCATCGGCGGGGGCGACTTCGTGCCCGAGGTGATCCGCACCGTCGCGAACTCGGCGGCGAACATCGGCGTCATCGCGGTGATCCCCTGCAGGCGCCGCCAGTCCTCGAAGGACTCGGCGGCCGTGCCGTCGGCGACCACCGCGCGCAGGCCCTCCCCGCCGCCGGCGGCCTGGACCATTGCGTCGGCGCCGGTCGAGAGGCCGAGGCCTCCGATGCGCTGCGCGTCGACTTCGGGGCGGCTCTTCAGGAAGGCCACCGCGCCGGCGACGTCCTTGGCCCAGCCCCAGCCGAACGCGTTCTGCTGGCCCTCGCTCTTCCCGCGACCGCGGGCGTCGTAGAGCAGCACGCCGTAGCCGTGGCGGACGAGGAGCTTCGCGTGGGAGACGGCGCCGGTGCGGTCGCCGCCGCCGCCGTGCAGGACGACGATGGTCGCGCCGTTGCGCGTCGGGCGGTACCAGCCCGAGAGGTGAACGCCGTCGGTGGCGTCGAACGCCACCTCGCGGTAGTCGGCGCCGGGCGGGGTGCCGATGTGCTCGCGGTACTTGTGGGTCTCGGTGATCGCGGTCGCGACCGGCACGATCGTGAAGAGGGCGAGCAGGAGCGCGGCGGGGACGGCGGCGATGCGGCGGGCCCAGCGGCGGCGGCCGCTGACGTCGCCCTCGCCGCGGTGCAGCCAGAGGATGGCGGCGGCCAGGCCGATGAGCACCGATCCGGCAGCCAGGGCGAGGACGCCGGTGACGTCGCTCGTCGCCGCTGACTCGGCGGCGATGTGCTTGGCGTGCATGGCGCCATCGACGATGGCGAGGGCGCCGAAGAAGAAAGCGAGGGCGGAGCGTGCCGCCGGACGCAGGCGGGGGAAGGCGTAGACCGCGCCGAGGCCGAGGAGCAGCGAGACCACCACCGCGAGTAGGTGCTGGGCGGGGCCCACGCCGGGCTCGCGGTGCAGGAAGGCGTCGTCGAGCACATGGAGCACGGCGACGGCTGTCGCGGCGCCGAACACGGCCGTCTGCGGCGCACGGCGCCCCACTCGGGTCCTCGGTCGCGTGTGCCGCGCGGCGCGCTCGGTCACGGTGGTCGTCGTCATCGCCCGACGGTCCCAGCGCGTCGGCGCCGCGCACAGGGAGCCTCCCGGCGTCGGCCCTGCGCGAACTCGCCCCCCGGACGTACGGGTGGCCCCCGGAGCAGCCGCGGAGGCGGCCGCTCGCGATCGCGCGCCGCGCTCCGGCGCGCAGGACGCGCTAGAGCAGGGCGCCCAGCTCGCGCAGGAAGCGCGCGTTCTGGCCCGGGGTGCCGTAGGTCACGCGCAGCGCGCCGGCCCGGCCGAGGGCATTGCCGGCGCGCACGAGCACGCCGCGCTCGCCGAGCCCGCGCACGATGCGGGCCTCGACGTCGGCGGGCTCCTCGCCGTCGAGCACCGGGAGGTCGAACCAGCAGAAGTTGGCCTGCGACTCGGCCGGCTCGATGCCCAGCTCGCGCAGGCTGTCCTCGACCTCGACGCGCGCCACGATCGTGCGCTCGACGCGGGCGTTGACCTCGTCCTGGTGGCGCAGCGCCTCGATCGCCGCGGCCTGGGCCGCCGCATTGCAGAAGAAGGGCTGGCGGACCTGGTTGACCGCGGTGACGAACTCGTCCGAGCCGCACAGCCCGAAGCCCACGCGCAGCCCGCACAGGCCGTAGACCTTCGAGAAGGTCCGCAGCAGGACGACATTGCGATGACGCTTGAGGAGGTCGAGCGTGGTGTCAGGGTCGTCGAGCGTGCTGAACTCGCAGTAGGCCTCGTCGACGATCACGCAGACGTGGCGCGGCACCTGCTCGACGAAGGCGGCGATGGCGTCCGCCGGCAGCGCGGTCGACGTGGGGTTGTTGGGGTTGCAGACGATGACCAGCCGCGTGGCCGCCGTGATCTCGCGCGCCATCGCGTCGAGGTCGTGCTCGTCGCGGTCGTTGAGGGCCACCGTGATGGCGGTGGCGCCCGAGGCGGCCGCCAGGTGCGGGTAGACGCTGAACGACGGCCACGCGTAGACGATCTCGGCGCCCGGCTCGAGCAGCGCCTCGCCGGCCGCGAGCAGGATGTCGCACGAGCCGTTGCCGATGGCGATGCGGGCCGGCGGGATGCCGTAGCGATCGCTCAGCGCCCCGCGCAGCTTGGCGTTGGTGGGGTCCGGATAGCGGTTCAGGCCGCCGAGGACGGCGCTGACCGCGTCGACGACGGCGGGGATCGGCGGGTAGGGCGACTCGTTGGAGGCCAGCAGCGCGACGTCCTCGGGCAGGGCGTAGGCGCCCGCGGCCGGGTAGACGGGGATGCGCCGCACGCGCTCTGAGAACTCCAGGGCCATGCGGCCATTCTTACAGCGAGGCGACGAAGCGCGGGCTGTCCGCGACGGCGAGCAGCGTCCCGCCGCGCGTCACGAGCTCGAAACGGGCGAAGCAGCTGCCCGTGCTCGCCACCGGCGGGACCCACACCTGCACGAACGAGCGGTCCGTCGGGGCTTCAAGGCGCACGCCCGCCACCGCCACGTCCTGGAGGCCGGGCTCCGGGAGGCGCCGTCGCGTCCGCTCTGAATAGAGCGACCAGCGCAGCGTCACGTTGCGGCGCTTGAAGCCCTCGATCGTCATCTTCACGTAGAACAGCGTTCCGCGCTGGCGCAGTATCCGGCGCTCGTCCTGCGCGGCGGGTGCCTCGCCATCGAGGCTGGCGTCGCGCAGGGTCGCGGTGCGCAGTTGCCCGTACTCGGCCGGCGTCGGGCTCACGCGGCGGATCCACGCGTCGTGCGTGACGCGCGTCTCCACCGCGAAGACGCCCAGGTCGGCGCCGAGCCGATCGCGGGGATCGGGCTTCAGCGTCGGCCACAGCGCGAACGCGAGTGCGAGGGCGCTCGAGATCACCGCCACGGCGCCGACGGTCATCGGGCCGATCGAACGCAGCGCGGCCAGAGCGCGAGCCACGTGCCTACCGAGTGACGGTCACCGAGCGGGAGGCCCGGCGCACCTCGGCCATCCGCCGGCCCTCGGCCTTGACGACGTAGCGGCCCGGGCGGAAGCTGCGCCACCGAAGGGTGGTCTTGCCGAGGGGCACGACCCGGCTGCTTCGGGCGACGACGACGCCCTTGCGCAGCACGGTCAGGCGCACGTTCGCCTCCAGCGACGTGTAGAGCCTGATCACGATCTTCTTGTGCGGACCGGTCACGCTGGTCAGCTTGAAGGCCGTCCACGAGACGGGCCCGAACATCGTGGCGGTGGCGGGCGGAGCCAGCTGGACGAGGTTCACGAGGTTGGCGCGCAGCGCGATATCGAGCGCAGCGGCGCCCTCGAGCGTGAGGTGCAGTTGGGCGGAACTGGGTCCGGGAGAGCCCCGGACGAAGCGCACCACGAGCGAGCACGCACCGCCCGGAGCAACGGTGTGCGCCGCGCAGCCGTCGGAATCGATCGCGAAGGCCGCGGCCTGGGCGCCGATGACCCCGACTCCGTCGACGAGCACCGGCACGTCGCCGCCGTTGCTCACCGTCACGGCTCGGACCGTCGCGCTCCACGGATAGACGTCGCCGAAGTCGACCGCCGCCGGCACGGCCGCGAGCGTCGCGCCCGTCACCGAGCCGGTCCCGGCGAGCGCGACGTCCTGGGTTCCCGCGGTCCCCACCACACGCAGCGTCGCGGCGGCGCTCCCCACGCTCGTGGGAGCGAAGGCGA
This sequence comes from uncultured Actinomycetes bacterium, assembly GCA_963835295.1. GTDB lineage: Bacteria > Actinomycetota > Thermoleophilia > Solirubrobacterales > Solirubrobacteraceae > JAOPZW01. Next base: position 1,403,508 of record CAWIEX010000014.1, read on the forward strand.
CCATCACCGCGCACGTGCCGGCCACCGCCTGGCCGGTGCAGCCGTCGCCGACGATCTGAAAGGACGCGCTCTGCGGGCCGCTGAGCTGCGCGGACTGCACGAGCTCGCTCGGCGCCGACTGGGCCGAGAAGGTGAGCGTCGCCGACGACGGAGAGCCGATCGTCGTGATCGGAAAGGCGTGCGCCGCGGGGCCGGTCACAGCCCCGGCGCCCGTGGGCAGCGCCATCGCCGCGACGAGCCCGAGGGTCGAGCCGAGGTACACACGGAGGTTCACGTCTGAGAGGACCCGCGCGGGGACCTCTCAAATACACGTCACTGCGCCGATTCGAGGTCGGTGCGCAGCACGCGGGCCCCGCCGAGGTAGACGTGTGTCGCCCGGTGGCCCTCGTCGGCGTAGTAGTGGATGAGCACGCGGATCACGTGCCCCAGCGCGCCCGGCACGGGCACCTCGCGGGCGCACAGCAGCGGCACGCGGTCGAAGCCCAGGCGGCGGGCGGCGACGGCCGGGAAGTCGGCGTCGAGGTCGTCGGTGAGGGTGAAGATGCAGCTGACGACGTCGTCGGCGCCGATCTCGTTGCGCGCCATGATCTCGCGCATGAGCTCCTCGGTCCCGTCGAGGATGGCGGGCGACTCGTTGACGTCGACGGTGGTGGCACCGCGCAGGGCGAAGAGGCGCATCGGGGCGCCATCATGCCAGTCATGCGCCGCGCGGCCGTCGCCCTCCTGGTCTGCCTGGCCGGCTGCGGCGGGGGCGACAAGCTCGAGGCTCCGCCCCCGTCGGCGCCGCGCCAGCTCACGGTCACGAGCCCGGACTTCCCGGCCAACGGGGCGATCCCCAAGGTGTTCTCGTGCGACGGCGACAAGGCCCGGCCGGCCCTGCGCTTCGCCGGCGTCCCCGCCGGCGCCGCCGAGCTGGCTCTCGTGGTCGTCGACCCCGACGCGGGAGGGTTCGTGCACTGGACCGTCTATGCGCTGTCACCCGGAACCCGCTCGCTGAGCGCCACCGGGTTGCCCGCCGGCGCGCGCGAGGGCGAGAACTCGACCGGCTCCACGGGCTGGACGCCACCGTGCCCGCCCAGCGGCACCCACCGCTACGAGTTCCGCCTGTACTGGATGAAGTCGCACAGCGGCCTCGACGCGGGCGCCAAGCCCGAGGACGTCATCGCCACGGTGCGCAAGAGCGCGGGCGGCAGCGGGCTGCTCGTCGGCCGCTACGCGCGCCGCTGAGGCTCGCGCGCCTCCTTGCGCAGCCGCTCGACCTCAGCCGCCGTCAGCCGCCGATGGCGCCCGGCGGCGAGGTCGCCCAGGCGCAGCGACCCGAAGGCGACGCGCCGCAGGTCGAGCACGCGGTGGCCGACCGCCTCGCACATCCGCCGCACCTGGCGCTTGCGGCCCTCGTGGATCGTCAGCTCGAGCTCATGCGGGCCGAACAGGCGCACATGGGCCGGCGCGGTGCGGCCGTCCTCGAGCTCGATCCCCTCGCGCAGCGCGCGCAGGGCGCGCTCGCTCGGGCGCCCCTCGACCTTAGCCCGATAGGTCCGCGGCACCTCGAAGCGCGGGTGGGTGAGCGCGTAGGCGAGGTCGCCGTCGTTGGTGAGCAGGATCAGGCCGGTGCTGTCGGCGTCCAGGCGACCGACGGGGTACAGGCGCTGGCCGGTGGGCACGAGGTCCACGACGGTCGGGCGCCCGTGTGTGTCGGCCGCGGTGGAGACGATGCCGGCCGGCTTGTGCAGCGCGTAGACGACGCGCGCGCCCGGCCCGCGCACGAGCTCGCCGTCCACGGCGATCGCCTCCTGGCCGGTGACGGCGCGCGCCGGGTCGGTGACGACGGCGCCGTCGACGGTCACCCGCCCGTCGACGACGAGCGCCTCCGACGCGCGCCGCGAGGCCACGCCGGCGTGAGCCAGGTGCTTTGCGAGGCGCATGGCCACATGACGCTAGCCCACTGCTCGGTCATGCGGCGAGACCCTCGACCAGCAGCCCGCGCACGACGCCGACTGCCGCGTCGACCGGGGGCAGCGCGCGCATCTCGGCGGCGACCCGCTGGGCGCTCGAGCGGTACGACGGATCGCCTACGAGGCGCACGACGGCCTCGCGCAACCCGGCGATCGCCGCCTCCGGGCCGCCGTCGAGCGCGATGCCGGCGCCGATCGCGTCCACACGCTCGGCGTTCCACGGCTGGTCGGCGAAGAGCGGCACGACGGCCATCGGCACCCCGCCGGCCAGGCCCATCGTCACCGTGCCCGAGCCGCCGTGGCAGACCATCGCGGCCACGTGCGGCATGAGGTCGGCCTGCGGGACCCAGCGCTCGACGCGGACGTTGGCCGGCACCGGCCCCAGGTCGGCCGGGTCGCGGTCGCGCCCGACCGTCACGAGCAGGCGCAGCGGCAGCGTCGCGAGCGCGTCGACCGCGGCGCGGTAGAGGCTCGGGAAGTGCTCTGAGTCCGGCACGACCGAGCCGAAGGACACGTAGACCAGCGGGCGCTCGTCGGCCGGGCCGCCGTACACCAGGTGGCGGCGCACGGTCGTGCGCGCCTCCCGGAAGCGGTGCGACAGCAGCTTCGTCGGCGTGGCGGGATCCTCGAGCGCGGCCGGGAAGAGGGTGAAATAGGGCCTGCCGAGCAGGCGCGCGGCCTGCGGGTCGGGCGCGACGCCGGCATAGGCGCGCAGCTCCTCGAGCGCATCGAGGATCAGGGGGAGCATGTGCTCCTCCTTGCCCTGCTGGGAGAGCCCGATGCACACCGACGGCACGCCGACGACCTCGGCCGCGAGCGGGCCCGCGAACTCGGTCGTCTCGCTGATGACGACGTCGGGCGACCACGCCCGGCACGCCGCCAGGATCCCGGGGAAGGCCGCGCGCGCGTCGATGCGCGCGAACACGTCGCCCACGACGCGCTTGGCGGTCAGCCCGTCGGTGTTCTTGCCGCGGACCTCGGCGAAGATCGCGTCGCGCTCCTCGGCGGGCGGGTCGTCGAAGGCCCACAGCGGCAGGGCCTCGGCCCTGACCATCTTGGCCGCCTCGCGGGGAGCGGCGACGAGGACCTCGGCGCCGGCGCGCCGGAAGGCGCGGGCGAACGGGATCAGCGGGCCGAAGTGACCAGCTCCGGCCTTGGTCGTCATGAGAATGCGCATGACGGATCTGACGCGGGCGCCGAGGCCGGCTTCCTGTGACGTCGCGCACACGGCGCGCGCCGCTACCGTAGTCCGCGATGGACCTCGAGCTGCTCTCAGAGCGCCTGCAGTCGGCGGGCGAGCCGCGCTTCCGCGCCGGCCAGGTGTGGGCGTGGACGGCCCGCGGCGCCGGCGGCTACGACGCCATGACCAACCTGCCGGTCGCCCTGCGCGAGCGGCTGGCCGCCGAGGTCCCGTTCTCTTCGCTGACCCTCGAGCACGAGGCGCACGCGCGCGACGGCACGGTCAAGGCGCTGTTCCGCACCCACGACGGCCGTCCGGTCGAGGCGGTCCTCATGCGCTACCGCGACGACCGGCGCTCGCTGTGCCTGTCCTCGCAATCGGGGTGCCCGCTGACCTGCAGCTTTTGCGCGACCGGCCAGATGAAGTTCGGGCGCAACCTGACGGCCAGCGAGATCCTCGACCAGGCGCTGCACTTCCGGCGCCTGGACGACGTCGACCACGCCGTCTTCATGGGCATGGGCGAGCCGATGATGAACCTCGACAACGTCCTCGCCGCCTGCGAGCGCCTGCCCGACCTGGGCATCGCGCACCGCCGCACGGCCATCTCGACCGTCGGCTGGATCCCCGGGATCGACGCGCTCGCCGCCCAGCCGATGCCGATCCGCCTGGCGCTCTCCGTCCACGCCGCTGACGACGCGCTGCGCTCGGAGATCATGCCGGTCAACGATCGCTATCCGCTGGCCGACGTGCTCGCCGCCTGCCGGCGCTTCTATGAGGCAAAGCGCCGTATGGTCTTCGTCGAGTACGTGATGCTCGGCGGCGTCAACGACCGCTACGAGCAGGCCGTCCAGCTGGCGCGCGTGCTCGACCCCAAGATGTTCAAGGTCAACCTGATCCCCTACAACCCGACCGGGATGTACGACGGCTCGAGCCGCGAGGCGATCGCCGCGTTCCAGGCCGTGCTCGAGGAGCATGGGATCGGCGCGACCGTGCGCCTCACGCGCGGACGGGACATCGACGCCGCCTGCGGCCAGCTGGCCGCGAAGGCATGAGGCTCTGGCGCAGCCGACAGGCGCCGCAGGTCGTCTTCGTCCACGCGGGCGGCGTCGACGGGCGCATGTGGCACCCGCTGGCCGAGCGCCTCGACGGCCTGCGCCTGCACATCCCCGACCTGCGCGGGCACGGCAGCACGCCGCTCCCGCCCGGCGAGTTCTCCCACGCCGAAGACCTCCTGCGCATGCTGGACGACCTGCGCATCAAGCGCGCGACCGTCGTGGGCGCGTCGTTCGGCGGCTGGGTCGCGCTGCAGCTGGCCACCGGGGCGCCCGAGCGCGTCAACGGGCTAGCGCTGCTCGCCTCGACCAACCGCGATCGCGACGACTCAGAATGGTCGCCGGAGATCGTCGCCTTCCGCGACAAGGAGCAGGCGCTGCTCGAGGCCGGCGACATCGACGGCGCCGTGGCGCTCGGCCTGCGCGCGTGGAAGCCGCGCCCCGGCGTGCGCGACCTCGTGGAGGAGATGACGCGCGACGCCTTCGTGCTCCAGCACGGCGTCGAGGCGCAGGAGCGCCCGCTGCCGGTCGACCTCGGCGCCATCGCCGTCCCGACCCTCGTCGTCTCCGGCGCCAAGGACCCGATGCCCGACTTCACCGTCATCGCCGACCAGCTCGCCGGCGCGATCGACGGCGCCGAGCGCGCCGTCGTCAAGGACGCCGGCCACCTCATCGCCCTCGAGCGCCCGGAGGCGACCGCCGAGCTGCTGCGGCCCTGGCTAGAGCGCGTCAGCGCGTAGGAGCGCGTGCAGGCGCCCGAGGCCCTCGCGGGCCTCGTCGGAGAGGTCGTCGACGACGATCGACATGCCCACCAGCGTCGCCCCCGTGCTCTCGACGAGCTGGCGCGCCGCCAGGGCCTGCGCGCCGGTCTCGAACCAGTCGTCCACGAGCACGACGCGGTCGTCGGGGCCCAGCGCGTCGCGCTGCATGCGCAGGGCGTGGGTGAGGCCCTGCCAGTCGGGCCCGGTCACCGCCTCGGCGAGGTCGCCGGGCAGCCAGCCGTCCTCCTTGCGGATCGCCACGAAGCCGGCCCCGGTGTGGGCCGCCATCGCCCCGCCCAGGACGAAGCCGCGCGCCTCGACGCCCGCGACCTTGGTGTAGCGCTCGCCGCGATACGGCGCGGCCAGGGCGGCGACGACCCGCGCGAAGAGCTCGCGATCGGCGAAGGCGCGCCAGATGTCCGAGCGCCCGTCACCGCCTTCGCGCATGCGCTCGGCGAGGTCTTCGGAGAGCGTCCGCATCGTGGCCTCAAGCGGCGTCGGCCACCGCCGGGCCGCCGCCCGCCCGCGCCTCGCCGGCCTTGAGCAGGCGCTCGCGCAGGTCGGCCTCCTCGTCGGGCGTCGGGTCCCACACGCTCGGGTCCGGCAGGTCGTCGAGCGAGGAGAGGCCGAAGAGCTTGAGGAAGAGCGGCGTCGTGCGGTAGAGGACCGCCCCGAACTGCGAGCGCCCGCCCTCCTCGATGAGGCCGCGCTCGAGCAGCGTGCCCGACGCGGAGTCGGCGCTGACGCCGCGGATGCGCGTGATCTCCGGGCGCGAGACCGGCTGCAGGTAGGCGACGATGGCCAGCGTCTCGGCCTGCGCCGGGGTCAGCGGCGGGGTGCGCGGCTTGGCCAGCAGCCGCCGCGCCGCGGGCTCGGTCTCCGGCGCCGTGACCAGCGTGAAGCCGCCGGCGAGCTCGCGCAGCACGAGCCCGCGCTCGCCGGGCGCGTAGGCGGCGCGCAGCTCGTCGAGGGCCTCGGCCAGCTCGTCGGCGTCGCACTCGGCCGCCGCCGCCAGGTCGGTGGCGCTCACCGGCTCGCTGGAGAGGAAGAGCAGCGCTTCGAGCGTGCGGGCCAGCGCGCTCACGACGCCGCCGCCTCGCGACTCGGCACGTGGGCCATGGCCGAGATGGCGATGTCGCCGAACGGCTCGTCCTGGCGCCAGGTGGCCTCGCCCTGCTTGTACAGCTCGAGCAGGGCGAAGAGCGTGACCGCCACCGTCACGCGGTCGGCGCCGCGGACGGCATCGTCGAACGAGCACGCGCCGCGGCGCAGCAATGAGCGCAGGTGCGAGAGGCGCTCGGCCACGGTGACCCGCGGGATGGTCAGGTGGTCGAGGCGCAGCGGTGGGGGCACGCGCAGCAGGCCGCCGATGGCCGCGCCGAGCTGCGCGGGCTCGTAGACGGCGCCCGCGTCGTCGTAGGTGACGCGGCGCAGCGCCGGCGGCAGCGGCGCCGCGCGGAAGCGATGGCCGTCCTCGTCGGCCAGACGGCGGTCCAGGTGCTCGGCCGCCCGGCGGTAGCGGCGCGCCTCGAGCATGCGCGCCAGCAGCTCCTCGGCCGCCTCGCCGGGCTCGAGGTCGAGCAGCTCGTCCTCCTCGCGCGGCAGCATCAGCCGCGACTTCAGCTCGAGCAGGGCCGCGATGAGGACCAGGAACTCGGTCGCCGCCTCGAGGTCGAGCTCGCCGCGGCCCTCGAGGAAGTCGAGGTAGCTGAGGACCACGTCGGCCAGCTCCACCTCGAGCAGGTCGACCTCCTCGCGCAGGACGAGGGTGAGCAGCAGGTCGAAGGGCCCGGAGAAGACCTCCAGGTCCAGCTCGAGGTCAGCGATGGGAACGGGCGTCACGGGCGACAAGGTAGCGAGGGGCCCGGTCGGCGACCGCCAGCGAGAGCGCGTAGGCCCCCGCCAGGAGCAGGTACGGCACCGGGTCGGCCGTCACCTGGGCCAGGGCGCCGCCGCCCGCCGCCCCGACCGTGAAGCCGCCGGCCCAGGCCAGGTTGAAGAACGCGTACGCGTAGGCGTCGTCGAGGTCGATGAGCTCGGCCCCGGCGGTGAGCAGCAGCCCGGCCGGCACCCACAGGACCCCGAGCAGGCCGGCGACGAAGACGACGACGACCGCCAACCCCCACGCGCTGCCCGGCAGCTGCAGCACGACGAGCGCCACCGCGCCGATGGCCAGCCCGAGGCGCGCGACGGGCAGCGCGCCGCGGCGATCGGCGGCCCGTCCCGCCCCGGGGGCGATGACGGCCTCGACGCCCGCGGCGGCGAAGAAGGTCGCGCCCAGCGCGAGGCCGGTGGCCCCGAGCGCGGCCAGGCGCAGCGGGGCGAGCACGTCGAGCACGCCGAAGGCGGCCGCCGGCAGCGCCGTGAGCCACATGCCGGCGAGCATCGAGCGCTGGCGCAGCGCGGCCACCGGCGCGGTGAGGACCTCGGAGCCGGGGGGCGCGGGCATGGTCATCGCCCAGGCGCCCAGGGCCACGCCGAAGAGGACGGTGGTCGAGAAGGCCGCCTCGCGTCCGATCGCGGTGGCCAGCGCGCCGACCACGGGGCCGAGCTGGACACCGAAGATGGCCGCCCCCAGGACCCCGCCGATCACCTCGCCGCGGCGCTCGCGCGGCGCCTCGCCGGCCACCCACGCCATCCCGCCCGCCCACGTGCACGCCCCGCCGACGCCCTGCATGAAGCGCGCGAGGTCGACCACGACGACCGACGAGCCGAAGGCGAAGGCCAGGCCGCTGAACGACATGAGGGTCAGGCCGGCCAGCACCGTCGCCTTGACGCCGACGCGCGCGGCCAGCCAGCCACCCGGCAGCGCGCCGATCAACGTGCCGGCCGCGTAGGAGCCCGCCAGGACGCCGGCGCCGTTCTTGCCGAGGTGCAGCTCGTCGACGAGGTCGGGCAGCAGCGGCGTGATCGCCGCGTAGAACATCGTGTCGACGAGGACGATGGCCCCGACGAGCAGGCCGAGACGGCGCACGCGCGCTTAGGAGCGTGGAGGCCGACGCCCATGGCCTCGCGCACGTCGGCCAGCGTCTCGCGTGCCATCGCGCGCGCCTTCTCGGCCCCCGCGGCGAGGATCTCCTCCAGCTGGCGCTCGTCGCCGCGCAGGTCGGCGTAACGCTCCTGCAGCGGGGCCAGCATCTCGACCACGGCCTGGGCCGTCGCCGCCTTCAGATCGCCGTAGCCGCGGGCCGAGCGCATCTCCTCCTCGACCGCCGAGGGCGTCATCGCACGGGCGATCGCGAGGATCTCGATGAGGTTCGACACACCGGGCTTGTCGTCGGCGCGCACGATGTCGCTGCCGGAGTCGGTCACCGCGCGCTTGATCTTCTTCTCGATCGTCGCCGGCTCGTCGAGGACGAGGACGGTCCCCTCCGCGGTGCCCCCGGTCGTCGACATCTTGTTGGTCGGCTCCTGCAGGTCCATGATCCGCCCGCCGACCTCCGGGATGCGGTGCTCAGGGATGACGAGAAGACCCTCGCCGAAGCGCGTGTTGAAGCGCCGCGCGGCGTCGCGCATGAGCTCGATGTGCTCGCGCTGGTCCTCGCCGACGGGGACCTCGTGGGCGCGGTAGGCGAGCACGTCGGCGGCCTGGAGCACCGGGTAGAAGAGCAGCGCCGCGGACACGAGGTCGCGGTGACCGAGCGACTTGTCGCGGAACTGATGCATGCGGTTGAGCTCGCCGACCGCGGTCACCGACGACAGCAGCCAGCTCAGCTCGGTGTGCTCCTGCACGTCGCCCTGGCGGAAGAGCACGCTGCGCTGCGGGTCGATGCCCGCCGCGAGCAGCAGCGCGACGAGGTCGTAGAGCCCCGTGCGCAGCTCGGCGGGGTCGTAGGGCAGGCTGATCGCGTGCAGGTCGACCACGCAGTAGATGGCGGGGTCGCCGCGATCCTGGCCCTCCACCCACTGGCGGATGGCGCCGATGTAGTTGCCCAGGTGCTTGCGGCCCGTCGGCTGGATGCCCGAGAAGATGCGCACGAGGGCGACAAACTAGCGGCGCGGGCAAAACAAAAGCGGGAGCGCCGCTCCGACAAGCTCTCGAGCACCTGGGGGGCGATGGCGTTCGAGGGCGCCGGAGCGGGCTCCCGCTTTCAAGCCGGCCTGGGGGGCGAATGGCCGGGCCGCGAGAAGCCCGCGACGAAACCCCTATGCCCACGCGCGCCAGGTTTCAATCGCACTTCATGCGCGACTGCGCGCGGCGGGTAAGACAGTCGATTACGCGTCGGCCGGAATGCGGACTCGGCGAGTGATCTGGCCGTTGCTCTCCCAGAACGTGACCTTGCTGGCGAGGTACGGATCGTCGGGCGGCGGTTGGAGGTTGCCGTCGACGTCGAAGGCTCGCGAGGTGATCGCGTGCTCGCCGGGCACCGCCCGCCCCCAGTCGAGGGTCCAGAACCGCCAGGCGAACTCGCCGCGCGCGCGAGAGCGCGTGCGCGACACCGGATGCTGCAGCTCCGCCGTCATCCACGGCCCATCGTCGATCCGGACTTCGACCTCCGCGATCGGTGCGCCCCAGGCGGCGCCCAGGATCGCGTAGCGGCCGCGCCGGCGCGTGACCTTGGCCGGGGCCGACTTCAGACGGTCGTGCCTGACCGTCGAGAACGTCCAGACGGTCCTGCCGTCGCGGGTCTCCTCGCGGATGGTCACGTAGTCGCGCGCCATGAAGCGGCCCGCGTAGCGCTGGTCGACGACCTCGATGCGCGTGAGCCACTTGACGTTGGCTACCCCGTACCAGCCCGGGGCGATCAGGCGCAGCGGGAACCCGTGCTCGCGGGGCAGCGGCGCGCCGTTCATGTCGTAGCAGAGCAGGTTGTCGCGATTCAAGGCGTCCTCGACCGACATGCTGCGGGCGAACTGCTCCGTGATGGTCAGATCGAGCGCGCCGGCGCCGTCGGCGACGCCCGTGCCCGTGCGGCCGGAGGCGATGATCCCCGAGTTGTCGCGGATCGTCACCGGACCCGCATCGGCCCCCCAGAAGATCACCTCGATGCCAGCTTCGAGGATGCCCGCGCGCTCCAGCAGCGGGGCCAGCTGGGTTCCCGTCCAGCGGGCGTTGCCGACGGCGCCGATGAGGAACGGCAGCCCCGTGTTGCCCGAGCACTCCAGGGTGAAGGTCACCTCCCGGCGTGGGCGGGCCCGGAGGTCCGCCATCGTCAGCGATTGCGGCCGAGCGACGAGGCCGGCGATGTCGAGCCGGTGGGTCGCCGGATCGAGCGCCGGGGTGTTGTAGTGGCTGATGATGAAGAACTCGTCGGCGGGCGTCAGCCAGGAGTCGAGCTCCTCCCAGACCAGCTGGCGCTGGGCGATCTGAGGCACGGGGTTTGGCGCGGGCTGATCGAGCCACGGGATGACCTCGTCGCCGGGGAGGCCCGGAAAGGCCTGCGCCGGCCCGGCGACGTGGATGGTGGTCAGCCCGGCGAAGGCCGCCCCGCCCCCCTTCAGCAGGGTGCGACGGGACATCTCCTGGTTCACCATGCTGCCCCCCTTCAGAGCACACGGTCATGGGACTGCCCGAGCGATGACCGATGCAGAGAGACGCACGTAGCCACCGCCGAGCGTGGCTGCGGTCGACCCTCCCACCGAGGCATGGGGTCGTCCACCTCCGTGTGCGTTCGCAGACAGTCCGTAGGAAGGTGCAGCGAGGATCAGCGACTACAGCGCCTGGCGGATGACCGGGTGCTTGGCGGCGGCCGCCTCGTCGAGGCGGCGCACCGGCGTGGAATAGGGCGCCTCGCGGGCGATGGTGGGATCCTCGCGCGCCTCGCGCAGGATGCCGGCCACGACCTCGGCGAAGGCGTCGAGCGTCTCGCGCGTCTCGGTCTCCGTGGGCTCGATGAGCAGCGCCTCGTCGACCAGCAGGGGGAAGTAGACCGTCGGCGGGTGGAAGCCGTGGTCGAGCAGGCGCTTGGCCAGGTCGAGCGTGCGGATGTGCAGCTCGCGCTTCATCGGCGCCCCGGAGAGGACGAACTCGTGCATGCACAGCTCGCCGAAGGCCAGCGGCAGCTGGTCGGCCACGCCGAGCTTGCGCAGGCGCGCCAGCAGGTAGTTGGCGTTCAGCACCGCCGTCTGCGACGCGTCCTTGAGCCCCTCGGCGCCCAGCGAGCGGATGTACGCGTAGGAGCGCACGAAGCAGCCGTAGTTGCCCTGGAAGCCGCGCAGCTTGCCGATCGACTTCGGCCGGGCGTCGTCGAGGTCGAAGCGGCCGTCGTCGCTGCGGGTGATGACCGGGCGCGGCAGGTAGGGCTCGATGCGATCGGAGACCGCGATCGGGCCTGAGCCGGGGCCGCCCCCGCCGTGGGGCTGGGTGAAGGACTTGTGCAGGTTGAAGTGCACGATGTCGAAGCCCATGTCGCCCGGGCGGGAGATCCCCATCACGGCGTTGAGGTTGGCGCCGTCGTAGTAGAGGGTCGCCCCTAGGTCGTGCACGACGTGCGCGATCTCCTCGATGTTGGAGTCGAAGACGCCCAGCGTGTTGGGGTTCGTGAGCATCAGGCAGGCGACGCTCTCGTCGGCCTTGGCGCGCAGGTCGTCGACGTCGACGCCACCCTCGGCGTTGGTGCCGACCTTGACCACCTCGTAGCCGGCCATCGTCACCGTCGCCGGGTTGGTCCCGTGGGCGGTGTCGGGGGTGAGGACCTTGGTGCGCTCCTGGCCGTGGTCGGCGTGGAAGGCCTTCGTCAGCAGGACGCCCGCCAGCTCACCGTGCGAGCCCGCGCTGGGCTGCAGGGATACGTGTGGCAGCCCCGCGAGCTCGGCGAGCGCGCGCTCGAGGTTCCACATCAGCTCCAGCGCGCCCTGGGCGCGCGCGGGGCCCTGCAACGGGTGCAGCCGCGAGTGCCCGGCCAGCGCCGCGACGCGCTCGTGCAGGCGCGGGTTGTGCTTCATCGTGCACGAGCCGAGGGGGTAGAAGCCCGAGTCGAGGTCGAAGTTGCGCTTGGACAGGTTGACGTAATGACGCACGAGCTCGGGCTCTGAGACCTCCGGCAAGCGCGGCGGGTCGCTGCGGCGCAGGCGCGCCGGGAGCAGGCCCGGCACCTCGGGGACGTCCATCGGCGGGCAGCTGAAGGCGCGGCGCCCCGGGGCGCCCTTCTCGAAGATCGTCGTCGCCTCCTCGCGCTGCAGCGGCGTGTCGGTGGTGGCGCTCACGCCCCCACCCGCGCCGTCTGGCGCTCGGCGGCCACCGCGGCGCCGAGGACGTCGGCCAGGCGATCGATGTCCGCCTTGGAGCGCTGCTCGGTCACGGCGACGAGCAGGCCGTCGGGGTGCTCGTCGTACTCGCGGCCGAGGGCGAAGCCGGGATTGACGCCGGCGTCCTGGCAGCGGGCGATGATCTTGTCGACCGGTGCGTCGAGCCGCACCGCGAACTCGCGCACCACCGGCTGCTCGTGCAGCGCCTCCACGCCGTCGAGCGCTGTCAGGGTCTCGCGCGCGTAGTGCGTGCGCTGCAGCAGCAGCTCGCCGAGATCGACGAGCCCGCGGCGGCCCAGCCAGGTGAGGTAGACGACGCCGGCCAGCGCGTTGAGCGCCTGGGCCGTGCAGATGTTCGAGGTCGCCTTCTCGCGGCGGATGTGCTGCTCGCGCGTCTGCAGCGTCAGCACGAAGCCGCGGCGCCCGTCGACGTCGCGCGTCTCGCCCGCGATGCGCCCGGGCATGCGCCGCAGATAGGCCTCGGTGGCGGCGAAGAACCCGAACGAGGGGCCGCCGAAGTCGAGGCGGTTGCCGAGGGTCTGGCCCTCCCCCACGGCCACGTCGACGCCGCACGCGCCGGGCGGCTCGAGGATGCCGAGCGGGATCGGGTCGTAGGAGCCCACGACCACCGCGGGCGAGTCCTTGGCCGCGCCGGCCAGCGCGGCCGCATCCTCGACGGCGCCCAGGAAGTTGGGCTGCTGGAAGATGACCGCGCTCGTGTCCTGGTCGATGGCGGCGGCCCACGCGTCGGGGTCGGTGACGCCGTCGCGCAGGCCGACCTCGACGATCTCGTGGCCGTAGCCGGCGGCCAGCGTGCGCAGCGCGGCGCGCGAGTGCGGGTGCACGGCGCGCGAGACGACGACCTTCGGCTTGCCGTTGGCCAGCTTGGCCAGGTAGGCGGCGGCCCCGACGGCGCTGGGGCCCTCGTAGACGCTCGCATTGGAGACCGGCAGCGCGGTCAGCTCCGAGATGGCGGTCTGGTACTCGAACATGACCTGCAGGCCGCCCTGGGAGATCTCGGGCTGGTAGGGCGTGTAGGGCGTCAGGAACTCCGAGCGCCCCATGAGCATGTCGATGACCGCCGGGACGTAGTGGTCGTACATGCCGGCCCCGAGGAAGGTGACCTCGTCCTCGGCGCTCGTGTTGGCCGCGGCCAGCGCGCGCAGGTGCGCGTAGACCTCCTGCTCGGCCATGCCGGCCGGCAGGTCGAGCGCGCGCTGCAGGCGCACGGCGGCCGGGATCTGGCGATCGAAGAGCTCCTGCAGCGACGCGACGCCGATCTCGGCCAGCATCGCCTCCAGGTCCTCGGGGGTTGTCGACGTGTAGGTGCTCACTCAGGAAAGGCTCTTGGAGTACGCGGCCGCGTCGAGCAGGCCGTCCTTCTCGCTGGGGTCCGACAGCTTGACCCGGGCCAGCCAGCCGTCGCCGTAGGGGTCCTCGTTGATGGCCTCGGGCTTGTCGGACAGCGCGGTGTTGACCTCGACGATCTCGCCCGACATCGGCGCGATCACGTCGGAGACCGCCTTGACCGACTCGACCTCGGCGTAAGGCTCGTCCTTGCTCACGGTGCTGCCCACCTCGGGCGGCTCGAAGAAGACGACCTCGCCGAGCGCGTCCTGCGCGAACCAGGTGATGCCGAAGGTGGCGGTGTCGCCGTCGAGGCGAACCCAGTCGTGCTCGGGGTGATAGAGCAGGTCGTCGGGGTAGCTGGCGTCAGCCATCGTTCTCCTTGCGGTAAAGCGGCTTGGTGCCCACCACGGCGGGGCGGACCTTGCCGCGCACGTCGATCTCGAGCTCGGTGCCGGGCTGGGCGCGCTCGGCGGGGACGTAGGCCATCCCGATGCCGACGCCCAGGCAGGGCGACAGGGTGCCGCTGGTCACCTCGCCGCCGCCGATCACCGGGTTGCCCTGGCGCGCGATGCCCGCGCCGGTCACCGTGAAGGGCGCGAGCCTCTCGCGCGGGCCGGCCTCGCGGGCGGCGCGCACGGCGTCGGACCCGATGAAGCCCGTGTCCTCCTTGCAGCACCAGCCCAGGCCGGCCTCGATCGGGCCGCGCTGCACCATGAGGTCGTTGCCGTAGAGGTGGAAGCAGACCTCCAGGCGCAGCGTGTCGCGCGCGGCCAGGCCGGCGGGGGCGGCGCCGCGGCGGGTGAGCTCGTCCCACACCGGCGCCGCGTCGGCGGGGTCGCAGAGGATCTCGACCCCGTCCTCGCCCGTGTAGCCGGTCCCGCAGACCAGCGCGCTGCGCCCGCACAGCAGGCGCGTGGCCGTGGTGAAGCGTTGGGGCAGCGGGGCGTCGGCCATCGCCTGGACGATCTCGCGCGCCCGGGGGCCCTGGACGGCCAGCATCGCGTAACGGTCGTGGGCGTCGTGCACCTCTGCGTCGAAGCCGTCCGCGTGAGACTGGAACCACGCGAGGTCCTTGTCGTGGTTGGATGCGTTGGTGACGGTCAGGAAGCGGTCGGGGGCGGTGCGGTAGGTGAAGAGGTCGTCGAGCACGCCGCCGTCCTCGCGGCACAGCACCGAGTACTGCGCGCCGCCCACGGCGAGCTTCGCGAGGTCGTTGGAGAGCAGGCGCTGCAGCAGCGGCTGAGCCTGCGGCCCGCTGGTCTCGATCTCGCCCATGTGCGAGACGTCGAAGACCCCGCAGGCGTCGCGCACGGCGACATGCTCCTCGCGGATCCCGCCGTACTGCACCGGCATCTCCCACCCCGCGAAGGGCACGAGCTTCGCCCCCGCGTCGACGTGGCGGTCGAACAGGGGCGTGCGCTTGAGCGTCTGGGAAGAGGAGGCGGCGGCCACCGCGCCAGGACACTAGCAACGCGGCCGGTACGCGCCGGGCCTCTCCGGGCCCGGGCGCGGGTGCTGCGGGCTAGCTGTCCTGAGTGCTCTTGGTCGGGTAGACCTGGACGAGCAGATCGTGCAGGAGCTGATCGCGCTCGTCCTCGCTGGACTGCGCGAGCACCTTGAGGTGCTGGGCCAGATCGTCAATGGTCATCTCGGGCACGACGTTTCCCCCGGGCTGATCGAACTCCATGCCCGAGCTTACGGTCGTGGCGGCGCGATTTTGACCGGACATCCGGCTAGTCCGCCGGCGAAAAGTGGGGAGGGCGACGCGTCCGAACGCGAACGCCACGCCACCACGGAGCGGGCGCTCGGCGGCCGGCCGCCCGCTCGGCGGCCCGGCGCTCAGCGGTCGCGCAGGAAGGGCGGGATGTCGATGTCGTCGTCGGAGATCTCCAACGACGAGCGCTCGCGCTCGCCCACGCGCGGGCTGCGGTCGCGCCGGCTGGCGCGGTCCCGTGTCTCCTCGCGGGCGGTGCGCGGGCGGGCGCGGCCGTGGTCGAACCCGGTGGCGATGACCGTCACGCGGACTTCGTCGCCGATCTGCTCGTCGATGACCGATCCGAAGATGATGTTCGCGGTCGAGTCGGCCGCGCTCTGGACGACCTCGGCGGCCTCGTTGATCTCGAACAAGCCGATGTCCTTGCCGCCCGTGATGTTGAGCAGGATCCCCGTGGCGCCCTCGACGGACTCCTCGAGCAGCGGGCTGGCGATGGCCTGCTTGGCGGCCTCGACCGCGCGGTTCTCGCCGCCGGCCTGCCCGATGCCCATCAGCGCCGAGCCGGCGTCGGTCATGATCGTGCGCACGTCGGCGAAGTCGAGGTTGATGAGGCCGGGGATCGTGATCAGGTCGGTGATCCCCTGCACGCCCTGGCGCAGCACGTTGTCGGCCTCGCGGAAGGCCTCGAGGATCGTCGTGCGGCGCTCGACGATGTTCAGCAGCTTCTCGTTGGGGATGACGATCAGCGTGTCGACGACGTCGCGCAGGCGGCCGATGCCCTCGTCGGCCTGGCGCATGCGCTGCGAGCCCTCGAAGTCGAACGGCTTGGTCACCACGCCGACGGTCAGGGCGCCGATCTCGTTCTTGGCGATCTCGGCGATGACGGGCGCGGCGCCCGTGCCGGTGCCCCCGCCCTCGCCGGCGGTGACGAACACCATGTCCGCGCCCTTGAGCGCCTCCTTGATGTCGTCGCGCGACTCGGCGGCCGCGCCGAAGCCGACCTCCGGGTTGGCGCCGGCGCCCAGGCCGTGGGTCAGGTCGTGACCGATGTTCAGCTTGATGTCGGCGTCGCACATCTGCAGCGCCTGGGCATCGGTGTTGGCCGCGATGAACTCGACTCCGCGCAGGCCAGCGTCGACCATCCGGTTGACCGCGTTCGTGCCACCGCCGCCGACGCCGACGACCTTGATGACCGCGAGATAGCTTCCGCTGCTTTCCATGGGTTCCGACCGAGCCTCGATCTAGCGTTGAAGGTTTTGCACGCAGCCGGTCGTGCCTGTGCGCGCATGCACGGTATGCACGGCGATCGAACCGTGTCAACGCGAAGTCTAGGGCAGCAAGGATCCTTGCAGTTTCCGGAACCCTCAAGTTGTGCAGGAGATTCGTGCTCGAGAGAACCCTCGACCACTAGTCGAGGATCAGGTCATGGTCCCACCGGCTGCGTCTGGGTCTGCTGGGGCTGGGTCTGCGGCTGCGCCGGCTGCGCGCCGACCTGCGAGCCGGTCTGGGCCGGCTGCTCGGTCTGGGCCGGCGTGGGGTCCTCCAGGCCGCCCGCGGCCGGCCGCTCGGGCAGGCGCAGATCGATGTAGGTCGCTCCCGCGGACGCGCGGTCGGCGAGCACCTGCGCGGCCGCCGCCCACTTCGCCCGCAGGCGGTCGGCGCCGCCGAAGTAGAGGACGGGCCCGTCCTGGAGCGGCGCCGTCAGGCCGCGGGGCCCGGCGTAGACGCGGCTGACCTTGGCTCGCAGCTCGGGCGGCGCGGCGGCCAGCAGCGTCACGACGCGCAGCGTCCGCTTGTCCGAGACCATGTCGCCGGGGGGCGGGGCGGCCACGGCCACCACGGGCAGCCCGCGGGTGGAGCTCCCGCGCAGCAGGGTCCCGTCGGCCGCGACGGGCACGCGATCGGAGCCCGAGGCCAGCGCCGCGACGGCGACGTGCTCATGGACGACGATCCGCAGCCGGTGAGGGAAGTCCGCGTGGGCGTCGACCGCCATGATCGACGGATACGGCTCGACGGCCGTGCGCAGCTGGTCGGGGCGCACGTGCAGGGTGGTCATGTCGCGCGCCGCGCCCTCCAGGGCGGCGCGCACGCGGGGAGCCTCCGTGCCGCTCAGCCCGGTGACGCTGACGTCGTCCACCGCCACAAGCCCCGAGTCGCGCAGCCACAGCCAGCCGCCGCCCAGCAGCGCCAGGGCGCACGCGCAGGCCGCGACGGCGCGGGCGGGCGGGCGGCGACGCGGCAGCGACAACGCGGGCAGGGGCATCCGGGTGCGCCCTTCGACGCGGCCGCGCCGATCCCTACCCTGAGGCGCCGTGCGCTTGAGCGACCTGACCACCCTGCGCCTCGGCGGCCCCGCGGCCCGCTACGTGGAGGCCACGAGCGAGCAGGCGCTGATCGACGCCGTCGCCGAGGCCGATCGCTCCGCCGAGCCCCTGCTCGTGCTGGCGGGCGGCTCGAACGTCGTCGTCGCCGACGAGGGCTTCCCGGGGACCGTGGTGCGGATCGCCACCCGCGGCGTCGCGCGCACGGGGCCCGCCTCGAGGTCGCCGCCGGCGAGCCCTGGGACCCGCTCGTGGACGACTGCGTGGCCGGCGGGCTGGCCGGCGTCGAGTGCCTCGCGGGGATCCCGGGGTCGGTCGGCGCCACGCCGATCCAGAACGTCGGCGCGTACGGGCAGGAGGTGGCCGAGACGATCAGCGCGGTGAGGGTGCTCGACCGGGCCGACGGCGCCGTGCGCACGCTCGCGCCGGCCGACTGCGGCTTCACCTACCGCTCGAGCGCATTCAAGCGCGAGCCGGGGCGCTGGGTGGTCCTGGCGGTGAGCTTCGCCCTGGAGTCGTCGGAGCGCTCGGCGCCGATCCGCTACCCCGAGCTCGCGCGGGCCCTCGGGGTCGAGGTGGGCGCGCAGGCTCCGCTGGCCGAGGTGCGCGAGGCGGTGCTGGCGCTGCGGCGCGCCAAGGGCATGGTCCTCGACCCCGGCGACGCCGACACCGTCTCCGCGGGCTCGTTCTTCACCAACCCCGTGCTCGACGCCGACGCCTTCGCGGCGCTGCGCGCCCGCGCCGCCGAGCGCCTGGGCCCCGACGCCCCGCCGCCGGCGTGGCCCGACGCCGACGGGCACGTCAAGACGTCGGCCGCCTGGCTCATCGAGCGCGCCGGGTTTCACCGCGGCCACGGCAATCCCGAGGGCATCGCGATCTCGGGCAAGCACACGCTGGCGCTGACCAACCGCGGCGCCGGGACGACGGCCGAGCTGATCGCCCTCGCGCGCGAGATCGCGGGCGGCGTGCAGCACGCGTTCGGCGTCGCGCTCGTGCCCGAGCCGGTGCTCGTCGGGCCCCGCTGGTGAAGCCGCCTAGTTGAGCGGTGGCGCGGAGGCGAGCGCCCGGCGCAGGCGCTCGCGCGCGGGCTCGAGCAGCCCCTCGAAGCGCATCGCATAGGCGTCATGCCCCTCCTGGCGCAGGACGCGCGCCCGGCCGTCGACACGCTCGGCCCCGCTCAGCAGCAGGTCGAACTCCAGGACCTCGTCGGTGGCCAGCGGCCGCGCGGTGGCGATGCGCATGCCGCCCGCGCCGAGGTCGACCGTCCGCGCGTCGATGGCCGATCCGCTGCGCCGGCGCAGCACGCAGGGCAGGGCGAGGTCGGCGCGGGGCGTCGTGCGGCGCTCGGGCATCGCGGTGAAGTTACCGCCGAGCGCTCGCAGGCAGTCGTCCGCCGGCGCGGGCGGCGATGCGCAGCGCAAACTGCCCCATCGAGGGAAGGGAGTTCACCGCAGCGCCGCGCCGGGCTGCTGCGACGTAGCGTGCTGGATTGGTGTCGCAGGACGACACTTATCCAGCACGCTTCGGGAAGAGAGGTCGATTGTGGGGCGAGGAGCCCCACAATCGACCGCCGTAGCTCGGCCGGGACGGAGGACGACGGCCAGCGGTCGCGCCGCCCCCGCCTCGCTTCCCCTCGGTGATGCAGTAGGCGCTGCGCGGCGCCGCAAGCGCCGAGCGGACGGCCGCTAGGAGCCCGGCGCCACCAACCGCCGCCCCAGCTCGTCGACGTCGCCGGCGCCGAGGACCAGGCACAGGTCGCCGTCGCGCAGCAGGCCACGCAACACCGGCTCGGCGGCCTCGAAGGTCGGCAGCCACAGCACCGCGCGCCCGCCGGCGGCGTCCGCGGCGGCCTCGGCCACCAGCAGCCCGGTCACGCCGGGGAAGTCCTCGGCCCGCTCGCGCGCCGGGTAGACGTCGAGCACGGCGCTGACGTCGGCCCGGGCGAGGGCTGCCCCGAACTCGCGCGCGAGGCGCTGCGTGCGCGAGTACAGGTGCGGCTGGAAGACCGCGACGACGCGCCGCGGCGCCAGCGTGCGGGCGGCGTCGATGGTGGCGGCCACCTCGGTCGGGTGGTGGGCGTAGTCGTCGATGACGCGCGCGCCGCTGCTCGTGACGCCGAGGGCCTGGAAGCGCCGCCCGGCGCCGGCGAAGTCGGCCAGCGCCGCGGCGGCGGCCGCGGGGTCGGCGCCGGCCAGCGCCGCGGCCTCCAGCGCGGCGGCGGCGTTGCGCGCGTTGTGGGCCCCCGGGACGGCCAGGCGCACGGCGTGCCCGCGCCACTCGAAGCTCGAGCCGCCCCCGTCGAGCACCGGCGTGGGGACGTCGAAGGCCACGTGGGGAGCGTCGCCGCGCAGGGCGAGCACGTCGGGGCGGTCCCACAGGACGGCCTGCGGCGCGCCGGCCAGCAGCGCGCGGAAGGCTCCGCGCACCTCGGCCAGCGAGCCGTAGGTCGCGTGGTGGTCGAGCTCGACGTTCGTCACCACGGCGACGTCGGCGTGCAGCGAGAGCATCGAGCGGTCCGACTCGTCGGCCTCGACCACGAGCCACTCCCCGGCGCCCCAGTCGGCGTTGAGCCCGGTGGTGGTCAGCGCGCCCCCGATGAGGTAGGCGGGCTCGAGGCCGCAGCGCAGGAGGACGTGCGCCGTCATCGACGTCGTCGTGGTCTTGCCGTGCGCGCCGGCCACCGCGATCGTGCGCTTGAGCGCGCTCAGCTCGGCCAGAAGCTCGGCGCGTGGCAGGTCGGGTAGGGCGCGCTCGCGCGCGGCGGCGCGCTCGGGGTTGTCGAGCGGGATGGCCGTCGAGTGCACGACCTCGACGCCCGCCCCGGCGGGCACGTTCGCCGCGGCGTGGCCGACGTGGACCTCGACGCCGAGCGCCGCCAGCGCCCGCAGGCCGGCGGAGTCGGCGCGATCGGAGCCCGAGACCGCGGCGCCGAGCTGGGTCGCCACGCGCGCGTAACCGCTCATCCCGGCCCCGCCGAGGCCGATCAGGTGCAGCCGCCGCCCGGCCCAGGGTCGCTCGTCCGCCATCGCGCGGGAACGCTAGCGACGCGCGCGGCGATGTCGTTCACCGCGCAACCTTCGCCGGGCCCGCGCGTTACAGCCCTCCGATGCAGCCCGTCTCCCCCCATCGCTGGCGCGCCCTCCCCACCGCCCTGATCGTCGTCGTGGCGCTCGTGCTCGGTGCGGCCACCGCGCGCGCGGAGACCGGTCCCGCCCACCCCGCTCATCCCGCCGCCGCGGCGGCGAGCACCTCCTCGGCGATCCGCTGAGCGGCGTCGGGCCGCGCGAGCGCCGCCGACGCCCGTCCCATCGCCTCCAGCCGCGGGCGATCGTCCAGCAGGGCCCGCACCTCGCCGGCGAGCCGCTCCGGTGTCAGCGCGGCGTCGGCGACGACGACGGCCGCGCCCGCCTGCGCCATCCAGCGCGCGTTGGCGCTCTGGTGGTCGGCCGACGCGTAGGGGTAGGGCACGAGGATCGCCGGGCGCCCGTGGGCGGCGATCTCGAAGATCGAGCCGCCGGCGCGCGCGACGCACAGGTCGCTGGCCAGCAGCGCCTCGCCGAACGGGGTGATGAACTCGCGCAGGTCGTAGTTGGCCGGCGGGTCGGGGCCCAGGCGCGCGCGCAGCGCCTCGTAGTCGCGGCGCCCGCAGGCGTGCAGGACGCGGAAGTCGGCACCAGCGAGCGCCTGCACCGCGGCCTCGTTGATCGTCCGCGCGCCCAGCGAGCCGCCGAAGACGAGCACGCACGTGTCGTCGGGCGCCAGGGCGAAGCGCGCGCGGGCGCCGGCGCGATCGGTCGCCGGCGGCGGGACCGGGCGCCCGGTGACCAGGTAGCGCTCGCCGTCGCGCCCGGAGATCGGGAAGGCCAGGCAGACCCGCCGCGCCCACCGCGCGAGCAGGCGGTTGGTCAGGCCCAGGTGGCTGTCGGCCTCGGCCAGCACGATGGGCACGCGCCGCGCCACCGCCGCGAGCCCGACCGGGCCCGCGACATAGCCGCCCGCGCCGAGCACGGCGTCGGGGCGCATGTCGCGCAGGATCCGCCGCGCCGCGCCCACCGCGGCCGCGGCCTTCAGCGCCGCGCGGGCCGCCTTGAGCGGGTTGCTGCGGCTCATCCCCTCGACGGTGATCGGGCGCAGCTCGTAGCCGGCCTCGGGCACCATCGTGCGCTCGGCCCGCTCGCCGCCGACGAAGACGACGTGCGCGCCCTCAGCCCGCAGCGCGTCGGCGACGGCCAGCGCCGGCACCACGTGCCCCGCTGTCCCGCCCGCGGCGATGACGATCGTCGGAGCCATGGCGGCGGGATCCTTCCACGACGCGCAGACGGGCACTGCCCCCGGCAGCGACGTTGAGCAGCAGCCCCATGCCGGCCAGCAGCACGGTGAGGTTCGTCGCCCCGTAGGAGATGAAGGGCAGCGGGACACCGGTCAGCGGCGCCAGCCCCAGCACGGCGAAGACGTTCAGGCACGCCTGGCTGAGGATGAGCGACGTGATGCCCGCCGCCAGCAGCTTGGCGTAGGCGCCCTTGGCGCCCTTCGCCACCCGCAGCCCCGCGTAGGCCAGCAGGCCGTACAGGAAGAGCACCGCCGCCACGCCGGCGACGCCGAGCTCCTCGCCGATGATGGCCAGGATGAAGTCGGTGTGGGCCTCGGGCAGGTAGAAGATCTTCTGGACCGACTGGCCGATGCCGCGCCCGAAGAGCCCGCCCGAGCCCAGCGCGATCTGGCCCTGCACGGCCTGAAAGCCCGCGCCCCCGGCATGGCTCC
This sequence comes from uncultured Actinomycetes bacterium, assembly GCA_963835295.1. GTDB lineage: Bacteria > Actinomycetota > Thermoleophilia > Solirubrobacterales > Solirubrobacteraceae > JAOPZW01. The sequence goes on from CAWIEX010000014.1 coordinate 1,425,790, forward strand.
ACGGGTCGATGAAGGTCGTCAGCCGCGCGCGCCGGTAGGGCTCTGAGATCGCGTAGACGGTGATCAGGAAGGCCGCGGCCCCGGCGCCAATGAGCAGGTAGCGCACGGGAAAGCCGCCGGCCACGAGCAGCGCCGTGAGGGTGAAGGCGATGACGAGCGCCGTGCCCAGGTCGGGCTGGGAGGCCACGAGCAGCAGCATCGTGGCGGCCACCAGCAGCAGCGGCATGGCGTCGCGCGGCGTGCGGATGCGCCCGGGCTTCTGTGCCAGGAACTTGGCCCCGTAGAGCACGAGCGCGAGCTTGGCCACCTCGGAGGGCTGGAAGGTCAGCGGCCCGGCGCCCAGCCAACGGCGCGCGCCGTTGACCGTGACGCCCAGGCCGGGGAGCTTGACCGCCACCAGGCAGGCGAAGGAGAAGGCCAGCAGCGGCCCGGTCAGCGCCACCACCGAGTCCAGGCCGCGGCGCGCGATCACGTGCAGGGCCACGAAGCCGACGCCGCCGTAGGCCACGTAGCGCACCAGGTAGGTCGTCCCGTCGCCGTCGCCCTGCAGCAGCGTGCGCGCGCTCGAGGCGCTGTAGACCATCACCGCGCCGAGGGCGAGCAGGCACAGCGTCGCCGTGAGCAGGAGGTTGTACTCGAGGGGCAGCTTCGGCTTGGCGCGGGCGGCGACGCGCATATCGAAGCTAGGTTCGTCGCGCCGCCACCAACTCCTTGAACGCCCTCCCCCGGGCCTCGTAGTCCGCGAACTGGTCGAAGGACGCGCAGGCGGGCGAGAGCAGCACGATCTCGCCGGGCCGCGCCGCGCCGGCCGCCGCGTCGAGGGCGCGCTCGAGCGTCCCGCAGCGCTCTCCGCCGACCACCGCGCCCAGGCGCTCGGCCTCCTCGCCGATGAGGTAGACGCCGGCGCAGCGCTCGGCCACCGGCGCGCGCAGCGGCGTGTAGTCCTCGCCCTTGCCCTGGCCGCCGAGGATCAGGCGGATCGGCGTGTCGAAGCTCTCGAGCGCCACCAGCGTCGAGGCGACGTTGGTCGCCTTGGAGTCGTTGACGTACAGCACGCCGTCGATCGTCGCGACCTCCTCGAGGCGATGCTCGACCCCCGCGAAGCTCCGCAGGGCCGAGCGCACGGCGTCGAGCTCGAGGCCCCGCGCCAGGCAGATCGCCGCCGCCGCCATCGCGTTGCGGCGGTTGTGCAGCCCGCGCAGGCCGATCTCCTCGACGTCGAGCAGCGCCTCCTCGGCCCACCACAGCTGCCCGGCGCGGTCGGAGAGCTCGGCCTGCGGCCCGTCGCCGAAGCACACGCGCCGCGCGCAGCCGCCGAGGTCCTCGACCCCCAGCCCGAGCGGCGCGACCGCGACGTCGTCGTTGCCCTGGTGGGCGAAGACGCGCAGCTTGGCCGCCGTGTAGGCCTCGAAGGTCCCGTGGCGATCGATGTGGTCGGGCGCCAGGTTGAGCAGCACGGCGCCCTCGGGCGCGAACTCGACGGCGTCTTCGAGCTGGAAGGAGGAGACCTCGCAGACCACGGTCGCGTCGGGCGCCAGGTGGCCGACGAGCGAGCTCAGCGCGGTGCCGACGTTGCCGGCGACCGCCACCGGCCGCCCGGCCTCGCGATGGATGTGGCCGATGAGCTCCGTGGTCGTCGTCTTGCCGTTGGTCCCCGTCACCGCGATGAACTCATTGGGGATCAGCCGCCACGCGAGCTCGACCTCGCCCAGCACCGGCAGGCCGCGCTCGCGCGCAGCCGCGATGACCGGCGCCTGCGCGGGCACGCCCGGCGACTTGACCACCGCGCGCACATGCTCGAGCGCGGCCGGCGTGTCGTCGCCCTGGCGGCGATCGACCCCGCGCGCCTGCTCGCCGCGGCCCCGCAGGACCTCGAGCGCCGCGATGCCCGAGCGCGCGAGCCCGACGACGAGCCACGGGCCGGGCGGCAGCGGGGGGCGCCGGGGGATTCCGCGTGGCGTCGGCACGTGAACGACGAGTTTGTCACCCGTGATGGGACAAAATCGTCGTTCGACGAGAACTGCCGGCTATGCGGGCAGAAAATCGTCGTTCGCGCGCGCTGGCGAAACTGCGCGCGCTCCGAGCGCCGCTCGCTCCCTTCCCCCTCGGTGATGCTGTTTGGGCCGCGCAACGCCGCGGGCGGGCGGGCGCGCTACGTCACCGACTGCTGATACACCGTGAAGCCGATCGCGGCGCAGACCGCGGCCACGATCCAGAAGCGCAGGATGATCTTCGTCTCCGACCAGCCGAGGATCTCGAAGTGGTGGTGGACGGGCGCCATGAGGAAGACGCGCTTTCGGAAGGTCTGAAAGGAGAAGACCTGGATGAGGACGCTGAGCGCCTCGACCACGAAGATCCCGCCGAGGACGATCAAGAGCTCCTCGGTCTTCGTCATCACCGCCAAGCCGGCGATCGCGCCTCCCAGCCCGAGGGACCCGGTGTCGCCCATGAAGATGGTGGCCGGGAAGGCGTTGAACCACAGGAAGCCCACGCAGGCGCCGACCAGGCAGCCGCACAGCAGCGCGAGGTCGCGCTGGCCACCGGTGATGAAGGTGATCCCGATGTAGGCCAGCAGGACGATCGCCGCGCAGCCGCCGGCGAGGCCGTCGAGCCCGTCGGTGAGGTTGACCGCGCTCGTCGTGCCCGCCACGACCAGGTAGATGAGCAGCGGGTAGAACACGCCCAGGTCGATGGTCGCGTCGACCGAGCGCAGGCGCAGGGTGTCGCTCACGCCCGCCTTCTGGGTGGCCAGCCACCACAGGCCCAGCGAGATGGCGATCGTCACCAGCAGCTTGGTGCGGGCGCGCAGCCCCAGCGAGCGGCGCCTGACGATCTTCGTGTAGTCGTCGGCGAAGCCCAGCAGCGCGCAGGCCACCGCCGCCCCGTAGACCCCGACCGAGCGCCAGTCGTAGTCGCTGAGGATGAGGAAGGGCGCCGAGATGGCGGTGAAGATGATGATCCCGCCCATCGTCGGCGTGCCCGCCTTCTCGTGGTGGCCCGAGGGCCCCTCCTCGCGGATGAACTGGCCGAACTCGCGGTTGCGCAGGGTGGCGATGAAGCGCGGCGAGAGGAAGATGCAGATGAGCAGCGCCGCCGTGCCGGCGATGAGGACTTCGCCCATCAAGCGCCTTCCAGCGCCTTTGCGACCGCCTCGAGGCCGACGCCGCGCGAGCCCTTGACCAGCACGGTGTCGCCCGGCGCCAGCAGGTCGCGGACCGCGGCGGCCGCCGCCTGGGCGTCGGGCAGGGCGATCACCTCGCCGTAGCCGTCGGCGAAGTGCGCGGCGCGCGGCCCGACGGCGACGAGAACGTCGACCCCGGCCGCGCGGGCATGTGCCCCGATCTCGGCGTGGAAGCGCTCCTCGTCGGGGCCGAGCTCGAGCATGTCTCCGAGCACGGCCACGCGGCGCCCGTACGCGGACGCGGCGAGGTCGTCGAGTGCGGCGCGCATCGACATCGGGTTGGCGTTGTAGCAGTCATTGACGACGACGATGTCCCCGGGCAACTCGATCCACTGGCCGCGGAAGCTCGACAGGGCGACGTCCAACAGGCCGTCGGGCTCGACGCCCACGGCGCGCGCCGCGGCCAGCGCGGCGAGCGCGTTGCGGCGCATGTGCGCGCTGATCCGTCCCCGCCCACCCGCCCCAGTCACCACCACCTCCAATCCCGCGGGCAGCTCCTCCACGTCGCCGCCAGGGCCGAAGGTCACGGTGGTGACGTCGTCGCGGCGATGGGCGTCGAGCAGCGTCTCACCCGCGGGCACGATCGCGGTGCCCCCGGGGCGCAGGCCGGCCACGAGCTCCGCCTTGGCCGCGGCGATGGCCTCGATCGAGCCCATCAGCTCGAGGTGCACCGGCGCCACGGCGGTGATGAGGCCGACGTCGGGCTCGGCGATGGCGGTCAGCTCGGCGATCTGCCCGGGCCCCGCATCCCCATCTCGAGCACCAGCGCCTCGGTCGCGGCGGGCGCCTCGAGCACGGTCATGGGCAGCCCGATCTCGGTGTTGAGGTTCTCGCGGTTGGCCACCGTGCGCAGGCGCTGGCTCAGCATCGCCGCGAGGATGTCCTTGGTCGACGTCTTCCCCACCGAGCCCGTGATCCCGACCACCGGGCAGCCGAGGGCGCGGCGCCACGCGGTGGCCAGGCGCTGGAGGGCGGCGAGCGGGTCGTCGGCCGCGATCACCGCTCCGGCCGCCGCGCCGAGCGCGTCGGCGTGCGCGGGCGCCACCAACACCCCCCACGCGCCGCCGTCCAGCGCCTGGGCCGCGAAGCGACCGCCGTCGACGTTCTCCCCGACCAGCCCCACGAAGAGCTCGCCGGGCCCCGCCGAGCGCGAGTCGATGACGGCGCGCGTCGGGCCGCCGGCCGGGTGGGAACGGTCTCCTGCGGCGACGAGCCGCCCGCCCGCGGCCTGGGCCACCTGCTCAGGCGACCACGCGCGCACGCAGGGCCTCGCGGGCGACGGCCACGTCGTCGAAGGGCACCGTCCGGCCGTCCTCGAACTCCTGATAGCGCTCGTGGCCCTTGCCGGCGACGACGACCACGTCGCCCGCGGTGGCCAGCGCGATGGCGCGCTCGATGGCCGCCTGGCGATCCACGACGCGCTCGATGCCGGCCCGCCCACCCGCCCCTTCGGCGATCTCGTCCATGATCGCCTCGGGGTCCTCGTTGCGCGGGTTGTCCGACGTGATGATCGCGACGTCCGCATGCTCGGCCGCCGCGCGCCCCATCAACGGTCGCTTGCCGCGGTCGCGGTCGCCGCCGGCGCCGAAGACGACGATCAGCCGGCCCCGCGTCAGCCCGCGGGCCGTGCGCAGGACCGCCTCCAGGGCGTCGGGCTTGTGCGAGTAGTCGACGAAGACGGCGAAGGGCTGGCCCTCGTCGACGGGCTCGAAGCGGCCGGGCACGCGCTCGGCGGCCGCCAGGCCGCGCGCGATGGACGCGTCGTCGACCCCCAGCTCGCGCGCCACCACCACCGCGCCCAGCGCGTTGAGCACGTTGAAGCGGCCCGGCAGCGTCGTGCGCAGCGCCAGCCCGTCGACCGCGAAGGACGACCCGCTCGCGTCGCCCTCGATCGCGGTCGCGCGGACCTGCGCGTCCTGCGCGTCGAGGCCGATGCGGACGGCCCGCGGGAAGTCGCGGGCCAGGCGCGCGCCGTAAGGGTCGTCGACGTTGACCACCGCGAGCTCGGCGCCGGCCTCGAACAGCCGGCGCTTGGCCAGGAAGTAGTCCTCCATGTCGGCGTGGAAGTCGAGGTGGTCCTGCGTGAGGTTGGTGAAGACCGCGGCCGACCAGTGGATCGCGTCGGCGCGGTGCAGGGCGAGCGCGTGGCTGGAGACCTCCATGACGACCGCGTCGTCGCCGGCGGCGAGCATGTCGGCGAAGGTGCGCTGCAGGTCGATGGCCTCTGGCGTCGTGCGGGCCACGGCGTGCTGCTCGCCGCCGACGATCGCGGTCACGGTGCCGAGCAGCCCGGTGCGCCGACCACCCGCCTCGAGCAGCGAGCGCACGAGGAAGGCCGACGTCGTCTTGCCGTTGGTCCCCGTGATCCCGACCGCCGTCAGCCGCGCTGTCGGGTCGCCGGCCAGGGCGGCGGCGGCGGGTGCCATCGCGGCGCGCACGTCGTCGACGAGGATCTCTGGGACCGCGGTGCCCAGCGGCCGCTGCACGACGAGCGCCACCGCGCCGCGCGCGATCGCGTCGTCGGCGTAGTCGTGGCCGTCGCGCGTGAAGCCCGGCACACAGAAGAACAGCGTCCCCGGCGCCACGAGGCGGTTGTCGTAGGCGAGCGCCGTGACCTCGACCGCGGGCGCGTCGGAGCCGATGACCTCTGCCAGCCGCACGCCCCGCAGCCTATTGCGGCGGGATGCGCATGTACGGCAGGGCGAAGGAGGCGATCTTGCCGAAGGCCGGCGCGGCGACCACGCCGCCGTAGATCGCGCCCTGGGGCTCGTCGACCATCACGCCGATCAGCAGCTTGGGGTGCAGCGCGGGCGCGAAGCCCATGAACGACGCGATGTAGTGGAACTTCGAGTACTCGCCGGTGGCCGGGTCGATCTTGTTCGCCGTACCGGTCTTGCCCGCCAGCTTGTAGCCGGGGATCGAGACCTCGCTGGCCGTGCCGCCGGGGGCGAAGGCGCCCTCGAGCATCGTGCGCAGCTGGGCGGCGGTCTTCGTCGAGATGATGCGCTTGCCCTTCGGCTCGGGCAGCAGCTTGCCGTCGACGCGCCGCACCACGCGCGGCGAGCGCAGGATCCCGCCGTTGGCGATCGCCGCGTAGGCCTGGGCCATCTGCATCGGCGTCACCGAGAGGCCCTGGCCGATCGGCAGGTTGCCCATCGAGGACCCCGAGTACTTGTCGACGGGCAGCACCAGCCCGCGCTCCTCGCCGGGGAGGTCGACGCCCGTGGGCTTGCCGAAGCCGAACTTGCGCACCCAGTAGTCGAAGCGCTGCTTGCCCATCTCCAGGCCGATCTTGATCGCGCCCACGTTCGACGACTGCGCCAGGATCTGCGCCGTGGTCAGCGTCACCGGTCCGCGCACGTGCGACTCGGCGATCGTCCGGTCGGCGACCTGGATCTGCGGCGGCAGGTCGAAGGGCGTGCTGGGCGTGATCGTCCCGTCCTGCAGCGCGCCCGCGACCGTGAAGGCCTTGAAGGTCGAGCCCGGCTCGTAGGTGTAGCCCACGGCGCGGTTTTGCGTGGCGTAGCTCGGCGCGGCGCCCGGCGCGTTGGCGTTGATGCGCGGCCAGTTGGCCATCGCCAGCACCTCGCCGGTGGTCGGGTTCATGACGATCGCCGTGGCCCCGTGGGGCCGGTAGGTCGCCCCGATGTCGGCCAGCACGCGCTCGACCTTGTCCTGGATGGCGGCGTCGATCGTCAGCTCCAGGCGCGACCCGGCCTTGGCGGGCTTGGTGTCGCGGATCGAGAGCGACTCCCCGAGGGCGTCCTTGACCAGGCGCCGCTCGCCGTCGGTGCCCTGCAGCAGCTTGTCGTCGGCGTACTCGAGGCCGCTCAGGCCATTGCCGTCGGTGCCGACCGAGCCGAGCAGCTGGCTGGCCAGGTACTGGCGCGGGTAGATGCGCCGGTGCGCGGCGGTGGTCTGGATGCCGGGCAGCTTGAGCTTCTGCACCGCCGTGCCCTGGCTGGCGGGCACCGAGCGGGCGAGGTAGGCGAAGGTGCTGTCGCGCTTGGCGAGCTTGCGCAGGAGCGTGTCGGGGTCGACGCCGAGCAGCGGCGCGAGCTTGGCGGCCGTCCTGGCCGGGTCCTTGACGAGGTACGGGGTCGCGGAGACGTCGTCGGCGGGCTCTGAGGCCGCGAGCTCGAAGCCGTGGCGGTCGACGATCGTGCCGCGCCGCGCCGGCAGCTCGAGCGAGCTCACCTGCTGGCTGGCGGCGGCATTGGCCAGGCTCGAGCCCTTGATGGTCCCCAGGAAGACGGCGCGCCCAGCCGCCAGGAGCAGGAGCGCGAGGAACGCGGCGAAGAGGAGGCCGATGCGGCGCTCGAGCAGCGCCACCGGCTACCCCTGGCCGCCCGCGGGAGCGCTTGCGCCGCCCGCGACGGCGGGAGTGCCCGTCGCGGTCGGCGCAGTGTTCTGAGGCGCGCTGTTCACCGGTGCGGCGGCGTTGGTGGCCGGCGCCGAGGTGGCCGGGGCCGAGGTGGCCGTCGCCGGCGCGGTGGTGGTGGTCGCCGGCGCCGCGTTCGTGGTCGCCGGCGCGCTCGTCGTGGCCGACGCGGCGGTCGCCGCGGGTGCCGTCGGTGGCGGCGTCGTCGTCGTGACCGCCGTCGGCGCGGTGGTCGTCGCCGCCGGCGGAGCGCTCGCGTTCACCGGCTTGGGCGGCTTGATCGAGGCCGCGGCGCGCGCGCCGTGCGCCCCGCGGCCGTCGAGGTAGTGCACGTCGCCGGCGGCCGGGGTGACCATGCCGAGCTTGGCCGCCACCGCCTGGATGCGCTCGCCGGAGTCGAGCCTGGAGATCTCCTCGCGCAGGCTCGAGTTCTGACGATCGAAGGTGTCGGCCGCGGTCACCGCGCGGCTGATGCCGGCGTTGAGCTTGAGCAGCGACACCTGCATGAAGACGATGCCCATGAGCGCGACGGCGACGAGCGCGATCCACGCGCGGCCGCGGACGAGGCGGTCGAGCACGCGCGCGTCGCCGACGCGCATGGCCCGCACGCCGAGCCGCATCGCCAGCGGCGGCCGGGCGACCGCGGTCGCGCCGGTCACGCTCGCGCGCGGGTCGCGCTTGGGCCGGCTGGGACCGGAGACCCGGCGCGGCGGGCGCTGCGTCGGCGCGCGGCGCGTCGTGCGCGTCGGGTGCCGGGCGGCGATGGTGGCAGGGGGCGTCATGCGTGGTCCTCGATCTTCCGTGCGGCGCGCATGCGTGCTGAACGCGCGCGGGGGTTGGCGGCGACCTCGCCGGGCGTGGGCGCCACGGAGCGGCGGGTGAGCAGCTCGGCCTCCGGGACGCGGCCGCAGCCGCACACCGGAAGGTCGGGCGGGCAGATGCAGCCCCGCGTCCTGGCGGCGAGGAAGCGCTTCACCCGTCGGTCTTCCAGCGAGTGGAAGGAAATCCCTGCAAAGCGGCCATTGGCGCGGAGCAGCTGCCAGGCGGCGGGCAGGGCCGCGTCGAGCTGGCCGAGCTCGTCGTTGACCGCGATGCGGATGGCCTGGAAGACGCGCTTGGCCGGGTGGCCGGCGGCGAAGCGGGCGGGGACCGGCACCGCGTCGGTCACGACCTCGACGAGCTCGTTGGTCGTGGACAGCGGCCCCTGGGCGCGTGCCCGAACGAGCGCGCGGGCGACGGGGCGCGCGTAGCGCTCCTCGCCGTAGTCGCGGAACAGCGTGGCCAGCCGTCGCTCGTCCCACTCGTTGACCACATCGGCCGCGGTGAGGTCGTCGTCGGGGTCCATGCGCATGTCCAGCGGCGCGTCGTAGGCGTAGGAGAAGCCGCGCTCGCGCGTGTCGACCTGCATGGAGGACATGCCGAGGTCGAGGTAGACGAGGTCGGCGACGACACCCTCGTCGCGCAGCTCCTCGAGAGCCTCGGCGAAGGGCGCCCGGATGAAGCGCGTGCGGCAGGCCACGTCCGCCGCGAGCTCGGCGAAGCGCTCCTCGGCCGCGGGGTCGCGGTCGATCGCGATGAGCTCGCCGTGCGGCCCCAGGCGATCGGCGATCAGGCGCGCGTGACCGCCGGCGCCGAACGTGCAGTCGACGGCGACCTGGCCCGGCTGGGGGTCCAGGAGGTCGACGAGCTCGCCGGCCAGGACCGGGACGTGCGTGGTGGTCATGTCAACCAGCATGGCCGAAGGCGGCGGTGATGTCGGGGAGCTCGTCGGAGAGCGCGGCGTTGTAGTCCGTCCAGGCGCCGCGGTCCCAGACCTCGAGGCACTCGCCGGCGCCGGTGACGACGACCTCCTTGCGCAGGCCGGCGTGCTCGAGCAGGAAGGCCGGGACCATCACGCGCCCGGCGGCGTCGAGGTCGGTGTCGAGCGAGTTGGCGCTGAAGAACCGCGTGAGCTTGCGCGCGTCGGCCGAGAGCGGGTGCACGCCCTGCAGGGCGCTGCCGGTGTAGGCCTCGAAGTCGCTCGGCGTCCACACCTGCACGCAGCGCTCGATGGCCTTGGCGAGGACGACGCCATCCGACAGCGAAGCCCGGAACTTGGCCGGGATGGTGAGCCGGTTCTTCGCGTCGAGGCTGTAGTCGAAGGTGCCGCGGAAGGCCATGTGCGTCGCGCGGTTCGGTGGGTGCCGTTTCGCGAGGAGGAGGTTTCGGGCCGAGGTGGAGGAGTGGGAGGAGCCCCTCCACCCCGGTCCGGTGTCGGCGTTGTATCCCACTTTCCCCCACAGCGCAACCCAACTTGCACATTTCCTCCCACACATGTCCACCCTGGATCACCGCGCTCCACCTAAAAGCGCGGAAAAGCAGGGGTTTCGAGCGTGGGAGGTCGTGGGGCGATCGGCCGCGAACCTGTGCAAGACGGCGTGCCGATCGCCGTTCTGCACGCGTCCTTGCCGGTTCGGTGCCGCCCGACGGCCCTTCCGTCCGCCGTCTGTGCCTGCGGTGGGGCGCAGTGGGATACCCGTCTATCGACCTGCGCCGCGGCTGGGCCCGTCTCCTACGATGGGTGGCAATGAAGACCACGCGCCTGCTCGTCCTGACCCTGGTGCTCGCGCTGAGCGCTGCGATTGCCGCCGGCTGCGGCTCTTCCAGCGGCAGCGGAGGCGCCGACGATCCTGCCGCGCTGGTCCCCGCCGGAGCCCCGCTCTACCTCGAGGGCGTCGTGCGCCCCGACGGCCAGGTCCGCAGCGATCTGGAGGGCGCGCTGAAGAAGATCCTGCGCACCGACGACCCCGGCGCGAAGATCCAGCAGCTCATCGACGACAGCGGCAAGAGCGACGACGTCACCTTCAAGGACGACGTCGAGCCGTGGTTGGGCGACCGCGTCGGCTTCGCGATCACGGCGCTGCACAACGGCCAGAACGCCGACTACGCCGCGGTCATCGACTCCAAGGACGACGGCAAGGCCGAGAAGCTGCTGGCCAAGCAGAAGGGCACCGTCAAGCGCTCCTACAACGGCACCGACTACCGCTTCGACGCCAAGAAGAAGACCGCGACCGCGCTCATCGACCACCGCGTCGTCGTCGCCACCGAGGGCGGGCTGAAGGCCATCGTCGACGGCAAGGGCAAGGACCACCTCGACCAGGCCAACGGCCTGACCGCGGTCCGCTCGAAGGTGGCCCAGGACCGCATCGGCCTCTTCTACCTCGACGTCCAGGGCTTCGTCCGCACCATCGCCCAGCAGGCCAGCAGCGACCCTCAGGTCGGCGCGCTGGTGCAGTCCTTCGCCAGCGCGGCGCCCAAGACGCTCGGCGCCGCCCTGCAGGCCCAGCCCGACGCCCTGCGCATCGACGCGGTCAGCATCGGCTCGCCGCGGTCCTCCACGCCCGCCGGCAGCGGCGCCGACGTCCTCGCGACGCTCCCCGGCAACGCGTGGCTCGGGCTCGGCGTCGGCAACCTGGGCCAGACGCTCGACCGCGTGGTCCAGACGGTGGCCGGCGGCGGCGGGATCACCGGCGTCGGGGTCAACGCGCTCCTCGGGCAGTTCAAGAAGCAGACGTCGCTGGACCTGCGCCAGGACGTGCTCGGCTGGATGGGCGATGCCGGCGTCTTCGTCGGCGGGACGACGAGCGCCGATCTCGGCGGCGCGCTCGTCATCAAGACGACCGACCCCGCCAAGACCAAGCGCACGATGGCCGTGCTCGAGCGCTACGCGCGCCAGAGCGCCGGCACGAAGGTCCGCTCGCTGAAGGGCAACGGCATCGATGACGGCTTCACGGCGCAGGACGCGACCGGGCCGGCCGTCCACATCGCCCTCGCCGGCGACCGCTTCGTGGTCGCGGTCGGCGGCAGGGACGTCCTGGCCCAGGCCATCTCGCCCAGCCAGCGGCTCGGCTCGTCGCCGGCGTTCACCGCCGCGGCGGGCAAGCTCGGCAACGGCCTGCGGCCCTCGTTCTACCTCGACTTCACCGAGGTGACGAAGCTCATCGAGTCCTTCGCCGGCACCAGCCCCGACTTCCAGAAGGCCAAGCCCTACCTCGACACCTTCGGCGCGGTCGTCGCCGGCGCCAAGAGCGAGGGCTCCGGCGTGACGCGGTCGCGCTTCGTCGTGACGCTGCGCTAGATGGTTGGTTCCGCGTCCGCCGTGCTCGCCTGTGCGCGGGCCGTGGAATCAGCCATCTGCTAGACCCCGAGCTCCTCGGACGCCAGCCGCGCGCCCTCCAGGCGCGCCCTGATCTTCTGCATGGCGACGTCGCGCGCGAAGTCCGGCGAGCCGTGCTTGGGCTTGATGTCGCGGCTGAACGGCGAGAAGCCGCAGTCGTCGGTCGCCCCGAGCGCCTCCTTGGGGATGTACTTGGCCGCGGTCACGAGGTCGTGCTTGACCTGCTCGGCCGTCTCGACGGTCGGGTCGAGCGGGTTGATGACGCCCATGAAGCAGACCTGCGAGACGCCGTTGGCGTCGTCGCGCCGGTACTGGCCGCAGAGGCGGTAGACCTCCTCCTTGTCCTCCTCGCTGGCGCACTGGATGAGGAAGTAGCCGGCGTTGAGGTCGAACATCTTGCTCAGCAGCTTCTCGTAGGGGACCTCCTTGCTGTGCACGGAGTCGCAGTCGCCGCCGGGGCACGTGTGGATGCCGATGTTCCTGCGCTCCTCGGGCGAGAAGCGGTCGATGACGCGGTTGTTGAGCGCGATGAACTCGTCGAGCATGTCCTTGTTGGTCCACGGGTTGCGCGAGTCGTTCTTGTTGGCCAGCCGGCCCTCCGTGAAGTCGATCGAGACGCGGGCGGCGCCGGCGGCGAAGCACTGGCGGATGTCCTTCTCGACCTCATCGCACAGGTCGTCGAGGAACTGCTCGCGCGGGTAGCCGTCGATCTCGCCGTCGAGCGGATAGAGGAGCATGAGCATCGACGGCGCGATCACCGCCTGCTTGACGGGCCTGCTGGCGATGGCGCGGTTCTTCTCGACGAACTCCGAGGCGAACGTCTTGTAGCGGAAGGGGCCGGCGGTGAGCCGCGGCAGCTGGCGGTGATGGCCGTCGTCGAAGATCGCGAAGAACTGGCCGTCGCCGGCGAGGTTGTCGGCCAGGCCCGTGCCGGCGAGCGTGTCGGTGATCGGGTACGTGGCGAAACTCGACTCGCGCTGCTCGCCGTCGGTGACCACCGGCTCGCCGGTCTCCTCGAGGCGCCTGATCGAGTCCTCGGCGGCCGCGTCCTGCTCGGCCTTGAGCTCGTCCCAGGTGATCGTGCCCTCGTCGTAGTCGGCGTAGGCCTCCTGCAGCTTCATCGGCCTCGGCAGGGAACCGACGAGCTCGGTCGGGATCGGCATGCTCTCTCCTCTACTGACCCACTGCAGTGAACGCCGCGACCGAGTCTCCGGGCCTCAGCGCGGCCCTGACAACACGAGACAGACCTGTCTCTATCGCGTACCGTAACCCACCCGTCAACTCCCCGGGCGCCGGGCTGGTCACTTTCGCGTCGACTGTCCTGCCTAGGGGTCGTCCTGCGACCACAGGGCAGGACGGAAGCCCGCCGACAGCTAAGGCGTGATGCCGTGGTGAGACAGCAGCAGGGCGCCGAGCTCGCGCGCCCGCACGCCCGCCTGCCGGTCGCCCTCGGCTGCGGCCACGATGCAGCCCTTCATGAGGATGTGCCACTGGCGCGCGAAGGCGTCCGCGTCCTGCACCCCTGCCTCCTGGGCCAAGCCGCCGATGAAGCCGCGGATCTCCGAGAGCTGGCGCACGCTCTCGCGCCGCACCGGGCTGCCCGGATCGACGAGCTCGAGCATCACGTTGATGAACGAGCACCCCTCGAAGTCGTCGCGCCCGAACCACTCGCCGAAGACGTCGAAGATGGCCAGCAGCCGCTGCGCCGGCGTCGCGGCGCGGCCCTCCACGGTCGCCTGCAGCCATCCGCGCGTCCAGCGCTCCTCGCGCCGCTCGAGGAAGGCCAGGATGAGGTCGTCCTTGGACGCGAAGTTGCGATAGAGCGTCATCTTTGCCACGCCCGACTCGGCGATGATCCGGTCGACGCCGACGGCTCGCGTGCCGTGCTTGCTGAACAGCCGGTACGCGGTCTCGAGCACACGCTCGCGGCCGCTGTCGCGTCCTGGGGCGGACCGTTCTCCCGCGGTCATCGTGCGGCGATGGTACAGACCTGTCTCGTCGGCCCCGCGTCACCCGGCCAGCACCGCCGCCGACAGGCACGCGCCGACCAGGAGCATCACCGCCGGCACGAGCAGCAGCGCGACGACGAGCTGGATCTTGGGCGCGGCGCGCGCCGCGCGCTCGCGCACGCGTTGCGCGCGGTGGGCGCGGGCGTCGGCGGCCAGCGCGCCCAGCGCCGGGGCCAGCGGGGCGCCGTGACGCTCGCAGCGCCCGATGGCGGCCACCAGGGCGGCGACGTCGTGCAGCGGGCAGCGATGCGCGAGCCGGTCCAGCGCCTGCGCGTGAGCGACGCCGAGGGCCGCGCCCGCAGAGGCGGCGCGCAGCTCGATAGCCAGCGGGCCGCCCCGCCGGCGCCCGACCTCGCCGAGCGCGCGCAGGGCGGGCAGCCCCGCGGCGACCGCGATGTGGAGCAGGTCGAGGACCTCCGGCAGCTCGGCCGCCATCGCGGCCCGGCGACGGCGCGTCGCCCGGGCCAGCCACGCGTCGGGCGCGACGAAGGCGCCGGCCGGCGCGACGACGATCGCCACCGGCCCGAGCCGCCCGGGGAGCAGCGCCACCATGGGCAGCGCCGCCGCGAAGGCGGCCATCGCCGCTCCGCCCTTGAGCGCCATCACCTCAGCGACCGTCACCGTCGCCGGCGCACCGGCCGCGTCGAGCCGGCGGGCGAGGTCGCGCGGCGCGGCCGGCACGCCGGCGCGTCGACCCAGGCGCGCCAGCGCCGCGGGCACACGCCCCGCGCCGGCGCGCCGGCGCGGTCGCGTCCCCCCGCCGGCTGCGGCGAGCTCGACGATCCCGCCGGCCGCGCAGGCGGCGGCGAGGACGGCGAGCAGGAGCGCCCGAATCACCCGGCGCCCCTCGCGCGCGTCACCAGCCCTCCCCCACGCGTGCGATGCGGTTGATGAGCACGCTCGCCACGAGCTGACAGAGGGCCGCGGCGCCGAGCAGCCACGGCGCCAGCGGCGCGCGGAGCAGCGCGACGACATAGCCCGGGTCGGCCAGCTCGGCCAACACGGCGGCGCCGACGGGCAGGAGCGCGACGAGCCACGCCGTGAAGCGCGCCTGCGCTGTGACGCTGCGCGCATCGGCCTCCACGCGCGCGGCCTCCTCGAGCCCGGCCGCGATCGAGCGCAGCAGGCCGGCGAGGTCGCCGCCGGCGTCGCGCTGCAGCAGGATCGCGGCGACGATGGTGTCCCACGCGGGCGCACCCGCGCGGGCGCGCAGACGCTCGAGGACGTCCTCGCTGCGCGCGCCGAGCGCCAGCGCCCCGGCGGCCGCGCGCAGCTCCGCACCGGCGGCGCCGGGCACTCCGCCCTCGGCCGCCACCGCGAGCGCGCCGCGCACCGCGTGGCCGCCGGCGAGCGCGTCCGCGAGGGCCCGGGCGGCGGCGGGCGCCGCGCGCGCGAGCTCCGCCCGCCACCGCTCACGCCGCGCGCGGACGAGCCGGCGGACGCCGAGCGGACCGCCCGCCGCGCAGGCCGCGCCCGCGAGGGGCCCGGCCACCAGCCAGCCGCCGGCCAGCAGCGCGCCGGCGCCGACGAGCGACAGCCGCCGGCGCTCGGGCGGCGTCGGCGCCCGCCCCTCGCGCCGCACGGCGCCCAGCGGCTCGAGCCAGCGCCCGATGACGCGCGCGGGCGCGGCCTGCTCGATCGCCGCCAGCGCCTCCCACGCGCCCGCCACGGCGAGCGCCCCGGCCAGCCCGGCGAGCGCGACGGCGAGCATCACGCCGCCCGCTCCGCCGCCCGCGCCGGCCCGGCCCTCCCGACGTGCGGCGCGCTCATGCCGCCAGCCGCTCGGCCAGCTCGTCGCTCAGGGCCGCGCGCCAGCGCGGACGGCCGGCGTGCCAGCCGAACAGCTCGCGCGTCGCGGGGCCGCCCGCCACGCGCACGACCTCGGCCACTGCGACCACGCGCCGCGCGCCGTCGGCCAGCCGCGCCTGGTGGACCACGAGGTCGAGCGCATCGGCCACCTGCTCCCGGATCGCGGCGTGGGGGAGCCCGACCCCGGCCATGAGCGCGAGCGTCTCCAGCCGCCGCAGCGCCTCCTCCGGCGACCCGGCGTGGACGGTGGACAGCGAGCCGTCGTGGCCCGTCGTCATGGCCGCGAGCATGTCGAGCGCCTCTCCGCCGCGCACCTCGCCCACCACGATGCGGTCGGGGCGCATGCGCAGCGCGTTGCGCACCAGGTGGCGGATGGTCACCTCGCCGCGGCCCTCGACGGTCGCCGGCCGCGCCTCGAGGCGCACGACGTGGGGCTGGCGCAGGCGCAGCTCGAGGACGTCCTCGATGGTCACGATCCGCTCGTCGGCCGGCACGAAGGTCGACAGCGCGTTGAGCGTCGTCGTCTTGCCCGAGCCCGTCCCGCCGCTGACGAGGATGCTCAGGCGCGCGCGGACGGCGCGCGCCAGCAGGTCGCGCAGCGGCGGCTCCCACGTCCCGGCGGCGACGAGGTCCTCGGCGCTCATCCCGCGCGCGCGGAAGCGCCGCAAGGTGAGGATCGGCCCGTCGGGAGCCAGCGGCGCGATGACCACGTTCACGCGCGAGCCGTCGGGCAGCCGCGCGTCGCACAGCGGCTCGGCCTCGTCGACGCGACGACCCAGCGGCGCCAGGATGCGCTCGATCGCATCACGCAGATCGGCTGCCGACGCGAAGCGCACGTCGGTGCGCTCCAGGCGCCCCGCGCGCTCGATCCACACGGGTCCCACGCCGTTGACCATCACCTCGTCGACCGCGGGGTCGCGCAGCAACGGCTCGAGCGGGCCCAACCCGAACGACCGCTCGGCCACCCGCGCCACCAGCGCCTCGCGCGCGCCCGCATCGAGCAGCGCGGCCTCGCGCTCGACCAGCACCCGGATGCGCCCCTCGACGTCGCCCGGGCCGTCGGGGGCCGACTCGGTCAGCAGCCGCTCGCGCAGCGCGGCGGCGAGCGCGTCGAGGTCGGCGACAGGCTCCACACGACCACTAGGCGCGAGGGAGCACGACTCTCCCCCACCGCCGCGAGGCGTCCCCGATCAGTCGACCAGCGCGCCGGCGCTGACGTTCACGATGGCGGCCGTCACGCTGCGCGCCCAATCCGAAGCGGCGAAGACCGCGGCGTTGCCCACGTCCTCGAGCGTCGCGGCCCGACCGAGCAGCGTCTGCGCCTCGATCATCTCGGCGATCGCCTGCCGGCCCTCCGCGTCCTCTGGGAGCGACTCCGGCACCCCTCCGCTCGCGAGGGTCACGAAGCGGATGCCGTGCGGCCCCAACTCGACAGAGAGCTGGCGCCGCATCGTCTCGATGGCGTCGAAGGCGACCTGCGTGCCGCCGAGGTAGTAGTCGCGGTTCGGCGCGCTGCGGTCACCGGGCCCGCCGAAGGCGAGAATCACGCCCGATCGCTGGGGGATCATGTGGCGGGCGGCCGCCCTCGCGGTCAGGAACGTCGTCCGCGCGGCGGTCTGCACCGGCGCCATGAAGTCGTCGACCGCCATCTCGGCCAGCGGTGTTCCGTGCTTGTACGGATGCGTGATCAGGTTGAAGGAGATGTCGATCCCTCCGGCGTCCGCGGCCACGGCGTCGGCATGCCGGTCGACCGCCTGCTCGTCGAGGGCATCGACCTCGGCGGTGTGCGCCGTCGCACCGGCGGAGTGGATCTCCTCGGCGACCTGCTCGAGCGTCGCCCGGGTGCGGCCGGCCAGGAACACCGTCGCCCCCTCGCGAGCGAAGGCCCGCGAGACCGCGGCCCCGATGGAGCCGCCCGCGCCGTAGATGACAGCGTTCTTGTTCTCGAGCAACACGTGTTGCCTCCTGGAGTCGGGATCTCCTAACAGGGACCCGGCGACGTGCCGGAACTCATCGGTCGCCGACCTCGGCGTCGTAGACCTCGCCGGCGGCGTGGGCCAGGACCCGGGCGGCCATCTCGCTCTTGAGCGTGTCGAGGCGCCGCTCCTGGCCGGCGTCGCGGCGCTCGGCTCGCGCGAGGTCGATGAACTCGTCGGTCACGAAGCCCTCGCGCACGGTCAGCGTCGCGCTGCGGTCGCGATAGCCCAGGCGGAAGACGAACGCCTCGAGCGCCCGCCCGCGCTCGGGACGCGCCAGCGCGGCGTCGACGCGAAACCGGTCGCCCGTGACCGCGCGGGTGACCATCTCGAAGGCGTCGCGCGCCCCGGGCCCTCCGAAGGCCGTCTCGACGACGATCTCGCGGCGCTCGCACGGGCCGTCCGGGTCGAGCAGCGGCAGCGCGCGCTCGAGGACCTTGAAGGCGTGGGCCGCTCCGCCGGGCGAGCCTGGGCCGTGGTACTTCAGGAGGTCCGCGAACGCGAAGCTGATGCGCGCTCCCCGCTCGACCACCTCGATCGTGTCGGCCATGGCGTGCAGCGTCTCACGCAGATGCCGGGGGTTCACGCATAGGCGGCCGTGAAGCCCTCCCGCCAACTGGGGTAGCGCAGCGTCCAGCCGAGCTCGCGCTTGGCCTTCGCGTTGCAGGCGCCGCGGGCCTCGGTCCCGATCACGACACCGGCTTCGCCCGCGAACAGCCGAGCGAGCCAGCGCGGGAAGTGGCGCGGAGGCTTGGCGCCGAGCACGCTCGCGAGCACGGGCAGCCACTCGCGCACCGGCGCGGGCTCGTCGTCGACGATGTTGTAGACGGCCGGACCGCCGTCGTGCTCGAGCGCGAGCACGGTGGCCGTGGCGGCGTCGTCGAGGTGGATGAACGAGGAGACGCCGCCGCCGTCACCGACGATCGGGAACCGGCGCTTGCGCACGGGCTCGAGCAGCCCGTCGTTCGGAGCGCCGTAGAAGCCGCCGTAGCGCAGCGCGATCCCGCCGGCGTCGGTGACCGCCTGGTCGAGATAGCGCATCGCGGCGTTGGTCTCGCGGGTCGTCGAGACCGGCTCCGGATCGAGCGGATCGTCCTCGGTCTTCACCGGACCGCCCTCGCGCGCGTACCGGAAGCTGGCGAAGCTCTGGGCGACGAGGCGGCGCACGCCCGCGGCGCGCGCGGCGGCGACGAGCGCGTCGGTGCCCTCGGTCCGAAGCCGGTTGGTCTGCGCGAAGGTGCGGTCCAGGTTCCTCGAGAACCGCACGTCCGCGAGCGCGGTGGCCTCATGGACGATCGCGTCCGGCTTCGCGGCCACGACGGCCTCGATGACCGCTTCGCGCTGAAGCAGGTCGAGCACGAGGGGCTGCGCCCCGAGCGCGCGCAGGCGCTCGGCGTTCTCGGGCGACCGCGAGGTGCCGGTGACCTCGTGCCCCCGTTCGATCAACCGGGGGACGAGCCGGGTGCCGATGGCACCGCTCGCCCCTGCGACGAAGACTCGCATCGCGTTGCTCCTCTCAGGTTTGGCGTCAGCGTCCGGCGGGACCGCGCGGGCCCACTGCCAGGACCACAGGCGACGCGGGGATGTGACCGCCGCTCACAGCGCCCCCCACCACGCGAGCAACGCGGTGGCGGTGAGCACGATGGGGCCGGGGTGGCGGAAGGCCGATCGCGCCGATGCGCCCAGCCCGACGGCGACCGCCGCGAAGCCGGTGAACGCGCCGGCGGCGAGCACGGCGATCGCCCGCGCCGTGTCGCCGTGGAGGGCCGAGCCCGCGACGATCAGCGCCACTCCCACGATGAGAAAGGCCACCGTCGTCATGTGCCATGTGGCGTGGAGCATGGTCTTTGTCGCCCGCGGACCGCCGAAGCGGCTGGGCGGCAGCATCGCCGGCGCCAGCTTACGCACCACGAGGACCTCGCCTCCCACCCCGTGGACGGCGGCTCCGATGACGGCGAGGGATCCGGCGGCGATCAGCGGGGCATTCACGGGCGCGCTCCCATCCATACAGTAGTGTATGGATGAAGCCTAGCAATGTCCGCGCCGACACGCACGCCACGCAGCAGCTGGATCGAAGAGGGCCTCCGAGCGCTGGCCGCCGGCGGCCCCGACGCCGTGCGGATCGAGCTGCTGGCCCAGGCGCTCGGCGTCACCCGGGGCGGCTTCTACTGGCACTTCGAGGACCGGCGCGCGCTGCTCGAGGAGATCCTCGAGGCGTGGGAGCACGCGGGCGTCGACGAGGTCATCGCGCGCGTCGAGCGCGAGGAGGGCGATGCCAGGGCCAAGCTACGGCGACTCTCCGCGTTCGCCGGCTCCAGCGACGAGCCGCTGAGGACCGACCTCGCCGTGCGCGACTGGGCCCGGCGCGAGCCGGCGGTCGCCGAGCGCCTGCGGCGCGTCGACAACCGGCGCATGGAGTACGTGCGCTCGCTGTTCGGCGCCTTCTGCCCCGACGAGGACGACGTCGAGGCCCGCTGCCTGGTCTTCTACTCGCTGTGGATCGGCAACCACTTCATCGCCGCCGATCATGGCTCGCGCACCCGCGCCGACGTGGTCAAGCGGGCCCTGCACCAGCTCGAGGCCTGACCGGCGGGCGTCAGCGCCAGCCGTAGAGCTCGAAGCTGCCGTCGGCGCGGGCCTGCTCGCGGGCGCGGCGTGCGGCGACGAGCAGGCTGGCGAGGACCGTCGGCGGGCGCGCGGGATCCCAGGCGAGCGCCACCGTGCATGGCGCCGCGCCGGCCAGCGGGACGTAGGCGAGGTCCGGCCGCGGGTACAGGCGGGCGGCGGCGGCCGAGGTGAAGGCGATGGCGCGGCCGAGCGCGACGGTCGCGAGCTCCTCGTCGAAGCTGCCGACCTCGACCCCGCGCTCCGGGGGCCGGCCGCGGACGTCGTCGGCCGTGTAGAAGGCCCGCCAGACAGCGTCCGGCCCAGGGTCGGTGATGACCGGGTCGGCCGCCAGGTGCTCGACCGCGACCGAGGCGTCGCCCGCGCGCGGATGGGCGCGCGGCAGCACGGCCACACGGGCCTCGGCGAACAGGTCCTCGAAGGCGTATGGGCCGTCGATGGGCCGGCGCACGAGCGCCACGTCGGCGGCCCCGGCGGCCAGGCCGGCAGACGGATCGTCGTAGTCGGCCAGCCGCAGGCGGATCTCCAGCTGGGGCTCGGCGGCCTGCAGGTGGGTGAGGATCGGCGTCGTGAGCTCCGACGCGGCCAGCACCGCGTAGCCCACGCGCAGGGGCGCGGCGCCCGCGGCGCGGCGGGCGTCCTGCACCGCGCTGGCCGCCTGGGCCAGAATCCCGCGCGCGGCGGTCAGCAGCGCCTCGCCGGCGGCCGTCAGCCTCAGGCCCTGCCTGTCGCGGACGAAGAGCTCGACGCCAAGCCGCCGCTCGAGCTGAGCGATCGCCGCGCTCAGCGATTGCTGCGTGATGAAGAGCCGCTCGGCGGCGTGGGTGAAGCGCCGCTCCTCGGCGACGGCGACGAAGTAGCGCAGCTCGCGAATCTCCGGCAGCACAGGCGCAGACTGTAGTGGCACAGCGAATCGCTGCTGGTCATGGACACGCGCGCCCGAGTACCAATCCCGCCGTGACGACCGACCTGCTCGCCGAGCTCGTGGCCATCGACTCCGTCAACCCGGCGCTCGTGCCGGGCGGCGCCGGCGAGAGCGAGATCGCCGCGTTCGTCGCCGCCTGGCTCGCCGACCGGGGGCTCGAGGTCACCGTCGACGAGCCGCTCGCCGGCCGCCCGAGCGTCGTCGCCATCGCGCGCGGCACCGGCGGCGGAGCGTCGCTGATGCTCAACGCGCACCTGGACACCGTCACGGTCGACGGGATGGAGCGCCCACACGAGCCGGTGATCCGCGACGGGCGCCTCTACGGTCGCGGGGCCTACGACATGAAGGGCGGCCTGGCCGCGATCATGGTCGCCGGCGCCGCGGCCGCGCGCGACGGCCTGAGCGGCGACGTGATCGTCAGCGCGGTGGCCGACGAGGAGCACGCCAGCGAGGGTGTCCAGTCGGTCCTGCGCCGCTGGCGGGCCGACGCGGCCATCGTCACCGAGCCGACGCACCTGCGCGCGTGCGTCGCGCACAAGGGGTTCGTATGGGCGCAGCTCGAGACCCGGGGCCGCGCGGCGCACGGCTCACGCCCCGACCTCGGGGTCGACGCGATCGTCGGCATGGCGCCCGCGCTCGCCGCCATCCCCGCGCTCCAGCGCCGCCTCGAGGCGCGGCCGCACCCGCTGCTCGGCGCGGCGAGCCTGCACGCCTCGTTGATCGCGGGCGGGCAGGAGCTGTCGAGCTATCCCGAGCGCTGCGTGCTGGACGTCGAGCGGCGCACCCTGCCGGGCGAGTCGGCTGACGACGTCGAGCGCGAGTTGCAGGAGCTGCTGGCGGTCGCCCGCGAGGCCGATCCGCGGCTCGACACCCAGCTGCGCATGGGGCTCGTGCGCGAGCCGTTCGAGGTCGACCCTTCGGCGGACGTGGTCGAGGCGGTGCGCGCCGCGGCCGCGCGGACGCTCGGCGCCGAGCCGGAGATCGTCGGTCACAGCGCGTGGATGGACGCCGCCTTCCTCTCGGCCGCCGGCATGCCGACCGTCGTCTTCGGCCCGACGGGCGAGGGAGCGCATGCGATCGAGGAGCACGTCGAGCTCGAGAGCGTCGAGCAGGTGGCCGAGATCGTCATCGAGACCGCGCGGCGCTTCTGCGCATGAGCAACCGCGACGGCAGCGTCGACGTTGCGTGGAACCCCGCGCGCGACCCGGGCTGGACGCCGCGGCCGGGCCTGGAGGACCAGGCGCGCGCGCTGCACCACGCGCTCGAAGGCTACGCCCCCACCCCGCTGCACTGCGCTCCGACGCTGGCGGCCGAGCTCGGGCTGGGCGCGGTCCTGCTCAAGGACGAGAGCTCGCGCTTCGGCCTGCCGGCGTTCAAGGCGCTCGGCGCCTGGTGGGCGACGGCCTGGGCGGTCGCCGATCGCCTGGGAGCGCCGGCCCTCGCCACTCAGCCCGAGGCCCTGCGCGACCACGCGCGCGGCGCGCCGCTGACGCTCGTGTGCGCGACCGAGGGCAACCACGGCCGCGCGGTGGCCCGGGCCGCCCGGTGGCTCGGGCTCGCGGCCCGGGTCGTGGTGCCGACCGCCACCACGCCGGGGCGCGTGGAGGCCATCGAGGCCGAGGGCGCGCGGGTCGAGCACGTCGACGGCGACTACGACGCCGCCGTCCGGCGGGCCGCGAGCCTCGCCGACGACCGCCACCTCGTGATCGCCGACACCTCCTGGCCCGGCTACGAGGACATCCCCCGTCGCGTCGTCGAGGGCTACGCGACGATCTTCGCCGAGCTCGACGCGCAGCTCGACGGCCGGACCGTCGACCTCGTCCTCGTGCCCATCGGGGTGGGCTCGCTGGCCGCTGCGGCCGCCCGCCACTTCCGCGCGACGCCCGGCGAGCGCCCGCGCCTGGTGGGGCTCGAGCCGATCGCCGCCGCCTGTGCACTGGCCTCGGCGCGGGCCGGGCACCAGGTCACGGTCGATGGAGACATGAGCTCCGTCATGGCCGGCCTCAACTGCCCCACGCCCTCGATGGACGCGTGGCCCCAGGTCGCGGCCGCGTTCGACGCCTTCTGCGCCGTCGGCGACGACCACGTGCTCGAGGGCATGCGCCGGCTGGCGATCGAGGGGCTCGACCGCGGCGGGTGCGCGGGCGGCGTCGTCGGCGGCCTCATCGCGCTGCTGAGCGATCCCGCCCACCGCCAGGCGCTGGCCCTGCCCGAGCGCGCGACCGCCCTGCTCGTCCTGACCGAGGGCGTGACCGACCGCGACCTGTTCGCCGCGGCCGTGGGGCGCGAGCCCGCGCTGAGCTGAGGACATTGACCTGCAGCCGCCGATCGACTAGACCAAGCAGGACATGAAGGTGCTGTTCATGCGCAGGCCAGCACTGCGCGGGTGCGCGCTCCTCGCGCCACTCGCGGCCTCGCTGTGCTTCGTCGCCGTTGCGCTCGGGCTGCCGCCGTTCACGACGGCCCCCAAGACCGCTTCGGGCAGCGGCGGCCAGGCGCAGTTGTTCGGCGCCGCGGCCGGCTGCCACGCGACCTTCGACCGCTTCGTCGTGCGGGGCCAGCTCGCCACCCCGGGCTACGACGTGCGCTACGTCAGCAAGATCGTCGCCGACGGCTCGGGCCAGACCATCGCGCTGCTGGGCACCAAGCGCATCCGCGTGGTCATCCGGCCGGCGCGAGGCCACACCAGCGGCGGGACCAACCTGCTCCCGAGCACGCTGACCCCGAAGTGCTCGAACCTACGTCAGGTCAAGAAGGCCGGCGACTTCGAGGGCGTCGTCTCCTATGGCCTCGGCCTGAGCCGCAGGACGGGCTTCCGCGTCTTCCGGCTCAGCGCCCCGACCCGCGTGGTCATCGACGTCGCGCACTGATCGCGCCCCGCGCTCACCGGAAGCGCTTGGGGAACTGGCGCATGCTCCCGTCGCTGAGGGTGTCCGCCATCTCGAGGATGTGCCGGTGGATGGCCTCGTAGTCACGGACGTCGGCGGCGAAGTCGCCCCCGAGGCGATGCTGCGCCTCGGGGAGCGTCTGATCGAGATGGGTCTTCATCATCGCGGCGCCGTCTTACGCCGACGTCGCGAGAACCACCGGCCGTAATGGCCCGGTGGCTCTGGAACGATCGTGGCGCGTGACGCTGCCTAGCGCGGCAGCAGCCCGGGCGACACCGGCGCCGTGGCCGGCGTGACGTCGCTGAGCCAGTCCTCACCCGGTTCGTAGTAGCCCTGCGGGGCGTACATCAGGTGGTGGCATGCGTCGCTGTCGATCGGCTTGCACGGGTTGTACGGGTTCACGCGCGCCAGAGGGTTCTCGTGCGGCGGAATGCCCGTGTGCCACGGGAAGCCGGTCGCGGACGTGTAGGAGTTCTCCCAGCCGGCCGGCCGCGCGACCTCGAACCAGTTCAGATAGCCGTCGTGGTCCTGGTCGTCGTTGCCGTCCAGGATGCCGTCGCCGTCGGAGTCCGGGTCGACGAAGCTCGGCTCGGCGTAGCGGCGATGGACGTCCGGGTACGGGGTCTCCTTGGGGCCGTTCTGCCCGTTGTACTGCGCGGCCCACCAGTCGATCCGCATCGGGCCGTGGGTCTCGTCGAAATTCGTCAGGCCGTCAGCGTCGACGTCCTTGGCGCCGTCACGGAGCGAGGTGCCGCCAGTGCGCTGGTTGCCGTCGCTGTAGTTCAGCGGCAGCGGCCGGCCCGAGTAGTTCCAGGCCTGGTACTCCTCCTTGAGGGTGAGGCCGTCGCCGTCGAAGTCCAGGTTCGCATCGGAGCCGTCGAGCGCGTTGGGATAGGGCGCCTTGCCCGGGAAGGGGCGGGCGGCGCCATTGAGGTCGAGCGCGGACCAGTACTCGTAACCGTCCGAGACGCCGTCGCTGTCGCTGTCGGCGCGCAGGGCGTCGGTGCCGAGCGCCTGCTCGAGCGCGTCGGGCAGTCCGTCGCCGTCGTCGTCGGTGTCGTCGCGGTTCGGGATCCCGTCACCGTCGACATCGGCGCTGCCGAGCAGGCAGAAGCGCGAGTCGGAGTTGGGCACGCAGGCGTCGAGCTGGCGGTACTTGCGGTCCTTGAAGGGCGCCGCGATCTCCTGCAGGTACTCGGTGATGTTCGGGACGTCGTCGTGGTCCTGGTCGTCATCGTCGTCGCGGATCCCGTCGCCGTCCGAGTCGGCCGACAGCCAGTCCAGCGGGTCTACCTTCTGCGTCTTGATCGCGTTGGGCAACTTGTCGGTGCAGTAGAACGGCACCTGGTTGATGCCCTGACACAGCGGGTCATCGTCGTTGGTCTGCTTGACGGCGAGGTCGATGTAGGACTGGGTGAAGAGCCCGTAGTCGTAGTAGTTCGGATCGTCGGCGGGCTGCGACTTGGTGATGCGCGCCTCGTCCTTCGAGCCGCCCTCGTCCATGTTCGGGATGCCGTCGCCGTCGGCGTCGCGCTCGAAATCGCTCAGGAAGCCGTTGCGGTCGCGGTCCATGTAAGCCATGCCCGGCGGCGGGGCGCCGCGGCCGGCGGAGGCGGGGTTGCCGCCCGAGTAGCTGAGGGGCAGCTTGTTGGCGCCGAAGCTCGCCCACGCCGTGTACTCCTGGAGGTCGGTGAGGCCGTCGCCATCGTGGTCGATGTCGGCGTCCTTACCGTCCAGCGGGTTCGGGTAGGGCCGGGCGAACGGGGCCGGCTTGGCCTTGCCGTTGCGGTCCAGCGCGGAGTAGTACTCCCAGCCGTCGGACTCGCCGTCGCCGTCGGTGTCGCGGTTGCACGGAGCGGTGCCGAGCGTCGCCTCGAGCGTGTCGGGGATGAGGTCGTTGTCGTCGTCGGTGTCGACCTTGTTCTTGATCTTGTCCCCGTCGCAGTCGTCCTTGGTGCCGCCGCCGATGGCGTCGGGACCGATCATGGGCGACTTGGCCGCGGTGGTGAACTTCTTGGCGAACTTCTTCGCCAGCACGCGGACGCGGAAGCGCGTGAAGGTGCGCTTGCCCTTCTTCTTGCGCATGAAGGGCAGCAGCTTGGCGGGGACGGTGACGCCGATCTTGGTCGTCGTGGCGTCAGGCGCCTTGACGAAGACGGCGCGGCCGCCGTCGCGCTTGAAGACCACCGTGTTCTTGTTCTTGCCCTTGCGGAAGTTCTTGCCCGTGATCGTCATCACGTCGCCGACGCCGAGCTTCTTCGGCGTGACACTCGTGATCACCGGGTAGGCGCTGCCCTTCGAGGCAGCGTTGGCGCTCGCGGGCAGCAGCGCCATCAGCGCACACACGAGCAGGAGCAGGCGAGGAACGGGAAGTCTCATACTGATCGGGCTATCGGCCCCCAAGACGGTGCCTTGACCGCGCGCAGGCCGCACTAGACAGGTGACCGATGGCCCCGCGAGCGACGTTTCAGCCTCACGGGCGCGGCAGCAGCCGCACCTGCCGGGCGGCCGCCGCCGCGGCCGTGAGCGCCACCGCCTGGCGCACCGTGACCCTCAGCGTCGCCAGCAGCCGCGGCAGCCCGCCCGCGGAGTCGGGCGCGTCGGCGGTCGGCGGCGCACGGGCGGCGAGCACCTCGACGTCGGCCAGGGCCAGCCGGGTCGGCCCAGGCGCGCTCGCGCGGCCGTCGTAGGTGACCAGGACGTCCACGCGCGCGCCCGCGACGACCGCGTCGGCGGCGCCGACGGCGAGGAGATCGAGCGCCCGCTCGCCGCGGTGCAGCACAGGCCCGCGCGGCGCGGTGACGGCACCCGGGACCGCCAGCAGCGGGGCGGCGAGGTCTGTGCGCTCGGCGATCGCTACCGCGGCGCGCTGTCCGACCGCGGCCCGCGGATCGTGCAGCGCGGCCGGGGGCGCGTAGCGCTCGGGCACCTGGCGCACGGCCAGCGCGGCGAGGGCGATGCGCTCGCCCGCCCGCAGCGGCGCGCGCACCACGACGACCGGCACCGTCGGCCCGAGCTGGCGGCGCAGGGCGGCCTCGCGCCCCGCGACATCCGAAGCGGCGAGCACCCCGAGCAGCAGCGCCAGGCCGAGGAGCGCGGCGGCCCGCCGGCGGCGCGTCATGGCCTAGGCCGGGTCGCGCCACGCCGGGAGCTCGAGGGCGACGCGCGCGCCGCGCGCAGTGGGCGCCGCCACGAGCCGTCCGCCATGACGGTCGGCGATGTCGGCCGCGATGGCCAGGCCACGCCCGCGACGCCCGCGCCCCGCGCGCGGGCGGCGCGTGAGGTCCCCGACGGGTGCCGGCAGCCCCGGGCCCTCGTCGTCGACCTCGATGCGCACGCGGTCGCCCTGAGCGCGCGCCCGCAGCCGCACGCGCCCGTCACCGTGCTCGAGCGCGTTGGCCACCAGGTTGCCGACCGCCTGCGTCAGGCGCACGCGGTCGCCGCGCACGGTCGCGGCCGAGCGCGGCTCCACGAGCTCGACCCGGCAGCCGAAGACGCCGGCGACCATCCGCCAGGTCAGCGCCTGGTAGGCCAGCAGGTCGCCGACGTCGACGGCCTCGTCGTGGTCCGGCGCGCGGCGCCCGTGGCGCGCGGCCGCGAGATCCTCGAGCGCGACCGCGGCCCGATCGAGCTCGCGCTCCACCGCGACCACCCGCGCGGGTGGCGGCTCGCCGTGGCGCGCGCCGCCGTGCAGCGCGAGGTGCGCCGCCGTCAGCGGGCCGCGCAGCTCGTGGCAGGCGCGCGCCACCAGCTCGCGCCCGCGGTGCAGCTGCAGGCGCCAGAAGGCGCCCAGCGCGATGGCGACGACCGCCAGCAGCCACGGCGCGAGCACCGCGGCGTCCAGCGGCCGGCCGATCGCCAGCACGGGCAGCGCCGCCACGGCGGCGGCGGGAGCCAGCGCGGGCTCGGGCGCGGCGAGATCCACCGAGGGCCCGTCGACGAGCCGATAGCCGACGCCCCACACGTTGACCACGAAGCGGTCGCCGGCCCGGCCGAGCTTGTGGCGCAGGCGGCACGCGTGCGAGTCCAGCGTCCTCGTGCTCCCCAGGGTGCGAAAGCCCCAGATCGTGCGCAGCAGCTCGTCCTTGGTGAACACGCGCGTCGGGTCGGAGGCCAGGGTGCGCAGGAGCGCGAACTCCTTCTGGGAGAGCTCGACCGGCGCCCCGCGCAGGCGCACGACCCGCGCCGCCGCGTCGACCTCGAGCTCGCCCACGCGCAGCCGCCCCGGGCGCCGGCGCACGTCGGCCCGGCGCAGCAGCGCCTCGACCCGCGCGCGCAGCTCGGGGTAGCTGAACGGCTTGCACACGTAGTCGTCGCAGCCACGCTCGAAGCCCCGCAGGCGATCCAGCTCGCCCGCGCGCCCGCTGAGCACCACGAGCGGCACCGCGGGATCGATGCGACTGGCCACGCCGTCCGAGGCGCGCACGCGGCGGACGATCTCCAGCCCCGAGCCGTCGGGCAGCCCGAGGTCGACCAGGGCGACATCGGGGAACTTCGTCTCCAGCAGGCGCAGGCCGTCGCGCGCGCAGTCGGCCACGAGCAGCTCGTACCCGTCGGCGGTCAGGTTGTCGGCCAGGAAGGTGCGCGTCGGCGCGTCGTCCTCGACGAGGAGGATCGTGGCGGCGGGATCGGCGGTGCTCATGGCGGCTCTAGGTCGCATCCGGGGGGTTCTCTCCCCTACCGGCGAAGGGGAGATCAGGCGTAGAGTGGGCCGGTCCCGAGCACTCTGACCACCCGCGCTGCCCTGCTTGGCGTCGCCGCCGTGCTGGTCTTCGTCCCGGTGGCCACCGCGGCTGACGGACCTCTCCCCTCCAGCCCCGCCGTCGACGCTCTCCTCGCCGCGGGCCCGTTCTGCGGCGCCGAGCGCGGCAGCGATGCGCCGAGCGCCGCCGGCGACGTCCCGCACATCAAGGTCGTCTACGCCTACGCCTCCGACGTGGGAGACCGCTTCGGGCTCTTTGGCACGGCGATCCAGCGCTACACCAAGGCCGCGGCGGCCAAGGTGGCGCTCAGCTCTGACAAGACGCTGCGCCTGGACCGTGGATCGAGCTGCGGGAACGCCTTCCTCGACATCCAGACGGTGGCGCTCGGGCATCCGGTCGCCTCCTACGTGACGAGGTCCGTGCTCGACGACATCCAAGGCCGCCTCCCGGACCGTCCCGGCGTCAACTATCTGGTCTTCGTCGACTTCGCCCTGCCGGTGCTGAGCGCCGCCGCGGGCAGCTGGGCCCAGGACGATTCGCCGTGGGCGACCAACGCCGCGAACTTCCCCGCTCATTCGCGCTACGCCTACCTCGAGGGCGGCGGCGCCGACTTCCTCGGATCCGAGCAGGCGGCCAGCCAGTACGCCGACCAGGTTCTGCACGAGGTGCTGCACACCCTCGGCGCGGTGCAGCCGTCGGCCCCGCACTTCTCCGGCGGCGCCCACTGCTACGAGATCTACGACGTCATGTGCTACACGCCGAAGGACGGCACCGCGGGCGTGTTCTTGCGCGACTGCGAGATCGTCGGCGAGGCGCCGAACCCCGGCAAGCCGCTGGACTGCGGGCACGACGACTACTTCAACCCGTCGCCCGCCCAGGGCTCCTACCTGGCTGGGCATTGGAACCTCTACGACTCGGGGTTCCTCTGCACCCTGACGCGCTGTGACCAGGCGCCCGCGGCCCCGGCCGCGCGGCTGGCGGTGGTCGCCGCCGACGGGCAGTCGGTGACGGTGAGCGCCGCGTCGAGCTCCGACCCCGACGGCGCCGTGGCGTCCTACGTGTGGGACCTGGAGGGCGACGGGGTCTACGATGCCGCGGGGCCCGCGACGCAGACGGTGGTGGTGGCCGGTCGTGGCGCGCGGCGCCTGACGGTGGCGGCGGTCGACGACGACAACCTGCTGGCGACGGCGACGATCACCGTCGACGAGCACAGCGCCCCCGGTCAGGTCGGCACCGCCGGCCCCGGCGCCCACCCCGCCGGCAGCGCCGCGCCGGCGGCGGGCCGCGCGCCGAGGATCGTGGTGGAGGCCCTGCGCATCGCGTCGGCCCCCAGGCTGCGGCTCGCCGTCCCACGCCGGATCACCGTTGCGCGGCTGCGCGCGCGAGGGCTGCGGGTGATGCTGGCCGCGTCGCGTGCCGCCCACGTCGACGTCACGGTGCGCCGCGCCATCCGCGTCCTGGCGCGCCGCCGGTTCGCCGCTACCCGGCGCGCCCGGCCCGTCACGCTGCGCCTGTCCCGGCGACGCCTGCGTGAGCTCGCCCGGCAGCGCGCGACCACCCTCACCGTCGAGACCTCAGCCGCGGGCGCCGGCACCGTGCGACGGCGGGTCGTGGTCCGCGGCGCGGGATAGCGCGCTTCTCGTCCCTTGTCGGTGCAACATCACATTCAGGGCAACCGCCCTGGAAGGGATCGCCCTTAGGATGCCGACGACCCCACGGACGAAGGTCTCCGGCGGGGTCTCGCTCCCCCATGGATACGACCCGCCGCGGCAACTACGACTCCGGAGAGGACTTCGTCCTCGAGTACGGCGAGCTGCGCTTCACCTTCAACGAGCGCGACTTCGCCGAGCGCTGCGAGCAGGCGGCGCTGAAGCTCGGCTTCGTCTCCGGCCGGCTCGACGAGCCCGAGCTGGAGGACCTCGTCAACCTGGCCGTCAACGGCGAGATCCACGAGCCCGCGTCGGCCCTGGGCGAGCACGTCAACGACTGCTGGCCCGAGCTCGTCGGCCCCAGCGACCGCTCGCTCGTGCACTGGCTGCGCCGCCTCGTCTTCCGCTCAGCGTGGCTCGACCAGCGCGTCAAGGAGGGCGAGCTCGACGTGCGCTTCGAGCCCGACGGGCACGCCTTCCGCTACATCCAGCCCGACCGCGACGGCGAGCCGGTCGAGCTGGCGCCCGAGCCCTCCTGGGGCCGGGTCGCCTACCAGCCCCGCTGAGGCTCGTCGACTAGTCGGCCTCGGCGCGCGCGGCCGCGATCGCGTCGGCGCCCGCGTCGCCGACGAGCAGCTCGGGACGCAGGATCCCGCTGGCCCGCAGGTCGAGCGCGGGGAAGTTACGCGCGGCGGTGCGGGTGGCATCGAGGCCGATGACCGTCGTCTCGCCGCCCAGCGGGGTGGTGGCCGTGGCGATGACGGTGAGCGACCCACCGTCGACGATGGCGCGCGCCGCGGCCAGCGCGCGGCGGGCCACGGCGGGGGCGATGCCGTCGAGAGTGTCGACGAGGACGACCGCGTGGCCGCCGCGCGCGGCGATGCGCTGGGCCGTCTCGATCGCGCGCTCGAGAGCCTGGCCCTGCGCGTCGGCCCCGGCGGCGAGCGTGAGCGCGGAGGCAGGCGCGACGGGCCCGGCCTTCCAGTCGGCCGCCTCCTCGGGGCGCACGCCCGTCAGCACCAGGCTCAGCTCGAGCCCCTCGACGCCGGCCAGGGCGCCGGCCAGGCGGCGCAGCGTCTCGGTCTTGCCGGCCAGCGCGCCCCCGGTGATGACCACGCGCGAGCCGCGGCCGATCGGCGTCAGCCACTCGATGACCTTCAGCGTGGGATCGTCGGAGCCGAGCTCGAGGCGGACGGTCGGGAAGGTGCAGGGCAGCTCGTCGTACGGCGTGCCCTCGGCGACCTCCTCCGCCGGGGCGCCGTTGATGGTGTCGACGCGCACGAGTGACGGGTAGCGCTCCGAGCGCCGCGGCTTGCGCACCGGGCCCGAGACGCGGTCGCCGGAGACGAGCTCGCAGCGGCGCACCTGGGCGGCCGAGATATACACGTCGCCGTCGGACGGCTCGGGCGGCGACACGCGCACGAAGCCCGAGCCGTTGCCCAGCAGCTCCACGACGCCCTCGATCGTCTCGTCGCGGCGCTGGGCACTGTCGTCGGCCTCGTCGGCATCGCGGTCGTCGCGGTCGTCGCGGTCGACTTCGTCACGGCCGCGCCCGCGCCCGCCGCGCGAGCCGCGCCGGCGCTTGGGCCGCGCGTCCTGCTCGGCGGCGGCCTCGTCGACGACCTCCTCGACGACGGTGGCGCCGTTGTCGTCGGCGTCTGCGCCTGCGTCGGCGTCGCCATCCGAGTCGCGCAGGATGCGGTCGATCAGCTCGGCCTTGCGCAGGCGCCGGAAGCCGTCGATGCCGAGCTCCGAGGCGATGGCGTGCAGGTCGGCAAGCGGGCTCGCCTCGAGGGCGTCGCGATGCAAGACGGTCATGGGTCCTCCTTGAACATGGTGTCGGTGGGCAATCCGTCCGCGTTGCGAGCAGCGGCCGGCGACCCCGTCAGGACCTGCAGGCTAGCGCTCCGCCCGGATCCACTTCAGCTCCTCGTCGCTCGCGTCGAAGGCGGGCACCTCGTCGCGCCCGTCGAGGACGGCCTTGACCGCCAGCGCGTCGCGGACGGCGGCGACGTCGTGCACGCGCAGGATGGCGGCGCCCGCGTCGGCGGCCCACGTCGCCGCGGCCAGCGTGCCGGCCAGCCGCTGCGCCGGCGGGCGCCCGGTGATGGCACCGAGGAAGTACTTGCGCGAGATCGCCAGCAGCAGCGGGCGCCCGAGGGCGTGCAGGCGATCGAGCTCGCGCAGGACCGCGACGGTCTGCGCGGGCGTCTTGGCGAAGTCGGGGCCTGGGTCGAGCACGAGCTGCTCGCGGGCGACGCCGTGGTGCAGCGCGACGTCGATCCGCTCGCGCAGGAAGGCCTCGACGTCGGCCGCCACGTCGTCGTAGTCGGGGAACGCCTCGCGCTTGGGCTCGGCGCGCGTGTGCATGAGCACCAGGGCCGCGCCGGTGCGCGCCGCGAGCTCGGCCAGCGCGGGGTCGCGCAGCCCGCTGACGTCGTTGAGCATCACCGCCCCGGCCTCCAGGGCGGCGCGCGCTACCGCGGGCTTCCACGTGTCGACCGAGACCCTGACCCCCTCGGCCGCGAGGCGCTCGACGAGCGGGACGACGCGGGCGGCCTCGTCGCCGGCCGGGGCGGCGGGGCTGTAGGTGACGCCCGACTCGGCGCCGACGTCGACGAGGTCCGCCCCCTCGGCGACGAGCTCGAGCCCGCGCTGGACCTGCCCCTCGAGGGTGTCCAGGCGCACGGCGTCCGAGAACGAGTCGGCGCCGGCATTGACGATCCCCATGATCAGCGGGCGCCCGGCCTGCACGTCGACGGTGCGGTCGCGCAGGCGCAGGGTGCTCAGGCCCACCGGGTCCCCCCTCCTGGCGACTCCGCGCCCGAGGGAGGTGTCGGCGGGGGCAGCGTGTAGTGCAGGAAGAGGTGGTCGTCGGCGCGACGGATGTCGCGCAGGGCGAGGCCCGCGGGCGGGTCCAGCAGCGCGCCGCCCAACGGCGTCGGCGCGTCGCCGGCCACCAGCATGGGCGCCAGCGTGAGCATGAGGTCGTCGACGCAGTCCGCGGCGACCATCTCGCGCAGCAGCCGCGGGCCGCCCTCGCACAGGATGGTGCGCGCCCCGCGCTCGGTGCGCAGGTGCTCGAGGATGGCGGGCATCGTGAGCTGGCCGGGCTCGAAGCGCTGCACGGCGACCCACGCGCCCTGGCTGGGGACCTCGCCGTCGGCCTCGGTGTAGACCTGCACGCGCGCGGTCGGCTCGGCCAGCAGCGGGATGTCGCCGGGCACGTCGAGGCGGCGCGAGATCGTGGCGACGATCGGCTCGGGCTCGAGGCCGGCCGCGGCGCGGTGCGCGCGCTGCTCGTCGTCGAGCAGGTTGGCGTAGCGCTCGGCGCGCAGGGTCCCCGTGCCAACCAGGATCGCGTCCACCGCGGTGCGCAGCTCGCGCAGCACCGCGCGGTCGGCGGGATGGCCGAGCCCGACCGAGCGGCCCTCGACGGCGATGCGGCCGTCGGCCGAGGCGATCATCGACGCCACCACGCGCGGGCGTCGCGCCGGGTCGGCTGACAGCTCGCGCAGGCCCAGCGCGCGCACGACCTTGCGCGCCGACCACGCGGTGCTCGTGTCGGTCAGAGGCCGTAGCCCGGCGTCGGTCACGCGCGCATCATGCCGCGTCGGGCCGCGATGGTGCCCGCTCAGTGCCGGTGCGGCCCGCGCGGCCCGCGCGGCGCCGGCGGGCAGGGCCGGCGACCCTTGTGCCAGCCGCCGCCGTGGTCCTGGTCGGCGCCCGGGCGTCCGCCGTCGTCCTCGCCGTTGCCCGAGCCGCTCCAGTGGTCGTGGTCGCTCGTCGCCCGGTGCGCCGCCGGGTTCGACGGCGCCGGAGCGTGTGGCGCGGCCGTCGTCGTCGGCGGCGTGGCCGCCGCGGAGACCTGCGCGGTGGTCGCGGTCGCAGCGGCGCCGGTGCCGGGGACGGGAGACTCGTCGGCCGGCGCGTCGGCGGTGACCGGCGCCGGAGCGACGGGAGCGGGCGGCGCGGGCGCCGGCGCCGCGGGCGCGGGGGCCGGCGCGGTCGGCCGGCTGACGGGCCTGCGCTTCGGGCGCGCGGCGGGCCGCCGCGGCGCGGTGCCCGTGAAGCCGGGCGCCCCGCTCGGCAGCGACGCGGACGGCGGGTGGGGCACCGCGCGGACCGCCACGAAGGCGACCCGGCGCGCGCGGCGGGCCGTCCGCGTCCGGCGCGGCGCGCGGCGCTGAGCACGAGCCCCGCGCTTGGCGGGCGCGGCGGGTACGCGCGCGACGCGCAGGCTCTTCGCCGCGTCGGGCAGCCTGACGCCGCCCCGCACCGCGTCGCGCTGGTGCAGTGACCCGCTCACGGCCAGGGCCAGCGCCGCGCACGCGACGGCGAGCAGGCTGGCCCCGAGCAGCGCGGCGGAGAGCCGCGGGCGCGGGGTCGCCCACGCCCCGCCGCGTCCGCTGCTCGCGCCCGCGGGCCCACCGCCGGCCGCGCCGCTCCCGGTGCCGGCCAGCGCGACCGGCGCGGCGGCGGCCGCCAGCGCCGTGGCGGCGGGCGCCTCGGCGCTGAGCTCGGCCAGGGTCGCCGTGCCCAGCCACGAGGGCGGGGGCGCGGGCGACCAGGCCGCGTAGGTGGCGGCCGCCTCCTCCATCGCGCGGCGCGAGCGCGGGCAGGTCGGGCAGCTCTGCACGTGCGGGTCGGCCCAGCCCGCGTCGGCCGGGCGCAGCTCGCCGTCGGACGCGGCGGCCAGCAGCGGGAGCACGTCCTCGCAGTCGGGCGAGCGCACCGCCGCGGCGGCCAGGGCCGTGCCACGCAGCTCGTCGTGCAGGCGCAGCCGTGCCCGCGCCAGCAGGGCTCCGACGGCCTCGGCGCCGATGCCCAGCACGGCGGCGATCTCCGCGTAGGGCAGTCGCTCGAGGCCGCTCAGGGCCAGCGCGGCGCGCTGCTGCGGGCGCAGTCGCGCGGCGGCGGCCGACAGGCTCGGCGCCGCGCCGCGCCGGGCGCCGCCCGCGGCGCGGTCACGCGCCAGCAGCTCGTAGGACGTCGTGCGCGCGGCCCGGAAGACCGCGGCGCCGAAGCTCTCGCCCGTGCGCGCGACGCCCCGGAGCTCGTCGTGCGCGAGCAGGAAGGCGTCCTGCGCCGCGTCGGCCGCCGCGTCGGCGCGCCCGAGCACGCGCTGGCAGAAGGCGAAGACGCGCGCCCCGTAGGCGTCCCACAACGCGGCGAGCGCAGCGGGATCCCCCGCCGCCCCCGCCCGCACCAGCTCGGGCTCGCCGCTCGGCACGCGCACGGCGCGGCATCCTACGTTCCGCGATGGGCGGCGCGAGGCGCGCGACCAACGGTAGCCCGCACACTGCGGGCTTTTCCGGTCGATCGCCGGGCACGGGCTACTTGTGGATCGTGATCCGCCGCGTCTTGGCGGCCACGTTGCCGGCCTCGTCGACCGCGCTGATGCGCACCGTGACCTTGCCCGAGTGCCCGTAGCGATGGATCGCCCTCAGGCCGACGATCGGCCGCGAGCCGTCGCCGAAGGAGATCCGTACGTGGTCGAGGCCCGACGCCTTGGCCGCCGTCCCGCTGGCGTCCGTGGCCTGGACGACCACCTTCACGGGCTTGCCGCGCTTGTGCGCGCCCGAGATCTTGTAGGTCACCTTCGGCGGGGTCGCGTCGACGCGCAGGTTGCGCGAGGGCGTCGCGGAGCTCTGGCCGTGGATGTCGGTGGCCACCACGCGCCAGCGGTGCAGCCCGTCGGCCACCACACCCGGCACGGTCACGCCGGTCGAGGTGGTCTGCGCGACGGGCTTGTTGTCGATCAGCACGTTGTAGGTCAACGGCCCCCACAGCTCGAAGGCCGTCCCCCACTTCAGCGGCGGGCGCGCGAACTTGCGCCACTTGGTCGACGTGTGGGCGCGGAACGACCCGGGCGCGCGGTCGAGGCTGGCCGCGACGATCTGGCGCCCGTCGCCGTCGCCCTGCACGAAGGCGATCGCGACGTCGCCGGCGCGGTCCGCCGCGGCCTCGAGCCCGCGCGAGGCATCCGGCGTCCCCAGGGCCGGGTTGGAGAGCACGGCAGCCGGCCCGGGCTGCGTGACGACCCGCGACGCGGGCACGTAGTCGTAGGGGCTCGCGATGATCGAGCGCGCGCCGCTGGCATCGCCCTGCTGGAAGGCGATGAGCCCGTCGCCGGTCTCGGCCACGGCCGGTACCGGTGCCGGCGCCGCGAAGCCGCCGCCGAGAGCGACGCCCGGGTTGAAGAGGTCGTCCTTGAGCACGGCGCCGTAGGCGGCGGCCGACGTCGTGCCGGCCACCCCCGCGTAGCCGACGCCGCGCCCGTTGATGGCGATCCGTGGCGCCTCGGAGCCCTCGGCGGCCAGCAGCGAGACCGGGTTGTCGAACTGCGAGCCGACCAGCCGCCGGCCGATGGTCTGCCCGCCCTGGCGGAACACGGTCCAGGCGAAGCTCGAGTCGTCCTCGCTGGAGATGTCGGCCTCGTCGGCGCCCGCGCCGAGGTCCTGCGGCGCGGTCGACAGGCGCAGCTCGAAGATCCGCCGTGCGTAGGCGTGGCCGCCCTCGCCCCACACCACGGTGGCGATGCCATCGGCAGCGACGGCCACCTTCGGCCGGCCGGTGCCGGTGCCCGCCACCGCGGCCGGGTCGATGTCCAGCGGCCCCGGGACGCCGTTGAAGGTCGTCGCGGCGCGCTCCATCCGGGCGGCCAGGACGTCGCCGCCCGTCGACCACGTCAGGTAGGCCACGCCGTTGATCGACATCGCGACGTCGGGGTTCGCGCCCGACGCGGCGATCTGCTGGGTGGCGGCGTAGCCGGGCGCCCCGGCCGGGCGCACGGTGGTGAAGATGCCGCCCCCGCTGACGTAGGCCACGACGAGGCGGCCGCCGTCGGAGGCCGCGACCACCGGCTGCGAGCCGGCGCCGGCCAGGCCGGCGTCGATCTGCTCGGGAGGCTGGAAGGCCCCGTCGACCAGCCGCGAGACGAACACGTGGTCGACGCCGGCCACGCGCTTGACGTAGGCCAGCGCGCCGGTGCCGTCGCGCGCGACGTCGAGGTCGCCGAGCGACTGGATGTCCGCGCTCGGACCGTCGACCGGCGTGCCCGCGAAGAAGCGCGACGGCGTGGCGGCACCGGCGCCGGCGGGCAGGGCGAGCGCCGCGAGCGCGGCGAGCAGGGCGATGCGGCGGGCCATGGACGGGCGGGGCTCCTTGCAGATCGACAGGACCGGTCGCCGGAATGCAACCGGCGATGGCGCTGAAAGTTACGGACCGGTGACGATGCCTTCGCAGGCGGCCTCGTCGAGGAAGGCCCGTGCGGCGGACCGCGCCGCCCGCTCGTCCCATCCCAGGGGCTCGGCCATCGCCACCGCTACGCGATGCGCGGTCGCGCCGTCGGGGTCGGCGACCGTGCCCGCCGCCAGCAGGGCCACGCGGGTCCGGCGCAGCAGCGCATCGCCCACGCTCACCGCCTGCTCGCGGCGCGCCGCGTGGACGGCCTCGGCCAGCAGGTCGACCGGCCCGCCGGCCACGATCGGCTGGGCCAGCTCGCCGCTCTCGGCGGCCACGGCCAGGACCTCGTGGGCGGCGTGCCCGTAGCGGCCGGCCAGGCGCTCGTAGGCCTCCTCCGGGACGCCCTCCACCCGCGGCAGCTCGGCGGCGTCGATCGGCTGGCCCAGCGGGACCTCGTGCGTGCGGCACGGCGCCGTGCGCGCCTCGCGCTCGACCAGGCGGTCGACGACCATCTTCGCCATCCGCCGCCACGTCGTCAGCTTGCCGCCCGTGATGGTGATCATCCCGCTGGAGGTCTCGTAGAGCTCGGCCTTGCGCGAGATGTCGACCGACTTCTTCGGGTCGCCGGTGGAGATCAGCGGCCGCACGCCAGCGTAGGCCCCCGTGACGTGCTCGCGGCCGATGGCGGCGCCGAAGTGAGCGTTGACCGCGCCGAGCAGGTACGCGATGTCCCCCTCGGCCGGCTGGACGTGGTCGAGGTCGTCGGCCTCGTACTCGTTGTCGGTCGTGCCCACGAGCGTCGACCCCAGCCACGGCAGGGCGAAGATGGCGCGCCCGCCGCCGGCGGGGACGATCGCCCCCGCCGCCAGGGGCAGCGTCTCGTTGGCGAGCGTGATGTGCGACCCGCGCGAGGGGCGGATGCGCGGCACCTCGGCCTCGTCGTGCAGCTCCTCCGGACGCAGCCGATCGGCCCACACGCCGGTGGCGTTGACCACGTTGTCGGCGCGCACCTGAAAGCGCTCGCCGCTCAGGGCGTCGCGCACGCAGACGCCACGCGTGCGCCCGCCGTCGTCGAGCAGGTCGGTGACCCCCACGCGGTTCGCGCACACCGCGCCGAAGCGCTCGGCCTCGCCCAGCACCGTGAGCACCAGGCGGCTGTCGTCGGTCTGGCAGTCGTAGAACAGATAGCCCGCGGTCGGCACT
Source organism: uncultured Actinomycetes bacterium (assembly GCA_963835295.1). Lineage (GTDB taxonomy): Bacteria > Actinomycetota > Thermoleophilia > Solirubrobacterales > Solirubrobacteraceae > JAOPZW01. The sequence continues at coordinate 1,464,483 of CAWIEX010000014.1, forward strand.
CGGCCGGCCAGCGCCGGCAGCCGCTCGACGACCTCGTCGCCACCGATCACGCGATGGCGCTCGGGCTCCCAGTCGCCCTCCTCGCGCCGGCGCCCGCCGCGGGCCATGGCGTCGTACAGGTTGAGGCCCACGCCCATCATGCGATCGGGCCGGCGCCCGTCGAAGGCGGGCACGACGAAGGGCAGCGGGCGGACCAGATGCGGCGCGAGGCGGACCATGAGCTGGCGCTCGAGCAGCGCCTCGCGCACGAGGCCCAGGTCGAAGTTCTGCAGGTAGCGCAGGCCGCCGTGGACGAGCTTGCTCGAGCGGCTGGAGGTCCCCGAGGCGTAGTCGGCCTTCTCGACGAGCGCCACCGAGTAGCCGCGCGTGGCCGCGTCGAGCGCGACGCCCGCCCCCGTGATGCCGCCGCCCACGACGACCACGTCGAAGCGCTCGGCGCGCAGCGCGGCCACGGCGTCGGAACGGGCGATCACGCGGGCATCCTGACAAAGGCGCCGCCGGGCGCCCCCGCCAGCGCGCGTCCCAGGCGGACCGCCAGGGCCATGATCGTCACCTGCGGATTGACCTGCGGCGACGACGGCACCGCGCTGCCGTCGGCGACGTACAGCCCACGGATGCCGTGGACCTGCAGGTCGGGGCCGGCGACCGCGTGCGCCGGATCGGCACCGGCGCGGGCGGTGCCGAGCGGGTGGAAGGCCATGGCCTTGACGTCGCGCGGGCGCACGCGCGCGCAATGCAGCGGCCCGCTGTCGCCGCGCCGCAGCGGGGGGACGCCGTCCAGGGGGACGAGCACCTCTCGCGCGCCGACCGCCCACCAGATGTCGGCCAGCAGCGCGAAGCCGCGGCGCAGGCGCTCGGCGTCGTCCGGATGCAGGTCGTAGCGCACGAGCAGCCGCCCGCCCACCTCGCGCACCGAGCCCGTCGCGCTGTCGGCGACCATCACGCCGAACGAGGCGGTGCTGCGCGCGGCCAGCATCCGCTCGCGGTGCAGCGCGCCGCTGCCGAGCGTGGCCAGGGCCGCCTGGTCGGGCGGCCCGGCGATGCCCTCGAGCATGATCCCCTCGCCGGCCAGCGCGTCGACGTAGTAGGACTGCGGCACCCCGTCCCATGGGTCGATCGGCTCGTCGAAGCGCGCGCGGGCGGCGCTGGCCGGGTGGATGGTGAGGTGGCGGCCGAGCGCCGGCGAGCGCACGCCCGAGCGGCGCAGCAGGCCAGGCGTGAGCAGCGCGCCGCAGGCGACGACGACGATCGGCGCGCGGACCGTCAGCCCGCGCGCCTGCACGCCGACCGCCCCGCCTCGACGCACGAGCACGCGGCGCACCTTCACGCCGGTGAGCACCCGCGCGCCGGCGGCCTCGGCGCGCGGCAGCCAGCTCGCGGCGGCGTGCTGCTTGGCGCCGGTCGGGCACCCGAAGGCGCACACGCCCGAGCCCCGGCAGCCGGGCGCGTTGCGACGCAGGAAGCCGCCGCTGAGCGCGAGCGCCTCGGCCCCGCGCTTGACCAGCAAGGCGTTGCGCCCGGCCAGCGCCTCAGGCACCTCGGCCACGCCGATGACGGCCTCGACGTGATCGAAGACGTCGTCGCTCAGCGGCGCGATGCCGTCCTCGCGCGCCCAGCGCTCGATCACCCGCGCGGGCGTGCGAAAGCAGGTGCCGGAGTTGACGAGCGTGGTGCCGCCCGCCGCGCGCCCGAGCGGCAGGACGATCGGCGGCGTGCCGATCGTCGTGAGCTGGCCGGCGTCGCGGTACAGGCGCAGCGTCATGTCGCGCGGGCGCGCGGTGAAGGTGCGGTGATCCTGGCGCGCGCCCTCCTCGAGCACGACGACGTCCAGGCCGCCGGCCGCGAGCTCGGCTGCGACCGCCGCGCCGCCGGCGCCGGTGCCGACCACGACCGCGTCGGCCGAGAGCTCGGTCACGCGCGCGCCCTGCGCACGACGGCCTCGGGGTCGTAGCCCAGGGTGCGCATGACGCCCAGGTCGCCGTAGTAGCTGATGTGCGCGAGGGCGCGCAGCGGCTCACGGGCCGCTCCGAGCGGCAGGCCGGTCGCGTGGGCGACCAGCAGCGCGCGGATGGCGAGGCGGTTCACGCGGGGCGCGGCCGCGAGCTGGGCCGCGAAGGCGGCCACCGCGTCGGTGCCCGCCAGCGGCGGCAGGGGCGGCGCGGGCGCGACGGCCTCCTCCAGGTAGCGCTCGACCAGCGCGCGCTCGCGGCGCCTCACCCCAGCACCGCCCGGCGCTGCGCCTCGGCCAGCGCGAAGGCCGTCTCGCGCGCGGCCCCAGCGTCGCCGGCGACGATCGCGCCCGCGAGCGCCGCGTAGCCGGGCGCGAGCCTCGCGACGTCGGCCGCCACGGGCAGCTGGTCGAGGTGCTCGAAGTACACCCCGCGGATGCCGTTGAGGATGAGCAGGAAGACGAGGTTGCCCGCCGCCTCGGCGACCTCGGTGAAGAAGGCGAAGTCGACCTCGGCCGCAGCCCGCGCGTCCCCTGCCTCGGCGAAGCGCTCGGCCAGCGCGGCGATCGTCTGCCCGCGCGGCTCGTCGCGGCGCTCCGCAGCCAGGCCGGCCATCTCGCGCAGCATGAGCGAGCGCGCCTCGAGCAGGTCGCCGAGCACCGCCGGCCCGAGGTGCGCGAGGACGTCGAGCGTGCCGTGCGCGCGCCAGTCGCGCACGCGCGTCGCGTCGCCGTGGCGGGCCTCGACGACGCCCACCTGCTCCAGGCGCTTGAGCGCCTCGCGCAGCGGCTGGAGCGTGACCCCGAGATCGGCGGCGAGCTCGCGCTGGCGCGGCAGCCTCTCGCCCGGCGCGTAGCGGCCGGCGACGACGGCCTCGAGGAGGTCGGCGAAGACGCGCTCGGAGGAGTTCTGAGCTCTCGCCACGGCGGGCGGAGCCTACCAAGAGTTCTGAACTCTGACCGGCTACGCGCGCAGGCCGTCGAGGATGATCTCGAGGTGGCGGTGCCAGTCGTAGCCCGACACCGCCATCGTCGAGTACAGCCCGCTCATCAGCATCGGGATCTCGGCGACGGCGAAGTCGCGCCGCAGTACCCCCGCCGCCTGCGCCCGCGCCACCAGCTGGTTGGCGAGCGCGTCCAGGCGCTGGAACTCCGCGTCGGCCAGCCGCCAGGCCTCGGGCGTGCGCGAGAGCGCCTCCTGCACGCCGATGTCGCGGACGCACAACTCCGCGTTGGCGCGCAGCAGCCCCGCGAACGCCTCCCACGGGTCCTCGATCTCGAGGGCGCGCTCGGCGTTGTCGCCGAAGGCCCGGAACTTCTGGGCCACGAGCTCGCCCAGGAGCGCCTCCTTGTGCGGGAAGTGGCGATAGACGGTGCCAACTCCCACGCCGGCCTCACGGGCGACATCGTCCATCTGCGCGTCGACGCCGCGCTCGGCGAACACGGTCCGCGCCGCCGCGATGATGCGCTCGCGGTTGCGGCGCGCATCGGCGCGCAGGGGCTTGGCGCTCTGGGTCTCGGATGTCGTCATGGCGTGTCCTTGGCGTGAAAGGTACTTGACAAACGGAGAAGCGGTTCCGTATCTTGCCTGAATCGGAACCGGAGATCAACTTCCACTTCTTGTGTGCCTCCCCTTACAGCCGGTAAGGGGTGGTTAGCCGTACAAGAGCCACAGACCCGAAGGGCAGACTTCACCTCATGACCGCCGTAGACACTCCCCGTGCGAAGTACCTCGCATTGGCGCTCCTGGCGATGACGCAGTTCGTCGTCGTCCTCGACGCCGCCATCGTCAACGTTGCGCTGCCCTCCATCGGGCGCGCGCTGGACTTCTCCCAGGACAACCTCGCCTGGGTCGTCAACGCCTACACGCTCACCTTCGGCGGCTTCCTGCTGCTCGGTGGGCGCCTCGCCGACCTCCTGGGCCGCCGCAAGCTCTTCATGATCGGCCTCGTCGTCTTCTCGCTGGCCTCGCTGCTCGGCGGCCTGGCGCAGTCCGACGTCTGGCTCATCGCCGCGCGCGCCCTGCAGGGTCTCGGCGCCGCGCTGGTCTCCCCCGCCGCCCTGTCGATCGTGACCAACACCTTCGCCGAGGGCGCCGAGCGCAACCGCGCGCTGGGCGTCTGGGGCGCCGTCGCCGGCTCGGGCGGCGCCGCGGGCGTGCTGCTGGGCGGCGTGCTCACCGAGTACCTGGGCTGGGAGTGGGTCCTGTTCGTCAACGTGCCGATCGGCGTCGTCGCCGCGCTGCTCGCGCCGCGGCTGCTGGCCGAGAGCCACGACGAGAGCGCCGAGCGCTCCTTCGACATCGGCGGCGCCGTGTCGGTCACGGCCGGCCTGTCACTGCTCGTCTATACGCTCGTCGACGCCAACAACAGCGGTTGGGGGTCGACGAAGACGATCGCCCTCGGCGCGCTGTCGCTCGTGATCCTCGCCGCCTTCGTCGTCATCGAGCGTCGTCATCGCCAGCCGCTCGTGCCGTTCTCGGTCTTCCGCATGCGCACGATCCGCGGGGCCAACATCGTCGCGCTGCTCATCGGCATGTCGCTGTTCAGCATGTTCTTCTTCATCTCGCTGTACATGCAGCAGGTGCTGGGCTACAGCGCGCTGAAGACGGGCGTCGCCTATCTGCCGCTGGCGCTGGTCATCATCTTCAGCGCAGGCGGGGCGTCCGTGCTGGTGACCCGGATCGGCTTCAAGACCACGCTGATCATCGGGATGCTCTTCATCACCGCCGGCCTGCTCTACTTCTCGCAGGTCTCGGCGCACGGCGGCACCTACCTCGGCGACGTCCTCTTCCCCTCGATCCTGGCCGCCATCGGGCTCGGCTTCGCGTTCGTCCCGGTGACGATCGCCGCCGTGACGGGGATCCGCCCCGACCAGGCGGGGCTCGCGTCGGGGCTCGTGAACACCGCCCAGCAGGTCGGCGGCGCCCTCGGCCTGGCGATCCTCGTCGCGGTCGCCAACGGCACGACGAGCTCGGCCTTCTCCGACGGCGTGCGCGATCGCGCCGTCGCGCTCACCGACGGCTTCCAGGACGCGTTCATGGTCGGCGCCGGGTTCGCGTTCGCCGGCGCGATCCTCGCCGCGCTGCTGATCTCCTCGCGCGACGCGCGCGAGCACGCCGAGGCCGCGCGCCGCGGCGACGCCGCGGCGGCGCCGGTCGCCGCCTGAGAGTCAGATGGTTGGTTCCGCGGCCCGCGTGCTCGCATGTGCGCGGGCCGTGGATGCCGGACGCCGCACGGCGAAGGGGAGGCGGGCTGGTTGCCCGGGTGGGGACCGGCATTCGGTGGGTGGCGATCCGGCGCCGCGGAGCGCGTGCAGGCGAGTGCGGGGGTCGCGGAATCGGCCATCTGGCACGCCTCCTGCATATGCTGGGGGCGTGCCCGACCTTTCGTCGATCTGCGTCTTCTGCGGCTCCAACGGGGGCGCCCAGGCCGCGTACCTCGAGGCGGCCGAGGCCGTCGGGCGCGGCTTGGCGCAGCGCGGCGTGCGCGTCGTCTACGGCGGCGGCAAGGTCGGGATGATGGGCGCCGTGGCCGACGCCGCGCGCGCGGCCGGCGGCGAGGTCATCGGGGTCATCCCCCGGGCGATCTTCGACCTCGAGATCGGGCACACCGGCCTCGACGACCTGCGCGTGGTCGGCTCGATGCACGAGCGCAAGGCGCTCATGGCCGAGCTGTCGGACGCCTTCATCGCGCTGCCGGGCGGCGTCGGCACGCTCGAGGAGCTCTTCGAGGTCTACACCTGGGCGCAGCTCGGCATCCACTCCAAGCCACTCGGGCTCATGGACGTCGCTGACTACTACCGGCCGCTCGTCGCCTTCCTCGACCACGCTGTGCAGGAGCGCTTCCTGCGTGCGGAGACGCGCACGCTGCTGGCGGTCAGCGACCGCCTCGACGACCTGCTCGCCCAGCTCGAGGCGTGGGAGCCGGGGTCGGTGCACAAGTGGATCGACCTCGACCAGGCGTGACCGTCGTCTTCGACGGCCACAACGACGTCCTGGGCAAGCTCCAGTCCCACGACGGCGCGCCCGAGGCCTTCCTCACCGGCCTGCCCGATCGCGACGTCGACCTGCCCCGCGCGCGCGCCGGTGGGCTGGGCGGCGCGATCTTCGCCATCAACGCGCCCTCCCCGGACGACGACTGGGACACGGGGTCGCTGTCGGACATGCCCTACGCCGGGCCGGCCGACCACGCTGAGGCCAGCGCCTTCACGGCCGGGGCCATCGGGCGCGCCCACGCGCTGGCGGCGGCCAGCGACGGCGCCGTGGCGGTCGTCACCGACGGCGCGGCGCTCGACCGCTGCCGGGTCGACGGCACGCTGGCCGTGGTCCTGCACCTCGAGGGCGCGGAGGCCATCGACCCGGGGCTGTCGGCGCTCGACGCGTGGCACGCGGCCGGCGTGCGCTCGATCGGGCTCGTCTGGAGCCGGCCCAGCGCGTTCGGCCACGGGGTGCCCTTCCGCTTCCCCGCCTCGCCGGACACGGGGCCGGGCCTGACCGACGCGGGGCGCGCCCTCGTGCTGCGCTGCGCCGAGCTGGGCATCGCCGTCGACCTCAGCCACCTGAACGCCGCCGGCTTCGCCGACGTCGTCCGGCTCGCGGCGGCGCCCATCGTGGTCTCGCACACGGCCTGCCACGCGCTGTGCGCCTCGACGCGCAACCTCACTGACGACCAGCTGCGCGAGGTCGCCCGCAGCGACGGGCTCGTCGGCATCGTCTTCTGCCCCGCCTTCCTGCGCGCCGACGGCGCCGACGACCCCGACACGCCGCTGGCGACGCTCGTGGCCCACGTGCGCCACGCCGCCGAGCTCGTCGGCGTCGATCGCGTGGGCCTCGGCTCGGACTTCGACGGAGCCACGATGCCGGCCGAGCTCAGCGACGTCGCCGCCCTCCCCCGCCTGCTCGACGCGCTGCGCGACCACGGCTTCAGCGCCCAGGAGGTCGACGGCATCGCCTGGGGCAACTGGCGGCGCGTGCTCGCTGCGGCGTGGAGCGCTTAGCGCGCAGTCGGCGTTCGGTCCCACGCGCGCCGGGCGCGGTCGAACGCCTCCCAGTCGATCGGCGGGGGCAGCTTCGGGCCGCTGCCGCCTCCCCCGCCGCCGCCTCCTCCGTCGTCGCCGCCGCCGTCGTCACGAGCGCCGCGCACGAGCCATGCCGCCACACACGACGCCTCGATCCCGGCGACGATGAGCAGCGAGCCGGCGAGGTCGCCGCCGTTGGCCACGACCGCGGCGCCGCCGGCGTAGCAGGCGGCCGTGAGGACGAGCAGCAGGCGGGCGGCCGAACGATGGCTGGCCGGTGCGGGCGCACCGAGGAACGCGCGCCACATGGAGACGCAGACGATGGCGGCAAGCGCCACCTTCGGCAGGGCGGGCAGCGCAGACACTTCTAGATGCGAGCCTACCCGCCGTGGGCGGGAACGCAAGCGCGCGCGTCGCGCTGAGGCGCGATCGGGCTCAGAGAGCCTTGAGCTCCTCGGTGATCTCGCTCACCGAGGCCTTGGCGTCGCCGAAGAGCATGGCCGTCTTGGCGTTGTAGAAGAGGGGGTTGTCGATCCCGGCGAAGCCCGAGTTCATCGAGCGTTTGAGGACGATGACGCTGGCCGACTCGTCGACGTTGAGGATCGGCATGCCGTAGATCGGGCTGTCGGCTTTGGTGCGGGCGTCGGGGTTGGTGACGTCGTTGGCGCCGATGACCAGGCTGACGTCGGTGCGGCCGAACTCGGAGTTCGCCTCGTCCATCTCCTTGAGCTGGTCGTAGGGCACGTCGGCCTCAGCCAGCAGCACGTTCATGTGCCCGGGCATGCGGCCGGCCACCGGGTGGATGGCGAAGGAGACCTCGATGCCCTTGGACTCCAGCATCTTGGTCATCTCGCGCACGGCGTGCTGGGCCTGGGCGACGGCCATGCCGTAGCCGGGGACGATGACCACGCGGTTGGCGTAGGCCATCTGGACCGCCGCGTCGGACGCGCTGGTCGAGCGCACCACGCGCTCGACGCCGTCCTCGCTGGCGCCGCCGGTGGTGATGACGCCCCCGAAGCCGCCGGCCACGATCGAGGGGATCGAGCGGTTCATGGCCTGGGCCATGAGGTTGGTCAGGATCGAGCCGCTGGCGCCCACGATCATGCCCGCCACGATCAGCGCGGTGTTGTTCAGCGCCACGCCGGTGGCGGCCGCGCTCAGGCCGGTGAACGCGTTGAGCAGCGAGATGACCACCGGCATGTCGGCGCCGCCGATCGGCAGCACGACGAAGTTGCCCAGCACCGCCGCGGCCAGGAGCAGCACGATCATGAGCAGCTCGGCGTCCGAGCCGCCGACGATGGCCACCGCGCAGGCCACCGCGGCGAGCAGCAGCGCGAGGTTCAGGGCCTGCTGCGTGCGGCCCGGCCCGACGGTGATCGGGCGCCCGGGAAGGATCTCCTGCAGCTTGGCGAAGGCGATGTTCGAGCCCCAGAAGGAGACCGAGCCGATGATGGCCGCGAACAGGCTGAAGATCGCGACGTAGGTCGGGTCGCTCGCGAAGCCGTCGCTGTGGCGGAACTCGACCCAGGCGATCAGCGCGACCGCCCCGCCGCCGACGCCGTTGAACAGCGCCACCATCTGCGGCATCGCCGTCATCTTCACCTGGCGGGCGGCCGGGATCCCGACCGCGGTCCCGATGGCCACGCCGAGGATGATCAGGCCCCAGTTGCCCATGCCGGGGATGAGCGCGGTGGCGATCACCGCGATGGCCATGCCGACCGCGGCGATCCGGTTGCCGCGGACGGCCGTCCGGGGGCCCGTCAGCCCCATCAGCCCGTAGATGAAGAGGGCGAAGGCGACGATGTAGAGCAGCGAGACGAGGTCGGTCCGGCTCACCGCTCGCCCTCCTCGATCTGGTCACGCGCCGGCGCCGGCTTGGCCTTGAACATCTCGAGCATGCGGTCGGTGACCAGGAAGCCGCCGACGACGTTGATGGTGCCGAAGGCGATCGCGATGACCAGCAGGAGCTTGTTGAGGAACCCGTCGACGCCCAGCCCCAGGACGAGGATGCCGCCGAGCACGACGATGCCGTGGATCGCGTTGGTGCCCGACATGAGCGGCGTGTGCAGCGTGTTGGGCACCTTGGAGATGGTCAGGAAGCCGGCGAAGCCGGCCAGGACGAGGATCGCCAGGTTGGTCAGCAGCATCAGGCCTGCACCGCCTCTCCGTCACGCACGACGCACGCGCCGGCCACGACCTCGTCGTCGAAGTTCAGGGCCAGGCTGCCGTCGTCGCCCAGCAGCAGCTCGAGCAGCGCCTGGACGTTGCGCGCGTAGAGCTGGCTGGCGTGCTCGGGCATGGTGGCCGGCAGGTTCAGCGGCGAGACGATCGTCACGTCGTGCTTGACCGTGACCTGGCCGGGCTCGGTCAGCTCGCAGTTGCCGCCCGCCTCGCCGGCGAGGTCGACGATCACCGACCCGGGCTTCATGCCCTCGACGGCCTCGGCGGTCACCAGCCGGGGGGCCGGGCGGCCCGGCACGAGCGCCGTGGTGATGACGACGTCGAAGCCCTTGATCGCGTCGGTGAGGGCCTGCTGCTGCTGGGCCTTCTCCTCGTCGGTGAGCTCGCGGGCGTAGCCGCCCTCGCCCGCCGCCTCGATCCCGAGATCAAGCCACCTGGCGCCCAGCGACTGGACTTGCTCGGCCACCTCGGGGCGCACGTCGTAGCCCGTCGTCTGGGCGCCCAGGCGGCGCGCGGTGGCCAGCGCCTGCAGCCCGGCCACGCCGACGCCGAGGACGAGGACCTTGGCCGGCGGGATCGTCCCCGCCGCGGTCATGAGCATCGGGTAGAAGCGCGTTGCCTGCTCGGCGCCGAGCAGCGCCGCCTTGTAGCCGGCCACGTTGGCCTGCGAGGACAGCGCGTCCATCGACTGCGCGCGCGAGATGCGGGGGATCGCCTCCATGGCGAAGGCCGTCACGCCGGCCTGCGCGAGCGCCTGCAGCGTCTCGGGCTGGGTGCGCGGGGCCAGGAAGCCCACGAGCGTGCCGCCGCGCTGCAGGCGGCCGATCTCCTCCGCCGTCGGGGGCGCCACCTTGACCACCACGTCGGCGCCCCACGGGTCGCCGATGCTCGCCCCGGCGTCGGTGTAGAGCGCGTCGGGGATGAGCGCCTGCTCGCCGGCGCCGGCCTCGACGACGACCTCGACGCCCTTGGCCTGCAGGCGTTTGACGACGTCCGGCACGAGCGCGACGCGGCGCTCGCCGTCGGCGGTCTCTTTTGGCACCCCGACCTTCATGAGGAGGCGGAACCTATCCGATCGCGCCCGATGCCGATCAGCGCCGGGCGGGTAGCACGACGGGCAGGTCCCCGCTGACGGCAAGCGCGAAGCGGTGCTCGAGCGTCCCTTGCTCGAAGGCCCGCGCGGCCGAGACGACCCCTGCCGCGTCGGTGCCGGTCACGACCCACACCGGCCGCTCGTCGGGGCGCTTGGTGGCGGCCACGAGGCCGCTGCCGGCGCCCAGCGTCCTGGCGATTCGCCCGTCCGCCGTGAGCACCGCGATCGTGCGCCCGCCGGGCGCCATGCGCGCGTAGACGCCGCTGGCGCGCGGCCCGTGCTCGAGCGCGTTGGCCGCCGGATCCAGCCGCAGCGCAGCCCAGGGACCGACGAGCACCCGCAGGGTCTCCGGAGCCCGCGCGGTCTGCAGCCCGCCGCGGGCGGCGGGGATCTCGAAGGCGGCCAGCCGGTCGCCGACCTGCCGGCAGGCGGGGCCGCGGGCATCGACGCACTCGATGCGGACGGGCAGGCGCTTGCCGTCGATACCGTGCAGGAAGGGCTCGGGGAACGAGCCGACGACCGCCGGCGTGCGCGCGCTGGGCGCGGCGGTGTCGGCCCACACGCGGTCGCCGCCGTGGACCGTCTCGTCGTCGCCCACGGCCACGCCGTTGACCCAGCGCTGCCCGCTCGGCTGACCGCGCAGGAGCGCGCCGAGCTTCACGCCGCTGTTGGCCTGCGCCTCGCGCACGGTGGCGGCCCCGCGGTCGCGGGTGATGGTGACCTCGACGGGAGCCTGGTGGCCGGTCTGTCCCACGCCGCAGCCGGCGAGCAGCAGCGCGGCGCCGAGGAGGCAGCTTCTTGCGTACGCCAAAGGGGGCGCAACGCTACAGGGCGGTACATTCGCCTAGTGACGGTCAACCTGACGCGCATCTACACGCGCCTGGGCGACGGCGGCGAGACGCACCTGGGCGACATGAGCCGGGTGCCGAAGACCCACCCGCGGATCGAGGCCTACGGCGCCATCGACGAGCTCAACGCGCTGGTCGGCCTCGCGCTGACCGCCGACGGCCTGCCCGAGCGCTACGCGCAGTGGCTGCGCCGCGTGCAGAACGACCTCTTCGACCTCGGCGCGGACCTCAGCGTCCCCGAGGGCGGTGAGCGTGAGCGCCTGCGCGTGGCGCCCGAGCAGGTGACCTGGCTCGAGCAGGCGTGCGACGAGGTCAACGCGACGCTCGAGCCGCTGAAGTCCTTCGTCCTGCCCGGTGGCTCCGTGGCCGCGGCGCACCTGCACGTCTGCCGCACGGTGTGCCGGCGCGCCGAGCGCCGCGCGCTGGTGGTGCAGGACGCCAACCCCGAGGTCGTGCGCTACCTCAACCGCCTCTCCGACCTGCTCTTCATCCTCAGCCGCGGGGCCAACGCGGGCGACGAGCCGCTGTGGGAGCCGGGGCGGTTTCGCACGTAGGCACGGGCCACCCGCCCCGCCCGCCGATCGCCATGCGCCCGCTCGACGAGGGCGCCATGGCCGCGGCCCGCGCGCGCCAGGCGCAGCTCGTCAAGCCGCCGGGCTCGCTGGGGCGCCTGGAGGGCCTGGCCGTGTGGCTGGCCGGCGTGACCGGGTCCGAGCGCCCCGCGCTACACGCCCGCGTCGTGGTGGCCGCGGCCGATCACGGCGTCGCGGCGCAGAGCGTCAGCGCCTACCCGCAGGCCGTCACGACCCAGATGCTCGCCACCTTCGCCTCGGGCCGCAGCGCCGTGTCGACCCTCGCGGGCGCGGTGGCGGCCGACCTCGTGCTGGTCGACGCCGGGGTGGCCGGCGGCAGCGAGGGCATCGACTGCGTGCGCCTCGGCCTCGCTCCGAGCCGCGACCTCTCGGTGCGGGCCGCGCTGGAGGTGGCCGAGGTCGCGCTGGCCGTCGACGCCGGGCGCGACCTCGCCGCGCGCGCCGCCGCCGACGGGATCACGGTGCTGGCGGGTGGCGAGATGGGCATCGCCAACACGACTCCGGCCACCTGCCTGGCCGCGCTGCTGACCGGGCGCCCCGTGGCCGACCTCGTCGGCCCCGGGACCGGCCTGGACGACGCCGGCGTCGCGCGCAAGCGCGCGGTGTGCGAGCGCGCGCTCGCGCTCCATGCCGACGCCGCGCGCGGGCCACTGCACGCGCTGCGGCGCGTGGGTGGCGGCGAGATCGCCCTCCTCTGCGGGCTCGCGCTGGGCGCCGGCGAGCACGGCCTCGGCTACGTGTGCGACGGGCTCATCGCCACGGCGGCGGCCGCGGTGGCCGTCGGCATCGAGCCCGGCCTGCGCCCGCGGCTGCTGGCCGGCCATCGCTCGCCCGAGCCCGCCCACAGCGCCCTGCTGCACCACCTCGGCCTCGAGCCCGTGCTGGATCTCGGGATGCGGCTGGGCGAAGGCAGCGGCGCGACGGCCGCCCTGGCCGTCCTGCGCCTGGCGGTCGCGGCCCACGACGGCATGGCCACCTTCGCCGAGGCCGGCGTGAGCGGGCCCTCCCGGTGAGCCCGCTCGCCGCCCGCGCGGCCTCGCGCGCGCCGAGCCCCCGCGCGGCGGTCGCCTTCCTCACGCGCCTGCCCGTCGGGGGCGGCGCGCTGACCGCGCGCCAGCTCTCGCGCGCGGCGCTGTGGTTCCCCGCCGTCGGCCTGCTCGTCGGCGGCGTCATGGGCGGCGTGCGCGCGCTGGCGGGGACGGTGCTCGATCCCGGGCCGGCGACGGCGCTCGCCGTGCTGGCCGCGATGCTCGTGACCGGCGCCCTGCACGAGGACGGCCTGGCCGACGCCGCCGACGCGATCGGCGCGCACGTGCCGCGCGAGCGCCGCCTGGAGATCCTGCGCGACTCGCGCGTGGGCACTTACGGGGCGCTCGCGCTCGTGTTCGCCTTCGTCTTCCCGCTCGTCGTCCTGACGCCGCTCGACGACGGGGACTTCCTGCGCGCGGCGCTCGTCGGCCACGTCCTGGGGCGGTGGTCGATCCTCGCCCAGTCACTGCTGCTGGCGCCGGCGCGCCCCGACGGCGCCGGCGCGCTGATGCGCGCGGGCGCGGCGACCACCGCCGTGGCCACGACATACGCGGCGGCCATCGCGCTGGTCGCCGGGCGCCCGGCCGCGGGCGCCGTCGCCCTCGGGCTCGGGGCGCTGCTCACGCTCGCCGCCGTGCCGGTCTTCCGCCGGGCGCTCGGGGGGGCGACGGGCGACACCTTCGGGGCGCTGACCAAGGTCGTCGAGCTGGCCTGCTACGCCGCGCTGGCCGCGATGTGGGCCTGATACAAACGCGGGTTCATGAGCGCGCTTGCCCACCGGCCCCTCGGCACGTCGGGCCTCGAGGTCTCGGCCTTCGCGCTGGGCTCGTGGCGCACGTACGAGCGGATCTCGCGCGAGGCCGGCGTGACGGTGCTGCAGCAGGCGCGCGCGAGCGGCATCGACTTCCTGGAGGTGGCCCGCTACAACGACGAGAGCGGCACCGCGCCGATCCCGACCGGCTACTCGGAGGTGGTCTTCGGCGAGGTCTTCGCGGCGTCGGGCTGGCCGCGCGACGAGGTGACGATCGCGAGCAAGCTGTGGTGGGAGTTCTGGCCGCAGACGCCGGCGCAGGAGCTCGAGGCGTCGCTGGAGCGCACCGGCCTCGAGCGCTTCGACTTCGTCTACTCCGATCCGCCACCGCCCGATCTGCGGATGGCCGAGGTGGTCGGCTCGGTCGCCCAGCTCGTCGCCGACGGGCGGGTGCGCGCGTGGGGCATCGTCAACTGGCCGGTCGAGCGCATCGCCGAGGCCGGGCGCGTGGCGCACGAGCTGGGCGTCGCGCCGCCGTGCGCCGCGCAGCTGCCCTACAGCCTGGTCGCGCGCGACTGGGTCGAGAGCCCGGAGATGACCGAGGCGCTGCTGGCCTGCGGCGCGAAGGTGGTCGCCTCCTACGTCCTGGCGGGCGGGATCCTCAGCGGCAAGTACGCCGAGGGCGCCGGCGGCCGGATGGCGGGCGAGGTCGAGGACCCGCGCTGGGAGGGCGCCGTGCGGGCAGCGCGCGAGCTCGCGGCGCTGGCGGCCGAGGTGGGCACGACGCCGGCCGCGCTGGCCATGGCCTTCGTGCTCACCAACTCCCTGGTCACGACCATCCTCTTCGGCGCCACCTCGCCCGAGCAGATCCGCGACAACGTGGCCGCCGCCGATGTTGTCGGGGCGCTCACGGAGAGCCAGCTCGAGCGCCTGCGGGCGATCGGGGCCTGACCGCCGTGCACTCCCAGCTGCTGCCCTTCGTCGGCACCGCGATCGTCATCGCGCTGACCCCCGGGGCCGACACCGCACTGGTGGTGCGCAACGCGCTGGTCGCCGGGGCGGTCTCGGCGCGCCGCACGGCGCTGGGCACCAGCACCGGGCTGCTGGTGTGGGGCGCGGCGTCGGCCTGCGGCGTCGCAGCGGTGCTCAACGCCTCGGCCGAGGTCTTCACCGCCGTGAAGCTGGCGGGCGCGGCGTATCTCGTCTGGCTCGGCCTGAAGGCCATCCGCCACGCCGGCGCCCACGACGCGTCCGGCCGCGCCCGCGGCGGCTCGCCCTTCCGCCAGGGGCTCCTGTGCAACCTGCTGAACCCCAAGGCGGGGATCTTCTTCAGCGCGCTGCTGCCGCAGTTCGTCTCGCCCGACGATCCGGCCCTGCTCGTCTCGCTGCTCATGACCGCGATCGCGGCGGCCACGTCGCTGGGATGGCTGTCGGTCTACGCGACGGTCGTGCCGCGGGCCGGCGACGTCCTGCGCCGTCCGCCGGTGCGCCGGGCGCTGGGCCGCGCCACCGGCGTCGTCCTCATCGGGCTTGGGGTGCGCCTCGCGCTGACGCGGCGCTGACCGTCGTCACCAGGGCGAGCGCGAGCAGCGCGATGGTGATCGCGCCGACGGCGAAGGTCGGCCGCTCGGAGGTGTAGAGCGCCACGGTGTCGGCGCGCACCCCGAGGACCACGGCGGCGACGACCCCCGCGCCGGCGGCAAGCCCGGCCAGCGGCTCCCACACCGGGCGGCGCGCGGGCTCGGGCGCCTCGACGCGGTGCAGGACGGCGACGGCCAGCGACGTCCACAGCCCGGCGACGAGGAACCCGCCCAGCACGTCGGACGGGTAGTGCCAGCCGAGGACGAGGACCGCGTAGCCCACGCCGACGGCGAACGCGCCGCCGAGCATGGCCGCCAAGGCGCGCAGCGCGGGCGGGGCGACGAGGATCGCGCACAGCGCGAGGGTCATGGCGGCCGTCGAGTGCCCGCTGGGCCACGAGTTCGTGGCCACCTGCTCGGTCAGCCAGTGCTCGAGGCGCGGCTGGGCCAACGCGTGCTTGAGCAGCTGGGTCGTGATGCCGGTCACCGCCAGCAGGCAGGCCACGGCCAGGGCCCGCCAGCCGCGTCGCCGGGCCAGCGCGAACGCGATGCACAGCAGCCCGGCGCACGCGTAGGGCAGCGTGTCGCAGAGGTGAGCGAGGAACCAGATCGCGCGGTGCACGCTGGGGCGATCGAGCCCGAGGAAGCCGTGCAGCATGGCGGCGTCGCGCTCGTGCGCGCCGGGCACGGCCAGCGCGAGCACGCCGGCGATGACCAGGCCGACGAGGCAGGCGAGGGCGGCGAGCAGCGGGAGTCGGCGGCGGGCGGCCAAGGAGTCCAGGGTAGGGACTCGCCTGAACGCCGGATGAAGGAGCTTGGCCGGAAGTGTGGAACTCAGGCCGTCAGAGCATGGACGCTCCCGGTCTCATCCCACCCCTCATCGGCGCGCCCCTGTCCCCCAGCAGCGGCGCCGTCGCCGGCACCGTCGAGGACCTCCTCGTCGACGCCGCGAGCCATCGGCCCGTCTGGCTCCTGGTGCGGCTGCACGAGGTCGTGCAGCCGTACACCTTCGTCCCCGCGGAGCGCATGGCGAGCCGCACCGGGTCGGTCGTGGTGCCCTTCGACGAGAAGGCGCTGCGGGAGACCCCAGTGCGGCTCGCATCCCCCTCGCGTTGCGGCCGCGAGCACGCCGCGGTGCTCAGCCGCCACTACGGCGTGCGCGTGCCGCCCGGCGAGGCGCGCGGACTGCGCGCCGCCGCGTGGGCGGACACCCTCAGCTCGTCTGCGGCCGCCTGACGACCACGCCGTCGTAGAGCGCGCCGACGCGGTCGGCCAGCGCGTGCAGCGGGCGGCGGACGAGCGGGTGATAGAAGACGAGCGCCGACAGCGTGCCGATCGCCGCCCCGGCGAGCACGTCGCTGGGGTAGTGCATCCCGACCGCGACCCGGCTGAGAGACACGAGCGCCGCCATCGCCAGCGCGAGCCAGCCGGCGCGGCGCGAGCGCAGGAAGATCGCCATGGCGATCGCGAAGGCCGCGGTGGCGTGGTCGCTGGGGAACGAGGTGTCGACCGAGGCCGGGATGAAGAGGTGCACGTCGCCGGGGTGGGCGATGTACGGGCGCGGGCGCGCCCACAGGTGGTTGGCGATTTGCGCGATGCCGAGCGCCAGGCCCGCCGAGAACCCGGCGGTGACGACGCCGCGGCGCGCGTTGCGCGAGCCGAGCTTGCCATGGGCCAGGAAGAGCGCACCGAGCAGGAGGATGAAGAGCACCGGCGCCTGGAGCGTCATGAATCGCAGGGGATCCTCGAAGAGCGAATCGTGGCGGCCCGCGTAGCCGTTGAGCGTCTCCAGAACCGATACGTCCATGGACTGAGGCTAGCCCCGGGGCGCCACCAGCCGCGTCAGTACTACACGGGCGTCCAGGCCCAGCGGCGCCGGCGGATCGGCCAGCGCGAACCACCGCGCCTCCTCGATCTCGCCCGCGTCGACGGTCAGCGCGCGGTCGGGCGCGTGGGCCTCGAAGCACATGACCGTCGTCCGCTTGCCGTAGCCGTAGGACTCGACGGAGCCCAGCGCGCGCCAGTCGTCGAGGTCCAGGCCGAGCTCCTCGCGCGCCTCGCGTGCCGCCGTGTCGCGCGGGTCCTCCCCGCGTTTGATCCCGCCGCCCGGGAGCTCCCATTGGCGCCGGTCGCCGTAGGCGTGACGGACGAAGACCACCGCGTCGCCGTCGCGGACGACGCACTTGACCCCGCGCGTGTGCGGCCGCGCGACGCGCCAGTACGCGCGCAGCCCCGCGTGCGCCACGCGATAGGCCACGCGGCGCAGCGGCACCGGCAGCGCGCTGATCGGCATGCGACGAGGGTACGCAGCGCTGCGCCGGCCACGCCGCTCAGCCGTTGTCTGCGTCGCCGTCGTCGTCGCCGTCTGCGCCGGCGTCGGCCGTCGGCTGCGCAGGGGGCGGGTCCTCGAGATGCGCGACGACCTCGCCGCCCCCGGCGACGATCCACGTCTCGCGCCGCCGGTCGGGGCCCTCGCCGATGGTCAGCTCGACGCCCACGGCGCCCTCCATGAGCTCGAGGTCGGGCCGCAGTTGCGAGATCGTCACCGACGGCACCGCGCCGCCGATCTCGGCCTCGGTCACCGCGGCCGCGATGGCCCGAAACGCGGCGATGCCGATGGTGAGCCTGACTGGCGCCTCGTCGTCCATGGAGCCCTGCCTACCCACTCAGGCCGATTGCCGCTCCTCGTGGGGCATCCCTGCCCCCGGTTGGTAAAGGGCCGACCGAGATCCCCCAAGCACCCGGCCAGCCCGCCTTACCTGTCGCATCGACGCGTCGTTCTTGACGTGGAGTGCGCCGACGTCGGCAGGAACGCAGTGCCGCCCGGAAGCATGCGGCCGCCAACGCGCCAGCCTTGCCGCGGCCCGACCGCGCGACCTTGCTGGCGGGCACGCCGCTCGTGCGAACATGCGTTCGTGTCGATCAAGGGGAGCCCTCATGCGCGATTCCGCCGCTCGCTGGAGACGGGTCGCCTGTCGGTCGTTCTCCTGGCTGCCGCCGAGCTGCAGCACCTGGAGCTGGACGATGCACTCGAGGTCCTGGTCCTGATGGCGCGCGAGCGACATCCGCGCTTCGACCGCGCCGCCACGCGGTGGGTCGGGCGGCTGCTCGCCGAGCGCCCGCTCGGCCTCGCGGACGCTCGCTTCGCGCTCATCCTCGTCGAACGCCTACCGGCCGGACACGAGACGCTCCAGCGCTTCGCGCGACGACGTTGAACGCGAAAGGCCCGACGGAGTCGGGCCTCGAGCAGTACCGCCACGGGGATTCGAAGCCAAGACCCAGGCAAGCTGTGGAGCCAGATTTGGCTTGCCAGCTTGGGTCGCGTTCCGCCACCGACCGCTATGAACCGCTGGCGAACGGGGCCGTTTTACCGCTGCGTTACCGCTGGGCGGCTGTTCGCGTCGCTCGCGATGACGCGCGCGCTTGTCACGCTGGCGGCCGGCGCCCGGGGACCTTGGAACCTTCCTCCCTCCGGGTGCCGGCGCCGAAATCGTCCGCGGCTGTTGACACTGCGGCTCATGGGAGCCACAGCGACGGAGCCGACGACCGCCGATCATTTCCTCGCGCCCGCAGCGTGGCACGCCGGGCGCGGAGCGAGAGCGAGGCGACGAGCCGCGAGCTGACGGCGGCCGCCGCGCGCTGGAGCATCACGCGCGACGGGCTCGCCGCAGCGATGGACCAGCTCTGCGAGGACGGTGGCAAGGCAGCGCTACGCAAGCACCTCGATGATCGGTCTCGCCGTACTGGGCTGCTGATTCGGGTGCTAGCGCGAGCAGCGGAATCATAAGATGCACTCGCATCTCGGAGAGTCGTCGATTAGCAGGGATTTTGCGGACCATCTAACAAACTGTCTCGACTCCTCTAACAAACTCGGTCCTCCGCGGGGAGCGCTCGCGTGTCGGAGTTGCCAGATCCGCCGATGCTCCCGCGCATGGGTCACAGCCGTCCGGGCCGGGGGATCCAGCCTGTCTCGACGACGGTGACCAGCGACGGCCGGCGAGCGCCCACGAACCGCCAGCCGTCATCGAGTGTGACGACGCGGCCCTCGGCGCTCACGGCGAGGTCGTACTCGACGAACCCCAAGCGACGGCGATACGTGCGTACCGCCGCGGTCGCGTGCACCCATCCCGGGCCCTGCGGCGCCGCGTGAAAGATCGAATCGTCGCGGTGGCGTCGTGCCGCCATGACGGCGGACCGTAGGGGTTGACGGCCGAGCGAAGCATCCGTCGATCGGCCCTCTCCGCGGCCCGTTCCCAGGGGCCGATCGGCCGACTCAGCTGGGGCCGATCGGCCGACCCTGGGATACCGGGCTGTCGGTCGCCAGCCGTGGACGGCCGGTCGGCGGCGACGGATCATCGCGAGCTTTCGGCCTCGGCGCGCGCCAACGCCTCGCCGAGCGTCGCCGCGACGCTGCGGGCGAACAACAGGACAGTGCCGGACCCTCGGAGCCTCGACGCCGTACCTCAGGATCTGAGCATGATCAGCTACCCGCGTCGACAGGTCTTCCAGCGTCTGCTACGTGTCGCGGCGGCGGCGGGCGCCGCGCTGACCAGCGCGCTCCTGGCCGCCTTGGCGCTCGCGGTCGGGGCTGGCGCGGTCGCCGGGCTGCTGCTGCTCGTGGCAACCGGACTCGTCGCCTACGCCCGCCATTGGAATCGGCTCGCCGGGCGAAGCCGCGTGGGCGCACGCTCCGAGCGGCAGGTCCAGCGCGCGCTCGCGCCTCTGCAGGCCGAGGGGTGGCGACTGCGGCACTCCGTACCCTGGGGACGGCGCGGAGACATCGATCACATCGCGATTGCCCCGCGCCAGGTCGGGTTCGCGTTCGCGATCGAGACGAAAACGAAGACCTACCGGCGCGAGCACGTCGCCCGCGCCGCAGCCACCGCCCGCTGGCTGGCTTCGCGCCGGCGTTGGTGCCCGCATGGGGCGTTGGCCGTCCTCTGCTTGGTGCGAGCCGGCGGGGTTCAACGCGTCGAGGGCGACGTTCTCGTCGTCTCGATCGACCGGTTGCCCGCCGCGCTGCGCTGCGCGGCCGGTACCCGAACGAGGCCCGCGTTCCTCTCAGGCGGCGAGTGTCTGATCAGTCCCGCTCGGAAGTTCGCAAGCGTGTTCGGCGACACGTCCGCTCCTCCCTGACAAGCAGGCGTGTGCTCGGTTCGTGCGCGGACGACTGCGTATCGTCTCTATGAAGGAGGACGGGTTGTCAAATGGGGTTGGCGGCTCGTGGTTAGGGGCCGCGGGCGGGTTGTGGGTGTCGAGCGGTGCTCATGTCTCTATCGCCCCGTCGGTCTGCGGGGACTTGGCGAAATCGGAGCGGCTCGTCCGGCGGTGCATGTCCAAAATGAGCCGTCAAGCGGCTAGACGAAAAGGGCACCTGCCGGAGCGAAGGGCTGATTGCGGGTGAGCATGTGCCAGATCGCCTCGGTGAGCTTGCGGGCGAGGTCGATCTGGGCGACCTTGGGGCCACGTTGGCGACCCAGACGGCGCTTGGTGTGCTGGTAGCGCTCGGCGTAGTAGGGGTGCTTGCACGCGTTCAGGGCGGCCTCGAACAGCGCCCAGCGCAGGTACTTGGGGCCGTGCTTGGAGATCGGGCCGCGAGCGTCGCTGGCCCCGGACTGCTTGACGCGTGGGCACAGCCCGGTGTAGCCGCACAGCTTGGCCGGCGACGCGAAGCGGGCGATGTCGCCGATCTCCGAGGCGATGGTGAACGCGTTGATACAGCCCAGGCCCGGAGCGGTGACCAGCAGCGGGATATAGCGGTGCTCGGCGCCCTGGCGCTTGAGCTGCACCGTCAACGCCGCGATCTGCAGCTCGAGGTCATCGATCAGCCCCAAGCTGACGTCGATGTTCTGGCGCCACGGGTCCGGACCTCCAGGCGATCCAGCAACTCGCGGCCGGCGTGACCGAACAGATCACTGACCGGGCACGGGTGCCCGAAAGCGATCAGCGCGGCGTGGATGCGGTTCTTCAGCGTCGTGCGATGACGAACCAAGTGCAGGCGAAAACGGGCCAGTTCGCGCTCGCGACGGATCGAGGGGTCGGGCAGCCAGATCTCCGGGACCAGGTCACGCGCCGACAACGTGGCCAGCACCCTGGCGTCGATCTTGTCGGTCTTGCACGCCAACGGCGCCAGGCCCTTGACCTTGGTCGCGTCGGCGATCAGCACATCCCAGCCGTGCTCCTCCAGGCGGTCGTGCACGAACCGCGCACCGTTCATCGACTCGATCACCCCTCGAACCGCCGGCCCCCACATCGCCGCCCGGGCGGCCAGCCCGCGCAACCCGTCGCCATCCGGCGGCGACGCCCACTCGTCGACGATCTCCCCCTGCGTCGAGAGCAGACAGACGTCGACCTTGCGCCGACTCAAATCCAATCCAGCGTGCAACATGAAGACGGGCCTCCTTGGACTCGCTTCTCGGTGACACGACCAGCGTCCCACCGAGGAGGCCCTCCTTCATCGCAGTCCAATGCGAGCATCTGCGCGAAGCGGCTGGCGGCGCGCCCATCAGTCCGAAAGCGGGAGCGGTGAGTCCCTGTGGCCGAGGCCAGTGGAGCCTTCAGCCCGCCTGCGTGCGTAGCGTGAGCGCGAGGAAGAACGGTGTCGTCACCCAGTCGTAAGCGCCGCTGTCTTTGGCGGCGCGTAGCGCGCGCTCGAGCGCGTCGATCTCGGCCCCGCTCCCCACGCCGGACTGGATGGCGCGGCTCTGCCCTAGCGCCGCGCAACAAGCACATCCGCCGGCGCGACGCTCATCGCGCGCGCAGCAGGCGCAGCCTGATCTGCTGATGGAGCCGGACCGGCCGCGGCTGCGAGCGGACGAGCTCGGCGAACGCCTCGTCGAGGCGGGTCCCGGCCCACTCGCTTGTCTCCGCGACCAACTCCCCGCCGTTGTCGTACTCGTCGGTGACGACGCACCGACGCTCGTGCTCGAGATCGAAGAGCCCGTCGCGCATCGTCTGCTCGACGCGCCGGTCGATCGTCGCGATCGTCTGCGTCCACTCGCGCATGTCCAGCGCTCCCAGCGGTCCCGCCTGCGACTCGACCGGCGGCTCCACCCGCACCAGCCGGGACCCGTACTCGCGCCAGTTGGCGGGATCGGTGATGTAGTCGAAGCCGTCGCGCATAGAGACCGGGAGATGCTGCTCGACCGCGATGCGAATGGGAGCGGTCATGGAGTTGGTTGCGCGCTCGGTGCGTGGTCCCGGCGGGCGCTCAACGACGGTGACCGGGAGGCGCTGGAGGGGGTTGTTGCCCATGTCCTGGGAGTTCCGCGATGGGCCGCGGCCTGATGTTCCGGTTCCGGCGGAACAGGTTCTGCGGGTCGTACCTCTGTTTGGCTTCGACGAGGCGATCGAAGTTGGGGCCGTAGGTCGCCCGGACACGCTGCTCGTCCTCGTCGGCGGTCTGGAAGTTGAGGTAGTTGCCCCCTGTGGAGTGGGGCCTGACCCTTTTCCAGGCCTCCCTTACCCAGGCCACGTGCTCGTCGTCGGGGGCGCCGGCCGGCCACTGACCGGCGAACGCGGTCATGTAGCGGGCGTCGCGGTTGCCGACCGCTCCGTCGTCGTCGGCTCGCTCGTTCAGCGCGCCCGCGAGGTGGATGATGATCGAGTCCGACAGCGGGGAGGTCACCTTCAAGGCGCTGTCGCGGAAGGTGTCGAGAAACTCGTTCGTCAGCTCGGCCAGGTACTCGGTCTTCCAGTAGTGGTGGTGGCCTTTGGGCTCCATGCCGTCCATCATCGACTGCTGGTCGGTGTAGGGCTTCTCGGTGACGAGGTCGGCGATCGGATCCCCGAGGCCGCGAACCGCGGCGAGGTCGCCCTCCGCGTCCGCGCCGCTGTGGCACACGTTCAGCCCGACGATGGGCTTCCCGTGCCATGCTTCCGGGAGGAACGGAGCCGGCGGCGCCAGGCGCACTGCCACGAGCGCGGTCAACTCGCGCGGCGCCGATTCGGTCAGGTCGCGGTAGGTGGCGAGCACGTCGTCGACCCGTTCGGCGCTCCAGACGATGAGGCCGCCGGTGATGGTCGGGCCGACCTCGTGCAGGCGGTACGTGAACCGGGTGACGACGCCGAAGTTGCCCCCACCGCCCCGGAGCGCCCAGAGGAGGTCGGCGTGCTGTTCGCGGCTGGCCGTCCGGATCTGGCCGTCCGCGGTGACGATCTCGACCTCCGCCAGGCTGTCCACCGTCCAGCCGAAGCGACGCGTGAGGTAGCCCAGGCCGCCGCCGAGCGTCAGGCCGGCGATGCCGACTCCCGAGTCGAACGAACCCAGCGGCGTGGCCAGTCCGTGCGCCTGCGTCGCGCGGTCGACGTCCCGGAGCAGGCAACCAGAGCCGACGTGCGCGAGCCTCGCGTCCGGGTCGACGCTGACGTCGCGCATGCGCGACATGTCGAGCGTCAGACCGCGCTCGGCGATCGAGGTTCCGGCCATGTTGTGACCGCCGCCCTTGATGCCCAGTAACAGACCGTGGTCACGTGCGAATCCGACGGCCGCAGCGACCGTGGCGGCCGAGGTCGGCTGGAGGACGAGAGCGGGGGCCTTGGCGACCATGCCGTTCCAGATCAGCACTGCGTCGTCCCAGTCGGCGTCGCCCGGGCGAAGTAGCGGGCACTCGACCCGCGACTCGAGTTCGTGGAGCTGCTCCGCCGTCAGCGTCACGAGCCCGCCGTCGAGTCTTGCGACGTCGACGGTGCTTGTCTTCATGCGCCGCCCATCCGTCTGTCCACTCTCGCGAGCTGTCGCTGCTGCTTCTCCGGTCATAGCGTCCTCTCCATTGTCGGTCGGCTCTACGCTACGCCGTTGCCAGCGGCGCCACTGGCGGGATTCGGCCAACTCAGTTCCCGCTGCTGACAATGGCCGAATACCGCTGGTACGGTCGGCGCGAGAGACGACGATGAGCGCCATCATTGAGGACTTCGAGCGCTGCTACCGGCTGAGCGACAGCCGTGACCCGCGCTACGACGGCATCTTCTTCGTCGCCGCCACGTCGACGAGGCTCTACTGTCGGCCGAGCTGCCCGGCGCGCCAACCGAAGCGCGCGAACGTTCGCTTCTACCCGACGGCGGCGGCCGCGCAGTCGGCCGGCTTCCGCGCCTGCAAGCGCTGCCGCCCCGACGCTGCGCCCGGCTCACCCGAGTGGAACTGGCGCGCCGACCGTGTCGCGCGCGCCATGCGCTTGATCGCAGACGGCATCGTCAACCGCGAGGGAGTGCCCGGCCTCGCCAAGCGATTGGGCTTCAGCGATCGTCATCTTCGGCGACTCCTGTCAGAGCAGGTTGGCGCAACCCCAATCGCGCTGGCCCGCGCCCAGCGCGCCAACACGGCCCGGCTCCTGATCGAGTCGACCGCAATGCCCTTCGCCGAGGCGGCCCTGGCGGCCGGGTTCCATAGCGTCCGCCAGTTCAACGACACGATCAGAGACGTGTTCGCCTCGACCCCGAGCGAGATGCGAGACCGGGCGAGCCGTGCCCGGCCCCGGTCGCCGGGGATCGTCGAGCTTCGTCTGAGCTGCCGCGAGCCCTTCGACGGGGCCGCCTTGCTGCGCTTCCTCGAACTGCGTGCAGTTCCCGGTCTCGAGCAAGTCAGCGCCGGTACCTATCGGCGCGCGCTGACCCTCGCCCACGGCATCGGGATCGTCGAGCTGACCCCGGAACTGAGCGCCGTCCGCTGCCTGCTCCGCCTCGACGATCTGCGCGACCTCGCCACGGCGGTAGCTCGCTGCCGGCGCTTGCTCGACCTCGACGCCGACCCGCTGGCCATTGCCGAGGCACTCGGCCACGACGAGGTGATCGGCGGCCTCGTCCGCGCCCGCCCAGGGCTGCGAGTCCCCGGCTGCCTCGACGGCGACGAACTCGCCCTACGCACGGTGCTCGGTCAGCACGCTTCGTTGCGGACAGCACGGACGCGAACAGCCCGCCTCGTCGAAACCTTCGGCACGCCGCTGGAGCAGCCGCTCGGCACGGTGACACATCTGTTCCCGGCCGCGGCGGTTCTCGCCGAAGCCGACCCCAAGGCATTTGCCGGGCCGGGCCTACGCCGCGACGCCCTACAGACTCTCGCCGCCCGACTCAGCAACGGTGACGTCCGCGTCGACGCCGGCTCAGACCCGCGCGAAGCGCTCACCCGGCTACTCGCGATACGAGGGATCGGACCCTGGACCGCCGCATACGTTGCGATGCGCGGATTTCACGACCCCGACGCGTTCCCGCAGAGCGACGCTGGCCTTCGCCACGCAATCAACGCCTTGGGATACCCGGACGACCCCCACTCGGTCACGAATCTGCAACAGCGATGGCGGCCGTGGCGCGCATACGCCGCCCTGCAGCTATGGGCGAGCCAGGACTACCGACCGCGAGTATCACCCCCACCGCAGAGCGCCCCCGCACGGGCGATGACGGTCGGTGCGTCCGCGGCGCGTGCGGGAGGAGGGGGCGGATAGCCTTCAGTCGCCTGCTGCGTCAGGCGCTTTGGTGAGGTAGCGCGGGCGTGAGGCTGGCGACACAGAGCTCGAGGCGGGTCTGTTCGCCGCGTGTGGTCGTCTGGGATGAGTGGGCCGTGCGAGCCGGGGGTAATGGGGGGAGGACGCTGATCGCGCCGGGGAGGAGCGAAACATGGGGACGATACGCAGGATCAATCGCCGGGCGTTCATAGGTGTCGCCGCGGGGGTGGCCGGCGCCGCTGCCGTGGGTCCGCGCTCGCCGGGCGTTGCCGTTGCACGAGACGCCCATGAGCGCGGAGCGCATCGCGGCGGCGGCGTGAGCGCGCGTGATCGCCTGGGGCTGCAGCAGTGGTCGGTCCGCGACGCCGTCACGCGGCTCGACGGGTCGGTGTCGGGGTATCTCGGCGGATCGCGGTTCCCCGATGACCCGACCGACTTGGGTCCGCTCGTGCCGCTGCCCGGCGGCTTCGCCTCCGTGTTCCGCTACCTGGCGTCGGTGGGCTACCGCGGCTTTGAGTTCTTCAGCTTCGACCAGGGCGCCAACGGCCCGATCACCGACCCGCAGGTCCGCGCCGCGCTCGATGCGGCTGGTCTCGTCGCCGCCGGCTCCCACACCGGTGGCCTGCAGCAGATGATCGACCCGGCCTATCGCCAAAGCCAGATCGACCGGGCCGGCGTGTACGGCTACGGGATGATCGGCACGGCGGGCAACCCGGGTCCGGGCTCACCGCCGTCCGGCTTGCTGGTCGACTGGCAGCGGTGGGCGGACCAGGCGAACACGGTCGGTGCCGCGCTGCGCGACGCGGGCCTGAAGTACTTCTTCCACCCCGAGCAGGACTGGTTTCGGTTCTTCAGCGACCCGGCCCATCCCGAGCTCGACCGTGTGCACCGGATCAACTGGTTTACTGACCACACCGATCGGCGTGTCGTGTTCTTCGAGCCCGACACGATGCACACGCTCGCCGGCCGCGCCCGCTTCCCCGACCCGGTCGACGGGACCCTGTTCGACGTCAACGGCTGGTACGGCCGGCTGGCCGCCCAGCGCCGGCTGATCGCCTGGCACATCAAGGACGCCGACCGCATCCCGCTGCCAGCGCCGGGCACGAACCCGTTCTCGCAGGAGCACGTGCGCCCGACCTTCCCGCACAACGGAGGCGTGGACGTCGTCTACGTCGGCGAGGGCTCCATCGGCCAGGGCTACCCCGCCGACATCGATCCCGCTGTCCTCGGATTCCCGGAGACATTCGCGCGCTTCCGGCTCTCCAGTCCCGGCTGGTTTCACACAGAGAGCGACGCCGGCCCCGGCCCGGCGGCGACCGACCCCGGCCGCTCCCTGCGCTGGGCGAAGATCAGCGCCAGGTACATGCCCTCGCTTCGCGCGGGACACCACCGCGACGACCGGCGTCACTACCGCCAGTCACGCACCTAAGCCCTGCGCCGAAACCTGGTCGCGCCCCCGCTTGCGTGCATCGAATAGGTGTCCGTGTCAGCGAACCGGCCATTGGAGCGCAGTGGAGCCCGCAACGCCGCCCGCGCGCACACAACTCTGGAGCGCTTCGGACACGGGGCAGCAGTCACGGACGCGCAGCCAGCGCCGAGAGCCTCCCCGCGGCTTCGCCCAGCTCGCCTCCGCCACGCACTGGGGCCCAGATCGCGCCCGCTTGGGACGACGGAGAACAGTCCCGCGCGCGCGAGGCCGCGCTCCCGTTTCGCCCTGCATGAGCGAGCATGATCCGACCCGGGTCTCGGACGCTCGGTGCATCGTCCACTGCGGGAGCCGTAGAGAGGGCGGTTCGGACGCCTGCTCCCGTGCCGAAGCAGAGCACGGGATGTTCGTTTGATGTCCCTTGGCCGGCACACATCACCGAACCACCCTCACCACACACCCGGGTGCCGCTGGCTGCGAAGTCGCTGCTCAGGACCGTTGAGTGTCACTACGGGTTCCCCTTGTGGCATCGGCTGTGAGCGCGGCATGATCCGCGCCAGTCGCGTCTGGAGGTCGCGCGTCGTGTCATGGGACCGGCATGCGGTGCGCCCAGGAGCGCCCCGGGGCCGTCAGGTCGGCGGAGGCTCGGGCGCCGCGAGCGCGGCGGCCAGCTGGTCGCGGGACCGGACGTCGAGCTTCTGGAAGGCGTGTCGCAGGTGGGTCTCGACCGTCGCCGTGGTGACGAACAGCTCCTGGGCGATTCGCCGGTTCGTCAGCCCGATGGACGCGAGGTCCGCGACCCGTCGCTCGGCGGCGGTCAGCGACTGCGCGCCCGAGAGGGCGAGGCGACGTGGTCGGGCTCCCGTCGCTCGCAGCTCGTCGCGGGCGTGCTCCGCGAGCCTTACCGCGCCGCATGCGTGCGCTAGGTCCATGCCTGCCCGGAGCGGCGCGCGAGCGTCGGCGCGCCGCCCCGACCGGCGTAGCGCCGCGCCGAGGTCGACCTGGGCGCGGGCCAGCTCGAGCCGCGCGGGCGAGTCCTCGAGGGCGTTCACCGCGGCCGCGAGCCGTTGGACGTCACGCTCGACGAGCCCGGCGCCGCGCAGCGCGAGTCCGATCGCGAGCGGTGTGCCCCAGCGCTCGGCGAGGGCCAGCTCTTCGGAGATGAGCTCGCGCGCCTGGCCGCTGTCGCCGAGCGCCTGTGACTGCACCGCGGCGAGCGACCGCCACGCCGGCACCGCGCGTCGGATCCCCAGCCGCTCGTAGCGGCGCCCGACCTCGATCGCGTCGGTCAGCGCCTGCTCGCGCCGGCCTTGGAGGGCGCGCATGCGGGCGCGCCCGTAGAGCACCGGGGTCATGACCTGGTGCTCCGGTAGCTGGCCAGTCATGGCGTGCTCGTCCAGTAACCGCTCGGCGTCCTCGAGGCGGCCCTGCTCGGCGTGGACGAGCGCGAGCAACGAGGCTAGCGATCCGGCAGGGCCGCCCAGCTCCTCCGTCAGCTCGAGCGCGGCGCGCAGGTCGGCCTCGGCGAGGAGCAACTCGCCGCGCTCGAGGTGCAGGTAGCCGCGCATGCCGACGAGCACCGCGTAAGAGGCGACTCGCCCGTCCCGGCGAGCCGCCTCGATGCCGGCGGCGACGAACGCCTCCGCTTGCTCGAAGCGACCAGCGCGCATCAGGGTCGTGGCGATGTCGGTGTCGGGCGACCCGGGCTGGCGGACGCCGCCCGTCGCGCTCGCGATCATCAGCTCCGCCGTCCGTGCGTGGTCGGCCGCGGTGTCGTCCGGCGTCATCGCCGAGAGGCAGGCGAGCACGTAGCGCTCGGCGGGCGTGTCACCCGCCAGCTCCGCGGCCCGCCGGCGCAGGCGCTCTGCCTCATCGCCCCCGATGCTCGGGTCCATCCGCGCGCACATCGTCAGAAGGCCGTCGAGCAGCAGCCCGAGCTCGCGGTCGCGGTCGCCGAGGTCGTGGCGGGTGCGGCGGGCAGTCGCCGCGGCGTCCGCCCACCGGAACATGGGGACGAGCCAGTCGGAGAGCTCGAGCGCCAGGCGCGCGCGTCGACGCGGATCCTCGACCAGCGCGATGGCCGCCTCGAGCTGCCGCGTGCCCTCCGGGCGCCCGGCTGCGAGCTGCGCCGAGCCCAGCTCGCTCAGGACGGCGGCGCGGGCGCTCGCCGGCGGGGGCTCCGCGAGCGCCCGGGCGAGGTGGGTGGCGGCGAGCTCCGGCGAGCCCTGCGCGCGCGCCTCTCGAGCCGCCTCCCGCAGACGCTCGACGACCCACGCGTCGGCGGCCGGCGCGGCCACCAGCAGGTGGGTGGCGACCGCCGCCGGCGCGGCGTGGCGCTCGCTCAGCAGACGGGCCGCCCGGCCATGGGCGGACGCGCGGGCCACTGCCGGTATCGCGTCCGCCACCGCCTTGCGCACCATGGGATGGCAAAAGCTCAGCGGCACCTCATCCGCCAGCACATCAGCCGCCGCGAGCGCGGGCGCGGCCTGCACCGCGGTCGCGGCGTCGAGCCCGGCGAGCCGGGCGGCGAGGTCGAGCGGAGCGCGGTCCCCGAGCACGGCCACCGCCTGTGCCAGCGCGGTCGCCCCAGTCGGCAGGGAATCGATCCGGCGCGACACACCGCGCGCCACGCGCGCGGGGCCCATGGTCGGCACGGCGCGGGCAGCCGCCGCATCGGGCGCCGCCCCGCGCGCCTCCAACTCGCGCACGAGCTCGCGGAGGAGAAGAGCGTTTCCGCCCGTGGCGTGGTGGCAGGCGGTGACGAACGCCGGGTCGGCCGGCGCTCCGAGGCGGGCCTCGGCCACCGCGCCGACCGCCGCCCCGCTGAGCGGCGCCGGTCGCAGCGCGATCGCGCGCTCGTGCTGGAGCAACGAGTCCACGAGCGCGCGGTCGTCGCCAGGAGCGGCGGGGCGCAGCGCCACCACCAGCGCCACTTGCGACCCCTCGAGCCGTCGCGCCAGGTAGGCGAGATAGCGCTGCGAGGGCCCGTCCGCCCAGTGCAGGTCGTCGACCGCCAACAGCACGGGCTCCTGTGCGGACAGGTTCGCGGTCAGCCAGAAGAGACCGTGCACGACGGCCTGCAGGGTCTCGCGGTCTACGGGCACACCGGACTCCCGGCCGGTGGGATCCAGACCGAGGGCCGGGAGCGCCAACCGCGCCGGCCCGTCGAGGAGCGCTGCGCGCCGGTCAGCGTCCGCTGCGAGCACGGGCTCAAACAGTGCGCGGGCGACCCCGAACCCATAGCCGCGCTCGAGCTCGCTCCCACCCGCTGTGAGCGTGGTCGTCCCGGCCACTCGAGCCCGCTCGCACGCTGCGCCAAGCAGTCGAGTCTTGCCGATGCCGGCCGGTCCCTCGACGGTCACCAGCGCCCCGTCGCCAGCCCGCGCCGCAGCCAGCGCGGCCGCGAGGAGCGCGAGCTCGGATTCCCGCTCGAGCAGCGTCGCCTCAGGGTCCCCGGCCGCAAAGTTCACGGTCGGTCCTCGATGCCGAATCGGCCACCCATCGCCACGATCGTGACCCACCGGTCAAATCCCGACACACAAAGGACTCCGCATGGCGACGACAACTGCAACCGCCGCGACGCTGATCGACGGCGCGCTGGACGAGCTGAAGGAAAGCATCCGGGGGAACGTGCTCACGCCCACCGACCCACGCTTTGACGACGTGCGTCCCCCCTTCAACGCGATGCATCAGGGCCGCCCCGCGGTCGTCGTCGGCTGCAGCGGCACGGCCGACGTCGTCGAGGCGGTCAACTTCGCCCGCGACCGGGGCGTGCCGGTAGCGGTGCGCGGCGGCGGGCACTCGATCGCCGGCCTGTCGACGATCGACGGCGGCATGCTGATCGACCTCCGCGAGATGAACGGCGTCCAGGTCGACACTGAGCGCCGGCTCGTCCACGCCCAGGGCGGCGCCGTCCTGGGCGATGTCGACCGCGAGACGCAGGCCTTCGGGCTCGTCGCGCCAAGCGGCGTCGTGTCAGACACCGGGGTCGCCGGTCTAACCCTCGGCGGAGGCTACGGCTGGCTGCGGCGCAAGTACGGGCTCGCATGCGACAGCCTCGTCGAGGCCCAGGTCGTTTGCGCGGACGGCGAGGTGCGCGCGGCATCGGCGGACTCCAACCCGGAGCTCTTCTGGGCGATCCGCGGTGGCGGCGGCAACTTCGGGATCGTGACGTCGTTCACGTTCCGGTTGCAGGAGCTCGGCCCGGAGGTGGCCTTCGCGGCGGTGATGTACCCGATCGAGGAGGTCCCCGACGTGCTGCGCAAGTGGCGCGACTACGTCGAGCAGGCCCCCAACGAGGTGACCTCGGTCTGCGTCACGGTCACGTTTCCCGCCAACCCCGAGATGCCCGAGGCCGTCCACGACCGACCGGTCGCGATCGTCGGTGGCGTCTACGCGGGTGACGTCGATGAGGGCATGCGGGTGATGCAGCCCCTGCGCGAGCTGGGCACCGTCCTGTTCGACATGTCCGGCCCGACACCGTTCGTGGGCGTGCAGACGGGCTTCGACGCGATCTTCCCGCGCAACCAGCTGCGCGCCTACTGGAAGGCAGCGCACCTGAAGGGGCTCGACGACGAGGCGATCGACGTGTTCGCCGAGAGGGCGCTCGACCGCCCGGCGCCGCCGACGCTCGTCAACATGTTCCACATGGGCGGCGCGATCGCGGACGTGGGTCCCGAGGACACCGCCTTCCCCGAGCGCTCGGCGCCCTACCTCGTCTCTATCGACGGCCAGTGGAGCGACGCCGCGGACGACGCCGACAACGTCGCATGGGTGCGCTCAGCCTTCCAGAGCTTCCAGCCGTTTGGGACCGGCAGCGTCTACCTCAACTTCACTGGGCGGGCCGACGAGGCGCCGAGCGCCGGTGTGGACAGCGCGTTCGGTCCCAACCTCCAGAGGCTGGCCGAGGCCAAGAAGACGTACGACCCGCACAACTTCTTCAACCTAAACCACAACATCCCACCGGCTCGCTAGAGAAGCCGGCGCCGACATGCACCACCGAACCCTGACCAAGATCACCCACCCTCCAAGTGACCTGGATCCTGGCCGCCGCCGCGACCCTGTACGGCGCTGCACGGCATGGGCATCCAGAGCGCGCCGATGGTGCTCGTCCATACGCTCGGGCTGCTGACCGGCGCCGTCAGGTTCGCCATCGGGCTGAGGCTTCGCGGCCCCCGTTGCGAGCGGCGAGCTGGAGCCAGCGCGACTGATACGCCCGCTTCCAGCCCTCGCCAATCTCGCGATCGCCCTCGGGCCAACGCCCAGAAACAGGTGACACCTTGCGCGTCCACGTCCGCGAATGCCCCTTTCGGACATGCTGCGACCGAGCCGCGGATTCGCGGGATCCGGGACTCTCCAGCGTTACCGCTGCGATCGCCGATCACATGTTCTGCGTCGTGAGCGCAGGACGTCCTGGCGCGGGAAGTCGGTCGCATCGGCGCGCCCCGTCGGTGACCTACGCGGTTCGCGATGCGATAACGCCGCGGCGGACACCACGCAGGCGGACGCCTGCATTCGTGAGAGCAGCGGGTGCGTACGCGCGCCTGATCGCACGCTCGCGTTGGAGCGACGTCCCGAGCGCGCCGGTCGGCGACCTGCTGGCTTCTGCATCGCCCAGGCGGAGCGAAAGTCGGGCGACGTCGTTGCGGAACGCTCGCAAGTCGTCCGCAGCGGGCGTTCGATGCCCAGACTCACCGGCGCTCGCTCGCGGCACGAAAGGGGGTGCGAGCGCGCGTGCGCGAGATGCCTGTCGTAGTGCCCGGGTTGCATGGAACTCGATGGTGCAGGTGGCGCGGGCGAAGCGGGAGCGTCGCGGTACGCAATCGTGTTCCGGCGGACGCCCGTACTTCGCCCGAGGCGAGCGTGGCGGCAGCGCTGCACGTGCGCGCGGCGGCGGTGGATCTACAGAGGGCTAGGCAGCGAGGTCGTGGGTCCTCTGAGCCGTGGTGTAAGCGCGCAGCTTGGTGATCGCCTGACGCAGGATCCGCGAGATCTGCATCTGGCTCAGTTCCATGTGTTGGCCGATCTCCGCCTGGGTGAGGTCGGCGCCGAAGCGCAGCGCAAGGATGCGTTGTTCGCGCGGGGTGAGGATGGCGGTCAGGCGCGCGAGCGAGGCTCGCTGCTCGGCGCGTTGGAAGCCGTTCTCGTGCGTGGCGATGCTGTCGCCCAGGCTGGCGTCATCGTCGTCGTAGGGCGCGTCGAGCGAGGCTGCGCGGCGACCTTGGTTGGCGTGCAGGGCTTCGAGCATGTCTTCGTCGGGGAGCGACAGCCGGTCGGCCAGCTCGGCGACGGTGGGCTTGCGCGCCAGCTCGCTCTCGAGCTCGCGGGCGGCGCGATCGACAGCGAGGACGCGATCCTGCAGGTCGCGGGGGACGTTGACCGACCAGGTCTTGTC
The DNA here is from genome assembly GCA_963835295.1 of uncultured Actinomycetes bacterium. Taxonomy (GTDB): domain Bacteria; phylum Actinomycetota; class Thermoleophilia; order Solirubrobacterales; family Solirubrobacteraceae; genus JAOPZW01. The sequence goes on from CAWIEX010000014.1 coordinate 1,497,781, forward strand.
GCGGTAGCAGCGCTTGATCTCTCCGACGATGGTGGGAACCGCGAAGGATGAGAACGCGCGGCCACGGGAGAGGTCGTAGCGGTCGATGGCGTTGACCAGGCCGATGCAAGCGACCTGGAAGTCGTAGGGGCCGATCGCGCACCCGCCGCTGGACTACCCGAGCGCCCGCGGCCGCGGATCGAGGCAGGGCCAGCACCCAGCCGGTCCGCGACCTGCTGCGCGCAGCCACGCGCCCGCGAAGGAGCGACTTCCACCCTCCACAACAGCAGTGAGTAGCGCTCCTGCTTGCCGCGACCAGCGATCGTCTCGCGACCCTCGCCGACGCCCGGAATGGACGAGCCGCAGGAGTCCGGCGGCGCACGACCGGCTCCCGGGTCGCTGCTTGCATCGGTAGGAGAAGACCGAAGCCCAGTCGGCGCCCGTGCTCGCGACTTCGATCAACTACGACGACAACGTGACCTTGCCGTCTACATGGGTTGTTGCGCGCATCGACGGGAGGGCCACGTGATCTGCGGCACGCACAACCGCCGGGGCGGGCCTCGGCGGGCTCGTCGCTCACGTCGAGGCCCGCTTTGGTTCACGGCGAGTGCGCTGCTGGAACGCGGGCGGTGGCGTGGCGAAGAACTCGAAGAAGGCGATCGCTTCGTCGCCCGCCCGGTGGCGTTGGCCGCCCCTACTTCTTCGCGGCCTCGAAGTAGGGGTTCGTGCCGCTCTGATGGTCGGTCACATCAACCACGCTGGTGATCTCCGGCACGGCCTGGATGATGGCCGTCTCGATCCCCTGGCTGAGCGTGACGGTGGCCATCGCGCAGCCCTGACAGCCGCCACCCAGCCTGAGGTAGGCGGTTCCCTGCTCGACGGCCACGAGCTCGGCGCGGCCGCCGTGCGCGGCGATCGTGGGGTTCACCTGCTGGTCAAGCACCTGGATCACGCGCTGGGCCACGTCGCCGCTCAGGTCGGCGGGCGGTCGCGCGCCGATCGCTGGGCTCGGCGTGTTGGGGTTGTCTACGCGCAGGCCGCTGGTGCCGAACGGGTCGTCCAGCCAGTCGATCGTCGCGCCGCGGACCTTGTCGAAGTCGCACTCGGGGACCACGATCGCGAGGTCGCGGTGGCGGACGATGGCGTCGTGGGGCGCCGCCGCGTCGAGCGGCTTGAGCGAGATGCTGCAGGTCCACTGGTTGGCGGAGGTGCCGGTCACCTCGATCCACATCGCCTGGCGCTCGGGCTCGGCAACCTGGAGCAGGAAGCCCGTGACCTTGTCGTAGGCGGCGTTGGTGATGTCAAACCACCGCTCGCCGGAGGTCTGATCGTCGGCGCTCATCGGTCTGGACCTATGCTAACGGTGTGGCTCGTGTGCTCCTCCTGCTGCCGACGGCCACCTACCGGGCGGCCGACTTCCTCACCGCCGCCCGGGCGCTCGGGGCCGAGGTCGTGGTGGCGTCCGAGCGGCGGCTCGTGTCGATCGGCGACAGCCAGTTGACGCTCGACCTGCGCCGGCCGGAGGCGGCCGCGGAAGCGATCGCGGCGGTGGCGGCGCAGAGGCCGCTCGACGCGGTGGTGGCCGTTGACGACCAGGGGGTGCGCGTCGCCGCGCTCGCGGCCGAGCGGCTGGGGCTCTCGGGCAACCCGCCGGAGGCCGCGGCGGCGACGCGCGACAAGGCTGCGATGCGGCGCGCGCTCGCCGCCGCCGGAGTGCCGCAGCCCGAGCATCGCGCGGTCGGCCCGAGCGAGGACTCGGCGGCGGTCGCCGCCGAGGTCGGGCTTCCCTGCGTCGTAAAGCCTCTGTCGCTGTCGGCGAGCCGCGGCGTGATCCGGGCGGATGATCCGCGGGCGGCGGCGGCGGCCGGCGCGCGGGTTCGCGCGATCCTCGCCGAGGCCGGGGAGGACCCAGAGGCGCCGCTGCTGATCGAGCGCTACGTGCCGGGCGCCGAGGTGGCCGTTGAGGGTCTCCTGCGCGCCGGTGCGCTCGAGCTGCTGGCGGTCTTCGACAAGCCGGACGCGCTCGAGGGCCCGTACTTCGAGGAGACGATCTTCACCACGCCGTCGCGGCTGCCGGGCGAGATCGTCGCGGCCGTGACCCGCACGACCGCGGATGCCTGCGCGGCGCTCGGGCTGCGCGAGGGCCCCGTCCACGCGGAGTTGCGCATCGATAAGGAGCGCGTGTGGATGCTCGAGCTCGCCGCGCGCTCGATCGGCGGGCTGTGCTCGCGCTCGCTTCGCTTCGGCGTCGGTGTGAGCCTCGAGGAGGTGATCCTGCGCCACGCGCTCGGGCTGCCGCTCGGCGACCTCCGCCGCGAGGCGGCGGCGTCGGGCGTGATGATGCTGCCGATCCCGCGCGCGGGCGTACTGCGGGGGGTGCGCGGCCAGGACGACGCGCGCGCCGTGCCTGGCATCGCCGGGCTTGAGATCTCGATCGGCCACGGCCGTCCCGTCCGCCCCCTGCCGGAGGGCGATCGCTACCTCGGCTTCCTGTTTGCCCGCGGCGAGACGCCCGCGCAGGTCGAGCACGCCCTGCGAGCGGCGCACGCGCGGCTCGAGATCGACATCGTCGAGCCCGCGGCCGGTGAGCGGCCGGCGGGCGCGGCGGTGCGGGGCTAGGCTCCCGAAGCGATGCGCGTGCTGCTCGTCTCGACCTACGAGCTCGGCCACCAGCCGCTGCACGTGGCCTCGCCGGCGGCCGCGCTGCGCAGGGCGGGGCACGAGGTGCGCTGCCTCGACCTGTCGGTCGAGCGCTGGGACGCCGGTGCAGTCGAGTGGGCGCAGGCCGCCGGCTTCTCGGTGCCGATGCACACCGCGATGCGCCTCGCGATGCGGGCGGCGGCCGGCGTGCGCCGCGCGCGCCCCGAGCTGCCCGTCTGCTTCTACGGCCTCTACGCGCCGGTGAGCCGCGACCTCACAGTCGGCGCGCTGGCCGACCGCGCGATCGCCGGCGAGTACGAGCCGGCGCTGACGGCGTGGGTCGGCGAGCTGGCGGCCGGCGGTCCGCCCGACGCGCGAGCCGACGAGGCGCTCATCCAGCTCGGCCGGGGCGAGTTCGAGCTGCCCGCACGCGACCTGCTGCCGCCGCTCGAGCGCTACGCGCACCTCGCGCTCGGCGGCGACGAGCGGCTCGTGGGCTACGTCGAGGCGAGCCACGGCTGCGTGCACCGCTGCCGCCACTGCCCGGTGCCCCCCGTCTACGACGGGCGCATCCGCATCGTCGGCGCGGACACCGTGGTGCGAGACATCGCGAGCCTCGTCGAGCTGGGCGCCCGCCACATCACCTTCGGCGACCCCGACTTCCTCAACGGCCGCCGCCACTCGCTGCGCGTCGTGCAGGCGATGCACGAGCGCTTCCCCGACCTCACCTTCGACTGCACGACGAAGGTCGAGCACATCCTGCGCAACGCCGAGCTGTGGCCGGCGCTCGCCGCGGCGGGCTGCCTGTTCGTGGTCTCCGCGCTCGAGTCGGTCAACGACGAGATCCTCGAGCGGCTCGACAAGGGCCACACAACCGAGGAAGCCGTCCGGGCGATCGCGCTGCTGCGCGAGCACGGGATCGAGATGCGGCCGTCGTGGATGCCGTTCACCCCCTGGACGACGCCCGGCGACGTGGTCGAGATGCTCGACTTCGTGGCCGAGCACGACCTCGTCGGCAACGTCGATCCGGTCCAGTACACGATCCGCCTGCTGCTCCCCGAGGGATCGCTGCTGCTCGAGCGCCCCGACATGCGCCCGCACCTCGGCGGCTACGACGCCGAGCGGCTCAGCTACAGGTGGACCCCGATCGACCCCGACAGCGACCGCCTCCAGGCCCGCCTCGCGGCGCTCGTCGAGCAGAGCGCGGCGGGCTCCGAGCCGATCCCCGAGACGTTCGCGAAGGTGCGCACGGCGGCGCTCCAGGCGGCCGGGCGATCGCCGTCGCCCGCCGGCCGCGCCGCGCCGATCCTCGCCGGCTCGACCGAGGGGAGGCCACGGCTCACCGAGCCGTGGTTCTGCTGAGCGGAGCCCACCGAGGGCCAGTTTGGCCCTCTCGACGAGCTGTAGCCGCCCCGCCCGGCACACGATGCGACGCGCGCGAGACGCCCAGCTGTTGGGCGTGCTTCTGTTGGTCGTCCGAGGCGAGCGTGGCCGAAAGCGAAGTGCGCCCGCTCGCTGCCCTACGAATGCAGGCGTCGTCTGCTTCGGCGCTCGGAGGCGTCACCGCATCGCTGACCAGGTGGTACCCACGCTGGCCCGGCGCCTGCCTGGCCGCGCCCGGCGTTGTTCTCACCTACGGCTTAGGACACGTCCGAGAATCCGCCGCGGCAAGCCGCGAAGACCCGCCCCCGCGCGGGTTCACGATGGCCCCGCGTGTCCGGATCGGGGCGTTTCGGAGGTGCTCCCGGTGCCGGACTCGCGGGCAGGTGCGTCCGGCGCAGCGCGGCCAGCAGGATCACGACGGCAGCGTGGTGCGGCGGCGGGCCTGAGGTGGCATCGACCGGGGCGAGCAGGTAGCCGCCGTCGGCGACAAACTCGGTACCCGTGGCGTACGCCGCGTCGTCTGAGGCAGCGAAGAGGACGACTGGTATTGGCCTCGTCGACGTGGGCCAAACCGCCTGATCGAGTTGGCGGTGATCGTGCAGCGGCTGGCCCGAACGATGACCGCCGACGCCATCGCCGGATGGCTGAACGCCGCCGTGCCGGTACTCGACAGACAGCCACCGCTCGAGCTGGGCGCGGGCGCCGTTTGAGCGCGTCGCGCGCGTCGCCGCGAGCTTCAAGTCTCGCGTCTGCGCCTAGTAGGCTCGCGCCCGTCGGTTGCGAAGAATGCAAGGGCACAGCACAAGGAGGCAGTAATGCCACAGCCCAAGAAGGCGACAGCTGGGCAGCAGAAGCGACGCACGGCTGCAGGGCCCCGGACCACCAAGTCCACGGCTCGTGCCGCGAAGCCCGCTGCAGCACGGACGCGGACGCCACCAGCGACCGCTAAGGCGAAGGCCGCCGAGCCCGGCGTCGAGGCGGCCGAGCAGCGGATTCGCGAACTCAACGAGCGGATCATCGACGCGGGCAAGCGCGCGGGGCGCGGGACGCTCGACATCTACGAGTCCACCCTCAAGGCGGTCTCCGACTCCCTGGAGCGCGGTCCCGGATCGAGCGATATCGAGTGGGTCTCGAGCATCGCGACCGCCCAGGCGAACTTCCTTCGCGACCTGACGAAGGCGTGGACGTCGGCGGCGCGCAAGGCACTTAAGTAACGCCGCGGCCCGCCTTCTGCCCCACGGCGGGGGCGCCGGCGCGGATCGCGCGGTCAGCCCTGCGGGCGAGGGCGTCGACCTCCTCCGCGAGCTCGGTCTGCCGGATCGGCGCCCGACGTGCTCCTCGCGAGGGACGTACTCGGCGTGGGCTTCGCGCCAGCGCCGCAGCGACTCGGCGGTGTAGCGCTCCGTCCCCAGGAGCCGGTCACGTCGCCGGCCCGCGCGCTCGCGGCCGCCGTCGCGGAGGGCGCCATGGACGTGGAACGGCGCGGCCGGCACCCGGGTCTCGGGCGGCCAGCGGTGGGCGGTGCCACGGATCCAGCGCAGGTGGTTGTGGCTGACCGGCTATCTCGGCCGGCACCTGGTTCGCGCCCTGGTCGATGCGGGATGCCGGGTGCGCGTCCTGGTTCGGCGACCGGAGCAGGCGGCCACCTTCCCCGGCGGGGTCAACGCCTTCGTCGGGCAGGTGACGGACCCGGCGACCCTGTCGGGCGTCACCGACGGCATCGATGTGGTGTTCTCCGCCCTGGGCATCACCCGCCAGCGAGACGGTGTGAAGTACATGGACGTCGACTACCGGGGCAACCTCGCGCTGCTGCAACTGGCCGAGAAGACAGGCGTCGCCCGCTTCGTGTACGTGTCCGTGTTGCACGGCAGCGACCTTCGCGGAACGGTGCGGCTGGCCGCGGCGAAGGAACGGTTCGTCGATGCGCTGGCCGCCTCGCGCATCTCATCGGTGGTGGTGCGCCCCACCGGCTACTTCTCGGACATGGGCGAGTTCCTGACGATGGCCGGCCGCGGCACCGTGTACTTGTTCGGCGACGGGCACTTGGCGATCAACCCCATCTCGGGTCGCGACCTCGCGGCCGCCTGCATCGACGCCGCGTGGTCGGCCGCGACGGACGTGCCGGTGGGTGGGCCCGACGTGCTCACCTATGAGGCGATCGCCGCCGCGGCGTTCGCCGCGCACCGGGCCGCACCGAAGGTCCGCCACCTCCCACGCGGCCTGGTCGTGGCCGCGACCTGGGTACTCGCACGGTGCACACCCGAGCACACCTACGGTCCGCTGCAGTTCCTGGTCGCCGTGATGACCCACGAGATGACGGCGCCGCCGACCGGGTCGGACCACCTGGCCGACTACTACGCCCAACAGATCGCGGATGCCGGTGAGTCCGCAATCGCTCACGGCGCGCCCACCGCCGGGCAGGTGCGGAGCAGCACGTGACGACCATCCAGAAGAGCACCGACCCCCCAATGAGCATCGGCGATCACGGCGCGGGTTCGCGGTTCGGTCTGTGGGTTGTGACCGCCGTGCTGGGGCTGTTCTTGTTCGCGGCCGCCGCGCCGACCCCGCTGTACGGGATCTACGCGTCCCGGTGGGGATTCAGTCCGACGATGCTTACCGTGATCTTGCCGTGTACGCGGTCGCGCTGTTGGCCACCCTGCTGGTCGCCGGGTCGGTCTCGGACGCGGTCGGTCGTCGCCCGGTCGTCCTGGCCGCGCTGGCGGTGCAGTCGCTGAGCATCCTGGCCTTTCTGGTGGCCGACGGTCTCGGCTGGCTCTTCGTGGCCCGGATCGGCCAAGGGGTGGCCACCGGCCTGGCGACAGCCGCGGTCGCTGCGGCGCTGATCGACCACCAGCCATCGACCCGACCGGGGCTTGCGGGCTTCGGGTCCACATTCCTCGGCGCATTCCGAACCCTCGCGGCCGCGGCCAGCCCCGCCCGCCGCGGCGAGCTGATCGCGGCCCTCTACGTCGTGGCCTACCTGGCCTTCTCCCTGCCCGCAGTGGTGGCCGGGGTGCTGACGACGCACGTCGGCCTACGAGATACGAGCATCGGTTACGCCACCGTCGTCGCCGCGCTGGCAATCGGCTCGTTGACCGCAGCACGAATACGCGCACACGCAGCGCTCGCGTGAGTCGAATACGCAGCCACGCCGACGAGCGCGGCGGCGGGCCCGTCATCCACGGATGACGCCAAACGCCATCAGGATGTCGGCTCTTGACACTGGGCATGGCCTGCGGTCCGGTCCGCTGCGCCAGGCAGCGACCCGCGGGGAGGGCCACCGGCGGCGAGGTTGCAGGTGCGGCACTACCAGGCGCCTGATTCCCCGGTCCGTCGTCGGTCGAAGCGGTCGGCAGCCCTTCGCCGTGACACGCACCCCGACCCGGCGTCGGTCGACGCCCGCGCGGCGAGCCCGCGAGATCCGATTTGCCTGACCAGCCGTACCGCGCCCGAGTGCCACCTCAGTCATGATCACCAGATCGTCGTTTGGGGATCCGCTTGCGGTCCGCGGGCTGAGCGTTCCGCCTACGGGATCGGCTGGAGGACGGCGATATCGGCGGCGGGCACTTCTGCCACTTGACCTTGCGCGAGCTATGACAACCGATCGCGCCCGACGCCTGCCGACCACGCACTCGAAGCATGATGCGCCTCGCGGGTCGTCTGACGAACCCAACGCCCGCCCGCGCATGCGCTTCGGGTTGGCGACCCCGCCCGAACAGATCGCAGCGCTGATATTGCGATGACTGCTCGAATCGGCCGAGCGTCTTGTGGCACCGACCTACCGGGTTCACGTCGCATGTCGCGTCTGCGCGAGGGCGAGTCCCGCGACCCAGAACGGCACCAGCACCCAGACCTGAGCGCGGGTGTAGTGGCGCAGCTCGGCCCGCAGGTCGGCGCCGGCGAGCTCCGCCTGCAGTTTCCCCGCCGGCCACAGAGCAAGAACATGCGCAGTGAGCGGCAGGTAGTTGGCGGCCAGCCCCAGCAGCCAGATGCCGAGCACGACGCCAGCCGCTCCGCCCCAGGTCAGCGCCCACACCCCGAGCGCGACGCCGCCGATGGTTCCCAGCGCGAACTCCGCGAGGATCACTCGCCGGCGCCAGCGGGTTCCGCGCGCGCCGTGCATGTCAACCGCGGCAAGCCGCCGAACATTCAGCTGTGCGCCCTCACCAATCACCAGCCACCTCCGCAGTTCCCGCACGGGGCGGTTGGTGTTGGACGCTCCGTGCTGCCAGGCTGAGTTCCGCGAACCGGACGACGGCGTCGGTGACCGTGTGACACCGCAGGGAGGGGAAGACGTCGAAGTTGTGATTGGTTGCGGGTAGTTCCGCGTAGGCCACAGGCTGCCCGGATACCGCGCGAAGCCGGTCGGCGAAACTGCGGGCGTCCTGGCTCCGGACGAGGGTGTCCAACACCCCGTGGACGATGAGGAACGGCGCTGCGGCGGGATTGATGCACTCTCGCGGTGAGGTCGGCCCGGAGCCGGACCGGCCGACGGTGCCGTAATAGCCGTAGAGCCCGATGACACCGCTGACCTCGGCACCGGACAGGGCGGCAGTCGCGGCTAGGTGCGCGCCGGCGGAGCCGCCGGCTAGGAAGATCGTGTGGGGATCGCCGCCGTAGGCGTCGACGTTCGCGTGCGCCCAGGCCAGCGCGGCGCGGGTATCGGCGAGTTGGTCAGCGTAGCTCGCCCGGAACAGCCGGTAGTCGGCGCTGATGCAGACCCAGCCCTGGGCGGCCAGCCGGTAGATCAGGTGGTGGGCGCCGAGCAGCTTGCTGCCCATCACGAACCCTCCCCCGTGTAGATACACCAGCACCGGAGCGCCGGACCGGTCGCCTCGCCGGGAGACGTACACATCGAGCCGGTTCCCATGCCGCGCCGGACCGTACCGTCGGTTGCGGATCCGGCGCACGTCCGGCCGCCAGGAGATGATCGGCAGCAGCACGATCCGCCACCACGGCGCTCGCGTGTAGCACGGCGCGGCACCGGAGCCGAACGTGTCCTCGAACGCTGCCGACAGTACCGGCCGGGCCGATCGGGTACGTAACAGAATCCGCGCCAGGACCAGCACGTTCAACGCGACGAACCCGGCGATGAGCCACCACAGCGGTCTGCCCGACCGCGGCTCGATCAACGTGCCGATGGTGCCGGCGAGCAGCCACCACAGACCCAAGAACGGCAGCTCGTTGAGCTGCCATGAGAAGGCGAACTGCAGGCTGAACCGCGTGCTGCGACGTGGAACCGGCGGACGCAGCGCCATCAAGGAGAACAACGCCACGATCAGCGAGGTACTCAGCGCGCCGCTCATACGTCTGCCCCCGACACGATCGGACCCGAACGCGGAAACGGGCGCCGCGACGGGCGGGCTGCTCGCTGCGCCGCAGACCGACCGGCCAGCCGTTTCGGCAAATCGCGCATGATGTAACCCTCCGGTGTTGTCAGCGGCAGGCTGGGCCTAGGGACCCCGGCCGCGCTTCGTGACACGCAGCGGAGTGCGGCGACGGCCGCAAGGCCGGTGAGTTGGAATTGCGCTGTGGTATCCGTGCGCGAGTGCATCGGGTGCCTCTCGGCCTGGCGCGGCCTGCAGGCACTCCTCGCCGTCGTGTCCTGCCAGTGATTCTTCTACCCAGGCACGCCGGAGAAGCCAACCACGACCGATCGAACGTAATCGTGCGGACAGGATTCGATGTGCCAGTGACCGATCCGCTTACGGCACGGGCCGCCGAGGTCACCGAGGGCTCGCGAGTGTCGCGAGTTGGGTCAGGCGGCGAGCTCGAGGCGTGCGTTCATGTCGAGATCGAAGCGCCCGTAGGGGTTAACGTGGCTCCAGAACAGCGGCGTGAGCGCGCGTCGGTCGCGGTCGGTCATGCGCTGCGCCCACGCCGGCTCGGCGAGCACGCGCTGCAGCAGCAGCGTGTTGAGGTACACGAGCGCCGACTGCAGCAGGTGCAGCGCGAGCACGGCGATCTCCTGGTCGTCGCGCTCGGCGCCGGTGAGTTCTGAGTGCTTGCCGTAGAACAGGACGGTGTTGGCCGAGTTCCAGGTTTCGATGACCTGCAGGCCCTCGTGGATCTCGCGGCGCAGCGCTGGCGAGGCGAGGTACTGGCAGAGAAAGTTCGTGCGCACGGCGCGCCCGAGCTCCTCGAGCGCCTGGTAGGTGGGGTGCTTGGGGCCGCCGCGCGTGAAGCGGCGCAGCACCTGCTCGGCCTCGGCGGTCCCGAGCCGCAGCGCGGTCGCGTACTTGACGAGCTGGTCGTACTGCTGGGCGATCAGCTCCCAGCGGATCGGGCGCGTGAGCACGTCGGCCAGCGCGGCCGGCCCGGCGCTCGGATCGGCGCGGTACAGGCGCGCGGCGCCGATCTGCTTGAGCCGCGGCAGCAGCTTGAAGCCGAGCAGGTGGCAGAACGCGAAGCCGACGGCGGACTGGCCGTGCGTGTCGACGTAGTTGCGCTCGATCTCGGCGTCGGTGCAGTGGCGCAGCACGCCCTCGATCATCGCCGCCACCTCCGAGCTCGAGCAGCTCTTGAGCTGGCTGTAGATGCAGACGCTGCGCTTCTCGACGTGCCAGTAGATCATCACGCCCGGGCCGCGGTAGCGGGCGTGCCACTCGGTCAGCAGGTTGGCCTCCCAGGCGCCGAACTTCTTGGAGTCGCTCGCGCACGCCGTCGCCTCACCCCACCAGCTGGTGTCGCGGGGGCGGAAGGTCGCGGTCGCGAGGCGGGCGATCGCGCGGCGCAGCTGCTCGCGGGTGATGTGCGTGCGCCGCACGCGGCGCAGGGGCGGCTCGCTCTCGCCGTGGCCACCGGTGGCGACGAGTTGACGGACGCCCATGTTCGTCCCGAGCGCGAAGAGCACGAGCAGCAGCCGGCGCTGCAGCGTGGCCGGGTCGGTGATCTGCCGCGAGGCGACCGAGGCGAACTCCTCGAGAAAGCCGGTGCGCAGCGCCGCCTCCTTGAGCACGTCGAGCAGCGGCACCGTGCCCCAACGCCGCTCGATCTCGTCCCTGAGTGCGGGCAGGTTGGGTGCCTCCGGCGAGGGCTCGAGCGGGGGCACCGTGATCCACGGCTCGCCGCGCCGGCGCGTGATCCGCACCCCGCCGCTCACCCCGCTGCACAGCGCGGCGTCCGCGCCGGCGAGCGCCTCGGCCATCTCGGCCCGCAGTTCGGCGATGAACGTCGTCGGGTCACGGGGTTGGCGCAGCGCGGCGTAGTGCGCGTCGCGGTGCGTCTCGAAGTCGGCGGGAAGATCCTCGTCCGGGTCGCGCCACCGCGCCGCGCCGACGACCCACACCTCGCGGCGCCGCAGCGCCGTTCGCAGGGCGCCGAGCACGCACAGCTCGTACGGGATGCGCGCCACCCGCCCGCGTTCGTCGACCACGGCGTCACGTCATTCCTCGGGCACCACGCCGTCGAGCGGCACGCGCTCCGCCACGTCGTAGAAGCGCACGCGCTCACGAGACGCATAGCAGCAGCCCGAGCGCGTCGATCACCGGCCGGAACGCAGCGTTGCCCGAGCGGAACTCAAGCGCGGCCAGCAGGCGTGGCAACAGCCGCCGATAGTGCGCCGAATACGAGGAGCGCAGGACGGTGCGCACGCGCGCCCGGAAGGCCGTCTCGCTCGCCTTGGCCTCGCGCACCAGATCGCGCAGCGTGGTCTCGCCGACAACCGGGAACAGCGCCGCCCGGACAGTCTCGTCGGGATGGGCGACCGCGGCCTCCGCGAGCCGGAACAGGATGCCCTGCTTGCCGCGCACCCGCCTGAGGTCGTCCAGCAGCTCGCCCTCCACGCGGCGCTCGGCGCGCGCGTTGATCTTGTGCACCAGCGCGATCAGCAGATCGACCAGCGCGTCCGTGATCTCCGCCGCGCGCAGCCAGCACAGCGCGGCCAGCAGCGTCAGTCGCACCGGCCGCGGCGCCGCGCGCAGGTCCGACGGGTAGGCGCGCGCCGCCCGCGCGCGCCACGCCTCCACCAGCTTCTCCGAAGCGCCCGCGAACACGGCGTCGGGCAACCCGAGCGCGCGGATGCGCTCGAGCTTGTCGATCTCGCGCAGCAGTGTCTCCAGCCCCACCCGGCCCGGGTCGGCCTTCAGCTCGGCAAGCGCGCCGCGGCCGCTCACATCATCGCCGGCCAGCGCCTCCAGCCGTGCCGCCGTCTCCTCCGGCAACCGGCCGACCGTCCGCGCACAGAACCGCTGCTCTGCAGCCGCTCGCGACGCTCGCATCATCCGCTCCAGGCGCGTCACGCCCGGCGGCTCAAGACGCTCGGCGCGGAAGCGCCCTAACAGCGCCTCGCGCAGCCGCTCATCGCGCAGCTCGAGCGGACAGACTTCCTCGGCCAGCCACGCGCCCAGGCGCTCCTCATCGGCAACGGTCGGCTCGCGGAACCCCAGCGCCTCCCGGACCTGCGCCCGGTGGTACTTGATCGCCCGTCCCTCCCAGTCGTAGCCGGCGAACAGCGCCGGCTCCACGCCCACCTGCCTGGCGAGATACCGGGCCGCGGCCGGCGGCACCTCGCCCGGGCCACGCGGAAAGCGCGCTTCGAGCTCGAAGAACTTCAACAGCACCGCGAAACCGAGCCGCGTCGCGCCCGTCTTGTTCCCCACCAACCGCCAGTCGTCCTCGACCAGCGTCCAGCACGGGATCAGCTCCTCAGGCTCCCACTCCCGCCGCACCGCGGCGAGCCTCGCATGCCGACGCACGCGTCGCCAGCCGCGACCCCGCTTCCTCCGGCCGAATCACCTTGCCCCTGGTGACACGGACCCGAGCACTGGGCCGTGTGGCACGATCCCCGCACGTGCATCAGTCGAACGGAAAGCGGAGGTAGCGCATGCCCACGATCAGTAGCACCGACGGTACGGAGATCTTCTACAAGGACTGGGGTTCGGGTCAGCCGATCGTCTTCAGCCATGGGTGGCCGCTGTCGGCCGACGATTGGGACACCCAGATGCTGTTCTTCCTGCAGCAGGGCTATCGGGTCATCGCGCATGACCGGCGTGGGCACGGGCGTTCGGCCCAGGTCGGCGACGGTCACGATATGGATCACTACGCCGATGACCTCGCGGCGGTGACGGCCCACCTCGACCTGCAGGACGCGATCCACATCGGGCACTCCACCGGTGGTGGAGAGGTCGTGCACTACCTCGCGCGCCACGGCGAGAGCCGCGTATCGAAAGCGGCGATCATCAGCGCGGTGCCGCCGCTGATGGTCCAGACCGACGCCAACCCGGAGGGCACGCCGAAGAGCGTGTTCGACGACTTCCAGGTCCAGCTCGCCGTGAACCGCTCGGAGTTCTACCGGGCCGTGGCCGCGGGCCCCTTCTACAACTACGACCGGCCCGGCGTGGAATCCTCGGAGGCGCTCATCGAGAACTGGTGGCGCCAGGGCATGATGGGCGGTGCGAAGGCGGCCTACGACGGCATCGTCGCCTTCTCGCAGACGGATTTCACCGAGGACCTCAAGCAGATCACCGTGCCGGTCCTGGTGATGCACAGCGAGGACGACCAGATCGTTCCTTACGCCGCCGCGGGTCCGCGCGCCGCCGAGCTGCTGCAGAACGGCACGCTCAAGACCTACCAGGGGCTCCCGCACGGCATGCCGACCACCCACGCCGAGACGATCAACGCCGACCTGCTGGCCTTCCTGCAGTCCTGAACGACTCCTCCGCCGGGCGGGCCGCTCGTGGGCCCGCACAGCGGCCCCGTGCAACACCGGCGCCTCGGCGGAACTGACCGGCCTCCCGCACTGGGACAGGCGGCCTCAACGTGGTCGGCCGGCGCCGTCGTTTCGAGCGACAAGAGCAGCAGCGGCGGGCGCGTTACCCAACTCGAGTTTCCAGGGCTCGAACGAGCGGCCGCACGGCGGCACGGGCTCGTCGCCCTCCGGGCTCGTCACCCGCGCCGCCGTGCGATCTCCTCCGCCCGCTGTCGAGCGTCTTCGACCGCGCTACCGCATCCTCGACACCCACCGAGCAGATCACGAGATAACGTGTCAAAGACGGGGACCGTGCGGAAGAAGATCTTCTTCTCGCCGGTCTCCTCCCCGTTGGCGTCGCGCTGCTTGACGGTGACCGGGGCGAGGATCCGGATCGCTTTCTCCCCTTTGCGGACGCAGCGGTTGAGGTCGAGGAAGGCGCGGAAGCCCGCCACGTAGGCCGGGGTGATGCCGCGCGACCAACAGTCAAGGGCGATCAGCATCTGGTTGGACACCGAGTACCTGGAGAGGCCGTTGCTCGCCCGGACCTTGATCCAGCGCTGCCAGCCCTCGGTGGTGAGCAGTTCGCGGGCGGCCTGCTCGATGCGTTCGCGGTCGGCCCTTCGGCGGGCATCGCGCTCCTCTTCGGTGGGCGGCTTGCGGTTAGAGCGGCGGGCCATCGTGGGCTCCCTTCGGCTCGGGGCCCGCCCCGCTGGCGGGCCGATCCCCCGCCACCCACACGCCCGCCAGGGCGTGCCACCATCGGGTGGCGAGTCGGCCCGCCAGCGGGCAGCTGCAACTACGCGTCGTCGTCGGGCTCGTCGGCGACCGCATCGTCCTCGGTGTTCGGCTCGGCCAGCTGGCGCTCAGCCCGCCGCTCCTCGCGGGCGCCGGCCTCGGCCTTGTCGTAGGTGGCGTGGGCGCGCTTGACGGCCTGCTCGAGCCGCGCGAGCGAGGCGGGGACGTGCGGCCCGGCGAGCTTCTTGAGCGCCTTGGCGGCGAGATCCTTGTGCGAGCTCCAGCGCGTGGCGGGCATTCGCTGGCTGGACGGCACGACGAGCCGCGACGCGTACTGCTCGGCGGCGATCACCACCAGTGCGCGGCCGTAGAGCTCACCGGCGGTTTTCGCGCCCTCGATGTACTTCCACAGCCAGGCGAGGGCGGCCTGCGGGTCGCGGTGGTCGCCGTAGTCGTAGCGCAGGCGTCCCCGGGTGCCGTCCTTGCGGGTCTTGGTGACGTCGGTGCGCAACTGGTCGATCACCAGGCGGAGCCCGCCGGCGGCGATCCGCGCGATCCGCTCCCCGGTCTGCGTATAGGGCGAGCTGTCGTGGTCGGCGCCGAGGACGGCGTAGACGAACTATGCCGACCGCTTCGCTATGCGGACAGTCGGTGCGGTACGCGATGGAACTGTCGCGAGGCTGGTCGTGACGCCCCGTCCCAATCTTCGGGGCGGTCGCGCGTGTGGCGGCGGACGGGCTCGGGCGGGAGACCCGGCGGCTCGCCGCACCTGAGAGGCGGTGGGGCGTGCGTCCGACGGCCGCCCTCGCTGACCCATGCTCGTGTGTCTCCATCGCTGGGGCCGGCAGCAGCCCGCCCGGTGCGGCCTGAGTCTGCGTCCTTTGGTGGTGCGCGGCGTCTGTATCGATGAGATCGTTACCCGAGGAAGGGATGTCAGATGGCCGTTGCGCCGATGTCTGCTGCGTCGAGCTCTCAAACGATGGAGAGGCTGCGGATCGAGTTTCTATTTCTCGATCTCACGACCTGTACGCGCTGCCTGGGCGCCGATCGCAGTCTTGAGGCGGCGCTCGAGGTCGTCCGTGAGACGCTGGAGGGGGCCGGGGTGGAGGTCGAGCTCGACAGGGTGCTCGTGGCGTCCGAGGAGCAGGCGCGGGCGTTGCGTTTCGTGAGCTCGCCGACGATCCGCGTCGATGGCCGCGACGTGGCGTTGGAGCTGCGCGAGAGCTCGTGCGGCTCGGAGGCGTGCACGGATGGCTGCGGCGATCACATCGCCTGCCGCGTCTGGGTGTACCGCGGGCGCGAGTACACCGAGCCGCCGGTCGCCATGATCGTCGACGCGATCCTCAGACGCGTCTACGGCGACGCCGCCCCGGCGAGCGAGCCGGGGGCCTACGAGCTGCCCGAGAACCTTGCGCGCTTCTTCTCCGGCAAGCCCGCCGCCGCGGAGAGCGCGTGTTGTGCGCCCGCCGAGCAGGAGGCCTGCTGCGCGCCCGAGGCCAAGGCGGAGTGCTGCGGCGCCGACCACGAGCAGGGATGCGGGTGCCGGTGAGCGCCCCGCGTGTCGCCGAGCCGCTCGAGGCGGCCGCGGCGTGGGATGAGCTGCGCGGGCCGTTGCTGGCCTTCATCGCGCGGCGCGCGCCGGATCGCGACACGGCCGAAGACATCCTGCAGGAGGTCCTGCTGCGCGTCCACCTCCACGCCGACGAACTCGAGCACGCGGCGGCCGTGCGCGCCTGGATCTATCAGATCGCCCGCAACGCGATCGCCGATCACTACCGACGCGCCGCCGTGCGGCGCGAGCAACCCGCGGGCGTCGACCTCGCCCGCCTGGAGCCGGCGCCCGTGAGCGAGCCCGATTCGCTCGAACCGGGCAGCGAGCTGGCGGCTTGCCTGGGGCCGCTGCTGCAGCGGCTCCCGGCGCCGTACCGTGAGGCGCTCGTCCTCACCGAGCTCGACGGCCTCACGCAGGCCGATGCGGCGGCCCGGCTGGGGCTCTCCGTCTCGGGCATGAAATCGCGCGTGCAACGCGCCCGCGGGCAGCTGCGCGACTTGCTCGTCGGCTGCTGTGAGATCGAGCTTGACCGAAGCAACCGCGTGACCGGCTACGCACCGCGCCGCGAGCCGTGTGACTGCCGCGCGACCCCGCCGCGACTCCCGGCTAGGACGCCGACATGAGCGCGAGCGATGACCGCCCTCGACGGATCTACAATCCGGTTCAGCGCGACGCCGCCACCTTCCTTCAGACAAGCGAGGAGACGGGCGGGGCGCGGACGCTTGCCGAGCTGGAGATAGCGCCGGGCGGGAAGGTCACCCCGCACTACCACCTCACGTATAGCGAGCGCTTCAAAGTGCTCGAAGGACGACTTACCGTCGAGATCGACGGCGTCGACCATGCGCTCGGGCCGGGTGACGAGGCCATCGCGGCCGCCCGCAGCGTCCACGCCTGGAGCAATCCGGGCGAGGATCGCAGCGTCGTCCATGTCGAGCTTCGGCCCGGTAGCCCGGGCTTCGAGCAAGGCCTTCGCGTCGCCTACGGGCTCGCGGCCGACGGACTCGCGCGCAAGACCGGCGTGCCCCGCAACCCGCTTCACGCGGCGCTGGTGCTGCAGATGGGAGACGTCCGCCTGCCCGGTGGCTACGTCGCGCTGGAACGAGTCCTGGGGATACTGGCCCGCGTCGCCCGCTGGCGCGGCGTCGACCGCGAGCTCGAGCGCCGCTACCTCTGATCAAACCGAAGGCTGCCAACGCCGCTCGCAGGGCTTCGCGAGTACGCCGGGATCGGGGCTGCGTCCTTCTGCGCGCTTCGCCGTCTTGTCGGATGACCACCCCATACGCAACCGGCCAAGGGAGGATTCGATGCCACTGATCGAGATCAAGGTCTTCGAGGACGAGTTCAACGACGACGAGCGCTCCGACGTGATCGCCGCCATCACCGACGCCATGGTGCGCTTCACCGGCGAGCCGATCCGGCCGCACACGTGGGTCGTGCTCGAGGAGGTCAAGAGCGGCAGCTGGGGCATCGGCGGCACCGCACTGCAGCTGCCCGACGTCCGCGCGCTGCAGACGGCCGCCGACCCTGCCGCGGCCTCACCGCCGCCGACGGCGCCCGCCTG
>CAWIEX010000015.1:0-669889 GCA_963835295.1 uncultured Actinomycetes bacterium
CCGCTCCGCGTCGACGGGAGCAGCGGCACCTCGACTGGGCCGTGCCAAGCGGAACAAGTGCCGACGCGCCGCCGAGCCGCTGCCAACGAACTCGCCGGACAGGGCCGCGCGTCTCAGCCCGGTCGTCACGACGTCCTCAAGATTGTCTGCGAGCAGAGCGCCTGTCGTGCACCTCTAGCCCGACGAGGGCAGCGAACAGCCCCACCACAACGGCCAGAACTCCCCACGCGCGGACACCGACGATGAGGACGATCAACCCGATCAACGCCACCCACCACACAACCGCACGAATCACGCGGGAAGTTCGGCGCACAGTCTCGACAATGTGCCCACCACAGCCAAATGCCACACGGCGCGGCGAGCGCACGCCCGACCGTGACGTGCGCTATCGCGTTGGACGCATCCCAGCAGGAATCGGATCGCGTGTCCGCTCGCCGCAGGAGTCTCATGTCGTGGTGCTGCGAGTCTCGCGTCGGATATGACACCCCCCGGGGGGGTCGCAAGCCGCTCTAGGGGCGCCGGTTGGAGATTGCGGCGAAGTAGTCAGCGACACGCTCGTCGCAGTTCAACGCCATTGGTCCGAGGTTCGCGGCCTCATCGCGTGTGAACCAGCCGGCGTCGTCGAAGTCAGCCGCCCTCGGCCGGGGCTCGTCTTCGAGCACGACGATGAAGACCCGACACACGTTCTCGCCGAGAACGTAATCCCTGAAGTGACGTACGGCCTTGGGCGTGACGCCGAGCTCTTCACGCAACTCGCGAACGATGCAGCCCTCGGGCGTCTCTCCACGCTCGACCCCACCGCCGATCGTCTCCCAGTGTCCCGGCAGACGCTGCTTGGTAGTCGCCCGTCGTGCGATGAAGACCTTGTCGTCGTCGCGAACGATGATTGCGCTGCAGGCGGTGATGCCAATGGGAGTTCGGGGGTCGATCGCCTGAACGTAGCGGCTGCGGCCCGGATCAGGGCACTGTCGCAATGGACGACAAACAGCAGTCAATCTGCGGTACTTCACCAATCGCGTGCGATCTGCGGGCTCGTCCTCGGGCTAGGGCTGGCACCTAGTGCCTCTCCGCCACCAAGTGCGCAAGGCTTCCTCGCCGCGCTGGTACTCGGAATACGTGGCAGCTCTGGCGGGCTGTTCAACCGTCACAACCGCGATTGAGTCCCCTGATGCTGCGAGCGTTGCTCGGCAGGAATCGCTGCGGCAAGCTTCGGTAGGCGATGTTCGAGCGCTTCACCGCACCCGCCCGCCAAATGGTGGTGTTCGCCCAAGACGAGGCACGCTTGCTTGGGCACAACCACATGGGGAGCGAGCATCTGCTGCTGGGGCTGCTGCGTGCCGAGGACGGGGTGGCCGCCGGCGTGCTCAAGGATCTGGGGATCACCGTGGAGCGAGTGCGCGATGCGGTGCGGATCGGCGGCTCGAGCGCAGAGCTCACCTCCAGCTGGCCCCGCTTCACCCCGCGCGCCAAGAAGGTGCTCGAGCTCGCGCTGAGGGAGGTACTTGCCTTCAGGGACCGCTACACCACGACCGCGCACATCCTGCTCGCGCTCACGCGGGTGGACGAGAGCAGGGCCACGCGCATCCTGTTCGACCTCGGCGTCGACGCCGAGCAGATCGGCGGCGAGATCCTGCGCTTGCGCTCCACCCTAGGCGGCAACTCGGAAGCGGGCGCGTGGGGGGAACCCATAGCTTCGGGCTCGACGCCTCGCGAATGGCCCCCCGGACCGCTTCGTGCCACCGCCGTAAGGGCGGTGGTGGAGGTGGCTATGTATGCAGCGGCCAGCAACGCCAGAGAGGCGAACCACCCCATCGACTTGGGCGATCTCCTACTCGCCTTGGTGGAGGAGTGGCCTGAGGACCTGGTGGCTCTCGCCCTGGCCGAGCTCGAGATCGATCCAGCCCGCCTGCGCGAAGCGGTCGAGGTCGTTCGGCGGCGAGGCGAGTAGCGATTCAGCGCTGCCTCGGACGAGACGGGGCAGCCGCCGGCCAGCCCGAACGACCGCTCACCGCGCTGCCGCGTTGAGGCACCAGCGGTAGCGCCGGTGTATCGCCTCGTCACTTGCGCAATGGACGAGAGGAGCGGTCCGCAAACGACCGCGTCGCATGGAGGCTGTTGCACAAAGGGCTCGGAAAAGCTTTGGAACCTAACTGGTGGGAGACGTATCGCGATTCATCGCTCTGACGAGGTTCGCCTCCCACTTGTGAGACATCTTCAGCCGCCCTGAGCATGGGTCGTCCCATCACAGATCGACGCACCGGATCTGTGGGTGGTTTGTGCGACAGCCTCCATGGAACTCGACAGTGGCAGGCCGCGCTGCTGCCTTCTCGCTGATGCGGGAGTGAGACGGGCTCGGCCGCGCGGCGCCGGGCGCCTCCAGCTCGTCGCGGGGCGGGTGTGAGCTCGGCGGGGTGTGCTGTGGCGTGTTCGGTGAGTGTATTCACGGGCGTTTGATGCAGAGGGCGGCGAGGTCGATGCCGTAGATCGGTTGGTGGATCTGGCAGCCGATGCGGGCGGAGAAGAGGTCCCGGTCGAGCCAGACACCGATGCCCGCCATCGGGGCGGCGTTGCCGGCGATGTCGGCGTCGAGGTTGGCGTAGGCGGTGTTGCGCGCGGGACCGCTGAGGCGCGCCGCGGCGTCGAGGCGGCGGTTGTAGGCGGGGTCGTCGAAGTGCGCGAAGTTCCCGAGCGTGTTGCGCGCGGAGGGGCCCCGCAACAGCGGGTTGAGGACGGCCGCAGGGTCGGCCAAGTTGGGCGTCCAGCCGACGAATGCAAGGTCCCAGCTCGCGTGCGGGTCGAATACGTGCTTATACAGTTGCGTGACCGACAGTGACTGGATGTCGACGTCGATGCCGATCTTGGCCAGGTTCGATTGCACGATCTGTGCGCGTTGCGGATCCGGTGGGGAGTCGGCGGTGATCAGCGTGATGTGGCGTTGGCCGCGTCCGGCCAGGCGCTGTGCGCGCGCAGGGTCACCGCCGGGCGGGTAGATCGAGGCGTCGCGGAAGCCGGGCAGACCGGGGGCCAGGTATTGGTCGGTGGGGAGCGAGGGCCCCAGTGTGCCCTGCTCGGCGACGATCGCCTTGCGGTCGATGGCCCAGCTGACGGCGCGGCGCAGTCGCGCCTTGGCGAACGGTCCTCGCGCGGTGTTGAACGCCAGGTACCACACCCACGTCGACGGGTTCTCGAAGAATCGTTGATCGGCGGCGCCGCGCGCGGCTCCGTAGCGTGCTCGCAGGTGAGCCTCCTCGGTGGGCGACATCACGTCGGGCAAGAGTGCGGGGGCCGCGTAGTAGTCCTCACTGCCGGCGATCACGCGGGCGATCGAGGTCGCGGGCGGGGCGCCGATCGTGATGTCGATCGTCTTCAGGTGGACGGGGCGGTGACCGCCGTAGTTGGGGTTGCGCGAGAGCACGACTTGCTTGCCGGGCTTGAAGGAGCTGACGTAGTAAGGCCCGGCCATCGGCAGCTGGTGGCGCACGGCGACGGGGGTGTCGTCGGGCACCGCACAGAAGACCGGCAGCGCTAACTGCTGCGGCAGTATCGGGTCGGGACGCGTCAGGCGGATGATGAGGCGATCACCGAACGCGCTGACCCCCGAGATATGGCGCGCGCGCTGGTTCTGGTAAGCGCCCAGGCCGGCGATGCCGGGAACATCCGCGGTATCCCGAGTGGCGTGCCAGCGCGGGGACAGGGCGCGCTCGATGACGCGGCGGAAGGTCTGGGCGGTCACCGGCGCTTTGGACGGCGGTGAAAAGCGAAACCCTGGTCGGATCCTGAACGTGTAGGCCAGCCCGTCGCGCGAGACGGCGGGCATTCCGGCCGCGACCTCGGGGATGACGCGCGAGCCCGGCGGGCCGGAGGCGTCGGGGTAGTTGTAGAGCCTGGCGCAGGTTGCGTTGAGGATCTGCGGGTTCGAGGCGAAGCCGAGCGCCGGCTCCAGCGACCCGGGGTCGTCTCTGAAGGCGACACGCGCGACGCGTCCGAGCGCCCCGGGACCGGGCGAGCTGACGCTGGCTGCTGGCGCCTGGATGCTGACCCACAACCGCCCGTCGGCCGCCGCCAGCGCCGCGGGACTATTTCCGAGGACCAGCTTGTGCACGACGTGATTGGTGCGCGTGTCGATTTCCGACAGCGTCCCGTCGCCGCTGTTAGCGACCCACACCGAGTGGCCGATCACCGCCAGCGCACTGGGCGTCGCGCCGACGCCAATCTGCGCGGTGACGCGGTCAACGGCGGGGTCGATGCGCGCGACCTTGTTGTCGAAGCGCTCGGTGACCCAGACCGCCCCGTCCCCGACGGCGATCGCGCCAGGCCCGTCGCGGGTCGGGATTCGGGCGACCACGCTGCGGTCCGAGAGCCGCGCAACGAGGTCGTCGGCGGTGTCGCTGACCCACGTGCCGTTGGCGCCGACCGCGATCGCGTCGACGCCGCCAAGTCCCTCGATCCGCGCACGCGGCCGCGTCCCGGTCGCGTCGAAGCGCGTCACCGCGCCGTACTGGCCGACCCACAGCGAGGATGCGCCGACCGCGATCGGCCGTGACGTATCGACGCTCTGCGACGCAAATGGGTCGTACGCGGTCACGCGTGTCCGCGTGACCGCCTTGACCGTCGGGTCCACCCTCGCGATCCCCGCCGTCGCCTCTGACACAAACAGCGAGTCGTCGGCCGATGTCATGTCGGAAATCGGCCGCCCGGTCGGGAAGGTGCCGGCGGCCTGTCGCGAGCGCGCGCCGATCCCGGTGATCGTGCCGTCGTCGAGGTTGGCCACCCACACCGATCCGGCCGCCTGGGCCAGCGGTCCGGGCCGCGCGCCCACCGCGACGTCGCCGAGCGGCCGGCGGCTACCCGGGTCGATAATCGCCACCCTGTTGGGCGCGACGTCGACGGGCGCCCCGCCGCCGCCGTGGGCGAGCAGCGCAGTCACCGCCGCCACGCCACCGACCAGGCCAACGACGGCCGCGAGAACCGCTGCGCGTCCCCGACGGCGACCGGTAGCGTCGCCGTCGGCGCTCGGTCGTGGCCGGGGCGCGGCTGGAGGCTTCAGCGCGGGGTCCTGTCTGAGGATCGCGTCGTGCAGCTCGCGCAGCGCGGGGCTCGGTTCCATCCCCAGCTCGTCGACGAGTATCCGGCGCGTCTCGCGGTACAGCTCCAGCGCCTCGGGTTCGCGCCCGCAGCGATACAGGGCCAGCATCCGCGCTGCGCGCAGGCGCTCGCGCAGCGGATGCTCCGTGGTGAGCCCCTCAAGCTCGGCGATCAGGGCGGCGTGACGGCCGAGCGCGAGATCGGCGTCGATGCGGATCTCCAGCGCCTCCAAGCGCAGCTCCTGTAGCCGCGCGATGTCGGCCGCGGCGAAGGCGTCGAAGGTGAAGTCCGCCAGGGGCGCGCCGCGCCACAGCGCGAGCGCCTGCCTGAGCACCGTCGCCGCGGCGTCGAACTCGTGATCGGCAAACGCGTCGCGGCCGCGATCGAGGAGACACTCGAACACGCGCGCGTCGACGTGCGCGGGCTCCACGCGCAACACGTAGCCATGATCGACGGTGACGATCAGCTCGCCCGACGAGGAGATCCCCGCTTGCGCGCGGTTGAGCGTCTTGCGCAGTCGCGAGATGTAGACCTGGACCGTCTTGGCCGCCGTCGGCGGCGGGCGCTCACCCCACAGCGCCTCGATCAGCCGATCGGACGAGACGACCTCACCGGCCGACAGCACCAGCAGTGCCAGGACCGCGCGCTGCTGGTGAGGGCCGAGCGCGAGCGCTCGACCGTCCGCTACGACCTGCAGATCACCCAGGGCACGAAACTCCACCACTGCGCCCCCCTCGAGCGCTGCACCGACCGTACCACCGCCGGTAAACAGCCCGCGCCGATGCGGTAAACGCGCGCGAGCAACCGCGCGCCAGCCACACGTCTACCGCCCATCGCGACGGTCCACCGCGTCCCCGCCCAGCATCCCGCCGGGCACCGAACACCACACACGGAGGACCGTGATGACACGTTCCCGACTCACCCGCCGGTTCGCCCGCAGCGTCTGCGCGATGGCCGCATCGGCCTGCATCGTGCTCGCGATCGCCGCCGCCGCGACCGCGCGTCCCGCCGACACCTGGCCCCAGCCCGTCGTGCAGAACAGCCCGGCCCCGACCGTCGTCAGGGAGACCGTCCTGCAGCCCGCCAACGGCGGCCCCGACACCATCGCGCTCGTGCTGATCGGCATCGCCGCGGCGGCGGCGCTGCTCGGCGCCGGCTACCTCGGCGCCCGCATCGCGACCCGGACATCCCATGTCTTGCCCACCACGACCGCCCCCGCCAAGCCGTCTGCGGCGACGCACAGCGGCCCGGCGTCGCGTACCCGCATCTGAGAGACGCCGCTCGCCAGCCACGCGTCGCGGCCGCATGCGCCGAACCCCCAGCAATTAGCCGGCGCGCGCGTCCACCAACGCGCCTGGCGGGTCGCGTGGCCCCAGCGCGTCCCGGATTCCCCCTAGGCGCACACCTTCAAGACATTCAGCTCTCGACTCGACGTCCCAACGAACAACTCAGGAGAACCCATGCACAGGCCCAGGACGACCCCAATCCCAAGACGCGGTATCGGCGCGCTTCTAGCTGTCACGGCGCTCTGCGCGATGCTCGCGCCCGCGCTCGCGCGCGCCGACACCGTGACGGACTGGAACGGCTACGCGTCGACCGCGATCGTCGCCAACGCTGGGCAGCCGCCGCCCGTTTCCGTGCTGAGCTTCGCGATGGTGCAAGGCGCCGTCTACGACGCGGTCAACGCGATCGATCGCGGCCATCGCCCCTATCTGTCCGAGCCGCCAGCCGGCCCCTCAGACTCAAAGGACGCAGCGGCGGCGACCGCGGCATTCCGCGTCCTCGTCGCCCTCTTCCCGACCCAGCAGACAACGCTCCAACCGCTCTACGACACGTCGCTGGCCGCAATCCAGGACACGCCACCCGGCGCGAAGGCGGCCGGCATCGCCGCCGGCGAGGCGGCAGCGACCGCGATGCTCTCCGCGCGAGCCAACGACGGCCGCTTCGGCTCGTTCACGCCCGTGATCGGGACCCTGCCCGGCGCCTGGCGCCCAACGCCGCCGCTGTTCGCTAACGACCCCGCTCCGTGGGTCGCGAACGTCCGACCGTTCCTCGTCCCCGATGTTGAGATGCTCCGCACCGACGGCCCCAACGCCCTGACCAGCCGGGCCTACGCCAAGGACTTCAACGAGATCAAGGCGGTCGGCTCGCTGCACAGCACGACGCGAACCCCGGACCAGACGGATGCCGCGATCTTCTGGCAAGACCATCTCTTTGGCTTCTGGAACCGCGTGTTTCGCACGCTCGCCACCAGCCGCCAGCTGGACATCGTCGACAGCGCACGGCTGTTCGCGAGCGCGAACCTGGACGCCGCCGACGCCGCGATCGGCTGCTGGAACGACAAGTACCACTGGAACTTCTGGCGTCCGATCACCGCCATCCGCGACGCAGCCAGCGACGGAAACCCGGCAACTCGAGCCGACCCGACATGGACGCCGCTGTTCGATCCGTCCACGCCGGTGGCCACGCCGCCCGCGCTCGTCACGCCGCCATTTCCCGATCACCCCTCCGGCCACACCTGCGCGGCCGGCGCGATCGTCAGGACGCTGCAGTACTTCTTCGACACCGACAACATCGCCTTCACCGCGACCAGCAACAAATCCGGGACCACCCGGACCTTTCACCGCCTCTCCGACACACTCGCGGAAATCATCAACGCACGCGTGTGGGCCGGGATCCACTTCCGGACCGCCGACGTCCAGGGAGCCAGGCTCGGCAACAAGGTTGCACGCTACCTCCACAACCACTACCTCCAACCCGTCGACCGACCGCTCCTGACACCCCGACCCCGAGCGTGACCGCCAAGAACATCACGACCCATCAAAATCGCCGATGCCACCGCACGCATGGCACGCCGCACGGTCGGCGCGAGCACTGAGCAGAAGACCACCCGGCCAAGGGGCCGGGTGGTCTGCGGCCGTCGACGGACGCCCCGACAAGCGACGATCGCTTTCTCGCCGTGACACAGGGACCAGACAGATACGAGCGCCGGCTACCGCGCCGCGGGCCCAAGCATCACGACCGCTTTGCCAAGCGGCGTTTCGACGCGCCAGCTCATGCCCGCTGCGGACGACCAGCAGGCGCGCGGGATGAGACCGCTGCTCCTGCGCGCCGAAGCGGCAGTCGCCGCCGAGCGGCTCGGCCCACATCCCACCGCCGCCTCGGACGACAACCAGCGGTCCGTCAGACGCCCGCCGCGCATGGAAAGCAGTACTCGGTTGTTGCTTTGGTCAGGCGTGATCCGGCTTAAGGAACAGCCGGACGGCGCCGGTCTCGAAGGTCGTACTGTCAATGAGCCGCAGCCGGACGAGGTGGCTGGGGTCGTCGAACAGCCGCCGGCCGGCGCCCGCCACGACGGGCGTGAGCGACAGGACGAGCACGTCGAGCAGCCCGTCGGCCAGCAGGTCCCGTGCGAGGCGCCCGCAGCCGTAGGTCAGGAGCTGCTCGCGCTCGCGCAGGCCGGCGATGTCGTCGTAGCCGACGATCGTCGTGTGGTCCCACTCGTCGGCGGAGTCGAGCGTCGCGGACACGACGTACTTCGGCATTGCGTTGAGCCGCTCGGCCATTGGGCCGGTCTGGTCGCGCCACGCCCTGGCCAGGCCCTGCCAGGTCTCGCGCGCGAGCAGCAGCGCGTCGGCCGCCAGCGCGAGATCGAGCGCGCCCTGCCGGCCGGCGTCGGTCATGTACGGCAAGAGCGCGTCGGCGGGCGGGGCGTCGATGACGCCGTCAAGCGTCGCGTGCGTCTGCGCGGTAATCGAGGTCATACGCGTAAGACCGCCCGCCGGCGCGCAACTCATCGCAGCGCACGAAGCCGGCGCCCGAGCGGGACCTCACACGCGGTCGAGCACGCCGTACTCGAAGTACCGGTCGCCCTGGTACGGATTCATCCAGCCAGTGCCATGAGCAAGGAGCGCACCGCCTTCCTGCGGACCACCAGCTCCTCCGTCGAGGCAGGTGAGACAGCGGTGGGCGCCCGCCCAGCGACTTCCGCATCGGACGACAAGCGGTAGCGCCGCGCGGGTGGCGCGTCGCGTCGTATGGGGATGCCGCAGCCCGTGCGGCGACAGCGGCTAAGCAGCGAGACGGGGCTCGCAGAACAGCAATCCCTCGCCGTCCCAGACGCCGATGATGATCGCGGTGGTCGCGGCCGCGAGCGCCTCGATGTGTTGGGGATCGACTGCACCCCGATTGGGCGGCGGACTCAGTGGAGGCGGCGCGGACGCGATGAGGGCGACGTTCGGGTTCCACGTTGCCCCGCTGCAGAGCTTCAGCATCCACCCAGGACCGCTGTTGGCGTCCACATACTGGATGACTGAGTCGCCACAGAAGACCATGATCTCGTCGTCGGGTCTCTTGGCAATCCACCCGTCCGTGGGCTGTGCCAGTGCGTCCTCCATCCACAAGCCCGTGGCATGGTCGCCGTCGGGTGCCAGCAACTGGCGAAGCCGTCCGCCAGCCTTCTGCTCCCAGTCGGGCGCGCGCCTCGGGAACACGCCGCCGCGCTCGAACTCCATCAAGCGCTCGAGCTGGTGATCGTTGGGCGCAAGGACTCCAACGCCGCTGTCCGCGATGGGCAGGTTGTCGATCACCAGCCGACCAAAGCGCTTGCCGAAGGCCTGGTTGCTCTCGAGGTACGAGCGGACATACCTGCGACCCGGATCGCCGAGATCGAACCACGCGAGCGGCATGGCGCTGGTCGAGGGATCGGTCATGTTCGATACGGCGTACACCATCGGTCTGAACGATCACCACTTCACGGACGAACGTTCGACGCTCCCCAGCCGAGCGCCATCGCGGACGCCAAGGCTTTGCCCCGATGTCGAAGCACGTGCCGAGTACCGCCCAAGCAGCTCGCGACTCACTAGCCCTTTGGACGAAACTGAGCAGCGGCGGGACCGGGCGTTGATGCGTGTCTAGATCTCGCGTGAGTGCTGGCGAGTGTTGTGGTGACCGAGGTCTCGTTGAGCGCGTTGGAGGTCGTGGTGGGCACGCTGCCACTGCGCGCGCTCGGGGTGGTCGCTCGGGGGTGAGCCGAGTGCGTGGCGGGTGTCGGTGATGGCGTGGTCGAAGCGGTAGGCCTCGATGCGCTTGGCGGCTTGCTGCCAGGTGCGGCGAGCGCGTGGCTGTTCAGGCAGAGCGCCCAGCGCCTCTGTGAGGTAGCGAGCTGGTCGTTCCAGCACGAGGCGTAGGTGCTCGCGCCGGCGGCTGGAGAGATGCGTGTCGATCTCAGCGGCGCGCTCACGGAGCGCGCGGCGTTCGGCGTCCCATGCATCGCGGTCCGGAATGCTGCTCGCGAGGTTGCGCTCACGCTCGGTGGCCGCCGCGATTTCCCCCTCGGCGAGCTTGAGGCGTTGGCGCTCCCGTCCGCGTTCGGCGGAGTCCGGGGCGCGGCGGCGCACCACACCCTGGGCAGGTTGCTCGAGCTCGGCGATCCGTGCCCGCGCTTCGTCGGCGACGTATTGCGCTTCAGTCTGGGCGCGGCGGGCGGCGTGAAGCTGGTCGACGAGGTGCTCGGGGTAGCTGCCGATGCGCTCGCGAAGCCGCTTGAGTTCGGCTTGCAGTTCACCGACGGACGGGCGGGCGATGGTGACCTCGGCCAGCAACCGGGCGTGCGTGGGCTCGAGCTGGGCCGGGCCATGGTTGCGCTCGGTGTCGATGCGGTCCAGCGCGAGGTCCTCGTCGTCGCGTTGGCGCATGGCCGCCTCGAGGCGCTTGATCGGGGTTCGCTCGTCCCGCAGTCCGCGGGCCTGGCCGAGGGCGATCTCGGCGCGGTCGAGCTCGCGTTCGGTCGGCGTGTCGATGAGGAACAGTTCGGTGGGTTCTCGCGCGCGCGAGAGCGCGGTGTAGGACCAGTTGCGGGTGAAGTCCTCGGGTCGCCCGACGACGCCCGCCCACTCCACGGTGGCACCCTGGATGGTGTGCGCGGTCAGCGCGTAGGCGTGCTGGAGATGATCGGCCACATACGTGGCATCGAGCCGGCGTCGGGCGCCGGCGTCGGTGCGCACGACGACGTCCTTCTCGGTGGGGTCAACGGCGATCACTGTGCCGCGCATGCCGTTGTCGACCGCCCGCTCGCGGTCGTTGCGCCGCGCGACGACGCGATCGCCGACCGCGAACTCGTCGCCACCAACGTGGACGCTCTCGCCCAGCCGGCCGTCACGCGCTTCGCGCTCGACCGCCGCAGCCGGTGCCCCCTGACCGTGCGCGGCGGCCCACGCCATCACCGCCTCGCGCTTGGCGAACGTGTTCTGCTTCTGGGTCAGCCCAGCCGCTCCAGTCAGCTCGCCGCCGACCAACTGTGGATCGGGAACCTCTGGCGCTTTCGCCGGCCCGAGCACCAGCGCGGCGAGCTCGCGCGCGCCCAGCCCGTGCTCCGCCGCCCGCGCGCGCACAACGTCGCGCCACGGCCCGGTGTCGACCCCGTAACGCTTGCGCCCGCGCGTGTCGTGCGCGATCGCCTCACGGCCGCCATCCCCCACCTGCACGCCCGCCGCCACCAGCTCACGCTCGCGCTCCACGATCTCACGACGACGCGTGGAGAACTCCCGCAACACCACCGGCGACAGCTGCTCGATCTCGGCCATCCCGTTGCGTACCGGCCCCCAACGCACCCAAGGCAGCCGCTCACGCACCGCCGCGCGCAGATGCGCCTGGTAGAGAAACCCGGCGGCCTTGGCGTGCTGATAGATCGGCGTTGCATCAAGCGCCGTCCACCGCCCGTCAGCGCCGCGCGCCATGTCCGCCGCCACCACATGCGTATGCAGCTGCGGATCCTCGGCGCGGCTCATGCGATGGCGATACGCCGCCGCCACGAACCCCTCCCCCACCTCACGTCGGACACCGCCGCGGCCGCGGCGCACCCGACATGCCTCGCGCTCCAGGTAGCCGAGGGCCGCGTCGACCGCTGACTCGTGCGCCTCGACCAGCGCCGCCGCCAGCGCCGGCTCGCCGATCGCGAACAGCACGCTCACCGACTTCGGTGCCGAGAACGTCAGGTCAAAGGCCGCCACCTTCGAGCGCCCACCGACGCGCTTCAGCCGCTCGCCCGTGCCCGGGTCACGGCCATCCACGAGCGCCATGAACCCGTCGTCGTCAACCCGCCCGCCGATCCCGATGCTGTCGGCCCCGCTGCCGGTCCAGCGGCCCGGCGACTCGCCGCGCCCGGAGTAGTAATCGTCACGCCCCTGCGCGACCTGGCGCTCGTAATAGCGCGACTGCTCGACCGTCAACTTGCCGATCGACAACACGATGCCTGCGCTCCTAGGCCGCGCCGCCGGAGAGAAAGCACGTAGGAGGCGTCGCTAGCGGCTCTGAACGACCTCATACAGCCTCAAACTACCGCACAAGCATCCGTTGGTGCAAATGTGTGGGCCGTCGTCGTGGCGGATGCGGGACCGCATCGGATCGGGTTGGGTAGGCGATCGGCAGGCGTGCCCTAGCGCCCTGAGAAATGGTTGCCACACGGTCGACGAAGCGCGGCGGCTCCATGGAGGCATGCAGAGCGGAGCAGACCGTTTTGAAATGCTGATGACCAGTGGGTTCGAGCGCGCGCCTCTCCAAAATGCGGCCTCTTAGTGGCAACCGTTCTGGTTCACTGAGAGCGGCAGGGAACCCTGGTCGCTCCCTCGGGCCGAAGGGCGACCAGAGTGCGCGCCGTGGGCGTGCCCCCGAAGCGCGGCGCTACAGCAGAACACCAGGCCTTCTCTGGTCCCGACGGCTGGCCAACCCAGCAACTGTCGGGCTCCAGCATCGCTCCCTAGGGACACCGACGTCGCCTCCGGTTCGGGGAGCCCGAGCATGCGCAACGCACCAACGAGGTACGAAATCGACGAACCGTGAGATGCGAGCGGCTCCCCTCGACGAATCCGGAGGAGACCCAAAGGCAGGCCCGCCGGCGGCGTCAAGTCAGCGTGGGCGCAGCCCGACGCCCCAGACGCCGGTTTGGGCGATGGTGCGGCGCCCATGTAGCGTCGTCTGCGCTGGGAGTGGCCGGGCCGCCCAGCCGCCATCGGCCCGCACGTCGACGGTGACCGAACGAACGCCGCTAGGTCCGCGTGGGGTGGTCGCGCATCTGTAGGCGCCCGCCCCGCCGGCGGTCGGCCCGGTGCACACGCCAACGTCGCTGTAGGGAACTGGTGCCTGGCTCGCGCTCGGGTCTGCGCGCAGCGCCGCCAGGAGCGCGTCGTGCACCTGCTGGGTGAGCGGAGGTGGCGGCTGGGTGGCGGGAGGCGGCGGCTGCGGGTTGTCGCGGCCTATCGTCAGCGTGCCTTCGCCGTAATTGCAATCGCTGACGACGGCGTCGGGATGCGCCTTGCGAGTCTGCTCGCGGCTCTGGTCGCACTGCTCGCGGACGGACTGCCTGACCTGCGATGCCGACATCGGGCTCGGGGTGGGCCCGAGGTTGCTCTGCTGCGGACTGGTAGTGCCGGCGCCGCAACCGGCGGCCGCCGCGGTGGCGGCCAGCGCGGCGAGCACCATGAGCGCGCGAGACATCCTGGGCGAGTGTCCCGGCGCGCCGTCTGCGCGGCAACTCCGGCGACAGCGCGTGTCGCGAGCGAAGACCCTCAGGCGTTGTTCGTGGGCCTCCTTGCCGCCGACTGGTGGGACGGTGCCCGGGTAGCCTGCGGCTCTGCGCCGGTCAAGGGCGGCCTTCGGCTCGCGCTTCGCGCGACCGCTGACGCGGCGTCCTTGACAGGCGCGTCGCCTTCGGCTGATGGGCGGATAGGTCGGGTGCGAGCACCTCGACGCCTCGCCGCGGGACAGCTGCTTGTAGGCCGCCTCCCAGCGCTCACGGGCCTCGGAGTCGAAGGTGTGTGCTGCTGCACAGGGGCGAAGCGGACCTGCTCGCGGACACGACGTGTCGCGCTCGCGGTTTTGGGGCCACGGCGCGGTCCTCGTGGCCGAAACGCGCGGGAGATTGCCGGAATTAGCGGGATTCGCCAATTGACGGAGTTGAGTCTGATCTTGGCCTTTTGCAGGTTTGTTTCGGTAGTTACGCTCGATCGGGCTTGTCTGAAAATCGTGGTGTCCCCGGTTCGAGTCCGGGTCTCGCCATCGGACGGGAGCCCTGTCGTTGCGGGGCTTCCGTGCGTTCTGAGGACGATTCACAGACGAGTCGGCGTGCGAGGTGCGAGTCGTCGATACCCGGCGCGTACAAGCAGATGCTCGAGGCGCGGAGGCCGTACGTGAGGCTGCGGTGGCAGTTCGCGGACGGGCGTGTACCAACAGACCAACATCGAGGACGCCGCCGACACGATCCGCGTCGACGAGGAGATCGTCGTCGATCCCCCGTCCACGGGGAGACGGGTGCGCAACCGAATCCCGTCTCCCCGTGTCCTGCTCAGGTGACCGCGATCCCCTCCATGCCGTTGAGACCGTCGAAGGCCGGCAGCCCGTGCACCGTGGTGATCCGGGTGAGCGTGCCATCGGACGCGACGGCGTAGACGCCGAGATCGCCCGCGAGTCCGTTGAGCTCGAACACCTGGCGTCCGCCGGGCGCGGCCGCGAGGTCGATCGGCCCCGCGTCCGTCCTCGCGCTGACGCCGTCGGCCTGCAGCAGCTCGAGCTGTCCGTCCGGCGCCTCTGCGTAGCCGGTGATCGTGTCGCTGGCGGTGTTGGTCACGTAGACGTAGCCGCGCGCTCGCACGAGCCAGCATGGTGCCTTCTGGCCATTGGCAGCCGGCGCGCCGGTCGCGGACAGTGAACCGGACGCGAGCACGCGGAACGTGTTCGCGGACCCGCTGGCGTCTGCGAGCACCACTCGACCCCGCGCGTCGAACTCGAACGCGAACGGGACCGGGCCTGTGGCGGTGGTCACCGGAGCGACGGCGGGCTGGCCGTCGGGCCGCAGAGCGAACGCGTCGACCACGCCGTTCTCCTTGTCAGTGAGGAGCACGTGCGAGGCGTCAGGGGTGATGCCGATCTGAGACGGCGAGCGGAGGAAGAACGGCGGCGTGGCGTTCCCGAGGCCGAGCGAGCGCACCGAGCCTGCGATCGGCGTCAGCTGGCCGTGGTCGCTGCGATAGCCGCTGATCGCCCCGTCGCCGCCGGCGTTGAGGACGTACACCAGCGCCTGGTGGATCGCGACGCTGGTCGGAAAGCGCCCGCCAGAGCCGATGACCTGCAACAGACGCAGGCTGGTGCCCCGAACGGAGAACACGGAGACGGTGTCACTTCCGGCGTTGACGGCGTACAGCAGCTGGTGGCGACGGTCGACCGTCAACGACCCTTGCGACGAGAGCGGGTCGGTCGGCGCGCCGGGCTCCGTGCCCCCGCGACCGAGCGTCGGGTAGCGGCCGGCTGGCGTGAGTGCGCCCGCAGCGGACCGGGCATAGGCGAGGATCGCGTTTCCGGAGATGTCGTTGGTCTGGACGAACACCGCTCCTGCGCCGCCATCCGGCTCTCCGGCGAACGCGGCCGATGCGGTGACGGTTCCGGCGATGGTGAGCGCGGCCATGAGCGCCGCCAACCCCGCGAGCGCAGCCCTCCGCAGACGTGTTAGAACGTGCATTGCTTCTCCTTGTCGTTCGGTCGCCCGCCACTCGCTGGGCGCAGAGCGGCGTCGTACCGGTGGTTCACAGTGAGTTGCGCCTCATGGTGCTCGGCGCCCCTTGCTTCTCCAGCAGCACGCTGGAGAGCAGGCCCAGCGTCGCGCCGAAGATCCCGTGGCCGACCCACCAGCTCCAGTGAGGCGTCGAGCTGTAGAGGGTCTGGATCTTCTGCGTGTTGACGATTCCGTTGATGAGGATCGCCTCGACGGCGATGCCGTACGCGGCCCCGAGCACGACCGCCCCGACGGGGTTCGGCCGGCGACCGAGGATCGCGGTCAGCAGCGACACGCCCACGATCCCGAGGATCAGCGAGTTCCCCAGGTGGCCGACGATGCCGCCGACCACCGGGATGAGGTGGAAGCTGCCGTGGAAGTGGTGCACGCCGAAGACGACGCTCCAGATGCCCTCCGGCGGTGTCCACAGCGTCTGGTGGATGCCGGGCACCGCAGTGGGGTTCTGGGCGATCGCGGCGACGACCATCTGCCACGCGGCCATGATGAAGCCGGCGGCGATCGCGGCGAGCGCACCCACCTGCAGGACCTCCGCTGTGGTAAAGCTCGCTTGCCGCGCCTGCCAGTGGACTTGCCCGTGGGCGTGAGTCTCCATCGCAATAGCTCCGATCGGGATTCCGCGTCGTTCGCATGGGGTCTGGACGCGACGACCCATCAAAGTGGAGGACTGGGCTCGCGTGACAGCGGTCGACGATCGCGCGATCGGCGCTGCTGATGCTGGCCGGGGGACGTGCGGTCGCCCGCCGTATCGAGCGTGGCGACCTCAAGGCTCCGGCGTGAGCTCGAGGCGAGCGCCTGTCGGCGAGAGCAGCGAAAGGAAGCCCATGCGCCTCGACACCCGGACGGGTAGCGACGTCGCCCTTTTTTGGGTCACCTATGAGCCGGTGCAAGCCGCCGAGCTCGCGTGGCGCGGGGTCGGCGATCGCAGGCACGTGATTAAAGCTCTGTGGCGGGACGTTCGCTCGAGCGCGCGCTATCTGACGTGGTCCGTCTTGGGGGCGTCGCGGAGCAGTCCGGGGGAGGGGGTGACGATCAGGTCCATCGAGGCTCCCTCGAGGTCGGGCCTAAGCAGTCGACGCCATCGGCGTGGACGGCGAGCCCGTCGCGCGACGGGACGTCGAGCACGGGAGTGACGCGCTCGCCGGTGTCAGAGTTGGCTACTGAATGGACGAGCGGCAGGTCGGCGCCGCGGCCGCCGGCGAGAGCTAGCGGCGCTCGCTCGAACTGCTTCAAGGTCTCCGTCAAACCCAGCCTGGCTCATCGCGCTCGGAGGCCACCGTGGCGCATCTATTTCATATGTCGTCCGGGAGGCTGGCGGGCTAGTCGCCGGCCCAGGCGAGGACGACTTCATACTTAAGCAGCGTCACGGGCGGGCCCTGTGAGCCGGCGTCTTGTAGCGACTGTCGAATCGCGTGCCCCGGCCCAGCTCGGTGAAGCTCAGCCCGACAATCTCATCGCCCTCGACGATCCAGAGCAGGCCGTAACAAGCTCGATAGGTCGGCGGCCAGAACGAGCAGAAGCGTCCATCCTCGTCGACGTACCACTGGCCCCGCGTAGGACGACCGTCCGCCTCGACGTAGGTCGTGTCCCCGTTTACATCGAACGTCTGCGTCGCCCCGTCGTCGTAGAGCAGCTCGCCGGCCGTCACTGCTCGCGGGATCAGGGAGGCCGCAACCGCCTCGCCGTCAACGACCTCGAGATCCTCCAGACCTTGCATAGCATCAACGTACTGCCTGGATCCGAGCTGGTTCGAACGCAACGGTATCGCTCAATCGCTTTGTCTTCTTGCGCGAGGAGCTCCTGGTTCAGCTCCGCGACGTGGCGCAGCCGAACCTCGACGCCTACCGACGCCGCTCCCTCCGCCACGGCGCGAGCGCGCCCGTGCGCACGTTGCCGCGTGCGCCGTAGTACACGACTGCGATGCAGCGATCACCCAACGCGATCGCCGGCACCGCATCGGCGCGCCACCATCAACCGAGTTATGAGCTTCCCTCGGCGAAACACCTCTCGCGCACCGATGGAGGAGGATGATGCGCCGTTGGCTGTCCTCGGCCGCGCTCCCGAACTGGTCGGCGTCGATCCGTGGCTCAACACCCCGGACGGCGAGCCGCTGAGGCTCGCGGCACTTCGCGACCGCGTCGTCCTGCTTGACTTCTGGACCTTCGCGTGCGTGAACTGCCAGCGTACCCTCCCATTCCTGCGTCGAATGCACGATCGGTACAAGCCCGACTTCACGGTCGTCGGCGTCCACACTCCCGAGTTCGCATTCGAGCGATCCGCTCGGAACGTCGAGCGTGCCACGCGGGAGCGAGGGCTCGAGTATCCCGTCGGACTGGACAACGACTTCGTCGCTTGGAACGCGTACGGAAACCGGTACTGGCCGACCATGTACCTCATCGATCGCGGCGGCCAGATTCGCTACACGCAGATCGGTGAGGGTAACTACGGTCGTACTGAAACGGCCATTCGCACGTTGCTCGCCGAAGCCGTAGGCCCCGCAGCCGAGACACCAGCAGCCTCTTGATGAAGTTCGATGGCTTCGAGCCGTGCGCGGCGATCTCGCCGTGACCGAGGCCCGTCCCAGCGCGGTTGCGACGTTTCGCGTCAACGCCCGGAGCACGCTGGCGCAGGCGTCGTCGATCGCCACCGGGCGGTCGCCGCGTGCGCGATCGTCCGGGTGGGCGACACCCTGTACGCATCGAACGCGGGTAGCGGCACGCCGACGGAATCGGCTCGGTCACGTGCCGCGCGCCGTCGACGGCGAGAGCATCGTCGCCGGCTGATCCACCGTGCCGCACCACGCGCCCCGGCCGGCCGCAGCACGGGCCTCCGGGCGGGCGGCGGCGTGAGAACCACTCCCCCGACGACACAGGACCACTCCATGACCCATCTGGACAACAAGACCGCCCTGATCACCGGCGGTGGCCGCGGTATCGGCCGCGCCATCGCCCTGCAACTCGCACAACACGGCGCGCGCGTCGCCGTGGCCGCCCGCTCCGAGGCCGAGCTGGCCGAGACCACGAGCGCCATCGCCGGGGCAGGCGGTCGCGCGCACGCCATCGTCACCGACCTCGCCGCCCCAGGCGCCGGGACGGCGCTCGCGCGCCGCGCGCTCGACGAGCTCGGGCGCGTAGACATTCTCATCAACAACGCGGGTGTCGTTGCGCCTCTGGGCGCCAGCACCGCCATCGACCTCGAGGCCTTCGCCCGCGCATTCACCGTCAATGTCACGAGCCTGGCTGAGCTGACCTTCGCGCTGCTGCCCGGGATGCTCGAGCGCCGCTGGGGACGTGTGGTCAACGTCAGCAGCGGCATCGTCGCGAGCCCCGCGGCCATGGTCGGCGCCAACGCCTACGCCGCGACGAAGGCCGCGCTGGAGGCGCACACCGTCAACCTCGCCGCCGAGCTCGCCGGCACCGGCGTGACCGTCAACGCCTACCGGCCCGGGTCGGTCGACACCGCCATGCAGGCGTGGATCCGCGACCAGAACCCCGACGCGATCGGCCGCGCCCTGCACGACCGCTTCACCGAGCGCCACGCCGCCGGCGACCTGATCAGCCCCGAGGCGTCCGCCGCCGCGCTGACCCGGCGCCTCGACGGCGACGCGACCGGCGAGATCTGGGACGTCGCGGACGACCCCGCAGCCCCATCCGCGAGCACCGAGGGGGTCATGGCCAGGCTCAATCCCGGCGACACCTTCCCGCCGCTGACCATCACACCCGCGGACGGCCAGCCGCTGGAGCTGCCGCGTGCGCTCGCCGGCCACTTCGGCGTCGTCCTGCTTCACCGCGGCCACTGGTGCCCCTACTGCAATGCCCAGCTGCGCGCGTTCCAGCGCGCCGCCGACCGGCTCGCCGAGCTCGACATCCGCGTTGTCGCCTTGTCGGTCGACGGTGAGGCGACCACGCGCCAGACCATCGCCGAGTACGGCCTCGAGTTTCCCGTCGGACACGACGCCGACGCAGACGCCGTCGCGGCGGCCACGGGCGCGTTCGTCAACGACGCGCCGCGGTACCTGCAGTCCACCGGATTCGTACTCGACCCCGCGGGGCGGGTCATCGTCAGCGTCTACTCCAGCGGCGCGATCGGCCGGCTCGTGCCCGACGATGTCATCGGCCTCGTCAAGTACCTGCGCGACCGCGAGGCCGAAGAGCAGGCGGCATGAGCAGCGTCCAGGTCGAGCGTGAGAGGGCGTTGCGTGTCTCGGAGACTGCCGGTGTGCCCCCGCCGATAAGCGTCTCCTGGCGCCGGACGACCGGCTCGGCCTGTTTGCCACTGTCGCGATCGCTCGTCGAGGTAGCCACACGCGCCGAATTGGCCCGGCCTGTGGGCTACGTTGTGAGGCGGGCCCGGAGGCACGACCCTCGCCGATCTGATTGGCGTCAGTGAGGCGAGGCCGTGCAGAGCACTTGCGTCGTCTACCGGCGGCGTTAGATCGCCGATGGACGCCCCTCCGATGTGGCGACGGAGCGGATCGGAGACGCTCCGGTCGGTGAGGCCGCGCTCACTACCGGGTCGTCGAGTTCGAGTGCCAGATCGCACGCGCTGTCGCTCGGGACGACCAGCGCGAGCGACAGACAGACAGCCCGCCCTGGCGCCTGCATAATCCCCCGGTGGCCCCGGAGCTGAGAGGACCCTGCTTGGCGCGACGCGCGCTCGTGACCGGCGCCACCGGCTTCGTGGGCGGGCGGCTGGCCGCCGCGCTCGCCGATCGCGGCTGGGCGGTGCGCTGTCTCGTGCGCGACCGGTCGCGGGCGCAGGGGCTGGCCGACCGCGGCTTCGAACTCCACGAGGCCGACATGCTCGACGCGCAGGCGCTGCGCGGGCCGGCGAGGGCGTCGACATCGCCTACTACCTGATCCACTTCGATCGGGCGCGGGACCACCCGGGGCGGCTTCGAGGACCGCGAGCGGCACAGCGCGCGGAACTTCGCCGAGATGGCGAACCGCGAGGGAGTGACCCGGGACGTCTACCTGGGCGGGCTGGGTGACCGCCCGGCGTCGGCGCACCTGCGCAGTCGCCACCGGACCGCGGAGATCCTCTCCGCACTAGGGCCGCCACTCACCTACTTCCGCGCCGGGATGATCGTGGGGGCGGGAAGCGAGTCCTACCGAACGCTGCGCTACCTCGTGCAGGCGGCTTTCCGCGATGATCGGCCCGCGTGGCTCAAGACGCCCACGCAGGCGATCGCGATCGACGACGTGATCGCCTACTTGGTGGCTGCGCCCGACGTCCCCGCCTCAGCGGGCCGCGAGGTGCAGATCGCAGGTCCCGACGTCCTCTCCTACGGCCAGATGCTCGATCTCATGGCGGATGCCCTCGGCGTGCGGCGCCGCCCCCGGGGTGCCGGTGCCGCTCATCACGCCGTGGCTGTCCTCGCTCCCTTATTCAAGCTTATGCGCTAGCCTGGATTACATGCCGGAGGTGGTCAAGGCTCGTTGGGACCCGGTCGGAGCAGACTCCGGCCTGCCCCGCCGTGCGCGCCAGGGCTGTGACTACGAGGCCTACGTGCCCGACGTGCTCGTCGGCCGGGCGTTCACGCTTTACGGCGACACGGCCGCGGACGTCGCCGATGCAGAGCGCGCCATCGAACGCCTGCAGCGCGAGGCGCGGTCGCTCGCCGACTCCGAAGCGGTCGCGCGTTTGCTGTTGCGGGCCGAGGCGGTGGCGTCGTCGCGCATCGAGGGACTGGAGGTTGGGAGCCGCCGGCTGCTGAAGGCGCAGCTGGCGCTCGGGCTCGGCGATGACCCGCGCGACGTGACGGCGACCGAGGTTCTCAACAACGTCGAGGCGATGCGCTGGGCCACCGAGACGATGGCCGAAGCCGACGCGGTCACCGTCGACCATCTGCTGGAGATCCACCGTCGGCTGATGGCCGGCACACGGCTGGAACATGTCGGTGGCGAGGTCCGCGTCGAGCAGAACTGGGTCGGCGGCAGCTCATACAACCCGTGCTCGGCGGCGTTCGTCCCGCCACCGCCGGATCGGGTAGCGGAGCTGATGGTCGACTTGTGCGCGTTCTGCAACGAGGACGCGCTACCACCGGTGGCGCAGGCGGCGATCGCGCACGCGCAGTTCGAGACCATCCACCCGTTCGCCGACGGCAACGGCCGGACCGGCCGCGCACTCGTCCACGTGCTGCTCAAGCGGCGCGGGTTGGCGCCGGTCGTCGTGCCACCCGTGTCACTGGTGCTCGCGACCCGGTCGGAGGATTACATCGCCGGCCTGACGTCGACGCGCTCGCACGCCGACCCGTACGCGCCCGAGGCGGTCGACGGGCTCAACCGTTGGATCGCGCTCTTCGCCGCTGCGATGACGCGTGCGGTCGCCGACGGCGACGACTACGAGCGTCAGGTTCGTGAGATCCAGGCGACGTGGCGCGCGGCGGTCGGGAGGGTCCGGTCGGACGCGGCCGTGCTGCGTTTGATCGACGCGTTGCCCGGCGCGCCGCTGGTCACCGTGCAGAGCGCCGCCGCGCTAATCGACCGCAGCGTGCAGGCCACCAACGAGGCGATCGCGCACCTCCAGGCAAGCGGCGTGCTC
This sequence comes from uncultured Actinomycetes bacterium, assembly GCA_963835295.1. Lineage (GTDB taxonomy): Bacteria > Actinomycetota > Thermoleophilia > Solirubrobacterales > Solirubrobacteraceae > JAOPZW01. The sequence continues at coordinate 22,190 of CAWIEX010000015.1, forward strand.
AAGCAGACGACGATCGGCAGGCGCAACCGCGGCTTCGAAGCCACGGACCTGATCGACGCGTTCACCGCGCTCGAGCGCCAGCTCGCCAGCCCAGACGCCGACACCCTCGTGTCGCCGCCGACGCGCAGCGTGCCCGCCCGCCGGCGCTGACTGGCGCCGCGCCGGGCAGCACTCGCCGCCGCTGTCGCTGGTCGCCTGTGCGGGCATCGTCTTGACTGGCCAGCGCCAGAACCGGGGTGTGGTTCTGGCGCTGGCGGTCGCTCGCGAAGGGGCGCCGGCTCGGGACGAGGTCAGGGGCGGGCGAGCCGGGCGAGGTCGGCGCGGGGAAGCGTGCGCTTCTTGCCATCGATGGAGAGCACGCTCTTGCCCTTGACGGTGCGGGCGTGGGTCGCCAGCCACCTCTCCCCGGTGACCGCCGCCGAGGTCGTGGTGTCGGCGCCGAGGCTCTGGATGACGATGTTGTCGCCGGGCCCACCGTCGAGCGTGTCGTCGCCGGGTCCGCCGAGGAGCACGTCGTCGCCCGCGCCGCCGAGGAGCACGTCGTCGCCGGCGCCGCCGATGAGGACGTCGTCGCCGTCGCCGCCGTCCAGGGTGAGCAGGATCGAGCCTGCGGCGACCCCGGCGGCGTCGATCACGTCGGCGCCGCCCAGGCCGTTCACCGTCAGCCGGTCATTGACGGCGCTGGCGCCGGACACCGAGACCTGGGCCGCGAGACCGGCGACCTGCGCGTTCGGTCCAGCGCCGGTGACGGTCACGACGTCGTCGGCGTTGGTGGCGTTGACGACGACGCTGTCGGCCGCCGCGTCGTCGCCGCCGCCGCTGGCGGCGAGGTCGGCGTGCACGTTGGTCACGTCGGTGCCGGACAGGTCGTTGACGACGAGCTTGTCGGTGCCGCCGAGGGTCTTGGCGACAATCGCCTCGAGGTCGTTGAGGTCCACCACGATGCTGCCGACGTCGCGGGTGAACCGCACTCGCTGGCCGTTGGCGGAGGCCTCCATGTTCTCGTTGGCGTTGTTGGCGTTGAACAGCATCGTGTCGGTGCCGTCCTGACCCTCGACGGTGTCACTGCCGTCGCCGGGATCCCACTGGAAGGTGTCGTCGCCGGCGCCGAGCAGGGCGATGTCGTTGCCCTGGTTGCCGTCGATGAGGTCGTTGCCGTCGCCCCCGAGCAGAATGTCGTTCCCGTTGCTGCCCAGGATCGTCTCGTTGCCCGCGCCGCCGTGGACGGTGAGCTTGATGAGTGCCGCCAGGTTGCCGGTGGCGGAGAAGCCGTCGTCGCCGCCGTTCATGTTCACGACGAGGTTCTCGCTTGTGCCGATGTCGATCGAGAACGGCGCCGGGGTGAGGCGATCGCAGCGGACGCGGGTGCCGTTGGCCGTGGCGGTGAACTGCTCGGCGCCGTTGCCGCCGTTGACTTCGACCGTGTCGACGCCGTCCCCGCCTTCATTGAGGTCGGTGTCATCGCCGGGGTTCCAGATCACCCGGTCGTTGCCGGCCTGGCCGAAGGCCTGATCGTCGCCGTCGCCGCCCATCACAGTGTCGTTGCCGCTGCCGCCGAACAGCAGATCGTTGCCGCCCTTGCCGAGCAGCGTGTCGTTGCCGGCCTGGCCGAAGAGCTGGTCGTTACCGGAGCCGCCGGTGAGGGTGTCGTTGCCGTCGCCGCCGAACAGGACGGCCGCGGGCAGCGCGCCGTTGGCCTCGCTGAGCGAGATCTGGTCGTTCCCGGCGAGGCCGAAAACGCGGACCTGCGCGGTGTTGGCGACCGTCGGCGTGCCGCCGACGACGGCGATCGCGCCGCCGTCCACCAAGATCCTGCCCGCCGCGTCGCGGCTGATCACGATCGAGTTGTCGGCGCTGTCAGCGAGCACGGTCAGCACGCCGGTGCTGAACGTCGCGGTGGTTGCCGCGCTCGCCGGCACCGCCGCGCCCGCGATGACGGCAGCGCCGAGCACGGTGCTGGCAAGCAGGCCCCGGGCCGCGCGCCGCCAGGCGTTGTCACGTCTTGTATTCATCGTCGTGTCTCCTTTGAGAGCAGCCGGCCGTCGACCGGCCGGAGGTTGTTCGCCTTGTCTGGTCGGTGCGTGGGGAGGCGTGAGTGACTAGACGCCGTGTCCGTCGGTCGGGGCAGGGCGCGCGGCCGCTGAAGCCACCCGTGTGCCCGACGTGTGCAGCTCCCGCAGGCTCGCGGTCCGCACTCCCGGCGCAGACGGGACCTCCAATGGCTGATCTCGCGCCCAGCGACGGGTGAGCGCTTCATCGAACTTCTCGGGACAGCCGCCGAGGTCGCACGCGAGGCCTGCCTAGAGCCGTCCGCGGTCGGGGAGCGCGAGCCGTAGCGCGTACGCGGAGAGTCCGAGCAGGACGAACATCAGCGCGATCCAGGGCCGGCCGCTGCTGACGTTGTCAGGGTGCAGGAGCGGCAGCGCCAGCAGCAGCACGCTCCAGGCGGCGAGCGTGGCGTAGGCGATGATCGCCTCGGCCGGCCGCCGCAACCCGACGGCGCAGCTCAGCAGCATCGTCCCGAACAGCGCATACCACCCTGCGACGACGCGGCAGAGCAGCGGCGTCAGCGGCCACAGCCAGTGCTTGCCGAGGTCGGCCGGCGCGACGAAGAACGCAGCGGCGCCGACGACGAGTGCCGCCCCGAGCATCGCCGAGAGCACGCGCAAGGCTCGCAGCGCCGGGTCGGCCGGCGGGTCGCGCTCCGCGACGCGCCGCTGCCGGGCGACCAGAAGCGGCACGGCAATGGGGACGCCGGCGTAGACGAGCGCCCACACCCACGTCAGCGGGTAGTGCCACCGGAAGAGGCCTTGGTGAATGATCGTCGCCGCCAGGAGCGTGCTCGCCAGTACCCACAGCGCCGGCGGCAGCGTCGAAAACGTGCGCCAGCGCGTGGCGGTCGCAAGCACGAGCCCGGTGGCGAGCGTGCCGGCGAGAAACCCGGCACCGATGAACGCCGCGTTCACCGGCAGCTTGATCGACCACGCGTAGTGACTGTCGGCCAGGCCGGGCAAGAGGTACAAGAACAGCCCGTTGACCGCGGCAAGCACGAGCAGCACCCAGATCCCCGCGCGCGTGCGACCGAGCACGCGACCGTCGCCGTGCGCGGCCTGCCGAGCGGGTGAATGGTGCGAACCGGTTCCCATGCTCGATGACCTCGCCACCGCTCAGCCGTTGAGGAGCCCGCGCGCTTCGCCCAGGCGCAGCTGGTAGCGGCCACGGACCTGCTCGGCGCGCCGTGCGGCGCCGGCGATGGGCTCGCCGCTCGGCTTGGGATCGTGGACCGGCGAGCCGACGCTGCTGCGGACCTGAGCGAACGCTGGCGACGCCGCGGCGGCCAGCACGACAGTCGCCGCGACGACGATCACCGCTGGACGAATGCGCACCACATGCTTGGACCTCACAATGACCTCCGGCGTGACGTGGGCTGTCGAATGTGCGGACGCCCGCCACGGCACGAACGTCTCCGTGCGATGCGTCACCAAAGCCCGCCTCCCACGGTTCCGGGCCCCGCACGCGTGCGACTCCGCGCAGCGATACGACGCTTGCAACACCAGCCGCCGTCGATCGCGCGAAGGCCCGCGCTCGTCAGCTCGCGCGCGGGCTCGGGCGGCGCGTGACCGACCGCGCGCCCATGAAGCCGCCGGCCCCGGCCAGAGCGGCGCCGCAGCCCATCAGCGCGTAGACGTATGCGGGCGTGCCGTCGTCGCCCGCGGGCGCTGTCGGCGTGGCGTGCTCGACATGCGCAACCGGGCGCGGGCCGTTGTCTGCGGGTCGGGCCGAAGCCGGGACGGCGACGGCGCAGGCCAGCGCGGCCGCGACGAGCAAAGAGATGAAGGACTTCATGACAACCCCCGTTCCGAGGACGAACAAATTGATGCGTCGACGGTAGGTGTGCGGCGCGCGGCGAACATCTGTAGGACGACGTATTTCGCTGCGCCCCAGCGACGTATTTGCCACGCGGCGCGATACTCGGACGGTGGCGTCGCGCGTCTCGAGCCCCGTCTTCGTCGGCCGCGCGGACGAGCTGGGCGAGCTCGTCGCCGCGATGGCGGGGGCACGCGCGGGCACGCCGGGCCTCGTGCTCGTCGGCGGCGAGGCCGGCGTGGGCAAGAGCCGGCTCGTCGCCGAGCTGACCGCCTACGCCAGCGCCGAAGGCGACCAGATCCTCGCCGGGCAGTGCGTTGGGTTCGATGAGGCTACGATCCCGCTGCTGCCTGTGATCGACGCGCTGCGCGGGCTCGACGACGGCGCCCAGGATCTCCTCGACACCCGGCTTGCGCCCGTGAGCGCCGCGGGGCCACCGGCCGGCCTGCACCCGCTCGTCCTCGACCGCCTCGCCGCCGCGGCGGCGACCGCGCCGATCCTGCTCATCGTCGAGGACGTCCACTGGGCCGACCGCTCGACGCTCGAGCTGCTGGCCTACCTCGCGCGCCGGTTGGGCGACGAGCGCGTCCTCGTCGTGGCGACGTACCGCAGCGACGAGGTCGATCGCCACGAGCGCCTGCGGCGTTTCCTCGCCGACGTGGCGACCGCCGCGCGCGCACAGCGGCTCGCGCTCGATCGCCTGACGCGCGGCCAGACGCGCGAGCAGCTGGCGGGAATCCTCGGCGAAGCCCCGCCCGAGCCGCTGCTCGACGCTGTCTTCGCGCGCGCCGAGGGAAACCCGTTCTTCGCCGAGGAGCTCATCACGGCGGCGCGGGAGGGCGCCCAGGGGCTGCCGCCGACGCTGCGCGACATGCTGCTGGCCCGCATCCACGCGCTCGATCCGCGCGCGCAGGCCGTCGTACGCATCGCCGCCGCCGGCGGCCGCGACGTGCACCACGAGCTGCTGGCGACCGCCGCCGGGCTGCCCGAGCCCGACTTGTCCGACACGCTGCGCGACGCCGTGCGCCAGCACGTGCTGGTCGCGGTGGGCGACGGCTACGCCTTCCGCCACGCGCTCTTCAGCGAGGCCGCCTACGGCGAGCTGCTTCCCGGCGAGCGGGCGCGTGCGCACGCCGCCTTCGCCGCCGCGCTGGAGGGGCGGCCCGACCTCGCGGGCGGCAACACGGCAACCGTCACGGCCGAGATCGCCCACCACTGGCTGCGCGCCGGCGACGAGCCGCGCGCGCTGGCCGCCGCGGTGCGCGCGGGCACCGAGGCCGAGCGCGTCGGCGCGCTCGCCGAGGCCGCGGAGCACGACAAGCGCGCCCTCGCGCTGTGGGATCGTGTCCCCGACGCCGAGCGCCTCGCGGCCCTCGATCGCGCGGCGCTGCTCGCCCGCGCTGCGGTGGCGGCGGCCTGGACGGGGGATGCCGCCGCGGCCATCGAGCTCGTCGATGCCGCCATCGCGGTCTGCGAGGCGGCGGCCGAGCCCGAGCGCGTCGCGGCGCTGCTGCAGCAGCGGGCGCGGTTCCTGTGGCAGCTCGGGCGCGCGCCCGAGAGCGTGCCCGGCCTCGAGCGCGCCGTCGCGCTGCTCCCCGCCGACCCGCCCACGGCAGAACGCGCCGAGGCGCTCGGCTCGCTTGGCTTGATGGTGATGCTCTCGGGCCAGTACACGCGCTCGCGCACGTACGCCGAGGAGGCGCTAGCCGTCGCGCGCGCGGTCGGCGCCCGCGCCGAGGAAGCCGTGGCGCTGAACTGCCTCGGGATAGATCTCGACGCCCTCGGCGACCGGGCGGCCGGGATGGAGCATCTGCGCCGGGGCTGGGCGATCGCGACGGACGTTGGCCGCGCGGACGTCCTGTCGCAGGCGGCCCTTCTGTTGTCCGATTCGCTGCGGTTCGACGGACAGCTCGAGCGCTCCACCGAGATCGCGCTCGAGGGCGCCGAGGTCGCGCGGCGCGCCGGCCTCGAAATGTTTGAGCGCATGTGCAAGTGCAACGCTGCGCAGGCCGCCTTCGAACTCGGTCGATGGGACCTGGTCGATCGCATCAGTCGCGAAATGCTCGCGCGCGACTTCTCGGGGATGACGCTCGCCTTCGCCCAGTACCTGGCGGGCGCGCTCGCCTGCGCGCGCGGCGACCTCGCCGGCGCCGCGGCGCATCTCGCCGCCCAGCTCCACGCCGTCGGCCCGGGCCCGACGCCGCCCGCGTCCTACGCCATCGACGCGGAGGCCGAGCTCGCGTTGTGGGAAGGGCGCCCTGAGGCGGCGTTCGCAGCGGTGCAGGAGGGCCTGCGCCTCCAGGCCGAGGACCCGCTGCGATGGATGGTCATCGCCGCGCTCGGCGCGCACGCCGCGGCCGACCTCGCCGAGCTCGCCCGCGCTCGCCGCGACGGCGCGGCCGAGACCGCCGCCCGCGAGCGCGCGACCGCCTTTCGCGACGGCGCGCGCGACCGCGCCGCCGACGCCGCGCATCCCGCGCTGGCCGCGACGATCGAGGCCGAACACGCGCGCGCCGCCGGCGAAAACGATCCGGCGCTGTGGGACGCGGCCGCGCGCGCCTGGGAGGTGCGGCCGGGGCCGTTTCGGGCCGCCTACGCCCGCTGGCGGCAGGCCGAAGCGGCGCTGGCGCGGCGCGACCGCGCCCAAGCGGAGCAGGCGCTGCACGCCGCGCACACCACCGCCGCCAACCTCGGCGCGCGGGCCCTCGCAGCGGAGATCGAAGCCCTGGCGCGCCGTGCGCGCATCGAGCTACGGACCGCCGCGCCGGAGCCCGCCGTCGGCGAGCCACAGCCGGCCGGGGCGGACCTGGGCCTCACCGCACGCGAGCTCGAGGTCCTGCAGCACCTCGCGCGCGGCGCGACCAACCGCCAGATCGCCGACGCGCTCTACATCAGCGTGCGCACCGCCGGCGTCCACGTCTCACACATCCTCAGCAAGCTCAGCGCCCCCAACCGCGGCCAAGCGGCCGCGATCGCCCACCGGCTCGGGCTCGTGCCATAGCACGATGCAGGAAGAGCCACGCGACCCGGCGCAACGCCTGCGATCGTGTCGACGACCGCTGGAGCCGGCACCCCCATCGGCGTGTGGCGTGTCGTCGAGTCGAGGCGCCGCTCCTTCCGCTTCACCGCTAGAAGCAAGACACTCTCCGCTCCCACTCTCGGCACGCATGCGAGCGCGCTCAGCGGCTCCGCGCGCACGCCCGCCTGGACGAGCAGCGAGCATCTCGAGGCGCCGTGGGCTCGCGCCCGCCTCGGTGGCAAGACGACGGCGCCGCGACGCTGGTCGCTCGCCCGCGTGATTCCGGCACTTGTGGCCGGGCGCAAAAGGGTGGGCCAGCGCGAGGTGGGTAGAGAGCTCCTCCGTGCGAATGGCAGCGGCCGCTGGGACGTGGCCCGGCCCGGTCGTCGTGAGCTAACAACTGCTGAAAATCGTGGTGTCCCCGGTTCGAGTCCGGGTCTCGCCATCACCACGCCGGAATCCCGCATGTGCCTGGATTCTCTAGTACCACCGACCAGTACAGCCGTGATGTGAAGATGTGGGCACGATGCTCGCACTCTGCGCAGCGGCGGTCCTGATCGTTGCGCTGCTCTTCCGCGCCCCGGTGCGCGCTCTGCGTCGGCTGGAGATCGCCGGAGGCGTGCGCGAGCGATCGCGATGAACGGGGCCGGTGGCCAACGAGGCCACGAGCGGCCGGGTGCGCTCGTGCCGTCGGCTGCCGGGCGCGACGTGGCGGATGAGCGCAGCGAGCCCGATCGCCGCAGCGACGAGCGGCTAGGCCGAGACGGGGGCTTGAGCGGCGAGGAGGCGGCCGCGCGGCTGGAGCGCTATGGCGCGAACGCGCTCGTCGAACAGGGGCGCAGCGTCGTGCTCGAGTTCCTGTCTCATTTCTGGGCGCCGATCCCGTGGATGATCGAGGTCGCCGTGATCCTCACCGCGCTGACCGGGCGCTGGGCGGACTTCGGGATCATTCTCGCGTTGTTGGTGCTCAACGGGGTCGTCGGCTTCTGGGAGGAGCACCAGGCGGCCAGCGCGATCGAGGCGCTGAAGGAGCGGCTGGCGAAGCTCGCGCGCGTGCTTCGTGACGGCGAGTGGATGACGGTGCCGGCGGAGGAGCTGGTGCCGGGTGATCTGATCGTGGTCGAGCGCGGCGACGTGATTCCGGCCGATGGGCGGATCCTCGAGGGGGCGGCGGAGGCGGATGAGTCGGCGCTGACCGGTGAGTCGCTGCCGGTGCAGAAGGGCGCCGGGGACGGCGTCTACTCGGGAACGATCATCTCCAGGGGCTCGCCGAGGGTGCGTGTGCTGGCGACCGGCGCGCGCACCGAGTTCGGCCGGACGGCCGAGCTGACCGGCGAGGAGGGTCCGCCGAGCCATTTTCAGGCGGCGATCTTCTCGATCGGCCGGTACCTGATCGTGATCGCGATGAGCCTGGTCGTGGTGATCGTGATCGTCTCGCTGCTGCGCGGCGCCAGCGTGACGGAGACGCTCGAGTTCGCGCTCGTGGTCACGATCGCGTCGATCCCGGTGGCGCTGCCGGCGGTGATGTCGGTGACGCTGGCGGTCGGCGCGCGCGACCTGGCCAGGCGCGAGGCGGTGGTCAGCCATCTGCCCGCAGTCGAGGAGCTGTCGGGCGTGGACGTGCTGTGCGCCGACAAGACCGGCACGATCACCAAGAACGAGCTCGCGATCGTCGACGTCATCGCGATCGCCGACGGCGCCGGCCGCGACGAGGTCCTGCTCGAGGCCGCGCTGACCGCCGAGCACGACGGTCGCGACCCGATCGACGAGGCGATCCTCGCGGTGCTCTCCGGGCCGCTCGCCGATCACGAGGTGCTCGCGTTCGAGCCGTTCGACGCCGATCGCAAGCGCGCCGAGGCGCGTGTGCGGTTCCCCGACGGCTCTGAGTGCCGGGTGGCGAAGGGGGCGGTGCAGGCGATCATCGATCTGCCGGGCGTCTCGAGCACGGCCGCGGCGCGCGTGTCGGAGGTCACCGCGGCGTTTGCCCGCAAGGGCTACCGGACGCTCGCCGTCGCCCGGGCCGACGACGAGCTTTGGCGCCTGACGGGCGTGCTGGCGATCCAGGACCCGCCCCGCGACGACTCGCGCGAGACGCTCGAGCAGGCGCGCCGGCTCGGCGTCGAGGTCAAGATGGTCACCGGCGACCGGGTGGAGATCGCCCGCCAGATCGCCGGTGAGGTCGGGATCGGCGAGCAGATCCTCGACTCGCACGCGATCGAGGGCATCGAGGGCGACGCGCTCGCCGCCAGGGTCGAGTCGGCCGACGGGTTCGCGCAGGTGGTGCCCGAGGACAAGTACCGGATCGTCAAGGCGCTGCAGGCGCGCGGCCACATCGTCGGGATGACCGGCGACGGCGTCAACGACGCGCCGGCGCTCAGCCGCGCCGACGCCGGGATCGCCGTCTCCGGCGCGACCGACGCCGCCAGGGCCGCGGCCGACATCGTCCTGCTCGCGGCGGGACTGTCGGTGATCATCGAGGCGATCCACCGGGCGCGCGAGGTCTTCCGGCGGATGACCAACTACGCGATCTACCGCATCACCGAGACGATCCGCGTCGTCCTGTTCGTGACCCTCGCGATCGTCGTCTTCGCCTTCTTTCCCCTCACCCCGACCCAGATCGTGCTGCTGGCGATCCTCAACGACGCCGCCATCCTCACGATCGCCTACGACCGGGTCCGGCCCTCGCCCAGGCCGGAGCGCTGGGACCTCGGAGAGGTGCTGAGCATCGCCACCGTGCTCGGGCTCGCCGGGGTGATCGAGTCCTTCACGCTGCTTGCCTTCGCGGTCGGGGTGCTCGGCGTCGGTCACGCCGAGGCGCAGACGCTGATGTACCTCAAGCTCTCCGTGGCCGGCCACCTGACGCTGTTCGTCGCGCGCACCCGCGACCGCCTGTGGTCCGCTCCCCACCCCGCCCCGGTCCTGCTCATCGCCGTGGTCGGGACCCAGATCCTGGCGACCGTGATCGCCGCCGGCGGCCTGCTGATGAAGCCGCTGCGCTGGGAGCTCGTCGCGCTCGCCTGGGGCTACGCGATCGTGTGGGTCCTGGTCCTCGACCAGGTCAAGCTCGGCGCTTATAAGCTCCTCGAGCGGCGTGGCGAGATCGCGCCGGAGATGCGGGAGCGGTGACCGACCCGACCGACGGCGCCGGACCGGCGATCGCGCCCGGCAGCGGGGGCCTGCCTGCGCGCGGGCCCGCGAGCGGGGGTCTCAGGCCGCCGTATCACCCGCGCACCCACGCGCGGCGCCAGCGCGGGGCGGAATTGCTGGGCCTGCGCGAGGCCAGCGCGATGGCGATCGGCGGCATGATCGGCGGCGGCATCTTCAGCGTTCTCGGCGTGACCGTCGACCTCGCAGGCCACCTCGCGTTCGCCGCCTTCCTGCTCGGTGGCCTGATCGCCGGGCTCACCGCCCACGCCTACGCCGGGCTGGCGTTGCGTGCGGGGCGGGCGGGAGGGCCGTTCACCTATCTGCGCGACGAGGGGCACAGCCGGCCGGCCGCCTGGGTCGCGTGGCTGCTGATCGTCGGCTACGTCTTCGCGCTCGCCGTCTATGCCTTCACCTTCGGCCACTACCTCGCCAACGTCCTGGGCGCCCCGGTGCTCATGGCGCGACTGGCCGGGATCGGCGTCCTGGCCCTGTTCGTCGCCATCAACCTCCGCGGGGTGGCGACATCGGGTCGCACCGAGGACGTCATCGTCGCGACCAAGCTGGCCGTGCTTGCCGGCATCGCCCTGATCGGCATGAGCATGTTCACACCCGCCCGCCTCAGCCCACTCGACAACCAGGGTCTGTCCGGGGTCTTTCTCGGCGCCGCGGTGATCTTCGTCGCCTACGAGGGCTTCGAGCTCCTGCCCTACGACTACGACGACATCGCGAACCCTCGGCGCACGCTGCCGCGCGCCCTCTACCTCTCGGTCGCCACGGTCATGCTCGTCTACCTCGCGGTCACCATCGCCTCCCAGATGCTGCTGGCCGACCAGACGATCATCGACCGCAAGGAGGTCGCCTTCGCCGTCGTCGGCGAGAAGGCGCTCGGAACCTTCGGCCTCTGGGCGGCGACCATCGGGGCCGTCTTCTCCACCAGCTCGGCGATCAACGCCACGCTGTTCTCAACCGCACGACTCATCCGCGACGTCAGCGCAGCCGGCGAGCTCCCGGCCCGCCTGGGCCGCGAACGGCGCGGACTCCCGGCCGAGGCGGTGCTCTGGATCGCCACCCTCGGCGCAGCCTTCTCGCTGCTGCCAGGCATCACCGAGATCGTCTCCTTCGGCTCGCTGACCTTCCTGCTGGTCTTCGGACTGATCAACCTCCTGCACGCCCGCCACACCGCAGCGCCCGGCCCGGACCGCGGACTCGCCTATGTCGGCGCAGCCGCCTGCATCGCCGCCGCGGGCGGCCTCCTCTACTACCTGGCCCGCTCCGACCGCCCGGCCCTGGCCCTGATCGGCGCCTGCGCAGCGGTCATCACCGCGGCCCGAGCCGTCTTCGTCAAGCGCCACCGCGCCCGACACCACACCGAAGCCAGACCCTGAATCGTGGACCCCAGGCGTCCGTGCCCGCGCCGACTGTGCCTCGGGTGAGGACCGGGCGTCCGCTCAGGGGCCGCACGGGGCGGCCACCGCGCGGCGTAGAGTCGCCGCGATGGCGATCATCGCGTGTCCGGCCTGCGGCGCCCGCAACCGCGTAGCCCCGGTCGCACGAGGCACGCCGCGCTGCGCGAAGTGCAAGGCGCCGCTGCCGTGGATCGTCGACGCGGACAACGCGACCTTCGTGGCGGAGACGACGGCCTCCGTACCCGTCGTCGTCGATTTCTGGGCGGCGTGGTGCGGGCCGTGCCGCATGATCAGTCCCGTCCTGGAGGATCTCGCCAGGCGTCACGCTGGGCGGCTGAAAGTCGTCAAAGTCGACGTTGACGCGAACCCCGCGCTGGCGGCCCGTTTCGGCGCGCAGTCGATTCCGCTGCTCGTGGCTCTCAGCGAGGGCCGAGAAGTCGACCGCGTGGTCGGCGCTCTACCACGCCATGCACTCGAGGCGCGCCTGGCGCCGCTGCTCGGATCCGAGGGCCGCGCGTAGCTCGAGCCGCGCATCGCGCCGTCGGCGAGCCCTGTGGCCGCCTGCGCAGGGACGGATGCGCTCGACGGATCTCGTCGCGGCGCGCTGCAAATCCCGCTGCCGTACCGAGCCGCTCGCAGGTCAGTTTGAAACGGGCGTCAGCATCCCGCCGGGATCTAGGAGCCTTCGGCGCCCTCACCGGGCCGCACGATGCCTGACTCGTAGGCCAGCACGACGGCCTGGGCGCGATCGTGGAGGTCGAGCTTGGAGAAGATCCTCGCTACGTGGGTTTTGACGGTCGCCTCGCTGACCACGAGCCGGTCGACGATCTGCGCGTTGGTCAGACCCCGCGCGACCATGCCGAACACCTCGCGTTCACGGGGAGTGAGCTCGTGGTATCCCGGCGGATGCTGAGATTCGGGATCGGGCAGGCTGGCGAAGCGCTCGATCAGCCGCCGGGTAACAGCCGGCGCGAGCAGCGCGTCTCCGGAGGCGACCACCCTGACGGCGCGGGCCAGGTGCTCGGCGGGCAGGTCCTTGAGCAGGAAGCCGCTGGCGCCGGCCCGAAGCGCCCCGTAGACGTACGAATCGAGGTCGAAGGTGGTGAGCACGAGGACGCGCGTGTCGAGCTTGGGCGGTCCCTCCAGGAGGCGCCTGGTCGCCTCGATCCCGTCGAGGCGCGGCATGCGAACGTCCATCAGCACCACGTCGGGGCGGGTCACGCGGGCGGCCTCGACCGCCTCGGTCCCGTCGGCCGCCTCGCCGACGACCTCGACGCCGTTCTGCTCAAGGATCAGCCGAAAGCCGGTGCGGATCATCTCCTGGTCGTCGGCGATCAGCACCCGGATGCTCATTCGGGCTCCTCGCCCAGCGGCAGGCGGGCGCGGACCCTGAACCCGCCGCCCTCGCGGCCGGCCTCGAGCGTCCCGCCGTAAAGGATGGCTCGCTCGCGTATACCGATCAGGCCGTGCCCCGCGCCGCCGCCGTCGCCGCTCTGCTCGCCGACGACATTTCGAAGCTCGATCTCGAGGTCCCCGGTCCGGTAGCGCACCGCCAAGCTGGCCGGGCTCTCTCCATGCTTGATCGCGTTGGTGATCGCCTCCTGCGCGATCCGGTAGGCGGCCAGATCGAGTCCTGCGGGCAGCGCGCGCGCTTCGCCGACGCGCTCCACGCTGAGCTCGAGCCCCGACTCGCGCGCCCGCGCCACGAGCTCGTCGAGCTGCGCCAGCCCCGGCTGCGGCGCGACGCCGAGGCCCTCGGCATCGCTGCGAATAAGACCCAGCAGGCGACGCATCTCCGACAGCGCCTGGCGAGACGTCGTCTCCACCGAGCGCAGCATCCGCTCGCTGCGCTCGGGCTGGGAGCGCAGGACCTGGCGGGCCGCGCCCGTCTGCACCACGACCACGCTCATCGTGTGGGCGACGACGTCGTGCATCTCGCGGGCGATCCGCGCGCGCTCCTCAGCCACCGCCCGCTCGCGCTCCGCCGCGCTCATCGCCTCCGCGCGCTCGGCGCGATGCTCGAGCCGTGCGGCCACCAACCGCCCGCTCCTCATCGCGTAGCCGCCCAGCCAGGCACCCCCGCCCAGAAGCAGCGAGAAGACGTAGTCGCCGGCGCCCCGGCCGCCCTCAAGCGCCAGCGCCATCCACGCGACCGCCTGACCCGCGACGAGCCCGGCGAGCGCGAAGCGGCGCTCGGGTGCGTGGGCGGCGATCGAGTAGATCGCCACCAGCAGCGCGATCGACACCGCGACACTCTGCTCGGCATGCCCGCCGGCCAGCGCCTGCGCTGCGTATGCGGCGTAGACGACCGCCACCGCCGAGACCGGAGCCCGGCGCCGCCACGCCAACGGCAGCGTCATGAAGGGAATCGCGACCGCCGAAGCTTCGTCGGACCCCGGAAAGCTCGCCGAGGCCAGCACCTCAAGCTCGGCGACGATCGCCAGCGCCGACGCGAGCGATGCGTCGGCCACCAGGGGCGGAACCGCGCGGGCACGCCGAACGAGGGCCGAGCGCATGCCGCGACCGTAGACGACGACCGGCCGCGACACATCGTCCGATGGCATGGCCGTCGGCTTGCGCGAATCATCCTCTCGGTGTAGGCGGGTTCAAGTTCTCGGCCGATGAACCGGGCACGCCCTGGCGCCTAGCCTGGCCTCCCATCGATACACCACTGGAGGTACGGAATGATCAAGCGACAGACACTGATCCCCCTCGGCGGCTTGCTAGCCGTCTGCTTCGTCGGCTCCGGGGTGCTGAAGGATGAGAACTCGGGCGTCCTGGGCGCGCTCAGCTACGCGGCCTGGTTCGGGTTCCTCGCCCTCGCCGTGTTCTTCATCGCCGTTGCGGTGGTGACGATCGTCCGCAACCGCCGGCGCCTCGACGGCAGCCGCTCCTAGCGCGCAGAGACGATCCAAAATGACCAACCGACGCCTGTCGATCATTCGTGCGGCGCCAGCCATCGGCGTCGCGGCCACGGCCGCGCTGCTAGGGGCCGGACTCACCGGCCCCCCGGCGGCGGCCAACGGCCGCGCGAACGTCGCGCAGTCCAAGGCCAGGACGCTTCGACTCGTCGCACGCCAGGACGTCTTCCAGTTCGTCGACAACGCGCCCAGCGGCGACTCGGCCGGCGATCTAGTCGTCACGAGTGACAAGGTCTACGACCAAAGCGGCCGCCAGCTGGTCGGCCGCAGCCACGTCACCGGTATCGAGACCGTGCCCGGCAAGACGATCGCCCTCACCGCGACGCTCGCACTCGTCCGCGGCGAGATCGCCCTGCAGGGCATCACCACCGAGCAGAACGACCGCCCGTTCACCTTCGCGATCACGGGCGGCACGGGCGCCTACCGAGGCGCCGCGGGCGTCGCACATGTCATGCCAATCAGTCGGACTCTAAGCCACATGACCTTGTCGATCGAGCGGCCCTGAAAGGCGCGCCGCGAAGCGAACCGCCGCTCCCGCTCTTGCGAGGATCCGAGCGGGCGCGCCGTGATAGCGGACACGCCGGCTCGGGACGATGGAGAGGCGTCGGCACTCGCGCCGAGCTCACGCCGCTTTGCGGGGGGAGGGTGCGTGTCGCTCAACACGCGCCCGAACTTCAAGAGGCCCCCCCTTGGGCCCTTGTGGCGTGTCAGGCGACTTCGCCGAATACGCTGGTGGCGACCGCAGCCGCGCGCCGGTCGCTCTGGTGATGTTGGCGGGCGACTGCCGCCGGTGCCGGCGATCGTGGGGCGTGCTCCGCCAAGTTACGGTGGCGATGAGTCACCTGCGGACGATCCGCACGCATCTGGACCCGAGCGGGCGATCGGCAATAGCGTTCTTCCCGTGACCGCGCCGGCCGGTGAGCAGATCAGCGTTTACGAGGCCGCCGGCGGTGCCCCCGCGATGCTCGCCCTCGCCCACGCGTGGCACCAGCGCTGCCTCGCCGACCCCGAGGCCCAGCATCCGTTCAGCCATCCGGGCCTGCATCCGCAACACACGCAACGGCTGGCCGCCTACTGGGGCGAGATGCTGGGCGGCCCCGATGCGTACTCCCGGGAGCTCGCGTCGGTCACTCACATGGTGCGGATCCATTCCGGTAACGGGCCGCATCCCGAGCTCGACGCAGCGACCGAGCGATGCTTCGCGCTCGCCCTGGACGACGCTGGCATCCCCGACGACGAACGGCTGCGCTCGACCTTGGTCGCCTGGTTCGCCTGGTCAAACGCGATCGTCAACCACACCTACGAGCAGCCCGAGCTGGTACCCGACGACCTCACCCTGCCTCACTGGTCGTGGGACGGCCCGATCGAGTAGCGCGCCGCCCCCGTAGGCTCGCCGCCATGGAATAGCGCCGATCACTAGTGGCACTCTGGCATCGGAGCCGCGTTCGGCAGCACTCGGTGAGGGCGCTGCTTGTCGCACAATCCGTGCGCGGACGTGGAAGTCTGGCGGACCACTGCGACGAGGTGGGTGCCACGATCCGGCACCAGGAGCCGCAGCCGCTCGCGAGCCTGCGAAGCGAGGTCGCCGAAGCCCGCGAGCCGCGCCACGAGGCCCAGCGCCTCATGGCCGAGGCAAAGCAGGCGGACACTAGGAGCTCACAGCTGGTCGGGATCTCGCGCTGCGTCTCAGGAGGGCTTCCGAGCCGCGTTGCCCAACCTCATGAGCCTCAGCGAGCGGCGCCGTCCCGAGCGGTCGGAGCGACGAGCGAGCAGGAACCGACGCGCGCCACGAGCATCAGCCGGCGACCTGAGCAGTGGCCATGGCCTGCCCGCCGTCGCCCGCGAGCTGTTCGGCCTCGCGCACCGCGCCCCGACCGTGACGCTCGGCGATGCCCTCGCCGGCATGACGGCGCAGCCGCCCGACGAGGTGGCGCGGCTGCGGGCTTGGTTGACGGGTGCTCCGCCCTGGTCCTCGATGGCCCTCGCGCGCTTGAAAGTCCGCCTCGACGTGGTGCGGCGGTTGAGCTTCGACCGGCCGGAAGATCCGATTCCCTGACGCCGCCGGCTCGCGACGGATCGCACATCACGCTGCCGTTCGTTCCTCCTGAGCGTGGTCAGGCGGCACCAGGTCGGCTCCGGGGAAGCCCCGGCGCGACGCTACTCGCGCCGCCGCATGCGAGTGAACGATCGCCCCTCGGGGTTCTCAAGGAGCGACTCGGATGCCGCCGCGTCGAGACTTCTCGTTATCCAGACCTCCAGGGGACAGCCGCTGCGCTTCGCCGCCGCACGCCAGCGCTCGTCGCGTTGGGCTTCGACTACGAGGTGCAGCGTCGTGCCGGCTGGGCTGGCGGCCGGCTCCGCGGCCGCGGCACGGAGTCGGCGCCGGAGTTCCATTTTTGACCATCGAGCGTCGGCCGCCAGATCCAGCCATTGATCTTGGACATCGTTCTGCAAGGCACATACCTCGGCGTGATGCTGGAAGCTCAGGTTGTCCCGCCGGCGGGACAACTCGAAGCGCCGGGCGACAAGCGCGTAGTTGCGTAGGGTCTGGTAGTCGAGTCCGGTCAGCGCGATGCCCTCCTTGTAGCGGTGCCCGTACTTCATCTTGCCGAACAGCAGCCAGTCACCGAGCCACCAGGCGGTCGCCTGCGAGTAGAACGCAATCCTTGCGCCGACCGTCTTCCAGTCGTCGATCGGCATGAGCGGGTCGAAGCGCATGCCCGTGCGCGACGAGTGCACGCGGCGCCGCGCCGGGGGCGGGAGGCGGGCTGGGGCGTTCGCGACCACGGTCGGCGCCGCAGCGCCTTGCGCGGAGAAGGCAGGCCTCGAGGATTGCGCGTCCGTGGCTGGCTCGCCACTGCCATTCTCGCCGCCCCGGGGCTGCAAACCGGGGTGCACGGAGGTCCGGCCAGTTGGTGGCGGGCGACGATGCGGCAAGCCCGAAGGCGGTTGAGCAGCAGACACCATCTCATCGACGGATCGCGAAGGCTTGGCCAACCGACGCTCCTCCCACAGCGGATCTCGGTGCAAGGAGTTGCGCCGTTTGCACGGCTGAGATCCACTTATTGATGCAAATGCGGACGTCGAAAAGTGATCGAGTCAGGGTGATCGCCTGCCAGCGGGCGTGCGGCTATCGCCCTCGCGCAGGTCTGGGTCCGTACCGCCTGATCCGACGCATCGACGTGAGCGGGTGTGCTGTCCAGCTAGCGGATGCCGCTGTCCACGATGACGCGTACGCGGCTGTATCGTCGATCCCGCACCACCACCCGAACGCTCGCCGTCGACGGGTGAGTCGCGGCGGCGGCGCGCGCCTCGAGCCGATACCGGCCCGGGGGCAACGAGAGCCGGAATCTCCCGTCAGGGCCGGCGATCGTCCTACGGCCACCGCCAGTCACGACGGCCCGTGGGACCGGCCGATCGGGGCAGGGACCTACCGCTCGGGTCTCCGGGCACGAAGGTCGCGACAGCACGCGCCCCACGACCCCCGAGTTCTCAGCGGGCTCGGAGGAAGACGCGCAGCTCGCGACCACGAGCGCGAGCGCCGCCGGCACCATGGCCCTCCTGCCGGACACGACAACACTGTGACGAACCGTGGTCGCGCGAGCGGCAGTCTCCATTACGGCGGCCCGCTGCCGGCTGCCGCCGCCGAACCGTCGTCCCGCGCTCGAGGTTTAGGACCGGCCTGCCGCGATCACAGCAGCGAGACCCAGACGCCGGCGTCACCGAAGCCCACGATGTCCCCGCGCCCGTCAGCGTTGGTGTCGGCCACGAACCGCGGATGGCGATCCACGCGCCAACCGCCGGCGTTGTAGCCGAAGTTCGAAACGACGAGCTGCGGGGCCGCGAAGGTGCCGTCGCCGTTAGACCGCGAGACCCAGACACCGGCGTCACCGAAGCCCACGATATCCCCGCGCCCGTCACCGGTCACATCGGCCACGAACCGCGGATGGCGATCCACGCGCCAACCACCAGCGCTGTAGCCGAAGTTCCCCACGCCAAGCTGCGGCGCCGCGAAGGTGCCGTCGCCGTTAGACCGCGAGACCCAGACACCGGCGTCACCGAAGCCCACGATATCCCCGCGCCCGTCACCGGTCACATCGGCCACGAACCGCGGATGGCGATCCACGCGCCAACCACCAGCGCTGTAGCCGAAGTTCCCCACGCCAAGCTGCGGCGCCGCGAAGGTGCCGTCACCGTTAGACCGCGAGACCCAGACACCGGCGTCACCGAAGCCCACGATATCCCCGCGCCCGTCACCGGTCACATCGGCCACGAACCGCGGATGGCGATCCACGCGCCAACCACCAGCGCTGTAGCCGAAGTTCCCCACGCCAAGCTGCGGCGCCGCGAAGGTGCCGTCACCGTTAGACCGCGAGACCCAGACACCGGCGTCACCGAAGCCCACGATATCCCCGCGCCCGTCACCGGTCACATCGGCCACGAACCGCGGATGGCGATCCACGCGCCAACCACCAGCGCTGTAGCCGAAGTTCCCCACGCCAAGCTGCGGCGCCGCGAAGGTGCCGTCGCCGTTAGACCGCGAGACCCAGACACCGGCGTCACCGAAGCCCACGATATCCCCGCGCCCGTCACCGGTCACATCGGCCACGAACCGCGGATGGCGATCCACGCGCCAACCACCAGCGCTGTAGCCGAAGTTCCCCACGCCAAGCTGCGGCGCCGCGAAGGTGCCGTCGCCGTTAGACCGCGAGACCCAGACACCGGCGTCACCGAAGCCCACGATATCCCCGCGCCCGTCACCGGTCACATCGGCCACGAACCGCGGATGGCGATCCACGCGCCAACCACCAGCGCTGTAGCCGAAGTTCCCGACCACGAGCTGCGGTGGGTGAGCCTCGGCGGCGAAGCGCACGATCCGGGGCAGGATGTCGGTGCGAGCCTGACCGCCTTCAAGGGTGTAGCCCGTCGCGATCCACGTCGCGGAGGCCGGCGAGTCCGCGCGGCAGGTGAGGTAGTCGCCCCACTTCGCGACATCCGGAGAGTCCGTGCCGAGGCGGCTGTAAGCGGTGCTCCACGCCCCGGCCGCATCGTCACGCACGCCGACGACGTGGCCGGGGTTACGATCCACGCCGCCGTAGAATGCCGTAAAGCCAAGCAATCCGCCGTCGTTGGTGGATACGGCCGGGTAGGCCCACGCGCGGTTGGCACTCCACACGTCAGGCTGACCGGTGACCTGCTTGTTGGCCTCGCCGATTCTCACCACCCGGGCAAACGCGTGGGGGTGGCCGGCATCGCTGCCGGCGGTCCACATGAGCGTGATGGCTCCGCCGCCGACGGTGGCGCCGGTGATTCGCGGATCGGTCCGCCCGAGCCAGTTGATCCCGTTAGGGGCGGTTGACGCAATCGTGCCGCTCCATTGCGCGACGTTGACATCCCAGGAGCTGACGGAGCCCTGCCCGTCCTGCCACGCGAACAGCCGCAGCTGAGAGGCGGAGTTGTGGCTCGCCCAGTACATCGTTTGGTCGGCGCCTTGCGTGAGTCGCAGCGAGCCGTTGTTGGTGGTCGACCACGCGTTGAAGATCAGCGTGCCGGCATCGGCAATCGTCTGGAGCGGGAAGCGCATGGTGGCGGCGCGCTGCCATTGATTTGACGCGTTGAACAGATTGAACGTGACGAACAGGTTGTCTGCGGTCAACGCCGCGTCCGGGTAGTCGAACCACTGACTTGTCCATCCGGCGTTGAGCGTCGTCGGAGCGATGTCCCACCAGTACCATCCGCCGGGGAAGTTGGCATCGTGGGTCGCGGCCAGGCGGAAGACGTTGGCGCCGTTCTGCTGGATGTACTGCAGAATCCAGATCCACACGCCCCGCCGGTGATCATGCAGCACCACCTGGTCGCAGCAGAAGCCACCAGCGGCCGATGGCAGCGTCGTGAACGGGTCGACGAACGTCCAATTGGCTCCGCCATCGGTCGAGCGGCTCGCGTACCAGTTGCCCGTGACGAACACTCGCTGGCCGGCCGCGGCGACCGAGGGCTCGCCCACCGTCGACGTGCTGTCGTTCGTCGCTGCATCGTCGAGGGCGCGGTTGTCGGTCAGGGTGACGCTGGTCATCGCTTCTCCGCTCTGCTCGTACTAGTCCGGATCTGTCGGACCCTCGGTGGGCCCGGCCTCGGTGCGCTCGTCCGACGGCTCTTCGGAGTCGGTCAGCGGCGGGCCCATGGGCTTCCGCTCCTCGGCGATGCGGCGCT
This sequence comes from uncultured Actinomycetes bacterium, assembly GCA_963835295.1. Classification (GTDB taxonomy): domain Bacteria; phylum Actinomycetota; class Thermoleophilia; order Solirubrobacterales; family Solirubrobacteraceae; genus JAOPZW01. Next base: position 42,760 of record CAWIEX010000015.1, read on the forward strand.
GACGCTCGTCCAGATCGGGGCGAGCCTCCTCGAACGCCCCTTCCTCGGCCGCGTCGGAAGAGCGCACCGGCTCCCCGACGTCGATTGTGTCCACTTCCTCCTGCTGGCCGTCGCCCGGTTCCTCCTGCATCTCCATGACCTCCTAGGGGTGGAAGGGATCGCCACGCGCGCCCAGGCCCGGACGAAGCCTCCGAGCCACAATGAACCCGAGCCCGGCTGCACAAGCCACCAGTGGGATGTCGAACAGCACGTAGTCCCAGCTCAGACGGAACTCACCGGACACGACCGTCGCGAGCACCCCGAGTAATACGGCGAGCGCGCCGCCCAACCACAATCGGACGGCGGGGCGCACAAACCCCAGAGCTGCTCCGAGCGCCAGCCCGGACGCAAGCGGGAAAAGCTCATGCATGAGCCTGACCTCGAGTCGTCGGTTCGCCCAATGGAAGGGCTCTCAGACCTACACGACAGCAGCAGGCTTACAGCTGCGAAACTGCGAAGTCAACCCGGCCGGGCCTCGGGTCCCCTCAGATGCTCAGTCGGCTCAGCGCAATGAACGCTCGTTGTTGGCGACGGCGGCTGGACAGCGTGACGGCCGCCGTATAGCGTGGGTGGAGAGACGGGTGCTCGAAACTGGCTCGCCGTCCTTTCCGCCGGTCGCCGGTTCTGGGCGCTGCTTACCGATTGTTGGCCCCGCAGCGCTGCCTAGGTTTCGAGGGCACGGGTCGGGGATGATTAGTAGCGCCCAGACACGGGCGGGGTTTGTATGCGTCGTGAGAGCTGGGCGTCTTGGCGGAGCGGTGGGACGATTGGTGCTGGCGTGATCGGCGCAAGCGGGTGGGAGTGCTGGTGATCGCGCGGGTTGCAGTCGCCATGGTGGTGTCTGTGTCGGGTGTGGCGGGGTCGGCTGCGTCTGGGCATGCTGTCTCGGACGGGAAATCGGCGTCGGTGGCCTGCAGGCCCCGGTCGACGCTAATCAGGGATATGAGCGTTTGCACGGCGACCGTTATGCACGCAGCCTCGGGCAGCGTCACGCGGGCTGGTTCGATGAGCGTCACTTTGGGCGCTCAGGAGTCGTTTGGTAGTGACGGGTCGTGCGCCCCGTCACCTGCTACCGCGCTGATGGCGTCTTGTGAGACGGGATACACGCCCTTGGCGGTCGCCTCCGAGACGCACGCGCTCACCGCCAGCTATGACGGCGGCTTGACTCACTCGCCCCGCCGCGGCGCGACCAGGGCGGCGGTCAGCGCGGGGGGGCAAACCACAGTCCCGCAGCCGCCGACCGCGGCGATCAATTCTCCCGCGGACGGCAGCGTGGTCAAGGTTGGAGCGTCGGTCGAGACGAGCTTTGCGTGCAGCGACGACGCCGGTGGTCCCGGGATCGCGTCGTGCTTGGACTCGGGGCAGGCATCGGGAGGCAGCGGGCACCTGCTCACAAGGAGGCTCGGAGCCCACACCTACACCGTCACGGCAACCAGCAGCGACGGGCAGACCAGCACCGCCGCGATCCGGTACACGGTCAATCGGACGGGGCGCTGGGTTCGGCCAATCGTCAATCTCCCCCCGCGCCTGCTCAACGCGGCCGTGCAACCGTGCGCGGTGATCGTGTGCGCCGACAACCGGGGGCCGCACGAGCAGCTGGTGCGCACGCTCGGGGCCTACTGCCAACAGTATGACTGCAGCTACCCCATGGATCTGGTCCCGAGCAACGGCCTCGACCCCAACCTCTTCCCGTTCAATCCCGACTGGACGCATTACCTCACATATCACGATCCCCCCTTCTCTCTCGAGGACTGCGGCCAGTTCATACACAGCCAGTTCGACACCCACTTCCCGCGTTGTACAAGCCAACCCGTGACTCTGGACGAGGCAACACAATTCGCCGGTGAGGTCTGCAAGAGAGGACGCGATCCAGCAGACGCCTTTCACGGGCACGTCAACTACGAACCCGCGACCTATGAGGGGCACCTGTACTTTTTCGAGAAGTCAGCTCCGGGAACCGACGATGAGTACAGCCTCGATCTGGTTCCGTCTAAGCCGGACGGAGTGACACAACATAACAACCGTGCACCGCCGCTCGGCGGAGTGGGAGCGAATGCGATCCACATCGAGTTCGATACCGACGAGACGGTCGACCACTACGACGACAACCCCTGGTGGAATGACTTCCATTCAAAGGTAGACGACAACCTTCCGTTCAGGGCCATCGACGGCAACACCGCCGAAGTCACGGGCTTGGTGGGAATCGACACCGTGCACTCTGCGTCGGCTGAGCTCCACCCCGTGTACGCGATCGCTATCCAGACCTACCCCGGCTCGCCCGGGTCGCGGCCGGGTGCGGATCAGTGGGCGTTCTTCGTGCGCAACTTCGGCAACGAGGGCTACTGCAGCTCGAACGAGCACTACCTCGACGCCGACCCGATCACCGTGAGGATCCCCTGGCCTGTCGGCGCGACCGGCGTCAGCATTCCGAGCAGCGATCTACGCTGGGCGGGGAACGGTAGCGACGTAAGCGCATCGGTCATACCGAACTATGGCGTGCTCCTCAAGTTTCGAGTTCCGCCGTTCCAGCCCCAGAATCCTCTCTCGTCCTTCACGCCGATGTACTGGGGGACGGCCAATTTCCAGTGGACCTACCCGCCAGGCAACGCCCCAGATCGCTCAGCGGCCCCTGCCCGGTGGTCAGCGCCGCCGGCGAGCGACCCGTCCTCGCCCGCGACGACACCGCTCGCTCACCCACCCCGCTCTGGCCGGCGGTCCGGCGCAGACGTCGACGTCGAACCGCTCGTCGGCCGGCTCTTCGCGCGGCTGCCCGCCGGCAAGCGCAAGCGAGCCCTCGCGATGCTTCCCCATCCGAGCAGCATCCTCCCGCACACGAGGCGAGGTCACATTCGGATGGTTGCGCCACCGAACGGGCTCCTGGCCCCGCCAGGCCCGTTCGTCTTCCCGCGAGTCGCCGTCCCCGTCCGCACGCGCGACGTCGCAGTGCTACGGGCCTTGTGCTGGGGCTACGGCAACCACATTCCAGGCTTCAAGAACGCGTGCCTCCAGCCGAGACGATGACAAGACGACGGCTCATGCTTGCTTCGAGCACATGACTTGGCCGCACGCACCTGAGCGGGATCCGGCCCCAACATGCTGGTGGACGTCCCGGAAGGACACCTAACGTCCGCACCCCTAGGCGTGCGCTTGAGCCAGGAGCCCGTCGTGCACGTGGCCTCACCGACGCTGCGGTCCAACATCGCCGGACGCTGAACCTCAGTGACCGCCGAGATGACCACGACCGCCGTCGTCGACAGGCGTGGCAACCTCGGCGGCGAGCCCGGTCGTCTTGGGCGGGCTCTGAGGGGTCTCTAGCGGTTGCCGCTGCTGCGAGCGCGTCGGCAGGCGAGCGCCGCGATCAGACCAGCCGGATGATGAGCAGCACGAGCACGATGATGACCAGCAGGCCGATGAGGCCATATCCAGTTCCTGCGATGGCCAGGACGGTTGACGGCAACATGTCCAAGGTCCTTTCCTCGGGCGCCGGGGCGGATCCCGACGCTGACCGTGGTCCAGTTTCCCCAGCGGTGCGGCATCCGAACGGTTTGTCCCGGGCTGGCATCGGGTACCGGCGCGGGCGTCATCCGCACGCGATCGCCCGCCACCTCGCTCTCTGAGCCCGTGCCGAGCGAGCAGGGATCGTCGCTCTGCGGGTGCAACGGGTTCGGTCCGAGACTGTTGGCACGCAACAGTCGTTCGCGGGTCCCTTCCGCTCGGCCGCCGGATCGTACCCGGATCACGCGCTTTCTCGTCCGGAGCGGGCGCGAGCTCGGCCACATCGGAATCGCCCGCTGGTCAAGGGAGCAGCGGTGACTCGGCCGGGTCGCGACGTGGCGGCTGCCCAGATTCGTGCAAGGCGGTCGCGCTTGGCCTCCGGCGCGACTTGCCTGGCCCCTTGCATCGTGTACGCCCCCACCGATCTCTGTTGGCCAGCGACTCTTGTCAAGCGACGAGCTCACCCCCTTCTCCCTCGTCGTGCTCGCCATGGTCGGCGAGCAGGGCGCCGGCCCGCACGATCTCGAGGCGATGCTCGGCCCCAGCCCGCTCTACTGGTCGGCGGCGCGCTCGCAGTGGTATTCCGAGCCAAGCGACTCACCCGGCTCGGTTATCTCGCCGGCGAGCGCCGGCCGGGAAAGACGACCCCGCGCATGCACTATACGGTGACCGCCGCCGGTCGGCGCGCCCTGCGCTCGCGCCTCGCCGAGCCCGCACCCTTCACCCGCCTGCAAAACGAGGCGGCGCTGCGCCTCCTCGCCGGCGACCTGCTCGGCGACCAGGCCATCCTCACCAGCCTGCGACCCCTGCGCGCGGAGATCGAGCGCCTGGACGCCGAGCTGACCGACAGCGAGCAACGCGCCCGCGAGATCCCGCACCGCACCCGCCACCTGCTGCTCTCACATCGCCTCGCGCGCAAGCTCCTCGTCGCCCACCGCGAATGGCTCGACGAACTCGAAGCCGAACTCACTGACCCAGCGCGGACAAACCCCCCCCGCGCCGAAACGCACCCGCCAGGTCTCGCAAGCCATCCGCTCCCCGCCTGGCGGCTGAGGCGCGGCCTTCGGGTAGCTGGGACACTCGCGGTGCTAACCTATAACCTAATGGTTGTAGGTTCGGAGAGCGAGCGGGCCGACGCGCTCTTCCACGCGCTGGCCGATCCCACGCGCCGCGACATCCTCGCCGTGGTGCTGCAGGATGCGCACTCGGTCTCCGACCTGGCTCGCCGCTATCCGATCAGCTTCGCTGCCGTGCACAAGCACGTCGGGGCGCTGGAGCGCGCGGGGCTCGTCACCAAGACCCGCCACGGCCGCGAGCAGCGCGTGCGCGGCAATGCCGCGACGCTGCAGACCGCCCATCGCCTCTTGGACGATCTCGAAGCGCTCTGGCGCGGGCGCATGGACCGCATCGAGCACGTCCTCGCGCACCCGACAGAAAGAGCGCCGCAATGACCGTGATCAGCGTGGTCAAGGACGCAGAGGCCAGGACCATGACCATCACGGCGCGCTTCGACGCGCCGATCGGCCGCGTCTGGCAGGTCTGGAGCGATCCTCGCCAGCTGGAGCGCTGGTGGGGGCCGCCGATGTACCCCGCGACCGTGACGCAGCACGACCTCGCGCCGGGCGGCACCGTCAGCTACTACATGACCGGCCCCGAGGGCGAGCGGCACGGCGGGTGGTTTCGCGTGCGCACGGTCGACCCGCCCCACAACCTCGAGCTCGACGCCGGGGTCGCCGACGCCGACGGCAGCCCGAGCGCGGACACGCCCACCGCGGTGATCCGCGTCGCCCTCTCCGAGCTGGCCGGCGGCGGCACGCAGATGGACATCACGACGGCGTGGGCCAGCGACGAGGGCATGGAGTGGATGCTCGCCACGGGCACGGACGCCGGCATCACTGCCGCCGTCGGCCAGATCGACGCGCTGCTCGGCCTCCCGGCGCAAGCCTGACCGCCGGCACCCGACCAGCGCTCAGACAACTGACGAACCGGATCACGGATCGGTCACAGCGATCAACCGCACTCGAGGAGAACGACATGACCGCTACCTACACCTTCGACATCGTCTCCACCCTTGACGGCTACGGCTCCTACAGCAGCGGCGCCGACTGGGGCGGCTACTGGGGTAAGCAAGGCCCCGAGTGGCTCGAGCACGCCTTCGCGAGCGGCTGCATGCGATGCCGGACGGTGATGCCGGTTAGCTCGAGGCGCGCGAGCGTGTCCGTGAGCTCAGCCGAACGGACGAGGTCGAACAGGACGTCGCCGACAACGTTGTCGCTCATGGATGTCGCGAGTTCGCAGTTACTGCTCGCGCATCCGAGCGCTCACCACCTTCCATCAGCTCTGAGCGGATTTGATCATGCGCGCGATCGTGCTCGCGACGTAGTAGAGCGAGAGCAGGAAGAAGGCCGCGCCGATCGCAGCGCGAAGCCCCTCCTCGGATACAGGGGCGCGGCTCGCGGCTCGCGACGCGACGCTGTCGGCAATCGCTTTGCGCCAGCCCACCAGTCCGGCTTGGGCGATGCTCTGGGGTTCGGGCATGCGATCGGTGTACCCATCCAGGGTGTCCCAGGTGCGGCCGGGACTGCTCTGCGGGCACAAGGACATCGTCTGCGACGTAGGCGCCACCATGCGCCGCCGCTGCTGTGAGCAGCCCCTAGACCCGAATGAACCGTGAGCGCCGCAACGAGATCGCGGCCGCTGGATGGTCGGTCGGGCAGCTGTCGACGCTCCTGCTCCGCGGAGCGCTGCCCCTATCGCCTGCCAGGAGCAGCCAATCGTCTCCGCTGCCCGCTTACGCCTCGCGCGAGAGGCGAGAACGCGGCTGGCGATCGTTGCGGCGGCGCTCGTGAGCTTCAGAGACGACTCGCGCCAGGGTTGACGCGTTCACACGCGCGCTGGAGAATCGGACGCGGTCGACCGAGAGAAGGCGGTGCCTGATGCCTTGGACCCTGAAGGGCAGCTACGCGGAGACCTGTTCGTGCGAGTTGATGTGTCCGTGCAATCTCTCGTTCGACCACGGCGCGACGTATGACTTCTGCCGCGCGACGCTCGCCTTCCACGTGCGCGAAGGGGAGATCGACGGCACCGACGTTGCCGGGCTCAATGCGGTGGTGATCATCGACACCCCGAAGGTGATGACCGATGGCAATTGGCGGCTCGGCATGTTCATCGACGAGCGTGCGAGTGACGAGCAGGCGGACAAGCTCGGCAAGGTCTTCGGCGGTCAGCTCGGAGGTCCGATGGCCGGCCTCGCGCCGCTGGTCGGGGAGGTCGTGGGCGTCGAACGGGCGCGGATCGAGCTGACCGACGACGGGCTGCGGCACCGTGTGCTCGTCGGGGACGCCATCGACTTCGAGGTCCAGGACATCGTGCCGTTCGGCGTCGAGACGGGCGAGCCGGTCCGGTTCTCCGGCATGTTCCACCCCGTCGGGTCCGATCTCACGATGGCCGAGGCCACGCGCTCGACGATCAACGCCTTCGGGATCGAGTACGAGGGCAAGACGGGGCTCTCGACGTCCGAGTTCGCCTGGGCCGCATGATCGCCTCGGCGCCCGACACCCCCGCCGGCGCGACGCCGGCGCTCAGCGCTGTGCGCGCGCGCCTCGGTCTCGTCGCCGTGCTCTTCTCGCTCGCCGCGATCGGGTGGTGGTCGACCGTGGACCGCATGCGCGGCATGGACGACGGGCCGTGGACCGCACTGGGAACGTTCGGCTGGTTCCTCGGCGTGTGGGTCGTGATGATGGCCGCGATGATGTTCCCGTCGCTAACGCCGACGGTCGCGCTGTACTCGCGCATGACGAGGGACCGGATCGCGCCGCTGCTGTTCACGGGTGGCTACCTCGTGGCGTGGGCAGCCGCCGGAGTGGCCGCGTTCGCGGTCGCGCGGTCCGGCGGCGCTGTCGCCGGTGACGTCCTGGCCTGGGACCGCGCGGGACGCTGGGTCGCCGGTACGACGCTCCTCGTCGCGGCCGCCTACGAGCTCACGCCCCTCAAGGACGTCTGCCTGGCGAAGTGCCGCAGCCCTCTCGGCTTCCTACTCGGCGCCTGGCGCGACGGGCGCATGGGCTCGCTACAGATGGGCGTCCGGCACGGCGCGTGGTGCGTCGGCTGCTGCTGGGCGCTGATGGCCTCGCTCTTGGCGCTGGGCGTCATGAGTATTGCTTGGATGGCGTTCGTGGCGGCACTCATCGCAGCGGAGAAGACGCTGCCGTGGCGTCGGGTCGCGACGTACACGACTGCAGGGCTGCTGCTTGCGCTTGGTCTCCTACTGCTCGTCGCGCCGGATGTCGTCCCGGCCCTCACGATTCCCGCCGGAGAGCCGATGCAGGGCATGGATCTGATGGGCTCGTAGCTCTTCCGTGGTCATCGCCGCGAGCACCTCGCCGACATCACTTGGGACGCCCACGTTCGTGCGACGGCAGGCGCGGAGTGCCGTAAGCGGATCCGCTTGGGGCATGCTGGAGTCGTCCACCGGTCCTCGCTCAGGGCGCGTCCAGTCGGAGGAGAATCTCCCTTATCGGCTCGCCGCTCGGCTGGTGGGTGCCCACGATGTCGAAGCCGCACTTGACGAGCACGCGGATGCTGGCTCGATTGTGCTCGGCCACGCAGGCATGCAGCGGGCGCTCGGTGATCTCGGCGACGAAGTCGGCGAGGGCGCGCGTGGCAATTCCGCGACCCCAGTGGTCACGACCGATCCAGTATCCAACCAGCCGCTGACCGTCGGCGGCCCAGCTGCCGATATACCCGACGACCTGTCCTTGCTCGACGATCGTGCGTGCGACGTTCGAGTCGTGCGCAAGGACCTTCTGCCAGTGCGCCGCGTGCGCGGTCCGGTCACGAGCTGGGAACGCTGCCATCGCGTTCGCGACCGGATCGGCCTCCTGGGTGTAGAAGATCTCGATGTCCTCGGGTTCGACGTTGCGAAGCACGGTAAGTCATCCCCTCTCGGCGTCCCGAAACCGAGCACCTCAGACTGCCTCAGTGTGCCAGGGCACGCCAGGACCATCAGCAGCGCCCGCAAACGGTCGCAACGCGGGCCGGTCCGCAGAGCACGCTGGGCTCCACCGGGGGAGGCGCCGTCGCTTCGCTGGCCATCGCCGGCTCTGACAAAACCCCGATGGATAGGCGAGCGATGTTTCGCGCGCGTGATCACGGCCCAGGCAGGAGCTGAAGGGTTCGACGAGGTTGTCCGTCTCGCCCAGCACGAGATCTCCGGTGCCCCACAGCGGCCAGGGTTTGCCGGCTTCTACCTCCTCAGCGACGACGAAACCGGCAAGCTCATCAACATCTCGTTGTGGGAGACCCGCGAAGAAATGGAGGCGGTCGCTCGAGGCACGGCGGCCGGCATCCACGACGAGGCCGTCCCAGAGACCGGGGTCACCTCATTGCGCCTGGAAACCTACGAAGTCGCAATGCAGGTCTGAGCCATCGCCATCGGCGCGTCGCCCGGCGTCCCGCGCGACCAACCGGTAGCGGCACACCGTCGCGTCGAGCCAGTTGGACGCGCCAAGCGACAGCGGCGATGGGTCCGCTACCGCGCGGCCCGGTCGGCAGGAACGCCCGTGCGGCGCCCCTGCCGAGAGTCCTCAGGCCGAGACCTGGGTGTCGACCTCGAACGTCGTCTCCTCGGGCGGCGCGGCGAAGCCACCGTCGATGCCCGCTTCGAAACGGGGCATCAGGGTGCCGTCGCGGAACTTCTCCCAGCTCTCCTTCGAGTCATGGATCGCGACGACCGTCCATCCGTCGGCCGACGGGCCCGCCACATGCGACACCTGGCCCTCGGGCAGGCTGCCGTCGCTCGGGTGGATGGCCGCGACCGCCGCCTCGTACTGTTCCTTGGTGCCACCAGCGAACTGGTGCACAACCCCATACGCCATCTGCGTGCTCCTCTGCATTGGGTCAACCGGGTTTGCCTCTCCGCGCCCCTGTGAGCCGCGACGCGACACTACACCCGCCAGCTGTGGAGCGGGGAAGGGCGGTACCGCTCACGCGTGCACTACGAGTTCGTCCGGGAGGGCTACGACAAGGCGACTCGATCTGCGGCGTCGTCGTAGATCGCTTCGCCCGTGGACGGGTCGAAGAAGTGCAGTGCGCTCTCATCGACGGCGACGTCGATCGTGTCGCCCTCGCGGATCCGCGTGGCCGGGCTGAAGCGCCCTACGAGCGTGGCGCGCTCGTCCGACACGAGCTGCTTGATCGCTCGATCGTCTCCGACGTCCTCGGCCAGCTCGCGGACCTCCTCGGTGACCGCGGCGCGCGCCGCGACCGAGAAGTGCATCAGGACCTCCGAGCCGAGCGCTTCGCGCAGCGCGGCATGACCGCGCACCCTCGGCTGGTGGTCATCGGTGACGAGCGCCGCATCGTTGAGTCCCTCGGGGCGGATGCCGAGGACGATCGCGCGGCCCGCGTACGCCTGGAGGGCCGGGCGCGCGGCGAGCGTCTCGTCGCTCAGCTCGATGCTCATCTCGCCGGCGACGATCCTGGTCGAGCCGTCCTCGCGTGAGACCGTCGCGTCCAGCATGCTCATCGCGGGGCTGCCGATGAAGCCAGCCACGAACATGTTCTGCGGGCGGTCATAGAGCTCCTCGGGCGGCGCGACCTGCTGCAGCATCCCCTTGCGCATCACGGATACGCGGTCGCCCATCGTCATCGCCTCGACCTGATCGTGGGTGACGTAGACGGTCGTGACGCCGAGGTCGCTCTGGAGCTTCTTGATCTCTGCGCGCATCTGCACGCGCAGCTTCGCGTCGAGGTTCGACAGTGGCTCGTCCATCAGGAAGGCCTGGGGCTGGCGGATGATCGCCCGGCCCATCGCAACGCGCTGGCGCTGACCGCCTGACAACGCGCGCGGCTTGCGCTTCATGTACGGCTCCAGATCGAGCATCCGGGCGGTCTCTAGCACGCGCCGGCGGATCTCCTCCTTGGGAACCCTCTTCGTCTTCAACGCGAAGCCGATGTTGTCCGCCACCGACAGATGCGGATAGAGCGCATAGCTCTGGAACACCATCGCGATGTCGCGGCTCTTCGGCGACAGGTCGTTGACGATCCGCTCGCCGATCCGGACCTTGCCCTCCGTGATGTCCTCGAGTCCGCCGACCATCCGCAGCGCGGTCGTCTTGCCGCAACCCGACGGCCCCACGACGGGTTGAACGAGGGCGTCGACGACAGCAGGTCCGAGAGCCCAACCTGGATCGGATAGTGCGAGGAGTCCGCGATGACGGCGTAAGGCAGGAAGAAGTTGTTCCAGTCGGCCACGAAGCTGAAGAAGAAGACGAGCGCGACGACCGGCTTTGCGAGTGGGAGCGCGACGCGGCGGAAGGTCAGCCACATTGCGGCCCTTCGGCCGCGAGATCGTCTCCGTCGAGGAAGCCCGCCGCCGCGGAGTGCCTGCGGCAGTCGTCCCAACGCCCACCGGCTGACAACATCCCGCGCAACGCAGTTACCGCTCGCGTAGGGCAACGGCCGGCCGGTCCTCCAGGCCCAGCAGCGCAAGCGCGTTCGAGCGCCCGATCTTGTGCCGGTCGCCTGGGCTGAGCGGCGCACCGTCGAACCAGGCCGCGCCGTCCTCCATCGCCTCGAACGGGTAGTCGGCGGCGAACATCAGCCGGTCGGCGCCAATCTCCAGCAGCGCGCCGATGAGCGACGGTGAGTGGCAGTTCCCGCTGGTCGTGATCCAGAAGTGCTCGTGGAACGCCTGTCGGGGCGGCTTTGTCAGCTCGACGCCTCGGACATGTGAGAGGCGCTGCCCGGCGCGCGCCATGGCAAAGGGCAGGAACTCGCCGAGGTGCCCGAGGATGACCTGAGCGCCCGAGACGTCATCGAAGAGCCCGCTGGTGATCAGCCGCAGAGCGTGCGTGCCGGTCTCGACCGCGAAGGCCCAGACCGGCCCGAGCAGCTCGCGGCGGCCCGCGAAGAAACCCTGGCTCGCCGGGTGGGGATTGCGCGGGTGCAGGTACAAGGGCACGTCGAGCTCGGCCAGCGCGTGCCAGAACTCGCGGTACTCGGGCGCGTCGTAGTAGCGGGCCGTTCCGTCCGCGGCATCGCTGTATCCGTTGACGAGGGCGCCGCGCAGACCGAGCTCGCTCACCGCGCGCTGCAGCTCGGCGACCGCAGCGTCCGGGTCCTGCAGGGGGACGGCGGCGAATCCCGCGGTATCTGAGCACGCTGGCAATGCGCCCAAGGGGCCCGAGCAGCTCACGCGGCGCGCAGACAGTAACGCCGTGCGTCACTGGGTCATGTACTACGCTGCATAGTTGATGCGTGGGCGCTGGTTTGCCGCTGCGGTGCTGTTGGCCTTGGCGTTCCCGCCCAGTCCGCCGCGCACGCATCGTTCGAGGCCTCGCACCCGGCGCCGGGCTCGAACCTTCGTGCCGCGCCAACCCAGATCACGGTGACCTTCGGCGAGACGCTCAACCGGCGCGTGAGCGCGGCCGAGCTGCTCGACGCCCACGGCGTGGCGATTCGTGCTCGGCTGGCCTTTCCGAATCCCGAGGCGCTTGCGTTGGTGCCCGGCCGCCGCCTCCCCGCAGGTGCGTATCTGGTGCGCTGGCACTCGGTCGCCGTCGACGACGGCCATGCGCTCGACGGCTCGTGCGGCTTCGGGGTGAGAACCGCGGGCGCCGCGGGCCTCCTCGACGATGGGGCGCCGGCGCTGGTACCTTCCACGTTCGCGCGCCTCGTGGCTCGGTGGGCCCTGTACGCGGGCGCGCTCTGCTTCGTCGGCGCCCTGTGCCTGGAGGCGCTGGCGCCGGGCTGGCTGACCCCCGCTGGGCTCGCCCGCGCGTCGCCGGACGTGCTCGCGACGGTGCGCAGGCGCTCGCGGCTCATGGTCCGTGGCGCCTGAGAGGCAAATCTACTATGTCGTGTCGTTGGTTAGCGGACCCCTAGAGCCCGGGGGCGAAGACGTAGCCGCGCGGCGCCGCTGTGCGTCCAACGTCGAGCTGGATCAGGCGGTGGTAGACGAGCTCGATGCCGCGCGGATCGCCCATGTAGCGCTTGCCGTCGACGTAGGCGTGGACTGGCCCCCGGGCCGCACCGACCCTGCCGCGGCCGAGCGGCTGCTTCCAGATGTCGAAGTAGTCGCCCAGCGTGTACGTGCGCGGCCGCGGCGACTCGATGTGGATGACGCCGTCGTCGGTGTGGCTGTGCCGCCAATAGAAGCACGAGCCGCTCGAGACGAAGGTGCCCTCCGGCGTGTGGTGCTCGGAGCGCGGCGGCGCGATACCGATGCCTGCGGGCACGGTGCGCGGCCTGCCGTCCACAAAGATGGCCAGGTGCGCGTGGACGTGGACGAGCACCCGCTCGTCGGTCTCACAGCGGATGGCGTCGATCGTCCGCCCGCTGGCCGCGGCCGCGCTGGATGCGAACGGCCGTGACACCACCGGCGGCGCCTTGCCGCCGTCGACGGCGATCGCTGCGATGGCCACGATCGCCGCCACAACCCCGCCGGCGCCCGCCATCCGCACGCGGCGCGCGCGCTCGCGCGCACGGCGCTGCTCGTGTTCGAGCCTCAGGCGCCGCTGCCTGGCCGCCTCCTTCCGCGCATGCCTGCTGCTCATGCAGACATCCTACTATTGGACGTAGTAGATCACGGCCGACCCCTCGCACGTGGCGCTCGAGTCGGTCTGCGGCTGAGAGGCCGGCCCGATCGACTGAGGAACTCCAGGCGGCCCGACACGTTCACGTGTCGATGCGGTTCTTGCTCGCGGCGGCTCTGGGTCTCGTGTGACGCTCGGCCTTGTGGCGTTGCCTGCCGACGGCAGGGCTGCCCAGCGTCTGGGTGCCTCGGCCTCATTGACGGGCCCGCCGGCAGTGGTGACGACTTCATCGGGGCGCTCCGTGGCCTTGGTCGGATGCGGTGTGGCTTGCGGTGTGGGTGGTTCGGGGGCCTTGGGGGTCGGGGTTGCGCGCGCGGGACGACCATTCGGCCCGCTGCGAGCCGTGGCCGCCTCGGTCGTGCGCCCCGGCCGCGTCTCGCCCAGTGACGCGCGCGTAGTGATCGGGGCCCGCGGGCGTGCCCTGCTGCTGTGGACGTCGATAGATGAGTCTGTGCCGTCGCCCGACTCGACAGAGGAGGGTTGCTGCCGTCGTCTATGGGCAGCGGTGCGCGACGAAAGCGGACACCTACGGCCCGGGGCGCAGTTGTCTGCGCCCGGAGGACCGGCGACCACGGTCGTCGGGTCCGTTCGCGGCCGTCGGGCCGCGGTCGCGTGGCGCGACCCAGCCGGAATCCGCGTCGCCGTCGGCGATTCTGGCGGGCAGTTCGCCGGCCCCGCGACACTTGCGGGCGAGGGACAGGTGCTCGCGGTTCGCATCGCACGCGGCCACCCCAGGGTCGTCGTCCTCGAGTCCTCCGGCGCGGTCGCCGAGCTGTGGCCGACCGATCGCGGTACGACGCGCCGATTCCTTGGGGCCTTTCCGCCGCGCACGACCGTAGCGGCGGTCTCGAGCGTAAGCGGCTACCTGTTGCTGATCGGCCGACGCGAGGAAGGCCTCTATCCCTTCGGTGTCCTGCGGCTCGCGCACTCCCGCCCGGGTGGACGCCTTCACTTCACCAACGTTCGCATTCGCGGGCTCTTCAGCGGGCGAACGGCGGCGATCGCCGCTGATGGTCGCGCGTTGATCCTGGCACAGGAGGCTATGCCTCGCGATCAGCGCAGTCGCCGCTGGTCGTCGTGCCGGTCGATCGCGCGGGGCGTCCGGGGCGAGTGCAATCCGTTCCGCTCTCGTCCGTCTGGCAGCCCGGATATCTCGCCGTCGCCGCCAGCTCGTCCGGCGACGCGCTGCTAGCCGCTACGAGCTACCAGGTTGACCGGCGGTTTCAATCCCACCATCGGCGATTGTTCGCCTGGCGTGTCGGGCTCGACGGCCGAGGAGCGCGCAGGACCACGATCGCGCCGTACCGCGCTTACGCGCGCCCCACGCTCACGCCCATCATCGACCACGCCGGACGAGCGTCGCTCGCGTGGGACGATGCCTACGGGGCCGTCTTCGTTGCTCACGTCCCGTGACCCTCAGCGCAGCCCCAGGTCGCGCAGGCGCGTTCCGTGGCGAGCCTCGCGAGGCTAGTCGACCTCAAGCACATGCCAACACGACGCCCGCCGCGACATCGGCGCCGACACGTGTCCTGCGACCTCGGTGGTTGCCGCTCACATCGCCGCGGTCTGAACGCAACGACGCACCGCGGGTGTTGCCTATGCCCGCGATGAGTTCACCCTCCCGATGCTCACCGGCGTGCTCCGCGTCCGGCGACTGTGAAGTCATCGACCGCCCGAGTCCGTACAAGTCGGTCCTGTTGGGCGACCTACCGCGCGGTTTGTTGCTCAGTCGGCGCCCTGCGCAACGACGGCTCCCGGGAGAACTGCGGCCCGGCAAGTGTCAACGACATGTAGGCGACTAGAAACCCGCTCTGCAGGGTTTTCGGTGACTTGGGGGACCAAGATCATGACGCGACTCTGTTCCGGCGTACGACCTAGGCCGGGCCGCCAGCAGCCGGCAGCCGTGACATCAGTTGCGCCTCTCTGCGGACGCGCGCCCCGCGAGGGCGTCGAGGACGAGGTCGAGGCCGCCGCCGAAGCGTGCGTCGTCGTCACGGGTCGTGCCGCCGCGAGTCGCGTGCCGAAGAGCGGCGTAGGTGTCGGGCTCGGCCTGGTCGAGCGCGATCTCGAACGCTCGCCAGCGCGCGGGGGCGGTCGCCGTCGTCTGGCGCCCGGCGCTTCCGAGCACGTAGGTGAGGAAGAGGTCGTACGCGTCTTGCGCGTCGTCGGGGTCGAGACCGGCGTCTTGGAGGGCGTCGAGGATCGCGTCGGCGAGGCGTAGGGCCTGCGGTCCCGTGGCGCCGGAGCGCAGCAGTTCGTCGGCCAGGCCCCGATGGGCCAGCGCGACGCGACGGATCTCGTGTCCGAGTTCGGTCAGCCGTGGCCGCCAGCCGTCGTGCAGCTCGGTGCGGATGCCGGCCGCCAGGTGCTCGATCAGCAGGGCGAGGAGGCCCTCGCGCCGGCCACCGGCGTGATGCATGACGGTGGTGGGCCAGACGCCGAGGCGCCTGGCCACCTGGCGGACGCTCAGGGCTTCCAGCCCGTAGGCCGCCACGAGGTCGGCGGCCGCCTCGGCGACGGCCTGCCGTGTCACGCCACGGTGAGAGGTCGCGGCCGGCTCGCGCATGGCGATCCAGCCTAGCCTCTTCTTGTACAGCGCACAAGTAAGCGCTAGCCTGGGCTCTTGTACGCCGCACAAGAAAGGATCCTCCGGACGATGCTCTCCACTCCCCAGCTGCCCCGAGACCTCAAGGGCCAGGTCCTCATCCCGGAGGACCACGCCTACGACGAGGCGCGGACGGTCTTCGCCGCGCACATCGACCGCCGCCCCGCTCTGATCGCCCGCGTTGCGGGCCCCGACGACATCGCCCGGGTCATCGCCCACGCCGGCCAGACCGGGTCTGAGCTCGCGGTCCGCAGCGGCGGCCACAGCCCCGCGGGCCATGGCGTCTCCGAGGGCGGCATCGTGATCGACCTCTCGGCGCTGCGCTCGTTCGAGCTGGACGTGGCCGGGCGCACGGCCTGGGCGGGCGCGGGCCTCACCGCCGGCGCGTTCACCGTCGCGGCGGGCGGGCACGGGCTCGCGACGGGCTTCGGCGACACGGGCTCCGTCGGGATCGGCGGCATCACGCTCGCCGGCGGCATCGGCTTCCTCGTGCGCAAGCACGGGCTGACCATCGACAACCTGCTCGCGGCGGAGATCGTCACCGCCGACGGGCGGCTGCGCCGCGTCGACGCCGAGACCGAGCCGGAGCTGTTCTGGGCGCTGCGCGGCGGCGGCGGCAACTTCGGCGTCGTCACGCGCTTGAAGTACCGGCTCCATCCGGTCGACACGGTCGTCGGCGGCTTGCTCGTCCTCCCCGCCACGCCGGAGGTGATCGCCGGCTTCGTCGCCGAGGCCGAGGCGGCGCCGGACGAGCTGAGCACGATCGCCAACGTGATGCTCGCGCCGCCGCTTCCCTTCGTGCCCGAGGAGCGGCACGGCAGCCTCGTGGTGATGGCGAAGATGGTCTACGCGGGCGAGGTGGAGGCGGGCCAGCGCGCCGTCGCGCGCTTCGGCGCGCTGGCCGAGCCGGTCGCCGACCTCCTGCGGCCGATGAAGTACGCGGAGATGTTTCCCGACGAGCAGGGCCACCGCCCCGTCGCGGTGGCACGCGCAACGTTCGGCGGCAGCGTCGGCTCCCGGCAGGCCGAGACGATCCTCGAGCGGATCGGCGAGTCGTCGGCGACGATGGCCGCCTGCGAGATCCGCGTGCTCGGCGGCGCGATGGCCGGCGTGCCCGCGGACGCCACGGCCTTCGCCCACCGCCAGAGCCGGATGATGATCAACGTGGCGGCGATCTACGACCCGTCCGCCTCGGAGCGCTCCGAGCACGCCGCCTGGGCCCGCACGCTCTCGGCTGAGCTCGACGACGGCGACCCCGGCGCCTACGCGGGCCTCCTCGCCGACGAGGGGCAGGAGCGCGTCCGCGCGGCGTACCCCGGCGCGACATGGGAGCGACTGGCCGCGGTCAAGGCCACCTACGACCCCGACAACCTGTTCCGGCTCAACCAGAACATCCCGCCCGACGCGTAGGCCACGCAATGCCCTGCCCAGCCTTCCCACGGAGCCGACATCGCGTGCACCTCGACGAGGAGGCGACGCTCTGGCGCCGAGGGCAAGCAGCGTGGTCAGGTTCGCCGCGCGACGCGTGTCTAGGAGATATGTACGTCAGCTACCTCGTTACCACGATCCTGGCGGCGCTCGCCAACGGATATGCCGCCTCCTTGAACTTCGTCGGCGCCGAGTCGGTCAAGGTCGTCGCTGACCGCGTACGGGTCTCGCGAGGATGGATGGTCCCGCTCGGCACGTTGTTGGCCTCCGGCGCTGTCGGACTTCTAACGGGCTTAGCGGTGCCGGCGCTCGGGACGGCTGCGGCGATCGGCCTCGTCCTGTACTTCGTCTGCGCTGTGACCGCCCACCTTCGAGTGCGCGACCGCCAGATCGGCGGAGCCGTGTTCTTCCTGCTTCTGGCGGCGGCGGCTCTGACCACCGACGTCGCCTACCACAACCACTGGTGACCATCTGATCGTGGGAGCGGAGCTGTCGATGGACGAACGCGAGTGGCTGACCGAGCGCTTCGAGCAGCACAGGCCGCATCTCCGGGCGGTCGCCTACCGGATGCTCGGGTCGGTGAGCGAGACCGACGACGCCCTTCAGGAGGCATGGCTGCGGATTCGCGACCAGGATCCCGGGACCGTTGAGAACATGCAGGCCTGGCTGACGACGGTCGTCGGTCGGGTGTGTCTGAACATGCTGCGCTCGCGCAGAGCGCGACGCGGGGAGCTTTCGGTGCACGTCCCGGATCCGGTGGTCAGCTTGGACGAGGACGGCCTGGAACACGAGGCGCTTCTGGCCGAGTCCGTGGGCCTGGCCCTGCTCGTGGTGCTCGAGGCGCTGACGCCCGCCGAGCGACTGGCGTTTGTGCTGCACGACGTGTTCGGCGTGCCGTTCGCCGACATCGCCACCGCGCTCGACCGCTCCGAGGCGGCCGCCCAACAGCTCGCCAGCCGCGCCCGCCGGCGCGTGCGCAACGCGCCCGAGCCGGACCGTGACCTCGCTGGGCAAAGGCGCGTTGTCGATGCCTTCTTCGCCGCTTCGCGCGACGGCGACTTCGATGCCCTCCTGGAGGTGCTCGACCCCGACGTCGAACTGCGGATCGATGGCGGCATCCTGCGCGCCGAAGCCTCACTCGTGCTGCACGGCGCGGACGCCGTGGCCGCACACACGGCCACCTACTCAAAGCTCTACCCGTTCGTCAGACCCGCGCTCGTGAACGGCGCCGCCGCAGCCGTCGTCGCGCTGCGCCGCCGCGTGTTGTCGGTGATGGCCTTCACCGTCACGAACGGGAAGATCGTCCAGATCGATGCCCTTCTCGACCCCGCGCGTCTCGCCCAGCTCGCGCCGCTGATCGCGAGCGGCTGGCCCGGGCGCGCTCCGGGCTGAGTCGGCTGCGGGGACGGGCGGACGGCGCTAGCCGCTCGGTGATGGCGCCGCTGTACGGGTCCGCAGCGCCCAGCGGGTGATCGTCGGCGTCGGGCTGGCGGCGAGCAGGAACAGCCCGCCGAGCAGCAGCCACCCCGGCGGTCCGAGCCCGACGACGAACGTGGTCATGATCACCGGCGCGGCCATCTGCGCAGCGGCCTCGCCGGCGGTGAACACGCCGGAGTACTCGCCGGCCGCGCCGGCGGGCAGGAGCGGGATCGACAGCCCCCATGACGCGGCCACGAACAGCAGCTCGCCGGCCAGGTGCAGCAGCCCGGCCACGATCAACAGCGTCACCGCCAGAGCGCCGCCGCGCCCGGCGGTCACGGCGATCAGCGCGCACGCCGCCGCGAGCGCGACGGCGGCGCCGATGGCAGCGCGGGCCGCAACGACGGGCGAGCCGATGCCCCGGGTAACGCGTACCTGCAGCGCGGCGATCCCGAGCGAGCTGATGAGCACGATCACGCCGCACACCCCCGGCGGCGCCTGGGTGTGCCCCGCGACCCACAGCGGGAGCCCGCTGGAGAGCATCCCCCAGCAGAGTGAGAGCACGCCAGCCAGCCCGGCGAGCATCACGTACGGCGGGTCGGCGAGCACGCCGAGGTGCGGCCCGCCGGTCCCTGCCGGGGTGCCGGCCACGTGCGGGACGCCGGCGACGATCGCCGCGTAGACGGCGTAGCTGGTCGCGTTGAGGGCGACCATGGCCAGATAGGCCGGGCGCGCGTCGAGGGTGAGCACGAGCGCGCCGGCGATCGAGCCGAGTGCGAAGCCGACGTGGCTCGTCACGCGCAAGGAGGCCATCGCCGTCAGCCGCTGCTGCGGCCCGGCGAGTCCGAGGACCAGGGCGGAGCGCACGCCGCCCGCGCCGCGCACGCTGGCCTCGGTCAGGCAGGCGACGGCGACGAAGGCCGCGAAGCCCGAGACCAGCGTGTAGGACGCGAACGCCAGCGCGGCGAGCGCCATCAGCGCGACGAGCACTGTGCGCGGGCCGACGCGGTCGGCGAGGTACCCCAGCGGGGTGGCCGCCAGCAGGCCGGTGCAGCCGGCCAGCATCAGCCCGACGCCGACCTGCGCGGGAGTGAGGCCGACCGAGCGCACGAGAAACAGCGCCCAGCACGTGTACCAGGCGCCGCTTCCCACGCTGGAGGCCAGCGTCCCGTAGGCCAGATGGCGCAGCGGTCCGTGAGCGGGGAGGATGCGATCGAGCACGGAGGACACGCTCGGCCCGGCACCGCCCTCGGGCAACGATGTAGCCGAGGGCTACGATGACGCGGTGATCCGCGTCGATGTCACGGTCGAGGACCTCGCCGCCACGCGCTTCGGGTTGTCGCCGCTGCTCGAGACCGCCACCGCGCTGCGGGCGCTGCGCAGCCCCGGCCGTCACGGCGTGCACCTGCCCTGGGTGCGCTGGGCCCGCGAGCGGCTGCGCTCCGAGCCGCTCGCGCTGCCGCTGACGACCGAGCTGCTGGTCGCCCACGAGCAGTTCTCGGAGTTCCTGTTGCCGGCGCCCGACTCCCGACTGGAGACGCTCGACCAGGAGCTCCATCGCCTGGTGACGACGCCTGTCGCGCACGTCCGCAGCTCGATGGGCCGCCGCCGGCGCACGCGGCCCGGCCCCGGCGTCGCGGCGATGATCCGCGCGCCGCGGCGCACGCTGCGCGCGCTGGCCGCCGAGCTGCGCGCGGCGCACGACGTATTGATCGCGCCGTTCTGGCCTCGGTTGCAGGCCCTGCTCGACGCCGACGTGGTGCATCGCTCGCGCACGCTCGCCGATCGCGGGGCCGCGGGCCTGCTGGCGGAACTCGACCCCCGCGTGCGCTGGCATGGCGACCACTTCGTCGTCGACGACGGCCAGGGGCCACGCACCGCGCGCGTCGCCGCCGGCGGCCTGATCCTGCAGCCCAGCGTGTTCCTCTGGCCCGAGATCTGGGTCAAGCCGAGCTCCGTCACCCAGACGACGGTCCGCTACCCGGCACGCGGCGTCGGGCTGCTGTGGACGCCAGACGCGGCGCCGACCCCGCCGAGCGCCGCGCTCGAGGCCCTGCTGGGAGTACCCCGGGCGCGGCTGTTGCGGCTGCTGGCCGCGCCGTGCACCACCGGCGACCTCGCGGCCCGGCTCAACGTCACGCCGAGCGCCATCTCCCAGCATCTGCGCGTCCTGCGCGCGGCCGGGCTCGTCTCCACCGCGACCGTCGGCCGGTCTCGCATCCACGTGCTCGCGGCGACGGGCCGGGCGCTCGCCGCCAGCCCGTCGGGCGCTGGCCCGAGCAGCTCGTCCGCGGCCGCGGGGGCGCGCGCGTGAGCGGGTCGGCGGGCTGCCGTCCTGCCCTGTGGTCGCAGGACGACACCTGATATGGCCTGAGGTTTGTCAAGAGGGCAGCACGGAAGGCCCCGCTTTGCGGGGCTTTTTGTTGGTCTGAGAGGCGGCGGGCGGGGCCGGTGGCGCGACGCGCGGTCACACTGATATGCGCGGGTTGGATACCGCAGGACCGGGTTTCGTCTCAGAGCCCGCCGTCTAGCATCGGGCGTGACCGCCGGTGGCGGCTGCCCATAGGTGTGTCACGGATGCTCTGGCGCGAAGGGCCCCTCGGTGCCCGCCGCCTCTCAGACCAGCAGCTGTCGGGCGGGGCTATTCGGTGGCGACCGCCCAGCAGAAGCCGGCCAGCTCGCGGGCGGCGGCGACGGCGATGATCGTGCGGCGCTTGCCGCGTTGCTCCATCCGCGACCAGACACGGTGCAGCCGGCGCTGGGTCTTCCACGACAGCGCGATGATCGCGGGGTCAGCGCCGGCCTGGCGACGCCTGAGCGGCTCGCTGACCCTGGGTGGCTGGCGATAGTGCCAGGCCGCCTCGACCAGCAGCCGGCGGGCGTGCTGGCTGCCGGACTTGGTGATCGATCCCTGCCGGCCGCGTGCCGGAGGAGTGCTCGGACGGGACGACGCCAAGGAAGCTCATCAGCTGCTCGGGGTGACGAAACCGGTTGAAGTCGCCGACCTCGGCGCACAGGCCGGCGGCGGTGAGGGTGTCGATCCCGCGCAGACACATCAACCGCCTCGCGGTCTGCGCCCACGGCGAGAGCGGAAGCAGCTCGGCGATCCGGGCCTCGAGCTCTGCGCGGCGGATGACCAGCGCCTCGACCGCGCCCGCGATAGTCATCCAAGGCCGCCTGGGTGCCGGGCTGATCGAAGCGCACGGTCGACAGCCACCGCAGATGCGGCTGAGTCCAGTTGCGCTGCGTGCCCTCAAAGCGCACGTCGTGGCGCAACAGCAGCTTGGCCACGCGATGGCGAGCGCTCATCAGATCCCCGCGCAAATCCTCACGCGCGCGGACCAGATCACGCAGACCCTCCGCCTCCACGGTCGGCACGGCGACGCGGTGAAGCTCGCCAGCGATCAACAACCTGACCAGCCGCTCGGCGTCGCGCTGATCGGTCTTCACGCGATCCGACGGGCCACGCGGGATCAGCCCCGGCGCGCACACCAGACAGTCCACCCCCGCGGCCTGCAGCCGCCGGGCGAGCGCGAAGCCGGTTGGCCCCGCCTCATACGTCGCGCGCACCGGACCCGGCAACGCGGCCACGAACTGCGCCACCTCACACGCACGCCCCGAGAGCCGCTGGCGTCGAAGCTCGCCCGAATCGCGATCGATGATCGCCGCCACCGTCGCGCTGACATGCACATCCAGCGCCACGAACGTCTTAGCCTGCGCCATGGTCGGCACCCCCATGATTGCGGTCCCCGCCGAGGCCACTCCTCGACGGCAAACCCGCGCATCTCATGCGCGGGTGCCGACCCTCACACCACGCCCGGACAGGGCCGCCGCTCAGGACGACAGGCCATAGGGTCTGAGATGGACGCGTGTGTCAAGTGAGCGTTGGCGGTTGTTGTTCATGGTGGCGGCGGGTGGTGGGGTCGGGCGGCGGGTGCGAGGGCAACGACGACTGTCACTCTGAGATGCGCGGGTCGGGACCGCAGGACAGTGTCCGGTCGTGAGCTGCCTCGAACTAGATTCGCGAGTCGGTATCGCATAGACGCATCGAGGGTCCTCCGGGCGGCTCGCACCGGCCGCCCGACCCCACCATGGGTTGGCGTGTGGCTAGCGGGCGGCCTCCTGGGGCTGCTTGTCGCTGGTGGTGATCGGCTGGTCGGTGAGCGCGGCCCAGAGGAACGCTGCGAGCTCGCGGGCGATCGCGACGTTGACGACGGTCGGGCGCTTGCCGTGCTCGGTGAGGTGGCGGTAGCGGTGGTGCAGGCGGACCTGGGCTTGCCAGGCGCGCTGATCGGGCTGCACGCCGCCGGCGGGGCGGCGGGGTGCGTGGCGGTAGTGCCAGGCGGCTTCGACGAGCAGGCGGCGGGCGTGGCGGTTGCCGGCGCGGGTGATGTGGCCGCGGTGTTGCTGATCGCCGCTTGAGTACTCGCTTGGCGTGATGCCCAGCCAGCAGGCGAGCTCGCGTGGGTGGCTGAAGCGTGCGAAGTCGCCGATCTCGGCGATCAGCCCGAGTGCGGTCAGCGTGCTGATGCCGCGAAAGCGCGTGAGGATCTGCACGTGGCCGGCCCAGCGCTCGCCGCGCGCGATCTCCTCAAGCCGCGCGTCGAGCGTGGCGAGCTGGCGCTCGAGCCCGTCGAGGTGGATCAGCATCTGCGTCAGCGCCTCGTGCGCGAGCGGATCGTCCAGGCGCTGCGCGTTGACCCAGCGGCGGTGCATCTGCGTCCAGTGGCTCTTGCCCTCACGGTAGATGCGGCCGTGCCTGAGCAGCTGCTTGGCGACGCGATGACGGGCCGCGGTGCGCGCGCAGCGCAGGTCGTCGCGGCAGCGCAGCAGATCGCGCAGGCCCTCAGTCTCGGCGGTCGGCGGCGACACGAACCGCAGAAGGCCGGCGCGCTGCAGCGTCACGAGCTTCTTCGCATCACGGCGGTCGGTCTTGACGTGGTCACCGGCGCGCACCGGAACCAGCGACGGCGCCACGACGTCACACGCCACGCCGATCTTCGTCAGCAGCCGCCACAACGCGAACCCGCCCGGGCCCGCTTCGTAGCAGACGGCAAGCCCGTCGGGCCCGCCGAGCCGGTCGATAAAACGACGGATCGCGCGCTCGGTCGTCTCGATCCGCGACACCTCCGGCTTACCGCCCTCGGGCGGCAGCGTCGCGGCGACGATCGAGAACTTGTGCACATCCAGGCTGACCCACAGACGCACGCCCGCGGGCGCGATCGAAGCGGTAACGTCAGGCACGGCTGGTCCTCCAAGCAGGTCGTATGCGGTAGCCGTTGCGGCTCTCAACACCCGCGATTGTCAACCCGCGAAAGATGCGACGCACGAGGACCAGCCTCATGCGTCCATCCTGACTAGGCAGGACAGTTGACGCGAAAAGCACGAGGAACAACACGCGGACCGAGCGCGCGGGGGCCGACCCCGCAGTGCATCCTTTGGCCGCATGACCAGCAACGAGCTCGCGGCGTTCTATCGCCGCTACAACGGGTGCTGCAACGAGCACCGCTTCGAAGATCTTGCCGAGTTCGTTGCCCGCGACGTGGCGATCGACGGCACCGACCGCGGACTTGATGAGTACGCCGCCGAGTTGCGAGCCGTCGTGCGCGCGTTCCCTGACTTTCGGTGGGAGTTGCGTCGCCTCGTAGTCGATGCGCCGTGGATCGCCGCACAGTTCACCGACACGGGAACGCACCGCGAGGCCTTTCTCGGCGTCCAGGCGACCGGTCGCTCGGTCGCCGTCCCGGAGTTCGCTTTCTATCGCGTCGATGCCGGGCGGATCGCCGAGGTGTGGGGCTCGGCCTTCCACGTGCATCTGCTTGAACAGCTCCGGTAGCGGGGGTGGACGCCGCCGCCAGAGGATCCCGCGGCGACCGACGAAGACCAACATGGCTCTCGCTCGATGACGGCGACCGGCGGGTCGGCCAGCACCTAGCGATTGACAGGCCCGACATGAAACGGGGTCGGCAGATGCGCACGGCTGACACCGTCGGGCAGCGCCTCGACAAAGGGCGGCAACACGGATGCCACGAGAGCTCAGTATGAAGCCGCGCGGGCGCCCGGCTACGGTGAAGCACGACGCGTCACCTCGCTTGCTGCTCGCGCACGGCCGACGGCAGCCAGGAGGGTCCGTCGACGCCGAAGTCGTGCGTGCGGAGGGCGTCCAGCAGCGCGCGCAGCAGCGGATGCGGGCTGGCGGCCCTCCAAACAATGGACCATGGGAACAGCGGCGCAGGGCTGATCGCCGCCACCCGGGCGGCGGCGTCCTTCGGCGGTTTCCAGGTCGCCGGTACGAGCGTGATGGCGTCGATGCCGATGCGCTCGACGAGCCGGTCGAGGTCCACGCCGCGGGTGTCGTCCCGCGTGGGCGCGTCGACGGCGGCGGCGAACTCGAGCAGGAAGGCGCGGAACTCGGGCAGCGAGGGCTGGGACGGGATGGCGACGCCGCTGCGGCGCAGGTCGTCCCAGGTAACCGCCTCACGGCCGTCGGTGACCAGAGCGCCGAGCGGCGTGGTGGCGACAAGCCGCGCCGACAGGCCAGGGGCGAGCGCCTTGCCGAGGCTGGTCACGTTGCCGAGGACCGCATCGAGCTCGTGACGGCGCAGCGCGTCGAGCGCCGCGGGCAGGTTGCGGCGCATGCCGATCTCGAGGATCGCGTCGGGATGATCGGCAGCGAACGCGCGGACCAATGCCTCCGGCGGGTCGACCGGGCCCCAGACGTCGAGGCGCAGGGTCGCCGGCGGCTCGCCGAGCGCGGTCGCCAGCGCGTGGTCGGCTGCCTCGAGCAGCCCGCGCGCCGCGGGCAGCAGCCGCTCCCCACGGTCGGTGAGCGACGCTCCGGCCCGGTGGCGATCCACGAGCACACCCACACGCGCCTCGAGCGTCCCGATGCGCCTGGACAGCGCCTGCTGGGACAGGTGAAGCGATTGCGCCGCCCGTCCGAAGTGGTGGTGATCGGCGACGGCGACGAACGCTCGGACCTGGCCGACGTCGAGGTCCACGGCGCGGATTTTCCCACAACCATCCGTTGTCGCCGACCTGGAGCTGCTGTTGGACGGCGCGCGCTTTTCGCGGTCCCCTGTGGGCAGATCTCCAATGACACAAGACAACCCGATGCGATACAAGCTCCTCGGCAACTCCGGCCTACGCGTCTCGGAGCTCGCCCTCGGCACGATGGCCTTCGGCGAGGACTGGGGCTGGGGTGCGGCCAAGGACGAGTGCGGCCGGATCCTGACCGCCTTCCGCGAGGCCGGCGGCAACTTCGTCGACACCGCCAACGCCTACACGAACGGCACCGCCGAGCGGTACCTCGGCGGATTACTGGGAGCCGACCGCGACGAGGTCGTGCTGGCGACCAAGTACACGGCCTCGACCAACCCCGGTGACGTCAACGCGTCCGGCAACCACCGCAAGAGCCTGATTCGTGCGCTCGGCGGGAGCCTGGAGCGCCTGCGCACGGACTACGTCGACCTGCTGTGGGTGCACATCTGGGACTTCCTGACGCCGATCGAAGAGGTGATGCGCGCGCTGGATGACCAGGTGCGCGCGGGCAAGGTCCTCTATCTCGGCATCAGCGACACCCCGGCGTGGATCATCGCCCGCGCCAACACCCTGGCCGAGCAGCGCGGCTGGACGCCGTTCGTCGCCGCGCAGGCTCAGTACAGCCTGGTCGAGCGGACCGTCGAGCGCGACCTGCTGCCGATGAGCCAGGCGCTCGACCTCGCGGTCACGGCCTGGAGCCCCCTCGGGATGGGCGTGCTGACCGGGAAGTACGGCGATGGGCGGGCATCCCAGGGTGATGCCCGGCTGCACGTCGACGCGGGCGGTCGCAGCCTGCTCTCCGAGCGCAACCTCGAAATCGCCCGGGAGGTCGCCCGGGTCGCCGAGGAGGTCGGCGCGAGCCCCGCGCAGGTGGCGATCGCGTGGCTGCGTGCCCGTCCCGGTGTAGTCGTGCCCATCGTCGGGGCGCGTCGGGAGGCCCAGTTGCGCGACAACCTCGGCGCGCTCGACGTCGGGCTCAGCGAAGACCAGCTCGCCCGGCTCGACGCCGTCAGCCGTGTCGACCTCGGCTTTCCGAGCGAGTTCATCAGCGCGCAGCTGGCCGGCACCTTCGTGCTTGGGGAGATGGGCAGCCGCATCGACGACCACCGCGCCACCCGCTCAGGCCTCCCGCTCAGCCGTCACACCCCTACGACGGAGCCAGCCCATTGACGTACGACCGCGCGCGCTGGCACGCGCTCTACGTCCTCTGTGGCGGCATGCTGATGATCGTCCTCGACGCCACCATCGTGAACGTCGCGCTGCCGTCGATCCAGGACGACCTCGGCTTCTCCGCGTCAGGCCTGGCCTGGGTCGTCAACGGCTACCTGATCACCTTCGGCGGCCTCCTGCTGCTCGCCGGCCGCCTGGGTGACCTCCTCGGACGCCGCACGATCTTCCTCGCCGGGCTCGCCGTCTTCACCGCCGCGTCGCTGCTCTGCGGCCTGGCGACGACCCAGGGCCTGCTGGTCGCCGCGCGCTTCGTGCAGGGCGCCGGCGGCGCCATGACGTCCGCCGTCATCCTGGGGATGATCTTCAGCCTGTTCCCCGAGCCCAACGAGCTCGCCAAGGCCATCGGCGTGTTCGGGTTCGTGGCCTCCGGCGGCGGGTCCGTCGGCCTGCTCGCCGGCGGCGTGGTCACCCAGGCGCTCGACTGGCACTGGATCTTCCTGGTCAACGTCCCGATCGGCATCCTCACCGCGCTGCTCGCCCTGCGCCTGGTCCAGCCCGACACCGGTCTCGGCCTCGACCGCGGCGCCGACGCGCCCGGCGCCGCGCTCATCACCGGTGCGCTGATCTGCTCGTCTACACGATCGTGGTCCCGGTCGCCGAGGATGGCTGGGGCGCCCCGAACACCCTCGTGCTCGGCGCGGTCGCGGTCGCCCTGGTCGCAGCGTTCGTCGTCCGCGAGGCCCGCGCGAAGACTCCCCTGATGCCGTTGCGGGTCTTCCGATCTCGCACGCTCGCCGGAGCCAGCGCGACGCAGACGCTGATGCCCGCCGCCCTGTTCGGGATGTTCTTCCTCGGCGCGCTGTACCTGCAGCGCGTGCTCGGCTACGACGCGCTGCAGATCGGATTGGCCTTCCTGCCCTACACCGTGGTGCAGGGCACGCTCTCCGTGGGCTACACGGACCGGCTCATCGCACGCCTCGGCCCCCGACTGCTCATCGCCATCGCCATCGTCCCTTTCGCCGCGGGGCTGGCATTGCTCACCCGCGCCGGGACCGACGCCTCGTATGCGCGCGACTTCCTGCCCGCGATGGTCCTCATGGGCGCCGGTGGAGGGCTGGGCTTCCCGCCGATCATGACACTCGCGATGTCGAGCGCCACTGCCTCTGACGCCGGCCTGGTCTCCGGGCTCGTCACCACGTCGGCGCAGGTCGGCGGTGCGCTCGGACTCGCCGTGCTGGCCACCGTCGCGGCGGCGCACACCAAGACGCTGACGACGCACGGGACGCCGCCCGCGCAAGCGCTCACCGACGGCTACCACCTCGCGTTCTGGCTCGGCGTCGGCCTGCTCGCCGTTGCGATGGCCGTGACGCTCGCGGTCCTCCGGCCGGCGCCGACGCCCTCCGCCGAGCTCGAGCGGCACGGCGGCCCGACCGCTCCGCCGGAGGACGACGAGTCGATCACCGCAGCGCCGATGGGCTGACCGACGCCGAGGCGGGCGACGGCGGCCGGGGCATCCCTTGCCAACGCTCATGCGAGGCGGTCGTCTGCGGACCGCTGCACCTCGTCCGGAGGAGCGGTCCCCGGCGTGTGCGCGTGGCGCGGGGAGACGCCGCAGCAGCATCAACTGGTGCCCCGGCGGGCACTCTTCCACTCCCGATCCGGAGTCCCTGCGGCCACCCTGCGCTCGCTCGTGGCGCGTATGCTCGCGCAGTGACGAGACGCGGGGCGGCGGCCGGGAGCCTGATCTTCGTCGTCGCGCAGCCCGGCCTGATGGGCGGCCTCGTCCCCTACTGGCTGACCGGCGGCTGGGAGAGCGCTGACCCCCCGCTTGTCCTGAAGCTCGTCGGCGCGGCGCTGCTCGCCGCCGGGCTCGGCTTCCTCGCCCACACGGTGATCCGCTTCGCGGTCGAGGGCCTCGGCACGCCGTCGCCGGTCGCGCCGACCGAGAGGCTCGTGGTCGGCGGCGCCTACCGCTACCTGCGCAACCCGATGTACGTCGCGGTGATCGCGGTCATCCTCGGCCAGGCGGCGATCCTCGGCCGCCCGGTGTTGCTCGTCTACGCCGCGATGTTCTGGCTCGTGGTGGCGAGCTTCGTGCGCTTCTACGAGGAGCCGACGCTGAGCCGACGCTACGGCGAGCAGTACGCCGCCTACCGGCGCGCGGTCCGCGGCTGGTGGCCGCGGCTGACGCCCTGGGACGGCGGCCACGGCAGCACCCGCACGGACGCGGCCACGATCTCCACCGCCAGCGCGGCCAAGTAACGCGGCCCGCCAGGTACACGAAGCCCAGCAGCCATGCCCCGGCGGGCTCGGTCAAGCTGACTCGCGCGCAGCTCGGATCCCCCAAAGCGCGAGGAAGACATCTTCAGCGACCTCCTGAGTCAAGCGACGGTCGGACTGGTCGCTCGAAGATGAGCCCTCGGAAGGCTCGCAATCTGGGCGGCCTCGCCAAGACCCGCGAAAGGCCGATGAGAAGCGCCGGCAAGCGCGGTCTCAGTAGCGATGGACGCCGACGAGACCACCTTCTCCGCGCTCTTCGAACGCCACCAGCGCGAGCTGCGAGCGCACTGCTATCGCATGGTCGGGTCCTTCGAGGACTCCGAGGACCTCGTCCAGGAGACGTTCGCGCGCGCCTGGCGGGCACGTGCGCGGTTCAGTCACGAGGGGTCGTTCCGCGCCTGGCTGTACCGCATCGCGACGAACGCGTGCCTCGACCACGTGGCACGCCGCCGCCCGCGGGTGCTGCCGGTCGACGTCGCGCCCGCGGCCGACCCCGACGGCGATCTTCCGCCCATCGCTGCCGACGTGCCGTGGCTCGAGCCGTATCCGGATCGATTGGTGGACCCGCACGAGGTAGCCGAGGCGCGTGAGACGCTCGAGATTGCCTTCGTGGCGGCGATCCAGCACCTGCCGCCGCAGCAGCGGGCGACGCTGATCCTGCGCGACGTCGCGGGTTTCTCGGCGCGCGAGACGGCGACCCTGCTGGACACGAGCGTGCCGGCCATCAACAGCCGGCTGCAGCGGGCACGCGATCGGCTGCGCGAGCGCCTGCCATCGCGGCGCGACGAGTGGGCGCGCTCGGACCCTTCCGCGGAGCAGCGGGAGGTGGCCCGGCGCTACGTCGAGGCGATCGAGCGCCGGGACTTCGCAGCGCTGGCCGCACTGGTCCGCGAGGACGCGCGGTTCTCGTTCCCGCCCTACCCGCTCTGGTACGACGGGCTCGACGCGTTCCGGCGCGGCAGCGAGAAGCACGCCGCGCCCGGCCAGCACCTGTTCGTCGCGGCGCGGGCGAACCTGCAGCCGACGGTGGCGATCTACCTGCGATCGCCCGGCGCGGCGCGCTACCGTCCGCTCGCGCTCTCGGTGTTACGCGTGGAGGGCGGCCGCGTGGTCGAGGTCATCGACTGGAGCCGGCCGGAGCTGTTCGAGGCGTTCGGCCTGCCGATGAGTTTTCCGCCGTCGGACCGTTCCAACGAGGACGAGGTCAACGCCAAGGAGGTCCGATGAAGGTCGGGACAGAGCAGGAGTGGCAGGCGGCGCGCACGGAGCTGCTGGGCGCCGAGCGGGAGCTGGAGGAGCACGCCAAGCGCGTCGAGGAGCAGCGGGGTGAGCTGCCGTGGGTCCCCGTCGAGAAGGACTACAGCTTCGCGACGGAGTCCGGGCCGACGCCGCTGCCGGGACTCTTCGAGGGGCGCTCGCAACTGCTCATCTACCACCTGATGTTCGGGGAGGACTGGGCGGTTGCGTGCCCGGGCTGCACGTCGCTTGCCGACGGGTTGGGCGGCGTGGTGAAGCCTCTGAATGATCGCGACGTGACGCTGCTGTGCATGTCGCACGCGCCGCTCGAGAAGCTCGTCGCGTACAAACGGGAGCGCGGGTGGACGGTGCCCTACGTGTCGGCGCACGGCGGCGACTTCCTGTTCGACTACGGCTACGCGTTCCGCCGGGAGGAGATGTCCGGCGTCATCCGAGAGGAGTTCGACATGGGCCAGCTGCTGCGCGAGGCGCCGCAGTGGCTGCGCGACTACCGCGAGGAGGTTGGGGCGCCGGACCTCGAGTCGGCCGCGTCCGTGAGCGCGGGGTGGAGTGTGTTCGCGATGCAGGACGGCGCCGTCCACAACACCTACCGCGTGTATCCGCATTCGCGCCTCATCACGCCGCTGTTCTCCGGGCTGCTCGAGCTGCTGCCGAACAAGGATTGACACCGCTCATCGTCGGGCCGAGCGGAAGTGGCGGACGCGTCGGCTACGAGCGCGGCGGGCGCAGCCAGACGTCCGCGCTCGGCCCGTTCACGCGCGCAAGAGATCTAGGATCGGGAGAGGATGACCGTGCCGCACAACGACGTCGTCCGTCGCGAGTTCGGTCGGCAGGCGCCCGGCTTCGCGGCGAAGGCCTCCTTCTTCGGCTTGCGCGAGATCGCCGACTGGGTCAGCGGTAACCTGCCACTCGCGCCGGAGGGCTCGGTCCTCGATGTCTGCGGCGGTGCGGGTCATCTGGCGCGTGCGCTGGCCTCGCGCGCGCGGAGGCTCGTCGTCCTCGACCTCTCGACCGACCTGCTCGAGACGGGTCGCGCAGCGGTCGAGCGCGAGGGCCTCGACAACGTGCACTTCGTGGAAGGTGACGCCGCGGCAATTCCCTTCGCCGATGGCTCGTTCCACACCGCGGTGAGCCGCTTCGCCTTCCATCACCTCCTGGACCAGGCCGTCGTCGTGGCCGAGATGGCGCGCGTCGTCGAGGTCGGCGGACATGTCGCGGTGATCGACATGGTGAGCGGCGGCCGACACCACGACGACCTCGAACGGCTCCGCGATCCGTCGCACACGAAGGCGTTCACCGAACAGGAGCTGCTCGACATGCTCACCGCGGCGGGCTTGACGGTCGAGACGCGCAGCGTGCGCCGACAGGCCATGCCCGTCGGCCCGTGGCTGAAGCAGGCAAGCCCACCCGCCGAGGCCGCCGCCGAGATCGAGCGCACCCTCATGGCCGAGGCGGACGGAGACGGCGAGCCCACGGGCCTCATGGCGTCCCGGGATCCTGCGGGCGCCCTGCATATCGCCCAGGACTGGGTGCTCGTGGTCGCGCGAAGGTAGCTCATGCTGCTCCCTTGGCTCCCGCGGCGGCGGTGACCCAGCCCCAGGTGAACCGCTCGCTCGTTGTGTCGCCGGTGTCGCGCTGGAGCAGTCGCCAGGGGCGCCGGCCGCAATCGGCGGCGAAGAGGCGGCTCAGCGCCCACGCCAGCGGGCGCGGGATCACGGCGACGCCTCGCCGTGCGTCGCCCTCGGGGTAGCCAGCGTCCATGATCGCCAGGCGCCCGCCCGGCCGGACGGACGCCAGCATCGCCTCCCAGGCTCGATGCCACTGCGGGATGACGGAGAGGCCGAGCGTGCACACCGCCGCGTCGAACGGCGCGCCGAGGCGGGCCGCCGCCGGCTCGCAGACATCGCTCTCGCGCAGGCGAACGTTGCTCCAGCCTGCGCGGGCGACCCGGGTGCGGGCCTGGTTGAGCATCTGCGGTGTGAGGTCGACGCCGACCAGGTCTCCGGACGGGCCGATGCGCTCCTCGATGAGGGCGAAGTTCGCGCCTGTCCCGCACGCGACGTCGAGCATGCGTGCGCCGGGCCTCAGGTCGAGCAGCTCGATGGCCCGGGCTCGCGCCTGGGCGTAGAGGAGTCCTTCCAGGTTCGCCCAGTCGTAGATCGAGGCGACCCGGCCGTACCGTCGGCGGACGGTGGCCGTCGATGCCGGCGAGGGCAGCGCGATCACCCCGGGCCGACGACGCCGCTGAGATGCAGGGCGACAGCGACGAGCACGGCCACGAGGATCAGCGCCACGAGCCATGCGGGCGGCCCGCTGCGGCCGGCGGGCTCGGGATCGTTCTCCGACAGGGTTGGCATGCGTTGTTCCTCTCAGCCGACGTCGCGGCGGGTGATGAGCAGGGAGCCGGCCAGCCCCGCGAAGGCGGCGTAGGCCGCGAGCAGCACGACCCCGAGGGCTGGCGCAATCAGGGTCTCGGCGGTCTGGCTCTGGATGGCGCCGGCGATGGCGCCGGCGCTGGCTTCGGGCGCGTACTTGGCGGCCGACGGGACGTCGCCGAGCAGCAGCGGCTCGAGGAACAGCAGCCAGACGCACAGCCCGACGACGGCCGCCACCTGATTGCGCACCACCGCCCCCACGCCGACCCCGACCGCCGCGAACAGGGCCGCGGCGAGCGCGCCACCCGCGAGCAGCTGCGCATAGTCGCCGACGCCGAGCTCGAGGTGGACGCCTCGCACGGCGAGCCCCGCGGCCTCCGCGCCGGCGGTGAGCGCCTCGGCGATCAGCCCGACCCCGACGCCGACGAGCATGCTCGCCATCACCTTGGCCGTGACCACGCGGTTGCGCCGGGGGGTGACCAGGAAGGTGGGCCGGATCGTCCCGGTGCGGAACTCGCCGGTGATGGACATCACGCCCAGCAGGGCGGCGAACAGCGCGCCGATGCTGGTGCCCAGCCCGAGGATCTTCATCTGGTTGCCGTCGCGCGACAGCGCGCCGACCCCGAAGCTCAGGACGTGCAACGCAACCACGAGCACGACGAGCCCGACCATCCAGGCCAGCAGCGCGAAGTTGGTGCGCGTGGAGCGCAGCTTGAGCAACTCGGAGCGCAGCTGGGCGGTCATGAGACCTCCTGGGTCGTGAGCTCGAGGTAGAGGGCCTCCAGGGCTGCAGCGTCGGGCAGCTCTTCGATGCGTCGCTCCGCGACAAGGCGCCCGCGGCTCAGGATCAGGACGGAGTCGACCGTCTGCGCGACCTCGGCCAGGACGTGACTGCAGATCAGCACGCTTCGGCTGCCCTGCGCGAACTGGCGCAGAAAGCCGCGCAGCCAATGCACGCCGGCGGGGTCGAGGCCGTTGGCGGGCTCGTCGAGCACGAGTAGCTCGGGATCGCCAAGCAGCGCGCCGGCCAACCCGAGCCGCTGGCGCATCCCGAGCGAATAGGTCCGCACCGGCCGAGCCGCCGCGGCGGTCAACTCGACGAGCGCCAGAAGCTCCTCGACGCGGTCGAAGCCGATCTCCGCGGCCAGCGCGAGCGCCCGCAGGTGGTTGCGACCGGAGCGCCCGGGGTCGAAGTCACCCGACTCCAACACCGCGCCCACGCTGCGGGACGGGTCCTCGAGTTCCCGATAGGGCCGCCCGAGCACGAGGGCCGTTCCCGCCGTAGGCTCGGCGAGGCCGAGCAGAAGCCGCAGCGTGGTCGTCTTGCCGGCGCCGTTGGGACCCAGGAGACCGGTGATGCTGCCTTGCCCGAGCGCGAAGGTCAGGTCGTCGACGGCCACGGCCTCGCCGTAGCGCTTGGTGAGGTTGGTCGCGGTCAGCGCGGGCTGGGCCGCGGGGGCGCCGCAGGTGGTGGTCGATAGCCGGCGGCGTCTCGCATCGACCGAGATCCTCAGCCGTCGGTGCCCGGCTCGCATGCGCCGAGCGCGGTATCCGATCTACTCCCGCGGGAGTACTCGGCGGCGCGGGGCGGGCGTTACATTCGAGTCACCGGTGCCATGGCGCGTTCCATCTCCCGCTGATGTCGTCGTCCCCGTGCTGGTCGCGGCGGTGATCACCGCCGGAGGAGTTGTCCACAGCGGAGACGTGCGGCCCGCGCCACTGCTACTGGGGTGCGCGGCCGGGCTCTCGCTCTTCGGGCGGCGCCGCGCGCCCGCAGCGACCCTCACCCTCTCGGGGGCGCTGACGCTCGTCCTGTTGCACCTCGACCCCGCAGCGGGCGCCACGGCGGTCATCGCCCCGGCCGTCGCGCTCTACTCGCTCGCGCTTCGCCAGGGCACGCGGGCGCGGGTCATTGCCGCTGTCGCGGCGGTTGGCGCGATCGTGCTGGCCGAGGGTCTCTCCAGCGGCGGGCCGACGATGCTCCAGACGCTGGGCCACGCCCTTCTGGTGGCGATCCCGCTCTTGATCGCCGACGTCCACCGCACCCGACATGCCAATCTCGCGCTGCTCCGGGAGCGCCTCGAGCTTGCGGAACGCACACGCGAGCAGGAGGGCGAGCGACGAGCCGAGCAAGAGCGGCTGCGCATCGCGCGTGACCTCCACGACGTGATCGCCCACACCCTCACGACCATCAACGTCCAGGCGTCCACGGCGGCGCAGCTGCTGGATCGAAACCCTCGCCACGCGCGGGGCGCCCTCGAGACGATCGAGGACGCCAGCCGCGACGCGATCGATGAGCTGCGCGCGATCCTCGGCGTTCTTCGCAGCGGCGAAGACGGCGACGCGCCGCTGAGACCCGCCCCGGGCCTCGACGACGTCCCAGAGCTGGTGCGGCGAACGCGCGACGACGGCGTCGACGTGCGAATGGCGGTCCTCGGCGACCGTCCGCAGCGGGTGCCCGAGGCGGTGTCCCTTGGGGCCTATCGCATCGTGCAGGAATCGCTGACCAATGCCCGCCGCCACGCCGCGGGCGCGACGGTGCATGTCACGCTCTCGTTCGAGGCAGACCGGGTGGGAGTGGCGGTCGAGAACGGCGAGGGCGCATTCGACCAAGCCAACGGACGCGGCCCGGGCGTCGGCATCATGGGCATGACCGAGCGCGCCGCCGCCGTCGGCGGAACGATGACCGCCCGCCCGCTGCCACACGGCTTCCGCGTCGACGCCGAGCTCCCCTACGCCCGCTCATGATCCGCGTCCTCGTCGCCGACGATCAGGCCGCGGTGCGGGGAGGCTTCGCGGCGCTCATCGACGCCCAGGACGGCATGCAAGTCGTTGGGGAAGCGGCCGACGGCCGCGAAGCCCTCGACCTCGCGCAGCGCGTCTTCCCGCACGTCGTTCTGATGGACATCCGCATGCCACGGCTCGACGGCTTGGAGGCCACTCGCATCATCTGCTCAGATCCTCACCTCGAGGCCACGCGCGTGCTCGTTCTCACCACGTTCGATCTCGACGAGTACGTCTACGGCGCGTTGCGTGCCGGCGCCAGCGGCTTCCTGCTGAAGGAGACACGGCCCCTCGACCTCCTGCGCGCCATCGAGATCGTCGCCGCGGGCGAGGCCCTTCTCGCTCCGAGCATCACGCGGCGACTGATCGCGGAGTTCGCCGCGCGGCGCGACCCCGCCGTTGCGCCGCCCGCGCTCGCCGAGCTGACCGGGCGAGAGCGCGAGGTGACGCGGCTCGTCGCCGAGGGCCTCACCAACAGTGAGATCGCCGGCCGCCTCGTCATCAGCCCGCTGACCGCCAAGACCCACGTCAGCAACGTTCTGCGCAAACTCGGCTGCCGCGACCGGGCCGCGCTCGTGGCACTCGCCTACGAGTGCGGGCTCGTCTCTGCGGCTGATCGTCGCTAGCGGCCGGCGTGTCGCGAGCGCGCACCGATGCGCACCGAACTACTGATCACAGCCATGGGTCAGGACGGATGCGCCTGAAGATGATGTAGGGCTGCGTCGCGGCCATCGTCCTCGTGGCGATCCTCGCGGCGACGGGTTCCGGCGCCGGCTACCTGTTGTTCGCCCTGCCCTGCGCGCTGATGATGGGCGCGATGGTCTGGATGATGATGCGCGGCATGGGCGGCGGCTCGCGCGGCGGCAGGTAGTCGCTGCTCGGCTACGTCGACGATGTCGATGCTCTAGCAGCGTCGCCCTGTGTGAGCGGCCGCGTGGCGATTCCCAGCATGTGCGGCGCGCTGACGGGGCCGCCCTTGAACGGGAAGCGTCGGCAGCGCTCGATCGTGAAGCCGGCGGAGACGATCGCGGCCTGGGTGTCGCGGGCGGCGTGGCAGCCGCCGGCGAGGCGCGGGTAGATGTTCCAGTCGTCGGCGCGCTGCCAGATGGCGGCGGTGCGGGGGTTGTTGGGCCGCACGTGCTCGTAGAAGCGAAGCTGGCCACCCGGGCGCAGCACCCGGTGAAGCTCGGCGAGCGCGCTTGCCTGGTCAGGGACGCTGCAGAGCACGAGCGAGGCGACGGCGGCATCGAAGGTCTCGTCTGTGAACGGCAGCTGGTCGGCGACGGCGTCCACCGCGGTCACCGGGACCGGCGCGGCGCGCGCGGCCTGCTGTGCGCGCTCGCGCAGGTAGTCCTCGGGCTCGACGGCGACAACCTCGCTCACGGTGGCCGGGTAGTGAGGGAAGTTGAGGCCGTTTCCGGCGCCGAGCTCGACCACGCGGCCAGCGAGGCCGGCGAGCAGCTCGCGGCGGTGCGCGGCGACGCCACGTTCATCGGCACGCGGGCTGAGGCGCGCGTACAGGCGCGCGAAGATCGGGTGACGGACCTGATCGCTCACGGTGTCTCCCCGGGACGATAGGCATCTGGTGCGGCGAGCTTGTGTGCGAACTCGTTCTGGCAGCCTTGGCAGCAGAACCAGTAGGTCTCGCCGTCGGCCTCGAGCGAGTTGCGCGCGTCGGCGCGTTCGAGCGACATGCCGCATACGGGGTCGATGACGAGCTCGTCCTCGCGTGAGAAGCGGCCGTCCTCGAGCCAGAGCACGCGGTCGGCGATGTCCTTGACGCGCTGGTCGTGGCTGACGATGACGACGCTGCGTCCTTCGTCCTTGGCGATCCGGCGCAGCTCGCGCATGACCTCGCGCCCGTGGTGGGAGTCGAGGTTGGCGGTCGGCTCGTCGGCGAGGATCAGCGCGGGCTCGTTCGCGAGAGCGCGGGCGATGGCGACGCGTTGCTTCTCGCCGCCGGAGAGCTGCTCGGGGAGGAAGCTGACGCGTTCGGTCAGTCCGAGGCGCTCGAGCAGCTGGTGGGCGCGCTCGTGCGCGGCGGCGCCGTGGACGCCGGCGATGTTGAGCGCGATCTCGACGTTCTCGCGTGCGGTGAGCGAGGGCATCAGGTTGAAGTCCTGGAAGATGAAGCCGAAGTTGTGTGCGCGCAGGCCGGGGAGCTGGGACTCCGAGAGCGTGGTGAGCTCGTGCCCGTCGACGGCGATCGTCCCGTCCGTGGGGCGCAGGAGGCCGCCGAGCATGGTCAGCAACGTGGTCTTGCCGCTGCCGGACGGTCCCATGATGAGCACGATCTCGCCCGCGCGGACTGCCAGGTCCAGGTCGTGCACGGCGTCGACGGCCGCGGCGCCGTCGCCGAAGCGGCGGGAGAGGCCTTGGGCCTCGAGGACGATGTCAGGGGCGGTCATGGCTTCTCCTAGGTCCGGTAGACCGCGGCCGGCTCGGTCTTGGCCAGTCGCTGGGCCGGGAAGAGGGACGCGAACAGCCCGATCACGAGCGTGATCGCGGCGGCCTCGGCGAGGTCGCTTGCGGTGAGCAGCACCGTCACCTGCGGGGCCAGGGCGGAGACGAGCAGGGCGACGACCCCGAGCAGTGCGAGGCCGACGATCAGCCCCAGGCCGACGATCGCGAGTGCCTGGCGCAGGACGATCAGGTACAGCGCGGGGGTCTCGAGGCCGATGGCGCGCAGCACCGCGTATTCGCGCACGCGCACTGCGGTTGCCGTGTAGAGGCTCAGTCCGGCGACCGCGACGCCGATGACGAAGCCCACCAGGGTCAGGCCGGCGATCAGGCTCGTGCTCATGTCGCCGACGGTGTGGCGTTCGGCTCCGGCGAACTGCGCGCGTGTCTGGACGGTCGTGCCCGGCAGCGCAGCCTGCAGAGCGCTTGCGAGCTGTGTCGGCGAGGCCCCTGGGCGGGCGCGGGCGAGCAGGTAGCTGGCCGAGCGCGTCGCGCCCGCGGCGTGCGCGAAGGTGGCGTAGTCCAGGAACGAGACCGAGCTGACGATGCTCGTGGTGCCGGCCATGAGGCCGGCGACGCGAAGACGGCGCCCCGCGATCGTGATGCGGTCGCCGAGCCCGACGCCGAGCCGCGTCGCGATCCGGCGGTCGAGGACGACGCCGCCGGGCGGTGGCTTGCGGGCGCCTTGCACCTTGCCCCACGGGCCGCCGCCCGCGGTGTAGCCGATCAGGTACGTGTAGGCCTGACCCCTGCGCGTCTCGAGCACCACGCTGCGATAGAGGATCGGTGCCACGCTCGCGACCTCGGGCACGCGCCGTGCCCGCTGCACTGTCGTGAGCGGCAGCGACGAGTTGGACATGTGCATCGTCGTGACGCCTCGCTGGGAGACGATCGCGTCGGCGCCCGAGTGGTCGATGTAGGCGGTCACCTGGCGCGTGACGCCCGCGAACACGGCGTTCAGGACGAGCACGAGCAGCAAGGCAAACCCGACGCCGCCGACGCTCATCACGAAGCGTGCACGCTGGCCGGTGAGGT
The DNA here is from genome assembly GCA_963835295.1 of uncultured Actinomycetes bacterium. Taxonomy (GTDB): domain Bacteria; phylum Actinomycetota; class Thermoleophilia; order Solirubrobacterales; family Solirubrobacteraceae; genus JAOPZW01. Next base: position 81,744 of record CAWIEX010000015.1, read on the forward strand.
TGCGCCGGGCGATCGGGACCGAGCGGCTCATCTGCGGAACACCTCCGCGGGGTCGAGGCGCGCGACGATCCGCGCCGGCGCCCATGCGCCCGCGAGCGCCATCGCGATGGCCGCCACCAGGATCACCGCGACGTGCGCGGGCTTGAACACGAACAGGTACTTGGGATCGAGCGCGGTCATCGCGCTCGCGGCCGCGCGTTCCAACACGAAGCCCGCCCCGACGCCTGCGGCGGCGATGGCCAGGGCCTGCGTGCTCACGAGGCGGTAGAGCCGCCGCGACGAGCCGCCGATCGCCTTGAGCATCCCGAACTCGGGCCGGCGCTCGGTGACGAAGCCGAAGACCGAGAGGCCGATCACCAAGGCACCGACGCCGAGCCCCACGAGGACCATCACGAGCAGCAGCGCATTGAACGCGCTCGTCATCAGCTCGCGGTCGTTCGCGGCGACCTGCTCGCGCGTCAGGACGGCGAGGCCCGGCAGCCTCGTCCGCAGGCGTGCCGCGAGCGCGGACGGCGAGGCCGGCCCGCGCACGACGACGTAGCTCGCGACGTCTCCGCGATCGTTGAGCGCGTTCGCCTCGGAGCGCGTCGTGAACAGCAACGGGGTCATCCACGCCGAGGTCTTGTCGGTGATGCCGACGACGCGCAGCGGCTGTCCGCGTACCGCGAACCGGTCGCCGATGGCGATCCCGTGCTGCCGGGCGAGGACACGGTCGACCGCGATCTCGCCGAGCCCCGCGGGCCGGCGACCGCCGCGCATCTGCCATGGACCGCCGAGGCGGCCGGGCTCGAAGCCGATCACGAGCGTCGCCGTCTTGCGGCCGTGCAGCGTAAGCACCTCGAGGCTCGCCGTCATCGGCGCCGCCTGCGCGCCGGGGACGAGCCGCTCGATGCGCGCTGCGAGGCTCGCCGGCACCACCGAGTCGGTCACCATGAGGTCGCGCGCCCCCGCTGCGCCGACGTACACCTGGGCGCCCGAGTGATCCTCGTAGCGCGTCACCTGCTTGGCGATCCCGGCCCGCAGGCCGAGCAGCAGCCCGACGAGCGCGACGGAGAGCGCGACACCGATTACGGCGAGCACGAGCTTGCCGCGCTCGGCACCGAGCTGGCGGCGGGCCAGGGGCACGGATCGCTCGGGGGCGCGCGCGGCCATGGCCTACTCCACGAGGACCTTCCCGCGCAGCGCGCGACCCAGCAACTGCTTCTTGCTGGCCGTGTAGCCCCGAGGAGATGTCTGGGCTGTGCTCACGAAGCGACCCTACAATACCCCGTGGGGGTATTACGCGGTACAAGCCCGCGGATCCGCTCCGAGATCTCTACGGAGTCTCGGGGAGTGCAGACACGGTCTTGACATACCCCTAGGGGGTACTAGGATGAGCCCATGAGCGCGACCGTCACTCCGGATCCTCACACGGTGGTCCTGCACGTCGGCGGCCTGCACTACGCGACGGAGAAGGCGGTCGTCGAGCAGGTCCTCGCCCACCGCCCGGGCGTCATCGCCGTCGACGCCAATCCCGTCGCGCAGACCGCGACGGTCGGGTTCGACCCGGCCGCGACGTCGGTCGACGAGCTGCGTCGCTGGATCGAGGACTGCGGCTACCACTGCGCCGGTCAGTCGACCCCCGGCCACGTCTGCGACCCGTTGGTCGAGCCCGACCACGGGCCGCACGACCACGCGGCGGTCGAGCGGGCCGACAGCGCCCATGGCCACGGCCACGGCGGCCACGCCGGGATGTCGATGGAGGCGATGGCGCGCGACATGCGCAACCGCTTCCTGGTCGCGCTGCTGTTCACCGTTCCCATCGTCGCCTCGTCGACGGTCGGCACGAAGCTGCTGGGCACGGAGCTCGCGACGCCGCTGGGCATCGATCGCGACGTCTGGCTGCTCCTGCTGAGCCTCCCCGTCGTCCTCTGGGCGTCGTCGATCTTCTTCACCGGCGCGCTCGTGGCGCTGAGGGCGAGGACGCTCGACATGATGGTCCTCGTCGCGGTGGCCATCGGCGTCGGCTGGCTCTACTCGGTCGCCGCGACGTTCTTCATCGAGGGCGACGTGTTCTACGAGGCCGCGGGCATGCTCGCCACCTTCGTGCTGCTCGGCCACTGGTTCGAGATGCGCGCCCGCGGCGGTGCCAACGACGCCATCCGCGCCCTGCTCGACCTGGCACCCCCCAAGGCCATCGTGCTGCGCGAGGGCGAGCCCGTCGAGGTCCCGACCGCCGAGGTGCAGGTGGCGGACCGGCTCCTCGTCCGCCCCGGTGCGAAGGTGCCCGTCGACGCCGTCGTCGAGGAGGGCTCCAGCCAGGTCGACGAGTCCACCGTGACCGGCGAGAGCCTGCCCGTCCACAAGACCGCCGGCGACCAGCTCATCGGCGCCACGATCAACAAGAACGGCACTCTGCGCGCCCGCGCGACCGCCGTCGGATCGGACACAGCACTCGCGCAGATCGTCAAGCTCGTCCAGGAGGCCCAGAACTCCAAGGCACCCGGCCAGCGCCTCGCCGACCGCGCCGCCTTCTGGCTCGTCCTCGTCGCCCTCGTCGGCGGCGTGCTGACCTTCAGCGTCTGGTCCTTCGTCGTCGGCCGCGACGTCCAGGAGGCGCTGCTGTTCGCCATCACCGTCGTCGTCATCACCTGCCCGGACGCGCTCGGGCTGGCCACCCCGACGGCGATCATGGTCGGCACCGGGCTGGGCGCCAGGCGCGGCATCCTCGTCAAGCACGCGATGGCGCTCGAGCACGCGGCCGCACTGGACACGGTCGTGTTCGACAAGACCGGCACCCTGACGCGCGGCGAGCCCGAGGTCGTCGCGATCGCGACCGCCGGCGGCGTCGACGAGAACGAGGTCCTGCGCCTGGTCGCGGCCGCCGAGGGCGACAGCGAGCACCCACTGGCCGAGGCCATCGTCAAGGCCGCGTCCACGCGCGGGCTGCGCGTGCCGCGCACCGAGGCCTTCGAGGCCGTGCCCGGCCACGGGCTACTCGCCAGCGTCGACGGTCATCGGCTGGCCGTGGGCAACGCCCGTCTCTTGGAGCGCGAAGGCATCTCACGTGACGGCCTGGCCGCCCGCTCGGACGAGCTGGCCGGTCACGGCCGCACGAGCGTGCAGGTGGCGATCGACGGCGAGGCTGCGGCCGTCATCGCCATTGCCGACGCCCCGCGCGAGACCGCCGCCGCGGCCATCAGCGCGCTGGGCGAACTCGGCATTGCACCGGTCATGCTCTCCGGCGACAGCGCGGCGACCGCCCAGCGCGTCGCCGCCGAGCTCGGCATCGACGAGGTCATCGCCGAGGTCCTGCCCGCCGACAAGGCCGCCAAGATCGCCGAGCTCCAATCGGGCCCACCCACCCGCAAGGTCGCGATGGTCGGCGACGGAGTCAACGACGCGCCCGCGCTCGCGCAAGCCGACGTCGGCATCGCCATCGGCACCGGCACCGACGTCGCAGTCGAGACCGCCGATGTCGTGCTCATGCGCTCAGACCCGCTCGACGTCGCCACCGCCGTCGCCATCAGCCGCGGCACGGTCCGCAAGATGCACCAGAACCTCTGGTGGGCGGTCGGCTACAACAGCCTCGCGCTTCCTGTCGCCGCCGGGGTCTTCGAGCCGCTCGGCTTCGTGCTGCGCCCCGAGGTCGGCGCCATCTCCATGGCCGGCTCGAGCATCATCGTGGCCCTCAACGCCGTCGCCCTGAAGCGGCTGCGCCTGCCGGACAGCGCAGGGCGAGCGCAGTCACCGCCCGCGGTGGGCGCGCCCGCCGGTCATGGCCAACACGCTCCGGGAGGTGCGTGACTCGACGGGCTCGCGGACGCTGCGCAGCGGCTGGCGGGACGGCGCGCCGCTACGTCGCCGCGGGCGTGGACGGCGGCCGCGGCCGCCAGGGCCGGCGCACCGCGAGGAAAGCCACGAGCCCGGCCAGCAGCACTGCCCCAAAGACGACCGCCAGGATGCCACCGACGCTCCAGCCGTGATGCCCGTTGTTCATCATCGCGGTGCCGAGCCATGAGCGCTGGACGCCGCGCCATTGCGCACGGTTCATGTGCTGCCAGTTGCCATTGCGCATCCAGCTGAGGTCGCCGGAGCTCATCATCGCGGCCCCGCCGACGCCCGCAGCCATACCGCCGCCGCCCATCACGGCGCCGCCCATCATGCCGCCGGCTCCTGCGCCCGCGACGCCGCAGTCCGCATACCTGCGGCCCATGAGCTGGTGCATGCGCTCCTCGGCAGACGTGCCCATCATCGACGCCATGCGCTGGTTCATCGCCGCATGCGCGGCACGCGAGCCGACCATGCGCTCCATGACGTACTCGCCGAGGTGCTCGAAGTCGGTGTCCGACAGCTTCGAGCAACTGGTGGAGTGAGCCTGAAGCTGCCTCGCGATGGCCCCGCCGGCGGCCACTTCATCGCCCAGCGCGGCGAAGGCCGGCGTGACGGCCCCGGCCAGCAGGGCCGCTGCGACGGTGAGGACCAGGGACACGCGGGCGAACATCCTTCGACGCTACGCCCAGGCCCCACGGTGCACATCGGGGCACCGCCGAAGGATCCCGGGGAGGACTACGTAGCGTGTAGCAGGAGCGGTCCGCCGCGCCCGGTCTACGAGACGCTGGCTGCGCCGTCGAGCACCGCACGGACGTCGTCCTTGGCGACGGCGGCGACGTGCACCAGGACGAGCACGCGCCCGGCGTGGAGGGCGTCGACGTCGGCCTCGGCGGCGGCGTCGTCGAGGCCGGCCTCCATGAGCAGCTTCTTGAGCTCGCGCCGCCCGGTGACCCGTGCGCGCTCCTCGCCCTCGTGCTGGGTGACGACGACGTCGCGTTCGGTGTTGGCGAAGCTGCCCTCGGCCGCGGCGTCCGACGCCGCGTAGCTCCCGCGCACGGCGCTGCGCTGAGGTCCGTCGCCGGCGAAGGCGCCGACCTGGTCCTCGGGAGCGACCGAGCCGCTGAAGCGTCCGCGGGCCTCGCGGCGCGCGTCGTGGATCTCGGCGCCCATGAGCAGGCGCACGTCGTCGCCCGGAACGCCGGCGGCGAGGAGGTCGGCGACGGCGCGCTCGGCGTCCGCCGTGGTGTCATAGGCCTTGCAGAGAGCAGTCATGGCGCCACAGTCCCGCGGCCCGCGCCGGCGTTACGCAGCGCGGCTCCGGCGGAGCCGCGGGCGTACTGCGCCCATGAGGCGAGCAGCGTCTTGGAGCCGCGGATGTACAGCTCGTCGTCGGTCGCGCGTGTCATGTGTCCTCGAGCATCGCGGTTTCGCCCCGCTCAACAGTGATCGAGAACGTCGCGGTGTAGCGCTCCCCCGGGGCGACAAGCGACAGGCGGTCGCCGCTGTTCAGCGCGTTGGTGGGCGCGGTCATCGGCTCGAAGCAGATGACGTCGTCAGTCGCGGGCGCGAAGACCTGTGCGGCCGGATAGCCCTGCTCGAGCCGCACGGTGATGCGGCGCCCGCCGCCGGCGACGACGAACTGCGCCCCGTCGGGTACGTCGACGTAGCCGTCATCGAAGGTGCGCGTGCCCAGCAGGCCGGCTGCCGCGGCGACGGGCCGCGACGCGCCGGTGGGGATGGCGCGCGCATCGAGCTGGAGGTGGCGCATGGCCGGCAGCTCGACGTGCCAGTCCTCGCGCGCGACGCCGGCCAGGCGCAGGTAGGGATGAAAGCCGAAGGAGACCGGCACCGCGTGCTCGCCGGTGGCGGTCAGGGTGGTGCGCACGGTCAGGGTCCGCCGGCGTAGGCCGACGTCGAGCGCGAGGAGATGGGGGAACGGGAACGCCTCGAGGAGCTCGAGATGAGCACCGAAGTCGATCTCGGCCGAGAGCGCCCATGTGGCGTCGCCGTTGCCGTCCGCGGAGTGGCGCAGCGCCCAATGAGGCGAGCCGCCCAGCAGCCCATGGATCGGCAGCCCGTGCTCGTCGCGCGCGACCAAGGGCGAGTCGGGGCGCAGGCGCACCGCGGTCTCGTTGACGCGGTAGTCGTCGGCCGCGAGCCGGTTGGCCCACGGGTGCAGGAGCGGTATGCCCATGGTGGTGCCGCCGCGGGCGTAGCAATGCACGCCCAGGCCGCGGCCCAGGAGCTCCTCGCCCCTTCGCGCAGCGACGCGCCAAGCATCCCGGCGGTCGGGACGAAGGTGGCATCGAGGTGGGCGGAGGCCGAGCGCAGGCGGATCGCGTCATGGCCCTCGACGCGTGTGGCGTGGGTGAGCGCCATGGCGACCCAGGTCTCCCGCGCTGACCCCCTGTTACGCCGGCCTAGCGCTGTAACAGCCGGCCGGCCATCCGGGACTGCGACCCACCCCCGACCAGGAGACCCCGATGGCAACCGCACCAAGTAGGACCCGCACCGAAGGCATGCCCGGCGTCAAGGGCAAGAACGTCCTCGTCACCGGCGGCAGCTCGGGCATCGGCCAGGCGATTGCCGTGCGCTTCGCCGAGCACGGCGCCAACGTCGCGATCAACTACCTGACGACACCGGACGAGGCGGAGAGCACCGAGGAGCAGGTCCACGCCTGTGGTCACCGCGTGCGCCAGGAGGGCGTCCGCGATGTGCTCGTCCAGGGCGACGTCTCCGACGAGGACGACGTCATCATCATCGGCACCGGCGCGGGCGGCGGCACGCTGGCGCACCGCCTCGCCCCCACCGGCAAGCGCATCCTGCTGCTCGAGCGCGGCGGCTATCTGCCCCGCGAGCCCGAGAACTGGGGTCCAAGGAGGTCTTCCTCTAGGAGCGCTAACTCAGCGGCGAGGAGTGGATCGACAAGGACGGCAATGCCTTCCGCCCCCACCAGCAGTACTTCGTCGGCGGCAACACGAAGTTCTACGGCGCGATCCTCTTCCGTCTGCGCGAGGGCGACTTCCACGAGGTCCGCCACCACGCGGGCGTCTCGCCGGCGTGGCCGCTGACCCATGACGACTTCGAGCCCTATTACACCGAGGCGGAGCGGCTGTACCTCGTCCACGGCGAGCGCGGCGAGGACCCCACCGAGGCCCCCGCCTCCGGGCCGTTTCCCTACCCGGCCGTCTCGCACGAGCCGCGCATCCAGCAGCTCCACGACGACTTCGTCAAGACCGACCATCACCCGTTCCACCTGCCGGTCGGCGTCGATCTCGACGAGAGCGACCCTGAGGGCGGGCGCTGCGTGCGCTGTGACCGCTTCGACGGCTTCCCGTGCCTGACCGACGGCAAGGCCGACGCGCACGTCCTGTGCGTACGGCCCGCGATCAGGCGCGAGAACGTCACGCTGCGCACGCACGCGCGCGTCATGCGCCTGGAGACCGATTCCAGCGGACGCTCGGTCACCGAGGTCGTGGTCGACCGCCGCGGGCGCCAGGAGCGCGACAGCGCCGACGTCGTCGTCGTCTCCTGCGGGGCCGTCGGTCAACCCGGCGCTGACGGTGATGGCCAACGCCCTGCGCGTCGGAGACCATCTCATCGATCGCCTCGACGTCACGATCGAGGCCGAGCTGCAGGAGTGGCGTCATGAAGGCCCTGACCAAGCTCTCGAGCGCGATCGGCGACGGGCTCGTCGCCGGCTTCCTCGGCACCGCCGCGATGACGGTGTCGAGCACCCTCGAGGCGCGCCTGCGCCACCGCGCGGCGAGCACCGCGCCCGCGCGGGCGACGGCCAAGGCGCTGGGCATCGCCGAGTTCGAGGACGACATCGCCCGCGCGCGCTTCAACGACCTCTCGCACTGGGGCTACGGGACCGGGTGGGGCGTCGTGCGCGGGCTGCTGGGCGCGTCGGGCCTGGCGCCGGCGCGCGCGACCGCCGCCCACGGCGCGGCGATCTGGGGCAGCACTGCCTTCACGCTCCCCGCCCTCGACATCGCCCCGCCGTTCATCTTCTGGGGCAGGCAGGAGGTCGCCATCGACCTCCTGCACCACACGGCCTACGCCGTCGCCACCGGCGTCGCCTACGACCTCGTGGCCGGCGGCCGCCGCGCGGCGTAGGTCAGGGGCGCGCGAGCGCCGAGTACTCCTCGTTGGGGAGCATGTTCGTGGCCATCGCCATGCGGTTGGTGAAGTTGTACATCGCCGCGATCTCCGCCACGTCCCACGCCTCCTCGAGGGTCAGGCCGGCCTCGAGGAGGCTCTGCAGGTCGGCCGCGCCGAGCTCCTGCGGGTGCAGCGTGACCTTCTCGGCGTAGGCGCAGATCGCCGTACGGCGCTCGTCGAGGCCCGCCCGCCGCCAGTCGAAGGCGATGCGCTCGCCGAGGACGGGGTCGCCGAGCGCCTCGCGCAACGCCGCGCCGTGGGCCACCAGGCAGTACAGGCAGCGGTTGGCCGCGCTGACCACGACGGCGATCATCTCGCGGTCGGCCGTGCCGAGGTTGTCGGTCGGCTCGTGCAGGGCGCGGAAGTGCTCGAACCACGCGCTCAGCCGCTCGGGCCGGAAGGCGTAGGCGCGGAAGACGTTGGGCACGAAGCCCAGCCGCTCGCGCGCCTTGGCGAACAGCCCCTGCAGGCGCTCGGGCAGCTCGGACTCCTCGGGGACGGGGAACAGCGAGCCGACATCGCCGGCCGTGCGCTCGGGCGTGGTCATGCACGGAGGCTACGAGCCGCGCGCGAACCGCGCGACGAGCCGGCCCGATTGCGCGTCGGCGGCGCCGCCCCGATCGCATGGGTCAGCGGTAGTCGGGGTTGGCGAAGTCGAAGCGACAGCCCGCGTCCCACGCCGAGCGCTGGTTGCCATGGGCCGGGATGCCGCCCACGTCCTTGAGCATCCGCGCCATGTGCAGCAGGTTCCAGGTCAGGAACGTCGTGTTGCGGACCTTCTCGATCGTCGTTGGGCGAGTTCAACGGCAGCCCGCCCCAGCCGTCGACCACGGTCTCGGCCGCGCCGGTGGCCCGGTCGACGAGGCTGATGCGCGCCAGCGACGAGAGCGTGCCCTGCTCGCACACGAGCAGCCGGCCGTCGGGGTGCAGGGCCATGCCGTTGGCGGCGTTGGCGTCGACGCGCAGCACGGAGACCTCGCCCGACGGGAGCGAGAGGCGCTTGATCGCCACTCCCGGCGCGGGTACCGACGTGAAGTACAGAGCGTCCTCGTCGGGCACGTAGACCGGGCCCTCGTGGGCGTCCACTTCCACCACCACCGCGGTCATGACGACTGCGCGGCTCGCGCCTGGTCGATCTCGTACGCCGCGGTGATGAACCCGATGTGGCTGTAGGCCTGCGGGAAGTTGCCGAGCTGCTCGCCCGTGGCGGTGTCGATCTCCTCGCCCAGCAGCCCGAGGTCGTTGGCGTGGCCGACGAGCTGCTCGAACAGGGCCTCTGCGCGCTCCACCTCGCCGGCCTTGGCCAGCGCGGAGACCAGCCAGAAGGTGCAGACCGCGAACGTGCCCTCCTCGCCGGAGAGGCCGTCGGCGTTGAGCCCCTCCTGGTTGCGGTAGCGCAGGACCATCCCGTCCTCGGTGAGCTCGCGCGCGACCGCCTCGATGGTCGAGCGCATGCGCCGGTCGGTGGCCGGGAGGAACCCGTAGATCACCATCAGCAGCGCCGCGGCGTCGAGGTCGTCGCTGTCGAAGGACTGCGCGTAGGCCTGCTTCGTCTCGCTCCAGCCGCGTTCGAGGATGGCGTCGCGGATGCGGTCGCGCTCGGCCACCCACGCTTCGAGGTTGGCGTGCCGGCCGAGCTTGGGCGCGATCTTCACGGCGCGATCCAGCGCCGTCCAGCACAGGACCTTGGAGGACAGGTGGTGGCGCGGGTCGCCGCGCATCTCCCAGATGCCCGAGTCCGTCTCGCGCCAGCGCCGGACGGCGGTATCGGCCAGGTCGGCCACGAAGGCCTGGATCTCGGGGTGCATCTCGCCCAGACGGCCGTGGTAGACGTGCAGCGCGCTGAGCAGCTCGCCGTAGACGTCGAGCTGGGTCTGGTTCCAGGCGCCATCGCCCTCGCGCACCGGGCGCGAGTCGCGCCAGCCGCGCAGGTGGGTCAGCTCGCGCTCGGAGAGGTCGTGCTCGCCGCGGATCCCGTACATGATCTGCAGCGATCCGCCGCTGGCGCGGCCGCCGGCCGAGCTCGTCATGAACGAGATGAACTCCTCGGCCTCGTCCGAGCAGGCGCCGATGTAGAGCGCCTCGGTGGTCAGGCTGGCGTCGCGGATCCAGGCGTAGCGGTAGTCCCAGTTGCGCTCGCCGCCGACGCCCTCGGGCAGCGAGCACGTCGGCGCCGCGACGATGGCGCCCGTGGGGCGGAAGGTCAGGCCCTTGAGCACGCGCGCGCTGAGCTGCACGAGCTCCTTGCGCGAGCCTTCGTAGACGTCGTGCTCGGCGTCCCAGGAGCGCCAGCCCTCGACGATGTCGTTGATGCGGGCAGCGACCTGCGCGGGCGCGCAAGGGACCGGGCGATCGTCATGGGCCGCGGCCCAGCGCAGCCCGAAGCCGATCCTCTCGCCCTCGCTCACCGTGAAGGTCGCGTGCATCGTCGCGTCCTCGATGCGCGCCGGGACCCCGGAGGACACGGCGATCTGGTTGGGGCCGCCGAAGGTGCGCCCGCCGTCCTCCGCCATGCGGAACAGCGGCCGCACGAGCCCGTACTCGGGCCGTGGCGCGAGCTCCATCCGCAACTCGACGCGGCCCGATACGCCCTCGACGGGGCGCAGCACCTCGTGCGGCGCGTTGCGCCCGAGGTCGTGGCCGCGCTGCCCGGGGGCGAAGGCCATCGCGTCGATCAGCCGCACGCTGCCGGTCGCGGTGGTGAAGGTGGTCTCGATGACCAGCGTGCCCGGCAGGTAGCGGCGTTCCGAGGTGCTCGACGCCGCCGGGGCGATCGACCAGTGCCCGGCGTTGGGATCGAGGATGCGGGCGAAGACCGCCGGCGAGTCGTAGTGGGGCATGCACAGCCAGTCGATCGACCCGTCGCGGTCGACCAGCGCGGCCGACGTGCAGTCGGCCAGCAGGCCGTAGGCGGCGATGGGCTGAAAGCCGGACGCGCGGCGCTCGGCGACGGTGGTGGCGGGCTCGGAGAGGATGCTCATGGGGCTCCCGTCTCGCCGCGCGGCGTCGAGTTACGCGTAACGGCAGGCAGGACCCCGGTGACTGCTCAGCGTCATGGAGCTCACCTTCACGAACCTGCTCATCATCGTCGCGATCGGGTTCGCCGCCCCGCTCGGGCTCGGCTTCGTGCCGTCCGTGCGCGTCCCCTCGGTCGTGATCGAGATCGTGCTCGGCATCGTCGTCGGCCCTGCGGTCCTCGGGTGGGTCCACGTGGACGACCCCGTGCAGGTCTTCGCGACCATCGGGCTGGCCTACCTGCTCTTCCTGGCCGGCCTGGAGATCGACTTCATGCGTTTGCGCGGCCACGTCCTGCGGCTTGCGCTGCTGGGCTTCGCCGTCTCGCTCGTGCTGGCGATCGTCGTCGGGCTGGCGCTGAAGGCGGGGGGCCTGGCCTCCCAGCCGCTGTTCGTGGCCATCGTGCTGTCCGCCACCTCGCTGGGGGTGCTCGTGCCGGTGCTCAAGGACTCCGACGAGATCGGCTCGACCTTCGGCCAGCTCGTCATCGCCGCGGGCACGATCGCCGACTTCGCCACCGTGATCCTGCTCTCGCTCTTCTTCTCGCGCGAGTCGGGCTCCACCGCGTCGAAGGTCATCCTGCTCGGCGGGCTGTTCGTGGTCGCCGTGCTCGTCGCCCTCCTCATCGCGGGCGTCGAGCACTCCCGGCGCCTGGGCGAGGTCCTGCGCCGCCTGCAGGACACCACCGCGCAGATCCGCATCCGCGCCGCCTTCGTCCTGCTCATCGGGCTCGCGGCGCTGGCCACCGAGCTCGGGCTCGAGGTCATCCTCGGCGCGTTCATCGCCGGCGCGATCATCTCGCTCGTCGACCGCGACCGCGCCATGACGCACCCCGACTTCCGGCGCAAGCTCGAGGCCGCCGGCTTCGGGATCTTCATCCCGATCTTCTTCGTCACCACGGGCGTCAAGTACGACCTCGACGCCCTCACGGCCCACGCCTCGACCCTCCTGCACGTCCCGGTCTTCCTCGCCGCGCTGCTCATCGTGCGCGGCCTGCCGGCGCTCCTCTATGGCCCGGTCATCCCGCGCGAGCGCGTGCCCGTCGCGGTGCTCATGCAGGCGACGTCGCTGCCCTTCATCGTCGCCGCCACCGCCGTCGGCCTCGCGCTGGACGTGGTCACGCCGGCCAACGCCGCGGCGCTCATCGCCGCCGGCCTGCTCTCGGTGGTCATCTTCCCCGCGCTCTCCCTGGTGCTGCTCAGGCGCGACCCGAAGTGCTCGCGTGCCATCGACGAGGCGATGGCCGCGCGCGCGGCGGCTCAGCGGCGGCGCCCGGCGGCGAACGCGACCCCGACGGCCAACCAACCCGCGACCACGTAGGGGAAGGCGTCGTAGGGCGAGTCGGGGACCGGGTAGACGTTGTGGTAGAGCACGTAGAGCGCCACGGCGATCCCGGCGAGCGGCAGCGCGAGCTCCAGGCGAGACCCGCGGGCGGCGAGGAAGCGGGTCGCCGCGACGTTGGTCATGACGTACATGGTCAGCAGGCTGAGCGTGCCGATGGTGGCGAAGTAGAAGAACACGTCGATCGGCTTGGCCTTCGCGACGCCGAAGACGACGAGGATCGCCAGGTCCAGCGTCATGACGAAGGCCAGCCCGCCGGCCGGCGCGCCGGTCGACGAGACGACTGCCAGCCGGTGGTCGAGCAGCCGGTCGCGCCCGAGCGCGAAGAGCATGCGCGCAGCCACCGACGCGCAGCCCAGCCCAGCGCCGACCGCGCTGATGATGGCCGCGAGGTTCAGCACGTCGGCCATGCCCCGGCCCACGTAGCGCTGCGCGAGTTCCCCGATCGGCGCGGCCGAGGCGGCGAACGCGCGCACGCCCGCCGGGTCGGTGCCGAAGCCGAGGGTCTGCACCGCCACGCATGACACGTAGAACACGCCGCCGAAGGCGATGGCGGCGATCATCGAGCGCGGGATCGCGCGCCGCGGATCGGTGGCCTCCTCGCCCAGCGACCCGGCGGACTCGAAACCGGCGAAGGACAGGAAGCCGAAGACGGAGGCCAGCGCGATGGTCGACAGCGTCGTCCCTGGCGGCGGCGCGAAGACCTCGAGCGTCATCCCGCGACCGACAGGTGCCCCGCCGAAGACGAGCTTGCCGACGATGATCGCCATCAGCGCGAGGATGAGGGCGACCGACACGACCTCGAAGAGCAGCAGCGTGCGTGCCGCGGTGAGGATCGCGCGCGAGGCGATCAGCCACACGAGCGCCCAGCCGACCAGGGCGAGCGGCAGCCACGGCGCGTTCTCGGCGATCCCGGTGCTGTGCAGGAACGCCCGCCCGAAGACCGCGACAGCCGAGATCGAGACCACCGGGAAGATCAGGTAGGTCCCCAGCAGCGCCCAGCCGGCGACGAAGCCGGCGCGCGGGCCCAGCGCACCGCCGACGAACGCGTAGACCGACCCGGCGCTCGAGAACTCGGCCGACAGACGCGTGAAGCCGTAGGCCACGAGGCCCACGCCGATGGCGGCCACCACATAGGCCAGCGAGGCGGCGCGGCCCAGCAGGCCGGCGGCGGCGACACCGGTGATCGACATGGCGAGCGTCGGCGCCATCACGCCGATGGAGACCGACAGGGTCGGGACCTGGCCGAGCTCGCGCCGGAGCCTTCCCCGCCGCGAGGTGGTTCCCGAGGTAGCTTCAGGCGGGGCGACGGCGCTGATGCGCGACTCTACCCCCGCTTCGACCACGGATTCCAGCGCCCGTCTCCGGGTCGTTACGGTTGGCCCGCGATGAGGGGCCTGGAGGGCAAGCGCGCGATCGTCACCGGAGCCGCCCGCGGCATCGGGCGCGCGATCGCCGAGCGCCTCGCGCTCGAGGGGACGCGCGTCGCACTGATCGACGTCGATGGCGACGCCCTGCACGAGGTGGTCACGGCGCTGGGGGGCGACGCCCTTGCACTCCACGCCGACGTGCGCGACGAGGACGCGGTGCGCGGCGCGGTCGAGCAGGCAGCGGCGCGCTGGGACGGGCTCGACGTCGTGGTCGCCAACGCGGCGGTCCAGCTCGTCGGCTCCGACGACCGCGCCGACCGCCTGGACCGCGCGGTCTGGCAGGAGACGATCGACGTCAACCTCACCGGCGCCTTCCTCACCGCCAAGTACGGCGCGCGCGCCCTGCTGGCCCATCGCGGCGGCGCGCTCGTGTGCGTCGGGTCGCCCGCCGGGAGCTATGGGATCGCGCCCGGGCTGCAGGCCTATGCGGCCAGCAAGGCCGGGATGGTCGGGCTGGTGCGGACGATGGCCGCCGACTACGCGGGCGACGGGATCCGCGTCAACGCGGTCTTCCCCGGCATCACCGAGACGCCCATGAACCGCTGGTGGACGGAAGATCCCGCCATGCGCGAGCAGGTCCTCGCGCCCGTCCCGCTGGGGCGCCCCGCGCGTGCCGAGGAGATCGCGGCAGTCGCGGCCTTCCTCGCCTGCGACGACGCGTCGTATGTCACCGGCGCGCTGTGGACGGTGGACGGCGGCCTGACCGCGGCATGAGCGTCATCGCCGCCACCAAGCTCGAGATGCCGCCGCGCCGCGAGGGGCTCGTGCCGCGCGGCGCGCTCGTCTCGCTGCTCGCCGGCGCCGAGCACACGCGGCTGACCATGCTGTCGGCCCCCGCCGGCTCCGGCAAGACGACGCTGCTGCAGCAGTGGCGCCTGGCGGCGGCCGACCAGCCCTTCGCGTGGCTGTCCCTGGAGCACAGCGACGACGACCCGGTGCGCTTCTGGACCTGCGTCGTCGAGGCGCTGCGCATGGTGGTGCCGGGCATCGGCGGCCGCGCGGAGGGAGCTCTGCGCTCCCCCCGCACGAGCCTCGAGGAGGTGGTCGTGCCGCTCCTCGTCAACGAGCTCATCGAGCTCCCGGAGCGCGTCGTCTTGGTCCTCGACGACCTCCACGCCGTCCGCGACGCGGAGATCCACCGCTCGCTCGTCGCCTTCGTGGAGCGCCTTCCCGCCACCGTGCACCTCGCGGTGGCGACGCGCGCCGACCCGCCGTGGCCGATGCTGCCGCGCCTACGCGCGCGTGACCAGCTGGTGGAGCTGCGCAGCGGCCAGATGCGCTTCAGCGAGGCCGAGGCGGGCTCCTACCTCGCCGCGCTCGGCCTCGAGCTCACCGCCGACCGGGTCGCCGAGATCCAGCAGCGCACCGAGGGCTGGGCGGCGGGCGTGCAGCTCGCCGGCCTGTCGCTGCGCGCCTACCCCGCCAGCGAGGACTTCGTCGGCGCGCTGGCGGGCGACAGCCAGGAGATCGGCGACTACCTGGCCGCGGAGGCCCTCGATCGAGTGGCGCCAGACGAGCGGCGCTTCCTGCTGCGAACCTCGATCCTGGACCGCATGTCGGGCCCCCTGTGCGACGCGGTGACCGGCGCGAGCGGGTCCGCCGCCCAGCTGGCCGACCTCGATCGTCGCAACCTGTTCGTCGTCGCCCTGGACAGCCGTCGGCGCTGGTACCGCTATCACCAGCTGTTCGGCGAGCTGCTGCGCTCACGGCTGGACGCCGAGGAGCCCGGGGCGGCGGCCGAGCTGCACGGTCGCGCGGCCGCATGGCTCGCCCGCGACGGCCAGATCGCCGAGGCCATCGGCCACGCGACCGCCGCCGGCGACCAGCACGCCACCGCCGAGCTCGTCGCCGGCCACTGGCTGACGTTCTTCAACCAGGGCTGGCTGATGACCGTCGGGCGCTGGCTGGACGCCCTGCCGCGCGAGCTGCTGGCCACCGAGCCGGAGCTGTGGCTGGCGCGGGCCTGGACCCTGATGGACCTCGGTGAGCTCGGCGAGGTCGCGGCATGGCTCGAAGACGCCCCGCAGCGCGACGAATGGGTCGGCGTCCTGCGCGCCCTGCGCCTGTTCAAGCTCGGCGACGTCGGCGGCGCGGCGCGGGCCGCGGGAGCCACCGTGGAGGCCCAATCCGCAAGCTCGTTCTGGCGCACCGTCGCCGCTGTCGTCGCGGGCGTGGTCGCCCACTGGCGCGGGCGCTACGACGAGGCGCGGCCTGCGCTGCACGACGCAGCACGCATCGCCGCCGCGGAGGGCAACGCGCTGGCGCGCCAGTACGTCCTGGGCTACCTCGCGCTCGAGGCCGTCGAGCACGACGGCCCGCAGGCCGGCCTTGCGCTGCTGCCCGGGCCTCCGGAAGAGCAGCGGGTCGGTGAGCACTTCACCGCCATGATCGGCCATCTGGCCCGCGGCCGCGCCGCGGAGCTCGAGGGACGCTCGGCGGAGGCCGAGCGCGAGCTTGCCCGTGCGAGCGAACTCTCGCAGCGTGGCGCCGGGATCCTCGAACGGGCCGCCGCGGCGGTGGCCCACGCGCGCGCGCTCGCCGCCCTCGGCCGGCGAGAGGCGGCGCGCGCCCGTCTCGCGCACGCCGAGGAGCTGCTGGCGGGTTGCGCCGACGCCGGCATCCTGGCCCGGGCGGTGACGCAGGCCGGCCGTGCCCCCGGGCTCGCCCCAGCGCGACCGGCCACGACCGCGGGCGGCGAGCTCAGCGATCGCGAGCTGGCGGTGCTGCGCATGCTCCACAGCGAACTGTCGCTGCGCGAGATCGGCTCCGAGCTCTTCCTGTCGCTCAACACGATCAAGACGCACACGCGCAACATCTACCTCAAGCTCGGGGCCGGCGGCCGCGACGAGGCGGTCGCGCGCGGACGCGAGCAGGGCCTGCTGTAGCCGCGCTCTGCGGAGCGTTGCCTCACCCGGGTGAACATCGCCGCGGGTGATGATCGCTCACCCCCGTGCGCCGGAGGGTCACTGCATGCCAGAGATCGCAGTGCCACTCATCGATCCAGCCCACGCAGACGACGAAGAGCTCCTGGAGGCCCTGCGTCTGGGCGACGAGCGCGCCTACGTCACTCTCGTGCGCCGCTACGGCGGCCTCATGCAGCGGGTCGCCCTCAGCTACGTGCGCACACCGGCGGTGGCCGAGGAGGTCGTCCAGGAGACCTGGTGCGCCGTGCTGACGGGGCTCGAGCGCTTCGAGGGCCGCGCCGCGCTGAAGACCTGGCTCTTTCGCATCCTGACCAACCGCGCCAAGACCCGCGGGCAGCGCGAGGCGCGCACCGTGCCCTTCTCCTCGCTGAGCAGCGACGAAGAGGGCGAGGGCCCGTCGGTCGATCCCGAGCGATTCCTGCCTGCCGATCACCCGCGCTGGCCCGGCCACTGGGCGACGGGCCCGGCGCAGTGGAGCGCCGTCCCGGACGAGCGCCTGCTCGCCCGCGAGGTTCGCTCGCAGATTCGCCGCGCCATCGACGAGCTGCCCGAGCGCCAACAGGCCGTCATCTTCATGCGCGACATCGAGGGCTGGCCGCCCGAGGAGGTCTGCGAGGCGCTCGCCGTCACTGAGGGCAACCAGCGCGTCCTGCTGCACCGCGCTCGCTCCCATGTGCGCGCCGAGCTCGAGCGCTACTTCGCCGACGAGGAGGCCGCATGACCCAGGATCTCGGCCTGAGCTGCAAGGAGCTCGTCGAGCTCGTCACCGCCTACGACGAGGGCGTGCTCGACGTCGACGAACGGGCACGCTTCGACGAGCACCTGACCGAGTGCCCGGATTGCGTCGAGTATCTGGCCCAGTTCCGTCGCACGGTGGCGGCGATCGGGCTCGCGGCCCCCGAGCTCGAGCGCACGCCGCCGACCCCCGCCCTGCTGCGCATCTTCCGCGACTGGAAACGCGGCCCCGACGGGGGCGTGGCCGGCTCGCGCTGAGCGTCCCGTGGGCTAGGCCGTCTCGGTCCGCTGCGCGCCGCGACTGGCGACCGCGCCGAGGACGGTGGCCACCAACGCCGCCTCGGCTTGGCCGGTCGGCACTCGCCCAGCGCGCAGTTCCGCGCTCCCGGCGTGAATGAGCGCCAGGAGCATCGAGAGATGCCATCCGGCGGGCACGTCCGCGCGGAAGGCGCCCTCGGCCTGGCCGCGTTCGACGAGCGGCAGCAGCCGGCCGAGCACTGGGCCGTGGCGGTGGCGGAGCTGCTCTGGCGCCTGCGTGCCCGTGTTGATGGCGACGAGCGCGTGGTAGCGCCCGAGCTTGCGCCACGCGGCGGTGACCACCCGAGCGAGCGCGTCCTCGGGGTCGCCGCGCTCGGGCTCGGCCTCGGCGATGGCCGCGGCGGTTTCGGCGAGCGCGCGCTCGGTGACGGCTTCCAGGAGCGTTTCGCGGGTTGGGAAGTGCACGTAGATGGTCGCGCGCACGACCCCCGCGCGGCGAGCGATCTCGGCCATGCTCGCCTCCTGGTTGTCGCCGAGCGCGTCGACCGCGGCGTCGAGGATGCGCGTGATGCTGCGTTCGGCGTCCGCGCGACGCCGTGGCCGAGCTTCCTGCGCTGTCTGATGTGAGGCGGGCATCGTCGTCCTAATGGATAGCGACACGGGGGGCGAGGCGCAGCTTCGGCAGGAAGCTCGCCGCCGAGGGCAGCACGAACAGGGCGACGACGGCGGCGACGGCGGCGACGATGCCGGAGGCCAGGAACGCGTCGCCGAGCCCGCTGGCGAGGCCGGCGATCGAGGCCGACTGGTCGCTGCCGACGGCGCCGGTGGCGATGGTGACGAGGACGGCGACGCCTAGTGAGCCGCCGATCTCGTGGCCGGTCGTGTTCAGGCCCGACAGCATGCCCGCCTCGTCGTCGGCGGCGCCGGTGAGCACGGACAGTGCCACCGCGACCAGCGCGATGCCGAGCCCCAGGCCCGCGACGAGCATGCCCGGCAGGACATCGCCGACGTAGCTGCCGTCTGCGTCGACACCGGCGAGCAGCAGCATGCCGGCGGCGGTCAGCGCGAACGCGGCCGCCATGGCGATCCGCAGGCCCGCGTGACCGACGAGGTGGCCGCCGAGATGCGCGCCCAGGCCGATGATGACGGCCATCGGCAGGAAGGCGAGCCCGGTCTCCAGGGCGCCGGTGCCGAGCACCTCCTGCAGGTAGATCGAGGTGAGCAGGAACGAGCCGAACAGGACCGCGGAGGCGGCCAGCATCATCACGAAGCCGCCGCCGACGCCGCGCTCGCCGAGCCGCGAGACGTTGAGCAGAGGCTTGCGGGTGTGCCGCTCCAGCGCCGCGAACGCGGCGAGGCCAGCCACGCCGGCGAGACCGAGGCCGAGCGTCTGCACCGACGTCCAGCCGGCATCGGCGGCCTGCGAGAGGGCATAGACGAGCGCGGCCAGGCTCGCCGTGGCGACCGCGGCGCCGCGGAGGTCGAGGCCGCGCCAGTGGGGCCGAGCGACGTCGGCGGGCACGACCCGTGTCGCGGCGGCGGCGACGCCGATCCCGACGGGCAGGTTGATGAGGAAGATGGCTCGCCAGTCGACGAGCTCGGTGAGCGTCCCGCCCAGCAGGACGCCGATGGCGGCGCCGGCACCGCCGACGGCACCCCAGACGCCGAGCGCGCGGGCGCGGTCGGGGCCCTGGAAGGTGGTCGTGATGATCGACAGCGCGGCCGGGGACAGGATCGCGGCACCGAGGCCCTGTCCGGCGCGGGCGGCAAAGAAGACCGCTTCGCCTGTCGCCAGCGCCGAGGCGAGCGAGGCGACCGTGAAGACCCCGAGGCCGGTGAGGAAGACGCGGCGGCGGCCGAGCAGGTCCGCGGCGCGGCCGCCGAGCAGCAGCAGGCTGCCGAAGACCAGCGAGTAGCTGGTGATGGCCCAGCCGAGGTCGCCGCCGCCGATGTCGAGGTCCATTGCGAGGTCAGGCAGGGCCACGTTCACAGCCGAGATGTCCAGGATGACCATGAGCTGGGCGAGTGCGAGCAGGAGGAGCACGACCATGCCGGGGCGGCGGGGCGCGTGCGAGCGGGGAGCGTGCATCGGCGGTTCCGTTCCTAAATCAGACAATAGTGTCTGAGGTAGAAAATCAGACAATCGTGTCTGATGTCAAGCTCCGACGGTCTCCCGTGAGCAGGGTCACATCGCTCGCGCCGGGCTGCCGCGGGAGCACGACGCGCGCCGCCGCCGCGCTCGCGGGCGGCGCCGCACATCCGACGCGGCTCGTCCAGGGGTTCCAGCGCGGCCTGCTCACGCCGCCGTCTTCGCGGCGATCAACATCGTCGTGGCGCTGCCCTCACCGCAGCTGCGCCCTGACGCCGAGCACCTGGGTGTGGCCGTAACGGCGGCCCGAGAGGTACCTGAACGGGGCCGGACGGCGCCCCAGGCCAAAGGGTCTACTGTCCGCGCCGGACCCCCTGCGAGCGCCCTCGGCCCGTAGAGAGCCGCAGCGCCATGCCACGCTCTCCCCGCCATCTGCTCGGCCCCGCAGGCTTGCTGTTTGCAGCGGTCGTCCTGTCGGCAGTGAGCGCCACCGGCCCCGCGCTCGGCGCCGGGACGACTCCGCCGTCCAGCCGCCAGCCGGTCACCGCCCCGGGGACGCTGGCGCAGCTACCGGGCGCCGCCGGGTGCCTGGTCGACCGCTCCAGGGCCGCGCGCGGGTGCACTGCCGTCCGCGCGCTGGCCGGCCCGGGTCCGTTCCTCGGCTCCCGCGCCGTCGCGATCGACCCCAAGGGCAAGCACGTCTACGTCGCCTCGTCGCACAGCAACGCGATCGCGATCTTCCAGCGCGACGCGCGCACCGGCGAGCTGACCCAGCCCTCGGGCACCGGCGGCTGCATCGCGGCCCGCGCCGCCGGCGGGTGCGCACGGGGGCTGGGGCTCGTCGGCCCCAACTCGGTGGCCGTGAGCGCGGACGGGCGCAACGTCTACGCCACGTCGCTGAAGAGCAACGCGGTCGCCGTCTTCACGCGCAACCGCACGACCGGCGCGCTGGCCCAACCCCGCGGTGGGCACGGGTGCCTCTCGTCGGCCCCGACGTCCGGCTGCGCTATCGGCCGCGCGCTCGACGGCCCCGACGTGGTCGTCGTCAGTGCCGACGGCAGGAACGTGTACGTCGGCTCGTTCGTCGGCAACGCGATCGCGGTTCTCGCGCGCAGCACCTCCACGGGTGCGCTGACCCAGCCCGCGGGCGTCGGCGGTTGCATCGGCGGCGCGCCGGCCGACGGCTGTGCCCCGGGCCTCGCGCTCTCCGCCCCCGAGGGCCTGGCCATCAGCCACGACGGCAGTACGGTCTACGTCGCGGCCGCCGTGAGCAACGCGGTGAGCGTGCTGGCGCGCGACGCGTCCACCGGCGCCCTGACCCAGGCCACCGACGCCACCGGCTGCATCGTGCAGAGCGCCCTGGCCGGCTGCACCACGGGCACGCAGCTGGCGGGCGCCAACGCCGTCGCGGTCAGTCCCGATGACAGCAGCGTCTACGTGACCTCGCTGCTGAGCAACAGCGTGACGTCGTTCTCGCGCACGCCGACGAGCGGGGCGCTGGCACAGAAGACCGGGACCGCGGCCTGCGTCGTCTTCCTGCTGGCCAACGGCTGCTCGCTCGGGCGGGCGATGAGCGCCCCGGAAGGGCTCGCCGTGTCGCCTGACGGCGGCGAGGTCTACGTGGCCGCGTTCACCTCCGGCGCGATCGACACCTTGACGCGCAATACGCAGTCGGGCGCGCTCATGCAGAAGCCCCGCCGGGGGGGCTGCGTGGTCGTCGGCGCGGCGTCGGACTGCGTGCCGGGGCGCGCCCTGTCCGGCGCCGGCTCGCTCGTCGTCAGCCCGGACGGCCGCAACGTGTACTCGACGGCGTTCTCGAGCGACGCCCTGGCTGTCTTCAAGCGCGTGACGCGTGGGAGCTGACATGACAGGACCACAGAGAGGGCACGGGGCACGCGCCATCACCCGCAGCGAGCTGCTGAAGGCGGCGGCGGCGGTCGCCGGGTCGTCGCTCGTGTACGGCGGCCGCGTCACGGCCGCCGCGGCCCGCTCCGGCCGCGCCGCGAAGGCCGGCAGTGTCGCGGGCATGAACGTGCTCGTCTTCCTGACCGATCAGCAGCGTGCCGTCCAGCACTTCCCGCGCGGCTGGAGCCAGCGCAACATGCCCGGCCTGACGCGCCTGCAGAAGCACGGCATGACCTTCGACAACGCGTGCACCAACGCGTGCATGTGCTCACCGTCGCGTTCCACGCTGATGAGCGGCTACTTCCCCGCCCAGCATGGCGTGAAGTACACGCTGGAGACCGACATGCCCGCGGGCCAGTACCCGCAGGTCGAGCTGCTGACCTCGTTCGCCAACCCGGCGAGCGTCGTGGCGTCGGCCGGCTACACCCCCGTCTACAAGGGCAAGTTCCACTGCAACAAGCCCGCCAACGGCTCGACGTGGGTGCCCGCGGACGTCAACCAGTACGGCTTCACCCGCTGGGATCCGCCGGACGCCGGCGCCAACCAGGACGCCAGCGAGCAGGGCGGCGGCAGCTATGACAACGACGGGCGCTACATGGACTCCCAGGGCACGCCGGCCGAGGGCACCGAGGGCGCCACCCAGTACCTGACCACGGCGGCCGCGCAGCAGCAGCCGTTCTTCATGGTCGTCTCGCTCGTCAACCCGCACGACGTGCTCGCCTATCCGAAGACGTACACCACCTCGGGCTATGACGCGTCGTGGCTCGACGGGGAGATCGAGCCCCCGGCGACCGTCGATGAAGACCTCTCGACCAAGCCGACGGTGCAGAAGGAGTTCCTGCGGCTGTTCAACGCCTCGGCGCCGATCCCGACGCGCAAGATGAAGCGCAACTACCTGAACTTCTACGCCAACCTGATGAAGTCCTCAGACGCCTACCTGGTGAAGATCCTCGACACGCTGCAGCGGACGGGCATGCTCGAGAACACGCTCGTGATCGCGACCGCCGACCACGGCGAGATGGGCACCGCGCACGGTGGACTGCGCCAGAAGAACTTCAACTTCTACGAGGAGTCCCTACGCGTACCGCTGGTCTACTCCAACCCGAAGCTGTTCAAGACCGCGAGGACCAACCATTCGCTCGTCTCGCACGTCGACTTCCTGCCGACGCTGGCCAGCCTCGTCGGCGCGCCGGCCGCCGCGCGCTCTGCCTGGCAGGGGGTCGACTACTCAGCGCAGATCCTGAGCGCCACGCCGAAGCCGGCGCAGGACTACACCGTCTTCACCTACGACGACTGGCAGTCGGGCCAGGCCCGCGGGCCCTATCCCAAGGCGCCCAACCACATCGTCAGCCTCCGCGAGCGGCGCTACAAGATCGCCCGCTACTACGACGTCGCGGGCAAGGCCGCCGACCAGTGGGAGATGTACGACCTCGAGACCGATCCGCTGGAGCGCGTGAACCTCGCCCACCAGGGCCACAGGCGCACGGCCGCGCAGGACCGCCAGTACAAGCGCCTGCAGCGCAAGCTCGCCCAGGTCGAGAAGACGCGCCTGCAACCGCTCGCCTGACGCCCGGAGATCCGCGAGCAGCCCGGTGTCACAGCCCGGGCTGCCGGGTTGTCCTGTTGGGGTACACGCAATCCCCGATCAGGAGTTTCATGATGAGAGTGTTCGTGGCCGGTGCGACGGGAGCGATCGGCAGCTGGCGCCAGGGGCTCGCGGCGGCATGACCGATACCGAACGACAGCTCGACGAGCTGCGCCGGCACGGCTTCGCCGTGGCCTACCGCATGCTGGGCAGCGTCGCGGAGGCCGAGGACGTGGCCCAAGAGGCCCTCCTGCGCCTGACGCGCCAGGAAGCGCCGATCGACGAGCCGGCCGCCTGGATCACCACCGTGGTGACGCGGCTGTCGATCAACGTGCTCAAGTCGGCACGGGTGCGCCGCGAGTCCTACGTCGGGCCGTGGCTGCCCGAACCGCTGGTCGAGGACCCGGCGCCCGGGCCGGCGTCGCGCGCCGAGCTCGCGGATTCGCTGTCGCTGGCGCTGCTGGTGCTCCTCGAGCGCCTGACCCCGGTCGAGCGGGCGGCCTACCTGCTGCGCGAGGTGTTCGGCTACGAGTACGCGCAGATCGCCGACATCATCGAGCGCACCGAGGTGAACTCGCGCCAGCTCGTGACGCGCGCGCGCAAGCATCTCGAGGCCAGCCGCCCGCGCTTCGACGCCGACGAGGCTGCCCGCGACGCCCTGCTCGAACGGTTCCTCGCGGCCGCCGAGGAGGGCGACCTCAAGGGCCTGGAGGAGCTGCTGGCCAAGGACGCCGTCCTGTACGCCGACAGCGGCGGCAAGGCGATGGCGCCGCAGGAGCCGCTCGTCGGCGCGACGCTCATCGCCCGGTTCATGGCCGCCGTGTCGCAGGTGCGCCCGCCTTCGGGCCAGCTCGAGAGCCGGCGGGTGAAGGTCAACGGCCAACCCGGCCGTCTGGTGCGAGGCCCGGCCGAGCGCCACTTCGGCGAGCCCGAGCGGCTCGCAGCCGTCAAGGCGCTGGAGCTCCTGAAGGGTGGCGACGTGGATGCGGAGCGGCTCGCCGTCCTCGTGAAGGAGGGCCGGGAGGCCGCCCGAACGACTCCACCCGTGCCCCAGCAGGGGGAGGAGCTCCACGTCTGGAGCGTGCTCACGGTGGACGTCGTCGACGGCCGCATCCAGACCGTGCGCATCGTGCGCAACCCGGACAAGCTCGGCCATCTCTGAGCTGTCACAGGGCAGCCCGGTGCCCTGTCAGACCTGCGAACACGCCGAACACGACAAGGAGAAATCCGATGGCGACCATCGCAGCCCAGCCCTTCTCGGGCACTTTCCGCGCCCGGCCCGAGCCCTCGACCTTTGCCTTCGGGGTGCGCCACTCAGGCGCCTTCTGGTACCGCGGCTCACTCTCGGACGTCACGGCGACGCTGCGCGATGACGGCGACGGCCTGGCGCTCGAGGGGTCCGCGCGCGTCGAGTCCATCTCGGTGACCGAGCCGGCCGCGATGCGGGCGAGCGTCCTCGGTCCGGAGTTCTTCGACGCCGAGCACCATCCCGAGATCACGTTCCGCTCGACGGAGCTCCGCCTCGCCGACGACGGCGGGGCCGAGGTCGACGGCGAGCTCACGATCCGGGGCGTCACGCGCCCGGTCACGGCCAGCGGCCACTACAGCCCACCGCGACTGGCCAGCTTCGGCGAGATCGCGGGCCTCGAGCTCCACACGAGCTTCGACCGCCGCGCGTTCGGCTTCGACTGGCAGATGGAGCTGCCGGGCGGTGGCGTCGCGGTCAGCTGGGATGTGCAGCTGGACATCGACCTGCTGCTCACGCGAGACGACGCAGATGAGGGGAGGTAGCCGAGTGTCAACGGACCAGGCGACTGGCAACAAGGCGACGTTCAGGCGCTTCCATGAGGCCGTCAACAGCGGCGATATGGAGCTCATCGCGAAGACGATCGACGAGGTCGTCGAGCCCGACGTGCGGATCGGCACGCCGTTGCCGATCCAATCGACGGGAGCGCAAGCGCTCAAGGAAGTGTGGGCGACGCTCCTGCGGGCCTACCCCGACATCCAGGTCACCGTCGAGGATCTGATCGCCGAGGGAGACAAGCTCGTCTGCCGGAACGTGGTGACCGGAACCCATCAGGGCGAGTACATGGGCCTCCCGCCGACCGGCAGGTCCGTCACCTACAACGAGATCTTCATCTTCCGCTTCGAAGGCGGCCTCATCGCCGAGACGTGGGGCGTCGTCGATGTCCTCGCACAGCTACGACAGCTGGGCGCAATGCAATAGCGTGCGCCCGTGCGCTCCGCCCTCTGCGCCGCTCTCATCGCGTCGCTCACCCTCTCGCTCACCCCCGCCGCCGGGGGTGCCGCGTCGCTGCCGCAGATCGGCCGCTACAAGGGCCAGACGGGCGATGGCCTCACCGCACGGCGCGTTCTCCCGCACGATCCCCAAGAGCGGCGGCCAAGCCAACCAGGTGCAGCTGCGCCTGAAGGGCAGGTTCACGTCGACGACCAGGGCGACGGGCAGCTTCCGCGTCGGCGTGATCGGCAAGTGCCCGATCACGGCGAGCACCCAGGCGCTGAGCTTCACGGCCACGCGCTCGGGCTAGCGCGTCAACCAGGAAGCTGAGCGGCAGCGCCCGTCGCGACCTCGGCGAGATAGGCGACGACCCCTTGCGCGTCGCGGCCGTCGGGGTCGAGGTCGGCGTTGTAGACGCCGATGCTCCAGCCGCGACAGCCGCCGGCCTGCAGGGCCGTCGTGGTCACCTGCGCCAACTGCGCCCACGTCAGCCCTTGCGGCATTGACGGGTCGCTGGCGGCGCCGCACGCGCGGAACGCGCTTGCGTCGAGCACGTCGAGGTCGACGTGCAGCCACCAGCCGGGCGCGTGGGCGCCGACGTGAGCAGCCGCCCGCGCGGCTATCGGCTCGGGATCGCGGCGCACCGCCTCCGCGCCGTGGAGAAGGATGCGATCGGCGATGCTCGACACCCCGATCTCCTCGCGGTAGCCGGCGTCGCGCTGACCCAGCATGGCGATCGCCTGGGGCGCAAGCGCGGGCAACCGGGTGCGCAGCGAGTCGGGCGCGTCGGCTCCGGTCATGCCGAGCAGGAGCGCGACTTCCATGTTCGCGGCCTCACCGGTCGTCGACTCCTCCATGGTCGTCGCGTCCTCGTGAGCGTCGACGAAGAGCAGGCCGGCGGTGCCGTCCGCATCGCGAACCGCAGGAAGGGCGCCGAGCAGGGCGGCGCAGTCGCCGCCGTAGAGGAGCGGGAAGCGACCGGCGCGCAGGGACGCGCGCACGCGGGCGTGTACCGCATCGACCATCTCCAACAGCGCTCGCTCGTTCACGAAGCCGGCCAGATGACCTCTGGTCGGCTCGGGCTCGGACACGAGGATGTCGGAGGTGATGCGCGCGCCGGGGAGAGCGCCGGACAGCCCGGCGTCACGGAGCCGTGACGGTGCGCCCGCCTGGCCCAGCGCGCGACCGGAGCCGTCGAAGCAGAGGCCGATGAGGTCGACGGACTCCGCGCGCACTCCGGTACCCAATCACAAGCGATGAAGGGATCGCGGCGGCAGCGCGATCACGGCTGAGCTGTTCGCTCGGCGAGCTTGTCGGCCACGCGGTCGGGGATGAGGGGTCGCAACGCGGCGGCGAACTTTCCCGCGGCGCCGACGACGTACCGTGCGTTGGGCTTCTTGGCGGTGAGGGCCTGTGCGATGGCCTCCGCGACGTCCTCGGGCGCCTTGCCGTGCTCGTCGGCGCTGTGCAGGGTCTCGCGAAACGCCGTCAGCCGCTCTCGGTAGCGCGCGATGCGCGGCGAGCTCGACCGCTGCAGCTCGTCGAGGTAGGCGATCGCCTTGGACCAGATCGGCGTCGAGATGGCACTCGGCTCGATGAGGATCACCTCGATGCCCTCGGGCTCGAGCTCCTGACGCCAGACGTCGCCGATGGCCTCGATGGCGAACTTCGAAGCGTGGTAGGCCCCCGCGAACTGCGACGCGAGGATCCCTCCGACCGAGCCCACGAAGACGATGCGCCCAGCGGCCTGGCGCACCAGCGGCAGCATCGCCTGGGTCATCGCGACCTGCCCGATCACGTTGACCTCGAGTTGGCGACGCAGGTCGTCGAGCGGGAGCAGCTCGAGCGGCCCCGGGAAGCCCACGCCCGCGTTGTTGACCAATCCGTCCAGCCCACGGCCGGCGAGCCGGCCGGTGACCTCGTCGACCGCCGCGTCGATCGAGGCGGGCAGCGTGACATCCAGCGCGACGAGACTCAGACGCTCCGACGCCGTCGCCAGGCCGGCGGTGTCCGAGTCGGGCTCGACGGCGGCGAACACCTCATGACCATCGGCGTCGAGGCGCAGCGCGGTTGCCTCGCCGATTCCGCTGGATGCTCCGGTGACCAAGTAGGAAGCCATGCACCGGGTACGCGCACTGCCCCGACGCGGATCTTCTGCCCCGCGAGGTGGTCGCTCGCTACGGTTGGATGGGTGCGACTAGCGACGTGGAACGTCAACTCGGCCAAGCAGCGGGTGCCGCGGCTGCTGCCCTGGCTGGACGAGCGCCGGCCGGACGTGGTCTGCCTGCAGGAGACGAAGCTCGCCGACGACGCGTTCCGCGAGCTGCTGGGCGACGACCTCGCCGCCCGCGACTACGAGGTCGCGGTACACGGCGAGACCGCGTGGAACGGCGTGGCGATCCTCTCTCGCGTCGGCCTGGACGACGTGGTGGCGGGGCTGACCGGCGGGCCGGGGTTCCCGCATCAGGAGTCGCGCGCGATCTCCGCCACGTGCGGCGGGATCCGCGTGGTCTCGGTGTACGTGCCCAACGGGCGCGTGCCAGGCTCCGAGCACTACGAGTACAAGCTCGCCTGGCTGGCTTCGCTGCGCGAGATGGTGGCCGCCGGCCCGGAGGCGACGGTGGTCTGCGGCGACATGAACATCGCCCCGACCGACGACGACGTGTTCGACCCGGAGGCCTACATCGGGCAGACCCACGTGACGGCGCCCGAGCGCGCGGCGCTGGCCGAGCTGCAGGCGCTCGGGCTGCGCGACGTCGTGCGGGATCGGTGGCCGAACGAGCGCTTCTTCTCCTACTGGGACTACCGCGCCGGGATGTTCCATCAGGACCTCGGGATGCGGATCGACCTGATCCTCGCCAGCGCGCCCATCGCCGACCGCGTCCGGGCGGCGTGGGTGGACAGGCAGGCTCGCAAGGGCAAGGGGCCGAGCGATCACGCGCCGGTGATCATGGATCTCGACGAGGCGCCGGACGGCGACATCGGGCCGGTCGTGCCCCCGCCGTCCGCTTCGGCGCCCAGGCGCGGCTCGGTCAAGCTGCCGCAGGCACCGTAGGAGCGCGCTCGTGGCCCGCGACGACGCCCAGGTGCTCGAGCTCGCCGGGCGCGAGGTGCGGATCACGAGCCCCGACAAGGTCCTGTTCGCCGAGCGCGGCGAGACCAAGCTCGACCTCGTGCGTTACTACGCCGCGGCGGCCGACCCGCTCATGCGCGCGATGGGCGGCCGGCCGGTGCTCATGCAGCGCTTCCCGCAGGGTGCCGGCGGTCCCTCGTTCTTCCAGAAGCGCGTGCCGGACAACGCGCCGGAGTGGCTGCACACGACGACGGTCCAGACCGTCAACGGCACGCCGTCGCGGGCACTCGTGGCGGCCGATGTCGCGCACGTCGCCTGGGCGGTCAACCTCGCCTGCCTGGGCTTCCACGTCTGGCCCCACCGCGCCGACGATCCCGACCACGCCGACGAGCTGCGCCTGGACCTCGACCCGCAGCCCGGCACGAGTTTCCCCGAGGCCCGCGCGGCGGCCATCGAGCTCAAGGCGCTGCTGGACGAGCTCGGCATGGTCGGCTTCCCCAAGACGACCGGCAACCGCGGGCTGCACGTCTACGTCCGGCTGGCCCCGCGCTGGGACTCCTACGCCGTTCGCTTCGCCGCGGTGGCCGCGGCGCGCGAGCTCGAGCGCCGCCGCCCCGACATCCTCACCGCCGCGTGGTGGAAGGAGGAGCGCGGGCAACGGATCTTCGTCGACTACAACCAGAACGCTCCGCACAAGACCGTCTTCGGCGCGTGGTCGGTACGCGCCCGAGTCGGCGCGCAGGTCTCGACCCCGGTCTCCTGGGAGGAGCTCGACGACGTCCATCCCGACGAGCTCACGCTCGCGAGCGTCCCGAGGCGGCTGGAGCGCGACGGCGATCCGTGGGCCGCGATCGACGACGCGCCGCAGTCGCTCGAGCCGCTGCTGGCGCTCCACGAACGCGATCGCGAGAACGGCCTGCTCGACGCGCCGTGGCCGCCGGTCTACCCCAAGCAGCCCGACGAGCCGCCGCGCGTCGCCCCGAGCCGAGCGCGCCGCCAGGAGTAGCCAAGTCGGCCATCGGTTCACCGCGTGCGCGGCTGTCCGCGCCTAAGCTGCGTCTGATGGACGTCCTCAGGCGCAGCAACGTGCAGGTTCACGGTCCCGGCGACGCGCCGCCGATGGTCTTCAGCCACGGCTTCGGCTGCGATCAGAACATGTGGCGCTACGTGTGGCCCGAGTTCGCCGACGAGTACCGCGTGGTGCTCTTCGACCACGTCGGCCACGGGCGCTCGGACCGCTCGGCCTTCGATCCCGCGCGGTACGCGACGCTCGACGGCTACGCGCGCGACGTGCTCGACATCATCGAGGCGCTCGACCTCGAGGACGTCGTCTACGTCGGGCACTCCGTCAGCGCGATGATCGGCGTGCTCGCCTCGAACATGGAGCCCGAGCGCTTCGCACAGCTCGTCCTGATCGGGCCGTCGCCGCGCTATGTCGACGAGGGCGACTACGTCGGCGGGTTCTCGGCGCAGGACATCGAGGGGCTGCTCGCCTCGCTGGACAGCAACTACCTCGGCTGGTCGAGCGCCATGGCGCCCGCCATCATGGGCAATCCCGACCGCCCGGAGCTCGGCGAGGAGCTGCACAACAGCTTCTGCGCCACCGATCCCGAGATCGCCCGGCACTTCGCGCGGGTGACCTTCCTGTCGGACAACCGCGCCGACCTCGCGCTCGCGCGCACCCCGGCCCTGGTCCTGCAGTGCAGCGACGACGCGATCGCACCGACCGTGGTCGGCGAGTTCGTGCACAGCCAGCTGCCCGACAGCCGCTTCCGACAGCTGCGGGCCACCGGGCACTGCCCGAACCTCAGCGCGCCGCAGGAGACGGTCGAGGCCATCCGGGAGTTCGTCTCAGCGTGAGCGAGCTCGAGGACGTCCTCGCGGACTCCGCCGAGGAGCTCTTCGAGGACGCGCCGTGCGGCTACCTGACGACCGGGCTCGACGGGCGGATCGTCAAGGTCAACCGGACCTTCGAGACGTGGACGGGGCTCACCCGGGCCGAGCTGATCGGCACGCGCCGGTTCATGGACCTGCTCTCGCCGGGCGGGCGGATCTTCTACGAGACGCACCTGCTGCCGCTGCTGCTCATGCAGGGCTGGGTTCGCGAGATCGCCGTCGAGCTGAGGGGCGCCGAGGGCAAGGCCCTGCCGGCGCTCGTCAACGCCGTGCTGCGCCGCGACGCCGCGGGGGAGCCGCGCGCGATCCGCGTGACCGTCTTCGACGCGACCGACCGCAGGCGCTACGAGGAGGAGTTGCTGCGCGCCCGTAACCGCGAGCACGAGATCGCGCGCCGCCTGCAGGAGAGCCTGCTCGAGGGAGCGCTGACCGACGACGCGCGCCTGCCCACGGGTATCGCCTACGTGCCCTCGGCCAGCGGCCTCCAGGTCGGCGGCGACTGGTACGACGCCTTCGCGGTCGCCGAGGACCGCATCGCGCTCGTGGTCGGCGACGTGGTCGGCCACGGCCTCGAGGCCGCCGCCACGATGGGCCAGTTGCGCAGCGCCATCCGCGCCCTGGCCTCGACGGGACTGCACCCCGGCGCATTGCTGGGGGCCATGGACGCCTACGCCCATCGCCACGACGTCGGCCGCATCGCGACGGTCGCCTACGCCGAGGTCGACGTGGCTCGCGGCGCGATGGTGCTGGCCTGCGCCGGCCACATGCCGCCGGCCCTCATCGTCCCCGGCGAGCCCGCGCGCTACGTCATGGAAGGGCGCTCCGCCCCGCTCGACGTCTTTCCGACGTCGACCGCGCGTCCTCAGGGCGAGGTCTGCTTCCCCGCCGGCGCGCTGCTCGTGTTCTTCACCGACGGCCTCATCGAGCGCGTCGGCCAGCCGCTCGACGATTCCCTCGACGCGCTGCTGGCCGAGCTCGACCGCCGCCGCGAGCGCCCGCCGCAGGCGCTGGCCGACGAGGTCACGGCGGCCATGCTGGACGGCGTGGAGGCCAAGGACGACGCGTGCCTCGTCGCGGCTCGATGGACGGGCCCGCGTTGAGCCCCTGTCACACGCCCTGGGTCTGCAGCCAGAGCTCGAGCAGGCCCAGCTGCCACAGGCTGTTGCCCTGAAGCGTCGTGAGGTGCTCGTTGGGCTCGGCGAGCATGCGGTCGACCCACGCGGGGTCGAAGAGGGCGCGGTCGCGCGCCGCCGGGGCGTGCAGCGCCTCGCGCACCAGCTCGATGTAGGCGCCCTCGAGGTGGCTGAGCGCGGGCACGGGGAAGTAGCCCTTGGGGCGGTCGATGACCTCGGCCGGCAGCACGCGCCGCGCGGCGTCCTTGAGCACGCCCTTGCCCTCGTGGGCGAGCTTGAGCGCCGGCGGGCAGGCCGCGGCGAGCTCGACGAGGTCGTGGTCGAGGAACGGCGTGCGCGCCTCGAGGCCGAAGGCCATCGTCATGTTGTCCACGCGCTTGACCGGGTCGTCGACGAGCATCACCTCGCTGTCCAGGCGCAGCGCGCGGTCCACGGGGCCATCGGCGCCGGGGCGCGCGAAGTGCTCGGCGGCGAAGCGCCGGCTGACGTCCTCGTCGAGGCGCCCGCCGTCGCCCAGCAGGCCGACGAGCGCGTCGTGGTCGCGGTCGAAGAACTCGGCGGCGTAGGCCTGCAGGCCGTCGTCGTCGGCCTCGGGCAGAGGCTGATAGCCGAACTCGTCGCCCTCGCGGCCGCCCGCGGCGGGGAAGCCGACGCTGAAGGTCTGAAGCCCCCGCTGACCGGCCTGCGCGAGCAGGGCGACGATCAGGCTCGAGTCCAGGCCGCCTGAGAGCAGGACGCCGACGGGGACGTCGGCCACCATGCGGCGATCGACCGCGATGCGCAGCGCCTCGAGCATCGCGTCCTGCCAGTCCTCGGGCGCCCAGCCGGCCCGCGCTCGGTCGCGCGCGAAGGGCGGGTCCCGTACAGCGGCTTCACGCCGAGGCGGTCGCGCGCGAGCACGAGCCGGCCACTGTCGCGCTCGGCGACGGCGAAGGCGAACATGCCCTTGAAGCGCTCGACGCAGCCCTCGCCCCAGTGGCTGCAGGACTTCAGCACGACCTCGGTGTCGTTGTCGGAGAAGAAGCGCAGGCCCGCGGCCTCGAGCTCGGCCCGCAGCTCGCGATGGTTGTAGATGCAGCCGTTGAAGACGACCGCCAGCCCCAGCTCGGGGTCGACCATCGGCTGCGCGCCGCGCTCGGAGAGGTCGATGATCCGCAGCCGGCGATGAGCGAGGGCGACCCTGCCGTGCGCCCACCCACCCGAGCCGTCCGGGCCGCGGGGCGCCATCGCGTCGGCCATCCGGTCCACCAGGGCGATGTCGGCCGGGCCGTCGAACGACAGCTCCCCCGCGACGCCGCACACGGCTCAGGTCCCCAGCGTCCGCACGTCGGCGGCGGTCGCCGCGACACCGTCGTGCTCGCGGTGCGCGGTCGCCGCGCGCACCAGGGCGGCGAAGAGCGCCGCGTGGGGGGTGTCGTGGACGAGCGACTCGGCGTGCCATTGCACGCCGAGCGCGAAGTGCTGCCCATCGGTCTCGACGGCCTCGATGACGCCGTCCGGCGACCAGGCGACCACATGCAACCCCGTCCCCACCCGCTCGGTGGCCTGGTGGTGGAAGGAGTTGACGTCGAGCCGCTCGCTGCCGAGCAGCCCGCGCAGGCGGCTGGAGCCCTCGACGCGCACCGCGTGCGTGGCGAAGCGCCCCGGCCGCGTCTGGCGATGAGCGACCGACCCGTCGACGCGATCGGGCAGGTGCTGGCACAGCGTCCCGCCGCGCGAGACGTTGAGCAGCTGCATCCCCCGGCAGATGGCGAGCACCGGGAGCCCGCGCGCCTGCGCGTGGCGCAGGAGGGCGAGCTCGAAGCGGTCGATGTCCGGGAAGGTCGGGCCGAGCTCGGGATGGGGATCGGCACCGTAGAACGACGGATCGAGGTCCGGCCCGCCGGCGACCACCGTCGGGCCCAACCTGCCCCTGCAGGTGCAGCACAACGCCGAGGACGCCGGCGCCGGGCCGTCACCGTCCGACGAGGACGACGACGACCAGGGCTAGGCCTCGGCTTCGGCGGCCGCCCAGCCGCCCATGACCTCCGTGCCGCCCGTCGGCGTGCCGAGGACCGGGTGCAGGTCGATGGCCGGCGAGTTGCGGCTGGCCGCCGTCGTGCGCCCGAGGGCCTCGGCCATCGCGCGCACGTGGTGCGGGCCGGCGCCGCAGCAGATGCCGATGTAGTCGACGCCGACGTCGCGGGCGCGCAGCGCGAAGTCCGCCATCTCGAACCGCGTGCACTGAAACGGCTCGAGCGCGATCGGGAACGCGTGCAGGCCGTCTGCCGTGGTCAGCGCCTCGAAGGCCGGCGCCGCCGGCGAGGTCCGGTACGGGACCGGCTGGGCCGCCACCGCGACGTCGACCGCGGCGCGGATGCGCTCGAGCAGCGGGAGCATCGTCTCCGGGCCGCGCGAGCAGTTCAGCCCGACGACGGTCGCGCCGCGGTCGGCCAGGATCCGGCATGCCTCCACGTAGTCGTAGCCGTCGTAGGTCGTCGCCTCCTGGACGCTCGCGAAGGTGACCATGGCCGGCAGGCCGAGCTCCTGGCACACCTCCAGGCCGATGAGGGCCTCCCCCACGTAGTCGTTGGTCTCGGCGATGACGAAGTCCACGCCCTCTTGCGCCGCCCAGCCGAGCTGCTCCTCGTACTGCGCGCGGACCACGGCCCCCGACGCCTCCGGCTCGGAGGGGTCGTAGGCCCAGGTGTTGCAGATGTTGCCGGCCACCAGCGCGCCCCCCTCGGCGGCGATCTCGTTGGCGATCCGCACCGCTTGGCGGTTCATCTCCTCGAGGTCGTCGGCGCGCCCGACGCCGCGCAGCTTGTCGCGATGGGCGTAGTAGGTCAGCGCGACCATCACGTCGGAGCCCGCGCGCAGGAACTCTCGGTGCAGCTGGCGCAGCGCCTCGGGCTCGTCGAGGATCACCTCCGGGACGAACGGGCCCGCCTTGACGTAGCCGCGGCGCTCGAGCTCGAAGACGTAGCCCTCGGCGCCGAGCACCACCCCGTCAGCGAGACGCTGCTGCAGGGTCCGTGGCGATGGACGTGCCATCGATCCTCCCTTCGGTCAGGAATCGGCCCGGGTCGAAGCGGGCGATGTCATAGACGGTGGCGCCCTGCACGGCGAGCCCGGCGAGCACACGCCCCACCCACGGAGCGAACTTGTAGCCGGTGCCGCGCCAGCCGACGCCCACGAAGGCGTTGGCCACGCCCGGGACCGCGCCGAGCACGAAGTCGTCGTCGGCCACGAGGTCGTAGTCGCACTGGTCGACGTCCTCCACGTCGCTGACGTCGGCGTCGCGCAGCCCTGGCGCGCATTGCTCGACGAAGCTCTGGATGCTGTCGATCGCCGTGCTGCTGCGGGGCATGTCGGGCGGGTTGTAGTAGCCGATCTTCACGGCCTCGACGAGCCCGTCGACGATCGGGTGGCAATAGATCCCGGTGTCCAGGTAGGCGACCACCGGCATGGCGCCGGCCGTGAAGCGCCCGCGCGCGCCCGCGGGCGGGACGAAGTACTTCGCCTCGCTCGGGCGGTCGCGGGCCAGCGGGACCTCCAGGCGGCACTCGGGCAGCAGCGAGAGGACGTCGTTCGTGCCGTGCCCGGCGGTGACGACGAGCGATCGCGTCGAGAGCTCCGCGCGGTCGGTGCCGACTCGCAGCAGGGCGCCGTCGCGCTCGATGGACATCGTCTCGACGCCCTCGAGGACGCGCACCCCCCGCGCGGCGAGCGCGGCCATCAGCGCCCCGGTGACGGCGGGCAGGTCGACCACGCCGGCGTCCGCGTCCAGGCGGCCGATGTCGGCGTCGAGGAATCCGAAGCGCTCGCGCAACGCGGCGCCGTCGAAGGACTGCGTGCGCAGGCCGATGCTCCTCAGCGTCTCGTGGCTGCGCTGCGCGTAGGTGTCGGCCAGGTCGGGGGTGACCGAGCGCTTGGCCACGTTCAGGCACCCGCAGCGCACGAGCGCTCGCGTGGCGGTGTGCAGCTCGAAGGCGCCCCACAGGCGGAAGGCCTCGTGGGCCAGGCGGGCGTAGGTTGGGTCCAGATAGTCGTTGCGAAAGGAGCGCGTGCGGCCGAACGACGCCGTCATCGGATCGCCGATCCGCCCGCGCTCGAGCACGACGACCCGCCCGACCCGCTCCGACGCGTGATACGCCGTGAACAGCCCCATGACGCCGCCCCCGACCACGACGAGGTCGCAGTCACCGTCGACGCACTGGCCGGGCCGGGCGCTCATGCGCTCCTCGCCCGGCTGCGCGAGCGCGCGCCGCTGTCGTGGGTGCCCGCGCTGGACGGCTGGCTCGTCGTGCGCCGCGACCTCGCGCTGCAGGTCATGGGCGACGCGGCGACGTTCACCGTCGACGACGCGCGCTTCTCGACCGGGCGGGTCGTCGGCCCGAGCATGCTCACCCTCGACGGAGACGAGCACCAGCGCCACCGCGCGCCGTTCGCGCGGCCGTTTCGCCTACGGCCCGTCGGGGAGCGCTTCACCGACGTGGTCGCGGCCGAGGTCGACCGCCTGATCGACGCCATCGAGCCCGCGGGCACGGCCGAGCTGCGGCGCTCGTTCGCCGGCCCGCTGGCCGCGGCGATCGTGACCCACTCGCTCGGGCTGCCCGAGGCCGACACGGGGGCCGTCCTGGGCTGGTACGACGCCATCGTCGCGGCGGTCACCGAGGTCACGGCCGGCGGCGAGGTGCCCGCGGCCGGCCGCGCGGCGTTCGCGGAGCTCCAGGCCGCCATCGGGCCGGCGCTCGACCGCGGGCCCGGCTCGTCGCTGCTGGCCGACGCCGCCGGGGGCCTCGAGCGCTCGGCGGTCATCTCCAACGCCGCGGTCATGCTCTTCGGCGGCATCGAGACGACCGAGGGCATGATCGCCAACGCGATCATGCACCTGCTGTCGCACCCCGACGAGCTCGCGCTGGTGACGGTGGACCCCGGCCTGCTGGCCAACGCGATCGAGGAGTCCCTGCGGCTCGAGCCCGCGGCGGCGATGGTGGATCGGTACGCCACGGCCGATGTCGCGCTGGGCGGGGCGGCGATCGCCCGCGGCGACCTCGTCCGGGTCTCGGTCGCCGCGGCCAACCGCGACCCGGGCGCGTTCGCGGACCCCGACCGCTTCGACGTGCGTCGCGAGAACGCGCGCCAGCACCTGGCCTTTGCGCGCGGGCCCCACGTGTGCATCGGGATGCACCTCGCGCGCCTGGAGGCGCACACGGCGGTCGGCCGTCTGCTGGAGCGCCTGCCGGGCCTGCGCCTCGATCCGGCGCGCCCCTCGGCGCCCGCCGGCCTGGTCTTCCGCAAGCCGCCCGCGTTGCACGTCCTCTGGTCCACGGCGTGAGACTGAAGTCCAGGGTCCATCAGCGCAATTCGGAGTAGTTTTGGAGTTGATGAGGGACCCTGATAGTTGGCTCGGCGTCGAGGTGCGCCACCTGGCCGCGCTCGACGCCATCGCGCGGGAGCGCTCGTTCAGCCGCGCGGCGCGGACGCTCGGCTACACGCAGTCGGCGGTCAGTCAGCAGGTCGCGCTGCTCGAGCGCATCGTGGGGGCGCGGCTCGTCGAGCGCTCGAGCGGACCGCGTCCGGTCTCGCTGACTCCGGCCGGTGACCTCATGGTCCGCCACGGCCGCCGGGTTGTCGATCAGCTCGCGGCGGCGCGCGCCGACCTCGCGGCGTGGTCGGCCGGCAGCGCGGGCGAGCTGCGCGTGGGGACCTACCACAGCGTCGGCGCCAAGATCCTGCCGCGCGTGGTCGGCCGGCTCTCGGCCGCGCTGCCCGACGTGAACGTCGCGCTGGTCGAGACGCCGGACGAGGGCCAGCTGCTGCGCCTCGTGGAGCGCGCCGAGCTCGACGTCAGCTTCATGCTCTACCCGCTGGCCGACGGCCCCTTCGTCGCCGTCGAGCTGCTGCGCGACCCCTTCCTGCTGCTCGTCGCGGAGGACTCGCCGCTGGGGGCCGAGGGCCGGCGACCGACGATGGCCGACGTGGTGGCGCTCGATCTCATCGCCTACGACCGCGTGCGCGACGCGACGCGGCCCGAGACCCACCTGCGCGGGACGCCGCGCGTCGTCTTTCGCTCCAACGACGACGAGACGATCCACGGGCTCGTCGCCGCGGGCATGGGTGCGGCCCTGCTGCCCCGGCTCAGCGTCGACGCCGGCCACCCCGGCGTGCGCGCCGTCGAGCTCGACATCGGCGTGCCGCCGAGGCTCATCGGCCTCGCCTGGCATCGCGATCGCGACCTGCTGCCCGCCGCGCGCGAGTTCGTGGCGACGACCGAGCGCGTCTGCGCGGAGCTCGCGGGCGAGCAGCCGGTCGGCGCCCATGGCCTTTAGGCGGCCGACTCGAGCGGCCGCAGCTCCTCGGCGCTGGAGATCGAGCGGCGCCGCAGCGTGCCGTCAGCGTCCACCTCGTAGGCGCCCATCCGCCACAGCGGCGGCGAGTAAGCGTGGATGGATACAGCGAGCGCGGCCGTGTCCTGACGCATCCGATGGACGTGGGATGCGTCGAAGTCGAACGTCTCGCCGGTGCGATGGCGCAGTTGGCGCGGCGGCCCGCACACCACGAGGCGCTCCTCGATGATCTCTCCCTCCACGACGGCGACGGCGCCCCGCGAGACGTCGTGATCGTGGAAGCCGGTGTCGTTGCCGCTGGCCCAGGTGATGACCCAGATGTCGACGTGGTCGTCGCGCCAGAGCTGCTCGAAATGGCGCTCCGGGGTGTCGCTGCGCACGAGCGGGCACCACTGCCCCGGATCGGCGGCGATGCGCCCGACCAGCTCGCGCAGCTCGCCGACGGCGAGATCGCGCTGGAGCGTCGTGTCGCGAGGGACCGTGGTCATGCAAGGGCCTCCGTGGTGGCGGTTGAGAGCAGCCGGGCCGGGTTGCGCTCGCGCAGCGCAACGCGCACGGCGTCGCCGAGCGGCAGCTCGGCGGCCGCGAGAACGGGGCGGTCGGAGCCGTGGACGAGCCTGTCGACGCCGACCTCGCGCAGCACCGCATCGACGGTTCGCCCACCGTACGACGAGACGTCGAGGAAGACGTCGGGATCGCTGATCGCAGGCCCGCCGCGAGCGACCAGGCGCTCGCGCTGCAGCGGGGCCAGGCCGGCCAGCATCGCGAAGCACACGCGCAGGCCCGGGTGCGCCGCGCGGCCCCAGACGGCGAACGCCTGCCACGCGGTCTGCATCGTGGCCACGTAGCAGGTCAGCGCCGCCCACCAGGCCGGCATCCCGGCGGTGGCCGCCGCTGCTGCGCGCCCGGGATGGACGAGCAGCGGGGCGTCGCGGCGCTCGAGTGTCTCGAGCACGGGGCCGAGCCGGTGCAGACCGTCGGGGCCGTCGAGTGCGCCCGCGGCGATGCAGGCGCCCACGAACCCCGCGTCGAGCAGCCGCGCGAGTGCCGCCGGGTCGGGATCGGCGAGGCCGACCGCGGCCCAGGCGCCGAACTCGTCGGGCAGCGCGCGCACGCCCTCGTGGTAGGCCTCGAGCAACGCCTGCGCCTCGGCGGCAGGAAGCTCCTCGATGCCCAGTGGCGTGGACGGGGCGACGAGCGCGCGATCGAGACCGTCGGCGCGGACGAGCGCGGCGCGAGCGTCGGGATCGTGGTCGGCGAGGTCGACCGGCCCCTCGGGCTCGCCGTGCAGGGCAAGCGCCCAGCCCGCGCCGCGGCGCACGAGCATCGGCGGCTCGCGGCGACGCGACAGCGCACTCAGCAGTGGCTCGGGCCACAGATGCTGGTGGATGTCGATCGCAGGACTCACGCACGCTCAGGACCGGTTACTGAAGCGGTTCACTGAACCGCTTCACAACATGTTCCTCTGCCTGTCAAGGCGAGTACCCTGCGAGCGTGGCCAGCCGCCCCGGACGCCGCATCACGATCCGCGAGCTGGCGGACTACACCGGCCTGTCGCCGGCCGCCGTGAGCTACGCGCTGCGCGGCATGCAGGTGTCGGCCGAGACCGAGCGGCGGGTCCGCGAGGCCGCCGAGGAGCTCGGCTACGAGGCCGATCCGATCGCCCGCGCCCTGGCCGGCGGCTCGACAGCCGTCGTCGGCCTGCTCGTCGGCAGCCTGGCCGACTTCTGGAACCAGGAGCTCGTGCGCGCCGTCCAGCGCGAGCTGTACGAGGCAGCCCGCAGCACACTGGTGGCCGACGCCGACGGCGAGCCCGGCCGCGAGCTCGAGCTCGCGCGGCGCCTGGTCGACCACCGCGTCGACGGGCTCGTGGTCGTGCCGATCGGCCCCGCCAGCGGTGGTTGGGCCTCGATCGCCCGGGAGATCGCGACGGTCACGATCGGCGATGCGCTACCCGGCGTGAGCGCCGCCGGCGAGGTGGTCTTCGACAACGAGCGCGGCGTGCGCGAGAGCCTCGAACACCTCAGCGCCCTGGGTCACCGCCGCATCACGGTGCTGTCGTGGGCCGTCGAGACCTCGCCCGGACGCGCGGCCGAGCGCGCGGTCGGGGCATCGGCGGCCGCGCTCGGCCTCGACTGCAGCCTCGTGGCCTGCGCCTACTCGCTCAACGGCTCACGCCCTCTTGCGCTCGAGCTGCTGCGCAGCGACGAGCGCCCGACGGCGGTGCTCTGCCTGTCGGACTCGATCGCCTACGGCGTGTACGCCGCGTGCGCCGAGCTCGGGCTGTCGATCCCCGACGACGTCGCCGTCGCGGGCTTCGGCGATCACCCGATCTCGCGCCTGCTCGCGCCTGCGCTGACCTCGACGGTGTGGGACGTCGACCGTGTGGCCGAGCTGGCGACCGGCTTCCTGCTGAAGGCGATCGATGCCGACGGCCCTCAGGCGACGCTGCGCGAGATCGTTGCGCCGGTACTCGTCGCGCGCGCATCGACCGGAGCGGTCGCCGGCTGAACCGGGCCTGGGCCGTCTCATTGAGGCGCTTTGCCGCCGCGCTACTTTGTGCGTCATGGCTGATCTCTTGGAGCGTCTGGCGCGTGGGCCCGTGATCTGCGCGGAGGGTTATCTCTTCGAGCTGGAGCGCCGCGGTTACCTGCAGGCCGGCGGCTTCGTTCCGGAGGTCGTGCTCGAGCATCCGGAGAAGGTGGCGGAGCTGCACAGGGAGTTCGTCCACGCGGGCTCGGACGTCGTCGAAGCGTTCACGTACTACGCGCACCGCGAGAAGCTGCGGGTCATCGGCCGCGAGGACGACCTCGAGCGGATCAATCGCAGGGCACTGGAGATCGCGAAGGAGATCAGCACGGAGAGCGGTGCACTGCTCGCCGGCAACATCTGCAACACGAACGTCTGGGCCGGCGATGAGTCCCGCGACTCCGTACGCGCGATGTTCGAGGAGCAGGTGGGATGGGCGGCCGAGGCGGGTGTCGACTTCGTCATCGGCGAGACGTTCTCCTGGCTGGGCGAAGCGCTGCTGGCCACTGCAGTCATCAAGGAGGCGGGGCTCCCCGCCGTCGTGATGCTGACCGTGCACCGCCACGGCAACGCGCGCGAGGGGATCTCGCCGGCAGAGGCGTGCCGGCAGCTCGAGGCCGCCGGCGCCGACGTGGTCGGGCTCAACTGCGGGCGCGGGCCGGCAACGATGCTCCCGTTGCTCGAAGAGGTGCGCTCGGCGGTCACCGTCCCCGTGGCGGGCCTGCCTGTCCCTTATCGCACGACGGAGAGCCACCCGACCTTCCACTCGCTGGAGGACCCCGGAGCCCCGAACCCGGCGATCGCCGCGAGGCCGTTTCCGATCGCGCTCGAGCCGTTCACCTGCTCGCGGTATGAGATCGCAGAGTTCGCGCGCCGGGCGTACGACATCGGCGTCAGCTATCTCGGGGTCTGCTGCGGCGCGGCCCCGCATCACATCCGCAGCATGGCGGAGGCGCTGGGACGCACGCCGCCGGCGAGCCGGTACACGGCCGACATGTCCAAGCACTATGCCCTCGGGACGGACCCCACTCTGCGTGCCGAGAACCAGGAGTACGCCGAGAGGATGTGATGGCGACCGACGGCGGCCGAGCACGGAGCGAGGTCGTGCGACTGGCGCTCGCCCAGATCGACTGCGCTCTGGGCGACGTCGCAGAGAACGCCCGGCGCGTGCGGCAAGCGCTGGCCGCGCCGACGGCGCGATCGGCCGACATCGTCGTGTTCCCCGAGCTCACGCTGACCGGCTACTCGCTGGGGCACGTCGGCAAGGACGTCTCGCGCGCGGTCACCGACGCCGAGATCGCGGGCCTCGCCGCCGACACGCACGACACCGCGTTCGTCGTCGGCTTCGCCGAGGCGGGCCGCGTGCACACCTACAACAGCGCGGTCTACGCCGAGGGCGGGCGCGTCGTGCATCTGCACCGCAAGCTCTATCTGCCCAACTACGACATCTGGGAGGAGCGCAAGCACTTCACGCCGGGGTCGACGCTGCGCGCGTTCGACACCGGCTTCGGGCGCATGGCCATCCTGCTCTGCAGCGATGCGTGGCAGCCGGCGCTCGCCGCCCTCG
Organism: uncultured Actinomycetes bacterium; assembly: GCA_963835295.1. Taxonomy (GTDB): domain Bacteria; phylum Actinomycetota; class Thermoleophilia; order Solirubrobacterales; family Solirubrobacteraceae; genus JAOPZW01. The sequence continues at coordinate 123,772 of CAWIEX010000015.1, forward strand.
TGGTGCAGGACGGCGCCAGGGTCCTGATCGTGCCCGCGAACAGCACGGTCAGGCGTAGCGACATAGAGGAGCAGTGGCGGGACATCACCCGCTTCTACGCCCGCACGCTGCAGTGCTATGTCGTGTTCGTCAACCGCGTCGGCGTGGAGCCGGGATTGCGCTTCTGGGGCGGCTCCCACGTCTACGGCCCGGAGGGTGAGCTCGTCACCGAGGCCCCGCGCGACGAGCCCGCCCTGGTGAGCGCCGACATCGACCTCGCGGCCGTGCGACGCGTGCGCCGCGAGATGCCGCTGCTCAAGGAGGCGCGGCTCGGACTGCTGAGCCGCGAGATCGAGCGCCTGGCCGCTGAGGGCGGAGACGTCTGAGCCGCGTCGGCCGGCCCGCGAGGGTCGGCCGGCGCGGTGGCTGTACGGTGACGCGATGAGCGTGCGCATCGCCACTCGCGCCGACATCACCCTGCAGGCGCTGCAACGCGTGGCATGGGACGGCGAGGCCGTCGACCTCGCGCCCGAGGCCATCGACCGCATGGAACGCAGCCACGCGAGCTTTGCGGCGTTGGTCGCCGCGCGCGTCGCCGAGGACCCGGGCGCGCTGATCTACGGCACGACGACGGCGCCCGGCGACGGCGCGTCGGTGGCGCTCACGGCCGAGGCGCAGGCCCGCCGCCCGACCCGGCTGTGGACAGCGCACGCCTTCGGGGCGCCGCTCCCCGACCGCGTCGTGCGCGCCATCGTGCTCGCGCGCCTGGCCAACCTCGTCGATGGTCACGCCGCCGTGCGCGCGGAGGTCGCGACCGAGGTGGCCGGCATGCTCGGCTCGCCGCTCCCGGAGGTCCCGGGCCAGGGCAACGGCGGCGCGGGCGAGATCGTCGCCCTCGGCCGGCTCTTCTACGACCTGAGCGCCCGGCTGGACCTCGAGCCGAAGGAGCGCATGGCCCTGATCAACGGCTCGCCCTGCGCGGCAGCGCTCGTCGCCGACGTCGCGCTCGCCGGGCAGGCGCGCCTGGCGCTCGCCGAGAGCGTGTTCGCCCTCACCGCCGAGGCCGCCCAGGCGCCGCTCGAGGCCTACTCCGAGGACCTCGAGCCGCTGTGGGACGACGAGCACGAGACGGCCGCGCTGCGGTCGCTGCGCGCACTACTCGCCGATTCGGCCGGCGACCGCCAGGCCCACCAGGGTGCCGTCAGCTTCCGCATCCTGCCGCGCGTGCTCGGCCAGGTGCGCCGAGCACAGGCCGAGGCCGAGCGTGCGGCCGCGGTGTCGCTGCGCTCGGTCACGGACAACCCGGTCTACCTGCTACCCGACGGCGACCGCCCGCTCGGGGCCGTGATCTCGACCGGCGGCTACCACAACGCTCGCGCCCCGGCCGCGATGGACGGCGTCGGGAGCGTGTGGGCGGACCTGTGCCAGCTCGCCCAGCGGCTGACCGACAAGCTGCTCCAGCATCCGTCGACGGCGCCCCTGCTCGCGCGCAACGAGTGGACGATGAAGCCGCTGCACATGGTGCAGACGTGGTGGGCCGAGGAGGCGCGCACGCACGCGGGCCCCACGCTGCTGTCGCTCGGGGGGTTCGGTCAGAACGACGTGCCCTCGATGGGCTTCCTCGCGTGGCGCCGCGCCAACGCCATCGGCCACTGTCTGGACGCGGCGCTCGCGATTCTCGCCGCCCTCGGCGCGCAGGCGCTCCACGCCGCGGACCGCCCGCCTCCGCCCGCGCTCACCCCGCTCGTCGACGAGGTCCGGGCGGTGTTCGGGCCGGTCGAGGCCGTGCGGCCCCTCGGCCCCGACGGCGACGCGCTCGCCGCCGCCTTCGCGCAGCGCGTCTTCACGGGAGCGGTGGCGGCTGCGGACATCGCGCGCTCGTAGCGCGACGGAAGGACGCCCGCTCGGTCAGACAGCCTTCTCAGCCGCCCCCAACGCCGTGGGCTCGGGCGCGCCGGCCAACGCCGCGTCGATGACGGCGACGGTCCGCGCCCCGCTGCCGCGGCGCAGGCGCCCGAAGGCCGCTTCGATGCCGTCGAGGTCGGTCAGATGAGAAACGGCGTCGGCGACCGTGATGCGGCCGTCGGCCATGAGCCGCCCCAACCGCGCGATCTCGACCGGCGGGTTGCCCGAGCCGTAGTAGCTGCCCCGCAGCGACTTCTCGGAGAGCAACTCGAGTGCGGGCACGCGGGCCTCGGTGCCGCGCGGCGCGATGCCGACCACGATCGCCGACGCGCCGGGGCGCAGCACGTCCCATGCGAGACGGATCGTCGCCGGATTGCCGACCGCCTCGAGTGCGTGGTCGACCCCGCCGGGGACGAGCGCGAGCACCGCCGCGACCGGGTCCCCGGCACTGGCATCGACCGTGTCGGTGGCGCCGCGGCGGCGCGCGAGCGCGAGCTTCGCCCCGTCGCGGTCGACCGCGACGATGCGGCCCGCGCCGGCCATCCGCGCCGCGGCCACGATCTGCTGACCGATCCCGCCGCAGCCGACGACGCACACGCTCTCGCCGATCTCGACGTGCGCCGCGTTGCGAACCGCGCCGAAGCCCGTGACGACCGCGCAGCCGAGCAACGCGGCCTGCCACAGCGCCAGCTCCGGCGGGATCGGCACCGCGCTCGCGGCCGGGACCACGCAGTGCTCCGCGAAGCAGGAGACGAAGTTGAAGTGCCGCACCGCGCGGCCGTCGGCGAGGCGCAGGCGCGTCGTGCCGTCGAGCAGCGTGCCCGCCCACGCGTGCTTGCCGGCGATCTCGCAGAGGTTGAACCGCCCCGCCGCGCAGGCGCCACACGCCCGGCACGGCGGCACGAAGCAGAACGCCACGCGGTCGCCCGGGGCGAGACCGCCGGCGTCCGCGCCGACGGCCTCGACGACGCCGGCGCCCTCGTGCCCGAGCACCGTCGGCCAGCGCCCGTCGCCGAGGTCGCCGTCGGCGAGGCGGACGTCGGAGTGGCACACGCCCGCCGCCGCAACCCGCACCAGCACCTCGCCCGCGTGCGGCGGGTCCAGGGTCACCGTCTCGACGCTCAGCGGCGTGCGCGCGTCATGCAGCACGGCGGCCCGGACCTCCATCAGGCGACCCGGTGCTCCTCGAGGCGGTCGAGGTCGGGGACGACGCCCAGCCCGGGGCCGGGCAGCGGCGCGATCGTCCCGTCAGGCGCGATCTCGATCGTGGGTCCGCCGAGCAGCCAGTCGCGCCGGTCCGGCGTCCATCCCGGCGGGTCGAACGGCACCTCGATGTAGGGGCAGGTCGACACGGCGGCCGCGAGGTGCAGGTTCGCGAGCAGGCCGAAGCCGTTCGTCCACGTGTGCGGCGAGAAGGCCCGGCCGCACAGGTCCGCGAGCGCCGCGATGCGCCGGCAGCCGCCAAGCCCCCCTGCCAGCACCACGTCGGGTTGCACCACGTCGACGCCGCCGCGCAGGATCAGATCGCGGGCTTCGAACAGGCTGCGCACCATCTCTCCGGCAGCGATGCGAAGCGATGTGCGGCGGCGCAGGAGCGCGTAGCCCTCGACGTCGTCCGTCCGCAGCGGCTCCTCGAGCCAGTAGACGCCGAGCGGCTCCAGGGCGCGGGCGCATTGGGTGGCGGTCGCGACGTCCCAGCGCGCGGAGCGATCGCCGGCCATGCGCCAGCCCTGGTTGGCGTCGACCATGACCTCGAACTCCGGGCCGACCGCGGCCCGGACCTGCTCGACGAGTTCGACGTCGCGACGCCAGTCGTCGTGATGGAAGCGCAGCTTCACCGCCCGCACCCCGCGGTCGCGCAGCGCGGTCACGCGCCGGGCGCGCTCCTCGGGCGCCACGGGCTCGCCGGTGGAGGCGTATGCGATCAGCCGCTCCGAGCGTCCGCCGAGGAGCCGCCACAGCGGCTGGCCGAGCAGGCGCCCGACGAGGTCCCAGATCGCAACCTCGACCGTCCACGGGCGTCCGCCGTGGAAGTCGACGGTCTCGAAGATCTCGCGCACGGCCTCCGTTCGCATCGGGTCAAGGCCGATGAGCAGGCGCTCGAGCAGAGCCGCGTCGGGGACCGCGTCACCGCTGGCGTAGCCGGCGACGCCGTCCTGCGAGCGCACGATGACCAGCGTCGCCTCCACCGTCGCGCGCGGGGTCGGGTCCCACGCCGCCTGAAACGGCGGGTCCAGCGTGACCGCGTAACGGCGGACCTCGACGCCCGCGATCCGGGCGCCCACCGTGTCGGGTCCCGTCGCGGGCGCGGCGACGGTGCGCGCGCTCACGTCGCGGCTCCGTCGAGGTCGAGCACGACCCGTCCGGCGCTGCCATCGCGCATGAGCGCGAATGCCTCGTCGACCGCGTCCAGCGGCAGCCGCGCGCCGACCAGACGGTCGAGGGGGAGCCGCCCGCGGCGGTACAGCTCGAGCAGCGCCGGGAAGTCGCGCTCTGGGCGCGCAGACCCGTAGACTGAGCCGAGCACGCGGCGCTCCATCCGTGGGATCGAAAGCGCCGGCAGCGACACCTCCGCGTCTGCCGCCGGGATCCCGATCAGTACCGCGGCCCCTCGCGCGCGCGTGGACAGGAACGCCGCGCGGGCCGCCTCGGTGCGTCCGGTCGCTTCGATCGCGTAGTCGACCCCGCCGCCACTGACCGCGCGGACCGCTTCGGCGGTCTCGTTCGGCCCGCCCGACCACTGGACCGCGCCGGTCGCGCCGAGGCGCAACGCCGCCTCGAGCTTCTCCGGCGTGACGTCGACGGCCACGATCGGGTCTGCGCCCACGGCGACGGCAGCGAGGACGGCGCTCAGCCCGACGCCGCCGCAGCCGAAGACCGCGACGCGGTCCCCCGGCCGGACTCCGGCGGTGCGCCAGACGGCGCCCGTGCCGGTTGTGATCGCGCAGCCGACCAGCGCGGCGACGTCGAAGGGCACGTCGTCGGGCATTGCGATGCAGCAGCGCGCCGGTACGACCGCGCGCTCGGCGAACGTCGACAGGAAGCAGTAGTGGAAGACGGGCTCGCCGTCGCGCGAGAGCCGCGTCGCGCCGTCGATCAGCCCGCCGGCGGCCATGGCCTGCCACGTCGTCGTGCAGAGGTGGGGCAGCTCGCGCAGGCACTCCTCGCAGCGCCCGCACGACGGCAGCCACGAGAGCAGAACGGGGGCGCCGGGGGCGAGGTCGACGCAGTCGCCGACCGCTTCGACGACCCCGGCGCCCTCGTGGCCCAGGACTGCCGGGCAGCGCGTCGCGGCCGTCCCGTCGATCGCGTTGAGATCGGAGTGGCAGACGCCCGCCGCGCGCAGGCGCACGAGTACCTCACCAGGCCCAGGCGGGGCCAGCTCCAGCTCCACGAGCTCGAGCGACGCCCCGGTGTGATCCAGGACCGCCGCGCGTATCCTCAGGGCGCGCCTCCGCCCGGCGGCCCGGCGCCGGCCTCGGCCTCGGCGGGGGGGCCATCGTTCCGGGGTACCGGCGGGGCGGTCTTCTGCAGCTCGCGCAGGGCGTCGAGCGAGTGGTGGCAGCGCCAGTGGTGGCCGGGCTCGACCTCGCGCAGCGGTGGCTCCTCGTTTACGCAGATGTCGCCGATGAATCGCGGGCAGCGGGTGTGGAACACGCACCCGGATGGCGGGTCAGCGTGGGTGGGGATCTCGCCGTGCAGGCGGATCCGTGGCCGCTGGCCACCCGCGGCCTGCGGGACCGAGGACAGGAGTGCCTCGGTGTACGGGTGCTGCGGCGCGCTGAACACCGTCTCGGACTCGCCGAGCTCCATCAACCGGCCGAGGTACAGCACGGCGATCCGGTCCGAGAGATAGCGGACGACCGCGAGGTCGTGGGAGATGAAGAGGTAGCTGACGCCCTTCTCGGCCTGCAGCTCGGCGAGCAGGTTGAGGATGGCGGCCTGCACCGAGACGTCGAGCGCGGAGGTCGGCTCGTCGCAGACGACGACGCGCGGCTCGCCCGCGAACGCGCGCGCGATGGCGACACGCTGCTTCAGGCCGCCCGAGAGCTGTGCCGGGCGGGAGTTGATGAGGCGCACGTCGAAGCGCACCGACGCGGCGAGCTCCTGCAGGTGGGCCGCGCGCTCGTCGCTGCGGTCGCGGCGCAGCTTGACGAGGGCGCGGCTCAGGATCCGGTGCACCGAGAAGCGCCGGTTCAGGGCCGAGTCGGGGTTCTGGAAGACGATCTGCAGCGCGCGGACGTGCTCGGCGTCGCGCTTGTCGATGCGCGTCGGCAGCAGACGCCCGTCGAGCTCGATGACCGATCCCTGGTCGGCCGCGGTCAGCCCGAGCAGCGCGCGGGCGAGCGTCGTCTTGCCGCTGCCCGACTCGCCGACGAGGCCGAGCGTCTCGCCGCGGCGCAGCACGAGCGAGACGTCGTCGACCGCGCGGACGTCGTGGCCCTCCTGACGGAAGGTCTTGTACATGCCCTCCGTACGGATGACCGGCTCGGAGTCCGCGTCGATGGCACTGCGAAGGCCCACGGCGGGGGCGGCCCGGGGCAGCTCGTGAGCCTGCTCCCAGAAGTGACAGCGGCTGTGCCGGGCGCCCCCGATGTCGAAGAACGCCGGCTCCTGGCGGTGGCAGATCTCCTGCGCAAGGCCGCAGCGGTCGACGAACACGCACGCCGGCAGGTCGGCGCCGAGCTGCGGCAGGAACCCAGGGATCGTGTCGAGCCGCTCGCGGTCCTTGCGCACGCCGCCGTGCGGCAGGCAGCGCAGCAGCCCGACCGCATACGGGTGGCGCGGGTCGTCGAACACCGCCTGGACGGGCCCCTCCTCGACGAGCCGCCCGGCGTAGAGCACGCCCACGCGGTCGCACATCTTCGTGATGACCTCGAGGTTGTGGCTGATGAACAGGACCGTCGTGCCGAACTCGGCGCGCAGCGCCGAGACGAGGTCCAGCACCTCCGCCTCGACCGTCGCATCGAGTCCGGTCGTCGGCTCGTCGAGGATCAGCAACGTGGGGTCCTTGGCCAACGCCATCGCGATCACGACGCGCTGCTGCATCCCGCCCGAGAGCTGGTGTGGATAGCGGCGCATGACCCGCGCCGGGTCGGAGATCTGGACCTTGCGCAGCATCTCCTGCGCGCGGTCGTCCGCCTCGTCCTTCCCCACGCCGGCAAGCGTGAACGTCTCGGCGACCTGGTCGCCGATGCGGAGCGTCGGGTTCAGCGCGCCGCCCGGGTTCTGGTAGACCATCGAGACGCGCGTAGTGCGCATCGTGCGAACGTCGTCGTCGCTCATGGCGAGCAGGTCTTCGCCGGCGACCTTGATCGAGCCGGAGCTCACGCGCCCGTTGCGCGGCAGGTAGCGAACGATCGCGAAGGCCGCGGTCGACTTGCCGCAGCCCGACTCGCCGACGAGGCCGTAGGACTCACCCTCGGCGATGGCGAACGTGACGCCGCGCAGCACCGGGCGCCAGATGCCGCGAACGCGGTAGGCGACCTCGAGGTCCGTGAGGTCGAGCGCGGGGGGTGCGGCGACGGCAGCGGGCGCGCTCATCGCTCGAACGTCTGGGTCAGGCCGTCGGCGATGAGGTTCACGCCGATGACGAGGCTCGCGATCGCGGCCGCCGGGAACAGCACAGGCCACCAGAAGCCGCCGCTGATCAGGCCGTAGTGGTCGAAGATCTGCAGGCCCCAGTCGGGCGCCGGCGGCTGCACGCCGAAGCCCAGGAAGCTCAGCGTCGCGACGACGAAGATCGCGTAGCCGAGGCGGACCGTGAACTCGACGATCACCGGTCCCATGACGTTGGGCAGGATCTCCGCGAACAGGATGTACGGCGTGCGTTCGTTACGCAATCGGGCGGCGGAGACGTACTCGAGCTCGCGCTCGCTCAGCACCGCGGCGCGCACCGTGCGCGCGATGACGGGCGCGAACACGAAGCCGACCACGAGGATGATCGTGAGATTCGACGGTCCCAGCGAGGTGATGGCCAGCACCGCCACGAGGATGACCGGCAGCGCGAGGACCGTCTCGATGAGCCGGCTCAGGACGTCGTCGATCGCGCCGCGGAAGTAGCCGGTGACGAGCCCGAGCGCGGTGCCGAGCACGGTGCCCAGCAGCGTCGCGGCCGGCGCGATGAGCATGATGTCCCGCGAGCCGACGATCACCCGCGCGAACACGTCGCGGCCGAGACGGTCCGTCCCGAACCAGTTGTCGGCGCTCGGCGCCTCCAGGCCGTTGAGCGGGCTCGAGGCCAACGGGTCCTGCGGGACGAGCGCCTTGCCGAAGATCGCGCACAGCACCCAGAAGCCGACGATGATGTTGCCCGCGATGAACGACTTCGACCGAAGCAGGACCCGCAGGCGCTCCTTGCGAGCGAGCCGTGCGTCGTCGCGCGAAGGGCCGAGCGCGACGGCGACGTCGCCGACCGGATCGATCGCGGGCGTCGGGGCGCCGGCGCTCATGAGTCCGCGCTCCCCAGCCGAACGCGCGGGTTGAGGATCGAGTACAGGACGTCGGCGACGAGCGTCGACACCAGGAAGACGACGCCGACGACGAGCACGGCAGCCTCGAGCGCCGGGAAGTCCTTCTGCGTGGCCGCGCGGAAGATCATCTGGCCGATCCCCTGGTAGTTGAAGATCAGCTCGATCACCACGAGGCCGCCCATCAGATATCCGACCTGCGTCGCGATGACGGCGATCGTCGGCAGCAGCGAGTTGCGCAGCACATGGTGCGAGAGCACCGTGCGCTGGGGCAATCCCTTGATCACCGCGGTGCGCGTGTAGTCGGCGTCGAGCGCCTCGATCGTGCCGGCGCGTGCCATTCGCGCGATGTAGCCGAACAGGACGAACACGAGGCAGAACGCGGGCAGCAGCAGGTACTTGACCTGCGTCAGGATCCCCGAGCCGTCGGGCCACGCGGCGGTCGACGGGAAGATCCCCAGGCCGAGGGAGAAGACGATCAGCAGCACGACGGCCCAGACGAAGTCGGGGATGGCCGTCGCCGACAGACCGCCGACAGTGATGAGCCGGTCGGACACGCTGCCCTCCTTGAGCGCCGCGACCACCCCGCCGAGGATCGAGAGCGGCACGACGATCAGGAACGCGAGGACCGCGAGCTTCGCCGAGTGCGCCAGCGCCGGCCAGAGCACGTCGGAGATCGGCTGGCGGGTCGAGACCGACTTGCCCATGTCGCCGTGGAGGTAGCCCTTCATCTGGTTGATGTACTGGGTCACGACGGGCTGGTCGGTGCCGAGCTGGTGGTTGAGCGCGGCGACCGCCGTCGGCGAGGCGAACGGGCCGAGCACCCTGCGCCCGACGTTGCCCGGCAGCACGTTCGCCATGAAGAAGACGAGCATGCTGAGGAGCCACAGCGTGATGAGCCCGAGAGCCAGCCGCTTGGCGATGAACCTGGCCATGGCCGGACGCCGCTCCTAGGACCCTGACGTGAACCCGGCCTTGGTGATGTCGTAGTGGCCCATGGCCGACACCTCGACGTTGCCCACGTTCTTCTTCGTCCCGGTCAGGAAGAAGTAGAAGTACGGGTAGATGATCGGCGTCTCGTCGAGCAGCAGCTCCTGGATCTTCTTCGCCGCGGCGCGCTGCGCGCCGATGTCCAGCGCCGATGTGTACTCCTTCACCAGCCCGTCGTAGGTCGAGTTGTGGAAGTGGGCGGCGTTCCAGACGCCCTTGCTCTGCAGCGGCGCGTTGAGGAACACGTTCGGCACTCCCCGGTGCCCGTAGTCGGTGATCCCCATCACCGAATCCAGCCACGGCGACTTGCCGAAGACGGCGTCGCCGTAGTAGGTGCCGGCGTCGGTGATGTTCGGCTTGAGGTGGATCCCGACTTTGGCCGCGTCGTTCTGGAGCAGCTGAGCGAGGTCGCCCAGCTCGAAGCCGTCCCAGGTGTTGAGGGTCAGGGACACGTTGCTGGCGCCTGCCTGCTGCATCAGCGCCTTGGCCTTCTCGAGATCCTGCTTGCGCTGGGGGACGGTCTTGTCGGTCGACGGGAACACCGGCGCGAACGGGCTGTCGTTGCCGAGGTCGGCCTTCCCCGCGAAGAGGCCCTGGACCAGCGCGTTGCGGTCGACGGCCAGCGCCATCGCCTGTCGCACCCGCTTGTCGTCGAACGGCTTCTTGTCATTGCGCATGTGCACCTCGCGGTGCACCGACGAGCGCAGCTCGATCACGGTGATGTTCGGGTCGTTGAGCAGCGCCTTGCCGCCGGTGGGCGAGAAGTGGATGAGGACGTCGACGTCGCCGCTCTGCAGGGCCAGGATCTGCGCCTGCTCCTTGGGATAGAACTTGACCTGCTGGCTGTCCAGCTTCGGGACCCGGCTCTTGTCCCAGTAGTCGGGGTTCTTGACGAAGGAGACGCCGGAGTTAGGCGTGTACTTGTCGAGCTTCCACGGCCCGGTGCCGGGGAACGTCTTCTCCCACTTCCCGCTGAGGGCCTTCGGGACGATGATCGCGTTGTAGTTGTCGGAGCTGAGCAGATAGGGGAAGTTGCCGTTCGGCGCGTCGAGCTCGAAGGTCACCGTGCTCGCGTCGGTCGCCTTGGCCGAGTCCTTCGAGAGCACCCCGCCGAAGGTCGACAGCGCGTTGGAGCCGCCCTTCGGATCCGACAGGGCGTTGATCGAGGCCGCGACGTCCTCCGCGGTCATTGGCGTGCCGTCGTGGAACTTGACGCCCTGACGGATCTTGAACGTCCAGACGCTGCCGTCCGCGTTCGGCTTCCAGCTCTCGGCCAGCCGCGGCTGGAGCTGCAGCTTGCTGTCGGACCACGACAGGAACTCGGCGGTCTGCGACATGATGCCCAGGCCGCCTTCGTCGGCCACCTTCAGCGGGTCGATCTCGGTCGACGGGCCCGGGGACATGCCGAGCTTCAGCGTCCCGCCGGGGCGGACCGTGACCTCCTTGCCACCGGCCTGGACGGCCGTGCCGCCACTCCCCCCGCCGGTGCCCGTCTTCTTGCCCGTGCCGCACGCGCTGGCCAGGAATCCCACGGCCGAGAGCGACATGCCGATCACGGTGCCGCGCCGGACGAACTCGCGCCGGCTCAGGTGCCCGGAGCTGTACTCGTCGATGAGGTGGTTCTCGAGTTCGCTGCTCTCCGCGCGGATCGCATCGACCCGGCGGTTCGTCTGGTTGCGGCTCACGTCTCCTCCTCAGTCGGCGTGTCGGCGCTGGCACCCGCGCACTGGTGGCCAGAGGCGCGTCGCATCCGAGACGGCGCCCATTTGCAGGCGTTTTGCTGATGGACTAGCGTTCCAGAAGCAGAACGCCGACCCTACCGCCGTGCGCGATAGTGGTCAACCCGCTTCTCGCGCCAGGCGAATGACGTCCGACCCCGACATAGACGGAGCGATCGGCCAGGGCTGGGGCGGCCTGGCGCCCGACGGCATCCACGTCAACGTGGTCCTCGCGCGCCGCGGCAGCGCCACGGCGGCGGCGCTCATGACCGCCTTCACGTCGCCGTCGCCCGGGCACATTCCAGTCCTCGTCTGCGTCGGACCGGACCAGCCGTCCTACGAGGCGGTCGTCCCCCCGACGGTCATGATGAACAAGGCGCCGGCGACCGACGAGCGCCACCAGACGCTGACCTGGGGCGCAGCGCAGCTGGGCGTCGGGCAGGGCGTGCTCGACGCGGTCGCCGACGGGCTGCTCGCTCCCGACCGCGCGACGTTGGTCTTCGTCGCGATCTGGGTCGATCCGGCGGCGAGCGACGAGACCGCGGTCCGGCGGGGGGGCCGCGAGGCGGTGCGCGCCGGGATCGGTGCGGCGGTCGGCGGGCCCGACCCCGCTGCGGTCGAGCGGCTCGTGCGCCAGCGCGACACGCTCACCAACCCGTTCTACGCGGGCGGATAGCGGCCCCTGTCTTCCAGGTGGATCGACGTTCTGGCGGGAGAACAGCGGAAAGCGTAGTGTCGCTGCTCTCCCCGTTCGAGAGCCCGCCTCGACGATGTCCGATCAAGCAGCCACCACTACTTCGGCCCCGGCGCACGGCAATGGGCAGGGCGGGCGGTCCCCCGGCGTGCACGCCACGCTCAGCGTCATGGAGCTCGTCGTGGCGCAAGGCCGTCTCGGGCTGGGCGACCTGGCGCGGGAGCTGAAGCTGCCCAAGAGCACGCTGCACCGCATCTGCGCGATCCTCGTCGATCGCGGGTGGGCGATCCGCGACGAGCACGGCCGGTACGAGCCGGGCGTGCGCGCGATCGGACTGGGCAGTCGCGCCGCCGACCTGCCGCTCGTCACGGGCTTCCGGCACGCCATCTCGGGCCTGATGAGCCGCTACGACGAGACGGTGTGCCTCGCGGTCCTCGACGGCGACGAGTCCGTGTTCGTCGCGATCGAGGAGACCACACAGCCCGTGCGGCTCCAGACCTGGGTCGGCCGCCGCTCACCAGCCTTCGCGTCCGCGAGCGGGCGTGTGTTCCTGGCCACCTGGCCCGCCGAGGCGGTCGCGGCCGAGTTCGGTGGGCGTGCGCTCATAACCCCCACCGGGCGCCGGCTGCGGACCGTGGCCGAGCTGCACGAGATCCTCGACCGTGTGCGCCGTGACGGGTTCGCCGAGAACGACGAGGACACCGCTGTCGGGCTGTACGCAGCGTCCGTGCCCGTCGTCAACGCGAAGGGCACCGTGCTCGCCGCGGTGACCGTGTGCGTGCCCACATCACGGGTCGATCCCGCGCGCCGCGAGCGCATCGTGGGCGACCTCGTCGCGGCAGGCCACAGGCTGTCGGGCGATGTCGCGTGGCTCCCGGCGTTCCACACCAAGCGCCCGTGACGTTCGGCGGCATCGCCCCTGCGCGCCTGGGCGCCATGATCGCCGCCCCGGCGCCGGCCTGCGGGCGCCAGTGGCTGACGAACGCGAGGCTGTTCGACGGCACCGGCGCCGCGGTGCGCGACGGCGCGGCCGTGCTGGTCGTCGATGGCGAGATCGCGCGGGTCGGCGACGCCGGCGACGCCACTCCGGAAGGCGCGCGCGTCATCGACCTGGGCGGACGCACGCTCCTGCCCGGCCTGGTCGACGCGCACGCGCACGTGTACCCGCATGTGCCGACCCCGGCGCCCGGGGCGGAGCCGATCTGGCCGGGTACCGGCGCGCACTTCCTCGCCTCGGCGCTGCGCGACGCCCTGCGGATGGGCATCACGACGCTGCGCGATGTCGGCTCCTACGGCGACCTGGTGTTCGAGGCGCGACAGGCGATGCGGTACGGGGCGTTTCGCGGGCCGCGCCTGCTGACCTGCGGGCGCATCATCTCCGCAACCGCGCCGGGCGGCCGCTGGTTCGGGGACATGTACCGGGAGGCCGACGGCGTCGACGACGTGCGCCGCGCCGTGCGCGAGCAGCTGCGCCGAGGCGCGGACTTCGTCAAGGTGATGACGACGGGCGCGCGGTCGGTCGAGTTGGAGGACCCGCTTCCGGCGCAGATGACGCGCGAGGAGATCGCGACCGTCGTGGACGAGGCGCACCGGATGGGCTACCGCGTCGCCGCTCATGCCGAAGGGCTCGACGGCACCCAGATCGCGATCGAGACGGGCATCGACACGATCGAGCACGGGATGTACCTCAACCAGCGCCCGGACCTCCTCGACGCGATGGCCGCCGCCGGCCAGGTGCTCGTCCCGACCTTCGGCTGCTTCTACGGCGTAGCCGGCACTGCCGCCGCGAGCGCCGCCGGGCCCGACGGAGCCACGGCGTCGACCGGCGAGCCGCCGCCGACGTGGGCGCCCATGCTGGTGGACCTCGCCCTGCACAACCTCGAACAGGCCGGCCTGACGCTGAAGGCGGCCCGCGCCGCCGGGGTCCCGATTGCCGCGGGCCACGACTGGTCACCGATCAGCGACCTCGGACTCGAAATCGTGCACATGGTCCACCACGGCCTGAGCGCGCCGGAGGCGCTGGTCGCCGCGACCCGGACCGCCGCGCGGGCGCTTGGACTCGGCGAGCACGTCGGCACGATCGAGCCCGGGAGGCTGGCCGATCTGCTCGTCACCGACGGCGACCCGCTCGCGCGCCCGGGAGTGCTGCGCGACCGCGACCGCATCTGGCTGGTCTTTCAGCTCGGCGCCCCGGTCGCCGGCGCCGCGCTGGAGCGCGACCCCCACGCGATCGGGCGCGCGGGTACGCGCCGCTAGGCGGCCTTGTAGCCGCGCTTGGCCTTGACCGCGGCGCCGTCGCTGACGAGCTTGGTCAGCGTGGTGGAGACCGTGGGGCGGCCGATGCCGGTCTCCTTGGCCACGTCGCCCGCGGTCTTGGGCTCGTCCTTTATGGCCTCGAGGATGAGACGCCGGTTCTGCCCGCGCGGTGCCCGGCCGGTGCTCGTGCGCGCGGCGCCGCGGCGGGCGGTCGCGCCCCGACCGCCGTCGGCCGCGCGGGCGCGGCGGCCCGAGCGGCGCGGCTCGATCGCCTCCAGCCGCGTGATGGCGGTGCGCAGCTGCTCGGCCTCGTCGGCGAGCGGCGCGATCTGCTCTTCGAGCTCTGACAGGCGGCGCTTCCACGTGTCCACCGCGTCCCGGATGACTGACATCGCTTCCTTACCTCGTTCAGTTGTGTGTCAATCGACGCGCCGGACCCTATCTGCTATTTGCACAGCGCAGATCATTCGGCGCGTTAGGTGCACACCCTGTTGCTGCAGACTGTTGCAGCGCTGGGCTGCTACTTACCAATATTCGCCGCGGCCCGGCGACGTGACTTGCTGCGGGCGGACCCGTCGGCGCGCCCGCCGTTGTCAGCGCTGTCGTCGTCGGGTGCATCGAAGAGCATCGCGACGAGCACCGTCGGTACCTCTGCGCTCTCGTGCTTGCGCAGGCGCTGCGCAGACTGCTTCTCGATCTCGACGAGCTTGTCGACCGCCTGCCCGACCACCTTGGACATGTCAGCGAAGCCCTGCTCGTCGAGGCGCGCGACCCGGCGCGCCATGTGCGACTCGGGGCGCGACATCTTGTCCTGGGTGGCCGCGCGGGTCACGACGTCCCAGATCTGGTCCAGGCTCGCGGCGTCGAGCGCCTCGCGCACCATCGCCGGCAGCTGCTGCCACACCTCTGCGGTGATCCGCGGCCGGGCCACCATCCCGTAGCGGTGCTCGACGGCGCCCTTCACCATGCGCCGGCGCTCGAGCTTGATGAACCCGAAGTCGCGCAGGGTGCGCACGTGGTAGCTGAGGTTCTCGAGCTGGACGTCGAGGATCTCGGCGAGCTCCTTGGGCGTCGCGCTGCGCTGCTCGAGGATGCCCAGGATCCGGATGCGCAGAGGGTGCGCGAGCGCCTTGACGAGACGGGGGTCGTCGATTTCGGTGATCGGCTTGCTCATGGGCCTCTAACGCTCGCGTACCCGGTCGGGGACGCACCTTATCGATCCTTCCGGGAGGCTCGAGCCCGTATCTCGCCACCTTGGCGCGAAAGAACTGCGCAGCGGCTGAAACTCTTTGCAGCGCTCAGCGGCTCTTGGCTCGGATGGGCACCTGCTGCGCCGAGCGCGCCTACGCCACGCTCGCGCCCTACTACGACAAGTTCACGCGCCACCACCCGCACGCCGTCTGGCTCGAGCGGCTCGAGGCGCTCGCCCGCACGCACGGCCTCAGCGGGCGCCGCGTGCTCGACGTCGGGTGCGGGACCGGCAAGAGCCTGGTGCCGCTGGTCCGGCGCGGATACGACGGTGCCGGCTGCGACCTGTCAGCCCCCATGCTCGCTCTCGCGCGCGCCGCGCTACCCGAGGTGCCACTACACCGCGCAGACATGCGGGCCCTGCCCCGCTCGATCGGGGTCTTCGACTGGATCACCTGCCTCGACGACGCCCTCAACTACCTCCTGGGCGACGACGACCTCGTCCGCGCCCTCTCCTCGATGTCGCGCCTGCTGTGCGACGGCGGGCTGCTGACCTTCGACCTCAACTCCCTCAGCGCCCATCGCGAGGGGTTTGCGGCCACGTGGGTCGTCGAGGAGCCGGGGCTGTTCCTCTGCTGGGAGGGGCGCGGCTGCGCGTCCGACCCGGGCGAGCCCGGGAGCGCCGACATCTCGATCTTCGAGCGTGCCGACAGCGCCTGGCTGCGCCACGCCAGTCGCCACGAGCAGCGCTGGTGGGGGATCGCCGACGTCCGGCGGGCCTGCGCGGCGGCCGGGCTGATGCTGGTCGCCGTCCACGGCCAGCTCCCGGGCGCGCGGTTACAGCCCGACGTCGACGAGAGCGCCCACACCAAGCTCGTCTACCTGGCGCGCCGGACCTCGCCGACGACCGAGGAAGGGGGTATCGCATGATTCGCGACCCGTAGACCGACGCACCGGGCGGCGGCGGCGCCGGAGCGCCGCCCCGCCGCCACGGGTCAGAGCAAACTCTGCAAACAGAACGATCGCTGCGTGCAGGGCGCGCGCGAAGGTGTGTCAGTTAGACGGAGCCGCCCGGCCGGTTCGGCAACTGGACCACGGAGACGAAGAAGTCGTCGATCTGGCGCACGACCTCGATGAAGCGGTCGAAGTCGACCGGCTTGCTCACGTAGGCGTTGGCGTGCAGGTCATAGGAGCGCGCGATGTCCTCCTCGGCCTGCGAGGTGGTGAGTACGACGACGGGGATCGTCCGCAGCTCGGCGTCCTCCTTGACCTCCGCGAGGACCTGTCGGCCGTCCTTGCGGGGCAGGTTGAGGTCGAGCAGCATGAGATCGGGGCGCGGCGCGTCGGCGTAGTCGCCCTCGCGGCGGAGGAACTCGAGCGCCTGGACGCCATCGGAGACGACGTGCAGCGCGTTGTAGACCTTGTTGTGCTCGAAGGCCTCGCGGATGAGGACCACGTCGCCGGGATCGTCCTCGACGAGCAGGACCTCGATGACGTTCAGGTTCTGGTTCATGGCGTGGCCTCCTCGGTGGCTGTGTCGTCCGCGACCGGCAGCGTGAAGCGGAAGGTCGATCCGGCGCCGTTCTGACTGGGCTCGAGCCAGATCTCCCCTCCGTGGTACTCGATGATCTTCCGGCACATCGTGAGCCCGATCCCGGTCCCCGCGTAGACGTCCCTGGCGTGCAGGCGCTGGAAGATGACGAAGATCCGGTCGGCGTACTCGGCGTCGATGCCGATGCCGTTGTCGGCCACGGAGAGCTCCCACTGCTTACCGTCGCGGCGGGCCGACACGCGCACCACCGGCGGCTCGTCGCCGTGGAACTTGATCGCGTTGGAGATCAGGTTCTGGAGCACGAGACCGAGCAGCGAGCGCTCGCCGTAGACCGCGGGCAGGTCCCCGCGCACCTCGACGGTGGCGCCCGTCTCCTCGATGGCGAGCGAGAGGCCGCTCGTGGCCTGCGCGACGAGCTCGTCGAGGTCGACGAGCTCGCGCGCGTGCTCGACGCGCCCGACGCGCGAGAAGGCCAGCAGGTCGTTGATCAGCGCCTGCATGCGCTTGGCGCCATCGACGGCGAAGGCGATGTACTGCTCGCCGCGCTCGTCGAGCTGCCCGGAGTACCGGCGCTCGATCATCTGGCAGAAGCTGGTGACCTTGCGCAACGGCTCCTGGAGGTCGTGCGAGGCGACGTAGGCGAACTGCTCGAGCTCGGCATTGGAGCGCTCGAGGGCGAGCGCCTTGGCCTGGATCTCCTCCTCGGCCGCGCGCACCGCCTCGAGGTCGCGGACGATCCGGTCGCGCATCGACTCGACGTCGCGGCCGAGGCGCTCGATGTCGCTCGGGCCGCTGGGCTCGATGACGCGGTTCAGCTGGCCGCTGGCGACGGCGCGGGTCTGCCGGGCCAGGCGTGCGATGGGCACCGCAATGACCTGCCGGCCCGTGACGGCGATGGCCAGCAGCGCCAGCGCGAGCAGGACCGCGGCGAAGATCAGCGCCCGCGTCAGCGCGCCCGCGGCGCTGTGCAGGTCGGCTCGCGCAGCGGCGCGGTCGGCCCGCAGGTCGGCCTGCAGGCGTCCGAGCGCGGCGCGCACGGCATCGAAGCGCGCCTTGCCGGCCGCCACGGCGGCGTCCTCGATCCGGCCGGCGCCGAAGCGGCGGATGCGCTCGATCGTCGGCCGTGCGTACCCGGACTCCCAGGCGTCGATCGCGCCTCGCGCCGTCGCCAGGTCGCCGGGCAGGCGGCCGCCCATGTCGGCCTGCGCCAGCGCCTGGAGCTGGCGCTGGGCGCGGGCGGCGTTCGTCACGCCAGCGCGGTAGGGGTCCAGGAAGCCCTCCTCGCCGCCGAGCACGAAGCCCCGCACGGCGGTCTCCTGGTTGACCATCGCGTTGGAGAGCACCAGGGCCGTGTTGGTGGCCACGTCGACGCGGTCGACCACGCGCGTGCGGGCGTCGGTCAGGTGGTGCGAGGCGGTCAGGGCGGCGGCCACGGCGACGAGCGTGGCCAGGGCCAGCACGCCGGCGCTGAGCGCGAGCCAGGTCCCCGCGCTGAGCCGGCTGCGGCGCATCAGCCGGCGTTCCGCCCACCCGTGAGCAGCAGGGCGGCGACGTCGTCGAGCACGGCTCCGCCGTTGAGCTCGAGGACCGCGTCGATGAGGTCCGCTACGAGCGTCGAGGGCTCCTGCGCCCAGCGCGCGGCGGCCTTGATGCTGGCCAGCAGCGCGATCAGCCCGTCCATGCCCAGGCGGGCGCTGGCCCCGCCGGCCGCCCGGCCCTCGATCAGGCCGTCGGTCAGGAGCAGGACGCCCCAGCGCGGCGCAAGGGTCAGCTCGCGCGCTGGCCAGGTGGCGTCGTCGAAGACGCCCAGCGGCGGCCCGGTCGCGGTCGGGCCGATGGTCGGCGTCCTGCCGTCGCCCGCGCCGAGCAGCACCGGCGGCGGGTGGCCCGCGCTGCGCACGGTCGCCGTCGTGCGCTCCGGCGTGATGGCCACCGTCGAGACGGTGGCGAAGATCTCCTCGGCGTGGCGCTCGTGGATGAGCACGTCCTGCAGCACGGGGAGCACCTGGTCCACGTTCGCGCCGCCCAACGTCAGCGTCCTCCACGCCACGCGCAGGCAGACGCCCAGCGCCGCCTCGTCGGCGCCGTGGCCGCTGACGTCGCCGATCATCAGGTGCACGGCGCCGTCGCGCGTCTGCACGAGGTCGTAGAAGTCGCCGCCCAGCAGCGTGCGCTCGCGACCCGGGCGGTAGCCGGTCCCGACGAGCAGCGCGCCGTCGTGGAGGATCGGCACCGGCAGCAGCCCGCGCTCCAGGCGTGTGGCCTCCTCGGCCAGGATCTCGGCCGCGCGCAGCCGCGCGCGGACGCTGTCGGCCTGGCGGCGCTCGACGGCGTAGAGGATCGCCCGCCGCAGGCCGTCGCCGCCGACGCTGCCCTTGACGAGGTAGTCCTGGGCGCCGGCGGCGACCGCCTCGATGCCACGCTGGTCGTCGCGGTCGCCGGTGAGCACGAGATGTGCGACGTGCGGGGCCGCCTCGCGCAGGCGCTCGAGCGCGGCGAGCCCGCTGGCGTCGGGCAGCCCGAGGTCGAGCAGGACGCAGTCGAACGGCTCGCTGCGCAGGAGCTCGAGCCCCTCCGCGAGGGACTGCGCCCGGCGCACGTCGACCGGGGCCGCGTCCTCGCGCAGCAGCTCCGAGACCAGGAAGGCGTCGCCGTGGTCGTCCTCGATCATGAGCACGCGGACGAGCTCGCCCGCGGTCAGGCGTGCGTGCGCTGGAGTGGGCGGAGGCGGAGAAGGCACAACTCGTCCGGGCGCGGCGGCGCGCAGCCTATCCGAGCCGTCCCGGGCCGCCGCCGGTGTCGAAGAGCGCGCAGACGTCGAGCGTCTCGCAGTCACAGCCGTGGGCCGTCACGAGCCACGCGCGCATGGCCTGGGCGCGGGCGATGAGCTCGTCGACCTCGGGCAGCTTGCGCGCGGCGAGCTCGCGCAGCTGGGCGTGGGCCGGGGGGCCGCCGTCGCCGGTGGAGAGCAGCACGCGCGCCTCGTCGAGGGAGAAGCCGGCGCGCTTGGCCACGTCGATGACCCCCAGCCGGCGCAGCGTGTCGTCGCCGTAGCGGCGCTGGCCGCTCTCGCGCCGGGCCTCGGGCAGGAGCCCGACCGACTCGTAGTAGCGAATGGCCGAGGTCTTCAACCCGGCGCGGCGGGCCACCTGGCCGATGGTGAGCGTCGCTTCGTCCACTCTCGCTTCCGCCCTTGACTTCAAGTCGACTTGAAGGTGCACGGTACTCCCATGACCGCCGAACCACCGATCGCCTGCACGCTGACCGAGGGCGAGATGCCCGCGCGACGCGCCGAGATGGCCGCCATCGCGCGGGACCTCATCTGCGCTGACGTGCACGAGACCCATGCCGTCCTGCGCTTCGGCCCGGCGGCCGCGACACGCGAGCGCGTCGCGGCCTTCGTGGCCGCCGAGAGCCGCTGCTGCGCCTTCCTGCGCATGGAGCTGCGCCAGGGCCCCGACGCGCTGACGCTGACCATCGACGGGCCGACGGGCTCCGAGCCCGTCGTGAGCGAGCTGGTCGCCGCCCTCGCGCGCCAGGTCAGCGCGACGCGCGGGCCGCGGCCCACGTGAGGCGCGAACGGATGCCCTTGCGCTTCTCGCCCGGCTTCAGGCAGCCGCCGTGGCCGTCGGAGCCGAAGGCGCAGAAGTGCAGGACGCGCTCGCAGTTGCGCAGCTTCCACGGGCCGTTGAGCTTGACCCGCGCGGTGTCCTTGCCCGGACCGCAGTCGATCGTGCCGCGACCGTAGTACGCCCACACGTAGTCCTTGCCCGCGCCGCCCTTGACGACCGTCGAGCCGTGGCTGGGATAGAGCCAGTCGTTGCCCGGGCCGCCGTCGAGGATGTCCTTCTGGTGCGTGTTGTTGTTGGCCGGGTCCCAGTCGCCCCACAGGATGTCGTGGCCCGCGCCGCCGAAGAGGCGATCCGAGCCGTGGTGGCCGAGGAGCTCGTCGTTGGCGGCGCCGCCGACCTTCTTGCGCCCGCTGCTGTCGAGGACCTTCCACAGGATCCCGGTCACCGCCGGCCACCCGTTGTGCGGCACCTTGTCGCCGCCACCGGAGGTCCTGCGGCCGTTGCCGGGGCCGCACTGCACGCCGGGCTGGCGGGGCGCGCACAGGTTCGGGTTCGAGCCCCGCTGCTCGGGGATGGTGCCCTTGGCGCTCCGTGCCGGCGCGACGACGAGCGGCTGCGTCGCCGTCGCCTGGCTGCCGTCGACGGCGTCGGTCACCCGGATGGCGACCTGCGCCGTGCCCGGCTGATCGAAGACGGGGCTGCTCGTCTCGCAGGCGACCGGGTAGTCGAGATCCTCGGGCAGCGGCGCAGCGCAGTCGAGCTGATCGTCGGCCTGGAAGCCGCCGGGCGAGTTGCGCGCGTCCCAGTCGACCTCGATCCTCACGGCGTTGATCAGGCCCCCGAGGCCGTAGCTGAGCTGGGCGCGACACTCGCCGGCCAGGCACGGCTGCGACGCGCGCAGGGTGAAGGCCGCGCTGGGGGCGGCCTGGGCCGCGCCGGCGCCGGCCGTCAGAGCCAGGACGACGGTCGCGGCGAGGGGTGCACCAAGGCGCATCGCGCCGACGCTAGCCCGCTCTCTCCTACGCGGCAAGGGACCCCCGTCCATGCGTCCAGGAGCCCAACGCGCCGAGTGTTGATACGCGCGAGGTGCGGCCTCCCGTACCCCGCCTTCGGCGGATAGCACCGCTGTCGCGTATCAGGGGCGCCCGGATACTCCTCAGTAAGCCGGACCCGACGTGCATGCATCCGCTCCGAGCGCCGTGACGTAAGAGCCAGGCGAAACGCACCGAGGCGGCGAGCGACCAGAACACCATGTCCTTCAGCGAGCCCAACACCGACATCCTCGTCCCGGCCTTCGACGTGCGGGCGCTCGCTCGCCGCGCCGCCGTCCCCGCCGCGGCGGCCGCGGTCGCCGCGGCCGCCATCGTCATCGCCGGAGGCCCGCTGCACGCCTTCGCCCACGCGCTGCGCCGGGCCCTCGATGCCGACCCGCGCTGGGTCATCGGCGGCGCCGTCTTCGAGCTGCTCTCCTTCGCCGGCTACGTCGCCCTCTTCTGGATGGTCGGCAGCCGCGCGACCGCGCGCCTCGGGCTCAACGAGAGCACGCAGGTGACGCTCGGCGGCGCCGCCGCCACTCGGCTGCTGCCGACCGCCGGCGTGGGCGGCGCGGCCATGACGCTGTGGGCCCTGCGCAAGGCCGGCCTCGGCTCGCGCAGCGCCACGCGCACGCTGCTGGGCTTCCTCATCGTCCTCTACTCGGTCTTCCTCGCCGCGATCGCCACGTCCGGTGGCCTGATCGCGCTCGGGATCGCCTCGGGCCACGGGCCGCTCGCGCTGAGCGCCGTCCCGGCCGCCGCCGCCACGCTCGCCATCGCGGGCTCGCTGGCCCTGGCCGCGCGCCGGCCGCGCGCGCCGCGCCGCGCCGCCCGCCTGCACGCGGCGGCCGATGTCTTCGGCGCCGCCGTGCGCGACGCCATCGGCCACGTCCGCTCGGGCGACCTGCGCCTGCTCGGCGCGCTGGCCTGGTGGACCTTCGACGCCTCGGTCCTGTGGGCCATGCTCCACGCCTTCGGCGCGCCGCCGCCCTTCGCGGTCGTCGTGCTCGCCTACTTCGTGGGTCAGGTCGGCAACACGATCCCGATCCCGGGCGCCGTCAGCGGCGGCATCGTCGGAGTGCTCGTCGCCTTCGCCGTGCCGGCCGACCTCGCGCTCGTCTCGGTTCTTGCCTACCGCGCCATCGCCATCTGGCTGCCCGCGCCCATCGGCCTCGTCGCGCTGGGCGCGCTGCGCCGCACGATGGGTCGCTGGAGCGCGGAGGACGCGGTGGCCGAGGTCCAGGTCGAGGTCGCCAAGGACGCCGGGCCGGGCCAGCCCGCGCCGGTGCCGGTCGCACGCGCGCCGCGCCCGTGCCCGTGCCCGGAGCCGGCGCTCCTGGCGGCATGAGGCTGCGCCCCGCCACGTCGCCGGCGCTGCCGGCGGAGCCCTCGCGCGTCCCGCGCCGGCTGCTGGCCCTCGGCCTGCTCGGCGCCGTCGGCTTCGCGCTGGTGACGGCCGGGGTCGTGCGACTGCCCGACCTCGAGGGCGTGCTCACCGACCTCTCGGACACGCTGGGGCCTTGGACGTATGCCCTGGTGGCGGCGCTCGCCTTCCTCGAGACCGGCGCCTTCGTCGGCCTCGTCGCGCCCGGCGAGACGGCGATCGTGCTCGGCGGCGTCGTCGCGGCCGAGGGCGGGGTGGACCTGCCGGTCATCATCGTCGTCGCCTGGCTGGCCGCGGCCCTCGGCGACCTTGCGAGCTTCGCGCTCGGCCAACGTCTGGGGCGGCGCTTCCTCGTCGCCCGCGGCCCGAGCCTGGGCGTCACCGCGCCGCGCCTGGAGCGCGTCGAGGCGTTCTTCGATCGCCACGGCCCCAAGGCGATCCTCGTCGGGCGCTTCATCGGCATCGTCCGAGCGGTCGCGCCGTTCCTGGCCGGCGCCTCGGGCATGCGGCTGCGCGACTTCCTGCCGTGGAGCCTGCTCGGCACCTTCCTGTGGGCGACGGCGTTCACCCTGGTCGGCTACGCCTTCCACGCGTCGTTCGCCTCGGCCGCCCACACGCTGACCCACGCCGCCTTCGGCGCCGCGGTCCTGGCCGCGGCGCTCCTCGCCTTCCGCGCGCACCGCCAGGCGCGCGCGGCGACGGCCTAGCGCTCAGGCGCGCTCGTAGGTGGCGATGACCACGCCGGTGGTCGTCGTGATCGAGTCGGTCAGGCGCATGCGGGCCGGCGCCCCGCCGTCGGGGAACAGCCGCAGGCCGGTCCCGAGCACGAGCGGGTGGATGAGGAGCACCCACCGGTCGACGAGGTCGCGGCGGATGAGCGACTGCAGGAGATCGCCGCTGCCCAGGACCGACAGGCTCCCGCCGGGCTGCTCCTTGAGCGCGGCCACGGCGTCCGCCGCGTCGCCGTCGAGCCGCGTGGCGTTGGCCCACGCCAGGGGCTCCTCGAGGGTCCGCGATGCGACGTACTTATCGCGCTCGTTGATGACCTTCGCATACGGGTTGTCGGCAGGCTGGTGGGGCCAGAAGGCCGCCATCTTCTCGTAGGTCCGCCGGCCGAAGAGCAGGGCGCCGCCCCGGGCCATGCCCTCGCCCATCGCCTTGGCCATGACCTCGTCGGCGTTGGCGGCCGCCCAGCCGCCGTGCTCGAACCCGCCCCGGGGATCCTCATCGGCCCCCGCCGGGGCCTGCATCACGCCGTCGAGCGTCACGTGGTTGGTGACGACCAGCTCCATCGCAGTCCTCTCGTTTGCTCCTAAGTTAGGAGTGAATGCTAACTCATCAGGAGCGATCGTGTAGCCTGGCATCCGATGGACCGGCGCACCTACGGTGACCCCTGCGGCGTCGCCCGCGCGCTCGACGCGATCGGCGAGCGCTGGGCGCTGCTCGTCGTGCGCGAGCTCCTGCTCGGCGCCAAGCGCTTCAGCGCGCTGCACCGCGGCCTCGGCGGCGTCAGCCAGAACGTCCTCGCCCAGCGCCTGCGCGAGCTCGAGGCCGCCGGCGTGGTGCGCCGGCGGCGGCTCGGGCCTCCGGCGGGCTCATGGGCCTACGAGCTGACCGAGCAGGGCTCGGAGCTCGAGCCGGTCCTCATCGCGCTCGGGCGCTGGGGGCGCAACGAGCCGATGACGGCCAAGGCCGAGCTGAGCGTCGACGCGCTCGTCCTGGCCCTGAAGACGACCTTCGACCCGGTGGCCGCGGGTGACCTCGAGGCGTCGCTGGACCTGCAGGTCGACGACGACCGGCTCGAGGTCGCGGTGACCGGCGGACGCCTGTCGGTCACGCGGGCCAGCGCGAAGGACCCGGATGCCGCGCTGCGAACCGACGTGCCCACCCTGCGCGAGCTCGCCTTCCGCAAGCGGCGCCTGGACGATGCGGCGGCGGCCGGCGCCGTTGCCGTCGAAGGCGACCGCGCGGCGGTTCAGCGGCTGCTCGACGCGTTCTAGGCGCCCGACGACGCGGGCGGGCGCACCACCAGCGCCTCGTGAATGGGCGGGCGCCCCGTGTACCAGTACGTGAAGCGCGCCACGCGCCAGTCCGCGCCGAGGCGCTCGAGCAGGCGCGCTACGCGCCGGTCGAGCGAGGCGGGGTCGCCGTCGATGATCCGGACCACGTCATCCATGCCCTGACATGGTCGGCGGCGCCGGCGGCGCGCTGTAGCGACGGCGCGTACAAGCTCATTCGACCGCAGGTCGAGGCCTCAGGTGCCGACGATCGCGGCGCAGACCCAGTTGTGCGCGCCCGCTCCGCCCGCCCACAGCTTCGCGGCGAGGCGGTCCTGCTCGGCCTTCGAGGCCTGATAGGCGTGCGGGGTGCTGCCGCCGAGCCCGTGCCAGGTGCTGTCGAGCATCTGGTAGTAGCCGGAGGCGCTCGCGGAGTTCGGCGGCAGGTTCTGCCCGCCCGACTCGCACTCGACGATCGGCCACGGGATCGACCAAGGCCCGCCCGGCCCCCGGCTCGCCGCGGCCCGCGCCTGCGCCGCCAGCAGCCGCGAGAGCTCGCGCTGGGCGCGCCGACGCGAGGCGATGGTGTTGCTCAGCGCCGCCAGGCGCGCCGCCCGCGCCTGGGCCAGCGCCGCGCGACGCGACTGCAGGGCGGCGGTCATCCGGGCCAGCGCGTCGCGCTGGCTGGCCACCGCCGCGGTCTGCTCGCGCTGGCGCGGCTCGAGCGCCGCGAGCAGGCGCTCGTCGTGGCGGGCGTCGTTGCGCCCGCGGCGCACGGCATCGACGATCATGGTGTCGCTGTGCTGCACGCGGCGCAGGAACTCGATGCGCTCGAGCACGTCGGCGAAGCCCTTGGCGTCGAGCACGACCGAGACGACGTCGGGCTGGTCGGCGGTGTAGCGCTGGCGCAGCATGGTCGCCAGGGCGCCCCGGCTCTGGGCCAGGCGCGCGCGCAGGCGCACGAGGCGCTCGCGCGTGACGCGCAGCTGGCGCTGGGTCTCGGCCAGGCGGGCCTGCCAGCGCGCGAGCTCGGCCTGCGTCTCGGACAGGCGGGCGGACATGACGGTGACGGCCCGCGACGTCGCGCGCTCCAGCCGGCCCAGGCGCGCGGCGGCGGAGGCGAGCTGGCGCTCGACGCCCTTCTGGCGGTTGATGTGGCTGCGCAGCGCCCCGGGGTCCTGAGCCGCGGCGAGATGCGTGACGCTCGCCGCTGCGGGCAGCGCGACGAGCAGGAGCAGGGCGACGATCGTCGCCGGATGGCGTGTCGGGAACGTGCGGCGGCGCATGAGAACGGCGGCACTTGGGCCGCGGGGGGCCGGCCCAGCGAGGGACGCTAGCGCTGCGGCGCCATCGGACGTCTGCTTGCACGACTTCGTGCGGGGTACGGACGTACCCCTTGTACCTGCGGTCGGAGCGGGTTCCTACCGGCGGGCCGAGGCGCGGGACGGGCACCAGCGGCGATGCTCGGCGCCATGATCGATGCCTTCGTCGTCGAGGTCGGAGCGCTGTGCGAGGAGCCGGGCGAGCAGCTCGGGACGCTCGTCGAGGTGCAGCGCACCGAGCGCTTCCGGATCTCCGCGCTCAGCCCGGCCGCCGCCGAGACCGCGGGGATGCAGCTCTTCAGCGCGGAGGCCACGCGACGCGGGCGCCAGGTGCGCGACGCGTGGGTGCGCGCGGGGCTCCAGGCACCGCACGCGCCCGCCCTGCCCTGAGCCCGGACGCCTCGCTGCGTAGCATGCTTGCCCATGCAACTACGCTCGCTCGGACGTACCGGAGTCAAGGTCAGCCCGCTCTGCCTCGGAGCCATGATGTTCGGCGCCTGGGGCAACCCCGACCACGACGAGTCCATCGCGATCATCCACCGCGCGCTCGACGCGGGGATCAACTTCATCGACACGGCCGACGTCTACGCGCGCGGCGAGTCCGAGGAGATCGTCGGCAAGGCGCTGGCCGGCGGGCGGCGCGACAACGTCTTCCTCGCCACCAAGGTCCACGGGACGATGGGCGACGACCCCAACCAGTTCGGCAACTCGCGCCGCTGGATCGTCGCCGAGGTGGAGAACAGCCTGCGCCGCCTGGGCACCGACTGGATCGACCTCTACCAGATCCACCGCCCCGAGCCCGACACCGACATCGACGACACCCTCGGCGCCCTGACCGACCTCGTGCGCGCCGGCAAGGTGCGCTACATCGGCAGCTCGACCTTCCCGCCGAGCGCGATCGTGGAGGCCCAGTGGGTCGCCGAGCGGCGCGGGCGCGAGCGCTTCGTCTGCGAGCAGCCGCCGTACTCGATCGTCGTGCGCGGCGTCGAGGCCGAGGTGCTGCCGACCTGCCAGCGCTACGGCATGGGCGTCATCCCGTGGAGCCCGCTGGCCGGTGGCTGGCTGACCGGGCGCTACCGCAAGGGCCAGGACCTCCCCGAGACGCACCGCGCCCAGCGCATCCCGCAGCGCTACGACATGTCGCTGCCCGGCAACCAGGCCAAGCTCGAGGCGGCCGACGCGCTCGCGCAGCTGGCCGAGGAGGCGGGGCTGACGCTCATCGACATGGCGCTGGCCTTCGTCCTCGAGCACCCCGCGGTCACCGCGGCGATCATCGGGCCGCGCACGATGGAGCAGCTCGAGTCCCAGCTCGGCGCCGCCGACGTGAAGCTGTCCGACGACATCCTCGATCGCATCGACGAGATCGTCCCGCCGGGGACGAACCTCAACGCTACGGACGCGGGGTGGCAGAACCCGGCGCTGTCGCGGGCCGCGCGCCGGCGGCCGGCCTAGCCGCGGCCGCCGTCGAGGCGGCCACGCCCTGGGCGCGGCGCTCGGCGCGCGTCACCGGCAGCGTGCGGGCGAGGACCACCATCGGCACGGCGAGGGAGACGATCAGCCACATGACCGTGCGCAGCCCGTAGGCGTCGGCGACGACGCCTAGGCCGGCGGCGGCGATCCCGCCCACGCCGATGGCCAGCCCGAGGCTCACCCCGGAGGCGAGGCCCAGGCGGTTGGGCAGGTACTCCTGGCTCATGACCACCGTGACCGAGAAGGTCAGGATGATGAGGAAGCCGGCGACGGCGGTGAGCAGGCCGGCCGTCAGCGGGCTGGGCGCGAGCACGAGCGCGACGAGCACGGGGATGGTGACGAGCGTCGAGCCCACGACGAGGCGCCGGCGCCCGAGGCGGTCGACGACGCGCCCGCCGAAGTACGTCCCCAGGGCCCCGGCGACGAGCATCGCGGTGAGCGCCGCGTTGCCGGTGCCCTCGCCCGTGCCGAGGTGGTGGATGAACCACAGCGGGATGAAGGCCTGCAGGCCGAAGTAGACGCAGGAGCGCAGCGCGACGACGCCGCCCAGGCGCACGAAGGCGTTCCAGTCGTCCTCGTCGCGATCGGCGTCGGCGAGGTTCCGCTCGAAGTGCGCGGACTTCTCGGCGGCGACCGTCCGCAGCCGGGGGAGCTCGCGCGCGAGGACGACCGCGACGATCGTCGGCAGGACGGCCAGCAGCAGCGTCCCGCGCAGGCCGAAGACCAGGACGAGCGGCGTCACGAGGATGGGGCCCAGCGCGAAGCCGGCGTTGCCGCCCAGCGAGAAGAAGCTCATCCCCTGCCCGCGCCGGTCGCCCGAGACGTGGTTGGCGAAGCGCGCGCCCTCGGGATGGAAGGCGGCGACGCCGATGCCGCTCACCCCCACGGCGACGGCGGTGGCCGCGTAGCCCGTGGTGAGCCCGACGAGGGCCACGCCGAGCCCCGCCAGGAAGACGCCGAGCGGGAGCAGCCACGGCAGCGCGAGGCGATCCGAGCCGACGCCGAAGAGGGGCTGGATGGCCGAGGATCCGACGCTCGTGACGAGGACGAGCACCCCGGCGGCGCTGTAGGAGATCCCGCGCTGGTCGATGAGGAACGGCAGCAGCGCCGGCACCGCGCCCTGCGCCGTGTCGGCGCACGCGTGGCCCGCGGCCAGCACGGCCAGGCCGCGGCGATCGAGCCCGGCGCTCAACGCGCCGCCACTCCGTCCAGCGCGATGCGCAGCACCCCGGCGCGGGCGCGCTCGGGCTCCCAGCCGTGCCCGCGGCGCAGGTGTCGGTAGGTCCAGCTGACGAGGTTGAGCAGCAGGGTGGCGGTCTCCTCGGGGTCCCCGTCGGCCAGCGAGCCGTCGGCCGCGCCGTCCTGGAGCAGGCGCCGGATCGGCTCGGTGAAGGCCCGCCGGGTCAGGCCGCGCGGGCCCTCCTCGTGGAAGATCGCGTTGTGGTCGGCCTCGGCCAGCGCAGTCACGAGCTCGAGGTTGGCCTCGACCGCCTCGCAGTAGCCGGCCAGCGCCTGCTCGAGGCGCTCGCGCCCGCTGCCGGTCGCGGTCAGCGCGGGCCACATGCCTGATCGATAGGCGTCCTCGAGACGCTCTGACAGCGCGCCCAGCAGCCCGTCGCGCGTGACCCCGCGGCGGTGCAGCGTCATGCGCGAGACGCCGGCCTCGGTGGCGATGCGCTCGAGCGTGGCCTGGCGGTAGCCCCAGCGCTCGATCGCGCGGTGCGCGCCCGCGAGGAGGCTCTCGTCGATCACGGTCACTGTTACAGCAACGTATCAAGAGTGATACAGCGACGTCCTGCCGGCCCGAAATGCAACGGCAACAGGCGGGCCCTCGACTGGACACGTCGGGCTCACGGAGCGGACACGGCCCGCTCCTAGGTCGGGATTCGGGGCGAA
This sequence comes from uncultured Actinomycetes bacterium, assembly GCA_963835295.1. Taxonomy (GTDB): domain Bacteria; phylum Actinomycetota; class Thermoleophilia; order Solirubrobacterales; family Solirubrobacteraceae; genus JAOPZW01. The sequence continues at coordinate 153,199 of CAWIEX010000015.1, forward strand.
GGAGAACGAGTACAGGTGCGAGGGCACGTCGCAGGCGCAACCCGGATAGCGGTTGTCGCGCCACGTGCCGCCGACGTCGTCGGCCTGCTCGAGGACGACGAAGTCCTCGATCCCGGCCTCGCGCAGGCGGGTGGCCATCCCCAGCCCGGCGAAGCCGGTGCCGACGATGGCCACCCTCACATCTTGTTGAATATTATTCACTAGCGGGATGGTACCGGCCGCGGCGACTCGTGGCGCCCGCCCCGGCGGGTTCCTGCCTCTCGGAGCTCTGAGGCTTCAGCGGCAGACCGCGTACACGGTCCCGCTCGCCTGGCGCAGGTGCGGCGGCGGGAAGCTCATGATGTTGGCCGTGCGGTGGTCGCCGTAATTCTGCGGCGCGAAGAACCCGGCATGCCCGGTGACGCCGAAGGTCTTCAGGCGCTTGGCGTCGGGGCAGGTGAACTTGAGCGCCGCGCCGGCGGTCTTGGCGCCGAGCGAGACGTCGACCTGCTGGCCGACGAGGACGTACCCGGCGGGGATCGGCTTGCCGCGGCGGATGGCCTTGACCCCAGGTGCGTCGAAGGGCGCGGTCTGGCCGGCCTTCAGCTGTGTGGGGGCGTGGACGGTGATCTGGCTGCTGTCGTCGGCGGCGATGGCGGCGCCGGTCCCTGCGAGCAGGGCGACGGCACAGACGGCGGCGATGACGCGAGAGGTCTTCGACATGGTGGGGCTCCCGTGGAAGATGGCTGACTCCTCCAGGATCGGGTGCGGCGCACCATCGCGGTAGGCCACCTGGGTGGCCGGTCGTCACACCCCGGCGAGGCGCTGCGACAGCTCGCGCAGGCGGCGGCGGGCGTCGACGTCGTAGGCCTGCGCGTCGGCGCGAACCTCTCTCGTCCCGTTGAAGTAGGCGCCGGTGACCCCCTCGACCGACGGGTCGGCGACCAGGCGCCAGGTCGCCTCGAGGCCCTCCCGCACGGTGCTGGCCGGCGTCACACCGGCGTCGATGACCATCTTCGTGTCCATGAAGGTCGCCGGGTGCAGCGCCGTGGCGCTGACCCCGGTGCCGGCGAGCTCCGCGGCCAGGTCGAAGGCGTGCATGATCTGCGCGAGCTTGCTCTGGCGGTAGGCGCGCGCGCCGTCGTAGCCGTGCTCGAGCATGACGTCGTCGAAGTCGATCGCCTGCTGGCCGGCGGAGGCGACGTTGACGATCCGCGCCGGCGCCGACGCGGCCAGCCGGTCGCGCAGCAGCGCCGTGAGCAGGAAGCCGGCCAGGTAGTTGACGGCGAAGCGCAGCTCGTAGCCGTCCTCGCTCTCCTGACGTGCGCCGGCGAAGCCGATGCCGGCGTTGTTGACGAGGACGTCGAGGCGGTCGGGCACCTGGTCGGCCAGCGCGCGCACGGCGTTCAGCGACGCCAGGTCGCCGACGACGAGTCGCACATCGGCGGGCCCGTCGAGGAGGTCGGCGAGCGCCTCGCGGCCGCGCTCCTCGCTGCGCGCATGGGCGATGACGGTGGCGCCCTCACTCGCCAGTCGCGTGGCCAGCGCCCGGCCGAGGCCGTCCGTGGCGCCGGTGACCAGGACCGTGCTCATCGTTGATCCAGGCTACCGAGGCGTGGCATCCTGGCGGACCGTGACAGACGACGGCCACGCGATCTCCTTCAAGGTGCTCAAGCGCGGGACGCCGGTGCGCTCGTCGGACGGCGTTCAGGTGGGCACCGTGCGCCGTGCCCAGGAGACCGGGCGCGAGCACATCTTCGACGGGATCGTCATCGACACCAAGGCCGGCAGGCGCTTCGTCGACGCCCCCGAGGTCGGTCGCATCGCCGAGCGCGCGGTGACCCTGACGATCACGGCGGCCGAGGCCGCGGAGCTCCCGCCGCCGGGCGGTGGCATGCGCGCCCGCGTCGACCAGGCCACGACGGTCCGGCGCGCCAAGCGCATGGGCCGCAGCCTGCGCGACCGCTGGGACCGGCGCTGAGGCTAGGCCGCGCGCCGCGGCGCGGCGGGCGCGCCGGTCAGCATCCGCGCGATCGCCTCGGGCCGGGCGGGCCGTGCGAAGTGGTAGCCCTGGCCGGTCTGGCAGGAGAAGGCGCGCAGCATGGCGACCTGCTCGGCGGTCTCGACGCCCTCGGCCACCGCCTGCAGGCCGAGCGAGTGGGCGAGACGCACGACGCCCTCGACGATGGCGGCGTCGTCGGCGTCGTCGGTGATGCCGTCCACGAAGGACTTGTCGATCTTCAGGGTGTCGACCGGCAGCAGGGCGCGCAGCTGGCGCAGCGACGCGTGGCCCACCCCGAAGTCGTCGACCGCCAGGCGCACCCCGAGCGCCTTCAGGGCGCAGAGCGTCTCGCCGATCGCCCCGGGGTCGGCCATCATGGCCGTCTCGGTGATCTCGAGGCACAGCCGGGCCGGCTCGATGCCGGAGTCCGCCAGAGCGGCGCGGACGACGTCGACCAGGTCGGTCGACCCGAGCTGGCGGGCCGAGACGTTGACCGACACGCTGAGCGCGTCGTCGCCCCAGGCGGCGAGCTGGCGGCAGGCCTCGCCCAGCACCCAGGCGCCGATCGGGATGATGAGCCCGTTGCGCTCGGCCAGCGCGATGAAGCGCAGCGGCGCGACCATGCCGAAGATCGGGTGATCCCAGCGCAGCAGCGCCTCGACGCCGCTGATGCGGCCGTCGTCGAGCGTGACGAGCGGCTGGTAGACGAGGCGCAGCTCGCCGTCGTCGAGCGCGTGGCGCAGCCCGCTCTCGAGCTCGAGGCGCTCCATCGCCCGCTCGCGCATCGAGTCGTCGAAGACCTCGCAGCGCGACTTGCCCATCTCCTTGGCGCGGTACATGGCCGCGTCGGCGTCGCGCAGCAGCGCGTGGGGATCGTGCTCGCTGGGCGCGCTGAAGCTCATGCCGACGCTGGCGGTGACGTAGCGGCGCTCACCGTCGAGGACGAGCGGCTCGCGCAGGGCGTCGGCCAGCCTGCGCGCCACGCCGAGCGCATAGGCCTCATCGGTGATGCCGGGCAGCAGGACGGTGAACTCGTCGCCGCCGAAGCGGGCGATGACGTCGCCCGGTCGCAGCACGCGGCACAGCCGCTCGGCGACGCCGCTGAGCAGGCGGTCGCCGGCAGCATGGCCGAGCGAGTCGTTGACGACCTTGAAGTCGTCGAGGTCGACCAGCAGGACGGCGACGCGGCCCTCGGAGCCCAGCGAGCCGCTGAGGCGCTCCAGGAAGAGCTCGCGGTTGGGCAGGCCGGTGAGCGCGTCGTGGTTGGCCTGCCAGGAGAGCTCGTCCTCGGCGAACCTGCGCTTGGAGACGTCGATGCAGTGACTGATCCACGCCTCGGGACGACCGTCGCGCCCGGAGAGCGGCGAGTGGTGCCACAGCCCCCACGCGGCCGTGCCGGCGTAGCGCACCTCGGTCTCCCCGCCGGCGGCGGGGAACGGGCGGCCGGCGAGGTCGTCGGCGTCGACGAGGTCGGCCAGCGGCCGGCCGGCCGGGTCGGCGCCGATGCGCTCGCAGAGCACGGCGTTGGCGCGCTGGACGACGCCGTCGAGGCCGGTGAGGGCCATGCCGATGGGTGCGTCGTCGAAGGCGTGGCGGAAGCGCTCGCGGCTGTGCAGCGCATCGGCGCGGGCGTCTTCGTTGAGCCGCCAGTGCACGACGTTGACGATGCCCAGCGCGGCGATGAAGAGGGCGTGGATGCCCGCCCAGCGCCACGGGTGGGCGATGGCGTCGGGGTGGTTGTAGACCGAGGACGGCTCGAGCGCGCCCATGAGCCCGTGGTGGCCGAGGACGAAGGCGAAGGCGAGCAGGTAGGGGAACCAGTCCTCGTAGAGCGCGAGGACGCTGACCATCACGAAGAAGTGGAAGTGGCCCTCGATGGCGCCGTTCATCAGGTGGACGACGACCGCCGACGCGGTCAGCAGCCCGACGCACACCGCGACCGCGCGGTTGCGCCGCGAGACCCGACGGCGACCGGCGATGACGGCGCAGATCGCGACCGGTGCGCCGTCGAGGCCCGCGTGCCACATTGGGTGCCCGGCGAGCAGCCCCCAGGCGAGGAGGCCGAGGGCGTGCGCCCAGACGAGGCGGAGCATCCAGGCATGGCGGCGCTCCCACACCGCGGGCGGCAGGGTCCGGCCCTTGGGCAGGGCGCGACCGAGGCGCGAGAACGCTCTCACCCCCGGATGGTCGGCGTGGCAGGGGCTTTCTTTACGCCCCGCGCGGGCGCCTCGTGCTCAGCCGCGGCGCAGCACGCGCGAGTCGTCGGGGAGCCGCTTGGTCACGCGCTCGGCGTCGAGGTGCTCGAGGTGGGCCTGGGCGAACTTGCGCGAGGTCTGAAGCTCGTCGCGCAGGCGGGCCAGCGTGATCGCCCCCTCGGCGGCGACGACGGCCTCGACCCTGGCGCGGACGGCCGCCAGCGCCTCGGGGTGCGCGTACATCGCCCGCCCGACGCGGACGGCCCGCCCGGCGGCGCGCAGGGCGGCGAGGTCGGCGGCCTCGAGGTCGTCGGCGTTGGGCGGCTCGTGGCCTGCGGCGCGCAGGCGCTCCTCGAGCGCGAGCGCCGAGTCGGGCAGCGGCGCCGGCGGGGCCTCTGGCTCGCTGGGCGCCCGGGATGGCTGCCGCGTGGGCTCGGGCGCGGGCTCGGGCTCGCCGCGGCGCAGGCGCTCCAGGCGCGCGAGCGCGTCGTCCCGGCGGCCGTGGCGCCGGGCGGCGGGATCGAGCACGACGCCCCCGCCCAGGGTGTCGGGAGGCGCGATCGAGCGCACGACCACGCGATCGCCGGCGCGCGCCAGCAACGGCTGCTCGAGGCGCGCCTGCCACAGGCCGGCGCCCAGATCGGCCAGGCGCGCGGGCGTCTCGCGCGTGCCGTGGTGCACGTGGGCGCGCATCCCGTGGCTGGCGTCGCGCAGCGTCAGGTCGCAGTCGAGGACCCGCGAGGGCATCACTGCTCCGGGGGCGGCGACCACGTCGCCGCGCGCGACGTCGCGCCGCTCGACGCCGACGAGGTTGACGGCGACGCGCTGGCCCGCGTCGGCGCGCTCGACGGGCTCGTCGTGGATCTGCACGGAGCGGACCCGGACGGCGGTGCCGGCCGGGAGCAGGACCAGGCGGTCGCCGGGCGCTATCGCCCCGGCCCACAGGGTGCCCGTCACCACGGTGCCGGCGCCGCGGATGGTGAAGGCGCGGTCGACGTGCAGCAGCGGCTCGCCGGCGCTCGCGTCGCGGGCCGGGAGGCGGTCGGCGACCTCGTCGAGGGCGGCGCGCACGTCCTCGACGCCGGCGCCCGTGCGCGCCGAGCACGGGACGACGATGGCGCTCGGGAGCAACTCGCTCGCCTCCTGCGCGGCGCGCGCCGGGTCGGCGACGTCGGCCTTCGTCACCGCGACGACGCCGGTCGCCACAGCGAGGGCGGTGAGCACGGCGGCGTGCTCGCGCGTCTGGGGCATGACGCCGTCGTCGGCGGCGATCACCATGAGGTAGAGGTCGATGCCCGTGGCGCCGGCGACCATCGTGCGCACGAAGCGCTCGTGGCCGGGGGCGTCGACGACCGAGAGCCGGCGCCCGGAGGCCAGGCGCAGCGGGGCGTAGCCGAGCTCGATCGAGATCCCGCGCGCCTTCTCGGCGGGCAGGCGGTCGGTGTCCTTGCCCGTCAGCGCCGCGACCAGCGCGGTCTTGCCGTGGTCGATGTGGCCGGCCGTGCCGAGCGTGAGCGGCGGCGCGGTCGTCATCCCCGCGCGGCGCGGACGGCGGCGGCCGCCTGGTCGGCCTCCTCGTCGGTGAGCGTGCGGACGTCGAGCAGCAGCCGGCCGTCGGCGATGCGGCCGACCAGCGGCGGGTCGCCGGCGCGCAGCGGCTGGGCCAAGGCGACGTCGATGGCGACCGCCGGGCCGGGCAGCTCGAGCAGCGGCAGGGCGCCGCCGCCGACCTTCGCCGTCGAGGCGACCACCTCGCCGCCGCAGCCTTCGGCCAGCCGGCGGGCGCGGGCCTCGAGCGTCGCCGGATCGGCTTCGAGCATGGCCAGCACGGGCAGCTCGGCGCGCGCGAGCTCCGGGTCGCGGTAGAGCGCGAGGGTCGCCTCGAGCGCTGCGAGCGAGAGCTTGTCGATGCGCACGGCGCGGGCCAGCGGGTGGCGCCGGCACGCCTCGATCGCCTCGCTCGTGCCCACCATCAGGCCGCCCTGTGGGCCGCCCAGGAGCTTGTCGGCGCTGAAGCACACGACCGCCGCTCCGGCGCGGACCGACCGGCGGACCGCGGGCTCGTCGGCCAGCAGCTCGACCTCGTCGGCGAGCACACCCGAGCCCACGTCGTCGACGACCGGCACGCCGAGCCCGCACAGCGCCTCGATCTCGACCTCCTCGGTGAAGCCGACGGTGCGGAAGTTCGACGGGTGCGCGCGCAGGATGACGCCGGTGCGCTCGCCCAGCGCCGCCGCGTAGTCGCCCAGCCGCGTGCGGTTCGTGGTCCCGACCTCGACCAGTCGCGCCCCGGCCTGTCCCACGACCTCGGGGATGCGAAAGCCGCCGCCGATCTCGATGAGCTGCCCGCGCGAGACGACGACCTCTCGCCCCGGCCCCGCGAGCGCCGCGGCAGCCAGCAGCACGGCGGCGGCGCAGTTGTTGACCGCCATGCCGGCCTGCGCCCCGGTCACCTCGCGCAGCAGGCCCTCGACGTGCGCGTGGCGCGAGCCCCGCTCGCCGGTGGCCAGATCGAGCTCGAGGTTCGAGTATCCCTCGGCCGCGGCCGCCACCGCGGCGCGCGCGCTCGCCGCCAGCGGAGCGCGCCCGAGGTTCGTGTGCACCACGACGCCGGTGGCGTTGAGCACGCGCCGCAGCGAGGGCCTGAGCCTCTCGCGCGCCCGCGTGACCAGATCGGCATCGTCGGCCGCGCCGGCGAGCAGCTCCGCGCGCCGGTCGGCCAGCTCGGCCCGCGCCACCGAGGTCGCCAGCCGGTCGACGGACGGCAGCTCGCGCAGTCGCTCGCGCACGCGCGGGGGCGGGGGCTCGGGCATGGCTTCGGATGCTACGACCCGCGGCGCCCCGCGTCGTCGTCCGCGCGGCGTCTTGCGTGCTGCGCGACGCCTACTGCATCACCAAGGGGAAAGGAGTCCGCGGCGGTCGGGGCGCGCGCAGTTGTCCGCGATCGCGTGAAGCGTCCTGTTCTCCGGTCGCATCACAACCCCTGGGCAGGACAGTGCCGTGGGGAACGCGCTCGGGGGACCCGCCGCGAGCGCCGGGACACCCTCTCCTCGATGCGGCAGTAAACGCCGCGCAGCAACCCCAGGCGCCACGCGGACGACCGCATCGCGGACGACTCAGCCCGCGGCCGACTCCGCGCGCGCCGCCATTCGCGCCCGCTGCGGCTCCACCACGTACTTCGGGTCCGCCGCGCTCTGAAAGCCCGCCTTGTAGACCGACCAGCGCGTGGCCAGCGCGCCCGCGAGCATGAGCGTCGCGCCCGCCGCGGCGCCCCCGCGGCGTCGGCCGCGCCAGGCCATCACCAGGCCGCCCGCCGCCGTCAGCGCCTTGGCGGCGCGGGCGGCGTGGCCGGCGGCGCCCTCGTGGTAGGGCTCGCCCAAGGGGCCCAGGCGGCGCTCCATGACGGTCGTCGAGGTCAGCTCGCCGGCCGCGCCCACGAGCGCAAGGCGGCGGGCCGGGGCGCCGCCGCCGATGAGCGCCATCGCCGACCCGGCGCCGATCGCCCCGCCGGAGGCGAAGACGAACGGCAACTCGCCGCGGGCCTCGTGCCACACCGGGATGGCCGTATCGGCCAGGAGCACCGCGGTGTAGGTCGAGAGCGCCGGGCCGAGGACGGCGGTGGCGCCCGCCAGGCGCCCCAGGCGCGGGAACCAGCCGAAGAGGCTGCGGGCGGTCGCGAAGGCGATGGCGGTGCTGCTGGCGCCGAGGACCCACGAGCCGAGGCTCATCGGCGAGGTGGGCTTGATCACCCGCAGCATGCGATGAAAGCGCTCAGGCCGCCCGAGGTCGGCGATCAGCAGGGGCGGGCTCGCCGCCGCGCCGGCGAGGGCGACCAGCCATGCGCGGCGCGCGAGCGCCTTGTCGCCGCGCAGCTCGCTGAGCAACGCGAAGGGCGCGGCCGCGCCGGCCATCCCGCCGAAGAAGAAGTAGAGCGGGACCTCCCACGTCCAGACCGGCTCCTTGAGGATCGGCCGCCCGTAGTAGGAGTCGCGCGCGGCGTCGGTCGCGGCGTCGCTCACCGACGCCCCCCGAAGCTCGCGACCGCGATCCCGGCCAGCAGCGCCGCCCCAGCGCCCGCGGCCGCACGCCACATCGAGCCCAGGTCGCGCGTGGTCGAAACGGGGTCGGGCGGCAGGCCGTAGACCTCCGGCTCGTCGAGCAGCAGGAAGATCGAGCCCTGGCCGCCGACGCCGTCGCCCGGGTCCTCGCCGTACAGGCGCGCGCTCGACTCGCCGGCGACGTGGAGGACCTCCAGGCGCTCGAAGGCGCGCTCGCGCATGTCCTCGAGCGGCCCGAACTGGATCGACTCCGTCGGGCACGCCTTGGCGCAGGCCGGGGTCATGTCGTCCTTGAGGCGGTCGTAGCAGAGGGTGCACTTGTGGGCGCGACCGTCCTCCTCGCGCCGGTCGATCACGCCGTACGGGCACGCGGGTATGCAGTACCCGCAGCCATTGCAGATGTCCTGCTGCACGACGACCGTGCCGAACTCGGTGCGGAAGAGCGCGCCGGTCGGGCACACCTCGAGGCAGGCGGCCGAGGTGCAGTGCTTGCAGACGTCCGAGGACATGAGCCAGCGCAGCCCGCCGTCGCGGGCCTGCTCGACGAAGGCGACGTGACGCCAGGTGTCGGCCCCCAGCGTCCCGGTGTTGTCGTAGGAGTGCCCGGTGAAGTCCAGCTGCTCCGAGGGGACGTCGTTCCACTCCTTGCAGGCCACCTCGCACGCCTTGCAGCCGATGCAGACCGACGTGTCCGTGAAGAAGCCGACGCGTTCGGTCGTCACGGGCGCTCCTCCTTCGCGGGCGGCTCGGAGACGCCCGCCTCCGCGGCGCGGCGGCGGTAGTCCTCGAGCAGCGCGACCAGCGCCGGGCCGCGCGGGCGGCGCCCGGCGCGCACGTCGCAGGTCTGCGCCTTGTACTCGCCGATGTGGACGTTGGGGTCGAGCGCCAGCCCGAGGAGATCGTTGGCCGAGTCGCCCTTCGCGATTCCCCGCGATCCCCAGTGGTAGGGCAGGCCGACCTGGTGCAGCTGACGCGACCCGATCGTCAGCGGCGTCATCCGGTCGGTGACCATCACGCGGGCCTCGATGGCCGCGCGCAGCGTGACGACCGTCATCCACCCGCCGTGCACGAGGCCGCGCTCGCGCGCGAGAGCCGGCGAGACCTCGCAGAACATCTCGGGCTGCAGCTCGGCCAGGTAGGGCAGCCAGCGCGACATCCCGCCCGCGGTGTGGTGCTCGGTGAGGCGGTAGGTCGTCGCCACGTAGGGGAAGACCTCGACGCCCGGCTCGCCGTGAGTCGGGTTGTAGGGGTTCTCCGGACGGCGGACCTGCTGGCGGGCGGGGTTGGACTGCTGGCTGGCGTAGAGCGGGTTGCCGAAGGGCGACTCATGCGGCTCGTAGTGCGTGGGCATCGGCCCGTCCACCAGCCCCGCCGGCGCGTAGAGCCACGCCTTGCCGTCGGCCTGCATGATGAACGGCTCGTCGCCGCGCAGGGCGTCGGGCCCCACGGCGTCGTCCGGCGGCTCGTAGTCGGGCGCCTTGTCGGGCTTGAAGTCGGGCACGTCCTCTCCCGCCCACGTCCCCCGCTCGGCGTCCCACCACAGATAGCGCTTGCGCTCCGACCACGGCTTGCCGTCCGGGTCGGCAGAGGCGCGGTTGTAGAGGATGCGCCGGTTCATGGGCCACGCCCAGCCCCACTCGAGGGCCACCAGCGACTGCTGCGAGCCCGGCTTGCGCCGCGCGACCTGGTTGACGCCCTCGGCGTAACAGCCCGCGTAGATCCAGCACCCGCATGCGGTGGAACCGTCGTCGTCGAGCGGCAGGTAGTCGGGGACCTCCTTGCCCGTCTTCAGGTCGACGCCGCCGATCTCGCGCAGGATGGCCTCGGCGTCGGGATCGTCATGGGTGCCCTCGGTCGGGTAGTCCCACGTCAGCTCGAGCACCGCCCGGTCGCGCGCGGCGGTGGAGCCGGCCAGCTTCTCGCGCACGCGGCGCCCGAGGTGGTACATGAACCACAGCTCCGAGCGGCAGTCGCCGCGCGGCTCGACGGCCTGCTCGCGCCACTGCAGCAGGCGCTGCGTGTTGGTGAAGCTGCCCTTCTTCTCGACGTGGGTCGCCCCGGGCAGGAAGAAGACCTCGGTGGCGATGTCGGCCGTCGCGACCTCGCCGGTCTCGATCTCGGGCGCGTCGTACCAGAAGGACGCGGTCTCGATCTCGACCAGGTCGCGGACCACGAGCCAGTCGAGCCCGCGCAGGGCGGCGCGGTTGTAGCCGCCGTTGGCCGCACCGACCGTCGGGTTCTCCCCCATCACGAAGAGGCCCTTGACCGTCCCGTCGATCATCCCGGGCAGCGCCGAGTAGTAGGAGTGGTCGCCGGTCAGGCGCGGCAGGTGGTCGAAGCAGAAGTCGTTCGCGGCCGTGGCCGCGTCGCCCCACCAGGCCTTGAGCAGCGACACGGTGTACGCGCCCATGTTGGCCCAGTAGCCCGCCTGGGGCGAGCTCTGCTCGATGTACTCCTCCAGCGAGCCGTGCGCTTCGGCCGCGGGCATCGGCAGGTAGCCGGGCAGGATGTCGTAGAGCGTCGGGATGTCCGTGGAGCCCTGGATCGACGCGTGCCCGCGCAGGGCCATGATCCCGCCGCCGGGACGACCGATGTTGCCCAGCAGCAGCTGGATGATCGAGGCGGTGCGGATGTACTGCACCCCCACCGTGTGCTGCGTCCACCCGACGGCGTAGCAGATGGCGCTCGTGCGCTCGCGGCCCGAGTTGTCGCACAGCGCCTCGCACACCGCGAGGAACTGCTCGCGCGAGACGCCGCACGTCTCCTCGACGAACTCCGGGGTGTAGCGGGCGAAGTGCTTGCGCAGGAGCTGGTAGACGCAGCGCGGGTGCTGCAGCGTCTCGTCGTAGTGGGGCGGCTCGCCGTGCTCCAGCGCGCCGCCGTGGGCGCCGTGCGCCGCCTGGCCCGTGGGCGCCCCCTGCTCGCGCTGCCCCGACGCCGCCGCGACCTGCATCTCCTGGTACTGCCACGAGTCGGGATCGTAGGTGCGCGTCTCGGGATCCCAGCCGGAGAACAGCCCCGTCGGCTTGCCGCCCGCTCGGCATCCGGCCTCGCCCAATTGGGCGGCGCCGACGTCATCCGGCTGATCCTCCGTGTCGCGGAAGTCCTCGGAGACGATCGTCGCCGCGTTGGTGTAGCGCACGACGTACTCCTTGAACGCGCGGCCCTCCTCGAGGATGTAGCGCACGACGGCGCCGAGGAAGGCGATGTCGCTCCCGGCGCGCAGGGGCACGAAGGTGTCGGCGAAGGCGCTCGTGCGCGTGAAGCGCGGGTCGACGTGGATGATCTTCGCGCCGCGCTTCTTGGCCTCGGCCACCCATTGGAAGCCCACCGGGTGGTTCTCGGCCATGTTCGAGCCCATGATCAGGATGCAGTCGCTGTTGGCTAGGTCCTGCTGGAAGGTGGTGGCGCCGCCGCGCCCGAACGAGGTCCCCAGACCGGGGACCGTGCTCGAGTGTCATATGCGCGCCTGGTTCTCGATCTGCAGCGCCCCCATGGCCGAGAAGAACTTCTTGATGAGGTAGTTCTCCTCGTTGTCGAGGGTCGCGCCACCGAGGTGCGCGAAGCCGAGCGTGCGGTGCAGGCGGCGGCCGTGCTCGTCGACGTCCTCCCAGCCCGCGTCGCGCGCCGCGATCAGGCGGTCGGCGATCATGTCCATCGCCGTGTCGAGGTCGAGCTTTTCCCACTCCGTGCCGTGCGGGGGGCGGTACTTGACCTTGTACTCGCGGGCCGGGTGCTCGTGCAGCGCGCGCGAGGCCGAGCCCTTGGGACACAGCCGCCCGCGCGAGATGGGGGAGTCCGGGTCGCCCTCGATCTGGATGACCTTCTCGTCCTTGACGTACACGCGCTGGCCGCAGCCCACCGCGCAGTACGGGCAGATCGACCTGACCATCCGGTCGGCCGAGCGCGTGCGCGGCTGCATGCGCTCCGACGCGGCCGAGCGGGCCGCCTCGCCCAGGCCGAGGCGATCGCGCGTCAGGAGTTGGCGAAGCAGTGCGGGCATGGAGCGGGGCATCCGCACCGACGGCCTACCCGAGCGCGCGGCTCGATATCGCTCGGTTGTCGCGCTAGGACACGAGGACGGCGGGCAGGTCCTCGCGCGAGCGGACGTCGAGCTTCTGGAAGGTCCGGGTGAGATGGCCCTCGACGGTGCGGGTGGTGACGAAGAGGGCCTGGGCGATCTCCCGGTTGGTCATCCCCTCGGCGGCGAGCTCCGCCACCCGGCGCTCACTCGCGGTGAGGGCGTCGAGCCCGGTCAGCCGCGCGCGGCGGGGCTTGGCGCCGGCGGCCCGCAGCTCGGTCTCGGCCTGGTCGGCGAGCGCCGCGGCGCCGCCGCGGTGAGCGATGTCGAGGCCCTCGCGCAGGAGCTCGCGGGCGTCGGCGCGGCGGTTGGCCCGCCGCAGCAGCGCGCCCAGGTCGACGGTCGCGCGCGCGCTCTCGAGGTTCGCGCCGGCGGCGTCGAGGGTGATAGCTGCCGCGCGCAGGAGCTCCTCGCCCTCGTCGGCGCCGACGACCACGCCGGCGGCGCGCAGGGCCACGCCCAGCGTGCGGGGGGCGCCGAACGCCCGGGCCAGGTCGAGCTCACCGCGCGCCAGCCGTTCCGCGCGCTCTCGCTCGCCCAGCGCCATCGACACGAGCGCAGCCTCCGAGCGCCACGCCAGCGAGGAGGGCGAGATCGCGCCGATGCGCACGGCGATGTCGCCGGCGGCGCGCATGTCGGCCAGGGCCGCGTCGAGCCGGCGCTGCGCCGCGCGCAGGCGCCCGCGCGCGAGGAGCAGCATCGCGCCGCTGTGCGCCCGCACGGGCTGGCCAGGGGCGAACTGCTGCAGGGCCGCCTCGGCGCCCTCCAGGTCGCCCTGGTCGGTCAGGGCCGTGACGAGGACGCCCGTGGCCACGGTGCGGTAGAGCTGCGGCGCCGGGAGGTCGGACGCCTCGAGCACCGTGCGCGCGTCGCCGGCGGCGGCCTGCAGGTCGCCGCGGCGCAACAGCAGCCACGCGCGCCAGGTCATGCTCGTGGCGAAGAGCGCGCTGTCGCCGACCGCGCGGCTCTCGACCAGGCCGGCCTCGATGGGGCCGATGGCCTCGTCGAAGGCGTCGGCCCACACGAGCGCGATGGTCGCCTGGACGAACCACGGCAAATCGGTCGGCGCCGACACGGGCCGCGGGCTGGCGGCGAACGCGCGGCGCGCCAGCGCGATCCCGACCTCGGCCGGCTCGTTGGTGGCCACCGCGCGCATGGCCGCCGCGGCGAGGACCTCGCGCGTGGCCCGCGGCGCGTCGGCGCGCCGGCGCAGCGCCTTCAGGCGCTCGTCGAGCGCCGGCGCAGTGCTCACGTCGAGCATGCCCGCCATGAGCGCCAGCGTCTCGAGCAGCTCGGCGGTCTGCTCGTCGGCGGTGTGCAGCCGCGCCGCGGTGCGATCGACGACCGCCACCGCGTCCTCGATGCGCTCGGCGCGCCCGAGCGCGTGCGCGAGGACGAGCGTCGCGCCGAGCGCCACGCCGTGGTCGTCACCGGCGACGTCGAGCGCCTCGCGCAGATGGCCCTCGCCGGCCGCCTGGCCGGCCACCGCCTCGGCGATCCCGAGCTCGAGCAGCAGGCCGGGGCGCTCGGCCGGGGGCGGCGGCTCGGCCAGCGCGCGGCGCAGGAGCACCGCCGCGGACTCCGGCGCGCCGCGCCGCGCGGCAGTGCGGGCAGCGTCGACCAGCCGCCGCGCGATCGAGGCGTCGCCGGCGGGCTCGGTGGCCAGCAGGTGCTCGGCCGCGCGCTCCTCGCCGGCCGGGTCGTCGTCCATGAGCTCGGCCGCGCGGCGGTGCGCGAGCGAGCGCTCGGCCACCCCGAGCTCCTCGTAGACGCCGGCCCGCACCAGCGGGTGGACGAAGGCCAGCGGTCGCGCTGGCTCGAGCATCCCGGCCGCCACGAGCGTGTCGGCGGCCTCCGCGGCCTGCGCGGGGTCGAGCTCGGCGAGCGCCGCCGCGCGCGGCAGCTGCGCGCGCTCGAGCACGGCCACGGCGCGCGCCAGCCGGGCTGCCGGGGCGGGCAGGCGACCCAGGCGCAGCTGGATCCAGCGCCGCGCGGTGCTCGCGCCCACCCCCTCCACGCGCGCGGCGGTGCGCGCATCGGGCGTCATGCCCTCGCGGCCGACCGCCTCGACCAGCTCGCGCACGAGGAAGGGGACGCCGCCGGTGGCGCGGTGGCACGCGGCGGTGAAGGCCTCCTCGGGCGCCGTGCCCAGCCGCGCCTCGACGAGCCGGCCCACCGCGGCGACGCTCAGCGGCGCGGGGTGCACCACGTCGGCGTGCGGATCGGCGGCCAGGGTCGCCAGCAGGTGGGCCTCCTCGGCGTCGGCCTCGGGTCGCGCGGCGACGAGCAACGCGATCCGCAGCTCCTGCAGGCGGGGCGTGAGGAAGGCCAGGAAGCGCAGCGAGGACGCGTCGGCCCAGTGGGCGTCGTCGACGCTGAGCACGACGAGCTGGCTGGCGGCCAGGTTCGCGCACAGCCAGTAGAGGCCGTGCAGGACGGCGAAGGACGCGTCGGGCGCGGCCGCGGGCGCCTCGCCCTCCTCCAGCGCGCCCGGGAGCCCCAGCACGCGGGCGGCCAGCCCCGCGGGCCCCTGCAGCAGGTCGGCGCGCTCGGCGGTGCTCGCCTCGTGGAGGATCGGCTCGAAGAGCTGGCGGACGACCCCGAAGGCGAAGTCGCGCTCGAGCTCCGCGCCGCGCGCGCGCAGGAAGCGCGTCGCCGCGTCCTCGCTGGCGATCCGGGCGGCCGCGAGGACGGCCGACTTGCCGATCCCCGCCGGCCCCTCGACCACCACGCTGCGGCCCGATCCCTCGCGCGCCGCGGCGATCGCCGCGTCGATGCACCGCAGCTCGCGCTCGCGCTCGAGGAGCAAGTCGACCCCGGGAGGCGGCGCTGCGCTCACGGCGTCGAGCGTACCGCCGTCACGGAGCGGCGAAGGAGTCGAACCTTCCAGCCGTGATCGCACGGCCCCCCCGGCTTTGAAGGCCGGTCGGGGCACCGGCCCCGGGCCGCTCCGTGCGCGATGGTAGTGGCCGACTGCATGACGCCGGATGTGGTGCGGGCACCCAGCGTCGACCCGGTACGGCCAGCCGGTACCCCCGTGGTGCGGGCAGCCGCACCCCCACATCCCGCATTCCCGCCGGAGGTCCCAGAAAGACAGGGGAGGGTCCCCGTTGCGCCGATGGCCCTGCAAATCGCACCATGGCTGCCATGTCGACGTTCGCCGCTCCCCGCCCCGCTCCCCGCCCCCTCGACCCCGAGCGCCTCGCCTCTCACATGGAGCGGCTGACGCGGGTCGCACGGCACCTCACCGGCCGGCACGGCGACGCCGAGGACCTCGTCCAGGACACCTTCGAGCGCGTCCTGCGCCGGCCGCGGACCGTGAGCGGCAGCGAGGCCGCCTACCTCGTGCAGGCCGTGCGCAACACCCACCTCAGCCGCCTGCGCTCCGCCGCCAGCCGCGTGCGCACCACCGCCCTGCCCGAGGACTTCGAGCCCGTCGACGTCGGCGCTGAGGACCGCCCCATGAGCGCCCGCCGCGCCCGCGAGGTGCTCGACGCGGTCGCCGCGCTGCCCAAGGGCTTCCGCGAGGCGGTCGTCCTCGTCGACGTCCACGGCTACCGCGCCGGCGAGGCCGCCCGCGCGCTCGGGATCGCCGAGGGCACGCTGCACAGCCGTCTGCACCGGGGCCGCGCGCAGGTGGCCCGCGCGTGCGGAGCATGAGGCGATGCCCGGCCAGATGACCCTCGCCGACGGCGTGCGCCTGCGCGTGCGCCCGATCGTCCCGGCCGACCGCGAGCCGCTGGCCGACGCGTTCGAGCGCCTCAGCGACCGCTCGCGCCGCCAGCGCTTCCTCGCGCCCAAGCCGCGCCTGAGCGCGCGCGAGCTCGACTACCTCACCGACGTCGACCACGTCACCCACGAGGCGCTCGTCGCCATCGACGAGACGACCGGCGACATCGTGGGCGTCGGGCGCTACGCGACCGGCAGCGCCGCGGGCGCGGCGGCCGACATGGCCCTCGCCGTCGTCGACGCGTGGCAGCGGCGCGGCATCGGCCACGGTCTCGCCGTACGCCTCGTCGAGCGCGCCCGCGCGAACGGGATCACGCGCCTGACCGGCACCGCGCTGGCGGAAAACCGGCGCGTGCGCTCGCTGGTCGACCGGCTCGGCTTCCGCGTGCGCTCGGTCAGCGCGGGGGTCGTCGAGGTCGAGCTCGACGTCCCCCCCGCGCGCCCGCCGCGCCCGCCGCGCCCGCGCTACCGCGGCGCGCCCAGGACGTCGGGCAGCTCGTCGCGCGAGCTCAGGGCGAGCTTGGCGAACACGCGCGTGAGGTGACCCTCGACCGTGCGCATGGTGACGAAGAGCGCCTGAGCGATCTCGCGGTTGGTCAGCCCGTCGCCCGCCAGCTCGGCCACGCGCCGCTCGCTCGCCGTGAGCGCCTCGACCCCGCTGAGGGCCACGCGCCGCGGCTTGGCGCCGCTGGCCCGCAGCTCGGCCTCGGCGAGGTCGGCCAGCGGCGCGGCGCCCGCGTGGTGGGCGACGTCGAGCGCCTCGCGCAGCATCGCGCGCGCCTCCGCGCGCCGGCCGGTGGCGCGCACCAGCACGCCCAGCTCGGCCAGCGCCCGCGCGCGCTCGAGCGCGATCCCGGCCCGCTCCAGGCACTCGACGCCCTCGCGCAGGAGCGCCTCGCCCTGGGCGCCGCCGGCGACCGCCCCGGCGGCGCGCAGGGAGACGCCGAGCGTGCGCTGGCCGCCGAAGGCGCGCGCCAGCTCGACCTCCTCCATGGCCAGCCGTAGACCCTCCTCGCGCTCGTCCAGCGCGGCGTGGGCCAACGCGGCGGCCGAGCGCCAGGCCAGGTGGCCAGGGCACGTCGACCCGGTGGCGAGGACGATCCTGCCGGCCGCCAGGATGTCGGTCAGCGCCTCGGTGGGGCGGTCCTGAGCCACGCGCAGGCGCCCGCGCGCGAGGCGCAGCACGGCCGAGGTCTGCGTCTGGGCGGCCTCGTCGACGCCGAAGCCGTCCAGCACCTCCTCCGCCTGCTGCACCCGGCCCTGCTCGACCGAGGCGTTGACGAGGATGGCGGCCGCCAGCTTGCGGTACAGCGGCGGCGCGGCCACATCGGGCGCCTCGAGCAGCGTGCGGGCGTCGGCCTCGGCCCCCTGGAGGTCGCCCTGGCGCAGCAGCAGCCACGCGCGCTGGGACAGGCTCATGCCAAAGAGGGCCGGGTCGCCCGTCGCGCGGCTCTCGGCCACGCCGGCGTCGAGGGGGACCTGCGCCTCGGCGTGCGCGTCGGCCCACACGAGCGCGACGGTCGCCTGGGCGAACCACGGCAGGTCGGTCGGCTCGGGGACGATCCGCGGGCCGGCGGCCAGCGCGCGCTGCGCCAGCGCGATGCAGGTCGGCGCCGGCTCGTTGGCGTGGAGGGCGACGAGCGCGGCTACCGCCAGGACCTCGCGCGGGACGTGGGCGTGGTCGGCGGCGCGGCGCATGGCCCGCAGGCGCGAGGCCAGGCGCGGCGCCGTCGCGGCGTCGAGCATCCCGGCGCCGGTGGCCATCGACTCGAGCAGGACGCGCGCGCGGCCGCGGTTGTCGGCCAGCCGCGCGGCGGCCAGGTCGATGACCTCGATCGCCTGGGCGATCCGCTCGCGGCGGCCGAGGACGTGGGCCAGGACGAGGGCGGCGCCGAGGCGCACGTCGTCGTCCCCGGCCGCCTCGAGCGCCTCGCGCAGGTGGGCCTCGCCCTCGGGCTGGCCGGCGGTCGCCTCGGCCACGCCGAGCTCGAGCAGGATCCGGGCCCTCGCTCCGGGGGCCGGCGGCTCGGCCAGGACGCGGCGCAGGTAGCTGGCCGCCGACTCCGGCGCGCCGCGGCGCGCGGCGTCGCGGGCGGCGTCGGTCAGCCGCGCCACCGTCCACGCGTCGCCGGCCGGCTCGGTCGCCAGCAGGTGCTCGGCCACGCGCTCGCCGCTGTCCTCGCGCACGGCGAGCAGCTCGGCCGCGCGCCGGTGGGCGCGCATGCGCTCGGCCGGTGGCACCTCCTCGAGGATCCCCGCGCGCACGATCGGGTGCGCGAAGGCCAGCGGGCGCCGCGGGCCGAGGATGCCCGCGGCAACGAGCAGGTCCGCCGCCGCGGCTGCCTCGTCGGCGTCGACGGCGGCGAGGTCGGCCGCCTGGGCGAGCTCGGCGGTCTCCAGGACCGCGACCGCCTGGGCGAGGCGCACGGCCACCGGCGGCAGGCGGGTCAGGCGCACGAGCATCGCCCGCCCCACGGTGCGCGCGCCGAGGGCCTCCACGCGCGGCGCCTCGGCAGCCGTCGGGGCCACGCCCTCCTCGCGCAGCGCCTCGACGAGCTCGCGCACGAGGAAGGGGACGCCGCCCGTCGTGCGCTGGCAGGCGGCGGCGAAGTCCGGCTCCGGCACGCGCCCGAGGCCCTCTTGCACCAGGCGCCCGACCGCGCGGGCGGAGAGCGGCGCCGGTCGCAGGACACGCGCGAGAGGGTCGGCGAGCAGGAGCGCCAGCACGGGCGCGGCCGCGCTCTCGGCCTCCGGGCGCGTGGCCACCACCAGGGCGAGCGACAGCTCCTCCAGGCGCGGCAGCAGGAAGGCCAGGAAGCGCAGGGACGGGGCGTCGGCCCAGTGCGCGTCGTCGACGGTGAGCACGAGCGGGCGGTCGCCCGACAGGTTCGCGCACAGCCAGTAGAGGCCGTGCAGGACGGTGAACGACGCGTCGGGGGCGGCGACCTCGCCGCCGTCCGCGCGCGCGCCCGGCAGACCGAGCAGCCGTCCCGCCACGCCGGCCGGCCCCTGGAGCAGGTCGTCGCGCGCGCGGGCGGGAACCTCGGCCAGGGCAGGCTCGAGCAGCTGGCGCACCACGCCGAAGGCGAAGTCGCGCTCGAGCTCTCCACCGCGGGCGCGCAGCGTCCGCGCGCCCGCCGCGTCGGACAGCGCGCGGGCCGCGCCGATGAGCGCCGACTTGCCGATGCCGGCCGGCCCCTCCACGACGAGCAGGCTCCCGCGGCCCTCCTGCGCGCGCGCCACCGCCGCCTCGATGCGCGCCAGCTCGGCATCGCGCTCGAGGACGTCCGCGCCGGCCTCGGCCGCCCCGCTCACTACGCCACCGCGATCGCGCCCGGGTCGCCGTCGGTCAGGCGCCCGACCACGGCTCCCGGCACCTCGCCGGCGCGCGCGGGATCGACTGCCACGAGCAGCCCGCCCGACGTCGTCGCGTCGCACACGAGCCGCCCGCGCCACGGAGCCACCCCGGCGTCGAAGGACGCGAAGCTCTCGGCGTACTCGCGGTTGCGCCGGCTGCCGCCCGACAGCCCGCTCTCGTCCTCGAGCACGGCCCGCGCGCCGTCGAGCGCGGGGACGGCGGCAGCGTCGACGCGCGCCGCGACCCCGCTCTCGCGGGCGAGCCCGTGCAGGTGCCCGAGCAGGCCGAAGCCGGTCACGTCGGTCATCGCCGAGGCGCCCGCCGCCACCGCGGCCACCGCGGCGTCTGCGTTGAGCGCGGCCATGACCGCCACCGCGCGCGCCAGCAGCGCGTCGTCGGCCTCCCCGCGCTTGCGGGCCGTGACCACAGCGCCGGCGCCCAGCGGCTTGGTCAGGACCAGCGCGTCGCCGGCGCGGCCGCCCGCGTTGGCCATCACGCGGTCGGGGTGCACGACGCCGGTGACGGCCAGGCCGTACTTGGGCTCGGGGTCGTCGATCGAGTGGCCGCCGACGACCTCGGCGCCCGCGGCGCGCACGACGTCGACGCCGCCGCGCAGCACGTCGCCCAGCAACTCCGCGCCGAGCTGCTCGAGCGGCCACGCCACTAGGTTGAGCGCCGTCAGCGGCCGGCCGCCCATCGCGTAGACGTCGGACAGCGCATTGGCCGCGGCGATGCGGCCGAAGTCGTAGGGATCGTCGACGACCGGCGTGAAGAAGTCGACCGTCTGCACCAGCGCGAGCTCGTCGGACATCCGCCACACCGCCGCGTCGTCGCCCGTCGCCGAGCCGACGAGGAGCTCGGGCGCCGTGGCGGCGGGCAGGCCGCGGACGATCGGCAGCAGCGCGGAGGCCGGCAGCTTGCATCCACACCCGGCGCCGTGCGAGAGCGAGGTGAGCGGGACTGCAGCGACGTCCATGCCGGGCGATGCTACGTGACGGCCGACCTCGACCTCCGGGGGGCGGATGGGCACACTCGCCCTGCAAGGATGAGCGCTCAACGCCGCTGGGGATGCGGCCGGCGTGGAAGGAGCCATGCTCGACAAGCTCGAGGCGATCGGACGTACGGCTGATCACGCGGCCGCGCTGATCTTCGATCGCACCGCTGCTGTGGACCCGTGGCTGCTCGCGCTGGGCATCGCCCTGCACCTCGCCGCGCAGACCGTGCGCCCACGCGGGTGGCACACGATCCTGCGCGCCGCCTTCCCGCAGGCGACCGACCTGCGCCCGCGCGACGTGATCCGCGCCTACCTCGCGGGCGCCGGCGTCAACGCCATCGTCCCGGCGCGGGGCGGCGACGTGGTCAAGCTCGCCTTGGTGCGCCGGCGCATCGAGGGCGCGCGCTTCTCGACGCTCGCGGCCACCTTCATCCCCGAGACCCTCTTCGAGACCGCCTTGGGCACCGCGCTCGTGGCGTGGGGGCTGGCCATGGGCTTCATCCCGGTCCCCACCACGAGCGGCGAGCTGCCGGCGCTCGACGTCTCCCTGGTCCTCGGCCACCCGATCCTCTCCGTCGTCGTTCTCGTGGCGCTCGCCCTCGTCGGCCGGCGCGTCGTGCGCGCGTTGCGCAGCGCGCTGCGCCAGGGGATGGCGATCCTCTCCTCGCCACGACGCTTCGTCTTCGGCGTCGCGAGCTGGCAGGCGCTGGCGCGCCTCATCCGCCTGGGCGCCATGGCGGCCTTCATGGCCGCCTTCGGGCTGCCGGTCACCCCGGCCACCGTCGTCCTCGTCATGGCGGCCCAGGGCGGCGGGCGGATCCTGCCGCTCGCCCCGGCCAGCGCCGGCCTGCGCCTGGCGATGCTCTCCTACGGCTTCGTGGAGGTGACGGGCCGCCCGGTCGACATCGCCGCCATCACGGCCTTCACCTTCGGCGTCGGCGCCGTGATGGCCGTCTCCGGGCTGGCCGTCGCGTCCGTGATCCTGGCCCAGGAGTTCGGCACGCTGTCGCCGCGCCGGGCGGTCGCCGCGGCGCGCGCGACACCGCCCGAGGCAGTGCCAGTGCCAGCGCGCGCCGTCGAGCTGGCCCGCGCTACCGGATGAGCACGGGCGCCCCGACCGGGACGCGCTTGAACAGGTCGACCACGTCGGGCACGTGCATGCGGATGCAGCCGTGCGAGGCGGCCGTGCCGATCGAGTAGTCCTCGCCGGTGCCGTGGATGCCGACGCCGTTGGCGATCCCCATCCAGCGCGCCTTGAGCGGGTTGGCGGCGCTGCCACCGTCGACGGTGGTGCCCTGCAGCTCGCCGGCCCACGGCGAGTTGGGCACCGACCACACCGGGTTGACCTGCTTGTCCTGGATGGCGAAGCGCCCCGAGGGCGTCGGGTAGGCGGGCTGGCCGACGGCGACGCCGTAGCTCTTACGGAACTTCAGGCCCTTGAACAGTCGCAGCTTGAAGTGCGCCTTGTCGATCGTGATCACGGTGTTGTAGACGCGCGCGAGGTCGTTGGCGTTGACCTTGGCCCGCAGGCGGGTCAGCGGCTGGTGCAGCACGCGCGGGGCCGCGGGGTCGTCGATGGCCGCGTCGATCGCCTTGGCCGCCGCGGCCGTGTCGAGCCCGCGCCCGGGCCGGGAGCGCTGGCGGTAGATGTGGCGCAGCGTGATCTTGATCTTCGCGTCGCGCGCCGGCTTGCCGACCTGCTTGGCGATCTGCGCCACGAAGGCCGCGACCGCCGCGTGCGAGTGGCTGATCGCAGGCGCCACGGCGAGCACGCCGGCCTTCGCGTAGAGCGCGCGCTTGGCCGTCCGCGTGGAGTCGAGCTTGAGCTTCGCGTCGGCCATCTTGAGGACCCAGGGCCGGCCGGCCACGCCGATGAGCAGGTCGGGCGCCAGCCGCGGCGCCAGCTCGGCGTCGAGCTTGGCCGCCGCATCGGGCACCGCGAGCCCGGAGAGGTCGACGCCGCCGGCGGTCATGCCGGGGCGGATGTGCGTCAGCTGGGCACTCGCGGGAGCGGCGAGCGCGAGCGTGGCGAGCAGGGAAAGGACGATCAGGCGCCTCATCGGACCGATGAGGGTAGCGACGCCCCGCGCGATCGCGCGCAGCGGACGTTGCGCGGCGCCGACACGCCGTCCGGCGGCGCCTAGCCGGCGGCCGTGAGCTCGGGCTCGGCTTCGGGGGCCCCTGCGACCTGCGACACGATGAAGTCGCTGCCGCGGATGAGGGCGAAGGAGAGCACGGCGCCAGCGAAGGCGACGATCGCCGCGACGAGCAGGATGTCGTTGAGCCCGTCGGTGAAGAGGGCGAGGTACGCCTTGTGCGCCGCCGGCCCGGGGAGCGGCGCCCGGCCCTGGGCGAGGCGCTCGGCGGGCACGCGCGCCAGCGGGCCCGTGGCGTTGCTGGCCAGGATGTGCTGGAAGAGGGCTCCGAGGGCGGCGGTGCCGGTCGCGATGCCCACCTGGCGGAAGGTCGAGTTGATCCCCGAGCCCATGCCCGCGCGCTGCGGCGGGACCACGCTGACCGCCGTCGAGGCCAGCGGCGCGTTGACCAGCGCGACGCCGACACCGGCCACGATGAAGCCGTCGAGCAGCGCGGTCCACTCCGATGACGCCGACAGCCCGCGCATGAGCAGCAGGGCGACGCCGACGAGGGCCATGCCGCCTCCGATGAGGGCGCGGATCGGCACCCGCGCCGACAGGCGCCCGGCGATCGGGGCCACGAAGAACGACAGCAGCGAGAGGGGCAGGAAGCGCACGCCCGCCTGCAGCGGCGAGAAGCCCAGGCCGTTCTGGATGTAGAGCGTGATGTACAGGAACATCGAGAACATCGAGGCCGACAGGGCGAAGGCCGCGATGCACGCCCCGCCGAAGGTCGGCTTGCGGAACAGCGTCAGGTCGAACATCGGGTACTGGATGCGGGCCTCGACGACCACGAAGGCCACGAGCAGGACCGCGGCGCCGATGAGGAAAAAGACGATCAGCGTGCTGCCCCAGCCCTCGGCGTTGCCGCGCACGAGCGCGAAGATGAGCAGGAAGAGGCCGCCTGAGAAGGTGACGAGGCCAAGCCAGTCGTTGGGGCCGGCGTCGGGGTCCTTGGACTCGGCGACCTTGGTCAGCGAGATGTAGATGGCCGCGATGCCGATGGGCACATTGATGTAGAAGATCGACTCCCAGCCGATGGCCTCGGTCAGCCCGCCGCCGGCCAGCGGCCCGATGGCGACGGCCGCGCCGATGGTGGCGCCCCAGATCCCCACCGCCGTCCCGCGCTCGCGGCCGTGGAAGGCCGAGGCCAGCAGCGCCAGCGAGGTGGCGAACATCGCCGCGGCGCCGACGCCCTGCACGGCCCGCGCGAGGTTGAGCATGAGCGGGCTGGTCGAGAGAGCGCAGCCCAGCGAGGCGATGGTGAAGATCCCCAGGCCGAGCACGAAGATGTAGCGCCGCCCGACGCGGTCGGACGTCGCGCCCCAGGTCAGCAGCAACGCGGCCAGCGACAGCGCGTAGGCGTCGATGACCCACTGCAGGTCGGTGAACGACGAGTGCAGCGCCTTGGCGATGTCGGGCAGCGCGACGTTGACGATCGTGATGTCGATCAGCAGCATGAACGTCGCCACGCACACGGCCGTGAGGGTCCACCACTTGTGATCTTCCACGTGTCGAGCGGGCATCACGCCAGACCATAGACTGGCACGTGCGCGCCACTGGTGATCGAGGCGTCGTCGGAGCACAGGAAGCGGATCACGCGGCCGATCTGCTCGGGCCGCACCCACGTCTCGAAGTCCGCGTCGGGCATCGACGAGCGGTTGGCCGGCGTGTCGATCACGCTCGGCAGCACGGCGTTGACGCGGATGCCGTCCTTTCGATACTCGGCGTCGAGGGCGTCGACGAGGGCGAGCACCGCCGCCTTGCCCACGATGTAGCCGGCGGCGCCGGGGAAGGGCCGTTGCGCGGCGCGCGAGGAGACGCACACGATGGACCCGCCGCCGGCCTCGAGCATCGCCGGCAGCGCGGCGGCGCACGCCAAGTAGGCGGCCCGCAGGTTCAGGAGCAGCTGCTCCTCGAAAACCTCGATCGGCGTCTCGTGGACGCGCTCGTGGATAGCGAAGCCGCCGACGAGGTTGACCAGGGCGCGCAGCGAGGGCCCGGCCGTCGCGACGGCCCGCGCCACCGCGTCGGGGTCGAAGAGGTCGGCCTCGACGAGCTCGAGGCGCTCGTGCTCCTCGACGCGCTCCAGCTCGCGCTCGGCGACCCAGGGCACGACCACGCGCCAGCCCTCGTCGAGGAAGGCGCGGGTCACCGCGGCGCCGAGCCCGCCTGTCCCTCCGGTGACGAGGACGGTGCGATCGCTCACTCCCTGCACACTAGTGACGTCCGCGCGCGGCCCTACGGTTGCTGGCGTGCTCGTACGCGACCTCACCGACGGACAGGATCTGGACCAGGTCCTGCTCGTGCGCGCCTGCGAGCCGCGCACGCGGCGCGACGGCACGCCGCTGCTCAAGCTCTCCCTGGGCGACCGCAGTGGGCGCGTCGCGGCCATCGTGCGCGACCCCGGGGCCGAGCTGCGCGAGCTGTGCCAGGTCGGCCAGGCGCTGCGCGTGCGCGGGCGCTTCGAGCTGCACCCGCGCTTCGGCGCGCAGATCGAGCTGGGCACGCTGAGCGCGGCCGCGCCGGGCTCCTTCGCCCTGGCCGACCTCGTCGACGGGCCGCCGCACTCGGCCGAGACGATGGAGCTCGAGGTGCGCGACCTCGTCGCCACCGTCCAGGACCCGCACCTGCACGCGCTGCTCGATCGGCTCCTCGGACCGCACTCGCCGACCTGGGAGCTCTACCGGCGCGCGCCCGCGGCCAAGCTCTACCACCAGGCCTACGTGCACGGGCTGCTCGAGCACTGCCTCACGGTCGCCCAGGGCGTCAGCGCGATGGCGTCGACCTTCCCCGGCATCGACCGCGATGTGGCGGTCACCGGCGCCCTGCTGCACGACATCGGCAAGCTCGACGCCTACACCGCCGATCCCGCGGCCATCGACCTCACCGACGCCGGGCGGCTGCAGGGCGAGATCCCGCTGGGCTACTACCGCATCCGCCGCGCCATCGAGGACCTGCCCGGGTTCCCGGCGCAGACCGCGCAGGCGCTGCTGCACATCGTCCTCAGCCACCACGGCTCGCTCGAGCACGGCAGCCCCGTGGTCCCGTGCACGCGCGAGGCGTGGCTCGTGCACATGATCGACAACCTCGGCGGCAAGCTGGGCTCGTTCGATCGCCTCGAGAAGGGCCTCGCGCCGGGCGCCGCGTGGACGGGGTTCGATCGCGGCGTGGGCGCCAGCGCCTACTTCGGGCCGCTCGCCGCCGAGCCCGAGCAGCGCGCCGCCTGACGGCGGTCGGGCAGCCGTCCAGGCGTCCGTCCAGACCGATCAAGCGTAGGAGCGGCGGGCCGAATACGAGATGGCCCGCCTCCGCCCCGTGCCCCCGGGACCGGACACCCTGGGTTCAGGGGTGGAGGCCGGGCAGTCCATCATGCGTCCGCGGGGCCTGCAGTCGGCGGCTGACGCGCCGACGACATGGTGGTCATGCACCGTGCACGACCGCTCCTCGCCGCCCTGCTCCTCCTCCTGCTGCTGACCTTCGCGGCGGCAGCGGGCGCCCACGAGACAGGCGAGGTCAACCACCGCGACACGCCGGCGGACCTCGCCGGCGCCGACATCGATCGCACGCTCGCGCTCTCGGCTATGGCCGGCCACACGTCGCCCGACATGCCCCAGTTCCTGCCCACGACGTGGTGCGGGACGCGGCTGACCGGCGACGACACCACCCACGCCGCCTTCCCCGCCTCGCAGAAGCAGATCAAGGTGGTCTACGCCTACGGCTCCGACGCCCCGGACAACTCGGCCCAGTGGCGCGACGCCCTGCAGGCCAACGTCTCGCGCATCGAGCAGTTCCTCACGCTGCAGACCGGCGGCCGGCGCGCCCTGCGCTTCGACATGGGCACCGTGTGCGGGCCGCAGTACGTCGACATCCAGGTCGTGGCGTTGCAGGGCCCGCGCAGCGCCTACCTCGACGACTTCTACGCCGTGGCCGACGAGGTGCGCGCGGCGACCGGCGACGACACGCGCAACCGCTTCATCCTCGCCGACGACCTCACCGACGGCACCACCGGCGTCTACGGCACGGGCGAGGTCATCCCGACCGAGGACCGCCCCGACGCCGGCAACCAGCACAACTACGGCCAGCTGACCGGGATCATGTGGGCGCCGGCGGGCACGCAGCCCGACGCGACGGGCTGGCAGCCGACCGTGATGCTCCACGAGATCAGCCACAACCTCGGGGCGGTCCAGTGGTCCGCGCCGCACACGACGCACCCGGCGAACGACCCGAGCGGGACCTACGCGCACTGCTGGGACGGCGAGGACGTCATGTGCTACGCCGACGGGCCGGCCATGGCGCACGCCTACGTCTCGAGCGTCTGCCCGCTCGGCAACGGCCCGATCCCGCAGACCTACGACTGTGGCCGCGACGATTACTTCAACCCCGATCCCGCGACCGGCAGCTACCTGGCCACCCATTGGAACGTCTACAACAGCGCGTTCATGGGGTCGTGTAGGCAGCTCGGCACCGCCTGCG
This sequence comes from uncultured Actinomycetes bacterium, assembly GCA_963835295.1. Lineage (GTDB taxonomy): Bacteria > Actinomycetota > Thermoleophilia > Solirubrobacterales > Solirubrobacteraceae > JAOPZW01. The sequence goes on from CAWIEX010000015.1 coordinate 180,206, forward strand.
GCGACGCGATCGTGCCCTCGCCCCCGGTCAACACCGCCCCGCCCACCGTGTCGGGCGTGATGCGCCCGGGCGCGGTCCTGACCGCGGACGCCGGCGCATGGCTCAACAGCCCAACCAGCTTCCTCATCCAGTGGCAACGCGTTGTGGGCAGCGACTGGGCGACCATCCCAGGCGCCGTGGGCCCCAGCTACCTCGCCGTCCCCGCCGACGCGGGCGCCGCCGTGCGCGTGGTGGTGACCGCGACCAACGAGGACGGCTCGGCGATCGTCGCCTCGGCGCCGACGGCGGCGCTCGCCGCGCTCGCGCCGGCCCCGCCCGCCGCCCCGAAGGTCAGGCTCAGCATCCGGCTGCGCGACCGAGCACGCCATGCCAAGGGCACGCTGGCGGCGCGCGTCGTCGCGGTCCCGTCCGGGCGCGAGGTGCGCACGGATGCGGTCAAGGTCAGGGTGACGCCAGGCACCTGGCGCCTGCGGCTGTGCGCCGGTCCCAAGACGGGCCGGCTGCGCTGCGCGCTGTCCAAGCGCGTGCGCACGCGCGCGCGCAGGGTGCGGCTGCCCGCCACGAAGGTGCTCGTCGCCTCCCCGAGCGGCGCCCTGAAGGTGACCGCGGCGCTGGTCGACAAGCGCTCCCGCATCCGCGCCCGGGGCTCGGCGGCCAGCGCCTAAAGGCCGACGCGGTCGAGCAGCTCGCGCATCTCGCGCGCTGCATCGGCGATGCGCCGGACGTACTCGTCGCGCTCGGGCGCGGACAGCTCGTCGGCGCGGCGGACGAGCAGGTCGCTGAAGCCCGAGACCAGGGTCAGCGGCGTGCGCAGGTCGTGCACGAGCGTCCGCAGCTCGTCCTCGGGCGTGCTCACTGCGCGCGCGGCGGCGCGTCGAGCGCGATCTCGCCGCGCTCGAGCGCGAGCGCGATGGCGTGCACCCGGTTGCGCGCCTGCAGCTTGCGGATGACGTTGCGCACGTGGGTGCGCACGGTCTCCACCGACACGCCGAGCGCGGTGCCGATCGCCTCGGCCGTCCCGCCTTCGGCCATGAGGTGCATGATCTCGCGCTCGCGCGGCGAGAGCTGGGGCACCTGGGCGGTCGCCCGCGGGGAGAGCAGGATCCTGTCCAGGCGCGGATCGACGTACGAGCCGCCGGTCGCGATCGTCTGGATGGCTCCCACCAGCTCCTCGGTCGAGCCGGCCTTGAGCGCGTAGCCGCGCGCGCCCGAGTCGAGGCCGCTGTAGAGCAGCTCGGCGTCGGCGTCGCCCGTGTAGAGCATCACCCCGAGCTCCGGGTGCTGCTCGAGCAGGTGGCGCGCGAGCTCGATGCCGCTGCCGTCGGGCAGGCGGATGTCGATGATCGCCACGTCGGGCGCACCGTGCTCCACCAGGTCGATCGCGGCGGCCACGTTGCCCGCGGTGCCGACGACCTCCATGCCGTGTCCGCGCAGCATGGCGACGAGCCCTTCGCGCAGGGCTTCGTGGTCATCGACGATGGCGAGCTTGGTCATGGGTTGGTGTTGAGCCTAACCGCCCTCGCGGTTAGCTACGAAAGACCGCAAAGAGCGGGCCAATTGCCGCCCGGTGGATCGACGGGCGCGCAGCGCATCTATCTTGAGGGACAGCAATGGCGAAGGACACCGAGAAGCTGATCCGCCAGCTCTCGCTGATCTCCTACCTGATGGCCGAGCGCCGGCCGGTCACGGCCCTGGAGATCCGGCGCGACGTCGAGGGCTACAGCGGGATGAACGAGGACGCGTTCGCGCGGCGCTTCTACGCCGACCGCTCGGAGCTCGAGTCGCTCGGCATCCACCTCACCGTCGACAAGCCGATCGACGGCGTGGCCGAGCAGGAGAACTACTCCCTGCGCCCTGAGAACTTCCACCTGTCGGCGATCGCCTTCACCGACGAGGAGCTCGCCTCGCTGCAGTTCGCGCTGACGCTGCTCGACGGCGAGTTCGCCTACGCCGAGCCGCTGCGCCTGGCGCTCCAGCAGATCTCCTGGGGGCGCCCGTCGCCGCTGCACGCGCCCGACCAGCGCGGCCTGGCGCTCGGCATCACCGGCAGCGCCGGCGGCCATGACCTCTCCCAGCGCCTGGCCAAGATCGAGACGGCCATCTTCCGTCAGAAGACGATCACCTTCGACTACTACACGATGGAGCGCGACGACCTCGGCGCGCGCAAGGTCGACCCCTACCACCTGCTCTTCCGCGGCGGGCAGTTCTACGTGCTGGGGCGCTCGCACGAGCGCGACGCGCTGCGCGTCTTCCGCCTCTCGCGCATCCAGGGCAAGGTGGCCTATGCCACGAAGGCCGAACACGACTTCAAGCGCCCCAAGGACTTCGACCCGCGCGAGTACGCCAACCGCGCCGACTGGCAGTACGGCGAGCCGATCGGCACGGCCGAGGTGTGGATCTCCGAGCGCATCGCGTGGCTCGTCGAGCGCCACTACGGGCGCTTCGGCAGCTTCGCCCCGGCGCAGGACGGCGTCCTCTTCTCGACCAGCTACGCCAGCGCGCGCCAGCTCGCGTGCTGGGCGCTGAGCCTGGGCGAGCACGCCCGCGTCGAGGGTCCCGCCGAGCTCGTCGACGTCGTCGCCGAGCGCGTGGCCCGCATGGCCGAGCTCCACGAGGCCGAGCCGCTGCTGGCCGCGCCCGTGGCCTCGGCGCCGGCCGAGGAGGTGCCGGACGAGCTGGTGGAGGGCAACGGGCGCCGCGAGTCCGCCATCCGCCCCGAGCGCTTCGCGCGCCTGGTCACGCTCGCCTCGATCCTCATCGAGGCCGGCCGCGCGGGCGAGCGCCTGCGCGAGGAGGGCGTCTGCGAGCGCCTGCAGATCACCGGGGCCGAGCTGCGCGAGGACGTCAGCGTCCTCAACGTCGTGAACTTCGGCGGCGGCTCCTACGTCCTCTACGCCGAGGTGGGCGACGACGGCTGGATCGAGGTCGACCCGGAGCCCTACTCGGACAACTTCGCGCGGCCGGCGCGGCTGCTGCCGGTCGAGGCCAAGGCGCTGGTCGCCGCGATCGACCTCATCGGCGAGCACCTCCCCGAGGGCGCGCTGACCAGCGCGCGAGAGAAGATCGTCGCCGCGCTCGGAGCCGACCCCATGGATCAGGGCCTGCAGATCGCCTCGGCGGGCGGCGACGACTCGGTCGTCGCGCGCGTCGTCTCGGAGGCGATCGTCGCCAGGCACCTGCTGCGCCTGGAGTACTACAAGGCCAACGAGGACGAGTTCTCCGAGCGCACGGTCGAGCCCTACGCGCTCATCAACGGGCGCGAGGGTTGGTACGTGGCCTGCTTCGACCCGGCCAAGGACGACGTGCGCCACTTCCGCCTGGACCGCATCAAGACCGCCGAGGTGCTCGAGCAGTCCTTCGAGCCGCGCCCCGAGGTCGACCCCGCCGCCGACGTCGAGGGCTGGCCGCGCACCGGCGAGGTCGAGGCCTCGCGCACCGCGCGGCTGTGGATCTCGCCTGAGCGCGCGCGCTGGGCGCGCGAGGAGCGCACCGTCGTGCAGGACCTCGAGGACGGCGCGCTGATCGTCGAGTTGAGCTTCGCCGGCGAGGACTGGCTGGTGCGCGAGGTGCTCAAGGAGGCCGGCGACGCCGCGGTGCTCGAGCCGCCCGCGGCGCGCGAGGCCGTGCGGCGGGCGGTCGCCCGCCTCCAGGTGGCGGCGCGCGCTTAGCGGTAGCTGCGGCGCGGCGGGTGGGCGTCATTGCACCGCTCCCCGGTGCGATGTTTTGCCGAACGGTAGTCGGTCGAGAATCTCAGGCACCGTGGCGCCGTCGGAGGGGCGGCTGCCCAGCAAATCGTAGGGAGACGATTTTCATATGCGACGCAAGCCTTGGTCAGGGATTGGCCTCGTGGCCGTCCTCGCCACCGGCGCGCTAGCGAGCGCCGCGCAGGCCCAGCCTTCCTGGCAATGCAGTGCCAGCGCGGAGTCGAGCTCGTTGGCCGGGAACCCGGGCTCCAACCCGGTGGTGGCCTCCGCCAACCCGTGTGTGTCCAACGCGACCGGGCTCAACAGCGCGCCCGCCTCGATCGGCGTCCCCAGCGACGCCGTGTCGGCGCAGACGGCGTCGGCGGCCACCATCGCCAACCCGGAGAACGAGATCGCCGCGCGCCAGGCCGTCGGCGCCATCGGCCGGGTCGAGAACCTCGCGGTTCAGCTCCCGCCCGGCGCGGCGACGACGACGCTCGGCGTCCGCGCGGCCAACGCCCAAGTCTCCGCCACGTGCGTCGCGGGCTCGGCCGTGCTCGACGGCTTCAGTGAGACCAACGGGCTGACCATCGGCGGCCAGGAGGTCCCGATCGAGCAGGCCGGACAGCAGCTGGCACAGCAGCTCGCGCCGCTGGGCGACGTCGTCGACCTGAAGTTCGACGAGCAGGTGCGCACCGGCACCTCGCTGGCCATCAACGCGATGCACCTGAAGGTGCTCTCCGCGGCCGGCACGCCGGTGCTCGAGGTCATCGCCGGCGTCGCGAACGTCGCCTTCAGCGGAAAGGTCTGCGACCCGACGGGCCAGACCCCGACCGGTCCCGGCGTCAACGGCGCCAACAGCGCCAACGGCGCCAACGCCTCGGCCAACAGCGCCGGCAGCCACAGCCTGCTCGCCAACGGCGTGCGGGGCAGCACCTGCGGCAGGCTGACGATGTACTTCACCGCGAACCACAAGCGCTCGCTCACGTCGCGCCTGGGCAAGCGTCAGGTCGTCCGCGGGCGGATCGTCAACTGCGCCGGACACTCGATCGTCCGCGCGCGGATCGACGTCATCCACGTGCTCAAGAACGGCAAGCGCAAGCTCGTCAAGACCGGCCTGCGCTCGCGCGACGGCGGCAGCTGACGCTCATCCTGCCGCTCAACCTCAAGACGCGCGACCTGCGCTTCGAGTACCGCGGCAACCTGCTCAGCACCAAGGTCACCTCGCGCTCGACGCTGCACATCAAGGTGCGCAACCGCAAGGGCAAGCTCGTCCGCTAGACGCCCGCGAAGCCTCCCCCCCGAGGGCGCCGCCCGAGCCGCGAGGCTCGGGCGGCGTCGGCTCTCAGGGCCCGCCCGCGGCGTCGAGCTCGAACCACACGCGCGCGAGGCCGTCGCTGCGGTCGCTGCCCCAGCGATCGGCCATGCGCTCGAGGATCCGCCAGCCCATGCCGCGCTTCGCATCCGGCCGCGGGCCCGGGCCGGGATCGCGGACCTCCATGTGCAGCCCCCCGCGCCGATCGACCAGCGCGCGCAGCTCGATGCGATCGTGCGCGCCCAGCTCGCCGTGCTCGATGCTGTTGGTCACGAGCTCGGAGACGATGAGCTTGACCTCGCCGGTGCGCGCCGGCTCGAGCGGCAGCGCCTCGACGGCGCGGCGCGCGAGGACGATCGACGCGGCGTGCGGCGGCAGCAGATGGGTGGCCTCGTGGTCGGGCACGTGCGGCATGCAACGACGGCGAGCGGCGGACCTGGCGGTTTAAGTAGCGTTCGCCGCGTGAGCCGCCGCGACCAGATCAAGATGAGCGAGGACGAGGTGCTGGCCTTCCTCGACGAGGAGCGCACCGTCGTCTGCGCGACCAACGGCCGAGACGGCCGCCCGCACCTCATGCCGCTCTGGTACGTCGTGCGCGACGGGCGGCTGTGGTCGTGGACCTACGCGAAGTCCCAGAAGGTCCGCAACCTCGAGCGCGATGCGCGCGCGACGCTTCAGGTCGAGGCCGGCGTCGACTACGAGGTCCTGCGCGGCGTCATGCTCGAGACCGACGTGACGATCCATCGCGAGACCGACGACGTCGCGGCCCTCGGGGTCGAGATCTTCGAGCGCTACACCGGCGGCGCGCTCGACGACGACACGCGCGCGATGGTCACCGCGCAGGCGCCCAAGCGCGTCGCGCTCGAGTTCGTCGAGCAGTCGCGCGTCACCTGGGACCACCGCAAGCTCGCTGGCGTGTACTAGCCTGCGGGCGCCCATGGAGCGCCTGAAGGGCCTGATCCTCTCGGGCGGACGCGGCACACGCCTTCGCCCGATCACACACACGAGCGCCAAGCAGCTCGTGCCCGTCGCCAACCGCCCCGTGCTCTTCTACGGCATCGAGGCGATGGCCCACGCGGGCATCGACGAGGTCGGGATCATCATCGCCCCCGAGACGGGCGACGAGATCCGCGCCGCCACGGGCGACGGCTCGCAGTTCGGGGTCCAGATCACCTACATCGTTCAGGACCAGCCCGCGGGACTGGCCCACGCGGTGCTCACCGCGGAGCCCTTCCTGGGCGCCGACCCGTTCGTCATGTACCTGGGCGACAACCTGCTGCAGGGCGGGATCGACGACCTCGTGGCCGCCTTCCGCGCCAACGGCCCCGACGCGCTCATCCTGCTCACCCCGGTGCCCGATCCGGAGCACTTCGGCGTCGCCGAGCTCGACGGCGACCGCGTCGTCGCCCTCGCCGAGAAGCCGGCGCACCCGCGGACCAACCTGGCGCTCGTCGGGGTCTACATGTTCACCGCGCTGATCCACGACGCCGCGCGCGCGATCGAGCCCTCGCCCCGCGGCGAGCTCGAGATCACCGACGCCATCCAGTACCTCGTCGACAGCGGGCGCCGCGTCGAGCCGCACGTGGTCAAGGGCTGGTGGAAGGACACCGGCCGCCTCGAGGACATGCTCGAGGCCAACCGCCTGGTCCTCGACACGATCGCCGCCCGCAACGACGGCGAGATGGTCGACTCGCAGTGCGACGGCCGCGTGGTCATCGCCGAGGGCGCCCGGCTCGAGCGCTCGACCGTGCGCGGCCCGGCGGTCATCGGCGCCCGCGCGCACCTCGTCGACGCCTACGTCGGCCCCTATTCGGCCATCGGCGAGGACTGCGTCATCGAGCACGCCGAGGTCGAGCACTCGATCCTGCTCGCGGGCTCCTCGGTACGCCACCTCGACGGGCGCATGGAGGCCTCGCTGCTGGGCCGCAACGTCCACATCGCCCGCAGCGACGGCCAGCCGCGGGCCTACCGCTTCATGGTCGGCGACAACTCGGAGATCGGCATCCTCTAGGAGCCGTCGCGCAGGTCGGCCAGGGTCTCGGCCACCAAGTCCAGGCCGTCGAACGTCGCCGCGTAGCCCTCGCCCGTGGGCGATTGGGCCAGGAAGCCCGCGGTCAGGCCCTCGGGCGCGGGGAAGGCGAAGTGGCGCACGAGGTCCCACCGCACACCGTCGTCGGAGGCGTGCAGCGCGCAGGCGGCGCCGATGCGCGAGATGCGCAGCCACACGCCGTCGCCGGTGACGACGCGGCCGTTGGCGTCGTCCGACAGGCCGTCCGTGACGACCGAGACGATCATCGCCTGGCCCTGGGGCGAGCGCTCGAGCGCGAGCTTGACCCAGCGGTGGTCGGCGGCGTGGAGCACCAGCGCGCCGGCGTCGAAGGTCGCCTGCAGGTCGGCCTTCACGTGCGCGCTGAGCTGGAAGTCGCCGTCGACGGCCGTCATGAGGCGCGGCGCGCCGAGCTGGGCGGGGCCGCCGGCGGGGTCGAGGAAGAGGTCCGTGGACGGGCCCGCGACGATGTGCAGGGTGCCGTCGAGGCCCACCGTCCAGTCGGCGGGCGCAACCTGCCATTCGAAGGCCATCGGCAGGCGACCGAGCTGCATGAGCGCGCAGCCTAGACGCCGAGCCTGAGGGACCGTCCGAGCCCCTTTGCGCAAAGATGACTCTCTATGCGCCTGCTGGTCACCGGAGGCGCGGGCATGCTCGGGCAGGCCGTCGCCGCCACCGCCACCAGGCTGGGGCACGACGTCGTCGCCCTCTCCCGCGCCGAGCTCGATGTCACCGATGCCGACCACGTGCGCCGCGTGGTCGCGGCGGCAGAGCCGCGCGCGGTGGTCAACTGCGCCGCGTGGACCGACGTCGACGGCGCCGAGACGGCCGAGGCCGCGGCGACGGCCGTCAACGGCGAGGGTGCTGGCAACGTCGCCCGCGCGGCCGCCGAGAGCGGCGCGCGCATCGTGCACGTCTCGACCGACTACGTCTTCGACGGCACCAAGCGCGAGCCGTGGCTCGAGTCCGACGCGGTGAACCCGATCGGCGCCTACGGGCGCTCGAAGCTCGCCGGCGAGGAGCAGGTGGTCGCCGCGACCGACGAGCACGCGATCGTGCGCGCGGCCTGGCTCTTCGGCGCCGGCGGGCGCAACTTCGTCGACACGATGCTCGCCCTCGGCGAGGAGCGCGACGAGGTGAGCGTCGTCACCGACCAGGTGGGCAGCCCGACGTGGACCGTGCACCTCGCCGAGGGGCTCGTCGAGCTCGCCGAGCGCGGCGGCGACGTCGGGATCCTGCACGCGACGGGCGGCGGCGCCTGCTCCTGGTACGAGCTGGCGGTCGAGATCTTCGACCGCGCCGGCCTGCGCTGCCGCGTCCTGCCGACCACGTCGGACCGCTTCCCGCGTCCGGCGCGGCGCCCTGCGTACTCGGTGCTCGGCAGCGAGCGCGACGAGGCGCCCGTGCTGCCGGCCTGGCAGGACGGGGTGGCGGCCTATCTGAGCGAGAGGGCGGTGGTGGCGCATTGAGGCTGCTGGTCTGCGGCGGGGCCGGCTTCATCGGCTCGAACTTCGTGCGCGTGCGCGCGCGCGACCACGGCGACGAGGTCGTCGTCCTCGACAAGCTGACCTATGCCGGCCGGCGCGAGAACCTCCAGGACGTCGAGCACGAGTTCGTCCACGGCGCGATCGAGGACCCGCGCGCGGCGGCCGAGGCGATGGCCGAGGTGGACGCGGTGGTCAACTTCGCCGCCGAGACCCACGTGGATCGCTCGATCGCCGAGCCCGACGCCTTCGTCCGCACGCATGCCGTCGGGACCTACGTGCTGCTCGAGACGGCCCGCGCGCGCGGCGTGCGCTACCTGCAGGTCTCCACGGACGAGGTCTACGGCTCGATCGAGGAGGGCTCGTTCACCGAGGAGTCGCCGTTGGCGCCGTCGTCGCCCTACAGCGCGACCAAGGCCGGCGCCGACCTGCTCGTCTCCAGCTATCACCACACCTTCGGCCTGGAGACGCTCATCTGCCGCGGGTCGAACAACTACGGGCCCTACCAGTACCCAGAGAAGCTCATCCCGCTGATGGTCCTCAACGCCCTGCACGGCGACAAGCTGCCCGTCTACGGCGACGGCATGAACGTGCGCAACTGGCTCTACGTCGAGGACTTCGCGCGCGGCATCGGCCACGTGCTCGAGCACGGCGCGCCGGGCGAGGCCTACAACGTGGGCGGCCCCGACGAGTGCCCGAACATCGAGGTCGTCAAGGGGATCCTCGAGTGCACGGGCGCCGGCGAGGAGCTCATCGAGTACGTCACCGACCGCCCCGGCCACGACCGCCGCTACTCGCTGGGCTCCGAGAAGGTCCGCGCCCTCGGCTGGGAGGCGCAGGTACGCTTCGCCGACGGCCTGCGGCGCACGGTCGACTGGTACCGCGACAACGAGTGGTGGTGGGAGCCGATCCGCTCCGGCGACTACCGCGCGTACTACGAGCGCCAGTACGGGCGCGCGCTCGGTTAGCCCGGCGGCTCGTCCGCCCGTCCGCCGGCGCTTGCGGCACCGCGCGGCGCTTACAGCATCATCGAGGGAAGGGAGTGCCGGCGGCCGGAGCGCCCGCGCCCGCCCGTTCGCCGCAGCCGTCCTGTCTAGCGGTCGTCCTGCGACCCCCGGGCAGGACAGTTCGGGCCGATCCGTCCCCAGCGCCCGCGACGACCGCTCGCCGCCGGTCGCTCCCTCCCTCGATGCTGCTGTTTGCGCCGCGCAGCGCCCCCGCCCACGGCGGGCGAACGCAGCGCCCTACTCGGCCCCGAACGCGCTGATCCGCCAGCCCGGCCCTTCCTTGACCAGGGTGACCGTGCGGATCACGTCCTTCTTGCCGCGGTCGGCCTTCACGCGCGCCGTCGCATCCGTGCCCGAGATGCGCACGGACTCGACGGTGAGGCCGAAGGAGTCGGTGTCCTTCAGGGCGCCGTCGACGGCGTGCTCACAGGACCCGCCGCGCTCGGTGTACCTGACCACGAGCGGCCTGGCCAGCAGGTCGCGGCAGATCTGATCCTGGTCGCCCTTGGAGGCGGCAGACTCGAAGTCCTCGATGGTGTTGGCGACCAGGCGCTGCTCCCCGCGGAACTTGCCCGAGGAGTCATTGGAGGTGGTCTGGGAGGCGCAACCGGCGACCGCGACGGCGGCGATCGCACCGAGCGGGAGCAGGGTACGGAGCATGCGGACCGGGAGCCTACCTACCATGGGGGCCATGGCCGCTGCCGAGCGTCCCGCCCCGACTGTCCCCCGAGGCCGCCACGCGCCACCGCTCGAGGTGCGCCTCTCCGTGCAGCGCCGCCGCCTGTTCGAGGCCGCGGCGGACGTCTTCGCGCGGGTCGGCTACGCGGACGCGAGCGCCGAGGCCATCTCGCGCGAGGCGGGCATGTCCAAGGCGACCTTCTACGAGCACTTCGCCAACAAGGAGGAGTGCATACTCGCCCTCTTCGACGAGGCGGCGACCGAGGTCATGCGCGCGATGTCGGCCGCGTCCGACGACCAGGGGCACGCCTCCTACGAGGAGCGCGTGGCCGCCGGCGTGCGCGCCTTCCTGGAGACGCTCGCCTCCTATCCGACCTCGGCGCAGACGCTGCTCGTGCAGATCATCGGCGCTGGCCCTCGCGCCGCCGCGCGCCGCGACGCGATCCTCGACGCCTTCGCCGATTCGCTCTACCGCGACAACCAGCGCGCCGCGCCCCAGTACGACGCGTCCACCTTCGCCTCGCCCGACGACGCCTTCGCGGTCATCGGCGCCTCCGTCGAGCTCGTCTCGCGCAGCCTGCGCACGGGCCGGCCCGCGGACGTGCTCGCGCTCGAGCCGGTCATCACGCGGCTGATGCTCGGCGTGCTGCAGCGCGCGTGACGGCGGCCGAGCGGCGCGCGCCGGGCCTCGCGCGCCTCGAGCGGGAGATCGTCGCCTGCCGGCGCTGCCCGCGGCTGGTGGCCTGGCGCGAGCAGGTGGCGCGCGAGAAGCGCGCGTCGTTCGCCGCCGAGGAGTACTGGGGGCGCCCGCTCCCGGGCTTCGGCGACCCGGCCGCGCGCGTCCTCGTCCTCGGCCTGGCGCCCGCCGCCCACGGCGGCAACCGCACCGGGCGCGTGTTCACCGGCGACCGCTCGGGAGATTGGCTCTTCGCTGCCATGTACCGCGCGGGCCTCGCCAACCAGCCGACCTCAGTGCACCGCGACGACGGCCTGCGCCTGAGGGACGCGTGGATCGCGGCCGCCGTGCGCTGCGCGCCGCCGGCCAACAAGCCGACGCCCCAGGAGCGCGACGAGTGCCTGCCGTGGACGGTGGCCGAGCTCGAGCACCTCACAGATCTGCGGGTCGTCGTCTGCCTGGGCGCGTTCGCGTGGGACGCCGCACTTCGCCTGCGCGCCGCGCTCGGCCACCCGCGCCCCAAGCCGCGGCCGCGCTTCGGCCACGAGGCGGTCTTCGACGACGGCGCGTGGCTGACGCTCGTCGGCTGCTTTCACCCCAGCCAGCAGAACACGTTCACCGGGCGCCTGACCGAGCCGATGCTCGACACCGTCTTCCGGCGCGCGCGCGAGCTGGCTGCGGCGGGCTGACGGGTACGGCTCGCCGCACCCGGATGGCTGCTGCGGCGAGCTACCCTCGACGAAAGATTGCCGCTGTCCTCCTTCACGCCTGACGTACGCGACTGGTTCGAGCGCTCGTTCGAGGCGCCGACCCCTGCCCAGGAGCAGGCGTGGCCGGCCATCTCCACGGGCGAGCACGTGCTCATCTCGGCCCCGACGGGCAGCGGCAAGACGCTCGCCGCCTTCCTGTGGGGGCTCGACCGGCTCGCCCGTGAGCCGGCCGGCCACACGCGCTTGGTCTACGTCTCGCCCCTGAAGGCGCTGGCCTACGACGTGGACCGCAACCTGCGCGCGCCGCTGAAGGGGATCGGCGCAGACCTGTCGGTGGCCATCCGCACCGGCGACACACCCCAGCGCGAGCGCGCCGCCATGCGCCGCACGCCGCCCGACATCCTCATCACGACGCCCGAGTCGCTGTACCTGATCCTCACCTCGCAGGCGCGCGAGATGCTGCGCGGCGTCGAGTCGGTCATCGTCGACGAGATCCACGCCGTCGCCTCGACCAAGCGCGGCGCGCACCTCGCGCTCACGCTCGAGCGCCTGTCCGAGCTCTCAGACCACGACCCCCAGCGCATCGGGCTGAGCGCCACGCAGAACCCGCTGGAGGAGGTCGCGCGCTTCATGGTCGGCCCGCGGCGCACCGCGCGGATCGTCGACGCCGGCATCCGCAAGCCGCTGGACCTCAAGATCCACGTGCCGGTCGAGTCGATGGTGGAGCCCGACCAGTCGCCCGGCGCGGACCTCGACTTCACCGCGGGCGGCGAGGCGACGCGCAAGTCGATCTGGCCCGCCATCTACCCCGAGCTGCTCGAGCAGGTGCGCGCGCACCGCTCCACCATCGTCTTCGTCAACAGCCGCCGCGGCGCCGAGCGCCTCGCCCTGCGCCTCAACGAGCTGGCCGGCGAGGAGATCTCGCGCGCGCACCACGGCTCGCTCGCGCGCGAGGAGCGCACCGTGGTCGAGGAGATGCTCAAGGCCGGCGAGCTGCCCTGCCTGATCGCCACCTCCTCGCTCGAGCTCGGCATCGACATGGGCGCCGTCGACCTCGTGCTGCAGGTCGAGTCACCCAAGTCGGTCGCGCGCGGGCTGCAGCGCATCGGGCGCGCCGGGCACTCGGTCGGCGACACGAGCAAGGGACGGATCTTCCCGAAGTTCCGCGCCGACCTGCTCGAGTGCGCGGTGGTGGTCAAGCTCATGCGCGAGGGCCGCATCGAGCCGACGGTCGTGCCGCACAACGCACTCGACGTGCTCGCGCAGCAGATCGTCGCCATCGCCGCGAGCGCCGAGGCGGATGGCGGGCGAGTGGGCGGGGATGGATCGGTGAGCGTCGACGAGCTCTTCGCGCTCATCACGCGTACGCACTCCTACGCCGAGCTGTCGCGCGACCTGCTCGAGAACGTCCTCGACATGCTCGACGGGCGCTACCCCTCGCGCGAGTTCGGCGAGCTGCGCCCGCGCATCGTGTGGGATCGCGTCGGCGGCACGATCCGCGCGCGCAAGGGCGCGCGCCAGCTGGCGGTCACCAACGCGGGCACCATCCCCGATCGCGGACTGTTCTCCGTCGTCCTGCCCGACGGCCGTCGCGTCGGCGAGCTCGACGAGGAGATGGTCTACGAGGCGCGCGCGGGCCAGACCTTCCTGCTCGGCGCCTCCACGTGGCGCATCGAGGAGATCGGGCGCGACCGCGTCATCGTCACGCCCGCCCCCGGCGTCCCGGGCGCCGTGCCGTTCTGGAAGGGCGACAGCGTCGGGCGCCCGAAGGAGCTCGGCCGCGAGATCGGGGCCTTCAGCCGCTGGGCGGTCGACCAGCCCGCCGAGGTGCTCGAGCGCGACTACGACCTCGACGCGCTGGCCGCGCGCAACCTCGTCGACTACCTGCGCGAGCAGCAGGCCGCCACGCGCGTGGTGCCGAGCGACCGCACGATCGTCATCGAGCGCTTCCGCGACGAGATCGGCGACTGGCGGCTGTGCGTCCTGTCGCCCTACGGCGGGCGCATCCACGCCGCCTGGGGGCTCGCCCTCTCGCGCCGCATCCGCGAGGAGTACGGCCTCGAGTCAGACGCGATCTGGTCCGACGACGGGATCATCGTCCACCTCCCCGACGCCGACGAGCCGCCGGGCGCCGACCTGGTCCTCGTCGACCCCGACGAGCTCGAGGACGCCGTCGTCGCCGAGCTCGGGACGAGCGCGCTGTTCGGCGCGCGCTTCCGCGAGAACGCGGCGCGCTCGCTGCTCATCCCGCGCGCCTACCCCGGCAAGCGCACGCCGCTGTGGCAGCAGCGGCTGAAGTCGCAGTCGCTGCTCGAGGTCGCGCGGCGCTACGCGCAGTTCCCGATCGTCCTCGAGACCTACCGCGAGTGCCTGCGCGACGTGCTCGACCTGCCCGGGCTGACCGAGCTGCTGCGCGGGCTGCACCGCCGCGAGCTCAACGTGGTCGAGGTCGAGACCGCGACCGCGTCGCCCTTCGCCTCGAGCCTGCTCTTCGACTACGTCGCCACCTACATGTACGAGGGCGACACGCCGAACGCCGAGCGCCGCGCGGCGGCGCTGTCGCTCGACCGCGAGCTGCTGCGCGAGCTGCTCGGCCAGGAGGAGCTGCGCGAGCTCATCGATCCCGCCGCCCTCGAGCAGGTCGAGCTCGACCTCCAGCACCGCTCCGACCGCACCCGCGCGGACTCGCGCGACGCGCTGGCCGATGTCCTGCGCCGCCTCGGCGACCTGACCGACGTCGAGGCCGCCGACCGCGTCCTCGCCGGCCTCGACGCCGCCGCGATGCTGGCCCAGCTCGAGGCCGAGCGGCGCGCCGTGCGCCTGCGCGTGGGCGGCGAGGAGCGCTGGATCGCCGCCGACGACGCCGGGCTGTATCGCGACTCCTTCGGCGCGGTCGCGCCCAGCGGGCTGCCGGAGGCCTTCATGGCCGACGTCGACGCCCCGCTGCAGAAGATCGTCGCGCGCTACGCGCGGACCCACGGCCCCTTCACGACGGGCGAGCTGCGCGAGCGCTACCTGGTCGACCCGACCAGCGCGCTGACCGCGCTGGAGCGCGAAGGAGAGCTCGTGCGCGGCGAGCTGCGCCCGTCCGGCAGCGAGCGCGAGTGGTGCGACCCGGAGGTCCTGCGCCGCCTGCGCCGCGCCTCGCTGGCCGTGCTGCGCAAGGAGATCGAGGCCGCCGACCAGCGCTCGCTGGCCGCCTTCCTGCCGAGCTGGCAGGGCGTCGACCGCCATGCGGCCGGCGGCGCCGGCGTCGACCGCCTGCGCGAGGTGCTCGTGCCGCTGCAGGGGCTGGCACTGCCCGCCGACGTCTGGGAGCGCGACGTCCTGCCGCGGCGCTGCGGCGCGTACTCGCCCACGTGGCTGGACCAGCTGTGCGCCAGCGGCGAGCTCGTGTGGGTGGGCGCGGGCGCCCTCGGACGCAACTCGGGCCGCGTGGCGCTCTACTTCCGCGACGACGTCGAGGCCATCGGTCCGCCGCCCAACAAGTCAGAGCGGCCGGACACGCCCGAGCACGACCTCCTGCGCGAGCGCCTCGCCGAGGCGCCGTGCTTCTTCACCGACCTGCTGGCCGAGCTGTCGATCTCGCCCGAGCAGATCCAGGAGGCGCTGTGGGACCTCGTGTGGGCCGGCGAGGTGACCAACGACGCGTGGGCGCCGCTGCGCGCGCCGCGCCTCACGCTCGCCCGCGCCCAGCGCGCCCGCGACCGGACGAGGCCGGGGCGCCGCTTCGGCTCTCGCCGCACCGGCTCGCAGGCGCAGGTCCAGGGCCGCTGGTCGCTGACCACCTCGCTCTTCCGCGCGCAGGTCGAGCCGGGCGCGCGCCGGCGCACGCTAGCCGAGCTGCTGCTCGAGCGCTATGGCATCGTCACCCGCGAGCAGGTGCTGGCGGAGGGGATCCCGGGCGGCTTCTCGATCCTCTACGACGCCCTCGGCCAGCTCGAGACGCTCGGCGTGTGCCGGCGCGGCTATTTCGTCGAGGGCCTGGGCGGCGCGCAGTTCGCCCTGCCCGGCGCCGTCGAGCGCCTGCGCTCGCAGCGCGCCGACGAGGAGACGCCGCCGATCGTGCTGGCCGCCACGGACCCCGCGCAGCCCTACGGCGCGGCGCTGCCGTGGCCCAAGCGCGACGAGGAGGCGCGGCGCCCGCAGCGCGTGGCCGGCGCCTACGTCGTGCTCGCCGGGGCCGAGCCCGTGCTCTACGTCGAGCGCGGCGGCAAGGGCATCGCGGTGCTGGTCGACCCCGAGGACGCCCGCATCGTGCCGGCGCTCGAGGCGCTGGCGCGGTTCGTGACCTCCGGGCGTGGGCGCAAGCTCTCGCTCGAGCGCGTCGACGGCGAGCCGGTGGTCGGCTCGCGCTGGGAGGCACAGCTCATCGAGCTCGGCTTCCGCGCCGGGCCGCGCAAGCTCACCCTGAGCGCATGATCACCCGCATCGACCACGTGCAGGTCGCCGCGCCGGCCGGCGGCGAAGGGGCCGCGCGCGCGTTCTACGGCGACCTGCTTGGCCTCCCTGAGCTGCGCAAGCCCGCGCGGCTGCGGGCGCGGGGCGGGGTGTGGTTCGCCGTCGGCGAGCAGCAGCTGCACGTCGGCATCGAGGGGTCCTTCGCTGCGGCGCGCAAGGCGCACCCGGCGCTCGCGGTGCCGCGGGCGGGGGACCTCAGCGCGCTGGCCGCGAAGCTCGAGGCCGCCGGGCGCGCGGTCACCTGGGACGGCCCGCGCTTCTACGTCGAGGACCCCTTCGGCAACCGCGTCGAGGTGCTCGCGCCGCACGCCGAGCTGCGCGTCCGCGCGCTGCGCGACGACGAGCGCGCCTGGGCGGCCGGCGTCGTGAGCGAGAGCTGGGACGAGACCGTCGTCAGCGGCGCTCGCGAGCACCGGCCGGCCCGGTTGCCCGCCCTCGTCGCGGAGGCCGACGGCGAGCGCGCCGGCCTGGCCACGTACCTGATCGAGGGCGGCGATTGCGAGCTCGTCACGCTCGACGCGCTGACGGTCGGCGGCGGCATCGGCGGCGCGCTGGTCGAGGCGCTGGCCGACACCGCGCGCGCCGCCGGGTGCACGCGCCTGCACCTCGTCACCACCAACGACAACCTCCCGGCGCTGCGCCTCTACCAGCGCCACGGCTTCGTGCTCGCCGCCGTGCGCCTGGGCGGCGTCGAGGTGTCCCGCCAGCGCAAGCCGCAGATCCCGGCCACCGGACACGCCGGCATCCCGATCCGCGACGAGCTGGTCCTCGAGCGCGTGCTCTGACGCTCCGCTGCCGCCCGCCGGCAGCCGGCCTCGTACCCTCGGGCAGACGATGCCCGAGGGCGACACCATCCACCACGCCGCCCACCGGATCCGGCCGGTGCTCGAGGGTCGCGTCCCGGACGAGCTGGAGACGCCCCACCCGCGCTTCGGCGCCGACCGCTGGCCCGAGAAGCTGGCCGGCCGCGCGGTCGAGGCCGTCGACGCCCACGGCAAGCACCTCTTCCTGCGCTTCGAGGGCGGGCGGGTCATCCACTCGCACCTGCGCATGACCGGCGCCTGGGGCGTCTATCGCGCGGGCCAGCGCTGGGGGCGATCGGCGCGTCGCGCGTGGCTCGTCCTGCGCGCGGGAGGCCACGAGGTGGTGCAGTTCGACGGTCCCGTGCTCGAGCTCATGACCGCGTCGCGCGCGCGCTTCGACCAGCGCATCGCCGGGCTCGGCCCGGACATCCTCGCGCCCGAGCTCGACGAGAGCCGCTTCCTCTCGCGCCTGCGCGGCGACGACCCCACGCGGCCGATCGGCGACGCCCTGCTCGATCAGCGCACGATCGCGGGCATCGGCAACCTGTGGAAGTGCGAGGGCTGCTTCGACGCCGAAGTCGACCCGTGGCGGCCGACCGGCGACGTCTCCGACGACGAGGCGCTGCGCATCGTGCGCCTGACGCGCCCGCGCATGCAGCAATCCGCCCGTGACGGCTATCAGGTGCGCGCCCCCGCGATCTACGGCCGCGTCGGGCGGCCGTGCCCGCGCTGCGGCGCGAGGATCCGCTCGCGCGGGCAGGGGGACGACAACCGCACGACATACTGGTGCCCGGGATGCCAGCACTGAAGCGCATCGGCCACAAGGGCGCGGACCTCATCGCGCCGGGCAACACGCTCGCCTCGTTCGACGCGGCGCTGGCCGCCGGCGTGGACATGGTCGAGTTCGATGTGCTGCCTGAGAACCCCGACCGGTCGGGGCGCCTCGTGCTGGCTCATGACTTCGCCGCCGCCTCGCGGGGCGAGCCGATCACGCTCGAGGAGGGCCTGGCCCACTTCGCCCAGGACGCCTGGGAGGGCATCGAGCTCGACGTGGACCTGAAGACCACCGGCTACGAGCGTCGCGTGATCGACGCGCTGCGCGAGTACGGGCTGGCCGAGCGCGCGCTCATCTCGACCATGGAGGAGGAGAGCCTGCGCATCGTCCGCGAGGAGGCGCCGGACATCCGCCTGGGCTGGTCGGTCCCCAAGCTGCGGCGCAACTACCTGGCCAACCCCTTCACGAAGGTGCCGGCGCTGCTGGCCGCGCAGTACGCGCGCACGGTGCTGCCGTCGCGGGCGGCGCGCGCCATCCGCGAGGGCCGCGTCGACGCGATCATGTCGCACTGGGCCCTCGTGACCCCGCGCCTGGCGCGGATGATCGAGCAGGCCGGCGGCGAGCTCTACGTGTGGACGGTCGACGACCCGACGCGGATCGCCAAGCTCGACGCCATCGGCGTCACCGGGGTCATCACGAACGACCCGCGGCTGTTCGCTACCGCGTGATCTCGCACGACGAGCGCGACACGCGCCGCTGACGGTCCGTGCGGTCGCGGTGCCCGGCCGTCGTCTTCAGGCGTTCGTGGTCGACGACCTGGGTGCCCTCGCGCCACTCAACGTCGACCAGCCCGCGCAGGACGATGCGCGAGCCCGGCTTGGGCAGCGGGAAGGTGAACGTCGTGCCTCCCTGCACGAGGCGCCTGCCGATGCCGATGCGCGCGAACCCGGCATCGCCGCCCGAGCGCACCAGGCGCCACGCCCGCTTGGTGCCGTCGAACCACTGCAGGCGTATGCGGGCCCACTGCTGCGGCGCGCCCTTCTCGCGCGGGATGGACACCCGCACGCCGACCGCGCCCGGCTTGGCCGGGGAGTCGCAGAGGTTGACGGTGGCCCACAGGCCGGGGTGCTCAGGGGTGGCCATGGCGCTGGCGGGGGCCAGCGCCAGGACGCCGAGCACCAGGACGATCGAGGCGAGGCGTCTGCTCATAGATGGCTCATCGGCGGTGGCGAGCATCGGGTCAAGTGATCATGCACGTCGCCGAGGTGAAGCCGACGGGGTCCGACCCGGCCGTGTTCGGGTGCCCCACCGCGGTGCTGCGGCGCGTGTGGCGGACGACCTGGCCGCCCTCGCGCCACTCGAAGCTGACCACGCCGCGCAGCAGGTAGGGCGCGGAGCCCGGGCGCGGCGGCGTGATCGTGAAGGTGTTGCCCGACTGGCGCGCCTTGCGCGCCGAGCCGACCTCGACGAAGCCCGAGTCGGCGCCGTCGAGGTTGCGCCAGCGCGCGCCGGCGGCGTCGAAGAGCTGGACTCCGAAGCGCATGAACATGACCTCGGTCCTGTCGCCGTCGCCGGGCATCGACCCGCGGATGCCGATCGAGTCGGGATGGCCGACCGTGTCGCAGACGTTGATCGTCGCCCACAGGCGCTTGTCGTGCAGGATCGGGTCGGCCTTGCGCGCGGCGGCGCCCGCCGGAGCCGCGGCCAGGAGCAGGGCGATCGCGCCGAGCGTTGCGCGCAACGGGGTCACACCCTGACGATACCTTCGGCCCCCCGCGGGTTTCGGTGCTTGTGACGAATCGGCCTCGGCGCCGTAGCACCGATGTGGAGCAGACGCTGACGATGGCCATCGACCAGGCGCCCACGACCGTCGCCGCCTCCTTCGAGGCGCTCTACCGCACCAGCGCGGACGCCGTGTACGCCTATGCCGCCTCGCTGCTGCGCGATCGCTCGGCCGCGGAGGAGGTCACCGCCGCCGCCTTCGAGCGCGCCTTCCGCAAGCAGCGCTCGTTCGACCCGCGCCGCGGCACCCAGCGGGCGTGGCTCTTCGGGATCGCCCGCAACGCGGCGCTCGACGAGCTGCGCCGGCGCAAGCGCAGCGCCGAGCTCTCGGTCGAGCCCGCCGACGACGAGGCGGCGCCGGAGGGCGAGGCCGAGGCCGCCGAGCGCCGGGCCACGGTCCGCGCCGCGGTGGCCGCCCTGGACCCGCGCGAGCGCGAGCTCATCGCCCTCAAGTTCCACGCGGGGCTGAGCAACGCCGAGATCGCCGACGTCCTGGGCGTCTCGGCCTCCAACGCGGGCACTCGCGTGCACCGCGCCCTCGCCCGACTTCGGGAGGCCTGTCATGCGCCGTCATGAGCCCACCCTGGACCCCGCCGTGACCGCCGAGCTCGAAGCGCTCGAGGCGGCCCTCGCCGGGCATCCGGCCGCCGAGCCAGAGCTCGCCGCGCTGGTACGCGACGTGCGCGGCGAGGCGCCCGCGATGACGCCGGAGTTCCGGGCGCGCCTGGACGGGCGCGTCGAGAGCGGCTTCGCCCGCGCGCCGAAGCGCAAGCGCGTCGCGCTGCGCCCGTGGGTGCCCGCGATCGGCGTCAGCGGCGCCCTGCTCGCGGGCATCGTCGCAATCGTGCTGAGCGCCGGCGGCGGGTCGAACGACAGCGCCAGCCACGGCGCCTTTCGCGATCTCTCCGCGCCGACGCCGACCCAGGGTGAGGCGGGCGACTCCGCGAAGAGCAGCGGCGGGAGCGCAGGCAGCGGCGCAGGTGGCAGCGCGAGCGGCACGGCGGCGGCCCCGCCGCTGGCCGCGCAGTCCGCGCCCGCCCGCCAGCGTCGCGTCGAGCGCAGCACGCGCCTCGAGCTGACGACGACCGACGTGCAGGCGGCCAGCGACGGCGTCGTGCGGGCCACGCAGGCGACCGGGGGCTTCGTGCAGTCCTCGCAGGTGTCGACCGGCGACGGGCGCTCGACCGCCTCGTTCGTCCTGCGCGTGCCGACCAACCGCCTCGACGACGCCCTGGCGCGGCTGAGCCGGCTGGGCCACGTCAGGTCGCTGCAGCAGAGCGCCGACGACATCACCAACGTTTACAACGGCGCCTCCACGCGCCTGGCCGAGGCGCGCGCCGAGCGCCGCGGGCTCCTGCGAGCGCTGGCCAAGGCGACGACCGCCGCGCAGATCAGCAGCCTGCGCGCGCGCATCGCCGACAACCGCCGCGCCCTGCAGCGCGACCAGCGCGAGCTCGACGCGGTGCGCAACCGCGCAAACTACGCCACCATCGGGCTCGAGCTGACCGGCGTCGCGCGCAAGCACGCCGCGGTCCCCGGCGGCGGGTCGTGGACGCCGGGCGACGCGGCGCACGACGCCGTCCGCGTCCTCGAGGTGAGCGCCGGGGTGGCGCTCATCGCGCTCGCCGTCCTCGTCCCGCTCACGCTCGTCGGCGCCGCCGGCGGCTTCGCCGCCCTCGCCGTGCGCCGCCGCCGGCGCGAGGCGGCCCTGTCGTCCTGAGGGCGAACCCGTGCAAAAACTGCAACCCCGCAACCTGTAGGAAGGCCCACCCGTTTGCAGAGAGGTCGGGCAGGGGGACCCGACCGACACTCTCACCGGAGGCATCTCATGTCCGCTCCACGCAGCGCGCGGCATGCGCGCTCGCTCCTGCTCGCGCCCGTCCTGGCCCTTCTCGCGCTGCCGGTCGCCCCTGCCCAGGCCTGGCCCGGCCTCAACGGCTACCTGGCCTACGGCTCGAACCGCACCGGCTCACAGTTCAGCGACGACCTCTACGTCTCGCCGCTGGACGTCGAGACGCCCAAGCAGCTGACGTTCCGCCGCGCCGACGACGGGCAGCCCGCCTGGTCGCCCGACGGCCGGCGCCTGGCGTTCAAGACCGCCCAGTTCGGCAGCAACCAGCTCGCGGTCATCAACGCCGACGGCACGGGCGAGACGCTGCTCACCCGCACGTTCCGCTTCAGCGAAGGGCAGCCCGCGTGGTCGCCGGACGCGACGAAGCTGCTGTACCGGCGCACGCCCGAGAACCCGCTCGTACAGGACGGCGACACCTGGCTGCTCGACGTCGCGAGCAGCGCCAAAGACCCCACGCAGCCCGTCACGCAGCCCGTCCTCCTGCGCACCGGCGACGAGCGCTATCCGTCCTACTCGCCCGACGGGACGCAGATCGCCTTCCGCGGCGACCTCGACCTCGCCGAGCCGACGGGCGACGAGGAGATCTACGTCATGAACGCCGACGGCACGGACGTCCGCCAGCTCACGAGCAACGCCGACTTCGACTCGGCGCCGTCGTGGTCGCCCGACGGCAAGCAGATCCTCTTCGAGCGCGCGCCGGCGGGCACCTTCACGCCGGGCACCGAGGCGCAGGAGAAGGACATCTACGTCATGCGCGCCGACGGCACGCACGTGCGCCGGCTGACCGACTCGCCCGGCCTCGACGAGGGCCCGGAGTTCTCGCCCGACGCCACGAAGATCGTCTTCTCGAGCGCGCGCGACGGCCAGCAGGAGATCTACGTCATGGATGCCGACGGCTCCAACCCGCGGCGGCTGACCGACAACCCGGCGCGCGACGAGTCGCCCGACTGGCAGGCTCTGCCCTTCGACGGCCGCGGCCACAGGGCGTGCGGCGACGACTCGCTGGCGTCCGGGGGCGCGTCGAGCGTCCTGGCGATGCGAGTCCCCTGCCACGTGGCGCGCCGGATCGCGCGACGCTGGAGCGAGGCCGCCGATGCGGGCGCACCGCCCGCCAGGCTCCGCGGCCTCACGTGTACCGCGACCCGGCAGCCCTACGATCTCACCGTCGTGGACTGCAGCTCGCACGAGGCGTCGCGCGCGCGCGACGTCGCGTTCGTGTGGCGCGACCCGGCGCGCGCCCCGGCCCCGCCGGCGGCCGCCCCCCAGGCGCTCGCCGCTCCCGAGGCCGGCGCCCCGCCCCAGGACGACTCGGGCGACGAGGGGTAGCGCAAGGGCGGGTAACCGGATCTTCACGGGCGGCGTCGCGCGCCGGACACGCGAGGCGCGAGGCCCGTTGAGATGGGTATGGGCGGCGGCGACCCCCCGTCGTCCGAGAGGAGCCGCTCCCTTGCTCGTCGCCCGTGTCGCTCGCCGCCGCGCGGCGATCTTCCTCGCCGCCTGCTGCGCCTTGCTGTTCGCGGCCGCGCCCCAGGCGCACGCCGCCACGTGCTCGCAGGCCTGCCTGCCCGATCCCGACCCGTCGTGCCAGCCGGGCGCCATCAACCCCGACGTCACCCAGTCGAACATCGACGACACGATCTGCGTCTCGGGGTGGACGGCGACGGTCCGGCCGCCGACGAGCTACACCAACGCGCTCAAGGCCCGGCAGATCGGCGAGTACGGCTACTCGGACACGAACCTCTCCGACTACGAGGAGGATCACCTCATCCCGCTCGAGCTCGGCGGCGCGCCGCGCGACGCGCGGAACCTCTGGCCCGAGCCGCGCTAGGAAGCGGGCGGCTACACGGCCACTGACAAGGACACCGTCGAGAACCGCCTCAAGCGCGAGGTCTGCGCCGACGACATGACGCTGGCCGACGCGCGCTGGTGGATCGTCAACGACTGGCGCGACGCGCCGTAGCCCACCGGGACGGACGCGGCGCGGCCATGCGTGGCCGCGCCGCGGTGCGCCGTTCCCTCAGCTCAGCAGCTCGCCTTGTAGAGCGCGTCCTGGTTCTCGGCGAGGTTGTCCTTGGTGATCGACGTGAAGCCGGTGCCGATCTTCTTCTCGTTCGGCTTGCCCGTCAGCGCGTTGTAGGCCTGCTGGACGCCGTCGGCGCCGATCTCGGCCGGCTTCTGAGCGATGAGGGCCTGCACGGTGCCCTTCTTGAGGTCCTCGACCTGCTTGGGACCGGCGTCGAAGCCGACGATCTTCACCTGGCCCAGCTTGCCCGCCTCGCGGACGCCGCTCGCGGCGCCCTCGGCGGAGAACAGGTTGGTGGCGAAGATGCCCTTGAGGTCGGGGTTCTTGGCCAGCACGGCCTTGACGATCGAGGCCGCCTTGGCGGGGTCGTCGTTGTCGTACTGCTGGCCGAGATAGGTCAGGCCGGCCGCCTTGGCACCCTCCTCGAAGCCCTTGCCACGGGCATCGGTGGTGGAGATGCCGGGGTTGACGTTGACGACGAAGACCTTGCCCTTGCCGCCGATGAGCTTGCCCAGCGTGTCGGCCGCCGCCTTTCCGCCGCCGAGGTTGTCCGAGGCGATCTGCGAGACCGCGAAGTCCGACTGCTCGAGGGTGGTGTCGACGAGCACGACCTTCGAGCCGTTGTCGGAGAGCTGCTTGATCGGCGCGTACATCGCCTTGGTGTCGGTCGGCGCGACCAGCACGGCGTCGGGCTTCTTGGCCGCGACCGCGTTGACGACCGGCGTCTGCAGGTCGGCCGCGAACTTGTCCGGGCCCTGGAAGTCGAGCGTGGCGCCCAGCTCCTTGGCCTTGGCCTGGGCTCCGCAGTTCATCGTGATGTAGAACTCGTCGCCCTTGACGCCCGCGATGAGCGTCATCTTGTAGTTCTTCTTGGCGCTCGACGACGACGAGCTGCCTGCGCTGCCCGAGCTGGTCGACGAGCTGTTGTCGCTGCCGCAGGCAGCGACTCCGAGAGACAGGATCGCGGCACACGCGGCGACGATCCAGGTCTTGCGTGCCATGGTGGGAACGGACCTCCTCCTGCTGATGGTCGGTGTCACCGCCGGTCCTGGGACCGGCGGCGCAGTTGGTCGAGGTACACGGCGCCGATCAGCACGGCGCCGACAGCGATCTGCTGCCAGAAGGCCTGGACCCCGACGATGATGAAGCCGTTGGCGAGGACGGCCGGGATGAAGACGCCGAAGACGGTGCCGAGCATCGTCCCGATACCCCCGAACAGGCTCGTGCCGCCGATGACGACGGCTGCGATCGCCTGCAGGTTGTCGGTGTCGTGCCCCCCGATCGTGGTGGTCGAGAAGCGCGCCAGCGACAGGAACCCAGCGAGGCCCGCGAGTGTCCCGACGAGGCCATAGACCTTCATCAGGTGGAAGTCGACCCCGATGCCCGCGCGCCGGGCCGCCTCCTCGTTGGAGCCGACCGCGTAGGTGTAGCGGCCGAAGCGGGTCCCGGCGAGGATTATCCCGAACACGAGCGCCACGGCGAAGGCGATCACGACCAGCCAGGGGATCTCGTTGAACGCGCGCCCCGTGCCGATGGTCGTGATGAGCTTGAACGGGACCTCGCGTTCGTCGACGCCGCCAGTGATCACGTACGCCGCGCCCAGGGACATGCCGAGGGTGCCGAGCGTGACGATGAGCGGGGGGATCCTGCCCTTGGCCACGAGGAACCCGTTGAAGATCCCCCACGCCATGCCGGCCGCCATGGAGACGACGAGGCCGAGGAGGATGACGCCCCAGTTGTCGCCGCCCGCGGCGTTCATGGCCTTGGCGGCGACGACGCCGCTGAAGACCAGGACCCCGCCGACCGAGAGGTCGATGCCCGCGGTGATGATCACGTAGGTCATGCCGGTGGCGAGCACGAGCAGGACCGCCGCGTCGGTGGCGATGTTGCGGAAGTTGGCGCTGCTGACGAACGAGCTGTAATCCAGCAGGCTGAAGACGACGATCAGCCCGACGAGGATGAGGCCGATCCACGTGCTCGAGCCTGAGACCAGGCGCTGCCAGAACGGGGTCTCGCGCTCGCTCTCCTCCGCCTCGACCTCGGGCTCGTCGGCGGGCACGGTGGTCACATCGGTCATGCGGCCTCCCCGTCGTGCCTGATCGCTCCGGTCATGGCCCCCACGACGTCCTCCATCGAGACCTCGCCGCGCCTGAAGCGCGCCACGCGCGTGCCGAGGCGCAGGACCTCGATGCGGTCGGCCACCTCGAAGACCTCGGGCATGTTGTGGCTGATGAGGACGACCGCCAGGCCCTGATCGCGCACCCGCCTGATGAGGTCGAGCACGTTGCGCGTCTGGATCACCCCGAGCGCCGCCGTCGGCTCGTCCATGAAGACGACCTTCGACGCCCAGGTCACCGCGCGCGACACGGCGATGCCCTGGCGCTGGCCGCCGGACATCGTCGCCACCTGCGCCGCCGGGTCCTGGAGGGCGACGCCGAGGTTCTGGAAGGCGTCGCGGCTCTTGGTGCGCATCGCCTGCTTGTCGATGAAGCCGAGCTTGCCGAGCACGCCGGGGCGCATGACCTCGCGCCCGAGGAACATGTTCGCGGACGCGTCGAGCTCGGCGGCGAGCGAGAGGTCCTGGTAGACGGTCTCGATGCCCATCGCGCGGGCGTCGAGGGGCGAGTGGATCGTCACCGGGCGGCCCTCGAAGAGGATCTCGCCGCCGTCTGGCGCGTAGACGCCGGCGAGGGCCTTGATCAGCGTCGACTTCCCGGCGCCGTTGTCGCCCACGAGCGCGACGACCTCGCCGGGATAGACGGCGAAGTTCGCGCCGCGCAGCGCGCGCACGCGGCCGAAGTTCTTGACGATGTCCCTGGCTTCGAGCAGGGGCTCGGGCATCAGGCGGGCTCCTTTTCGATGGCGGAAACGGCGGGCAGCTCGTCGGCGCTGGCGAAGAGCCCGGCGGCCACGCCGGCGAGCAGCGCGGCGCCGCGGCAGCCGGCCTCGACCACCGGCGGCGCCTCGATGGCGCCCAGGCGGCGCTTGGCGTCGAACACGGCGGGGTCCCGCGCCCAGCCGCCCGTGACGACGACCTTCGTGTGCGGTCCGGCCACCTCGTCGATGTGGGCGATCAGCGCCTGCACCTCGCGGGTCACCGTGTCGATGGCGCCGCGCCACACGGCGGCCGGCGCGGCGTCGGGCAGCCGCACCGGCGAGCGCTCGAGGGAGTGCAGCTCGAGCTCGAGTGCGGGCGCGTCGCCGGGAGCGATGGCGAGCGCGCCCGCACTGAGCTGTTCGCGATCGGTGCCGAGCTGCTCGAGCACCTCTCGCAGGGCAAGTCCGGACCACACGCCGGCCAGCAGGGCCTGGCGCCCTTCGGCCACGTGCCAGCCGACGGTCACGCCGGCCTGGGCGCTGCGGCGGCGCGCGGCGGCGTCCTGGGGCGGGGCGACGCGCACGAGCGCCTCGGCGGTCCCGCACGAGTCGAGCACGTCGCCGGGCGCGATCACGCCGACGCCGAGGCCGGCGACGAGGTGGTCGTGGCCGGCCACGGTCAGCACGGCGCCCTCGGTGCCGGGCAGCGCTGCGCCGTCGCTGCGCCCAGCCGCCGTACCCGCGACCACGAGCTCCGCGAGCGCGTCGTCGGGCAGGCCTGCCCACGCGAGCGCATCGGGGTACGGCGCCACGGGCTCGAGGTCGAGCAGGCCGGTGCGCGAGGAGAGCGACAGCTCTGAGACCTGGCGGCCGCCGAGGCGGTGCACGATCCACTCGCCGACGTTCAGCCAGCGCGCGGCGCCCTTGGTGCCCAGGTGCCTGAGCTTGACCAGGGAGCACAGTGCGCTGGCAGGCAGGCCGGTGCGGTGGGTGAAGTCGGGCAGGTCGCGAGACAGGCCCTGCGCCTCGGCGGCGCCGCGCGAGTCGTGCCAGGCGACGGGGCGGTGAAGGACGGCGCCGTCGGAGTCGAGCAGCATCCCGGTCTCGGCCACGCTCGTCACGCCGACGCCGGCCACGTCGCCATCGGGCGCGCGCTCCAGGGCCTCGCCCGCGGCGTCGACCACGGCGCCGAGCAGCGCCTCGGCATCGAGCTCGGCGCCCGTCGGAACGGGCTCCCATGGCGTCGGCGCCTGGCCGTGGGCGAGCTCGGCCCCGCGCGCGTCGACCACCGCGGCCTTGCAGGCCGAGGTGCCGACGTCGATCCCGAGCAGCAGATCCGTCAAGAGGCCACCGCCGGGGGACGACTGGCGATGGCCACGAGGTCGCCGTCGACGTGGACGGGCCCCGCGGCGTGGGGTACGAGCAGCGCGTCGCCGCGGGTCACGTCGAGGCCGGCCAGGGTGCCGGCGCCCTCGACGACGAGGACGACCGCGAAGCCGGCGGGCAGCTGCACCGAGCCGCCTGCGGGCGCGATGCGCTGGGCGGTGAAGAAGCGTGCCGCCGCGGCGGGCAGGAGCTCGGACACGGCGCCGTCGCCGTCGCCGTCGCCGCGCGGGCCTCGCAGCGGCGAAGGGTCGCGCGCGGTGCGCTCGACGCTGGCCAGCGCGACGTCCCAGCCGAGCCCGAGCGTCGCGGCGCGCTCGTCGTCGATCCCGAAGCCGTCCCACTCGATCAGGATCGAGAGGTCGGTGGGCTCCTGGAGCTCGGCGATGAGGATCCCGTCGCCGATCGCGTGGGGCACGCCGGCGGGGACGAAGACCGCGTCGCCGGCGCTCACCGCCACCGGGTTGAGCGCGCCGAGGAGGGCGTCGTGGTCCTGGGCGTCGACCCACGCGCGCAGCGTGTCCTGCTCGATCGCCTCGCGCCAGCCGACGGCCACCTCCGCGCCGTCGCGCGCCGCGAGGACGATCCAGGCCTCGGTCTTGCCGAAGTCCAGCCCGAGGTGCTCGTGCGCGAACGGGTGGTCGGGATGGTGGTGCACCGGCAGGCGCTCGCCGGCGTCGAGCAGCTTGACCAGGAGCGCCGGGCTCGCGCCGAAGCGCGCGGCGTGGGCGGCCCCGAGCCATCCTTCGGGGTCGGCGGCTAGCGCGTCGCGGACGAGGCCGCCGTCGGGCATGCGGCTGAGCCCGCGCTCGCCCTCGCCGAACAGGGTGGTGGCCGAGCCGATCCACTCCTCGGGCGAGTGGTCGCCGCCGACGTCGATCCCGCGCAGCTCGGCGATCGCCGGGCCGCCGCGGTAGAAGTGGCGGATCGGGTTGGGCGGCAGCTTGACCGGAGTCGGTGTCATGACGCGGGCAGCTCCCCGGATCCACGGGCGACGACGGTGCACTCGATCGTGCGCCGCTGGGGCGCCCGGTCGTCGCCGTCGAGGCGCAGGTAGGCCATCTCGGCGGCCATGCGCCCCATCTCGGCCGGGTCGTGGCGCACCACGGTGACCGGGACGGGGAGCATGTCGGCGAGCTCGAAGTCGTCGAAGCCGACGAGGGCGACGGTGCCGTCGCCGTCGCGCAGCGCGCGCAGGGCGCCGACGGTGTTGCGGTTGTTGGCGGTGAAGAGCGCCGTCGGTCGGCGGTCGGCGGGCAGCGCGAGCAGGTCGCGCACCGCCTGCTCGGCCGCGGCGGCGTCGTGCGGGCCGGCGCTCACCAGCTCCTCCTCGGCGGGCACGCCGGCGTCGCGCAGCGCCGCGCGGTAGCCAGCCAAGCGCTCGGCGGCGGTGTAGAGCGGCGGCGGGTCGCCGACATAGGCGATCCGCTGGTGGCCGTGGGCGACCAGGTGCGCGACCGCGGCGCGGGCGCCCCCGACGTTGTCGAGCAGGACGGTGTCGGCCTCCACGCCCTGCGGCGGGCGATCGAGGAAGACGATCGGGATGCCGTCGTCGAGCTCGGGCTGCAGGTAGCGGTGGTCGTCGCCGGCGGGGACGATGAGCAGCGCGTCCACCGAGCGCCGCAACAGCCGCAGGACCAGCTCACGCTCGCGCTCGGCGTCCTCCTCGCAGGAGCCGGTGATGAGGATGTGGCTGTGCGCGTGCGCGACGTCCTCGACCGTCCGCGCGATGGCCGAGTAGAACGGGTTGGCGACGTCCTCGATGACGAGCCCGAGCGCGTTGGCGCGCCCGTGGCGCAGCGAGCGAGCGACGTCGTTGCGCGCGAAGCCGAGCTGAACGATGGCTGCCTCGACGCGCGCCGCCGTCGCCGGCCGCACCCCGTCCTCGCTGTTGACGACGCGCGAGACCGTCTTCAAGCTGACGCCCGCGCTGCTCGCGACGTCGCGCATCGTGGGCCTGCCCACGCTCTCCTCACTCCTCCTCCTCGACCCGGTGACCGCGGCCCTGACAACGTTGTCATGCGGCGGTCGGCGAGACCCTAACCTCGCGATGACAACGATGTCAAGGGGTGCACGTGGCGCGGCGTTCTGCCGCGTGGCGCCGGTGGCGCTGGCGCGGCGCTCTGCCGCGTGTCGCCGGTTGCGCGGCGCGGCGCTTACAGCATCACCGAGGGAGGGCGGGCCTGCCCGCCCGTGACGGCTCCCGGCTTCAGAGTGGTCGATTGGTGTCGCAGGAGGACACTCAGTGACCACCGTGCTAGGAGCCCCACAACCCAGCATCCTCCGGGGTAGCTCAGCCCGCGCAGAGGACGACCACAGGCGGTCGCGCCGCCCCGAGGCCGCTTCCCCTCGGTGATGCAGTAAGCGCGGCGCAGTGCCGCCACGCACCGCGGTCAGACCGCGGTCAGACCGAGCGGTCAGACCGACACCAGAAGCGCCGCCACCCGCTCGGGGACCACGACCCCCGCCACATCGGTCTCCACGCTCGCCGCCCCGCACGCCATCCCGAGCGCGACCGCCGCCGCGAACTCCTCGCCGCGCTCGAGCGCCAGCGCCAGGCCGCCGACGAGCGCGTCGCCCGCGCCGATGGGGTTGCGCACCTCGGCCACCGCGGGGGCCGCGACCCAGCGCACGAGCCACCCGTCGGCCACCGCCGCGCCGGCCTCGGCGGCCGTCACCACCGCGCGCGCCGCTCCGCGCTCGACGAGCGCCCGCGCGGCCGCCACCGCGCGCTCGCGCACGACCCCGACGTCGCCGGCGTCGACCGTCTCGTCCGCGCGCCCGTGCAGCAGTCCCTCGGCCTCGGCCAGGTTCGGCGTCACCACGTCGGCAGCGGCCGCCACCGCCGCCGCCAGCTGCTCGCCGCCGACGTCGACGACGGCCGCCGCGCCCTCGGCGTGCGCGAGGCCGACCAGGCGCGCGTACGCGTCGGCGGGGGCGCCGGGCGGCAACGAGCCGCTGCAGGCCAGCACGCGCTCGCCGCGCAGCGCGTCGGCCACCACGCCCTCGTAGAGCTCCCACTCGCCGGGCGCCAGCGGCGGCCCGGGCTCGTTGAACACCGTGACGCGGCCCGAGCGCTCGAGCACGACGGCGGTCGAGCGCAGCTCGCCGCCGACCTCGACGCCGCGCACCACGATGCCCTCGTCGTCGAGCAGCGCCGCGCCGGCGACGCCCGTGCGCCCCGGCAGCAGGCCGACGAGCACGGCGTCGGCGCCGAGGTCGCGCGCCACCCGCGCCACGTTGACGCCCTTGCCGCCCGGCGTCACCGCGGCGCGCTCGAAGCGCAGCACCTCGCCGGGGCGCAGCTCGCCGATGGTCAGCGTGCGATCGAGGGTGAGGTTGGGGCCGGCGATGACCACGGCGCGTGATCCTTCCACGCGGCGGCCCTCGAGCGACCGTGCCTATGATCGGCCCGTGTCCGCCGCCTACCGCCTGAACCGCCTCTTCCACGCCAGCTCCGGGCGCTGCATCGACGTCGCGGTCGACCACGGCTTCTTCGGCGAGCCGCGCTTCCTGGCCGGCATCGAGGACATGGCGCGCGTCATCGAGACGCTGGTGGCCGCCGCCCCCGACGCCATCCAGCTGTCGCTCGGCCAGGCCCCGCTGCTGCAGCAGATCCCCGGCCGCGACAAGCCCGCGCTCGTGCTCCGCGTCGACGTGGCCAACGTCTACGGCGAGCAGCCGCCGGGCCACGCGTTCAGCCACGTGGTCGACGACGCCATCGGCCACGCCGTGCGCCTCGACGCGGCCTGCGTCTGCGTGAACCTCTTCGACATCCCCGGGGCCGACGCCCTGCGCCACGAGTGCATCGAGAACATCACCGCGCTGCGCACGGCGGCCGACCGCGCCGGCATGCCGCTCATGGTGGAGCCGCTCGTCATGACCGCGGGCGCCGGGGGCCACGGCGTCGACGGCGACACCGAGCGCATCGTGGCCCTCGTCCGCCAGGCGGCCGAGCTCGGCGCCGACGTCATCAAGGCCGACCCCACCGACGACCTGAGCGCCTATCACCGCGTCGTCACCGCCGCGCGCGTCCCGGTGCTCGTCCGCGGCGGCGGGCGCGTCTCCGACGAGGAGATCCTCGAGCGCACGCGCGCCGTCCTCGCGCAGGGTGCGCGCGGCATCGTCTACGGGCGCAACGTCATCCAGCACCCCGACCCCGCCGCCATGGTCCGGGCGCTCAGGCAGGCCGTCCACGGAGACGAGCGTTGAGCGCCGAGCGCGTTCGCGTCGGCATCGTCGGCGCGGGGCTGATGGGCCGCGAGCTGGCGGCGGCCATCGGGCGCTGGAGCGCGCTGGAGGACCATCCCGTCGCGCCCGAGCTCGTCGGCGTGTGCGACACGAGCCCCGAGGCGCTGCGCTGGTTCGACCGCATCGGATCGGTCACCCACAAGACGACCGACCGCCGCCACCTGCTCGAGGACGACACGATCGACGTCCTCTACCTCGCCGTCCCTCACCACCTCCACGAGGAGCTCTACCTCGACGCGGCCGCGGCGGGCAAGGACTTCCTGGGCGAGAAGCCGTTCGGCATCGATCTCGCTGCGGCCGAGCGGATCGTGGCCGCCATCGAGGCCGCCGGCGTCTTCGTGCGCTGCTCCAGCGAGATGCCCTTCTTCCCCGGCGCGCAGGTCGCCCACCAGGCGATCGCGCACGAGCGAGCTCGGCCAGATCATCGAGGTCCAGCACGACTTCCTGCACTCGAGCGACCTCGATCGCACCAAGCCGATCAACTGGAAGCGCCAGGCGCGCTACTGCGGCGCCATCGGCGTCATGGGCGACCTCGGGATGCACGTCGCCCACCTGCCACTGCGGCTCGGGTGGCAGCCGCGCACCGTCTACGCCCAGCTCTCCGACCTCGTCACCGAGCGCCCCGATCCCCGGACCGGTGAGCTCGTCCCGTGCGACACGATCGACAACGCCACGCTGCAGTGCGACGCCGGCTTCCCGCTGACCCTGCGCACCCACCGCATCGCGCCCGGCCACATGAACACCTGGCGCATCCTTGCCACCGGCATGGACGGCGGCGTGAGCTTCTCGACCGCGCAGCCGAAGACCGTGCACCGCTTCGCGCTGCGCGACGGCCGACAGGTCTGGGAGCGCATGGAGGTCGGTAGCCAGTCGGCCTTCGCCACCATCACGGGACCGATCTTCGAGTTCGGCTTCGCCGACGCCATCCTGCAGATGTGGGCCTCCTACCTCGCCGAGCGAGCCGGGGAGCTGGGCGAGCGCTTCGCCTGCGCCACTCCCGACGAGGCGCTCGCCGCGCACCGCCTCTTCGACGCGGCGCTGCGCTCCGGGCAGACCGATCGCGCCGAGCCCGTCTAGTCTCCCGACGTGGCCACCGCAGAGGAGAGCGTAGGACTCCTGGGTCAGGTGCCGGTCTTCGAGACGCTGGCACCGGAGGACCTGCAGCGGGTGGTCGAGGTGGCGGTTCCGCGCTCGTTCCCCGGCCATCACGTCATCTTCCGCGAGGGCGACGCCAGCGACACCTGCTACGTCGTGCGCTCCGGCCACGCCCGCGCCGTGCGCGAGCATCCCGACGGGCGCATCATCGCCCTCGCGCACTTCGGGCCCGGCGACATCTTCGGCGAGCTGGCGATGTTCGACGACGAGCTGCGCTCGGCCACGGTCGAGACGCTCGACGACGTGCAGGCCATCGCCGTGCTCGGCTCCGACATGCGCCGTCTGCTGCGCCAGCACCCCGACATCGCGGTCAAGCTCGTCATCGCGCTGGGGCGGCGCCTGCGCGAGGCCAACGAGCGCCTCGCCCGCCAGTCCTTCCAGACGGTTCAGAGCCGCGTCGCGGTGGTGCTCGACGGGCTCGTGCGCCAGGCACAGAGCGAGGGCGCGGGCGCCAGCGACGTGCTCGTCAAGATCACCCAGGCCGACATCGCCCAGCTGGCGGGATCGTCACGCGAGTCGGCCAGCCGCTTCATCGCGGTCCTCGAGCGCGCGGGCGTGATCACGCAGGGCCGGGGGCGGATCACGGTCCACGACCCCGACGCGCTTGCCAACTACGTCTACTGAGTTCTCGGCGGGCGGCGTCGTCGTCCGCGATGGGCAGTGCGTGGTCATCGTCCCCACCCGCCTGGCGGCCAACGGCGCCAAGGTGCTGGCGCTGCCCAAGGGCCACCCCGAGGAGGGCGAGTCGGCCGGCGAGGCCGCGCTGCGCGAGGTGCGCGAGGAGGCCGGCGTGGTGGCGCGGCTGGTCGAGCCGCTGGGCGACGTGCGCTACTGGTACACGCGCAACGGCCGGCGCATCGCCAAGGTCGTGACCTTCTTCCTGCTGGCCTACGTCAGCGGCGAGGTCGAGGACCACGACTCCGAGGTCGAGCAGGCGCGCTGGATGGCGCTGGAGGACGCGGCGCGCGAGCTGACCTACTCCGGGGAGCGAGAGATGGCGGCCCGCGCCCTGTCGCGCACGCGCACCGCTTAGTAGGGTGCAGCCGCGACATGCAGGTGCTCAACTTCTACTCGACGCTCTTCGGCGACCAGCTCAAGCGCGGGCGCAAGACCGCGACGATCCGCCTGGGCGACAAGTCCCACAAGTACCGCAAGAACCAGGCGGTGATGGTCACCATCGGCTACCAGCACTCGCCACGGGAGAAGATCTTCGACGCGGTCATCGACCAGGTCGAGGTCAAGCGCGTCAAGGACCTCACGCCGCGCGACATCGAGCACGACAACCCCGAGTTCCGCCGCCACGACGAGATGATCCACTTCCTCGAGCAGATCTACGCCCGGCCGGTGTCGATGGACGACACGGTCACGGTCGTGCGCTTCTCGCAGATCGTCGAGCGCCCGCCGCACGTCACCGATGCCCGGCTGGGCATCGGCGGCGCCCAGAACTGAGTGGATCCGTCCGTGGGCCGTGCGGGTTCGCCGGCGGATGCATCGTCGTCGCTGGCAAGGACGCAGGACATGATGCGTGCCCCTGGCACGCGAATGTCCGAGGACGCCGCCAGCGGCGGCGAGGCGCCGCCGGAAACCCGCAGGGCCCGCGGATGGGTCCACTAACACCGGCGCGGCGCGCACCGCAACCCGCCCTGCGCTGGCGGGTTCAGACGCGGGGGATCAACCACCGGAGGAGCACCCGATGTCACGCACCCGTCGAGGCACGTCCGCGGCCCTGGCCGTCCTCGCGCTCACCCTTGCCGCGCCCGCCATGGCCGCCGCGGCCACCAAGCCCGGGGTCTCGACCCTCGGCGCGGCCAAGGTCACGATCACGACGGCGACGCTCACCGGCAAGATCAACCCCCACGGGGCGCCGACGACCTTCTACTTCCAGTACGGCACCATCACCGCGTACGGCTCGCGCACGCCGACCGCGGGCATCGGCAGCGGCAACGTGGCGGTGGGGGCGACTGCGGCGATCGCGGGCCTCGGCGCAACACGAAGTACCACTACCGCCTCGTCGCGCACAACGGCGCCGGCACCACGATCGGCGCCGACCGGGCGTTCACCACACCCAAGCAGCCGCTCGGGCTCGCGCTGGCCGCCAATCCCAACCCGGTGCCCTTCGGCGCCCCCTCGACGCTCGCCGGCACCCTCTCCGGCACCGGCAACGCGGGGCGCCCGATCCAGCTGCAGCAGAAGCCGTTCCCGTTCACGACCGCCTTCGCCAACCTCGGCAACGCCCAGCTCACGAACGCGCAGGGCGGCTTCGCCTTCGCCCTGCTCTCGGTGCCGCTGACGACCCAGTACCGCGTGCTGGTCACCGACAAGCCCTCCGTCGTGAGCCCGATCCTCACCGTGAACGTCAGCGTGGTCGTCGGGACCAAGACGACGCGCACGCACGTGCGCCGCGGCGGGAGCGTCCACTTCTCCGGCACGGTGCACCCCGGCGTGGCGAACATCCCCATCGCCATCCAGAAGTTCAACGCCAAGCACCACTGGGTGACGATCTCCGGGTCGATCACCCGCACCGGCGGCGTCTACGGCAAGACCGTGCGCATCAGGCGCGGCGGCAGCTACCGCGTCTACGCGGGCGCCAGCGGCGGCACCTTCGCCCCGGGCTGGGGGCGCAAGGTCCGCATCCACACGAGCTGAGCGCCGAGCTAGACGAGCACCACTTCGGCGCCCTCGCGCGGGCTCAGCGTGATGCTGCGCCTGCGCGAGCGCTCGAGGCGCCCGTCGCCCGCGACCCGCGGCGACGCCTGCGCGAGGACGGCGCGCAGGACGACCTTCATCTCCACGGTGGCGAAGGCCGCACCGAGGCAGCGGCGCCGTCCGCCGCCGAAGGGGATCCACGTGTAGGTGCCGGGCGACTGCTCGAGGAAGCGCTCGGGGCGGAAGGCGTAGGGGTCGGGGTAGATCGTCGGATCATGGTGGACGAGGTACGCGTTGGGGACGAGGCAGACGCCCTCCGGATAGCGCCAGCCGCTGACCTCGATCTCCTGCATGACCAGGCGCGGAGCGGCATTGGGGAGCACCGGGCGGCGGCGCAGGCTCTCCTGCACCGTGGCGGTCAGGTACGCGTCGCCGTCGCCGTGCGCGACCTCCTCGGTCAGCCGCGCGAGCACATCGGGCGTGCGCACCAGGCGCTCGAAGGTGAAGGCGAGCTGCGAGGCGGTGGTCTCGTGGCCGGCGACGAGCAGCGTCATGAGCTCGTCGCGCAGCTCCTGCGGGCTCATGGGCGAGCCGTCCTCGTGGCGCGCGGTGAGCAGCAGCGAGAGGACGTCGTCGCGCGGCGCGCCGTCGCGGCGGCGCTCTTCGATGAGCGCGAAGAGCTCGGAATCGGCCGCCGCGCGCGTGCGCAGGAAGCGGCCCCACGCCGAGCGGGGGCCGAGGTCGTGCTGCAGGGGCGCGAGCAGGCTCACCGGATTCGACCCGATGGCGAGCAGGTCGGTCAAGAGCCCGCGTAGGCGATCGAGCCGCGCCCCCTCCTCGAGGCCGAAGACCGTGCGCAGGATGACTTCGAGCGTCAGGGCCTGAAGGCGCGGGTGCAGCGCCACGGGCTCGCCCCGGGGCCAGCGCTCGACCTCCACGGCGGCGACCTCGCCCATCACCTCGGCCAGGCGCGCGACCTGCTCGCCGTGAAAGGCCGGCAGCATGAGCCGGCGCTGGGCGAGGTGCGCGTCCTCGTCGAGCAGGATGACCGAGTTGCGGCCGATCAGCGGCTCGAGGATGCGCGCGCCGCGACCGGGGTGCAGGACGTCGGCGGGCGCCGTGAAGACCTGCTTGACCGCGTCGGGATCGGCCAGCATCACGAACGGCGGCGTGCCGACCAGGCGCACGGTGAAGCGCTGGCCGTAGCGTGCGCGGCAGCGCTCGAAGAACGGCACCGCCCGCGTCCACCAGCGCATCGTCTGCAACCATCGCGGGGCGCGTGGTCCGGGTGGCAGCGGCGCGACGGCCATGTGGGCACCCTACCGCCCCTCGAAAACTGGCACTCCTGTTACCGGAGTGCCAACGAGTCTTGCCTCCCCCATCCCGATGTCCTACAGTAGGGGCAGCAGTTGGCACTCTCGTCTTTAGAGTGCCAGCGCGAGAAACACCACTCAGCCCCTCTTGTTTGGAGGTCAATGACATGAAGCTCAAGCCCCTAGGCGATCGACTGATCGTGCGGGCGATCGAGGAGGAGGAGACCACCGCGAGTGGCATCGTCCTCCCCGATACGGCCAAGGAGAAGCCGCAGAAGGGCAAGGTCATCGCCGTCGGCGACGGCCGCTACGACGATGATGGCGACAAGCGCATCCCGCTCGACGTCGCCGAAGGCGACGAGGTGCTGTACAGCAAGTACGGCGGGACCGAGATCAAGGTCGACGGCGAGGACCTCCTGGTCCTTCGCGAGAGCGACGTGCTCGCCAAGGTCCAGTCCTAGGACACGAGGAGAACCAGAAACTTATGTCGCACAAGGAACTGAAGTACGACAGCGCGGCGCGCAAGGCCCTCGAGGCCGGCGTCGACGCCGTCGCCAACGCCGTCAAGGTCACGCTCGGCCCCAAGGGCCGCTACGTGGTCCTCGACAAGAAGTTCGGCGCCCCGACCATCACGAACGACGGCGTGACCATCGCTCGTGAGATCGACGTCGAGGACGTGTTCGAGAACCAGGGCGCCCAGCTCGTGCGCGAGGTCGCCACGGCGACCAACGATGTCGCGGGCGACGGCACCACGACGGCCACGGTGCTCGCCCAGGCGATCGTGCGCACCGGCCTGAAGAACGTCGCGGCCGGCGCCAATCCGCTCGGCCTCAAGCGCGGCATCGAGGTGGCGGTCGACCAGGTCGTCGCCAACATCTCCAAGCAGGCCAAGGAGATCTCCGGCAAGGACCAGATCGCTCGTGTGGCGACGATCTCGGCCGGCGACGATGAGATCGGCGACGTCATCGCCGACGCCATCGAGAAGGTCGGCAAGGACGGCGTGGTCAACGTCGAGGAGGGCCAGACGTTCGGCATGGACCTCGAGTTCACCGAGGGCATGCAGTTCGACAAGGGCTACATCTCGCCCTACATGGTCACCGACCAGGAGCGCATGGAGGCGACCCTCGAGGATCCCTACATCCTCATCGCCAACCAGAAGATCGGCTCCGTCCGCGACGTGCTGCCGGTCCTCGAGGCCGTCATCCAGTCGGGCAAGCCGCTGCTGATCATCGCCGAGGACGTCGAGGGCGAGTCCCTCGCGACCCTGGTGGTCAACAAGCTGCGCGGCACCTTCACCGGCGTGGCCGTCAAGGCCCCCGGCTTCGGTGACCGCCGCAAGCGCATGCTCGAGGACATCGCCATCCTCTCCGGCGGCGAGGTCATCACCGAGGAGATGGGCCTCAAGCTCGAGAACACGCAGCTCTCGCAGCTCGGCCGTGCCCGTCGCGTGGTCGTGGCGAAGGACACCACGACGATCGTCGACGGCGCCGGTGACAGCGAGGCCATCAAGGGCCGCATCAATCAGATCAAGGCCGAGGTCGAGAACACCGACTCGGACTTCGATCGCGAGAAGCTCCAGGAGCGCCTGGCCAAGCTCTCCGGCGGCGTCGCCGTCGTGAAGGTCGGCGCGGCCACCGAGACGGAGATGAAGGAGAAGAAGCACCGCGTCGAGGACGCCCTCCAGGCGACCCGCGCGGCCCTCGAGGAGGGCATCGTCCCCGGCGGCGGCGTCGCGCTGCTGCAGGCGGCCGAGGCCATCAAGCTCGACGGCTTCACCGACGACGACGAGCGCACCGGCGCCCGCATCGTCCTTCGCTCGCTCGAGGAGCCCCTCCGTCAGATCGCGGAGAACGCCGGCCACGAGGGCTCGGTCGTCGTCAACGACGTCCGCAAGGCCAAGAAGGGCTTCGGCCTGAACGCTGCGACCGGCGAGATCGTCGATCTCGTCGCCGACGGCGTCATCGACCCGGCCATGGTCACGCGCTCGGCGCTGCAGAACGCGGCCTCGATCGCCAAGAACATCCTCACCACCGAGGCGATCGTCGCCGAGATCCCGGACAAGGATGGCGGCGGCGGTGGCGGCGGCATGCCCGACATGGGCGGCATGATGTAGGCAGCTCCCTTCGGAGGTACCGCCTGAGTCGAGGGGCCCGGCGTTCGCGCCGGGCCCCTCGGTCGTTCTAGGCCACCTCGCGCACCGCCCCGTCGCGCACCTCGATGCGCCGGGTCACGCCGAGGCCCTCGAGGAAGGCGCGGTCGTGGGACACTGCGACGATCGTGCCCGCGAAGGCGCGCAGCGCGCCCTCGACCGCCTCGAGCGTCTCGGGATCGAGGTGGTTGGTCGGCTCGTCGAGCAGCAGCAACTCCGGGCCGGAGGCGACCATCGCCGCCATGTGCACCCGCGCGCGCTCGCCCGGGCTCAGGCGGCCCAGCGGGCGGTGCACCGCCGCCGTGTCCAGCGCGAAGGCGCCGAGCAGGGTGCGCGCCGCGCCCTCGTCGAGCGAGGCCTGGGCGCGCAGCCAGTCGACCACGCGCTCGCCGCCCGGCAGGGCGACCGGCGTCTGGGGCAGCACGCGCACCGCCCCCGCCAGCTCGACCGTGCCCACCGCCGGCACGAGCACGCCCGAGAGCACGTCGAGCAGGGTCGTCTTGCCGGCGCCGTTGGGCCCCGTCACCGCGACGCGGTCGCCGCGGTGCAGCGTGAGGTCGACGTCGGCCAGCCCGCGCGAGCGCACGCCGCGCAGCGCCGCGATGCGCCGGCGCCCCCGCCCCTGGTGGTGCAGGCGCAGGCGCAGCGCCTGACGCTCGACGGGCGCGGCGATCGCCGCGTCGCCCTCGAGCTCGCGCCGCAGCCGGCCCTCGCGCGCCTTGGCCTTCCGGGCCACCTTCTTCGCGTAGCGCTTGAGCTTGGGAGCCGCGGCGCGGCTGACCGTGTTCTCGGTGTGCTGGGCCTGGAGGCGCGTCGTCGCGATGTCCGCCTCCAGGCGTCGTCGTCGCTTCTCCTGCGCCTCGTACTCGAGCGCGAGCTTCGCCCGGCGGCGCTCGCGCTCGGCACGATGATCGCTGTAGCCGCCCTCGTAGCGGGTGAGCGCGCCACCGGGCTCGAGCTCGAGGATGCAGCCGACGACGGCGTCGAGAAACGCGCGGTCGTGCGAGACGACGATGACCGTCCCGGGGAAGCCCCGCAGCCAATCCTCCAGCCACTGCAGGCCTTCGCCGTCGAGGTGGTTGGTCGGCTCGTCGAGGAGCAGCACGGTGGGCGCCGCCAGCAGCGTGCCCGCCAGCAGCGCGCGCGCCTGCTCGCCGCCCGACAGCCGCGCCAGCGGCGTGTCCGCGTCGAGGTGGTCGATGGCCAGCGCGCGGCGCGCCTCGTCGAGCGACGCCTCCATGGCCCAGCCGCCGAGCGCCTCGAAGCGCTCCTGCGCGTGGCCGTAGCGGTCGACGGTGGCGGGCGACGTGTCGCCCTGAGCCAGCCGCGCGAGCAGCGCGTGCAGCTCGCCGCGCACGGTCCACAGCTCGCCCAGCCCGGCGCCGAGCAGCTCGCCGAGGGTCGTGCGCGCGTCCGGCGCCTCCTGGGGCAGCCAGGCGATGCGCTCCCCGGCGCCGGTCGCGACCGCGCCGCGATCGGGGCGATCGAACCCGGCCAGCAGCCGCAGCAGCGTCGACTTGCCCACGCCGTTGGGGCCGACCAGGCCCGCCCGCTCGCCGTCGCCGAGCACGAACGAGAGGCCGTCGAAGAGCGCGGCGCCGTCGTGGGCCTTCGTGAGATCGGATGCCTGCAACATGAGAGTCCTCCTGCGTCGTGATGCGGCCGGAGGGCTCGGGGCGAGGCAAGCGCGACGGGCGAGCGGGCCGGCGTGCGCGGACGCCGGGCTCCCAACCGCGCCACCGCACGCTCGAGCCCGCGAGGTCGTGCCTCGCCGGCCGGAGATCGTGTGCGGTGGCTGCTTACTTCACCGCCCGGCAGCGTAGCGCCGGCCGCCGGACGCGAGAAGTGCGGCTACCTCCCCAGCGCAGCCCCAGGCGAGGGTCACGCCGGCGCCGCCGTGGCCGTAGCAGTGCACGACGCGGCCCTCGGCCTCCAGGCGCACCGTCGGTCGCGCCGGGC
Source organism: uncultured Actinomycetes bacterium (assembly GCA_963835295.1). Taxonomy (GTDB): domain Bacteria; phylum Actinomycetota; class Thermoleophilia; order Solirubrobacterales; family Solirubrobacteraceae; genus JAOPZW01. The sequence continues at coordinate 221,175 of CAWIEX010000015.1, forward strand.
GCAGCCCGACCGCGACGCCGACCACCGGCGCGTCGCGCAGCGCCGGGATCAGCGCGGCGCAGCGCGCGCGGATGGCCTGCGTCGTGGCCGGGTCGGGCGTGCGGTCCTCGGCGCCCTCGTCCGCGGTGCCGCCGAGCACGACGTCGTCGATGCGCGGCACGACGTAGACCAGGCGCCGCGGATCGGACTGGTCGAGCAGCCACTCGCGCACCTCGGGCGCCGCCACGCGCAGGATCTGGCCGCGCACCGCGACGAGCGAGTCGTCGCCCGCCAGCTCGCGCGCGCCGAGGCCGGCGCAGTTGACGACGGCGTCGGCGTCGAGCTCGTCGAGCGAGGCGACCTCGCGGCGCTCCACCGCGCCGCCCAGCACGCGCACGCGACCCACCAGCCACGGCAGGTGGACCGACATGTCGACGGCGGGGGCGACGAAGCGCAGGCCCTCGCGCGTGCGCTCGAGGCGCGGCACCGCCTCGCGCCACCACGGGTCGGGCGCGTCGGGCGCCAGCCGCTCGGTGCCCGCGAGCATGCGCACGCCGCTGCCGGGCACCTCGGCCAGGGCGGCCAGGGCGGAGTAGGTCTGCGCCGACCACGCCGTGACGCGCTCAGCCGGCAGGGCGCGGTAGGGGTACCAGAGCGCCGCGGCCACGGCCGAGGTCGTGTCCAGGGGCTCCTCGCGCGCGACGACGTTCGCCTCGATGCCCGCCTCGCGCAGGCGCACGGCGGTGGTGAGGCCGACGACGCCGGCGCCGACGACGATCGCCCTCACGCGGCCAGGACCTCGCGGGCGCCGCGCAGGCGCACGCGCAGCAGGGCGCGGGCGCGCGAGCAGTCGAGGACGATGTGCTTGGGCCGCTCGGGGCCGCCGGGCTCGCCGCGCAGCACCGCCGGGTCGCGCCCACGATGCAGGCAGACGAGGCGCGCGAAGTCCAGGCGCGAGAGCACGTCGGGCCCCGCGACGTGGAGCGCGCCGACGGTGTCGAGCTCCGCGAGCTCGAGCACCGCGGCGGCGAGGTCGGCCACGGCGACCGGGCAGCGCAGCTCGTCGGTGAAGAAGGCCATGTCGCGCACGCCGTCGGCGACGTCGAGGACCATCCGCTCCTGCGCAGCGGGCTCGGGCCCGCCGTAGATGAGCGACGTGCGCACGATCAGCGCGTCGGGCGGGCAGAGCCGCTCTGCCTCGAGCTTCGAGACGCCGTAGGGCGTGACCGGGGCCGGCTCGTCGTCCTCGGTCAGCGCCCGCGTCCCGGTGCCGGCGAAGACCAGGTCGCTGGAGATGTGCACGAGCCGCGCCCCGGCGGCGGACGCGGCGGCGGCGACCGCGCGCGTGCCCTCGACGTTGACGCTCGGGTCGTTCAGCCGATAGGCGGTGTGCACGACGACGTCGGGACGCGCGGCCGTCACGGCGGCGAGCACCGCGGGCCCGTCGCGAACGTCCAGCGCTGCGGAGCCCATGATCCCCGCGACCTCCCATCCGGCCGCCGGCGCCCGGCGCCCCAGCTCGCTGCCCAGATGACCCCCGAGCCCGGTGACGAACAGCCGCCCCACGGGCGCACCGTACCCGCCGGCGTCGGCTAGCAGCCGCACCGGCGAGACGCGGCGCGGGCCCGCAGTGGCGGCGGACCGCGCAGCCGGCGCCGGCGCCGACGGGCTGCGCGCGGTCGCCCGCGGCCCGCTGGCCGAGACGATCCCCGCGCCGCTGTGGCTCGTGGTCGACCGCCCCCACCGGCGCCTCGTCGCACCGCTGCGCGCGGCGCTCTGGCGGGCCACGATGCGCCGCGGTCTGCCCGAGGCGGCCTAGCCTAGCCGGGCCTCAGCCTCGCGGCCGGCGCCCGGCCACCGTGCCGTGCGGCGGCAGCGAGCGGCGCGGCAGCCGCGCCGACCCCGGCCGCGCCTCGCGCGGGAACGGCCCGCCGCGCGGCTGCTGAGCGGCCAGGAACTGGGCCAGCAGCAGGAGCAGCAGAGTGGCGCGCTGGTACGGCGTCACTTCCTAGAAGCGGACGCCGCCCTTGCCCGTCCAGGTCGCCAGCTGCAGCAGCTTCTGCTCGGGCACGGCGAGCGGGGCGCTGAGCACGCAGGTGTGCCCGGCGCGCGTCCACACCACGATCCGCCGGCCCTTGTCCTGGGTGATCCACAGCTCGACGCCGTTCTTGGTCAGCTCGCGCACGTGGGAGGGCTCGTCGAGCTTGTCGCCGCCGAGGATCGTGTAGGCAGCGCGGACGCCCTTGGGGTTGTCGTAGAACACGGTCTTGGCGCTGCGATCCTTGATCTTGTCGTCGCGCGCGCCGACCGCCTTCCACTGGAACGAATCGTCCCAGTAGGGGAACGGCAAGCCCTCCATCGAGGCCTTGAGCACCGCCTTGTTGGAGGCGTCCTCGGCCGGCGCCGGGAGGACCGGCCCACCCGTGGCCAGCGAAGCCGTCGCGAGGATGCTCGGCGAGTTCGAGCCGCCCAGGACGAGCACGAGCGCCACCACGGCGGCGGCCACCAGCCCGCCGGCCGGCAGCAGCCGTCTCGTCAGTCCGCGCGAGCGCGCGCCCGCGCCGCGCGCGCCGGCGCGCTGGCGGTCGGCCTCGATGCGCTCGCGCAGCGCGAGCGGCGCCGTCGTCTCGGCGACGGCGGCGGCGATGAGCGCGCGGCCCCGCTCGGCGAGCTCGTCGTCGAGGGGGTCCACGGGAATGTCCTGGTCGGGGGGAACCACGGCTTGTCTCTATAGGACGCTTTGACGGCTCGGATCCATCCCGCGAGCGACCTGAGCGCGTGCACGGTACAAGCGCGACGTGATGGTCGCCTCCTTCGTCCCGAGCGCCTTCGCCGCCTCGCCGTAGCTCAGCCCGACGACGTCCACGGCGATCAGCGCGTCGCGAAAGCTCTCGGGCAGCGCGGCGATGTAGGCGAAGACTTCGCGCGCCTCGACCGCGGCATCCGGGCGCGTGGCGCCCGACGGGTCGACGGGCTCGAGCTCCTCGGGCATCGGCGTGGACTGCGGCCGGCGCATCGCGGCGCGGTGGCGACTGACGAACGTGTTGCGCAGGACGCGCAGCAGGTAGCCGAGGTCGTCGTCGTTGCGCAGGAAGCGCGGCTTGACGAGGACCTTGGCGAAGGTCTCCTGCACGAGGTCCTCGGCGTCCTCGCGCGAGCCGCACAGCGCCCACGCGGCGCGGTAGAGCCGATCGACGTGATCGCCAAGCGCGGCTGGATCGAGCTGGCGGGCAGGACCACTCACAGACGCGCCCAGCATACGCGGCGCGCTACACGCCGCGCTCGGCGCGACGCAATCCCGTCAGCGCCCAGACGAGCCCCAGCGCGACGAGGGCCAGGCCCGCGAGGTAGGCCAGCCCGACCGTCTCGGGCTGGGCGGAGAGGAAGCCGCGCCCGGCCTCGACGATGGCCGTGAGCGGGTTGTACGACGCGGCATGGTTGACCCAGCCCTTGATCAGGTGCAACGGCACGTAGACCGGGGCCATGAAGAGGATGAGGAAGACGGGGATCTGCATCGCCGGCCCGGCCTGCAGCGTCTGGAAGCGCAGCGCCATGCCCGTGCCCCAGAGCGTCGCGGTCAGGTTGACCAGCAGCGCGAGGGACAGCAGCCCGACGAGCTGGGCGGGGTTGCCGTCGACCTGCATGCCCGAAAGCAGCGCGGCCACGGTGACCACCGTCCCGGTGAGCAGGAAGCGTGCGATGGCCGCCAGCGCGTAGCCCGCGATGATCCCTTCGCGCCGCGGGGCGCCGAGCAGCAGGCGCCGGCCGAAGCCCGACTCGAAGTCGGCCGCGGTCGCGAAGCCGGTGAAGACCCCGCCGAAGGCGGCCGCCTGCAGGAAGACGAAGACGAACTGGAAGGCCGTGTAGCCCGACGGGAAGTCGAAGCCCGGCACGTTGGCGACGTTGGACAGGCCGCCCGCGAAGGCGACGAGGAAGAGCAGCGGGAAGACGATGGACGGGATGAGCAGCGCGGGGTTCTTGAACGCGTGGATGAGGTTGCGCCGCAGGACGGCCGCGGCCACTGGCAGGAAGTCGCCGGTCATGTCCGCGCCATCCTCGTCGCCAGCGCCCGCGAGGCCGCCCAGAAGGAGAGCGCCAGCACGCCGACGCCGACGGCCAGCCCGCGCCACAGCGCCGTGCCGTCCCAGCCGGTGATCACCAGCGAGCGCAGGCCCTCGATGAGGTACGAGGCCGGGTTCCAGGTCGCCACCGTGCGGAACCAGTGCACCCCGATGAGGTCGCGCGGCATGCTCATCGACGACAGGAAGAAGACGGCGAACATGAGCGGGAAGGCACCCTGGACCGCCTCGGGCGAGCCGGTGCGGGCGCCCAGCGTCGCGCCGATCCCGGCGAACGCCACCGCGATGAAGACCGCGTAGAGGATGAGCACGATCGCGCCGCCGGGGCCGCTCTTGATGTCGACCCCGGAGGCGATGCCGACCGTGAGGTAGGCCAGCGCGCCGATGAAGGCCAACGTGGTCGCCCCGGCCATCTGGCCGACGAGAATCGTCACGCGCCGCAGCGGCGTCAGCTGCAGACGGTCGAGGAAGCCCGTGTCGATGTCGGTCGCGAGCTCGGTGCCCGCGGTGATCGATGAGAACATCGCCCCTTGGATGAAGGTGACGGTGATCGCGAAATCCAGGTAGGAGTCGGTCGGGAAGCCGGGGATCTTCGTCGCCGCGCCCAGCCCGCTCGCGTTGACCGCGAGTAGGAAGAGCGGGAAGACGAGCGTCGGCACGATGAGCGCGGGCTGGCGCAGCGTGCGACGCACCGAGCGCCGGGCCACGAAGCCGATCTGGTGGGCGAGCTCTGCGATCACGCCGGCACGGCCTCCTCGGGCGCCGCCTCGCTCTCCTCGCCCGCGCCCTCCAGCGAGCGCCCGGTCTTGGCCAGGAAGACGTCGTCGAGCGAAGGGGAGTGCAGTTGCAGGTGCGCGAGCGCGATACCCGCCTCGTCGAGGGCGCGCACGATGTCGGGCAGCTGCTCGGCGCCGTGGCCGAGGCGCACCGCGGCGCCCTTGGGCGAATGCGCGGCGGGCTCGCCGAAGCGCGCGACGACCTCCGCGGCGCGCTCGAGGTCGTGCGGGTCGGCGGGGATCGCCTCGACCGTGTCGCCGCCGATGTCGCGCTTGAGCGCGTCCGGCGTGCCCTCGGCGACGATCTTGCCGCGGTCGATGATCCCCACGCGGTCGGCCAGCACGTCGGCCTCCTCGAGGTACTGCGTGGTGAGGAAGACCGTCACCCCGTCCTCCCTCGCCAGGCGCTCCACCTCGTCCCACAGCGCGCTGCGGCTCTGGGGATCGAGCCCCGTCGTCGGCTCATCGAGGAAGAGGATCGACGGATGGTGCACGAGCGCGAGGGCGAGATCGAGGCGGCGCTTCATGCCGCCCGAGTAGCCGCCGACCTTGCGGTCCGCCGCCTCCGTGAGCCCGACGCGCTCGAGCAGCTCGGTCCCGCGGCTGGCGCGGTCGGCCTTGGCCAGGCCGTTGAGGCCCGCCTGGAGGTCCATGTGCTCGCGCCCGGTGAGGAAGTTGTCCAGGGCGGTGTCCTGCAGGGCGGCGCCGATGTTGCGGCGCACGTCGGCGCCGTGGCCGACGACGTCGAAGCCCGCCACCGTGGCGCGGCCAGCGGTGGGCGGGAGGAGCGTCGTGAGCATGTGGACCGTGGTCGACTTGCCGGCCCCGTTGCGGCCCGAGGAAGCCGTAGATCTCGCCTGCCGCGACCTCGAGGTCGATGCCATCGACGGCGTGGATGTCGCCTTTGAAGGTCCGGACGAGGCCCTCGACGACGATCCCGCGGTGGTTGGTGCTCATGGCTCCCAGCGTTTCAGATCTGTTGAAGTTGTCAACCATTTATGCAGATAAGTACTATCGGGCGTGCAATGGGCGCGAGCACGACACGTCGGAGCTCTCCTGCTGCTGAGGCGTGGGCGCTGATGTTCGAGCTCATCCACCTCTCCAAGCGGCGCTTCATGGCGATCGCGTCGGAGTTCGACCTCTCTCCCCCGCAGGTCATGGCGCTGCGCCAGCTCGATCCCGACGAGCCCAAGCCGATGAGCGAGCTCGCCGTCGCGCTGCGCTGCGACAACTCGAACGTGACGGGCATCGTCGACCGACTCGAGGACCGCGGTCTCGTCGAGCGCCGCCCGGGCGAGCACGACCGGCGCGTGAAGATGCTGATGATCACCGAGCGCGGCGCGCAGGTCCGCACGGGCCTCGCCGCTCGCCTGGACGAGCCGCCTGAGGCGCTGGCCAACCTGTCGCCCGAGGACCAGCGGGCGCTGCGCGACATCATGCGCCGCGCCCTCGGTCGCGCCTGACACCCTGCTCCGCATCGCGCCTCATTGTGCGGCCGGTGCACGCCGCGGTGGGTACGGCTAGCCCCCGATGACGCCGCGGCGCGGGCGATGGGTCGCCCGCGCCGCGTCACATCTCAGGACGTGCCTGATGTCAGCAGGGAGGCTGCCAGGACGCCGTGACGCCCTGCGCCTGCCAAGCGTCGCCGACCGTCGTGGCGCTCAGGCCGAGGTCGGTGGCCGCCTGCTGCTCGGCCGCGCGCGCGTCGGCGAAGGTCGCCGTCGGCCCGAGGTGGGTGGTCTGCGCGCGGTAGCGGACCTGCTCGGCGCCGGTGCGCCCGAGGGCGTCCACCAGGTTGGCGTAGACCTTGTTCGGGATCCCGCTGTTCGTGTGCACGCCGCCGTTGTCGCTGCTGGTGCAGACGTACTGCGACGCGGTGGCGGGCTGCCCGTAGGCGCCCGGGTTGCGCATGTCGCGAATGGCGCCGATGGGCAGGTCCTCGCCCATGGTCGAGTCGCCGGGGTCGACGTCCCAGCCGGCCTGGTCGGAGATCGACTCGTTCAGTGCGCCGGGCTGGTCCTGATACTCGAGGGCCGCGGTGCGCTCGGTCACCGCGTGGGTGAGCTCGTGCGCGGTGACGTCGTTGACCGCGAAGCCGTCGCCGTAGACCATCTCGTAGCCGTCCCAGAACGCGTTCTCGTAGCCGACGCCGTAGTGCACGAAGCTCACGAGCTCCGCGCCGGCGCCGTCGTAGGAGTCGCGCCCGAAGCTCGACGCGTAGTAGTCGTACGTCGCTCCGGTCCAGTCGTAGGCGTTGTCGACGTCGCGGTTGCCCGTCGCCGGATCGCCCTCGCCACGCGCGAAGGTGCCCGTGGTCGTGCTGCCGTTCGCGTTGTAGATGGTGCGGTTCTTGGCGAACTCGGTTCGGTTCAGCGAGTCGGCGACCCCGCCCGAGACGGCGTCGACGAACACGAGCCGGCGATCCGGCTGCGAGGTCGAGGTCACGTCGACCGCCCAGGCCAGCGTCGCCGGGTGGCTGCCGAACGGCACGCCGGTATAGACGTAGAGCTTCGGCGCCTGCACGAGCTTGGCGTTGGGAACCTGGGCGAGCGCGACGCTCTGCGCCTGGTCGGCGGTGACCGACGCCTGCGACGCGGCGCCGCTGGTGGCGCGCGAGACGCCGGCGGTGAATCCGGTCAGCGCGTCGCCGCGGGCGAGGTGGACGGTGACGGCGCCGTCGTAGACCGGCACGCTGCCGGCGAGCTGGTCGAAGCGCACGTGGCGCTGGCCGAGCGCGTCGGTCGTCGCCTGCGCGTAGCGCAGCTGCGTGCCCGCGTTGGACACGCCGAGCAGCCCGGCGTAGCGGTCGACGGCCGCGCGGGCGATGCCGCCCGTCGTGGCGTTCGACGAGACGCCGAGCTTCTTCGCGCTCACCGTGCCCGTGACGGTCGATGCAGCGGCGGTGGACGGGGCGGAGACGATGCGGGCGCCCTGGGCGTCGTGGGCAAAGCGGTCCTTCGCCGCCTGCTGCGCCGCCGCCGATGCCGCCGAGGCGAGCAGCAAGGCGGAAGCGACCATCACAGGCATGACAAGCCGAAGCATGCGCATGCGCGCGTACCTCCTGGATCGGGGATGTCGGGGGGTGACGCCCTGCCAGGACCTCCCGCCGCGCGACCCATACCCCCGCTTCGATACGCCTGAAACCAGAGACGTTGTCCGGCGGCTACCCCACCACGGCGGCCGCTCTGGGCGCTGGGCCGACGTACTTCGCCGACGGCCTGATGAGCCGCGCCTCGCGCTTCTGCTCGAGGATGTGCGCCGACCAGCCGGCCACGCGCGCGCACGTGAACATGCTCGTGAACAGCGCCGGCGGCACCTCGGCCTGGTCGAGCACGACCGCAGACCAGAACTCGACGTTGGTCGCGAGGACGCGATCGGGCTTGCGCTCCTGCAGCTCGGCGAGCGCCGCGCGCTCCAGCGCCTCGGCCACCTCGAAGCGCGTCGAGCCGAGCTCGCGCGCCGTGCGCCGCAGGACGCTCGCGCGCGGGTCCTCCGCGCGGTAGACGCGATGCCCGAAGCCCATGAGGCGCTCGCCGCGGTCCAGCGCGTCGCGGACCCAGCGCACGGGGTCGCCGAGCTCGTGCACCTCGTCGAGCATCTTGAGCACGCGCGCCGGGGCGCCGCCGTGCAGCGGCCCGCTGAGAGCGCCGACCGCGCTCGAGAGGGCGGCGGCGACGTCGGCGCCCGTCGAGGCGACGACGCGTGCGGTGAAGGTCGAGGCGTTCATGCCGTGCTCGGCGGCCGAGATCCAGTACGCGTCGATGGCCTTGGCGTGGCCGGGGTTCGCCTCGCCGCGCCAGCGGATGAGGAAGCGCTCGGCCGTCGTGGTCCCGAGATCGACGTCGGTCTGCGGGACCGGCGGGCGCCCCACGCCGCGCGCGGACTGCGCCACGAAGCTCAACGCCATGACCGACGCGCGGGCGAGGTCGTCGCGCGCCTGCTCGTCGCTGATGTCGATGAGCTGTCTGAACCCCCACTCCGGCGCGAGGGTGGCCAGCGCCGACTGCACGTCGACGCGGGGATCGCCCGAGCGCACGGTCAGCGGGTGCGGGACCGCGGGCGGCAGGCCGGGCTCGAAGCTCGAGTCGACGAGCAGCCCCCAGACCTTCTCGTAGGGCACGCTGCCGACGAGCTCCTCGATGTCGACGCCGCGATAGCGCAGCGCGCCCCCCTCGCGATCGGGCTCGGCGATCTCGGTGGCGAAGGCGACGACGCCCTCCAGGCCGGACTGCACTTCGGTCACGTCGGTGCTCATGTTGTCGCCTCCACGGGGAGCGGGTCGGGGATCTCCCGCGCGCGGAGCGCGCGGGCTGCGATGCGGTCGTCCTCGTCGCCCTCCAGCGGGCGCAGCACGGCGAACGCCGCGAGCGGCGCCAGCGCCAGGACGACGTAAGCGGTGGTCCACGACGTGGCCTCGACGAGCACGCCGAAGGCGGTCGGCGCCAGCACGCCGCCGACCGAGATGAGCGTGTTCTGCATGCTCATCGCCGTGCCCGCGCGCGCGTGGCCCGAGATCTCGGCCGCGGCGGTGAAGGCGAGCCCGTTCCAGCTCATGATCGAGATGGCGGCCACTGCCAGCAGCGGGTAGAGGAGTACGCCGGGCGCGGTGGCCAGCGCGCCGACGACGGCCAGCAGCGCCGCGTTGCGCGCGGCGATGCGCCGCATGGGCGCGATGCGCAGCCCCTCGCGGTCCGAGCGCCGGCCGGCGACGATGCGCACGAGCGCGCCGACGATCTGCAGCGCCCCCAGGGCGGCCGCCGCGGTCGCCGCGCCGACGCCCCGCGCATCGTGCAGGAAGAGCACGACGAAGCCGAGCATCGAGGCCTGGGCGCACACCAGCAGCGCGCCGCCCGCCCCCAGCCGCCAGATGCGCAGGTCGCGCGTCGGCGGCGGAGCGGCGGCGCGCTCGCTGCGACGACCGGGCGCCGACGGCGGGTCGCGCATGAGGACCACCGACGCGACGGCGGCGGTGAGGCTGAGGCCGGCGAGCGCGACGAAGGCCGCGTCGAGCCCCCGGGCGTCGATCAGGCTCGGCAGGGTCAGCGAGGCCGCGGCGCCGCCCAGCGGCAGCGCCATCTGGCGGATGCCGAGGGCGAAGCCGCGCTCGCTGCGCGCGAACCAGCCCATGACCGCGCGGCCCGACGCACCGGTGGCGCTCGAGCCGAACATGCCGGCGACGAGCAGGGCGACCAGCAGCGCCGCGTAGCTCGTCGAGAGCGCCGCGCCGACCAGGGCGGCGGCGCAGCCGGCCAGCCCGCTGGCCATGACCGGGCGCTCGCCGATGCGGTCGGTGAGCGCGCCCCAGGGCACCAGGGTGACCATCCCGCCGCCGGTGACGGCCGCGAAGGCGAGGCCGACCTCGCCCAGGCTGAGGCCGAACTCGCCGCGCAGGGCCGGGGCGAGCGCGGGCAGGCCCATGCGCAGCGCCGAGAACGCGCCGGCGCCGACCGCGCCGGTGGCGAGGATCACCCAGCGGTAGCGCGAGGTCACGCGGCCATGCTCCGCGAGCGCTCGCGGTAGCGCCGAGCCTTGGCCTCGTTGCCGCACAGCGCCATCGAGCACCAGCGCCGGCGCCCCGCCGGCGAGCGGTCGTAGAAGCGCGCCGAGCACGTCGCCGAGGCGCAGACGCGGATGCGCGCGGCCTCGGCCGGCGTCCCCAGCATGCGCGCGGCGTCGAGCGCCACCGCGGCGAGCGCCCGCTTGACCGGGTCGGCGGGCTCGCGCTCGCCGAGGATCGGCATGCCGTCGTCGGCGACGGCCAGCTGCGCCCGCGCGCCCGTGTGCGCCAGCCAGCCGTCGATGGTGGCCACCGCCGCGGCAGGCGCGGGCTCATGCGCGAGCGCCGTCTGCATGCACGCGTCGATCGCCTCGCGCAGCGCGCGCGCCTCGCGCAGGCGCGCGCGGGTCACGCGCGGCGGCGCGGGCGCGAGCCGCGCGCGCGCGATCCACAGGCCGAGGTCGTCGGGCGTGACGAGCGTCTCGACGCGCCGGCGCCAGCGCTCGCGCAGCGTGTTGACCAGGTCGATCGCCGGCCGGCCGCCGAGCCAGTACCACCACTCCGCGCCGCTGGTGAGGGGCAGCGCGAGCTCCTCCGGGAGATCGCGCGCTTCGGCGAGAGCCTGCATAACCACATCATACGGAACAACCGGTTACGGGGCCTGTCGGCCGGCAGGCGCCACTAGGCTCCCCCGCCATGTCCGACCTCATGTTCCGCCCGGCGAGCGAGCTCGCCGCCCTCGTCCGCGCCGGCGAGCTCTCCGCGCGCGAGCTCGTGCAGGCCTCGCTGGACCGCATCGAGGCGCTCGACCCGGAGCTCAACGCGTTCGTCGACGTCTACGCCGAGGAGGCGCTGACCGCGGCCGACGGCATCGCCGCCGGCGACGAGCGACCGTTCGCCGGCGTGCCGATCGCGATCAAGAACAACCGCGCGATCGCGGGCAAGCGGCTGACCTTTGCCGCCGACTTCTTCGGCGACTGGGAGGCGCCCTACGACCACAACGTCGTGCGTCGCTTCAAGCAGGCGGGCTTCGTCATCGTCGGCTCGACCACCCTGCCCGAGTGGGGCATCCTGCCGTGGACGAACACCAAGCGCTTCGGGCCGACGCGCAACCCGTGGGACCCGGCGCGCACGAGCGGCGGCTCGTCGGGCGGCTCGGCAACGGCCGTCGCGGCCGGCATGGTGCCCATCGCCCACGCCAACGACGGCGGCGGCTCGACGCGCATCCCGGCCGCCTGCTGCGGCCTCGTCGGGCTCAAGCCCCAGCGCAACCGCATCTCGCTGGCGCCCGAGACGGGCGAGAGCTTCCTGGCCGTCGACGGCGTGCTCACGCGGACGGTCGCCGACACGGCCCTGGCGCTCGACCTGCTGGCCGGCACGGAGACCGGCGATGCGTCGTGGGCGCCGCCGCCGGCCGAGGCCTTCGCGGCCTCCGCGGCGCGCGAGCCGGCGGGCCTGCGCGTGGCGGTGGTCACCAACGCCCCCATCGACGTGCCGCTCGACCCGGCCCGTGTCGAGGCGGCCCACGAGGCCGGGCGCGTGCTCGAGGCGCTCGGCCACCAGGTCGAGGAGGCGCAGGCCCCGTGGCGCGAGGACAGCCTGCTGCACTCTTTCACCGCGCTCTTCGCCCCGCTGGTCACCCTCCAGATCGCCTTCGGGCGCCTCGTCCAAGGGCGCGAGCCCGAGGAGGACGAGATGGAGCCGCTGAGCTGGGCGCTGTGGGAGCTCGTGCGCGGCATGTCGGCGCTGGACACCCACCTCGCCTCGGCCCAGCTGCAGATCTTCGCCCGCGGCCTCGTGAGCTGGATGGACCAGTACGACGTGATCGTGGCGCCGGCCCTGGCCGAGGCGCCGGTGGCCCTCGACGACGTCCACTGGCAGACCGACGACCCGATGGGCCTCTTCACGCGCTCGGGCGCGTTCACCCCGTTCACCGCGGTGGCCAACGTCACGGGCCAGCCGGCGATCGCCCTGCCGCTGGCCGAGCACGAGGGCCTGCCGGTGGGCGTGCAGCTCTTCGGGCGACCGGCGCGCGAAGGCGACCTGCTGGCCGTCGCGACGCAACTCGAGGCGGCGCGCCCGTGGCTCGAGCGGCGCCCCAAGCAGTGAGGTGAGCGGGTCCAGCCCCCCGGCGGACCCGCTCACCTCGGGGGTGATCAGATCAGCCGGTGAACTGCGGCTTGACGATGGCCGAATGGCAGCGCCTGAAGCTCAGCCGCAGCGTCTTGGCCTTCGTCTGGCTGGACCTGGCGAACTGCACCCTCACCCGGACGCGGTGGGTGCCGAACGCGAAGCGCTTCACGTTCATCGGCAGCACCCAGGCGCCGTGGCGGTTGGCCTTGGTGAGCGTCTTGACCTTCTTGCCGTCGACGTAGAACGTCACCTTGACGATGCGTCGGCCGGAGACCGTGGCCGCCACCGCGCTGGTGGTCGGGCAGCCGCTGGGGCCGCGCAGCTTCGCGCTGCCCGGACGGACTCGCGCGGGGCTGACACGGACCTGCGGAGTCGGGCTGACGCTCTGCGCCGGCGGCTGGACCGGCGGCTGGACCGGCGGCGTGGTGGTCGGCGGCTCCTGCGGCGGCGGGGGCGGCGTCGGCGTGCTCTTGCGCGTGTTGGTGATCACGCACTCCCACTGATCGCCCTTCGTCACCGCGACGCTGCCGTCGGTGTCGGCCGGCTTGGCCGTGTGGGCCTTGTCGACGCACGACGTGCTCGAGTCGTAGTTCGACAGGTCGGTCGCCGTGCCGGCTGCCTCGCCCACCGTGTGGGTGCCGGGCAGCACGGTCTGCGTGCCGGTCGTGCCGCCGTCGCCGACGTTCGTGGCCTTGGCCTGGCCGTCGATCAGCAGGTTGAACTTCCCGCTGTCGGTGGCCGGGAGGAGCTTCTTGGTCACCTTGATCGTGCCGGTGTCACGCGTGTTGGTGACGTAGCACTTGGTCCACTCCCACCAGTTGAGCTTGAAGTCGATCTTGCGCGCGGCGAGATCGGACGTCGTGTCGGTGTCGCGGGCCGAGCTCGTGTTGGGCTCGGTGGGCCAGCCGTTGGTGCCCTGCGTGTGGTAGCACGCGATGGCGGTCAGCGTGTAGCCGGCGGCCGGGCGCTCCGTGATGGTCTGGACCGAGTTGCCCCACTGCGAGGTGCAGCTGCTGCCGACGTTGCACTCCACGCCGTAGATGCTGCTGCTCTGGCCCCCCTTGAGGCTGAACGAGGCAGGACTCGCTGCCGGCTTCAGGCTCGTGTCGAACGTGAAGACGTCGTTGGGGTCGCCCCCCTGGTTGATCTTGACGACCTGGACCCTGCTGTAGGTCGCGTGGGCGGCCTGGGCGGCGAGCGCCAAGCCGAGCCACGCCACCGCCACGGCGAGAAGCAGCCGTGTTGCGCTCGAAGCGCGGATGGACATCTGGAACATCGAGAAACCCCCTGTGTCCGGCGGTCCCACCCGCCAGACGATCACCCCTACCTACCCCGGGACATCCGTGCCCGGGTCAACGGTCACTGTACACGGTGAGCGGTCGAAGTCCAGCGCCGAGCGGTAGTCCTTTCGTCCACCCGGCCACCGCGGGGCTCAAGTCCCGCGGCGGACGGATGGGGTGCCCCGGCCGCGCCCCGGCGCACCGGGACGCGACCGAGGTCTTGGGGTCAGCCCGTGAACTTGGGCCTGACGTTGGCCGGGTGGCAGCGGCTGAAGCTCATCCGCAGCGTCCGGGACTTGGTCTGGCTGGAGCGCGCGAACTCGATGCGCGCCTGCACGCGGTGCGTACCGAAGGCGAACCGCTTGAGGTTCATCGGCAACACCCAACGCCCGCCCCTCTTGTTCGGGTGCGTGAGCGTCTTGACCTTCTTGTTGTCGACGTAGAACGTCACCTTCACGATGCGCCGGCCGGAGACGGTCGCCGCCACCGCGCTGGTGGTGGGGCAGCCGCTCGGACCGCGCAGCCTGGCGCTGCCGGGCCGCACGCGGACCGGGCTCACCGCGATCTGCGGCGGCTGGCCCGAGGTCGGCGCCGCACCGCTGGCCGCCACCGGGGTCTGCGGTGTTGCGGGAGGCACGAGGGTCGTGGAGTGCTGGTCGGTGTCGCAGACGGGGCTGCCGCCACCGCCGGGGGGCGGGCTGCCGCCGCCCGAGGGCATGCCGCAGGTCGTGACGGTGTTCACGACCGGGTTGGCATCGCCCGGGCTCCACTGGATCACGTACGAGCACGTGTAGGTCCACGTGTCGCCCGGATCGAGGGTCGTGTCGCTGGTGTCGCCCGTCCGCGTCAGCGGCGAGCACTTGTCGTCGGTCGCCGTGACGTTGGTCAGCGGCACGTCACCCGGGTTGGTGACCGTGTAGCTGAAGGTCAGCTGGTCGCCGGAGTGGGCCGTCGCCGGCCCGTCCTTGACGACCTGGATCGCCGGGTGCTGGTCAGGCGGCTTGGGGGCGTTCGTGACGTAGCACTTCACCCATTCCCAATAGCTCACCTTGAGGTTGATGGTTGAGCCCGAGACGCTCGTGTCGTCGTCGGCGGCCGAGCTCGAGCCCGGCTCGCCGGCATAGCTGCCGGACCCCTGCGTGTGCACGCACTTGATGCTCTTGAGCTCATAGCCGGCCGTTGGCTTCTCGGTCACCGACTCGCTCGGGTAGCCGAAGCTCGCGCACGAGTAGCCGGGCCGGTCCACGTTGCACTCGACCTCGAACGTCTTGCTCTCGCCGCCCTTGATCGAGAAGTCCGGCTGGCTCGGCGCGAGCGACGGGTGGAACGTGAACGAGTCGCTCTGGTTCCCACCCTCGTTGATCTTGACGATCGTGACCTTGCCGTACGTCGCGTGGGCAGCCTGAGCGCACAGTGCCAGGCCCAGCCACGCCATTGCGGCTGCCAACAGCAGCCGCACTCCGCGCGAAGCGCGAATACTCATCTGAGAGATCACCCCCAAGACAGTCCGACGGGACGATCCCGCCGGAATAGTTCACCCCTAGCCCGGTTCACCCAAAACCGGATGTGCGCGCCAATTTACCCGGCGAGCGGTAGCTCAGTGCCGCCGAACGGCGCGATGTTCGTGGTCGAACACCGCTCTTTGCGCGTCAAATCACGCCGAGGACCTCGGCCATCCGCCGCGGCACGACGCCGAGCGCCTGCGCATCGGCCGTCCCGGAGGCCGACGCCATGGTGACCTCCATGAGCTCGGCCTCGTCCCAGGTGGCGAAGGCCTTGGAGCGCAGGAGCGCCTCCAGCGTGCGCAGTGAGCGGCTGACCACCCCGAGCGGGACATGCACCAGCGGGCGCGGGCGCCCGGCCGCGCGCAGGACGGTCTCGACGATCGCGTCGTAGCTCAGGGTCTCGGGCCCGACAGCTCGTAGCGCTCGCCGACGTCCGGGCGCTCGAGCGCCGCCATGACGCAGTCGGCGACGTCGTGCGACCAGATCGGCTGGAAGAGCGCGCGGCCCGAGCCGCTGATCGGCACCACGGGCAGCAGCGCCATACGCTCGAGCAGGGTGAGGAACACGTCGCCGGGGGCATAGACGATCGACGGTGCGAAGATCGTGTGCGGGACACCCGACGCGGCCACCGCGCGCTCCGCCAGCGCCTTGGCGCGCATGAAGCGTGTGCGGTTGTGCGCCGACGCGCTCTGCGCGCTGAAGAAGACGAAGCGCTCGACGCCGGCCTTCTGCGCGGCCTGCACCAGGCGCCACGTCGCGACGGCGTTGGTCTCCTCGATCGAGCCGCCCGGCTGGTCACGGATGGCGGCCGCAAGGTGCACGACGGTGTCCACGCCGCGCAGCGCGTTGCGAAACGACGCGGGGTCGGAGAGGTCGCCGAGCGCGATCTGCACGCGCACGCGCTCGGGACCGAGGCGCCGCGGGTCGCGCACCAGGCAGCGCACCGAGCGCCCGGCGGCGGTCAGGCGCGGGAGCAGCGCGGAGCCGACGAGGCCGGTGGCGCCGGTGAGCAGCAGCACGGCCGGGCCTACCGGTCGCGCGCCGCGCGTCGCAGGCCGCGCGCGGTGTACAGGTCGACGCTGTGGCGCTCCTCGCGCCAGGGGTCGCCGTCGTTGTGGTAGCCGTTGTCCTCCCAGAAGCCCGGGCGATCGCCGGCCATGAGCTCGAGCGCGCGGACGAACTTGGCCGACTTCCAGAAGTAGCGACTGGGCACGAGCAGCCGCGCCGGGCCGCCGTGGTCGGGGGCCAGCGGGGCGCCGTCGAAGCTGTGGGCCACGAGGACGTCGTCGTCGAGCAGCGCCTCGAGCGGGACGTTGGTCGTGTAGCCGCCGTGGCTGTGGACCATGACGTGGGTGGCGCCCGGCCGGGGCTCGGCGCGCTCGAGCAGCGTCCGCACGCGGGCCCCGCGCCAGCGCGTGTCGAACTTCGACCAGCGCGTGACGCAATGGATGTCGCAGGTCACGTCGACCTGCTCGAGCGCCATGAGCCCGTCCCAGTCCAGCGCGTAGGGCGCATCGGCCTCGCCGTGGACCGACAGCACCCACCCCTCCCGCGGGACATCCGGGTTGGGCCCCACGGTGAGGACGGGGAACTTCGTGGTCGGGGATTGGCCGGGCGGCAGGCGGGCGGGATCGATGCCGAGCTTGATCGCCCGCCGGCGCCCGCGCTCGCCCCAGCGGCGCGGGGTCATGGGCACGAGGCGGATCATTATGCTTGGCAGCCCGAACGCGACCCCAAGGAAGTACATGGCGTACGTCATCGCCGAGCCGTGCATCGGCACCAAGGACAACTCCTGCGTCGAGGTCTGCCCGGTGGACTGCATCCACCCGACCCCCGACGAGCCCGATTACGACAAGGTCGAGATGCTCTACATCGACCCGGAGGAGTGCATCGACTGCGACGCATGCGTCGAGGCCTGCCCCGTGGACGCGTGCTTCGCCGAGGACCAACTGCCGGACGAGTGGCAGCGCTACGCGCAGATCAACGCGGAGTACTTCACGACCGGCGGAGGGGCCTAGCTCGCACCGTCGGGCGCGCTGAGCGTCCGCGATGCCTCTGCGGCGCTTCGCGGCCGGGCACCGAGGGATAGAAGGCGTCCAGCCCAGGTAGCGCCCGGCGGGGCGTTTTCGGCCGAGCTCTCCTGCCTAGTGGTCGTGCTGTGACCCCAGGGCAGGACGGTGGCCGAGATCGACCGCCCGCGACGGGCTCGCCCTCCCTCGATGCCCTGGCCGCACGGTGCGACGAGCGTCGCGCGGACGACGCCGCGGCGCGGACGACGCCGGCGGAGAGCTCAGCCGGCCATCGGCAGCGACATCCCCGTCGGGGCCGCCGCCGGCGCGGCAGGAGCCACCGCCTGCAGGATCGGCAGCTCCACGGGGAACATCGCGACGAGCCCGCGGGCGGCCTGACGGATGGCCTGGGAGGCGGCGTCGTCGGGATCGGTGAAGACCAGCGGCTCGCCCGCGTCGGCCTGCTCGCGCAGGGGCATGGTCAGCGGCACCTTGCCCAGCAGCGGCACATCGAGCTCGTCGGCCAGCGCCTGGCCGCCGCCCTCGCCGAAGAGGGCGAAGCGCTCGCCGCCGGGCGTGACGAAGCCGGCCATGTTCTCGATGACGCCGCCGATCTCGAGGTCGACCTTGTGCGCCATCTCCGCCGCGCGGCGGGCGACCTTCTGGGCCACCGGCTGCGGCGTGGTGACGATGAGGAACTTGGCCTGCGGCAGCAGCTGGGCGAGGGTCATCGACACGTCGCCGGTGCCGGGGGGAAGGTCGACGAGCAGGAAGTCCAGCTCGCCCCACTCCACGTCCTCCAAGAACTGGGTGAGGGCCTTGTGGAGCATCGGCCCGCGCCACACGACGGCGCTGTCCTCCTCGACGAAGAACCCGATCGACATGACCTTCACGCCGTGGGCCTCCAGCGGCATGATCTTGCGCTGGGGCGACACGGGCGGGCGGCCCGAGACGCCGAACATGCGCGGGATCGAGTAGCCCCAGACGTCCGCGTCGAGGACGCCGACGCGCTTGCCGTCGGCGGTCAGCGCGGCGGCGAGGTTGGCGGTGACCGTCGACTTGCCCACGCCGCCCTTGCCGGAGCCGACGCAGACGACGTTGGCGACCTGGGCCAGCGCGCCCTCGGGCAGCCCGCCCGGGCGGCCGAGCTTCTGCTGGAGCCCGGCCTTCTCCTTGTCGGAGAGGACGTCGAAGGCGACCTGGACGCGCTGCACGCCGGCGAGCGCCCCGACGGCCTGCTGGACGGCGGTCTCGAAGTGGCTGCGGATCGGGCAGCCGGGCGTGGTCAGCGAGACGGTGACGCGCACGAGGCCGTCGGCGCTGTCGATCGAGCGCACCATCTCGAGCTCGACGATCGAGCGGCGCAGCTCCGGATCGATGACGGCCTCGAGGGCCTTGAGGATCTCCTCGCGGGAAGGCATGCCGTTCATTCAAGCAGAGGGTGAGCGTCCGCTCGCGCGCGGAGCAGCGGGTTCGCGCCCGGTCGCTCGGGCGCGAAGCGAACAGAGAAGCGGCCCGCCGGTGGCGGGCCGCTTCTGAGGGAGGAGAGGTACTGCTTCTGTCAGCGAGATATGTGACTGACAGCGCTCCGCCGGCGGAGCCTCTCCATGGCCCGCCGGCGGGGAAGTCGTCCTACGCGACGCTGGCGACGCGCTCCTGGACCTTGGTGGCGACCTGCGTGCTGCGGGTGATGCCCGTCTGCACGAGGTTCTCGACGCGCGCGCCCAGCAGGTCGGCCTGGGCCGAGACGTCCTTGCGGCTCGCGCGGATCTCGCGCTCGACGCGGGTGCGGCGCTGGCGCAGCTCGCGCTCGACGCGCGTGCGTGCCTTCTTGACCTGGCGCTCGACACGGGTGCGCTCGGTGCGGCCGCGACGCTCGAAGCGCTTGAGGTCGGCCTGGACGCGCTTGCGCGTGGCGGCCAGCTCCTTCTCGGCCTTCTCGCGAGAGGTCACGCTCTCACGCAGGCCCTCGACGGTGGCCACGACGTTGTCGCGGGCGACGAGAAGGGCGCCGACCGGGACGAGGACGGCGCGCTCGGCGTACTCCTGAGCGCGATCGACCGGCGTCTTGGCCAGCTCGGCGCGCGTGGCAGCGGCCCTGCGGGCGGCTGCGGAGCGCTTGCGCGCGGCGGCGGCCTGGTTGCGGCTGCGAGTAGCAGCGGCCTTCTTGGCGGTGGTGGAGCGCTTGGTCGCGTTGGCGGCCCGGCGCGTGGCGGCGGTGTTGGGGGTGTTGGCGGTGCTGGTCTGCTCGGCCATGAGAAGCCTCCCGGAGGGCTAAGGAAGTTAGTTCTAATCTTGTTCGCTAGAAGCGTACCACGCGAACAGGTGTTTGTAAACCGCTAGGAGCCCGGCGTTACAGAGCGAACGTGCGTTCTACGGACCCAGGCAGCCGGGTCGTCGAGCTCGGCGAGCGTCGGCAGGTTCTCCGGGGCGCTCCAGGCGCGGTTGAGGCCCTCGATGCCCCAATCGCGCACGACCGCGTCGCAGAAGCGCTTGCCGACGAGGTACTGGCGCATCTTGAGATCGAGGCCCAGCAGGCGCTCGAGGAGCTTGACGAGCGGCGGCTTGTCCCGGCGCCGGCGCTCGAGCGACTCGCGCAGCTTGGGCAGCGACGGGAGGACGTCCGCGCCGGCCGCGTCCATGACGTGCTCGGCGTGGCCCTCGATGAGCGCCATGACGGCCTGCAGGCGGTCGATGATCTCCTTGCGCTCGGGCCCGGCCACCGCGTGCACGAGGCCGTCGTTGCGCACCGACTCCCATGCCGCCCGCAGGTCCTGCAGCTTGGGCAGGCGCAGGAGCGCGGTCGGGTCGACCTCCACCTTGACCGAGGACAGCAGCTCGCGCAGCAGCGAGGCGAGGTGCTCGCGCAGCCACGGGACGCCCGTGAACTGCACCGCGTGGGTGATCTCGTGGAAGACGACCCACTCGAGCAACTCGCCCTCGTCGGCCTCGAAGGCGCGGGCCGCCTCGCGCAGGTTGGGCGCGACCAGCAGCAGCCGCGGCGGGCGCTCGGGGTCGAGCAGCGCCAGCTCGTACTGGCCGAGCACGTTGCGCCCCATGAAGCCGACGATCCCGCCCGCCTCCACGCCGATGAGCACGCCGCCGACGGACTGCAGGGGCCCGCTGCCCAGGCGCTCGAGCAGCGGCTCGAGCGTGCCGCCCATGGTCTCGAGGTTCGCGCGCGCCCACTCCTTGCGCCCGACGGCCTCCAGCGAGGGAGGCGGCACCGACGGCTGGATCCGGGCGTACTCGGTGACGTGCTCGACGGCGCGCGCGGCCATCGCGTCGAGGTCCGCGCCGCCGGCCAGCGGGGCACCGGCTCCGTCGCCGCCGGCGACGGCCTCGGCGACGCGCTCGGCCAGGCGCCAGTCGACCATCAGACGTTGGGCAGCGTGGCCAGCTCGGCCAGCGCGCGGTCGGTACGGGCGGCCACGACGGGCGAGTGCGGCTCGAGGTCGAGCGGGGCGCCGAGCGGCTCGTCCATGGCCGTGAAGGCGACCTGGCCGCCGCTCTCGCGGACGACGAGCTGAGCGGCCGCGGCATCGACGGCGCGGCACTTCCAGAGCGTCGCCATGCCGTCCACGCGCGTCGCCGCCACCTGGCACATCGACACGGCGATCGACCCGATGGCGCGCAGGCGGCCGGTCACGTGGACGAGCGCGTCGCTCGAGGCGGCCAGCCAGCGCGGGTCGGCCGACTCGATGGCGACGATCTCCAGGCGCCCGTCGCGCTTGCGGCGCTCGGGCGGCGCGGGCGCCAGCGGGGCGCCGTTGAGCAGGGCCCCGCCCCCGCGCGTGGCGCACCACTCCTCGCCCGGGCCGAGGTCGTAGACGTAGCCGAAGACCACGTCGGCCATCGTGGGACCGTCCGCCACCGCGATCGACAGCGCGTGGTGCGTGAGCCCTCGCTTGGCGTTCATGGAGCCGTCGATCGGGTCGATGACGACCAGGGCCTCGTCGGAGCCGAAGTCGACGAAGCCGCGCTCCTCGGAGACGGCGGTGAAGCGCGCGCCGGCGGCGTGGAGGCGATCGAGCTCGCCGAAGACGGCGTCCTCGGCGGCGGCATCGATGACCAGCGTCTGGTCGCCGCCCCCGCCGGTCTCACCCGTCTCGATCACGCGCTCGCGGCTCGTGGGGTTGTCGGCGAGAACCTCGCGCAGACCCTCCACGGCGCGCCGGCACGCGCCCAGCCAATCGAAGGAGAGCAGCTCTCCCCGCGCGTCGCGAGCGGTGGCCATATGCCTCATATCCTAGGGGCGTGCCCGATCCGCTCGACGGCCTCACCCCCGCGCAGCGCGAGGTCGCCGCATATCGCGGGGGCCCGCTGGTCGTGGTGGGCGCCGCGGGCACGGGCAAGACGCGCGCCCTGCTGGCCCGTCACGCGTGGCTCGCCTCGGCCGGCGGGCTGGCTCCCGAGCAGGTCCTCGCCCTCACCGCCTCGGAGGCCGCCGCCGACGCGCTGCGCACCGGCGTCGAGGACGAGCTCGAGCGCGGCTTCGAGGAGCTCGCCGTCCACACGGTGCACGGCTTCGGCGCGCGCCTGCTGCGCGACGAGGCCCTCGAGGCCGGCCTCGATCCCTTCGTCGTCCCCGTCGCGCCCGCCGACCGGCTGGCCATGCTCCTCGAGCGCGTCGACGAGCTCACGCTCCAGGTCCACGACTTCCAGGGCAACCCGGCCACCCTGCTGGCCTCCGTCATCGCGCGCATCGACCGCCTCAAGGAGGCGATGGTCACCGCCGACGAGGTCGCCCGCTGGGCCGCCGGCCTCCCGCAGGGCGACCAGCGCGCCGAGCGCGAGCGGGAGTTCGCCGGCCTCTACGAGGCCCACGACCGCATGCTGCGCGAGCAGGGCGCGCTGGACTTCGGCGACCTGCTCCTGCGCGCCGTCGCCCTCCTGCGCGACAAGCCCCACGTGCGCGCGCGGGTCTCGGCGCGCTGGCGCCACGTGCTCGTCGACGACGCCCAGGACCTCGAGCTGGCGGGGCTGCGCCTGGTCAGCGCGCTGGGCAGCGAGCACGGCGGTCTGACCGCCGCGGGCGACGACGACTGCGCGGTGCGCCGCGGGCGCGGCGCGGCGCCCGGGAACGTGCGCGACCTGGCCACCGCGCTCCCGGGCGCGCACACCGTGCGCCTGCAGCGCTCGCTGCGGGCGCCGGCCGCGATCCTGCACGCGGCGCAGGCCGTCGTCGCGCCGATCGCGGGGCGCATCGAGAAGACGGCCGACGCGCCTCCCGGCGGCGGCGTGCGCTTCTGGCGCTGCGCCAACGAGCGCGCCCAGGCCCAGGGCACGGCAGCCGAGATCGAGCGTCTCGTGCGCTCGGGCGTGGCGCCCGAGGAGATCGGGGTGCTCGTGCGCTCGGTGCGCAACGAGGGCCAGGCGATCGCCGTGGCGCTCGAGGAGCGCGCAGTCCCCTACGGCCTGGCCGGCGCGACCGCGTTCTTCCAGCGCGCCGAGGTCAAGGACGTGCTCGCGTGGCTGCGCCTGCTCGTCGATCCCGGCGACGCGGGCGCGGTGGTGCGCGCGCTCGCGCGCCCGCCGGTGGAGCTGCGGGCCATCGACATCGCGCGCAGCGTGCAGATCGCGCGCCGGCGCAAGCTCGACATGGTCGGCGCCCTCGTGGCCGCGACCGAGTCGCCCCAGCTGCCGCCCGAGGCGCGCGAGCGCATCCTGGGCTTCCTGAAGCTGCACCGCTCGGCCGCGGGCGCGCTGGACACCGCGCGACCCGACCTCTTCGTGCACCGCCTCATCGACCGCCTCGGGCTGCGCCGCCAGCAGCTCTTCGCCGCTCAGGCCGACGTCGTCGAGCGGCTCGTCTCGCTCGCGCGCCTCGGCGACCTGGCCACCGCCTACGTGCGCCGCGCGCCGCAGGCGACCGGCCGCGACTTCGCGCGCTACGTGTCGGCCGTGGCCGAGGCCGGCCTGCACGACGAGGAGGAGGGCGTCGGCGAGGCCCGCCACGGCGCCGTCTGCGTCCTGGCCATGCACGCCGCGCAGGGCCGCGAGTTCCGCCACGTCTTCGTCCTCGGGCTGCAGTCG
This sequence comes from uncultured Actinomycetes bacterium, assembly GCA_963835295.1. Classification (GTDB taxonomy): domain Bacteria; phylum Actinomycetota; class Thermoleophilia; order Solirubrobacterales; family Solirubrobacteraceae; genus JAOPZW01. Next base: position 244,469 of record CAWIEX010000015.1, read on the forward strand.
GCGCGCATGCCCGGGGCGCGCCGCCGTGTGGCCGAGCCGATCCCCGACGCGCTGCTGCACGAGGAGCTCGCCGCCGACACGCGCGCCGAGCACGTCAACGACATGCGCCGGCTGCTGCACGTCGCCATGACGCGCGCGCGCGAGGGGCTCGTCCTCGGCTACGCCGAGCGCTCGGTCGGCGGCGCCCTGCAGCACCCCTCGCCCTTCCTGGAGGAGGCGCGCGCCGCCGCGCAGGCGCCGTGGGAGGAGCGCGCCGAGGAGCTCTTCGGCCCCGACGAGACGCTGCACGCCACCTTCACCACGCTGCGCGACGAGCTGCTGCGCTCGATCCCGCGCACGGCAGGGCGGCTGGGCGAGCTGCGCCTGGACACCGACCTCGACGTGGCCCACGGCGCGGTGCGCTACCTCGAGCTGGTCAAGCTGGCGGCGCTCATCGATCGGCCGGCCGGCCAATCGGTGGCCGACGCCCTGCCGGGCATCAACACGGCGCTGCTCGGCGCCGCCACCGCCCAGCAGCGCGAGATCCTGCAGACCAGCTCGCTCGACGAGATGCTGCTCGACGCCGAGCACGACGCCCGCGCCCGCGCGGCCGCCATCGCGGCGCGCGAGGAGCCCTCGCTGGAGGCCTTCCTGCCCACCCGCGGCGACGGCCTGCTGCTCAGCGCCTCGGACATCGAGACCTATCGCACGTGCCCGCTGAAGTACAAGTTCGCGCGCGTGTTCCGGATTCCGAGCGAGCCCACCCTCAACCAGCGCTTCGGGATCCTCGTCCACCAGGTGCTCGAGCGCTACCACCAGAGCGGCGGTCGCACGATCGACGAGATGCTCGGGCTGCTCGAGGCCGGCTGGCGGCGCGGCGGCTTCGGCTCCTCCGACCAGGAGCGCCAGCTGCACGCCAAGGCCGACGGCGCCCTGCGCCGCTACCACGACCGCTTCCGCGACGAGGACGCCGAGCCGCTGTGGTTCGAGAAGGCCTTCAGCTTCCGCATGGGCGCGCACACCCTGCGCGGGCGCGTGGATCGCGTCGACCGCCTGCCCGGCGGCGACTACGAGCTCATCGACTACAAGACCGGCCGGCCGCGCAGCGCCGCGCAGCTGCGCGAGGATGTCCAGCTCTCGCTCTACGCCGTCGGCGCGCGGGAGGCGTGGGGCCTCGAGTCCTCGCAGCAGTCCTACCTCTACGTGCTCGACGACGCGAAGGTCCCGCTGCCGGTCGAGGACGTCGATCGCGACTGGATCACCGAGACCGTCTTCGAGGTCGCCGACGGGATCCTCGCGCAGGGCTTCGAGCCGACGCCGTCCTACGCGGCGTGCTCGATCTGCGACTACCGGATCGCCTGCCCGGCGGCCGAGCGCTGATGAACGACCCGCCGCCGCTCGAGGCGCGCGCCGTCAGCCGCTCGTTCGGCGCGCTCCAGGCGCTGCACGACTTCTCGCTGACCATCGCCCCCGGGCAGTGCGTCGCGCTCATCGGCGCGAACGGCAGCGGCAAGTCGACGGCGGTGCGCACGCTGGCCGGCCTGCTCGAGCCCACGACGGGCGAGGTGCGCGTGGAGGGCTTCGACCCGCACACAGAGCCCGAGGCCGAGCACGCCCGCGCGCGGCTGGCCCTCGTGCCCGACAACCCGCTGCTCTACGACGACCTCACCGTCCGCGAGCACCTCGAGCTCGTGAGCGTGGCCCACGCGGTCGGGGGCCGCGAGCTGCCCGAGCGCATCGCTGGCCTCCTGCAGCGTCTCGGGCTCGCGCACCGCGGCGAGTTCCGCCCGCCCGAGCTCTCGCGCGGCATGCGCCAGAAGACCCAGCTCGCGTGCGCGCTGGTGCGCCCCGCCGCGCTCCTGCTCCTCGACGAGCCGGTGGTCGGCCTCGACCCGCCGTCGCAGACCCTGCTGCACGAGCTCCTGCTCGAGCGCAAGCAGGCGGGCGGCGCGATCCTGCTCACCACCCACCAGCTCGGCTTCGCCGAGGGACTGGCCGATCGCGGCATGCTGCTCTCCGAGGGCGAGGTCGCCGACGCCGGCACCTACGCGGATGTCGCGAGTGACGCCGCGGCGAGCGGGTGGGCCACCGGATGAGCGCCATGGCGGCCGACGCGCACGTCGCCGCCGTGCGCGCATGGTGGCGCGTGCGCCGCCCAGGCGCGCCGCTGAGCAAGCGCCTGGACACCGCCTACATGGTGGCCATCACGACGGGCATCCTCGGCGCGCTGCTCTACGGGACGGCCAGCTCGGCCCTCGGCTCGGTGCTGACGCCCGGCACGGTCCGCGAGTGGGGGCCGGCCGTCGCCCTCGTCGGCCTCGTCGCCGTCGCGCGCTGGGGGACGTGGCAGGGCCCGGTCGTCTTCGCCGCGCCCGACGTGCCCTTCCTGCTCGGCGCGCCGCTGCGGCGCAGCGTCCTGGCGGCGCGCCCGTTCGCGCGCGGCCTGGCGGCCGGCGCGGTGGCCGCCGCCGTCGTCGCCGGCGTGGCGCTCGTCGGCCTGGCCGGGGAGGGACGGGGCATCGACGCGGCCCGCGCGATCGGGCTCGCGGCCGCCGTGGCAATGCTCGGGGTCCTCGGCGTGGCCGGCGCGGGGCGCGTGCAGTGCTCGGCGCGCTGGGCGCGGGCGATCGGGCTCGCGCTGCCGGCCTCGCTGGCCCTCGGCGCCGGCCTCGTCGCCGTGGCGAGCGCGAGCGCGACCGGGCGGCGGGTCGTGCTGTGGTCCGGGCCGTGGGGGTGGGCGCTGCAGCCGGTGTCCGGCACCACGGCGGCGGCACTGCTCGCGCTCGCCCTGCTGGCGGGCGCGACCGCCCTCGCCGTCGCGGCCGCGGCCCGTGGCTTCGAGCACTGTCCGACCGAGCGCCACGCCGTGCGCGCGGAGGCGCGCAGCGGAGCGCTGGCGTCGGCGTGGGGGCTCGACGCGCGCACCGCGCGACTGTCGCTGCGGCGCGCGGCGGGTCCCGCGCGCAGGCGGCCCACCCGCGGCCTGCGTGCGCCGCGACACCCGGAGCTCGCGATCCCGTGGCGCGACGCGACGTCCGCGCTGCGGGCGCCGCAGCGCACGCTGGGCAGCGGCGCGCTGGCGGCCGGCGCGGCGGCAGTCGCCATCGCGGCGGCGGACCGCCCGGCCGCCGCGGCGGTCGCCGCCCTGGGCAGCTACGTCGCCGCAAGCACGCTGCTCGAGCCGCTGCGCGTGGAGATCGATCGGCCCAGCGCCTCGCGCGTGCTCCTGCGCCGGCCCTTCGGCCGCATCCTGCTCGGCCACGTCGCGTTGCCGATTCTCGTGATGACCGCGGGCGCCGCCGTCGCCGCCATCGGCCTGGCGGTCGCCGGCGCGCTCCCGGCCCGCGGGGGCGCGCTCGCGCTCGCGGCGATCGCCATCGGCCCGAGCATCGTCCTGTGCGCGGCGCTGTCATCGCGTCGCGGCGGGCGCGTGCCGGTGAGCGTCCTGGCCATGGGCTCCGTCGGCGACCCGTCGGGCGGCGGCATCGTGGTCGCCTGGCTGATGGCCTGGCCAGTGGCCGCCATCGTGCTCGGCGCCCTGCCGCTGGTCTACGTCGCGCGCGGCACGTCGCTGTCGAGCGCGGCGATCTTCGCTGCGGCCGTGGCGGTCGCCGCGCCCTTCGCGCTCGGTGTGATGCTGGCCAACTCCGAGGCCTGAGCGACGTCGCTAGGCGCGCGCGAACGCGCCGACGAGCATCCCACAGGGCGACGCGCGGGTGCGATGGCAGCCGAGGTCGAGGACGGCCGTCCGTGTGATGTCGGTCACACCGGGCGCAGCGCGGCGGCGAGGGCCCGCGCCAGGCGCGCGACGTCCGCGCCGTCCTGCGCCCCGTGGTGGGGGTTGAGCTCGGTCACGGTGAGGCCGAGCCACGCCTCGTGGGCGACCAGGACGGAGAGGGCCGCCAGCGCCGTGTCGAAGCCGACGCCGATGCCGCGGCCCGTGTTCTCCGAGAGCGGCACGTCGGAGAAGTCGACGACATCGACGTCGAAGTGCACGAGGAAGCGCCGGCCGCCGGCCGTGGCGCGCTGGAGCGCGGCGCGGGCGGCCGCGGGGGGATCGGCCCGTAGCCGGTCGACGCCGATCGGCCGCAGGTCCCGGGCGGCGATCGCAACGCGCTCGGCCGCGGTGCACTGCTCGCGCCCGGTGCCCAGGAGGATCAGGTCCTCGTCGGCGAGCAGCGGGCGCCGCGGGCCGGCGGCAGCCAGGCGCTCGTCGGCGCCGGCGAGGTCGAGCATGTGGGCCACGCCCATCCAGTCCATGGCGCCGTCGGGCACGGCGTCCGGCGTGTTGAGGTCGGGGTGCAGGTCGAGGTAGATCAGGCGCGGCTCGGCGTCCGCCGCCACCGCGCCGGCGACGGTGCCGACGCCGACCGTGCAGTCGCCGCCGAGCACGAGCGGCAGGTCGCCCGCGCGAAGGGCGTCCTCGACTCTCGCGGCGACGGCCCGCACCCCGTCGACCACGGCGTCGGCGTTCATGGCGCGCGGGTGGTCGCGGTCGACGCGCCAACGAAACCGCGGCGTGTCACCGCGGTCGCTCGCGCCCAGGGCCTCCACGAGGCCCGCGGCCCTCAGCGCTCCCGGCGCGTCCTCCTGCCCGGGCGCGAACGCCCCGGCGCTCGTCGGCGCGCCGATGAGCGCGATGGAGGCCGTCACCGCACGCGCGCCCAGGCCCCGATGAGCGGAGGGCTGGCCGCCACGCCGCCGGTGGCGACGACGTCGGCCCGCAGCCGGCCGGCGAGGGTGTCGGGATCGACCTCGGCCGCGGTGGCGAGGCCCGTCGCCTCGATCGCCGGCAGCAGCGACCTGATGGTCTCGGCCAGGACCGCGTAGCCGGCCCATCCGGCGCCGCCGCCGACGTCCTGCTCGCTGCGCAGCTCGGGCTCGGGGAGCCCGGCGGCCGCGAACGCGCCGAAGAGCTCGAGGCCGATGCGCGCGTGGACGCCGGCGCGGGCGAAGGCCTCTTGGAGCAGCGCGACGGTGTCGTCCCACAGCGCAGCCGGCGGATGCGACGGGATCCAGCCCGCGTCGTACTCCATGGCCACCACCACGCCACCGCGGCGCACGCGCCCGGCCGCGCCGCGCAGCACCGCCACCGGGTCCGCGACATGGACGAGCAGCAGCCGCCCGATGGCCGCATCGAAGGCCTCCGGCCCGGCCACGCCCTCGAGCGCCGTGGCGTCGCCCTCGACGATCTCGACGTTGGCGATCCCCAGAGCCTCGATGCGCGCCCGGGCGGCGGCGACGGTGTCGGCGTCGCGCTCGACTCCGACGACCCGGCCCTCGTCGCCCACGATGGCCGCGGCGATGAGGGCGACGTCGCCCATCCCGGTGCCGAGATCGAGCACGCGCATCCCCGGTGCGAGCCCTGCCTCGCGCAGGTAGCGCTCCGTGGTGCGATCGAAGAGCGTGGCCTGCGCGACGAGCCGCTCGCGCTCGTCGTCGGTCCGTCCCAGCGCGTAGGTGTCGGTCTGCGAAGTGTCTGCGGTCATCACGCTCGGTCCCGCCGCGCCGCGCAGCCTTACGGAGCGAGCCTCACGCCCGCAGCGCGCTGAGGCGCTCGGCCACCCGCGCGAAGGCGCCGGCGAGGTCGGCCACGAGGTCCTCGGGCGCCTCGATGCCGCAGCTCAGCCTGATGAGGTCGCCGGGCACCGCGGCGTCGGAGCCCTCGACCGTCTGGTGCGTCATCGCCTGGGGCACCTCGATGAGCGACTCGACGCCGCCCAGGGACTCGGCCAGCGTGAAGAGCTTCGTCGCCTCGGCGATCGCGACGGCGTCGGGATGGCGGAAGGAGACCATGCCGCTGAAGCCCGGCCAGCGCACGTCGTAGGCGCCGTCGGCCCCGCGCAGCCACTCGGACACCGCGCGGGCGCTCTCGGCGTGCGCGCGCATGCGCACGGCCAGCGTTCGCAGCCCGCGGTGCACGAGGAAGCAGTCGAAGGGCCCGGGCACGGCGCCGATCGACTTCTGCACGAAGCGGACCTCCTCGTGCAGGCCGGCGTCGCGCACGATCACGGCGCCGCCGATGACGTCGGAGTGCCCGCCGAGGTACTTGGTGGTCGAGTGCACGACGGCGTCGGCGCCATCCTCGAGCGGGCGCTGGTTGGCCGGCGTGGCGAAGGTGTTGTCGACCGCGACGAGCGCGTTGCGCCTGCGCGCGACAACCCCCGCGACGTCGACGACGTTGAGCAGCGGGTTGGTGGGCGTCTCGACCCAGATCAGGCGCGTGTCGTCGGTGACCGCGGCGGCCAGGGCGTCGAGGTCGGTCTGGTCGACCATCGTGTAGCGCAGGCCCCACCGGCTGAGCACCTTGTCGACCAGGCGGTAGGTCCCGCCGTAGAGGTCGGACGGGATGACGATGTGGTCGCCGGCGCTGCACGCGGCGGTGACGAGCGCGTGGGTGGCGGCCATGCCCGAGGCGAAGGCCGACCCAAGGCCGCCCTCCAGGTCGCCCAGGGCGCGCTCGAGCGCGCTGCGCGTCGGATTGGCGGCGCGCGAGTAGTCGAAGTCCTCGACGACCTCGCCGACCGCGCGCTGCGCGAAGGTCGAGCTCTGGTGGATGGCCGGGATGACCGAGCCCCACGCCGGGTCCGGCTCGAGGCCCGCGTGAACCACGCGGGTGCGGAAGTCGTCGGTCATCGCGCGAGCGCCTCGAGCAGGTCGGCGCGCGTGAGGATGCCGGTCGCGCGCCCCTGCTCGGTGACCATCAGCGCCTGACGATCGCCGACCAGCAGCTCGACCGCCTCGCGCACGGGGTCGCCGGACGACACCGCGGGGAAGGGGGGCTCCATGACGTCGACGATATCGGCGTTGAGCACCGCCGCGTCGTCCACGGCGTGCTTGAGCAGGCCGCGCTCGCCGATCGAGCCGACGACCGACGCGGCGTCGTGCGCGCTGACGACCGGCAGCTGCGAGACGCGGTGCTCGTGCAGCAGCGCCACGGCGTCGCGCACCTTCTGGTGGGTCCCGACGGTGACGAGCGGCGGGATCTCGCCCGCCTCCTGCTTGGCGTAGAGGACGTCGCCCACCGTCTGGTCGGTGGCGCGCTCGAGGAAGCCGTGCTGGGTCATCCACGCGTCGTTGTAGACCTTCGACAGGTACGAGCGCCCGCCGTCGGGGAGGATCACGGCGACCATCGCCTCGGGGTCGGGGATCTCGCGCGCGACCTCGAGCGCGGCGTGCACGGCGAGCCCGCCCGAGCCGCCGGCGAGGATGCCCTCGACCATGGCCAGGCGGCGCGTGGTCAGGAAGGCGTCGCGGTCCGAGACGGTCACGTAGCGGTCGACGATCGACGGGTCGTAGGTCTGCGGCCAGAAGTCCTCGCCGACGCCCTCGACGAGGTAGGGCTTGACCTCGGGTGAGGAGTAGATCGAGCCGTACGGGTCGGCGCCGATGACCTGCAGGCTCGGGTTGCGCTCCTTGAGGTAGCGCCCCGTGCCGGTGATCGTGCCGCCGGTGCCGACGCCGACGACGAGGTGCGTGATGCGCCCGCCGCTCTGCTCCCACAGCTCGGGGCCGGTGGAGAGATAGTGCGCCTGCGGGTTGGCGGGATTGCGGTACTGGTTGGGCTGGAAGGCGCCGGGGATCTCCTCGGCCAGGCGATCGGCGACGCGGTAGTAGGACTCGGGCGAGTCCGGCGGCACGGCGGTCGGCGCGACCACGACCTCGGCGCCGTAGGCGCGCAGGAGGTCGATCTTCTCCTTGGACATCTTGTCGGGCATGACCGCGATGACGCGATAGCCCTTCAGGCGCGCCGCGATGGCCAGGCCGGTGCCGGTGTTCCCCGACGTCGGCTCGACGATCGTGCCGCCAGGCTTGAGCTTGCCGTCGCGCTCGGCGGCCTCGATGAGCGCCACCGCCACCCGGTCCTTGATGGAGCCGCCGGGGTTGAGCGACTCGACCTTGGCCACGATCTGCGGGGTCAGGCCGGCGCCGAGGCGCGACAGGCGCACCAGCGGGGTGGTGCCGATGGCGTCGAGGATCGAGTCCTTGATGTCGACGGTGGAGACGGTCGTCGTGGCGCTCATGGGGGACAGTGTGGCATCCATGCGGCGTCATCGCGCACTGACAGAATATTCTTCGAGTTGATCATGTAAAGTCGCCGATTCTTCGGCCGCATCTGCCACAATGAGGCTCGTGCCGAACGATGGCCTGGACGACGTCGACCGCCGGCTGCTCGAGCTGCTCGCGGCGGACGCCCGGATCTCCAACGCGCGGCTCGCGGCGGCCGTCGGCGTGGCTCCCTCGACGGCGCTCGCCCGGGTGCGCGCGCTGCGCGCGCGAGGGGTCATCCGCGGCTTCCACGCGGAGGTCGACCTCGCCGCCCTCGGGCGCCCGCTCCAGGCGCTCGTCGCCATCCGCCTCTCGGTCCACTCGCGCGACCAGATCGAGTCGTTCACCGAGCACGTGCGCACGCTGGCCGGCGTGCTCTCGATCTTCCACGTGACCGGCCAGACCGACTACCTGCTGTGGGTCGCCGCCGCCGACGCCCACGACCTGCGCGAGTTCGTCGTCGAGCACCTCGCCTCCGACCCGGCCGTCTCGCACGCCGAGACGTCGCTCATCTACGAGCAGCGCCGCGGCCCCGGGGTGTTCGGCGCCGACCCTGCGTAGCTGATCGATCCTGCGCGGTCGTCGTCTGCGGGGTCGCGCGGCGCCCTGCGACAGGGCATCGAGGGAGGGGTGCCTGCCGAAGTAGTTCGAGGTGTCCTGTCCTGTGGTCGCAGGACGACCACAGGGCAGGACGGCCGTCGGCGCAGGAAGCGCCGCCCGGCGGACGATATGCGCGTGCCCTACTGGCGCGGGCCCGGTGGGCCGCCCGGCCCACCGGCCTCGGGCCCGCGCTGGCGCAGGAAGCGCTGGAACTCGCGCGCGATCGTGTCGCCGCTGGGGAGGTCCTGCGGGCTCATGCGCGGCTCCTCCTCCTCGGCGGCCTGCTCGAGGCGCTCGACGAAGGCCTGCACGTCGGGGTCGCTCTGCACGGCGAGCGAGACCTGGCGCTCATAGTCGGCGGCGGCGGACTCGAGCTCCCCCGCGTCGACCGAGACGCCGACGAGGCCCTCGAGCTTGCGCACCAGCGCGAGCGCGGCCTTCGGGTTGGGCGCGGCGGCCACGTAGTGCGGCACCGAGGCCCACAGCGAGGCAGTCGGGACGCCGGCCTCCTGGCACGCCGCGTGGAGCACGCCGACGATCCCGGTCGGGCCCTCGTACGACGATGGGCTCAGCCCGATGCGCTGCACGAGGCCCTCGTCGGAGGACAGGCCGGTGATGGGCACCGGGCGCGAGTGCGGCACGTCGGCCAGCAGCGCGCCCATCGTGACGACCATCTGGGTCCCCAGCGCCTCGGCCAGGTCGACGATCAGCTTGCAGAACGAGCGCCAGCGCATCGACGGCTCCGCGCCCTGCAGGAGCACCAGGTCGCGCGGGGCGCGCGGGATGCGCGCCGCGTAGATCTCGACCTCGGGCCATTCGACGCTGCGCGTGTGGCCCTCGATGAGCTTGATCTTCGGCCGCGTGGCCTGGAAGTCGTAGAAGTCCTCGGGGTCGATACGCGCGAAGCGCGTGGCGCCCAGTGACGAGCCGAGAAACTGCAGCGCGGCCGATGCGGCGTCCCCGGCATCGTTCCACCCGGTGAACGCGCACACGAGCGCGGGCGCCCGCAGGCCGTCGGGGCGATGCTCCCAGATCAGGGGCTGCATCCGGTTCACGGTACATCATGGGTTCGTGCCCTCTGCAGAGCTCCACGCCGTCCCGACACCGCCGCCCGCGGTCGCCACGATGCGACCGGGCGACGAGGTCAGCGGCGTGTTCGCCTGCACGCGCAAGGATCGCCTGACCGCCCGCACCGGCACTCCGTACCTCGCCCTCGAGCTGCGCGATCGCACCGGCGCCATCCCGGCGCGGGTCTTCCGGGATGCCGACCTGCTCGCCGGGCGCTTCGACCAGGGCGACCTCGTGCGGGTCGCGGGACGCGTCGAGCGCTTCCGCGACGAGCTGCAGATCGAGCTGCGCGCGATCGCCCGCGCCGACGACGCCGACCCCGCGGCCTTCCTGCCCGTGGCCTTCCGCGACCTCGACGAGCTCGACGGCTTCCTGGAGCACCTCGCCGGCGAGGTGCGCGATCCGCCCTTCGCCGCGCTGCTCGCCGATCTCCTCGGCGACCGGGCCCTGCGCTCGGCGCTGCGGCGCACGCCGTGCACCCGCGCCGGGCACCACGCCTACCTCGGCGGCCTGCTGGAGCACACGGTCGCGGTGTCGACCCTGGCCCTCGAGACCTGCACGCTTCACCCGCGCCTGGACCAGAACCTGCTCCTGACCGCGGCGATCGTCCACGACATCGGCAAGACGCGCGAGTTCACGCTCGGGGCCGAGATCGGGCTGACCGCCGAGGGCCGGCTGCTCGGGCACGTCGAGCTCGGGCTGCGCATCCTCGACGAGCGCGCCGCGCCGCTCGACGAGCCCCGCCGGCTCGCTCTCGCGCACTGCGTGCTCACCCACCACGGCGATCGGCGCCCCGCGACGCCCGAGGCACTCGCCCTGCAGCGCCTCAACGCGATCGACGCCGCCGTGAAGGGCGCCCTCGAGCACGGGATGCCGACCGGCCCTTAACGAAGAGGCGCCGGTGTTGGGGGCACCGGCGCCTAAGCGGTGGGCCGTGGCGCCCGGGGGGATGGGCACCACGGGCAGAAGCCCTGACTGGAGCCCGCCGCGACAAGTTGCATCGTATGACGCGCCACGGGGCCCCGAGCACCGTTCGCTGCACGGCGACCGCACTGCGCCCGACGGTTCGCCGTGGCGGTCGGGCGGCTACCGCTCGGCCACGACCTCCGCCCATCCACCGGGAGCCGCGGCCAGCGCGTCCTCCACCGCGCGCAGCAAGGTGGCGCGCGTGAACGGCTTCTGGACGAAGGCGAGGTTGCGGGCCCGCGCGCCGTTGCGTACGAGCACGTCCTCGGTGTGCCCCGACATGTAGACCACGCGCAGGTCGGGGTTGCGGTCGACGGCCAGCTGGGCCAGCTGCTGACCCGTCATGCCCGGCATGACGACGTCGGTCACGAGGACGTCGATCTCCTGCCACGCGGCGAGCGCCTCCTCGCCGCCGGGCGCCTCGGTCACCTCGTAGCCGTGGGCCGCGAGGATCCGGCACGCCTGGCGGCGCACGGGCTCCTGATCCTCGACGACGAGCACCCGCGCGGCGGCGGAGGCGTGCACGGCTGGCTCGGCCGGCAGCTCGGGCGAGCGGATCTCCTCGCGGCACCCGGGCAGGAAGATGGTCACGCTCGTGCCGCGGCCGGGCATGGAGTCGATGTCGACCGTGCCGCCGGAGTCGGTGACGATCCCGTGCACCGTCGCGAGGCCGAGCCCCGTGCCCTGACCGGGGTCCTTGGTGGTGAAGAAGGGCTCGAAGGCGCGGTCGCGCACCTCCTCGAGCATCCCGGTCCCGTCGTCGACCACGGTGATGCGCACGCCGTCGGGCACGCCGGCCACGGCGATCGAGAGGGTGCCGCCGTCGGGCATGGCGTCGCGCGCGTTGACCGCGAGGTTGACCAGCACCTGCTCGAGCTGCGCGCGGTCGGCGAGCACCGGGAGCAGGCCGGGCCCGACCGTGATGCGCAGCGCGATGCGCTCGCTCAGCGTGCGGTTGAGCAGGCGCTCGAGGTCACGCAGCAGGCCGCCGACGTCGAGGACCTCCGGCTTGACCACCTCGCGGCGGCTGAACATGAGCAGCTGGCGGGTGAGGGCCGCGGCGCGATCGGCGGCGCGCCCGATCTCCTCGACGTCGTCGCGGACCGGGTGGTCGGCGGGCAGCTCGCGCGTGGCGAAGCCGACGCACGTCAGGATCACCGAGAGCAGGTTGTTGAAGTCGTGGGCCACCCCGCCGGCGAGCTGGCCGACGCTCTCCAGGCGCTGCGCCTGGGCCAGGCGGTGCTCGAGCTCGGCGCGCTCCTCGGCGCTGCGGCGGCGCTCGGTGATGTCGGTCGCGATGGTGACCACCGCGGAGACGTCCCCGTCGACGTCGCGCAGCGGGAACTTGACCATGAGGAAGGTGCGCTCGTCCTCCCCGTCGGGCTCGGGGATGACCATCATCGCCTCGTAGGGCTCGCCGTTCTCGGCCACGCGATCGTCGACATCGAGGTGGTCGGGCCGCCGCGAGGCGGGCAGGGTCTCCTCGGCGGTGCGCCCCACGGCCTGGTCGGCGCGGACCCCGAAGAGCTCCTCCCAGCGGCGGTTGACGAGCAGGTAGCGGTGCTGGAGGTCCTTGACGATGATGAGCGCCGGCGAGTTGTCGATGATGGCCTGCAGGCGCTCCTCGCTGGCCCGGCGCTCGGCCTCGGCGCGGCGGCGCTCGGTGATGTCGACCAGCTGGCACAGGAAGTACAGAGGGCGCTCGCCGTCGCCGTGCATGAGCGAGATGTGCACCAGCGCGTGGACCATGGTCCCGTCGGCGCGCAGGTAGCGCTTCTCGATCGCGAACGAGCGCCGGCGCCCGGCGAGCAGCTCCTTGATGAGCGGGCGGTCCAGGCGGCGGTCCTCGGGGTGGCTGAGCTCGTTGAGCTCGGTCGTGCGCAGCTGCTGCTCAGAGCGGCCCAGCATCTGGCACAGCGAGCGGTTCAGGCGCAGCCAGCGGCCGTCGAGGTCGATGAGCGCCATGCCGATCGGGGCGTCGTCGAAGGCGCGGCGGAAGAGCTGCTCGGCGGCGCGCAGCTGGTCCTCGACGCGGTGGCTCTCGGTCACGTCCTGGCAGGTGCCGTGCACGATCGCGGGACGCCGGTTCTCGTCGACGACGACCTCCCCGCGCGCGTGGATCATGCGCAGGTCGCCGTCGGGGCGCACGATGCGGTAGTCGAGGCTCCACGGCCGGCGCTCGGTCACGGCGGTCTCGATGACCCGCCCGACGCGCGCGCGGTCGTCGGCGTGGACCTTGTCGAGGTAGGACCCGTAGGAGCCCGGCTCGTCCTCGGCCGTCACCCCGTAGATCCGGTAGAGCTCGTCGGACCAGGTGACGCGGTCAGACGCGATCTCCCACTCCCAGGAGCCCATCCGGGCGATCTGCTGGGCCTCGGCGAGCTTGGCCTCGTTGGCCGCCAGGTCGGCCTGCGCCTCGTAGCGCTCGGTCATGTCGAGCACCTGGCAGACGTAGTACTGCGGCTCGCTGCGGATGTCGCGCACGAGCGTCGCGCTCACGAGCCCGACGACCGGGCGCCCCTCGCGGTGACGCATCGGCGTCTCGACCTGCAGCGACGCCTCGCCGTCGCGCAGCGCCTTCCCCACGCGCTCGTCCTCGACGAGATCGGCGAGCGACTCGGCCAGCAGCTCGGCCTCGGTGTGGCCGAGCATCCGGCACAGGGTCGAGTTGACCCGCAGGAAGGCGCCGCCGGGCGCGACGAGCGCCATCCCGAGGGGCGCGTCGCGGAAGGCGCCCGCGAGGCGGTCCATGAACGTCTCCTCGCGGTCGGTCACGTCGTGGACCACCGAGTAGATCAGCCCACTGACGGGATCGAGCGTCGACTGCGTCTCGACCCAGCGCATCTGGCCGTCGGAGCGCACGATGCGGACGCGGAAGGGAGCCGGCGCCCGGCCGCCGGCGAGGATGTCCGCCAGCTCGCGCGCGGCGGCCTCGCGGTCGTCGGGGTGCAGGAGCTCGGCATAGGGCCGCGTGAAGAGCTCCGCCTCGGTCAGTCCCAGCAGTTCGAGGCCGGCGCGATTGGCGCTGACCAGGCCCCCGTCGGCCGCGCTCACGAACAGCGGGTCGCGCACGAGCTCGAAGAGCCGCCGCTCACGATCGATGTCCTGGTGGGTGCTCATCCTCACCGCTCCGCCGAGGGTAGTCCCGACGCGCCCGCTTGGCTACGACCCCCGAAGCGGTCAGCGTACTGCTCACGCCGAACGGCACTACGCGTCAGACAAGCGGCCACATCGTCCGATGGGACCGGACCGCTGGGTACTGTTGTGCCCTCCAGAGGAGGTCATTCGGCTTGGACCACCGAACTCCAGGGCAGTCGCCTGACGTCCCAACCGTCTCCGTTCACTTCGTCAACAACGTGCTGGCTGCCGCCGCGAGCTACATCGAGGAAGACCCGGACACCGCTCGCGATGTGCTGGCCGAGCTCGGTTCGTTCCTCTCACACCGCCTGCGCGGCCCGCGCACGGTCTCCCCGGCCGAGGAGTTCGACCATGTCGGCGTCTACCTGCGCCTCGAGCAGGCCCGCTTCCCCGGACGCATCGAAGTGGAGCTGCCGACCGTGAGCGAGCTGCCGTCGACGCCCGTCGGCGCGGGTGAGATCCAGGCGCCGCTGAGCGAGGCCGTCAGCCGCTGGATGGGCGCGCACACCGGGCAGGTGCGCGTCGCGCTGCGCGCCCGCGAGGACGCGCTCGACCTCCAGCTCGATCGCCCCGACGCGCCCGGGGAGGCCGGCGAGCGCCTGCGGATCCCATGGGGCCTCGCCGCGGCGGGGAGGGTGGCATGACCGCCCGTCATTGCTCGATCATCGTCTCTCGTCACTTCGAGAGGAGGTGCTCGCGATGAGCTCAGGCCTGGCGATCCTCGCCGTCGACGACGAGCCGCGCGCGCTTACCGACATCAAGCGCCTGCTGGAGACCTCGGCCTCCGTCGAGCGCGTGGCCACGGCCACGTCGGCCAAGGAGGCCCTCGTCTATCTCTCGGGCGGCCGCTACGACGCGCTCTTCCTCGACGTGGCGATGCCCGAGATCGAGGGCATGGCCCTGGCGCGCCTGCTGCGGCGCTTCGCCGATCCGCCCGCGGTCGTCTTCCTCACTGGCCACCCCGATGCCGCCGTCGAGGCGTTCGAGGTCCAGGCCCTGGACTTCCTGGTCAAGCCGGTCACCCGCGAGCGCCTCGAGTCGGCGCTCGGGCGCGTGGAGCAGCACGTGCGCGGGGCCGAGGCCGCCAAGACCGCGCCGTCGGGCGACGGGGCCGAGAGCCCCGCCACCGGCCCCGACGTCGTGGCCGTCGACAACCCAAAGGGCGGCGGCAAGCGGCTCGTGCGCCTGGAGACGATCTCCTTCGCGCAGGCCAACGGCGACTACGCACGGATCGTGTGCGAGGACGGGCGCTTCCTGCTGCGCACGCCGCTGAGCCAGCTCGAGAAGGACTGGGCGGCGACGGGCTTCGCGCGCGTGCACCGCGCCTACCTGGTCAACCTCAAGCACGCGGTCGAGCTGCGCGCCCAGCTCAACGGCACCGCCGTGCTCATCATGCGCGACGACACCGAGATCCCCGTCGCGCGCCGCAACGTCGCCGCGCTGCGGCGCCGGCTGCACGCGTAGCGGCGGCGCTCGGGAGCCCGCGCCGCCCCAGCGATCCGCTCCGCGGATTCGTCGGCATACTAGGTCCGTGGCCACCGCCGCGACATTGGACGAGCTCCTCGCGCCCCTCAAGGCCGATCCGCGCCACAGCGCGGTCCTCCTCGACGTCGACGGAGTGCTCGCGCCGATCGTGCGCCATGCCGACGACGCCCACGTCCCCGAGCCGACGCGCGTGCCACTCATCGCCGTCGCCAAGCGCTACGGGCTGGTCGCCTGCATCTCGGGGCGCCGCGCCACCACCGCGCGGCGCATCGTGTCGCTGGGCTCCATCACCTACGTCGGCAACCACGGCGCCGAGGTCCTCCGAGGAGGCCGGACCGAGGTCGAGCTCGATCCGGAGGTGGCGAGCTGGTCGCCGCGCATGGAGGCGTGGGCGGCCGAGGCGTGGAACGAGGAGCTGCACCGCCTGCGCGTGCGCGCCGAGGACAAGGACGTGATCCGCGCCTACCACTGGCGCGGCGCCCCCGACGAGGCCGCCGCCGAGCAGGCCGTGCGCAAGATCGCCGAGCGCGCCGAGAAGGACGGCTTCGTCGTGCACTGGGGGCGCAAGGTCCTCGAGGTGCGCCCGCCCGTCGAGCTCAACAAGGGTCGCGGCGTCGAGCACCTGCTCGAGGGCACCGACATCGCCGCCGCGCTCTACGTGGGCGACGACAACACCGACCTCGACGCCTTCGCGGCGCTGCGCCGGCTCGCGGGTGACGGGCGCCTGCAGGCCGCGGCCTGCGTGGGCGTCGCCTCCGACGAGACGCCGCCCGAGCTCGAGGCCCAGTCCGACGTGCTCGTCAACGGGCCGGTCGGCGTGCGCGCGCTGCTGTCCGCATTGGTCGCCTAGCCACCGGTGCGCTTCGTCGACCTGCTCAAGACGACGGTCATGCTCAGCGGGGCCGCGGCGACCATGCTCGCGGTCGTCACCGTCATCGGCGCCACGCACGACAAGGACGACACGCTCGTCCTCATCGCCACCGGCTGGTGGATCGCCGGGGCGATCATCGGCGCCACGCTCGGCCGGCGCGCGCAGGTCACGGCGCCCATCGGGCGGCTGCTGGCCGACGCCAAGCAGGCGACGATGCTGCCCGAGCACCGCCCCGGCGCCGTGATCATCAACCGCCTGTGGCCCCTGCTGGCCTCGACCGTGGCGGCCGGCGCCGTCGGCTTCATCTTCCCGCAGGTCCCGGCGGTGGCGTGCGGCTTCGCGATCATCTGGTCGCTGGCGTGGCGCCGCCAGGACTCGGCGGTCGTCGCGGTGGAGGAGCGCGACGGCGTGACCTACTACGTCGAGCGCACCTCGCCGATCCGCGCCATGCAGCTCGTGCGCACGCCGGGCCTGCGGCGCGAGGTGCCGACGCTCACGTCGGTCAACGGAACGCCCTGAGCGCCGCCGTGGCCGAGATCCTCATGGTGTCGCTGGGGTCGACGTCCGGCCTGCGCGCCGCCGACGCCGAGCTCGCGGCGGCGCTCGAGCGCGCGGGGGCCGACGTCGCCGTCGTCTCGGCCCGGCCGCCGCGCGAGGTGCGCACGCTCGCCCTCACCGACCTCGTGTGGGCGCGCGCCGCGCGCGCCGCGGCGGTGCGCGGGGTCGACGAGCACCGCCCGCGCGCTGTCATCTACGCCACGGTCACGGCCGCGCTGCTGTGGCCGCGGCCCGGCGCGATCCGCTACGACGCGCCCGCGGCCGCCAACCGTCTCGGGCGCCACGGGCTGTGGCAGCGCCCGCTCGAGCGCCGGCGCCTGCGCGAGGCGCCGCTGCTCGTGCCCCAGGCGCCGGGGACGCTGGCCGAGTCGCCCTCGCCGCACGCGCCCGCCGTCGTCGTCCCCATCCCGGTCGAGCCCTCGGGCCCGCGGCGCCCGAGCGCGACATCGCCGCCATCACCTACGCGGCCAACCCGGAGAAGAAGGGCCTCGATCGCGTGCTCGCCGCGTGGGCCGAGGCGCGGCACGAGGACGAGGAGCTCGTGGTCACGGGCACCCAGCGCGTGCCGCGCGCGCCCGGCGTGCGCGCAGCCGGGCCGCTCGAGCCCGCGGCGTACCGCGCCCTGCTGCGCCGCGCGCGCGTGTTCGTGACCGCCCCACGGCGCGAGGACTACGGCTTGGCCCAGCTCGAGGCGCTGGCCGACGGCTGCCTGCTGGTCACGACGCCCGCGCCCGGCCCCTACGCGGCCCTGCCCCTGGCCGGCGGCCTGGACCCGCGGCTCGTCGGCGAGGACCTGGGGCCGGCGCTGCGCGCGGCGCTCGACGACCCGGCGCCCGGCTACGCCGAGCGCGCGCTGGCCGCGATCGCGCCCTACCGCCGCGCGGCGGTGGACTCGGTCGTTCGCTCGGAGCTCCTGCCGCGCCTGCTCAGCGCGCGCGCTTCCTGAGCCCCGCGAGCTGCTTCCAGGGCAGCGTGTTGGCGACGTCGTCCTTGGTCAGCCATGCCCGGCGCGCCGTCGCGATGCCCCAGCGGGTGTGGATCATCGTGTTGGGGCCGTGGGCGTCGGAGTCGATGACGATCCTCACGCCCGCCGCGGCCGCGTTGCGCGCGTGGACGTCGTCGAGGTCGCGACGGTCGGGTGCGGAGTTGATCTCGAGCATGGTGCCGGTGCGCGCGGCCGCCTCGATCAGGCGCTCGACGTCGACCGCGTAGGGCGCGCGCGACTGGATCTTGCGCCCGGTCGGGTGACCGATGGCGTCGATCAGCGGGTGCTCGATGGCGGCGACCATGCGCTCGGTCATCGCGTCGGAGCCGATCGCGAACGACGTGTGGACCGAGCCGACGACCCAGTCGAGCTGCTCCAGGAGCTCGTCGTCGTAGTCCGGGCTGCCGTCCGTGCCGATGTTCGTCTCGGTGCCGACGAGCACGCGGATGCCCTCCATGCGCTCGTCGAGCGCGCGGATCGCCTCGATCTGCGCGCGCAGGGCATCGGGCGTCACGTGGTTGCCGAAGCCGTGCGTGGCCGAGTGGTCGGTGATCGCGATGTACTCGAGGCCGAGCTCGCGCGCGCGCACGGCCATCGCCTCGGCGTCGGCGCGCCCGTCGCTGAGCGTCGTGTGCATGTGCAGGTCGCCCTTGAGGTCGGCCTGCTCGATGAGGATCGGCAGGTGGCCGTTGGCGAGCGCCAGCTCGCCGCGGTTCTCGCGCAGCTCGGGCGGGATCCACGGCAGGCCCAGCAGCTCGTAGACCTCCTCCTCGGTCGCACAGCGGTGCGTCTGGCCCGTAGCGTCGTCGAGCAGGCCGTACTCGGAGACGTGCAGCCCGCGGCGCACCGCCGCCTCGCGCAGCGCGAGGTTGTGCGCCTTGGAGCCCGTGAAGTGCTGAAGGAGGTTGCCGAACTGGTCGGGCTCGACCACCCGCAGGTCGACCGGGACGCCGGTGTGGGTGCGCGCCCGCGCGGCGTTCTGGGGCGGGTGGGATGCCATTCCTGCGCTCTCGATGACGTCGAGCGCGGCGAAGGCGGCCAGCAGCGCCGGCGGGTCGGAGGCGGTGGCGATGATGTCGAGGTCCTTGACCGAGTCGGCCAGGCGCCGCGCCGAGCCGGCCAGCTCGACGCGATCGCTGGACGGATGCGCGCGCAGTGCGGCGACGATCTCCTCCCCGATCTCCAGGGCCTTGTTGAGCAGGACCCTGGGCTTGGGCGCCTCGCCGACGCCGGCGGCGAAGGACTCGAGCACAGCCTCCTCGAACTTCGCCCCGAAGCCGCGCACGTCGCGCAGCCTCTGCGCCTCGGCCGCCGCGCGCAGGCTCTCGAGGGAGTCGATGCCGAGCTCGTCGTAGAGCTTGCGGGCCCGCTTGGGGCCGAGCCCGGGCAGCCGCGTGAGGTCGATCAGGCCGGACGGGATGCGGCCGCGCAGCTTCTCGACGGCCGGGATCGTGCCCGTATCGAGCAGCGCCTCGATCTTCTCCTCGAGCGTGCGCCCGATGCCGGGCAGCTCGGTGACCTTGCCCTCCCGCGTCATGGCCGCGACCGAGCGCGGCGCCTCGCGCACCGACTTGGCGGCGTTGCGATAGGCGAGCACGCGGTGCACGACGGCGCCGTCGAGCTCGTAGAGGTCGGCCAGCTCGTCGAAGAGCGAGGCGATGGTGGCGTTGGGCGGATCGGGCATGGGCGTTGGCCCATAAGGTACGCGGCCCTTCATGCCCGGACCCGCCTGGCTCGTCCTGCCCACCTTCAACGAGGCCGAGAACCTCGAGACCGTCGTCGCCGCCGCCCGCCGCGTGCTCGGCGAGGCCGCCCCCGAAGGCTTCCGCGTGCTCGTCGTCGACGACGGCTCGCCCGACGGCACGGGCGCCATGGCCGACGAGCTGGCCGCGGCGCACCCCGGGGAGGTCGAGGTGCTGCACCGGCCCGTGCGCGAGGGATTGGGCCCCGCGTACCTGGCGGGCTTCGCGCGCGCGCTGTCGGACGGCGCGGGTTACGTGTTCGAGATGGACGCCGACCTCTCGCACGACCCGGCGGACCTCGCGCGCCTGCTCGCAGCGGTGCGCGACGGCGGCGCCGACCTCGCCCTGGGCTCACGCTACGTGGCCGGCGGCGGGGTCGCCGACTGGGGCGCCATCCGGCGCATCGTCAGCCGCGGCGGGTCGTGGTACGCCCGGCGCGCCCTGGGCCTGGAGGTGCGCGACCTCACGGGCGGCTTCAAGTGCTTTCGGGCCGAAGTCCTGCGCGAGATCGACCTGGCCAGCGTCCGCTCGCGCGGCTACGCCTTCCAGGTCGAGCTGACCTACCGGGCCATCGTGCGCGGGCTACGCGTGGTCGAGGTGCCGATCGTCTTCCGCGACCGCGCGCTGGGGACGTCGAAGATGTCCTGGCAGATCACGGCCGAGGCGGCGTGGCTCGTCCCACAGCTGCGCCGGGGCGCCGAGCACCTGCGACATTCGGCCGGGGGCGCTCAAGGGGCGCCATCGTCGCGCCGAATCGACACAGGGTGAACGTCAGCGAGCTCGCCCTCGTCCAGGGCATGGATGACACGCGCGCCGCTCTGCGGCGCTGGCAGGGTGCGCCGGCGGCGATCGTGCTGCCCTGGGCGCTCGGTGCCCTGGCCATCGCGATCGCGCTGCTGACGGCGGTGTGGATCATCGCCCACCTCGTCACCCCGGACCCCAGCGGCTACGTGGTCGCCGGCGTCAACGAGCCCGCCGACCTCGGCGCGCTCGGCCACGTGCTCTTCCGCAACTCGCTCGTGCTCGCGCTGCACGCGATGGCGTGCGTGGCGGGCTTCATCGCCGGCAGCTCGCTGCCGCTGCAGGCCGCCAACCACCGCGGCTGGCGACGCACCGTGCACGAGAAGGCCGGGCCTGCCGCGATCGTCTTCGTCGCGGCCGCCACGACCTTCTCGCTCTGCACCCAGGGCTACGTCCTCGGCAGCGGCGCCGCCACGCTCGCCGCGCAGCTGGACGTCAGTCGCAGCGCGCTGATGCTCACCCTGCTCCCCCACGCGCTGCTCGAGCTCGTCGCGCTCTTCCTCCCGCTGGCGGCCTGGATGCTCGCCAGCCGCCGCGAGGCCTGGAACGAGCTGCTGGCCGCGACCGCGGTGACCACCGCAATCGCCGTCCCGACGCTCATCCTCGCGGCGAGCCTCGAGGTCTTCGTCTGGCCTTCGCTGCTGCGGCTCGCCTCGCCACTCGGGTAGCGGCGCGCGCGCGAAGCCGTCGGCCATGGTCACTACACTTTGTATAGTGACTGGTCAGACGGCCAGCACGCGACCAGGAGATAACATGGCAGCCAACATCATCGAGGTCACAGACGCGAGCTTCCAGGCGGAGGTCATCGAGTCAGAGACCCCCGTGCTCGTGGACTTCTGGGCCCCGTGGTGCGGTCCGTGCCGCGTCGTCGCACCGGTCCTCGAGGAGATCGCGCAGGAGCGCGACGACCTGCGGATCGTCAAGCTCAACGTCGACGAGAACCAGGTCACGGCCGCGCAGTACCAGGTCCTCTCGATCCCGACCCTGATCGTCTTCAAGGACGGCGCCGAGGCCAAGAAGGTCATCGGGGCCTACCCCAAGAAGCGCCTCGAGGCCGAGATCGAGCCCGTCCTGGCCTAGGGCCGGGGCCCGCTCGGCTCGCAGGCCAGGATCACCTGAAGCGCGAAGAGCTCGGGCCGCAGCCGCACCGCGGCCCGCTCGAGCGCGCGCAGCGCCGGAAGACGCGCCTGCATCGGCACCGGTGCGGGCGCGAAGCGCTCCTCCACGACTCGCAGCCCGACGCCCTGCGCGAGCTCTCGAGCGCTCGCGCGCGTGAAGAAGCGCAGGTGCGTGCGGTCGAAGAGCCCATGCTCGGCGTAGGGAAAGCGTCCACGCGCCACCGCGCGGCGACCGGTCCAGTGGGCGACGTTCGGCACGCTGAGCACGACCCGCCCGTCGCGCGCGGCGAGCGCGGCGAGCGCGCGCAGCGCCAACCACGGGTCGCGCAGGTGCTCGAGGACGTCGCCGCACAGCACGACGTCGAATGGCGCGAGCGCCGCAAGCGCGCTGCGACAGTGGGCGTCCTCGACGTCGCCGATGACGACCGCCTCGCAGTGCACGCGCGCGCGCTCGGCGACGAGCGGATCGGCCTCCACGCCGGTGACGCGGCAGCCGCGGCGCGCCAGCTCGGCGGCCAGGTAGCCGGTCGCGCAGCCGACGTCGAGCACCCGCGCGTGCCCCGGCACCGCGTCGAGCAGGAGCCGGTGCGCGGGCGAGAGGCCGTGCTCGGCGACGAGCGCCGCGTACGGTGCCGCGGGGCGAGTCTGCGTCTGATCGTCGATCGGGGGCAGCGCGCGGATCCTAAGGCGCCGCCGCGCCGCTGATCACGCCGCCACCTCCTCCGCGGCGGGCAGCCGCACGCGCGCGTCCTGGCTCGCGCGCTCGCGCTCGTCGAAGACGACGCCCTCGCGCTCGAGCAGCGCCCGCGCGCGCTGGGGATCGCCCAGCGCCGTCGGCGCGACGCGGCCGTCGGCGCGCAGCACGCGATGCGCGCCCGCGATCTCGAGTGTGATCAGCCGCTGGTTGACGGCGCGCGCCTCGTCGGCGAAGCCGCCGGCCGCCACGCACACATCGGCGTAGCTCATCCAGCTCCCGGCCGGGATCCCCTCGACCACCGTGCGCAGCTTGTCGCGGTCCATGTCGTCCTCCCCTCGTCGCGTGGTCATCGCAGACGACGGTACGCGCGCCTGGGCGAGATCACCGCGAGCGCGCGCCAATTGGCACAGCTGCTGCGCAGAGTCGTGACGAAGCGAGCGTGCGGTGCGCGCTCTAAGCGCGCGCCACGCCGATGCGCAGCTCGCGCTCCTCGATGGTGGCGACGTGGCCGTCGACCGAGCCGTCGTAGGCGATCTCGACGGCGAGCACCTCGCGCACGAGGTACTCCTCGTGGGCCTGTGCCGCGCCGAGGAGCTCCGCGTCGCCGCCGAGGACCAGCCGGATGCGGTCCTCCACGGCGAGGCCCGCGGCCTTGCGCGCGTTCTGGACCGCGTGGACGACCTCGCGCGCCAGCCCCTCGCGCCGCAGATCGTCGTCGAAGGCGAGCTCGAGCGCCACCGCGTGGGAGCCCTCGCGCTCGAGCTGATAGCCGTCGAGCGGCGCCATCGCCAGCACCAGGTCGTCGCTGCCGAGCTCGTGGTCGTGGCCATCGATGGCCAGGCCGATGCTGCGGCCCTCCCGCAGCGCCTCGGCGACGTGCGCGGGGTCGAGCGCCGCCACCGCCGCGGCCACCTGCGGCATCCGCTTGCCGAAGCGCGGCCCGAGCGTGCGGTAGTTGGGCTTCACCTCGTAGGAGCCGAGCTCGTCGGCGGCCTGGACGAAGCGCAGCTGCTTGACGTTGAGCTGGTCGCGGACGATGTCGGCGAGCCGCTCGATGCCCTCCCGCTCGCGCCCAACGGCCACGACGACCGCCTCCTTCAGCGGCTGGCGCAGCTTGACCTTCGCCGCCATCCGCGCCGAGAGCCCCAGGCGGACCGTCTCGCGCGCCACCGCCATCGACCGCTCGAGGCCGATGTCCCGGGCGTCCGGCTCGGGCCAGTCGGTGAGATGGACCGAGGGCTCCGTGCCGTCGAGGTTGTCGTAGAGCTCATCGGCGACGAAGGGCGTGAAGGGGGCGACCAGCTTGGCCACCGTGAGCAGCGCCGTCTCGAGCGTGGCGAAGGCCACGCCGTCGCCCTCCCAGAAGCGCCGCCGCGACCCGCGCACGTACCAGTTGGAGAGGTCGTCGACGAACTCCGCTATGGCCCGGCCGGCCGTCGTCGTGTCGAAGGCGTCCAGGCGCTCGGTGACCGTCTCGACCGTGGCGCTCAGGCGCGACAGGATCCAACCGTCGAGTTCGGTCGCCTCACCCTCGCGCTCGGGCTCGTAGGTCGTGAGGAAGGCGTAGGTGTTCCACAGCTGGCGCAGGAACAGCCGGATCGACTCGCCGATCGTCTCCAGGTTGAAGCGGTAGCCCTCCCACGGGTTCTTGGCGGTGAAGAAGTACCAGCGCAGGGCGTCGGCCCCGAAGCGGTCGATGACCTCCGAAGGCGCCACGACGTTGCCCTTCGACTTCGACATCTTCTGGCCGTCGCCGTCGAGGATGAGGCCGAGGGAGACGACGGTCTCGTAAGGCGAGCGATCGAAGAGCAGGACGCTGATGGCCAGCAGCGAGTAGAACCACCCGCGCGTCTGGTCGAGCGCCTCGCACACGAAGTTCGCGTGGCTGCGCGCCTCGAAGCGCTCGAGGTTCTCGAACGGCGCGTGATACTGCGCGAAGGGCATCGAGCCCGAGTCGAACCACACGTCGATGACCTCGGGGACGCGCTCCATGCCGGCGCCGCAGTGCGGGCACGGGAAGCCGACCTCGTCCACGAAGGGCCGATGAGGGTCCTCCACGCGCACGCCCGAGAGCTCCTCGAGCTCGTCCAGCGACCCGATGACGTGCGTGTGCTCTGAGTTGGCCGTGCAGCGCCACACGGGCAGCGGCGTGCCCCAGTAGCGCTCGCGCGACAGCGCCCAGTCGACGTTGCCGCGCAGCCAGTCGCCCATGCGCCCCTCGCGGATGTGCTCGGGGTGCCAGTCGACCTGGCTGTTGGCCTCGATGAGCTCGTCGCGCAGCTGCGAGGTCGCTATGTACCACGAGCGCTTGGCGTAGTAGATGAGCGGATCGCCCGAGCGCCAGCAGTGCGGGTAGGAGTGCTCGATGGTCTCGGCGCGCAGCAGCCGACCGCGGGCGCGCAGGTCCTCGATGAGGTCCGGGTCGGCCTCCTTGACCTTGCGCCCGACGTAGGGCCCGATGCGCTCGTCGTAGGTGCCGTCGGGGCGCACCGGGTTGACGACGTTCAGGCCGTACTGCTGGCCGAGGCGGAAGTCATCCTCGCCGAAGGCGATCGCCGTGTGCACGAGGCCGGTGCCGTCGTCGGCGGTGACGAAGTCGCCGAGCAGGACGGTATGGCCGCGCTCGCCGTAGACGTCGGACTTCAGGTACGGGAAGGGCGGCTCGTAGCGCACGCCGTCGAGCGCCGCGCCCGGGAAGCGGTCGAGGATCCGCACGCCCTCGGCGCCGAGCACGCGCTCGACGAGGCTCTCGGCCACCACGACGGGCGCCTCGAGGGGGCCGGCCTTGGCGCGCACGTAGACGAGCTCTGGATCGACGGCGACCGCGGCGTTCGAGACCAGCGTCCACGGCGTCGTGGTCCACACCAGCAGCTCGTCGCCGGCCTGCAGCGGGCCGCCGTCCTCCACCACCGGCAGGCGCACGTAGACGCTGGGGTCGATGACGTCCTTGTAGCCGAGGGCCACCTCATGGCTGGAGAGCGCCGTGCCGCAGCCCGGGCAGTAGGGCACGACCTTGTGGCCCTCGTAGAGCAGACCCTTGTCGTGGATCTGGCGCAGCGCCCACCAGACCGACTCGATGTACGTCGGGTCCAGCGTGCGGTAGGCGTCGTCGAGGTCGATCCAGAAGCCGATGCGCTCGGTCAGCGCGTTCCAGTCCTCGAGGTACGCGAAGACCGCCTCGCGGCAGCGCTGGTTGAACTCGGCGATCCCGAATTCCTCGATCTCCTGCTTGTTCTCGATGCCGAGCTGCTGCTGGACGGCGATCTCGACCGGCAGGCCATGGGTGTCCCAGCCGCCCTTGCGCTCGACCTGATAGCCGCGCATCGTCTTGTAGCGCGGGTAGATGTCCTTGAAGACGCGCGCGAGGACGTGGTGGACGCCCGGCTTGCCGTTGGCGGTCGGCGGACCCTCCCAGAAGACCCACGGCTCGGCGCCCTGCCGCCTGCGGACCGACTCGTCGAACACGTCGCGCTCGCGCCAGCGCGCGAGGACCTGCTCCTCGAGCTCGGGGAAGGACTGCTGCGGGTCGACCGGGCGGCGCGCCATCTGAAGGCGGATTGTAGGAGCGCAACCCGC
Organism: uncultured Actinomycetes bacterium; assembly: GCA_963835295.1. Classification (GTDB taxonomy): domain Bacteria; phylum Actinomycetota; class Thermoleophilia; order Solirubrobacterales; family Solirubrobacteraceae; genus JAOPZW01. The sequence goes on from CAWIEX010000015.1 coordinate 270,102, forward strand.
CATGGCCCCCGCGCGTTTCAACACTCGTGACCGTGCGCCCGGCCCTCATCGCCCTGCTCGCCCTCGCGGCGACGCCCGCCGCGGCGGGCGCGGTCCCCTGGAGCGCTCCGCGCTCTGTCACCGTCAGCGGCCTCGCGCGCGAGCCGGCGGTGGCCCTCGGCGGGCCCGATGCGGCGGCCATCTCGTACGTACGCCACCTGAGCGGCGCCGATCGCGTCGAGCTCCGGCGAGGCACGGTCGACCGGCTCGGCACGCCGACGATCCTCGACCGCGACGCGCGCCACGGCCTCGACTCGCCGACGCTGACCTACACCGGGCACGACGCCCTGCTCGTGTGGCGCCGCTTCCGCGACGCGAACACGCGCGTGCTCGAGCTGGCGTCGGTGACCCGCGCCGGCAGCGTCGGCGGCCCGCGCGCGATCACCGGCCCGCCGAACGCCTTCAGCCCGGCCTTCGTGGACCCTGGCCTGCTGACTTTCTGGCGCCGCCGAGCGGCCTACACGATTGCCATCGCCAACCGGGCCGCCGGCGCCAAGACACGCCTCCCGGCGGGCGCAGCCTTCGAGTCGGTGGTCGCCGCGCTGCCGGACGGCACCCTCGTGGCGGTGTGGCCCAGCGCGGGCGTCATCTTCACGGCCACCCGCACGCCGGGCGCGAGCGCGTTCGGCGCCGCCGTCCGGCTGTCGGCGCCGGGCGGCTTCGCGCGCTCGCCCCAGATCGCCTCCACGCCCGACGGCCACGCGGTGGCCGTGTGGACGCAGTCGGACGGCACGGGCCGCGCCCTGGTCTCGGCCGCCCGCCCGCCCGGCGGCGCGTTCGGGGCGCCCACCGTGGTGCGGCCCTCGAGCGATCAGGCCCTCACCGTCCGGGCCCTGGGCAGCAGCGCGGGCGACGTGCTCGTCGCCTTCGTCTCCGCGCGCGCCGACATCGGCTCCGGCCCGCTGCGCGCCCTGCGCCTCGGCCCGAACGGGCAGGCGTCGAGCCCGCTGCGCACGCTGACGCCGGCCGGCGAGCGCACCCGCGACGTGTCGCTGGCCGCCGACGCCAGCGCGGGCTACGCCGCATGGGCCTCCGGGGGCGTGACCAGCCGCCATGCCGTGCGCGTGGTGCGCATCGCCGGTTCGATCGTGGGCACCGTGCGCAGGTTGTCCGGCTCCGACGGCGCCGTGGCCGCCCCGCCCGCCTTCGCGATGTCGCCGCGGGGGCGCGCCCTGATCGCCTACGCGACGACCGGCGGCCGCATCCGGCTGGTCACGCGGCGCGCTGGATGACCCCGGCGTTCCTGGCCCTGGATCGTCGTCGCTGGCAAGGACGCAGGGGTCGGGACAGTGCTCCGCACGTCCGGCGCCGAGGACGCCGCCAGCGGCGGCGAGGCAGGGTCAGGCGGCGCGCGGGCTGACTTCGGTCGCAAGCTTGCGGCAGATCTCGGCCAGCGAGCGCTTCTCGGCCTCGTCGAGCACCGCGAAGGCGCTCTGCACGCGCGCGGTGTGCTCGGGGAAGAGCCGGTCGACGAGCTCCTGGCCGAGACCGGTCAGGGCCACGGTCGCCGCCCGGCGGTCGTGCGCCAGGCGACTGCGGACGACGAGTCCGCGGTGCTCGAGCGTCGTGACGACCTCGGTGGCGTTGGCCTTCGAGGTCTGAAGGCGCCGGCGCAGCGTGCGCAGCTCCATCTGCCCGCCGGCGGTGGTGAGCACGACGAGCACGCTGAAGCCCGAGGCGCTCAGGCCCTCGCGCTCGAGGTCGGTCGACAGGCGCCGGCGGACGCTCGCCTCGGCGCGCAGCAACGAGTCCAGCGCGCGGTGGGCGAGCGGATCACCGGGCACGAGCGTCATCGCGCGGACATGATGCCGGGAGGGGCGGACGGTGGCTGGGGAGGCCCGAATCCGACGGACGTCCACTTGCCGAGATTCCGCCTCAGGATCTTCGGCCCCGGCCGATTGCCGGTTCGTGGACGTCGCCGCTTACTTCGTCGGCCTGGCCTGTGGCCTGGTCTTCCTGCTGCCCACCGTACGCCGCATGCGCACCGCGCACGCCGCGATGGAGGCCGCCCGCGCCCTCGAGCGCTCCACGCAGGTGGAGCTGTGCGTCGTGCGCGAGCGCAACGCCAGCGAGGTCGCCGGCCTGCGCCGCGGCCACGACGACGAGCTCAACGCCCTGCGCGGGCGCTTCGGGCTCGAGGTCCGCATGCTGCGCGAGGCCGTCTCGAGCGCCCGTCAGGAGCTCGATCGCAACCAGGGCATCGAGGTCCTGGTCACCCAGGTCGCCGAGACCGTCGAGCGCGTCGAGCGCGAGCTGCGCCGCATCGACCGCCGCCCGCGCGTCAAGCGCCGCTGAACCGCCGCCGAGTCGCGGTCATGCCCTCCAGGCGCCTGCGCCGCTCGCCGTGCCTGCGCGCAGCCAGCGGCGACACCAACGGATCACCGAGGGGTAGGCGCGCCGGCGTCGCGCCGGGCGCCTCGAAGCTCTTCGCGAACCGTCCTGCCCGGCGGTCGTCCTGCCACCTCACGACAGGACAGCTCCCGCGCTAGGACGCCGGTCCGCGGTCGGCGTAGTCGACCGCCGCGAAAGGCCAGTCCTCGGCCAGCCAGCGGCTGACCGCCGCGTGCAGCGCGCCGTCCAGCTCGGCGCGGTCCGCACGCACCCACGAGCGCACGTCGGCGTCGAAGCGCTCGTCGCGCGAGGGATAGATGTAGACGCAGCCGATGACGTCGTCGCGGTCGGGCGCGAGGACGGTGTAGGTGAAGCCCGCGCGCCGCGCGTAGTCGTCGGCGTGGCGCTCGAGGTCGGAGAGGTTGGCCGCCAGCGACATGCCGTCGGCCGGCGGCCATTTGCGCCCGCGGAAGCCCGGGGTGGCGCGGATGTGCTCGATGCTCTGGCTCCACGCCGCGTGGTCGCGCTCGTTGTGCTCGGGGCCGAGCGGCGCGAGCCGGAAGGCCGGGTTCGTCAGCCCCGCCGGCACGTCGAAGTCCTCGGGGACGAAGGGCAGCGTCAGCCTCGCGCGCCGACGGCGAGCAGCCTGCGCTCGGACTCGGAGACGCGCCCCGGGGCGGGGCCCGCGAGGAGCCGCTCGGTCGCGGCCACTGCGCTGTCGCCCAGCCGCGGCACCGTCGTGGGGCCGGTCGAGGGCAGGGCGCCGCGGAAGTCGTACACGGTCACCTCGGCGCCGCCGGTGCGCCGCGCGGCGTACACGAGCCGCCCGAGCGCGTCGAGGGAGGCGCGGCGGCCGGTGAGCACGACGGCGCGCGGCGCGAGCGCGTGCAGCGCGCGGCTGAGGCGGCCCGGGTCGAGCGCCATAGTCAGGGTCAGGACGCGCAGGCCACGCCGGCGCAAGCACAGCTCGAGCGCCTGCGCGTGCAGCGAGTCCATGTCGCACGGCGCGCTGGCGTCGAAGACGAGCACGCCGTCCTCGCGGGTGGCGGGGGGCGCCACGCGCGTCGCCGCGGACAGCCAGCCGGTCGCCCAGCGCCACGCGAAGCCGTATTCCGCGGTGGCGCCCTCCTCGGGATCGAGGCTCTCGACGCCGGGCAGGAGCACCTCCTCGACGGTGCGCTCGACCGAGCGCACGGCCAGGCTCTCCTCCAGGACGCGGTCGGCGTCGACCTCGTCGAAGCGCGCGAAGGCGCTGCGCAGGCGCGACGGCGTGGCCGGCCCGGCGCCGCGCTCGCGGGCCAGGGCGACGGCCGAGGAGATGTTGTGGGTCTCCTCGAAGGCCGACCGCAGCGCCTCGATCTCGTTCAGGTCGAACTGCCGGTGACCGCCGGCGGTGCGGCGCGGCTCGGGATAGCCGAAGCGCCGCTCCCATGAGCGCAGGGTGTTGGGACTGACGCCGAGCATGGCAGCGGCGGCGTTGGTGCGGATCGCGCCCATGCGCGATGTATCGAGCGTTGGGGAGGTTTGCGCAACGCTGGCAAGGGATGGTGCAGCGTGGGCGCTTGCTTGCAGGCGCAGGAGAGCGCCGCGCGACGCCGACGCGGCGGGGTGTTGAAGCGGCGCTAGGCCCGGCCGTCGGCGAGGACGACGAGCGCCGCGCGCGGCGGGCCGCAGGGGGCGATACGCGCCCAGAAGCGGATGCCGTACTCCTTGGCCGGGCGCAGGACGGCGTGGTGCGTCTCGCCGGGCCCACGGGCCGCGTGCATGATCAGGTTGACCAGCGACTCCGGGCCGCCGATCTCGACATCGGCCGGCACGAGCAGGTCGCCGATGTGCGAGTTGACGACCTCGGTCTCGGAGGTCAGCAGCAGCGTCTCCGCCAGGCGGCTGACGGCGCAGATGGAGAGCTGGCCGTCGACCAGCAGGAACGGGTCCTGGGGGCTCGGCGCAGCGTCGGGCGGGGCGGAGACGAGCAGCCCGAGCCCGCACCGCGAGCAGACGCGCGATGCCGGCTGGATGTCGGCCGACTGCGGCTGGCGGCCGCAGTGCCCGCAGAATTGGACGTCGGGACGGGAGCGTTCTCCGTGGCCCGGGAGGGCTACGAGACGTGGGCGTTCGATCACGAGGCTTTCACCTGACGGCGGTCATCCGGCTGTGCGATTTCGTCTTCAGCCGGAGCGGCCACCCCCCGCGGCCGGCCATCGAGTATGTCTAGCACGAGGCGATGCGCTTCGCCAGCGGAATCAGGCAAAATCCGTGCCGTCGTACGCGCCGCATCGGCGCGTCCGCCGCGCCGATAGAGCGTCATCGGCAGCGCACCGCTGGCCGCGCGGACCCGATAGGCCCAGCGCGCCACGTCGTCGTCGGACGCGTGGGCGCCCGCGATGACCACGACCTGCGGCGCGAATGCGCCCAGGACCTCGGTGAGCCCGGCCACGCCGGTGATCGGCAGGACGAGCACGCGGGCGCCGGAGCGCACCGCGAAGAGCTGCAGCGCCTTGAGCGCCAGCGCGTCGGGGTCCAGGTCGTCGCGGGTGGCATCGCCGACCAGGACCGCGGCGGGGCGCATCGGAGGCGGAGCCATCCGCTGCGCACGCTGCAGCCAATCGGTCGCCCACCGGGCCGCGAAGGCCCAGGGCGCCGAGTCGAAGCCGTGGCGCTCGCCGATCTCGCGGATCGACGGAAGCAGCACCTCCTCGACGCTGCGCTCGACCGAGCGCAGGGCGAGGGCCGCCTCCATGGCGGCGTCGGCCCGATCGAGCTCGAACGCCTGCAGCGCCCCGATGAGGGTGCTCGTGTCCGAGCTCAGCGATTCCCGCGCGCGAGAGATCGCCGACGAGATCGACAGCCCCTCTTGGAGGGCGTCGCGCAGGGCGGCGACCTCCCCGTGCGTGTACAGCCGGTGCTTGCCGGCCGTTCGCTGGGGCTTGGGATAGCCGAAGCGGCGCTCCCAGGCACGCAGAGTATTCGGGCTCACATTGAGCACCGCAGCGGCCTCGGATGTCTTCAGCGTGCGCACGAAGTCCTCCATGGCACCAGTCTGACACGCCGCTGTCTGCGCCCGCACAGATCTTGCACGGGTTTCGCAGGAAAACCCGTGCAATTGGATCTGGACGTGTGTACATTCCAGCACGTCCGATCCAGCGAACCCCCACGGGAAGGGAGCCCGATCCATGTTTCTAGGCGGCCGCTAGCCAGTCCGTTTTTCTGAACCCGCTTTTCGCGTTCTGTGCCCATGAGGCTGTAGCGTCCATCAGATGACGGACGCCCAGCCCCGGGCACGTCCTGCGCTCGCGACGACTGTCGCGACAGCGGTGTTGTGCGTTGGGGTGGTAGGGGTGACGATGTCGCCCTGGGCGCCCCTAGTCAAGCCCTTAGCAGGGGTATTGACGCTTTGTGCCCTCGTTGCCGAGCTCCTTGGAGCCCGGTATGCAGCCCAACTGCGGCTCTCGGCGTCGTTCGTCGCCGCCATGCTGGCAGTCGGATTCCTCGGTCCCGTGGCGGCGTTCGTGATCCCTGTGGTCGCGTACCTCGCCGTGTGGGTCGTGGACCGCTACCGCTGGCGCGCGCTCCTGATCAACCTCGCGAGCTCGGCGACGCCGTCGTTCCTGGCGGCGGTGGTCTTCCAGGCCGTCGACCCGGCGACGGGCAGCGCGGGGTTCGTCGCGCTGCTCGCGGCGGCGGCTACCGGCACGATGGCGCTCAACTACCTCCTCGCGCCCGTGCTCTTCGCGCTGCTCGACGGCCAGCCGATCGTGCGCACGATCCGCGGCGCCTCCACCACCTTCCCGGCGGTGCTGCTCAACGTGGCGCTGCTGGCCGTCGTCGCCGGGATCTACGCCGAGCTCGGCCTGCTCGCGCTGGTCTTCGTGCTGCTGAACGTCATCGCGTTCACCTACATGGCGCGGTTGGTCATCACCGCCCGCGAGCGCACGCGCCAGTACGCGAACCTCTCCTGGGGCGTGCTCTCCGGGCTCATCCGCACGCTCGACGAGCGCGACTCGCGCGCGGCGCGCCACTGCGCCGCCGTGGCCGCGTTCTCGCGCGACATGGCCCGCCACGTCCGGATGTCCAAGAAGGACCAGGAGTTCGCGCACACGGCCGGGCTGCTGCACGACATCGGCAAGTTCGTCCTCTCCGACCGTGTGATGGAGCGCGGCGGCCAGCTCGAGGAGTCCGACTGGCGCGGCATCCGCCGCCACCCCGACATCGGCGCCGAGCTGCTGCGCGACATCGGCGTCTACGGCCCGGTCGCGGAGATCGTCCGCGCCCACCACGAGCGCATGGACGGCCGCGGCTACCCGCGCGGGCTCTCGGGCGAGGAGATCCCGGCCATCGCGCGCATCGTCGCGGTCGCCGAGGTCTACGACACGCTCACCGCGCCCGACACCTATCGCACGCCGATGAACTCCTTCGAGGCGCTCAACGAGCTGCGGCGCGTCGCGGGCTCCCAGCTCGATCCGGTCTACGTCGAGGCGCTCGCGGAGCTGCTGTCGGGCCGCGGCACCGACTACCGCCACGCCGACGAGGCCGACTTCGACCGCGAGCTCGACATCGAGCGGCGCATGAACGAGGCGGTCGAGGCGTCGTGACCGGCGTCAGCCCGAGCGCGGGCGCAGCGAGTCCAGGAACGCGTCGAGCTGCTCGACGCTGAAGCGCCGCTGGCCGCCGGGCGTGCGGTAGCCCTGCAGGTGGCCGGCGTCCGACCACCGGCGCACGGTCGAGATCGACACGCCCAGGTGGCGCGCCGCCTCCGACGCGGTGAGGCCCATGCGCGACCCGGGCTCGGTGATGCGGCTCATGGTCCGCAAGTACGACAGCGCGCGAGGCGCGCGAGAGGCCGCGTGCCGCTTTGCGCAGGTTTGGCGCGCCGAGCCTGCGGCTGGGAGGATGAAGCCATGGGGCGCCTCGACGACGTCGACCTCTCGCTCAAGCTCTCGCGCAAGGAGCAGGACCGGCTGCTGGCCCTCCACGGCAGGCGCCTGGCGCAGCTGCGCCTGACGCTCGCCGGGCTCATGGGAAGCGGTCGGCTCGGGCCTCCGTTGTGCGTCCTGCTCGAGGGCTGGGACGCGAGCGGCAAGGGCGGCACCATCAAGCGTCTCGTCGCCCCACTCGACGCCCGCCACGTCCGCGTCCAGTCGTTCGCCGCGCCGTCGCCCGACGAGAAGCGCCATCACTACCTGCACCGCTTCGTCCCCTCGCTGCCCGGGTGGGGCGGCATGGCCGTGCTCGATCGCACGTGGTACGGGCGCGTGCTCGTCGAGCGCGTCGAGGGCTTCGCCACCGAGGAGCAGTGGCGGCGCGCCTACCGCGAGATCGACGACTTCGAGCGCATGCTCGCCGACGACGGCATGATCTTCGCCAAGCTCTTCCTGCACATCTCCGAGCCCGAGCAGCTCGAGCGCTTCGAGCGGCGCCGTCAGGATCCCCTGAAGGGGTGGAAGCTCACCGACGAGGACTGGCGCAACCGCGAGAAGCGCCCTGCCTACGACGCCGCGCTCGAGGAGATGTTCGAGCGCACCGACACCGAGCGCGCGCCGTGGCGGATCGTCCCGGCCGACTCCAAGCGCTACGCGCGGGTGCGCGTCATGCAGGAGGTCGTCGCCGCCATCGAGGACGGCTGCGCGCGCGTCGACTTCCCGCTGCCGGCGCCGCTCGAGGCGGTGACCGACTAGGCGTGGGCGCCGACGAGCGCCCAGCGGCGGCGCAGGAAGCGCCCGCCGAGAGTCGCGAGGCGCGCGAGCATGAGCACGTCGAGCGCGAGCCACACTCCGGCGACCGTGCCCGCGGTCAGCACGAGCGGCAGGAAGACGAGGCAGGCGACGACCATCGCGGCGGCCAGGTAGGCGGTGTCGCCCGCGCCGATGAGGATCCCGTCGAGGGCGAAGACGACCGCAGCCACCGGCCACATCGCGCAGAACAGCGGCCAGAGGTCGTGGGCCTGGTCGATGACGTCGGGATCGCTCGTGAACGCGCGCGGGACCACGTCGGCGAGGGCGAGGAAGACGCCGCCGATCACCAGGCCCGCCGCGAGCGACAGCTCGATCATGCGCCGCGCGGACGCGACGGCCTCGTCGGCGTCGCCGGCGCCGAGCGCGCGCCCGACGATGACCTGGCCGGCGATCGCGATCGCGTCGAGCACCAGGGCCAGGAAGCCGAAGAGCTGGAAGGCGATCTGGTGGGCGGCGACGGTCGCCGCGCCGATGTGCGCGCACACCGCGGTGGCGAGGACGAAGCAGCCCAGCAGCGCCGCCGTGCGCACGACGAGCTGCGCGCCGATCGACACCAGCGAGCGGATGCGCGCGAGGTCGGGCAGCGAGAACACGCGCAGCAGCACAGCGGCGAACGCGGTCCCCATCCCGAGCTGCGCCAGCACCGTGCCCCAGGCCGAACCGTCGAGGCCCCAGTCAAAGCCGTAGACGAAGAGCAGCTCGAGCGCGACGTTGACGACGTTCGCGGCCACGACGATGACCAGCGGCGTGCGCAGATCGCCCATGCCGCGCAGCCAGCCCTGGCCCGCCAGCGCCACGAGGGCCATCGGCACTCCGAGCGAGGCGATGCGCAGGTAGCGCGCCGACAGGCTCGCGACGTGGCCCTCGCCGCCCAGGGCGTGCACCAGCGGCCCGGCCAGCGCCGCCACGACGGCGGTCAGGGCGACCCCGGCGGCGAGGGCGAGCCACAAGGCCTGCGGGCCGAGCGCGGCGGCGTCCGCGTCCCGGCCCGCGCCGTGCAGGCGCGTGACGCGGGCCGTCGTGCCGTAGGTCAGGAAGATGCACAGCGCGACCAGGTTCGAGAGCACGGTCGCCGCCAGGGCCAGCGCGGCGAGCTGCGGCGTGCCCAGATGGCCGACGATGGCGGTGTCGGCCAGCAGGTACAGCGGCTCGGCGGCCAGGGCTCCCAGAGCGGGCAGCGCGAGGCGCAGGATCTCGCCGTCGTAGCGGGAGCGCAGCACGCGCGCCACTCTACGATCCGACCATGGCCCGGGTCCTCGCGCTGCTTGCCGCCGCGTCGCTGGCGGCCTGTGGGGCGACCGGCGACCCCCCGCTCGACGGGGCGTGCATGAGCGGCCCGGGCGCGATCGAGCACGCGCTCACCCGCGCGCCCCACCCCGTGACCCTCCCCTCGGGGACGCGACTGTCGCAATGCGTGTCCAACGCGCGCAACGATGCCGACCTGCAGACGGCGGGCGCCGTGCTCACGCGCGCGGCCGACCACCTGTCGGCGCAGGCGCGGGCCGGCGACGCCGGCGCTGCGCTGCGCCTCGGCTATCTGGTCGGCGCCGCGCGGCGCGGCGCGAAGCGCACGGCCGGCATCCACGCCGAGTTGCAGCGCCACATCGAGCGCTCGGCGGCGGTGCTCGACGGCGCGGGCGCCCGCATCGCCGCCGCGCTGGCCGACGGGCAGCGCGCCGGGGAGGCGACGGGGTGAAGCTGCGCCTGTACCACCACCCCGACGGCGCGCGCGTGGCCTACCGCGAGACGGGCACCGGCCCGGCCCTCGTGCTCCTGCACTCGGCGCTGCTCAGCCACCGCGAGTTCGAGCCGATCGTCGAGCCGCTGGCCGATCGCTACCGCGTGGTCCTCCCCGACCTGCCGCTGCACGGCGACTCCGAGGACCGCCCGCGCCATCCCTACACGCTGGACTGGCTGGCCGAGGTCATCGCCGCCTTCTGCACCGAGACCGCGGGGCCGCGCCCGCTCGTCGGCGGCCACGACCTGGGGGCGCAGATCCTCCTGCGCGCGCTCGAGCTGCGTCTCCTCGCCCCCGGGCGGCTCGTGCTCATGCCCAACCCGCTGCACCGCCCGGCGCCGCGCGAGAAGTGGCGCACCGCGGCGCGCCTGGGCGCCGTGCCGGGCCTCGGCCGCGCGCTGACTCACGTCGCGCGCGCGGCCTACCGGCCCGAGCGCGGAGTCAAGCTCTCGGTCAACGCCGAGCCCGCCGCCCGCGACCTGCTGCGCCACGCCTTCGCCGACGTCGGCGGCAACGTCAACCTCGCACGCTCGTGGGCGCGCTTCGCCAAGCGCTGGCCGGCGGGCCCGCGCCGCGAGCTGCTCGACCTCTACCCGCGCCTGCACTTCCCGGTGCTGCTGCTGTGGGCCGACGCCGATCGCCGCCACCCGCTGCAGGCCGCCGAGGAGGCGCTCGACCTGCTGCCCGACGCACAGCTGCGGGTGCTGAGCGACACCGGCTTCCTGATGGCCTACGACGACGCGGTCGGGGTCGCGAGGGAGCTGGCGGCGTTCTGTGGCTAGGGTCTTGGCCCATGGCTTCACGAAAGACGCTCTACGGCGGCGAGACGAAGAAGGCCGTCGAGAACTTCCCCATCTCCGGCGAGACGGTCCCGGTCTCGGTCATCCACTGGCTCGGGCGCATCAAGGGCGCCGCGGCGCGGGCGAACGCCGATCTGGGCAAGCTCGATCCCAAGCTCGCAGACGCGATCGCGCGCGCGGGTGACGAGGTGGCCGCCGGCGATCACGACGCGCAGTTCCCGATCGACGTCTTCCAGACCGGCTCGGGGACCTCGTCGAACATGAACGCCAACGAGGTCCTGGCCGCGCTGGCCGGCGACGGCGTGCACGCCAACGACCACGTCAACATGGGCCAGTCCTCCAACGACGTGTTCCCCAGCGCCGTGCACCTCGCGGCGCTCGATCGCGCGACCAACCAGCTGCTGCCCGCGCTGAAGACGCTCGAGCGGTCGCTCGCGCGCAAGGCCAAGCGCTTCCAGAATGTCGTCAAGTCGGGGCGCACGCACCTCATGGACGCGGTGCCCGTGACCCTCGGCCAGGAGTTCGGCGGCTACGCCGCGCAGATCCGCCTCGGCCAGGAGCGGATCGAGGCGGCGCTCGGCCACGTGCGCCAGATCCCTCTCGGCGGGACCGCGACCGGCACCGGGCTCAACACGCACCCGAAGTTCGCCGAGAAGGTCCGTCGCGAGCTGACGAAGCAGACCAAGCTGAAGATCGAGCCGCCCGCCGATCCCTTCGAGGCGCAGGCCAACCGCGACGCGCTCGTCGAGCTCTCGGGGGCGCTGAAGGTCGTCGCCGTGTCGCTGACCAAGATCGCGCAGGACATCGCCCTCATGGGCTCGGGCCCGCGCGCGGGCATCGGCGAGATCTTCCTGCCCGAGCTGCAGAAGGGCTCGTCGATCATGCCCGGCAAGGTCAACCCGGTCATGCCCGAGGTCGTGCTCCAGGTGGCCGCGCAGGTCATCGGCAACGACGCCGCCATCACCGTCGGCGGCCTGCAGGGCCAGTTCGAGCTCAACGTCCGCATCCCGCTCATCGCCCGCAACCTGCTGCAGTCGATCCACCTCCTCTCGACCGCCTCGCTCGCCTTCGCCGAGAAGTGCGTCGACGGCATCGAGGTCAACAAGGACGGCGCCAAGCGCTCCGCGGAGTCGACCCTCGCCGTGGCCACCGCGCTCAACGAGCACATCGGCTACGACAAGGGCGCGGCGATCGTGAAGAAGGCCTCGCAGTCAGGGCGCCCGCTGCGCGACGTCGCGATCGAGGAGGGCGTCGAGCCCGGGCTCTACGACCGCATCATCGACTTGCGCAAGATCGCCGCGGGGAATCAGGCCTAGGCTGCGCCGGCGCGCCGGCCGTCCGCGTTGCGCTTGCGCGCTGCGCGGCGCCTTAACAGCATCATCGAGGGGAAGCGAGGTGTGCTGCGGTTCGGGGCGCGCGTCGTCGTCCTCGGGCGTGTGCGCGTTGGGTGTGCAATCGCGCGTGTTTCGTAACAGTCTTTGGAGATGCCCGAGGGGTGGGCCTCCATTGGGGGTCACTATGACTCCCAATGGAGCCCACCCCTCTGGCCGCCCGGGGCAGGTGTTGCGAAACGCGCTCGAAGTGCGCAGGGCCTCCGCGCCGGGCACCGCCGACGCGAGCGGAGCGGCAAGCGCCGCGGCAGCCGCCACCCTCCTTCCCTCGATGATGCAGTTGAGCGCGCGCGGCGCCGCCGACGCGGCGCGGACGACCAAAGCGCTCAGCCCTCGAACGCGCGCCGCACCGCTGCCACCGCCGGCTTCGGCTGCCCGTCGTAGGTGAACAGGCCCTTCTGGTTGATCCCGCGCACGAGGTTGATCGTCGGCACCTGACGGCGGATTGAGCCGCCCGCGAACGACGGCGCGAGCGCGAAGTCCTGGAGGTTCCAGACGAGCTCGCCGTCGAGCCACGGGGTCGACTCGTAGGTGTGGATGTGGCGGGTGAGCAGGCTCGACTGGAAGCTCTCGGAGCCCGGGGTGCCGGGGGCGTTGAGGCGATTCGCCTCGGCGCCGAACTCGCTGACGATCAGCACCTTGCCCGGGAAGGTCGCGCGCAGGCGCACGAGCCAGGCGTCGATGGCCGCTTGCACGACGGCCGGTGGGGCGAGCGTGTCGTCGTACCAGCCCTCGTAGTTGGTCGCGCCCACGGCGTCCACGTGGCGGTACATGAAGCCCGCCTGGTCGGGCATGTGCGTGCCCCAGACGTCGACCGCGGTGGGTCGGCCCGGGTCGAGGCGGTGGGCGAGCTGGGCGGCGGCGTCGACGTACTCGGGCTGGCCGCCGTAGTGCCCGTTGCCGGCGACCTCGTTGGCGAGGTTCCACGCCACGACGCTTGGATGCATGCGCTCCTGGAGCACGTTCAGGCGCACGCGGCGCAGGGCGCGGCGCTGCTGCGTCGGCGTGCGCGAGGTCCACGCGCCGGGGGCGTCGACGGGGCCGACGCCCTGCCAGACGAGGATGCCGGCGGCGTCGAGGCGCGCGAGCAGCGCGTCGCTCAGCGGGTGCTGGCTGCGCGTGGCGTTGGCGCCGATGGCCTTCAGCCGCGCGACGATCGCGTTGGCGTCGGCGTCGGTGAGCGCGTCGCCGCGCCCCGGCGCGTCCTCCTGCAGCGAGGCGCCGCGCAGCTTCAGCGCCTCGCCGTTGAGCTCCAGGCGCCCGCCGGCCCACCGCAGCTCGCGCAGCCCGACGCGCGCGGTGAAGACGGCCTCGCCGGGGACCTCGAGGCGCAGGCCCTCGAGCGTCGGGTGGCCGGGCTCCCAGAGGTCCGGGCGCGCGATGCGCACGCGCGCGCGCACGGTGGCGCGCTCGCCGCGGGCGAGCCGGACGGGGTGGAAGCGCACCGCGGCCCCGGCGAGCTTCCCGCGCACGGTGATGATCCGCGGGCCGGCGCGGTTGGTGAGGCGGACCGTGAGGTCGACCACCGCGGTGGTGCCGTCGAGGCGCGTGACGATCGACGGCGAGTCGAGGTCGCTGGCCCCGAGCTCGCGGATCGAGACCGGGCGGTTGATGCCGCCGAAGTTGAACCAGGTGCGATGCCAGGCGTCGGCCTTCATGGCCGCCGGATGGCGCCAGTCGGCGCGCGCGACGAGCGTGTGCGCGCCGCCGGTCAGGCGTACCCGGGCCTCGAAGGGGAGGTAGGTCCCGGTGTGGCGGGCCGCGAGATGCCCGTCGACCCACACGGCGGCCTCGTGGTTGACCGACTCGAAGCGGATCGCGTAGTCGCCCGCGCGCGGCACGATGACCGTCGTGCGGTACCACGCCACCGAGCCGGCGAACGAGCGCTCACCGGCGACCCCGCGCACGTGACGGGCGTTGGGCGAGAACGGCATGGTCTCCTCACGCCCGGCGAAATGGCCGGCGCGCCAACCGAGCGCACCGCCGCGCCCGGCGTGGTCGCCCCGCACGATCCACGGGCCGTCGAGCACACGAGCGCCGGCCGGCCCGGTGACCGCCGGCAGCACCGGAGCAGGCCGCCGCTGCTCGCCGATGGCCCCCGCCACCAGGGCGAGAGCCGCCACCACGGCCGCCAGGCAGGCGGCCATCACCCCCCATCGCGCGGCGCCCATCAGCCGTCAGAGATCGCGACGACGCGCGCCGGTGTGGCGCGGCCAACAGCGGCGCTCGTGGAAGGGCTGCTCACGATATTGCTAACGGCGCTCCGCGCCCGCAGGTTGCGGTCGCACAGGGGCGGCATGCCTGCGGGGGACGATAGCTCACGCCGTCCGGCTGTCACCCGCCGAACATCGTCCTAGCCAAAAGGCTGGAACCACCGCTTGACCCAGAATTTCCGCCGCCGGCCTCGGGTTGGGTCGACACGGGTGCAGCCGTGGGGGCTGCGCCGTTCCCAAGGACGAGGATCCTGAATGACATCCCGACGGACGATCGGTTCAGCATTGGTCCTTCTCGCGTGCTGCCTGGCCACGATGGCCTCCACCGCGAGCGCCACGATCCCCGCCCCGCCGGGCGGCCCGATCCTGGTCGTCACGCCGAGCACCTCCGACGAGTTCCGCAACTACGTGCCGGAGATCATGCGGGGCGAGGGGCTCAACGACTTCGCGGCCGCGTCGGTGAACAGCCTGTCCCCCGCCCTGCTGGCCAGCTACGACGTCGTCGTGCTGTCGCGCACGCCGCTGAGCGATGCCCAGGCGGCCATGCTCTCCAACTGGGTCAACGCGGGCGGGAACCTGATCGCCATGCGCCCCGACACGAGGCTCGCCGCCCTCCTTGGGATCTCGCCTCTCGGAGGCGCCACCAGCGACGACGCCAACCTGAGCGTCGACACCTCCCGGGCGCCCGGGGCGGGCATCACGTCGGCGTCGCTGCAGTACCACGGCCCCGCCGACCGGTACGCACTGGCCGGGGCCACGTCGGTGGCAGGGCTGAGCTCCGGCACGCCCGCGGTGACGCTGCGCAGCGTCGGCGCCGGTCACGCCGCGGCCTTCACCTACGACCTCTCGCGCTCGGTCGTCGAGACCCGGCAGGGCAACCCCGCCTGGGCCGGCCAGGAGCGCGACGGCGACTCGGTCGGAATCGTCCGCGCCGACGACATGTTCTTCGGCAACGCCTCGAGCGGCCTGCCGTGGCTCGACCTCTCCCGGGCGGCGGTCCCGTCCGCGGACGAGCAGCAGCGGCTGCTGGCCAACCTCATCACCGAGACGGCGAGGACGCCGATCCCGCGCTTCTGGTACCTGCCCAGCGGCAACAAGGCCGCCGTCGTGCTCACCGGCGACGACCACGGCCGCGGCAGCGCCGGGGATGCCCCGAGCGGCACGGTCCAGCGCTTCGCGGAGAACGTGGCCGCGAGCGCACCGGGCTGCTCGCTCGTCGACTGGCAGTGCGTACGCTCGACCTCCTACATCTACCCTGACGTCGCGGGCTCCACGTTGACCGCGGCACAGGTGCAGAATTACGAGGCCCAGGGCTTCGAGGTCGCGCTGCACCTCAAGGTCAACGGGCCCAACGACTGCAGTCCGTTCAGCTCGGAAGCGAGCCTGGGCGACGATTACGCGAGCCAGCTCGCCGCCCTGCGGGCCGCGATCGGGAACGTGCCCGCAGCGACCTCGCGCACGCACTGCATCGTGTGGAGCGATTTCGACAGCCAGCCGCTGGCGGAATCCGCGAACGGCATCCGTCTCGACACCAACTACTACTACTGGCCCGGGAGCTGGATCGGTCAGAACCCGGGCCTGATGACCGGCTCGGGCTTCCCGCAGCGCTTCGCGGCGCTCAACGGCTTGCTCGTCGACGTCTACCAGGCGACGACCCAGCTCAACGACGAGCTGACCGGCAACATGAACAACGACCTCGCCACCGAGACCAACACGCTCAACACGCTGCTCAACAACGCCGTGGGCTCGTCGGGCTATTACGGCGTCTTCACCGCGAACAACCACAACGACCCGCAGGAGGGCGCCAACCACGCGGCCAACGTGGTCAACGCGGCCAAGGCGCACGGTGTCCCGGTCATCTCCGCTCAGCAGATGCTGACCTGGCTCGACGGGCGCAACGCCTCGGCCTTCCAGGGCGTCGCGTTCAACGGCGGCCAGCTGACGTTCAACATCGCCCAGGCGTCGGGCGCGCACGGCCTGCAGGCCATGCTCCCGATCAACGGCTCGACGGGCGCCCTGCTGGGCCTCTCGCGCAACGGCGCCCCGGTCGCGACCTCGACTCGCACCGTCAAGGGCATCGCCTACGCGGTGTTCGACGCGCAGAGCGGCAGCTACGTCGCGACCTACCCGGCGCCCGGCGCCGGCGCCGGCGCCGGAGGCGGCGCGGCCGGTGCGGGTGGGACCGGCTCGACCTCCAACCACGGCGGTAGCGGCTCCACTGGCGGGAGCAAGGGCTCGGGCTCGTCCAAGGTCAAGACGCCGACCTTCCCGAAGGTGCTGGTCAACGTCAAGACGTTCCGCCTCGGCGGCAGGCGCGTGTTCACGGTCCGCTTCAAGGCCAGGAAGACCGCCAAGTTCACGCTGGTCATGACCAACGCCAAGGGCAAGGTCGTGCGGACGCTGAAGGCCGGGCGCAAGACGAAGGGCAAGACGGTGACCTTCAAGTGGAACGGGCGTGACAAGCGCCACAAGCTCGTCCCCGCCGGCAGGTACCGGTTCAAGATCACCGCCGTGGCCGGCAAGCGCAAGCAGACCGTCAAGGGCTCCGTAAAGGTGATCCGACCGAAGAAGAAGTAGCCGGGAGACACATGACACGCCGACCGTTCCCCACGGTGTCCCTCCGTCGCGCCACGCGAAGGCTGCTCGCCTGCACGGGAGCAGCGCTCGCCCTCGCCGCCATCGCGGCGGGGGCGACCTCGGCGGCCATCCCCGCGGCCCCGGGAGGGCCGATCCTCGTGGTCACCTCCAACGGCGACAGCTTCGGGACCTATCTGCCGGAGATCCTGCGCGGCGAGGGGCTCAACGAGTTCGACGTCGCGGACATCGGCTCGGTCGGGCCGCAGACCCTGGCCGCCCACCAGGTCGTCGTCCTCGGCCACACGTCGCTGTCCGACGCCCAGGTCGCGATGTTCAGCGCCTGGGTCCAGGGCGGCGGCAACCTCGTCGCCATGCGCCCCGACAAGAAGCTCGCGGGGCTGCTCGGCCTGGCGGACGCCGGCGGCACGCGCGACGAGGGGAACCTCACGAGCGTCGTGGGGGGCGTCACTGGCGCGAGCATGCGTTTCCACGGCAGCGCTGACCTCTACGGGTTGGCGGGCGCGAGCCCGGTGGCCACGTTGGACAGCGGGCACCCCGCCGTCACGCTGCGCGACGTCGGCGGCGCCGGCGGGCAGGCCACGGCCTTCACCTACGACCTCGCGCGCTCGGTGGTCTACACGCGGCAGGGCAACCCCGCGTGGGCCGGCACGGAGCGCGATAACAACGCCGAGGCGATCCGCTCGGACGACATGTTCTTCGGCGGCAGCCAACCCGACTGGGTCGACCTCAACCGCGTGCAGGTCCCCGCCGCCGACGAGCAGCAGCGGATGCTGGCCAACCTCGTCATCGGCATGGAGAACGACCGCATGCCGCTCCCGCGCTTCTGGTACCTGCCGCGCGGGTTGAAGGCGGCGGTGGTCCTCACGGGCGACGACCACAACTACCAGCGCGGCGGCACGAACGGGCAGTTCAACCGCTATCTGGCCGACAGCCCGCCCGGGTGCTCGGTCGCGCTGTGGCAGTGCGTGCGCTCGACCTCGTACCTCTTCCCAGGCGTCTCGGTCTCGAACGCCCAGGCGGCGGCCTTCCAGGCCCAGGGCTTCGAGCTCGCCCTGCACCTGTGGGTGTCGGGCAACCCCGGGGGGCAGGCGTCGGGCGACGGCAACTGCCACAACTTCCCGAGCACCGCGTCCGTGGGCAACGACCTCGCGCAGCAGCTCACGCTCTTCCGCTCGACCTACCCGAGCCTCGCGGCGCCGGTGAGCAACCGCAACCACTGCATCGTCTACAGCGACTGGTCCAGCGTGCCGCGCGTCGAGCTCGCCAACGGCATCCGCCTGGACGCCAACTACTACTACTGGCCGGCGTCGTGGGTCGGGGACCGCCCGGGGTTCTTCACCGGCTCGGGCTTCCCGATGCGCTTCGCCGAGACCGACGGCTCGCTCATCGACGTCTACCAGGCCGCCACGCAGCTGACCGACGAGTCGGGGCAGAGCGTCGCCAGCGAGGCCAGGGCCCTGCTCGACAACGCGATCGGCCCCGCCGGCTTCTACGGCGTCGTGACGGCCAACATGCACACCGACGACCCCGACAACCCGGACGCCGACGCGCTCATCTCCGTCGCCCAGTCCCGCGGCGTGCCCATCGTCTCCGCCCGCCAGATGCTCACGTGGCTCGACGGCCGCAACACGTCGTCCTTCCAGGGGCTGGCCTTCAGCGGCGGCCGGCTGACCTTCAGCGTGGCCCAGGGCGCCGGCGCCACCGGGTTGCAGGGGATGCTCCCCGCGAGCGGGCCGACGGGCGCCCTGCAGGCGATCGCCCGCGACGGCCGGCCCGTGGCCTTCGCGACGCAGACGATCAAGGGGATCACGTACGCGACCTTCCCCGCGGACGGCGGCTCCTACGTCGCCACCTATCCAGCACCCCCGGCCGTGCTGGCGACGGCCGCGGTCGCCGCCAGCAAGAAGGCGGCGCGGAAGATCAGGACCGTCCAGGTTCTCTCGCGCCGCACCGCGGCGCCGACCTTCCCGCGCCTGAAGCTCAGCACCCGCACGCTGCGCCCGGGCGGCGGGCGCTCGCTGGCCATCACCTTCCGCCTGAGACACACGTCGCGCGTGGTGCTGACCTTCCGCACGACCAAGGGCAAGATCGTCCGGCGCATCCGCACGCCCAGGCGCTACAAGGCGGGCACCGTGCTGCGCCTGCGCTGGGACGGGCGCGACAGCAAGGGCCGCTACGTCAAGCCGGGGCGCTACCGCTTCACCGTGACGGCGACCGGCAAGCACTACCAGAAGACCGCGCGCGGATCGGTGCGCGTCCTCGCCGCGAGCGCGACCTGAGGCTCAGCCGCCCAGGATGGCGACGACGCGCGCCGGCGCCGCGCTGGCGCCCACGATGCGCAGCGGGAAGCAGCTGACGCGAAAGCCCGTGCTCGGCAGGGCGCCGAGGTTGGCGAGGCGCTCGATCTGCGAGTAGGGCAGGTCGGCCTGATGGGCGGCCCAGAAGATGCCGGCCTCCTGCTTCTCGATCGCCTCCTGGGCCTGCAGGTGCAGGGGGCGGTCCCAGCCCCACGCGTCGATGCCCATGACGCGCACGCCCTGCTCGAAGAGCCAGCGCGTGGCGTCGGCCGTCACGCCCGGGCCGCGGGCCATGTAATCGAGCTCCGCGTAGAAGGCGTCGCGCCCGGTGCGGACGAGGACGATGTCCAGCGGGGCGAGCGTATGGCCGATGCGCGCGAGCTCCTCGCCCATGTCGTCGGCGTCGATCGCGTCGCCGTCCTCGCGCGCGGAGAAGTCGAGCACCACCCCGGGGGCGTGGAACCACTCGAGCGGGAGCTCGTCGATCGTCCGCGCGCGCTCGCCGGCGACGGTCGAGTTGTAGTGCCAGGGCGCGTCGACGTGCGTGGAGTTGTGGGTGCCGAAGCGCAGGAAGGTCTCGACCGCCCAGCCCTCGCCGTCGCGCAGCAGCTCCGGGCCCACGCCGAGCATGCCCTCGATCGTCTTCGCCCCCTCGGCATGCCCGGCGTACTCGATGTCGGTGCGCAGCAGGTCGGGCAGCTCGGGCGGCGAGGGCTCGATGGGGGCCGAGAGGTCGACGAAGGTCGGCACCTAGGGGACGTTCATCGCCACGTACTTGGTCTCCAGGTACTCCTGGATCCCCTCGGGCCCGCCCTCGCGGCCGAAGCCCGACTGCTTGACGCCCCCGAACGGCGCGCCGGCGTTCGAGACCATGCCCTGGTTGAGGCCGATCATGCCGGTGTCCAGGCCCTCGATGACCTTGAAGGCGCGGTTGATGTCCTGCGTGTAGACGTAGGCGACGAGGCCGTACTCGGTGTCGTTGGCGGCGGCGATCGCCTCCTCGTCGGAGGAGAACCCCTTGACCGGCGCCACCGGGCCGAAGATCTCCTCGCCCAGCAGTCGGGCGTCGTCGGGCACGTCGGCGAGGACCGTCGGCTCGTAGAAGTAGCCGGCCCCGTCGAGGCGCGAGCCGCCGACCAGCACCTTGGCGCCGCGCTCGCGCGCGTCGTCGACGAGGTCCGCGACCTTGCCGCGCTGGTCGTCGTCGATGAGCGGGCCGACCTTGACGTCGGGCTCGGTTCCGCGCCCGACCTTCATCTCGCCGATCTTCGAGGCGAGCTTCTCGGCGAACTCCTTGGCCACGCCGTCGGCCACGTGGAAGCGGTTGGCCGACGTGCACGCCTCACCGCCGTTGCGCATCTTGGCGATCAGCGCGCCCTCGACGGCGGCGTCGACGTCGGCGTCGTCGAAGACCAGGAAGGGCGCGTTGCCGCCGAGCTCCATCGAGACGCGCAGGACCTGGTCGGCGGACTGCTGGATGAGCGTGCGGCCGACCTCGGTCGAGCCCGTGAACGACAGCTTGCGCGTCCGCGGGTCCTTGATGAGCGGCTCCATCGTGCGCCCCGACGACCGCGCGGTGACGACGTTGACCACGCCGCCGGGGAGCCCGACCTCCTCGAGGATCTGGGCCAGCATGAGCATCGAGAGCGGCGTCTGCTTGGCGGGCTTGACCACCATCGTGCAGCCGGCGGCGATGGCCGGGCCGATCTTGCGCGTGCCCATGGCCAGCGGGAAGTTCCACGGCGTGATGAACACGCACGGGCCGACGGGCTGCTTGAGCGTCAGCACGCGGCCGGCGCCGGCCTCGTTGACCGTGAAGCGGCCGTCGATCCGCACCGCTTCCTCGGAGTACCAGCGCAAGAAGTTCGCCGCGTAGGCGATCTCGGCCTTGGACTCAGCCACCGGCTTGCCCATCTCGAGCGTCATGAGCAGGGCGAGGTCGTCGGCGCGCTCGGTGACGACGTCGTAGGCGCGGCGCAGGATGTCGCCGCGCTCGCGCGGAGGCGTGTCACGCCATTCGGCGAACGTCTCGTGCGCGGCGCCGAGCGCCGCCTTGGCGTCGTCGACGGTGGCGTCGGCCACCTCGACGAGGGTCTCGCCCGTCGCCGGGTCCTCGACGGCGATGGTCTCTCCCTCGCCGCCGTCGCGCCACTCCCCGCCGATGTAGAGCTGCGGCTTGACCGCGTCGAGGATGGCCTGCTCTGCCGTTGCCGTGGTCATGTCCCGACTCTACCCAGGGGTGGGCGATCGCCTCACGTCGAGACGGTCTCGGTCCCCAGCTCGCTCATGGCGACGTCGATCGAGTAGTCGATCGGCAGCACGATGAGCGATGGCAGGTCGAGGGAGAGGGCGTGGCGCAGGTGACGGCCGAAGTCGTCGACGCCCTCGCAGCGCCAGGCCGGCATGCCGAAGGCCTCGGCCAGGCGCACGAAGTCGGGGTTGGTGAAGTCGACCCCGAAGTGCTCGCCGAACTTCATGTCCTGCTTCCAGACGATCGAGCCGAACTGGCGGTTCTCCCAGATCACGTTGACGAACGGCGTCTTCAGGCGCATCGCCGTCTCGAGCTCCTGGCAGTTCATGAGGAAGCCGCCGTCGCCGCTGACGGCGACCACCTTGCGCTCGGGGTGCACGAGCTTGGCCGCCACCGCGCAGGGCAGCGCGAAGCCCATGCCTGCAAGGCCGTTTGCAATGAGGACGGTGTTGGGCTCATGCGCCGGGAACATCCGGCCGATCCACAGCTTGTGCAGCCCCACGTCACTGATCAGGATGTCCTGGCGCCCGAGCGCCTGGCGGATCTCCCACAGCGCCCGCGGCGGCTGCATCGGGAAGGCGTCGTCGTCCTTGGCCTGCTCGAAGCGCCCCAGGACGACGTCGCGCAGGCGCTGCGACCCGCCGGAGTGCGGGACGTCGCGGCACTCCTCGGCCAGCCGCGTGAGCACGTGGTAGATGTCGCCGACCAGCTCGACCTCGGGCGTGAAGTACTCGTCGATCTCGGCCGCCTGCGAGTCGATGACGACGATCTTCTTGTCGCGCCGCGGGTTCCAGTGCGAGGGGGCGTGCTCGACGAGGTCGTAGCCGATGGCGATGACCACGTCGGCGTCCTCGAAGCCGGCCATGGCGTAGTCGCGCGAATGCAGCCCGACGGTCCCCAGAGCCTTGGGGTCGTGGTAGTCGACCAGCCCCTTGCCCATGAAGGTCTCGGCCACGGCGATGCCGGTCGCGCGGCAGAACTCGCGCAGGGCCGGCGCGCCGCGGGCGCGCACGACGCCGTTGCCGGCGAGGGCGACGGGGTTGATGGCGTTGCGGATGAGGTCGACGGCCTTGAGCAGCTCGCGGGCCGCGGGCTCCGGCTCGACCGGCCGGCGGCGGGGCAGCGGGGCCGCGTCGAGGGGCGCGGCCATGACGTCCTCGGGCAGCTCGAGGTGAGTGGCGCCGGGCTTCTCGGACTCTGCCACCTTGAATGCCTTGCGGACGACCTCGGGGATGATCTCCGGGCTCGCCACGCGCGCGTTCCACTTGGTGATGGGCCGGAAGAGCTCGACGAGGTCGATGAACTGATGGGACTCCTTGTGCATCCGCTCGAGGTCGGCCTGGCCGGTCAGGGCGACGAGCGGCGCGCGGTCCAGGTAGGCGTCGCCGATGGCCGTGACGAGGTTCATGGCGCCGGGGCCCAGGGTGCCGAGGCACACGCCGGCGCGGCCGGTGAGGCGCCCGTACATGTCGGCCATGTAGGCCCCGCCCTGCTCGTGTCGAACAGGGACGAAGGAGACCGAGGAGCTCGCCAGCGACTGGTTGAGGTCGAGCGTCTCCTCGCCAGGGATCCCAAAGACGTACTTGACCCCTTCGGCTTCCAGGCATTCGACGAACACGTCGCTGGCGCGCCGGTTACCCTGAGCCATCGCATGCAACCTAGCACCGCAACTCGGCTCTACGGGGGTGGTTCGGGAAGGGGCATGCGCAAGCTCGTCCTCGCCCTCGTCGCCGCTGCGCTGCTGGCCGCAGCGCCGGCTGCGCATGCCGCCGCGACGAAGCTGACGATCACCGGCGCCGGCTTCGGCCACGGCATCGGGATGAGCCAGTACGGCACCTACGGCTACTCGCTGCACCTCAAGACCTACGACTACATCCTGGGCCACTACTACTCGGGCACCACGCTGGGGGCGCTCGACGCCAACCCCGAGGTCAGGGTGCTCCTGCAAGGCTCCAAGAAGGCGATCTCCTTCGCCGGCGCCCTCAACGCCGGCGACCAGAAGCTCGACCCCGCCCAGACCTACAGCGTGCGCCGCAGCGCCGCCGGCCTCGATCTGCGCGACGCGACCGGCAAGAGCGTGGGCACGGTGGCCGGGACCCTGCGCGTCGACGCGCCGCTTGGCCAGGCGCTGCGCCTGAACGGCACCTCGGTGCCCGGCGTGCGCAACGGCCTGTACCGCGGGTCGCTGCTCATCAGCGCCTCGGGCTCCGGCCTCGTCGCCGTCAACGCGCTCGACCTCGAGGACTACGTGCGCGGCGTGGTCAGCGGCGAGAGCCCGTCGGCCTGGCCGACCGAGGCGCTCAAGGCCCAGGCCGTGGCCGCGCGCACCTATGCGATCACCTCGCACGCCGGCGGCGGCCTCTTCGACCAGTACGCCGACACGCGCTCGCAGGTCTATCGCGGCGTCTCGGCCGAGACGCCGAACACCGACGCGGCCGTGCAGGCCACCGCCGGCCAGGTCGTGACCTTCGGCGGGCAGCCGGTGACCACCTACTTCTTCTCGACCTCCGGCGGCGAGACCGAGGACGTGGAGAACTCGTTCGTCGGCTCGCAGCCCAAGCCGTGGCTGAAGGCGGTCGACGATCCCTTCGACAGCGTCTCGCCCAAGCACCGCTGGGGCCCGTTCCGCTACACGGCCGCCCAGGTCCAGCGCAAGCTGCACCGCTTCGTGCGAGGGCGCTTCAAGCGCATCAAGGTGCTCAAGCGCGGCGTCTCGCCGCGCGTGGTGCGTGCCCAGGTGGTCGGCACAGGCGGCGTGACGAGCGTCACCGGCCCGCAGCTGCGCTCGGCCTTCGGGCTCTTCGACACCTGGGCCTTCTTCACCTCGGTGACCTCGAAGGCGAGCAAGCCGAAGCCCGCGGCGAAGAAGCCCGCGGCGACGCCCGCGGCACCGGGCGACCAGACCGGCGGCGTCTCGCCGGTCGCGCGCGCGGCCGCTGCCCACGCGTCTCGCTTGGAGGGGACCATCGCCCCGGCACGCGTCGGGCGCTGGGTGCGCGTCGAGCGCCGCGAGGGCACGCGCTGGGTGCCGGCGGCTGATTCGCGCGTGCTGCGCGGCGGGCGCTACTCGGTGGCTGTGCCGGGGCCGGGGGTCTACCGCGTGGTCTACGGGCAGGCCGTGGGGCCGTCCGTGCGGGTCTCGTAGGGCCGCAGCCTCGTCCGCGTCGCGCTGGCGGCGCTGCGCCGCGCAAACAGCATCACCGAGGAAGGGAGCAAGCGGCCGTCGGGGCGCGCGTCGTCGTCCGCCCGCGCGTGCGCGGCTCGCCCGCGAACGAGTGTCGGGTCTGTCGGGCATATCCCGACAAAGGCGACAAACGTCGGCTGGCTGGCGCGTTGGCGCTCATGTCAGGCACGAGTGGCGACTTTGTCTGCCTCAGGCGGACAAACTCGCCACTCGTCGCCGCGGGAGCGGTCGCTCCCTCTCCCTCGATGCCCTGGCCGCGTACCGCCGCCCGCGCCGCGCGGACGAGGCCGCGGGGAGCAGCTCACCCCCCGGTGTAGAGCCGCACCAGTTGCTCGGCGACGCAGACCGGCTTGTCCCCGCCGTCGCGCTCGAAGGTCTGGGTGACCTTCATCTGGATGCCGCCGGGGACGTCGTCGACGCTGTCGAGCCTCGCGCGCATGCGCACGCGCGAGTCGACCGGCAGCGGCGCCGGGAAGCGGACGCGGTCGTAGCCGTAGTTGACGCCGAAGGCGAAGCCCTCGACGGCATAGGCCTCGTAGGTGAAGCGGGGGCCGAGGCCGAGCGTGTAGAGGCCGTGGGCGATGGTCGAGCCGAAGGGCGACTGGGCCGCGCGCTCGGGGTCGACGTGGATCCACTGGTGGTCGCCGGTGGCGTCGGCGAAGGCGTCGATCTCCTCCTGGGGGACCTCGTGCCACTCGCTGACGCCGAGCTCCTCGCCGACCTTGGCCTTGAGTTCGTCGATGCCGGTGATGGTGAGCATGGACGGGAATCTAATGCGCGCGCGCTCAGCGCAGGCGCAACGCGAGCGCCCCGACCAGCGCCGAGGCGCCGCCGGCGGCCAGGAAGGCCAGGCGCACGTCGCTGGCGTAGAGCGGCAGCCACATGGCCGGGGCCGCCGCGTTGCCCGCGAACTTGAAGGCCGAGATGACCGAGGTCGCCCCCGCGCGGTTGGCCGGCACCGCCTCGATGGTCAGCGTGTTGAGCCCGGCCCAGATGAGCGACGACGCTGCGCCGGCGCCGAGCCACAGCAGCGTCAGCGTGGCCACCGAGCCGGCGGCGCCGATGAGCGCCACGAGCGCCGCGCAGATGACCGCGCCGGCCACGATGACCGAGATGCGGCCGACCCGATCGACCAGGCGACCCGCCGGTCGACCGGTGACCATGCCCGCCACGCCGAACCCGGCGAGCACCGCGCCGCGCGCGCTCGAGCCCAGCCCGAAGCCGTCGCTGCACCGCAGCGCGACGAGGAAGCCGAGGCTGGTGACGCCCGCGTAGCCGGCGAAGGCCGCCGCCGACAGCACGCCGACGCGGCGCGTGAGCACGGCGCGCAGGCGCGCGGGCTCGGCGTCGGCGACGCGGTCGGCGTCCGGCGGCGGGAAGAAGGCCAGCACGACCGCCACGAGCGACGGGGCGATGAAGGCCAGGCGCCAGTCGATCTCGCCCAGCAGCCCGCCGACGGCAGGCGCCAGCGCGATGGCGGAGGTCTGGACGGCGGCGAACGTCCCCACCGCGCGACCGAGGCTCCCGGGCGGGACGACCTCGGCCAGGCCGGCGAGCAGCAGCGGCGTGAGGAAGGCGTTGGCGGTGCCCGAAGCCGCGCGCGCGGCGATGAACAGCCCGATCGTGGGCGCCGCGGCCGCGGCCACCGAGGCGATCGCGTAGGCGACGTACCCGGCGCGGACCACGCGCCGGCGGCCGAGGCGCTCGCCGATCGTGCCCGAGACGAGCTGCACCGCCGCGAAGGGCACGAAGTACGCGGGGATGGCGACGGCCACCTCGCCGGTGGTGGCGTCGAAGGCGTCGCGCAGCTGCGGGAAGAGGACGGCGATCGCGCCGCCGCCGAACGGCCCGAGGAAGCCTCCGACGTAGAGGGGCAGGGTCGCCGAGGAGAGGGCGCGCCGCACGCGCGGCAGGCTAGGCGGCGGGCGCCGTGCGTGCGCGCCCGCCCCATAGGATCACCCGCGATGCCCGGTCCTCTGCTCGCCGTCGACGCCCCGTCGCTGCTCTACCGCGCCTTCTACGCGCTGCCCAAGACGATCACCGACGACGCCGGCACGCCGGTCAACGCGCTGCTCGGCGTCTCCAACCTCGTGCTGCAGGCCGTCGAGAAGCACTCGCCGCGGGCCGTCGTGCTCTGCTTCGGCGAGGAGGCCGCGCATTACCGCGTCGAGCTCTACCCGACCTACCACGCCGACCGCATCGACATGCCCGCGGAGCTCGTGCCCCAGTGGAGCGACGCGGCCGAGTTCTTCGGCGCCTTCAACTGGATCGTCATGCGCCACGAGACGCTCGAGGCGGACGACCTCCTCGGCGGCCTCGCGCAGGCCGAGACGCACGCCGGCGGGCAGGCCCTGCTCTTCACCGGGGACCGCGACATGTTCCAGTGCGTCTCCGAGGACGTCACGGTGCTGTGGCCGGCGGGCAAGGGCGAGACCGAGCCCATCGGCCCCGCCGAGGTGCGCAGGCGCTACGGCGTGCGCCCGGATCAGGTGCCCGACTTCATCGCCCTGCGCGGCGACCCGTCCGACGGCCTGCCCGGCGCCAAGGGGATCGGCGAGAAGACCGCCCGCGAGCTGCTCAACGAGCACGACAGCCTCGAAGCGCTGCTGGCCCTGCCTATGAGCCTGCGCCCGCGCGTGCGCCAGAGCCTGACCGACCAGGCGCAGGAGCTGCGCGCCTTCCGCCAGATCGCCACCCTGCAGCCCACAGGCGTCGAGCGCCCGCCCGATGCGCCGACCGACTTCGCCGGCGCCGCGCAGGCGGCGCGCAAACGCTCGATGAACCGCCTTGCGGAGCGTTTGGACGCGTGGGCGGGCGCCTGACCGGGAACCCATAGTCCGAACCCCCACGGGAGGAGGCTCCCCGATGTTCGGACGCTTTCGCAAGACGAACGATCCAGCACGCGAGACCGACGGTGGCGCGGTCGCGGTGAGCGAGCGCGAACGTGAGCGCGAGCGCGACGAGCCGGTGACGAGCGTCGCCACGCCGCCCGCCGACCCCGCCGCGCGCGAGCGCCGCCTGGAAGAGCTGCGCGCGACCCAGGCCGACGATCCGGACACGCGCGGGCTCGACCGCGAGCGCGCGGTCGAGACCGACCGCGTGGTCGAGACCGACCGCGCCGCTGACAGCGACCGCTTCGGGCGCACCGGCGCCGCACCGGTGACCGACCGTGACCGCGACGTCGACGACCAGCCGCGCACGATCCCCGCCGTCGTGGCCGAGGACACCGTGGTGGCCATGCGCGCCCGCCAGCGCGACCGCTTCGGCGGCATCCGCTGGGGCAGCGCCTTCTTCGGCCTGCTCAGCGCCATCGGCCTAGCCGCGATCCTGCTGGGCATCGCCGCGGCCGCCGGCGTGGCCCTCGGCCTGTCGGAGATCAACGACGTCCGCAAGGGCACCGCCGACACCATCGGACTGGGCGGCGCCCTCCTGCTGCTGGCCATCCTTGCCCTCTCCTGGTACTGCGGCGGCTACGTCGCCGGGCGCATGGCGCGCTTCGACGGCCTGCGACAGGGCATCGGCGTGTGGGTGTGGACCCTGGTCATCGCCGGTGCGCTCGCGATCGCCGCGGTCATCGGCGGCAGCGAGTACAACGTCCTGCAGCAGCTCAACCTGCCCAACGTCGCCGTCGGCGACCAGTCGCTGACCACCGGGGGCTGGCTGACGCTCGCCGCCGCCGTCGTGGTCACGCTGATCTTCGCCGTCCTCGGCGGCAAGGCCGGCGACCTGTTCCACCGCCGCGTCGACCGCTTTGCGACGCGCGACTACGTCGAGGCGGCGTAGCTCAGCGGGCCGTCCAGCCCAGGTCCATCGTCAGCGGGACGCCCGTCATGGTGCGCCCGCCGGGCCCGAGGAGGTAGGCCACGGCTTCGGCCACCTCCTCGGGCTCGATCAGCCGCTTGATCGCGGGCACACCGCCACCGCCGCGATGCCGGCGTCCGCCCCCTCCAGCGCGAGCGTCTTGACCAGCCCGAGCACGCCGTGCTTGGCCGACACGTACGCCGCCTTGTAGGGCGAGGCGACCAGCGCGTGCGCGGAGGCGATGGCGACGAAGCGGCCCTCGCCGCTCTCGCGCTCAGCGCCGCCCAGGCGTGCTTGGCCAAGAGGAACGGGCTCGTGAGCAGGACGGCCAGCAGCTGGTCCCAGCGGTCCTCGTCGAACTCGCCACCGGCGCGACGTGCTGAAGGCTGGCGTTGGCCCCGGTGACCAGCGCCGCGCGCTCTTCGCTCATCGCGAGGACTTCCTCCACGAGTTCATCCTTGGGATGGTCGAGCAATGGCGCGCTGTCATGGCGTGAACTTCACCGTGATGACGTCGCCGTCGCGCATGAGGTAGTCCCTACCCTCCAGGCGCAGGACGCCACGCTCACGCGCCCCCGCGTAGCCGCCGGCCTCGACGAGCGCGTCCCAGCCGATGACCTCGGCGCGCACGAAGCCCTTCTGGATGTCGGAGTGGATCTGGCCCGCGGCGTGCCAGGCCGTGAGGCCGTCGCGCATGTGCCAGGACTGCGCGGGCTTGTCCTCACCGGCCGTGAAGAAGGCGATCTGGTGCAGCAGCGCGAAGGCGCCGTCGACGACGCGGCGCAGGCCCGACTCGCCCACGCCCATGTCGGCGCGCATGGCGCTCGCGTCCTCGTCGTCGAGCTCTGAGAGCTCGGCCTCCAGGCGCGAGGAGACCGCGACCGCCAAGGCGCCGATCTGCGCGGCGTGATCGGCCACCGCGGGTGGCACGGTGTCGTCGCCCTCGTCGACGTTGGCCACGAGCAGCACCGGCTTGGCCGTCAGCGGGTGCAGGTTGCGCAGGGCGTCGGGCGCGTCGGCGGGCACCGGCACGGTGCGCGCCGGGCGGCCCTCCTGCAGCGCGGCGATGACCTGCGTCACCCAGCGCTCCTCGGCCTGGGCCTGCCTGTCGCCGCCCCGGGCCTGCTTGGTCACGCGCTCCAGGCGGCGCTCGGCCTGCTCGAGGTCGGCGTAGAGCAGCTCGGTCTCGATGGTGTCGATATCGCGGCGCGGATCGACCTGGCCCTCGGGGTGGATGACGTTGTCGTCGTGATGGGCGCGCACGACGTGGACGATGGCGTCCACCTCGCGGATGTTGGCCAGGAACTTGTTGCCGAGGCCCTCGCCCTCGCTGGCGCCGCGCACCAGGCCCGCGATGTCGTGGAAGTCGATCGTGTCGTACACGACGTTCGAGGAGCCGATCGTCTCCGCCACGCGATCGAGGCGCTCGTCGACCACGGGCACGACGGCAACGTTCGGCTCGATGGTCGTGAACGGGTAGTTGGCCGCCTCGGCCCCCGCGCGGGTCAGCGCGTTGAAGAGCGACGACTTGCCCGCGTTGGGCATCCCGACGATCCCGACCTTCATCGCGCCGCGCTCCCCATGGCCAGGCCCAGCAGCGCGCCCGCGGCGACGTCGGTCGGGTAGTGCACGCCGAGGTAGACCCGCGAGGCCGCCATCGCCGCCGCGGTCGCGTAGAGCGGGGCGGCCGGCACGAGCTGCCCGTAGGCGCGCGCGGCGGCGAACGATGTCGAGGAGTGCGCCGAGGGGAAGCTCAGCCTCGTCGGCGTGGCGACGAGCGCGGGCAGGCCCTCGACCACGGGACGGGGACGGCGCACGAGCGCCTTGATGGCCGTGTTGAGCGCGTAGGTCGCCCCGACCACGATCACCCCGCGCTTCCAGCGCGCCCGCCGCGGGCGATCGACCAGCGCGCCGAGCATCCCTGTCACGAGCCACAGCGCCGCGTGCTCGCCGAGGCGCGAGAAGCGCCCGACGAGGTCGCTGGCGGGCGGACGGGCAGCGGAGCGCGCGAGCTCGAACAGGCGCAGGTCGGCGCGGGCGAGGGCGCTCACGCCAGCCGCACCCGCTCGCGCTCGCCGATCTCGCGCAGCATGCGCTGCCTCGTCGCGCCCATGGCGTCGACGGCCGTCCGGGCGCCGAGGGCCGTTAGCCGGATGAGGCGAGGCCGAAGCCCACGCGGTGCTCGTCGCTCTCGGTGCGGACCCAGAGCACGTGGGCGAGGTTGAGCTTCACCGAGCCGTCGTCGGCCTCGATCTCGTGCCAGCCCTCGCTGCCGAGGGCGTCGTTGAGAGTGGCGAGCTGCTCGTCGCTCACCCGCAGGGCCAGCGGGGGGCTGGCCTGGAAGCCGATGCTGATGCGCTGGGGCATGGTGTCAGTGTCCCTTCGGGGGCTGGACGATCTCCGTGAGCACGCCGCCGGACGAGTCGGGGTGCAGGAAGGCGACGCGCGAGCCGCGGATGCCGGTGCGCGGGGCTTCGTCGATGAGCCGCAGGCCGCGATCGCGGAGCGTGTCGAGCGTGGCCTGCACGTCGGTCACCTGGTAGGCGACGTGGTGCAGCCCCGGTCCGCGCTTGGAGAGAAAGCGGCCCACGGGCGTCTCCGAGCTCAGCGGCGCCAGTAGCTCGACGTGGTTCTCGCCGACGTCGAGCAGCACGGCCTCGACGCCCTGCTCCTCGAGGACCTCGCGATGCGCGACGGCCATGCCGTAGGCCGCTTCGTGCAGCGCGATGGCGGCGTCGAGATCCTCGACGGCGACGCCGATGTGGTCGACCCGGGTGAACATCCGGGGCGAGAGGTTACCTCCGCGGGGCATCCGGCCCCGCGTCCTGAGAGCGACGGCTGGCTTCCAGCCGGCCGTAACCGGCCGACTACGTCGGCCGGTCTGCGGTCTCGGCGTGCTTCTCCGCCGCCGCGATGCGCAGGTCTGGCAGTGGCCGCCGGCGCTCGATGCGCGGCACGCCCTCCATGATGCGGTCGATCTGCCCGCGCTCGAGCGTCTCGTTCTCGAGCAGCTCGGCCGCGATGCGGTCCAGCAGCTCGCGGTGGGCGGTGATGAGGTCCCACGCCCCGCGGTGCGCCTCGAAGGCCAGCTCGCGCTGCTCCTCGTCGCGGATGCGGCGGGTGAGGTCCGAGAGCGCCTGGTCCTTGAGCGCGGCCTGCGGCGCGTCGCCGGACCCCATCGCGTACTGGTGGATCATCGCGTGGGTGATCTCCTCCACGCGCTGCAGGTCGCTGGCGGCGCCGGTGGTCACCGCGCCGAAGACGATCTGCTCGGCGACTCGGCCGCCCAGCAGCACGGTCATCTGGTCGACGAGCTCCTCGCGCGTCTTGAGGTAGGAGTCCTCGTCGGGCAGGTTGACCACGTAGCCCAGCGAGCTGCCGCGCGGGATGATCGAGATCTTGTGCACGCGGTCCATGCCCGCGAGCAGCTCACGGCACAGCGCGTGACCGGCCTCGTGGAAGGCGACGACCCGGCGCTCGTGGTCGTTGAGCGTGGTCGAGGACAGCACGCCGGCGATGACGCGCTCGATCGCGTTGTCGAAGTCCGCGCGCGAGACGGCATGGCCCTCGCGGCGCCCGCAGAAGATCGCCGCCTCGTTGCAGATGTTGGCCAGATCGGCGCCCGTGAGGCCGGCCGTCTGCTGGGCGACGATGGTGAGATCGACGTCCTCGCGCAGGGGCTTGTTGGCGGTGTGCACGCGCAGGATGCGCTCGCGACCGCGCACGTCGGGCGGCGAGACGAAGACCTGGCGATCGAAGCGGCCGGGTCGCAGCAGAGCGGGGTCGAGCTTCTCGAGCAGGTTGGAGGCGGCCATCACGACGACTCGCCCCTCCGCGGAGGACGCGAAGCCGTCCATCTCGACCAGCAGCTGATTGAGCGTCTGCTCGCGCTCTGAGTTGTTGTCCGAGCCGCGGCGCGCGCCGACGGCGTCGAGCTCGTCGATGAAGATGATCGCGGGCTGCGCGGCGCGCGCCTCACGGAACAGGCGGCGGATGCGCGCGGCGCCCAGGCCGGCGAACATCTCCACGAACGAGGACGCCGACTGCGAGAAGAAGTGCGCGCCCGACTCGTGGGCCACGGCCTTGGCCAGCAGCGTCTTGCCGGTGCCGGGAGGCCCGTGCAGGAGCACGCCCTTGGGCACCTTGGCCCCGAGGCGCTCGAACTGCTTGGGCGAGCGCAGGAAGTCCACGACCTCGCGCAGCTCGGCCTTCGCCTCGTCGACCCCCGCGATGTCCTCCCAGCCGACCTCGAGGTTGGCCTCGGGGCTGATCTCGATCGGCTTGGTCTGCGGCATGAGCCGCAGCGTCCGCCACAGGACGAAGATCAGCGCGACCATGAAGAGGATCGCGAAGACGGCCTGCCAGTTGTTGGCGAAGTCGCGGATGCGGTCGAGCACGCTCGGAGGGGGCGGGACCGACGTCAGGGCGACGAGGCGCGCCGGCAGGCCCGCGATGACCTCCAGCACGTGCTCCCGGGACTGAGCGGCGTCGCTGGCGACAGCGAGCAGGGTCGATGCACCAAGCACGCCTGGTGTATCGGCAGCCGCGGCGGATTTCTCCAGCCTCGGCGCGGACAGTCAGCGGGCGGCTTCGACGCGGAGGATCTCGGCCAGCGCCGCGCGGCCGACCTCGAGCTGCTCCTCGGTCGGCTCGCGCGTGCCCAGGACGCGCTGGAGCTCGTGCCCGGGCCGGCGCAGCGCGCGCGCCAGCGCGGTCTCCTCATGGCGCTCGGACCACGCGAAGACCTCGACCGCTGCGCCGATCGAGGCGAGCTGGACCGCGGCGCCGGCCAGGGGCGATGGACGGTCGACGACCCCGCGCAGCAGCGCGGTCCCAGCCAGGTTGGCGGCCAGCAGCGGCGCCATGAGGTGCGAGCCGCAGCGGTCGTGCTCCTTCGTCGCGTCGCGCGCGTCGCCGGCGCCCTGCTCGTAGGCGCCGATGGCCTTGTGCTCGACGCCGTGATAGGCGGCCAGCTCGCCGCTGCGCAGGGCGATGAGCGACGGCGCGAGCGAGAGCGCAGCCAGCGCGGCCTCGCCGCCGATCCCGCGCGTGCGCCGGCGCAGCACCATCCCGGCGGCCGCCGTGGCGCCCATCGCGACCGCGACGGTGGCGTCCTGGAAGGGCAGCTGCGCCTGGGGCAGCGCCCGCTTGACCAGCGGGATCACGGCCATCGCCTCGCCCATGCGCACGACCCCGCGCACGCCGGCGATCCGGCCGAGGCCGCCGCGCATCCGCGGCTTGCGCCGGAGGCGACCGCGATGGCGCCGTCGTCGGCGCGGATGGCCGCCGCCCAATGATCGGGCCCGTGCACGAGCAGCCCGTTGCGCAGGGCCATTCCGCCCAGGCGCAGCTTGTCGTCCTTGTCCTCAGGCACCGAGCAGCTCCTTCGTGACGTCGCGATAGCAGCGCGCGGCGAACCCGAGGTCGGCCGTCGCGATCCGCTCGTCGCGCGAGTGCACGAGCGGCGAGGACTCGTAGAGGTTCATCTCGCGCTGGGGGAAGAAGCCGTAGGCCACGCACTCCGGGAAGGCGGCGCGGAAGGTGCGCGAGTCGGTGAAGGCCGGCAGCATGGTCGGCACCACGCGCGCCTCGGGGTCCTCGCGCGCGATCCAGCCGCGCAGCGCGTCCATGAGCGACGAGTCGGGCGGCGAGGAGTTGCCGACCACCTTCTCGGTGAACTCGAGCTCGTAGCCGTCGGTGCCGAGGACGTCCTCGATGCGCGCGCGGACCTCGTCCTCCTCCATGCCCGGCGGCGTGCGGCAGTCGACCGCGAGCCGCGCGCGGGAGGGGATGACGTTGATCTTCTCCGAGGCGAAGATGCGCGTCGGGGCCAGGGTCACGCCGAGCATCGGCTCGACGATGACGGCCAGGATCGGGTCCCGCTCGCGCAGGGCGTCGAGCACCGGCGCGGGATCGCCGTCGAGCGCGAGGCCGAGCTCGGCTAGCAGCGCCCGCGGCGTCTCGGTGACGTCGTAGGCCGGCTGGCGCTCGGCCATGGCCTGCAGGAAGGGGACCATCTTCAGCAGCGCGTTGACGCCCATCTTCGGCGTCGAGGCGTGCCCGGCGACGCCCTCGGTGGTCACCGTGAAGCGGAAGACGCCCTTCTCGGCCACGCACACGCCGTAGACGCGCTCGTCGCCGAAGGGGAAGACGGTGCCCGCGCCCTCGTTGAGCAGCAGGTCGCAGCGCACCGCGTCGGGGTGGTTCTCGGTCAGCCACACCGCGCCCTCGCCGCCGCCGGTCTCCTCGTCGGCCACGCAGACGACGAGCAGGTCGCCGTGCCCCGGGCGCCAGCCCGACTGCGCGAGCGCCAGCGCCGCGGTCACCTCGGCCGCCGTCTGGGACTTCATGTCCTGCGCCCCGCGGCCCCACAGCTCGCCGTCGACCACGTCGCCCGACCACGGGTCGCGCTGCCACTCGGCGGGATCGGCGAGCACGGTGTCGACATGGGAGAGCAGGCACAGCGTCGGCCCGTCGCCGGCGCCGCGCAGCCGCGCGACGAGGTTCGGGCGCTCCTCGGTGCGACCCAGCAGCGACACCTCGAAGCCCTCGTCGCGCAGCATCCCGGCGAGCAGCTCCTGGGCCGGGCGCTCGTTGCCGGGCGGGTTGACCGTGTCGAAGCGCACGAGGCGCTGCAGGAGATCGGTCGTCTCGCGCTCGAGGTCTTCGGCCATCGCTCCAGGCTACGCGACGGCCCCGATGGGCGGTCCACCGGCGCGCGCGCCAGGATATGGGTATGAGCCAGCTCTTCGACACCGACGACGCCGAGCCGCGGCGCTCGTCCGCCGATGCCCTGGCGCGCCCGCTGGCCGCCCGCCTGCGGCCGCGATCGCTCGACGAGCTCGTGGGCCAGGAGCACCTGCTCGCCGAGGGCTCGGCGCTGCGCAGCGCGATCGAGCAGGGCCGCCCGCACTCGATGATCCTCTACGGGCCGCCCGGCTCGGGCAAGACGACGCTGGCGCGGATCGTGGCCGCCGCCGCCCATGCCGCCCTGGAGGAGCTGAGCGCCGTCGAGGCCGGCCGCGCGGAGGTGCGCAAGGTCCTCGAGCGCGCGCAGCACCGCCGGCAGCTGGCCGAGCCGACGGTCTTCTTCCTCGACGAGATCCACCGCTTCAACAAGGCCCAGCAGGACGCGCTGCTCCCGGCGGTCGAGGAGGGGCTGGTGACGCTCATCGGAGCGACGACCGAGAACCCGTACTTCGAGGTCAACTCGGCGCTGCTGTCGCGCTGCCAGGTCTACGAGCTGCGCCCGCTGCTGGCCAGCGACATCGAGGTCGTCCTGCGCCGGGCGGCGGAGACGCTCGGCGCCGAGGCCGACGACGACGCCATCGCCTTCCTGGCCGCGCGCGCCGGCGGCGACGCGCGCACCGCGCTGGCCGCGTTCGACCTCGCGGTCAAGACCCACGGGCGGGTGACGCTCGAGGCGGCCGAGGACTCGCTGCAGCGGCGCGCGCTGACCTACGACAAGACCGGCGACCGCCACTACGACACGATCTCGGCCTGGATCAAGGCCACGCGCGGCTCGGATCCCGACGCCAGCCTCTACTACCTCGCGGTCATGCTCGAAGGCGGCGAGGACCCGCGCTTCATCGTGCGGCGGATGGTCATCCTGGCCTCCGAGGACATCGGCAACGCCGACCCGCGCGCGCTCGAAGTCGCCGTCGCCGCGGCGCAGGCGATCGAGCACGTCGGCCTGCCCGAGGGCCAGTTCGCGCTCGCCCAGGCGGCCATCTACCTCTCCCTCGCGCCGAAGTCCGACAGCGCCAAGAAGGCCATCGGCGCCGCCCGCGAGTACGTCCGCGAGCAGGGCGCCAAGCCGCCGCCGGCCTACCTGCAGAGCGCCGGCTACAACGCCGCGGCGCGCCTCGGGCGCGGCGTCGGCTACGACTACCCCCACGACCGCCCCGGGCACGTGTCCGAGCAGGAGCTGCTGCCCGACGAGGTGGTCGGCGCGCGCTTCTACTCGCCCGACGACGCCGAGGCCGCGCTGCGCGAGCGCCTGGAGGAGATCCGCCGGGCACGCGGGCGTAGATGATTCCCCCCGTGGAGGCGAGCGCAGCCGCTGCACAGCTGGAGTCCTTCAGCCCGGCCACCGGCGAGCGGCTGGGGGCCGTCGCGGTGGCGCGCCCGCGCGCGGTGGCGGCCGCGGTCGACGAGGCCGCCAGCGTCCAGCCACTGTGGGCGACACTGCGCCTCGGCGACCGTGCCCGTTACATGGCCCGGGCGGCCCAGGCGGTCATCGACGAGTTCGACGAGCTGACCGACCTCATCGTCGCCGAGCAGGGCCGCCCGCGCGCCGAGGCGGAGGTCATGGAGCTGCTCGCGGCGGTAGAGACGCTGCAGTGGCTGGCCGAGCACGGCCCCGGCATCCTGGCCGGCGAGAAGATCCCCTTCTCGCGCACCCAACACCCGGTCAAGCGCGGGCGCTGGAGCTACGAGCCGCTGGGGGTCGTCGGCGTCCTCGGCCCGCCGAGCGAGCCGTTCGCCACCCCGCTGGGCGACGTGGCCGTCGCGCTCATGGCCGGCAACGGGGTCGTGCTCAAGCCCTCGCCCCACGTGCCGCTGTGCGGCGAGCGGATCGCGCGGGTCTTCGCCCGCGCCGGGCTGCCCGAGGGCCTGCTCGCGGTCGTCCACGGCCACACCGACGTCGGGGCCGCGCTCGTCTCGGCCCCGGTGGCCCAGGTCCACTTCACCGGCTCGGCGCGCGCCGGGCGCGAGGTCGGCGAGGCGTGCGCGCGCGGCCTGACGCGCTCCGTCCTCTCGCTCGACGGCAAGGGCCCGATGCTCGTGCTGGCCGATGCCAGCGTCCCGCGCGCGGTGCGCGGCGCCGCGTGGGCGGCGTTCGCCAACGCCGGTCAGTGCGGCGGCTCGGTGGAGCGCGCGCTGTGCGTGCCCGAGGCCCACGATCGCTTCCTGGCCGGCGTCGTGGACGCGGCCCGTGGGCTGCGGGTCGGCGACCCGTCGGACCCTGCGACCTCGATCGGGCCGCTTGTCGACCGCGAGCGCGTCGCGCGGGTGCGCGCGCTGGTCGACGAGGCGATCGGAGCCGGTGCGACCCTGCACTGCGGTGGAGCCGAGGGCGAGGCGCACTACGCCCCGGCGGTGCTCACCGGCGTGACGCCGGGGATGCGGCTGGCGCGCGAGGAGGTGCCGGGGCCCGTCCTCGTGGTCGAGGCGGTCGGCACCGAGGAGGAGGCCGTCGCGCGCGCCAACCAGGCGACGCTCGGCCTCGGCGCGTCGGTGTGGACGGCCGATCGGTACAAGGGCGCGCGCATCGCCCGCGAGTTGCGCATGGGGATGGTGTGGATGAACGACCACCTGGTCGCGCGCTCGGCGCCCCAGGTCCCGTGGGGCGGCGCCGGCATCGGCCGCGCCCGCGGCGCCATCGCGTTGCGCGCGTGCGCCGAGCCGCGCGTGGTCACCTGGGATCCGCCCATCGGGCGCCCGGTGTGGTGGTTTCCCTACGACGGCGCCCTCGTGGGCGCCGCCCGCGCGGTCGCCGGCCTGCGCAGCGCGCGCGACCGCGACCGTGAGCGCGCCTGGCGGCGCGACGGCCTGGCGCTGCTGCGCGTCACCGGCCGCTGGCTGCGGGCGATGCGCCGCTAGGTCGCCGGCTCGCGCACCACGAGGACCGGCACCCGCGCCTTGTGCAGGACGGCTTGGGAGACCGAGCCGAGCAGCGCGCTGCCGACGCGGCCGAGCCCGCGGGTGCCCATCACCAGCAGGTCGTGGCGGCCCTCGCTCAGGCGCGCGAGGATGACCTCCGCGGGATGGCCCGCGACCACGATGCTCGTCACCGAGATGTCGTCGGGCAGGGCCTCGACCTGCTTGCGGATGCGCACGCCGACCTCGCCCATGAGCTGGGCTGCGTCCACGAGCGCCGCCACGCCCGCTGCGCTGAACTGCGCCGTGGCCGGTGTCGACGGCACCGCGGTGAGGACGGTCAGCCGCGCGTGCTCCTCGCCGGCGAGCTGCGCGGCGGTGCGCAGCGCGGCCGCGCCGTGCTCTGAGCCGTCGATCGCGACGAGGATGTTGAGGAACACACGGCGCAGGCTACGCGCGTACCGCAGCGGCCAGCGCGCGGACCGCGGGCTCGATCGCCTCCTCGGCGATGTTGGCGTAGCCGATCAGCAGCAGCGGGCGGCCCGCGTGGTGGGTGGCGAAGACCCCGACGCCGCGCGCCGAGGCGCGCGCGAGGACGGCGTCGATGTCGGCCCCGGGGGCGAGCGCCACCGTGACGTGCAGGCCGGCCGCCGCGCCGCCGACCTCGCCGTCGGGGAGGTGCTCGCCGAGGGCCGCCACGAGCCGGTCGCGCCGGCGGCGGTAGCGCAGGCGCATCCGGCGCAGGTGGCGATCGAGCTCCCCTCGGTCGATGAAGGAGGCGAGCGCGAGCTGGTCGAGGGCGGGGGAGCCGCCGTCGGCCCAGCCGCGCTCGTCGGCTATGGCTCCCGCGAGGGCGCCGGGCAGGACCATCCACCCGAGCCGCAGCGCGGGCGCGAGCGTCTTGCTCGTGGAGCCGAGATAGGCGACGCACCCCGAGCCCAGGCCCTGTAGCGCCCCGAGCGGCTCGCGGTCGTAGCGGTACTCGCCGTCGTAGTCGTCCTCGATCACCAGGGCGTCGTGGGCGGTCGCCCACTGCAGCAGCGCGGCCCGGCGCTCGGGGGCGAGGACGGCGCCGGTGGGGAACTGGTGCGCCGGGGTGACGAGCGCGGCCGCGGCCGCGGGCAGCGCATCGGTCCGCAGCCCGCCGTCGTCCACGTCGACGACGACGAGCTCGAGCCCGGCGCGCTGCAAGATCGTGCGATGCTGCCAGAAGCCCGGCTCTTCGACGAGCACGCGGCGCGCGCCGCGGGCGCGCAGGAGCCCTGCGAGCAGCGCGATCGCCTGGGTGATGCCGGTGGTGACGACGATGTCCTCGGCGGTGGCGACCACGGCGCGGGCGCGGCCGAGATACGCGGCGAGGACGGCGCGCAGGGCCGGCGCACCGGCCCACGAGCCGTAGCCGAGGTCGGCGTCGGGCGCTGCCGCCAGGGCGCGGCGCATCGCGGCCAGCCACCGGCCTCGCGGGAAGGCGGCGCGCTCGGCCGACTCGGGGCGCAGGTCGTAGCGCACGGAGGCAATGCGCGCGACGGGCGCGGCCGTCGGCGCGCCGACGGCCGGCGCCACCTTCGCCACGCGCGTGGCCGACCCACGGCGCGCCACGAGGAAGCCCTCGGCCACGAGCTGCCCGTAGGCCTCCACGACCACCCCGCGGGCGATGCCGAGCTCGGTCGCCAGCGCGCGCGTCGACGGCAGGGCGGTGCCGGCGTGCAGGCGCCCGTCGCGCACGCCGTCGCGCAACTGCTCCTCGAGCTGGACGCGCAGCGGCCTGCGGTCCTCGCGGTCGAGGACGACGAAGAGGTCGCGGCCGAAGTGGTCCACTCGATCCATGGGAGCGCGGCCCTGTGCAGAGGACCGCCGTGAGCGTACTCAGCCGACCGCGCGGGCCAGCGCCGCGGTGGCGGCTGCGAGCACGACCACGACGAGCACGGGCGCGCGCAGCAGCACGGCGACGAGCGCGGCGACGAGGCCCGCAGCGCGGGCGTCGACCACGAGGTGGCGTCCGTCGGCGAAGCCCTGGCTGACGATCAGCGCGGCCAGCAGCGTCGGCGCCAGCAGGGCGACGACGCCGAGCAGGGGCCGGGGCAGCGAGCGGCCACCGATGACCAGGGGGCCGAGGCCCTTCAGCGCGATCGTGCAGGCGCCGACGACCGCGATCAGGATCCAGGCGCGCATCACGACGGCGCCTCGGCC
Organism: uncultured Actinomycetes bacterium; assembly: GCA_963835295.1. Lineage (GTDB taxonomy): Bacteria > Actinomycetota > Thermoleophilia > Solirubrobacterales > Solirubrobacteraceae > JAOPZW01. The sequence continues at coordinate 310,269 of CAWIEX010000015.1, forward strand.
GCCGAGCGCCGCAGGCCGACGAGGCACACGACCGACGCGGCCACGACCGGCACGCCGGGCGGCACGAAGGGCACCAGCGTGGCCGCCACCAGCGCCCCGCCGAGCGCGGCGACCACGCTGGGGCGGCCGTGGACCTGGCCGGCGAGGAGGGCGAGGAAGAGGGCTGGGAAGGCGGCGTCGAGCCCGAGCGTCTCGGGGTCGCCGAGCAGCGATCCGGCCACGCTGCCGACCGTCGTCCCGACCACCCACGCGGCGTAGAGCGTCAGGCCGGCGCCGAGCAGCAGGCGTGGGTCGTAGCGCCCCCCGCCCAGGTGGCTGACCGCCCAGGACTCGTCGACGACGAGCTGGGCGCGCAGGCCGCGCTTCCACGCCGGGCCGCGCAGCGACGGCGCCACCGACAGGCCGATCGGGATGTAGCGCGTGTTGAGCAGCACGGCGGCGGCGATGGCGGCCGCGAGGGTGCCGCCGGCGGAGAGGACCGAGGTGGCGGCGAACTGCGCCGAGCCGGCGAAAGTGGTGGCCGAGAAGACGACGGCCTTCAGGCCGCCCAGGCCCGCGTCGCGGGCCAGGACGCCGAAGGTGATCCCGAAGGCGCCGACGGCCACGGCGAACGGAGCGATGACCCGGGCCCCGTCGCGCACCCGATGCGGTGTTTCCGTTCGACTCATTGGTACGCTCGTTCGGCATGATAAACGACCTCATGCCGGTCGTGGCGGCCAACCTGCGCCGCCTGCGCGGTGAGCAGGGCCGCAGCCTGTCCGAGCTGGCCCGGGCCAGCGGGATCGCGAAGGCCACGCTCTCGGCGCTGGAGGCCGGCCGGGGCAACCCCACGATCGAGACCCTGTCGTCGCTCGCGACGGCGCTCGGCGTGCCGTTCGGCGACCTGCTCGCGGGCGGCGCGCCCGAGCCGGTCCACGTGGTGCACGCCGCGGAGGGCGCCACCGTCCCTGGCACGGCCAACACCCTGCGGCTCATCGTGCGCCTCCCCGGCAACCCGCCGATCGAGCTCTACGAGGCGCGCTTCCCGGCGCGCTCCAAGCGCGCGGCCGGCGCGCACGGGCCGGGCACGCGCGAGCACGTGCTCGTGACGCAGGGCGCGCTGCGCACCGGTCCCGTCGATCGCGCGGCCGATCTGCGGGCCGGCGACTACGCGGGCTTCGCGGGCGACGAGATGCACCTCTATGAGGCGGGGCCGCGGGGCGCGCGAGCATTGCTCATCATGCAGTGGGCGACTCAGCCATGACCACCTTCGAAGGCAGAACGGCGTGAATCCGACCTCACCCACCCCGCCAGCGGCGGCATCGGGCGCCGGATCGCAGAGCGGCTCGCCGCGGCGGGCGCCACGCTCGCGCTGCACTCCTCGAACGCCGAGCCGGCGCAGGCGCTGGCGTCGGCGCTGCCCAAGGCGGCCGCCTTCGGGGCGGACCTCGGCGAAGCCGGCGCGCCCGGGGGTCGGAGCGCCCGCGGTTCCGCACGCGCCATAGCGTCCTGCCCAGATGTCGTCCTGCGACCACAGGGCAGGACAGTTCCGCGATTCGCCGCTCGCGGGCAGGCCACCCTCCCTCGATGAGGCCGTCAACGCGCCGCAGCGCCACACCCGTAGCGCGGACGACTACGCAGCAGCCCGCCGCGCGCTGGGGACCAGGCGCAGGCGCTCGGGCAGGAACGGCACCACGAAGCGCTTGGCGTACTCCGCCCCGCCGCGGATCGCGACCGCTCGCACCGGGTCCCAGGCGAAGCCGTACTGGCGGCGCAGGCGCGGTGGGAGCAGGCCGATCGTGATCCGGTTGACGAGCTCGAGCATCGGTTTCATCGGCAGCGGGACCGGCGGGCGCATGACGATCTCGACGGCCAGATCGCGCGCCTCCTCGGTGACGTGGAGGTCCTCGCCCTCGACCATGTCGAGCACGTAGGCCTGAAAGTCGTCCCAGGTCAGCGGCATGTCGCCGGCGCGCAGCCCGAACTGACGTCCGACGAGCCGGTAGTCGGCCCACAGCGCTTCGCGCTCGGCCGCGCTCAGCGTGGTGACGTAACGCTGGTACACGACGGCGGCCGAATCGGCCAGCGCCGCGAGGATCCACAGCAGCAGCGCCGGATCGTCCGCCGAGTAGGGCGTGCCGCCCGCGAAGCGCCCGGCCGGCTCGGCCAGCTCGCCGCGCACGCGACGGTGCATCGCGCGCACGCGCCGCGTCGCGCGGCGCGCGTCCGCGGCGGGGCCGAAGGCGATGAGGTCGAGCACGCGGGCCGTGCGGGCCAGGCGCTCATATGGCTCGTCAAGCGCGCCGGTGTGCGCGAAGAAGCCGGCGAAGGCGACCGGGTGCGCCGCCTGCATGAGCAGCGCGCGCGGGCCGGACAGCCCGACCACCTGCTCGCGGATCACGCGGCGCAGCATCGAGTCGTCGTTGAACAGGCTCTCTGACACGTCCATGACCAAGAGTACGGGCGACTACCCTGTGGGGACGATGCCTGCTGCCGCCTACGCCGGGAAGGAATGCGTCTGCCAGTTCCGTCGCGGGATCTGCGACCAGACCTGCGTGCGAGACATGCTCGACACGCCGTTCTACATCGCGTGCCTGAAGCTCGCGGGGCGGCGCTGCCTGGTCGTCGGCGGCGGCGAGATCGGCCTCGAGAAGGTGGAAGGCCTGCTGGCCTGCGACGGCGACGTGACGCTGATCTCACCCGACGCCGTGCCCGAGCTGCGCGAGCTCGCGGCCGAGGGCTCGATCGCCTGGGAGCGGCGGGCGTATGCCGGCCCCGAGGACCTCGAGGCCGCGTTCATGGTCATCGCCTCGACCGACGACACCGACATCAACATCGCTGTCTACAACGACGCCGAGCGGCGCGCGATGCTCGTCAACGTCGTCGATGTCCCGCCGCTGTGCAACTTCATCCTCCCGGCGATCGTGCGCACCGGCCCGCTGGCCATCGCGATCTCGACCGCAGGCGCGTCCCCGGCACTGGCCAAGCGGATGAAGACCGAGGTCGCGGAGCTCTTCGGCGAGGAGTACGCCGAGCTCGCGGTGATGCTCAACGACGTCCGCGGCTGGGCCAAGGGCACGCTGGCCACCTATCAGGACCGCAAGGACTTCTTCGAGGGGATCGTCAACGGCGACCCCGACCCGATCGCGCTGCTGCGGGCGGGCGATCGGCAGGCTGTGCGCGACCTCATCGAGGGGGCGCGCAGCGCGGTGGCCCCCGCCTGATGAGCGACCTCACCCACCTCGACGCCGAGGGCACTGCGCGGATGGTGGACGTCGGCGCCAAGGAGGTCAGCGCGCGGCGCGCCGTGGCCCGCGCCGTGGTGCGCATGACCCCGGCGACGGCGGAACGCGTGGCGGCCGGCGATGCGCCCAAGGGCGACGTGCTGGGCGTCGCGCGGATCGCGGGCATCCAGGCGGCCAAGCGCACCGGAGAGCTGATCCCGCTCTGTCACCCGATCGGCCTCGACCACGTCGACGTCGACGCCGAGCTCGACGCCGCGGAGGGGACGGTCACGCTGACCGCCACCGCGGCGGTCACCGCCCGCACCGGCGTCGAGATGGAGGCGATGACCGCGGCGGCCGTCGCCGCGCTGACGGTCTACGACATGGTCAAGGGCCTCGAGCGCGGCGTGCGCGTCGAGGCGGTGGAGCTGCTGAGCAAGTCCGGCGGGCGCAGCGGCGACTGGCTGCGCGGCGCGTCTTAGCCGCCCGGGACCCGGGCGTCGTCGCTGTTGCAGAGCACCGCCCGGCCGCGATGGATCGCGAGCGCCGCGCCGCGATGGACGGTCGACGTCGGCCGCGGGACGTTCTCATGCCCGGCAACGGGCGCCCGCAGGCATCCACGGCTATCGTCCGGCGCAGTGCGCACCGTGGTCATGACCATCTCCAGCAGTGTCTCGCGCCGCGAGGCCGAGGACCTGTCAGGACCGCTGCTCGCCCACCTCGCCGAGGACGCGGGCGCCGAGATCGTGGCGATGGAGGTCGTGCCCGACGACTTCGCGCTCATCGAGGACCGCCTGCACCACTACGTCGACGCCGGCGTGGCCTTCGTCTTCACCACGGGGGGCACCGGCCTCACGCTCGACGACATCACGCCCGAGGCGACGTGGGCGGTGATCGCGCGCGAGGCGCCGGGCATCGCGGAGGCCATGCGCGCGGTGAGCGCCCAGCACACGCCCATGGGCATCCTCAGCCGCGGCGTGGCGGGCGTGGCGGGCCAGACGCTGATCGTCAACTTCCCCGGCAACCCCAAGGCGATCGAGCAGGTCTTCCCCGTGCTGGCGCCGGTGCTCGGGCACGCCGCCGCCACGCTGGGCAGCGAAGGTGGCAGCCGCGCCAGCCATTGAGCTCGCGGGCCTGACGCGCCGCTACGGCGAGCGGGTCGCGCTGCAGGACGTCACCCTGACCTTGCCGGCCGGCGCGACGCTCGTGGTCTTCGGCCCCAACGGCGCCGGCAAGTCGACGCTGCTGCGCGTGCTGGCGACGCTCCTGCGCCCGCACGCGGGCACCGTCCGCGTCCTCGGGCGCGCCCTGCCCGACGAGGGCTGGGCCGTGCGCGGGCGCATCGGGCTGCTCGGTCACGCGCCGCTGCTCTACCGCGACCTCAGCGGCCGCGAGAACCTCGCCTTCCACGCGCGCCTGCATGGCGTCGCGCTGGGGCGGGCGTGGGAGCTGCTCGACCGCGTCGGGCTGACGGCGCGCGCCGACGACAAGGTCCACACCTACTCGCGCGGCATGGTCCAGCGCCTGGCCGTCTGCCGCGCCGTGCTGCACGACCCCGAGGTCCTGCTCCTCGACGAGCCACGGGCCAACCTCGACCCCGCGGCGGCCGAGCTCGTCGAGCCGCTCATCGGCGCCCCGAGCGGGCGGACGCGCATCGTCACGAGCCACGACCCGGCCGGCGGGCTCGCCGAGGCCGACGTCGCGCTGGGCCTGCGCGCCGGGCGCGCGGACCTTCTGGCGCCCGCGCGCGAGATCGACGCCGCGCGCATCGGGGCGCTGTACCGGTGAAGCGGACCGTCGGCGCCGTGCTGCGCAAGGAGCTGCGCCTGGAGCTGCGCGCGCCGCAGGCGGTGCCGGCCATGGCGCTGTTCAGCGTCACCACCCTCGTCGTCTTCCACTTCGCGCTGCAGCGCGGGCAGGTCGACGGCGACCTCGCCGCGGGCGTGCTGTGGGTGACCCTGCTCTTCGCAGCCATGCTCGGCACCAGCCGCCTGTTCGTCGCCGACCACGAGGAGGGCGGTCTCGACGGGTTCCTGTTGGCGCCGGTGGACCGCACTGCGCTGCTGGTGGCCAAGGCGCTCGCGCTGCTCGGCTTCCTGGCCGCGGTCGAGGTCGTCGCCGTGCCGGCCTTCGGGCTGCTGCTGCTCGGCCCCACCCCGGATGCCGGCGCGGTCGCGTCGCTCGTGGTCGTCCTGCTGCTCGCCGATGCCGGCATCGCGGTGGTGGGCACGCTGGTCAGCGCCCTCGCGGTGCAGACCCGCGCCCGCGACCTGCTGGTGCCGCTGCTGGCGCTGCCGCTCCTGATCCCGGTGGTCATCGCGGCGGCCAAGGCGACGACGCCCCTCTTCCTGGCCGGTGGCGCCGAGGCGCTCCCACTGCGCTGGCTGGCGATCCTCGGCCTCTATGATCTGGTCTTCGGGCTGCTTGCCTACGCGGTGTTCGACTACCTCGTCGAGGACTGAATCGCCTCCTTGCTGTACGGAACGCGCCTACGCGCCCTGTCGATCCTGGCGGCCGTCACGCTCACGGCGGGCTTCGGGCTGGCCTTCTTCTATGCCCCCATGGATGCCGACCAGGGCTTCATGCAGAAGATCTTCTACGTCCACGTGCCGCTGGCCATCGTGGCCCTTGGCGGCTTCGTCTTCGGCGCCATCATGGCCATCCAGCACCTGCGCACGCGCGACGCGCGCTACGACCTGCGCTCCTACGTGGCCATCCACCTGAGCCTCGTGCTAGGGGCGGGCGTGCTCATCACCGGCGCGATCTGGGCCAAGGCGAGCTGGGGGCACTGGTGGGTGTGGGACGAGCCGACGCTCGTGTCCTTCCTCGTCGTCTTCCTGCTCTACGCGACCTACCAGCCGCTGCGCTTCTCGATCGAGGACCCCGAGCGCCAGGCCCGCTACGCCAGCGTGTTCGCCATCGTCGCGGGCGCCTTCGTCCCGTTGAACTTCCTGGCCGTGCGCCTGGCCCAGGCCTATACGCACCCGCGCGTCTTCGCGACGACCGACGGCGGCCTGCCGGCCAAGATGCAGCTGCCCTTCTACCTGTGCCTGATCGGGATGGCGCTCCTGTTCGCCACGCTGTGGAAGTACGAGATGGCCTCCAAGCACACCTCGGCGCAGCTGCGCTCGCTGCGGCGCAAGCTCGGCGGCGACGACGCCGTGGCGGCGCGGGGGCGCACCGCCGCCCCCAGCCTGGGGACGGGCGCGTGACCGACGCGCTGCCCAACAACACCGGCTACGTCGCCGCGGCCTATCTCGTCTTCTTCGCGCTGGTCCTCATCTACGTGGTCATCATGGCCGCCAAGCTCTCGCGCTTCGAGCGCGAGCTGGCCGAGATCGAGGAGCTGGTCGACGAGCGCAGCGAGGAGCGCGAGCGCGCGGCGGTGAGCACCTGATGGAGCTCCTCGTCCTCGGCATCTCGCACCACACCGCGCCCGTGGCGCTGCGCGAGCGCCTGGCGCTGACCGAGCGCGCCGCCACGCGCTTCATGACCGAGCTGGTCGCGCACGAGGACATCGACGAGGCCGTCGCCATCTCGACCTGCAACCGCACCGAGATCTACCTCGTGACCGCCGACCCGGTGCGCGCGGAGGCCGAGCTGCTGAGCAAGCTCGCCCGGCGGGCCGACATCCGGCCGACCGAGCTCGCCCCGATCGTCTACTCGCCGCGCAACTGCGACGCCGCGCGCCAGCTCTACCGCGTGACCGCCGGCCTGGACTCGATGATCGTCGGCGAGGCCGAGGTCCAGGGCCAGGTCCGCCGCGCCTACGAGGCGGCGCTCGAGGCGGGCACGACCGGGCCGATGACCAACCGCCTGTTCGGCGCCGCGCTGCAGGCCGGCAAGCGCGTGCGCTCGGAGACCGGCATCGCGCGCGAGCGCGTCAGCATCTCGAGCGTGGCCGTCGACCTCGCGCGCGACGTCGTCGGGGACCTCGAGTCGCGCTCGGTGGTCATCATCGGCGCCGGCGAGACCGCGGAGCTCACGGCCCGGGCGCTGGTCGACCAGGGCGTGCGGACCGTCTTCGTCGCCAACCGCCACGCCGACCGGGCGCGCTCGCTGGCCGACCGCTTCGGCGGCGAGGTCGGCTCGCTCGACTCGCTTCCGGCCCGCCTGCAGGAGGCCGACATCGTCGTCTCCTCGACCTCCTCCCCGCACCCGATCGTCGAGGCCGACGACCTCGCCGAGGTCATGCGCCTGCGCGACGGCCGCCCGCTCGTGCTCATCGACATCGCCGTGCCGCGCGACATCGAGCACGCGTGCGGAGAGCTGGACGGCGTGAGCGTCTACGACATGGACGACCTGCAGGCGGTCGTCAGGCGCAACCTGAGCGTGCGCGAGGCCGAGCGCTCGCGGGCCGACGCGGTCGTCGAGGAGGAGATACAGCGCTTCGCGCGCTGGCTGGCGCAGCTCGACGTCATGCCCACCATCGCCTCGCTGCGCGAGCACGGCGCGGAGATCGTCGACCAGGTCCTGGCCGAGAACGCCGGGCGCTGGGAGACCCTGTCGCCGCGCGACCTGGCCCGGGTCGAGGCCGTCGCGCGCGCCGTCATGCAGCGGCTGCTGCACGAGCCGACGATCCGCCTGAAGGAGAGCGGGCACGGGCGCCAGCAGGTGCTGCGCGAGCTCTTCGGCCTCGACGAGGGGCTCCCCGAGCCGCAGGCGCCGCCGGCCGAGACGGCGCCCGAGGCGCCGGCGGCCGACAACGTACGGCCGCTCAAGCGCCGGGCGTGAGGATCGGGACGCGCGGCAGCGCGCTGGCCCTGGTGCAGGCGCGCCAGGTGGCGAAGCTCCTCGGCGGCGAGCACGAGCTGGTCGAGGTGGTGACGAGCGGCGACCGCGGTCAAGCTGCCTCCGACAAGGAGCGCTGGGTGCGCGAGCTCGACGGCGCGCTGCTCGACGGCTCCATCGACTGCGCGGTGCACTCGGCCAAGGACGTCCCGGCGGAGCTGCCGCAGCGCATCGTCATCGCCGCCGTCCCGCCCCGTGCGGACCCGCGCGACGCGCTGTGCGGCGCGGCCACGCTGGCCGCGCTGGCGCCAGGGGCGCGCGTGGGGACGTCCTCGCTGCGGCGGGCCGCTCAGGTGCGCGCGCTGCGCGACGACCTCGCGGTGGTCGAGCTGCGCGGCAACGTCGACACCCGGCTGCGCAAGCTCGAGGACGGCGAGTACGACGCGATCGTGCTGGCCGCCGCGGGGCTCGCGCGCCTGGGGCGCGGTGACGCGGGCGCGCCGCTCGACGAGCTCGTCCCAGCCTCGGGACAGGGCTGCCTGGCCGTGACCACCCGCGCCGGCGAGGAGTCGTTGGTCGCGGAGATCGACGACCGGGCGGCGGCGTGGGCGCTGACCGCTGAGCGCGCGCTGGTGCGCGCGCTCGAGGCCGACTGCCACACGCCGGTCGGCGCGCACGCGCAGGTCCTCGGCGCCGATGCGCTCAGGCTGCGCGCGTTCGTCGGCGCCGTCGACGGCAGCGCCTGGGTACGCGACGAGCTCGACGGCCCGGATCCCGAGCGCCTGGGCGCGGCGGTCGCCCAGCGGCTGCTGAGCGCCGGCGCGCGCGAGGTCCTCGCGGCGTGACCGCCTACCTGGTCGGCGCGGGGCCCGGCGATCCCGGCCTGCTCACGGCGCGGGCCATCGAGCTCATCGCGAGCGCCGACGTCATCCTCCACGACCGCCTGATCCCGCACGAGGCGCTGGCGGGCGCGCGGCCCGACGCGGAGGTGATCGACGTCGGCAAGGTCGGAGGCGGCGAGCAGGTGCCCCAGCGCGAGACGACGCGCCTGCTGGTCGAGCACGCGCGCGCCGGGCGCGCCGTCGTGCGCCTGAAGGGCGGCGACCCGTTCGTCTTCGGGCGCGGCGGGGAGGAGGCGCAGGCGCTGCGCGCCGCGGGCTGCGACTACGAGATCGTCCCGGGCGTGACCGCCGGTGTGGCGGCGCCGGGCTACGCCGGGATCCCGGTCACGCAGCGCGGGATGGCCAGCGCCGTGGCCTTCGTCACGGGTCACGAGGACCCGGCGAAGCCGGAGACCGCCATCGATTGGGCGGCGCTGGCCGCCTTCCCCGGGACGCTCGTCTTCTACATGGGCGTGCGCCAGCTGCCGCGCATCGCCGAGCAGCTCGTCGCCCACGGCCGTGACCCGGGCGAGCCGGCGGCCATCGTCGAGCGCGGGACCCTGCCCGACCAGCGCGTGCTGCTGACGAGCGTCGCGTCGCTCGGCGAGCAGGACGCCCACGCGCCGGCGGTGACCGTCGTCGGGCCGGTCGCGGCGCTACACGATGAGCTGGCGTGGCTGGGCCGCGGCCCGCTGGCCGACGTGGGCATCGCGGTGACGCGCGCCCGGGCGCAGGCCAGCGGGCTGGCGGGGCGCCTGCGGGCGCTCGGCGCGCGGGTGATCGAGGCGCCCGCCATCCGCATCGAGCCGCTGCCCGTCGAGCTCGGCGACCCCGCGTCCTACGACCTCGTCGTGCTGACCTCGCCCAACGGCGTCGAGCAGCTCTTCCGCCACGTGCGCGACGCCCGCGCGCTGGCCGGCCCGGCGATCGCGGTGATCGGCCCGGGCACGGCGGCGGCCCTGCGCGCCCGCGGCGTCGAGCCCGACGTCGTGCCCGAGCGCGCGGTCGGCGAAGGCCTGGTGCAGGCCCTGGGCGACCGCTCGTACCGCCGCGTGCTCGTCGCACGCGCGCAGGACGCGCGCGACGTCGTGCCCGAGGCACTGCGCGACGCCGGCAGCACGGTCGACGTCGTCGCCCTCTACCGGACGGTGCCCGAGCCGCTGGGCGACGAGGGGCGCGCCGCCGCGCTGAGCGCCGACTGGGCCACCTTCACGAGCGCGTCGTCGGCGCGCTTCTTCCATGCCGCCGCCGGCACGCTGGACGGCCCGCGCCTGGCCTCGATCGGCCCGGTCACGAGCGCGGCACTGCGCGAGCTGGGCTACGAGCCCGACCTCGAGGCCTCGGATCACACGCCCGACGGGCTGGTCGCCGCGCTCGTGGCGGCAGCAGGGCGCGGCTGAGCGCGCGGCCGACGCCGCACGGATGGCGCCACCAAGGGGGCCGGTGTTCCGTCGTCGGGCTCGTCGGCGCCGAGGAGCTCCTCGTCGCCATCGCTCGGCACGCGCCGGACGATGGGCCACCAGTTGGGTCGGTCGTCGCGGACGGGGCGCTCGTCGAACCACGGGCGCGACTCGGCACCGAGCCACATGGCCAGCAGGGCGAAGACGCCGAAGACGGCGGGAGGAAGGAGGATGCCGACGAGCACCTCGAGCACGCGGTCGAGACTACGCCGCTCCGACAAGCTGTCAAACGCGCGCGCCCTCGGCGGGGCTCTGGCGGCGTCAGCCCGGGCTCAGCTGGCCGCCGGCGGCTCGCCCTCCGTGGGGATGCCGGGCATCGCGCCCGGCCCGCGCTCAGGGTCGTCCTCGCCCTCCGGCCGCGCCTCGGGGACGCCCAGCGGCGCCTCCTCGGACTCGTCGGGCGGGAGCCCGCTCGGAGCGTCGTCGGGGGTGCTCGGCTGGTCGCTCATGGCCGAAACGCTACCCGGCCTCCAAGCGGGTGCGACGACTACTAGACTCGCCCGTCCCGATGACGACAGTGATCACGTTCCTGTCCGACTATGGCCACGACGACGAGTTCGTGGGCGTGTGCCACGGCGTCATGGCCCGGATCGCGCCCGAGGCGCGGGTGCTCGACGTCAGCCACGGGATCGAGCGCCACGACGTGCGCTCGGGCGCCCTCGTGCTGCGCCGCGCGCTGCCCTACTTCCCGGCCGGCGTGCACCTCGCGGTCGTCGACCCCGAGGTCGGCGGCGAGCGCCGGGCCGTCGCGGTCCGCACGGCCGAGGACGACCGCATCCTCGTCGGGCCCGACAACGGCCTGCTCGCGCTGGCCATCGAGCGCTTCGGAGCCGCGGTGGAGGCCGTCGACGTCGCGCGCTCGCCGCACCGCCTCGAGCCGACGTCGGCGACCTTCCACGGGCGCGATCTGTTCGCACCGGTGGCCGCACATCTGGCGGCCGGCGCGCCGCTGGCCGACGCGGGCGACCCGATCGACCCCGACGAGCTCACGCCGCTGCACACGCCCAGCGCCCGCCGCGAGGACGGAGGCCTCGTCGCGCACGCACTGGCCTTCGATCGCTTCGGCAACGTCGTGCTCGACGTCGAGCACGCGGAGCTGGCGGGCTCGGGCCTGAAGCTGGGCCACCGGGTGACGATCAACGACGAGCTCGCGCACTACGCGACGACCTTCGCCGACGTCCCGCCCGGGGAGCTGCTGCTCTACGAGGACGCCTACCGCACGCTCGCGCTGGCGGTCAACCGCGGCTCGGCGGCGCTGCACCTGGGCCTCGACCTCGACGCCGAGGTCCACATCCGCCCGGCGTGACGGTGCTCGGGCGCCCGCGGCTGCACCTGCGCGCCACGACGTCGACCAACGACCGCGCCGGGGCGCTGGCGCAGCAGGGCGCGCCGCACGGGACGCTCGTCACGGCCGGCGCGCAGCACGCCGGGCGCGGGCGCCAGGGGCGCACGTGGTCGGCCCCGCCCGGGCGCGCGCTCCTGCTCTCGCTCGTGCTGCGCGACCCGCCGGCGCTGCTGCCGCTGGCCGCGGGCCTCGCGGTCGCCGAGGTCGCCGGGCCCGCCAGCATGGTCAAGTGGCCCAACGACGTCCTGATCGACGGGCGCAAGGTGGCGGGCATCCTGGCCGAGGGCCGGCCGGGCGAGGGGTGGGCCGTGCTGGGGATCGGGGTCAACGTCGCGCTGCGCGTCGACGAGCTGCCGCCCGAGCTGCACGACACCGCCGGCACGCTGGGCCTGGAGCCGGCCGACCTCGAGCCGACGCTCGAGCGGCTGATGGTCGCCTTGGACCGCGCGCTGGCCCTCGACACGTCCTCGCTCCTCGGGGCCTACCGCGCCCGCGACGCCCTGCGCGGCCACGAGGTCTCCTGGGCCGGCGGCCGCGGGACGGCCGCGGGCATCGACGGCGCCGGGCGGCTGGTGGTCGAGCTGGCGGACGGTGGGCGCACCGCGCTGAGCGCGGGAGAGGTCCACCTGGCCCGCTGAGGCTCAAGCTGCCCCGCGCACGGCCGAATCTCGTGGTACATGCTCTTGCCCGAGTCTCCACCGCTCACAGACGCGGCTGGTCTGCGATTCCGCATGGCCACGCTGAAGGCCGGCGTGTGGCTGGGGCTCGGGATGATCGCCGCCGGCATGGCGTACTTCGCGCTCACGTGGGACGACGGCAACCGGCCGCTGCTTGCGTGCACCGGCCTCGCCGTCGCGGTCACGGATGTCGGGATCTTGTTCCTGCCGATGCAGCGGATCGTGGCCGGGCGCTGGCGCGAGCGGTTCTTCCTGGCCTGGACGCTCTCGAACGTCGCCGTGCTGCTCCTGCTGGGGGCGCTGGATCCGACCGATCCGAGCCCACTGACGCTGCCCCTGATGATGCCGATGCTCTTCGCGGGCATGTCCTATCCGCGTGCCTCGGCTCGGATCTCCTGTGCGGCGGTGGTCTTCGGCTATGGCGCCGAGGCGCTCATCCGCGGCCAGGACTTCGCGTTCAGCGTCTTCTTTGCCATGGTCCTCGTGTCGACGGCCGGGATGTGCCTGTGGCAGGCGCGCAACCGCGAGCGCCAGCACGACGAGCTCGAGCGCCAGCGCGACGAGCTGGCGCGCGTGTCGCTGACGGACCCGCTGACCGATGCGCTCAATCGCCGCGGGTTCGAGGATCGGCTGCGCCGCGAGCTGGCGGACTCAGTGCGCAGCGGACGGCCGCTGATGCTCGCGGTCCTGGACCTCGACGGCTTCAAGGCGGTCAACGATCGCGAGGGCCATGCCGCCGGCGATGCCCTGCTGTGTGAGACCTCAGGTGCCTCACGAGCGTCCTGCGCCCCCTGGACGTGGTCGGGCGCCTCGGCGGAGACGAGTTCGCGGTGCTGTTCCCCGACGCCGGCCAGGCGAACTCCGAGAGCCTCATCGGGCGCCTGCACCACGCGCTCGCCGGCCGGGTGCCGGCATCGTTCGGATACAGCTGCTTTCCGGCTGACGGCGTCCATCCCGAGGAGCTCTTCAACCACGCCGATGTCCGCCTGTATGCCGCCAAGGCCCAACGGCCCCGCCGGGGCGAGGACAGGGCGCTCGAGCTGATCTGGGCCACCGCCCTGGCCGACGCGGTCGACCGGCGTATGGACGCCAGCCACCAGCACTCCCGCCAAGTCGCCGAGTATGCCGCGGTCATCGCGCGCGGCCTCGGCTGGGACGAGGCGCAGCTCGGGACGCTGCGGCTCGCCGCGACGCTCCACGACGTCGGCAAGGTCTGCATCCCAGACCGGATCCTGAACAAGCCCGGCAAGCTCGACCACGCCGAGTACGCCGAGCTCAAGCGCCACACCATCGTCGGCGCCGAGATGCTGGCTCGGATCGATGACCTGGACGAGATCGTCCCGTGGGTCCGCCACTCCCATGAGCACGTCGACGGCTCGGGCTATCCCGACGGCCTGGTCGGCGACGCGATCCCGGCCGCCTCCCGGATCATGCTCGTGGCCGATGCGTTCGACGCCATGACCTCGGACCGGCCCTACCGCCGGGCGCGCGCGGTGACAGTCGCTCTGGCCGAGCTGCAGCGCCACGCCGGCACCCAGTTCGACGCGGCCTGCGTCGCGGCGCTCACCGCGGCCGTACTCGCATCCGAGCCGGCGTCGGCCGTGCCCGCGAGCTCGCGCTAGGCGGCCTCGGCGGGCGAGTCGGCGGGCGACCCGTCGCCGTCCTTGTCGGCCTTCTTCGCCGCCGGCGCCTTGCGCGGGCGACGCGGCTTGGGCTTGGGCTTCTCCGCTGGCTTGTCGCCGTCCACCGCCGGAGCCTTGGCCTTCGCGTCGGCAGCCTCAGCCCCGTCGGGCCCGTCGGCTGCCGCCGACGCCGCACGCCGCGGCCTGCGCTTGCGGGCGGGCTGCCTACCGTCGCCATCGGCGCTCGCCTCCGGCTGCTCGTCCCCGCCGCTCTCGCTCGCGGTGGCGACCGCCGGCGTGGGCTGCTGCGCGGCGCCGGCGCCTCCATCGGCCTCGGGCGCCTCGCGCGCCGGGTCGGCGTCCTTGCGCCGGCGCGAGCGGCGCGAGCGGGACCTGGATGAGGGCTTGTCGCCGGCGGGCGCGTCGCCGGCGCGCGCGTCCTCACGGACCTCGCCGGCGCCGTTCGCGGACGCGCCGTCGACCGTCGTGGTCGCGACGGCGTCGTCGAGCGCCTCCTTATCGGCGCCGGCCCGCGTCTGCGCCGCGCCCACGCCGGTCCGCCCGGCGGCCGCGGCGGCCGCCTTCTTGCGCCGGCGCCGCGAGCGGCGACCCTTGCCCTTGGGGAAGTTGCGCAGCAGCTCGCGCGAGAGGGCGCTCGGCTTGCGGGCCAGGCGCGTGCGGGCGCCGCGCAGGACCTCCTCGGCCTCGGGGGTGTGCGCCACGGCGGCGGCGAGCAGGGCGGCCTGCAGGCGGCGGTCCTGCTTGCGCGCGGCGTGCACGAGCCGGCGCGCGTTGCGGGCGTGCGCGCCGCCGCTCGAGTTCACGAGCAGGCCCAGCAGGCGCTTCGTCTCGGGCCAGCGCTGGACCGCGTACTCCTCGTGGACCTCGCGGGTGTACTCGGCCAGGCGCCAGATCCAGGCGTTGGCCTGGTCGCGGCGCCCGATGCGCTTCTCGGCCAGCGCCTGGAACATGACCTTGGCGCCCTCGCGTCGCTCCTCGCGCGCCCAGGTGCCGATGACGTCGATCGAGAGGTCGAAGGCCTCGGCGTCCTTGGCCGCGGCGATCTCCTGCAGCGCGCGCACGCGCAGCTGCGCGTTGCGGTTGCGCTCGACGGCCGTGAGCAGGAAGCGGCGCTTGAGCTCGCCGGTGCGGTCGAAGTGCAGCATCGCCCGTGCCCGGCGCCAGCCGCTGGGCGCGACGCGCGCCCCAGCCAGGGCCGCCCACATGTGCTGCTCGCCGTAGTCCAGGTGCTCGACCGCGATGCGCCACAGCTCGCGCTCGAAGACCTCGTGACGGCGCTCTTCCTCCGCCGTGACGGGGATGACGCGGCGCTCGACGCGCACGCGGCGCCCGCGGCCGCGACGCACGGGGCCGACGACGATGGCGCCGCCGCGGTAGACGTCGCGGTCCAGCAGCGAGTGCAGCGTGATGACCGGGTCGTCGTGCTTGGTCGCGGGGTGGACGAAGTCGACGACGACGCCGGCCTCCTTGCCCGGGTGCCGGCGCGTCACGCGGCCGACGCGCTGCTGGTAGACGCGCCGCGAGGCGGTGGGCGCGAGGTGCATGCAGACCGTCGCGCGGGGCGAGTTCCAGCCCTCCGCCAGCAGCTGCGCGTTGACCAGCACGTCGATCTCGCCGCGCTCATAAGCGGCGAGGATCTCGGCCAGCTCGCGCTTGGGCGTCTCGCCCGAGACGGCCTGGGCCTTGATGCCCTCCTCGCGCATGGACTCCGCGACGTTGTAGGCGTGGCGCACGCCGGCGGCGTAGATCACGCCCGGCACGCCGTTGAAGCGCGTCTTGTAGAGGTTGGCGATCGCCATGTTGAACGGCAGCTGGTCCAACAGCTCGGCCAGCATCTCCTGGTCGAACTCGACGTCGACGTCGCCGCGGCGCAGCGGCACCTTCGCGATCGTGCGCACTCCGGGGCCAGGCGGGATGCGGATGCAGCGCAGCGGCGCGATGACGCCGCGGCGCGCGGCCTGCGCGAGGTCGAAGCGCGAGGTCTGCGTGGGGAACAGATCGGTGACGTGGCGCGCGATGAGCGCGCCCGTGGCCGTCATGCCGATGAAGATGGGGCCCGTCCAGGCGCGGATGGCCGCCGACGTCTTCTCGCCCAGCGCGGTGTGCGCCTCGTCGCAGATGACGATCGTGTAGGCGTCGGAGATGCGCCCGGCGTTGCGCACGAACCACTGGTAGGTCTCGACGGTGACGGGGCCGTCGGAGCGATCGGTCCCCGCGCCGTCGAGCAGGGGCGGGGACTCGCGGTCGCCGTAACCGCGGTCGTGCAGCTCGCCGAGGAACTGGTCGACGAGGTTGCGCCGGTGGGTGAGGATGAGGACGCCGCCGGTGCGCGAGGCATCGACGAAGCCCATCGCGGCCACGGTCTTGCCGGCGCCGGTGGCGTGCTCGAACCAGAAGCGCTTGTGGGCGTTGGGATCGTCGGCGGCGCCCTCCTCGACGTCCTCGTCGACGTCGGCCTCGTCGTCGTCCTCCCAGACGTCCTCGGGCTCGTCGTCCTCGTCCTCGTCGTCGTCGGACTCCGGCTCGTCGTCCTCGTCGTCCTCGTCGTCGTCCTCTTCGGCGGCGGCCGCGATCCCCGGCTCGTCGTCGTCCTCTTCGTCCTCGTCCTCATCGCCGTCGAGCTCGGGCTCGGGCTCGTCGTCTTCGCCCGGCGCCGCGGCGGCAGGCGTCTCGGGCTCGGGCTCGTCGTCGACCGCGAGCACCGGCTCGGCGGTCGGCGGGGCGAGGCCCTGACCGTTCTGGACGGCGGCCAGCAGCGCGGTCAGGGTGCCCGAAAGGGCATCGACCTGGTGGGGGTTGAGCAGCGCGCCGTCGGCCAGGCGCGGCTCGTCCTCGCTGAGCACGCGCTCGAGGCCGAGCAGCAGCGCGTAACGGCGCCGCCACTTGGTCGAGGGCACCGTCGCGCCGGCCTCGATCTCGCGCAGCGCGTCCTCGAGGGCGCGGCGCCGGGCCGAGCCAGGGGCGAGCGCGACGGCGGTGTCTTCGCCGTCGTGAACGAAGCGCTCACGCGTGAACGCTTCGGCGCGCTCGATGGCGGCCTGATCGGGAATCGATGCGGCCTCAACGGCCGCCGACATGGAATCAGCCATGACCTGGCTATCTGTGCTGAACGGAGAGTCGCGGCGTGCTTCAGTGCCTGCGACTCGGAGCCCCCCGGCTGGTCCGGGGACGTGCACGGGAGGGACTTCCCTGGATTCAGCGACCCTCCCCGTGAGTAAGACGCAGGATACCGCACTCTGGGCCTGGTGCGCCGGGCGCGTCTGCGGGTCTGACACCCTTCACCGAATGCGCCGCTGGCTGCCATGGATCCTCGGGGCGGTCGCCCTCGTCGCGATCGTCGTCGTCGGCCTCAATCAGGCTCCGGAGTCCAAGACTCCGAGCGAGCCGAAGGCGCGCAAGATCTCCGCGCAGGAGCTCCACGCCAAGCTCGACGGGGCCCCGCCGGCGCTCGCCGCTCTGCACGCGCAGGCCAACGATCTGCTGCCGGGAGCGCGCAAGGCCCTGCAAGCTCGGGTGCGCGCCCTGCGCGGCCACCCGGTGGTGGTCAACGTATGGGCCGCGTGGTGCGTGCCCTGCCGCATCGAGCTCCCGGTCATCCAGGAGGCGTCGCTGGACTACGGCAAGCGCGTGGCCTTCGTGGGCGTCGACCTGCGCGACAACCGCGGCGCGGCGGCCAAGCTGCTGCGCGACATCCCGCTCACCTACCCGTCCTACGAGGACCCCGACGGCAAGGTGGCCAACGGCTACCGCCTGGTGGGCACCCCGAGCACGATCTTCTACGACGCCGCGGGCAAGCAGACCTACATCCACCAGGGCCAGTACCTCGATCGCGCGCAGCTCGACGACGACATCAAGCGCTACGCGGCGTCGTGACCGAGATCAGGCCGGCGCGAGATCAGTCCGAGGTCGACGCCGCCCTGGCGCTGCGCTACGACGTCTTCTGCGTCGAGCAGGGCGTGAGCCTCGACGAGGAGCGCGACGGGCGCGACGACGAGGCGCTGCACCTCGTGGTCATCGACGGCGGCGAGGTCGTCGGCACCTGCCGCCTGCTGGCCGAGGGCTCTGACGTGAAGCTCGGCCGCATGGCGGTGGCGGCCTCGCACCGCGGTCGCCGCCTGGCCGCCGGCCTGCTCGTCGAGGCCGACGCCCAGGCGCGCGAGCTGCGCGCGCGCCGCATCGTCCTGGCGGCCCAGCTGACCGCGCAGGCGGTCTACGGCCGCGCCGGCTACGCGCCCTACGGCGACGTCTTCCTCGACGCGGACATCGAGCACGTGATGATGGCCAAGGCGTTGGAGTAGCGCTCGGCGAGGTCGGTCGTCCTCTGTGGCGTGCCGTCCTGTTTTGCGCTCGTCCTGCGACCGCAGGGCAGGACAGTACCCCGAGCGCGGGGGCGCGCGGAGTTCCAAGGCGCACACGACTGAGGACGACGACCCGCGCACCGAACCGCCACACCCTCCCTTCCCCTCGATGCCGCTGTTCACAAGCGCCGCGCGGCGGCGCCAGGCACGGAGCCGGACCGACGTTCGCCGTGGCCTCTACCCTGCCCGAGGCATGCCCGAAGTCCGCATCGACCCGCTCTCCGGCTTTCGGACGATCGTCGCCTCCGACCGCGCCTCGCGGCCGGGGGGCGGCCTGTCGGCGACGCCGCCCGACCCGATCGACACCGAGAAGGACCCGTTCCTCGAGGGCCACGAGGGCCAGACACCGCCTGAGACCTACGCGCTGCGCGCCAACGGCGCCGCGCCCGACGCGCCCGGCTGGCGCGTGCGGGTCGTGCCGAACCTCTACCCGGCGCTCGACCCCGCCAGCGCGCAGCCCGCGCCCTTCGCCAAGCCCGACCTCTTCGGCGTGGCCCCCGCGCGCGGCGCTCACGAGGTGGTCATCAACGCCCCCGACCCCGTGGTCTCGCTGGCCGACCTCGAGGTCGAGCAGGTCGTCGACGCCGTCGACGTGTGGCGCCAGCGGATGCGCACGCACACGGCGAACGGCGCCGCCTACGTGCACGTCATCGTCAACGAGCGCCGCGAGGCCGGCGCGTCGCTGCCCCACACGCACGCGCAGATCTACGCGCTGGACTTCGTGCCGGCGATCGTCGCCCGCGAGCGCGAGCGCTTCGGCGCCTACGCCCAGCGCACGATGGGCGGCAACCTCCTGCAGGACCTCGTCCAGGAGGAGGTCAAGCTGCGTGACCGCATCGTGGCCATCGACGACGACGCGGTCCTCATGGCCCCGTACGGCGCGCGGCTGCCCTTCCAGCTCATGCTCGCGCCGCGCGTCCCCCGGGCGCGCTTCGAGGACGACGGCCCCACCGGCGCCGCCCTGCTGCACGACGGCCTGCGCCGCCTGGGCCGCAAGCTCGGCAACGTCCCGCCGCTGAACCTCTGGGTGCGGACCGCCCCCCTCGGCGCCGAGCACTTCTGCTGGCGCATCGACGTCGTCCCGCGCCTGACGCACATGGCCGGCCTCGAGCTCGGCACCGGCGTGCACCTGAACATCGTCGCGCCCGAGCAGGCGGCGGCCGAGCTGCGCGAGGTCTAGTGGAGCAGAGAGCGAAATTGGGGACCCACCTCCGGCGGCCTATTACGGCCTTTGCGCGCGGGCCGTTGACGGGCCGCCGTCGGCACCCCTAGGTGCGCGCGCTCGTGCAGCGCGTCTCGCGCGCCGCCGTCCGCGTCGACGGCGAGACCGTCGGCTCCATCGGCGCCGGGATGCTCGTGCTGCTGGGCGTCGCGCACGACGACGACGAGACCGCGTGCGACCGGCTGGCCGACAAGGTCGCCGCCCTGCGGATCTTCGCCGACGAGGAAGGCCGCATGGACGAGGCGCTGGGCGAGCAGCGCGAGGTCCTCGTCGTCAGCCAGTTCACCCTCTACGGCGACGCGCGCAAGGGCAACCGGCCGTCCTACGTCGCCGCGGCGCGGCCCGAGCACGCCGAGCCGCTCTACGAGCGCTTCGCCGACCGCCTCGGCGCGGCGCGCGGCGTGTTCGGCGCGATGATGGAGGTGGAGCTGGTCAACGACGGCCCGGTGACGCTCATGCTCGAGCTTGCGTAGCCTTCCGCCCCCCATGCCACCCGAAGATCGCTTCGTCCCCCGTTTCGCCGCCGAGCCGCCGCAGGACCTTCTGCCCTACGGCCGCTGGTCGCAGACGCTGACCGAGGAGTTCCTGGCCGCCTGCCTGCGGATCGACAGCGAGGGCGAGGAGCTGGGCGAGCCCGACGAGGTGACCTGGTACCCGGACCGCACCTGGCACGGGCGCACGTTCGTGCCCGCGACCGCGCTGACCTCCCAGGGCTACGAGCTCTTCGGCTACGTCAGCTATGCGCCCGGAGGCGACGGCGAGGAGCCCACCGACTTCCACAGCGTCGCCGACTACACGGCCGAGACGGCCGAGGCCAATCCCGACTGGCAGATCGACCTGTGCGACGAGGTCGTCGGCACCTGGCGCGGCGAGCAGGGCAAGGCCGCCGCGATGACGCTGGTGTGGGGACGGCCGCTCGTCGACGGCGGCGCCGTGGTGACCGGCGAGCTCGCCGACCTCGCGGTCGACCAGTGCCCGCTGCTCGAGGGCCGCTTCACGCTTCTGGCGCCCGACGACTACCGCGGCGACACACTCGACGTGAAGGTCTTCGACCGTCGCGGCTCCGAGCTCGCGCACGAGTCGCTCTATACCGAGGACGACGAGGACGACGACCCGGACGCTTAGGCGTCGCGCGGCGGGGCAACGCGCTCGACGCGCCCGCCGGTGCGCGCCACCAGCTCGTCGGGCGCGAGCGGGAAGACCGACGACGGCGTGCCCGCCGCGGCCCACACCGTCGGATAGGCGAGCAGGTCCTCGTCCACGATCGTCTCGATCGCGCGCAGGTGGCCGTAGGGCGGCACCCCGCCGATCGAGAAGCCCGTCTGCTCGCGGGCGAAGGACGCGTCGGCCTTCTCGGCGCCGAAGCGCGTCTCGTCGACCCGGTTGGCACCGGACGCGATGATCAGCAGCGGCTCGTCACCGACGCGGAAGACCAGCGACTTGCAGATCGCCCCCACCTCGCAGCCGATCGCGGCGGCGGCGTCGGCGGCGGTCCGCGTGCCGGCCGGGAACTCCTGGGCGTTCTCGAAGCGCGCGGCGCTCACACCGCGGCGGTCGGCACCCGCTTGGCGATCTCCTCGCCGGTCAGCGGGAAGTGGCAGGCGGCGATGTTGCCGCCGTCCTTGACCTCGAGCAGCGGCTCGTCGACGTTGCAGACGCCGTCGCGCGCCTTCGGGCAGCGCGTGTGGAAGCGGCACGCCGGCGGCGGGTTGGTCGGCGAGGGCACGTCGCCGCCGAGGACCTGGCGCTGCTTCTCGCGCGCCATCCGCGGATCGGGCACCGGCACCGCCGACAGCAGCGCCCCCGTGTACGGGTGGCGGGGATGGTCGAAGAGCTGGTCGGCCTCGGCGAGCTCGACGATCTTGCCGAGGTACATGACCGCGACGCGGTCGCACACGTGGCGCACGACCGAGAGGTCGTGAGCGATGAAGATGATCGTCAGCCCCAGCTCGCGCTGGAGCTCGGCGAGCAGGTTGATGATCTGCGCCTGGATGGAGACGTCGAGGGCCGACACCGGCTCGTCGGCCACCACGAGCTTGGGCTTCAGCGCGATGGCGCGCGCGACGCCGATGCGCTGGCGCTGGCCGCCGGAAAACTCGTGCGGGAAGCGGTTGTAGTGCTCGGGATTGAGGCCGACGCGGTCCATCAGCTCCTGGACGAGCTTCTTGCGCTTCTCGTCGTCCTTCTCGAGCTTGTGGATGATGAACGGCTCGCCGATGATCGAGCCCACCGTCTTGCGCGGGTTCAGCGACGAGTAGGGGTCCTGGAAGATCATCTGCATGTCGCGCCGCAGCGGCTTGAGCGTGCTGCGCGCCGCGTGCGCGATGTCGTTGCCCTTGTAGATGATCTCGCCTGCGGTCGGCTCGAGCAGCCGCGTGAGCAGGCGCGCGGTGGTCGACTTGCCGCAGCCCGACTCCCCCACCAGCCCCAGCGTCTCGCCCTCGTAGACGTCGAAGGAGATGCCGTCGACGGCGCGGACGGCGCCGACCTGCTTCTGCAAGATGATCCCCTGGCGCAGCGGGAAGTGCATTTGCAGGTCGGTGACTTCGATGAGCTTGCCGGCGCCGTTGGCGGTCATGACGTCGCTCCTTCGGGCGCCGCGTCCTCGCTCGGCGCCTGGGTGCCCTCGACGCCGGGGACCACCTCCGTGCCGGCCGGCGCGAGGACCTCGCCGACCGCCTCGCGGTCGACGACGTCGTCGGGCACGTCCACGCGCGTCATCGCCTCGTCGGGCGTGCCGCCGGCGCGCAGCGCCGCCCACAGGGCGCGGCGCGTCTGGGCCGGCAGCAGGCAGGCCACCTCGTGGCTGCCGCCGTCGCCGGAGTCGGCGGCCGGCGCCAGCTGCGGGTCGATGCGCTTGTGCGCCTCGCGCACGTACGGGCAGCGCGGGTGGAACGAGCAGCCCGCCGGCTTGTTGATCAGCGACGGCGGGCGACCCGGGATCGGCACGAGCTCCTCCCCGCGCGGCGAGTCCAGGCGCGGGATCGACTTGAGCAGCCCCCAGGTGTAGGGGTGCTCGGGCATGGCGAAGATCGTCTCCTTGTCGGCGTACTCCACGATCCGTCCCGCGTACATCACGCCGATGTCGTCGGCCACCTCGGCCACCACGCCGAGGTCGTGGGTGATCATCACGACAGCGGTGTCGAGCTCGCGCTGCAGGCGCTGGATGAGGTCGAGGATCTGCGCCTGCACGGTCACGTCGAGCGCGGTGGTCGGCTCATCGGCGATGAGCAGCTTGGGATCGTTGATGAGCGCCATCGCGATCATCACGCGCTGGCGCATGCCGCCCGAGAACTCGTGCGGATAGGAGTCGACGCGCCGGCGCGGTTCCGGGAGACCGACCAAGCCGAGCATCTCCACCGCGCGATCGAGCGCCTGCGCCTTGGAGATGTCGCGGTGGGCGTGGACGGCCTCCACGAGCTGGTCGCCGATCTTGTAGAACGGATGCAGCGAGGACAGCGGGTCCTGGAAGATCATCGCGACTTCGTTGCCGCGCAGCCGGCGCATGTCCTCGTCGGACGCGTTCAGCAGGTCCTTGCCGTCGAAGCGGATCGAGCCCGAGATCCGCGCGTTGCCCGCGAAGCGGGTGAGGCCCATGACGGTCAGCGACGAGACGCTCTTGCCCGACCCCGACTCCCCCACGACGCCGAGGGCCTGGCCACGCTCCACCGTGTAGGACACGCCATCGACGGCCTGGACGATGCCGTCGTCGGTCTCGAAGTGGACCTTGAGGTCCGTGACTTCCAGAAGGGCCAAGCTAATACCTCACGCGCGGGTCGAGGAACGCGTAGACGATGTCCACGATCAGGTTCAGGAAGATGATGAAGAAGGCGCCCATGAGCACCGTGCCCTGCACGGTCGGCAGGTCGCTCTTCTGGATGGCGTCGTACGCCAGGCGCCCGACGCCGGGGATGTTGAAGACGGTCTCGGTCAGGATCGCGCCGCCGAGCAGAATGCCGAGGTCGAGGCCGAGGATGGTGACGATCGGCGTGATGGCCGAGCGCACGCCGTGCTTGAAGACGACGGTCCGCTCGCGCAGCCCCTTCGCCCGCGCCGTCCGGATGTAGTCCTCGGACATGGTCTCGAGCAGGTTGCCGCGCAGAAAGCGTGCGTAGATCGCCGCGAAGGACGCGGCGAGAACGCACCACGGCATGATCAGCGCCGGTATCACCTCGCCGGGATCGGTAAAGATGTTGCCGCTGGTGGGGTAGGCGCCCTGGCCCTCGAAGAGCGGGATCTTCCCGAGGTCCTTGGAGAACAGGTACAGCGAGACGAGGCCGAGCCAGTAGACCGGGGCCGAGATCGCGACGAGCGCGGAGCCCATGGCCACGCGGTCCATCCACCTGCCGCGCTTGATGGCCGAGATGATCCCCACCGGGATCCCGACCAGCAGCCACACGATCGCGGCGCCGACCGACAGGGCCATCGTCGCGGGCAGGCGGTCGAAGATCTGCGACTTGACCGAGATGTTGTTCTGGAAGCTGTAGCCGAAGTCGAAGTGGAAGACGAGTCGCTCGAGGTACTTCAGGTACTGGATGTACCACGGCCGGTCGAGACCCAGCGTGTGGCGGATGGTGGCCAGCAGCTCGGGCGAGGGTTGGCGCCCCGCGCGCAGCGTCGCGGGATCGGCCGCCGGCAGCGTGTAGAAGATCACGAAGGTCAGGAAGCTGATCACGAGGAGCAGCACGACCATCCAGAGCAACCTGCGGATGATGAAGGGGATCATGGCCTTGGACGGAGCGGGGCGATAGGCCTGCGGAGGCGTCCCGCCGAGCACGAGGCTCGGCGGGGCGGTGTCTCCGTCAGGTGTCGGTCACGAGACGCTCGGGCCTCTACTTGATCGAGGTGTAGTTGAGGTCCTGGCCCGCGTAGTAGCCGTTGCCAACCAAGTTGACGTCCTTGGACGCGACAAAGGCCGACTTGTCCCAGATCCACGGGATCGCCGGGGCCTGCTCGGCAATCATGTGGTTGATCTTCGCCCACGCCTTGTTGCGCTCCGGGCCCGACCGGGACCACCGCGGCGGCCTTCATCGCGTTGTTGATCGCCGGGACGTCGAGCTGCGACCAGTTGACGTTGCCCTGCTGGAGGATGTTCTTGCCATTGAACGTGGCGTCCAGCATCGACTGCGGGTCGGAGAAGTCCTTGAACCAACCCACGTTCGGGCCGAGAGCCACCTTTGCCTTGGGCACGCCAAGGAACTTCGTGTAGAGCGTGTCCTGGGGCACGATCCGGAAGTTGAGCTTGAAGCCCAACTGCTGCATTTGGCCCTGGAAGACCTCGGCGGTCTTCTTACCTGGGATCGGCGTTGGTGGCGATGGTCAGCGACCTTCTCGGTACCGGTCCACTTGCCGTTGGCATCGATCGGCAGGCTCGGATCCTCCTTCTTCGCGGCCAGCATGTACTTCTTGGATACCGCGGGGTCACCCTCCGGGTGCGCCAGGTAGTCCAGGTCGGTGTTCTGCTTCACGCCGCCGGATTCCTCGAAGCCGGGGATACCCGGCGGGATCCAGCCCGTGGCGATGTCGCCGAGGATCGCGCCGCCGCGCGTCAGGCGCAGCGCGTTGCGATTCGAGGCGGCGATGATGGCCTTGCGGACGTTGAGGTTGTCGAACGGCTTGACCTTGGTGTTGAACGAGATCCAGCGCGTCCCGCCCGACGGGACGAAGATGATCTGGTCCTTGTAGCGCTGCACGGCCTGCTTGAGCACCTGTGCCGGCGGAGCGCCGGAGTCGCAGCAGATGGTGTTCGAACCGTTCAGGGCGCGGCGCGCGGCAGTCGCCAGATCGTCGTTGCCCTCTTCGATGTTGATCGCGTCCAGGTAGGCGGGACGGTAGTCCGTCGCCTTGTCCCAATTGGGGTTGCGGACGATGCTGATCGACTTGCCCGGCACGCGGCCGGTGACCTTGCCGGTCTTGGGGTCGTTCTTGACCATGTACGGACCGGTGAAGGCGACGTACTGGTCGTACTTCGAAGGAGTGCTCGCATCCCACTTCTTTGCGTACTCCTCAGGCACCGGCGTGGTGATCGGCATCGCCAGCGCCTGCGACACTGCTGGCGCGCTCGCCGTCTTGAGCTTGAAGACGATCGTGGTGTCGTCCGGCGTCTCGATACCCGAGATCGGCTTGATGTCGCCCGAGTTGGGCTTGTCCGGCGTGCCGACGATCGAGCTGAAGTAACTACCCGCGTAGCCGCTGGGGACCTCCTTGGAGAACGCCCGCTCGAAGGCGTACTTGATGTCCTTGGTCGTGACCTCGCGGTTGACCGGCGGCGCGTACTTGATGCCCTTCTTGATGTGGACGGTGATCGTCTTGTTGTCCGACGAGATCTCGGGCTCGCCCTCCGCGATGTCCGGAACCGGCTTGACCGAGTTGTCGGGCTTGAACGAGTACAGGGTTCGGTTCGTCGAGTAGAGGACTCACGTAGCCGAACGTGTAGTAGGTCTGGCCCGGGTCCAGGTAGTCGACGTCGGCAGCGGCGAGGTACGTCAGGGTGCCGCCCGGCTTGCCTGCCTTGATTTCGGTGCCACCTGAGGTGCTTGCACCGCCGCCACCACCGTTGGTGCTGCTGTTGTCACTGCCGCCGCATGCGGCGACAAAAAGCGCGAGCGCTGCCATGGCGCTCGCGAAGAGGGTCCAGCGAACGGACCTCCTCATAGGTTTCCTCCTTGTTGCGGAACGCTGTGCACTTCTCTCCCTTTGGGCGCCCCTCAGCGCCCCGTCCGGGGGTTGAGCGCGTCCTGCAGTCCATCGCCGATCAGATTGAAGGCGAGGACGGTGAGCAGGAGCGCAACCCCCGGGAACGTCATGTACCACCATGCGGTGTCGAAGATCGAGATGGCGTCGGCGATCATGGCCCCCCAGCTGGCCGTGGGCGGCTGGACCCCGACACCGAGGAACGAGAGCGCGGCCTCGAACAGGATGTTGGTCGGGATCAGCAGGGTCGTGTAGACGATGATCGGCGCCACGAGGTTCGGCAGGATGTGGCGGAAGATGATGCGGGCGTCCGAGGCGCCCAGCGAGCGGGCGGCCTCGACGAACTCCTTCTCGCGCAGCGAGAGCACCTGGCCGCGAATGATTCGCGCCATGTAGGGCCAGCCGGCGAGCGTGATGACGAAGATCACGACGGGCAGGCCCGGCTGGATCAGCGTCGCGTTCGACGAGAGGACGAACGAGAAGACGATGGCGGCCAACGAGAAACACGACGCCCGGCGCCAGGCGCAGCACCCAGTCGCTGCCGGTGAGGCCGCGGAAGCCGGGGCGCCCGCGCAGCTGCGATATGGCCGCGCCGAGGACCGGGAGGAGCAGGATGACGACCGCGAAGATGAAGAGGTCGCGGCCGACCGAGCTGGCGGTCAGGCAGCCCTTCAGCGAGCACGCCGCGCCGAGGCCGAGGGCGAGCAGGAGGACCGGGAAGGCGAGGACGACGTCCATCGAGCGCGACAGCGCGGTGTCGACGAAGCCGCGGTAGTAGCCCGCGATCATGCCCAGGGTCACGCCGATCATCACGATCAGCCCGGTGGCGAGGAAGGCGGTGGCGAGCGATATGCGCGCGCCGTAGAGCGTGCGGCTGAAGACGTCGCGCCCGAGCGCGTCGGTCCCCATGATGTAGCCGTGCCCCGGTGCCGCCGCCGAGCCGAACTCGTCGAGCGCGTTGGAGTTCTGGGCGTTCGGCGGATGCGCGCCGAACAGCTTCACGATCTGGCCGGCGAAGATCGCGACGATGATGAGCAGCACGATGACGGCCAGCGCCACGAGCGCCACCTTGTCGCGCCGCAGCCGGCGCCAGAACAGCGCCAGCGGCGAGCGGGCGGCAATCTCGCCTGTCGTGGTGGCCGCTTCATCGGTGATCGTGCCACCGGTGTCTTGAAGCAGCTCGGCAGCGCCGGTGCTCACGGCCTACGGCCTCGCGTCATCTACGTACCTCGCTGATGGGTCCCTCTCCCGAGTGCGGCTGGGTCCATACCCGCACGCCGCGACTCTACTCCTGTCCAGGTCGACACAGCGGTCAGGGCCGCAGTGTCGATTCGCTCCACGATGGCCTTCTCCTCCCATCCCTAGAGGCCAGGTCGCGCACTGTAGGCCTCGGTGCGTAACGATCGGTTAAAGGAACGTGCTTAGGCAACGGAAGGCCGCCGTATCCTCTCCGCGCACGGCCCCGATAGCTCAGCTGGATAGAGCGACTCCCTCCTAAGGAGTAGGCCGCAGGTTCGAATCCTGCTCGGGGCATGGCCGGCGCTCGGGAGGCCGGATCAGGCCCGGTCTGGGCGCTCGGGGTAGACGTCGTCGATGGTGGCCAGCGCCGCGTAGGGGGCGCCGCCGGCGGCCTCGCGGATGCGCTCGGCGCCGCCCGCGAGGCGGTCGAGCACCGTCACGACGCCCGCGATCTCGTGGCCGGCCTCGCGGACCGCCTCGATGGCCTGCAGGGTGGAGCCACCGGTGGTGACGACGTCCTCGACGATCAGGCAGCGATCGTCGGGGTCGAGGAACGGGCCCTCGATGCGCCGCTGCAACCCGTGCTGCTTGGTCTCCTTGCGGATGAAGAAGGCCTTGACGTCGGCACCGCCGGCGAGGGCCGCGCACGCCGGCGCGTCCGCCCCCATGGTCAGGCCGCCGACGGCGGTCGCCCGCCACTCGCTCGCGCGCGCGGCCACCAGCTCGGAGAGGGCCGCGAAGCCGGCGGGCCGCAGGATCGCGCGCTTGGCGTCGACGTAGTACTGCGCGACCTGGCCGCTGGTGAGGACGACCTCTCCGAGGACGAGGGCGTGGCTGCGCAACTCGTCGATCAGCCGCTCCCGTGCCTGCATGCGGCGCGTACCCTATCGAGCGTGCTGGAGGGCCTCCTGCGGACGGTCTCGCTCGTTGCGGGCGCGATCGTGCTGCTCAGCTTCGCCCTGTTCGCCATCGACGAGACGCGCGACGCGTCCGAGCACACGACCGCGGCGATCGCGGGCCTCGAGGCGACGCGGACGTCCGATCCGTCGGCCGATCAGGAGCGCGCGCGCGAGCGAGCCCACTCGCGCGTGCGAGAGACCATCGACGACGCCGACGACGTGCTCGTCGCGCCGTTCGCGGGGCTGGTGGACGGCTCACACAGCTCCTGGGTGCGCCGCGGCGTGCCGACGCTCATCGCCCTCGTGCTCTACGGCCTCGGCCTGTCGTTCCTGGCCCGCTTCGCGCGGGGACGAGCTTGACCGGAGTCGGCGGGCGAGCCTCCGAGGCCCGCTTCGGCGAGCAGGCGGACTTCGCCATCGGCGTGGAGGAGGAGCTGATCCTCGTCGACGCGCAGACGCGGGCGCTGTCGCACGCGGGCGTCGAGGTGCTGGCGCGCATGGGCGAGCCCGACGCCTCGCAGGGCTTCGCGCACCCCGACACCTACTCGGCGCTGATCGAGCTCGCGTCGCCCGTCGCTCACGACGCCGGCGAGGGCGTCGCCGCGCTGGGCGCGCTGCGCGCGCGGGTGCGCGCGGCGGGAGGCACGGTCATCGGCGCGGGCATCCATCCCGACGGCGCCTTCGGCGACGTCGTGCACGTCGACGAGCCGCGCTACCACCGGATCGTCGAGCAGCTGCAAGGGCTGATCAAGCGCACGCCCACCTGCGCGCTGCACGTCCACGTCGGCATGCCCGACGCGCAGACCGCGATCCGGGTCTTCAACGGGCTGCGCGAGCAACTGCCGGTGCTGCAGGCGCTGGCGGCGAACTCGCCGTTCTGGCACGGGCGCGACTCCGGCCTCGCCACCTCGCGCGCTCAGCTCTTCCGCGGCTATCCGAGCGCCGACATCCCGCAGGCCTTCGACTCCTTCGACGACTACGCCGAGAGTGTCGCGGGCGTCGTCGCGACGGGCGAGCTACCCGACTACACCTTCCTGTGGTGGGACATCCGCCCGCACCCGCGGCTGGGCACCGTCGAGGTGCGAGCGATGGACAGCCAATCGGCGCTGTGGTCGGCGGCCGGCCTGGCCGCGCTGGTCCACGGCCTGGCGCGCGCCGAGGCCGAGGAGGTCCGCGACAGCTGGGCGCCACGCGAGATCCTGATGGAGGCGTCGTTCACCGCCGCTCGCCATGGGCTGGGCGCGCGGCTGCCGATGGACGGCGCGCTGCGCCCGGCGCCGGAGGTGGCCCGCGCCGCGCTCGAGCGCGCGCGCCCCCACGCCGCGGAGCTCGGCTCGGGCGACGCGCTGGAGGGCGTCGAGCGGATCCTGGCCGAGGGCAACGGCGCCGACCGTCAGCGGGCCGCCCATGCCCGCGGCGGGATGCCGGCGCTGCTGGACCTGCTCGTGGCCGAGGCCGAGGCGCCCTACGGATAGACGTCGACGATGTCGCCGAGCTTGATCCAGCGGAAGACCGAGATGGCGTCGGGGATCGGGATGCGCAGGCAGCCGTGGCTGGCGGCGAAGACCGGCACCTCGGCGTAGCCGTGGATGGCGAAGCCGCGGATGAAGTAGTCCGAGTAGTACATCCCCTTGGCGTTGAAGCCGGGGGACTTCGAGTAGACGCGGAAGCTGCCCTGGATGGTCGGCGTCGACGGCTTGCCCGAGCTCGCCGGGTAGATGCGCTCCACGCGCGAGCCCCGGATGAGCGCGATGACCTGCCGCGAGAGGTCGGCCTCGACGTGCTTGCCGTGCTCGGGGTGGCGCACCTTGAAGGTGCCCTTGCCGGCCAGCAGCGCCTTGAACATGCTCGTGTCGGCGACGTTCGTGCGCGCCATGCCGGTCACCTTGCGGAAGGCCAGCACCGCGCGGGCGGTGCGCTGGTCGAACAGGCCGCGCTGGCCGACGACGTAGCCCTTGGCCGCCAGGCGCTGCTGGAGCAGGCGCACGGCGGGGCCGCGCGCGCCCGGGCGGGCCCGCAGCGCGGCGACGTCGACCCGCACCGGCTTGGCCACGAGCTGGATCGCGGTGGGCGTGGCCAGGTGCGTGGCCTGGACCTCGACCGTCCCGGGCTTCGACGTGCCGAAGGCGACCACGGCCATGCCCGACCTGCCGGTGGGTGAGATCGTCAGGTTGACGTTGACCACGCGCAGCTTGTGGCCGTGGCGGTAGAAGCGCACGGTGGCCGTCTGGCCCTCGACCCACGGCTGCATGACGACCCGCACGCGCCACGGCTGGCCCGCGAGCGCGAGGTGGCCGTTGCTCACGCGCTCGGGCGTCAGCGACAGCAGGGGCCCCGTCGCCGCGGAGGCGGCGCTCGGGGCGGCCATGAGGACGACGACCAGGGCTAGACCGCGCCGGGCGTGCCGGGCGAAGGTGGTGCGGCTCGGCACGTGCATGGCGCGGAAATGTACCTACGCAGGCAGTCCGACCGAAAGATTGGCCGTTGGGCGCTCAGCCGGTAGGCGTCGGCGCTGGCGTCCACTGCGCGCGGACCGCGAGCCCGACGAGCGCGATGAGCCCCAGCGAGCACGCGAAGAGCACGGGGATCTCCCACCCCCAGTGCTGGGAGACGCCGAAGGCCAGCGAGTTGTTCATGCAGTGCAGGGCGATGCCCGGATACAGCGATCCGGTGCGCTCGCGCAGCAGGCAGAGGGAGAAGCCGAAGAACCCCAGCGGCAACAGGAAGGCGGCCTCGGCCGACCCGAAGTGGATGGCCCCGAAGACCAGGCCGGTGAGGAGCGCCGCCGGCCAGGCGCCCTTCCAGTTGCGCAGGGTCCCGTAGAAGAATCCGCGGAAGAAGAACTCCTCGGCCATCGGCGCCACGACGGCGACCAGGAAGGCCACGGCCAGCAGCGCGTAGGTGCTGTCCTTGACGCCCAGCTCGTCGGGCAGCTTCGTGTCGTCGGGGCTGACGCCGAGGATCGCCACCCAGACGAGAGTGAAGAGGTAGAAGGCGGCGAACGCGGCGGCCATCCAGCCCACCGCCGGCCAGAAGCGCGTGGGGCGCAGCCCGAACTGCTCGGGCAGCGGCCGCGCCGAGATGTTCGCGAAGAGCAGGGCGGCGCCGATGAACGACAGGTCCTGGACGATGGTGGCCGAGATGCTCACCGCGGGGCTGGGGTCCGTGAAGCTCGAGCCGGCCGCGGACCCGATGACCCCGATGATGAGCGCGCCCATGAGGGCGCCGCCGAAGGCGGCGACGAGGCCCGCCCACGCCATCCACGGCTTCCAGGGCGGGCGCTCGGGGCGGGGCGGGCGCTCGACGCCCTCGGGGAGCTCGGGCGCGACGTCGAAGGAGGGCGGTGGGATCGAGGAGGGCGCGGTGGACATGCGTGCTCGGATGCAGAGTACGAGGCGGCCGGTATGTCCTACGTCACGAAGAGGCCGTCGAGGGAGGCCACGACGCGCACGCCGGCCGGCGCCTGCGCGCCGTTGCGGGCCACGAGCACGGCCTCCAGGCCCGCCGCGCGCGCCCCGGCGACGTCGGCCTCCAGGCTGTCGCCGACGTGCATCGCGTCGGCGGCCCTGGCCCCCAAGCGGTCCAGGGCGGTGCGGAAGATGGCCGGATCGGGCTTGGCCACGCCGAGCTCGGCCGAGATGACGACCGCGTCGACGAGGCCGCGCAGGCCGGTGCGCTCGAGCACGTCGTGCAGCGACACGTCCCAGTTGGACACCACGGCGAGGCGCGCGCCGCCGGCGCGCAGGCGCTCCAGCGCGGCGGGCACCTCGGGGTAGGCCCGGAAGCGAACCGCCGCCAGCAGCGCGTCCTCGACGTCGCCCAGCGGCAGCGGCGTGCCCAGCGACTCCTGCACCACGGCGGCGCAGCGGCGGCGCAGGTCCTTGAGCGTGGCCCAGTCGCGCGCTTCGTCGTGATGCGCGCGGTAGTAGGCCATCTCGGCCAGCATCGCCGCGCGCGCGGCTTCGAGGTCGACCACGACCCCGCGGGCAGCCAGCTCCTGCGCCAGGTGCGGCCACGGCGTCTCGAGCTCGACCAGCGTGCCGAGCACGTCGAGCAGGACCGCCGAGGGGATACCTTCCCGCGCCATGACGGCCCTCATCGTCGCAGCCGACTCGTCTTCGGGGCGCTTGATCGCCGCCGCGCTGACGCTGCTCGCGGCCCTCGCGCTCGTCGCAATCGTGCACCGCGCGATGCGCGGGCGCGCGCACAAGCTGCCCGAGGCGCTGGGCGGCGGCGAGCTCAGCCCGATGCTGGACACGCGCCTGCGCTTCCTGCGCCGCGTGGTCGAGGCCGCCATCATCGTCATCGGCGTCGCCCTGGCCCTCGCGCAGTTCACGAGCCTGGACCGCCTGGCCGCCACCGTGCTCGCCTCGAGCGCGATCGCCGCCGCCGTCGTCGGCTTCGCCTCGCGCCAGGTCCTGGCCAACGCCATCGCCGGCATGGTCCTCGCGGTCACCCAGCCGCTGCGCATCGGCGACCTCGTGACCTTCGAGGGCGAGACGGGCACAGTCGAGGACGTCTCGCTGACCTACACGTGGCTGCGCACAGGCTCCGACGCGCGGCTCATCATCCCCAACGAGCGCCTGGCCGCCGGGGTCCTGCGCAACGACTCGATCCGCTCGCCGACGGTGGCGCTCGAGGTGTCGGCCTGGCTGGCGCCCGACGCCGACGAGACCGCGGCGCTGGCGGCCGTTGAGGCGCTCGAGGAGACCCGGGCCGCGCGCATCGCCGAGGTGACCGACGCGGGCCTGCGCCTGCAGGTCGCCGGCCCGCCCGTGGCGCCGGCCGACCGGATCGCCCGCGAGGGGGAGCTTCGGGCAGATGTCTTGCGGGCACTGCGCGAAGCAGGGTGTCGGGGTCGCCGCGACGAACCCTGATCTACCCTTCCAGGGTTCCTGATGTCGAGACGAGAGCGCCAACGCCGCAGGCGTCGCAACGAGGGCAGCGCGAGCCGCGTCATCTTCGTGTTCCTCGGATTGATCGTGACCGGCGTGGCCATCGCGGGGGTCGCGGCGGTGGCGTGGGTCATCAACGTCGCCAACAGCGCGCCGTCACTGTCGACGAAGAAGCCGATCGAGCTCGGGGCGACCTCCCGGGTCTACGCGGCCGACGGCAAGACGCGGCTGGGCTTCATCAACGCCAACATCCTGCGCACCCCGGTGCACTCCGACGAGATCCCCGACGTGGTCCGCCAGGCGACGGTGGCGATCGAGGACCGGCGCTTCTACGAGCACCAGGGCGTGGACTTCGAGGGCATCGTGCGCGCCGCGGTCAAGAACCTCGAGTCCAAGAAGGACATCCAGGGCGGCTCGACGCTGACCATGCAGCTCGTGCGCAACCTCTATACGGGCGAGCGAGCGCGGGCGGGCGTGGCCGGCTACAAGCGCAAGATCCGCGAGGCCAAGCTCGCCCAGGAGCTCGAGGACCGCCATCCCGGCCGCCCCGGCAAGCTGTGGATCGTCAACAAGTACGTCAACTCGGTGCCCTACGGCACCGTCGGCGGGCAGACGGCGGTCGGCATCCAGGCCGCGGCGCGCATCTTCTTCGACAAGCCGGCCTCGCGGCTGACGCTGCGCGAGGCCGCGCTGCTGGCCGGGCTGCCCCAGGCGCCCTCCAACTACAACCCGTTCCTCGACAAGGGTGCCGCCACCGCGCGGCGCAACGACGTGCTCCAGCGCATGGCCGACCAGGGCTACATCACCCAGGCCCTGGCCACCAAGACGATGGGGACGAGCCTCGGCGTCAAGCACAACCGCTACTACACGGCCAAGCGCGAGGGCTACGTCTTCGACTACGTCAAGCAGTACCTGATCGACAAGTACGGCCTCGACACCGTCCGCCGCGGCGGCCTGCGCGTCGACACGACGATCGACCTGCACTTGCAGAAGCTCGCTCGCAGGGCGCTGGACGGCAACCTCGGCGCACCCGACCGCGCCGGCGCCATCGTCACCATCGACCCGAAGACCGGCTACGTGCGGGCGATGGCCTCGTCGTCGCGCTACGGCGACTCGAAGTACAACCTCGCCGCCCAGGGCCACCGCCAGGCGGGCTCGACCTTCAAGGTCATGGTGCTCATGGACGCGCTGCGCCGCGGCGTGGACCCCAACCGCACCAGCTACGTCTCGCGCCCGCTCTCGCGCGGCTGGCTGCCCACGGCGCCGGACTACGAGGTCCACACCTTCGGCCGGACGTACAGCGGGTCGATGAACCTCGTCACGGCGACGCTCAAGTCCGACAACACCGTCTACGCGCAGCTCGACGCCGACCTCGGCCCCGACACGGTGGCCCAGACCGCGCGCGACATGGGCATCACCAGCCCGCTGCACGGCTACCCGGCCGAGGGCCTGGGCGGCCTGACCAACGGCGTCTCGCCCCTGGAGATGGCCCGGGCGTACGCGACGATCGCCAACGGGGGCTACCGCGTGAAGCCGATCGTGGTGCGCAAGGTCACCTTCCCGGACGGGCACGTGGACATCCTGGGCAAGCCGACCCGTCACAAGGTCTTCGAGGACGGCGTGACCTACGAGGCCACGCAGATCCTGGAGAAGAACGTGCAGTCCGGCACCGGGACCAAGGCCCAGATCGGCTGCCCGGCGGCGGGCAAGACCGGCACCGTCGACAACTTCACCGACGCCTGGTTCGTCGGCTTCACCCCGCGCCTGGTCAGCTCCGTCTGGGTCGGTCATCCGAAGGACCCCTATCCGCTCGGGCCAACGCTCAGGGCGGCGCCATCGCCGCGCCGATCTGGGGCGCGTACATGAAGTCGGCCCGAGGCAAGTTCTGCGGCGAGTTCCCCAAGCCCAAGGTGCCGTTCTCGGCCCAGCCGTTCTTCGGCAAGTTCTCGCGCAGCGGCGGCAAGACGAGCAACGACCGGCAGTCCGGCCAGCGCGCAGAGCCGGGCGCGGGGGGGCAGCAGGGCGTCGCGCCGGACGCCAACGGCCAGGGCACCGGCAAGGGCGGCACGCAGTACCCGCCCGACGCCTACTCCTCCCCGCCGCAGCAGGCGCCGAACACGCAGCAGCCGCCAGCGACACCGCCCGCGGCCACCCCGCCGGCCGCCGGACAGGGCGGCACGACAGCGCCTACACCTGGCTGACCCTGCTTGCTACGGTCCCGCGTGGCATGGCCAAGGAGGAGAAGGTCGAGTTCGAGGGCGAGGTCATCGAGGCCCTGCCAAACGCCATGTTCCGCGTGAAGCTGGACAACGAGCACGTCGTCCTCGGCCACGTCGCCGGCAAGATGCGCCGCTTCCGGATCCGCATCCTGCCCGGGGACCGCGTGCGCGTCGAGCTCTCGCCCTACGACCTCGATCGCGCCCGGATCGTCTACCGGCACCGCTAGGTCGGCAGCTCTGAGCGAGCTCTCGCTCATCGCGGCGTTCGAGGAGCTGCTGCGGCCGCGCTCGGAGCGCATCGTGCGCTGGGTGGGCGACGACGCCGCTGTCGTGCGCGCGCGCCCGTTCGCGGTCACCTCGATCGACGCGATGGTCGACGGCGTGCACTTCCGCCTCGACCACCCCGGGGTCACGGCGGCCGACGCCGGGCACCGGGCGCTGGCCGCGGCGCTGTCGGACCTCGCCGCCATGGGCGCCGAGACCGGCGAGGCGTACGTGGCGCTGGGCGTGCCCGACAGCCTGGGGGCCGAGGCGGTGCTCGACTGCGTGCGCGCCATGGAGGCGCTGGCCGAGCGCACGGCGACGACCATCGCCGGCGGCGACCTCGTGCGCGCGCCCGTGCTCATGCTGGCCGTGACGGTCACCGGCTGGGCCGACACGCGCGAGGAGCTGGTGGGCCGCGACGGCGCGCGACCCGGCGACGCCGTCGTGGTGACCGGCGCGCTGGGCGCCGCGGCCGCCGGCCTGGCCGTGCTCGACGGCCGCGCGCGCGGCGACGACGCGCTCGTGCGCGCCTACCTGCGCCCCGAGCCGCGCCTGGCCGAGGGGCGCGCCCTCGCCGCCGTGGGCGCCGGCGCGATGATCGACCTCTCCGACGGCCTCGCCACCGATGCCCGCCACCTCGCGCGGCGCAGCGGCGTGGCGATCGCGATCGACCTCGACGCGCTGCCGCTCGCGCCGGGGGTGGCCGACGTGGCGGCGCAGCTCGGCGTCGAGCCGTGGGAGCTGGCCGCCGCGGGCGGCGAGGACTTCGAGCTCTGCGCGTGCGTGGCCGGCGCGGCCGCCGGCACCACGCGCGTGGGCACCGTGGCCGAGGGCGAGCCGAGGGTGACGCTCAGCGCGGGCGGCGCGGAGCGCGACCTGAGCGGCTACGAGCATCGCCTCGGCTGACCGACGCCGCGCCCGCGCGCCGCGCGCGCATGCGGCGGATGAGCGCCTCGGCGACGACGTCAGGGTCGACCGCGTACTGGTCGCGGGCAATCTGGTCCTTGAGGGCGGCGAGCTTGAGCATGCGGTCCAATGGGTCGGAGCCTGTATCGGCTCCCCGGCTACCCGGCTCACACATGGGCCCCCCCATGGGTGGCCGACTGTCCGACTCCGGTGAGCCGCGCGAAGACCACGATGCGACGAGCGGCGGAAAAGAGCGGATGACAGGCACTGAGCACCAGGCGATCATGACCCACGCGGCGCAGCACGGATAGGTCCCGGGGCTGGACTATCCGCTGGTCTTCGACCGCGTAGCGGAAGGTGCCGTAGGGCAGGCGGAGGGTGATCCTGTCGCCGCGGCGCAGCGCGTCGAGGTGCCGGAAGGGCGCGCCGTAGGTGGTCCGGTGCCCGGCGATGGCGGTGGTGGCGTGCTGGCCGGGCAGCGCCGTGCCGGCGATGAGCCCCGGGCCCTCGCGCAGGTCGGCGGGCGTGGTCCCGCGCACCACCACGGCGCGCAGGCCGATGCGCGCGATGCGCAGCTCGGCGAGCGCCTCCCCTTCGCGGCGCGAGCGCTCGAGCGCGCGCGCATGGATGGCGAGCCGAGCGCCGTCGGCGGCGTGGCGCGGGGCCGAGAGCTCGAGCGCGTGCAACTGCGCCGCGAGACGGTGTTGCGTGCGGGCCGCGCGCCACGCGCTGAGCGGCTCCTGCCAGGC
Source organism: uncultured Actinomycetes bacterium (assembly GCA_963835295.1). Lineage (GTDB taxonomy): Bacteria > Actinomycetota > Thermoleophilia > Solirubrobacterales > Solirubrobacteraceae > JAOPZW01. The sequence continues at coordinate 347,653 of CAWIEX010000015.1, forward strand.
GAGGGTCGCCGCCGCGTCGGCCAGGACCAGCAGCCCGGCCACGACGAGCGCGGCCCCCAGCGCCCGCCTCATCGCCGCAGAGCGGACTCGGTGCCGCCCAGCGAGCCCGGGCCCGCGTAGCTGACGGGGCCGCGGACGGTGATCTGCGGCGTCTCGGTCGGCGTCGTGCTCGAGCGGCTGCGCAGCGCCAACAGCAGCGCGGCGACCAGGCAGGTGAGCACGAGGCTCCAGATGACCCAACCCAGCGGCCCGACGACGCCGCCGGCCACGAGCAGCACGCAGAACCAGCCGAAGTGCGGCAGCGAGAGCCCGAGCTGGCCGGCGATCGACACGTCGACGAGCAGGAAGGGCGCGGCCGCGACCACGACGAGGCCGATGGCCAGGGCGCGCCGCAGGCGCACCTCGGGGGCGACCACGGCGAGCAGCGCGTGCGCGCCCGGGACGAGCAGGGCGGCGGCGTACGGGTTGCGCAGCCACAGCACGCCGGCCACCGCGCACCAGGTGACGAGCAGGGCGGCGCCCGCGCCCTCTCCGCGGAACGGCCCCGAGCGCGCGCCGGCCCTGCGGATGAGCGCCGGGCGCAGCGCGATCCAGCCGAGCAGCGCGACGAGCCCGATGGCCACCAGCGCGACCGTTCCCGAGGTCCCGACGGGGATCGCCCTCGCCGCGACGGGCTCCGGCGGCGTGGCCGGCAGCAGCCCGGTGATCCCCAGCAACCACGCGAAGGCCAGCGCCACGGCGATCGGCGCCGCGGCCGCGAGGATCCACCACACCCACGGGCCGACCGGCTCGTGGCGGCGGCGCACGCGCGCGAAGCCGTCGACGGCGACCAGCATCGGGGCCAGCAGCAGGGAGGCCACCAGGAGCCGCACGGCCCACAGCGGCAGCACCTTGCGCAGCGTGACGAGGGCGTGCGTCGAGCCGGCGCCGGTGAGCGTGCGCGCGTTGTCGAGCGCGGTCAGCGTGCGCAGCGCGGCGCGCCCGAAGGGCTGCAGGCGGGGCGGGTTGCGCACGAGCGGGTCGTCGGCCGGCGGCGAGCGCTCGCCGCTGACCGACAGCAGCGCGGTGGGGAGGTCGGCCGCCACCAGCGGCCCCTGCTCGCCCACCGTGACGGGGAAGGCGAGGCGGGCCCACTGCGACGTGGCGCGCGCGCCGCCCGGGTTGGTGCCGGCCTCCTTGCGCACGGCGGCCTCGACGGTGCGGCGCAGCTGCAGCGAGCCGACCCCGTCGCCCGTCGACCAGCCGGCGACGAAGGGCCGGCGCACGGTCGTGCCCCCGAGGTCGCCGAGGACGAGCACCGCCCCCGGGCGGCCGGTGAGGCGCTGAGGCAGGTCGCGCGCGCCGCCCAGCCCGGCGCTGCCGCCGCTCGTGGAGACGAAGGTGATGGTGCGCTTCAGGCGCCCGCCGCGGACGACGCGCGCGAGCTCCATCATCGCCGCGGTGCCCGACAGCTCGGCGCGCGCCCCGCGGCCGAGCGCGTCGCGGTGGGCGACCACCACGAGGCCCGGGCCGGGCTGGCCGACCTGGCGCGCGATGACCGTGGTCAGGCGGCGCTTGCCGTCTGACGTCTCGGCCTGGAAGGAGGGCGTGCTGACCTGGTAGGAGCCCATGGCCCGGAAGGCGGCCGCCAGCTTGGCGGCCAGCGCCGCGTCGCCGCTGTCGCCCGCGCGGCGGGCCGGGTACTGGCCGGCCCACGCGTCGAGGTCGGCCAGCGCGCGCGAGGCCGAGAAGGCATCGGGCTCCAGCGTGGTCCCGATGGGCCGGGGACGGTCGCTGAGCGAGAACGCGCCCACGATCAGCGCGAAGAGGATCGGGATGAGGGCAGCGCGGTAGATCCGCGGGTCGAGCATGCGAAATTCGCAGGGTAGCTGGGCGTACCCTGTCCGGAGAGCACATGCTCGAGCACACGCCCCGCATCCTCCTCGTCGACGATGAGCAGTCGATCCAGACGCTGCTCTCGTTCCCGCTGCGCAAGGACGGCTACGAGGTGGTGCAGGCCACCGACGGGCGCGAGGCGCTCGCTCGCTTCAGCGAGACGGCCTTCGACCTCGTCGTGCTCGACGTGATGCTCCCGCGCGTGGACGGCCTCGAGGTGTGCCGGCGCATGCGCGCGCGCTCGTCGGTGCCGATCATCATGCTCACGGCCAAGGCCGAGGAGATCGACAAGGTCCTCGGCCTCGAGCTGGGCGCCGACGACTACATCACCAAGCCCTTCTCGATGCGCGAGTTCCGCTCGCGGGTGAAGGCCGCGCTGCGGCGCGCGGGCATGGCCCGGCGCGAGCCGAGCGCCGGCGATGAGCCGCTGGAGGTCCACGAGCTGCGCATCGACCCCGCCAAGCGCGCCGTCGAGGTGCGTGGCGCACAGGTGCAGACGACGTATGTCGAGTTCGAGATCCTCCTCGCCCTGGCCACCAGCCCCGGGCGCGTGTGGACGCGCGACATGCTCCTCACGCGCATCTGGGGCGACAGCGCCTACCGCGACCCGCGCACGATCGACGTCCACATCCGGCACCTGCGCGAGAAGCTCGAGCACGACGCGAAGGACCCCGAGTACCTGTTCACCGTGCGCGGCGTGGGCTACCGCTTCCGCGATACGGAGACCTAGCAGCTGAGATCGCTCACCAACCGCCTCGCGCTGCTGTTCTTCGCCATCACGCTGGTGGTGATCGCCTGCGTGTACCTCGGGGTCACCTCCGGGCTCGAGACCGGCGTGCGCGCGAAGAAGCTCGACACCCTCACCAACGTCGCGCGGCAGTACTCAGGCCCGATCGTCGACGCGCTCAACCACTCGCTCGACCGCAAGGTGCTCGACGCGCGCGTGCGTCACGCCGCCGACGTCTCGGGCGCGCGCGTCACGCTGCTGGGCCTCACGCGCGGGACGCAGGGCCTTCAGACCTACGTGGCCTCGGACTCGACCGCGCAGCGCGAGATCGGCGACCTGCAGTTCGCCACGGCGCTGGACGCAGCGCGCACGCGGCGAGTGGCGCGCGGCACCGAGGCGGGCAACGTCGGCCGCGTGGCCGAGGCGGCGCTGCCGCTGTGGCTGACCGCCACGGGGACCAAGCGGCCGGGCGTCTACTACGTGGCCGTCTACTCGGCCCCGCTGGAGGAGGTCGACGCCACCGTCTCGCTCATCCGGCGGCGCGTGCTGGTCGCGGGCGGGCTCGCGTTGCTCGGAGCGCTGCTGGCCGGCTACCTGCTGGCGCGCGCGTTCAGCCGTCGCGTCAGGCGCATGGAGCACGCCGCCCGCCGCGTGGCCCAGGGCGACTTCGGCGCGCGCTTCGAGTCGGGCGCGCGCGACGAGCTCGGCCAGCTCGCCCGCACGCTGGACGCGATGCAGCGTCAGCTCGCCGAGCTCGAGACCGCCCGGCGGCGCTTCATCGCCACCGCGTCGCACGAGCTGCGCACGCCGATCTTCTCGCTCGGCGGCTTCCTGGAGCTGCTCGAGGACGAGGAGCTCGACGAGGAGACGCGCGCGGCCTTCCTGCGCCAGCTGCGCCAGCAGGTCGACCGCCTGGGCAAGCTGGCGACCGAGCTGCTGGACCTCTCGCGCCTGGAGGCGGGCTCGCTCGAGCTGCGCCCCGAGCCGACCGACATCGGCGACCTGGCCCAGACCGTGGCCGCCGAGTTCACCCCGGCGCTCGCCGCCCACGAGTCGCATCTGGAGCTACGGCTGACCGGCGGGCGGGTAGAGGCCTTGTGCGATCCTGAGCGCGTCGCCCAGATCATGCGCATCCTCATCGACAACGCCCTCAATCACACCCCGGCCGGCACCGACGTCGTGCTCGCAGCGACGCGCCGCAACGGCCGCGCGCGCCTGTCGGTCACGGACTTCGGCACCGGGATCCGGCGCGGCGATCTCGAGCGCGTCTTCGAGCCCTTCTACACCTCCGACGACGCCCAGGGCTCGGGTCTCGGCCTGGCCATCGCCCACGAGCTGGCCGACCGCATGGAGGGCGACCTCAGCGCCGAGAGCGTGCCCGGGCGCACGACCTTCGCCCTGGAGCTGCCGCTGTGAAGGCGAGGACCGGCGTCGGCGGGGGCCGGCGTCGCCGCGGCGAGTTTCGGCGCGCTGCCGGGCGGCGCGTGGCGGGCGGCCTCGCGGCCGCGGCGCTGCTGGCAGGCGGCTGCGGCGGCGGCGGGCAGACCAAGACGGACACCGTGCACAGCACGACGACGAGGGTCGAGGTGCTCCAGCAGGCCGGCCAGAGCGAAGGCGGCTTCGACCCGCGCGGGATCTACGAGCGCGAGTCGCCAGGCGTCGTGACCGTCATCGCCACCGGCCTGGCGGAGCCGGGCAGCAGCAACTCCGCCGGCCTCGGCTCGGGCTTCGTCCTCTCCGGCGAGGGCGAGATCGCCACCAACGCGCACGTCGTCACGAGCGGCGAGGGCCCCGACATCCGCAAGGCCTCGGACGTCTTCGTGCGCTTCGCCGACGGCAATCAGGTCCCCGCCGAGGTCAAGGGCTTCGACCCCTTCGCCGACGTCGCGCTGCTCAAGATCGACCCCAAGGGCCTGACGCTGCGCCCGCTGCCGCTGGGCTCGACCAAGGACCTGCACGTCGGGGCGCCCGTGGCCGCCATCGGCAGCCCGTTCGGCGAGGAGCAGTCGCTCTCCGTCGGCGTCATCTCCGCGCTGGACCGCTCGATCCAGTCGCTCACCGGCTTCGACACGACCGGCGCCATCCAGACCGACGCGGCGATCAACCACGGCAACTCAGGTGGGCCGCTGCTCGACGGGCGCGGGCGCGTGCTCGGCATCAACGCCCAGATCCAGACCTCCACCGGCGATGGCTCGGGGGTCGGGTTCGCCGTCCCGGCAGACACCGTCCGTCGCTCGCTGGGCCAGCTGCGCCGCGACGGGCGCGCGCGCTACGCCTACCTCGGGGTGGCCAGCGTCCCCGTCTACCCCCAGCTCGCGGCCCGCTTCAAGCTGCCGGTGCAGTCCGGGGCCTGGATCCAGGACGTGACCGCCGATGGCCCCGCCGCGCGCGCCCACCTCGAGCCCGGCGACCACACGGAGCGCTTCCAGGAGCGCTCCTTCCAGACCGGCGGCGACGTGGTGACCGCCGTCCAGGGGCACCCGGTGCACGCCGAGAGCGACCTCGCCAAGGCCCTGCTCGACTACGAGCCGGGCGACACCGTGACGCTCGACGTCCGGCGCGGCGGCGAGCGCCGGCAGGTGCGCGTGAAGCTGGGTGAGCGGCCGCTCGACACGCCACGGCGGGGCTGACAGCTACTCTCCCGCGCGTGCTCCAGCCGGTCGCCGTCGGATCGAAGACTCTTGCGGACTACACGCACATCGTCGGGCGCGACCTCGTCGAGGAGATCCGCGAGCTCGCCGAGCCCCTGAGGGGCTCGCGCGTCGTGCATGTCTCGGCCACCGCGTTCGGCGGCGGGGTGAGCGAGATCCTCTACACCCTCGTGCCGCTCATGAAGGACGTCGGGCTCGACGTCGAGTGGCAGGTCATCTACGGCCGCGAGGAGTTCTTCAACGCGACCAAGCTCATGCACAACGCGCTGCAGGGCGCGCCGGAGGACCTCAGCGACGAGCAGTGGGACACCTGGCGCAGCTACAACGAGATGAACGCGCGCGAGCTGGTCGGGGGCTGGGACGTCGCCCTCATCCACGACCCCCAGCCCGCGGCGCTGCACACGCTGGTGCCCGAGAAGGCGCGCGGCTGGGTGTGGCGCTGCCACATCGACATGTCCTCGCCCAACCCGGAGACGATGGGCAAGCTGCTGCCCTACATCTCGACCTACCCGCAGTCGCTCTTCCACGTCCGCGACTACGTGCCCGCGGGTATGGGCGGCCAGATCAACATCGTGCCGCCGGCCATCGACCCGCTGGCGCCGAAGAACATGGCGCTGTCGCCCGAGGACGCCGCCTATGTGTGCGAGCAGTTCGGCATCGACGTCGACCGGCCGCTGATGACCCAGGTGTCGCGCTTCGACCCATGGAAGGACCCCCTGGGCGTGATCGACGCCTACCGGATCGTCAAGGAGAAGATTTCGTCGGTTCAGCTCGCGCTGGTCGGCTCGATGGCCTCCGACGACCCCGAGGGCTGGGACTTCTTCAACGCCACCATCGCGCACGCCGACGGCGACCCGGACGTCCACATCCTCAACAACTTCAACAACGTGGGCTCGATCGAGGTCAACGCCTTCCAGTCGCAGTCCGACGTGCTGATCCAGAAGTCCACGCGCGAGGGCTTCGGCCTGACCGTGACCGAGGCGATCTGGAAGGGGCGGCCCTTCATCGGCGGCAACGTCGGCGGCATCCCGCTGCAGATCGAGAACGGAGTGAGCGGCTACCTCGTCGACAGCGTCGACGCCTGCGCCGCGCGCACGCTGGACATCCTCAGGGACCCGGCGCTCGGCAAGGCGCTCGGCCGGCGCGGCAAGGAGCACGTCCGCAAGCACTTCCTCACGCCGCGTTACCTGCGCGACTACCTGAGGATCTTCACGGAGCTGCTGGCGTAAGGTCCAGCTGATGCCCGATTCGCGCGGTCCGCTCGTCCTGGTCTCCAACCGAGGCCCGGTGACCTTCCAGGACGACGGCAGTGTCAAGCGTGGGACGGGCGGGCTGGTCACGGCCCTGACCGGGCTGGCGTCGCATCGCGACGCGGTGTGGATCGCCTCGGCCCTGACCGACGGCGACGCCCGCAAGGCCCACGAGGCCGAGGGCAAGGCGCTCACGGTGCACTCGCCGGCGGGCGGCGAGTACCAGGTGCGCCTGGTCGTCAGCGACCCCGAGGCCTACGACCGCTTCTACAACATCTTCGCCAACCCGATGCTGTGGTTCATCCAGCACTACCTCTGGGACCTCTCGAACGCCCCGGACGTGCGGCGCAACGAGGTGGAGGCGTTCGAGTACGGCTACAACGTCGTCAACGAGGACCTCGCCACCGCGGTCATCGAGGAGATCGAGGGCGAGGACGAGCCGGTGGTGATGGTCCACGACTACCACCTCTACACGCTGCCCGCGCTCGTGCGCCGCGCGCGCCCGGACGTCTTCCTGCACCACTTCGTGCACATCCCGTGGACGCAGAGCGACGCCTGGCGCGTGCTGCCCCAGAAGATCCGCGAGGAGCTCTACTGCGGCCTTCTCTCCAACGACATCATCGGCTTCCACACGTCCTCTTACCGGCGCAACTTCCTGCAGTGCTGCCGCGACCTCATGGACCTCGACGTCGACTTCGAGGCCGGCGTCGTGCACTTCGAGGACCGCGAGGTGTGGGTGCGCAGCTACCCGCTGCCGATCGACGCCAAGGCGCTGTTCAACGTCGCCTCCTCCGACGGCGTGGCCGACCAGGAGCAGGAGCTCCTGCGCCGCCGGCGCGACCACCTGATCCTCCGCGTCGACCGCGCCGACCTGTCCAAGAACGTCCTGCGCGGCTTCTCGGCCTTCGACCTCTTCCTCGAGCAGCACCCGGAGTTCCGCGAGCGCATCACCTTCATCGCGCAGCTCATGCCCTCGCGCACGGACGTCCCGGAGTACGCCGAGTACCTCGAGCGCATCGAGGCTCTCGTGGCCGTGGTCAACCACCGCCACGGCACGCCCGACTGGATGCCGATCCAGCTCAAGCTCCGCGACGACCTCGAGGAGGCGGTCGCGGCCTACAAGCACTACGACGTCCTGCTCGTGAACGCGATGTTCGACGGGATGAACCTCGTGGCCAAGGAGGGCCCGATGGTCAACGAGCGCGACGGCGTCTCGATCCTCTCGGAGAACACCGGCGCGCACGAGGAGCTCGGCGAGCACGCACTGAGCGTCAACCCGTTCGACATCCAGGCGCTGGCGGACTCGATCCACGCGGCGCTGACGATGCAGCCCGCCGAGCGCGCGCGGCGCCTGCGCGGGCTGAAGGACATCGTCACCGCCCGCGACCCGGGCGACTGGATCGACGAGCAGCTCCACGACATCCGCGCCAAGGCGGCGCAGACGGCGGCGGAGCGGTCGTAGGCGCCGTCGGTTGCGGTTCGCGTTTTGCGGTGGGGTCGTCCGCGCGCGTGTGCGGTGCTGCGCGGCGAGGCATCGAGGGAGAGGGCTCGCCACGCGCGGGCGGAGCGCACCGTCCTGCCCTGAGGTCGTCCTGGCGCCCAAGGGCAGGACAGCTCCCACCGACGGCGGCGTCACGGGAGCCCGAACTCGGCGACGGCCGGGTCGACTGGCGGCGCGGGCGGCTTCGGCGGCGGCCGCCTCTCCACGCGCGGCGGCCGCTTCACCGGCGGCCGCTTCACCGGCGGCGGCTCCACGGACGGGGGCCGCTCCACTTGCGCTTGGCGCTCCGTCCGGGCCTGCCGCTCCGCCCGGGCCTGCCGCTCCGCCCGCACCCGCCGCTCCCTCGCCGCCCGCGCCTCCGCCCGCACCCGCCGCTCCCTCGCCGCCCGCTTCTCCGCCCGAACCCGCCGCTCCGCGATTGCCCGCCGCTCCCTCGCCGCCCGCTCCTCCGCCCGAACTTGCCGCTCCGCGATTGCCCGCCGCTCCGCACGCGCGCGCCGCTGCACCTCGGCCCGTCGCTCCCTCGCCGCCCCCTTCTCCCCCCGCCCCACTCCACCATTCGGCGACCCCGGCCCCGCGCCCGCAGGCATGGCCGTCGCCGGCGGGAGCCGTGGCCCGCTCCCGCTGACGCGCGGCCAGACCGCGACCACCAGCCCGAGCGCGACGAGCGCCGCCAGGCGGGCGACGTTGTCCCAGCGGATCCTGCGCCACACGCCGTCGGGGCCCATCGCGGCTGCTAGGCAGCCGGCGCGGCGCCTTCGCCCCCTGCTATCTTCCGCCGCCGCCGTCCATCGCCGGCGAACTTCTCATGGCTGCACCTGAACCCCTTTACGACCTCGTCCTGCTGCTCGACACGAGCGCACCCGAGGACCAGCGCAAGAAGGTCCTCGCCGACACCGAGGCCACGATCTCGTCGGCCGGCACGATCGTGAGCGATCACGACTGGGGCACCCGTGCCCTGGCCTACGAGATCCGCCACCGCACCGACGCCGAGTACCACCTTCTGCAGTTCCACGGCCCGGCCACGCTGCTGGCCAACCTGCAGCGCTCGCTGCGGATCGCCGACGGCGTCCTTCGCTTCCGAATCGTCAAGCTCGCTCCGGGCACGCCCGCCCCGACCGAGCTGCCGCGCGCCGAGGCTCCGGCCGCCGCGCCGGCGCCTGCCGCAGAGCGCGCCCCGGCCCCCGCGCCGGAGGCCGCCGAGGCAGAGGCCGAAGCGCCTTCCGCCGCGTAGCGGCCGCGGTCTGCCCCGCCTTCACGGCGACTCTGCAACAAAAGCGCGGAGAAAGCGGGCTCTTCGCCGGGTTCGCTCCGAGGCCGTGTCTAGACTCGATCGCAGACGAGTTCCGCGACGACTGTTCGCCCCCGAAGGGAGCAACCCCAATGGCAGCCTCAAACATCAACCGGGTGATCATCACCGGCAACCTGACCGCCGATCCCGAGCTGCGCTCGCTGCCGAGCGGCACCTCGCTGTGCAAGCTCCGGGTGGCGTGCAACACGCGCCGCAAGGACAACTCGACCAACGAGTGGGTCGACAAGCCCAACTACTTCGACGTCACCGTGTGGGGCGCGCAGGGCGAGAACTGCGCCCGCTACCTGTCCAAGGGCCGCCCGGTGGCCATCGACGGGCGGCTGGAGTGGCGTGAGTGGGAGAGCCCCGAGGGCCAGAAGCGCCAGGCAATCGACATCATCGCCGACACGGTCCAGTTCCTCTCCAGCCCTCGCGACGACGCCGGCGGCGGCAACGGCGGCGGCTTCACGCCACGCTCGGACATCCCCGCCGACACGGGCGACTTCGCGGCCGCCCCCGCGGGCGGCGGCTCGGGTCCCTCGGCCCCGGCCGACGACGACATCCCGTTCTGATATGGCGTGACGCCTGCTGAGCGCAGGGTTTGGTGGCGGGCTCGCGTTGGCGGGTCCGCTGTCGTTGCGGCGAGGGGTGGAGCTCGGGGCTCCCGGGGTCCGACGTCCGGGGAACCAGGCAGCGCGACTGCGATGGTCAGCCTGATATGCGGGGACTCGCTCACCCCATGACCGTGGGTTCGCCGCGGGTCGCTCTCTAGGAGCGGGCGCTCCGGACGCCGGTGGGCGTCGATGGTGCCCATAGAACGGACGCGACCCGAATCCAGTGCGGCGCTTGCTGGCCCTTGTGGTGAACGTCGGACCCCGGCAGCGTCGAGCCGCCGGGGTCACGGAAGTGTCGTCGCGGATTAGTCCAGCGTCGCGGCCTCCCAGCAGAAGCACGCCAGTTCGCGGGCGTTAGCGATCGTGATCACACCGGCAGGCTTGTTGCGTGCCTTCATCTGCGTGTAGCGCTTGTGTAGGCGCACCTGTGCGCGCCAGGCGATCGCCACGACGCGCGGATCGATGTCCTGCTGGCGGCGAGCGAGCGTGGTGCCGGTGGCTGGCAAGCGCCGGTAGTGCCAGGCGGCCTCGACCAGCAGCCGACGGGCGTGACTGGATCCCGCCTTGGTGATCGCGCCCAGACGGCGCTTGCTGTCGGTGGTGTATTCGGCCGGGACGATCCCCAGGAACGCCGCCAGCTGCGAGGGCTTGGCGAAGCGATGAAAGTCGCCGACCTCGCAGCACAGGCCGACCGCCGATAGCGTGCCCAGGCCGCGGAAGCAGCGCAGTCGGTAGGCCGTCTGCGCGAACGGCGCCGAGGGCAGCAGCTCCTCGATCGTGGCCTCGAGGTCCTTGCGGCGCCGGTGGAGCTGCTGGACGGCGTTGACGTACTCGCCGACGACAATCCGCGAGGCCAGGTCGTCGAACTTCAACCGGACGATCCAATCGATGTGACGATCGGTCCACGTCGAGCCCGCCTCGTAGCGCAACCCGCGACGCAGCAGCATCTTGCTCAAACGATGGCGCGCCCGCGAGAGGTCCTGACGGGCGTCCTCGCGAGCGCGAACGAGGTCGCGCAGCGCCTCTTCTTCCTCGCTGGGGACGCGAACGAACGACAGGCCGCCGGCGGCGAGCTGGCGCCCCAGCCGCTCAGCGTCGCGCGCGTCGGTCTTGATCCGATCGGTCGGCTTGCGCGGGATCAGCCCGGGCGCGCAGACGCGCATGTCGATACCACGCTCGCGCGCCACCCGCGCGAGCTTCATCCCCGTCGGCCCAGCCTCATAGACCGCGATCACCCGACCCTCGAAACCAGCCAAGAAGTCCACCACCGCCTTCTCCGGGGCGCCGCGTAATTTCGCGCGCGACAACTCTCCGGTGTCCTTGTCGAGGACCGCGACCGTGGTTTGCGTCGCGTGGACGTCCAGCCCAACCCAGCGGGTAGCTTCCGCCAAGGTCAGCACCTCCCAGCTATGTGTCGGCCCACGCCGCCGCCAACACTGGCCGCGTGAGGCGTTCGCCCGGGCGTCGGGTACCAGCCGCCGTCCGGGCCACGCAAGGCTGCGTGAGGTGCTGACCCTTCTACTCAGACCGGACGGAAAACCACTCCACCCGAGCCCGACACGCAACCCCTCCCTCGACGCCCCCACGGCGCAACACCAGCCCCGAGCGCACCCGCCATACGGTCTAGGTATCTGACGACGCCTCCTGCGCCCGTCGGGCGCGGGAGGCGTCGTCGCCGGCTGACGTCCATGCGCTACCGATGGCGGTGTCCGATCGGGCGCCTGCGCTTGTCGCGGGTCACGCGAGGGTATCCAGCGCGCACGCGCCAGGTCCAGCGCGCCGACGCAGAGGAAGCCCCGCGATGGACAGGCCGTACAACCACACGCTCATCACCGCGCTGATCGAGACGATCGCCGGCTGGACCGATGCCGACAAGGACCGGCTCGCCTCGATGCTCGGCATGCACTGCTATCCCGGCGGGTCGGCCGACCGCAATGAGCCCACCGGGGTCGAGCCGCTGCGCCGCTGGCGGCCCGGCGGGCCAGCGCCCGCGCTGCTGGCCTGCGCGTGCCCGCACGGACGCTGCCGCATCTGCAACTGAGCGGCCGCGGCCGGCTGCGGCAAACGTGTCACAATGGGGCTTCGCGCGCCTGCCGGGCGCGCGTTCGACTGTTGACGAAGCTTCAGAAGGACTCCACGACGTGGCCAAAGCACGCAGAGCCAAGCCCGCACGGCGGCGCGACAAGAAGGGCGGCCCCGGTTCCGGCCGGCGCAAGTCCTGCCCGTACTGCAAGGACAAGATCGAGCAGGTCGACTACAAGGACGTCGCGACCCTGCGCCGCTTCGTGTCCGAGCGCGGCAAGATCCGCTCGCGCCGGATCAGCGGCGCCTGCCGTCGCCACCAGAACCAGCTCGCCAGGGCGGTCAAGCGGGCGCGCGAGATCGCGCTGCTCCCCTACGTGAGCGACGCCCGCGAGGAGCGCCCCGAGCGCGGTGGGCGCGGTGGCGGGTACCGCGGCGATCGCGAGGAGCGCTAGCGCGATGCCCGAGGCGATCCTGCTCAAGGACGTCGAGACGCTCGGCGAGAAGGGGACGGTCGTCGACGTCTCCAAGGGGTACCTGCGCAACTACCTGATCCCGCGCAAGCTGGCCCAGCCGGCGACCAAGGGCGCCGTCGACGCGGCCCAGCGCCGCGCCGCCGCCGAGGAGCGCGCGGCCCAGGAGGCCGTCGGCCGCGCCGCCGAGCAGGCCGAGCTGCTCAACAAGACGGTGCTCACCATCAGCCAGCAGGCCGGCGACGACGGCCGCCTCTTCGGCTCGGTCACCACGCAGGACATCGCGGACGCCATCCAGGAGGCGCGCGGCATCACGATCGACCGCCGCAAGATCCACCTGGACGAGCCCATCAAGCACGTCGGCACCTACATGGTGGTCGTCGAGATGGCCGACGGCGTCACCGCCAACGTCAAGACGATGGTCAGCGAGCAGTAGCGCGCGCCAGCGTCCCGTCGTGCCGAAGGCCTCCTCCGGGAGGCCTTCTTCGTGCTCGCGCCAGCCGCACGGCGCACGTGTGACGACTGCGCACAGGCGTGTGAAGAAAGACGCCCTGTATGCGGGGAAGCCCGGGGCTGCCGACCCCCGCCGTTGCTACGTTCGGACCCCACTCGATGAGCACTCCCCAGACCACCAACGGACGCGGCGCGGAGGGCGCGCAGGGCCCCCCAGCCGGCGTCGCTCCTCCGCACTCGATCGAGGCCGAGCAGTCCGTCCTCGGAGCGATGCTCCTCTCCGATCGCACGCATTACGCGTTCGTGATCGAGGAGGGGCTCAAGGTCGAGGACTTCTACCGGGAGCGTCACCGCGAGGTCTACGAGTCGATGCTCGCCCTCTTCACGGCGGGCGAGTCGATCGACGTCCTCACCGTCACCGAGCACCTGCGCTCGCGCGGCCGGCTCGACGCCGCCGGCGGCCAGGCGGAGATCGACACCCTCACCGCGGCCGTGCCGGCCGTCGGCAACCTGCGCCAGTACGCGCAGATCGTTCGCGACCGCGCCCTCCTGCGCCGGCTGCTCGCCGCCTCCTACGAGATCCAGGCCCACGTCCACGGGCACGAGGCGCCGCCGCGCGAGCTCGTCGAATGGGCAGAGCGCGCCGTGCTCGAGGTCGCCCACGACGACCGCCAGAAGGACTTCCGCCGCGTCGGCGAGGTCCTGCACGCCGAGGTCCGCAAGTGGCAGGAGCTCTCGGCCGAGGGTCGCTCGCTCACCGGCACCCCGTCCGGCTTCGCCGACCTCGACACCATCACCGGCGGCTTCCAGCCCGGCAACCTGATCATCATCGCGGCAAGGCCCTCGATGGGTAAATCAGCGCTCGTCACCAACATGGCCGAGAACGTGGCGCTGAACAAGGACCACCGGCGCCCGGTGGCCCTGTTCAGCCTCGAGATGTCCGAGGCCGAGCTCGCACAGCGCTTCATCGCGTCGCAGGCCTCGATCAAGGGCGACGACCTGCGCAAGGGCCGGCTGCGCGACGAGGCGAAGTGGAAGCGCGTGCTGCGCACCGCGGGCGAGTACGACTCGGCGCCGCTCTACGTCGACGACTCCTCAGACATCGGGATCATGGACGTGCGCGCCAAGGCCCGGCGGCTGCATCAGCAGGCCATGGCGGAGTACGGCGGGCTGGGCCTGGTCATCGTCGACTACCTGCAGCTCATGCGGGCCGACTCGCGCATCGAGAACCGCGTGCAGCAGGTGGGCGAGATGAGCCGTGGGCTGAAGATCCTCGCGCGCGAGCTCAACGTCCCGGTGATCGCGCTGAGCCAGCTCTCGCGCGGCGTCGAGTCGCGGACCGACAAGCGCCCGATGCTCTCGGATCTACGCGAGTGCGTGACCGGCGACACGCTCGTGGTGCTGGCCGACGGACGACGCATACCGATCGAAGAGCTGGTCGGGCAGACGCCGGAGGTGGTGGCGGTCGATGCGACCGATCGCTTGGTGACCGCGCGCAGCGACGAGGTGTGGGCCGTCGGGCGCCGGCCCGTGCTCGACGTCCGGCTGGCGTCGGGACGCCGTCTGCGTGCCACTGCCGAGCACCGCATCCGGACCGGAGTCGGATGGCAGACTGTGTCAGAGCTCGAGCGCGGTGACCGGATCGCGCTGTCGCGCCAGCTTCCCGAGCCATCTCGCACGATCTCCTGGCCGGACGACCGACTGATCCTGCTGGGCCAGCTCGTGGGCGATGGCAGCTACCTCTCGGGCCAGCCTCTGCGCTACACGACCGCGTCAGAAGAGAACAGCGCCGCGGTCGCAGGCGCGGCAGAACGCGAATTCGGCGCGCGGGTGACCCGCCATGTGGGACGCGGCAACTGGCACCAGTTGGTGATCGCCGGCAACGGCAACCGCTGGCGGCCTGCCGGCGTCAACGCCTGGCTGCGGGAGCTCGGTCTCTTCAACCAGCGGTCCCACCAAAAGCGGCTGCCGCGGGAGGTATTCCAGCTCCCCAATGAGCAGATCGCCCTCCTGTTGCGCCACCTCTGGGCCACCGACGGCTGTCTGTGGTCTGGCCTGCGACGCAGCGACGGCCGCGTCGTCACCCGGCTGTACTTCTCGACAGCGAGCGAGGGCCTCGCACGCGATGTCGCGGCGCTGCTACTGCGCCTGGGGATCGTTGCGCGTCTGCGACAGACGGCGAGCGATAAGGGCGGAGCCGTTCATCACGTGGACGTATCGGGTGTCGTCGCGCAGCGCCAGTTCCTCGACGAGGTCGGCGCATTCGGCCCGCGTGTCGCGCAGGCCGAGAAGCTTCGCAGCGCTTTGGCCGCCATGCCTGCCAGCACCAACGTCGACACGCTGCCACGCGAGGTGTGGGCCGACGTCCGCCAGGCCATGATCGAGAGGGGCATCACGCAGCGGGCGATGGCGTCGATGCGCGGAACCTCCTACGGAGGCCAGGCCCACTTCGCCTTCGCACCGTCTCGCGCGGTTCTGGCTGGCTACGCGCAGCTCCTCGACGCGCCCGCGCTCAGTGCGGCGGCGGCAAGCGACCTCTTCTGGGACCGCGTCGAAGCCATCGAGCCCGCCGGTGAGGAGCAGGTCTACGACCTGACGGTCCCCGGACCCGCCAGCTGGCTGGCCGACGGGATCGTCTCGCACAACTCGGGCCAGATCGAGCAGGACGCAGACCTCGTCATGTTCATCTACCGCGACGAGTACTACTTCCCCGAGACGACCGACAAGCCCGGGGAGGCCGAGCTCATCATCGCCAAGCACCGCAACGGCGGCCTGGGGGACGTGCCCCTCACCTTCCAGAACGAGTACCCGCGCTTCCTGGGGCTCCAGCGCGCCGCATGATCGACGAGGCCCCGTGCCCCTTCGGCCAGTGCGACGGCAGCGGCTTCGTCATCGACGAGGACACGCGCGTCGCCAGCCCCTGCCGCTGCCGCCCGTCGCGTGTGGAGAAGCGCCGCGCCCGGCAGCTGAGCGCCGTCATCCCGCGCAAGTACCGCGGCGTCTCCTTCGACCGCTCGCCGGTGACCGACATGCCCGAGCCGCAGGTGCGCATCGTGCGCCGCTTCGTCGCCGCGCTCGAGGAGAACCTCGACGGCGGCCGCGGGCTGTGGCTGCACGGCCAGGTGGGCACGGGCAAGACGACGCTCGCGATGCTCGTCTCGCGCGCGGCCCTCGACGCGGGGCGCTCGGTGGCCATCTACTCGCTGCCGCGCCTGCTGGCCGAGATCCGCGCGACCTTCGAGTCGGACGGCGACGGGTCCTACGTCTCCTTCCTGGACCGCCTGGCCGCGGTCGACCTGCTGCACGTGGACGACGTGGGGGCCGAGAAGACGTCGGACTGGGTGCTCGAGCAGCTCTACGCGATCGTCAACGCCCGTTACGAGGAGGAGCGCTCGGTCGTGATCACGACGAACCTCGAGCGCGACGCGCTGGCCGCCCAGATCAACGAGCGGACGGTGTCGCGCCTGGAGGAGATGTGCACGCTCGTGCCGCTCTACGGCGAAGACGCGCGCAAGTTCGTCGCCTGACACACTGCGTCGGACATGCCGGGCATCGTCATCGTAGGCGTCCAATGGGGCGACGAGGGCAAGGGCAAGATCGTCGATCTGCTGGCCGAGCGCGCCGACATGGTCGTGCGCTTCCAGGGCGGCAACAACGCCGGCCACACGATCGTGCGCGAGGGGGAGAAGTGGGCCTTCCACCTCATCCCGAGCGGCATCCTCTACCCCGGCAAGCTGTGCGTGATCGGCAACGGCGTCGTGGTCGACCCGCGCGTGCTCAACGACGAGATCGACGGGCTGCGGGCCAAGGGCGTCGACGTCTCGGGGCTGCGCGTCAGCGCCAACGCGCACCTGATCATGCCCTACCACCTGATGCTCGACTCGGCCGGCGAGGCCAAGCTCGGCAAGCTCTCGATCGGGACGACGAAGCGCGGCATCGGGCCGTGCTACGCCGACAAGGCGGCGCGCCTGGGCATCCGCGTCCAGGACATGCTCGACGAGAAGATCCTCAAGAAGAAGATCACCGCCGCGCTCGAGCCCAAGCGCCTGACGCTGCGCCCGTTCGCCAAGGACCCCGCGCTCGACCTGCAGCGCATGACCGAGGACTACCTGACCTTCGGCCACCGCATCGAGCAGTACATCGCCGACACGTCCGCGCTCGCCCAGCGCTGCCTGGACGACGGCGGCACGGTCGTCTTCGAGGGCGCCCAGGCGACGATGCTCGACCTCGACCACGGCACCTATCCCTTCGTCACCTCCTCGAACCCGATCGCCGGCGCGGCGTGCGTGGGTGCCGGCGTCGGCCCGCGCGACATCGACGTCATCTGGGGCGTCGCCAAGGCCTACGCCACGCGCGTGGGCGCCGGGCCCTTCCCGACCGAGCTCGACGACGAGGTCGGCGCCGAGATCCGCGAGCGCGGAGGCGAGTTCGGGACCACCACCGGGCGCGCGCGGCGCACCGGCTGGATGGACCTCGTCGCCCTGCGCTACGCCACGCGCCTGAACACCCTCACGGGCCTCGTCATCACCAAGCTCGACGTGTTCAGCGGCTTCGACACCATCCGGGTGTGCACGCGCTATCGCGGCACCGACGAGGCCTCGTTCGACGTCTTCCCCTATCACCAGTCGGTCCTGCACCACGCGACCGGCGAGTACGTCGACCTGCCCGGCTGGAGCGAGGACATCACCGGGTGTCGCTCGTGGTCGGACCTACCCGAGGCCGCACGCGAGTACCTCGACTTCATCGCCGACTTCCTCGGCGTGCCGATCGTGCTCGTCGGCGTCGGCCCCGGCCGCGACCAGATCATCTGGACCGAGGCGGGCGACCGCCTCAACGCGGCCGCGGCCTGAGCTCGGCTAACCGTCCTCGAGCACGACGCGCTCGCCGCGGCGCAGCATGCGCAGCGCGAGGACCACGGCCGAGAGCATCGAGACCACGGCCAGCGAGATCTGCACGCTGACGATGCCCTCCTCGGTCCAGTAGACGTCGTCGAGCTTGAGCAGCAGCGCGGACTCGTCGAGCGTCAGCGCCACGCCGGCGCCGAACGGGACCGCGAGCCATGGGTCGAGCGACTTGTTGCGCGAGACGACCGAGGCGCCGCCGGAGATGAAGGCGAGCAGGATCCCGGGCACGAAGTGATGGATGTGATGCTGGCCGAGGACGAGGTCGCCGAAGGGCCCGAAGCGCCCGCGCCGGCGGATGGCGTGCGTCGAGAGCCGGACGACCGCCCAGCTCATCGTGAACGAGCCGAGCAGGTTGAGCATCGCGTTCTCGCCGGTGGAGCCCTCCTGGTAACCGCGCACCGCGACCTCGACCGTCTGCCCGAGCGCCTCCGCGCCGGCCGCGGCGATGCGCGCGGCGGCCTCGCTGTCCGCGCCGGCTGCCTCCAGCGGCAGCGGCGCCGAGCCGCGGCTCCACACGCGCCCGATCTCGGTGGCCGCCACCGCACCGCCCGTGAGCAGAGCGGCCACGGCGATCCCGCGCGTGCGCCGCTCGGCGCGCAGGCGCCTGCGTCGGGCCAGCGCCGGCTCGCGCGCACCCGGTAGGTGCGGGACCCTCACTGCCAGGCTTCCAGCAGGTCCTCGTCGCCGACGTGGCGGATGACGCGGGCCGGAACGCCCATGACCACGGCGCGCGCAGGCACGTCGTTGGTGACCACGGCGCCCGCGGCCACGAAGGCCTCCTCGCCGACCTCGACGCCGGGCACGAGCACGGCGGCGCCGCCGATCCGGCACGCGCGGCGCAGGATCGCGCCGCGCAGCTGCAGGTCGGGCGGGTGGCGCCCCATGGCGTCGTCGTTGGTGGTGAAGACGCCGGGGCCGAGGAAGACGTCGTCCTCGACGATGCTGAAGCCGGTCACGTAGACGTTGGTCTGGACCTTGACGCGCGCGCCAATGACGACGTCGTTGTCGATGGCCGAGCCGCGCCCGATGACACTGTTGGGCCCGACGCTGCTGCGCTCGCGCACGAAGGACTGATCGCCGACGATCGCCCCCGCCCCGATGTGCGAGCCGGCGAAGACGACCGCGCCGGCGCACACGGCGGCGCCCTCCTCGATGACGAGGGCGTCGAGCTCGGTGCGCGGCGCGCCCGAGGTCGGCGCCAGGCGCGGGGGCTTGCCGAGCACGGCGTTGTCCTGGACGACGACGCCGTCGCCGATGACGACGCCGTCGTGGACCACGACATTGGCGCCGAAGCTGACGTCGCGGCCGACGGAGGCGGTCGGGCTGAGAACGAGACCGGGGGCAGGGTGATCGGGCATGGCCGGATACCCTAGTGACGCCGTGCCGAGCCCAGACTTCACCAGGCCGCTGCGCGGAGCGGTGCTCGGGCTCGGGATGATCGGCCGCCATCACGCGCGGCTGCTGCAGGCCTCGCCCCGCGTCGCCTTCGCCGGCGCCGTCGATCCCGCCGGCGCCCTGCTGCGCGCCGGCACAACCGACTTCGCCATGGTCGCCGAGGCGGCTCTGGCGAGCGCGCGCGACGGCGCAACCGTGGCCGTTGAGGTGGCCATTTGAAGGCCGTCGTCGTCGCACTCGGCAAGATCGGCCTGCCCCTCGCCACCCAGATCGCCCGCGCCGGCCACGAGGTCGTCGGCTGCGACATCGACGCGGTCACCGTCGACCTCGTCAATGCCTCTCAGCCGCCCTTCCCCGGCGAGGACGGGCTCGCCGACGCGCTGGTCGAGGTCGTCGGCGCCGGGCGCCTGCGGGCGACGACCGACACGCGCCAGGCGGTCGCCGGCGGCGCGGACCTCGTCATCGCGGTGCCGCCGCTGCTCGTCGACGATGACGCCCGACCCGACTTCGCCACGCTCGACACGGTGCTGGCCGACATCGGCGCCGGCCTGCAGTCGGGCACCACGGTGGCGGTCGAGACGACGCTGCCGGTCGGCACCACCCGCAACCGGGTCGCCCCGGCCCTCGCCCGCCACAGCGGCCTGCGCGCCGAGGACGAGTTCTTCTGCGTCTTCAGCCCCGAGCGCGTCTACAGCGGGCGCGTGTTCCGCGACCTCGCGACCTACCCAAAGCTCCTGGGCGGGCTCAGCGCGGCCGGGGAGGCCCGCGGGGTCAAGCTCTACCGAAGCTTCCTCGACGCCGAGGTCTGGCCCATGGGCTCCGCGGAGGCCGCCGAGCTGACCAAGCTGGCCGAGACCACCTACCGCGACGTCAACATCGCGCTGGCCAACGAGTTCGCGCGCTTCGCCGATCGCACCGGCATCGACCTCGACCGCGTCATCGCCGCCGCCAACTCGCAGCCCTTCAGCCACATCCACCGCCCCGGGGTCGCGGTGGGAGGCCACTGCATCCCGGTCTATCCGCGCTTCTACCTCGACGCCGACGCCGGCGCGCGCCTGCCCGCCGCCGCGCGCGAGGTCAACCTGGCGATGCCGGCCTACGCCGTCGACCTGCTCGAGGCCGAGCTCGGCTCGCTGGCCGGGGCGCGCGTCGTCATCCTCGGCGTCGCCTATCGCGGCAACGTCAAGGAGACCGCCTTCAGCGGCGCCTTCGCCCTGCGCGACACCCTCGCCGCGCGCGGCGCCGAGCCGCTGGTGATCGACCCGCTCTACGACGACGGCGAGCTGCGCGCGCTCGGCTTCGAGCCGTGGGACGGGCGCGAGGCGGCCGGCGCCATCCTGCAGGCCGACCACGCCGGCTACACGGCCCTGGGCCCGGCCGACCTGCCGGGCGTGCGCGCGGTCGTGGACGGGCGCGGGCTGCTCGACGGCGCGCGCTTCGCGGCCGCCGGGATCGCGCTGCGGCGCATCGGCGGCGGCTGAGCGGTCAGCGCGCCGCGAGCGCGGCGACGACCCGGGCGCCCGCGTGCCCGTCGCCGTAGAGCTCGGGGCGCTCGGCCGGCGGCGTGCGCTGAAGCGCGGCCAGCGCCGCGCCGGCGTCGAGGTCGACCAGCACGTTCCACCCCACGTCCACGGTCTCCACCCACTCCGTCGTGTCGCGCATCGTCACGCACGGCACGCCGGCCAGGTAGGCCTCCTTCTGCACCCCGCCCGAGTCGGTCAGCACGGCGCGGGCGCGCGAGAGCAGCGAGGTGAAGGCGACGTAGCCGAGCGGCGCCAGCAGGCGAACGTGCTCGGCGGCCTCGAGCTCGCCCAGCCAGCCGGCGCCCTCGAGGCGCGCGCGCGTGCGCGGGTGCAGCGGCAGGACGACCGCCAGCGGCAACGCCAGCAGCAGGTCGACCAGCGCGCGCAGCCGAGCGGGGTCGTCGACGTTGCCCGCCCGGTGTGCGGTGGCCAGCGCGTACTGGCCCGGGCTGACGCCCGCCTCGCGCAGCGGCGCGTCGTCGGCGCGCGCGCGTGCAGCGAAGAGCAGCGCCACGTCGACCATCACATCGCCGACGAGCTCGATCCGGCCGGCGACGTGCTCGCGCTCGAGGTTGGCCACCGCGGTCGGCGAGGGGCACAGCAGGACGTCGGAGAGATGGTCGGTGAGCACGCGGTTGAGCTCCTCGGGCATCGCGCGGTCGAAGGAGCGCATGCCGGCCTCGACGTGAGCGACCGGCACGCGCGCCTGGGCCGCGGCCAGCCCGCCGGCCAGCGTCGAGTTCGTGTCGCCGTAGACGAGGACGACGTCCGGGCGCTCCTCGGCGACCAGCGGCCCGAGGACGGCCAGCATGCGCGCCGTCTGCTCGGTGTTGGTGCCGCCGTGGATGCCCAGCTCGCGCTCGGGACGCGGGATGCCGAGCTCGGTGACGAAGATGGTCGACAGCTCGTCGTCGTGGTGCTGGCCGGTATGGACGAGCAGCTCGTCGTGCTCGGCGCGCAGCAGGCGCGAGACGGCCGCGGCCTTGACGAACTGCGGGCGGTTCCCGATGACGGTGAGGACGCGCAAGCGTCAGGCGGAGACGCCCAGCTCCTGCTCGATGTGCGCGCGGATCCGGCTCGCGGCGTCCTGCGTGAGCGCGCCGGGGGCCGCCGGCAGCGCCGCGCCGTCGATGGCGCGCACCGGGTGGACCTCGCGCAGCGTCGAGGCCATGAACGCCTCGCTCACGCGCGCCAGGTCGTCGCGCGCGACGACCCGCTCGGTCACATCGATGATCTCGAACAGGTGCCGGCGCGTGATCGAGTCGAGGATGTGCTCGGAGAGCGGCGGCGTGACGAGTGTCTCGCCGTCCAGCGAGCAGACGAAGGTGGTGGTCGGGCCTTCGAGCACGCGCCCGTGCGGGGTCACGAGCAGCGCGTCGTCGGCGCCCTGCTCCTGGGCCAGGCGGCGGGCGAGCATGTTGCCGGCGTAGGACAGCGACTTGACCTGGTCGAGCACCCGCGTGGGCGCGTACTCGATCGTGGCCAGCGCCAGCGTGTCGGGCAGCGGCTTGAGCTCCTCGACGATCGCCAGCCGATGCCCGCCGCGCGTGACCACGACGCGCATGGCCGCGTCCGGCACGTCGTTGCGCTCGACCAGCGCCTCGATGTCGGCGCGCACGGCGTCGAGGTCGATAGGGAGGCGCAGGTTGGCCGCCGAGCGCCCCAGCCGGGTCAGGTGGTCGTCGAGTGCGAACAGCCGCCCGCCGTAGAGGCGCATGACCTCGAAGACGCCGTCGCCGCGCAGGAACCCGTCGTCGGTGGCGGGGATCTGCGCCTGTGCGGCGTCGGTGACGGTGCCGTCGAGGATCGCGAGCATGGCCCGAACGCTAGCCCTTCCGCGCCGGTGCGTGACGAACGCCTCAGCGCGCGTGGCCGCCGCGAGCATGCCCCCGCCAGGAATCGAACCTGGAGCCTTCGGATTATGAGGTGACGCCGGGGCCGTACGGGACCGGCCTGGGCAACACCAAGCCGCAACGCGCCCGTGTAACTTAGGCGCGAGCGTCCGATTCGGCCGGACCGGGCCGGACGTGGACGTGTTCATCATCCTGTTCATCACGCCGCGCGCTCCCCACCCTCCGGGAGCGCGTGCTCGACCGCCCCCGCCTCCAACGCGACCGGTGCGGGCCTCAAGTCGAGCTACCGCCGACTAGCATGTTCGTCAGGGAGGGTTGACGCGCATGTCTCCACCAACCTCGATCGCGGACCACTGGGCCGATCGCGACGTCTATGGCCTGATCGTCTCCGCGCTGGGGCGTGCGTCGAAGTCGCTGGACTCGTTGACCGTGGAGGACCTGGCGCCGGTCGACCACTTTCACGCTCGTGGCTTTCCCGCCACCGTCGACCTCGCGGAGCAGCTGCCCGTCGAGCCCGGCCACCACCTGCTCGACATCGGCTGCGGGATCGGCGGCCCGGCCCGCTACTTCGCGCAGCGCTTCGGGTGCAAGGTCAGCGGGATCGATATCACCGGGCCGTTCGTCGAGGCGGCCAACAAGCTGACCGCGCTGCTCGACATGGGCGACCGGGTCTTCATCGAGCAGGGGGACGGCGGGCGGCTGCCCTACGACGACGACTCCTTCGACGGCGCCTTTGCCCAGCACGTGACGATGAACGTCGCTGACCGCCCGAGCTTCTTTGGCGAGGCCTGGCGCGTGCTGAAGCCCGGCGGGTTCTTCGCGCTCACCGAGCACGGCCTCGGCCCCGCGGGAAGCCCGCACCATCCCCTGCCCTGGTCCGAGGACGGGACGGGCGAGTTCCTGGTCACGCCGTCGGAGACCCGCGAGCTTCTCGCCGCCGCCGGGTTCGTGAACATCGAGAGCGAGGACACCGGGCCGAAGTACGTGGCCGCGTACAGGGCCGCGCTCGAGCTCGCCGATCGGGGTGAGCTGCCGCCGCTCGGCCTGCACGTGCTGATCGGCCCGACAGCGCCCGAGAAGATGCGCAACTCCGCCCGCAACATCGAGGAAGGGCGCACGCATCCCGTGCAGGTGGTGTGCCGCAAGCCGTCTTGAGCTGACCGGCTCCCCGGCGTTGGCTCCTCGGCGGTGCGAGCGCCAGGACCAACCAGCTTGGCCGCGGAGACGAACTCGCGGGACGGGCCCGGCTCTCAAGCGTCAGTGCGGCGGCAGGAACAGATCGGTGTCGTAGTTGTGTACGACGGCGCCGACGTGGAGTCCGACGTGAGCGATCGGTGCCCCCACGGGATTGAGCGTCGCGAGCGTCGGCACGCTCCACACCAGATCGCCGCTGACCGGCTTGCGGAGCTTCTCCGAGCGGAAGTCGTCATAGCCGGCGTGGTAGACGGCGGTCATCGCAAGCGACGCGACTATCGCAACCGCCCCGACGGCGACGAGCCCGCCCGCGCGCTGGCGAACGCGACTGTCGCGCAGTGCAGCGAAGACGAGCAGGATCGGGAACGCCGACAGCAGCAGCCCGTCGGCAGCGCCGTAGACGACGCCGCGCCACACGAGGGCGGCGATGAACTCGATCCCGTCCGGGTGCGCGCTGCCGTCCTCGGCGCGGGTCGCGATGAACGCGCTGATCGCGGCGAGCACGACGCCGAGGCCGACGGCGAGCCGCCACCGCCTGGCGAACATCTCACGCAGCGGCTGTCGCGTGTCGCGGGCCCACGCGACGAAGAGCCCCCCGACCGCCACCGCATAGATGCCGTAGTAGACGTCGCGCTCGAGCCCGAGCCGGTCGGCCAGCACGAACGGGACCAAGAACGCGCCCGCCATGCCGCCGACCAGCCAGGCCAAGTGACGTCGAACGCTGACCGGTCGCGCGACTTGCCGCTTCCTCGTGACTGTTTCGCTCTCGGGAGGGAGGGCTGGTGGTCGTGCGATTGCGGGCGAGGTCATCGCCACCTCCAGCGTCGGGACGTGCCTCTGCGATCTCGACGCTACGGCGGCGCTCCACCGTCGTCATCGGTACCGACCACGACCTCGCGTCCGTAGATTGTCGCCAACTCGCCGATGGCGAGCAGAGCCGCCCAGAGCCTCCGTGGCGTCCCCTGCGTCGATCGGCGACGACTGCTGCTATCGGCCTGACCGCAGAACTCGGTCGCGCCACCGCCGAGAGTGCTCCCCCTGCCATGCAAGCCGGCACCAACGGACGGCCTGTCGCAACGCCGCTCGCCAAAGCGCCCGGCCCGGCGCGCTCGAGGATGAGGTGTTGACGGGTCGAAAACGTCTGTGGCGAGGGATCGAGAGGCGAAGCGCCAGATGCCCAGCCAGATGTGAACATCGTCGAGCGCAAGCGCGAGCCACCCGCGGCTCCGAGGTTCGGTGTTGGTGCCGCCGCGTTCGCGAACACGCTTGGGTGCTTCATCCTGCTTGGTGTCGACGACGATGGGAATCTGCACGGCTGGACGAATCCGGCGCGCCGGGACCTGCAGTCGTACCTCGCTGAGCTGTTGCGCCAGCAGGTGGACCCGTTGCCGCCGTTCGTCGCCGGGATCCGCACACTTGATGGGAAGTCAATCGGCGTCGTCCGCGTCTTCGAGTCCGCGGACGCCCCGCACATCGTGCGCGGCACCGGCGCCCTCTACCTGCGCAGCTCGAAGGGCAAGGAACCGGTACCGATTGAGGACCAGCGCACCCTGATCGAGCTCGCGCGCCGTGGCGAGGAGGCCGAGGTTCGTGCGCGTGACCGTCTCCGCACGCAGCCCGTCCGCCGTCGACCACAAACGAACGGGACGGGTGACCTCGCGGACCCGGCCCGCGTGCAGGATGCGAACGCCCTTCGTGCGGACATGCATCGAGACGCTCAGCGGGCTCCGGCGGGGCTCCTTGTTCGTGATTCGTTCATCACGCCCGCCCGAGAGGCTCCGTCCGGGCTCGACCTGGCCACCAGAATCGCCGGTAGCCAGGGGCTTTGCCGCTAGTGCCCCCGATAGTAGAGACGTCGCTCTACGACGCGGCTCGCGCGCTGTCGTGACTCATTTCGTGACTCACGGGCAGCGCCGTGACCGGCGCGACGTCGCGGAAGGCCGCACGGATGCGCTCGCGCGCGATCGCTGCGTCGGGGTGCCCGTAGAGCTCGCGCACGAGCGTGCCGCCGTCGTCGTGGCGCAGCTGCATCGCGACGACGTGATCGGGGAGCTCGGCGACGTTGAGCAGGTACCACGCGAAGTAGTGGCGCGTCGCCTCGTAGAGCGACGTCTTGCCGAGGCCGACAGTGCAGCGCACGCGGTCCCAGTGATGCGAGCGCGTCGACGGCACGTAGTGGTTGCCGCGCAGGGTCGTGAAGACCCACTCGCTCTCGCGCGGCAGCGACAGCAGCCGTTCGCGTAGCGGCTCGACCATCGCGATCGTGCCCGTCGAGCCATGTTTCGGCCGCGTGATCTTGCCGACCTTGACGTTCCACTGCCGCCGGATATCGAGCGCCTCGGCTCCGGGCGTGAAGTCGAGATCCTCCCAGCGCAGACCGTCGAGCTCGCCGGGGCGCATGGCGCTGTAGCAGGCGGTGAACAGGTAGGCGGCGAAGCTCGGCGGCGTGAGCTCGTCGGCGGCGGTGATCAGGCGCGCGACCTCACCCGGCGCGGGGGGCTGCACATGCTTGCGCCCGGTGGAGCGCCTGAGCCCGAGCCCCGCGAACGGGTTGTAGTCGATGAGCATCCCGGCGTGCGGGCGGCGCGCATCGTTGAACATCGTCCTCAGCGCGTCGACGGTGCCGAGGTTGCGCCCGCCCTTGAGCCACTCCGCGACGACGAGCGAGTCGATCGCTCGCAGCGGTCGCTCGGCGTACTTCCCGGCGAACGCCTCCGTCCGCTCCCGGTAGTGCACGTTCGTCGACTCGGCGGGACGCGCCCACAGCGGGTCGGTCGTCCACGTCGTCCACCACTCGCCGACGGTCTTGCCGCGCTCGGCGAGATCGACGAGCACGTCGCGCGCGTCGTCTTCGGCGCGCTCGGCGGCACGCTGCGTCGGGAACGTCTTGGAGC
Source organism: uncultured Actinomycetes bacterium (assembly GCA_963835295.1). Lineage (GTDB taxonomy): Bacteria > Actinomycetota > Thermoleophilia > Solirubrobacterales > Solirubrobacteraceae > JAOPZW01. The sequence continues at coordinate 374,273 of CAWIEX010000015.1, forward strand.
CTCCGATGACGCTGTGAGGCGTCACCTGCTTGCCGGTGCGCGGGTCGCGAATGCGCCCACGCCAGCGGCCCGAGGGAAGCTGGTCAGCCATCCTGTCTGTCTCCTTGCGATGGGTCTCGACGGGGTTGCACCCCCGGTCGAGCAAGTTGGTCGTCACCCACTGTATCGACGCGATCGCGAGCCCACTCGACAACTTCTGACAGCCGGAAGCGTCGCGTGCGCATCCCCCACGTCTCGCTCGGCGCGCCCGCAGCGACCCAGCGCTTGACGGTCGAGCGACTCACGCCCATGAGCTCAGCGAGCTCACAGCTGTCGACATAGCGCTCTCGGGCATTGGTCATCCCTGCGCCCCCTCCCCCTCGACGATCTGTTGCGCGCGGTCGAGTAGGGCCTCCTGCTCCGGGGTCGCGAGCTCGTCGTGGTCGGGCGAATCAACCGGGCCAACCGGGCCACCCCCTATAGGGAGCGCTTGTTGGCCCGGTTCGTTCGCGGGCCGCAGGCGACGCGCGCGCCCCTGGCCGCTGGCATCCCATTCGCCGCCCTCAAGGAGCGCGCTGAGCGCGCGCTTGAAGGTGCCGTTGCGCTGATCGACGCCGAGAGCCTCAGCGAGCCTCGACGGAGGCCAGCCGTCGTCGGCGAGCGCCTGCCGTCCGAGCGCGCGGATGCGCTCGACGAGGAGCTCCTGCGCGGACGCCTCGGGCTCGTGGTCGGCGTTCGCCTCGCTCTTCTGCAACGGCCCTGCGATCTCGATGCTCACGAGGCCCGCCGTCTTCGCGAGCCGCAGCCACATCGTCTGAGGCTCCCGGTCGAGGCGGAACTTCGCGCAGCGCAACCGGCGCCGATCGCGGTCGGGGTCGTTGGGCAGGCGTTCGAGGACGAAGACGCAGTCGGCCTGATCCTCGATCGCGCTCGACCCGCGCGTGTCGGACGCGCCCTGCTTCGTCGAGCGGTGCGCGATGAGCAGCACGCCGACGTTGCGCTCGCGCGACAGCCGCGAGAGCTCGGCCATGAGCAACGCGACGTCGTCGCTCTTGTCCTCTCTCACCATCGGCGCGAGGCGACGCAGCGAGTCGAGCACGATCATCGTCGGCTCGACGACGTCGCACAGCGCGAAGAGCTCTTCCATGTCGTGCGGCAGGTGCATCCCCGTCGCGTCGGCGACGACCAGGCCGTCGTCGGCGATGCCCATCGTGACGAAGCGCCGCGCGAGCAGGTACGGCCCGTTCTCGGCGTCGACGTAGAGCGCGCGGCCGTGGCGGCAGCGCAGCCCCTCAAGCCAGCCGCCGACCGACCCGACGTCGCTGTGGACCGCGTGCGCGATCGCCATCGCGAGCCATGACTTCGCGTCACCCCGTCGACCGGAGAGGACGGTGACGTAGCCGCGCGCGACGATCGGCTCGCACGGGTAGTCGATCGGCTCGGCGGAGCTCTTGATCGCCTCGACCATGTCGACGATGCGCTCTCGCGCCGGTCGCGCGGGCTCGCGGTAGCGCTGGCGGTCGTAGTCGTCGACGTAGTCGAGTCGCGCCGCAGGCGAGCTCGCGGGAGCTCGCCCGTTGTCGCCCGACGCCAGCGACTTGTACGGCACCCACTCGGGCCAGTCACCGGCGACGGCGTCGAGCAGCATCTCGTCGAACGACTTGCCGGTGATCGGCTCGAAGCTGCCCGCGTCAGGGCTCGATCCGTCGAGACGCGCCTCGACGAGCTCGACGGCGGCGACGCCGTGGACCTTCACGTCGAGGTAGTGGTCGCGCAGGGTGTAGCGCTCTTCGTCGGCGTCGGGGCGCGTGTCGTCGGGGTAGAGGCGCGGGCAGCCGATCGTCCAGTCGTCGAGGTCGAGGCGCAGCCCGCCCGCGTCGCAGTCGCCGCACGAGAGCACTGCCCGCTCGGGCTCTCGCGCGAGATGCGGGTACGGCAGCAGGTGGACGTCGAGGGCGGGGGCGCCACACGAGCCGCAGACGAGCGCCTTCGACGTCGACGTGGAGGGGTCGGCGAGCGCGCTCATCCTCGGCCCATCTCGCCGCCGTCGTGTGTCAGATCGGGCTCCCCCAAGCAAGGACCCTGGGGGCGCCCGAATGACACATCGACGCCCGATGGGAATGCGGCCTCAGGGGCCTGTTTTGCGACGTCCTGCGTCTCGACGGGAACTTCTCGCGACGCCGCCCACTTCGGCGGCCTCGACGACCGGCGGAGCTCGCGTTGCAGTGTCGCGCGCGAGATCATCGCGGCGGCGCAAGCGTCGTCGCGCGAGCACTTCGCCGCGACGAGCTCAAGCGCAAACAGCACGCGGTCGACGCCGTGGACCTCGAACTTGCCGTCGTCGGCCTTCGGCAGCCGCCACGTCGGGTCGAGGTGCTGCAAGCGCAGGCTCAACGCGCCGAGCTCGCGGACATTGAGATCCGGCTCGAACGGCCACACGAGCCCCGCCGCCGTCTCGAAGACGAGCTCGGAGCCGAAGCGGCGCGCGTGGCGGAGGTACTGCTCGAAGGTGGGGAACTGATGCGTCATCCTGGGTGTCCTCCCGCGCCCCGGCCCGTCGGTCGGGGCGCTCGCTGTGAGAGGGGCGCGCGCCACCAGGCGTCCCCGCTTTCCGGGCGCGCGCGCCCGTCGAGGCGGGGCGCGGGCACGACGAAGCGCCCGACTGCGTCGGGCTAACGGAGGGTCGTCGGGACTAGATCCGTCGGGGTCAGTCGAGCTCGACGAGCTCGAAGCCGCCGTGCGCCTGCGACCGACGTCGCGACGTTCGCGCGTGCGCACTGCGGGACGACGGCAGTGGGTGCGCGCCTCGCTGCGTCGAGGCGCGTCGACGATCTCGCGTGCGCGCCTGATCGACGTCAGCGCCGACCGCAGCGGGGCGATCGCCTCGGCGATCACGGCCTGCCCTTGCGGGCTGGCGATGCGCTGCTCAAGCGGGACGCTATCGGCTGCGTCGCGCTGTCGAGCAGCTGCGCCGTGCACTCGGGCGAGAACTTCGGGGGCTACGCGCCCCATGTCTGCGGGGGCCGATGGATCAAGCGTCGCCGACGCTAGCACTCGCGGCGGTGCTCGACAACGACGAAGGCCGCTCCTGAGAGCGGCCCCCGAAGGCTTGATCTACGACGACGCGACTAACGCGCGCAGACGCCGCGAAGGGTACCGCCTAGGGGTGTCGCCGTCGCGTCCGATCGCACGCGGCTGACGAGCGCGAGCGCCGACTACTCCGCACGCGCGTCGATGCCTTCCGAGTCGACGTCGACGCCGGCCGCCTTCAGCGAGTTTGCCGGGACGTCGGAGACCGCGCGCCAGCCCTTGGCGTCGCCGAAGTCGAAGGTGTCGCGGATGAGGCTGAGCAGCTGCACGAAGCACCAGAACGCTGCGATCAGGGCCTTCCCCACGTACTGGTTGCTCGGACCGAGCGCCAGGGCCAGCTCGGTTTCCGTGCGTTCGCGGATCTGTTCGCCCATCGAGAACGCGCTCAGGTGAAGGATCTGGTTGCTCTCGCGGTGCACGAGGCGTCGGTAGAAGTGCAGGAGCTCGCGCCCACCTTCGACGGGCTCCCACAGCTGCTCGATCGCCATCACGCGGTCGTGGATGCCGAGCCCTGTCCATGAGCGCTGGCCGTAGGCCCCGAAGACCTTGTCGAGCTCCTTGCGCCTCTCGGCGTCGAACGTCGGGAGCTCGTCGTCGGACATGATGCCCTGCGCTCGCGCTGCATCGGCGAGCAGCATCTGCCCGTGAAGATGGTGCTCCTCGATGCGCTGCGCCGCGAGCTCGGGCTCGATGGTAATCCAGTGTGCGTCGACCATATCCTCGAACAGCGAGCGGTTGAGCATCGCTGCCTGCGCACCGAAGCCGATGCGCGCGAGCTCGATCGCCGACCAGTAGGTGTTGAGCGAGCGCGAGAGGATCATCGCGAGCAGCTGCTCGTGCGGCGACTCCTCCTCAAGTCCGCGCCCACCCCACGACGGCGACTTCATCGCGATCGCGTAGTCGCGGAGACTGTCGCACGCCGCAAGCAGCCCTCCATACTGCTCTGCGATCGTCGCACGGACGGGGTCGACCTCGTCGCCACCGCGATCGCACCACCGCGACTTCACGGCGCCTGCACAGTCCCGGAGCCGCGAGTAGTACTTCGCGCCCGTCGCGCGGACGGGGCCGATCATGTCGCTCATCCTGTGCAGGTTGCCGTAGCGGTCCCACGCACGGCAACGCTGCGAGGGTGGGGCGCCATGCGACACCCCGCCCGTGAGCTCTCAGGCCGCTGCTTGCAGCACCCCGAACGGGTACGGGGTCCCGGCGCCCGCGACGGGCCGGGTGACCGGGTTGGCGACGGCGAACGCGGCGCGGAAGACGACGCGCAGCGCGAGCATGTCCTGCTGCGGGAGGTTGTAGATGATCGCGCCCTGGTCGTCGGTGATGACGCTCTGGTCGAGCAGCTTGTAGGTCATGTCCTGGCGGATGCCGAGCACGGCCATCGTGTAGTCGCCGACGACGGCGAGCGTCGCGGGCGGGCCAGCCGGGAAGACGCCGTTGGCGACGTAGGTGATCGGCGCGTCGAGGCCCGCGCCCGACTGCACGTCGACGAGCTTCTGGCCGTCCGTGCCCCTGGCCTTGCGCAGCGCGCCGCGCACCGCGCGCGTCGCGGCGATGCCGGTGACGTCGTAGCCGTCGTCCTCGACGTCGTCGAACGTCTCGGCAATGTCGTTGGCCGCGCCGCCCTGCTCGGGGGTCGAGTCAGCGACGTTGGTGTTGCCCGCCGCGATCGCAGCCGGGACGATCGCCTGCGGCCAGGACGCGGGCTTGTTCGTGCCCGCGAAGACCGCCTGGTCGAGCGCGATCCCGACCGCCTCGGCGAGCCCTTGTTGGACCTCGGCCCACAGGTCGAACTCGGCGTCGTCGACGACCGCCTCAGGCACCGGGACGAACGCGGCGATCTCCTCGGCGGTCAGCACGACGCCGTTCCAGGCCATCTCGGTCGTCTGCTTGAGGCCGGTGTCGCCGTTGACGAAGTACGCCTGCGCGAGCGCGCTCAGGACGGGGAGCGAGCTCATCTTCGTGCCCATGTTCACGCGGCGGAAGAGCGACAGCGCGGCGGACTCGGCTGCCGCCGCCTTGATGACCTCGTTGGCGACTTCTTCGGGGATGAGCGCCGTCGCGTCGGCGCGGCTGATGATGTTGTCGAAGGGCACGAGCGTGCCTCCTTGATGGTCGAAGCGATGTTGTGGTCGCTCCGGTCAAGGGCCTCGCGCCCTGCCCGCCGTCGCGGCGAGCAACCGGAGGGAGCTCAGCGCGTCGCGCGCCTCGTGCTCCATCGGGCGCCGCTCGGCGTCGCGCCGAGCGGCTATGTCGCGTGTCGCGTGCCCTCGGGCCGCACCCTGCTCACCGTCCGACCTCCTCGGCCCCGACGCTCGCTCGGGTGCGGCTCGCGGGCCTTACAACAACGTCGCCGATGATCGCGCTCGTTGGGCCGGGGTTCAACCGCTCAGCGAGCGGCGCAGCTTGGCGTCGACGAACGACTGCGCGCGCCCGCGTTCGGTGCGGTTGCCACGACCGTGCCCCCGGTTAGCCCTCGCGACCTTGGACCAGTCCGCCAGAACTCGTAGTGTCGGCGAGCGATGCACGAGGAACGACCCGACCCCATCCAGGTATTCACGCCGTCGAAGGCCGTGCGCGACGACATGTTCGCCAGTCGGCACTACGAGAACTTGCAGGAGAACTTCGAGCTCGCCGTGCGCGAGCCGGGGCGGCAGATCGTCGTCTACGGCGATACGGGGATCGGGAAGACGTCACTGGTCCGCCACATCGCGTCGACGATGGGCCTCAACCTCGTCCGCGTCGAGTGCGGCAGCCGTTTCGAGGCGATGACCAACGACGCTCTCGCGATGGCGGGCGTGACCGAAGACAAGTTCGAGATCATCGAGCGCAAGTCAGGTCAGGCTGGTGTGCGCGGGTCGCTTGGCGTGCTGTTCTCGAAGTGGCAACGCGAAGACACGGAAACCGAGACGAAGACGTCGTATCCGGTCTCGATCGCCACGACGGTGCGCGAGGCGCTCACCGCCGTCGGCGTCGACCTGCTCTTCTTCGACAACTTCGAGAACCTGCGCGCAAGAGAGTTCGGCGACGAGGTAGCGGTTGAGATCGCTCAGCTGATGAAGTCGTGCTCAGACCGCGAAGAGAGCGGCGTGAAGGTCGTCGTCGCGGGCATCCCGGCCGAGTCACAAGCGCTGCTCGCGCTCGATGAAGCGACCGCACGTCGGACGGCGCAGATCGAGGTGCCGCGCATGCCCGACGAGGAGCTCGACGAGATCATTCGCAACGGCGAGAATCTCCTACATGTCGAGTTCGACGCCGACTGTCGCGGGCTTATCGCGCGGTACTCCGACGGCTTCCCGTACTACACGCATCTGCACGCGCTTCACGCGGTCCTCACGGCGCTCAAGGAGCCGTCTGAGCGCGTGAGCCTCGCGCACTTCTCCGCAGCGCTCTCGACGATCTTGCGGCAGGCGGACCTCTTTGTGCGGACGGCCTACAACGACGCCATCGAGACGAGCGGGAAGATCCGCACGCGCAAGAGCATCCTCGAAGCAATGTCGACCTTCGAGAAGCAGGAGATCACCTTCGGCGAGATCAAGCAGGCGTTCTGGAAGATCCACCCGCAGTACGAGAACTCGAAGGCGCTCGACTTCATCAGTCCGCACCTCGACGAGCTCATCACCAAGTACAAGATCGTCCAGAGCCGAGGAGTGCCGCGCAGCGCCGACCGCACCTACCGGTTCCGCAACCCGCTCATGCGGGCGTTCGTACGGTTGAAGCAGCAGGAAGAGAACCAGGGCCAGTTCGCGTTCCCGTCGTAGGGCCGAGCCAGACGAGACTTCAACTGCTACGCCACGTGGTCGTCGCGCGCACGTCGCGCGTCGGCCAGCGCGGCGGCGACGTCCTCGCGTGTCACCAGCGCCTCGTGGATCTCGCTCGTCTCGGGATCGCGGGCGCGGATGCGCAACGGGCCCTCGTGCTCGGCGAGCTCGACGGGGAGCTCGTCAAGGTCGGGATCTCGCGGGAGATCGCTCATGGGCTCCACTCCATCACGTCAGCGCCCCAGCGGAGCGGATCGTTGGCCTCAAGACGCGCTGCGATCTCGCGCCAGTCGTCGGGCGGCGGGTCCGGTGCATCTGCATCACGGTCGCCGGTCAGTACGGGCGCTCCAAGCGGCGACGGTGATGCGACTGCATCGCGCAGCCGCCGTTCGAGCTCGACGAACGGCGCGTCTCGTGGATCGCGCGACCACGCCCGCGCTCGCCACAGCTGGACCGTACGCCTCGTGACGCCGAGCTCAGTGGCGGCCTCGGTGATCGTCACGCCCGCGCCCAAGAGCTCGACGAGACGATCAGCGACGGCGGCATCGAGCTTCGTCGGGCGGCCAGGCGGGCGGGGATTCTTCGCGGGCACGGAGCCGAGATTTTCGCTGTTCTTCGCGAGCGCGCGGGAGTCGTCCGCGAGACGACGCACGAGCGCACACTCCCCCCACCCCGGCGCGCGCGCAGCGTGTCGTGCCGCGCGCGCGTACGCTGGGCTCGTGAGCGACGAGTTTCTGCGGACGCACAAGGTGATCGTGCTCAGCGTCAACGATCTCTGGCCCGGGGTGCCCGAGCCATCGGGGACTTTGGAATGGAAAGTGTCGGAGGGACAAGAACTGCCCCCGCACCGCGCGATTGCAACGTGGGAGGTCCCGGACGCGGCGCGGTCGCTGGGCGTGGACACGTTCGGCACGGTGCAGCGTCTGCTCGTTCCCGACGGCGCAGAGGTCAGTCGAGACGAGCCGATCGTGGAGTTCGACGCCCGCCTGCCGACGACGGAGGAGTACTCGAACGCGTGGTCGGTCGCCTACGAGCTCGACCGGCGTGTCCGCGACCTTGAGGAGATGCTTCGCAACCCGTTCCGCGCGTTCTGGATCTCGGCGACGCGCGGACACAGGGCGAAGTGGCGAACCCAGGTTTCCGAGCGCTTCGAGGATCTGCCGTAGCGCTAGCGTCGGCGGCGATGCCGTCGCTGGCCGAGCTCCACGCGCAAGCCCGTCAGGTCGCGCTTGAGCTCGCGCTGACGGCTGCGCCATCGGCGGGCGGTGTCGTCGGCGTCGTCCACTCGGGCAAGCCGAGCTCAGTGCGCCCGCCGCCCATCGACGACCCGGTCGAGCGCTTCACGTCGGAGCTCGACCGCGCGCACGATGACGTCGAGGCGGTGGGTCGGGCGCTGCGTCGCGCTCGCGGCGAGCTCGATCATTTGCGTCGCCGGTCGCTGTCGTCGCAGCTGCACGTCGAGACGGCGACGGATCTGCGCGCGCTCGTCGTCGATCGCGGGCAGGGCTTCACGCCGCTTGAGGTCAGCGTCGCGCTGCGTTGCACGCCGACGTTCGTACGTCGAGCGAGGGTCGCAGCGGGCGTCGAGCCTGAGCGCGGACGCGCGGTGCGCGTCAACGGCGGCGGCGTCGAGCTCGGCGTCGAGCTCATCGCGGCAGGGATGAGCGTGCGCGCGGCGAGCGCTGTCGTCGGGGTGCCGAGGTCGACGCTGAACGATCGAGCTCGACGCTGAAGTCCTCGCGCGGCGAAAGCGGTTCGTCGAGGGTGAGGAGTGGCCCTCCGCGAACCGGGCCAACTGGGCCACCACCCTCTATAGAAGGGTGGCCCGGTTGGTTGGCCCGGTTCGGGAGAGCGCAAGAAGTGCCCCCGCGACGGTGCAACGTCCGGGGGCGTGGTGGCGAGAGAGACAGCCCCCGCCACGAGCTCAAGCTACGACACGCTCAGAGCGTTGAGTCACGCGCAGCCTCGTGACTCACCTCGTGACTTCAACGCGCAGAAGGCGCTCCCGAGCGCGATCGGGCGCGCCACCGCAGAAACGCGCTCTGTGCAGCGCTTCCCCAACGTAATGAGCCCGCAGGACTATTCCTGGTCCCACGGGCTCGAACATGCCCCCGCCAGGAATCGAACCTGGAACCTTCGGATTAAGAGTCCGCTGCTCTGCCAGTTGAGCTACAGGGGCGCGGCGCCAATGCTAGCGGCGCGTTTGGATCAGCCGCTCTGAGGCTGGGTTGGCTGCTGGACCGTGAGCTGGCTCTTCTGGAGGTCGATCTCCGACTTGAGCTGCTTGCGGTCCTTCTTGGGCGTGAGGTCCAGAGCCTTCTGCTCGGCGAGGGTGGCCTTGCGGTCCTGCTTGGCGGCCGCGGAGAGGATCGCCAGCTGCGCGTAGAGGTTCGCGGTCTCCTTGCGGCTGTCGATCACGGCCTCCAAGGCGGTCACGGCCTTGTCGTACTGCTTGAGGCCGGCGGGGCCGTAGGCCTGGACCATGAGGTTGGCCGTGTTCGGGTCGGGCTTGGCCGGGTTGGTGGCGAGATAGCGCTGCCAGGTCGCGGAGGCCTGGCGCAGCTCGGCGAGGCCCTTCGCCGTGTAGGCGCCCTGGGTCTGGTTGAAGTTCTCTCCGGTGCTCGCGTTGCCGAAGCGCAGCTTGGTCATGCCGATGAGCGCGGTGGTGCTCTGCGGGTTGACCTTCAGCTGGCGCTGGTAGGCGGCGAGGCGCTCCTGGAAGACCTTGTCGGTGCTCGTGCTGCTCGAGCCGTTGCCGCCGATGGCGTCGAAGAGGCCGCCGTTCGTGCCGCCGCCGATCCCGAACAGGACGAGGCCGCCGCCCATGAGCAGGGCGAGCGAGAGGTAGATGACTTGTACGGTGCGGCGCCGTCCGCGGCCGCGCAGGTCGAAGAGCATCGAATCTAGGATAGGGACAGATCGTCGTCGAGGTCCCAGCGTTCCTCCGGCTCGGCCGCGGGGCGGCGGCGCTCGAGGATCCGGGCGAGCAGGACGCTGAGCTCGAAGAGGACCAGCAGCGGGGCCATCGCGATGAGCATCGTCACCGGGTCGGGCGTCGGGGTGGCCACCGCGGCGACGACCGCGATGCCCAGGACCACGTAGCCGCGGCTCTTGGCGAGCTGGCGCGCGCTGATGATCCCCAGCCGCGTGACGGCCAGCACGCCGACCGGGATCTGGAAGAGCAGCCCGATGAGCGCGATGAGGACGATGGCGAACTTGTAGTAGTCGGTGGCGCGGATGAGGATGTCGAAGTTGCCGTCGTTGAACGTCAGCAGGAAGTGGATGGCGCGCGGCAACGCGACGAAGTAGCCGAAGGCCACGCCGGCCAGGAAGAGCGCCGGCACCATGAGCATCAGCGGGAGGGCGACCTTCTTCTCGCGGGGGCTGAAGGCCGGCAGGACGAAGGCGTACGCCTGGTAGAGCAGGAAGGGCAGCGCCAGCAGCAGGGCGGCGTAGCCGGCCACCGTGAAGGTCGTCACGAAGGGCTCCGTCACCCCCAGGGTGACCGGGAGGCGCCGGGTGCTGCGCGGCGCCGCCGCCGCGGCGTCGCGGGTCGCTCGCAGGGCGGCGTCGAGCTGGCGGTTCTGCTGGGCGAGCAGAGCCTGCTGGGCGACCGTGAGATGGAGCTTGCTCGCCAGCAGGTCGTTGATGCGCTTCTGGCTCGCCAGCACGGGAAGCGTCAGGCGCTGCGCCCGCGCGGTCTTCAGGCCGTAGGCCGCCGTGTCCTCGAGCGGGCTGCGCTTGTGGCTGTTGCTGGCGCTGAGGTTCTGCGTCGACTGCAGCGGCTTGTTGACGGTGTTCAGCAGCCAGTCGTTCTGCCAGTAGCAGACCGCGAAGGCCACCCCGAGCACGAGCAGCGAGACGATCAGGCGATTGCGCAGCTCGTCGAGGTGCTCGACGAGGCTCAGCCGGTCCTCATGCCCGATCGGCCGCAGGCGGCTCAAGCGCGCCTCCGGCAGGGCTCAGGAGACGTCCGCGCGCGAGGCGGGCTGGTCCTGCGGGCGCGCCTCACCCGACACCACCTCGGGCTCGGCCGGCGCCCGATCGAGCCCCTGTTGACGCACGACCGGGTCCGCGTCGGGCTTGTCGTCGTCGTCCTTGTCCTTGCCGGTGATCGAGTCCTTGAACTCGCGCATCCCGGACCCCAGCTGGCGCCCCAGGCCCGGCAGTCGCTTGGGCCCGAAGACGATGAGCACGATGAGCAGGATGATGCCCAGCTCGAGCGGTCCGATGGAAGGCATGGGGCAAGCGTACCGCTGACCGGGCGGCGCCCTCGCCAGTGGTCTTGCACGTGAGCGGCGATGCGCCACATGTCGTGTCGTACGAATGACCCGTAAAGGCGAGGGCGGGGGCGGCCGATGAAAGGGCCAGACGGAGACCCTCACCATGAGCCGCGAAGCCGACAACCCCCACTACGTCCGCCGAGTCGTCCTTCCTTCGGGAAAGACGATCGAGGTGGTCTACTTCGACGAGATCCCCGCTTTCCCGGCGGTGGGCGACTCGGGTTACACCGAGAGCGCCGAGGACCTGCACCTGTGCGGGAGCTGCGGCTCGGACCTGGTCTTCCCCGTCGAGTGGGACGAGGCCGGCGCGACTCATTGGGAGGTCACGCTGCGCTGCCCCAACTGCGAGTGGAGCGGCACCGGCGTCTTCGAGCAGACCATCGTCGAGCGCTTCGACGAGGTGCTCGACCGCGGCACCGAGGCCCTCGTCCGCGACCTCAAGCGGATGATGCACGCGAACATGGAGGATGAGATCGAGCGCTTCGTCACCGCGCTCGACGCTGATCACATCCTCCCCGACGACTTCTAGGCCGCCGGATCGCGAAGAGGGGCCCGCCTGCGGCGGCGTGTGCGACGGCTCCGCCGTCTGTGCCGCCTTCAGCACCCCTAAGCGGCTCGCAGAAACGCGAGCACGGCCAGCACCCGCCGGTGATCGTCATCGGTCGCCGGCAGATCGAGCTTGCCGAAGATGCTCGAGACGTGCTTCTCGACCGCGCCGGCCGTGACGACCATGGCGCGGGCGATGGCGGCGTTGGTGCGCCCCTCCGCCATCAGCTCGAGCACCTCGCGCTCGCGCGGCGTCAGCGCGGCGAGCGCCGGGTCGCCCGCCTGCCCCGTCCGCGACCGCATGAGCTCGGCGACGACCTCGCGGTCCAGGGCGGTCCCTCCGCGCGCGACGCGCTCCACGGCGTCGACGAAGCCGCGCACGTCGCCGACGCGCTCCTTGAGCAGGTAGCCGATCCCGCCCTCGCCGGACTCGAGCAGCTCGGCGGTGTAGACGGGCTCCACGTACTGGGAGAGGACGAGCACGCCCAGCCCCGGCTGGCGCGCCCGCGCCTCCAGCGCGGCGCGCAGGCCCTCGTCGGTGAAGCTCGGCGGCAGGCGCACGTCGACGATCGCCAGGTCGGGCTTGTGACCCGACACGATCCGCAGCAGCCCCGGCGCGTCCTCGGCCTGGGCGACGACGTCGATGCCCTGCTCGCGCAGGAGGGCGACCAGCCCCTCGCGCAGCAGGGCCTGGTCCTCGACGATCACCACCCGCATGGCAGCTCCGCTCGCACGCTGGTCCCGCCCCCGGCCGGGCTGTTGACCGACAGGGCACCATCGAGCGCGGCGACGCGGTGGCGCAGGCCCATGAGCCCGCTCCCGGTGGCGTCTGCGCCGCCGGGGCCCTCGTCGCGGACCTCGATGACGAGCTTGTCGCCGTGGTCGGCGAGGTCGACCGTCGCCGCCGCGCCGCCGGCGTGCTTGGCGGCGTTGGTCAGCGCCTCGGCCACGACGAAGTAGGCGGCCGTCTCGACCACCGGCAGCGGGCGGCGCAGGATCGACGCGTGCACGGCGACGGGGATCTGCGCGCGCTGCCCGAGCGCCTCGACCGCCGCCGCGAGGCCGCGGTCGGCCAGCACCGGCGGCGCGATGCCGCGGGCGAGGTCGCGCAGCTCGCCGATGGCCGCGCTCGCCTCGTGGCGGGCACCGCGCACGAGCTCGGCGATCTCCGGCTGGCCCTCGAGGCGCTCCTCGGCGCGGCCGAGCTGCATGCTCAGGGCGACGAGCCGCGCCTGGGCGCCGTCGTGCAGGTCGCGCTCGATGCGCCGCAGCTCGGCGGCCTGCACGTCGAGGGCGCCCGCGCGGGTGCGCGTGAGCTCGTCGACGCGCGCCGCCAGCTGGCGCTCCTGCGGGCGCAGGCTGGGCAGGGCGGCGACGACGATGGCGTGCGCGCCGAAGGCCAAGGCCAGCGTGGACACCGCCCACAGCGGCCAGAACGCGCCGCCCCCAGCGAGCGCGTAGACCACGACCAGCACCCCCGCGACCCAGCCCGACGCCGCGCCATGGAGCGCGAGCGCGCGCAGGCGCCCCTCCGGGGCCCGCACTGCGAAGCGCACCGCGAGCTGGATCGCCAGCGGCACCGCGAGCGCGAAGGCGACCCACTGCGGCCACGGGTAGCCGGCGCCCGTCAGCCCCCAGATGAACACGAGGATGAGGACCAGCAGCAGCGACAGCGCGGCCTCGACGGCGATCGCGGCGCCCCAGACGTCGTAGGTCGTGCGGTCGTCGTTCACGGACACAGCGTGGCAGGCGCGGATGCGCCCGTCCCTGGCGCCGGCCCCCGAGCCACCCTCCGGCTGGCCGCAGGCTATGCGTAACGCGCGACGACGCCCGTCGCGACCAGCTCGAGCGCGTGGCGCTGGCGCGCCGACAGCCCCTCCGGCAGCCCGGCCTTGGCCTCGTTGACCATCTCCAGGGCGCGGGCGCGAGCCTCGTCGAGCGCTCCCGTCGCCGCGATGCGATCGCAGACGTCCTCGGCCACGGCCGGCGAGTCGATCGCGCGCGGATCGAGCGCGGCGAGCTCGCCGTCGCGCTCGCGGGCGAGGATGAAGGGCAGCGTCACCGTCCCGTCGAGCAGGTCCGTCCCGCGCTGCTTGCCGGTGCGCTCCGCGGGGCCCGACACGTCGAGGACGTCGTCGAGGAGCTGGAAGGCCAGGCCGATCCGCCGTCCGAAGGCAGCGAGCTCCTCGGCGGGCCCGCCGCCCTCCAGCGCCCCCAGCCGGCACGCCGCCTCGAACAGGCGGGCGGTCTTGAGCTCGCAGCGGCGCAGGTAGCGCTCGAGCGGCACCTCGGCGTCCCAGGCGTCGGCGCGCTGCAGCAGCTCGCCCTCGGCCAGCGCCGACGACGCCTCGGAGAGGACCTGGATCTCGTCGGCGCGCCCGTTGGCGGACAGCTCGGCGAAGGCGCGCGCGAAGAGCAGGTCGCCGGTCGCGGTGGCGGCGCCGCGCCCGCCGACGGCGACGACAGTCGGCACGCCTCGGCGCAGGCTGGCGGCGTCGAGCACGTCGTCGTGGACGAGGGTCGCCGAGTGGACGAGCTCGACCGCGGCCGCGGCGCGCACGAGGCCGTCGCCCTCCTCGGTGTCGGCGGCCAGGAAGACCAGCAGCGGGCGCAGCCGCTTGCCGCCCGCGGCGATGGTCGCGCCGGCGTGCTCGGCCAGCAGGGCGCCGTGGCTGCGGGCCACCTCGCTCAGCAGGCACTCGACGCGGTCGAGCAGGTCGGGGATGTGCGACCCCCCGGCCCGCATGACCTCGGTCACCGGTCCTGTCACGGCCATCTAGCGCTTGGTCCCCACATGCAAGGCGATGATCCCACCAGCTGTAAGAACCCAGCGGATGTCGCTCAGCCCGGCGCGCTGCATCGCCGCGGCGAGCCCCTCCGGGCCGGGGAAGCGGCGGACCGAGCTCGGGAGGTAGGTGTAGGCCTCCTGCTCGCCGGTGAGGCGCCCGATGAGCGGCACGACGTGGTCGAACCACACCCGATAGAAGGTCGACAGCGGCGGCTTGCGCGGCGTCGTGATCTCGAGCACGACGACGCGGCCGCCGGGCTTGACCACGCGGGCCATCTCGGCCAGCCCGCGCTCGAGGTCTGAGAAGTTGCGCGCGCCGAACCCGACGGTCGCGGCGTCGAAGCGCTCGCTGGCGTACGGCAGCTCGAGCGCGTTGCTCCACTCCCACGCGAGCCCCGGGGCCTTCGCGCGAGCGCGCTCGAGCATCTCCTCGGAGAAGTCCGAGCCGATGACCTCGCCAGCGGCCCCGACCCGGCGCGCGAGCTCGATGGCCAGGTCGCCGGTGCCGCAGGCGACGTCGAGCGCGCTGTCGCCCGGCCCGAGCGCCGCCAGGTCGGCCGCGCGGGCGCGCCAGCGATGGTGCAGCCCGGCCGTCATGACCGAGTTCATGACGTCGTAGAAGCCGGAGATGCGGTCGAACATCGCCCGGACCTGCGGCTCGGACATCGTCCCCGACCGCGGCGTTCCGCCGCTCGCGCTCACGCGGGGCTCAGCCCTTGAGCTGCGAGACGTACGTCACCAGGGCGTCGAACTTCTCCGGTGAGCTCTTCTGCAGCCCGGAGAAGGAGGGCATCGGCGCGGTGGGGTTGACGAGCGTGCGCGCGATCGCCTGCGAGGGAGGCGATCGCCGACGTCGGTGAGCGCGGGCCCGGGACCGCCGTTGCCGTTCTCGCCGACCTTGTGGCAGGCCAGGCAGCCCGACTGGGCCACAACCTGCTTGCCCTGCTCGTACTTGGCGAGCATCTGCGGCCCCATGGCCTTGATCCGGGCCGGCGTCGGCTCGTCGATCTGCGTCGGCGGCCCGGCGGCGGCGCCCAAGTAGGTCAGGTAGCCCATCGCGGCGATGGTGAAGATGCCGGCGGTGGTGGCGATCGGACGGCGCTCGGGGCGCCGCTCGGGCCCGCGGTCGTAGAACGGCAGCAGGAAGAGCAGGATCATGCAGATCGTCGGGATCCCGATCGTCGCCAGCGCGACGAGGCTCGGCGGCTTGATGACCCGCAGCAGCTCGAAGAGGAAGAAGAAGTACCACTCGGGCCGCGGCGTGTAGGTGGTCGTCGTCGGGTCCGCCTTGGGGCCCAGCTCGGCGCCGAGGGTCAGCGAAAGCAGGATGATGGCGAGCATCACCACGCAGGCCATGACCGAGTCCTTGGCCACCGCGTAGGGGAAGAACGGCTTGCCCTGCGCCTTCAGGACGGAGTACTCGCGGAGGTAGGCCTCCTTCTCGGCCTTGTTCATCGCGAGCTCCAGCCCTGCGGCTCGACGAGAGCAACGGGCGTGTGATGACGCGCCGTCACGTGCGCTCCTCGAGGAGCTCGTCGTCGATCTCGGCGCGCAGCCAAGGCGGCGCCGTGGTGCCGAGCTTGGCCACGAGGTAGAGGTGCGCGCCGATGAGGGCGGCGATCGCCCCGGGCACCAGCAGCATGTGGATCGAGTAGAAGCGCGACAGCGTGGTCGCCCCAAACTCGGGGCCGGCGCGCAGGAAGTCGCCGAGGTAGGGCCCGACGAGGGGGCCGCTGGCAGTGATGTTGTTGGCCACCACCGTCGCCCACAGCGAGCGCTGGTCGAAGGGCAGCAGGTAGCCCGTCAGCGCCATGACGAAGGTGAGGATGACCAGCACCACGCCGATGACCCAGTTGAGCTCGCGGGGGTACTTGTAGGCGCCGAAGAAGAAGGTCCGGCCCATGTGCAGGAAGATGAGGATCACCATCACCGACGAGCCCCACTTGTGCATGCCGCGCACGAACTCGCCGAGGAAGGCCTCGTTGGTGATGTAGCGCGCCGACTCGTAGGCCCGGGTGGGCGACGGGTCGTAGTACATGGCCAGGAAGACGCCGGTGACCGCCTGGTTGAGGAAGGCGAACATCGTCGCCGTGCCCAGCGTGTAGAACCAGTTGGTCCCCTTGGGGACCTTGCGGAACATCAGCCAGCGCGCGGCGCCCGACAGCTGCGTGCGCTCGTCGACCCAGTCGACGGCGGTGATCCCGGCCTCGGCGGCGGCGTCGAGCGGGCTCGTCGCGCCGTTGGCCTCGCCCGGGCGCTTGGGGCGCGGGCGCAGCCTCGGCGGGAGCGGTGGGACTGGGAGCTTGGGCATCGCCTAGGTCCCCGGCAGCTTTCGGATCGTGGGACGAGACGGATAGAGGTACTGCCCGATGCCGTCGAGCGGCTCGGCCGGGTCGCGCGGCGAGAAGCGCTTGAGCTCGCGGTTGACCGAGTAGCGCGGCCCGAGCTCGAGCTGGCCGTTGCGGATGCGCGTGTAGAAGCGGTCCAGCGGGCGCACCGGCGGGCCGCCGTCGACCTTGCCCTCGAAGTTGTAGACGCCGCCGTGGCACGGGCAGATGAAGCGCTCCGCCGCCTCCACGAAGCGCACCGGGCAGCCCAGGTGCATGCAGCGCGACGAGATGGCGACGTACTGGTTGTACTGGTCGGGCTTGTCGGTGTCGATCTTCGGGTCGCGCTTGCGGATGTAGGCCGTCGACTTCCCGGCCTGCCCGATGCCGTCGACGATCGTGATGACCTTCGGGACATAGGTGGTGCTCGGGAACTCGTCGGGCGTGCCGACCGCCTGCCAGCGCTCCTCGTGCTTCTCGAACACCGGGCCGAGCGCGAAGCCGAGCGCTGGCAGCACGAAGGCGGACGCCGCCACGGCGCCCGCGACGTTCACTGTGCCCACCATGAACCGCCGCCGCGTCACCGTCTCGCCCTCGTAGGCGCCCGGGATCATGCGGTCGGCGGTGTACTTGCTCTTGGTCTGTCGGCGGTCTTCTGCCATCTCGGCGGGGGCGAACCTTATCGCCCGATAAGTCTACGTACCGCGGAGCTCGTGGGATGCCGCCTGGAGGGCGTCGGCCGCGCCAGGATCGCCTGCCCGCGCGGCGGCCTTGGCGGCGTCGACGGCGTCCGACGGGCCCCACCCGACCGCGGCGACGCCCGCCTGCCAGACCGCGTCGGCCAGCTGCGGGCGGCCTTCGGCGCGCGCCTGGGCGCACAGCGCGATTACGTCGGCCAGCTCGCCGACGGCCTGGACGTCCCCCAGGCGCGCCAGCCGCGCGAGGCCCAAGGCGTAGAGGCGATCGCCGGCCAGCAGGGCGAGATCGGGCTCGATCGCCCCGAACAGGCGCGGGGCGCCGTAGTGCAGCAGCTCGCCCTCGCGGATGGCCTCGACGACGAAGGCGATGTCGGCCTCGCGCCCGTTCCAGCGCGGCCCGGAAGCGGCGGCGGCGCCCAGCGCCCCGTCCTCGGCGGGCGCGGGCCCCAGCGCGTCGGCCAGCAGGCCGCCCTCCGCCAGGAGGGAGGAGTGCACGGCGGCGAGCGACAACGCTAGAACGCCTCCCGGAAGGCCGCGGCCGCAGCGTCGACCGTGCGCTCGACGTGCTCGGCGTCGTGCGCCAGCGACGGGAACCACGCCTCGTACTGCGACGGCGGCGCGTAGACGCCGCGGGCGAGCAGTCCGCGGCACCACGCCGCGAAGGCCGTGTGGTCGCACGCCTGGGCGCCCGCGTAGTCGTGCACGGGCTCGGCCGAGAAGAACACCGTGAGCAGGCCGGGGGCGGTCACGACGCGCACGGGCAGGTCGCCCGCGGCCTCGCGCAGGCCGGCGGCCAGCGTCTCGGTGCGCGCCGTCAGACACGCGTAGGCGGCCTCGTCGAGCAGCTGCAGGGTCGTCAGCCCCGCGGCCACCGCGAGCGGGTTGCCCGACAGCGTGCCGGCCTGGTAGACGTCGCCGGCCGGCGCGACGAGCTCCATCAGCTCGCGCGGGCCGCCGTAGGCGGCCGCGGGCAGGCCGCCGCCGATGACCTTGCCCATCACGGTCAGGTCCGGCGTGACGCCCGCGAGCTCCTGCGCGCCGCCGCGCGCCACCCGGAAGCCCGTGATGACCTCGTCGAAGACGAGCAGCGCGCCGGTGGCGGTCGCGCGCTCGCGCAGGAGGTCGAGGAAGCCGTCGGCCGGGGCGACAAGGCCCATGTTGGCCGCGAACGGCTCGGCCAGGATGGCCGCGAGCTCGTGCTCCTCGGTGGCTCGCCGCAGGGCCTCGGGGTCGTTCCAGGGCACGACCACCGTCGCGGCGGTGGCCGCCTCCGGGACGCCCGGGCTGGCCGGGATCGCGCCGGTGGCCAGGCCGGAGCCGGCCTGGGCCAGCAGGCCGTCGACGTGGCCGTGGTAGGCGCCGGCGAACTTGAGGATCTTCTCGCGCCCGGTCGCGGCGCGGGCGACGCGGATCGCGCTCATGGTCGCCTCGGTCCCCGACGAGGTCATGCGCACCATCTCGACCGACGCCATCCGCCGGACGATCTCGTCGGCCAGATCGACCTCGCCCTGCGTGGGCGCGCCGAACGTCGTGCCGCGCTCGGCCGCCGCGATCACCGCGGCGATGACCTCCGGGTGGGCGTGGCCGAGGATGAGCGGCCCCCACGAGCACACGTAGTCGACGTAATGGTTGCCGTCGACATCGACGATCTCGGCGCCGTGCCCGCGCTCGATGAAGACCGGGTTGCGGCCGATCGCCCCCATCGCGCGCACCGGCGAGTTGACGCCGCCGGGCAGGCGCTGCAGGGCGCGAGCGTAGAGCTCGGTCGAGCGGGCGTCGGTCAGCGAGATCGCCATCAGACGGCCGCGTGCTCGCGTTCCCAGGCCTTGAAGTCCTCGGTGAAGTACAGCAGGCGGATCTTCTTGAACTCGGTCGAGCTGTAGAGCGTGGCGCGGTCCTGGATCTCCGGGTTGTCGGCGGCGATCGCGTCGAGGATCGCGTCGCACTCCTCCTTGGAGCGCCCGTGGGCCATGGTGAAGATCGAGTAGCGCCAGTCGGCGTAGGTCGGGCGCTGATAGCAGTGCGAGATCCCGCGGTAGGCGGCCATGCGCGGGCCGACCTCCGCGATGTGCTCCTCGGGGACCTGCCACACGCCCATGCCGTTGGCGCTGAACCCAGCGCGGCGGTGGAAGAGGATCGCGGCGACGCGGCGCAGCAGGCCGCGGTCGACCATCCCACGCAGGTGCTCGATCAGCGCGTCGACGCTCATGCCCAGCTCCGCGGCCGCCGCCGCGTAGGGCTCGGCGACGATCGGCATGTCGCCCTGGGTGGCGCGGATGACGGCCATGTCGAGCTCGTCGTAGGGCTGCTTGCCGAGCTCGATCGGGTCCTCGGCCACGGCGGACTTGGCCAGCTCGTCGGTGCCGCCCACGAGCTCGAGGTCCATGCGGATCTTGAACAGCTTGAGCGTCGGGAGCTGGCGGATCGACTCGGCGCCGGTGAGCTCCTGGAGCACGTCGAGCGTGCCGTCGAGGCCGAGGGCGGAGTCCTCCTCCACGGCGAGGGTGAACCACATGTTGAAGTCGTGGTTGCGCAGGTAGTTGTGGCTCACGCCGGGGTGCGAGTTGATGATCCGCGCCGCGCGCCACGGGTGCTCGGGGTCGACCTTCGCCGCGACGAGCATCGAGCCGTAGCCCAGCGCGCGGGTGTCGAAGATCGGCGTGATCTGGCGGATGATGCGCTCGTCGACGAGCTCTGCGACGCGCGCCAGCACGCGCTCCTCGGGGACCTCGAGCGCCGCCGCGACGGACGCGTAGGGCCGCGGCTCGATCGGGAACGAGCCCTGCATCGCGTTGAGCAGGCGCTTGTCGAAGTCGTCGAGCACGATCGCCGCTCCGAGCTTGCGGGAGCGCAGCTTGGGCGTCACTGAAGCCATCGGGCGGCATCCTTCGCGTGGTAGGTGATGACGATGTCGGCGCCGGCGCGGCGGATCGAGGTCAGGGCCTCGAGCACGGCGGCGCGCTCGTCGAGGTAGCCGGCGGCGGCGGCCGCCTTGAGCATCGCGTACTCGCCGCTGACGTTGTACGCGGCGACCGGCAGGTGCGTCGCGTCCTTGACTCGGCGCACGACGTCGAGGTAGGGCAGCGCCGGCTTGACCATGACCATGTCGGCGCCCTCCTGCACGTCGAGCAGCGCCTCGCGCAGGGCCTCGTCGCCGTTGGCGGGGTCCATCTGGTAGCCGCGGCGGTCGCCGAAGGCCGGCGTCGAGTCGGCCGCGTCGCGGAACGGGCCGTAGAAGGCGGAGGCGAACTTGGCGCTGTAGGCGAGGATCGGCGTGTCGCTGAGGCCGTCCTCGTCGAGGGCCGCGCGGATGGCGCCCACGCGCCCGTCCATCATGTCGCTCGGCGCGATCACGTCGGCGCCGGCGCGGGCCTGCGACAGCGCCGTGCGCGCCAGCAGCTCGACGCTCGCGTCGTTGTCGACGGACCCGTCGGCGCGCAGCAGGCCGCAGTGGCCGTGGCTCGTGTACTCGCACAGGCACAGGTCGGCGATGACGAGCACGTCGGGGTGGGCGTCCTTGATCGCGCGCGTGGCGAGCTGGACGGCGCCCTCGTCGTCCCAGGCGCCCGAGCCCTCCTCGTCCTTGTCGGCGGGGATGCCGAAGAGCAGGACCGCGGGGATGCCCAGCGCGTGGGCCTCGCCCGCCTCGGCGACGGCGCCCGCGATCGAGAGGCGGTCGACGCCGGGCATGGCCGCGATCGGAGCTCGGCCGTCGAGGCCCTCCTCGACGAAGAGCGGCAGGACGAAGTCGCCGGGATCCAGCCGCGTCTCGCGCACGAGGTCGCGCAGCACCGGCGTGGCGCGAAGGCGGCGCAGGCGCGTTTGCGGGAAGGGCACGCCTACATCGTAGGCGCAAAGCGACCTGTCCTCGGACCCTACGGGCGGCCCATGGCGTCCCAGTCCTCGGCGGTGAGGGCGTAGACGTCGTGGTCCTCCCAGGTGCCGTTGATCTTCAGGTAGCGCAGCGCGCGACCCTCCAGACGGAACCCGGCCTTCTCGGCCACGCGCACCGAGCGCGTGTTGCGGGGGATGATCGCGGGCTGGACGCGGTGCAGGCCCGCGTGCTCGAAGGCGAAGCGCAGCACCAGGCGCACGGCACGCGTGGCATGGCCCCTGCCCAGGGAGTCCTTGTCGATCCAGTAGCCGAGCGTGGCGTTCTGCCACGGGCCGCGCACCACGTTCGACAGCGCGACCCGGCCGACGAGGCGGTCGGCGCGCTCGGTGTCGAGGACGGCGAAGGCGTAGGCGCTGCCGGCCGCCCACGAGCGCTGGTCGAGGTCGAGCTCCAGGCGCTGACCGGCCTCCGTGTAGAAGCTCTCGTCGCGTGCGGGGTCCCACGGGCCGGTGTGGTCGCGGTTGGCCAGGCGCAGGGCGAGCTGCTCCCTCGCGTCCTCGGGGTCGGTCGGGCGGATCGCCGTCGGCGGGTCCTCGAGGCGCATGCGGATCGTGCTCATCCGAAGCGGGCGAGCGCCACGCGGGCGAGCGCCAGGTAGGCGACGGCGAGGATGGCGAGGTGCGCCAGCGTCGGTCCCAGGCCGGGCTGCGCGCCGTTGAGCGCGGCGTCCACCGCCTGCAGGGCCGGGCGAAAGGGGAACAGGGCCGATACGCCGCGGATGACGTCATAGAGCCAGGTGGCCACCGCCCCGGCGGGCACGAGGGCGAGGAAGGCGATGGGCAGCGTGAGCAGGAAGGCCAGCAGCGAGGCGGCCCGGACCTCCCGCGCCAGCGCCCCGATCGCCACTCCGAGAGCGCCGAAGCCGACCGCGCCGCCGGCCAGGGCCGCCAGCCACAGGGCGAAGCGCCCCCAGTCGAGTGCCACGAAGATCCCGATCCCGCAGAGCATGACGAGGGTGACCACGAAGGCGCACGCGGCCGCCAGCGCCACCTTCTCACCCAGCAGCCCCAGGCGCGAGACCAGCCCGCGCACGAGCCGGCCGAAGGCGTGCTCCTCGCGCTCGAGCGCCAGCATGCCCGAGGCCAGCAGGACGGTGACGAACATGAGCGACACGGTCACCGACACCGCCACGGCGAAGGCGTCGAGCGTCGTGCGACGGCCGGCGATGAGCGTCCGCTTGACCGCCAGCGGCTGGCCCACGGCGGCCAGCACCTTGTCGGACAGGCCGAGGTTCTCGATGGCGATCTGCGCGAAGTCGATGACCTGCTTGACGTCGCGCGCCTGCTGGGAGCCGGGCGGCAGCGTGCTCAGCGTCTGCTCGAGCGACGCCTTGGAGCGCTCGAGGCCGAGCACGTCGAACTTCTGGCCCAGGATGGAGAAGTCGCCGCCCTTGAGCAGGATGCGCAGGTACTGCGCGGCGAGCTGGGTCAGCTTGTCGCTCAGCGCCTTGTTGGCGTCGGCCAGGCGCGACTTGATCGTCGACTCCGCCAGCTGGGCGCGTAACGGGTCGTCGCCGTTGTAGAGCACCTCGACCGTGGGCGGCGTCGTGCCGGCGAGGTTGATCGCGTCCTGGAGCTTCTTCGTGGCGTCCGGCGGGACGACGAGCGCGCCGAGGACCTCGCCCGAGCGCACCTTGGCGACCGCCTGCGCCCGCGTCTTGACCGTGACCGGCTTGACCGACTTGAAGAGCTCGTTGGCGAACTGCGCGACGTCGAGGCGCTGGCTGCCGACCGAGAAGCTCGTCTGCCCCGCGGGCAGCTCGTTGACGATCGCCACCTTCGGCTTGTCCGGGCCTCGCGACAGGGCCAGGCCGATGAGGACCGCGATGATCACCGGGTAGGCGATCAGGGTCACCACCAGGAACGGCGAGCGGCGCAGGATCTGGAGGTCCTTGAGCAGGAGCCAGCGCATTAGTGCCCGCGCTCGTGCAGGAAGCGCACGAAGGCGGCCTCGAAGTCCCGCGGGTCGCCGCCGACCAGCGCCTCGAGGTCGGCCGGCGAGCCCGTGAAGAGGACCTCGCCGTCGGCCAGCACGAGCACGCGGCCGGCGTACCGCTCGGCCTCGCCGACGTTGTGCGTGGAGAAGACGACGGCCGTCCCACTCGCCGCCAGGCGGCCGATGAACTCCCACAGCCGCTCGCGCTGGCGCGGGTCCAGGGAGGACGACGGCTCGTCGAGTGCGAGGACGGGCGGATCGGCCAGCAGCCCGACCGCGATGTTGACGCGCTGGCGGTTGCCGCCCGACAGCGTCCCCAGCTCGTCCCCGGCGCGGTCGCCGAGGCCGGTCTGCTCGAGCATCCGCGCCACGACGGCGTCGGGATCGGCCACACGCTCCAGGCGCGCGAAGAGCCGCAGGTTCTCGGCCACGCTGAGCTTGGCGTAGACCGCCGGCTGCTGGGGGACCCAGCCGACCTCGCGCGCCGGGCGGCTCACCGCGCCGCTGGTGGGCGCCACCAGGCCGGCCAGGATCGACAGCAGCGTCGTCTTGCCCGCCCCGTTGGGGCCGATGACGGCGACCACCTCGCCGGCCCGCGCCTCGAAGCTGACGTCGCGCAGCGCCTCGCGCGACCCATAGCGCTTCGTCACGGCCGCCGCCGCGATGGCAGCGCCGCTGGCGGTGGCCGTGCTCACGTACCGGACGGTACCTGCGGGCGCGCCAGATCGACGCCGCAGGTCGGGCAGAACGCGTCGCCCGCGGCGCAGCGCCCGCCGCACTCCGGACATCGCACGCGCGACGAGCGCGCCTCCAGGATCTCCAACGGGGTCATCGTCCCCCAGGGCTCGAGCACGAGGTGCTGGCGCAGGTAGACGACCGTCTCGCGCACCACCGCCGCCACCGGCAGCGCGACCAGCGCCCCGATGATCCCGAACAGCTCGGCCCCGAACAACAGGGCGAAGATCACGAGCAGCGGGTTGATCCGCAGCGCGTGCCCGAAGATCAGCGGCGAGGCGATGTGGCCCTCGATCTGCTGCAGGCCGATGAAGAGCAGGGCGACCCACACCGCGGTCAGCGGATCCTGGAAGAGGGCCACCAGCAGGGGGGGCACGGCGCCCAGGAAGGGCCCGACGTAGGGCACGAGCTCCATCAGTCCGAACCACACCCCGAAGGCGAGCGCGTAGGTCTTGCCGTCGGGGAAGATCCCGGTGACGCCGAAGATCCACAGGCCGATGCCGGCCCCGGCGCCCATGACGACGCTGAACAGCAACTGGCCGCGCACGTAGCCCGCGACCGCGCGCACCACGCGCGACGGGTAGTCGTCCTCGCGCGTGCCGTTGCCCGGCGGCATCACGCCGCGCACGAGCGCCCCTATTCGCTCGCCGTGGATGAGCATGTAGACCGACAGGACGAAGACCAGGATGAGCCCGAAGCTGGCGGTGACGAGCTTCGTGAGCAGGTCGGTCCCGAACGAGACGATCGAGTCGGTGCCGCCGACGACCTTCGACTGGAGCGTGTCGAGCGCCGTGTGGCCCTGCTTCTTGATCTCGACGTTGATGCCCTTGCGATCGAAGTAGTCCTGGACGTCGGCCAGGCGCTGGTTCGCGGAGTCGGTGATCGACGGGATGTCGTCGCGCAGGGTGGTGACCTGATCGGAGATCGGGTTGGCCAGCAGCACCCCGGCGGCGGCCAGGGCGGCCACGAACCCGAGGTAGACGCAGACGATGGCCACGCCGCGGGGCAGGTGGAAGCGCTGCAGGCCGGCGACGAGCGGGTTGAGGATGAGCGCGATGACCGCTGCCGTGACGAAGAGCAGGACGACCGTCCCGGCTGCCTTGATGACCGCGAAGGCCAGCAGGAGCAGGAGCGGCACCGCCACGAGCTGGATCCAGCGCGGGACGACGACCGGCTCGGCCGACGGCGGCGGCGGCTCGGCCTCGAGGGGATCGTGGTCGTCGAAGTCGTCGTCGCGGTGGCGCGGCGGCGGATCGTCTGGAACCAGGTCCTCGTTGCGTTGCTGCTCGCTCATCGCCCCGGTGCGCCAGAGTATGGGCGGTGCCCGACGTGCCCGCGAGCATCCTCTTCATCGGCGACCTGGTCGGCGGTCTCGGGCGCCGGACGCTGCTCGCCCTGCTGCCGGGGCTCGTCGAGCGCTATGAGCCGACGTTCGTCGTCGTCAACGCCGAGAACGTGGCCGGCGGCCTGGGCATCACGCCGAAGATCGCCGACGAGCTGCTGGGCGCCGGCGTCGACGTCATCACGTTGGGCAACCACGCTTACCATCGCAAGGAGATCTACCCGTACTTGGACGCTCAGGAGCGCATCATTCGCCCGGCGAACTACCTGCGCTCCCAGCCCGGCCGCGGGTGGGTCGTCGTCGAGCGCCAAGGAGTGCGCCTCGGCGTGGTCAACCTCAGCGGCAACCTGTACCTGCGCGCCGGGCGGCCCGCCTTCGTCGAGATCGACGCGGTGCTCGGCCAGCTCGAGGGCAAGGTCGACCACGTCCTGGTCGACATGCACGCCGAGGCCACGAGCGAGAAGGTCGGCATGGGCTGGTTCCTCGACGGCCGCGCCACGGTCGTCGTGGGCACCCACACGCACGTCCCGACCGCCGACGCGCGCGTCCTGCCGGGCGGCACCGCCTACATCACCGACGTCGGGATGACTGGCCCGCGCGGCGGCGTGATCGGCGTGCGCAAGGAGCAGGCGATCGAGTCGCTGCGCACCCACATGTCGGTGCGCTTCGAGACCGCCGAGGAGGACCCGTGGCTCATGGGCGTCCTCGTGCGCTGCGCGCAGACGCCGCTGCGGGCTGAGTCGATCGAGCAGCTGCTGCTGCCCTGGCAGGCCGGCCAGGGCACCTGAGCGCTCAGGCCGACGCCAGCGCGTACAGCTGCCAGTCGTCCGCGACGCCCTTGAGGTCGTGGGCGCCACGGTCCTCGAACTCGATGCCCGAGCCGGCGACGAGATCGCGGACCGTGCGCGACACGATCACCTCGCCGGCGGCCGCCGTCGCCGCGACGCGCGCGGCGATCGCGACGGCGATGCCGTGGACGTCGTCGTCGACCACGTCGACCTCCCCGGTGTGCAGCCCGGCGCGCACCTCGAGGCCCAGCGGGAGCACGGCGTCACGGATCGCGGCGGCGCAGCGGATCGCGCGCGCGGGGCCGTCGAACCTCGACAGGAACCCGTCGCCGAGCGTCTTCACCTCTTGCCCCCGGAAGCGCGCGAGCCGGTCGCGGACGATCGCCTCGTGGCGCGCCATGAGATCGCGCCATCGGCGGTCGCCGAGCTCGGCGGCGCGCCGGGTCGAGTCGACGATGTCGGTGAAGAGCACCGTCGCGAGCACGCGATCGGGCTCGCGCACGGGAGCGGCGCCGACGAGGAAGCGCTCGACCTCGTCGAGCAGAGCGTCCTGGTCGCCGAGCCACCAGAGGTGGTCGTCGCCCGCCAGCTCGACGTACTCGGCGCCAGGGATGCTCTCGCCGAGCCAGCGACCGTTCTCGACCGCGATGATCCGATCGCCGGCACGGTGCAGGACGAGCGTCGGTGTGTGGATGGCTCCCACGACGCCGCGGATGTCGAAGTCGGCGAGCATGCGCAGCCAGGCGACCGCGGAGGCCGGGCTGGCGCCGCGGTGAAGCGCGCGCGTCCACCACTCGCGCACGGCGGGATCGTGGCGATAGGTCGGCGCCCACAGCGCGAGGAACGGGGCCATGTCGTCCCAAGAGCCCTGCACGTCGACGGCGAACCCGTCGAAGTCCGCCCGATCGGGCATGGCGCGATAGCCCTCGTCGCCGACCGTGCAGCCCCAGCCGCCGTAGAGGACCAGCGCGCTCGTCCGCTCGGGGTGGGCGGCTCCGAACACCGCGGCCAGGACGGCGCCCTCCGACATGCCGGCGATCGCGGCCCGCTCGACGCCGGCGGCGTCGAGCACGGCGCCGATGTCGTCCATGCGCTCCTCGAGCGTCGGCAGCCGGTCGACCGCAACCCGGTCCGACAGCCCCGTTCCGCGCTTGTCCCACAAGATCACGCGGAATGTCCGGGCGAGCCGCTCGACGAAGCGCACATAGGCCGGGTCCTCCCAGATGGCCTCCATCGGGAGGACCCAGCCGGTGACGAGCAGCAGCGTGGTCGGCCCGTCGCCGAGCACCTGGTAGGCCAGGCTGATCTCGCCGTTACGCGCGTAGCGGGTCGGCGGCGCCGTGAGACGGGCGCGCACGACCGGGCGGGCGGGCGGCCGAGCGGGCTCCCCGACCAGCAGCCGTTGGTGGAGCGCCTGCACCTCCGCGGCCGGCGCGACGCCGAGCTCCTCGCGCAGCAGGACACGCAGGTCGTCGTAGACCTGGAGCGCCTCGGCCACGTTGCCGGTGGCGGCCAGCGACTCCATCAACAGCCGATGGCCCGTCTCGCGGAAGGCCGAGCGCGAGACCAGATCCCTGGCCGCCCGCTGAGCGCCGGCGAGCTCCGCGCCGCCCAGGGCCAGCCCGCTGCGCGCGATCCACTCGAGCGCCTCGAGCTCGAGCTCCTCATGCGCGCGGCGCTCGTCCTGGGCCCAGGCGCCCTCCTGGCCGGTCAGGAAGCCGGGGCGCAGCAGCTCGAGCGCCGCCTGGGCCTGCTCGAGCGCGGGCCCCCACGCCGCGTCCCTGGCGGCAGCGCGGGCCGTCGCGATCGAGCGCCTGGCCACCTCCACGTCGACCCAGACCGGCGCGGGCAGGACCAGCTGCAGGTGCTGACGGCCCTCGAGCGTGGCCGGCGCCAGGGCGCGGCGCAGCCGGGTCAGGATCACCCGCAGGTCGGCCTGAGGATCCTTCGGCACCCCGCGCGGCCAGACGACGTCGAGCAGCGCGCCGCGCTCGGCGCAGCGCTCGTCGCGGGTCAGCAGGTAGGCCAGCAGCGAGCGGGCCTGGCCCACGGGCACGGCGGCGACCGCGTCCCGGCCATCGATCTCGAGCGCGAGCGGGCCGCAGAGACGCACCCTGCTCCTCACCGCCGGCTCGGCCACGGCAGTTCGTGGCGCGCTCATGCGGTCAGCCATCCAGGGCGTGGGACAGCTGCGTGCGTGACGTGATGCCGAGCTTGCGGTACGCGTTGCGCAGGTGGAACTCCACGGTGGCCATCGTGACGAACAGGGCCTGGGCGATCTCGCGGTTCTGCTGCCCGGTGGCCGCGAGATCGGCGATGCGGCGCTCACTGGGCGTCAGCGCCCCCGCTCCCGTCGTCACTCGCCGCCGTGGGCGCGCGCCGGTCGCGCGCAGCTCGGCGAGGGCGGCGTCCTCGAGCCCGTGGGCGCCGCAGCGGTGCGCGAGCTCGACCGCCACGCGCAGCGGCTCGCGTGCCGCCTCGGACGCGCCGTCGCGCTGCAGCGCGGCCCCGAGTGCGGCGTGCGCCCGGGCGCGCTCCAGCTGCGCCTCGGACTCGTCGAGAACCTGCACCGCCTCGCGCAGCAGCGCGATCTCCTCGTCGCCCTCCGCCACCCGGGCCGCGCCGCTCAGCGCGATGCCGAGCGCCCGCCGCGCGCCGAACGCGCGGGCCAGCTCGAGCTCCTCGGCAGCCTGGCGGCGCGCCTCGGCCGTGTGCCCGAGCTCGGCCAGGGCGCGGGCGAGCTGCGACCGCCAGGACACGACGGCAGGGTTGACGTGGTCGATCGCCAGCGCGCGGCGTCCGCACTCGCGCAGCTCGTCGACCGCGTCCTCCATCCGCCCTTGCGCGAGACGGAGTCGACCGCGGGCGAGGAGCACCCACACGTGCGGGTACAGGTGCGGCACGGTGGCGGGCGGCCCGGCGAATGGGCCGCCGGCGAGCAGCCGCGCGGCCTCGTCGAGCTCCCCGCGCTCGATGAGCACCTCGCCGAGCGTGGCCGCCGCAAACCCCTCGCCGAGCGGCCATCCGTATGCGGCGGCGATCTCGTGCAGCGTCCGCGCGTCGATCTCGGCGTTCGCGAGATCGCCGAGGTGCATGAACAGCTCGGCGCGGAAGACGAGCGCGCAGCCCGTGTCGAACACCGCGCCGCGCTCCCGCGCACCGTCGACCTTGGCGCCCAGGAGACGCATCGCGACGTCGTAGCGCTCGGCGAACACGAGCGATCGAGTCGCGTTGTACCAGGACCATCCCGCGGCGGTCGTGGCGGTCGCGTCGACCCCCCCGACCGCGCGTTCGGCGATGTCCGCCATCTGGCCGGGCGAATCGCCGGCCATGCCCATCTCCGCGGAGATGGTGCCAAGCACCGCGGGATCGCGCTCGTCGTCTTCGACGCGGCATCGCAGCCGCTCGATGACCTCGGTCGCGCGCCGCCGTGTCGCCGGGTCGATGCGCGTGATGTTGGCGAGCGCCGCCTCCATCGGCCCGCGGAGGTCGGGACGCGCGGCGAAGGCCTCGAACTGCGCCTCCAGGACATCGGCCGCTTCGGGCGCGCGCCCCGTCTGACCCAGTACTCCGGCGAGGAGCATCGTCCCCTCGAACCGCCGCTTGATCTCGATCTCGCCGTCGAGCGCCTCCCGTAGGTGGGCGACCGCCGCCACGTGATCGAACTGCGCTTCCGCCCGGCCGAGGTCGAGCAGGATCTCGCCGCGGCGCTCCGGCGGGGCGGGCTCCTCCAGCGCGCGCTGGAGGTAGGTCGCCACGGCGTCGGCCGCCCCGCGCGCCGACGCCAGCCGCGCGGCGGCGACGAGGCGCTCGTACGCCCAGCCGTCGCCGGCCGGCTGGCAGTGCAGCAGCTGCGCCGCGACGCGCTCCGGTGACGCGGCCTCCGCGTCGAGCAGGCGCGCCGCACGCGCGTGCTCCTGCGAGCGCGCCGCCGGCGCGAAGCCCGCGTACACCGCGGCGCCCACGAGCGGGTGCAGGAACTCGAGCGGGTGCCCGCTGCGCAGCACGCCGGCCGCGACGAGGATGTCGGCGGCCTCTGCCGCCTCGGCGTCATCGAGCCCGGCCAACGCCGCCGCCTGGCGCAGCGGCGCGCCGGCGCCGAGAACGGCCGCCGCGCGCGCCAGTCGCGCGGCGGCGTCGGGCAGCCTCGCCAAGCGGGCGGCGATCTCCCGCGTCACACGCTCCGGGCTCTGCTCGGCCAGAGCGCTGCCATCGCCGGCGAGCATCGAGCGGGCCAGCTCGTGCAGCAGGAACGGGTTGCCGCCGGTCGCGGCGTGCCATCTGCGGCACAGGGCGTCGTCCGCGGCGGGCGCGAGCGACCGGACGACGGCGGCGGCAGCCTCCTGGCCCAGCGGCGGGACAGGAAGCCGCGTGGCGTGTCTCCCGCCCTGCCCGCGCAGGGCATCGAGCGCCGGCAGGGACTCCTCCGTGCGGCTGGCCACGACGAGCGCGGCCGGGATGCCCTCCAGGCGGTTGGCGATGTGCGCGAGGACGCCCAGCGACGCGCCGTCCGCCCAATGGGCGTCGTCGACGAGGACGGCCAGCGGCCGCTGCGCGGCGAGGTTGGCGGTCAGCCAGTACAGCGCGTGACGGGCGGCGAACGGGTCGTCGGGGGGCGCCGCGGAGGCCCCGTCCAGCTCGATCGCGAGCAGTGGGGCAGCGAACCGCGCCGCGCCGGCAAAGAGCGCCGCCGTGTCGACGATCGCGCCGCGGAGGACCTCGTCGAACAGCTGGCGGACGATGCCGAAGCCGAACGCCCGCTCGAGCTCGGCGCCGCGCGCGCGCAGCGCGAGCAGGCCCTCTTCCTGCGCGATGGCCAGAGCGGCGTCCAGCAGCGCCGTCTTGCCGACGCCCGCCGGGCCGTCGATGACGACCAGGCCGCCGACTCCGTGCGCACATCCCGTCAGCGTCCGCCGTATCGCCTCGAGCTCGTGCTCACGCTCGAGGAGCCGGCTGGATGTCATCGTTGCCTGCGGGGCCATGGTCAGCCCGCGAAACGCTCGGGTCGGCGGGAGATAACCCTACCGTTGCCAAGGCCCTCGGTTTGGGCCACCATGCCGATCGCGACATACCAGCGATATCGGCAGCGCCGCCCAGTCGCACACCTGGCACCTGCGCCGCGACGATCGCGCCGCCCGCCCGGGCTGGCGCCCGAAGACTTCTCGTTGTCCCTCTGAGCCGCCAAGCAACGCGGCGCCAACGGCGCTGCAACGGCCCGTGCCTAGAAATCGGCCATCGCCATTCGCGAATCGCAAACCGCAAGTCCAACCACCCAAGGAGCAGCCCAAGCCATGTCCCAGGTCCTCGAGACCACCCGCAACGGCGTCGACACGCAGGTGATGTACGGCACGCTCGACGCCATCAAGGCCGACCCCACGCTGGGTCGCTTCCAGTTCCGCGTCCACAACCGCTGGATCGACGGAGCCCACAACCGCTCCACGATCGAGGGCTTCTACGGCGCCGGGCAGGAGGACAGCTCGCGCGCCCAGGCGTTCGAGCTCGACGCCGGCGAGCCGGCCGTCCTGCTTGGCGTCGACACGGGCCCCAACCCCGCCGAAGCCCTCCTGCACGCTCTCGCCGCGTGCCTGACCACCTCGCTGGTCTACGTCGCGGCGGCCCGCAAGGTGCGCCTCACCGAGGTCGAGTCGACGCTCGAGGGCGACATGGACGTCCGCGGCGCGCTCGGGATCTCCGATGAGGTGCGCAACGGCTTCACGCGGATCCGCGTGAGCTTCAAGGTCAAGGGCGACGCGCCCGCGGAGAAGCTGCGCGAGGTCGTCGAGCGTGCCCAGGCGCGCTCCGCCGTCTACGACATGGTCACCAACGGCGTCCCGGTCGAGGTCGGCGTCGTCACGGACTGAGCGCCGAGGCGGCCGGGGCACGGACCCCGTGCCACGGCCGCTCGGCCTCGATCGGAGAACCTGATGTTCGAGCTCACCGCCAACACCGAGACCGGCGCCCGCCTGGTGCTCCTCGCCGAGTCGCTCGCCGATGAGCTGGCGACGCGTGCTGCGCTGCACGACCGCGAGGCGTCGTTCCCGCACGCCAGCGTTGACGCGCTGAAGCGGGCGGGCTACTTCACCGCCCCGATCCCGGCCGAGCACGGAGGCCTCGGCGTCACCTCGGTGCACGACGTCGTCGTGGCTTCGAGCCGCCTCGCCCGCGGCGATGCGTCGGTCGCGATCGGCGTGAACATGCACCTGGTCATCCTGCTGAACATCGTGCGGCGCTGGCAGGCCGCGGTCGCCGCCGAAGACGAGCGCCGGGCCTCCGCGTTCGGCGCGTCGATGCAGGCCATCGCCCGCGACGGGGTGGTCATCGCCGCCGCCATCAGCGAGCTGGGCCAGGACCTGACCCGGCCGCGCACCACCGCCACGCCCACGCCGTCGGGCTGGCGCATCGACGGCCGCAAGTCGTTCTGCACCATGTCGCCGGCGGCGACCGTGTTCTACGCATCGGTCACCTCCGTCGATGACGACGGGGTCGAGCGATACGGCTACGCCCAGGTCCCGACCGACGCCGCCGGCGTCGACATCGAGGGCGACTGGGACGCGCTCGGCATGCGCGCCTCGGGCAGCCATTCCGTGACGTTCTCCGGCGTCGAGATTCCGCGCTCGGCGCTGCTGGGGGGCTTCGTCGCCGGTGACGGCGACGCCTACATGGAGCGCAATCTCGTCGCCGGGCTCTTCCATGCCTCCGCGTCGCTGGGCATCGCCGAGAACGCCGCGGCGGCGGCCGCCGGCGCGCTCGCCGCGCGCGGCGAGCCGGACGGGCACGCGCGCACGCTGCTCGCCCAGAACGTGGTCGAGCTCGGCGCCTGCCGGGCGACGC
Organism: uncultured Actinomycetes bacterium; assembly: GCA_963835295.1. Taxonomy (GTDB): domain Bacteria; phylum Actinomycetota; class Thermoleophilia; order Solirubrobacterales; family Solirubrobacteraceae; genus JAOPZW01. The sequence continues at coordinate 407,274 of CAWIEX010000015.1, forward strand.
TCTCGCGCGCCGCGGCGCTGGTCGACGACTCCGACGAGCACTTCGTGGCGCTCTTCGCCCAGGCGCAGGCGGCGAAGACGTTCGTCAACGAGACCGCCACGCGGATCGTCGACCGCGCGCTCACCCTCTCGGGAGGCGCCGGCTACCTCAACGGCCACCCGCTGGCCCGCGCCTACCGCGACGTCCGCGCCGGCAGCTTCATGCACCCGCTCGGAGCCAACCGCGCCTACGACCTCCTCGGCGACGCCGCGCTCGGTCGCGAGCTCGTCGTGCATTGAGCGCCCCAACCCCACTGACACAGGAGAAGGAACAGATGTCCACGTATGAGCAGCCCGTCGTCGATGCCGTCGCCCTGCGCGAACGCGTCCAGGAGATGTATCGCGAGGTCGCCGAGCAGCCCGGCGGCGACTTCCATTTCGAGACCGGAAGGGCGGTCGCCGAGCGCCTGGGCTACCCCGCCGCCTGGCTCGACGCCGTGGCTCCCGACGCCCTCGCCTCGTTCGCCGGCGTGGGCCACATGCTCGACCTGGCGGCCATCGAGCCCGGGGAGACGGTGCTCGACCTCGGCTCGGGCTCGGGCACCGACGCGTTCATCGCGGCCCTGCTCACGGGACCGGGAGGTTCCGTGGTGGGCGTCGACATGACCGACGCGCAGCTCGCCAAGGCCCGTCGCCTGCGTGACGATCGCGGCCTGGAGCACGTCGCGTTCGTCGAGGGGCTCATCGAGGAACCGCCGGTGGAGCCCGGGAGCGTCGACGTCGTGATCTCCAACGGCGTCATCAACCTGGCGCCGGACAAGGACGCCGTGTTCCAAGCGGTGGCGCGGGCACTGCGGCCGGGCGGCAGGCTCGCCGTCGCCGACATCGTCAGCGCCCGCGAGCTGATCGAGCGCACCCGCCGCAACGTGTCGCTGTGGGCGGCCTGCATCGCCGGCGCCGTGCCCCACGACCAGTACCTCGGCGCGATCGAGGCGGCCGGCCTGCGCATCGAGGCCGTGCGCCCCAACGACGCCTACCGCTTCCTCTCGCCGCGGGCCCGCGCGGCCGCGGACAAGTACGGCGTGGCCAGCGTGACCGTGCTCGCGACGAAGCCGATCGGGTCCTAGCCCGACGCCGTGACTCACCACCGTCCGGGCCTGGCGCGACGTCAGCGCCAGGCCACGGCGGGCGCAGGTAGGCGCGCGAGCTGCTCGGCGTAGGTCGGCGGCGCGTGGCGCTCGGCGGGCTCGTCGTCGCCCAGCAGCGCGATGAGCAGCGGTCCCAGGAACCACACGATGTAGAGGTAGAACCAGTGCGTGACGCCCAGCTGCAAGGCGATCAGCACGGCCGCCGCCAGCGCCGAGAGCCCGACGAGGTCGCGCCGGCGCGGCAGGAAGGCGACGGCCACGGCCAGCAGCACCCCGCCGGCCTGCACCACCGCCTGCGCCGTGTCCCACCCGTAGAGCCCCCAGATCGAGAACGGCGAGCCGCGCGAGGCCTGGAAGCCCAGGGTCCGGTCATAGAAGTCGTGCAGGCCGCCGTAGCCGAGGACCAGCAGCAGGCAGGGCGCGAGGGCGAGGGCGCCGCCCAGGACGAAGCGCAGCGCGCCGCGCGAGTAGGTCGCGAAGAGCGGCGCCAGGGCCAGCGGCGCGAACTTCGCCATCCCCGCGAGGGCGACGAGGGCGCCACGCCCGGCGGGCGACGAGGCCGCCGCGATGGCGCCGAGGACGAGGGCGGCCACCAACGCGTCGTTGACGTTGCAGTCCAGCGCGTAGAGCGTGAACGGGTTCGCGGCCCACGCGTAGGCGAACACGAGGCCGAGGGTCGGCCCGCGCATGCGCCGCCCGATGAGGAACAGCAGGCCCAGGCACAGCAGGTCGAAGGCGATGGCCGCAGCGTGGGCGGCGGGCAGGTCGTCCCAGCGCCCGCTCCAGGGCAGCACCTGCTCGAAGGGCACGTAGGCGGCGTAGGTCACGGGCCCGTACGTGTCGCCGTGCTCGTTGTCCTTGGGGAAGGCGCCCCACAGCTTGTCGCCGTCGGCCAGGCGGTCGGCGCCGATGACCCCCGCGTAGCCGACGTCGATCACGTTCGAGTCCGCGACGTTCAGCCCGATGCGAAAGCCGACGAGGAAGAGCAGCCCGACGACCAGCCACGACGCCGGGACGAGCAGGCGCAGCGGGTCGCGGCGCCGGCTGCGGCGCAGGCCGATCCACAGCATCCGCCCGAGCAGGTAGAGCATGAGCGGGTAGGCGATCGGGACCGAGGCGTCGATGTTGGCGTCGTTGAAGAAGGCCACGCTGACCCCGAAGGCCATGAGGACCGCGAGATCGAGGTGACGCATGCGCAGGAGCCGGCGCGGGTCGACGAAGGGCGCGATGAAGAGCAGCGTGAGCGCGATCCACACGTACGGCGAGTTGACCTTGCGCCCGAAGGCGCCCGGGTAGCCGCGGGCCATCGTCCACGCGACCTGCGGGCCGGTCCACGCCTCGGTCACCTTGCCGGTGACATCGCTGACGTAGACCTGTGCGATCTCCTTCGTCTGCTTGCCGCGCGTGCGGTAGTAGCTCACCTGCCAGCGCGAGCCGGACTTCTCGAAGACGTTGTCGAACACCCCGGGGGCGCTGCGGCGCGCGCGGATCGCCGTGGGCGAGCGGTCGGCGATCTGCTCGGCCTGGCGCCCCGTGAGCCGGTAACCCGCGGGCGGCTGGTCCATGCTCTTGGGACGCACGACGTCGTCGGCCTGGGCCGGGGCGGCCGTCAGCGCCGCGAGCGCCGCCGCCGCGCAGACGGCCACGATGCGGGCGGCGCGCGCCATTCGGGCCAGCGTACCGGCCCCGGCGCACCGCCCGCCGCAGCGCCGGCGCTACGGCTTCAGCGTGAAGCTGAGCGGGCCGGTGACGGTGACCTGGCAGAAGTGGATGCCGGCGTCGTCGCACGAGTTGACGCCATCGCCGCCGTCGAGCGACGAGGACGTCGCGGCGCCGAGCTGTTCCCCGGCCCACGCAGTCGTGTTGTAGCGCGGCGAGCCCTGGGCGTAGGCGAGCTTCGAGCCCGGCAGCGTGTAGCGCACGATGCGGTTGCCGGCATTGGAGCCGATGTTGGTACGCGCCCAGACGAAGGCGGTCGTATCGGCGTCGAAGGTCGGCCGGGTGACGTTGGCGTCGTTCGCGCCGCCGGAGAACGCGCGGTAGACGTCCTGGTCGTGACCGGTGCTGAGGTTGCGCACGTGGACGAGGGTCCGCGGCCCCACCCGCTCGACGTAGGCGACCTGCTTGATGGCGAGCTCGGCGCCCGCGATCGAGCGCTTCTTGACCAGGAAGCGACTGCCCTTCGAGCCGCTGGTCGTGTCGCCCACCCGCAGCTGGTCGTAGCCGCCGTCGCGGCGGATGAAGGCGATCTGGCCGCGCTGGATCGTCGGGTCGCGCTCGGCCAGGGTCGGGGAGCTGAGCTTGGTGATCTTGGTCTCCACGCCGGTGGCGACGCCGAGACGGTAGATGTCGCCGTCGCGGGTGTAGACGGCGTAGGTGCTGCCGGAGCGATTGGTGCCGAGGTCGATGTCGAACGGGCCGCCGGCGCGCTCGGGCACCGCGACGGGCGCCGGCGCGCCGCCGTCGACGGACTTGACCAGGCGGTAGTTCCCGGTCGCCTGGTCGAGCTGAGACCACATGACGGTGCCGTTCCAAGCCGCGACATGGGTCGGCACGGGCTCGCTGCTGAGGACGGTGGCCGCCTGGGCCGCGGCGCCAGGAGCGAGCGCGGCGCCCGCGACGGCGCCGGTCAGGAGGAGGGTTCGCAGATGGGGCATGCGATCCATGGTGGCGCAACGCGGCCGCCGCCCCGGGACCCCCAGGTGGCCGATCGCCACACCTCGCTCAGGCGCCGAAGTGCCCGCGAACCATCGGCGCGACGTCGGCGATCGACCAGGAGCCGTGGTCGTGCGGCGCGTCGACCCCGCAGAAGGTCAGGGCGCCCAGGGAGTCGGCGCGGTGCAGCGAGCCGTGGCTGCCGCCGCCCACGTGGTCGACGCCGCCCCAGTCGGCGAACTCGTAGCCGGGCGCCGCGGAGAGCAGCACGTCGCCCGACGTCGGGCACGTGAGCGCCGACCAGGCGCGCCCGAGCGCGTCGGGATAGGCGTGGCTGCGCAGGACGCCGTCCTCGACACGTGCGTCGAGGACCTCCAGCGGCCCGTCGATCGACCAGCGCCCGCCGCGCTCGTCGCGCACGTCGCCGCCCGGGGCGAAGCGCAGCTCGCCGGTCGCGTTGGCGATCGCGCCCTCGCGCGGGGCCGGGCGCCAGAGCGCGAGGTCGACGCCGTCGATGTCCAGGGCGATCTCGACGATGCGCGGGACCAGCGCGTCGCGGCCCTCGGGCAGCAGCGCGTAGACCATCGCGCTGCGCTGGGCCGGGCAGACGGCGATCTCGGCGTCGCGGCGCCCAGCGCCCGACGGCGCCAGGACGCTGAGCTCCGCGTAGGCGGCCTGCAGGTCGATCGCCTTCTCGACCGGCGCGTGGGAGTGGTCGGCCACCACGATGACCGCGTGCTCGTCGAGGAACTTCTCCGTCCCCCCTCCGGCGTGGAAGAGGCGCTCGAGCTGGCGGTCGGCGGCGGCGATCGAGGTCACCTGCGCGTGGGGCCCGTGGCGGTGGGAGTGCGTGTCGTTGTCGGGCAGCGAGAGCAGCAGGAAGTCGAAGAGGTCCTCCTCGACCAGGTAGGCGCCGACGCAGCCGGCGTGCTGGTCGCGGATGCCGGGGAGGCCGAGCTGCGAGCGGCACGGCGTCTCGCGGCTGGCGAAGATGTCGGCGTAGAAGAGCTCCTTGGGGCCCATGACGGGGCGGCGGAAGACGGTCGAGGCCAGCCGCGTGAGCGCCGTGGTCTTCGACGTCTGGTGCTCGTGGCGCCCGCGGTACATCAGGTAGGTCGTGCCGGCCGTGCGCACCCCGAGGTCGTCGAGCGACTCGAACACCGTCAGCACGTCCTGGGGCAGGTGCGTCGCGTTCATGTTGTAGATCGTGTCCGTGAGCTGCTGGACGAGCCCGAAGCGCCGCGAGGCGCTGAACGACGAGCCGTACTCGACGTAGCGGCCCTCGTCGCGCGAGTACCAGTTCATCGACGGGATGTGGTGGGCGTCCTGGCGCACGCCGGTGGCGATCGTCGCCGCGCAGGCCGGCGTGACGCTCGGGAAGGCCGCAGCGCACTCGTCGACGTAGGTCCCGCGCTCCATGACCGCGGCCATCGCGGGCGCCCGCCCGGTGGCCACCGCGCGCTCGAGCATCGCCGGCTTGAGGCCGTCGACGACGGCGAGCAGCAGCTTGGTGCTCACCTCAGGATGCGCAGTCCGGCGTGCTTCTCGCCCTCGCGACGTCGCCCGCCCAGCCGCAGCCAGACGAAGAAGGCGATGGCCAGCACGCTGACGGGCGGGATGAGGACCGACAGCCCGCTGATCAGCAGCGCGGCCGCCTCGGCGTAGAGGAACAGCGCGGCCGCCGCCGCGACGTCGAGCCGCGCGCGCGTACGGGTCAGCAGCGAGCGCGTCCCCTGCTGGGCGATCAGCGCGCAGGCCAGGCCGCCGATGATCCCCGGCCACCACGTCGAATAGTGGTCGTCCAGCGTGCCGGCGAAGAGCAGCGCGCCCAGCCCCATGCCGATGCCTCCGAGGGCCGCCTCGCCGGCCGGCGTCTCGAAGCGCACGCGCAGCACTGTCGTGACCACCAGCGCGATCGCGATCGCCAGCAGGAACCACGGGCTCTCCAGGAAGGCGAAGTCGGTGTGGTCGAAGTCGACGCCGAGATCGTCGGCGGCGAGCGCGCCGACGAGCAGCGTCGGGAGGAAGGGGCGAACGCCGGTGGCGGTGGACACCCCCATCCCCTGCAGGATGTCGAGTACGAGCTTCACGGTCCGATAGCTTGAAGCGCGCATGACTGTAGACGACAGGGGCCACGGGGCCGGCGGCGAAAAGAGTCCACACCCCCCGCCCAGCCTCCTGCTGAGTGCGGAACCACCGAAAGGGGGGACCCCGTGGGTCTGAGTCAGCGGCGCGACCTGGAGCGCTACGCGGGGCTCTTCGCCTCGCGGACCTCGGTCATGAAGTCCTCGGCCATGCGCGACCTCATGGCCATCACCGAGCGCCCGGAGGTCATCTCGCTCGCCGGCGGGCTGCCGGACACCTCGACCTTCCCGGCCGAGTCGCTCGCGGCGCTGCTCTCCAAGGTCGCGGCCACCGACTCGGCCCGCGCGCTGCAGTACGCCCCGACCGAGGGCATGGCCGCCGTCGGCGAGGCGATCGCCACCGTCATGGCCGCCGAGGGCATGGACGTCGACCCCGAGGACGTGCTCGTCACGACGGGCGGCCAGCAGGTCATCGACCTCGTGTGCAAGACGCTCGTCGACCCCGGCGACGTGATCGTCGCCGAGGCCCCGACCTATCCGGGCGCCGTGCCGGCCTTCAGCGCCTACCAGGCCGACGTCGTGCAGATCGCGATGGACGACGACGGCATGCGCGTCGAGGAGCTCGAGGAGGCCCTCGAGCGCCTGGAGCGCGAGGGACGGCGCCCGAAGTTCATCTACACGATCCCCACCTTCCAGAACCCGGGCGGGGTGACGATGTCGCTCCCGCGCCGCCAGCGCCTGGTACAGGTCGCCCGCGAGCGCGAGCTGCTCGTCCTCGAGGACAACCCCTACGGCCTGCTGCGCTACGAGGGCGAGGCGCTGCCGACGCTGCGCTCGTTGGACGGCGGCGACTTCGTCATCTACCTGGGCACCTTCTCGAAGATCCTCTCGCCCGGGATCCGCCTGGGCTGGACGGTCGCGCCCGCGCCGGTGCTCGAGAAGATGAACCTCGGCAAGCAGGCCAGCGACCTGTGCTCGTCGTCGCTGTCGCAGCTCTTCGTGGCCGCGTACTTCGCCGAGGGGCACTGGCAGGACTACATCGCCACCCTGCGCGACCTCTATCGGCGCCGGCGCGACACGATGCTCGACGCGCTGGCCGAGCACCTGCCGCCCGAGGCCGCGTGGACGCACCCCGCCGGCGGGCTCTTCATCTGGGCCACGCTGCCCGACTACATCGACACGACCGACCTGCTCGCCCGTGCGCTGTCGCGCAACGTGGCCTTCGTCCCGGGGCGCGCGGCCTACCTCGACGGGCGCGGCGGCTCGTCGATGCGGCTGAACTTCTCCGGCGTGGACGACGACGCGATCCGCGAGGGCGTGCGCCGGATCGGCGAGGTCGTGCGCGAGCAGGTCGCCCTCTACGGGACGCTCACGGGCGCCGCGCCGCCGGTCGCGCCGTCCGAGCCGGCGCCCGCGCCGGTCGACCCCGACCTGGCCGACGTGCTGCACCTCCCCCGCCGCGACGATCGCGGCGAGCGCCGGGCACGATGACTGCCGAGGCCGGCGTCGGCGGGGGCTCGGGCGCGCAGCCGCGCTCGGGTCGCACCGTCGCGGTGCTGAAGGGCGGGCGCTCGCTGGAGCGCCAGGTCTCGCTGCGCTCGGGCGCCCGCGTGCAGGACGCGCTCGAGCGCCTGGGCTACGAGGTGGTCGGCATCGATGTCGGCCATGACCTCGTCATGCGCCTGCGCGAGGTGGGGCCCGACGTCGCCTTCGTCGCCCTGCACGGGCGCGACGGCGAGGACGGGATCGTGCAGGAGCTGCTCGAGGTCCTCGGCATCCCCTACACCGCGTCGGGGGTGTCTGCCTGCATGCGCTGCTCGGACAAGGTGGTGGCCAAGCACGCGATGCGCGACGCGGGGTTGCCGACGCCCGACTTCTACGCCTTCACCGAGACCGCCTTCAAGGAGCTCGGCGCCGGCGACGCCCTCGGCGCCATCGAGGACCGCCTGCGCTTCCCCATCGTGGTCAAGCCGGCCGACCAGGGCAGCGCTCTGGGGATCCGCTTCGCCGCCACCGCCGCCGACGTGCCCGCGGCCATCGTGGCCGCCTTCTCCTACAGCGAGAAGGTCGTGCTCGAGCGCCACGTGCACGGCCGCGAGCTGGCGGTCTCGATCCTGGGCGACGAGGCGCTGCCGGTGGTCGAGGCCGTGCCCGCGCGAGGAGGACTTCTACGACTTCGCCGCGCGCTACACGATCGGGCGCACCAGCTTCGTCTGCCCCGCCGAGCTGGGCGGCAGGCTCACCGCGCGCGCCCAGGAGCTCGCGCTCGACGTCTTCCGCCTGCTGGGCTGCCGCGGCTTCGCCCGCGTCGACCTCATGCTCGAGGAGGGCAGCGACGAGCTCTACGTGCTCGAGGCCAACGTCATCCCGGGGCTGACCGAGACGAGCCTGCTGCCCCAGGCGGCCGAGGCCGCCGGGATCTCCTTCGACGAGCTCATCGGGCGGATCGTCGACCTCGCCCTCGTCCCGTCCGCGTAGCGCCCGTCAGGAGTCGCCGGCGAAGTCCTCCGGGGTGACCTGGTCGAGGAACTCCTTGAAGCGGTCGACGACCTCCTCGGTGTCCTCGACCTCGTGCTCGAACTCGATCGCCGACTCGGCGATGACGTCCTCGGCCGCGAAGATCGGGGCGCCCGAGCGCACGGCGAGCGCGAGCGCGTCGCTGGGGCGCGAGTCGATCTCGAGCTCGCGGCCGTTGACGGCCAGCGTGATCGAGGCGAAGAAGGTGTTGTCGCGCAGCTCGGTCACTGCGACCTGCGTGCAGCGCACGTCGAGCTCGCCCAGCATGTCGACGAGCAGATCGTGCGTCATCGGGCGCGGCGTCGTGGCCCCCTGCAGCTTCATCAGGATGGCGGCGGCCTCGGGGTGGCCGATCCAGATCGGCAGGAACTTGTTGCTGTCGGCGGTCTTGAGCAGGACGATCGGCTGCTTGCCGACCATGTCGAAGCTCACGCCGTAGATGACCATTTCCTGCACTGCGGCTCCCTCGCGCGAGTCGGTGGTCGATCCAGTATAGGCAGGGTGCCGGCCACCGCCGGACGCCTTTGCGGCCCCGCCGTTGGCATGGATCGCCGTGCGCCGGGCAATACGAGGGTCGTATGTCCACACCGCGCCGGATTCCGATCTGCCTCGTCCTCGCCGTCGTCGTCGCGCTCGCGTGTGCGGCCCCATCGCTCGCCCACGGGCCGGGCGTGCGCGCCTGGCTCACGACCGGCGACCAGTCGAGCCTGCTCGCCGAGCAGCCACCGGCGGCCTTGGGTGCCCCGGACCCGGCGGCGCCGACCATCGCGGTCGACCCGACCCGGTCCTACCAGCGCATCGAGGGCCTCGGCGCCTCGATCACCGACTCCTCGGCCCATCTGCTCGCCCGTTCGCCCGACCGCGACGCGATCATGCGCTCGCTCTTCGACCCGCGCGGCGGCCTGGGGCTCAGCTACCTGCGCCAGCCGATGGGCGCGTCGGACTTCGTCGCCGGGCCGCATTACACCTACGACGACGTCCCCACCGGCCAGACCGACTTCCGCCTGAGGCACTTCTCGATCGCCCACGATCGCGCGGAGATCCTGCCGCTGCTGCGCCAGGCGCTGCGCCTCAACCCGAACCTGAAGATCATGGCCACGCCGTGGAGCCCGCCCGCGTGGATGAAGACCAATGACTCGCTGGTCGGCGGGCGCTTCAAGGACGACCCGCGCGTCTACGACGCCTACGCGCGCTACTTCGTGCGCTTCGTCCAGGACTACCGGCGGGCCGGCGTCCCGATCGACGCCGTCACGCTGCAGAACGAGCCGCAGAACCGCAACCCGAGCGGCTATCCGGGCATGGACCTGCGCGACGACGAGGAGGCGCGACTGGTCGTCGCCGTCGGTCGTGCGTTCCAACGCGCCCACATCCACACGAAGATCCTCGGCTACGACCACAACTGGTCGCTGCACCCCAACGACGTCGGGCCGCCCGACGATCCGGCCAACCCGGAGTACGCGGCGTCCCTGCTCTCCAACCCCGCCGCGCGCCATTACCTCGCAGGCACCGCCTTCCACTGCTACTCCGGCGACCCGGGGCGCCAGTCGGTCCTGCACGATGCCTTCCCGCAGAAGGACATCTACTTCACCGAGTGCTCGGGCTCGCTGTCGGGCGACCCGGCGACGACCTTCCCCGACACCCTGCACTGGCACACGCGCTTCCTCACCGTCGGCGCGATCCGCAACTGGGCCAAGACGGTCATCACGTGGAACCTCGCGCTCGACCCGTCGGGCGGCCCGCACAACGGCGGCTGCGGCACCTGCTTCGGCGTCGTGACCATCGATCCGGCGACCGGCCACGGCACGCCGACGGCCGACTACTACGTCCTCGGGCACGTGACGCGCTTCATCCGCCCGGGCGCGGTGCGCATCGACTCGACCGTGGCCGGCAACGCGTGGAACGTCGCCTTCCGCAACCCCGACGGGTCGGTCGTGCTGGTCGTGGCCAACGACGACTGGGGCACGACGACGCAGCACTTCAACGTCACCGGCGACGGGCAGTCCTTCTCCTACGCGCTGCCGGCGGGGGCCGTCGCGACCTTCGTGCTGCCGCGCGGGTCGTAGCCGGCCGAGGTCTCACCGCCCGACCGCGTTGCATTCTTGAGCGGTCGGGCGTAGCGTCGCGCCAACCGAGCATCGGAGGCCAGAGATGTCCGATCAGCCGGACGAGGGCGGGCGCAGCTGGGTGAGCCGCCTGCGCGAGCGCGGTGCCGACCGCCGGGCGATCCGCGCCGACCGGCGCGCGCGGCGCAGGGCGCGCAGCATGGGCGCGAGCCCGGACGACGCCGCCCGCCAGGCCGAGAGCGGCAACGTGCAGGGAGGCTTCTTCACCACGCAGAGCCAGCCCAAGCGCTGAGCCCGCGCTCATCGATGCCGCCGGCGACGTCGTCGCCGCGGTCCGGAGAACGGCGAAGACCCCGTCGTGACAGGGTCTTCGGCACTCGCCTGTTATGGGCGATCCAGGACTCGAACCTGGGACCTCTTCCTTATCAGAGAAGCGCTCTAACCGACTGAGCTAATCGCCCCCACGGGGCGCGGATTGTAGCGAGGATCAGGCGACCGCTCGGGGGCGCAGGCGGCGGGCCAGGGCCAGCGCCTCGTCGACGTCCTCGAAGGCGAGCTCGACCTTGTAGCCGGTGCCGCGAGGGCGTACGCGGACCTCGGTCCCGAGGGCGGCGCCGAGAGCCTCCGAGATCCGGGCGGCGGCGGCCTCCTGGTCGGGATGCACCGCCGCTCGGCCGGGCTTGGCGGTGCGAGCGGGCGCGTTGGCCTCGCGGGCGCGCTGCTCGACCACGCGCACCGACCAGCCGCCCTGCACGGCGGCGCGCGCGAGGCTGCGCCGGGCGGCGTGGTCGTCGGCCAGCAGCAGGGCGCGACCGTGGCCCTCGGTGAGCGAGCCGTCCTCGACGAGCGCGAGCGCCTCGTCGGGCAGGTCGAGCAGGCGCAGGAGGTTCGAGACCGCGACGCGGCTGCGGCCGACGCGGCGGCCGACCTCCTCGCGCGTGAGCCCCAGCTCCTCGACGAGGCCCGCCACGGCGCGCGCGGCCTCGATCGGGTTGAGGTCCTCGCGGGCCATGTTCTCGATGAGGGCGGCCTCGAGCGACCGCGCGTCGTCGCGCTCCTGGACGAGGGCGGGCAGGGTCTCGAGGCCCGCGAGCCGCGCGGCGCGCCAGCGGCGCTCGCCGGCGACGAGCTCGTAGGTCCCGCCCGGGCGCGGGCGGACGAGCACGGGCTGCAGGACGCCGCGCTCCTTGACCGAGTCGGCGAGCGCCTGCAGCGCGTCGTCGTCGAAGCGCTTGCGCGGCTGGCCGGGGTTCGGCGCGACGAGGTCGACGTGGAGCTCGCGCAGCTCCGCGCCGCCGTCCGCTCCCTCCGATACCGACAGGATGGCCGCGAGCCCGCGGCCCATGCCTCGACGCTCAGCCACGGGCGGCTACCTCCTTGGCCAACTCGAAGTAGGCCTCCGCACCGCTCGAGTGCGGGTCGTGATGGATCACCGGGCGCCCGAAGCTCGGCGCCTCCCCCAGGCGCACGCTGCGGGGGATGACGGTGTCGAAGACCAGTTGCGGGAAGTGCTCGCGCACCTCGCGCTCGACGTCGCGGGCCAGGCGCGTGCGGCCGTCGTGCATGGTCAGGAGCATGCCCGCCACGGCCAGGCGCGGGTTGAGCTCGCGCTGGATGAGGCTCAGCGTGTCGAGCAGGCCCGCGAGGCCCTCGAGCGCGTAGTACTCGGTCTGGACCGGGACGATGACGCGGTCGGCCGCGACCAGCGCGTTGACCGTCAGCGGCCCGAGCGACGGCGGGCAGTCCAGGAGCGTGTAGGCGAAGCGATCGCGCACCGGCGCCAGCGCCTCGCGCAGGCGCTGCTCGGAGCCCGGCTCGCGCGGGAGCTCGACGTTGGCGGCCGCCAGATCGGGGTGGGAGGGCAGGATCGTCAGGTTGGCTATGGCGGTCGTCGCCAGCGCCTCCTCGGCCGTGGCCGAGCCGCACAGGACGTCATAGACGCTCGGCTCGCGGTCCTTCTCGAGCCCGAGCCCGACCGTCGCGTTGGCCTGTGGATCGATATCGACCAGGAGCGTGGCGTAGCCGGCCTCGGCGATGCAGGCGGCGACGTTCACCGCGGTCGTCGTCTTGCCGACGCCGCCCTTCTGATTCGCGATCGCGTAGATCGTCCCCATCGTCTCGTCAAGCTAGCGGCGACTCCGGTCGGAGCCAGCACTACTTCGTTCGGCGCCGAAGCGCCATCACCTTCAGCTGGAGGCTTGGATCGGCCGTTTGCGGGCCATTCCCGGGCGACGCGGGTAACGAGCGGGGGTAGGGCTCACCTTCGAGGTGAGGTAGAGGGATCGATCGCAGGCCTGCCGAAAGGGCTCGACGCGGATGGTCTTCGGCACGCTCATGCCGAGGGCCTCGGCCGCCGCCGCGCCGTCGGCCTCCTCCGCCGGGCCGAGCCGGCCCTTCCAGGCCACGAGCTCCCCGCCCAGCTCGAGCAACGGCGCCGCGTACTCCACCAGCACGGGCAGCGGGGCGAGCGCCCGGGCCACAACGAGGTCGTGCGCGCCGATCCCCTCCGGCCACGCCTCCGCGCGCCCGTTGACGACCTCCGCGTTCCCGAGGCCGAGCTCGCCGACCGCCAGGGCGAGGAACGCGCACTTGCGCCCCACGCTCTCCACCAGCGCGACGTGCGCCGCCGGCAGGGCGATCGCCAGCGCGAGGCCGGGAAACCCGCCCCCAGAGCCAAGGTCGGCCACGCGCCGGGCCGCGCGCACGGCCGGCAGGTCGAGGGCCACGAGCGAGTCGGCCACGTGCGCGTCGACGCCCTCGGCGGGGTCGCGGACGCTCGTGATGGCCGCGGGCTCGGCCGCGACGAGTCCCAGGAGCGCCGCGAAGCGGTCCTCAGCCCCGGCCGGGAGCCGATACCGCGCGGCCAACTCGGCCAGGCGCGCGCCGACGTCCCCTGCCACCGTCAAACGTGAAACCTCGGCGGGACCCGCCGGCGATCGGAGGCGGGCGGGCGGCGGCGTTCCACGTGAAACCTCGCCGGTGCGCTAGGTGACCAGCGGCGCGACGACCAGGTGACGGTCGGGCTCCTCGCCCTCGCTGTACGTCTCGACGTCGCCGCGGTCGCGCAGGTACTCGTGCACGAGCTTGCGCTCGCTGGCCGTCATCACGTCCAGGGCGACGGCGCGCCCCTGGCGGCGCGCGTCCTCGGCCGCCTGGTCGGCGAGGCGCTGCAGCGCCTCCTCCCGGCGGGCGCGATAGCCCTCGGCATCGATGACCACGCGCAGGTCGCCCGCGGGGGAGCCGCCGCCGCGCGTGAGCACGATGCGGAACACGAGGTGCTGGACGGCGTCGATCGTCTGCCCGTGGCGCCCGATGAACAGCCCGAGGTCATGGCCGTGGACGGTGCCGGTCACGACGTCGCCGTCGCGGTCGACCTCGACCTCGCCGTTCAGCCCCAGCGCCGTCACCACCTCCTCGAGCACCTCTTGGACCGTGCTCTCGACGACGTCCGAGCTCATCTGCGCCTTCCGGTCTTCTTCTTGCGCCGCTGGCGTGGCGGCGGGGGCGGGGCGCTGGTGCGCCGGTCGCGCTGCTCCGGCGGAGCGCCATCGTCGCCGTTCGCGCTCGCCTTCGGGTCAGCCTTCGGCTCAGCCTTCGGCTTGGCCTTCCGCTTCTGCTCCTTGTCAGGCGCCGCGGCCGCCGCTCCCGCTGGAGTAGTCGTGCCCGCCCCGGTGCCCGGGGCCCCGAGCACGGGCAATCCCGCGGTGCGCCGGATGATGTACTGCTGGCCCACCGTCCACAGGTTCGTGGTGATCCAGTAGACGAGCAGTCCGGCCGGGAAGCCCTGGATGAAGGGCACGAACACGAACGGCAGCGCGATCATGATGAAGCGCTGGTTGCGGTCGGCCGTGACCGACATGAGGACGCTCGACAGCAGCTGCGAGCCGACGTAGAGGACGAGCAGGACCGCCAGCACGCCGCCCGTGGCCTTGGCGGTCAGGTCGTTGATGAACAGGAAGCCCGCGCTGCCGGGGTCGACCTGGTCGCAGCCGATGGTCGTGAGCGACTTCCCCGCTTCCTTGGCGGCCGCGAGGATCTTCGCCTCGGGCCCGCAGATGTCGATCTTCAGGTCCTTCCGCAGCATGTAGAAGAGCGAGAAGAAGACCGGGAGCTGCAGCACCAGGGGCAGGCATGACCCGAACGGGTTGACCTTGTTCTCCTGGTAGAACTTCATCATCTCCTGGTTCAGGCGCTGACGGTCGTCCTTGTACTTGGCCTGCAGGGCCTTGATCTCGGGCGAGAGGCGCTGCAGGGCCTGCATGGACTTGAACTGCTTGAGCGTCAGTGGGATCAGCGCGGTGCGGACCACGATGGTCAGCGCGATGATCGAGAAGCCCCAGGAGAGCCCGACCGTGTCGTGGAAGAACACGAGCACGCCGTCGAACACGTCGATCAGCGGCTGGACGGGATTGGCGATCGGGAGGAGGTTCATCGGCTCGGGTCGCGGCGGCGGAACAGGCGCTGGGCCTCCACGGGATCCAAGCCGCCGTGGCTGAACGGGTTGCAGCGCAGCACACGCCACGCCGCCAGCACCAGCCCCCGCAGTATGCCGTAGTCGCGGATCGCCTGGACGGCGTAGGCCGAGCACGTCGGCTCGTACTTGCATCGCCGCGGCAGCGCCGGCGAGATCACGCGCTGGTACGCGACGATCGGCGCGAGGACGAGCCGGCGCATCACGTCCCGTCGCCTTCCGCGCCGCCCGCCGACTTCTCGACGAGCTCGGCCAGGGCTCCGCGCACGCCCTCCAGGCCGTCGCGCTCGGCCAGGTCGCGCACCTCGGGTCGCGCCACCACGACGACGTCCTGGTCGGCCGGCAGCCGGTCGGCCAAGGTCGAGAAAGCCTCCCTGAGCAGGCGCTTCACCTTGTTGCGATCGACCGCGCCGCCCACCTTGCGCGACACCGACACGCCCAGACGGGTGCCGTCGGCCGGCTCCCCCGCGGACGAGCGCGGGAAGCTGTAGAGGACGAGGAAGCGGTTGCCGACCGACCGGCCCTGGCGATAGACGCGCTCGAACTCCGCGCTGCGCGAGAGGCGCCCGCGCTTCGGGCGCCGGCCGACGGCGCGCGGCAAGCGGTCCACCGCGGTCAGACGGTCAGCCGCTTGCGACCCTTGTCCCGGCGGCGCTTGAGCGTCAGGCGGCCTGCCCGCGTGCTCATGCGGGCGCGGAACCCGTGGGTGCGGGCGCGCTTGCGCTTCTTGGGCTGATAGGTGCGCTTCATGGCAAGAGGAAGGGTCGGGTGACCGGCGCGCCAGTCTAGCGCGCGGAGGTTGTCGACACTCCCTTCCACACCTCGTGCACAGGCGTGTGCATGGCCCGCCGGCGGTTTTGTTCGCGATTTGCGACGTGCGCTCGGAGGCCCTGGCCAGGCCCGCGTTGGGGCCGTTGCCCGTTGCTATAGTCGCCGCCGCCGGTCGCCCGCGGGGCGGCCTCCTCCCCCATCTGCCGCCGAACGCTGCCTACCGAGGAGCCGACTGCCCCTGCCGTGACCGAGGACCCCGAGCACATCTGGAGCGCCATCCAGGACGAGCTGCGCCGAGCGGTCCCGGCTGACACGTACGACGTCTGGCTCGCGCCCCTCCGGGCGCTCGGCCTCGAGGGCGACGTGCTCGTCGTCGAGGCTCCGATCGAGCTGCGCAGCTGGGTGGCCGAGCGCTTCGCGCGCGTGCTGCAGACCAGCGTGGCGGCGGTGCTCGGCCCCGAGGTCACCGTCGAGGTCCGCTCGGGCGCCGCCGCCGCCAAGCCCGGCCCCGGCGCCCGCCCCGCCACGGCCGAGCCGCCTCCCACGCGCGCGCCCGGGCACGGGATCAACCCGGCGCTGACCTTCGAGCAGTTCGTCATCGGCGACGCCAACCGCTTCGCCCACGCTGCGGCGCTGGCCGTGGCCGAGCTCCCCGGCCACGCCTACAACCCGCTCTTCATCTATGGGCCGCCGGGCGTGGGCAAGACCCATCTCCTGCACTCCATCGGCAACTACGTCCTCGCCTACGGAGCCGGGCTCAGCGTCCGCTACACGACGGTCGAGACCTTCACCAACCAGTTCCTCGCCGCCCTGCAGAGCGGCGACATCGACCGCTTCAAGGGCAGCTACCGCCACGCCGACGTGCTGCTCATCGACGACATCCAGTTCCTCGCCTCCAAGGCCAAGACCGAGGAGGAGTTCTTTCACACCTTCAACGCGCTGCACGACCTCGGCAGCCAACTCGTCCTCACCTCCGACCGCCTGCCGCGCGACCTCAGCGCCCTCGAGGACCGCCTGCGCGAGCGCTTCGAGGCCGGCCTGGTCACCGCCATCGAGCCGCCCGACCTCACCACGCGCGTAGCCGTCCTGCGCAAGCGCGCCCACCACGATGGCGTCGTCCTGGCCGACGACGGCGTTCTGCCCCTGCTCGCCGCGCGCGCCCCCGACAGCGTCCGCATGCTCGAGGGCGCGCTCATCCGCGTCGTCGCCTTCGCCTCGCTCACCGGGCGCCCGCTCACCACCCACCTCGCCGAGGAGGTGCTTGCCGACCTCTACCCCGTGCGTGCGGGCGAGCGCCCCGCACCGCTCACCGTGGAGACCATCCAGGACATCACGGCCGACGCCTTCGGCGTCAGCCGCGACGAGCTGCTCTCCACCAGTCGCGCGGCTCGCCTTGCCTGGCCGCGCCAGGTCGCGATGTACCTCGCGCGCGAGCACACGGGTGAGACCCTCCCGGCCATCGGGGCGCGCTTCGCGGGGCGCAACCACACGACCGTCCTGCATGCGTGCCGCCGCACCGCCCAGCGCATCGCCACCGACCCCGAGGCCTTCGCCTTCGTTCGGCGCCTCACCGAGCAGCTGCAGCCGGCGGTTCGGGGACACACCGCCGCCCGCAGTTCTCTCCGGCATGACTGACAGACTCCGCGGGTCCGCCGCCCAGCCGTTGTGCGTTGTCCTCCCGCACCTTGCGGCCCTTTCGGCGCCTGTGCACATAACAACACCCCCTATGACTTCGATCCTTATTCAGAGGTGGTCATCGTGAAGTTGTCGACCTCGTCGCAGGAGCTGCTCGCTCAGCTCCAGGTCGTCTCGCGCGTGGCGTCGACGCGCAGCGCCGTGCAGGCGCTCTCCGGCGTGCAGATCGCCGCCGACGACTCCGTGCAGCTGCGCGCCACCGACATGGAGGTCGCCCTCCGCGTGCCGCTCGACGCCACGATCGAGCGGGCGGGCACGGTCGTCCTCCCCGCCCGCCTGCTCCTCGACGTCGTCCGCCAACTGCCGGCCGGTGACGTCTCGCTCGAGTTGCGCCCCGCTGAGCAGGACGTCGAGGTCGTCGCCGGCACCGCGCGCTTCCACATCCGCACGCTGCGCGCCGAGGACTTCCCGCCCCTGCCCGAGCCCGGTGGCGACCAGATCGTGACCATGCCCGCGCCGGCCTTCACCGAGACCATCGCGCGCGTCGCCCGCTCGGCCTCGCGTGACGAGACGCGCCCCATCCTCACGGGCATCCTCGTCTCCGCGGCCGGCGACGAGCTGCGCATGGTGGCCACCGACTCCTATCGCCTGAGCGTCAAGGAGACCCACCTCGAGTCCTCGCTGCCCGACGGCTTCGAGGCCAACGTGCCGGCTCGCGCGCTGGAGGAGCTCGGCCGCCTGGTGCGCGAGGACGTCGACGACATCCGCATCGGCGTGCGCGCCAACCAGGTCGTCTTCGAGGTCGACGGGCTCGCGCTGTCGTCGCGGCTCATCGACGGTCAGTTCCCGAACTACAGGCAGCTCTTGCCCGAGGCCTACGAGCACGAGCTGACGATCAACCGCGAGGAGCTCCTGGAGGTCGTGCGGCGCATCAGCCTCATGGCGCAGAAGAACGCGCCGCTGCGGCTGTCCTTCAGCGAGGGCGAGGTCAGCATCTCAGCGCAGACCCCCGACGTGGGGGAGGCCAGCGAGCCGGTGCCCATCCCGTTCGCCGGCGAACCGTTCGACATCGGCTTCAACCCGGACTTCCTCATCGCGGGGCTGGAGAGCGCGGGCTCGGAGGACGTGGTGCTCAAGCTCATCAGCCCGCTGCGCCCGGGCCTGCTCGAGTCGGCCGACGGCAGCGGCTTCCTCTACCTGATCATGCCCATCCGGCTGAACGTCTGAGGCCGCCGTGGTCGTGACCCGCCTGTGTGTGCGCGACTTCCGCAGCTACGCCTCCGCCGAGGTGGCGCTGGGCGAGCGGCTCACGGTCGTGCACGGGCCCAACGGCGCGGGCAAGACGAACCTGCTCGAAGCGTTGTACTTCGGCTGCACGGGGCGCTCGTGCCGGACGACCAACGAGCGCGAGCTGCTGCGCTTCGACGAGGATGACGGCCCGCCCGCCCGCGTCGTGCGCGTGGAGGTCCACGGGCACGACCGCGACGGCGAGCACGAGCTCAGCGTCGGCTTCCAGCCGGGGGAGGCCAAGCGCTTCAAGGTCGACGGCGCGCCGGCCGAGCGGCTGCTCGACGCCCCGCACCGCCCGCTGGTCAGCGTGTTCCTCCCCGATCGCCTGGAGCTCGTCAAAGGCCCGCCGGCCCTGCGCCGCTCGCACCTCGACCAGGTCGTCGGTGCCCTGTGGCCCGGGCGCGCGGCCACCCGCCGCCAGTACGCGCAGACGCTGGCCCAGCGCAACGCGCTGCTCGCGCGCGTGCGCGCCGGCGGCTCGCGCTCGGCGCTGGCGGCGTGGGACCTCGAGCTCGCGCGCCACGGCATCGCCCTGCGCGACGATCGCGCCGCCGCGCTGCACCTCCTGCGCCCGCGCTTCGCCGAGGCCGCCGGGGAGCTCGGCCTCGCCGGCGCCGCGGAGCTGCGCTACCGCCCGCGCACCCGGGCCGAGAGCCCCGAGGCGCTGGCCGCCGAGCTGGCCGAGCGCCTGGACTGCGACCTCGAGCGGGGCTTCACGACCCACGGCCCGCATCGCGACGACGTGGCATTGCTGCGCGACGGGCGCGAGTTGCGCGCCTACGGCTCGCAGGGCGAGCAGCGCATGGGCCTGCTGGCTCTGCTCCTGGCCGAGCGCGCGGTGCTCGAGGACGAGCGCGGCGCACCGCCCCTGCTACTGCTCGACGACGTCATGAGCGAGCTGGACTTCGGCCGCCGCGAGCGGCTCGTCGAGCGCCTGCGCGCCGGGCAGGCGCTCGTGACGACGACCGACGTGGCCCACGTCCCCGGCGCCGACGAGGACGACGTCGTGCGGCTGCGCGTCGAGGATGGCGTCGTCACCCCACAGCCCGTTGCGGCATGAGGCGCCGCGAGCCCCGAGCCCTGTCGCACGCCGTCGCCGCGCTCGCCGACCGGCTGGCGCCCCAGACGACCCTGGCCGAGGTCCAGCGCGTGTGGCCCGAGGCCGTGGGTGAGGTGGTCGCCGCACAGGCCGAGCCCACCGGTGAGCGCGACGGTGTGCTGACCGTGACCTGCGCGTCGGCGGTCTGGGCGCAGGAGCTCGACCTCATGGGCCCCGAGCTGACCCAGCGCATCAACGCAGCGCTCGGCTCCGACGCGGTGCGCTCGCTGCGCTGCTCGTCGGCGCCGGCGCGCGGCTGGTCTTAGTTAGTTAGCGCTTCTTCGACTTCTTGGTCACCGCGCTTGCGAGGTAGCTGTGGCCGGCCTTGACCGACACGGTCCGCTTGCGCTTGAAGTCGCGCACCGCGACCGTCCCGCGCTTGACCTTCGTCAGCGTGCCGTTGCACTGATCCTGCACCAGCCAGATCGTGCCGCGCACGGTCGCCGAGCTGTACTTGCCGTCGGTGCGGAACTTGCCCTTGCCGCTGCCCCACAGCTTGCCGAGGACGGACTTGGGGCCCTTCTTCTTGTCCGCGGCGGCCGAGCGCGCGCCCTTCAGCGGCGCGCACTGCGAGCGCGCGATCTCGCCCTTCATGACCAGGTCGGTGATGAGGGCGGCGGGCTTCTTCGGCTTCTTCTTGGGCACCGACTGCTTGACCTGGAAGATCCCCTGGTAGAAGTCGGCCGTCTGGGTCTTGACGCCGCCGGTGTCGGCGGCCGAGGTCAGGGCGACGCGGCCCTTGCGCGTGTTGAGCTGCGAGCCCATCGGGATGTTGAGCGCGCCGGTCAGCGGCACGAAGCCCTTTCCGGTACCCGCGGGCGCCTTGCCGGCCGGGTACTTGATGGAGACCGTGCCCGAGACGACGCGCACGACGACGGACTTGCCGGGAACCGGCGGGGCCGGGGGTCCAGGGGGCTGCGGCTGGGGCGCGGCCGCCGGCGCCGTCGTGTTGAGGAACACGCTGAGCGTGTTGGCCTGGTCGTTGGACGCCGCGAGGTCTGGCTTGCCGTCGCCGTTGAAGTCGCCCGCGGCGACCCCGTTGGCGCCGGGCACGGCGAGGGGCGCGCCGTCGGCCGCGAAGCCGCCGCCCGCCTGGCGCAGGAGCGCCGTCACCGTGCCGGCGGTGTTGCTGGTCACCGCGAGGTCTGGGCGCCCGTCGGCGTTCAAGTCGGCGGTGGCCAGGCCGAGCGCGCCGGCGCCGATGGGGACCGGCGCCTCTGCTGTGAAGCCGCCGCTCGGGCTGCGCAGCAGCACGTTGACCGTGTTGGTGGCGTTGACGGCCACGGCGATGTCGGGGTAGCCATCGCCGTTGAAGTCGGCCGCCTCGATGCCCTCGGGTGATGCTCCGACCGGGATCGCCACGCCCTCGGACGCGAAGCCGTTGTTGGCCGGGTTGCGTAGGAGCACGGTGACCGAGCCGCCGTTGAGGTTGGTGATGGCGAGGTCCGGCAGCGTGTCGCGGTTGAAGTCGGCGGCGACGATGTCGCGCGGGGTGGCGCCGGTGGGGTTGGTCGCCTCGAGGGTGAAGCCGGTGGGGGTGTTCAGGTAGGTGACGACGCTGTTGCCGGTGTAGCTCGGCGCGGCGATGTCCACGCGCCCGTCGCCGTTGAAGTCGGCGGCGGTGACCGAGCCGGCGCCGCCCACGCTCACCGTCTGCCTCGGCGCGAAGCCGCCGGCGGGGTTGCGCAGCAGGATGCTCACCGTGCCGCCGCTGAAGTCCTGGGTGGCGAGGTCGGGGAGGCCGTCGCCGTTGAAGTCCGCGGCGAACCCGTAGCCGGGACCCGCGCCGGTCGTGAACGGCGAGCCGGCCTCGGCCACGAAGCCGGCCGGGCCGCGGAGGAAGACCGAGACGTTGCTCCCGGTCCCGTTCACGGTCGCCACGTCGAGGCGACCGTCGCCGTTGAAGTCCGCGGGCACGACCCCGTATGGCTGGGCCGCCCCGACGGCGAGCGGTGCTCCCTCGGGCGCGAACGACGCCTGCGCCGGCGCGGTGATGAACAGGGCGCCGAGCGCCGCCATCCCTGGCAGAAGCCTCCTCATGTGCGCATCCTCTACTGCCGGCGGCCAGGACGCAATCGATAAGACCTACTCGACCGTCGAGCATGGCCGAATTGGCCCCCGCGGCGCGCCCCTCGGCGGCAGCGGCGAGAAGGGCGCCGATCTGCCGCAATTTTGCCGCGTTTTGCAGGACTTTCCTGACACCGTGAGTAGGGGGAAAGGGGGGTCGATGTGCTATTGTTCTGACAACCAGTTGCTCGAGC
The DNA here is from genome assembly GCA_963835295.1 of uncultured Actinomycetes bacterium. GTDB lineage: Bacteria > Actinomycetota > Thermoleophilia > Solirubrobacterales > Solirubrobacteraceae > JAOPZW01. Next base: position 429,246 of record CAWIEX010000015.1, read on the forward strand.
CCCGGCCGGGTGGCGATTAGCCCGAGACCGGGGTTCTTCACGTCTACGGAGGCACGTTGGCGCAGGACTCGAATACCCCGAATGGCCGCGACGGATCGGCCCACTACGACGCTCAGGACATCACCGTCCTCGAGGGTCTGGAGGCTGTCCGCAAGCGCCCGGGCATGTACATCGGGTCGACCGGTCTACGTGGCCTGCACCACCTCGTCTACGAGGTGGTCGACAACTCCGTCGACGAGGCGCTCGCCGGCCGCGCGTCGCGCGTCGACGTCACCATCCACCCCGACAACTCGGTCACGGTGGTCGACGACGGGGCCGGCATCCCGGTGGGGATGATGGAGAAGGAGGGCCGGCCCGCGGTCGAGGTGGTGCTCACCGTCCTGCACGCGGGCGGCAAGTTCGGCGACGGCGGCGGCTACAAGGTCTCCGGCGGCCTGCACGGCGTCGGGGTCTCGGTGGTCAACGCGCTCAGCGAGTCGCTCATCGTCGAGGTGCGCCGCGAGGGCCACGCGTGGCGCCAGGAGTACGAGCGCGGCGCGCCGCAGGCCGACCTTGCCAAGGGCGAGTCGACCAGCGACACGGGCACCACGATCAGCTGGCTGCCCGACGCCGAGATCTTCGAGTCGCTGGACCACGACTTCTCGATCCTCGAGCAGCGCCTGCGCGAGACCGCCTTCCTCACGCGCGGCCTGGCCATCTCGCTGACCGACGAGCGCTCGGGCGGCAACCGCGTCGAGTTCCGCTACGACGGCGGCATCGAGGACTTCGTGCGCTACCTCAACGAGGGCAAGGAGCCCATCCAGAAGAAGGTCATCTTCTTCGAGGGCGAGTCCGACGAGGGCGCGGTCGAGGTCGCGATGCAGTGGAACGGCTCCTACCAGGAGTCCGTCTTCTCCTTCGCCAACAACATCAACACCCACGAGGGCGGCTCGCACCTGTCCGGCTTCCGCTCGGCTCTGACGCGGACGCTCAACCGCTACGCGCGCGAGAAGGGCCTGCTCAAGGAGAAGGACGAGAACCTCTCCGGCGACGACGTGCGCGAGGGCCTCACGGCCGTCATCTCGGCCAAGCTGGCCGACCCGCAGTTCGAGGGGCAGACGAAGACCAAGCTCGGCAACCCCGGCATGGAGGGCTTCGTCGCCACCATCGTCAATGCGCGGCTGGCCGAGTTCCTCGAGGAGAACCCGGCCGAGGCCAACCAGGTCATCCGCAAGGCGGTCCAGGCGGCACAGGCGCGGTCCGCCGCCCGCAAGGCGCGCGACCTCACGCGCCGCAAGAGCGCGCTGGAGAACACGCGCCTGCCGGGCAAGCTGGCCGACTGCTCGGTCAAGGACCCCTCGCTGGCCGAGATCTTCATCGTCGAGGGCGACTCCGCGGGCGGCTCGGCCAAGCAGGGGCGCGACCGCAACACCCAGGCGGTGCTGCCGCTGCGCGGCAAGATCCTCAACGTCGAGAAGGCGCGCATCGACAAGGTGCTGCAGAACGACGCGATCCAGTCGCTCGTCACGGCCATCGGCACCGGCGTGCGCGAGGAGTTCGACCTCGAGCGCGCCCGCTACCACAAGGTCATCCTCATGACCGACGCCGACGTCGACGGCGCGCATATCCGCACGCTCGTGCTGACGCTCCTCTTCCGCGAGATGCAGGAGCTCATCGAGGCCGGCTACGTCTACATCGCCAAGCCGCCGCTCTACAAGCTCAAGCAGGGGCGCAACGAGCGCTACATCGAGAAGGACTCCGAGCTCGAGGAGATCCTGCTCTCGGACAAGTTCGACAAGTTCGACATCCGCGACGTCGCCGGCAACCAGTTCAAGCTCACCGAGGCGCGCTGGCAGCGCTACACGCGCCTGCGCAAGCAGTACGAGGGCTGGGCCAGCGCCCTGCGCGCCGAGCACGGCCACGACACGGTGCGCTTCCTCGAGGAGTCCTCGATCCTCGACGAGCAGGCGAGCACGGTCGAGGAAGCCCTGGCGATCGTCAAGCGGGGCACGATCGACGGCGCCGTCCACACCACCGAGCTGATGTCCGACGAGGACGCCGACGAGCTGCGCATCCTCGCGATCGAGACGCGCACGGGGCTGGCGCAGACGCACCCCATCAAGCGCACGCTGTTCGAGTCGCCGGAGTACAAGACCTTCATCAAGGTCCACGCGGCGCTCGTCGAGCTGGCCGGCACCCCGCCGTTCACCGTCAAGCTGGGCGACAAGTCCGACGAGGCGCTGTCGTTCGAGGCGCTGCGCGAGACCGTGCTCGACGTCGTCCGCCGCCAGCCCGGCGTCGGGCTCAACCGCTTCAAGGGCCTCGGCGAGATGAACGCCGAGCAGCTGCGCGAGACGACCATGGACCCCGAGACCCGGACGCTGGCCCAGGTCACGATGGAGGACGCCGCGGCGGCCGATCGCATCTTCTCGATGCTGATGGGCGACGTCGTCGAGTTCCGGCGCCAGTTCATCGAGGACAACGCCCTCGCGGCGACAGTCGACGTCTGAGGTGGTGATCTAGATGACCGGCACCGACATCTTCGGCGGAGGCAACATCGAGCCGCGCGCGCTGGAAGACGAGATGCGCTCGGCGTACCTCGACTACGCCATGTCCGTCATCGTCGGGCGCGCGCTGCCCGACGTTCGCGACGGGCTCAAGCCCGTGCACCGTCGGGTGCTGTACTCGATGAGCGAGCAGGGCCTCGGCCCGACGCGCCCGCGCGCCAAGTCCGCCGCGGTCGTCGGCGACGTGATGGGCAAGTACCACCCGCACGGCGACTCGGCGATCTACGACACGCTCGTGCGCATGGCGCAGGACTTCTCGATGCGCTACACGCTCGTCGACGGCCAGGGCAACTTCGGCTCGATCGACGACGACCCGGCCGCGGCCATGCGCTACACCGAGTCGCGGCTGACGCGCCTGGCGATGGAGATGCTGCGCGACCTCGACCAGGACACGGTCGACTTCATCCCGACCTACGACGGCAACCACCAGGAGCCGCTGGTCCTGCCGGCGCGCTTCCCGAACCTGCTCGTCAACGGCTCCACCGGCATCGCGGTCGGCATGGCGACCAACATCCCGCCGCACAACCTGCGCGAGGTCACCGACGCGGTCATCGCCTACATCGACGACCCGAACGTCACCGCCGACGAGCTGATGCGCCACGTCAAGGGCCCGGACTTCCCGACCGGCGGCATCATCGTGGGCTACCAGGGGATCCGCGACGCCTACGAGACCGGCCGCGGGCGCGTGCGCGTGCGCGCCCGCGTGGGCATCGAGGAGATCGGCCAGGGCAAGGAGGCGCTGATCGTCACCGAGCTGCCCTTCGCCGTGAAGAAGGGCGGCGACAACGGCCTGATCACCAAGATCGCCGACCTCGTCCACGACAAGAAGATCCCGGACATCAGCGACCTGCGCGACGAGTCCGACCGTCACGGCATGCGCCTGGTCATCGAGCTCAAGCGCGGCACGCTGCCCAAGGTGGTGCTCAACCAGCTCTACAAGCACACCGCCATGCAGTCGACCTTCGGCGTGAACATGGTCGCGCTGGTCGACGGCATCCCGCGCACGCTGTCGCTCAAGCAGGTCATCGCCGCCTACGTCTCCCACCAGCGCGAGGTCATCGTCCGGCGCACGAAGTTCGAGCTCTCCGAGAAGGAGCGCCGCGCCCACATCCTCGAGGGCCTGCTCATCGCGATCGACAACCTCGACGCGGTGATCGAGCTCATCCGCGCCTCGCGCGATCGCGAGAGCGCGCGCACCGAGCTGATGTCGCGCTTCGAGCTCACGCAGGTGCAGGCGACGGCCATCCTCGACCTGCGCCTGTCGCAGCTCACCGCGCTCGAGTCCGACGAGATCCGCAACGAGCACGCCGACGTCATCGAGCGCATCAAGGAGCTGCGCGCGATCCTCGGCGACGAGTCGCGCGTCCTGGGCCTCATCAAGGAGGAGCTGGGCGAGATCGCCGAGCGCTTCGCCGACGATCGCCGCACGGAGATCACCGCCTCCGAGGACGAGATCGACATCGAGGACCTGATCGCCGACCAGCAGATGGTCATCACGATCACGAAGTCCGGCTACATCAAGTCGCTGCCGCTGACCACGTACCGCAAGCAGCATCGCGGCGGCGTCGGGGTGACCGGGATGGACATGAAGGACGGCGACTACATCGAGCACCTCTTCGTGTGCTCGTCGCACGACTTCCTGCTCTTCTTCTCCAACCGCGGCAAGGTCTACCGCTCCAAGGTCTACGAGCTGCCCGAGGCGCAGCGCACGGCGAAGGGCCGCGCGCTGGTCAACGTGCTGCCGCTGCGCGAGGGCGAGCGCATCCAGTCCGTGCTCTCCACGCGCGACTTCGCCGAGTCGCAGTACCTCGTCTTCGCCACCAAGAAGGGCGTGGTCAAGAAGACGGAGTTCGGCGCCTACAACACGCCGATCAAGGCCGACGGCATCATCGCCATCAAGATCCGCGACGACGACGAGCTCGTCGCCGTGCGGCGCGTCGACCAGGGCGAGGAGATCCTGATGATCTCCAAGGAGGGCCTGGCCGTCCGCTTCGCGGAGGAGGACGCGCGCGCGATGGGCCGCGACACCGGCGGCGTACGCGGCATGAGCATCTCCGGCAACGACAACCAGGTGCTGACCATGGACGTCGCGCGCGACGACCAGGAGGTCCTCGTCGTCACCGAGAACGGCTTTGGCAAGCGCACCCCGGTCAGCGAGTACCGCAAGACCTCGCGCGGCGCCAAGGGCGTGCAGACGATCAAGTTCTCCGAGAAGCGCGGCGGCCTGGCCGCGGCGCTGGTCGTGCGCCCCCACCAGGAGCTGCTCTTCATCTCCCAGGAGGGGATGGTCCAGCGCACCGGCGTGCGCGGCATCCGCCAGACCGGCCGCTCGGCTCAGGGCGTGACGCTCATGAACGTGCGCGACGACGATCGGGTGTCGGCGGTCGCGCTGGTGGTCGAGTCCGACGCGCCGACCGCGGCGGTCGTCGCCGACGGCCTGACGACCAACGGCGCGGAGGCCGTGGACGGCGCCGAGCCGCTCGAGGCCATCGAGGAGCCGGAGATCGACGACGACGAGCTCGAGATCGAGGACGGCGACGGAAACTCACCGAACGGGGATTGAGTCGTCGCTGCGTCTTGATAATCTCGGATCACCAGAGAAAGGAGGTGGTCCGTATAAGTAGTTCTAGTTCTTGCGGGACCCTGGAGGTGACCGGCCGCACGTAGGTCGGAGGCTGGAGCCGCGTAGCGGAATCCAACCCGGGCCACCGTCGAACGGCTTGCCGGAACTGGTCCCACCGGCGTAGTGCCTACCGCCGTTCGATCCTTTATCCAGTCATTCTCACGCGAGGGGCGGCCACCGAGCCGCCCCTCGTGCGTTTGCGGGCGGCCGCGTCGGGCGGAGCGGTCGCGTCGGGCGGAGCGGCCGCGTCGGGCGGAGCGGCCGCGTCGGGCGGAGCGGCCGCGTCGGGCGGAGCGGCCGCGTCGGGGGAGCGCGGCACCGCGAGTCAGCGCGCGTCGAGCGCGTGGGCCACGTGCTCCTCGAGGCGCAGGAGCTCCGCCTGGGTGAAGCTCGCGTCGAGGTCGGGCAGCACGTCGAGGGCGGCGACGACGTCGTAATAGGGATGGTGCTCGGGGTGGGGGAGCACGGCGTCGGCGACGCGCTGGCCGTAGTCGAGCGCGAGGTTCCACCGCAGGTGGCCGAGGTCGACCGCGGCCGGGCCGCGCGAGCCGGTCGTCCAGTCGACCACCCCGGTCAGCGCGGCGCCCTCCCACAGCGTGTTGCCCGGATGGAAGTCTCGGTGGATGAAACGCTCGGGGAGCTCGGGCGCCGGCGCGTGGGCCAGCGCGATGGCGCGCTCCCACACCTCGCGATCGCCGGCCCATGGCGGCACCGCCAGCCGCTCGGGCTCGTAGTAGCGCCGGTAGGGCGGGATCCCAGTGGGGTCGACGGCGTGGATCTCGGCCAGCGCGTCGACGAGCGGCCCGAGCGGCGGGCGGCCCTGGTAGACCGCGCCGGGCACGCGCGTGAGCAGCAGGGCCGGGACGTCGCACGCCGCCGCGTCCGGGTCGGCCGCCACCAGCTCGGGGGCCGGCACCGGCGTGTCGGCCAGCCGCTCGAGCACGAGCGCCTCGCGCGCGGCGGTGAGGTCGGGGTCGTCGAGCTCCCAGCCCGGGCGCGCCCACCGGCGCAGCACCAACTCGCGGCCGTCGCCGAGCACGAGCAGGTGGTTGGCGAGCCACTGGCTCTCGAGCGGCAGCGCGGCCACGATCCGCGCGCCGGCCGCCTCCTGCGCCCAGCGCAGCGCGGCCGGCGGGACGGCCTGCGTCCAGCTCACTCAGGCCGCGTCGGCCACGGCGCCCGTCGCAGGCAGCCATTGTCGCCACGCCGCCGGGATCGTCGGGCTGGCGACGTGGATGAACACGTGCGGGCTCGGCGCGGTGGGCTGCCGGCGCGGGTGCATGTTGGCCCGCTCGGGCAGGTTGTCGCCCTTGCGCCGGTTGCACGGCGCGCATGAGGCGACGATGTTCTCCCAGCTCGACGGGCCGCCCTTGGAGCGTGGGATGACGTGGTCGACCGTGAGGTTCGAGCGCGAGCCGCAGTACTGGCAGGCCCAGCCGTCGCGGGCGAAGACGGCGCGGCGTGTGATCTTGCGCCGATGGGTGTCGCGCGGGACCTTGACGAAGGTCACCAGGCGGATGACGACTGGGCGCGGGATCGCCGTGTGCTCGGAGCGCAGCTCCCACGTCGCGTGCTCGAGCATCTCGGCCTTGTCCTTGAGCAGCAGGACGGCGGCGCGCCGGACCGAGCAGACGTTGATGGGCTCGAAGGTCGCGTTGAGGACGAGCACCCGACCAGCGTCACGCCCGCGCCGCCGGTGCTCGTGAGCCGGCGCGGACCCCAATCGGCCTGGTGGATTGACCCTTCCCATGGCGGATTCTGCGCGGAAGTGTAGAGGACGGCGCCAGCGGATCCGCTGAGCGGCTAGGCCGCCGGGTAGGTGCCCAGCAGCCGGACCTCCTCGCAGTGCGCGTGCAGCGCCTGCACCGCGTCGTCCACCGCCGACTCGCCGCCCCGGCCTTCCATGTCGACGTGGAACAGGTAGTGGCCCAGCCGCCCGCGCCGCGGGCGCGACTCGATCTTGGTCAGGTTCACTCCGCGGAAGGCGAACTCCGACAGGCAGCGCACGAGCCAGCCGGGCTGGGCGTCGCCGGCGCCGGCGAAGACCACCGAGGTCTTCCAGGCTCCCGTGCCGTCGGACGCGACGGGCTCGCTGCCGGTCGCGCCGAGCCACACGAAGCGCGTCGCGTTGCCGGGCTCGTCGTCGACCTCCTCGCGCAGCACGCGGCAGCCGTAGCGCTCGGCGGCGCCGCTCGGGCCCAGCGCGGCCCACGGCGCCGGCGACTCGCCCACGGCGCGCACGGCCTCGGCGGTCGAGGCCGCCCCACGCACGGCGGCGCGCGGCAGCTCGTCGCGCAGGAAGCGCGCGCACTGGGCGAGCGGCTGAGGATGCGAGATGACCGCCTCGATCGCGTCGAGCGCGATCTCCTCGCGGGCGATGAGGCAGTTGCGGATGGGGAGGACCGCCTCGCCGAGGATCACCGTGTCGGGGGCGTCCCAGGCCAGCGCGTCGAGCGTGGCGGTGACCCCGCCCTCCAGGGAGTTCTCGACCGGGACGAGGGCTCGGTCGACGGCGCCGCGGTCGACGGCGACCACCGCCTCGTGGATGGAGCCGAAGGGCACCAGCTCCGCCTCGCTCGAGGCCGTCGCCCGGCGCGCTGCCTCCTCGCTGAACGTGCCCGGCGGCCCCAGGTAGCCCAGACGCATCACGACGACGAGCGGCGCCGCTGGCGGTCGCCCACAGCGGGCATCTCGCCGGACAGCGCCGCGCGCATCGCCTCCTCCTCCTCGGGCGAGAGCTCGAGCTCGGCGCGGCCGGCCACCACCTGCTTGGCGTAGAGGCGCGCCTGGTCGCGGTGATGGATGGAGGAGATGACGATGCCCGACCCGCGGGAGTCCAGGAGCGCGATCGAGGTCGACTGACGCCCGGACATCTCGTTGTAGGCGTCGTAGCGCACGAGCCCGTGGAAGGCGACGGCCCCGTCGAGCCGGCCCTCGGCGGCGGCGAGCCGCGCGTCCAGGCCGGCCACGACATCGGTCACGTAGTCGTTCAGGGAGCCGAAGCCGCGGTCGAGCTCGGCCGCGTGGGTGACGAGGTCCTGCGGCGAGCTGCCGCCCAGGATCGCCCTCTGGTCGGAGCGCAGCCGGCGCAGCGAGCGCGCGAGCGCGAGGACGGCGATCAGCGCGATGAGCGCGAGGCCGCCCGCGGCCAGCGCCACGATCCCCGTTGTCGAGGAGAGCTCGTCCACGGCCGCGAAGGATAGGCGCGCCGGCGGTGGATTCGCAGCCGGACCACCCGGGGCGCCGACAGGCTCAGCGCGTGAAGATCACCGTGTAGCTCGAGCGGTTGTTGCTCGTGGTCTTCTCGCCGGGGACCTTGGCGATCGAGACGGTCACGGTGGTGGGCGTGTTGGCGGGCGGCGCCGCGCCCAGCGGGATGTTCACCGTGGAGGGCTGCTTGGCCGTCGTCTGGCCGATGGTCTTGGTGACCGGGATGGTCTTGCCCGACGTCGGCTTGACCGAGACCGACACCTTGACGTTGGACTCGTTGTTGTCGCCCTGGTTGGTGAACTTGACGGTGAACGTCGGGTTGCTCGACCACTGCGGGCGGTTGACCACGCCGGGGGCCTCGGGCTGCAGGGTGACGGCGCCGATGCTCGTGGAGTCGAGCCCGTGGCCGTGTAGGCCGGGCGCCGCCTGGCCGGACGTCCCGGAGGAGCCGCTGCTCGCGCTGCGGCCCAGGTGGGAGGCGACGGTGGCCGGCGTCAGCCACGAGACGTCCGTCATGAAGCGGCTCGCCGCGATCTGCTGGCCGTTGATGTTGTTCTCGTCGAGGGCGTCCTTGATGAGCGGCGCCACGCGCTGGGCATAGACCACGTCGGAGGCGAGGAAGGTCTGCATCTCGCCGGCGATGTTGTTGATCGCCTGTTCGGAGGCCTGACCACGGCCGAGCGCGGATGGGATCTGGTCGGCGATCTTGGTCAGGCCCTCGGCGCGCAGGTTGAGCACGAGCTCGAGGTTGCGCTGGGCCGAGCCCATGTCGCCGGGGACGTCGAATGCCTTCGCGCGCTTGACGTCGTCCTCGGCCGCGAGGCGCAGCTGGTTGATCTGGACCCCGAGGCCCGACGAGTTGCGCGCGCCGTCGGTCATGCGCTGGAAGAACGGCTTGCCCACCGACTGGTCGGAGTCGTTGATGACCGCCGTGACGTTGCGGTTGTAGTCCTTCAGCGCGTTGGCCTTGCGGCTGTCCAGACAGCCCTTGAAGCCGAGGACGATGAGGATGACGAGGATCGCGAGCGCGGCGAGGCCGACCGCCTGGCGCAGGCGGGCGGTCTGGCGATCCGGTGGGGCTCCCGCACCACCGCCGCGTGCGGCGGTGGACGGACGGCGCGGCCGCGCGGGGCGCGATCGCACTCGTGTGGGCTCGTCACCCTCGTCGAAGAACGACAACAACTGCTCCCGGTTGGGCTTGGGAAACGACCAGTATGCCCATCGGACCGGACCTTTCGCGGCACGCACGAGGTCGTGCAGAGCGGCGAGGGGCGTTCGTGGAGTGGCGAGCGGTCGCGCCGGGCCATGAGGTCGTGCAGAGCGGGGAAGCCGGTTCGGGCGGCGGCGAGCACGGGCACGGCGCACGACGCCGTGCGCGGCGAGGAGGCAGGCCGGCGACGGCGAACCCAGGACGCGGTGAGGACCGCCGACGAGCCCACGGACGCCACCACCGCGCGCGCCTTGGGCGCCGGCGCCGACGCGCGGCGCGTGCTCGACCGCTACCGCCTGGTGCGCCAGATCGGCTCGGGCGGCTTCGGCGTGGTGTGGCTGGCCGAGGACGAGCGCCTCGAGCGCGCCGTCGCGGTCAAGCGCATCGTCATGCACGACGACGCGGCGGCGGCGCGCGCCGAGCGCGAGGCGCGCGCGGCGGCGCGCCTGTCGCACCCCGGGATCGTCGCCCTCTACGAGTCCGGGCGCGACGACGAGGCCTTCTACCTGGTCTCCGAGCTCGTGCGCGGGCGCACGCTGGCCGAGCTCATGCGCGACGGCGAGCTGTCCGATCGCGACGTGCTGCGCGTGGGCGTGGCGCTGTGCGACGCCCTGGCCCACGCCCACGGCCGCGGCGTCATCCACCGCGACGTCAAGCCGGGCAACGTGATCGTGCCCGACCGGCCGCACGACGGCGCCGGCGTGGCCAAGCTCACCGACTTCGGGGTAGCGCGCATGATCGGCGACGACGCGCTGACCGTTACGGGCGACGTCGTCGGCACGCTCGCCTACATGGCGCCCGAGCAGGCGGCCGGGGGAGAGGTGGGCGAGGAGGCCGACCTCTACGCGCTGGCCCTCGTCCTCTACGAGGCGCTCAGCGGGGTGAACCCGGTGCGCGGCCGCGGCGCCGCGGCCACCGCCCGGCGGGTCGGCGCGCGCCTGCCGGCGCTGGGGCGCCTGCGCCGTGACCTTCCCCTCGAGCTGTGCCGCGCCGTGGACCGCGCGGTCCTCGCGCGCCCCGAGCAGCGCGGCACGCTGGCCGACCTGCGCGCCGAGCTGGCCGACGGCCTGCCGGTGGCCGACGACGAGCGCGGCACGATCGCCGGCAGCCCGCTGGAGGGCCTGGCGGGGCCGGCCCCGCGGGCGAGGGTCCGCCCGCGCGCCCGCGTCACCGCGGCCCTGGCCGCAGGCTCCCTGGCCGCCTCCGCGCTGGCATGGCTGACGCCCGCCGGCGCCTTCGACCTCTCGCCCGCGGTGGGCGCCGCCGCCGGCGCGCTGGCCGTGCTGCTCGCTCCGCGGCTGGGCTGGATCGCCATGGCGGCCGCGCTGGCCGCGTGGGCCGGCGGCGCCACGGGACTCGTCATCGCCGCGGCGGCGCTGCCGACCGTCGCGCTCCTGCGCCGGGCCGGGACGCTGTGGTCGGTGCCGGCTGGAGCGCCCCTGATGGGGATGGCGGGCCTGGCGGGCGCCTGGCCGGCGCTGGCGGCCCAGGCAGCGCGGCCGTGGCAGCGCGCCGCGCTCGGCGCGCTCGGGGGCTGGTGGCTGGCGCTCGCCGAGGTCCTCACCGGCGACCGCCTCGCGCTCGGCGCTCCCCCCGGCGCCGCGCTCGACGCCGGGCACCTCGATCCGCTGCTCACGAGCGGCGCGCTGGCCCTCGCCGGGCTGTGGGCGGTCGCCGCCGTGGCCCTCCCCGTCGTCGTGCGCGGGCGCCTGCTCGCGGCCGACGTGGTCGGCGCCACGGCCTGGGCCGCCGCCCTCGGATCGGCCACCCAGGCGGTCGCAGACACCCTCTCCTGGCAGCCGATCATGCGCGGCCTGGTGGCCGGCGCCGTCGTGGCGGGAGGCCTCGCGGTTGCCTTCGCCGCGTCACGGGGCGAGGCGTACGGGCGTTCCGCCTCGTAGCATCACCTCCTTTCGACGGGTCGTCGGGCTGGATGCCCGCGCCGTCGGGCCCTACCCCGCCCTTCATGAGCCTCCTGCGCAACCTCGAGGACAAGATCGCCGGCCTCGTCGAGGGGACGTTCGGCCGCGTCTTCCGCACGCAGGTGCGGCCGGTCGAGATCGCTCGCAAGCTCGCGCGCGAGATGGAGGAGCACAAGACGGTCTCGGTCTCGCGCACCTACGTGCCCAACGAGTACGTCGTCTGGCTCGGCCCCGAGGATCGCCAGCGCTTCGAGGGCGTCGAGGACGAGGTCACCGACGAGCTGTCGGCCTACCTGCTCGAGCACGCCCGCCGCGAGAAGCTCGCGCTCGTCAGCCGCCCGCAGATCACCTTCGACACCGACGAGCGCCTGCGCCTGGGCGAGTTCGGCATCCAGGCGCGGCTCGTGCGCGCCGCCGCGGAGGCCGTGGAGCAGGCCGACCACGGCCACACGATGGTCTACTCGACCGCGGCCCGTGCGCAGGAGGACCTGCAAAGCGCGCGCAGCGGGCGGCGCGGGCGCGCCGTGCTCCTGGCCGAGGGCAAGCGCTACGCCGTCGGCCCGGGGGGCGCCAGCATCGGGCGCAGCCGCGAGTGCGACATCGTCCTGGCCGACACCAACGTCTCGCGCCGCCACGCCGAGCTGCGCCCGCTGGGCGACGGCTGGACCATCACCGACCTGGGCTCCACCAACGGCGTGCGCGTCAACGGGCGCGACCTGCGCGCCAACGAGCCGCACGGCCTGAACCCCGGCGACCGGGTCGAGGTCGGCACCGTCGACGCGCGCTTCGAGGTCGACTGATGCCGGCCGTGGTCGTGGAGCCGATCAGCGTCGGCCTGCAGTTCGGCTTCCTCGCCGTCCTCTACCTGTTCCTGCTGTGGGTCTCGCGCAGCGCCCTGAAGGACCTGCGCAACCCGCCGCGGCGCGCCGTCCCGACCGTGGCGACCGACGTCGCGACCGACGCCACGGGCCTGCATCCCGCCTCGCGGGCTGGTGGGCGGGGCGACGTTACGGGTGCCTTCGACCCGCGGCTCATCGTCGAGCGCGCACCCGGTCACACTCCCGGTATGGAGTACGACGTCGGCGACGGCGCGGTCATGGGTCGCGGCGATCAGGCCGAGATCCGCCTGGAAGATCCCTTCGCGTCCTCGCGCCACGCCAAGCTCACGCCCCAGGGCGGCATCGTCGTGATCGAGGACCTCGGCTCCACCAACGGGACCTACCTCAACGAGGAGCTCCTCTCCGGCCCGCAGCCGCTGCACCAGGGCGACCGCGTGCGCATCGGAGACAGCGAGTTCACCTACGCGGATCGCTGATGCTGCGCGTCGCCGAGCACTTCGAGCGCACCGACACCGGCCGCCAGCGCCGGGGCAACGAGGACGCCTTCTACGCGCGCGCGCCGCTCTTCGCGGTGGCCGACGGCATGGGCGGCGCGCAGGCCGGCGAGGTCGCCTCGCACTTGGCGGTCGAGGTCCTCGAGCAGGGGCTGCCGGACGGCGGCGGGTCGGTCGAGGAGCGCCTGCGCGCGCGCGTCCGCGAGGCCAACGCGCGGATCATGGAGTCCGCCCAGGCCGACGACGCGCGCGCCGGCATGGGCACGACGCTCACCGTCGCCTACGTCGGCGAGGACGATCTCACCGTCGCCCACGTCGGCGACAGCCGGCTCTACCGCCTGCGCGACGCGACCTTCGAGCGCCTGACCGACGACCACTCCCTCGTCGAGGAGCTCGTGCGCCAGGGCAAGCTCACGCCCGAGGAGGCCGACGAGCATCCTCAGCGCTCGATCATCACGCGGGCGCTGGGCGCCGAAGAGGGGGTCGAGGCCGACAGCACCACGTGGGCCGGGCGCGACGGCGACGTCTACCTGATCTGCTCCGACGGCCTGACCTCGATGATCCCCGAGGCCCACGTGGCTCAGATCCTGGCCGAGGCGCCGTCGCTCGCCAGTGCCGGGCGCACGCTCATCGACGCGGCCAACGACGCCGGGGGGCGCGACAACATCACGGTCGTCCTCTTCCGCCTGGAGGACATCGCCGCGGGCGCGGCTGCGCCGCAGGAGACCGCCGAGCACGGCGCGGTGGCGCGCGAGCCCGAGGCAGCGGGGGCAGCGACGGTGGCGGGGCCGGCGACGGCCACGGCCACCGCGCCCGTGGCGCGCAAGCAGCCGCGCCCGGCGCGCCGTGGCGGCCCGGCGCGCCGCCGCCGGCGCCGCCCGCGCGTGCCGGTCGGCCCGATCCTGGTCCTCTTCCTCGTCTCCTGCGTCATCCTCGGCGCCTACTACGCGTCGCAGACCGTGTACTTCGTCGGCGCCAGCGACGACGGCTTCGTCACGGTCTACCGTGGACTGCCCTACAACCTCCCGGCGGGCCTGGACCTGTACTCCGTCAACTACGAGTCCGGCGTGCCGGTCGACGAGCTCACCCCGGCGCAGCGCAAGACGGTCACCGAGCACGCGGTGCGCTCCAAGAACGACGCGCAGGATCTCGTCAAGCAGCTCGAGACGGGGGAGCTGGCGGCGCGATGACCAGCGCGCGCAACCGCGAGCTGCTGGCGCTCGTGCCGGCGTCGCTGCTGCTGACGGCGGGCTTCGCGGCCGTCTTCATCGAGCGCAACGACGTGCTCAACAACGTCTCGCTGACGTATGGCGCGATCTTCCTCGGCCTCTGCCTGGCGGCGCACGTCGTCCTGCGCTTCACGCTGCCCTACGCCGACCCCTATCTCTTCCCACTCTTCGCGGTCCTGGCCTGCTTCGGCCTGGTGATGATCTACCGCATCGACGAGAAGCTGGCCCGCGAGCAGGCGCAGTGGTTCGTCATCGGGCTCGGGCTCTTCGCCGCCACGATCGTCCTGCTGCGCGACTACCGCGCGATGGAGCGCTACCGCTACACGGTCGCCGCGGTCGGCATCGGGATGCTGCTGCTGCCGCGCCTGCCCGGGATCGGGTCGCAGGTCAACGGGGCCTACCTCGGCGTCCGCCTCGGGCCGCTGACCTTCCAGCCCGCCGAGTTCGCCAAGATCGCGATCATCGTCTTCCTGGCCAGCTACCTGCGCGACACGCGCCAGCTGCTGGTCATCGGCGCCCGGCGCGTCGCCGGCGTCACCATCCCGCCGCTCAAGCACTTCGGGCCGCTGCTCATCGTCTGGGGCGCAGCGATGGCGATGCTCTTCGTCATCCAGGACCTCGGCTCGTCGCTGATGTTCTTCGGCGGCTTCCTGGCCGTGCTGTACGTGGCCACCAACCGCTTCTCGTTCGTGGCCGTCGGCCTGTCGCTCTTCGCGGCGGGCTCGTGGCCCTCTACCACGCGCGCCCGACCATCACCCACCGCGTCGATGCGTGGCTGCACCCCTTCGGCACCCTCTACGACGCACCGGGCGGCAGCTACCAGATCGCGCAGTCGGTCTTCGCGCAGGCCGACGGCGGCCTCTTCGGCCGCGGCTTCGGGCAGGCGGTGCTCAAGGTCGGCGACTCGCCGCTGCTGCCCGCGGCGCAGACCGACCTCATCTACTCGGTGATCGTCAACGAGCTGGGGCTGATCGGCGCCTGCGCGGTGCTGTGCACCTACCTGCTGGCCGTGGAGCGCGGCTTCAAGATCGCCACGCTGGCGCGCGACTCGTTCTCCAAGCTGCTGGCCACGGGGCTGACCGCCGTCTTCGCCCTGCAGGTCTTCGTCATCGTCGGGGGCGTCACCCGCGTCATCCCGCTCACGGGCGTGACGCTGCCCTTCATCTCCTACGGCGGCTCCTCGATCTTGGCCAACTTCGTGCTGCTGGCCCTGCTGCTGCTGATCTCCGACCGCGCGCGGCGCGAGGCGATCGAGCCGCGATGAACGCGCCCATCGCCCGGCTGTTCGTCGTCGTCGTGGTCCTCTTCGCGGTGCTCGTGGGCTTCACCTCGCGCTGGACGGTGTTCGACGCCAATGCGCTGCGCGACAACCCCAAGAACCACCGCGAGCTGATCGAGGAGCAGCAGATCCGCCGCGGGCTGATCCGCGCCGGCGACGACAGCGTGCTGGCCCGCTCGCTCGAGCAGCCCGACAAGAGCTACGTGCGCAGCTATCCGTCGGGCCGGCTCTTCTCCCACGCCGTGGGCTACAGCTTCGTGCGCCAGGGCCGCGCCGGCCTCGAGCGCTTCTACGACGACGACCTGAGCGGCCGGACCAACGAGCTCAGCTCGCTGGTCGACCGCCTGTCGGGGGCCGAGCAGACGGGCGACAACCTGGTCACCTCGCTGGACCCGGCCGCGCAGCGGGTCGCGCTGCAGCAGCTCGGCGGGCGCAAGGGAGCGGTCGTCGCGCTGGACCCGCGCAGCGGGGCGATCAAGGTGATGGCCTCGGTTCCGGGCTACGACCCCAACAGCGTCAAGAACCAGCGCGAGTTCAGCGCGCTCAACCGCGATAACGACGCACCGTTGCTCAACCGCACCACCCAGGCGGGCTATCCGCCGGGCTCGACCTTCAAGGTCGTGACGGCGATCGCCGCCATCGACTCGGGGCGCTACACGCCCGACTCGCGCATCAGCGGGCGCAACGGCAAGACGATCTCGGGCGTTCCCCTCAACAACGACGCCGGCGAGTCCTTCGGTGACATCACCCTCACCGAGGCGCTGACCAAGTCGGTCAACACGGTGTTCGGCGAGGTGGGCGAGAAGCTCGGCAAGGCCAGGATGAAGAAGTACATGGACCGCCTGGGCTTCGGCGCGCCCGTCGAGGTCGACCTCCCGCGCGACGAGCGCGCGGCCAGCGGCGAGCGCGTGCACGGGCGCGTCGTTCCCGCGACCAACGGCGCGGTCGACGTGGGCCGCATGGCCATCGGCCAGGACAAGCTCACCGTCACGCCGCTGCAGATGGCGATGGTGGCCTCGGCGGTGGCCAACGGCGGCAAGCTCATGAAGCCCCGCCTCGGCGACCGGATCGTCGACCGCGACGGGCGCACGGTCAGGCACCTCGTCCCCGAGGAGATGTCGCAGGTCATGTCGCCCCAGACGGCCTCCCAGGTCGGCGCGATGATGGGCCAGGTCGTCAAGGAGGGGACCGGCACCGCCGCGGCGCTGCAGGGGATCGACGTGGCCGGCAAGACCGGCACCGCCGAGGTCGACCGCCCGTGCGGGCCCAACCAGCTTTGGTTCATCGCCTTCGCGCCCGCGCAGGACCCGCGCGTCGCCATCGCCGCTACCGTGGAATGCGGGACCGGATTCGGCGGCACCGTCGCCGCCCCGATCGCCAAGGCCGTGATGCAGGAGCTCCTGAAGTGACCGAACGCCTTGAAGCCGAGACCGTCGTGGACGGCCGCTACCGGGTCCTCAACCGCCTGGGCAGCGGCGGCATGGCCGAGGTCTACTGCGCCCAGGACCTGCAGCTCGGGCGCAAGGTGGCGCTGAAGATCCTCTACCGCCGCTTCGCCGAGGATGGCGAGTTCGTCGAGCGCTTCCGGCGCGAGGCGTCGAGCGCCGCCGGCCTGCAGCACCAGCACGTCGTGGCCGTCTACGACCGCGGCGAGTACGACGGCACCTACTACATCGCGATGGAGTACCTCGAGGGGCGCTCGCTGAAGACGATCGTCCAGCAGGAGGCGCCGCTGGATCCCGACCGCGCCGTCGACCTGACCATCCAGGTCCTGCGCGCCGCGCGCTTCGCCCACCGCCGGGGGATCATCCATCGCGACCTCAAGCCCCACAACGTGATCGTCGACGCCGACGGGCGCGCCAAGGTCACCGACTTCGGCATCGCCCGCGCCGGGGCGTCGGACATGACCCAGACGGGCTCGATCATGGGCACCGCGCAGTACCTCTCGCCCGAGCAGGCCCAGGGCCACGCAGTCAGCGCCGCGTCGGACATCTACTCGATCGGGATCATGCTCTACGAGCTGCTCACCGGCCGTGTCCCGTTCGAGGGCGAGAGCGCCGTGACGGTCGCGCTCAAGCAGGTCCACGAGCGCGCCACGCCGCCCAGCGCCTACAACCCCGCGGTCACGCCGGAGCTCGAGGAGGCGGTGATGCGGGCGCTCGAGAAGGACCCGGCGCACCGCTACCCCGACGCCGACGCCTTCATCGCCGCCCTGCAGGCCGCCCGCGACGGCACGGCCACAGCGGTCCTCGCGCCGGTGGCGCCGGCGCCCCTCGAACCGCCCAGCGAGGCCTACGTCTACCCCGAGGAGCCGCTGGGGCCGCACGAGCCGCGCGAGGGCGGGCGCTGGTGGCTGTGGCTGCTGGCGGTGCTGGTGGCTGGCCTCGGCCTTGCCGCCGTGCTGCTGCTGCCCGGCACGCAGAAGGTCGGCGTCCCCACGGTGGTCGGCGCCGACCAGGCCAACGCCGAGGCCAAGCTGCGCCAGGACGGCTTCCGTGTCGACACCGTCCAGAAGACCGCCGAGCAGCCGGCCGGCCAGGTCATCGGGCAGGACCCGACGGGCGGGACCAAGGCCAAGAAGGGCTCGACGGTGACGCTGACCGTCTCGGCCGGCCCACAGCAGGTGGGCGTGCCGCAGGTGGTCGGGCTGACCGTCTCCTCGGCGCGCGGGCGATTGGAGAAGGCGGGGCTGCAGGCCTCCGAGCGCGAGGAGAACTCCGACACCGTGGCCGAGGGCCGGGTGATCTCGGTCAGCCCGGCCGAGGGCCAGAAGGTCGACAAGGGCTCGTCGGTCACGCTCGTCGTCTCCAGCGGCAAGCCGCAGGCCCAGGTCCCCGACGTGGTCGGCAAGAGCTTCGACGAGGCCCAGTCGACCCTGCAGGCGGCCGGGTTCAAGGTCACGCGCGTCGACAAGGAATCCGACAAGGACCCGGGCACCGTCCTCTCCCAGAGCCCCAAGAGCGGCGGGCGGATCGACGCCGGCTCGACCATCGCGCTCACGGTGGCCAAGGCGCCGAGCGAGGTTCCCGTGCCCGACGTGACCGGCGAGGACGCGCCCGCGGCGATCGCGGCGCTGTCCGGCCAGGGCTTCGTCATCGACCAGCAGAGCAAGGACGTCCCCACACCCGACGGCGACGGGGTCGTGCTCGAGCAGAGCCCGACCGGCGGCAAGAAGGCCAAGAAGGGCTCGAAGGTCACGATCGTCGTCGGCAAGTTCAACCCCGACCTCAATCCGGGCGACGGCACGACCACGGGCGGCGCGACCACCGGCACCACCACCGGGACGACCCCGTGAGGGTCGCCGTCCTGGCCGGCGGCCGATCGTCCGAGCGCGAGGTCTCGCTGCACTCCGCCGCGTCGGTGCGCGAGGGGCTGACCGAGGCGGGCCACGACGTGGTGTGGGTCGACCTCGGGCGCGAGGGCGACTGGTCGTGCGAGGGCGAGGAGGTGACCCTGCGGGCCGGCGGCGGGTTGCTGGAGGCCGATGCCGTCTTCCCCGTGCTGCACGGGCCCTTCGGCGAGGACGGCACCGTGCAGGGGGTGCTCGAGGTCCTCGACGTCCCGTACGTCGGCTCGGGCGTGCTGGCCAGCGCGCTGTGCATGGACAAGATCGTCTTCAAGGACGTCATGGGCCGCGCGGGGCTGCCGCAGGTGGCCTACTGGTCGCTGGACGGGGCGGCGGGCGTGGCGCTGGCCGACCCGTCGGCGGTCAGCTACCCGTGCTGGGTCAAGCCGTCGCGGCTCGGGTCGTCGGTCGGGATCGCGCGAGTGGACGCGCCAGACGAGCTCGAGGCCGCGATCGAGGCGGCCGCCGCCCACGATCCGCGCGTCATCGTCGAGGCCAGCGCGCGCGGGATCGAGGTCGAGTGCTCGGTGCTCGGCCCGGCCGACGCGCCGCAGGCCAGCCAGCCGGGCGAGATCCTGCTCGCCGGCGGCGAGGACGGCTGGTACGACTACGAGGCCAAGTACACGCCCGGCGGTATGCAGCTCGTGGTGCCGGCGCGCATCTCCGACGCCACCCGCGAGCGGGTGCGCGAGCTGGCCGTGACCGCCTTCCGCCTGGCCGGGTGCAGCGGCCTGGCCCGCGCCGACTTCTTCGTCGACGGCGAGGACGTCCTCCTCAACGAGCTCAACACGATGCCCGGCTTCACGCAGACGAGCGTGTACGGCAAGCTCTGGGACCTCAGCGGGATCCCCTACCCCGAGCTGTGCGATCGCCTCGTGCGGATCGCCATAGAGCGCTTCGAGCGCGAGCGCTCACGGCTCTTCTAGGCCCCGCCTGTCGGGCGCGGCCCGCCGCACGGCGCGCCGGGCCGAGCTCGTCCGAACCCTGGTCGGCGACCGCCTTGAGCGCCTGCCATGCTGGGTACGACGTGACGCATGGTCTTCACCGGTGTACGGAATTCACGTGCCAGGCCACTCGTCGCGTAGCTGACGCGCAGTACCGGACATGAACGGCGCCCCGATCCGCACAATAGAGCGATGACCTCGCAGGTCGGCACCCTGCTCAACGGGCGGTACCGGCTCGATGCGCAGATCGGCCACGGCGGCATGTCGACGGTCTACCGCGCGTTCGACACGGTGCTCGAGCGGCAGGTCGCGATCAAGCTCATGCACCGCGAGATCGCGTCGGACTCCGACCAGCTCGAGCGCTTCCGCCGCGAGGCGCGCGCCGTCGCGCAGCTCAACCACCCGCACGTCGTCGGCGTCATCGACGCCGGCGAGGAGGGCCACGACCATGACCCCGACGGGCTGAGCACGCCGTACATCGTCTTCGAGTACGTCGAGGGGGAGACCCTCAAGGACCGCATCCGCCGCCACGGGCGCCTGCCCGTCGGCGAGTCGGTGGCCTACGCCATCGAGATCGCCCGCGCGCTGGGCGCCGCCCACGACCACCGCATCGTCCACCGCGACGTCAAGCCGCAGAACGTCCTCATCGACGAGGAGGGCACGGCCAAGGTCACCGATTTCGGGATCGCGCGCTCGCTGACCGAGGAGGGGCTCACGGCCGACGGCCGCGTGCTGGGGACGACCGACTACGTCTCGCCCGAGCAGGCCCTGGGCCAGGACGTCGACCCCCAGAGCGACCTCTACTCGCTCGGGGTCGTGCTCTTCGAGATGCTCACCGGCGACGTGCCCTTCCACGGCGAGAACCAGGTCGCGGTGGCGATGAAGCACGTGCGCGAAGAGCTGCCCGACGTGCAGCTGCGCCGGCCCGAGGTCTCCAGCGCCCTGGCGGCCGTCGTGGACCGCGCCACGGCCAAGGACCTCGGCCGCCGCTACGGCTCCGACCGCGAGCTGATCGCCGATCTCGAAGACGTGCTGGCCATCGAGACCGCGCGCTCGGGCGAGGCCACCGGCGAGGCCACGGCGGTCATCCGCACGCTCCCGGCCCGCGCGCGCCGGCGGCTGCCTCTGCGCATGCGCCACCCGGTGGCGCTGCTCGCCGCGCTCGTGCTCATCGGCGCCGCCGTGGCCGCGGCGCTGTACCTGGCCGCCGACCGCGCGCAGCACGGCGCGCAGGCCACGCGCAACATCCCGACTCCCAAGAACTCGGGGCTGACCCCGTTCTCGCTCAAGCAGGCCAATGCGCACGACTACGACCCGCTGGGCGACAACAAGTCGGAGCATCCGGAGAAGGCGAAGCTCGTCATCGACGGTGAGACGAACACCTCGTGGTCGACGGAGACCTACCGCGGCAACACGCTGGGCAGCAAGGCCGGCGTGGGGATCTACGTGGTCGCCGAGCCGTCGGTGGCGGCGCGTGCGATCCAGATCCTGACGCCCACCAAGGGCTGGGCGGGCTCGATCTACGTGGCCAAGAAGGGCCCGCCCCCGTCGTCGATCAGCGGGGGCTGGCAGAAGCTCGGAGACATCCCGAGCGCCAAGGCGAGCCAGCGCGTCGATCTCGATACCGCGGGCAACCGCTTTCGCTACTACCTGGTGTGGGTCACCAAGCTCCCGCCCGGGGCCGACCAGGTGCAGATCTCGGAGATCCGCCTCTTCAAATAGGCGCAGCGAAGAGCGGGCGGGATCCGTTGGGAGCCCCGCCCGCTATGTGCGCGACACCAGCCTCTAGCCGCGCAGGAGGCTGAGAACGGACTGCGGGGCCTGGTTGGCCTGGGCCAGCATGGCCGTCCCGGCCTGCTGGAGGATCTGGTTCTTGGTCAGGGTGACCATCTCCTCGGCCATGTCCACGTCGCGGATGCGGCTCTCGGCGGAGGTCAGGTTCTCCTGGTAGATGCCCGTCACGGACAGCGCGTGCTCCAGGCGGTTCTGCACGGCGCCGAGGCCCGAGCGCATCGCGGTGACCGCGTCGACCGCGGCGTCGATGGTGGACAGGCTGGCCGTGGCCAGGTTCGAGTACGCGGTGCCGACGGCGGTGGCCAGGTTCGAGAACGAGATGGCGATCGTCTCGTTGTCGTTGGCGCCCACCTGGAAGGTGACCGACGTGGCGGCGCTCAGCAGGCTGACGCCGTTGAACACGGCGGCGTTGCCGATGCGCGTGATCTCGGCCGACAGCTGGTCGACCTCGGACTGGATGGCGCCCTTGCCGGCGGCCGAGAGCGAGCCGTTCTTGTACTGCACGGCGAGCTCGCGGACGCGCTGGAGGATGCTGTGGACCTCGTCGAGGTTGCCCTCAGCGGTCTGCACCATCGAAACGCCGTCCTGGATGTTGCGCTGCGCCTGTGCGAGGCCACGGATCTGGCTGCGCATCTTCTCGGAGATGCCAAGACCAGCTGCGTCGTCGGCCGCCTTGTTGATGCGGAGGCCAGACGAGAGCCTCTCCATAGACTTGGAGATCGCGTCGGACGTTGCCGACAGATGACGGTGGGCCTGAACGGCGTCCACGTTGGAGTTGATGCGGAGAGACATTGGGGGGATTCCTTTCCTTAGGTCAGATCCTGCTGGGGGAGTTGCTCGCGGGAGCGGGCACGTCGGGGAGCTCTGCGGGGGCCTGCGCCGCCGCGGCGTTCTCAGCCTGGACGGCTGCCCAGATCTCCTCGCGGTACACGGGGATGGACCTGGGTGCGGCGATGCCAATGCGCACGGTCGAGCCGGTGACCTCGATCACCTCGATGCAGATGTCGTTTGACACCCTGATCTTCTCGCCTGCACGCCTTGTGATGATGAGCATCGCAACTCCTCCTTGGAGAACGGATCAGGCCGCGTGGACCCGCTCCTCCGTCGCCGGCCGCTGGAAGAGCGGGGCACGGACGGGGGCATCGGCGGTCTGGTTGATGACCTGGTGGCCGCGGCCACCTGCGATCAAGATCGGCGCATAGAGGTTCGCACTAAAGCCCTCGAGCGAATCCGTTGCGCGGACCGTCACGTAGACGGTCGGGTCGTCGGCATCGGTCAGGCCGATTCGGGCGGCCTCCTCGTCGGAGAGCTCGACCTCGAAGCTGTCGAAGAACCGGAACGGGTTCGTCACCGGCACGGCGAGCTCGGGGTCGTCGACGGAGTGCAGCCAGACGAACGCGCTGTCGTCGCTGCGGGCGAGCAGCGCATAGCGCGTGCCGCCCAGCCCGATGAGGCCGCTGGGAAACTCGATCACCGCCTCCTCGGGGATCTCGAGCACCCCAAAGCGGCTTGAGTGCAGCGTAACTACTGCCATGTTGCCTCCGGGGGTCGTTGCGCTCATCGCAGGAAGTCCATGAGCGACTGCTGGATCAGGGCGGCGCCACCACGCAGAGCGGCCTGAAGCGCCGTCTGCTGCGCGGACAGGTCGGTGAGCGCCTGGGGAAGATCGGCGTCCTGGGTCTTGGACAGGAACGCGGTCGTGATGTCGGTCGTGTCGTCCAGGCGCGCGCCGGCCGCGTCGACGCGGTTGGTCACGGCGCCGACCTGGCCGCGCTTGGTGGTCAGGTTGTCGAAGCTGGTGTCGATCGCCTTGAGGTCGCTGGTGCCCAGCGAGGCGGTGTCGTTGGAGGCCAGGTGCGCGGAGATCGCGCGCAGGGTCGGCAGCAGGCCGGAGAGCACGTCGTCGCCGGTCACGTTGACCTGCACGCTGACGCCCGGGCCGATCTGGCGCACGACGGGTGAGGCGTCGCCCTGGTAGGCGTCGCCGGTGGCGGCGGAGTAGGGCGGCGTGTCGGTCTTCGTGCCGCTGAAGATGTAGCGCCCGTCGTAGGCGCTGTTGAGCGTGGTCTTGGCCTCTTCGGTGAGCTGGTCGATCTGCTGCTTGATCGACTGGCGCCCGGCGTCCGAGGTCGAGCCGTTGGCCGCCTGCAGCGTGAGCTCGCGCACGTGCTGGACGACCTCGCTGAGCGAGCTCAGCGCGCTGTCGGTGGCGTCGAGCCAGCTGCGTGACTCGTCGACCGCCGTGCGGTAGGCGCCGGTCGACGCGAGCTGATCGTTGAGGCGCATGGCGCGCTCGGCGCCCAGCGGATCGTCCGAGGGCTTCTCGATGCGCTTGCCGCCGGAGACCTGGCTCTGGGCGTTGGCCAGGCGCTCCTGCACGCGGCGCAGGTCCGAGAGGACGTGGCGCTGCGCCATGTCCGAGGTCACGCGCATGGCTAGAGCCCCACCCGTCCGGCGCGGTTGATGAGCGTGTCGAGCATGTCGTCGACGGTCGACATGACGCGGGCCGAGGCCTGGTAGCCGCGCTGGAAGCGCAGCATGTTGGCCATCTCCTCGTCGAGCGAGACGCCGGAGACGTTCTGGCGGCGGTCCTGGGCGGCGTCGACCGCGGCCTGGGCGATCGACTGCGCGTTCGCCGCGCCGGACGCGTCGGCGCCGATCTGGCGCACGAGCCCGCCGTACTGGCTGGTCGCGGTGCTCGTGTCGCGCAGGGCGGCGACGGCCGTCGCGAGGTCGTTGGAGGCCGACCCGGAGCCGGAGCCGGCGGTGATCGTCGAGGCGGCGGCGATGCCGGTGCCCAGCGTGGCGGCCGTGTCGCCGGCGAAGAAGGCCGAGCCGTAGGCGGCGTTGACGTCGTCGTGCAGCGTCTTGGCGACGGCGTCGAGCGAGGCCAGGTAGCCGGGGAGCGTGGTGGTGGCGAGCGTCTTGAGCGCGCCGAGCTGTCCGCCGCCGGGGGCGAAGCCCGCGGGCGGGGGCGTCTGCCAGTCGGAGGTCGCGTCGTTGACCACCGACTGGTTGCCGAGCATGACCTGGATGCGGCCGTTGCCGAGCTGGGTGACCGACACCTGGCCGTACTGGCTGAGGTCGTCGAGGATCTGGTCGCGGCGGTCGAGCAGGTCGTTCGGGCTCTGGCCGGCGTCGAGGGCCGAGTCGATCGCCTTGTTGAGCTGCGCGAGGCTGGTGGCGGCGGCCTTGATCGGGCCCGTAGCGCCGGTGATGCCGGTGAACTCGGCGTTGGCGTCGTCGATGGCGCTGTTGAGATCGCCGGCGAGCTTGCCGAACGCGTCGCCCAAGGTCTGGGCGGCCGTGGCCACGGCCTGCTTGGAGCTGTCGGACTCGGGGTGGTTCGCGAGGTCGCTCCACGCGGTGTACAGCTTGCCCATCAGCGCGTTGATGCCGGTGGTCGACGGCTCGCCGACGGCGCTCTGCACGCGGTCGAGCGCTTGGGCGCTCGTGGTCGCGTCGCCCAGCGCCATGCTCTGCGCGCGGACCTGGAGGTCGAGGAAGGAGTCGCGCAGGCGTCGGTAGGCCGTCACGTCGACGCCCTGGCCGAGGAACGCGCCGGCACCGTTCTGGGTGGCGCCGGCCGTGAGGTGCAGCGGGCTGGACGCGCCGAGCGTCGCCTCCTGGCGCGTGTAGCCGACGGTGTTGGCGTTGGCGACGTTGTGCGCGGCGACGTCGAGGGCCTGCTGCTGGGCCAGGAGGCCCTTCAGCGAGGTCTGCAGTCCGAGGAAGCTCGAGATCATGGTCAGGCCTGCAGATCGAGGGTTCGGAAGGAGGCCTGCGGGCCGCGGACGGCGGCGTGGGCGGCCGCGCCGCCGGCGAGGGCGCCGTAGCCGGTGTCGGGCTCGGCGCCGAGCTCGCGCATCAGGTGGTCGAGGAAGGCCAGCTCCTGGCGCATGAGGACGCGGTTGATGGCGTGCTCGCGCACGACCTCGGCCAGCAGGCCGCGCAGCTCGGCGGAGCGCGCGAGGGCGGCGCTCGCCTCGGCGGGCGCGAGCAGGTCGGCGAGGGACTCGATGGTCACCGTGTGGGGCGGGATGCCCAGCGCGGCGCCGGCGGTGGTGAGGATGGTGGTGCGCGCGCCCTCGAGGGCGGCGCGGCGGCCCATCTCGGCCTGGATGTCGCCCAGGCGCGCCATGACCTCCTCGACCTCGCGGGCGCGGATGGCCTGGCCCTGGCGCAGGACGGCGCTCAGCAGCCGGCGGGCCGAGGCGATCTGGGCGTCGAGGTGCGCGACGACGTCGTTGCCCAGGCCGGGCGAGCGCACGAGGGTGGCGGTCACTTGCCCACCCCACCGAGGTTGAGGTCGAGCCCAAGGCCGCCGTTCTGCTCGACGGCGTCGGCGAGCGCGTTGGGGAGCAGCGAGGCGTACTCGTTGCCCGTGTCGCCGGCGGTCTTGAGCATCTCCTGGGCGAGCTGCTGGACGAGCATCTGCTCGAAGCCCTTGGAGACGGCGTCGGGCTTGCTCGCCGCGGCGGGCGCGGCGGCCGTGGCCGCGGAGTTGTCGACCGGCTCGATCATCGCTTGATCCCGTTGGCGATCTCTTGGACCTGGTCGGACATCTGGATCGCCTTGGAGGCGAGCTCGAACGAGCGCTGGGCGTCCATCATGTCGGTCATCGCCTGGGCGGTGTCGACGTTCGAGGTCTCGAGCACGCCCGACGCGAGGAGCGTCGTGCGCGGAGCGGGGCTGACGGCGCCGCTCGTGGCGGTGGCCTGAAAGCGGTTGTCGGCGCCGCCGTCGAGGCCGGCCGTGTTGGCGACGGTGACGAGGGTGATCTTGCCGGCGGCCTTGCCGTTGACCGCGACGCTGCCGTCCGGGCCGATGGTGATCTGCTCCTCGGTGGTGCCCTTGGGCACGGTCACCGGGGGGTCGAGCAGCGCGCCGTCCTGCATGGCGAGGCGGCCCTGCGGATCGATCTGAAGGTTGCCGTCGCGGGTCAGCGAGCGCTTGGCGCCGTCCTTGACCTGGATGAAGCCCGGGCCCTGGATGGCGACGTCGAGCGAGCGGCCGGTCTCCTGGGAGGCGCCCTGGGCGTCGTTGCGGCCAATCATGGCCGCGGCGGCGCCGGAGCCGACGCGCAGCGCCGTCGTGGCACCCGGAGCACCCGCCGTGTAGGCGAGGTCGCGGTAGGCCATGCGGACGCTCTTGTAGCCCGTCGTGCTCGCGTTCGCGAGATCGTTGGCCACGGCGTCGAGCCTGCTCTGCTGCGCGGCCATACCGGCCGCTGCGGTGTACATGCCTTCCAGCATCTGGGAGTAAGACCTCTATTCGGCGCGGCCTCCGCAGCAGGCGGTCCAGCCAACGCACCTTGTTGTCCTCCGTGGTTGTCGGCCGCTGACGCCCAGGCTTTAGCCCGGACGTGCGACGTGCTCAGCCCGGAAGCCCGCCGACCTGCGAAGCGGTCTGCCCCAGCGACGTGTCGATCGTCGTGATCGCGCGCTGGGTGGCCTCCAAGGAGCGCATGGAGGCCATGAGGTCGACCATGGCGCGGGCCGGGTCGACGCCCGAGCCCTCCAGGGAGCCGGACTTGACCGTGCCGGTCGCCTGGCCGCCGGCCTGGCCGGTGAAGTTGGAGTCGCCCTGCTTGACCGGGTTGCGCAGGTTGAAGAGCGCGACCTTGGTCGTGTCGATGGTGCCGTTGGCCACCGCGACCGGCTTGCCGCCGACGCCGAGGACCTGGTTGCCCATCTGGTCGACGAGGTTGCCCTTGGCGTCCGCCGTGAAGGCGCCGTTGCGCGTGTAGCGCACGCCCTGCTTGGTCTGCACGCCGAAGTAGCCGTCGCCGGTGACCGCGAGGTCGAGCGGCTGGCCCGTGTCGCGCAGGGCCTGCGGGCGCAGGTCGGTCTGCTGCTTGTCGATGGCGGCGCCCTGGCCGAGCGGCCCGACGGTCGAGCCGTCGCTGCTGTTGCTCAGCATCAGGTCGCCGAACGAGCGCTGCGAGACGCGGTCGGCCTTGTAGCCGGGCGTCGAGGCGTTGGCGAGATCGTTGGCCAGCTGGTCCTGCCTGGCCATCTCGGCCAGCATGCCGGACGCTGCGATGTAGAGGCCACGTTCCATGCAAGTGTGGTCGTCGGCGGCCGATGAAGGAACTTGAATGCAGATCACCCCTGAGCTCGTCCTGCTGCGCACGGCGCTGGCGTCGCCTTCGCTGCGTCCCGGCGCGGTCGTGTCGGCCCGCGTCCTCGACCGCGGCGTCCTCTCGCTGCTCGGCGCGCGCGTGCCCGCCACGCTCCCCGAGGACGTGCGCCCCGGCGACGTGCTGCGCCTGACCGTCAAGGAGGCCGGGCCCGACCGGATCCTCCTGCAGGTCGTCCAGCAGCCCCCGCCCGTGGCCACCCCCGCGGTCATGCTGCCCGGCGGCGCGACGGCGCGCGTGATCCACGAGGAGGACGAGCAGGAGGGCGCCGGCGCCCGGGGCGAGCGCGCCGTGACGCTGCGCTACGACTCCGCGACGCTCGGGCGCCTCGACATCCGGCTCTCCAGCGCAGGTGCGACGGTCGTGGCCTCCGAGGGCCCGCCGGCCGACGCGGCCCGCGCCGGCGCCGGTGAGCTCGCGGGCGCGCTCGGCGCCCCAGTCGCCGTCGTCGCCCGCAGGAGCGCGCTCGATGCCCAAGCTTAGGCACGCCGCCGCGCTGAGCTACGACGAGGACGCCGGCGGCGCCCCGCAGATCGTCGCCGCCGGCAGCGGCATCGTGGCCGAGCGCATCATCGCGCTCGCGCGCGAGCACGGCGTCCCCATCCACGACGACGCGGGCCTCGCCGAGGCCCTCGCTCGCCTGCAGCTCGAGGCCCAGGTGCCCGAGGAGCTGTGGAAGGCGGTCGCCGAGGCGTTGGTGTGGGCCTACCGGCTCACGGCGCGCACGGCCTGAGCGTTCTTCCGCCTGCCCGTGCGGCGCAGCTTGCGCTTACTGCCGCATCGAGGGAAGGAGTCCCTCCGCTGCGCCCGGCCGGGCCGGGCCGGCGCTAGCGGGGTCGATTGGTGTTGCAGGACAACAGCTAGTTACCACGCTTCGGGAAGTGCGCTGACTTTCCGGCCAGGAGCCGGAAAAGTCAGCATCCTTCGGCGCGCCACCCTCTGCTGAGGACGACCGCCCCCGGTCGCGCCGCCTCGGGTCCGCTTCCCCTCGGTGATGCAGTAGACGCGGCGCGGCGCCCC
Organism: uncultured Actinomycetes bacterium; assembly: GCA_963835295.1. Classification (GTDB taxonomy): domain Bacteria; phylum Actinomycetota; class Thermoleophilia; order Solirubrobacterales; family Solirubrobacteraceae; genus JAOPZW01. The sequence continues at coordinate 457,844 of CAWIEX010000015.1, forward strand.
CGGCGCAGCGAGGAAACCGGCCCAACGCAGCCACGATTCGGCCCCGAACGCACGAAGGCCCCGCATCCGAGCGGGGCCTTCGCGGTGAAGCGGTGTCCGGTCAGGACGCGCTAGGCGACCATGGCGAAGAGCTGCTCGTCCGCCTGGAGGGCGGTGCGCAGCGTCTTCTTCATCGCGGTGTGGATCTGGCAGACGCGGCTCTCGGAGACGCCGAGGATCTCGCCGATCTCGGAGAGCGTCATGTGCTTGACGTAGAGCAGCACGGCCACCTCGCGCTCGCGGCGCGGGAGGCGGGCGAAGGCGGCGCGGAAGAGGTCCTTGGCCTCGCTCTGGGCGGCAGCGTGGAGCGGGTCCTCGCGGGGATCGTCGCCGGCGATGGTGTCGACGCGCTCGATCGTGGTCTGATCGTCGGCGAGCACCGGGGTGTTCAGGGATGTGACGTCCGAGCGGGCGATCTCGTCGCGGCGGCGGCGCAGCTCGTCGACCGGGACGCCGAGGGCGTCGGCCAGCTCGTCGCTGGTCGGGCGGCGGCCATGGAGCACGGTGAACGACTCGACGACCTTCTCGATGTCGCGCTCCCAGCGGCGCACGGAGCGGGGTGCCCAGTCCTGGCGGCGCAGCTCGTCGAGGACGGCGCCGTGGATGCGGGTCCACGCGTACTGCTCCAGCGTGGCGCCCTTCTCCGGGTCGTAGCGCTCGATCGAGTGGATGAGCGCCTCCAGGCCACAGGCGATGAAGTCCTCGGCCTCGCAGCGAGCTGGCATCTCGCGCAGCTTCTTGTAGACGATGTACTTGACCAGGGGGGCGAAGGTCAGGACCAGGCGGTCACGCAATGCACGATCGTTCGTGCGGCGATACTCGCGCCAAAGGGCGAGGGAGTCCTCCGAGGACATCCTGCGTGCCGCGCTGCGGGGCGCGGTGGCGAGCGTCATGCTCGTTCTCCTTCGAGGGTGAGGGACCGGACGGGGCGTCGTATCGGCGGCCTGTCGCAGTCGCTTGAACGGCTGGACGGTCGTCCGAGCGTCCATCCCCACTTCTGTGGAGCCGGCGCGCTCCTCAGGAATTCTGGGGCCGCGCCGATGAACCGGCACATGGCCCTCCGTCTCATCGATGCTCCCGAACCCCCCCGCCCGGCCGCGCACGAGGCCGTCCCCGCCGCCCGCCTGGCCGCCGCCGCCACCGCCCGCCTCGCCGCCGGCGACTGGGGCGGATTCCGCGCGCTGTGCGTCGAGGCCGGCGAGGTCGAGGAGCCGCACCGCCGCTACGAGGCGCGCCGCGCGCTGCTCGAGCTCGCCATCAGCAAGGGCTCGAGCCCCGCGGTCCTGCTGGCCGGCGCCGCGGCCGCCGTGGACATGCTCCAGGCCGACCCGCGCGAGCCGGTCCTGCTCAACTACGCCGGCGTCATCTTCTACGAGCTCGGGGCCGTCAAGGCCGCGCACGCGCTCTTCTCCGCGGCGCTTCGCCTGGACCCCGAGCTGGCCAACGTCGAGCGCAACCTCGAGGAGTGCGCGCGCCGTAAGCGCGCGGGCGTGCGCGTGTTGGCGCAGGCCGCCGGGCCCGTGCGCGACCTCCAGCCGCGCGTCGACCGCATCGCCGCGGCCGCCCGCCCGGCCGAGGGCCTGACCATCAGCCTGTGCATGATCGTCAAGGACGAGGAGGCGATGATCGCGCGCTGCCTGCAGGCCGCCCGCGCCGCCGTCGACGAGATCGTCGTCGTCGACACCGGATCGACCGACCGCACCGCCGAGATCGCCGAGAGCCTCGGCGCCCGCGTCCTGCACCACGAGTGGGATGGCGACTTCTCCGCCGCGCGCAACGTCTCCTTCGCCGCCGCCACGAGCGACTGGGTCATGTACCTGGACGCCGACGAGGTGCTCGTGGCCGACGACGTCGAGCGCCTCCGCGCGCTGGCCGGCCGGACCTGGCGCGAGGCCTTCTTCCTGACCGAGATCAACCACACGGGCGACCTCGAGGACGGCACGGCGATCACGCACGACGCCATGCGCCTGTTCCGCAACCGCCCCGAGTACCGCTTCGAGGGGCGGATCCACGAGCAGATCGCCCAGTGCCTGCCGGCCTACCTGCCCGAGCGCCAGGAGCGCACCACGGTGCGCGTCGAGCACTTCGGCTACCTCGGATCGGTCCGCGACACCAAGGACAAGTCCAACCGCAACCTGGAGCTGCTGGAGCGCCAGGTGGCCGAGGGCGTCGACAACCCCTTCCTGCACTTCAACCTCGGCTCGGAGTACGCCGCCACCGGCGACGTCGTCCGCGCGCTGACGCACTTCGAGCGCGCCTGGACCACCGTGCGCGCCGCCGGCCGCGTGAGCAGCGACGGCTACGCGCCGGCGCTGGCCTCGCGCTACGTCCACGCCCTGCGCAACGCCGGCCGCCTGGACGACGTCGCCGCCGTCGGCGACGAGGCCCTCGAGATCTTCCCCGGGTTCACCGACATCGTCCTCGAGCAGGCGCTCGCCGCCCGCGACGCCGAGCGCCAGGAGGCGCTGCTGCGCCGCTGCCTGCAGATGGGCGACGGCCCCAGCCGCTATTCGGCCACCGTCGGCTGCGGCACCTACCGCCCGCTCGTGGCCCTGGCCGAGGTCCTGCGCCGCCGCGGCGCCGTCGAGGAGGCCGAGGAGACGCTGCGCGGCTGCCTGCGCGAGCACCCCGGCTTCCTGGCCGCGGTCGACCCCTACGCCGCCCTGCTCCTGCGCCGCGGCATGCCCGCCGCCGAGGTCGTCGAGACGGTCCACGCCCTCGTGGCGGACTCCAGCCCCAGCATGCGCTTCCTCCTCGCCGTCGCGCTCAGCGAGGCCGGCGCCGTCGCCGAGGCCGAGGCGGAGCTGCGCGCCGTGCTCGACGCCCAGCCGGGCAACGCCCACGCTCGCGTCGCGCTGGCCGAGACCCTCCTGGCCCTGGGCCGCTACGCGGACGCCGCCGCCGAGGCCGCGTCGGTCGATGCCGAGGCACCGTGCGCCGCCGCCGCCCAGCGGACCGAGCTCTTCGCCCTGCTGACCGACGGCGCCCCGGCCGACGCCGGCGCTGCCGTCGCCCTGCCCGAGGAGGAGCGCGCCGTGTTCGCCGCCTGGGAGGCCGTGCGCTGCGGCGCCCACGCCCCGGCCGCGCTCCCGGCCCAGGCCGCCGCGCCCGTGCTCATCATGCTCGACGCGCTCGCGCGCCTGCAGGCCTTCGATGCCTTCGAGGCCCTCGCGGCCGTGCTCGAGGCCGTCGCCATGCCGTGGCGCGAGCGCCGGCAGGCGCTGGCCGAGCTGTACCTGCGTCACGGCTACGCCGACTCGGCGGCCGAGGAGTGGCTCGCGGCCTGCGAGCAGGGCGGGGTCGACGCGCAGGCCCTGCGCGGGCTCGCCGCGGTGGCCGTCGCCCGAGGCCTCGACGAGGACGCCCAGGTATTCGCCGCCGAGGCCGACGCGCTGGCCGCGGCCTGATCGGGCTCAAGTTCTCGTGACGCCTGCCGACTGCTCTGACAACAAGCCGGGCCAAGGACGGCCCGGACGGCTTCCAGGAGGAACTGAGGACCCCATGAGCTTCGATGTGTCACCGCTGGCAGGATCGCCGTACACGGCACCGTCGGTGGATCGCACGCGCCGCCCGAGCGAGAGCTCGCAGGGGTCGTTCGCGAGCGCCATCGGCTCGAGCGGCACCCCTCCGATCCCCGCCGAGGTGTGGGACCAGGTCGACGCCGCCGCGCGGCTGGCCGAGAACCTCCACGCCGACGGGCGCTCCGTGCGCTTCGACGTCCACAAGCTCGACGGCGGCGTGGTCGCCTCGCTCGTGGACGAGAACGGCGGCTTCATGCGCCCGCTCCTGCTCGACGACGTCGTCGACGTCGGCAAGCTCACCGACGAGATCGCCAAGGAGCACTAGATGGCCGGCATCCAGATTGGCGGCATCGCCTCCGGGATGGACACGGAGTCGATCATCACGCAGCTCATGTCGATCGAGTCGGCGCCGCGCACGCGCACCGCGCGCCAGCAGGTGACCGTCCAGGCCCGCCAGGACGCGCTGCGCCAGATCGACACGAAGCTCACCAATCTGAAGCTGGCTGCCAGCGACCTGCGCTCGGCCTCCATCTGGACGCCAACGCAGGCGATCGCCAGCGGCAACGAGAGCGTGCTCACGGCGCGCCAGGTGACCGGCGCCGCACCCGGCGGCTACACCGTCAACGTCGCCTCGCTGGCCAGCGCGGACTCGCGCACCTACCAGTGGAACGCCGGCGGCGGCAGCCTCACGATCGACTACAAGAGCGCCGGCAGCGCCCAGAGCACGACCTTCGATCTGACGGGCAAGAGCCTCGACGATGCCGTGTCGACCATCAACAGCGACGACAGCTCGCCCGTATGGGCGGTCAACGTCGGCGGCAAGCTGTCGCTGTCGCGCCGCGACACCGGCGACCACGCCAACTGGGGCTTCGACGCCTCCGGGCCGGCCATCGGCGCCCAGACCGCCTCGCGCGACGGCTCCAACGCCTCGTACACGGTGGCCGGCGACGCGACCGTCTACACCTCGCACACGAACGTGGCCACGGACGGCCTGCCCGGCGTCGAGTTGACCTTCAAGTCGACGGGCACGTCGACGGTCACGGTCTCCACGCCGGCCGCGAACCCCAACGACGTCGCCACCAAGCTCAAGGCCTTCGTCAGCGCCTACAACGACGCCGTCGACCTCGTGAAGAGCAAGCTGACCGAGAAGCGCGTGGTCAACCCGCAGAACGACGACGACGCCAAGCTGGGGGCGCTGTTCGGCGACGACTCGCTCGACAGCGTGCTGACGAGCATGCGTCAGGCGATCTCGAGCGCCGGCCTGGACTCGCTGGGCGTGTCGGTCGCATCGACCGGCAGCGGCACCTCGCCCGACGCGCTCGCCGGCAAGCTCACCTTCAACCAGGCGACCTTCGACACGGCGTGGGCCGCCGGCCCGACCGCGGTCAAGGCCAAGCTGGGCTCTCCGGACGCCCCCGGCTTCGCGCAGTCCTTCGAGGGCGTCCTCGACCCGATCACGCGCTCCGGCGACGGGCTCATGGACCAGCGCGTCAGCGACGCCGACGGCGAGCTGACCTACATCAAGGACAGCCTCGCCACCATGGACCTGCGCCTGCAGACCAAGGAGGACCTGCTGCGCAAGCAGTTCACCGCCATGGAGCAGGCCATCGCCGCGTCGCAGTCGGCGTCCTCCAGCCTCGCGGGCCAGCTCGCGGGCCTGATGAACAACGGCTGACCTTCGAGGCTCAAGCTCCTGTCGCAGCGGGCGATTACCGGAGGGACGTTGATCCGCCTCCCCCTCCCGGAGCATCGATGAACCCCTACGCCAGTCCCAACGCCTATCGCGAGAACAGCATCATGACGGCCTCGCCCGAGCAGCTGGTGGTCATGCTGTACGACGGGGCCGGCCGCTTCCTGCGCCAGGCCGAGGGCTCCATGATCGACGGCTCCTGGCTGCAGGCGAGCGAGAAGCTCAGCCGCGCCGAGGCCATCATCGACGAGCTGCTCGCCACCCTGGACATGGACGCCGGCGAGGTCGCCGATCGTCTGCAGTCCATCTACGTCTTCTGCAAGACGCGCCTCATCGAGGCGCGCATCGAGCGCGACGCCGTCCGCGTCGAACAGGTCGCGCGGCTGCTCGGCGAGCTGCGCGAGGCGTGGTCGCAGGTCCGCTCCCCGGCGGTCGCGTGAGCGCCTGGGAGGCCCTCGAGGCGCTGGCCGCCGAGGAGGCCCAGCTCGTCGCCGACGAGCGCTTCGACGACCTCGCCGCGCTCAACCTCCGGCGCGCGGCGCTGATCGCCGCGCTGCCGACCCCGCTGCCCGCCGCGGCCGCCGCGCCACTGCGCAACGCGCTGGGCACCCAGCGCACGACCGCCACCGTCCTTCAGGCCCGCCGCGATGCCATCGGCACCGAGCTGGGACGCCTGCGCCGCGGGCGCACCGGCGTGCAGGGCTACGCGCGCACGTTCGAAGTCCAACGCTGAGTACAACGGCGCTCAAGGCGCGAGCCGAGCCGCCGATGACGTGATTGTTCCTCAAGGACGAGGACGAAGGCACCGGCATGGATGGCCGCCCGCCCACTCGATCCGTCCCGTCCCGTGGAAATTTACGACACCACTCAGTCCACTCTCGAGAAGGCCATCATGGGCGCTGCCGCTCGCCAGCAGGCGATCGCGCAGAACCTGGCCAACGTCGACACCCCGGGCTACCAGCGCGTCGACGTGGACTTCCACTCGACCCTGCGCGACGCCATGGCGTCGGGCGGCTCCGCGCTGAAGGACGCCACGTTCTCCCCCCAGCGTGACGCCTCCGCCACCGTCCGCGCCGACGGCTCGACCGTCGACGCCGACGTCGAGGCCGCCGCCCAGGCGCGCAACGGCCTCGAGTACGAGACGCTCGTCTCGGTCTCCAAGGCGCGCGTCGACATCATCGAAGCCGCGATGGGCCGCTGACATGGGCCTCTTCGACGCACTCGACGCCTCCGGCAGCGCGCTCTCCGCCGAGCGCGTGCGCATGGACGTCACCGCCGAGAACCTCGCCAACGCGCAGTCCACGCGCACGGCCAACGGCCAGGGCCCGTACCGCCGCAAGGAGGTCGTCATGCAGGAGGCCGGCGCCGGCGTCGGCCCCAGCTTCGCCGACTCCCTGCAGGCCGCCCGCGGCGTCAAGGTCGCCGGCATCGTCGAGGACCCCACGCCTTCGCGCCGCGTCTACGACCCCGGGCACCCCGACGCCGACAAGCAGGGCTACGTCCTGATGCCCAACGTCAACACCGTCACCGAGATGACCGATCTCATCGGCGCCTCGCGCGCCTACGAGGCCAACGTCACGGCCATGCAGACCACCAAGTCGATGTTCGCCCGCACGCTGGACATCCTCAAGTGACGCTGCCGATCGACACCAGCATGCTCACGTCAGGCTCGGACTGGAACGTCGGTTCGGTCGACGGCTCCGAGGGTGCCGGCGCCGCCGGTGCGGCCGCCCCCTCGGGCGGCGGCTCGGGCTTCGGCTCGGTCCTCACCGATCAGCTCGACAAGCTCGAGGGCGTCCAGAACGACGCCGCCAAGGCCTCGCAGGACCTGGCCACCGGCCAGGCCTCGGACCCGGAGGCGGTCGTCATGGCCGTCGAGCGGGCCCGACTGTCCATGCAGCTCGCTTCGACGCTGCGCACGAAGGCCGTCGAGGCCTTCTCCGACGTCTTCCACACACAGGTGTAATCGATGGGTGCTCTGCAGGCCATGTCCCCCCGGGGCCGCATCGTCCTCGCCGTCTCGGCGCTGGGCATCGTCTTCGTCGCCTTCATGCTCTTCCGCGTGGCCTCGGCGCCGAGCTACACGACGCTGCAGGCCGGCGTCGACCCGGCCAAGACCGGCAAGATCACCGCCGCGCTCGACCAGGCCGGCGTCTCCTACAAGCTCCAGAACAACGGCACCGCCATCGCCGTCGTCTCCGGCCAGGAGTCCAAGGCGCGCGTCGCGCTGGCCGGCCAGGGCCTCTCCGCCGGCGGCTCGCAGCCGGGTTACGAGCTGCTCGACAAGCAGAAGCTCGGCTCCTCCACCTTCCAGCAGCAGATCGCCTACCAGCGCGCCCTCGAGGGCCAGATCGCCCAGACCATCGGGCAGATCGACGGCGTCTCCGGCGCCCAGGTCCAGCTCACGCTGCCCAAGGACGACCTCTTCGCCGACACCAAGCAGCCCGCCACCGCGGCCGTGCTGCTCAACGCCGACTCCACGGCGCTCGACCCCGCCGCCATCCGCGGCATCGCCTCGCTGGTCTCCTCCAGCGTGCCGAACCTCAAGCCCTCCAACGTGACGATCACCGACGCGTCGGGCTCGATGCTGTGGCCGCAGGACGGCGCCGGCGACGCGGGCGGCACGGGCTCCAAGCCAGCGGCCGAGGCGCGCTACGCGGCCGGCATGCAGAGCTCGCTCGGCGCGCTCATCGCCCGCACCGTCGGCGCCGACAAGGCCCAGGTCCAGGTCCATGCCGACCTCGACGTCGACAAGGCGACCCAGGAGCAGCTGCAGTACGCCAAGAAGGGCACGCCCCTGGAGACGACCAAGGAGACCGAGAGCCTGAAGGGCTCGGGCAGCGCGGGTGGCGGCACCGCCGGCGCGGCCGCCAACCTTCCGACCTACGCGCAGAACGCGGCGTCGGGGGGCGGCAACTCCAACTACAAGCGCTCCACCGGCAAGACGACGTTCGGCGTCGACAAGACGGTGACGCGCAAGCAGATCGCGCCGGGCGCGGTCAACAAGCTCGACGTCGCGCTGCTCGTCGACAAGTCGGTCCCGGCCGCGCAGGCCACCGAGCTGAAGAAGGCCATTGCCGCCGCCGCGGGCATCAACCCCAAGCGCGGCGACACCATGACCCAGAGCACGGTCGTCTTCGCCAAGCCCAAGGCCGCCCCCGGCCCGGCCGGCCTGCCCGTGCCGCCCGCCTTCGTCACCCCGCTGAAGTACGCGGGCATCGGCCTGGCGAGCATCCTCTTCCTCTTCTTCATGACCCGCGCCCTGCGGCGCCGCGAGCAGGAGGCCCTGCCGATGCCGACGTGGCTGACCGAGATCGAGGGCCCCCGCCCGCTGGCCGAGCTCGAGCAGTCCACGACCTCGGCCCCGGCGCTGGCCGGCGTCGGCGCGGGCGCCTCGGGCGATCCCGGGCGCTCGACGGTCGACAACCTCGTGCAGGAGCAGCCTGAGCGCGTCGCCCAGCAGCTGCGCGCCTGGATCAGCGAGGATCCCGAATGAGCGAGGCCACGCTCGACCGTGAGCGCACAGAGCGCCCCGCGGGCGGGCCGGGCGCTGCCGCCGGGGCCTCGGGCCTGAGCGGCCGCCAGAAGGCCGCCGTCCTGCTCATCAGCCTCGGCGCCGAGCGCGCCGCCAATGTCCTCAAGCACCTCGGCGAGCGCGAGGTCGAGTCGCTGTCGGCCGAGATGGCCGCCCTGTGGCGCGTGCGCCCGGAGACCAGCGCCGCCGTCATGCGCGAGGTCGAGGAGCGCCTCGCGAGCAACGACGTGATGGGCGGCGGCGTGGGCGGCCCGGACTTCGCCCGCGAGGTGCTCTCGCAGCTCGTGGGCGCCGAGCGCGCCGACGAGATCATCGGCGTCCTCACGACCAAGCCCGAGGCCCGCCCCTTCGAGTTCCTGCGCCGCACGCCGCCCGAGCAGGTGCACGCCTTCCTCAAGGACGAGTCGCCGCAGACCATCGCGCTCGTGGTGGCCAGCGTGCACTCGACCCTCGCCGCGCGCGTGCTGGCCGAGCTGCCGCCCGAGCTGCAGGCCGATGTCGCCATGCGCATCGCGACGATGAGCGAGACCAATCCCGACGTCATCCGCGACATCGAGCAGGGCCTGCGCCTGAAGCTCGCCAACGTCGTGGGCCAGGAGTTCGCCGCCGCGGGCGGCGTCGACGCCCTGGCCGACATCCTCAATCGCGCGGGGCGCTCCACCGAGCGCAACGTCGTCGGCGCCATCAGCGAGTCCGATCAGGAGCTGGCCGACGAGATCAAGCTGCGCCTGTTCACCTTCGAGGACGTCGTCATCCTGGAGGACCGCGACCTGCAGCTCGTGCTGCGCGAGGTCGACCAGAAGGAGCTCCAGCTCGCGCTGCGCGGCGTGGACCAGGCCGTCGTCGAGAAGATCCTGTCCAACATGTCCCAGCGCGGCGCCGAGATGCTGCGCGAGGACATGGAGGCCTCCGCGCCGCAGCGCAAGGCGGTCGTCGAGGAGGCCCAGGGCAAGGTCGTCGCCGCCGTGCGCCGCCTCGAGGACGCCGGCGCGCTCGTCATCCGCCGCGGCGCCGAAGAGGAAGAGGAGGTCGTGTGAGCGCCTACGGTCCCTTCGAGCTGGCCCCGCTCGAGGCCGTCATCGTCCCCGAGCGCCCCGCTCCCGGCAGCGCCCCGAGCGTCGATGCCGTGCGCGAGCAGGCCTTCGAGGAGGGCTTCGCCGCCGGCGTCGCGCAGGCGCAGAGCCAGCTCGACGGCCCCGCGTCCGCCCTCGCCGCCGCCGCCGATCAGCTTCAGGCGCTGCGCACCGACGCCGCCGCCTCGGTGGAGGCCGACGCCGTCGACCTCGCGCTGCGGATCGCCGAGCAGGCCGTGGGCGCCGCTCTTGCGGTCGACCCGGAGCTCGTCGTCGAGGCCGTGCGCGGCGCCCTGCGCCGCCTGGTCGAGCGCGACCGCGTGCTCATCCTCGTGAACCCCGACGACCTCGAGCTCGTGCGCGACCACGTCGCGCGGCTCGTGGGCGAGCTGGGTGGCATCGAGCACTGCGAGGTGCAGGCCGAGCGCCGCGTGCGCCCGGGCGGCGCCATCGTGCGCACGAGCGAGGGCGAGGTCGACGCGACGCTCGAGACCAAGCTCGCCCGCGCCCGCGAGGTGCTCGAGCACGAACTCGCCAATGGCTGAGTCGCTGCTGAAGCGCCTGGGCGACGCCGTCGCCCGCGCCGATCTTCATCGCCGCCACGGGCGCGTGAGCGACCTCATCGGGCTGATCGTCGAGGCCACAGGCCTGGAGGCCGAGGTCGGCGAGGTGTGCGAGATCGCCACCGGCCGCGGCCGCGCCCCGGTGCCGGCCGAGGTGGTCGGCTTCCGCTCGCGCCGGACGCTGCTCATGCCGCTGGGCGAGCTGCACGGCATCGGCCCCGGTAACGTCGTCACCGCCACGGGCGAGCCCGTCCGCGTCCCCGTCGGCGATGAGCTGCTGGGTCGCGTGCTCGACGGGCTCGGGCGCCCGATCGACCAGGGCGAGGGACTCCCCGACGGCCGCGTGCGCTCGGCCGCCGGCGCGCCGCCGGACGCCCTCGAGCGCCCGCGCATCCGCGAGCGCGTGGGCCTCGGCGTCCGCGTCCTGGACGGCATGGTCCCCTGCGGGCGCGGCCAGCGCCTGGGCATCTTCGCCGGCTCCGGCGTGGGCAAGTCGTCGCTGCTGGGCATGATCGCCCGCTCCACGACGGCCGACATCAACGTCATCTGCCTCGTCGGCGAGCGTGGCCGCGAGGTGCGCGAGTTCATCGAGCGCGACCTCGGCGACGCGATCGGCCACTCGGTGGTGATCGTCGCCACCTCCGACCAGCCGGCGCTCGTGCGCATCAAGGCGGCGCTGACCGCGACCTCGATCGCCGAGCACTTCCGCGACAAGGGCCACGACGTCCTCTTGATGATGGACTCGGTCACGCGCTTCGCCAACGCCCAGCGCGAGGTCGGCCTGGCCATCGGCGAGCCCCCCGCCACCCGCGGCTACACGCCCAGCGTCTTCGCCCTGCTCCCCAAGCTGCTCGAGCGCTCGGGCACCTCCCAGCACGGGTCGATCACCGGGCTCTACACGGTCCTCGTCGACGGCGACGACATGAACGAGCCCGTCGCCGACGCCGTGCGCTCGATTCTCGACGGCCACGTCGTCCTGACCCGCGAGCTGGCCCACGCGGGCCACTACCCGGCCGTCGACGTCCTGCAGTCGGTCTCGCGGCTGACCGGGGAGATCTCGGCCCCCGACGTGGCCGCCGCCGCCCAGGAGGCCCGCGCCCTGCTGGCCGCCTGGCACGACAAGCGCGACCTGATCGCCATCGGCGCCTATGAGCGCGGCTCCGATCCGCTCGTCGACCGCGCCCTGGAGCTCAAGCCCGCCATCGATGACTTCCTGCGCCAGGCCGTCGACGCTCCGTCGACGCCCGAGGAGGCCGACGACGCGCTGCTGAGCCTGCTGGCCGGCGACGTGGCTGCGGGGCTGGCCGCCGAGGTGTCCGCCGAGGTCGCGCCCGACATGATGCCGTCCGCGCGCGCGATGGCCTATCCGCCGTCGGGCCCGGTGGCGCTGCCGCCGCTGAACCTCGGCGTCTGACGGGTTCTTCCGCGGTCTTCCGCGTGGCGCCTGCGGCGCTGCGCGGCGCTTACTGCCGCATCGAGGAGAAGGTGCCCTCCGTGGCGCCGGCCGGGCCGGTTGGCTCCAGCGTGCTGGATTGGTGTCGCAGTACGACACTTAGTCCGCACGCTTTGGCCTGGCGTGCTGACTTGTGGGGCCAGGAGCCCCACAAGTCCGCATCCTTCGGCGCGCCGCCCGCCGCGGAGGACGACCGCCCCCGGTCGCGCCGCCCCAGGGCTGCTTCCCCTCGGTGATGTTGTTTGCGTCGCGCAGCGCCGCGAGCGGCGGCGGAAGGCAGCCCCCGACCTGGCACAGTCCCGCCCGTGCGCGCCGCGCTCGGACTCCTCGCCGCCGCCCTGCTCGCCGCGGGCTGCGGCGGGGCCTCGCCTCCGCCGGCGGGCCAAGCGGGACCGCGGCGGGCGCAGGCTGCGTGCGCCGATCACCTGCCCCTGGACACGCTGCTGCGCGTCCCCGACGGCCCGCGCCGCCCGCGGCCGCTGATCCTCGCGCTCCACGGCGCGCGCCAGAGCGGCTACGGGCTGCAGAGCTACACGGGCTTCACCGACGACGCGCCCGGCTACCTCGTCGCCTACCCCAACACGCCGCACCACAACGGCTTCTGGAGCCCGGACGACGTGCCGGCGCTGCTCGCGCTCGTCGATGCCATCGCGCTCTGCGAGCCGGTCACGGAGGTGAGCGCCGTCGGCTTCTCCAACGGGGGCCTCATGGCCAACGCGCTGGCCTGCCGCGCGGCGCGGCGGGTCCGGGCCATCGTGCTCGTCGCCGCCGGCTACGAGGGCCTCGGGCGCTGCGCGCCGTCGGAGCCGGTGTCCGTGCTCTCCATCCACGGGGCGAGCGACCAGGTCGTCGCCTATCGCGGCCTGCGCGCCTTCGTCGACACGTGGGCGCGGCGCGATCGCTGCGCCCAGCGGCCGAGCGCGCGCCGGGAGGTCGAGGGCATCACGCACCTGCGCTGGCACGGCTGCGCGGCGGGCACGCGCGTCGAGCACCTGCGCGTCGCCGACGACACCCACGGCTGGCCTTCGATCACGGACGCCAACCAGCGCATGGTGCGCTTCCTGCGCGCCGTGGGCTGAGCCTCGCGGGACCGCGCTCGGACACGGAGCTGGACAGATGATGGGTCCACTGCGCCTCAATCGGGCGGAGGGCGGACCGACTAAGGGTGCGTGAGCAATCCCCCCTTTGTCTTCTCTCTGGAGCGGGTGCGCGAGGTGCGCGCCCACGAGGAGGACCTGGCTCGTGAGGCCTTCGCCGCCAGCCTTTCGCTGCGCGCGCGGGGTGTCGCGATGCTCGCCGACGCCCAGGCCCGCGCCGCCGCCGCGCGGGAGCGGGTCATCGCGCAGACCGCTCCGCGCACGGGCGCCGCACTGCTCTCCGAGCAGGCCTGGCTCGAGCGCGTCCAGCGCTCGCAGGAGCAGGCTGCGCTGGAGCTCGACCGTCGCACCGACGAGCTGGAGCAGCGCCGCCAGGCCCTGACCAGCGCCGGCCAGCGCCGCCAGGTGCTCGACCGGCTGAAGGACCGCAAGCGCCAGGCCCATCGGGTCGAGTCCGGCCGCCGCGAGGCCGTCGCCCTCGACGAGATCGCCCTCAACGGCCACATGCGCAAGCTCGCGTCATGAGCCTGTCCACGATCGGCACCCGGCTCGACGAGCTGCAGACGATGGTCGCGCAGATGAACGCCCCGGCGACGCCCGCGCCCGCTGCCGCTCCCGCCGCGACGGCGCCCGCCTCGTCGTTCGCAGGCGCGCTCGCCGCCGCCCAGACCTCCCCGTCCGCCGCGCCCGTCTCGGGCACCGGCGCCAGCTCCGCCTTCGACGCCCAGATCAACGCGGCCGCGGCCAGCAACGGGATCGACCCGGCGCTCCTGAAGGGCCTCGTGTCCCAGGAGTCCGGCTTCAACCCGAACGCCCGCAGCGGCGCCGGCGCCCTCGGCCTCACCCAGCTGATGCCGGGCACCGCGTCCTCGCTGGGCGTGACCAACCCGCTCGATCCGGCCCAATCGCTCCAGGGCGGCGCCAAGTACCTGCGCGAGCAGCTCGATCGCTTCGGCGGCGACGAGAAGCTCGCCCTGGCGGCCTACAACGCCGGCCCCGGCGCGGTCCAGAAGTACGGCGGCGTCCCGCCCTTCGCCGAGACCCAGAACTACGTCACCAGCGTGATGGGCAAGGCCGCCGCGTTCCGAGGAGGGACCGCATGAACGCGATCCCAACGGTGCCGGCGACGGCTCCGCCCCCCGGCGCTCAGCAGAGCGGCTCGCCAGCCGCCGAGCGCGCAGGAGGGCAGGGCGACTTCGCCGCCACCCTCACCGACATCGCTACGGCCCGGACCGCACCTGCGGAAGGCCACAAGGAGACGGACCGCACCGCCGCCGACGACCAGTCGACCGGCGCCGACCGTCAGCCCGAGCAGCAGCCCGCGCTGGACGCCGTCCCCGCGGCGCCCGCACCGGCCGAGTCGGACGCTCCGGCGCCGTCGATCGACGACGACGCCGACCGCGACGACGCCGCCGCGCCCACCGACCCCGCCGCCTCCGCCATCCCGATGGCCTCGGTCCTCGCGCTGACGACCGCCGCCCTCGGCACCCCGATCACCGTCACGTCGGTCACCGCCGCCACGCCGGCACCGAGCCCCTCCGCCGTCACCCCCGCGCCGGCTCATGCGTCCGCGTCGCGTGTTGCCGGCGCGCCGACATCCACGGCCCCGGTCAGTGCTGCTCCGTCGGCGCCCGCCGCTGCGGCCGGTGCTCCGGCGCCCGTCGCCGCGGCGCCGGCGCCCGCTGCTGCCGCTTCGGCCACTGCTGCTCCGTCGGCGCCTGCCGCGCCGGCCCGGGCCGCTGCTCCCGCCTCGGTCGGTGCTGCTCCGTCGGCGCCCGCCGCCCCGGCCGCGCCCGCTCCTCCCGCGCCTGCTCCTGCGGTTCCGGCCCCCGCCGGCCCGGCCTCGGCCGACGCTTCCGTGCCTGTTGCTGCCGGGGCCGCACGGGCTTCTGCGCCCACGCCGGCCGATGCTGCCGCGCCCGCGCCCGCCGCTCCGGCCGCGCCTGCTCCTTCGGCGCCGGTCCCGGCCGCCGCCCACATCGCCGAGCAGGTGGCACCGATGCCCGCCACCACCCCCGCGGTCACCGAGCAGGCCGCGCCAGTGCCCGCCCGCCCCACCGCCCCCGCGGTCAGCGAGCCGACCGCGCCGGCGCCCGCCGGCACTCCGGTCGCCGAGCAGGTTGCTCCCGCGCCCGCCGCTGCCCCCGCGCAGGCCGCTCCGGCCCCGGCCGTGGCAGCCGCACACGCCGCCACACCTGCACCGGCCGCCCAGGCCGCGCCGGCCGCCACCACGACTTCCGCCGCTCCTGCACGTGCCCTCGAAGGGGTCGCCGTCGCGACCCCGGCCGCGCCGGCCGCCGCCTCCGCTGACGCCGCCGCCCTCGCGCCCACGCCGGCCCCGCTGCCCGCTGCTGCGGCGCTCGCTCCGGCCCCCGCCGTCATGAGCGCCGCCGCGGTCGCCGCGGTCGCCGAGCAGGCCGCTCCCGCCCCGGCCCCCACCGCACCGGCCACCGGGGCACCGGCCGGCGACTCGGCTCAGACCCCCGTCGCGCCCGTCTCGCCGGCCGCGCAGCCCGCCCCCACCACCTCCACCACCACGTCGTCCCACGACGACAACGGCGCCACCCCCGGCGCCGCCCCCCAGCAGGCGCCGGTCGACCCGGCCGCGCCCGCGCCTGCCCCGCCGCCGCTTCAGCCCGCGGCGCCCGCCCAGGCCTTCGCCCCCGCGCAGGCCGCGACGCTCCCGGTGCGCGCCGACCACGTCCGCGCGATGCTGCGGGTCCTCGAGCACCGCGGGCAGGTCCAGGCGCAGCTCACGCTGCACCCGGCCGAGCTCGGCGGGGTCGAGGTGCGCCTGCGCCAGACCGCGCACGGCCTCATGGCCACCGTCACCGCCGACCGCGCCGACGCCGCCCACGTCCTCCAGCAGGCCGGGGCCGAGCTGCGCCGCGCGCTCGAGGCCCAGGGCGTGCAGGTCGCCGGCCTCGACATCGGCATGGCCGGCGAGAACCAGGACGCCGCCAACGCGCGCGCCAACGAGCGCCGCGCCGAGAGCGCACTCGCCGGCCCGCGCCGCGACCGCGGTGCCGCCGCCGACGGCGACAACGACCTTTCCCCCATAGACCCCGACCACCGCACCACGACCGCGTCGCCGATCGCCCTCGGGGCCCTCGTCGACGTGCTCGCGTAGGAGCAGACCCATGTCCACTGTCAATCCACTGAGCATCCCGACCACGCCGCAGGCGAAGACGCCGACGGCCAACCAGGATGCCTTCGGCAAGGACGCGTTCATGAAGCTGCTCGTCGAGCAGATGCGCCATCAGTCCCCCACTGACCCGTCCGACGGGCAGCAGTGGATCAACCAGATGACGCAGTTCTCGATGCTCGAGCAGATGCAGCAGCAGTCCGCCGGACAGGTCAAGTCCAATGCGGCCAACTACCTGGGCAAGACCGTCTCCTGGCTCGACGCCAAGGGACAGTCCGGCCAGGGGCTGGTCGAGAACGTCGACTTCACCGGTTCCGAGCCCACCCTGACCGTCGCCGGCCATGCCGGCGTCAAGGTCGGCGAGGTCCAGGACGTCGCATGACGCCCCTGTCGCACAACCCCGCGCTCGTGCCGCCCGTCGGCGCTCCGGCTCCCGTCGCTCCCGCGACGGCGCCGCGCATCGGTGGCGCTACGGCGCCCAACGGCCCGTCCTTCGCCGACGTCCTCGGCGAGAAGGCGGGCGCAGTCCAGCTCAGCAGTCACGCCAAGGCGCGCATCGAGCGCCGCGGGATCTCACTCGACTCCGCGACCCTCAGCCGCCTGCAGAACGGTGTCGACCGTGCCGCTGCGAAGGGCTCACGGGAGTCCGTCGTCCTCGTGGACGACGTGGCCTTCGTCGTGTCCGTCAAGGCCAGGACCGTCATCACGGCGGTCGATCGCGCCTCCATGCGCGATCACGTCTTCACCAACATCGATTCAGCAGTTCTCTCCTAAGCCAACCAAAACCCAATACCGGCTGGACCTCACTGAGGAAGCCGGAGTTCCCGAAAGGAAATTCCTCTCATGATGCGAGGCATGTACTCCGCCATCAGCGGACTGCGCAACCACCAGATCATGCTTGACGTCACGGCCAACGACCTGGCCAACGTCAACACCGTCGGCTTCAAGGCGAGCCGCACCTCGTTCCGCGACTCGCTCGCTCAGCTGCAGCGCTCCGGCGCCTCGGCCACGAGCGGCAGTGCCGGCGCGAAGTCGGCCCAGATCGGCCTCGGCGTCCAGCTCGGCTCGATCGACAACCTCATGACCAATGGCGCGTTCATGTCGACGGGCAGCCCGTACGACGTCGCCATCACCGGCAGCGGCTGGTTCCGCGTGTCGAGCAGCACCCCGACCGCCGGCGCGACCCCCGCCGACCCCGACACGTTCGGCAGCGGCTCGGAGTTCGAGTACACCCGCGCCGGCAACTTCACCCTGAGCGATCAGGGCGAGCTCGCCACGCAGGACGGCTGGCGTGTCGTCGGCAAGGGCGTCGACACGACCACCGGCGGCCCCTCGACGACCGACGTCGTCATCAAGGTCCCCACCGGCGCGACCGACGTCTCGATCAGCGCCGACGGCGCCGTGACCTACTCGCCCGCGGGCGGCGGCGCTCGCGCCACGGCCGGCTTCCTGTCGCTGTCCGGGTTCCCGAACGAGTCGGGCCTCGACCGCAGCTCGGCCAACCGCTGGAAGGCGACCGGCAGCTCCGGCGCCCCCGCGGACGGCACGCCGGGCGTGAACGGCCTCGGCCAGACCGTCGGCGGCCAGCTCGAGATGAGCAACGTCGACCTGGCGACCGAGTTCACCAACATGATCGTCGCGCAGCGTGGCTTCGAGGCCAGCTCGCGCGTCCTCTCGACCAGCGACGAGATGCTGCAGACGCTCGTCAACCTCAAGCACTAGGACCGTAGGAGCTGAAGCTGCGGGGCGGGTGGCGGAGGGCCGCCCGCCCCGCAGCGAAGCTCCACCGAGGGTCCCTGGAGGCCATCATGATCAGACTTCACCGCCTTGGCTCGACGTACGAGCCCTTCCACGTCAACCCGGATCTCATCGCCACCGTCGAGGGTCATCCCGACGTCGTGCTGACGCTGACCAATGGCACCAAGCTCGTCGTGGCCGAGAGCGCCGACGAGATCGTCGCCACCGTTCGGCGCTGGCGCGTCGACATCATGGCCGACGCCATGCGCTCCACCTGACGCTCGCTCTCAAGCTGACTCGCCTCTGGACCGATTACCGAGTCATGTCCGAGGAAGCCATCACGCGTCAGCTCGTCGTCTTCAGCCTCGGCGAGGAGGAGTACGCGCTCCCGATCGCCGACGTCCACGAGATCATCCGCTACACGGAGCCGCGCTCTGTCGCCTCGTCCGTGAGCTGGGTTCGCGGCGTCATCAGCCTGCGCGGCAAGATCGTGCCCGTCTACGACCTCGCGTCGCGCCTCGGCTGCGGCCGCAGCGAGGACGTCTCCGAGCAGAAGATCGTCATCGTCGAGGCCGCGGCACAGCTCGCCGGGGTCGTCGTCGACGACGTCGAGGAGGTCATCACCGTCGACGCCGACCAGCTCGAGCGCCTCCCGGCCGCCGACGAGGCCTCGATCGACTCCATCGTCAAGCTCGACGACCGCCTCATCGTGCTTCTCAGCCCAGCCGGGCTCTTCGGCCTCAGCGCCGAGATCGCCGCCTAGCCACCCATGGCCCCCGCCCCCCGCATCGTCGTCGCCGACGACTCTCCCTTCATGCGCACCGTCCTCGGCGGTGCGCTGGGCGCTGCCGGCTTCGACGTGGTGGGCACCGCCCGCGACGGCGACGAGGCGCTGGCGCAGTGCCGCGCCACGCAGCCCGACGCCATGACCCTCGACCTGGCCATGCCCGGCCTCGACGGCCTCGGCGTGCTGCGCGCCCTGAAGGAGAACGGCGCGCCCGACGTGCCGGTCATCGTCGTCAGCGCCTTCTCGCCCGCCCACGGCGCCCGCGCGGTCGACGCGCTGGCCGAGGGCGCCTTCGACCTGGTGCCCAAGCCCGCGGTCGGCGAGCCCTTCCACACCTTCACCGAGAACCTCGCCGAGCGCCTGCGCCAGGCCGTCGCCCAGGCGTCCACCGCGCCGCTCGTCGGCAGCGGTAACGGTCACGGCCAGGCCGCCCCGGCGCCTCGCGGCGCCGTGCCCGCCACCGGCGCGCCGCGCGCGGTCATCATCGCCGCCTCCACCGGCGGCCCGCGCGCGCTCGCCCAGCTGCTGCCCGCGCTCCCCGCCCGCCTGGGCGAGGGCACGCTGATCGTCCAGCACATGCCGGCCGGCTTCACCGGCTCGCTGGCGGCGCGCCTGGATCGCATGTCGCCCCTGCACGTCCGCGAGGCTGCCCTCGGCGACCAGCTCGAGCCCGGCACCGCCCTCATCGCCCCCGGGGGCAGCCACCTTCGCCTCGACGGCGCCCGCCAGGCGCGGCTGACCGACGAGGCCCCGGTCGGCGGCCTGCGCCCGCGCGCTGACCTCACGATCGCCGATGTCGCCGCCGGATGGGGCGAGCGCACGCTGCTTGTCGTCCTGACCGGCATGGGCCGCGACGGCGCCCAGGGCGCCCGCGCGGTGCGGGCCGCCGGCGGGCGCATCCTCTGCGAGGCCGCCGAGAGCTGCACCGTCTACGGCATGCCGCGCGCCGTGATCGAGGACGGCCTGGCCGACGTCGTGCTGCCGCTGGGCGAGCTGGCCGAGGCCATCGCCGCGGAGGCCGGTGCGTGAGCGCGCTGCCGCTCATCCACGACGACTACGTCGCCTTCTGCCACGGCGTCCGCGGCCTGTGCGACATCGACCTGCTGCAGTACAAGCGCGGGCAGATGGAGCGGCGCGTGCGGTCGTTCGCCGAGCGCCGCGGCCACGCCGACCTGGCGCCCTACCTGCGACTCCTGACTGGCGACGCCGCCGCGCGCGACGAGTTCCTCGACCGCGTGACGATCAACGTCTCCAACCTGTGGCGCAACCCCGAGCAGTGGGAGCGCCTGCGCCACGACCTGGTGCCGGCGCTCGCGGCCGACGGCACGCTGCGCGCCTGGAGCGCGGGCTGCTCGTACGGCGCCGAGGCCTACACGCTGGCCGCCGTCTGCCGCCTGGCGGCCCCGTCCGCATACACGTCGATCCTCGGCACCGACATCGACCGCCGCGCGATCGAGCGCGCCCAGCGCGGCGAGTTCAACGCCGAGGACGTCCGCGACGCCCCGCCCAACGCGCTCGCGCGCTTCTTCGCCGCCGACGGCGATCGCTGGCGCCCGACGGCCGAGCTGCGCGCGCTGGTCTCCTTCGAGGTCGGCGACCTGCTGACCCTGCGACCCGCGAGCGGCGCCTACGACCTCGTCCTGTGCCGCAACACGGTCATCTACTTCAACGAGGATGTCCGCGACGCGCTCCATGCGCGGCTGGCGGACGCGCTGCGCCCCGGCGGGGCCCTCGTCGTGGGGGCCACCGAGCGCGTCACCGTGCCCGAGGCGATCGGCCTGCGCGCAACGGCCCCCTTCACCTACACCAAGCAGGCCTGAGCGATGGACACGAGCCAGTACCTCCCGATGTTCCTCGCCGAGTGCCGCGAGCACCTGCAGGAGCTCAACCTCGCCGTCGTGCGCATCGAGGAGCAGCCCGAGGATGGCGCGACGGTCGACGAGATCTTCCGCATCGCCCACTCGCTGAAGGGCATGAGCGCGACCATGGGCTTCGCGGGCATGGCCGCCCTGACCCACCAGATGGAGGACGTCTTCGAGCTGCTGCGCCAGCGCACCGGCGGCCTGACGCGCGAGACCGTCGACGTCCTGCTCGAGTGCCTGGACGCCCTCGAGGCCGCCACCGACGCCATCGAGGTCGACGGGGTCGAGAACCTCGAGCCCGCGGCCCTCATCGAGCGTCTCAAGGGCCTCGTCCGCGATCGCACCACCGACCAGCAGGTCGCGCGCCACGGCGGCGCGGCGGCCGCGCCGGTGCCGGCGGCCGTCGTCGAGGCGGTCGGCACGGGCCACGCCATGCTGCACGCCCGGGTCACGCTGGCCGACGACACACTGATGCCCGCGGTGCGGGCCTACATGGTCATCGCCGCCGCCGCCGACATGGGCACCGTGGTCGCCTCCGCTCCGGAGGAGGACGACGTCGAGGCCTTCGACGGCCGCCGCGTGGACGTGTGGGTCGCCGCCGGGGTCGAGGCCGTCGCCCTGAGCGCCGCCCTGACCGCCGTCCCCGACGTCGCCACCGCCGAGGTGGCGGAGGTCGCCGAGGCCGGCATCGTCGGCGAGCCCGACCCCGGGCCCGTCGCCCCCGTGCCGGTGCCGGTCGTGGCCGGCGAGCGCGAGGGAGGTCGCGTCGCCGCGACCGTCCGCGTCGACGCCGAGCGCCTGGACCAGCTGATGCACCTCATGGGCGAGCTCGTCGTCCAGCGCACCCAGGTCGAGGTCCTCGCCGCCCAGGCCGAGGTGCCGGGCCTCTCGCAGGCCATGGCGGACCTCACGCGCTGCTCGCACGCCCTGCAGGCGATCGTCATGCAGGTCCGCATGATCCCCGTGGAGGCCGTCTTCCTGCGCTTCCCGCGGCTGGTCCGCGACCTCTCGACCAAGTTCGGCAAGCACGTCGAGCTCGAGCTCGTCGGCCAGGACACCGAGCTCGACCGCACCGTCGTCGATGCCCTCGGCGATCCACTCGTGCACCTCGTGCGCAACGCGCTCGACCACGGCCTCGAGCCGCCCGGCGAGCGCGAGGCCGCCGGCAAGCCCGCCGCCGGCACCGTGCGCATCTCGGCCCGCCACGCCGGCGGCAACGTCGTCATCACGGTGGCCGACGACGGCCGGGGCGTCGATCGCCACGCCGTCGCCGCCAAGGCCGTCCGCGCCGGGCTCATCGCCGCCGACCAGGCCGAGACGATCGACATGGCCCGCGCCATCGAGCTGCTCTTCACGCCCGGCTTCTCCACCCGCGACCAGGCCGACGACATCTCCGGCCGCGGCGTCGGGATGGACGCCGTGCGGGCCAAGGTCCGCGAGCTGGGCGGCGAGGTCCTGCTGACCTCCGAGCCCGGGCACGGCACGACGGCCCAGATCCGCCTGCCGCTCACCCTGGCGATCATGAACGCGCTGCTCGTGCGCGCCGGCGGCCGGGTCTTCGGCATCGCCCTGGACCGCATCGACCGCACCGTCCGCCTCGTCGACCACGCCGTGCGCTCCGCCGCCGGCCAGCGCATGCTCGTCGTCGGCGACGCCGTCCTGCCGCTCTACGACGCCGCCGCGATCCTCGGCCATCAGCGCGCCGACGACTGCGAGTTCGCCGTCATCGTGCAGAGCCAGGAGCGCAGCATCGCGCTGGCCGTGGCGACCCTCATCGGCCAGCGCGAGCTCGTGACCCGCCCGCTGCCCGCCGACCTCGCCGAGCTGGCGCCCGTCTCCGGCGCGGCCGTCCTCTCCGACGGCGAGATCGCCCTGCTCGTCGACTGTGACGCCCTCGTGACCGACACCCTGGCACCGGCGCTCCGCGCCGCCTGAAAGGAACCGGACCAGCACATGCCCAACGCCCGCTACACCGACCTGCAGCTCGACGCTCTGCGCGAGCTCGCGAACATCGGCTCCGGCACCGCCGGGACGGCGCTCTCCTCGCTGCTCGGCAGCACCATCGAGTTGTCCGTGCCCAGCGCCTCGGCCCTCGAGCTGGCGGACGCGGTCGAGGCCGCCGGCCCCCCCGAGGACGTCGTGTGGGGCGTGGTCGTGCCGGTCTGCGGCCAGGTCGACGCCACGGCGCTGCTCGTGATCGGCGACGACGACGCGCGGACCATCTGCGCCATGCTCGGCGTCGAGGCCGACACCGACACCGGGCGCTCGGCGCTGGGCGAGGTGGGCAACATCATGGTCAGCTCCTACGTCGGGGCGCTGGCCACGATGACCGGCTTCGAGCTCGACCTGCGTCCGCCGCAGTCCACGCGCGACATGCTGGGCGCCGTGGTGGCCAGCGTCCTGGCCGCCCACAGCGACGCCCACGAGCTGGCGCTCGTCCTCGACTCCGAGCTCGAGGTCGCCGGCAAGGCCTGCACCCTGTCCTTCATGCTGCTGCCGACGCCCGCGGGCGTCGCCGAGCTGCTGCACCGGATCGGCCTCGGTGACTGATCTGTCCACAGCCACGGCGACCGACGTCGTCGTCCGCATGGGCGAGCTCGCCGCGTCCGCCTCCCCGGGCGACGTGCTCGTCTGCGTCGGCCTGGGCTCGTGCATCGGCCTCGCGCTGGTGTGCCGGCACGGCCGGGCCTGCGGGCTGGCGCACATCGTGCTGCCCGACTCGGGCGGCCGCGAGGGCGACCGGCCGGCCAAGTTCGCCGAGCGCGCCGTGCCTGCGCTGATCGGCGCCCTGGGCCATCACGGCGCGCGCGCCGAGTCCCTCGAGGCGATCCTCGTGGGCGGCGCCCAGATGTTCAGCACGGGCACCGGCATGGAGATCGGCGCCCGCAACGAGGCCGCGGTGCGCGCCGAGCTGCAGCGTGCCGGCATTCCCGTCACGGCGACCGCGACCGCCGGGAGCGTGGGCCGCACGGTCCGCGTCCACGTCGCCACTGGAAACGTGACCGTCCGCGAGGCCGGCTCCAACGAGGTGACCCTGCGATGAACGACTTCCTCTCCGCCGCCGAGATCGACGCGCTGTTCGATCAGGCCAACAGCGGCCGGCCCCCGGCCGAGAGCTCCGACAGCGGCCAGGGCCGGCGCACCCGCTGGCTGCGCACGGTCGACTTCAGCCGTCCGAGCAAGTTCGGCATCGACCAGCAGCGCCGCCTGCGCCGCATCATGGACGTCTTCTGCGCCTCGGCCGCGACGCGGCTGAGCGCCGAGCACCGCCTCGAGGTCGAGCTCGAGGTCATCGACGCCGGCCAGTTCACCTTCGCCAATGCCATCGAGTCGGTGCCCGAGTCGTCGGTCGCCGCAGTCGTCGAGACCGCCGGCGGCGACACGAAGATGATCATGACGGCCGAGCTCATCCTCGTCCTCGAGGTCATCGAGCGCCTGCTCGGCGGTACGGGCGACGGCGTCTCCGAGCGTGCGCTGACCGACATCGAGCGTGTCCTCGCGCGGCGCCTCTTCGGAGCCTTCGCGGAGTGCCTGTCGGCCACCTGGTTCGACGTCTGCGCGGAGAGCCTCGAGCTCGGGCGCATCGACCCGCTCGGCGAGGGGCCGCAGATCGTGCCCGGCAGCGAGCCGGCCCTGGTCATCACCGTCGAGGCGCGCCTGGCCCGCCGCTCGACCACCCTCGCGCTGATCGTGCCGTGGGTCACGCTGGCTCCCGTGGCGGCGGCCTTCGCCAGCCCGGACGAGGCCGCGGGCCTCACCGACGACCCCCGCTCCGCGGCCGCCGTGCGCGCCGGGCTGCGGGAGGTCGCCGTCGACCTGCGCGCCGAGGTCGGCGCGACGCATATCGCGCTCGACGACGTGCTCGCGCTGCGGCCCGGCGACGTGGTCAAGTTCGACGCGATGGCCGGCGACGACGCGGCCGTGTGCGCCGACGGCGTGCCCGTCCACCGCGCTCGCGCCGGGCGCTCGGGCAGCCGCCGCGCGATCCAGATCCTCGGCCCCTTCGGGGAGGAGACACGATGAGCGTCGATGCTGGGCGGGCGGGATTGGATCGCCTGGGCGAGTCGACCGCGGAGGCGGTCGAGCGCGCCCTGCAGAACGTCTACCCGGGCGCCGCGCGCGTCGGGGCCGTCGTCGTCGGGCAGGGCGCCGAGCAGGCCGGCGAGCAGGCCGTCCACGGCCTCGCCGTGCCCGCGGTGTGCGCCGAGGTCTCCTACGTCGACGGCGTCAGCGGCGGCAACGTCTTCCTGCTCCCGGTCGACGGGGCGCGACGGCTCGCCGCCACGATGGGCGCCGAGGGCGCCGCCACGCCCGCCGAGGGCGCCGAGCTGACCGAGATCGAGCTCAGCGCCGTGGGCGAGGCCATGAACCAGATGATGTCCGCGGCCGCGCTGGCCACCGCGGGGGTCCTCGGCCACGAGGTCGAGATCGCCCCGCCGCGGATCCGCGTGGTCACGACCGAGGCCGAGGCGGCCGAGATCCTGCGCGCCTCGGCGGCGCCGCACGTGCTGACCGTCAGCTTCACCGTGGCCGACGCCTCGGCGCGCCTGGTCCAGCTCGTGCCCAACGCCTTCGTGGTCCGGATGGACCGCGCGCTGGAGGCGCAGACCACCGAGTACACGACCGCTCCGCTGGGCGCCGCGCTGCGCGCCGTCCCGGTGCGCGTGTGGGCCGAGCTCGGCCGCGCGCGGATGCCGGCCGGCACGTCGCTGGACCTGCCCACCGGCTCGGTCGTCGAGCTCGACCGCGAGGTCGAGGACCCTGTCGACCTCTACGTCGACGGCCTGCACTTCGCCACCGGCCGCCTGCGGGTGGCCGAGGACGGCAGCCTGCAGCTCGAGGTCGAGGAGGTCGTCGGGCTCGGCGGCGCCGCCACCGCGGTGGCCGAGCTCGCGCCCCCGCCCCCGCCGCCCGCCGTCGCGGACGAGCCCGAGGCGGCCGCTGAGATCCCACAAGCTGACCCTGAGTCCCCAACAGAAACAAAGGAGGTGTGACATGGCCCGCGTTCTCGTCGTCGATGACGCCGCGTTCATGCGCAAGATGGTGAGCGACGTCCTCCTCGGCGGAGGCCACGAGGTCGTCGGCGAGGCCGGCGACGGCGTGGAGGCCGTGGAGCGCTACCTGGAGCTGCGCCCCGAGGTGACCACGCTCGACATCACGATGCCCGAGAAGGACGGTCTCTCCGCCCTGCGCGAGATCATCGAGCTCGATCCGACCGCCCGCGTCGTGATGTGCTCGGCCCTGGGGCAGGAGTCCAAGGTGCTCGAGTCGATCAAGCTCGGCGCCAAGGACTTCGTCGTCAAGCCGTTCCAGGCCGATCGCGTCCTGGGCGCCGTCGAGAAGGCCCTCTCGTAGCCTCTGCTCGGTCCCGCTCGGTAGGGCGCCGGTAGAACGGACGTCCACGCCGGCGGGCGGTGCTCAAGCACGCCGCAAACGCTGCCGTTGAGCAAAGCACACCCCTAGCAGTTCCTTCGCCTCACCCCCTAGTTGGACCCTCGAGCGCCCCGGCCCCCTCCGGGGCGCTCCTCGTTTAACCCGCCGGGCGGGAACGTCCAAAACCCTTCTGGACGGGCGAAAGATCCGCGGCCCCGAGCCGATGACCAGGGGCGTGAAGGCCGCAACTGCTATCGGCATCGTCGTCGCGTGCGTCGGGATCCTTGGAGCCGCCATGATGGAGGGCACCTCTCCGACGGCGTTCCTCAACCTGCCCGCGATGATCCTCGTGTTCGTCGGGACGTTCAGCGCCACCCTTGCCGCGTGCGGGATGGATGCCATGAAGAAGATCCCGGCGTTCTACAAGATCGCCTTCGCGGGCGCCGAGCACCACCTCGCGGCCAAGGTCCACGAGCTCGTCGGCTTCGCCGAGAAGGCGCGCAAGGACGGCCTGCTCGCCCTCGAGTCCGACCTCGAGGAGATCGACGACGTCTTCACCAAGAAGGGCATGCAGCTCGTCGTCGACGGCACCGACCCGGACCTCGTGCGCGAGATCCTCGAGGTCGAGGTCGACGCCATGGCCATGCGCCACAAGGAAGGCGCCGAGGTGTTCAAGACCGCCGGCGGCTTCGCCCCCACGATGGGCATCATCGGCACCGTCATGGGCCTCGTGCACGTGCTCCAGCACCTGAGCGCGCCCGAGACCCTCGGCCCGTCGATCTCCGGCGCCTTCATCGCCACGCTCATGGGCGTCGGCGCGGCCAACGTCGTCTTCCTGCCCATCGCCAGCCGCCTGAAGGGCCTGTCGCACGAGGAGCTCCACGTGCGCAACCTGGTCCTCGAGGGCATCCTCTCGATCCAGGCCGGCGACAACCCGCGCGTCGTCTCCGAGAAGCTGATGAGCCTCGTGCCCCCGGCCGACCGCGTCTCGGCCGAGGAGGCCAAGCCGAACCTGCGCCTCGCCGACGCTCCCGCCGACGCCGCCGAGGCGGCCGCCTAGCCATGGCCCGCAACAGTGGCCGCAGGCGCATGGCCGTCGCGGAGGAGGCTGAGGAGAGCGACGAGCGCTGGCTGCTCACCTACGCGGACATGATCACGCTGCTCATGGCGCTGTTCATGGTCCTCTTCTCGATCTCCTCGGTGAACGTCTCGAAATTCGTGACCCTCCAGCGGTCGCTGCAGGACGCGTTCTCCGGGCGCATCCTGCCCGGCGGCCGCGCGCTGAAGGAGAGCGGCGGCTCGACCACCTCGCCCACGGTCGCCGCCACGCCGCCGACCTCGGCCACGGCCATCACGGCGGACGGCGCCGGCAAGGGCGGCAAGATCGACGCCAAGGCCGCCGCCGCTGCCGCGGCCAAGGCCGAGGAGAAGGACTTCAAGGCGCTCAAGGCCCGCGTCGACGCCTACGTCGACAAGCACGGCCTGCAGAGCAAGGTGACGACGCTCGTCACGAAGGACGGCCTCGTCATCCGGCTGCTCACCGACAAGCTGCTGTTCAGCAGCGGCTCGGCCACCGTGCAGCCCGGCGGGCGCGGCCTGCTGTCGAAGGTCGGCGGCCTGCTGCGCGCGGAGAACCAGCACGTCATCCGCGTGCGCGGGTTCACCGATCCCGTCCCCATCCACACGGCCGCGTTCCCCTCCAACTGGGAGCTGTCGGCCGGTCGCGCCGCATCCGTGGTGCGCGCCTTCGCGGAGGCCGGCGTCGCGCCGGAGCGCCTCGAGGCCGCCGGACGCGCCGCACTCGATCCCCTGACCAGCAATGCAACCGCCCTCGGCCGCGCGCGCAACCGCCGCGTCGAGGTCCTGCTGCCCCGCGAGGCCACCGGAGCAGCCGCCGCCGGCGCCGAGAAGGCGTCGAGCGTGCGCCCCCGGTTCGCACCCGACTTCGGTCCGAAAGGCTTGAAATGAAGGGCAAGCTCAAGTTCATCGTCCCCCTCGTCCTGCTGCTCGTCCTCGGCGGGCTCTACAAGTTCGTGCTCGCCAAGCCGGCCGCCGTGGCCAAGCCCAAGGTGGCGGGCGAGGTCTACGTCCTGCCCAAGGACTTCCTGATCAACCTCACCGACGGGAAGTTCGCCAAGCTCGGCGTCGGCCTCGTCTTCGATGAGGGCTTCGCGGCCGCCCCCGCCGGCGCCGCCGAGGGCGGCGCCGCGCCGCCCACGGGCTACGGCGTGCTGTCCCAGGAGGCCGTCGTGCGCGACATCGTCACCGACGTGGTGACCGATGCGAGCGCCAACGCCCTGACCAGTCGCAAGGGACGCGGGCAGATCAAGGCCGAGATCCTCAAGCGCCTGAAGGCCCAGACCGATGTCAAGGTCCACGAGGTCCTGTTGACCGACGTGGCCGTGCAGTAGCCAACTGGAGACCGCCCATGTCCGATCAAGTCGAATTCGCACCGCTCGAGTCCAGCGCCAACGGCGAGCCCGCCGGCTCCGGCGATCTCGAGCGCCTGTACGACGTCATGGTCGAGCTGACCGTCGAGGTCGGCCGCACCCGCATGACGCTGGGCCAGGCCCTCGCCCTCGGCCCGGGCTCGGTCGTCACCCTGGACCGGCTGGCCGACAACCCCGTCGACCTGCTCGTCAACGGGCGCCCCATCGCCCGCGGCGAGGTCGTCGTGATCGACGAGGAGTTCGGGCTGCGCATCACCGAGGTCACCACGCCTCGCACGCGCCCGTCGTAGCCCAGCGTTCGCCACAAGACGGCTGTGGACGTTCGTCCTAAAGCCGTTCGCGCTGCGGCCGATGACTAGACGGACTCGTCCCTCCCGAGTCGGTCCGTCTATTGCGAATCCCCCCTTTCATCTACGGGGCCGCCTCCGCGGCCCTCAGCCTGGTGCTGCTCGCACCGGCCGGCGCGCTCGGCGCGACCGGTACCGGTGAGAACACGCCGCTGAGCCTGCCCGCCGACAGCGGCGCCAAGAGGGTCACGACCGCTTCCGGCAGCGGCTCGCTGGTCCGCACCTTCGTCGGCCTCGCCATCGTCCTCGCCGTCATCTACGGCGTCGCCTGGGTGCTCAAGCAGGTCAAGCGCTCCAAGGAAGAGCGCGGGCAGGGGACGAGCCTGGAGACGACCGCCGTCGTCGCCCTCGGCCCCAACCGCTCGCTGCACCTCGTCCGCGCCGGCCGCGAGCTGGTCCTCGTCGGCGTCGCCGAGCACGGCGTCACGCCGATCCGCACCTACACCGAGGACGAGGCCATCGACCTCGGCCTCATCGGGGAGGACGACGCCGAGCTCGACGGCGCGCCGCGCACGACCTCCCGCGCCGGCGCCGTGCGCTGGCTGGACCGCCTCAAGGACCGGACGGTGCGGCGATGAAGGGGCCCGACGGCACCAACGCCGTCCAGCTCCTGCTCCTCGTCGGCGGCCTGACGCTCATCCCCGCCCTGCTCTTCTGCGTCACCGCCTTCACGCGCATCATCATCGTCCTGGGCTTCATCCGCCAGGGCATGGGCACGCAGAGCGCGCCGCCCAACCAGGTGCTCGTCGGCATCGCCCTCTTCCTGACGATCTTCGTCATGGCGCCCACCTTCACGCAGATCAAGAAGGACGCCATCGACCCGCTCCAGAAGCACAAGATCACGCAGGCGCAGGCCTTCGACCGCGGCCAGAAGCCGCTGCGCGAGTTCATGTTCCGCCAGACGCGGACGACCGATCTCGCCCTCTTCGTGAAGCTCGGCAAGATCCAGGACGTCAAGACGCGCAAGGACGTCCCCACCTACGTCCTCATCCCGGCGTTCATCATCTCCGAGCTCAAGACGGCCTTCCAGATCGGCTTCTTGATCTTCCTGCCCTTCCTGGTCATCGACCTCGTGGTGAGCTCGACGCTGATGTCGATGGGCATGGTGATGCTGCCGCCCGTCTTCATCTCGCTGCCGTTCAAGATCCTGCTCTTCGTCCTCGTCGACGGCTGGAACCTCGTCACCCGATCGCTCGTGGAGAGCTTCCACTGATGGGTGCCGACTCCGTCCTCGAGCTGTCCACGCAGGCGCTGGAGCTCGCGCTGCGCGTCGCGCTGCCGCTGCTGCTCGTCGGCCTCGTCGTGGGCCTGGCCGTCTCGGTCTTCCAGGCCGTCACGCAGATCCAGGAGCAGACGCTCGCCTTCATCCCGAAGATCCTCGCCATCGCGGGCGTGCTCATCGTCGGCGGCCCGTGGATGCTCAACCAGCTGCTGTCCTACACGACCGACCTCTGGTCGCGGATCCCCACCCTCGTCGGATGACCGTCGCCGACCTCATGGGGCGCTTCGGCGAGCAGCACGTCACCGCCTTCATCCTCGTGCTGGCCCGCGTGAGCCCGCTCTTCGTGCTCGCGCCCATGTTCAGCTCGAAGCTGGTGCCCACCCGCGTGCGCGGGATCGTCGCCGTGGCGCTGGCCATCGGGCTCTCGCCCGTCGTCTCCAAGGGCGTGACGCTGCCCACCGGGGTCATGGACGTGACCTGGCTCGTGCTCAAGGAGCTGCTCGTCGGCGGGGCCTTCGCCTTCGCCGTCGGCGGCCTGGCCGCCGCGCTGAGCACCGCCGGCTCGTTCATCGACACCTCGATCGGCTTCTCCTACGGCAGCCTCGTCGACCCGCTGACCGGCACGCAGTCCACCGTCCTCGCGCAGGCCTACTCGCTCGTCGGCATGCTCATCTTCATCGCCATCGGCGGCGACGGCTGGGTCGTGCAGGGCCTCGCGCGCACCTACGACATGGTCGGCCTCGACCAGGCGCCGGCCCTCGGCCGCCTCGTCGGGGGCGTCGACGCCGTCTTCGGCTCGATCTTCATCTCCGCCATCGAGGTCGCAGGGCCGGTGCTGCTGGCCCTCATCCTCACCGACGCCGCCTTCGGGGTCGTCTCGCGCGTCGTGCCGCAGCTCAACGTCTTCGCGGTCGGCTTCCCGGCCAAGATCGTCGTCGGCCTGCTGCTCGTGACCGCGACCCTGCCCTTCGTGGCCGGCTGGATCAGCAGCGAGCTGCAGCAGGACGTCGGTGCCGCCCTCCAAGCGATCCGGGTGGCCTGATGGCCGGCGAGAAGACCGAGAAGGCAACACCCAAGAAGCGCAAGGAGGCCCGCGAGAAGGGCCAGGTCGCGCGCTCCACGGACCTTCAGGGGGCCGTGGTGCTGATGGCGGGCATCGTCGCCATCGGGTCCGCCGGGCCCGGGCTGGTGCAGCGCATGGGCGGCGTGATGCGCGACGCGATCGCGCGGACCGCCGACCCGAGCATCGTCTCCAAGCAGGGCATCGGCCTGCTGATGGCGGACGCCGGCAAGGCCACGCTGCTGGCCGTCGCGCCGATCGCGCTGGCCTGCATGCTCGCCGGCGTGGCCGCCAGCGTCGGCATGGTCGGCCTGCGGCCCTCCGGCAAGGCGCTCAAGCCCGACTTCAAGCGCATCAACCCGCTGTCGGGGGCCAAGAACCTCTTCGGGCCCAACGCGCTGGTCGAGACGGGCAAGTCGATCGCCAAGGTCGGCGTCATCGCGGCCATCGTGGCCGTCGCGCTGCTGCCCAGGCTGCCCGAGTTCGGCGGCATGGTCGGCATCTCGCCCACCGACTTCGGCGCGATCCTCGCCACCGACTTGGGCTCGCTGGTCAAGCGCGCGGCCTTCGCCTACCTCTTCATCGGCCTCGCCGACTTCGCCTGGGCGAAGCGGCGCACCGAGAAGGGCATGAAGATGGACAAGCAGGAGATCCGCGACGAGGCCAAGAACGCGAACCTGCCGGCCGAGGTGCGCTCGATGATCCGCCGCCGCCAGATGGAGGCGTCGCGCAAGCGGATGATGTCCAACGTCCCGACCGCGGACGTGGTCGTCACCAACCCGACGCACTACTCGGTCGCCCTGCGCTACGACACCAGCCGGGCCGACGCGCCCGAGGTCGTGGCCAAGGGCAAGGGCATCATCGCCCTGCGCATCCGCGAGCTGGCCGCCGAGCACGGCGTGCCCGTCGTCCCTGACCCGCCGCTCGCGCGCGGGCTCTACGCGTCGGTCGAGATCGGCCACCTGATCCCCGAGGAGTTCTTCGGCGCCGTGGCCGCCGTCCTCGCCTTCGTCTACCGCACGGCGGCCCGGAGGGCTGCGGCATGACCAACTTCTTCAAGCAGGCCTCCAAGTACTCCGATCTCGTCGCCGCCGGCGCCGTGGTGCTGGTCGTCGTGATGATGATCATCCCGCTGCCGGCCTTCGTGCTGGACCTGGCGATCACGCTGAACGTCAGCGTCGCGCTGGCCATCGTCATCTCGACGCTCTACATGCCGCGGGCGATCGACTTCTCCTCGTTCCCGTCGCTGCTGCTGCTGACCACGCTCTTCCGCCTGGCCATCAACGTCTCGGTCACGCGCCTGATCCTCCTGCACGGCGACGCGGGGCACGTCGTCTCGGCCTTCGGCAGCTTCGTCATCGGCGGCAACGTCGTCGTCGGCCTGGTCATCTTCCTCATCCTCGTCGTCATCCAGTTCGTGGTCGTCACCGCCGGCGCCGGCCGCGTGGCCGAGGTCGGGGCGCGCTTCACGCTCGACGCCATGCCGGGCAAGCAGATGGCGATCGACGCCGACCTCAACGCCGGCCAGATCACCGAGGACCAGGCGCGCGTCCGGCGCGAGGACATCTCCCGCGAGGCCGACTTCTACGGCGCGATGGACGGCGCCTCGAAGTTCGTCAAGGGCGACGCGATGGCGGCCGTGCTCATCACCGCGATCAACCTCATCGGCGGCATCGTCATCGGCGTGGTCCAGCAGGGCCGCCCGCTCTCGGAGGCCGTCCAGCACTTCTCGCTGCTGAGCGTGGGCGACGGCCTCGCGGCGCAGATCCCCGCGCTGCTCATCTCGGTCGCCACCGGCATCATCGTCACCCGCTCGGCCTCCAAGGACGACCTGGGCACCGACGTCGTCAAGCAGATCACCAGCCAGCGCAAGGCGCCGCTCGTGGCGGGCGCCGTCATCGCCTCCTTCGCCCTGGTCCCGGGCCTGCCCAAGATCCCGTTCCTCGTCATCGGCGGCATCTTCTTCATGGCCGGCCGCGCGATCACCAGCGTGCTGGCCGAGCGCGAGGCGACCCAGGCGCAGGAGGCGGCCACGGCCGCCCTGCCCGCCCCGGTCACGCCGCGCGACCAGGCCCTCGAGGCGCTGTCGATCGACCCCGTCGAGCTGTCGATCGGCTTCGGCCTCGTCCCGCTCGTCGACGGCGGCACCGGCGGCTCGCTGCTGGCCCGCGTCGGCGCGGTGCGCCGCCAGGTGGCCGCCGACCTCGGCGCCGTCATCCCGCCCGTGCGCATCCACGACGACGTCGCCCTGGGCTCGCACGAGTACGTGATGAAGGTGCGCGGCAACGAGGTCGCGCGCGGCTCGATCATGGCCGGCCACCAGCTCGCCCTGGACCCGGGCGACGCCGTCGGCCAGCTCGCCGGCATCCCGACCACCGAGCCCGCCTACGGCCTGCCCGCGGTGTGGATCCCCGATCCCGCCCGCGCCGAGGCCGAGGCCCTGGGCTACACGGTGGTCGACGCCGAGTCGGTCATCGTCACGCACCTCACCGAGACGATCCGCACCCACGTGGCCGATCTGCTCACGCGACAGGACGTTCGCGCGCTGCTCGACAGGCTCAAGGAATCCAACGCCGCTGTCGTTGAGGAAGTAGTGCCTGACCTCCTCTCCGTCGGCGAGATCCAGCGCGTCCTGCAGTCCCTGCTGCGGGAGGGCGTCTCGATCCGCGACCTCGGCGCCATCGTCGAGGTGGTGGGCGATCGCGCCCGGGTGACCCGCGACCCCGTGCTGCTGGCCGAGTACGCCCGCCAGGCGCTCGGGCGGGCCATCGTCATGCCCCACGTCGACAGCGAGCAGCGCCTGCGGGCGATCTCCCTGGATCCCGCGATCGAGCAGGAGATCTCGGACTCGATCGCCCAGACGGCCGACGGCGAGTACCTCGCCATGGAGCCGTCGCGCGCGCACGCCCTCGTGGGCTCGCTCGCGGTCCAGGCCGAGAACGCCGTCGCCCGCGGCGGGCGCCCCGTCGTCATCTGCAGCTCGCGCGTGCGCCGCCACCTGCGGCGCCTCGTCGAGCAGAACCTGCCGCAGCTTTCCATCTGCGCCTACAACGAGATCGCCCCCGGCATCAGCGTCGAGACCATCGGAGTCGTGTCCGCATGACAGCGCGCCGTTGCTCGACCGTCGTATCCAGTGACCTCCAGAGGGAGTCCTCGCGATGAGCACCACCACCGCCCCCAAGACCTTCCGCGCCCGGAGCCTGAGCGACGCTCTCGCGCAGGTGCGCGACGAGCTCGGTCCCGACGCTGTGGTCATCCGCCGCCGCGAGGGCCTCGAGGGTGGCGTCGCCGGCTTCTTCCAGAGGGCCGTGGTCGAGATCGAGGCCCAGCCCGGCGGGTCGGCGCTCCTGACCGCCGGCGCCCCCGGGACCGCGCTGCTCGAGGACGAGGCCCCGATCGTGCCCGAGCCGATGCCGGCCCCGACCCAGATCGCTCCCGGGCTGGCCCGCGGCGCCGCCGCGGCCGGCTTCGCCGCCGCGCTGGCGACCGCCGGGCACGCGCCGGCGACGCCGCCGGAAGAGCCCACGCACGCGGCACCGCTGCGCCCGCACGTCGACGCCGCCGTGGATGCCATGCCGCACCCGCGCGACTCCGCGCCCGAGGTCGTGCCGGTCGTCACCGTGCCCTCGACCGCCCCGGTCTTCGTCCCCGAGCCGGTCGGCGCTCACGTGCCGGCGGCGGGCATGGGCCTCGCAGTGGCCCCGGACCACGCCGAGGCCGACCGCGTCGCGGCGACCCTGCGCCGCGCGGGCCTCAGCGAGGCCTTCTCCGCGACCGTCCTCGACGAGGCGACGGTCCACGGCCTGCCCTTCACCGACGACGGCCACACCGCCCTGCGCCCTCTCGTGGCCCGCGCCCTGGCGCGCCGGCTCACCGTCGCCCCGGTCAGCGGCGCCCGCGCGGTCGCCGTGGTCGGCGCCGGCGGGTCGGGCAAGACCGCCGTCGTCGCGCGGCTGGCCCTCGCCTACGCCGCCGCCAGGCGCCTGCCCGTCGCCGTCATCGCCCTGCGCTCCAAGGACAGCGGCGCCGAGCTCGCCCGCCTGCTCGCCCCCGCCGGCGTGCCCATGTGGGCCACCGATGACGTCGAGGGCGCGGCCGCCCGGATCGCCAACCTGCGCCGCGGCGCGCTCGTGCTCGTCGACACCCCCGCGCTGCCCCCGCAGATGCGCACCGATCCCTTCGTCGCCGACGCCTTCGCCGCCGACCTGCGCCGCCTGGGCCTCGACGAGGTCCACTTCGCCCTGCCCGCGACGCTCGCCGGCGAGGTCGCCCGCGAGATGCTCGTCGCCTCCCGCGCCGTCGGCGCCGACCGCATCGCCGTGACCCACAGCGACGCCACCGCCCGCCTGGGCATGCCCGTCGAGCTGGCCGTCGAGTCGGGCCTGCCGATCTCCTACCTGGCCGACAGCGTCACGGTGCGCCCCGCCGCCGCCGAAGACCTGGCCTTCGCCCTGCTGCCATGAGCCTCCCTGCATTCGACACCCCGGTGATGCTGCGCGTCCCCGATCGCGAGATCCTGCCGGGGCGCGTGACCTACAACGGCCCGGGCTGGCTCGACGTCGAGCCGCGCCACGCGCCGCGCACGCCGCTGGCCTTCCTCGAGCGCCATGCGGTCTTCCTGGAGTACGTCGACCCCGCGGGGCTCGTGCGCCTGCAGGGCCACATCGTGATGTCACCCGACTCGCCGCGCTGGGGCACGCCGACGCTGCGCTTCACCCACGCGCAGAACATCCAGCTCCTGCGCGCGCGCACGCACGCGGGCGGCATCGTGCACGCGCGCGTGAACCTCGTGAAGGTCAGCGACGACAGCGTGGCCCACGCCACCGTGACCGTCGCCGTGGGCACGCAGGAGTTCGCCGTGCGCGAGCTGCCGGGCGCCGTGGAGGGCGACCTCTACGACTTCACCATCTGGCCCGGGGGCAACGAGCCGCAGGTCAGCGGCTGCGCCTCCGTCGCGCGCATCGCCGCCAAGGGTCACGTGGTCCTCGACTACGTGATGGTCGCCGACTTCGAGCGCGAGCGCCTCGGGCGCCTACTGATCGCGAGGGGAGCATGAGCGAGGAGAACCGACCCAAGGTGGCAGAGCACCCGGTGGCCGCGCGTCAGATCGCGCGGGCGCGCGCATGGGGCGCCCTGATCGGCTTCGTGCTCGTCTACTGGCTGTCGCGCCGCGCCGGCCTGCCCTTCCCCGAGTCGGGGGGCCGCGCGCTGATCGGCGGCCTCGTCTGCCGCCTGCTGGCCTGGGCGGCCGTCGTCACCGTGTGGCGCCAGCTCATCCCGGCCCAGATCGCCGCCGCCGCCCGCCGGCGCAGCGCGCGATGACCCCCATCGACCCGGTCGGCCCGATCGAGATCCGGCCCCGCCCGGTCGAAGGGCCGCTGGCCGTCGAGCGCTCGCCGCGCCCCGGCCAGCGCGATCCGCGGCGCGACCCGAACCGCCGCAAGCCCAGTCCCCAAGCCAAGAACGAGCCGCAGGACGGGCACATCGACGTGCGCGCCTAGCGTCGCGTCCAGGCCGGTCTGGACGCTTCTCAAGTTCCTTTTGGCCAGGGCGATCAACTAGGCCACATAGGGGAGACAAGGAGTCGCCCCCGGGATTCTCAAGGAGAGAACATGTCCCTTCGCATCAACACCAACGTGGACGCCCAGGCGGCCCACCGTTACCTCAGCACCACGTCGGACGCCGTCTCCAAGTCGATGGAGCGTCTGTCCTCCGGCCTGCGCATCAACAAGGCCGCCGACGACGCTGCCGGCCTCGGCATCTCCGAGAAGATGCGCAGCCAGATTCGTGGCCTCGCGCAGTCGCAGCGCAACATCCAGGACGGCGTGTCGATGGTGCAGACCGCCGAGGGCAACCTCGACGAGATCCACAGCATCCTCCAGCGTGTCCGCGAGCTCGCCGTGCAGTACAAGAACGGCTCGCTCTCGACCGCCGGCAAGGGCGCCATCCAGTCCGAGGTCGACGCGCTGTCGTCCGAGATCACCCGTATCCAGGGTGCCGCTCAGTTCAACGGCATCGATCTGCTCGGCACCGCCGCTGCGGTGACCTTCCAGGTCGGCGCCAACGACGGCCAGACCATCGCGATCACGTTCGGGTCGGTCACCGTCTCGAGCTACGCGACGCTGAGCACCCTGAACCTGTCCACCATCGACGCCGACGTCGACGCCGTCAGCGCCGCCCGCGCCGGGTTCGGTGCGGTGCAGAACCGCCTCGAGCACGCGCTGGCCGTCACGGGCAGCTACCAGGAGAACCTGACCTCCGCCGAGAGCCGCATCCGCGACGTGGACATGGCCGAGGAGATGGTCAGCCTGACCAAGAACCAGATCCTGCAGCAGGCCGGCACCGCGATGCTGGCCCAGGCCAACCAGGCCCCGCAGGCCGTCCTGCAGCTCCTGCGCTAGGACGAACACGCTCCAGAGGGACATATCCCTCGGGGGACGGATCAGTGGGCGGGCGGTCCGGGGGGGCCGCCCACCCGCGCACGAGCGGGCGGCCCGGGGGGGCCGCCCGCTCGTCTTTAAAGACCGCGGCCCTCCCGCCGATGACAGAGGAGAATGAGCCTGCCCGCCATCCTCGCGCGCATCGCGCAGATCGACCAGATCGTCGCGCCCAAGCCTCCCGCGCCCGCGGGGGGCTCTTCGTCCGCTGGCTTCCTCGCCGCGCTCAACGACGGCATCCAGCGCGGCTCCTCGCTCGCGGCCCCGGCCGCGGCTCCCGCGGCAGCGGGCACCGGTGGCGCAGGGGCCCTGGCCGCCGCCCAGAGCCAGGTCGGCGTCTCCGAGCAGCCGCCCGGCTCCAACGACGGCCCCCAGATCGCCGAGTTCCGCACGGCCACCGCGGGCAGCGGCGTCGGGCCATGGTGCGCCTACTTCACCTCGTGGGCCGCGGCGCAGGCCGGCGCCCCACTGGGCGAGGCCGGGCAGGGCTTCGGCTCGGTCAGCGCGCTCTACGGCTGGGCGCAGCGCACGGGCCGCGCCATCCCGGCCGGGCCCGGCGTGCAGCCCAACCCGGGCGATCTGATCGTGTGGGGCGGGGAGCACGTCGGCATCGTGGAGTCCGTCGACCCCGACGGCTCGATCCACACCATCGAGGGCAACTCCTCCAACGCCGTCTCGCGGCGCACCTACGGGCCCGACGGCGGCGGCGCTACGGGCTACGTCCGGCTCGGCTGAGTGCCGCCGACGCCGGCGCGCGCGCCGGCCTGCCGGTAGCGCAGCCATCCCGCCACCAGCACGACGGCGAGCGAGATGAAGCTCGGGATGAGCTGCGGGCGCACGTCCTCGACGAGCGCCATCGCCACGATCACGGTCACCATCGCCGCGATGGCCGCGTAGGTCAGCCACGGGAAGAGCCACATCCTCAGCTTCAGGCGCTCGGGCGCCTCGGCCTCCAGGCGCCGGCGCGTGCGCAGCTCGGCCACGGCGATGAGCCGGCAAGCCTCCCCAGCACCGTCGGCTGGTACACCACGCCGATGCAGATGCGTCCGGCCACCCGCGAGGAGTTCGACGACTTCGACCACGCCGTGATGGCGGCCTTCCACCGCGAGGTGACCGAGGAGGACCGCCGCGCCTTCGCGCTCACCGACGAGCCGGAGCGCTCGCTGGCGTGGTTCGACGACGGCCGCATCGTCGCGGGCACCAGCATCTACAGCCGCCACCTGACGGTGCCCGGCGCCATCGTGCCGTGCGCCGCGGTGACCGCGGTGGGCGTCATGCCCACCCACCGCCGGCGCGGGCTGCTGACCGCGATGATGCGCCGTCAGCTCGAGGAGGTGCGGGCGGCCGGAGAGCCGGTCGCGGCGCTGTGGGCCTCGGAGGGCGCGATCTACGGGCGCTTCGGCTACGGCATCGCGGTGCGCAGCGCGCACCTGACCGCCCGCCGTCCCGGTGCGCGGCTGACCGCCCCGCCTGCGGTGGGCGAGCCCCTGCGGGCCGGGCCGGCGGCCGACCACGTCGAGCACATGCGCGCGGTGCACGAGGGCGTCCGCGGCCAGCGCCCGGGCATGCTCGACCGCCCCGGGGCGTGGTGGACGTCTCGCCTCAACGACCCAGAGTCGGCCCGCAAGGGCGCGCAGCCGCTGCAGGCGCTCGTCGTCCCCGACGGCTACGCGCTCTACGCCGTGCGCCCCGAGCGCGACGACGAGGGCCCGGCGGGAGACGTGACGATCCGCGAGCTCGTCGCCGCGACCCCGGCGGCGCGCGCGCTGCTCTGGGACTTCTTGCTCGACCAGGACCTGACGCGGACGGTGACCTGGCCGCTGGCGCCGGCCGACGAGCCGCTGTGGCTGATGCTCGCCGACCCCGACGCGGTGCGCCTCGTCCTCGGGACGGCGCTCTGGGTGCGGATCGTCGACCTGCCGGCCGCGCTGAGCGCCCGCGACTACGCCGCCAACCCCGATGTCGTGCTCGACGTCGCCGACGCCTTCTGCCCGTGGAACGCCGGGCGCTACCGGCTGGCCGGCGGCGGCTGCGAGCCCACCGACGCCGAGCCCGATCTCGCGCTCGACGCGGCGGCGCTGGGGGCCGCGTACCTCGGCGGGACGCTGCTGGCCGACCTGGCGGCCGCCGGCCGCGTCACCGAGCTGCGCCCGGGCGCGCTGGCCCGTGCCTCGGCGGCCTTCCGCGCCGACGTCGCGCCGTGGTGCCCGGAGATCTTCTGAGGCCGTCGTCCGCTGGCGCTTGTGGCGCCGCGCGGAGGGCGCCCCCGCCGTCGCTCTGCCGCGGGCGTTGGTGGCCAAGGCATCGAGGGAGGGTGGGGCGCCCGCGCTCGGGCTGGGCGCCGAACCGTGTCGACTTCGTCCCGGTTTCCGGCACAAACTCGACACGTTCGGCGCGTCCGTCCGCCCCGCCACCGCTCACTCCCTTCCCTCGATGCGGCAGTAAACGCTGCGCACTACCGCACGCGCGGCGCGGAGAGAGCGCGAGTGCCTACAGCCCCGGCGCCGACAGCCGCCCGCCGTCGCCGGTCACGGTGCCGATGCGCGCGGTGCCCGCGTGGCGGGTGGCGAGCAGGGCGACGGCCTCGTCGGCGCGGGCCTCGGGGACGAGCGCGACGAAGCCGCAGCCCATGTTGAAGACGTCCCACATCTCGCTCGTGGGGACGTCGCCGAGCTCGGCCACCAGCGTGCAGATGGCGGGGACCGGCAGCGGCTCCTCGATGGCGAAGCCCAGGCGGTCGCCGCCGAGGCGCAGCAGGTTGCGCAGGCCACCGCCGGTGATGTGGGCCAGGCCGTGAACGGCGATGTCCGAGCGCAGCAGGTCGAGCACGGCGCGCACGTAGATCACCGTCGGCTCGAGCAGGGCGTCGGCCACCGAGCGGCCTTCGAGCAGCGCTGGGCGGTCGTCGAGCGCAAGGCCGCCCTCCTGCAGCAGGGCGCGCCGCGCCAAGGTGTAGCCGTTGGAGTGCAGGCCGCTCGAGGGCAGGCCGACGATCGCGTCGCCCGGCTGCGCCTCGGCGCCGGTGACGATCGCGTCCAGCGCGACGGTCCCGATCGCGGTGCCGCACAGGTCGAAGCCGTGCGGCGAGGGATGGCCGCGGATGAGCTCGGGCAGCACCGCCAGCTCGCCGCCGGGGATCTCGATCCCGGCGGCCTGCGCGCCGACCTTCAGCCCCAGCGCGATGCGCGCCAGCGCCTGCGGGTCGGCCTGCTCGACGGCCAGGTAGTCGAGCAGCGCGATCGGCTCGGCGCCGACGCAGACGAGGTCGTTGACGTTCATCGCGATGCAGTCGATGCCCACCGTCTCCAGGCGATCGGCCTGCTCGGCGACGACGATCTTCGAGCCCACGCCGTCGGTCGACACCGCGATCCCGAGGTTGGGGGCCACGCGCAGGACCGACGCGTAGTGGCCGCTGGGCAGGACCGAGGCGCTGGGCCGGTCGAGCTCGATCGTGCGCAGGACGCCGACGAGGGCGTCGACCGCGGCGTCGGACTGGCCGATGTCGACGCCGGCGGCGGCATAGGACTCGCTCATCGCGAGCGATTCTGCCAAGCGCGCCGGAGCACCACCCCCGCGAGCGCCGCGCGGTAGGCGGCGTAGGGCGCGAACGAGCGGTCGCGCTCCACCGCGCGGATGATCCGCACCGAGGCCAGCGTGGAGACGAAGGCCGCGCCCACGCCGGCCGCGAAGGCGCTCGCCAGCGCGGGCGGGACCCCGCGGCGCGCCAGGCGCACGCCCTTGAGCGCCGTGGCCCCGACGATGACCGGCAGGGCCACGTGGCGCGAGAGTGCGTTGGCGTCGGCGCGGTCGAAGCCGCGCAGGCGCGCCGCGGCCAGCGTCATGCCGTTGCGCGAGACCCCGGGGATGAGCGCGCAGGCCTGGGCGAAGCCGAGGGCGAGAGCGTCGACGAAGCCGGCCTCGTCGCGGCGCCGTCCCGTGGGCCCGATGCGGTCCGCGGCCGCCATGGCCGCGGCGCCGAGCAGCAGGCCGACGGCGATGGTCGGCGGGGTGCCGAGGCGGCGCTCGATCGGGCGCTCGAGCGTGTAGCCGACGATGGCCGGCGGCACGAACGAGCCCAGGATGAGCACCGCGCGGCGGTGGTCCAGGCCGCGCGCGGCGGCCGCCACCTCGGCGCGCAGCCCGACCAGCAGCGCTGCCGCGGTGCCGGCGTGCAGCGCCACCTCGAAGGCCTTGCGCAGCTCGGGATCGAGGTCGGCATAGGGCCAGTCGAGCAGCCACGGCACGAGCGTGGTGTGCGCCGAGGAGGAGATGGGCAGCAGCTCGGTGGGCCCGTGCAGCACCCCGAGCGCCACCGCGTGGCGCAGCTCGAGGGCGGCGTCAGGCGGGCGCATCCGCGGCGCGCCCGCGGTTGCGGTTGCGCCTCCAGCGGACCGCGAGGTACGCGATGCCGACGACGATGAGCACGGCGACCGTGTAGTCGACGTAGTGCAAAGAGTCCTTCCAGGAGGTCCAGTTCTCGGCCGCCTTCTGGCCGGCGAAGGTGAGCGCGAAGACCCAGGGCAGGCAGCCCGCGAGCGTGAGGGCGCTGAACTTCCAGAAGGGCATGCGCGCCACGCCGGCCGGCAGCGAGATGAAGGTGCGGATGATCGGCAGCAACCGGCTGAAGAAGACGGCCGGCGCGCCGTAGCGCACGAACCAGCGATCGGCCCAGGCCAGGTGCGAGGGCGTGATGTGCAGGAGCCTCCCGTGCTTCTCGAGCAACTCGAGACGACCGTAATAGCCGACCGCGTAGGCGATCCAGGACCCGACGAGGTTCGCCCCCGAACCGACCGCGACCGCGGCCCACAGCGGGTATTCGCCCTGATGGACGTTGAAGCCGGCGAAGAGCATCGTCGCCTCGGACGGGATCGGGATGCAGGCGCTCTCGGCCACCATGAGCAGGAAGACCCCGGGCAGGCCGAGGTCGCCCACGACGTTGGTGGCGAAGGTGGCCAGCCGGTCGGTGACCGACGCGAGGACGAGGACGACCGCGAGCACGACGGGTCAGGGTAGGCGATGGCGCCCTAAACCCGCCGCACCCTTCTGCCGAGAACAGGGGTGATCCATGCCCCCCCGTGTGACGCTCGGCGTCGCGACCTACGAGCGCGACACATACCTCGCTGAGGCGATTGCCTCCTGCCTGCGCCAGACCTACGACGACCTCGAGGTCCTCGTGGTGCTGGACGGCGGCTCGAACCCGAACATCGAGCGGGTCCTCGCCGGCTTCGACGATCCGCGCCTGCGCATCGTCCGCCATGAGCGCAACCGCGGGATCGCCGAGGCCTACAACACGATCATCCGCGAGGGCCGCGGCGAGCTCATCGCCATGCTCGGCGACGACGACGTCTGCGAGCCCGACCGCATCGCGCGCCAGGTCGCGGTCTTCGACCGTCATCCCGACACGGGAGTCGCCCACGGCGCGGCGTCGATCATCGACGGCCAGGGCGTGCAGCGCGGCACGTGGCCCAGCCAGGACCGCGCCCGCCACGAGCTGCTGCGCCATCTCGTGCGCGAGCACAACACGCTCGTCGACCCGAGCCGCATGGTCCACCGCCGCGTCTACGAAGCCGTCGGCGGCTACAGCAGCGACTTCCGCCTCGCGCAGGACTTCGACTTCTGGGTGCGCGCCGTGCGCGCCTTCCGCTTCCGCGACGTCCCCGGCGGGCCGCTCATCGGCCTGCGCCGCCACGGCGACAACTTCTCCGACGAGTCCGCGCAGGCCCTCGAGATCGAGGAGGTGCAGAACGCGCTGCGCTCGCTGATCGCCGCCGCGCCGCTGCGCGAGCTCGTGCCCGAGCTCGACTGGGGCGTCATGCACCCCGACGCGGCCGAGCGCCGCGCGCTCGAGGTGCTGGCCGACGCCCTGGAGCGCCGCGTCCTGCCCCTGCCGGGCCTCGCGCGCGAGCTGCGCCAGCGCGCGGCGCGCGTGCCCGCCGCCCCGCGGCCTCGCCCCAACGGCAAGAAGGTCGTGCTGACCTCGTTCGGCTTCAACGACTCGGGCGGCGGCACCACCGTCCCGCGCGTGGCCGCCAAGGAGCTCGCCCGCCGCGGCTGGGACGTCACCGTCTTCCACGCCGCCACGCGCCCCGATCCCTCCGGCGAGCCCTACGCCGTGCGCGAGTCCGACGAGGACGGCGTGCACCTGGTCGCCGTCCACAACCGCCAGCACGGCCTGTGGGACCTCGGCAACCCGCTGCGCGAGCTCGACGACCCGCCGATCACGCAGGCCTTCGGCGCGCTGCTCGACCGCGTGCGCCCCGACGTCGTGCACTTCCACAACCTGCACAACCTCGGCGCCGCGCTCATCGACGAGGCCGCGGCGCGCGGCCTGCCGAGCTACTTCTCCACGCACAACTACTGGCTCATCTGCCCGCGGGCCTACCTGCTCACCGGCGCCGGCGCGATGTGCGGCGGCCCGGGCGACCGCGGCCGCGATTGCGCCTCGTGCGTCGGCGCCCCGCACGACACCGCCGGCCACCAGCAGCGCCTGGAGGGCATCCGCGACCGCTTCACGCGCGGGGTCTCGGTGTGCCTCGCGGTCTCCGACGCGATGGGCTGCACCCTCGTCGGCCAGGACTACCCGGCCGACATGATCGACGTCGTCCAGCAGGCCGTCCCCGCCGCCGACGAGGTCTGGGAGCGCCTGGGGCGCGACCGGCGCCCCGGTCGCGACGGCGAGCGCCTGACCGTCGCCTTCTTCGGCTCGGCGTACCCGCACAAGGGCCCGCAGCTGCTGATCGAGGCGGCCCAGCGCACCGGGCAGGAGCTGCGGGTCCTCATCCACGGCGAGGTCGACGAGCGCTTCGCGCGCCAGCTGCGCGCCGCCGACGGGCGCGGCGTGGTCGAGCTGTGCGGCGCC
Source organism: uncultured Actinomycetes bacterium (assembly GCA_963835295.1). Taxonomy (GTDB): domain Bacteria; phylum Actinomycetota; class Thermoleophilia; order Solirubrobacterales; family Solirubrobacteraceae; genus JAOPZW01. Next base: position 502,094 of record CAWIEX010000015.1, read on the forward strand.
TTCGGCGCCGCCGAGCTGCCCGAGCTGCTGGCCGGCGTCGACGTCGCCGTCATGCCCTCGCTGTGGTGGGACTGCGCGCCGCTGATGGCGGCCGAGTGCCTGGCCGGGCGCGTGCCGCTCGTCGCCCCGCGCCTGGGCGGCCTGGGCGAGGCCGTGCGCCACGAGGTCGACGGCCTGCTCTTCGATGGCCTGGACGCCGGCGACCTCGCGCACCAGCTCGATCGCCTCGCCGGCGAGCCGGGCCTGCTCGAGCGCCTGCAGGCCGGCATCGAGGCGCCGCGCCCGTTCGCCGAGTACGTCGACGAGCTCGAGGCCTACTACGCCGGCCGGCGCCCGTCGCGCGCCCCGCTCCCGACTGCCGTCCCGGCCATCACCTGGCAGGGGGACCACGGCCTGCACACGAGCCTCTCGCACATCAACAACGAGGTCACCGCGCGCCTGGAGCGCGTCCAGCGCCTGGACCGCGCGGGCGCGCCCCTCGACACGCCGCTGCCGCACCCCGCCGACGTCGAGGTGCGCCACCAGTGGCCGCCCGACCTGCGCCCGCGGCGCTCGGGGCGCCTGGCCGTCATCCAGCCGTGGGAGTTCGGCGCCATCCCGGCCGAGTGGGTCCAGCCCCTGACCGAGGACGTCGACGAGGTCTGGGTCCCCAGCGGCTATGTGCGCGACATGTACCTGCGCGCCGGCCTCGACGAGGACCGCGTGCACGTCGTGCCCAACGGCGTCGACCTCGAGCGCTTCTCGCCCGAAGGGCCGGCCTACGCGCTCGGCGCGCCCGACGCGGTGCGCTTCCTCTTCGTCGGCGGCGCCATCGGGCGCAAGGGCGTCGACCTCCTGCTCGCGGCCTGGCAGCACGGCTTCACCGGCCGCGACGACGTCCAGCTCGTGATCAAGGACTTCGGCTCCGACGGGGTCTACCGCGGCGCCGACCGCAGCGCGGTCCGCGCGCTGGCCGACGCCGGCGCGCTCGTGCACCTCGACGCCGACCTCTCCGACGCGGAGATGGCCGCGCTCTACCGCGCCTGCGACGTGCTCGTGCACCCCTATCGCGGCGAGGGCTTCGCCATGCCGGTGCTCGAGGCGATGGCCAGCGGCCTGCCCGTCATCCACACGGCGGGCGGCCCCACCGACGAGTTCTGCCCGCCGCAGGCGGGCTGGCGCATCCGCTCGCGCCGCGAGGCGCTGCCGGGCGGCCGCGTGGACCGCTTCGAGACCGCCGGCGAGCCGTGGATGCTCGAGCCAGACGTCGCCCACCTGGCCGAGCTCCTGCGCGAGGCTGCGCAGGCCGGCGGCGAGGAGCGCGAGCGCCGCGGCGCCCTGGGGCGCTCGGCCGCCCTCCACTTCGGCTGGGACCGCGTGGCGGCGCTCTACGCCGAGCGCGCCGCCGCCCTGGCCGCCCGCGCCCCGCGCCCGCTCGCCGACGAGCGCGAGCTCGACGGCGCGCCCGCCGTCCTGGCCACGCCGTGCTGGCGCGGCGACGACGATCTTCCGGCTCTTCTCGAGGCGTGGACGCAGGCCCCGGCCGGCGCCTGCCTCTACCTGCTCGCCGACCCGGCGACCGACGGCGAGCCGGCCGCGCTCGAGGCCCGCGTGATGGCCGCCGCGGCCGGCATCGACCTCGACGCCTGCCCGGACATCGCGATCCTGCGCGAGCACGCCGTGCCGGGCCGGGACGCCGCGCTGCACGCCGCGGCCGAGCTCTACGTGCCGTTGCACGACGCCTGCGCGGGCCATCTGCGCCTGGCCGGCGCCAAGGCCGCGACGCCAGCCGAGCTGGGAATCCGGCTGACCGCCAGGCCCGTCACCCACGCGGCCTGACGCCCACCGGCCTCCGTAGGCTGCCCAGCGTGGGCGTCCCCCTCTTCGATCCCGCCTACCGGCGCCCGGCCGGTGTTCTGCAACGCCGACCGCGACACCTACTGCGCCACGCCGGACACCGTCAAGGCGGCGCTCACGCCGCGCACCAAGGCGGTCATCGTGGTTGACCTCTTCGGCAACGTCGCCCCGGTGACCGACGAGCTGGCCCACACGCACCTGGCCCTGCCGGTGTCCGCGGCGATGGGCCGCGACCAGGTCGACGAGGTCGTGGCGGCCGTGCGCGATGCGGATCTGGGTTGACCTGACCAACAGCCCCCACGTGCTCGTCATGCGGCCCGTCATCGACGTGCTGCGGGGGCGCGGGGCGGAGGTTCGCGTCACCGCGCGCGACTTCGCCCAGACAGTGCAGCTGTGCGAGCGCTTCGGGATGGAGCACGAGGTCATCGGCCGCCATCGCGGCGGCCGCGTCGGAGCCAAGGCGCTCGGGCTGGCCCAGCGCTCGGGCGCGCTCGTGCGCTGGGCGCGGCGCAACGGCCCGTTCGACCTCGCGCTCGGGCACGGCTCCAACGACATCACCGTCGCCGCGCGGCTGATGCGCATCCCGTCCTCGACGATGTTCGACTACGAGTGGGCCACAGTGCAGCACAGTGTCAACTGTCGGCTGGCGAGCGCGGTCGTGGTGCCCGACGCGATCCCGCCGGAGCGTCTGGAGCGCTACGGCGCGGGCGGCAAGCTGCGCCGCTACCCGGGCCTGAAGGAGGAGTACTACCTCGCGGACTTCGATCCCGACCCGGCGGTGCTCGACGAGCTGGGCCTCGATCGCTCGCAGCCGCTGGGCGTCGTGCGCACGCCGCCCGCGGTGTCGCTGTACCACCGCTTCGAGAACGACGTCTTCGCGGACGTCCTCGCGCGCCTGCGCGGCACGCAAACCGTCGTGCTGCCCCGCATCCCCGAGCAGCGCGCCCAACTCGACGGCTTCATCGTGCCCGATCGCGCCATCGACGCCCAGTCCCTCATCGCCTACGCCGATCTCGTCGTCAGCGCCGGCGGCACCATGAACCGCGAGGCCGTCGCGTTGGGCACGCCCGTGTGGACCACCTTCGAGGGCCGCATGGGGGCCGTCGACGAGCGCCTGATCGCCGAGGGCCGGCTGCGCCGGCTGCACGACGCCGATGAGATCGACCTGCGCCGGCGCGCGCACGCCGACGTGACGCGCGTGCGCCGCGATCCGGGCCTCCTCGTCGACCTGCTGATCACCCCGCTGGGCTAAGGCGAACCGGCGCAACGGCCGATGAACAGGGCATGTTCCCCAAGGTCAGCGTCGTCGTGCCCGCGTACAACCTCGCGCGCTACCTGGGCCGCGCCATCGACAGCGCTCTGGCCCAGGACTGGCCGGCCGACGCGCTCGAGGTCATCGTCGTCGACGACGGCTCGACCGACGAGACGCCGCAGGTGCTGGCCGCCTACGGCGACCGTATCCGCGTCATCCGCCAGGACAACGGCGGCCTCGTGCGCGCGGTCGACCGCGGGCTGGCCGAGGTCACGGGGGACTACGTCGCCCTGCTCGACGCCGACGACGAGTGGCCCACCGACCGGGTGACACGTCACGTCGCCTTCCTCGAGGCCCATCCCGAGGTCGGGCTCGTGCACGGCGACATGACGATCATCGATGCCGACGGCGCGGTCCTGTCGCCCTCCTTCTTCGAGGCCAACGGCACGCAGCTGACGCGCGGGCGCGTCCTCGGGCGCCTGCTGGGCGGCAACTTCGTCTCCGGCGGGGCGTCGACTTTCCGCGCCGCGCTGCTGCCGGCGGTCCACCCGATCGTCGACGACGCGGCCTACCCGGACTGGTGGATCGCCGCGACGATCGCCGCCGTGGCCGAGATCGACCACGTGCCCGGCTGCGCCAACCTCTATCGCTACCACGGGGCCAACATGGGCCTCGGCTCAGGCGCGGGAGACATGCACCGCATCCTGGGCGAGGAGATCCCGTGGCGGCGCTGGATGCTGCGCAACCTCGTCCACGATCCGACCGTCTCGGCCGCCGACCTGCGCGCGGCCTACAGCAGCTGGGAGTACGGCCTCGTGACGGCCGCCCTCGGCGCCGGCGTGGCCCCCAGCGACGTCGTGAGCGCGACCGCGCAGGAGCGCGAGCGGAGCGTCGAGTGCGCCGCCGCCGGCGCTGCCGCCCTGCGCGCCGGCGATCCCGACCGCGCCGCCCGGCTGCTCCTCAACGCCATCGGCGAGGACCCCTGGAACGGCGCCGCGCGCCTGGACCTCGAGATCGCCCTGCAACGGGCCGCGAGCCTGCCCGCCCCGGGTGCCGCGCCGGCCCTCGCCACCGGCGAGCGCGTGACGCTCACCACTGCGGCCGCCCTTCTGGCGATGCCCGATCTGCTGGCGGCCTACGCCCGCGAGACTCCGGTCGGCGACGATGCCACCCTGGTCGTCGTGTACGACACCGCGGAAGAGCTGCAGGGCCTCGCCGCGCTCGTCCAGGAGATCGGCCTCGACGCCCACGGCTCACCCGACATCGTGGCCCAGCCGGCGCCCTCAACCCAGCCCGCCCAGCGCCTGCTCGCCGCTCGCGCGGCGGCGACGCTCGACGCGCCGCGGCTCGCAGCGGCCGCCTAGCGGCGGTCGGCCCTACGGTCCTACGGCCGCAGGCAGGCCCTCGCATACGCGCGCAGGCTCTCGACGGTCTGACTGCCCCACCGCTCGACGCCCGGCACGCGGGCGGAGCGCTCCGACAGCGTCGCGTGGACGGTACGCGGAACAGTGGCGTGAGCGCACGGATCGCCGGGCCCGAAGACGGCGACCATGTCGGGCGAGCCGGGCCCGTCGAGCCCGGCGGACGACACGAGCTCGGCGAGCTGCGCGCCGATCGCAGGCTCGGCTTGCGGCGCATAGATCAGCAGCGTCGCGTCGTCCCGGCCGTCGAAGACCGAGGCGTAAGCGCGCAACAGGCTCGCGTCGGCCAGCAGTTCCTCGGCAACGGTCAGCGTGACGAATCCACGGAGGTCGAGCGGCTCGCCGGGTGGGAGCCGGCCCTGGATGAGCTCATGGAGCTCGTCGCGCGCCGCGGCCGACAACGGGTCGGTGGCCACGGCGAGGGCGAGGATGCGGATGGCGCGCTCGATGTGGCCCTCGTCGCGGGCGATCCGCCCGCGAGCGAGCTGCAGCCGCCCGTGCTCGGCGTCGGCGGCCGACACTGGAGCCAGCTGCTCCAAGGGCTCGCCGAGCGCACGAGACATCGCTGCCAGTTCGCTCTGGTAGGCGAACCATCCCCGCAGCACATCGGTCAGTGCCACGGCAGTCAGGTCGAGGTGGCTGAGCATCCAGCGGCGGAACTCGAGGTCGTTGGCGCGCAGGCGGGCGTTGCGCAGCTCGTCCGCGCCGTGGCTGTCGTTGGCGCAGTGCAGCCGATAGTTGGCCATCGGCCGGTCGACATAGGCCAGCTGCGCGACCGCCGCAACGTTGGCCGCGATCCACCAGTCCTGGACCGAGGCCGGCTCGGCGATCGGGTGGTAGAGCGCACGGTCCGCGCTGCGGACCATCATCGTGCCTCCGGGCACGAAGTTGCGCTCGAGCAGCGCTCCCAGAACGAGGCCGGCGTGCGCTGGGACGCCGTAGGAGCGGTGGTAGGACGGGTCCTGAAGGTGGTCGTCGGCGTCGATGATGCGCATGTCGCCGTAGACGAGGCCGACCTCGGGCCGGCCGTCCAGGATCGCGGCGCGCGCGCTGACGGAATCGGGCGGCAACGTGTCGTCAGCGTCGACCAACGCGATGTAGTCGCCAGTCGCCTCGGCGATGCCGCGATTGGTGGCCGCGATCTGCCCGGCGTTGGGCTGATGCAGGTAGCGCACCGCGTCGCCGTAGCGCGCCACGACCTCGCGCGTACCGTCGGTCGAGCCGTCGTCGATCACGATGACTTCGAGCTGATCGCGCGGATGGTCCTGCCCCAGCACGCTGTCGAGGCAGCGGCCGATGAAGTGGCCGTACTGGTAGGTCGTGACGACGCACGTCACGCGCGCGGAGCTCATGCCAGGGGGGATCGCCACGTCCCAGGCGAACTTGAGCGGGCGGGCGCTCAAGTAGGCCCTGTGCGCGCCGATGATCGGGGAGATGATCGGGTCCTCCAAGAGCCGCGCGATCGCCAACCTGCAGCTGCTGCACGACGTCGTCGCCCAGACGCCCATGAGCGGGCGCCTCTGGGTCTTCGGCGGTCTGCTGCTCGGTTGGGCGCGCGAGGGCGATCTGCTCGGTCACGACTGCGACGATGTCGACTTCGCCTACCTCGCCGAGGACGCCGAGGTCTTCGAGGGGATCTTCGGAACGCTCGAGGACGCCGGCTTCAAGCTCAGCCTGCGCTATCCGGGCACCACGGGCGAGGCGACCGAGTACGCCTTCCGCCGCGACGGGATCAAGTTCGACTTCTTCTGCCTGAAGGCCGACGGTGAGCGCTTCCACTACTGCTCATACGGGAGCCTCGGCGGGCACCTCGTTGTCAACCACATCCAGATCCCTGGCCAGCCGCTCGAGGAGTTCCGCTTCCTCGGCCGCAGCTGGCTGAAGGTCCGCGATCACGACGCCGAGCTCACCGCGCTCTACGGCGATTGGCGCACGCCGCGGCCCGACTGGGACTACATGACCGGTCCGAGCATCGTCGGGCGCGCGCCTTGGGATGACTCCACCTTCCGCCTCGCATGCTGAAGACGCTCGCCTACCGCTCGCGCCCGCTCGCGCCCACGCGCACCGTCGAGCGCTTCCTCTTCGACCTCGACGGCACGATCACCCGCCAGGAGATCCTGCCCGAAATCGCCCGCGCGGTCGGCATGCAGGACGAGATTGCCGCGCTCACCCGCCGCACCATGGCCGGTGAGCTGCCCTTCGAGTCCAGCCTGCGCCGGCGCGTGGAGATCCTCAGTCAGGTGCCCGTCTCCGAGGTCCGGCGGATCGTCGCCGGGGTCGAGATCGACCCGCACATCGCCGACTTCCTAGCCGCGCATCGCGACCGCTGCACGATCGTGACCGGCAATCTCGACGTCTGGATCGCCGATCTCGTCGTGACGCTCGGCGTCGACTGCCGCAGCTCGACCGCGCTCGTTCTCGGCGACCGATTGATCGGCCTGACCTCCGTCCTCGACAAGGTCGTGGTGGCTGGTGACTACGACGGCGCGATCTGCGTCGTCGGCGACGGCTACAACGACCTCGGCCTCATGGCGGCAGCCGACTACGGCGTGGCGTACGGCGGCGTACACGCACCGGCGCCCGGCCTCTACGACGTCGCCAGCCACGCCATCTTCGACCCTGAACGGCTATGCGAGCTTCTGTCCGCGTTGTGATCAACTGCGCCGGCGAGGGCCGGCGCCTGGGCCTCGGGTCGACCAAGGCGCTCGTGTCGGTCATGGGCGAGCCGCTGATCGCATGGCACCTGCGTATGCTGCGCCACGTCGACGACGTCGTCGTGGTCGTCGGCTACCAAGCGGAGCAGGTCATAGGGGCAGTGCGCCCGCTGCGCCCCGACGCGATCTTCGCCTTCAACCACGACTACGCCACCACGGGGACGGCAGCCAGCCTGGCCAAGGGCTGCCGCGGCGCGATCGGCGACGTCATCTCACTCGATGGCGACCTCCTCGTCCACCCGGAGGACTTCGAGGACTTTCTGCGCGCACCACGTCCGTGCCTCGGCGTCGCTCCGGCGACCACCACGCACGCCGTTCACGCGCGCGTCGTCGGCGAGAACGGGAGCACGGCGGTGGTCGGCTTCAACGAGGTCGGCGACGGCCTCGAGTGGACCGGTCTGCTGCGCGTCCCCGGCGCCCTGATCGAAGAGGCCGAGGCTGGTCACGCCACGCGCGGTCATGTCTTCGAGATGCTCGCTCCGCACCTGCCGATGCAGGCGCTGCACGTGCGCGCACGGGAGATCGACACACCGGCCGACTATGACCGCGCGCTGGAGTGGCTCGCGCCGATCGCCCACCATTGGTCATGAGCGCCACCACCGACGTCATCCGTGAGTTCTGGGTCGGGCGCACCGCGATCGACGGCCATGTTGCATCGCGCTTTCATGGCGAGCACGACGCGTACGACCTTCCCGCGATCGCGGCGCTGGCCGGCGCCGACGCCCGCGTGCTCGACCTTGGCTGTGGGACGTGCAGCGTGTCCAACGCGCTCGCCGATCTGCTCGGCTGGTCCATTCACGCCGTGGACTTCATGCCCGACTTCCTGCGCCACGCCGAACCCCGGGTCACAACCGAGGTCGGCGACGTGCGCACGTACCGCTCTGACGAGCGCTTCGACCTCGTCCTGCTGCTCGGCGTGATCACCTACGTCGAGTCGGCCGCCGACCGGGCCGACCTCTACCAGCGCTGCGCGCAGATGCTCGCATCAGACGGGGCGCCGTTGCTCATCAAGGCGCAGTTCGGCGTCGAGCGCGAGGTGGTTGTCGACACCGACTCCGAGGCACTGGGGGCACGCTACCGGGGCATCTATCCGTACCTCGCGGACGAGGTGGCGCTACTGAGCGAGCGTTTCGACGTCGAGGTGCGCGACCCGTACCCGGCTGCGCTGAGCCCGCACGCCGACACGCACTTCCACCACCTTGTCGCGCGGCGGCGCCCCTAACGGGGCTCACGGGACGACGAGCACCAGCGAGTCGGGCTCGTCGACGACGGCCCAGCCGTCGCGTTCCAGGCTCGCGACCAGCGCGATCTTGTCCGCCACCCCGGGGCGCGAGGCGGCCGCGAAACCACCGCTGCGTTCATAGGCCCGACGCCGGACCGCCAGGCAGGGCCACAGCGGCCCCGCGGCGACTCGCCCGTCCAGCTCGATGGCGCGCGGGCGCGCGGCGCCGATCGAGAGGTCGCCATCCACTGCCGCGATCAGCGTCTGCAGCCAGCCGTCGACCGGCACGACCTCGTGGCCGATGATGATCAGCAGGGGGCCGCTGGCGGCGGCGACGGCCTGGTCGCAGGCCGGTCCGAACCCAGCGGGCTCCTTGTTGTGCAGGGCGACGATGTCGCCCTCGATGCCCTGAAGTACGTGCGCGGTGCCGTCGGTTGAGCCGTCGTCCACGAGCACGACCTCGAAGGCGATCGTTGCCGGCAAGCGAGCCAGCGCGGTCAGACAGCGCAGCATGGCACGCCGCGGCATCGCGGACGACCATGACAATCGAGACTTCGGGTCCCTCGGTCGGCATCGCGCAGATCCTAGGCCCGATCCGTGGCCCGCGGCCCTATCATCACCGCCGTGCGTCGACGCCTGCGTTCGGCGGCGTTCCCCCTGCACCGCCACTCCATCCCGCAGCTGGCGATCGACGGTGCGCTCGTCGCCGCCGCCTACTACCTGAGCTACCGCCTGCGGTTCGACACCGGGACGCCGAAGCGCTACGAGGAGCTGTTCGACTCGACGATCGTCTTCGTCGTGGTCTCGGCGCTGATCGTCTTCACGCTCTTCCGCCTGGAGCTCAAGCAGTGGCGCTACACGAGCTCGCGCGACTACCTGGGGATCTTCCAAGCGGTCCTCGTCAACACGCTCGTGCTCGCGGGCTTCATCGCCGTCACGCACCCGGTGACCGTCCGCTCGGGCGCGGGGGAGATCACGATCTCGGCGCCCACCGGCGTCATCGCGCTGTTCTTCCTGCTCACGCTGGTGCTGGTGGGCGGCGCGCGCTTCGTCGCGCGCATCGTCTACGAGGGCCCGGTGCGCGGCTTCCGCGCGCGCGCCGACGCCCGCCGCGTGCTCATCGTCGGCGCCGGCGAGGGCGGCCGCCTCGTCCTGCGCGAGGTGCTGCGCAACCCGCAGCTCGGCCTGGACCCGGTCGGCTTCGTCGACGACGACCCGCTCAAGCGCGGCATCCGGGTCGACGGCGTCAAGGTGCTCGGGCCCACCGACCAGCTCGGGCGCATCCTCGACGAGGCCGAGCCCGACGAGATCACCATCGCCATCCCGTCGGCGCCGGGCACGCTGCGCGCGCGCGTGGTGCGCGCCGCGCGCCAGCGGGGGATCCCGGTGCGCACGCTGCCGACCGTGTTCGAGCTGCTGCAGGCCGGCTCGGGCCAGGTCGTGCGCCAGGTCCGCGAGGTCCAGGTCGAGGACATCCTGGGTCGCGAGCCGGTGCGCATGGAGCTCGACCGCGTGGGCGGCTACCTCGGCGGCGAGGTGGTCATGATCACCGGCGCCGGCGGCTCGATCGGCGCCGAGCTGTGCCGCCAGATCGCCCGCGTGGCGCCGCGGCGGCTCGTGCTCGTCGACCACGCCGAGGAGAACCTCTTCCGCATCCAGCGCGAGCTCGAGGACGACCGCCACGTCCATCCCTCGACGCTCTCGCCCGTGCTCGCCGACTGCAAGGAGGGCGAGCGCATGCGCGAGGTCTTCGCCGAGCACCGCCCAGGGGTCGTCTTCCACGCCGCCGCCTACAAGCACGTCGGGCTCATGGAGCGCAATCCGGTCGAGGCCGTGCGCAACAACGCCCTGGCCACGCGACTCGTGGCGCGCGTCGCGGGCGAGGCGGGCGCCAAGCGCTTCGTGCTCGTCTCCACCGACAAGGCCGTGCAGCCGGCGACGGTGATGGGGGCGTCCAAGGCGCTGGCCGAGTTCGCCGTCGAGGCCGCCCAGCAGCGCTGGCCGGAGACGAAGTTCGCCACCGTCCGCTTCGGCAACGTGCTGGGCTCCTCGGGCTCGGTGGTGCCGATCTTCCGCCGCCAGATCGCGCTGGGCGGCCCGGTCACGGTCACCGACGAGCGCATGACGCGCTACTTCATGACCATCCCGGAGGCCGTGCAGCTCGTCATCCGCGCCGGCTCGCTGGGCGAGGGCGGCGAGCTCTTCGTCCTGCAGATGGGCGATCCCGTGTCGATCATGCAGCTCGCCCGCGACATGATCGAGCTCTCGGGGCTCGCGTCGGGGCGCGACATCGCCATCGAGGTGGTCGGCCGCCGGCCGGGCGAGAAGCTGCATGAGGCCCTGTTCAACCCCTACGAGCGCCCCAAGCCCACCCCGGCCGACAAGATCACGCTCGCGCGCCGCGATCCGCTCGATCCGGGCGTCGTGGAGTCGATGTTCGACGAGATCGCGCTGCTCGTCCTCGAGGGCGACGCGGCCGGCCTGGCGGCCAAGGTCGGCGAGCTCTCGGCCGCCCGCCCGGCGGCCCAGGAGACGGGTGAGGCACCAGCCGTACGGATCGTCCCCTAGCATCACCCGTGCATGACGGCAGCTCTCGCCGCCTTCTCCCTGCAGAATGAGATCGAGCACTACGGGGCCTACGCGGGCATCGCGGCGGTCTTCGGCCTCGGCATCCTGTCGCTGCTCTACTTCGCCCAGGCGCGCGAGGTCAAGCGCCTGCGCGAGTGGGCGGGCCGCGCGCCCGAGCGCGCCGCCGAGCTCGAGGCACGCGTCACGGCCGACGCCCAGCGCCGCGTGGCGCCGGCCCCGGCAGTGGCCCCGCGCCCCGCCGCGCCGGCGACGCCCGCCGCCCAGCAGGCCGGGCCGCCGCCCACGCCGGGCGTCGCTGCCCCGGCCACCGTCGCCGCGGCGGCGACCGCCACGACCGTGGCCAAGCCCGGCACGCCCGCGCCTCAGAACGGCACCGGCAGCAACGCGGCGGTCCCGGCGCCCGGGACCGCGGTCAAGCCGGACGATGCGAAGGACGGCGAGGCCAAGGACGGCGAGGCCAAGGACGGCGAGGCCAAGGACGGCGACGAGGCCAAGAAGCCCGAGGAGGCCGCCGGCGAGCCCAAGCCCTTCGGCCCTCAGCCCAAGCCCGCCGAGACCGCGGACAAGCCACCGGTGCCGGCCGCGACGGCCGCGGCGGGTGCCGCGGCAGCCGCTGGCGCCGCGGGCAGCGCCGCCCCCGCGCCCCCGCGCCCCGCCCCGGAGACGGCGGGCACCGTGCCCGCCACCACGCCGCCGCCCGCCGCGCGCCCGGCCCCGCTGCGCGCTCCGGTCCCGTCGGCCTCGCTGCCGCCGCGCACCCCCGCGGGCGCCCGGCCGCGGACCGACGCGGGCGACGGTCGCTCGCGCGGGCGCCTCGCCGCCATCGTCGGCGCCGCGGTCGGCGTCATCGCCGTGCTCGCCGTCGCCGGCATCCTCATCTTCGGCGGCGGGGGCGACAAGCCCGCGCCCAAGCCCAACACCGTCGCTCAGCCGGCGACTGACACCGCGGCCAACGGCTCGTCGACGCCCAGCCGGGCGCCGGCCAAGCTCGACCGCAAGTCCGTGCCGCTGGCCGTCCTCAACGGCACCACGGTGACCGGGCTCGCGCGCGGCGCCGCGGACAAGCTCACGGCCAAGGGCTACAACGAGCCCAACGTGGTGACCAACGACACCACCAACCAGCAGCGCCCGACCACGCTGGTCTACTACGAGGCCAAGGCCCACGCGGCCGCGCTCGACGTCGCGAAGATCCTCGGCGTGCCCACCTCCCAGGTCAAGCCGATGGACGCGAACGCGCGGGCGCTCGCGGACCGCGCCCAGGTCGCGGTCTTCGTCGGGGGCGACAAGGCGCAGTAGCCGCACCGCTCGCACATGACCATCCACCTGGCCCGCCACGGGCAGACGGCCTACAACCACGAGGGCCGCTTCCAGGGCCACCTGCCCGTGCCGCTCGACGCGACGGGCCGCGAGCAGGCCGCCGCGCTGGCCGAGGTCGCCGCGGGGGTCGAGATCGTCACGATGGTGTGCAGCCCGCTGCGCCGGGCGCGCGAGACGGCCGACATCGTGGCCGCGCGCATCGGCCTCGAGCCGACCGAGGACGCGCGCTTCGCCGAGACCGACACCGGCGCCTGGACGGGCCGCTCGTTCGCCGAGATCCGCGCCGAGGACCCCGAGGGCTTCGCGCGCTTCGAGCGCTCGGACCCGACCTTCCGCTATCCGGGCGGCGAGTCGTTCGCCGAGCAGTCCGACCGCGTCCAGGCCGGGCTGGCCGACCTGCGCGCTCAGCCCGCCGCGCTGCCCGCGCTGGTCGTCTGCCATCGCGGCGTCATCCGCCTCGCCCTCGCCGTCGCGCTCGGCGACGAGACGGCGGGCGGGCGCGAGATCGCCAACGCATCGCTGGTGACGCTTTGACAGCGCGCCATTGCTCGCCCGTCGCATGGGGCAACCCCGAACGCGGGTCCTCGCGATGAGTCGCCTCACGGCGGGCGTCTTCGCCGTGCTCGTGATCGCCACCTTCGGCGCCTTCTTCGTCGCGCAGCGGCTGAAGAACGCCCCGCCCGTGCTGGGCCAGATCGGCGTGCGCGGGGTCTTCTCGCCCAACGGCGACGGGCGCTTCGACGTCACCCGCCTGACCTTCCGCGTCAAGGAGACCGACGACGTCTCGGTCTCCGTCCTCAACGCCGACGGCGATGAGGTGCGCGAGTTGCTCGGCGGGCGCCACGTGACCAAGGGGATGCTCGTGCGCCTGAAGTGGGACGGACGCACCGACGACGGGACGAGGCCCCCGACGGGCGCTACCGCTATCGCATCACGCTCCAGCACGAGGGGCGCAGCGTCCTGCTCGCGAGCTCGGTGCGGGTCGACACCACGCCGCCGCGGCCGCGGGTCACCTCGATCGGCCCGCGCCACGAGTTCGGCCCCGAGCTCATGCCCAACGGCGCCGACGCCGTCGTGCACCTCGACACGCCGGGCCACAGCCCCGTCGTGCGCGTGTTCAAGACGGCGCCGGGGCCGACGCGCCTCGTCCGCCAGCAGAAGCTCACCGACGGCGCGAAGGCGTGGCCGTGGGACGGCAAGACGGCGAGCGGGCGCCCTGTCTCCCCGGGGACCTACCTCGTCGCGATCGAGACCCGCGACGTGGCCGGCAACCGCGGCCTGTCGCCGCCGCTGAATCGCCGCGGCCTGCCCGCGACGAGCTACGGCGCCAAGCTGCCCGGGCACGGCGGCATCACCGTCCGCTACCTCGGCGTGCGGCCGCCCAACGTGGCCACGCGGGCCGGCGACCCGGTCGAGTTCTTCGTCGACGCGCGGCGCAGGCCGTGGACGTGGTCGGTGCGCCGCGTGGGGTCGGGGGTAGCGACTCCGAGCCGCCGCAAGACCTCGGCGCGCGTGCGCCTGCACGCACCGGGGCGCGAGTCGGGCGTCTACCTCATGCAGGTGCGCACGGCCACGCACGCCGCCTCGGTGCCCTTCGCGGTCCAGAGCGCCAAGCGCCACCGCGTCCTCGTCGTCCTGCCGGTCATGACGTGGCAGGGGCGCAACTCACTCGACGACGACGGCGACGGCCTGCCGAACCTGCTCGACGACGGCGTCGGAGCCAAGCTGTTCCGCGTCTACGCCGGCGACGGGCTGCCCGCCGACTTCGCCACCCGTGACGCGCCCCTGCTGGCGTGGCTGGACCGCCGGGGCCACCGCTACGACATCACCACCGACGTGGCCCTCGCCGCCAACCGCGGCCCGCGGCTGGAGGACCACCGCGGCGTCATCCTCACCTCCGACGCGCGCTGGCTGCCTCGGGCCCTGCAGCAGCGCCTGCGCCGCTACGTGCGCGGGGGCGGCAAGGTCGCGTCGTTCGGCATCGACTCGCTGCGCCGCCAGGTCTCGCTCACCGGCCGCGGGCGGATGGTGGATCCCACGCCGCCCGCCACGACGGACGTCTTCGGCGTGCGCCTGCGTCCGCTGCAGCGGCTGCCCAAGCCCACCAATCTGGTGACGGCCAACGACGACATCGACTTCTTCCTCGGCACGCCGGGCGCCTTCGGCCCCTTCTCGCTCGTGCAGGAGACCGAGCTCACCGAGGCCGAGTCCGAGGCCAGCGCGGTCACCGAAGACCCGCAGACCGGGCGCCCGGTGATCGCCGCCCAGCGCGAGGGCAAGGGGCTCGTGCTGCGCTTCGGAGCCCCCGAGCTGCCCTCGCACCTCGGCGCGCGCGCCAACGACCCGAACACCGTCGCCCTCCTGGATCGGACATGGACGCTCCTGTCCCGCTGATCCTCGCGGCGCTGCTCGCCGCTGGCGCCCTCGTCGCGCCCGGCCCGCGTGCGCGCGCCGCCGCCATGCTGGGCGCGCTCGTCCTCGCGCCGGTCATCCTCGGCTTCCACATCGCCGACTCCGATCAGGTCAAGCCGCTGCGCGACCACCCCTCGCTGGCCGTGGCGGGCGCGGTCGGCGCGGTGGTGGCGCTGGCCGTGCTGGCGCTGCTCTTCGATCGCCGCCCGTCCTGGCTGCCCGTGGCCGCCGCGGCGACGCTCCCCTTCCGCGTGCCGATCGCCTCGGGCGGCTCGACGGCGAACCTGCTCGTCCCGCTCTACCTCGTCGTCGCCGCCGGCGCCGCGGCCTACGCGATCCCGCGGCTGGCCGGGCGCGAGCGCCCCGAGGCCGGGCGGGCGCCGGGGGCGCTCGAGTGGGCGCTGGCCGCCACCGTGGCCCTCTACGGCATCCAGTCCAGCTACTCCGCCGACTTCGGGCATGCGCTCGAGAACGTCGTCTTCTTCTACGTGCCCTTCGCGCTGCTCTTCGCGCTCGTGGCCCGCGTGGCCTGGACGCCGCGGCTGGCGCGCGTGTGCCTCGGGGTGCTCGTCGTCCTCGCCCTGGCCCTCGTCGGGATCGGGTTCGTCGAGTACGCCACTCGCCACCTGTTCCTCAACCCGAAGGTCATCGCCTCCAACCAGCTCGAGGACTACTTCCGGGTCAACTCGCTCTTCTTCGACCCCAACATCTACGGGCGCTTCCTCGCCATCGTGATGCTCCTGCTGGCCGCGTGGCTGCTGTGGGCGCGCCGCCAGCGCGAGGTGGTGGCCGGCGCGCTGCTGCTCGCCGTGCTGTGGGGCGGGCTGGTGCTGACCTTCTCGCAGTCGAGCTTCACCGCCCTGCTCGTCGGCCTGGCCATCCTCGGGGCGATGCGCTGGAGCGTGCGCTGGGCGCTGATCCTGTCCGGCGGCGCCCTGGTCGTCGCCGTCGTCTTCGTCGCCCTCGCGCCCGGGGCCGTGCATCTCGAGCTGGGCAACTCGAAGTCGGCCGACAAGGCGACCAGCGGGCGCTATGACCTCATCAAGGGCGGCCTGAAGCTGTTCAAGCGGGCGCCGCTGGTCGGCCAGGGCTCGGGCTCGTTCGCGCGCGAGTACCGCCGCGCCGAGCACGTCTCGCCCGAGCGGGCGGCGTCGGCCTCGCACACGATCCCGGTCACCGTGGCCGCCGAGCAGGGCCTGATCGGGCTCGTCGCCTACCTGGCGCTGCTCGCGGCGGCGCTGGCGCGCCTGTTCCGCGGAGCGCGGCCGGTGCCGGAGCGCGCCGCGGTGGCGGCGGCCTTCGTGGCCCTGCTGGCCCACTCGATGATGTACGCCGCCTTCCTCGAGGACCCGCTGGCGTGGACGCTGCTGGGGGCGGGCACGGCGATGGCGCTGTGGGCCGCCGTGCGCGAGCCGGCCCCGGCATGAGGCGCGCAGAGCTCGGAGTCGTCGCCGCGCTGGCGGTGCTGGCGCTCGTCGTCGCGCTGCTCGTGCCGACCTACCCGAACTACGACACGTACTTCCACCTGGTGTGGGGGCGCGAGCTGGTGCACGGCATGAAGCCCGACTTCGAGGCCTACGCCGCGCCGACCGAGCACCCGCTCTTCCTCGCCCTGTGCGCGCTCGTCGGGCTCGTGGGCACCGACGGCGAGCGCCTCATCGTCCTCGTCTGCGTGCTGTCCCTCGTGGCGCTCGTCTGGGCCACCTTCCGCGTCGGCGACGCGTGCTTCGGCCCGTGGCCCGCCCTGGCCGGCGCCGTCTTCGTGGGCTCGAGCTTCGCCTTCCTGCTCTACGCCGCGCGGGCCTACGTCGACGTGCCCTTCCTGGCCCTCGTGCTGTGGGCCGGCGCGCTCGAGGCGCGCGCGCCGCGCCGCGGCCTGCCGGTCATGACGACGCTGGCCGTGGCCGGGTTGCTGCGCCCCGAGGCCTGGGTGCTGGCCGGAGCCTACTGGCTGTGGTGCGGCTGGCGGCGCGTGGACCTGCTCGCGCTGGCCGTCGCCGCGCCGCTGGCATGGTGCCTGGTCGACCTGTGGGTCACGGGCGATCCACTCTTCTCGCTCCACGCGACCAACGACCTCGCCGACGAGCTCAACCGCAACCGCGGGCTCTCCTCGGTCCCGGGCTCGTTCGCGTCGTTCGTGACCGACACCGCCCGCGCGCCGGTCGCGCTCGCCGCAGTGGCCGGGGCGCTGCTGCTGTGGCGGCTGCGCACCGGCCGCGCCCTGCACGTGCCGATCGCGCTCTTCGGCGCCGGCGTTGTGACCTTCCTGGCCACGGGCCTGGCGGGGCTCTCGGTCCTGCCGCGCTACCTGACGATTCCAGTGGTGGCCGTCTGCCTGGTCGCCGGCTACGGCGTGCTCGGCTTCACGACCCTGCCCCCGGGCCGCGTGCGCCACCTGTGGTCGCGCGCGGCGATCGCCGCCGCCGTGCTCGGGCTGGTCTTCGTGGCGGTCAAGGCGCCCGTCGTCGGCACGCTGCGAGGCGAGCTGCGCTTCATCAGGGGCTCGCACGACGACCTCGTGGCCATCCTCCACGCGCCGGCGGTCCAGCGCGACCTGCGCTGCGGCCCGCTGACCTACCCCAACTACCGGCTCGTGCCCGACTCGCGCTGGCTGCTGGACCTGCCGGCGCGCCGAGTGGGCGCGCGCAGCGCGCGCCGGCGCACGCGCGGCGTGGCGATGTTCGTCCTGGGCACCAAGGAGCTCAAGCGCTACGGCTTCGCCGCCGGCGCGAGCCCGTCGACCAACGTGCCCGACCCGGGCTTCGCCCCGATCGCGCGCAACCGGCGCTTCAGCGCCTACGCGGCCTGCGGCTGAGCCGCCTGGCCGGCGCCGAGGCGAATCGCGACCATGCACAGGTCGTCGGCGGGCCGGCCCTCGGCGTGGGATACCGCGGCCGCGCGCAGGGCCGCGACGATGTCGGCCGGCGGCGCGCCCTGCAGGGCGACGAGCGCCTCGCGGGCGGCGTCCTCGCCGAAGAGCTCGTGGCGATCGACCTCGCGCGCCGTGCGGGCCTCGGGTAGGCCGTCGGTGTAGAGCAGGATGCCCCCGCCACGGACGAGCTCGGTCGTGACGGAGGTCCCCTCGAGCGTCGGCTCGATCCCCAGCGGCGGGCAGTGGCGCACGTGGGCCAGCGGCACGCCGCGATCGAGGTCCCACGGCGGCGGGTGGCCGGCGCTGGCCCACCTGACCGTGCCGCGCTGCGGGGCGATGCTCGCGCACAGGGCGGTGACGAACTCGGTGCCCGGGTCGCGCTCGGCCAGCGCGGTGTTGGCCAGGCGCAGGATCGTCATCGGGTCGTCCGCGTACTCGGCGAAGAGCGCGATGGTGGCGCGCACGTAGGAGGCGCGGCGCGCGGCGGTCAGGCCGTGACCGACGACATCGCCGACCACCACGAGGGTGCTGTCCTCCGCGCCGCGGGTGACGAGGAAGAAGTCGCCCGCCACGAGCCCGTCGGCCGGGGTGTAGGAGGTCGCGATCTGGATGCCGTCGACCGCGGGCAGGTCGGGCGCGGTCAGCGCTGCGCGCAGGCTCTCGAGCTCCGTGCGCTCGCGCTCGGACTCGGCCAGGGAGACGCGCAGCCTCGTCTCGCGCTCGAGCAGCGCGGAGACGAGCAGCGCGAGCCCGACGTAGACCGCCGCACGCCCGACTGCGCCCACGATCTGCGCGGCGGTGCTGACGTGCGTCGCCGGGTTGACGATCGGGACGACGACGGAGAGGACGGTGGCGATGGCGGCGGCGATGACCGCTGCCGTACGGCCGAGCACGAAGGCGGCCATGACGATCGGGAAGACGGCGAGGAAGACCAGGCTGAGCCCCGGCGTGTCGACGAACGCGCGCAGGACGAAGATGCCGATGAGCAGGCCGAAGATCGCTGCGCCGAGCCGCTCTTGGCGTGTCCGCGCTCCACCCATGGAGCGCACCATACGCGCCCCGCTATCGCGAGACACGGGTATCGATGCCGATCTGCGCCAGGCGCTGCCACAGCGGCTCGTCCTGGGCCCGCGCGGTCTGCGCCAGGGCCCACTCGCGCAGCGCCTCGTCGGGTCGCGCCCGCGCGCCGGCGCAGTCCAGCAGCGCCTGGGCGAAGGCCTCCGCGTCGGTGGCCACGGTCACGGCCTGCGACCACGTGCGCAGTCCCGCCAGATCGGGCGCGACCGTGCGCCGGCCCAGGCGGGCGTACTTGAGGATGCGATAGGGCAGGGCGGCGTCGTTGAACGGCTCGAGCTTGAAGGGGACGATGCCGACGTCGGCCGACAGGACCAGGCGCGCGGCCGCCTCGTCCTCCACGCGGCCGAGCCACACGAGGTTCGCGGCCGCGCGGCAGAAGGCGAAGTCCGGGTCGTCGCGGCACTCCGCCTCGTGCCACTCGCCGACGAGGAGCAGCACGAGCCGATCGCCGAGGCGCTCGCTGACCGCGCGCAGCAGCGCCCAGTCGGTGCGCCAGCCGAGGTGGCCGATCGAGATGGCGATGACCTCCCCGCCCTGGGGCGCCGGGAAGGAGTCGGCGGCCAGCGGTACCGTGATCGCGCGGCGCCCGGCGACGCCCTCGAGGCGCGCCAGCTCCTCGGAGGCGGTGATGATCGTCGAGGAGCGCTCGGCCGCCTGCTCGTGCAGGATGTCCAGGCGCTCGCGCTGCTTCTCGCTGGCGTCGTAGGCGCGCTCGTAACGATCCCAGCGCCAGTACCACAGCTCGCAGCCGGGGCACAGGCCCATGACGGCGCGCCCGAGCTGGTACTGGAGCGTGTGGAAGATGACGACGACGCGCGGCTCGCCGGCCCGGCGGCGCAGCGTGCGCACCAGGCGCCGGGCCTGGCGGGCGGCCACGGCGTCGCCGATGCCGAGCGGCATGCGCGCGAAGGCGCCGTAGGGCATCCGCGGCGGGTCGACGGCGATCACGCCATCGGCGCGCAGCAGGTCCTCGGCCTGGTCGCGCAGGATGAAGTGCTCCAGCGGCGCGGGGAGCAGCAGGACGCAGATCGGCTGGCGCTCCACCGGCGGCAGGCTAGTGGAGCACCCGGCACCACCCGGCGAGCACCGGCGCACCGGATACCGTCCCGGCCGGTGCAGGGCTACCTCAAGCGCCTCGCGACGTCGGGGCTCGCCTATCAGGCGTCGAGCCTGGTCGCGGGGTTCCTCGCCCTCTTCACCCTCCCGCTCTACACCCACCACCTGACCAAGGCCGAGCTCGGCTACGCCGAGACCCTGCTCACCGCGATCATCCTGGCCAGCATCGTCCTGCGCTTCGGCGTGGGCGAGGCCTTCGTGCGCTTCTACTTCGACGACGACGACGTCGCGGAGCGCGATCGGCTGGCCCGCCGCACGACGTCCTTCGTGCTCGTCACCAGCACCGTCGCCGCGCTCGTGGCGGTCGTCTTCGCGGGCGCGCTCTCGCGGGCGCTGCTGGGCACACGCGACGCGACGCTCATGGCCTACGGCGTGCTCGGGCTGTGGGCCTTCACCAACCTCGAGATCGCCTACGCGCTGCTGCGCGTCGACGAGCGCCGGCGCACCTACCTGATCGCGAGCGTCAGCAACGTCGTGCTCACCGTGGCGCTCACCGTGACGCTCGTGGTCGGCTTCGACGGCGGCGCGCGCGGCTACGTCCTGGGCAACTATGCGGCCTCGACCATCGTGCTCTTCGGGCTGTGGGCCTTCGCGCTGCGCCAGCGCATCGGCCTCGACCTGCGCGCGCCGCGCACGCTGGGCCCGCTGCTGCGCTTCGGGGCGCCGACCGTCCCCGCCGACGCGGCGGTGTTTGCGCTCAACGTGGTCGACCGCGCGTGGCTGCTGCGGGCCGACTCGCCGGCAGCCGCGGGCGTCTACGCGGTGTCCGTGAAGCTCGCGACCCTCGTCATCGTGGCCGTGCGCGGCTTTCAGTACGCGTGGCCGCCGCTGGCCTACTCGATCTCCGACGAGGACGAGGCGCGTCATCTGTACGCGCTGGTGACCACCGCGTACGTGATCGTCACCGGGCTCGTGGTCGCGGGGCTGACGCTGCTGGGGCGCTGGGTCGTGCGCCTGCTGACCGCCGACCCGTTCTACGCCGCGCACGAGGCGCTGCCGTGGGTGGCGCTGGGCTGGGCGCTGTACGGGCTCTTCCTCGTCTTCGTCACCATCGCGGGCCGCGCGAAGGTGACCACCCGGACCTTCCCCGCAGCGGTCGTCGGGCTGGTGGTCAACGTCGCCGGCCTGGCGCTGCTGGTCGGGCCGCTCGGCCCCTCGGGCGCGGGCATATCGCTGTGCGCGGCCTACCTGGCGATGCTCGTCGTCGTCCACGTGCTCACCCGGCGGCTGTTCGCGGTGCCGTTCGACTGGCCGCGCCTGGCTCGCGTCGTCGCGATCGTGGGCGGGATCTCGGTGGCGGGCGAGCTGCTGCTGCCGACCAGCGGCGTCGAGGGCTTCGCGCTGCGCGTGCTCGCTCTCGCGGCCGTCCCCGTCGCGCTCGCGCCCGAGCTGCTGCGCCTGCGCCGCGAGCTCGTCTCGAGCTCGCCCTGACCGTGCTCCTACAGGCGCGGGCCGCGGTTGTGCTCGACCGCGGCCTCGCGCAGCCCCTCGCCGCGGTCCGGGCGCAGCGTCGCGGTGACGTGCCGCCAGTAGCGCCGCGGGTCATGGCCGGGCAGCACCAGCGCCGCGAGCGAGCGCACCGCGTAGGCCCACGCCGTGAGGACCCGCACCGCCGCGGCGGCCCCCGCGGAGTGGTGCTTGCGCATGTAGCGGTCGCGGTTGCGCGAGAGCTCGACGATCCGCCGCTCGGGGACCTTGCCGGTCGAGAGCTGCTCGTGGTGCACGGCGACCGCGGCCGGCACGTAGAGCGTGCGCCAGCCCGCGTCGCGCAGGCGCCGGCAGAAGTCGACCTCGTCGGAGTAGACGAAGAAGGCCGGATCGAACCACTCGATCTCGCGCGCTGCGTCGGTACGCACGAGCAGGCAGGCGGACTGCGCCCAGTCGACCTTGCGCGTGCGCTGGCCGCGGCTCTGGACGGTGAAGCGCTTGTGCAGGAACAGCGCGCCGACGAGGGCGGTGGCCGGCGTCGGAAAGCGCCACGCGCTGGCCTGCTCGGTGCCGTCGGGCCGCAGCAGGCGCGCGCCGGCGGCCGCGGCGTCGTCGCGCTCCTCCAAGGCGTCGCGCAGGGCGGTCACGGCGCCCGGTCGCAGCTCGGAGTCCTCGTTGAGCAGCAGCGCGTAGCGCCCGCGGGCGCGCTTGAGCAGCGCGGTGTCGTTCTCGCCCTTGCCGGTCCGGCGCTCGAGGGCGATGACCTCCGGCGCCAGCGCGTGATTGCGGGCGGCCGCCGGCGACCCGTCGTGCGAGGCGTTGTCGAGGACCAGGACCTCGGTCTCGAAGGGCAGGCCCTCGCGCTCGGCCGCGACGGCGTCCAGGCAGCGCACGAGCAGCTCGCGCTGCTCGGTGTTGACGACGCAGAAGGAGAGCTCGACAGCCACCGCTGCGAATATCTTGCCCGTGCCGGCATCCGGCCGGCACCCTGACCACGCCGTCCGACCTCCGGTCGGTCGAGAATCGATTTCAGATGCGCGTCAGCGTCGTCGATCCCGCTGCCTACACCCCTCCGTACGACCGGGCGCTATGCGCCGCCCTGGCCAAGGCGGGGGCCGAGGTCGAGCTCGTCACGGCGCCCTTCCCGCACGGCGAGGTGCCGCCCGCGCGGGGCTACACGGTCCGCGAGGACTTCTATCGCTTCGCGCCCAAGGGCCGCGGACGGCGCTGGGCGCGGCTGGCCCAGCACATCCCCGACATGCTGCGCGCCTCGCGCCGCCAGGCCGACATCGTGCACTTCCAGTGGCTGGCGGTGCAGCCGCTCGACCAGCACCTGCTGCGCGCCTACAGCCACCCGCGCGTCATCACCGCGCACGACGTGCTCCCGCGCGAGCCCGTGCCGGGCCAGCGCGACGCCCAGCGTCAGCTCTACGAGCGCATGGACGCGATCGTCGTGCACACCGAGCACGGGCGCGCGCGGCTGGTGGAGGAGCTCGGCGTGCCGGCCAAGCGCGTGCACGTGATCCCCCACGGCATCCTGCGCCCCGCCGGCGACGCGCCGCTGCCGCCCGAGCTCCCCGACTACGACGGCGCGGTGGTGCTCTGCTTCGGCCTCCTGCGCCCGTACAAGGGGATCGACGTGCTCGTCGAAGCGTGGCAGGGGATCGAGGACGCGGAGCTGTGGATCGTCGGCGCGCCGCGGATGGACACCGCGCCGCTGCGCGCGGCCGCCCCGCCGGGCGTGCGCTTCGTCGAGCGCTTCGTCAGCGAGGGCGAGGCGGCGGCGCTCTTCCGCCGCGCCGACCTCGCCGTGCTGCCCTACCGCGAGATCGAGCAGTCCGGCGTGCTCTTCACCGCGCTGGGGTTCGGCGTGCCGCTCGTGCTCACCGACGTCGGCGGCTTCCCCGACTTCGCCGCGGCCGGCGCGGCCGAGCTCGTGCCGCCGGGCAACGCGGCTGCGCTGCACGACGCGCTGGCGGACCTGCTCGGCGACCCCGCCCGCCGCGCCTCGCTGGCGATGGCCACCCTGCGCCTGGCCGACGAGGCCCACGGCTGGGACGCGATCGCGCGCGCGCACCTCGAGCTCTACGACTCGCTGCTGCGGTGACCGCCGTCGCCGTCGTCTTCTGGGTGGCCGTCGGCCTGCTCGTGTACGCGCAGGCCGGCTATCCGCTGCTGCTCGAGGTGCTCGGCCGCGTCGGGCGCGGGCGCGGGGTCGGGGCCGGGGCCGCCGTGCCCGACGGCGCCGAGCCGTCGGTGTCGCTCGTCATCGCCGCGCACCGCGAGGCGCCGATCATCGCCGCCAAGGTGGCCAACGCGCGCGAGCTGGACTGGCCGGCCGACCGCCTGGAGGTCATCGTCGCGTGCGACGGCTCGCCCGACGAGACGCCCGCTCGCGCCCGGGCGGCCGGGGCCGACGTCGTGCTCGAGCTGCCGTGGGGCGGCAAGGTGCGCGCGCAGGACGCCGCGGTCGAGCGCGCCGGCGGCGAGCTGCTGGCCTTTTCCGACGCCAACGCGCTCTGGGAGACCGGGGCACTGCGCGCGCTGGTGGCGGCCTTCGCCGATGCCCGCGTCGGCTACGCCTGTGGTCAGGTCCGTTTCCTCGGCGACGGCGGGACGAACCAGGAGGGCCTGTACTGGCGTTACGAGATGGCCATCCGGGCGCGCGAGTCCCAGCTGCAGTCGGTCACCGCGGGCAACGGCGCCATCTACGCCGTGCGCCCCGAGGCGTACGTGCACGTCGACCCGATCATGGGCCACGACCTGTCGCTGCCCTTCAACGTCGTCAAGCGCGGGTGGCGCGCGGTCTACGCACCCGCGGCACGGGCCGTCGAGAAGATGGTCCCCACCGTGGAGGGCGAGTTCGCCCGCAAGCGGCGCATGATGAGCCATGCCTGGCCGATCGTCCTGCGCGGCGGGCTGCTGTCGCCGCGCGGGTATCCGCCGCTCTACGCCCTCATGGTCGCCTCGCACCGGCTGCTGCGCTACGCGACGCCCTTCCTGCACGTGGTGGCGCTGGTGGCCAACGCGGCGCTGCTCGGCCAGGGCTGGGTCTACGTCGCCACCTTCGTCATCCAGGTCGCAGTGCTGGCCGCGGCGCTCGTCGCGGGCCCGGTCCCTGTGCGGGGGCTGCTGGTCGCGCGCTATTACGTGCTCACGACGGCCTCGGTGGCGGCCGGGTTGTGGGACTACCTGCGCCACGGGACGCCGGCGGGGTGGCCCCGCCCGAGGGCACGCGCTGATGGGGCGCCGGGTCTTCGACGTCGTCGTCGCCGGCTCGGCCCTGCTCGCCGCGTCGCCGTTGCTGCTCGCCGCGGTGATCGCCATTCGCCTGGAGTCGCGCGGCAGCGCGTTCTACCGCCAGCGGCGCGTGGGCAAGGACGGCCGCCCGTTCGACGTGCTCAAGCTGCGCACGATGGTCACCGGCGCCGAGCACATGGGGGCCGGGCTGGCCATCAGCGAGGGCGACACGCGAATCACGCGCGTCGGGCGCCTGCTGCGCCGCACGTCGCTCGACGAGATACCCAACCTGGTCAACGTCCTGCGCGGCGACATGGCGATCGTGGGCCCGCGCCCGACGGTCCCCGTCCAGGTCGACCGCTACACCGAGCGTCAGCGCGGGCGTCTGGCGGTCAAGCCCGGCATCACGGGCTGGGCGCAGGTCAATGGGCGCACCGAGCTGCCCTGGGACGAGCGCATCGAGCTCGACCTCTGGTACATCGAGCACCGCTCCTGGCGCCTGGACGTGCGCATCCTGTTGCTCACGGTACGGATGGTCTTCGGCGGCCAGGGCCTGTACCGCGGCGAGGCGCCCGCCTGGCGCGATCCGCCGAGCGACGCCTGACTTGCCGGCGGCCACGCTGCCGTGTCGCGCCCGCGGCACCGCGCGGCCGGGCACCGAGGGGAAGTGGCCCAGGGCCGCCGCGACCGCGGGCGGTCGTCCTCGGCGGCCGAAGAGAGCCGGCTATTGCGGCTCCTGGTCGGAAAAGTCAGCACGCTTCCGGCAAGCGCGGTCGCTGAGTGTCGTCCTGCGACACCAATCGACCACTCCCCAGCCGCGCGGCGGGGTCAGCCCTCGACGCCCGGCCGCGTCCCGCCGCGGACGCGGGCGGTCGTCGCCTCGCCGCTGCGTTTGGAGTGGGCGCGGTTGGCGGAGCCGCTGCGCTGGGCCGAGCGGTCGGCCTGCGTGGCGTCGCCGCGTCCGGTGGAGCGGTCGCGCTCGGCGGAGTCGCCGCGCTGGGCGGAGCGGTCGCGCTGGGCGGAGTCGCCGCGCTGGGCGGAGCGATCGCGCTGGGCGGAGCCGTCGCGCCCGGAATCGCCGCGCTGGCCTCCATCGCCCCCACCGTGCTGCTCCGAGCCGTCGCGCCGCCCGCGCCCTGCCGCTCGGCGCGGCCCGTCGCCGGCGAACCCGTCGTGGCGGTGGTGGGCCCGTCCGTGCCGCGCGCGATCCGTGCCTGCCGCGTGCGATGGCCTCGGCGCGGGCGCCGTCGTCGCGACGACGACCGCAGCCGGCGCGCGGGTCACGACGATCGGCTTCGCATGCGCCCCGCGGGCCGCGCCCGCCCCGGCGCGGTGGGAGACATGCGACGCAGCGGTGGGAACGTCCCCGCGTGCGTCGTGCAGCTGCACCTCGTGCACGGCGACGAAACCCGCGCTCCCGGCGCTGCCGGCCACCGCCGCGCACAGCACGGCCTTGGCGGCGGCGCCCTTCGCGGCCCCGGTGAGCCCGGCCAGCGAGCCCCCGCCGGCCCCGGCGCCGGCGCCGGCGCCGGCGCCGGCGGCGCCGAGCACCGCCGCCTTGAGCCCTGCGGCCGGCGCCACCGGCAGCAGCAGGGCCATCGCGGCTCGCTGGCGGCGCACCTCGGTCTCGAACTCGGCGCAGCCCGCGCAGCGCGCCACGTGGCGGCGCAGCGCCGCGCGCTTGAAGGCCGCGCCGCGAGCCGTCGCGAGCTGCTCGCGAATCTCGCGGCACGGCGTCTCGCGCGCCCGCCGCCAGCCCGCCAGCGACTCGCGCGCCTGGAAGACGAGCGCCTTCACCTTGTCGCGCCGCACGCCGAGGACGTCGGCGATCTCGTCGTGGCTGTGATCGCCCAGCTCGAAGAGGACGAGCGCCGCGCGTTGCTCCTCGGGCAGCTGATCGAGGTCCGCCAGCAGGCCGCGCAGCTCGGCGCGGCGGTCGACGTCGGCGGCGAGCCCGTCGCTGGCGGCGTGCCCGTCGTCGAGGGCGACCTGCTCGCGCCGTGCGCGCAGGATCGACAGGCAGCGGTTGCGCGCGATGGTGTAGAGCCAGGCCTTGAGGAGGATCGGCCGCTCGCTGCTGCGCAGCGCGCGATAGGCGGCCATGAAGGTGTGCTGGAGGGCGTCCTCGGCCTCCTCGTCGCTGGCGAGCATGCGCCGGCAGAAGACGAGCAGGCCGCGGTGGTAACGATCGAAGACGAGCTCGAAGGCCCGCTCGTCGCCGGCGCGCACCCGGGCCACGAGGGCGTCGTCGGACCGCCCGCGCGGAAGGCGCAGGCGCGGGCGCGACCGCCCGAGGGCAGGCGCGCGTGCGGTGGTGGAGAGCGAAGCGTCCGTGGACAAGGTCCCAGCACAATCCTTACCAACGCGCGCATCCGGTGCGGGTTGGTAGCTGGCGGGATCGTTGTGCCCGCGCACTATCCTGCGCAAGCGCGATGCCGTTCTTCCGCCACGAAGGCAGCCGGCTGGCCTACACGATCTACGGAGACGGCCCGCGCACGTTCGTGCTGGTCCACGGGCTGCTGCTCTCGCAGAAGATGCACCGTCCGCTGGCCAGCGCCCTGGCCGCGCGCGGGAACCGCGTGGTGACGCTCGACCTGCTCGGTCACGGGCGCTCTGACCGCCCGCGGGACATGGCGCGCTATTCGATGCCCTTCTTCGGGCAGCAGATGATCGCGCTGCTCGATCACCTCGAGCTCGACGACGCGGTGCTCGGCGGGACCTCGCTGGGGGCCAACGCCACCCTCGAGGCCGCGGTCCACGCGCCCCAGCGCGTCCGCGGCATGGTGGTCGAGATGCCCGTGCTCGACAACGCGTTGCTGGCCTGCGCGATCGCCTTCACCCCCCTGATGGTCGCCCTGACCTTCGGCGAGCGCGCCATGCGCCTGGTCGCGCGCGGCGCGCGGATGGTCCCCAGCGGCCTCGGCCCACTGCTGGCCGACGTCGCCCTGGACACCATCCGCCAGGACCCCGCGCCGAGCGCGGCCGTGCTGCACGGGCTGTTCTTCGGCCGCACGGCCCCCCACAAGACCCTGCGCCGCGAGATCGCCGCGCCGGCCCTCGTCATCGGCCACGCGCGCGACCCGGTTCACCCCTTCAGCGACTCCGATGCGCTGATCGCCGAGCTGCCGAACGCCCGGCTCGTGCAGGCCAGCTCGATCCTCGAGCTGCGCGTCAGCCCCGAGCGGCTGACAGGCGAGATCGGCGACTTCCTCGATACCTGCTGGAAGGCCCGGCGCCGCGGCGGTGCGTCGCGCGCGCGCCGCGTCGCCTAGGCTTCCGGGTCGCCATGGCCCATCGAGCCGAGGAGAAGGAGCGCCGGCGCCAGGAGCGCATCGCGCAGGAGGAGGCGGCCCGCAAGGCCGCCGCCCGCAGGCGCACGCTGCAGGTCGGCGGCGGCGTGGTCCTCGGCCTGATCGTCATCGCCGTCGTCGCGATCGTCGCGCTAGCCGGTGGCGGGGGGAGCAAGGACAAGACCGCCAACGCCTCGAAGCTCGCCACCGACGCGAAGGCCGCCGGCTGCACCTTCTCGCAGTTCAAGTCCGAGGGCCGCAACCACACGGCAAGCAAGGTCACCTACAAGACCAACCCGCCCACGTCGGGCAACCACAACCCGACGCCGGCCGACGACGGCATCTACCGCGCCGGCAACTCGCCCCCCAAGGAGAACCTCGTCCACACCCTCGAGCACGGGCGCATCGAGTTCCAGTACAAGGCGGGCACCCCCGCCGCCGACGTGGCGAAGCTGCGCCGGCTGGCCGAGGAGCCCTTCAACGGCACCGCCGGCTACCACGTCCTGCTCTTCGAGAACGACACGAACATGCCGGCCCAGTTCGCCGCGACGGCGTGGACGAAGTCGATCACCTGCCCGACCCTGTCCACGCAGGCGATCGGGGCCATGCGGGAGTTCCGCAAGGCCTTCACCGACAAGGCCCCCGAGTTCATCCCGTAGGCCCTTGGGGAGCCTGCGCCGGCCGCTACGTGGCGCGCGTGCGCTAGCGTTTGGTGACGCATCGTTCACTTTTCGGTTGGAGGCACATCCCGACATGGCCAAGCAGCCCCGCATCCTCGTCGGCCAGGTGGCCGCCATCACCGGCGCCGCCCGCGGCATCGGCAAGGCGACGGCGCAGGCCTTCGCCCGCGAGGGCATGAAGGTGGCGATCGGGGACCTCGACGCCGAGCTGGCCGAGCAGGCGGCGGCCGAGATGGGTCCCAACGTCGCCGGGTTCGCGCTCGACGTGACCCGGCGCGACTCGGTCGAGGCCTTCGTCGACGCCGCCGAGGAGCGCTTCGGCCCGCTCGACGTGCTCGTCAACAACGCCGGCATCATGCCCGTCGGGCGCTTCATCGACGAGGACGAGGCGACCGCCGTGCGCATGGTCGACATCAACCTCCACGGCGTCATTCACGGCATGAAGGTCGCGCTGCCGCGCATGATGGCCCGCAACCGCGGCCACGTGGTCAACATCGCCTCGCAGGCCGGCAAGTACGGCGCGCCGGGCGGCGCGACGTACTCGGCGACCAAGCACGCGGTCATCGGCCTCACGGAGGCGGTACGCGGCGAGCTGCACATCGAGGGCTCGGCGGTCGATCTGAGCTACGTCATGCCCTTCGTCGTCAAGACCGAGCTCGGCGCCGGCACCGAGAATGCGCGGGGGATGAAGAAGCTCGAGCCGGCCGACGTGGCCGACGCGATCGTCGACGCCATCAAGCACGGCGTGGTCGACGTGTGGGTGCCGCGCTCGGCCCGCCACACCCACCGCTTCAGCGCGCTGCTGCCGCGGCGCGCGAGCGAGAGCGTGGCCCGCGCGCTGAAGGCCGACCGCGTCCTCATGGGCGCCGACAGGCAGGCCCGCGCCGCCTACGAGCTGCGCGCGGCCCACTCCGAGCCGGGCCTCGAGCCCGGCGAGGAGCCGCGCCAGCTCACCTCCTAGCCGAACCGCACCCCGGCGCTGCGGCGGGCGAACCGCCCCGCGTGCGCAGGGCCCGACGGCGTGTTCATCGCCAGCCCGGCGTCGGCGAACGCCCGCCCCGGCGAGCCGGCGCCCACCAGCGAGGCGACGCCGACGCTCGCGTCGGTCCCCACCGGCCCCCGCGGGGTCTCGACGCGGAGGTCCTGCGCGGCGTCGCGGATGGCGTCGGCGGTCGTCTTGGCCGCGTCCATGTCCGCGTGAGCGAGCAGGGCCGCGATCTCCTGGTCGCCCACGTAGGCGACGACGTCGGTCCCGCGCAGGCGCCGGCGCACGCCGTCGAGGATCCCGGCGACCAGCTTGTCGGCCGTCTCGGGGCCATGGCTCGAGCGCACCTCGGACAGCCCGTGCAGCGAGCAGCGCACGAGCGCCGCCTGCTCGCCGTAGCGCCGGCAGCGCAGCAGCTGGTGGCGCACGGCGCGCTCGAAGGCGCGCTGGCCGGGAGGCCCGGTGAGGACGCCGCCGCCGGTCCCGCGTAGGTCCTCGGGCGCATCGGTGAGGTGCCACAGCAGGCAGGCGTCGGTGCCGTCGGTGGCGTCGACGAGCGAGGCGGAGGCGCCGACCCGCAGGTACGAGCCGTCACCGCGCGCAAGGCGCCACGTGCCGCGATCGACGATGACGCGCCGCTCGAGCACGAGCTGGCGGCGCACCTCCTCCTCGGGGACGTCGGCCGGGTGCGTGAGGTCCTGCACCGTGCGGCCGATCAGCTCGTTGGCGCCGAAGCCCAGCAGGGTGCACAGGGACCGGTTCACGCGCACGATGCGGCCGTCGTGCGAGATCAGGGCCATTGCCGCCGGAGCGACGTCGAACGCGCGGTCGAGGCCGGCGAGAGCCGTCTCGCGGCGGGCGTGGACGCGGCCGCGGGCGACGAGCGCGTCGAGGCGGACCTTGAGCTCGTCCGCGCCGAACGGCTTGACGACGCAGTCGTGCGCGCCCGCCAGCAGCAGGCCGGGCACGTCGTCGGGCGAGGCCGCGAGCGTCAGCAGCGGCACCTCGCCGAGGCGCCGCCGCAGGGCGGTGATCGCGCTCGAGCCGGCGGCGGCGTCGAGCACGACGGCGTCGGGGTGCCCGTCGGCGATCAGGCGCGCGGCCTCCAGGGCGTCGACCGCGTGGATGACGTCGTAGCGCAGGCCGATGAGCTCTCCCACGTAGGCCCCGAGCTCGGAGTCGCGGGTGACGACGAGGATGCTCGCGCGATCGGTGCCCGGCTCGCCGGCCATGGCCGGCGCGTCGCGGCGCCCGTCGGCGTCGAGCTCGGCCCGCAGGCGCTCGACTGTCGCGCGCTGGCGCTCGGCGACGTCGATGGTCGGCAGCCCCCTGGCACCCTCGCTGTCGGCCCCGCCGTCGACGTTGACGGGCAGGTCGACCACGAAGAGAGCGCCGCCCTCGGGGGCGTCGGTCAGGGTGACCGTGCCGTTGTGCAGGGTCACGAGGTCGCGCACGATCGCGAGCCCCAGGCCAGTGCCTCCGGGTCGCGTCGCGCTGCCGGCGCCGCGCCGGTAGCGCTCGAAGATCGTCTCGCGCAGGCCGTCCTCGACGCCCGGCCCGCTGTCGGCGACCTCGATGCGCAGCCGCTCGCCGGCGTGCGCCACGGTGGCGCGCACGGTCCCTCCCGCCGGCGCGTACTTCAGCGCGTTGGCCAGCAGGTTGGAGACGACCGAGAGCACCTTCTCCTCGTCCAGACGCGCCGGCAGCTCGGGCGGCGCCTCCAGCACGAGGGTCTGGTCGCGCAGCTCGGCGACGCTGGCGAAGCCCTCGCAGCTGGACCGCACCAGCCGGGCGACGTCCACGTCGCGCGGCTCGAGCTCCAGGTGGCCGCCGTCCAGGCGCGACACCTGCAGCAGCTCCTCGACGCGCTTGAGCAGCACGTAGGCGTTCGCGCGGATGCGCCGGACGTCCTCGGTCTGGCCGTCCCCGAGCTCGGCCGCGGCGAGCAGCCTCCCGCAGAGCCCGAGCACGATGGACAGCGGCGTCTTGAGCTCATGGCCCACCCCGGCCAGGAGCTCTCGGCGTTGATCATCGAGCGCACGCGACCAGCTCGCGAGCGAGCTGGCCTCGAGGTCGCGGCGGTTGACGTCATCGACGCGTCGCCCCACCGACCTCCGCTGCGCTCGGGAATTGCCCCCGTCGGAATCCGATCCGACCATTCCCTGTAAACCCCCCCGGGTCTGCACGACATCTGTTGCTGCGGTACGTCCGGAATCAAAGCGGGCCGTTCCCAGGGCAGGTGGGGAAGTTCGTACCCCAGCGCCCGCAGCGTCTTCCCCCCGCGGGGCCGTATGCAACTCACCCGTCTGCGTTCGCGAGCCGGGGCTACTTTGCCTCAGGCACGGTCCAAGCGGCACGACGCCCTCCCGATCGTGCGCCTGTCGCACACGCGGCAGGGGGCGGTCGAACACGGACTCGCCTCATGCCGCCCTGCGGCCGCCGGGCGGTTCCCGTCCCCCCCAAGGGGGCCGCCCGCGCGGCAGTGGGGTAGAAAAGTACCCCCACAGATCTGCCAATGTGCAGTTTCATGACCCTTGCCGTCAGACATGGGCGGCACCGGTAAGCAAGGGGCAAACTCCGGGGGGAAACATGTCACAGCAAGAGCCCGAGGGCACGCGCCCTCATGGCGACGACGAGCCATTGAAGGTCATCGTTGTCGATGACGACCCGCTCGCGCGGAGGATGCTCCGCGACGTGCTTCAGAAAGCAGGCATCACGGTCATCGCCGAAGCCGGCAACGGCCGCGAAGCCATCGAGCTGAGCGTGTACTACAGGCCGGATGTCGTGGTCATGGACCTCGTCATGCCGGGCATGGACGGTGTCGCCGCCACGCGCGAGATCGTCGACCAGGCACCCGATGTGCGGGTGGTGATGCTCACCTCCTCCGACAGCGAGGAGGTCGGCATGATGACGCTGCGCGCGGGGGCCTCCGGCTTCCTGTGCAAGAGCGTCGGAGTCGATGCGCTGCCGCGCGCGCTGCGTTGCGCCAAGGAGGGCGAGGCCGTGGTCTCGCGAGCGCTGACCATGCGCCTCATCGAGGGCATGCGCCGCGTGCGCGAGGACGGCTCGGGCATGCGCCCGATCCGCAGCCCGCTGACGCCGCGTGAATGGGAGGTGCTCGACCTGCTCTGCCAGGAGAGCTCGACCGACGAGATCGCCGACGCGCTGGTGCTGTCGGTCGAGACCGTGCGCTCGCACATCAAGAGCGTGCTGCGCAAGCTCGGCGTGCGCTCGCGGCAGGAGGCGGTCAAGGCCGCGTCCGGCCTGCGCTCGGGGCTCGTGTTGGACGGCGTGGCTCCGGCGTGAGTCACCAGGCCGCGCCGGCCTACAGCGGCGCCGAGGCGGATCTCGACGCCTACGCTGCTCAGGCCGCGCATCAGCTCGGCGAGGCGGTCGCGCTCCTGCGCGGCTACCTCGTCGTGCTCGAGCAGCGCGGCGATCGCGATCCCGAGCTGGGCGACGCCCTGCGGGGATTGTCCGCAGGGACGGAACGCGCGCAGCGCTTCGTCGACGACCTCCTCGACCTGGCCGCGGCCGGCCGCACCGAGCCGGTCGTCGAGCTGGTCGCACTCGAAGAGGCACTCGGCGCCGCGCAGCGCCGGCTGGCCGGCGAGCTGGCTGACACCGGGGCCGAGGTCCGCGCGGCCGGCCTGCCCGTCGTCCGCGCCGACCGCGAGCTCGTCACGCGCCTGCTCGCGCACCTGCTGCGCGTCGCGCTGGCCGCCGGCGCGCGCACCGTCGAGGTCCAGGGCACCGAGGACGATGGCGCTGTGCGCGTGGAGCTGCGCGACGACGGCACGCCCGCCTCCGGCGACCCGTTCGCGCCCTTCGCGCGCGCCCGCGGGCGCGGGCCGCTCGTCGGCGCCGGGGTCGGGCTCACCGTGTGCCGCCGCCTCGTGGAGAGCCACGGCGGCACCATCGCGCTCACCCAGGGCGACGACGGCATGACGCTCGTGACCTTCACCCTTCCGGGCGAGGGCTAGGCGCGCGTGCGCATCCTGCTCTGCGATGACACCCCCGAGCTGCGATCGCTGATGCGCTCGGCGCTCGAGTCGCGCGACGACGTCGAGATCGTCGGCGAGGTAGGCGACGGCCACGCCGCGGTGCAGATCGCGGCCGACGAGCAGCCCGAGGTCGTCGTGCTCGATCTCGAGATGCCCGGCGCCGATCCCGAGGCGCTGCTCGTCGGGCTGCGCCGCGCCGCCCCGGACGCTGCGCTCGTGACCTTCTCGGGCCACCGGCCGGCCGACGTGGCCGGCGCCGCGGTCGACGAGATCGCGCTGCACGTGCCCAAGACGACGGACCTCGCCGTCGCGGCTACGGCCGTGCGCGCACTCGGCGATCGCCCGCGCGCCTGAACGCGCCCCCGCGCACGGCGGCATACTGCGCGGATGAGCTCGGGCCTGGGCATCGAGCCGCTGCGGCCGGCCGCGCCCCGCGTGGTCATCGCCGACGACGACGCGGTGTTCCGCAGCGGCGTGCGGGCGGCGCTCCAGGATGCCGGCATCGTCGTCATCGCCGAGGCCGACAACGGCCGCGACGCGATCGACCTGGCCGTGCACTTCCGCCCCGACGTGGTGCTCATGGACGTGGTCATGGTCGGGATGGACGGGATCGCCGCCACGCGGGCGATCGCCGGCCGCGCGCCGGAGGTCAACGTCGTCCTGCTCACCAGCTCGCAGGACGCCGAGCTGGGGATGATCGGCCTGCGCGCCGGCGCCGACGGGCACCTGGTCAAGGGCCTGGCCTTCGAGGACCTCGTGGCCGCGGTCCGCTCAGCCGCCGACGGCGAGCCCGTCCTGGCGCCGGCCGTTGCGCGCCGCCTCATCGAGCGCCTGCGCGCCCTGCCCGACGGCGGGCTCGGGGTGCGCCCGGTCCGCAGCACGCTGACCTCGCGCGAGTGGGAGGTGCTGGACCTCCTGTGCGCGGGCCTGTCCGTCGACGACGTGGCCGACCGCCTCGTGCTCGCGCGCGACACCGTCCGCACGCACGTCAAGCGCATCCTGCGCAAGCTCGGCGTGCACTCCCAGGCCGAGGCCATCGAGATGGCCAACGGGATCCGCGCGACCTACGCGCCCGGTCATCGCGAGCCGCTGGCCTGAGCCATGTCGCCCGCGGCATGAGAGGCGGGAGGTCCGCGTCGTGGTACGGACCTCCCGCCTGACGCCCCGAGTAGGGGGGTGACGAACCCGGGGCGTCGTCCTCAGGCTCTCACCGAGCGCGCTAGCAGTGCACGGCGAGATTCTCCGCCGGGTGGCCGGCCGAGATCGGAGACGCCGTCCCTGGCGCTCAAAGGTAGGTCCTCGCGGTGAGGGCGCGTGCGGGCGCCGGCGAGGGGGCAGGGCGCGACAGCACCCGGGCGTAGGCGGCCAGGAGCGCGCCCTCGGAGTGCTGCCAGGACAGCTCGGTCTCGATGCGCTCGCGCGCGAGCGCGCCCATCCGCTCGCGGCGCGCGGGATCGTCGAGCAGCTCGGCGACGCAGCGCCCGAGGCTGTCCGGATCGCCGGGCGCGGCGTACAGCGCGCTGTCGCCGGCCGAGACGCGCGACTCGGGCAGCGCGTAGGAGGCCACCGCGCGCCCCAGCGCCATGTACTCGGGGATCTTGATCATGGTCGAGACGTCGTTCAGCGGGCTCGGCGGATCCGGTGCGAGGCAGACGTCGGAGGAGGAGAGGATCAGGCGGATGTCGTCGTCGCCGCGCCAGCCGGCGAACTCGACGTGGTCGCCGAGCGCCAGCTCGTCGGCCAGCGCGCGCATGGCGGGCAGCGCGTCGCCATCGCCGACGAAGACGGCGTGCCAGTCCTCGCGCATGCCGCGCAGCGCGGCGAGCGCTCGCAGAGCGTGGTCGACGCCGTCCTGCGGGCCCATGATCCCGAGGTAGGAGATCAGGTGCGCGCGCCCGCGTCGCCAGGCCGGGTCGGCCGGCACCGGGCGAAAGCGTGTCAGGTCGGGGCCGTTGCGCACGACGAAGACGTCCTCGGGGTCCATGCCGCCGCGCTCGACGGCCACGCGCGCGTACGAGCCGTTGGTGGCCAGCGAGACGTCGGCCATCCGGTAGGCCAGGCGCTCGGCGCGCAGCGTCGCGCGGTAGCCGAGGTCCTCGCCGCGCCCGAAGCGCGAGCGGTACAGCTCGGGCACCAGGTCGTGGTGGTCGAAGATGAAGCGCGTGCCCTGGCGGCGCAGGCTGCGCGCGGCCAGCAGCAGGAGGTCGGGCGGGTTGCAGGCGTGGACGACGTCGAAGCGCCGCTCGCGCGAGAGCTGGCGCACCAGCTTGCGCAGGCGCCAGAGGGCCTGCCCGTACTCGCGGGCGTAGCCGAGCGTGCTGCCCGCGGGACGCAGCGGGTAGCGATGGATCTCGATGCCCTCGAGCACCTCGTAGGGCGCGTCGTCGCGATCGGCGCCCTGGGCGCAGGCGATGACGACCTGCCAGCCGGCGGCGGTCAGCGTGCGGCTGATGTTCCACACCCGGCGGTCGGCCGGGACCGGGGCGTTCTCGCTGATGATGAGGACGCGGCCGGCGCGCATCACGCTGCTCCGCGGCCGGCGAAGACGGCCGGCACCGTGCGCGCCAGGATCTTCAGGTTCAGCCACAGCGAGCGGCTGCGGGCGTACTCGACGTCCAGCGCGACCATCTCCTCGAGCCCCAGCTCCGAGCGGCCGCTGACCTGCCACAGGCCGGTCATCCCGGGCTTGACCGCGAAGCGGTCGAACCAGTGCGGCGGGTAGTGCTCGACCTCGTAGGGGATCGGCGGCCGGGGGCCGACGAGCGACATGTCGCCGCGCAGCACGTTCCACAGCTGCGGCAGCTCGTCGAGGCTCGACTTGCGCAGGAAGCGCCCGACGCGCGTGACCCGGGTGTCGTTCGCCATCTTGAAGAAGTTCGACTCGCCGCCGTCCGTCGTCACCTGCGCCTGCGTCTCGCCCCGGCCCTGCTCGCGGGCGATCAGGCCGATGACGAACTCGCGGTGGGTCTCGTGCCCGGCACCGCTGTGCATGGTGCGGAACTTGTTGACGATGAAGGGCTGCTGGTTGCGCCCGACGCGGCGCTGGCGGTAGAGCACGCGCCCCCTGGAGTCCAGGAGGATGGCGGCCCCGAGGACGAGGAAGACGGGCGCGAGCACGAGCAGCAGGACGGCGGAGACCGCCACGTCCAGCGCCCGACACGCCGCCGCCGAGTACCTCGACTCGCCGTCGACTACAGCGAGGCGTGTAGTCGAGAGGCTGCCGGCTTCCGTGCTGCTCGCGCTCATGTCGGATAAACGTCCCGATGCGGCCTGCGCTCGCGGAGGGGAAACGAATGATTCTCAGGCGGCGAGGGCGACGACGTGGGCGGCCAGCCGCTCGATCACGTAGTCCTGCTGCTCGTCGGTGAGGCCCGGGAACAGCGGCAGCATGAGCACGTCGGCGGCGGCCGCCTCGGTGTGCGGCAGCGGGACGCGCAGGGGCTCGGGGTAGGACGGCTCCTGGTGGATGGCCATCACGCCGCGGCGCGTGGCGATGCCGTCGTGCAGCAGCGCCCGCATGAGCTCGGTCCGCCCGACGGGCGAGCGGGCGCCCACGCGCACGCCGTAGGACTGCCAGGTGCGCGACGCGTACTCGGGCTCGTAGGGAGCCTCGAGGTGCGCGATGTGCTCGAGCGCCGCCCCGTAGCGGTCGGCCTGGCGCTTGCGCTCGGCCAGGATGTCGTCCAGGGCCTCGAGCTGGCGCAGCCCGAGGGCCGCCTGCATGTCGGTCATGCGGCAGTTCCAGCCGCGCTCGGGATAGCCCTCGAAGACGATGTCCTTCGCGCCGTGACGCGCGAGGTCCGACAGGTCCATCGCGTGCTGGCGCAGCGTGCGCAGGCGGGCGGCCACGGCCGGGTCGTGGACGGCGATCATGCCGCCCTCGCCGGTGGTGATGACCTTGCGCGGGTGCAGCGAGAAGCAGGCCAGCGGGCCCAGCGAGCCGATCGGCCGGCCCTTGTAGTGCGCGCCGATGGCGCAGGCGGCGTCCTCGACGAGCTCGAGCCCGTAGCGCTCGGCCAGGGCGATGAAGGCGTCCATGTCCGCCGGCAGCCCGATCTGGTGCACGGGCATGATCGCCTTCGTGCGCTCGGTGATCGCGCGCTCGGCCGACGCCGGGTCGAGGTTGTAGGTCAGCGGGTCGATGTCGGCGAAGACGGGCGTGGCGCCGCACTGCCAGACGGCGTTGGCCGTGGCGATGAACGACAGCGACGGGACGATGACCTCGTCGCCGGGGCCGACGCCGGACACGTAGAGGGCGAGGTGCAGCGCCGTGGTGCAGTTGGTCGTGGCCACCGCGTCGGGCGCGCCCACGCGCTCGGCGTAGGCGGCCTCGAAGGCGGCGACGCGCGGGCCCTGCGAGACCCAGCCGGAGGCGACGGCCTCGGCGACGGCCGCGCCGTCGGCCTCGGTCAGCGAGGGGCGGGCGAAGGGGACGTCCATCACGAGGCCTTCGCGAGCGGGGAGTCGGCGAGCTCGCGCTCGACGCGCCACCAGGAGACCAGGCGCGTCAGGCCTTCGAGCAGCCCGACCTCGGCGTCGAAGCCCAGGCGCTGGCGCGCGGCGCTCGTGTCGGCCAGGCGCCGGGTGACGCCGTTGACGGCGCGCGGCGGGCCGTGGGCGACCGAGAGGTCGGAGTCCATGACCTGCAGCAGCGCCTCGGCGAGCTCGAGCAGGCTGGTCTCCACGCCGGTGGCGACGTTGAAGACCTCGTCGGTCAGGCCGGAGTTGGCGGCCAGGATGTTGGCGCGCGCGATGTCGCCGACGTAGACGAAGTCCATGGTCTGCAGGCCGTCGCCGAAGATGAGCGGCGGCTCGCCGGCTTCGATGCGCTCCATCCAGCGCACGAGCACCTCGGTGTAGAGGCCGTGGACGTCCATGCGCGTGCCGTAGGCGTTGAAGTAGCGCAGCGCGACGTAGTCGAGGTCCGACATCGCCTTGAAGCTGCGCAGCAGGCCCTCGTTGAAGACCTTGGCCGCGCCGTAGAGGGTGTCGTTGGCGTAGGGGTGGTGGTCCTCGCGCGTGGGGAAGTCCTCGGCGAGGCCGTAGATCGAGGCTGACGAGGCGGCGACGAGCTTGCGCACGCCCTCCTGCGCGGCGGCCTCGACGACGTTGTAGGTCCCGTCGACCAGGACCTCGAGCGCCAGGCGCGGCTCCTCCGCGCACTGCGTGATGCGGATGGCGGCCTGGTGGAAGACGACGTCCATGCCGCGCGTCAGCTCGCGCACGAGCTTCGCGTCGCGAATGTCGCCCTCGACGATCTCGACGTTGCCGTTGGCCAGCGCCCATGCCAGGTTCTCGCGGCGGCCGCGGACGAAGTCGTCGAGCACGACGATCTCGCGCGCCTCCTGCTCGACGACCAGGTCGGCGATGTGCGAGCCGATCATGCCGGCGCCGCCCGTGATCAGTACGCGGTCCCCGCGCAGATTCCGTTCCGAAGACATGCCCAGTCAACGGGCGGCGACGGCGCGATCTTCCGCACCCTGGCCAGGACGCCGTCGCGTAAGAACGGTCCCTGCCAGGCCGTTTATCAGACCGAATGTGCGGAATCATCGGTCAGCTGCGCCCTGCGGGCCATCCTGTGTCACACGAGCTCTTGGCGCGCATGTGCGCCGGGCTCGAGCACCGGGGCCCGGACTCGCGCGGGATCCATCGCGACGGTCGTGTGGGTCTGGGGATCCAGCGGTTGCGGGTCATCGACCTCAACACGGGCGACCAGCCGATCTACACCGAGGACCGCGACGTCGTTGTCGTCCTCAACGGCGAGATCTACAACTACCGCGAGCTGCGACGCGAGCTGCAGGCCCGCGGCCACCGCTTCGCCACCGACGGCGACACCGAGGTCATCGCCCACCTCTACGAGGAGGAGGGCCCCGACTGCGTCCGCCGGCTGCATGGCATGTTCGCCTTCGCCCTTTGGGACCGGCGCCGCCAGCAGTTGCTGCTCGCCCGCGACAGGATCGGGAAGAAGCCCTTGCTGTACGCGTTGCGCAACGGCGTCCTGAGCTTCGCCTCCGAGATGGGAGCGCTGCTCGAGGACCGGGAGATCGCCCGCGAGCCCGACCCGGTGGCGCTGGATCAGTACCTGGCGCTCGGATACGTGCCCTCCCCGGCCACCTCCGTGAACGGGGTGCGCAAGCTGCCGCCGGGGCACACGCTGGTCATGCGCGACGGGCGCGCCACGATCGAGCGCTACTGGCAACTCGATTACGGCCACAAGCTCGACGACGTCTCGGTCGAGGATTGGTGCGAGCGGATCCGTGCGGAGCTGCGGGCCGCCACGGCGCGCCGGATGGTCTCCGACGTGCCGCTCGGGGCGTTCCTGTCAGGTGGCATCGACTCGTCGGCGGTCGTCGCCGCGATGGCGGAGGCCTCCACGGAGCCGGTCCGCACCTTCTCGATCGGCTTCGACAACGAGGCCTTCGACGAGCTGCCGCACGCGCGCCTCATCGCGGAGCGGTTCGGCACGGTGCACGAGGAGTTCCGCGTCCACGCCGAGGCCGTCGAGATCGTGCCGCGCATCGTCCGCCACTACGGCGAGCCGTTCGCCGACTCGTCGGCGATCCCGAGTTTCTATCTGGCCGAGATGACCCGCCGCCACGTGACCGTTGCGCTCAACGGCGACGGCGGCGACGAGTCCTTCGGGGGCTACACGCGCTACGTCGCCAACGCCCTGGCCGGTCGCCTCGACCGCATCCCGGCACCGCTGCGCCGCGGCATCATGGCCGTGGGCAGCCGCCTGCCCGAGGGGGGCGGCATCTCCAGCCCGGTCAACCGCGCGCGCCGTCTTGCCGGCACGCTCGGGCTCGACGGCGCCGCCCGCTACGCGCGCTACCAGTCCTACTTCGACGCCGCGCAGCGGCGCGGGCTCTACACGCCCGCGTTCGCCGAGGCGGCGGGCAACAGCGCCGACGAGGTGATCGCGGCGCGCTGGGCCGCGGCCTCGGGCGCCACCGTGATCGACAAGATGCTCGAGGTCGACGTGGCCACCTACCTGCCCGACGACCTGATCGCCAAGATCGACATCGCCACGATGGCCCACGCGCTCGAGGCCCGGTCGCCGTTCCTGGACCACCAGCTCATGGAGATGGCAGCCACGATCCCCGCCGAGCTCAAGGTGCGAGGTCGCGAGAAGAAGTGGATCCTGCGCGAGGCGCTCCGCGGCTGGCTGCCCGACGACATCCTCGATCGCCCCAAGCAGGGGTTCTCCGTCCCGCTCTCGAGCTGGCTGCGGACGGATCTGCGCGAGTGGTCGCGCGAGGTCCTGCTGGATCGCACGACGCGCGACCGGGGCTACTTCGATCCCGACGCCGTCCGAGGGCTGCTCGACCGCCACGCAGCCGGCAACGACGGCGATGCGAAGCGGATCTGGGCGCTGCTCATGCACGAGCTCTGGCACCGCGACTTCATCGATGTCGGCGCCGCCGCCGAGCTGCCCGCGGTGGCCTGACGCGCGCAAGCCGGGGCCGGCGTGGGTCGTTGTTAGGGCATGGAAGCTCGCATCCTCATCGTCTCGCCTGTCCGCAACGAGGCCCGGCACATCGAGCGCGTCGTCCGGGCGGTCGCGGCACAGGAGCTCCAGCCCGCGCGCTGGATCGTGGTCGACGACCACTCCGACGATGCGACCCTCGAGATCCTCCGCGGACTCGAGCGATCGGTGCCCTTCCTCACGGTGATGCAAGCGCCGGCCGCGCCGGCCGCGCCGGTGCGCGATCGCCTGGCCGTGGCTGCGGCTCCACGCACCTTCAACGCCGGACTGGCGACGGTCGATTGGCGCGAGTACACGCACATCATGAAGCTCGACGGCGACATCGAGATGCCGCCGAGCTATCTGCGCGAGATGGTCGAGCGCTTCGACGCGGACCCCTCGCTCGGGCTGGCGGGCGGCGTCCTCGACGAGCCCGTCGCGGACGGTGGGATGCGACGCATCAAGATCGCTCCGCATCACGTGCACGGCGCGCTCAAGCTCTATTCGCGCGCGTGCTTCGAGGCCATCGGCGGCATGCAAGAGCGCCTCGGCTGGGACACCATCGACGGGACCTACGCGCGGATGCGCGGCTTCACGACGCGCAACTTCGACGACATCGTCGCGATTCACCACCGTCCCATCGGGAGCGCCGACGGCACGCTGCGCGGGCACGCGCGGCACGGCGAGTGCGCCTACATCGCGCATTACACGACGCCGTGGGTGGCGCTGCGAGCGGTCAAGATCGCTCGCCGCCGCCCGAGGGGCCTGTCTGGCGCGTGGTTCTTCTACGGATACGTACGGGCGGCCGCGCGCGGAGTCGAGCGCGTGCCCGACCCCGACTATCGGCGGTACACCCGACGTGAGCTGCGCCGGCGGATGCTCGGCCGCCCGCTCACGTCCGACCAGGAGCAGGCAAGATGAAGATCGGGATCGTCGGACTCGGCTACGTCGGGCTGCCCTTGGCGATGGAGTTCGCCGAGGCAGGTCACGAGGTCATCGGCGTCGACGTCGACGCCCAGAAGGTCGCCCGACTGCGCGACGGGTCGTCGTACATCGAGGACGTCGCCGACGAGCGGCTGGCCGCGGCGCTCGCACGCTGCCGCTTCAGCACGCGCTTCGTCGAGCTCCACGAAGCCGACGCTGTGCTCGTCTGCGTGCCGACGCCGCTCACTGCGAACCGCGAGCCCGAGCTCGGGCCCATGCTGAGCGCGGCCCGTGCCCTTGCCGGAGTCATCCGCGCCGGGCAGACGATCGTGCTCGAGTCGACGACCTTCCCGGGGACGACTTCCGACTACCTGGTCCCGCTGCTCGAGGAGTCCGGGCTGCGCGCGGGTGACGACTTCGCGGTGGCCTTCTCGCCCGAGCGCGTCGATCCCGGCCGGACCGACTACACGATTCGCACGACGCCGAAGATCGTGGGCGGGCTGACCCCGGCGTGCACCGACGCCGCCGTCGCGGTCTACGACCTCATCTGCGAGCAGGTCGTTCGCGTCGGATCGCCCGAGGTCGCCGAGCTGGCCAAGCTGCTCGAGAACGTCTTCCGCTCGGTCAACATCGCGCTCGTCAACGAGATGGCGATGCTCGCCGATCGCATGGGCATCGACATCTGGGAGGTCGTGGACGCGGCCTCGACGAAGCCCTACGGGTTCATGCGCTTCGAGCCGGGCCCCGGGATGGGCGGCCACTGCCTCCCGGTCGACCCGTTCTACCTGACCTGGCGGGCCCGCGAGTTCGACATGTCCACCGAGTTCATCGAGCTCGCGGGCAAGGTCAACCAGAACATGCCCTACTTCTGCTTGGAGAAGGTCGAGCGGGCCCTCAATGACGCCTCCCGCTCGGTCCGCGGGTCGCGGATCCTCGTGCTCGGGGCCTCCTACAAGCGCGGGGTCGGCGACATTCGCGAGTCCCCGGCGCTCAAGATCATGGAGCTGCTGCTGGCACGCGGCGCCGACGTCGTCTACCACGACCCCTACGTGCCGGAGCTCTCCGGCCTCGGCCTGCGCAGCGTCGAGCTCTCCGAGGGGCTCGACGGCGCCGACCTGGCCGTCATCGTCACGGCCCACCCGGGCGTCGACCACGAGGCCGTCGCGGCGTCGGCCCCGCTCGTCGTGGACTTCCGGGGCGTCACGCGCCACCTGAAGGCCGCCGGCGTCGTGCAGCTCTAACCCGCGTCAACGGGGAGGGCCACGAACGGGCGTCTGCGGGAGCGGGCGCCCGTTCGCCTGCCTGCGCCGAGATGCGCTCAGCGCGGCCGAGATGCGCTCAGCGCGGCCGAGATGCGCTCAGCGCGCGGAGGCTGCGCTCAGCGCGCGGAGGCTGCGCGGTCTTCGGCGTCGCGCAGCTCGCGCACGACGCGTGCCGGGTTGCCGGCGGCGATCACGCCCGCCGGGACCGAGCGGGTCACGACGCTTCCGGCGCCGACCACCGAGTCCGAGCCGATCGTGACGCCCTTGAGGATCCTGGCGCCGTCGCCGATGAAGACGTTCTCGTCCAGATGCACGGGGGCCATGGCCGGCTGCCCGCCCCGACGCCGGTCGGGGTGCAGATCGTGGAAGTCCGAGTCCAGGATCTGGACATTTGAGCCCAGGAGCGCGCGCCGGGCGATGAAGATGCCGGCGCCCTCGCTCTTGATGTAGGCGTTGTTGTTGATCTCCGCGCCGTCGCCAAGCTCGATGACGGCCGCGGGCCCGAGGCCTCGAGGTGGATGTAGCCCGTGTGGAACTGCGGCGAGGTCGGCCAGCCGAAGCGGACATCGCGCCCGATGCGTATCGCACCGCTGCCAAGCAGCAGGACCGGCTGGTGGACGATCCCCGAGCCGGTGACGTTCCGGCACGTCGAGAGCGCGCGGTACTTCCAGACGCGCGGGATCTGGATGGCGTCGCGAAGGCGCGTGGCGCCCCTCACGAGACCTCCAGCGCACGGCGCAGGCGAATGCGACCCGGCGGGGAGGGCACCACGCGGCGCGCCACCGTGACGACGTCCGCCCACGAGGACGGGAAGCACAGCCGCAGCGTCGCCGCGTAGGCGCCGAGGGCGGCGACGGTGACGAGCGCGATCTGCACCAGCGCGGGCGCGCCGGCGGCCGATAGGCCAAGGG
Organism: uncultured Actinomycetes bacterium; assembly: GCA_963835295.1. Taxonomy (GTDB): domain Bacteria; phylum Actinomycetota; class Thermoleophilia; order Solirubrobacterales; family Solirubrobacteraceae; genus JAOPZW01. The sequence continues at coordinate 546,111 of CAWIEX010000015.1, forward strand.
CGACCGGCACCGCCACGGCCACGAGGCCGGCGCAGGCGCCGATGGCCGGGCCGACCTCGGCCCACATCGTGCGCAGCAGGGGCCGGCCCGTGCCGCGCAGCAACATCGTGTAGGCGACGCCGAGGAACGCGGTGTGCACGATCGACGCCGCAGCGGCGACGCCGGCCAGGCCGAAGCGCGAGGCGACGAGCACCGCGAGGGCGTAGGCGACGAAGTGCCCCACGCCGAAGCCCAGGAGGGCTCGCGGGCGCCCCGAGGCCATGAGCGCGACGCCGATGGCATCGATCAGGATGGTCGAGGCTCCGCCAGCGGCCAGGATTTGCATCGGCAGGACCGCGGGCGTCCACTCGGCGCCGAACAGCCAGGGCACGAGCGCGGGCGCGGTGATGGTGAGCACCGCGAGCATCGGGAAGGTGAGGATGGCCAGCATGCGCACCATCTGCCCGCGGAGCACGGACATCTCGTCACCCGCGCGCGCCAGCAGCGGCAGCCCGACCTGGCCCATGACGATGCTGATCTTCTTCACGTACTCGACGGCCAGCATGTAGGCGCGAAAGTAGTAGCCGGCCTGAAGGGCTCCGAGGCGCGCGCTGACGATCGCGTAGTCGCAGTTGCGAAAGCCTACCCAGCTCATCGAGGCCATCGAGGCGGGCAGCCCGTAGCTCATGAGCTCGCGCGCTGCCGCGAGCCGCAGGCGCGGCATCGGCGCGGGCGCGTAGAGCCAGGCCATCACCGTCGTCGTCAGGCCGGCGGCGATCCCGCCCAGGACGAGCGCCTCGCCCTGCAGCCCGACGATGGCCAGTGCCAGCGAGCCGACGGCGCGCACGGCCGAGGTGGCGACGTCGATCGTGCTCAAGCGGCGGAACTCGAGCCGCCGGCGCAGGAGCGCCATCGGCACCGTCCCGGCGGCGGAGATGAGGAAGAGCGGTGTGGCCAGCCGGACGAGCTCGGCGGTCCGCGCGCCGAAGAGCGGGACGACGACGAGGCTCGCGGCGATGAGGGTCAGCAGCCCGAGCACGAGCCCAACCACGAGCGCGAGCCAGAGCCCGGCCTGGAGGTGCTCGCGATCGACCGTGGCGCGCTGCACGAGCGCGGTGCCCACGCCCTCGGCCGTGATGACCAGGGCCAGCTCCTGGACGATGATGGCGACCGCGAAGTAGCCGAACTCCGCGGGCGAGATGATCCGCGCGAGCAGGACCATCGAGGCCAGGAGCACGACCTCGACCGCCATGCGCGCCATGGCCGTCCACCGCAGGCCTTGCACGCCGGCCTCGCGCAGGTCCGCGCCCGTCGGGTCGCCCGTGACGCTCATGGCTGCTCAGCGGACCTGGCGCGTAGCCGGGACGCCATCGATCAGCGCCCGGGCTCGGCGCCGTCGTTCGCTATGGCCAGGATGCCGACGCCGTAACCCTCTTCGGGATCGAGGATCCGCGCGGCCGCCTCGGAGCGCGAGTGGGCGTCGAGCTTGGCGAAGGACGACGAGAGGTGGGTCTTCACCGTGCTCTCGGCGAGGTAGAGCTTGTCCGCGATCTCGCGATTGGTGAAGCCGAGGACCACGAGGCCGAGGATCTGCTTCTCGCGATAGGAGAGCGGGCGCGGAGCGATCTGGCGCACGAGCGCGCTCGGCACCGCGAGCTGACCGGAGAGCACCGCGTTGGCCGTGGCCACGAGCGCGCGGTCGAGGTCGTCGTCCAGCACCAGGCCGGCCGCCCCGGCGAGCAGCGCCCGGCGCAACGCCACGTTGGGAGCGTCGCTGGGCATCGTGGCCACGATGAGCGCGCGCGCGTTGGCGTCGGCGACGGCGCGCACGGCGCGAATGCGAGCCGACGCCTTGGCCCGGCCCAGCAGCACGATGAGCGTCCCGGGCTTCGCGTCGGCCGCGACGTGCACGTCGTCCACCGCGCGCACGGCAGCCAGCTCGAAGCCGGCGACGCCGAGGAGCTCGGCGGCGTGCCGGCGGTCGGCCGGATCGTCACCGAGAATCGTTGCCGCCACCGCGGCCCAAGAGGGAACGGCTGGGCCGACGGCTGCTGCGCTCATGACCCAACAACGCTCCTGCAGGCCGTCTGCTTGCGCCGGGCTCAGGCGGCGCCGGTGCTGACGTGCACGTCGAGCAGGTCGCGCTCGGCGAGGCTGAGGCACAGCGCGCACAGCTCGGCCTCCACGGCGGCGACCGCTCGTCCGGTGCGCGCGGCGAGGCGCCGGGCGGCGAGCGCGGGCCCGCCGGCCTGGGTCAGGGCCTCGAGCAGCTCGCCGGTGCCCGGCTCGAGGTGGTGGTAGCGGCCGGTGCGCAGGTCCAGCATGACCGTCTCCGCGGCCAGCGCCCGGAAGACGACCGAGGCGGGAAGGCTCACCGTCGCGCCGCGCAGGGCGGCGGGATCGGTCTGGCCGGCGGCGAACATGGGGACACAACGGCGCTGACCGCCCGCTTCTCGCGCGCCCTGCCCAGAGCGGGTCGTCCGTTTTTCGTACTGTCGTACGCAGCGGCCGCGTGCGTAGCGGCTCGCGGCAGACGTTGTGTGGGCATGCAGATCGCCAAGGCACTGGTCCTCGCCGGCAGCGGCCCCCACAATCGGCCCTGGCCGAGCGTGCGATCGATGCCCAAGGCCCTCGTGCCCGTGGCCAACCGGCCGATCCTCTTCCACAACCTCGAGGCGCTCCGGCGCGCGGGCCTGCTGGAGGCCACCATCGCCGTCGATCCCGACACGGCGTCGGCCATCCGCGGCGCCGTCGGCGACGGCTCGGATTGGGACCTGACCATCCGCTACCTCGACTGCGCGACCGACATGCGCCTGGGCGCGGCGCTGGCCACGGCACGCGACTTCATCCGCGACGAGCCGGTCCTCGTCCAGCACGCGGGGGCGTTGATGCGCGAGCGCATCCAGCCCCACATCGCGGCCTTCGCCGACGAGCGCCTCGACGCGCTCACCCTGCGCCTGCGTCCGTATCCACGCGCGGGTAACGAGGGCGAGGCCGTCGACGGCGGCTGGATGCTCAGCGAGCGCGCGGTGGCGATGCTGGCCGGCGGCGAGGGCACGGCGGCCGACCCGATCGCCTACGTCCGCGAGCAGGGCGGCCAGGCGCGCGTGCAGGACGTCGATGGCTGCCTGTCCTGCCACGGCGGCCAGGACATGCTGCTCGAGGCCAACCGTCGGATGCTCGAGGACATCGTCCCCGACTTCGATCCCGCGTCGGTGCAGGGCTCGGAGATCCAGGGCCCGGTCATCGTGCACCCGACCGCGCGCGTCGAGAGCAGCCTGGTCCGCGGCCCCGCGATCATCGGTCCCCGCGCGCTCGTGCGGGACGCGTACATCGGCCCGTACTCGGCAATCGGCGCCGACGTCGTCCTCGAAGGGACCGAGATCGAGCACTCGATCGTCTTCCCGGGCGCCGAGCTGCGCTTCGTCGGCACCCGGCTGGAGACGAGCATCATCGGCAAGGGAGCGCGCGTCGTGCGCTCCTTCGGCGTTCCCAACGCCTTGCGACTGTCCATCGGAGATGGCGCGGAGGTAGCGCTCTAATGACACCCACACAGGGCACTTCACGGATGCAGGCCACCGGCAAGCCGGGGAAGCTGGAGCGAACCCCGCGCTGCGAGCACACGATGCTCACCAAGCCGGAGTGCCATTGCCAGGCCTGTCTGCTGGCGCAGATCGCCGCCCACAGCCCGCTCTCCGCCGCGGCCTGACCGCTCGCCCGCCGGCCGGAAGTTCCCGGCGGCCGGCCCCGTTGGTCGGAAGAAGGTCGTAGACCAACGCGGGCCGGAGCGAAAGCGCATGCAACTTGGAAGGCACCTACGAGAGCTGTGGAGACTGCGCATCGGGGTGGGGATCGTCTTCCTGCTCGCGCTGTTCGTCGCGCTTTCGAGCATCGATCGCGTCAGCCTCTTCCCGCCGGGCGTGAAGGGTCGCCAGCTGGAGATCGCGGCGGCCTCCACGCGCGTGCTCATCGACAGCCCGCGGTCGGAGATCATCGACCTGCGGACCGACACCTACGACCTGACCTCGCTGACCTCGCGCGCCGATCTCATCGGCAACGTCATGGCCAGCGCCCCGGTGCGCGAGTACATCGCCCGCCGCGCCGGCATCGACCCGCTGCGCATCCAGGCCGTCTCGCCCATCACGGCCAACGTCCCGCGCTCACTCGTCGAGCCCGGCAGCGAGAAGCGCGCGAGCGACATCCTGCGCTCGACCGACCAGTACCGCCTGGACATCCAGGCCAGCCCGTCGGTCCCGATCCTCAGCATCTCGTCGCAGGCCCCGAACAAGGAGGCGGCCGAGCGCCTGGCCAACGGCGCGGTCGACGGGCTGCGCGACTATCTGCGCGCGCTCGCCGTCCGCCAGGGGACCGACCCGAACAAGCTCGTGCGCCTCGAGCAGCTCGGCCGTGCCCGCGGCGGCGTGATCAACCACGGCATCGGGCTGCAGATCGCCTTGCTCGCCTTCATCTTCGTCTTCGCCCTCGGCTGCTGCGCCGTGCTCTTCCTCGCCCGCGTGCACCGCGGGTGGTCGGCCGCGGCCGACACCGAGCACGCCGATGGTGGCGACGCGCCCCCGCCCGCCGGGCCCGCGCGGCGCGGTGAGCACGCGGTCCTCGCGCCCGCCGGCGGGCGCGACCTGGCATGAGCCCGACCGATCTGCTGCCGCCGCCGCCCGCGCCGGCGCGGCGTGCGGTGCCCGAGCTCCCGACGCTGCCCTTCGAGCGGCTCACGGCGCGGCTGCGCTCCGACGGCCTGTCGCGCCCCCAGTCGCTGGCCGACGGCGACTGGCCGCGGACCACGCGCCTGCTGCCCTGGTCGCTGGCGGTGATGATGGCGATCGTCTGGCTGGTCCCGTTCAACGTGATCCAGCTCTCGGCGTCGCTGCCGATCGACCTGAAGTTCGACCGCCTCTACCTGCCCTTCGTCGTCGTGCTGTGGGCGCTCATGATCGCCGTCGGCGGCCCGATGGCGCCGCGCATCCGCATGACCTGGATCCACGGCGCGATCGGCGCCGTGGTGGCGTGCGCCGGCCTCAGCCTCGTGTTCGACGCGTCCTATCTCAACCAGACCCTCGAGTTCCTGACCTCGACCAAGAAGCTCACGCTGCTGCTCTCCTACGGGCTGCTGTTCGTCATCGTCGCGAGCACGGTCCGCAAGCGCGAGGTCCCCGCCTTCCTCAAGTACACCCTGATCCTCGCCGTGCTCTGCGCCTTGGGCACGATCTGGGAGTACCGCTTCCACTACAACGTCTTCTACGCCTGGTCGGGCAAGCTGCTGCCGGGGATGTTCACGGTGGGCGCAACCGAGTCCTCCGCGGTCGACGAGATCGGCCGGCGCATCGTCCTGGGGCCGGGAGAGATCTCGCTCGAGGCGGCCGCGATGATGTCGATGGGCCTCCCGATCGCGCTGGTCGGGATCATGCAGTCGGCCAAGTGGCGCGGGCGCCTGCTCTACGGCCTCGCCGCGAGCATCCTGATGGCGGGCGCGATCTCGACCTACCGCAAGACCGCCCTCATCGCCCCGGTCGGCGTCATCCTCACGCTGGCCTACTACCGACGCCGCGAGCTCGTGCGCCTCGCACCGCTGGCGCTCGTGGTGCTGGTCTGCATCCACCTGTTGTCCCCAGGCGCGTTCGGGGCGATCGTGGCGCAGCTGCACCCGCACCGGCTCGGGGCCGTCTCGACGGTCTCCGATCGCACCGCGGACTACGACGCCGTGCGCCCGGACGTCTGGACGCACCTGGCCTTCGGGCGCGGCTACGGCAGCTACGAGCACCAGAGCTACCGCGTCCTCGACATGGAGCTGCTGCGCCAGCTCATCGAGGTCGGCGTGGTCGGCCTGGCCGCCTTCGTCCTGATGGTCCTCTCGATCGTGTGGACGGCGCGCGGACCCATCAGGGCGCGAGGACCGGACAGCCGCGTGGCGCTGGCGGCGGCGGCCACGGCGATCGGCTTCCTGATCGTCTCCACGCTCTTCGACGTGATGTCCTTCCCGCACTGTCCATATATCCTGTTCTGGATGGCCGGCCTCCTGGCCGTGTCCGTGAGCACTTCGTCCGAGGAGGACGGCGAATCCATCGCATAGGCAGGATGCCGAGGGGACGCCTACGGCGGCCGATGGGGCTGGTGGTCCTGCTCGCCCTGTGCACAGCCGGGGCCGCCGCGGCCGCGGGCGCGGTCGGAAAGGGCCACGACCGCGAGCGTCACGTGACCTCCGCCAGCTTCGCCGGGGCGTTCTCCGACGCCCGCGGCGGGGACACGCTCGTGCTCGCGTCCGGCGACTACGGGACGTTCAAGGGCGGGCGCAAGAGCTCGACGGTGACCATCCGGTCCGCGCCGGGGGCGACGGTGCGGATGGAGCTCCAGCTGCACGGCGCCTCGCACCTGCGCCTGCAGGGCCTGACGATCGCCGGCGCGGACATCGGCGGGGACACGCACGACGTGACCGTCGCCCGCAGCCGCTTCACGGCCTCGGCCGACGTCGACGCGACCGACATGGCCGGCGCCGACATCCTCTTCGACCGCGACGTCTTCTCGGGCATCGACGTGTGCTCGACCTGCCACGAGGGCCGTCTGAGCGTCCACGCGCGGCGCGACGGCAACCGGCCCGTCGGCGTGACGGTCCAGAACTCGCTCTTCAACGGCGGGGGCAACTCCGACGGCATCCAGGTCGGGGGCTACGGCGTCCGCATCCTGCACAACGAGTTCACGGGCATCCACCAGGTCGATAACACGCACACCGACGCCATCCAGCTGTACGGCCAGAGCCACACGGTGGTGCGCGGCAACTACATCCACAACGCCGCCAGCGGGATCATGGCCCCGGACGGCACCAACCACGAGATCATCGAGAACAACGTCATCCGCACCGACGGCTCGCCGCGCTCGATCACCATGGGGTCGGACGTGGGCTCGATCATCCGCCGCAACACGCTGCCGAGCGGGAGCTGCTGGTACCACCAGCGGTGCGGGACGCTGTTCGTCGGCTCGGGCAACTCCGGCACACCGAGCCGCGACACGATCGTCGAGGACAACCTCCTCGGCGGCCTCTCGATCGGCGAGGGCTCGCGCTTGGCGGTCAAGCGCGGCAACCTCATCGGGTCCGCCGCGAAGGGCCGGCACTCCGGGGTCGGCGCGCCGCTCGGCGTCGGTCGCGCGAAGGGCTAGAGCCCGGCTAGACGCCGCGGGCGCGCCAGCGCAGCTGGCTGACCTGGCCGCGCACGCGATGGGCCGCGCCCGTGGCCAGGAAGGGAAGGAAGAGCATCGAGCGCCCGGCGCCGATGCGCCGGCGGACCTGCAGGCCGCGCCACTCGCGCAGGCGCCGCGCTTCGGGGCAGGCCTCGAGCGCGAAGGCGACGAGCTCGTCGACGGGCAGGGCGTCCGGGCCGCTGACGAGGCCGCGGTCGTAGGCGCGGCTCGCGCGCCACAGCGCCTGACGGGCAAGGGTCCGGCCGGCCATCGCGCGCAGCTCGTCGGCATCGACGAGATGCTCCGCGCCGGTCTCGAAGAAGCTGTCGAAGGCGGCCCGGCGCTCGCGCAGGTCGCCCAGGGCCGAGTGTGCGCTGCGCAGCATCCCGTTCGGGTCGACGCGGTAGATGGCCTGCGCGATCCCGCGCACGCGGGCGACGTCGGCCACGGCCGCGATGCGCAGCCACATGTTCAGGTCGCTGCAGTGCGTGCAGCGCGGGTCGTAGCCGCCCACGGCGCGCTGCACGACGGTGCGCACGACGACCTCGGGCGACGAGATGCAGTTGTGGCCCGAGCGGCAGCGCAGCCGCACCCAGTCGGCGCCGCGCCAGCGCTGTGTCGCCTTCCAGCGCCCCTTGAGCTGCGGACGCTCGGTCCCGACGTGCCAGTAGGGCGCGTGGCCGTAGACCATCCCGACCGACGGCTCGGCCTCCATGATCGCGGTCGCGCGTTGCAGGGCGCCCGGCACCAGGAGGTCGTCGGCGGAGATGAGGACCGTGTAGGCCTTGTCGTCGGCCCAGGCGAGGCCGACGTTCGCTGTGCCGATGAGGCCCAGGTTCTCGGGGTTGCGGCGGTACTCGACGCGCGGGTCCTGCGCTGCCAGGCGCGTGGCCACCGCCGGGGTGTCGTCGGGCGAGCAGTCGTCGACGATGAGGACGCGGACGTCGACGCCCTCCTGCTCGAGCACGCTCGCGACGCAGCCCTCGAGCACGTGCGCGTAGCGATAGCAGGGGACGATGACCCCGACGGTGGGCGCGCTCACGCCGCGAGCTCCTGGGCGCTGCGCGCCATGACCTCGCGGCGGATGATGCGCTCGAGCGTCGCGCCCGCGTCGTCCCACGTCGCGCCGGTGACGCTGCTCGCTGCGGTCTCCACGCGCTCGGCAGAGTGCTCCTCGACCACGGCGCTCAGCGCCGCGGCGAGCTCGAACGGCGTGGCCTGGGCGTAGCGGACCTCGTCGTTGTTGAGCACGATGCGCGCGTGATCGGCGTCGTTGGCCACCGGGATGCAGCCGCAGGCGAGCATCTCGTGGGGCACGAGCGAGGCGTTCGTGGCCGACAGCGCGAGGCCCGCGATGCAGCGGTTGTAGAGCGCGTTGAGCTCGCGGGGCTTGAGGAAGCCGTGGCTCGTGGCGCGGAAGGGCAGGCGCCCGGCCGCCTCGCCGTAGAGATGGATGTCGACCTCGGGGTGGCGGGCGGCGAAGAGGTCGAGCGCCGCCATCGCGAGCTCGTGCGCGCGGCGCGGCGTGGACGGGCGGCAGTAGTAGCAGACACCGGTGCGGCGCTCGGCCGCGCCGGGCGAGCGATCGAGCTGGTAGGTCTCGAGGTCGGCGCCGAAGTCGAAGTGGTCGGCCTGCATGCCGTAGTCGCGGCGCAGGAGCTGGGCCAGCCACGGCCCCAGGGTCACGCCGTAGAAGCCGAAGCGATAGGTCGCCTCGGCCAGTAGGTAGTCGCTCCCGGCGGGGTAGAAGGAGGGCTCGAAGTCTGCGACGCAGTAGAAGCGCACGCCCTTGGCGCGCGACGCCAGCACGGGATAGGCCGTCTGCCAGCTCGTGGCCACGAGGGCGTGCCCGTCGGCGACGCCGGCGCGCACGTCGCGAACCTCGGCCCGCACCGACGGCAGCCACGCGCGGATGTTGCGGCGGTGCTGCTCGATGTCCCAGCCGTGCTGGTCGTCGAGGTAGAGGACGCAGGTGTGGCCGGCCCGCTCGAGCGCCGTGATCATGCGGAACATCGTGGCGTGGCCGCCAGAGGACTCGGCCGGAGGCACGCTGACCCACCCGATGGTGAGCGGCTCGCCGGGCCGCACCGGGGCGGGACCGGGGAGCATCCAGCCGGCGCTTGCGACCTCGGCCGCGGCCAGCAGGTCCTCGCGGGTGACGCGCAGCCGCGTGTCGCCCTGGGGCGCGATGGCGGCGGCGGCGCGTGTGCGCAGCCGCGCGGACACGCCCGCGGCGCCCTCGGAGCTCAGCAGCCTGCGCGCCTGGCGCAGGCGCTCGGTCATGGTCGGATGGCTCGGCATGGTCGAGAAAGGAACGTCTGCGCCGCGCGGCGGCTTCCGCGCGCGCAAGACGGGCTACCGGATAGCGTTGGTTTCGGACATGGCTGAGCAGCAGGCGAACGTGCTCGTGCGCCCGGTCGCGGCCCTTGCCGAGCGCCCGCGGCTGTTCGCTGCGCTCGAAGCCGCCTTCCCGGTGCGCTTCCGGGCCGAGCCCACCGCCGACGGCGCCGTCGCGGGCGTGCTCGCCGTCGGGCACGCCGACCTGCCCTCGTCGGCCGACCTCGCCGCTGTCGGCCTGCCGACCCTAGCCCTGTACGGCGAGACCGTGGCGGCCGGGGAGCACGAGGAGCTCCGCCTGGCCAGCGCGCCGGGCGTCGATCGGCGCCTGCGCGGCGTCGCCCTCGGCGACCGGCTCGCCGCGCCGCCGCTCGAGCCGGCGCCCGGGGACGAGGTCCTGGCCGAGGCCGACAGCGGGCCGGCCTGGACGCTGGCGGCAGGCCCGACGCCCGTCCACCGGGTCCGCGCCGCGCTGCCCGAGCTCCGGGCCGACGAGCCTCTCTACGCGCTGCTCTCCCGGCGCGCCCTGGCCTCGGTGGCGCTCATCCACTTCCTGCGCGCGCTCTGCGAGGGCGCGGGCCACCGCCCGCCCCCGCTGCGCGCGACGATCCACTTCGATGATCCCAACCTGCGCTGGCGCTCCTATGGCTTCATCGACTACCGGCGCCTGCTCGCACACGCCGACGCCAACGGCTATCACGTGGCGATGGCGATGATCCCCCTCGACGCGGGCCGCGCCGACCGCGCCACCGCCGCGCTCTTCGCCGGGCGCCCCGATCGCCTCTCGCTGGTCTTCCACGGCAACGACCATGTCAAGGGCGAGCTCATGGCCCCGCGCGATGCGGCCACCGCGCGTGCCGTGGCGGCCCAGGCCCTGCGCCGCATGGAGCGCTTCGAGCGCCGCTCCGGGTTGCGCGTCGATCGGGTCATGACGCCCCCGCACGGCATGTGCTCGGAGGCCATGACCCGTGCGCTGGGCGAGGTGGGCTTCGATGCGCTGGCGGCGATCTACCCGCTGCCGTGGACCGATCGCTACCCGGCCGACCCGGTGCTCGCCGGCTGGTGGCCGGCGGAGTGGGTGTCGGGCTGCGCGGTCATCCCGCGGATCCCGATGCAGTCGTCGGTCGCGGACATCGCCATGCGCGCTTTCCTCGACCATCCGATCGTCCTGTACGGCCACCACGAGGACCTCGCCGGCGGGCTCGACCCCCTGGCGCGCGCCGCGCAGGCCGTCAACCGCCTCGGCGACGTGCACTGGACGTCGATGGGCGAGATCGCCCGCACCAATTGCGAGCTGCGCACGAGCGGCGAGCGCATCGTCGTGCGCCCGTTCGCGCGGCGGCTGGCGCTGCCCGTCGACGGCGGTCGCGCCGTCTGTGTCGAGGCGCCCTCCGAGGCGTCCGGCGACGGCTCGCTGGTCGGCTGGACGTGCAACGGGGGCCCGGTGCGCCCCTTCGGCTCGGAGCTCGCGTCGCTCGGCGGCGCCGACGCCGACGTGCGGCTCATCGGCGCGCGTGACCTCGACGGCCGCGCCGTGCCGGCGCCGGCCTGGCGCCCGTGGCCGAAGCTGCGCCGCCTGGCGACCGAGGCGCGCGATCGCCTCATGCCCCTGCGGGCCTAGGCGGCGCCGCTCGCGCGCGCCGCTGCGCACGGCCCGGTGCTGGCACCCTGCGCGGCGTGCGCCTAGAGCTTGTTGCTGGCGGGCCGGCCGCTGCCGTGCTCGCCGTCGGAGCGCTCGCCGGTCGGGGAGCGCTCGCCGGTCGGCCGCTCGCTCTCGCCGCCGGGGCGCTCGCCGCTCGAGCGCTGACCGCCCGTGCGCTTGCTCGCCGCGCGGCCGCCGGAGGAGCGCCCGTTCGAGCGCTCGGCGGTCGCCGTCTTGGGCGCGGTGCCGTTCACGGCGGTGGTGGGGCCGTCGTCGCTGCGTGCCGCCTCGCGCCTCTGGCGTCGCGGCGCGCGCCCGGGCCTCGACGGCGCGACCACGGCGGCGCCGCCGGCCCCGACGTCCACGAAGGAGCGCACGAGCGATGTGCGCTCGAGTGCCGCGGCGCGGCGCCAGCCGCGGGCGATGCCCGAGATCATGATGATGGCGAAGCAGGCGAAGCCGAAGACGAAGACGAACGCGGCGATCGCGAAGAGCTTGCGCGGGCCGCGGACCTGGTCGGCGGCCTGTGCCCCCCCGAGCCCGGAGACCACGATCTGGCGCGTCGCCGGCAGGTTCTGGGCGCCGGCGACCGACCGCAGGTAGTCGCGCATCCCCGTGGTGGCCGCGTTGGCCAGCCGCGCGGCCGCGGCGGCGGTCGGCGCCTGCGCGTCGATCGAGATGATCGGGAGCGTCTCGTCGGACTGCAGGGTCAGCAGGTAGGCGCCCGGCGTCTTGGACGCCTCGGCGGCCTTCTGCGAAAGCGTGGTCGGGACGGTCGGGCCACCGGACCCGGGCGCGGTCGGCGCGATCGCGATGAGGCGATCCGCCGGCACGCCCGCGTCGCGGGCGATGATCGACTTCACCGGGGCGCTGACCATGAGGTTGGCGAGCAGGCTCGCGCGCGTGTTGAGCGTGTCGGCGCCCTTCGGGTTGAGGTCCACGACCTGCGAGGCGGGCGTGTCGATGAGCATGCGCGCCGAGGCGATGCCGACCTGGTACTGCCGGCTCTCGAGCTTCAGCGACGGCAGCGAGACGCGGTAGGAGACCAGCACCGCGCAGAACACCGCCAACACGGCGGCGAGGATCACGAGGAGGCGCAGTCGCCAGAGCTCGCGCAGGATAATGATCGATTCCATGAGATCGCAGTCGGTCGGGGCCGGAAGGGTCCTACCTTTCCCCACCCAACGCAGGCACTCCGGTTCTTCTTTCGCGGTGTCCTGAACGGACTGCGCCCGCCGGACCAGCCGCCGACACGCCGCGCGGAAGAACACTCCTCCTACAGGCGTTTGTCGAAGCGAATGGACTTCAAGCGGCGGAGGATCAAGAACTCATGAGGACACTCGTCACCGGCGGCGCCGGCTTCATCGGCACACACCTGGTGCGCGCGCTCGTCGAGCGCGGCGACGAGGTGGTCGTACTCGACAGCCTCGAGCCCCAGGTTCACGGCGACACGCAGCCCGACCTCCCCGCGGGCGTCGAGCTGATCGTGGGCAACGTCGGCGATCGTGACCTCGCGATGCGCGCCCTGGAGGGGGCCGAGCGCGTCGTGCACCTCGCGGCCGCCGTCGGCGTCGGGCAATCCATGTACGAGATCGCCCGCTACACCGAGCTCAACACGATGGCCACCGCGCGGTTCCTCGAGTACGTCGTGGCCCAGCGCCCGATGCCCGTCCGCATGGTGGTCGCCTCGTCGATGTCGATCTACGGCGAGGGCGAGTACATGTGCGAGGAGCACGGCCGCGTCGCGCCGGGCCCGCGCCCCGAGGAGCAGTTGCTGGCCCGCGCGTGGGAGACGGCATGCCCGTCCTGCGGGCGCGAGCTCGAGCCGCTCGGCACGAGCGAGGCCAAGCCGCTGATCCCGACCTCGATCTACGCGATCAACAAGCGCGACCACGAGGAGATGGTCCTCGTCACCGGCGCGGCCTACGGGATCCCCGCGGTCGCCCTGCGCTTCTTCAACGTCTACGGGCCGGGTCAGGCGCTCTCCAACCCGTACACGGGGGTCGCCGCCATCTTCGCGTCCCGCCTGCTCAACGGCCGGCCGCCGATCATCTTCGAGGACGGCGAGCAGTCGCGTGACTTCACCCACGTCTCGGACATCGTCCAGGGCATCATGCTCGCGCTCGAGTCCGACAGCGCGGTGGGCCACGCGGTCAACCTCGGCACCGGCCGCCCGACCTCGGTGGCGCAGGTCGCCCAGGTCATCTCGGCCGGCATGGGCCTCGAGATCGAGCCGGTCCTCAACCAGCAATACCGCGCCGGCGACATCCGCCACTGCTTCGCGGACCCGACCCGGGCGCGCGAGCTGCTGGGCTTCGAGGCGGCCACGACGTTCGAGGACGGCATGAGCGAGCTCGTCGAGTGGCTGCAGGACCAGGAGGCCGAGGACAAGGTCGACGACGCCACGCAGGAGCTGGCCGCCCGCGGCCTGGCCCGCTAGCGAGCACCCGAGCGATCACCGTGACCGGACCCACGAAAGACCAGGCCGACGTCGCCATCATCATCGTCTCGACCAACGAGGCGAAGTGGCTGGAGCCGGCGCTGAGCACCGTCTTCGCCCACGCGGGCGATGCCAAGCTCGACGTCGTCGTCGTCGACAACGAGTCGACCGACGGGACGCGCGCGCTCGTCGAGTCGAAGTTCCCGGCCGCGCGCGTGGTCGACTCGGAGAACAAGGGCTTCGCCCACGCCAACAACCGCGGCGCCGAGACGTGCACGGCGCGCTACGTCCTCTTCCTCAATCCCGACACGGAGATCGTCGACGGGACCTTCGGGGAGCTGGCCGCGGCGCTCGACGCGCGCCCGGACGTGGGGATGGCCGGGGTCAAGCAGCTCACCGGCGACGGCACCCTGTGGCCGACCATCCGCTACTTCCCGAGCGTCCGTCGCGCGCTGGGCGAGGCCTTCGGGTCCGAGCGCTGGACGCGGCGGTCGCGGTGGGCCGGCGAGCGCGAGCTCGACCTCTCCGTCTACGAGACCGAGGTCGAGTGCGACTGGACCTCGGGGTCGTTCATGTTCTGCCGGCGCGAGGCGCTGCTGAGCGCGGGGCTGCTCGACGAGCGCTTCTTCATCTACTCCGAGGAGCCCGACCTGTGCCTGCGCATGAAGCGCGCGGGCTGGGCCACCCGTCACCTGCCGACGATGACCATCGTCCACCACGCGGGCAAGGGCGGGCTGCGCCCGAAGATGATCGCCCAGGACGTCTTCACGCGCCGGCAGTACGCCGACAAGCACCTCGTCGGGCCCCATCGCGCGGCCTATCTCGCCGCCGTCGGGGCTCGGCACATGGTGCGCGCCACCGCCCCCGGGGGTGGGGTCGGGCCGCAGCGCCGCGCAGCCGCCCGGCTGGCCCTGCGCACGCTCGTGGGCCGCGAGGCGCCGCCGTTCGGCGCCCCGCCGCCGACGGCGATCAGCCGCACGCGTACGCGCTGACCGCCACGCCGCTCGCCGCGCGCAGTCACCCGTTCGGGCGACCTGCACGGGCGTGACGTTTCGGGGACGAAACGATCGGGCACTTCGAGCCGGACGTTCGGTGGTGCCTACGCGCCACCCGGCGTCAGAGACGACATGAGCGGGAGTTCTGTATAGGGTTCCCGCCTACCGGCGCAGTCTGGCGTGAGCGTCCGCGCCGGAAGCGTCTGTGCGACCTCAGGGCGTGAGGTCGACGGTCCGGCCGCAGATCGACTTCCAGCAATGGAGCGCTTGCTGCTGCGTGCCTTCCATCGACACCCCCCAGGTACAAACACACATGCCCCACCACCCTCTCGGTCCGGATGATCCTCGAGCGCTCGTCGCGCGCTGGCGGCGTCGAGCGCGACTGCCGCTCGCCGTCCTCATGGCCTTCGCCGCCATGCCGGCGATGGCCCAGGCCGCCGACCTGCACGCGACGCCGGCGAACCTGAGCAGCGTCTTCGCCGGCGCCCAGGGCGGCGACGTCATCCACCTCGCCGCGGGCAGCTACGGCGACTTCGGCGGCGGCTCGAAGCCGGCGATGGTCACGCTGCTCCCCGAGCCCGGCGCCCAGGTGACGATGGGCGTGAACTTCCGCTCCGCGAACAACATCACGCTCAGCGGCGTGACCATCCCGGGCGGCACCTTGCAGGGCAGCCAGAACGTCACGATCGCCAACAGCGCCTTCACCGCGACGCTGCAGATCGTCTCCACCGTTGCCAACGCGAACATCCTCATCGACCACAGCACCTTCGACAACATCGACCCGTGCTCGACGTGCGGCGAGGGGCGCATCACGGTCACGACCTCGGGCAGCCACTCTCCCGGGCCGAGCGGCGTGGTGATCTCCAACAACCGTTTCTCGGGCGGCACGTCAGACGGCGTGCAGGTCACCGGTGACGCGCACGGGGTCCAGATCGGGCCGGGCAACGAGTTCTTCAACCTGCGCCAGGTGGCCGCGACGCACACCGACTCGATCCAGCTCTACGTGGCCGGCGACACCACGATCACCGGCAACTACCTCCACGATTCGGCGCAGGGCATCATGGCGCCCGACGGTGGCGACTCTGGGTACTTGAACATCGTCAACAACGTCTTCGCCGGCATCGAGGGGCAGGCCGTCGACCTCGGCTACAAGCCCGGGCTCCTCATCAACCACAACACGTTCCTCACCACGGTCTTCATGCGCGACGACCCGAGCAAGAGCGGGAGCCCCACGACGGGGGCGATCATCAAGAACAACCTCATGCTGGGCGGCATCACGAAGTCGCCGTTGCCGGCCAACGCGATCGCGGTGGAGGATTACAACCTGCTCTCCGGCGGCACCGGCGTCCACGACATCAAGAGCGGCAAGCCGACCTTCGCCGCCGGCGCCGCGCCGACGAGCTTCGCGGGCTACCTGCTCGCCCCGGGCAGCGTCGGGGCCAAGGTGGCCGACGACGGGCTGGACCTCGGGATCACGCCGCTGCCGATCCCGGGCGCGGGCACGCCGGCGCCGGCCAAGCCCGTGGCCAAGGCGGCCGTGCGCCGCGGCGGCGCCCCGAGCGTGAGCATCAGGCGTCCGACCGCCGGCTCGCGCTTCAGCTCGATGCTCAAGGTCTCGGCCACCGCCAGGGACAACAACGGCATCGACCGCGTCGGCTTCTGGCTCGACAACCACTGGGTCGGGACCGACCGTACGGCGCCCTACGCGCTGCGGCCCGCGTCCCCAAGGGCACGCGGTACCGCTCGCACACGCTGACCGTGCGCGCCTTCTCGCCCGACGGGCAGATCAGCTCCTTGTCGGTGACGCTCAGGCGGGTGCGCCACGCCGTCCGCGCCGCCCGCGCGGGCCGGGGCGCGGCCTGGCGCTTGTCGGCCAAGCCGTGGAAGCGCGGCACGGCCCTGCGCGGCAGCGGCACCCCCCGCCACCGCGTCAGGGTCTACCTGGCTCGCTGCACCGACCCCAGCGGCCGCGTCGCCAAGCGCGTGAAGCTGCGCGCCGGCGCGAACGGCAAGCTGCACAAGTCCTCGCGCACGAGCAACCTCTGCGTCGTGCGCCTGCAGCCCGTCTAGGCCTAGGACGCCGGAGCCCGCGGCGGAGCGCTCCAGCGCACCGCCGCGGGCGAGTCCGCCCGCGCGAGGTAGCGCCGCGGCTCGCCGGTCCCATCGGCGTTGGCCTCCCACACCGCGCCGTCCACCCCGTAGAGCACGTGGGCGTCGTCCAGCCATTCGACCTGGTCGTCGACCGAGCGCGCGTCGCTGATCGGCGTCTCGCGCATCGTGGCGAGGTCGAGCACGGTCAGGTGCCAGGGCGCGGAGGCCGAGCCGGTGCGCTTCTTGTAGGCGATCCGCGTGCCGTCGGGCGAGAGCGAGGGGCACTCGACGTTCTCGTGGATCACATGCGCCCGGCGCTGGCTGACCGAGCCCTCGATGAGATAGGTCTTGCCGCCCGTGGCCAGCGTGGCGTAGAAGCGGTCGCTGTCGCCGGCGAAGGTGACGCCCCAGTAGTTGACGTCGACGGCCGTGACCTGCTTGCTGGCGCGGAAGACGGTGAACTGCTCGAGGTCGGCGATCTTGGTCCCGGTCGCCATGTCGATCAGCGTGGTCTGCGTCGAGAACGACCCGGGGTCGGCGTACGCGTGGCCGGTGACGAAGAGCGTCACCGCGCCGTAGCGGCCGTCGGGCGAGACCCGCGCCCTGCTCGGGATGCCGGTGACGCCGAGCGCATGGCTCACCTCGAGGTTCGGGCCGAACACCTCGGCGCGGTAGCCGGCCGCGAAGCCGCCGCCGCGCTTGAGGCACAGCCCGCGGCCTCCGGCGAAGTACACGCGGTCGCAGTGCAGGCCGGTGAGGGTCTGCTTGTCGGCCTGTGCCGCGGGCGCGATCACGACCTGGCCGCGGTGCGCGAGGCTGTGGAAGAGGACCGTCGGGCGGTTGGCCGCCCGCGCCTCGGGCAGGGCCTTCGCGGCGCCGGCCGAGACCGAGCCGTTGTCGTCGCGGCCGCTGATGCCCAGCGCGATGGCCACGGCGCCCGCCAGCACGCACACCCCGACGAGGACTCCGAAGAGGACTCCTCGTCGGCTCCTAAGAATGCGCGGGCTCCCGCGTGCGGGCGAGCAGCAGCGCGGCCAGCGCGGTCGCCGCCACGAGCGCCACGGCGAAGCAGACGATGGCGTTGTGCAGGCCCCACAGGGTCCACAGCGCGCCGAAGGCGACGGAGGCGAGCAGGCGGGCGACGTTGGTAACGGTACCCACGAGGGCCAGGCCGCTGCCGCGCACCTCGTCCGGCACGACGCTGCTGCCCAGCGCCATGAGGACGCCGTCGGTCGCGGCGTAGTAGCAGCCGAGCAGGCCGAGGGCCAGGAAGAGGACGACCCAGCCGCTCATCGGCGACAGCAGCGTCGCGTAGACGGTGATGAGCAGCGCGTAGCCGCCGAGCAGCACGCGGCCCCGGCCGAAGCGGTCGGCGAGCCTGCCCATCGGCACTGCCAGGACCATGTAGGTGGTCGCGCTGCCCACGAAGAGCAGCGGGAAGAGGGAGTTGCCGAGGTCGAGCTTGTCCTGCAGGGCGAGGAAGACGAAGGCATCGCTCGCGGTGGCCAGGCTCAGCGCGCCGCCGGCGACCAGCAGCGCGCGGTAGCGCGGCAGAGCGAGCAGCGCGACCGCGGCGCGCAGCGAGGGCGCGGGCTGCGACGGCGCGTCGGAGGCGTCGCGCGCCTGCTTGGGCTGGACGAGCAGGACGAGGATCCCCAGCCCGATGAGCGCGATGAAGAAGCTGACGAGGAAGATCGAGTTGAAGGCCAGCGGCGCGAGCGCCAGCAGCCCGAAGGCCAGCAGCGGCCCGATCATCGCCCCGGTCGTGTCCAGTGCGCGGTGCACGCCGAAGGCGGCGCCGAGCTGGCGCTCGGGCGTGGACAGCGAGATCATCGCGTCGCGCGGGGCCGTGCGGATGCCCTTGCCGATGCGGTCGATGAGCACGGTCGCGCCGATGGCGGACAGCGCCGTGCCGACGGTGGCGAGCAGGAGCTTGCACACGGCCGAGAGGCCGTAGCCGGCCGTCGCGACCTCCTTGTGGCGCCGGAAGCGGTCGCCGACGAAGCCGCTGGCCAGGCCGACCAGGGCCGCGGCGCCGTTGTAGATGCCGTCGATGACACCGAAGGCCAGCGGGGTGAAGCCGCCGACGTAGACGAGGTACAGCGGCAGGATGGTGACCACCATCTCCGAGGAGATGTCGGTGAACAGGCTCGTGAGGCCGAGCAGGAAGACGGTGCGCGGCACGGCCGCCCCGCCGGTGCGCTCGCGCACCAGCAGGCGGCGGTGGGCTCGCAGCAGCGCGGTTGAGTTCGAGACCTGGTACACGCGAACCCCCCGGACGCGTTCAGTCGTTGAGTCGGGGCACGGCCCGGGCCGCGAACTTGCGCGCCACCTTGCACGGCGCCGCGACGCTGAGCACGCGGCTGCCCGAGAGCGGCACGTAGAGGATCGGCTGCCCGAGCATCCCGCAGAAGGCGGTCTTGTTGGAGACCGTGACCTGCTGGCGCTTGTGCATCTGGTGCTTGAGCTTCGAGAACGGCACGGACTGGACGGCCAGCGTCACGAAGCGCTTGCCGTCCTGCGAGCGGTAGATGCACGTCGGGCCCTGCGGCGCCTCGAGCGGGTCCTGCAGCGGCGCCCCCACGATCGCGCCCGCCTGCGCCTTGGTCACCAGGTTGCACGGGGTGAACCGGCTGCGCGGCTTGCTGCCCTGGCGCTCGACGAGCTTCTGGTAGCCCGGCTTCGCGTCGGCCTTGGGCTTGGCGCCCTCCGCACCGGCGCCCGCCGCGCCCTTCGCGGCCGGGGCGGCCTCGTTGAGGCGTCCCTGGGTGACGGTGTCCTGCGGCGCCTGGGCGACCAGCGGGTTCTCGGGGCTGCCCGGCGGCGGCTTGGGCTTGGACTGCCCACCGCACGCGGCGAGCAGCGCGGCCATCAGCAGCAGGGCGATCAGGCCGAGCGAGCGCACGCCGATCCTCTTCTTGTCGTCGCGATGCACGGCTCAGCCTCCGGGGGCGAACAGGACGTCCACCGAGTAGTTGGTCGCGTTGTAGCTGCTGCTGGGGAAGACCGAGGTCGCGCTGTAGGCGAACACGCCGTTGGGGCTGACCAGGTCCGCGAGCGCGTGCAGCGGCGGGTTGTCGATCGGGCCCGAGGCGAAGTCCGCGGACGTGACCGAGTAGTGCCCGCTGGGCGCCAGGTAGGACGCGACGTAGGTCGTCCCGGCGGTGACCCCGACCGGGGTCGCGAAGGTCAGGGTCTGCCAGCCCGACGCGCTCTCGCCCGAGAAGGTGCCCTGGGCGAGCTGCTGCCCGGTGGCGCTCCACAGGGCGCCCACGTGAATGCCGGTGTTGGCGGCGGCCTTGTAGAAGCGCACGCCGGTCACCGACCCGGCGACGTCGGCCGTGAACTTCACGCCCAGCACGACCGAGCCCGGATCCCCCGCGTCGACCACGCCAGGCGTGGTGAACTCGAGGATCGAGGCCTTCGGCGCGACGGCGTTGGAGGCGCCGGACGCGGGGCCGGTCCCGGCACCGTTGGTCGCGGCGACCTTGAAGGTGTAGGCGGTGCCGTTGGTCAGCCCGGAGACGCGGGTCTTCGTCGTCGAGGCGCCCACGCTGACCGGGGTCCCGGCCGTCGTGCCCGCGAAGGGCGTCACCGTGTAGCCGGTAATCGCGCTGCCGCCGTCGTCGCTCGGCACGGTCCAGCTCACGAGCGCGGACTTCGTGTCGGCCTCCGCGGTGGCGCCGGTCGGCGCCGCCGGCGCGCCGGCCCCCGTCGGCGTGACCGAGTTCGAGGCGGCGGAGGCCGCGCCCGAGCCGCTGGGGTTCGAGGCCGTCACCTTGAAGGTGTAGGCGGTGCCGGGGGTCAGCCCGGTGATCGTCTTGCTCGTGGCCGGCGGCGTGCCGGTGACGGTGGTCGCCGTCTGCGCCGCCGAGCCGATGTACGGGGTGATGTCGTACGACGTCGGCGGGCCGCCGGTGGCGGGCGCCGTCCACGACACGCTGGCCGAGGCCTGGCCGGCGGTCGCGGTCACGCCGGTGACCTGCCCTGGCGCCCCGGCGGGCTGGAAGAGCACGTCCACCCCGTAGTTGCTGGCGCCGAAGCTGCTGGTCGGGAAGGCGCTCGCGGACGTGTACGCGTACAGGCCGTTGGCGCTGACCGAGTCGGCGATCGAGTGCAGCGGCGCGTTGTCCACGGCGGAGCCGAAGCCGCCGCTGGTCACCGAGTAGTGGCCGCTGGGCGCGAAGTACGAGGCGACGTAGGTCGTGCCCGCCGTGATCGTCACCGGGGTGGCGAAGGTCACCTGCTGCCAGCCCGATGCCGTCTCGTTGGTGAACGTCGCCTGCGCCAGTCGCGTGCCGGTCGACGACCACAGGCTGCCGATGTGGGTCCCCGTGTTCGCTGCGGCCTTGTAGAAGCGGATGCCCGTCACCGTGCCGCCGAAGTCGGTCTTGAACTTCACGCCGACCTCGACGGGGTTGAGGTCGCCCGCGTCGACGGTCGCCGGCGTGGTGAAGTCGAGGATCGTGTCCTGCGGGGTGACCGTGTTGGAGGCCGACGACGCCGGCCCGGTGCCCACGCCGTTGGTGGCGGTGACCTTGAACGTGTAGGCGGTGCCGGTGGTCAGCCCGGTGATGGTCTTGCTCGTCGTCGACGCGCCGACCTGGACGGCGGTCTGGGCCGCTGAGCCGATGTACGGCGTGACGGTGTACCCGGTGATGGCGCTGTCGCCGTCGCTGTTGGGCGGGCTCCAGCTCACGAGCGCGGAGGTCGTCGCCGACCGCGCGGTCACGCCGGTGGGCGCCGAGGGCACCACCGGTGCCGACGGGGTCACGGCGTTGGACTGCGCCGATGCCGGGCCCGCGCCGTTGGCGTTCAGGGCCTGCACGGTGAACGTGTAAGTCGTCCCGGTCGTCAGCCCGGCGATCGTCTTGCTCGTCGCCGGCGGGGTGCCGGTGATCGTCGTCGACGTCTGCGCCGTCGAGCCGATGTACGGGGTGATCTTGTACGACGTCACCGGGCCGCCGCTGGCCGGCGCGGTCCACGAGACGTCGGCCGAGTGCTGGCCGGCCTCGACCGCGCTCACGCCGAGCACCTGGCCGGGCGGCGGGACGGCGTACATGACGTCGACCCAGTAGTTGGCGGCGGCGTACGTGTTGCTCGGGAACGTGCTCGTCGTGCTGTAGGCGTAGACGCCGTTGGCGCTGACGGAGTCGGCGATCCCGTGCAGGGGCGGGTTGTCGACGGCCGTCGAGAACCCGCTGCTGTTGTGCGAGTAGTGGCCGCTGGGCGCGAAGTACGAGGCGACGTAGGTCGTGCCCGCGGTGACCGACACGGGGCTGGCGAAGGTCACCGTCTGCCACCCGCTGGCCGTCTCGTTGGCGAAGGTGGCCTGGGCCAGGCGCGTGCCGGTGGACGACCACAGGCTGCCGATGTGCACGCCGATGTTGGCCGACGCCTTGTAGAAGCGCACGCCCGTGATCGAGCCGTTGTAGTCGGCCTTGAACTTGACGCCGAGCTCGACCGAGGTGGTGTCGCCCGAGTCGACGGTCGCCGGGGTGGCGAAGTCGAAGATCGTCGCCTGCGGGGTCACGGCGTTCGAGGCGGCCGACGCGGGGCTGGTGCCGGCGGCGTTCGTGGCCGTGACCTTGAAGGTGTAGGTCGTACCGTCGGTCAGGCCGGTGACCGTGGCGCTGGTCGCCGACGCGCTCGCTTGCACTGGCGTCTGCGCCGTCGCGCCGATGTAGGGCGTCACGGTGTAGCCCGTGATCGGGCTGTCACCGTCGGCCTGCGGCGCCGTCCAGGTCACCTTCGCCTGGCTCGAGGCCGCCTGCGCGGCGACACCTGTGGGCACCGAGGGCGCCACCGCGGTCAGCGGGGTCACCGAGTTGGACTGCGCGGACACGGGCACCGAGCCGGTCGGGTTGATCGCCTGCACGGTGAACGTGTAGGCCGTACCCGTGGTCAGCCCGGTGATCGTCGTCGTGGTCGCGGGCGGCGAGCCGTTGATCGTGGTGGGCGTCTGCGCCGTCGAGCCGATGTACGGCGTGATCTTGTAGGACGTCACGGCGCCGCCGGTCGCGGGCGCCGACCACGTCACGTTGGCGGAGGTCTTGCCGCCGGGGACGGCGCTCACGTTCGTGACCTGGCCGGGCGCCGGGGTGGGCGAGAAGACCACGTCGACCCAGTAGTTGGCCGCGCCGAAGGAGTTGACCGGGAAGGTGCTCGAGGCGCTGTAGGTGTAGACGCCGTTGGTCTCCGTACCGGTGTTGCGGAGCGCGTGCAGGGGCGGCGCGTCGGCCGTGCCGCCGCCGTTGGGCCCGGGCGCAGGATTGCGGTACAGGTAGTTGGCCGTGGCCGCGTAGTGGCCGTTGGGCGCGTAGTAGGACGCGATGTAGGTGGTGCCGGGCGTGACCTGGACCGGAGTGGCGAAGGTGACGGTCTGCCACCCAGAGCCCGTCTCGCCGGTGAAGGTCGCCTGGGCCAGGCGCGTCCCGTCGGTGCTCCACAGCGAGCCGATGTGCGTGCCGGTGTTGGTCGAGGCCTTGTAGAAGCGCACGCCCGTCACGGCGCCGAAGCTGTCGGCCTTGAACTTGACGCCGAGCTCGCCCGCCGTCGGATCGCCCGAGTCGGTGTCGGCCGCGGGCAGCGCGGTGCTCGTGCCCCACAGCGAGCAGGGGCAGTTGACGTTGACCGTGACGCCGGCGCCGGGCGTCTGCAGGTTGCCGCTGTCGTCCACGGCGCGCGCCTTGACCACGGTGGAGGGGTTGCCGTGGGCCGTCCACGCGTAGCTCCAGCTCGTGGTGCCGGTCGCCGGATGCCACGTCGTGCCGCCGTCGGTCGACACCTCGACGCCCGCGACGACGCCGCCGCCGGTGTCGGCCGCGGTGCCGGAGATCGTGACCTGCGAGCCGTCGGACACGGTCGAGGGGACGTTGAGCGTCGAGGTCGGCGCGGTGCTGTCGGTCGACGCCGAGGCGGCGGTCAGGTCCGACTGCATCGTCGCGGGCTGGGCGCCCATGTCGGCCAGGAGGTTGAGCGTCGCCTGCTGCATGTTGCGATCGGCCGGCGCGCTGTCGGGGTTCCAGTCGTCGAGGCCCCAGGCCCACTGCACGGTGCCCGCGCCGAACACGCGCGCGCCGCTCGGCGCGCGGTACATCGTGAGGTTGTGGGTGGCCGTCCCGTTGACCGTGGTCGTGCTGCCGTAGTCGCTGAAGACCTCGAGGCCGCTGACGGTGGTGGAGGAGAGCTTGAACTCGCCCGTGGGGCGGAAGCCGTTGTCGGCGTCCTGGTCCCACTCGTAGCCCAACGTGTTGGGCGCGAGCTGCAGGCTCTGCCCCGATGTCAGGCTCGTCGCCGCCGTGTTGCGCCAGAGGCGCAGATTCTTGTAGGCGAAGGGCACGGTGATCCGCGAGGTGCCCGAGTTGACCAGGAAGGTCTGGCCGGTCACCGCGTTCTCAGGGGTGACGTTCTCCGACGGCGTCGTGAAGCGCGGGTCGCGCCACGTGCCAGTCCACTCGACCGGGTCCTGGCGCGTGGTGAAGTGCGTGTCCTTGTAGGAGACGAGCGTGCGGTCCTGCGTGTTGGTGCCGTCGGCACTCGGCTCCCACCGCGTCTTCCAGAACATCTCGTTGCCGGTGAAGAAGGCGAGGTTGACGCCGGCGTCGCGCGCGGACTCGACGGCGGAGCGCTGCGAGGCCGACCAGTACTCGTCGTGCCCGCTCGACATGAAGACCTTGTGGTTCTTCAGCAGCGCCGGGTTGCGGCCGACGTCCGCGCTCGAGGTGTAGCTCACGTCGTAGCCGTTGCGCTCGAGGTAGCGGATCATCGGGTACTCGGCCCCGGTGAAGAGCCACGAGCGCCCGCCGTCATCCTCGGCCGTGTGGAACGGCCGGTTGTAGGAGACTTTGTAAGCGGCCTTGTAGGCGGCGGGCTCGCCGGGCGGGCAGGCCACCGTGCACTGGTAGAGGCTGTTGCCGCCGTAGGTGTTGTAGGCCTGCCAACTGGCGTCGGAGGTCTGAAGGAGGATGGCCGAGTGGCTCGAGTCGTCGCGCACGACGAAGACGATCTGGCTGTCGCGGCCGGTGTCGTTGCGCACGAGATGGGCGATGTACACGCCGGAGACGGCGGTGCTCGGGACGGCCCATGACCTCGACACGGCCCAGTTGCCGCAGTCGATCAGCCCGGTGGTGGAGAAGGTCTGGCAGGCGGGTTGCGTCGACGTCCCGGTCGGCGCCAGGTTCGAGGCGACCAGCCGCGCCCCGTCGCCGTTCTGGTAGTAGCCCAGCCGGAGAATGTCGATGTGGTAGTTCGAGGTCGACGACTTGATCTTGAACGAGATCGTCTGGCCCTTGTTGACGCTCATCGCCGTCGCGTAGCCCTGAATCGACGAGTCGCCCGCGCCGTCCACCTCCCACGTGCTCTGGGCGGCGCCGGCCTGCGTGTTCTCGCATGCGACCTGGTTGACGACCGGGGGCGTGCATGGTGCCGCCTGCGACGCGGCCGGGGCTACGCCGAGCACCACCAGCGCGGCGAGGAGGGCGAGCAGGGCCGCAGGCGTTCGCGGGGACGCAGGATTCATCAACTGCCGCCTTCCGGGGCCGGTCTCATCCCTGGACCAACGGCCGGTCCCGCGCGCAACTCGCGCCGTCCACGAGCGGACCGGGATGAAGAACGGACGATCCCCAGATCTGGGTCTGTGAGGTGCGCCGGCCGCGAACGTCTTCCTCGCACGGGGACCGGCGTGCCGTCGCCTCGGCGCGCCGTGCGCCGCGGGGAGGCCCGAACGGACGGATCCGGTCCGCTCCGAGAGGGCAGAGAGGTCGACGCTCGCCCGCGCCGGCGCGGTTGCTCGCACGTCCTGGACGGAATTACGGACTCCGGTTAAGGTCCGGGCGTGTCCGCGGTGATGAGAGGGCGCCAGGCCGAGGCCGCGCGCAACCACGAGCGCCTGATGCGCGCGGCGCGGGAGGTGCTGGCCGCCACCCCCGATGCGCCGATGGCGCAGGTGGCGAGCCACGCGGGCGTTGGGGTCGCGACGCTGTATCGCCGATACGCCAGCCGCGAGGCGCTCGTCGCCGAGACCTGGCTGGAGAGCGTGCGCGAGCTCGAGGCTCAGGCGCGCGTCGCCCTGGACCGCGCGGGGATGTTCCCCTGGGGCGCGTTCGTCGGCTTCATGACGGCGTCCGTGGCCTCCGGGATGGGCGCGTTGGCCGCCGCGCTCGCCGAGGCGCCGGCGCCGGGCCAGGACCTCGTCGCCGCCGAGCGGAGTATGTGTGCCGCGATCGGCGACCTGCTCCAGGTCGCCCAGAAGGCGGGCGCGGTGCGCCCCGACGTCGGCGTGGAGGATGTGCGCCTGCTCCTCGAGCAGCTCCATGCCGTGCGCGCCGCGGACACGGCACGGGAAGCGACGCTGCGCCGCCGCCACCTCGAGCTCGTCCTCCAGGCGCTGCGCGCGCCGGGCGCGGCCCCGCTCCCCGGGCCGGCGCCGGCGGCGGCCGAGCTCCGCGGCCGCTATGACACGCGGTGAGTGCAATTCGCGTTGCAGCGAGCGGCCAATTCGACACTCGACGGATGTTCGACCGGCTCCTGCGCGCTTTCGACGGTGTCGATCGCGCCCTAAGCGGCTGATGCGAAGCCCGCCGGTTGGCCGCTACAGCGGCCGCTCGTCGTCCAATTGACGCCGTTGGCGGTTTTTGGTGCGAGCACCGGAGTCAGGTGCGTTTGGGCGCATTCGCAGTCGGGCAACAGGACCGACGTTCGGGCGGCTCCGGCTTCGGTCGAAGGGGCAGCGCCCGAAACTCACCCCCCGATAGCGATCAGCCGATAGAAACGGCAGGCCTGGCGTTCTTCCCCCCGACGCCGGGAGCGATTGCGTGGTGTCCCATGTGTGGCGGTCCAGCCGCAGCCACTTCCGCATGCTCAAAAGGGGTCGGGCGTCAGCGTGCTCCGGCAACGGATCAGAAGAGGCGCTTGATGCTCAACTCCGCGTTCCCACCGGCCGCCCAGCGAGGCTCACGACACCTCTGCGCCGCTCTCGCGGCGCTCGTCGCGCTCCTGATGGTCGTGCCCGGCGCGGGTGCCGCGGACTTCCATGCCACGCCGTCGACGTTCGCGTCGATGTTCTCGCAGGCGCAGGGCGGCGACACCGTGTACCTGGCGTCGGGCAGCTATGGCTCGTGGAGTGGGGGCGCCAAGAGCTCGATGGTGGTCGTGGCGGCGGACTCCGGAGCGTCGCCGACGATGTCGGGGGGCAACTTCGGATCGAGCGTGCGCAACATCACGATCAAGGGCGTGACGTTCACCGGGGCGGTGGAGGTCGCCCCGGGGTCCACGCCGCTGAACCTGGTGTTCGACGGCGACACGTGGGGCAATGTCGGCCACGCCGCGCATGAGGGTCGCCTGTCGATCAATGGGGGCGGGTCGAGCGCGATCGGCGGCAACGGCGTGCAGGTCAAGAACTCGACCTTCGGGCCCGGTGGCTGCAGCGACGGGGTCCAGGACTCCTCCAACGGGACGGAGATCGGCCCGGGCAACGAGTTCAAGGGGATCGTGCAGGGCGGCTGCTCAGAGCACGTTGACGCGATTCAGCCCTACGCCTCCAACTACGTCTACATCCACGACAACTACATGCACGACAACGAGCAGGGCATCATGAGCCCCGATGGCGTGAGCACGGGCTACCGGATCACCAACAACGTGATTCACACGGCGACGGGCTATCCGTGCATGCACCTGGGCGACACGCGCTCGGGGAGCGTCACGCACAACGTGTGCCGCAACGGCTCGATCCGCGTGTACGGCGGCAACCAGAACGTCAGGCCTCGCCAGAACATGGTGGTGCGCGACAACGCCGCCGGCATCGACGCGTCGGCGTGCTCGGGCTGCACGATCGACCACAACCAGACGGTCAGCTACACGGGCGGGAGCGGGCGCTGCGCCTATGCGACCGCGTCGCCCAAGGGCACGGCCTCTGACGGCACCGACATCGGCCTGAACAGCTGCGGCGCCACCCAGCCGCCCCCGCCGCCGCCGGCGGACACCACGCCGCCCGACACGAGCATCACCTCCGGCCCCACGGGCTCGACGAGCGACAGCACGCCGACCTTCGCGTTCACCGCGACCGAGGCGAACTCGGTCTTCGAGTGCCGAGTCGACTCCGGCGCGTGGGCCGATTGCACGAGCCCGTGGACGACAGCGGCCCTCGGCGATGGCGCCCACAGCGTCTCGGTCCGCGCGACCGACGTCGCCGGCAACACCGACGCCTCGCCCGCGACCCGCTCGTTCACGGTCAGCAGCGCGCCGCCGCCCGACACCACCGCCCCCGACACGAGCATCACCTCCGGCCCCGCGGGCTCGACGAGCGACAGCACGCCGACCTTCGCGTTCACCGCGACCGAGGCGAACTCGGTCTTCGAGTGCCGAGTCGACTCCGGCGCGTGGGCCGACTGCACGAGCCCGTGGACGACAGCGGCCCTCGGCGATGGCGCCCACAGCGTCTCGGTCCGCGCGACCGACGTCGCCGGCAACACCGACGCCTCGCCCGCAACCCGCTCGTTCACCGTCGACACGGCGACGCCGCCGCCGGCGGACACCACGCCGCCCGACACGAGCATCACCTCCGGCCAGACCGGCACCACCTCGGCCACGGCCGCGTCGTTCGCGTTCACCTCGAGCGAGTCCGGCTCGACCTTCCAGTGCAAGTTCGATGCCGGCGCCTGGGCGACGTGCACGAGCCCCAAGCCCTACAGCGGTCTGACGACCGGCTCGCACACCTTCAGCGTGCGCGCCACCGACGCCGCCGGCAACACCGACAACACGCCGGCGACGCAGACCTGGACGATCCAGAGCGCGCCGGCCGACCACCAGCCGGTCGCCGCCTTCGCCTACACGCCGGCCTCGCCGACGATCGGGCAGGCGGTCTCGTTCGACGCCTCCAGCGCGACGTGCGACGACACCCCGTGCGCCTACACCTGGGAGGACGACGGCGGCGACGGCGCAGCCGGCGACCAGTGGCCCCTGGGCAGCGGCAAGACGATGTCGTTCACCTTCCAGGAGCCGGGCGTCAAGAACGTCCGGGTCACCGTCACGGACGTCGACGGCGACACGGCGACCACCATGAAGGCCATCACGGTCGGCGCGGCCGCCCCGCCGCCCGACACCACGGCGCCGGAGACCACAATCAGCTCCGGCCCGAGCGCAACCACCAGCGACAACACGCCGACCTTCGCGTTCACGGCCAGCGAGAGCGGGTCGACCTTCCAGTGCCAGGTCGACGCGGCGGCGTGGGCGAGCTGCACCAGCCCCTGGACGACGGGCGCGCTGCCCGACGGCCCGCACAGCGTCTCGGTCCGCGCCACTGACGCGGCGGGCAACGCCGACGCGACGCCGGCCACCCGGGCGTTCACGGTCGACACGACGCCGCCGACCGACAGCACCGCGCCCAACACCACGATTGGTTCGGGGCCGACCGGTCCCACCAACGACAGCACCCCGACGTTCGCCTTCACCTCGAGCGAGAGCGGCTCGACGTTCCAGTGCCGCGTCGACACCGGCTCGTGGGCGAGCTGCACCAGCCCGTGGACGACGAGCGCGCTGGGCAACGGCGCCCACAGCGTCGCGGTCCGCGCCACCGACGCCGCCCGGAACGCCGACGCCTCACCGGCGACGCGCTCCTTCACGGTCGACACGTCGGCCCCGAACACCACGATCGACTCGGCGCCGCCGGCCCTGTCGCCCGGCTCCAGCGCGACCGTGGCCTTCAGCGCCAGCGAGCCCGGCGCGACGTTCGCGTGCCGGCTCGACGGCGGGGCGTGGGCCGCGTGCACGTCGCCGAAGACGTACACGGGCCTCGGTCTCGCCCAGCACACGGCCGAGGTCCGCGCGACCGATGCGGCGGGCAACGTCGAGGCCTCGCCCGCCACCGCCACCTGGACGTCGATCGCGCTGCCTGGCGGCGGCGGAGGAGGATCCGGCTCCGGAGGCTCCGGTTCCGGTTGGGATCACGAGGCCCCCACGGTGACGCTGACGGCTCCGGCCGCCGGCGCGACGTTCACCTCCACGCTCAGTCTGGCCGCCACCGCCAGCGACAATCGCGGCGTGAGCAAGGTCGAGTTCTGGTTCGACGCCGCCCGCGTCGCCCGCGACACCACCGCTCCGTATGCGGCGACCTTCACCGCCAGCCGGAGCACGTCCTACGGCGTGCACACCGTCTCGGTGCGGGCGTTCGACGCCGCGGGCAACGCGCGCTCGACCGCGGTCACGGTGACGCGCGCGCGCTACACCGGCCGCCACGCTCGGGCAGCGCGCGCGGCCTCTGCGCGAGTGCGCGCCGCGGCCGCCTCTGACACTCGTCTGAACACGCTCGTCCCGGTGAGCGTGTGGCGGGTCGCCACTGCCCCCAGCAACGGCGACACGTTGCTGCGCGGCCGTGGCATGCCCGGCCGCTCGGCCTCCGTGTCGCTCACGCGCTGCGCCGACAGCTCCGGCGCGGTCGCCGCCCTCATGCAGCTGAACGCCAGCCCGGACGGCACGCTCTACGCGCGTCAGCCCGCCGACGGGCTCTGCGTGCTGCGCATCAAGCCGTTCGGCGACGCGTGACCGACAACGCATAAGGCGGCCCCGAGGCGAAGCGCTTGGCTTCGCGACGGGGCCGCCTTGGCGTTCCGTGCGCTGCTAGGCAGCCGCGCGCGTGCGCTCGCCGATCTCGATCGGCTCGCCGCGGCGGCGCAGGGAGATCTCGGCCGCTTCCATGGCGGCCACGATCTGCAGGCCCAACTGCGCGTTGGAGCGGGGCTCGCTTCCGGTGAGGATCGCGCTCGCGAAGTCCTGCAGCTCGAGGCCGAGGGGCTCGGCGGCGTCGACCCGCGGGACGACCATGTCGCCCGTCCGGTAGGTCAGCTGGTACTCGCCGAAGTTCGCCGGAGTGCTGAACTCCATGCCGCGGTCGTAGACGCGGACCGGCTCGTCGGTGAGCGTGTCGTCGTACTGGACCATCCGGCGGCTGCCGACGATGGTCATCTCGCGCACCTTGCGCGGGGCCAGCCACGAGATCTGGACGTTGGCCTGCGCACCGCCCGCGAACGTCAGGGTGATGAACGCGGTCTCTGGGATCTCGGCCTGGAAGATGCTGCGGGCCGTGGCCGCCACCTCGACGATCGGCTGCTCGAGCCAGTAGAGCAGGATCGAGAGGTCGTGCGGCGCGAGGTCCATGATCACGCCGTCGGGCTGGTACTTGCCCAGGTTCATCCGCGACGAGGTCACGAAGTAGACCTCGCCGAGGACGTCCTCGCGGATCAGGTCGCGGACCTTGTTGACCGACGGGCTGTAGCAGAACGTGTGACCGGGCATCAGCACCAGGCCCCCGTCCGTCGCCCGGTCCACCAGGTCGATCGCGTCCGCGCTCGTCGTCGCCAGCGGCTTCTCGACGAGCACGTGCTTGCCCGCCTGGAGCGCCGCCTTGACGATCGGGTGGTGCGTCCGCGGCGGGGTGGCCACGATGACCGCGTCGACCTTGGGGTCGCGCAGGACGTCATCGAGGTTGGCCTGCACGTCGATGCCTGGGTACTTCTGGGTGAACGCGCCCGCGCGCGCCGAGCTCATCTCGCACAGAGTGCGCATCTCGAACTCGGGGCGCTCGATCACGTTGCGGACCAGGTTCGGCCCCCAGTAGCCATAGCCCACCACGGCCACGCCAAGCGGCTCGGCGTCCTGCCGATGCTTGCCGATGATCTGCGGGCCCGGGCCAGGGCGGCGAAGTCCACGATGTCCGATCGCATGGCTACGAGATCTCCTCTGAGCCGTTCATCCGGTTGGTCAGGTCGGCCACCGCCGAGGCGATGGCGTGGATCTGGTCGTCGTCGATGCCGGGGAAGATCGGCAGCGAGCAGACCTGCTCGGCCATCTCCTCGGCGACCGGCAGCGAGCCCGCGCCGTAGCCCAGCTGCGCGTAGGCCTCCGTGCGGTGCACGGGCACCGGGTAGTGCACGGCCGACGCGATCCCGTTGGCGGTCAGGTGCGCCCGCAGCAGGTCGCGGTCGTCGGTCTGCACCACGAACAGGTGGTAGACGTGGTCGCCGCCGTCGACCGGACCGGCGGGGGTCTTGACGCACGTGCCCTGCAGCGCGCGGCGCAGCTCGGCCGCCGCGCGCCGGCGATGGGCGTTCCAACTGTCGAGATGGCGCAGCTTCACGCGCAGGATCGCGGCCTGGAGTGCGTCCAGGCGGGCGGTCGTGCCCACGATGCGGTGCCGGTAGCGGGGACGCTCGCCGTGCGAGCGCAGCAGGCGCACGCGGTCGGCCAGCTCGGGCCGGTTGGTGACCACGCCGCCGCCGTCGCCCCACGCGCCCAGGTTCTTGGCCGGGTAGAAGCTGAAGCAGCCGATGTCGCCCAGCGCTCCGACGCGACGGCCGCGGTAGCGGGCGCCGTGGGCCTGGCAGGCGTCCTCGATCACGGCGATCTTCGCCGCGCGAGCGACCTCCAGCAGCGGGTCCATGTCCACGGTGGCGCCGTAGAGGTGGACCGGCATGACGGCCTTCACCTTGGGGGTGATGGCCCGCTCGACGATCTCCGCCGTGATCAGCCCGGTCACCGGGTCGACGTCGACGAAGCGCGGCGTCGCGCCGGCGATGCTGACCGCCTCGGCGGTCGCGATGAACGTGTTGCCGGGGACGATCACCTCGTGGCCGGCCCCGATGCCCAGCGCGCGCAGCGACATCGCCAGCGCGTCGGTGCCCGAGGCGAGGCCGACGGCCTCGTCGGCTTCGCAGTAGGTCGCGAAGTCGGCCTCGAAGTCCTCGACGTACGAGCCGAGGGTGAACGCGGCGTTCTCGGCCACGGTCCGGACCTCGCCGAGCAGCTCCTCGAGCAGCTCGGGGTCGTCACGGTCCAGGCGGACGAACGGGACCGCCATCTGCGCGGTCGCAGCCATGGAGTGCGTGGCGCTCATGCCGCCACCGCCAGCATCGCGGTGGACGGAGCGGAGTCGCGGCTGGTCAGCTCGGCCTGGAGCGCGCGGCGGCCTCGGTGATGCAGGCCGTGGATCGAGCTCTCGCTGCGGCCCATGGCCGTGGCGATCTCGCCCGGCGTGAGGCCGACGACGTGACGCAGCACCACGACGCTGCGCTGCTCGTCGGGCAGCGCGGCGAGCGCCTCGTGCAGGCAGTGCGAGCGATCGACAGCGGAGTCGTCGCCGCGCTGATCGGCACCGAAGACCTCCTCGGCCGGCGTCGCGCGGCGGCCACGCAGGTGGTCGATCGCGGCGTTGTGCGCCAGGCGCAGCAGCCAGGCGAAGAAGGGCACGCCGCGCTCGTCGTACTTGACGAGGACGGTCATGAGCTTCGCGAAGACGTGCTGCGTGATGTCCTCGGCCTCGTGCTCGTCGTGCACGATGCTGCGCACGTAGCCGTAGATGTTGTGCGAGTAACGCACGTAGAGGAATCGGATCGCCTCGCGATCGCCCTCCCGTCCGCGCGCGACAGCCATGGCGACCGTGCGCCGGTCGTTCGGCGTCTCGTCCAGCGTGGTGCGGGCTCGGAAGCCCGCTGTCGCATGCTGCGTAGGCAGCGGTACAGCGCTCATCGGTGTTCTTGCCCCCCTGAGTGGATCTCTTGCTACGCCGCCCTCATGACGACGTCTTCAATCGTGTCCGCGTCCGGCGCCACCGCCGTCGGGACCAGTCCGTGCGAATAAGCGAAGCGGCTGGCTTGCGTGCGGTTGGCCACTCCGAGCTTTCGGTAGATGTTGGACAGATGGAACTTCACGGTCTGCTCGGTCACGAAGAGCTGACCGGCGAGCCGGTTGTTCGTCGCACCAGACGCGACGAGGCGCAGCAGCTCGAGCTCACGCTGGGTGAGACCGAGGGCCTCATGCGCCGGGCTCGACTGCGGGGCCGTCTGACCCGCGCGGATGCTCGGGTCGGTCATGCAGTGGAAGACCGTGCCGCGCACGATCTCCCGCAGCAGCGTCCCCGCGCTGACCGGATCGATCGTCTTGCTGAGCACGGCATGCGCTCCCGCGCGCACCGCGTCCTCCAGCCAATCGAGGCCGGTGTCGGGCACGAGCAGGATGACCTTCGCCTCCGGCAGTGCGGCGTGGACGTCGGCGATCCGCTTGACGGCCTGCGGCGGTGCGCCGAGGTCGTCGACGATCACCACGTCGGGCCGCGAGTCGGCCAGCACGGCGCCGACCGGTGCGTGGCCGGCGACATAGCCGACCAGCGTGAAGCCGGACGTCTGGCGCAGGACGCGCCGGAACGCGTACACGATCCCCGGGTGATTGGCGATGACCAGCACCCGGCGGGTGCCGCCCTTCGCGATCTGCAGTGGTTCCACGACTTCCCCCCTTCTTCGTTCCGTCGAGGACGATCCTCCGGCAGAACGGGGCGGCGAGCGGCGTGAAATGGCCGCCAGGGGTCAGGGGTGATTCGCCGTGCGGTCGGGGCACGCTCTCGCCGCCGGTGGGGGAGACATCTCACCCACCGCTCCCTCGGGCCCTCGGAGCGAGCGCCTCGCGGGTCACTACGACGGTGCGTGGGCTCTTAAGGTCCTCTTCGACTCGGGTGCTTCGATGCGTCCATGAACTTCGGGTCGAAGAAGCGGATGGTGGCAGCGGCGGCGGCGACGCTCGTCGTGGTGGGCGGCGGGGCGGGCGCAGTCGCCGCGACCGGCTCCGGGTCGCCCGGGTCTGACTTCCTGGACTCCGTGGCCAAGCACCTGGGGGTCACCCCGCAGAAGCTCAAGGACGCCACCAAGGCGGCCGCCATCGATCAGGTCAACGCCGACCTCGCCGCCGGGCGCATCACCCAGGCGCAGGCCGACGAGCTCAAGAAGCGCATCGAGGCGGGCGACGGCGTCCTCGGCGGCCCCGGTGGACCGGGCTTCGGGCGCGGGCGGGGCGGCTCAGGGTTCGCCGTCCCCGCCGGGCCGGGCTTCGGCCGGCCGGTCATCGCCAACGAGATCGCCGCGGCGGCGAAGTACCTCGGCCTCAGTGAGGCCGACCTGCGCACCAAGCTGCGCGACGGCCAGTCGCTGAGCGATGTGGCCAAGGCGCAGAGCAAGGACGTGGCGGGCCTGAAGACGGCCATCCTCGACGCCGCCAAGGCCGACCTCGACAAGGCCGTGGCCGACAAGAAGCTCACGCAGAGCCAGGCCGACGACATCTACAACGGCCTGAAGTCGCACATCGACGACGTCGTCGACGCGAACGTGAAGCTGCGCCGCCTCGGCGGGCCGGGCGGCCCGGGCATGAAGTTCGGCTTGGGCGCGGACACCGCCGCCGCGGCCAAGTACCTCGGCCTCGACCGCAGCGCGCTGCGCGACAAGCTGCGCAACGGCCAGTCGCTGGCCGACGTCGCCAAGGCGCAGAACAAGGACGTCCAGGGACTCGAGGACGCGATCGTGGCCGCGCAGAAGGCGAGGCTGGACCAGGTGGTGAGCGACAAGAAGCTCACGCAGAGCGAGGCCGACGCCATGCTCGCCAAGCTCAAGTCCCGCGTCGACGACCTCGTCAACGTCAAGCCGCCGGACCGCCCGGCCTTCCGCGGGCGGCGCGGCGCCGGGCCGCGGTTCTTCTTCGGGCCGTAGGCCTCGCAGGCTCGACGTTTCGCAGACGGCCGGCGCGCGATACTACGCGGCCATGGCCTCTACCGACATCGACCGCCTGAGCATCGACACCATCCGCACGCTGTCCATGGACGGCGTCCAGGCAGCCAACTCCGGGCACCCGGGCTTGCCGATGGCGATGGCTCCCGTCGCCTACCTGCTCTTCGCGCGCGTCATGGAGCACAACCCCGGGGACCCGTCATGGCCCGACCGCGACCGCTTCGTCCTGTCCGCGGGCCACGGCTCGATGCTCCTGTACTCCGTGCTGCACCTCAGCGGCTACGACCTGCCGCTCGAGGAGCTCAAGAACTTCCGCCAGTGGGGCTCGCTGACTCCCGGCCACCCCGAGCGCGACCGCGTCCACATCACGCCCGGCGTGGAGATCACCACCGGCCCGCTGGGTCAGGGCTTCGCCAACGGGATCGGGATGGCGATGGCCGAGCGCTTCCTGCGCGCCCACTTCGGCGCCGAGGTCCAGAACCACCGCGTCTTCGCCATCGTCTCTGACGGCGACCTGATGGAGGGCATCGCCGCCGAGGCCGCCTCGCTGGCCGGCAAGCTCGGCCTCGGGCGGATCGTCTACCTCTACGACGACAACGACATCTCGCTCGACGGCCCGACCGACCTGAGCTTCGACACCGAGGACGTCGCCAAGCGCTTCGAGGCCTACCGCTGGCACGTGCAGACCGTCGACGACGCCAACGACCTCCCCGCGCTCGAGGTGGCGATCGACCAGGCCATGCGCGAGGAGGAGCGTCCGTCGCTCATCCGCGTCAAGTCGATCATCGGCTGGCCGTCGCCCAACAAGCAGGGCACGAGCAAGGCTCACGGCTCGCCCCTGGGCGAGGACGAGGTGCGCCTGACCAAAGAGGTGCTGGGCTGGGATCCCGACCAGCACTTCGTCATCCCCGACGAGGTCCGCGAGCACTTCGACCAGCGCGAGCGCGGAGCCGCGCTGCAGGCCGAGTGGGAGCAGCGCTACCGGGCCTGGCGCGACGGGAGCGAGGAGCTCGCCACGCAATGGGACGCCGCGTGGGCGGCCAAGCCGCTGCCCGGCGTGCGCGAGGCGCTGGAGAGCATCGACTGGGAGAAGGACAAGCTCGCCACGCGCTCGGCCGGCCAGAAGGCGATGGCCGCCTTCGCGGACTTCGTCCCGACGATGGTCGGCGGCGCCGCCGACCTCAGCGAGTCCACCAAGACCGAGTTCCCAGGCGGCCACGAGCTCAACTACAAGCAGGGCCGCCCGGCGCGCAACGTCTTCTTCGGCGTGCGCGAGCACGGCATGGGCGGCGCGGTCAACGGCATGGCCGCCCACGGGGGGATCGTGCGGCCCTACGGCTCGACCTTCCTGCAGTTCGCCGACTACATGCGCGGCTCGGTGCGCCTGTCGGCCCTCATGGGCCTCGAGGACGCCTGGGTCTACACGCACGACTCGGTCGGCCTGGGCGAGGACGGGCCGACCCACCAGCCGGTCGAGCACCTCGCCGCGCTGCGCGCGATCCCCGGCCTGGTGGTCATCCGCCCCGGCGACGCCAACGAGACCGCGGCCGCGTGGCGGACGATCCTCGAGGACCTCGAGGGGCCGGCGGCGCTGATCCTCTCGCGCCAGGACCTCCCGGTCCTGCCCGACGCGGACTTCGACGGCGTGGCGCGCGGCGCCTACATCCTGCGCGGCGACGACGACCCCGAGGTGGCGATCGTCGGCACCGGGTCGGAGCTCTCGGTCGCCATCGGCGCCGCCGAGCTGCTGTCCGGCGACGGGATCCGCGCGCGGGTCGTCTCCTTCCCCTCGTGGGAGCTCTTCGCGGCCCAGAAAGACGGCTATCGCGACTCGGTGCTGCCGCCCGGCCTGCCCGCGGTGGCCGTCGAGGCCGGCGTCTCGCAGGGGTGGGAGCGCTGGGTGGACCGCGTGGTGGCGATCGACCGCTTCGGGGCCAGCGCGCCCGGCGCCCTGGTCCTCGAGAAGCTCGGGATCACGGCGGAGAACACCGCGCAGGCCGCGCGCGAGCTCCTGGGCGCCCTGACGACCTAGCGCGACGCGACGGTGACATGGATCGCCTGGGGCTCGCGGATCCAGGCGATGAGGCCGCGGGCCGCCAGGCGGTCGAGGGCCCATTGGAAGGCCAGCGCCTGGGCGCGGCTGCGGTACACGCGGGCGATGTCGAAGGCATAGCCGGTGGTGTGCAGCGAATAGGCGTGCGTCGCCTCCTGGTCGGTCGCGGCGAGCACGCGCTGGTAATCCTCGTCGCGCACCGTGCTCGTGACGATCAGCGGCTGGCTGCGCGAGATCGCGCGCGTAGCGGCCCCGAGCGCCTGGAGCACGGCGAGCGCCGGCGGGCGCAGCGCGCGGTACAGGCGCGGCGACTGCTTGATGCGCCCCGCCAGCGCGCCCATGCTCGGGTCGATCCTCAGCCCGTAGGGGGCGAGGACCGTCTGGTCGATCGCGCGCAGCTCGCCCGAGGCGCGGGCGCGGCCGACCGCGAAGGGATCGCCGAAGGTCGGCGTGCTCGCGGGTGGGTGCAGCACCTCCTCGGCCGAGGCCTTGTGGGACTGCAGCACCGCCTCGCGCTGCAGCGCCTTGGGGTCGGCGCGGTACCGGCGCATGATGTCGCGGGCCGCGAGCACCCGCCACAGGTAGGTCGACGAGTCGTCGCCCAGCGAGGCCAGCTTGCGCCAGGCCGCCGGGTGGCGCAGCGGGCTCGAGTCGAAGTACAGCTGCGTGTAGGGGACGACGCCCTTGCCGTAGGCCATTAGCGCCTGCTGCAGGTTGCCGACGCCCATGTGGTAGGAGACGATGGCGAGGTCGTCGCGGCCCAGCTTGCCCTTGGCGAAGCCCAAGTAGCGCGCCGTCGCCTCGATCGCCTTGGCCGGGTCGAAGCGCTCGTCGACGCGCCGGCGCAGCGCCACGCGCTGGGCCACGCGCCGGCCGCGCAGGATGCCGCGCGTCAGGCGCTCTGAGGCCTTGACGTCGATGTGCAGCCCGAGCAGGTTCTGGCCGGTCTCGGCCAGGATCTGGGTCAGGCCCGCGGCCGAGCGCAGGTCGTCGGACGCGCGCGCATCGGGTCGCCCGGCCGACTCGAGCATCACGATCGCCTCGAGCATGTCGGGGTCGAGCTTGTGGGCGCGCGCGACGCGGTCGACGATCGGCCGCCAGTGCGCGGTGCGCCGGGCCGAGGCCACGACGCCGCCAGGGCTCTTGGCGAAGAGCACGTGGCTGAGGCCGAGTGCGGCGTCGCGCTCGTAGGCGGCGCGCTGCGCGGGGACGTAGCTGAACGGCTGCGCCGCGGCCACACCGCCGACGACGCTCGGGCCCAGCGCGTTCTGGGTGCGCTGGTGGCCGCCCCCGCGCTGGTCGAGGACCGCGATGAGGGCCGCCCCGAGCAGGGTGAGCAGCACCATCGCCGCGAGGCGGCGGCGCGTATGCACCGATGAGCCGGCCACGCGGGCAACCCTGCCACATCCGGGCGTATCCATAACGTCATGCGGATGCAAGTCGTCGCTGCCTGCGAGCTTCCGCCGCGCATCGCGCTGGCCGACGACCTGCTCGTCCACGGCGACAACCTGGACGTTCTCCCACGCCTGCCCGACGGCGCCTTCGACGTCATCTACATCGACCCGCCGTTCAACACCGGGCGCGAGCAGCGCCGCCGGACGCTGCGCGTGGTGGCCGACGAGGAGGGCGATCGCACCGGCTTCGCGGGCCGCCGGTACCGGACCCGGGAGGTCGGCTCGCTCGCCTACGCCGACGCCTTCGAGGACTACGTCGGCTTCCTGGCGCCGCGCCTGCGCCACGCCCGCCGCCTGCTGGCGCAGCACGGCACGCTCTACGTCCACCTCGACGCGCGCGAGACCCACTACGTCAAGGTCCATCTCGACACGCTCTTCGGGCGCGCGTGCTTTCTCAACGAGATCGTGTGGGCCTACGACTACGGGGCCAAGACGCGCCGGCGCTGGCCGGCCAAGCACGACACGATCCTCGTCTACGTCAAGGACCCCGACGCCTACCACTTCGACGACGGCGAGGTGGAGCGCGTGCCGTACCTGGCGCCCGGGCTGGTGGGGCCGGAGAAGGCGGCCCGCGGCAAGCGGCTGACCGACACCTGGTTTCACACCATCGTCCCGACCAACGGGACGGAGAAGACCGGCTACCCGACGCAGAAGCCGGCCGGCGTGGTGCGCCGCATGGTGGCCGCCTCGTCGCGCCCAGGCGGCTGGTGCCTGGACTTCTTCGCCGGGTCAGGGACGCTCGGCGCCGTGGCGCGCGATCTGGGGCGGCGTTTCGTGCTCGTCGACTGCCACCCCGACGCGATCGAGGTCGCGGCCCGCCGGCTGGCTACGTCCGCAGGCGCTGCGGGGCGGGCGCGCCCTCGCGCCTGAAGCGGTCGGTCGTGAACGGCTCGCGGGCCTCGTCGTCGGCGGCGCCGAAGCGGGCGCTGTGATGGCCGGCGCCGAAGTCGTCCTCCAGGAACGTCGGGAAGTAGTCCTGGGTGCCGTGGCTCGTGATGTTGAAGGCGGCTATGAGCAGCACGAGGTAGACGAAGCGCCGCAGGATGCGCGGCTGCAAGAGGACCTCGCGGAAAGCCGACCTTCGTCTGGCGCTCGCGCTCCTTGGTGTCCTGCCAGACCTCGGACTCCTCGACGCCCAGGCGGATCCACAGCGCGAGCAGCGCCGGCAGCGCGCCGACGAAGAACAGCCCGCGCCTGGTCACGCGTCAGGCCCGAGGCCTGCTCGCGCCGCATGCCGATTCCGATGAGATCCCTCCTTGGGAGCGGGCGATACCCGCACGGCCGCGCCGCTAACGTCTGCCCCTCGATGCTGAACGAACGGCTGTTCGCGGCGGCGTCGGGCGGATCGGGGTGGGCTCGCCTGCCGACGATCGCCGCCGACGCGATGGTGGCCACGAGCCACCCGCTGGCCACCCGCGCGGGCGTGCGCGCGCTGGAGGCGGGCGGCAACGCGCTCGACGCGGCGCTGGCGGCTGCGGCCATGCTCACCGTGTGCGAGCCGCCCCACAACGGGGTGGGGGGCGACGCCTTCGCGCAGCTGTGGTTCGACGGAGAGCTCTACGGCCTCAACGGCTCGGGCCGGGCGCCGGCGCACATCGACGCCCTGACCGTCGACTCCGCGGGCCCGCGCTCGGTCACGGTGCCCGGCGCCGTGCGGGCGTGGGCGGACGCCGCCGAGCGCTTCGGGCGCCTGGGGCTCGACGCGGCGCTCGCGGGCGCGATCGACGCGGCGCGCGACGGCGTGGCGGCGACGGCGCGCATCGCCGAGCACTGGCGCCGCGCGCAGGCGCGGGCGCCGTGGCCCGCGCCGCGCCCCGGCCAGCGCTACCGCCTGCCCGACCTCGCCGGCACTCTGCAGGCGATCGCCGATCGCGGGCCCGACGCGATCTACTCGGCGCCGATCGCCGCCGCCATCGCCCGGGCGAGCTGGCTCTCGGAGGAAGACCTCGCCGCGCACCGCTCCGAATGGGTCACGCCGCTGCGGCGCGCGTACCGCGGCGTCGAGATCTGCGAGCTGCCGCCCAACACGCAGGGCGCGGCCGCGCTCGTGGCCCTGGCCATCGCCGAGGAGCTCGACGGCGACCTGCACGTCGACGTCGAGGCGGCCAAGCTCGGGCTGGACTGGGCGGCGCGGACGATCGGCGACGCCCCCGTCGAGCTGCCCGACCCCGGCGCCCTGCGGGCGCGCATCGGGCCGCGGGCCGCGGTGGACACGCGCGTGTGGGCGGGCGGCGGCACGACCTACCTGTGCGCGGTGGACGGCGAGCGCAACGCGGTGTCGTGGATTCAGTCGATCTTCGACGGCTTCGGCGCGGGCGTGGCCGTGGGCGAGACGGGAATCGCGCTGCACAACCGCGGCGCGGGCTTCACCGAGGAGGAGGGCCATCCCAACCGCCTCGCGCCCGGCAAGCGCCCGTTTCACACGATCATCCCGGGCCTGCTGCTGCGCGACGGGCGCCTGCCCGGTCCCTTCGGCGTCATGGGCGGCGGCATGCAGGCGCAGGCGCACTTCCAGCTCGTGCGCCACGTCGTCGACGGCGGGGTCGATCCGCAGGCGGCGCTCGACGCCGCGCGCTTCCGTGTCACGGGTGGCTCGCGCGTCGCGCTCGAGCCGGGCCTCGCCGTCCACGCCGACGAGCTGCGCGCGCGCGGGCACGAGGTCGAGGTGGCCGACGTGCCCCACGGCTTCGGCGTCGGGCAGATGATCCTGGCCGACGACGACGCGCTGGTCGGCGGCTCGGACGGTCGGGCCGATGGGCACGCCGCCGGGCTGTGACGCAGCGCGTCCTCACCGAGCGCGAGCTCAACCGCGCGCTGCTCGCGCGCCAGATGCTGCTCGAGCGGGTCTCGCTCTCGATCCCGCGGGCGCTCGAGCGCATGGGCGGCCTGCAGGCGCAGTACGCGCCGTCCATGTACGTCGGGCTGTGGTCGCGGGTCGAGGGGTTCGAGCGCGGCGCGCTGACGCGCGCGCTGGAGCGCCGCAGCGTCGCCCAGGGCACGCTGATGCGCTCGACGATCCACCTCGTCTCCGCGCGCGACTACTGGCCGCTGGCCGTCGCGGTCGAGCGCCCGCGCCGCGACTGGTGGCTGAAGGCCAACCACGACGGCCTCGGCGCGCGCGACATGAGCAGCGCCGCGCGCCGGCTGCGCACGCGTCTGGCCGGCGGCACGTTGCGGCGCGGCGAGATCGAGCAGCTCATCGGCAAGCCGCAGGCGGCGGGCATCGGTCACTGGCTGCACATCGTGCGCGCGCCCCCGTCGGGGACGTGGGAGCGCCGCCGCGCGGACCTCTACGCGCTGGCCGAGGACTGGCTCGGGCCGCCCGAGGTCGACTACGACGACGCCGTCGATCACACCGTGCGGCGCTACCTCGGCGGCTTCGGCCCGGCCACGCTGGCCGAGATCGCCAACTGGGCCGGCGCTCCCAGCGCGGTGATCGCGCCGGCGCTCGAGCGCCTGAAGCTGCGCCGCTTCGCCTCCGAGGACGGCGACGAGCTGGTCGACCTCCCGCGCGCGGTGTTGCCCGACCCGCAGACCGCCGCGCCAGTCCGGCTGCTCGGGACCTGGGACGCGATCCTGCTCGCCCATGCCCGGCGCGCGAACGTGCTGCCCGAGCGCTTTCGCGACCGGGTGTTCCACGTCCGCATGCCCCAGTCGGTGGCGACCTTCCTCGTCGACGGCGCGGTCGCGGGCACGTGGCGCTACGAGGACGGCCGCGTGACCTTCGACCCCTTCGAGCGCCTCGACCGCGCGACGCTGCGCGCGCTGCGGGAGGAGGGTGAGCGGATGGCGGCGCTGCACGCCTGAGCGTCCGTCGTCCGTCGTCCGCGTGGCGTCGGCGCCGCCGCCGCGCGGCGCTCAACTGCATCATCGAGGGAAGGAGGGTGGCGGCGGTCGCGGCGCTTGCCGCGCCGCTGGCGTCGGCGGTGCCCGGCGCGGAGTTCGTGCCACTTCGAGCGCGTTTCGCAACACCTTCCGCGCGCGGCCAGAGGGGTGGGCTCCATTGGGAGTCATAGTGACCCCCAATGGAGCCCACCCCCTCGGGCATCTCCAAAGACTGTTGCGAAACACGCGCGATTGCACCCCAAGGACACACGCCCGAGGACGACTACGCGCGCCCCGAGCCACGGCCGCCTCCCTTCCCTCGATGATGCAGTTCAGCGGTGCCGCAGACGCCACGCGGACGAACCTACGAAGCCTCCGCATGCACCGCCAGCACCGCATCGAGCGTGTCGGCCTCGGCCGCGGACTTGTCCGGGCGGTGGCGCAGCACGCGGGCGAAGCGCAGGGTGACGCCGCCGGGGTAGCGCGAGCTCGTCTGCACGCCGTCGAAGGCGATCTCCACGACGAGCTCAGGGCGGACGTGGACGGTCCAGTCGTCGCGCGCGACCTCAAGCGCGAGCAGGCGCTCGGTCTGCCAGGTGAGCATCGCGTCGGTGAGGCCCTTGAAGGTCTTGCCGAGCATGACGAAGCCGTCGCCCGACGGATCGCGTGCGCCCAGGTGCAGGTTGCTGAGCCACCCGCGCCGGCGCCCGTGGCCCCACTCGGCGGCCAGGACGACGAGGTCGAGCGTGTGGCGCGGCTTGACCTTCAGCCACCCGGCGCCGCGGCGCCCGGCGGCGTACGGCGCCTCCAGCGACTTCACCAGCACGCCCTCGTGGCCGGCGGTCAGGGCCGCGTCGAGGAAGGCGCGGGCCTCGGCCGGGTCGGCGACCAACGCGCGCGGCACGCGGCTCGTCGCCGGGACGAGCGCGTCGAGGGCCGCCGCGCGCTCGGCCCCCGGGCGGTCGATGAGGTCCTCGCCGTCCACGTGCAGCACGTCGAAGAACAGCGGCGTGAGCGGCGCCGTGGCGTCGGCGCGGCGCGTGCCGAAGCGGCTCGCCGTGACCTGGAAGGGGTACGGGCGCCCATCGGGCTTCAGCGCGATGGCCTCGCCGTCGAGGACGACCTCGCGCGCGGGCAGCGCGAGGACCGCCTCCACGACCTCGGGCACGCGCGCCGTGATGTCGTCGAGGCTGCGCGTGAAGGCGCGCACCTCGTCCCCGCGCCGATGGACCTGCAGGCGCGCGCCGTCGAGCTTGTACTCGATGGCCGCCGGCCCGGTCTTGGCGAGCGCCCCGTCGACGTCCTCGCCGGGTGCCGCGAGCATCGGCTGGACCGGGCGCCCGACCTCGAGGCCGACCGCGCGCAGCGCCTCGACGCCGCCCGATAGGGCCGCGGCCGCCGTCGTGCCCAGGTCGCCGCTGAGCATGCAGGCCCGGCGGACCGCGTCGCGGGGCACCTCGGCAGCCCGCGTGACCGCGTCCACTATGACGCCCTCCTGGGCGCCCTGGCGCAGCTCGCCCGTCAGCAGCGCGACGAGGA
This sequence comes from uncultured Actinomycetes bacterium, assembly GCA_963835295.1. Lineage (GTDB taxonomy): Bacteria > Actinomycetota > Thermoleophilia > Solirubrobacterales > Solirubrobacteraceae > JAOPZW01. Next base: position 590,193 of record CAWIEX010000015.1, read on the forward strand.
AGCGCTGCTCGGACTCGGTCGCGCGCGCGAAGAGGGCGGCCAGCGCGTCGCGGCGCGCCGCCTGCGACCCGGGACCGGCCATCGCGCCGATCGCCTCGCACGCCGCGTCGACCTCCGCCAGCGAGAGCGAGGCCCCGACGGCGGGCGCGGGCAGATCGCGCAGCGAGCGGTAGCCAACCCCGATCTGGCGCTGGCGCAGCTCGCCGGACAGGTAAGTCACGGCGATCGCCACCTCGCCGGGCCCGGTGCGGCGCAGCGTCTCGGCCAGGCGGGCGATCTTCTCGTTGCGCGCGCGGGTCGCGCGCACGGCTTCGGAGGTGGCGGTCAGCTCGGCGAGCAGCACCGCTCCATCGTGCCACGCGCGCGAGCCGTGAGTGCGAACGCGCCAGCTCATGTCTCAAGCGCGCTGGCTTTCGCGGGGGGCGCCGTTTCAAGCGCCCATGATGACTGGGTGGGAGCAGGACGTCGTCACGAAGCGCTGGAGGCCGTCGGCCCCGCGCGCCGAGCCGCTCGGGCGCCGCGCCTCGCGCCGGGTCGGCGAGCCGAGGGGGCGGCTGCCGGCCACGCTGCTGGCCGTCGACGACGTCTGCTGGTCGTGTCGCGCGCCGGTGCGGGCCATCGTGGGCGTGCTCGTCGACAGGGCCCTCACCGAGGACCGCAGCGGGTTCCTCCCCATGGCCGACGTCGATCGCATCCTCCTGGCCGTGCTCGACGCGAGTGCGCTGGCCGAGCGCGGGATCGGCGCGCTGCGCCATCGCCACAGCCCCGGCGTGCAGGGCGGCTACGTGTCCAACGGGTGCCCGGAGTGCGACGCGCTGGTCGGCCGCTTCCGCGTGGACGACCTGCTCGCCGAGCACCTCGCCCTCGGCGGCGTGCTCGCCGATCTCGCGGTCGACATCACGGTGGACCTGCTGGGCGACCGGGTCTGGCGCGGGGCGCCGCGTATGCGGTAGGAGTGCGCTCAGCGGCGGTGGTGGTGCGGCGTGTCGGTCGTGACCTGGAAGTCGTCGAAGGCCACGCTGAGGTCGCTGCTCGTGGCCGGGCCGTTGAAGGCGAAGAGGCCGACCTTGACGTTGGTCAGGGCGGCTCCGGTGGTGTAGATCGGGGTGAAGTCGGTGCCGTTGGTCGAGTACGAGCAGCGAGCACCGCGCAGACATGCGTCCTCCCACAACCCCTACGACAGCTGGACGGGGCGGGACCTTACGTCGCGTCTATACGCAAGTCAACGACCCTTGGCCGATGCCACGGCCGAGAAGGAGAACAATCGCCCGAAACTTTCGCCCGCCGCGCCGCCACCGCCGGTATGTTGCGCGCCGGATGTCGCGCGACCCGACCTCATTGAGCCTGCGTCAGATGAACCGGCTGCGCGTCATCGAGATGCTCTACCGCCAGCCGGGCTCGAGCCGCACCGACCTCGCACGCTGGACCGGCCTCTCGCGGGCCACGGTCTCGACGCTGGTCGAGGAGCTCGGCCAGGCTGGCGTCGTCGAGGAGCAGGAGGCCCCCAGCGCCGAGGGGCCGCGCCCCACCGGGCGCCCGCCGGTCCTGCTGTCGCTCGTTCCCGGCGCCGCCTTCGCGGTCGGGCTCGACTTCGGCCACCAGCACATCCGCGTCGCGATCTGCGACCTCTCGGGCGAGCTGGTGGCCGAGGACTGGTCGCCGGCCGAGGTCGACCACGCCCCGACCGAGAGCCTCGACCTCGCCCGCGAGCTCGTGCGCGAGAGCCTGCGCGACGCGGGCATCGCGACAGAGCGCCTGCTGGGTGTCGGCATGGGCCTCGCGGCGCCGATCTACCGGGCCACCGGCGAGATCGCGGCGGACGGCATCCTGCCCGGGTGGCACGGCATCCGCCCGGCGGCGGAGATGCAGGCGCGCCTCGGCGTCCCCGTCGGGCTCGAGAACGACGCCAACGTCGGCGCCTTGGGCGAGAAGGTCTTCGGCGCAGCTCGCGGCGTCGACGACCTCGTCTACGTGCGCGTCTCGGCGGGCATCGGCGCGGGGCTGATCCTCAGCGGTCGCCCGTATCGCGGCTTTCGCGGCGTCGCCGGTGAGATCGGGCACGTGCTGGCCGACCCCGCCGGCCCGATCTGCCGCTGCGGCAACCGCGGCTGCCTGGAGACGATCGCCAGCCCCGTGGCGGTGGCGGCCCTGCTCGAGCGCAGCACCGGCACGCCCGTGCCGGTGGCCAGCCTGCTCGATCGCGTCGCGGCCGACGACCGCGGCGCGCGTCGCGCGGTGGCCGACGCCGGCGAGGCGATCGGCCGGGCGCTCTCGATGCTGGTCAACGTCCTGAACCCCGAGCTCGTGGTCGTCGGGGGCGACCTGGCGCCGGCCGGCGCCGTCCTCCTGGAGCCGATCCGGGCGGCGATCGAGCGTCACGGCGTGGCGCCCGCGGCCGGCGCGGTGCGCGTGACAGCCGGCACGCTGGGCGACCGCGCCGAGGTCCTCGGCGCCGCGGGGCTCATCCTCGCCCAGTCGCCCCACGCCCTCGCGGCGCGCGTCGACAAGTAGCCGAGCGCGCGCATACGGCAGGATTTGCGGCATGTCGCCGCCGACCGATTCCTCGCCGCACCGCATCGTCGTCGTCGGAGGCGGCTTCGGCGGCGTCCAAGCCTGCGTGAAGCTCGCGCGCCTGCGGGTCGACGTGACGCTGGTCGATCGGCGCAACTTCCACCTCTTCCAGCCGCTCGCCTACCAGGTGGCGACCGGCAGCCTCTCGCCGGCCGAGATCTGCTACCCGCTGCGGCGCATCTTTCGCCGGCGGCGCAACGTGCGCGTCGAGCTGGCCGAGGTCGTCGGCTTCGACCTCGCCGCGCGGCGCGTGGCACTGCGCGACGTGGCGCTGGGCACGGCGCCCGAGGCGCTCGAGTACGACACCCTGATCGTCTCGGGCGGCTCGCAGTACTCCTACTTCGGCCACGACGAGTGGCAGGAGCACGCGGCCGAGCTCAAGTCGCTCGAGGGCGCGCTGACCATCCGCCGGCGGATCCTCGAGGCCTTCGAGGCGGCCGAGCTCGAGCCCGACCCGGAGCGCCAGGCCGCGCTGCTGACCTTCGTCGTCGTCGGCGCCGGTCCGACGGGCGTCGAGATGGCGGGCCAGATCGCCGAGATCGCGCGCGACACGCGCAGCGACTTCCGCAACTTCGACCCCAGGACCGCGCGCATCCTGCTCGTCGAGGCGCTCGACCGAATCCTGACCAGCTTCCCCGAGAGCCTCTCGGCCAAGGCGTTGCGCTCGCTGGAGAACCTCGGCGTCACGGGGCGCCTGGGCGAGTCGGTGATCGCCGTCGACGGTGACAGCGTCACGGTGCAGGGCGCCGACGAGGCGACCGAGCGCATCCCGACGCGGACGGTCATCTGGGCCGCGGGGGTGAACGCCTCGCCGCTGGCGCGGATGCTCGCCGAGCAGGCCGGTGAGGAGGTCGATCGCGCCGGGCGCCTGACCGTGCAGGGCGACCTGTCGGTGCCGGGGCATCCCGAGGTGCTGGCCATCGGCGACATGGTCAGCGTCCACCAGCGCGACGGGTCGACCCTCGTCCTACCCGGGCTGGCGCCGGTCGCCATGCAGCAGGGCCGCCACGCGGCGCGCGTAGTCGCCGACCGCCTCGCCGGCCGCGACCCGAAGCCGTTCCACTACATCGACAAGGGCAATCTCGCCACCATCGGACGCGCGCGCGCGGTGGCCGACGTCAAGGGCGTGCACCTCAGCGGCTTCCTGGCCTGGGTCACGTGGCTGGTCGTCCACCTCTGGTACCTGATCGGGTTCCAGAACCGCCTGCTCGTCATCATCCGCTGGGCGGTCAGCTTCTTCACGCACGGCCGCGGGGCGCGCCTGATCGCCCACGACTGAGCCCGCCGCGGCGGGGGCGGTGACACGACCGGCCGAGCGTGGAGTCGTCCGCTCAGCCGGCCGTGTCGGGGGGGCCAGTGGGTCCACGCGCGGCCTGCAGGCGCCCGGGGCTGATCCGGACGACGTCCCAGGCCAGGTGGCAGCGCTCGAGGCCCGCGATGAGCCAGGCGCTCACGTCGACCTGGCCGCGGCCGAGGCCGTGACGGGCCGAGGTTGGGAACGCGTGGTGGTTGTTGTGCCAGGCCTCGCCGAAGGCGAACGGGGCCAGCCACGCCAGGTTGCGCGACTCGTCGTCGGTGGCGTAGGGCCGCCGGCCGAAGACGTGGCAGAGCGAGTTGATGCTGAAGGTCATGTGATGCAGGATCAGGATCCGCACCAGCCCGCCCCACAGCAGGCCGGTGAGACCGCCGGCGAGGGAGCCGCTCAGGGCGAGCCCCAGGCCGAACGGGATGGCCAGGCCGACGGCGACCCACAGGGGGAAGGTGCGGCTGATGAAGCGCATGTCGCGATCGGCGAGCAGGTCCTTGGCGTAACGCGCCGGGTTGGCCATGTCCTTGCCACGGAACATCCAGCCCACGTGGGCGTGCGCCAGTCCTCGCAGCGTGCCGCGCCAGCCCGGCGCCTGGTCGACGTGGGGGCTGTGCGGGTCGCCGTGCTGGTCCGAGAAGCGATGGTGCTTGCGGTGGGTGGCGACCCACTCGATCACCGGTCCCTCGACGGCCATCGAGCCCAGCACGGCGAGCACCGCTCGCACAGCCCGGACGGTCTTGAAGCTGCGGTGCGTGAAGAGGCGGTGGTAGCCGACCGTGACCCCCAGCCCGGTCAGCGTGTAGGTGATGGCGAGCACGATCAGGTCGCGCCCGTGCAGCGTCCCGCCCCACGCCAGCCACGCCGCCACGGCGAGCGCGGCGGGCGGCACCCCGAAGACCAGCGTCCGGACGACCCGGTCGAGGCTCTCGTGCGCGATCGGGACCGTGTCGGCGGCGCGCGAAGGGGCGGTGGCGCTCATGAGGCGCCATCCGTGTCACCCAGGCGCAGGAGCGCCTGGACGGAGGGGTCGATCGGGGCGATGTTGCCGTCCTCGACGTAGCGCGCGTTCCCGGTCAGCGCGAAGACGCGGTCGACGTCTGGCGGCCCGCGCAGGATCACCAGCCGGTGGCCGAGCCGGCGCACGTGGGCGCCTGCATTGACGATGGCGTGCACGCCGGAGCTGTCCATGAACGCGACGTCGCGCATGTCGAGCACGACGAGCCGCGCCTGCGACTGAGGGTCGCGCAGCATCCACTCGAGCAGCGGCGTCGTGTCCACGTCCAGCTCGCCGGCGAGGTGCACCCACGCGGCGTTCAGGCCGCCATCGCGCCACGAGCAGTCGAAGGGCGGCCCCAGCGCATGCGCCCGGCCGGCGATCGATTCAGGTGAGACGGGCTGGCGGGGCATCGGGACCTCCGGGGTTCAGTGGACCTCGGAAGTCAGATCGTGCTGCCGGCCCTTGCCGACGTCAGGATGGATGCCCTCCACCTCTTATGTTAACCGCCGCCGTCAAGCTCGGGCGACCAACGGTCGGTCCCGCCGGCCGGGCGGTCAGGGCGTGATACGGGTTGGCGCCTCGCCGTCATCGACGAGGTCAGTGGGGTCGAGGATGAAGACCTCGCACATCATGTCGGGGTGCTGCTGGTTGCCGCTCATGAAGCCGATCACGTGGCGGCCGGTCGCCTCCTCGATGACCGCGGTGAAGCGCTCGCGCATGAGCTCCTGGAACTCCATCCGCTGCTTGATGACCGACGAGCCGCGCCCGCCCGCGAGCAGCGTCTGCTCGACGCGCGTGAACCCCCCGCGCAGCAGGCAGACCACGAGGTCGTCTTCGTAGTAGGACTTCGCGCGCGTGGGCCCGCGACCGTAGAACTCCTTCAGCAGCGAGACCATGCCGTCCGAGATCGCGGTGAGGACGTCGCCGTGCGGGCGGGAGGTTGGTTTAGCGCTCGAGCGGGCCACAACGAGATACCTCTCACGATGGTACCCAGCCGGCGCTATGGTGTGAGGGGAATCGCACGTCGGGTCCTCGCCCTTCGCCTTGCGCGCGACCCACACCTGGACGACGCGAGAGAGAGGCCGCGATGTCGGCCGCAAACGATCCGCTGACCGGCGATGCCCTACTCGTGGCGGTGACCGACGCGATGGTCGGGCTGCACGAGCGCTACCACCACCGCGCGCCGGTCACGGCCAAGACGCTGCTGCTCGGCGGCGACCTGCTCGCGTGCGTGCTCGGCGGCGTCTACACCGACGTCGAGAAGACGATGATCGAGTTGCAGCGCACGCCCATGGTGCAGGAGACCCGCAGCGCCTTCCAGAACGCCATGCAGCACAAGTTCATCGCAGCCGTCGAAAACCTGTCGGGTCGCGACGTTCTGGCCTTCATCTCCAACCACCACGTTGGCCCCGACATGGAGATCGAGCTCTTCATGCTCGAGCCCGAGCTCGCGGCGGGCGCGCCCGTCTAGAGCAGCTCGCCGAGCAGGCGCGCCGCGCGTCTGGCGCCGTCGCGCTCGACGTCGGCGCCGTGCGCGCCGTCGGCCAATGCCGCGGCGATCGCCGCGGCGATGGTCTCGGGCGTCGCCGTGTCCAGGTCCATCGGGCGGCCCGCCTCGTAGCGCTCCAGGCGATGGCGCACGTGGAGGTTCTGCTCGAAGTGCCGGCGCAGGGGAAAGTAGACGAACGGCGTCTTGGCGGCCGCGAGCTCCATGCACGTTGTCAGCCCTCCATGGGTGACCGCCACGTCGCAGGCGGCGAGATGGCGCGAGAGGCGGTCGACGTAGGCGACGAGCTCGAGGCCCTCGTGCGATGCAAGCGAGCCGGGGTCGATGCGCGGCCCGCACACGACGATCATGCGCAGGCCCGGCACGCGCGCCCGGGCCTGCGGGTAGGAGTCGATGACGCGGCGCAGCAGCTCCGTGCCGACGCCCGAGCCGCCCACAGTGACCATGCAGACGACCTCGTCGGGCCGGTATCCGAGCTCGTCGCGCAGGGCGGCGCGATCGACTGGGGCGCTCGCGTCGGGGGCCAGGACGTAGCCGCCGAAGTCGAAGTGCTCCGCCACCCACGGGCCGATCGCCGGCAGGCCGTCGCCGAAGTCGCGCGGGACGACGTCCCCGGGGCCGCCGACGAAGATCGCGCGGTCGCGCACGCGCGGGAAGCGCGCGATCTGCTCGATCATCTCCGCGTTGTAGTCCGCGGTCAGCCGCGCCTCGTCAACGCCGCCCTCGGGCATCGGCAGCCAGCCCACGAAGTCGGTGAGGAAGGCGTAGGGCGCCGTCTTGAGCTCGGGGTTCTCGTGCAGGTAATAGTCGAGCTCCCACGCCTCGTCGCCGATCCAGAGGTCGTAGGGCTCGGCGCGCACCAGGTCGCGGAAGACCATGAAGTTGGCCAGCAGGATCTCGTCCATCCGCCGCCAGGCCTGGAACACGTTGAGCTCGTGGTCGCGCGACTCGGCGGCGATGTGGCGCGACTCGTTGGCCAGCAGCGCGCTGGCCGGGTGGATCGTCTCGCCGCACGTCTCGAGCACGCGGGTGACCGGGTCCTGGGCCAGCCAGTCGATCTGCAGGTCGGGGTGCAGGGCGCGCAGCTCGCGCGCGATGGCCACATCGCGCCAGGCATGACCGAGGCCGATCGGCGAGGAGACGAAGAGCGCGCGGCGCCGCCTGCCGACCGCCCGGCGCCACGGCGCGGCGCCCACGGGGCGCCCGTACGCGCGCGCGGCGAAGTCGTGCAGCAGCTCGTTGAAGCGCACCGGGTGGCGCGCGTGGGGGCAGTGCCCGACGTCGGCGAGCTCGACGAGCTCGGCACCCGTCGCGTCGGCGAAGGCGCGCCCGCGGTCGGGCGGGACGAGCTCGTCGCGGTCGGCCTGGGTGACGAGCAGCGGGCACTGCACCCGGGCCATGAGCTCGTCGATCGTCTCGCGGTCCAGGCCGGGCGACTGCATCGTGAGCGCCAGCGTCTCGGGCGTCGTCTCGAGGGCCCAGCCCACGGAGTCCTCGAACTGCTTGGTGGAGTGCGGCTCGGTGAAGGCGCGCTCGAAGAAGAAGTCCAGATAGCCGCGGAAGTCCCGGGCCCAGTAATGGCGGTTGGCCTTGGCCCAGCCCTGGTAGTCGTCCAGCTCGGCGTCGAAGGAGTGCCCGGTGCGCTCGGGCAGCGCCGGCGTGATGGGCAGCGCCGGGGACATGAAGACGGCGCCGCGCACGCGCTCGGGGTGCTCGACGGCGAGCAGCAGCGTGGCGGCGGCCGGCGCGCAGTGGCAGACGACCACCGCGTCCGCGACGCCGACCGCGTCGAGCACGGCCACGGCGTCCTGAGCGGTGGCGCGCGGGCCGTACTCGTCGGCGCTCTCGGGGCGGTCGGAGAGGCCGTTGCCGCGCGGGTCGAAGGTGACGACGCGGAAGTGGCGCGCCAGGTAGGGGACCTGGAGCTTCCAGAAGCGCGAGTGGATGATGGCCCACGGCGGCAGGAGCAGGATCGTCTGCTCGCCGTCGCCGAAGACCTCGTAGGCGATGCGGACACCGCCGACCTCGGCGTAGCCGCGCTCGGACGGGGAGAGCGCCCGGTGAGCCGGGTCGGCGGTGCCCGCGGCGATCACGACTACGCCGGCGTGCCCGCCGCCAGGGCGTGCACGGCCTCGGTCGTGAGGGCCTGCCCCCCGATGCCCCAGTCGCCGCTCTTGACCTCTTCGACGACGACCCAGGTCACGCCTCGCATGTTCTCCCCTTCGATCTCCACCATGGTGTCGGTGAGCTTCTCGATCATCTCCTGCTTCTGGTCCTCGCGGAAGACGCCTTCGATGATCTTGACGTTGACGAGCGGCATTGCCGGGCCTCCAAATGTAGTTGGTCGTTCGACCGACCAAATGTAATGCTAGACTGTGCGTCGTGTCAAGCAAGCCCGATGTGGCGAGCACCGATGGGCGCGCGGTGCGCGGCGAGGCGACGCGACGGCGGATCGTCGATGCGGCGCGCGACGTGCTCCTCGAGCGCGGTCACGCCGCCGCCAGCACGCGTGCGGTGGCGGACGAGGCCGGCGTGCGGCTCTCGCTCGTGCACTACCACTTCGGCGGCAAGCAGGGGCTCCTGCTCGAGGTCCTCGAGCGCGAGAACGAGCTCCTGCTGCAGCGCCAGCACAAGCTCTACGCCGCTCCCGGCCCGCTGGCCGACAAGTGGCGCGTCGCCTGCGACTTCCTCGACGAGGACGTCCGCTCGGGTTACGTGCGCGTCCTGTGGGAGCTGTGGGCGGCGGGCCTCGCCGACGAGGACCTCGCGGCGGGCTGGCGCTCGGCCATGGCCGGCTGGCGCTCGCTGCTCGAGTCCGTGTTCGCGGTGTGGGCCGACGACTTGGGGGTCGAGCTGCCGATCTCCGCACGCGCGATGGCCACGCTGATCGGCAACCTCTTCGAGGGGATCGAGATCGAGCTGCTCGCCGGCGTGCCGCCGGAGGACGCTCCGCATCGCGAGGTCCTCGAGGCGATCGGCGTGCTCATCGAGCGCGCCGAGGCCAAGGCCTGACGCCGCGCTCGTGACAGAGATCTCCCGGCGAGCGATGGATTGCGCCGCCGGAGCGGATCTCTGCTTGCATGAGCCCTTCACCAACGAAGACGAAGAACATGACCCGCTGGGTCGTCGTGCTGACGGCCATCGGCTCGCTCATGGCGGCGCTCGACACCCTGGTGGTGTCCACGGCGCTGAGCACGATCCGCCTCGACCTCGGCGCCTCCGTCGAGCAGCTCGAGTGGACGGTCAACGCCTACAACCTGAGCTTCGCCGTGCTGCTGATGACCGGCGCGGCCCTCGGCGACCGCTTCGGGCGGCGCAACCTCTATGCCCTCGGGCTGGCGCTGTTCACCGCCGCGTCGGCCGCGTGCGCGCTGGCGCCCGACGTCGGCGTGCTGATCGCGGCGCGCGCCCTGCAGGGCGCCGGCTCGGCACTGCTGATGCCGCTCGGCCTCGCCCTGCTCAGCGCCGCCTTCCCGCCCGAGCGCCGCGGCGCGGCGATCGGGATCTTCAGCGCCATCACCGGACTGGCCGTGGCCAGCGGGCCGCTGGTGGGGGGCGCCGTGGTCCAGGGGCTGGCCTGGCAGTGGATCTTCTGGGTCAACGTCCCCATCGGGCTGCTCGCCATCCCGCTCGTGCTGACCAAGATGAGGGAGAGCTACGGCGCCTACAGCAGCCTCGACCTGCGCGGCCTCGCGTTGGTGACGGGCGGCGTGCTGGGCTTCGTGTGGGCGCTGGTGCGCGGCAACCAGGCCGGCTGGGGCAGCCCCGAGGTGCTCGGCACGCTCGTCGTCGGCGCGCTGCTGATCGCGGCCTTCGTGGCCTGGGAGCTGCGCGCCCGCGAGCCGATGCTGCCGATGGGCTTCTTCCGCTCGCGCGCCTTCTCGGCGGGCAACGCCGCCATCTTCCTGACCTTCGCGTCACTGTTCGGCGCGGTGTTCTTCTATGCGCAGCTCCTGCAGACCGGGCTGGGCTACGGCCCGCTCGGCGCCGGCCTGCGGCTCATGCCATGGACGGCGACGTTCATGACCGTCGCGCCGATCGCCGGCGCCCTGGTCGACCGCGTCGGAGAGCGGCCGTTCATGGTCGCAGGGCTGACCCTGCAGGCGGCGGGGCTGGCCTGGCTGGCCCTGATCGCCGAGCCGGGCATGGCCTACGCGCAGATGCTCGCGCCCTTCATCGTCGGCGGGGTGGGCGTCTCGATGGCCATCCCGGCCGCCCAGAACTCGGTCCTCGGATCGGTGGCCGAGGGCGCGCTGGGCAAGGCGGCGGGGACCAACAGCATGATGCGCGAGCTGGGTGGCGTGTTCGGGGTCGCGGTGGTCGTCGCCGTCTTCGCGGGTGCCGGGAGCTACGCCTCCGCGCAGGCCTTCGTCGACGGCTTCTCGCCGGCGATCCTCGTCGCGGCGGGCCTGGCGCTCGGCGGCGCCGCGGCCGGCCTCGCGCTGCCCGGCCGCCATGCCGCCGTGACGCCACTCGTCCCGCGCGTCCAGGAAGCGATGCAATGAGCCGCGCGATGGTGCGCTACGAGGGTGAGCGCTGATGGGGCCCGGGCGCCACCCGGTGGTCCACCTGGAGCTCCACACCGGCGACCGCGAGGGCGCGAGCGCGTTCTACGCGCAACTCCTGCGCTGGCGCACCGAGCGCATCGACGCCGGCTGCGCCAGCTACCACGCGCTGGCCCTGGGCGGGGCCTTCGGGGGCGGGATCGTCCAGTGCCCCACGCGCCGCCCGGTGTGGCTGCCCTACGTCGAGGTCGACCGCCTCGATGAGGTAACGAACCACGCCGGCCGGCTCGGCGCCCGCGTGCTGCTCGAGCCGCGCGAGGGACCGTGGGGCTGGCGCAGCGTCGTGGCCACACCCGAGGGCGGCGAGATCGCATTCTGGCAGCCCAAGCCCCGCCGCGGCGGAGGGGCCGCGGCGTGACGGAGCACGATCTGCTGGCCGCGGCCCGCGGCGGTGACGAGGATGCCTTCGCACACCTCGTCGAGCCGCATCGCGGGCTGCTCCATGCCCACTGCTATCGCATGCTCGGCTCGGTCGACGACGCCGAGGACGCCGTGCAGGACGCGCTGCTGCGCGCGTGGCGCGCCATCGCGCGCTTCGAGGGGCGAAGCGCGCTGCGCACGTGGCTGTACACGATCGCCACCAACGTGTGCCTGAAGGCGATCGAGCGGCGCCCCAAGCTCGTGCTGCCGGTCGACTACGGGCCGGCGACCGATCCCCACGAGGGCACGGCGCCGCCGCTCGCCGAGTCGGTGTGGATCGACCCCTATCCAGACGAGCGCCTGGGCCTGGCCGAGGCGCTGGCCGGGCCGGAGGCGCGCTACGAGCAGCGCGAGAGCATCGAGCTCGCGTTCATCGCGGCGCTGCAGCTCCTGCCGGCGCGCCAGCGCGCGGTGCTGATCCTCCGCGACGTGCTCGGCTTCTCGGGCGAGGAGGTGGCCGAGGCGCTCGAGACGACCCCGGAGGCGGTCTACAGCGCGCTGCAGCGTGCCCACAAGACCGTCGACGCGCGGCTGCCCGAGCGCAGCCAGCAGGCCACGCTGCGGGCGCTGGGCGACGACACGCTGCGCGAGATCGTCGACGCCTTCGTCGTGGCCTGGGAGCGCGGCGACGTCGAAGCGGTCGCCGCGATGCTCGCGCAGGACGCGATCATCGCCATGCCGCCGATGCCGACCTGGTACCGCGGGCGTGACGCGGTCGCGGGTTTCCTGCGCCGCTCGCCGCTGGCGCCCGGCATGCGCTGGCGCGTGGTCCCGGCTCGGGCGAGCGGCCAGCTCTCGTTCGGCTTCTACCTGTGGAGTGAGGAGACCCGCATCTTCGCCCTGCACGACATCCTCGTGCTCACGATGGACGGCGCGCGGATCGCCGAGCTCACGGCCTTCCTGGAGCCGGAGGCCTTCCGGCACTTCGGCCTGCCCGCCGTGTGGACGGCGCCTGTGTGACGCGGTGACCGACCATTGGGGGGCCTGACGCCACCGGCCAGCGCAAATATGGTCAAAGTCCCTGTCTAACGGCTAACTGGTAGGTGGAGCGCGGCCCACGCGCTAGACGATGCGCCAGCAGCACTCGGTGGCGGACCGTGTTCATCCGCACCGACTGAGAGGTCTCCATGCTGTCCACGTCGCTTCCCCGCTCGCTGCCTGCGCGAGCACGAGCCGCTCGGCCTGGCCGCCATCGCGTCGGTGCTGGCTCTCGCCCTGCTCGCGAGCACCGCGCTCGCCGCCCAGCCGCCGGTTGGACTCGGCACGGCCGACAGCTACGCCGTCCTCGCCGGGCAGACCGTCACCAACACCGGCCCATCGACGATCAACGGCGATCTCGGGGTGACGCCCGGGGCCGCGATCACGGGCTTTCCGCCCGGGACCGTCAACGGGACGATCCACGCGGCTGACGCCGTCGCGCTGCAGGCGCAGTCGGACCTCACGACCGCCTACAACGATGCCGCCGGGCGCACGCCGCCTACGGCGGTGCCCGCGGACCTCGGCGGGCTGACGCTCACCGGTGGCGTCTACAAGTCCGCGTCGGCGATCCAGCTGACCGGCGCCCTCACCCTCGACGCCCAGGGCGATCCCAACACCGTCTTCATCTTCCAGGCCGCCTCCACGCTGATCACCGCCTCGGCCAGCCATGTGAACCTCATCAACGGCGCCCAGCCGTGCAACGTCTTCTGGCAGGTGGGCAGCTCCGCGACGCTGGGCACGAGCTCGGTCTTCGTCGGCAGCATCATGGCCCTGAGCTCGATCTCGATGAACAACGCCGTCACGGTGCAGGGCCGGGCGCTGGCACGCAACGGCAGCGTCACGCTGATCAACGACACCATCAGCGCCGCGCGCTGCGCACCCGGCACGACCGGCAGCGGCACCGGCCCGGGCGAGGGCGGCGGCGCAGGGTCGGGCGCCAGCACCGTCCCCGGCGGGAACGGCTCGGCCATCCTCTCGACCATCTCGCGCTCGGTCGCGTCGACGGTCGCGCGCTACGGCACCAGCCGCTGCGTCGATCGCTCGTTCCGCGTGGTCGTCAGCGGCCTGCTCATCCGGCGCGTCGTCTTCTCGGTGGGCCGCAAGGTCATCGCCACGCGCACCAGGGCGCCGTTCCAGGCGCTGGTCAAGGACGGCAGCGGCATTCGCACCGTCACCGCCCGCGTCACTTTCACCGACGCGACGCCCGCCAAGACGCTGAAGCTGCGCTCCAGGGCATGCGCAGCGGCGGCGAGCCGCGTCGCTCCGCGCAAGCCGCGGACGCCGAGCACGCCGACCGGCTTCACCGGATGAGGCTGGCTCGCGCGGTCGTCGGCTGCCTGCTGGTCGCGCCCGCCTGCATCCAGGCGGCGCCGGCGGCAGCGGCCGTCACGCCGCGCGTCGCCGCCCACCAGGAGACCGTCGCGCTGCTCGCTGCCGCGACGGCCCGCGAGGGGCCTGCGCCCGACGCCAAGGTCGTCGCGCAGGTCCGCGCCAGCCGACCCATGACCGGCGCGCGCACGGTGCTTCCGCTGCTCGGCCAGTCGATCGACAGCACCGGCGGGTCGTGGCTCCACGTGCGGCTCCCCGGCCGCGCGCTGAAGGGCCCGACGCCGCCGCCGACCGGCTGGATCAGCGCCGCCAGCACGCGGACGTCGGCCACGGACTGGCACATCGTGGTCAACCGCCGCGCGCGCTCGGTGACCGTCTTCAGCAACGGCCACGCGATGCATCGCTACCAGGCCATCGTCGGCAAGGCCTCGACGCCCACACCGACCGGCGAGTTCTTCGTCGAGGAGAACGTGCGGCTCCCCGGCGGTCGGCCGGGCGCGCCCTTCGCCCTGGCCACGAGCGCCCGCTCGAGCGTCTTCCAGGAGTTCGAGGGCGGGCCCGGGCAGATCGCCCTGCACGGGCTGAGCAACGTCGGCGGAACCCTCGGGTCGGCGGTCTCCCACGGCTGCGTGCGCCTGTCCAACCGCTCGATCAGCTGGCTCGCGGCCCGGATCAAGCCGGGGGACCCGGTGACCATCGTCTGAGCTGACCGGTGGGGTGTCCATTGATCGCCCCATCCGACCGATCGGTGTCTCCCGCCTCCATGTCGCCGTCTAAACCCCCCTGACGGGAAGATCAGCGACATGGGAGGCAACCGACGATGCAGCGGACGGCGATCACCGTACCGCGCCCACCTGGCGATAGACGCGCTCGGCGCGGTCGCCCTGGCGGCGACGCCGTTCGTCACCGGGCAGTGGAAGCGCGGCCGCAGGCACTGGGCGCCCCACGTGGGCCTGTGCGTGTTCGAGCTCGCAAGATCCACGCGCGCGCGCCGGCCGTTGCGCCGGCCAGCGCCTGACTTAGCCGAAGAGGCCGCGCAGGACGAGCACGCCGGCGACCACGGCCACGATCAACAGCTCGCGCCAGAACAGCGCGCGCTCGAAGCGCTCGCCGAGGGCGCGCTCGGTGTCGAGCGCCTCGCTCACGCGAGGTCACCGACCGCGCCGCGCTTCTCGGTCTTCTCCCACACCAGCGCGCGCCCGCGCGCCTCCTCCACGTAGGCGGCCGCGGTGATCGCGCACAGCAACGGGCCATAGCCGACGAGGTAGAGCAGCGGGTGGGCCAGCCACGACATCCCGCGCTGGACCTCGATCTGCTTGACGGCGTACGCGGCGAGCATCGACAGCGCCGGCCACGCGTAGGCGAAGAGGAGGATCCCGGTGCCCAGGCCGGCGTCGGGGTCGACCCCGGCCTGACCCAGGAGATCGGTGCCGCGGGCATCGAGGAAGGAGGGATCGAGCGTGTAGAGGATGATCGCGAGGCTGATGAGGCCTGGGAAGGCAAAGCCCTGCCGCCAGCAGGCCCGCGCGGTCTGCGGGTCGAGCGAGAAGCTCGACAGCGTCACGAGCAGGTAGGTCCCGAGATTGACCGCCCACAGGGCGCGGAAGAGGGCGAAGGAGAAGTCACGGTCCTCGAGGAAGAGCGCGATCAGCGCCGACGAGGAGGCGACCATGAACACGGGCATGAGCAGGACCGAGAACCAGATCACGGCGAAGGAGACGCTCCCGAGCCGCCCGACGCCGCGCCCGCGCAGCCAGATGCGGCGAAAGCGCCGCGTCACCTGCACGTTCCCGCGGCCCCAGCGCAGCCGCTGCTTCCACAGGCCGGCGACGTCGCGCGGCTCCTCGGCCCAGACGATGGCGTGCGGCTCGAAGACGACCTTCCAGCCGCTCAGCTGCAGGTTGAGCGTCGTGAAGGTGTCCTCGGCCAGCGACGAGGTGTCGATGGCGCCGCCGATCGCCTCGAGGCCCTCGCGGCGGATGAGCTGCGCGCCCCCGGCGAGGCAGGCCTGCGCCCCTAAGAGGTTCTGCGCGCGCCGCGCCCCGGCCTGCGCGTTGACGTACTCATAGGCGATCGAGCGGTTCATGTAGTTGGCCGGCCGGCTGCCCTCCTTGATGTAGGCGGTGACCGCGCCCACGCGCGGATCGCCCAGGTGGCGCACCATGTGGCTCAGGGAGCGCGCGGTGAAGATCACGTCGGCATCGATGATGAGGACCGCCTCGTACCAGCCCTCGGCGTGGACCGTCCGCAGCCCGTGGTTGAGCGTGTGGGCCTTGCCCTCGCCGCCACGCTCGCGGCGTAGGTGGAAGACCCGGCCGGGGTACTCGCGCGCCTTGCCGAGGACGACGGCGGGGGTGTCGTCGGTACTGGCGTCGTCGACCACGTAGACGCGCAGCCGGTCCGCCGGGTACTCGAGCCCGACGAGAGTGTCGATCGTGCGCCCGACGACCGCCGCCTCGTTCCACGCCGGGACCAGGACCGCCACGCGCGGCTCGTCCATGAGCGCCCCGTCGACGCCGCTGCGGAAGCGGTGCAGGCCGGCGAGCAGGGACTGGTAGCAGCCGGTGAGCAGCGGCAGGGTGCCGGCCAGCACCAGGGCCGCGAGGATCCACTCGACCGCGCCCACGGCGCTGTCACACGCCGGCGAGCGGCGCTTCGAGCTCGCCGAGCACGGCGAGGCAGTAGTCGTAGCGGCCGATCGTCTCGCGCCGATGGCTGTCGGTGCTGAGCAGGATCGGCACGCCATGGCGCACGAAGGGCCGCAGCGTGGCCGCCGACGGGCAGCGCCAGCGCTCGGAGACCTCGATCCGCTGACCGGTGCGCGCCGTCTCGGCCGCGAGCGCCTCCACCAGGTCGGCCGGCACGTCGGATTCGTCGAGGCCCAGCTTCGGCAGGATGCTCAGGAAGTGGGCGATGACGACCGCCTCGGCGCGATCGAGCGCCTTGGCCGTCGCGCCCACCAGCGCGCCGACCACCTCCTCGGTGGTGAGGTCGCCGTCTTCGAGACGCGCGCGCACGTCGCGGGGGTGGTTCGGGCCGTCGGCCAGCGGGACCTGGTGGTCGGCCACGTAGACGGCGTCGACGCCCGCGATGCCCTCGGGGAGGTCGAGCGCGCCCTCGGCGTTCAGGAGCTTGGCCTCGATTGCGCAGCTCAGCTCGACATCGGTCTGGGCGCCGATGCGACGCACGGCGGCCAGGTACTCCGGGACCCAGCCGGTGTCGACGCGGACGTGGTCGACGCAGGTCAGCTCGGTCAGGCCGAGCGCCTCCGCCTCGGCGACGTTGCCCTCGATCGGATCGCGGCCGTCGGAGAACGTCGAGTGGACGTGCATGTCCTGGCGGCGGTTCACGAGGCGATGAGCGCGGCGTCGCGCTGCAGGTCGACGATGTCGTCGAAGGCGAAGAAGCGCTCCTGGAGGAAGCGCACCATCGCGATGTCGTCGAACGGCAGGGGGCCGTCGGGGATCTCGGCGCCGAGCGCCTCGGCGATGGCCAGGCGCGGCATGTCGATCCCGCTGGCGACGGTCAACGGCATGGTCCCCGGGAAGCGGGGGTTGACCTCGAGCAGGGCGGGCGCGCCGTCGGCGTCCTCCTTGACCTGGACGTTGGCCACCGTCGTCAGGCCGATCAGCGCGGCGACCTCGCGCGCGAAGGCGTCCAGGCGCTCGTCGTGCAGCGTGCGGCCGGTCACCGCGATCCCCGAGTCGACCTTCAGCCGCGCGCGCGGGACCACGCCGGCCACGTGCCCGTCGGCCCGGGCGAGGACGTCGAGCGAATACTCGATCCCGGGCAGGTGCTCCTGGACGAGCAGTGTCGCGTCACGCGGGAGCGCGTCGAGCTCCTCGCGGCGCTCGAGCAGGTGTATGCCGCGCGATCCGCTGCCCGAGCGCGGCTTGACGATGGCGGGCAGGGCGCACGCGGCGGGCGAGAACCCATCATCGACCACCACGGTCACCGGCACGCGCACGTGCTTGCGGCAGCGCTCGGCGAGCAGCCACTTGTCGAGGCACACGGCCAGCGTCGCCTCGGAGGCGAGGACGAGCCGCACCCCTGCGTCCGCGTAGCGCGCTCGCGCCTGCGCCAGCGGGAGCAGCTCGGTGTCGACCGTGGGCACGACCACGTCGACACGCTCGCGCTCGCAGAGCTCGAGCAGCGCGTCGACGAAGCGAGGGTCCTCGCCGCGCGGCAGGATGGCGCGCTGGGGCGCGTCGACGAGATAGAGCCCGGCGCCGTAGGGGTCGATGTCGGCGGCCAGCATCGTCACTGGCGCCTGCGCCATGGCCTGCAGGATGGAGACGCCGGACGGCCCCCCGGCGCCGGTCACGAGGACGCGGGGGAGATCAGGCGACATCAGCGGTTGCTCCTTGGGGTATCGAGACGGGGCCCTCGTGGCGCGCCGTGCCGGAGCGCGACGCATCGCTGTCGCGCACGACCTCGAGCGGCTCGACGTAGCGCGCCTGCGAGAAGCGTCCCCAGTAGCGCGACGTGGCCCGCAGCAGCTCCTCGTCGAGGTAGCTGCGCACCTTGACCTGCGACGTGTAGGCCTGGATGACCTCGATCTTGCGCTCGAGGTACTCGTCGATGTTCACGAAGCGCGTGGGATGGAAGTCGACCGAGGTCGAGGGCGCCTCGTAGCAGAAGACCTTCGGCACGCCGCGGCCGGCGACCAGCGACGCTCGGTGCACGTTGCGGTGGTCCTGGTGCACGTCGTGGATCGTGTGCGTGTACATCGTCGTCGGGTGGATCTCGTCGACGACCGCCTTGATGGTCGCGATCGTCGCGGAGCCCTCGCTGACGCTCGCGTCCTGCAGATCGGCGTGCACGAGCCGGGCCCCCAGCAGCTCAGCCGCCCGCTGGGACTCGGCCAGGCGCTCGGCGACGACGCCGCCGAACTCGCCACCGGTGAGGGTCAGGACCGTCACCGCGTGGCCGTGCGCGGCGTGGCGCAGCAGCAGCCCGCCGATCCCGATCTCGACGTCGTCGGGATGGGCGCCGACGGCGAGGACGACATCGCTGCCCTGCGCGCGGCGCGTGCGCGTGAGGGCGACGAGCTCGTGCGCCTTCGCCATCAGCTCCGTGGGCTGCACGGGCTTGTGCATGTAGTCGTCGGCGCCGACGCGCATCGCCTCGACGGCGTGCTCGAAGCTGGCGTGCCCGGAGAGCACGAGGCTGGCGACGGTCGTCTGCTTCGCCCTGACCTGGCGGATGAGCTCGAGCCCGTTCATGGCCGGCAGCTCGATGTCGGCGACGATGAGATCCCAGTCGCGCGTCGCCAACAGCGTGATGGCCTGCTCGGCGCTCGTCGCCCACGACACCTGACCCACCGAGCCCAGCACGGCGACCAGTGCGCTCGCGAGGACCTCGTCGTCCTCGACCAGCAGCACGTCGGCCTGCCGGCCCGCCGCGGACGCCGGGGTGAGATGTCGAACGATAGTTGCAATTGTCGCAAATTTGGCGCGACGGTGCGCCACGCCTCCGCGGCACCCCGGGGTACAGTGCTTGGGGTGACCGCAGACCGGCCCGTCCGCGTCCTGGTGGTCGAGGACTCGGCCGTCTTCCAAGCGATCATCCGTGAGGCGCTCGAGCGCGAGGGCTTCTCGGTCGCGCTGGCTCACGACGGGCACGAGGGCCTGCAGCTCGCCCGCGAGCTTGAGCCGCCGGTGGTCATCCTCGACCTCAACTTGCCCGGGCTCGACGGGCTCGAGGTGTGCCGGCAACTGCGGCAGTTCAGCGATGCGTACGTCGTCATGCTCACCGGTCGCGACGACGAGGTCGACAAGCTGGTGGGGCTCTCGGCCGGGGCCGACGACTACGTCGTCAAGCCGTTCTCCGGCCGCGAGCTGGTGGCGCGCGTGCGCGCCATGCTGCGCCGGCCGCGCAGCGGCGGGCCCAGCGATGCGCTGCGGCGGATCGGCGACCTCGAGATCGACACCCTCGCGCGCGATGTCCGCGCGGGAGGGCGAGCCGTCGACCTGACGCGGATCGAGTTCGACCTCCTCGACGCCCTCTCTGGCCAGCCGCGGGTCGTCTTCACCCGCGATCAGCTCCTCGAGCGCGTCTGGGGCCCGACGTGGTTCGGCGACGATCACGTCGTCGACGTGCACCTCTCGAAGCTCCGCCAGAAGCTCGGCGACGACGCCCAGAGCCCGCGCTACATCCGCACGGTGCGCGGGATCGGCTATCGCTTCGAGGCCCTCGACTGACGCGCCACGGCAGGGTCGCTCAGGCTGCGAGAGGGCGCTCGTCCACCAGCCAGCGCAGGCGCTTGCCGCTCTCCACCGCCTCGGCTCGCGAGTGGGCGTCGAGCTTGCGCAGGACGTGCTTGACGTGGCTCTTGACCGTCTCGACGGTGAGATAGAGCTCGCTCGCGATGTCGGCCGTGGAGCGCCCGACGGTGAGCAGGTCGAGCACCTCCCATTCGCGGGAGCTGAGCGCGCTCTTGACCGGCCGCATCCCGATGCCGAACTCCGGGGTGGCGCGCAGGTGCTCGACCAGGCGCCGGGTCATGGCCGGCGAGGTGACGATCTCGCCGCGCAGCACGGCGCGCAGGGCCTCGATCACGCCTTCGACGCCGACGTCCTTGCCCAGGAAGCCGCTGGCCCCTGCGCGCAGCGCCGCCAGCCCGATGTCGGCGCTGCGGGCCGCCGTGAGCATGACGACGTGCGTCTCGGGGACCTCGGCGAGGATGCGCTCCATCGCGGTGATGCCGTCGGCCCGTGGGAGCACGGTCTCGATGACGACGAGCTCGGGCCGGTAATGGGCCGCGAGCTCGGCGACCTCGACGCCGTCGCCCGCCTCGGCGATGACGACGAAGTCGTGAGGCTCGTCGAATCCGTCGCGGATCGCGCGCCGGGCGAGCGCGTCGGGATCCGCGAGGATGACGCGGGCGAGCGGGCGCTTGACGTCGAGCTTGGTGACCATTGGGCCGAAGGTACGGGCCGGCGCTCAGCCTGCCGTTCCACAGGGGTCAAGGTTCGATCAAGCGCGATCGCGGGCCGCGCCGGGCTCGGGCAGGACCGCGAGCCGCGCTCGACATGCGGCGGCGACGTCGTCGCCGCCGATGCGGTCGTAGAGGCGCCCGCCGGGGGCAGGCGCCTCGGCGACGAGACGCAGCGCGCGGCGGTACGCGCGGCGGGCGGCCTCGATGTCGTCCAGCGCCTCGTGCGCGCGCGCGAGCTGCAGGGCGACGACGGCACGCCGCGGGTCGAGGTACAGCGCGCGGCGCAGCGCGCGCACGGCGCTGGCCGGATCGCCGCCGCCGAGCGCCTGGGAGCCGGCCTCGAACGCCGCGTGCGCCGCCTCGACGGAGGATTCGCTGGCCTCGGCTTCGGGGTGCAGCCGGCGGGTATCGGCGACGGGCGCCGGGGCCGAGGCAGTGGGTGCGCCCCTCCCCAAAGGCGCGGACGGGCGCACGCGCGCGGTCGCGACGCTCGCGCGCGGGGCGCTGCCGAGCTGGTCGACCGTGCCGAGCACGAGCCGCCCGTCCGGCGCCAGCGCGTCGCGCAGGCAGGCGGTGACGCGCGCGGCGACGGGGGTGTCGAAGTAGATGAGGACGTTGCGGCACACGATGACGTCGAAGGGCGTCTCGCCCGCCGGCGGATAGGGGTCAGCGACCATGTTGTGGCGCGCGAAGCGCACGACGCCGCGCAGCTGCGCGCCCACGCGCAGCCGCTCGCCATCGGGGACGAGCCAACGATCGCGACGCGCCCGGTCGACGAGTCGCAGCGAGCGCGGCCCGTAGAGCCCGAGCTCGGCGCGCGCGAGCGCCGACGGCGACAGGTCGGTGCCGAGAACTTGCACCGCCGGGCGGGCGTCGCCGAAGGCCTCCGCGGCGAGGATGGCCAGCGTGTAGGGCTCCTCGCCCGTCGAGCAGCCGGCGCTCCAGATGCGCAGCGCCCGCCCGGCGGCCGTCGCGCGGGCGGCGTGCGCCCGCCAGTCGATGCCCTGCAGCTCCTCGACATGGCGCAGGAAGAAGGTCTCCTTGACGGCGACCTCGTCCACGAGGTGCTCGAGGAGCGCCGGGTCGGCGTCGCGCAGCAGGTCCGCCGGCTCCAGGCGCGGGTCGACGCGCGCGAGGGCCGCGTGCAGCGAGGCCAGCTGGCCGTCGCGCACGACGACGCCGCTCATGCGCTCGACGACCGCGGCCAGGGCGCGCAGGTCGCCGGTCATCGCCCGTTGCCGGGAGCGAGCGAGGCGAGCAGGCGGCCGATGTCGGCCCGCGCCAGCGGGGTGGCGCCCGCCTGCGCCGCCGCGGCGGGCATGCCCGGGAGGTGCGCCTGCTCGGAGCGCTCGGCGAGCGCCACGCCGCCCGCCTCGCGGACCGCGGCGACGCCGTCGGCGCCGTCGCGACCCATCCCGCTCAGCACGACGGCGATGGCGCCCCGGCCGGCCACTGCGGCCAGCGACCCGAGCAGGACGTCGCCCGAGGGCCGGTGGGTGCCGCGGACCATGCGGCGATCGAGCTCGAGCCGGCCGTCGGGCGCCAGCAGCAGGTGCGCCCCGTCGGGAGCGATTGCCACGCCGGCGCCGGCGAGCTCGCCGTGGCGCGCGAGCCGGACGGGAACCGCGACGACTCCGTTCAGCCACTCGGCGAGCCCTGCGGCGAAGCCGTCGGTGATGTGCTGGACCACGAGGACCGGGAGCCCGAAGTTGGCGGGCAGCGCCCCGAGGACCTCGCCCAGCGCCGCCGGGCCCCGGCCGAGGCCGCGATGCCGACGACCGTCGCGAGGCCGTACCTCGGCAGCCGGCCCTCGGCGGCCTGCGCGCCATGCCCGGCCTGCGGGCGCGGCGCCGGCGAGCGGCCAATACCGCCCGCGGGTGCGGGTGCGGGCGCGGGCGCCGGCGGCCTGGGCGGGAGCGGGGCGCTGGGGGAGCCCTGCTGACGGGCCAGCCGCGCAAGGCGCCGGCGCAGGGCCACAGCGCGCGGGGTCAGGCGGCTGTCGAGGCTGAGGTCTGCCTTGGAGAGGGCCTCGATCGCCCCGGCCGCGAGGGCATCGTCGGCCACTTGGTCGCCGCCGTAGTTGCCATGAGTGCTGACCACGACGATCGGCATCGGCATGGTGGCCATGATCTGGCGGATCGCCTCGACGCCGTCGAGGCCCGGAAGCTCGAGATCCATCGTGATCAGCTCGGGCCGCACCAGCGGCAGCTCGCCGAGCAGGTCCTCGGCACAGGACACGACCATCACGACCTGCAGGCCGCGATCGGTCTCCAGGAAGCGCCGCAGGCCCTCGGCGTAGGCGGGCGAGTCGTCGCAGATGGCGACGCGCACGGGTGCGGCGGTCATCGCGGCCCGATCAGCCGGCCGACCGTCTCGAGCAGGGCCTCTTGCTCGAACTCGGACTTGACGACCCATGCGTCGGCGCCGGCCTCGGCCCCGCGCTCCAGGGCCTCGTCGCTGTCGCTGGCGCTGACGATGATCACCGGGAGGGTCGAGTGCTGGGGGCGGGCGCGGATGGCCTCGAGCAGATCCAGGCCGTCCATCCGCGGCATCTCGACGTCGCTCACCACGCACTCGATGTCGGGCTCCTGGTCGAGCAGGACGAGCGCCGCGCGACCGTCCTCGGCCGTGCGCACGCGATAGCCCGCCGCCTCGAGGATCGTGCGCTCGAGCTCGCGCACCGTGAACTGGTCGTCGACCACGAGGATCTTCGGAGAGGCCCGGGCCACCGAGGGGTCGGCCGCGCGCCGCGCCTGCGGTGCGTGTGCGGCGCCGCGCACCAGGTGCGCCGGATCGAGCAGCAGCGCGACCGCGCCGTCGTCGAGGATCGCGGCGCCCAGGTAACCGGCCGCCGACGCGAGCAGCGGGCCCAGGCTCTTGACGACGATCTCGCGGTCGCCGAGCAGCCGATCGCACTCGACGGCGGCCCGACGCGCGCCGCTGACGACGATGACGACGGGGCAGTCGCTGCGCAGGGCAAGAGCGTCCATGCCAATCGAGTCGGCCAGGTCGCCGAGCGGCACCGTGGCTCCGTCGAGCTCGAGCGCCCGCCGTCCGTGGAGCTGGTGTGCCTCGCCACCGCGCACCGCCCGGTCGACGCCGGACAGCGGCACGGCGAAGACCTGCAGGCCGCGCTGGATGAGCAGCACCGTCACGACGGCCAGGGTCAGCGGCACGAGCAGCGTCACGGCGGTGCCCGCCCCAGGCTCGCTGGAGACCTCGAGGAGGCCGCCGAGCCCCTCGACGTGATGCTTGACGGCGTCCAGCCCGACGCCGCGACCCGCGAGGGCGGAGACCCCGCCCGCGGTCGAGAAGCCTGGCTCGGCGAGCAGCTCGGCCAGCGAGTCGCCTGGTGGCACGCGCGCGAGCAGCGCCTCCGAGACCCCGCGCCCGTCGTCCGAGCAGGTCACCGCCACGAGCCCGCCGCGCGGCTGTGCGTCGATGCGGATCGTGCCGGTGCGCGGCTTGCCTCGCGCCTCGCGCTCGTCCGCGGGCTCGATGCCGTGGAAGACCGCGTTGCGCACGAGGTGCACGAGCGCGTCGCCGATGCCGTCGAGGATCGACCGATCCAGCGGCGTGTCCGTGCCCGTGAGCTCCAGCCGCGCCTCGCGCCCGACCTCGGCAGCGGCGTCGCGCACCGCGCGCGCCAGCCCGCCGACCACGGTCTTCAGCGGCAGGGTGCGCAGATCGAGGACCGCTTCCTGGAGGTCGGCGACCAGCGTCTGGCCGCGCTCGAGCTCCTCGCGCACCGCGTCGTCGGCCTTCGGAGCGCCGGCGATGAGATGCTCCAGGCGCCGGCCGTGCAGCGCAGCCTCGCCGACGTTCGCCAGCAGGCGGTCGACCTTCTCGGCCCGGACGCGCAACGTGGGCTCGGCCGCCGTGCGCCGGCCGATGACCTCGGGGACGGGCGAGGGCCCGTCGTCCGGGGCGGCGCGAGGCGCGGACACGGGCGACGAGCCGGCCGCGGCCAGCCCACCGTCGAGAGCCCTCAGCGCCGCTGAGGCGGCGGGCGAGGCGGCGGCCAGGTCATCGGCCACCGCGGCGCGGATGGCGTCGGCCCCGCCCAGCAGCGCCGGGATCTCGCGCGGGGAGAGCACGCCCGACTCGCGCGACCGGGAGAGCACGTCCTCCATGGCGCCGGCCAGTGCCCCGATCTGGTCGAGGCCGAACATCCCCGCGCTGCCCCTGATGGAGTGCGCGTCGCGGAAGAGCTGCGCGATCGCCTCGGCGTCGCCGCCCTCGGGCTCGGCGGCGAGCAGCGTCGACGCCATCCGCTCCACGCGCTCCAGCGACTCCTCGCGGAAGATGTCGAGCAGGCCCTGGTCCATCACGCCACCGGGGCGCTGGCGGCATCGAGGATGGCGCCGACGTCGAGCAGGCCGACGACGACGCCGCCGTGCAGCACCGAGCCGGAGGTGAAGGGCTCCCCCGGCGCGTCGGGCGCCGGGAGGTCGTCGACGTCGTCGGCCCGGTCGACGGCGAGCCCGGCGCAGCGGTCGCCCTCGCGCACGACCACGATCCGTCGCGGGCTGCCGGCGGGGCTGCCGAGGAGCTGGTGCAGGCGGACGACGGGCAGGATCTCGCCGTGCAGGTGACGGACGCCGGCCACGTGCGGGCCCGCGCCGGCGACCGGGACCACGGTCCCCAGCTCCGCCACCTCGCGGACATGCACGACGGGCACCGCGTAGCGCTCCGCTCCGAGCGCGATGCAGACGTGCGCGGTCACGTGGTGGTCCGGTGTCCGTTGGTGTGCAGGTCGAGGCCGTGGCGGTGCAGGAGGGTGGCGAGGTCGCCGGTGAGGTCTTCGACTTGTTGGGTGGTCGCGACGCGGCCGTCTTGTTCGGTGGAGAGTTGTTGGACGGCGCCGCGGATGCCGCCCAGGGCGACGGCGACCTGCTCGGTGGCGGCGCGTTGTTGCTCGGCGGCGCGCAGGCTGTCTTCCAGGTCGCTGGTGGAGCTGTGCATGAGCGTGGCGATCTCGCCGGCCTGCTGGGCGCCGCGCTCGGTGGCCAGGATCGTGGCGTTGGTGGCGTCCTGGACGCGGGTGATGATCTCCCGGATCGATTCGGTCGAGCGCCCGGAGCGTTCGGCGAGCTTGCGGATCTCGGCGGCGACGACGGCGAACCCGCGGCCGGCGTCGCCGGCGTGGGCGGCCTCGATCGCGGCGTTGAGCGCGAGCAGGTCGGTGCGCTCGGCGATCTCGGTCAGCAGGGTGAGGATCTCGCCGATCTGCTGGCTGGAGCGGCCCAGCTCCAGCGAGCGCTCGGCGATCGCGGCGACCTGCTCGCGCATGTCCTCGACGGTCGCGGTGGTCTGCTGGGCGGCGCTGGACATGCTCTCGGCGCCGGTGGCGATCGAGGTGGCCGTCGAGCTCAGCTCGTCGGCGGTGGCGGCGACCTCGGCGACCGCGGCGGATTGCTCGGCCAGCGCGGACGCCGATTGCTGGGTGGTGGCGCGCATGTCCAGCGCGGAGGCGGTCAGCGCCCCGGCGGTGCTGCGCACCCCGTCCAGCAGCCGGCGCAGCAAGAACAGCACATAGACCACCAGCGCGATCGTGATCAGCACCGCGACCAGGCCGGCCCCGATCGCGACCGTCCGCGCCGTGCGCGCATCATGGCGCGCCTTGGCCACCAACGGCCCAACCTCCGCCGCCTCGGCGTTCGCATAGCGCGCGAGCTCCGCCTCGAGCGCATTCACCGCGGCGGCCGCGGGCGTCCCCAGAGCGGCCTGACCGGGCTTGAGGCTCTGCAGCCCGAGATCCTTCGCGCGCCGGTTGAGCGCCTTGAGACGGTCCAGCGCCGGGACGGTCCCGGCGTCCAGGTACCCGGTTCGCCGGCTGCGGTCGATCAGCTCGTCGAAGTTCCCGTTGAGCGACGACAGTCGCGCCAGGGTCGCCGGTCGGTGCGTCGAGCGGTATTCGACTGCGGCCTCCACGCGGTCGAGCACGTTCTGGCGCAGGTCGCCGAGCACGACCAGGGTGCCCTGCGCCTGCTCCGCCACGCGCGTGTAGCTGTGCTCGGCGGCGTCGAAGCGCCACACCGCGGCCCCGACTGCGGTCACGATCAGGACGACGATCAGCACCCCGCTGATCGCCACCGCCCGCGCCGGTTCGACGATGCGAAGACGCCTCATGTCCAGCTCCGATCCATCATGCCGGTGACGGCTCGAGTGCGGCGCGCAGCGCGGTCATCAGCGCCGCGAGCCCGGGGCCGTCGATCTCGCCCGGTGGGCCGGCCAGGCGCCGTTCGACCGCCGCGGCGTGCTCGGAGGCCGCCGCGAAGCCGAACGTGCCGACGGTCCCGGCCAGCTGGTGTGCCGCCCGCGTGGCCGTCGCGCGCGACTCGTCGTCGAGCGCGCCGTGGTCGCACTTCCCGACGGCGGCGTCGATCGCCGCCAGCCGCTCGTCGACCTCGGTCCGATGCGTTGCCCACAGCCGGGTCAGCTCACCGTCGAGGGCGGCGATGGGGGCTTCTCTGGAGGTCATGATGTGGTGGTCCGGTGTCCGTTGGTGTGCAGGTCGAGGCCGTGGCGGTGCAGGAGGGTGGCGAGGTCGCCGGTGAGGTCTTCGACTTGTTGGGTGGTCGCGACGCGGCCGTCTTGTTCGGTGGAGAGTTGTTGGACGGCGCCGCGGATGCCGCCCAGGGCGACGGCGACCTGCTCGGTGGCGGCGCGTTGTTGCTCGGCGGCGCGCAGGCTGTCTTCCAGGTCGCTGGTGGAGCTGTGCATGAGCGTGGCGATCTCGCCGGCCTGCTGGGCGCCGCGCTCGGTGGCCAGGATCGTGGCGTTGGTGGCGTCCTGGACGCGGGTGATGATCTCCCGGATCGATTCGGTCGAGCGCCCGGAGCGTTCGGCGAGCTTGCGGATCTCGGCGGCGACGACGGCGAACCCGCGGCCGGCGTCGCCGGCGTGGGCGGCCTCGATCGCGGCGTTGAGCGCGAGCAGGTCGGTGCGCTCGGCGATCTCGGTCAGCAGGGTGAGGATCTCGCCGATCTGCTGGCTGGAGCGGCCCAGCTCCAGCGAGCGCTCGGCGATCGCGGCGACCTGCTCGCGCATGTCCTCGACGGTCGCGGTGGTCTGCTGGGCGGCGCTGGACATGCTCTCGGCGCCGGTGGCGATCGAGGTGGCCGTCGAGCTCAGCTCGTCGGCGGTGGCGGCGACCTCGGCGACCGCGGCGGATTGCTCGGCCAGCGCGGACGCCGATTGCTGGGTGGTGGCGCGCATGTCCAGCGCGGAGGCGGTCAGCGCCCCGGCGGTGCTGCGCACCCCGTCCAGCAGCCGGCGCAGCAAGAACAGCACATAGACCACCAGCGCGATCGTGATCAGCACCGCGACCAGGCCGGCCCCGATCGCGACCGTCCGCGCCGTGCGCGCATCATGGCGCGCCTTGGCCACCAACGGCCCAACCTCCGCCGCCTCGGCGTTGGCGAAGCGCGTGAGGTTGGACTCGAGGGCGCCCGTGGCGGCGTTGATCTGCCTCAGGTCGGGGTGGCGTCGGCCGCCGAGACGACGCCCGATGGCGATGACCTTCTGGTTGAGCGAGCTCAGCGTGTCGAGTGTCTGCGCGTCGTAGCTGGTATCGCCGACCCGCCTGGCCCTGGCGACCAGGGCGCCGAACCGCGCCTCGTCGGTGTGCAGCTGCGCGAGCGCGGCCGGATGCCCGGCGAGGACACTGATCACCGACTCGTCGCGGTCGAGCAGGTTCTGGCGCATGTCGCTGACCACCATGAGCATCGACGACGATCCCGCGACGTGGTCGTAGCTGTGCTGGGCGGCGTCGAAGCGCCACACCGCGGCCCCGACTGCGGTCACGATCAGGACGACGATCAGCACCCCGCTCGCCGCCACCGCCCAGGACGGGTTCTCGATGCGCAGACGCCTCAAGGCGGGCTCCGATCCGTCATGTCCATCCGAGCAGATCGCCGAGTTGCCCGGCGAGGTCCTCCGGCTTGAAGGGCTTGGCGATGACGCCGGCTGCTCCCAAGGCGACGAGGTCGCCGGGCTCACCCGCGTCGGCAGTCAGGAAGACCACCGGCACGTCGTGCGTCGCCGCCTGCTCGCGCAGCGCGCGCAGCGTGGCGGGACCGTCGAGCTCCGGCATCACGACGTCGAGCAGGATCGCGTCGGGGCGGTAGCTGGCGGCGAGCTCGACGCCGTCGCGGCCGCTAGAGGCGGTGGCGACCTGCCACCCGGCGACGCGACCGAGGCCCAGCGTGGCGGCAGACCGCATGAGCAGGGAGTCGTCGACGACGAGCACGCGGCGCGGGCCGCCCGGGGCCAGGTGGCCGCCCGGGGCGTCGTCGAGCACGCCCGGGTCGGTGTGAGCTTGCTCTTCCATGAGCGTCGGCAGAAAGGTGAAGTAGGAGACCGTGGGCTCAGCGCAGCGCGTCGTCGTGGGCATGCGGCCACAGTGGGCCGCGCCGCTCTCGGTTCGATGGCCCGAAGGTCACAGTTGCGTCAAGCCTTCCTGGAGCCGGCCGAGCGCCGACCCGTCTTGGGTGATGGCTCTTCGGTCGCTGAGGACGAAACTGTCCGTGAGGGTCGCCGTTCGGCGGTCGGCCGGCGATGCTCTGCGCGAAGTCGCTTCGCAGGAGCGGTGAAGGGGCCGTGAGCCATTCACTCTACCCTGCGGGCTGCTCACGGCGGCCCACACCCGCCGGGGTACCGCGCGTCGCTCCCAGCCCGCCGTCCGGCCCGCGCAGGGCGCCGTTTGCGCCGTCGCGTCCGCAGATCGACCGGCGCCTCCCGGCCCGTCGACGCCGATCCCGAGCCCAGACCTTTAGCGATGGCAGAGCGCCGAGCGGTCGTCCTGCCGGCCGAACGGTACCCCCGAGCCCGCCGTCGACGGTGAGCGGTGGGTGCGGGAAGATGTCGGTCGGACGAAACGGCGTTCGTCCGAGCGCGATGAATGTCATGACCCAGGGGCCCGACAAGAGGGACACGGAGCTGCGGCGATTGCACGCCGAGGCCGACGCCCGCGAGCGCGACATCCACGACATGGACGCGCGCGACGTCCGCAACGACACGCTCATCGAGCGCCTGCGCCGCGAGGCAGTGGTGCACGCCGAGGACTTGGCCACGTTGAACGAGCGCCTCGCGGCGGCCGAGCACGAGCTCGAGGATCTGCGCGCGGTCCGCGACGCGCTCACGCCGCCCCGGCTCCCGGAGCGCCCGGGCCTCGAGCTGGCCGCGACCTTCATCCCGGCTTCCGCCGACCAGGTCAGCGGCGACTTCTACCTGGTCGCCGAGGGGCCGCAGGACTCCACCGTGCTCGTGGTTGGCGACGTCGTGGGCCATGGCCTGCAGGCGGGGAAGCGCGCGGCGTTCGTGCGGACGGCGTTCGCTGCGACCGCCCCCTTCTCCGACGACCCGTCGCGCCTGCTGGGCTGGGCCAACACCGCGCTGATCGAGCGCGCCGGCACCGGCAGCGAGTTCGTGACCGCCGCCGTCGTGACGTACCTCCCGAACGATCAGCTCCTGCGCTGGGCCTATGCCGGCCATCCCCCCGCGCTGTCACTGGACGGCGGCGAGGAGCTGCTCGCCCCGGCACAGGGGACGCCGCTGGGGATTCGCGCGGATCCCGGATGCCTGGAGGGCTCGCGACGATCGGCCGACGGCAGCGGCGTGGTGCTCTACACCGACGGCCTGACCGAGGCACGCCATGGCCGCCAGCTGTTCGGGCTCGAGGGCGCCACCGCCGCGCTCGAGGGCCTGGACAAGCCCACGCCGACCGAGGCGGTCGGCGTCCTGCGCGCCCGGTCATCCGAGTTCGCCGAGGGTGTCCTGACCGACGACATCTGCCTGCTCGCCGCGCGCATCACCTGAGCGCGCGAGGGCGCCGGTCCGCCTCAGCGTTGCGCTTGGCCGTCTCGCGCTGCTTTGTGGTGGCCATGAGAAGTGGCTACCCGGAAGCTCTCGGCTGGTCACGGGCCCAGCCCGCACTGGCCACGGAGGCGGCTGCTGTCGCAACGGCTGCACGCAATGGGTGCTGACCGACATCGCGCACCGCGCGCCGACGCTCTTCCGCCCGCGACGATCCAGGCTGTTCCCGGCATCGCTCAGGTCCTCCGCGACAGGGTCTGTGCGCGGGCCGCATCGCCTACACGCCGAAGGACATCCCGGCACTCGGCACCACGTTCCACGCCATCGCGGTACGGCCGTGACCGGGGCCGTGCGCTACCAGCCCGGCTTGCTCTCCACGGCGCCGATGTCGATCGCGCGGCCCTGGCGCCGGGGGGCGCCGTAGAGGTCCGACGCCCCCGCCAGCGGGGTGTCGAGCCCGGCGTCGATCGCCGGCGATCCCGGCCGCGGCCGCCAGCCCGGGCCCAGCAGCGGGTCGCCGAGCACGCTGTGCGCATCGTTGCCCGTGGCGCGGCGGTAGTTCGCGAAGCCGTGGTAGATGACGTTCTTCCACTGCCACGTCGCGGTCGACGGCGGCACGCCCACGACCCACCAGTCGTTGCCGTCGACCACGTTCCGGGCGTTCTCGACGTACGGGTTGGCGATCATGATCGCCTGGGCGTTGGCCACGACCACGTTGTTGAGGATCTGCGAGTCGTAGACGCGGTACTGGAGCAGGATCTCTCCGGAGCCGGTGCCCAGCGTGTCGTTGTTGACGAAGGTGTTGTTGACCACGCGCGCGTTGATCGTCTGGCCGCGCTCGGTGTCGTAGCCACCCATGGCCAGCCCGATCGTGGTGCTGTCGGCCAGCACGTTGTCGCGCGCGAGCACGTTGGAGGCCGAGCCGAAGCTGTGCTCGCTGGCGATCTCCAGCGCGATGTTGGAGCGCAGCACGATGTTGCGCTCGATCAGGAGGTCGCGGCCACCGTCGACGTAGATGCCGTCCGCGCAGCGGCAGTTGCCGCCGCCCTCCTCGTCGTAGGCGGGGTTGCCGAGCGAGTCGATGTCGGTGATGTAGTTGTCGGCGATGTAGCCGTCGCGCGCCTGGTCGTTGCGCGGCGCCTTGCCCTCGAAGCCGATGGCGTCGATGCCGATGTTGTCGTTGCGCCAGATGTGGTTGTGGGTGATCGTCCAGCCGCGCACGTTGCCGTTGACGACGACCGACTCGCTGGAGCCCAGGTGGTTGTCGTGCACCTGGTTGCCGGTGATCGCGACGTCGTGGATCGCCGTGTCACCCGACGTGCCGTACACGGCGATGCCGTGGGCGTCCGCCGTCGCGGTGCGGATGTCGTGCACCTCGAGGCCGCGCAGCGCGATGTGGTGCGCGGTGCCGGTGACGAACACGCCGGCCGGCACGAACGCGTCGGAGAGGTCGTGGAAGTGCGCGATCTCGAGGCCCTGCACGGCGATGTAGGAGCGGCTGTCGATCGCCACGAGGCCGGCGATCCCGTCGTACGGGCCGAGGCCCGTGCCGTCGATTCGCACGTGCTCGCCCGCGTAGTTGCGGAAGGTGATCCATGCCCTGGGCGCGCCCGAGACCCGCACCACGACGCGCTCGCGGTAGACGCCGCCGCGGATCTCGACGGTGCTGCCGGCCGGCACGCTGCTCGCAGCCTTCTGGATCGTGCGCCACGGATGCGTCTTCGTGCCCGCGGCCGCGTCGCTGCCGGTGGGGGACACGAAGAAGGTCCGACCGGCGCTTGCGGCAGCGGTGGGCACGCCGGCGCCGATGGTGACGGCGAGGGCCGCGGCGATCGTGGCCACCACGCACGCCCTGCGCGAACATGAGCGAATAGCTGGCATTCGCGCAGAATAGATCTATGATGCCCGCCGATGCAAGCACTCACGACGGCCGAGATCGCCAGCCAGCCCGAGCTCTGGACACGCGCGGCAGACCTGGCGGCCGGGGTGGCCGAGGTCCTGCCCGCGCGGGGCGCAAGCGCCTGCGTCGTGGGCTGCGGCACGTCGCTGTTCATCGCCCAATCGTGGGCCGCGCTGCGCGAGCGCGCAGGCCACGGGCAGACCGATGCCTTCGCCGCATCGGAGCTTCCCGAGGGACGCCGGTACGACGTCCTCGTCGCAATCTCGCGCTCTGGATCCACAAGCGAGGTCGTGCACGCCCTCGGGCGCGGCATCGCCCAGCGCACGGTCGCGATCACCGCCGACCGCGACGCGGCGGTCGGCCGGGCCGCCGACGACGCCATCGACCTCGACTTCGCCGACGAGCGGTCGGTGGTGCAGACCCGCTTCGCCACCACCGCCCTGGTACTCCTGCGCGAGCTCGTGCAGCCCGGCGCCGCCGAGAGCGCCGCGGCCGACGCCCGCCGCGCGCTCGAGTGCCCGCTGCCGGTGGATCCCGAGGCCGTCGAGCAGTGGACCTTCCTCGGGCGCGGCTGGACGATCGGCCTCGCGCGCGAGGCGGCCCTGAAGCTGCGGGAGTCCGCGCAGGCCTGGACCGAGGCCTATCCCATGTTCGAGTACCGCCACGGCCCGATCAGCATCGCGGCGCCGGGCAGGGTCGTCTGGTCGCTCGACCCGCTCGACCCCTCGCTGGCCACGGAGCTCGAGCGCATCGGCGCCACCGTCGTCACCGACGAGCTCGACCCGCTGGCCTCGCTCGTCATCGCCCAGCGCACCGCGGTCGCCCTGGCTGGCGCCCGTGGGCTCGATCCCGACCGGCCGCGCAACCTCGCGCGGTCGGTGATTCTCGCCGACCACGATCTCGAGGTGCTCTCGTGAGCAGACGACTCAGCAAGCGCGCGATGCTCGCCGCGACTGCCGCCACGGCGCTGGTCCTCGCGGCGTGCGGGGGCGGCGGAGGGGGCAGCGGCTCCTCGACCGCCGCCAAGAAGTCCTCGGGACCGGTGACCATCACCTTCTGGCACGGCCAGAACCAGTCGGCGGGCAAGGTCATCAAGAGCCTGGCCGACGAGTTCAACCGCACCCACACCGACGTCAAGGTCGACGCGCAGATCGGCGCCGTGGCCGACTCGCTGCAGGCCAAGATGACCGCGGCGCTCGCGGGCGGCAAGTACCCGGACGTCGTCTATATCTTCGGCCCCAACGTCGCCAACCTCGCCCGCAGCCCGAAGGCGCTCGACCTCACCAAGGCGGTCACGACGAAGGCCTGGAACTGGCAGGACTTCTACCCGGCCGCTCGCGAGGCGGTGACCATCGACGGCAAGGTCCGCGCCATCCCGGCGCTCATCGACTCGCTGGCCGTCGTCTACAACAAGCGCCTGTTCCGTCAGGCCGGGATCCCGGCGCCCAAGGCGGGGTGGACGTGGGACGACTACCGCGCCATCGCCAAGCAGCTGACCAACAAGAGCAAGGGCGTCTTCGGCACCGGCTGGCCGGGCGTGGGCGACGAGGACACCGTGTGGCGCCTGTGGCCGATGATCTGGGACCTCGGCGGCGACGTCCTCGCGCCGGGCGGCAAGCAGGTGGGCTACGGCGGGCAGAGCGGCCTGAGGGCGCTTACCCTCGTCAACCAGATGGCGGCGCAGGACAAGTCGGTCTACATCGACAAGACCTCGGGGACCGAGCAGATGTACCGCGTCTTCAACTCCAACCGTATGGGCATGGTGCCGACGGGGCCGTGGGAGCTGCCCGACATCATCAGCTCCAAGGTCGACTACGGCGTGGCGCCGCTGCCGACCTTCAGCGGCAAGCCGGTGACGATCGCCGGGCCCGACACCTGGATGCTGTTCGACAACGGCCCGGCGAGGGCGCGCGCCGCGCAGGAGTTCGTCCAGTGGCTCACGGACCCGGCGCAGGACGCGCGCTGGGACGTCGAGGCCGGAAGCCTGCCGCTGCGCCGCTCGACCGCCGCGCAGGACGTCTGGAAGCAGCACGTCGGCAAGGTCGAGGGGCTGGGCACGTTCGTAGAGGCGCTGAACAACGCGCGCGTGCGGCCGGTCATCGAGCCCTACCCGAAGATCTCCGAGGCTCTGGGGCAGTCGATCGCCGGCACGCTCCTGGGCCAGCAGTCGCCGTCGGACGCGCTGGACAAGGCGGTCAAGGGCGGCAACAAGGCGCTCGAAGGGTGAGGCCCGCCCGTTGAGCACGGTGTTCGCGCAGGCACCGCGGGCGGGGGTGGCGGCGGCTGCGCCGCGCCCGACGTGGCGCCAGCGCATGTTCGGCGAGACGCCGAGCGCGTGGCTGTACATCCTGCCCGCGGTGGTGATCATCATCGGCCTGGCGATCGTGCCGGTCTTCTGGTCGCTGCTGCTCTCGGTGCAGGACAAGGACCCGATCGCCGAGACGACCAAGTACGTCGGCCTCGACAACTACCGGTCGATCTTCGACGACCCCGCCTTCACCGGCGCGGTGCGCCACACGCTGATCTACACCGGCCTCTTCGTCCCGCTGAGCATCGGCGGGGGGCTGGGCCTCGCGCTGCTCCTCAACCGCCGCCTGCGCTTCATCGGGCTCTACCGGACCCTGGCCTTCGTGCCGGTCGTGATCTCCGCGACGGTCCAGGGGGTGCTCTTCTCGTTCATCTTCGACGACCAGTTCGGCGTGGCCAACTCACTGCTGGACCGCATCGGGATCGGGCCGCAGCCGTTCTTCGCCGACGGCGGCCAGGCCCTGCTGCTGCTCGTCGTCGCCGGGCTGTGGGCGGGGACGAGCTGCGTGAGCTTCTGCGCAGTGGTCTACCTTGCCGCGCTGCAGGACATCCCGCGCGAGCTGGTCGAGGCGGCGTCGATCGACGGTGCGCGGCGGGCCGGCGTCTTTCGCCACGTGATCCTCCCCGCGCTGACCCCGGTGAGCATCTTCCTGCTGCTGTGGCAGACCGTGCAGGGGATCCAGCTGTTCGACCTCGTCTACGGCAGCACGTCCGGCGGGCCGGGGCAGTCGACCTACGTCGTCGTCTACTACGTCTACCGCTCGATCCGCGACTCCGCCTACGGGACCGGCGCGGCGGCGTCGTACGTGCTGGCCGGAGGCCTGCTCGTCATCAGCCTCAGCGGCATCGCGCTGCATCGCCTGCGGGAGCGGCGCGCGTGATCCGGCGCCGCCTGCCCTTCGATCCCTGGCACCTCGTGCTGGTCCCCGTGTGCGCGCTGCTCGGCCTGCCGCTGGCCTGGATGCTCGTCAGCTCCTTCATGAACCAGGCCCAGCTGAACCGCTTCCCGCCGACCATCGTCCCCGGCTCGCTGCACCTCGACGGTTACCGCTACCTGTTCGAGAACGCCGAGCTGCCGACCTGGTTCGTCAACTCAACCATCGTCAGCGCGGTCGTGGTGGCGGCCAACCTCGTGTTCTGCTCGACCGCGGGCTACGCCTTCGCGCGGCTGCGCTTCCGCGGCTCGGGCCTGATGCTCTGGCTCATGCTCGGCACCCTCATCGTGCCGTTCCAGCTCACGCTGATCCCGACCTTCATCATCCTCCAGCACCTCGGGATGATCGACACGCTCTGGTCGCTCATGATCCCGTCGCTGGTGATGCCCTTCGGCGTCTTCCTGCTGCGCCAGTTCTTCATCTCGCTGCCGCCCGAGCTCGAGGAGGCGGCGTGGATCGACGGCTGCTCGCGCTGGAAGATCCTGTGGACGGTCGTGCTGCCGCTCGCGCGGCCGGCGCTCTCGACCGTCGCGGTCATCACCTTCCTGCTGACCTGGAACGACGTCTCGTGGCCGGCCATCGCGATCTCCAGCGAGTCGCACGCGACGCTCCCGCTCGGCATCGCCAGCTTCAAGAGCCGCGCCCAGACCAACCAGTCGGCGATCATGGCCGCCAACGTGCTGGCGACCCTTCCCGTGCTGCTCGCCTTCCTGGCCGCGCAGCGCACGTTCGTGCGGTCGCTGGCCACGACGGGCGTCAAGGGGTGAGGATGGGCGGGATCACGCTCGAGCGCGTGTCGAAGGTCTACGAGGGCGGGGTCGTCGCGGTCGACGATGTCTCCCTGGAGGTCGGCGACGGCGAGTTCATGGTGCTCGTCGGCCCGTCGGGCTGCGGGAAGTCGACGCTGCTGCGCGTGATCGCCGGCCTCGAGAAGGTGACCGCGGGGAAGGTGTCGATCGGCGGGCAGGACGTGACCGCCGCCGACCCGCCCGACCGCGACATCGCGATGGTCTTCCAGAGCTACGCGCTGTACCCGCACATGACCGTGCGCCAGAACCTCGCCTTCGGGCTGCGCCAGCGCCACGCGGCCCGCGAGGAGATCGACCGCCGCGTGGGCGAGATGGCGCGGATGCTCGGCCTCGAGGAGCTCATGGCGCGCAAGCCCGCAGCGCTGTCCGGCGGCCAGCGCCAGCGCGTGGCGATCGGGCGCGCACTCGTGCGAGAGCCGCGCGCCTTCCTGCTCGACGAGCCGCTCTCCAACCTCGACGCCAAGCTGCGCACCTCGATGCGCTCCGAGCTCGCGCGGCTGCACGAGCGCCTGGGCGTGACCACGGTCTACGTCACGCACGACCAGGTCGAGGCGATGACCCTCGGCGAGCGCGTGGCCGTCCTGCGCGACGGGGTCATCCAGCAGTGCGACCACCCGCAGGTCCTCTACCGCAATCCGTGCAACCTGTTCGTCGCGGCGTTCATCGGCTCGCCGGCGATGAACTTCGTCGAGGCCGAGCTGGTCGACGGTGAGGCTCGCTTCGCCGGGCAGGCGATCGCGCTCGCGCCGGACTCCCCGCTGCGCGAGGCCAGACGGCGGGTGATCCTCGGCATCCGGCCGGGCGCCTTCGCGTTCGACGGGCCGCGCGCCGACCCGTCCTGGCCGGTCATCGACGTGCCGATCGACCTGGTCGAGCACCTGGGCGAGGAGGCGCACGCCTCCTTCGCGCTCGACGCGCCGCGGGTCGCGGGCGACGCGCTCGTTGCGGCGGCGACCGAGGCGGAGGACCGCGAGGGCCGTCTGCTGGCCGACGACGAGCGCGCGCGCTTCGTGGCGCGCGTCGACGGCCGCGAGCCGATCGCCGCCGGGACCAGGGCGCGCCTGCGCGTGGACCACACGCAGCTGCACGTCTTCGACGTGGCGACCGGCGCGGCGATCGTGCCGGCCTCGCGCGCGCCCGCACGCGCGTGAGCTCAGACCACCTCGACGGTCACGTCGCGGGCACGGATGGCCGCCAGCTCGTCGGGGTCGGCCTCATCGGTCGTGATCAGCACGTCGACGGCGTCGCAGTCGGAGATCCGCGCCAGCGTGGTGACACCGACCTTCGTGCCGTCGGCGACCACGACGACGCGCGCGGCGCGCTCGACGAGCACGCGGTTGGTGTGCGCCTCGATCTCGCGGTGCGTCGTGAGCCCGGTGCGCGCGGTGATCCCGTCGACGCCGACGAAGGCGACCTCGACGTGGAGCTGGCCGAGCACGCCGTCGGCCAGCGGGCCGACGAGCTCGTATGAGGCCGCGCGCGCGACGCCGCCGCTGACGATCAGCCGCACGTTGGGGCGCACGGCGAGCTCGGCGGCGATGTTGATCGCGTTGGTGACGACGGTGAGCTCGCTGCGGTGGACCAGCATCCGGCCGACCTCGGTCGTCGTCGTCCCCCCGGTCAGGCCGACGGTCGCGCCGTCCTCGACATGCGCCAGCGCGGCGCGCGCGATCCGCAGCTTCTGGTCGTGCTGCAGCGAGCCGCGGTAGCGCACCGGCAGCTCGTAGAGCCCGCCGATCGCGACCGCGCCGCCGTGCGTGCGATCGAGCAGGCGCTGGTCGTGCAGCGCCTGGAGGTCGCGGCGAACGGTCGCGGGCGAGACGCCGAGCTCGCGGGTCAGGACCTCGACGTCGACCGTGCCGCCCTCGGAGAGCCGTTCCAGGATCGCCCCGAGGCGCTCCGCGCGGTTCATTGCGCGGAGCGTAGCTCCGCGGCCAGCCGGAGCGCCTCGTCCAGGGTGGCCTGACCGTCGACGCCGCCGGCGGCGCGCAGCGACAGCGCTCCGCAGGCGCAGGCGATGCCCAGCGCGTGCGGCAGGGAGCGCTCCTCGAGCAGCGCCCAGACGAGCCCGGCGTCGAAGGCGTCGCCCGCCCCGACGCTGTCGGGCCCGTCGCGGCGGGCGCCGGCACCTCGACGACCTCGTCGCCGCGGACCGCCAGCGCGCCCGCGGCGCCGCGCTTGACCGCCACGAGCGCGCCGCCGGAGGCGAGGTCCCGGGCGGCGGCGAGGAGGTCCTCCTGGGCGCCGTGCGCCAGCGCGAGCGCCTCGGCCGCGTTGGGCATGAGCACGTCGGCGTCGCGCAGCCAGGCGGGGGCTGCGAACTCACCGCTCGGGTCGAAGTTCGTGTCCACCGACACCGTGGCGCCGACGCGCCGCGCGGCGTCGAGCAGCGCGCCGCCGTGCTCGGCGAGCGCCGGCACGAGGAAGACCGACGCGACGTGCACGTGGCGCACGCCGCGCTCCACGGAAGCGACCGCCGCCGCCATGTCGAGCGCCGGGATCGCGCCCCGGTCGGTGAGGATCGCGCGGTCGTCGTCGCGCTGCAGGTTGATCGACAGGCCCGTGGGCCGGCTCGGGTCGACGGCGACCGCGCCCACGGCGACGTCGCGCGCTGCGAGCATCGTCCGCGTCACGCGGCCGAGGTCGTCGTCGCCGACGGTCGCGACGATCGCCGTGCGCAACTCGAGCCGCGCAGCGCCCGCGGCGAAGATCGCGGCCGAGCCGCCGAGCGTCAGGTGCGCGCTGACGTCCTGCTCGGCCTGGCCGAAGCGCGGCGTGACGTCGCCGGTGACCAGGAGGTCGGGGTTGAGGTCGCCGACGGCGAGGACGTCGAGCGCGTCGGTCACCGCCGCAGCCCGGCCGGCAGCCGCTCGGCGTGCGCCTCGAGGAGCTCGTCGACGACCGCCTCGATGGCGTCCGGCGACAGGGAGGAGGCGGCGTTGGGGTCGAGCAGCGCGGCGTGGTGCACGTGGCGCTCGTCGCCCTCGAGCGCCGCGCGGACCGTGAGGTCCGCGACATTCAGGAAGGTGCGGTTGAGCGCCGCGAGCTGTGGCGGGTAGTCGGCGACCGGCGTCGGACGAACGCCGGTCCGATCGACCGCGCACGGCACTTCGACGACCGAGCGCGCCGGAAGGTCGGCGAGCAGCCCCGCGTTCTGGACGTTGCCGTAGATCACTCGCTCCTGCCCGGTGACCATCGAGTGCACGATCAGCGACGCGTACTCGAGGCTGCGCTCGATCGCGAACGGCTCGCCGTTGGCCAGGCGCTCGCGGGCGCGCTCGTACTCGACGAGGTTCTCCTCGCTGCGCTGGATGTAGTCGCCCTCGAGGATGCGCAGCCGCTCGACGGCCTCCGGGTCGCGCATGTACCACGGCAGGTACTCGGCCGAGTGCTCGCTGGACTCCGTCGGGAAGTAGCCCAGGCGGCGATACATCTGCACGCGCACGCGGCGCAGCTGCTCGGGGTCGGCGTCGATCGCGGCGTCGATGCGCGGGTAGAGATCCTCGCCGTCGTGCTCGAGGCGCAGGATGAAGGCCTGGTGATTGACGCCGGCGCCGAGGAAGGTGACCTCCTCGAACGGGGCGCCGGCCAGCTCGGCGAGGTGGCGCGACGTGTGCTGCACCGAGTGGCAGAGCCCGACCATCTGCTTGTGCGGCGAGCCCTCGGCGTAGGCCTGGCAGAGGATCGCCATCGGGTTGGTGTAGTTGAGCAGCCACGCGTCCGGGCACAGCTCGGCCATGTCGGCGCCGATGCCCAGCATCACGGGGATCGTGCGCAGCGCCCGGAAGATGCCGCCGATGCCCAGCGTGTCGCCGATCGTCTGGCGCAGGCCGTGGCGCGCAGGGATCTCGAAGTCGACGAGCGTGGCGGCGTGCATGCCGACCTGGATCATGTTCAGGACGAAGTCCGCACCGTCGAGCGCCTCGCGGCGGTCGGCATGGGCCGTGATCGTGGCCTTGCCGCCCAGCTCGCCGTCGATCCATCGGGCCATCCCGGCCGCCGTGTCGAGCCGCTCGGCGTCGATGTCGTGCAGCGCGACGTGGGTGTCGGCGAGCTCGTCGAAGCTCAGCAGGTCGCCCAGCAGCTCGCGGGTGAACTCGACGCTGCCGGCGCCGATGAACGCGACCTTGATCATCAACGCAGTGTAATGCTGCATGAATATGCGCGTCTAGGACGCAAACGTGCAATTGCGAGCAACCTTGCTCCGCAACGAGGGGTCCGGCTCAGGGGAGGCCAGCGCGCGGGACAGCGACGGTCGTGCTCAGCAGCACCCCCTCGCGCGCCGCCTTGCGTGCCTCCTCGTGGAAGTCGGGCGCGGCGCAGGCCATGAGGGTGCGGCCATCCTCGCCGCCCAGCCCGCACGCGAACGCGCCCAGGCCCGCGGGTATCGCCACCTCGTCGACGATCTGCCCGCCCGGCGCGATGCGGCTCAGCGGGCCGCCAAGCGCGTTGGCCACCCACACGTGTCCCTCGGCGTCCAGCGCGCAGCCATCGGGAGCGAAGGTGACGGCGCCCAGCATCGTCGCGGTGTCGGCGGGCTGCGGCGTCGGCTCGATCTGCCCCCACACGCGTCGATCGGCGAGCGCGCCGTCGGGCTGGATCGTGAACGCGGTGAGGCGCGCCGCGAACGTCTCGGCGACG
This sequence comes from uncultured Actinomycetes bacterium, assembly GCA_963835295.1. Classification (GTDB taxonomy): domain Bacteria; phylum Actinomycetota; class Thermoleophilia; order Solirubrobacterales; family Solirubrobacteraceae; genus JAOPZW01. Next base: position 631,220 of record CAWIEX010000015.1, read on the forward strand.
ATGAGCGTGCCGTCGTCGGTGATCACCGAGCCGTTCGGGAACCAGAGGTCCTCGGCGGCGACGAGGGCACGGCCGTCTGGATCGACGCGCACGACGGCGGCCGGCTCCGGGTCGCCGCCGCCCATGAGGTCGAAGCCGAAGTTGCCCACATAGGCGCGGCCGCGCCGGTCGACGACCATGTCGTTCAGGTGACCGGTGGCCAGCCCAGATACGTCGGCATGGACGCTGACGCCGCCGTCGGCCGCGCGGCGCAGCACCCGGCGGTCCTTCATGGACACCACGAGCAGGTCTCCGCCGGGCAGCCAGCCCAGCCCCGACGGCTGGGCCTCGACCTCCACGACCAGGTCCTCGCGTCCGTCCTCGTCGTAGGCGAACACGCCGTAGCGGTAGAAGTCGGAGGCCCACCACCGGCCGTCGTGCCATCGCGGGCATTCGAAGTAGCAGCCGCCCTCGGCGAACGGCGTCAGGGTTCGCGCGCTGCTCATGGCGCGCCTCACACCGCTACGGCGGACTTCGCCGTCGCCATGAAGGCCTCGAGCTCGCGACGGGTGTCGGGCCCGCAGGGCTGGAAGACGAGCTCGGTCACGCCGTGGTCAGCGAGGCCTGCGAGCCGCTCTCGCAGCTGTTCGGCGGTCCCGCTCATCGTCGCCTCCTCGAGCATCGCGTGGCCGCCCGCTTCCCAGGCGGCGTGGTCGGCCTGGTTGAGGCCGACGCAATGCTGATCGTGCACGGCGAGGTGTCGCTCTTCCGGCGGCGTGCGCTCGACGACCGCTCGCCACTGCGCGCCGCCCGGCAGGTCCTCCAACGGGCTGCCGAACTCGTAGGCACCGTGGTAGGACAGCGCGAGCCCCGGTCCTCCCGCCGCTCGCACGCGCTCAGAGGCGGGGTCCTCGCCATCGTCCAAGACGGTTCCCCAGAACAGGAACGAGACCGATGAGAACTCCCGGGCGAACTCGGGCAGCGCCAGGGTGATGTAGAGGCCGTCGCCCAGCTCGCGAGCGACCTCGGCGCCCTTGGGCCCGAGCGCGGCGATGATGACCGGCACCTCGACCGGCCGCTGCGCCGCGTGGCCGGGTGGGTGGAGCATGCGCATCCGCGCTCCGTCCCACTCGATCGTCTCACCGCGCAGCAGGGCGCGATAGGCGCGGATGTAGCGGTCCATGTACGACCACGGGATGGCCCGATAGCCCATCGCGCGGCGCCCGCTGAAGCCCGTACCGAAGGCGACGGCCACGCGGTCCGGGGCGAGCGCGGCGAGCGCCGCGGTTGCCGCCGCGTTGACCATCGGGTGGCGCAGGGTGGGCACGAGGACGCCTGGGCCGAGGCCGATGCGCTCCGTCCGCTCGGCCGCCAGCGCCAGCATCATCCACACGTCGGGGCTCTGCTGGGGCGTGTCATACAGCCACGCGCGCTCGTAGCCCAGCTCCTCCGCCAGCGCGATGTCCTCGTGCGAGCCCAACGTCGTTGGAAACGCGCATGAAATCCTCATGGGACTCCTTTCTGACCCGGCCCGCCCGATCGTTCACTTGCGCCGGCCGCTGCACGCCGGCTTGGCCCTGCGAAGTCGCGCTCTCCCGTGCACATGGCGGCGCCGACGGCAGGCATGGCTGGACACGAGTACCACAGACGCGAGGACCTAGCAAGCGCTTGTTCAGCGAGATTGGGGGGTGGCATGCGCAGGACCGCGGTCCCCGCTGTCGACCGGGCCGGCCTTGCCGCCGGGCGTCGGTTGAGGTGATCCAGGTGAGAGACTCACCGCATGCCCGCAGCAAGGCGCCGTCCCAAGCCGGCGGCGGAGGACGTCGGTGCCAACTCGGCCGGGCTCTGGGCCGCCATCGAGTCGGAGTCCTCGCGCCGGCTTCTGCTCGCGGCCCTGGCGGCGTTCGCGAGGCGCGGCTTCCATGCGGCCACGACGCGCGAGATCGGCGAAGGCGCCGGCATGAGTCCAGCTGCCGTCTACGTGCACTACGAGTCGAAGAGCGATCTGCTCTACGAGATCAGCCGCATCGGCCACCAGTCCGTGCTGGACGATGTCGAGGAGGCTCTACGCGACGCCCCGCAGGACCCCGATCAGAGGGTTCGACGGTTTGTCGCCGCCTTCGCGAAGTGGCACGCCGACCACCACGTCGTCGCGCGCGTCATCCAGTATGAGCTGAAGGCGCTTCCTCCCAGGCAGTTCCGCAGGATCGCCGAGCTGCGCAAGCGCTTCGAGGAGCTGCTCGCGGCTGAGCTCGAAGCGGGTGTCGAGGCCGGGACGTTCGACGTCCCCGAGCTCGAAGCGACCACCCTGGCCATCCTGTCGCTCGGCATCGATCTCGCGCGCTGGTATCACCCCAGCAACGATCACAAGACCTCCGAGCAGGTCGGTGAGTTCTATGCAGACCTGGTCGGGCGGATGATCCTCCGCCCGGATCGGGCTGTCGCTCGCAGGTGAGCTGCCGCGTGCCATGGCTGCGTTCGCCGCCGACCAGCGGCTTGGTCAGCGTGGCTGCCGGTGGGTGTAGAGGTGGATGGCCCAGAGGTAGGCCGCGAGCGTGATGCCGATGCACCAGGCGATGGCGGCGATCGCGTTGGTGGCGATGTGGGTGCCGGTGAGCAGGCCGCGAACGGTCTCGGTGACGGGGGTGAAGGGCTGGTACTTGGCGAACTGCTCGAGGCCGGGGGGCATGCTGGAGGCCGGGACGAAGCCGCTGCCGAGGAAGGGCAGCAGGGCGAGGAACATCGGGGTGTTGCTGGCTGTCTCCACGCTCTTGGCGGCGAGTCCAAGCGCGGTGGCGAGCCAGATGAGGGCGAGGGCGAAGAGCATCAGCACGCCGATGGCGCCGAGCCAGTGGAGCGGGTCGGCGGTGGGTCGGAAGCCGAGCGCGATGGCCACGGCGAGCACGATGGCGATGCTGGCCATGGTCTGGATGAAGCTCGCGAGCACGTGGCCGGCGAGGATGGCGGAGCGCGCGATGGCCATGGTGCGAAAGCGATCGGTGATGCCCGTCGTCATGTCCATGGCGACGACGATCGCGGTGCCCTGGACGGCGGCGGCCACGGTCATCAGCAGGATGCCGGGCGCGACGTAGTTCAGGTAACCGGCGCGTCCGGCGTGCCCGCCGGCGAGCCCGCTGCCGAGGCCGTGGCTGAGCTGGCCGCCGAAGACGTAGACGAAGAGCAGCAGGAAGACGATCGGCATGCCGACCAGCATCAGGGTCAGCGACGGATAGCGCTGCAGGCGCCGCAGGTTGCGGCGCAGCATCGTGGCGGAGTCGGTGACGGTGTAGGTGAGAGTGGTCATGAGAGAGCGGTCGTCTCGCGGGTCGGGTGACCGGTGACGGCGAAGAACACGTCGTCGAGGTCGGGGGTGTGGATCGAGAGGTCCGCCACCTCGATGCGGGCGTCGTCGAGCTGCTCAAGAAGGCGGCGCAGCGAGGCGACGCTGCCGTCGCCGGGCACCTGCAGGCTGAGCGTGTCCTCGTCGACGGCGGCTTCGAGGAGGTCGGCGGCCGCCTGTAGCGCGTCGGGAGCGGCGAACCGCAGCTCGACGTGGCCGCCCGGGATGCGCCTCTTGAGCTCCCCCGCGGTGCCTTCCGCGACGACGCGACCGTGGTCGAGGACGGCGATCCGGTCGGCGAGATGGTCGGCCTCGTCGAGGTACTGGGTGGTGAGGAAGATCGTGACCCCGTCGGCGACAAGGTTGCGGATGCTGTCCCACATCGTGTGACGGCTGCGGGGGTCCAGGCCGGTGGTTGGCTCGTCGAGGAAGATCACCCGCGGGGAGCCGACCAGGGTCATGGCCAGGTCGAGCCGGCGACGCATCCCGCCCGAGTAGGTGGATGCCGGCCGGCCTGCCGCGTCGACGAGGTCGAAGCGCTCGAGCAGCTCGGTCACCCGCGCCCGTCCGGCCTCGCGGCAGAGGTGATTCAGGGCGGCCATCAGCCGCAGGTTCTCCTCGCCGGTCAGCAACTCGTCGACTGCGGAGAACTGGCCGGTGACGCCGATCGCCGCGCGCACGGCGTCCGGATCGCCGGCCACGTCGTGGCCCGCAACGCGAGCCTCGCCCGTGTCGGCGCGGATCAGCGTCGACAGGATCCGCACCACCGTCGTCTTGCCCGCGCCGTTGGCGCCGAGCAGGGCGAAGATCGTGCCCTCGGCGACTGTGAGATCGACTCCGTCGAGCACCGCCGTCTCGCCGAAGGCCTTGCACACCCCGGCCGCCTCGATCGCCGGCTCAGCGACCCTGCTCATGCCCCGCCTCCGGGACGCGATTGCTCGGGAAGCTCCCCGGCGGCGACGAGCGCCGCGCGTCGCGCCTCCCACTCCTGCTGGAACCTCGGGATCTGCTCCAGCAGGAAGTCGGCGAACGCGGACATCTCGAGGAGCACCGCCCGCCGCTCCGTCGGCGCGTCGCGCAGGACCTCCAGGCCCTCGCGCGTCAGCTCGCGCATCTCCTCGTACTCGGTGATGTCCATGCCCAGCAACTGCGGCGAGCTCAGGTCGATGCGCACCCGATCCATTCGCTCGCCCGCCGCCCGCGTGCGCCGCACGCCATGCGAAGACTCGAGGACCTTGACCGCGCCGGTGATCGCGCTGCGGCTGGCCAGGAGCGCCTCGGCCAGCTCGGCGATGCTCTGCTCCGGCGGGTCGCAGACCGCGAGATACCCCAGCAGGCGGCCCATCATCGGCGGGAATGCGTAGCGGCGCGCGCAGAAGCGCCCCATGTGGTCGGCGAAGGTGATCTCGGCGTCGGTCGGCACGCGCACAGCGTAGCGAGATAACTGAGATCACACAAATCGGTGTTATTTCAGTCCGACGCGCGACTCCGCGGCTCGGCTTCGGTCGCCACAGTGAATGTGGTCGGCGATCCGCTTGGCGTCCTCGCCTCAGACCGTTCGCAGTGCCACCGTGGGCGGCATCCGAGACGCTCGAACGGCCGGCATCAGGCCGGCGAGCGCGCCGATCAGGATGGCCGAGGCGATGCCGCCCGACCACGCCTCGGCGGGGATCACGACGGTCCAGCTCTTCGAGCTGGCGTAGATGGCCGTTGCCATTGCTCCGGCGAGCACGCCGACGATGCCGCCGATGGTGGCGAGCAGGATCGATTCGCCCAGGAACTGGGTGCGGATCTGGCTCTTGGTCGCGCCGAGTGCGCGGCGCAGGCCGATCTCCGAGCGGCGTTCCAGCACGGAGATGATCATGATGTTGGCGACGCCGACGGCGCCGACGATCAGGGCCACGATGCCGAGACCGAGGAAGAGGCTGTCGAACGCTCCGGCCGCGGCGGCCCGGGCGGTGAGCGCGTCGGAGGGCTGGCTGACGTTGACCTCGTCGGGGGCCTGGGGGTTGGCGGTCGGCGCGAGCAGCGACTGCACCTCAGCGACATGGTCGGTGTCCGCGCGCACGTAGATGGAGCTCGGGGGGCCGGCTTGCCGCTCGCCCTGGGCCAGGCTGATGTAGCCGAGGTACCTCTCCGCCGCCCGGTAGCCGATCAGGGCGCTGTTGTCGATGTCGGGCTCCAGCGGCGAGGATTCCAGGACGCCCGCGACGTTGAACCACTGGCCTCCCAGCCAGATCCGTTGGTCGGGGAAGATCCGGTCGATGCCCAGCCGTTGCGCGGCGGCCCAACCGAGCACGGCTACCGGCTCGCGGGCGGTCCCCGGGTTGAGCCAGGCGCCGCGCGCGATGCCGGTGTTGAGCACCGAGAGCAGGTTCAGGCTGGTGGCGCGCACCTGCAGCCCGCCGGTGTTGGTTGCCGGGATCATCCGACTCCGGTAGACGCTCTTGCCCTTCACCAGCGCGGTGTGTGCCAGCAGTTGGACGTCGTCGAGGTGCGTGATCCGCGCCGGGGCCTCGACGGGCAGCTTCGACGGCTGCCCGGTGACGCTCTGGCCGGCCTCGAGGGTCAGCATGTTCGTGCCGAGCCGGTCGATCTCGGCGAGTAGCCCGGCTTGTGATGAGGACGACAAGCCGAGGACCGCCACGATCGCTGCTGTTCCGATCGCGATCCCGAGCGCGGACAGCGCGGCGCGCAGCGGCCGGGCGCGCAGCCCGACGCTGGTCACCCGCAGCGCATCGTTCAGGCGCAAGCGTCCCGCCTCGGCGCTCATGACGTCTGTCCCTGCGTCGCCGCCACGCGCGCGGTCGCCGCGGCGCTGCGGTCGCCGGCGGTGTCGGAGACCACCTGGCCGTCCAGCACGCGGATCTGGCGCGGCAGCTGATCGGCGAGGCCCGCGTCGTGGGTGATCATGACGATGGTGGCGCCGGCGGCGTTGAGCTCGCGGATGAGCTGCATGATCGATGCGCCGGTGGTGCTGTCGAGGTTGCCGGTCGGCTCGTCGGCGAGGACGATCGCCGGCCGCCCGACGAGGGCCCGGGCGACGGCAACGCGCTGCCGCTCGCCTCCCGAGAGCTTGGTCGGCTTGAACGTCGCGCGGTGCGACAGGCCGACCCGCTCGAGCGCCTCATCGGCGCGCCGGTGCCGCTCGGCGGCGGGGGCGCCGGCGTACAGCAACCCATCGGCGACGTTCTCGCGCACCGTGGCGTGCTCGGCCAGGAAGAACTGCTGGAAGACGAACCCGATCTCCCGGGCGCGCAGCCGCGACAGCTCGCGGTCATCCAGCTGTGCCGCGTCGACTCCACCGATGCGGACCACGCCGCTGCTGGGCCGCTCCAGCGTCCCGATGACGTGCAGCAGCGTGGACTTGCCCGACCCTGAGGGCCCGACGATCGCCACCAGCTCGCCCTGGTGGACGGTGAAGGACACCCCCCGCAACGCGGACACCGGCGGCTCCTCGCCGTAGACCTTCGTGACCTCGTCCAGCTCCAGTACCGCGTCACTCATATCGACGGCACGACCACCGAATCGCCGGCGCGGAGATCGCCCGCGACCTGGACGCGCCCGCCTCCGGTGTCGAACAGGCCCAGCGTCACGGCGGCCAGCTCGCGTCGCCCGCCGGTGCGCACGACCTCGACCGCGAACCCGCCGCCGGACTTCCCGACGAGCGCGGTGACCGGGACGCTCACGGCGTCGTGCACGCCCCGAGTCGTGATGTCCACGTCGACCGGGGCGTTGTCGAGCCCGCGCGCGCGGGCCGGGTCATTGAGGCTGACGAAGGTTGGGATCGTCGCGTCGGCCGCCTGACCTCCTTGTGCAGCCGGGGTCTGGGCGACTCGTCCGAACCCCGCGACCCGTCCCGTCACCGGCGTGTTGCCCGGCAGCGTGATCTGGGCGCGGTCGCCCTTCTTGACCTCACCCTGCTGGGACGGATCGAGATTCACCTGCACGTGCAGGGTGTCGGACGTGGCGCTCAGCACCGGAGCACCCGGCCCGGCCGATCCCCCGACTTCGCCGGTGACCTTGGCGATCCGGACTGCCTCGGGCAGGAAGACCGCCCCATCGGTCGCGAGCCTGCCGGTCACGCCAACGCCCTTCCTGCGCTGGAGCACCCTGAGCGCCCGCTCCGTCTTGGAGGTGAAGGCGTCGTCGCCGGGGTCGATGCGGACGTGGGCGCCGGCGTCGTAGCCGAGCTGGTGCAGGTTGCGGTTGAGCTGGCGGACGTCCCGGCCCCTGACCCCTACGTGCAGAGCACGGTAGGCCGGGAGCGCGCCGCAGAGCAGCACCACAGGCCTGTCGTCCACCCGGTAGAGCACACCGCCGCAGGCGACCTTGTCCCCGTTTTCAGGCAGGCTGGTGTAGACGCCGCGAGCCTGGTTGATCACGGCGTACGGGGAGCCATCCGATCGCGCCCGATAGGTCAGGGTCCCGGCCTGGGAGACCATCGCCGACAGCGTGCCCTTCTCCACCTTCACGGTGTTCGCCAGCAGCGCCTTTGGCGCCGGGGTCGCTTGCTCAGCGCGGGACCCGACGACCACGCCTCCGGTCGCGGCTGCGGTAGCCAGGACGGCCGCTGCGGCCAGCGCCCAGGTCTTCCGCTTCACCCTTTACCCCCCACTGCCTCTCCCAGGGCGTTGTGGCACTTCTTCATCGCCGCGTTGAGAATGGTCATACCACCCGGTTTGTTCGAGGACGGGATCTTGTAGGTGTCCACGAGGGGCTCGCCGTTGACGGGGTCCGGAAAGTCCTTCACCCCGTTGTCGCGGATGCACTGGGCGAACCTGAGGCTCGCCGACTGCTGCTTGGGCGTCCGCTTCGAGCTCAACGTGCCCGGTGGCTGCAGATCCTTGCAGGCGGTGGTTGCCTGCTTCCACACCGCAGGAGTCACACTGACTCCATATTCGAAGTCGTTCCTCGCGTTCGGGTCTGGAAAGTCGCTGACGCCGTGAGCCCGAATGCACTCGGCGAACTTCACCGCCTTGTCCCGAGCGCTGAGTTTCTTGTCAGCGCCGCTGCGGCTGGTGCTACTGGCGGTGTCGGTGCTGCTGGCGGTGGCGGTGTTGCCATTCTCGGCAGAACCGTTCGAACAGCCTGCGCTGATCAGCGCGACCGTGGCAACGGCGGCCAGCGGCCAGAGTCTCTTACTCATGCTTTCTCTCCGAGTGTGGTGATTGCGTTGACACCCGCTCCCATGCCGAGCCTGCTGATCACCGCTGCATCCTTGGATCGTGCGTCGGGTCGGCGTACAGGGGAGGGCAACCGTGATCGATGGCTTCGGAGCGCAGTTCGTAGTGCCAGGGCTCGTTGCCGTAGATCTGGCACAGCCCGTACGCGGCGCCGTGCGCGGACAGCCACGCGGCGGCCCCGGAGGGCCCGATGTCGACCGCGTCTCCCGACACATGAGCAGACGTGTTCGGGGTGGCGACCCATCGGGTGGCTGTCTCTTCCGAGCCGTACTTCGAGATCGCCTCGCGGAGCAGTCGCTCCTGGTACTCCCGAGAGCGCCAGCCGCTATCGACGCGGAACTCGACCCCGTCGCCTGCGGCATCGGTTGCAGCCCGGCGCAGGGCACCGAGGAGGGCTGGATCGAGGTTGGCGACACCTGGAACGTCGTCGTCGAACACCGTCGTGCCGTCGGGGACGGCACCGTCCGCCTCGCCAAGCGCACCACGGTGCTCACTGCGAGAGACGTGGATGGGTGATGCGGGCGTCGAGGACGAGGACGAGGACGCCGTCGAGGACGAGGACGAGGACGCCGGCAGCTGGTAGCCGAGGGCGGCGGCGATCGCCGCGATGACGACGAGCAGGCCGGCGACACGGATCGTGCGAAGCCGAATCCGACGCGTCGTTCGTCGCGCTCGTTGGCTATAGGTCACGCCCCCAGTCAAGGCAGCGTGGCGTTGCCGGCCCGTATGTGGTTTTCAATATGCCGACGATATGTGCCGGCTCTAGCATCGGAGCATGCGCGTGCTGCTCGTCGAGGACGAGCCCTATATGGCGGAAGCGATCCGCGATGGTCTACGCCTGGAAGCGATCGCGGCGGACATCGCGGGTGACGGCGATGCCGCTCTGGAGCTGCTGAGCGTCAACGCGTACGACATCGCCGTCCTCGACCGCGACATCCCGGGACCTACCGGCGACGAGATCGCGAGACGCATCGTCGGCTCCGGCAGCGGGATGCCGATCCTCATGCTCACCGCGGCCGACCGTCTGGACGACAAGGCCACCGGGTTCGGGCTCGGCGCCGACGACTACCTCACCAAGCCGTTCGAGCTCCAAGAGCTCGTGCTCCGTCTCAGAGCGCTCGACCGCAGGCGCGCGCACCACAGGCCGCCGGTGCGAGAGCTCGCAGGTCTGCGCCTGGATCCGTTCCGCCGAGAGGTCTACCGCGACGGCCGCTACGTCGCGCTGACCCGCAAGCAGTTCGCGGTGCTCGAGGTCCTCGTCGCTGCGGAAGGCGGTGTCGTCAGCGCCGAAGAGCTGCTGAACCGGGCATGGGATCAGAACGCCGACCCCTTCACCAACGCCGTGCGCATCACGGTCTCGGGACTGCGCAAACGCCTCGGCGAGCCCTGGATCATCGCCACCGTGGCGGGCGCCGGGTACCGCATCGAGGATGGGCCAGACACCGGCCGTGCGGGAGGGGACCGTGGATAGAGCCCCTGGCTTGAGCGTTCGCCTGAAGCTCACCCTCAGCTATGCGGCCTTCCTCATGATCGCCGGCGCTTTGCTGCTCGCGGTCGTCTGGGTCTTCCTGCTGCGTTACGTACCCGACCGTCTGGCCCCAACAGGACCTGGTCTATTCCCGCACAGTCCCGACCGCACCGACCTCCTGCGCGCCTTCGTCCCGAGGGCGGCCGAGATGCTGGCGTTCCTGTTCGTGTTCAGTCTCGTGGGAGGGTGGCTTCTCGCCGGCTGGATGCTCGCCCCTCTGACTCGAATCGCCGATGCCACACGCATGGCCGCGACCGGATCGCTCTCCCATCGAATCCGGCTGCCGGGGCGCCGCGATGAGTTCCGCGAACTGGCCGACGCCTTCGACACCATGCTCGAGCGGCTCGAAGCGCAGGTCGCCGAACAGCAGAGATTTGCGGCCAATGCCTCCCACGAGCTGCGCACGCCGCTGGCCGTCACGCAGACGCTTCTCGACGTGGCTCGCAAGGATCCGAGCCGTGACAACGGCGAGCTTGTCGACCGCCTCCACGCCGTCAACACCCGAGCCATCGACCTCACCGAAGCATTACTCGTGCTCAGCCGCGCCGATCAGCGGTCCTTCGCCCGCGAACACGTCGATCTCTCCCTCGTAGCGGAAGAAGCCACGGAGACGCTCCTGCCTCTCGCAGAAGAACGCGGCATCACCATCGAGACCTCGGGCGACATCACCCCCGCCATCGGCTCATCCGCCCTGCTGCTGCAGATGACGACGAACCTCGTGCAGAACGCGATCGTCCACAACCTGCCTGAACAGGGCACCGTGTGGGTCACGACCAGCACTCACCGCAAGACTGTGGTGCTTACCGTCGAGAACACCGGCGAGAAGCTCACCCCACAGCTCGTCGCCACGCTCGGCGAGCCGTTTCAGCGCGGCAGCAGACGCGTACGCACCGACCACGCAGGCGTCGGCCTCGGCCTGGCCATCGTCAAGAGCATCACCCGAGCACACGACGGAACCCTCACCCTCACCCCCCGGGCCGCTGGGGGGCTGTGCGTCACGGTGCAACTACCCGCCGCGCCATCGCACAATGGCAGATGACGATCAGAGAATGGCCGCACGCCCCGAGAGAAGCGGCATGCGAGATCAGCCAGCGGTGCTGTGCCGACTCGAGACGCGCGGGGGCTCAGGCCTTGGAGTCGACCGCGTGGAACTCGATTCGGTACACGAGCGTGTCCTCATCGATCGGACCGGCGTGCGCGGCGCGCCGGCGCAATGTCTCACGGTCGGGCTCGCCGGCTCGTCTGACGTCCGCCGCAGTGATGGCCCCGAACGGGAGAAGCTCGATGGCATCGACCTCGATCTCGCCGGGGCCGAGCCGGTAGCGGCCGCCCTGCTTGACGCGCGGCCGCTTCCACAATCGGACGGTGAGGCTGATGTCCCCGGCCAGGACAGCGTCGCGCAGCTCGCGGCTGAACTCCACGCCCGGGACCCTAGCCGCCGATCGAGCCTCGTTGTGGGCGCGTAGTTGGAGAATCGACTGCGCCTCAGCGCTCCACGAGCGCCCGCACTTCGACGCTGCCGCCCATGCGGGCGGCGGGGATTCGGGCGGCCAGCGCGAGCGCGGCCTCGAGGTCGTCGCCCTCGTAGAGGTAATAGCCGTCGAGCGCATCGGCCACCGCCTGTCCCTCGGCGGTCACGGTGCCGCCGCCGTCGACCCGCACCGTCACCGCGGTGTCGGGCGGGCTCAGCTGGCTGCCGGCGAGCACGCCGGGATGCTGCGCGAGCGCGAGGTACTCGTGGAACACGGCCTGGCGCTCAGCCGGTGCGAGCTCGGCGAGCGCGGTCAGGGCGCCGCCAAAGCGGACCTGAAGCAAGAAATGCATGGAAGGGCCTCCGGGGCTCGGGATGGGGGTCAGCCGATCGCGTCGGACACGGGCTCGACGGGCACGACGATCGGCTGGGCGGCCGCGCGCGTCGTCGGGATGCGCGTGGCGATGAGCGCTGCGGCGGCGACGAAGACGGCGCAGGCCAACAGCGCGCGCCCGTAGCCCGACGTGAGCGCCTCCGGGCGCGCGACGTGGTCGGCGGTCAGCGCGTGCGTGCGTGCAGTGGCGATCGCCGACAGGATCGCCAGCCCGAGCGCCATCCCTAGTTGCTGAGACGCGCTCAGCAGGCCGGCGGCCAGCCCGGCGTCGCGCGCGGGCACGCCGGCATTGGCCGCGGTCGTCACGCCGACGAACACCGCGCCGAAGCCGAACGCCATCAGCAGCTCGCCCGGAAGGATGTCGGCCGCGTAGGAGCCGCCGACCGGCACGCGCGAGAGCCAGAAGATGCCCACGGCGCTCAACAGCGCGCCGGCGACGATCACCGGCCGTGTCCCGATGCGCGCGAACAGCTGCGACGAGCCGCCCGCCGCCAGCGCCAGCGCGGCGGTCACCGGCAGGTACGCCGCCCCGGCCTGGATCGGCGAGAAGCCGAGCACCTCCTGCATGTACAGCGTCAGGAAGAAGAACATGGAGAAGAAGCCGGCCATGGCGATGAGCTGCGTCGCGTCCGCGGCGGCGAGGCCCTTGACGCTGAAGATCGACAGCGGCACGAGCGGCCGGCGATGGCGCGCCTCGTTCAGCAGGAAGGCGACCAAGAGCGCGACGGCGACCGCCAGCACGCCGAGGGTGCGCGCCGTCCCCCACCCGACGTTTGGCGCCTCGATGAGCGCGTAGACGAGCAGCAGCATCCCGCCGGTGCCGAGCACGGCCCCCGGTGTGTCGAAGTCGACCAGGGGCGCTACGCGGCGCTCGGCCGACGTCAGTGCCAGCGTCCCGCCGATCGCCGCCGCGCACACCGGCAGGTTCACGAAGAACACCCACCGCCAGCCCGGCCCCTCGGAGAGGAGGCCGCCCAGAAAGACCCCGGCCGCCGCGGCGAGCCCGCTGAGCGCGCCCCAGATGCCGAGCGCCGTGTTGCGGTCCGCGCCCTCGCGAAACGTCGTCGTGAGGATCGACAGCGCGGCGGGAGCCATCAGCGCCGCCCCGACGCCCTGCACGAGCCGCGCGCCGATCAGCACGTCCTGGCGCTGCGCCAGCCCGGCGGCGAGCGAGCAGACCGCGAACACGGCGAGACCGGCGAGCAGCACGCGGCGGCGCCCGAGCAGATCGGCCAGCCGGCCGCCGAGCAGCAGCAGGCCGCCGTAGGTCAGCAGGTAGCCGCTGGCGACCCACTGCAGGTTCTGCTGCGAGAACCCCAGCGCGCGCTGGATCGACGGGAAGGCGACGTTCGTGATCGACGAGTCCACGATGTCCATGAACTGGACGGCGCAGAGCAGGAGCAGGGTGAGAGCGCCCCGCCTCGTTCGCAGCATGAATCCTCCAAAGCGGCTGAGTTAGTTGGCTGACTAAGCAGCACTTCAAGACCAAGGACGAACTCGTCGAGGCGGTTGTCGAGCGCCACGTCGGCGACCTGCGGGCCGAGCGCCACCTCGGCGACCTGCGGGCGATGCTGGCCTCGCTCGAGCGCCATCGCACGCCCCAGGCGCGTCTAAAGGCGCTCGTCCGCGCCCTGGCCGAGCAGCGCGAGATCGTCGCTGCGCACGGCTGCCCGCACGGCAGCCTCTGCTCGGAGCTCGATAAGCGCGCTGACCGCACCGCCGCCGCGCTCGTGCAGGTCCCGATCGACTGGGCCTCCGAGCAGTTCCGCCAGCTGGGTCGTCGCGACGCCGGCGACCTCGGCGTGGCACTGATCGCGGCCTACCACGGCGCGGCGCTGCTGACCAACACGCTGCGCGACCCGGACGTGCTCGCACGCGAGGGACGACGTCTGGAGCGCTGGATCGACACGCTCGCCTGATAGCGACAGGGGCATCCAGGCGTCAGCTGACCAAGGGCCAGGCCTTCGAACAGGCTTCGATCCGATGGAGCTAGGGGGACTCGAACCCCCGACCTCCTGGGTGCGATCCAGGGAGCGCGCCGACTAAATCTGGCCCGAATGCAGGGCATCTGTTGAGTTCGCGCGACCGCGGCGAGGCCGATATTCGTCGCATTTTGCGGCACTTCGCAGGAGTTTTGGCACGCGACGGCCTCCGCGTAGCCACAACTCGACACTGGCCTCGATCGAGCGCGTGCGGGGAGGCGGCAGCCCACGTGCCGCCCTAAGCGTGGATCGGAGGGCGCGGGCGCGGTCACGAGCTCCTGGGCGCGCAGCGGTGGTGGAGCATCAACGTACTCGGCGCCCGCCATGTGGCGGTTAAGGCGGCCCTGCGGCAATCCCACGACATGGATCGATCCTGGCATGGGGACCGCCGCGTCGCGCGAGCTGATCGGCGACGCCGGCGGTTCGCCTCGCTCACGGATAGATCTGCTCGCCGGTGGCTTTGTCGGTCACCGTGATCGCGCCGGCGGGGCAGGCGCGGGCGGCGGCGAGGATCGCCTCGTCGGTGCCTTCGCCGGTGACGATCGCGATGTCCTCGACGGTGAATACGGCGGGGGCGGCGAGCGCGCAGTCGCCGTGGGCGGCGCAGGCGAACTCGTCGACGTGGGGGATGAGGGTCATGCTGCGTTCCTTTCGGTGGGGTGGGTGGGCCGCTCCAGCAGCCGGCGGGTCCGCGCGAGGGCGTGGGGGCGGCCGACGAGCAGTGCGGCGACGGGCGTGCCGTCGCGGGTGTAGGTGGCGGTGAAGTCGCGAGCGTCCGGTTCGCCGTCGATCGTGATGGCGTCGGCGCCGTGGGCGTGTCCGAGGTACTGGATGCGCAGGCCGTGCTGGTCGCTCCAGAAGCTCGGGATCGCGGGCGGCGGCGGGTCGAGGCCGAGCATCGCGCGGGCGGCGGCCGCGCCCTGGCGGGCGGCGGCCTCCCAATGCTCGGTGCGCACGTGCGCACCGATGCGCGCGTCGAATGCGCGGCTGGCGTCGCCGGCCGCGTAGATGCCCGGGACTCGCGTGCGGCCGGCGGCGTCGACCTGGACGCCGCGGTCGTCGAGGCCGCTGCCGCGCAGCCAGCTCGTCGCTGGTTGAGTCCCGATGCCGACGACGACGGCGTCGCAGTCGACACGGCGGCCGTCGTCGAGCTCGATCGCAGTGATCGCCGCCGTGCCGTGCAGGCGCGCGATGCGAGCGGCGACGTGCACCGCGATGCCCTCCTGGCGGTGCAGCGTGGCGAACCAGCCGCCGAGGCTCGGGCCGAGCACCGCCGCGAGCGGCGCTTCGGCGGCTTCCACGATCGTCACCTCGACGCCTATGCCTGCGGCGGTGGCGGCGACCTCCTGTCCGATAAAGCCGGCGCCGATCACGGCGAGGCGGCTGCCGGGAACGAGCGCGTCGCGCAGCCGGCGGGCGTCGTCGATCGTCCGCAACATGTGGACGTTGTCGAAGCACTCGGTTCCGGGCAGGGTCCGTGGCGCGCCGCCGGTGGCGATCAGCAGCTCCGAGAACGCGAGCCGCCGGCAGGAGTCGAGCACGAGCGCGCGGCCCGCGACGTCGAGCGCGGTGGCGCGGGCACCGGTGAGCAGGTCGACGTCGTGCTCGGCGTACCAGTCGTCCGGGCGGAAGCGCAGGTCGTCGTCATCGACCGTTCCGGTTAGGTACTCCTTGGAGAGCGGCGGGCGGTCGTAGGGCGCGAGCGGCTCGCCGGCGACGAGGCGGATCGGCTTTGTGAAACCGCTGCGGCGCAAGGTCTCGACTGCGCGCTGCGCCGCCAGGCCGCCGCCGGCGATCACGACGCCCGAGCGCTTCCTGGAGGTTGTGTGCATGGGCACAGGATGGGCTCACATCGGTGAGGGCCCGGTAAGCCTCGGGTCAAGAACGGCTTACGAGGCGTGGCGACCGCGCCGGTAGGCGGCGTCCTTCTCATGACCGTCCTGACGCGCGCGCGGCGGCGTGCGGGCAGTCCACGTCTGCGCGTAAGAGCGCTCTGACCCGTGGCTTACCGGCGCCTGGCGAGCGCCCCGCACACTGGTGATCGTCCCCTCACACGGCCAGTCCGCCGCCCTCACCAAGGAAACACCAGATGCCGACCACCACCATCAAGCCCAGCCAGACGCCGGTCATCCTGCTCGCCGATCGCGAGTGTGCCGGCAGCCACGACCCCGCGCTGAGTCACATCGCGCAATCCGTTCGCGGCAACGACGTCAAGGTTGTCGCTCCTGCCAGCCCGGTCGCGGGCGAGCGGTGGCTCGTCGACGTGGCCGCTCGCGAGGAGGACGCTCGCCGGCGACTGGAGAGCTGGACCGTCGCGCTGGCGCCGTACGCCTCGCGCCTCGACGGCGAGGTCGGCGACGAGAACCCGCGCCTGGCGCTTGCCGACGCGCGGCGCGAACTCGGCGACGACGCGGTGCTGCTGTCGGTGAGCATCTCGACGGCTTCGCCCACGGTGCCGTTTCTGACGGCCGCCCGCCGGGGGTGGCTCGCCCGCCGGTCGGTTGTCACACGCGTCCTGGCTGCGTAGGGGCGAAGTCGCCGCGGCCGGCTCAGGCGGCCGGCTACCCCCGCGCCGCCGTGAACCCGGGCAGATCGAAGCTGATCGCGGTGCCTTCGCCGAGCACCGACTCGGCCCAGATGCGCCCGCCGTGCGCCTCGACGATCGCGCGGGCGATCGCCAACCCGAGGCCGCTGCCGCCGCGGTCGCGCGAGCGGCTCTGCTCGGCGCGGTAGAAGCGCTCGAAGATGTGCGGCAGGTGCTCGGGCTCGATGCCGGGTCCGGTGTCGGCGACGGAGAACACCAAGTGGCCGTCGCGAGGCTCGACGGCGACGTCGATGCGGTCGTCATGGGTCGTGTGCAGCACCGCGTTGCGTACGAGGTTGCGTAGGACCTGCGTCAGCCGGTCGGGATCGGCGTCGAGCGTGCCGCTGACGGCGGTGAGGTGGAAGTCGCGCTCGCCGAACAGCGGCAGGTCGCGGCGGAGGTCCTCGAGGAAGTCGTCGAGGTCGATCGGTTGTCGCTCGACGAGGCGGCCTGCTTCGGCGCTGGCGAGCGTGAGCATGTCGCCGACGAGCCGATCCATCTCGTCCAGGCGTCGCAGCAGCGTCACGGTGGCTTCGTGGCGGCGCGCCTGGTCGTGCTCGCGGTCGAGCAGCTCGACCTGGGCGCGCAGCACGGCGAGTGGTGTTCGCAGCTCGTGCGAGGCGTCGGAGACAAAGTCGCGCTGGCGGGCGAAGGCTCGCTCCAGGCGATCGAGCATGCGATCGAACGCGCCGCCGAGCACGCCGACCTCGCCGCGCGTTCCGCTGGTGCCGGAGCGGCGTGACAGGTCGCCTGCGTCGACCTCGGCGGCGACGTGCGTGATTCGCCGCAGGGGGCGCGCGATCACGGTGGCGATCCCGATCCCGGCCAGGATGGAGAGCAGCAGGGCGAGCGTGCCGACGAGCGCGAAGGTGCGCAGCAGGCTGTCCTGGGCGTCGTGCACGGTGCTGAGCGGGTCGGCGATCTGCAGCGTCCCCACGCGCCGCGAGTGGTCGTCGATCGGCTGCGTCAGGACGCGCATGCGCCCGGCCTCGGGCACGGAGGCGCTGGCCAGCCCGGGCGGGGCATCGATCACGCCGCGTCCGCCGCTTGTCTCTTGTGTGGCGTCGTCGTCCTCGAGCTCTTGCTGGAGGATGCGCGGCTGGTTGGTGACCGGCGTACCGCCGGCGACGTCGACGATGAAGATCCGCGCCGCAGGGTGGTAGCGCTGCGCGTCGAGGAACCGCCGCGCCGTCTGCTCGACCGCCGCCGGCGTGGAGAGGTCGGTGCCGGCACGCAGCTGGTCCCATTCGGCGACCTGCGTGCGCAGGTCCTCGTCGATGCGATCGCGCAGCCGCGAGCCGGTGCCGCGATACACCGCCAGGAAGGTCAGGCCGAGCGCCAGCGCGGTGATCAGCGCGATCGCGACGGCGAGCCGAGCGCGCAGACTGCCCGGCACGAGCCGTGCGCTCACGAGGAGCGCCGCAGCCGGTAGCCGACGTTGCGGACCGTTTCGATCGGCCCGCCGTCCTCGCCGGCGCCGAGCTTCCTGCGCAGGTAGCCGATGTAGACCTCCAGCACCTTGGTGCCAGGGTCGAAGTCATAGCCCCAGACGGCGTTGAGGATCTGCTCGCGTGAGAGCACCTGGTCGGGGTGGCGCGCCAGATACGCCAGCAGCTCGAACTCCCGTGCGGTGAGTTGGACCTCATGGCCGTCGTGTTCGACGCGCCGCGTGCGCAGGTCCAGCCGCACGTCGCCGGCTTCCAGCACCGATGCCTCGCGCTGGCTTGGCTGGCGCAGCTGCGCACGAACCCGCGCGAGCAGCTCCTCAAAGGAGAACGGCTTGGTCACGTAGTCGTTGGCGCCGCGGTCCAGGCCCTCGACGCGCTGCTCGATCGCGCCGCGCGCGGTGAGGACGATCACCGGCAGCTCAGGCTTGCGCCCGCGGATCGCGTCGAGCACCTCCAGGCCGCTCTTGCCCGGGAGCATGACGTCCAGCAGCACCAGCCCATAGTCGCCGGTGAGCGCCTCGAGCTCGCCGCGCTCGCCGTCATGGGCGACCGTCACGGCGTAGCCCTCGGCGCCGAGCGCCTGCTCGATGAACCCGGCGAGCGTGCGCTCATCCTCAACGACTAGGATCCTCATCTGGAGGGCCATGCTAAGCGCCCTCAGCGTCGCCGGCGCCCGGGTAAGAGGCTTCTGACCAGGCGCTAACTGGGCGCTTGCGCGCCCGATCGAGCCCGACGACCGATGATCGTCGTCGCGACCGGGGCGCTGGCACTCACCGCCGCGCCGCTGGCCCAAGCATCCAAGAGCGACCGCGACTGCGTCCGCATGCCGACCGCTGGGAACGCGCCCACGGGCTCTCCCACGCGTCAACGACGCCGCCCGCGACCGGACCGCGACGGACTGACGAACCTCGTCGAGTAACGCTCCGGCACCAACTCGCGCAGCGCCGACTCCGACCACGACGGCGTGGGCGACGGCCGCGAGGACGCAGACCACGATGGCGTTCGCAACGACCGCGAGCACCACGACGACACGGAGGGCCATTCCGACGAAAGCTGACGCGTCCGCGGCGGCGGGCAACCGCACTCCGCCAGCCGCCGCCCGCTCGCGTAAGGACGCTCCTGACCCGTCGCTTACCTGGCTCTCGTCAGCGCCCACCACGATCAAGCCATGACCGACAAGGCCCGCATCAAGATCGCCGCCGTCGTGACCGCGCTGTTCCTCGCCGCCGTCTCCCTGGCCGGCATCGCCACCCGAACCGATGCGCCGAAGGCAGCCTCGGCCGCACCCGCCCCGGCGGCAGTGCAGCAGCCCACGGTCGCCCCTGCGTCGCCGGCCGGCGAGCACGAGGACGGAGAGGAGGGCGAGCACCATGACTGATCACGCCGCCCCGACCCGGACCCAGGCGAGCGCGCGCCGTCCCGCGCTGTCGCAGACGATCCTCAGCGTCGCCGCGACCGCGACTGCCGTCGCCGCGCTCATCTGGTCGGCGCTGTTCTACGACGCCACCCGCAATCACGCAGCCGCGCTGCCCGCGACCCCCACCCAACCCGCGCCTGCGGCGACCGGTGCAGCCCAGCCGTCGCCCACCGTGGCGCCCGTCACCACCCGTACATCATGACCGCGCCATTCACAGAGCACGAGCTTCACTTCGACGTCTTCGGCACCCAGGTTCGACTGCTCGTCGGCGCTCCCGCCGGCGAGCCGTTCACCGCCCGGCTCGCCGCGCTCCGTGTGCAGCGAACGATGCACGACCTCCATGCCAAGCTGACGCGCTTCGAGCCCGGCAGCGAGCTGTCTCGACTCAACGCACGCTCCGGCCAACCGATCGCAGTCTCATCGACGCTGTTGGACGCCGTGCAGGCGGCGATCTTCGCCGCCCAGGTCAGCGAGGGACTCGTCGATCCCACGATCACGCCGCATCTGGAGCGGGCCGGCTACGCGCGATCGCGCGCGGGGGAGCCGCCCGCGGACCTGCGCGCCGCGCTGGAAACCGCGCCGCGACGCCGGCCCGCCGCGCGAGCGCCCCGCAGCGGCTGGGAGCGCCTCGACGTCGACCCTGAAGACGGCACCGTCCAGTTGCCCTCCGGGACGCGTCTGGACCTCGGGGGAAGCGCCAAGGGCCTGGCCGTCGACATCGCGGCGCGGATGCTCGCCGACCGGCCGACGTTCGCGATCGACGCTGGCGGCGACATCCGCCTCGGCGGCACCGCTCGGGCGCCGCGGACGGTCAACATCGCCCACCCGCTCACCGACACCGACGCGCACCGCTTCACCCTCCATGACGGCGCCGTCGCAACCAGCGGCCTGCGCACCCGTATCTGGAAGACCGCCGCGGGCCACGCCCACCACCTCATCGACCCATCAACGGGCGAGCCCGCATGGACCGGCGTCATCCAGGCGACCGCGTTGGCACGCACCGCCCTGGAGGCCGAGACGCTCGCCAAGGTCGCACTGCTGCGCGGCCCGCACGCCGGACGCCGCGTGCTCGAACACCACGGCGGCGGCGCGCTGATCCTCGACGACGGCGAACTGCTCCTCGTCGGCGCCCTTGCGACCACACCGCACGGGCTGGTGGCCGCATGACCACCGACCCGACCCAGCAGGTGTTCTGGCTGGCCAGCCGCGCCGTGGGCATCGTCGCGATCGCGCTGCTGGGGATCTCCGTCGCCCTCGGGCTGGCGATGTCCACCAAGCTGCTGCGCCGCCCCGGCCTGCCCGCCAAGCTCAAGCGCTTCCACGAAGCCTCGACCCTCGTCACGCTCGCCCTGATCGTCGCGCACGCCGGGCTGCTGCTCGCCGACGGCTACCTGCGACCGGGGCTCGCCGGCGTGGCGCTGCCCTTCCACCTCTCCTACCGGCCGCTGTGGACAGGCACCGGGATCATCGCCGCCTGGCTGGCCGCGATCCTCGGGCTGAGCTTCTACGCGCGCAAGTGGATCGGCGCGAAGACCTGGCGCTGGATGCACCGCTGGACACTGGCCGTCTACGTCCTCGCGGTCGGTCACGCCATCGGCGCCGGCACCGACGGCCGCTCGACCTGGATGCTGGCGATGCTCACGCTGCTTACCGCGCCGATCGTCTTCGCCTTCACCTACCGCATGCTCCCGACCGCGCCACGCCGGCGGCCGCCGCAAGCGGCACGTCAACCCGCCCGCCGCCATGCCGCGGCAAGCGGAGCGCCGGGCGCGTGAACCGCCCAACGATCAAGGGACTTCCCCGGACTCCGCCGCGGCCGGGCACGGATGGCGACACGACAGGCGTGCGTCATGCTCGACCGGTGACGTCCCCGGCGACATCCCATCAGCCTGTGCGCATCCGCGCGGCGCTGCACAAGCTCGCCGAGTCCCGCGCGCAGATCCTCGCTGTCATCGCGGTCGTCGCGATCGCCGCCGGATTCCTGCTGCACGCGCTCGGCGCAGGAGACGCCGGGCACCAGGTGTGGCGGGCCGCGGTCGCGCTGCTTGCCGCCGAGCTCGCGTTCGAGGTCGGTCGCACCATCGTCGTCGATCATCACCTCGGCGTCGACACGATCGCGCTCGTCGCGATGGTCGGGGCGCTGGCGCTCGGCGAGGAACTCGCCGGCGCGGTCATCGGCCTGATGTTCACCGGCGGCGCGGCGCTTGAGGCCGCGGCTTCCCGCCGCGCGCGCCGCGAGCTGACGCTTCTGGTGCAGCGCGCACCGCGCGTCGCCCAACTGCGGATCGACGGCGGGATCGAAGAGGTGCCGATCGACCGCGTCCGCACCGGGGACACGGTCCTCGTGCGCACGGGAGAGGTCGTGCCCGTCGACGGCACTGTGGCCGGCGACGAGGCCGTCGTCGACACCAGCACGCTCAGCGGCGAGCCGCTACCGCTCACGCTGAGCGCCGGGATGGCCGTGATGAGCGGCAGCGTCAACGCCGGCGGCCCGTTCGACGTGCGTGCCGACCGCCCCGCGGCCGAGAGCGCGTACGCCGCGCTTGTGCGGCTCGTAGAGCAGGCACAGACTCAGCGCGCCCCGTTCGTGCGGATGGCCGACCGCTATGCCGGCATCTTCCTGCCGATCACGCTCGTGGTCGCCGGCCTGGCGTGGGCGCTCAGCGGCGACCCGGTACGGGCGCTGGCAGTCGTCGTCGTCGCCACGCCGTGCCCGCTCATCCTCGCCGCACCGATCGCGCTCGTCTCTGGCCTGTCACGCGCCGCGCGCAATGGCATCATCGTCAAGGGCGCCGGCGCGATCGAGACCCTCGGCGAGGCGCGCACCGTGCTCTTCGACAAGACCGGCACCTTGACGGTCGGCACCCCGGAAGTCCGAGAGATCGTCACCCTCAACGGCCTGGCCAGAGGAGAGGTCCTGCGGCTTGCGGCGTCCGTCGACCGCCTCTCCGCCCACGTGCTCGGCGAGGCTCTCGTCCGCGCGGCCCAGGAATCCGCGCTTGACCTGACGATGCCCAGCGACGTGGACGAGGAGCCCGGGCAGGGGATCGCCGGCACGGTCGACGGCCGTCGCATCGCCGTCGGCAGCCGCGCCTTCCTGCGCGCCCAGGGGTACGACCCCGACGCCGTCGCCGGCGCCTCGCTTGCCACCGGTCGCGGCTCCGGCGAGGCCCACGTGCTCGTCGGCATCGACGGCGACCCCGCCGGCGTGATCGTGATGGCCGACGAGTTGCGCCCCGACGCCGACCGCATCGTCGACCGCCTGCGCCGGGAGGGCGTGCGCCACGTCGCGATGGTCTCCGGCGACCGCGCCTCGGTCGCACAGCGGATCGGCGACACGCTCGGCGTCGATCGCGTCTACGCCGAGCAGTCCCCCGAGGACAAGCTCGAGGTCGTCCGCACGCTGCGCAACGACCCGGCGCTCAGCCCTGTGATCATGGTCGGCGACGGCGTCAACGACGCGCCGGCGCTGGCGATCGCCGATCTCGGCATCGCGATGGGTGCGGCGGGAGCGACCGTCTCCTCCGAGACCGCTGACGCCGTCATCACCGTCGACCGCGTCGACCGCGTCGCCGATGCCGTCCACACCGGGCGCCGAGCGCTGTTCATCGCTCGCCAGAGCGTTCTCGCCGGCATGGGGCTCAGCATCGCCGCGATGGGCGTCGCGGCCGCCGGCTACCTCCAGCCGGTCGCCGGCGCGCTCTTCCAGGAGGTCGTCGACGTCGCGGTCATCCTCAATGCGCTGCGGGCATTGCGCGGATAGCTCATTCGACGACGCGCGCGCCGGAGAGGTCGGTGCGGCGCAGGCGGCGGAGCGTCAGGAGCGGCGCGGCGGCGACCATGAGCGTCCCGGTGACGAGCGCGAGCACGTAGGTGAACGGCGCCACCGAGGTGAGCGTCCCGATCTCCGGCACCGTCTCGGGCATGTTGGTGTTGATGAGCCACGAGAGCAGAGCGTGGCCGCCGGCGATGCCGACGGCGGTGCCGAGAGCGCCGATGATCGCGTTGTAGGCGATGAGCAGCGCCATCGCGGCGGCAATCGCGACGGTGATGAGCAGGATCTCGTCGAACTGCTCCATGTGGTCGACCGCGTCGGTGGTTGCCGCGGCGCCCTGCACGGCGGCGACGTCGGGCCGCTCGGTGCGAGCGCATTGGGCGCGATGTTGGGCGTGGCGATCGGCACGCTCATCCGCAACCAAGTAGGCGCAGTCGTCGCAGTTGCTGCCTACGCGTTCGCCGTCGACGCGGTGGTGTTCCGGCAGCCCCGTCGATCGGTCGCTACCTCCCGGGCAAGGCCAGCGACGCGCTCGCGGGGCTCCCTACCGCCCACCTCGTCATCCCGCGCTGGCGCTGCCCTCTCTGTGGCGTGGGCTTTCGCATTCCTGGCAGAGCGGCCACGGTGCGTAACGACCGCAGCGACGTCTGAGTTTCGCCGAGAGCTCGGAGATCGGTTCCACGGGCGTCTGGCTGACGCCGCAGGGAAGACTCGACCGGCGCTGGGCACGGAACGAACTCGCAGTAGGCTCGCGTCAGTGTCGGACGTCGATGAGCTCCACGAGGTGAGCCCGAAAGAGCCAGCGAGGTTCCACAGCGTGCTCTGCGGCGTCGACGCATCTGAGCAGAGCATGGTGGCCGTGCGGCAGGCCGTCGCGGTCGCAGAGGAGGATGCGAAGTACTGGGCGCTGTCGGCTTGGGATCCGGCGATCGGGATGGTCGCGGGCATGGGCGCGCTCGACGTGATGAATCAGCTTCGCGAGGAGGCGCGTGGGGCGCTGCGACGGGCGCAGGACGCATTGCCTTCGGTGACGCCAATCCTGATGAGGGGCCGCGACGTCGCGGCGCTTCTCGGCGGGATCGCGAACCTGGAGGCAGACCTCGTCGCGGTTGGGTCGCACGGCACGTCACGCCCCGCGGGCGTGCTGTTCGGGAGCGTCGCATCGGCGATGGCGCACTATGCGCCTTGCTCGGTGCTGATCGCTCGCGGGTCGACGGTCGACCGGTTCCCGATGTTGATCCTGCACGCGAATGACGGCTCGCCGGAATCGCTGGATGCCGCGTACGTGGCGGGCAGGCTCGCGGCACGACATGGCTCGACGGTCGTGACGCTGCACGTCGGCGAGACGCGAGGCCGAGCCGTCGCCGAGGAGGCCGTAGCGCTGATGGAGACCAGCGGACTGGAGCCCGTGATGAGGATCGAGCAGGGCGCGCCGCACAGCCGCATCGTCGAGGTCGCGAACGATGCGGGGGCGTCGCTGATCGTGATCGGCAGTCGCGGGCGGACCGGGCTCGCGGCGCTTGGGAGCGTCAGCGAGCGCGTCATGCACCATGCGGACTGCTCGGTATTGATCGTGCGGCGCCCCGCTCACCCGGCCCAGGAGGACGCCACCGCCAGCATCTGACCGCGCGCTGACCTGGGGTAGAGGCGACGCGCGCTGACCTGGGGTAGAGGCGACGTCGCTTGTCCGCCGGTGAAACAGGAAGGGCGCGCGCGAGCGCGGGAGTCGCGCGCGGCGGCGGACGTTCGCCATCAGCGCGGCGACAGCTCCCGCCGTCCGCCGGTGCGCCGCTGGGGCGAGCGGGGCGCCAGGCTCATGGACCACCCGACCACGGGGCATGTCCCGACTCCACCGCGGTCCGCCACGGATGCCGGCACGGCGAGCGGCGCCATCGTCGTCTGGTGCGCCGCCATCGCTTCAGCTCGAGCGCATCCGCGCGGGGCTCCGCCAGCTCGCCGACTCGCGAGCACAGATCCTCGCTGTGATCGCCGTCGTCGCGATCGCCGCCGGCTTCCTGCTGCACGCGCTCGGCGCACCTGAAGCCGGTCATCAGGTCTGGCGCGCCGCCTCGACGGCCGAGCGGGCGTAGGTGTCGACGAGCTCGCCCTGGGTGATCTCGGTGTAGGCCCGCTGGACCAGCAGGCGCGCGTGCTCGCCGTGGAGCAGCGCGCCGGCGATTCAGCCGGTCCACCTCGTGATGGATGACCACGTCGGCCAGCTGGAGCCGACCGCCCGGGCGCAGGACGCGGGCGATCACGTCGAGCACGCGTCCTTGTCGGGCACGAGATCGATCACGCCGTTGGAGATCACGACGTCCACCGACGCGGCCTCGAGCGGCAGGCGACTCGATCAGCGCCTCATGGGCTCGACGTTGTCCAGGCCCATGTCGCCGGTGCTCGCCCGCACGCGGTCGAGCATGCCCGCGGTGATGACGACGCCGATCACCCGGCCCGTCGGCCCGGACATCTGCGCGGCGATGAGCAGGTCCGTGCCGGCGCCGCAGCCGAGGTCGAGCACGGCCGCCCCGGGCTCGATCCGCCCGAGCAGCCAATGGTTGGCCACGCCGGCGAAGCTCTCCGCCGTGGCATCCGGGACGCGCGCGAGCTCCGGCTTGGGATATCCGAGCTCCTGGGCCCACGCGCGCCCGGTGGGGAAGATGAACTCCTGGTCCTGGTCGGTCGCGACGTCGGCGTAGGTCTTGCGGATCGCCTCACGCAAGGACATCGACGTCGACGGGCGCCTCGGCGGCTTCCATGTGTCTCAGTCTGCAACGCAGCTCGGGCCTTCGACAACTGCGGAGCGACCCTGAACCTTGCACGCGCACGCCCCGCGTCTAACGCAACCCCAAGGTCCGGCGAACCCGACGCGAAGGCTTCGCGCCGCAAGCTTGTCCAGTCGGACCGGTGTCCGGCGCTCCCGCTCGAAAACGGCCCCTGACATGAGGTCCATCGCCACGACCGACACGACGCGACCGCTCCCGAGCCGACGCTCGGCCGCGTCCGCTCGGAACGTTGCCAGGATGCACGGACGCGCGGTGGCCGTGGCCGGCACCGCCGGGCCGGTGGCGCTGATCACCGTCATCGGGGCGGTGCTGAGGCTGTGGTCATTCGATCGCGTCGGTGCGAATCCGTTCTACGACGCGGCCGTGCGCAGCATGAGCCTCTCGTGGCACAACTTCTTCTTCGGGGCCTTCGAGCCCGGCGGGCAGGTGTCGGTCGACAAGGCCCCGGGCGACCTCTGGCTGCAGGTCGCCAGCGTCAAGCTCTTCGGGTTCACCGATGTCGCGATGCGGCTGCCGGAGGTGGCCGGCGGGATCGTGGCGATCCCGCTGCTCTACGACCTGGTGCGTCGCCTCTTCGGTCCCGTCGCCGGCCTTGGGGCGGCGGCGACGCTCGCGGTGCTCCCGGCGGCGATCCTCACGGCGCACAGCGACACGATGGACTCGGTGATGATGGCGCTCGACGTTCTGGCGGCGTGGCTGGTGGTCGTCGCGGCGCAGCGGCGCAGCGCGTGGCCGGTGGTCGCCGCCGGTGCGGTGGTCGGGCTGGCGTTCAACGTCAAGCTCTTCGAGGCGCTGCTCTTCCTGCCGGCGCTGGTGTTGCTCGCCGTGCTGGCCGGCGGGGGTCCCATGCGTCGCAGGGCGCTCGCGCTGGGCGGGGGCGCGGCCGCGCTGCTGATGGTCGGCCTGGGCTGGATCGCCGTCGCGTCGCTCACCGCGCTGGGGCAGCGGCCGTGGCCGATCGGATCCAGCGACGGCAGCATCTGGAACGTCGTGTTCGCCTATGACGGGGTCGATCGCGTGCGGGCCCACGCGTCCGCCGCCGCGCTTGCGCTCGATCCGCCCGGCGTGCTGCGCTTCTTCTCGCGGGCCGGACATGGCTACCTGCTCACGGTCGGGACGACGCTGTTGGCGGCCCTGGTGATCGGCGGCGCGGCGCTCGCCGTCGCGGTCGTCGAGCGGCGCCATCGCCGCGGGCGACCGAGCCTGCAGCTCGCCGGAGCGGCGTTCTTCGGCACGTGGCTGCTGACCGGCGTGGCTCTGCTCAGCCACATGCAGCGGATGCAGCCCCGCTACCTCGATGCGGTGCTGCCGGCCGCCGCCGCTGCTGTCGGGATCGGCATCGGCGCCCTGGCCGGCGCACCGCGCCGGGTCCCGCGCCTGGCGCTCGCCATGTCGGCGGCCGGGGTCGCGGTCACCGGCATCCTGCTGGCCCATCCCCCCACCTGGCTCGTGGTCCTGGCGCTGGCCGCCGCGGCCGGCGGCGGTCTGGCGGTGGCGGTGGTGTCGGACGGCCGGCGCGGCGGGGTGCTCGCGGTCTGTGCCGCGCTCGCCGTCCTGGCGGTGCCCGCGGCGGGCGCCGTCACGGTCGCCGGACAGCACCGCTCCGACGCCGGCCTGCCGAGCCGCATGACCGCGGGCGAGGTCGCCCGGCTCAGCGCGTTCCTCGTCCGCCACCAGGGCGGCGCGCGCTTCGAGGTCGCGAGTGCCACCGTCGTGCGGGCCGCGCCGCTCATCGTCCACGACGGGCGCCCGGTCCTGATGCTCACCAGCCTCGACGGTCGCCCCCTGCTCTCGGCGGGGAGGCTGGCCGGGCTCGTGTCCGGCGGTCAGGTCCGCTACGCGCTGCTGGGACGAGCCGCCTGCACGACGTCCGCGGGACGGACCTGCGCCCCGGCCGTGGAATGGGCGATGCGCCACGCCCACGACGTGAGCACCTCGGCGGGCCTGCCGGCGGGGACGCTCTACGCCCTCGCCGCGGGAGCCGCGACGACCACCGGCGTGTGAGCCGTCACGGTGCGGGGGCGCCCGGCAGCCGCAGGGCGAAGCACGCGCCCGGCGATCCGTCCTCGAGGGTGAGGTCACCGTCCATCTGGCGTGCCAGCTCGCGCCCGATGGCCAGCCCCAGGCCGAAGCCCCCCTCGGCGGCGTCGCTACCCCGCGCGAAGCGCTCGAAGATTCGTTCGCGGTCCTCGGGCGCCACCCCGCTGCCGTCGTCCGCGACGATCACGGTGGCCATGCGGTCGCGCATCTCGGTGCGGACGCGGATGCGCCCGCCGGATGGAGTGTGCCGCAGCGCGTTGTCGAGCACGACGCGAACGATCTGCGCCACGCCGCCGGGGTCTCCGACGGCCCACAACGCCGGGTCGCCATCCACCTCGATGCTGCGTCCCTGCTTCTCCACGCGCACGTCCAGCTCGGCGATGACGGAGCGCACCACGGCCGGGAGCTCGACCAGTTCGCTGCGCAGCGGGATGCCGGCGTCGATCCGGCTGAGGTCGAGCAGCTCGGCGGACAGCAGCGACAGCCGTTGCACCTGGGCCTCCGCGTTCGCCGCCTGGGTCTGCGCGCTGCGCACGTCGGCGGGCTGGGCGTCCAGGTCGCCGACCAGCATGTCGAGCATCACGCTGAGCGAGGCCAACGGCGTGCGCAGCTCGTGCGACGCAGTGGCGACGAACGCGCGCCGTGCCTGCTCCTGCTCGCGCAGGCGGTGCTGCATCGTCGCGAACGCCCGGCTCAGGTCGCCGATCTCGTCGCGGCCGTCGTCGGGCTTGAGCTCGGCCTGCGGTCCGATGTCCGAGAGGCGCAGCGCGGTGTCGCGCAGCCGGCGCAGGCGGCGTATGAGCCGGCCGGCGAGCAGCAGGCCGAACAGCAGCGCGCCGGCGAGCCCGGCGGCCGCGGCGACGGTGAAGGCCCGCCTGACGACGCCGGTCGCGTCCAGGACGTCATTGAACGGCTTGCGCGCGGCGACGATCACGGGGCGCTCGCGGATCGTCAGCGGGAAGGCGACCTCGGCCTCGGCGCGCCGGCCCTCGCCCGTCACGATCCTCTGCGTCTTGCCGGAGCGAGCGGCGGCCGCCGCGGTGCTGAACCGGTCGGTACGGTCGGGATCGGTGCTCACCAGCACGGCGCCGCCCGGGGCGAGCACGCTGACCTCGGCCCCGTTGTTGCGGGCCAGCACGCGCGCCGCCCGCAGCAGGCGCTTGTCGCCGGCGACGACCTCGCCGGCGCGCAGCGAGGTGAGCGCCCCCCGTTCGTTGCGCAGCGACAGTGCGAAGTTCGTGACCGCGCTGTCGCGCAGGCGCTGGTCCAGCGGTGAGAGCAGCGTGACGGCGGCGACCGCGAGGGTGAAGGCGCTGACCACGAGCAGCACTGCGATGACGCGCGCTCGCAGGCCGAGGTGCATCGCTCAGGGCTCGCCGATCCGATACCCGGCGCCGCGCACGGTGACGATCAGCTCCGGCTGCTCGGGCACGGCCTCGAGCTTCTCGCGCAGATGGCGGACGTGGACGTCGATCGCGCGCGGGTCGCGGTAGGCGCTGTCGCCCCAGATCGCGCGCAGCAGATCGTGGCGGCTGTGGACGCGACCGGACTGCGACATGAGCGCGTGGAGCAGCTCGAACTCCGAGAAGGTCAGCGCCACCGGGCGCCCGTCGCGCTGCACCTCCCGCAGCCCGGGATCCAGCGTCACCGCACCCGCCGTGAGCGGCGCGTCCGCGCGCGCGCCGGGACCGACGCGGCGCAGCACGGCGCGGATGCGACTGCGCAGCTCGGCGGGGCGGAACGGCTTGATGACGTAGTCGTCGGCTCCCGCCTCGAGACCGAGGACGGCGTCGGCCTCGCTGTCGAGCGCGGTGAGCATGATGATCGGCACGTTGTTGCGGCGCTCGCGCAGGGTCCGGCAGACCTCGTAGCCGTCGAGGCTTCCCCGACCCAGCGCGACGTCGAGCAGCATGACGTCGAAGGGCTGGGTGCTCGCACGGTCGATCGCCGAGCGCCCATCCGCCACCGCCAGCACGCGATGGCCCTCGCGCTCGAAGGACTGCCGCAGCGCCTCGCGCAGCGACGGATCGTCGTCGCAGACGAGGATGTCGAGGTTCTGGGCCGCCATCTCGCCGCCTACCGTATCCCGCTGGCGGCCCATCCAGCGGGTCGCCGGAAGCTATGCCTGGACGGCGCGCAGGCTCCGGTGCAGCGCCGCGAGCTCGCGGAACGCGCGCGCGACGACCCGAGGGCTGGCGCCGCTCTGCTGGCCCGCGACCCGCGCGCGGTGATGGACTCCCAGCTGCTCCAGGCGGCCGCCGGCGGCCAGGCACTGGATCAGGAGCTCGGTGCTGATCATGGCGCCCGTCGCGCGCAGATCGCAGCGTTCCAGCAGGTCACGGCGGATCAACTTGAACGCACAGTCGACGTCGCGCACGGGCAGCGCGAAGGCGCGGCGCACCAGCCAGTTCCATGCCGCGGCGTTGACGCGCCGGTGCAGAGGGTCCTGGCGCAGGATCCGCCAGCCGACGACGAGGTCGGCCTGCGCGGCGCACGGCAGGAAGTCCTCCAGCTCGTCGAGGTCGAACTGCAGATCGGCGTCCGTGAGCAGCACCCAGGGCATCTGCGCGGCGGCGATGCCGGAGCGCAGCGCGTCGCCATAGCCCTGGTTGCCCGTGTGCACCACGAGGCGCACCCGGCGGTCGCGGCTGGCGAAGCCGGCGGCGATCGCGGCGGTGGCGTCGCTGCTGCCGTCGTCGACGACGACGATCTCGTGCGCCGTCGCGCAGCGCTCGGCCGCGGTGGTCGCGTAGCGGATGGCGTCGGCGATGTTCTCGGCCTCGTTGAAGCACGGCAGCACGATGGTCAGGCCCGGGAGGGCGTGGGGAGCGCGGGTCTCCGTCGTGACGGCGTCCGCGCCGACGGCCGTGCGGGCTTCGATCGAGTGATGCATCCTTCCGACTCCTTCGGTGCGCCTGAACTGACACTCGGCAAGCTCGCACCGAGGCGATTGCGACCGGGCGCACGAAAGGTTGCGATGCCGTTAGCGCACGAGCAGCGTGACCTCGAGCGTCCCGGACGGGAACGCGGTGCCCGTGAACCCGTAGGAGCGGTATGCAAGGCCGTGGTAGCGGACGGTGCTGAGCCCGGGCGCGAACGCCGGACCGGGACTCAGGGTGCTTCCCGGCACGGTGCCGGTGCTCGTGTGCAGGACGACGTCGGCACCGGTGAATCGGTGGACCAGCTTGATGAATCCGGTGTCGTCCTGGACGGAGAGCATGAAGCGCCCGGCCGCTGCGCCCCCCGGGCCACTGATCGTCCCCGTCGCCGGGCCGAGCACGTACGGGCCGCCGACGTCGTTGATCAGCCGCGTGCCCCGCCAGGCGCGGACGCGCACGATGTGGAAGCGGTTGTCGCGGAAGAGACCGACGATGGCCGCACGAACGGCGACGGGGTCGCCGGCGGCGACGGCGCTGCGGAAGGCCGGATCGACGGCCGCATGGTGCAGCGCACGCGCCACCGCGGAGCCGCCTGCCTCGCCGCGCATGACGTCACGCGCCACGTATCCGATCGTGTTCAGGCGCGTGTCGGCCGCCGTGGGACCGCACAGCGAGGACGACAGCCGCCCCGGCGCGAGCGAGATCGTGGCGTGCCCCGACGGGAACCGCGTCGCCGCGAACGACGCGCCGGAGACGGGGCCGCGAGCGAAGCGCACGGTCGCGCCGGTGAGGCTGTGCGCGAGCCCCGCGAAGGCACGGTCGTCGCTGACGGCGAGGACGTAGCGTCCGACGATGCGCCCGCCGGCGCGGATGGTGCCGCTGACCGGCGCGTAGGCGGGCGCGGACCCGAGGCGGGCGAGCGTCCGGGCGCCGGCGGTCACGTCGATGCGCGTGATCTGGTGCTTGAGCAGCGGAGCCAGCGCCGCCCGGACGGCGCGCGGATCGCGGGCCGCGACAGCGCGGGCCAGGCTCGAGGACCGGGCGAGACGCCGGACCGCCGACACCTCGTTGCGGCCGTGGGCGGCCTGGGCGTAGATGCGGCGCGCCACCGCGACCAGCTCGGCATGAGCCACGCCGGCGCAGGACCCGGGGGCGGCCGGCGAGACCGGCGACGACGTGACCGCGGTGGTACCCGCCCCGCAGGCGATCGGCATCCCCGCAAACGCCAAGGTGGCCAGTGCCGCTGCTCGTCGCATGGCGTCACGGTGCCGACCCGGCGGCGCCGCGTCCAGGCCTACGGAGCAGGGCAAAGCGGATCCTAACCGGGCATGAACTCGACGCTCACGGAGGGGAGCGATCGTCGTGACATGGCCAGCACCCCGGCACGAGCCGCCGTGCGTCTCCGGGCCCCGATGGGCCTGGAGCGAGCGACGTCGGCCGTCGTTGCGGGCGTCGGCGTCGCCGGTGTCGTGGGCGCCACCGCCTGGCTCGTCGCCGCGGCCGCCGAGCGGCGCTCGACGCTGTCGCCGCCGACGCTCCGTGCTCCGGCTGGCTGGCTGCTCGGACCGCTCCACGGCCTGCTGGCGCACCTGACCACCGGGACGGCGCGACTGCACTCCGACATGGTGGTGGCGCTCGTCGTCGCCGGGGTCGCGTGGGCGGTGGCCTGGGCCGCGGCGCCCCGGGTGCGCGCAGGGGTCCTGCTCGCGGCCAGCGCGCTGGCTCAGGCCATCCTCGTCCTCGGGCCGCCGCTGTCGCTGACCGACGTCTTCAACTACGAGCTGTATGGGCGGATGGCCGCCCTGCACGGACTGAACCCCTACCGCGCCCTGCCGATCGCCGCCCGGCACGACCCGGTCTTCGCGCTGGCCAACTGGCATCACCTGCGCAGTCCGTACGGCCCGCTGTTCACGTGGCTCTCCGAGGCGCTGGTCGCCTTCGGCGCGCATGGATGGCTGTGGGCCTGGAAGGTCGTCGTGCTGGTGTGCGGCGTCGCCACGGTGGCGCTGGTGGGCGCGATCGCCGCGCGGCTGGGCGTGTCGCGCCAGCGCGCCATCGCTGGCTTCGGCCTGAGTCCCCTGCTGCTCATCGCCGAGGTCGGCGGCCTGCACAACGACGTCCCGGCGATGCTGTGCCTGGTGGCGGCGGCGTGGTGCCTGGTCCGCGGGCGTGACGCAGACGCCCCGCCGTGGAGCGATCCCGCCGCCGCCGTGCTCGCCGTCATAGCGGCGGGCATCAAGCCGTCCTTCGCGATCGTCGTCGGGATGGTCGTGCTCGGCGCCCGCCACCGACCGCGCGCGATCGCCGCTGCCGGGGTGGCCGCGCTCGGCGTCGGCCTGGTGGCGCTCCTCGTCTACGGCGGCGCGCTGCCCGACATCGGGACGCAGGGCGCGCTCGTGACCCCGCTGAGCGTGCCCAACGTGCTCGGCCTCGCGGCGGGCCACGGCGGTGCCGATGCGGCCGTCCGGTCAGCGGCGCGGGCGGCGATCATCGCCATCGCGGCGGCGGGGACCGTCGCGGTCGCGGCGCGGCGCGGGTGGGCGCTGACCGCGATCGGG
Organism: uncultured Actinomycetes bacterium; assembly: GCA_963835295.1. Taxonomy (GTDB): domain Bacteria; phylum Actinomycetota; class Thermoleophilia; order Solirubrobacterales; family Solirubrobacteraceae; genus JAOPZW01. Next base: position 664,584 of record CAWIEX010000015.1, read on the forward strand.
ACGGTGCTCTTCTGCGCCGTCCTCGCGCTGCCGTGGGTCATGCCGTGGTACCTCGTGTGGGCGCTCCCGTTCATCGCGATCGGCCGCCCGCGAGTCCTCGTCCCCGTGGCGGCGATCGCCACCTGCTGGCTGGTGGTCGGGGGCCTGCCGCAGCTGCCGGGGATCCTGCACAGCTTCGGCTACTACCCCACGCGGCTGGCGACGGGCCTCGCCAACCACCGCGAGTTCGTGAGGCTGGTGCGATGACCGCGACCGTGGAACGCGAAGCCGGCCGGGCCGTGCGCTTCTGCGTCGTCGGGGCGACCAACACGGCTATCACCCTCGGCGCCTTCGTGCTGCTGACCGCGCTCGGCTGTCGCGCTCCGGCGGCGTCGGCGCTCGCCTTCTGCGCCGGCGCCGCCAACAGCTTTCACCTCAACCGCCGCTGGACGTTCTCCGACATCCCCACCGCGCGCTGGGCACGGGCGCGCTTCGTGGCCATCCAGGGGCTCGGCGCGCTGACCAGCGCGGCCGGGCTCACCGCGCTGCAGAGCGCCGGATGGGCGCACATGGCCGCCGAGTGCGCGGTCCTGCCGTGCGTGACCGTTGGCCTCTATGGGCTCTCGCGCCTGCTGGTCTTCCGGCATCCCGCCGCGATGCGGTCGGCGTTGCCCGACGGTCGCGTGGCGGCGCCGTGAGCCCCCTGGCGGGCGGCCTGGGCCTCGCCCTACTGGCGTCGCTGGCCCTCAACAGCAGCTACCTGCTGCAGCACGCCGGCTCGCGCGGCGGCCCGCCGGTGACCCTGCGCCGGCCGCTCATGGCGCTGCGCGGGCTGCTCTCCTCGCGCACGTGGATGGCCGGCCTCGGGCTGGGCCTGTCGGGCTGGGGCCTGCACGTGGCCGCGCTGTCGCTGGCCCCGCTCTCGCTGGTGCAGGCCTTCGCGGCGGGCGGCCTCGCGCTCGCGGCTCCGCTGGGCGCCCGCGCGCTGCGCCAGCCGCTGGGTGCGCGCGAGCGCCGCGCGATCGCGATGATCGTCCTCGCCCTGGCGATGCTGGCCGCCGGCGCGGTCGCCGGGCCGCCCGGCACGGTGCCCGCGGCGGGCCTCGCGGTGGCGTTCATGGTGCCGTGCGCCGCGCTGGCTGCGTTGCTGGCCACCGTCCGCGGGCCGCGCCGCGCCCACGCGCTCGGCGCGGCCGGCGGCGCGTTGTACGGCATCGGAGATGCGGCGACCAAGGCGCTCACGGCGGCGGCCCACGGCGGGCTGGGCGTCGCCGCCGCCACCGCCTGGCTCGCGGTGCTGGCGGGTGCGGCGGCGGGCGCCTTCGTCTGCTTCCAGCGTGGCCTGCAACTCGGTCCTGCGGTGCCCGTCCTGGCGCTCATGACCGCGGCCACGAACGTGGTGGCGATCGGAGCGGGCCTCGTCGTCTTCGGCGACCCGCTGGGCGCCGGCCCGGCACTTGCGCTCCTGCACGCGCTGGCCTTCGCGCTGGCCGGGGCGGCGGCATGGTGGCTGGCGCCCGTGCAGGCGCGCCTCGAGCCCGAATGACGACGTCAGAGCGCCGGTCGGCGCGAGCGCCGCGCGAGCGCAGGCGCCACCAGCCCCAGCGTGAACGCCAGGACGTGCTCGATGCCCGCCAGCCCGGATCCGAGGCCGAGGGCGGCGAGGACCGCGACGCCCGCCGCGACCGCAACCAGGCCGACGGACTCTCGTCGCGCCCGCATCGCCTCTCCGACGAGCGCGCCGACCACCGCGAGTGACACGCACGAGATCCCGTAGTCGGGCGCGTCGACCACTCCGTCGACGTCGGCTCGCGCCGCCAGCCACACCACGCCCACCCCGACGTAGGCGAGCAGCGTGGCCCCCACGTGACCGAGGGCGGCGGCGAACCAGAACGTCCGCGCCCCGAGCCTGCGCACGGCCAGCGCGGCAATGGCAGCGGCCGCGGGCAGCTCCGCCCCGACCGGCCCCGAGACGACGAGCCCGCTGGTGAACAGCCGCCACAGCTCGCCGCGCACCACGCCGTCCGGGCTGGAGGCCAGCAGCCCGGCGTGTGGCGCCCCGCCCAGACCGCGAGCGACGGCGATCGCCGCCACCGCCGCGAAGTACGTGACCGCCAGCGCGCCACCGATCCCGACCGTCCTGCGCCCATGCACTCGAAGCGGAGCGAGCGACAGCCGGGGCATCCCGCCAGGGTAGCCGCGCGGCGAGCGCGGGCGCCGGCCCAGCCGACCGCGTCGCTAACCGGATCCCAACACGGACGCAAGGCCGAGCCAGCCACGCGAGCGCCACGATGAGCCCATGCCGGCCAGAGCAATCGCGCGCGTTGCCCGTGTCGAGCGCCACGCGCTCGGCCCGCGGGTGTTCGTGCTCGGCCGGCGCGTGCACGAGTGCCACCTCGGCCTTGCCGCGCTGATCGCCGGCGGCGTCCTCGCGCTGGCCGGGCTGAGCGCTGTGCCGCTCGCCGTGCTGCTCGCCGCCGGGGCCTGGCTGGTGGCCAAGGACTGGCGCGACCTGCATCCGGCCACGCGCGACACGGCCATGTGGCGGCCCGGGCTGCACCGCCCGGCGGACCTCCCGCCCACACCGGTCACCCAACGCGTGCCGCTGCTCGCGGCGTGCGCGACCGCGCTCGTGGGCGTGGTCAATGTCGCCTCCGCGCTGACGCCCGAGGTGCCGCTGCGGTTGCGCGCACTGCTGGCCATCGCCCCCGTCCACGAGGTCGCCCTGGCCCATGCGCTGGCCCTCCCCACGGGGCTCGCCCTGCTCGGCGCCGCGTGGCAGCTCGCACGCCGCCGCGGCCGGGCCCTGAGCGTCGCCGTCGCTCTGCTCGGCCTGCTCGGCGTCCTGAATCTGCTCAAGGGCCTCGACGTCGAGGAGGCGGTCATCAGCTGGGCGCTGGCCGCCATGCTGTGGCGCGCCCGATCGGCCTTCGCCGTCCGCCACAGCGACGCCGACCTCCCGCGCGCACTCGCGAGCGCCGGCGCGGTCCTGGGGGGCGCATTCGCGCTCGCGCTCGCGGCTGTGCTCGCGGCCGGGCCGGGGCTGGCCCCCGCCGTCCCGACCGCCGCCGCCCCCGGCCGCGCCCTGGCGCTCCTGGCGCTGAACACGGCCGCCGTGACCGCCGCGGGGCCGTTCGCGTGGTTGCCGATGGGGATCGCCCTGCTCGGGGTCGGCGCGGTGGTCGTGGCCGCCGCGCTGCTCTTCGCGCCTCTGCGGCCCAAGCAGCTCGCCGACGGCCTCGACCGCCGCCGCGCGGCCGCCCTCGTCCGCCGCCACGGGGCGGACACCCTGAGCGCCTTCAAGCTGCGCAACGACGTGCTGCGACAGTGGTCGCCGGACGGCCGCGCCATAGCCGCCTACCGCGTCGAGGCGGGAACCATGCTCGTCGCCGGCGACCCCGTCGGCGCGCCGGGCGCGACGCCGGGCGTGCTCGAGGCGGTGATCGCCCACGCGCGACGCCATGGACTCGCCCTGGGGGTCGTCGGCGCCAGCGAGGCGTTCGCGGCCGCGGCCCGGCGCGCCGGACTGCGCCGCCTGTATCTCGGTGACGAGGCCATCCTGGCCACCGGTGCGATGGACCTCGCCGGCGGCCATCGCAAGAGCCTGCGCAAGGCGGTCCACCGCGTCGAACGCCATGGCTACGTCCCCGAGCTTCACGCCGTCGGCGAGCTCGACGCCGCCACGATCGTCCAGCTGCGCGAGGTCAGCGGCCGCTGGCTGGACGGAGCACCCGACCGCGGCTTCTCGATGGCGCACGACGACCTCGTCGACGAGCTGCTGCCCGACGCGCTCGTCGTGCTGGCGCGCGACTCCGAGCGGCGTGTACGAGGCTTCTTGCACTTCGCACCGGTCTACGGCCGCCCCGTGGTGTCGCTGGGGTTCATGCGCCGAGACCGCGACACGCCCAACGGGCTCACCGACTTCCTCGTCGTGCACGCGGCTCGGCTCCTCGCCGAGCGCGGCGTCACCGAGTTCTCGCTGAACTTCGCCGCCTTCGGACGCTGGCTGCGCGCTCCTTCCGGCGCGCTCGAAAGGGCGCTCGGGCGGCTGGTCCGCCTCGGCGACCGCTGGTTTCAGATCGAGCGCCTGTACCGCTTCAACGCGAAGTTCGAGCCGCGCTGGCAACCGCGCTACCTCCTGTTCGACCGGCCGCTGGGACTGCCGCGCGTCGCGCTGGCCGCGATGTGGGCCGAGGGCCACCTGCCCAAGCCCCGGCCGATACGTATCCGCCCGAGGGCGGCGCCGGCGCGCGTCGCTCGGGCCCCGGGAAGGCCGGGCCGCCCGTAGAATCGTCTCGCCGGCAGACTGGCTCGCGGGTTGACGGCAGGCCGCCCGCGGTGGCCCAGGGAAGCTGCGACGCCCGCCAAGCGGAAAGCCAGGTGACGCGTCCCTTCGCGCCTCAAGTCGGTGCCGATGTCGCCAGGCGCGCGTCGGTCATGCGAACGATGTCGCGCGGGTCGAGAACGATCGCATGGCGGTGGTCACCGCCCGGAACAGAGGACCCGCTCGGCCGCTAGCAGGTGCTGGTCGACCAGCCGGCGAGCCGTGGTCGAGGAGTCATCGGCTCACCCCGCCCACTCGCCTCGCTGACTGTCGGAGCCACCGTAGGAGGCCCGCAGCACGCCACTCCGCATTCGCCACGAAGCGTCCCACACATTCCGCAGGACGTGCGTCACCCTGATGCTCGAGGCCGGCGCGCCGCTGAAGTACGTGCAGGACCAAGTCGGCCACGAAGACACGAAGACCACCACACGACCCCTCTCGCGCCTAGGCGCGGTCCCTGCCAGCGCTTCACGCCGCGACCAGCCAAGAGCACGCGAGTTCAGAAACGCCAAAAGCCGCTCCACACATTCCGCAGGACGTACGTCACCCTGATGCTCGAGGCCGGCGCGCCGCTGAAGTACGTGCAGGACCAAGTCGGCCACGAAGACACGAAGACCACCACACGACCCCTCTCGCGCCTAGGCGCGGTCCCTGCCAGCGCTTCACGCCGCGACCAGCCAAGAGCACGCGAGTTCAGAAACGCCAAAAGCCGCTCCACAGATTTGCACCAACGGATGCTTCAGCGGTAGTTTGTAGCGGTATGAGGTCGTTAAAAGCCGCTTGCGCCACGAGCTCGGCCCGTCGTTGGACGGACGGCGCAGCCTAAGGACGAGCGTGTGCGGTGTTGTCGATCGGCAAGTTGACGGTCGAGCAGTCGCGTTACTACGAGCGCCAGGTCGCCCAGGGTCGTGACGACTACTACTCCGGCCGCGGGGAGTCGCCGGGCCGATGGACTGGTGCCGGGGCGGAGGCCCTCCGGGTGGGTGGCCAAGTGGATGACGAT
>CAWIEX010000016.1:0-8944 GCA_963835295.1 uncultured Actinomycetes bacterium
AGTGCGCTGGGGGCCATGCGGCGGGGAAGCTTAGCCTCGCCCGACGCCGTCAGCCGGGCGCCGGGCGGCGGCGGGCGAGCGCGTGCACGAGCTCGAGCGGCACCGCGCGCAGCGCGAAGGCCGCCGCCACGTAGACCACGAGCGCGACCGCGGCCGCCGCGACATCGCCGACGCCGAGCACAGGGCGCCCGCCCCGGCACCGAGCGCCGCGGCCGCCACGCCCGCAGCAGCCGGCCCGCGCGCGGGCGCAGGGCCGGGCGCGAGCGAACGAGCATCGTCACCGTGGTCGCGGCCAGCACGAGCTCGCCAACGACGGCCGCGAGCGCCGCGCCCTTGGCGTCGAGGACCGGGATCAGCGAGACGCCGAGGACCAGGACCGTGCTCAGCGCGACGGCGTTGGTCACCACGAGGGCGCGCTGACGGCGGATGGAGACGAGCGCAGTGACCCACACCTGCGTGAGGAAGGCGCCGACGAGGGCGAAGACCTGGATGCGCAGCACGTCGGCCGCCTGGTCGTACTCGCTGCCGCCGAGCACCTGCAGGATCGTCGGCGTGGCCATCACGACGACGAGGACGATGCTCAGGGCGGTGAGGAGCACGACCTCGGCCAGGCGCTGTAGGGCGTAGGCCAGCCGCGCCTCGTCGGCCTCGCCGGCGTGGGCGAGGACCGGGAAGGCGCTGCCCAGCAGGAGCAGCGGGACCGAGGCGAAGACCTCGAGCACGCGGTAGGACGTCGCGAAATAGCCCGTCTGCAGCGGCGTAGCCAGCAGCGACATGAGGACCACGAGCGCGCGGACGTAGAGCACGTTGACGGCCAGCGAGAGCGCGACGGGTGCCGCCTCGCGCAGGATCGGCGCCCACTCGCGCACGGCGAAGCGCGGCCACACCCGGCCCGCCGCGCCTGCCAGCGGGATGGCCAGCGCCAGGCTGGCCGCCCCCGCCGCGATGTTGACCGCGAAGAAGGCCAGTAGCCCGGCGCCGGCCACGGTCAGGATCGCCAGGCCGGCGGCGGTCACCAGCTGCTTGATCGACCTCGGTGGCGGTCACCGCGCCCAGGCGCAGCTGGACCGAGAGCGGGACGGTGAGCGTGGCGGCCACGTTGGCCACCACCACGCCGGCGCCGCCGACGAGGATGCCCAGCACGAGCGTGCGCTCGTACCCGGCCGCGATCCCGAACAGCGTCGCGATGATGACGCCGAGCGGCGTGAGCGCCAGGCGCATGGCGACGATGTCGGCCAGCAGCTTGCGGCGCTCCTCGTCGGTGCGGGCGATCGTGTACTCGCGCTGGCCGATGACCGTGAGTCCGGCGTCGGTCAGCCCGCCGGCGATGGCCAGCAGCGACATGACGGTCACGTACTGGCCGACCGCGATCGGACCCAGGTAGCGCAGCAGGATGACCGAGGCGCCGGTGGCGGCCAGGGTGCCCGCCACGTAGCCGCCGGCGCGCAGCGCGCCGCCGCGGATGACCTTGCCGCCCGGCGTCGCCGGAGGTCAGGACGGCGTCGGTCTCCTCGACGACCAGCGCTGTGCTTTCGGCCTCGTCCATCCTCAGTAGCGTGTCAGCCGATGCTCGACGCCAGGCTCCTGCGCGCCTTCGACCGCCTGCGCCTGCGCGCGGGCCTCGACCGCGGCCGCGACCCGCTCACCGGCCGGCCGACCGGGATGCTGTCCGGGCGCGAGGCCGTCGCCGCCGGCTGGGCGACGATAGGGCGGGGCACCTACGGGCGCTTCACGGTCAACGTCGGCCCCGGCGACCGCGCGCACCTGACGATCGGCGCCTACACCTCGATCGCCGAGGGCGTCGAGTTCGTCCTGGGCGGCAATCACCGGTCCGACTGGGTCTCGACCTATCCCTTCCGCGTGCGCTTCGGCCTGCCCGGCGCCTACGAGGACGGGCACCCGCGCCCCGAGTCCGACATGCGGATCGGCAGCGACGTGTGGCTGGGGCGCGACGCGATGATCGCGCCGGGGGTCGAGGTGGGCGACGGCGCAGTCGTCGGCGCCCGCGCGATCGTGACCCGCGACGTGCGTCCCTACGCGATCGTCGTCGGGCCCCCGCGCGCGAGATCCGCCGCCGCTTCGACGACGAGCGCGTCGAGGCGCTGCTGCGCATCCGCTGGTGGACGTGGCCCGAGGCCGAGATCCGCGACCGCGTTCACCTCTTGTCGTCGGACGACGTCGATGGTTTCATCGTGGGCAACGCTAGCCGCGTCACGGGCTGAGCCCGCTCGCGACGTCGTCGCGGGCGTAGAGGACGTCGAAGGGCGACAGCGCGTCGACCTCGACGTAGCGCTCGCCGAGGACCGCCTCGATCGGCACACGATCTGGTCGCGGTCGCGCATCTCGACCAGGATGTAGCGCGGCGCGTGGCGCTCGAGGTCGAGGCCGGCCAGCGCCTGAGGCTCATAGCCCTCGACGTCGAGCGAGAGCAGATCGACCTCGGGCGCGCCGGCCTCGTCGAGGATCGAGGAGAGCGTCCTCGCCGGCGCGGTGAACTCGTGCGGCGGCTGCTCCTGGCCCACCTCGTGCGCCGCGGCGACCCAGGCCTCGTCGGCCTTGCGCGCGTCGACGATGAGCGTCATGAGCCCGCCGAAGCGCAGCGTTACCTCGCGGCCGGCCGGGTCGGCCACCAGCGCGGCGCGCACTACGTGTGCCCCGGGGCGCTCAAGCGCGCAGGCGCGCGCGAGCTCGGGCACCGGCTCGACGAGGATGCCGCGCCATCCGTGGCGGCGCTCGAGCGCGTAGGTGTTCGACTGCGTGTAGCCGTCGTTGCCCCCGGCCTCGACGAAGAAGCCCCCGCCCCGGCAACCGCGCCTCGAGCTGCCGGTCGATCTCGTGCAAGGCCGGATAGGAGTGCGAGAAGTCGCCGCGCGCCTCGCGCCGGCGCCGCCGCGCGCGGGCGATCGCCCGCCGTGCGCGGAAGGCGCTCTGACGGATCGGGCCGGGCTGCGGGCCAGCGCCTTCATCGCGGACCATCCGCCATGCGCTCGGACTGGGGATGGGGGGAGGGGGCGGGGTCGGCACGGCCCGTGCTTTCCCTACTCGGGTCGAGCGAGCTGTGGAGCGCCCAGGCCACCGCGACCGGGACGGCGAGGACGAGCAGCACGGTCAGCGGCCACAGCAGCCACAGCGGCACGACCCCGCCGGTGAAGTCCGAGGCGCGGCCGAGGACCGTGCCGGCCTGGCTCAGCAACGAGCGCGGCGGCCCGTCCAGGAAGGCGAGCGCGGGGTCGATCGGGCCGGCCGACTTGCCGTCGACCACCGTGCCGGGCAGCGAGGCCGAGAAGCCCTCGTCGGTCCCGACCAGGCCGACGCTGCGCCGGCCCTTGTTGCGCACGCACAGTGTCCCGTCGACCGCCTTCGGTGGCGACGGCGTGACGTCCGCGGCCACGGCACCCGCGCGCCCGGCGGGTAGCCGGCGAAACGCCCGGTTCCGCGATAGCCCGGCCCGCGCAGCTCGAATCGCAGCGTTGACGCGTCGGTGCCCAAGGCCGTGAAGCACCATCCGGACCTGCCTGATAGCCGGTTCGAGCGGCACGGGGGCGATGCACGCGCGCTGGCCTGGGCGGACCTTGACCTCCTGGACGGAGACCAGGCCCTCGGGCGACGGCGTGCTGACCGACACCGGGTGGTCCTGGGTCAGGTGCGGCACGTAGCGCACGAGGGCGCCGAGGGCGAACACGACGAGCACCGACGCGACGGCCAGGATCCAGCTGCGGCTACGCATAGAACCGGTCCAGGCTCAGCCCGATGCCGCCGATGGCCAGGAGCAGCGCGACGCCTAGCAGAGCGCCGCCGACCACGATGCCCGCCCGCCGCGGCAGCGACGAGACCACCCAGGCGATGGCCGTTCCGTAGAGGGCGCACGCCGGCAGCAGGTAGCGGCCGTTGAGCACCGGATCCGTGCTCGCGCGCAGGTTCAGGTAGCTGACGACGTGCAGGAGGGCCATGAGCCCGGCGAAGAAGGTCACGCTCACGACGACCTCGGGCCAGCGCGCCAGCACGGTCCGGAAGCGCGCGACGACGGTCGTCCACAGCGCGAGGAGCCCGAGCCCGGCGCCGACCTGGAGGAGGTCGAGCACCTCGCGGCGGTAGTTGACCGTCAGCGACCCGAACGAGCTGAAGTAGGTGTCGATGTAGACCTGCCGGTAGCCGTAGGTGGCCGGCCCGACCTTCGGCGTCATGAAGCTGAGCTTGGGCAGGTAGAACTGCCACAGGTAGGACGCGAACTGCTTGGGCGAGAAGCCCCCCACGGGGTTGCTCGGCTAGGGCCGCGCCGCGCGAGCTCGTCCACGCGGTGGCGATCACCAGGCAGGCGATGGTCACGCCGAGCACCGCGGCCGCCAGGCCCGCCGCCCGCCGCCGTCCGGGCCACTGGCGAAGGAGCGCGACGGCGAGGGCCACGACCGCGAAGGGCGGGAGGAAGAGCCCGCGGGGGTGGACGAGGACCCCGGCGCCGGCGAACGCGGCTAGGCCGAGGACCGGCCGCCAGCGCCGGGCCCGCGCGCACGAGCCGCAGGCCCATGAGGAGCGCGCCCGTGGAGGCCAGCACGAGCATCATGTCCGGATTGATGATCCCCGCCCCGAAGCCGAGCTTGGGCTGCAGGGCGACGAAGGCCGTTGCCAGGAAGCGAGCCCACGTGGCCGCCAGCAGCTCGGCGGCGATAAGCCACGTCAGCCACACCGTGACGACGAAGAGCGCGGTGGTCGCCAGGCGCATCACGAACATGCGTCCGAGGTAGCTGCGCGACGGCGACAGGCGATAGACGACCGCCTCGTAGGCGTAGTAGAGCGGCGGGTAGTTGGCGGCCGGATTAGGCCCCTCGCCGTTCTTGCGGTCGGCGGCCGGCTGCTTGGCGAGCTGTGCCTCGACGCGGTCGACCGCGCTGAACACCGGCTTGGCCTCGGGGTGGATGCAGGATCGGCTGCAGGCCGAGGCCCACCAGGGCGGTGGCCGCGCTCGTCGACGTGGTGCCGTTGCCGCCCGCCCCGTTCGGCGCGTGGCCGGTCTCGGCGAGGTACTCGGCGTAGGAGAAGTGCGCGACCTCGTCGGGCCCGTTCAGGGGTGCCGTGACCACCGCCCACGCGACTCCGTGGGCGGCAGCGAGGACGAGGAGGACGACGAGCGCTCGCGGGGCGCTGCGCAGGCGAGCGACCCATCGCCACCGAGCCTCGCCACGATTCCGCGCCCCCCGAGGCGAGTGGCCTGCGACGGCTGACACGAGTCCGGGAGTGTAGGCGCCCGCTGCACGCGCGCGTGCTGCGCCTCGTTTCGGGGCAGGCATGGGCTAGCCTGTGCGCGATGCGGTTGGCGAAACCTCCAGCCGCTTCCAGCGTTCTTGCGGATGGATGAGCCCCGGCTCTCGCCCCCGCCAGACGCCCTGACGCATGACCAAGCTCCTCGCCATCGTCCCCGCCTATAACGAAGCTGGCGCCATCGCCGGCACGGTGAACGAGATCCGCCGGCACGCGCCGGGGTTCGACGTGATCGTCGTGGACGACGGATCGACCGATGAGACCAGCCGCCTCGCGGCGGCCGCCGGCGCCCGCGTGGTCAGCCATCCGTTCAACCTCGGGATCGGCGGCGCGGTCCAGTCGGGCTACCAGTTCGCCCTGCAGAACGGCTACGACGTCGCCGTCCAGGTCGACGGCGACGGGCAGCATGATCCGCGCCACATCCCGGTACTGCTGTCGCACCTGCGCGAGAACCCCGACATCAACATGGTCACCGGCTCGCGCTTCTTGTCGCGCACCGGCGAGGGCTACCGCTCGTCGATCTCCCGGCGGCTGGGGATCCGCATCTTCTCCGGGGTCCTGTCGCTCGTCACGCGCCGCAAGGTCACCGATCCGACCTCCGGCTTTCGCATGACCGACCGCCGGGGGATCGAGCTCTTCGCCCGCGACTATCCGCACGACTACCCCGAGGTCGAGGCCGTGCTCATGGTCCACGCACACCGCCTCGCCAGCTGCGAGCTGCCGGTGAGCATGCGCGAGCGCCGCTCGGGCCGCTCGTCGATCGGCTCCACGCAGTCGGCCTACTACATGATCAAGGTGCTGCTGGCGGTGCTCGTCGGCCTGCTGCGCGCCCGCCCCGAGGTCCGCGCCGGCGATGACGCCCCGGTTGTGGCGGAGCACGCGATCTGATGGACAGCTCGCGCATCCAGATCGTGGCCGTGGCCGTGACGGGTGGCCTCTTCTTCCTCGTCTTCGAGCTCGTGCGCCGCCGGCGGCTGATGGAGCGCTACGCGCTGTTGTGGCTGTTCTCGACCGCCGTGCTCCTCGGGCTCGCCGTCTGGAGGGGCCTGCTCGAGCGCGTGGCCAGCACGGTGGGCATCTACTACGCGCCGTCCGCGCTCTTCGCCGTCGCCTTCGCCTTCGTCCTGGCGCTGCTCCTGCACTTCTCACTGGTGATCTCGCGCCTGGCCGACCAGAACAAGGTCCTCGCCCAGAAGCTCGGCATGCTCCAGGAGCGCGTCGCGGGGCTCGAGGCCGAGGTCGCCGGTGCGCGCCGCGCCTCCGAGCGCGACTCCGAGCGCGTCACGCGGGACCTCACCGTCAGTCGCTGAGATGCCCGACGCGCCCGGCCTCGCCGTGGTCGTGGTCTGTCACGATCACGCTGATGCGATCGGGCCCACGCTCGAGGCGCTCGGGCCACAGCTCGGCCCCGACGACGAGGTCGTGGTCGTCGACAACGCCTCCTCGGACGACACCGCGGGCGCGGCGCGCGCCGCAGCGCCGGGCGCGCGCGTGATCGAGACCGGCGCGAACCTCGGCTTCGCCGGCGGCTGCCACCGCGGCGTGCGGGCCTCGCGGGCCCCGCTCGTGCTGCTGCTGAACCCCGACGCGGTCCCCGCGCCCGGGTGCTTCGACGCGCTGCGCGACTGCGCGAGTCAGGAGCCAGGTTGGGGCGCGTGGCAGGCTTTGATAACGATGCCCGACGGAGAGCGCGTGAACACCGCCGGCAACGTCGTGCACTACCTCGGGTTCGGATGGGCAGGGGACCTCGGCCGCCCCGTCTCGGCCACCAACGCCCAGCCGCACGACGTGGGCTTCGGATCGGGCGCCGCGCTCGTCGTCCGCCGCAAGGCCTGGGACGCCGTCGGGGGCTTTGACGAGCGCTACTTCATGTACGGCGAGGACCTCGACCTCTCGCTGCGCCTGCGCCTGGCAGGCTGGGGGATCGGGATCGCCCCGGCCGCCCGCGTGGCCCACGACTACGCCTTCGCCAAGGGCGACTACAAGTGGTTCTACCTCGAGCGCAACCGCTGGTGGACGCTGACGGGCGCCTATCCGGGGCGGCTGCTCGCGCTGCTCGCCCCGGCGCTGCTGGCCTTCGAGGTCGCCCTGCTGCTGGCGGCGTGGCGCCAGGGCTGGCTGAAGGCCAAGCTGCGCGCGCAAGGCGCGGTGCTGCGTGGGCTGCCCTCCATGCTGCGCCGCCGCCGCGCCGTCCAGGCGACGCGGCGCATCGACGCCGAGCGCGTTCGCCGCGCCGCTGGCCGCGACGCTCGACTCGCCTTACCTGGAGAGCGCCGCGTCCTTGCCGGGGGTCGATGCCCTGCAGCGCCTGTACTGGCGCGCCGTCCGGGCGGCGCTCGGGTAGCCGCGTGCACCTCGGCCTCGACCTGCTCTTCCTCGTGCCCGGCGCGTCCGGCGGGCGCGAGACCTACGCCCGCGAGCTCACGGCGGCCATGCGCGAGCAGCGCCCCGACATGCGGGTGACGGCCTTCGTCAATCGCGAGACGGCCGTCATCGGGCACGGCTTCTGGCGCGACCTCTCAGACGACGTGGTCGTCCTGCGCGGCGCGTCGGCCATCGACCGGCGCCGCTGGGCCGCGGGCGAGCTCGCGCTGCTCCCGCGGGCCGCCGCCCGCGCCGGCGTCGACGTGCTCTTCTCGCCCGCGAACTTCGCGCCCCTGCACGGGCCGTTCGCCCGCGTGGTGACGCTGCACGACCTCATCTTCCGCCTGCTGCCCGACACGGTCGCACCGACGCTGCGCTGGGGCACGGAGGCGACCGTCCCGACCGCCGCGCGGCGCGCGCATCGGGTCATCACGGGCTCGCTCGCCGCGCGCGAGGACATCGTCAAGGAGCTGGGCCTCGACCGCGACGGCATCGAGGTCATCCCCCACGGCGTCCTCGCGCCGCCCGAGATCTCCCCGACCGCACTGGCCCGCGTGCGCGAGCCGGCTCGGCGCCGGTGCCCGCCGCATCGCGATCTCCGTGGCGACGGACGTGCCCGCACAAGAACCTCGGCGTGCTGGTCAAGGCGCTGGCGCGCCTGGACCGTGCCGAGCGCCCGCTGCTGGCCTTCGCGGGCTTCGGCACCGACTCGGGCGAGCTGCCGCGGCTGGTGGAGGACCTCGGGCTGCGCGACGACGTGCGCATCCTCGGGGCGGTGCCACCCGACGAGCTCGAGGCGCTCTACAGCATCGCCGACGTGCTCATCACCGCGACGCTCTACGAGGGCTTCGGCCTGCCCGTGCTCGAGGCGATGGCGCGCGGCGTCCTCGTCGCTTGCTCGGACCTGCCGGTCCTGCGTGAGGTGGCCGGCGACGACGCCGAGTGGCTCGACCCGCACGACCCCGACTCGGCGGCCCGCGCCCTGCGGGCGGCGCTCGCCGGCGGCGAGGCGCTCGAGCAGCGCCGGGAGGCCGGGCGCCGCCGCGCCGCGGAGCACAGCTGGTCGGCGGCGGCGGCGCGCACGCTGGGGGTGCTCGACGCCGCGGTGGCGGCGCGGCGCGCTAAGCGGCGTCGGCGGTGACGAAGACGCGGTTGCTGTAGGGCGTCGGCGTCGTGGCGAGCTCGGTCCGCGGCCGGTAGGGCAGGCGGAAGCGCGCGTAGTCGAGGAGGTAGGAGAGGCGCTTTCCGTGGCGCGCGAGTACGAGGCGGCGGAACTGCTCGTTGACCTCGCGGAAGTCGCCGTGGAAGCGAAACGCCACCCGGC
>CAWIEX010000017.1:0-4435 GCA_963835295.1 uncultured Actinomycetes bacterium
ACCTCCTGTCGTCGGACGACGTCGATGCTTTCATCGCGGGGCAACGCTAGCGTGTGAGGGGGCCGGCGCCCGTGCGCCGGCCGCGTCGTGAGCCCATGCAGATCAGCCAGCAAGAACAGGACTGGAACGAGCTCGCCGAGCTCGACCCCTACTGGGCAATCCTCACGCGCTCGGGTCTGCGCTACGGCGCGTGGGACAGCGACGAGTTCTTCGCCACCGGCGAGGTCGAGATCGACATCGTCATGCGCCGCGCCGCGCAGCTCGGCCACCCAGAGGGCCGCGAGCGCGCGCTCGACTTCGGCTGCGGGCTGGGGCGCCTGACCCGCCCGCTGGCCGGGCGCTTCGAGGAGTGCGTGGGCGTCGACATCTCCGAGGGCATGGTGCGCGGGGCGCGCGAGCTCAACGACGTCCCCGGGGCGAGCTTCGTGGTCAATCCGGCCGACGACCTGCGGATCTTCGACGACGCGAGCTTCGACCTCGTCTACTCGGTGATCGTCCTCCAGCACGTGCCCGACCGGGGCGCGATCGAGTCCTATGTCGCGGAGTTCTGCCGCGTGCTGCGCCCCGGTGGCCTGGCCATCTTCCAGCTGCCGAGCCACATCCCCAAGATCTTCAGGCTGCAGTGGCGCCGGCGCCTCTATCTGGGGCTGCGGCGCCTCGGACTGCGCGCCGCCTTCCTTTATCGGCGGCTGCATCTGCTGCCGATCGCAATGAGCGCGATCCCCGAGGCCGACATCGTCGCGCTCGTCACCTCCAACGGCGCGCGCGTGCTCGAGGTCGAGACGTCGGGTGCCACAGGCCTGCTCAACGCCGGCCTGAAGAGCAGTACCTACTACGTCACGCGCTGAGCGTCCGCGCGACGTCGCCGCGGGCGTAGAGGACGTCGAAGGGCGAGAGCGCGTCGACCTCGACGTAGCGCTCGGCGAGGACCGCCTCGATGGGCGCACGATCGACGACGCGGTCGCGCATCTCGACCAGGATGTAGCGCGGGGCGTGGCGCTCGAGGTCGAGGCCGGCCAGGGCCTGAGGCTCATAGCCCTCGATGTCGAGCGAGAGCAGGTCGACCTCGGGCGCGCCGGCCTCGTCGAGGATCGAGGAGAGCGTCCTCGCCGGTGCGGTGAACTCGTGCGGGGGCTGCTCCTGGCCCACCGCGTGGGCCGCCGCGACCCAGGCCTCGTCGGCCTCGCGCGACTCGGCGATCAGCGTCATGAGGCCGCCGAAGCGCAGCGTTACCTCCGCGCCCGCCGTGTCGTCGGCCACCAGCGCGGCGCGCACGACGTGGGCGCCGGGGCGCTCCAGGGCGCAGGCGCGGGCGAGCTCGGGCACCGGCTCGACGAGGATGCCGCGCCAGCCGTGGCGGCGCTCGAGCGCGTAGGTGTTCGACTGCGTGAAGCCGTCGTTGCCGCCGGCCTCCACGAAGAAGCCGCCGGAACCCGTCAGGCGCGCCTCCAGTTGCCGGTCGATCTCGTGCAGGGCCGGATAGGAGTGCGAGAAGTCGCCGCGCGCCTCGCGTCGGCGCCGCAGGGTGCGCGCGAGCGCGCGGCGTGCGCGAAACGCGCTCTGACGGACCGGCGCCGGGCTGCGGGCCAGCGCCTTCATCGCCGCCACGCGCCAGGCAGGGACCTGCGGCGCGTCGGGGCCTGCGGCGGGCGGGCCTGCGGCGTCGGCCACGCCCTAGCCCTTCTTGACCAGGACCTTGGCGATCGTGTTGCGCGGCGTGAGCACGTCGAAGCGCTCGCGCAGCCACGCGTCCGCCTCGCCCGACAGATACTGCTCGGCGATCTCCTCCTCGAAGGAGTCGCGACGGTAGTGCTCGATCTCCTCTGGCGTCCAGTCCTTGCAGAACGTCGTGGTCACGAACATGCCACCGGGGACGAGGCCGCCGAGCACGCGCGAGAGCGCCCCGATCGCGTCGCGAACGTGCTCGAAGGTCGACCACTCGACGATCAGCCCGTAGCGGCGGTCGTCGTCGGCCTCGGTGTCGTAGAAGTCCTGCTCGCCTGGCGACTGCACGAAGGTCGGCTCCACGTCACGGATGCGCGCCAGGAAGCGGACGTAGTCCAGGTACTGCTCCACCACGTCGACGAACACGGTGTCGTAGTCGGCCACGGCGAAGCTCAGACCGGTCTGGCCCATGCCCGACCCGAAGTCCATGACCGCGACCTCGCCCGCGCCGCCGAGGCGCTCGAGCTGCTCGATCAGCCCGTCGTAGAGGTAGTACATGTCGTGGCGGTCGGGGTCGAGCCGGTTGAACAGCGTGTACATGTGCATGATCCCGAAGGTCATCGGGTCCAGCCCGAGCTGCTCCTGGACGTAGCGCGGCCGGCGGGGGTCGTCCCAGTAGAACCACGGCGTGCAGTAGGGCGCCTTCTGGGCGATGTCGAAGCCGAAGTACTCGACGAGCTCGTTGAGGCGCGACTCCCGATCGGTCAGGTGCGGATGGGCGCGCAACGGACCCGCGTAGACCTCCGCCGCGCGCTCGTGGCGGCCCGGCACGAACAGCCGATCGGCCCCGTCGTGCGCAACCGGCGGTGCCGTCACCTGCGGGTTGCGCGTGCGGTAATCGCGCAGCATCGCCCGGGAGTCGACCACTGCGCGCCGGCCGCGATCGAGGTAGGTGTTCAGACGGCTCATCGCCTGCATCATGCCGAGTCGCGTCGCACGGTGGATGCGAAGCCGAGGGCCACCGCGACCGGGACGGCGAGGACGAGCAGCACGGTCAGCGGCCACAGCAGCCACAGCGGCACGACCCCGCCGGTGAAGTCCGAGGCGCGGCCGAGGACCGTGCCGGCCTGGCTCAGCAACGAGCGCGGCGGCCCGTCCAGGAAGGCGAGCGCGGGGTCGATCGGGCCGGCCGACTTGCCGTCGACCACCGTGCCGGGCAGCGAGGCCGAGAAGCCCTCGTCGGTCCCGACCAGGCCGACGCTGCGCCGGCCCTTGTTGCGCACGCACAGTGTCCCGTCGACCGCCTTCGGTGGCGACGGCGTGACGTCCGCGGCCACGGGCACCCGCGCGCCCGGCGGGTAGCCGGCGAAACGCCCGGTTCCGCGATAGCCCGGCCCGCGCAGCTCGAATCGCAGCGTTGACGCGTCGGTGCCCAAGGCGTGAAGCACCATCCGGACCTGCCTGATAGCCGGTTCGAGCGGCACGGGGGCGATGCACGCGCGCTGGCCTGGGCGGACCTTGACCTCCTGGACGGAGACCAGGCCCTCGGGCGACGGCGAGCTGACCGACACCGGGTGGTCCTGGGTCAGGTGCGGCACGTAGCGCACGAGGGCGCCGAGGGCGAACACGACGAGCACCGACGCGACGGCCAGGATCCAGCTGCGGCTACGCATAGAACCGGTCCAGGCTCAGCCCGATGCCGCCGATGGCCAGGAGCAGCGCGACGCCTAGCAGAGCGCCGCCGACCACGATGCCCGCCCGCCGCGGCAGCGACGAGACCACCCAGGCGATGGCCGTTCCGTACAGGGCGCACGCCGGCAGCAGGTAGCGGCCGTTGAGCACCGGATCCGTGCTCGCGCGCAGGTTCAGGTAGCTGACGACGTGCAGGAGGGCCATGAGCCCGGCGAAGAAGGTCACGCTCACGACGACCTCGGGCCAGCGCGCCAGCACGGTCCGGAAGCGCGCGACGACGGTCGTCCACAGCGCGAGGAGCCCGAGCCCGGCGCCGACCTGGAGGAGGTCGAGCACCTCGCGGCGGTAGTTGACCGTCAGCGACCCGAACGAGCTGAAGTAGGTGTCGATGTAGACCTGCCGGTAGCCGTAGGTGGCCGGCCCGACCTTCGGCGTCATGAAGCTGAGCTTGGGCAGGTAGAACTGCCACAGGTAGGACGCGAACTGCTTGGGCGAGAAGCCCCCCACGGGGTTGCTGGCTAGGGCCGCGCCGCGCGAGCTCGTCCACGCGGTGGCGATCACCAGGCAGGCGATGGTCACGCCGAGCACCGCGGCCGCCAGGCCCGCCGCCCGCCGCCGTCCGGGCCACTGGCGAAGGAGCGCGACGGCGAGGGCCACGACCGCGAAGGGCGGGAGGAAGAGCCCGCGGGGGTGGACGAGGACCCCGGCGCCGGCGAACGCGGCTAGGCCGAGGACCGGCCGCCACGCCGGGCCCGCGCGCACGAGCCGCAGGCCCATGAGGAGCGCGCCCGTGGAGGCCAGCACGAGCATCATGTCCGGATTGATGATCCCCGCCCCGAAGCCGAGCTTGGGCTGCAGGGCGACGAAGGCCGTTGCCAGGAAGCGAGCCCACGTGGCCGCCAGCAGCTCGGCGGCGATAAGCCACGTCAGCCACACCGTGACGACGAAGAGCGCGGTGGTCGCCAGGCGCATCACGAACATGCGTCCGAGGTAGCTGCGCGACGGCGACAGGCGATAGACGACCGCCTCGTAGGCGTAGTAGAGCGGCGGGTAGTTGGCGGCCGGATTGGGCGCCTCG
>CAWIEX010000018.1:0-39957 GCA_963835295.1 uncultured Actinomycetes bacterium
GAGGCGCGGCCGCCATCAGCTGTGCTGGCCGATGAGGTCGAGCGGGTTGCCGTGCTTGACCCCGAAGTGCAGGTGGGACGAGCCGCTCGCGCTCCCGGAGGTGCCGATCTTCTGGCCCTTGTGCACCCGCTCGCCGACCCTCACGCTCGACACGCCGTGCTTGTAGAAGAACGAGTTGCCGCCGTCGCCGACGATGGTGATCGCGTCGCCGGCGAAGCGGCTGCCGTCCTGCGCGTGCGGGCTGACCTTGACGACGCGGCCGCTGTCGACGGCGATCATGGCGGTGCCGATGGGCACCCCGAGGTCGACGGCGTTGTCGGACTGCCAGTTGTTGGGCGGCGCGGTGAAGCTGTGCGTGCCCACGCCCGGGCCTCCGAGGAAGGTGCCGCGCACGGCCAGCGGGTAGCGGCCCGAGGCGATCTTGACGCCCTTCACGCCCTTCGCGCCCTTCGCGCCCCTCGTGCTCTTGCGCAGCTTCGCGACCCAGGCGCGGCGTGACGCGGCGCGCTTGAGCTGCTCGGCCGTGCGCCGGCTCGGCGCGCGCATCAGCTCGCGCACGGCCGGCGTCATGCCCTTCGCGTACTCGGCGGGCGCGAGGCCCAGGCCGAGGGCGACCTGGTGGGCGGCGTGCCGGGTCTCGATGCCGTAGACGCCGTCCTCGGCGACGCGCTCGCCGATCCCCCAGGCAGCGAAGCGGTGGTTGAGCAGGTGCTGGAAGGCCTTGACGTCGCTGCCCGACATGAGCTCGGGCTCGGTCATGCGCAGCGTCCGCGGCTGGCCGGCGGCGTGCCGGTGGCCGCCCTTGGCCGCGTGGCTGCCGTTGCTGGCGTGGCCGCCGGCGGCCGGCCCGGAGGCGTGCCCCTCCAGGCGCGTGTGCCAGACCCTCTGGAGCTTGATGACGGCGTCCGCGTAGGCGGTCGAGCCGTTGTAGCCCACCAGAGCGCCGTGCATGCTGCCGCGCTCCTTGATGAGCGCTCCCAGGCGCTCGACCCCGGTGCGGATGTTAGGCCCCGGCTTGAAGCAGCCGCCGAGGGCGTCGGCGCGATCCTGGAGGAACTTCGACGTGAGCTGCATCGGCCCCACGCCCTGGCAATCCTCGCCATTGTCGCGGTGGTGGACGTAGGCCTTGTAGAGCGCCTCGGTGACCACGAGGTTGGGCTGTCCGTGGATGCTCTTGATCGGGTTGCGGACCGGGTCATGCCCGAACACGTTGGTGAACGACGACTCGGCGTCGATCACGGCGCAGACCAGCGAGACCGGCACCTTGGAGCGACGCGCCTCGGCGATGATGATGTCCTCGTAGCGGCCGCCGTGCGCGCGGATGGCCGCGGCCAGGCCGGCGTCCGTGTGCGCCACGGCCTTGTGCGACGCGCCGTGGTGCGACGACGCGCCGTTGTGCAACGCGCCGTGGTGCGACGCGCCGTGGTGCGACGCGGCGTGGTGCGACGAGCCCGCCTTGGCCTTGGGCGTGGCGTGGGCGAGGCGCTTGCGCAGCGCGACGAGCCACTCGCGGCGCATGTGCGCGCGGGTGATCTGGTCGGGCGTCCGCTGGCTCGGGGCGTGGATGAGCGCACGAACCGCGGGCGTGATCCCGCGCTTGAAGGCGGCGGTCTCGATCCCCAGGCCGTAGGCCACTTGGTGAGCGGCCAGCCGCGTCTGGGCGTCGTACTCGCCGCTCTCGGCGATTCGCTTGTGGACGCCCCAGCGCGCCAGGCGGACGTTGAGCGCGCGCTGGAAGTGGGCGACGTCAGTGCCCTTCATGTGGTCCTTGACGAGGCGAAAGGTGCGCCCCTGCTGGACGGGCGACGCGTGCGACCCCCCGCCCGTCTCGGCCTCCAGCGCGACGATGCCCGCGCGCAGCTCGGCCCGCAGCCGGTCGAACTCCGCGCCGTTGGCGGCCAGCTGCGCCTGGAGCGCGTCGAGCGCCGGCGGCGCCGCGCTTCCCGCGAGCGCGATCGCCTCCTGGACGCCGCCGACGACGGCCACGAGGCCAGTCAGGCTCTGCCCCAGGCCGGCCAGGTCTGCGGCCGTCAGCGCGCGGTGGCGGCGAAGCTCCGCGGCGCGCGCCAGCAGGGCGGCGACGACGTCGCCCTCGCGGACGTCGAGCTCGTCGAGCGCGGCCAGGAGCTGGTCGGTGCCCATCTTGGCGGTCATGGCGCTCAGTCCTCGTTGCCGGACGCGACGGGGGCGCCGAGCAGGTCGTCGAGATCGCTGTCGTCGAAGTCGAGTCCCTCGCCGTCGACGGGGCCCTCCTCCTCGACGGGGTCCTCTTCGGCCGCGGCGTCCTGAGCGGGGGCCGGCTCCTCATCGAAGCCGGAGCCGGCGTGGTCGTCGGGGAGGTCGACGACGTCGCCGTGCGCGTCGGCCTCGCGCTTCTCCCAGTCCTGCCAGCCCTTGAGCCACAGGGCGGCCTTGCCGAAGGCGATCGTCGCCCCGGCGATGAAGATGGCCTGCAGCGAGCCCTGGTCGATGTCGACGCCCGGCAGGTAGCGGGCGGCGAGGACGGAGATGCTGCCCGCGAGAGGCGCGAAGAGCACCGGGGTGAGGAAGGCCACGAGACGGCCGGGCGTGATGGTCATGCGCCGTAGGAGGCGCCTGCGCGACTTCGTGATACACCGGGCCGTAGCCGGTAGCGTCCAGGGCGTGGCCTCGGACGTCGACCTCCCCATCACCGGCGGGTGCGGCTGCGGCGCCGTGCGCTTCGCGATCGACGCGCCGCTGCAGGGCGCGCTCTACTGCCACTGCACGCGCTGCCAGCACCGCTCCGGCACGGCAGCGGCCGCCTCGGCCCGCGCGGCGCCGGGCTCGGTGCGGGTGGTCAGCGGCCAGGAGCACATGCGACGCTGGCTGCCCGAGCGCGGCCTGGCGAAGGACTTCTGCGGCGAATGCGGCTCGGCCGTCTTCGCCTCGCATCCCGAGAGCGGCGAGGTGATCGCCGTGCGCCTCGGCGCCTTCGACGGCGACCCGGGCGTCCGGCCGAGCGCGCGCCAGTTCGTGGCCTACGCGGCGCCGTGGGAGCCGATCCCCGACGACGGGCTGCCGCGCTTCCCCGAGCGCCTGCCGCCGCGCTGACGGTGCCAAGTTCCCCACAACGGCTCTCCCGCGCCATAGGCTGAGTGGCCGGGTCCATGAGCGAGCAGGAGGGTCTGATGAGCAGGCTGCGTTTTGGCATCTTCATGGCGCCGTTTCACCCGGCGGGAGAGAACCCCACGCTGGCCCTGCAGCGCGACCTCGCGCTCGTCGAGCACCTCGATCGCCTGGGCTACGACGAGGCGTGGATCGGCGAGCACCACTCCGCCGGCAGCGAGATCATCGCCTCGCCGGAGATCTTCATCGCCGCCGCCGCGGAGCGCACCCGCCACATCAAGCTCGGCACCGGCGTGACCTCGCTGGCCTATCACAACCCGCTGTGGGTGACGGAGCGCATGGTCATGCTCGATCACCTCACGCGCGGGCGCGCGATGCTGGGCGTGGGGCCCGGGTCGCTGCCCACCGACTCGGCCATGCTCGGCCTCAGCCCAACCGACACGCGCGAGCTGATGGACGTCAACTTCGACGTCGTCATGCGGCTGCTGACCAGCGACGAGCCGGTGTCGGTCGAGACGCCGACCCACAAGCTCGTCGACGCGCGGCTGCACCTGCGCCCGTACTCCGAGCCGCACATGGACGTCGCGGTCGCCGCCGTCGCCTCGCCCACCGGGCCGCGGCTGGCCGGGCGCTACGGGGTGGGCCTTCTGTCGGTCGGCGCCACGCTGACCGAGGCGGGCTTCGACGCGCTGGCCCACCACTGGAACGTGATGGAGGAGCGCGCGGAGACCTTCGGCACCACGGTTGACCGTGCGAAGTGGCGCCTCGTCGGGCTCATGCACATCGCCGAGACGCGCGAGCAGGCCTACCGCGACGTCGAGTACGGCATCGAGCAGTGGTTTCGCTACTTCCAGAAGGTGGCCGCCTTCCCGCAGATGGCGGTCGAGGGCGGCGACGTGCGCGAGATGATCGACTTCGTCAACACCTCGGGCATCGGCGCCGTCGGCACGGTCGAGGACGCGGCGGCGCAGGTGCAGAAGCTGGTCGACCAGTCCAAGGGCTTTGGGGCGATGCTCCTGCTGGCCCACGAGTGGGCCAACCCCGTCGCGACGCACCGCTCCTACGAGCTCATCGCCCAGCACGTGATGCCGCTCTTCCAGGGCCAGGCCCAGTCCACCCTCGACGCCAAGGCGCGCGCGACGGAGACGCGCCCGGGCATGGCCGAGGAGCAGAACCAGGCCGTCGCGCACATGACCGAGAAGTACCAGCAGGAGCTGGCGGCCGGGCGCAGCTGAAGCTAGACCGAGGCGACCAGGCGGCCGATGAGCGCGCCGCACGGGCGGCGCAGCGCCTGGGCCACGACGAGGCCGAGTACGGCGCCGGCGGCCCAGCCTGCCGGGCCGCCCACGACGACGCCGCCGGCCAGGACGATCGCGCCGATGAGGGCCACGAAGGCGCCCAGCACGAACACGGCGAGCGTGAAGCCGAGGCGAAAGACGATGGTGTCGGTTCGGGTGCGCATGGTGATGTCTCACCCTCTGCATCGGCAGCTGGCGCGAAATCTCAACCCCCGCGGATGTTGGGTTGCGTTAGCCGCGCCGGTGGTGGGGCGGCGGGTGCTTGGGCGGGGCCGGGATCGTGTCGACGTCCGGCGGCGCGTCGGCCCACACGAGCAGCACGCGGCACGGCGCGTGGTCGACCACGAAGCGCGCGGGCGGGCCCAGGCTGCGCGGTGCCAGCCGCGAGTGGTCGCCGTCGCGCGCGAGCACGAGGATGTCCATCCCCTCGGCGGCGGCCACCACCTCGCGCTCGACGCGCCCGCGGCGGCCCTCGGTGGCGGCCTCGCGCCCGAAGCGCTCGCGCGCCTCGGCCAGCAGCGCCTGCGCGGCTTCGTCGGAGATGGCGCGCAGCGGCGCCTCCGGGCCGGGCGGCGGCGGGCGGCGGCGTCCGAGGAGCCCGTGGCGCGAGCCCTCGGCCAGCGTCTCGACGTCGCCGGGCGCGACGTGCAGCAGGGTGACCTCGGCGTCGGCGGGCAGGAACGCGGCGGCCTCGGCGACCGTCGCCTCCCAGGTGTCCTCCACGATCCAGACGAGCGCGCGCATCTCAGCTCAGGCCCTGCGCGCTGAACCATAAGAGCACGGTCGCGAGGAGGAGGCCCGCCGGGACGGTGAGCGCGCCGAGGCGGGCGAACTCGCCGAGCTCGATCTCGTGGTCCTCGACGTGCAGGACCCGTCGCCACAGCAGCGTGGCGAGCGAGCCGACGTAGGTCAGGTTCGGGCCCACGTTGACGCCGATGAGCACCGCCAGGACGGCCGCGGCGCCCGACGGCGCCGCCACCGGCACGAGGATCAGCGTCGCCGGCAGGTTGTTGACGAGGTTGGCGAGGACGGCGCTCACCGCCGCGACGGCCAGCAGCTCGGGGAGCGCGACGCCCGAGGGCAGCAGGGCGCGGGCGGCGTCGGCGAGCCCGTGGTCGCTGGCCGCGCGCACGATGACGCCCAGGCCCAGGACGAAGACCAGGAACGACGGCTCGGCCGCCAGGACGAGCGTTCGCGCCGTGGTTGCGCCGCCTACGAGCGCCGGCGCGGTGATGGCCGCCGCGCCCGCGACCGCCACCCACACCGGCGCGATGCCGAGCACCGAGCTCAGGCCGAAGCCCGCGAGCGTGAGGGCCACGACGGTGACCGCGAAGCGCGGAAGCGGCGAACGCCCCTCCTCGCCGGCCCGGGGACGCCGCGGGCGGTGCAGGTCGACCGCGAAGAAGCGCGTCAGCACCACCCACTCGACGGCGACGGCGGCGGCCGTCGGCAGCGCCATCAGCCCGGCGAAGCGCATGAACGACAGCCCGCTGGCGTGGAAGGCGAGCAGGTTGGTGAGGTTCGACACCGGCAGCAGCAGCGACGCCGAGTTGGCCAGGTGCGAGCACGCGTAGACATGCGGGCGCGGGCTCGTGCGCAGTCGTGTCGCGGTGGCGAAGACGATCGGCGTCAGCAGCACGACAGTGGCGTCGAGGCTCAGCACGGCCGTGACCGTCGCCGCCACGGCGAAGACCAGGCCCAGCAGGCGCCGGGGGCTGCCGCGGGCGCCCGCGGCCATCAGCCCGCCCATCGCCTCGAAGAGCCCTTCGCGTCGGCAGCCCTCGGCGAGCACGAGCAGCGCGGCGAGGAAGCCGACCGTGGGGCCGAGGTCGCCGAGGGCGTGGCGCGCGTCGGAGACGCTCAGCGTCCCAAGGGCGACGAGCAGCGCGGCGCCGCCCGCGGCAGCGAGCGCCTCCACCGGCCAGCGCGAGTGCACGACGGCGGCGGCCAGCGTGCCCGCCAGGACAAGCACGGCGAGGACGAGAGCCAACGCCTCGGGCACCGGTGGATGATGACCGCGTGCCCGGCGTGAATGAATCAGCCGTCTAACGCGCGGCGGTGAGCGCGCTCGACGCGAGCTCGGCCCCCTCCGCGAGGGAGCGGAGCTTCGCCCACTGGATCGTCTCGTGCACGCGCTGGATGTACGGGCCCTGGGCGAAGCCGCAGTCCGTGCTGGCCACGACGTGCCCGGCGCCGACCAGCCGCGCGGTGCGCTCGAGGCGCTCGGCCACGAGCTCGGGGTGCTCGACGACGTTCGTCGCGTGGCTGATGACGCCCGGGGCGAGCGTCTTCCCGGCCGGCAGGTCGACGTCCTCCCAGACGCGCCACTCGTGCTCGTGGCGCGGGTTGGCGTGCTCGTAGAGGTAGGTCCCGGCGTTGACCTGGAACATGAGCTCCAGGACGTCGCGCAGCGCGATGTCGTTGGTGTGCGGCCCGTTCCAGCTGCCCCAGCAGACGTGGTAGCGGACCTTGTCCTGTGGAATCCCCTCGAGCGCGTGGTTGAGCGCGGCGATGCGCGGTTGGGCCCACGCCCGGTAGTCGTCCATCGTGCCGGGGGGCACGAGGACGTCGTACATGAACGGGATGTAGGCGTCGTCGACCTGGAGGTAGAGGCCCGCCTCGACGATCGCGCGGTACTCCTCGGCCAGGGCCTCGGCGATGCCGAGCAGCGCGGCCTCCTCGGATCCGTAGTGCTCGTCGATGAGGTTCGGGAAGCACGAGGCGGGCGCGACGACGGGCAGGAAGCCCTCCTGCGCCCCGGCGGCGTCCATGGCCGCCTTGAGGTTGGCGATGTCGCGCGCGATGACCTCGCCGCCGGTGTAGGTCACGGGCGCGACGCAGGCCCAGTCCCCGCCCGGGCCCTCGTATTCCTGCTCGTGCGCGAAGTAGTCGGCGTAGAACTCGGGGAAGCGCGCCCAGTCGGTGGGCGCGTCGTTGACGCTGGCGAAGTTCGCGTCGCCCGGCGGGCTCGGGCGCAGCTCGATGCCGCCGAGGCGCTTATAGACGTAGTAGTTCCAGGCCGACTTGCCGAACTCGCCGTCACTGACGATGTCGATGCCGGCGTCGCGCTGCGCCTGGACGACGTCACGGACCGACCGCGCCAGGCACTCCTGGTAGGCCTGCTCGTCGTAGTCCTCGCCGGCGTCGATCTTGCGCAGGTACGCCACCAGCTCGGCGGGGCGGACGAGGCTGCCGACATGCGTCGTGCGGATGGGCGCGTCAGGGTCCGTCATGTCTCCTCCCTGGGGCAGATCGGCGCAATGTGCACATTCTGCCGGTCGGCCGTCGGTCAGCGCGGCCCGACGTGCAGCGTCCGGCTGACGGCCAGCGCCGTGGCGCCGTCGCGCAGGGTCAGGACGACGCGCGCGGGGTAGCGGTGCGCCAGGCGCAGGGAGAAGCGCGCCACCGAGTCGCCGTTGAGCTTGGCGCGGGCCACCGGCCACCAGCCGAAGTGCTGGGGCAGGCGCAGCTGCAGGACGACGGGCGCCCCCTTCGAGGCCGGGGCGACGTGCGCGCGGACGGTGACGCCGTGGCCCTTGCCCCCCGCGGTGGCGGCGACCTTGCGGTCGAGCACGAGCAGCTGGACGGCCGGGCTGGCCTCGTCGCCCACCACCGCGCGGTAGGAGGCGCTCGTCGTGGGCTCGATCTGCGTGGTGAAGGTCCCGTCGGCGTCCACGGTGGCATGGCCGGCCGGCTGGAAGCCCGCGCCGCTGTCGGCCTCGATGCCCACGTCGGTCCCCGACGGCGCCGACGAGCGCCCGTGCAGCACGTAGGAGCGCCCGGGCGCACCGGGTTCGGCCGGCACCGCGAGCAGCACGTTGTGGACGTCCACCTCGCCGCGCATGAACGGGTGCAGCGTGCAGTAGTACGCCGCCGCGCCGACCGCGTCGAAGCGATGGGTGAACATGTCGTCGCCGGGGAGCCGCGCGGACCCCCACGTGCCGTCGGCCGCCGTGACCGTGTGGACGCGGATGCTGGTGTTCATCCAGCGCACGGTGTCGCCGACGAGCACATCGACGCGGGGCGTGCCGAAGGCGCCGAACAGGATCGGGACGGTCGCGGCGGCCTGGTCGGCCGCGCCGCCGTGCGTGTGCGCCTCCTGTGCCGTGGAAGCCGCCGCGCCGGCCAGGGCCGCCAGCGTCGCGCCGAGCCCGAGCGCGAGCCGTCTCATGAGCGCTTGACCTGGTAGATGCCGATCATCCCGGCCATCATGTGAGACTCGACGTGGCAGTGATACAGCCATGTCCCGGGGTCCTCCTCCTTCCAGCGGATGCGGAAGGTCTCGGCGGGGCCGACGGTCTGCGTGTCCACGTCGGTGCCGAAGGGCGAGAGCCAGCGGTGGCCGTGGACATGGAAGGTGTGATGCTCGGAGCCCATGGCCATGACGTCCCACTGGATCGTCTGGCCGACGATCGAGGTGAAGACCGGCGTGTTGCCGACGAAGGCGCGCCCGTCGATGGTCTGCAGATCGCCCATCGGGGCGAACACGACCTCGAACTCGCGATCGGGGCGCTGCTCGTGCTGGCCGAGGATCGAGAGCATCCCGTACATCCCGCCGGCGATCGAGTCCTCCATCGAGGGCGAGTGGTCGTGGTAGGGCCACACGCCGACCGAGTCGTGCCCGGCGGTGAGCTTGTAGGTCCAGGTCTGCCCCGGCTTGACGTCGCCGTCGCGGCCCGAGAAGCCCGGCACGAAGGCGCCGTCGGAGCTCGGCCGGTAGTGCACGCCGTGGAAGTGCATGGAATGCGGGCGCTTGTAGAGCGTGTCCATGTTCTTGAAGTGGACGAGCAGCCGGTCGCCGGCGCGCGCGCGCAGCAGCGGCCCCGGGATGAGGTCCTGGTTGCTCGTGCCCGCGGCGACGTTGCGCACCGGGTGGCCCCAGCGCGGGGTGAAGCGGCGGTAGACGACCGTCGGGAACACGGTCTGCGATGGGCTGAGTGGCATGCCGTGGATGGCGTCGCGCTCGTTGGGCGACATGTTCCACGTGGGTGCGGGCACGGCGGCCACCCAGAACTCGCGGGTCGCCGCTGACGCAGCGGGGGCGGCGACCGAAGTCGCCGCCCCCGTCACAGCCAACAGGGCCACGATCGTGGCCGCGCGTCTCACTGGACGACGACCGTCCCGTGCATGAACGGGTGCACCAGGCAGTAGAAGTTGTACGTGCCTGTTGCCGCGAACGTCACCACGTTGGACGGCGGCAGCGGTGTCGCGTTGGCGAGGTCCATCGCCCCGCTGTTCCAGAACCCGTTGCCGTGCAGCGTCGGGGTCAGGGCGGCCGGACCGGCCGGCGGCGGGTCGCTCGGGTAGACCGCGTCGCCGCGAGGCACCGGGGGTCTGGAACGCCGCCGCGAGCTGGCCGATGTAGGAGTTCGGCTCCTTCTCCGGGTCGCCCGGGCCGAACGTCGCGGTGTGCACCTCGCGG
This sequence comes from uncultured Actinomycetes bacterium, assembly GCA_963835295.1. GTDB lineage: Bacteria > Actinomycetota > Thermoleophilia > Solirubrobacterales > Solirubrobacteraceae > JAOPZW01. The sequence goes on from CAWIEX010000018.1 coordinate 9,808, forward strand.
GTGCCCGCGGTCATCTGGAACTTCAGCGTCGTGCCGACCGGCACCGTCTGGGTGGCCGGGAGCATGCCGAAGTACTCGACGCCGAACTTGCCCGCCTTGCCGACGTCGACGTGCCCGCGGCCGGCTTGGCCTTGGGCAGGGTCTTGGCGATCGCCAGGTGCACGCGCGACTTGGTGTCTTCAGCGTCTTGGCGTCCGCCTTGGCCGACGGGATCCTCTTGCTCTTGGCGAGCACCCTGACCGATGCCCTTCATGCCCGGATGGATGTCGCAGTAGAACGCGAAGGTGCCCGTCTTCGTGAACTTGACCGTCATCGGCTTCGGCTTGCGTTCTCCGGCGGCAGCCCGGAGTTGATGCCCTTGGAGCCGCTGTAGCTCAGCGTCTTGCCGAGGTTGCTCTTGCCGAGCACCGGGTTGAAGCTGACCTGCGGCACGGCGCCGTTGAACCAGAACGGGTTGCCGGCGGCGTCATTGAGACCCGTGACGGGCTGGCCCGTGGGAAGCGAGCAGCGGAGCCGCCGCGCCGCCCTTCTTGGGCAGGTCGGCGTTGTGGAAGCCGATCGGCGTGAACTGGACCTTGTCGCCGACGTGGATCGTCGTCCCGTGTCGGGAAGAAGTCGTTGACGTCGACGAGGAGCTTTCCGGAAGGCCTTGCCGTCCTTGGTGGGCGGGGTGCCCATGCAGGACGATCTTGGTCGCCGCGCTCGCGCCCGCGGGTGCCACTGCGAGCACGGCAACTCCGGCGGCTATTGCCGCCTTGATGCGATGTGACAAGGGAGCCCCCCTTGGTCGGAACTATGTGGTTTTGCCGCTGTTCTCGCTCACCCGCGACCTTCGGGGTGAGCGCCCAAGTCGATGACCCTAGGCGGTCCTACATCACAGAGTCAATAGTCCGGATGAACGATGAACGATCCTCCTTCAGGAGGACGCGGGCGGCGGATTGCAGGTGACGTAACCGCGCTCGCGCCGGGAGGGTTGCGCCGCGCGGGTGGCGAAAGAGGGACCCGATGCAAGAGCCACGCGCGCAGAGGACCCTCGTCAAGAGCCCGCCCGAGCTGTGGGCCGAAGTCTCGGACGTCGAAGCCCTCGCCCGCCACCTGGGCGAGTTCGGAGAGATCCGCATCACCCGCCTTGACCCCGAGACCACCGTCGCCTGGGAGGGCGACCGCGCATGCGGCACGGTGGCGCTGGAGCCGTCGGGGTGGGGCACGAAGGTGACGCTCACGGCGAAGCTGGCGGCGGAGACCATGCCGGAGCCCGTCGCGCCCGAACCCGAGTCCGAGCCCGAGCCGCCCGCTCGGGCTGCGGAAGCGGCGAAGGCCGAGCCCGAGCCCGACGCTGCGGAGCCTGTCGCCGAGGCGGCGCCCGAGCCCGACGCTGCGGAGCCGGTCGCCGAGACCGGCCCCGAGCCCGACGCCCCGGAGCCTGTCGCCGAGGCGGCGCCCGAGCCCGACGCTCCGGAGCCGGTGTCGGAGCCCGAGGCGGAGGCACCGAAGGTGGGCTTCTTCGCCCGCCTGTTCGGGCGCCGGCGCAAAGTGGAGTCGGTGGTGGACGTGGAGCCAGGGGCGATGGCGCCCGGCGCGGAGCCTGAGGCGGTCGAGCCCGGCGCGGAGCCGGTCGCGGCGGAGCCCGAGCCCGAGCCCCAGCAGCTTGCCCCCGCGCCCGAGGCGGAGCCTGTCGCGGTGGAACCCGCGCCCGCGCCCGCGCCCGTCGCCGCCGCGCCCGTCGCCGCCGAGGCCGAGCCTGAGCCCGGGCCCACCTCGCTCGACGCCGAGCGCGCCGAGGCGATCCTCACCGGCGTGCTCGACGACCTCGGTTCGGCGCACCACCGTCCGTTCTCGCGCTCGTAGCGCCCGCGACAGGGCGCGGCCAGCGCACCGACGGGGAGAGGGTAGGTGGCGCTCGGAGCCCGGGCCGTCGTCCTCAATCGCGTGCGCCCTGGTGCACGAAGCGCGCGTGTTTCGTCACGCCTGACGGAGCGGCGTGAGGGGTGGTCGAGATTGACCTAAATAATCTCCGTCAAACGCGCACACCCCCGCCGGAACGCCGCGGAAGGTGTTGCGAAAGCCGCGCGAAGTGCGCGCCCGTCCGGTTAGGAGCCGGCGGCCCGCGCGATGAGCTGCACGTACGCGGAGGCGCTCGCCGGGCGCTCCTCGGGCTCCTTCTCCAGGGCCCGGTTGACCGCGCGCGCCGCCGCGGCCGGGATGTCCGGCCGCAGCTCGGTGAGGTCGGGCGGGGGGTCCTGCAGATGGGCGAAGAGCACGCGCATGCTCGGGCGCCCGCCGAAAGGCGGCGCGCCGGTGAGGCACTCGATGACCACGCAGCCCAGCGCGTAGATGTCGGTGGCCGGGCTGACCTCCTCGCCGCGGATCTGCTCCGGCGCCATGTAGTCCAGCGAGCCGAGGGCCTGCCCCGGGCGCGTGAGGTTCGAGGCCTGGCTGTCCTTGGCCAGCCCGAAGTCCGAGACGTAGGCCCGATCGCCGTCGAGCAGGATGTTGGCCGGCTTGATATCGCGGTGCACGAGCCCGCCGGCGTGCAGGGCGTCGATCCCGGCCGCCGCGCCCTGCAGCAGCCCGAGCGTGCTGGCCAGCCCGATCTTGCCCTCGGCCACGATGCGGTCGGCCAGCGAGCCGCCCGGGATGAGCGCCTGCACCAGATAGGGCAGCCCGCCCTCCTCGCCGTGGGCGAGGACCGGGACGACGTTCTCGTGCTGGATGCGCTGCGCCGCCTCGACCTCGCGGCGGAAGCGCCGCAGGAAGACCTCGTCCTGCGTGAGCTCGGTCGTCACGACCTTGACGGCCACCGGCTCGCCGCCGTCCTCATTGGCCTCGAAGACGATCCCCATGCGCCCGCGACCGATCACCCGGGTGATCCGGTAGGGACCTACTGAGTCGCCCGGCCTGGGCTCGAGAGCGATGTCCGGCATCGAGCGCGGCAAGCATAGTCGGGAACATGGACCGCAGGTACCCCAACTTCCGACGAGCACGGGTTGCGTACCGCCGCCCGAGCGGGGACACTGAGGCCTCGCTATGGACAGGCGGACTCTCGGGGAGTATCGGATCGAGGGCATTGTGGGGGCAGGGCGCATGGGCGTCGTGTACCTCGCGATCGACCCCTCAGGGCGCAAGGTCGCCCTCAAAGTGCTGCGCGATGACATCGCGATCGACCCCGTCTACCGCGAGCGCTTCCGTCGCGAGGGCCGGATGCTGGCCGCCCTCGACCACCCCCACGTCATCCCGATCCACGGGATGGGCGAGGTCGACGGCCAGCTGTACATCGCCACCCGACTGACCTCGAGCACGCTGCGCGACCTCATCACGGCGGGCCCGATCCCTGTCGACGACGCGATCGCCATCCTCGCCGCGGTGGCCGAGGCGCTCGACGCGGCGCACGCCGCCGACGTGATCCACCGCGACATCAAGCCGGCCAACGTCCTGCTCGATCCCGGGTGCGTGTACCTCACCGACTTCGGGCTCGCACGCGACCCCTCGGGCTTCGCGCTGACGGTCCCGGGCCAGGTGCTCGGCACCATCGACTACATGGCCCCCGAGCTGCTGGAGGGCATCCGCATCGGCCCGCCACCGACATCTACGCGCTGGCCTGCCTGGCGGTCGAGACCCTCACCGGCCAGGTGCCGTTCCCGCGCGACAACGACGCGGCCACCACCTACGCGCACGTCATGGGTGCGCCGCCCAGCGTTTCCGAGCGCCGCCCCGAGCTTCCGGTCGCCCTCGACGACGTCATCGCCGCCGGCATGGCCAAGGCGCCCGACGACCGCCCCGCCACGGCCGGCACGCTCATCTCCGACATGCTGCGCGCGCTGGACCGGCCGCAGCCCGCCGGGCTCGTCGCGACCGGCTGAGGCGGGCGAGGGCATCCCGGTGTCGTCGCCGCAGGAGCAGGCCGAGCCGGTTGTGGGGGAGGCGTTCGACGGCCGCTACGAGGTCATCGCGCCGATCTCCAGCGGGGCGATGGGCGCCGTCTACCGCGCGCTGGACCGCGAGGAGGGCCGCGAGGTCGCGGTCAAGCGGCTGCTCGACGTGCGCCACGCCGCGCGCTTCGAGATCGAGGCGCGCCTGCTGGCCAGCCTGAGCCATCCACGGCTGGTCAAGGTCCTCGACCACGCCAGCGACGAGCAGGGCGCCTACATCGTCATGGAGCTCGTCGAGGGCCTCGACCTCGGCGCGATGCTCAAGCGCGACGGCGATCCGGGGCTGACCGTCGGCGACAGCATCGAGTTCGCACGCCACGGCTGCGAGGCCCTGCAGTACGTCCACGACCAGCAGATCGTCCACCGCGACGTCAAGCCGCCGAACATGATCCTCGGCGACGAGGGCGTGATCCTCGTCGACTTCGGCGTGGCCCGCGCCCTCGGCGGCGAGCAGGAGGAGGGCACGATCGCGGTCGGCACGCCGCGCTTCATGGCGCCCGAGGTGCTGGCCGGGGGGACCGTCTCGGCCGCCAGCGACGTCTACAGCCTGGCCGCGACGCTGTGGACGCTGCTCATCGGCTCACCGCCGCGCTACGGCGACGCGCCCAAGCTCGAGAAGCTCGCGCCCGGGATCGACCCCGACCTGCGCGACGCGCTCGCCGCCGGGCTTCAGCTGCTGCCCGAGGAGCGCATCACGTCGGCCGCGGCCTTCGCCGAGGCGATCGGCGCGCCGCTGACCGCCGGGCGCGGCGAGTCGCTGGCCCAGAGCCTCGGCCATGGCCCGATTCGCCGGCGCGTGATGGAGGCCATCGTCCGCACGGCCGCCGGCATGTTCGACGCCGCCGCGTGCTCGATCGCCCTGACCGACCCGGTGGGCGGCGAGCTCGTCTACGAGGCGGCGTGGGGCGCCGGCGCGGCCGAGGTCGTCGGCCTGCGGCTCGCGCCCGGCGTGGGGATGGCCGGAGCCGTGGTGGCAAGCGGCGAGGGCGTAGTCGTGCCCGAGTGCCGCAAGGACCCCCGCTTCGCGCGCCAGGTGGCGGCCAAGACCGGCTACGTGCCCTACACGATGGTCGTCGCCCCGCTGGTGCGCGACGGCCGCCCGATCGGCGTGATCTCGCTGCTCGACCGCCGCGACGGCGAGCCCTACCAGCAGGCCGACGTCGCCCGCGCCGCGCTCTTCGCCGACCTCGCCGTGGTCGCACTCGACCTCGATGCCTTCCCGCTCAGCTCGCGCGGTGGACGCACGCTCCTTGGCTGACTTGCCCATCGACGCGGCGCGCGGATACGGTTGGCCGGGATGAGCGCCAACGGCAAGGACGGCCACTACGACGCCGTCATCGTCGGCTCGGGCTTCGGCGGCTCGGTGACCGCGTACCGCCTGGCGCAGGCCGGCAAGTCGGTCTGCGTCCTGGAGCGCGGCCGCGCCTACCCGCCGGGCTCGTTCACCCGCAGCCCGTACCGCGCCCGCGAGAGCTTCTGGGACCCTCCCCGCGGCCTGACCGGCATGTACCACTACTGGTCCTTCCGCGGGATCGACGCACTCGTGTCCGCAGGCTTGGGCGGCGGCTCGCTCATCTACGCCAACGTCTTCATCCGCAAGGACGAGAAGTGGTTCGTGCAGGAGGACCTGCGCGACGGCGGCTACGAGCACTGGCCCGTCTCACGCGAGGACCTCGACCCCCACTACGACCGCGTCGAGTCGATGATCGGGCTGCAGCGCTACCCCTTCGACCACGAGCCGTACTCCAACACGCCCAAGACCATCGCCTTCAAGGCCGCAGCCGAGGCCAACGGCCTCGAGTGGTTCCTGCCCAAGCTCGCGGTCACCTTCGCCAACGACGGGCGCCCGCCGGTGCCGGGCGAGGCGATCGTCGAGGAGCTCGAGAACCTCCACGGCCGCAGCCGCACGACGTGCCAGCTGTGCGGCGAGTGCGACGTGGGCTGCAACTACGGCGCCAAGAACACGCTCGACTACAACTACCTCACGCACGCCGCCCACCACGGCGCCGAACTGCGCACGCTGTGCGACGTGCGCCGCTTCGAGCCACGCGAGGGTGGCGGCTACGCCGTGCATTACGCCGCGCTCGAGGACGTCGATCCCGCCGAGGACGACGGGCGCCCGCCGCCGCTGCGCACGGTCACCTGCGACCACCTGGTGCTCAGCGCCGGCACGCTCGGCACCACGAACCTCCTGCTGCGCAACCGCAGCGCCTTCCCGCGCCTGAGCCGTCGCCTCGGGACGCGCTTCTGCGGCAACGGCGACCTGCTCACGCTCGTGCTCAACTGCCGCGAGATGGTCGACGGCCAGCCGACGCCGCGGATCGTCGACCCCGGCTATGGGCCGGTCATCACGAGCACGGCGCGCATGCGCGACGCCCTCGACGGCGGCGAGGGGCGCGGCTTCTACCTGCAGGACGCCGGCTACCCCCAGCAGCTCGCCTGGATCCTGCACGTGCTGGCCGCCCCCAAGTCGCTGTGGGCCTGGCGCTCGACCGGGATCTTCCTGATCAAGAACTGGCTGCAGGGCTCGCCCGACACCGATGTCAGCGGCCACATCGCCGACCTGCTGGCCTCGCGCGAGCTGTCGGCGGGCGGGCTGCCGCTGCTGGGGATGGGGCGCGACGTCCCCGACGGGCGGGTCTTCCTGCGCAACGGCCGGCTCGACCTCGACTGGAACCGCAAGCGCTCGACCGAGTACTTCGCGCGCCTGCGGACCACGTCGCGCGACTTCGCCCACGCCCTGGGCGGCCGCTTCGCCGACAACCCGATCTGGTTCCTGCGCCGGGTCATCACCGTCCACCCGCTGGGCGGCTGCCCGATGGGCCGCGACGCGAGCGAGGGCGTCGTCGACGCCGACGGCAACGTCTTCGGCTATCCCGGCCTGCACATCGCTGACGGCTCGATCATGCCGGGCCCCGTCGGCCCCAACCCGAGCTTCACCATCGCCGCCCTCGCCGATCGCTTCGCCGACAGCATGCTCGAACCCGACCACCGCGCCGCGGAGGCAGCAGCCGCATGACCGCAACCGTCCGCTTCACCGAGGAGATGCTCGGGCACGTCACCTTCGGCGAGTCCGACTTCGATCGTGGGGCCGAGCCCACCCGCGACGGCGCGGGCGCGCTGATGTTCCACCTGACCATCGAGGTCCCCGACATCGAGCGCTTCGGCACCGATCCGCTGCGTCAGGCGGGCGCGGTCGGCTACCTGCGCTGCGACGCGCTGGGCGGCCAGCTGCCGGTCGAGCGCGGCGTCTTCAACCTCTTCGTCGACACCGAGCCCGGGGTCAAGCGCATGCTCTACCGGCTGTGGTTCCGCGACGGCGTGGGCCACCCGCTGACCCTCACGGGCTTCAAGCTCGTGCGCGACGACGCCGGCTTCGACGTCTGGAAGGACACGACGACGCTCTTCACCCATGTCCTGCGCGGCCACGTGGAGGTCGGCGACGACGCCGACGCCGAGCTCGTGGCCTCCGGCGTGCTGCGCATCCGCATCCGCGACTTCGCCAAGCAGCTGACGACCTTCCGCGCCGGCGGCCCGAGCCTCGGCGCGCAGCTCGGGGCGCTGGTCAAGTTCGGCTGGATCTTCATGGCCCAGCTCGCCCAGGCCTACCTGCGCAAGCGCCGCTGACATGCCGGCGCGCAAGGAGAAGCGGCTCAAGGAGGCCAAGCAGGTCGGCCGGGCCTCGTCCGGGCGCACCCGCGTGCTGGGGGCCTTCGCCGGCGGCGCCGTGCTCGCGGTCTTCGGCGCCGAGCTGGCCCGCGTGTGGCGCCTGGGCATGCTGCCCCAGAGCCGCCAGGAGCACGACCCCAACCGCCGCGGCAACCGCGCCCTGGTGGCCGTCGAGGTCATCCGCGAGGGCTACAAGGTCAGCCGCACGCGCCAGAACACGCTGTTCAACATGCTGGCCTCGTTCACGACCACCTTCGGGATCACGCGCGCCATCACGTGGACGATCCGCGAGCACGGCGGCCTGGGGCCGATCAAGAACGTCGTCGTCGGCAAGCGCCACATCCACCACTTCATCCCCGGCGGGCTGATCAGCCTCGCGGCGGGCGGCGTGGCCATCGGGGCCAAGGGCTCCGAGCTCGATCGCTACCTCGCGGTCCCCTTCGGGGTCGGCGTCGCGCTCGTGCTCGACGAGTCGGCCCTGCTGCTCGAGCTCGAGGACGTCTACTGGACCGAGGAGGGTGTCGTCAGCGTGCAGATCGTCTTCGCCGCGATCGCCTTCCTGGCCGCCGTGACCTATCTCATCCGCGTCCTGCGCCACAGCGAGGAGCAGGACTCCGAGGCCGACTGGGAGATGGCCGCCAAGGCGTGGGACGACCTGCAGATGATTCCCGGCGGGTCCAGCGGCACGCCCGGCATCGGACTCTGAGGAGCGACGCGCGATGGCCAAGCAATCGCTGGCGACCAGGGCGACGAAGCCGCTGGTCTTGACCAAGCTCATGCTCGTCGGGGCGCGCACGCCGCGCCGCCAGACCCCGGCCGACGCGGGGCTGGAGTACGAGAGCGTCACCTTCCCCGCCACCGACGGGGTCAAGCTCAGCGGCTGGTTCATCCCGCGCGAGGGCGAGGGGCCCGGCCCGGTCGTCCTCTTCGTGCACGGCTGGCTGTGGAACCGCCTGGGCAACATCTCCGGCCGGGTTCCGTTCACCGACCGCGACGTCGACTTCCTCCCCGCCACGAAGGCGCTCCACGACGCCGGCTATCACGTGCTGCTCTTCGACCTCCGCCACCACGGCGAGAGCGGGCGGGGGCGCGCGCCGCTGACGTACGGCCCGCGCGAGACGCGCGACTACATCGGCGCGGTGAACTACCTGCGCTCGCGGGCCGACGTCGACGGCGAGCGCATCGGCGCGATCGGGACGTCCATGGGCGGCAACACGATCATGTACGGCACGCCCCAGTGCCAGCCGATCAAGGCGTTGCTCGCCGTCCAGCCGACGAGGCTGCATACCTTCAACACCAGGTTCGCGCGCGACGAGCTCGGCCCGCTGGGCCCCGCGTCGCTGGCGCCGATCGACTGGATGTACGCCGCGCTGCGCCTGCCTCGCCCGACCAAGCACGACCCCGGCAGCGCGGCGCCCCAGCTCGGCGACACGGTCGTCCAGTACGTCCAGGGGACGGGCGACCCGTGGGGGACGATGGAGATCATCGACGAGTTCGCGGCCAAGACGCCCAACGCCCTGCCCGTCGTGCGCTTCCCGTCCGAGGGGCGCTACGAGGGCTACCGCTACGTCTCCGAGCGCGTCGACGACGTCGTCGGCTTCTTCCGCGAGCACCTGTGACGCGGGGCCTCAGATGGACGGTGCGAGCGCGCCGGCCTGCCGGCGGCTGACGAGGCCCGCCTCGCCCAGCCAGCGGTACGTGTCGGCGAGGGTCTCGGCCGGCGGTCGGAAGCGCACGCCCAGCTCGCGCTCGGTTGCCGACACGTCCACCTTGGCGCCGTAGACCATGAACCACGGCCCCTCGTAGTTCAGCGGCAGGCGCACGCCCAGCCTGCGCTGGACCCAGTCCGCGCCACGCCCCACGACGAGCATCGGGCGTCCCGGGAGCGCGACGGCCGGGATCCGCCGCCCCGTCAGCCGCGACGCCTCGGTCGCGAAGTCGCGCATCGTCACGTAGCCGCCGCTCGCCATGTAGCGTCGCGGGCCGCGGCCGGGCTCCATGAGCGCTGCCGTGACCGCCGCGACGTCGCGCACGTCGACCATCGGGGTGGTGCCGGCGACCACGAACGGCAGGCGGCCGCGCAGCACGTCGCGCGCCACCGCGGTGAAGTCGCCCACGTGAGGATCGTGTGGCCCCAGCAAGCCGACCGGGTTGACGATGACGACGGGCGCGCCCTCGGCCTGAAGGCCGCGAGCGATCCGCTCGGCCTCGACCTTCGATTGCGAGTAGGCGCCCGGAGGGTCGCCGAGTGGCGATTCCGGCGTCAAGGGGCGGTCGGGGCTCGGCATGAGCGCGGCGTTGCTCGACACGTGGACGATCGGGTCTGCACCCCGCTCGTGCGCCGCGCGCAGCACGTTGGCCGTGCCCCGCGGGTTGACGTCGCGCATCTCCTCGGCCCGCCGCGGATCGAGCGTGTAGACGTTGGCGGCGTGCAGGACGGCGTCGCAGCCCTCCAGCGCCCGCTCCACCGACGCCACATCGGTCACGTCGCCCACCACGTGGTCGACGTCGTCGAGCCCGTGCGGCGCCAGGGCGGGCGCGATCCGCGCGGGCGAGCGGACGAGCAGCCGCACGTCGTGGCCCGCGTCGGTGAGCGCCTTGACGGCGTGCGACCCGAGGAACCCCGTGGCGCCCGTGACCATGACCCGCATCGGGCAATCAAAGCCGCCGGCGGCGGCCTCCGTCAAGTCGTGGGTCTTGGCGTGCCCCGGGCTAGTCGGCCGCGAGCGCCGCCTCCGGCGGCAGGTCCTCGCCGCCCTCGACCAGCCGCGGGCCGTAGGACGGCGGCGCGACGAGGAAGGCCACGCCGAAGCCGGCCATGACCGCGATGACGATCGCGCCGAACCAGGTAGGGGTCTTCCATCCGATCCCCAGGTGCACCGCGAGGACCACGAAGTAGGTCGCCCAGAGCGTGAGCGCGGTCAGCGGCCCGATGAGGCGGATCCCGCCCAGCGTCAGTCGCTGTCCGGGACCCGGCGCGAGCCACGTTTGGAGCAGGTCCACCGTCGCCCCGGCGATGACCAGCGGGATGAGCATCCATGGATCGCGGTACGAGGTCATGATGCAGCTCAGCACGCCGAAGAGCAGGTAGACCAGCGTGAACGTGGGCGCCGGGACCCTCCAGCGGCGCAGCATCAGCAGGGTCGGGCCGAGCAGCACGAGCGTCGAGATCACGAGCGCCCCGAGGGCCCAGGCGACGGTGTAGTAGTGGTAGGGGAAGAGGTTGTCGCCGTACCCGCGCAGGCCCTCGGTCAGGCCGATGTGCTGGTTGGCGACGACGTCGTGGAAGTTGCGCGTGACGTCGTTGTTGAAGGCCGTCGTCGGCGCGACGTTGGTCATCCATGCCGACGTGTACATCGTGATGAAGCCCAGCATCGCGGTGAACAGCGTCGCCGAGATGAACGCGGGCAGGAAGCTGCGGAAGTCGGGCGCGAGGTCGCGCTTGGCCCACATCGAGCGGATGCCGGTCGACGACACGAGAAGCCCGCCGAAGAACAGCGCGAGGTGCGGCGGGCTCACGATCGCCTCGACGTTGACCTCGAAGCCGTAGGCGGAGTGCCAGATGAGGTCCGATGGCCCGGCAAGGCCAAGGATGCACAGGCCGATCAAGGCGACGCCGTATCCGACCGGGATGGCCTTGAGGTCGACGATCCCGCGCAGGGGACGGGCGCCGGCCCGCGCCTGGTATTTGGCCAGCGTGAGGCCGAGGAACACGGCGAACGCCGACATGCCCGTGTAGAGCACGATGTGCGCGAGCGAGAAGAACGACTCCTGGCCGGTCTTGTTGTTGTGGTTGCGCCCGTCGAAGTACAGCGCGGTGATCGGCCACACGGCGATCAGCATCCCCGTCAGATCCTCACGCCAGGTGGCCAGCGGCCGTGCCCCGCGCGCCGCGCCCGGGGCGCTGCGTGCCAGGTCCTTCAGCTGCGTCGTCATTCCCGTCGCCATTGCCCCGTGCTCCTTCCTAGAGCATCTTGGTGTTGGTGGCGCGCCTCTGGCGCACCACGCGCCGCGCCGTGCGGATGACCGCGCCCGGGTGGCGCAGAGCGCTCAGCGCCAGCGCCTTGTTCCCACCCTCGGACAGGGTCGCCTTACCGGAGAGCGCGACGATGTCGTTGATCATCTTCTGGTCGCGCTCGAGCAGCCAGTACTCGACCATCTTGCCGTTCTCGATATGGAACACGCCGATGGCCTCGCCGGTGATGCGCTGGTTGTGGCCGAGCTCCATCGTGTACTTGACCAGTGCGCACGCGTGGTCGTCCGATGTGACCGCGTCGTGGAGCTCGCCGACGAACGTGCCCTGCTGGATCCCGATCCGGTAGAGCTTGGAGTACAGGTCGATGATCGCCGCCTTGCCGACGTGGTCGCCGGAGAGGAAGTGGTTGCCCGGGTAGTGCACGACGCAGCGGTCGTCGACCAGGGTCGCGAAGGTCTCCATGTCCCCGGTCATCAAGGAGTTCCAGTACTTGCCGAGGAAGTCCCGCTGCTCGCGGTCGCGGTCGTTCGTCGCCGCCGGTGTCTCTGCCTGCTGTGTCACGTGACTGCCCCTTCGTGAGTGGTCAGACGACGGCGGGAGTGCGCTCGTCCTCGACCGCGTGGTCCGATTCGAAGTCCGCCTCGGGCAGGATCCGCCCGAGCCATTCCGGCATCCACCAGTTCCAGTCGCCCATGAGCTGCATCGTGGCCGGCACGAGCACGAGGCGCACGATCGTCGCGTCGAGCGCGATCGCGACCGCCAGGCCCAGGCCGATCTCCTTGATCTGCGGCACGCCGGTCGTCGCGAAGACCCCGAAGACGACCACCATGATCACCGCGGCGCTCGAGATGACCTTCGCGCTGGACTGCAGCCCCTGCGAGACGGCCAGGCGATTGTCGCCGGTGGCCAGATAGCGCTCACGGATGCGCGAGAGCAGGAAGACCTCGTAGTCCATCGACAGCCCGAAGACGATCGCCAGCAGCAGCGGCGGGGTCACGGCTTGGACATAGCCCAGCGAGTTGTAGCCCGAGATGCCGTCGAGCCAGCCGTATTGGAAGACCGCGACGAGGACGCCCCACGCCGCGGCGACGGAGAGCACGTTCATGAGCACGGCCTTCAGCGGCAGCAGCACCGACCGCAGCACCACGAGCAGCACGAGGTAGCTGCAGACCATCACGAACGCGAAGATCTTCCACAGCCCCCCGGAGATGAGGTCGCTGAAGTCGCGGATCTGCGCGGACGAGCCGCCGATGCTGATCTTCGCCACCTTGTCCAGGCCGGAGGCGCGGCCGCCCTCGCCGCGCAGGTCACTGATGACCCCCAGCGACGTGTCGTTCTCCGGGTCCTGCGCGAGGATGACGTTCAGCAGCGCGGCATGGCCGTCCTGTGAGGTCACCGGCGGCCCGACCTGGGCGACCCGCGAGTTCTGCTTCAGGGCCGCCGCGTAGCGAGCGAGAGCCGCCTTGTTCGCGGGGTCCGACGCCGCGCCCTTGCCGAAGTCGGCGACCACGATCGTCGGCGCCGAGGCACCCGGTGGGACCTTCTGGCTGGCGAGCTCGGCCCCGACCCGCGTCTCGTAGTCCTTGGGGAATTGCGCCAGGGCGCCGTTGCCGAAGTTCAGCGACAGCGCGGGGATCGCGAGCACGAGCAGGAAGCCCGCCGAGAGGATGGCCGAGAGCGCGGGCCGGCGCATCACGCGCTCGCTCCACTTGCGCCAGAACTCGCCCTGCGGCACGCCGCGCTCGGCCGCCGTCTTGCGGCGCGTCACCCTGCGCACGAGCACCCCGGTGGCGCTCACGACGCGGCCGCGCTCGTCGGCTCGCTTGCCGAGCAGGGCGATGAGCGCGGGCAGCAGCGTGATGGCGCCGAGGATGGCGATCACCACCACGACGATCGCCCCGATGGCCATCGAGCGCATGACCGTCGAGTCGAGCAGGAAGAGGCCGGCGAGCGAGACGACCACGGTCATGCCCGAGAAGACGACCGTCGCGCCGGAGGTGCGCATCGCGATGTCGAGCGCCTCGTCGCGGTGCGCTCCGCGCTCGAGCTCCTCGCGGTAGCGCGAGAGCAGGAAGAGCGAGTAGTCGACAGCGACCCCGATGCCCAGCATCGAGGCGACGTTGGTCACGAAGACCGACATCGTCGTCACGAGCGCGAGGAAGTAGATCGCGACGCCGGTGACGATCACCGCGGCGATGCCGAGCCCCGCCGGCAGCAGCGCCGCGAGCGCCGACCCGAAGACCGCCAGCAGGACGATCAGGATGAGGGGGAAGCCGGTGGTCTCGGCCTTCTCCAGGTCTTCCTTCTGCAGGTCCTGCATGCCGGCCCACAGCGCCTGCTGGCCAACGACGTACGGTTGGACGCCGTCCTTGACCTTGCCGACGCCGACGTCGTCGCGCAGGTCCTTCGCGGCTTGGAGCGCCTCCTCGCGCGAGCCGGTCACCGCGAGCGGCATGAGGACCAGGGCGTCCTTGGCGCCGTCGCTCTTGGCCTTCGCCGCGGCGGCGTCGGTGAGCTCGATGTTGTCGACCTTCGCCGCGGCCTTGTCCACGCGATCGACCGCCGCCGCCAGCGCGCCGGCGTCGCCGCCCTTGCGCTGCAGCAAGACCCCGAGCGACTCGCTGCTGGCGCCCTGGAAGCGCTTGACAGCGTGATCGACCTCGGCCGAGCCGCTGCCCGGCGCCTCGAAGCCGCCACCCGTGAGGTTCTCGGTCTGCCGCGAGGCGAACGGGATCGACGCCAGGAGCAGGACGAGCCAGCCGATGGCGACCAACTTGCGACGCCGCCGCACGAACGCCGAGAGCCGATTCATCGCAGATTGCATCCGTGGCCTCCCCGTAGGCCCGAGCACCGCCATCCGAAGCGCGCGCTCGGCACGGCGCAACCATAACCGCCAGTCAGGACGCGCGCCAGCGCTTGCCCTGGCCGAACGTTGCTTGCAATGCAAGCCGGGCGGCCGATACAACAACGGCTCCGATCCATGCCGAGGAGGAGCTGAATGGAGTCCGCCAGCGCCGTGCCCCGACCGGAGGCGTCCTCGGCGCTCCCGGAGGCCGAGGTGCACGCCGTGCCGACCTCCGATGGCACCGAGGTTCGCCTGACCCGCTACCGGATGGGCACCAAGGGCCCGGTCGTGCTCGCTCCCGGCTACGGCAACGCCGCGCGCGCCTTCGCGCTCGACACGGTGCCCAAGAGCTTCGTGGAGTACCTGGGCGAGCACGACTACGACGTTTGGCTACTCGACTACCGCGCGAGCCCCGACCTGCCGTCGAGCCACACCCAGTTCACGGTCGACGACATCGCGCTGCGCGACTGGCCGGCGGCCATCGACACGGTGCGGCGCGAGAGCGGCGCCGACTCGGTCCAGGCCATGGGGCACTGCGTCGGCGGCCTGTCGCTCTTCATGGCCATCGGCGGGGGCATGGAGGGGCTGCGCTCGGCGTCCTTCTCGGCCCTGGCGGGCCACCCGATCCCGACGCCGGGCAACAAGCTGCGGGCCGGCGTGCGCCTGGCGACGCTGTTCAAGCGGCTCGGGATCAAGGGCCTGGACACCGACTACGACCCGAAGTCGATCCCCGACCGGGCGGTCGAGGCGGCGATGAAGGTGCTGCCCTTCCGCCACGTCTACGACGACCCGGTGGCGCGGCGCATCTACTTCATCTACGGCGACGTCTTCGACTACGAGAACATCGACGAGGACACGATGCGCAGCAGCGTGCCGAGCTTCTTCGGCAACGGCAACATCACGTTCTTCGAGCACATCTCGCTGATGATCCGCGCCGGCGAGGCCCGCAACGCCCGCGGCGAGGACGTCTACGTCTCCAACCTGGACGCCTACAAGCTGCCGATCAACTTCATGACCGGCGAGCACAACCGCATGTTCGTGCCCCAGGGCCTGCAGCGCACCTATGACACGTTGCGCAAGGGCAACGGCCCAGAGCAGTACCGCCACACGGTCGTCCGGGACTATGCCCACCTCGACCTGTGGCTCGGCACCAAGGCCGAACGCGACGTGTTCCCGACCGCCCTCGCCGAGCTGGAGCGCCACAACTGATGAGCACCACCGCCGACGACTCACCGGCCAGCGGGGCCGCGCAGGACCATCCGGGCCTGCGCGACCTCTTCGACTACCCGCTCATGGCGGCCCTCCAGGACCGCCGCACCCGGCGCGTGGCGCAGGGCCAGTCGCTCACCCACGGCGCGCTGAGCTACGAGAGCTCGAACGAGCCCTCCCCGCTCACCCCGCTGGAGGAGGCGATCCTCATCGCCTCGACCAGCATCACCGGCGCGGTCATGCACGACGGGCCGCTCGACAAGCCCAACGGGAGCACCGAGCTCGGGACGATGTTCCTCGAGGTCACCGGCCGCGCCGCCTCGAGCGCCGACAACGCCCAGGCGACCTCGTTCTTCATGATCAACGACGAGGGCGTGTGGCTCATCAAGCGCCCGCGCGGGCGCGAGGCGCTCGAGCTCATGCGCGAGATCCCGCCGCGCTGGGAGGACCGCACCGAGGACGACTGGCTGTCCTTCGCCAACGCGGTCAAGCGCAAGGTCTACGACCAGCGCTTCCAGTTCCCGCGCGAGTGGCCCTACTACCTGGGCTGGAACGCCCAGCACTCCAACGCGCCGGGGACCACCTGCTTCCTGCCCGTCGTCGACAACACGCGCCAGTACATCAACGTCTTCCTCATCCTGCTCTCCGAGCCGCGCGGGAAGGCGCCGCTGTTCATCGACGATTGGAGCCGCTTCAAGCCCTCCAACGCGATGGAGTGGGCCGCGTGGGCGGCCGCCAAGATCGGCCTCGTCGACCCGATCCCCTACCAGCCGATCGGCGGCCTCAAGCGCGTGCGCGGCGGCTTCGTCTCGCCCGACGTGCCGGCGCCGCTGGGCTCGCTGACCGAAGTGCGCACCGACTACGAGGCGCACTTCCTCATGCAGAACCTGATGCTCACCGGCGAGGCGCTGCGCCTCGGCGGCTGGGTCCACGGCGCTCCGATGATCCCGCACGTCTGGAGGCGCGACCCGGCCACCGGCCACCTCGGGCTGGGCTTCCGCGAGTACAGCGCCAAGCCGTCGACGTCGCGCTTCAAGCGCTGGCCGCCCGTGCCGGCCTCGCAGCCCAACTACGTCGGCATCGACGGCGTCCTCGAGGGCCTGTGCCCGCCCTACGTCACCGACATGGACGCCGCGGTCGACCAGGTGCTCGAGGAGAAGTTCGGCGAAGGGGGCACGTACGCCGACCCCGAGGTGTTCGGGCAGGTCTACAAGGACAGGGCCACGGCCGAGACCTACATGAAGAACGCCGGGCACCCGCCGGCCGAGGCGGTGCAGTACACCAAGGAGATCTGCCGCTACCTGGTGGAGACCTATGGGCGCTTCCCGGCGCACACCGACGCCTTCCACCTGCCGGGCGTCTGGGTGCAGTTCTCGCACCTCGAGCTCGAGTACTACGAGCGCTTCGGCCACCCCGCGCACACGCGCCGCCAGGCCGAGGGCAAGGAGATCTGGGACCGGCGCTGATGAGCGCCACAGCCCCGGCCCGGCCCGGCAACGAGATCGGCCGGATGACGGGCCTGACGCTGTTCACGCCGGTCCGGCGCGCGTGGCGGCCGTTCCTGCGGCTCGGGTTCTTCGTGGCCTGGCACGCGAAGGTCTTCAACCGCCACATCCTGCAGTTCAACTTCATCAAGTTCGTGCGCTGGACGATCGTGCGCGACCTGCCGGGCGAGGGCCTGAGCTACTCCTACATGCTCTTCGAGAGCAACTTCGACGGCCCCTGGCAGCACTACATCGACGCCTTCGCCTACGTCATCCCCAAGGACATCCGCCTGACCTGGGGGCGCGGCATCAACTTCCCCTACCCCCCGCCCTCCGAGCCGCTCAAGGCCTGGATCGCGCGCAACAGCATGGAGGGCGGCACCTACTACTGCGCCTATCCGCAGGCCAGCACGCGCATGGTCCGCAGCGCGCTGGAGGTGCGCGAGCGCTTCGGCGCGCTCGCGCGCGAGGCCGAGCGCCTGACCCCGGAGGAGTTCCAGGCCGCCTACGAGCGCTTCCTCGTCGACGCCCAGGCCCACCTCTGATGGCCGACTACCGCAACCGCGTCGGCGGCGTCTATGCGCTGACCGTCTTCACGCCGATCCTGCCCGGCCACGAGGACGATCTGCGCGCGCACCTCGCCGCCCTGCCGCTGGGCGAGGAGGACCCGCTCGCGCGCCTGGGCCAGCTGCACGTCGCGCGCATCCAGATCTTCGACGAGCTGGTCGACCAGGGCCCGCCGCACCGGCGCGAGACGCTCGAGCGCGCCCACCTGCTCTTCACCAGCACCCTCGACGGCGAGCTCGACGCCTACCTCGACGCCATCTGCGAGCGCATCGGCCACGAGGCCGACGGCTGGTGGGGCCACTGCGCCGGCTACCCGGGCACGGCCGACCGCGCGGCCTTCAGGCGCTACATCCGCGCGCACAAGGTCGACACCAACCTGCTCGCCGTGGCCAACCCCGGCGCGACGGTGCGCGACGTGCGCGAGAGCCTCGCGCTGCGCGAGCGCGTGGTCGACTTCGCCGCCGAGGCCCAGGGGCTCGACGCGACGGCACTGCGCGAGCGCTTCCTGACCGCCTTCGCGGACGTGCGCTGATGGCGGGGGCGCTGCGCCTCGGACGACCGAGGAACCTGCCGCGGCGCATCGTGCAGCCCGCCGACATCGACCTCGCCGACATCCAGGGCAACGTCCTGCGCGGCTACACCTTCCCGTCGGCGGCCTATCTGTTCCTGCGCATCGACGACGTCGATCGCGCGCGGGCGCTGCTGACGCGGGCGCTGGCGCACGTGGCGACGGCGCAGTCGTGGCAGACCGCGCCCGCGACCGCGGTGCAGATCGCCTTCACCTACTCCGGCCTGCGGCCCTGGGCGTGTCCGACGAGATCCTCGCGAGCTTCCCCGACGAGTTCCGCGAGGGCATGGCGGCCCGCGCCGAGCACCTGGGCGACCGCGGGCCCAGCGCGCCCGAGCACTGGGACGCCGGGCTGGGGACGGGCGAGGCGCACGTCCTCGCGACGGTGTACGGCGTCGACGAGGAGCACCTCGAGCAGCGGCTCGTCGAGCTGCGCGGGCTCGGGGGAGACGTGCGGGCGACGACGCCGGTCTATGAGCAGCGCGCGCACGCGCTGCCCGGCGGACGCGACCACTTCGGCTTCTACGACGGGATCGCGCAGCCCGCCGTGGCCGGCAGCGGCGTGCGCCCGCGGCCCGGCGACGGCCAGCCCGACGGCGCCGGAGGCTGGCGCGACGTCCGCACCGGCGAGTTCCTGCACGGCTACGTCGACGAGGACGGCGGGCTGCCCGCCGCCCCGGCCGCGCCCTTCGATCGCAACGGCACCTTCGAGGTGTGGCGCAAGCTGCACATGGACGTCGCGGCCTTCCGGCGCTACGTCTCCGACCGTGGACGGCTGTACCCGGGCGGCCCCGAGCTGCTGGCGGCCAAGATCGTCGGCCGCTGGCGCGACGGGACGCCGCTCGAGCGCTCGCCCGAGCGCCCGGTCGCCGAGATCGCCGGCGACCCTGACCGCATCAACGACTTCTCCTTCGCCACCGACCCCGGCGGGCTGCGCTGCCCGGTCGGCGCGCACATCCGCCGCGCAAACCCGCGCGACGCCGAGGGGTTCTTCGATGCGCGGCTGACCAACCGCCACCGCATCATCCGCCGCGGGCGTCCCTACGGCCCCGAGCTGCCCGACGGCGTCACCGAGGACGACGGGGTCGAGCGCGGCCTGGTCTTCGTCTGCTTCAACGCCAGCATCTGGCGCCAGTTCGAGACCATCCAGGCGCTGTGGATCGACGACGGCGACCCCTTCGGCCTGGGCGCCGACAAGGACTTCCTCGTCGGCCAGCCCGACGGCGACGGCAAGATGACGATCCCCGGCCGCCCGCCCTTCTTCCTCAAGCCCCAGCCGCGCTTCGTGACGGTGCGCGGCGGCGAGTACCTGTACCAGCCCGGCATCCGCGCGCTGCGCTGGTTGGCGGGCGGATCCGGCTCCTAGGAGGGCGTCTGGGCCCCGACGGCGTCGGGCGCCTCATCGGCCGGGCCGGGCTCCTCGCGCAGCGACCACAACTTGACCGTCGCGGTGCGCCCGCGGACCTCGAACTCGCCGACCTCGATGAGGTCCTCGGGCGGCTGGCTGAGGCGGCTGCGGGTCGAGTCGGCCACGTAGAGCTGGTAGGGCGTGCCCTTGGTCATGCCCTCCAGGCGCGCGGCGGTGTTGGTCGTGTCGCCCAGCGCCGTGTACTCCAGGCGGCGCTCGGAGCCGACGTGGCCGGACATCACCTGGCCGCTGTTGAGGCCGATGCCCATCTTGAAGCCCTCGTGCAGCCCCTCTGCGCGCAGCCACTCGTTGAAGCCCTCGAGGCGGTCGAGCATGTCGCGCGACGCCGCCAGCGCGCGGTCGGCGTGGTCGTCCATGGCCAGCGGCGCGCCGAACACGGCCATGATGCCGTCGCCCATGTAGGCCACGAGCGTGCCGCCGTTGTCGAGGATCGCCTCGCTCATCGCGGTCAGGTAGCGGTTCAGGGCGCCGATGACGGTTGCCGGCTCGAGCGTCTCGGCGAACGAGGTGAAGCCGCGCAGGTCGCTGAACATGACCGTCCCCTCGCGCTGCACCCCGCCGAGGCGGATCCCGTCGGCGCTGCGCAGCACCTCGTCGACCACGGCCTCGGGCACGAAGCGCGCGAAGGCGTCGCGCGCCTGCTCGCGCTCGAAGGCCACGGTGACGCCGTGGATGAGCGCGGTGGCCAGCAGGGCGGCGATGCCGGCGAGTGTCGGGTAGACGACCGTCAGGACGAGGCCCTCGCGGTCGAACGCGATCTGCGCGCCGACGACGAACGCCGCCAGCGCGACCACCCCGATGGCGAGGGCGGGCAAGATCCGCAGCCGCAGCGCGGCCAGCGGCGTCAGCACGCCGAGCGCCACGAGGAGGACGTAGTCGAGCCAGCGCGGCGCATCCTCGAGCGGGAAGCCGTCGAGCACGGTGGCGACCGCGTTTGCCTGGATCTCGGGGCCCGGCATGAGGCCGCTGCCGGTGGTCGAGGTGGGATGGAGGTCCTGGTCGACGGGCGTCGTGTCGCCGACGACCACGATCTTGCCGCGCACCTGCGAGGCGTCGAACTTCCCCTTGTAGACGTCCACGAAGCTGATCCTGCGCACGCTCGGGGTGTTGCCCCTGAAGTCGATCCAGGCGCTGTTGCCCGACGGCAGCTCCACCCTGCGCCCGCCATAGGCGCGCGCCGCGGCGATCGAGAAGGTCTGGAGGCCGTCGATCTCGAACGCGACGTGCCGGATGCGGCCATCCGGATCGTTCTCGAAGTTGCCGTTGGCCGGGGTTGCACGGCTGACCTTCAGGCCCTCGTCGCCTCCGAAGATCCTCGTCTTGCCGTTCTCGAAGACATTGGTCGTCGACATGATCGTCCCGGGATGCGCCCGCACCGCCAGGATCAGGGCGTTGTCGTCCGCGACGTCCTGCTGCGTCTCGCCCTGCGGCTCGGTGAACTGCACGTCGTAGGCAATGACCTTGGCCCCGGCGCGCGTGAGGTTGCGGATGACCTTCGCGTGGTACTTGCGCCGGAACGGGAATCGGATGTTCAGGTCCTGGAACGTCTTGGTGTCGATGGCGACGATCGCGATGTTGGAGGGCGCGTCGCGCTGCCCGCGGATGTTGAAGCGCTCGTTGACGCTCGTGAACTCCAGGCGCTGGAGCGCGTGCGTGCGATCGAGCGCAAAGGCGGCGCCCACCACGACCACCATCGCGGCGAGCAGGAGCAGCGTGCGCAGCCGGCGCGCGCGGCGGTTCACGCGGCCCCCATGAGCAGCGCCACGAGCCACAGCGAGAGCACGTGGAAGGACTGGTCGACCGACGAGGCGATGCCGACGTCGAAGCCCTCGACGTGCTTGACGCGCGCGAGGTAGATGCGCACGACGCGGCCATCGTCGACCACCAGGTGCGGGATGAAGACCAGCAGCGCGGCCGCCACGGCCCAGCCCACGTCGAGCTCGCTGGCGATCCACACGAAGGCGGGCAGGAAGGCGAGGGTGTAGGTCGCCACATGGGTCGCCAGCGGGCGCCGGGCCGCCGGATTGGTGAGGCCCCCGCGCTTGTGGCGCGCCTGCCAGTCGGTCTGCAGGAGGTAGTCGCCCACCATGTGGGCGACGAGGAAGCCGGCGAAGACCGAGACCCAGCTCACGGCGTCCTGCTCCCGGGCGCGCGCGCGAGGTACTGCTCGCCCGCGTGGAGGATCACGGTCTTGTGGTGCACGCGGTCGCGGACCGTGACCGAGCCGCGCACGACGCGCGTGAGGGTGCCGTCGCAGCGGTCCGAGACGACCCAGCGCGTGCCGCGCACCGTCGCCGAGCTGAAGCGCCCGCCGGTGCGAAAGCGGCCCTTGCCGTCGCCCCACAGGTGGCGCTGCCGGCGCGTGGTCGCGGCCGCCCGCGCCCCCTTGGCGCACTCCGGCAGGGTGCCGGCCAGCGTCAGCGTCGTCAGCGGGTCGCGCCCGCTGGTCTGGCCGATGGTGAACGTGCCCTCGTAGAACCAGGCGTGCTGGGTGGCGCCCTTGGTGTCGGCCGCGGAGGTCAAGGTCACGCGGCCCGCCGTGGTGTCGAAGGTCGTCCCGATCGGCAGCTGCTGGGGCGCGGTGAGCGCGACGAAGGCGGTCCGCCCGGGCAGCCGGAAGCGCACCTTCCCGGCCCTGACCTTGGCGTTGACGGTCTTGCCCGCGACCGGTGGCGGCAGCGGTGCCGCCCCCTGGTCGGTGACCGCCCCCGCGCCCGGGATCGCTGCCATGGTGCAGACCGCCACGGGCACGCCGATCCATGGCTTGCGAGAACGCCGCACCACGCGACTATCGAGCGTGCCGGACCGGTGGTCAAGGCCCGCACGGTCATCCTCGACGCGTGGGTGGTGTGGGCCACGCCGCCGGGCGGCCCACGCTCGACCAATTGCGGTGGGCGCGCGCGGGGGGTCCGGTTAGTGTCGCCCGCATGCCCTTCCTGATCGTCCGCTCGGGCCCGGAAAGGCGGCCACCGTTGGCGCTCAGCCCTTCGGGGCGTTCACGCCTGCGGCGCCGACCCGCCGACGCAGCGGTGCCGCCACGCGCCAGTGGGGCGCGGCGGGGATCGTCTTGCTCGTCCTCATCGCGACGGCGATGGCGCTGATCGTCTACTTCGTCGCGCGGTAGCGCGCGGGGCGCGCGGCCCCGACCGCGTCGGGTAACAGCGCGGCGCGCGCAGCCGCGACCAACGCCGTGCAGGTCTCGTAGCGCTGCTGCGGGTTCTTGGCCAGGGCGCGCAGGATGACGGCGTCGATCGCGGCGGGCAGGTCGGGGTGCAGCGCGGTGACGGTGGGCGGCTCGTCCTGCAGGTGCGCCCACATCACGCTGATCTCGTCGTCGCGCGCGAAGGGCAGCCGGCCGGTCAGGCACTCGAAGAGCACGCAGGCGAGCGCGTACTGGTCGCCGTGGCCAGCGGGCTTTGCGCCCTCGATCTGCTCGGGAGCGATGTAGTCGATGGTGCCGACGAAGGTCCCGGTGGCCGTGAGCTCGACGGGCGAGGAGGTGTCCTTCGTCAGCCCGAAGTCGGTCAGGTAGCAATGCTCGGGCCGGTCGGCGGACACGTCGCCGGCGATGAGGATGTTGCCGGGCTTGACGTCGCGGTGAACGAGGCCGCGATCGTGGGCGGCGTCGAGCGCGCTCGCGACCTGGGCGGCGATGGCGACGGCGCGGCCGGGCTCGAGGCGGCCCTCGCGCGCGAGCACGTGGCGCAGGTCCGTGCCCTCGACGTAGTGCATGCTGATGAACAGCAGCCCGTCGACCTCGCCTGCCTCGAAGAGCGGCACGATGTGCGGGTGGTCGAGGACGCCGGCCAGTCGTGACTCGTGCTCAAAGCGGGCGCGGAAGGCCTGGTTCTCGGCCAGCTCGGGCGCCAGCAGCTTGAGCGCGACCTTGCGCCTGAGGCGCAGCTGCTCGGCGCGGTACACGATCCCCATCCCGCCGCGGCCGATCGGAGCCTCGATGCGATAGCCCGCCAGCTCTGAGCCGATGCGCGCGTCCGTGGCCATGTCACCCGGCCGCTCTCACCTCGCGCGCTTGGCCTTGCTCGCGGCGCGCGCGAGGTAGCTGTGCCCGGCCTTCACCGAGACCGTCCTGCGGCGCTTGAAGTCCCGAACGCTCACCGTCCCGCGCCTCACCGTGGTCAACGTCCCATCGCAGCGATCCTGGGTCAACCAGATGGTCCCGCGCACGGTGGCCGAGCTGTACTTGCCGTCCGTGCGGAACTTGCCCTTGCCGTTGCCCCACAGGCCTCCGAGGACCGACTTCCCGCCGCGCTTCTTCTTCCTGGCCGCGGCCGCCGAGGCGCCCTTGATCGGCGCGCACTCCGAGCGGGGCGGCTCGCCCGTGAGCACCAGATCGGTGATCAGCAGCCTCGGCTGCGCGGGCTTCGTCTTGGGTGTCGACTGCTTGACCGCGAAGACCCCGTCGTAGAAGTCCGCCGTCTGCGCCGCGCTCCCGCTCGTGTCGCGGGCGGACATCACGGCCACGCGACCCTTGCGCGTGTCGAGCTGGGCGCCCATCGGGACGTTCGCCGCGCCCTTCAGCGCCACGAACCCCTTCGCCGGCGTCACCGCCGCCCGCGGTCCGGTGCCCGGCGGGTACTTGATGAAGACGGTGCCGGAGACCACGCGCGCGTCGAAGGTCTTGCCGGGCACCGGCGGCAGCGAGCCGTCGGAGGTGTCCTGATCGTCCGGGATGCCGTCGTTGTCGCGGTCGCCGGGGCTCTGCTGGCTGCTCGAGCCGCCGCCCGCCGCCCCGCCGGCCCCGGCCGCCCCAGGAGGAACGGTGAACGTGGTCGGCGCGCTGACGCCGTCGGCCTGAGCGTTGGCCTGCGTGGCCTGCGCTGTGTATTGCCCCGGCGCGAGGGCGGCCGCCTGAGCGGACCAGGTGTTGCCGATCCGCGGCGCCGACAGGGTCTGCACGGGCGCGCCGGCCGGCACGGCTCCGTTGTAGATGCGGACGGTCACCGTCGGCGCGTCGCCCGTCGCGTTGCCGGCGGTGCCGGTGAGCGTCGGCGTGGCCGTGTTGACTGTGGCGGCGACGGTCGGGCCGGTGATCGCGACGGCCGGGCCGAGCGACGTCAGACCTCTCGGGCAGGCCCCGCCCGGGATGTTGAAGGTGATGTTGTCGATGAAGACGGCGCTGTCGACGACGGCGTCGCCGTGGTCGAAGAGCGAGAGCTGCAGCCGGTGACTGGCCTGCGCGAGCGTCAGGATCTGCGCGTGCATCAGGCCGCTGGCCGCACCGTACGGCGTGCCTGCGGCCTCGGCCGGCGACATGACGATCGGCGTCCCGGAATCGATCGTCAGCGGCTGGCCGAAGGGCGACGAGGCGAAGTTCTCGGGAGCCATCACGCTGGGCCCCGACGTTGTCCACCCCACGCCGTTGTCGCCCTCGGCGATGAAGGGGTCGTTATAGGCGGCACCGAGCTTCGACGGGTACTCCTCGGACAGGAAGCGGAAGTCAAAGCCGAGACAGCCCGCGAGCTGGTTGCCGACCGAGTTGAAGACGATCTGCAGCTCGCTGACGTCGAAGCCGCTGTCGCCGCCCTGCCGGATGGGCTTGTCCTGTCCGTCGTCGACGCTCGGGAACGTGCCGGGCTGGTCGGGCTGGTTCGCGCGGGTCGCATCGCCCGTCGAGAGGACGAGGAAGGTCGTCCCATTGCGCGGGAAGCCGGGCAGCCCGCTCGCGGCGTCCGCGACGGCCACGGGGTTGCCGCTCGGTGGCGCGAGCAGGAAGGCCGGCCCCTGCGGGTCGAGGGGAAAGCCCGCCACGACCGCCGCGTTGGCGGCGGTCAGCGCGTCGCGCGTGGGAGTGATCGCCGCGCTGGCCGGCGCGGCCGCGGCGGCCAGCCAGGCCGCCGCGACGAACGCCGCTGCAGGCGCGACAGCCCCCCGGCTGCGCCTGCTCACCAGAGCACCGGAGCACCGGCGCATCCGTGCCACTCCTCACCCACGCGACGCATACGGCCCTGGGGCCTCGCGGTTACGCGCGGCTCCACGTCACTTCTTCCTGGCTGGCCTGCTCGCCGCGCGTGCCAGGTAGCTGTGGCCCGCGGTCACGGACACGGTCTTGTTGCGCTGGAAGTCCGCGACCTGGACCGTGCCGCGGGACACCTTGGTCAGCGTGCCCTCGCAGCGATCCTGCACCAGCCAGACCGTCCCGCGCACCGTCGCCGAGCTGTACTTGCCCGACGTGCGGAACTTGCCCTTGCCGCTGCCCCACAGCTGCCCGAGCACCGCCTTGGGGCCCTTCTTCTTGTTCGCGCCGGCCGAGCGAGCGCCCTTCTGCGACGCGCACTGCGAGCGTGGCGGCTCGCCCTTGAGCAGCAGATCGGTGATCAGCGCTTTGGCCTTCTTCGGCTTCTTCTTGGGCACCGACTGCTTGACCTGGAAGACGCCGTCGTAGAAGTCGGACCTCTGCGTCCTCTTGCCGGCGGTGTCCGCCGCCGAGGTCAGCGCGACCCGGCCCTTGGCGGTGTCGAGCTGCGAGCCGATGGGCACGTTGGCCGCGCCCTTGAGCGGCACGAAGCCGGTCACGCCGCGCGGCCCCTTGCCGGCCGGGAACTTGATCAGCACGGTGCCCGATACGACGCGCACGACGACCGACTTGCCGGGCACGGGCGGGTTGGAGCCGTCGAGGTTGTCCTCGTCGTCGAGGATGCCGTCGTGGTCGCGGTCGCCCGGCTGCACGATGGTGAAGGTCACCGGCGCGCTGACGCCGACGCCGCCGTTGGCGCCCCTCTGCGAGGCCTGGGCGGTGTAGGTCCCCGCCGGGATCGGCGTGGTGGGCGTGACCGACCACGCGGCGCCGCTGCGCGGCGCGCTGAGCGTGGTGACCAGCGCGCCCGAGGTGTCGGCCCCGTTGAAGATGCGCACGGTGACGGCCGGATCGTCGCCCGGCGCGTCGCCGGCCGTCCCGGTGAGCGTCGGGAAGCGGCTGCGCGACGTGAAGCCCGGGCCGGGACCGGTGATCGCGAGGCCCGGGCCGATGGCCTGCGAGCCGCGCACGCAGGTCGCCGCCGACTCGTTGCTCGTGCGCAGCGCATCGGCGAAGACGGCTGTGTCGTAGGCGTTGTCGTTGAGGTCGAGGACCGACAGGATGACCGTGTGCGCTCCGGGCGTCACCGTCGTCTTGGCGCGCAGCGGCGCGCTCGCGCCGCCGTACGGCGTTCCCGCGGCGTTGGGTGCCGACAGTCCGGCCTGGGCCGAGTGGACCGTCAGCGGAGCGCCGGTCGCGTCGAGCGCGAAGTCGTTCTCGAGGCCGTCGATCACGGACCCCGACGAGACCCAGGTCGAGTTGTCGATCTCGGCGATGAAGGCATCGTTGAACTGCGAGTCGAGGAAGTCCGGGTACTCCTCGGAGAGGAAGCGGAAGTCGAAGGAAAGGCAGTTGGCGCCGGCCGGGACGTCGATGGGGATCGCGAGCACCGTCACGTCGCGCGCCGTGTCGCCGCGGCCCGCGGGGGCCGCCGCCCCGCCGTCATCGGCGCTCGCGAAGACCCCCGCCTGGTCGGGCTGGTCGGACAGCGTCGCGTCGCCCGTGGAGAGCACCGCGTAGGTCGGGCCGTCGGCCGGGAAGGGGGCGATCGGCGTGTCGCTGACGCCCGTCGGATTGCCCGTGGGCGGGATCGCGAGGAACGACGCGGCCCCGATGGACACGCCGGCGGCCGGGAGGGCAGTGGCCACCGCGTTCGCGTCGCGGCTCGGGGTGACCGCCGCGCCCGACGACGCCGCGGCGACCAGGAGGCCCGACGCGGCCAGCACAGCGACGGCCCTTGACCTGAAGTTGCCCCTCATCCCCGAATCCCTTCGCGCCGACGCAGATCCCGAGCGCGCACGATCCCCTACGCCGCGTCGTGGCGTCCTAGCCGCCAGGCCAGGTTCGGAGGGCCGGCGCGCGGCCGCCCCCCATTCGTCGCACGATCAGCGCCGCTTGGCCTTGCTGGCGCGCGCGAGGTAGCTGTGACCCGCTTTGACGGTGATCGTCTTCTTGCGCTTGAGGTCGCGGACCCGGACCGTGCCGCGCCTGACCTTCGTGAACGTCCCTTCGCAGCGGTCCTCGACGAGCCAGATCGTGCCGCGCACCGTCGCAGAGCTGTACTTGCCGTCCGTGCGGAACTTGCCCTTGCCGCTGCCCCACAGCTTGCCGAGGACCGACTTCGGCCCCTTCTTCTTCTTCTTGGCGTCCACCGCCGCGGACCGCGCGCCCTTCAGCGGCGCGCACTGCGAACGCGCGATCTGCCCCTTCATCACGAGATCGGTGACGAGCGCCTTGGGCTTCGCGGGCGTCTTCTTCGGCACGCTCTGCTTGACCTGGAAGATGCCCTGGTAGAAGTCCGACGTCTGGGTCTTCACGCCGGCGGTGTCGGCCGCCGAGGTCAGCGCCACACGGCCCTTGCTCGTGTCCAGCTGCGAGCCGACGGGGATGTTGGCGGCGCCGGTGAAGGGGACGAACCCCTTCGGCGGGCCGGTCGCCCGGGCACCACGGCCGCTGCCCGGGAGCTTGATGAACACCTCGCCTGACACCACCTTCACGACCACCGACTTACCCGGCACCGGCGGCGGGGGCGGCGGCGGCGGCGCCGGCGGCGCGACGCCCTGGCTCCAGATGATGGTCGCGATCTGGCGCGGCTCGGTGTTGACGTCCCACGCACCGTTGCCGTCGCGATCGGCGAACGCTGTGAGCGTGTCGGTTCCGACCGCGGTGCCGGTCCACGTGATCGCGGCAGTCCCGTCAGCCGCGGTGGTGACCGCGCCGCTGGTCGGGTTGGCGCCGGTGACGGCGTAGAGGACGCTGCGCCCCGCATCGGGCACGCCGTCGTTGGTGCGCGCGGTGACGTTGACCGTCGCGTTCTGCCCGGTGGCCACAGCGGCGCTCGCCGAGGCGAGGCTGAGCGCGCTCGTGCGGCTGAAGGACCACGCCGTCGAGCGGGTGACCGCGCCGGAGGTGGGGTTCACCGCCCCGAGGTTCCACTGCGCGGCCACGCCGGCCCCGTTGCTCTGGACGGTGCTCACGACCTGGTCGTTCAAGCCCGTGGCAGCGAGGGACACGTTGCTGACCGCGTTGTCGATCGTGCCGGAATACGCCTCCTGGAAGTGCGACCACTGATCGATCTCCAGAAGGCTGCCCGAGCCCCCAACTCCGTTGTAGAGGCCCTGGCCGCCAACTCGGCGCGTTGGCGCCGCGCCCGTCACGAAGCCCGACGCCGCATAGCCGCCGCCCGGCAGGATGTCGCCCGTCTCGTACAGCCGCACGTCCGGTAGAGCTGCTGCGGGGGTGATGGTGTACTGCAAGCCGACCTGCGTGGTCCCGTTGATGTAGACGACACGCTCGTCGACGGTGAGCAGCTGTCCGCCGGTCGCCGCCATAGCGCGGTAGGTCGTGTGCAGGATCCACGGGTTGGCCGCGCTCCCGTCGCCGCTCACCGATGGAGGAGTGAGGGGCGTGAAGTTGTTGCCGCCACGGATGCCGTAGACCGCGTACGCGTTGCCCGTCGAGATCGCGACGCTGAGCCCGCCCTTGCCCGGGGCGGCTGTGCCGTTGAAGAACTCACCGCTGAGCGCGCCCGCGAAGACCATCTGCAGCTGCCCGCTGTCGTTGGCGTAGATAGTCAGCGGGGCGCCCAGGATCGTCCCGTTGGCCGCCCGCGCGGGCGCAGGGATGAGCGCGATGAGCGCCACGCACGCGACGACCAGCGCTGGCCATCTGCTGGCCGGGCGTCCCGGGTGCGTGCGGTGACGCGCCCCCACGGCGCGCAAGCTACCCCGCGCTCCGGTCCGACGCAACGCGGGACCGGGTCAGCGCCGCTTGGTCTTCCTGGCCGCCCGCTGGGCGCGCGCGAGGTAGCTGTGGCCCGCCTTGACCGTCACGGTCTTCTTGCGGCGTAGGTCGCGGACCCGGACCGTGCCGCGCCTTACCTTGGTCAGCGTCCCGTCGCACTCGTCCTGCACCAGCCAGATCGTGCCGCGCACCGTCGCTGAGCTGTACTTGCCGTCCGTGCGGAACTTGCCCTTGCCGCTGCCCCACAGCTTGCCGAGGACCGACTTCGGCCCCTTCTTCTTCTTGGCGTCCACCGCCGCGGACCGCGCGCCCTTCAGCGGCGCGCACTGCGAGCGCGCGATCTGACCCTTCATGACGAGATCCGTGACGAGCGCCTTCTGCTTCGCGGGCTTCTTCTTCGGCACGCTCTGCTTGACCTGGAAGATGCCCCTGTAGAAATCCGCCGTCTGCGTCTTCGCGCCACCCGTGGTGGCCGCCGAGGTCAGCGCCACCCGGCCCTTGCGCGTGTCGAGCTGCGAGCCGACCGGGATGTTGGCGGCGCCAGTGAAGGGGACGAAGCCCCTGGGCGGCCCGGTCGCTCGCGCACGCCCGCTGCCCGGGAGCTTGATGAAAACCTCGCCCGAGACCACGCTCACGACGACGGACTTGCCCGGCACGGGCGGCGGGGGCGGCGGCGGCGGCGCCGGCGCAGACCAC
>CAWIEX010000019.1:0-51993 GCA_963835295.1 uncultured Actinomycetes bacterium
CATTGCTTTGCAGCCCGGTCTCCAGCGTGAGACACGCGCTGATGATCTCCTGCACCACCGGGCGAATCGCGTCGCTCGGGAATGGCCCGGGGTTGCGCGCGGTTAGCCTGTCGATGATGCGGCGTTCCCGGTCGGGGACGTAGAACGGAACCCCTTTGGATTGCTTGTAGTGCGCGACCTTCTGGACCAGCTCGGCGCGCCGGTTGAGCCGGTCGAGCAGCTCGTCGTCGACCGCGTCGAGCGCGGCGCGCAGCTCGTCCAAGCCGTTGTCATTACCGGGCATAGGCGGCGGACTTTACTATAGTTGGGATGCTCGCGTAACGTGCCCCTTCGAGCGCGTCTAGGAGTCAAGAATTCCACGATGAGACACCCCCGATTGTTCCTTGTGTCGCTTGCGACCATGTCCCTGGTTCCCGTCGTCGCGTTCGCCAGCGACGGAGGGGTCGGCTTGCTCGCCGAGGGCGCGCTGGCCGCGTATCTCGGCGCGTTCGGCGCGGGACTCGGAACGGCGCTCACTCCGTGCGTGTTTCCGATGATCCCTATCATCGTCGGCGTGTTCGGCGCCCGCGACGAGGCCGTCACTCGACGCAAGGCGTTCGCGCTCGCCAGCTGCTACGTGCTCGGCATGGCCCTGCTGTACTCGACGCTCGGCGTCGTGTTCGCGCTGCTAGGCCGCACCTTCGGCACCATCTTATCCAACCCCTGGGTGGTCATCCCGATCGTCACGATGTACGTGGTGCTGGCCGCTTCGATGTTCGGCGCGTTCGAGATCCGGCTGCCCTACGCGCTGCAAAACAAGCTCAATAGCGTCGGCGGCGCCGGCTTCGGCGGCGCGTTCGTCCTGGGCCTGGTCGGCGGGCTCACGGCGGCTCCCTGCACGGGCCCGATTCTCGCCGGCATCCTGGTGCTGGTGGCGCGCACCGGCGACGTCGTTGCCGGGTTCTCGCTCATGTTCACCTACGCGGTCGGCATGGGCCTGCTGTTCATGCTGGTTGCCGTGTTCGCGATGACGCTGCCGCGCAGCGGCCGCTGGATGGAGACGGTCAAGAGCATCGGCGGCATCGCGCTGGTCGTGGCCGGCGCGTACTTTCTGCGACCGGTGCTGCCGGCCATCACGCGGCTCACCCATCCGAGCTTGGTGTTTCTCGTCATCATGTCGCTGATCGCCGCGATCGGCTTTGGCCTCGGTGCCGCGCATCTTTCGTTTCACGGGCCGGCGGCCGAAAAGCTTCGCAAAGGCGGCGCCACCGCGCTGGCGGTGATCGGGCTGGCCGGCTGTGTCAACTGGCTGCTCACGCCGCGCCACCCCCTGCCCTGGCGCCACGACGTCGCCGCCGGCATGGCCGAGGCGCGCGAGGCCGGCAAGGGCATCATGCTCGACTTCTCGGCCGAGTGGTGTGCGCCGTGCAAGGAGATGGAAAAGCTCACGTTCTCGGACCCGGCCGTCTACGCCGAGATCGAAGACCGCTTCGTGCCCATCAAGGTCAACATGTCGGAGGAAAACGCCGACAACAAGGCGCTGTCTGCGACCTACAGCGCGCAGACGCTTCCGGCCGTGGTGCTGCTCGCGCCAGCCGGCGAGATCGTCGCTCGCGTCAACTCGATGATCCAGCCCGACGCATTCCTCGCCAAGCTGCGCCAGGTCGAGACGCAGTAGCCTGCCGCGCGCGCCCCGCTACAACGAGACGTTGGCGCGCAAAAACAGCAGCGCCGCCGCGCTCATGCCGCCGTAGTGATTGTCAACGTCGTTGGCGACCGCGTCGTCGGCCGACAGGATGTAGTAGCCGGTCTGCAGCGGCACGTGCACGCCCACCGACAGCACCCGGTTGAAGCGATAGCCGAAATCGAGGTCGAACTCGATCAGCAGCGCCTTGTCGGTGATCTCGTCGTCCGATAGCGGCGGATCGACCTGGCTGCGGGTGGCGATGCCGAACCCGGTCCCGAAGCCGATCTCGCCGAAGCCGTGGCTGTAGCCCTCGCCCTCCGGTTGCTTGGCGGTCGCGCCGATGGGGTCGCCGAGATCGAACTGGACGTCCAAGCCCACCATGAACTCGGTGAAGGTGCCCGCTACGCCGCCGTCGAAGTACTGGTCGTGCTGGACCCAGGCGTCAACGAACAGCAGCTCGACCCCCAGCAAGAACCCGTAGGTGTATCCGCTGGCGTAGTTCTGAAACGACTGTTCCTTGAGCTCGCCCGCGAAGCCCGAGCCGACCATGCCACCGGTGTGGACCTGCGCCTCGAGCTCGAACACCCCCGCCCTGGCCGAGGCCGGAACCAGCGCCCACGCCAGGACCAGCCACCCAACTCCACGTTTCAGCGTCGCTTGCATTGCGAGACTCTCGTTTCCGACGGACTTTGCCAGCCGCGCGCCTACCAACGTCGGGCCGTTGACCCGCGACGCCGCTCACCTACGACATGTAGGCCAGCTCGCGCTTCCCACCCTCCATGATACGCGAAAGCGCTCACGTGCCGGCGCCGACCGACCCGGCAAAACGCGCCATCCGCGCCGGGGCGCCTGCCACACGCCAGCCCCGCGCGCCCCGGCGTCGGCCGAAGCTGCGGCTGCGAAGCGGCCGGACGCTCGCGCGGGCTCGGAGCGGGTGTCGCCCGCTCGGAGCCCGCCGCTAGTTCAATCGTCAGCAGCTCCGAGCCGTCCACGCCGCAGAAGGTCGCGGCCAAATTGAAGCGTTTCCTGCAGTTGGGGCAGATCTTGGCACGAATCCCGGTGGGCGCCGTGGGCGGCCGGGCGCCGCGCGTCGCCTCGTATAAGCTCAGCGGCACCAGCTCCGAGGCGTCGTGCGGGCAGAAGCGAACGCCCGGAATCGAACGCCCGCCGGCAGCGCGGACAAACGCTGCCGCCGCTGCGGGCCCCCTCCGCGTTCCCCGCCGGGACCAGGCGCCGCGCGTCGTGAGGACAGAATACAAGGCCGCCGTCGAACTCACGCCGGCAGGTCGGGCACGCCTGCGAGGCGGTCACGGCCCCGGTCACGGCCCCGGTCACCGCCTCGACCGCCACGCCCTCGAGCGAGCCCAGCGCTCCCCGCACCGACGCGCTCGTAGCCATGGCGGCCGACCGGTCGTCGAGCGCCGCGCGCGGCGCCGGCGACGGCGTCGGCGCGACAGCCGGGGCCCGAGGGCCCGCGCTGCGTCGCCGCCACAGCACGGCGAACGCCAGCAGCCCCAGCAGCATGACGACCAGCAATCCGACCAGGCACACCAGCGCGATGCGCACGCTCGTGGGCATCGTCGAGCTGTCCATGACCAGCAGGGCCGTGGGGTGGACCGGAGAGTGGGTCACGCGTCCTCGGGAAGAGCCAGTCGTTCGAGGCTAGCAACGCCGTGACCGACCGTCAACGCGACAGTCGCGGCCGCCGCGCGCTCGCGCGCCGCGTCATACGGGCTCGCCCGGGAAACGACGCCTCGGCCGCCGAGCAGTCCAGCCCTGAAAATCCACGAGCCGGGCCGCCGCGGCGGCGCCACCCGAATGTTCCGAGCTAGAGTCCGCCTTTCCATGGGTGAGCTGCTACTCGGAACATCGGGTGGCGCCGTCGCGGCGGCCCGGCTCGTGGATTTTCAGGCTGGACCGCTCGGGGGCCGCGGCGTCGGCTTCGGGGCGACCCGATGACGCGGCGCGCGAGCGAGCGCGGCTGCGACTGTCGGTTGACGTCGGTGACGGCGTTGCTAGCCGAACGGTTTCTTCCCGAGGACGCGTGACCCACTCTCCGGTCCACCCCACGGCCCTGCTGGTCATGGACAGCTCGACGATGCCCACGAGCGTGCGCATCGCGCTGGTGTGCCTGGTCGGATTGCTGGTCGTCATGCTGCTGGGGCTGCTGGCGTTCGCCGTGCTGTGGCGGCGACGCAGCGCGGGCCCTCGGGCCCCGGCTGTCGCGCCGACGCCGTCGCCGGCGCCGCGCGCGGCGCTCGACGACCGGTCGGCCGCCATGGCTACGAGCGCGTCGGTGCGGGAGCGCTGGGCTCGCTCGAGGGCGTGGCGGTCGAGGCGGTGACCGGGGCCGTGACCGGGGCCGTGACCGCCTCGAGGCGTGCCCAACCTGCCGGCGTGAGTTCGACGGCGGCCTTGTATTCGTCCTCATGACGCGCGGCGCCTGGTCCCGGCGGGGAACGCGGACGGGGCCCGCAGCGGCGGCAGCGTTTGTCCGCGCTGCCGGCGGGCGTTCGATCCGGGCGTTCGCTTCTGCCCGCACGACGCCCGGAGCTGGTGCCGCTGAGCTTATACGAGGCGAGCGCGGCGCCCGGCGCCAGGCGCCCACCGGGATTCGTGCCAAGATCTCGCCCAACTGCAGGAAAGCTTCGATCTGGCGGCGACCTTCTGCGGCGTGGACGGCTCGGCTGCTACGATCGAATTCAGCGGCGGGCTCCGAGCGGGCGGCACCGCCGAGCCCGCGCGAGCGTCCGGCCGCTTCGCAGCCGCAGCTTCGGCCGACGCCGGGGCGCGCGGGGCTGGCGTGTGGCAGGCGCCCCGGCGCGGATGGCGCGTTTTGCCGGGTCGGTCGGCGCGGGCACGTGAGCGCTTTCGCGTATCATGGAGGGTGGGAAGCGCGAGCTGGCCTACATGTCGTAGGTGAGCGGCGTCGCGGGTCAACGGCCCCACGTTGGTAGGCGCGCGGCTGGCAAAGTCCGTCGGAAACGAGACTCACAATGCAAGCGACGCTGAAACGTGGAGTTGGGTGGCTGGTCCTGGCGTGGGCGCTGTCGGCCTCGGCCAGGGCGGGGGTGTTCGAGCTCGAGGCGCAGGTCCACACCGGTGGCATGGTCGGCTCGGGCTTCGCGGGCGAGCTCAAGGAACAGTCGTTTCAGAACTACGCCAGCGGAGACACCTACGGGTTCTGCTGGGGGTCGAGCTGCTGTTCGTCGACGCCTGGGTCCAGCACGACCAGTACTTCGACGGCGGCGTAGCGGGCACCTTCACCGAGCTCATGGTGGGCTTGGACGTCCAGTTCGATCTCGGCGACCCCATCGGCGCGACCGCCAAGCAACCGGAGGGCGAGGGCTACAGCCACGGCTTTGGCGAGATCGGCTTCGGGACCGGGTTCGGCATCGCCACCGCAGCCAGGTCGATCCGCCGCTATCGGACGACGAGATCACCGACAAGGCGCTGCTGATCGAGTTCGACCTCGATTTCGGCTATCGCTTCAACCGGGTGCTGTCGGTGGGCGTGCACGTGCCGCTGCAGACCGGCTACTACATCCTGTCGGCCGACGACGCGGTCGCCAACGACGTCGACAATCACTACGGCGGCATGAGCGCGGCGGCGCTGCTGTTTTTGCGCGCCAACGTCTCGTTGTAGCGGGGCGCGCGCGGCAGGCTACTGCGTCTCGACCTGGCGCAGCTTGGCGAGGAATGCGTCGGGCTGGATCATCGAGTCGACGCGAGCGACGATCTCGCCGGCTGGCGCGAGCAGCACCACGGCCGGAAGCGTCTGCGCGCTGTAGGTCGCAGACAGCGCCTTGTTGTCGGCGTTTTCCTCCGACATGTGGACCTTGATGGGCACGAAGCGGTCTTCGATCTCGGCGTAGACGGCGGGGTCCGAGAACGTGAGCTTTTCCATCTCCTTGCACGGCGCACACCACTCGGCCGAGAAGTCGAGCATGATGCCCTTGCCGGCCTCGCGCGCCTCGGCCATGCCGGCGGCGACGTCGTGGCGCCAGGGCAGGGGGTGGCGCGGCGTGAGCAGCCAGTTGACACAGCCGGCCAGCCCGATCACCGCCAGCGCGGTGGCGCCGCCTTTGCGAAGCTTTTCGGCCGCCGGCCCGTGAAACAAAAGATGCGCGGCACCGAGGCCAAAGCCGATCGCGGCGATCAGCGACATGATGACGAGAAACACCAAGCTCGGATGGGTGAGCCGCGTGATGGCCGGCAGCACCGGTCGCAGAAAGTACGCGCCGGCCACGACCAGCGCGATGCCGCCGATGCTCTTGACCGTCTCCATCCAGCGGCCGCTGCGCGGCAGCGTCATCGCGAACACGGCAACCAGCATGAACAGCAGGCCCATGCCGACCGCGTAGGTGAACATGAGCGAGAACCCGGCAACGACGTCGCCGGTGCGCGCCACCAGCACCAGGATGCCGGCGAGAATCGGGCCCGTGCAGGGAGCCGCCGTGAGCCCGCCGACCAGGCCCAGGACGAACGCGCCGCCGAAGCCGGCGCCGCCGACGCTATTGAGCTTGTTTTGCAGCGCGTAGGGCAGCCGGATCTCGAACGCGCCGAACATCGAAGCGGCCAGCACCACGTACATCGTGACGATCGGGATGACCACCCAGGGGTTGGATAAAATGGTGCCGAAGGTGCGGCCGAGCAGCGCGAACACGACGCCGAGCGTCGAGTACAGCAGGGCCATGCCGAGCACGTAGCAGCTGGCGAGCGCGAACGCCTTGCGTCGAGTGACGGCCTCGTCGCGGGCGCCGAACACGCCGACGATGATAAGGATCATCGGAAACACGCACGGAGTGAGCGCCGTTCCGAGTCCCGCGCCGAACGCGCCGAGATACGCGGCCAGCGCGCCCTCGGCGAGCAAGCCGACCCCTCCGTCGCTGGCGAACGCGACGACGGGAACCAGGGACATGGTCGCAAGCGACACAAGGAACAATCGGGGGTGTCTCATCGTGGAATTCTTGACTCCTAGACATGCTCGAAGGGGCACGTTACGCGAGCATCCCAACTATAGTAAAGTCCGCCGCCTATGCCCGGTAATGACAACGGCTTGGACGAGCTGCGCGCCGCGCTCGACGCGGTCGACGACGAGCTGCTCGACCGGCTCAACCGGGCGCGCCGAGCTGGTCCAGAAGGTCGCGCACTACAAGCAATCCAAAGGGGTTCGTTCTACGTCCCCGACCGGGAACGCCGCATCATCGACAGGCTAACCGCGCGCAACCCCGGGCCATTCCCGAGCGACGCGATTCGCCCGGTGGTGCAGGAGATCATCAGCGCGTGTCTCACGCTGGAGACCGGGCTGCGGGTCGCCTACCTGGGCCAGAGGCGACGTTCTCCCACCAGGCGGTCAAGCGGCATTTCGGCACCTCGGCCTGCGCGGTGCCCTGCGGGTCGATTGCGGCGGTCTTCGACGAGGTCGAGCGCGGCGAGGCGGACTACGGCGTCGTGCCGGTCGAAAACTCCACCGAGGGCGTCGTGAGCCACACCCTCGACAGCTTCGTCGACAGCGGCTGACATCTCGGCGGAGGTGCAGGTGGCGACGTGAGCCACGCGCTGCTGGCTCGGCCCGACGTCGAGGAGCGGCGGATTGAGCGGGTGTACTCGCATCCGCAGGCGCTGGCCCAGTGCCGCCAGTGGCTGCGCGCAGAATCTGCCGCGGGCGGCGCTGGTCGGCTCGGCCTCGACCACCGACGCCGCGCGCGCGGCGCTGCGCCGATCGCGGGCGGCGCCGCCATCGGCCGGCCGAGCTGGCCGCGCGCATGTACGGCCTGCGCGTGCTGCGCAGGCAGCTGCAGGACATGGCCGACAACGTGACGCGGTTCCTGGTCATCGGGCAGCCCGACCAGCGCCGCCGCCGCCGGCGGCGCGACACGACCTCGGTGCTCATGGTCCATGGCGACCAGCGCGGGCGCGCTGCTTCACGCGCTCCAGCCGATCCCGCCGCCGGGATCAACCTGACCAAAATCGAGAGCCGGCCGTCGCGCCGTCGCGCGTGGCAATACGTGTTCTTTCTCGACCTCGACGGCCACGCTGAGCGATCCGGTGCTGGCGGGTGTGCTCGACGAGGTCGCCCGCTCGTGCCAGCTATTCAAAGTCCTCGGGTCGTACCCGAAGGCGGGAAGCAGTAACGATGAGCCATAGCCAAGACCCGTTCGCCGGCCTGGTCGCCGACAACATCGAAAGCCTCGCGGCGTATCAGCCGGGCAAGCCGGTCGAGGAGCTCGAGCGCGAGCTCGGCATCACTGGTGCCATCAAGATCGCCTCGAACGAAAACCCGCTGGGACCGTCGCCCAAGGCGATCGAAGCGGGGCAGCGCGCGCTGCGCGACGCGCACCTGTATCCCGACGGCGGCTGCTTCGCGCTGCGGCGCGGCGCTGGCGGACGCGCGCGGCGTCAGCCCGACGAGCTGGTATTTGGC
Organism: uncultured Actinomycetes bacterium; assembly: GCA_963835295.1. Lineage (GTDB taxonomy): Bacteria > Actinomycetota > Thermoleophilia > Solirubrobacterales > Solirubrobacteraceae > JAOPZW01. The sequence goes on from CAWIEX010000019.1 coordinate 8,093, forward strand.
GCGGGCTCCAACGAGCTAATCGGCCTGGTCGATCGACACCTTCTGCCGTCCCGGCGTGGACACGGTCGTCACCCACGAGCACGCCTTCATCAGCTACCGTCTATCGTGCGCGTCGCGCGGCGTTCGCTTCGTGGCCGCGCCGCTGCTGCCCTCGCTGCGGATCGACGTCGAGGCTCTGATCGGCGCGTTCGACGAAACGACCAAGCTCGTCTTTCTCGCCAACCCCAACAACCCGACCGGCGCGCACGCTGACCAAGGCCGAGCTCGAGCGCGTGCTCGAGGCGGTGCCGCCGCGCGCGATGCTCGTGCTCGACGAGGCCTATCACGAGTACGCGACCTTTTTGTCCGACGACTACCCGGTCGCCGCCGACTACCGGGCCGACCGGCCGCTGCTGGTGTGCCTGCGCACCTTCTCGAAGATCTACGGGCTGGCCGGGCTGCGCGTGGGCTACGGCATCATGCATCCGCGGGTCGCGGGCTACCTCGAGCGGGTGCGGCGGCCGTTCAACGTCAACAGCGTGGCTCAGGCCGCGGCGGTGGCCGCGCTGGCCGACGAGGCCCACGTCGAGCGCTCGCGCGAACACAACGCGGCCGGGCTGGCCGAGCTGGCGGCGCGCCGCCGAGGCCGTCGGCGTCACGCCGCATCCGAGCCTGGCCAACTTCGTGCTGGTCGACGTCGGTCGCGATGCGGGCCCGGTCAACGACGCGCTCCAGCGGCTCGGCGTCATCGTGCGGCCCATGGGCGCCTGGGGCCTGCCGCATCACCTGCGCATCTCGGTGGCGACCCCGAGCGAGACTGCCCGGGTGACGCGCGCGCTGGCCGACGTGCTCGGATGACCCGCGCGGGCGCGTGCGCCCGGGTCGGGCTCGCGGCGGCGCTGGCCGCACTCGCGGCGTGCGACAAGCAGTCCGCGAGCGCTGGGCCGACACGCCGGTCGCCATGCCCGGGCTCGCGATTCCGCAGGCACAGCTGGCGCGCGAGCCCACCGCGGGCGCGCCGCTGCTGGCCATGGTCCCGGCGGGCGCGGAGCTCGCGCTCGAGGTCGATCTGCGCCGCCTGCGTGACAACGCGGTGGTCGGACCGCTGTACGCGGCGTTCACCGAGGCAACCGCGGGGCCGGCGCCGCTCGGCCTGCAGTACGACGTGGTGCGCCGGGCCGACGTGGTCGCCGTGTTCGGCTACGACATCGGCACCGGCGAGGCGCGGGCGCTGACGCTGCGCGCGAGGCGACGCCATCCCCGAGCCGGGCGATACCGGCGTGCGCATCGACGCCCGTACCGTGGCGCTGGCGCCGCCCGATTTGCTCGCCCGCTTCGAGGCGTCGAGCGCGGGCCAGGCCGACACCCTCGACCACGACGATCGCTTCATGCGCTTGCGCGACGCGGCGATGCCCGAGAAGGCCGAGCACGCGGCGCTGCGGCTCACCGCCGACCTATCGTTCGAGGCGCGGCTCGGGCTGGGCCGGCTGCTCGGGGTCGACGCCGTGCCGGTCGCGGCCTCGGTGTGGGGCGACGTCGCCGACGATCTGGCCGTGGTCGCGCTGCTCAGCGGCGACGACGAGACGACGGGCGAGGATCTGGCCGATGTGGTCACGGGCTGGCGCGCCCAGCTGCAGGCGGAGCCGTGGGTGCGCGAGCGGCGCCTGACGGCGCTCGCGCGCGATCTCGAGGTCGATGCCTCGGGCAACCTGTGCGCGAGCGATCTTCATCGTCGGCCCACGCGCGCTCGAGCGCGTCGTGAGGCGGCTGATCGACGGTTTCGCGGTACGGTAGCGCCCGTGTCCACTTATCTGGTCAAGCCCGCTGCCGGGCCGCTCGGCGGCACGGTCTCCGTTCCCGGCGACAAGTCCCTGAGCCATCGCGCGGTGATTTTCGGCAGCCTCGCAAGCGGTCAGGTGCGCGTGCGCGGTCTGGGCGACGGAGCCGACAATCGCGGCACAGCGCGCGCCATGGCCGCGCTCGGCGTGCCGATGGCGGCGGCCGAGGGCGGCCTGTTGATCGACGGGGTGGGCGTGCGCGGCCTGCGCGCGCCGGCGACGACGCTCGACTGCGGCAACTCCGGCACGGCGATGCGGCTGTTGATCGGCCTGCTCGCGGCGCAGCCCTTTGCGTCGGAGCTGACCGGCGACGAGTCGCTGCGCGGGCGGCCGATGCGGCGCGTGATCGACCCGCTGGCGGCGATGGGCGCGGTCATCACGGGGCTGCCCGGGAAGCGAGCCGGCGACGTCTACCCACCGCTGCGCCTCGCGCCCGCGGGCGGCCTCCGCGGGCTGGACTATGCGCTGCCGATGGCGTCGGCGCAGGTCAAGAGCGCCATTTTGCTCGCGGCGCTGTATGCCGAGGGCGCGACGCAGCTGGTCGAGCCCGGTCCGTCGCGCGACCACACAGAGCGAATGCTCCGCTACCTCGGAGCGCCCGTGGTCAGTGAGGCGGGCGGACGTACTTCGTTCGATCCGGGCGCGTGGGACGGTTCGTTGGCCGCGCGCCCGCTCGATATACCCGGGGATCCTTCGTCCGCGGCGTTCTTGGTGGCGGCCGCGCTGGTCGCTGGCTCGCGCGACGAAGTCCGCGTGCGCGGGGTGTGCGTCAACGAGACGCGCACCGGCTTTCTCGATGCGCTCGCGGCCATGGGGGCCGACGTCGCGCTCGAAGACGCGGGCGAAGCGTGCGGCGAGCCTATCGCCGATCTCGTGGTGCGCGGTCCGCGCCGCGGCGTCGCAGGAACCGAGGTCGGCGGCGAGCTGCTCGTACGCTGTCTCGACGAGGTACCGGTGCTGGCGGTGGTGGCCGCGATGGGCGAGGGGACCACCTGGTTTCGCGACGCCGCGGAGCTGCGGGTCAAGGAGTCCGATCGCATCGCGACGACCGCGGCCATGCTGCGGGCGTTCGGCGTCGAGGTCATCGAGGAGCCCGAGGCCTTCGCCGTCGTCGGCCGCGCCGGGGCGCCACTTGCCGCCGCCCACGTGGACGCTGCGGGTGACCACCGTATCGCCATGGCGGCCGCGGTCGCCGCGCTGGCCGCCGACGGCGACACGCGGATCGACGACGTTGACAATGTCGCCACGTCCTATCCCGGGTTTCCGGCAGCGATGGCGTCTCTCGGAGCCGAGCTGAGCCGCTGACGAGCGGAGCCGCTAACGAGCGGAGCCGCTAACGAGCGGAGCCGCTAACGAGCGGAGCCGCTAACGAGCGGAGCCGCGTGACGAGGGGCGCGCTGCCGAGGGGCGCCGCTGACGAGGGGCGCCGCGTGACGAGGGGCGCCGCGTGACGAGGGGCGCGCTGCCGAGGGGCGCCGCGTGACGAGGGGCGCCGCTGCCGAGGGGCGCGCTGCCGAGGGGCGCGCTGCCGAGGGGCGCGCTGCCGAGGGGCGCGCTGCCGAGGGGCGCGCTGCCGAGGGGCGCGCTGCCGAGGGGCGCGCTGCCGAGGGGCGCCGCGTGACGAGGGGCGCCGCGTGACGAGGGCGCCGCTGCCGAGGGGCGCCGCGTGACGAGGGGGCGCCGCGTGACGAGGGGGCGCGCTGCCGAGGGGCGCCGCGTCGCCCCCGGCCGGCATGGCGTCGCCGTCGTCATCTACCGTGCCTACAGGCAAACGTGGGGGGCTACTCGTCGGACAAGCATGGAGGCCGCATGTCAGACAAGCATGGAGGCAGCTTGTCAGACAAGCATGGAGGCGCATGTCAGACAAGCATGGAGGCAGCTTGTCAGGACACAGAGCATGGAGGCAGCATGTCAGACAAGCATGGAAGGCAGCATGTCAAACAAGCATGGAGGCAGCATGTCAAACAAGCATGGAGGCAGCATGTCAGACAAGCATGGAAGGCAGCATGTCAGACAAGCATGGAGGCAGCATGTCAGACAAGCATGGAGGCCGCATGTCAGAGAAAGTGGAAGGTGCCGGTCCACCCTGTGGCCGTCTCGGAGGCTCGCCGGCGCTCGCTCGACGCTTGAGCGGCGTTTGCGGGGGCTCAGCCGCGGCGCTTGAGCTCGGGCATGGGCGTGGCGCCGATGTCGGCGTACGCGGCGCGGCCCTTGCCCCGGGGGCGCTCCTCGCGGTCGAGCAGCTCCGCCACGCCTCCTCGCTCGATGATCGCGCCGCGCCGCATGCGCAGCAGCCAGTCGCCCATGGCGCGCGCCTCGCCGTGATTGTGCGTGACCTGGATCGTGGGCAGGGCCAGCTCGTTGACCAGGTCGCGGACCAGGCGCGCGAGCTGTATGCGCAGGTCGCGATCGAGCGCCGAGAACGGCTCGTCTAGCAGCAGCACGCGGGGCTCGAGGGCCAGCGCGCGCGCCAGGGCCACGCGCTGGGCCTCGCCGCCGCTGAAGGTTCGGGGGCGACGCTTGGCCAGGTGTCCGACCCCGAGCTTGTCGAGCATGGCGTGAGCGCGATCGTGTCGCTCGGCGCGCGCCAGCTCGCGGTCGATGCCGTAGGCGACGTTGGCGGCTGCCGTCATGTGCGGAAACAGCGCGAGCGACTGGAACATATAGGCGATCTGGCGCGTATGTACCGGCCTATCGATGCCCCGCTCGGTGTCGAGCCACGGCTCGGAGCCGAGCGATACGGCGCCGCGGTCGGGTCGCAGCAGGCCTGCTACGATCTGCAACACGGTGCTTTTGCCCGAGCCCGAAGGCCCGAACAGGATCGTGATGCCGGGCGGCGCGTCGAGCTCGACGTCCAGCTCAAAACTCTCGCCGTGGCCGGCGCGCACCATCGACGCACGAATGCGCAAGGACTGGTCAGATGTCGCCGGCGCTGGCATCAGAACGCCCGGTGCCCCCGGCGGGTGAGGTGGTTGACCGCGTACAGCGTGCCGATGGCCACGGCGCTCAACACCGCGATCATGCCCGCGGCCTGGTTTTCCTTGTTGGCCTGGATCGCGTTGTAGATGTAGATGGCAGCGGTCTCGGTCTCGCCCGGGATGCCCCCGACGATCATCAGGGTGACGCCGAACTCGCCCAGCGACTTGGCGAACGCCAGGATCAGGCCCGCGGTCACGCCGGGGGCCGCGAGCGGAAGCTTGACGGTGAAGAACGCGCGCGTGGGGCTGGCGCCGAGCGTGCGCGCGGCGCGGACGAGGGTGTCGTTGACTCCCTCGAGCGCAGCACGAGCCGACTTGATGACCAGCGGCAGCGAGCCCACCGTGGATGCGACCACCGCGCCGGTCACGGTGAACACGATCGACGAGCCGGTGAGCTGTTCCCACAGCTGACCAATCGCGCTGCGGCGGCCCAGGGCGACCAGGACGTAGTAGCCGAGCACTGACGGCGGCAGCACCAGGGGCGCGGTGAGCAGGGCGTCGAGCAGCTCGCGCCCGCGGAAGCGCGGCCCGGCCAGCAGCGCGGCGCAGGACACGCCGATGAGGGACGAAGCTGCCGTGGCCCAGACCGCGACGTAGAGCGAGAGCTTGAGCGGGTACCAATCCATGTGCGCGCAAACGCCATCGCCGGCATCCGATCGCGTGTCGCTCAGCCTATCACGGGCTCGGGCATTGCGCCGTGCCGGGCGTTTGGTCCGGGGTGGCGATCTCCCGTCACGGCCAAGCACGTCGTCGGCGCGTCGGCGCAGCGAAACAGCATGCGCTGGTGCGGGTAGTCAACCGTGAACTGCGTGCCGCGCAGGGCCGTCAAGCCGAGCAAGCCGTCGATCTCGGACTGCTCGGGTCGGAGCTCGGCCCGAAGCGCCTGGATGACCGGGTGCTCGTCGGGCAGGATCGCCACCGCGAGTGGCTGTTCCGGGTCGAGCGAGACGCTGGCGCCGGCCTTGCATTCGAGGTCGCCGTCCAGACACGGGCATTCGGGGCCAAAATCGAGGGTCGGGTCGAGGTCGGGGGCGGCGATCGGGTCGGCGCGCCTGCAGCTGCCGCGCGCCCGCATGATGCGCGATGCGCGACGCTCGTCACACGGGCCCCGACCCGGGTTGACGCGACCGACCAGTGACAGCCGCGGCACGCTCGCGAGCCGGGCCTCGGTCGGTCCCGACGGCAGCTGCAGGATCCCGACGGGCAAAAGCTCGTAGGGGGTGGCGTCGGGGACCGCTTCGTCGCGCTCGGTGCCCAGCCGGTAGCGGGTGTAGGCGCTCTCGGTCAGCACGGAGGGCCCGAGCCCGGTCGCGAGCAGCAGCAGCGCGTCGGTGCCGCTCGGGGTGGTGAGCGACGCCAAATCGTCGGCCGCGGAGGGCGCGTAGGCCAGGCAGGCGCGCAGAGGCACGCGGGTGGCGCCGAACGCGCTCTCGCCGCCCTCGATCAGCAGAGTCGCGCCGCCGGCCAGCGGTGTGGGCAGCACGGCCGCGCCGCCTACGCAGTGCTCGGCGCTGCTGCCCGCGATGTCGGGCAGCAGCTGCATGAAGGGCGCGTCCGGGTCGCGCAGGTCCACCAGCATCGCCGTCTGCGACAGCAAGTCGGCCCCGAGTATGGCGCGATAGCTCGCGGTGTCGGCCTCGAGGCCGACCTCGCAGTCCGCTCCGAACAGGCCGCAGGGGTGCGCGTCGAGCACCGGCGCGGCGTCGAAGCGCGCGCGCGCCACCGCCTCACAGCCCGTGACGGGGTCGCCGCTACAGGCCGCCAGCAGGGTGACGTCGGTCCGGAACGCGGCGCACGGGGACGGCCTCGGTGGCGCCGCTGGCCAGGGTATCGATCACCGTAAGCGGCGACAGCGTGTCGATCAGGGCCGTGCGCCGCTCGTCGTCAACTCCCGCGAGCATGCCCGCGCGCAGCGGACCCGCAGCGATCGCGACCGGGATCGGAAACGGATCGATGTTGGGTGGGTTGAGGTCGTCGCACCCGGCGAGGGCGATGACGGCCAGGGAGGCCAGGGCGGCGATGGGGCGCGGCATGGACAGTGCGAGCGTCAGCATACGGACTCGCGCGAACGGGCGCGATGCCGTCGCGGCTCGAACGCACCGCCCGGCGTATCGGAGAGGACAGCCCCCGACGCCGGACCGGCAAACCCCACACGCCGCGGCGTCGATTACGCGATTTCAGTTGGTTGCGATTTGGCACTCCGTTCGCAATGACCTGGATTCGCTCATGACGCCCGAGCTCATCCAGCCCGCCCAGGCCCACGGTTTCAAGTCCGTTTGCTACAAGTGCTCCTACGTGGGCCTGGACGCGACGGTCGCTCGCTGTCCCGCGTGCCAGTTCCCGCTCATCTTCGAGGCGCGGCGCAGCGAAGCGTTTGCTCCCGACATCGAGCGCATTTTCGACCGGGCGTCGGTGCGGCTCGGCGCGCCTCCGCTGCCTGGCGTGGACACCGAGCCGCGCAAAGCCCAGCTGTTGATCGAAGCGCGCCGCCGTCGCGCAGCGCGCCAGCGCGCGGCGAGTGAAGCTGCCATCCTGGCCGAGGAGCGCAAGCGCTCGCGGCGAGCCGTGGCGCTGGCCTGCATGAGCGCCCTGGTAGCGGGTGTGGCCGCCGCGCTCCTGATGTCCGGCGGCATCTGAACCATCGTCGCCCGCCGCGTCCTTGCCGGCGCGTGACCGCGGTGCGCGGCCCGCGCCTGCATCGGGAATCCGATGCCGGGCCGTGGTACACGAGGGCGATGGCCGATACGGAAGCCCGCACCCGGACACCCGCATCCTCGCGCTGTGTGATGACCCAGATCGTCATGCCCGGCCACACCAACGGCGCCTCGGGCGTGCTGTTCGGCGGCATCATGATGCAGTGGATCGACGTGTGCGCCGGCGTCGCCGCGATGCGCCACGCCGGCGGTCCGGTGGTCACCGCGTCCATCGACCGACTCGACTTCATCGCCCGGTGCGCTCGGCGACGTCGTCGTCTTGCAGGCTCGGGTCAACTTCGCGGCTCATAGCTCGATGGAGGTCGGCTGCCGCGTCGAGATCGAGCACCGCGGACCCGGGCGCGCGCTGGACACGACCAAGGCCTACCTCACCTTCGTCGGCATCGACAAGGCGGACGCCCGCGCCCGGTCGCGGCGCTCGAGCTCGAGAGCGACGAGGACCGGCGCCGCTGCACGCGGCGAAGGAGCGGCGACGAGCGCGGCTGCGGGCCGCGGGCAAGGAGATTCGACATGAACACCGTTGTCGCCGATCAGCAGGCGACTGGGATTGGGCCTGAAGGTCACCGGCGACGATCGGGTGCGCTTCCTCCAGGGGCTCGTGCACGAGCAACGTCGAGAGCTTGCCGTCGGGCGGCTGGCGGCGCGACGACCTTGCTCACCGCCAAGGCCCGGGTCGTCGCGGTCTTCGAGGTCATCGCCGCCGCCGCCGACCACCTGCTCCTCGTGTGCGAGCCCGTGCCTGACCGGCGAGACCGCCTGGTCGAGACCTTCGAGACGCACGCCATCGTCGACGACGTCGAGCTCGCGTCGCGGGAGAGCGGCCGCGATGCACCGGGTGTGGTCGATCTCCGGCCTCGGTGTGGACCGCTCGGCCGATTTTCGAGCCGGCCGCCGCGCCGGTCGAGCCGCCGAGGAGGTGGAGGCGCCGGCGCATCGAGGCGGGCCTGCCGCGCTTCGGCGTGGACGTCGACGAAGGCGTGCTTCCTTTCGAGACCCCGTCTTCCGACGCCACATCGACTACGCTCAAGGGCTGCTACGTCGGCCAGGAGCCGGTGGCCCGGGTCAAGTCGCGCGGGGCGGGGCGCAGAGAGAAGACCTTGCGCGGCCTGGCCATCGACGGCGAGGGACCGGTGCGCGCTGGGGTCCGGCGTGGCGAGCGCCGAGCGGCCGCAGGCCGGCCGGGTCACGAGCGCCGGCCGTGTCGCCGGACTTCGGCAGCATCGCGCTGGCCTACGTCCACCGCTCGGCGTGGGAGCCCGGCGCCGAGGTCGAGGTCGGGGGGCGGCGAGCGGCGCCACGGGCTTGCTCGCTAGCTGCCCTTTGGCGGGCCGGCCGCAGGCGGTTGACAGGCCGGGGCCGGGCCGCGCTAGAATCTCGCGGCCCTCGATGCCGTGCGCAAGGCTATCTGGACGAACTATGGGTCGAACGACAGCCGCCGCTCGCCGAAGATGCGCCGCAAGAAGGCGCAGCGCAAGCTCAAGGAGCGGCTCAAGCGCCGCTCGAGCAGGCCAAGAAGAGAGAAGAACAAGTCCGTGACGAGTGGTCGCCCTGGCGTGCCTCGTCGGCGTTTGGGGCGCCGCGCGCCAGCGGCCGGCTGCGGCGCCACGCCTCGTTCGGCGCGCCAGAGCCCCGGCCCCGCGCCGGGAGCCTGGCCCCGCCAGGCTCATTGAACAGCGACGCCCAGGTTGAAGTGGAAGCGCCCGCGCGGGTTGTCGGCCGAGCCTCCTGGGATCGAGCGGGACGGCCCACTCGACCGAGAGCGAGCCAACGGGCGTGACCAGCGCGCCAGAGCGCATGCCCAGCGAGTGGCGAGGTCGCTCAGCTCGAAGCCGTCGAGGGAGTTGGTCACCAGGCCCGTGTCGAGGAAGATCGCCGACGCCACCGAGAAGGTCCCGCGGACGAGCTCTGTCCCACACCCGCGGCTCGAGGTCGAGGTTGTGAGATAAGCGGATGTTGCCGCCTGCGGGCAGCACGCGGAAGCTGGCGTGAGGCGCCAGCCGGCGGCAGCTCGTCGTCGATCAGCTCGGTGGCCAGGCGGTCCTCCTCGAAGCCGCGCACCGTGGTGTCGCCGCCGGCGAAGAAGCGCTCGACCTCGGGCAGCAGCACGGCGCCGCCGAGCGGGATGCCCTGATCGTAGCGCACGCCGTTGGAGATCATGAGGCGGTTGCCGATGGCCAGTAGTACTGGCCGCTGAGCCCCAGCTTGATGAAGCTCGGTGCCGAGCAGGACGTCCTCGGCGAACAGCGCGCAGCTCCGGCGCGGAGCCGCGAGCCGGCGTGAGCGGGTTGCGGCGACCCTGGCAATGGTCGCGCCGCTCAATCGATGACGAGCTGCGGGCCGATCGCGCTCGAGCGGGTGGTGACCGGAACTTGGTCGATGTCGTCGCTGTCGCCGGCGAGCCGGATCAGGTCCTCGTCGCGGTTGCGCTGGCGGAAGTCGTAGCGCAGCGACAGGAGCCAGCCCTCGAAGAAGCCGCGGCGCCCTCCTTGGTCGAAGGCGATGCTGCCGCCGGAGCTGGTGAGCTCGCCGAAACGCTCGGTCACCTCCTGACGCCGGAAGCCCGAGAGCTCGGTCCGAAACCCGAGCCCCAGCAGGTGCCGCTGAATCCAGCGCGGCGACAGGAGCTTGCCGTCGACCCCGATGACCTTCTTGCCGTACTCGCCGTGCAAGTCGAGCCGCAGGCCGATCCCCGCGATTGTGGAAACGTGGAGCCGCCCTCGACGAATGGGCCGCGGTCGGTGGCATAGCCGCCGCCGGCGGACAGCTCGGCGCAGATAGTCGTAGCGCTCTTCGACCTGCAGCAGCACGTTGATGACGTCGAGGTTCTTGTCGGATAGTCCGACGTAGTCGAAGCGCGCCGACTTGAACAAGTTGGACGTGCGCAGGTTGCGCTGGGCCGCCTCGGCGCGCGGCAGGGTGAACGGTGAGCCGGGGGCCAGGTCGAGCTCCTCGCGAATGACCCACTCGCGCGTCTTGAAGTTGCCGCGCAGCGCCACGACGCCAAAGGTCACCGGGCGCCCCTCATCGATCGAGTGGGTAACCACGACCCCTCCGTCCTCGTCGCGCGTTTCGGGGACGCTGACCTCGGCGTAGGGAAAGCCGCTCTGGAAGTAGTAGCGAATCAGGCGATCGCGGTCGGCCTGGGCCGCCGTCTCGGTGTAGGGCGAGCCCGGCTCGAGCCGGATGACGCGCCGCAGCGCGTTCGCCAGCAGCGCCTGGGTGTCCTCGAACACGAAATCGACCCGGGACACGCGCTGGATTTCGCCCTCGTCGATGATGAAGCGCACGTAGAGGCCATCGGCTGGCAAATTGGCGAGGATGGCCGCAGCGAGCGCTGCTGCGTTGCCGCGCAGCCGCTGCGAGCGCGAGACCTCGTAGCGGACCGAGACGTCGGCGTAGCCGCGTCCCCGGTACAGCGCCGCGATGCGCTGAGCGTCCTGCTCGAGCTGCAGCGAAGATGCGTAGCCGCCCGACGGAGAAAGAAGCGCGGGTAGACGCGGGTCTTGACCGTCTCGCGCAGGGTCGCGTCGGTGATGGCCGTATTGCCGACGAACTGGACCTCGGCGACCTCGAGCTTCGGGCCCTCGACGATGGTGAACACGACGCGGTCGAATACCTGCGTCGGCAGCCGGAACGAGACCCGCTCCCAGTTGACGGTGGCCTCGAAGTAGCCCTTGCTCTGGTAGAAGCGACGGATCGACTGGGCGGAGCGATCGATCTCGTAGTCGTCGTAGCTGCCCTCGACGTCGAGCGTGAGCGCCTCGCGCAGCTCGCGCTCGGACACGGCCTGATAGCCCTCGAAGTAGACCTCGATGCGGCGCCGCTCGCGGATGATCACCGTGAAGTCCACGCGCTGGCGATCGCGCTTGTAGCTCGAGCGGTCGAAGTCCGGTGCGAACGCGGACGCCGGGAAACCCGCGGTTTTGGTAAAGCTGGGTCACGGCGTCGATGTCGGTCTTGAGCTGTGCGCGGTTGAAGCGCTTTTCGAGGCCAATTTCGGGCCACGGCAGCACGAGCCGCTTGTGCTGGAACTTCGCCGCGATCTCGGCGTCGGGCACTTCGCGGTTGCCCACCACGCGAATGCGGCCGACGTAGTAGGGCGGCCCCATGTTGACGTCCACCAGCAGACGCACGGCGTGCGGCCCGTCCGGGCGCGTGTCGATCGACACCGCGGCTTCGAAGAAGCCTTCGTCGCGCAGGTAGTCTGCCACGCGGCGCTCCTCGGCGCGCAGGCGGTCGGCGCGCGTGACCTGGTCGAGCGGCAATCCGCTGCCGACCTTAGTCGGATCCGGCGCTCGATGTCCTCGGCGAAGATGCGGTCTTCGACCAGGCTGCGGAAAAACCCGGTGCCGCCCTTGGTCGATACGTCCACGTGGCGCACGCGCACGACCGGCTGCAGGTTCAGGTGCGCGACCACGCGCGTGTCGCCGAGTCGCTCGCTGCGCAGCAGCACGTGATAGCCGATGTCGGCGAGAAATTCCTGCACCGTTCGCTGTAGCTCCTCGGTCCAGGGCTGGCCGATGGGCATTTGCTGATCGAGGAACGCTCGCACGGTGGTCTCGGGCTCGAGCAGGATTCCCTCGATCTCGTAGTGGTCCAGCAGCAGCGCGGGAGCGGCCACGGTCGGCAGCGCCGCGGCGGACTCGGGCGCGGGTGGCGGGGGGACGGTCTCGTCAGCAGAGAGCTCGCCGGCGCTCGCGGGCGCGGCGTCGGGGGCCGCACGTCGCGCAGGCGGCGGCGCGAGCGGCCCGGAGGCGGCCGGGCGCGGCGGCCCGGCGACCGGCAGCGTCGGCTGTTGGAGGCCAAATCGGTCGTCGGGCGCTGTGGGCGCTGTGGGCGCTGCGGGCGCTGTGGGCGCTGCGGGCGCTGTGGGCGCTGTGGGCGCTGTGGGCGCTGCGGGCGCTGCCGCGTCCGACCCCGGCCGGTCGGTCGCCTGGGCACGCGCCGGCCCGGCCGCGCTGGCCAGGACGGCAAGCGAGCACGCGAGCGGAATCAGGGTGCGGGCGGCCGAGCGCAAGGTGGGTTCGAAAGGGGTTCGTGCGCCGCCGGACGAGCGAGCGGCGGGCGACAAGCCGCAGCATACACGCCGTCGGCGGCCAGCTGCGCGGGTCCGGGACTCGACCCGCCCGCTCGTGCTACTCGATCTTCTTGCGGTAGGTCCCCTTGCCGCGGAACCCGTTCACGTTGTTCTCGAGATCCTCGAAGAACACCTTGTACAGGTACTCGAGCTCGAGCGACAGGTTCTCGCGAATGCGCAGCTCGAGCTTGCCGCTCACGGTGCGGCCGCGCAGCGTCTGCTCGAACTCGCCAATCACCTTGGTGTTCTTGCCGATGTTCTCCTCGACGCGACCGGCGACCCCGGCGGTGCCGACCTCGATGCGCACCACGTCCAAGCCGGTCGCGTTGCGCAGCGGGTCCTCTACCAGGGCGGAGATGAAGTCGCCGAGGTAGTCCTTGGCCAGCTGATCGAACGCGTCGAGCTGGCTCTCGGTCGGCGCCGTGGACTTTTGGTCGAACGAGCTGTTGCGCGTGGGCGCGATCGGCTCGTCGCCCAGCAGCGAGCGGTTCTCTTCGGTGGTGCGGCCCGAGATCAGCAGGCTGGCGGTCTGCGACTTGTTCAGGCCGGTGTTGGTGGTGTAGAGGTCCCAGTTGAGGCTGCGGAGCGTGCCGGTCAGCTCGAGCACCACGTCATGTTGGGTGCCGCGGCTGTCGAGGTAGGTCGCCTCGCTTCGAATATCGACGTACGGAGTGTCCTCGGGGAAGCGCTGGAAGCGCGAGAACACGATGCTGCCCTCGGTGCGATCGAAGCGCGCCCGCATGCCCTGGAACTTGAACGACCCCTGCTGGACGGTGACCTCGCCGTCCACGCGCGGCCGGCGCGGCGTACCGGTGATCGTGACCGTGCCGTCGAGGTCGATGTCGGCGATGTTGTTCTTGATGCCGAAGCGTCCACCCGTGCTGACGATCAGGTTCAGACGGGCGTCGCCCAGCTGCGGTACTTGCTCGTAGATCGGCGTCTCGGCCTCTTCGATGCGCTCGGGCCTGAGGGCGTCGAGTAGCGGATTGAACTTCTGCAGGTAGCGCCCGTCGATGATGTCGATGCGGCCCGCGATCTCGAGCTGCGACCCCTTGCTCACGATCCGAAGGCCGTCGAGATCCGCGTCGAGCTCGAGGGTCCGCGGAATGCGAAACGGGATCGTCTGGGCGTTGACGCGGATGTCGAGTCCGACCGGCTGCCAGTCCTGGATGCTGAGCGTGCCGCTCAAGTCGGTCAGCACGCCCGAGTCGTCGATGGTGCCACCGATCTGCTCGAGCTCGACCAGCTGGTCGGTGAAGTTGACGGAACCTCGGTCGAGCAGGATCTCGCGGCGCAGCCCGCGCGGCGTGAAGGTGAGCGGGTGGTCCTGGGAAAACGCCAGCGTGCCGTTGATGTTGGGCGTGAGCCCCGAGCCCTCGAACCAGATCTCGACCTCGGCGCTGCCGCTGGCCGCGGTAAACGCATCCGGCGCCACGATGAGCAGCAGCTTGCCCGATAGGTTGCCGTACACGATGAGCGCCCAGCGCGTGGGCACGAAGTCGTCCATGGCGACCGAGCCCTGGACCGACAGCTCGTCGCGCTCGCCGGTGATCTCGTCGGCCACCTCGACGGTAAAGCCGGTGAACACGACCTGGTCGTTGTTGATTTGCAGCTTGGCGGCCGGGATGCGCACTTCGGCGTCTTGCCCCGACGGGCGGAGCACCACGTCGGAGATGCCCAGCACCCCGGTGTAGTCGATGTCGTCCAGCGGCCCCGTGAGCTCGACGGAAAACGCCAGCGTCCCCTCGGCCTCGTCGAACAGCTCGCTCACGTAGGGCTGCACCAGGGCCGCGGCGACCTCGCCTTCGAGCCGCAGCGCGACGCGGTCGGTCGACAAGGAGCCGGACACCGTGAGCGTCTCGCCGGTCGGTCCTTCGATGCGTGCGGGTCGCAACAGCCGCGCGGTGGCGCCGTCGTAGTCGAGCTCGAGCTCGTCGATGCTGCGGACCCGCAGCGGGCGCGGGCGCCCGTCGTCGTCTTCGTGCTCGAACTGCAGCACCATCTCGGTGATGCGCAGCTCAAAGGTGGTCGGCTGGTCGGCGGCGAGCACCAGGTTGCGGATCTCGCCCGAGACCCAGCCGCGCGCGTTGCGGTCGGCCGCCAGCTCGGGGAAGAACTGATCGACGTTGACCCGGCGGAAGCCGAGGTCGAGGCGAAGGGCGACCGTGGGCTGGGTCTGGAGCTCGCCGTTGACCCAGAACGCCCCCTGGAACAGGCTGCCGGCGAGGCGCATTCGGCCGTCGCCGGTGCGCTCGATGCGAAGGTCGGCCGCGCCGAGGAACGAGTCTTTGAACCACGACTTTTCGATCGAGAGCGAACCCTCGACGGTGGGCGCCCAGACGGTGCCGTGGAGCTGCAGCTGGGCCTCGGCGTTGCCGCCGAGCAGCGGATTGCCAGCCGCCGTGAGCACGCCGGGCAGGGTCTGTAGCGGCACGCCGGTGATGCTGGCGTCGCCGGACAGCTCGCCTTCGCGGTTGACGCTGGCGTCGAGCGACAGCCGCCCGCCGCGCGCGCGCTCCAGCTGCAGACGCAGCGAGCCACCGGAGGCGTCGGAGCTGCCCTCGAGCGCGACGTCGCGGTAGCTTTCACCCGCGACGGTGAGGTCGTCGATCCCGCCCGAGAAGCTCGCGAGCGGCGCGTCGATGGGCCCTTCGGCCGTGGCGTGCAGGGAGGCGGTGCCGGTGGCCAGCTGCTCCAGCCCCGGGATGCGGGCAAGCTCCAGTCCCGAGGCGTCGAGCTGTGCGCCCAGCAGGCGCGGTGTGCGGCCGGCCAGGCGCAGGCGACCGCTGGCGACCAGCTTACCGCCGAAGCTGCGCGCCGCCGCTCGCCCGATCGACAGCACGCCGCCGCGGTAGCCGCCGGTGGCCGAGGCCGCGCCCAGCACGGGAACACCGCGCAGCTGCACGGCGCCGGAGGTCACGACGGGGGCGTCGAACGAGCCGCTCACGTGGCCCGAGCCCGCGGCAGCCTGCGCGATCAGGGGCTGGCGATAGCGCCGCAGCCAGCGCGGCAGGTCCTCGGAGCCAAAGTGCAGCACGACGTCGAGCGTGTTCGACGCGAGGTCGATCCAGCCCCTGTCGGCGCGCACCCAGCTGCCGCCGACGTCCACGCGGAAGTCGTCGGCTGCCAGCACCGTCGGTCCACCGGTCTCGCGCGGCCGATACGCCAGTCCGCCGCGCAGCCGGGCGTCGCCGAGCCGCACATCGAGCTCTTCGGCCTTGACGCCGCCGGGCACGCTCGCCAGGTTCAGGCTGCCGCGCAGCTGCGTGCCGCCGGCCGCGCGCGCGACCTCGGGATCGAGCCATGGCGCCAGGTCGACCGGCTGCGGGATGGCCAAGCCCACCTGGTACGACAGCGGCTCGAGCGCGTAGGTAGCGCTCGACGATCAGCTCGCCGCCTGCGCCGCGCGCGATCGTGTTGACCAGGTAGCCGCTGTTGGTCTCGCGCGACAGGGTCGCGGTCGCGATCTCGAGCTCGAGCTCGAGCGGCGGCTGGTTGACCCGTGGCGTGACCGTAAGGGAGGTGTCCGTGAGAGTGAGCGCGTACGACGGTGCGTCGGGCGAACCGTCGATTCGACAGGGTCGCCGTGGCGCCCGCGCCGCCGGCGACGCCGTGGGTGAGCCGAGACAGCAGGCCTCCAGCTTCGGTGGCGCGTATCTCCAGATTATAGCGTCCGCCCGAGGGGCTCTGCCAGTGGTCGTACCAGCCCCCGGTGATCGCCACGTGGCCGCCGTTGGTGGCAGCGATCGCGTCCCACTCGATGCTGGGCGCCTGGCGCAGCGCGCGCTCGTCGGTGGGTCGGCCGGTGCTGCCGGGCGCGACCTGCTCGAGCCGCGCAGCGACGACGTCGGTCAGCTCGATCGTCGGCTGGTCGCGGATGGTCAGCGAGCCGCGCGGTGCGCTGAGGTCGCCCAACGTGGAACGCGAGGAACTTGTTTTGGCGTGGGTCGCCGGCGCGTTTGGCGTAGTGCAGCCAGCCGGTGCCCGATACGTCCTTGGCCAGGGCGTGAAAGTTGTCGAAGTCGAGCTCGAGGTCGATGCCCGACACTGCGAAGCTCTGCAGGTCCCAGGTCGGTCCCGCCTCGCGGCGTTCGCGCGGTGACGCGGGGGGCTCGCGCGACTCGAACGCGGAGACCAGGGTGGGGTCGGTCGCGTCGGGCTCGCTGGCCGGCGGGTACGGCGAGGGCGCCTCGCGTAGCAGGGTCCAGCCGTCGGCGATCGCGATGTGGCGAAACCGGAAGTCTCCGCGCAGCAGCAGCGAGCCCAGCCGCATCTGGCCGGTCACGACGGGGGCGTGCAGCACGTGGGTGCCGTCGTGGTCGTAGACCTCGACGTCGCGCAGGGTCACGTCGGTCCATCCGCCGGCCAGGGAGGCCGGCAGGCTCGACCATGGCCACTCGATGGACGACGCGGACACGCGGCCGCGGATGTCGGCGTTGATCAGGCCCGTGACGAACGACGCCAGGCGCTCGCCGTGGAAAAACCCTCGGGCCACGACCGCCGCGGCGATCAGCGCGCTCGCGACCACGGCGCCGGTCCACAGCGCGATGCGGCGCAGCCGTGGGCGCGGTTTTCGCTGTGCTGGCAAGGGGTTAGCCGAAAACTAACACGCCGAGATTGCGCGCGCGAGCTTCTGCAGTGCCCGCGCGCTCGGTCCGTCGCCGGCGAGGGCGTGGTGAGGCGCTGTCGGAGCGACACCGCGGCTTTTGTACCCACGGGGGCCGCCGGCCGAGGTACACTGGACCCCAGTACGGCGGGAAGAGGGGTGGGGACAGTGGGCCCTAGCCACACGCGGTTGTGCGTACTTGGCGCGGGCGTGCACGTTGCATCTGTGGAGGCTGACCATGCTTCGGTTCGTCACGCTTCGATACCTCGCGGTGGCCGCGGCGCTGTTCGCAGCGCCGGTCGCCTGCGGACCCAGTGACCCTGCCAGCCCAATCGCCGACGGCGATTCTGGCCGCCCGGACGCGGGCGGGCAAGCGCTACCGGATGCGGACGGCGACACCATCGCCGACCGCGACGAGGGCCGGGACCAGGAGCTCGACACCGACGGTGACGGCGTGCCCGACTACCTCGACGCCGACTCGGACGGCGACGGCATCGCCGATTGCCTCGAGGCGGGCGACGACCAGCTCGGCACCCCCCCGGTGGATACGGACTTGGACGGCACGCCGGACGTCGCGCGACACCGACGCAGACGGCAACGGTCGTCCCGACGGGCTCGACGGCACCGGCGATTTCGACGGCGACGGCGTCCCGACTTCGCCGACCTGGACGACGACGATGACGGCATTGGCGACCGCGACGAGATTGGCCCGTCGCCCGCGATGCCGCTCGATACCGACGGCGACGGCGCGCCGGACTACCACGACCGCGACTCGGACGGCGACTCGATCGCCGACCGCGACGACGGCGTCACCGACTCGGACAACGACGGCGCGCCGGCGATTTCGCGATCTCGACGCCGACGGCGACTGCATTCCCGACGCGCTCGAGGCCGGAGACAGCGATTCCGACACGCCGCCGCGCAACAGCGACGACGACCCGCGACCCGACTTCCTCGACCTGGACTCCGACAACGACGGCCTGGCCGACGCGGTCGAGGATTCCGACCTGCAACGGCGTACTCGATCAGGGAGAGACCTCGTCCATCGACGCGACACCGACGGCGACGGTGTCTCCGATTTGATCGAGGCGGCCGCCGGCACCGACCCGACCGACGCGAGCGACAACCCCGCCGCCAACGGTGATTTCGTGTTCATCGTGCCGTACAGGCGCCCCCGACCCCGGCCGACGACACCCTCGACTTTTCGACCGAGGTGTACCCAGGCCGACGTGGTGTTCGCGATGGACACCACCGGTTCGATGGGGGGCGAGATTCGCGAACCTGAAGGTCCTCGGTGGGGTCGCTGATCACCGCGATTCGCGCGAACATCGCCAACACCGCGTTCGGCGCCATCGAATACAAGGACTTCCCGCGCTCGCCCTTCGGCTCGGGCGGCGACCAGCCGTTCGCGATGCGCCACCGGGTGATGACCGCCTCGTCGGCGGCCGGTCTGTCGTCGCTCCAGGGCCAGGTCAACGGGTACGGCGCCAGCGGTGGCGCAGATGGCCCCGAAGCCGGCTGGGAGATGCTGTATCAGCTGGCGACCGGGGCCGGCACCCGCGCCGGCGGCGCAAACGTCGCGCCGTTTTCGCCCGCGAGCTCACCGCCCGCGCCCGCGCCCGCGGGCGAGCAGGTCGGCGACATCGGCGGCGTCGGGTTTCCGCGCCGGATCGCTGCCGATTGCCGTCTGGTTCACCGACGCGCCCAGCCATAACTCGGACGTGAGCGGCAACGACTATGACTTCGCGACGGCTCGCAGCAGCGACGCGATGTCCGCGTTGGCGGCGCATCTCGGCGCGCGTGATCGGGGTGGTCTCCGCAGATGGCGATGGAGATGCGCGGCCCGACGTGGCCACGCAGTGGTGGGCACCGGCGCGGTGGTGCCGCCGTCGGCCTGGGGCGCGACCGGCGCGCGGCCCGCGAGCTGTGCCGTGGGGCAGTGCTGCACGGGCCTGAATGGCGCCGGCGAAGCGACCGACGCGGGCGGCAGATGCCCGCTCGATCTTCCGGATTCAGGGCAACGGCAGTGGGCTCGGCGCCGCCGTCGCCAAGGCGGTCGAGGTGCTCACGGGCTTTGCCACGCTGGATATCGGCGCCGAGGCGCGCGACGACAGCTCGGACGCTATCGACGCCGGTCGCGGCCTTTGTCGATCGCATCGAGGCCAACCCGTCGGCGACTGCGCCGTGCGCCGCGGGCCTGATTGCCGTCGACACCGACGCCGACAGCGTCGCCGACACGTTCGACGACGTCTTGCCCGGGCACCACCGTGTGCTTCGACGTGATCCCCAAGACCAATACGACGGTGATGCCCACGACCGCGCCGCAGATGTTCCGCGCGACGTGGTGGTCGCAGGGCGACGGCGTCACGACGGTCGACAGCGTGACGTCTACTTCCTCGTGCCGCCCGCGAACCCCGAGGGACCGATTGATCGAGCCGGCAGGCGCGGGCGGCTGTACGCGGTGGCCGGAGGCGTACCCGGCGCCCGGGACGCAGTGGCCCGGGCGCGCCCGCCGTGCCAACCATGCTCAGCCGGCCGCCAACTAAGTTGGCTGGATGGGCTCGTAAGAGACTGAAAATACGTCGCCCCGTCGCGGCTCGCCGCTTGCAGACTCCATGGTCGTGAGACGCTATCGCGCAGGCCTGGCCGTCGCCCTCGCTGCTGTCCCTGGCTGCCGGGATTGCCGGCTGCAACACCCCGTCGGTCCCGATACCGCCACCCGAGACGGGTCGCGTGGAGTTCGCGCTCGATGCCGCGGCCGGCCAGGTGACCTTCAGCTATGCGCCCATGGTCGAATACGGGGGCGCCGTGGTCTACGTGTTCAACCGCGACCGGGGCGAAGGAGTCATCGCCACGGCTCGCGACGACGGCAGCGTGGGACCGACCGCACCATTCCCGGCCGCTGTCGGCGAGGACATCGTCGTGAGCTTCGAGATCGAAGACGAGGTCCAGAGCCTGTGCGTGCGCATGCAAGACGGGCCGTCGTCTGACGATCAGCGCTGCGGCCTGTGACCGGCGTGGCCGCGACGCTGGCGATCTAGGCGCTCGCGCGGATGACGCGGGCCCGCACGGCCGTGAGGTGCGAACAGCGGACCTGCGACCCCGCGAACGCGCCAGGCCGTGGCCAAAACGACGCGGCCGCAACGCAGGTGCGTTGCGGCCGCGGAGAGTAAGCGTTGTGAGCGGAGTCTACGAGCCTGGTGTCGAACGTCCCGTCGCGAGTCGTCCGATGCATTCGGGCCGGCTGCCTTGCCTGCGCACCGAGGCTTTCGCGGGCTCGTCGCTCGCGCCGTGCCAGTTCGGCGCCTCGAAGGCCTCGCTCGGTCCAGTCCGCTAGGGCGTGCGCTCGGCGTCGCTCGGCAGGAAGAACGACAGGCCCACGCCGGCGAAAAAGTGGTTCAGGAACCGCTCGTCGTCGGACGTGACCGCGCGGTCCGCGTCGAAGTCGAGACCCGAGGGGTTGTCCGGGAACCAGTAGTCGCGGAATGCCAGATCCAGCGCGATCCAGTCGTTGAGGAATACGTGAATGCCGCCACCGAGGTAGGCGCCTACGCGCAGACCGTCGTTGAGCGGGTCGTCGTTGTTGGGGTCACTGTCCGCGGGGATGGACGCCTCAGCATCACCCTCTGGATTGGGATCGACCGTGAAACCGCAGCAGGAGTTCGACAGCTGGGCCAACGAGATGCCGCCCTGAAAGTAGAAGTCGAACGCGACGAACGCCTTGCCGAACGCCGCCATCTTGCCGTACCAGGGCTGACACTGACGTAGGCCGCGCCGTGCACGGGGATCGAGTTCAGGTGCTGCGTCGAACTCGCCTTGGTCGGCGTCGGGTGCGGGATCGCCATCGGCGTAGTTGTCTGCGGCAGCGTGGCCATGATGCGCGTGGACAGGCCCGGTGTTGAAGCTGGTGCCGAACAGACCGACGCGCCGAACGACCACATGTCGGACATGTGGTACTCGAGCTTGAGGCCGCCCGACACGGTGTGGCGGAAGTCGGCATTGACCGACGACTCGAAGGTGGGCGTAGCCTCGAAGCGCTTCTTGACCAGCAAGAGGCGGTGTCGAACCGCCGGCTGTCCGTCGAGGGCGTTCTTGCGGCTCGGCTCGTTGTTGGACTGGTTGGCTTTGTCGCGGCGACGGCTGCCGGAGAAGGGGAAGGCCGACAGCGCGACGCCAGAGCGATCGGGAGAAGCTTACTGCGAACCATATCGACTCCTTCGCGAACCGTCGGCTGCTAGCGGAAGGTCGTGTACTCGAACGAAGTCGGGAGCCAGAAGCTGATCGCCCGAGCTGGAACATGACGTTGTTGACGAGCGCCGAGTCGGCGTTCGCCTTGGCGTCAGCGGCGCTTGACTCTCCATGCGGTTCGGTCGCCTCGAACTTGTCGACGAAGATGTAGTCGCGGATGCCGACGTTGACCGTGAGCCACTTGGTTAGGAAGAACCGCATGGCCGCGCCGACGTTGGGCGTGATGAGGAAGTTGGTGAACGCTGCGAGCGCCGGGTCGCGCGGCAGCACCTCGGCTCTGGGTGAAGCCGACGCCGGCGGTGAAGAACGACTCCCAGTGGACCAGGGTGTGGTCGAGGACGGCGAACTTGCCGTAGACCGGCACGTAGTGGAAGTCGAGCGCCGCGCCCTAGTTGTACTTGTTCACGGTGGGCAGGCGGCGCGCCTGTCGCGCGACCAGGTCGAACGGCTCGCGCAGGTTTTTGACGTAAGTACTGCCCCTCGACCCCGACCGCCAGCACGTCGGTCAGCCAGTAGTTCAGCTCGCCGCCGAACATGTAAGTGTTGAATGATGTTGTCGTTCATGGTGACCGCCCACGAACGGCAGCAGCTCGATGCGGCTGACCTTGAGAAACGGCTTGCGAACGACGACGACGATGTCCTGCCAGGACACGCGCTGTCTCGGACAGTGACTCTTCGCCGGCCTCGTCGCCCTTGACCGGCGCGCTGCCCTCGCCGTCGAGAGTGAGGCCCGGGTCGAGCGTCGGATCGGCGATGTCACCGTGATCGTCGCTGGGTTGGTCGGCGTCGGCGTCGGGGTCGGGCTCGACGTCCGGCGAAGGCTCCTCCGCATCGTCGACGTCGAACGTCATTTCACCTTCGTCTTGGGCGAAGGCGGGCGTTCCCGAGGCCGAGAACAACCATCGCGAACGCGATGGAAGAAATCTGAGAAGTACGACGGATCATCCCTGCGTCTCCGGTCTGCGAACAGGCCCGCACCGGCCCGTTCAAAAACGAAAAAAGTCCCAGGATTTCGCGCAGTTAAGGCCGTTCCGAGGTGGCGGCAATATAACATGCAGATTTTTCAATCGACAAGCTCTTTGGCCCACAAGTCCTGGCAGCCAAAACCGACTCCGCGGCGCGACGCGTATGAAAACACATCGCCATGACGAGCGGTGCAGCGCGTGCTCACAACGCCTCGCGCACGGCGTGAGCGCGGCATCGTTACGCGGCGTCCTCGGCTGCGGGCGCTGCGCCGAATAGCGCCTCGACGAAGGCTCGGGATCGAACTCGCGCAGATCTTCCACCTGCTCGCCGATCGCCGATGTAGCGCACCGGCACGCTCGAGCTCGTCGCAGATGCCGAGGATGACGCCGCCCTTGGCGGTGCCGTCGAGCTTGGTCAGCACGATGCCGGTGATCTCCATGGCGTCCTTGAACATCTGGGCCTGCTGGATGGCGTTTTGCCCGGTGGTCGAGTCGAGCACCAGCCAGGTCTCGTGCGGCGCGCCCGGCAGCGCCTTGTCGCATACCCGGCCGACCTTCTTGAGCTCCTCCATCAGGTCGGCCTTGGTGTGCAGGCGGCCGGCGGTGTCCGCGATGACGAGCGTCGGCGCCCTCGTCGATCGCCCTTGCGGATGGCGTCGAAGATCACCGAGGCGGGATCGCCCCGATCCTTGCCCTTGACCACCGGCGACGCCGGCGCGCTCGCCCCAGACCTCGAGCTGCTCGACGGCCGCGGCGCGGAACGTATCGCCGGCGGCGAGCACGACCTTCTGGCCGTCGTCCTGGCAGCGGCGGCGAGCTTGCCGATCGTGGTGGTCTTGCCGACGCCGTTGACGCCCGATCATCAGCAGGACGAACGGCTTGTGCGCGTCGAGTCGAGCCGACGGCGCGGTGGACCTCGAGGATCTCGCGCGCTGCGCTCGGCGCAGCTCGGCCCAGATCGCGTCGCCGTCCTCGAGCTCGTCTTGTCGCGACAGCTTGGCCTTGATGGCTGGCGAACAGCTTGTCGGCGGTCGCGGGCCGATGTCGGCGGTAAACAGCACCTCCTCGAGCTCGTCGAGCACCGACGCATCGATGCGCTTACTTGCCGAACAGCTTGCCCAGCCGCGCGACGAAGCCGCCGCGGGTCTTGTGCAGCCGCTCCCGGAGGTGCTCGGCCTCGTCGAGGTCAGTGGCACCGCCTGGCCGCGACGCACCGGTGCTGTCGTCTTCGTCACGGTCTGCGTCACGCTCGGTGGCGCCGGACGTCTCGGTGGACGGCTCGACCCGTTCGCGCCGCGACGACGCGTCGGGTTCACGCAGCTCTCGCTTGCGCCCGCCGTCGCCGACCTGCTTGCTGGCAGCACGACGCACGACGGCCAGGAAGCCGACCACGCCCACGAGCGCCAGTAGAAAATATACGAGCTCGATGCCCGTCACGACGCCGGGTTATACATCCCGACCGCCGCAAGCTAAAGGGATGCCTGGTCGGTTTCGATCACAGCGGCTCTGACGCGGGCCTCCGCGTCGGCGAGCGCGGTGGCCTCGAGGGCGCGCCCGGAGAAGTAGGCGTCCTCGATGAAATCGGTCAGCGCAGCCAGCGCGGGGGCTGGCCTCTGCGCGCGAACGAAGTTGACGATCTGGCGCGGCGTCCAGATGCCCCAGTGGGCGGGATCGGGCACGAGCGGCCGGGCAGCGCCACGGTACATGCGAAAGATCTGCTCGCGGATCTCCACCAAGGCGATGCGGGCGCCGCGCAGCTCGCCGCGGTGGGGTAGGGTGATGTCGAACGCCTCGCTGCAATAGCCGGGGCAGGAGGCCAGGGCCTGCCAGCGGCCTGCGGGGAGCTCGTCGAAGCCAAAGCTGCCCGCTCCGTCGGTGCGCGCGGACCGCCGTCTGTCGGCGCAATCGACGCTGAGCGCGGCGTTCGCGAGCGGCTCGCCACTCACGGCGTCGGCCACGACTCCCGAAAATCCGTAGTCTTGTGGCCGCCGTAGAGACGATATCAAGCCGGGGCGCGCAGGCGCCAGACCGGCCCGGGCCGGCGGCTCCAGGGCTTCACTGGCTCCGCTGGACTCGTCTAGCTCGCGCACCGCCGGCCCGTCGCCGCGCCCGAGCCGCCGCAGCAGCAGCGTCCACGGCCGGGTTCGCAGCAGCACGAACGCGGCCACCGCGACGCTGGTGGCCGCGAATGCCGCCAGGGTGTAGCCGACGGGAACCGGCTGCGGTGGACCGATGGTGACGGTGATAGGAGGCGATCGGCTGCTCTTGCGCCAGGGCTCGGCCGCTTCGAAGCGCGCCTGCACCGAGATTCGTGCCCTCCCCGAGCTCGCCCGCGTCGATCCGGAGGCGAAACTGGCCGCCGTCGGAGGTGAGCGTGTCCGCGACCCGCCGCGGACCGGCCAGCAGGGACACGGCGACGCCGTCGATGCCGTCACCGCGCGCATCGACCAGCCGTCCGGTGCCGACGAGCTCGTCCTCGAATCGCAGTGACGTTGCCCTCAGGTCCAGCTCTAGCGAAGTCGCGCTGGCCAGCACGAACTCGGTCTCGGCGCTCGCCACGTCGTAGGCGTCGTTGCCGGCGAAGCTGGCGCGCAGGCGCTTGCGCCCGGGCGCACCCAGCCGCGCGGGCTCGAGCGTGACCTGGCCCAGCCCCTCGGCGTCGGTCGAGGCCTCACCCAGGGCCACCGGATTGTCGCCGTTGGCATCGGTCGCCGACAGGGCGAGGGTGACGGCGGCCGGACCGAGCTCGGCCCGGGCGGTGATCGCGACCACCAGCTCGTCGCGGCCGAGGGTGACCTCGCGGCTGGTCCGGAGGCTGAGCGAGATCGGCTCCTTGGTGACGTCGAAGCCGCGGCGCGCCGCCGAAGTGGGGGCGTACTGGCGATCGCCCGCAAAGCTCAGCTCGATCGAGTGGACGCCGTCGGTGATGGGGTAGGTCAGCGAAAACGCGCCATCGTCCCGGGTTCGCGCGACGCGGGAGCTGCCGTCGAGCTCGACCGCGAGGTCGGCGAAGCGGACGCCCTGGCCCTGGGAGCGATCGCGCAGTACGCCCGAGACCTCGACGCCCCCGGGGATGCGTCGGACCGGCGCGAGCTCGAGCTCGGTGCGGGCCTTGACGGTCACGAGCGGCGCCGCGGCGGCTGTCGCCGCGACGCACACCAGTGCCGCGAGGGCCGCTGCCGCGCTCCGCATCGGGCCCAGTTATAGCACCGAGTTACGTCGAAGCCGCGCATCCGAGCCGGGTGCGCTAGGCTTATCCCTCATGTGGGATCCAGGACGACCCGGGAGCGCCGCGAACGATGCGGGAGTGATTCGCGCCAGCGCGCGCGGCTCGATGTCAGGCCCGTGATATAGAGTCCTCCGACAACCGACATGCATTGCCATACATGTAGCGCACTAGCGTGGGCATGGGGTCGGCCAACTGGGGGACGCGAGTAACCACCGCATGCGCATCAAACGCATAGAAATCATTGGGTTCAAATCGTTCTGCGACCGCACGGTCCTGAACTTCGACGACCCGATCACCGCGGTCGTGGGGCCCAATGGCTGCGGCAAGTCCAACATCGTGGACGCGATCCGCTGGTGCATGGGCGAGCAGTCCGCCAAGCACCTGCGCGGTGGTGCCATGGCCGACGTCATCTTCAACGGCTCGGACAACCGTGGCCCCGCGGGCATGGCCGAGGTCTCGCTGACCTTCGACGAGGTCGGCTTCAACCCCGAAGCGCTCGCCGTCGATGCCGCCGACTTCATGGGCGATGGCGTGGACGCCGATGAGCCCATGCCGGCTCGCGCGGCGGCCGCGGTCGCGCCCGCCGTCGTCGAGGCCGGGACGGCCGAGCCGTCCGACTCCGACGCCGCAGCGACACCGTCGGTCGAGACGCTGTCCCCGGAGTCCGAAGCGGCCGACGCCGACGCGCCGGGCGAGATCTCGCCGCGCGAGACCGTGTCGGGCGAGACCGCGCCGCACGAGACGGCGTCAGGCGAGACGGCGGCAGGCGAGACGGCGTCGGGCGAGACGGTGTCGGTTGCGCCAGCCGATCGTTCGATAGCCCAGAACCAGCCGGCTGCCGAGCCCGACCCGGTGTCGCCAACCGCGGCACAAGACGAGGCGGCGCGCGTGCTCGAGGACCAGCCGCCGGCGATCGACTTTTCCCAGTACAGCGAGGTCACCATCACGCGGCGGCTGTTCCGCGACGGCAGCTCGGGCTACTTCCTCAACAAGATCCCGTGTCGCCTGCGCGACGTGACCGACTTCTTTCTCGGCACTGGCGTGGGCACCAAGGCGTACTCGATCATCGAGCAGGGCCGCATCGGCATGATCGTCTCGGCGCGGCCACAAGACCGCCGCTCCCTGATCGAGGAAGCCGCGGGCATCACCAAGTTCAAGACCAAAAAGCGCGCGGCCGAGCGCAAGCTCGACCAGACCCGGCAAAACCTCGCCCGGGTCAACGACATCGTCGAGGAGCTAGCCAAGCGGCTGGGCGCCCTACGGCGCCAGGCGCAGAAGGCCGAGCGCTATCGCAACTATCGCGGCGAGCTCAAGGACATCGAGCTGTGGATCGCCTCGCATCGCTATCTCGACGCGGCCGTGCGCGAGGGGGTGTTGCGACGCCAGCTGCGCGCGGCGACCGAGGGCCGCGACGAATCGCGCGCCGAGTTCGATCGCCGCGACACGGCGATCGTGACCGAGCGAGCCGAGCTCCAGGTCGAGGAGCGCCGCCTCGCGGTGCTGCAAGAGGAGATTTTCGAGCTCGAAAATCGCATCAAGCTGTCCGAGAGCAAGGTCGAGTACCAGACCCGCGAGGCGGGCGAGCTCGACCAGCGCGTGACCGACGCCGAGAGCGAGATCCGCAGCCTGCGCGAGCGCCGCGAAGACGTGGCGGCCCAGCTCGCCGTCGCCCGCGACGAGCTGCGCGAAGCCGAGACCGAAGACGCGGGCCAGCGCGAGACGCTGGCCGAGCGCGAGGCCGCGCTGACCGAGGCGCGGCGCCAGCTGGCCGAGGCGCAGCGCGCGCTCGAATCGGCGCGCACCGAGGCGGGCCGAGCTCGCACCGACATCGCGCGCGCCGAGGGCCAGCAGCAGGCCGTGGAGCGGCGCCGTTCGGACGCGAGCGCCCGGCTCGGCCGGCTCGAATCCGAGGCCGATACGGCCCGCGCCCGGCTGCGCGAGCTCGAGCGCGCCGTCAAGGACGGCGAGAAGTCGCTCGGCCAGCTGCGCCAGACCAAGCTCGACATCGAGACTCGCATGCAGGACCTCGAGTCGAGGCTCGCGCGGGCCAACGACGCCAATGGTGAGCTCGAGGCACACGTCGAGACCCTGCGCACCGAGCTGCACCGCCGTCGCTCGCGACTGCAGTCGCTGCGCGAAATCCAGGAAAAGTACGAGGGCTTTGCCCGCGGCACGCGCGCGGTCATGCAGCGCAAGCACGAGATCGGCGACGCCCAGCGCATCCGCGGCCTGGTCGCCGACGTGGTGCAGGCGCCCGAGCGGCTCGAGATCGCGGTCGAGGCCGCACTCGGCGATCGCCTCGGCGGCGTGCTGGTCGAGTCGCAAGAGGCGGGCGTCGACGCGATTCGCTTCCTCAAAGACGCCCACGCCGGGCGGTCGGCGTTCGTGCCGTTCCGCTCGTCGGCGCGCGCGGGCGGCGACGATGTCGCCGGGCTGCAGCTGTCGTCCGAGGTCGCGTCCCCGGGCGGCATCCAGGTCGAGGACCGCACGGGAGCCCCCACGGGCGAGGGCGTGCTGGGCTGCCTCACCGACCTGGTGCGCTGCTCGCCTGGCTACGAGCCGGTCGCGGCGCGGCTGCTCGGTGACTATTGGGTCGTCGATGCCCTCGATACGGCGCTGCGCCAGCACCGGGGCGGCTGCGAGCGCACGCTGGTCACCCTCGACGGCGACATCGTCGACCGGCGCGGCGTGGTGGCCGGAGGCTCGCGCGACGCCGAGGGCGCCGGAGTGCTGGCGCAAAAGCGCGAGATCCGCGAGCTCGACGAGATCGTCGGCGGGCTCGAGCAGGACCTGGCCGACGCGACCGCGCGGTTTGTCGCCAACAAGAACGAGTGTCAGCAGCTGACCAAGGCGCTGGCCGCCGCCAAATCCGAGACCCATCATCGTGACCTCGACATCATCGGGCACGAAAAAGACGTGTCGCGCTCGCGCGGCGAGCTCGAGCGCCTGCGCGAGCGCGTCGCGCAGCTCGACCGCGAGCAGGCGGAGCTGAGCGAGTCGCTCGACGAGATGGCGCGCGAGGAGTCCACGGCGCGCGAGCTGCTCGGCACCTCGCACGAGCGCAGCGACCGCTTCGAGCGCGAGCAGCTCGAGCTCGTCAGCTCCCTGAGCGCTGCCCAAAACGCTGCCGACGACGTGTCGCGCGAGCTGACCGAGCACAAGGTCCGCGCCGCGCGACTGGCCGAAAAGAAGGCCTCGCTCACCGCGGCGGTGGCGCGGCTCGACGACAGCGGGCGCGACCTGCAGCAGCGCGCCGACGCCCTCGAAGGCTCGATCCACAGCTCTTCGAGCCGCTCAGAGCGTCTGCGCGACGAGTTCGACCGAGCTCGCCGATGCCCTGGTGAGCCTGCGCGATGACCGCAGCGCCCGGGCCGCGCTGCTCGACGAGGGGCGCACCACCTACGACCGGCGGGTGAACGAGCTGCAGCTGGCCGAGGCCGAGATTCGCCGGCTGCGCGCCGACGCCGACCGCCTGGCCAGTGAGGTCACCGCGCGCGAAATCGCGCTGCACGACCTGTCCAACGAGCGCGCCAACCTCGAGTCGAGCATCGAGGAGCGCTACCGGGTCGGCCTGCGCGACGAGGTCAGTGGCTACCACCTGCGGCCGCTGATCGGGGCCGAGGCGACCGACCGGATGGCTGAGCTCAAGCGACTGATCGAGCGCATGGGCGCCGACATCAACCTCACGGCGATCGAGGAGTTCGAGCAGGTCTCACAGCGCCACGACTACCTGGCGGCGCAGCAGGCCGATCTGTCGTCGGCGGTCGATCAGCTGCAAAAGGCAATCGCGAAGATCAATCGCACGTCGCGCAAGCTGTTCCGTGACACGTTCGACGCCATCAACGATCGCTTCAAGGATCTGTTCCCCAGCCTGTTCCGCGGTGGCAAGGCCTATCTGTCGCTCACTCAGGACGAAGGCCAGGACATCCTCGAGGCCGGTGTGGAGATCATGGCGCGGCCACCGGGCAAGAAGAACGCGACCGTCGACCAGCTGTCCGGTGGCGAAAAAGCCCTCACGGCCGTCGCGCTGATCTTCGCCATCTTCCTGTACAAGCCGTCGCCCTTCTGCCTGCTCGACGAGGTTGACGCGCCGCTCGACGACGCCAACGTCGATCGCTACAACGAGATCGTGCGGCGCATGACCGACCGCTCGCAGTTCATCGTCATCACGCACAACAAGCGCACCATGGAGATCGCGGATCACCTGTATGGCATCACCATGCAGGAGCCGGGCATCTCGAACGTCGTCTCGGTCAACCTCAAGACCGTTCGACGAAATCGCGGCCTGACGTAGACCGCGGCCCCATGGCGCTGCGCGCGTCGGGCTCGCTCGCCGAAGCGAGCGCTGTGGTCGCCGGGCGAAAGCATACCCAGCGCCCTCGTTCGCGCCCTTCATCCGGGTAGGCGGTCGGCGCCTGGCTGATTGTCGCGAGCCCCATGGGTCGAGGGCGCCGCGGTGGGGATGAACGGCCGGTCGCGGTGCGCGTGGTCACGGCGGCGGACCGCGTGGGTCAACGCGGCCCGACGCGCCGCGTCGGAACGGCGCCGGGTGATTGGTTATCACGAGTTGACCGCTGCCACCGTCGGCGGCGCGAGGTTGATGCTAGGGTCCGCGGCGATGACCTCAGACGTGAAGCTCGCGCCCGCGGTTCCGACGCCAGGCCGCACGGGGTTCCCGCCCCAGATCCAGTTCATCGTCGGCAACGAGGCCGCCGAGCGGTACAGCTTCTACGGCATGAGGAGCATTCTCACGCTCTTCATGACCCAGTACCTCCTGTTCCAGGAGGCGCAGGCCGAGTTCACCTACCACCTGTTCGTGATGGCGGTGTACTTCACGCCGCTGCTGGGCGCGTACATCTCCGACCGGTTCTGGGGCAAGTACCGGACGATCATGACGCTGTCGCTGGTCTACGTCGCGGGCCACGCGGTGCTCGCGATGTGGGAAAACCAGGCGGGGCTGTTCGCGGGGCTGGGGCTGATCGCGCTCGGCGCGGGCGGCATCAAGCCGTGCGTCGCAGCGCACGTGGGCGACCAGTTCAGCCGCAGCAACAAGCACCTGCTGGCCAAGGTCTTCAACCTGTTTTACTTCAGCATCAACGTGGGCTCGTTCCTCGCCACGTTGATTACGCCGTGGACGCGCCACGCGTTCGGTCCCTCGGTGGCCTTCGGCATCCCGGGCGTGCTCATGGCCGTGGCGACCTTCGTGTTCTGGCTCGGGCGCAAGCAGTACGTACACGTGCCGCCGACGCGCCGTGACGACACGCCTGGCCGCGTGATGGTGCACGCGCTGCTTCGCGGTGGCTTCGGCGCGGCTCGCCAGCGCTTCGGCGACCAGGCGGTCGACGACACTCGCGCGGTGTTGCGCGTGGCGCGGGTGATGTTCCCGGTGTTCATGTTCTGGGCGCTGTTCGACCAGACCGGCTCGACCTGGGTGCTGCTCACCCAGGACATGAACCTGCACGGCTTCCTCGAGCCCGACATGCTGCAGGCGGCCAACCCGATCCTGGTCATGGGCATGATCCCGCTGTTCACGCTGGTGGTGTATCCGCAGCTCGAGCGCCGGGGCCGCGACACCGGCGCGCTCGCGCGGATGCGGGTCGGCATGTTCGTGACCGCGGCGTCGTTCGGCGTGGTGGCGCTGATTCGCGTGCTGCTCGACGCCGGCGTGCACCTGTCGGCATTCTGGATGATCGTGCCGTACTTCGTGCTCACGGCCGGCGAGATCCTGGTCTCGATCACCGGGCTCGAGTTCGCGTACACGCAGGCGCCGCGCTCGGTCAAGAGCACGGTCATGGGCATCTGGTACATGGTCATCGCGGTCGGCAACCTGATGACCGCGGTGGTGTCCAAGCTCAACCCCTTCGACGGCGCGGCCCAGTTCGGCTTCTGGGCCGGCGCCATGGCCGTGGTCGGCGTGGCGTTCGTGGTCAACTCGCGCGGCTACCAGACCCAGGAGTACGTCGAGGACGACGTCGTCCGCTGAGCGCCCGGGGGCGCTCAGCGCGCCACGGGTGGCCCGGACGGCGTGAGCTCGGGCAGGCAGGCGGACAGCGCGGACTCGGTTCGCGACGCGAGCGCGCACGCGATCTGCTCGTCGCTGAATCGATCCCAGCAGCGCATGATCGTTGGCGCGTAGCGCTCGAGGTACTCGTCGGGAGCGACGCCGCCAAGCTCGAGCTGGTGTACGGCGAGGGCGCCGCAGGGCCCGCCGACGGCCGCCAGGTCGCCCAGCGGAAGGTCGCCTACGTTGTCGAGCGAGTGTTCCAGCGCGGCGAGCGTGTCGCCGATGGTGCCCTCGAAGGCGGCGTCGGCGTAGGCGCCGGTCTCGTCGGGATGCGCAGCCACGAACGCGGCGTAGTCGGCAGGGCTCACCCCGGCCTCGGAGAACAGCGCATCGAGGCGCCGCTTGCTCGCGGGCGACGAGGGCGTTAGCGACAACATGGCGCCCATGACCTCGGCGCGGGTGGCGAAGCGGCGGCCGCCCAGGCCTCGCACGTCGCGCGCGATGGCGTCGGCGAGCCGGTCGATGATGCGCTGGTAGCGGGCCATCGTCATCGCGCCGTCGCGGGTGTCCGGGTCGGGCGTCGCTGCCCGGTCGGGGGGCGCTGCCGGGTCGGGCGTCGCTGCCGGGTCGGGCCTCGGTGCCGGGGCCCGGTCGTCGCGGCAGCCGCTCGGCGCGAGCAAAAGCGCCGCGGCGAGGCACGCGCAGCTCACCGCGAGTCCAGGTCGCATCATGGCCACGATCATGGACGCATCGCGGCGACGATGCCAGCCGCGTCAGAAGCTCAGGCGCAGGCCGAAGCGGATGGCGCGCGGGTCGGCGTACGCCGTGGGCTTGCCGAATCGCGGGTTCGGGCGCGCCAGACCGGCGTCATCGGCGCGGCGCAGGTACACGAGGTCGGCCGTGGTCCCCCCGTCGATCGGGTCCACGGCGTCGTCGGCGTAGCGCTCGTCGAGCGCGAGTTGCTTTTGCGCGTTGACGACGTTGAACACTTCCAAGAACAGCTCGACGACCGTGCCGGCGGCGACGTATCGGCGAAACCCGAGGTGAAGGTCGGTCTCGGTGACCGTCTCGGTGCGCTCGCCGCTCGCGCGCGGCAGCACGAACACGAGGCCACCCGCCGGCCCGGGCGCCAGATGCGAGGTCGGCGTGCCCGAGCGCGTGCGGGTGGTGACCCCGAGCAGGACCTCCTCGCCGCCGCCCAGCGGCGCGACGAAGTATCCGTCGACCTCGAGCGAGTGGCGGTGGTCTTGCGGCAGCACGCCGTCGTCGTTGACGGTCCCAGCCGGGGCGTCGAAGCGTTCGGTGACCAGCGCGCGGTCGTCACGGGCCGCGTCGACCGGTCCGGCGTAGCTACCCGTGGTGCGCGCATAGGTGTACGCGGCCCGCACGTAGAACTGGCGGTGTAGGTGGCCGACCAGGGTCAGGTGCAGGGCGTCGTAGCGGCGCCGCGCACCGTCGGGGTTCGTTACCAGCAGCGCGCCCTCGACCTGGGCGTCCTCGATGGGGTGCGACAGCGTGCGGCGCTGGTAGTCCAGGCCCAGGCGCGCCCAGGGCATAGGCTCGACCTCGATGCCCGCGACCAGGTCGTCTTCGTACGGCGCCTCGAGCGCGGGGTCGATGGCGCGCGGCCCGGATACGCTGACGCTGCTTTGTTCGACGGACGGCTCGCAGCTGGCGCCCGGCGCCCCGGGGGTCGCGTCGTCGGCCACGTTGCACGCGAGCTGCTGACGCGCGACCGCGGCGAGGGCGGTCTCGTTGAAGGCGAGCGGGAGCGGCGCGTGCGCGCGGGTCCACGCCAGGTACAGGCGCGAGCGGCCCTCGCCGCTCCAGTCATAGGATACGCCCAGGCGCGGCGCCCACAGCCCGTCGAGCGTGACGGCGTCGCCGTCGCTCGGTGCTTCGCCGCGGGCGCGCAGCTCGTCGGACCAACGCAGGCGCTGAGTGCCGTAGCGGAGGCCGACGTCCAGCGCCACCGCGGGAACCGGGTACCACGTGTCCTGGGCGTAGGCCGCGAGCGTCTGCGTCGTGCTCGTCGTGGCGAGCGCGGCGGTCGCTGTGCAGCCGATCGGCTGGCCGCGGTCGTCGAGACCGCAGGGCTCGTCGCCGGTCCCGAGCTCGACCAGGCGCGTGAGCTCGAGCGCGTCACCGCGCAGGCGACCCAGCTCGCCGCCACTGAACGCGCGCTCGCTCACCAGCCGCTCGGCGCTGGCGTCGAGCCCCGCGGCGAGGGTGTGGCGGCCGAGGGCGCGGACGTCGTGACGCGCGCCGACGCGACCGCCTAGCCGGCGCTGGTCGAGGTCGAGCCACTCACCGACGCCGCCAATCGCGTAGCCGGGGATGGGGCAGCGGGCGAAGCCGCCTGGCGCACCGTCGTCGCACGCGTCGCGCACCGCGGCCGACTCCCCGCCCAGCACCGCGACGTCGGCCAGCTCGCCGGCCGCCAGCGACCACTGCGGGGTGTCGAGATCGCCGCCGACCTGGTCCCGATCGGCATACCAGCCCACGGTCGCGTCGATACGCGTGGCCGCGGCGATCCGCGAGGTCCACCCGGCCACCACGGCCGCGACCGTCCGCGCGCGGGTGCGGCGCATCGCAGACGACGGGCCCAGCACGCCGCGCTCGTCGTGGTCCGACGACACCCGCAGCGCGGTGATGTGCACGTCGTGGCCGGGGGCGGCGCGGGCGTCGAGGCGCGCGAACAGCGGCAGGCTGCTGGCGCCCTCGGTGAGAGGTGCGCGCTCGACCTCTTCGAGCCGCAGGCTGCCGTCGTCGCGCCGGTCCGCCCGGCCGTCACCGTCGGCGTCGGCCCGCGCGCGCACGACCCGGTCGAGCTCGGTGTCGCGCCACCGCGGTGCGGCGCCGACGCGGAACCAGGCCACGCCGGGAACGATGGGGCCGCCGATCTCGGCGCCGAGCTCACGCTCGGAGCCGAGCGAGCGCTCGGCGGCGATGGCGTCGTCCGTCGTGCGCTCCCCCGTGGCGCCAGACACGAACAGCCCGGGAGTCCAGCGCAGCGACACCGAGCCGTGCCAGGCGTCGCTGCCGCGCGCGGTGGTGAGCGACACCAGGCCGCCCGTGCCAATCGGGTGCTCGGCGCGGGTTGCGCCGCTCCGGGCGGACACGCCGGCGAGAAAGTCGAGCGGCACGGGGGGCGCCGCGACGCCCAGCCGCGGCGCACCCAGGTCGAAACCATCGAGGTACCAGCGCGTCTCGGCCACCTGCGTGCCGCCGAAGCCCGCGTCTTCGGCGCCCGGCGTGGTCGCGAGCGCGGCGTCGGCGGTGCGCTCGCGCAGTGGGATGCGCTCGAGATAGTCGGTCCCCAGCGCGACCACGTGCGCCTGCGGGCCGTCGAGGCGCAGCTGGACGAAACACAGCGCGCCCGCGAGTCGATCGGGGGCGCGCGGCTCGACGTGCGGGCCGGTCCCCGGGCTGTCGACGATGACGTACAGTCCGGGAGCCTCGGGCAAAAACACCGCGTCGAGCTGCTCGGGCGTACACGCCGCAACGGGCTCAGACGCGGGCTGCGCCGCGGCCGCACGCGTGACCGCGGCAACCAGAGCAAATACGAACGCGCAGCGCTTCACGCGGCGCAGGATAGAACGATTTGGCGCCACCGGGTCGTGCGCGCCGCGGCCCGCGAGGACGCAGCGCCGGAAACGAAGACGGCCGCCCGGCGAGGGGCGGCCGCAGCGCATGCCTTCGGGCGGGCGCTACTCGGGGTTCTGGTGGTCGGGGTTGGTGAATCGGTTCAGGTCGTTCGACAGCTTGTCAACCGAGTCTGGCAGGTCCTTGTCCGGATGCAGCTTGCGCGCCCGGTCGAGCAGCGCCTGGGGCTGCTCCTGATTGTTGGGGTCCGGCAGGCAGCACTCGACGGGACACACTGCCTGGCAGGCCTCGTAATCGTGGAAGCCGACGCACTCGGTGCACAGGTTCGGGATCGATGACGTAGATGTCGTCGCCCTCGCTGATGGCCTCGTTGGGGCACTCCGGCTCGCACGCGCCGCAGTTGATACATTCCTCGGTGATATACGTAGCCATTCGGCGGGTTCTCCTTCGTAGCCGTAGCTGGGGCCCGAGTCTATTCGTGCCTCCGCGGCGAGGTCAACCTCCGGCCTGGCCACGCGACGGTAAATCGCGCACGGCCGGCGTGGTGGGATGCTGGGTTGGATGCGGCGCGGGCTGGGCGGCGGTTCACGCCACCCGGCGCATCGAGGCGTGGGCCCGGGCGATGCGGCGGGCGAGGGCGGCGGGGCCCTCCTTGGGGCCCAGCTCGACCACCGGGACGCCGTGGCGGGCCAGCAGCTCGCGGGCGACGCGCAGGCGCTCGGCTTCGCTGCCAGCCACGGCGGCCGCCAGCCTGGCACCCAGGGGGGTGACGGGGGCCGCGCTCGCCGCGAAGGTGGCGGGCACGACGACGATGACGTGCAGACCGCTGCGTCGCGCCAGGCCCAGCTGCTGCAAAGCCGGCTCGGGACGGTCGTCGAGACCGCCGAGGTCGGACAGGATCACCGCCACGTCGGCGCGGGCGGACTGGGCCGCCTTGAGCGCGGCCGCCAGCCCCTGCGCGCGGGCGCCGCGCTCGGGCGTCGCGCGGTACGGCAGCTCGAGCCCGCGAAGCCGGCAGAACAGCCGCAGCTTGGCGAACAGGGGATCGACCCGGGCGCCGACCTGGACGCGGGACCACCACCATGCGGGCGCCTGACTGCGGCCTGCGGTCTGGCCGTAGGCCTCGAGCAAGGTCGCCACGACCGCACCCATGGCACCCACGTCGTAGAGCTCGCCGCGCGGACCGGCGTGGATGGTGTTCCAGGCGGTGTCATCGAGCTCGGGCGCGCGGCGCAGCCGGACATCGACGGCCTCCTGGTGGGCCAGGTAGCCCGCCACCGCCGCGACCAGCTCGCTGCTGGTGAGGTCGGTGAGGTCTTCGTCGACCACGTTGTGGACCTCGAGCAATCGGTCGATCAGCTTGAGGAAGTGGTGGTAGCCCTCGTCGGGCTTGAGCTCGGCGTACACGCGGGTGTCGAAGCTGACCAGGCCGACCCAATCGCCGCCATCGAGGGTGGCCCGCGCCAGTCCGGCGGCGGTCTCGACGGCGCGGTCCAGGCGGCTGCGGCCGGGCGAGCCCAGGCGCATCGTGCCGCCGATATCGAGCAGCAGCGCGTGTGTCACCACGACCTCGGTCTCGAGATCGCGCACCATCAGCTTGCCGCGCCGCGCCGTGGCCTTCCACGCGACGAATTTGAAGGGATCGCCGTAGGTGTGCTCGCGCAGCTCGCGCAGCTCGCCGGACATGCCGCGCCGACGCACCTGGTGCACGCCGGCGCGCTCGTGCAGGGCGCCGCCGCGCGGCCGCACGACGGCGGAGCCCCCGCGCAGGCCCGCCTGGCGGGGAAATACCTTGACCGCGATTGGATTGGGAAAGTAGGCGCGCACGTCGAACAGGCCGAGCGCGTCCCCGAACGCGATCAGCGCGCCGTGGAGCACCGAGTACCCGGCGGCGCGCGCGACGGCCTCGCCGCGAAGCTCGACCTGGCACCCGCGCGGGACCCGAGCCTCGAGCCCGCGCGGCGGCTCGAGCCCGGCGGTGGCGTGGATTGCTCGATCGAGCACGCGCAGCGAGCGCTGCCCGTGATTGCGCAGCGCCACGTGGAGCGGGAACGGCCGCTCGACGGCCAGCGCGCCCCCGGGCTGGTCGCCCGGCGGAATCCACCACGACAGCTCGATCTTGCGCCGCCGCAGCAGGATGGCCGTGGGAAAGAACCACAGGTAGCAGCTCAGCAGCGCCGAGATCGCCATGGTGCCCAGGGCGACCAGCGGCGGCGCCGCGTGGATGCCGCCGACCACCACGAAGGCGGTGCCGGCGGCCAGCACCAGCTTGCCGCGCGTGGCCAGCGCCGGGATCACGGGCCGGTCCGCGGTGAGCGGTACGCCACTCCCTGGACCGCCTCGGCCACGACGGTCTCGGCGTGCACGCCCTCGAGCTCGGCCTCGGGCGTCATGACGATACGGTGGGAGAGCACGATGGGCGCGAGGTCCTTGGTGTCGTCGGGCAGCACGAAGTCGCGCCCTCGGATCAGGGCCAGGGCCTTGGCGGCGCGCAGCAGCGCCAGGCCCGCGCGCGGCGACGCGCCGAGATAGACGCGTCGGTGTTTGCGGGTGAAGCTGACGAGACGCGAGGATGAAGTCGTAGACCTCGTCCGCGACGTGGACGGCCTCGGCCAGCCGCTGCAGACGGATCACGTCGTCGGGGACCAGCAGCGCGCGCAGCTCGGGCGGCGGTTGATTGTAGGTGGCCAGCATGCGCTTTTCATCGGCAGCGGCCGGGTAGGTCATGTGCAGCTTGATCAGGAAGCGGTCGACCTGGGCCTCGGGCAGCGGGTAGGTGCCCTCGTGCTCGATGGGGTTTTGCGTGGCCAGCACGATGAACGGCGCCGGCAGCGTCTTGGTGGTCGCCCTCGATCGTGACCTGGTGCTCCTGCATGGCCTCGAGCAGCGCGGACTGCGTCTTGGCCGGGGCGCGGTTGATCTCGTCGCCGAGCAGCACGTTCGCGAAGATGGGACCCGCGCGCAGCACGAACTGGCTCGTGCGCATGTCGAGGATGTAGGTGCCGGTGATGTCCGAGGGCAACAGGTCGGGCGTGAACTGCACGCGCGAAAACTTGCAGCCCAGCGTGCGCGAGAACGCCTTGACCAGCGTGGTCTTGGCGACGCCCGGCACGCCCTCGAGCAGCACGTGGCCGCGGGCGAGCAGCGCGGTGAGCAAGTACTCGGTCGTGCGAGGATCGCCGATGTACGCGCGCGAAACCTCGCTCACGATCGCTCGCGCGATTTCGCCGACCTGTGCCAGGACGCTTCGCTCGATGCCTTCGGTCGCCATGTTCCTCTCGGGCCTGCGTTCAGGCCGCCGAGCGACCCACGATAGCGGGTTTCGCCGCGCTAGGCACGTTCGCGCCCCAGCGCATGTTCGAGTCGCTCGAGCTGATCGGCCAGGCGCATCAGCTCGCCCCGGGACACCGCGCCGCCCTGAGCGGCGCCGGGCCCGAACCGCGCCAGCATGGGGGCGGCGGCCGCCAGCGCGATTCGCGCCTCGGGCCCGCAGCGCGCCTCGACCCGCGCCAGCAGCTCGCCCGAGGGCATGCTCAGCGGCGCCGGTTCGCCCAGCTGTCGCGCGAGCCGCGCCGAGGTCGCGTCGCGCAGGGCGGCGGCCGCGCGCGCGTAGCTGCCGCGATACCCAGGAGCATCGAAGCGGGCCAGCAGCGCCTCGAGATCGCGGGTGCTGGGCAGGTCGTAGGCGGGGTCGCGCGCGCGGAGCCAGGCGCCGTCGAGCGGAGCCACCTTCTTGCTGGGGAGGATGACGGTCACCAGCAGCGCCGCCGCGAGCGCGCCCATCGCGCCGAGCACGCGCATCGCGCCGTGGTCGAGCACCCAATCGTTGAGCTCGTCGAGCCAGCCGTTGAGCTCCCGCATGCGGCCCGCCATCGAGCCGCGCAGGTCGTCGTCGAGGCCGGCGGGCTGGCCCGTGAGCGAAAAGTCCGAGCTCAGCAGCACCACGCGCCCGCCCTCGCCCGGTGCGAAGTAGCGCAGCAGGTTGAGCGCCAGCTCGAAGTTGCCGGGGAACGCGAGCATTCCGTTGATGAGCACGCTGGGGTCCGACAGCACCGCGAAGCGACCTTCTCCGAACTGGCCCGCGACCAGCACGGCCTCTCCAGGGCCGAGCTCGAACACGATCTGGGCGCCACCCACTTCGGTGAGCACGGCCGGGTGGTTGGTGACCAGCTCGGCGACGCCGCGCGCGAGCGGGTGGTTCGGGTCGCGCGGCCGCGCGATCGGCGCGAACGGCAGGTCGTCCCAGTAGCCGCCGGCACGAGGCGCGTAGCCGTCGTCGCGTAACATGTGCAGGCGGCCGAGGAACCGGGTGCTGCCGCCGAAATCGTCGCCTACGATCAGCGTGCCGCCGGCCTGCACGAAGCGATTGAGCGCGCTGGCGTCGAGCTCGCGCACCGGGTACAGGATCACTAGCAGATCGGACGTGCGGATTCGGCCCCAGTCGATCCGCCGCATCGCCTGGACCTCGAGCCCCGCGCCGGCCGCGAGCTGGGCGAAGCTCGACAGGCCGTTCCACGCGGGATTGCCGACGTCGTAGTCCTCGGGCTCGAGCTCGACCTGATCGGGCGGTGGGTCGGGCGCGAGCGAGGGTGCCGCGGCCGCGCGGCCGACCGCGGACAGCACCAACGCGCCGAGAGCGAGCGCGAGCGCGCGGCGGCTCACGCCATCTCCTCGCGCAGCTCGCGCACCGCCACGCGCAGCGCGGCGAGCGCGACGCCGATCGGCGCCGGCGCGTACACGGCGATCATCACGAAGTAGCCCTCGGCGACCGCGTGGATGAGCACCTCGAGCCGCGTATGCGACAGCAACAGGAACTCGGCCTCGCCGTAGTGGAAGGTGTTGAGCGCCGACTGCACGAATGCGAACACGATGCCGTAATGGGCGGTAAAAATCGCCCAGTCTTCGGGAGACTCGGGGGCAAACGCTTCCACGGTCTCGCCGTCGCCTGCGGCGAATGCGCCGCCGATGGCGCCAGGCGTCGCCTCGACGGCCCGCCGCAGGATTTCGGAAAACGGGAGCTCACGGTCCGGGCGACGGCGCGAGCACGTCGGCGGAGGCGAGCGTGTCGTCGTCGGCGAGGCTGTCGATGGCGACTTTGTTGACCTCCACGCTGTGGGTGTCGGCGATGTGCTTGCTCCACACCATGAACTCGCTCTTGCGCCAGCCGTCGAAGACGAGCTTTCGCACCTCGTCGGCAACTTCGTCGAGGGAGGCGCGCCGCGCCTCTTTGGACCAGCCGTAAAGGATGATGTCCCAGCCCCACGGGGTGCGCGTGGGCGGCGACACCATGTTCTTTTGCGGAATCGCGAACGCGGCCGCGGCGAACGCGGGATCCGCGCGGCCGTGCAGCGGCGTGTTGTAGGGCGAGCGCGTGATGGCAAAGCTCTGGCCCGGGGTCTCCGCGGCGACCTGCTCGGCGGCGTCGAAGAAGGCCGTGCGACCGGTGAGCACCTTGCCCTTCAGGCGGTCGTATAGCTTCTGGGCCAGGGCGTGGGCGCGCTCGTCGGCCTCGGTGCCGGCCTCGGTGCGGGGGACCTCGGCGCGCGCGTAGAACAGCCAGCGGTACTCGGGGTGGTTGTAGCGCGAGTGCAGCGCGGGCTGCGCCCATACGGCCTGCAGCGCCGCGCGCGGGATTGCGCTCGGGTCAGCGTGGGACGCCTCGAAGTCGTCCTGGATCAGGGCGCGCGCCGCCTCGGTCTTGCGGACCTCCGCGACGGCCGGGTTGCTCGCATAACCCCGGCGTTCGGCCTCCTGGGCGAGCAGCTCGAAGCCGATGCACTCGTCGAGGGCGTCGGCTGGCGACAGCTCGTGGGCGCGCGCCTGGCGCTGCACGCAGTCGGCGAACACCGGCCGGCCGTCTACGCGGGCAACGATCGCGCGGTCGTCGGCACGTTCGGTAAGGTCGATGTTCGAGCTGGGCTCGGTGGTGCGCTCGCCCGCGCAGCCGCTCCCGAGCAGCGCCGTCGCGAGCAGCGTCGCGGCCGCCCGTTGGGCCGTGGATGCGAAGCGGTGTTTCATTCCTTTTGGACCAGGGCCAGGCGTGCCATCTCCTTGCCGACGGTGATGACGGACACGCCGATGAACGACAGGATAAGCGCGGCCACGTAGTCGCGCTTTTCCAGGTAGCTGATGCACTCCAGAAAGAATACCAGGCTGCCTCCGAGCAGCAGCAGGGCGAGGAGTTCGAAGAAGTAGCGTCGCACGCGGATTATCCGTAGCGCAGGGCAATCAGGGCGGTCATGAGGGCAAGCGCCAGCGCGACGCCCACGTAAAAGGCGGGTCGCGGCTTGCCGCGGCGGGCCTCGTCGGCGAGCATCGCCAGCGAGTCGGACAGGTCTTGGTCGCCGGTGCGGTGCGGTCGCAGCGCGCCCAAGAACACCCCGGAGTAAAGCGCCAGCCACAGGCCGAGCGCGCCCAGGTTCAGCAGGGTCTGGAACGGGTGGCTCTTGCCGGGATACAGCTCGCGCAAGAAGGCGCCGTTGGCCCGGTCGAAGTTGACCGCGTAGATCAGCGCGGCCGGGAACACCACGGACAGGGCCGTGAGCCCGGCGTACACGCGGAATCGACGCCGCCAGCGCGCTGCGACTGGCTGGGCCGCGCTCGCGAGGGGGCGCACGCGCTCGGGCGGTGGCGGCTCGGAGAACGAGCTGAGGAACGAAGCGCCGAGCAGATAGCCGACCAGGCTGATCGCCACGACGGTAAAGCGCACCGGGCCATACACGTGCGGCTCGACGATGTCGGGGTAGACCCCGGCGGGGACCAGCAGGGCGAGCGGAAAGCCCAGCAGCAGCACGACCTCGTTGCGACGCCACAGCCCGGCCGCCAACGCGAGCACCGGAATGCCCGCGCACAGCGCCGCGAGCGGGCTGACCGACGCCCACGAAAATCCCCGGAGCAGGGCCACCGACACCCACACGTTGATGCCGAGCGCCGCCGCCACGAGGTCGGCAAAGGCGCGCCAGCGGGTCCGTGCGCTGCCCCCGGTCACGAGGGAATGCTAACAGGCCGCCCGCAGGGCGTCGATGGATTCCGGCCCCGTCGCCGCGCGAATCGGCCCGGAGGCTGGGCGTCTGCAGGGCGGGCGCGGTTCCGGGGCCGACCGGTCGTCCGGATCGCCCGCTAGCGAATCACGTCGTCGTCGTCCACCAGCGCCACGTCGCGCGCGGCGCCGCGCGCGTAAACGCTTCCAGCGCCGCGCCGCGCAGGGCCAGCGCGCGGGCGGGATCGGCGCCGCTGCGGCGCAGCGCGCGGGCTTCGGCGGCCATCGTCCGGGCCTCTTCGTAGTCGTCGGCTCCGCGCAGGCACTCGTGCGCCCGCGCAAACGCGGCGGCGGCGGTCGCGCCGTCGCCGGCGAGCGCCGCGACGCCGCCGTGGACGCGGAGCACACGCCTTCCCATATGGTAGACCCCGCGCGGCTGGCCAGATCGATGGCGTGGCGCGCGTGACGGTCGGCGGCCTCGAGGTCGCCGCGGCTGGCGGCGATGCGCCCGGAACGAGTAAGATTCGGGCAGGAAGTTTCGATGGCCCGTGCGCTCGGCCAGGCGCATCGACTCCGTGAGCTCGACGTCGGCCGCGTCGAGGTCGCCGCGCTCGAGCAAGATACCCGAGAGGTTCGAGCGCAGCAGCGCGACGTGGCCCGTATTGCCGGTCTTGATCGCCAGTCCGAGCCCGGCGCGCGTGTGCTCCAGCGCCGCGTCGAGGTCGCCGGTGGTCCACGTTGCGATGCCCAGGTTGGTGTGGGCGCGGGCCTGGTTGGCCAGGT
The DNA here is from genome assembly GCA_963835295.1 of uncultured Actinomycetes bacterium. GTDB lineage: Bacteria > Actinomycetota > Thermoleophilia > Solirubrobacterales > Solirubrobacteraceae > JAOPZW01. Next base: position 51,099 of record CAWIEX010000019.1, read on the forward strand.
CGCCGAGCTGCTCGGCGATGGCGAGGTGGCGGCGGTTGCAGGCGAGCTGCTCGCGCCAGCGGCCGGCCCGCATGTAGGCCGCCCCGAGCGACGCGAGCGACTGGGCGAGCGCCCCGCGGTGCGCGGGCTCGCCCTCGAGCAGCTCGACCGCGCGCTCTCCGTAGCGCAACCCGCGCTCGCCGTCGCCCATGGTGTAGCCCACGGCGTAGGCCAGCCGCGCGTACAGATCGGCGGCGACCTCGGGGGCGGTGTCGGCGTCGAGCCGGCCCCTCGGCGCGACCAGCGCCAGGCCGCGCTCGTACCAGCTGACGGCCGCGGGGGTGTCGAGCCGCCGCAGCGCGCACGAGCCCAGCTTCGCGCACAGCCGCGCGCGCGCCGTGCGGTCGTTGCCGACCAGCTCGAGCGCCTCGAGGTAGGCCTGTTCGCCGGCGTTGACGCTCTCGGCGTTGTGGACCGCGTCGCCCAGCAGCTCGGTCAGGGCCGCGTCGGGCGAATCGGCAAGCGCACTGGCGCGGCGCAACAGGCGCGACGCCTCGCCGTAGGCGAACAGCGACAGCGACAGCTCGCCGGCCCGGCGGTAGCCGCGGTGGGCGCCGTCGCGATCGCCGCCGAGATCGCGGTGCTGGGCGATGGAGGCGAGCAGCTCGGGCTCGCTCCCGCGACCTGTCTGCGACGCCCGTCGCTCGAGCCAGCGCGCGACCTGCAGGTGCGTGCGGCGTCGCTCGCGCGGGGCCAGCTGCTGATAGGCGACGTCGCGCACCAGCGCGTGGTGGAAGGCGTAGCGCTCGTCGTCCACGCCACGGGCGGCAGCGCCTGAACGATGGCGCGCCGCTCGAGCGCGGCGAGCGCGTCGTCGAGCGCGCGCTCGTCGAGCGGCTCGGCAGCGCCTCCCGCA
>CAWIEX010000020.1:0-39927 GCA_963835295.1 uncultured Actinomycetes bacterium
CGAAGAACTCCTGCACATGCGGGGGTTCCTTCGCTTGAGGGGAGCTGGTGGTGGGTGCGGATCACGGGGTTTCGGTGGTTTTGGCCCGGTCTTTGGCCCGGTCTCGGCCTCGTTGGTCCGGTTCAGCCGGTATTGCGGTCGCGTCATTTGCGTGTCTGGGGGCGACGGCTCGGCCGCCTGGACGCCCTCGCGTGGTGGGCGGTTCGTCATGTGTGCCGCCGATGAGGAGGTGGTCGAACGCGCGTCCGACCTGCTCGCGGTCGCGGCGCTTGAGGACCTGGGCGTAGATCTCCAGGGTGACTTTCGAGTCGGCGTGGCCGACCTGGGCCATGACGTAGGGGATCTCCGCGCGGGCGGCAAACATCATGGAGATGTAGGTCCGGCGCAGGATGTGCGCGGTCACTCTGGCCGGCAGCGCCGGCAGGTCACGTTGCGCTCGGCGCTCGTTGGCGCGCCGGACGGCCGGGCGGATCACGCGCGCGTTGATGTTGTCCTTGTCGCGTCGACTGCCCGACCGGGTGGGAAAGGAGGGGTCGTCGGGTGTCGGCTCGTTCAGCGACGCGCGCCAAGCCAGCAGTTCGTCGCGCAGCATTGGGCTGAGGTCGACCTTCCGTACGCCGGCTTCGGTCTTGGCGTCCGCAACGTTGATGTTGCCGTGCGCGAAGTCGACGTCGCGGATGTCGATGCGGCAGAGCTCGGTGTTGCGCAGGCCGGCGCCGGCGAGGCAGGCGATGACCGTGCGTCGTGCGCTGATCTGCCGGCGCGCGTGTTGCTGGGTGTAGTAGATCGCTGTGGCCTCGGCGACACCCAGGCGCCGGGCGATCTCCGTCCACGCGACGCCTTGGTCTCGTAGCGCGTGCCGCGGCGCCTCGCTCAAGGACCTTTGGCGTGATGGTCTGGTCGATCTCCGCGGCGCCGGCGAGCAGGTCCTCGAGCTCGTCGATTTCCAACACGTTGCCGCGCGGGTGCTGCTGCTTGAGCCGCAGGCCTTTCTCGCGCGCGGGGTTGACGAGCAGAAGCTTGCGCCTGACCGCCTCGTCGAGAATCCCGAGCAGGAGCCTCAGCGTGGCGTTGATCGTCGAGTTCGCCGGCGGGCGCTTGCGGCGACCATGGCCATCGCGCAGCGCCACGCCGCGAAGGGTCGCCTCCCGGATCTCCTCGCTCTCGAGCTGCTTGACCTCCACATACCGATCGACCACCGCGTAGTCGAGCTGCGACAGCCGCAGCGACGCGAACGCCGGCAGCAGGTGATGGGTCAGCAGGTAGCGGTAATGCTCATAGGTGCGCGGCTTGTAGGACGGCCGGCGACGAGCCAGCCAGCTGGACGCGAACTCGTGAAAGGTGGGGTCATCCGGCGCGCTGGGCTGCCGCGCCGGCGGCTCCCACAAGCCGGCTTGGGTCTTCGCCAGCACGTTCTGCAACTCGATGCGGGCGCGCGCCTGTGTCCAGCCGTCGAGCTCCGTGCCCAGCCTGATGCGGTGACGACTGCCGTCGGCCCGCACGCGCAGATACCACGACGTCAGTCCATCCTTGCGCTCATACGTGAGCACCTGCCCGCTCGCACGTGTGTCGGGCGGCCTACGTCCGGCGCTCGGGGTTGCCAGGGGCGCCTCTCCCTTCGGGTGGGGGTGTGTGGGGCGTTTTTGTCGGCTGCTGATCTTGCGTTGCTGAGGTCTTGCCGCGAGCGTCGGTGAAGGCGTGTCGCCGGCAACAGCTGGATGGCACGGTTGCCCGCTGATGCTGCGTCCAGAGCGTTCGGCTTCTGGCGATCGGGGCCGTTGCGCCATGGGGGGTGAGTGGGATCGCGGGGTGAGTGGGATCGCGGATCCGGATGGTGGTGCTCGCATCCCCGTCGCGGACGCTGCGCGCCCACTGGAGAGGGCGAGGATCGCTGGGTTGACCCCTATGACGTGACGACGGGTGTACAGCGGATCACCTACGGCAAATTTGTCCCTCGAAAGCCCCACCATGGACACGTCGTGACCCAGCCCAGCTCGGGTCGGCCAGAGGCCATTCCTCTGGCCAGGCAAACCCCCGCGGGGAACGTCCGGCCACCACCTTCCGCCGTCAACCCCACGGGCTACCGGCCATAGGCACAGCCGACGGCTCGAACCGCCTCGGCAACGCGCGGACCGAAGACGAGACCTAGCGCCAGGCCGCCGACGTAGCCGGGCCCCTGCACGCCGCCTGCGTCGGCTCCCGCCGCGTAGAGGTTGCGGACCCAGCGGCCGCCGGCGTCGAGAACTCGGCCGTCGATATCGACGCGCAGCCCGCCGAACGTGAAAGTGATGCACGGCGCAACGGCGACCGCGTGGAACGGTGCCTCGCGCAGCGGCAGCGGCGTGCCGGGCGCGCCGGCGGGCCGGCCGGCTTCAACGTTGTCGAGCGTCGACTCGAGCTCGGCGGCATCGACGCCCCACGCCGCGACCTGCTCCACGAGCGCGGCGATCGTGTCTGCCCGCGCGAGCCGGCCTCCCGCCTGCGCCGCGGCCGCGAACCGGTCGATCTCCTGTCCGTGCGGGTACGGCGGTCCGACGGCGTGCTCGCGCCGAACCCGCTGGTCGCACAGCAGCACCGCCCGGCCCCCCGGCTCGCGCAGCACCGCCTGGTTGGAGGTCTCGTCGCCGCGCGACTCGTCGGTGAACCGCCGCCCCTCGACGTTGACGAGGATCGCGTGGGCGGAGTGGTACTGGGTCAGCGGCAGGTAGTCGCGCGGCTCGAACCGGTGGAGGCGATCGGGGACGAGGTGGCCGTAGAAGCGGTCGAGTGGGACGCTGAGCGCGGCCCCCGCGCCCTGCCCGAGCCGCAGGCCGTCGCCGACGCTCCCGGGGTTGGAGCGCACCGGCATCCGCTTGGCCTCCGGCCCGATGAGCCGGCCGACAAGATCGCCGTCGCCCTGGAATCCGCCGGTGGCGAGCAGGACCGCGCCGGCAGCGACCTCGACGTCGTCGCCGCGCGAGGCGTCGAGCGCTCCCGTGGGCACCGATCGCGCCGCGTCGGCGCGCGCGAGCACCGCCCCACGCACGGCACCGTCGCCATCGACCACCAGATCGCGCACCGTCGTCCGCGTCAGCACCGCATCGCCCAGCGCCGCCCGCCACCGCTCGATCAGCGCTGCGAGCTCGACGTGATGGGCGATCCCGAAGCCCATCTGCCCGCCCCAGCGCTCGCTCACCGCCACGCCCGCCGCGCGCACGCGCTCGACCGCCGCGTCGAAGCCCTCCACCAGCGCCGCGAGCAGCGCCGGATCTCCTTCCGGCGCCACGCGGCGCGCCGTCTCCACGTCCGGCGCCGTCCACACGATCCCCGCCGACAGCGCGCCCGACCCGCCGATCTGGGCGCCCTTCTCGGCGACCGCGACCTCCAATCCGAGCCCGACAGCACGCGCCGCCGCCGCCAATCCCGCGACCCCGCCGCCCGCGACGAGCAGGTCGACCGTCAAGCCCGCCACTGCAGCCGCCATGGCACGGAGAGCGTTTGCCGAATCTTCGCCGCCCGCGGAATAGGATCAGCTTCATCGCCTCGCTGGCAGACATCAGCCGCCGCGCGAACGTCTCGATCACGACGGCCTCGCGCGTGCTCAACGGCTCCAAGCACGCGGTCTCCGAGAAGACCCGCGCCCGCGTGCTCGCGGCCGCCGAGGAGCTCGGCTACCAGCCCAGCGCGCTCGCCCGCGCGCTGGTCACCCGCAACAGCCGCATCATCGGCGTCATCGTCGGCAACATCGTCGACCCCTACTTCGCCGAGATCGCCCGCGGGGTCGAGGACGTCGCCGGCCGCCTCGGCTACCTCACGATGGTCTGCAACGCCGACCGCCACACCGACGCCGAGATCGCCCATCTGCGCACGCTGCGCGACTACCAGGCCGCAGGCATCGTCTTCGCGTCCAGCGGCTTCGAGGACGACGAGCGCGGCCCCGAGCTCGCCGCAGCCGTGGCCGACATGACGGCGCAGGGTTCGACCGTCGTGGCCCTCGCGCGGCGGGACTTCGCGTGCCTCCATGCGGTCGTGGACAACCGCGCCGCCGCCTACGACATCACCGACTACGTGGCCTCGCTCGGCCACAAGCGCATCGCCTTCGTCGAGGGGCCTGCCGGCCTCTACACCAGCGCACTGCGCCGCGAGGGCTTCGAGGCGGCGATGCGCGACGCCGGCCTCGAGCCCGAGTTGCGCTTCGAGGGCAGCTTCGAGTACGAGTCCGGCTACAACGCCGCGCTGCGCATGATGGCCGCCGGCAGGCTCCCCGACGCGGTCATCGGCGTCAACGACGAGGTGGCCATTGGCGTGCTCACCGGCCTGCGCCAGGCCGGCCTCGACGTCCCCGGTCAGGTCTCGATCGCCGGCATCGACGACACCCGCCCGGCCCGCTTCGTCGAGCTTACGACGGTCAACGTCCCCCTCTACGGCCTGGGCGCCGTCGCCGCGCGCGCGATCCTCGCCGGGCACAGCGAGGACGACGAGAAGCCGGCCGACGTCGTGCTGCCGCACAGGCTGATCCCGCGCGCGACGACGGCTCGGCGCGGGCGCTGAGGTCACACCGCTGCCGCGAACCGCTCGCGCACGAGCCCCACGAGCTCATCGCCGGGCAGCCGCCAGAGGTCGCGGTTGATGACCTCGACCTCGATCGGCCCGTCGTAGCCGGCGCGCTCCACCAGCCCGCGCAGCCGGCGCAGCTCAATGATCCCGTCGCCCATCATCCCCCGCCCCTGCAGCAGGTCGGGCGTCGGCACGAGCCAGTCGGAGACGTGAAAGCCGACGATCCGGGCCGCCGCCCGCTCGAGCTCGCGCTCGAGCGTCGGGTCCCACCACACGTGGTAGACGTCGACCACCACGCCGACGCCGGCGTCGAACCGCAAGGCGATGTCGAGCGCCTCGCCGAGCGTGACGATCGCCGAGCGCTCGCCGATCATCATCGGGTGCAGCGGTTCGATGCCCAGCCGCACGCCGTGCTCGGCCGCGTAGGGCGCCAGCCGCTCGATCCCCGCGGCGATCTCCTCCCGCGCGCGCGCCAGGTCCCGCCCCACCGGCGGCCCGCACACGAGCACGAGGACGTCGGTGCCCAGCGCCGCCGCCTCGTCCACCGCACGGCGGTTGTCGTCGTCGGCCTGCCGCCGACCACGCTCGCTGGCCGCGGGGAAGAAGCCGCCGCGGCACAGGCTCGACACGCGCAGCCCCGCGTCGGCGATCAGCCGCGCCGCCGTCTCGAGGCCCACCTGCGCCACCGGCTCGCGCCACGGCGCGATCGTCCCGATCCCCGCCCGCGCGCAGCCCTCGACGACCTCGGGCAGCGTCCACTGGTCGACCGTGATCTGGTTGAGGCTCAGGCGCTCCAGAGGGGCAGCGCCGTCGGACCCCGTCATCCCTCGATCCCGGCCAGGGCGAGCACCCGGCGTATCCGCGCGGTCGCCAACTCGGGGTCGCCCAGCAGCCCGGCCTCGTCGGCGAGGACGAACAGCTGCGCGAGGTGCAGCGTCGAGCGCGCGCCCTCCTGCGCGCCGACCATCAGGAAGTGGTCCTGGTGGCCGTTGAGGTAGGCGAGGAAGACGATGCCGGTCTTGTAGTGGTAGGTCGGCGCGGCGAAGACGTGGCGCGCCAGCGCGACCGTCGGCGCGAGGATCTCGTCGTAGCGCTCGACGTCGCCGGCGTCGAGTGCGGCCAGCGCGGCCGCGGCCGCCGGGGCGATCGCGTCGAAGATCCCCAGCAGCGCGTCGCTGTAGCCGTGCTCGTCGCCGCGGATGAGCCACGGGTAGTCGAAGTCGTCGCCGGTGTACATCCGCACCCCGTCCGGGAACCGCCGTCGCAGCGCGACCTCGCGCCGGGCGTCGAGCAGCGAGACCTTCACGCCGTCGACGCGATCGGCGTGCTCGGCTACGATCGACAGCAGCACCTCGCAGGCCTCGTCGAGGTCGACCGCGCCCCAGTAGCCGCGCAGCGCCGGGTCGAACGGCTGGCCGAGCCAGTGGATGATCGCCGGCTCGCGCAGCTGTCCCAGGAGCTCGCCGTACACCGCCCGGTAGTCGTCGGGACCAGACGCGCAGCGCGCCAGCGCGCGGCTGGCCATGACGATCACCGGGGAGCCGGCGTCCTCGACGAGCGCGCACTGCTCGGCATAGGCGGCGCGGACGTCGTCGAGCGTCGGCTCGCGATCGGCGGGCAGCTGGTCGGTCCCCGCGCCGCAGGCGATCGCGCCGGCGACCGCGCGCGCCTCAGCGGCGCTGCGCCGGATGAGCTCCGACGTCGCCGCCCAGTCGAGGCCGGCGCCGCGCTGCGCGGTGTCCATCGCCTCGGCAACTGCGAAGCCGTAGCGCCAGAGGTGGCGGCGATAGGCGAGCGTCGCCTCCCAATCGAGCGCCGCAACAGCGGTCGGGTCGACGTCTGCCAGCGGGTCGCGCACCACGTGGGCGGCGGCGAAGCAGACGCGGCTGCGCGGCGGCCCCGGCGGCGGATCGAACGCGCCGGCCGCGCCCGGCGTGTAGTCCTCCAGGCCCCCGCCGGCCCGCGGGAGCCGCACGACGGTCCCGGTGGCAGTCATACCGCCAGCTCCGGGACGTCGACCCAGCGCCGCTCGCGCCACGACCGGTAGCCCAGCTGGGCCAGTTGGATCCCCTTCGCGCCCTCCAGGAAGTCCCATTTGAAGGGCTCGTCGGCGACCACGTGGCGCAGGAAAGCCTCCCACTGGACCTTGAAGCCGTTGTCGTAGACGCGGTCCTCGCCCACGGGCTCCCACGCCGCGCGGTGCTCGATCGGGTCGGGGAGGTCGGGGTTCCAGACCGCGGTCGGCGTGGCGGCAGCCGGCTGCACCCAGCACTCGCGCAGCCCCGCGACCGCGCTGCCGCCGGTCCCGTCGACCTGCAGCTCGAACAGCTCGTCGCGATGCACGCGCACGTCCCACGAGGAGTTCAGCGACACGACGATCCCGCCGTCGAGCTCAAAGAGCGCATAGGCGGCGTCCTCGGCGGTCGTCTCATAGCGCCTGCCGTCTTCGTCGACGCGTTCTGGCAGGTGGATCGCGCCAGTCGCGCACACCGCGCGCACCGGCCCGAGCAGGTCGTCGAGCACGTAGCGCCAGTGGGCGAACATGTCGGAGATGATCCCCCCGCCGTGCTCGCTGCGGTAGTTCCACGATGGGCGCTGCGGCGCGGGATCGGGCCCGGGATGGACCCAGTAGCCGAACTCCCCGCGCACGGCGATGATGCGCCCGAAGAACCCGGTTTCCACGAGCGCGCGCAGCTTGCGCAGCCCAGGCAGGAAGAGCTTGTCCTGCACGACCCCGGCCTTGACCCCGGCCGCGCGGGCACGGCGCAGGAGGTCCAGCGACGACTCGAGGTCGCCGGTCAGGGGCTTCTCGCAGTAGACGTGCCTGCCCGCTGCGATCGCCGCCTGCACTGCCGGCGCGCGCAGCGCGGTGAGCTGCGCGTCGAAGTAGATCGGGTAGTCGGGATCGGCCAGCGCGGCGGCGAGGTCGGTCGTCCAGCGCGGCAGCCCGGTCTTCTCGGCCAGCGCGCGCAGCCGCTCCTCGCTGCGCCCGACGAGCAGCGGCTCGGGCCAGATCACCTCGCCGCCGTCGAGCGCCAGGCCGCCCTGCTCGCGGATGGCCAGAATCGAGCGGATGAGGTGCTGGTTGCGCCCCATCCGACCCGTGACGCCGTTCATGACGATCCCGACCGTCCGCAGCCGACCGCCCTCTGTTGCCGCCAGGGTGTGCTCTGGGATCGTCAACCCTTCGTGCCTCCCGTGGTAAGTCCGGCGATCACCTGGCGCTGGGCGAGGATGAACACGACGAGCGGCGGCAGCATGGCCAGCGAGCAGAAGGCCATGGCGCCGGCCCAGTCGGTGGCGAACGCGCCGAAGAAGTTGGCCAAGCCGGTCGTGACGACGCGCTTGGACTGGTCGCTGGTCAGCGTGAGCGCGAAGACGAGGTCGCCCCAGCCCCAGAGGAAGCTCAGCACGCCGACGGTCGCCAGGCCGGGCCGCGCGAGCGGCAGGACGATGCGCACCAACGCGCCGAGGCTCGAGCTGCCGTCGATCTGCGCGGCGTCGGCGAGGTCCCTCGGGATGCTCGCGAAGGTCGGCCGCAGGAGCACGATCGCGTACGGGAGCGCGAGCGTCGTGTCGGCGAGGACGAGGCCGAAAAGGCTATTCGTGAGGTGGATCCGGGTGAAGACCACGAACAGCGGGGTGGCGAGCATGATCGCCGGGAGCATGAGGCTGCTCAGGCAGAACAGCATGATCACCGACTTCCCCCGCATCGGCAGGTTGGCAAGCGCGTATGCGGCGGGAGCCGCGAGCAGCAGCGCCAGGACCATCGTCCCGGTGGCGACCACGAACGTGTTGCGGATGTAGTCGACGACCTCCGGCCTGTGGAGGATCTCCTGCGACCAGGTGTGCAACTGCGGATGGGTCGGCGCGAGCTGCGGTGGGCTGGCGAAGAGGTCGTCCTGCTTCTTGATCGAGCCCGTGACCATCCAGTAGATCGGGAACAGGTAGACCGCGACGATCAGGAAGCCGATCGCCGTCGAGAGGTTGACGGGCGCGCGCGCCCTCACGCGATCCGCTCCTCGCGGCGCAACGAGAAGATGTAGGCCAGCGCGAGCACGAAGCAGGCGAGGAAGATCAGGTTGAGGATCGCCGCGCCGCGCCCGAACAGGAACTGCTCGAAGGCGGTCTGGTAGGCGAGCACGGGCAGCGTCGTCGTCGCGTTCGCCGGCCCGCCCTTCGTCGCGATCCAGATGAGGTCGAAGTTCTTGAAGGCGAAGATCAGGCTGAGGATCGCCGCCGCGGCCACCGTCGGGCGCAGGAGCGGCCACGTGATGTCCCAGAAGCGCCGCCATGCGTTGGCGCCGTCGATCGCGGCCGCCTCGTGCAGCTCGGACGGGATCGCGCTGAGCCCGGCGAGCAGGTTGACCATCGTGAACGGGATCCCCAGCCACAGCTGCACGAGGATGACCGCGCCGAGCGCGTACTTCGTGTCGGACAGCCAGTAGTGCGGCTCGCTCTGCAGGTGCAGCGTGTGCAGCACCGAGTTGACCATCCCGCGCCCGTCCAGCAGCCACTTGAAGACCTGCGCGGAAACGACGATCGGGATCGCATAGGAGACGAGGAACAGCGAGCGCAAGAGCCGCGCGCCGCGGAAGTGGCGCGAGTAGAACAGCGCCAGCACCATCGCGATCACCACCTGGATGGCGACCGAGACCACGGTGTAGAGCACCGAGTGGATCACGGCGCTCTTGAACACCCGGTCGTGGAAGATCGCCGAGTAGTTCTGGGTGCCGACCCACTTCACCGGGCCGCTGATCAGGTTGCCCAGCTCGCGGTCCTGGAACGACATCAGGATGTTCAGGACGACTGGGTAGATCAGCAGCGCGCCGAGGAACAGCACCACGGGCGCGACGAAGAGGTAGGGCACCGCGGCGTTGCGCGCCCGCCGCAGGCGAACCGCGATGGGGCGGCGCTCGCCGCCCCATCGGGTCCGTTCCCGTACTGCCAGGCCGGAGGCCATCAGGGGGAGCGGTCCTTCAGTCCCTCAGCCCTGCGGGAGCAATGGCTTGATCTCCCCGGCCGCCTGGGAGGCGGCGTCCTTGGCCGGCGTCTGCCCGGTCAGGACCGACTGCTCCATGTTCTGCAGGGCGGTCGAGATCTGGTTGTACTTCGTGCCGTAGCCCGCCCGCGAGCGGGCGACCTTCACCTGGTCGGACACGACCGGCACGATCGAGCTCCAGTTGGCCCCGTCGAGGCCCTGCTGGTCCTTGCGGACGATGAAGCTCTGCAGCCCGGCCATGATCGGCTTGAACGAGTTCTTGTTGTTTCCCAGCCACTCGACGAGCTTCCAGACGGCGTCGGGGTTCTTGGCGCTCTTGCCGATGACCCACGCCTCGCCGCCCAGCGGCGCCGGCGAGCCCGCGGCCCCGGCCGGGAGCTTGGCCACGCCCCAGTGCTTGACCTTCTTCCCGGCGTGGACGGCCTGGTAGACCCACGGGCCGTTGATCATTGTCGCGCACTTGCCGCTCGTGAACTGGGCGGCGATGTCGTCCCAGGTCCACTGCAGCACGGACTTCGGCGCGCTCTTGTCGACGTTGACGAGCGTGTTGACGTAGTTGAGCGCGTTGATGCTGCCAGGGTCGCCGATCTTGCTCAGGTCGCTACCCGACTGCCACAAGAAAGACAGGAACATGAACGTCCCGGTCTCGTCCTTGGTGGCCGGGAAGCAGATGCCGGACTGGTTGCCGTTGGTGAGCTCCTTGGCATCAGTGCGCAGCTCGTCCCAGGTGGTTGGCGGGTTGGAGATGCCGGCCGCCTTGAAGGCGTCCTTGTTGTACCAGAGCACAATCGAGTTGCTACGGAACGGGACGCCGTAGGTCTTGCCGTCGACCGTCACCTGCTGGATGACCTGTGGAAGGAACTGCTTGGTGGTCGGCCAGGCCGAGGTGTACTTCGTCATGTCCTGCAGCGCGCCCTGGGCCGCGTAGGACGGGATCTGGCCGGCGTCCATCGCCGCGATGTCCGGCGTGTTGTCGGTCGCGACGGTCTGGTTGAACTTCGTGAAGAAGTCGGGATAGGCGTAGGACGTGCGCTTGATCGTCACGCCCGGATGCGACTTCTCGTACGCGGAGATCATGCCGTTGATCGCCTGGTTGCCGGCGTCGGAGTAGCCGAAGTAGTCCCACCAGGTGATCGTCGTCGCGCCGGCGGACTTGTCGGCGGTGGTGCTCGATTTGGTGTCGTTGCCGCCGCCTCCGCAGGCCGCGAGGGCCGCGACGACGACCACGAACAAGGCCACCGCGAGCGCCTGGCTGCGATGGCGTGACAGCTGACCCATCCTCAATCTCCTCCTCGATGTACGGCCGTTGCCGCAGCCGGCTGCCTCAGGTCGTGCAGCAGGCGTGCGTAGCGCTCCCTGTCCAGTGGCAGGCACACCTCCCTTCCGAGCTCGGCGGACATGACGATCGCGTTGGCGAGCTCGACCGCCCCCGCGGCCTCGTGACCGGGCGCGAGCAGCGGCTCCTCGCCGGCGATCGCGCGGGCGAGGTTGCGGTAGAGCTCGACGTGCGTCCCGCCGCCGCCCGGGATCAGCTCGACCGGCCCTGCGGCCGGCGCCGCGTAGGGGTCGCCGTCGTCGGAGGCGTAGTCGCGGAAGTCGATCTCGTCGCGGCGCAGCTCCAGGCGGCCCGGCATGAGCCGGAGGCGGCCCTGGGTGAAGGTCGCCTCCATCCGCTGGGGCTCGTCGTGCTCGGCGGTCGAGAGGCGCACGGTGCCGGTCGCCCCGCCGGGCCACTCGAGCAGCGCGACGGCGGTGTCCTCGACCTCCTGCCCATGCATCGCGGTCGAGGTCCTGGCGAAGACGCGGAGGGGCGGGCCGGCCAGCCAGCACAGGAGGTCGAGGTCGTGCTGGCCCTGGTTGATGAGGATCCCGCCGCCCTCGCCGGCCCAGGTGGCTCGCCATGGCGCGATGCGGAAGTAGCTCGAGCGCCGGGGCCAGGTGGCGAGGACGTCGAATCGACGCAGCTCGCCCAGGGAGCCGACTGCGAGCAGCCGCTTGGCGATGCGCACTTCGCCCCGCGTGCGCTGCTGGACGGCGACCGCCAGCAGGCGCCGGGCGTGCGCGGCCGCGGCGGCCATCTCGTCTGCCTCTCCCGCCGTGACCGCCATCGGCTTTTCGACGAGGACGTGGCGGCCGGCACGCAGGCACGCGATGGCCGGCCCGGCGTGGTGGACGTGCGGGGTGGTGATCACGGCGAGCTCGGCGCCGTGGCCGAGGAGCTCGCCGAGGTCTGCGGCGACGGCGCACCCGAGCTCGTCGGCGACGCGGTGCGCGGCGGCGTGGTCGACGTCGTGGACGGCGACGACCTCGGCGCCGACCTCGGCGAGCGCCGGGCGGTGGAACTGCCAGACGTTGGCGCCCGCGCCGAGGACGACCGCTCTCACAGCGCGATTCCCTCCTCGGCGGCGATGGCCCTGAGGGCGGCGGCGCTCTCGCGGGTAGCGGCGGGCAGGCCGCCCTGCGCCAGCTGGTAATGGGTCTCGAGGGAGAGCAGGCCGTCGTAGCCGGCCGCGGCGAGCGTCCGCAACTCGGCGCCCCAGTCGACGAGGCCGTCTCCGACACGCGTCCAGGCGCCGCGGGGGTCGACGTCCTTGACATGGACGTGGACGATCCGCTCCGCGACCGTCGGATCGACGCCGTCGGGTGGCGCCGCGCTCGCGAGCCGGGCCTCGTTGCCCGGGTCCCAGACGATGCCGATGCCATCGGCGGGCATGGCGCCGATGACCTCGGCCGCCTCGTCGCGCGTGGCGACTGCGCACTCCCACTCGATCTCGAGCGCGAGGCGGACGCCGGCCGCGGACGCGAGGTCAGCGGCGCGAGCGAGGGCGTCGGCGGTCCAGCGGGCGTGCGCGGTGCCGGCGGCGCTGGGGGGGCGAGCGCCGCCGAACACCCGCACGATGCCCGCTCCGAGCTCGGCCGCGAGCTCGACGCCGCGACGCACCGTCGTCCATTCGGCCTCGCTGACCTGCTCGCCGACCGGGGCGGTCTTCAGGAACGGGGTGTCGACGACCGCGCAGCCGAAGCCACCGCCGCGGATCGCCGAGCCGATGCGGCGCACGGCGGCGGCGTCGTGCTCGACGAGCTGCGCGCCCTCGACGGTGCGCAGCTCCACGGTCGACACGCCAAGCGACTCGCACACGCGCAGCGCGGTGTCGAGGTCCTGCGAGATCTCGTCGGTGATCGCCGCCAGCCGCACGGCCTAACCCGAGCGCTCCTTCGCTTGCATGGCAAACGTTTTCTACGGAGAACGTCTCCGGCTGTCAAGTGATCTATAGATTCCCTGTCCTGGAGCGACATTCCGCCATGGGAAACGTTACGGTCTCGGACATGACCGACACGAGATCGCGCGTCATCCTCGTCGGCGGCGGCGTCGCAGCTGGGTTCTGGAACGAGCCGCTGCGCCGGCGCGCGGACGTCGTCGCGCTCGTCGAGGCCGACCGCGAGCTCGCCCGCGCGGCGATCGATCGCCTCGGGTTCGACTGCCCCGGCTTCGCCTCGCTCGACGAGGCGCTCGCCACCGCGCCGGCCGACGTGGTCGTCAACGCCACGCCGGTGGAGTACCACCGCGAGATCGACGAAGCGGCGCTCGCGGCGGGCTGCCACGTGCTGACCGAGAAGCCGCTGGCGCCGACGTTCGCGGACGCCGTCGCGCTGGTGGAGGCCGCGCGCCGGTCCGGCCGCACGCTCGCGGTCATGCAGAACCGCCGCCACCACCCCGCCATCCGCCGGCTGCGCCAGGCGGTCGCCGACGGGACGATCGGCGCGACGGTCGCCCTGAGCGCCGACATGTGGATGGCGCCTCGTCATTCCCCGGGCCATCCGCTCGAGCGCCAGCGCCATCCCCTGCTGCTGGACATGGCCGTCCACACGTTCGACCAGGCGCGCTTCCTGTCGGGCCTCAACGCGGTGCGTGTCGACTGCCACGAGCTCACCCCGTCCCACTCCTGGCACACCGGCCCCGCTGCGGCGATCGCCACCTTCGAGATGCAGGACGGCGTCGTGTTCTCCTATCGCGGCAGCTGGATCGCGGACGGCTTTCGGACCTCGTACGACGCGGCCTGGCGCGTCAGCGGCGCCGACGGCACGGCCGTGTGGGACAGCTTCGGCGCGCCGGCTTGCGAGGTTGCGGTCGGGCCGGCACCCGAGCGCGGGTTCCGCGACGTCGAGCGCACCACGTGGCCGGTCCCAGAGCCGCTCGACGCAACCGGCCATGCCGCCGCGATCGACGACCTCTTCGACGCGCTCGAGGCCAGACGGACGCCCGAGACCGAAGCGGGGGCGAATCTCGGAACGCTCGCGATGGTGTTCGCGGCGATCCGCAGCGCCGAGGAGCAGCGGCCCGTGGAGCTGGCCGAGATCGCGGGGTGAGGCAAGCCTCAGACCGCCTGCGGCGCGGCCACTTCGGCCCGCCGGCACAGGCTCTCGCCCGTGCTCTGATCGAAGAAATTGAAGGCCGCCGGGTCGATGGCGAGCGGGACCTTGTGGCCCGGGCGGGCCTTGGTCCGCGCGTCGACCGCGGCGGCGAACAGGCAGCGGCCCTCGTCGACGAGCAGGGTGCCGTCGGTGGTGTCGGTGGCCGCGCGCAGGTCGTCGGCCTCCACACGCTGGCCGTCGACCCAGAAGAACACGTGCGACAGCGAGCCGAGCTCCTCGACCACCGCCACGTCGACGCTGAGCCGCGGCGAGTCGGGGTCAGAGAGGTCCCCATCGTGCAGGTCGCCGGGCCGGATGCCCAGCACCATCTCCCCCTCCCGAGACGGGCGGCGCCTCGGGTCCAGCGGGAACGAGAGGCTGCCGAAGCGCACCTCGTCGCCCTCCACACGTGCCTGGACGAGATTCATGGACGGCGACCCGAGGAACGCCGCCACGAACAGGTTGACCGGGTCGCGATAGAGCTCCTGCGGCGTACCGACCTGCTGGACGACCCCATTGCGCAGCGCCGTCACCCGCTGGCCCAGCGTCATCGCCTCGACCTGGTCGTGGGTGACGTACAGCGTCGTGGTCCCCAGCCGCTCGTGTAGCCGCGTGAGCTCGGCGCGCATGCCGACGCGGAGCTTGGCATCGAGGTTGGACAGCGGCTCGTCCATCAGGTACGCCGCCGGCTCGCGCACGATCGCGCGGCCCATCGCCACGCGCTGGCGCTGGCCTCCCGACAGCGCGCCGGGCTTGCGATCGAGCAGCCCCTCGAGGCCGAGCAGGCGCGCGACTTCCTCGACCCGCGCCTCGAGGTCGGCCTTCGGCGTGCGCCGCACGCGCAGCCCGTAGGCGAGGTTGCGCCGCACCGTCATGTGCGGGTACAGCGCGTAGTTCTGGAAGACCATCGCGATGTCGCGATGGCGCGGAGCGAGCTCGGTGACGTCGCGCTCGTCGATCCAGATCCGGCCGGCGGTCGTCGGCTCGAGGCCAGCGATCATCCGCATGATCGTCGACTTGCCGCACCCGGACGGGCCGACGAGCACCATGAACTCGCCGTGCTCGACGGTGAGCGTCACGTCGTCAACGGCCGTGACGCGGCCTGGGAACTCCTTCGAGACGTTCTCGAGGACGATGCTCAACCCGCGCGTAGTATGGCAATGCACGCGCAGGACGGCAAACGCTTGCCGTTTTGGGCGGTGACGGTGCGCCCGCAGCGCAGCTCGCCGCCGTTGCGCGCGTAGGCGGCGATCGCCAGCGCCGCGGCGGCCAGCGCCGCCGCCCCGCCGAGCGCCATCCCCAGCGGCGGTCCGTCGAGCTGCACCGGCTGCTCCGGCGGTGACGGCCGTCAGCGCGCGACCGGCACGTGATCGTACTCACGGTTCGACGAGCCCGTGGCGGATCGCGTAGCGGGTGAGTTCAACGCGGTCGCGCAGGCCGAGCTTGGCGAGGATGTTCTCGCGGTGGCGTTCGACCGTCTTGGGGCTGATGATCAGCAGCTCGGCGATCTCCTCGCTGCTGAAGGCCTCGGCAACGAGCTTGACCACCTCGCGCTCGCGCGGCGTCAGGGGATTCTCGGGCACCGACTCGCCGTCGCCGGCGCGGTCGAGGTACTCGCGCATCAGCGTGCGCACGGTGGGCGGGTAGAGGAACGGCTCGCCTCGCATCACCGCGCGGCACGCATGCACGAGATCGCGGTCGGCCACCGTCTTGAGCACATAGCCCGACGCGCCCGCCTTGAGCGCCTCGAAGAAGTACTGATCGACATCGTGCACGGAGAGCATGAGCACCCGGAGCTCCGGACGCCGTCGCGTCAGCTCGCGAGCCGCGGCCAGGCCGGTCCGGAGGGGCATGGCCACGTCGAGCACGGCAAGGTCGACCGGTTCGCGCAGCCCCAGCTCGACCGCCTCGATGCCGTCGCTCGCCTCGGCGACCACCTCCAGGTCGGGAGCCGCGTCGAGGATCATGCGCAGGCCGTGGCGGACGACCGTGTGGTCGTCGGCGAGCAGGACGCGAGTCCGCAGCGGGACGCTCACGATGCGGGCACCTCCAAGCGCACCTCGGTGCCATGCGGCGCGACGGGCTCGATGACCAGGCGACCGCCGACGAGCATCGCCCGCTCGCTCATTCCCCGCACACCACCGCCGGGACTCGTGGACGCCGGGTGAAACCCCCGCCCGTCGTCACGGACGCGCAGGACGACTGCCCCGTCGTGGCGCTCGAGGGCAACCTCGACGGCGCTCGCGCCTGCGTGGCGCACCACGTTGGTCAGGCTCTCCTGCGCGACGCGGTAGATCACCAGCTCGACGTCGCGTCCCAGCGCAGGAAGGTCCGCATCCAGCCGGCGGCGCACTCGCAGTCCGGCCCGCTCGGCGAAACCCGAGGCCAGGCTGACCAGCGCCGGACGCAGCCCGAACTCGTCGAGCGCCTCGGGGCGCAGGCCACGCGCGATCTCGCGTACCTCCTCAACGCCTCCGCGCGCCGACTCCTGCAGCCCGAGCATCTGCTCGCGCAGCTCGGGCGGCGTGAGGCGGGCGAGCGTCTCGAGCTGTAACACCACGCCCGTGAGCGTCTGGCCCACCCCGTCGTGAAGCTCGCGCGCCACGCGGCGGCGCTCGTCCTCCTGCGCCCCCAGCGCTCGCCGGCCGCTGTCGCGCCGCTCGCGCTCGAGGCGCTCGAGCATGTCGTTGAACGCTCGTGACAGCGCCGCGACCTCTGGCAGCGTGACATCGACGTCCACGCGTCGCCCCGGGCGCATCGGGTCCACGCTGCGCATCAGCTCCGCAAGGCGCTGAAGTGGCCCGAACGCGCGCCGCAGCAACACCAGGTCCACCGCGAGCGCTGCCGCCACGCCGCCGGCGAGCACGAGCGCCTCGGCCACGCGGACCTCCGGAGAGACCGTGGCCGGGGTGAAGACGAGCAGCAGCGCAGCGATGACGAGCACCGCAGCGTTGATCGCGAAGACCCGCCAGAACAGGGACACCGTCACATCAGGATGCCGCGTGCGGCCAGCCTAGGCCATGGGGCTCGCGCCCCACTTGCCCGGCGCCCGCGCCAGGCCGGGAAATGGGCCGCGTCCCCCATGGTCCTCGCGTGCCGCCGCTCCGACGATGGAGTCTCTCGACTCACCCGGAGATGAGATGGCCCCCAGCATCGTTTGCGGCATCGACGCCTCACCACAAGCCCAGACGGCCCTGCACGTCGCGTGCGCTCTGGCCGAGCGCCTGCGACTGCGCCTCGTTGTCTTCCACGCGGTTCCGGCGCCCACCCCCGACCTTCTGCTCACCGCGCCGGCACGCGTGCCCGTGCACATGGAACGGATCGATTTGCTCGGACGCGACGCCGGCAGGCGCGTGCTCAGCCAGGCCGCCGAGACTCATGACCTCTCCAGTGCCGAGCAGCGCCTCGAACGCGGAAGCGCCGCCGCGCGGGCATGCGCGGTCGCGCGCGAGGAAGAGGCCGAACTCGTCGTCGTCGGCTCGCGCGGCGCCGGCACGCTGCACGCCGCCATCCTCGGCAGCGTCTCGACCGCCGTGGTCCGTGACGCCCCCTGCCCGGTCGTCGTCGTCCCGCCGGGAATGGCCGGCACGCCGCTGCAGGGCGAGCGGATCGTGTGTGGCCTCGACACGAGCGCCGACGGGCCGGCCGTCGCCACCGCTGCGCGCCTCGCACGCGACCTCCGCGTGCCGTTGACGCTTACGCACATTCTCCCGGGCACCCCGGAGGCGGCGTTCGCTGGTGTCCTCCCCGCCACCTTCGACCAGTCCATGGACGGCGGCCAGCGCCACGCCCTGCAGATGATCCATCGCCTGCTGCAGGACAGCGGCGAAGGCCTCGACGCCGACCTGCACGAGGTTCGGCTTCGGCGCGGCGATGCTGCCGGCCAACTGCTCGAACTCGCCGACACGGCCCGCGCCATGTTGCTCGTGGTGGGCAGCCGCGGGCGGGGAGCGCTGCGCGGTGGCCTGCTCGGCTCCGTGTCACGCGGCCTTGTCCGCCACGCCACCCGCCCGGTCGTCATCTGCCCCCAAGAGGAGCCGACATGATCCGCGTCGCCATCGTCGACGATCACCCCGCCGTGCGGCTGGGGCTCGACAGCGCGCTGCGCAGCGAACCCGGTCTCGTCTCCGTCGGCACTGCGCAACAACCCGAGGACGTGCCGTCGCTGCTCTATCGCACCCGACCCGACGTCGTGTTGCTCGACTACCACCTGCCCCGCCGCGACGGCCTGTCCATCTGCTGCCAGATCAAAGCCGACGTGCCCGCACCCGCGGTCTTGCTCTACTCGGCCTACGCCGACGCCTCGCTCGTCATCCCAGCGATCATCGCCGGCGCGGACGGGATGGTCCCCAAGAGCGCGCCGTCGCTGGAGCTCTTCGAGGCCATCCGCGTCATCACACGAGGGGGTGCCGTCCTGCCGTCCGTCTCGGCGGACCTGCTCGAGATCGCCGGCAGCGTGCTCGACCCCCAAGACCTGCCGATCCTGGGCATGCTCGTCAACCGCACGACGCGCCCCGAGATCGCCGCCACCCTTCGGCTCAGCCCCGACGCCCTCGGACACCGCATCGCAAGCATGCTCGACCGCCTCAAGGCGCCCATAGGAATCGTCAGCGAGCCGGCCACGAGTACTCCGTGACCGCCCCACTCGAGCCGATGCTCCACTTCACGCCGCTCGCAACTCCAGCGGACGAAGCTCCCGCCGCGACCGCATTGAACGGGCCGTCCGTATGGATACCTGCTGTTCGCGGCCACGACGCAAGCAGCGCCAAGCTCGCCGCGACCGACGCGACCGACGATGGGGTGCTACCCAGCCCTCGGCGTCACGGCAGTGTGAGGCCGCGGCGGATGGCGCAGCGAGTCAGTTCGACGCGGTCGTGCATGCCGAGCTTTCCAGGATGTTGGCTCGGTGGCGTTCGACGGTCTTGCGGCTGACGACGAGCGCCTGGGCGATGTCGTCGTAGGTGTAGGCCTCTGCGATGAGCTTGGCGATCTCTTGTTCGCGCCGGGTGAGCGGATCGCGCGGGATCTGTTCGCCGCGGGCGGCTCGGCGCAGGTGATCCTGGACCAGGGCAGCGCCAGCCGCCGGGTAGATGCACGGCTCGCCGCGCATCGCGGCCCTGCAGGCGTCGACGAGGTCGCGGTCGACCGCCGATTTCAGGACGTAGCCGGAGGCGCCTGCCTTGAGTGCCTCGAAGTACTGCTCGTTGTCGTGCATGCTGAGCATCAGGACCCGCGTGCGCGGCGAGCGGCGGGTGAGTTCGCCCGCGGCCTGAAGGCCGGTCATGCGCGGCATCGAGACGTCGAGGACCGCCAGGTCGGCGCCCTGGTCGAGCGCCTGGCGAATGGCGTGCGCGCCGTCGGTCGCCTCGCCGACGACGTCGAAGTCGGGGAGACGGTCGAAGATCGCGCACATCCCGCGCCGGACGACGGCGTGGTCGTCGGCGATGAGCGTGCGGGTCCTCAATGGCGTGGTCGTGGCGCGTGGTTGAGCGGTATCTCGAGGTGAACGCGAGTGCCGGCGTCGACGCGTGGCTCGGTCACGAGCGGCCGCGGGCCAGCATCGCGCGCTCGCGCATCCCGCGGATCCCGGAGCCTTCCGTGTGAGACCCCGGGAGGCCACCGCCGTTGTCCTGCACGGTCAGGGTGATGGCCTCAGCCCGTTGGGTCAGCCGTAGCCAGACCAGCGAGGCGTTGGCGTGGCGGGCGTGCACGGCTTGGTCGAGCTGCAGCAGCATCCCGGTCAGGGCCTGCCCGAGCTGTCGTGCAGCTCGCGGCCGATGCGCAAGCGCTCGGCCTCCTGGGCGACGACGGCGCGGCGGGTGCTGTCGCGGTGCTCGTCCTCGAGACGCTCGAGCATCGCGTTGAAGGCGTCAGCCAGCGCCTGGACGTCGTCGGTGGCGGCCTGTGAGGTGTCAGAAGGGATGATGGACCGCCGGGCGAGGCTCCACCGCTGCGCGGGGCGGAACGATGACCACTGGGCGGTCGGCGCGACGGCAGAGCCCCAACGAGACACTGCCTCCTTCCAGCAGCGAACGCAACGCGCCGCGTCCCTGGGAGCCGGCGACGATCAGCGCGGCGTCGGTCTCCTGGCCAAGCGCGACGAGCTCGTCGGCTGGGTGACCGTAGCGCACGACCAGACGCACGCTGAGACCCTGGCCGAGCTCGCCCAACTCGCCGCCCACGCGGTGCATGAGATTGAGCGCCTCCCACGCGCCGGCGCCGAGCAGCGGATCGGTGGCCGTGTCGAACGTGTCGTGATGGAGGATGTGCGCCAGCGTGAGCGGTACCCGCAGTCGCGCCGCGAGGTCGACCGCGACGCGCGCAACCGGGAGGGCGTCGTCCACGGTGCCCGCTGTCGCGCAGATGACCGCGCCCCGGCCGGGACACGCGGCGGGGGTGGGGCGAATCACCATGACGGGGCGATCACCGCGCGTGGCCAGCGCGCGCGACACGGACCCCAGTAGCGCGCCTCGCAGCGCCCCACGCGCACGCGTGCCGACCACGAGCAGCGCGGCCTCGTGCTCGCGACCGAGGCGCAAGAGCTCCTGGACGGGGTCGCCCAGTGCCAGGACCGCGTCCTCGTCGCTGACGCCCAGGCTGTGCAGCCGCTCGCGCGCTTCCGCGCGCGCGAACTGACTGGCCTGCGTGAGCTCGTGTGGCAGCGACGAGGTGCCCGCCGGGGCGTCGGCGCCCGCGCCTCCCCGCACCGGCACACGAGCACGAACGTCCGCGACGTGCGCCACGAGGAGGTCAAAGCCCGCAGCGTCGGCGAGCTCGGACGCGCAGCTGACAAGGCCGCCCGCTTGGTCGTCGTCGGCAACGGCGCACAACAGCGTGCTCACGACGCTCATGCGGCCCCACCCGTACCTATCGTGGCCGGTTCGGTCATGGCCGGCCCTCGGGCGATCTGCGGGACGCGGCGTGACAGGGCGCACGTTGCGTCGGCGCCGACGGCGATCGAGCGCAGACGCTCGCCCAGGTCAGCGGACAGGGAGGCGGCCGCGCGCATCGCCAGCCACGCGGACGGCGCGCCATCGACACCACAGAGCACTGCTCCACGCACCACCCCTTCACTCATCGGCCAGGAGACTGCCCGTACGACCTGGGGCGAGCCATGGGGCGCCGACCGCATCTCGCGTGCTGATACCGGCGCCGAGCCCGGCCGCTGGGGAGAGCTGTCGGGGACTCGGCGCCGGTACTTCTGGGTGGCGCCAACGGCCACTCAGGTGTCGCGGGGGAAACGCCCGCTGCGCGTCAGGACGACCTCATAGATCGCCAACAGGACCAGGGCACCACCAACGGCGATCAGCCAGGTGCCCAGGCTGAAGAACGATCCGGTTTCGCCGAGGCCGACGGCCGACGCGACGAACCCACCCAGGAGCGCCCCCAGGACGCCGACTACCAGCGCGCCTAGCAGTCCGCGCGGCTCGGCGCCGCGATGCAGCGCCTTGGCGATCGCTCCGGCCGCTAGGCCGAGGATGAGCCAACCGATGACTCCCATCACGTCCGTCCCTCCGGTGTGGTTGCTTGACCTTCGCGACGAGGATGTCTCGGCTCGGCCCGAATGTGAGTGGGGCGTGGACCCCATCTTCGGCGCACCGGCGCATCGCCGCCGAAAAATGGGGCGCCGACCCCATCCCCGGGCCGTGCGTCTCTCGACAAGCTGAGCCGGGTGGCCCGCCTACTGCTGCTCTGCGACGACACACCTCACGCCCCCGGCTGGGTGACTCATCAGGCACGCCGGCTCGAGGCGGACGCGGCGGTCAAGGACGTGAGTTGTCACCGCCTGCTTGCGCCGAGCGAACGCTATCCGCGCTGGTATGACTGGTTGGTCGAGCTCGATCTGTCGACCGCCGAGCCGGAAGCGCTTGTCGACGGTGGTGGGTTCGGCGAGCTGCTCGGCGATCTGCGTTTGAGCGGCGCGCGGCCGATCGTGTTGCTCGTCGCGTGATGGTCGCAGCGGTCGCCATCTTCGCGGTCGCGCTGGCGGCCATCGCCAGCGAGCGCGTGCACCGCACAAAGATCGCGCTGCTGGGAGCCGTGCTCGTCGTGGTCACCCAGACCATCGACCAAGAGCAGGCAATCGCGGCGATCGACTTCAACACCCTCGGGCTGCTGGCCGGCATGATGCTCGTCGTCCGCCTGACCGAGACGACCGGGGTCTACACGTACCTGGCCATCCGCGCCGGCCAGCTCTCCCGCGGCCGTCCGCTGGCCGTCGTCGTCTCGCTGGCCACCGCGACCGCGGTGCTCTCGGCGTTCCTGGACAACCTGACCACGGTGCTGCTGATCGTGCCGATCACCTTCCTGCTCGCCGACACGCTGGACATCGAGGCGCTCCCGCTGGTGCTCATCGAGATCGTCGCCTCGAACATCGGCGGCACCGCCACGCTGATCGGCGATCCGCCCAACATCCTCATCGCCGGCGCCACCGGGTTGTCGTTCGTCGAGTTCATCACCAACCTCGCCCCGATCGCGCTGCTGACCTTCACGATCGTCACCGCGGTCCTGTACCTCGCGTTTCGCCGGCGCCTTCAGATCTCTCCCGCCGCCCGCGAACGGGTCATGCAGCTCGACGCGCGCCGCTCGATCGAAGACGCCGACGAGCTGCGCCGCACCCTGCCCGTGCTGGTCCTGACGATCCTGGCCTTCTTCGTCCACAAGCCGCTGCACCTCGAGCCCGCCACCGTCGCGCTGGCCGGCGCCACCGTCATGCTGCTGGTCTCGCGCCAGTCCGTCGAACGCGCCCTGGCCGGCATCGAATGGCCGACGCTGTTCTTCTTCATCGGCCTGTTCGTCATGGTCGGCGCCCTGCAGGAGACCGGGTTCATCGGCCACATCGCCGATGGCATCGCGTCGATCACCGGCGGCGACCGGACCGCCGAGCTGCTGGGAATCATGTGGGCCGCGGCGCTCGGGTCGGCGATCGTCGACAACATCCCCTTCACCGCCACCATGATTCCCGTCGTCGACGAGCTCCAAGGCGACGACGGCGACAACGCCTACTGGTGGGCGCTCGCCCTCGGCGCCTGCTTCGGCGGCAACGCCACCCTCATCGCCGCCGCCGCCAACGTCGCCGCCGCCGGGATGGCCCAACGCGCGGGGCAGCCCATCGGCTTTCTCACGTTCCTCAAGGTCGGCCTGCCCGTCACGCTGCTGTCGATGCTCCTCGCCACCGCCTACCTTGGAGTCCGCTACCTATGAGCGCCCGCGAGATCGCCGACCTCATCTATCGCGACGTGCCGACTCTGCGTATCACCACCACGATCGGCGAGGCGATCGCCGTCATCCGCGACAGCGGCCTGCCCGCGCTGCCGGTGATCGACCACCAAGCCCGCTACGCCGGCATCTTTGGCGAGCACGAGTTCATCGCGGCGCTCTTCCCCGGCTACATCCGCGAGCTCGGCTCCGCCGCCTTCGTTCCACGCTCGATCGAGGTCGCCCTCGACAAACGCGCCGCCTGCCGCGACGAACCCGTCGGCCAATGGATGAACGCCGAACACCTCGAAGCCAGCCCCGACGTCTCCGACCTTCAACTCGCCGAGACCTTCCTCAACCACAACGTCCTCGTCATCCCGATTTGCGACCACGCCACCGTCACGGGACTCATCACCCGCCGCGACTTCTTCCACGCACTCGCCGACCGCCTCCAGCAACAGCCGTCGTAGGTGTCGAGCATCGTCGCGAGCGGCCGCGGCGCGACCCCGCGCGCGAAGCATTCACGTCCGCTCACAGTCGCGACTCGGCGACTCGAATGATAGGCCCCGGCCCCATGGCGCCCCGCGTCCACCGACGACCATCGAGACGACACGGTCCCATCAGAGGAGGTCTGCCATGTCGCGCCAGCCACTCCACACCTACGACGAGCGCGCGAGCCCGAGCTCACGACACTCCAACCGACCAGCGAACCCACCACCGCCGCGCGACGGTGATAGTCGTCGCGATGTGGCGCGGCCACCGGACCCGAGTCGTGCCCGGCGCCCGCTCGCGGCGGATGATGCGGAAGCGGCCGTTGCGGTCGCCCGCGTGCTCGGGCTTGGTCCCGTTGCATGAGTCCGCGGCCTCACGCGGAGACGCTCGCGTGCAGATAAGGCTAGAAGCTGTAGAAGCGTAAGAGAGTCCAGGACGGGAGCGGCAACGATGGAGCCCTACTTCGATCTCGGCACCTACACGCGCGGGACGTCGACGGCCTCGCCGAGCGCCCAGGCGTGGTTCGACCGCGGACTCGTGTGGTCCTACGCGTTCCACCACGAGGAGGCGATCCGGTGCTTCGAGCGCGCGGTCGAGCACGACCCCGGCTTCGCGCTGGCACACTGGGGTATCGCCTACGCGATCGGCCCGAACTACAACAAGCAGTGGGAGGCGTTCGACCCGGTCGACCTCGCGGCGTCGCTCGAGAAGGCGTGCGACGAGGTCGCGGCGGCGCACGCGTGCCTGGACGGCGCCGCGCCGGTCGAGCGGGCGCTCGTCGAGGCGCTCGGGAGCCGCTACCAGGTCAACGACCCGTCGGCCGACCTCGTCGCGTGGAACGCTGACTACGCGGAGGCGATGCGTGACGTATATCGCGCGCATCCCGACGAGCTCGACGTCGCGGCGCTCTTCGCCGACGCGCTGATGAACCTCACGCCGTGGGCGCTGTGGGATCGCTACACGGGCCTGCCGTCCGAAGGTGCCGCGACGCTTGATGCCAAGGAGGTGCTCGAGCACGCGCTCGAGCGGCCCGGCGGCCGCACCCATCCCGGACTCGTGCACCTCTACGTGCACCTGATGGAGATGTCGCCGTTCCCCGAGCGGGCGCTGCCGGTCGCCGACGAACTGCGCTCGCTTGTCCCCGACGCCGGCCACCTCGTGCACATGCCGACGCACATCGACGTGCTGTGCGGCGACTACAAGAGCACGCTCGATTGGAACCTGCGCGCGATCGAGGTCAACGAGAAGTATGTCGCGCGCGAGGGCCGGGTCGGGTTCTACACGCTCTACCATGCGCACGACCGCCACTTCGCGATCTACGGGGCGATGTTCCTCGGCCGGTCGCAGGTCGCGCTGGAGATCGCGGCCGACCTCGAGGCTTCGCTGCCCGAGGAGCTGCTACGGATCGAGCAGCCGCCGATGGCCGACTACCTCGAGGCATTCGTCCCCATGCGCCTGCACGTGCTCATCCGCTTCGGGATGTGGGAGGACATCCTCGCGCTGCCGCTGCCCGGCGAGCCCGGGCTCTACTGCACGACGACGGCGATGACGCATTACGCACAGGGCATCGCGCACGCGGCGACCGGGCGGATGGAGGCGGCCGAGGCGGCGCGCGATGCGTTCCTCGCCGCCGTCCCGCGCGTCCCCGATTCGCGCTACCTGTTCAACAACACGTGCCAGGACATCCTCGCCGTCGCCGGGGCGATGCTCGACGGCGAACTCGAGTACCGGCGCGGCCAGTTCGACGCGGCGTTCGAACACCTGCGCCGGGCGATCGCGCTCGACGACGCGCTGCCGTACGACGAGCCGTGGGGCTGGATGCAGCCCACGCGCCACGCCTACGGCGCGCTGCTGCTCGAACAGGGTCGGGTCGAGGAGGCCAAGACCGTATACGCCGAAGACCTGGGCTACGACCCGTCGATCCCTCGCTCGTCCTGGCATCCCGGGAACGTGTGGAGCCTGCACGGCTACCACGAGTGCCTCGTTCGGCTGGGGAAGCCCGAGCCGGCGCGGATCGTCAAGCAGCAGCTCGATGTCGCCCTCGCCCGCGCCGATGTCCCGATCAAGTCGTCATGCTTCTGCCGCATGACGCACCATGCGGCGGTCGCCTAGACAAGCTCATCGGCGCGCCGCCTTGCAGGAGGCAGGGCCCGCGCGCGTGACGCTCCCGCCGCGCACGAGCACCGGCATCCGCCAAGATAGCCGCCGCCTGGGTCGGCGCGGCGGTAAGCGGCGCCGACCCGGACGACCGCGACAAACCTCACTCGCCAATGGACGAATCTCAGCAGCGGCCGACACGCGACGCGCGCCGAAGTGCCACTGCTTCTTTGATACGCGGGCGTCCCGCCTGGCCCCGAAGTCACGCCTGATCCGCACGGAAGCGGAGGTGCGCGGCGAAGCGCACCCGCTGCAACTGCTCCCTTCCTCCGCCGCAGTGGCGAGCACCGGTAGCTCCCGATTGACCCCGTCGCGCGTGTAGGTTGCGACGGGGGAGGTCGTGCGGGCGAGCGGCGTCGAGATCGCCTACGAGCGCGTCGGCGACGGTCGGCTGCAGGTGTTCGTGCACGGTGCCGCCGAGGACGGCCGCGTGTGGCAGCCGCAGCTCGCCCCGTTGGCCAACGAGTTCACCAGGCCCGCGGTGAACGGCCCACATGCCGCGTGGCGACATGAATGGCGAGACCCGGCGCGCCCGGAAACGCGACCTGGCGCTCGACCCCCCTCGCGCGACCCGCGCCTGACGAGGCGGAGACGAGCGAGCGGAGCGACGCCCGCGGCGCCAAGACCATGGTGGCCGCCACGATCATCATGGCGCTGACGATCGCCGTGGTCGTCCTGGTGCTCTAACCGTCAGACATAGGCAGGACGTTCGAGGGCCGCGCGAGCAAGAAGGAGCGGATCGCGCGTGCCCCTCCCCGATCAAACCCGCGGTCGGCCGGCAGACGCGCGGTCATCCAACGGAGCTCGATCATCCGCGTCCCGCCCACCGTGCTCGTGACCTTGGGGATCGGGCCAAAGGCCCCCGTCTTTGGCCCGATCCCACGGGAAACGTGCGGAAATTGCGTGAAAGCCCGCGGCCGCAGACCCGAGCACCGCAGGCGGAAGAGCGCTGCAAACAAGCCAAACTCGGGGCGAACTGCTGCCTGCTTTGCAAGCAGGAGGTCGCCGGTTCGATCCCGGCTGGCTCCATCGAACCGTCCGCATTCGTTGCTCGAGGCGCGCCCCTTCGGCGATGATCCCGCGATGGTCGCCCGCTACGTACGCCGGTTGGGATTTGTCGGTGGGCTGCTCCTGCTCGGGTATCTCGTCGTGCACCTCGTGCCTGAGATCTCCGACAACGTGCTCGTCGACATTGGCGTCGGCCTGGCCATCTACGCAGCGCTCTGCTACCCGCTGCTGGCGGCATTCGATGACGCCGAGCACGGTCGGGTGCCATTCGGCGGCCGCTTCAGCCGACGCTGACCAACCACCTCGACGAGGCCGAGCGGCGCCTGCTCGAGCGCCGGCTGGCTGAGCTCGGCGCCACCTAGGACCCGTGTACCGCGCCTTCACACCGGCGCACCGCGGCGGCGACGGCACGCCGCTGGTCTGCCTGCACGGCTTCCTGGAGACGTGGCGGACATGGGAGCTGGTGCTGCCCGCGCTCGAGCGCCGCCACGACGTGCTCGCCCCGACCCTCCCCGGGCACGCGGGCGGGCCGCCTCTCGACGGGCCGCCCGACGGGGACACGATGGCCGACGCCGTCGAGCGCGCCATGGACGACGCGGGCTTCGACACCGCGCACCTCGTGGGCAGCTCGCTCGGCGGCTTCGTCGCGCTGCAGCTCGCCGCACGCGGGCGCGCGCGCAGCGTGGTGGCCTTCGCGCCCGCAGGAGGCTGGGCGGCCGGCGACCCGCTCCTGCCGCAGGTCCTCGGGTTGCAGGCGCAGCTGCACGAGCAGGCCAGGGCGACGGCGCCGCACGTCGAGGCGATCGTCGCCACGGCGGAGGGCCGGCGCCGGGCGACGCGGCTCGTCGTCTCGAGCTGCGAGCACATCCCGGCCGACCTCATCGCCCACCAGATGCTCGCCGTCGCGAGCGCCGCCGGTGCGCCGGCGCTGATCGAGCACGGCCTGCGCGAGGGCTACGACGAGCTCGACGCGCAGGCCATCGCCTGCCCGGTGCGGGTCGTGTGGGGCACCGGCGACCGGCTCCTGCCGTGGCCGTCGGCCGCCGCGCGCTTTCGCCACGAATGGCTCCCGCACGCCGACTGGGTCGAGCTCGGCGGCGTGGGCCATTCCCCACAGCTCGACGTCCCGCTCGAGGCCGCCCAGCTCATCCTCGGCTTCACGGCGGGCTGACGGCCGGTCGCGCCGACGCAAGAAACAGACGTCACGAGACGTTGCTCGGCGTGATCTCCGATACGGCCGGCGCCGTTTCCACGACGAGCGGCGGACACGGACCGCGACACGTGAAGCTCACGTGGGCGCTCCCCGCACTGCTGCTGGCCGCCGCGGTCCTGGCCGCCATTGCCCTGCCCGCGCCGGCCGCCACGCCGGGCGTCCCCGAGTTCGTCCAGCAGGTCAACAAGCGCGCCGTGGGGACGAGCGTCGCGCTGGCGCCGACCGCCAACATCACCACCGGCAACCGGCTCGTGGTCCAGGTCGGCGTGTGGGGCTCCGGCAACCCGAGCGCCTCGGCCGTGACGGACTCCGCCGGCAACACGTACACCAAGGTCAAGGGCTTCAAGGCCTCGGACAACACCGAGCTGAGCGTGTGGACGGCCCCGATCACCGCCGGCGGCGGCACGAAGCCGACGGTGACCGTCACGACGAGCGCCCGCGCCGACATCGGGGCCGCGGTCCTCGAGTACTCCGGCCTGTCGACGGCCGCCGGCGCGGCCGCCGTCGACCAGAGCGCGCAGTCGACCGCCACCACGGGCGCGGCGGCCTTCGTGAGCGCCGGCCCGACGCCGCCGACCACCGCCGCCGGCGAGCTGGCGATCGGCTTCTACGCCGACTCGGGCTTCTCCAACAGCCTCGCGGGCGACGCGACCTACTCGGTGAGGACCAACGTGTCGCCGACGGGCGACATGGAGCTGCTGGCGCAGGACCAGGTCCTGACCGGCACCGGCGCGACGCCGAACCCGACCACGAACACCGGCGCGAACACCCCATGGCTGGCGGCGACCGTGGTGTTCAAGACCGGCGCGCCGGCGCCGCCGCCGACCGCGCCGGCGACGCCCAGCGCGCCGACGGCCTCCCCGGGCGACGGCCAGGCGACCGTCTCCTGGACCGCGCCCGACAACGGCGGCAGCGCCATCACGAAGTACACGGTGACCCCGTACATCGGCTCGACGGCGCAGACGCCCAAGGACGTCACCGGCAGCCCGGCCCCGACGAGCACGACGATCTCGGGGCTGACCAACGGGACGGCCTACACCTTCAAGGTCAGCGCGACGAACGCCGTGGGCACGAGCGCGCAGTCGGCGGCCTCCAACGCGGTCACGCCGGTGACGGCGCCCCCGACCACGCTGGCCTTCGTGCAGCAGGTCAACAAGCGTGGCGTCGCGGCGAGCCTGGCCCTTCAGCCCACCGCCAACATCTCGAGCGGCAACCGCCTCATCGTCGAGGCCGGCGTGTGGAGCGCGGGTAACGCCAGCGCGTCGGGCGTGACCGACTCGGCCGGCAACACGTACACCAAGCTGACCTCGCTCAAGGCGTCGGACAACACCGAGCTCAGCGTGTGGAGCGCGCCGATCACGGCCGGCGCGGGCACCAGACCGACCGTCACCGTCACGACCACCGCCAGCGCGGACATCGGCGCCAGCGTGCTCGAGTACTCGGGCCTGTCGAGCGCCGGCGGGACGAACGTCGTCGACGTGCTCAAGACGGCGACCGGCAAGACGTCGACGGCGACCACCGTCTCGTCGGGTGCGACCGCGGCCAGCAACACCGCGGGCGAGCTGGCGATGGGCTTCTACGCCGACTCGGGCTTCGGCACCCCGCTGGCCGGCGACCCCGCCTACAGCGTGCGTACCAACGTCTCGCCGACCAACGACATGCAGCTCCTGGCCCAGGATCGCGTCCTTTCGACCGCCGGCATGACCGCCAGCCCCACGACCGCCACGGGCGCGAACACACCGTGGCTCGCGGCCACCATCATCTTCAAGACCTCGGCGCCCGCGGCGCCGAGCCCGCCCAACACGCCCAACGGCGTCACGGCCTCGCCGGGCAACGGGCAGGCGACGGTGAGCTGGACCGCGCCCGCCGACGGCGGGAGCCCGATCACGAAGTACACCGTCACCCCCTACGTCGGGACGACCGCCCAGACGCCGACCATCGTGACGGGCAACCCGCCGGCCACGACCACGACGGTCACGGGCCTCGTCAACAACACGACCTACACGTTCACGGTCTCGGCCACCAACACGAACGGCACGAGCCCGCCGTCGGTCGCCTCCAACCCGGTCACGCCGGCGAGCTCGCCGGCCGGCCAGTGGTCGGCGCTCATGAACTGGCCGATGGTCGCGGTGCACTCCGTCCTGCTCAAGAACGGCAACCTGCTCATCTGGGACGGCTGGCAGAACCCCGAGCCGACCGCCGTGTGGAACGCGACCTCGCAGACCTTCCCGACGACGATCAACGCCCCGGGCAGCATCTTCTGCTCGGGCAACGTCCACCTGCCCGACGGGCGCATCCTCACCGCCGGCGGCGACGGCCTCTACACCACGGGCAACCTCGGCCTCGCCGACACGACGATCTTCGACCCCGCCACGGGGACGTGGAAGCGCGTCGCCGACATGAACCGGCCGCGCTGGTACCCGTCGCTGACCGAGCTCGCCGACGGCCGCTACGTGGCCATCAGCGGCAACTCGACCAACCAGACGACGTGGGCCGACACGCCGGAGGTCTACGACCCCGCGGCCGACACGTGGACGCTGCTCACCGGCGTCTCCACGCCGCAGGTCCACGAGGAGGAGTACCCGTTCAGCTACCTGGCCCCGAACGGCAAGGTCTTCACCATCGGGCCTGAGGAGGACAACTCCTTCTTCCTCGACGTCGCCGCCAAGACGTGGACGCCGGTCGGCGGCGCCAGCGGCGTGGTCAACGGCTCGTCGGTCATGTACCGCCCGGGCAAGATCCTCTACAGCGGCGGGGCGCCGAGCGTGCAAACGTCGACGACGGCCAAGGCCAACGCAGCCGCCATCGACCTGACCGCCGCCACGCCGGCGTGGCGCACCGTGCCCTCGATGCACAGCGCCCGCATCTACCACACGCTGACCATGCTGGCCGACGGCACCGTGCTCGCGGTCGGCGGCGAGAACTCGAGCGACCAGTCGATCGTCACCAGCGGCGTGCTCACGGCGGAGATCTGGGACCCGGCCACGGAGACGTGGACCAACGTGGGCGCCATGGCCGCGGCCCGCAACTACCACTCGACCGCGGTCCTGATGCCCGACGGCCGCGTGCTCGTGGCCGGCGGCGGCCACTACAACGGCGGCACCGGCCCCGGCCAGTTCTCGGCCCAGTTCTACTCGCCGCCGTACCTGTTCAACGGCGCGCGCCCGACCATCGCCAACGCCCCGGCGGGCGCCACGTACGGCTCGAACTTCACGGTCAGCACCCCGGACGCGGCGTCGATCCGCTCGGTCAACCTCGTCTCGCTTGGCGCCGACACGCACCAGAGCGACATGGACCAGCACTTCGTCCCGCTCAGCTTCACGGCCAACTCGGGCTCGCTGACCGTCCAGGCGCCCGCGGCCGCCGCGCTGGCCCCACCCGGCACCTACATGCTCTTCATCGTCGACGACAAGGGCGTCCCGTCGGTGGCGAGCATGGTCGGGATGTCGCGCACGCTCTCGGCGCCGGGCACGCCGGCCAAGCCGACGGCCACCGCCGGCGACGGCCAGGCCACGGTGACCTGGTCGGCCCCGGACGACGGCGGCAGCACGATCACGAAGTACACGGTGACGCCGTACATCGGCTCGACGGCGCAGACGCCCAAGGACGTCACCGGCAGCCCGGCGGCCACGAGCACGACGATCTCCGGGCTGACCAACGGGACGGCCTACACCTTCAAGGTCAGCGCGACCAACGCCGTGGGCACGAGCGCGCAGTCGGCGGCCTCCGACCCGGTGACCCCGGCTGCCCCCGTTGCCGGGGCGCTGGCGTTCGTGCAGCAGGTCAACAAGCGCGGCGTGGCCGCGAGCCTCGCGCTCCAGCCGACGGCCGCCGTGACCACGGGCAACCGCCTGATCGTGCAGGTGGGCGTGTGGAGCTACGGCAAGGCCACCGCGGCGGGCGTGACCGACTCGGCCGGCAACACCTACACCAAGCTGACGTCGGTCAAGGCGTCCGACGACACCGAGCTCAGCGTGTGGAGCGCTCCGATCACGGCGGGCGGCGGCACCCGGCCGACGGTCACCGTCACGACCACGAGCAGCGCCGACATCGGCGCCAGCGCGCTCGAGTACTCGGGCCTGTCGACCGCAGCGGGAGCAGGCGTGGTCGACGCGCTCAAGACGGCGACGGGCACGACCAGCGCGGCCGGCAACGTGTCCTCCGGGGCGACGGCGGCGAGCACCGCGGCCGGCGAGCTGGCGATGGGCTTCTACGCCGACTCGGGCTTCGGCAACGCGCTCACCGGCGACCCGACCTACACGGTGCGCACCAACGTGTCCCCGACCGGCGACATGGAGCTGCTGGCCCAGGACCGCGTCCTGACGGCCACGGGCACCACCGCGAGCCCGACGACCAGGACCGGGGCCAGCACCCCGTGGCTGGCGGCCACGCTGGTGCTCAAGAGCGCCGCGCCGCCGGCGGGTGGGGCCGCGGTGCTGGCGCAGGCGCGGTCGGTGACGCTCACCGCGCGCACGGCGGACGGCTCGGCGGCCACCGCGGTCGCGGAGCCGATCGCCGACGCGCCGGTGCAGGCCGACAAGCTCGTCTACGCCTTCACCGCCGTCGCGCCGGCCCAGTCGAAGAGCGACCCCGCCACGCTGCTCTTCTGCCCGCTGAACTTCCTGACCATCGGCAAGAGCTGACCGCGGCGACAGGCCTGCGGGCTGTTCGCGGCGCTCAGGCCGCCGCGAGCAGCTCTTCGGCCACGCGGTCGGTGGCGTCGCCCGTGCCGCCGAGCAGCCGCCGGCACAGCTGCGCGCGGCGGAAGAACAGCGGCGCGTCGTGCTCCCACGTCGCCCCGATCCCGCCGTGCGTGACGATGTTCTGGCGCGCGGCGAAGTCGAGCGCCGAGCCGGCGGCCGAGCGCGCCGCGCTGGCCGCCAGCGCGAACTGCTCGGGCTGGTCGTCGAAGGCCCAGCCCGTGTAGTACAGCAGCGAGCGGGCGTTCTCCTGGCGGCGCAGGACCTCGGTGAGGCCGTGCTTGATGGCCTGGTAGGACCCGATGGCGCGCCCGAAGGTGAAGCGCTCCTTCGCGTACTGGACAGCCATCTCCAGGGCGGTCTCCACCGCGCCGAGCGACTCGGCGGCCAGCAGCGCCTGCGCCAGGTACCACGCGCGCGCGAGCTGCGCCTCGGTGACGTCGAGGCGGCGCGCGGCCGCGCCCTCGAGCCTCACGTGCCCCAGCGAGCGGGTGGCGTCGTAGCGCGTCTGCGCCTCGACCTGGGCGGCGCTCGCGTCCACGACGCCCGCGACCGGCGCGCCGGCCTGGTCGACGCCGACGACCACGAACAGGTCGGCCCCGGGCGCGTCGGGCACCCAGGCCACCTCGCCGGTGAAGCTCACGTCGGCGCCGTCGACCGTCGCGCGCGGCGCGTCGGGCCGATGCTTGCCGCTGCGCGCGTCGACCGTCCAGCCCTCGACGAGGTCGCCGGGCGGTCGCGCGGGCAGCCACGCCGGGCGCACCTCGCCGGCCGCCACCGCCTCCAGCGACTCGTCTCCCGCCGCCTGCAGCAGCGCGCTGGCCGGGAGCAGCCCGAGCAGCGGCGCGGTTGCCAGGACGCGCCCGCACTCCTGCGCCACCAGCATGGCGTCGAAGGCGCTCAGCCCGGCGCCCCCGCGGTCCTCGTCGACGAGCAGGCCGGGCCAGCCGGCCTCGACCACCGTCGGCCACAGGTCGGGCAGCGTGCCGCCCTCGAGCGCCTCGCGGGCGCCCTCGATGGTCTTCACGCGCGAGAGGGCGCCGCGCGCCGCCTCGCGCAGGAACTCCTGCTCGTCGGACAGTGCCAAGTTCATCGCGAGGACCTACCTTCCGAGTTGGGCGTGGCGCTCGTCGAGCAACGGCGCGCTGTCATACGGCCGCGGCCTCCTTCTCCTTGGCGCGCAGCTCGCTGAAGGGCACGCCCTTGTCCAGCCGCGGCTCGGGCGGCAGCCCCAGCACCCGCTCGCCGATCGTGTTGCGCAGGATCTCCTCGGTCCCGCCCGCGGACTTCAGCCCCGGCAGGAACGAGATCATGTACGCCCACTGATCGTCCTCGTCGAGGGCGTCGGGTCCGAGCACGTCGGCGATGAGCTCGCCGGCGGCGATGGCGGCGTTGACCGTCGTCACCTTGGCCAGCCCCGCCTCCGGGCCGGGGATCTGGCCCTTGGCCAGCGCGGTCAGCGTCCGGTAGCCGGTGAACTTGATGGCCAGAAGCTCGACGGCGATCTCGCCCAGGCGCTTGCGGATCTCGGGGTCGCGACGGGCGTCCGGGTCGGCGGCGATGGCGCGCGCGAAGCGGTCCTCCTTGTAGCCCATGCCCTCCGAGCCCAGGCCGATCGTCACGCGCTCGAACATCAGCGTGGTCAGCGCGGTCCGCCAGCCGTCGTTGACCTGGCCGACGACGGCGTCGGCGGGCAGGCGCACGTCGTCGAGGAAGACCTCGTTGAACTCGGCCTCACCCGAGATCTGGCGCAGGCCGCGGACGGTGACCCCCTCGGCATCCATCGGCAGGACGAACATCGTCAGGCCCTTGTGCTTGTGCTGCTCGGGGTCGGTGCGTGCGAGCAGCAGCCCGAAGGAGGCGAACTGCGCGTTCGTGGTCCACACCTTCTGGCCGTTGAGGACCCAGGTGCCGTCGTCCTCCTTGCGCGCGCGCGTCTGCACCGCCGCGAGGTCCGAGCCGGCGGCCGGCTCGGAGAAGAGCTGGCACCAGACCTCGTCGCCGTGGAGCATCGGCGCGAGGTAGCGGCCCTTCTGCTCCTCCGTGCCATGGGCGATGATCGTCGGCCCGAGCATGCCGATGCCGATGACGTCGAGGATGCCCGGCACGCCCGCCCGCGCGATCTCCTGGCTGACGATGACCTGCTCGATCGGCCCCTGACCCTGGCCGCCGACGTCGACCGGCCAGGTGACGCCCGCCAGCCCGCCCTCGGCGAGCTGGCCCTGCCAGCGCCGGCGGGCGTCGACGTACGCGTCGTCCTCGGCTCCGGCCCGCGTGCTGCGCGCCTCCGGCGCCTGTGCCTTGTGCTCCTGCAGCCAGGCGCGCACCCTCTGGCGGAACTCGGCCTGCTGTGGGGTGTCGTTCAGGTCCACGCGTGCTCCTTTGGCTGACTGGCCAGTCGGTCCACGGGAATATACGTAGGCGTGCGATGGGCCGGCGCCGCCATTGCCAATCGCGCGGGTCCACTAGGTAATCTCGACCCCCATGGGGCACGGCACTCGCGAACGCACCTGGACCGAGATCGAGCGCCGGATCGTGCGCGGCGAGATGGCCGCCGGGGCGCGGCTGGACGAGGAGGAGTTGGCCGGCCAGCTCGAGGTCGATCCGTCAGTCGTGCGCGAGGCCCTCTGCCGCCTGGAGCGCGACGGCTTCGTGCGGCCCGAGGACGGGGGCAGCTTCGCCGTCGCCCCGCTGAGCGAGATCGAGGTCCGCGAGGGCTATCCCGTCGTCATCCTCCTCGAGGGGCTGGCGGTCCGCACGACGCCCGAGTTCCCGCCCGAGGCGGTCGAGCGCCTGCGCGAGATCAACGCCGCGATGGCCGACGAGCGCTCGGACGCGATGGCCGCCGCCACGCACGACTACGCCTTCCACGAGGAGCTCGTGCGTCACTGCGGCAACGATCAGCTCCTCTCGACCCTGCGTCCGCTCAAGCGCCTGCTCCTGCGCTATGAGTACAACTACATGGCGGCTGCTGACTTCGTGAGCCGCTCGGTGGACCAGCACGAGGAGATCATCCAGGCGCTGGAGCGGGGCGACCGCGACGCGGCCTCGACGCTGGTCGAGGGCAACTTCCGCGACTCTCTGCCGGGCATCCTCGAGCAGCTCTAGTCAGGATGGACGCATGAGGCTGGTCCTCGTGCGTCGCATCTTTCGCGGGTTGACAATCGCGGGTGTTGAGAGCCGCAACGGCTACCGCATACGACCTGCTTGGAGGACCAGCCGTGCCTGACGTTACCGCTTCGATCGCGCCCGCGGGCGTGCGTCTGTGGGTCAGCCTGGATGTGCACAAGTTCTCGATCGTCGCCGCGACGCTGCCGCCCGAGGGCGGTAAGCCGGAGGTGTCGCGGATCGAGACGACCGAGCGCGCGATCCGTCGTTTTATCGACCGGCTCGGCGGGCCCGACGGGCTTGCCGTCTGCTACGAAGCGGGCCCGGGCGGGTTCGCGTTGTGGCGGCTGCTGACGAAGATCGGCGTGGCGTGTGACGTCGTGGCGCCGTCGCTGGTTCCGGTGCGCGCCGGTGACCACGTCAAGACCGACCGCCGTGATGCGAAGAAGCTCGTGACGCTGCAGCGCGCCGGCCTTCTGCGGTTCGTGTCGCCGCCGACCGCCGAGACTGAGGGCCTGCGCGATCTGCTGCGCTGCCGCGACGACCTGCGCTGCGCGCGCACCGCGGCCCGTCATCGCGTCGCCAAGCAGCTGCTCAGGCACGGCCGCATCTACCGTGAGGGCAAGAGCCACTGGACGCAGATGCACCGCCGCTGGGTCAACGCGCAGCGCCTGGACGATCCGCTCGCGCACGAGGCGCTGACGCAGATGCTGATCCACCTCGACGGGCTCGAGCGCCAGCTCGCCACGCTCGACGCGCGGCTTGAGGAGATCGCGCGCGGCGAGCGCTGGGCCGGCCACGTGCAGATCCTCACGCGCTTTCGCGGCATCAGCACGCTGACCGCACTCGGGCTGATCGCCGAGATCGGCGACTTCGCACGCTTCAGCCACCCACGCGAGCTCGCCTGCTGGCTGGGCATCACGCCAAGCGAGTACTCAAGCGGCGATCAGCAACACCGCGGCCACATCACCCGCGCCGGCAACCGCCACGCCCGCCGCCTGCTCGTCGAAGCCGCCTGGCACTACCGCCACGCACCCCGCCGCCCCGCCGGCGGCGTGCAGCCCGATCAGCGCGCCTGGCAAGCCCAGGTCCGCCTGCACCACCGCTACCGCCACCTCACCGAGCACGGCAAGCGCCCGACCGTCGTCAACGTCGCGATCGCCCGCGAGCTCGCAGCGTTCCTCTGGGCCGCGCTCACCGACCAGCCGATCACCACCAGCGACAAGCAGCCCCAGGAGGCCGCCCGCTAGCCACACGCCAACCCATGGTGGGGTCGGGCGGCCGGTGCGAGCCGCCCGGAGGACCCTCGATGCGTCTATGCGATACCGACTCGCGAATCTAGTTCGAGGCAGCTCACGACCGGACACTGTCCTGCGGTCCCGACCCGCGCATCTCAGAGTGACAGTCGTCGTTGCCCTCGCACCCGCCGCCCGACCCCACCACCCGCCGCCACCATGAACAACAACCGCCAACGCTCACTTGACACACGCGTCCATCTCAGACGCCGCTTGCGCACTCCGGGCCCACGCGCCGGTCAAGGCGCCGGGCGCGACCGCGCGCTGGCCGCTGGGGCGTAGCCGTTCGAACACGGGGCGCCGGAGTTATCGCAGCCCTCCCTGGGGAAACGTCAGGGCGTAGGAGGACGACTCCGAAGTGGTCCGGGAGGAACCGTCATGACCAAGCAGACTCGTCTGCGGTCGATCGTCATCTGGACGACTGTCGCCGTCGTCGGTGCGGTGGCCTGGGGCGTGATCGCCCTCGTGCGCGACGAGCGCATCTCGGCGGCCTGGCTGATCGCGGCCGCCCTGGGCTCGTACGCCATCGCCTATCGCTTCTACGCGCGTTTCATCGTCAAGCGGGTGCTCGGCGTGGACGACCGCCGCGCCACCCCGGCCGAACGGCTCGACAACGCGATCGACTTCCATCCCACCGATCGCCGCGTCCTCTTCGGACACCACTTCGCCGCGATCGCGGGCGCCGGGCCGCTGGTGGGCCCGGTGCTGGCCGCGCAGATGGGATACCTCCCGGGCACGATCTGGATCATCGTCGGCGTGATCCTGGCCGGTGCGGTCCAGGACATGGTGACGCTGTTCTTCTCGATGCGCCGCGACGGCAAGAGCCTCGGGCAGATGGCGCGCGATGAGATCGGCCCAGTCGGTGGCGCGGCCGCTCTGATCGCCGTGTTCTCGATCATGATCATCCTGCTGGCCGTGCTGGCGCTCGTGGTCGTCAACGCCCTGGCCGCCTCCCCGTGGGGGACCTTCTCGATCGCGATGACCATCCCCATCGCGCTCCTGATGGGCTTCTACCTGCGCGTGCTGCGCCCGGGGCGAGTGCTGGAGGCGACGGCGATCGGCGTCGCGCTGCTCCTGCTGGCCATCGTCGCCGGCGGCTGGATACAGGAGAGCGGCGGCGCCGTGGCCGACTTCTTCACGCTCGAGCCCAAGACGCTGGTCCTGTGCCTGGTCGCCTACGGCTTCGTCGCCTCGGTGCTGCCCGTGTGGATGCTGCTCGCGCCGCGGGACTACCTGTCGACCTTCATGAAGATCGGGACGATCGCGCTGCTGGCGATCGGCATCCTCGTGACGCTGCCGGTCATGAAGAACGAGGCCGTCACGAAGTTCGCGTCCTCCGGTGAGGGGCCGGTCTTCGCGGGCGCGCTGTTCCCGTTCGTCTTCATCATCATCGCGTGCGGCGCGCTG
Organism: uncultured Actinomycetes bacterium; assembly: GCA_963835295.1. Classification (GTDB taxonomy): domain Bacteria; phylum Actinomycetota; class Thermoleophilia; order Solirubrobacterales; family Solirubrobacteraceae; genus JAOPZW01. The sequence goes on from CAWIEX010000020.1 coordinate 38,530, forward strand.
TCGGGCTTCCACGCGCTGATCGCCTCCGGCACCACGCCGAAGATGATCCAGAAGGAGTCGCAGGTGCGCTTCATCGGCTACGGCGCGATGCTGATGGAGTCCTTCGTCGCGGTGATGGCGATCATCGCCGCGTCGATCATCGATCCTGGCCTGTACTACGCGATGAACGCGCCTGCCGCGGTGGTCGGCAACACGGTCCAATCGGCGTCGCAGGCGGTGAACGGGCTCGGCTTCCAGATCTCGCCGCAGGCGCTGTCGTCCGCGGCGCGCGACGTCCATGAGCAGACGCTGCTGGCGCGCACGGGCGGGGCGCCGACGCTGGCCGTCGGGATGTCGGAGATCTTCTCCGGTGCGACCGGGAACGGCCTGAAGGCCTTCTGGTACCACTTCGCGATCATGTTCGAGGCCCTGTTCATCCTCACCACGGTGGACGCGGGCACTCGGGTCGGGCGCTTCATGCTCCAGGACACGCTGGGCAACGTGTGGAAGCCGCTGGGCCGTGTGAGCTGGAAGCCTGGCGTCTGGCTGACGAGCGCCATCGTCGTCGCCGCATGGGGCTATTTCCTCTACACCGGCGTCACGAACCCGCTGGGCGGGATCAACCAGCTGTTCCCCCTCTTCGGCATCGCGAACCAGTTGCTCGCGGCGGTCGCGCTGACGGTCGCGACGACGATCCTGGTCAAGTCCGGGCGAGCTCAAGTGGGCCTGGGTCACGGGGGTCCCACTGGCGTGGGACGCCGTGGTGACACTCACGGCGAGCTATCAGAAGGTCTTCTCCGACAACCCGAAGATCGGGTTCTTCGCCCAGCGCGACAAGTTCCAGGAGGCGCTTGACAAGGGTCAGGTCCTCCCACCGGCGAAGAGCCTTGATGACATGCATCAGGTCGTGACGAACTCGACCGTCGACGGGATCCTGGCCGCCCTGTTCGCTGCCATGATCATCGTCGTGATCCTCGATGCCTCGCGCATCTGGCTGCGGGTCATCGCGAGCCGCCAGCCGCTGTCGACGACCGAGACGCCGTTCGTCGAGTCGCAGCTCTTCGCGCCCGCCGGGTTGTTCCCCACGAGCGACGAGCGCGCGGCGCTCGCCGGGGCGACGGCCGGCGACGGCGGCGCCGTGCGCACGGACCGCTTCACGCGCGAGTCCGAGACCACCGGCCCGAGAGGTGGCCCGTGAGCCCCGCGCCCGTCGAGGCACGCCTTCGCCACCTCGTGCATGGCATCCGCTGGTACCTGCGCGAGGCGGCGGGCGAGACGGCGTACGACCGCTACGTCGAGCACGTGCGGCGCGAGCACCCGGGGGCGATGGTCATGTCGCGGCGCGACTTCGAGCGCTGGCGCCAGGACGATCGCAACGACAATCCGCGCGCGCGCTGCTGCTAGCGCTCGGTACCGTCT
>CAWIEX010000021.1:0-6997 GCA_963835295.1 uncultured Actinomycetes bacterium
AGCGCGCACGACCTGCTCGGGGCGCTGTGAGCCGAGCGCACCGAGCAGCGTCAGGATCACCACGCTGCCCCTCCCGTGACAGACGCGCTCGAGCCGACCGTTCAGTAGGGCGCGCGCACGCTCACGTGCCACTGCTGCCGAAGCCTCACGCGAGCGTCCAGAACCCGTCGAAGCCGACGTGCTCCTCGTCGGCGACGTGCCCGAGCGCCTCGCGGGCGTCCTGCACGGAGATGTCGCAGACCACGGCGACCTCCTTGGAGGCCAGCGGCGTGCCGGTCCAGCGCAGGACCTCGGTGACGTCCTCGGGCGGCTCGCGGCGGTCGACGCCCGGGACGAGGTTGGCGGTGACGACGTCGTAGACGGCGAACGGCTGGAAGCCGGGCACGGCGATGCGCACGCCGTCGGAGGTCCGCACGATCTCGTAGGACGGGCAGGTGTAGCGCCGGCCGCCCGACCAGTTGGCGAGCTTGGCATCGAGGACGCGCGCCGCGCTCATCGGGTGGCGGGCCGAGGCCATGTCCTCGTCGAGCGCCTCCTGGACTGCGGGCTCGGCGCTCCAGCGATCGAGGTCGGCGGGGTCGATGCCCGCATCGTGCGCCGCGCCGTGGATGGTCTCGGGCTCGTCGAGCAGCTGGCCGGAGAAGTGGCGGATGCGCAGGCGGCGCAGCAGCCGACGCTCGGCCTCGGGCGCGTGCAGGCGCGCGGCCACGATGGCCCGGCAGGCGGGCACGGTGGCCGCCATGCGCGGGCGCACCGAGCTGTCGATCGGCATCCCGTGGTCGCGCGCGATCGAGGCGAACGCGCGCGCCTGCTTCTCGGGCGTGAAGCCCTTCCTCAGGTACTCGTCGGGGCTCTCGGCCAGCCCCACCAACCGGACCTTCCACTCCAGCTGGTCGCCGTAGAGCCAGCTCAGCCGCCGCCGGAAGGGCTCGGCGCTGTACGCCCAGGGGCATCCGGGATCGGTGTACTCGGTGATGCAGACGTCGGCCACGCCCGTCGCAGCTTAGGGTAGGCACGAGCGATGGCCAGCGACGAGTCAGCCGCCCTGACGTACGCGTCCTACCTGGGGCTCGACGAGGTCCTGGCCGCGCAGCGCCCGCGCTCCCACGAGCACGACGAGCTGCTCTTCATCGTCATCCACCAGATCTACGAGCTGTGGTTCAAGCAGCTCCTGCACGAGTTCGCCTACCTGCAGCGCCGCCTGGAGATGGGCGACAGCTCGCGCGCGCTGGGCACGCTCAAGCGCGTGCTGACGATCCTCAAGACGGTCGTCGCGCAGATCGACGTGCTCGAGACGATGACCCCGCGGCAGTTCACGACCTTCCGCGACCGCCTCGACGCCGCCAGCGGCTTTCAGTCGGCGCAGTTCCGCGAGCTCGAGGCGGTCCTGGGCCGTCGCGACGCCGGCGCGCTGGACCGCTACCCGCCGGGGTCGAGCGCGCGCCAGCGGATCGCGGACGCGATGGCGCGCCCGAGCGTGATCGACTCCTTCCTGCGCTATCTGGCGGCGCAGGGCTTTGGCGTCCCGCGCGAGGCTCTCGAGCGCGACGTCACCCAGCCGGCCGTGGCCTCGCCGGCGGTGCAGGACGTCCTCGTCGACGTCTATCGCGTCGACGGGCCGGAGGTGCAGGTCTGCGAGCGCCTCATCGACGTCGATGAGGGCCTTCAGGAGTGGCGCTATCGCCACGTCAAGATGGTCGAGCGCACGATCGGCGACAAGGCGGGCACCGGCGGCTCGTCGGGGGCGCAGTACCTGCGCACGACGCTCTTCCAGGCCGCCTTCCCTGACCTGTGGGCTGTGCGCGGGCGCCTGTGAACCCGCTCGCCGCGCACTACTCGCGCTTCCGCGTGGCCGACCGCCTGCTGCTCTCCGGGCACTCGCACCAGGCGTGGCCCGACGTCGCCGTCGAGGGCCAGCTCGAGGCGTTCGACGACGCCGCCCTCCACGTCGACGACAAGTGGGAGCGGGCCTTCGCCAAGGCCGACGAGCTGCGGGCGGGGGTGCGCCGCCTGCTCGCCGACGCCGAGAGCGAGATCGCCCTGGGCGTCAACACCCACGAGCTCGTCCTGCGCTTCCTCTCCGCGCTCGACCTGCGCGCGCGACCGCGCCTGGTCAGCACCGACGGCGAGTTCCACACCCTGCGCCGTCAGCTCGCGCGCCTCGACGAGGAGGGCCTCGACCTGGTTCGGCTCCCGGCCGACCCGGCGGACACGCTGGCCGAGCGCCTCGCTGACGCGGTCGACGGGCGCACGGCCGCGGTGCTCGTCTCCGCGGTGCTCTTCGAGACGGCGCGGATCGTCCCCCGCCTCGACGTGCTCGCCGGGGCGTGTGCCGATGCGGGCGCCGAGCTGCTCGTCGACGGCTACCACGCGCTGGGCGCGCTGCCCTTCGACCTCCACGGGCGCGGCCTGGGGGCGGCGTGGGTGGTGGGCGGGGGCTACAAGTACCTGCAGCTCGGCGAGGGCAACTGCTTCATGCGCCTGCCCGCCCACGCCGACGACCTGCGTCCCGTGATCACCGGCTGGTACGCGGAGTTCGCCGCGCTGGCCGACGAGCACGACGCCTCGCGGGTGGCCTACGGCCGCGGCGCCGCGCGCTACGCGGGCTCCACCTACGACCCCACCAGCCACTATCGCGCCGCGCGCGTGCTGCGCTTCTTCGCCGACCAGGAGCTCACGCCCGAGCGCCTGCGCGCCTCCTACCGCCGTCAGGTCGACCTGCTGGCCGCGGCCTTCGACGCGCTCGGTACCGACGACGCGGTCATCACGCGCGACCGCGACACCGGGCTCGAGCAGTACGGCGCCTTCCTCGCCCTGCGCGCGCCGCGCGCGGGCGAGTTGCAGCGCGCGCTCGCCGAGCGCGGCGTGCTGGCCGACAGCCGCGGGGCGTGGCTGCGGCTCGGCCCGGCGCCCTACCTCTCCGACGAGCAGATCGAGCGCGCGATGGCCCTGCTGGGCGACGCGCTCAGCGCCGTCGGCGGCCGCGCCGGAGGTCGCGCACGGTGAGCCCGAGGAAGGCGAGGTTGGTCACGAGATAGCGGCGGAAGAGGCGCCGCGGCTCCTGCGCCAGCCGGAAGGCCCACTCGAGCCCCAGCCGCTGCAGCAGGCGCGGCGCCCGCTTGGTGATGCCGGCGATGACGTCGACGGCGCCGCCGACGCCCATCGAGAAGGGGACATCGAGCTCGGGGCCCCAGCGCCCGAGGAAGTACTCCTTGCGCGGCGTGGACATGGCCACGAAGAGCAGGTCTGGGCGCGCGGCGCGGATCTCCGCCGCGACAGCCGGCTCCTGCGCCTCAGCGAAGTAGCCGTCGTGCGCGCCCGAAGGGGAGTCCCACCAGGAGCGACCCCCACAGCACGAGCGTGGTCTGCACGTGCCACGGCGTGTAGACGAGCCAGTGGCCGGCGAGTGAACCGAGCAGCGCGAGCAGGGTCGCCAGCTGCGCGAGCCGTGGCACCTCGCCCAGGGTGCTCTGACCCAGGCCGCGACCCGGGCGCGCGTAGAGGCCCGAGACCTTCGCGAGCACGACCCCCGCGGCCGGGGCGGCGATGGCCCACGGCTGCAGCTGGGCTCCGGCCACGAGCTGCACCCCGACGCCCAGGGCGACGGCGACGGCTGCGGCGTCGGCGGCGAGCAGCAGCGTCGGCACGGTCTCCGGGTGCCTCGCCGCGGAGATGAGCCTGCGCGGAACCAGCCGCACCGCCCGCGCGTCGAGCTCGGGCGCACCGCTGGGGGCCGTCGAGGCCCAGGGTGCAGCATCAGTGCCCAGCGCGGCGCTGGGCGGGGGTGGCGTAGTCATCAGGTGACGCGGAACCGCGACGCACAGGGCGACGTGAGGGAACGGGTCGGTCCCGGGACTCCGCCGTCGGAGTCTCTGGACCGTGGGTGGAACCGCCCGGAACGCTAAGCGGTTGCCCCGAGGCGGACGTGAACCAAAGCGCTCGTTGCCGCGGGCGGGACCGACCTCGCGGTCAGCGGCGATTCGCGCCGATCGTCGGTCGGCCATGTGCCGCGAGCGGGGCACACGGCCGCCAAGCGGCGCGGCCGCCCCGCTTCTCGTTGCAAGAAGCTCCTAAATGCGGGTCAACGCGGCGGCCGCCGCGACGTGCTCAGGTCCGCGTGAGCTTCTTGTAGGTGATGCGGTGCGGGCGGTCGGCCTCGTCGCCGAGCAGGGCGCGGCGGTGGTCCTCGTAGGCCTCGAAGTTGCCCTCGAACCACGTGACCTGCGAGTCGCCCTCGAAGGCGAGCACGTGGGTGGCGACGCGATCCAGGAACCAGCGATCGTGGGAGATGACCACCGCGCAGCCGGCGAAGCTGAGCAGGGCCTCTTCGAGCGCGCGGAGGGTGTCGACGTCGAGGTCGTTGGTCGGCTCGTCGAGGAGCAGCAGGTTGCCGCCCGAGCGCAGCAGCTTGGCCAGGTGCAGGCGGTTGCGCTCGCCGCCCGAGAGCTTGCCGACCTTCTGCTGCTGGTCGGAGCCCTTGAAGTTGAAGCCCGCGGTGTAGGCGCGCGAGTTCATCCAGCGATCGCCGACCTTGATCTGCTCCATGCCGGCGGAGATCTCCTCCCACACCGTCTTGTCGGGGTCGAGCGCGTCGCGCGACTGGTCGACGTAGGACATCTGCACCGTCTCGCCGATGCGCAGCGTGCCCGCGTCGGGCTGCTCCTGGCCGGTGATCATCCGGAAGAGCGTCGTCTTGCCCGCGCCGTTGGCGCCGATGATCCCGACGATGCCGCCGGGCGGCAGCGAGAAGCTGAGGTCTTCGATGAGCAGGTTGTCGCCGTAGCCCTTGCGCAGGTTCTCCGCCTCGACCACGACATTGCCCAGGTGCGTGGAGGTCGGGATGTGGATCTGGACGTCGTCGAGCTTGACGTTGCGCTCCTGCGCGACGAGGGCCTCGAAGTTCTGCAGGCGCGCCTTCTGTTTGGTCTGGCGGCCCTTGGGGTTCTGGCGCACCCAGTCGAGCTCGGCAGCGATCGTGCGCTGGCGCGCCTTCTCGGTCTTCTCCTCCAGCGCCATCCGCTTCTGCTTCTGCTCGAGCCAGCTCGAGTAGTTGCCCTCGTAGGGGATGCCGCGCGAGCGGTCGAGCTCGAGGATCCAGCCGGCGACGTTGTCCAGGAAGTAGCGATCGTGGGTCACCGCCACGACCGTGCCCTTGTACTCGGCCAGGTGGCGCTCGAGCCACGCGACCGACTCGGCGTCGAGGTGGTTGGTCGGCTCGTCGAGCAGGAGCAGGTCGGGCGCGCCGAGCAGCAGCCGGCAGAGCGCGACGCGGCGGCGCTCGCCGCCCGAGAGCCGCGTGACGTCGGCGTCGGCCGGCGGCAGGCGCAGGGCGTCCATCGCGTACTCGACGTTGGTGTCGAGGTTCCACGCGTCGGCGGCGTCGATCCTCGCCTGTGCCGCGGCGAACTCGTCGGCCGTCTCGTCGGAGTAGTTGGCGGCCAGCTCGTTGAAGCGGTCGAGCAGCGCGCGCGTCTCGGCCACGCCGTCCTCGACGTTGCCGCGCACGTCCTTGCTCTCGTCGAGCTGGGGCTCCTGCTCGAGCAGCCCGACCGTGGCCCCCGGAGCCAGCTGCGCGTCGCCGCGCACCTCGGTGTCGATGCCGGCCATGATGCGCAGGACCGTGGACTTGCCGGCGCCGTTGTAGCCGAGCACGCCGATCTTGGCCCCGGGCAGGAACGCGAGCGTGATGTCGTTGAGCACCGTCTTGTCGGGCGGATAGACCTTCGACAGGCGGTACATCTGGAAGATGTACTGATGAGCCATCGGCCTGAGGGTAGCCGCACGAGCATCGACCTCGGCGAGCGAGCGCCGCTGGCCATCCTGCCGACTCCGCTGGAGTCGCTGGGAGAGGGCGACGGCGATCCGGCGGGGGTCCGGCTGTGGGTCAAGCACGACGACTGCACTGGGCTCGCCGGTGGCGGCAACAAGGTGCGCAAGCTCGAGTTCCTCATGGCCGAGGCGTTGCGCGAGCGCCCGGACGTCGTCCTGACCGGCGGCGCGGTGCAGTCCAACCACGCACGCCTGACGGCGGCGGCATGCGCCCGGCTGGGCCTGGCGTGCGAGCTGTGGCTCAATCGCCGCGTGCCCGATCGCGACCAGAGCTACGAGCACACGGGCAACGCCCTGCTCGACCGGCTGCTCGGGGCGCGGGTGCAGCTGGTCGACGGCGACGTCGATGGGGCTCGCCCTGGCCGGCCGGTCCGGGCAGCTCGTCGGCATCGCCGTCAGCACGCCCGCGCCCGAGTTGCGCGCGCGCGTCCTGGCGCTGGCGCCCGAGACGGCGGCGGCCCTGGGGCGCCCCGGGGCCGTCCATGACGTCGAGATCGACGACCGCTTCATCGGAGCCGGCTACGGGGTGCCGACACCGGAGGGGCTCGACGCCGTGCGGCGTCTGGCGCGGACGCACGGGCTACTGCTCGATCCCACCTACACGGGCAAGGCCATGGCCGGCCTCACCGCGCGGGCGCGCTCGGGGGGCTTTCGTCCGGGCGCCGCCGTGCTCTTCGTGCACACCGGTGGGTGGCCCGCCCTCTTCGGGTATGCCGAGGAGCTGTGAGCTCCGCGGGATCGCTCAACCACCTGCGCCTCAGCGTGCGAGACCCGGCGGCCACCGAGGCCTTCTACGACCCCCTGCTCGCGCTGCTGGGCTACGTCCAGATCCCGCGCCACGACGGCGGCCGGGCCTGGGAGCGCCGGGATTCGACGGGCGCCGCGCAATGGCTCATCTTCACGCCCGTCGCGCCCGAGCACCGTGACGCCGCGCCGCACGACCTCACCGCGCCCGGGTTCCACCACCTGGCGCTCAACGCCGTCGACCGCGAGCAGGTCGATCGCGTCCACGAGACGCTCGTCGCCGGGGGTGCCGACATCCTCGACGCCCCCGCGGAGTACGACTACAACCCCGGCTACTACGCGGTCTTCTTCCGCGACCCCGACGGCTTCAAGCTCGAGGTCGTCCACATCCCATAGGCGACTCCCGCCGACGCCTCAGGGTTGG
>CAWIEX010000022.1:0-11123 GCA_963835295.1 uncultured Actinomycetes bacterium
GCGTCGGCGGTCTGGGCGAAGCCGCTGGTCACGTGGGCGCCAGGGTAAGGGCTCACGTCCGCTAGCGTCCGGCCGGTGGACGCCGACCTGTCCAACCGGATCGGGGACGCCGACGAGCGGTTCGTGCCGGGCACCGCTGATGGCGAGCTCATCGAGGTCGAACACCTTGCGCGGTACTGGTGGGCGACGCAGCTGGCGGCCGGCCGCGCCGTCCTCGACGCGGGCTGCGGCGTCGGGTACGGCAGCGGCCTGCTCGCGGGCGCGGGCGCATCGACGGTCGTCGGCGTAGACGTCGCGCCCAAAGCCGTGGAGGCGGCGGCCGCCGTCGCCCCGGCCAACGCCTCCTTCGTCACCGGCGACGTCCACGCCCTGCCGTTCGACGACGACTCCTTCGACCTCGTCGTGTGCTTCGAGGTCATCGAGCACGTCGAGCGCCAGGAGGCGCCATCGGCGAGCTGGCACGCGTGGGACCTCAGGCGGCCTGCTGGTGATTCGTCGCCCAACCGCGAGCGTATCCCGCGGGCAACCGTTCCACGTCCACGAGTACGTGCCGGAGAGCTGGCGGTGCCCTCGCTGAGCGGTTGAGCACGTCGACTCGTCGCCAGACGCGTGGCTGGCCTCGGCCGTTGTCGACGACGAGCAGGCGGCCGACGGCACGCTCCGCGAGCGCGCCGACCTGCGCGTCGGGAAGACCGCGTCGCGTCTCCCTGGCTGGAGCCATACACGGTCGCCTTGGCCAGTCGCAGCCGCTTCCGGCAACGTGGCCAGCCTGGTGCTCGGCGGACCGGCGACGCCGGGCTGGCCGCCGAGCTCGAGGGGGGTCCAGCACGTGCGTCGCTGAACTCCGCGTTGCAGCGTTCCAAGGCCGACGTCGGCGAGCTCGAACAGTTCGGAGCCGCCTTGCGGAGGACAGCGCCGACTGCTCGCGGAGAGCGCCGACCTGTTCGCGGAGCTCGATCGGGCGCGGGAGAGCTGCGCACGTCTACGGCTCTCCCTCGTGGCGCGTGACGAGCCCTGCGCCGCGCCAGCGGGTCGGCGCTAGTGAGCTCGCCAGTGGTCGCCGGCAAGGCGTCCCGTACGCGAACAGGATCGCCGCCGGCACGCCGACGACGAAGAGGAGGCCAGCGGCCGAGGAGCAAGACCGATCAGGCCCGGCGAAGCCACCGTGCCCTCGAAGAAGGTCGGGAGCCGGTGGGCGATTGACACCGGCTTGCGCTCGTAGAAGGCGATCCACGGATGGTCATGCGGTGGTGGCCGGCCACGGTCGTGCTGGCCGCGGAGCGCTCCGTTGGGGGTCGTGGCGTACAGGGCGGCCGTGCGCCACCGCCGTGACGACGCACACCTCGGCCAGGAGGTTTCGTGAGGGTGGCGCGATGCCCGCTGGACGACCCCCTCGTTCTGGTGAGACGACGCGGGCACCGCCGCGCTCGCGTGGTAGTCGCGCCGGTCAGCTCCTTGCCGCAGGGGAACGATCGGTTGGCCGAACGCTCGACCTGGAAGCGGGCGCGGGCGCTGCAGGAGCTCAGGGGGGCGTTGTGCAGGCACGCCTTCTCGCCCGGCTCGATCCGGATCAGCTGGATGGCGATCAGCGACGGCGGCTGGGGATGAGGCGCGGTAGTCGCGCTGCCTGTCCAGATAGGGCAACGCGATCGCCAGCCCGCCTACGAGGAGGATGCCGGCGCCCACCAACGCTCCCGCGAGAGCCGGCCTATTCACATAAGCGCTCCACCAGGATCCCCATGCTGGCAAGTCGGGAGCAGCGCCAGTCCCGGCCAGGACTACGCCCCGGCGATCCCCGCGAGGCGGCGCGGGAGCCACGCAGACGGCCAGGGCGGTCCCCAGCCCGTACATCGAGATGAGCGGCAGGAGGAGCGGCCGGTGATCACCGGGTCGCTCGACCGGCCGCAAGCGACGGTTCGCGGCGATGTGGGCGTCCAGGAGATAGGCGACCGCGGGCGATCAGAAGCACGAGCGCCCGCAGCTCGGCGCTCGGACTCGACCGGCGCGCAGCCGGGACACCAGGCCGACGACGGCGAGGATCCCGCGCCCGCCGCATCCACGCGCAGCGCCATCCCACGCGTGCGAGGAAAAGAAGACCTGGAATTGCGGCGGCGGACCCAGTAGAACGGATCCACGAAGGCGTCGCGGCGATCCACCAGTCCGGTTGAACATGGTCTGCATGAACCGGGCAGCTCGGCAAGTCGAACTGCGAGATAGGAGGCGACTCGCGCCCGCTCGACGGCATTGAGCTGTCCGAGCGTGGCGTAGCGCAGGCCAGCGTAGGCGGTGGCCAGCGTGAGGGCGGCGGCGCCTGCCACCAACTCCACGCGAGGGGCGCCGCCCGGCCTGCGCGCACGCCACCACGCGACGGCCAGGATGCGCGCCGCCGGCAGCCAGCATGGCGATCCGCGCCCGTGGTACAGGCTCGACGCCACGGCCAGGGCCAGGATGCCGGCTGTGCGGGCGCGCGTGGGCCCGCGCTTCAGCGTGAGGAGCCCTAGATAGAAGAAGGCCGTCCACTCCGCGGCCAGGAGCATGTCGGGCTCACCACCGCGGCGGCCTGGGTGAACTCGGGACCCATAGCGACCGCGGGGGTGCAGAGGACCTGCCGGGGGAGGGCCGCGCGTCGGCAGGCCCGCGATGCCCCACGTGAAGACGATACCCGCGACCAGCGGCAACGGGTCGCGAGCCTCATGGCGAAGGCGCGGGTGAAGAAGTCGAGCGGGTAGGGCGCCAGATAGGACCTCAGCGTAGAGGTAGTAGAGGGCGGATCCCCCATGGCGTTCGTGTATCCGCCATCGGTTCCATTGCCCTCGGTCCCAGGCCCGGGCTGGCGCTCCACACAGCTCCACCGTGGGGAGCGGAGCCGGGCGGCCGGGCCGCAGGATTCCGCGGGTCCGCCAGGCACGCCGCCGACCCGGGCCGCGGCGGCGGCCTCCGTGGACGTCGCCAGGACCCGGCTTCGGCGGGGGGGCCGCCCGGATAAGGGAATTGATCGCGTCTCGGCGAGGCGCTCGACGTAGGCGATGTGGCTGATCTCGTCGGTGGCCTCGAAGGGGTGGGAGGGCGATCGTCCAGGCCAGCGCCTCGATGACGGCCACGAGCACGATCACCGCCAGCGGCAGGCTCAAGCGGCGCCGTGCGCGCGAGCGCTGGGCGGGGCGCCGGGCGCGGGCAGGTGTCGGCCCTCGCCGGCTCGCTCGAAGGGGTGTTCCGGGCGCCGGTGGACGCTGGAGGGGCGATCGGGGACGCGTGCGTCGAGCCGTAGAGTCGGGCCGATCGGCCAACGCCGCGTCGGCGCTCGGTACGGTCTGCGGCCGTGCCGCGCGTCAGCGTCATCGTGCCAGCGCACAGACTCGGCCGCTTGGATCGACCAGACGCTCGCCTCTGTCGCCGATCAGACCTATAGCGATGGGAACTGATCGTCGCCGACGACGCGTCCGACGACGACACCGCCGCGCGCGTCGCCGCTCATGCGCCGAAGGCGACGCTCGTGCGCAGCGCGCACGACCTCGGACCGGCCGGTGCGCGCAACCTCGCTCTCCAGCGCGTCTGGGGAACTGGTGGCCTCCTCGACGCCGACGACCTCTGGCTTCTCGGCTACCGAGCGCCAGGTGGCCCGCTACGACGCTGAAAAGGCGGGACGGCGCGCGCCCGTCGGCATCGTCGCGTGGACGCGGCCTTCGCGGGCCCGGCCGTGCCCCGCGGGGCGCGTACTCCGCCCAGTTCCGCGGGTTGACATCGACCCGCTCACCCTCGACGGGTCCTGTCGCGCAACTGCGTCGCTAACGCTCGTGCCGGGCGAGGCCGGGGAGGTCGGCTGGTTGGACCCGGAGCTCTTCGAGACGAGGACCACGACCTGTGGATACGGATCCTGGAGAACTGGTCGCCGCGTGGTGCTCAACGAGGAGGTCCTGGCCGTCTATCGCAAGGGCTGCGGGGTCTGTGTCCTCGAACATCGCCCGGCAGGGCGCCAACAACCAGAAGACCGATTGCTGCGCTCTCGCTCGCGGGCGGCTCACACCGAGCACAGGCGACGCATAGCCCGCCTCGAGTTGCGCTACAACCGCGCCATGGAAGCGATGGCTGCCGCGTGGTTCGACCAGTCGCCTGGTCGCGCCATACGCTCGCTGCCGAACATGGTCTGGTCGCGGCGACCCTACCCGATCACTGGCGTGACTGGCTCGGGGTCCTGCGCGCGCCGTGACGAGCCGTCATGACGACGTCACCGTCGTGGTGACGAACTACAACTACGGCGAGTTCCTCGAGGAGGCCGTCAAAAGCGTGCTCACCCAGGACGGCGGAGCGCCGAGGATCATCGTGGTCGACGACGGCTCGACCGATCCGGGGACGATCGCGATCCTCGATCGGCTGCCCGACGACGTGCGGGTCGTGCGCCAGGAAAACGCCGGCGTCGCGGCCGCCCGCAACAACGGCTTGGCGCTGGCCGAGACCCCCTACCTGATGATCCTCGACGCCGACGACCGGCTGCGCCCGCGCGCGCTCAACTTGCTGCGCGCGCCCCTCGACGCGGACGCGGGGCTGGGCTTCACCTACGGCAAGACCCGCTTCTTCGGCGAATGGGAGGGCGAGCTGACCATGCCGGCCGATGACCCTTACAAGCTCCTTTACCGCCACACGATCGGCAGACGTGCCTCATGCGCCGCGAGGGTCGACGTCGTCGGCGGCTACGACCCGAACTTCGGAGGCTACGAGGACTGGGAGTCGGCTGCACGCCCTGAGCGAGGGTTGGCAGGGGCGCCGCGTCGAGGAAGTGACCTTCGAGTACCGCCGACACGGCTGGACGAAGCTCACGGCCGATCGCCTCGAGTACCGCCGTTGGTTCCGCTCCATGCGCGCCAAGCACGCCGACCTCTACGCCCGTCGCGACGAGCTCGCCCGCCAGTCCGAGCTCTCGCCGGTTGGCCGCGCCGTCTATCGCCTGTGGTGGGGCGGCCGGCCCGTGCCGGCGCGCATAGAGCATGCACTGCACACGCTGCTGTGGGGTGTCCTGGGTCGGCGCCGCGGCGCTCGCTCCTGAGACGCGTCGCTACGCTGAGCGGTGAGTTCCCCGCGGTCGGCACATGTCCGTGAGGCTGCGGTTGGAGTGCGCCTCGGATCGGTGACGGTGACGAACCGGCGCCCGGCCGTGGAGACTGGAGCCGTGATCTGCTGTCTAAGCGCTTGGCGGGTCCAGTAGAGCACCCTGCTGAGGTGCACGCCGGCCATACCGATGATGGCCTCTGCGTGGGCTGGGGGTGCAGATCACGAGGAGCTCGAGAGAATCGGTCTCGACGTCTGCGGCGAGGACACAGGAAGGCCGTGCATGGTGGTCTTCGCGGGACGGATCGACAAGCCGAACGTTCTCTGGCATCTGGAAGGAAGCCGGGTGCACGAGGTCGGCCATGATCGGGTTGGCGGCCCAGACGGCTGCTGTCCCGGAGACTGTCGAAAGCCTTTCCCTGGCACGTTGAAGGGACGTCTGGTACCGCTCGATGTTCCGCACGCCAGCCTCGACGCAGGAGCGCGCGTGCAGGATCGAGGCTCCCGGCGCGCCGTCCGATGGAGGCGCGAGGCTGAACACGCCAGCGAACCCGAAGGGGCGGCTGCAGTCACGGTGCGAGATTTCTACCGCGGCGAATCCATATCGCGCGGCCAGAGCCGACAAGGACTCCGGGCTGAAGTGGCTGACGTGCTCGTGCAGTAGCAGGGCGGAGGACTCCTGCGGGTAGAGATGCAGGTCGGGGACCTCGCAGATCATCAGCCCACCCGGGGCGAGGGCGCGACGCGCCGCCCTGAGGAAGCCGTCGGTATCACGCACGTGCTCGAGCACGAAGTAGTGCGCGAGCACGTCAACGGAGGCGGCCGCCAGCTGGTGGAGTGTCGTGACATGGCTGGGAACCGAGGTGATCGGTTCGACCATCGTGACCTCAGCGAACCGGTCAGCCACCTCGGATTGGAAGCTGCCGGGCGCGTTAGACCCGACCTCAGCGAAGTGCCTTCGTTGTCCGCGATGCCGATCGAGCAGGTCCAGCCGGGCGGTCGCTGAGAAGTCCGGCGCGCCTACCCCGGCAGCGAACGAGTCGCGTAATAGCGATCGAGATCCGTCTGGCTTGGGCCTGGGCTAGCGAACACGAAGCCGCAGGCCTGGCAAACGACCACGTGCTGCGAGAAGGCCCACTGCGCGCTTCGCGTTTGCGCGATGAAGTGGCTTCCCCGAGAAGCTCGTGGTTGCTACCGCCGCACACGTCACATCGGCGTGATGTCAGCCCCATCTCAACCAGTGGACACGGACCCCGACCATCCATAGCTCGAAAGCCTCACAGAACCTCTCTGGCGGTGCAGAACGACGCGGACTCGTGGGCGCCGACACCCGAGGGCGAACCGCCGACCGATGGCACCGGCGGCGAGCGCACGCTGCTGTCCGCCGTCCACCTCGTGGACGTCAGCCCGCCGCCGCGAGCTCGTCAGGCAGGATGAACGGGCCGCCGTCGAGGATGCGGTCGCAGGCGAAGTCCAGGTAGGCGTCGCGGCCGGGCTCGAGGTCGGCCGCGTCGGTGGTCACCGAGCCGATCCCCCCGGCGCCGACCTCCATGGGCCGGAACGGGACCATCCAGCGGAAGAAGAAGCCGAAGGCGTAGCGCCGCGCGAGCGCGACCTGCTCGTCGGTCATCGCCAGCCGCGGATCGGCCATCGCGGCCCGCATTCGTCGTCGCCCTGGATGTCCCACGTGAACCCGCGCCCGCGGTAGTGCACCGCGCCGGCGACGACGACCGGACGCCGCGCACCGCCGCCTCCAGACCCACGGTGGTCGAGTACGACAGGACGGTGTCGAGATGGCCACGATGGCGTAGGAGTCCACGGCCTCGGTCGACTCGACTATGCGGACGTTGGGGGGAAGGGCGCCGAGGCTGCGCGTCAGCGCCTCGCGGGGGTCGTCGCGACTGCCCGACTTCTCGTCGGCAGGGTGCACACAGATCACGAGCGCCGCGTCGGGCAACTCGCCGGCGATGCGCACCGCCGACTCGACCCAGGCGAGCATCGACGGGTAGGACACGTGGCGGCGCAGGCACGCGCTGTCCCAGGTCACGTTGGTGAACAGCGAGATCACGCGCTGCGCGGGGCGACGCCCAGGCGCGCGCGCAGGTCGTCGCTCTGCTCGACGCTGTCGAAGTACGTCTCGTGCGCGCCCACGCCGGCCGCGCAGTCGTCGAGCAGCCGCTGGAGCATCGCGTCCTGCTCGGGGGTCAGCGGGCGGTCGCCGGTCTGCCGCCACAGCTCGTCGGTGTCGAAGAGCGCCGCCGGGCCGTTCTGGTTGTAGAGCAGCGTGCCGCCGCGCACGCCGATCTCATACGAGCACACGCGGATGCCCCGGCCGCCGGCGACCTTGCCGACGACCCGCTGCTCGGCGAAGAGCCCGTTGAACGCCGAGCACGACGTCCGGCGCGAAGCGATCGAGGATGCGCCTCCCGCCGCCTCGGCGACCGCCTTGCTCGGTGACCCGGAAGTCGCTCGGCGATCTCCCGTCTGGGTCCGCCGCGGGCTCAAGGCTGCGCGCGATCCAGGCGACGCTGTGGTCCACCAGCCCCAACGCCTCGAGGCTGACGTCCTCCGACCGGAGCGCCCGCGGGCGCTCGCGCTCGGATTGGGCGCCCAGGAGAGCTCGTCGGCGAGGCGGTAGTGCTCGATCTGCGCGGCGCCGGCGAAGCGATCGGTGAAGTGGGCGCAGCGGTCGCATGCGCGCGGGGCCACCCGGCGCCCCCAGCCGACCTCGCAGATCGGCAGCCCACCGCCGCACGTGAGCAGGGCGGTCGTCGCGCCGCGCAGGCGCAGCGCGTGGGCGAAGACCGCCTCGTAGCCGTTGTGGACCACCCACGCGCGCAGCGACACGACGAGCACGCGCGGGCCGCCGTCGCGCCCGGCGGCGCGCTGCGCTGCGTCCTCGCCCAGCGCCTGGAAGTCCTCGAGGCGGCCGGCCGCTGTCAGATAGCGCCGGTCCAGCGGGCGGCGCACGCGGGCCAGGACGCGCCCGACGGGCCCGTCTCGACGGTTCGTCGTGCTGCCGACCGTGCGCAGCTTGGCCACCATCGCGGCAGGGTCGGGCACCCAGGGTCTGCGCGACGGGCCTCCGGCATGAGCGGGCCAGGATATCCACGGCCCGCTCCGTGGCCGTGGGCGCCCAGAGCGTTGCTACGCTCACCCGCGATGAGTGCAGAGATGCCCAGCGTCCGGTACTGCTCCCGCTGCCTGATGCCGCACACGAAGCCGGACCTGCCTTCGAGCCGAGGGCGTGTGCGACGCCTGCCGCTCCGCGGCGCAAAGAAGGCTCGACTGGGCCGCCGCCGCGAGGAGCTGCTCGAGATCCTCGAGAGGTACCGCGCAAGGACAGACCATAGGACTGCATCATCCCGGTCTCGGCGGCAAGGACACCACCTACCAGGTCATCGATCCTCCAGCTGGGCTACCGCCCGCTACCGTCACCTCGACGGCGTGCGCCTTCACGGACATCGGCCGGCGCAACATCGAGAGCATCCAGGGCTCGGCGTCGACCACATCGCGTTCACCCCCAACCCCCTCGTGACGCGCCAAGTTCGCCGAGGCCCTCACCGGGTGGGCGACAGCTCCTGGCCGAGCCAGTCGGCATCTTCACCAACCCCGTGCGCGCTGCGGTCAACTTCAACGTGCCCCTCATCGTGTGGGCGGGACCGAAGCGGATCTGGCGGCCCGGCAGCAGCGGCCGAGAACAACGTGCTCACCCGCCGCTGGCTCGAGGAGTTCGGCGGCCTGCTCGGTCTGCGCGTGGAGCGACAAGCTCAGCGAGACGTACGGCATAAACGAGGCGCGCCACCTCATTACCTACCAGTACCCCACCGACGAGGAACTGCAGCGGGCGGGGGCGTCACCGGGCTTTTCCTCGGCCACTACCTCCCTTGGGACGGCCTTTCCAATGCGCTCATCGCGCAGGCGCACGGATTCGCGGAGACCCCGCTCGAGAAACACGCGGTCGAGGGTTCGATGGACAACTACGAGAACCTCGACAGCAAGATCTGGCGTCCACGACTACTTCAAGTTCCTGAAGTTCGGCTTCGGCCGCGCCACCGACCACGCCTCCATCGTCACCCCAACGAGCGCATCTCGCGCCAGGACGCGATCCAATCGTGCGCAGCGCGAGGGCAGGGTGCCGCGCCGCAACCTCGAGGACAACCTCGAGCCGCTCGGCATGACGGAGGACGAGTTTACGAGAAGCTCGACCAGTTCACCAACAAGGCGATCATCGTCAAGGACGACGACGGCGCTTGGTGCGCGACGACGACGGCGAGGTCGTCAAGAAGGTCTGGCCCGACGGCGAGGCGCCGTCGCGGAAGGCGAGGCTCACCCCTCCCCCCCCCGCGCCAACCGGTGATCGCGGTCGTCGACTACGGCATGGGCAACCTCGGGTCGGTGCAGCGGGCCTTCAGGCGCTCCGCGCCGAAGCGGTCATCGCAGGCACCCGATGTGCCGCGCGCGGCTCAGCGCGTCGTGCTGCCCGGCGTGGGCGCCTTCGCCGTCGGGCTGGAACGCCTGCACGCCGGCGGGGTCGAGCCGTCCTTGAGAGCGCGGCTCGAGCGCCGGGGGCCGACGCTCGGTATCTGCCTGGGGATGCAGCTGGTCTGCAGCGAGAGCGAGCACGGCGAGCACGCGGGCCTCGGCTGGATTGCGGCAGCGTCCGTCGCCGGAGCTCGGCAGTACACTGCGCGTCCCCCACGTCGGCTGGAACGACGTGACCGCGCGCCCCGGCGCCTCGCTGTTCGAGGGCGGCGGTGTCTTCTACTTC
This sequence comes from uncultured Actinomycetes bacterium, assembly GCA_963835295.1. GTDB lineage: Bacteria > Actinomycetota > Thermoleophilia > Solirubrobacterales > Solirubrobacteraceae > JAOPZW01. Next base: position 9,815 of record CAWIEX010000022.1, read on the forward strand.
GTGCACTCGTTCTACGTGGATCCCGAGGACTATGCCGACGTCGCGGCCACCTGCCGCTACGGGGTCGAGTTCGCGGTGGCCCTCGAGCACGGCAACGTGGTGGCGACTCAGTTCCACCGGAGAAGAGCCAGCGCGACGGGGTCCGCGCTGCTCGAGCGCTTCATCAGCTGGCAGCCCCGCGCTGTCCGCCAGTCCCCGGCGTAGCCGCCGTGGTCAAGACGCGGTTGATTCCGACGCTGCAGCTGAAGAACTGGGGCCTCGTGAAGAGCCGCCAGTTCGCGCAGCGGCGTCTGATCGGGCCGCCCGTCGTCGCCGGGCGCGTGTACAACTCGCGGGGCGTCGACGAGCTGCATCGCGCTCGACATCGACGCGCCACGCCAGCATCGCACGCTCGAACGTCCCCTTGTTGCGCGACCTCGCCGACGAGCGCTTCATGCCGTTCACCGCGGGCGGCGGCGTGAGCTCGCCCGAGGACGTCGATGCCCTGCTGCGCGCCGGGGCCGACAAGGTCGCGATCAACACCGGCATCCTCACGCACCCAGAGCTCGTGCAGCGCTGCAGCCGCGAGTTCGGCGCCCAGTGCGTCGTGGCCTCGATCGACGCGCTCCACGTCGCCGGCGGTCAACCAGGTCCATCTCCGCGCCGGCACCGAGCCGACGGGACTCGATCCCGCCGAGCATGCTAAGCGTGCTGTCGAGCTGGGCGCAGGCGAGATCCTCCTGACCTTGATGGACGACTACGGCATGATGGACGGCTATGACCTCGAGCTGATCGCGCTCGTCGCGCAGGCCGTTGATGTCCCCGTGATTGCCTGCGGCGGCGCCGGGACGCCCGAGCACTTCGTGGTCGAAGCGGTGAGGGCAGGTGCTGTATGCTCGTCTCCGCTGCGAGCATCTTCCACTTCACGCGACATACGCCGGACGACGTCAGGCGCGATATGCGCGAGGCCGGGCTCGATGTCCGTCTCTGACGAGGCGGCGCCGCCCACGCCATCCCCGCACCCGCCGACGTCGCCTGCGGGGGGGCGCCGAATCGCGCTGAACACGATCGTCAACGGAGCAAGCATCGTCCTCACGGTTGCGATGGCGATCCCGCTGACGCCGTTCCTGATCAACCGGCTCGGCGCGGACGCCTACGGCGTCTACGTGCTCGGCCTGTCTTTCACCTCGATCGGCGGCTACCTGGGCATCGGCGAAGCCCGGGCTTCCAGGGGGCGACGCTCCGCTACGTCGCGCGCAGCGAGGCCCGGGGCGACTGGGAGCAGATCCGCAAGACGGTCAACACGACGATGACCATCTTCCTCGCGCTC
>CAWIEX010000023.1:0-241256 GCA_963835295.1 uncultured Actinomycetes bacterium
AACCACAGCTCACCGATGCCATCACACACCGGCTCACCCAGCGTCGAGACGACGTGGTTCTGTCGCCAGCGCGTCAGTCCTGGAACCTGGCTGACGAGCTGGGTGTGGTGCTGGCCGCTCCAGTACTCCAGGCACTGTTCGCGCGTGATGTCCGTGCGCCGCTGGAGGACGAAGATCACCTTGGCCGTGGCCTGGGCTGCGCCGGCCGGCGCGCCATCGAGCCCGACCTGCGCCGCGAAGGTCGCCTTGTCCCAGTAGTCGGCGCAGCGGCTGATCCCCTCCGGGGTCAGGGCAAGGATGGTCGCGCCGCGCACGCTGAAGCTCTGGCCAGTGGCCGGCAGGCCCGGGAGGTCGCCGGCGTGCGTGCCGCTCATCGTCCACTCCATCGCGGCCCCGCGTTCCTCGGCGTGGCTGGACGACAGCTCGATCGCGAAGTCCGGGATGGCCTCGAAGATGGCGGCGGCGAAGGCGCGCAGCTCGTCCTTGCCGTGGTTGACCGCGCCCATCGTGACGTCCTCGTACACGCAGTCGTCGGTGAACAGGCGCACGACGCGCTCGGCGTCGTGGGCAGACCAGCCGGCGGCCCACTCGGCCAGCTCGGGTGCCAGTTGCGAGATGCTCATGATGCCTCCTCGGCGCGATCGTCGGCCGCGAAGCTAGCCCGCCGATGAGCGCATCGCATCAGGGACGCTCCCTAGTCGTGCCGGCCGTCGGCGTGCTTGCGATCAGGGTGCTGAGCGCCGGTAGGATCGCCTCATGCTGCTGGGACGAGCAGCCGAGTGTGGCCGGATCGAGCGTCTTCTCGCCGACGCCCGGGCCGGCACCAGCGGCGCGCTCGTGATCGGCGGCGATCCCGGGGTCGGCAAGACGGCGCTGCTCGAGCACGCCGCCGCGAACGCCACGGGGATGACCGTCCTGCGCGCCCGCGGCGTCGAGTCGGAGGCCGAGGTGCCCTTCTCGGGCCTGCTCGAGCTGCTGCGTCCCGTGCTCGATCGCATTGCCTCGATCCCGACGCCGCAGGCGGGAGCACTGCAGGGGGCGCTGGCGCTCGCTCCGGCGCGGGAACGCGACCGCTTCGTGGTCGGCGCGGCCACGCTCAGCCTGCTCGCCACGTGCGCGGAGGAGCGACCGCTGCTCGCGCTGGTCGACGACGTGCAGTGGCTCGACGCCTCCTCGGGCAGCTCGCTGGTGTTCGCGACGCGGCGGCTGGTGGCCGACTCGGCCGCGGTCATCTTCGCGGCGCGGCGGGACGAGGGGGGCGCGCTGGACGGGGCGGGACTGCCGGAGCTGCGGTTGGAGGGTCTGGACCGGGAGGCGTCGGCGGCGCTGCTGTCCCGGCACGCCCCGGCGGCGGTGCCGGCGGTGACGGCCGACCGACTGTTCCGGGCCACCGGCGGCAATCCGCTGGCGCTCGTCGAGCTCGCGGCGGCCGCGCCCGCTCTGGCGGCCGATCTCGTGGAGGGACCGCTGACCGTGCAGACGAGCGTCGAGCGAGCGTTCCTGCAACGGACGGCGGCACTCTCGCCCGACTCGCGCCGGGCGCTGCTGGTGGCGGCGGCCGCACACTCGGGCGAGCTGGGCACGATCGCCCGGGCGATGGCGGCGCTCGGCGTCGCCATGCAAGGGCTCGAGGAGGCCGAGCGCGCGGGCCTCGTGGCCGTGACGGATGCCCGCGTCGAGTTCTGCCACCCGCTCGCGCGCAGCGCCGTCTACGCCGCGGCGGCCGCCCCCGAGCGCCGGGCCGCCCATCGCGCGCTGGCCCACGCGGGACCGACGACGGACGCCGACGAGCGCGCGTGGCATCTGGCCTCGGCGGCCTTCGGCCCGGACGACCAGGTAGCGGCCGCGCTCGACGCGGCCGCTGGACAGGCCCGCGACCGCAGCGCCTACGCGGTCGCGGCGAACGCGTTCCAGCGCGCCGCGCGCCTGACGCCCCAGCCCGATGACGCCCGTGCCCGCCGGCTGCTGTGCGCGGCGGACGCCGCCTGGCTCGGCGGGCGGGCAGAGTTGACGCTGCGGACGGTCGACGAGGCGCTCACGTGCCGGGTCGAGCCGGGGCTGCGCGCCGCCGCGCTGCACCTGCGCGGGCGCGCGCTGCTGCACATCGGCCCGGTGACCGACGGCCACGACGCACTCGTCGAGGCAGCGGAGGAGATCCGCGCGATCGACCCGACGGAGGCGATCGTGATGCTCGCCGAGGCCGCGGACGGCTGCGTCTACTCTGGACGCCCCGAGACGATGCTGCACACGGCCCGGCGCGCCTGGGCGCTGCTGCCGCAGCCGGCAGGTGAGCGCGAGACCGCGTTCGCCAGCTTCGCGCTCGGCACCGCGCTGATCCTCAACGGGCACGGCGCCGAAGGCTCGGACCTGGTGCGCGACGCGATCGCGCTCATCGATCGCTCCGACGTGCTCGGCGACGATCTGCGGCTGCTCTCGTGGGCAGCGCTCGCGCCGCTGTGGCTGCGCGAGGCCGACACCGGACGCGCGCTGATCGACCGGGCAATCGGCGCCGCCCGCGCCCAGGGGGCGCTCGGCGTGCTGCCATTCGTGCTCCAGATCGCGGCACTGGACGCCGCAGCGAGCGATCGCTGGACGATCTCCGGGGCCCTGCACGACGAGGCGATCCGCCTCGCGCGCGACACCGGCCAGGCCGTCCGGCTGTGCGGCGCGCTGGCGGGGCTGGCCCGCGTCGAGGCCAGGCGCGGCCAGGAGGCCGGCTGCCGGGCGCACGCCGAGGAGGCGCTGGCAATCGCGAAGCGGCTGCGCCTGGGCTTCTACGCGGCGTGGGCGATCCACGCGCTGGGCGACCTCGAGCTCGCCGTCGGCCGGCTCGAGCAGGCGATCGAGCGCCTCTGCGAGCGCGAGCGGCTGCTGGGCGAGCTCCATATCGCAGACCCCGACATCTCGCCGGCGCCCGAGCTCGTCGAAGTCTACGTCCGGGCCGGTCGCGGCCACGACGCCGAGCACGTCGCCCGCGGCTACCTCGGCGGCGCGCAGGAGAAAGCCCAGCCGTGGGCGCTCGCCCGCGCCGCACGCTGCCGCGGCCTGCTGGCCGACGCCGGCGAGATCGACGAGCCCTTCGCGGAGGCGCTCGACCAGCACGAGCTGACCCCCGACGCGTTCGAGCGGGCGCGCACGCAGCTCTGCTACGGCGAGCGGCTGCGCCGTGCCCGGCGCCGCATGCAGGCGCGCGTCCAGCTGCGGGCCGCGTTCACGGCCTTCGGCGAGCTGGGCGCCGCGCCATGGGCGGAGCGCGCCCGGCTCGAGCTTCAGGCCACGGGCGAGACCGCGCGCCGCCGGCAGCCGAGCACGCTCGATCAGCTCACGCCGCAGGAGCTGCGGATCGCGCTGGCACTGGCCGACGGCAAGACGATGCGCGCGGCCGCCGCGGAACTGTTCCTCAGCCCGAAGACGATCGAGTACCACCTGCGCAACGCGTACCGCAAGCTCGGCATCCGCTCGCGCGCCGAACTGCGGCACGCGCTCGACGGCGACCCCGCCGCGAGAACCGGGACGCCGCAGCGCGTCGGAGTCTGAGTCATGCGCGCCGCCGAGCCGACGCTGGCCGGCCGGATCACCGCGCACGGATTCGAGATCGCCTACGAGGTCTTCGGCGACCGGGGCGCACCGGCGGTCCTGCTGCTGCCGACGTGGCAGATCGCTCCCAGCCTTCACTGGAAGCTGCAGGTGCCCGCCCTCGCGCGCTCATTCCGTGTCGTCACCTACGACCCGCCCGGCATCGGCGGCGGCGAGCGCACCACCGACCCGGCGGCGTTCGAGCTCGACCGCGTCGTCGACTACGCGACAGACCTGCTCGATCACCTCTCGATTGGCCGCTCGCACGTCGTCGGGCTCTCCATGGGCGGCGCCTACGGACTGTGGCTGACGGCCCGCCACCCAGAGCGCGTCGACCGACTCGTACTGATGAGCACGGTCTCCCCAGAGTGGGCGTTCGCAGAAGACCCCGCCTTCTTCGAGCCCCGCGACCGCTACGAGGGCTGGGAGAAGCGCAACGCGCACTACTGGCGCGAGCACTACGAGGACTGGCTCGCCTTCTTCATGGCGCAGGTCTTCAGCGAGCCGCACTCGACCAAGGCGATCGACGACGCGATCGGGTGGGCCCGTCAGACGACGCCGGAGATTTTGATCGCCAGCGTCGCGAACCCGCGGCTGCAGCCGCACCTGCCGCTCGACGAGGTCCTGCGGCGCATCGATTGCCCCGTGCTCCTGATGCACGCCCGCGACGACCGCGTGGCCGACGTGGCCATGAGCCGCATGCTGGCCGGCGCCCGGCCGGACTGGGAGTTCGTGGAGTTCGAGGCCGGCGGCCACGCGATCCACGTCCGCAACGCGGTCCGCGTCAACCTGGAACTCGCGCGCTTCCTCGGGGCGCCGCTGCCGCGACGGCGCACGCTGCGCCGGACGATGGCTCCGCGGCCGCCGCGCGCGCTCGTGGTCTGCAGCCCGATCGGCCTCGGGCACGTCCACCGCGATCTGGCCATCGTGCGCGAGCTGCGGCGACTGGCCGAAGGCATCGAGATCGAGTGGCTCGCCCAGCATCCGGTCTCACGCGTGCTCGAGCACGCCGGTGAGCGGGTGCATCCGCTCAGCGCCCAACTCGCCGCCGAGTCCGCGCACTGCGAGCGGATGGCGGGCGAGCACGAGCTGCACGCCTTCCGCGCCTTCCGCGAGCTTGACGAGATCTTCCTAGCCAACTTCATGATCTTCCGCGACGCGGTGAGCGATGCCCGCTACGACCTGTGGATCGGCGACGAGGCGTGGGAGGTCGACTATCACCTGCACGAGAACCCGGAGCTCAAGACCACCCCGTTCGTCTTCCTCACCGACTTCGTCGGCTTCCTGCCAATCGACCGCCATCCGGGCTCACCAGAGCGCCGGCTGACCGCCGACTACAACGCCGAGATGCTCGAGCAGGTCGCGCGCCAACCGCGCGTGCGCGACCGCGCGATCTACCTCGGCGAGCCCGACGACCTCGTGCCCGAGCCGTTCGGTCCCGGGCTCCCCGCGATCCCCGCGTGGACGCGCGAGCACTTCACCACCACCGGATACGTCGCGCCATACGACCCCGCCGACTACGTCGACGCACCCGCCGTACGCGCGCGCGTCGGCTACGCCCCGGACCAACCGCTGATCGTCATCGCGGTGGGCGGCACGGCCATCGGCGAGCCCCTGCTGCGCAAGGCGATCGCCGCCTGGCCGCTCATCCACGCGCAGCGCCCGGACGCCCGCTGCGTCGCGGTCGCGGGCCCGCGCATCGATCCGGCAGGCCTGCCGCGGCACCCGGGCCTGGACGTCCGCGGGTACGTGCCCGACCTCTACGAGCACCTCGCCGTCTGCGACCTCGCAATCGTGCAGGGCGGGCTGAGCACCACGATGGAACTGACCGCCGCCCGACGCCCGTTCCTCTACTTCCCGCTGGCGAACCACTTCGAGCAGCTCCACGCCGTCGCCCACCGGCTCGACGTCCATCGCGCCGGACGGCGCCTCTCCTACGCGGACACGAGCGTGAGCGCACTGGCCGAGGCCGCGCTCGACACCCTGGGCGCGGACACCCGCGGCTACCGCGTGCCCGAGCCGGGCGCCGCCCGCCGCGCCGCCGCGCTGATCGCCGAGCTGCTCTGACCGCTCGCCGCGGGCGGTGGGACCGACCACCGGCGCGACGCGGCTGCCACCGTCGATCGATGGCAGTGCCGCGCCCTCACGCATCTGGCGGCGTCACCGCACGGCGAACGGTGGCCGGAGTCTCGGAGCGCGCGCGGTCGAGAAACCCGGTCGGCCAGTCGCGGCGGGTCGACGTCGGGCGCCGGCGAGGGACCGGGCGCGGCATCGACGCCGGGTTGGGCCGTCCAGCCCCACACCGCCTGAGCGGCCGTCGCTCTGACCCTTGCCCGGCAGGTTGACAGCCAGCACACCGTAGCCGCGGCGCGCGAGTCGATGGGCGCGCTCCACTACGCGCGCGGTTCGCGCCCGTCCCGAGCCTCGACAAGCTGCCCATCGACGTGCGGGCCGGACACACTCGCCGGACGCGACTCCGGTCGTCTCCGACGAAGGGGGCATTGTGCGCAACCCTCATTTTCCCTGTCCGTCTGACGACAGCGCGCACCCTCGCTGACTCCTTCCCCGCTCTCGCTATTCGCCCGTGAGCGGGCGTCGGCCCTGCGCCGCCGCTGGACGCCTGCCTTGGACGTCCGGAGCAGGCGCCTCGTCGTTATGACCGTGGTGACGCCTCGCGTTCGCCTCGAGCGACGGCCCGGGCAGGCACGGACCGACTGCTCCTGCTCGTCGTCGCCGGCAGCCGTTCGCGTCAGGCGGGTGCGCGGGTCGAGGCGATGTAGTAGCTATTGAAGATGTCGCCGTCGAGTTGTTTGACCTCGACCGCGTCGAAGCCCGCCTCCTGGAGTAGCTCGCGGGCCTTTTGCTCTCCCCATGCGGCGCCCAGCCCCTCGCCGTCGAGCGCGAGCGAGACCGGCATGCAGTGCAGGCAGGAGAACGTGTAGAGGATCGGGCCGAGTGGGTGATCGAGGTTTTCCTCGAGCTTGCTCGAGGCGGCCATGTCGACCATCAGGAGCGTTCCCCCGGTTCCAGCGCATGCGCGATCGCCCGCAGGACGTCGCGCGGGTGCGCTTGATCGTGGATGGCGTCAAAGGCGGTGATGAGGCCGAAGGCGCCATCGGCGTCGAGCGTCGCCGCGTCCTTGACCTCGAAGCGAGCGTTCGCGAGGCCGAGCGCCGCCGCCTCGCGCGTTGCGCGAGCGACGGCGTCGGCGGAGAGGTCGTAGCCCACGAACTCACTGTTCGGGAAGGCGTTCGCCATCAGGTTGATCCCTGCCCCGATCCGCAGCCGACATCCGCTACCGCGATCCCCGCGCAAAGGCGGTCGATCGGGCCTTCGACGAGCGCCAGCGTGCCGTCGAGCAGGGTCGCGTCGAAGACTGCCGAGCTGTCCTCGTGCATCACCTCCTGAAAGCGCGTGTACGAGCAGTAGGGCACGCCGCCGCCGTTGCGGAAGCAGTCCACGACCTCGTCCTCGACGCTCGCGAAGACGGGGAAGTAGGCGGCCACCGCGGCGATGTTGTCGGGTCCGGCGGCGCGCGTGAGGGCGGCCGCGTGCTCGGGCGGCAGGGTGTACGAGCTGGTCTCCGGGTCGTAGTCAACGATCCCGCCCACCACCATCGCGCCAAGCCACTCCCGCACATAGCGCTCGTTGAGGGCAGCCTTGTCCGCGATCTGGCGGCTCGTCGACGGCGCCAGTTCCGCCATCGCGTCGAACAGCCCCGTGCGGTGGGCGACGCTCGCCATCAACGTCACCGACGCCCCCCGGAGGTCGCCGAGCAGTCGCTCCGCAAACGCCTGCGCCTTTGACTCGTCGAGTTGCTGTGCGGACATCGCGTCCTCCTTCAAGCCCCCGGTGTATCGCAGCCCGCACAAGATAGCACGAACGTGCTATCTATTCAACATGGCATCGGGTAATCAGCCGATTCGGCGTCGGCGCTCCGACGGAGAACGGACCCACGGCGCGATCCTGGAGGCGGCGACGCGCCTGGCCTCACTCGAGGGGCTCGGTGCGTTGACCGTCGGGCGTCTGGCCGACGAGTTGGGCGTGAGCAAGAGCGGCCTCTACGCCCACTTCGGCTCCAAGCGCCGACTGCAACTGGAGACGATCGAGGCGGCGCGCGAGATCTTCGTGCGCGAGGTGATCCAGCCGGGTCTCACGGGTCCCGAGGGACTCGCTCGCCTCGAGCGCCTGTGCGAGGCCTTCCTCTCCTACGTCGGACGCGGCGTCTTCCCGGGCGGCTGCTTCTTCGCCGGGCTCCTCAGCGAGTACGACGGCCAGGCCGGCGAATTCCACGAGCAGACCGCGGCCGACCATCGACGCTGGCTGGGATTGCTCGAACAGCTGGCGCAAGACGCGCAGGCACGCGGCCAGCTCAGCCACGACGCCGACCTCGCGCAACTCGCGTTCGAGTTCGACGCCGCCGTCGAGCTCGCCAACTACCTCTTCGTCCTCTACCGCGACCCGATCACCCTCGAACAGGGACGAGAAGCCGTTCGCAACGCGATCGCACGCAGGCGCCCCGACTGACAAACGCGTCGCCGCCGACCGCTCGACGCAAGACCGCCCGGACGCTCCCGCGAGCCCCGCGTCACGCATTCCCCCGGGAACCAGCCTTCTCCCCGGCGCCTACGAGACGCCTCCTGCGGACGAGCACCGAGCGCCTTGGATCGGCGTCCTCTGACTCCTGCTTCGCCAGGTCGAAGGGGCCATCTCGACGCGGCCCGACTGGCCTGTAGGTTGCGGCGGTGGAAGTCATCCAGACCAACGGGCTGGAGATCGCCTACGAACGCGTAGGCCAAGGTCCGCCGCTTGTATTCGTCCACGGTGCCGCAGAAGACGGCCGGGTGTGGCGTCCGCAGTTCGCCGCCCTTGCTGACGAGTTCAGCGTCGTGGCCTGGGACGAGCCGGGGGCAGGCCGCTCCTCCGATGTGCCCGCTGATTTCAGTCTTGCCGACTATGCGAGTTGCCTCGCGGCGGTGATCGAGGCGCTCGATCTCGGGCCGGCGCACGTCGCCGGTCTCTCCTGGGGCAGCACCGTTGTCCAGGAGCTCTATCGCCACCATCCCGGGCTCGTCGCGACGCTGATCCTGATTGGTGCCTACGCGGGCTGGAAGGGCTCGTTGCCCGCGGACGAGGTTGCTGCACGGGTCGAGGGCGCGCGCCAGATGCTCGCGGCTCCCGCGGAGGAGTTCGACCCCACCCTGCCGGGGTTGTTCGCTGGCGAGCCGCCAGCCGAGTTCGTCCCGCTGCTCGAGGAGATAGCGGCCGACGTTCGGCCCGAGAGCCTCAAGACGCAGCTCTTCTTGATGGCCGAGGCCGATCAGCGCGACTTGCTGCCCCAGGTCGCGGTGCCAACCCTGCTGATCTGGGGCGAGCTCGACGCCCGCTCGCCGCTCAGCGTCGCTCGCCAGTTCGAGGCGACGATCCCGGACTCGGAGCTCGTCGTGATTCCCGGCGCTGGACACGTCAGCCAACTCGAGCGACCCGAGCAGCTCAACATGGCCGTACGCAAGTTCTGCCGCGCTCATCCGCCGCACTCGGCCTGACCCGGGTAAGCCGAGCCGGGTAGCGAACGATGACTCACATCACACTCGCGGGGTGACGCGAGCGGGCGCGGAATTGCGACGGCGCGAGGCTCCCGAGTAGAGACGAGCAGGAGACGTCCGAATGGCGGCCTGCTCGGCGCCCGCTTTGGTCTGTGCTTGCGGTCGTCGGCGCGCGTCCGGACGGCATGCTCGCAGATCGTCCGCAGCAGGCGCGCGACCCCCCGGCACTCGGGCGGTCGTGTCTGGACGAAAGCGAGCGCGGGGCGCACGACGCCGTCTGCGCCGGTTCTGATGGATGACGGTCGACCAGCGCCCTGGCTTCTGGTAAGTAAGAGGACTCGTGGCGCGCTGTGCGCGAGTGCTGGTTTCGTCTTGACGCCATCGGCGTGCGCGTTGAGCGTTTCGAGGTCACGCTTGGCGAGCGCCGCCTGGCGGACTAGCGCTCGATGCGGCGCGCAACGCCGCCGCAGTCGGTCTTATCGCTGGTGCCGCCAGTTGGGCAGCCCAGGCGCGTTCCAGGCGATGTACCGGGTAGACCCCGCAGTTCGAACCCGGAAGTGGCGCCGCAGCTCCTCGAACGTCGCGCCGTTGCACTTCATCTCGTGCGCTCTGCGCGCGTCGTCGTCGCTGAGCTTGACCCACTGGGGACGACGCCCATGGTCCGTGGCTTCGACCAGCGTCCTCATCGTTCCCCTCCCCGTGCCGGCGCTCGCCAGCGCTCAATGTGGCGCAGCATCTCACCCAGCAGCGCGGAGATTGTCCTGGCCCTCCTCGACCGCCGCCAGCACGGCGGCGAGCGCCAAGCGCAGCGTGACCCCTTCGCGCACGAGCTCGGACGACCATGGTCGGGCGCCGAGCGGCAGGCCATTCCGCCCGTCGGGCCGGCGCTGGCGTCCGTTCATCGATCGTCACCTTGACCTGAGCGAGACGAGCGGCGACGTTGCAGCGTCTCGCCACGTGGCACCAAGGAGCTACCCATGGGTGCAAGAGCATCGTCTCAAGGACTGCGCGCGCTTGAGCGCCCCGAATTCGTCGGCTCCGTGCACGCCGCCGACGGCGCGGAGTGCTTCGTCTACAACCACGTCCGCCTCGGGTTCGACGAGAGCGGCGAGTTCGTCGTCGTCAGCGGCGCGAACGTCGTGGTCGAGATCGTCGACCGCCACATGGACGCCGCGTGCATCGAGCTGCGGCCGGCGGACGCGCTGCGTCTGGCGGCGCTGCTGCTCGCCCAGCACGAGAACCACGATGTCGGCCTGCGGCCGTTGGAGCACGACCATGCGTAATCGCCGACTCGACACGCATCGCGAGGGCTGAGCCCCGACGCGCTCAAGGCGATCGACACGTGGGAGAGACCATCGACCAGGCGGAAGAGGACCAAGCGTTGGTCGAGGCCACGGGCTGATCTGAACCATCCACGGACGGCTCGAGCCTGTCGGCCTCGATTGCCACACGCGGCGCCTGAGTACTGGCTGCTCGGCGATTGGCTGGCGGCGCCGCGTCCCGGTCGGGGTGCGCGGACGGACGACCGGCACCCGCTGCACGTTCGGCGGGCTCGCGGCGCGCGCCGGCGTCAGCGACAACTACCTGCGCTCGATCCGTGGCACCGCCCACCACCCACTGGCCGCCCGAGACCCGAGTGCCGGCCGCGCCGTTCCACGTCCGACGGCGCCCTCCGCGACGGCGGCCGCGAGCGCGCGGGCCGGCGACGTGACCGGCTCCTGGGGACGGAGCGCTACACCGCCGAGTCGCTGCGGCGCTGGCGCGAAGCCCACGCCGAGTACGTCCCTCGCGAGGAGCACGTCGGGCGCCGATCCGGCAGACCGAGCTCGCGGAGGAGGTCGACGCCCTCGCCCGCAGGGCTGACCGCGCGATCCGCGCCGGCGCCCCCGCCGTGGGGCAGAAGGCGGGCCGCGGCGTTACTTAAGTGCCTTGCGCGCCGCCGACGTCCACGCCTTCGTCAGGTCGCGAAGGAAGTTCGCCTGGGCGGTCGCGATGCTCGAGACCCACTCGATATCGCTCGATCCGGGACCGCGCTCCAGGGAGTCGGAGACCGCCTTGAGGGTGGACTCGTAGATGTCGAGCGTCCCGCGCCCCGCGCGCTTGCCCGCGTCGATGATCCGCTCGTTGAGTTCGCGAATCCGCTGCTCGGCCGCCTCGACGCCGGGCTCGGCGGCCTTCGCCTTAGCGGTCGCTGGTGGCGTCCGCGTCCGTGCTGCAGCGGGCTTCGCGGCACGAGCCGTGGACTTGGTGGTCCGGGGCCCTGCAGCCGTGCGTCGCTTCTGCTGCCCAGCTGTCGCCTTCTTGGGCTGTGGCATTACTGCCTCCTTGTGCTGTGCCCTTGCATTCTTCGCAACCGACGGGCGCGAGCCTACTAGGCGCAGACGCGAGACTTGAAGCTCGCGGCGACGCGCGCGACGCGCTCAAACGGCGCCCGCGCCCAGCTCGAGCGGTGGCTGTCTGTCGAGTACCGGCACGGCGGCGTTCAGCCATCCGGCGATGGCGTCGGCGGTCATCGTTCGGGCCAGCCGCTGCACGATCACCGCCAACTCGATCAGGCGGTTTGGCCCACGTCGACGAGGCCAATACCAGTCGTCCTCTTCGCTGCCTCAGACGACGCGGCGTACGCCACGGGTGCCGAGTTTGTCGCCGACGGCGGCTACCTGCTCGCCCCGGTCGATGCCACCTCAGGCCCGCCGCCGCACCACGCTGCCGTCGTGATCCTGCTGGCCGCGCTGCGCCGGACGCACCTGCCCGCGAGTCCGGCACCCGGAAGCACCTCCGAAACGCCCCGATCCGGACACGCGGGGCCATCGTGAACCCGCGCGGGGGCGGGTCTTCGCGGCTTGCCGCGGCGGATTCTCGGACGTGTCCTAAGCCGTAGGTGAGAACAACGCCGGGCGCGGCCAGGCAGGCGCCGGGCGCGTCGGTAACAGTTGGTCAGCGATGCGGTGACGCCTCCGAGCGCCGACGCAGACGACGCCTGCATTCGTAGGGCAGCAAGCGGGCGCACTTCGCTTTCGGCCACGCTCGCCTCGGACGAGCTCCGGGAGCACGGATCGATCTTGCGCACGCTTGCTTCGCCTCGGCGGAGAGGCGTCAGAGACGAGGCCGGTCCGGCGCGCTTGGTGCTCGTCCGCCGCGAGCGTCCGCAGCGACGGTCCGAACGCTCTCGCAACAGGGGCGGAGGCGAAAGCCCTCGTATCGTCGAAACTGGGCACACTCGCCGCTGGTCCGCGCCGTGAGGTGTCCGGATCCTCGTAGAACTCTGAGCGGCGGTCCCTCCGGCCCCGTCCGCTGCCGTCGGCAGCGTTCTGGGTCGTTGAAGGTCCATCCGAGACTGGAGGAACCGCCGTGAAGAAGGTACCCGCGCCGGGGGTCGTCACGACCCTGCAGGCGTCCGAGATGCCGCTGCCTGCGAAGATCCAGGAGGCGTTGGGTGAGCTTGTCGGGGCGGCCAGAGAGGGGCTGCTCGCCTTGAGCGTCGGCGTTGGCTTGGCCGTCGTGCACGAGCTCATGGACGCGGCGCAACGTCTGCGATCTGCTGGGCGAGCGCGACGCCGAGCAGGTCCGCGGCCAGCTGCGCGCCACCTGGGCGCTCACCGACCACAAGCTCGCCGAACGCAGCTGCAGTTGCTCGCCGCCGAGCTCGACCGCACCTGGCCCGACGCCGGCAAGTCGCTGCGCGAGGGCATGACCGAGACGCTGACGCTGATGCGGCTCGGGATCACCGGCCAGCTCGCCAAGACGCTCTGCAGCACGAACCCCTGCGAGAGCATGATCGAGGTCCTCCGCTACACCCAGCGCAACGTCAAGCGCTGGCGCGAGGGCGACATGCGCCGCCGCTGGACGGCCGCCGGGATGCTCGTCGCCGAGCAGCAGTTCCGGCGGATCATCGGCTACCGCGACCTCGCCGACCTCGTGATCGCCATCGAGCGTCACGCCATCCTCGTCGCCCATTCCACCCCCGACCGCGTGGAGGTCGCCCAGCCCGCTACCGTCTGACCGTCAGCTCGTCGGGATCGCCGCCGAAGTTCCACGACGATCCGGACAACCTCGAACATCCCCGACCGGCGACGAGCGACACAACAAAAGGAAGTCAGGCCACTCCGGCCGACAGCCTCAAAGAGAGTCAGCTCGCCGCCCGGTCGGGACCATCTCCACCCCGTCGGACGACACCGACCACCGAATCCAAACAGCAAGCCTCAGAGGAGCAGCCGCCTCACGCCGGCGTTGTGGAGCGCAGGGTGCGTAGCGTCGAAGCGATCTGGTTGGCCCACGCGTCGATCACCGGCCAGTCACGATGGTCGCCGAACCTTCTGCCCAAGGCGTGAAACAACAGGCGTGACCAGAAGCGCGCGGGCTCCCCGGCGGCGATTCTCGCCTCATGACGGTGCTCGTCGCCTACGCAAGCCGCCACGGAGCGACCGAGGGCATCGCGGCGCGCATCGTCACGCGTCTCGCCGATTCCGGCGCTGCCGTCGACCTTCGGTGCGTCGACGAGGTCGAGGCGCCCGACGCCTACAACGCCGTGGTGTTCGGCGCGCCGGCCTCTGACCAATCGTGGCCACCCGAGGCCGACCGATTCGACAATGGGCATCGCGACACCCTCGCGGCGCGCCCGCTCTGGCTCTTCAGCGTGGGGTCCTTCGGCGACACGAAGCGCCTGATCGGTCCGCTGACCCACGAGGAACCGAAGCACATCGGACACGTATGTGCCGCCATCCGCCCGCATGAGTACGGGGTCTTCCAAGGCGTCATCCGCAAGCACCAGTGGCCGGTCCGGGAAGATCCACACGCCCGGACCGCGTTTTCCGTACCGCTCCTTTCGCCTGCGGCTGCATCCTTGTGCTCAGCGATCGCACGGCGTTCCCCGGATGGTCTGGGAAATGTCATCTGACGGACCCTCGACGGGCCAGTCGCGTGACGCGGGGTACGGCCTGCTGGACGCCGTTAGATCGGCGTGGAAAGCAAGCGAACGCGTCGGGCCGCAAGGCCAGACCCGAGGCTCCCGACCGTGCAGCGCTCGGCGCAGACTGACCTCGGGGTCCGGCGGACATCTTCGACGACAGGAGCCGTCATGGCTGTCAACGCGTCTGCGGCCTACCGTGCGCCGAGCTGGTTTGACCGCCGCATCTTCAATCCGCTGGTTGCGTGGTTGTCCTCGTTGGGCCTGAGCTTCGCTGGCTCACGTATCCTCGAAGTGCCGGGCCGCCGCAGCGGCCAGCCGCGCCGAAATCCGGTCAACCCGCTCACGCTCGATGGGCGCGGGTATCTCGTCGCGCCGCGCGGCCACACGCACTGGGTGCGCAACCTGCGTGCCGCGCGTGAGGGCGATCTGCTGCTCGGCCGCCGCCGCGAGCACTTTCGGGCCGTCGAGCTCGGCGACGGTGACAAGGAACCGATCCTGCGCGCCTATCTGCGGCGCTGGAAGTGGGAGGTCGGCCAGTTCTTCGACGGTGTCGGTGCCGACTCACCGTCTGAGGAGCTCACGAGGATCGCGCCGGACCACCCGGTCTTTGTGATCGAGCGCTAGCCATGGCCGGTATGTCTCCCGCCAGCGCCGTCAACCTTGGCCTCCGCGTGATCATGGAAACCGGCGTCGTCGCCGGACTGGCCTACTGGGGCGTGCATACCGGTGACACGGCTGCCGCCAAGGCGGCGCTCGGCATCGGCGCGCCGCTCGTCGGGTTCGGCATCTGGGGAGCCCTTGACTTCCGCGACGCCGGCCCACACGCCGAAGCCCTCCGCCTCGGCGAAGAACTGGTCATCTCCGGCCTTGCCGCTGCCGCCCTCTACGCGGCTGGACGTCCCATCCTTGGGGCCGCTCTCGCCGCCGTGTCGATCGCCCACCACCTCCTGGTCTATGCGATCGGCGAACGATTGCTCACGCCTCGGCCCGACGTGGCCGTCAGCAGCAGCGTGCCGCAACGGCCATGACCGACCGAACGCCTCGCTCGCGCGCTCCTGGGTCGGCTGTTGCGCGCGGCCTTCGCCCCCGACGAGACCGACCCTCACCAGCGCCCACGCTCAGTCCGGGACGGCGATCCGCAACCGCGCCGGCCAGCACCGCGACACCGCCTCGCCGAGCTGGCCGCCAGCGGGTTCAGGGAGCGGTGATCGGTGGAGTCTTCGGTTGCGTCTTTCTCATCGCGAACGCGCGGACGCCGCTCGGAGACGTCGCGGCCGACGTCTTCCGGGCCGTCGGCGTGAGCGGCCTCGTGGCCCTCATGATCGGCCGGCAGCGCGCAGTGAAAAACTCAACGCGCCAGCCCACCAATAGCGACGCAGGCGTCGACCTCTTCGGGCGCCGCTGGCGACTGATCGTCGCCGCAGAGGTGGCGGCGCTGACCGCAGGCTTTGCCGTCATCGGCCTGATCGGCGCGCCCCGAGAAACCTTCCTGCCATGGACCGTGCTCGTCGTGGGACTGCACTTCATCGCCTTTCACTGGGCGGGCGTCTGGCACGGGCACATCATGAAACCCGGCGTAGCGCTCGCACTGCTCGGCGTCATCGGTCTCGGCCTCACCGCCGCATCCCATACCGACTGGGTCCCGCTCGTCAGCGGCGTGTTCGCTGGCCTTCTCCTTCTCGCAGGGAGCATCTCCGCGATGCGCCGCGCCCTCTAGGCCGAGACCCTGCAGCCCAGCATGGAGGACGGCACCAGGCGCTCGAACTCCCCGAAAGAGTGGGTGAGGATCAAGCCGTTGCCGAGCACACAGAGGCGAGGTTGATCCGCGGCTGCCACCGCCCGCGACGCGCGGCCGCTTGCATGCAAGTGGAGACGCGACCGGCGTCGCGGTCGCGCTACTCCTTTCGGCCTGGAAGGGGGCGTTTCGTTCGATGCCCACTGGTCGATCGCATCGGACGAGCAGCGAGAGTCGCGGGGGGCTGTAGGCGCGCGCCTGCTTCGTGGCAGAGCGAAAGCGCCGAGCAGTTGGCTCCTCGGCCTGATCCTGCGCGTGCTAGCGAGAGCGAGCGTGCGGGCAGCCGAGTGGCGGACCCGGGATCGTGGCCGACGGCTTAGCCAGGGCGGGATGGGGATCCGGGCAGGCGTGCCTCCGGGGGCCGTTCGGCTCGAGAGCTCCCGGTACGGGCCCGGTTGTGATTTCTCTTGCGCGGTCAGCGATCCGGAGCCCTCACCTCGGCCCATCGTGAGGTCAGGAGGCGGTCGTTTGCGCGGGTTCTGCGATACGAGACCTGGATCGATCGAGGCATCACGTCATCTACGGCGGTGCAGCGATCGAGGCGCCACGTCATCTGTGGGGGTGCAGCGCGGCGCTCCTACGGGCGGTGGGCCTTTGGGACTTCGTTTGGGACTTTGCGCACTTCGGTTGGCGCGTAGCCGCTCATTTCGTAGCCCAGACGTGCGACAAAAGGTAGCCGATTTGCAGGATATTCCTGCGATGGCGAGACCCGGACTCGAACCGGGGACACCACGATTTTCAGTCGTGTGCTCTACCAACTGAGCTATCTCGCCGTGATGGGTTGATCAGGGTACCGCGCGCTAGCGTGCCGGCGATGCTCCGCCGCCGGGCCCCGCTGCTGCTCGCCGCGCTCGCGCTCCTCGCGGCGCTGGTGGCGGCCGTCGTCCTGCTGCGCGGCGGGGATGACAAGCCGCAGCAGGCGGCCAGGGCCGAGCCGCTCGCCTTCGTGCCGACGGGCACGGCCGACGTGGTCTTCGACCTGGACACCCGCGAGCCGCTCGTGGCGCTGGCGGTCGAGCAGCTCGCCCCGCGCGTCACCGACGGCGGGCTGAGCGCCGACCAGGCGCATGCGCTGGTGGGCGGCCGCGCGGCCGTGGCGGTCGACGCGGGCCGGGCGTGGCTGGCCTTCTCGACCGACGCGCCCGCGCCGCGGCCGACCCACGGCGCGGCGTCCGCCGCGCGCGACGGGGTGGTCCTCGTGGCACCGAGCGCGGCGGACCTCGATGCCGCCGAAGCGGCCGCGCGCGCCCCTTCGGCCAAGTACGCGCGCGCGACCTTCGACAAGCGCTTCGCGGGCCTGCCCGCCGCGGCCGGCGCGCGCGTCGCTTTCGACCCCAAGCCGCTGCTCGCCCAGCGCTCGCCGCAGGTAGCCAACACCGCGTGGGGCCGCTCGCTGAGGGATGGCGCCGCCGTGCTGACGGTCATGGGGCCGGAGGTGCGCGTCCCCTTCCGCATCACCGCTGACCCGATCGGCCTGAAGCCCGCCGACCTGCCCCTCGCCACCGGCCCGCAGCCAGCGCAGGCGAGGGGCAGCGCGCCACTCGTCGTCGGGCTGCGCGACCCCGCTCACACGCTCGCCTTCGCCCGCCAGGCCGGCCTGCTGCAGCAGCTCGACCTGCTCGACCGGCTCCCCGGCTTGCTCAAGCCCGACCTGACCCAACTCGGCCCCAACGGCACGGTGACGAGCCCGGGTCTCGGCTTCGACCACCTGACCGCGCGCTTCGAGCCACCCGATCCGGGCGATTGGGCGACCAAGCTCGGGCGTCTCGACGCGCTCGCGGGCCTCGCCGGCGACCTGGTGCCGGGCGACCTGAAGATCGACCACCGCGACGGCGCGTACACGCTCACCAGCAACGGCGACCTCGTCGCGCGCGCAGGCGTCTACGGCCGGGCGCTCGTGCTCTCCAACGACCCGAGCGCGAACCTGCGCGCGGCGGCGGCGGCGCCGGCTGCGCCCACACCCCCCGGCGCTGCCGGCGCGCTCACCGCCCGCCTGCGCTCGAGCGTCCTGGCCACCCAGATCCCGGAGCTCGTCCGCGCGCGCGTCGGCGACCTGACCGCGTGGGCGCGGGCCGAGCTCACCGGTGTCACCGGCGAGCTGCGGCTGGCGTTGCGCTGACGTCCCAGCTCTTGAGCAGCGGCAGCGGGTCGATGGGGTGCGAGCTCCCATCGACCCGCCATCCGCCCTCCCAAGCCTCGAAGTGCAGATGCGGACCGGTCGCGTCGCCCGTCATGCCGACGTTGCACAGCGGCTGGCCGGCGAGCACGGCCTGCGCGGGAGCGACGAGGACCGACCCCTTCTGGCAGTGGGCGAAGAAGTAGTCGTAGCCGTCGGAGCCCTTCTCGACGATGTAGTAGCCGGCCGCGTGCGCCTGGTAGTCGGTGAAGGAGATCGACCCGGCCACCGGCGCGACGACGGGCACGCCCTCGGCGGCCGTGATGTCCTGGCCCTGGTGCGAGTAGCCGTTGCGCGCGGCCCCGAAGCCGTCGCCGTACCCGTGCGGGCCGGCGACGGGGAAGACGTGCCCGGCCGCGTCGGGCAGCGGCTCGGGCGCCGGCTCGGGCGCGCGCACGGTCAGGGTCGTCAGGCCGGGCGCGCTGGCCTTGCGGGCGAGCACGGTGCCGCGCAGCCCGCGCACGTGCAGGCGCACGCGGTAGCGACCCGGGGCGAGGGTCGTGCCCGACGGCCACGTCGCGACCACGCGCTGGCCGACGCTCACCGTCCCCAGGCTCAGGTGCACGATCGAGCCGGTCTCGGTCATCGGCAGCAGCACGACGCGGGCGCTGACGGTGCTGGCCCCCGGCTCGTCGACGCGCAACGCGATCTTGGGCAGGTTCGGCGCCACGACCACGCGCGGGCCGACACGGAAGTAGCGCGCGACAGGGCGCGCGGGGTTGGCGCGGACGATCGGCGCGCCGTACTGGGCGCCGCCCTCCTTCGGGGAGCCGGCGAAGGTGCCGCCGCCCTGAGCGTGCGCGCGCGCCGCGGCGCCCGCGGGGGAGGCGAGGACGGCGAGCGCGATGGCCATCCCGGCCGGCCCGCCGACGAGCTTGAGCATCCTGCTTGACATGTACAGGCAAGGTCGGCGCCCCGCGCGCGCGTGACGCCCCGGATGCGTCAATGCACAGCTTTGAAGCTGCGCAACCTTCAGCGAACCTGCACAAGCCTCACCGCTGCAGCATTCGTCCCATCACCTCGAGCGCGCCTGCCTTGGACAGCGGCTCGTTGAGGTTGCCGCACTTGGGCGACTGCACGCACGACGGGCAGCCCGACTCGCACGGGCACTCGCCGATGAGCCGGTGCGCGTCCTCGACGAGCACGTCGAAGCTGCGAAAGCCCTGCAGCGTGATCCCGACGCCGCCGGGGTGCCCGTCGTAGATGAAGATCGTCGGGCGCCCGGTCTGCGCGTGGAAGTTGGTCGACAGGCCGCCGATGTCCCAGCGGTCGCACATGGCCAGCAGCGGCAGCACGGCGATCTGGGTGTGCTCGGCGGCGTGCAGCGCGCCCAGCAGCACCTCGTGCGGGAAGTCCTCGAGGAGGTCCTCGCCCAGCTCGTACCACAGCGCCTGGGTCGTGAACGAGTGTGGCGGGAGGTCGACGCCGTTGAGGTCGATGACCTCGTGGTCGGGCAGGCGCTTGCGCTGGTAGGCGTGGACCTGCTCGGTGACGGTCACCTGGCCGAAGCTCAGCGTCACGCCGAGGGCCTCGCGGCGGTCGAGCAGGCGCTCGATCTCCATGTCGGTCTCGCGCTTGGGCTGCGTGTACCAGTTGCCGTCGAAGGGGTTCACGAGCGCGCGGCGGGCGTCGAGGTCGAGCTCGCGCACCTCGTAGGAGCGCCCGAGGTGCAGGTAGACGGCGCCGTCGTGGATGGTGTTGGCCGCGCGCGCGGACTCGACCGTCCCCAGCAGCTCCCCGCTCGAGACGTCGACCACCGCGACGCTGTCCGGCGATGCCGAGCGCAGCGACACGCGAGCGGCGGGGTAGTCCTCGGGGTGGCGCAGCAGGTACTGGCCGCGGCGCTCGACCAGGTCGCCCTGCGAGACGAGGAGGTCCGCGTAGGCCTGCCAGCGCGGGCCGAGGGTCTCGGCGTCGGCCACCGTCAGCGGGCCCTCGTGCGCGGCGCAGAGCAGATGGGCGAGGTGGATCGGCTCGTTCTCGTGCCACACGATCGCCGCCTCGACCGGGCGCTCGAGGAACTCGTCGGGATGGCGGCAGAAGAACTGGTCCAGCGCGTCCTCGCCGGCGACGTAGACGGCCAGCCCTCGCCCGCGCCGTCCGGCGCGCCCCCACATCTGGCGCAGCGAGGCGACCGTGCCGGGGAAGGTCACGCACACCGCCGCGTCCAGCGCCCCGATGTCGATGCCGAGCTCCAGCGCGTCGGTGGTGATGACGGCCAGCAGGTCGCCGTTGGTCAGGCGCGCCTCGAGCTCGCGCCGCTGCTGGGGCGTGTAGCCGGCGCGGTAGGGGGCGACGCGATCCTCGAGCTCGGGGCCGAGCTTCTCGCGCACGATGCGCGCCACCAGCTCGACCGCCTTGCGCGACTTGATGAAGCAGATGGTCCGCGCTCCCTCGCGCACGAGCTCGGCCACGATGTCGGCCGCCTCGCTCAGCGCGCTGCCGCGCAGCTGCAGGGCCTCGTCGACCACGGGCGGGTTCCACATGGCGATCTGGCGCCTGGCGCCCGGCGAGCCGTCCTCGTCGACGAGCCGCACGTCGTCGAGCCCGGTGAGGCGCTCGGCCAGCTCGACCGGGTTGGCGATCGTCGCGCTGGCGAGCAGGAAGCGGGGCGTCGTGCCGTAGGCGGCGGCGACGCGGCGCAGGCGGCGCAGGACGTTGGCGACGTGGGCGCCGAAGACGCCGCGGTAGACGTGCGCCTCGTCGACCACGACGACGGCGAGGTTGGCGAAGAAGTCCGCCCACGCGGCGTGGTTGGGCAGGATCCCGACGTGGAGCATGTCGGGGTTCGTGAGCACGAGGTTCGACCGCCGGCGGATGGCCAGGCGCTCCTCGCGCCGGGTGTCGCCGTCGTAGATCGCGGGGCGCACCTGCTTGGGCAGCCCAAAGGCGTTCAGCGCGCGCGCCTGGTCCTGCGCGAGGGCCTTGGTCGGGTACAGGTAGAGGGCGCGCGCCTTGGCGTCGGTGCAGAGCACCTCGAGCGTGGGCAGGTTGAAGCACAGCGACTTGCCGCTCGCCGTCCCCGTGGTGACGATCGTCGTCGCCTCCCACGCGTCGCGCAGCGCCTGTGCCTGGTGGAGGTAGAGCGCGTCGATCCCCGCGTTGGCCAGGCCCTGCGCGACGGTCGGGTGCAGGTCCTCCGGGAGCTCGCCGAAGACCGGCGCCCGCGCGCCCTCGTAGGCCTCGCGCACGAGACGATCGTCAGAGCGCCCGGCCTCCAGCAGGGCGCTCCACGGCTCGGTGCGGGGGGTGACGGCCACCGTCCCATCCTAGGGGGCGGGTCGACGCCCGCGGTCAGGCCGAGAGAACCTCGACCGCGCTATGAGCGCGAACCGCGCGGGCGAGCCGGCCATCCGTCGTCAGCAGCGGGACGCCTTCGTCGCTCAATCCCTCGGCGAGCGCGACGTAGGCGGCGTCGTATGCCGAGAAGTTGTCGCGCAGGTCCCAGATGCGGGGGAGCAGGATGTCGTGTGGATAGCGCGCGAGAGGCAGGTCGAGGAGGTCTTCGATCGCTTCCTCGCCGCGCTCCGCGCCCGCGTCGCCCACCGCCACCAGGCTGCGCACGGCGCTCACGATCTCGACATCGATGAGGTGCGGAGCGTGCAGATCGAGCCCGCGCTCGGAGATGTGAGCCGCGATCGCCTCAGCCGACGGGCGGGCGAGCAGCAGCTCCGTCGCCGCGCTCGCGTCGATGACGAGCATCAGCGCCGCTCGCGCTCGGCGCGGATCAGCTCCGCGGCCGGGGGTCCGCCGACTGGCGATCGTGCGCGCACCCGGGCCAGCACCTGCGCGGCCGAGGGCTTGTCGGCCAAGCGCGGCAGCTCGGCGAGGATGTAGTCGGACAGTGTCCGCCCTTCCATCGCTGCCCTCGCCTTGAGTGCACGATGGAGCTCATCGGGGACGTTGCGGACCTGGATCATTTTCATGCTCTGCGCATGTTAGCATGCGCGGAGCATGTAACCGCTACCAGCCGTGGCCCAGGGCGACGATCAGCAGCACGATGGCCACGGCCGCGGCGAGCACGACGACGACGAGGTTGGCGGCCAGCGCGATCGAGGTCCAGCGCGGGCGCTGGGGCGCCGACCGGTCGTCCTCGGCGCCGGCGTCGATGACCGCCAGGCCCTCGACCGAGCCGTCGCGCCAGCCCACGGAGCTGGCCAGTGCGCCGGTGATGAGCGTGTTGAGCGAGACGCCCTCGTGCTCGGCGACGCGGGCCAGCTCGGCATGCAGCGATTGCGGCATGCGGACGAGCAGGCGCCCGGAGTGCGTGCTCTGCTGCTGGGGCTGGGGCTCCTCGACCTCTCTGGTGGCCATCTCCTCGCGAGGGTACGCCTCGTCTGACTCCGCGACAACGGCCGCACGCATCCGGTCGACCGCCCGGCGGATCAGGCGCGAGACCTGCGCCTGGGAGAGGCCGAGCTCGCGGGCGATCTCTACCTGGCTGCGGTCCTCGTAGTAGCGCATCTGCAGGATGCGCTGCTCGCGCTGGGACAGCGCGCTCATGCCGGCCTCCAGCAGCGCCCGCTCGTCGGTGAAGTCGTCGGGCGCGGCGGGGGCGCTCTCGGGCTCGAGCTCGACCGTCGGCGCCCGTGACAGCAGTGCCTCGGCGACCTGATCCTCGGTCGCGCCGACCGCCGCGGCGACCTCTGCCTGCGTGGGCAGGCGGCCTTCGCGAGCACCGATCTCCACCTGCGCGCGACGGACGCGCGCGGCCAGCTCGACGACGGGCCGCGGGGTGCGCACGAGTTGCGTGCGGTCGCGCAGGTGGTGGCGGATCTCGCCCTCGATGGCCGGCACGGCGACCGCGCGCAGGTCGCTGCCGCGGGCCGGCTCGAAGCGGTCGACCGCCTTGATCAGGCCGATGGCGCCGACCTGCACGAGGTCGTCGACGGGCTCGCCCCCGCGCGCGTAGCGGCGCGCGACGGAGCGCACGAGGCCCATGTGCTTCTCGATGAGGCGCGCTCGCGCCTCCTGATGCCCCCCAGGCACGATTTCCAAGGTAGCCCGCGAAATCGCAGCGCCTGGGTGAACTTTCGTCCAGTATCACCGTGGTTTCATCGATGGTTGCAGGGAACGCGAGCCCCGCTCGGTGGCATGAAGCGAGCGATGGCCGGTGCCCACGACCTGTTGCGACGCAGCGCTCTGCTTGGTGCGCTCGTGGCGACGGTCGTCTTCCTCATGGCTCCGGCGGCGCGGGCGGACGATGCCTCCGCAGCCGTCGCCGCAGCCACGGGCGCCGCCGTCGCAGAGCAGGCGCAACCGGCCAACGTGAACGTCTCGGTCCGGGTCGACAGCCCGGGCGAGAACGGCACCGTCACACAGGCCAACAGCGCGGGCGCGACAGCGGCCGGAGGGGTCAGCGCGACCGCCGGCAGCGCCCAGGCGGGTCCCGCAAACGTCAACGTCTCGGTTCGGGTCGACAGCCCCGGAGACGACGGCGCGGTGACCCAGGCCAACACGAGCAGCGCCGCCGCAGCGAGCGGCGGCACCGCTGCCGCTCCGGGGACGTCGGCGTCGACCGAGGGTGGCGCCTCGGCGCCGGCGGCGACAGCCTCTCAGGAGGCTGCCGCGACCCCGGCGGCGGCGACGACGACGGACCAGGGCCCGTCACACGAGGAGCCCGCGGTACCGACACGCCAGGCGGCGTCGGCGCCGACGGCGAGCGATGCGGCGATGGTCCCGGGCGTGAAGGCGTCCGACGATGACGCCGCCGCGCTGGTGGCCAGCGCCGCCGGGGACGGCGCGCAGGCCCTGGGCTTGACCGCGTCGCCGAGCGGCGCGAGCGCGCCCGGTGGCGTGACCGTCACCGCCGCGGGGGCACGCACGCCCGCGGCGAGCGCGACGGGTGACGGGGCGAGCGCCCCGGCGGCCAACGCCTCGCCGAGCGGCGCCAGCGCGCCCGGAGCACCCGACACCTGGACCTGGGTGTGGAACTGGACCGGTGCGTGCCTGACGGCGCCGGCCAGCGCTCCGCGCGCCGGCTGGAACTGGGTGTGGAACTGGACGTGCGGCACCGATGCGGATCCTGCCGCGGGGACAAGTTCGAGCCCCGGCGTGCCGGGGCTGGACGCGAGGCCGATCGCCGTGCCGGACAGCCCCGCGTCGCCTGCCGCCGACATGCCGATCGCCCTCGCGCCGGCCGCTCACCCGCGCGCCGCGTCGTCGTCGACCGGTGGCGCGGCAGCCGGCCCGCCGCCGCCCGCCCGCGCCGCCGCGGCCGGCGCCGTCGACGCCACGCAGCTCTTCTTCTCCGCCCCGACCCCGAGCGGCGACGCGCACCTCGCCCCCCGGGTGCGCTCCGCTTCGCCGGCCGCGCGCGCCAACGCTGTGCGTGAGCGCGGTCGGCGGGGCGGCGCCGACCCCAGCGGACCGCAGTCCCCCTTCGCCCCCGGCCCCGTCGTCCCGCTCCTCGCGGGCTCGGCCTCGGGCGGCGGGGGCACAGGCTTCGTCCTCCTCCTGACCGTGGCCCTGCTGGCCGCCGTGTCGCTGGCCGACCCCGCCGGGTTGAGCTGGCGCGTCGCAACGGCGACCCGCAGCGTCCGGGACAGGATCGTCCGAAGGATCGATCGGCCGGGCTAGCTCCTTCGCTCTGACACCAGCGCACGCCGGGCGCGGAAAGCCCGGCAACGCACTGTCATCGAACGAAGGAACTACCCATATGAGACGACGTCTCCTCGCGTTCATCGCGGGTGCCGTCCTCCTCCCGGCCGTGGCGGCCGGGTCGGCGGCGGCGGACGATCCGTTGGTCCAGGGTGCCGGCCAGTCGGCCGGCAGCCAGCAGACCGCGGGCTCGTCTGCCACCTCGACCCAGAGCTCGCCCTCGAACACGAATGTCTCGGTTCGAATCGGGAGCCCCGGGGACGGCGGCGTGGTGGCGCAGACGAATGGATCGTCGGCGACATCGGTGGCCGGCAATGCCAACAGCACGAACCAGCAGGCCGCCCAGCAGGGCGGAGCTCCGGGCGTGGCTGTGGCGGGCCAGTCAGCGACGAACGACCAGACGGCCAATTCGACGGCCACCTCGACGCAGGATCATCCGCAGAACACGAACATCTCGGTCCGCATCATGAGCCCTGGCGACGATGGCTCCGTGACGCAGACCAACGACTCGTCGGCCAAGTCGGCGGCGGGCAACAAGAACAGCACGACCCAGTCGGCCGGGCAGTCCGGCGGCGGGGCCCAGACCGCGAAGCAGGACGCCGCCAACAAGCAGTCGGCGGACTCCTCCGCGAGCTCCACGCAGGATCATCCGAGCAACGTCAACATCCCGGTGCGGATCTACAGCGACGGGGACAACGGCTCGGTCAAGCAGGTCAACGACTCGTCGGCCAAGTCGGCGGCGGGCAACAAGAACGAGACGAGCCAGGACGCGGAGCAGGGCTCCGGGTCGGGTTCGGCTCCGGTGCGCAGCGCCTGCGGCGGCGGGTGTGGCGACCACGGTGCTCCGAGCGTCCAGGACGCCGAGCAGTCCGCCTCCAGCGACCAGTCGGCGCGTTCGTCGGCCTCGTCGGAGCAGGACCACCCGAGCAACGTCAACATCCCGGTGCGCATCGGCTCATCGGGCGATGACGGACGGGTGACGCAGATCAACAGCTCGTCGGCCGTGTCGGCGGCGGGCAACAAGAACACCACCGATCAGACGGTCGACCAGTCGGCCGGTGGCTCGAGCGGTGGCTCCGCGGTGCAGTACGCCGACCAGAAGGCCGGCAACCGGCAGGACGCGACTTCGGACGCGACCTCGCACCAGATCGGAGCCAGCAACGCCAACTACCCGGTGCGCATCGGCTCGCCGGGCGGCGGCGGCTCGGTCACGCAGATCAACGCCTCGGGCGCTCTCTCGGCGGCCGAGAACAAGAACGAGACGAACCAGACCGCCACGCAGGACGCCGGCGGCCCGATCGTCAAGCGGCTGCCGCTGAGCGACGGCTGCAGCGACAAGTGCGGCAAGCCGTCCTATGACGGCTGCGGCACGTGCGGCGGTGGCGGCAGCCCCGTCGTGCAGGACGCCAAGCAGAAGGCGTACAACAACCAGAGCGCAGACTCGTCGGCCGAGTCGACGCAGTGCTGCGCGCAGAACACCAACGCGCCGGTTCGCATCAAGAGCTACGGCGACGACGGTGACGTCAAGCAGGCCAACCTGTCGGGCGCTATCTCGGTGGCCGGCAACAAGAACGAGACCACGCAGAACGCCACCCAGGACGCGGGCTCGCCCGTCGACATGGTGGGGATCTGCAAGGACAAGGGCGGCTGCGGCGGTCATGGCGACGGCGGGCCCGTCGTCCAGCAGGCCGACCAGTACGCGTCCAACGACCAGTCGGCGCATTCCACGGCCGACTCGACCCAGACGGGTGCGAGCAACAGCAACGCCCCCGTCCGCATCGGCTCGCCGGGCGGCGGTGGCAGTGTCACCCAGCTCAACGGGTCGCTGGCCGCCTCCGCGGCGGGCAACCAGAACAGCACCGATCAGTCGGCCGACCAGTCGGCCGGCGGCTCCGGTGGCGGCGTGACGGTCCAGGCCCTCGGCCAGAAGGCCGTCAACGGCCAGCAGGCCGACTCGCACGCCACCTCCGAGCAGGACGGTGCCAGCAACGACAACTCGCCGGTGCGCATCAAGAGCGCCGGCGGCGACGGTGACGTCACGCAGGCCAACCTGTCGGGCGCCTTCTCGGCGGCCGGCAACTCCAACGACACCACGCAGAGCGTCTCGCAGGACGCCGGCTCGGGCCTTCCGGTCCTGGGCCCGCTCTCCCGCGAGGGGGGCTGCGGCTCGTGCGGCGGCGATGGCGCCACCGTGCAGGCCGCCGGTCAGTGGGCGTCGAGCAAGCAGTCGGCCGACTCGTCGGCGGACTCGACGCAGAAGGGCGCCTGCAACACCAACTCGCCCGTGCGCATCAAGAGCAAGGGCGACGACGGTGACGTCAAGCAGGTCAACGCGTCGGCGGCGAAGTCCGCGGCCGGCAACGACAACCAGACCACCCAGTCGGCCGACCAGGCCGCCGGGTGGGGTGGCGTGAACGTCCAGGCGATGGGCCAGAAGGCCTGGAACGGCCAGGGCGCGCATTCGGACGCCACCTCTCAGCAGTACGACCCGAGCAACGCCAATGCGCCCGTGCGGCAGTACAGCCCGGGCGGGGGTGGCTCGGTCCTGCAGGTCAACGCCTCGCTGGCGCTGTCGGCGGCGGGCAACCGCAACTCGACGTGCCAGGTCGCGGCGCAGGGCTCCGGTGGGGTCCCGCTCTGCGAGCGCATCACGCGCGAGCCGGTCCACGCGATGAAGGTGGACTGACGGCGCGGCATGGCCTCGTCGGCCGGTTCTGGGTGGACCGGCCGGCGGGCCACCGCCGCCGCTCACCCACCCAAAAGGGTGGGTGGGCGGTTGCAGGGCCGCGCAGCCGGGAGTACGGTCGATTCGGCCAAGTCCGGTTGGTCGACATGGGGGCGAGTGCACATTTGCGTTGGGTGGCGGTCGTAGCGGCGGCATCGCTCGCTGTGGCGGTACCGGCCGGCGCACAGCAGCCCGCGAGCCCCGATCCGGCGCCGAGCGGGTCCAGCACGGCGCGCCCTGACCCGGCGCCCGTGAAGACCAAGCCCCGCGTCGTCGTCCGCGCCGCGCCGCGGCCCGCCGCGGCGGTGACGACGACGGTGACGCCCTCCGCGCCCGCCGCGACGACGACCGCGAAGCCCCGCGCGCGCACGGCGCCGCGGCGCCCGGCGACCCGGCGGGCGACCGCGCACCACCGCAAGCCGGTCCAGCGCAGGGAGCGGGCGGCGCACGTCACGCTGCCGCCGCTCCCGCACCTCACGCTCGCGCAGCTCAGCGCACCACCGACCACCGCCGACGCCGGCCGTGCGCGCAAGCTCGCCGCCGGCGCGCTGTCGCTGCTCATCCTCGCGCTGGCGAGCGCGACGCTCCTGGCCTTCACCGCGCGCGTCGAGCGCAGGCGGGTGGTGCGGTGAGGCGGGCGCTGCTGCTGGCGGTCGTGGGGCTCGCCGTCTCGGCGCCGGCGGCCACCGCATTGCCCCCGGTGATCACGCCGACGGTCACCGGCCAGACGGGCGACAGCGGGTGGTACGTCAGGAACGTCATCGTCAACTGGAGCATCACACCGCCGGGCTACCTCGTGGTCTCCGGCTGCGCTCCCTCGACGCTGGTCGCCAGTGACACGGCGGGGACGAACGTGAGCTGCGTGGCGGCGACAGCGATGGCACGAGCTCATCGCGAGCGTCACCATCAGTCGCGATGCGCACGCCTCCGTCGGTGAGCCGCGAACGCGGACCGAGCCAGGCCGACGCCGGCGGCTTCTACAACCACTCGCTCACGGCCAGGTGGACGGGCACCGATGCCACGTCTGGGATCGCCTCGTGCACCTCCACGCCGTACTCGGGCCCCGACGGCACCGGCATCTCGCTCACCGGGACGTGCAAGGACAAGGCGGGCAACGTCAGCGCGCCGGTCCCGTTCGTCTTCAGCTACGACGCCACCCCGCCCGCCCTCACTGCGGTCACCGCGATGCCGGCCGATGCCGGTGCCCGGCTGGCCTGGCAGGCGTCAGGGGCGGCCAGGGTGCTGGTCATGCGCACGCCGGCCGGGGCGCGGGCGGCGCAGAGCGACGTCGTCTACGACGGCACCGGCGACGGGTTCACCGACACCGGGCTGCAGAACGGCACCCGATACACGTACCTGGTCCAGGCCGCCGACCTGGCGGGCAACACCGCGAGCGGCTCGACCACCGTCACCCCGACCGCCGACGCGTCGACCAAGCACCTCCTATCGCCCGGGGCGGGCTCGAGCCTCAGCCGGCCGCCGCTGCTGCGCTGGCGCAAGATCGCCCGCGCCAGCTACTACAACGTCCAGCTCTTCCGCAACGGACGGAAGATCCTCAGCGCGTGGCCGACCAGGCCCCAGTACCAGCTGCACAGCCGCTGGCGCTATCGCGGCAAGCGCCATCGGCTGGTGGCCGGCACCTACCGCTGGCTGCTGTGGGCCGGGTACGGGCACCGCAGCCAGCACCGCTACGGCAAGCTGCTGGGCAGGCGAACCTTCGTCATCCACTGACGCCCGGCACAATGCCGGCGTGCGCTGCCTGTACGTCGACCTCGACGGGACGCTGCTGGGCGCCGGCGGGGCGGTGACGCGCGACGGCGAGGGCGCCTTCACGCTCCTGGGCATACGGGCGCTCGAGGCGTGCCATCGGGCCGGCGTGCTCGTGTGCGCGATGTCGGGGCGCCCGCGGACGGTCCTGCACGACGACGCGCGCATCCTCGGCCTCGACGACTACATCTTCGAGGCGGGCGGCGGCTTCGCCGTCGGCGACGAGGTGCACTGGCTGGCCGAGCCCGACGCCCACGAGCGGATCGCCGCGACCCGCGCACCCGATCTGCTGCTCGAGCGCTACCGGGGACGGCTCGAGCCGCACACGCCGTACTCCGAGGGTCGCGAGGTCTCGCACATCCTGCGCGGCCACATCGACGTCGAGGAGGCGAGGGCTCTCCTGCACGAGCACGGCCACGACGACCTGCGCCTGATCGACAACGGCGAGGCCCACCACCGCTCGGCCGCGCTCGCCGACCTGCCGGACGTGCGCCTCTACCACCTGCTGCCGGCCGGCATCTCCAAGCCCGCGGGGGTCGCGGCACACATGCGCGCCCGCGGCCTGATGGCCGAGGAGTGCGTGGCGGTGGGCGACTCGGGCGAGGACCTCACGGTCGCCGGCGTGGTCGGGGCGCTGTGGCTCGTCGCCAACGCCTTCGAGCATCACTCCGATCTGCGCTCCCAGCTCGGGCGCCATCCGAACGCCCGCGCCGCCGAGGCGACCCACGGCGCCGGCGTCTACGAGGCCGTTGTGACGACGCTCGCGCAAGGTCGATGAGCGCTGAGGTCATCGGCCACTCCCTCGAGGGCAGGCCGATCGCGGTCGCGCGCATCGGCGACCCCACGGCGCCGCGCAAGGTCCTGGTCGTCGGGTGCATCCATGGCAACGAGCCCGCCGGGCGCGGCATCGTCGCCGACCTCACGCGAGCGAGCCCCGCGCCGGACACGCAGCTGCTGCTCGTCCGCGACATGAACCCCGACGGCTTCGCCCACCATCAGCGTACGAACGCCCACGGCGTCGACCTCAACCGCAACTCGCCCGAGCACTGGGCCGGCGCGGGGACCCGGCCCTGGTCCGAGCCCGAGGCCCGCGCGATCCGCGACCTCATCCTGCGCGAGGACCCGACCTATAGCGTCTACTACCACCAGCCCTTCGGGCTGGTCGACGTCCCGGAGGGCGGTCGCCCCGAGGCCGCGCGCCGGTACGCGGAGCTCGTCGGCCTCCCGCTGAAGCGCCTCGGCCGGCGGCCGGGCAGCCTCTCGCGCTGGCAGAACGTCCGCGTGCGCCCCGGCTCGGCCTTCGTCGTCGAGCTGGCGGCCGGCCCGCTTGCCCGCGGATCTGCGGCTGGGGCACGTGGCCGCGGTGCTCGCGCTCTGACTACTCGGTCGCCCGCGCGGGTGCGGCCGGGACGCGGAGCACGCGCCGCACGCGGGCCGGCAGGTACCAGTTCCAGTCGCCCATGATCTTCATCACCGCCGGCACGAGCACCGCGCGCACGAGCGTCGCGTCCAGCAGGATCGCGGCCGAGAGCCCGAGGCCGAACTCCTGCAGCCCGACGAAGCTACCGAAGGTGAAGCCCGAGAACGCCGCGATCATGATGATCGCCGCCGCGGTGATGATCCGGCCCGTGTGCTCGAGGCCGAAGGCGACGGCGTGCTCGTTGTCGTGGCGCAGGTCCCACTCCTCGCGCATGCGCGAGAGCAGGAAGACCTCGTAGTCCATCGACAGCCCGAAGAGCACCGCGAAGAGGAAGATCGGTATCCACGCCTCGATCTGCGGCGAGCTCTGCAGGCCGAGGGGACCGGCCCAACCGTGTTGGAAGGCGAGCGTCAGCAGCCCGTAGGTCGCGCTCACCGACAGCAGGTTCATGATCACCGCCTTGAGCGGCAGGAAGATCGACCGGAAGGCGCGCAGCAGCAGCAGGTAGGAGAAGACGAGCACGGCGAGCACGAGCCATGGGAAGGCGCTGTAGCTCTTGTCGATGAAGTCGACCCCGAAGGCCGGCGCGCCACTGAGCAGGACGTCGGTGGACGGCGGGAAGCCGGCGGCCGGGATGTAGCGCTCACGGATGCGGTGGACGAGGGCGACTGCCGGCGGCTCGCCTGCGTCGCTGTGGCCCGCGGCGCGGACCTGGGCGATGCGGCCCGCCCTGTCGACGAGGTTGGCCTGGAGCGCCACCGCGCGCGGGACGAGCGCTGGGGCGAGGATGGTGTCGGGCTGGATCTCGGGGTCGCGACGGAGCTCGGCCACGAGGCGCCGCTGCGCGGCGACCACCGCCGGGTCGACGACCCCGCCGGGCCGGTGGGTGTCGATGACCACCTGCTGCGGGGCGAGCGAGCCGGGCCCGAGCGTGGTCTCCATGATCTTCAGCCCGCGCGCGGCCTCCGTGGTGATGGGGATGCCGCGGTTGTCGCCGCCGGTCAGGTGCAGGTCGGTCGCCGCCAGGGCGAGCGTGATAAGCACCCCGGCGGCGAGGCCGCCCCACAGCCACGGACGGCGCATGATGGCCACGGCGAAGCGGTGCCACCCGCCGGTGACGTCCTGCGCGGTCCGGCGCTCGAGCACCCTGCGTGGGATTACGCGCCAACGGTTCACGCCCCGTCCCATCACCGCCAAGACCGCCGGCAGGAAGGTGGCCGAGGCCGCGATCGAAACGAGCGGGACGAGCACCCCGCCCACCCCCATCGAGCGCATGAACGGCACGGGCATGAAGATGAGCAGGCCGAGGCCGACGGCCACGGTCAGGCCCGAGAACAGCGTCGCGCGCCCCGCGGTGGTCATCGTCTTGACCAGCGCGGCGTGCGGGTCGTCGTTGAGCGCGAGCTCCTCGCGATAGCGGAACACGACGAGCATCGAGTAGTCGATCGCGATCGCGAGGCCGATCAGCGTGACGATGTTGGTCACGTAGATCGCCATGTCCATCGTGTGGGCGAAGATCCACACGAGGCCGAGCGTCGTGGGGATGCTCACGAGGGCGAAGATGAGCGGCACGACGATTCCGCCGACCGTGCCGAACATGAACGCCATGACGAGGATCGCGACGGGCACGGCGATCGACTCGCCCTTGCTGAGGTCCTTGTTGTAGATCGGCTGCGTGTCGTGGTTGAGCGCGGGATAACCGGTCAGGTACGGCCTGGCCCCCGGCATGGTGCCGATCGCCTTGCGCAGCTTCGGCGTCTGCTTTGCGGCGTCCTGGTTCTCGAGCGGCGTCGCGATCTGCACGTAGGCAACGGTCGGGCTCGCCTGCTGGATGGCACCTGGGCTGCCGCCCTTGATCGCATCCGCGGCGCGGCGCGCTGCCGCCGCGACCGCTAGACGATCGGGCGTACCGCCCTGTCCCTGCACCACCAGCGTGAACGCCCCGTCGGAGCGCTCGTGCATGTGGTCCTTGAGCAGCGTCAGGCCGCGCTCCGCGTCCGAGCCCGGCACGCTGAAGCGGTTGGAGAGCAGGTCGCCGAGCCCTGCCGCGGCCACGCCGCCGACGACGAAGAGGGCGATCCACGCCGCGATGATTGCCTTCCGGTGGCGGATGACCCCGAGGGTCCAGCGCGCCATCGCGGTTAATCGTAGAGATCAGAGGACGTCGGCCAACGAGGCAGCCGCCGCCGCGATCGCGTCGAGATCGCCCGCCTCGAGGATGCGCTGCAGGTCGAGCATCCGGGCGCCGAAGGCGTCGAGCTCGCGGGTGCCGACGATCGCGAAGCACGGAACCCCGGCCTGCCGCGCCCGCGTGGCGATCTCGCCCGCGATCTTGCCCTGCAGCGTCTGCTCGTCGATCTTGCCCTCGCCGGCGATGACGGCCCGCGCGGCGCGCATGCGGGCATCGAAGTCGAGCGCGTCGAGGACGAACGCCGCGCCGGGCTCGAGCGCCGCGTCGTACTGCGCCCACAGGCCGCCGGTGAGCCCGCCGGCCGAGCCGGTCATCGGCTTGCCGCGCGGATCGCGCGGGAGCGTCTGGGCGAAGTCGTTGAGACGCTTGGTCAGCTGCTTGACGGTCGCCGGGTCGGCGCCCTTCTGGGGGCCGAAGACCTCGGCGGCGCGCTCGAACGGCGTGCGCACGTCGCTCAGGCAGACGATCTTCGCGCTGCCCAGGCCGCCGGCCTCCTCGATCGCCTCGATGGCGCCGGCAGCGCCGTCGGTGGTGGCGCTGCCGCCGCAGGCGACGAGGACGACCTGCGCGCCGGCGGCCACCGCGGCCGCGATGAGCTCGCCGGTCCCTCGCGTGGACGCGGCGACCGCGTCGCGCTCCTCGGGCTCCACCAGGGCCAGGCCGCTGGCCTGGGCCATCTCGATCACGGCCGTGCCGCCGTGCTCGAGCAGTGCGTAGGCCGCGTCGACCTCGCGCCCGAGCGGGTCGTGGACGCGAACGGCCGCGGACTCCCCGCCCAGTGCGGTGAGCAGCACCTCCATGGTGCCTTCGCCGCCGTCGGCCACCGGGCACAGGTCGGGCGGCGCCAGCCCGGCCGACTCGAGCCCGCGCCCGATGGCGGCCGCGACCTCGGTGGCGCGGAAGGTCCCCTTGAACGAGTCGGGCGCGACGAGCACCGGGCGGTCGGTCATGCTTTGGTCAGCCATGGCTGCCGCGAAGGAGTACACGACGATCGAGGTCTGTGGCTACGAGCTGCGTATCTCGAGCCCCAGCAAGGTCTACTTCCCGAAATACGGGTCCCACCCACCCAGGACGAAGCTGGACCTCGTCCGCTACTACCTCGAGACCGCCGAGGGGACGGTCCGCGGGCTCTACGACCGTCCTACGGTGCTCAAGCGTTGGAGGGACGGGATCACCGGCGAGGTCTTCTTCCAGAAGCGCGTGCCCGAGAAGCGCCCCGAGTGGCTGCAGACCGCGACGGTGCACTTCCCCTCCGGCCGCAGCGCCACCGAGCTCGTCCCCAACGACGCCGCCCACCTGGTCTGGGGCGCCAACCTCGGCAACATCGATTGGAACCCCTGGCCGGTGCGCCGCAGCGACCTCGACCGTCCCGACGAGCTGCGCATCGACCTCGATCCGCAGCCCGGCGTCGAGTGGAGCGAGGTCCGCGAGGTGGCGCTGTGCGCCGGCGAGGTCCTGCGCGAGCACGGGATGCTCGGCTTCCCCAAGACGAGCGGCTCGCGCGGCATCCACGTCAACGTGCGCATCGAGCCGCGCTGGAGCTTCACCGAGGTGCGCCGCGCCGCGCTGGCGCTGGCCCGCGAGGTCGAGCGCCGCATGCCCGGACGCGCCACGACGGCCTGGTGGAAGGAGGAGCGCATTGGCGTCTTCCTCGACTACAA
Source organism: uncultured Actinomycetes bacterium (assembly GCA_963835295.1). GTDB lineage: Bacteria > Actinomycetota > Thermoleophilia > Solirubrobacterales > Solirubrobacteraceae > JAOPZW01. The sequence continues at coordinate 34,367 of CAWIEX010000023.1, forward strand.
CCAGAACGCGCGCGACCGCACCGTCGCCTCGCAGTACTCCGTGCGCGCGGTGCCCGACGCGAAGGTGTCGTGCCCGCTGCGCTGGGACGAGGTCGCCGACGTCGAGCCCGAGGACCTGCGGCTGGACACCGTCCCCGCGCGCCTGCGCGAGGTCGGCGACGTCAGCGCGAGCATCGACGACGTCCACCACTCGCTCGACGCCTTGCTCGACCTCGCGCGCCGCGACGAGGAGGAGGGCCTCGGCGACGCGCCGTGGCCGCCGCACTTCGCTAAGCAGGCCGGCGAGCCCAAGCGCGTGCAACCGAGCCGCGCGCGCGGCGAGGGCTAGGCCGGGGGCGTCGGCTACTGGTCGAGCTGGTCCACGGTGCAGGCCTCGGGGGCCTTGTCGTCGCGCCAGCGCTGGACCTTCGAACCGTGGCGGATGCGCCCGTCGGAGACGTGATCGAAGGTGATCTCGACCACGAGCTCGGGCCGCAGGGCGACCCATTCGAGGTCGCGCCCCTGCGTCCAGCGGCTGGCCTCGCCACTGCCGCGCTCGCCCGTCTCATAGGGCGCGAGGAAGTCCACGAGCTCGCGCTTCTCCTTGGCGGTGAAGCCGCTGGAGTGCCCGACCTCGCGCAGGTGCTCGCCGTCGTAGAGGCCGAGGATGAGCGCGCCCACCGTGCGCTCGGCCTTGCCTGGCCGCCAGCCCATGACGACGGCGTCGACGGTGCGCACGCGCTTGACCTTGATCATGCCCGTGCGCTCGCCGGGCAGGTAGGGCGCTGCGGCGTCCTTGGCGATGACGCCCTCGGCCTCGTGGAGCCAGTGCTCGGCATCCGCCGCGGTGCGCACGACGTCGGTCAGCGCGACGGGCGCCTGGACGTGCGCCTCGAGCACGGCGCGGCGCTCGTCGTAGGAGCGCTCGAGCAGGACGTCGTCGTCGAGGGCCAGGATGTCGAAGGCGTAGTAGGTCGCCGGCGTCTCCTCGGCCAGGCGCGCGATGCGCGACGCGGCCGGGTGGATGCGCTGGCCGAGCGTGTCGAACGAGGCGGCGACGATCTCGCCGTCGAGCACGTAGCGCCCGGGCGGGAAGACCAGCTCGGGGAAGTAGCGGCTCAGCGCCTTGCCGTTGCGCGACTGCAGATAGGTCTCGTCGCCGTCGACGAAGACCACTGCGCGAAAGCCGTCGTACTTGGGCTCGTAGGCCCAGCCGTCGCCTTCGGGCAGGCTGGCTCGCGAGCGCGCGAGCTGGGGTGCGAGCGGCGGGTTCAGTGGAAGCGACACCGCGCCGCACCTTAGCCGCCCGGAGGACCCGGGCGGTCGTGGACGGGGCTAGAGGTTGCGCTCGTCGCGGCGGCTGTCGACCCCGAACTTCAGGGAGAGCAGGCCGAGGGCGCCGAAGGCGGTCATGAGCATGATGAGAGAGAGCATGAGTACATCATCGGACATATGTTCCCATTACTGTAGCCTTGGTTACCTCCTGTTCCTCAAGGTTACGCCTTGACGTTACAACAGCTCCAATATTTCCTCGCAGCCTTCCGGCACGGCTCGTTCTCGGCGGCCGCCGAGGAGCTCCATCTCGCTCAGCCGTCGCTCTCCGAGCAGGTGCGCCGGCTCGAGGCCGAGCTCGGCGTCCGGCTCTTCCAGCGCGTCGGCCGCGGGCTGAAGCCGACCGAGGCCGGCAACACGCTGCGCCCGCATGCGGAGCAGGCGTTGGACGCGGCCGAGGCGGCGCGCGACTCCGTCGTCGCCGTGCGCGAGCTGCGCGGCGGCACGGCCACCTTCGGGACCTGGGGGACCGCCCGCTACTACCCCGGCGTCGACTTCGTGGCCGAGTTCCGCCGCCGCCACCCGAGCGTGCGCGTGCGCGTCGTGGGCCTGAACTCCTCGGAGGTCGTCGAGGCCGTGCGCGCCGGCGACCTGGAGGCGGGGATGGTCTCCCTGCCGATCGACGACCGCGGCCTCGACGTCCAGCCGATCATGCGCGAGGAGATCCTCTACGCCTCGACCGATCCGGCGCACGTGCGCACGCCGGCCAGGATCGAGGAGCTGGCGAGCCGGTCGCTCATCCTGGCCGACGCCAGCTACGGCGCGGAGGACCCGATGCGCCGCCAGCTGGCCGAGCTCGCCCAGCGCGTGGGCGTCTCCATCCAGCCGCAGATCGACGTCGAGGACATCGAGGCGGCGCTGGAGCTGGCCGCGCGCGGGCTGGGGGACACGATCGTCTCGCGCGGGATCCTGCTCGCCATGGGCCGTCGCGTCTCCAAGCGCCTGGGCTGGGTGCCGTTCGACGAGCCCTTCTACACGACGTTCGCCTTCATCTCGCGCGCTAACGCGCCGTTGTCGCCCGCCTCGCGCGAGTTCCTCGGGCTCGCCCGCGAGGGGCTGGCCGAGCTGGCGCGGAGGCTGCGCACCGACCCGCCCCGCCAGCGGACGCCGGGGTGATGTTCAGTCGCGTCGGGGCGCGGCGCTGTCGCCGCGCAGGCGGCGCAGGAGGGCGTCGCCGGCCTTCGGGCTCAGCCCGTGGGCGATGCCCAGCGCGCGCACGAGGGGCGGGTGGTACACCGCGCGCTCGTCGTCCTCGATGGCCGCGACGATCTTGTCGGCCAGCCCCTCGGGCGGCGCCGCCCGCGGGCCGCCGCGGTACCACGCCGGCATGCGGTCCTTCTCGTGGTCGTGCAGGGAGGTGGCGATCTCGCCCGGGTAGACGGTCGTCAGCGAGACGCCGGTGTCGGCGAGCTCGTGGCGCAGGGCCTCGGCGAACATCCGCTGGGCGGCCTTCGTCGCGCCGTAGACCGCGGCCTCCGGGAACGAGCGCAGGCCCGCGCCGCTGGAGACGACGACGATGTGCCCGCGGTCGGCGTCGAGCAGGTGCGCAAGCCCGAAGTGGACGGTGTGCAGCGTGCCGTGCCAATTGACCTGGCTCATCTGCAGCGCCTTGTCGAGCGGCTGGTCGCGGAAGGGGCCGTAGTGGGTGATGCCGGCGTTGGCGACGAGCAGCTCCAGGCCGCCGGCGCGCTGAACGAAGCCGTCGATGGCGGCCTGCGTGGAGGGGGCGTCGGCCACGTCGCACTCGAGCACGTGATGCTCGCCGGGGAGCTCGTCGGCGAGTGCGGTGAGCTCGTCGGTCGACCGCGCGGCGAGGCCGAGTGTGGCGCCGCGAGCGGCCAGGGCGCCGGCCAGCGCACGCCCGATGCCGCGCGAGGCACCGGTGACGAACGCCCGCGTGCCCGGCGCCACCTGCATGGTCGCGGAGCCTATTACGATGGTTCGCATGACCGATCACGCCACCGTCGCAGAGGAGGAGTACCTCCAGACGCTCTTCTGGCTGCAGGAGGCCGGTCTGCCGATGACGGGCGCCAACGTCGCGCGGGCGATGCAGCTCTCGCCGCCGACGGTCCACGAGATGATCGGTCGCCTCGAGCGCGACGGCTACATCACGCGCGCGGGCGACAAGACGATCTCCTTCACCGGCACGGGCGCCGAGCACGCGGAGGGCGTCGTGCGCCGCCACCGCCTCATCGAGCGCTTCCTCACCGACGTCCTCGGGATCCCGTGGGACGAGGTCCACGAGGAGGCCGAGCGGCTGGAGCACGCGATGTCGCCGGTGTTGGAGGAGCGCATGCTGGCCGCCATCGGCGACGCGAAGACGTGCCCGCACGGGCACCCGATCGTCGCCGGCACGCGCATCGAGGGCGTCCCGCTGGCCGACGTCGAGCCGGGCGCCGCGATCACCGTCCTGCGCCTGGAGAACGAGGCCGAGGACCTCCTGCACTACTTGAAGGACCAGGGCCTCGAGCCGGGGTTGTCGGCCACGGTGTGCGAGGACGATGGCGACGAGGTCGTGCTGGAGGCCGGCGGGCAGGAGGTGCGCGTCCTGCGCACGGTCGCCGAGACGGTGTCGGTGGTCGCCGATCCGTCGCCGCCGCCGCGGGTCGCCCTGCCCGAGCAGCTCGTGCTCGCGCGCGACCGCTACGGGCGCTAGCACTGCGGTGGAGCTCCGCGGCCGGGTCGCGATCGTGACCGGCGGCGCTTCGGGCGCCGGCTGGTCGATCGTGCTGCGGCTGGTCGACGAGGGCGCGGCGGTGGTGGTCGCCGACGTCTCGGATGTCGCGGGTGAGGCCGCGGTGGCTGCGCTCTCGGAACGCGGCGGCTCGGGGAGCTTCGTCCGTACCGACGTGCGCGTCGACGGCGACGTGGAGCACATGGTCGCCTTCGCCGAGGAGCGCCACGGCGGGGTCGACATCCTGGTCAACAACGCCGGCGGCTGGGGGCCTACCGCGAACTACCCGCACGCCTCGCCGCTGCAGTGGAGCTCGACGCTCGACCTGAACCTGCGCGCCCCGATGCTCGCGACGCAGCTCGTGCTCGAGCCGATGCGCCGGCGGGGCGGGGGCGCCGTGGTCAACGTGTCCTCGACCGGCGGCCTGGGCTCTGATCCCTACGAGTCGCCCGAGTACGGCGCGGCGAAGGCCGGCCTCATGCGCTTCACGACGAGCGTCGCCTACGCGCGCGAGGAGACCGGCGTGCGCGTCAACTGCGTCGTCCCGGACTGGATCGCCACGGACCGAGCGATGGGCGAGCTGGGCGCGATGACGCCGGAGGCCCGGGCCGCCGAGGCGCCGCTCGTCGACCCGGGCGAGCTGGCCGACGCGGTCGTCGAGCTGGTGCGCGACGACTCGCTCTCCGGGCGCGTGGTGCTGCTGCCGCGCGGCGAGCCGCGTCGCTTGTTGGGCTGAGTTGTGGCGAACCGGGGTTGAGTCGGGGCGGCGGGGGCGCTGACCATGGCCACATGCCTCAACCACTTACGTTTGCGTCCGGAAACCGCACACAAACCGAGGTGGTTCGCGCAATCGCGCGGGAACAGGCCGGAGTCGTGGCCCGCAGCCAGTTGCTCGCCGCCGGCGTGAGCGACTCCGCCGTCGGCCGCGCCCTCCGCGCCAAGAGGATGCATCTCATCCATCGCGGGATCTATGCGTCGGTGGCGCCCGAACTGCTCACCGAGGAAGGGCACCTCGTCGCCGCCCTGCTGGCCGCCGGCGATGGCGCTCTTCTCAGTCACGGGTCGGCGGCGTGGCGCTGGCGCCTCATCCCCGCCCCTCCCTCGGTGATCGCGCTTGCCGTGCCGCGGCGTCGCACGGTCAAGGGTCTGAAGCTGCACGTCAGCGAGAACCTGCGCCCCGGCGACAGCACCCGCAACGGCCGCTTCCCCACCACCACCGTCGCCCGCACCCTGCTGGACCTCGCCGCTCGCTACGAGCGCCGCGCGCTGCTGCGCGCGCTCGCGGAGGCCGAGTTCCGCCACGACCTGCGCCCCGCCGACGTCGAGCGCACGCTGCGCCGCGGCCATCCGGGCAGCGCCAAGCTCAGGGCCGCCCTGAAGGAACACGCGCCCGGCCACGGCGAGATGAACAGCCGCCTGGAGCGCCGCTTCCGCGAGCTTCTGATCCGCCACGGGATCGAGCTGCCGCAGCGCAACCAGGAGCTCGGGCCGTGGACGGTCGACTGCCTGTGGCCCGAGCGGCGCGTCGTCGTCGAGCTCGACGGGCGCCAGCACGAGCGCCCCCACCAGGCCGACTCAGACGACGACCGCGACCTGTGGCTGCGCCGCCACCGCTGGGTGGCACGCCGCTACGGCAAGCGCCAGATCGAGCAGCGCCCCGACGAGGTCATCGCCGACCTCCTCGACGCCCTCGCCCAGGCCGTCAAGCTCGGCTACGCGGCCTACGCCGCGGCGGGAGCGCCGCTCAGGCTGTTGTAGGCCTCGGCCAGGCGGCCGACGCCCTCGTCGATCTGCTCGGGGGTGACGCCCGAGTAGGCCAGGCGCAGCGTGTTCCCTCCGCCCTCGAGCAGGAAGTCCGAGCCCTTGACGAAGGTCACGCCCCGCTCGCCCGCGGCGGCGAAGAGCTTGTCGACGTCGGTGCCCTCGGGCAGCTCGACCCACATGAAGTAGCCGCCCTCGGGGGCCACGAAGCGCGCGTCGGGCAGGTCGCGCTCGAGGGCGCCGACCAGCGCGTCGACGCGCGCCTTGAGGTTGGTGCGCACGGTCTCGATCGAGCGCTGCAGAGCGCCGCTCTGGCAGAACTCGTGGACGATCGCCTGGGCGACCATGTTGGGGCTGATGTACGTGCTCGTCGCGCGCTTGACGACGCGGGCGATGAGCTCGGCCGGCCCGACGAGGTACCCGACCCGAATGCCCGGGCACACCGTCTTCGAGAACGAGCTTGCGTAGATGACGGTGTCGTCGCGATCGAGGCTCAGCATCGTCGGCAGCGGATCGCCGGCGAAGCGGATCGAGACGTACGGGTCGTCCTCGAAGATCGTGAAGCCGTGCTCGCGAGCGAGGCCGACGAGCGCCTCGCGCTTCTCACCGCTCAGCGTGTACCCGGCGGGGTTCTGGAAGTTGGGGATGATGTGCGCGAGCTTCGGCGCGCCGCTCTGCTCGATCAGCGCCGCCACGCCGTCGACGTCGATGCCGTCGGGCTCGAGCTCGACCATGCGGATGTCGGCCAGGCGCTGGCGCAGGGCGAGCAGCGTGCGGTCGTAGGTCGGGCGCTCGACGACGACCGTGTCGCTGGGCTCGACGAGCTCGTCGAAGAGGAACGCGTCAGCCTGCATCGAGCCGTTGGTGACCACCACGTTGGCCGGCTCGACGCCGTGCTGCTCGGCGATCCAGGCGCGCAGCGGCGCGTAGCCGATGGCCGTGCCGTACGCCGTCGCGCCGCCCGGGTCGTTGGCGAACGCGCGAGCGGCCGCGTCCTTGAGTCCCTCGACGTCGACGATGTCGAGGGACGGCGCTCCGCGGGCGAACGAGATCGTGTCGACGGCCATGCCCGCAAGGGTAGCGAGCGCGCTGGCGCCTGCCGTTCAGCGCGTGAGCAGGTATGCCAGCAGCGCGCCACCGGCGATGACGATCAGCAGCATGAGCACCAGCAGCACTCTCAGGACCCGCTTGAGCCGGCTCGGCGGCGCGAGCCACGACGGATCCTCGCCGGGATCCGGTGGCTCCGGCTGCGCCTTATAGCGCTCGACGGGCGGAGCCTCGACCGCCGCCGGCTGCTCCGAGCCGGCCGGCTCCGGCTCTGCCGCCCGGGTGGCGGCCTCCTCGTCGGGCTGCGCCGAGGGCGTCGCGCCGAGCAACTCCTCCGCGCCGGGCGTGGCAACCGCGGCGAGCAGCTCGGCCGCGGTCGGCCGGTGCGGTGGCTCGCCGGGCGCCTCGGCGGGGGGCGGCTCCTCTTCGACGACGGGCTCCGCGGCAGCGGGCGGCTCGCCGGGGTCGAGCGGCTCGGCCTCATGTATCGGCTCCGCGGCGGCGGGCGGCTCTGTGGCTGCGGGTGGCTCTTCCTCGGTGACTGGCTCTGCGGCTGCGGGCGGCTCCGCGGCGGCGGGCGGCTCTGCGGTGGCGGGCGGCTCTGCGGTGGCGGGCGGCTCTGTGACTGCCGGCGGCTCTTCCTCGGTGACTGGCCCCGCGGCGGCGGGCGGCTCCTCGGTATCGAGCGGCGCTGCGTCGGCGAGCGGCTCTGCCGGGCCTTCGACTGGGAGCAGCGTCTCCTGGCCGACTGGGGGCGGCTCGGCCGCCGGCTTCGGTGCGGCGCCGACGATCGCCTCGAGCTCCGCGCGCGGAGCGATCGCCAGCTCCACGCGGCGGTTGCCGAGGTAGGGCGCCAGCGAGCTGAGGTTGACCGACGGGTGGGCGACGGCGAAGCGGACGTGATCGGCGCTCGCTGCCAGTGCGACGACGCCGGCGGCGGCCGCTGCCTCGGGCGGGACGACGCGGTCGACGTCCGGGTCGGGCTCGTGGTCGCGCAGGCCGACGTACGGGAGCCCGGAGCGGAAGGCGAGGGCTAGGGCGTCGTCGGTCACGTGCTCGGCGGGTCGAGGTGGACCTCGATGACCGCTCGCCCGCCCTCGACGCCGCGGACGTAGGCATCGCGCGCCCCGGGCTGCGAGGCGAGGGCATCGCGCAGCGCGGTGACCGCGCCGGCGTCGGCGAAGGGGCCGGCCTCGACGACCACGGTGGCCGCCAGACGGCCGGCCTCGTGGGCCGCCTCCTCGGCGCGGGCGGCGGCTTGCGCGGCGCGGGCCATGCGGCCGAGCGTGCGTCCGTGATCGTCGGCCACGGCCTTCGCCTCTGCCGACACGCGCGCAGCGGTCAGGCCCATGTCCTCGATCGTGTCGCGCAGGGCCGCGAGCATGCCGTGCGCGGCGTCCAGCGCGTCGTGGTCGAGCCGCGCGACCGGCTCCGGCTCCGACTCGGGTTCGGGCTCCGGCTCGAGAGCGGGCGCCTCGTGCGGCAGCGGCGCGGCCGGATAGGGCGGGGCGGGGTCGGCTTCGTCGGCTTCGACCGACTCGAAGTCGGGCAGCGGCTCGCGGCCCAGGCCGCCGTCGTACGTGGGCTCGGCCTCGCTCGCAGGCTCCGGCTGGGCGGGCTCGCGCGTGTCGGGCGTGGCCCACTCGGCGGCGTCGAAGGCGACGGGCTCGGGCTCGGCGGGCGGTGCGGCGGGCCGGGCTGAGCGGCCGCCGGCGGGAAAGCGGGCTCGGGCTGAGCGGCCGCCGGCGGGAAAGCGGGCTCGGGCTCGGCGGGCGGCGCGGCGGGCTCCGGCTCGAGCGCGGGCTCCACGGCCTCGAGCGCGGCAGGCGGGGCGGCAGCTTCGGGCGCGGGCTCGACCGCCGGCTCCTCGGGCGCGGCGAAGGGGTCGGCCTCGATGCCCTCGGGCTCGTAGCCGCGCAGGAGCTCGCGTTCGAGCTCGCGCAGCTTGGCCTCGAGCTCGGCGAGCGTCCTGCGTGCGTCGTCGTCAGGCGCGGCGGCCATGCTGGGCGCGAGCGTAGCGCGCCGGGCGGGCGGCTCCGTCCCCGCCTCGCAGCCCCTAGCCCTGCAGGATCTCGACCGCGAGCTCGGCGACCTGGGTCGGCGTGCGCCCGACGCGCACGCCGCGCGCCTCGAGCGCCTCGGCCTTGGCCGCCGCGGTGCCCTGCGAACCGCTGACGATCGCGCCTGCATGGCCCATCGTCTTGCCCGGGGGCGCCGTGAAGCCCGCGATGTACGCGACGACGGGCTTGCTCACACGCTCGGCGATGAACTCGGCCGCCTCCTCCTCGGCGGAGCCGCCGATCTCGCCGGCCATGACGATGAGCTCGGTCTCGTCGTCGGCCTCGAAGAGCTCGAGGATGTCGATGAACGACGAGCCTGGGACCGGGTCGCCCCCGATCCCGACGATCGACGAGTTGCCGAAGCCGCGCTGGGCGATCTCGTTGCCGATCTGGTAGGTCAGCGTCCCCGAGCGCGAGACGACGCCGACGTTGCCCTCCTTGAAGAAGGCGGCCGGGATGATGCCGACATTCGCCTTGCCCGGCGAGAGCACCCCTGGGCAGTTGGGGCCGATCAGGCGGGTGCCGGGGTGAGCCTGCAGGAGATGGTTGTAGACCCGCAGCTCGTCGTGGGCGGGGATGCCCTCGGTGATCGCGATGATCGTCCGGATCCCCGCCTCGGCCGCCTCGAGGATCGAGTCCGCGGCGAAGCGCGGCGGGACGAAGACCATCGCGGTGTTGGCCCCGGTGGAGTCGACCGCGGCGTGAAAGGTGTCGAAGACCGGGACGCCCTCGACGTCCTGGCCGCCCTTGCCCGGGGTCACGCCCGAGACCAGCTGCGTGCCGTAGCGCCGGTTGTTCATCGCGTGGAACGTGCCCTCGCGGCCGGTGATGCCCGACACGCAAAGGCGCGTCTCGTTGTCGACCAGGACGCTCATCGGGCCAGCTCCACCACCTTCTCGGCGGCCTCGTTCATCGTCGCCGCCGTGTGCACGTTGGGGAGCTCCGCCTCGGCCAGGATGCGCCGCCCCTCCTCGTCGTTGGTCCCGTCCAGCCTGACCACGAAGGGCACGGTCGGCTCGATCTGGTCGAAGGCCTCGACGAGCCCGTTGGCCACCTCGTCGCAGCGGGTGATGCCGCCGAAGATGTTGAAGAGCACGGCCTTGACGCTCGGATTGGCGAGGATGACCTCGACCGCGCTCGTGATCGCCTCGGCCTTCGATCCGCCGCCCGCGTCGAGGAAGTTCGCCGGCTTGCCCCCGTACTGGGCCACGACGTCGAGCGTCGACATGACGAGCCCCGCCCCGTTGCCGAGGATGCCGATGTCGCCGTCGAGGGAGACATAGGTCAGCCCGCGCTCCTTGGCCATCTGCTCCTGGGGGTCCTCGGCCGACGGGTCGCGCAGCTCGGCGTTGTCGGGGTGGCGCATCAGCGCGTTGTCGTCGAGCGTGACCTTCGCGTCGAGCGCGCGCACGTCGCGCTCGGGCGTGACGATCAGCGGGTTGACCTCGACGAGCATCGCCTCCTCGGCGACGAAGGTCCCGTACAGGCGGTGCAGGAAGGCGCCGATGGGGCGCACGAGATCGGCGTCGACCCCGGCCTCGTAGGCCAGCCGGCGCCCGTGGAAGTCCTGGAAGCCGAGCAGCGGGTCGATGTGCAGCGTGGCGATCGCCTCCGGGTCCTCCTCGGCCACGGCCTCGATGTCCATGCCACCGCTCGTCGAGAGCATGATCAGCGGCTGCTTGGCGCTGCGGTCGAAGATGATCGACGCGTAGTACTCGGCCGCGATCTCCGAGGCGCCCTCGACCCACACCTCGTGGACGGTGAAGCCGCGGATGTCCATCCCGAGGATCGCGTCGGCGGCCGCGCGCGCCTCGTCCTCGTCCTGGGCGACCTTGATGCCGCCCGCCTTCCCGCGGCCGCCGATCTTCACCTGCGCCTTGACCACGCACGGGAAGCCGATCTCCTTCGCGGCGGCGACGGCCTCCTCGACGGTGCGCGCGTGGCGGCCGTCGGGCACCGGGATGTCGTGGCGGGCGAAGAGTTGCTTGCCCTGGTACTCGAGCAGGTCCATGGGGCGGCGGACTCTATAAGCCGGTGGCCGCGCGGCGTCGACCGGCGGTCAAATGGCACAATGCGCGCCGAATGGCGCTCCCTTCCAAGGTCAACTTCGTCACTTTCGACGTCTACGGCACCCTGATCGACTGGGAAAAGGGCGTCTTCGACGCCTTCCAGAAGGAGGCCACGCGCGATGGCTTCACGATCGAGGATCCGCAGGAGGTCATCTCCCGCTTCCACGAGTACGAGCGCGAGATCGAGGGCGGCTCCTACGAGCTCTACGCCGAGGTCCTGCGCCGCGTGGCGGTGCGGATCGCCAAGGACATCGGCTGGCCGCTCGAGCCCTCGCGCGCCGGCTTCCTGCCGGACTCCGTCGCGCGCTGGGCGCCGTTCAAGGAGACCAACCCGCAGCTGACGAAGTTCTCGAAGAAGTTCCAGACGGGGCTCATCTCGAACATCGACGACAAGCTCCTGGGCCAGACGCGGCGCCACCTGCCGCACGACTTCGACCTCGTCGTCACCGCCCAGCAGGTGCGCTCCTACAAGCCCGACCCGGCGCACTTCAAGGAGTGCGCGCGGCGGATCGGCACCAAGAAGGGCTGGGTCCACGTCGCGGCCAGCTACTACCACGACGTCGAGCCGTGCCTGAAGGAGAAGGTCCCCGTCATCTGGGTCAACCGCAATCGCGAGGAGCTCGACGCCGGCCAGAAGAAGCCGACGGCCGAGGTCAAGAACCTCCTCGAAGCGGCCAAGCTGCTCGGCGCGGCATAGGCGAGGAGTCCGCCCACCCGCCGTGCGCGTCGTCTCCCTGACCGCCGACGTCCTCGTCGCCACCTCGCGGGAGTGGCAGACGAACTGCACCGCGATCCGTTCGGGCGAGGAGGGGTTCGTGATCGACTCGCCGATCTTCCCCGACGAGCTCGAGGTCCTGCCGGCCGTGCTCGAGCAGGCGGGCTTCCCGGTCAGCGGCCTGCTCGCGACCCACGGCGACTGGGACCACGTCCTCGGCCGGCTCGCGTTCGGGGGCGCCGCGCTCGGCGTGGCCGAGACGACGGCGGCGTACCTCACGGCCGAGCCCGGGGCGGCGCAGCGCGAGCTGCGCGCGTGGAACGAGGAGCACTACGTCGAGCGCGCGCCCCTCAGCCTGGGGCAGATCCAGGCGCTGCCGGTGCCGGGCCATGTCGGGCTCGGCGAGCACGAGCTCGAGCTGCACCCGACCGAGGGCCACACCGCCGACGGCATGGCCATCTGGGCGCCGTGGCAGCGCGTGCTCGTCTGCGGCGACTACCTCTCGCCCGTGGAGATCCCGATGCTCTCGGCCACCGGCTCGCGCGACGCCTACCTCGCGACCCTGGAGCGCCTGCGCCCGCTCGTGACCGAAGCCGAGTGGGTGGTCCCCGGCCACGGCGCCCCCATCGACGGCGCCCGCGCCCTGGCCATCCTCACCGAGGACGTGCGCTACCTGACCGACTGGGAGCTGCCGCTCACGCGGCGGACTGCCGCGCAGCGGGCGGTCGACGCCGAGAACCGTCAGCGGGCCGGCGAAGCTCCCTGAAGCCGACGAGCCCGAGGTAGGCGGCGGCCGCCACCTCGCCGAGCATGACCACCCACGACAGCGCGTCGGCGTGGATCTCGAAGTAGGAGTCGCTGAGCGCGCTCCAGTGGGGTGCCACGTGGCTGGCGATGACGCCGAGCGCGCTCCACGTGCCGACCACTGCCGCCCACAGCGCCGCGCGCGGGTGGCGGCGCAGCGCGAGCACGAGGGTCAGGACGGCGAGGATCGACATCACGGTGCCGCCCGCGAGCACCTCGGTCGCGAGGTCGCCGGTCCCCTGGCGCAGGTGGTCGAAGCGTGTGCAGCAGATTGGCGGCGACGAAGGCCGCGGCGGCGAGGCTGAGCGTGTCGAGTCGGCGAACCATCGTCTAGAGGCGGGCGATAACCTAACGAGCGTTAGGAACCGTACCTAGTGGCCGTTAGGTTGTCAAAAGCAGCAGCGCCGCGACGTGATCGAGCGCGCGGCCGCCGAGGTCTTCGCCGAGCGCGGTTATCGCGGCGCCTCGATGGACGAGATCGCCGCGCCGATCGGGCGTCTCGGCGCCGGTCGTCTACGACCACTTCGCCTCCAAAGCAGGACCTCCACGTCCACCTGCTCGAGCGCCACTACGCCGGCCTGCGCGAGGTCTGGCGCCGAGCACTTGGCCGGCGACGCCCGCTCGATCAGCGCATGCCGCGGGCCTTCGACGCGTGGTTTCAGCTATCTGGAGGAGCACCCATACGCGGCGCGGCTGCTGTTCGCCGACACGACCGGCGATCCCGCCGTGGCCGCGCGCCACCGCGACGTCCAGGCCCGCAGCCGTGCCCTGGCCCTGCCCTTTCTCGCCCGCGAGCCGGGCGCGGAGGACATCGCGGGATCGGCCGATCCCGAGGCGATGGAGATGGCGTGGGAGGTCTTCCGCGCCGTCCTGCAGGGCCTGGCCCTGTGGTGGAACGAGCATCCCCACGTGCCCCGCGCACAGGTCGTCGCCACGGCGATGAACGCGCTCTGGATCGGCTTCGAACGCGTCGGGCGCGGCGAACGCTGGGGGCCCTGACCGCCCCGCGGCACTGCCATCGGACGGCGCGGGGTAGGCCATCTGTGGTTGTGTTGGTGCGGTCGGGGGCAGAGGTTGCACGCGCAAATGGACGATTCGCGCCCATCATCCGATGTCATTCGCCGACGCCGCCTGGCCGCGCTGGGCATCGTCGCGGCCGCGGCGGCGCTGGTCGGCGCGGCCGTCGGCGCCGGCGACGGCAGCCGCGGCGACCCCACGCAGCCGTCCTCCAAGACGAGCGCCGAGAGCCAGGCGCCCAAGCCCGCCGAGCTCCCCCTCGGGGGCCGCGTAATCTTCCCCCGCTTCCGCGTCGTCGCCTTCTACGGCGCGCCGCAGAGCCACGAGCTCGGCGCGCTCGGCATCGGCTCCCCCGACCAGGCCGTCCGCCGGCTGGCCAGGCAGGCCAAGCCGTATGCCCGTCAGACGCGCCCGGTGATGCTCGCGCTCGAGCTGCTGGCCGACGTGGCCAACCGCGACCCCGGCATGGACGGCCTCTACCGCACGCGCCAGCCCCCCAGCGTCATCCGCCGCTACCTGGCCGCTGCGCGGCGCGCCAAGGCGCTGCTCGTGCTCGACATCCAGCCCGGCCACGCGGACTTCCTGACCGAGACGCGCCACCTCGACCGCTGGCTGCGCGAGCCCGACGTCGGCCTCGCGCTCGACCCTGAGTGGCACACCCCCGGCGCCGTGCCGGGCACGCAGATCGGCTCCGTGCAGGCCGAGGACATCAACGCCGTCACCCGCCACGTCTCCGCCATCGTGCGCAAGAACCGCCTTCCCGAGAAGCTCTTCGTCGTGCACCAGTTCACACCGAACATGATCGCCGGCAAGGAGCACGTGCAGCAGCCGCCGGGCCTGGCCGTGACGATGAACGTCGACGGCTTCGGCGACCGCCCGAACAAGATCTCCAAGTACCGCCAGTTCACCCACGACGGAACCCACTTCCGGCGCGGGTACAAGCTCTTCTACGAAGAGGACACGAACCTGATGACGCCGGGCTCGGTGCTCGACCTGCAGCCGCGCCCGGACTTCATCGTCTACGAGTGATCGATCTCCGTTCGGCGCAGTATTGGCGCCGTCCGCCGCCAATGAGCTTCGCCTGCAGCGTTTGGGGCCATTATTCGGGCAGGATGCCCCGCCTGCCGACATGGATCGTCGCGTCGTTCGCCGTGCTGCTGATGGGGCTGCCCGCGGCCGCGGGTGCCGCCGAGCCCGGTGGGCCGACGGCTCCAGGCTCGGCGTCGGTCACCCGCGTGATCGTTCGCTTCGCCGCCGATGTGTCGTCGCAGGAGCGCGCCGACATGCGCGCCGCGGCGGACGTCGAGCGCGACGCCACGCTCCCCGTCCGCGGGCTCGAGCTCGTCGACCCCGAGCCCGGGGTCAGCGTGAGCGACGCGGTCGCCGATCTCGAGCGCATGGACGGCGTCGTCTACGCCGAGCCCGATCACGTGGTACGCCAGACGGCGGTGCCGAACGACCCGCTGCTCTCCTACGAGTGGGACATGACCACCATCCGCGCGCCCGAGGCGTGGGACGTGACGACCGGCTCGCCGCAGGTGACGGTCGCCGTGGTCGACACCGGGACCGACGCGACCCATCCCGACCTCGCGCCCAACCTGTGGACGAACCCGGGCGAGTCGGGCGGCGGGCGCGAGACGAACGGCCTCGACGACGATGGCAACGGGCGCATCGACGACGTCCACGGCTGGGACTTCGTCGATCGCGACGCACAGCCCCAGGACGCCAACGGGCACGGCACGCACGTGTCGGGCACGATCGCCGCGCGCGGCAACGACGCCGTCGGGGTGGCCGGGCTCAACTGGTCAGCCGGCCTCATGCCCCTGCGCGTGCTCGGCAACGACGGCAGCGGCTACGTCTCGGACGCCATCACGGCCTACACCTACGCGGCGCGCAACGGCGCGCGGGTGGTCAACGCCTCGCTCGGCGGCCCGAGCTTCTCCCGCTCCGAGCGCGACGCCATCGCCGCGGTGCCCAACACGCTCTTCGTCGTGGCCGCCGGCAACGATGGCACCGACAACGACACGAGGCCCGACTACCCGTGCGACTACGACCTCGCCAACGTCGTCTGCGTCGCCGCCACCGATCGCGACGACTCGCTCGCCTCCTTCTCGAACTACGGCCCGGTCAACGTCGACCTCGCCGCGCCCGGCGTCGACATCGCCAGCACCTGGCCCGGCGGTCGCTACGCGCTGCTCGACGGCACGTCGATGGCGACCCCCCACGTCAGCGGCGCGGCCGCGCTGCTGCTCGCGCACGACGGCGGGCTGAGCGCTTCGGGCCTGCGCTCTGCGCTGCTCAGCAGCGTCCACCCGGTGGCCGGGCTCACAGGCCGCGTGGCCACCGGCGGGCGCCTCGACGTCGCCGCCGCGCTCTCCGTGCCTCCGGCTGCGCCCGAGCCGCCGCCGGCGCCCGCTGCCACGGCCCCCGCCGTCGCCGCGCCGACGACGGCGGCGTCCGCCGCCGATCGCACCGCGCCCGGCGTCTCGTTGCGCATCGACCGCGGCACCCTGCGCACCGTCCGCGCCCGCGGCCTGCGCCTCGCGCTCGGCGTGTCGGAGGCCGTGCGCGCAGGCATCGACGTCCGCATCGACGCGCGCAGCGCGCGTCGCCTGCACCTGTCCTCGCGCACCGTCGGGCACGCGATCACCCGGCTCGGCGCCGCGGGCCGCAAGACGGTCACCGTGCGCCTCTCGGCGCGCGCGGCGCGCGCCCTGCGCACGACCGCGCGCCTGCGCGTCGTCGCCCACGCGGTCGCGGTGGATGCGGCGGGCAATCGCCGTGGGGCCGAGCGCACGGCGACGCTGCGGCGCTGAGCGGCTACGCGCCGCAGGCCGTTTGGCGAACCTCTTGCCTTCACCTGGACCCCGCCGATCCGGTATACGTAGCGCTCTGGCGCACTCGGTCGGCATTGAGGCTACGAGTGCGACACCGATCAGGGGGCACCACAACATGTCAGTCACCTCGCTGCTCGCGGTCCGCCGGCGCCATACCGCGCATCGATCGGCTGGATCGTTTGTTGAGACCAACATGGTCCATCGCATCTCGGTTTTGACTCGTGGACGCACCGCTAGCGCGAAGATGCTGCTCGTGGCGTTCCTCGTCCTGGGCTTCACGGGCGCGTCTGCATCGCAGGCATGGGCGACGCTGGAGATCCAGAGCTACAACGACCCGGCGGGTGACCCGACGCTGATGAGCTACATGCTCTTGACGGCGGGGCAGCCGTCGCCTGGGGTCAGCCCGAACCCGTTCGTTCTCACGGAGGGCGAGCGCAAGAGCTTCGGTCCGCTTCAGGGCATCTACACCTGGAAGGGGCTGCCTCCCGCGGGCTGGAAGGTCGCGGCGATCAACTGCCAGCGCGTCGACCCGAGGACCGGCGCGCCGCAAGTACCGCGGCCGGGGGAGTTCGTGATCGACCTGGCCAACGGCCAGGTGACGGTCGACCACCGGACGGGCGAGGACCAGTTCTGCGCGTTCACCAACCAGAAGGTGGCGGGCGCCGGCTCGAATCCGAGCGGGCAGGGCTCGTCATCGGGCGTGTCGCCGACGCTGCCCACGGCCGCGTCGTTGCCCGTGGGGACCGCGCTGCTGCGCGTCACGACCGGCCGCCGCTTCGCCTCTGCGAGCGTCCGCATCTCGCGCCGGTCGGTGATCAAGGCACAGCTGCTGAAGGGCAAGCGGGTGGTCGGCGCCGCGCGCGTCACGCGTAAGGCAGGAACACACGCCGTCAA
Organism: uncultured Actinomycetes bacterium; assembly: GCA_963835295.1. GTDB lineage: Bacteria > Actinomycetota > Thermoleophilia > Solirubrobacterales > Solirubrobacteraceae > JAOPZW01. Next base: position 51,556 of record CAWIEX010000023.1, read on the forward strand.
GGTCTTCCTCAACACGAAGGACCGCCGGCGCTTCCAGCGCCAGGGCCTCAAGCGTGTCACGCTCACGCTGAAGGTGGTCGTGATCGCCAGCAACGGCTTCACCAAGGTCTTCCGTTACGGCGTCGTCGTGCGGCTCACGTGATCGGCAGAGGCGTGCCCGCGGGCGCCCGTGGCGTGCGGATGACTATGTTTCTGCTCCCATGTTCGAAAAGGTCCTGGTCGCAAACCGCGGCGAGATCGCGATCCGGGTCATCCGCACGCTCGAGGAGATGGGCATCGCGTCGGTGGCCGTGTACTCCGAGCTCGACCGTGACGCGTTGCACGTCGCACGTGCCGACGAGGCCTATCTGCTCGGCGGGCCGACGGCGGCCGAGAGCTACCTGAACATCGAGAAGATCCTCGAGGTGTGCCGCGAGTCGGGCGCGGCGGCTGTGCATCCCGGCTACGGCTTCCTGGCCGAGAACGCGCGCTTCGCGCAGGCATGCCAGGACGCCGGCATCACGTTCATCGGGCCGCCCGCGAGCGCGATCGAGGCGATGGGGTCAAAGACCCGCGCGCGCGAGCTCATGCGCGAAGCAGGCGTCCCGATCGTGCCTGGGACGACCGAGCCGGTGTGCGGCGTCGGCGAGGCGCGCGGCCTCATCGCCGACGAGATCGGCTACCCGGTGGCCGTCAAGGCAGCGGGGGGCGGGGGCGGCAAGGGCTTCCGCGTAGCCCAGGATGAATCCGAGCTCGAGGCAGCCTTCGACGGCGCCTCGCGCGAGGGCGAGAAGTTCTTCTCGGATCCGACCGTCTACCTGGAGCGCTACCTGCCCGACCCCCGGCACGTGGAGGTCCAGGTCCTCGCGGATCGTCACGGCAACGTCGTGCACCTCGGCGAGCGCGATTGCTCGGTGCAGCGTCGCCACCAGAAGCTCATCGAGGAGTCGCCCGCGCCCGCCGTCGACGAGGCGCTGCGCGCGCGCATCGGCGAGATCGGCGTCGAGGCCGCCCGTGCGGTCGGCTACGTCGGCGCGGGCACGATCGAGGGCCTGCTCGCGGACGGCGCGTATTTCTTCCTCGAGATGAACACCCGCGTGCAGGTCGAGCACTGCGTGACCGAGATGGTCACTGGCATCGACATCGTCAGGGAGGGCATCCTGGCCGCGGCCGGCGAGCCGCTCTCGATCAGCCAGGACGACGTTGTGCTGACCGGCCACGCCATCGAGTGCCGCATCAACGCCGAGGACGCCTCGAAGAGATTCACGCCCGCCCCCGGCCAGATCACGAGCTATCGCGAGCCGGCCGGCCCTGGCGTGCGCGTGGACTCCGGGGTCGGCCCCGGGAGCGAGGTCACGCCGATGTATGACCCGATGGTGGCCAAGCTCATCGTCTGGGACCGCGACCGCGAGCATGCCACGCGGCGGATGCTGCGCGCGCTGGGCGAATACGAGATCGGCGGCCTGAAGACGCTCATCCCGTTCCACACGGCGCTGCTGGCGACCGAGCAGTGGGCCCGCGGCGGGACGTGTCGCGACCTGATCGAGGACCGTGAGTGGCTCAAGGCACTGGCCTTTCCCAAGGCGGAGGCGGAGGCCCCCGAAGGAACGCCGGAGCCGGTCGAGCACTCCTACACGGTCGAGGTCTCCGGTCGCAAGTTCGACGTCAGGGTCATCGGCCCGCCGTTCGGCGGCGCGAACGGCAGCGTCGCGCCAGCCGCGGGTCCGAAGCCCCGTCGGGCCGAGCGCGCCGTGGCGCGGAGCAGCGGCGGCGCCGACGAGCTCGTCTCGCCGCTGCAGGGCAACATGTGGAAGATCGTCGTCGAGCCAGGCCAGGAGGTGGCGGAGGGCCAGCTCGTCTGCATCATCGAGGCGATGAAGATGGAGAACGAGATCGCGGCCCACAAATCCGGGGTGATCGAGGAGCTCGCCGTCAAGGAGGGCGAGCCGATCACCTCCGGGGCGACGATCGCCGTGATCAAGAGCCGGGAGTGACGCCGGCCGGCGCGATCGCGCCGCTCAGCCGACCGGCCAGGACTGCAAACGGATTCCGCCTTAGTGTCACGTTTCGCTGGCGAAGGTCCCATAATTGCATTGCACCGGGTCCGGTCATGGCGCGGTTGGGTATTGACGTGTTTCAGGTTTTGTACAGGTCCAGCAGTAAGGGGAGGTGGGGATGAGGAGTTCGGGGGGGAACGGGTGCCCGACGGAGCGCCCGACGACGCCGGATGACGGGCGATGAGAGCCGTCATCCTCGCCGGCGGGCTGGGGACGCGGTTGCGGCCCTACACGACTGTGATCCCGAAGCCGCTGGTGCCGATCGGCGACCGGCCGGTGCTCGAGCACATCATCCGCTCGCTCCTGCAGTCCGGTGTGGACCGAATCGACCTGTGCGTCAACCACCTCGGCGAGCTCATCCTGATCTACCTCGCCAACGCGGACATCCCGCCCGAGGTGCGCCTGACGTTCCACTGGGAGACGGCGCCGCTCGGGACGGCGGGGGCGCTTGCGACCGTGCCCGATCTCGAAGGGACGTTCATCGTCGTCAACGGGGACGTGCTGACCACGCTCGACTACCGAGAGCTGGTCGAGTACCACGAGCAGCAGGACGCGGCGCTCACCGTCGCGATGCGCCGCAAGCGCGTGAACATCGACCTGGGCGTCATCGAAGCCGCCGACGGGCTCGTGCGCAACTACATCGAGAAGCCGTCCCTGAATTACCAGGTCAGCATGGGCGTCTATGTCTACGATCAGCGCGCCCTCGCCTGCCTGCCCGACGGCGTCTGCCAGTTTCCCGACCTCGTGCTGCGCCTCTTGGAGGCGGGTGAGCGCGTTGCCGCCTTCCAGAGCGAGGCCGACTGGTGGGACATCGGCACGGTGGGCGAGTACGAGCGGGCCGCCGCCGACGTCGAGCGCTACCCCGAGAAGTACGGATTGGACCCGCTGCAGCCTCACACCGAGCACGAACTGCTGCCGGCCCTGGAGGCGCGGGGGCTCGCCGACGAGGTCGCGATGCGCCGAGCGGCGGCGGCGCGCAAAGGACGCTGACCGGCACATAGCGATTGCCCGAGCGTCAAGGTGTACATGGCGCCCGTGGCCGTTCTAACGTCGATCCACCCGCATCCCGCTCCAGACGAGACCGAATTCGCCAACGCGATCTTCCAGCAGCCCTGGTGGCTGGATGCCGTCGCGCCGGGCCGTTGGGGAGAGGCAACGTGCGAGCGCAACGGCCGGGTCGTCGCCCGGCTCCCCTACGTGGTGCGTGGCCGCCCGCGGCTGGGGATGCTCACCCAGTCGAGCCTGACCCAAACCCTCGGGCCGTGGGTGGAGCCGTCGAGCGCACGGCCGGCGCGGGCGCTCGCCCGCGAGCACGAGCTGCTCGGCGAGCTCGAGGCCGGGCTTCCGCGGGCATCCGCGTTCTCGCAGCAGTTCTCGCCCGCCGTCCTCAACGCCCTGCCCTTCCACTGGGCCGGCTATCACCTCGAGGTTCGCTACACCTACCGGCTGGAGGGCCTGGAGTCGACGGATGCTCTCTGGGACGGTCTGCGCGGCAACGTGCGCCGGGAGATCCGCAAGGCGCGCACGCGCGTGGAGGTCGTGGACGACCTCGGCCTCGATCGCTTCTACGACGTGCTGTCGAAGACCTACACCCGCCAGCGAATCCCGACGCCGCACTCGCTGGCCGAGCTCGAGCGCCTGGAGGCGGCCTGCGCGCGCCGCGGGGCGGGCGCCACGCTCTTCGCACGCGACGACGCCGGCCGGGTCCACGCCGTGGCCTGGGCGGTGTGGGACAGGCGCGCCGCCTACTACCTACTGGCGGGCGCAGAACCGCACCTGCGCAACAGTGGTGCCAGCAGCCTGCTGGTGTGGGAGGCGATCATGCGCGCGCGCGCCGTGACCGACGTCTTCGACTTCCACGGCTCGATGCTCCAGCCCGTGGAGCGGTTCTTCCGCGCTTTCGGCAGCCGTCAGACGCCGTACCTCAGCGTCACCCGGATGAGCCAGGCCCTCCGTCTGGCCCTCACGGCCCGGTCGGGCTGGCACCGGCTCGCCGCGCGACCCTGACGGCCGGGCCCGTCGCGCGGCGCCACACCGCCGGCCACAGCCTGCCACGCAGGAACGGAAGCGGGTCCTCCCACGCCAGGCCGCAGACCGCCTCGCAACCGAGAGCCCATCGCAGCCATGCAAGCGGGGCAAGGCCATCGGCGTGGGCCGCTCGCAGGTCCTGGAGCGGATCGCACCACCTGACGGAGCGAGGCGATTGCGCGGCCGACGGACGCTCGCGCCCGGTGAGGTCGGCGTAGACCAGGGCGGGCAGATTGACCCCGGCCACCGCGCCAGGGTGATGCCACAGGTTGAACCGCGGGTTGATCTCCAAGAGGTGCAGCCGGCCGCGGTCGTCGCGCTTGAAATCCAGCTTGGCGACGCCAGTCAGGCCGAGCCGGGCGACCACGTCGCGACCCAGCGCCGCGACGTCACGCAGCGGGACGACCTCGACCGCGGTGCTCTGCCCGTAGTCACGCGGGAACGTCCGGATCTTGCGGCCGGTGAACTCGCCGGCGATCGCCCCCGACGCGTCGACATAGACGTGGTAGCTCTCGATGCGCGACTCGGGCCGGGGACGAGCCGCTGGGCCAGGAGCCCGGTGCGCAAGCGGGCCAGCCTCGGCCAGACGGCGACGAAGTCCTCGCGCCCCAGCACGTGCAGCGCCTTGCTCGAGCCGGCGAAGCCGCTCCACGCCGGAGTCCGCGTGAGCGGCTTGATGACGACGGGGAACGGCACGTCGAGCGGTGGCGGCGGATCGTCTGGCGCGGGTTCCAGGCGCTGGGCGCGCGGTACGGGCAGCTCGCGGCGAGCCGCCAGGGCCTCGAACCGGCCCTTGTCGACGAGCTGCTCGATCAGATCCGGGTTGGCCAGCATCAGCCTCAGGCCCTCGGCGAGCTGCTCGCGGTGGCGCGAGGCGAGCAGCAGCGTGGCGTCTGTCTGCGGGAAGAGGACCGGCGCCCGTGGCTGGGAGCGCGCGAGCTCGAGCAGCGCCCGCACCAGCTCCGGCTGGCGCTCCCACTGGTCGATCCACGGCAAGGAGGCACGGACGTGGCGCGAGAACCGGGCCGAATCGTCGGCGAAGCCGAAGAAGGCGCTCTGGATCCCCGCGATACCCAGCGCCCGAACCATGTCGACGTCGCCCATCACCAGGGCGAGGGGCGCGGCACTCGGCGCCGCCATCAGGCGCCCGCCGTCCCGCGCCGCAGCAGCGAGCGCGCCAGCCACACGTAGTCCATGACGTCGCTGCGCCGCGGCCAGAGCTCGGCCAGGCGCACGTGCGTCTCGGCCCTGAAGGCGCGGTAGGCGACGCCGGCCGCGACGATCCCGGCAAGCGAGGCCGCGACTGCCGCCCCGCGTGCGCCCCACTGCGGCACCAGCGCGAGGTTCATGACCACGTTGGCCGCCAGTGCCGCCGCCACGACCCGGAACATCGAGGCCGGCTTCTCGGCCTGGACCTGGAAGAACGAGTACAGCGGCCGCATGGCGGCCTGGCACAGCACGTTGGGGAGCAGCAGGAGCAGGAGCAGGGGCACCTGGTCGTACCCCGAGCCGAGCACCCATGGGATCGTGACGTACGCGATCGGGATCACGACGATCGCGCCCGCCGCCGCGAGCAGGATGCAATGGCGCGTGGTGCGGACCGAGAGCGCCGCCGAGGCCTCCCGCGAGTCGCTGCCGATGCGCCTGAATGTGCTCAGCTGCAGGGCGTCGGTCGACAGCAGGAGGACCTCCGTCGCGGCGACGGCGATCGAGAAGACGCCGACCGTCGCGTCGGTCGCAAAGGCCGCGAGGAAGAGCAGGCCGTTGCGCTCGTTGAGGACCTCCACGATCCTGAATCCCGAGATCGTCAGCCCGTACCTCGTCACCCGGTGGTAGACGCCGTGATCGCGTGGGAAGACCGGCGCGCCCACGAAGGCCCGCAGGCGGAAGAAGGCCGTCACCGCCAGTACGACGAACGAGAGCTCCCAGACGACGATCGTGGTCCGCGTCGACGCGTCGGCCAGGATCGGCGGGGTGATGAAGAGCACGGCCAGGAACGAGCGGCCGACGCGCAGGAAGTTGACAGCGCGCACGTGGCCGAGGGCCTGGAACAGGCCCTCCTGGTAGGCGCGCAGCAAAACGAAAGGCGTGACGAGCGACGGCAGGGCGACCACCCACCAGCGATCCCCAAACAGCGGCGAGATCGCGCACGCGACCGCGGCCGTGAGGACGCCGGCCACCAGCGCCACCACGACAGACACCCCTGAGAGCTCGCGCGCAGTGGCGCGGTGCCGCGCGAGCTCCACCGCGTTGGCGACCCAGACCGAACCGAACGGCACCTGGCACAGCCCGATGCTCAGCCCCGCGAGCGCGTACAAGCCGCGGCCCGACGGGCCCATGAAGCGGCCCGTGAGGATGATCATGAGCATCTGCGAGAGCAGCACACCGCCCCGGCCGAGCAGCGCCTCCAGCCCGCCCGACGCGACCGACGGCGCCGTGAAGCGCTCGGCCTCGGCCCCGGGCCGGTCCGATCCGCCGCCGTGGATCGCGGGTTCGGGTTTCGCCACGCCCGGGGAACCTATCCTTGGTTGCCGATGCTCGCTCCGGGACACATGCCGGCACGTCTGAGAAGGGCGGGTTGGATCGCGCGAAGCCTCATCACCGACCTCCGCTACGGAGGTGCTCTCCGGGGCGACATCCGCTCGCGTTACCGCAGAGCCGGGGCATACAACGTGGTCAACAGCCCGTACTCGGTGTTGCCGCACGTCTTCCGTGGCCGCATCGGGCCGCAGGACGTGCTCGTGGATGTCGGCTGTGGCAAGGGGCGTGTCATCAACTGGTGGCTGGACCAGGGCCTGCGCAACCGCATGGTCGGGTTGGAGATCGACCCCGCCGTCGCGTCCGCCACCGCGAGGCGCCTGTCAGGGTTCGGCAACGTCATGATCATCCATGACGACGCGACCACAGGGGTGCCGGACGACGCGACGCTGCTCTACATGTACAACCCGTTCGACCGTGGCGCCACGACGCGCTTCAAGGACAATCTGGCCCGGCAGTTTCGCGGCCGTGGCATCACGGCTCTCTACTGGAATCCGCAATGGCTCGAGGTGTTCGAGGGTGATCCGCGCTGGACGACGCAGCTCATCGAGCTGACGGAGCTCAGCGACCCCCGGATCACGGGAATGGATCGGACGTACGCCGTGGTGGCGCTCCGTCCGGCATGAGCGCAGAGGGCGCGCTCCCGACGATCTGGATGATCAACCAGTACGCCGGCTCGCCGTGGCACGGCATGGAGTACCGCCACTACCACCTCGCGCGCGCGCTTGCCGAGCGTGGTCATCGCGTGGTCGTTGTGTCCGGAAGCCACTCGCACCTGTTCACCCGGCCGCCGCGGGTCTCGCGCCCGTTCACGCGCCAGGTCATCGACGGGGTGACGTACTGCTGGGTCGCAGTGCCGCGCTACGGGCCCGCGATCAGCGTCGGGCGCGTCCTCAACATGGCCGCCTTCGCCGCGGCGCTCGAAGCCCTTCCCACGAGCCGGCTCCCGCGGCCCGACGCGATCCTCGTGTCGTCCCCGTCGCTCTTCCCGGTCCCGATCGCGGCGCGCTGGGCGCGTCGCTTAGGGGCACGGCTCGTGTTCGAGGTTCGCGACATCTGGCCGCTCACGCTGCAGGAGCTGGGGGGCCTATCGAGCCGCCATCCGCTGATCGCCGCGATGCAGCGGCTCGAGGACTACGGCTACCGGACGGCCGACAGCGTGGTCTCCGTACTGCCGGGGGCCGGGCCGCACATGGTCGAGCGCGGCATGAACCCGGCAAAGTTCCACTACCTGCCCAACGGCATCGACCTCGACGGCGCGCGGCGATCGGGCGGCCCGCCCGCCGCGATCCGCGACGCCGTCGGCCCCGGGGCCTTCACCGTCGGGTTCGTGGGCACCCTCGGACGAGCCAACGTGCTGGAGACGCTGATCGACGCGGCGCGGCTGGTCGATCCCGAAGAGGTGCGGGTGGTCGTCGTCGGCCACGGGCCGGAGCGATCCCAGCTCATGGAGCGGGCGGCCGGCGCGCGCAACGTCGCCTTCGTCGGTCCGATCCCGAAGGGCGACGTGCCCGCCGCGCTGCAGCTCTTCGACGCCTGCTACGTCGGCTACCGCCGCAGCCCCCTGTACCGCTTCGGGGTCTCGCCCAACAAGCTCTACGACTACATGGCGGCCGGGCGGCCGGTGCTCTTCGCTGCCGACGCCGCCAATCAGCCCGTGCAGGAGGCCGACTGTGGGGTCACGGTGGCGCCCGAGGATCCGGCGGCGCTCGCGGGGGCGATCTCGTCGCTGGCGACGGCTTCGGAGGCCGAGCGGACGCGCCTGGGCGCCAACGCGCGCGCCTACGTCGAGCGCCACCACGACTACCACCGGCTCGCCGACGAGCTCGCCGAGATCCTGCTCGGCCGCCCGCGGTGACCGCTCATGCCGAGCTGCGTCGGACGATGGCCGAGCTGATCGGCGTGCCGCCCGACCACGTCACGCTGTTCTGGAAGGGGCGCGTGGCGTTCTACGCGATCCTGCGGGCGCTGGGCGTCGGACCCGGCGACGAGGTGATCGTGCCCGCCTTCACGTGCGTCGCGGTGCCCAACGCGATCCTCTACACCGGCGCCACGCCGGTCTACGTCGATATCGACGAGGCGTCGTACACCGCCGATCCGGCCGCAGTGGCCGCGGCGTTGAGCCCGCGGACAAGGATCGTGCTCGCGCAGAACACCTTCGGCCTGTCGGCCGACGTGGATGCCCTCACGGCCGTCGCCCGGCCGCAAGGGGCCGTCGTGATCGACGACTGCACGCATGGCCTCGGCGGGACGTACAGGGGCCGGCCCAACGGCGCGGCGGCGCTCGCAGCGTTCTACTCGACGCAGTGGAGCAAGCCGATCTCCACGGGCCTGGGGGGCATCGCGGTGACCACCGACGCCGAGCTCGCGCGCGAGCTCGCGGCGATCGAGCGCTCCGCGCGCGGGCCGCGCGCCCTCGATCGCGCACTGCTCGCAACGATGCTCCTGGCCCGCGAGCGCATCGCCACACCGCGCACGCTGCGTGCCGGCCGAAGCGTCTACCGCGCCGTCAGCCGCGCCGGACTGGTGCCCGGCTCTTCGAGCGGCGAGGAGCTCGAGGGAACGGAGATGCCTGCGTCCTTCGTCACCGCGATGTCGGCGTTCCAGGCCCGGCTGGCCGGCCGTCGGCTCACAACGCTGGCGGCGAGGGTCCGCCGGCGGGTCGCGGTGGCCCACGGCTACTCGGCCCGCTTGGCCCAGCTCGGGTGCACGCCGGCCGCCGAGCCCGAGTCGGCGCGACACGCGTTCCTGCGCTACCCCCTGCGCGTGGGCGAGCGCGATGCCTTCGTCGAGGAGGCGAATCGGCGCGGGGTGCTCCTCGGCGACTGGTTCCACTCGCCGCTGTATCCGATCCGCGGCGATCTGGGAACGTGGGCCTACCGCCGGGGCGAGCATCCGGTGGCCGAGCGCGTGGCCTCCGAGATCGTCAACCTGCCCACCGACGTCCCACCTGGCGGACCGCAGGCGCGCGCGGTCGAGGAGCTCCTCGCGGCCTGCGTCGATCGCATCGTCGTGCCGCCGCGGGGTGGCACCGGAGGGCCCGTCGCCCGCTAGGCTCGGGGTCATGCCACGAGCGCGAACGGCACTCGCAGTCGCATGCGCGGCGATCGTGCTCGTCGTCCTCGCCACCGCGTGCTCGAGCAGCGGCTCGGACCATCCAAAACGCGCAACCGATCCGCCCAGCGCCCTGCGGACGGGGTCGCTCGTCCAGGCCGACGCCTTGGGCAACACCGTGATCGGCGGGGCGGATCGGACCGCCCTGGCCTTCCGCTTCCGCGCGACCTGGACCGGATCCGTCGCGGCTGTGCGCGTCTATGTGATCCGCAACGTCAACGGGAGGACGGGGTACAGCGAGGGCAACCTCGGGACCTTGCGGGTGACCCTGCAGGCGGACTCGGGCCGGACGCCGCACGTGCCGGTGGGTCGGAGCCTGGCCACGGTCAGGTTCAGGCCCGCGGATCGCGGCTTCTTCCCGCTCCTGCGCTTCGCCAAGCCGGCGCACGTCGTGGCCGGCCGCCTGTACCACGTCGTGTTCTCCAATGTCGATCCCGATCCGGCGCGCAACTACGTCTCGATCAACGCTCTCTACTCGGCGTCGCGGTTGGGCCGCGGCCCTGCGGTTCCGGACGGGCTGGCCGTCGCCGAGGGAGATCGCGGGGACGCGGGCAGCACGGTCTGGCAGCCTCGCCGCTCGCGCCCGCATGAGTACTACCTGCCGATCATCGACATCGTCGGAGCCGGCGAGGGGCAGCACGACGGCCTCGGCTACATGGAGGTCTGGGATCCCAAGCCGATCGGCGCCGCCGCGAAGGTGCGCCAGCTCCTGCACGCGCCGGGTGGCCGGACGACCCGCGTCGACGGCGCGTGGCTGCGCGTGCGGCGCCGCGGCGCAACCGGCGCCCCGCTCGTGCTGCGGCTCGAGCGCCCGGACGGACAGGCGCTCGCGTCTGCCACCTTGGCCCCGGGCGACGTCCCTTCCGGCGGCGCCGGGTGGCTGCACGTGCGCTTCTCCAAGCCCGCGTCCCTGGCCCCCGACAGCGATTTCGCGCTGACGGCCTCGGCCGCGGCCGCGTCCTCCTACGAGGCGTTCCCGATCAGGAAGGGCACCGGTTTCGGCTTTGACCCCAAGACGTTCTTCGATCACGGCTACGCGCAGTTCAATGACGGCGGCGGCTGGACCGGATGGGAGCAGTGGGGCGCCCGGGACCGGCGCAACAGCGACCTGCAGTTCGCCCTCGACGTCTCGAGGTAGATGAGCTCGAGGGCGCTGACGCCGCGACTGCCCGGGAACGCCCACGTCGCCCGCGGCGAGGTCGTGCTCGGGCTCGGAGTCGCCTTCCTGGCGGCGGCCGCGGCGGTGATGGCGGGGCCGATCGCCGTCGCGATCCCGGTCGTCTTCGCCGCAGTGGCCTTCTTCCTGCGCGAGCCGCTGGCGCTACTGGCGCTCTACCTGGAGGTCGGCCTGTTCAAGAGCGAGGCGGTCGTCAAGGCCTTGCCGGTCGACGCGACGCTCGCCCTCGGCCTGCTGCTGGCGCTCGTCTGCGGAGTTCGTCTGGCCACCGGCCGGGTCCGGGCGGTCCCCTACGTCTTCGCCCTGGCCGTCGCGGTCGTCGGGCTGAGCCTGGCCGCGAGCCTGGCCTGGACCTCGGCGCCTGCCTACGGCGACCAGAAGGTCACGACGTTCCTCACCGTGACCATGCTGGCCATCGGTGCGCCGTTCTTCGTCTTCGAGCGGTGGGAGGACCTGCGGCGGTTCTTCACCTGGACCGTCGTCGTCGCCGTGCCCGTCGCCGTGCTCGCCCTGAGCCATCCCTCGCGTGACACCGGGCGACTGGCCGGAGACAACACGATCGGCACGTCGCGCCTGCTCTGCATCGCGGCGCTCATCCTCCTGATCGGAGCTCTGGGCCGCTCGCGGTGGCGGCTGCCGGCCGCCGCGCTGGCGGCGGGCTTCATCGCGGTCGCCGCCGCGGTGGGCTCGCGCGGCCCGATCCTCAGCTTCGGCTTCGCGCTCGCGGTGACGCTGACCGCCTGGCTTCTCCGCACGCCGCGCAAGGTGGCGCCGGTGCTGGCGATCGTGGCCGCGAGCGTCGCAGTTGTGCCTTTCGTCTCGCTACCGGCCACCTCCAGCCAGCGGCTCTCCGAGGCCGCTCGCGATCCCGTCGCCGCGTTCCGACAGGACGACCGCTCCTACCTCGTCCAGCAGGCGTTCCAGCTCATCGACCGCGATCCGATCCGCGGCGCCGGAGTCGGGGCGTTCAGCACGGTCAACCCGACGGCCAAGTGGCCGCACAACCTGTTGCTCGAGCTGTGGGCCGAGCTCGGTCTGGCGGCACTGGTGGTGGTCGCGGCGGCGATCGTCGCGACGCTCGTCGGGCTGTTCCGCCTCGCATGGCGGCTCCCCGGGCAGAGCCGCGAGCAGGAGCTCGTCTACATCCTGCTCGCCGTGTTCGTGTTCAATTTGCTGGCTGTGCAGGTGTCCGGGAACATCAACGACAACCGCGACTTCTGGGGCATGCTTGCGATCGCCTCGCTCGTCGTCGCCGGCCGACTGGATGCCCGTGAGCCTTCCCCACGCTGACCCGGAGACGAGTGACAACGGCGTGATCGCCTTCCGGCGGCGAGGCGTCACGATCGGCGAGGCCTACTTCTCGGCCGCCGCCGCTGATGCCCCAGGGCTCCCACGCATCGACCTGCTGAGGATCGTCGCGGCGTTCTCGCCGCCGTCCGAGCGCGGCGCTCGCAAGCGACATACGCTCGTGATCGACCTCGACGACGACGAGGATCGCCTCCTGGAGCAGATGTCCAAGGACACCCGGTCGAAGATCCGGCGGGCCATGCAGAAGGATCCGCTGGAGGTCACGTCCGCCGCGGAGCCCTCGGGGGCGCAGGTCGAGGAGTTCGCGGATTTCTACGACCGCTTCGCGGCCGCGCAATCCGTGGCGCCCGCGTTCCGCCCGCGGCTGCACGCGCTCGCGGAAGGCGGCAACCTCGTGCTCAGCGGCGCGGCCGGCGAGGACGGCGAGGTCCTCGTCCGCCACGCCTACGTGGCCGCGAGCGGCCGCGGCTACATGCTCTATTCGGGCTCGGTCCTGGCGGAGTCCGAGGACAGCAGCACGCGCAACCTCATCGGCCGCGCGAACCGCTATCTGCACTGGAGCGACATCCGCCTCTTCAAGGAGCGTGGGTTCCGCCTCTACGACTTCGGTGGCCTCGACGTCGACGAGCGCAGCCCCAAGACCGCCGGCATCGCGCGCTTCAAGCGAGGCTTCGGCGGGGAGGTTCGGCCGGTCTACTCGACGACGAGCGCTCGCTCGCTCCGGGGAGCGGCGGTCCGGCGGATCCTCGCCCTGCGCGGGGTGGACTTCTAGCGGAGGCTGCGCCTGTGCTGCATGATGGTCCGGATGGCGGCGCACAGCGCTCCTCCTCCGCGATCGGCGCAGGCGCAGGCATGGGTTCTCGGTGCGATCGACCTGGTGCGGGCGCTCAAGCTGGCCGCCATCCCGACCGTCGTGGTCGCCGGCCGTCAAGATCCGGCCCGCTACTCCCGCGCGGCCGTCGCGACGGTCGATCCGGCCTCGCCCTCGCACGATCCCGAGGTGATGGTCCCGTCGCTGCTCGCACTCGCCTCCCACCAGCGCGAGCCGCCGGTCCTCTACTACGACAACGACTCGGACCTGCTGCTCGTGTCCCGCCATCGAGAGCAACTCGCATCCGGCTTCCGCTTCGTGATTCCCTCGGCCGAACTGGTGGAGGACCTCGTCGACAAGGGCCGCTTCCAGGCGCTCGCGGAGCGGCTCGGGCTCCCGGTACCGCGAGCGGTGCGGTGCTCGAGCCGTGCGGTGGGCGACGATCCCGGGCTGCGCTACCCGCTCGTCGTCAAGCCCATCAGCCGGCATGCCGGCGGCTGGAGTGGCGTGGTGCCCGCGAAGGCCGCGCACATCGGCGACCGCGACGAGCTGGCGCGCCTGGGCGGCCGGCTGGCGGCTGTGGACATCGGCCTCCTGGTCCAGGAGGCCGTGGCCGGATCGGAGGATCGCATCGAGAGCTATCACGCCTACATCGACGAGCGGGGACGGATCGCCGGGGAGTTCACCGGTCGCAAGCTGCGCACGTATCCGCGTGCGTACGGATTCAGCACGGCCATCACGATCACCGAGAGCAGCGAGGTGAGCGAGCTCGGACGGCGGGTCGCGCTGACGCTGGAGCTCCACGGCGTGGTCAAGGTCGACTTCAAGCGCGGGCCGGACGGGAGGCTGAAGCTCCTGGAGGTCAACCCGCGCTTCAACCTCTGGCACCACCCGGGAGCCCTGGCGGGAGTCAACCTCCCAGCCCTGGTCTACGCGCGGCTCCTGGGGCGCGCGCTGCCCGCGCCCGCGACGGCGCGTCAGGGCGTGACCTGGTGCAGCTCGCACGACCTGCGGGCCGCGCGGGCCGAGGGCGTGGGCATGGTGCGGTGGCTGCGCTGGGTGGCAGCCTGCGATGCGACGTCGGGCTTCTCCTGGGACGACCCGTTTCCGATTCCGCGGGCGGCGCTCTCTCGCGCGCGGCAGCGTCTGCGACGTCGGGTCGGGGCCTGACCTCAATGCGCTACGGAGTCCTCGCCGACGTGCACGGGAACCTCGACGCGCTGCGTGCCGTGCTGCGCGCCTTGGAGCGTCACGGCGTCGATCGCTATCTCGTCGCAGGAGACCTGGTCGGTTACGGGCCGTATCCGAACGAGTGCGTGGCGGCGCTGGCGGCGCTTCCGGCCACCTGTGTGGCGGGCAATCACGACCTGATCGCGCTGGGAGCGCTGTCGGATCGCCGCTGCATCGAGCTCGCGCGACGTAGCCTGCGCTGGACCGAGCAGGTGCTGGGCACCGACGAACGTGCCTTTCTGGCCGCGCTCCCGCGGACGGCCACGGCCCCGGGGGGCGTGGTCGTGGCGCATGGCTCCCTCGACGACCCGCAGGAGTACACCACGACGCGCGAGCAGGCGCTCGCCCAGCTCGAACGGATCGAGGATCGCGACGGCGCCCAGATCCTCGTGCTCGGGCACACCCACCGGCCGCTCGCGTTCGGGCAGCGCTCCGGCTGGCTGGGCACGAACGGCGCGAGCGCGCTGCCGGTCGGTGCCGCCGTGCTGCTCAATCCCGGCGCGGTCGGGCAGTCGCGCGAGCTTCGGGCCCGCGCGCGCTTCGCCGTGCTCGATCTCGACGCGCGGGAGGCACGGTTCTTCGCGATCCCGTTCGACATCGATGCGTGCCGCGCCGCCCTTCGCCACGTCGGGCTGTCGCCGCGGTCCTGTCACCTGCGGCCCTCGCTGCCGCGCGCGGCAGCGAGGGCCGTGCGCAAGGCGGCCAGATGGCGCTGACGCTCCAACGGATCGCGCCGGCCGGCGCCGACTGGGAGCGCATGGACGCGTTCGGGGACAGGGTCGTCTTTCAGACGCGCGAGTGGCTGGAGTTCCTCGCGCGCACGCAGCGCGCGCAGCCCGTCGTGGCGATGGTCATGGACCGCGGTGAGCACGTCGGCTACTTCACGGGGCTGATCATCCGGCGCATGGGACTTCGCATCCTCGGTAGCCCGTTCCCGGGCTGGACGACAGAGTCGATGGGGTTCAACCTCGACAAGGGCGCGAGCCGGCGCGACGCCGCAGCCGCCCTGATCCCCTTCGCGTTCCGCGTGCTCGGCTGCGCGCACGTCGAGCTCAAGGACCGCCGGCTGCGGGCCGAAGACCTCGACGGCCTGCGGTTCGCCAGCGAGCCCACGCGGACCTTCGAGGTGGACCTGTCCGACGACGAGGAGGCGATCTTCGGCCGCATGTCGAGCGCCTGCCGGCGCGCCGTGCGCAAGGGCGAGAAGGTCGGCGTCACCGTCGAGCAGGCGGCGGGCGGCTCGTTCGCGGAGGAGTACTACGCGCAGCTCGTGGACGTGTTCGCCCGGCAATCGCTCGTGCCGCCCTACGACGTCGAGCGCGTCCGCGCCCTCATCGAGTGCCTGGAGCCGACTGGACGCCTGCTGCTGCTCCGCGCGCGTTCCCACGATGGGCTGCCGATCGCCACGGGCATCTTCCCGGCGTTCAACGGCACCGCGTACTTCTGGGGGGGCGCGAGCGTGCGCGAGCATCAGATCCTCAGGCCCAACGAGGCCATCTTCTGGCATGCCATGCGCTACTGGCGCGGGCGGGGGATGACGGCGCTGGACCTCGGCGGAGGCGGCGACTACAAGCTCAGGTACGGGCCGCGCGAGCTGCGGCTGCCGTTCTTTCGCAAGTCGCGCTTCCCGGGGCTCCCGCTCCTGAGGGAGGTCGCCCGGGTGGCCGTCGAGCGGCGCCACGCGCTGCTCGGGCGCCGGCGCGGGACTCAGGAGCGCCCGCCGACGCGCAGCTTGTGAATGAGCCATCGCCGCTCGAGCCGGGAGCGCTCGGCGTCGGTGAGCTCGTGGTGGCCGTTGACCGCCAGGAGGTGATCGAGGATCGTCGTCGCGGGGACGAACCAGCCGTTGAGCGAGGCGAGGCGGCGCATGGTGCGCACGAACCGCGGATCGAGCTCGCCATGGGGCGCGAAGCCGGAGGCGAAGTGCGTGTACATGATGCATGCGCCGCGTTCGGCCGCGAGCCTCTCCAGGGCCGGTTCGGACAGCTTCTCCACGAACCTGTCGACGTTCGGCCCCTCCGTTGAGGCGAACCAGTACCTGACGTAGGGGCGCTGCGAATCGTGGTAGGGCATCTCGGGGCAGTAGCGCAGCGTGTTGACGTCACCGTGCACGAAGTTGCGCACGTACTTGACCCTGCTGGAGCAGACGTCTCCCCAGAACAGCGGACTGCTCTCCACATGCCCCTCGAATGTCCTCCAGTGGCTGTGGCGGCTGAGGACGTCGTACGCGGCGCGGTTCGCGCCCGAGACGCGGCGCGACCCCCAGTAGATGTTCTCCCGGCAGGTGCCGTGGTTGACGTGCACCGACGGATAGGCGCCGAACATCTCGCGGAACCGCTCGATGCCCTCGATCGTCTGCGCACGCGGGGAGGTCTGCGACGCCACGTTGTGCAGGGCGACCTCGAACCCGTCCCGCTGGAGCCCTTCGGCCCACGCGCGATAGCGCCCGTCGCTGCACGCCAGGCCGTCGCGGCCCGCTCGGTCGTCGCCGCAGAGCGGCCAGACCGACTTGGTGGTCCGGAAGCCGAGGTCGGCGAGCAGCGCGTACACCGACGGCACGTCCGCGAGCGTCGCACCGTCGGTGTCGTCGACGATCGAGAACGCAAAGGCCTTGCTTCCAGGCCAGTCAACGGCGTTCACTGGTCGCGAGCATACGGCAACCACGGCGGCGAAACGTGGCGCCGCGCCGCTTTGCACAAGCTCGTGCCCGGACCGGGCGCGAAACGACGCTAGGTCGCTGTCACCGCAGCTACCAGCTCCTCGTACCAGCGCTTCTCGCGGTCCGTGCGCAGCAGTGTGTTGTTGTGCCAGAGGATCCCTAGGCAGCCGCCGTATCGCCGACATTCGGCGGCGATCTCCATCACCGCGGCGCGGGCGGCGTCGAGCGTCAGCGCCATCGAGGACAGCAGGGTGACGTCCATGATCTGGAAGGGCATCTCGCGTAGGCGCAGGGGCCGGCGCTCGCGCAGGTCGAAGACGCGGTAGGGGTGGCACGTCCCGGTCCGGAACCCGACTGACTCCGCGTAGGCCAGCGTGCTGTCGTAGTCGAGCCCGGCGGCCTCCCAGTTGCGCCACGTCTCAGGATTGGTCCAGCGCAGGAAGTGCTGGCGTCCGCCCCACTCGTCCTGGCGCACGCCCTCGGCCTCGGCGACGCGCAGCAGGCGCGCCAGCTCCTCGCTGGTACGCGCGGCGTCGCGATACGTGCAGAGGCTCGGGTGCAGCCCCACCTCGTGTCCACGCCGTCCGATGCGGCCAATGAGCGAGCGCACCCAGGGGTCCTCGAAGAGGTAGGCGCCGACGCGCGGGCGGTCGTCGCGGTGGGCGAGGAAGTAGAAGGCGCTGCGCAGCCCGTGGCGCTCGCTGACGTTCATGAGGAAGTCGAAGGTGTTGTTCGGATCGAGGCTGCGGTCGCCGAGCAGCGAGCGCGCCCGCCGCGCGGCCAGCCGCGGGTCTCGCCGCCGGACGAGATCGCCGCCAAGTTGGCGTGCGACGTCGCGTGGGCCGTGATCGAGCGTCGCCAGCGGATCGTCGACGTCATGGGTCAGGACGACCTCGAACGCGCGCGGGCGGCGCTGCAGGCCCGGCCATGCGCGCTGCAGGGCCTCCCACAGCAGCTCCACGTAGGCGTCCACGACCGGCGTGCCGAGGAAGCCGGCGCGGCCGGCGATCGACGCCGAGGCCGGGAAGCGCCCGTAGCTGTCTCGATCGGCGATCGCGAGCTCCTCATAACGCGTGAGCATGAAGAACGCGCTGCCGAAGACGTCGACCTCGAGCCGTTCGGCGCCCGCATCGGCGGCCACCGCTCCGTACAGGATGGGCAGGCCGCCGCTCATACGCACGGGGGGCAGCGAGGCCTCGCTCAGCCAGTCCGCGGGGCGGGTGGCGAAGAGCACGTCGGGCAGCAGCACGCAGCTGCCGCCGGGGTCCGCCGTGGTGGCGATCCGCACGTCGTGGCGATCGACTGTGCGAAGCTCGCAGTCCAACCCGAGCCAGTCGCGCAGGACGACGTCGACGATGTAGCGCCGCTCGGGCTCGTAGGCGGCCGGCGCCTCGACCAGCAGCGTCACGCGACTTTCCGATACAGCGCCTCGAGCTTGCTCAGCTCGGCCTGCCAGTTGTATCGCTCCGCGATCGCGCGCCTGCCGTTCTCGCCCAACCGGCGGGCCCGTTCGGGGTCGTCGCTCAGGGAGCGGATGGCGTCCGCGATTGCCTGTGGGTCGCGAGGGTCGACCGCGATCCCGCAGTCGGCCCCGCTCACGATGTCGACCCACAGCGGGAAGTTGGAGCACACGACGGGAAGCCCGCGCGCCATGTACTCGAACATCTTGGTCGAATAGGCGTCGACGTAGTTGACGGTTGGATGGTTCAGCACGAGGCCCGCTCGCGCCCTGTCCATGGCGTGCACGATCTCGGTGCGCGGCACCTGGCCCAGGAAGCGCACGTGCCGCCATCCCGGCATGGCCGCGATCTCCTCCTCGAGCGCCGCGGGATGGAACGTGCCGGCCAGAGTGCCGGTCATCGATTCGGGCAGCAACGCCAAGGCCTGCGCCATCTGGCGGACGCCCTGGATGTCCATGAGCCCGCCGGTGTAGACGAAGGCATCGGGCCGCTCCCCGAGCGGGACGCCGAGCCCGTGGGCCCGGGCGAACGACGACTCGGGGAAGTTCTGCACGACGGCGGTCTTGCCCGCCGGGAACTTGCGCGCAATGGATGGCGTCGCGACCACGATCCCGTCGACGATCCGCGCGCCCGCCTGCTCGACCAGCGCGAAAGCCTTGGAGACGAGCGGCCGCCACCGCCGCGGGATCCAGTGCTTGCCCATGATCTGCTTCGGCACGTCCTCGTGCACGTCGTAGACGACCCGCAGGCCGCGGAGCCGCAGGAGCGCTCCCACCCACAGCAGCTCGGGATCGTGGAAGTGGTAGAGGTCCGCCTGCTCGCGCACCGCGGCGCGGTACACCCGAAAGCCCACCAGCGTCATGCGGTCCAGGCGACCGCGCGCGCGATCGATCGGGACGATCCGCACCCCGTCGATGATCTCGGCTCGGTCGTGACACGCGATGAGCGCCACGTCGCGGCCGCGTCCCGCGAGGCTTTTGCACTGCTTGTGGAAGATCCGCGGGTCACGGATGGTATGAACCGACGTCAGGTGGCAGATCTTCTGCGGCGTCAAGCCGCCATTCTCGCGCTATCGCCGCCGTTCGCGCGGCGAACCCTCGGGGCCCTGCGTGGCAGGACGAAGATCGTCTATGCGCATCACGTCGGCCGGCCCGCTCCGCACCTGACGGCATTCGGGCCAGCGGTCACGCCCGAGCTCCTCGACGAGCACCTGTCGATGCTCGGGCGCCACTTTGAGTTCGCGCCGCTGTCCGAGGTGCTGGCCGATAACGCCGCGGGCGGCAGCTCGCGGCGGCTGGCGGTGACCTTCGATGATGGCTTCGATCTCATCGCCGGCGGTGGGCTGGACGTCCTCAATGCCCACCGCGTCAAGGCGACGAGCTTCGTCCTTACCGCGATGCTCGGAAACCGCGGGCTCATGTGGCGCAACAAGCTCAGCGCGATCCTGGTGCTGCGGCCGGCCGAGCGCTACCTGCGCGCCTACAACGCGATCGCCGGCCGCGCGGGCCTCCCGGAAGTCGGCGACGCCACGGAGCTCCTCAGCTCCGCGATGGGGTGGGACATGGCGCGCAAGGACGAATTGGCCGACACGCTCTGGGCAGCGTGCGACATGCCCCCGTTGAGCGAGTTCCTCGACGAGCACAGCCCCTACTTCACTGCCGACGGCTTGGCGACCTGGCTCGCCGACGGCCACGCCGTGGGGCTGCATTCCGCGACGCATCCCGATTGCTCGCGCCTCGACGCCGACGGCGTGCGGGTCGAGATCCTCGATCCGGCGCGCCGCCTGTGCACCGACCTGGGGCAAGCGTCGGTGGCCTTCTCGTACCCGTTCGGGAGACGCTGCGGTCCTGCGCAGTCACGGCTGCTCGCCGAGGCAGGGCTCCTCGACTGCGCACTCGGCATCCGGGGGTGCTCCCCCGGTGGGACCGATCCGCTGCGCCTCGAACGCGCATCGATCGAGGACGACATGCGTTTCTCGGTCTACGGCAAGGCGTTCCTCGGTTCCCCCCGTTCGTCCTGAGCGGGCAGCGCGCCGGGCACCTATGCTTTCGACAGCGATGACGGGTTACCTCGGCATGGATCTTCCACGTTTCCTCGCGATGGTGCGTGGGCGACGCTGGCTCATCCTGGGAATCGTGGTGGCGGCGACGATTCTCGCGCTCGTGTGGTCGCTCACCCAGCCGAACCGGTACGACGCCAGTGCGGACCTCCTGTTCGGCCGCACGACGACCGCGGACTCGGTCATCACCGGGGGCGCCGCCGACACCACCGACGTGCCCGAGCGGACGGCGGCCACGAACCTCGCGCTCGCCTCCCTGGACTCCGTAGCAGCGAACGTCAAACCCCGGTTCCCGGGTCCGGTGACAGTCCAGCAGCTCAAGGACGCCGTGGCGGTCGAGGCGCAGGGTGCCTCGGACGTGGTGACCGTGTCGGCGCAATGGGACTCGCCCACGAAGGCCGCCGCCCTGGCGAACGCGTTCGCCGACGAGATCGTCGCGATGCGCCGCGAGACCGCTCAGGCGGACATCCAGCGCGCCATCGACGCGGCGACGGCACGGGTTCCCGCCGCTCCCAAGACCCCGGCCGAGACCGCGCTGGCGGACAGCCTGCAGGCCAAGATCGCCGACCTCGAGACCTTGAAGGCGGCCACCACGGGCAACGTGCACATCGTGGAGCGTGCCACGCCGCCTGACCACCGCAGCTCGCCCAAGCCCCTGCGCAACGCGGTCATCGCCGCGGTGGTCGCGGCGATCCTCGCGCTCTTTATCGTCGTGCTGCTCGCCCGCTTCGACGACCGGATCGGCGACGAGGACGAGCTCGCCGCCCTGCTGGAAGCGCCCATCCTGGCCAGGATCCCCGAGGTGGGACGCTCCAGGCGGCCCACTCACGTCTGGACCGCCGACCAGGATCCGGCGTTCCTCGAGGCCTTCGAGTTCCTCCGGCTGAACCTCCAGCTCATGGGTCACGACGGCGGCCAGGTGGTCGCCGTGACGAGCCCCGCCGCCGCCGACGGCAAGAGCACGGTGGTGGGATGGCTGGCCCGGTCGCTGGCCCTCAGCGGCGAGGAGGTCGTGGCCGTGGACCTCGATCTGCGCAAGCCCGAGCTGCACACCTATCTGAACACCGCACGCGAGCCGGGCGCCGGCGTGCTGGACGCGCTGCTCGCCACCGCGCCCGACGACAACGGCGACCCGCGGGCGCTCCTTGCCGCGGCGCAGAACGTCGAGCACCCGGCGGATCCCGAGTCGGAGGCGGGGAACGGCGAACCGGCCCCGCACGGGCGCCGGGTCTACACGGACGACGACGTCACGGCAGGCCTCGTCGAGCTCGCGCGGTTCGGCGGTAACGCGCGCCGCGCCGCGCGCTCGCTGAAGGGCGCGCACCGAGATATCCCCGAATCCACCTTGCGCAGGTGGCGGGACATGCACGCCGATCATTACGCCGAGATCCGGTCCGCGCGCGCTAGGGGCACCTCGGTGGCCCCGCACCTGCGCCTGCTGACGGGCGGCCACCAGTTGCCGTCGGCGCTGCTCGGGCGCGGACGACTGCAGGAGCTCTTCGCGCAACTCCGCTTGGACGCCGACATCGTCCTGGTCGACACCGTTCCGGTGTCCACGGTCGCCGACGCGTCGGTCGTCGCCGCCGCGGTGGACGGCGTGATCCTGGTCGTCGACCTCGAGCGCGCGCGTCGCCGGGAGCTGCTGACGGCCAGGAAGCAACTCACCAATGCGAGAGCGAGGCTGCTCGGAATCGTGATCAACCGCGCCGGTATCGACTTCCCGGTCTACCACGTGGCCGAGCACGAGTTCACGCTCGAACGCGGCCCCGTCGGCTAGACGCTCCGCGAGCAGAACGCGCCTGTTGTCCCGCGGTGGCGCCCGGCTCGGGTTCCGGGCGCGACGGTCCCCCCGGCCCGTCGCCGGAAGTCGACGCGAGGATGACAGTCCCGGCGACGATCACGACCGCTAGCGCGGCGAGCGCCAGCGACCCGATGACCGTCGTCGTGCGTTCGGCGGGATACAGGGTGATGCGCTCCGCGCCCGCGCCGGCCGCTGCGGCGGCCCCGAGGGCGCCGGCGGCACCGAGGCCCACGAGCCACCAGAAGCCGGGAGGAGGCGCGGGCTCCGGCGGACCGGCCTCGACGTGGCGCAGCACCGCGATCGCCAGTGCGACCCAGAGACCGGCGACGAGGAAGCCAGCGAACACGTCGGACGGGTAATGCCAGGCGAGCGCAAGCGTGGCGAAGGCGAGCGCGACCGTGCAGGCGAGGCCGACCAGCGCGACGCCGGCGCGCCAGGCGGGCGCCGACACCAGCACGGCGCACAGCGCGAGCGTCATCGCCGCGGTCCCGTGGCCGCTCGGCCAGCTCGCGGCCTCGATCTGGCCGCCGAAGCCGAGCCAGTCGGCGTAGCGCGGCTCCGCCAGGAGGTGCTTGAGCGCATGCGTCGTGACGCCGGTGCCGACGAGCAGCACGCCGACGGCCCAGGCGCGCGCAGGGCGCCGGCGGACGAGCGCGACGGCGATGCACGCCGTCCCCAGGAGCGCGTAGGGCATGGGGTCGGCGAGCCGTGCCGTCGTCCTGATCTCCGTGTCCACGCGCGAGCCGTAGAGGCCGGTGAGGCCGTGGAGCATCGCAGCGTCGCGGTCGTGCGCCCCGTGGAAGGCGAGCACGCCCACGGCGGCAAGCCCGACGGCACAGATCGCTGCGCCGGCGAGCGGGACGATCAGACGGCGGTCCCCGGCCAGCGGGGCCGGCCTAGGCACGGCGGCGTGCCAGGCGCCCGAGCGCCGTGCGCGCCGACCGGGCGGCGAGCGCGGACCTCGCCCTCTTGCCGGCCTTCGTGATGCAGAAGTACGGCGTCTGCCTGCCGCCGAAGCCCCTGAAGTAATGCTCGATGGGCTCGACCATCGAGCCCTCGAAGTCGAAGACGCGCGAGACCTCCGCGGCGAGGCGGATCGCCTCCCAGTACAGCAGTGTGTTTGCGCCCGCCGGCTGGACCTCCCGGTTGCGCGCGCTCATGAGCGCGTACATGGTGCGCTCGTCCCAGACGACGTACAGCACCGCGTGCGTCCGGCCGTCGGCGTCGACGGCGCCGAGGATTCGGCGCGCCCCGCGCTCGGCGCAGGCCGCGTCGAGCCGCCGGATGACCTCGTAGGAGTGGGGCAGCTTCAGGCCCTGCCGTGCGTAGGTCTCGGTGTCGAGCCGAAGCAGCTCCTCGAGCGGGAAGTCGTGGTCGATCTCCACGTTGCCCTGTGCCTTGCGGATCGCACGCCGGACGTGATCCTGGAACTCGCGATGCACGCGGTCGAGGTCGGACAGGTCCTCGATGCGGTAGGTGTAGGCGACGGTCGCCTGGAACCCGGCCCAGTGGAATGGCAGCCAGTTCGTCAGGGAGGGCGCGAAGCACTGGCGGAAGAGGTCGAACCGCGGCACCATCTCGATCAATTGCCCCAACAGGTTCTTCTCGACCTCCAGGCGGCGCGCGTACTTGCCCTCCGACGGCGCGAGCCAGGGACCCAGGGTCTGCGTGAACTGCGGCTGGGTGATCGTCGGGAGCCCGAACCGGTGGCGCAGGGCGTAGGGGAGACGGGCGACCACCTCGTCGCCGCGGCGCACCACGGCCTCGCCCCATGCCCCGGGGGCGACGCAGTCCAGCCACCATGGCTGCTCGAAGACCGAGTTGACCCACGGGATCGAGTCGCTGGACCGTTCCGGCATCGTCAGCGTTTCGGACGTGACCGTCGGATGCTCAACCACATCTTGTCCTTTCCGAGCACCAGATCCTGCAGCAGCCACCACGCCGCCACAGGATTGCTCCGGATGTCGGTGACGCCGTAGGGGGCGCCACTATGACCGTAGGGGACGTAGACGCGAATCGGAACCCCCAATCGGTGAGCCACGCGCGCCGGCGCGCGAAACGGCATGCCGAGGAACAGCTCTGCCGTGCACGGCGTCCCTGACCCGGTGAGACGACTCAACGATTCGGCGAGCAGCCCAGCGTCGTGCGTCGCGACGGCCACCCCGCGGCTGTTCCCGCGCAGCCGGTCGACGACGCGCAGGAAGCCCTCGGCGGGATCGACCTCGGCCGCTGAGGGATCGGCCCACTGGCCCTTTACGACCCTGACGCGCAGACCGAGCTGCTCAGCCAGCTCCGTGTCCTGCTCGCTTCGCGTCCACCGGCCGGGAAGGGCGATGCCGATGTCGCCGGCCCGCGGCGCGCCCCGGAGCAGCCGCCACGTCGCGTCGGCCGTCACCGGCGCGAGGGCGTCCACGTGGAGCGGCCGCCCCGACCGCGCCGCAGCCGCGTCGAGCTCGGCCAGGAGCTCAGGGGCGAAGCCGAGCGCCGACAACTTCACAGAGACATGGCCGTCGATGCCCTGCGCCGACAGGCGCTCGAAGGCGTCGAGGTGCACGTCGGCCACCGCGCGCGGTGGCTCGTCGGGCGCCGCCGTGTAGCCGATCGTGGTGGCCAGGCCGTGCGCCCCCAGTCGCCGGCAAACGTCGAGCGCCTCGTCCAGCCCTGGGCCGGCGCGGTACGCGGACACGCGGCGGCGCCGCAGCGGGTCCAGCCAGGTCACGGAGATGACGGCCCCCCGCTCACCCGACGCGGGCCCATGCCCGCGTCGGGTGTCGGTGTCGCGGCGAGCCGACTGATAGATCAGCCAGTCGCGCTCCTCTCCGGTGGCGGCAGTTTGTCGAGTCTGGCCACAGACCCCGCGCGCCAGTAGCGCAGGCCCGTCTGGACGCTGGAGGGCCACCACTTCTGCGTGCCGAACAGCGTCGGCACACGCTCCTCATTGAGCTCGTCGGCGATCTCCTCCGGTGCCATGCCCGCCTCGTGCATCCGGCCGATCCGCTCGAGAACCTCAGGACGCTCGCTGATCGCTAGGCGCCCGTTCGCTCCTCCGTTCGGGCGGATGTCCGCCAGGCTGTGGCGCGTTCTGCTGGCGATCCACTCGCCCGCCCAGCCGTTCAACGTGATCAGCGAACTGGCGACACGGCTGCCCTCAGGGGTCGACGTATCGAGCCCGAGGTCGAGCGCGATCAGCGCCGCCTCCGCGTCGCGGAACCACTGGACGAACTTCGCGAAGTCCACCGAGCGGCTGAGCAGCCTGGCGTCGTTGACCACGAGCCCGTGCGCCTGGCCGGCGGTGATCCGCTCGAGGGCGGCCGTCAGTGCGGGCCGCTCGAGGATGCTGCCGTCCTCGCGGTCCCGCACGATCTCGACGAGCTGCCAGCCGGAGCGCTCGCACGCACGCTCGACGTCACGCTCGGGCGGGTGCTCCTCCGAGCGTCCCGCCCGCGGCCCCGTGACGTATCCGATCACCAGTGCTCCCGCCTGCAGGCCGGAGCGGCTGGCGGGGGCCGCGACGGGCGCCGTCGTCGTCGGCCGGTCGTCCGCCGCTTTCACCGCATGCTCAGGGGGCGGAGCCTGGTCAGGCACAGCCTGGCCAGGCAGCGGCGGTATGAACGTCTCCAGGTGGTACGCAGCGAGCCGGGCGGCGTAGCGCCGACGCTGCCGGATGTACGCAATGGCGAAGAGCGCGACGATGAGCAGCGCCAGCGAACCGACGATCAGGGTGGAGCGCCCGGACCCCTGGGTGCTCAGGGGCACTGGCGCGGGCGTCGACGCCGTCCGCGCAGGCGCAGGCGCCGTCCGCGCCGCGGCTGCCCCGGCCGCTGTCGCGGGGCGCAGGTTCGTGACAGTGCGATGCGACGTGGACTCGTGTCCGCGCCGCCGCGTCGCAGCTCGCGCCGCACCGGTCACGCGCAGGGCCCTGAGCGTCCGCGGCCCGGCGATCCCGTCGACCTTCAGATGGTGCTTGCGCTGCGCCCGGCGCACGGCCGTGCGCGTCAGCGGGCCGAAGCGTCCGTCCACGCCGGGCCTGCCGATGCTGTGGCCGTCGCGCACGAGCGCGCGCTGCAGGTCGCGCACGCGAACGCTGGGCTGGTGATGCAACCCGACGCCGGTGGAGAGCAAGGCCTCGGCATGTCTGCTCGCGGCGTTGGCGGCGGCCGGAGCCACGATCGCGCAAGCGGCGATCACGACGGCGACCGCTGTGGTTCTTGCTGCCCCCCTCTTGAGCCGGAGGCGTTGGCTGGACATGAGATCTCCCTTCAGAAACGACTCTTCGAGGCGCCGCGCGCGTGCAAGCGCGCAGCGCTGACTGATGCACCCCGGGACTCGGGGTCAGCCAGGTCGTTGCTGGGGGAAGTCGAAGCCGACCGGCTCGCACATGACGAACCGGGGGCGGTAGCGGCGCATCGCCCGAGCGGCGTAGACCATGCCGCCGAGGAGGATCGCGCACCACAGCGCGAACGCGGCACCGCCGCCTGGAGCGGTGGTGCCGGCGCCGAAGAAGGTGGGGCCCCGAGGTCCGACCGGAGTGCCGGGCCTGCGCTCTTCTCCCCCCTGGCCGCTGGGTGCGGTCTCCGGGGTCTTGGGCGCGGCTTTCGGTCTCGGTGCTTCAGCGCGGGTCATTGCGCCTGACGGCGGCGAGCCCGGCGCGACCTCCGGCATCGCGAAGCGCGACCGGGGCGCCGACGCGAAAAGCACGTCCGGAGGTCCGGAGACGAAGAGCATCGTCGTCCGAAGTGTCTGGACCTGGAGACCGTGGACCTGAAGGCCGGGCGCGAACGCCGACCGCAGCGACCCGCGGTATGGCACCACCGCTTGCGTGGGAACAGGTACGGGCGGGCCGATGACCGCCGCGAGCTCGACGGGCGGCGCCGCCAGGGCGTTCGCGAGCACGCTCGCCGAAGCGGCGGGCGTGGTCTGCGGCGACCGCGTCGCGCCCGCGGCGTCGGCGTCGGCGTTCTGGTCGGCGTGGGTGGTGGCAGGCGGGGCGGTCTGCTTGGTGTCGCTGCCCGCGATGGCCGGGCTCTTGTCGGTGGACGTACCGGTAGCCCCCGATCCCGTGTCAGTGCCCGCCTGGGTCTGGGCGTCGCCGGTCGTGTTGCTGGCCTTGCCGGTCGTGCTGGTCGTGCTGGTCGTGCTGGTCTTGGTGGTCTTGTCGGTGGGCTTGGCGGTGGGCTTGGCGGTCTTGTCGACCTTGTCGGTGGCCTTGGTGCTCTTGTCCGAGGTTTGGGTGGTGGCGGTCGTCGTCTGGCTCTGGACGGCCGACGTGACAACAGCCGGATCCGGCAGCGGAGGGCTGGCGGTCGTCAGCGCGGGGTCCGGCACCGCAGGGCTGGCGGTCGTCGGGGCGGGGTCCGGCGGCGTGGTGGTGGTCACCGAGTCGCCAGTCGCGTCGCCGGCCGCAGCTGTCGCCGTGGCCGTGCTCGTCGCGGTGACCGCGTCCGCCGCCGACGCCGCGGTCGCCGCGGTCGCCTCGCTCCCGGTGGCCTCGGCCACCGCCGTGGTCGTTGTGGCGGCGCCGGCCGTCGCTGTGCATCCGAGGCCCAATGCGAGGAAGCCGGCGAGGAGCATGCTTCGCCGTGCTGGCACAGCACGACAAATGGCTCTTGTGCCCCATCCCGCCAAGTAAGCAACCCTCGCCAAGTTCAGAGACAGCGTCGACGACGAGGGGGGAGCCTAGCCGGGGGGCCGGTCGACGACAACCGTTCGGCGCGAAAGATGACACTCCATTGGACGGCGTATTGATACCGCTCAACGGTATTAATCGACGCTCAGCTATTCGGTGTGTGACACGCAAGGGTCGAGCGGCGGGTCCTTGGCCAAGCCGGGATTCGAAGACCGGAGGCCCTCCGAGGAGCCCGTCGTCCAACAAGTGGAGGCAACCGGCAATGCAATCGGCGACGTGCCGTTGCTCGAGCCCGGTGCCTGGGTAGCGACGCCGTCCGAGCCGGCTCCTCGACCGGGGTCGCGTTGGCCAGCGACGGCACCGCCGGATCGGTCACGGCCCCAACCGCCTCGGGCAGCGTGCCGAGCTCGGTGACGTTGCCGGACTTGAAGAGGCGGCGGCTTGGGCCGAGAGGACGATGAGCACCTCAACACCGTTGCCACGACGACGTACGAGCGCGTAGGTGCGACGTCAGCGCAGCACGCGGGGCGGTACTTGCGCCAACGGCCCACAGGTCGGCGGAAATCGGATGGCGAGCGATTACGCCGATGTGCAGCAAAAAAATACCTCAAGCTCGACCTGAGCGTTAGAGATGCGCAGGTTCAGCGAGGGAAGACTCGCGCATCCGCGGGCGCCGGCCGGATCCCGAGCGCGGCGCGGATCGCGTTCACCACCTCGTCCTGCTGGGCGGTCGTCATGGTGGCGAACAGCGGAAGGGACACGGCGCGCGCCCCGTAGGCCTCCGTCACGGGCAGGTCGCCGCCCCACGCGTAGATCGAGAAACGGTGAGCGGGCGGATAATGCACGCTCGTCTGGATGCCGCGGGCGGCGAGTGCCTCGCGAAAGCGCGCGCGCTCCATCCCGTCGTCGAGCACGACGGTGAACAGGTGGTGGGCCAGCCGGGCGTCGCCCGGGGGGCGCAGCGCGGGGGCCAGCCCATCGATGTCGGCGAGCAGGTCTCTGTAGCGAGCGTCGAGCTGCGCGCGGCGCGCGTTTTCAGCGTCCAGGCGGGCCAGTCGGCGACGGGCCAGCGCCGCCCGCGGCTCGTCGATGCGGTAGTTGAAGCCGAGCTGGACGACGTCGTAGCCGGAGGCGTGGCCGCGGTGGCGATCCCAGGTCAGCGTCGTCATGCCATGCGAGCGCAGCAGCCGCATCTGCGCGGCCGCCGCGTCGTCGTCGGTGACGACCATGCCCCCCTCGCCCACCGCCAAGTTCTTGTTCGAGAAGAAGCTGAACGCCCCGGCCCGGCCGAACGTGCCCAGGTGCCGCCCGCCGACTCGCGACCCGGCGGCATGCGCGGCGTCCTCCAGCAACATCAGCCCGCGTTCGCGCGCAAGCGCGGCGAGGGCGACGGTGCGGCCCGGATGGCCGCCATAGGCCATCGACATGACGGCCCTTGTGCGCCCAGTCAGCGCGGCGTCCACCGCGTGGGGGTCCAACCAGGGCTCGGTCACGCTCACGACGTCGGCGAACACCGGCGTCGCCCCGGTATACGCGATGGCGTTGACGGTCGCCACGAAGGTCATCGACGACACGACCACCTCGTCGCGCGGTCCGAGTCCCGCCGCGGCGCAGATCAGGTGCAGGCCGGCCGTGCCGTTGGCGACGGCGAGCGCGTGCCGCGCCCCGACGTAGGCGGCGAACTCGCGCTCGAGCGCCGCGGTCTCCGGCCCCATGCTCAGCCAGCCCGAGCGGTAGACGTCCGCAACGACGGCGATGTCCTCCTCGGGCACGACCACGTCGGCGAGTGGGACCGTCCAAATCGGCATGCGGAAACGGTACTGGCCACGCGTCGGCGGGACCGCCGTGGAATGCTTGTGGGCGATGGCGTCCCTCGCAGGCAGGCCAGTCCTCGTCACCGGTGCAGGCGGATTCATCGGCGGCCATCTCGTGGAGCAGCTCGTCCGCGAGGGTGCACGCGTGCGGACGATGTGCCGCTACAACTCGCGCAACGAGCGGGGAACGCTCGATTGGCTCGACGCGGAGGTGACCGACGAGGTCGAGGTCGTGCTCGGCGAGCTGCGCGACGTGGAGTCGGTGGACGCCGCCGTCCAGGGTGCCGACGTCGTGCTCCACCTCGGTGCCCAGATCGCGATCCCCTATTCGTACGTCAACCCGCGCGACTTCGTCGAGGTCAACGCGCTGGGCACCTTGAACGTCGCTCAGGCGGCCCTGCGCCATGGCGTGCAGCGCGTGGTGCACACGTCGACGAGCGAGGTCTACGGCTCCGCCCAGACCGTGCCGATCACCGAGACGCACCCCCTCGAGCCCCAGTCGCCGTACGCTGCCAGCAAGGTCGCCGCCGACAAGCTGATGGACAGCTACCACCGGTCGTTCGACCTGCCGGTGACCGTGCTTCGGCCATTCAACACGTACGGCCCCCGACAATCGGCGCGCGCCATCATCCCCACGATCATCGGCCAGGCGCTGGCCGGGTCGACGCTGCGCCTCGGCTCGCTGCACCCCAGACGGGATCTCACCTTCGTCGACGACACCGTCGCGGCGTTCGTCGCGGCGGCGACCAGCGACGCAGCGGTCGGACGCACGATCCACCTCGGCACGAACCACGACGTCTCCATCGGCGAGCTCGTTGAGATCGTGGGCGACCTCCTCGGACGGACGCTCACGGTCGAGGCCGATCCGACACGCGTGCGGCCGCCCAACAGTGAGGTCCAGCGCCTGCTCGCGAGCCCGGCCCTGGCGCGCGAGGTGCTCGGATGGGAGCCGCATGTCGACGTGCGGGACGGTCTTGCGCGCACCATCGAGTGGATCGAACGCAACGCCGCGCGTTACCGGGTCGGCGACTACGTCATCTAGGCCACTGGCGAGTTGTGCGACCGCATGGCGGCGTCGTAGCCTTCAGACCGGTGTGGGGCGTGACCGAGCACGAGGAGAGGGCGCGCCCAACGGATGGCGCTGCGCCCGTCGTGGGCGCCGGCGCGGGCCGGTTGCGTGGGGTGGACGCCGTCCGTGCCGCCGTCAAGCGTGCGATCGATGTGGTGGTCGCGGCGGTCGCACTCGTGGTGCTCTCGCCGCTGTTCGTGACCGTCGCGCTGCTCGTGGTGCTCGACTCCCCGGGGCCGGTGCTCTATCGCGCCGAGCGCGTGGGCTTCCGCGGCCGGCCGTTGGCGATGCTCAAGTTCCGCAAGATGCACAGAGCTGCGCGCGGGGCCAACCTCACCATCGCCGGCGACGAGCGCCTGACGCGGGTCGGGGCGTGGTTGGCGCGGACGAAGCTCGACGAGCTTCCACAGCTCTGGCACGTGCTCCGCGGCGAGATGAGCCTCGTCGGGCCGCGCCCCGAGTCACCGAGTTTCGTCGCCCGCTTCCCGGCGGAGTACGACGTGATCCTCCGAGTCCGTCCGGGACTCACCGGCTACACGCAGTTGGCGTTCGCGCGCGAGGCGTCGATCCTCGACCCGAACGATGCACACACCCACTACGTCAACGCGCTGCTGCCCCAGAAGGTTGGCCTCGATCGCCTCTACGCCAGCCGCCTTAGCACCCGCCGGGACCTCCGGATCCTGATCGCGACGTTCGCGACACTCGTCGTCGGGCACCCGGTTGCGGTTAACCGCAAGACCGGCGCGCTCACGCTTCGGCGACGCTGACCGCCCGGCGATGCCCTCGGCGCATCGGCCTCGACCTACTGGCCGTGACCAAGGAGGACTACCTGCGCGCCAGCTGCGACGGCCAGGGTTTTGCTGCAGCCCTGGCGCATCACCGACCAGCGGAACCCCGACGGCACGATCAACCGGAGCTGCTCGTCCTGTGGACCACCGAGCTCAACGAGCTCATGGACGGCACCGGGCGCTCCAACCCGCTCGGCCGCCGACCACGGTCAACTGCTCGAGGCAGTGGTTCGACGTCTCGGGTCGCTCATCGCCCAGGGCCGGTACGACCAGGGCGTGCGCCTCCTCGACACCTCGGACCCGCCCGATCAAGCAGGTCGGCTACTACGTCAACCGGGCGACTTCTGGGCCGCGACTACGCGCCCAGCGACCCCAGCCACCAGGTCGTCTACGGCCTCGACGTGGCGGGCGGCATCGACGTCCTGAAGATCGATCGCTCCGGCGCCGCCGCCGCGCCCGCCGTGAAGCTCCGGCGCGGGCGATCGCCGGCGCGACCTCGCTCTGCCGCACCCGACGTTCGCTTCGCCTGCCCGCTGGCGCCGGTGTAGGCCGCGGTCGAACGTCGGTCCCACCCCCTCCTGACGGGGGAAGACCGACGTTCGGCGTGCCGCGCGACATCCAACTGCATCATCGAGGGGAGTGGCGTCGCTCGCGGCGCTTGCCGCTCCTGTTCGCGCTCCCGCTTGCCCCGGCGGGCGCGGCGGCGGACACGCGAGGTCGAACGTCGATCCTGCCCGTCCTGAGGGGGAAAGACCGACGTTCGGCGCCTGGACGAGCGCCAAGGCGCCAGCGCGAGCGGCCAGCCGGGCAGCACGTGCTTTGACGGCGGGGGTTTTCGGCGCGCGCACACGAGGCAACAACCAGGGCATGGAGGGCCAGCTCCGCGACGTCACGCTGCGCTCGTCGCCGCCGCAGCGTCGGGGCCGGCCCGCCGACCCGCGGCGCGAGGCGCCTGCGCCGCGCGCGGCCCTGCGCCCGGAGATCCAGGCGCTGCGGGCTCTGGCGGTGGCGCTCGTCCTCGTCTACCACCTGTGGCCGGAAGTGCTCCCGGGCGGCTTCGTGGGCGTCGACGTCTTCTTCGCGATCTCGGGGTTCCTCATCACCTCGCTGCTGCTGCGCGAGGCCGAGCGCACCGGCTCGGTCTCGCTGCGCGCCTTCTGGGCCCGCCGCGCGCGCCGCATCCTACCGGCCGCGCTGCTCACGGTGCTCGTGTGCGCGCTGGCCACCGTCGCCTTCGTGCCGCTGACCCGCTGGGGGCAGTTCTTCACCGAGATGCGCGCCAGCACCGCGTACGTCCAGAACTGGCAGCTCGCCGGCGACGCCGTCGACTACCTCGCGGCCGCCAACGCGCCCTCGCCCGTCCAGCACTACTGGTCGCTGTCGATCGAGGAGCAGTTCTACCTCGTGTGGCCGGTTCTGATCGCCGTCGCACTCCGCGTCACGCGCGGCCGCCCGGCGCACGCGCGGCGCCGAGCCGTCGCCGCGGCGCTGGCGGCGGCGACCGGGGTGAGCCTCGTCTACTCGATCGCGCACACGACCGCCGACCCGGCCGCCGCCTACTTCGTCACACCCACGCGCGCCTGGGAGCTCGGCGCCGGCGCCCTGCTCGCCCTCGCCGCGCCGCTCGACCGGTCGCCCGCGGCCGCGCGGGCCGCCCTCTCGTGGGTCGGGCTGGCGGCCATCGCCGTGGCGGCGCTCGCCTACAGCCACGCGACGCCCTTCCCCGGCCACGCCGCCCTGCTGCCGGTGCTCGGCGCGCTCGCGGTGATCCGCGCCGGCCTGCCCGTCGGGCGCTGGTCGCCGGCGCGCGTCATGACGCCGCGGCCGGTGCAGTTCCTCGGCGACGTCTCCTACTCGGTCTACCTCTGGCACTGGCCGCTGATCGTCTTCGCCCCGTTCGTCGTCGCCGCCGACGGCGCGGTCACCAAGGTCGCGATCGCCGCGGGCAGCATCCTCGCGGCCTGGCTGACCAAGCGGCTCGTCGAGGACCCCGCCCGCACGACGCCGCTGCTGCTGACGGGGCGCGGCGCGCGGGTCACCTTCGCCGCCGCGGGCGCCGCCACCGCGGCGGTGCTGGCGGTCACCGTCGCCGCCAGCTCGCACATAACCCACGAGGTCCGCGCCGAGGAGCAGGCGACCGAGCGCGTGCTCGCCGCCCACCCCCGCTGCTTCGGGGCCGCCGCGCGAGATCCCAGGCGCCGGCCGTGCGAGAACCCCAGCCTGAAGGGCACCGTCGTGCCCACGCCACTGCAGGCGGCCAAGCGCGACAACGCCCCGTGCGGCGTGATCGAACGCGCCTCCACCGTCACGGTGTGCGCCTTCGGGCCGCGGCCCGCGCATCCCGCGCGCACCATCGCCCTCGTCGGCGACAGCCACGCCGTCCACTGGCGCCCGGCGTTCGAGCGCATCGTCAAGGCGCGGCGCTGGCGCGCCCTCTCGATCACGCGCAGCGGCTGCCCGCTGTCGGCCACGAAGCCGCAGCTGCAGGGTCGCGCGCTGGCGCGCTGCCTGCAGTGGAAGCGCGAGGTGCCGCGGTGGCTGGCGGCCCATCGCGACGTCGGCACGGTCTTCGTCGCGCAGCACTCAGGCAGCCGGGGCACCGCGCGCGGGGGCCAGGACGCCTTCGCCGCCCAGGTCGCCGGCTTGCGCAGCGCGTGGCACACGCTGCCGGCGTCGGTCGAGCACGTCGTCGTCCTGCGCGACACGCCGACGATGCCCGGCACGACGCCGACTTGCGTCGAGCATGCGATCTCCGATCACCGCAGCGCCGCGACGGCGTGCGACGCGCCGCGCGGCGCCGCGCTGCCGCCCGACCCGGCGCTGACGGCGGCGCGAGACGAGACGGTGCGGGTGCGGTCCATCGATCTCTCGCGCTACTTCTGCGACGCGCGCCGCTGCCCGCCGGTCATCGGCGGCGCCCTCGTCTACAAGGACGTCGAGAGCCACCTGACCGACGTCTACGCGGCCACGCTGGGGCCCTTCCTGCGCCGAGAGGTCGACGCGCTGATGCGCGACTGGCACTGACGTCCGAGCGCGTGCGCTATTCGTAGTCGCGTGCGGATCGCGCGGATGGCGTCATTGCTGGTGGCCGGGGCCGTCGCCTTCGCCTGCCCCGCGGCGCGCGCGGCGCAGGGCCCCGTGCTCGTGGTCGGCGACTCGCTCGCCGTGGGCATGCGTCCCTTCCTGGTCCCCATGCTCGGCGACCGCGAGGTCACGTGGGACGCCCGCACGGGTCGCACCACGCCGCAGGGCCTGCAGGTGCTGCGTGCGATCCTGCCGCCGGTCCCGCCCGCGACGGTCGTCATCAGCCTGGGGACGAACGACGGCTCCGATTCACGCCGCTTCGCCGATCGCATCCGCCGCGTCGTGCGCGCCCTTCCGCCGCGCGCGTGCGTCGTGTGGCCGACGATCATCCGCCCGCCGCGCAAGGGCCCTACGCTGCGCTCGACCGTGTGCTGCGCGACCAGGCGCGGCGGGACCCCCGCTTCGTGGTGCCCAGCTGGGACTACGCGGTGTTGCGAGGCAACGTGCGACTGCCCGACGGCGTCCATCCCGATGACGTCGGCTTCCTTTACCGCAGTCGCATGATCGCCAGGGCGATCCGGATCGGATGCGGCGACTAGCATCGAGCCCGTGCCCGAGCTGCGCCGGCTGCGCTACTTCGTCGCCGTGGCGACCGAGCGCAACTTCACGCGCGCGGCCGAGCGCCTGCACGTCGCCCAGCCGGCGCTGAGTCGGCAGGTGCGCCTGCTGGAACGCGAGCTCGGCGTCGAGCTGCTGCGGCGCACGACGCACGAGGTCGCGCTGACCGACGCCGGGCGCTTCCTGCTCGAGCGCGCTCCCGGCGTGCTCAACGCGACCGACGAGCTGTGGCGGGCCGTGAGGGGCTTCGCGGCGGGCGAGCGCGGCAGCGTGATCCTCGGCTACGGCGCGAGCTCCGGCTACGAGACGGCGCCCAGGCTGCTCGCCGCGATCGCGGACGAGGCGCCCGCGCTGGACATCGCCACGCGCGTCATGGCCACGCGGGAGATCCTCGACGCGGTGGGCGAGGGCGCCCTCGACGCCGGGCTCGTGCGCTGCCCGCCCGCGCGCGACGGCCTCGAGGCTCACGTGGTCCGCCGCGAGCGCCAAGGCGTGCTGGTGCGTCGCGACCACCGGCTCGCCGGCAGCGCCTCCGTGCAACTCGCCCAGCTCGACGACGTCGCACTGCTGCTGCACCCACGCGAGGCCAACCCGGGCCACTACGACGCGGTGCTCGCCCTCTGCCGGGCGGCGGGGCTCGAGCCGCGCGTGCTCGAGCGCAGCGCCGAGCTCGACCTCGCCCAGACGCCCGTCGTCGACGGCCGGGCGGTCGCGGTCGTGGGCGAGTCCTCGCGGACGGTCATCCCGGCGGCGCTCACGTGGGTGGCGCTCAGCCCGCCCGCCGCGCTAGAGGTGGCGCTCGTCGTGCGGGCCGACGATCGCTCGCCCGCGCTCGATCGCCTGCTCGCCGCCGCGCGCGACGCGTCCGCGCGGCTGGGCTGGCTCGATGGCCATGCCGGCCCGCTCTGAGCACATGCCGATGAGGTCTTTCCCTTCCCGCGGGCCCGCGCCCAGCCTCGGCGGATGCCTACGACATCGATCGACAACAAGCAGGTCATCGAGCGCTACGTCGCCGCGCTGGCGGCCGGCGACGCGGACGCGGTCCACGACTTCTTCGCCCCGGACGCGACGTGGTGGCTGGGCGGGGACCTTCCGATCTCGGGCACGTGGAGTGGGCGCGACACGATCATGGCCGACTTCTTCGGGACAGCGATGGCCTACTACGAGCCGGGCTCGGTCAGCCTCGAGGTGACCGGCATGGTCGCCGAGGGCGACCAGGTGACGCTCGAGTGGACGAGCCGCGCCCGCACCGCCGCGGGCGAGCCCTACGAGAACTTCTGCATCGGGGTCTTCACCCTCCGCGACGGCCGGATCGCGGCCGTGCGCGAGTACATGGACACCGGCTACGCGCGCCGCACGGCGTTTGCCCCGCGCCGTTGAGCAGTTCTGGAGAAGAGCATTCACACGGACACGGCTAGCATCGTCTGGTGCCCTCCACCGCTCCCGCCGCCTCGTCTCAGAGCTCTCGCTTCGTCCGTCTGGCCCGCGTGTGCAACCGCCACCGGTGGCGGACGTTCCTCATCTGGCTGCTCGCCCTGGTCGTCGTCCAGGTCATCGCCTCGAGTGTGGGGGTCAAGCAGATCTCGAGCTTCCGGCTGCCCGGGACCGAGAGCCAGCGCGCCTATGACCTGCTCGCCCAGCACTTCCCGGCGGCCAAGGGCGACACCGACCAGCTCGTCTTCAAGGCGCGCACGGGCACGCTCAAGGACCCGGCGATCAAGGCGCGGATCGAGGCCGCGCTGAAGAAGGTCGGCGCCCAGCCATCCGTCGCCGCCGTCCAGAGCCCGTTCTCCTCCGGAGGGCAACTGACCAAGGACGGGCGCATCGGCGTCGCCGACCTGACCTACAAGAAGAGCACCAACGACATCAAGCCGGCCACGCTCGAGAAGGTCGAGAACGCGGCCCTGACGGCGCGCGGCCCGCAGCTGCAGGTCGAGCACGGCGGGCCCGGCGCCGAGGTCGTGCGCTTCGAGAACAGCCAGGGCCCGTCGGAGTTCTTCGGGATCATCGCCGCCGCGGTCGTCCTGCTCATCACCTTCGGCTCGCTCGTGGCCGCCGGCCTGCCGCTGATTGCGACGCTCCTCGCGCTCGGCGCGACGCTCGGCGTCATCACGCTCATCAGCCACGTGGTGGACACGCCGGACTTTGCGACGCAGCTGGCCTCGCTCATCGGCCTGGGCGTCGGGATCGACTACTCGCTGTTCGTGGTCACGCGCTATCGCGCGGAGGTCCGCAACGGGCTGCATCGTGACCGGGCCGTCGAGATGGCGATCGACACGGCCGGGCGCACGGTGATGTTCGCCGCCATCACCGTGGTCATCGCCCTGCTCGGCCTGCTGCTCCTGGGCCTGAGCTTCATGCACGGCGTGGCCCTCGGCGCGGCCACCGCGGTCCTCGCGACGATGCTCGCGGCGCTGACCATCATCCCCGCGCTGATCGGCGGGTCGGGCAACTTCATCGACGGCGTGCTGCACGAGTTCGACGAGCGCGGCGGCTTCCGCTTCTGGCGGACCCAGCGACGGCTGACGCTGCCCGGGCACGATTGGCGTTCGCGGCGTGCCGTCCGCCGGGAGCGCAAGCGCGCCGAGGGCGCGGGGTGGGAGCGCTGGTCGCACATGGTCCAGCGCCGCCCGTGGATCGCCGTCGCCGTCGCGCTGGCGGTGCTCATCGGCCTTGCGCTGCCCGCAACCAAGCTGCGCCTCGGCTCCAGCGACGCGGGCGTCGACCCGCCCGGCACCACCACCCGCAAGGCCTACGACCTGATCGCCGACGGCTTCGGCGCCGGCACGAACGGGTCGTTCCTGCTCGTCGCCCAGCTCGCCCAGAAGGGCGACAAGGCGGCGGCGAAGCAGATCGCCGACGCGGTGCGCGCCGACAAGGACTTCACCTTCGTCGCCCCGCCCGCGCTCTCCCCCGACGGCCAGGTGGCCACGGTCAGCGCCTACCCGCGGACCGGACCGCAGCAGGCGGCCACGACCGACACCCTCAAGCGGCTGCGTGACAGCGTCGTGCCGTCGATCGAGGCCAAGACGCGCGCACGCGTGGAGGTCGGCGGCTTCACGGCGTCCAACGAGGACTTCTCGCGCGTCGTGGCCGACAAGCTGCCGCTCTTCGTCGGCGTCGTGGTGCTCTTCAGCGCGCTGCTGCTGCTCGCCGTGTTCCGCTCGGTGATCATCCCGGTCAAGGCCGCGATCCTGAACCTGCTGTCGATCGGGGCTGCGCTGGGGTTCGTGACCCTGATCTTCCAGGACGGGCACGGAGCTGGCCTGCTGGGCATCGGCACGGGGCCGATCGAGTCCTTCGTCCCGGTGTTGATGTTCGCGATCGTGTTCGGGCTGAGCATGGACTACGAGGTCTTCCTCATCTCCCGCGTGCACGAGGAATGGGAGCGCACCGGCGACGCCTCGGGCTCGGTCGCGCGTGGCCTGCAGACCACCGGCAAGGTGATCACCGCCGCCGCGTCGATCATGATCCTGGTCTTCGCCTCGTTCGCCCTCGGCGACGACCGGATCATCAAGCTGTTCGGGCTCGGGCTGGCCAGCGCGGTCTTCTTCGACGCGGTGATCATCCGCTGCCTGCTGGTCCCGGCGCTGATGGAGATCTTCGGGCGCCACGCCTGGTGGCTGCCGTCGTGGCTGGAGCGCCGGCTGCCGCGCCTGGCGATCGAGGCGCCGCACGAGCGCCATCCGGCGGCGTCCGGCAAGCCCGTGACCGAGACGATCTGAGTCAGTCCAGCCGGCGCTCGGCGGCCCAGCGCGACAGCTCGTGGCGGTTGGAGAGCTGGAGCTTGCGCAGCACCGCGGACACGTGGGCCTCGACCGTCTTGGCCGAGATGCCCAGCCGCAGCGCGACCTCCTTGTACATGTAGCCGCGCGCGATGTGGCGCAGGACCTCGCGCTCGCGCGCGGTGAGCTGGTCGAGCTCGGCGTCGGCGCCCGGCCCGGCCGGCGGGGCGTTCCCGGCGAAGGCGTCGAGCACGAAGCCGGCCAGGCGCGGGGAGAAGACGGCGTCGCCCGCCTGCACCCGGGCGATCGCGTCGAGCAGCTCGTCGGTGGCGATGTTCTTGGTCACGTAGCCGCGCGCGCCGGCGCGGATGGTGGCGATGACGTCCTCGGCGGCGTCGGAGGCCGAGAGGGCCAGGAAGAGCGTGTCGGGCGCCTCGTCGGCCGCGCCGCGGATGACCGCCACGCCCCCGCCGTCGGGCATGTGGACGTCGAGCAGGACGACGTCGGGGTGCTCGGCGACCACGAGCGCGACGGCCTCCGCCACGCTCGCGGCCTCGCCCACGAGCTCGACGTGGCCCTCGAGCTCGGCGCGCACGCCAGCGCGGAAGAGCCCGTGGTCGTCGACGATCGCGACGCGCGTCATGCCGCCCCCGGGATCGTGAGCTCGACCTCGGTCCCGGCGCCGGGCGCCGAGTGGATGGCGGCACGCCCGCCGTGGCGGGCCATGCGCCCGACGATCGACTCGCGCACCCCGCGGCGATCCTCGGGCACGGCGGCCGGATCGAAGCCCGGGCCGCGGTCGCGGACGAAGACCTGCAGCGCGTCGTCGGACGCCTCGGCGTAGACGTCGACCGGTGAGCCGCCGCCGAACTTCGCCGCGTTGACCATCGCCTCGCGCGCGGCGGCCACGAGCGCCTCGCCGCGCCCGTCCAGGGCCCGGTCGCCGACGACGACGATCTCGACCGGCACGCCGTGGGCGCGCTCGACCTCGCCCGCCACCGCCTCGAGCGCCGCGGCCAGGCGGTCGTGGTCGCCCTCGCGCCCGGCGAGCCACGCGCGCAGCTCGCGCTCCTGGGTGCGGGCCAGCGCGGCCACCGCGCGCGGGTCGTCGGCGCGCTTCTGGACGAGCGCGAGCGTCTGCAGGACCGAGTCGTGCAGATGCGCTCCCATCTCGGCGCGCGCCTGCGAGCGGATGCGCTCCTCGCGCTCGGCGGCCAGCGAGCGCACGAGCCTGATGGCCCACGGCGCGAAGATGATCCCCAGCACGATGGCCACCACGAGCACGGCGAGGACGACGTCGCGCGCGGCGGTCAGCGCGTGCGTGGCGGAGAGGAAGACGAGGCCGGCGGCGATGACCAGCGTCGCGCCCACGCCGTTGCGCGACAGGACCTCCGTGCGCTCGCGGCGCTCCTCCTCGGGCGCGGGCGGCTGCTCGGGCGCCGGCACCGGCGTGGGGCGCAGCGACTGGCGCCAGAGCATCCCCGCGCCCGCGGCCAGCAGGACGACCGGCCACACGATGGCGTCGGAGAACCAGATCCCGAGCGCGCGCATCGCGAGCAGGAAGGCCAGCGTCACGAGGCCCATCCCGACGGCGACCTCGATCGCGCCGCGGCCGCGCGGCAGACGTCGCGCCCACGCGGCCGCGCGGCCGTCGGGCACGCTGTCGTCGGCGGGTATGAGCACCCAGGCGAGGCCGTAGAGGACGATCCCCACCCCGCCGGCCGTCGCCGCCGCCACGAAGACGATGCGCACGATGAGCGGGTCGATGCGCAGGTGGCGGCCGATCCCGGCGCACACGCCCGCGACGAGCTCGTGCGCCGGGTCTCGGCGCAACGGCTCGCGGCGCGGCGCGGCGGTCTGGGTGGCGCCCATGTCCCCGTCGATCATGCCAGCCGCCGCGGGCCGTCAGTCGCGGCGCGTCAGCCCGGCCGCGAGCAGGATGTCGCCGACCAGGAAGCAGGCGAGCGGAGCGAAGGCCGCGAAGCTGAGGTGGATCGCGTCGAGAGCGTCGGCCAGCAGCACCGCGCCGAGGACGACGAGGCCGAAGCCGGCGACGAAGGCCGGGAGGTCTGGGCGGCGGCCGGTCATGCGCACGCCTCGTTGCCCGGCGCGCCGTCCCACCTCTCGTGCTCGTCGTGATGGACGACGAGGGCGCCGATCCCGATGTCGCCGTCGACCACGATGCGCGGCGTGCCCACGGGCGCGCTGCGCTCGTCGGTCCAGTCGGCGTCGATGCCGCCGCCGTTGTGGTTGAAGACGGACGTGCCGCCGATCCCGACGTGGCTGTTGGTCGACACGCACACGTCGGGCGCCACCAGCACCTCGGCCTCACCGACTCCGAGGCGGATCTTCAGGCGGTGGTCACCAGGAGTCAGCCGCGCGTCGCGCAGGTCGACAGTCAGATGCCCGGCGCCCAGCCGATAGGAGTCCTTGACGGCGTCCGCGCTGGCCGGGCGGTAGGTGCGATCGCCGTGGCCGCCCCTGACGTCGAGGTCGGACGCGGCGACCACCCCGGCGGGCAGCGCGACGGCCAGGGCCGGAAGGATGAGCCAGCGCGCCCACGAGCCGACGAAGGCGCCGGCGATCAGCGCGAGGCCCGCGGCGATGACGATGCCCGCGACGACGCCGTCGCCGCCCGCGGCCGAGGCCCACGCTGCGGCGAAGGCGAGGACGATGCAGGCCGCGATGAGGGCGACGCCGAGCGCCATGGCACGCAGAACCGCCCGTGCGTCCCCTTCAGGCCGCTGACCGGAAGCCAGCCGCCAGACGAAGAGGCCCGCCAGGGCGATGAGCCCGAGCGGCAGGATCCCCCAGCCTGCTCCCCAACCGCCGTGAAAGGGGAGCACCACCCCGATGGCGACGACGAGCAGCACGACGCCGGTGATGGCCAGGCCGCGGTTCGGCACCTCGGGCGCCTGCCCGCCCTCGCCCTCCTTGGGGATGAGTAGGACGGCGGCCACGTAGGCCAGCAGGCCTGCGCCCCCGAGGAAGGCCAGCGCCACGGCGCCGACGCGGACCAGGACGGGGTCGATGTTGAAGTAGCGAGCGATGCCGCCGCAGACGCCGGCGAGGACGCGGTCGTCGCGCGAGCGGTAGAGGCGCCGCGGTGGCGCCGCGGCGGGCGTCGGCTGCTCGGCTGTCGGTGGTGGGGCGGCGGTAGGGGGCTCGGTCGTGGGCCGCACCGGGCCTGGCTGCTCGGTGGTCGACTGCTCGCGCGTCGGCGCTTGGCCGTGCTGCTGCGCCGCCGGCTGCTCGCGCGTCGGCTCCTCGCCCTGCTCGCCCGTGGGCTCCTCGGGGCCGCCGCCGGTCGGGGTGGGGTCGTTCTCGTCGGATGTGGGGTCGTCGTTCATCGTGAGATCAGGATCGTTCGCCCGGCCGCTTCGCACCATTGGGAATGGTCCCTAGGGGATCGCCCCGAGTTGGCACGTCCGGAGTGCTGGTGCCGAGCGCGCGGATGGCCAGCGGACATCGACCGCTACGGCGACGAGGGCCTGAGACGCCTGTACCGGATATTCGCCCGCCCGGCCTGCTCGCGACCCACCGAATAAGCGCCAGTTCTTACACCACATCCCGGGACTTGACCAGGAGCAACTGCAGCGTATTAGCGAACCAGGAAACAGGTTGTTTCTCAAACGACAGACCTCGGTCCGGTGCTGCGCGATGTTGAGAGGATGGCGGTCCATCAAGGCGACCGGGGGGTTTGGGGTTCTGTTGCGCGCGGGGCGCAGAGTTGGGTGTTCTTGGTGGAGGAGCTTGCGCCTCCACCAAGTGCGGGCGCTGCCCGCCGCCGTGCTCCAGCGAGCGCTTCTGGCGGTCGTCATGACATTGGCGTGGGCCTGCGCCCCCGCCGCGACTGCCGCGCCGACCGCTACGGGCGCGGCGGCAGCCGTGACCGATACCCCGCCCACGGTCCCCGGCCCAACCGGGACAACCACAGACACAGTCACCACAGACCCAGTCACCACAGACCCAGTCACCACCGTTCCCATCGACGCAGGCAGCGAGCCGAGTACGTCGCTCTCCGACAGTGCCGCCACGGGCGCCGGGGGCACGGTCGACGCCGCGCCGACTCCGGCCAATACCAGCGACCCGGCGCCGATCCCCATCGAGCCGGCGGCAACGGGCGACCTGCCGCCGACCGCCATCGACCCGACTCCCGCGACGCATCCGACATCCGCGACCCATCCGGCGCCCACGCTGCATCCGAGACCCACGACGCATCCGACGCCCGCGCCGGTGACCGACCCGGCGCCGACGGTCGACCCGGCGCCGATCAGCTCCGATCCGATCTCCACCGTCGACGCGGCGCCGACCGCCACCGGCTCGACGCCTGCCACCGATTCGACGCCCGCGACCCACCCGACCCACCCGACGCACCCGACCCACCCGACGGCCGCGGTTGGCTCCGCGCCGATGGTGGACCCGACGCCCGCGCCGGTGACCGAGCCGGCGCCGACGGTCGACCCGGCGCCGATCAGCTCCGATCCGATCTCCACCGTCGACGCGGCGCCGACCGCCACCGGCTCGACGCCTGCCACCGACTCGACGCCCGCGACCCACCCGACCCACCCGACGCAACCGACCCACCCGACGGCCGCGGTTGGCTCCGCGCCGATGGTGGACCCGACGCCCGCGCCGGTGACCGAGCCGGCGCCGACGGTCGACCCGGCGCCGATCAGCTCCGATCCGATCTCCACCGTCGACGCGGCGCCGACCGCCACCGGCTCGACGCCTGCCACCGACTGGGCGCCCGCGACCCACCCGACCCACCCGACGCAACCGACCCACCCGACGGCCGCGGTTGGCTCCGCGCCGACGGTGGACCCGACGCCCGCGCCGGTGACCGACCCGGCGCCGACGGTCGACCCAGCGCCGATCAGCTCCGATCCGATCTCCACCCTCGACGCGGCGCCGACCGCCACCGACCCGACGCCCGCGATCCATCCGACGCCCGCGACCCACCCGACGCACCCGACCCACCCGACGGCCGCGGTTGGCTCCGCGCCGACGGTGGACCCGACGCCCGCGCCGGTGACCGACCCGGCGCCGCCGGTCCAGCCCGCGCCAGCCACGACCGTCCCCGCCCGGTCGGACAACCCGACGCCAACCACCGACACGCCGATGCCGACCACCACGGCTCGGGCCCCGAGACCGGCGCCCGTCACCGAGCCCGTGGCGACGGTCGAGCCCACGGCGACCACGACTGCTCCGGCGCCGACCGCCACGGCTCCGGTCTCGCGCACGGCGCCCATCACCGCGCCGGTGGCGACGGTCGATCAGGCGCTGACCACCCCCTCCGCGGCAGCGCGCACGGCCGCTCCCCTCTCGATCGTCAGCGCCCCCACTGCTGTCACACTGGTGACTGACCGCGGCGTCTCGCCGGCGCCATCCGCGCCGACGGGCTCGGCCGCATCGCGCATCGCAGCGATCCTCAC
The DNA here is from genome assembly GCA_963835295.1 of uncultured Actinomycetes bacterium. Lineage (GTDB taxonomy): Bacteria > Actinomycetota > Thermoleophilia > Solirubrobacterales > Solirubrobacteraceae > JAOPZW01. The sequence continues at coordinate 95,876 of CAWIEX010000023.1, forward strand.
GGCCGGCGCCGCGGCGGGGCTCCTGCCGTTCGAGCTGCCGCGCGGCCTCAACCCGCCGACGCTCCTCGCGCCGGGCCCGGCCTCGACGGCGCTCGTGGCCCGGACGAGGCGCGGCGCCGAAGGCCACGCGTCCAAGCCGAGCCCGTCAGGACCGGGCGGCGATACCGGGCCCGCTGCGCCGCTCGGACCACCGGGCAGCGCTGCCGTCGCCGGCGGCGGTGGCGCCCCAGGCGGCGCGTCGTCGGCCCTGTGGTGCGCCATCCTCGTCAGCCTCCTGGTGTACAGCGCTCACGAGCTTCGCCGCCATTGCGTCCGACCGACCCTGTCGGGGCCGGTCGGCGTGGTCTCCCTTCTGCAGCGGCCTGGCTGACACCCCTTCTGGGGTGTTCACAGCCGGCGCCGGGCGCGGTCGCGCCTCGGCGCTCTCCAGCCCGTTTCAGAAGGGGAGACTCCATGACCATCCACCTGTTCGCTCTCGGCAACAGGGCAAGATCCACCACAGCAGTGCAAGTACTCGCGGTCGCGGCCGCGCTGCTCATGGCGCCGACCGCGGCCCGCGCGGCGACCGGGCATCCGATGTCGGTGCTCGCTGACGGCGCCGGGATGGGTGCCAAGCCCAGCAATCGGGTTCGTCATGTGCAGCAGGCCCTGTACGAACGCGGCTACAACCTCGGCGCGCCGGGCGTCGACGGACGCTTCGGCCCGCTGACCGCCGCCGCTGTTCGACGGCTGCAGGCGGATTCCGGGCTCGCCGTTGATGGCGTCGTGGGCGACCACACGCGCAAGGCCCTGCGCTCGCCGCGCCTCGCCGATCGCAATGCGCATTCCCGTGCGCACGACAACAGCCGGGCACACGCAGCACGCGACCCCAGACCGTCTGCGCCGGAGCGCTTGAGCGCTCCGGTGACCACAGGACGCCCCGCGTCGAGGTCCCTGGCGCACCCCAGCAAGAACCGGCTTGGTCCGGTAACCACCGGTGCAACGCTCGCAACGTTCATCACCGCCCCGTTCATTCTGCTCCTCGGCTTGATGCGACGCCGGCGACATCGCGCAGGATCCGCCGAGAGCTGCCTGCGTGCGGCGTTGGCGACGGCGGTTACCGAAGCCGCCCAGCTCGAGCAGGCATCCGACCGGACGGTGCGCCTCGTCGACCAGGTTGACACCGCGGCACCCGTGCCCGTGGGGGCCGCGGAGGCCAGGTTGTCGGCGGGCACCATTGCGACGAAGCGCGCGCGCTCCGGCCGGAATCTCCGCGAGATCGATGAGCCGCTGCGCGAGCGGACGCTGCACCTCGTCGACCAAACTGACGCGGCGGCACCTGCGTCGGTGGGCGCCACGGACGTCCAGCGCTCACGCTCGTACGTCTCGGCCTGCCAGTGCGTGATCGGCTACGTCACGGTCTCCGCCGACCCCGGTTCCAACGAGGCCGACGCATCGTTGGTCGCCATCGAGGCGGCGTGCGAGCGCTCCGGCTGGAAGCTGCTCGAAGTCGTACGCGACCGCGAGAACGGCCGGATCCTCGAGCGCCCGGGGTTGCAGTACGCCCTGGAGCGGATCGCGAACGGGAAGGCTCGCGCCCTCGTCGTCGGCGAGCTGCACCGCCTGAGCCGCTCGATCGTTGACCTCGGTGCGCTGATGGCATGGTTCCGCGACAGCCAGGCAACGCTGCTCGCGCTCGACCTTGGGATCGACACGTCCACGCCTGAGGGCTACCACGTGGCGACCACGCTCATCGCGCTCAGCGACTGGGAACGCGAGCGCATCGCCAATCGCACCCGCAGCGGCCTGGCCGACGTCCGCGCCCACGCAACGGGTCGACCAGCAGTCAGCGACCGCCCGGAGCTATTGCAGCGCATCTGGGCGATGCGGGCGGCGAACATGACCCTGCAGGCGATCGCCAATCAGCTCAACGACGAGCAGATCCCCACGCTGCGCGGCGGGAGCAAGTGGCGGCCGTCGAGCATCCAGGTGGCCCTTGGCTACCGGCGCCCGGGCCCGCGCGACCACCTGCCATCGCCACGGAAGCGAGGGGCGTTGTCACCACAGCGGTCCACGACTCTCGCGCCGGCGCCCGCCGCGGCTGCCGCCGCCGCGGGCCGTACGCAACCGGGTCGCCGCGGAAACGCCAACAAGCCGGACTCGCCCGCCAGCGAGCGGTGATGATCACCGTCGTGCACACGGTCGTGCACCACCCGCGCCGAGCCGTCGAGCGCGCGGCGCTCGCGGTTGCCGCACGCACGCCGCTGGGTGGGCTAGCCGCCGCGGCCGCCGCGGCGTGGTTGGCCGCTGCAGCGTCGGCCGCTGTCGCCGGCGCCGTGTCACTGGTCGCGTTCATGACGTGGTCGCTGATCGCGCGCGCCTGGCAGCGCCCGGCCTCGCATCTGCCGGTCCTGCGCGTCGTCTACCCGCTGCTGGTCGCGACCAGCGCAACCGCGATGGCCGCGGTGGCCTGCGCGATGCTGCGTCTCGACGGCCTCCAGAGCACGGATTGGCTGCTCGTCCTCATCGCTGCCGACACCGCGTCGATGCTCGCCGCACACGTCCGCGCACGGGGAATTCGCCCACGCGCCGTGCGCGTAGCCTTCATCGGCACCGCCGAGGCCTCCCAGCGCCTGGCCGTCGATCTCGCACGGGCCGGCGTGTCCTCCTATCGGTTGCTGGGCCGGGTCGATGTACGCGGCGATCGCGGCGGAGCCGTCCCGGTGATCGCCGAGCTCGGCGCGTTGCGCGAGGCCATCGTGCGCGAGCGCATCGACCTCCTCGTTCTGGGCAGCGGCGTGGCCCGGCTGAGGGTGTTCGACGCGCTCGCCGGCTGCCTGGATCTGCGCATCCAGCTCACCGAGCTGTCGGCCTTCTACGAGGACGTCTTCGGCAACGTCCCCACGGCAGAGATCAACGCCGCCTGGTTCGCGCACCTCGCGGACGCCGACGCGCGCCATCCGTCGCCCGCGGCCAAGCGGACGCTCGACGTCTGCCTGGCGTTGGCGCTGGGCGTCCTCACGCTGCCGCTGCTCGCCTGTGCGGCGACGCTGATCCGCCTCGACGGTGGCCCGTCGATCTTCGCCCAGCGGCGCATTGGCGAGGGCGGCCGGCCTTTCCGCCTGTACAAGCTGCGAACAATGCGCGTCGGGTCCGGCGACGAAACGATGTGGGCTCAGGAGCGCGATCCCCGCGCCACGCAGATCGGACGCTTTCTGCGCCGCACACACATCGACGAGCTGCCGCAGCTCTGGAACATCCTGCGGGGCGAGATGAGCTTCGTCGGCCCGCGCCCGGAGCAGCTCGGCTTCGTCGTGCGCCTCGAGGCCACGCTGCCCTTCTACCAGCGCCGCCACCTCATCCGCCCCGGGCTGACGGGCTGGGCCCAGGTGCGCTGCGGCTACGCCGGCACCGATGCCGGCGCCGCGTGGAAGCTGTGCAACGACCTCTACTACGTCAAGTACCGCTCGCTGGGCCTCGACCTGCTGGTGCTGACCGAGACCGTGGGCCTGGTCACCCTCGGCTCGGCTGCCGTGGCCCGCATCCCGCTCACCCCCTGGGCGGAGACCGACCTGCGGCCCGACCCGACGGTCGCCGACCGACCGCCGGCCACCGCTCGGTCTGTGGCGCTGGCCGATGGGGTCACTTCGATGGCCCTGACGGGCGACGACGACCAGAGGGGCGGTCTCGTCCGATGATGCGGGGACGGGTGGGACTGGAGACACGGGGTCGTCGATCGCACGGCGCGGTCCCTCGCGCGGTGGTCCTCATCGCCCTCGTCGTCACGACGGGAGTCGTCCTCGCCGGCGTTTCCCTCTCAGCCGAGCAACGCTCTGAGACGGTGCGGGGCGATCCCGCTTCCGTGCTCGGCGACTGGACGCTCTGCGGGAACGACGTCGTCTGGCCCGGCCCCTCGTCGCCGCCTGCCTGCTGGCGACCCTATGCAGAAACGAGTCCGTTCAATCAGGAGATCCCGGCGGATGCGCGCGTCGCCGCGAACTCCGCCGAGGTGGTCGAGCGCCTGCTCGGGTTCGGGCCGCTGCAACATCTGACGGCCGGTGACGCGGGCACGGCGAACGACTACGGCCGTCCAACCTATTTCAACCACCCCTCCGATCCGGTGTTCACGGTCCACTGCTCAGAGCCGGGGCGCGTCTGCCCGGTCGAGGGTCTGCAGGTCCGGATTCCCGACGTCGCACGCGTTCCCGGAGGCACCGACGGCCACCTGTCGGTCGTCGACCAGGCCAGCGGCTGGGAGTACGACTTCTGGCGGGTTCAGTCCAAGCCCCCGGGTGGCGGCGAGCTTGTCGTCGCTTGGGGCGGCGAGACGCGCATCGACGGAGACGGTCTCGGTTCCTACGCCGTCGCGGCCAGGTTCGGCACTCTGGCGGGCACCCTGCGGGCCGAGGAGCTCTTGGCGGGACAGATCAATCACGCCCTCGCCATCAGCGTGCGCTGCGACTCCGGGACATTCGTCTATCCGGCAAACGACACCTCCACGCCGTGCGCCGAAGAAGGCCTCCCGAACACCGACGCGCCGGCCCTCGGCACGCGCTTCCAGCTTGCGATGACACCGGCACAGATCGACGCCCTGGCGGTGCCCGCGTATCGCAAGACGGTGCTGCTCGCCATGGCGCGCTATGGCATGTACGTCGCTGACACCGGCGGCAGCTGGGGCATCGTGAAGGAGTCGGCGTTGGTCACGACGAGCTACGGGCTCGAGGACCGATGGGTGAGTCTTGCTCAGTCGGTGGGCGCGCCGTACTGGGCACCGGATCACCGCTACGCGATCCACCTCCGCGAGGGCGTTGACTGGGCCCGCTACCTGCGCGTCATCGATCCGTGCGTCACACGGCGCACCTGTTGAGGCGACCCGGGGCCGCGACGAGTGGCGCACTTGAGGATCACGGTCTTCACCGACTACCGGTACGCGCGAGCCCGAGGGGCGATCTGGGCCGAGCGCGCTTTCGCCGTCTTCCTCAACGAGCTGGCGCGCCACCACGAGCTGACGGTCGTCGGGAGGGAGGGAACGCACGACGACGGCGTCGCGCCGCGCTACCGGCTGGCGTCGGGGGTGAGGTTCTGCGCGCTGCCGTTCTACGAGAGCCTTACGCGGGCGGGCTCCGGGCTGCGCACCCTGCCGCGCGCGGTCAGGCGGTTCAACCGGGCTTCGGCGGACGCAGACATCGTCTGGATCCTCGGTCCGAACCCCGTCGCCCAGGCGTTCGTGCTCGCCGCGCTCGCCCGCCGCGTACCGGTGGTGCTCGGCGTGCGTCAGGACCTGCCGGCCGTTGTGGCCGCGCGCTATCCCGGGCGGCGGGCCTTCCTCGCGGCCGCCATGGCCATGGAGCTGGCATGGCGGCTCTCGGCCAAGCGCTGCCCGTGCGTGGTCGTGGGACCGCAGATCGCCGATGCCTACCGGGCATCGCGGCGGCTCCACGTCCTCACGGTGTCGCTCATGCGCAAGCAGGACATCACGTCCGGCCCGGCCGCGAGGAGCGAGTCCGGCCGCGAGCTCCTGAGCGTCGGCCGGCTCGAGCCGGAGAAGGATCCGTTGCTGCTCGCCGACGTGCTTGCCTGCCTACGCGACGACGGTGAGCCTTGGCGCCTGAGGGTGTGTGGGGAGGGACCATTGCGTGAGGCCCTCGAGACGCGGCTGCGCCAGTATGGGCTCGACGGAGCCGTGTGGTTCGAAGGCTACGTCCGCCACGGCGTCGAGCTGCTGGATCACTACCGCCACGCTGATGCCCTGGTCATCACTTCGCGATCGGAGGGCCTGCCGCAGACGGTCGTGGAGGCCTTCGCCGCCGGTCTGCCGGTCGTGAGCAGCGACGTCGGCGGCATCCAGGCGGCCTTCGGCGCCGCGGTGGCGACGGTGCCCCCCGGCGACGCTCGCGCGGCGGCAGCATGCTTGCGCCGCCTGCACGGGGACCCCGAGGGCCGCCAGCGGATGGCAGACGCAGGCCGGATCGTCGCGCGCAACCACACGCTGGAGGCAGAGGCGGGGCAGGTCGGCGAGTTTCTCGTCGCCTCGGCAAGCCGGTGCCGGGAGAGCGCTCCCTCGAACGACGCCAACCCGGCGGCGCCGTGATCCACGTCGCCTTCCTCAAGGACATCCTCCCGGTCACCGGCGGGGCCGAGCGGCTGCTGATGCAGACGCTGTTGTCGCTCGAGCCCAGCCGCTTCGAGCGGACTCTCATCATCACGCGATGGGATCCGCTGCTCGCGGACTCCGAGGCCGGCGCGGGCGTCCTCGCAGCACTCGAGAGCGCGGGCGTCCGTGTGCTCGGCATCCGACGGACGAGCCGGCTGAGCCCGCGCGCCTGGGTGACGATCATCCGCTGGCTGCGAATGCACCGCGTGGACGTCCTGCACGCCCACAAGTTCGGGGCAAATCTTGCCGGTGTCGTGGTCGGCCGCCTGACCGGCGTGCCCGTGATCGCACACGAGCACGGTCTGCGCGCGAGCCCCTCTCCGGCACGTCGCCTGGCGGACCAGCTGATCGGGCGGCTGGCCGCGGTCGTGCTCTGTGTGTCCGAGGCCGATCGCGATCGGCTGGTGACGACCGAGCACCTGCCGCCTCGGAAGGTTCGCCACATCCCGCTGGGCATCGCCGCGCCGGACGCCATGCCGGCGTCCCGGGCCGAGGCTCGGCGCGACCTCGGTCTGCCGGCCGAGGGCGTCGTGATCGTGACCACCGCCGTGCTGCGCCCCGAGAAGCGCCTCGACGTCCTGCTCGCGGCGTTCGCCGAGGTGCGGTCAACCACGTCCGACGCCGTGCTGCTCGTCATGGGCGACGGGCCGCAGCGCGAGTCGCTGGAGACTCAGGCGGACACGCTCGCGTTGGGACGCGGCGTGCGGTTCCTCGGCCACCGGACCGACGTGCCCGGGGTCCTGGCCGCCGCCGATATCGGCGTGCTCTGCTCGGACCACGAGGGGACGCCGCTGGCGCTCATGGAGTACATGAATGCCGGGCTCGCTATCGCCGCGACCGAAGTGGGCGGCGTCCCCGCGATGGTGCGTAACGAGCGTGAGGGGCTCCTGGTGCCCCCTGGGTCACCCGCCGAGCTGGCGGCAGGGCTGCGCCGGCTCTGCGCCGACGTCCCGCTTCGCGGGGCGCTCGGCCAGGCGGCGCGAGTGCGCTGCCGTCGCGAGTTCGACCTTCGGCCCTTCGTGCTCGCCCTCGAGGCGCTGTACCTCGACATCGCGACGTCGTGATGCCGCGCTCGTCTGCCGGTTTCCTGAGCTCGGGCAGGTCCTTCATCCTGCCGCGCGGCCGTCACGTCGCCGCTCCCGGTGGCCGCCCACGCGGGTATCCCATCGACCTTTCGGTGAAAGCCCAGGAACCGCAATGGAAGGAGGCGTGGCGCAGCGACCCCGGCGCTCAGTTGCACGTCGTGCTCATCCAGCACGGCCTCGGGTGCTACGAGCGGTATCTGCGTGGAGACGGCGACGAATGGCTGGCGACGATGCTCGCCACCGCCCGCCACCTCGCCAGCGTCCAGCTCCCGGCCGGGCGCCAGGCGGGCGGCTACCCGCACCGCACGCCGTTCCCGCATTCGTACCGGCTGGCGCCCCCGTGGCTGTCTGCGATGGCGCAGGGTCAGGCCGCGAGCCTGCTGGTCCGCGCTCATATCCAGACCGGTGAGGACCGGTTCGCCGAGTCGGCACTGGCGAGCCTCGCCCCATTCGGCGTCCCGTCACGCGAGGGCGGCGTGCTTGCAACCCTCGGAGGCGGACCGTTTCCCGAGGAATACCCCACGACGCCGGCCGGGTCCTTCGTGCTCAACGGGGCGATCTTCGCGATCTGGGGGGTGCTCGACGTCGAGCGCGTGATGTCCGAGAGCGGGCCCGTACCGTCGGCGGAGCTGCTGGGGACGCTCAGTGGCAACCTCCACCGATGGGACAACGGCCATTGGTCGCGGTATGACCTCTATCCGCATCCGGTGCCGAACGTCGCCAGCTCCTTCTACCACCTGCTTCATGTGCACCAGCTCGAGGAGCTCTCGGCGTCCCACCCGGATCTGACGTCGTTCGCCCATTACGCCGCGCGCTTCCGTGAGTACCGCGACGCCCGCCACGATCGCCTGCGGGCGTTCTGCGGCAAGGCGGCGTTCCGGATGCTGGTTCCCCGCAACGCGACGCTTGCGCGGGCGCTTCCGTGGAGTTCCTTCCGCGGAACCCGGCGGGCCTAGACGGGCCGCACCGGCGGGTGGCGGGGGCTGGGACGCAGCGCGCGCAGCTGCCGCAGCAAGTCGACAAAGGTCCGAGGCGCCAGGACGCGCAGGCTGAGCGCCGCGCCGAGCGCCCCCGCGACCGCTGCGACCGTGACTGCCGGCACCGAGGTGGTGGGCCAGGCCAGGCGCACAAGGCCGGCAGCGACAACCACGCCGACCGAGGCCGACAACCCCGGAGCGTACGTGCGCGCGAAGGCGCTCGCCGGGAGGTGGAGCTCACGCCAGACCGCCACCGACATCATGCCCGCGAAGGCCGCGGAGGTGCCCACGAGCGCCCAGCTCACCGCGAGGACGCCCGACGGCGCGGCCAGCAGGCAAGCCGCGATCATGAGCGGGACGAGGACCACGTTGATCCAGACGATGGTCGCCTGTCTGCCGACCGCCTTCAGCAGGTCGCCGAGAGGGAAGACGACGGTGTAGAGCGCAGCCGCGATTGCGATGGGAACGAGCAGCTGCGCGGCGTCATGCCACTTGTGCGAGAAGAGCAGCTCGACGATGGGCACCGAGAGCACGGCCAGCCCCGCGGCCACGGGCAGCGCGTACACCGCCATGTAGCGCAGCAGCTTCAGCGTCGCCGGAGCAAGCGCCGACCGGTCGTCGGCGCGCTGACGCGCGAGGGCGGGAAAGGCGACCACGCCGAGGGTGTAGGCGATGCTCGCCAGCAGCACCTCGGGAAGGCGGTAGGCGATGCTGTAGATCCCGAGCGCGTGGCTGTCGAGGACGTGACCGATGAGGACCACGTCGAGTCGTGAGTTGATCGTGGCCAGGATCTGCAGAAGAGCCGCGGGCGCGCCGTAGGCGATCATGCTCCGCGCGATCGCGCCGTCGTAGCTCAGCCGCGGCCGCAGCGGCGTGAGGAACCACTGCCAGACGGTCCACGCGGCGGTGCCCGCGAGGAAGCCGAGGACGACGGCGGCGGCGCCGAGCCCGGCCAGCGCAAGGGCGACGGATACCGCGACGCGGACGAGGTCGCGCGCGACCTGAGGTCGAATGCGCCGCGCGAGGCTCATGTCGCGCAGCAACAACCCGTCGTGAATGTTGCCGAGACCCGTGAAGAGCAAGTTGAGAGCGCCGAGCCGGAAGAGGCCGGTCTCGCCCGGCACGCCGAAGAAGGCCGCCACGGCCGGCGCCAGGAGCACACCCAGGCTGGTGAGCGCAACCGCAGTCATCAGGTTCAGCGTGAACGCGGTGTGAACACGCGCCGTGATGCCCCGCTCCTGCTCGTAGACGATCGCGGGCTTCATGCCCAGGTCGCTGCCGAGCTCGATCAGAGCGATGTAAGCCGCGACGGCAGCCACCACACCGAACTCGCTGGGCGTGAGCAGCCGGGCGAGCACGAGGATCGAGATCAGGCTCAGTGCCTTGCTCGCGGCGTAGGCCGCGGACGACCACACGATCCCGCGCCGCATCATCCCGCCCCAGTCGACTCCACCCGGCGCCGCGTGGCGCGCGGCGGGAAGCTCAGCGGTGGCCTCGGAGGCGGTCGGGCGCGCGAAGAGGCGCGGGACCGTGACGCACGCGCGGAACCGCGCCGGCGAGCGGCTGGGGGCCACGAACGTGCGCGGGATGTCGAGCGGATCGAGCCGCCCGGGCCGCGCATAGCCGCCGTAGAACGAGAAGGCGTGCGTGATGCCAGCCTCGCGCGCGCACGCGCGCGTGCGCTCGTCGAACGATGTGCGCGAGCCGATGGGATAGCCGAGCAGCGTCGGGGCCTCGCCCAGCTCGTCGCGAATTCGGGCCACCGAGCCCACGATCTCGCGGCGCTGGCGCTCAGCCGAGCAGCGCGCGAGCACCGGGTGCTCGACGGTGTGCGCGCCGAAGGCCATGCCGCCGCGCCGCATCTCGCGGACCATGTCCCACGTCATCCACGTCGTGGCCGCCTGCGCTGGGGCGGCCCGTCCGGAGCCCGACGCCCGGCCGAGCCAGTCCATGAACGGTTCGGTGTCTGACTCGTCGAGGCGCACGTAGGCGTTGCCGAGGGCCAGGATCGCCGCCTCGCGCCCGGCGCCGGCGAAGGACACGGGAGCGCTGAACCAGTCGCCCGGCTCGAGCTCGGTGTGCGGGCTGGAGCGCACCATCCAGGCGATCTCGTCCCACCACCCAAGGCGGGGGCGGTCGAGGAAGCCGGTGGCGAGGAAGAACACTGCGGGCAGCCCATGGGCGCGCAGGACGGGGTAGGCGAGCTCGTGGTTGTCGCGGTAGCCGTCGTCGAACGTCAGCGCGACGTGCCGGCCTCGTCGGGCCGCCAGTGCGGCCGGCAGATCGTCGCCCGACACGACTTCAGCGCTCCGCTTGACGAAGCTGAGCTGGCGGTCGAACTCGTCCTGTGTCGCACTCCACAGCGCGGTGTCGTAGGCGCGCGGTGCCGGCACGCCAATGCGGTGGTATCCGAGGACAAGCACGCCGCGCCACATTGGGACGCGGGCCAGGATGCCCCCCAGGCCGGAGCGCTGAATGGCGCTCGCGACCGTTTCACCCCGTCCCACCGGTCACCTGCCTCATGGACGCCAGCGACCCGTCGAAGAGGGACTATCCTTGCACCCTGCGTGGTCAGCCCACCATCGGGATGTCACTCGCCGACGCACGCACAGCCCTTCCCGCGCGACCCGCGGCGCTGCCGGCGCTGATCGCGGGGGGCACGTTCCTCGTCGCACTGTTGACCGGCGCCCTCCTCGCGCGCAGCGTGGGCCTCGGCGTCGCGCTCGTCGGTGGCTGCGTCTTCGTGACCCTCGTCCTGCTCGACCTGCCGCTGGCGATCGCGGCCTGGGTGCCCGTGGCCTGGATCGAGTACTCCCATCTCACGGGGCGCGCGCCGGTGGTCGGCACCGTCCTGCTCGTCGTGGCCTGGTTGGGCGTGTCCCGCGCGCGCGGCGTCTCGTTGGACGCCGATGGCGCGGTCCGCCCGGTCATGCTCGCCCTCGGCGTGTTCCTGGTGTGGCTCACGCTGTCCGTCGCATGGTCGGGCAACCGCTCGGTGGCGTGGGCAGAGACCAAGTCCTGGTACGGGGCGGCGGCGGGCTTCTTTCTCGTGGCTACGGCCCTGGGCTCGGCGCGCACGGTGCGTCTCGTCGCTTTCGCCTTCGTGGCCGGGGCGCTGATCGCTGTCGTCGTCGGCCTCAGCGGCCACGGAGGGCTCACGACCACCGCCAACGCCGTCGACCTCGCCACGCGCCGGCGCTTCTCGGGCGGTGCGGGCGACCCCAATTACCTCGCCGCCGGTCTCGTGGCCGCCATCGCGCTTGCCACCGGTCTGCTGCCCTCCGTCCGCGATCCGATTGCCAAGGTGGGCGTCGGCGCCGCGATCGCCGCGCTCGCCCTGGCCCTGGCCGCCACTGAGTCGCGTGGCGGCATCATCGGCGCGGCGGCGGCGCTCGTGGCCGCCGTGTGCCTCGCGCGCGGCCAGCGCGCGGAGGCCGCGGCCTTCGGCGTCTTTGTCGTCATCGCCGCGGGAGCGTTCTTCCTCGCCTCCCCGAGCGCCCTGGAGCGCGCGACGAGCTTCAACGGGGGCGGCGGCGGCCGCACGGAGCTGTGGCTTGTCGCGTGGCGGATGTCCGAGGACCGCCCCCTCGTGGGCGTCGGCGTCGCAAACTTCCGGTTCGAGTCGCACAATTACGTGCGCGAGCCGGGCAACCTCAAGTTCGTCCGGCTGATCGTCGACGAGCCCCTGGTCGCCCACAACGTCTACCTCCAGCAGCTCGCCGAGACCGGGATCGTCGGGCTCGCCCTGCTGCTGTCCATCATCGCCGGGTGCCTCACGGCGGCCGTACGCGCCGCGCGCCGCTTCGACGCGCTCGGTGACGGCGCAATGGCCACCCTCGCTCGCGCCTCGGCGGTCGCCATGGTCGGCTTTCTCGTCGCCTCGACCTTCATCTCGGACGGCACGGACAAGCGGCTGTGGATCGTCCTCGCGCTCGGGCCGGCGCTTCTGGGCGTCGCGCGCCGTCACGCCGCACCCTCGAGGACCTCGACGTAGACGTCGCGCAGGCGCCGCACCCAGCGGGTCGCCGTGAACTCCTGCTCGAAGCGCTCGCGGCCCGCGCTGCCCAGACGTCGTCGGCGCGCGCGGTCCTCGAGCAGGGGAGCCAGCGCGGCCGCGAAGGCCGCCGTCGAAGGAGGGCCGGCGACGAGCGTTCCAGTCACCCCGTCGCGGACGAGTTCGCCGATCCCGCCGACGTCGGTGGCGACGACGGGGACCGACGCTGCCATCGCTTCGAGAATCGCCGTCGGGAAGGCGTCGGCGCGCGAAGGCTGGACGAGCACGTCGACCGCGTCGAGCACGGCCAGGACGTCGGGCCGGTAGCCGGCGAGGACGACGCGGTCGCCGAGCGTGGCAGCGGCACGCTCGAGCCACGGGCGCAGCGGGCCGTCGCCGGCCACGACCAGGCGCAGCGACGGAAAGCGATCGAGCGAGGCCCGCACCGTGTCGAGCGCAACATCGTGGCCCTTCTCGGGCCTCAGGGAGGAGACCATCGCCGCGACGAGGTCGTGCGCGCCGAGGCCCAGCTCTGAGCGCACGCGAGCGCCCGCTCCTGGCTCGGCTCGCCCGAGGATGCCGTTGTGGACCACCACGACGCGTTCCGGAGCGGCGCCCGCCGCAAGGTACGCGGCGCGCGCGCTCTGGGAGACTGCGATGACCCGCGCCGCGCTGGCCCTCCGCGCCGCGGTCATCATGCGCGCCTTCACGCGGTCGCGTCCGGTCGACGGTGGGGCGTGGGAGTGGATGGTCGCGACGCTTGGCAATCCCAGCGAGCGCGCCGCGGGGCCGCCCAAGAGGTCCGCGGAGCCGAGGTGCGTGTGCACCAGCTCAGGGCGCACCTGCGCAAGGTGGCGGCGGACGCGCCGGAAGGCCTCGAGCCCCAGCCGCGGTGGGATGGCCACGCAGCGCGGCTCGACGCCCACCGCGCGCAGGCGGACGGCGGCGTGGCCCGCGCCGACGTCCTTGAGGTAGCCGACGCTGAGCTCCACGCCCGCGAGGGGCGCCGCCGCGGCGAAGTCCCCGAGCAGGACCTCCGCGCCGCCGACCCCGAGCGTGTCGATGAGGACATGGATGCGGATCGACCGCTCCACGTTCAGCAGGCGCGCTGCGCCACGCAGCGAGCGATGACGCGCAGGTAGCGGGCCCAGTCGACGCCGTCGCGGATGTTGATCGTGGAGCGCGGCAGGTCCGGCGTGCCGGATGGGCTGGGGCGCGGCGCTTTGCGCAGGAGCCCGGTCAGCGCGCGCCGGGGCACGCCGAACCGGCGGCACCCCTCGAGAAACCCGGCGCCCCAGAACAGATGCATCGTCGCCAGCGCGGCGGTCACTCGCACTCCGTGGTGCCGGGCCGACTGTCGCCGCGCCATTCGCTGGCCCTCAGCCAACAGCACCGTGCCATACAGCGCCAGAGCCCAACGCAGCGGACGCACGAGAGGGGTCGGCAGGACAGAGCTCGCGACGACGCCCACCAGTCCGGGCGGGAGGACGTGCGAACGCCGTAGGCCGGCGGGATGGCGTCCCGCGGTCTTGACGCGGTACTGGCCGTAGCGCCAGTACTGGCGGGCCAGTGCACTCAAGCTCGAGCGCGGCACGTACTGCGCCGCCATCTCCGGCAGGCAGACGATCCGACCGCCCCGCGCACGGATCCGGGCGGCCAGCTCGGCGTCCTGGTTCACCGGCCAGTCCTCGTCCCAGCCGCCGAGCTCGAGCAGCAGGTCGCGCCGCCACACGCCGCAGAAGCCCGAGTCGACGTCTTCCTCCTGCCTGCCCGCTCGGCGAAAGCGAGCGCCGCCGACGCCGAGCGGGCTGTGCAGCGCCAAGGCGACGGCCCGGCTGGTCGGCTGGTCACCGAACGCCAGCTGCGGGCCCGACACGCAGGCCACATCGCCATGCTCGAGTCGCTCGATGCCTCGCGCGATGTAGTCGCGGGGGTAGTACGTGTGAGCGTCCATGCGGGCCACGTACGCACCGCGCGCGGCACGCAGGCCTATGTTGAGGGCGTTGGGGGTGCGCCCGGCGGGATTGTCGAGCAGCCGGATGCGGTCGTCCCGCTGCGCGACCCGGGCAACGGTGTCCGGGCTCCCATCGGTCGAGCGCCCGTCGATCACCAGGATCTCGAGCTCGCCGTCGAGTTCCTGCTCACCCATCCTCGCGAGCGCGCGCTCCAGGAGCCGCGCTTCGTTGAGGACCGGGACGAGGATGGCCGCGCGACGCTGCGAAGCTGCTCCTGCGTCAGGGCCTTCATCACATCGAACGCCCATGCGGGAGGAGTCTGTCAGCGTCGCGCGGCGAGAAGTTGCCTCCGCGGTCCATACGCGAGAGCTCCGTGCGTACATCCGCGGCTCGTGGCGTCGCTCGGCTGATCGGGGGTAGTCTCGATTCCGAGCGAGCTGAGCGCGAAACTGGGGGAGCAGGCCGTGCGAGCGGAAGGCAACGTCGAGATGGCCAGGCTGGTTGAGATCGACGCGACGTCGTTCCCGGAGGCGTTCGCGCGACGGTCGATCTACGTGCGCCACGCGCTCGTCGAGCACCCGCTCTTCACGATGGACGCCATCGCGGAGCTCGCCGACCGACTGCCGCCGGACTCTGTCCGGCGCGAGCGGGGGCAGCTCCCTTTCATCAACACCGACGGCTACGTCGATGTCGGGCAGGGCCCGCCGTCGGCGACCATCAAGAACATCGATCGCAACGGATTCAGGGTCTCGCTCCGAGACATCCAGCAGGCGCCCGAGTACGCGCAGCTCATCAACGCGTGCCTCGATCAGGTCGACGCGCTCGTCGCCGAACGCGAGGGCGGCATGCGTCACCGGGCCGGATACCTGTTCATCTCCTCTCCAGCGGCGACGACGCCGATGCATTTCGACGTCGAACACAGCTTTCTATTGCAGGTGAGAGGCGCCAAGAACGTGAGCGTCGCCGCGTTCGACCAGGACCCCGGCATGCTTCAACGTGAGCGCGACCGCTACCTCGACGGTGTCGGGTGCGATTTCGACGCCATGCAGGCGGTGGCTGAGACCTTCCGCATCCGGCCCGGCGTCGGCGTGTACCTGCCGTCGTACGTGCCCCACTGGGTGGAGACAGAGGCGGGCGTCTCGGTCTCGTTCTCGATCCCGTTCTACACGGCGTTCTGCGAGCGGGCCGCAATCGTCTACGGGCTCAACCGACGGCTCCGCAAGTTCCACCTATCTCCCCGGCCGCCGGGCGCGTCGGAGCCCGTCGACAAGACCAAAGCGGCCGTGGCCAGATCGTGGGCGAGGCTCCGGGACGCTCGGCACCGGCTGCCGGCATAGCCGACCGGCGGGCGGCGATGACCGCGCCCGACGTCGTGGACCTAGAGGACCCGTCGAAGCTCGGCGTTCTGACGCGCGACTGGCTGGATCTCGCCGAGCGGCTCGACGAGACCTCGTACTTCCAGACTCCCGACTGGGTCCTCGGCTGGTGGGAGACCATCGCTGGGCGACCGCAGACTCGCGTGGCCGCGTGGCGCGCGCCCTCGGGGCGGCTCGAGGCGCTCGTAGTGTTGAGCCGGGATCGCCAGCGCCTGCATCGGACGCTGCCGCTGACGTTCCCCGTGTACGTCAATGCCGGCAGCGGCGCAGGGGCCGCCGACCACTGCGGCTGGCTCGTACCCCTGGAGTGGCGCGACGAGGTTGCCGCATGGGTTTCGGAGGCGATCGGGGGCGCGGGCCTGCTGTTGCGCAGCGCCGATCCCGAGTGGGATCGGCCACCGCTCCCGGCCGGTGCGCGCGTCGTCGCAACGACCGTATGCCCTCGCATGCCTGTGCCGCCTTCGGATAAGGACGTGGGACGCTCCCCCGCCTTTCGCCGCCAGCTCAGGCGGTTCACGCGCCGGATCGAGCGGGACGGCGTGCTCTTCGAGTGGGTCGCGAGCGGCTCCGTCGACGAGGAGCTGCTGAATGCTCTGTTCGAGTTGCACGCACGCGCGCGTGCCCGCCATGCGACGGGCACCTCCTTCGGTCTCGAGCAGCTCCCGCTGCACCGCCGGTTGGCCGAGCGGTCCGAGACGTCACGTGGCCCGGCCGCGGCCGTGGCGAGGCGCGAGGGCGCTGTCGCCGGGGTGCTCTACGGCTTCTTCTGGAAGGACACGTTCGCCGCCTACCAATGGGGGTGGGATTCCAGATGGGACCGTCACAGCATGGGCAGCGTGCTCGCCTACCAGGCCATTCGGTTCGCCGCAGCCCACGGCGCGCGCACGTTCGACTTCCTTCGTGGCACCGAGCAGTACAAGTACCGTTTCGGTGCCGTCGACCGGTGCGACCGTACGTGGTTGGTGCCGCACGGTCCCGCCGGGATGCTGCTCGCGGCCCGTTACCGAGCCGGCGACCGGCTGCGACGTCGCCATCCCACCCCGTTGCTACCGGCCTGGGGGTAAAGCGACGACAACCTCGTGCCCTCCTCGCCGATGATCACCCACCCGGTCGGTGAGGTGCGCGCGCGCTCGAGGAGCCCGATGGTGGTCTTCAGCGCCTGCCGGTTGGTGTGCTGCGGGCGACCCACGAGCAGGAGGTCATCGACGTGAGCGGCGATCGTCAGGGGGTCTCCAACCTCGCCGAGCGGCGCGGTGTCGATGATGACGTAGTCCGCCAGCTCCGCGGCCTCTTGGAGGATCTCGCCGATCCTGTGGTCCAGCCCGTGTAGCAGCGTGTTGTCCCGGGAGCCGCTCGCCGCCGCGAGCACCCGGAGCGCGGGCGTCCGCGCTGATTGCAGCAGCTCGCTCAGCCGCACGCGCGAGGTCAGGAGCGCGACGAGCCCCTCAGACGTCTCGAGTTCCAGCTGGCGCGCGATGTCCGGCTTGCGCAGGTCGCAGTCCATGAGGATCACCTGGTGGCCGGCGCCGATCAGCGCGAAGGAGAGGTTGAGCGCCGTGCTCGTCTTACCGTCACCACTCGACGCACTTGTGATCATCACGGTCTGGCCGCGGCCGCCCGCCTCCGCGCGCCGCTGATCCAGCTGGATCTGCAGGGTCCTGAACACCTCGCGGACCGACGCGGCGACGGCATCGGCCGAGATGCCGCGCCCCTTGCGCCCCATCGCGGGCACGCGCAAGAGGATGGGCATCGGCGCAAGAGCGAGCAGCTCGCTCTCGTCGCGCACTCGACGGTCGACGCGCTCGATGAGCAGCGCGGCGATCGACCCCAGCGTGAAGCCGGCCATCGTCGCGAGCGCGAGCACCAGCCAAGCCGGCGCACCCCCCGCCGACCGCGGCGTCAGCGCCGGCTGGGACAGGGTCAGGGTCGGGTCGCCGCGCTCACGCACGGCCCGCAGCTCGGCGAGGCGTACGTTGTCGGCCTGCGCCGGGTTGGCCCCCACCGCGCCGATGGCGGCGTCGATCTGGCGCCGGATCTGCTCACCGCGCACCGCGAGGGCGCTCTGGGCGTACTCGTTGGCGAGGCGCGTCGCAGCGTCGGCCGTGGTGGAGGACGCGGTGACGCTCAGGATGTTGCTGTCGCCCAGCGGTTGGACGTCGACGTCCCCCTCTACCTGTTGCCCGGTCAGGCCATGCCCGAGCCGGCGTGCCGTGCGTTGGGCGGCAAGCGGTGAAGCGACCAGGGCGGCCGCGGTCTGGACGGTACGCGTGGGATCGCCCGAGTCGCGCAGCAGCCCCGTGCCGAGAAACGTGCGGTCGTCCTGGGGCAACGGCGTCACGAGAAGCTGTGCGGTGCTCTTGTAGATCGGCTCGCGGGTCGCCAACAGAGCCGCAGCAACTCCCACCGCAGCGATCGTGGTCAGTGCGACCACGAGCGCTCGGGACCGGATCGCACGGACATACGGACCGAGCGCGGCTGCGCTCTCGTCCGGCCCGGCAAAGGTTACGGTCATGGAAGCGAAGGCGCCTCGCCCGGGAGAGCGCTGACGCATCGATAGGATAGCCGCACCGTGAGGCCGGACGGTCGCTTACGGTTGGTGGAGTCGGAGGACGGTCGCTAGGCTGGGACGATCATCCCCGCGCCGACGGTGTCGTTCGTCGCCTCGTCGATGAGGATGAACGAGCCGGTGGAGCGGTTGTGGGCGTAGGGGTCGAAGGCGAGCGGCTTGGAGGTGCGCAGGCGCACCCGGCCGATGTCGTTGAGGGAGAGCTCGGACGGCGCCGGCTCGCGGCCAAGGGTGCTGAGCTCGACGCGGTCCTCGAGCGCCTCCACGATCGCGCGCGCCGTGTGCGTGGCGTGCTTGATCGCGTAGCGCCCGCCGGCGCGCAGCGGCGCGTCGGCCATCCAGCACACGTCGGCGGTCAGGTCGCGAGCGAGGGCCGGGCGATCGCTGGGCCCGCAGATGAGGTCGCCGCGCGAGACGTCGAGCTCGTCGGCCAGGCGGACGGTCACGCTCATCGGCGCGATGGCCGCGTCCAGCGGCCCGTCGAGCGTGTCGATCGAGGCGACCGTGCTCATGCGCTCGGAGGGCAGCACGAGCACCTCGTCGCCGGGGCGCAGCACGCCGCCGGCGACCTGCCCCGCGTAGCCGCGGTAGTCGCTCTCGCCGTCGCGGATGACGTACTGCACGGGGAAGCGCAGCTCGGAGAGGTTGCGATCGGCCTGCACCTCGACGGACTCGAGGTGCTCGAGCAGCGGCAGGCCCCCGTACCACGGCATCGCCTCGGAGGGCTCGACGACGTTGTCGCCGAGCAGCGCGCTGATCGGCACGAAGGCCGTGTCGCGCACCGCGAGCTGCGAGCGGAAGGCGCAGAAGTCGCGCACGACCGCGTCGAAGGCCTCCTCGGAGTAGTCGACGAGGTCCATCTTGTTGACCGCGACGACGAGGTGGGGGATGCCGAGCAGCGAGGCGATGAAGGCGTGGCGGCGCGTCTGCTCGACCACGCCGCTGCGCGCGTCGACGAGCACGATGGCCAGGTCGGCGGTCGAGGCGCCGGTGACCATGTTGCGCGTGTACTGCACGTGGCCCGGCGTGTCGGCCAGGATGAAGCTGCGCCTGGCGGTGGCGAAGTAGCGGTAGGCGACGTCGATCGTGATGCCCTGCTCGCGCTCGGCGCGCAGGCCGTCGGTCAGGCGCGAGAGGTCGAGCTCGCCGTCGCGCCCGCGCAGGTCGTCGAGCTGGTCGGCGAGGATCGCCTTGGCGTCGTGGAGCAGGCGCCCGATGAGCGTCGACTTGCCGTCGTCGACCGACCCGGCGGTGGCGAGGCGCAGGAGTTCCGTACTAGAAGTAACCGGCAACCTTGCGGTCCTCCATCGCGGCCTCGGAGATCTTGTCGTCCGCGCGCGTCTCGCCGCGCTCGGTGATCTTGGTCGCCGCGATCTCGGCCACGACGTCCTCCAGCGCGAGCGCGGTCGAGGCGACGGCGCCGGTGCACGACATGTCGCCCACCGTGCGGTAGCGCACGCTCTCGGTGAAGGGCCGCTCGCCGTCGATGAACTGCACGTGCTCGGAGACCGCGTAGAGCATCCCGTCGCGGCGGAAGACCTCGCGCTCGTGGGCGAAGTAGATCGACGGCACCTCGAGGTCCTCGGCTTCGATGTACTGCCACACGTCGAGCTCGGTCCAGTTCGAGAGCGGGAACACGCGGACGTGCTCGCCCTTGCGGATGCGCCCGTTGTAGAGGCTCCAAAGCTCGGGACGCTGGGCCTTGGGGTCCCACCCGCCGAAGTCGTCGCGGAAGGACATGATGCGTTCCTTCGCGCGCGCCCGCTCCTCGTCGCGGCGCGCTCCGCCGAAGGCCGCGTCGAAGCCGTGCTCGGCGATGGCGTCGAGCAGGGTCGTCGTCTGCAGGCGGTTGCGCGACGCCCGCGGCCCGGTCTCCTCGACCACGCGGCCCGCGTCGATCGAGTCCTGCACGCGGGCCACGATCAGGCGCTCGCCCAGCTCCACCACGCGGCGGTCGCGGAAGGCGATGACCTCGGGGAAGTTGTGGCCGGTGTCGACGTGCATGAGCGGGAAGGGGAAGCGCGCCGGCCGGAAGGCCTTCTCGGCCAGGCGCAGGAGCACGATCGAGTCCTTGCCGCCGCTGAAGAGCAGCACGGGGCGCTCGAGCTCGGCGGCGACCTCGCGCATGACGTGGATGGCCTCGGCCTCCAAGGCCTGCAGGTGCGTCAGCTTGGGGAGAGTCAGCTTCATGCGGTGGCCACCTCGGGGGCCCGCGCGCGCAGGCGCACGATGGCGAACGCGATCAGCCCGACCAGCGCCGGGACGGCGACGATCGTCCACCTCGGGATGTCCACGCCGGCCTTGCTGACCACGCCGAGCGCGGACCCGAGCAGCACGCAGCCGAGCGTCGGTCGCAGCGCGCCGGCGGGGACGCGCGGCAGCAGCGCCGTCCCGACCCACACGCCGGGAAGCGAGCCGGCCAGGATGTTGGCCATCAGGGCGAGGTCGACGTTGCCGACCAACAGGTGCGCGAGGCCGGCGGCCCACAGCATCAGCGCGGCATGGAAGACGTCGGTGCCGACCACGCGGTGCGGCGTCAGGCGGAAGATCATGATCAGGGCGAGGCCGACGAGCGCGCCCGAGCCCACCGAGGTCATGCCCAGGATGACGCCGAGGACGAGCCCGATGCCGGCGGCGCCGGTCTTCGCCGCGCGCGTGAGCGCAACGCTGTGGCGCTCGCGCGGGACGCCGAACAGCGCTCGGCCGAGGACCGAGAAGGCGACGATGAAGAGCGCCACCGCGACGATCGACAGCAGCGCCGTGTCGAAGCCGTCGCCGTAGCGGTCGTGCAGCGCGTCGACGATGAGGACGCCGGCGATCGAGCCCGGGACCGAGCCGACGGCCAGCCATTTGGAGACGCCGAGGTCGACCGTGCCCGAGCGCAGGTGGCGCCAGCCGCCGACGGTCTTGGTGATGGCGCCGTAGGCGAGGTCGGTGCCGATGGCGACCACCGGCTGCACGCCGGCGAAGAGGATCAGCAGCGGCGTCATGAGCGAGCCGCCGCCGATCCCGGTGAGGCCGATCAGGACTCCGACGCCGAGCCCGAACGTGATGACGAGCGGGTCGATCACGCCACGTGCAGCCCGCACTCGACCTTGTCGGTGCCGGCCCAGCGGCCGTCGCGGCCGGTCCCGGGGTGGGTGCAGGGCGCGCAGCCGATCGAGGCGTAGCCGTGGTCGTGCAGCGGGTGGTAGGGCAGGTCGCGCTCGTGGATGCGCTTCCAGAGGTCGCGCTCGGTCCAGTCGGCGAGCGGGTTGTACTTCCACATCGAGCGCTTGTCGTCGAACTCGACGAACTGGGCGTTGGCGCGCGTGGCGGCCTGCTCGCGGCGGATGCCCGTGATCCACGCATCGGCGCCGGAGAGCGCGCGCTCGAGCGCCGCGACCTTGGCGTCGCCGCAGCAGTGCTCAGGCCCGGTCCAGGGACCGGTCGCGTCCTCGACCTCGACGTGCACGCTGAAGCGCTCCTCGAAGGCGCGCCACGTCTGCAGCGTCTCGGGGAAGAGCACGCCGGTGTCGATGGTCACCACGCGCGCGTGCGGCGCCGCGTCGAGCAGCTGGTCGAGGATGACCGACTCCTCCTTCTGGAACGAGCACAGGAACACGAGCTGCTCGTGCTCGGCGGCCTTGGCCAGGGTGTCGGTCAGACCGCGCATTCGCCCTCGCCACGCTGCACGACGAAGGGGACCTTGCGCTCCCAGTCGATGAAGTGCTCCATGGTGCCGAGGCCGAACTCGACGGGCAGCGCCAGCTCGCGGACCTCGTCCTCGAAGGCCTTGGCCCCGACGCGGCCGGCGAAGGCGTTGAACTCCTCGCCCTCGGAGCGGTCGCGCTCGTAGAAGCGGATCCAGCGCTCGACCGCCTCGGGCACGCGCTTGGCGGGCAGGCGGACCTTCAGGCGCTGGCCGTAGACGATCTCGCCGCCCTCGTAGTTGCCCGCGATGTGCGCGACGTAGGCCGGGATCGTGTGCTCGCCCGCCTTGATCGACGCCCCGTAGAACCCGATGTTGGCGATGTGGTGCTGGCTGCAGCCGTTGGGGCAGCCGCTCATCTTGATGTGCAGCTTGCGCGTGAGCGGGTCGGTGATCTGCATCTCCTCCAGGCGCTCGCGCACCGCGGCATTGAGGCCCATCGACGAGGTGATGCCGAGCTTGCACGAGTCGGTGCCCGGGCACGAGACGACGTCGCCGACCTCGTCGACCCCGGGGTCGCCGAGGCCCAGCTCGCGCAGCGCCTCCCAGACCTCGTACACCGTCTCGTCGCGCACCCAGCGCAGCAGCAGGTTCTGGTGCACGGTGGTGCGGACCCAGCCGCCCGAGTACCGGCGGGCGAGGTCGGCGAGCGAGCGCAGCTGCTCGGGGCTCAGGTCGCCGCGCGGGACGTGGACCTGGACGGCCGAGAAGCCCTCCTGGCGCTGGGCGGTGACGTTCGAGGCGCGGAAGCGCTCGAACTCCGTTCCGTCGCCGTTGGGTGAGGCGTACGAGGACGGCGCGTCGGGCGCCCGGTCGGCCTCGTCGACGTCCAGGCGCAGGCCCGCGACGTCGAAATCGCGCTCGTCGACCCAGTCGCCCTGGCGCTCCTCGTCGACGAGCCTGCGCATCTCGTCGATGCCGATCTTGTCGACCAGGACCTTGATCCGGGCGCGGGCGCGGTTGACGCGCAGCCAGTCCTGGCGGTCGAAGATGCGGAAGACCGCCTCGGCCACCTCGAGGTACTCGCCGTCGTCGAGGCCGACGAAGTCGTAGAGGGTCGGCGCGACGCGCGGCATGATCGACGTGCCGCCGCCGACGCGGACCTCCACACCGCGCTGGCCGTCGCGCTCGCGGGCGATGAAGGCGATGTCGTGGATGCCGGTCAGCGAGCGGTCCTCGGGCGAGGCGTCGAAGGCCGTCTTGACCTTGCGCGGCATGAGCTGCGTCGTCGGGTGGCGCACGAAGTAGCGCACATAGGCGCCCGCGTACGGGGTGAGGTCGAAGAGCTCGTCGGGCGCCACGCCGGCCCACGGGTCGCCGGTGACGTTGCGCACCGTGTTGCCGCAGCCCTCGCGGCTCGAGAGCCCCGCGTCGGAGAGCTCGCGGATCAGCTTCGCCGCGTCATCCAGGGGCACGTGGTGCATCTGGATGTTCTGGCGCGTGGTGATGTGGCCCTTCTTGAGCGGGACATAGGTCTCGATGACGTCCGCGAAGGCCTCCAGCTGCTCGGGCGTGATGCCGCCCATCGGCAGCTTCACGCGGACCATCTGCACGCCGGGCTGGCGCTGGCCGTAGACGCCCTGCTTGAGCCGGAAGCCGATGAACTCGGTCTCCTCGGTCTCGCCACGCAGGAACTTGGCCGATTCCGTGTCGAAGTCGTCGAACTCGCGCTCGAGGATGGGGATGACGTGACCGGGGACGTTCTCGAGGACTTCCGGGTCCTCGATCGAGCCTCGGCCCTTGGTCACCGGGAGAGAAGCGGGCTCCATGAAGGGGTCGGTCTCCTTGCTCGCAGGGCGCGTGCGGGCTGCTCAACCTATCAAATGCCGACCGGGATTCACCCATTTCGACGGAAGTGGTCCCGGATAGGGTCGGGCGGTGCCCAGCAAAGCGCTCCTGACCGCCGCCGCCGACCACGCCGCGGCCTACCTCGACGGCCTGCCCGACGCCCGCGTCGGACCCGCCGAGACCGATCCGTCCACGCTGCGCGCCGCGCTCGGCGGCCCGCTGCCCGAGGCCCCGTCCGACCCAAGCGCCGTGCTCGACGCGCTCGTCGCCGCGGCCGGCCCGGGGCTCATGGCCAGCCAGTCGCCGCGCTTCTTCGGCTTCGTCTTCGGCGGCGCCCTCCCGGCCGCCCTGGCGGCCGACTGGCTGGCCTCGGCGTGGGATCAGAACGCGTGCCTGTACGTCGCCGCGCCGGCCGCCGCCGTGGCCGAGGAGGTCGTCGGGGGATGGCTGGCCGAGCTGCTGGGCGTGCCCGCGACCGCGTCGTTCGCCATCACGACCGGCTGCCAGATGGCCCATGCGACCGGGCTCGCCGCCGCGCGCCACCATGTGCTCGCCCGCGCCGGGTGGGACGTCGAGGCGCGCGGGCTGGCCGGCGCTCCGCCCATCCGCCTGCTGGCCAACGCCGACCTCCACGTCACGGTCCTGCGCGCGGTGCGGCTGCTCGGCCTGGGCACCGACTCCATCGTGCGCGTCGACACCGACGCCCAGGGCAGCATGCGCCCCGCGGCGCTGCGCGCGGCGCTCGCCGCCGCCGACGGCCCGACCATCGTGTGCGCCCAGGCGGGCGAGGTCAACAGCGGTGCCTTCGACCCCCTGGACGAGGTGTGCGACGCGGCGGCCGAGCATGGCGCCTGGGTCCACGTCGACGGCGCCTTCGGCCTGTGGGCGGCCGCGGCGCCGTCGCTGCGTCACCTCGTCGCCGGCGTCGGCCGCGCCGACTCGTGGGCCACCGATGCGCACAAGTGGCTCAACGTCCCCTACGACGCGGGCCTGGCCTTCGTCGCGCACCCCGACGCGCATCACGGCGCCTTCAGCGCCAGCGCCGCGTACCTGCCGACCGGCGCGCGCGACGCGATGGACTGGACGCCGGAGTCCTCGCGCCGCGCCCGCTCGTTCGCGATCTGGGCGGCGCTGCGCTCGCTGGGGCGCGAGGGCGTCGCTGAGATGATCGAGCGCTGCTGCGCGTGCGCGCGGCGCTTCGCCGAGGTCCTGGGCCGGCAGGACGGCGTCGAGGTGCTCAACGACGTCGTCCTCAACCAGGTCCTCGTGCGCTTCGCCGACGACGACGCGGCGACCGATGCCGTCGTCGCCGCGGTCCAGGCCGAGGGCACCTGCTGGATGGGCCCGACCGCGTGGCGCGGCCGGCGCGCCATGCGCATCTCGGTCTCCAACTGGGCGACGACGTTGCCCGACGTGGATCGCTCTTGCGCGGCGATCCTGTTCGCCGCGCGCGATCCCAGCAGCGTGGGCTGAGGGCCGGCCACCGCGTGGATAGGGTCCCGCGATGCACTCGCGCGACCTCCTGACCGCCGCCGCCGGGCACGCGGCGGACTTCCTCGAGACCCTGCCCGACGGCCGCGTCGAAGCTGAGGTCCTCGACGCCGACGAGCTGCGCGCGCGCCTCGCGGTGCCCCTCCCGGACGGGCCGACCGACCCGCGCGCGGTGCTCGACGAGCTCGTCGGCGCGGCGACGCCCGGCCTCGTGCGCAGCCAGTCGCCGCGCTACTTCGGCTACGTGATCGGCGGGACCCTGCCGGCGGCGCTGGCCGCGGACGTCGTGGTCGCCGGCTGGGACCAGAACGCCGGCGGCTACTCGGTGTCGCCCGCCGCGTCGGTCGTCGAGGAGGTCGCCGGGGGCTGGCTGCTCGACCTGCTCGGCCTCCCCGCGGGCGCGTCGTTCGGCCTGACCACCGGCTGCCAGCAGGCGCACGTCACCTGCCTGGCGGCGGCGCGCAACGCGGTCCTCGCGCGGGTGGGCTGGGACGCCGAGGTCGGCGGCCTGCAGGGCGCGCCGCGCGTGCGGCTGGTGGTCAGCGAGGAGCGCCACGTGACGATCGACCGCGCGGCGCGGATCCTCGGCTTCGGCACGGCCGCGCTGATGCCGGTGGCGGTCGACGCGACGGGCCGCATCGATCCGGCCGCACTGCGCGACGTGCTCGCCGCCGGCGACGGGCCGACGATCGTGTGCGCGCAGGCCGGCGACGTCAACACGGGCGCCATCGATCCGCTGGCCGAGGTCGTCGACCTCGCTCACGGCGCCGGCGCCTGGGTCCACATCGACGGCGCCTTCGGCCTGTGGGCCGCGGCCAGCCCCGAGCGCCGCCACCTGCTCGACGGCTACGCCGGCGCCGACTCGTGGGCCACCGACGGCCACAAGTGGCTCAACGTCCCGCACGACTGCGGCCTGGCCTTCGTCGCCGACCCCGAGCCCCACCGCAACGCGATGATCGTCAGCGCCGCCTACCTGCGCGGCACGCGCGAGGGCGAGCGCGACGGCTCGCGCTGGGTGCCGGACTTCTCGCGCCGCGGGCGCGGCTTCGCGGTCTACGCGGCGCTGCGCTCGCTCGGGCGCGAGGGCATCGCCGAGATGGTCGAGCGCTGCTGCGCCTGCGCGCGGCGCTTCGCCGAGGTGCTCGGCGCGGACGAGGCGATCGAGGTGCTCAACGACGTCGTCCTCAACCAGGTCCTCGTGCGCTTCGCCGACGACGACGCGACGACCGACGCGGTGGTGGCCGCCGTGCAGGCCGAGGGGACGTGCTGGATGAGCCCGACGACGTGGCGCGGCCGGCGCGCCATGCGCATCTCGGTCTGCAACTGGGCTACGACGATCAATGACGTGGATCGCTCGTGCGAGGCGATCCTCGGCGTCGCTCGAGCTCAGCCCGCTCGACCGCGTTCGCGCTGAGCTCGATGGCGCGCGCGAAGGCGCCGTCGGCGGCCTCGTCGTCGCCGCTGCGTCGCAGCAGCTCGGCCCGCGCCACGTGGAAGGGCTGGTAGCGGTCGAGTGCGACGCGGTCGAGCAGCGCCAGCCCGGCGTCGGGGCTGCCGGCCATCCCCAGCGCGACGGCGCGGTTGACGTCGACCACGGGTGACGGCGCCATGCAGGCCAGAAACCGGTAGAGCGCTGCGATCTGCGGCCAGTCGACCTCGTGCTCGCAGTGCAGGGAGGCGATCGCGGCCTGCAGCTGGTAGGGCCCGGTGCGGCGCAGGCGCAGCGCGCGGTCGAGCTGGGCGCGGCCCTCGGCCAGCGCGGCGGCGTCCCAGCGCGCGCGATCCTGGTCGGGCAGCGCGACGTAGCGCCCGTCGCCGCCGACGCGGGCCTCGCGGCGCGCGTCATGGATGAGCATGAGGGCCAGCAGGCCGGCGGTCTCGGCGTCGTCGGGCATGAGCTGGGTGAGCAGGCGCCCGAGGCGGATGGCCTCCGCGCACAGCTCGGCGCGCACCAGGCGGTCGCCCGCGCTGGCCGCGTAGCCCTCGTTGAACACGAGGTAGACGACGGCGAGGACCCCCGCGAGCCGATCGGGGACCTCGGCGTCGCCGGGGACGCGGTAGGGGATCCGCGCGGCCGCGATCTTGCGCTTGGCGCGCACGAGGCGCTGGGCCATCGTCGGCTCGGGGACGAGGAAGGCACGCGCGATCTCCGCCGTGGTGAGCCCGCCGAGGGTGCGCAGGGTCAGCGCGACGCGGGCGTCCATCGCCAGGGCTGGGTGACAGCAGGTGAAGACGAGGCGCAGGCGGTCGTCGTCGAGGACCGAATCGTCCTCGGGCCGCGCCGCCTCGTCGTGGCGGTCGAGCTCCATGAGCGTGTGCAGCGTGGGCAGGCGATCCTTGAAGGCGCGCTCGTGGCGCAGGCGATCGATCGCCTTGCGCCGCGCCGCGGTGGTGATCCAGGCGCCCGGGTTCGCGGGCTCGCCGTCGCGTGGCCAGGTGGCCAGCGCGACGGCGAACGCGTCCTGGAGCGCGTCCTCGGCCAGCTGGAAGTCTCCGCCCAGGTGGCGGATCAGCGTGGCGAGGACGCGGCCGGACTCCTCGCGAAAGGCGCGCTCGACCGCGCTGCTCACATCGCGGGGACCTGCATCAGCGGCCGGACCTCGACGTGGCCATAGGCGATGTTGGGCATGCCGGACGCGTGGTCGAGGGCGACATCGAGGTCGGGCGCGTCGATGACGTAGAAGCCGCCGAGCCACTCCTTGGTCTCGGCGAAGGGGCCGTCCGTGACCACGCGCTCGCCGTCGCGCACCGCGACGGTCGTGGCCGTCGACGGGGCCTCGAGCGGCTCGCCGCTGACGAAGACGCCGGCGTCCTTCAGGCCCTGCGTGTAGGTGCCCCACGCCTGCCACTGGGCCATCGCCTCGGGGGAGCCTTCGGCCGGGCCCTGGCTGGGATCGCTGAAGATGAGGAGCATGTACTGCGGCACGTTTGCCTCCTGATCGTGGACCGGCGCCGATCGCCGGCGGTGTCAGGACGACGGCCGGGAGATGGCGAGATCGACACTACCGCGCGAGTTGGCGCGTTGGCGCTAGGCGGCCGATCACCCGGCGCGGGTGACGATCGCTCACCCGTCGTCGCCGTAAGGTCGGCCCATGCCGAGTTGGGTGGTGGTCGGTGTGCTGGCGGCGCTCGCGGTCGTGCCGAGCCGCGCGATGGCGGCGGACTGCGCCGACATCGGTGTGCCCGGGCAGTACGACGTCTTCGTGGGCGGCACGCTCACGGCCAACACCGGCGGGGCGACGATCCAGGGGCGCGTCGCGGCCGGCGGCGACGCGCGGGTCCAGGGCATCACGCTCGGCACCAACCCGCCGCTCACGCCCGACACCAACCGGGCCGATCTCGTGGTGGGCCGCAACCTGACCGTCGAGGGCGGCGGCGGTTCGGTTCCCTTTGGCCGGGTGACCTACGGCGGCACGCTCGCCGCGACGGGGACGCTGACGGCGCTGGGTGGCTTGCATCAGGCGCAGCCGCCGTTCGACTTCGCCGCCGAGACCACGACCCTGAGCGAGCGCTCCGCGCAGTGGGCGGATCTCCCCGCCAACGGAACCATCGGCGGCCCGGGCTCCTACGACATCCGGTTCACGGGCACCAACCCGACCCGCAACGTCTTCGCGCTGACGAGCGTGGCGCTGCAGGGCTACGGGCAGATCACGATCAGCGTCCCGCCCGGCTCGACGACGCTGATCAACGTGTCGGGATCGAGCTTCACGAGCGCGCTGTACAGGATGGTCCTCGTCGGGGCGACGCCCGAGACGGTCCTGTGGAACTTCCCCCTCGCGACCTCGGTGCAGCAGGCCAGCGGCCTCGAGTGGCAGGGGACGCTGCTGGCGCCCAACGCCGCCGCGAGCCTCTCCAACGGCCAGCTTCACGGCCAGCTCCTCGCGGCCAGCGCCGCCATCGGCAGCGAGGGCGTCTTCCACCATCCCTTCACCGGCTGCCTGCCTGCGGCGCCGACGAGGGACCTGTCGCTGGCGTCGCTGTGCACCGACCCGGTGACCAACCATCACGCCATGCGCCTGCGCAACACCGGCGACACCTCCCACGCCGTGACTTGGACCGACGCCGACAGCGCCCAGACCGGGTCGTTCACGGCGCGTGCCGGAACAGACACCTTCTTCGACGTGCTCGACGGCGACCGCGTCCACCACATCGTCGCCACGTCGGGCTCCACGACGCTGAATGAGACGACGACCACGCGCCCCTGCGCCGGCACCATCACGGTGCGCAAGCTCGTCACCGGCCCGGGTGCGGCGCCACCGGGACCGTGGCGCATCCACGTCGACGGCGACAACGGCTTCAGCGCCACGCGGGACCTCGTCGACGGGGCGCAGTCGGCGGTCGCGGTGCCGGGCGGCTATCAGGCGGGATCGGTCCGGATCGGGCAGCTCGCGGGCGGCGTCCGGTACGCAATCTCCGAGCCGGACACCCTGGGCGCCATCGCGTCGGTCGACCAGAGCCCGGTGACGATCATCGACGGCCAGAGCGAGATCGTCACGGTCGGCAACGACTTCCCGACCGCGCCCGAGCCGCCGGTCCCGCCTGAGCCGCCGGTGACGCCGCCGCCGCAGCCGGTGCTCCCGCCCGGGACGACCGGACCGCTCCCCGGGCCCGACCTCGTCCTCGCCGCGTCCGTGCTCGGCGGCGCCGACGTCGCGGTGAGCGAGACCATCTCGCCCCGCGTCAGCGCGGTCGGCGATGTGGTGTCGGTCACCGTCCGCGTGCGCAACTACGGGCCGCTGCCGGCCGTCGGGCCGGTCGCGCGCGAGATCCCTCAGGTCGATCCGCGCCGTCCCAACCAGGTGGCGAGGATCCTCGGCGTCAGGGCCAGGCTCAGGGTGGCCGGGTGCACGAGCATCCGGCCGGTGAGGTGCGGCGGGGCCACACTGCCCGCCGGAGCCGAGGTGGTCATCCGGGTCCGGGCGCGGCTGCTCCTGCCCGGGATCTTCAAGAGCGTGGTCGTCGCCACCTCGCGCACGCCCGACCCGAACACCACCAACAACCTCTCGGTCAACGGCCTCGTGGTCAGGCGTCCGGCCGACATCGCGGTGGGCGTGGACGCGCCGCCTGCGGCCCGCGTCGGCGTGCCCGTCTCCTACCGCATCGTCGCGCGCGGGACCGGGCGCGACGGCGCCCACTCGGTCCGCTTCTGCCACCGGCCGCCCGCAGGCCTGCTCATGACCTCGGCCCCGGGCACGTTCCGCTACCGCGGGCGCGTGTGCCGCGACGTGAGCCGCCTGGCCCGCGGCCGGCGGGCCGGCTTCACGGTCAACGCGATCCCGGCCTCGAGCGCCGGCCGGCGCAGCCTGCTGCTGCGCGCCACGGCTACGGCCCCGGACGCGCGGCCGGCGGCCGGGTCGGATCGCCTCGCCATCGCGGCGCAGAGCTTCGTCGGGACCGGCTAGGTCCACGGCCCGAGGCCGGGGTCGCGCTCGACGGCCTCCGCGCGCGCCGCCCGCACCCAGCCGCTGACGGGCGCCGGCGCGGGGGCGGCGGTGGGCGCCGTCTCGCGCATGAAGCGTTCGAGCGCGGCCACGACGGCGGCCGCCTCCTCGGGCGAGGCCGCCGGGGCGATGATCCGCAGCTGAGGGCGGCGGTTGGGCATCGCGGGCATCATGGCACCCCGTGAGCGCCATCCCGGTCCTGTCCCACGACGCCGTCCTGGCGGCCGTGTCGCCCGAGGAGGCCATCGCGCGCACGCGCGACGCCTTCGTGCGCCACCACGCGCGCGAGTGGTCGATGCCGCCGAAGGTCTACCTCGACAGCCCCGGCTACGGCGACTTCCGCGCCATGCCCGCGCGCGGGAACGGCCTGGCGATGCTCAAGTGGATCTCGTCCTTTCCCGGCAACCCCGAGCACGGCCTGCCGACGGTGATGGGCGTGGTGGTGCTCAGCGACGCCGCCACGAGCGCGCCGGTCGCGCTGCTCGACGCGCGCTCGGTCACGGCGCTGCGCACCGGCGCCGTGGCGGCGGTGGCCTCGCGCGCGCTCGCGCGCGACGATGCGAAGACGGCCGGGATCGTCGGCTGCGGGCTGCACGGCGCGTGGGCCGCGCGCTGCCTGGCCGCCGCCGGCTACGGGCCGGGCGTGTGCAGCGATCCGCGCGCCGACGTCGCGCAGGCCCTCGCCGACGAGCTCGGTTGGGAGGCGGGCGACCGCGCCGCCGCGCTGGCCTGCGACGTCGTTTGCTGCGTGACGCCCGGCGCCGAGCCGGTGGTCGACGTCGGCGACCTGCGCCCTGGCCTTCACCTCAACATGCTCGGCGCCGACGGCCCGGGCAAGGCCGAGGCGACCGTCGCGGCGGTCATCGCCTGCTCGCTCTTCTGCGACGAGTGGGCGCAGGCCAGCCATGGCGGCGAGCTCACGGCGGCGGTCGACCAGGGCCTCGTCACGCGCGACCTGGTCACCGACCTGGGCGCGGTGCTGGCCGACGAGGCCGCGGGACGCCCGCACGCCGGCGCGGTGACCCTCTTCGACTCGACCGGCCTGGCCATCCAGGACCTCGCCATCGCCGGCGCGGCGTACCACGCCTGGCGCGCGGGGGACGTGGAGGCGGCCACCGTCGAGTTGTGATCGCGGTCGAGTCGATCTGGACCGCCGTCACAAGACGGCCCTCTTGCCCCGGGGGGCCACTCGTGATTGGGTCCTGCACCGTAAGGAGAGGGACCTCGCTTGACCGCCGGTAGGACGTGACTCGCCCCCGCCGGGCCATGCAGCTGCGCCGAGCCGCGATGCTGGTGCTCGCGCTCTTGCTGCTCGCGGCGCTCTGGGAGCTCTACAAGCTCGTGATCCCCGCCGACGGGGTCCGGGTCGGCGATGCGCTGATCCTGCCGCGCAGCGACGACACGTCGATGCCGCACCTGTCGCAGATCTTCGGCGCCTTCGGCAAGCAGGAGGTCGCGGGAGCGAGCGGGACCGTGCTG
Source organism: uncultured Actinomycetes bacterium (assembly GCA_963835295.1). Classification (GTDB taxonomy): domain Bacteria; phylum Actinomycetota; class Thermoleophilia; order Solirubrobacterales; family Solirubrobacteraceae; genus JAOPZW01. The sequence continues at coordinate 127,852 of CAWIEX010000023.1, forward strand.
TCGTCCGTGCTGTCGGCGCTGTGGTACTCGCTGCGCCTGGCGGGCGCGGGCTTCGTCGTCGGCGTCGTGGTCGGCTTCCTGCTGGCGCTGGCCATGCAGCGCGTGCGCATCGTCGAGCGCGCGCTGCTGCCCTACGTCGTGCTCAGCCAGACCGTGCCGCTCATCGCGCTGGCGCCGCTGGTCTACGGCTGGAGCGGGAACCTCACGCTCTTCGGCCTGGACTGGAAGCCGTGGATGTCGGTCTCGGTCATCTCGGCCTACCTGGCCTTCTTCCCGGTCGCCGTCGGCGCGCTGCGTGGCCTGTCCTCGCCGCCGCCGGTGCAGACCGAGCTGCTGCGCTGCTACGCGGCCTCGTGGTGGCAGACCCTCATCCGCCTGCGCCTGCCCGCCTCGGTCCCGTACCTCATCCCGGCGCTCAAGCTGGCCGCGGCCGCGGCCGTCGTGGGCGCGATCGTGGCCGAGATCTCGATCGGCCTGCCGGGCGGCATCGGGCGCCTGATCATCACCTACGCCCAGCAGGCGACGGGGGACCCGTCGCGGGTCTACGCGCCGATACTCGGCGCCGCGGTCATGGGCCTCGTGGCGGTCGGCGGCATCTCGCTGCTCGACGTCGCGCTGCGCCGCTACCACACCCATCAGGAGGGGACGTGGTGACGGCGGCGGCAGTCGCGCTGGCGGGCGTGGGCAAGCGCTTCGGCGAGGGGCCGGCCGCCGTGCAGGCCGTGACGGGGATCGACCTGACCGTCGCAGCGGGCGAGTTCGTGGCGCTCATCGGCCCGTCGGGCTGCGGCAAGTCGACGCTGCTGCGGATCGTCGCCAACCTCATCGAGCCCTCCGAGGGCAGCGTGCTGGTCAACGGCAAGCCGGCGAGCCGCGCCCGCCTCGACCAGGACTACGGCATCGCCTTCCAGTCGGCCGGGCTGCTCGAGTGGCGCACCGTGCAGGGCAACGTCGAGCTGCCGCTCGGCCTGCACGGCGTCGGCAAGGCCCAGCGGCGCGAGCAGGCGCTCGAGCTGCTCGACCTCATGGGGCTGGCCGACTTCGCCTCGCACCGGCCGAGCCAGCTCTCGGGCGGGATGCAGCAGCGCGTCGCGATCGCCCGGGCCCTGGCGCGCCGGCCGGCGCTGCTGCTGATGGACGAGCCCTTCGGCGCCCTGGACGAGATGACGCGCGAGCGCATGCAGTCAGAGCTCATCCGCATCTGCGCGGAGACGAGCGCGGCGGTCGTGTTCGTCACCCACTCGATCCCGGAGGCCGTCTTTCTCTCCCAGCGCGTGGTCGTCATGTCGCCGCGCCCGGGGCGCATCACCGAGATCATCGACGTCCCGCTCGGCGCGCGCGACGAGGACGTCCGCGAGGCGGAGCCGTTCTACGCCACCATCACCGACGTGCGCGAGGCGCTGCGCGGCCGCTCGCCGGTGGCCGGGGAGGGGCCGGCGTGAGGACGCAGGCCGTCTGGGCGGGGCGCATCTTCAAGGGCGTGTGGCCGCCGATCATCTTCGGCGTCGGCTTCCTGGCGCTGTGGCAGTGGTTCGTCGAGGTCCGCGACATCAAGCCCTTCGTGCTGCCCAAGCCCAGCGCGATCTTCGAGCAGCTGCGCCTGCAGCACGACACGATCCTCACCGCGGCGCGCATCACCGGCGAGAACGCGCTGGTGGGCCTGGCCGTGGGCCTGGTGGTGGGAGTCGTGGCCGCCCTGCTGGCCTCGCGCGTGCGGGCGGTCGACGAGATGCTCACGCCGCTGGCCGCGGGGATGGCGGCGATCCCGATCGTGGCGCTGACGCCGATCTTCAACACCATGTTCGCCTCGACGTCGAGCACGCCGCGGCGGCTGGTGGTGGCGATCTACGTCTTCTTCCCGATCTTCGTCAACACGCTGCGCGGGCTGCGACAGATCGACCCGGTGCACGCGGAGCTGATGCGCAGCTACGCGGCGTCGCCCTGGACCACGACGAAGGTCGTGCGCCTGCCCGGGGCGCTGCCCTTCTTCTTCACCGGGCTGAAGATCGCCTCGTCGGGGGCGGTCATCGCCGCGATCGTCTCGGAGTACTTCGGCGGGCTGCAGAAGGGGCTGGGGCCGGCCATCACCTCGGCCGCGGCGGCGTCGGCCTACCCGCGGGCCTGGGCGATCGTGACGGCCGCGATCGGGCTCGGGCTCGTCTTCTACGTCGCGGCGGTGCTCGCCGAGCGCCTGGCGATGCCCTGGCAACGACCACAAGGAGAACTCTCGTGAGCAGGTTCCTACCTCGAGCCGCCTGGGCGGCCGCGCTGGCCTCGTGCGTGCTGGCGATGGCGGCCTGCGGGGGCAGCGACAGCTCGTCGTCGAGCACCTCGACCGCCGCCGGCGGCTCCAAGCAGCTGACCAAGGTCAAGCTGCAGCTGCAGTGGTTCACCCAGGCGCAGTTCGCCGGCTACTTCGCCGCGCTGCAGCAGGGCTTCTACAAGGACGCCGGGCTCGACGTCCAGATCCTCGAGGGCGGCACCGACATCGTGCCCCAGACCCAGCTGGCTCAGGGGCGCGCCGACTACGCGATCGCGTGGGTGCCCAAGGCGCTGCAGTCGCGCGAGCAGGGCGCGGGCATCACCGACGTCGGCCAGGTCTTTCAGCGCTCGGGGACGCTGCAGGTCTCCTTCAAGAACGAGAACATCACCACCGCCGCGAACCTCAAGGGCAAGAAGGTCGGCAACTGGGGCTTCGGCAACGAGTTCGAGCTCTTCGCGGGCATGACCAAGGCCGGCCTGAACCCCGGCAAGGACGTCACCCTCGCCCAGCAGCAATTCGACATGCAGGCGCTGCTGAAGGGCGACATCGACGCCGCCCAGGCCATGATCTACAACGAGTACGCCCAGGTCCTCGAGGCCAAGAACCCGAAGACCGGCAAGCTGTACACCCCTGAGGACTTCAACCGGATCGACTGGAACTCCGAGGGCACGGCGATGCTCCAGGACGCGATCTGGGCCAACACCGACAAGCTCCAGAACGACAAGGCCTACCAGGACACGACGGTCAAGTTCCTGCAGGCGAGCTTCCAGGGCTGGATGTTCTGCCGCGACAACCCGGAGAAGTGCCGCGACATCGTCGTCGCCCGCGGCTCGAAGCTCGGCGCCAGCCACCAGCTGTGGCAGATGAACGAGATCAACAAGCTCATCTGGCCCTCGCCGAACGGCATCGGCATCGTCGACAAGACCGCCTGGGACCAGACGGTGAAGATCGCCCAGCAGACCAAGAACCAGGACGGCGACACCGTCCTCACCAAGGCGCCCGAGGGCCTGGCCTACACCAACGACTACGCCCAGAAGGCGCTCGACGCGCTGAAGGCGTCCGGCGACGCCGACGTCAACGGCACGGACTTCAAGCCGATCACCGTCAAGCTGAACGCGGGCGGCGCGTAGGCGCCGCCCGGCTACATCCTGAGGTCGGCCGCGACCTCGTACATCTCGACCGAGGTGCGCTGTCCCATGCCGTCGCCGGGCGGGCTCATGGCGTTGAGCGTCTCGTCGCCCTTGCGCAGGTCCTCCTCGGTCTCGAAGAGGCTGATGGCCATCGACCGGCCGCCGTCGGGATCGATGAGCAGCAGCAGCGCCTTGGCCGGCAGGCCCTCGGGAGGCCCCGAAGCGGCCTCCGCGTTGATGCCCTGCGCCGCCGCGCGGATCGTGTCCGCCTCGGCGCCTTCCCACCTCGCCACGCGCGCGTACATTCGCGGGCTCCTCTCGTGTCGTTGGGCCGACACTACCCCGGTCTTCCGCTCCGCGCTGGGGGGCTTTTGCGGCGCTCACTGCCGCATCGAGGGAAGGGGAGTGGCGGCGGTCGACGCGCTTGGCGCTTCACCCGCGTCGGCGGTGCCCGGCCGGCGGGCGCGGGAGTTCCTGCGCACTTCGCGGGTGTTTCGCAACACGTTCCTCCACTAGCCGCAGGGGGTGGTCGCTCTTGCGCATCCATGGGGTGCATTTGCGCGACCACCCCCTTCGGCCGGCGCGGACGTGTTGCGAAAGACGCACGCTTTGTGCACCAAGGCGCACACGCCCGAGGACGACGACGCGCGCCCCAACCGCTCCTCACCTCGCTTCCCCTCGATGATGCTGTAAGCGCGGCGCATCGCCGCAGGCGCGCCGCGGACGACCCGGCCTGAGCGCGCTACCGCCGCTCCACCGCCACCCGCACCCCGACCGCCACGAGCGCCGCGCCCATGACGGCGTCCATCGCCCGGCGCAGGCGCGGGCGGCGCAGGAGGTCGCCCGCGCGCGCCACCGCGACGCTGTAGGCGCACAGCCACGCGAAGGTCATCGCGCAGAAGACCAGGCCGAAGGCGAGCAGCGTCGCGAAGGCCGGGCCGTGGGCGGGCGCGAACTGCGGCAGCAGCGTGGTGAAGAAGACCGCGATCTTGGGATTGCCGAGGTCGTTGATGAGCCCCTGGCGCAGCGCCGCCCCCGGGCGCAGGCGCCGCGCTCGCCCGCCGTCTGCGTCAGCGGCCCCATCGCTGCGGTCGCCGCGCCACGCGTGCAGCAACGTCTGAAGCCCGAGGAGCACGAGGTACGCCGCGCCGGCGAGCTTGACCGCGACGAAGGCCGGCTCGGAGGCGACGAGCAGCGCCGCGAGGCCCGCGCTCGCCGCGGCCGTCCACACCGCCAGCCCGAGCGCCACGCCCGCGGCCGTCGCCACCCCGGCGCGCCGCCCGCCGAGCAGCGCGTTGCGCACCGTGAGCGCGGTGTCGGGACCCGGCGTGACGATCACGAGGGCCGCGACGCCGACGAAGGCCCACAGCGCGCCCACCTACATCGCCGTGCCCTTGATCGACTGCTGCCCGCGGGCGACGCGGTAGTGCATGCCGGTCGACGGGAGCCTCGCCGTCGTCTTCTTCTTGATCGTCTGCAGGCGCACCATCTCGCAGTCGAAGGAGTCCTTCGTGGCGACGACCTTGCCGTAGCCGTGATGGTCGAAGTCGGCCTGGTCGACCCACGGGTTGATGCCCTTGAGCGCCTCGATGATCGACGGATCGGTGTGGGGGCTCTTGTCGTTGCCCTTGATGACGACCCCGCCGCCGGCCGGCAGATCGGTCTCGCCGAGGCCCGACGAGGTGACCGAGCCCCCGACGAACTCGATGGCGGCCGGGTCGCCGGTGCCCGCCGCGGTGCGCACGTCGCCGGCGATGAAGGTGTGGATGTCGCCGGTGACGAAGACGACGTCCTTGATCTGCTGGTTGTGGATGTGGGCCAGCAGCTCCTCGCGCTCCTGGGGGTAGCCGTCCCAGCTGTCGAAGCCGAAGAAGGCGCCGCCGAGCACCCGCGTCGGCATGATCGTCACCTCGTTGGCCATGACCTTCCAGGCGGCCTTCGACGCGCTGAGCTGGCTCTTGACCCAGTTCATCTGCGTGCGCCCGAGGAAGTCGCGCGGCTGGTCGTAGTCCGCGCACGCGGGCACGCCGATCGCGTCGTCGCACGGCTGGTTCGCGCGGTACTGGCGCTGGTCCATGACGATCAGGTCGACCGTGCGCCCGAACGCGAGCCGGCGGTAGATGCGGTCCGGCTTGGGCGGCGAGTAGGGCATCGCCTCGAAGAAGGCCTTGTACGCCGCCGCCTGGCGCTTCTTGGAGTAGTGGTGCTCGGGCGGCAGGCCGCCGTCCGGCGCGCGGCCGGCGTAGTTGTCCTGGACCTCGTGGTCGTCCCAGAGCATCACCGTCGGGAAGCGCGCCTGGACCTTGCGCAGCGACTCGTCGGAGCGGTAGAGCGAGTACTTGTCGCGGTACTGGTCGAGCGTCTCGGCCGCGCGGACGTAGTTGACGCCGGCCTGGCCCGAGGCGTGCTGGGCGCGGCCGACCTTGTCGTCGCGCACGCCGGTGCCGTCCTTGACCGTGTGGTAGGTCTCGTCGTAGATGTAGTCGCCCAGGCAGATCACGAAGTCGAGGTCCTCGCGGGCCATCGCCTCGTGCGCGTTGTAGTAGCCGTGCGTGTAGTCCTGGCAGGACCAGAAGGCGAAGCGCACCGGCTGCAGCGAGTCGGCCGGCAGCGCGGTGCGAAAGCGCCCGACGGGGCCGTCCTTGGTCGCCGTGGCGAAGCGGTAGTAGTACTGCTCGTGGGCCTTGAGGCCGGTGATCCGCGACTTGACGTTGTGGTTGACGGCCGCGGAGGTCGGCAGCCGCTTGTGGGCCACCACGTGGCGGAAGCTCTTGTCGGTCGCCACCTCGAGGTCGACGCTGACCTTGCCCTCGGCGTCGGTCAGGCGCGTCCACAGCGTGATCGCGCTCGGCGTCGGCTCGCCCGACATGACGCCCTCCGAGAAGCGCCCGCCGCGGGCCAGCGCGGCGGGGCGCGCCGAGCCCAGCCCGGCAGCCAGCGCGCTGGGCGAGAGGATCGCGCTCGCGGCGACGGTGCCGGCGCGCGCGACGAACTGGCGACGGGTCTGCATCAGGTCACCCCTTGAGGCGTAGCGTGGCGATGGTCCCCGCGTGATCCGATGGCCAGAGGCCGGAGATCCGGTCCGACGGCCGGTTGCCCACCACCTTGGTCTTGACCGTCTTGAGGGCGGGCCTGCTCATGATGTGGTCGATGTAGCGCTTGAGCTTCGAGGTCGCGTTGTCGAGCTTCTCGTCCTGGCCCGAGGTTGCGGGCGCCTTCTTGAACGCGTCCACGAACCCGGCGGAGCGGAAGTCCTTGTAGGCCAGGCCGTCCGGATTGGGATCGCGCGGGTCGGAGTTGAGGTCGCCGACCAGGATGGCCTGCTTCTTCTTCGATGCCAACGGGCCCTTGAGGAGCTGCTTGGCCTGCTTGTCGCGTAGCTCGCCGCCGTAGGCCTCCAGGTGGGTGTTGACGAAGCGGAAGGCCCGTCCGCCGGCGGTGGCGTCGACCGCGGTCCAGCCGCGGATGGAGTCGATCTGCCCGCTGGGGACGTTGACCGTGAGCTTGTCGGTGTAGTTGCCCTTCAGCGTCTTGCCGACCTTGACCCTCGCGCCCTTGCCCGTACGCACGAGGATCACGTCGCGCATCGTCAGGCGGATGTCGTAGTTGAGGCTCGTGGGGACCTCGAAGTCGGCCTCCTGCTGAGTCACCGCGGCCTTGTAGTGCAGCCCGCGCGCCTTGATCTCCTTCTGGAGCGAGGCGAGGAAGTCATAGACCACGACGTTGGCGTCCTTGACGGTGTTCGTCACGCCGTCGGGCGTCCTGCGCCACATCGCGACTTCCTGCAGGCCGACGAGATCGGGGTCGTTGGCGTCGATCTCCTTGGCGATGGCCTTCGCGCGCACCGGGAAGTTGGTCTGCTGGACGACCTGGAAGAGCGCGGTGGCGCGCAGCTTGAGGTCGTCGAGGTTCGCGGCAGTCGCCGCCGTGATGATGTCGGCCCCGAGGTACAGGTTGCGCGACATGACGGTGACATCGGCGTTCGAGGCCGCGGAGGCGCCGGCAGGCGCGGCCAGCGCGACGACGGCGGCGGCCGTCGCGAGCGCGACGACCAGGGCACGGGGACAGGTCAAGCTCGAGTCTCCTTCTCGATGGACCGCGCGAGCCTAACGCCCCGCGCGCACGCTGAGGGGCAGCTTCTGTCGTCCGCCCGCGGCGTCGGCCGTCGCCAGCGTGAGCTTCACGGTCTGCCCGGCGCGCAGGCGCCGCGCCAGGCGCAGGGCGCCGCGGTTGAGGCGCAGCTCGACGGTCCGCGCCCCGTCCTTGGGCACGGCCGCCGTCACCGCCGCGGCGGCCAGGCGCAGCGTCGGCTTGGAGACCTTGTGACCGCCGGCCAGCATGGTCGTCGCCTTGCGCGCGCGCTTGCGATCGACGCGCAGCGCGCGCGGGAGGCTCACCCCGACCGAGGTCAGGCGCTGACCCAGCGGCGCCGTGAAGCGCAGCGCGAGCACGGGGTGATGGCGGCGCAGGCCCTTCAGCGTGCCCTTCACCTGCGGCTTGCAGCCCGCGATCTGCGGGATGACCGACGAGCTCGACGTCGCTCCATTCTGGCCGGCGAAGGCCGCGTCGACGCGCGCGGTCGCGCCGCGGCACAGGTCGCGCGCGTTGGACAGCAGCCCGTCGGGGCCGCCGGCGAGAGTCAGGGTGAAGCGGCTCAGCGCGGTGTCGGGCAGGCCGTCGAGCGTCGATTGCAGCCGCCCTCCGGCGCCGAAGCCCACGGCCACCGGCAGGCGCAGCGCGATCGGCCCATGGAGGTCGATGACGAGCTCGGGCAGCGGCGACGCCGCCGGCTTGACCAGGACCACCGGCCCCGCCAGCGGCGCGGCGAGCACCGGCGTGTCGGCCTGGGCGCTGCCGATCTGAGCGTTGGCTGCGCACGCGCCCTGGGCGAAGACGTCCTCCGGGCAGGCGTGGTTGAGCGTGGTCACCAGGGCGCCGAGGCCGGCGGGGAGCGTGATCTGCACGGTGCGCGCGTTGGCCTGGCCGGGCGGCGACTCGACCACCGTCGTCAGCGTGGGCTTCGCCCCCTTGGCGCCCGGGTCGATGGCGGCGCTGAGCGTCGGGGCGAAGGCGAGCTTGTCGCAGCCGGTCGGCGTGAAGGAGGCCGCACCCGAGCCCTGCGCCCCGTCGTAGGCCGTGGCGTCGACCGTCGTCGTGGCCGTCGCGCACGACGTCGGGTTGGAGACGAAGCCCTTGGCCGGGCTGCCCGCCATGCCGAGCAGCGTGATGTCGACGGCGTTGATGTCGATGGGGCCCAGCGCCGAGGTCCGCGGCAGGCCGTCGGTGCTCGAGTCCAGCCCGCCGTCGGCGGGGCGCACGGTGACGATCGACTGCAGCAGGATCTCGTCGCCCAGCGCCGGGGTCAGGCGGATCCCCAGCCGCGCTGGCTCCGGGCCCACCGGCGCGAGGTTGTAGATCTTGCCCGGGACGTCGACGGCGAGCCCGGTGATCGGCGTCGGGTACGCGGTCGCGTGCGTGACCGTCGTGCCGACCTGCGTGGTGGCCGGGCACGCCTTGGCCGCGAACTGGGCCTGCGTGCACAGCGGCGTGGCCGTGACCGCGCCGACCTCACCGGGCGGCAGGTGGATGACGAAGCCCTTGAGATCGCGCGAGGGCTCGTCGATGGCGAAGTGCAGCGTGAAGTTCGAGTTGGCACCGGCCTGGGTGCTGGCCGGGGCGGCCGTGACGCCCGTGGGCTTGAAGGCCTGGGCCGCGGCGGGCGCGAGGAGCATGATTGCGGCCGCGAGCGACGCGCCGGAAGACAGTCGTTTGAGCACCGCGGCAGCGTTCCAGATCGCGCCGGTGCGCGCGCCGACCGGGTCAGAGCGGGATGTTGCCGTGCTTTCGCTTCGGCGCCTGCACGCGCTTGGTGAGCAGCGTCTCGAGCGCCGAGATGACCTTGGGGCGCGTCTCGTGCGGGACGATCACGTCGTCGACGTACCCGCGCTCGGCCGCGCTATAGGGGTTCGCGAAGCGCGCCTTGTAATCGTCGATGAGCTTCGCGCGGCGCGTGTCGGGCGTCGGCGAGCCGGCGAGATCGCGACGGTAGATGATGTTGACCGCGCCCTCGGGCCCCATGACGGCGACCTCGGCGCTGGGCCACGCGAAGTTGAAGTCGGCCAGCAGGTGCTTGGAGGCCATGACGTCGTAGGCCCCGCCGTAGGCCTTGCGCGTGATGACGGTGATCTTCGGCACCGTCGCCTCGGTGAAGGCGTAGAGCAGCTTGGCGCCGTGGCGGATGATGCCGCCCCACTCCTGCTCGGTCCCGGGCAGGAAGCCCGGCACGTCGGTGAAGGTCAGCAGCGGGACGTTGAACGCGTCACACGTGCGCACGAAGCGCGCGGCCTTGGCCGAGGCGTCGATGTCGAGCACGCCGGCCAGCTGGGCGGGCTGGTTGGCCACCACGCCGACCGCGTGCCCGTTGAGGCGCGAGAAGCCGACCACGATGTTCTTGGCCCAGTGCTCGTGGATCTCGAAGAACTCGCCGTCGTCGACGACGAGCCGGATCGCGTGGCGCATGTCGTAGGGCTTGTTCGGGCTGTCGGGCACCACCCGGTCGAGCTCCTCGTCCATGCGCATCGGGTCGTCGGTGGGCACGACGCGCGGCGCGGTCTCGAGGTTGTTCTGGGGCAGGAAGGAGAGCAGGTAGCGCGTGTCCTGCAGGCAGGCGTCCTCGTCCTCGGCCGCCAGGTGCGCGACGCCCGACTTCGAGTTGTGCGCCATCGCCCCGCCGAGCGACTCGAAGTCGACCTCCTCGCCCGTGACCGTCTTGATCACGTCAGGCCCGGTGATGAACATGTGCGAGGTCTCCTTCACCATGAAGATGAAGTCGGTGATCGCCGGCGAGTAGACCGCGCCGCCCGCGCACGGGCCCATGATCAGGCTGATCTGGGGAATGACGCCCGAGCACATGACGTTGCGCGTGAAGACGTCGCCGTAGGCCCCCAGCGACACGACGCCTTCCTGGATCCGGGCGCCGCCCGAGTCGTTGATCCCGATGACCGGGCAGCCGATCTTCGCCGCCAGGTCCATGATCTTGCACATCTTCTCGGCCATGACCTCGCCCAGCGAGCCGCCGAAGACCGTGAAGTCCTGCGAGAAGACGCACACGCGACGGCCCTCGATCGTCCCGTGCCCGGTGACCACCGCGTCGCCCCACGGCCGGTTGCGCTGCATGTCGAAGTCCGTGGTGCGGTGGCGCACGTAGGTGTCGAGCTCCTGGAAGGAGCCGGGGTCGAGCAGCTTCTCGATCCGCTCCCGCGCCGTGTACTTGCCGCGGTCGTGCTGCTTGGCCTCGGACTCGGCGGAGTGCATCGCGGCCTCGCGCAGCTCGTGGAGGATCGCGAGGCGTTCGTCGTAGGTCTCGGGGTTGTGCGCGCGCGGGCTCATGGCGCGGCGGATGCTACCCGCGGGCCCTCGCGATCGCCCGTCCTACAGCGCCGACACGGCGAGGTCGGCGAAGAGCTGCGCCTTGCTGACGTCCTCGGGGCCGTAGGCGCCGCCGTCGCGGCGGTCGAGCAGGGTCAGCGTGCCCACCGACGCGCCGTGGCGCAGGAGCGGGACGACGAGCATCGTGATCGGCACGTAGTTCGTCCCGCGCGCGATGTCGGCGGCGAAGCGCGGGTCGCTGCGGCAGTCGGCCAGCACGATCGGCGCCGCGCTCTCGTGCACGGCGCCGGCGATGCCCTGCCCGCGCGCGAGGCGCACGCCGGTGATCTCGCGCGCCCCGGCGCCCCACGCGGCGTGGAAGATCAGCCCGCCCGTCGACTCGTCGGCCAGGGCGATGGAGGCCGCGGCCGCGTCGAAGACGCCGGCCGCCGTGCGCACGATGCCCTCGATGACCGACCGGAAGCCCTCGGTCGCGTCGATGCTCTGGGCCAGCGAGGCGCCCTCGCGCGTGCTCAGCGGCCGCCCGAGCGCCTCGGCGAACGCGGCGGCGCTCGAGATGCGCCGCTCGGGCATGAACTCCATGCCCGCGCGCAGCGCGGCGTCGAGCGCCGGCGACACGTCGGCGTAGCGGCCGACCAGCGGCGCGCGGTCGGTGTAGGAAGGCGGTGTGCCGGCGATCAGCGTCACGAGCGTGACCGCGAGGCTGAAGACGTCCGAGCGCTCGGAGACCCGGCCGCCGCTGAAGACCTCGGGCGCCATATAGCGCGGCGTGCCGACCGCGATCGTCCCGTGACTCGACTCGCCGAGCTCGCGCGCCACGCCGAAGTCGACGAGCACGACGCCGCGATCGGCCACGATCAGGTTCTGCGGCTTGACGTCGCGGTGGACGATGTGCTGCTCGTGGATGTAGTCCAGGGCCTCGCACGCCTGGCCGCCCCACTCGATGACCTCGTCCACCGGGAGCCCCGGCGTGCCCTCGGCCGTCAGGCGCTCGTGCAGGCTCTCGCCGTCGATGAGCTCCATGACGATGTAGTAGTCGCCGGCGTCGCGGAAGTGGTCGACGACGCGCACGACGCGCGGGTGGTCGAGCTGCGCCAGCAGCCGCGCCTCGATCTCGAAGCGCGAGACGTGGGTCGGATCGAGGAGGCGCTTGACGGCGACGAAGCGGCCCGTCTCGTCGTCGAGCGCGCGGTGGACCGTGCCCATCGCGCCGCTGGAGATGGCGCCCTGGACCGTGTAATGGCCGCCCACCACGGCTCCCGGATCGCGGGTCGCCACGGTCCGAGCATAGCTGTAGGGTCGCCCGCACCATGGAGTGGTTCGAGGTCTTCGCGGTGCTCCTCGTCTCACATCTCGTGGGGGACTACCTGCTGCAGACCGACTGGCAGGCAGTCCACAAGCACCGCGGCCTCGGGCCCGACCCGGTGTCGCGCCGCGCGCTCGTCTCGCACGTCGCGACCTACACGCTGGCCTTCGTCCCGGCGCTCATCTGGCTCGGCGGCAGCCTGAGCCTCGGGGCGGTCATCGCCTGCGCGGCCGGCATCGCCATCCCGCACCTCGTCCAGGACGACGGCCGCCTCCTCGCCCTCTACGTCAGCCGCGTCAAGGGCTGCGACATCAGCGCCTTCCCGCTGGTGGGCGCCGCGGTCGACCAGACGATGCACATCGTGGCTCTCTTCGCGCTCGCCTTGCTGGCCGCGAGCTGAGGCGCAACTGCTCGAGGCGTGGCGTGTTGGCAGCGGCAGCGGCAGCGACGCGGGTCGCTGCGGGACGAATCGGGGCGACATGAATAGGGTGCGCGGGCTGGTGCACGGAGAGCGACTGAGCCGGAGCTTCTGGCTGGCCGCGGCGATCGCGTGCGGGTCACTGCTGGCATGGTCGGCGGCACCGGCCGCGGCCGCCGTCATCCCCGGTTCGCCATTGACCATCTTCGCGGGCGACAACGGGCGGCTGCAGGTCCAGTTCAACGGCAGTCCCGCGGGCGAGTTCTCACCGGGCACGCTGGCTCCGGCCAACGCGGGGGTCAACCTCGCCGTGACGGGCACGGGGACCAGCCCGGGTCCTTTCACCGTCTTCGGCTTCCTCGGCAGCAGCTTCACTGTCGCCAACGCTCCGGCGCTGACCGGCGACGGCAGCACCGGTAACCCATGGGTCCTAGCCACGACGTATCAGGCCGACACGCCCAACCAGAACCGCCGCACCTTCGTGGCCGAGCAGATCTCTTACGTCAACGGCACGACGGACGTCAAGGCGAGCTACACGGTGCTCAACTTCGCCGACGGCCCGACCGTGGTGCTCAACGCGCGCCTCTATGCGGCCGGCAACCTCGACGTCGCCGGCGACGAAACGGGCGCCGGGTTCCTCGATCCCGGGCCGCCGCGCTCGCTCGGGGGCATGAATCTGGCGGCGGGCGGCTCCGCGCGGCTCATCGAGCAGACACCGGCCTTCGCCCGCTACCAAGAGGGGACCGCCGGCAGCGTCTTCGCGGCGATCGCCAACACCGACCCCTCGGCGCAGGGCTTCAGCGACAGCATCGATCCGACCGTCGTCGACAATGCCGCCGGCGTGCAGTGGAACTTTCCGACGCTCGCGAACCTCGCGCCGCAGGCGGTCTCGGTTGTGTGGCGCTTCAAGCGCTTCCTGCCGCTCCAGCTCGCCGCCGTGGCGTCGACCCGTGCGACCGGACAGCTCGCGACCGTGAACGTGAGCGCCGTCAGCGACGGGCTGCCGGCCGTCGGTGCCGCGGTGCGCTACGCGATCGCCGGAGCCAACCCCGGTTCCGGGACCGTCACGACCGGCGCGGACGGCAATGCGGCGATCACGTGGGCCGGCGCCAACGTCGGCACCGACACGCTGATCGCCTTCACGGACGCCAACGGCAACGGCGTGCGCGACGGCGGTGAGCCGCAGCAGACGGTCGACGTCGTCTGGACCGCGCCGCCGCCGCCCGTGCCGGGCAAGTCGGTGGTCGTGAAGGTCGTGTCCGGGACCGTGTTCGTGAAGTACCCGCCCGGCTACGTGCCCCGCGCGGCTCCCGCCCCTCCGGCGGGGTTCGTCCCGTTCAAGGGCGCCGCGAACCTCCCCGTCGGGACGCAGGTCGACACGCGCGGGGGCCGCATCGCCCTGACCTCGGCGGCCACCACGGGCGGCGCGAAGACGCAGACCTCGGACTTCTACGGCGGCATCTTCCAGGTCCGGCAGTCGGTGCCCAAGCGCAAGCCCAAGAAGGCGGCGGCCCTGATTACGGACGTGGTCCTGAAGGGCGAGATCGCCCGCTCGCAATGCGCCCCCCTCAAGGGCGCGCGGGCCGCGTCAGTCTCCGCCGCGAAGAAGAAGAAGAAGGGACCGAAGGCGGTCCTCGGGAAGCTGTGGGGCAGCGGCAAGGGCAAGTTCCGTACCGGCGGCAGGTACAGCTCCGCGACGGTGCGCGGCACGATCTGGCTCGTCGAGGATCGCTGCGACGGGACGTTCACCAAGGTCAGGCGCGGGACGGTCCGGGTCCGCGACCGGCGCCGCAAGAAGACCGTGACGGTCAAGGCGGGCCACACCTACCTCGCGCGCGCCCAGCGCGTGGCCACCAAGAGCAGGCGCGGCGGCTGAGGCGTTAGGGTCGCGCCGACGACCAGGGGGCGAGATGAGCGCAAGGGGCGAGCTGGTGCACGGAGGGCGACGCGGCCACTGGCTGGTGGGAGCGGTTGCGTGCGCCGCGGCGCTCACGCTCTGCGCTGCTCCGGCGCGAGCGGCCGACGCGGTGATCCCCGGGAACCCGCTGACCATCTACGCCAACGACAACGGCCAGCTTCAGGTCGTGTTCGGCGCGAGCACGACCGGCGAGTTCTTCCCGCCGGCCGCGACTCCGGCCAACGCCGGCCTGAACATCGCGGTGCAACAGATCGGCAGCAGCGCGCCGCGCACCGACCTGGAGGTCTTCGGGTTCGGCGCATACGACCCCGAGCTGCCTGCTCCGACCGTCGTTGGCAACGGGACCGCCGCGAGTCCGTACACGCTCACGGCGCGTTTCAGCGCCGGCGGGAACATCCACATCGTGGAGACGCTCACGTACGTCAACGGGACCACGGAAGTCGGCGTGCGCTACAGCATCGTCGCCTTCGACAACTCCGTCCACGGCCGGCTCTACGAGGCCGCAGACCTCTACGTCTCTGGCGACGACCACGGAGTGGGGTTCGTCGGGAGTGGGCCGCGTCAGATCGGCGGGATCAACCAGGCCGCGGGCAGCTCGGGGCGCCTGGTCCAGATCACCCCTTGGCAGCACTTCCAGGAGTCGTACTACGACAACGTCTTCTCGGTGATCCGCAACACGACCGACACAGGGGCACCGAATCTCAGCGACACGGTTGATCCGACGTTGGTCGACAACGGCGTTGGGGTGCAGTGGAACTTCGAGAACCTCGACGCGAACACGCCCCAGGTCTTCCAGACGGTGTGGCGCTTCAGCCACTTCTCGGCCCTCGACCTCGCCGCCACCCCCGCCGAGGTCACCGGCAAGACCGCGACGGTCACCGTGACGGCTCGGAATGCAGACGGCGGCCCGGATCCCGGACGCACCGTGCGCTACGCGATCGCCGGGGCCAACCCGGGCGCGGGTGCGGTCACGACAGGCGCTGACGGCACGGCCGCGATCTCGTGGACCGGCAAGAACGTCGGGACCGACACCTTCGGTGCGTTCACGGACATCAACGAGAACGGCGTCCGGGACGCCAACGAGCCCGAGCGGACCGCGACGGTGACGTGGACGGCTCCGCCGCCGCCCGCGCCGCCCGTGCCGGGCAAGTCCGTCGTCGTGCGCGTGGTCTCGGGCGAGGTTTTCATCAAGCTCCCGGGCAGCGGGCGTGCGCGAGCGACCGGGCCGCCCAGGGGCTTCGTCCCCTTCACCGGCGCGGCCAACATCCCGGTCGGCTCGCAACTCGACACGCGCAAGGGCCGGGTGGCGCTGACCTCGGCGGCCACCACGGGTGGTGCGAAGACGCAGACGGCGGATTTCTACAAGGGCATCTTCCAGGTCAAGCAGAGCGTGCCGAAGAAGAAGCCCGCGAAGCCGAAGGCGCTCGTCACGGATCTCGTCATGAAGGGTCAGATCGCGCGCTCGCAGTGCGCGCCGCTGAAGGGCGCGCGGTCCGCGGCGGTGGACGCCAAGAAGAAGAAGAAGGGGCCGAAGTCGGTCCTCGGCAAGCTGTGGGGCAGCGGCAAGGGCAAGTTCCGCACGGACGGCAAGTACAGCTCAGCGACGGTGCGCGGCACGATCTGGCTGGTCGCAGGACGAGCTGCGACGGGACGCTGACCAAGGTCAGGCGCGGCACGGTCCGGGTCCGCGACCTACGCCGCAAGAAGACCGTGACGGTCAAGGCGGGCCACAGCTACCTCGCGCGCGCCCAGCGGGCGGCAGAAGACCAAGCGGCGCTGACCCGGTCCCGCGTTGCGTCGGACCGGAGCGCGGGGTAGCTTGCGCGCCGTGGGGGCGCGTCACCGCACGCACCCGGGACGCCCGGCCAGCAGATGGCCAGCGCTGGTCGTCGCGTGCGTGGCGCTCATCGCGCTCATCCCTGCGCCCGCGCGGGCGGCCAACGGGACGATCCTGGGCGCCCCGCTGACTATCTACGCCAACGACAGCGGGCAGCTGCAGATGGTCTTCGCGGGCGCGCTCAGCGGTGAGTTCTTCAACGGCACAGCCGCGCCGGGCAAGGGCGGGCTCAGCGTCGCGATCTCGACGGGCAACGCGTACGCGGTCTACGGCATCCGTGGCGGCAACAACTTCACGCCCCTCACTCCTCCATCGGTGAGCGGCGACGGGAGCGCGGCCAACCCGTGGATCCTGCACACGACCTACCGCGCTATGGCGGCGACCGGCGGACAGCTGCTCACCGTCGACGAGCGTGTCGTCTACATCAACGGGACCACGCAGGTCGGCTTGCAGTACACCATCACCCCCGCAGCAGCTCTACCGGACGTGCGGCTGTACGAGACGGGCGACATCCTGCCGGGCGGCGGCTATGCGGCGTCGGGCTTCGTGACGGGCGCGGCGCCAACGCGCCGAGTTGGCGGCCAGGGCCTCTACAACGGAGTTGGGGGCTCGGGCAGCCTTCTGGAGATCGATCAGTGGTCGCACTTCCAGGAGGCGTATTCCGGCACGATCGACAACGCGGTCAGCAACGTGTCCCTCGCTGCCACGGGCTTGAACGACCAGGTCGTGAGCACCGTCCAGAGCAACGGGGCCGGCGTGGCCGCGCAGTGGAACCTCGGGGCGGTGAACCCCACCTCCGGCGCGGTCACCCGCTCGACGGCGTGGTCCTTCAGCCGCACGAGCGCGCTCAGCCTCGCCTCGGCGAGCGCCGCTGTGGCCACCGGGCAGAACGCGACGGTCAACGTCACCGCGCGCACCAACGACGGCGTGCCCGATGCGGGGCGCAGCGTCGTCTACGCCGTCACCGGCGCCAACCCGACCAGCGGCGCGGTCACCACCGCGGCTGACGGGACTGGCCGCGATCACGTGGACCGGCACCGCGGTCGGAACCGACACGCTCACAGCGTTCGCCGATCGCGACGGCAACGGTGCGTGGGACGTCAACACCGAGCCGCGCCAGATCGCGACCATCATCTGGAGCCAGGGCGTCGCGCCGCGGCGCCGCCGCCGCCGCCCCGCCGCCGGTGCCGGGTAAGTCGGTGGTCGTGAAGGTGGTGTCAGGCGAGGTGTTCATCAAGCTCCCGGGCAGCGGCCGTGGTGCCCGGGCGACCGGCCCGCCGAAGGGGTTCGTCCCGTTCACCGGCGCCGCCAACATCCCGGTCGGCTCGCAGCTGGACACGAGCAAGGGCCGGGTGGCGCTGACCTCGGCGGCCGACACCGCCGGCGTGAAGACGCAGACGGTCGGACTTCTACAAGGGCATCTTCCAGGTCAAGCAGAGCGTGCCGAAGAAGAAGCCCGCGAAGCCCAAGGCGCTCGTCACCGACCTCGTGATGAAGGGGCAGATCGCGCGATCGCAATGCGCGCCCCTGAAGGGCGCGCGGTCCGCGGCGGTGGACGCCAAGAAGAAGAAGAAGGGACCGAAGTCGGTCCTCGGCAAGCTGTGGGGCAGCGGCAAGGGCAAGTTCCGCACGGACGGCAAGTACAGCTCTGCGACGGTGCGCGGCACGATCTGGCTCGTCGAGGACCGCTGCGAAGGGACGTTCACGAAGGTCAGGCGCGGCACGGTCCGGGTCCGCGACCTCAAGCGCAAGAAGACGATCACCGTCAAAGCGGGTCACAGCTACCTCGCGCGCGCCGTGACCTCGAAGTCGCGGAGGAAGAAGAAGTGACCAGACGAACCGCTTCGGTCCTCGGGGCGATGACGCTCGCGCTCGCGGCCGCCCCCGCCGCCCGCGCGGCCACCGCGACCATCGACGGGTCGCCGCTGAACATCACCGTCAGCGACATCGGGTCGATCCAGATCACGCGCGACGGTGCCACGACCGGCGAGTTCACGCCGCAGCCGTCGCAGCCCGCGTACGCGGGCTTCACCGCCTCGCTGCGGCGCACGCCGACCGGCACGCTGACCGGGTTCAGCTACACGGCCGGCGGGGGCTTCCTCTTCACGCCCGCGAGCCCGGCGCCGACCGTGACCGGCGACGGTCAGGCGACCCCGTTCGATCCTCACCGCGAACTTCGACGCGGTGGCCGGCGGCGTCCCGGTCGCGAACATCGCCGAGCAGATCGTCTACGCCAACGGCAGCTCGACCGTGGAGGTCGTACTACTCGATCACGAACACCACGCCGGACTCGGCTCGACGCTGAGCGGCCGCTTCTTCGAGTCGGCCGACCTCAACGTCGGCGGCAACGGCAGCGGGACCGGCACGTTCACCGCGACCCCGATCCGCCAGGTCGGCGGCGTCAACCCGACGAACGGGCGCACCGCCACGCTCTTCGAGGTCACGCCGTGGACGCACTACCAGGAGGACGCGAACTCGACGATCCAGAACATCGTCAACAGCAACCTCGCCACGCCGCCGAACCTCGCCGACACGATCAACCCGAGTCTGGTCGACAACGGCGTGGCGGTGCAGTGGGATCTCGCGAGCCTCGGCCCGGGCGAGAACACCGGGGAGGGGGTCGTCTGGAACTTCGGGAACACGACGTCGCAGCCCGCGCCGCCGGTGCCGGGCAAGGCCGTGAACGTCAACGTGGTCTCGGGGCAGGTCCTCCTGAAGGTGCCCGGCGGCCATTTCGTCCCGCTCAGCGGCGCGACGCAGATCCCGGTCGGCTCCCAGCTCGACACCACGAAGGGGCGCGTCAAGCTGACCTCGGCGGCGACCAAGGCCGGCAAGACGCAGGCCTCCGACTTCTACGACGGGATCTTCCAGGTCAAGCAGTCGGTGCCGAAGACGCCGGGTGCGCTGACCACGGACGTCGTGCTCAAGGGCCAGGCGTCGCGGGCCGCGTGCTCGGTACGCAGCGTCGACAAGAAGAAGGGCCCCAAGACCGTGCTCGGCAAGCTGTGGGGCAGCGGCAAGGGCAAGTTCCGTACGGCGGGCAAGTACGCCTCGGCGACCGTGCGCGGGACGATCTGGCTGACCCAGGACGAGTGCGACGGGACCCTCATCAGGGTCAAGCGCGGCACCGTGCAGGTCCGCGATCTCACCCGCCACAAGACCGTCACGATCAGGGCCGGGCACAGCTACCTCGCGCGCGCCAAGAAGTAGCTTTCGCTACATACGCCATGTAGGTTGGGTGGCCGTGGGGGCTGCATGGATGCACCCGTGGCGGCGGCTTGGCCCACCTCGGGTCATCGTCGCGGCGTGCATGGCGCTGGCCGCGCCCGCGTCGGCGCAGGCGGCCGACGGCGTCATCGACGGCTCGCCCCTGAACATCTACGCCAACGACGTCGGGCGGCTGCAGGCCGGCTTCGACGGCGTCGCCAGCGGCGAGTTCTACACGGGCGCCCTGATGCCGAACGACGGCGGGATCAGCGTCGCGGTCCAAGCGGTCGGCGCCAACGCCTTCACGGTCTACGGCCGCGCCGGGGGGAGGACCCTCACCCCGGTGTCGGCGCCGGTCGTCACGGGCAACGGCAGCGCGGGCACGCCGTGGCGGCTGACGACGGCGTTCAGAGCGACCGATCCGGCCACGGGCGGGGATCTCCTCGACGTCAACGAGGTCCTGGAGTACGTGAACGGGACCGGCGACCTGACCGTGACCTACATGCTCAGCGCGCCGACCGCGCTGAGCAACGTGCGCCTGTACCACTCGGCTTCGGTGCTTCCCGCCAGCAGCTACCTCGCGACGGGCTTCCTCGTGCCAGGGCCGGCCCGCCGGGTCGGCGCGCAGGCGCTCGGCCGCGACAGCGGGGGGTCCCGACGACCTCGTCGAGGTCACCCCGTGGTCTGCCTTCCAGGAGGCGACCGCGAGCGTGATCGGCAACACGATCAGCGCGGTGAGCACGGGCGCGCCCGGGTTCAACAACACCGTCGATCCCACCCGCTCCAGCAACGGCGCGGGGATGGGCGCGCAGTGGAACCTGGGTCGATGGCCTCGCCGGCGACCGTCGCGGTGACCTGGCACTTCAGCCGCACGAGCTCGCTCGCGCTGGCCGTGCCGAGCGTCGCCCAGACGACGGGCCAGACGGTCCAGGTCCCGGTCACAGCGCGGGACGACGACGGCGGCCCCGATGCCGGGCTCGCGGTCCGCTACACGATCACCGGGGTGAGCGCGGGCAGCGGCGCGGTGACGACCGGGGCCGACGGCACCGCTACTGATCAGGTGGCTCGGCGCGAAGACCGGCACCGACACCCTGACCGCCTTCGTCGATCGCGACGGCAATGGGACGTGGGACGTCAACACCGAGCCGCGCCAGATCGTGACCGTGACCTTCGCGCCGCTCCCCCCGCCGGTCCCCGGCAAGGCGGTCAACGTCGGCGTCGTCTCCGGCCAGGTCTTCGTCAAGCTCGCCCGCGCGGGCGGCCGGGCGACCGGGCCTACGAAGGGCTTCGTGCCCCTCGCCGGCCAGCTGCAGATCCCCGTCGGCTCGCAGGTCGACAGCGCGCCAGGGTCGCGTCAACCTCGTCTCGGCCGCCGACACCGGCGGCAAGAAGACGCAGGCGGCGAACTTCTACGACGGCGTCTTCCAGGTCAAGCAGGCGCTGCCCAAGAAGAAGGTCAAGAAGACGACTGCGCTCGTGACGGACATCGTGCTGAAGGGCCAGGGCGTCGCGCGCGACTGTGCTCGGTGCGCAGCGTGTTCAAGAAGAAGGGCCCGAAGTCGGTGCTGGGCAAGCTGTGGGGGAGCGGCAAGGGCAAGTTCCGCACGAGCGGCAAGTACGCGTCGGCGACCGTGCGCGGGACGATCTGGCTGACGCAGGGCGAGTGCGACGGCACCCTCACGCGCGTGAAGCGCGGCGTCGTGCAGGTGCGCGACTTCAAGCGCAAGAAGACGGTGACCGTGAAGGCCGGCCACAGCTACCTCGCTCGGGCGGCGAGCGCGAAGCGCCGCGCACAGTGAGCGCGCTCCCCGCGCGCGCGTGCGCCCGCCGGCGCGTAACCGCTTCGCCCACACGCGGTACTCCTCGCCACGGGGAGGTCTGGCGCGCACGCGCTCGTTCTCCAGTGGTCTTGTGAGGAATCGCACCCGGGGGCCGTTGTTCCGCTGATGAGGCGCACGATCTGGGCAAGGACGCTGGTCGCAGGCGCGGCCCTGGGGTTGCTGGCGGCTGTGCCAGCCGGGGCGACCGTCACACCGACGACGAGCGGCACGACGCTGGCGAGTGCGATGGCGATGCCGCAGCAGGCCTTCCCGACGACGAGCCTCGCGTTGCCGCCGACCGGCACTCCGGCCGGTACGGCGCCCGAGCGTGCTGCCGCCGTTCCCCTACGTCAGCCCGTACGCGGTGCTCAGCACCGGCGACGCCACCGTCTCCGACCAGCCGGGCAAGCCGACGAGTGCCGATGACGGCGGGACCCCCACGCCAACCGGCGGCCATGGCGACTCCAACTACGACACCACGATCCTCACCCTCGGCCGTGTGAGCGTCCCGACCGGTCTGACCTGCCTGTCCTTCAACTTCCGGTTCCTCTCTGCGGACTACCCGTCCGGCCTGACGAGCCCGTACAACGACGCGTTCATCGCCGAGGTCGCGCCCAACTCCAGCGGCCAGTCGCAATGGCTCGCGATGGGGACAACGATCCAGAAGCTCGACCAGGACTTCGCCGTGACGAGTGACGGCAAGCCGATCACCGTCAAGTCGACCGGCGTAGCCACGATGTCGCCGGCGGAGGCCGCCGGCACGCCGTACGCCGCCGCCACAGCGCCGCTGCGCGCGCAGGTGCCCGTGACGCCGGGCGACATCCTCCTGCTGTTCTTCTCGATCTTCGATCACGGCAACGCCACGGGCGACAGCGCGGTCTTCATCGACCAGCTCGGCTTCACCAACGCGACGTGCTCCAGGGGCGTCGTCTCCCTCGAGCCGGCCGTCGCGATCACCGGGCCCACCGTCGCCGCCACCGTCAACACGGCGACGCCCACGCTCACCGGCACCGCCGGCAACGCGGCGGGCGATGCGCCCACGGTGACGGTCCGCATCTACAACGGGGCCGTGCCGGCCGGCGCGCCGGTCCAGACCCTGTCCGCGCCGCGCATCGGCAACTCGTGGTCCGCGCAGGCGGCCGCGCTCGCTCCCGGGCCAGTACACGGCGCAGGCCACGCAGGCCAACGCGCAGGCCGATGGTGTCAGCGCCCCGACCACCTTCACCGTCCCGCCCGGGGCAGCCGGGACCGGCGGGGCGGCCAGCAGCGGCTCGAGCAGCGAGCAGGGCCAGGGCGACCGCGACAAACGACGGGATCCCGGACAGCCAGGACACCTCCGACGGCTCGCTGCCGCCGGGGCCCCGGCAAGACCTTCGATGCGCGCGTGGTCTCCGGCGACGTCTTCATCAAGTACCCGCCGGGCACCGGCCCGCGGGCGGCGGTGACCCCGCTGAAGGGGTTCGTGCCGCTGCAGGGCGCGGCGAACGTCCCGATGGGCGCGCAGCTCGACACGCGCAAGGGCCGCGTGGCCGTGACGTCGGCCCACGACACGAGCGGGCGCGCGGCGCAGACGGCCGACTTCTACGACGGTGTCTTCCAGGTCAAGCAGTCGGTGCCCCGGACGAAGCCCAAGAAGGCCAAGGCGCATCATCACCGATCTGGTGCTCAAGGGCGAGCCGCCGCGCTCGGAGTGCGCGCCGATCAAGGGCGCCTCGGCGGCCGCGGCCACGAAGAAGAAGCGCGGCGGGAAGTCGGTCCTCGGCAGCCTATGGGGCAGCGGCAAGGGCAAGTTCCGCACGAACGGCAAGTACAGCTCGGCCACCGTGCGCGGGACCATCTGGTTGACCCAGGATCGCTGCGATGGGACGTTGACCAAGGTGAAGCGCGGGATCGTGAGCGTTCGGGACTTCAAGCGCCGCAAGACGGTCTCGGTGAAGGCCGGGCACAGCTACCTCGCGCGCGCCGCGAGCAGTGCGAAGCGCTCGAGGTGACGGCGGCCGGGTCAGCATGGCGCCCGACGCGCGCATCGGCTCTGAGCTGGCGGGCTATCGCATCGAGGCTCCGATCGGACGCGGCGGGATGGGGATCGTGTACCGCGCCGAGCAGGTGCGCGCGGGGGCGCAAGGTCGCGCTCAAGCTGCTGGCCCCCGAGCTGGCCGAGAACCAGGCCTTCCGCGCGCGCTTCGCGCACGAGTCGCGGCTGGCCGGGATCCTCGACCACCCCCACATCGTGCCGCTCCTCGAGGCGGGCGAGGTCGACGGGCTGCTGTTCATCAGCATGCACTACGTCGAGGGCACCGACCTGCGCGACCTGCTCTCGCGCGAGGGCCGCCTCGCGCCCGAGCGGTGCGCTCGCCATCGCCGCTCAGGTCGCAAGCGCGCTCGACGCCGCCCATGACCGCGGCCTCGTCCACCGCGACGTCAAGCCCGCCAACATCCTCATCGCCGGCGACGCGCCCGCCGACCGCCCCGAGCACTGGTTCCTGACCGACTTCGGCCTGACGAAGGACACCTCCTCCGCCGGTCGAGCTCACGGCCACCGGGACCTTCGTCGGCACCATCGACTACATCGCTCCCGAGCAGATCGAGGGCGCCAAGCCCACCGGCCACGGCGACCAGTACGCGCTCGCCTGCGTGCTCTTCGAGTGCGTGACCGGCCGGCTGCCCTTCGCGCGCAACGACGAGATCAGCGTGATGTGGGCGCACCTGCAGGACGAGCCGCCCACCCTCACCGCGCTGGGCACCAACCTGCCCGCCGCCATCGACGCCGTCATCCTGCGCGCCCTGGCCAAGGACCCCAGGCAGCGCTACGCGACCTGCACGGCCCTGGTCGCCGCCGCGCGCGCCGCGCTGTCGCCCGACGCGGCCGGGACACCGCGCCGCCCCGGCTAGCGCGCGACGAAGTAGACGATCAGCGCGACCGCCGTCGCGACGGCGACGAGCACGACGATCGCCGCCGCGCCCGGATGGCGCGTGGCGCCGCCGCCGCCGGCTGGCGGCGCAGGCGTGAAGGCCCGCAGGGGCTGGCCGCCGACGGCGGCCGCCTTTTCCCGGCACAGCGGCCGCGGGCGACGGAGGCCGGGGCTCGCGCAGGCGCGTTGCGCTCGGGTCGACCCTGGGCTCGGGCTCGTCGACCTCGATCTCGAGCTCGGTCTCGCCGACGATCACGCGGGCGGTCGACGACACCACGACCACGGCAGAGAGCCGGGCGCCGTCGACGAAGGTGCCGTTCGTCGACTCAAGGTCCTCGAAGCTCGACGCCGTCCTCGTCCAGCGGGCCGCGAGGTGGCGGCGGGGGCTCCTCCTGGTCGCGCACCGTGACGTCGGCGTTCTCGCGCCCGACGACGAGCTCGCCGACCAGCTCGATGCGCTCCCCGGCGCGAGGCCCCGAGCGGACGATCAGGAAGGCCATGCCGGCGACACTAACCGCAACCCCCGCGCGCGCCCACTGCAATTGGTCGAGCATCGCCAGCCCGACGGGGTCGCGCACACCAGCCACCCGTCGAGGATGACCGTGCGGGCCTTGACCACCGGTCCGGCACGCTCGATAGTCGCGTGGTGCGGCGTTCTCGCAAGCCATGGATCGGCGTGCCCGTGGCGGTGTGCACCATGGCAGCGATCCCGGGCGCGGGGGCGCTCACCCAGCAGGGGCCGGCACCGCTGCCGCCGCCGGTTGCGGGCAAGACCGTCAACGCCGCGGTGAGGGCCGGGAAGGTGCGCTTCCGCGTGCCCGGGCAGACCGCCTTCGTCGCGCTCACCGCGCCCCAGCAGGTGCCGGGTCGGACTGACCTTCGACACCACGGCGGGCCGCGTGACGCTGACCTCCGCCGCCGATACCAAAGGCGCCACCCCAGCACGCGTGGTTCTACGAGGGCACCTTCACCATCGGCCAGACGAGCGGGTCCGCGCCGCTCACGACGCTCACGCTGGCCGGCGCCCTGCGGAACTACAGCGAGGGGGCGCGGGCGGCCGCGACCGCGCGTAAGCAACGCCACCTGTGGGGCGACGGCAGGGGCCGGTTCCGCACCGGCGGGCGCTTCAGCTCAGCGACCGTCCGCGGCACGAGTGGGTGGTCATCGGATCGTTGCGACGGCACGCTCACGCGCGTCGTCCGCGGCTCGGTCACCGTGCGCGACTGCGTGCGGCGCAAGACCGTCATCGTCCGGGCCGGCAAGCAGTACCTGGCGCGCGAGAGAAGAGAGCGACCGCGTAACTGGGTCTACGCTTCGCCGGCTTCCTGGTCGCCCACATGGTGGGCGACTACCTGTTTCAGACCGACTGGCAGGCGCGACACAAGCGCGGCGGCCTACGGCGAGCCGGTCGCCCTCCGCGCGCTGGTGTCGCACGTCACCACCTACACGCTCGCGTTCGTCGCCGGCCCTGATCTGGATCGGCAGCGAGACCGACGCCGGTCGGGTCGCGGTGGCGGCGTGCTGATCTTCATCCCGCACCTGATCGTCGACGACGGGCGCGTCGTGCGCTTCTACCTGGCGCGCGTCAAGCGCGCCGACGGCTTCGACGTCGGCTCGCCTCGTCCGTCGACCAGTCCTTCCACGTGCTCTCGCTCTGCCTCGTCGCGATGCCCATGGGGGCTCGTGAATCGCCGCGCGCGCCGGATGCGCACGTTGCTGCTGCTCGTCTCGACGCTGGTCATCGCCGCGGGGCGTTCGCGCTGGAGGACCAACGCGCTGCAGCGGCTGGACTACGCGAGCGTCAACAAGCGCTTCGCGATCCGCGGCCCGCAGGCGCCGCCGAAGGACGTCGTCATCGTCGCGGTGGACGACGACTCGTTCGGCGCGTCAACGCCAGCCGCCGCTCACCGCGCCGCTACCACGCGCGCGTGATCGACCACCTGCCCAAGGCCGGCGCCAAGGGATCGCCTACGACGTCCAGTTCACCGAGCAGACCGACGACGCCGACGACAACGCGCTGATCGAGCGGTCGCGCGCCCGCCGCACGTGGTCCTCGCGACCACCGAGGTCAGCCGAGGCGGCACGACGGGGTGCTCGGCGGCGACGAGGCCTGCGCCATCAGCCGCGCGATGCCGGCAACGCCAGCTACGTCAACGACCCCGGCGGGCGCATCCGCCGCGTCGCCATTCGAGTCGACGGGCTCAAGACGTTCGCGGTCGCGGCCGCCGAGCCGTCCGCTCCGACCGGCGGTTCCGCCGGGCAGCGTACCTGCGCGGCGGCAAGACCGCCTGGATCGACTACAGGGCACGACGCCGGCACCGTCCCTCGGTCTCGCTTCTCCGACGTGCTCGAGAAGGTTCGACCCCGCGGCTGCGCGGCAAGATCGTCGTCGTCGGCGCCCGGCGCCCTCGCTCCAGGACGTCCACCCGAGTCCACCGGCGGCGAGCTCATGTCCGGGCCGGAGATCCAGGCGAACGCGATCTGCGACGGCGCTGGACGGCTTCCCGCTGCAGCCTCGCGCCGCGCTGGTCGACACGCTGCTGATCGTGCTGCTCGGCCTGCCGCGCCGCTCGCCGCGTGCGGCTGCGGCCTCCGCCGGCGCTCGCCTCGGCCTCGCTGGCGCTGGGCGCGCTTCCTCGTCGCCGCCCAGCTCGCCTTCGACCACGGGCCGATCGTCGCCGTCGTCTACCCGCCGCTCGCCGGCTCGCTCGGCGCTGCTCGGCCACCGCCGGTACTATGCGTGACCGAGGCCTTCGAGCGCGAGCGGTGCACGACACCTTCTCGCGCTTCGTCCCCGAGGCCGTGGTCGACGAGGTGCTCGCGCAGCGCCGACGACGACTGCGCCTGGGCGGCGTGCGGCGCGAGGGCACCGTGATGTTCTCCGACCTGCGCGGCTTCACCAGCTTCTCCGAGAGGCTCGAGCCCGCCGACGGTGATCGAGGTGCTCAACCGCTACCTCGACCGAGATGAGCGACGCGATCCTCGACCACGGCGGCACGCTCGTCTCCTACATGGGCGACGGGATCATGGCCGTCTTCGGCGCGCCGCTCGAGCAGGCCGACCACGCCGACCGCGCGCTGCGCCGCCGCCCGCGAGATGCTCGAGCGCGGCTGCCGGCGTTCAACGCGTGGCTGCGCGAGCAGGGATTCGGCGACGGCTTCCGGATGGGCATCGGGCTGAACAGCGGCGCGGTGATGTCCGGCAACGTCGGCTCCGAGCGGCGGCTCGAGTACACGGCGATCGGCGACACGACCAACACCGCCTCGCGCCTCGAGGGCATGACCAAGGGCACGCCGCTACCAGCTCTTCGTCGCCGACTCGACCCGGGAGCCGCTCGCCGAGCCGCCCGACGACCTCGTCTACGTCGGCGAGTTCGAGGTGCGCGGCCGCACGAGACGATGAAGGTGTGGTCGCTGCGCGAGTCCGAGGCCCCGGCCGGCGACGCGGACGGCGCGACGACTCGCCCCGGTGGAAACCTCCCCATGAGAGCGGTTGCGCCGCGGTCCTGAGGCCGGTTAGGGAGCTGGTTGGCCATCTGCAGGATTCTTGCCCGACGGCGGAAGGGAGATCCGTTGACCAGTCGATACCGACTCGCGGCGTTGTGCGGTGCCATCGTCGCCTCGCTCGCGCTTCCTGCCGCGTCGCAGGCGCTCACCAAGCAGGTCTACGACGGCCTGCCGCCCAAGGACCAGAAGAAGTTCATCGATCCGAAGCTCAACAGCGACGCGATCGACTTCTTCCCGCACGCCACGACGATCCACGACGGCGACTCGGTCAGGTTCACGACGACGGCGTTCCACAACGTCGACATCCCGGCCAAGGGCAAGAAGCCGGTGACGCTGCTCGTCCCGACCGGGACGAACGTCGCCGGCTCCAACGACGCGGCCGGCAACCCCTTCTGGTTCAACGGCTTCCCGAACTTCGGCTTCAACGCCGACCTCATCGACGGCAACCCGCCGGTCAACTACGACCCGTGGAAGACGACCAAGGGCAAGGCGATGGCCTTCGCCTACACGGGCGCGAAGGGTGTCGCCACCCCCATCCCCTTCGGCGACAACCCCAAGCCGCTGATCGTGAAGTTCACCAAGCCTGGGACGGTCAAGTTCTACTGCGACCTGCACCCCGGCCAGGAGGGCGTCATCCACGTCCTGCCGAAGTCCAAGGCGATCCCGAGCGCCAAGGCCGACGCCAAGGCGCTGAAGGCGCAGATCGACCGCGACTTCAAGATCGCCAAGGGCCTCCTCAAGCAGCCGCCGCCGGCCAACACGATCGACGTCGGCAGGGCCGGCAAGGACGGCGTGGAGTACTTCAGCTTCTTCCCCGGCAAGACGACGGTGCCCGTGGGGACGACGATCAAGTTCCAGATCACGCCGCTGTCCTACGAGTCGCACACGGCCACGACCGGCCCGGGCGGCCCGATCGACAACCCCACCAGCTACCTGGCGACCATCGCGCAGTCGTTCTTCTCCAGGCAGTTCGTGCCGCAGGGCATCTACCCGAGCGACCCGTTCGGCACGGTGGGCACCCTGACGCCGCAGTCGCATGGCAACGGCTTCTGGAACTCCGGCGCGCTGGACAACATCAAGTCCTCGCCACAGCCGACGAGCAACTCGGTGACCTTCACGGCGCCGGGGACCTACGAGTTCTATTGCATGGTGCACCCGCAGATGCACGGGACGGTGGTCGTGCAGTGAGGCCTTCGGGCGCGGCGCGGGCTACGAGCCTGCGCCGCCGCCCAGGCCGGCCATCCACCGCAGCGCGCTGATGCTCGGCCGATAGAGGTACTCGCCGCCGCGCATGGTCACGAAGCGCGGCTGCGGCTTGAGGAAGAACGGCGGATGGCCCGGGATGGTCATCTTGCCGTTGCCGTTGCCGTCGGGCTCGCCGATGAGGAAGTCCTTGTCGGGGCCCAGGCCGAACGGGTCGCCGTCGTCGATCCACAGCGTCTGGATGGTCTCGAACTGCCGCCAGATGCTCGCGTTGAAGCACACGAAGACGAGCCCGCGCTCCTGGCCGTCGTCCTCCATGACGCCCTCGGGCAGGGGCTCGCCGTACGTGCGCCCCCGGCGGATGATCCGGTGGCGGTTGGTCATGCGGCCCTTGAAGAAGCCCTCGGCGTCGCGCGGATTCGCGCGGCGGATGTGCGAGCCCAGCGGGCAGCGCAGCCCCTCCGGGTCGTCGGCGTAGGCGAAGTCGTTGATGCGTCCCGGGTCGTCGACGAGGTCGAGATCGGGCCCCTCGGGGGAGAGCTCGAGCGGCGTCCCGTCGCTCCAGCGCCCGACGATCTTGGCCGCAAGCATGTCGGGACCGCCCGGGTAGCTGCGCCCCTTCTCCTCCATGTAGGAGCGGAAGGCCGCGACGTCGGTGTGCAGCTTGCGGTAGACCTCGAACGTCCCGTTGCAGTGAAAGGGCGGAGCCGGGGCGTCGGGCAGCCCGCCGTCCTCGTCGATGTGGCCGTGCAGGAACTCGCCCGTGCACACGTCGCGCCAGCCGCCGGCGCCGTCGGGCTGGCCGTCGCCGGGGCGCGCCTCCACGCCGCTGCCGGCGACGGCCGGCTGCGCGATCCCGTCGAAGAAGCCGAAGTGGTCCTTGCCGCCGGGCAGCGCCTCGGCGCGCGTCTCGTTGATCACCGTCGTCGCGCCGTGCGCCTGGCCGAACTGGCGCAGGACCTCGCGGCGCTCGTCGAGGTGCTCGTTGTCGATCGCGTAGACCGTGATGAGGACGTGCGCCTCGCCCGTGCCCAGGCCGGCCTCCCAGTGCTCGGGGGCGCTCGGGCCGCGGTCCCCGAGGCGCTCGGCGCGGGCGGCCATGCCCTCGCGGAACTCCGCGGGGAACGAGGCCAGGATGTCCTCGGGAACCCCGAGCGTCTCCAGCCCGGAGTAGGTGAAGGACGCGTGGGTGGCGGTCGGCGGCGGGCCGTCCTCCCAGGGCTCGGCCGTCGCCACCTCCGTCAGCGTGGCGCTCATCAGCGCGCGGGCCCGGTCGACGTCGTCGATGTGCAGGAAGATGTACGCGGCCGTGGGATAGGTGTAGCCGCGCAGGACGTTGCCCTGGATGTCGGCCCGGTCGATGTCGGCGGCCTCCGAGCGGCGCCGGGGCAGGTTGCCCGGCCGCTTGAAGGGCAGGTCGATGACCGGCTGGCGGCGGCGCTGCATCAGCGCCCTGCCTTCGCGAAGGTGCTCAGGAAGCGCTCCTTGAGCGCCGCGGCGTCGAGCCCCTGCGCGTCGGCGGCGAAGTCGACGAGCTGGTCGCGCAGCGCGAGGCTCTCGCGCACATCGGCCACCGTGCCGCCGTGATAGGCCGAGGCGAAGAGGTTCGTGTGGCGCTGGTGGGTCTTGATCCACGTCTTGAACGCGGGCCTGTCGGCGCGTTCCCGGATAGCCGACGCAGTGGCTCCACCAGCCGTCGGCTTCGGTCGGGATCCGGTCGCAGACGAGGTCGAGGTAGGCGTCGAGGTCGCCGTCGAAGCTGCTGGTGAACACGAGGTAGTTGGACTCCAGGTGGTCGAGGTCGTGCTTGGGGCCCTGGTGCACGAGGTGGTCGAAGATCTGGATGCGCGAGAGGTGCAGCGTGTCGAGTCGCGCCAGCGGGCTGTCGGCGCCGGTGGGCAGCCCCTCGATGTGGGCCCGCAGCTCATCCTCGTGGCCGGGGATGATCGGCGCGAAGGTCGTCAGGGCGTAGGCGCCGCCCACGCGGTTGCGCGACTCGCCCATCAGAGGTGCGCCTGGTGGTCGGCCAGGAAGCGCTCGTAGGCCGCCTTGAACTCCTCGGGGCTCTGGCCCTCGGCGCCGGCCGCCAGCTTCTGAAGGCCCTTGCGAACCTCCAGCGCGGCCTTGCACATCCGCGTGCTCGCGTGCGGGTAGGCGCAGTAGTAGTGGCCGCCCTCCATGCTGTTGCGGGCGATCCACGCCTTCAGCGGCTCGGCCGGCGGCGGGTAGGGGAAGTGGATGCCGCGACCCCAGACGAAGCGGATGTCCTTGGGGATGACGTAGGCGAAGGCGTCGATGTAGTGCTGCCAGGGCCCGTCGAAGTTGCTCTCGAAGAACAGGTAGCCGTACTTGAGCTTCTGGCGCTTGGCCGGATCGACGTGCGGCATCTCGTGCACGATGGTCCAGCGCACGAAGTGGATGAAGTCGAACTGCAGGATGTGCTTCTGGGCCAGCGGCACGTACTTGCCCAGCCAGAAGCCCGTGCGCAGGACCGGCTCCCAGCGCCGGCGCACGGGGGTGAACAGGGTCAGGCCCGTCATCCGGCCGATGACGTTGCCGGGCGGCTTCTCGGGCGTGGCCCCCGCGCTGCGCTCGATGCTGGTCTGGACCTCCGTGCTCATCAACGGCGCCCCCAGATCTCCCGGCCCTCCGCGGCCCGGCGCGCGTGCCCGGGGTTGCCGAAGCGCTCGTAGTACTCGATCTCCAGGTGCGAGAACTGCACCCACGTGCCCGGCAGGTAGAAGGCGTCGGTGTGCGCCGGGAAGCGGCCGTAGGTCTCGACCAGGTAGCGGCAGATCTCCTTCGTGTACTCGATCGCCTCCGGCGGGTGGTGCTCGGCGAGCCGCAGGTAGCCCTCGGCGCTCGCGGTGTCCTTGTAGGCCTGCCCGAAGACCTGCGGGTCGGCGTACGCGCCCCGGGCCCGAACTTCTCCTCGATGACCTGGTCGACGGCCGCGTCCATGTCGGTGACGTACGGCGGGCACAGGCCCTCCAGCACGCCGTCGATGCCGACGAAGTTCGGCTGCGAGGCGGGCACCGGCGGCCAGCGCTTGAAGCGCGACGTCGCGCGGCTTGGTGCTGTGCTCGCGGAAGCCGAGCCCGAGGTGCCCCTTCGCGGGATCGCGGCGCATCACGTGGGGGATCATCGGCGCGCCGTGGACCCAGCCGCCGAGCCGCAGCGCCTCGCCGAGCAGCATCAGGTTCTGCATCAGGAAGTACGCCTCGTGGTCGGTGCGGACCGTTCCGAGGCTCCCGATCGGGGCCGGCGTGTCCGGCGTCACCAGGCCGCCGCGCACGCGCTTGATGCCCGCCGATCGGCTGGTAGGGGATCGGGTCGACGGCACCGACCTTGGACGCGGCCCAGGCGACCCAGTCGGCGGCGCCCTTGGGGCGGAACGGGCGCCAGTCGTCCATGAACAGGGGCGCCTTGCCCTTCGGCTCCGAGAGCAGGATCAGCAGCACGTTGATGTACTGGCGCGTGTTGTCGACGACGGGCAGGAAGCAGGTCGTGCCCGGGCGCGTTGGAGTGCTGGGCGTTCCAGCCGAGGTAGTACGGCCACTCGCGCGGGAACTGGAAGCGCTGGTCGTAGACCTTGCGCTTGACCGCGTTGGCGTAGGCCAGCCAGTCGTCCTCGGTGCGGTCCTCCCAGCGCGGCGGGATCTCCTTGAAGATCTCCATCGCCTCGCGCTCCCACGGCCGGCGCAGCAGCCAGATCCCCTCGTCGTTGATCATGAACATCGAGGTCGCCTGGGCGTTGTCGGCGCTCGACGCGGCGCGGCCCGTGACGTGCAGGAACGGCGTGCCGAGCTCGGGCTTGCCGCTGGGCTTGTCGAGCGGCCCGTCGTGCATGACCGCGCCGGTGGGCCCGGTGCCGGCGATGAGGATCGCCTCCTCCAGCGGCGTGAGCGGCGAGGGCTCGTTCGCGCTCTCGTAGCTCATGTCGCCGGCCTTGAGCGAGACGCCCTGCGCGACCCGTCGCGTGCGGCGGTCCTGCAGGCAGGCCATCACCGGGTAGCTGAACAGGTCCTGCAGCCCCGGGCGCTGTGCCCGCGTCGGGCTGTCCGTCGGCGGTGGTGCTCATAGGTTCCTCTATTGTCAGTTGTGCCGCTCCAGCTCGGCGAGGGCGGTCGGGAAGATGTCGCGCGCGGCGTTCTCGCCGAGCCACATGTCCAGGTGCGCGTAGTCCTTGAAGACGTGGTGGGTGTAGCGGCTCGGGCCCGTTGGCCGCCCGCACGTGCTCGTAGCTGCGCTGCAGCCCGCGCGGCACGAACATCCGGTTGTGCTCGCCGGTGAGGAACGGCATCGGCATGCGGTAGCGATCGACGTTGGCGAGGTAGGCGTCCCGGCCGGCGCGATCGACGGCGCGGCTCTTGCGGATCATCCGCGAGATGTGCTCGAAGAACGTGATGTTGCTGATGCCGAAGATGCTCGGCACGGCCGCGTCCATGGTCTCCTCGTTGATGTTCGAGAAGTCGAAGACGTCGCCGTAGACGAAGTAGATGCGCCGGCCCACGGGGCTGTCGTAGACGTGGCGGAAGGCAGCGCGCGCATCACGAGCTCGACCGCGCGGTCGGGCAGGTAGTCGGGGTCGTAGTCGGTGTTCAGGCCCTTGATCCCGAGCTTCTTGAACATCGTCGCCAGGTGGGCGCCGGCGCGCAGGCGGTTGCCGGGGGTGGCGATCGGGTGGCCGGCCAGCGACGAGAAGGTCGCCGAGCGCAGCCCTTCAGGCCGCCGCCGATGGCCATGAACAGCGACAGGCCGCCGACGCAGTGGCCCATCGCCTGGACCGAGTCCGCGCCGGTGTGCTGGCGGACCGCGTCGATCGCCGCCGGCCAGTCGCGTATCGCGATGTCGTCGACCGTGAACTGGGTCCGGCTCGCCGGCGAGGTCGGGGCTGGCGCGGTAGTCCAGCAGCCAGACGTCGTAGCCGTGCTCGCCGAGGGACTGCACGTAGTTCTTGGGCACGGTGTCGACCGCGAAGGCCCGCGCGGCGTTGCCGTAGCCCGGCGCGAGGACGATCGGCCCCTTCGTGCCGAGCGCGTAGTGCGTGAGGCGGATCTCGGTCCCGTCCGACGTCGTCACCGGGTGCTCTCGCCGGCGCGGCAGGCTCGCAGCGCCCTCGGCCCCCGGTCGGCGGTCGCTTGCTCCATCCGGATCCTCCTTGACGCGCGCATGCCTTCGGTTCACGCGCTTTCTATCCGCGGCCGGGCGCAGAAGCAAGGCCAAATGGACAGGGAGGCCGACCCGAACGGGCGGGGAGAAAATCCCACAGACGCGTGCCGCGTCGGATATCACTTGCGGCCATGCGCGCAGCCATGGACCGGCTCGAGCGATTCGTCACGCGGCGCCGGCGACTCGTTCTGGGCGTTTGGATCGTGCTCGTCGTCGCCGCGGTGCCGTTCGCTGCGCAGCAGACGAAGCATCTGACCGCAGGCGGCTTCGAGGTCCCGGCTCGGGCTCCCAGGCGGTCTTGGCCAGCGCGCTCAAGCGCTTCCCGGGCGTGCAGACCGAGCCGCTCATCCTCGTCTTCGACAACAGCAAGAAGGACGCGTCCGCGCTCGCCGCGTCGGTCGACAAGGCGACGCAGGAGGTGCAGGGGATCGACAACATCGGCGTGTCGCCCAAGGCCGCGGCGGCGGCGAAGGCGGCCGGCGATCAGCCGATCGTGCTGCTGGCGCTCGACGTCAACGGGCGGCGCGGACTCGCGGTCGATGCGGCCGTGGACCTGCGCAAGAACCTGACATCCGAGGACAACGGCAACCTGGCCCTGCCCGTGCACCTGGTCGGCCAGCAGGCGCTGTGGGCCGGCCTGCAGGACGTCTCCAAGAAGGACCTCGAGAAGGCCGAGTTCGCCGGCTTCCCGGTCGTCTTCATCATCCTGCTCGCCGTCTTCGGCTCGCTCGCCGCCGCGCTGCTGCCGTTCAGCCTCGGCGTGGCCGCCGTCGTGCTCACCGGGGCGGCGGTCTACTTCCTCTCGCAGAAGCTCAGATGTCGGTCTTCGTGACCAACATCGCGTCGATGCTCGGCATCGGCGTCGCCGTCGACTACTCGCTCTTCATCCTCTCGCGCTACCGGGAGGAGCTGCACCACGGCGGCGATCCGGACACGGCCCGCGCGACCGCGATGCGGACCTCGGGCCTGGCCGTGTTCGTGTCGGGCGTGACCGTCGTCATCTCGCTGGCCGGGCTGTTCCTGATCGACTCCAAGACGATGCGCTCGATGGCGATCGGCGCGATCGTCGTCGTCGCCGTCGCCGTGCTCGCCGCCATGACGCTGCTCCCGGTGCTGATCGAGATGCTCGGGGCCCGCGTCTACGAGCCGGGCCGCGGCGTGAGCTGGGTCGCGCGGCAAGCTCTCGCGCCTGCGCCCGGCGCGCGCGCAGGACGACCGGCCGCCCTTCTGGGACGCGCTGGACGGCGCGGCTCATGCGCCGGCCGGTCCTCTTCGCCACCCTCGCGACGGCCGCCCTGCTCGTCATCGCGATCCCGGCGCTGTCGCTGAAGTGGGGCACCGCCGCGCTCGGCCAGCTGCCCAAGGACAACGAGACGCGCGATCGGCTTCGAGCAGGCCGCCCAGGCCGCCGGCGCCGGGCGCCCTGGGCCCGGTCGCTGGTCGTGGCCGACGGCGGTGACCGCGCGGCCCGACGCGGCCGCGGTCGAGAAGTACCGCGCGGCCGTCCAGCAGCTGCCCGGCGTCGCCGCGGTCGCCAAGCCGCACCTCGTCGCCGACGGGCACGCCGTGCTCATCAACGTCACGCCCAAGAACGGCCCCGAGAGCGACGAGGCCGCCGCGCTGGTCAAGCGCCTGCGCGCGGCGAACGGCCCGGAGAGCGCCCTGCCGGGCGTCGACGTCAACGTCGGCGGCGCCGCGGCGCAGAACCACGACTTCACCGACCTCATCTCCGGCTCGCTGTGGAAGATCCTGCTGTTCGTGCTGGCCTTCAGCTACGTCGTGCTGCTGGTCGTGCTGCGGTCGGTGCTGCTGCCGCTGAAGGCCGTGATCATGAACGTGCTCTCGGTGGCCGCTGCCTACGGCGTGCTGGTGATGGTCTTCCAGTACGGCTGGACGGACAGCATCATCGGCTTCGACCACCTCGGCTACGTCAACGCGCTGACGCCGCCGTTGCTGTTGGCGATCGTCTTCGGCCTGTCGATGGACTACGAGGTCTTCCTGCTCTCGCGCATCCGCGAGCGCTACCAGGCGACCGGTGACAACCGCGCTCGCGGTCGCGCAGGGCCTGGCCGCCAGCGCCAAGACGATCTCCAGCGCCGCGATCATCATGGTCGCCGTGTTCTCGATCTTCGCGCTCACCGGCCTGCCGCAGGTCAAGGAGATCGGCGTCGGCCTCGCCGTCGCGATCTTCCTCGACGCGACGCTCGTGCGCCTCGTCCTCGTCCCGGCCACCATGGAGCTGATGGGCAAGTGGAACTGGTGGCTGCCCGGCTTCCTGGACCGCATCCTGCCCGACATGGACTTCGAGAGCGGCCCCGAGCCGGTGGCCGAGCACAGCGACGCGGAACCGCCGCTGGTCACGACGTAGCGGCCCGGTCGCGGTCGCGTCAGCCGCCGGGGAGCGCGCCCATCTGACGCATCAGCCCGAGGTCGTCGCGGATCGCGCGATGCGAGGTCGCCTTGCCGTCCGCGACGGTGATGAGGTGGCACTGGCGCCAGGCGATCGGCTTGCCCGACCCGGGTATGCCGAAGAGCTCGCCCTCGTGGGTGCCCGACATCGTGCCGACGCAGACCACGGTGTCGGCGTCCTGGGCCAGGTGCTCGATCTCGAAGCGCGCATCCGGGAAGGCCGTCCACAGGCGCTGCATGAGCTGGGCCTGGCCTTCGGGCCCCGGCGGAGTGCCGGGGATGGTCGCGTGGTTGACGTAGTCCTCGGCGAACAGGTCGTCGAGCAGCGAGAGGTCGCGGTCGTTGAAGGCCTCCCAGAAGCGCTCGACCATGCGCCGGTTCACGTCGGTCATCGGGCGACCCTCCCAGGCCGGCGACGGGGGCGCAACCGGCGCCCGGTCATGGACGCCGGCGCGCGGTTGGCGTCATCCGCATCCCGCCCTTGGGCACGATCGTCCCGGTCGCGGTCGGGCGCGGCTCGCGCTGGTCGGCGGGCCGGAAGGCCCAGTGCTGGCCGAGGGTGGCGAGCACGAGGACGGCCTCGGTCATCGCCAGCCCGCCGGCGTGGCACTCGTAGGGTCCGGCCGAGAACGGGAAGTAGGACACGGTCGGCGGGCGTGGCGCGCCGTCGGCCCAGCGCTCGGGGTCGAAGCGCTCCGGCTCGTCCCACAGGCCGGGGTCGCGATGGGTCACCCACTGGCTCATGGCGATCACGTGCCCGTCGGGGATGGACTGGCCGTCGAGTCGGTAGTCGCCGGCGACCTGGCGGAAGAAGCCCCAGATCGGCGGGTAGAGGCGCAGCGACTCCTTGACCACCTTGCGCGTGAAGGTGAGGGCGTGCACGTCGTCGGTCGTCGCGGCGCGGTCGCCGAGCACCTCGTCGAGCTCGGCGTGCCAGCGCGCCTCGACCTCGGCGTCGCGGGCCAGCAGGTGCAGGGTCCAGGTGAAAAGCGCGTGGAGCTGGTCGGCCCCGAGCCACTGCTTGAACGTGGCCTGGACGACCTGATCGTCGTCCTCGCGCTCCACCCAGCGGCTGAGCACGTCGTCGCGCGGGCGCGCGCGGCGCTCGGCGATCATCGCGTCGATCGCGGCGTCGAGCCGGGCGCGCGCGGCCCGGGTGCGGACGCTGCTGGGCATCGGCCCTCCCCAGCGCGTCGTGCCGTAGGGCCCCAGCAGCCACTGCATCGCCGCGGTGCCCGCCTCCTGGGCCTTCAGCAGCTCGGGCGCCTCGTCGAGGTCCTCGCCGGTCAGCGCCTCCCAATCGATCGACCAGCACAGCGAGCGCAGCTCGGAGAAGAGCTCGACCGGCTCTCCCTCCCGCCAGGAGCGCGCGCGGCGGGCGGCGCGGGCGACGCCGATCGCGGGGCTCGACGGGTCGGTGAGCACCGGCTTCCACAGCTCGTCGCGCTGGCGGTGGTGCTCGGCGCCCTCGGTGAGGATCAGTCCGCCGCCGTACCACTTGTCCAGCGCCATCAGGCGCCCGCGCGAGAGCGGCGGCCAGTCCTCGCTCTCGAGGACGAGCTTGAGGTGCTCGGGGTTCTTGAGCAGGTGGCAGTGGACGTTGCCGAGCGAGAACGGGACGATCTCGCGCTCGTCCTCGCGC
Source organism: uncultured Actinomycetes bacterium (assembly GCA_963835295.1). Taxonomy (GTDB): domain Bacteria; phylum Actinomycetota; class Thermoleophilia; order Solirubrobacterales; family Solirubrobacteraceae; genus JAOPZW01. Next base: position 165,984 of record CAWIEX010000023.1, read on the forward strand.
AGCCCGTCGAGGTAGGTCAGCGGGTTCGCGCCGAAGCGCGCGAGCGCCAGCATGGCGGGCTACAGACCGATCCCCGGGACCCCCGAGCCGCCGGGCAGGGACTGCAGGTCGTCCCACGCCTTGGCGGCCATCTCCCAGTCGGCCTCCGAGTCCTGCTCCTCGCTGTGGCGCAGGATGCGGATGAGGTAGGCCATCGCCGCGAGGAAGGCGATCGCCGCGAAGACGATCTGCACGCTGAGGACGCCCTCCTCGGTCCAGTAGACGTCCTCGAGCTCGAGCAGCAGCGCCGACTCGTCGAGCACCAGCGCGACGCCGACGCCGAACGGGATCGCCAGGTAACGGTCGAAATCCGAGCCCTTCATGCCGATCGCCACGCCGCCGGCCGTGAGGCTGATCACCCCGCCCGGGATGAAGTGGTGGATGTGGCGCGTGCCGACGATGACGTCCTTGATCGGCCCGATGCCGCCGTTCGTGCGGATCGTCCACGTGATGGCGCGGGTGATCCCGAAGGTCGCGGTGAACCAGGCGAGCATGTTGAACAGCGAGTTCTCGCGCGTGCGGCTGACCTTGTAGCCCTCGAGGATGACCTGGACGGCCACCAGGGCGCTGTTGCCGCGGCGGTGGGGTCGTGCTCCTGGCGGCTCCGGGGAGCATGCCCAGGCGCCAGACGCGGGCCAGCTCGGCGCCGAAGACCGCGAGCACGGCGCCGCCGGCGAAGGCCCCCAGCACGCGGGTGCGCCCGGACGAGGCCCGGCCGACCTGCTTGGCCTCCTTGAGCCGCTTCTCCTTGCGCGCCGGCATGTCAGCGGCGCTTGCGCAGGTAGGCCTGGGCGAGCTGGGCCATGAAGATCCAGCCGAACTTGACCAGCGCCCCGAGCTGCGCGCCGAGGCTCGGGCCGCCGGCGCGGAAGGTCGTCAGCTGCTTGGCGAAGTCGCGGATGCGGATGCGCAGCACGCCGGAGGCCACGAGCTCGGCGTCGGCGTCGTCGCCGACCTCCACGTGGCCGCGCAGGACATGGGTGAAGAGCGTCGTCGTGTCCTTCCAGACGTCGAAGCCGGCGTCGTCGCGCACGAGCTTGAAGCCCGTGAGGGTCAGCGGGTGGCCGACGCCGTCGCGGAACCACAGCCGGTAGAGCATGCGCTTGACCCCGGGCTCGGTGTCGACGAAGAGGTTGAAGACGCCGCGCTCGACCGGCAGCTGGCCGCCCAGCGCGTCGCAGCGCAGGTAGCCGACCGCGCCCGCCTGACGCAGCGGATCGGTGCCGAAGCGCTCGATGTCGGGGACCTCGATGGTCAGGTGGAACATCAGCGCGCCCGCGCCGTCGCGGGTGGGCTCGGCCCCACGATCGAAGTCGGACTCGCCGAAGGTGACGTGCCCGAGCATCTCCTCGGTGAAGCGGACGGTTGCGGTCATGCGGCTGCTGCCTCCGCGGCGCGGTGGTCGGGTTCGAGCATGCTGTCGGCGAAGCGATCGGCGAGGGCGGCGATGGTGAAGCTCGGGTTGGGGCCGACGGGGCCCGGCATGATCGAGCCGTCAGCGATGTGCAGGCCGGGATAGCCGAAGACGTTGCCGTCGGCGTCGACGACGCCCTCGCTCGCGTCGCGGCCCATCGGGCAGCCGCCCAGCGGGTGGACGGTGATGACCCGGCGCAGGAACCAGATCGGGTTGTCGGCGAAGCGGCCGCCCAGGGCGTGGGCGAAGTCGCGCGACGTGGTCCGCAGGCGCGCGAAGTACTCGGTCGAGCGCTTGCGGTTCCAGTCGAGGTCGAGCCGGCCGTTGCGCAGGAAGACCCGCCCGTCGGGGACGTCGCGCCCCATCCCCAGCAGCGGCAGCCCGCCCGCCGACAGCTCGCGCGAGGCCAGCAGGTCGGCGATGTGGCCGCTGACATCGGTGTCGGGCGAGCCCTGCAGCCAGTTCTTGATCAGGAAGATCCCGGTCGAGCGCCAGGCCCACAGCGACTTGGGGGCGGCCAGCACGTGCAGGATCCAGGCGAGCTGCTGGGGGTAGCCGGCGTCCTGCAGGTAGAAGCCGCGCCCCTCGCCGCCGTCGAGGGCGTCGCGCATGCGCGCCGTGCTCGTGATGACCGGCCCATAGCCGGGGTCGACGATCCGCGGCGTCGGCTGGCCGTCGACCATCTCGCGGCAGTTGAGCACGAGCGTGAGCAGGTCGCCGTTGCCGCAGAAGCGCGTCCCGAGGCGACGGCTCAGGCGCGGGAAGGCGCTGCGGTTGCGCAGCAGGAGGTTCGTGGTGCCGAGCGTGCCGGCGCTGAGCACCAGGTGGTCGCAGGTGACCGTGCGCAGCGGCGGCGGGCGCCCGTCGTCCTCGGCGGGATCGACGTCCTCGAGCGCGGCGTAATGCACGGCGTAGCCGCCACCCTCGCGTGGCTCGAAGCGGCGCACGTCGCACAGCGTGCGCAGTTCGGCGCCGTGGTGGGCGGCGTGCGTGAGGTAGTTGTAGTCGAGCGTGTTCTTGGCGCCGTAGTTGCAGCCCACGTCGCACTCGCCGCACAGCTGGCACGTCGTGCGGCTGCGGCCGTGGAGGTTCTCGAGCTCCTCGACGATCGCCTCGCCCGGCACCGGCGGGCGCCCGTCGTTGGCGAAGGTGACCGCGAGCTTGGGCAGGAACCACTCGAGGCCGTTGGCCTCGGCTGCGGCCTTGAAGGCGATGGTCTTGGGCGTGTTGGAGTACGGCTCGTGGTCGAAGGGGTAGCGCTGCAGCCCGATCATCGACTCGACGCGGTCGTAGTGGGGGTCGAGGTCCTCGCGTGAGACGGGCCAGTGCTCGTAGCCGCCGTCGCGCAGGTCCTCCTGCACGAACCACTTCTCGTCCTTGCGGATGAAGACGTTGGCGTAGATGAGCGAGCCGCCGCCCAAGCCTGCGGACACGAGCGCGTCGATCCCGCGGAAGGACCAGTAGTGGTACATGCCGGTCAGGCCGCGGGGAGGGTCCCAGAAGCTCTCGCGGGCGCGGTACGGGCTGCGGGTGAACGAGCCCGGCGGGTAGGCGCGGCCGCGCTCCAGGACGCAGACCGACTTGCCGGCCTGCGCCAGGCGGTACGCGGTCACCGAGCCGCCGAAGCCCGAGCCGACGATGACGGCGTCGTAGTGGCCGTCCTTGCCGTTGGCGCTCATCCCGGCCAACCGTATCCGCGCGCCGCGTCGATGGGCAAGTCAGCCAAGGAGCGTGCGTCCACCGCGCGAGCTGAGCGGGAAGGCATCGAGGTCGAGTGCGACCACGGCGAGGTCGGCGAAGAGCGCGGCGCGGGCGACGTCGGCCTGCTGGTAGGGCTCGCCGTCGCGGCGGTCGAGCAGCGAGATCACGCCGATCGGGCGGCCGTCGCGCACCAGCGGGGCGACGACCATCGTGTAGGGCACGTAGCCGGTCTTGGCCGCCACCTGGCGCGCGAAGCGGGGGTCCTTGCGGCACTCGGGCACGACTACGCCCTCGCCGCTTGCCACCACGGCTCCGGCCATCCCCACGCCGGGCGCGAGCCGCAGGCCGACGACCTCGGCCGCGCCGGCGCCCCACGCCGCCTCGTAGACGAGCTCGCCGCCCACCGGGTCGGTCAGGGCGATCGAGCACGCGGCGGCGTCGAACATGCCGGCGGCCGTGCGGACGATGGCCTCCATCACGCGCCGGCGAATCGGGCCATGGCCGAGGCTCTGGGCCAGCGACTCGCCGCGCCCGGCGGTCAGCGGCGCGCCGATCGCCTCGGCGAAGGCCGCGGCCGACGTGATGCGCTCCTCGGGCAGCAGCTGAAGCCCGGCGGCGAGCGCGTCGCGTAGGTCGGGGTCGATCCCGGGCGCGAGCTTCTCGAGCTTGGGCGCGTCGCCGTAGCGCGGCGGTGAGCCGATGAGCAGCGTCCACAGCGTCGCGGCCAGGCTGTAGACGTCGCTGGCGGCCGAGACGGTCCCCCCGGCCAGCACCTCGGGCGCCATGAAGCGCGGCGTGCCGACCGCGATCGTGCCCTCCTCCTGCTCGCCGCCGAGGGCGCGGGCCACGCCGAAGTCGACGAGGATCACGCCCTCGTCGCCGAGGATCATGTTCGGCGGCTTGACGTCGCGGTGGACGATCTGCTGGTCGTGGACGTACTGCAGGGCCTCGCAGCCGTGGCGTGCGAACTCGATGCTGTCGCCGACGGTCAGCCCCGGATCGCCGTCGCGCTTGAGCATCGCGCCGAGGTCGAGGCCCTCGACGAGCTCCATGACGATGTAGGCGCCCTGCTCGTCGCTGGCGTGGTCGAGGACCTTGACCAGCCGTGGATGGCTCAGGCTGGCCAGCAGGCGCGCCTCGATCTCGAAGCGCGCGGCGTGGCGCACGTCGAGCAGCCGCTTGACCGCGACCTCGCGGCCCTCCTCGCGGTCCAGCGCGCGGTAGACGGCGCCCATCGCCCCGCTGGAGATCGGCGCGATGACCTCGTAGCGGCCGTCGAACGCCTCCCCCACAACCGGCTCGGCCTGCTCCTGCGGCGACGACACCGGGATGCCCTCGCCCGCCTCAGCCGGTCGCGACGAGCCCGGCGGGCTGCGGCCGGTCCAGCGCGCGCAGCATGTCGGAGATGAGCGTGCCGGCCGTGGCGGGGCGGTCGTCGGGCGCCTTGGCCATGCCGGCGGCGATGACGTCGTCGAGGGCGACCGGAAGCTCGGGGCGGCGCTCGGAAACGCTGGGCGGCGCACCCATGACGTGCGCGTAGGTGGTGGCCGCGTCGTTGTCGCGCGGGAACGGCACCTGGCCGGTGAGGGTCTCGACCGCCAGGCAGGCCAGCGCGTAGATGTCGGTGGCGGGCCCGATGCGGATGCCCTCCAGCAGCTCGGGGGCCATGTAGTCGATCGTGCCGAGCACCTGGCCCGGGACCGTCAGCGCGAAGCCCGAGGGGTCGCGTGCGAGCCCGAAGTCGGTGAGGTACACGCACCCGGGATCGAGCAGGACGTTGGCCGGCTTGATGTCGCGGTGGATCACGTCGGCGGCGTGCGCCGCGTCGAGCGCCTCGGCCACCGCGGCGAGGATGGCGATCGCGTCGTCGACAGGGATCGGGCCCGCCGTGATGAGGTCGCGCAGCGTGCTCGAGGTCAGTCGGGTGGCGATGTACAGCTGGCCGTCGACCTCGCCCATCCCGTGGATCGGGATCACGTGGGGGTGGTCGAGGGCGGCCAGCATCCGGCCCTCGCGACGGAAGCGCTCGCGGTAGACGGGGTCGATCGCGATGTCATCGCGCAGCACTTTGAGGGCGACCTTGCGCCCTGAGGGGTCGATCGCGAGGTACACGACGCCCATGCGCCCTGCCCCCACAATGCCCTCGATCCGATACTCCCCGAGAGTCCGCCTGTCCATAGCGAGGCCTCAGTGTCCCCGCTCGGGCGGCGGTACGCAACCCGTGCTCGTCGGAAGTTGGGGTACCTGCGGTCCATGTTCCCGACTATGCTTGCCGCGCTCGATGCCGGACATCGCTCTCGAGCCCAGGCCGGGCGACTCAGTAGGTCCCTACCGGATCACCCGGGTGATCGGTCGCGGGCGCATGGGGATCGTCTTCGAGGCCAATGAGGACGGCGGCGAGCCGGTGGCCGTCAAGGTCGTGACGACCGAGCTCACGCAGGACGAGGTCTTCCTGCGGCGCTTCCGCCGCGAGGTCGAGGCGGCGCAGCGCATCCAGCACGAGAACGTCGTCCCGGTCCTCGCCCACGGCGAGGAGGGCGGGCTGCCCTATCTGGTGCAGGCGCTCATCCCGGGCGGCTCGCTGGCCGACCGCATCGTGGCCGAGGGCAAGATCGGGCTGGCCAGCACGCTCGGGCTGCTGCAGGGCGCGGCGGCCGGGATCGACGCCCTGCACGCCGGCGGGCTCGTGCACCGCGATATCAAGCCGGCCAACATCCTGCTCGACGGCGATCGGGCCTACGTCTCGGACTTCGGGCTGGCCAAGGACAGCCAGGCCTCGAACCTCACGCGCCCGGGGCAGGCCCTCGGCTCGCTGGACTACATGGCGCCGGAGCAGATCCGCGGCGAGGAGGTCAGCCCGGCCACCGACATCTACGCGCTGGGCTGCGTGGTCATCGAGTGCCTCACCGGCGCGCCGCCTTTCGGCGGGCGCCCGAGCATGCGCGTGCTCTTCGCCCATCTGCAGGACCCCCCGCCCGACCTCACCGAGCTGCGGCCGGACATCCCGGCCGCGGCGGCGCGCGCGGTCAACCGGGCCCTGGAGAAGGAGCCCGAGGAGCGCCCGGCGAGCGCCTCCGCGTACGTGCAGCTCATCGCGCGGGCCGCCGGCTCCTAACCGGACGGGCGCGCACTTCGCGCGGCTTTCGCAACACCTTCCGCGGCGTTCCGGCGGGGGTGTGCGCGTTTGACGGAGATTATTTAGGTCAATCTCGACCACCCCTCACGCCGCTCCGTCAGGCGTGACGAAACACGCGCGCTTCGTGCACCAGGGCGCACGCGATTGAGGACGACGGCCTGGGCTCCGAGCGCCACCTACCCTCTCCCCGTCGGTGCGCTGGCCGCGCCCTGTCGTGGGCGCTACGAGCGCGAGAACGGACGGTGGTGCGCCGAACCGAGGTCGTCGAGCACGCCGGTGAGGATCGCCTCGGCGCGCTCGGCGTCGAGCGAGGTGGGCCCGGGCTCAGGCTCGGCCTCGGCGGCGACGGGCGCGGCGGCGACGGGCGCGGGCGCGGGCGCGGGTTCCACCGCGACAGGCTCCGCCTCGGGCGCGGGGGCAAGCTGCTCGTCGGGCTCGGGCTCGGGCTCCGCCGCGACCGGCTCCGCGCCGGGCTCGACCGCCTCAGGCTCCGCGCCGGGCGCCATCGCCCCTGGCTCCACGTCCACCACCGACTCCACTTCGCGCCGGCGCCCGAACAGGCGGGCGAAGAAGCCCACCTTCGGTGCCTCCGCCTCGGGCTCCGACACCGGCTCCGGAGCGTCGGGCTCGGGCGCCGCCTCGGCGACAGGCTCCGCAGCGTCGGGCTCGGGCTCGGCCTTCGCCGCTTCCGCAGCCCGAGCGGGCGGCTCGGGCTCGGACTCGGGTTCGGGCGCGACGGGCTCCGGCATGGTCTCCGCCGCCAGCTTCGCCGTGAGCGTCACCTTCGTGCCCCACCCCGACGGCTCCAGCGCCACCGTGCCGCATGCGCGGTCGCCCTCCCAGGCGACGGTGGTCTCGGGGTCAAGGCGGGTGATGCGGATCTCTCCGAACTCGCCCAGGTGGCGGGCGAGGGCTTCGACGTCCGAGACTTCGGCCCACAGCTCGGGCGGGCTCTTGACGAGGGTCCTCTGCGCGCGTGGCTCTTGCATCGGGTCCCTCTTTCGCCACCCGCGCGGCGCAACCCTCCCGGCGCGAGCGCGGTTACGTCACCTGCAATCCGCCGCCCGCGTCCTCCTGAAGGAGGATCGTTCATCGTTCATCCGGACTATTGACTCTGTGATGTCGGACCGCCTAGGGTCATCAACTTGGGCGCTCACCCCCAAGGTCGCGGGTGAGCGAAACAGCGGCAAAACCACATAGTTCCGACCAAGGGGGGCTCCCTTGTCACATCGCATCAAGGCGGCAATAGCCGCCGGAGTTGCCGTGCTCGCAGTGGCACCCGCGGGCGCGAGCGCGGCGACCAAGGTCGTCCTGATGGGCACCCCGCCCACCAAGGACGGCAAGGCCATCGGAAAGCTCCTCGTCGACGTCAACGACTTCTTCCCGAACGGGACGACGATCCACGTCGGCGACAAGGTCCAGTTCACGCCGGTGGGCTTCCACAACGCCGACCTGCCCAAGAAGGGCGGCGCGGCGGCTCCGTTGCTGCTTCCCACGGGCCAGCCCGTCACGGGTCTCAATGACGCGGCCGGCAACCCGTTCTGGTTCAACGGCGCCGTGCCGCAGGTCAGCTTCAACCCGGTGCTCGGCAAGAGCAACCTCGGCAAGACGCTGAGCTACAGCGGCTCCAAGGGCATCAACTCCGGGCTGCCGCCGGAGAAGGCGAGCCGAAGCCGATGACCGTCAAGTTCACGAAGACGGGCACCTTCGCGTTCTACTGCGACATCCATCCGGGCATGAAGGGGTCGGTCAGGGTGCTCGCCAAGAGCAAGAGGATCCCGTCGGCCAAGGCGGACGCCAAGAGGCTGAAGAACCAAGTCGCGCGTCGACCTGAGACGATCGCCAAGACCCTGCCCAAGGCCAAGCCGGCCGCGGGCAACGGTCGACGTCGGCGAGGCGGGCAAGTGCGGCGTCGAGACGTTCGGCTATTCCCGGCCACACAGACGGTGCCGGTCGGCACGACGCTCAAGTTCCAGATGTCGGCGGGCACCGCGAGATCCACACGGCGACGTTCGGCCCCGGCGACCCGGAGAACCAGCCGACCTCCTATCTCGGCGTGCTCGCCGCAGCGTTCCAAGCGCCGTTCGTCGCGCGCGGTCTTCCCGAGCGACCCGCCCGGCCGATCGGCGCGCTGACGCCGACGCTGCACGGCAATGGCTTCTGGAACAGCGGGCGTGATGGACCACTCGAGCACGACGCCGCTGCCGCCGTCCAACGCGGTGACGTTCGCGCACCCGGGACGTACAAGTTCTACTGCATGATCCACCCGTTCATGCACGGGACGGTCGTCGTCCAGTGAGACGCGCGGCCACGATCGTGGCCCTGTTGGCTGTGACGGGGGCGGCGACTTCGGTCGCCGCCCCCGCTGCGTCCGCGGCCACCCGCGAGTTCTGGGTCGCCGCCGTGCCGGCGCCCACGTGGAACATGTCGCCCAACGAGCGCGACGCTATCCACGGCATGCCGCTCAGCCCGTCGCAGACCGTCTTCCCGACGGTCGTCTACCGCCGCTACACCCCGCACTGGGGCCATCCGGTGCGCAACGTCGCCGCGGGCACGAGCAACCAGGACCTCATCCCGGGACCGCTGCTGCGCGCGCGGGCCGGCGACCGGCTGATCGTCCACTTCAAGAACATGGACACGCTCTACAAGCGCCCGCATTCCATGCACTTCCACGGCGTGCACTACCGGCCGAGCTCCGACGGCGCGTACGTGCCGGGCTTCTCGGGCCGCGACGCTGACGTCAAGCCGGGGCAGACCTGGACCTACAAGCTCACCGCCGGGCACGACTCGGTCGGGGTGTGGCCCTACCACGACCACTCGCCCTCGATGGAGGACTCGATCGCCGGCGGGATGTACGGGATGCTCTCGATCCTCGGCCAGCACGAGCAGCGCCCCGACCGCGAGTTCGAGGTCGTCTTCGCTCCGATGGGCGACTTCCAGACCATCGACGGGCGCGCCTTCGTCGGCAACACGCCGGTCTTCACGTCGAGCGTCGGCCAGACGATCCAGTGGGACGTCATGGCCATGGGCTCCGAGCACCACACCTTCCACGTCCACGGCCACCGCTGGCTCTCGCCGTTCGGCACCGACGTCGACACGCAGACCGTCGGCCCCGCCGAGACCTTCCGCATCCGCTGGAAGGAGGAGGACCCCGGGACATGGCTGTATCACTGCCACGTCGAGGCCCACATGATGGCCGGCATGATCGGCATCTACCAGGTCAAGCGCTCATGAGACGGCTCGCGCTCATGCTCGGCGCGACGCTGGCCGCCCTGGCCGGCGCGGCGGTGTCCACCGCACAGGAGCACACGCACGGCGGCGCGGGCGGCCAGGCCGCCGCGACCGCCGATCCTGTTCGCCGCCTTCGGCACGCCCCGCGTCGATGTGCTCGCCGGCGACACCGTGCGCTGGATGAACACCAGCATCCGCGTCCACACGGTCACGGCGGCCGACGGCACCTGGGGGTCCCCGCGGCTCCCCGGCGACGACATGTTCACCCATCGCTTCGACGCGGTCGGTGCGGCGACCTACTACTGCATGCTGCACCCGTTCATGCGCGGCGAGGTGGACGTCCACAACGTGCTGCTCGCCGCGCCGACCGAGCCCGGTGCGCCCGGCCGCTCCTACGTGCTGCACGGGCGCTCGTCGGCGCCGTCGGGGACCGACGTGGCCATCGAGGCCGACAGCGGCGCGGGCTTCCAGCCGGCCGGCCACGCCACCGTGGACGCCGACGGGACCTTCACCACCCAGATCGAGCCCACGACGACGGCCTCCTACCGCGCCGTGGTCGGCGGCGAGTCGAGCCCGGCCGTCCAGCTGCTCGTACTCGACCGCAAGGTCACCGCCAGCGCCGGCGGCAAGGGCCACGGTGTCACCGTCAGCGCGCGCGTCGCCCCGGCCTCGAAGGGGGCGCCCGTCGTCCTGCAGCTGCGCCTGCCCCAGCACTTCGGCTGGTGGCCGGTGGCCCGCGCCAAGCTCAACGGCGACTCGGTGGCGCGCTTCTCCCTGCGCCTGGCGCACCGCTACCCCGCGCGCGTCGTCCTGACCCTGCGCGACGGCGCCACGGCGCTGGCCGTCAGCCGCACGCTGCACGTCGGGCCGCGCTGACCGACTGGCCGATGGGCAGAAGGTGCACATTGCGCCGATCGGCCCCTGGGACGTCGTCCAGGCCCAGCGCGACGCCGGCATCGACGGCGAGTTCGGCAAGCCGGCCTGCAACTCCTACGCCGGGCACGTGGTCATCATCCACCGGTGCCCGAGGCGTTGGCTCTCGTCCTCGCCGTGCTCGTCCTGGCGGGCACGCTGGCCGCCGCCGTCGTGCACTCGCGCTGGCCGGTGGAGGCGCTCGCCGCCGCGGGCGGCGCCGCGCTGCTCGTCGCCCTCGGGACGCTGAGCGTCTCCGACGCGCGCCACGCCCTCGGCGACCTCGGCCCCACGGTCGGCTTCCTCGCCGCGCTGCTCGTGCTCGCCGAGGGGTGCCGACGCGAAGGGCTCTTCGAGGCGATGGGCGGGCTGATGGCCGCCGGCGCGCGCGGCAGCCCGCGGCGCCTGCTGGGCCTGGTCTTCGCCGTGGCGGCGACGGTCACGGCCGTGCTGAGCCTCGACGCGACCGTCGTGCTGCTGACGCCGATCGTCTTCGCCACCGCGGCACGACTGCGCACGAGCCCGCGCCCGCACGTCTACGCGTGCTCGCACCTGGCCAACTCGGCGTCGCTGCTGCTGCCGGTGTCGAACCTCACCAACCTGCTCGCCTTCCACGCCAGCGGGCTGTCGTTCATGCGCTTCGCCGGGCTGATGGCGCTGCCGACGGCCGCCGCCGTCGCCGTCGAGTGGGTGGTGCTGACGCGCTTCTTCGCCGTCGACCTGCACCGCCCGCGCCGCGCCCGGGCCGGCGGGGAGGGGCGTTCGCCGCTGCCGCGCTTCGCGGTCGCGGTCGTGGCGCTCACGCTCGCGGGCTTCGGGCTGAGCTCGGTGCTCGGCATCGCGCCGGTGTGGGTGGCGGTCGCGGGCGCGGCGGCCATCACCGCGCCGGCGCTCGTAGGCCGCGCGACCACGGCGCGAACGCTCGTCCTGGCGGCCGAGCCGTCGTTCCTGGTCTTCGTCCTGGGCCTGGGCGTCATCGTGCGCGCGGCCAGCGACCACGGCCTCGCCGACGCGGCCCGCGCCCTGCTGCCCTCGGGCGCCGCGCTCCCCGAGCTGCTGGCCGTCGCGGCGGTGAGCGCCGTCCTCGCCAACCTCGTCAACAACCTGCCGGCGACGCTGATCCTCGTGCCGGTGGCGGCGCCGTCGGGCGCCGCGGCCGTCCTGGCGGTGCTCATCGGCGTCAACGTGGGCCCGAACCTGACCTACGTCGGCTCGCTCGCCACGCTGCTGTGGCGACGGGTCCTGCACGTCGAGGACCACGAGATCGAGCTCGGCGAGTTCGTCCGCCTCGGCGCGCTCACCGTCCCGGCGGGCCTCCTCCTCGCGACCGTGCTCTTATGGTTCAGCGCGCAGGGCCTGAGCTGAGATGCGCGCGCTCGTCTGGATCGTGGAGGACACCTGGGAGGCGACGGTCGCCGAGGCCGCCGCGTTCCTGCCCGCCGACGCCGAGGTCGACGCTGCTGCACGTCGCGCCCGGCGACGTCGAGACGCTGGCCGAGGGCTCGCGCCACGGGCTGCTCGGACGCCGGCGTCCGCCGCCGCCCGGGCCGGAGGCGCCGCTGCGCGCCATCTCCGACGAAGCCGCGCAGGCGCTGCTGGCCGACGCGCGCGAGCGCTTCGGGCGCGAGGCCGCCACCGAGCGCCGCCGCGGGCGCGTCGAGCGCGAGGTGGTGGCCGCCGCCGAGGGGATGGACATCCTCGTGCTCGCGCGCGACGGCGACCACTCGCGGCTGGGCCCGCACAGCCTGGGCCCGCCGGCGCGCTTCGTGGTCGACCACGCGCCGTGCCGCGTGCTGCTCGTGTGGGCCGACGCGCCGCCGGACGTCGACACGATCCCGGCCCCGCCCAAGCACCCGCCGAAGCACCGCCGCTAGACGATGCAGAACGTCCACGCGATGCGTCCGGAGGTGCGCGCGCGCTACGAGCAGGCGCTGGCGCACATGAGCGGCGACGAGCGCCTTCCCACCGCGCCTCGAGCGCTTCTTCACCGAGCTGCACGACCCGCTCGTGACGCCGTCTACGGCGACGATCCCGCGCTTCGCCGGCGCAGTGGGACGCGCTGCTGGACGCGATCGCGCGCGTCGGCGGCCGCGCCGCGAGCCCGAGCTGCGGCATGCTCGACCACGAGCGCGAGATCACGCCGGACTGGCTGCACCGCGAGCAGGCCGTCGGCTACGTCGCCTACGTCGACCGCTTCGCCGGCACGCTGCGACGGCGTCCGCGAGCGCCTCGCCTACCTGCGCGAGCTCGGCGTCACCTACCTGCACCTCATGCCGCTGCTGCGCGCGCGGCCGGAGCCCAACGACGGCGGCTACGCGGTGGCCGACTACGGCGCCGTCGAGCCCGCGCTGGGGACGATGGACGACCTCGGCGCGCTCGCCGCCGACCTGCGCGCGGCGGGCATGGCGCTGTGCGTCGACGTCGTGCTCAACCACACCGCGCGCGAGCACCCGTGGGCGGTGGCCGCGCGCGCCGGCGACGCGCGGCGCGCTCGCCTTCTACCGGACCTTCCCCGACCGCACCGAGCCCGACGCCTACGAGCGACGCTGCCCGAGGTCTTCCCCGACACGGCGCCGGGCAACTTCACCTGGGAGCCGGAGCTCGGCGCGCTGGGTGTGGACGACGTTCAACGCCTACCAGTGGGACCTCGACTACGCGAACCCCGAGGTCTTCGTGCGCGATGGCCGAGGCGATGCTCGAGCCTGGCCGCGGCCGGCGTCGACGTCCTGCGGCTCGACGCCGTCCCGTTCCTCTGGAAGCGCCTGGGCACGAACTGCCAGAACCAGCCCGAGGTCCACCATCTGCTGCAGGCCTTCCGCGCGGTGCATGCGGATCGCCGCGCCGGCCGTCGCCTTCAAGGCGGAGGCGATCGTCGCGCCCGCGCGACCTGGTCGGCTACCTCGGCGCCGGCCGCCACGAGGGCAGGGAGTGCGACCTCGCCTACCACAACGTGCTCATGGTCCTGGGCTGGAGCGCGCTGGCCTCGGGCACGCGTCGGCGCTGCTGCACGCACGCGCTGCGCGCGATGCCGCCGGTCCCGCCGGGCGCCGGCTGGGTCACCTACGTCCGCTGCCACGACGACATCGGCTGGGCGATCACCGAGGAGGACGCCGGCGCGGTCGGCGAGGACGCGCACCTGCACCGCCGCTTCCTCGCCGACTTCTACGCGGGCGACTTCCCCGGCTCGCTTCGCCCGCGGCGCGCGCTTCCAGCCCGAGCCGCACACCGGCGAGGCGCGCACGAGCGGCACGACGGCGTCGCTGGCCGGGCTGGAGGCGCGCGCTCGAGACGCGGCGACGACGCTCGCGCTCGAGCTCGCCGCTCCGCCGCATCCTCGCTGCTCTACGCGGTCGCCTTCGCCTCGGCGGCCTGCCGCTCGTCTACATGGGCGACGAGCTGGGCGCTGCGCAACGACGCGCGCTGGGCCGACGATCCCGCCCGCCGCGGACGACAACCGCTGGATGCACCGGCCCGCGATGGACTGGGCGGCGGCCGAGCGGCGCGGCAACCCGGAGTCGGTGGCGGGGCGCCTGTGGGAGGGGTTGCGCCGCCTGATGGCCGCCCGGCGCGCCACGCGCGCCGTGCACGTGCAGGGGGCGGCCGAGCCGCTGTGGACGGGCAACGACCACGTCTTCGGCCTGCTGCGCAGTCAGGCCGGCGAGCGCCTGCTCCTGCTGGCCAACTTCACCCCCGAGCGCCAGCCGATCGGCCTGGGCGTCGTGAGCGAGCGCGGGCTCGAGCCGACCGAGGCCGCGGCGCAACCCGATGGGCGTCCGCTGGTCGTAGAGCAGGACACCCTCGTCCTCGAGCCCTACCAGTACCTCTGGCTGCGCGGCTAACGCAACCCAACATCCGCGGGGGTTGAGATTTCGCGCCAGCTGCCGATGCAGAGGGTGAGACATCACCATGCGCACCCGAACCGACACCATCGTCTTTCGCCTCGGCTTCACGCTCGCCGTGCTCGTGCTGGGCGCCTTCGTGGCCCTCATCGGCGCGATCGTCCTGGCCGGCGGCGTCGTCGTGGGCGGCCCGGCAGGCTGGGCCGTCGGCGCCGTGCTCGGCCTCGTCGTGGCCCAGGCGCTGCGCCGCCCGTGCGGCGCGCTCATCGGCCGCCTGGTCGCCTCGGTCTAGCTTCAGCTGCGCCCGGCCGCCAGCTCCTGCTGGTACTTCTCGGTCATGTGCGCGACGGCCTGGTTCTGCTCCTCGGCCATGCCCGGGCGGCGTCTCCGTCGCCCGCGCCTTGGCGTCGAGCGTGGACTGGGCCTGGCCCTGGAAGAGCGGCATCACGTGCTGGGCGATCAGCTCGTAGGAGCGGTGCGTCGCGACGGGGTTGGCCCACTCGTGGGCCAGCAGGAGCATGGCGCCGAAGCCCTTGCGACTGGTCGACCAGCTTCTGCATCTGCGCCGCCGCGTCCTCGACCGTGCCGATCGGCGCCGATGCCCGAGGTGTTGACGAAGTCGATCATCTCGCGCACGTTGCTCGCCCTCGACCGCCATCTGCGGGAAGGCGGCGACCTTCTGGAAGTAGCGGAACCACTGCTCGATGCCGTACTCGACGTCGCGGTAGGCCTGCTCGCGCGTCTCGGCGATGTGCATGAGCCCGACGAGGCGCCACTTCGCGCGGTCGACCGTGGTGCCGAAGGTCTCCGCGCGCTCCTCCATCACGTTCCAGTGGTGGGCCAGCGCGTCGAAGCCCGCCGCGGTCAGCGTGGCGCCGACCGACAGCAGGCCCACGCCGTAGCGGCCGGCCAGCCGCGGGCCGGTCGGCGAGGCGACGGCGGCGACCGCGACGTCCAAGTGCGGCTCGGAGTACGGGCGCAGGTGCAGCCGCGCGTCGACGAGCTTGTGCGGTCGGCGTCTCGACCGTCACCGGCTCGTCGCCGCGTCAGCAGCCGCATGATGACGTCGAAGTTGTCGTCCAGCAGCTCGCGCGTGTCGGTCGGGTTGAGGCCGATCATGGCCGAGTCGGTGGGCAGCGACCCGGGCCCGACGCCCAGCATCGCGCGCCCGCGCGTGAGGTGGTCGAGCAGGACCATGCGCTCGGCCACCCAGAGCGGGTTGTGGTAGGCCGAGCGAGGTCACGCCGGTGCCGAGCTTGATGTGGCGGGTGCGCTCCGCGGCGGCGGCGATGAAGATCTCCGGCGAGGCGATGATCTCGCTGCCGGCGGAGTGGTGCTCGCCGATCCAGGCCTCGTCGTAGCCCAGGCGATCGAGGTGCTCGACGAGCTCGAGGTCGCGCTGCAGGGCCAGCGTGGGGTTCTCGCCCGCCGGGTGGAACGGCGCCAGGAAGATGCCAAAACGCAGCCTGCTCATCAGACCCTCCTGCTCGCTCATGGACCCGGCCACTCAGCCTATGGCGCGGGAGAGCCGTCGTGGGGAACTTGGCGCCGTCAGCGCGCGGCAGGCGCTCGGGGAAGCGCGGCAGCCCGTCGTCGGGGATCGGCTCCCACGGCGCCGCGTAGGCCACGAACTGGCGCGCGCTCGGCCGGACGCCCGGGTCGCCGTCGAAGGCGCCGAGGCGCACGGCGATCACCTCGCCGCTCTCGGGATGCGAGGCGAAGACGGCCGAGCCGCATTCGCCGCAGAAGTCCTTCGCCAGGCCGCGCTCGGGCAGCCAGCGTCGCATGTGCTCCTGGCCGCTGACCACCCGCACCGATCCCGGCGCCGCGCGGGCCGAGGCGGCGGCCGCCGTGCCGGAGCGGTGCTGGCAGCGCGTGCAGTGGCAGTAGAGCGCGCCCTGCAGCGGCGCGTCGATCTCGAAGCGCACGGCGCCGCAGCCGCACCCGCCGGTGATGGGGAGGTCGACGTCCGAGGCCACGCCCTGGACGCTACCGGCTACGGGCCCGGGGTCAAGCACGGCAACCCGCTCGACCTCATCGGCCAGCACAGCTGATGGCGGCCGCGCCTCAGGGCTTGGCGACCATGAAGAAGATCGCCACCACGACGAGGCCGGCGGCCGCGAAGGCGACGCGCGCCACCTGAGTGGCCAGCGCCGCGTACTCCGGCCCGGCGCCGGCCTCGGCCAGGTCGGCCAGCCGCTGCTGGCGCGGGATGAAGTAGCCGCCCGTGATGCCCAACAGGACTACGAGGATGACCAGCGGGACGCTGACCCAGGACTCGCTCCAGTACGAGCGGTCGCTGGCCAGGTAGACCCCCGCGAGCAGCGCCAGCGCTCCCGCGGGGGTGACGACCAGGCGCGCCACGCGGACCTGCGCGCGGTGCGCGGCCGCGTCGCCGCGGACGACGAGCAGGGGGTAGGCGAACCAGACGCCGAAGGCGGCGACGACCGCCATGACGTGGATCGACAGGACGACGTCGTAGAAGAGGATGGCGACAGGCATGCGGCCGCGAACCCTACGCATCCTGACCCTTCGCCGGGTCAGCCGACCGCCGGCGAGGCGTACTCTGGATGGCAGCCATGCCACCCACCCGGCGCCACGCGACTTCGGCGCACCGCCGCCTCGCGCTCCTCGCCCTCGGCGTGGCGCTCGGGCTTGGCGTGGCCGGGCGCGTGGCCATCCACGCCGGCGGCCACCTGCCCCACGGCGAGGCGCTGGCCGCGCTGGGCCGCGCCCTCGTCGCGCTCGGCGGCCCGTGGCTGGCGGCGGCGTGGACCATCGGCGCGCTGGCCGGCTCGCGGGCTCGCGGCGCGCTGGGCGGCGGGGCGGCGCTCGCCCTGGGCACCGGGGCCTGGTACCTGCTCACCGTGGCTGCGGGCGGTCGCGCGGCCGTGGCCTACGCGGTGCCCGTCGCGGCGGCGTGGGCTGCTGTCGCCCTGGCCGCGGGCGCCCTCTTCGGCCTCGCCGGCGCGAGCTGGCGCGATGGACAGCCGCGCGTGCGCGCCGCGGCCGTCGCCATGCTCGCCGGCGCCCTGGCCGGCGAGGCGCTGCTCCTCGCGGGGGAGTGGGCGGGCCGCGCCGCGGCGGTGGTGCTGGCCGTCGAGCTCGCCTCGGGCCTCGGCCTGCTGGCCGCCGCTCGCCGCCGGACGCCGCTGCTGCTCACCCTGGCGGTCTTCGCGGTCGCCGCGCTCGCCTTCGCAGGGATCGAGGACGGCGTGCGCGACACGCTGCGCCTGGCCGGCTGGGCCGGGCCTAGCGTCCCTCGCGCTCGCGCGCCTCGCGCTCGCGGTCCTCGCTGCGGCCGATGACCCAGAAGGCGGCGGCCACGCCGACGACCGCGCCGCAGCCGGCCACGGCCGTGCCCACGGCGGTCAGGGCCTCGCGCCCGCCGGCCGCGGCGGCGAGGGCGATGCCGATGGCGATGAGGACCAGGGCGGCGATGAAGCCGCGCATCTAGAAGCTCGGGGCGTAGGCGCCGAAGACGTCCTGCATCGCGCCGCACACCTCGCCCATCGAGGCGCGGTCGCGCAGCGCCTGCTTGATCGCGGGCAGCAGATTGTCGGTGCCGCGGGCGACCTCGCGCAGCTCGTCCAGGCGCCGGTCGACGAGCTCCTGGTCGCGTTCGGCCTTGAACGCCTTGAGGCGCTCCACCTGCTCGCGCTCGGACTCGGGGTCGACGCGCAGCAGGTCGGGCACCTCGATGTCCTTCTCGTCGACGTAGCGGTTGACGCCGACGACCACGTCCTGCTCGATGCGGTAGCGCTCCTGGTAGCCCCAGGCGGACTCGTCGATCTCGCCGGTGATGAACTCGATCGCGTTGACCGACCCGCCGAGCTCGTCGACCTTGGCGATGAGCTCGCTGGCGCGGGCCTCGACCTCGTCGGTCAGCGCCTCGACGTAGTAGGAGCCGGCGAACGGGTCGACCGTGTCGGTGGCGCCGGACTCGTGAGCTATGACCTGCTGCGTGCGCAGCGCGATCTTGGCCGCGCGCTCGCTGGGCAGCGCCAGGGCCTCGTCGAAGCCGTTGGTGTGCAGCGACTGCGTGCCGCCGCACACCGCCGCGAAGCCCTGCAACGCGACGCGCACGATGTTGTTCTCGGGCTGCTGGGCGGTCAGCGTGACGCCGCCGGTCTGGGTGTGGAAGCGCAGCCGCAACGAGCGCTCGTCCTGAGCGCCGAAGCGCTCGCGCATGATCGTCGCCCACATCCGCCGCGCCGCGCGGAACTTCGCGACCTCCTGGAAGACGTTGTTGTGGCCGTTGAAGAAGAAGGCCAGGCGGGGAGCGAAGTCGTCGACGGCCAGCCCCGCATCGATCGCCGCCTGCACGTAGGCGATGCCGCTGCAGAGGGTGAAGGCGACCTCCTGGACCGCCGAGCACCCTTTCTCGCGGAAGTGATAGCCCGAGATCGAGCACGTGTTCCACTTGGGCACGTTGTCATGGCAGTAGGCGAACAGGTCGGTGGTCAGGCGCATCGTCGGCACCGGCGGGTAGATGTAGTTGCCGCGCGCGATGTACTCCTTCAGCACGTCGTTCTGCGTCGTCCCGCGCAGCTGATCGCCCCCGACGCCCTGCTCCTCGCCCACGAGCTCGTAGAGCAGCAGCAGCACCGCGGCCGGCGCGTTGATCGTCATCGACGTCGAGACCTGGTCGAGTGGGATCGCGTCGAACGCCGTGCGCATGTCGTCGATCGTGTCGATGGCCACGCCGGTGCGGCCCACCTCGCCCAGGCAGCGCGGGTTGTCGGAGTCCAGCCCGAGCTGCGTGGGCAGGTCGAAGGCCATCGACAGGCCCGTCGACCCGTGCGCGAGCAGGTAGCGGTAGCGCTCGTTGGACTCCTTGGCCGACGCGTAGCCCGCGTACTGGCGCATCGTCCACGGCTGCTTGCGGTACATCTCGCGATGCACCCCGCGCGTGTAGGGAAAGGCGCCCGGCTCGCCCAGGCGCAGGTCCTCAGGCAGGTCCTCCTCGGTGTAGAGCGACTTGACCTCGATCCCCGAGTCCGTGAAGCGGCGCGGGTCGTCGGGGCCGACGATGGGGGCGACGGTCAGGCGTTCCTCGGTGGCCATGCCTCCAAGGCTAGTGGTCCCGTCCGCGAACGGAACCCCTAGGTCACGAGCACCTGCGCGAAGCCGCTCGTGCTCGGCGCGGAGTCGCGCGTGCCCAGGTACTCCGCGCGCACGCGCCAGCGCCCGACCGACGTCGCGCCCAGGGCGAAGCTCCCATGCCCGCCACCGACGTGGACGTTCGCCGTACGCACGTACTGCCAGCCGAACTCGGGGTCCAGGCGCTCGACGGTGACCCGTGCCGTGCCGGCCACCCCCGGATTCACGCGCACCGTCCCGGAGCCGCGCGACACCGAGATGCGCGTCGAGGTGATCGTCCGCGACGAGCGCAGCAGGACGTAGCGCGTGTCGACGCCGGGGCCGGCGGCCACGGACACGAAGTAGCGCCCCGGGCGCACGCGGCGGCTGATGTCGCCGCCCTCGGCGGAGTCGACGAGATGCCCGCGGTCGTTGCGCAGGCGCAGCGTCAGGTCCTCGCCGGTCCCGCTGATCGCGAGCTTGAGCAGTGAGCGCTTGGTCACCGTGAAGCGGTAGAGGTCGACGCGGTCCACGCCCGAGCCGTGCAGGGCGCCGCGGGCGCGCTGGTGGTTGGTCAGCGGCAGGCCGGGCGCGGTGTCGCTGGCCTCGGCAGGGGCGATCTGCAGGTGGAAGCGCTGGGGCCCGCGGGCGAAGGAGGGCGCGAGCACGCGCAGCGGATAGCGCCCGCTCTCGCCGCGCCCCGGCGTGAAGAGGACGTAGGAGCCGCAGTCCAGGCCACGCACCGGGTCGTCGGCGAAGTCGCGCGTGCCGGGCGCGTAGAGGTCCAGGGCCGCGCGGCACGTCGGCTGGCTGTCGGCGTCGACGCCGGGCAGGTCGAGGCCGATGAAGTTGATGCGGTACGTGGTGCCGGCGCGCATCCGGTAGGAGAAGGCGTCGGCGGGCTTGAGGACGCGGTCGAGCGTGTCCGACGCCCCGTGGCGCCCGAGCAGGCGGCCCGGCGGGCTCACCTCCGGCGCGGCGGCGTCGAACACGAGCTTGAAGGTGCCGGCCACCGACCCCACGCGCTGGGCGACGCGCACGACGTAGGCCTGCCCGGCGCGCACGCGCACGGACACCGACGCCTCGCCCTTGGCGTCGGTCACGTCGGAGTCCTCGCGCGTGAGCTGCGAGCGCTGCTGCAGGTAGGCGTCGAGCGTGGCGTCGAGGTCGCCGGCCGCCGTGAGGGTGAGGACGAGCCGCCCGTTCGTCGCCGCCACGTAGCGGTACCAGACCGAGCCCGCGTTGCAGAAGCAGGGCGAGCGCGGCTCGACGGCCTCGGTGGTGGCCTCGGCGGTCGTCCCGCTCTGGGTGCTGGGCAGGGCCGCGATGGTCGTGGCGGCGGCGCGTGCGTCGTTGGGCGGCGGCGCGGCGAGCGCGGCCGCGGGCGCGAGGGCCAGCAGGAGCAGCGCGACGAGGGCGGAGCGGACGGCAGTCATGGCGCCCATGCTCTCCGCAGCGCCCGACGGATCGCAAACCGGCGAAGATACGGGCATGGGAGTCGACGTCACCGGCGTGAGCGAGCTCGTCCTCGAGGTGGTCGACCTCGAGGCCTCAGAGCGCTTCTACGCCGACGTGCTCGGCCTGCCCGTGGTCGAGCGCTGGCCCGACCGCGAGGCGATCTGGGTCATGGCCGGCGAGCGCACGCGCATCGGCCTGTGGCGCCCGCAGGTCGGGCTGTTCGGCGGCCGCGGCGGGATCCACGTGCACTTCGCGATGCACATCGCCCCCGAGCGCTACGACGCCGCCGTGGCGCACCTGCGCGGCAAGGGCCAGGAGGTCGTCGAGCACGAGTTCCCCGGCTACGGCGGCAGCCGCGCGGCCTACGTCGACGACCCCGACGGCAACGTCGTCGAGCTGTGGACCTGGGACGTCGCCCAGCACCTCACTTCAGGCGGATGACCACCGCACCGGGCGTGGTGCTGCTGCCGCGCGGCGAGCCGCGGCGGTTGTTGGGCTGAGTTGTGGCGAACCGGGGTTGAGTCGGGGCGGCGGGGGCGCTGACCATGGCCACATGCCCCAACCACTTGCGTTTGCGTCCGGAAACCGCACACAAACCGAGGTGGTTCGCGCAATCGCGCGGGAACAGGCCGGAGTCGTGGCCCGCAGCCAGTTGCTCGCCGCCGGCGTGAGCGACTCCGCCGTCGGCCGCGCCCTCCGCGCCAAGAGGATGCATCTCATCCATCGCGGGATCTATGCGTCGGTGGCGCCCGAACTGCTCACCGAGGAAGGGCACCTCGTCGCCGCCCTGCTGGCCGCCGGCGATGGCGCTCTTCTCAGTCACGGGTCGGCGGCGTGGCGCTGGCGCCTCATCCCCGCCCCTCCCTCGGTGATCGCGCTTGCCGTGCCGCGGCGTCGCACGGTCAAGGGTCTGAAGCTGCACGTCAGCGAGAACCTGCGCCCCGGCGACAGCACCCGCAACGGCCGCTTCCCCACCACCACCGTCGCCCGCACCCTGCTGGACCTCGCCGCCCGCTACGAGCGCCGCGCGCTGCTGCGCGCGCTCGCGGAGGCCGAGTTCCACCACGACCTGCGCCCCGCCGACGTCGAGCGCACGCTGCGCCGCGGCCATCCGGGCAGCGCCAAGCTCAGGGCCGCCCTGAAGGAGCACGCGCCCGGCCACGGCGAGATGAACAGCCGCCTGGAGCGCCGCTTCCGCGACCTCCTGATCCGCCACGGGATCGAGCTGCCGCAGCGCAACCAGGAGCTCGGGCCGTGGACGGTCGACTGCCTGTGGCCCGAGCGGCGCGTCGTCGTCGAGCTCGACGGGCGCCAGCACGAGCGCCCCCACCAGGCCGACTCAGACGACGACCGCGACCTGTGGCTGCGCCGCCACCGCTGGGTGGCACGCCGCTACGGCAAGCGCCAGATCGAGCAGCGCCCCGACGAGGTCATCGCCGACCTCCTCGACGCCCTCGCCCAGGCCGTCAAGCTCGGCTACGCGAGCCTACGCCGCGGCGTAGCCGGCGGCTCGGAGGGCGTCCGGAAGGTCAGGCCAGCAGGTGGCCGGCGATCAAATCGGTCATGGCGTCGGGCTGCTCGATGGTGGCGAGGTGCGCGGCGTCGACGAGCTCGAGGCGGGCGCCCGGGATGCCGGCGGCGATGCGCTCGCCGTGCTCGGGCGGCGTCGCGGGATCCTGGCGGCCGGCGATGACGAGCGTCGGCGCGCGGATGACGCCCAGCTCGGGGACGAGGTCCATGTGCTCGATGGCCGCGCAGCAGCCGGCGTAGCCCTCGGCCGGCGTCGCGACGAGCATGGCGCGCACCGCGGCGGTCTTCTCGGGCTCGCGCGCGACGAAGCCCTCGGTCAGCCAGCGCCCGATGCCGGCGTCGGCGATCGCCTCGACGCCCTCGGCGCGGACGGTCGCGGCGCGGTCAGCCCACGTCTCCGGCGGCCCCAGGCGCGCCGAGGTGCAGCACAGCACGAGCCGGTCGATGCGCTCGGGCGCGTTGATGGCCAGCCACATCCCGACCATCCCGCCGAGCGAGAGGCCGCACCAGTGCACGCGCTCGAAGCCCAGGCGGTCGAGGAGGGCCAGCGCGTCGGCGCCGAGGTCGTCGAGCGAATAGGCCCTGGCGGCACCGGTGAGCCGCCGTGGCCGCGGTGGTCGTAGCGCACGACGCGCAGGCGCTCGGCGAGCGTCGGGACCTGCGGGCCCCACATGGCGATCGTGCTCCCCAGCGAGTTGGAGAGGACGAGCACGGGGGCGTCGTCGGGACCGGTGATCTCGTGGCTGACGTCGATGGCAGTCATGAACGATGGGCGTGCGCGCTGAGCGCGCGGTCGATGAGCTGGTCGGTGGCGCCGAGGTAGGTTGCCGGGTCGAGCACGCGCTCGGCCTCCTCGGCGGAGAGGTTCTCGCGCGCGACGTCGCCGAGCGAGCGACCGCCGGCGAGCGCCCGGCGCACGCGATCGCCGGCGTCCGCGCCGCCGATGGCGCCGGCGACGCGCTCGGCCAGCATCGCGTCGTCGAGGTTCGCGCGCATGCGCGCGGGGTCGACCTCGAGGTGCTCGAGGCAGTCGCGCAGCCAGGCGGCGGCCGAGCCCGTGGCGCGCAGGAGCTGGCGCAGCGGTCCCCATTCGGCGTGCCACGCGCCCGCGGCGCGCTCGTGCTCGTGCCCCATGGCGGCCAGCAGGTTGGCCACCAGCCCCGGCGCCTGGCGGGCGCCGGCCAGCGTCGAGATGGCGGCCACGGGGTTGTGCTTGTGGGGCATGGCCGAGGAGCCGCCCCGATCGCCGCCGCCGCCCTCGTGCACCTCGCCGACCTCGCTCTGGGCCAGCAGGACGACGTCGCCGGCGACCTTGGCCATCGCGCCGCTGCACTCGCCCAGGGCGCTGGCGAGCTCGGCGATCCGCGTGCGCGTCGTGTGCCACGGGAGCACGGGCTCGGCCAGCTCGAGCTCGCGGGCGAAGCGCGACAGGACGTCGATGCCCGCGTCGCCCTGGGCCGAGAGCGTGCCGGCCGCTCCGCCGAGCTGCGCGGCCAGGCGCGAGCGGCGCACCGCGTCGAGGCGCTGCGCGGCCTCGTCGAGGCCCACGAGCCAGCCGGCCGCCTTCAGCCCGAGGGTGATCGGCACCGCCTGCTGCAGCAGCGTCCGGCCCGCCATGACGGTCGCGCGGTGCTCGTCGGCCAGCCGCGCCGCCGCCGCGGTCGCGCCGCCCAGGTCGTCGAGCAGCGCGTCCAGCGCGCGCCGGGCGACGAGCATCGTCGCGCTGTCGACGATGTCCTGGCTCGTGGCCCCGCGGTGCACGTCGGCGGCCGCCGGCTCCCCGACCTGGGCGCGCAGCGCGCGCACGAGCGGGGCCGCGGGATTGCCCACCGCGGCGGCCTGCGCGCCGAGGGCGTCGACGTCGTAGCGCTCGGCCCGGCACGCGGCGGCGATCGCCTCGGCGTGCTCGTCCGCGACGAGCCCGGCCGCCGCCTGCGCGCGCGCCAGCGCGGACTCGGCGTCGAGCATGGCCTGAAGCCACGCCAGGTCCGTCGTGGCCCCGCGCACGCGCCCGCGCGCGAGGACCTCGCCGAACAGCCCGGCGCCGTCAGACACGCTCGAGACCGACGTAGTTCTCGGCCAGCGTCGTGGCCGCCGCGCGCGAGGAGACGACGTAGTTCAGCTGGGAGCGCTGCAGGCGGGGCTCGAACGGGTCGTCGCCGCCGAAGCGGTGCAGCATCGAGGTCATCCACCACGAGAAGTGCTGCACGCGCCACACGCGGCGCAGGCAGGTGTCGGAGTAGGCGTCGAGCCCGCTCTCGTCGCCGCCCTCGTACCAGGCGCCGAGCGCCTCGCTGAGCACGCGCACGTCGGCGGCGGCGAGGTTGAGGCCCTTCGCGCCCGTGGGGGGGACGATGTGGGCCGCGTCGCCGGCGAGGAAGAGCCGGCCGTGGCGCAGCGGCTCGGCCACGAAGCTGCGCATCGGCGTGATGCCCTTCTCGACCAGCGGGCCCTGCTCGAGCACGAAGTCGCCGGCGGCGGTGGCCAGGCGCGTCTGCAACTCCTCCCAGATGCGCTCGTCGGGCCACTCCTCGATGTCGGCGTCGGGCGCGCACTGCAGGTAGAGCCGGGTGAGCGTGGGCGAGCGCATGCTGTGCAGCGCGAAGCCGCGGTCGTGATGGCAGTAGATGAGCTCCTCGTTGGAGGGCGCGACCTCGGCCAGGATCCCGAGCCACGCGAAGGGGTACTCGCGCTCGTAGACGCGCAGCACGTCGTCGGGCACCGTCGGGCGGCTGACCCCGTGGAAGCCGTCGCAACCGGCGACGATGTCGCAGCGCAGCTCGTGATCGGCCCCCTCGTGGCTGAAGCGGATGCACGGCCGGTCGCTCTCGAGGTCGTGCAGCGAGACGTCCTCCACCTCGAAGAGCAGCTCGCCGCCGGCCTCCATGCGCGCGGCGATGAGGTCCTTGACCACCTCCTGCTGGCCGTAGACGGTGATCGCCCGCCCGCCGGTGAGCTCGGCGAAGTCGATGCGGTGCCCGCGCCCGTCGAAGCGCAGCTCGAGCCCGTGGTGGACGAGGCCCTCGCGGTGCAGGCGCTCGGCGACGCCGGCGGAGTCCAGCAGGTCGACGGTCGTCTGCTCGAGCACCCCTGCCCGCACGCGGGCCTCGACGTACTCGCGCGAGCGCGCCTCGAGCACGACCGACTCGATGCCCCGCCGGTGCAGCAGATGGGCCAGCAGCAACCCAGCCGGGCCGGCCCCCACGATCCCGACCTGGGTGTCCATCACCCGTCGGCGTCGGTCTCGGCGAGGACGCGCTGGGCGACGGCGAAGGCCGTATTGGCCGCCGGCACCCCGGCGTAGATCGCTCCGTGCAGCAGGACCTCGCCGATCTCGTCGGCCGTCAGCCCGTTGCGCAGCGCGGCGCGCACGTGCATGGCGATCTCCTCCTCGGCGCGCAGCGTCATGAGCACGGCCAGCGTCACGGCGCTGCGCATGCGCCGGTCGAGCCCCGGCCGTGTCCACACCTCGCCCCAGGCGCAGCGGGTGATGAAGTCCTGAAAGTCGGCGGTGAAGTCCGTGGTCCGCGCCTGCGCGCGGTCGACGTGCTCGTCGCCCAGGACCGCGCGGCGGACCTCCATGCCCTCCTCGTGGCGCTCCTCGTCAGACCGCGAAGAAGGTCGTCTCATCGGGGCCCTGGAGGTGGACGTCGAGCTCGTAGCCGTCGGCGCAGGGCTGGGCGACGAGCGTCGCGCGCGCGTCCTCGTCGAGGCCGGTAAGGACGGGATCGGCGGCGTTGGCCTGCCCCTCGTCGGCGAAGTACAGGCGGGTGACGACCTGGTGCAGCAGCCCGCGGGCGAAGATGTTGAGGTCGACGTGCGGCGCCTGCGCGGCCTCGCCGGGGCCCCGGGGACCGGCCCCGGCTTGAGGGTCAGGATGGCCCAGCGCCCCTCGTCGTCGGTGCCTGAGCGGGCGAAGGCGCGGAAGTCGCCGCCGAACTGCCCGCTGGGGTCGGCCTGCCAGGTCTCCACCAGCGCGTCGGGCACGGGGGCGCCGTCGCCGTCGAGCACGCGCCCGCGCAGCCAGACCGCGCCGGGCGTCCCCTCGGGGACGGCATAGCGCCCGTCGGCGTAGGGCAGCTCGATGGCGAAGAAGGGGCCGACGGTCTGCGACGGCGTGGTCGGCATCTAGTGGTGCTCCTCCATCGGCGTCGCGTCGGCCCCGCGCAGGACGACGTCGAACTGGTAGGCCAGCGCCCACTCGGGCCGCGTCTGCTCGAGGTCGAAGCGGCAGATCATGCGCTCGCGCGCCGCCGGGTCGGGGACCGAGTTGAAGATCGGGTCCTGGAAGAAGAGCGGGTCGCCGGGGAAGTACATCTGCGTGACGAGGCGCTGCACGAAGGCGCGCCCGAAGACCGAGAAGTGGATGTGCGCCGGGCGCCAGGCGTTCGGGTGGTTGCCCCACGGGTAGGCGCCGGGCTTGATCGTGATGAAGCGAAAGCGCCCCTCGGCGTCGGTCAGGCAGCGCCCGCCGCCGGTGAAGTGCGGGTCGAGCGGGGCGGGGTGCTGGTCGCCGGCATGGCGGTAGCGCCCGGCCGCGTTGGCCTGCCAGATCTCGACCAGCGTGTTGGGCACGGGGCGCCGGTCGTCCTCGACCACCTGGCCGTAGACGATGATCCGCTCGCCCTGGGGCTCGCCGTCGTGCTGCTGGGTGAGGTCGGCGTCGGCGTCGGTCACGCGATCCTCGCCGAAGACCGGCGCGGTCGTCTCGGTGAGTCTGTGGGGCAGCGGGACGAGCGGGCGCTTGGGATGGCGCAGCGCGGTCGACTTGTAGCCGGGGTAGTCCAGCGGTGGGTGGGTGCCGTCCGGGTCGGGACGGAAGGTCGGGACGACGAGGCCGGAGGCGGGGCGGGCGGTGTCGGTCATGGCTCAACGCACATCCTTCCACGATCAGGGCCCCTTACTCACCCATCGCCGATCTGCGAGCCTTGACGAACATGGTCGTCCACATCCGCCTCTTTGCCGCCCTGCGCGAACGGGCCGGGCGCGACCGGCTCGAGCTCGAGCTGCCCGAGGGCGCGCGGGTGGCCGATGCGCTGGCCGCCGTCGACGATCTCGCCGGCGGCCTGTCGCTCGTGCTGGCCGTCAATCGCGAGTACGCGGCAGAGGACCAGGCGCTGCAGGCCGGCGACGAGCTCGCGCTCATCCCGCCGGTGTCGGGGGGCGCGGCGACCGCCCCGCACGTCGCAGTGCGCGCCGAGCCCCTCTCGCTCGACACGCTCGCCGCCGCCGTGCGCGACCCGCGCGCGGGCGCCGTGGTGACCTTCAGCGGCGTGACCCGCGACGTCGACCACCTCGACTACGAGGCCTACGCCGAGATGGCCGCCGAGCAGATCGAGGCGATCGTCGCGGCGGCCATCGAGCGCCACGGGCTGTGCGCAGCGGCGGCAGAGCACCGCGTCGGGCGCGTGCCGCGCTCGGAGGCGTCGGTCATCGTCGCCGCCAGCGCCCCCCACCGCGCCGAGGCCTTCGCCGGCGCGCGCGAGATCATCGACGAGATCAAGCGTCGCGCGCCGATCTGGAAGCGCGAGGAGGGCGACTGGGTGCAGGGCCAGACGCCGCCGACCGGCGCGCCCTAGCTCGGCCCGTGCCCGTTCGGTGTCGCGAAGTCCTCGGGCTGGGGCGGCACGTCGTCGTCGCGCACGAGGAAGGTCACGCGGCCCTCGTCGACCTCGGCGTCGAGGACCTTGTCGTCCAGGAAGCCGGCCACATGGGGCTCGAGGTAGACGGTGGCGCCGTCCTCGTCGACCTTCTCGTCGGCGGGCTCGGGCTCTTCGACCAGTGAGAGCTCGAGCGCCGTGCCGTCCGGCGTCTCGGGACCCGGGGCGATGCGGATGCCGCTGGCCTCGGGATCGTCGGTCTGCGCGCTGAGCTGGCGGATCGCCTCGGAGGCGATGGGTGTGAGAGTCAGCATCATGTGGCGCTACCCCAGCAGCGCGTGACGAAACACGCGTCGTTCGCGAGAGCGGCCGCGCCGCGCGGACGACCTAACGCCCCAGCCGCGCCAAGAGCCCCGCCCGCACCGCCGGCCACTCGTCGTCGAGCACCGAGTACCACGCCGTGTCGCGCACGCCGATGCCCGGCACGATCCGGTGCTTGCGGTGGATGCCCTCGAACGTCGCGCCCAGGCGCTCCATCGCTCCGCGGGAGCGCTCGTTGGCCGCGTGGGTCTTGAGCTCGACGCGAATGCAGCCCAGGACCTCGAAGGCATAGCCGAGTTGCAGCAGCTTGGCCTCGACGTTGGCGCCCGTCTTCCAGGCGTCCGGCGTGAGCCAGGTCGAGCCGATCTCCAGGCCGCGGTCGTCGGGGCGCAGGACCATGTAGCGCGTCATGCCGATCGGCCGGCCGCGGGCGACGGACACCGTGGCGAAGGCGAACTCGGCGCCAGTGGCCGTCGCTGCCCGCGCGGCGTCGAGGTAGCGCCCGAAACTCTCGCGCGTGGCCGGCTGCTCGCTGACCCACGTCCACACCTCGGGCGGGCGCGAGGCCTCCCAGAGGCCGTCGTCGTGCTCGGTCGACAACGGCTCGAGCCGCACGACCCGCCCGGCCAGGACGGGTGCGAGCGGGTCGGGCCAGCCCGTCAGAGCGCCCCTCCGGCGGCCGGCGGGGCCGTCGGGTCGGCGCCCTCCTCGCCGGGGTGCTCACGGGCGAGGTAGTCCTCGGCGAACATCGGGTTCTCGCGGGCGCGCTCGACCACGCGCAGCAGGTCGGACATCGTGGCGACCTCCTCGACCTGCTCCTTGAGGAACCACAGCGTGAACTGCTCGGAGAGATAGTCGCTCTCCTCGCGCGCGACCTTGGCGAGCGCCTCGATCTGGTCGGAGACGCGGCGCTCCTGGTCGAGGGCGGCGGCCACCGGCTCGACGATGTCGGCGAACGAGGTGCGGGGCGCCTCGACGCCCGGGATGACCGGCTCCACGCCGGCGTCCATGAGGTACTGGACCATCATCATCGCGTGGTTGCGCTCCTCGAGCGCCTGGGCGTAGAAGAAGGCCGCGAGGCGGGGGAGCGTCTCGGCGTCGTAGTGCACCGCGATGGCGACGTACTGCTGGTGAGCGCCGAACTCGTTGGCGATCTGGTCGTTGAGACGGTCGACGAAGGCGGTGGCAGGCATGACGCGGACGCTACCGGCTGGTTGCAAGAAAGGCGGCGTGACGGCGCCCTCGGGCCGCCGCGAACTACCCTTCACACCCATGCCTACCTGTCTTGTCACCGGTGGCGCCGGCTTCCTGGGCTCGCATCTGTGCGACGAGCTCCTGCGCCGCGGCCACCGCGTCATCTGCGCCGACAACCTCGAGACGGGCTCGCTGGCGAACATCGCCCACATCCGCGAGCCCCAGTTTCGCTTCGAGCAGATCGACATCATCGAGCCGTACTTCATCGACGAGCCCGTGGATTTCGTCTACCACGCGGCCTCGCCGGCGTCGCCGATCGACTACCTGCGCCTGCCGCTGCACACCCTCAAGGTGGGATCGCACGGGACCCACCACACGCTGGGCCTGGCCAAGCGCCACCGCGCGCGCTTCCTGATCTTCTCGACCAGCGAGGTCTACGGCGATCCGGAGATCCACCCGCAGCCCGAGACCTACTGGGGCAACGTCAACCCGATCGGCCCGCGCGGCGTGTACGACGAGGCCAAGCGCTATGCGGAGGCGCTGACGATGGCCTACCACCGTCAGCAGGGCGTCGACACCGCGATCGTGAGGATCTTCAACACCTATGGCGCGCGCATGCGCCCGCACGACGGGCGCGCCATCCCCACCTTCCTGCGCCAGGCGCTCTCCGATCGCCCGATCACGATCTTCGGCGACGGCTCGCAGACGCGCAGCTTCACCTACGTCGACGACCTGATCGCCGGCATCATCGCGCTGGCCGAGTCCGGCGAGCACGACCCGGTCAACATCGGCAACCCCGACGAGTACACGCTCCTGCAGCTGGCCGAGGCGGTCATCGAGGTCACCGGCGCTGGCTCGGAGCTCGTCTACGAGGCGCTGCCCGTCGACGACCCCAAGGTGCGCCAGCCCGACATCACGCGCGCCCGCGAGCTGCTCGGCTGGGAGCCCAAGGTGCCGCTGCACGACGGCCTGCGGCGCACGATCGACCAGGCCGGAGTCGACATGCTCGTCGGCGCCGTGAGGTAGAACCCTCGCCGTCGTGACCATTCGCGCGACATTTCCCCTTGATGGCCGTTAGGAGCGGGGAGATGCCCACGCGCGAAACGATCGAAGACCGCCCGCGGTCCTCGTCGTCGTTGCCGCCCTCGCCGCCGGCGCTCCCCGAGCGCGACGTGCGACGCAAGCGGCCGCCCGCGCTCTCGTTCCTGCTGCGCATGGACACGCTGCGCCGGATGGCACGGGCGCTGTCCCTGCTCGCGCTCGACCTCGCGGCCATCTTCCTGGCCATCGCCACCGCGCTGGGCCTCAAGGCGGCGGCCCGCAGCAACCTCGATGTGTCGGTCGTCCTGCACCAGGCCAAGGACTACGTGTCCTTCGCCTTCCTGGTGACCGCGCTGCTCTTCGCCAAGACCGGGCTCTACGGCGATCGCGCGGTGCGCCCCGGCCTCTCGAGCATCGTCGCCTCGCTCTTCCAGGTCACGGTCGTCGTCGCGCTGTACGCCATCGTCAGCGGACAGGAGTTCTCGAGCTACTACATCTTCTACGGCTCGCTCTTCTTCGCCGTCGCCTACGTGTCGACGTTCCGCTTCGCCTACGAGCGGGCGACAGGCCTCCTGCTGCGCGCGGCGGGCTACCAGCGCCGCGCGGTGCTGGTGGGCACCGGCGAGCACATCGAGGCCGTGGCCCACGCGCTGTCCTCGGGCGGCGGGGACAACATCAACGTCATCGGCTTCCTCTCGCTGGAGCCGCGGCCCCACAACGGGCTGATCTCGCTGGGCACGCTGAACGACCTGGGCGACGTCGTGCTCGCCCATCGCGTCGACGAGGTCATCATCGCCGACCCCGAGTTCCCCGAGCGCGAGGCGGTCGAGCTCGTCGACCAGTGCCACCAGCGCGGCGTCGTGGTCCGCATCGCGCCGTCGACGATGGAGATCCTCGTCCACCGCGCCGAGTTCGTCCCCGGGCAGTCGGTCCCGCTCTTCGAGCTCAAGCCGCCCGTCTTCGAGGGCTTCGACTACGCGCTCAAGCGCTCGTTCGACCTCGTCGGGTCGCTGCTCATCACGACGCTCCTCAGCCCCTTCCTGCTGGCCTGCGCCCTCGCGATCAGGATCACCTCGCGCGGCCCGGTCATCTACCGCTCGATGCGGCCCGGGATCGGCGGCGCGCCCTTCGCGTGCTTCAAGTTCCGCACGATGTACCGCGATGCCGACGTGCACCAGCCGGCGCTGGAGGAGCACAACGAGGCCTCGGGCGCCCTGTTCAAGATCCGCCACGACCCGCGCGTGACGCCCGTCGGGCGCATGCTGCGGCGCTTCTCCATCGACGAGCTGCCTCAGCTCTTCAACGTCATCCGCGGCGAGATGTCGCTCGTCGGGCCGCGGCCGCTGCCCCAACGCGACTACGACCGCCTCGAGGACTGGCACAAGAAGCGCTACCTCGTGCTGCCCGGCATCACCGGGCTGTGGCAGGTCTCGGGCCGCTCGGACCTCGACTTCGACGACCTCGTGCGCCTCGACTTCCTCTATCTCGAACGCTGGTCGGTGTTCCTGGACCTGTCGATCCTGGTCAAGACCGTCCCCGCCGTCCTGTCGCGGCGGGGAGCGTTCTGATCGAGTTCGCACAGGTCGCCAAGCGCTACGGCGCGCGAGCGCCGGTCCGTGCGGCGTGGTCGTCCAACGCGGCGGGGCACGAACCACTTTGCTTTCGGTCCGGATTCCGCACACAAACCGAAGTGGTTCCTGGTGTCCTGCTTTGTGGTCGCAGGAGGACCACAGGGCAGGACGGTTCCGCCTGACGCTGCCCGCCCCTCGGTGAGCCTTCAATCCCCCGTCGGCACGACGCCGGCGCGCTCGACCATGAGGATGACCGTGCGCCCTTCCGGCGCGCGGGTGCGGTGGACGACGCCCTTGGCGACGCTGAAGCCCTGGTGGGGGTCGAGGGTCACGGTCTCGCCGTCCTCGATGTCGATCAGCAGCCGCCCCTCGAGCACGAGGAAGAACTCGTCCTGGTCGTCGTGCTTGTGCCAGTGGAAGTCGCCTTCGATGATCCCCAGGCGCACGACGGCGTCGTCGACCTGGGTCAGCGTCTGGTTGAACCACGGCTCGTGCGCGGCGGCCTCGGCGCCGACGTCGATCAGCGTGCCGTGGGGGTACTTGACGTCGAGCTGGATGTCGTAGTCGGACATGAGACGCATTGTCGCGCCTCGGTCAGGGCCGGATGAGGGCCTCGACGCGATCGGCGTACGCGTCCGCGCCGAAGCGGCGCGCCGCCTGGCGCGCGGCGGCGCTCATCGCGTCGCGCCGCGCGAGGACCTCGAGCACCGCGGCGGCCAGCGCGGCGGGCTCGCCCGGCTCGACCAGCAGGCCCGTGACGCCGTCCTCGACGATCTCCGCGAGGCCGCCCACGCGCGTCGCGACGACCGGCGTGCCGACGGCCATCGCCTCGCTGATGACCGTGCCGAAGGGCTCCTGGTGCGAGGGCGCGACGAGGACGTCGAAATGCCGCATGAGGCCCGGTGCGTTCTCGTGCCACGGCACGTGGACGACGTCGCGCGCGGCGCGCACCTGCGCCAGGTAGTCCGGGAACGCGTCCCATGGGTCGTCGCCGACGATCACCACCTCGGCGCCCGGCGAGGCGGCACGGATGGCCGGCGCCGCGGCGATGAGGTCGAGCACGCCCTTGCGCGGCTCGATGCGCCCGACGAAGCCGACCACCGGCCCGGCCTTCCCGTCGCCGTTGGCCCAGGGAGCGTCGACCGCCGGTGGGTCGAGCTCGACCGGGAAGTGGACGACCTTGGCCTCCAGGCCGTCGAGGCGGTCGGCGACCGCCTGGGAGTCGGCCAGCACGACGTCGGCCTGGGCCCAGTGGCGGGGCACGCGGTCGACGATGTCGTGCACGTGGAGCACCGAGCGCACACCGCGCAGCGCGGGCAGGAGGCGTCCACAGACGGTCGAGTTGAGGTAGACGACGTCGAAGCGCTGGGCCAGGCGCAGCGCGCGCGGCCACGACGCCACAGCCCGCGCGCCCTCGCCCTGTCCCAGCCCGCCGACGTCGAGGCGCAGCCACTGGTAGCCGGCCTCGCTGAGGGCTCCCTCGTGCGGGCTGCTCAGGGTCACCTCCCAGTCGCGCTCGCGCAGCCGTGCCGCGAGGCGCAGCAGCCCGACTTCGGCGCCGCCCGGGTGATCGACGGCGTTCACGGCCAGGAGCTTCACGGTCATGGCAGGGTACCCGGGTAGCCTCCGACGCCCGATGCAGGACTGGCGAGACGCGGTGTGGCGCGCCGTTCCCGAGGGCGCCGAGCCCGAGCGCTTCGCGCCGCGACGTGACTTCCTGCTCGCCCACGTGGCGGCCGGGCAGCGCGTGCTCGACCTCGGCTGCGGCGACGGCGCCTTCGCCGCCGAGCTGCTGGGCGCCGGTTGCGTGGTGACGATGGCCGACGTGGCGGGCGAGGCGCTGCGGCGCGCCCGCGCCCGGGCGCCGGGCGCGGAGGCCGTGCAGCTCGTGGAGGGCGCGCCGCTGCCGTTCGCCGAGGATGCCTTCGACGTCGTGTGGGCCGGCGAGGTGCTCGAGCACGTGGCCGACGTCGTGGGCCTCCTGGCCGAGGTGCGCCGCGTGCTGCGCTGGGGCGGGACGCTGCTGGCGACTACGCCGTGGCACGGGCGCATCGTCGTCGGGACCGACGCGCACTTCGACCCCCGCGCCGACCACCTGCGCTTCTTCAGCGCGCGGACCCTGCGCGCGATCCTGGCCGACACGGGGTTCGCGGCGGCGAGCGTGCGGCGCGCGGGCCGCGGCCTGCACGCGAGCGCCTCCTAGCGCAGCGAGCGGGCCTGGCGCTCGAGGAGCGCCAGGAAGCGCGCCGTCGGCGGCGCCACCGGCGCGGCGTCGAGCGTCGCGGCATAGCCCGCCGGCGACTCGCTCGCGCGACCTACTGCCGCCCGCTGGCCTGCAGGTAGGTCGAGATCGCCTCCTGCGAGCGCGGGTCGAGGTACAGCGCCGAGCCGACGGCCGACAGCGCCTGCGGCTTGCGGCCCTCGCTGAGCTCGAACTCGGCCAGTGCCAGCCAGGTGGCCGGGTTGGCGGGCTCGTTGCGCACGGCCTCCTGCAGCGCGCTGCGGGCGCCCGCCGTGTTGTCGTCGGCGCGCTCGATCGCCGCCTGCTGGAAGAGCAGGTCGACCGACAGCGGGTTGGTCCGCTCGGCGCGGGCGATCTGGGCGCGCGCCTGGTCGAAGTGCAGCGCCTCGGCGCTGCCGAGCGCGTCGGACCCCTCGGCCACCGCGCGCTGGGGCTGCCACGACGTCCACGCGGCCACCAGGCCGACGGCGACCGCGGCCAGCGCCAGCCCGACCCGCCATGGCTCGCGCATCGTCAGCCGCGGCGCCCTGAGCCGCTCGATCGGCTCATGGGTGGGCCCGCGGCCGGCCAGCCACCCCGCGCACAGCAGCGCGAGGACTGCGTTGCCGGGCACGAACCACGTCCAGTCCACGAACGAGTGCACGCCGAAGACCACGCAGATGGCCAGCAGCGTCGCCATGCCCACGCGCTCGGGCGTCCACGCCGCGTTGCGGCCCGGCCCCCAGAGCCCGACGGTGCGCGTGGCCGCCGCCAGCCAGGCGGCGAGCAACGCGAGCGACACGCCCATGCCGACGGCGCCGAGGTCGGCCAGCGTCTGCACGACGTAGCCGTGGGCGTGGCGCACGTCGAGGGTGTCGGTCCTATAGCGCGGGCGAACCGTCGCGTAGCCCCCGGCGCCGACGCCGAGCGCCTTGTGCGCCTTGGCGATCTTCAGCGCCTCGTTCCAGTAGCGGGCGCGCACGCTGCCGACCGCCGTCAGGCGGTCGGGCGAGTTCGTGATGTTGCCGTTGGCGTGCGGGTCGGTGAGGTTCGTCCAGCCGTTGGAGAGCGAGCCGCCCAGGCCGCGCGAGGACAGGGCGAGCGCGCCGACGAGGGCGACCGGCACGAGCGCGAGCACCACGAGCACGAGCACGCCGGCCTGCCGGCGCGCCTCGAGCGACGGGGCGCGCTGGGCGCTGGCGAAGCCGATGCCCAGGCCGGCGATGAGCAGGACGACGAGCATGGCCACGAGGGCGATGCCGAGCTCGTGGCCCGCCGACGCGCGATCGGCCAGCGCGACGTTGTCGGTGCTCAGCGGGTTCGAGGCGAAGGCCCAGAAGGCCACGAGGCCCCCGCAGAAGGCGCCCGTAGCCAGCACCGCCACGCCGCGCAGGCGCAGCGGCACCACGGCGAACCACAGCGCGCACCCGACGGCGAGCGCGAGCAGCGCGCCGCGCGAGTACGCGAGCAGGAGCGCGACGATCAGCAGTCCGAGGGCGGGGTAGGCCAGCGCGCTGACCGCCGCGTGACCCGAGCGCCGGGCGCCCAGCCACAGGCACGCCGGCCCGGCGGCGGCGGCCATCAGCCCCACGGCGTTCCAGTAGCCGAAGGGCTCGCGCAGGCGGGCGTAGATCTCGTCGGGGTTCAGCGAGCCGGGGAAGACCTTGGTCAGCAGCGCGTAGCCGCACACCACCACGCTGGCCAGCACGACACCGCCCAGCAGCGACGACCAGCGCTGCGGGAAGAGCCGCACCAGGGCGACGCCGGCCACCATGGTGGCCAGGTAGCTGAGCGTGCGGTTGGCCTCGATCCACGCGCCGGAGGGCTCGACCGCCCACGTGATCGACGCCGCCGTGACGGCGACGAGCAGGGCCATGAGGGTCAGCGTCAGCGCTCCCCATAGGCGGCGCGTGTGGCCGCCGGCGACGATCGCCGCCGCGGTCAGCCCTCCGGCGACGACGTCGATGGCCAGCTCGACCTTGGTCACCGGGCCGAGCTGCAGGCCGCCGCCGCCCTCGAGGGCGATGGCGGCAAGGACCGCGCCGAAGGCGAGGGTCGCCAGCGGCTCGGCCGCGACCCGCGGCAGCGCCAGGCGTCCCGCGAAGGAGCGGGGGTCAGCCGAAGCGGCGTGCGAGGACACGACTCCAGAGCCACCAGCCGCCGACGCCTAGGGCCGTGGCGGCGAGCAGGCCGATGATCGCGATCAGGGGGGTGGGCACGCTGCGCCCCGAGCTCGACAGCTGGCCGAGGCCCAGGGCCCGGGCTGGACGATCTGGCCGCCCACGTCGACCGGCTTGGTCGACTTGCCGACCTGGGCGAGCGCCTTGCGCTGCTCGGGCGTCGCGCTGGCCAGCGGGTCGGCGTTGCTCGCCGGCGCCGCGCTCGGCGAGCCCGAGGAGCCGTTGCCGGCGGAGCCAGAGCCGCCCCCGGACCCGCCGCCGCTGGGGGCACCGCCGCCGCCGCTGTTGGCCGGGCGGCGCTTGCCGGCGCCCAGGGCGGCCAGGCGCCCGCGCTGGAGCACCTCACGGCAGCCCGTGTACTCGTCGGAGTCGGTGGGCAGCTGATCGAGCGCCTTCTTGTACTCGGCCTGCGTGTAGGTGCCGTTGATGTGCTCGTCGCTGCAGGCGTCGCGCAGCAGCTTGTTCACGCCGCCTTCGGCGCTGGCCGTTGCGGGCGCGGCCAGGCAGAGGATCGTCAGGGCTGTCAGCAGTCGGCGCATGGCGCGGTGGCAACGGGCAGGCGCAGTGGCGATCTCCCTGCCGGGTTGCCTGTTCGAGGCTAGCAAGGCATCGCCTGGCCGGTCGCGCCACGCAGGGCCGCGGCGAAGCCGTCGGCCCACGCGGCGTAGGTGTAGTCGGCCACATCGTTCGCCGCGTTGGCGCCCAGTCGCGCGCACAGCTCGGGGTCGTCGTGCAGGGTGCGCAACGCCGCCGCGAGGGCGTCGCGGTCGCCGGCGCGGACGACGAGGCCGTTGCGCTCGTGGCGCACGAGCCCGCCGGCGGCGGCGCCCACGGCATCGGAGGCGATGACTGGCACGTGCTGGTTCATGGCTTCGTTGGCGACGAGCCCCCACGGCTCGAGGAAGCCGCGGGTGGCGAGCGACGGTATGACCAGAACGTGGGCCTCGGCGTAGGAGTTGCGGACCTGCTCGGGGGCGACCACGGCGTCGGCCCCGAGGACGCTCAGGCGACCGTCGGCCAGGGCGGCCCGCCGCCACGCCTCGACCAGCACGCCGAGGCCCTTCTCGGGCGCGTCGCGCCCGACGAACAGCGCCGTGAACGGGCGCGACCCCTCGGTGGCGACCGGCGTCGCCCAGAAGGCGTTGTCGACGGCCTGGGGCGCGACCGCCACCGCGCGCGCACCCAGCCGCCTCGCGTACGCGGCGACGTGGGGACCGTAGCCGACGACGACCGCGGCGCGGCGGTGGATGCGGCGCAGCAGCGGGCGCGCGGCGACGTGCGCCGGGGTCCGGAGGTCGCCCCACAGCGCGCTCCAGAGGACGAACGGCGTGCGCGCGCGCTCGGCGCCGAGGAAGGCGGCGGGCAGCGCGACGCGGCCCGCCGTCCCGGCCACGACGGCGGCGTAGCGGCCGCTGGCGGCCAGCGCGTGGGCCTCGCGCTGGGCGACGCGGCAGAACGGCACCCCCGGGTCGTCGAGCCCGGCCGTCGCGTGGTGCGAGCGCCCGCCGAAGAGCGCCAGCTCCAGCCCCACGCGCTCGTGCAGCGCGCGGAACGCGCCGGCGCGATCGGGCGGGACGTGGTTGGTGACGAAGAGGACCGGCCGGGCGCTCACCGCAGCGCGTCCTCGTAGGCCTGCACCGTCGCGCGCCCGCACAGCTCCCAGGTGAAGGCGCCGCAGACGGTGGCGCGGGCGCGGGTGCCCAGCTCGAGCAGGTAGCCGGGCTCGGCCAGCAGGGCGTCGAGCTCCGCCGCCAGCGCCTCGACGTCCGCGGGCGGGACGAGGCGCAGCCCGTCGCCCGCGGCCGCGATCTCCTGCGGGCCGGCCTCGCCGCGGGCGCCGACCGCCGGCAGCCCGGCGGCCATGGCCTCGACGTAGGCGACGCCGAAGGCCTCGTCGACGCTGGGCATGACGAACACGTGCCCGGCGCGGGCGCGGGCCAGCGCCTCCTCGCGCGGCAGCTGCCCGGCGAGCTCGACGCGGTCGGCCACACCCAGCTCGCCGGCCAGCCGCGCGAGCGGCTCGCGCTCGGGACCGTCGCCGACGATGAGGTAGCGCAGCTGCGGGTGGCGATCGCGCAGCAGCCACAGCGCGCGCACGACGTCGGCGTGGCGCTTGCGCGCGACGAGGTGCGCGACGGTGACGAGGGTCGGGTCGGACTCCTTGTGCGCGGGCTGCTCGGGGACGTCGGTGCCCAGCCGCACCACGCGCGTGGCCCGCGCGCCCAGGCGCCGCGCCTCGTCCTCGATGCCCGCCGAGTTGGCCAGCACGAGCCGCGCGGCGCCGAAGGCGCGGCGCACGGCGCGCTCGCCGGCGGGATGACGCGGGGCGGTGAAGTAGACGTCGCCGCCGTGGACCGAGACCACCAGCGGGGCGCGCTCGCGGCCGCGCAGCACCGCGTCGGCCGCCGGGACGGCGTTGTGGGCGTGCACGAGGTCGTAGGGGAACTCCTTGCGCAGCCCGCGCAGGGCGCTCGCCAGCGTCGGCGCCGCCCACGCACCCCACGAGCCGTAGCTGCGCGAGCGCGGCGGGGCGAGGAACGGCACGTAGCGCACATCGAGGCCATCGAGCTCGGCGCGCCGCGGCTGGGAGGCCAGCATGCGCAGGGCGCGCGGCGCGTCGCGCAGGCGCGTCGCCCGCGGGGGGATCGGGCGGTGCAGCACGAGCACGCGCACGTCGGCGCCGGCGTCGCGCGCGGCCAGCGCCTGGCGGTGGGCCCAGACGCCGAGCACCGGGTCGTGGGCGCGCGGATAGAACTCGCTGACGATCGCCACCTTCATCGGTGGACCGCCAGCGTCCGCACCTCGTCGCGGCGCACGTACGGGCGGTCGGCGAGGAACGCGCGCGCCTGCGCCTGCGCCGCGTCGCGGGCGTACCCGCTGCCCGCCGGCCGTTGCGTGTGGCCGATCGGCGTGGCATCCACGATCCCGATCGGCCAGCCGCGCTCGGCGGCGACGGCGGCCCAGTGGACGTCGAGCCCCCAACCCATCGGCAGGCCCTCGGGGAAGGGGAGCAGCACGTCGAAGCTGTCGCGGTGAAAGGCGGTCACCGGCCCGATCTCGACGAAGGTCGTCTCGCGCGCGGTCGCGCCTGGGTGCCGGCGCGTCACCGGCCATGCGGCGTGCGAGTGCAGCCGGTGCGCGGGCTGGGCGAGCCTGAGGCCCGTGCGCTCGGCCGCGCACAGGAACGCATCCAGGAAGCCCCGCGGCAGCGCGACGTCGTCGTCGATGACCAGCAGCCAGTCGTAGGGCGCCGGCGGATGGGCGGCGAGCAGCGCGTTGAGGTTCTCGAACTTGCCGCGCTCGCCCTGCGGGCCGGTGACGACGTCGACCGCGTGGCGGCTGCGCATGAGCTCGGCGCGCGCGGCGTCCATGAGCGACCCGGGGCGGTCGATGCCCAGCACGAGCACGCGCCGGCGCGGCGGCTCGCGGCGCGCGGCGCGGCGCAGGCGCGCGCGCCGCGGCGCCTCGCGCACGTCGAGCCACGCGTCGCGCGCGCGCAGCAGCGCGCCGCGCTTGCCGCCGACCGTCCCGCTGGTCCCCGACAGGAAGTCCTCGGCGGGGCCCGCGCCCGCCGGGGCGGCCAGCGCGGCGCGCAGGCGCCCGAGCGAGTGCGCGGCGAGCACCGGGCCGTTCATGCACGCCCGCCGCGGGCCGTGCAGCACGCAGCCGGCCAGCACGCGCAGCTCGCTCGCCAGCGAGGGCGCTGTGCCCTTGAAGACGTCGAAGCGCCGGCTGGCCAGGCCGCGGCGGTAGGCGGCGCGGCACAGCGAGCGCAGGCGCGCGTCGTCGCCCGCGCGGCGGTGATCGAGCGCGGCGCCGGCCACGTAGCGGATCCGCCCTCCGCCGGCCTTCACGCGCGCCTGCCACTCCTGCTCGTCGCCGTAGAGCTCGCGCGCCTCGTCGAAGGTCCCGGCGCGCTCGATCGCGCTGCGGCGGACCGCCATGTTGGCTCCCCACGCGTGGTCGCAGTCGCGGTCGGCCGGGCCGAGGTCGAGGAAGGTGATCGGCGGCCCCTCGCGCCCGCAGGCCCGGAAGCGATGGCCCTCGAAGCGGGCGTGGATGGGCCCGGTGAGGACGGCGACCTCGTCGGCGCACGCCGCCGCGGCGCCGAGCAGGGCATCGAGCCACCCCGGCCGCACCTCGACGTCGTCGTCGACGAAGCACACGAGCGGCGCCTCGGTGGCCTGCAGGGCGCTGTTGCGCGCGGCGTTCAGGCCGCGCGGCGCGTCGTGGCGCAGGTAGCGCGCGCCGTGGCGCTCGGCGGCGGCGCGCGTCGCCTCGTCGTGGCCGTCGTCGACCACGATGACCTCCGCTCCCGCGGCGCGGGCCTGCGGGACGATCGACGCCAGGGCGACCTCGAGGTAGGGCGCGCGGCGCTGGGTCGGGATGACGACGGCAGCCTTCACGGCATGGGGACGTTAGCTTTGCCACGCCCGTGATCCTCTTCCTGCACAACCGCTACCGCGTCGCGGGGGGCGAGGAGCGCGCGGTCGAGGACCTCGTGTGGCTCGCGCGCGAGCACCTGGGCGAGGAGGCCGAGCTGCTGGCGCGCGACAGCGCGACGCTGGGGCGCTCGCGCGCGGCGGTGGCGCTGCTGCGCGGCGGGCTCGCTCCCGACGACGTGGCCGCTGCGGTGCGCCGCACCGGGGCGCGCGCGGTCAGCGCCCACAACCTCAACCCGGCCTTCGGCTGGCGCGCGCTCGCCGCGGCGCGCGCGGCGGGCGCGCGTGTCGTGCTGCACCTGCACAACTACCGCCTCGTCTGCGCGGTGGGGACGTGCTTCAACAGCCGCGGCGAGGACTGCGTGCGCTGCCAGGGCCGCGACACGCTGCCTGGCGTGCGGCTGAACTGCCGCGGCACGGGCACCGAGGCGGCGGTGTACGGCGCCTCGCTGGCGCTGTGGCAGCGCCGTCTCGCTGGGCAGGCCGATGCCGTCGTCGTGCCATCGCGCTTCGCGGGCGAGCGCCTGCGCGCCCTGCACGCGCCGCTCGATCCGGCGCGCGTGCACGTCGTGCCCCACGTGGTGCGCGCCTTCGCC
This sequence comes from uncultured Actinomycetes bacterium, assembly GCA_963835295.1. Taxonomy (GTDB): domain Bacteria; phylum Actinomycetota; class Thermoleophilia; order Solirubrobacterales; family Solirubrobacteraceae; genus JAOPZW01. The sequence continues at coordinate 207,492 of CAWIEX010000023.1, forward strand.
GATGGCTCTCGGGCGGCGGCCGGTGGGCATGCCCTCGTCGCCGCGCGCCTGGCGCCGGAGAAGGGCGTCGATCTCGCGGTGCAGGCGTGTGCGAGCGCGGGTCTCGAGCTCGTCGTCGCCGGCGACGGCCCGCAGGCCGACGCGCTGCGCGCGGCCGGCGGCGCGCGCTTCGTGGGGCGCGTGTCGGCGCAGGAGCTGGCCGACCTGCGCGCCCGCGCGGCCCTGGCCATCGTGCCCTCGCGCTCGGCCGAGACCTTCGGCCTGGCCGCGGCCGAGGCGATGGCGGACGGCGTCCCCGTGGTGGCCACCGCGGTCGGCGCGCTGCCCGAGATCGTCGGCGCCGACGGGCTCGTGGCGCCCGGCGACGCCGACGCCCTCGCCGCCGCCGCGCGCGCGCGCTTCGGCGACGAGGAGGCTGGTAGCGCCGGGCTCGAGCGGGTGCGGGCCCTCGCCGCCCCCGCGGTGGTCGCCGGGCTGCTCGCGCCGATCTACCGCTGATCGAACCTGCCCCGTTCGGCAGCGGGCGTCACCGTTCATGGGTAGTCCTAGCGTCGCGAGGCCGCCGTTGATCGCGCGCTGAGCGGCCTCGTTTGCCCGCTGCGGCACAGGGCATTACCTCACCCGTCCGGCCCTCCAGAAGTTTCGGGCGGAGGACCGAGCAAGAACTCTCCCCAGGCAGGGGAACCATCTGTTCGACGCAGGCGTGCCCCCGGCGCGGCGAGCGTCTGCGCAGTGTCTCGATCCTCGGGCGGTCCAGCCGTAGGGGCTCTCTTGTGTGGCATCGCCTTGGCATGCCTGCGTCCGACCACAAACGAGGTGTATCGAATGACGCGCAGGATCCTCAGTTCCTTCGTCGTGGCCGCCCTGGCAGCGCTCCTTCCCGGAGTCGCCAGCGCCGCGGACCTTCATGCCACGCCGTCGACGTTCGCGTCGATGTTCTCGCAGGCGCAGGGCGGCGACACCGTGTACCTGGCGTCGGGCAGCTATGGCTCGTGGAGTGGGGGCGCCAAGAGCTCGATGGTGGTCGTGGCGGCGGACTCCGGAGCGTCGCCGACGATGTCGGGGGGCAACTTCGGATCGAGCGTGCGCAACATCACGATCAAGGGCGTGACGTTCACCGGGGCGGTGGAGGTCGCCCCGGGGTCCACGCCGCTGAACCTGGTGTTCGACGGCGACACGTGGGGCAATGTCGGCCACGCCGCGCATGAGGGTCGCCTGTCGATCAATGGGGGCGGGTCCAGCGCGATCGGCGGCAACGGCGTGCAGGTCAAGAACTCGACCTTCGGCCCCGGTGGCTGCAGCGACGGGGTCCAGGACTCCTCCAACGGGACGGAGATCGGCCCGGGCAACGAGTTCAAGGGGATCGTGCAGGGCGGCTGCTCAGAGCACGTCGACGCGATTCAGCCCTACGCCTCCAACTACGTCTACATCCACGACAACTACTTCCACGACAACGAGCAGGGCATCATGAGCCCCGATGGCGTGAGCACGGGCTACCGGATCACCAACAACGTGATCCACACCGCGACGGGCTATCCGTGCATGCACCTGGGCGACACGCGCTCGGGGAGCGTCACGCACAACGTGTGCCGCAACGGCTCGATCCGCGTCTACGGCGGCAACCAGAATCAGGCCTCGCAGAACATGGTGGTGCGCGACAACGCCGCCGGCATCGACGCGTCGGCGTGCTCGGGCTGCACGATCGACCACAACCAGACGGTCACCTACACGGGCGGGAGCGGGCGCTGCGCCTATGCGACCGCGTCGCCCAAGGGCACGGCCTCTGACGGCACCGACATCGGCCTGAACAGCTGCGGCGCCACCCAGCCGCCCCCGCCGCCGCCGGCGGACACCACCGCCCCCGACACGAGCATCACGTCGGCCCCGGCCAATCCGACCACCTCGACCAGCGCCTCGTTCGCCGTCGCCGCGACCGAGTCGGGCTCGACGTTCGCCTGCAAGCTCGACGCCGGCGCCTACGCCGCCTGCACCAGCCCCAAGGCATACAGCGCGCTGAGCGCGGCCTCCCACACGTTCAGCGTGAGGGCGACCGACGCGGCGGGCAACACCGACGCCTCGCCGGCGACGAAGACCTGGACCGTCCAGAGCTCTTCCACGCCGCCCCCGACCGATAGCCAGCCGGTGGCCGCGTACACCAACACCCCGACCGCGCCGACCACCGGCCAGGCCGTCACGTTCGACGCCTCCAGCACCACGTGCGTCGACGCCCCCTGCAGCTACACCTGGCAGGACGACGGGACCGACGGTCCCGCCGGCCAGCAGTGGCCGCTGGGCAGCGGCAAGACGATGGCCTTCACGTTCCAGCAGGCCGGCGTCAAGAACGTCCGCGTCAACGTCACGGACGTCGACGGCGACATGGCCACCACCATGAAGGCGATCAACATCGTCGCCGCTGGCAGCACGCCGCCCGCGGCCGACACGACCGCCCCCAACACGACGATCACGTCGGGCCCGACCGGCACCACCACCGACAACACGCCGACGTTCGCCTTCACCGCGAGCGAGAGCGGATCGACGTTCCAGTGCCGGCTCGACTCCGGCACCTGGGCCGCGTGCACCAGCCCGTGGACCACCCAGGCCCTGACCGATGGCCTGCACGGCATCGCGGTGCGCGCCACCGACGCGGCCGCAAACACCGACGCCACCCCCGCGACGCAGTCGTTCAGCGTGGCCGCCGCGGCCGCTCCGCAAACGCTGATCGGCAACACGACGGTGCAGTCCACCGCCGACTCCAACAGGGCCGGCACCGCCGAGGCCTTCAAGGCCACCGCGAGCGCCTCGGGCACCGCGACCAGGATGTCGGTCTACGTCGCCAGCGCCAACACCGCCGGCACGATGGTGGTCGGGATCTACAGCGACGCCAACGGCCATCCCGGGACGCTGCTGACCAAGGGCACGCGGTCGGGGCTGACCGCGGGCACGTGGAACGCCGTCACGGTCCCCGCCGCGTCGGTCACCGCCGGCCGGACCTACTGGGTCGCGCTGCTGGGCACCGGCGGCACGCTGCAGTTCCGCGACGGCTCGGCCGCCGGGTGCCGCAGCGAGGGCTCGACGTCGAGCACGCTCACCACGCTGCCGAGCACCTGGGCGACCGGCGCGACGTGGGGCACCTGCCCGCCGTCCGCCTACGCCACGAGCTGACCGCAGCACAGAGCAGGTTGCGACCGCGCCCCCGGGGATGCGTCCTCGGGGGCGCTGCGCGTTGTCTCAGGTGACGATGCCGCTGACGACGTTCTTGGTGACGTCCACGCCGGCCTTCGCCGCCTTGACCTTGACCGCGGCGTCGTAGGTGGCCTTCCACTTCTCGGGGTCGGTCTTCAGCAGCTTGTCCTGGCCGTCGATGACCCACGACCCGACGTTGAAGTCGAGGTAGGCCTTGGCCACCGAGTCCTTCTTGAGCTCGTCGAAGTCGTACTTGGAGCGCAGCTTCTTGAGCGTGTCCGGATAGCCGTTCTTCTTGTCCTCGAGGATCTGCTCCATCGCGCCCTTCAGCGCACGCATGTAGGCCTTGATCTGGTCACGGCTGGACTGAAGGCCCTTCTGCGAAGTGATGTAGTTCAGCCCGTCGGTGACGTAGTCGGCCGTGTTGAGGAACGTCGAGTCCGGCTGGGACTCGCGGAACTGCTGCTCCTGCGAGGCGCCGATGATGAAGCCCGCGATCCGGCCCTTCTTGATGAGCTCGAAGGTGCCCGGCGTGAAACCGGTCACCTGGCGCGGGACCTTCTTGGGATCGATGCCGTTGGAGGCCAGCAGCAGATCGAGCGTGGTCTCGCTCGTACCGCCCTCCGACGGGATGCCGATGCGGTTGCCCACGAGGTCCTGCGGCTTGGCGAGCGGCTTCTTGCTCTTGTCGGAGACGATCGCCAGAGTCGAGCGGCGTCCGGTGAACGCGACGCTCTGGATCGGGGCCCCCTGGTTGGCGATGTCGATCACGGACTCCAGCCAGCCCACCCACGACAGCAGCGCGGTGCCGCTCAGGATGGCCTGGATCGCCGGCGCCGAGCCGCGCGCCGTGTTCGCCTTGACGGTGAGCCCCTCCTTCTTGAAGAAGCCGTCCATGTCGGCGATGTACTCGGCCGCGTAGCCGAGCTGGGGCGGGAGGATGTTCACCACCTGCACGGTGCCCGAGCCCGCGGCCTTCGTGGCCTCGCCCTTCTTGGCGGCGGGGCTCCCGCACGCGGCGAGCAGCCCGCTCGCGCCGCTCGCCGCGGCGAGCGTCCCGGCCGAGCGCCCCATGAACGCACGCCGCGTCGAGCGGCTCCCGCCGATGTCCTCGGTCTGCATCACCATCGTGTCTCCTCCCGTCCTCAGGTGCTTGCTCTCGTGCTGTCGATCGTCGAGGCGTGCCAAGGGATCAGCAATCGCTTGAGCAGGACCACGGCGAGGTACAGCAGGAAGCCGAAGAGGGTGAGCACGAAGATCACCGCGAACAGCGTCTCGGCCTCCAGGTTGTTCAGGCTCGTGACGATCCGGTAGCCCAGGCCCTGGTCGCCGCCCAGGTACTCGCCGACGACCGCGCCGACGACCGCGAAGACGATCCCCACCTCCATCCCGGCCAGGATGTAGGGCAGCGTGCTCGGATACTCCAGGCGGCGGAAGGTCTGCCAGCGGCCCGCGTTGAGGCTGCGCATCACGTCGCTGTGGCCGCTGTCCACCGACCGGACCCCCAGGATCACGTTCAGCAGGATCGGGAAGAAGGAAAGCAGCGCGACGATGATGATCTTCGACGTGATCCCGAACCCGAACCAGATGATGAAGAGCGGGATCAGGGCGACCTTGGGCACGACCTGAGAGGCCACGATCACCGGGCGCATCGCCTGCTCGAGCCAGGCGACCCGCCCCAGCAGGGTCCCGAGGGCGATCCCGAGGACCAGCGCGATCGCGAAGCCGACCAGGGTCTCCGTCAGCGTGACCCGCGCGTCGGACCAGAAGCCGTCGGACTTCACGAGATCGCGCACGCCGCTCAGGACGTCCTCGGGCTGGGGCAGCACGAAGGGGGACACGTCGAAGACCGCGATCACGAGCTTCCAGATGACGACCATCACCACGACCGCGGCGACCGTGCTGATCCAGGGCAGGAGCCTGCTCATGCGCGGGCTCATTCGCTCACCCCTCCCTCGCGACCGAGGCGCTCCTCGTCCTCGGTCAGCTGGCGACGCAGCTCGAGCACCTTGGTCTGGAAGTCGGGCTCGGCGGTGACGTCGAGCGACCGCGGGCGCGGCGCCGGCACCTGCGTGATCGAGCGGATCCGGCCAGGCCGCGCGGAGAGGAGCACGACGCGGTCGGCCAGGAACACGGCTTCGCTGATCGCGTGGGTGACGAAGACGACGGTCGCCTTGGTGGCCTCCGCGAGCCGCTGCAGCTCGAGGTTCATCTTGTCGCGCGTGATCGCGTCGAGCGCGCCGAAGGGCTCGTCCATGAGCAGGATCTCGGGGTTGTAGCTCAGGGCCCGGGCGATGGCCACGCGCTGGCGCATGCCTCCCGAGAGCTCGCGCGGGAGCGCCTTCTCGAAGCCCTGCAGGCCGACGAGCTCGCCCAGCTCGTGCGCCCGCCGCCGGCGCTCGGCCTTGTCGACCTTGCGCAGCAGCAGCGGCAGCCCGATGTTCTCCTCGACCGTGTACCAGGGGAAGAGGTTGGCGTCCTGAAAGACGAGGCCCAGCTTGCTCAGCGCGTCGGCGTCGCGGTTGTCGCCCTGCCAGAGGGGACGCCCGCTGATCGTCACCTCGCCGGCGCTGGGCTGGGTCAGGCCCGCGAGGATCCGCAGCAGCGTCGTCTTCCCACAGCCCGACTGCCCGAGCAGCGTGACGAACTCCTGCTTGCGGATGCCGAGGTCGATGTCGGTCAGCGCGAGGGTCTCGCGCTTGCGCGCGCTGAAGCGCTTCGAGACGCCCCGCAGCTCGATCTCCGCCTCGCCGTCGGGGAGCGCGCCGCTGACGTGGGGGACACCGAGCGACCGATCCTCGGTGGTTGCAGACATCAGTCTCCTTGAAAAGTGTGCGGTGAGCGCACAAGAGTGCGCTTCGATTTCCCTGCCCGATATGGCTGTCATACAAACCGCGTGAGGAAGCGCGCCCGGCCCGCCGGCTCGCCCACTGGTTCCTGACGTAGCATCCGCCGCCATGCGTGCCCTGGTCACCGGTGGCGCCGGCTTCATCGGCTCGAACCTCGTCGACGAGCTCCTCGACCGCGGCGACGAGGTCCTGGTCGTCGACAACCTCGCCACCGGCAAGCGCGAGAACCTCACCGCGGCGCTATCGCGCGGGGCGGGCTTCGAGGAGGCCGACATCCGCGACGCGGACCGGATGCGCAGCGTCTTCGCCGCGGCGCGGCCCGACATCGTCTTCCACCTGGCCGCGCAGATCGACGTGCGCAAGTCGATCGAGGACCCGGCCTGGGACGCGGGCGTCAACGTCGTCGGCACGATCAACGTGCTCGAGGCCGCGCGCCTGGCGAGCGTCAAGCGCGTGGTCAACACGTCGACCGGTGGCGCGATCTACGGCGAGGCGGACGTCATGCCCACGCCCGAGAGCGCCCCGCCGCGGCCGATGGCCGCCTACGGGCAGAGCAAGTTCTGCGCCGAGGCCTATTGCGGCTGGTACGAGCGCCTCTACGGCCTGTCGTCAGTCGTCCTGCGCTACGGCAACGTCTACGGGCCGCGGCAGGACCCGCACGGCGAGGCCGGCGTGGTGGCCATCTTCGCCGGCAAGCTCCTGTCCGGCGAGAGGCCGCTCATCTACGGCGACGGCCGCCAGACGCGCGACTACGTGTACGTCGGTGACGTCGTCGCGGCCAACCTCGCCGCGGCGGCGCACCCGGAGGCCCACGGCGCGTACAACATCGGCACCGGCACCGAGGCGACGGTCATCGACGTGCTCAGCGCGCTGCGCCGGGCCGCGGGGCTGGGCGAGGACGAGCTCCAGCCGGAGTTCGCCCCGGCGCGCACGGGCGAGCTGCAGCGCAGCTCGCTCGACGTGTCGCGGGCCCGCGCGGAGCTGGGCTTCACGGCCGACACCGACCTGGTGGAGGGCATGAGGCCCACCCTCGAGTGGGCGCGGGGCGCTGAGCGCTAGTCCCCGCGCCCGTCGAGCCTGATCGTCCAGGGCTCGACGCTCTCAACGCGCAGGTGCGTCTCGCTCCAGGGATCGCGCGCGAGGGTCTCGCGCACGGCCTCCGGCGAAGCCGCCTCGACGGCGAGGGCCACGCGGCCGTCGCCGGCCAGCGGCCCGCCGAGGACGATGAAGCCCTCCTCCACCAGCGCGTCCATCATGGCCGCGTGCTCGGGCCATCGCGACTGCTCCTCGAGGGGGCGCGAGCGATCGAACTCGGGGCCGGACTGGCGCGATACGACAAGGAACATCGCCACGCCGGCAATTTAGCGTGGACGGTCCTGCGCGGCGGCTCGAGTCTAGGAGTCGCTGCCGGCGGTCCGCACTGCGGCGTCCGCGGGCGGCGAGACGGAGTTCGCGTTGGCCACGGGGCCGAGCGGCCGGCCGGCCTCGGCGGGGGCGCTGTCCGAGCCGCCGCTGCTCTTGAGCTTGCGCCAGACGACGACGCCGCCGGCCACCGTGACCGGGATCGCAGCCACCTTGACCACGGGCCGGCCAACGACCTTGGCGCCCTTGACCGCGCCGTAGGCCTTCGCGCCCTTCTTGGCCGCGCGACCCCCAACGGAGGCGACCTTCACGGCCGTGACCACCTTGGCGGCGCGCTTGGTCAGGTCCAGCGCCTGCTGGCCCTTCGAGCGGCGCTTGTGCAGAACGGGAAGTCGTGCCATGCCTACGACGCTACCCGACCTGGCCCGTCATGAACAATCGATGTCTAGGCGGTCTGCGGGATCGCCTCGCGCAGCCACGCGACGGTCTGCGCGATCCCCTCGTGCACGTCGATGCGCGCCTCCCACCCCAGCAGCCGGCGCGCCTTCTCCACCGAGGGCCAGCGGCGCACGACGTCGACCTCGAAGCTCGGCAGGTGCTCGAGCGCGAACTCATCGGGGTCGCGCCCGCACGCCTCCCAGATGATCGCCGCCAGCTCGGCCACCGTTCGCTCGTCGGACGCCGAGATGTTGAAGTCGTCGTTGAGGCCCGACGGCGACCCCGTCGCCGTGACGATCCCGTCGGCGATGTCGTCGATGTGCGTGAGCGTGCGCGTCTGGGTGCCGTCGCCGAAGATCGGCAGCGGGGCTCCGCGCGGCAGGCTCAGGCACTTGCGGATGAGGTCGGGGACCATGTGGGCGATGCCCGGCTCGTCCTCGGGCATCTCGCCCGGGCCGTAGGCGTTGAAGGGGCGGCAGATCGTGTAGGGCAGGCCGTGCTCGTCGTGTGCCGCGCGCACGTAGACCTCGCCCGTGAGCTTGGAGAACCCGTAGGCCGAGCGCGGGATCGGCGTGTCGACGATGTGCTCCTCGGTCGTGGGGTACTCGGTCGCGCGCTCGAAGACCATCGAGCTCGAGACGTAGGTGAAGCGCTCGACGTCGTGGTCGAGGGCCGCGCGCACGACGGCGTTGTAGAGCGCGTTGTTGACCTCGGTCAGCGTGTGGGGCAGCTTGTGGAAGTTCGCGATCCCCCCGACGATCGCCGCCAGGTGGATCACGTGGGTGCAGCCCCGCGTCGCCTCGCGCGCCTCGTCGAGCACGCGCAGGTCGCCGGTGTGCACCTCGCACCCCTCGCGCATCCAGTCCGGCGCCGGGCGCTGGTCGGAGACGCGCACCTCGAAGTCGGGGTCGCGCAGCAGGCGGCGGACGACCGCCGCGCCGATGGTGCCGGCGCCGCCGGTGACCAGGACCCTGTTCATGGCCGGGGAACGGTAACGGTCAGGCCGTGGGCGCGGGCTGCGGCGATCAGGCGGTCGTCGTAGGCGAAGAACGCGCCGCAGCGATCGCCGAGGGAGAGCGCCGTGGCGAGGTGGATGGCGTCGAGCGAGCGCAGGCCGGGGTCCTCGAGGTCGCCCGCGGTGCGACGGATGGCGCGCTCGACGTCGACGAGACGAACGCTGCCAAGCAAGCGCCGGACGGCGTTGAACGAATGTGGCTGTCGCCGACGCACCACCAGCGACGCCTCGACCTCGAGGATCGCCGACGACGTCATCGTGACCTCCGCGAGCGCGTCACCGAGCGCATCGGACTCCGGCTCGCCGATGACGAGCTTGACGAACGCGGATGCGTCCACATATGCCAGCTGAGACATCACAGGGGCGCTCAGATGCGATCGGCGCGCAGCTCGTCGAGGATCTCGGCGGTCGAGGGCCCGCCGGGCAGGGTCTCTGCGCGGATCGCTCTGGCGAGCGCCAATGCCTCGGCCGTCGACATCGTCGGGCGTGTCACGCCGCCGCGGTCGTCGAGCCAGCGGTCGAGCTCGGCGTTCGGGTCGTCGAGCACGGCCTGGGCACCGCGGAGCAGGAGCTCGCGCGCCAGCGTCGCCGCGGGCTTGGACGGGCCCAGCACCGCCCCGGCCGAGGTGAGGGCGGCGTCGACCTCGGGATCGCGCGTGATCGCGATGCGATCATGCTTGGTGGGCATGGGGTCCGAGTGTAGCACTCAGGTGTTACACCTCATCGCTCGGGAGCGGAGCGCGGCGTGCGGGTCCGGTCAGCGGACGCGGACGGGCCGGGAGGCGCCGGTCGCGTAGGGGTAGTCGGCGGCCTCGCGCACGACGGCGCGCAGCTCGCGGCGGCCGCCGGCGCGGCGGGTGTAGCGCGCGGTGAAGCGGCCGTCGAGGCCCGCGCGCAGGATCCGCACCGTGACCCAGGCGTGTCCGGGGCGGCGCGCCTGGAGCTCGACGAGCTTGCGCGTGCGCGGGAGCGGGCGGCCGACCAGCCGACCGGCGAGAGCGACGGCGCGGCGGCCCGCCGCGCGCGGGGCGACCGCGAGCGCGACGCCGGCGCGCACCCTGAGGCGCATGCGGGCCTGAGCGGCGGCGACGCCATCGGCGGCGTGGCGGCGGTAGCGCAGCAGCAGGGTCCGCGACGAGGCGCCGCGCGGGACGACGAGGGTGAAGCGCCCGTCGGCGCGGGTGCGCGCCCCGCCCTTGTCGAGCGCCATCCCGGGCCGCCCGTCGACGGCGTGGAGCAGCTCGATGCGGGCGTTGCGGATGCCCGCGCCGTCACCGGCCGTCAGGCGCCCGCGAATCACGCTGCGCACGCCGTAGGGCACGGTGAGGCTCGTGCGCCCCGTCCTCGCCCAGCGCGCGACGAGCACGGCGCGCTGGGCGTCGTCGGCGCTGCGCGCGCCGGTGGAGTTGCCCGCCGCGACAGGCGCGGGCGGACCGGCGATCGTCTTGCGCGCCGCGTACACCGTGCGCAGGTTGCCGGCGGCGTCGGAGACGCGCAGCGCCACGTCGTGCTCGCCCGCGGGGAGCGCGCCGGCATCCACCACCAAGAGAGCGTCGGCGGCCGCCGGGCACGGCTGCGGCCGCGTGAAGACTCGGTCGCCGGCCGTGGCGTCGACGCAGCGGCCGTCCCAGTCGTCGACCGTGCGCGTCAGCACGGGCGCGCCGTCGACCGCGAGGATCGCTTCGCGGACGCCGCTGCCCTCGTCGGCGGCCGCGAAGGCGAAGGTCTCCGTGCCCTGCCAGGTCGTCGAGGAGACGGCGCTGCCGCTCGCGGGGCCGGCGCTGGGCGGCGAGCCGTCGGCGAGGACGACCTCCGAGCGCAGGACCTCGATGGTCGCGTGCACGCTCCCGGCCTGGCAGTCGGCGTTGCCGGCGGGGCCGTCGCACTGCGCGGTGGCCTGCAGCCACGCGTCGTGCAGGCCGTGCACGCTCACCCAGCGCGCCGGCAGCGCCCCCGATCCGAGCTCGATGGCCGGGATCGCGCCCGCGGCGGAGCGCAGGTAGACGATCCCCTCGTTCTGGCCGTCGAAGGGCCGCGCGTAGCCCGAGTAGAGAAGGTCGCCGCCCTCGACGACGGTCCCGGGCGGCGCGACGAAGCGCCACCACGCCGCGCTGCCCACCGGGTGCGCCCAGACGCCGCTGACCGTGGCCAGGAACCCGTGCGCGGGGTCGGTGCAGCGGTCGACCGAGTCGAGGCCGGCGCCGCCGGTGCTCCCCGCGATCCAGCCGCCCGCGGCGTCGCTCAGCGGCGCCGGCGCGCCCGCGCGGTCCCGGCACGACAGGACGGTGTAGGTGCCGGCCCGGGCGCGTCGCGACGGGCGCGCCGAGCGACGGCGGCCGGGAGAAGGGCGACGGCGAGGATCGCGATGAAGGCGCGGCGACTGCGGAGATCGATCATGGACCGCGCTAGGGCGCGGTCGGCGGAGAACTCGCCCCCCGTGGAGCCAGCGTGTCGCGCGTCCGTCAGCGCCGATGGTCATGCCGGCGAGTCAGCGGCTGGGACGATGCCCGACCGAGGCTGCTTCCAGATCTCGGTTGAGAGACAGCGCGAGGACGCCGCGAGGAGCGGCCCGCGTGGCAGCGCTACCGCTACGCAGGGCACGATGACATGGGTGGGAATGGACGTCCACGCCCGCTCGACGCACGGCGCAGCGCTGGCGTCGTTGACCGGTGAGCTGCAGCGCGTGCGGTTCGGTCCGGGGACCGAAGAGGTGGTCGAGTGGCTGGCCGGTCTGCCCGGCCCCGTGCGCGCGGTCTACGAGGCCGGCCCGACCGGGTTCGGGCTGGCGCGGGCGGCGGGGCGTGCGGGGATCGAGGTGACGATCGCCGCGCCGAGCAAGACGCCGCGCGCGCGGGGCGACCGGGTCAAGACCGACCGCAAGGACGCCGAGCTGCTGGCCCGGTTGCCGCTGGCCGGACAGCTCAAGGCGGTGGCGATGCCGCCGGACTGGCTGGAGGCCATCCGGCATTTGGCGCGGGTGCGCGAGCACGTCCGGCGCGACCCGTGCCCGCAATCGCCAGCGCGTTTTCGAGCTGCTGTTGGTCGAGGGCCTGGTTTATCCGGGCACCACGACCAGGAACCGCGAGCACCGCCGTTGGATCGCCGACCAGCCGTTCGAGCACCCGGCCACCGAGCTGGCGCTGCTGGATCTGCTGGGCGCCGTCGACGGGCTGACCGCACGGCGCGACGCGCTGGATGAGCGCCTGTCACGGCTGGCCCAGGACCCCAGGCTGTGGCCGACGGTCGCGCGGTTGCGCGCCTTCCGCGGCGTCGACACGCTAAGCGCCCTGGCACTGCATCTCGAGCTCGGCGGCGACGGGCAGCGCTTCGGCTCGTCGGCCAAGTTGGTGTCCTGGCTGGGCCTGGTCCCGTCGCCGAGCAATCCGGCGAGTCCTCGACGTCGGGCTCGATCAGCAAACCGGCTCATCGATCGCGCGTCGGCTGCTGGTCGAGGCCGCCTGGCACACTGCGCCGGCCCGCGATCGGCCTGAGGTTGCGCCGGCCGCCAGGCTGGCCAACCCGACCACGTGCTGCAGATCGCCAACCGCGCCCAACACCGACTGCATCGCACCGACCGACGGCTACGCCAGCGCGGCAAGCCCGCCAATGTCGTCACCGTCGCCGTGGCCCGCGAACTGGCCGGCTTCCTCTGGGCCGCCGCCACCGCACCATGACCTGATCACCGCCACACCCAGCGGTTGACGGTCGGGACTCCCGGCACCGGGCCAGGGCCGCCGGCACGCGCGATCCTTCTATGGGCAACCGCTTACCGGTCACGCCCGTTCCTAGACCTGCGCACGCCGACGACGAAACCAGTGACCTGGGTTAGCCAACACCCGCATCATCAGACTGACCGCCACGCGACGATCGAGTCGCGCCCGGTCGCCGGGAAGCCCGACACCGCCAACAACGACCGCCACGCGGACGCAATCACCCACGCGCCCATTTGACACGCGCGGCCATATCAGAAGACATGTGGTGCCGGCCCGGACGCTCCCTAGACTAGCCGCCATGAACGTTGGGATCATGGGTCTTGGGTACGTGGGCCTGCCGCTTGCGGTCGCGTTCGCCGAGGAGGGCCACACTGTCGCGGGCGTCGACATTGACGCGCGCAAGATCGAGATGCTCAGCCGCGGCGAGTCCTACGTTGAGGACATCGCGTCTGAGCGCCTGCAGGCGGTCGCTCAGCGTCTCGACCTGACGACGCGCGCGGCCCGTCTGTCGCGCTGCGACGCGGTGCTCGTCTGCGTCCCGACGCCGCTCACCGCCAACCGCGAGCCCGACCTGGGCCCGCTGTTGGCGGCCACGCGCGTGCTGACCGACCTCTTGCAGCCCGGACAGCTCGTCGTGCTCGAGTCAACGACCTACCCCGGCACGACGCGCGAGCGTATGGCGCCCATGCTCGAGGAGTCGGGCCTCGTGGCGGGCCGCGACTTCAACCTCGCCTTCTCGCCAGAGCGCGTCGACCCGGGCCGCACCGACTACACGCTGCGCAACACGCCGAAGGTCCTCGGCGGGCCTGACGGAGGCGTGCGGCGATCGCGCCGAGGAGCTGTACCGCGAGGTGTGCGACGAGATCGTGCGGGTCTCCACGCCCGAGGCTGCCGAGCTGACCAAACTGCTCGAGAACATCTTCCGGTCAGTCAACATCGCAATGGTCAACGAGATGGCGATGCTCACCGATCGCATGGGGATCGACATCTGGGAGGTTGTCGATGCGGCCTCGACCAAGCCCTACGGGTTCATGCGCTTCGAGCCGGGGCCGGGGATGGGCGGCCACTGCCTCCCGGTCGACCCGTTCTACCTGTCGTGGAGGGCGCGCGAGTTCGACCTCACCACCGAGTTCATCGAGCTGGCGGGAAAGGTCAATCAGCACATGCCCTATCACTGCGTGGCCAAAGTCGAGCGCGTGCTCAACGATGCGGCCAAGCCGGTCAAGGGCAGCCGCATCGCCGTCTTCGGCGTCAGCTACAAGCCCGGGGTCGGCGACGTGCGCGAGTCACCAGCGCTCAAGATCATCGAGCTCCTCGGCGGACTGGGCGCCGACCTCGTCTACCACGACCCGCACGTCAAGGCGTTGCCTGACGGTGGGTTGGCGAGCCTCGGCTTCGAAGAAGCGCTAGCGGGCGCTGACCTTGCGCTGATAGTTACCGCCCACCCAACGGTCGATCACGACGCGATCGCCGAGCGCGCGCCGCTGGTCGTCGACCTGCGCGGCGTGACACGCCACCAGGGCGCGCGCCGGTCGGTGCTGCTGTGATCGCATGCGCCGGTGTCGATCGGGGTGGCCGGTCTCGGCTACTGGGGCCCGAACCTCGCCCGCAACCTGCACGCCATCGGCTCCACCGAGCTGCGCTGGTGCTGCGACGGGCGCGACGCTGCGCGGGAACGTCTGGCGGCGCAGTATCCCGACGCTCACTTCACCTCCGACTTCGACGACCTGCTGGGCGACCCCACCCTCGACGCCGTCGTCCTCGCCACGCCCGTGCCGACACACGCCGATCTCGCCGTTCGCGTGCTCGAGGCGGGCAAGCATTGCTTCGTGGAGAAGCCGATGGCTAGGACCGTCGCCGACGCCGAGCGTGTGGCTGAGGCGCAGCAGCGGTCGGGCAAGGTGCTCATGGTCGGGCATCTGCTTCAGTTCCATCCGGGCATCAACAAGCTCAAGGAGATCGCCGAGTCCGGCGACCTCGGCGAGATTCGCTACATCTACGGCAACCGCCTGAACCTCGGCAAGCTGCGCACCGACGAGAACGCGCTTTGGAGCCTGGGCGCTCACGACGTCTCGGTCGTGCTCCACCTCGCTCAGGATGAGCCCTACGAGCTGTCCGCACGCGGCGAGTCGTACATGCGTGAGGGGGTCGAGGACGTCGTGTTCGGATTCCTGCGCTTCCGCTCGGGGCTGGCCGCCCACCTGCACCTGTCTTGGCTGGACCCTCACAAGGAGAGGCGCTTCACGATCGTCGGCTCCAAGCGGATGGCGACCTTCGACGACATGGACGCCGAGCGCAAGATCACCGTCTACGACAAGGGCTTCGACCCGAGCGTCGCGCCCTACGAGGACTTTGTCGCGCGCTCAGGCGACATCTGGTCCCCCCGGGTGCCCCTTGCCGAGCCGCTTCGGCTGGAGTGCGAGCACTTTGTGGCATGTATTCGCGAGGGGCGCGCGCCGATCTCCGATGCGCGCAGCGGCCTCGCGGTCGTGCGCGTGCTCGCCGGGTTGCAGGCCTCACTCGACGAGAGTCGCCGCACGCTTCCGGCGCCGGGGCTCAGACGGTGACGACGGATGCGCGCGCCGCGGTGGCAACTTCGTCGGCCTGAGCGCGGCCGAGCAGCGGGCTCATCGGGATCGCGAGGTGTGTGCGTGCGACCTCGTCAGTGGCTGGGAGGGCAACGCCGCGACCGTACTGGAGCATCGCCGGCTGGCGATGGACCGGCACGCGGTAGTAGGCCTTGTTTCCGATGCCGGCCTCGGTAAGGCCGGCGGCCAACGCGTCGGCCCGGTCGCTGCGCACGACGTAGAGGTGCCACGCGGGCTCGCAGCCCTCCACTGCGACCGGCAGGGCGACGACCTCGCCGAGGCCGGTCTCCTCGTAGTGGGCGCCGGCGCGCCGGCGCGCGTCGGCCCACTCGTCGAGATGCGGGAGCTGGACGCGGAGGATCGCTGCCTGCAGGGCATCGAGGCGCGAGTTGTAGCCGACGTGCTCGTAGGTCACCTTGTCCCACGAGCCGTGGAACCGCAGCATGCGCACGCGGTCGGCGAGCGCGTCGTCGTTCGTCGTGATCGCGCCGCCGTCTCCGAAGCAGCCGAGGTTCTTGGACGGGAAGAAGCTGAACGTCGCGAGCGTCCCGAGGGCGCCTGGGCGCCCAGCGGGGCCGAGCGACCCCGCGGCCTGGGCCGCGTCCTCGACCACTGGGACGCCGAGCGCCTCGATGTCCGCCACCGGGGCGACGTTGCCGAACAGGTGGATGACGACGACTGCCTTTGTCCGGGGCGTCAGGGCCGCCCGCACCGTCTCCTGCGTCACGCAGAAGGTCTCGGGGTCAACGTCGCAGAAGACGGGCCGCGCGCCCGTCGGAGGAATCGCCTCGACGCTGGCATAGAAGGTGAACGACGGGACGACGACCTCGTCGCCGGGGCCGACGCCGAGCGCGCGCAGCGCGATGGTGAGCGCGTCAGTGCCGTTGGCCACTCCGACTGCGTGGCGGGCGCCGCAGTAGGCGGCGAACTCCTCCTCGAAGGCGCCGACCTCGGGGCCGAGGATGAACACCCCGGAGTCCACGACGCGAGCGATGGCAGCGTCGATCTCGGGGCGCAACGCGTCTCGTAGCGTGGTCGTGTCGAACAGGGGGATCGGCATGGCGGTGGTCCCCGAGGTTAGGCCAGCGGCGCCGAAACCAGCGCGCCGGCCCCGCGAAGACCCATGGTCGAGCGCAGCACCAGCAGGTACCTGGGCGCGCCGGCACAAGCGTGTGGACGACCGAACGAATTTCGCCCCGTGGAGTTCCCCCGCTTTCGTGGACACTTGATCGCTGGGCCGTCTGGCCCGGCAGCAAGGATCGATGTCCATGCCGTCAACCCCGCCGTATTCGCTTGAGTTCCGCCGCGAGGCGGTCCGGCTGCTGCGGACGAGCGGCCGGTCGATCCCGCAGCTCTCCGAGGAGCTGGGGTGCTCGCCGCAGTCGCTGCGCAACTGGGCGCGCCAGCTCGACGTCGACGAGGGCAAGGCCGAGGGCCTGACGCTCGGATGAGCGCGAGGAGCTGCGCCGGCTGCGGCGCGAGGTCCGGACGCTCACCGAGGAACGCGAGATCCTCAGAAAAGCGGCGGCCTTCTTCGCCCGGCAGGACAGCGAGACCCGGCGGTGATCTTCGGGTTCATCGCGGCGAAGAAGGCCGAGCACTCGATCAAGACGATGTGCCGCGTGCTCGGCGTCAGCCGCTCGGGCTTTCACGCCTGGCAGCGCCGTCCGCCGTCGGCGCGGCGCGCGTGAGGACGAGCGGCTGACTTGAGCGCATCCGCGAGATCCACGCCGAGAACCGCGGCGTCTATGGCTCACCGCGCATCCACGCCGAGCTCGTGCTCGGCGACGGCGAGCGGATCGGGCGCAAGCGCGTCGAGCGGCTCATGCGCCAGGCCGGCCTGTCGGGGCTGGTCGCCGCAAGCGCGCGGCAGGACGACGATCCGGGTGCCCGGCGTCCGGGTCTGCGAGGACCTCGTCGACCGCGCGTTCCTCGCCGCCGCGCCCGACCGGCTGTGGGTCGCCGACATCACCTACCTGCGCACCTGGGAGGGCTGGCTGTACTTGGTCGCCGTCCAGGACGTCTTCAGCCGCCGGATCGTCGGCTGGTCGATGGCCGATCACATGCGCACCGAGCTGGTCACCGACGCGCTGCAGATGGCGCTCGCGCGCCGCCGGCCCGGCGCCCGGACTGATCTGGCATTCCGACCAGGGCAGCCAGTTCGTCTCGCCTGGCCTTCGGCCAGCAGGCCCGCG
Source organism: uncultured Actinomycetes bacterium (assembly GCA_963835295.1). Classification (GTDB taxonomy): domain Bacteria; phylum Actinomycetota; class Thermoleophilia; order Solirubrobacterales; family Solirubrobacteraceae; genus JAOPZW01. The sequence goes on from CAWIEX010000023.1 coordinate 224,835, forward strand.
CCGCCGGGATCGCCCAATCGATGGGCAGCCGCGGCGACTGCTTCGACAACGCCGTCGCCGAGAGCTTCTTCGCCACGCTGAAGAAGGAACTCATCCACGGCCGCGCCTGGCCGACGAAGGCAGAGCTGCGCACCGAGGTCTTCGAGTACATCGAGGTCTTCTTCAACCGCCGCCGACGACACTCGACGCTCGGGATGCTCTCTCCCGCCGACTACGAAAACAGCACTCTGAGCGACCCCGGTGCGGGTCTCGCCGCTTCGCGGCTCGCGTCCACCAACAAGATCAAGTTCACTGCACGAACCACCAGCGCGATCGCCTAATCAACCCGTGTCCACTGAAACGGGGGAACTCCACCGGTGAGCTTGGAGAACCCGTAGGCCGAGCGCGGGATCGGCGTGTCGACGATGCGCTCCTCGGTCGTGGGGTACTCGGTCGCGCGCTCGAAGACCATCGAGCTCGAGACGTAGGTGAAGCGCTCGACGTCGTGGTCGAGGGCCGCGCGCACGACGGCGTTGTAGAGCGCGTTGTTGACCTCGGTGAGCGTGTGGGGCAGCTTGTGGAAGTTCGCGATCCCGCCGACGATCGCCGCCAGGTGGATCACGGTTGTGCAGCCCCGCGTCGCCTCGCGCGCCTCGTCGAGCACGCGCAGGTCGCCGGTGTGCACCTCGCAGCCCTCGCGCATCCAGTCGGGCGCCGGGCGCTGGTCGGAGACGCGCACCTCGAAGTCGGGGTCGCGCAGCAGGCGGCGCACGACCGCCGCGCCGATCGTGCCGGCGCCGCCGGTGACGAGGACCCTGTTCATGGGCGGGGAACGGTAGCGCGCGGCTCAGCGCACGCGGACGCGGACGACCCGCGAGAACCCTGTCGCGAAGGGGTAGTCGTCCGTTGCTCTCGCCCGGGCGCGCATCTCGTAGAGCAGCGGGACCGCTGCGTCGGAAGGTGTACGACGTACGCGAATCGCCCGCGCCGGCGTGGTGCGAACCGTCCGGAAGGTGAGCCACGCTTGGCCCTGGGCTTCGCGCCTGCATCTCGATGACCTTGCCTCCCTCTGGCAGCGGCCGGCCGGTGAGCCGTCCCCTGAGCCGCACCGTCTGGCCGCGAGTGGCTAAGCGTGGCGTCACGGTCAGCTTGGCTCCGGCCTGGACCTTCAGCGCGAGGACGTGCTCGGCCGCTGCCACCGTGTCGTTGGCATGGCTTCGGTAGCGCAGGACCAGGGTCCGTGACGAGACGTCGCGCGGCAGGATGAGCGTGAAGCGTCCGTCGGCGCGCGTGCGCGCCCGCCCTTGTCGAGCGCCTTCCCGAGCCGATGGTCGATGGCGTGGAGCAGCTCGATGCGGGCGTTGCGGACGCCCGCGCCGTCACCGGCCGTGAGGCGCCCGCGAATCACGCTGCGCACGCCGTAGGGCACGGTGAGGCTCGTGCGCCGCGTCCTCGCCCAGCGCGCGACGAGCACGGCGCGCTGCGGCGTCGTCGGCGCTGCGCGCGCCGGTGGAGCTGCCCGCCGCGACAGGCGCGGGCGGACCGGCGATCGTCTTGCGCGCCGCGTAGACCGTGCGCAGGTTGCCGGCGGCGTCGGAGACGCGCAGCGCGACGTCGTGCTCGCCCGCGGGGAGCGCGCCGGCATCCACCACCAAGAGAGCGTCGGCGGCCGCCGGGCACGGCTGCGGCCGCGTGAAGACTCGGTCGCCGGCCGTGGCGTCGACGCAGCGGCCGTCCCAGTCGTCGACCGTGCGCGTCAGCACGGGCGCGCCGTCGACCGCGAGGATCGCTTCGCGGACGCCGCTGCCCTCGTCGGCGGCCGCGAAGGCGAAGGTCTCCGTGCCCTGCCAGGTCGTCGAGGAGACGGCGCTGCCGCTCGCGGGGCCGGCGCTGGGCGGCGAGCCGTCGGCGAGGACGACCTCCGAGCGCAGGACCTCGATGGTCGCGTGCACGCTCCCGGCCTGGCAGTCGGCGTTGCCGGCGGGGCCGTCGCACTGCGCGGTGGCCTGCAGCCACGCGTCGTGCAGGCCGTGCACGCTCACCCAGCGCGCCGGCAGCGCCCCCGATCCGAGCTCGATGGCCGGGATCGCGCCCGCGGCGGAGCGCAGGTAGACGATCCCCTCGTTCTGGCCGTCGAAGGGCCGCGCGTAGCCCGAGTAGAGAAGGTCGCCGCCCTCGACGACGGTCCCGGGCGGCGCGACGAAGCGCCACCACGCCGCGCTGCCCACCGGGTGCGCCCAGACGCCGCTGACCGTGGCCAGGAACCCGTGCGCGGGGTCGGTGCAGCGGTCGACCGAGTCGAGGCCGGCGCCGCCGGTGCTCCCGGCGATCCAGCCGCCCGCGGCGTCGCTCAGCGGCGCCGGCGCGCCCGCGCGGTCCCGGCACGACAGGACGGTGTAGGTGCCGGCCCGGGCGCTCGCGACGGGCGCGCCGAGGACGGCGGCGGTAACGGCGACGGTGAGGACGGCGATGTTTCTGCGCAGCGTGGTCATGGACCTCGCTAGGGCGCAGCGGCGGCGGACTCGCCCCCCGGGGCCCGCCGACGAACGGGCTCAGTGCGTGGCGGCGACCAGCTCCGCCGGCCGGCTGAAGACCTGCTTGGTGTCGAAGCAGTCCCACGGATCGGCCAGCACGGCGTCGCCCTTGGCGCTGTCGGCGATCGCGGCCAGCACGTGGCGGTCGCGGAACTCGCTGTGGTTGGTGGCGATGACCACGGCGTCGGCGTCGAGGACCGCGTCGTCGAAGGACTGGGTCGGCGTGGCCACGTGGGGATCGTGGACCGCCACGTCGGCCAGCTCGCGCTCGAGCAGGCGAATGAGCTTGTGCGCGAGCGAGTCGCGCTCGTCGTCGGTGTCGGCCTTGAAGGCCAGGCCGAGGACCGCGACCTTGCGCCCGCGCAGTGAGCCGAGCCGGCGCTTGAGGCCCTCGACGATGAAGAGCGGGACCGACTCGTGCACGCGCGAGACCGCCAGCAGCATCCCCGGCGCCGGCGAGCGCTCCTCGGAGAAGGTGAAGTCCTTGCGCAGGCACGTCCCCGCGGTGAAGCCCGGCTGCGGCATCCCGCCGCGCGGGTAGTCGCGGTTGATGAGCTCGATGACCTCGAAGACGTTCGCGTCGTACTGCTCGCACTCCATCATCAGGCGGTTGGGGAGCGCGAACATCGCGTAGCGCAGGATGTTGGTCCAGATCTTCGCCAGCTCGGCCTCGACCGGGGTCGTCTGCACGATCGGCGCCCCGAGCGGCTCGAACAGCGCCCCCGCGGCCGCGCCCGAGGCCTCGCCGACGCCGCCGACGATGCACGGCAGCGAGCCGATCTCCTCGAAGAAGCGCCCGGCGGCGATGCGCTCGGGGACGTGGGCCACGAAGACGTCGCGCCCGACCTCGAGGTCGAGATGCTTCTCGATGTAGCCCGCGACGAAGTCGGTCGTCTGCGGCGCGATGGTCGAGCGCAGCACGAGCAGGTGGCCGGGGCGCAGCACGGGCAGCAGGTCGTCGAGGACCGAGCGGATGTCGCGCATGTCGATCTCGATGTGCGAGAACGACGGCGTGCCGAGGGTGAGGACGATGGCGTCGGCCTGCGCGGCGTCGGCGGCGCGCGCGGACCAGTCGATCTCGACGCGCTGCAGGACCTCGTCCGCGCCCGGCTCCTCGAACGGCATCCGGCGCTCGGACACCGCGGCCAGGCGCTCGGCGTCGTTCTCGACGCCCAGGGTGCGCAGGCCGTGGTCGGCGAAGGCCAGCGCGAGCGGCAGCCCGACGCGGCCGCAGCCGATGACTGCGACGTCGTAGCTCATCGACTCGGTCGGCGATGCGCCAGCCACTGGCGCAGGAACCCGAACACGAAGCGCGGGTTGTACCGCAGGTAGCGCCGCCACAGGCGGCCTGGCTCCTGCAGGAGCCGGTACGCCCACTCGAGGCCCATCGACTGCATCCAGCGCGGCGCCTGGGGCACCAGCCCCGCGTGGAAGTCGAAGGCGGCGCCCACGCCGACCAGCACGGGCGCCCGCAGGCGGTCGCGCATCGCGGCCATCCACTTCTCCTGCTTGGGCACCCCGATGCCGACCCAGACGACGTCGGCCTGCGAGCGGTTGATCTCGTCGAGGACGAAGTCCTCCTCCTCGCCGGTCAGGGCGCGGAAGGGCGGCGCGTAGCCGCCGACGATGTTCAGCCCGGGGAAGCGCGTGCGGAGGTTGAGCGCGAGCTGGACGAGCGCGCCCTGGTTGCGCCCGCCGTAGAGGAACATGCGCGCGCCGGTCAGGGCGGCGCGCTCGCAGTAGCGCGCCATGAGGTCGGGCCCGTAGACGCGGCTGGAGAGGTCGTGGCCCAGGGCGTTCATGGCCCACACCAGCGGCTGGCCGTCGGGCACGGTGAGGTCGGAGCCCAGGACGGCGGCGCGCAGCTCGGGATCCTCCTGGCAGGCCATCACCGTGTGGACGGCGGCCACGCAGACATACCCGCGCCGCCCGGTGGCGATGGTGGCGTCCATCCACTCGATGGTCCGCTCGTAGTCGGTGAGCGCCAGCGGGACGCCGAGGACCTCGACACTGGCCGGCGGCACGGCAGCCTCCGCGAGCGCGGCGCGCTCGGCGGTGTCGGACGAGGAGGGTGTCGGCGTGTGGGCGGGCACGGGCCGAGAGGCTGAGGGTACGACACGCACAACGCAGATGGCGCGCGGAAGTTCCGTGGCACGCGAACTTGCATAGGGTCCCAGCGTGCCGAGAGCGCTGGTGACGGGGGTTTCGGGCCAGGACGGCTCGTATCTGGCGGCGCTGCTGGCCGAGCGGGGCTACGAGGTGGTCGGCCTGGTGCGCGGGCCGGCCGAGAGCCTGCCCGACGGCGTGTCGGGCCTCGCCGGCGACCTCCTGGAGCCGGCCACCCTGCGCGCCGCCGTGCACGACGCCCGGCCCGACGAGCTCTACCACCTCGCCGCTCCGACCTTCGTCCCCGACTCGTGGGAGGACCCGACCGAGACGGTGGCCGCGATCGCCACCGCGACCGCGACGCTGCTGGCCGCGGCGCGCGAGGTCGACCCGGCCATGCGCGTGTGGGTCTCGACCTCGAGCGAGGTCTTCGGCGACGCGGGGGAGAGCCCGCAGACCGAGCGCAGCCCGATGCGCCCGCGCACGCCCTACGGAGCCGCGAAGCTCGCCGCGCACGGGCTCGTGGGCGCGATGCGCGCGCGCTGGGGGCTCTTCGCCTGCTCGGGGCTGACCTACAACCACGAGTCCCCGCGGCGCCCCGAGCGCTTCCTCACGCGCAAGGTCACGCGCGGCGCGGCCGCGATCAAGCTCGGCCTCGAGTCAGAGCTCGTGCTCGGCGACCTCGACGCGGTGCGCGACTGGTCGCACGCCGCCGACGTCGTGCGCGCCGCGTGGCTGGCCCTCCAGGCGCCGGAGCCCGACGACTACGTCATCGCCTCGGGCGTCGGGCGCACCGTGCGCGACTTCGCCGCCGCCGCCTTCGCCGCGCTCGACCTCGACTGGGAGGGCTACGTGCGCGTCGATCGCGCCCTGGTCCGCGCGCCCGACCCGGTGGCCCTGGTGGGCGACGCGACGCGCGCCCGCGAGCGCCTGGGCTGGGCGCCCGAGCGCTCCTTCGAGGACCTCGTCGCCGAGATGGTGGCCGCCGACCTGGCGGCCCTGCGCGGCTAGCGCCATGGACGACCCCTTCGTGAGCATCGTCGTGCCCGCCTACAACGAGGCGGCCACCATCGAGGAGGTCCTGCGGCGCCTGAGCGCCGTGCCCTTCCGCAGCGAGATCATCGTCGTCGACGACGGATCCACCGACGGCACCGGCGACCTCGCCGCCGCCGTCGACGGAGTGCAGGTCATCCGCCGCCCGCGCAACGCCGGCAAGGGCGCGGCCGTGCGCGACGGCATCGCGGCCACCGCGGGGGCGATCGTCGTCATCCAGGACGCCGACCTCGAGTACGACCCCAAGGACCTGCCCAAGCTCGTCGAGCCCCTGATCGAGGGTCACGCCGACGCCGTCTACGGGACGCGGCTGCGCGGCGGCGAGCCCCAGCGCGCCCACCTCTTCTGGCACTACGCGGGCAACCGCTTCCTCTCGCTGGTCACCAACGTCCTCTTCAACACCACGATCAGCGACATGGAGGTCGGCTACAAGGCCTTCCGCGGCGACCTCATCCGCGGGGTGCGCCTGGTCAGCGACGACTTCCGCTTCGAGCCCGAGGTCACCGCGAAGATCCTCAAGGTCCCCGGCATCCGCCTCTACGAGGTGCCGATCTCCTACTACGGGCGCACCGTCGCCGAGGGCAAGAAGATCACGTGGCGCGACGGGATCCGCGCGCTGGGCGCGCTGTCCGCTTCCGGCTCGGACGCTAGGTCCGGACCTCCTCGGCCGTCGAGTCGACGACCACGCGCTCGGTGGCGCCGCGCGGAGGCGGCATCGGCCGCGCGAGCCGCGCGGGCTCCTCTTCGCCGCCTCGCGGCAGCAGCCCACCGGGTGCCCCGCCGAAGCCCGCGAGGTTCGGGTAGCGCTCGACCACCTCGCGGCCGGAGTCGACCAGCCCGCCCAGCGCAGCGGCGATGGCGCCGACGAGGCCGACGGCCACGCCGAGCTGCGCCGAGATGTCGCCGGCGACGTCGGGTGGATCGATGATCCGGCGCAGGATGAGCGCGCCGAGGACGACGCCGAGCGCGGTGCGCGCGACGAGCACGGCCCGCGCCTGGGCGACGAGCGCGCTGGCCAGCAGCAGCAGGGCACCGCCGAGGATCAGCACACGCAGCCGCGTGAACGTCTGCCATCCGGTGGTCTCGGTCACGCCCTGCGGGCGCTCGATGTGGTACCAGGTCAGGAACAGCCCGGCGACGAGCAGCACGGCGCCCACGGCGCTTAGGACTCGTCCCATCTTCCGGCTGATCACGTAGGCCTCCCGCGGTCGTTTGCGATCGTCCAGGCTGCACGGATAGCACAGGCGCCGCGCGTCGGCCGCCGCGACCCGGGCCGGTCCTGCCGCGCGCTCGACCGCGGTGAGGCGCTGGCCAGGGCCTCGGGATGCCGAGCACCGCCCAAGAGCACCGATGGCCTTGGCGGGAGGACATAGCCCTACACTGCGCGCCATGAACGTCGGGATCATGGGCCTCGGATACGTCGGGCTGCCGCTCGCGGTCGCCTTCGCCGAGGAAGGCCATCACGTGGTCGGCGTCGATGTCGACGCGCGCAAGGTCGAGGCGCTCGGCCGCGGCGAGTCCTACATCGAGGACATCCCCTCCGAGCGGCTTCAGGCCGCCGGCGAGCGCATCGAGGCGACGACGCGTGCGGCCCATCTGTCGCGCTGCGAAGCGCTGCTCGTCTGCGTCCCCACGCCGTTGACCGCCAACCGCGAGCCCGACCTGGGCCCGCTGGTGTCCGCGACGCGCGTGCTGGCCGATCTGCTGCAGCCGGGCCAGCTCGTCATTCTCGAGTCGACCACGTATCCGGGTACCACGCGCGAGCGGATGGCGCCGATGCTCGAGGAGTCCGGCCTGCTGGCCGGGCGCGACTTCAACCTCGCCTTCTCGCCCGAGCGCGTCGATCCCGGGCGCACCGACTACACGTTGCGCAACACGCCGAAGGTCGTCGGCGGCCTGACCGAGGCGTGCGGCGATCGCGCCGAGGCGCTGTACCGCGAGGTGTGCGACGAGATCGTGCGCGTCTCCACCCCCGAGGCGGCCGAGCTGACCAAGCTGCTGGAGAACATCTTCCGCTCGGTCAACATCGCGCTGGTCAACGAGATCGCGATGCTCACCGATCGGATGGGCATCGACATCTGGGAGGTCGTCGACGCGGCCTCGACCAAGCCCTACGGGTTCATGCGCTTCGAGCCGGGCCCCGGCATGGGCGGTCACTGCCTTCCCGTGGACCCCTTCTACCTCTCGTGGCGCGCTCGCGAGTTCGATCTCACGACCGAGTTCGTCGAGCTGGCGGGCAAGGTCAACCAGCAGATGCCCTATCACTGCGTGGCCAAGGTCGAGCGCGTGCTCAACGACGCGACCAAGCCCGTCAAGGGGAGTCGGATCGCGGTCTTCGGCGTCAGCTACAAGCCCGGCGTCGGCGACGTGCGCGAGTCGCCCGCTCTGAAGATCGTCGCGCTGCTGAGCGCGCTCGGCGCTGACATCGTCTACCACGACCCGCACGTGGCGGCGCTGCCGGAGAGTGGGTTGGAGAGCCGCGGTTTCGACGAGGCGCTCGACGGCGCCGACCTGGCTCTGATCGTCACCGCCCACCCGGGCGTCGACCACGATGCCATTGCCGAGCGCGCGCCGCTCGTGGTCGACCTGCGCGGCGTCACGCGGGGCGCCGGCGCTCGACGGACGGTGCTCCTTTGACCGAGGCGCCACTCGGCGTCGGGATCGTGGGCCTGGGCTACTGGGGCCCCAACCTGGCGCGCAACTTCGATGCGTTGCCCGACACCGAGCTGCGGTGGTGCTGCGACGGGCGCGCCGAGGCGCGCGAGCGCTTCGCGCGCCAGTTCCGCGGGACGCGGTTCACCGATCGGTTCGACGATCTCCTCGCCGACCCCGACCTCGACGCCGTCGTGCTGGCCACCCCGGTGCCCGGCCACGCCGAGCAGGCCGTGCGCGTCCTCGAGGCCGGCAAGCACTGCTTCGTGGAGAAGCCGCTGGCGCAGTCGGTCGCGGACGCCGAGCGCGTCGTGGACGCGCAGCGGCGGTCGGGCAAGGTGCTGATGGTCGGCCACCTGCTGCAGTACCACCCGGGCGTCAACAAGCTCAAGGAGATCGCCGACTCCGGCGAGCTCGGCGACATCCGCTACATCTACGGCAACCGCCTGAACCTCGGCCAGCTGCGCGCCGACGAGAACGCGCTGTGGAGCCTGGGGGCGCACGACGTGTCGGTCGTGCTGCACCTCGCCGGAGAGGAGCCCTACGAGCTCTCGGCCCGCGGCGAGTCCTACATGCGCGCCGGGATCGAGGACGTCGTCTTCGGCTTCCTGCGCTTCCGCTCCGGCCTGGCTGCCCACCTGCACCTGTCCTGGCTCGACCCCCACAAGGAGCGCCGCTTCACGGTCGTGGGCTCCAAGCGCATGGCGACGTTCGACGACATGGACCCCGAGCGCAAGATCACCATCTACGACAAGGGCTTCGACGAGAGCGCCGCCGTCGACAAGGACTACGTCGCGCGCTCGGGCGACATCTGGTCACCTCGTGTGGCGGGCGCCGAGCCGCTGCGCCTGGAGTGCGAGCACTTCGTGGACTGCGTGCGCACCGGCCGCGAGCCGATCTCGGGCGCGCGCAACGGCCTGGCCGTCGTGCGCGTGCTCGAGGGCCTGCAGGCTTCGCTGGACGAGAGCCGCCGTGGCCCGGCGGCTCAGGCCGTCGTGAGCGCGGAACGCGCCGCCGCCACCACCGCGTCGGCCTGAGCGCGGTCCAGCACGGGGCTCATCGGGATCGCCAGGTGGGTGCGCGCGACCTCGTCGGTCGCCGGCAGCTCGACGCCGTGCGCGTACTCGGCCATCGCCGGCTGGCGGTGCGTCGGCGTGCGGTAGTACGCCTTGTGACCGATGCCCGCCTGCGCGAGCGCGTCGGCCAGCGCGTCGGCGTTCTCGCTGCGCACGACGTAGAGATGCCACGCCGGCTCGCACCCCGCCACGGCGACCGGCAGCGCGACGAGCTCGCCCAGGCCGGCCTGCTCGTAATGCGCTGCGGCGCGCCGGCGCCCGTCGGCCCACCCGTCGAGGTGCGGCAGCTGGACGCGCAGGATCGCCGCCTGGAGCGCATCCAGGCGCGAGTTGTAGCCCACGTGCTCGTAGCTGACCTTGTCCCACGAGCCGTGGAAGCGCAGCATGCGCACGCGGTCGGCGAGCTCGTCGTCAGCGGTCGTGATGGCGCCGCCGTCGCCGAAGCAGCCGAGGTTCTTCGAGGGGAAGAAGCTGAAGGTGGCCAGCGTGCCCAGCGCCCCGGGGCGCCCTGCGTCCGAGAGCGACCCCGCCGCCTGCGCGGCGTCCTCGATCACCGGCACCCCCAGCGCCTCGATCTCGGCCACCGGACAGACGTTGCCGAAGAGGTGGACGGCGATGACGGCCTTCGTGCGCGGCGTGAGCGCGGCCTTGACCGTCTCGGCCGTCACGCAGAACGTCTCGGGGTCGACGTCGCAGAAGACCGGGCGGGCCCCGGTCGGCGGGATGGCCTCGGCGCTCGCGTAGAAGGTGAACGAGGGGACGACGACGTCGTCGCCCGGCCGACCCCGAGCGCGCGCAGCGCGATGGTCAGGGCGTCGGTGCCGTTGGCGACGCCGACGGCGTGCGCCGTGCCGCAGTAGGCGGCGAACTCATCCTCGAAGGCCTGAACCTCGGGCCCGAGGATGAACGCGCCGGAGTCCACGACGCGGGTCATGGCGGCGTCGATCTCCCCCCGCAGGGGGGCGAGCGGCGCCTTGGTGTCGAAGAGGGGTACGGGCATCGGTCGACGAGGGTAGGGCAAGCAACGCCCGCGACTAGCGCTTCAGCAGCTCCAGGTCGCTCTTGGTCATGAGGCGGATCAGCTCCTCGAAGCTCGTCGTCGGCCGCCAGCCCAGCTCGCGCTCGGCCTTGGAGTAGTCGCCGATGAGGTGGTCGACCTCGGCCGGGCGCACGAGCGACTGGTCGGTCTCGACGTACTGCTCCCAGTCCGACAGGCCCGCCTCGTCGAAGGCGATCTCGACGCACTCGCGCACCGAGTTGTCGGAGTTGGTGGCGATGACGTAGTCGCCGGGCTCGTCCTGCTGGACGATCATCCACATCGCCTCGACGTAGTCCTTGGCGTAGCCCCAGTCGCGGCGGGCGTCCAGGTTGCCGAGCTTGAGCTTGTCGAGCTTGCCGTGCTTGATGGCCGCCGCGTGCCAGGTGATCTTGCGCGTGACGAACTCGAGGCCGCGGCGCGGCGACTCGTGGTTGAAGAGGATGCCCGTGGTCGCGTGCAGGTCGTAGGACTCGCGGTAGTTGACCGTGATGAAGTGCCCGTAGGCCTTGGCCACGCCGTAGGGCGAGCGCGGGTAGAACGGCGTCGTCTCGGTCTGCGGGACCTCGCGCACCTTGCCGAACATCTCCGAGCTCGACGCCTGGTAGAAGCGCGCCCCGGGGCAGGCCTCGCGCATCGCCTCGAGCATCCGCGTCACGCCCGTGCCGGTGAACTCCGCGGTGAGCGTGGGCTGCGTCCACGACACGGCGACGAAGCTCATCGCGGCCAGGTTGTAGATCTCGTCGGGCTCGGAGGCGCGCAGGGCGTCGACCAGCGAGCGCTGGTCGAGCAGGTCGCCCTGGTGCAGCGTGATCCGGTCGCGGATCTGCTCGATGCGCTCGAACTTCTCCGTCGAGGCGCGGCGGACCATGCCGTGGACGTCGTAGCCCTTGTCGAGCAGGAGCTCGGCGAGATACGAGCCGTCCTGGCCGGTGATGCCGGTGATCAGTGCGGTCGGGGCCATCGGTCGCGCAGGCTATCGGCCGATACGGTGCTGTGATCGCGCGGCTCCTGCTCGTCACGCACCGGCCTCCCCTTCAGCACGGCGGACCAGCGGCCCGCTGGCGCTCGCTCCTGCGTCACCTGCCCCAACACGGGTGGGAGGTCGACGTGCTGGCCGCCGTGCCCCGGATGGCCGGCGACGAATACGAGGGATCGGCCGGCGCCCAGCGCCAGCTCGAGCGGCGCGCGCGCACGATGGCTCGCGCGGGCGCGCTGGCCGACCCCGTCTTCGCTGTCCTCGGCGTTCGTCCCGAGGCCTTTCCACTGTCGATGGCCTGGGTGCCCCGGGGGGCGCGCGAGCTGCGCCGCCGCTTGGCGTCTGCCCGTTACGACGCCGTGGTCGCCACCGGACCGCCCGTGGCGGCGCTGCTCGCTGCCCGCGCGAGCCGTCGCCTCGGCGATCCTCCGCTGGTGGTCGAGCTGCGGGACCTCTGGGCCGGCAACCCGCTCTTCGATCGACGCGGGGGGCTCCTAGGCGCACTCGAGCGGTGGGTCTTCGCCGCGTCGGCCGCGATCGTCACCGTCACGCCGGAGGCGGCGGCCGACGTGCGCCGCCGCCACCCGTCCCTCGCCGATCGGGTCGTGGACATCCCCAACGGCTTCGAGGACGCGCTGCTCGACCGCCGCCGGGCGCGCTCGCCGAGCGACCGCATCACGATCCTTCACTCGGGCACGCTCACCGCCGACCGCCCGCTTGCGCCGTTGCTGCGCGCACTGGCCCGCGAGCCCTACCGCGACGCCTTTCGCCTCGTGGTGCACGGCTACGTCGCACCGCCCGTCGCGGCACAGATCGCCGCCGCGAACGGCCGCGTCGAAGTCGAGCTCGTGGGGCCCTCGGCGTGGGAGGACGCCGTGGCGCGCATCGCCGCCGCCGACATCGCTCTCGTCAGCCAGGCGGCCTCTGCGGGCGACGCGACAGCCGTCGCCGGCAAGGTCTACGAGTACCTCGCCCTCGGGCGGCCCGTCCTGTGCCTGAGCGCCGGGGGCGCGACCGACGCCGTGCTGCGCAAAGTGGGGGCCGACGCCTACTGTGCGCGCCTGGACGACGACGCCTCGATCGCCCGCGCGCTCGACCGCCTCCAAGCGACGCCCGCCCCGGCGCCGGTCGCGCCCGCGCTCCTGGCGGACTACCGACGGACGACGATCGCGCGGCGGATGGCGGAGCTGCTCGACACGGTGGCCTCTCGTAGCCTGTGAGGATGGCGACCGCCGCGCACGAGGCCGAGAAGTCCCGCGTTCAGGCCTTCTGGGAGGCAGATCCGTGCGGCGCCGCGCACGGCGAGGCGCCGGAGGGCACGCCCGAGTTCTTCGCCCAGGTCGAGCGCAAGCGCAACGAGCTCGAGCCGTTCATCGCGCGCTATGCCGACTTCCCGCTGACGCGCGGCCAGCGCGTGCTCGAGATCGGCGTGGGCGCCGGGACCGACTTCGTGCGCTTCGCCCGCGCCGGGGCCGATGCGACCGGCGTCGACCTGACCGAGCACGCGATCCGGCTCGTGCGTCAGCGGCTGGACAACGAGGGCCTCGAGGCGCACCTGGAGCAGGCCGACGCCGAGGTGCTGCCCTTCGAGGACGAGGCCTTCGACCGCGTCTACTCGTGGGGCGTGCTGCACCACACGCCGGACACGGCCCGCGCCGTGCGCGAGGCGGTGCGCGTGCTCGCGCCCGGGGGCCGCCTGTGCGTGATGCTCTACGCCCGCCACTCCTGGGTCGCGTATGGGCTGTGGGCCAAGCACGCACTGCTGAAGGGGCGCCCCACGCGGTCGCTGGCCGACGTCCTCGCTCACCACATGGAGAGCGAGGGGACGAAGGGCTTCACCGTGCGCGAGCTGCGCGACATGTTCGCCGGGCTGGAGGACCTGCGCATCGAGAAGGTCACCACCCCCTACGACCGGGCGTGGGCCGGGCCGTTGGCCACGCTGACGGGCGATCGCCTCGGGTGGTTCGCCGTCACGCGCGGGCGCAAGCCCGAGCGCTGACTCAGGCCGCGGCCGCGACGGCTATCCGCGCGCATCGGGACAGTGCCGAGGACATCGACGATCCGCCCGGCCGCCTGGCCGTCCCACAGCGGCGGGATCTTGGCCGGCCTCGACGCGGCGTCGTCGATCAGAGCGGGCACGTCCTCGATGCGGCGGGGGTCGAGCCCGAGCAGGACGTTCGTGCCGAGCTCGACCGTCACCGGCCGCTCGGTGTTGTCGCGCAGGGTGAAGCACGGGACGCCGAGGTAGGTCGTCTCCTCCTGGATGCCGCCGGAGTCGGTGAGCACCGCCGGCTGCGCTCGCGACGAGCCCGAGGAAGTCGACGTAGCCGAGCGGCTCGAGGAGTTGCAGGCCCGGCCGGCGTTCGCAGCCGCGCGCCTCGATCGCGGCACGCGGTCCGCGGATGGACCGGGAAGACGCACGGGCAGCGTGCCGCGCGACCGTCGCCAGGCGCGGCGATCGCGTCGGCGAGCAGCGCCACCGTCGACGAGCGCCGGCCGGTGCAGCGTGACGACGAGGTAGGAGCCCTCGCGCAGCGCCGCAGACGCGAGCGGCAGATCGCCCGAGTCGCAGGCGTGGGCGCATCGCGACGAGCGTGTCGATCATGGTGTTGCCGACGAAGTGGATGGCGGCTCCGTCGCGATCCCTCGCGCAGGAGGTGGTCGCGCGCCTCAGGGGAGTGGATGAAGAGCAGCTCGGACACTGAGTCGGTGACGACGCGGTTGATCTCCTCGGGCATCGTGCGGTCGAAGCTGCGCAGGCCGGCCTCGACGTGGCGCGACCGGGATCACGAGCTTCGCGGCCACGAGCGCTGCGGCCAGCGTCGAGTTGACGTCGCCCGGGACGAGCACGACGTCGGGCTCCTCCGTCGAGCAGCACGGGCTCGAGGCGCTCCAGCACACGGGCGGTCTGCTGCGGCGTGCGAGCCCGAGCCGACGCCGAGCATGTGGTCGGGCTCGCGGACGCCGAGCTCGTCGAAGAAGATCCGCGACATCGCGTGGTCGTAGTGCTGGCCGGTGTGGACCAGCACGTGGGCGAATTCGTCAGGGCGCGCGGAGTTCGGCGACGACCGGGGCGGTCTTCATGAAGTTCGGACGCGTGCCGACGACCGAGAGGATCTTGCGGCGCCTGGGCTCTGTCATGAGGCGCGGATGATAAGGCCGCGAGTGCCCTACGCCTCGTAGCTCGCTAGCCTGACGGACGTGGCCGAGCAGTCGATCGGGCGACGGTTGTCGCTGCATACACGGATCCGCCTCGCGATGCGGGTGTGGACTAACTGGCTGCAGTTCGGCCGCTACGCCGTCGTGGGTCTCATCGGTTACGCGATCAGCATCGGCACCTTCGCAATCCTGTATCACGCCGCCGGAGCGAGCGCTTGGGTTGCCGCCACGGGCGCCTTCTGCCTGGCGCTCGCCAACAACTTCCTTTGGAATCGGCACTGGACGTTCCGCGCCGGCGATGGCCATGCAGGGTTCCAGGCCACCCGGTTCGTGATCATCAACATCGCGGCGTTCATCTTCAGCCTCGGCGTGCTGCGACTCATGATCGACGTCGTCGGGCTGCCGGCGGTGACATCGCAGGCGATTGCAGTCCTCGCGGCCGCTGGGCCGAACTACGTGGCGCATCGCATTTGGAGCTTCCGGGTCTGAGCACCACCGACTTCGACACCTGGAAGGACTCCTACCGCGAGGAACTCGAGAAGGTCGTTGCGTTCTCAGGGCAGGACGCGGCCTACTTCACCCAGCTGAAGGCGCGCCGCTCATCGACCTCGCGCAGCGACGCGTCGGCGACCCGGCGACGCTGACCGCACTCGACGTTGGCTGCGGCGTGGGCGTCACCGATCGCCTACCTCGTGGACAGCTTCCGTGCGGTCATCGGCGTCGACATCTTCGACGGGGTGCTCGAGCGTGCCGCGGTCGCCAACCCGGGGTCGAGTACCGGCTCTACGACGGCCACGCGCTCCCACTGGAGGACGGATCCGTCGACGTCGCGTTCGCGATATGCGTCGTCCATCACGTGCCACCCCCGCAGTGGACCGCCTTCGCCGCCGAGATGGCGCGCGTCCTGCGTCCGGGCGGCATCGCCGCGATCTTCGAGCACAACCCGCTCAACCCGCTGACCCGGCGCGTGGTGTCCAATTGCGTCTTCGACGAGGACGCAGTGCTCCTGCGCCGGCGGCGCGCCAGCGATCTGCTCCGTCAGGCCGGGCTCGTACCGTGCGAGGACCGCTACATCGCGTTCCTGCCCTTCGGCGGCAAGGCGGTCGCGCCGATCGAGGCGGCGCTGCGACGCGTGCCGCTCGGGGCCAGTACTACGTCTCTGCGACCAAGGGCTGAAGCTCCGCGACGATGCCACCCCCCGAGCTCTCGGCGATCGTCCTGTGCTACCGCGCCGGGGAGAGCGTCCGGCAGGTGTCGAGCCGTTCTACGAGCGAGCTCGAGGCGTCCGGCGTGGCTACGAGCTCGTGCTGGTCGCGAACTACTCCGCCGGCGGCGACGACCCGACGCCGGCCGTCGTGCGGGAGTTCGCGTCCGACCCGCGACCACGTCCCTGCCTCGCGGAGGTAAAGCAGGGCGCGATGGGTTGGGACATGCGCAGCGGCCTCGCGGCGGCACAGGGCGACTACCTGGTCGTCATCGACGGCGATGCCCAGATCCGGTCGAGGACCTGGTCGGATCTACCGGCTGATCGAAGGAGGGGCTCGACCTGGTGAAGGGCGTACGCAGCGCCGCGGCGACGGCCCGTATCGCAGCTCGTCTCGCTGGTCTTCAACGGGCTCTTTCTCCTTCTCTTCCGGGCGCGCGGTACGCGACATCAACGCCAAGCCGAAGATCCTGACCCGCCGAGGCCTACGAGCGCCTGAGTCTGTGCTCCGACGACTGGTTCATCGACGCCGAGATCGTCATCAGCGCGCGCCGACGCGGTCGGGGTCGCCGAGATGCCGGTCATCTTCCGTCGCAACGACGAACGTGCGTCGTTCGTCCGCGTCTCTGCGATCTGGGAGTTCC